>NZ_JAENHP010000010.1 GCF_016834655.1 Paractinoplanes ovalisporus
TCGCGATACAAGCGCACGGCCCGTGCTCGCAGCTCGTCGGGGTACTTCTTCGGTGCGGCCACAGATGCTTCCTCCCCATGATCAGTCGATCATGTTTGAGAAGCTCCCGGAAACCGGGGGGAACTCAATCGACCAGGTTTGGCAAGCTCTGCCGTCGGACGGACTTGATTTGGACTTTGATGCCCACCGTGTCATAAACCTCCTGCATGGCCTGCGCCGCGGCGTCCATGGTCACGGCCGGTCCGGTATTGACCACAGCGTTGTCCCGCTCGGTGGCCGAGGTCGTATAAGAATGGTCCCGGGGATGCAGATATTGCCTCAGCAGCGGCGTTGTGCCAGCCTGCGGCCCGTCGTAGACGTGGCAGGCGATGCCTTCGTAGGTGTAGCCGGCGTTGGTCACCGCGAAGTCGCGTTCTGCTTCGGACGTGGTGTAGAAGTGGTCCTTCGATGCGGGGTGGAACAGTCGAAACAGCGGGACGGTTCCGGTTTGGGCGTCGGCGAGGACGTGGCAGGCGGTGCCTTCGTCGATGAATCCGATCGTGGCGACGGCGTTGTCTCGTTCGGCCGCTGAGGTGGTGTAGAAGTGGTCGCCCGCCTGCGGGTGCACCAAGCGGTAAAGCGGCGTTGTGCCCGCCGCCTGGTTGGCGAAGACGTGGCAGGCCGTGCCCTCGTCCGCGTAATTCTGAACCAGAATCAGATGCAGACTCACCATCGCGCCGTACCGTTTGTAGGCGCGGAGCAGCGGCGAGCGATCTGGCCCATCGCCGGCGTAGACGTGGCAGGCGATGCCTTCGTAGGTGTAGCCGGCGCTGGTCACCGCGAAGTCGCGCTCTGCTTCGGACGTGGTGTAGAAGTGGTCCTTCGATGCGGGGTGGAACAGTCGTAGCAGCGGGACGGTTCCGGTTTGGGCGTCGGCGAGGACGTGGCAGGCGGTGCCTTCGTCGATGAATCCGATCGTGGCGACGGCGTTGTCTCGTTCGGCCGCTGAGGTGGTGTAGAAGTGGTCGCCCGCCTGCGGGTGCACCAGCCGGAAGAAAGGCGTGGTCGCCGGGCTCGGGTTGGGCGTCCAGCAGGCAGTTCCCTCCTCCACGTAGCCGAACACGGCGACGGCGTTTTCGCGTTCTGCCGACGAACCGGTATATAGGTGGTCACCTGTGGGCCGCACGACCACACCGTAGTAAGAAAATGCGGCCCCTGTTTTCATTCCCATCCGGCCGTCAGCCGAAAGAGATCATGAACCGGGAGGCGGACTTCGTATCGAATGCGCGTCAGCTGGTCGTCGAGTATTCGATTGCGCAGTCGAGGTCCACGATCGTGGAACTCTCTCGATAGTGTCTTTGAATGGCCGGCCCGAGGCGGCGACAATCGTAGTATCGGCAGCATGGTTTCCAACATGGCTGCGGAACGGGACCCCGCCGGGTTGGCCTCTGTGCCCCGGCGCGACAAGTTCACCGGAGCTGTCGTCGATGTCGTCGCGCGGGGGGTCGACAACACGGGTGAGCGCTTCGTGGCGAATGGGATCAACGATTTGATACGGACCGAGCCGGCGGGAACTCTGTTCCATTTTCCGGCCGGGACGTATCGGCTCGACAAGGCGGTCGTCGCCAGTCGCACCGACACGGTTCTGGAGGGTGTCGGTGACAACACCGTCTTCCTCATCGATCTCGGAGAGGATGGTGCTGACGAGAGCTCCGGGATCCTCATCGCGGGTTCCGGATCCGAGATCGTGACTGGCGTCCAGGTCCAGCAGCTGCGCATCGACGGGGGACAGCGGCTGCAGTTCGGGGTCCTGGTCGGGCACACCGCAAGCGACGTACGGGTCGAAGGTTGCGAGATCACCCGTTGTCTTCATGCGGGCATTCGCTTGGCGGGCTTCGGAAGCCACGGCGCCACCCTGAAGCGTGTCGTCATCCAGGACAACAGGATCCACGGTATCGGCCGGCCGGGTGGGATCAGTGGACAGGGCATGGAGTTGTTCTCGAGTTCGGCGGTCGCCGTGCGGGGCAACTACATTGCCAACTGCACGGGCTGGGGAATCCGGCCGATCGGGACCAAGGAATCACAGATCGGCGAAAACACGATCGAGGGCTGCGCAATTGGCGTGAGCATCCAGCCCGACGGATCCGGCGGATTTCCTCGCAGCCCGGGTCCGGAGTCGGACTGGCGGATCACGCGCAACCTCAATATCGCCGGCAACACGTTCAAGTCGATCAGTCTTTCCTGCATTGACTTCCATGACGGCTGCGAGAACATCCTCGTCACAGGTAACCGCTTCGTCCTGAACGAAGGTTCCAGCGTCGCCGTCTCGATCGGGAAGGCCGGGGATGCGGTCGCGCCCCCGCGCGAAGGGTGGCCACTGTCCAACCTTTCGATCCGCGACAACGAGTTCACCGTCTAGCCGGGCCACGCGCCGAGGGAGTCAGGAATGAAGTCTGCATCTCAGTTGGTACCGGGCATCGACGTCGTGGCGGAATACGGCGTCGATCCCACGGGTAGGACCGACGAAACGGAACGTATCAACCGGCTGATTCGCGAGGCGGCTCCGGGCAGCGCTTTGTCGTTTCCGGAAGGCACCTTTCGCGTATCCGGCGAGATTGTCGTCGCGCGGGGCGACATCACGGTGGCCGGCAGCGGCCCCGGAACGGTCTTCGTCGCCGATGCGGCCGCGGAGACGGGGATCAGGATCCGCGGCTCCGATGCGGGGGAGATCGAGCGTGTCGTCCTTTCCCAGTTGACGATCGAGGGCCAGGGATTGCTCGAGTTTGGCATCCTGCTCGACGGCCGGACCAGCGACTCGTGGATCACCGGGACCAACGTGCGCAACTGCTGGCACGCGGGCATCCGCCTCTGGGGTGGCGCCGACCAGGGGCGCACGGTCCACGACATCCGGCTGGTCAACAACCGCATCGGGGTCATCCGAGGATCCGTTCCAGGCCAAGGGATCGAACTCATGGCCTGCCGCGGGATCACGGTGACCGGGAGCACGATCCAAACCTGCACGGCAGCTGCCATCGCCGTCTATGGCTGTCAGGACTCCGAGGTGTCCCGAAACTATGCAAGCGTTTGCGGGCTCGGAATCAGCGTGCAGGTCGACGGCTCGGGTGGACTCCCGTCGCAGCCCGGCGCGGGTGACGACTGGCGCTTTTCGCGCAACCTCGACATTCGCGACAACGAACTCCAGCATTGCGGCCGCTCGTTCGACGTGCGGGAGGGCACGGACGGAGTAAGTGTCACCGGGAACAGGGTCACGCTGGACATCAATGCGGCATCGGCGCTCAAGCTCTACAAGGCCGAATCTGGAGCCTTCGAGGGGTGGCCGATCAAGAATTTTGTCTTCGAGAGCAACACGATCACGGTGGAGCACGTCGCGCCGCACTGAGCCTCCGGTCACTACGCTGCAGGCCTGGCCGCCACCCGTGATCCCGGGGATGTCCGGGCCGCCACTACCGTGGCCACGATCTGTCAAGCGCCCGTAGGGCGTCAGGTGCGTGCCGTTGGCTACTGACGCTGGGGTTCGAGGTGGGCCGCGCCGAACGAGACTGCGAAACGCTTGCACCAGATGGTGACGCTCTCCAACTGGTCGAGGTCGGTGTCGGCCGGGATGGTGTACCGCTGACTGCCCTGGTTGCCTTTGAGGCGGCCCAGCTCGACCCAGGTTCCGTCGTCGAAGACTCGCCAGCCGGCCGTGCCGGCGCGCACCGGCTGGTCGGACAACCAGACTCGTAGGTCGGGACCGTTGGAGGTGGCGAGCTCGACCAGCTCCAGCACCCGGGAACCGTCGGGGTGCCGAACCACCCGGGCCGCGCCTTCGGTGTCGTGTTCGTGGCTGATGAACGTGCCCTGCCGGACAACGGCCGGGCCGGGAGCCGGCGCGGCGCTGGTCGTGAGCGGCACCTCGGCGAGGACCTCGTCGACCTGACGGTCGGTGACCAGTTTCCACGGCTGGAACCAGTAGAGGCCGACCCCGGCGATCAGTGCCAGCACGGTCGCGAGGACCGGGAGGCGGAGACGACGAGTTGTCATTTCTCCAGTACACCGTCGCCGGCCCGGGAAAACCCTTACCGAATGATGACGTACCAAAAACATTCCACGATGGACGGTGACATTAAATGATCATCCATAGTCGAGAGTGATGGATAGCCGACACGGGCCGTGGGCCGGGATTCGGTGCCGCATGCAGGGTGTTTGAGCAGTTCAGAGCCGGTCTTGTGGGTCTGCCTCGGCGCGGTTATCAGCCTTGACACTCGATCTGACGGCGAGAAATATGAGGCCTCGGCGGGTGGTCAAGGTGTCCCGCCCGGACGAGATCGCATCGCGTGTCTGGTGGTGAACTGTGCCGACCACATCCGTCTTCTGGCCGGAAGATTCCAACCAGGACATTCATCTGATCCCGGGTTTCACCGGGCCTCGCCTCGATCATTTGTTGTGGATCGAGCACACCGGCGGCAACAAGCGCGCCGACACTCCGCCCGCGGGGGTGACGGTCACGTTCGCGGCCAACTTTCCGCTTGGTGGGCCGGCTGTCGGTGGAGTGGCGGTCAGTGCCTCGGGCGAGGTCACCGTCACCGCTCCGCTGCCGGCGCCGCCCCGGCTTCTCGACTTCCTGGTGATCGCGACCGTGCGGGACGGGGCGGGCCCGGCCGCGCCCACCTTCACGGCATACCGCCGGTTCCACATCCACAGCTCGATCACCCGTACGTGGATGACCCCGTCGCAGCTCACGGTGCGGCAGGCCACCCGTCGCTCGCGGTTCGACCTGCTGGCCGAGTTCGACGATGGTAGCTACGGCAACCTGACCGCGTGGTGCCCGAGGGACGCCCCGGCCGCCGCCGACCGCACCTTCGTGAGGGCCAACGGGTCCAACAATCCGGCGATCGTCTGGTCGGCCGCGGCCGGTCCGGTGACCGTCGACGCCAAGACGGGGTTGCTGACCGGGACCGGCAACGCGGGCAATGTCGCCGTCAAGGCCGATCGGGTGGGTGCGCCGGCCGCGGCGGCGGCGACCGGAACGGCTCTCGCGGCGGCGCGCTGGACGACGCCAATCACCTTGACCCCGGTCGACGGCCTCGGGTTTGCGGGCCTGGCGACCAGGAAGAACATCTTGTTTCTGCCGGACGGATTCACCGCCGCGCAGCGGGACGACTTCGAGCAGCTGGTCCGGTCCGTGGTCAAGGCCCTGGGCACCAGGCAACGTACCCGCCCGTTCGATCTGCTGCGCAATGAACTGAACTACTTCATGGCCTGGGTTCCGTCCCGCGAGGACGGCATCTCCCCGGCCGAATGGGTCGAGCGGCACCACGTGGCCGGCGTCAACGCGCTCGCCACCGAGGTGGACACGGCGGTCGCGCCACCGGTCGCCGGCGCGGCGTGGCACATCGACGTGCCGCTGGTTCCCGGGGTCACCAACCGATTTCTGATAAACGAGCGCGACACCGCCTTCGCGACCCTCCTCGGCGCCCGGCCGGCCGCACAGCGGCGCACGGCCATGCGGGTGCCCAACCTTCACCCGGACCGGTTCCACGAGGACGACTTCGACGACTTCCTCAAGGCGCTCCGGAACCGGGCGAACGTCGCGGTCGGCGCGACCTGGGCCCGGGGCGGCGCCGATGAGGACCGGATCGTCGTGCTCTGCCGCTCGAACCGGCACGGCGGCGCCGCCCACTTCCGCGCCGGGTCCGGGCGCCTCATCGTGATGAACCTCGACAAGGCCGACTCCCACCAGATCGTCGACACCTTAACGGGCCTCGGCAAAGACCTGCGACCCGACCAGACCCGACGGGTCGCGACCACCACCGTCTGGACCACGGCGGCCCACGAGCTCAGCCATTCCCTGTTTCTGCGGGACGAATACGGCGGCGGCGGGC
This sequence comes from Paractinoplanes ovalisporus, assembly GCF_016834655.1. Taxonomy (GTDB): domain Bacteria; phylum Actinomycetota; class Actinomycetes; order Mycobacteriales; family Micromonosporaceae; genus Actinoplanes; species Actinoplanes ovalisporus. Next base: position 5,865 of record NZ_JAENHP010000010.1, read on the forward strand.
CGTTTCCGGCCGGCCGGCTGGGCGACGCGGCCAAATCGCCCAACGTGCAGCCCCGTTCCACGCTGCTCAGCGGGGTCAACCTGGACGCGAACCGGGTGAAGTGGCGCTGGCCGCGCCTGCGGAAGGCCGGAGTGCTCACCGGGCCGCCGACCGCGATGGATGGTGGCCGCTTCCGGGTGCCGCTGCAGGCCGGGCACGCGACCGCCTTCGCCATGGGCGACGTGGTGCGGTTCCGGCGGCGCCCGCTGCTCACCGATCCCGGGCCGAGCGACCGGTTCCGGGTCACCGAGGTGCCCAACGCGGCCCAGGTGATCGTCCGGCCGGTGGTTCCAGGGGCGAACCCGGGCGGGTATCCGGCCGGTTCGGCGCTCATCTGCCCGGTGCGCGCGCCCGACCCCAATCCGGGCGGCATGGTGTTCGGCGACGACCTCGAACTGATGCACGCGAGTGTGCGCGCCCGGATCAACGCGACCCGCAACCCGCTCAACGCCCGGGGCGTCGACGCGGCGGGCAACCCGCTCCCGCCCAACCGGCCGTGCGCCGGCGCCGTCGCCTTCCCGACCCCGGCCACCAACTTTCCGCTCAACACCGCACCCCAGCCGCCCCGATATTCGTCCTGGATCGTCGGGCTCTACGAGAACGGGATGCTGTACGACTGCGACGTCTACCACCCGACGGGAATCTGCCTGATGGGCCGTCTGTCCTTTGTCGACACGGTCAAACGCGACCGGGCGTACCAGTTCTGCCCGGTCTGCCGCTACGCCGTGGTCGACCTGCTCGATCCGTCCCAGCACGGCGCCATCGACGCCGACTACGCGCCGCGGTACCCGGTATGAGCGACTCCTTCCAGGCCCTTGCGCGGCATCTGGCCCTGGCCGTGGGCCCGCTGGCCCGCGACTTCCGTGACGCCGAGTCGTTCCGGCTGCTCATGTGGCGGCTCGGCTGGGACGTGCAGGGGATCCCGCCCAGTTACGCGGCGATCGCCGACGCCGCGGCCGGCCTGGTGGCGGCCGCCGACGCGCTGGCCGACGACGCGGGCGCGGAACAGGTGCTCGAGGTGGTCGCGGCCGCCGGTGAGGTCTACCGGGCCGTCGGCGCGCTCACCGTGGCGCCGACCGGGATGGACCCCGCGGCCCTGCCGTTGCTGGCCCGCAACCTGTTCGAGTATCTGCTGGCCGACTACCTCAATCTGCAGGCGCCCAAGGCCTTCAGCGTTCTCGAGCTGCTCGGCGTGATCCGGTTCGAGGCGGTCGAGGCGGCCGGGTCCCGGCCGGCTTTCCTGCGTACGCGGTTCGAATGGGAGCGGTTGCCGGCGGCCCTGTCCGATCCGGCGTCGATCCCGGCCACCGTGCTGGGCTGGGGCACCGCCGACTTCGACTTCGCCAAGGTGGCCGAACTGCTCGGCGAGCTGACCCTGGCGCTCGGCCTGCCGTCCTCGGTGGACCGGATCGGCACCGATTTCGCCGATGCCGTGCAGGGGCAGGCGACCGGCGAACCGGCGGCGCCGCTGCGGCTGGGCTTGAGCGTGCCGTTCTTCGACCTGCCGATCGGTGGCCAGTACGCCGATGTCGGCCTGCTGCTCACCGAACTGCCGGCCGAGGGGTCGGCGCGGCCCGGGCTGCTGCTGGTCCCGTTGCTGCCCGACGGTGTGGCCGTCGAGGTGGAGTTGGACAGCCGGTGGACCTTCGCGCTGCGGGCCGGCACCGACCTGGCCACCCAGCTGGGTGTGGTCGTGCGGCCGGGCGAGGTCGCCCTGCGCTACCCGTTCGCGCCCGGCCATCCGCCGCCGTCCGCGGCCTACGGCTTCAGCCTCACCTTCACCCCGGAGACACCGGCGGTGCTGCTGGGACAGCCGGACGGCATCCGGGTGGAGCTGGCCGGGGCGACCCTGTCGCTGGGGATCACCGCGCACGGCAGCACCGTCGAGGTGACGCTCGCCGCCGAACCGCACGGGCTGGCCCTGGTGCTGTCCGGGGCGGGGCTCGACAGCTTCCTCGGTCAGCTGCTGGGCGACAGCGAGACCCGGGTCGAGTTGCCCATCGGCGTGTCCTGGAACAGCCGTACCGGACTCGATTTCCGGGCCGGCGCCGGGCTTGAACTGTCCTTCGAACCCCAGCTCGACCTGGGCGTGCTGCGTTTCGACCGGATCGACCTCGGGGTGTCGTTGAAGGCCGGCGGCGGCACGGCACCGCAACTGGATCTGCGCGGTGCGGTGGCGTTGTCCGGCGCGCTCGGCCCGGTCCGATACGCGGTCGACCGGCTCGGCGTGCACCTGCCGGTGACGTTCGAGCCGGGCAACGCGGGGCCGTTCGACCTGGACTTCGGGATGCTGTGGCCGCGGGGGATCGCCCTGTCGGTCGACGCCGGCGCGGTGGTCGGCGGCGGATTCCTGTTCTTCGACCCCGAGAAGGGCCAGTACGCGGGCGGCCTGCACCTGGAGTTCGAGAAGATCACCCTGAACGCCGTCGGGCTGCTCACCACCCACCTGCCCGACGGCTCACGGGGCTGGTCGCTGCTGGTGATCGTGCAGGCGTCCGGGTTCACCCCGATCCAGCTCGGCTTCGGGTTCTCGCTCACCGGCATCGGCGGGCTGCTCGGCATCAACCGCACGGTCTCGGTCGACGTGCTGCGGGCCGGACTGCGCAACCGCACCCTCGACTCGATCCTGTTCTCGCCGGACGACCCGACCCCGCGGGCCCCGCAGATCATCAGCACACTGCAGTCGGTGTTCCCGCCGGCCACCAACCAGTACGTGTTCGGGCCGATGGCGCAGATCTCCTGGGGCGCGCCGCTGCCGCTGCTCACCATCGAGCTCGCGCTGATCCTCGAGCTGCCCGCACCGGTCCGGCTGATCCTGCTCGGCCGGGTGCGGGCCGCGCTGCCCGATCCGGACTTCGCGATCGTCGAGATCAACCTCGACGTGATCGGGGTGATCGACTTCGACCGCTCCGAGCTGTCGGTGGACGCCACGCTGTTCGACTCGCGGATCGGGCAGTTCGCGCTCAGCGGAGACATGGCGGCCCGGGTCAACTGGGGCGCCCGGCCCGAGTTCGCCCTGTCGGTGGGCGGCTTCCACCCCGCGTACAAACCGCCCCCGGGTTTTCCCGCCCTGCGCCGCCTGGCGCTCGCCCTGTCCACCGGGGACAACCCGAAGTTGCGGATGGAGCTCTACCTGGCGCTGACCGCCAACACGGTGCAGGCCGGGGCGCGCCTCGAGCTGTACGTCGGCGTCGGCGGTTTCAGCCTCGAAGGCTCGCTGGGCTTCGACGCACTCATCCAGTTCTCCCCGTTCCGGCTGCTCGCCGAGATCCGGGCCCACCTGGCGCTCAAACGGGGCAGCCGCACGCTCATGGGCCTGGACATCGAGGTCAACCTCACCGGCCCCGGCCCCTGGGTGCTGTGGGGCAAGGCCAAGTTCAAGATCTTCTTCTTCACCATCTCGCTGCCGTTCCGGGCCCGGTTCGGCCGCGACGAGGACGTGCCGGCCATCGAGCCGCAGGACGTCTGGCCGGTGCTGCGCGACAGCCTTGCCGCCGACGCGAGCTGGAGCGCCCAGTTACCCCCGGCGAGCGGCCGGCTGGTGGTGCTGCGCGACGGCGCGGGCGCCGGTGAGCTGTCGGCCCACCCGCTCGGCGTGCTGAGCGTCTCGCAGGGGCTGGTGCCGCTGCAACGCACGCTCGGGCTGTTCGGCTCGGTGCCGCCGCGCGACTTCGACCGGTTCGCCATCGTCTCGGGTCACGGGCTCGCGGTGACCGGGGCGACCACCGACTTCTTCGCGCCCGCCCAGTTCCGCCGGATGAGCGATCCGGAGAAGCTGGCCAGCCCGGCGTTCGAACGGATGGTCTCCGGCGCGCGGTTCGCCCCGGCCACGGCCATCGCCCACGGATTCGTGCAGGAGACTCCGCTCGACTACGAGCAGTCGGTGATCCTCGACGTCGACGCGCCGCCGGACGGGCGCCTCGACGAACGGTACACACCGGCCGGCGACGTCGTCGCGGCCCTGGCCGAACACGGTCCGGCCGGCACGGCGACGCTGCGGGCGCAGGGCCGGGCCAAGTTCGCGCCGGCCGAGACGGGCCCGGCTGTCGCCGATCCGGTCTATGTGGTCGTCGACCGCGACACCCTCACCCCGCAGCCCCTCGACGGGCTGGACGGCACCTGGTCGGCGGCGGCCGAGCGGCTGCGCGCGCATCCCGATCGGGACGAGCTCCAGATCGTACGGAAAGAGGAGCTGACGACCGCATGAGTGACCTCTCCGGAAGCTTCCGGTTCCTCTCGTGGACGCGTCAGGGACTGGCGGCCGCGATCCCGGTGTCGGACGACCCGGCACCGGCCGACGGAGCGGTACGTATCCCGGTGAGCGTCAGCGTGCGCAAGGGCGCCTCCGAGACCGAGGACGTCTCACGGACCCTGCGTCTCTACGGTCCCGGTGACGTGGTCGGGCTCGACGGCCGGCAGATCATCCGCCGCGAACCCCGGCCGGGCACAGGCGACTTCGAACCCAACTACTTCCCGCTCGTCGAGTTCGACAGCCCCGAAGTGCCGTGGCTGCTCAGCCCCCAGCCCGGTGGCCCGCGACTGCGACCCTGGCTGGTGCTCGTCGTCGTACGCCGCGAGGCCGGTCGCATCGCCGTCGACCCGCGCCGGCCGTTGCCCTGGCTGCGGCTGGCCCCGGGTGACGCCCGCGACGAGCTGCCCGACCTGAGCGAGTCGTGGGCCTGGGCGCACGCCCAGATCGCGGGCAGCACGCAGACGCCGGAGCAGGCCCTGGACGGCCGGTCCCCGGAGCTGACCCTGTCACGGATCATGTCTCCGCGACGGCTGCGGCCGCAGACGGCCTACCTGGCCTGTCTCGTTCCGGCCTATCGGGCCGGTGTCCAGGCGGGGCTCGGCCTCGACGTGCAGGCGGGCGCCGAACCGGCCTGGCCACCGGCCGGCGGCTGGGAGGCGCTGACCACCGACCTCGAACTGCCCGTCTACGACCACTGGGAGTTCGCCACGGCCGAGGCCGGCGACTTCGAGCTTCTCGTACGGCGGTTACGCCCGCACCCGCTGGGACCCGACAGCGGCTCGTTGCCGGTCGACATCGCCACCGCCGGCCCGGATTTCGCCAGCCTGCACCTGCCGTCGCCGACCGTGCTGCCGGTCGAGGGCGCGCTGGTCTCGCCGGTCCAGCCCGCCCGTCAATGGCCCGCCGGCGTGCAGACGCCGTTCGCCCGGCGGCTCGAAGACCTGATCGAGGTGCCCCCGGGGGTCGACACGACCGTGCTGCGCCCCCCGATCTACGGCGCCTTCCAGGCCGGCACCCCGGACCAGCTTCCCGACGCCGGCGCCGACCGGCCGTGGCTGCGCGAGCTGAACCTCGACCCGGGCTGGCGCATCGCCGCCGCCCTGGGGACCAGGGTCGTGCGGGACAACCAGGAACAGTTCGTCGCCTCGGCCTGGGACCAGGCCGGCGAGCTGGAACAGGGCAACAGTCTGCTGCGCCAGGCCCAGCTGGCCCGGACCGTCGCCGCGGCCACCCGGGACAAACACCTCGACGGCCTGCCGGCCGAGACCGCCGTCCGGCTGACCGAGCCGGTGCACAGCCGGGTGCGTCTGGCCGCCGACGGCTCCGAGGCCCAACCCACCCTGCGCCGCAGCGTGAAGGACAGCGTCTTCCCCCAGGCGGCGTTGTCCGCGCCGTTCCGCCGGGCCGTGCGCCCGGCCGGGCCGCTGGGCCGCCGGTTGCCCGGTCCCGCTCAGCAGGTCACCGCGGCCCTGTCGGCCGGGCTGGCCGAGGGGGAGCTGCGGATCCCGGTCCGGCCGGCGTCCGGCGGCGCGGATTTCGACGGGGTCGGCGCCGGGCCCCGGTTCCGTCACCTTCGCGAGCAGCTACCCCTGGCGGGCGGCTGGCAGAAGGTCGCCGCCGACGCCGACGACGGCTTCTACATCGGCGACGACCCCTACCAACCGCCGCCGGCGCCGGTCGCGGCCCGGGCGAGCGCCGAACCGGCCCGGGTCGACCCCGCGCTGCTGCCCGTCGAGGGGGAGTGGGTCGTCGACGAGGTCGGCCGGCGCGCCGATCGGCTGCGCGGCATCAACAACCGGTTCCAGGCGGCCACCGACTTCCTGCTCCAGCACCTGCCGGCCACGGTCGGCACACCGCCACCGGCCGGGCCGCGCCTTCGCCTCGCCCCGGTCGCGACCGCGCTGATCGCCCAGGGCGGCCGGCTCGAACCGGACACGACCGTTGCCCGTACGGTGGTCGGCCTGGTCCCCGCCGCACCGGCGAACCCGGCCGCCGACCCGTTGCGCCCCCGCGCCGCGACCCCACAGTTCCGCCAGCCCATGAGCGAGCAGCTGGCCGACGTCGACGGCGCCCTCATGCTGCCCGGCGCCGAGAACCTGCCGGCCGACAGCATCGGGGTGGCGGTGGGCAATCCCCGTTTCATCGAGGCGTTCATGACCGGGCTCAACCACGAACTCAGCCGGGAACTGCTCTGGCGGGGCCTCCCGGCCGACCCCGGTGCCACGTACGCCGACCGCTTCTGGGACGTACGCGGCAGCGGGCTCAACGCCGACCCGCCGTCGCAGCTACCGCCGATCGACGGCTGGACCGGGCCCTTGGGCGCCAACGCTCCCGGCACCGGCGGCCCCGGCCTGCTGGTGCTCGTCATCAAGGGCCGGCTGCTGCTGCGCTATCCGCACACGGCGGTGTACGCGGCCAAAGCCGTCCCTGGCGGCTCGACCTCTGCGGTTCCGGGGCCGCAGGAGCTCTACCCGCAGTTCCGCGGCCGGATCGAACCGGACATCACCTACCTGGGCTTCGACCTCACCCTGGACGCCGCCCGCGGAGTGGACGGCGACCTCGGCTGGTTCTTCGTCATCCAGGAACAGCCGGTGGCGCCCCGCTTCGGCCTCGACGAACCCGACGGCCCACCGGGACCGCCGGCCAGCTGGTCCGATCTGGACTGGGGCGACCTCGTCCCGGCCGGAACCGAGCTCTCCACCGTCCGCTACGCGAGCGTGGCCGGGCCGCTGGCCACGCCGCCGGTGACCCTGCCGGTGCTCGCCGGCCGGCCGCAGCCCGTGGCGACCTGGTCGGCGGACTCGGCCCAGATGGCCGCCATCACCTACCAGCGCCCGATGCGGGTCGCCGTGCACGCCCGCACCGCCCTGCCGGGAGCGACGACATGACCGTGCCCAGCCTCACCCGGATCAGCCTTCCGGCCCGGCCCGGCGAGGCACCGACCGCGCTGCCCGGCGACGAGCTCATCGCCACCGGAACCGCGTTCGGCGCGAGCCCGTCCGGCCCGGCGGCCGTTCTGGTGGGCACGGTGGCGGCCACTGTGGTCGCCTGGAGCGACCGTAGCGTCCGCTTTCTCTTCCCCGCCCTGCCCGGCCCGGTCGCCCCGGCCGAGGTCCGGGTGCGCACGTCGCAGGGCACCAGCGCCGCCGTCACGGTCGGCCGGGAAGCCCTGCCCACGTTGTCGCCCGCGCCGGTGGCCCTGCTGCCGCTCGGGTTGCAGACCCGGTTCATGGCCGACGGCCGGGAACTGTGGGTGCGGGTGCTGCCGGACACGGTGCACATCGACAGCCACGACGAGCGGCTGACCACCGAGGAGGCCGAGCTGGGCCGCCGCTACCGGGATGCCACCGGCACCGACGGTCCGACCCGCGCCGACGTGTGGCTCGACCTGACCACCCGCTTCGGCGCGCCCCGGGCCGAGTGGATCGTGCGGGTCACGCTGACCGGCACGCCGGTGATCCGCACCGAGACGTGGGCCCGGGCCGCCCGCACCCGGCTGCTGCCGCGGCGGCTGCGCGCGTTCGCCTACGACGACAACGGCGCGGTGATCGCGCAGCAGCACGGCCGGCCGATCCCGTTCGAGCTGCCGGTCGGCCCCGACCTCGGAACCAGCACCGACACCGACCCGATCACCGACCCGGGCATGAGCTGGCTGATCGACTTCGGGCAGGCGCTCTCGGTCGGCATGGCGATGAAACTGACCCTGCCCGTCCCGGCGCCGGCCCGGATCGCCCGGCTGGTCGTGGTCGGCGTCGAGACGTCGCTGACGGCGGACCAGGGGGCGGCCGAGTTCGGCACGGCGCTGGCGGCCCACCGCTACACCCGGGGCATGGGCTTCCTGCCCGACGGCACACCGACCAACGCGACCTCGGCTGCCCCGGCCGAAGCCTTCTCTCCGGTGGACCAACCGGCCCCGCCCGTCCCCGGCGGCAACGCCGACGTCGCGTCCCGGGCCCTCGGGCTGGCCGAGCGTTCGGACGAACTGTTCGGCGGCACCCCGCACGCCGACGACGGCGGCCCGGTGCGCGCGGCTCGGCGCCTGGTCAACACCGCGCTGTGGCCGGCCACGTTCGGCTACTTCCTGGAGCACCTGTTCACCTCGGTGGTGCCCGACGACGCCATCGAACCGGCCCGCCGGCACTTCGCCGACTGGGTCCGCGGCAGCGGCCCGCTGCCGGTGCTGCGCCTCGGCGAGCAGCCGTACGGCCTGCTGCCGGTGCTGCCGATGGCCCACTGGACCGCCGCCGGGGAGGAGCCGCCGGTCGCCGCGCTGGCCGGGTTCCTGCGCGACGAGCTGCTGCCGGTCTGGAAGGCCTCGGTGCCGGCCGTGCCCAGGGTCAGCGACCAGCCGCCCACCGGGCCCGGCGACCCCGACGGCACCCGCGACAACCCCCTGCTCACCGTGCTGTCGCTGCAACCGGCGGCGGTCAGCTTCCGGGGCCGCAGCGTGCTGGACCTGTCCTTCGTCGACCTGGCCTGGCGGTTCATCCGCGACCGGCTGACCGTCGACGAACTGCTCGGCCCGGCCTGGCGTGCCGAGCAGACCGCCCTGGCCCGGGCCGCGCTGGAGGCCCACGGCCTGGCCGGAGCACATCCGAACGCGGAGCGGACGGTGTTCGCGGCCAACTACTTCCCGGTGCCGTTCCCGCTGGTGCAGAGCGCGGGCGGGCGCGACGAGCCGCTGACCACCGACTGGCTCACCCTGCTGGCCACGGCGCCGTGGCGCGACCTGCGCCAGGACGCGTTCGACCTCGATGAGCGTTCCCTGCTCTACCTGCTGCTGCGGCACTCTCTGCTGGTCTCCTACCTGTTCGCGGCCGGCGACATGGCCCCGGCCGACCCGTGGCGCGGCGGCGAACCGGTGCTGTACGGCATCGACGAGATCGACGACAACCTGAACGCGCCGCGCCCGCCGATGGTCTGGGACCGGCTCACCGCCGCCTCGGTCACCGGCCGGCCCAAGGGCGACGTGCTGGACACCGCGCCGGCCGCGCCACTGGCCGATGTCCGTACGAGCGTGGCGGCGCTGGCCGGTATGCCGGTCGGGGTCCTCGAACAGGCCACGGCCGAGACCATCGACCTGTGCTCGCACCGGCTCGACGCGTGGCTGACCTCCTACGCGCAACGCCGGCTCCAGACCGTGCGGGGTGCCGCGGCCGGTGGCGGCCTGCACCTGGGCGCGTACGGCATGGTCGAGGACATCCAGCGCGGCACCGGCGGCAGCAGCGCCGGGTACGTGCACACGCCGTCGCTGTCGCACGCCACCGCCGCCGCGATCCTGGCCGGCGGCCACCGCTCCCATCCCGACGACGGCGGCACGCGCAAACCGTTCGGCATCGACCTGTCCTCGCAGCGGGTGCGGGTGGCGTTGTCGCTGGTCGAGGGGGTCCGGGCCGGTCAGCCGCTGGGCGCGCTGCTCGGCTACCGGTTCGAACGGCTGCTGCAGGAGCGGGGACTGGCCCGGTTCGTCGACGATTTCCGGGCGCTGTTCCCGTTGCCGGTCACCGGAACGGCGCCGGACGGTGGCGCCGTCGAGGCGATCGGCGCCCGCGACGTGGTCGACGCACTCGAGCTGCACCGCACGTGGGTGGCCGCCGGCCGTACGGCACCGGCCGGCTGGCCCGGCCAAGGCGCCCAGCCCGCCCTCCAAGCGGTTTTCACCGAGCTCGACGACGCGGTCGACGCGCTCGGCGACATCCTGCTCACCGAAGGGGTCTACCAGCTAGGCCGCGGTAACGCCGAGCGGGCCGCCGCGGCCCTGCGGGCGGCCGCGCAACCGTCCGGGGCGCTGCCCGACCTCGAAGCGATCGACACGCCGCACTCGGGCGCCGCGGTGACCCACCGGCTGACCGTCCTGCTGCCCGGTGAATCCGGCCCGGCGCCAGACTGGGACACCGGCGGGGATCCCCGGCTGCGGCGGCGCGCGGCGGCCGAACCCCGGCTGGACGCGATGGCGGGCCGGCTGCTGGGCGACCCGCGCCGCATCCGCTACCGGGTGCAGTACCTCGACCCCGATGACGGGCACGTGCTCGACGAGGAGGAACGCCGGCTCGACCAGCTCCGGCCGCGGCTGTGCCCGCTCGACGTGGTCCACGCGGCGGTGGCCAACCAGGAGACCGCGTTGTCCGAACTGGAACAGCGCATCGTGTACGACGCCGTGCGCACCCGGCCGCGCAACGTGCCGCTCGGCGCCATGGTCCGGGTGATCGGCGACCGCCCGGGTGACGATGACCAGATGGGCCTGCTCGAACTGGCCGAGCTGGCCCGCGCGGTCCGCGAGACCTTGACGGCGGCCCGGCCGCTCACCCCGGACGACCTGTCCCTGCCCACGGCCGTCGGCACCGCGGCGGTCGACCGGCCCGAGCTGGAGGCCCGGGCGGTGGCCGCCGAAACGGCACTGCGCGCGGCGGAGGTGGCACTGGGCTCGGCCATCGCCGCGCCGGTGAGCGAGACCCTGCGTACGGCGCTGCTGAGCGCGCTCGCGTTCGGTGTACCCGGCGCGGTGCCCATTTCGGCCTTCGGTGACACCCCGGCCGACCGGGCCGACCTGTCCACCCAGGGCAAGGTGGTGCAGGCCGAACTCCGGCGGCGGATCGACGCCCTGGACCGGCTCGCACCACCGGCGGCGACCGACCCGGCCGACCGGCTGCGGGCCGTGTTCGGGGCCGGATTTGTGGCCCTGCCCCGATACACGGCGCCCCCGACCAACGACCCGGCCCAGGTCGACGTCGGATTCCGTGCCGGTGACTCGCTGCTGGACGGTGAGCCGTTCGCGCTGACCGAGTGGCTGCAACGACTCACCCGGGTGCACGACGGGGCCCGGCGCCTCGGCGATCTGCTGCTCTACGCCGACGCGCTCGGCGGCGCCGACCCCGTACGGCTGGAGGTGGCCCAGCTTCCTGCGGTTGCGGGAGACCGGTGGCTCGGGCTGCCGTACGAGAACGGGACCGCACCCCAGGGCACCGTCTCGCTGGTGGCGTACCTGCCGCTCGGCCGGATCAACCCGAACCGTACGGTCGCCGGCCTGATGATCGAGCAGTACACCGAGGTGCTGCCGGCGCCCGCGAAGACCACCGGCCTGGCCGTGCACTACGACCAGCCCAACGCCACCCCACCCCAGGCGATCGTGCTGGCCGTGCCGCCACGCCCCGGAGCCGACTGGACGCTTGAGACCCTGCTGGCCACGGTCGGCGACACCCTCGACCTGGCCCGGGTCCGGATGGTCGACCTCGACGCGCTGCAGGAGGCCGGGCATTTCCTTCCGGCCACCTACCTGGCCTTCAACGCCAAGGGTGTCACCGCCGCCACCGATTTCCTGACCGGCCGCGGTGCCCCGCTGGCCTGACGCCCGACCGGAAGGAGCGCACCATGCCCGACGCGCCACAGCTCGACTCGGTCACCCCGGCGTCGGCCCGGGCGGCCACCACACTCACCCTCGCCGGGACGTCGTTCGGTGCCCGCACCGACGGGTCGGCCGTCCGGCTCCGGGTCCCCGCCCAGGGTGCGGCACCCGTGCCGGGCGAGCTGGTGAGCTGGTCCGCGACGGCGATCCAGGTCCGGGTTCCGCCGCTGGCCACGTTCGGTTCCGGCGGCCCGCTCGAGATCACCGTGCACAGCGACGACGGCGACAGCGACGCGGCGGCCTTCGTGCTCGAGGAGGAGGCGCCCCCGGCGGTCACCGCGGTGCAACCCGCGCGCGGGCTCGGCGGGGACGCGATCACGCTGACCGGGGAGCGTTTCGGACGGCGGGCGCCGGGATCGGCCGTCCTGTTCCAGGCGCCCGGTCCGCGCGACGTCGCCGCGGTGGTGGACTCCTGGAACCCGGGGACGATCGTGGTGCGCGTGCCATTGGCCGAGGCGCTCGGCGGCGCCGGGCAACGCTCGCTGGTCGTCTCCGCCGCGTGGGGGCGCAGCGACCAGCAACCGTTCCTGCTCGGCGAACTGCCCCGCATCGAGGCCGTCGTGCCGGCCAGCCCGTCACCGGCCGGCACGATCACGATTCAGGGCCGGGCGTTCGGCCCGCAAGCCGCCGGTCACCTCGAACTCGTGGCCGTCTACGCCACTGCGGACCCGACGGCGCCGGGCAACACGACCGTCCCGGCCGTGCTGTCGTGGACCGACACCGAGATCCAGGCCCAGCTGCCCGACCTGCCCGGCCTGCGCACCACCGGCCCGCGCGACGTGGTGGTCACCAGCGAGTGGGGCGCGAGCCGCTCGGACCAGCACAGCCGGATCCTGATCGAGAGCCGCGCCTCGATCACGAACTGGACCCGGCTCGAACCACACGCACGTACCAGCGACCTTCAAGCGGGATTGCAGCAGGGACTTCAGGCCCAGGTGTACGACGCGTTGTGGCTGCTCGGCCGGCAGTGGCAGATGCTCGAGCTGCACGGCACGGACGCCGGTTCGCCGGTGACCGCCCGGGTCGACGGGACGGCGACTCCGTTGGCGCGCTGGCGGCCGCGGGGCGGGCAGCCCGGCGATGTCCCCGCGGGCACGCCGCTGGAGGCCGTCGTGGAGCGCGAGACGGTGATCCCGGCGCCCGCGCCGTCCGGGCCGACCTTCAGCGACCTGCGGCTGGCCGCCGAGTCCGGGCTGCACCTGCTCCGGCTCATCGAGGCCGAGCTCGACGACGGGCCCCGCAGCGGTGACTACCGGGCCCGGTTCCGGAACGAATATCCGTTGCGTCGTCCGTCCGGCGGGGCCGCGCTGGACGCCGGCAGTCAGCGCTTCCTGACCGTGGCCGCGGGCCGGGTTCCGGACGGCGCGCGCATCTACGCCGACTTCCAGTCGGTGCTGGACTCGCCGCCGCGGCTGCCCCGGCGGCCACCGATCGACGACCGGGACCGCGACGAGGTGATCTCCGCGCTGCGGCGGTGGTACGCGTGGTGCGCCGGCCTGATCAGCGCCCCCGTCGGCTCGACCGGTTCGGGCTGGGACCGGCAGCGCATGGAGTACTCGTTCACGGCCGGTTCGGGCGACGTGGTGCTCGCCGCGCCCGAGCACGACGGCGGCCACCTCGACTGGTACTCGTTCGTGCGGCGTACGCCCGGCGCGGGGGTGTCGCTCGGGTCGCCCCGGCCCGACCGGCGGCCGGTGGCGTTCACCCGCACGGCGGTGCCCAACGGGGTCAGTTTCCCGGGCATGCCGGTTCCGCGCTGGTGGGAGCTCGAGGACCGGGTGGTCGACTTCGGCGCGGTCGCGGCCGAGCCGAGCGACCTGCTCAAGCTGGTCCTGGTGGAGTTCGCCACGGTGTTCGGCAACGACTGGTTCACGGTGCCGCTGGACGCCATGCCGGTCGGCTCGCTGCTGACGCTGGGCTCGGTGAAGGTGACCGACTCGTTCGGCGTGACCAGCACCCTCGCCCCGTTCGGCGACGGCTCGGGCACCGACTGGCGGATGTTCGAGCTGACCCGCGAGGACGGCACGGCCGACGCCGGCAACTCGATGCTGTTGCTCGACACGCTGCCGACCACGGCCGAGTCGGACCCGATCGAAGACGTGGTGCTGCTGCGCGACGAACTGGCCAACATGGCGTGGGCGGTCGAGAAGACGGTCGAGAGCCGTACGGGCCGTCCGGTGGACCGGCACGAGGAGGAGGTGACCGGGCGAGGCGATCAGCCACCGGTCGACCAGGAGGCCCTGCGCCGCTACCTGCTGCAGACCGCCGTCCCCCGGAACTGGATCCCGCTGCTGCCGAAGTTCGACCGGGACACCACCGGTGCCGTACGACGGCGCTGGCTGGCCCGCGGTGCGATGCGCGACCCGGCCGGCGGCCCGGCGATCCGCCCCGTCGGGCGGCTGCTGGAACCGGGAACGGCGCTGGACATCTTTGACGAGGAGGTTCCGCGGGCCGGGGCCCGGGTGCGGCGGCTCTGGACGTACGGGCGTTCGCTCGACGGCCGGACCCACCTGTGGCGGGGCCGGCGCAAGGGTCCGGGGCGGGGCGAGGGCTCCAGCGGCCTGAGTTTCGACAGCACCCGGACCTGACCCGGGGATCGCCGCCGCTGACACCAGGGCGCGTTCCCTTAGTTCAGCGCTCGCTGTATGGTCAGCGAATGCTGACCAGTGTTACCCGCGTGGACGTGATGGCGCGGCTGGGCCGGGCGATGGCCGACCCGACCCGGTCCTCGATCCTGCTGAGCCTGCTCGAGCGGCCGGGCTATCCCGCCGTGCTGGCGCGCGACCTCGGTCTGACCCGCAGCAACGTGTCGAACCATCTCGCCTGCCTGCGCGGGTGCGGCCTGGTGGTGGCGGTGCCCGAGGGGCGGCAGACGCGGTACGAGATCGCCGACCCGCACCTGACCCACGCGCTGGCGGCCCTGGTCGACGTGGTGCTGGCGGTCGACGACGGCGAGCCGTGCGCGGACGAGGACTGCGCGGTGCCGCTGTGCTGCGGGCCGGGCGCGGTCGGCGGGGAGAGTCCGCGATGAGCAAGGAGTGCTGCGGTCCGGACGAGACCGAAGAGACGGTGGACGACGAGATGCCGGTGTGGTGGCGCGATCCGGCCCTGCGGTTGCCGGCGGCGTCGGGCGTGCTGCTCGCGGTGGGTTACGCATCGCAGTGGTCGGGGCTGGACATCGCGGCCACCGTCGTCTTCGCCGGCGGTCTCGCGGCCGGGGCGTGGACGTTCGTACCCGGTGCACTGCGGCGGTTGTGGCGCGGCCGCACCGGCGTCGGGCTGCTGATGACGATCGCCGCGGTCGGCGCGGTGCTGCTCGGGCACGTCGCCGAGGCGGCCGCCCTGGCGTTTCTGTTCTCCATCGCCGAGGCGCTCGAGGACAGGGCCATGGACAAGGCCCGGCACGGCCTGCGGGCGTTGCTGTCCCTGATTCCGGAGACGGCCCGGCTGTCCCGGTTGAGCGGTGACGTGACCGTGCCCGCGGCCGAGGTGCGGCAGTTCGACATCCTGGTCGTCGGCGCGGGGGAGCGGATCGCCACCGACGGGGTGGTGGTGCGCGGGCGCTCCGCCGTGGACACCTCCGCGGTGACCGGCGAGTCCATCCCGGTCGAGGCCGGCCCGGGTGATCCGGTCCCGGCCGGCGCCGTCAACGGCTCCGGCACCCTGCACGTCGAGGCGACCACCGCCGGTCGGGACAACTCGCTGACCACGATCGTGCGGCTGGTCGAGGAGGCGCACGCCCGCAAGGGCGACCGGGCGCGGCTGGCCGACCGGATCGCCCGCCCGCTGGTGCCCGTCGTGCTGATCGCGGCGGTGCTGGTGGCGGTGTTCGGCCTGATCGCCGGCGACCCGCAAACCTGGATCGAACGGGCCCTGGTCGTGCTGGTCGCGGCGTCGCCGTGTGCGCTGGCGATCGCGGTGCCGGTCACGGTCATCTCGGCCATCGGGTCGGCCAGCCGGCTCGGCGTCGTCATCAAGTCGGGGGAGGCGTTCGAGCGCCTCGGCGCGATCCGTACGGTCGCGCTCGACAAGACCGGCACGCTGACCCGCAACCGGCCCGAGGTGGCGACGGTCGAGACCGGCGACGGGTTCGACCGTGAGCAGGTGCTCGAGGTCGCGGCCGGGCTGGAGGCGGCCAGCACCCACCCCCTGGCCGCGGCGATCATCGCGGCGGCCGACCGGCGGGCGGAGATCGCCGACGTCGAGGAGCTGGCCGGCCGTGGCGTCACCGGCCGGTGGGACGGGCGGCCGGTGCGCGTCGGCAGCCCCCGATGGATCGATCCGGGACCGCTGACCGGTGCCGTCGACACCATGGCGTCGCAGGGGATGAGCGTCATCCTGGTCGAGATCGGCGAGGTCGTGGCGGGCGCGGTGGGCATCCGCGACGAACTGCGGCCGGAAGCCGCCGAGGCGGTCGCGGCACTACGCGCCCAGGGCATCGGCGTCATGATGCTGACCGGCGACAACACCCGTACGGCGCAAGCTCTCGCCCGGTCGGCGGGCATCGACGACGTACGCGCCGAGCAACTCCCGCAAGACAAAGCGGCCGCCGTCGAAAGAGACGCTACGGCCATGATCGGCGACGGCATCAACGACGCGCCGGCCCTGGCCGCGGCCGGCGTGGGCATCGCGATGGGCGCGACCGGTTCGGCCGCCGCCGTCGAGTCGGCCAGCGTCGCCTTCACCGGCACCGACCTGCGGCTGATCCCGCTGGCTCTGGCCCACGCCCGGCGTGGCCGGCGCATCATGACCGGCAACATCGGCCTCGCCCTGGCCATCATCGTGGTGCTGTTCCCGCTGGCCCTGTTCGGCGTGCTCGGCCTGGCCCAGGTTGTGCTCGTGCACGAGCTGG
Source organism: Paractinoplanes ovalisporus (assembly GCF_016834655.1). GTDB lineage: Bacteria > Actinomycetota > Actinomycetes > Mycobacteriales > Micromonosporaceae > Actinoplanes > Actinoplanes ovalisporus. The sequence goes on from NZ_JAENHP010000010.1 coordinate 22,410, forward strand.
CCGAGGTGGTCGTCATCGCCAACGGCCTCCGCGCCGCCCGTCGCCGCGTACCCCGGCCGCCTGCGCCGGGCACACCGCCGGCTGCTGACGTGACAATGGTGCAGTCGAGCGCCGCCGGGGCGTCCGCTGCCCTGCGTCTCCCGAACACCTAAGCGCCTAAGGTTTTCCGGGCAGCCGCCGTTAGACTGGCCGCCGGGTGCGGGGAAGGCGGGGCATGCGGGGATTCGGCGAGCTGGAAGCGGCCATCATGAACGTGCTCTGGAACCGGGGCGAGCCCACCAGCGTCCGGCAGGTGCACACCGACCTGCAGCCGGAGCGCCGCCTGGCCTACAACACGGTGCTGACCGTCGTCGACATCCTCTACAAGAAGGGCCGGCTGCGGCGCAGCAAGGACGGCCGTGCCTTTCGCTACTGGCCGGTCGAGTCCCGCGCCGACTACGGCATGCAACTGATGCGCGACGCGATGGCCGAGAGCGGCGACCCGGCCGGTTCCCTGGTCACCTTCGTACGGCACCTGAGCGACGACGAGAGCGCGGCCCTGCGCCAGGCCCTGGGGACGTACGAGCGGTGATCGCCGCCCTCATCCTCGGCTTCACCGCCGCGTTCTCGACCGTCGCGGTACGCCTGCTCCCAGGAGCGGCTGGGTCTACCGGTCGTCCCGGCTGGGCATCGCCGCCTGGTAGGCGGTCACCGCTTGAACCGACATGCGCCGCGGAAGGATGTCATGACCCCAGCGAACGAATCAACCGCCAAAGTTCTGCGCGTCTGGGAGAAGAACGCGCCCGCATACGACCGGCAGATCGCCTTGCTGGAACGCGTCTGGTTCACCGGGGGCCGTCAATGGCTCGGTGCTCGCGCCCAGGGCCGTGTGCTCGAGGTGGCGATCGGCACCGGGCTCAACCTTCCCCACTACCCAGCCGGCGTCGTTCTGACCGGCGTCGAGCTGAGCCCGGCGATGCTGGCCATCGCCCAGCGCCGGGCCGCCGATCTCGGCCGCACCCTCGATCTGGCGGCCGGCGACGCCGAGGACCTGCCGTACGACGCGGACAGCTTCGACACGGTCGTCTGCGCGCTGTCGCTGTGCACCATTCCCCGCCCGGCCACGGCGATCGCGGAGATGAGACGCGTCTTGACGCCCGGCGGCCGGCTGCTGCTGCTCGACCACATCGGCAGTTCCTGGCCGCCGATCCGAGCGGCCCAGTGGCTGGTGGAACAGGCGACCGTCCGAGCCGCGGGTGAACATTTCACCCGTCGATCGCTGCCTCTGGTCGAGGCGGCCGGTTTTGAGATCGTCGAGCGCGAACGCGTCAAGGCGGGCACCATCGAACGTCTGCACGCCCGCAAACCCGCCGCGGAATGACGGAGGTGCGGCCGGGTCGCAGCAGGCGGCCGCCCGGCTTCAGCGCCGGAGCCGACGCGACCGGGGCGCCAGCAACCCTCGAGGAACGACCGAGAGGAGCGGGGCCGCCCGGACACCGTGCCGGCCGAGGATGGCGTTGACGGCGAGGATCGCCGAGCCGGCGGCACGTTCCATCAGCCCGGCCGGGAAGGGGACGCGCACCCAGTCGCCGGCCAGATAGACGCCGTCGGCATCGGAGAGCACGCCGGGCCGGGTGGCGTCGCTTCCCGGGGCGAACGCGGGTGCGTCGTCGCCGACACGTTCGTCGACGTCGAGAATGGTCATGCCGGTCGTCTCCGGCCACAGCGCCCCGAGTTCGGCCCACATCCTCTTGGTGAGCTCGGCGGCGTCCACACCGTCGGGGGCCGCGTACGCGTGCAGCTCGATGACGCTGCCGCCGGTCCGGCGGGCCCACTGGGTCGTGGCCTGCTCGATGCGGTGATAGAGCGTGACCGAGTCGAGAGTGGGCTCCCCGGCCACGCTGGTGAAGACGCTGCGTTCGGGTGCGCAGTCCTGGGCCGTCCAGATCCGGCTGACGGCGTACGGCGCCGCCGTTCGGACCGTGGCCATCTGCTCGGCGAGCCGGGGCGCGCGTGCGGCCAGCCCCGGGGAAGCGGCCACGATCTCGCGGGCCGAGCGCGGGTCGGTGGCGAGCACGACGTGGTCGGCGGTCAGCTCGGCGCCGCCACGCAGCACGACGGTCCAGCCTGGATCGATCCGGTCGACTGCGGCCTGGGTACGGATCTCGCCGCCGAGCGCCTGCAACTGCCCGGCGAGCGGCGCCCAGATGGCCGTCTCGTAGTCCTGGATGGGTGCGTCGAAGTCGAGACCCTCGGGATTACGCAGGAAATAGAAGTGGAACTGCATGATCATCTCGGCCGCCGACATCTCCTCCTGGTGGTTGAAGAAGGAATGCGCGAACACGTCGAACAGGTGAGCCCGGGCCCGAGCGGGCATATTCAGCGTGTCGAGGAAGTCCTTCGCCGAGATGTGGTCGAACTGGCGGTAGGTCTCGGCGCGGGAGTAGCTCAGCAGGGGGACGGCGGCTTTGCCGTCGACGCCGCGAAGCTCCCGCAGCTTCAGGCTCGGTGACCGGGCGACCAGTGCCAGCAGATTGGCCGGAGGGCGGCGGGGCAGGCCGGAGAAGCTTTCCTCGGGCCAGTTCCGGGAGACCACCGGGTAGCGTCCGGCGGGCCGGAGGAACGACAGCTCGGGATCGATCCGGCGGAGCACGTTGTGAAGGTTGTAGTACTGGCGGAAGAACCCGTGGAAGCCGTGCTCGACCATTTGCCGTGAGCCGTCCGCCACGACCTGGGGCCACGCCGCAAGACGACCGCCCAACTGGGCGTCGCGTTCCAGCAGCGTCACCCGGATCCCCCGCTCGGCGAGCAGAAGAGCGCTGGTCACCCCGGCGATCCCGCCACCGATCACCACAGCCCGGACCTCGTCGGTGACGGTTCGCGGCAGATCGGCGCGAGGACGGACCAGGCGGTGGGCGCGGGCGCTCGTCAGTCGTGATGTCACGCGGCCACGCTACCCTTGATCGACGCAGTAATCGACGCAACATCCTGCCGACAGCCGCCCAATGCCCTTGTAGGGTCCGATCATGGACGTTGTCGTGGTGGGGGCCGGGATCGCCGGGTTGTCGTGTGCACGGGCGCTGACCGACGGCGGGGCGCGGGTCCGGGTGGTCGAGCGGGGCCGGGTGGTCGGCGGCCGGCTGGCCAGCAAGCGGTACGACGGCCGGTATGCCGACATCGGCGCCGCGTACCTCGTCGCCGACGAGCCGGACTTCACCGCCCAGGTCTCCTCGTGGCAGTCCCGCGGGCTGGCCCGGCCGTGGACCGACACCCTGCGCGTCTACCCGGGCGGCGAGCCCACGACCGGGCCGATGCGGTGGGCGGCCCCCGGCGGTCTGCGGTCGCTCGCCACTGACCTGGCCAGGGGCCTCGACGTGCACCTGTCGACCCGGCTGGACGCGGTGCCCGATGACGCGGACGCGGTCGTGCTCGCCATGCCGGGCCCGCAGGCGCTGCGTCTCGATCCGCCCCCGGCGGTCGCGGCCGCCGCGAACGCGCAGACCTGGCAGCCGGTGATCGCCGCCGTCCTGACCTATCCGTCCCGCGAGTGGGGCGATCTGCGGGGCGCGTTCGTCAACGACCACCCGACCCTGGCGACCGTCCACGACGACGGCGACCGCCGCGGCGACAATGCTCCCGTCCTGGTCGCCCACTCGACCGCCGATCTGGCCGCCCGATACCTGGACGACCCGAGCGGCGCCGGCCCGGTTCTCGCCGCCAGCGTCGGCGAGCTGTTGGGCCTGTCGGCGGAGCCGGAGGTGCACGTGCACCGCTGGACCTTTGCCCAGCCCGAGCCCGGCGAACCCGCGTACGCGGTCGACGGCCGGGTCTGGTTGTGCGGTGACGCTTTCGGCCGCCCGCGCGTGCAGACCGCCTGGCTCTCCGGCCGCGCCGTCGCCCACGCTCTCCTCAGCTGAGATGCATCCAATTGCGGCCGCCCAGACGAAACTTCCCGGAGAGGTGAGCTGATGGAATCAGTGTGGGATTACCCCCGCCCGCCCCGGCTCGAGCGCTCGCCCGCTCGGGTGTCGGTGGTCCATGCGGGACAACCGATAGCCGAAAGTGACCGGTGCTGGCGGGTTCTGGAGACCTCGCACCCGCCGGTCTACTACGTGCCTCGCGACGACATCACTCCCGGGGTGCTGGCCCGAGCGGAGGGCCGCTCCCTCTGCGAGTTCAAGGGCGATGCGACGTACTGGGATCTGGTCGTCGGCGATGTCCGGATGCCCCGGGTGGGCTGGTCCTATGAGCGGCCGACTCCGGGATACGCCGAGATGGCCGGCGCGGTGGCGTTCTATCCGAGCCGCGTCGACGAGTGCCGGGTCGACGGCGAACTCGTCCGGCCGCAGGAGGGTGACTTCTACGGCGGCTGGATCACCTCCGGCATCGCCGGCCCGTTCAAGGGCGGGCCGGGCACGATGGGCTGGTGACGGCCGGTCAGGGTGGCCAGCTTGACCGCGTCCGTCGTGTCCGGTGTGACGGTGAGGATGACCAGCCGCAGGTCGACGTCGTGCACGGTCAGCACGTCGCAGTCCAGAGTCACGTCGCCGACCAGAGGATTCGAGACGGTCTTGCGCTGGCCGCCGTGCCGGGCGACGGCCGGTTGGTCCCACAACCTGGCAAAACGTCCGCCGGTGGCGAGGAGCGCGCCGACCAGGTCGTTGAGCTCGGCGTCGTCCGGATAGCGGTGCGTGGCGTCACGCAGGTCGGCCACCAGCGACCGCTCGTGACGCTCCCAGTCGGTCATCCGGACCTGAATGTTCTCGCTGGTGAAGATCTGCCACAGCACGTTGCGGTCGCGGCCCGTGAGCGCGGCCGGGTCTCCGAGCAGGGCCGCCCATGCCCGGTTGGCGGTCAGCAGCGTCCAGGTCGCGTCGTACACGGCGAGCGGGACATCGCCGAGCCGGGCGGCGAGCCGCTGGACGCCCTCGGTGATCTGCCGGGGCACGGTCCCGCCCGGTGGCAGCGTGTGACCGGCCAGCCGGGCCAGCATGCCGTACTCGTCGTGGGTGGCCCGCAGGGCCCGGGCCAGCGACCGGACGACGTCGATGCTCGGCCGGGCCCGATCCTGCTCCAGCCGTTTGACGTACTCGGGAGACACCCCGGCCAGCCGGGCCAGTTCGGCGCGGCGTAACCCTGGTGTGCGCCGCTCCGCCTCGGCGCCCGGCAACCCGAGGTCCGCCGGGTCGGTCCGGTGCCGCCAGGCCCGGAGCACCGCTCCCAAGGTCAACTTCGTCATAGCGGCAACTATGCCCTGCGCCGGGTGGTACAGACCGGGCCACTCACCATCGGCATGACCACGCGGCCGTCCGGAAAGACATCACGGCACCAGATCGATCAAGGAGGTCCGACGACAATGAGCACGGCCATCTCGGAAGCCGGCAACATTCCGGTCAACGCCGCCACCCCCGTGGTCACCTACAGCCCGGTGGTGTTCGACGTGCCCGGCCGGGCCGCGCCGCTCGAGATCAAGGTGTCCGCTCCCGCGACCGGGACCGACCTGCCGATCATCCTGCTGTCGCACGGCCACGGCGAGACCAACTTCATCGCCTCGCTGCACGGCAACGCGCCCATGGCCGGCTTCTACGCGGCGCACGGATTCGTCGTCGTCCAGCCCACCCACCTGGACGACAAAGCCCTCGGGCTGCGCGACTCCGGCCACCCCGAGGCGCCGATGTTCTGGCGCAGCCGCGTCACCGACATGCACTTCATCCTCGACCACCTCGACGAGATCGAAGCGACCGTCCCCGGACTCGCCGGCCGGCTGGACCGCGACCGCATCGCCGCCGTCGGGCACTCACTCGGCGGGCACACCACCTCGATGCTGCTGGGCAGCCGGGTCGACGACCCCGAGGACCCGCAGACCGGCGACCTGTCCGATCCGCGGATCAAGGTCGGCGTCATCCTGGCCTCGCCCGGCGTCTCCGACGAGCCGACCGACGGCGTGATGATGCAACGCGTACGGATGCTGCGGTTCATCAACTTCGACACCATGACCACGCCCGCGCTGGTGGTGGCCGGCGACAAGGACCTCAACGAGAACTTCTCCACCCGGCTGAGCTACCGCAGCGACGCCTACACCCACGCGCCGGCCCCCAAGACCCTGCTGACCATGCACGGCGCCGAGCACATCTTCGGCGGCATCACCGGTTTCGACACGGTGGAGACCACCGACGAGGATCCGGAGCGGGTCGCCACGCTGCGCGCGATGATCTGGGCGTACCTGCGATCCGCCCTCTACCCCGACGACAAGGCCTGGCCCGCGGCGGTCGAAGCGCTGGAGAGCGGCGCCGCCACCTCGTCCGGAACCGTCGAGTCCAAGTAGGCAGCTCATGACATCACCCACAGTCCTCGTCGCCGGCGCGTCGCGCACCATCGGACGGGCCATCGCGGAAGAGTTCCTGCGCCGCGGATGGCAGGTCATCGGCACGGTCCGCGACCCCGCCCGCCGTACGGAGCTGCACGACCTGGCGGACCGCTCGGACGGCCGCCTCGAGATCGAGCAACTCGACGTCACCCGCGACGACCACCCGGCCGCCCTCTCCGAGCGCCTGGCCGGCCGTGAGCTGGACGTGCTGTTCGTCAACGCCGGCACCAACAGCAACGACCAGACCCCGATCGCGCAGGTCCCGGTGGCCGACTTCACGAAGGTCATGGTGACCAACGCGCTCGGCCCGATGCGCGTCATCGAGGCGCTCGCCGGCCTGGTCAGCCCGGCCGGTCTCATCGGGGCGATGTCGTCCGGCCAGGCCAGCATCACCGGCAACACGAAGGGCTCGCACGAGCTCTACCGGGGCAGCAAGGCCGCCCTGAACATGTTCATGCGCGGATACGCGGCCCGCCAGCCGGAGGGAACCAGCCGCGCGCTCGTGCTGATGGCGCCCGGCTGGATCAGGACGGACATCGGCGGCCCGGACGCGCCGTTCACCATCGACGACAACATCCCGAAGGTCGTCGACGTCCTGCTGGCCAAACGGGAACGGCCGGGCCTGGAGTATCTCGACTACGAGGGGAAAACCGTCGCCTGGTGAACCCCTCCCGACGGCAACCGCGGCGCCGGCAGCCGATCAGTACCGTAAACCGGCTGAACGGGCGGCCTCGGAACCTCCGCGAGATGGATAGCCTCCGATGAGCCCGCATGCGGTGGGACGTGCAAGCCCGTCACTACCGCATACGGGACCGAATCGGACGGAGGGCATGGCATGAGACGACTCCTGGCGTCAATCGTCGCTACGGCCGTCGGGCTGGCGGTCGGGGGCGGCATGATCCCGTCCACGGCTCAGGCTCACAGCGGGAACCCTGGATATACCCCGCCCCCCATCGCGTGGGGTGCGTGCGCCAACGCGACCCTGAAGGCGCGCGGTGCCGAATGTGGCTTCGTGATCGTTCCGCTCGACTACGCGCGCCCGGGCGGCACGAAGATCAAGATTGCGGTGTCACGCATCAAGGCCAAGTCGCCCGCGGCCGACTATCAGGGCGTCATGCTGGTCAACCCGGGTGGGCCGGGCGGGTCGGGCCTGATCTACTCGGTGTTGCAGTCGGCGATTCCGAACAACGCCGGTCTCGACTACGACTGGATCGGGTTCGATCCGCGCGGTGTCGGTTCGAGCGTGCCCGCGCTGACCTGTGACGGGAACGTCGCCGGCTACAACCGGCCCTACTACGTGCCGGTCACCAAGGAGCTCGAGAAGACCTGGCTTGGCCGGTCCAAGGCGTACGCGCAGGCGTGTGCCCGAGCCGGCGGCCCGCTGCTCGACCACCTGAAGAGCACCGACAACGTGGCCGACATGGAGAGCATCCGCAAGGCGCTGGGCCAGAAGCAGATCAACTTCTACGGCTTCTCGTACGGCACCTACCTCGGGCAGGTCTACGCCACCCTGCACCCGAACCAGGTGCGGCGGATGGTGTTCGACGGTGTCGTCGACCCGCGAGGCGTCTGGTACGACGCCAACCTCAGTCAGGACATCCAGTTCGACAAGAACATGGACGTCTACTTCGCCTGGGTGGCCAAGTACGACGCGGTGTACCACCTGGGCACCACGGGCAAGGCCGTGAAGGCCAAGTACTACGCCACGCTGCAGAAGCTGCGCAAGGCACCGGCCGAAGGCAAGATCGGTCCGGACGAGTGGAACGACATCTTCGTCTCGGCCGGCTACTACGTGTACGGCTGGGAGGACGTGGCCACCGCGTTCTCGGCCTACGTCAACGACGGTGACGCCGCCGGCCTGCTGGAGCTCTACTCGGAGCCCGGCCCGGGCACGGACAACGGCTACGCGATCTACCTCGGCACCCAGTGCACCGACGTGAAGTGGCCCAGCAGCTGGAGCAAGTGGCAGCGGGACAACTGGCGGATCTACAGCAAGTACCCGTTCATCACGTGGAACAACGCCTGGTACAACGCGCCTTGCCTGTTCTGGAAGGGTGACGTGGGCCGGCCGGTCTCCGTGGACGGCCGGAAGGCCCCGTCGATCCTGCTGATCAACGAGACCAACGACGCGGCCACGCCATACCCGGGCAGCCTGGAGATCCGCAAGCGGTTCCCCCGCTCGGTTCTCGTCGAGGGCGTCGGCGGCACCACGCACTCCGGCTCACTGAGCGGCATCGCCTGCACGGACGACACGATCGCGGCCTACCTGGAGACCGGCGCCCTGCCGGACCGGGTCCGCGGCAACCGGTCCGACAAGCAGTGCGAGCCCGTCCCGCAGCCGGACCCGACCGCGGCGGCGGCCCATACACTCTCGTCCACCGGCAGCATGAAGTCGTTGCTACGCCAGGAGGCGCCTGTCGTGCGCTGACAACCGGCAGCACTGACCGGGGCCGGGGGCGGCAGTGCGCCCCCGGCCCCGTTCGTCCGGACCCGGGTGCTCAGTTCGAACTGCGAGCAGGTAAATCATGAATTGGCCGTGGGGGATTCCGGTCGAGGGGCTGGAGGGCCGCTCTTGAGGGCTGCGCCGAGCGCGAGGCCGAGCTGGAACCGGTTCTCCACCCCGTAGCGATCCATCAGCCGGCGAACCAGATTCGTGACCGAGCGAACGCTGATCCTCAGGGTGGCCGCGGCGGACGCGTCGGTGTGCCGCCGGGCCAGCAGCGTGATGAGCGCGCGTTCCCGGTCGGTCAGGGACGCGGACGGTGCATCGGGGGCGGGTCGGCCGGCCACCTTCCACAGATGGTCGAACAGCGCGGTCAGCATCCGCAGGAACGCCGGTTGGGCGACCTCGAGCCAGCCGCGACCGGTGTCCTGCGGGTCGGCCGGGAACAGTGCCACCCGGTCGTCGATCATAAGCAGTTTCGCCGGCAGGGCGGCCAGCACGCTCGGGCATGGTGATCGGAGAACCCGGGTGGTGGTCGAGCCGGTCAGGCCGGAGACGTCGATCGGCCCGATGGCCAGCAGCTTCATCGCCGTGCCGGGAGCCTCCCGCCGGGCCAGCAGCTGTCTGCTGTGCCGGCCGAGCACCTGGGTGGCCAGGTCATGGTCGTTGGTCATGAGCTCGGTCATCCGGCGCCGGACCAGTTGCTCGCTGGGCAGGTGCCGCATGCCGTCGACGGACACGGCCGGGCGCCGTGCCCGTAGGCCCGAAACCGCCTGGCCGACCGGTGCACAGGCCCAGGTTGTGCCGGTCATCCGCGCCGCGCCGGCCACCCGGAGTTCTTCGAGGGCTTCGGTCACCCTCCAGATCGGAAGGTCCAAGCCTTGCGACAGGGTGCCCGCGGACTGGGCGCCCTGTGTCGTCATCGTGCGGAACAGCAGGTCGGCGTCGCTGGATAGTCCCCACCGGGTCAGCGAAGGGACCGCAACTGTCTGAGTCATCAACTTCCCCCGTGGTCGGGCAACCGCTTGTTACCGGACGGTAGCGTCAATCGGGATGATCCATCCATAGCCCGTCGAATTGGCGACAAGCGCTCAGTCGACTTCCAGTCTGATGACGAAGCTCTGATCCGTGCACGGCCCTTGGACCACAGCCGCGTTCGCGATCCGCAGGCACTTGTCGCTGTGTGCCGGTCGTATGCGCACCTCGGTGTCGAGGCCGGTGCCGGCCCGGTGTTCCCACCGGAACTGCTTGTTGCCGGCCGTGTGGCAGCCCGACAGCCGCACGGAGGCGCTGTCCTCATGCGACGCCTTGGAGACGTCGAGGCACTGGCCGTTCGGCGCAAAGACGACGTTGTAGAAGGGGCCGCTTCCCACCGGAACGAAGGACACCCGCTGACCAGCACTCCCCGTCCGGCAGGGCTCCAACCGGACGGCCGTGCCGGCCGCGGTGGCGCACCAGCCACCGGGCGCGGCGATCAGCCGGTAGTGGCGGCCCGGCGCGGGGGAGAACGGGCCGGCGTCGGCGCCGATCGGGCCGGACCAGGCCGGAGCGTCCAGATCGGGGGCGACGGCGCGGTCGTCGCGGCCGCTCAGGAACAAATGGACCTTGGAGATGCCGGTGGGGTCGTACACGGCGGCGATGTCCTCCCGGCCGTCACTGTCATAGTCGCCCGCCAACAGGGTCGCTTTCGCGGCGGCGAAGGCCGGGCCGGCGGCGGTGCCGTCCCACCAGAGAGCGGGTGGGGCGAAACCGTCAGTCGTTGCCCGCCGGAGCAGGAGTTGCGTCGAGGCTCCGGCGTCGTGCATCTGGACGATGTCCGTGCGTCCGTCCCCGGTGACGTCGCCGGCCACCGGGATGTCGCGTCCTTCTTGCGGCTGCTGCTTGGGAGCGCCGTAGGAGGCGCCGGTGGACATGTGCACGGAGAGCTGATCCGGACTGACGTACGCGATGTCGTCGCGGCCGTCGCCGTTGAAGTCGCCGCCGACCACCCGCGCCGGCCGGCCCGACCCGGCTGTGCTGCGCCACCATTCGGCCGGGGCGGCGAAGGAGTCCGAGGCGTTGCGGAGCACGTTGAGGGTGAAACGGCCGTCGCCGAGCCGCAACAGCACGCTGAGGTCGAGCCGCCCGTCCCCGTCGGCGTCCGCCGCCACGGGTTCGATCGTGTTCAGCCGCCAGGCGCTTCCGGCCGGTCCCTCCCACAGCGGCGTGCCGGTCGCCTCGTAGCCGTGCCCGTCCGAGCGGAGCAGGAAAAGCCGCAGCCGGGTATCCGGATCGTCGCGGAACAGCGCGATGTCGGCCAGCCCGTCGCCGGTGAAGTCGCCGCGTACCGGCTTGATCCGGTAGCCGTCCGAGCCGCCGTTGATGCCGGTGTCCCACCCCAGGTACGGCTGCGCCCGCATGCCGCCGGTCGGTTCGGCCGGCAGGGTCCACGCGACCGTGCGCCCGTGGCCGAGGTCCACCGTGGTGGAGACGTCGGCCCGGCCGTCGCCGTCGACGTCGCCCGGAATCCCGGCGGGGACGGCGCCGCTCGGGTGTGCCCGAAGATCCCAGGATGCGCACCGGCAGGGCGCGTCGCCGGCCGAGGGATTGCCCGCCCGGTCGACTGCCTGCACGTAGAGGGTGCGCGAGGCGGTCCAGAGGATCATCGGCAGGACGGCGTTCCCGGCCGGATCGGCGGCGACCCAGCCGGTCATCCGGTCCTGCTGGAAGCCGTACCGGTAGCCGGCGATGTCGGTCTCCGGCCGGCCCCGGCCGTCGTGGCCGGGGCCGAACCGGACCGTACCGGTGCGGCCGGTCGGCTGCACGGCCTCGCCGTCCGGGAAGTCGGTCGAGCTCACGGTGGGGGCAGCGGGCCCGGTTGTGTCCACCGTGAAGTAGCAAGGCGACGTCCAGCCGCTGGGGAGTTGTCCGTCATGGGTCCGGCCGAGGTATCGGAAGACCCTCCGCGGCTGGTCGGCGGGAAGCCGGTCGGGCGGCACGGCCGGCCAGGCGACGACGCTGCCGGACACCACGGCCGGGGTGACGGACGCATGGATCCGCTGATCGCCCTCGCGGATGTCGACGGTGCCGCGGATGTTGTCGCGGTAGGGGTCGGCCAGCTGGGCCGAGAAGGCCGGGGTGGTGGTGTTCAGGGGCGTCGGATTCTCCGCTGTGCCGCAGGGCGTGGGCGGCACGGTGCTCAGCCCGGCGGGCCGGGCCGGTGCGACGTTCCAGGTGATGGCGAGGCGCACACGGTCGATGAAGAACTTCTTCCATTGCCGGCGATCGTGCTCGTTCGACGCCCGTAGGCCCAGGGTCAGTTTTCCGCCGGTCCGGGCGGCGTCCCGGACCGCGGCGCGCACGTTGCCCCACTCCATGGTCGTGTCGTTGCCGCAGCCCGGGTGGGCCCGGCCGCTCGCGCTGGACAGGCGCGTGTGCCAGACGTCGCGGCCGGAGAAGCCTTTCCAGGTGACGCTCTGGGAACGGGAGACGGTACGGGTCAGGTAGAGATCGGTCGGAGTCGCGACGCATGTGGGCGAGGAGTCCAGGTCGGCGAGAAGGGTCGCGCCGGTGATGGTGCGGCCCTGCCACCCGGCGAAGTCGAACAGGAAGAACGACCGATACGTGACGGCCGGCGACTCCCAGTTGGAGAAGCCCACTTTGGCCCGGGCCCGGTCCCGGCCCCAGTAGGACTGGGTGGGAAAAGTGGCGTTGATGTGCGTCCAGTCGCTCGATCGCACGGTGCTGCTGGTGCCGCCGCCGGCCATCGTCGTCGCAGCCGCCGGCTCCGCGGTCCCGGACCGGGCCGCGCCGCTGGGACCCGCTGCCAGAACGACGGCGAGCACTGTCATGGTGGTAGTCCTTGCCCATCTCATGATCACGCAGAGTAGTTGTGAGCTCGGTAGGGGGCGAGAATGTGCGTGATCGCGCAACTCTTTGTGATCGAGGCGGGCCCGGTTCGACAGTGCGGGCATGACGATCGGATGGGCCAGGTCGGTTCCGCGACCGGCGGCAATCTTTGTCCTGCTGTTGCTCACCACGCTGTTGTCGGTGCCGAGCGCCCCGCCGGCCACGGCCGCCGAACGGTGGCCGCTGACACCCGAGAAGTCGACACCCGGCACGAACGCCACCTACCGGCCGCCCGCGCCCGACCCGGTCGACAAAGCCGCCGTCGAGGGGGACCGCCCGGTCCGCCGGCCGTCGCCCGGCACGGCGACCGTCGATCTGCCGGCCGTCGGCGTCACGGCCCGGGCTTCGGCCGGCGGCCTGCCGGTGGCGGTCGCCCGCACCGGCGCCACGAGCCCGGCCCGGGTGCGGGTGCAGGTGCTCGACGGGTCCCGGCCCGAGACGCTGGCGATGCGGGTCGCCGCCACCGCCGGCCCGGTCGCGCTCACGGTCGACTACTCGGCCTTCCGGCACGCGTACGGCGGTGACTGGGCCGCCCGCCTGCGCCTGGTCCGGCTGCCCGAATGCGCCCGGTCCACACCCGACGCGGCGGCCTGCGCCGGGTCGCCCCTTCCCGGGCGCAACGACGTGGCCACCGGCCACCTCACCACCGTCGTCACCGCCGTACCGTCGGGTGCTCTATTCGCCCTGACCGCCGGGCCGTCGGGCGCGGCCGGCTCGTTCACCGCCTCCTCCCTCACCGAGTCGGCCACCTGGAGCGCGGGCGGCAACACCGGCGACTTCACCTGGTCGTACCCGTTCCGGGTGCCACCCGCCCCGGGCGGACTGGAGCCGTCCCTGGCCCTGAGCTATTCGTCGTCGAACGTGGACGGAAGGCACGCCGCGGTCAACACCCAGCCGTCCTGGATCGGCGAGGGTTTCGACCTGTGGCCCGGCTTCATCGAACGGCGTTACAAGCCCTGCGCCGACGACGGCCGGAAGACCGGCGATCTGTGCTGGGGCACCGACAACGCGACGATGTCACTCAACGGCTCGGGCGGCGAACTCATCCGCGACGACGCCACCGGCACGTGGCGCCCGCGGGCGGACAACGGCGCGCGCGTCGAGAAGCTCACCGGGGCCTCCCACACCGGCCGTGACGGCGAGTACTGGAAGATCACCACGACCGACGGCACCCAGTACTTCTTCGGTCGCGCCGCACACTCGGCCTGGACGGTCCCGGTGTTCGGCGACGACAAGGGCGAACCCTGCCATCAGGCCACCTTCGACGCCTCGTTCTGCGACCAGGTCTGGCGCTGGAACCTCGACCACGTGGTCGACCGGCACGGCGACACGATGACCTACGTCTACGCCCGCGAGACCAACAACTACGCCCGCAACCTGGACCCGGCCAAGGTGAGCCGCTACGTGCGCGGCGGTGTGCTGGAGCGGGTGGAGTACGGCCGGCCCGGAACCGCACCCGTGGGCAGGGTGCTCTTCCGCTCCGCCGAGCGCTGCGTGCCTGGCACCTCGTGCGCCAAGACCAGCAAGAGCCACTACCCGGACGTCCCGTACGACCAGGAGTGCACGGGTGCGACCTGCCGCGACACATTCAGCCCGACCTTCTGGACCACCAAACGGCTGGCCGAGGTGACCACCCAGGTCCGTACGGGAAGCGGGTTCGCCGACGTCGACTCGTGGACCCTGCGGCACAAGTATCCCGACCCCGGCGACGGCACCCGCGCCGGGTTGTGGCTGGACGGCATCACGCACACCGGCCACGTCGGCGGGAGCAAGGCGTTGCCCGAGACCACCTTCAGCGGCGTGCAGAAGCCGAACCGGGTCGACGGCATCGACGGCATCCCGGCCATGAACTGGTGGCGGATCTCAGCCGTGCACTCCGGGACCGGCGGCGAAATGGCCGTCGAGTACGCCCCCGGCGACTGCTCCGCGCCGCGGAACCTGCCCACGCCGGCCACCAACACGCGGCGCTGCATGCCGGTGCGGTGGCAACCCGAAGGCCAGAAACAGCGACTCGACTGGTTCCACAAGTACGTCGTGGCCCAGGTGTCCGAGCACGACCGCACCACCGGCCTGCAACCCGTGGTCACGCGCTACGACTACCTCGACGGCGCCGCCTGGCGCTACGCCGAGTCCGACGGCATCACACCGGAGAAGGACAAGACCTGGTCGCAGTTCCGCGGATACCGCCGGGTGATCACACGGATCGGGCAGCCGGACGACGGGCCGGTCAGCAAACAGGAGACGGTCTACCTGCGGGGCATGCACGGCGACCGGACCGCGAACGGCGGCCGGAAGACCGTCCGCGAGAAGGCCTCCGAGTTCGGCCCGATCACCGACGAGAACCCCCTGGCCGGATACGCCCTCGAGAAGATCTCGTACGTCGACGACCCCGGCCCGGTCATGTCGCGGACCATCAACACACCGTGGCTGTCGGCGCCCACCGCCACGGCCAGACGTTCGTGGGCCACCAACCGCGCGTACGTGCAAGGAACCGCCAGCGTCCACGGCCGGGTGCCTCTCGGGGACGGCCGCATCCGGAAGACCCGGGCCGACCACAAGTTCACCGCGACCGGCCGGGTCGTCGCCACCGACGATCTCGGCGACACCGGCACCGCCGCCGACGACCGATGCATCCGGTACGAGCACGCCGGCAACGCCGCCCGGCACCTCGACGGCGTCACCACCCGCGTCGTCACGTACGCGGCCGGCTGCGCCACCGAGCCCGGCCCGGCCGACGCGATGACCGACACCCGCAACTACTACGACGGCAGCGACCGCCTCGGTCAGGTCGACCGCGGCGACCTGACCCGCACCGAGAAGATGGTCGAGCTGCGCGACGGCCGGCCGGTGTACGAGACCACCGACCGGGCCTCGTACGACGTCCACGGCCGGGTCGTCGAGGCGGAGGACGCCTCCGGCACCCGCGAACGCACCGCGTACACACCCGCCGTCGGCGGACCGGTGACCCGCACCGTCACCACCAACGCACTCGGCCACGCCGTCACCACCGAGCTGGAACCGGCGTGGGGCGCGACCGTCGCCACCGTCGACGCCAACAGCCGTCGCACCGAAGCCGCGTACGACCCGCTGGGCCGCGTGTCCCAGGTCTGGCAACCCGGTCGCGTCCGGGGAAAGGACAGCCCGGACAGCCGGTTCGCGTACGACATCCGGACCGACCGGCCCACCGTCATCACCACGCAGACGCTCGAGCACGACGGGACGTACCTGACCTCGTACCAACTGCTCGACGGTCTGGGCCGCGAACGGCAGACCCAGCACGCCGCACCGGGTGGCGGCCGGGTGGTCACCGACGTCGTCCACAACTCGCGCGGCGAGGTCGCCGCCCGCAACGGTCCGTACTTCAACGCCGGCCTGCCCAGCACGGACGTGCTCCTGCCGGTCGTGGCCGAACTGCCGGCGCGGACCGAAACCCGCTACGACGGCGCCGGGCGGCCGAAGGCCGAGATCTTCAAGGTGCAGGGCCAGGCTCAGTGGCAGACCACGACCACGTACGGCGGAGATTGGATCCACGTCGTCCCACCGCGCGGAGGCACACCGACCACCACCGTCACCGACGCTCGCGGACAGGTGACCGAGCTGCGGCAGCATCATGGACCTGCGGCGAACGACCCGTACGACACGACCCGGTACGAGTACACACGGCGCGGTGAGCCCTCGGCGGTCACCGACGCGTCCGGGAACACCTGGCGCTCCTTCTACAACCTGCGCGGTCAGAAGACCCGTGACGAGGACCCCGACCGCGGCATGACCCGGTACGCCTACGACAACAAGATCGGCGAACTGCGGTCGGTGACCGACGCGCGGGGCCGGACCGTGACGTACTCGTACGACGCGATCGGCCGGAAGACAGCGGCGTACGACGGCTCCCGGAAGCTCGCCTCGTGGGAGTACGACACCCTTGCCAAAGGGCAGCTCACCTCATCCACCCGGTACGCCGGGGCAGCCGCCTACACCCGGGCGGTCACCGGGTACGACGCCGCATACCGGCCGACCGGCACCCGGATCACCATCCCCGCCACCGAGGGGGCCTTGGCCGGAACGTACGAGTACGGCGCCACGTACAACGTCGACGGTTCCCCGGCCACCAGCACCGCCCCGGCCGTCGGCGGACTGCCCGCGGAGACCATCGAGTTCGGCTACTCCGCGTTCGGGCTGCCCAGCTCGGTCACCTCGAAGGCGGGCCGGTACGTCAGCGCTTCGCTCCACACGCCGTACGGGGAACCATGGCAGGTCACCAACGGCGATCAGCGCGTGACCACCACGTACGAATATCACCTGGGAACGCGGCGGCTCGGCCGCGTCGTGACCGAACGCGACGGACCGGCCGCACCGACCCGGCTGGCCAATGCGGTCTACGACTGGGACCCGGCCGGAAACCTCAGCCGCGTCACCGACACGACCGAGACCCAATGCTTCCGGTACGACCATCTCCGCCGGCTCACGGCCGCCTCCACCACGTGCGCCCCGGGGAGCGCCGCTCCGTACGACCAGACGTGGACCTATGACAAGAGCGGCAACCGTCGTACCCGGACCGACCGCAGCCCCGCCGGCAACATCGTCGCCACCTCGACCTATCCGGCGACCGGCCACCTGCTGAGTTCCGTGGTCACCACCAGCCCCTCCGGCACGAGCCTGGATCGGTACACCTACGACGCGGCCGGCAACACCCTCACCCGCGACCTCGCCGGCACCACGCAGAAGCTCGAGTGGGACACCGAGGGCCGCCCAGTCAAGATCGGCGACACCGGTTTCCTGTACGACGCCGACGGCGCCCGCCTCCTGCGCCGCGATCCCACCGGCACCACCCTCTATCTCGGCGCCGACGAGGTGCACCTGGCCGGCGGAAAGCTGACCGGCACGCGCTACTACAGCCATCAGGGCCGCACGGTCGCCGTACGCACCGGCGGCGCCCTGCACTGGCTCGCCGCCGACCATCACGAGACCGCGTCCCTGACCATCGACGACCGGGACCTCTCCTTCGAGCGCCGCTACCGCACGCCGTTCGGCGAGGAACGCGGCCCGGCCCCGTCGGCCTGGCCCGGGGAGAGAGGTTTTGTAGGCGGCACCGAGGACGAGTCGACCGGCCTGACGCACCTGGGTGCCCGCGAGTACGACCCGGCGACCGGCCGTTTCCTCAGCGCCGACCCGGTCGTCGACCCGGCCGACCCGCAACAGATGAACGGCTACGCGTACGCCAACAACGCCCCCACGTCATCAAGCGACCCCGACGGCCTGCGCCCCGCCGACGACAACGGCTGCTGCCGCCCCGACTCCGCGACCGGCGCCGCGCCGGCCACACCGGCCCGCGCCCAGCACGCGGAAAAGCCCCAGAAATGCGGCTCCTGGTCGTGGCTCTGCCGGGGCGCGGACTGGGTGGTCGAACACAAGGCGACCGTCATCGCGGTCGGCCTCAGCGTCGCCGCCGGCGTGGCCTGCGGCATCATCACCGCCGGGGTGGCCGCGGTGGCCTGCGCCGTCGGGGTAGGGGCGGCGATCGGCGTGGGGGAGTACCACTTCACCACCCCCGCCGACGAACGGAGCGTGGGCGGATATCTGGGCGCGGCCGCTCTCGGGGGTGCAACGTCGCTGATACCTGGGGTGGGGAAAGCCGCCGGAGCCCTGTTGAAGGGCGGGGCGGTGGCCGCGGGGGCCGGCCTCAAAGCCGGGGCGCGGGCCGCCGGAAGCGCGGCTGGGGCGGCGGCCAAGGGCTTGATGAAGGCCGGTCAGAGAGCAGGAAAGAACCTGCGAAGTGGTAGTTGCGCGATCCCGAACAGCTTCACGCCCGCAACGAAGGTTCTGCTGGCCGGCGGAGCGACCAAGCCCATCGCCGAACTGAAGGTCGGCGACAAGGTTGCGACCACCGATCCGGAGACCGGCCGATCCGGCGTCCGGGAAATCCGCCGCACGATCATCGGCACCGGCTCGAAGCAGTTGATCGACATCACCGTGGACGTCGACGGCGCTGCGGGCGATGAGACGGCGGTCATCACGGCTACGGACGGCCATCCGTTCTGGGCAGCCGACAGGCGCACGTGGCTGGCGGCCGAGCATCTGGGTCCTGGAGACGCCCTCCTGCAGCCGGACGGCACCCGGGTAACGGTCCTGGCGGTGGTGGCGTACGGCGCTCAGGCCACCGTCCACAACCTCACCGTCGACGACATCCACACGTTCTATGCACTCGCCGGCAACGCCCCGGTCCTGGTCCACAACTGCGGAGTCGAGCCCGGCCCGGCTCCAAACGGCTCCACCTTGGATGACTTTCGGCGGGCGAATCTTGGGACCAATGCGCCACGATACGTCACCGAATACACCTCCCCTAACGGAAACCGCTATTACGGCCGCACTACCCGTGGTGGGGTAGACACCGAATCGGGATCCGTTCTGGACGATGTTCTGCGGGGGCGGCACACGGGCTGTTCCGAAGTCTGTGCCATCAATGAGGCGAGAAAGGCCGGGGATGAGATCTTCGGGGGAGTCTTCCGTACGCTCAGGACCAATTCTGGTGAGGTTGTGGATCCCTGCGATAGGCGTTGCCAACCCATGATCCGCCGGCTTTACGGAACGTGGAAATGAGATCGGCTTCGTCGCTGGAGTGAGGGGGAGGGTGATGAGAAAGTTTGGCCCGATCTCGATTGATGCCTGCGGCAGTTCGAACTCGGCGTGACCGGAACATCGAGGTTCTGACTGAGAGTTGATGTTTCGAGGTTCGCGTCACCTGAACCGCCGCTCAAGGAGAAACGTGATCTTGGCTGTGTCAGGTTGATGAGTTCAGCAGGCAGATCTAGGAGGGATGTACACGATCCGTCGCCCAGCCGAGGATCGGCGGGGCTTCTCGTGGTCACTTGGCGTTGAGCTCGCCTACCGATCTCGGGAGTTTCTTAGGCTTCAGGTGGGGCAGTGCAAGAGGGGCGCCGGACGGTGCTGGACAGAGAAGCTGGAGAGGCAGAGATGGCCGCAGGAGAGCTGACCAGGGACGGACGGGCGCGTGTGCTCGC
Organism: Paractinoplanes ovalisporus; assembly: GCF_016834655.1. GTDB lineage: Bacteria > Actinomycetota > Actinomycetes > Mycobacteriales > Micromonosporaceae > Actinoplanes > Actinoplanes ovalisporus. The sequence goes on from NZ_JAENHP010000010.1 coordinate 42,103, forward strand.
CGACGGCAACGAGATTCCGCTGCTTGCGCTCGGGGTGTGGCAGGTGCCGGACGGGCCGGAGTGCGAGAACGCGGTGCGCTGGGCGTTGGAAGCCGGCTACCGCCACATCGACACCGCGCAGGCGTACGGCAACGAGGCCAGCGTCGGGCGGGCGCTGCGGGACAGCGGCGTCGCCCGGGACGAAGTCTTCATCACGACGAAGTTCTACCCGGGATCGCGTGACCCCGAGGCGGAGGCGCAGCGCAGCCTCGAGCGCCTCGGCGTGGAGTCCGTCGATCTTTACATCGTGCACTGGCCGCAGGGCGGGCCGACCTGGGCCTGGGAGGGCATGCAGCGCGCCCACGAGAGTGGCTACGCGCGCTCGATCGGCATCTCCAACTTCAGCGCGTCCGAGGTCGACGACCTGCTCAAGGTGGCCGAGGTGGCCCCGGTGGTCAATCAGGTGCAGTTCAGCCCGTTCGAGTTCCGCCGTGACCTGCTGGCGGCCTGCGAGGCGCGCGGCGTGGCGCTGGAGGCGTACAGCCCGTTGGGCACCGGCCGCCACCTGCGCGACCGGCAGGTGGCGGAGATCGCCGAGCGCCTGGGTCGTACGCCGGCTCAGGTGTTGATCCGCTGGGCGCTGCAGCGAGGCCTCATCGTGCTGCCCAAGTCCACCCACCGCGAGCGGATCGAGCAGAACGCGCAGGTCTTCGACTTCGAGCTGACCTCGGCCGACATGCAGGCACTCGACGGCCTGGACGGCACCGGCAGCACAGACCGAGCCCTGGAGCAGCCGTGGTGGTGAAGCGCGTCTGACCCGGCGCGCTGGGACCGACGTCTCGGCTGGGCAATCGCTGACCGGCGTTACTGAACCGATTCATGTGGCTCGATCTCGTGCGACTGGCGGCCGGGCAGATGTCGGCCCGGGTGCCCGGTGAAGAGCATGCAGTTCTTGTCGTCGCGGCGTTCGGCCGGGCTGCTGTGTCCGCTGGGGCACCAGGCGTACGGGTTGATCTCGGAAGCGCTCAGCGTCCACTGGATCCACCACGTCGTGTTCTCTTCCTGGTGCCCCAGCGCGGCGTGGGAGCCGTCGTGGCCTTGTTCGAGTTCGCAGCCCAGCTCGGTCTGCACGCTCGGCGCGGCGGCCGGCAGTCCGTCGAGGAAGGTGAGCTGGGCCGCGTCGAGGGTGATCCGGGCCGGGCAGTTCCGCAGTTCCTCCTGAGAGATTGACATGCATGCATGTATGCCCACGGCGGCGGTGTTCTTAACCGGTTAATTGAGGTCGGCGTCGGTGGGGTGGCGCGAGCGTCAACCGGCGAGGGTCCACTGCTGCGCCGCGGTTCCGTTGCAGTCGAAGATGCCGAGCTGGGTGCCGTTCGAAGTGGAACTGCGGGGGTCGTCCAGGCAGCGTCCGGACTGCGGGTTGATCAGCGAGGTGTTCGGGCCGGCGACCCAGCGCTGGGCGGCCGAGCCGTTGCACGTCCACAGCTGCACCTTGGTGTCGTTGGCCGTTCCGGAGTTCCTGACGTCCAGACATTTGCCGAGGGCACGCAGCGCGCCGCCGGCCGACGGTGCGAACGTCCACTGCTGGGCGGCGCTGCCGTTGCAGCTGAAGAGCTGGACCGGGGTGCCGTCGGCGGTGCCGGAGCTGGCTACGTCGACGCACTTGCCGGGGATTCCCGAACGGACCGCGGCGGTGCGCAGCTGCCCGGAGGCGGCGAGCGCGGCCTCGACCACCTTGGCCGCGCCGCGCATGCCGGCCTCGTTCGGGTGGTACTGCGAGCGGCCGGCGGCGGGGTGTCCGGTCTCCACCCACGGGTCGGCGGAGCAGGCATCGTGTCCGCGGCTGGCGGCCGCGAGGTCGACCAGTGTGGCCTGCGTCGCGGAGGCCGCGGACAAGGTGGCGGACGCTAGGCGCGAGGCGATGCTGCGCTCGTACGTCATCTGGTCGGCGGTCAGTGGCACGCCGGCGCAGCCGCCGGAGTCGGGCAGGATCGTGAAGTAGTTGACCAGGTAGATGTGGGCTGACGGGGCCCGGCCGCGTACGGCGTTCACCACGTTCTGCAGGCGCCCGGTCAGCTCGCCGAACGCCTTGTCGATCGCCGCGCGGTCCACGGTCGCGCAGTTGGCGCCGCCGTCGCCCTGACAGGTGTAGGCGCCCAGGCTGCCCAGATAGTTGACGTCGTTGCCGCCGATGGTCACCGTGACCACCTGGGTCGCGGTGCCGACGGCGCTGACCTGGGGCGGCTGGCTGCCCTGCGGGGTGCTCAGAACGTTCGCCGTCGTCGCACCGCTGCAGGAGACGTCGGTCAGGTTCGCGCCGACCTGGCGGGACACGATGCTCGGATAGTTGAGGCTGGACCGGGAGCAGCCGGCGGCGCCGCTGCTGGACTGCACCGGCAGGATTCCCGGGCCGGCGGCGAACGAACTGCCGATGGCCACGTAGTTCAGTCCGGCCGCCGTCGCGGCGCCGGCGTGCTGAACGCCGATGAGCTGGACCACCGCCGTGGCGGTGAGCGCAACCGCGGCGGTCGTCAGCGAACGGATGGCGGAACGCGTGGAGATCATGGGCTGCCTCCGGGGATGGGGATCTCACCGAGACCGCCATCGTGCCCACAGGGGACGGGCGCCGGCGAAGGTTGTGCACGAAAGTACGCGTTTATAGGTATTAACAGACCCGTAACTTGCCGGTGATCGGCGGCCGGTGGCGGCCGGCCGCCGATCAGCGACCCCCGTTGCGTATCGCAGGACGTCCGTGCTGGTCGCGCGCCGTCCTCATCCAGGATTACTGATGTGGCCATACGGTCCGCTTGTGGAATCCTTGTGGCCGGAAGCAAGCGTGCGGGAGCGAAGTGATCGAATTTCGGTTGTTGGGTCCGGTCGAGGTGTGGTCCGGCGGCCGGCGGGTCGACGCCGGCCAGCCACGGCAGCGGGCGGTCCTGGCAGCGCTGCTGGCGGATGCCGGGCGGCCGGTTCCCGTCGGCACCCTGATCGAGCGGGTGTGGGGCCAGGAGCCGCCGCGTGCCGTCCGCCCGTCGCTGCAGGCCCACATCACCCGGATCCGGCAGATGCTCGGGCCGGCCGGCACGCTCAGCTTCACGGCCGGCAGCTACCTGCTCGACGTCGATCCGCTCCAGGTCGATCTGCACCGCTTCCGGCATCTTGTCGCCACGGGCGCCCCGGAGCCGCTGCGTCAGGCCATCGGGCTGTGGCAAGGGGAACCCTTGGCCGACGTGGGCGGAGCGTGGGCCGAACGGGTCCGGCCGGCCTGGCGGCGCGAACACCTGGCGGCCTCGGTGACCTGGGGCCGGGCCGCGCTGGCGGCAGATCCGGCCGACGTCGTCGCCGTCCTCGGCGACCTGGCCCGCGAGCATCCGCTCAACGAAGCGCTGGCCGCGGTCGTGATCGAGGCGCTGGCCTCGTCCGGCCAACCGGCCGAGGCGCTGTCCTACTACGACGTCGTACGCCGGCACCTGCTCGACGAGCTCGGCGCCGATCCGAGCGCCGAGCTGCAGGAGATCTACCAGTCGATCCTGCGCGGCGCGGCGCCGGCCGCACCCGCGCCGGATGCACCGGCCCCGCCGGCGGCGGGGCCGGCGCAGTTGCCCGCTGACGTCTCCGGTTTCGCCGGTCGCGACGACCAGCTCGACCTGCTCGACAGCCTCCTGCTAGCGGGGTCGCCGGTCATCGCGGTCTCCGGTGTGGCCGGGGTCGGCAAGACCACCCTCGTGGTGCACTGGGCGCACCGGGTCGTGGACCGGTTTCCCGACGGCCAGCTGTACGTGAATCTTCGCGGTTTCGACCCGTCCGGGCGGCCGATGGATCCCGCCGACGCCGTGCGCGGCTTCCTCGACGCCCTCGGTGTGCCCGCCGGCCGCCTGCCCGCCAGCCTGGACGCGCAAGCGGGGCTCTACCGCAGCCTGCTGTCGGGCAAGCGGATCCTGGTCGTGCTGGACAACGCCCGCGATGCCGAACAGGTGCGCCCCCTGTTGCCGGCCACCGCGGGGGCCCAGGTCGTGGTGACGTCCCGCAACCAGCTGACCGGGCTGGTGGCGACCCTCGGCGCTCATCCGGTGACGCTGGAAGTGCTGTCCCGCCAGGAAGCCCGTGACCTTCTCAGCCGCCGGCTCGGCACCGCGCGGACCCGCCGGGAACCGCACGCCGTGAACAGCATCATCGCCTCCTGCGCGAGCCTGCCGATCGCGTTGGCCATCACCGCGGCCCGGGCCCGGCAGAACAGCTTTCCGCTGACCGCGCTCGCCGACGAACTCGCCGAGACCGACGACCGGCTGGACGCCCTGGACACCGGCGACCCGGCGGTGCACGTACGGGCGGTGTTCTCCTGGTCGTACGCCGCGCTGAGCGCCGAGGCGCAGCGGCTGTTCCGGCTTCTGAGCCTGCATCCCGGGCCGGACATGGCGACGGCCGCCGCGGCCGCCCTCGCCGGGCACCGCCCGGCCCGCGCCCGACGGCTCCTGGGCGAGCTGACCCACGCCAGCCTGCTCGTCGAGCACTCCCCGGGCCGATACTCCTGGCACGACCTGCTGCGCGTGTACGCCGCCGACCTGACCGGCGTCCACGACTCCGACGTCGAACGCGACGCTGCGACCAGCCGCCTGGCCGACCACTATGCGAGCACCGCGCACGCCGCCGACCGGATGCTCTACCCGTCCCGCGACCCGATCGAAGTGCCGCTGCCGGCCACCGGCTCCGGCCCGGACGGCTTCACCGACCACCGGCAGGCCCTGGCCTGGTTCGCCGCCGAGCGACCGGCGCTGCTGGCCGTCGCCCGGCAGGCCGCGGCCGCCGGGCGGGACGCGCGGGCCTGGCAGCTCGCCTGGGCGCTCGACACCTACCTCTTCCGCGGCGGGCACCGCTACGACCGGCTCGAAGCCTGGACCAACGCTCTCGCGGCGGCGGAACGCCTCGGCGAGGAGCCGTTGGCGACCGCCCATCGCAGCCTCTCGCGGGCCAACATCATCCTCGACCGTCCCGACGTGGCCCGCGCCCACCTCGGTCACGCTCTGGAGTTGAGCGTCGGCACCGGCAACCTGAGCGGCCAGGCGTTCGTCCACAACACCCTGGCGGTCATGTCCGGCAACGAGAGCCGGAACGCGGAGGCCTTGGAGCATGCGAACCGTGCCCTCACGCTGTACGAGGAAGCCGGGAACCTGCGCGGGCAGGCCGTGGCGTTGAGCAGCATGGCCTGGCACAGCACCCTGCTGGGCGAGCATCACCACGCCATCGAGTTCGGGCAGCGGTCGCTCGCGGTGAACCAGCGGGTCGGCGACCGGCGCGGGCAGGCCGACGTGTGGGACACCATCGGCCATGCCCATCACCACCTGGGCCGCTACGACGAAGCGCGGGACTGCTACCGGCGCGGCGTGGACCTGGTGCGCGACATCGGCGACCGGGTGGCCGAGGCGCAGATCCTGGTGCATCTCGGCGACACGCACGAGGCAGCCGGCAACCCCGCGTCCGCGCGCGGCGAATGGACCGATGCTCTGCGCATCTTCGTCGACCTCGACCACACCGACGCGCGGGGCGTCCGGGCCAAACTGGACGCCCTGCCCGGCTTCGACCACGAAATACGGTCCACGCACTGAAGAGAGCGGGATGTTCCAGTCGCCGGGGATCGCCGCGCTGAACCGGCTGCGTACGGGCCGGTGCGAACAGCGCGTCGAGCACGGCGGCGGCCTCGTCCGGCGACTCCGATGCGGCGTTGAACGCTCGACGAACAGCTCCCGGTACTCCCGCGGGCTGGGCCCCCGGCCGAGCCACCAGGAGACTCGTACCGGAATCACCGCGCGAGCCTAACCGGATGCGCTGCGGGTAGTAGGAGGTCGTGACGAAGACAGTCCTGGTAAGCGGTGCGTCCGGCTTCATCGGCTCGCATGTGGCGGCCCGCCTGGTCGAGGAGGGCTACCGGGTGCGGGCCATGACCCGGAACCCGGGTAGCTACCGCGGCGCCGGCGAACCGGTTGCGGGTGATGTGTCCGATCCGGGTCGTCTGACCGCGGCGTTCGCCGGGGTCGACGTGGCCTACTACCTGGTCCATTCGCTGGGGTCGGAGGATTTCGAGAAGCGCGACGCCGAGGCCGCCCGCAACTTCGCCGCGGCGGCGGCCGGCGCCGGGGTGGAACGGATCATCTATCTCGGCGGTCTCGGGGCCGACGACGGTGAACTGTCGGCGCATCTGCGGTCGCGCCGCGAGGTCGAGGAGATTCTGCGGGCCGGCCCTGTGCCGGTGACCGTGTTGCGGGCGGCGGTGGTCATCGGCCACGGCGGTATCTCGTGGGAGATCACGCGCCAGCTGGCCGAGCGGTTGCCGGCGATGGTGACCCCGCAGTGGGTGAACACCCGGACCCAGCCGATCGCCCTGCCGGACGCGGTCCGCTACCTCACCGGCGTGCTCGAGCCGGAGGAGGCGCGCGGCCGGACGTACGAGGTCGGCGGGCCGGAGGTGCTGCGCTACATCGACATGCTGCAGCGGGTCGCGAAGATCCGTGGCGACCATCTGCCCAACGTGACCGTGCCGCTGCTGACCCCGCGTCTGTCGTCGGCCTGGCTGAAGTTCGTCACCGATGTCGACGTGGAGACCGCCCGGAACCTGGTCGACTCGATGTCCAACGAGGTCGTCGTGAAGGACGACGCCATCACGCGGCTGGTTCCCGGGCCGCTCATCGGCTATGACGAGGCCGTACGCCTGGCACTGGCCGACCGCGAGAGCGCCGAACAGCACGATCGGGCCGAGTCGCGGTGAGCTCGCCCTGGCTCGGCCGCGCCCGGCGGGCTCTGGGACCGTCCCTGATCGACCGGGTCGAACGCGATCATCAACAAACGGACCAGCAGTTCCGCCGCCGCCGCGTCGTCGTCGCGGCCACGCTGGTGATCGGTGCCGTCCTGCTGGGCATCTCGCTGTCGGTACGCCCGGGCGACGACCTCTTCTATCTGCTGACCGTGCTGGTCGCGTGCGTCTGGGTCGGGGGAGCGCTGCTGTCCGGGCCGCTGCATCTCGGCCACATCCCGTTCCGCGACCGGCTGCGGCGCCCGATCGTCACGCCGATCGTCACCGGGCTGGTGCTCGGCGGCATCTTCGTGGCCGGCGCGCTCGTGGTCCGTGAGCTGGCGCCGCTGCGCGACCTGGTCAACAGCGTTCTCGACCATGCCCGGTACGGCGCCATCGTGCCGATCGTGGCCGTCACCCTGCTCAACGGGGTGGCCGAGGAGGTCTTCTTCCGCGGTGCGTTGTTCGCGGCGATCGGGCGGCGTAACGCCGTACCGATCTCCACCGTCGTCTACGCCGTGGCGACGGTCGCGACCGGCAACCTCATGCTGGTCTTCGCCGCTTTCCTGCTCGGCGTGGTCCTGGGTCTGCAGCGGCGCGCGTCCGGCGGCGTCCTGGCGCCGATCCTGACCCACATCACCTGGTCCTCGATCATGGTGTTCGTCCTCCCGGCGTTGGTGCACGGATAGCCCGACCCCGGGTTGAGGATCAGTCGTTGTCGCGGGCCAGAAGGTCGTACGTCAATTCGGTGATGTTCTCGGCGCTCGGCGGGGCGGGGGGTGCCTCGACGCCGTCGTACTGGGTGATCGTGATGATCAGCGGCGGTTCCGGTTCGCTGTCCGGTGCCTGGGAGGCGAGCGTGCCCGGCAGGTTGAGCGTGAAGCTGGCCAACCGGCCCTGGCCGTCGAGGGTGGCCCGATACGTCATCGAGGTGGCCGAGGGGCCGTAGTAACTCTCCGGTTCGCCGATGACCAGCCCCAGCCCGTCGTCGACCTTGGTGGCGTCGAGGGTGCCGGTGACGGTGTCGCCCTTCCGTTCGGCTGTCGTCACCGCTTCGATGAGCGCGTCGGCGCCGGTGATGTCCGGCTTCCTGGTGGTGGGCGCGGGCGCGACGTAGTCCAGGGAGCTCTGCTCGTCGACCTCGGCCGTCTTGACGAGGCGTTGCTGGTCGACGCGCAGCCACCGGGTGCCGTCCAGTTGAGCGATGCTCGCCGCGTACCGATCGGCCTCGGCGTCGGACAGCCCGGCGTTCTTGAGCTGCTCCAGGATGCCGGGCCCGCTGTAGGTGCCCCCGCCGGACGGTTTCAGGTACGTCACGTTCGCGGCCCGCATGAGGGACAGCTTGTTGCTGTACTCGACGAGGTAGCCGTCGGCGACGTCGATCTGGGCCCGGACGATGTCGGTGCGCATGTAGGCGCCGGTGCGGGTGAAGGCGTAGTTCCCCGCATCCAACCCGGTCAGCGAGTTGTCCAGGTCCTGGATCGCCCGGCCGCCGCCCACGACCATCGAGTCGTCGCCGCCGGGCCTCAGCGCGAAGATGCCACCGGTGACCGCGATCAGGGCGACGGCAGCGCCGGCGGCGGCAGTGGCGCGACGACGGCTGCGGCGACGTTTGCCGGAGCGCAGCACCGAGTCCGGATCCAGCGGATCGGTGGTGCGGGCCAGGTCGTTCATGGCGTTGCGCAGGTCGTCCGTGCTGGGGGTCATGACTGCTCCATCGGGCCGGGGTACGGGTGAGGATCGAGCGCGATCCGCATCTTGCGCAGCGCCGTGTGGCAGGTCGATTTGACCGTGCCGACGCTGATGCGCAGAGTCTCGGCCACGTCCTTCTCGGTGTGGTCGTCGAAGTAGCGCAGCACGACGATGGTGCGTTCGCGATGGGTGAGAGAGTCCAGGGCGCTCAGCAACGCGCGACGGTCCTCGAACGTGGTGTCTTCGCCTATGGGGACATCGGGGACGACATCGACGGGTCGTTCGTGGCGCTGCTGCGCGGTACGCCACCAGTCGGTGACGGCGTTGGTGACGGAACGCTGCACATACCCGTACGGATCGTCGTGCTCGATGCGCGACCAGCGTTGATAGGCCCGGACGAGGACGGACTGCACGATGTCCCGGGCCTGCTCGCGGTGACCACAGAGCAGCTCGGCGTGGGCGATCAGCCGATGGGAGCGAGTCGCCACGAACGTGGTGAAGGACTCGTCGGTGTCCCGGACCCGTCTGAACCTCATGATCTGCAAGACGTAGCAGACTGCGGGAAGGTTGGGCGCCCGGTCCAACATTTCCTCCGTACGGCCCGGGGTCGCTGGCGCCGCCGTCGTAGCGTGCACTCATGTCCGCGGAGCGCATGTCGCGGTGGCGCCGGTGGGCCCGCCTGCCGGTCGTCGCGCTGCTCTTCGCGGCCTCGGTGGTTGCCGCGACCCCACAGGCGGCCCAGGCCGGCCGGCCCGTCCCGGTGCCGTCGGTGCTGCAGGCCGTCATCGTGCCGGCCTCGCACACGAGCGGGCTCCGGCCGGACCTTCAGGTCGTCGACCGTGGTGGCCACGACCGGGTCGCACCGCACCCGGCGGGGCCGGCCTGGCTCTCGGAGTGGGCGGGCTTCAGCGGTGTCACCTGGTGGCAGCTGCGACGCGACGGCGACGGATACCGGTCGCGGGCGGGCCGGGCGGCCTGGCCGATCAGGGGACCGCCAGGACGGCGTGCACCAGACGCCTCGTCCTGATCCCGGCGCCGCGGCCGGCGGTCCTGCCGTGCCCGCGCCACCCCTGCCTTAGGAGAAATCCATCGTGACGCGCGCTACTGCCGTGCGCGCATTTCTGGCCCTTGTCGTGCTTGTCGTCTCCGGGTGGCTCGTCGCCACCCGGCCGGCGCGGCTCGGGCTCGATCTGCGTGGCGGAACCCAAATCGTGTTGCAGACCCGGGACGGCGACCAGACCCGGGCCGACGCCGCCACCACCGACCAGGTCATCGAAGTGCTCCGCCGCCGGGTCGACCAGCTCGGCGTGAGCGAACCGACGCTGGTCCGTTCCGGCGAGCGGCGGATCATCGTGGAACTGCCGGGGGTCACCGATCCCCGGGAAGCCGCCGAGGTCATCGGCCGCACCGCCCAGCTGTCCTTCCGGCCGGTCCTGGCCGGTTCCGGGGGGCTCGCGGTTACCGACGAGTCCGGCCGTCCCGTGTCGCTGGGTCCGGCGGCACTGTCCGGCCGTCAGGTCGACGACGCCCGGGCCACCACCGAACCGGCGACCGGCTGGCAGGTGGCGGTCGACTTCACCGGAGACGGCGCTCAGGCCTGGCAACGCCTGACCGCCCGGGCCGCCTGCTCACCACCGGGCGAACCGGGCCGGCGGGTGGCGATTCTGCTCGACAACGAGGTGATCTCCTCCCCGCAGGTGAGCCCGGAGGCAACCTGCGAGGTCGGGTTCGCCGGGCCGGCCATGCGCATCACCGGCGCCTTCACCGCCGACGAGGCCCGCGACCTGGCCCTGCTCATCCGGGCCGGTGCGTTGCCGGTGCCGGTCGACGTCATCCAGCAGCAGGTGGTCGGCCCGACCCTGGGGAAACAGGCGATCGACGACTCGGCCCGGGCGGCGGTGCTGGGCGCCCTGGCCACCATGGTGTTCATCGTCGCGGTGTACCGCCTGGCCGGTGCATTGGCCGCCGGGGCCCTGATGGCGTACGGGCTGATCTCCTACGCGGCCCTGCTGGCGGTCGGCGCCACCCTGACGCTGCCGGGACTGGCGGGCTTCGTGCTGGCGATCGGCATGGCGGTCGACGCGAACGTGCTGGTCTTCGAACGGGCCCGGGAGGAGTACGCGGCGAAGCCGTCCCTGCGTACGGCCATCCGGGACGGCTTCGGCCGGGCCTGGTCGGCGATCGCGGACTCGAACATCACCACCCTGGTCGCCGCCGCGCTGCTGATCCTGCTGGCGTCCGGCCCGGTACGCGGGTTCGGCGTCACCCTGGGCATCGGTGTGCTGGTGTCGATGTTCACCGCGCTGGTCCTCACCCGGCTTCCGGTCGAGGCCCTGGTGCGGCGAAGGTGGCTGGCCGTGCGGCCGCGCTGGAGCGGCCTGGCCCAGCACGGCTGGGTGCGGCGGACCGTGGAGCGCCGTAACCCGGACCTGATGGGCCGGCGCCGGTGGTGGCTGGTCGTCTCGGCGGCGGCCGTGCTCCTCGCGTTCGCCGGCATCGCCGTCCGCGGTGTGGACCTGGGCGTGGAGTTCGCCGGTGGCCGGTTGGTCGAGTACACCACCAGCCGGCCCCTGACGGCCGAGGCCGCCCGGGAGGCGGTGGCCGCCGCGGGCCTGGATCGGGCGGTCGTCAGCGAGGTCGGGGACGGCAACCTCTCGGTACGTGCGGGCGCGTTCGACGACGCCACCGAGCAGCACGTACGTGACGCCTTGACCGCCCACGGGGGTGGTGATGTGCAACGGCTCCGCGACGACCGGGTCGGGCCCAGCCTCGGCGCCGAGCTACGCAACAAGGCGCTGCTTGCGCTGGGCATCGCGCTGGCGGCTCAGATGGCCTACCTGTCGCTGCGTTTCCCGTGGCGCTGGGGGGCCGCGGCGGTGCTGGCGATGGCCCACGACGTCGTCATCCTCATCGGTGCCTTCGCCTGGCTCGGCAAGCCCGTCGACGGGGTGTTCCTGGCGGCGTTGCTGACCGTCGTCGGGTATTCGGTCAACGATTCCGTGGTGGTCCTCGACCGGATCCGGGAACTGGTCCGTGGCCGGCGGAGCATCAGTCCGCGGCTGCGCCCACCGTTCGCCGAGCTGGCGAACGCGGCCTGCCTGCAGACCGTCCCGCGGACGGTCAACACCGGGCTCGGGGCGGTGTTCATCCTGGTCGCTCTGGCCGTCCTGGGCGGCTCGTCCCTGGGCGACTTCGCCATCGCCCTGCTGATCGGGATTCTGGTGGGCACCTATTCGTCGGTGTTCCTGGCGACACCGCTGGCCATCACCTTCCGGCCCGAAGCCGTGCGGTACCGCTGAACCGGCGGAACTAGAACCGACGAAGAAGAGACCGAAGCAGAGACGAAGGAGAACAGGCGGAGCCGCCGTCGTCGACCAAAGTCGGTATCCGGTCTGGACGGCGGCTTCTAGCGTGAATACATGGATCCGGAGAGTGCTGCTGAGGAGACCGAGTGGAGGATCCGGCCGCCGCGGCACCGGGTCGACCGGCGGTTCATCGTGTGGCAGACGGCGGTGGCGGTGCTCTGGGCCGCGGTTCTGCTGGGGGTCGTCGGGGCGGTCTACTGGTTCGCGGAGGTCACCCGGCCCTGGCTCGGGCCGGTGCTGATCATCCTGTCGGTGCTGTCCACGGTCGAGATCGCGGTCGCGCCCACCGCGCGATATCTGGTGCACCGCTGGCAGGCGACCGACGACGCGGTCTACGCGCTCGAGGGCTGGTTCACCCGCCGGTGGCAGATCGTGCCGATCAGCCGCATCCAGAGCATCGACACCGAGATCGGGCCGTTGCAGGGCCTGCTCGGGCTGGCCACCATCCGGGTCACGACCGCGTCGTCCGAAGGCAAGATCTCGATCGAGGGCCTGGACGCGGCGGTGGCCCGGGCCACGGTCGACCGGCTGCGCGAGGTCACCGCGGCGACCGCCGGTGACGCGACATGACCGCCGAGGCGCACCCGTGGCGCCGGCTGAGCGTCCGGGCCGTCTACCTCGATCTGATCCGGCTCGTCGGCTCGCTGGTGCCCGGCTTCCTGGGTGTCACGCTGGGCGACGACGGGCCCATTTGGTTCCTGGTGGCCGGCTCGGTCGTCGGCCTGCTCGGGGCGGGCGCCGGCCTGATCCGGTGGATGACCACCCGCTACCGGGTCACGCCCGAGCTGGTCGAGATGCGCAGCGGGCTGGTGCAGCGCAAACACCGTACGGTCAATCGCGATCGCATCCGTACCGTCGACAGCACGGCGAAGTGGCTCCACCGGGTCTTCGGCCTGCGGGTCGTCCACATCGGGTCGGGGGACACGGGCTCGTCGTTCGACCTCGACGCGCTCGACCGCGGGCACGCCGCCCAGCTGCACCGCGAGCTGTCGCCGGGGGCCGTGGTGCGGGCGGAGGCCGAGGCGGAGACGGACGCGGCGACGTCCGAGGTGCCGGAGACGGTCATCGCCCGGTGGGACGCCCGCTGGGTGCCCCTGAACGCCGTCAACGTCTGGGCGGTGCTCACGGCCGTGGGCCCGCCGTTCGCCCTGTACTGGTTTCTGCGGCCCTTCGGCGTCGACCTGCTCGACATCGGGCGCGCCCTGCTGGACCGTCAGCCGCTCGGCGGGCCGGTGCTCATCGCCGTGGGAGTCCTGGTGGCGTACGCGGTGGGCTTTGCCGGCAACGCCGTCTCGTTCGTGCTGCAAAATGCCAACTTCCAGCTCGTACGCCGGGGGACCGCGCCCGACACCGCCCTGGTGACCCACCGCGGGTTGCTCAGCACGCAGACCCTGCAGCGGGACGATCGGCGGCTGCGCGGCCTGCAGTTCACCGAGCCGCTGCTGTGGCGCTGGCTCGGCCTGACCGAGACCAAGGTGATCACGACCGGGCTGAAGACGACGGGGGAGTCCGGCTCGGGCGACCTGGTGCCCCGCGTGCGGATGCCCGAGGCCCGCGACATCGCGGCGCGGGTCCTGGCCGACGACCACCGGCCACTCGAGGCGGCCCTGCACCGGCATCCACGCGGAGCCCTCGTACGCCGGATCGGCTGGGCTTTGTGGGGCCCGGCGCTCGGATCGGCCGTACTGGCCCTGTTCGTCCTCACCGGCGCGCTGCCCGACTGGGTCTGGCCGCTGCCACTCGCGCTGATCCCGCTGACCGTGCCGCTGGCAGTGGTGGCCTACCGGTCGCTGGGGCACGCGCTCACCGGCCCCTATCTGGTCGTCCGCCACGGCGCCACCCAGCGTCACACGGTGGCGTTGCAGCGGCGCGCGGTCATCGGCTGGTCGCTGCGGCAGTCGCTGTTGCAGCGCTGGGGCGACCGGATGACGATCGGGATCGCCACGGCCGCGGGCGCCCGCCACTACGAGGCCCACGACGCCGGCGTGGACCAGACGATCGCGTTCCTGCGCGGGGCCACACCGGAGCTGGCCGCCGAGATCCTCGAGCCCGTGGCGGTCAGCACTGTCCGCTCGACGGCGATGAGCGGTTCGACGACCTCGTAGGCCGAGGTTTAGCCGCCCGGGGCGGCGGCAAATGGTCAGGCCGGTGTGCCGGGAAGTCTGGTCGGCGCTTCACCCACCGTGCCTGCGACCCGGAGCTGCCGTGCTGCTGCTGTGCCCCACCCCCGCCCCGCCGTGGGCCATGTCCCGGCACTCTGTCCTGACCGGTCGGCGACCGGCCGGCTCGGCGCAAGGGGTCATCCGTGCAGACCGCTGATGTGGTCTTCGCGGTCATCGGGTTCGGTGCGCTGCTGGCCGGCATTCTCCCGCGCCTTCTGGAACGCCGGCCGCTGTCGATGCCCATCGCCTTTCTCGGGCTGGGCATGCTCGTCTTCGGACTTCCGATCGGCCTGCCCGACGCCGACCCCCTGGCGCACCCGGAGGTGACCGAGCACCTCACCGAGCTCGGCGTGATCGTCGCGCTCATGGGCGCCGGTCTGAAGATCGACCGCCCGCTCAGCCGCCGGGGCTGGTCCTCCACCTGGCGGCTGCTGGCGGTCGCGATGCCGGTGACCATCGCCGGGGTCGCTCTGCTGGGCTGGTGGTGGGCCGGGCTGGTGCCGGCCGCGGCGCTGCTGCTGGGCGCCGCGCTGGCGCCGACCGACCCGGTGCTGGCGGCGGACGTGCAGGTCGGCGAGCCGACCGATGAGGAGGACTCCGAGGACGAGGTCCGCTTCGCGCTGACCTCCGAAGCCGGGCTCAACGACGGGTTGGCGTTCCCGTTCGTGTACGCGGCCATCGCGATGGCGGGGACGGCCGGTCTGGGCTGGGTGGGGGAGTGGGCCTGGCAGGACCTGATCTACAAGATCGTGGTCGGGGTGGCCGGTGGCGTCCTCGTCGGCAAGGTCCTGGGCTGGCTGTTCTTCCGTCCACGAGCGGAGGCGCTGCGACTGTCCCGGCATTCCGAGGGTTTCCTGGCGCTGGCGGCGACCTTCCTCGCGTACGGCGTGGTCGAAGTGGCCGGCGGATACGGTTTCCTGGCCGTCTTCGTCGCCGCCCGCGCCATCCGTGCGGCCGAACGCTCCCACGAGTACCACCAGGTGCTGCACGACTTCGCCGAGCAGACCGAGCGGCTGCTGACCGTCCTGTTGCTGCTCCTGTTCGGCGGCGCGCTGGTGGGCGGGCTGCTCAGCCCGCTCACCTGGCCGGCCGCGCTGGTCGGGCTGTGCCTCATCTTCGTGATCCGGCCGCTGTCCGGCTTCCTGTCGCTGCGCGGTGCGCCCGGGCACACGGCGGAGCACTGGGTCATCGCCTCGTTCGGCATCCGCGGCATCGGGTCCTTCTATTACCTGTCGTACGCCCTCACCCATGCCGCGTTCCCCGGCGCCGACCTGATCTGGGCCACCATCGGCTTCGTCGTCGTGGTCTCGGTCGTCATCCACGGTGTCGCCGTCACCCCGGTCATGCAGCTGCTGGACCGGACCAACGAACGATCGCCCACAGTCAGCGGTCGCTCGCATTGAAACGGAACGTCGGCCGGACTCGTATGGCCGCCCGGCTGCCGTTCACCTGGTGCTTTCCCAAGCCGGGGCCCGGGTCAGCTCGACCGGTGCTTGTCCAGGAAACGCCGGCGCTCGGCGGCCAGGTCGAGATCTTCCGGGGTGTCGCCGGTGAAGCCGCAGTGCGGCATGGCCTCGCCGATGTGCAGCTCGGCGTCGACACCGGCCGCCCTGAGCCTCCGGTGCATGCGGACGGTGTTGGACAGGAACATGTCACGCGTGCCGGACTGCAGGTAGGTCGGCGGGAAGCCGCTCACGTCGGCGAACAGCGGCGACAGATGCGGATCGTCCAGGTCGTGGCCCGCCGCGTAGAGACGGTTCACCTCGATCAGCGGGACGAGCCGATTGTCGTACGGGAAATTGGTGTGGAACGAATCCCCCGACTCGGTCAGGTCGACCTCGGGCGAGTCCAGAACCAGAGCCGCCGGCCGGGGAAGCCCCTCCTCCTTGGCCCGCACCATCAACGCCGCCGCCAGGTTGCCCCCGGCCGAACTCCCCCCGACAAAGATGTCAGCCGGCGAGCGCACCTCCAGCAGTGCGCGGTAGACGGCCACACAGTCGTCGAGAGAGGCCGGATAGGGGTGCCGCGGCGGCATCTGGTAGTCGACGCCCCACGTCACCATGCCGTTGGTCATCGCGGTCAGCGTCGTGAACGCCCGGCACAGCGCACCGCCACCCATGACCAGCGCCCCGCCGTGGATGTCGAGGTAGACCGGCCCGGCGTCCGCGGGGTTCCCCTCCAACCGGGCCACGAAGGTGGGCACGCCCGCGATCTCGCGCTCTTCGACGGTCACCGGGAGCCGGCTGACCGGTTCCAGCTGCTCCAGCGAGGCGGCTTCGGCCTGCGCGACATGCTTCTCCCAGCCGTCGAGGTCGTCCGGCGCGGGCCAGTCGATCGGCGTCCGCGGAATCGCCAGGAAAGCGCGTGCGCCGTCGCTGACGCTGGTCGGCACCCGTTCCGTCATGTCGTCTCCTCAGCATCTGTTGTCCAGGTCACATCATCCTGGGGTCCGGTCGGCCGGTCCGGCACCCGCCATGCGTCGGGCCCTACCCGCCGGGTCGGCGCCAGGGCCGCCGGCGGATGAGAATGGCGGCGTGAACGAGCTCGCACTCCGGCTGGCCGCCCTCGACCCCGAGGCGGGCGCGGCCGTACGGGTGATCGGCCGCTTCGATGCGCTCGTCGCCTCCCGGGCGAGCCTGCGGAGCATCGTGGCCGCCGCGGCGGCACTGGCGGACCGCCCGGCCCGGCTGGTCGACGGGCCCGGGCGGCCGGTGGTGCGGGCCACCCCGGACGGCGTCATCAAAACGCACGTCGGGGATCCCGACCCGGCCTGGCCGTGGGCGGCACCGGCTCCGGGCGCGGTGCTGTGGCTCGAGACGACGGCCGCGCCGAGCACCCTGGAGGCGGTGGTCCTGGAACGGGCGGCCGCGGCCATCCGCGCCGCCCTGGAACGCACCCGTCCGTCGTACCCGGCGTCGGTCGAGCTCGTGCTCGATCCGCAGGCTTCCTCGGCCGACCGCTTGAGCGCGGCCCGGCGCCTGGGGCTTCCCGCCTCGGCGCGGGCCGTCGCTCTGGCCGGCGGCGATGCTCTTGTGGTGGGACCGGAGGCCGAGCTGCCGGAGGGAACGCGAGCGGGCGTCGGCCCGTGCGTGCCGGTGGCCGCTCTGCCGGCGTCGTGGGCGGAGGCCCGGCTGGCGCTCCGGCTGACCGCCGAGGGAACCGAGGCCGACCCGGGGCCGCGGATCGTCCACGCGGATCGGTTGGGCACGCTCGCGCTGCTGATCCGGGCCCTGGATGCCGCCCCGGAGCCGGTGCCCGACGTCGAGTCGCTGCTCCACGCGGCTACGGCCGGGCCGTGGTCTCTGCACACCCTTGACACCGTCGCCTGGGCGGCCAGCATGCGGGATGCGGCCCGCGCTCTGCGGGTGCACCACTCGACGCTTCAGGAGCGCATCAAGTATCTCGAGGCGTTGCTCGGCTGGCCGATCCGCGACCCGCAAGGGCGCCTGCGCTTGCAGCTGGCCCTGTCGGTGCGGCGCGCCTTGCGCCATCGGTGACCGGCCCACGCCCGTGACCGGCCCACGCCCGTGACCGGCCCACGCCCGTGACCGGCCCACGCCCGTGACCGGCCCACGCCCGTGACCGGCCCACGCCCGTGACCGGCCCGTGGGCGTGACCCTGACCGGCTGCCGTGATCGGACAGTCCGGGACGTGAGACGGATCGCCGCCGGGCATCCGCAGCCTGCCGTGTCGTAAAAGACAGAACGATCGGTCTTGACGCCATCGATTCGGCGCGGCTAACGTCTGCACTGACAGAACGTTCGTTACCTCTGGGGAGTAAGTCATGCCTACGAAAATCACGCTGGTCATCGGCAATCCGGCCGACCCGGACGAGTTCGAGAAGATCTACGCCGACGTGCGGGCCGCCGCCGAGACCTTCCCGAAGCTGCAGCGGGTCGAGTCGGCCAAGGTGTGGCCCAAGGAGGACGGCACCGCTACCCCGGCGTACCGCACGCTCGACCTCTACTTCGCCAGCTACGAGGACGCCTCGGCGGCGGTCGCCACGCCGGCCGCCGGCGCCGTCTTCGGCGGTCTTCAAGGCGCGCAGGTCGAGATCACCGGCTTGTTCTCGGACATCGAGTAGAGCCTCGCCCTTTCCGGCCCGGTCACCGTTATCAGGTGGCCGGGCCGGAGTGCGTGGGGGGCGATGGGGTCTGCCCTGGCCGACTCCGACGATCCCGCGACGAGTCAACCGACCGCGAGTTCATGTGAATAGAACGTTCAGTCTTGACGGCGCCTCTCCGGGAGTGCATGCTCGACATGACAGAACGTTCGATCTCCCAAGACGCTGAAAGGCCCCATCGTGAGCACCGTTGCTGTTTCACCCGGCATCTCGCAGACCGCGTCCGCGCTGCGGCGGCTGTACTTCATCCGGTTCGCGTTCGCCATCGTCTGGGCCGGCGTGACCATCGCGACCGCCAAGGACGTCAACGCTCTGTCGGTGACGCTGTTCGTGCTCTACCCGCTGTTCGACGTCGGCGCCGCGATCTATGACATGCGCTCGTCGAGGGCGAGCGGGTCGCCGGCCCTGCTGTACGTGAACATGGCGGTCAGCCTGCTCGCCGCAGTCGGTCTGGGTGTCGCCGCCGCTTCCGGCATCCCGGCGATGCTGCGGGTGTGGGGCGCGTGGGCCATCGTGGCCGGCGCGGTCCAGCTCGCCGTCGGCCTCCGTCGCCGCGCGATGGGCGGTCAGTGGCCGATGATCATCAGCGGTGGCATCTCCGTGCTGGCCGGCGCGAACTTCGTCATCAGCGCCGGCGCCGACGACCCGGTGCTGAACCAGGCGGCCGCCTACGCCATCCCCGGCGCCATCTTCTTCCTCATCGCGGCGTTCCGGCTCGGCCGGGCGGCCAAGGCCAACTGACGCCACCGCGGCCCGGCCTTCTGGCCGCCAGGAGAAGCCTCCGCCGGATCGGCGGAGGCTTCCTCGTCCCCGCCCGACCGGCCCTGGTCCTCAGGCGTCGGAGCCGGTCACCACGTCGATGACATCGAAGTAGTCGTTCTCGAAGACGGCCAGCCCGTGGTGGTACTTCTCGCCCGGTGTGAAGCCGGGCTGGTCGAGAAGGACATGCATCTCGTCGAAGGTCGACCACGTCCCGAAGTTGATCATCCGTTGCGCGTCGTGGCTGCGGTGGAAGTTGATCGTGCGCAGCCCCGGGGTGACCAGCGATGCCGGCGCGCTGGCCTCGATCTTGGCGAGCAGGGCGTCGGCCTGGTTGTCGAGCACCGTGAACAGGCCGAAGTGCACCAACGGGGAGCGCCGGAGAGA
The DNA here is from genome assembly GCF_016834655.1 of Paractinoplanes ovalisporus. Classification (GTDB taxonomy): domain Bacteria; phylum Actinomycetota; class Actinomycetes; order Mycobacteriales; family Micromonosporaceae; genus Actinoplanes; species Actinoplanes ovalisporus. The sequence continues at coordinate 61,357 of NZ_JAENHP010000010.1, forward strand.
GACGATCGTCGGATCCTCGTGGCCGGCCCGCCAGACCAGGTCATAGGTGCGGCGGTCGAGAGTGCGTACCGGAATCCCGGCCTCCTCGACCGCGCCGGCCACGGGTGCCGGTGGCCGGGCGCCCGCGTCGTACTGGCTGTAGACGGTGATGCGGTTGTGGTCCCGGCTGGCCAGGACGACCGCGCCGCGGAAGCCCTCGGTCCGGGTCCGGCGGCGCGCCATGTCGATGACGGCGGGCAGGGCGAGGGTCTGTTCGGCCGTCCGCGTCGGGACCCGGTTGGGCAGCTGCGGTGGGACGGGCCCCGCATGCTCGGCTGTGGGCTCGCCCAGTTTGAGCCGTTCCACGTGAGCCTCCGTGGTGGACCGCAGGATCAGTTCGTTGTCGGTCATGACATCCCTCTCGCTATTACGGGACTCGCTGGTCTCGTAACAGCTACGGTACCCGCCGGTCCCGTAATATCGCCAGGGTGAGAAACGAAGCGGTTCCCGTCGGGCGTCCCCGTGACCCCGAACTCGAGCGCGCGATCCTCGACTCCGCGGTCGAGGTGGTGGTGGAGAGCGGCTTCGCGGCGGCCAGGGTGGAGGAGATCGCACGCCGGGCCGGAACCGGGAAGGCGGCCATCTACCGGCGCTGGGCCGGCAAGACGGAGTTGGTCGTCGCGGCCGCCGAGCACCTGCAGGCCGATGTCACGGTTCCGGACGAGGGGTCACTCCGCGAAGACCTGGTGATCTGCGTACGCCACTACGTCTCACCGGATGCGAGAGCCGCCCTCGTGCTGGCGAACGTGCTGGCCGAGGCGTCGCGGGACGGCGAGGTGCGCGGGGCTGCGACCGAGGTGATCGGCCGTCCCCCGGCCCGGGCGCTGCGCACGGTCATCGAGCGCGCCGTCGCCCGTGGTGACGTGGACCCGTCGGTCCCGGTCGACCTGATCGCGTCGATCGTCCCGTCCGTGGCGTTTCGCCAGGTCGTCCTCGAACATCGCGGCCTGGACGAGCCCACGGCCGTCGCGCTCGTCGACGACGTGCTGCTGCCGGCCCTGGGTGTCCGGTCCGGGCGCGGCGGATCCGGCGCCCACTGAGCGTTCCGTACGGGGAAGGAATTTGCTCCCTCCGTACGAAGTCACGGACGTCACCGGAGCGGAGCACCCGTTCCCCGGGGTGGCGATTCGGGCTGGTCAGTGCTCCGCCGGGCCGGAGGAGATTTCGATCAGCCGTTCCACCCCGCGCAGGAACGTCTCGCTGATCAACGCCGGGTCGAACAGGCAGCCGGCCGCCATGGCGCCGTCGCGGATCATGACGAAGTGGCGGGCGGCCGGCTCGGCCGGTGCACCTCGGAGCCGGGTCAGCAGGCCGGTGACGGTGTCCAGGAACCAGGCGCGGTGGGCCAGGACGGCCTGGTGCACCGGGGAGCTGGGGTCGGGATATTCGGCGACGGCGTTCAAGAAGGCGCAGCCCCGGAAGCCGGGGGACTGGATGCCGTCGGCGATCGACCGGCCGAGGGCGCGCAGGGCGTCGGCCGGTGGCAACCCGGCCGTGACGGCACGCTCGGCCTGACCGCGTATGGCCTGGTCGGCTTCGGTCAGATAGGCGAGAACCAGGTCCTGTTTGCCGGGGAAGTGCCGGTAGAGGGTCGCCCGCGTCACCTGCGCCTCCGTGACGATGCGTTCGATGCCGACCTTGTGGATGCCTTCCGTGTAGAAGATCCTCGTGGCCGTCTCGAGCAGCCGGGACCGTGCTTCCGACGGCCGGCCCTCGGGTTCGATGTGTTCCATCCACAGCACTCTAGCGGACAGAACGTTCGTTACTGCAAGAGCAATCTTCTCGGTCGAGATCCTTGATGAAGGCGCCGTACGGATTTCTGTGACGTAGACATCGAATAGAACGTTCGGTATTGACATTGCTTCTTCGCCTCGCCATCGTAGTTCTCAGATAGAACGTTCGTTCTTCTCGTTTGAAGAGGCGATCGCTCGAAGAAGCTCGAGGCAAAGGAAGCTGACATGGACAACATCACGTACGACGTGGTCGTGATCGGCGCCGGCCCGGTCGGGGAGAACGTGGCCGACCGCGCGGTGCAGGGCGGCCTGAGCGTCGCCATCGTCGAGCGCGAGCTGGTCGGCGGTGAATGCTCCTACTGGGCGTGCATGCCGACCAAGGCCCTGCTGCGCAGCACCAGCGCACTACGAGCGGCCCGTCAGGTGCCCGGCGCCCGGGAGGCAGTGACCGGCACTCTCGACGCGACCGCGGTGCTGGCCCGCCGGGACTCCTTCGCCTCCCACTGGAAGGACGACGGCCAGGTGTCCTGGCTCGAGTCGGCCGGGATCGAGCTGTACCGCGGTCAGGGCCGCATCAGCGGGGAGCGGATGGTCGAGGTCACCGGCGCCGACGGCGTCGTGACCACGCTGACCGCCCGGCACGCGGTGGTCGTCGCGACCGGCAGCAGCGCCCTGCTGCCCGACATCGACGGCCTGCGCGACGCCCGGCCGTGGAGCAGCCGGGAAGCAGCCGCCGCAACTGGGGTTCCTGCTCGGCTGGCCGTCATCGGTGGCGGTGTCGTGGCGTCGGAGATGGCGACCGCGTTCACCAGCCTGGGCTCCACGGTCACGCTGCTGGCCCGCGACGGCGTGCTGCACCTGGCCGAGCCGTTCGCCGGCGAGCGGGTCACCGCCGCGCTGCGTGAGTCCGGAGTGGACGTCCGCATCGGCGCCGAGGCGGCCTCGGTCGTACGCGATGAGTCCGGAACAGTGCACATCACCTTGACCGACGGCGCGCAGATCGAGGCGGACGAGGTCCTGGTCGCCATCGGACGCACGCCCAACACCCTGGACATCGGCCTGGACCGCATCGGTCTCAAGCCCGGCGCCTGGCTGACCGTCGACGACGCGCTGCGGGTCGACGGCGCCGGCGACTGGCTGTACGCCGCGGGTGACGTGAACCGGCGGGCGTTGCTGACCCACCAGGGCAAGTACCAGGCCCGGGCCCTGGGCGACGCGCTCGTCGCCCGCGCCGACGGCCGGACCGCCGACACCGGTGCGTGGGGCCGGCATGCGGTCACCGCCGACGAGCGGGCCGTCCCGCAGGTCGTGTTCACCGAACCCGAGGTGGCGTCGGTCGGCCTGACCGCAGCCGCCGCCGAGAAGGCCGGACTGAACATCCGGGTCGTCGACTACAACCTGGGCTCCGTCTCGGGCGCGGTTCTGCACGCCGAGGGCTACCAGGGCCACGCCCGCATGGTCGTGGACGAGGACCGCAAGGTGATCGTCGGTTTCACCCTGGTCGGCCCGGACGTGGCCGAACTGATCCACGCCGCCACCATCGCGATCGTCGGCGAGGTCCCGATCGACCGGCTCTGGCACGCCGTCCCGTCGTTCCCCACGGTCAGCGAGGTCTGGCTGCGCCTGCTGGAGACCTACGGCCGCTGACCGGCCACCCTGACGAAAGGAAGATCTGCCATGCGTTTCCGTCCGTCCCGTCGTGCCGCCGTCGTCGGTGCGACCACCCTGGCCCTGCTGGGCGCCGCCGCTGTTCCGGCCGCGGCCATGACCTCCGGCCACAGCGCCAAGCCGGCCAAGCCGACCGTGGTGCTCGTGCACGGCGCGTGGGCCGACTCGTCCAGCTGGAACCCGGTCATGGAGCGGCTGCGCCACGACGGATATCCGGTGCGCGCGATCGCCAACCCGCTGCAGGGGCTGACCAGCGACACCGCGTACGTGACGAGCTATCTCGCCACCATCAAGGGGCCGAAGGTGCTGGTCGGACACTCGTACGGGGGTGCCGTCATCACCAACGCCGCCACCGCCGTGCCCGACGTGAAGTCCCTGGTCTACATCGCCGGGTTCATCCCGGCCAAGGGGGAGACCATCGGCGAGCTGGCCGCGAGGTCCACCCCCGCCCTGCCGCTGATCCCGACCCAGGTGCCCGGCGGCACGGAGGTCGTCATCGACCCGGCCAAGTTCCGCGAGGCGTTCGCCGGCGACCTGAACCGGACCGATGCGGCCAATCTGGCGGCGACCCAGCGCCCGGCCAACACCAACGCGGTCACCGACGCCAGCGTGACCGAGGGATTCCGCACGATCCCGTCGTACGCGCTGGTGACGCGCCAGGACAAGGCGATCAACCCGGCCGTCCAGCGGTTCATGACGACCCGCGCCCACGCCCGTACGACTGAGGTCGACGCCTCGCACGCGGTCATGCTCAGCCGCCCCGACGCCGTTACGAAGGTCATCGAGCAGGCCTCGCGATGACTCTCGCGCCCGGACGTGCTTAGAGCCACACGGCCCGGGCGCGAAGGAGGCGGCGGTCCGCTCTGTTCCCCCAGCAGCGGACCGCCGTCGAGGCTACGCGGCGGAGGCGGACTCGCGCTGGCCGTGGATGCGGACCAGACCCTCGACGCCGCGCAGGAAAGTGTCGACCACCAGGGCGGGGTCGAACAGGCAGCCGGCCGCCATGGCGCCGTCGCGCAGCATGACGAAGTGACGGGCGGCGGCGTCCGATGAATCCTCGGCGACCTGCGCCATCAGCGTGGTCAGCGTGTCGAGGAACCACTGGCGATGGGCGATGATCTGCTGGTGCACCGGGTGGTTGACGTCGGGGAACTCGGCGGCGGCGTTCAGGAAGGCGCACCCGCGGAAACCCGCCGTCCGGATGTTCGCGGCGATGGCTTCGGCGATGGCCAGCAGGGAGTCGGCCGCCGTCGAGTGGGCGGCGATGGCCGCGGTGAAGGCGGCCCGCTCCATCTGGTGAACCTCCTGCAGATAGGTCACCACCAGGTCGTCCTTGCTGGGGAAATGCCGATAGAAGGTGGCCCGGGTGACCTTGGCGTCGGCGATGATGCGGTCGACGCCGACGGAGTGGATGCCGTCGGCGTAGAAGATCTGGGTGGCCGTGCTGAGAAGCCGCTGCCGGGCTTCGGAGGGACGGGTTTCGGTGGCGCCGCGGGTCATGCACCCATTCTAGCGGGGAGAACGTTCGGTCTGAAACGCTCGATGGATGCTCAGGAGGCAGACTGGAGCGTCCATGCCGGCGCAGGCGAGCGGACCGCCGGCCGCGGCTCAGAAGACGGCCAGGGGATTGACCGGTAGTCCCGTGGTGCCGACGATCCGAGGGGCGGCGACCACGAACTGGAACGTCCACCTCTCCAACCGCTCACAGACCGCGGCCAGGTTCTCCGGATCGGCGGCGTCGATCAGCGGGATGGCCAACCGGCCCAGCGCGAACCGGTGCAGGGCGCCAGGTGTCTCGCCCGGAAGCGGTGGCCGCGCATCGCCGATGTCACCGGCGTAGACGGCGATCCCGTGTTCGTGCATCCAACGGACCGCGTCGAGGGTCATCCCCGGCAGCGGCTGGTCGCCGTCGACGACCCGGTCCCAGCCCCCGCGGACCACCAGGGCGTCGCCCGGCAGCACCCGTACGCCCGCGCGGGCCGCCGCCGTGTCCAGGTCAGCACCGGTCACCGGGTGTCCGGGACTCAACCGTCGGCCCGGGGCCAGGTCGAGCAGAACCCCACGGGTGAGGATGCCATCGCCGTAGACGTCAGCGGCGCCGTGCCGCACACCGGTGGGGCCGGAGCTGTCCGCCACGTCGACACCGGGGTACACGCGGCCACCCTCGGCCCAGTGCCCCAGGCCGTCCAGGTGGGTGACCTCGGGGTGGTGAGTAGTCACGATCATCACCTCGGCCATGGCCGGAGCTCCGAAACCGGTGAACAGCATGGCCGTCTGCACCGCGGTCGTGGCCGCGGTCGTCGGTGCCATCGGCCCGCCGGTCAGAGGGAACGGCGTGGTGGCCCGGGCGATCGACACGGTCAGGCCGATGCGGGCCTCGGCAACGCCGCGGGCGCGCACCTCGTCGGTGATGAGATTGACGGCGCCGCGCTGGTCGCTGTCACCCCAGCGGCCCCAGTTGCTCGGAAAATCTGACATGCCACCCATCATCGACGGGCCGGAGCCCACACGACTGCCCATGATGCTGCCCATCCGGTGCCTACCGGCCGACGGTTACAGTCGGCGGATGGCCCGGCTCGCGGACACCCTGGACGGCCTGCGGCGCCGGTCGTTCGTAGGCCGCGACGCGGAGATCGCCCTGTTCCGCGCGGCGATGGCCGGCCCCGGCGTGCTGTTCGTGCACGGTGTCGGCGGGGTGGGCAAGACCTGGCTGCTCAATCGGTTCGCGGAGATCGCCGCCGAGCTGGGCCGTGTTCCGGTTCGCATCGACGCCCGGCACCTGGCCCCCGGCGCGCTGCCCGGGCTGTCCGGCGTGCCGAGTCCGGTGCTTTTCCTCGACACGTACGAGCTGCTGGAACCCCTCGACGACTGGATTCGCGAGCATTACCTGCCGTCGTTGCCGGCGGACTGCCTGGTCGTGATCGCCGGACGGAGGGCGCCGCGGCCGCCGTGGCGGGCCGATCCGGCGTGGCGGGAACTGACCCGGGTCGTACCGCTGGGCCGTCTGTCCGCCGATGACGGGGCCGGATATCTGGCCGCCCAGAACGTCGCGGCGGCGCTGCAGCCGCGGCTTCTGTCGATCGCGCACGGCCACCCGCTCACCCTGGCGCTGCTGACCGACGCGGTGCGCCGTGGAGTCACGCCGCGCGGCCTGAACGACGTCCCCGACGTGGTGGGCGCCCTGGTGACGCGGCTGCTCGCGGAGGCGCCGAGCGCCCGGCACCGGATCGCGCTCGAAGCCTGCGCGCTGGTGCCGGCCACCACCGAGAACTACCTGCGCTCGATGCTCGGCGACGACGCCGGCGAGCTGTTCGCCTGGCTCCGCGCACAGTCGTTCGTCGACGAGGGTCCGTACGGACTGTTTCCGCACGACATCGTCCGCGACGTCCTCGACGCCGACCTGCGCTGGCGTGACCCGCAGCGGCACGCCGACAACTACCGTCGCAAGCTCGCCGCCTTCCAGGACCAGGTGCGGGCCGTGACCGGGCGGCGGGAGCAACTCGAACTGGTCGCACGGATGGTCGTGCTCAACGGCGCCCGTTCCCGGCTCACCGCACTGAACGCGTTGCCACCGACGTTCGGCGCGTACGTCGACGACCTGCGCCACGACGACCAGGGGCCGATCGCCGCGATGACGGCCGCGTGGCAGGGCCGGGAGCAGGCGCGCCTGGTCGCGTACTGGATGAACCGCCGCCCGGAGGCCTTTCACATCTTCCGCGATGCCGACCAGGAACTCCGGGGCTACGCCGCCTGCCTGGACCTGACCGAGGCCGACCTGGGCGCTGATCCCGGTGTCGACTCGATGTGGCGGTACGCCGTCAAGCACGGCCCGCCCCGCTCCGGTGAGCGGATCCGGGCCTGGCGTTTCTTCCTCGACCGCGACCAGGGTCAGCGCCCGTCGCCGTCCATGACCCTGTTCGTCGCCGATCAGATGCTCGACATCCTGCTGCTGGGCGCCGACACGGCCTGGAGCCTGGCCGGGGCGTGGGAGGACGCCGATCTGTGGGGCCCGGCCATGGGCTTTCTCGACTTCTGGCCGGCCGACGGCGCGGAGTACGAGGTGGGCCCGACGTCGTACGCGGTGTTCGCCCACGACTGGCGCCGCGTCGACGGGACGGAGTGGGCGCGAGCGCTGTACGACCGGCAGCTGGGTGTGTCGAACGACCGGGCGAGCGAAGAGGACGGCGTGCCGGTGCTCGCCGAGCCGGAGTTCGCCGACGCGGTCCGCGCCGCGCTACGCCACCTGCACGACCCGGACCGGTTGCGGACGAACCCGCTGCTGCGGTCGAGAATTTTGCGGCAAAAGGCCCCGGATGAAAGCGGCCGGATGGTGGCGCTGCGGGAGCTGATAGAGGCGGGCATCGGCACCCTGGACCCCGCCCTGGCCGACCTGATGAGCCGGACGTTCCTGCGGCCGACGACCACACAGGCCAGGGTTGCCGCCACGCTGCACCTGTCGTTCAACACCTACCGCCGCCACCGCGACCGGGCGATCAGCCGGCTCACCGCTTGGCTCTGGGACCACGAAACCGGCCCGGCCCGGCTCTGATCCTCAAGTGGCTGGTGCCGGTGCCGGCCTGAGATCAATGAGCGTGATCGGCGCCGATCCGCTCCGAGATCTCGAACATGTTGCCCCACGGGTCACGGAAGAAGGCCAGCCGGGCGCTGATGTCGTCGATCTCGAAGGGCGCGTTGACGACGTCCACGCCGCGGCGGCGGAGCTCGGCCAGCGTGTCGTCGACGCTGTCGACCGACAGGCAGACGTGGTTGTAGCCGTTCACCGACAGGCTCGCGTCCACGTCCGGGAACTCGGTCTGGGCCGTTGCGCCCGGCCCGGCGAGAATTTCGAGATGGAAGTCAACCCGGTTCGGGCTGATCGCCGCCGGAACCGCGGCGTTGGGGCGTCGCCGTGGCGGGAACGAGCCGAGAACGAGCTGCGGGCGACCGGGCTGTCACGCCCCCGCGCCCGGAACCGGCCGCCGGAGCTGACGGCCCGCGAGCGGGAGATCGCGGAGCTGGCGGCGGCCGGGCTCACGAGCAAGGAGATCGGCGAACGGCTCTTCCTGTCCCACCGCACGGTCGGTTCGCACCTCTACCAGGTCTTCCCGAAGCTCGGGCTGCGCGGCCGGGCCGGTCTGCGCGACGCGCTGCAGGCGTTGGCTTCCCCGCCTAACCTTTGACGGCGCCGGTGAGGCCGCCGACGATCCGGCGCTCGAAGAGGCTGAAGAAGACCAGCGCCGGAATCATGGACAGCGAGGTGAAGGCGAGCACCTTGGCCGTGTCGACCGAGTATTGCGAGGCGAACGCCTGCACGCCGAGCGGCAGGGTGAAGCTGTCCTGGTCGTTGAGGATGAACAGCGGCAGCAGATAGCTGTTCCAGCTGCCGATGAACGCCAGGATCCCGGTCGTGATCAGGCCGGGCACCGACAGCGGCAGCACCATGCGCCAGAAGAAGCCGAGCCGGCTGCACCGGTCGATGGCGGCGGCCTCCTCGATCTCCTTGGGGATGGCCCGCAGGAACGGCACCAGGATGATGATCGTGGTCGGCAGTCCGAAGGCGATCTGCGGCAGGATGACGCCGGGCAGCGTGTTCACCAGGCCCAGGTTCTTCACCAGCAGGTAGAGCGGCGTGATGGCGACCGTGGCCGGGAACATCAGCCCGGCGGCGAACAGCGCGTACATCGCGCCGCGGCCGCGGAAGCTGTACCGGGCCAGGACGTAACTGGCCATGACGCCCAGGGTGACCACCGCGACGGTGGTGACCACCGCCGCGATCGTCGAGTTGCCGACCTGGCGCCAGAACGCGCCGCCGGACAGGATCTCGGTGTAGTTGCCGGCCACCCACGGGTCGGGCAGCCCGGCCGGGGCGACGGTGATCTGCGAGTTGGTGCGGAACCCGCCGAGGATGATGTAGATGACCGGCCCGAGCATGAGACCGACCAGCATCAGGGCCACGAGGTAGACGATGGGGTTGCGCCGGCTCATGTCTACTGTCCTCCGGTGAGCGCGCCCTCGGTGTCCCGGCGCAGAACGAAACGCTGGTAGATCAGCGCGATGACCATCGAGATGACGAAGAGCACGACCGCCACCGCGTTGCCGTAGCCGTAGTTGGCCGCGTTCCGGCCCTCCACGACCATGTAGGTGGCCATCGTGGACGTGCCGGCGGTCGAGGCGACGTACTGGCCCCAGATGATGTAGACGAGGTCGAACAGCTGCAGCGAGCCGATGATCGACAGGAACGCCCAGATCCGGATCGTCGGCCCGAGCAGCGGCAGCGTGATGTGCCGCTGGATCTGCCAGAACGACGCGCCGTCGACCGCCGCCGCCTCGGACAGCTCGTCGGGGATGTTCTGCATGCCGGCCAGGAACAGGATCACCGCGAACCCGACGTACTTCCAGGTCAGGATGATCATCAGCGACCAGATGGCCAGTTCCGGGTCGGCCAGCCAGTCCTCGGCCAGCCCGCCCAGTCCGATCGAGCGCAGCACGTCGTTGATCGCACCGTTGGTCTGCAGCATCAGGGCCCAGGCCGTGCCGGTGATGACTTCCGAGATCACGTACGGGACGAAGATGAGCACCCGGATCACGGACTGGCCCCGCATCCGCCGGTTGAGCAGCAGGGCCAGCCCGACCGCGACCGGGCCCTGCAGGACGAGCGAGAGCACGAGGATCTCGGCGTTGTGCCACAGCGCCTCGTGGAACGCGGTGTCCTGCAGGATCGTGACGTAGTTGTCGAGCCCGACGAAGTTGGTCGGCTTCCCGAAGCCCTTCCACTTGTAGAAGCCGTAGTACGCGGCCATCAGGACCGGCAGGATCACGAAGCCGACGAAGACCAGGATCGCCGGGCCGGACAGCGCCACGATCTCGAGTCGCTGGGCCCAGCCGATGCCGCGCCGGCGGGGGCGCAACGGAGACGGCGCCTGCACGCCGCCTCCGTCCCGTAGGCGGGTGACCGTCACGCTCAGCCCTTCTTGGCCGCGTCGTTGACGGCTTTGATGATCCCGGCGACGTCGCCCTTGCCGGCCAGCAGGTTGACGACGCCGACGTTCAGGGCGTTGCCGACGTTCTGGCCGTACACCGTGTCGAGCCACTGCGACACGTACGGCGCCTTGTTGTAGGCCTCGAGCACAGCCTTGAGATAGTCCTCGGTGACCGCCCCCTGGGCCTCCTTGCTGACCGGCAGCGAGTTGAAGGCCTTGTAGTACGCCTCCTGCAGCGGCTTGGTGAGGATGTAGTTGAGGAAGACGGCGCATTCCTTGGGCGCCTGCGCCGAGCACGAGAAGCCGTCCGCGCCGCCCATGATCGCGGCCGGGTCGCCCTGACCGCCGGGCACCGCCGGGAAGGGGAAGAATCCGAGGTCGGGCAGTGGCTTCTTGTCCTTCGTCAGGCCGGCGATCACGCCCGGGTCCCAGGATCCCATCAGTTCCATGCCCGCCTTGCCGTTGGCGAGCAGCCCGGCCGAGCTGCCGGCGCCCTGCTGGGCCGAGGTGGTCAGGAAGCCGTTGTTGAAGGGCTGGGTGCCGGCGAACGCCTTGAGGTCCTCGCCCGCCTTGGTCCAGCAGGGGTCGGTGAAGTTCTTCTCCTTGGCCGCGGCGTCGAGCGAGGCCTGGCTGCACGCGCGCAGGGCGAAGAAGTAGTACCAGTGAGCGGCCGGCCAGGCGTCCTTGGCGCCGAGCGCGATCGGCGTCCCGTTGGCCTTGAGTTTGCCCGCCACCGTACCCAGCTCGTCCATTGTGGTCGGTGTGGTTGTCACGCCGGCCTTCTGGAAGGTGTTCTTGCTGTACCAGAAACCGCCGGGAAGAATCGATACCGGTACGGCGTAGGTCTTGCCGTCGACCTGGCCGGTGCCCAGGGCGGCGTCGCCGATCGCCTGCTTGGTCGCGTCGGTGACGTCGCCGGTGATGTCCTTGAGCTGACCCGCCTCGACCATCGCGGCCATCTTGCCGCCGCCCCGCTGCAGGAAGATGTCGGGCGCGGATCCGGAGTTCAGCGAGGTCTGCAGTTTGCCGTCCAGATCCTCGTTCTGGATCGATTGGATCTTGATCTTGACGTTCGGGTTGGCGGTCTGGAAGTCGGCCACCGCTTTTTCCCAGTACGCCTTGCCGGGGCCGGTCGTGGAGTTGTGCCAGAGCGTCATCGTGACGGCGCCGCCCGAACCGGAGCCGCCGCTGTCGTCGTCACCGCCGCTGCAGGCAGCCAGGGTCGCCGTGCTCAAAGCCAGAGCGGCCGCGGCAGCAAAAAGTCGTCTAGGCGCCATGAAGTCACCTCTCGGAACCGAAAGTTTCGGAGTGTTTCCGGAATGTGAAGCCAAGCTATGAAGTGACCAATGTGCATGTCAAGATGTACAACACCATGAGATGGAAGTGTTGTTAACGTGCACTTCCCGAATTGGCGCTCGCTCATGGAACTGAAACGTTTCGCAACTCCTCGGAAGTTGCAAAAGCCCAGTCCACGCAGGGGGTCCGCAGTGTCGGCAACGCAGATCGGGCATCGGATCCGTACGGCCGGAGTCACGGTTCTCGACCCCCACGGACACCCGCTGAGCCGGCACGACGTCGTCGTCGAGCAGCGCGCCCACGCCTTCGCGTTCGGCAACTCCGGCTTCGAGCTCGTCCCGATGACGGACGAGGAGACCGGCCCGGATCCCGCGATGGCCGCCCTGTGGCTCGACATCTTCAACACCGCCACCTTGCCCTTCTACCGAGAGACGTCCGAGCCCGGACGCGGGCGGCCCGGCTCGAACCGGCTGCGCCGGGCCGCGGAGTGGTTCGCCGCCCACGGCTGCCGCGTCCGGGGGCACCCGCTGGTCTGGCGCACGCTGACCGCCGGCGAGCGTGGCCGCCCCGCGTCGGCTCGCCTGGCGGTCACCGCGGCCGGGCCGGAGGTGACGTTGCTGCTCAACGACTTCGACGTGACACCGGCGCAGGAATCTCTGATCGAGAGCGTCCTCGAGGCGGAGGTCCCGGTCGACGCGCTCGGCCTGCAGTGCCACATGCACCGGGGTTACTGCGGTGAGGAGAGGACGCTCGCGATCCTCGGACGGTTCGCGCGGTTCGGCCTGCCGATCCACATCACCGAGACCACGCTGCTGTCCGGCGACCCGGCGCCGCCCCGCAACTACCGGCCCCCGTGGTGGCCCTCCACGCCGGAAGGCGAGCAGCGGCAGGCCGACGAGATCGTGCGGCACTACCGCACACTGCTCTCGCACCCCTCGGTCCAGGCGATCACCTATTGGGGGCTGTCGGACAACGACAGCCGGCTCGGCGCCCCCTGTGGACTGATCCGCGCCGACGGCACCCCCAAACCCGCCTACGCGGCGTTGCGGGGCCTGGTGAAAGGGGAGTGGTGGCTGCCTCCGACGACCGTACGGACGGATGCCGCCGGGCACATCGAGGTGCGCGGCTTCCCCGGCGACTACCGGCTCAGCGACGGCGCCCGTACGGCGTCCGTGACCGTCACCGACACCCGGTCCGAAGCAACCCTGCGACTGAACGACACGGCATGACCATCGGAGCTGTGAGTCAGGTCGCGCGATAGGCGGCCCGGTCGAAGTCGGCGTAGCCGCCCTCGGCGCCCAGATCCTGCACCCAGAGCCCGACGAAGGCCCCGGTGAAGCCCCACGCCTCGGGTTCGCCGGGGACGATCGTCGCGGCGTACTCGTCGGACAGGGTGGTGGCGTCGAAGGCGCGCCCGAGGTCGTACCAGACCGGTGCCGCGCCCGGATTCGTGGTGTAGGCGAAGGTCAGGAGCGGGCCGTCGAAGCGGATCCGCAGCCCGAGGCGGGGTATGCCGTCGACGACGGTCTGCACGCCCGGCACCGTGGTGACGTGCCCGCTGTCGCAGACGAGCAGATCGAGGACCGGTGTGCCGTCGTCGTCGGCCGTCAGATGCAGGTAGTACCAGTTGCGCGAGTTGTAGTAGGCCGTGATCCCGGCCAGCTGCCGCGGGTTGCGGGGCTCGAACTCGCACGTCGCCTCGAACGTGCACCGCCGCGCCGTCACCCGGCGGGCCACCAGGCTCGGCCGGTGCCGTGCCATCGGCGACTGGCCACCGTGGATCCTCAGGTTGGAGGGCCGGGCGGACAGGTCGATCCAGTCCGGTGCGGCCGGGCGGCGCAGCGTCGACCAGTTGGGGCCGAGCGCGGGCGCGTCGAAGTGGTCGTCCTCGAACAGCTCGGAGGACGGCGGCCGCGTGATGACCGTGGCGCCGGCCGGGGCCGGGACGTGGTCAGCCGGCACGCCGTCGCGGATCCGGGGCCAGGCGCCGGCCTCCCACTCCACCTTCTGCAGCGCGGCCTCACGTCCGAGAACACAGCGTCCGTACGGGGTGTAGGGCCGTGCCGCCAGATGGGCCAGGTACCACTCGCCGTCGGCCGTCTGCACCAGGCTGCCGTGACCGGCCTTCTGCAACGTCAGCTCCGGGCGGCCGGCCGAGGTCAGCAGCGGCCCGCCCGGGTCCACCTCGTACGGGCCGAGAAGGTGCCGGGACCGGGCGACGGTGACCTGGTGGGCCCAGCTGGTGCCGCCCTCGGCAGTGATCAGGTAGTACCAGCCGTCCTGGCGGTAGACGTTGGGCGCCTCGGTCAGACCGGCGCCGGTGCCCTCGAAGATGAGGTGGGCCGGGCCGGTCAGGCGGCGCTCGTCCCGGTCGTAGCGCTGGATCTCGATGCCGGCGAAGCGGTTGCGGCCGGGACGCCAGTCCGCGCGCATCGACAGCATCCAGGTGGCGCCGTCTGCGTCGTGGAACAGCGACGAGTCGAATCCGCGGCCGTGCAGCACCACCGGGTCCGACCACGGACCGGTGATGGCGGGCGCGGTGACCAGATAGTTCTGCGGGTCCCAATAGCCGCCCGCGAACGTGCCCACGTCGGTGTAGAGCAGGTGGAACAACCCGTGGGCGTACGTGAGATTGGGCGCCCAGATGCCGCAGGAGTCGGCCGCCCCGGTGAGGTCGAGCAGTCTGTTCTCGGTCAGCACACCGCCGAGCGGCTGCCAGTGCACGAGGTCGGTCGAGTGGTGCACCCGTACGCCCGGGAACCACTCGAACGTCGACGTGGCGATGTAGTAGTCGGCGCCCACCCGCAGGATCGACGGGTCGGGGTGGAAGCCGGGCAGCACCGGATTGCGGATCATCCAGTCGCCGGGCCCGCCGTCACCGACGGGGGAGACAGTGGGGTTGGCAATCGTCATGAAGAACCTTCCACTGGTGGGAGCGTGGTGGGAGCACGCCGTCCGGAGCGTGGTGGGGGCGCGCCGTCCGGAGCGTGGTGGGGGCGCGGCGGCCGGGGCCACCGCGCCACCCGTTGTCGAGCGTCAGCTGGTCTGGCAGGTGACGGTGGGCCAGGTCCAGTTGCCGTTGGCCATGATGGTCACGCCGAAGTTGTTGCCGTTGCCGTTCGGCCGGGCCGTGACGGTCCCGGTGGTTCCGCTGACCGAGGCGTTCCAGCTGTTCTGGATGCTCTGGCCGCCGTTGAGCGTGAGCCCGACGGTCCAGCTGCTGGTGTTCTGGACCGCGACGTTGAGGTTGAAGCGGTCACCGAACTGCTCGCCCGCCGAGAGCACGGCGGTGCAGTTGCTGGTGCCGCCGCCGCCGTTGCCGCCGCCGCTCCCGCTCCCGCTGCCCTCGCGGACGGTGATGTCGGAGCTGCCCTGGCTCTGGTAGCCCTCGGTCGCCATGATCTGGTAGCTGTGGCTGCCCAGGTTCAGGCCGGCGCGGGCCCAGGCGTCGAAGTGGTTGGCGACCGTGATGGTGCCGCTGCTGCGCTTCGACTGCCGGACGCTCCAGTACTGGTAGAAGGTCCGGGTGCCGTCGATCGAGGGCGCGTTGACCCGCTGGCTGCGGAGGATGTCGTACGTGCCGCCGTCGGTGGTGACCGAGCCGAGGCGCTGCGCACCGCTGCTCGGGTTGTAGCTGCCGAAGTTCTCGACGATGTAGTACTCGATGAGCGGGTTGCGCGTCCAGCCGTACAGGGCGAGATAGCTGTTGTTGTTCCCGGGGTTGTAGCTGCCCGAGTAGGTCACCGTGCGGCGGGTGCCGGTGGCCCAGCCCTTGCCGCCGACCCAGTTGTTGGTGCTGCGGTCCCAGCTGCTGGTGTACCGGCCGTCGGCGCGCAGCGTCATGCTGGCGTTGCCGCTGTCCTTCCAGAACGAGAAGTAGTAGCCGTTGTGCGTGCCGGTGGTGCTCGAGCTGACGGTCCGATCGGACTCGGCGTGCGCGGTGCCGGCCGTGAGCACACCGGTGACCGTCAGGGCCACGGCGCAGACGGCGCCGACGAGGATTCTTCGGCGGGAACGAACTGCGGTCATGAGAGTGCGTCCTTCTGGTGAGGGGATGGGGGATGGGGACGGGTGTCAGCCGAGGCTGAACCGCTGGTTGGCCTGGCCGTTGCAGTCGTAGAGCTGCACCTGCTGGCCGTTACCGGTGCCCCACACGTCCAGGCAGCGTCCGGACTGGACACCGGTGATGGTGCCGTTGCTGTTGACGTTCCACTGCTGGTTGGTCTGGCCGTTGCAGCTGTAGATCTGCACCGCCGAGCCGTTGCCGGAACCGGCCGCGTCCAGGCACCTCGAGCCGTACACGGTCAGCTGCTTGCTCGAAGTGAGCGTCCACTGCTGGTTGCTCTGGCCGTTGCAGTCGTAGAGCTGCACCCGCGTGCCGTTGTTCTGCGAGGAGCCGGGCACGTCGACGCAGCGGCCGGACTGGGCGCCGAGGATCCGTGTTCCGTTCCCCGACGGCGGGGGAGTGGTGGGGTTGGTCGGCCCGGTCGAGTTGAGGACGTTGAGCACCGAGCTGTACGCCGCCTTCTTGTTGCCGTTGCCGTCGAACAGCAGCGGGCTCTCGCTGGAGCGCCACGAGTCGCTGTCCCGTACGCCCCACACCGTGATGCCGATGCAGCGGGGCACGTTGAGGCAGGCCTGGGTCAGCCCGGCGTACTGGGACGTCGACGCGTTGGTGACGTCGACCTCGGTCAGCGCCACGTCCACGCCGAGCGCGGCGAAGCTGGACAGCGTGGACTGGAAGTTGCCCGGCAGTGAGCTGCCGCCGGTGAAGTGGGTCTGCAGGCCCACGCAGTCGATCGGCACGCCGCGGGACTTGAAGTCCCGGATCATGTTGTAGACGCCCTGCGTCTTGCCGTACGACCAGTTCTCGATGTTGTAGTCGTTGTAGCAGAGCTTGACCGACGGGTCGGCGTTGCGCGCGGTGCGGAACGCCACCTCGATCCAGTCGTTGCCGGTGCCCTGCAGGTTGGACGAGCGCCGGCTGCCGTCCTCGTTGAACGCCTCGTTCACCACGTCCCAGGCCGCGAGCTTGCCCTTGTAGTGGGCCATCACGCCGTTGATGTGATCGATCATGGCCTGCCGCAGGCTGCTGCCGCTGAGGCTCTGCATCCAGCCCGGTTGCTGGGCGTGCCAGGCGAGCGTGTGGCCACGGACCTTGAGGCCGCGCTGGGTGGCCCAGTTGTAGATCTGGTCGCCCGAGCTGAAATTGAACTGGCCCCGGTTGGGCTGGGTGGCGTCCGGCTTCATCTCGTTCTCGGCCGTGATCATGTTGAACTCACGGGCGGCGATGGTGGTGTAGGCCGAGTTGCCGAGCCGGCTCGCGGCGATGGCCGTGCCGAAGTACCGGCCCGACTGCGCGGCTGCGGCGCCCAGCGTGCTTTCGGCGGCGCTCGCATTCGGCATCACCGCGATCACGCCGGCCGCCGTGAGGGCGGCGACGGCACCGCTGAGGAGCAGCCGGAGTCGCGGCGAGCGAGGGGATGGGGCTGCCACGGGGGTCTCCCTTCTCGGTTCCGCGTTCCGGGCAGGCGGCAGCACGGGCGACGCGGCCCGATCTGGCGGTGGTGGGGATCTGTGCGGCCCGGAGCGAAGAACGACAGGCTTCGATTTCCGGTCATGGTGGCACGGGTAATACCGCGGAAACAATATGTTCCGGAGAACTTCCGGAAGTTATCAGCGGTTCCGAACGGCTTGTAGGGGCATCTGCCTGCTGTTTTGTGGCGCAAATTTCTCCCGTACGTCGACGTGGTTCGTCTCGCTGGCATCCAGTACCGAAACTTACGGTCGAGATGGCAAAAGGGGGATGCTCGCGGGATGTGCGGAAACTCGTGTCTGAAAAGCCGTTACGACCACCCGTGGGCCGGGCCAGGTTTACCCGCGGCCACCGGGGAAACAGACGGCCCGTGAATCGAGGGCAGCTGATCGCCGGGCGCTACCGGCTCCGTGAAGTGCTGGGGCAGGGCGGCATGTCGCTCGTGTGGCGGGCCGACGACGAGGTGCTGGGCCGCGAGGTGGCGGTCAAGGTGCTGTCCGTCCGGCTGGCCGGAGATCCGGACCGGCAACGGCAGATCCGCGACGAGGCCCGGGCGGCGGCGCGGCTGCGGCACACCAACGTCGTCGCCGTCTACGACTACGGCGAGTTCGCCGACGGTGCGCGCACCCTCTCGTACGTCGTGATGGAGCTGGTGGACGGCCGGACCCTGGCCGACCTGCTGACCGGCGGCCGGCTCCCGTGGAAGGTAGTGACGCTGATCGGGGCCCAGGTGGCGGCGGCCCTGGCGGCCGCCCACGCCGACGGGGTCGTGCACCGCGACGTCAAACCCGCGAACGTCATGGTGACCAGCGCGGGCGTGAAGCTGGTGGACTTCGGCATCTCGGCCGCGGTCGGCGCGTTCGACGGCCACGCCGGGCAGCTGCTGGGCACCCCGGCCTATCTGGCCCCCGAGCGCATCGAAGGCGGCCCGGTCCGCCCCGCGACCGACGTCTACGCCCTCGGCCTGGTCATGTATCTGGCCCTGACCGGACGGATGCCGTGGGAGGCGTCGACCGTCACCCAGATGGTCCGGGCCCACGTCTATGCCAAGCCCGCACCGCTTCCGCCCCTCCCCGGTCTTCCGCCCGCGGTCGCCCGGCTCGTGTCGCGCTGTCTGAGCAAGAACCCCGGCGACCGCCCGAGCGCGATCACGATCGCCGAGGTGCTCGGGGAGGTCGCCGGGCTGCCGTCCGCCACTCTGATGCGCAGCGTGACCGCGCCGACGGTGTCCCTGCCCGCGGTGAGCCGCCGTCGTCCCGGTCGTGCGGTGCTGATCGGGGCCGGCGTGGCCACCGGCTTGCTGCTCGGGGCCGGCGTCTGGTGGACCGATGACGGCCCGGCCGAACCGGCCCGGGCGGGAGCGGCCACCGTGCCGTCCGCCCCGGCGACCAGTGGTACGCCCGAGGCCCGGCCGTCCACCGCTGCACCCGGGACCACCGTACGGGCGGTGGTCGCTCCCGTGGCGAAGAAATTGTCAGCGCCGAAGAAGGCGGGGAAGAAGGCGCCCGCGCCGAAGCTCGGTCCCGAGCCGAAACTCGTTCACGGGCCGAAAAAAGCCAAGCCGAAGCCTCCGAAGAAGCCTGGCCGGAAGTAGCCTCGGCTGCTCCCTGATCGTGCGATCAAGGAGCAGCCTAGGCCGCGGGGCTCCCTGATCGTGCGATCAAAGGAGCAGCCGGGGCCGCGGGGCTCAATACACCGTCAGCGTTGGCGGGTGAGCAGACCCGGGCGGTACGGCAGCAGGCCGTAGTCGCCGCCCGAGCTGGGGGAGCGGCCCTGATAGAGCAGTTGCAGGTTGCAGGGGTCGACGGTCATGGTCTGGTCGGCGCTGACCCGGATGAGCTCACCGTGGCTGATGTCGTTGGTCCAGGTGGCGCCGCTGTTGGCCTTGCCCGCGAACGGGTTGCCCTCGGTGGCGGCCTGCGGG
This sequence comes from Paractinoplanes ovalisporus, assembly GCF_016834655.1. Taxonomy (GTDB): domain Bacteria; phylum Actinomycetota; class Actinomycetes; order Mycobacteriales; family Micromonosporaceae; genus Actinoplanes; species Actinoplanes ovalisporus. The sequence goes on from NZ_JAENHP010000010.1 coordinate 80,533, forward strand.
GTCCACGAACCGCTCAGGCTCGAGGCGGTGAAGGAGCGGAAGTAGCGGCCGTTGGCGCCGATGGCTTCGACGATCATGAGGTACTGGTTCTGGCCCTGCACCTTGTAGACCTGGGGCGCCTCGAACAGGTTGTTCGTCGAGTCGCTCATGATCGTGGTGTAGGACGAGCCGAAGCTGCCCGGGAAGTTCCCGATCGGCATGCTCGCGCGGTAGATCTTGCCGTTGTCACCGGCGAAGAACAGGTACATGTTCTGGCTGTCACCGATGAGCGCCTGGTCGATCGGCCCCGTGCCGGAGCCGGAGATGCTGCCGGTGAACAGCGTCTGGGGTGCCGACCAGCCGTTGGGGTTGGTCGGGTCGCTCGACGTGCGGTAGGAGAACGCCGGCCCGCCCCATTGGTAGGCCAGGACCCAGATGTTCTTCGGGGCGAAGTAGAACAGCGACGGCGCCACGGTGGCCGAGGACATCGCGTTCTGGCTCGCCGATCCCATGTCGGACCAGTTGCTGAGCAGGCCGAAGTTCATCGAGCCCCATGTCGATCCGTAGTCGTGCGTGGTGGCGTAGACGAGTTGCCGTCCGTTGTACGGGGCGGTGGTGAAGTCCTTGAGCGACACCCAGCCCGACCGGGGCGTCGCCAGCGCGCCGGTGGACGACCACCGGTATGACGACGGGAGCGTGCAGGAGCCCGACGGCGGCGGTGTCGTCGGATCGGAACCGCCACCGACCCGGACCATCTGCCACTGCTGGTTGGCGCCGTTCCAGTCGCTGTACTGGACGATGTTCGCCCCGTCGGCGGTGGAACCGCCCTGCACCTCCAGCGCCTTGCCGCTGTTGCGGTTGATCAGCTGGATGTAGCCGTCGATGTCCTGGACGCTGAACTGCTGGTTGGTGGTGTTGTTGTCCGTCCATTGCACGATCGAGCCGCCGTCGGCGGTCGAGAAGTTGTAGACGTCGAGCACCTTGCCGGACAGGCGGGACTTGAGGCGGTACTGCCCGCCGCCGGAGTCGACGAACTGCCACTGCTGCTGGTTGCCGTCGTTGCGGGCCCACTGGGTGATGCGGGCGCCGTCGGTGGTGGCCAGGTTGTAGACGTCGAGGGCCTTGCCGCTGTTGCGGTTGACCAGCACGTACCAGGCGCTGGTGTCGATGGTGGCGGCCGAGGCGGCGGGGGCGTTGACGACCGTGAGCAGGCCGCCGGCCAGCGCGGTCACGAGGCCGGTGGCGGCGGCCAGCCACCGGCGACGGGTTCGGGATGATTTCACGGATGTCCTCTCGGGGAATGGGGCGGGGATAGCGGCGATCCGCGGGGAAACGGAAAATGAACGTTAACAGCGCGTGCCGGGACCGTGCCATTCATCGGCGGAAGCATTTCTCATCACGGTTTTTCAGTGCCATTTCTGGGACCGTTTCCGAGCAGGCTCTCCCTCTAATCCAAGTGAATTTCTGTTATGCGCCGAGGTGGTCCGCGGTCGCCGTCCACCTTGAACGCCGACGAGGGCGCTCCTACGATCCGATCGCGGGAGTGTGAGCGTTCACCGGACGGAGGTCACCCATGATTCAGGCACGACGCGACACCGACGACATCGTCCGCGCGGCCCGGGCCGGTGACCGGGAGGCGCTGGACGAGCTGGCCCGCCGCTACCTGCCGATCGTCTATCACCTGGTCCGGCCGGTGGTCGACGCCGGGCAGGTGGACGACGTGGTGCAGGACATCATGGTCCGCGCCCTCAGGCAGCTCGGTGATCTGAAGTCGCCCGCGAAGTTCCGGTCATGGCTGACGGTGATCGCCGTACACGAGATCGGCACGCATGCGGCGCGGGAGCGGCGTACGTCCGGCCGCGCCGCCTCGCTGGGCCTGGCGGTCGACCGTCCGGATGCGGCCGCCGACGTGGAAGGGCCGGCCGTGCTGCGGGTCGAGCTGGACGAGCAGCGCCGTCAGGTCCGCCACGCCGCGCAATGGATGGGCCCGGCCGAGCGCACGGTGTTCGCGCTGTGGTGGCTCGAGCTGATCGGCGAACTCACCCGGGCCGAGGTGGCCGTCGGTCTCGGCGTCGGCGTGCCCCACGCGGGCGTACGGATCCAGCGGATGCGCGAGCAGCTGGAGACCGGCCGGGGCATCGTCGCGGCGCTGGAGGCGGTACCCGGCTGCGACCTGCTCGGTGAGGTCGTGGCGGGCTGGGACGGGATTCCGGGCCCCTACTGGCGGAAGCGGATCGGGCGCCACGTACGGTCCTGCCCCGTCTGCACCCGTACGGCCCGGCCGCTGGTGCCCGCCGACCGGCTGCTGCCCGCACTGTTGCTGCTGCCGGTGCCCGTCGCGCTCGCGAGCGCCACCCTGGCCAAGACGGCCGGGGTAACGCCCGCGGTGACCACCGGTGTCGCCCAGTGGGCGGGCGGGGTGGTGCAAGCGGCCGTCGCCCATCCCCTGGCCGCCGCCATCGGTGCCGGGGTCCTCGCCGTGGGCGTGACGGTTCCCGCCACTGGGTGGGCCACCGCACCCGCGCTGCCGCACCGCACCGGCTCGGGCTCGTCGCAGCCCGGTGCCGCGTCCCCGCTGAGGACCGGGCCGGTGTCCCTGGAATCGGTCGCCGCGCCGGGCCGGTACGTGACCGTGTTCGGGGAGGACGGTGCGCTCGAGCCGGTCGGCCCGGCGAGCGCCGCCGCGGACCGCGAACGGGCCACCCTGCGAGCGGTGCCGGGCCTGGCCGACCCGTCCTGCATCTCGTTGATCGCTCCCGACAACCGCTACTTGCGTCATTCCTCGTTCCGGTTGCAGCTCGGCGCGGACGAGGGCACCGTCCTGTTCCGCGGCGACGCCACATTCTGCGGCCGGACCGGATCGGTCACCGGCAGCGTCTCGCTGGAGTCGTTCAACTACCGCGGCTTCTACCTCCGCCGCGTCGGCGACCAGCTCTGGATCGACCAGTCCGACGGCAGCGACCCGTTCCGTACGGACAGCTCGTTCTTCGCCCGGCCCCCGTTGGCCTGACGCCCGGCCGTGTCCCGGCGATTTCCAGAGTGTCGCCGACGGGGCCCGCGTCGTCCATGCCGCACCGGTGCGGCATGGACCACCTCGGTTGTTCCACAGAGGATGGTCATCGAGTCCCGACGTTCGATGGTTGCCGGAGGCGATGATGCGACAGAAAACCTGCTTGCTGTACGCAGGTGTGGCCGTACTCATGGCCGCGATGTCGGCCTGTGCCGGGTCGAAGGACACGGCGACCGACGATGCCGCGGCCGCCCCCGTGTCAGCGGCCCCGGTTGCACCCGACCAGCCCACGACGATGCGGCCGGAGTTTGCCGAGCCGCGGCCGGACCACGTACTGCAAATCGCAGTCAAATCCGCCACCAGGACCGGCGACCGGATCGAGCTCGTGCTCAACGGCACCTACGGCGGCAACCGCACAACCCAGTGGGACATGACGTCGGTCGAGGCCGGCACGGACACCAGCGCCTGTCAGGTGAGCGCCGATCCAGGCTTCCCGCGCGGAGCGAGCCTTCCGCGCAGCGTCGTCACCGGGACGTGGGCTTTGACCTGCCCGGGCGGCGGCCCGGTCCGACTGACCGTCGACCCTTTCGGCGGGCTGCTCGATTCCGACAGCAGCTTCCGGATCACGCTGAGTTGACCGAACCGCTCGCGACACGCGACCGGAACCATTCGCGCGACTGCGGCAGGGTCAACAGAACGGTGACTCCGCCACCCACCACCGCTCGCACCACGCCGCCGACCGAGACCGATTGCTGGTGAAACAACTCGGCCGGCGCGGCGAGCACCTGCAGCCCGGCCACCACCATCACGAAGCGGGCGATCGGCCGCGCGCGTTGGCGAAGCTTGTAGACGAGCGAGCCGCCGGCAGCAGCGCAGACGATCAGAGAACCGATCACCCACGCGGCGCCGGTTCACGGCCGGTCGTTGCGCAGGTCGGCCTGGTAGCGGCCCGGCGTCTGGCCGACGACCTCGGTGAACCCCTCGATGAAACTGGTCGGGTTCGACCAGCCGCACGCGCCGGCGGTCTCGGTGACCGAGCGGCCGTTGGTGAGATGGATCAGGCCGTGGTGGACGCGCAGAATGGTGCGCCACCGATGGAAACTCATGCCGAGCTCGGCGTGGAACAAGCGGCTCAGCGTGCGCTCGCTCGCCCCCACCGCGCGGCCCAGCTCGGCCAGCGTCCCCTTGTAGCTGGGATCGGCATGAAGCCGGTCGGTGACGGCGCGGAGCCGGTCGTCGTGGGGTTCGGGCAGGTGCAACGACGGCTGCGGGGCTTCGACCAGCTCGTCGATCATCACGGCGCGCAGCCGGTCGTACGCGCCGGGACGGGTCTCGGTGCGGTCGGTGAGCGCCAGCAGCACCTCGCGCACCAGGGCGCTCACAGCGAAGACGCTGGGATACGCGACCAGTTCGCCGCACAGTTCGGCCGGGACCGCGAGGATCCGTACGTCGGTCTCGCCGTAGAAGCGGTGCGCGTGCTTGAAACCCGGAGGTGTCCAGGTCAGCCGGTTGGCGGGCGCGACCCAGGTGCCCCGTTCGGTCGTGATGGCCAGGGCTCCGGCCGCCGCGTAGACCAGCTGACCTTCCTGGTGGGAGTGCTCGACCATCTGGAAGCCGTGGGGGAGCTTCCCGGCACCGTGCGGAGTGTCGGGCCACGGGTCGGCGAGCAGCGGAGGAACCTGGCTGGTTTCCGGCACAAGGCGTCAGCCTACCGGAAATCAACCTGCGGCCTCGATGCGGACGCTGATGCTCTTGACGTGTGAGTAGTGGTTCAGGGCCTCGATCCCCTTCTCCCGCCCGTATCCGCTGGCCTTGTGCCCTCCGAACGGCATCTGGACCGACTGGGTGGACCACGAGTTGACGTAGACCTGACCGGCCTCGATCGCGCCCGCCACGCGGAACGCGCGGGAGATGTCGGCGGTGAAGACCGCGCCGACCAGGCCGTAGTCGCTGTCGTTGGCGATCGCCACCGCCTCGGCCTCGGTGTCGAACGGGATCACCACCAGCACCGGGCCGAACACCTCCTCGCGGGCGATCCGCATGTCGTTGGTGACGCCGGTGTAGACGGTCGGTTCGACCATCCGGCCCGGGCCGGTCGCGCCGCCCACCACCGCCTTCGTCCCCTCCTCGGCGGCGACCGCGAGGTAGTGCCGGACGGTCTCGAACTGCTTCTCGGTGATCATCGGGCCGGTCGTGACGGCCGCGGCCGCCGACGCGACCAGGTCCACGAATGTGTCGTGGATCGAGCGTTCGACCAGCAGCCGCGTGCCGGACGAGCAGACCTGCCCGGCGTTGGTGGTGAAGGCACGCACCGCCTCGGCCGCCGCGAACGGCAGGTCGGCGTCGGCGAACACGATGTTGGCCGACTTGCCGCCCAGTTCGAGGGTGAGCGGCAGGATCCGCTCGGCGGCGATCCGCCCGATGCTCTGCCCGACCGGGACCGATCCGGTGAAGGCCACCTTGCGCACCAGCGGATGCTCGACGATCGCCGTCCCCACGGTCGCGCCGGCCCCGACGACCACCTCCAGCACACCGGCGGGCAGGCCCTCCTCGAGCGCCAGCCGGGCCAGCTCGACGGTCGTGCTCGAGGTCGCCTCGGCCGGTTTGACCACGACGACGTTTCCGGCGGCCAGGGCGGGGGCGACGGCCCGCGCGGCCTGATTCAGCGGCAGATTCCACGGGGTGATGACCCCGACCACGCCGTACGGCTCCCGGACCGTGTAGACGTGCAGATCGGGCCGCACGTCGAGGACGTCACCGGCCGGCAGGTGCACCAGCGAGGCATAGAACTCGAAGTACTCGGCGGCGCCGCGGATCTCGGCCTCGGCCAGCGCCGCCGGCTTGCCCGTGTCGGCCGACTCCAGGGCGACCAGTGTGTCGATCTCGGCCACCATGCGGCGCGCGATCGCCATCAGCACCCGGCCCCGGTCGAACGAGGCCAGGTGCCGCCAGCCCGGGGCGGCCGCGGCCGCCGCCCGTACGGCGTCGTCGACGGCTTCGAGACTCACCGCGGGCCCCCGATCAGCTCGTACATCGCGGTGTGGTCGGTCTGCGGGGTGACCTCCCCGGCGACCCGGGACCACTGCTCGGCCACCCGGTCGGCGATCTCGGTGCGCTGGGCCAGTTCCCGGGCCAGGCCGACGGCGATACGCACGTCCTTGGCCATCAGCTGCAACGCGAAGCCGGAGGCGTAGCTGCCGTCGAGCATGAACTGGGCGACCTTGTTCTCGCTCGTGTTGGACCGCCCCGACGAGCTGTTGAGCACGGCGGTGAGGGTCGCCGGGTCGATGCCGAACTCGGCGCCCAGCCGCAGCGCCTCGACGGTGACCGACAACGTCGCCGCCGAGACCAGGTTGTTGAGTGCCTTGGCCGCGTGCCCCGATCCGACCGGCCCCACTTCGAGCACCGTTCTTCCCAGCACGTCGAGCACCGGCCGTACGGAGGAAATGTCTCCCCCGGCCATGATCGCGAGCGTGCCGGCGACCGCGCCGCGCACGCCCCCGGAGACCGGCGCGTCCACGAACCGCAGGTCGCGTCCGGCCAGCTGAGCGGCGAGGGCACGGGTCTGGAGGGGCTCGGACGAACTCATGTCGACGACGAGCGTGCCGGACGACAGCCGAGGCGCCAGCTCCTCCAGGACGGCCGTGACGACCGCCGAGTTCGGCAGCATGAGGATCAGGATGTCGACGCCGGCCAGACCGTCGAGGGCGGTGGCCGAGGTGGCCGAGCCGATCGGCGCGAACGGCGCGGCGTCGAACACGGTCAGCGGGTAGCCGGCCTCGTCCAGGCGGGTGGCCATCGGGCGGCCCATCTGGCCCAGCCCGACAAAGCCGATGCGGGGGCGGGTCACGAGTCGAACACCTCGGCGGCCAGGCGGAACGATTCCAGCGCGGCCGGTCCGCCGCAGTAGAAGGCGGTCTGCATCAGGACCTCCTTGATCTCGCCGCGGGTGACGCCGTTGTTGAGCGCGCCACGGACGTGGGCCTTGAACTCGTGGCCGCGGTTGAGGGCGGTCAGCATGGCCAGGTTGATCAGGCTGCGGTCGCGGTGGCTGAGACCCTCGCGGTTCCAGATGTCGCCCCAGCAGTACTGGGTGACGTATTCCTGCAGGTCGCGGGAGAAGTCGGTGGCCGCGGCGAGTGAGGCGTCCACGTAGGAGCTGCCGAGTACTTCGCGGCGCACTTCGAGGCCGGCCTTGTACAGGTCGTCGTTCATGATGGGGGGGGAGTCCTTTCACACTCGGGCCAGCGCGGCCCAGGAATTGATGACGAAGGCGTCGCCGTCGGCGGCGACGGTGCAGGCCGAGTGGCCGCCGAAGTGACCAGGGAACACCACGAGGTTCCGGTCGGCGGCCTCGGCCAGCAGGCGGCGGCGCGCAGCCCGGGCCATGGCCTGGTCCTCGCACCAGCAGGAGTTCACGTCGGGCTGGGTGATCTGCACCGGGGAGTGCAGCATGTCGCCCACGAACAGCGCACCCGATTCGAGGCGCAGGACCGACGAGCCCGGCGTGTGGCCGGGATGCGCCTCCAGCACCAGACCGGAGTCGATGCGGTGCGAACCGCTCCACAGCTGGACCAGCCCGGCCGCGTGCACGGGCGCGACGCTGTCCTCGAACACGTTCTGGTTGCCGTCACCCGGCGGGCGGGGGTTCTTCAGCGGGTTCCAGTAGTCGAAGTCGGCGGCCGGCATGAGATAGGTGGCGTTCGGGAACGTCGGCACCCACTCGCGGCCGTCGAGCCGGGTGTTCCAGCCGACGTGGTCGACGTGCAGGTGCGTGTTGATCACGAGGTCGACGTCGCCCGGAGCCACTCCGGCCGCGGCCAGATTGGCCAGGTAGGCCGTGTTGTGGTGCGCGTAGACCGGAGCGTACGGGCGTTCCTTGCCGTTACCGGCACCGGTGTCCAGCAGGATCGTGCGTCCCTGACTGCGGATCAGCCAGGTGTGCAGCACCGTGCGCAGGGTCCCGGTGGCGCTGTCGTAGAAGTCGGGGTCGTCGAGCGCCGCCCAGTAGTCCGGCGTGCTGTCGGGGAACAGGAAGCCCGGCGTGCCCTTGCTCGGGCCGGCGAACTCCTGGACCCGGGTGATCTCGACATCGCCGATCACGACGGTGTTCACCGGTTGACCTCCGGTACGGGATACAACGCGATCGTCTCGGGGGTGGCCGCGTCGAGCACGAAGTTCGCCGTCTCCATCACCTCGGGGGTGAATCCGTTGCCCTTGGCCAGGGTGCGGGTCTCGGCCATGTACGCACTACGGGCCTGGGCGGCGTCGGTCATCGCCCGCTGCTTGGCCTCCCACGCGGCCAGCCCCTCGTCCACGCTCTCGTACTGCCCGAGCGTGTGCGCCAGCTCGACGGCGTTGACGATGCCGACGCTCGCGCCCTGGCCGAGCGCCGGGCACATGGCGTGCGCCGCGTCGCCGACCACGACGGCCCGCCCGGCCGCCCACGGCGTGACCCGGTTGGTCTGGTAGGCGTCGTGGCGGCCGCCGGTGGCCCGGCCGGCCAGCTCGATGACCGGGGCCAGGTGCGGGAAGCGGGCCGACCAGATCTCCGGGTCGATCGGGATGCGCGACGCCCGCTCGTTGCTGGTGGTCGCCATCATGCCCATGTAGATCGTGTCGGGTCCGGTGGTGATGAACAGGATGCGCATGGCGTCCGGTTCGAGGGTCCAGTAGTCGATGACCCGGTTCCACTCCGGCCCGGCGAACTCCTCGGGCCGGGCCACCAGCACCCGGCAGACGCCGTCCTGGTACTTCTTGCGTTCCTGGGTGAGCGTGGGCAGCGAGTTGCGTACGGCCGAGCCCGCCCCGTCGGCGCCGATCACCAGGTCGGCCTCCAGGCGGGTGCCGTCGGCCAGCAGCAAAGCGCCCGACGGGTCGGCGCCGACGGCCTTCGACCCCGTACGGATGTCGACCCCGGCCGCCCGGGCCGCGTCGCTGAGCAGCTCGTGCAGTTTGGGCCGGGTGATCGCCCAGTACGGATAGCCGGCCAGCTCGGGCGTGAACATCTCGCCGTTGAGGCTGGTGGCGTAGACGTCCGGGACCACGCCGTGGGCCCGGATCGCGGGCGCGACACCGATCACCTCGAGCGCGAGCATCGCGTTGCGCCACAGCAGGATGCCCGCGCCGAAGTCGCGCAGCTCGTCGTTCTGCTCGTGCAGCCGGACGCTCCAGCCGGCCCGGGCCAGGGCGATGCCGGCGGTGAGACCGGCGAACCCGCCCCCGGCCACTTCGGCGTGCTTGTCACTCATGTCCGGCCTCCACCGAGTCGACCCAGCCGGTCACGTGACCGCGCGCCAGGGTGTGGAAGTGCAGGTTGAACCCGAGCACGGTCGGGGTGAGGCCGGGGTCGATCTCGAGCACCGGCACGTCGACCGCGTGCACCACAAAAACGTACCGGTGCCGCCCCGACGCGGGTGGCGGGTTCGGGCCGACGTACTGCGACAGCCGTACGTCGTTGGGCAGCGTCAGCACCCCATCGGGCAGGTCGGGGCTGCCCGGGGCGCCCGCACCGGCCGGCAGCGACGTGACCGTGGCCGGGATGTTGGCCACGGCCCAGTGCATGAACCCGATGCCGGTCGGGGCGTCCGGGTCGTAGCAGGTGATGGCGAAGCTGCGGGTGCCCTCCGGGAAGCCGGACCAGGACAGCTGGGGCGAGGTCTGCTTGCCGCCGATGTCGGGATCGCGGAGTTCGACCGGCAGTTCGCCGCCGTGGGTGAAGTCGTCGCTGCGCACGTCGAACGACGGCGCGGGGGTGACGGAGGCGTACGGGTCATCGGTCATGGCGGTTCTCCTTGATGATCACTTCGAACAGGCGCATCGGGGCGGTGACGGTCAGAACGCCGGTGGGGACGGCGAGCACATCGCCTTCCCCTAGAGCGCGCCCGTCGATCGACCCGGCGCCGGACATGACGAAGAGGAAACTCTTCGACAATGTGTGGTCGCCGATCGGGACGTCGCGCACGAGGCACTGCCCGTCCGGCCCGTCGAAGACGACTTCGGGAAGGGAGCCCAGCACGCCCTCGGCCCCGAGGAAGGCGGACGGCTGCACGCCGTCACGGAACGGCGGGACCGGGGTCGTGTGCACGTAGACCTTGCGGATCGTCTCGCGGATGTCCCACTGCCCGGTCCATCCGTAGGGCAGCACGATCACGCTGTCGGCGGTGAGCAGGTGCTGGGTGCCGTCCTGGTCGGTGATGGTGGCGTCGCCTTCGAGGATGTACATGAACGAGCCACGCTTGTCCTTCACCCGCGGGTAGACGCCGGCATCGCAGGCCCAGACCGCGAAGAAGCCGTCGGCGTCGTCGGAGACCACGATCTCGTACGCGAAGGGGACGCCGGAGACGATCGGTTCCATCGAGATCTCGACGGGCAGCTCGCCCCGGCGGACGTGCTCGCCGTCGAGGTAGGGAAGCGGAGACACAGGGGGTCCTTTCAGAGCGGTTCGAGGGCGGGCGCGGTGATGCCGAGCAGGTCGAAGGAGGGCCGGTGCAGCAGGTCGTGCAGCTCCTCGTCGGTGATCGAGGTGAGCCCGAACTTCTGGGTGTGCGTGGCCACCCGCTGCAGGGTGTCGATGGCGTTGGCGGTGCCGACCATGGGCGAGTCGCTGCCGAAGAGCACCTTGGCCAGCACCCCGTACTCCTTGGCCGCGCACAGCGCGTTGGCCAGCACGGTCGGACGGTTGGGGATGGCCGAGGTGTCGGCGAAGATGTGCCGGTGCCGGCGCATCACGGTGACGGTCTCGTAGATCCACGGGTGACCCATGTGCGCGATGATGATCTTGAGTTCCGGGAACGCGGTCGCCACGTCGTCGAGCAGCAGGGGATTGGCATCGGGCAGGCGTCCGGCGGCCGTGAAGATGGCCCCCTGGTGGATCATCACCGGCAGCCCGAGCCGTTCGGCCGCGCTGAACACCCGCAGATACAGCGGATGCAACGGCGACGTGCCCTGATAGATCGGGCCGAGCTTGATGCCGGCCAGGCCAAGGTCGAAGTGGGCCCGCTCGATCTCCTCGACGGCGTCGTGGCGGGTCGGGTCGACCGACAGGAAGCCGACGGTCTGCCCGCCGATGTCGCGGACGAACCCGGCGACCGCATCGTTGGGCACCATGATGCCGGACGCCTGGGCCTGCAGACCGAACACGATGGTCCGCTCGGCCGGTTCGACCTGGGCGCGGTAGCCGTCGCGGGTGACTTCGTCGATCGCCCCTTGGGCGTGCTTGCGGGCCACCCGGGTCAGGTCGTCGGTCCAGGGTGAGGCCTGGTGGTCCGGGATCCAGAAGTGGGTGTGCACGTCGGTGATCAAGGTCAGGCCTCGCTTCGGACATAGGGAAGGGTCAGAGCCGACGGCGCGCGATGCCGCGAGGCGCCGCCCGCGGCCAGCGCCACCAGCGCCAGGACGTAGGGCATGGCCAGCCACAGGGAGGCCGGCAGGGACACCACCGGATGCACCACGGCCAGGGCGACCAGGGCGATCAGCACGGCCCCGCCCACCACCAGGCCCCGCCGCATCACGATGAGGCCGGCCAGCACGGCGATGGCGGCGGCGGTCCAGATCTCGCCCGGCACCGCCGGCATCGACTGCAGACGCAGCTGGACCGCGTCGGTCACCGCGAAGATGGCGACGGCGGCCAGCAGCCCGCGCAGGCGCCAGGCGCCGAACAGCACGGCGGCGATGGCGAGGTAGCCGCGGCCACCGGTCATGTCCTCGCGGAACACGCCGACGTCGCCGATCGAGATGTAGGCGCCGGCCGCCCCGGCCAGGGCGCCCGAGACGAGCACCGCGGACCAGCGCAGGCCGCGCACGCTGACCCCGGCGGCGTCGGCGGCGACCGGGGTCTCGCCGGTCGCGGCCAGGTTGATGCCCCAGGTGGTGCGGTACATGACCAGCGCCGCCAGCCCCACGACGGCCAGGGTGGCCCAGATGAACAGGTCCTGGTCGAACAGCAGCGGGCCGGCGACCGGGATGTCCGACAGCAGCGGGATCTCGATGCGGGGCAGCGGCTTGAAGGTCTGCGGCTCGGGCACGAAGTGCTGGTCGAGGAACGTGGTCAGGCCCAGGCCGAGCACGCCGATGGCGATGCCGGCGACGATCTGGTCGACCTTCACCTCGATCGCCAGCAGGCCCATCAGCGCGGCCAGCAGCAGCCCGCCCGCGATCCCGCCGAGGAAACCGAGGGCCTGGTTCTCGACCCGGGTCATCGTCAGGTATCCGGCGAACGCCCCGGCCAGCAGCACCCCCTCGAGCCCGACGTTCATCACACCGGCCCGCTGGCTGATGAGCTCGCCGGTCGCGGCCATCAGGATCGGCGCCGCGATGGTCAGCGCCGAGACCAGGAAGGCGATATCGAAGACACCCATGTCAGGCCACCAGTTCCTTCTCGGTGGAGGGAGTCGTCGTCACCGGTGCCGCCGGGCGCCGGGCCGCGCGGCGCCGCCTCAGCAGCATCGCCGCGACCAGCACCAGCACGATGACCGCGCCCTGCAGCACCGAGGTCAGCGACGACGGCACGTCGAGCAGGGCCTGCAGCGAGGTGCCACCGACGTTGAGCGAGGCGAAGACGATCGCGGTGACGATCGCGCCGATCGGTGAGTTGCGGGCCAGCAGCGCCACCGCGATGCCGTTGAAGCCGATCCCGGCCTCGAAGCCCTCGCTCAGCCAGGGCGCCGAGCCGGCGAACAGCAGCGCGGCACCGGCCAGACCGGCCAGGCCACCCGAGATCACGATGGCGCTGACGCCCATCCGGACCGGGTTGATGCCGTTCCAACGGGCGGCGTCGAGGTTGCCGCCGGCGGCACGCAGCTCGAAGCCGAACACGGTGCGGGCGAACAACCAGATCAGGGCGGCCGCGAGCAGCGGCAGCAGGATCACGTCGTACGAGAGGGTCCGTCCCGGCACCGACTCGACGGCCGGCCAGAGGGTGGACGCCGGGAAGTTGGCCGACTGCGGCTGCTGGTCGAGCGAGCCCTGCAGCGGGCCGCGGACCAGCCAGGCCAGCACCTGCAGGGCGACCAGGTTCAGCAGCAGAGACGAGATGATTTCCAGTACGCCTCGAGACGCCCACAGCCAGGCGACGATCCCGGCCCACAGGGCGCCTCCGGCGATCCCGGCCAGGGCACAGGCGACGATGGCGAGCACCCTCGGCACACCGTCGCACTGCAGGCCGACGGCCGCCGCGGCACAGCCGCCGATGACGACCTGACCGGGGAAGCCGACGTGCATGCGGCCGGCCTTGTCGGCGACGATCCAGCCGAGCGCCACCAGGAACAGCGGGACGGCCTGGGTCAGCGTCGTGCCGGCGTTGGTGGGCGAGCCGAAGGTGCCGTTCCAGAACGCCGTCGCCGCGTCGCCGGGGGAGACACCGATCGCGAGCAGCAGCAGGGCGGCGAACAGCAGGGTCGCGGCGGCCACCGCGAGCTGGGTCAGAACCCGTACGGCGAAGGCTTTCACGGTCTCACCTCCGACGAGGTCATCAGGGCACCGATGCGCGAGCGAGTGGCCTCGGCCGCGTCGAGGACGCCGCGCACGCGCCCGTGGGCGAGGACGGCGATGCGGTCGGACAGGGCGATCACCTCGTCGAGATCCATGGAGATGAGCAGAACGGCGCCGCCACGGTTGCGGTGCTCGGTCAGCCGCCGGTAGACGAATTCGGTGGCGCGCACGTCCAGGCCGCGTACGGGCTGGACCGCGATCACCAGCGAGGGCTCGGTGGACAGCTCACGGGCGAGCACCGCCTTCTGCTGGTTGCCGCCGGAGAGCCGGGCCATCGGCTGGTTCTCGCCGGTGGCACGCACCTCGTACTCGGTCATCAGCCGCCGGGCCCGCAGCCGGGCCGCCCCGAGGTTGATGCGACCGCGCCGAGCCAGCGGGGCCTGGCGCAGGGCACGCAGGTTGATGTTCTCGCCCAGGGTCATGCCGCCGACCACCGCGACGTGGTGCCGGTCCTCGGGGATGAGCGCGCCTCCGGCGGCGTAAAAGGCTTGCGGCGTACGGCGTTCCAGCCGTTGACCGGAGAGCTCGACGCTTCCGGCGGCGGCCGGACGGATGCCGAGCACGGCCTCGACCAGCTCGGCCTGGCCGCTGCCGGCCACCCCGGCCACGCCGACGATCTCGCCCGCGTGCACCGTGAGGTCGACCTCCGCCAGGCGATCCACGCTCAGGTCTCTGATCACCAGGGTCGGGGCGCCGGGCGACGCCGGGGTGCGTTCCCGGCGTGGGGCGACGGACTCGCCGACCATCAGCTCGACCAGGTGCTCGGGTGTGGTCCCGGCGATGTCGCCGGTGCCGGCCACCGCGCCGCCCCGCAGCACCGTCCAGCGGTCGGCCACCGAGAAGACCTCGGAGAGCTTGTGCGAGATGAGCACGACGGCGTGCCCCTCGCCGGCCAGGCGGCGCATCAGCTTGGCCAGCTCGTCCCATTCGCCGGGGCTGAGCGAGGCGCTGGGCTCGTCGAAGATGAGCAGGCGGGCGCCGCGGCACAGCAGTTTGACGATCTCGAGGCGTTGCCGTTCGCCGACCGAGGCGTCGGCGACCAGACGGTCCGGGTCGATCCGCAGGCCGGTCGAGGCCTCGACCTCGGCCGCCCGGCGGCGCGCGGCGGCTCGCCCGTTGCGCCACGGCACGGCGGCCGGGGCCATGGCGAGGTTCTCGAGTTCGGTCAGCGTCGGCACGAGGGTGAAGTGCTGGTGGACCATGCCGATCCCGGCCCGCAGCGCCTGTTCCGGGCGCCGGAAGGCCACCGGCGTGCCGTCGAGGCTCATCGTGCCCTCGTCCGGCTGGTAGAGGCCGGTGACGATCCGCATCAGGGTGGTCTTGCCGGCGCCGTTCTCGCCCAGCAGGGCGTGCACCTCGCCCCAGGCGATGCCGAGGTCGATCCGGTCGTTGGCGGTGAAGGCCCCGAACCGTTTCGTGATGCCGGAGAGGCGGAGGGCTTCGTCGGGTCCGGGATCGGCGGCCATGTCAGCGCTGCTCGAAGGCGTAGCTCGGCTGGGGCAGCAGGACGCCCTTCTCGGGCACGACGGTGCCGTCCGAGATCTCTTTCGTGATCTTCTCGGCCAGCGCCTTCTGCTCGTCGGTGCCCTTGCCGGGGCAGAACTGGAAGGACAGCGCCCCCGACTTGAGGCCGAAGCTGATCGCGCCCGCCTTCAGCGTGCCCGCGGCGGCCTCGGTGACCGAGGCCTTGAGCACGTCCGACCAGTTCACGACCCCGGAGCCGATGATGTTGGGGTTCTCGTCGCAGTGCAGCGCGAAGACGTTGTAGACGCCCGTGCCGGCCTTGGCGTCGGCCGCCTGATAGATGCCTTCGGAACCGGAGTCCAGGTCGGACAGGATCTGGTCGGCGCCGTTGGCTATCATCGCCTCGGCCGCCTGCTTGGCCTTGCCGACGTCGTTGTAGTCGTTGGTGTAGGCCTGGGCCACGGAGGTCGCCGGGTTCTCGATCTTGGCGCCCTGGGCCATGCCGTAGTACCAGGCCGTCGACGACGGCACCTCGGGTCCGGCGATCATGCCGATCTTCTTGCTCTTGGACGCGTTGGAGGCGACCGCGCCGGCCACCATGGCGTTGAGCCCGACGGCCACCGTCACCGAGCTGACGTTGGGGGCCAGGGCTTCGAGATCCGAGGCGATCAGCACGAAGTGCGTGTCGGGGTACTTGGGCGCGACGACGGCGACGGCCTTGTTGAGCACGGCGCCGTCGGCCACCACCACGTCGTTGTTGGCGGCCAGCGACTGCAGGCCCTCGATCTGCTCCTGCGACTCGGCCGCGTTGTCGACGATCGAGGTGAGCTTGAGCTTCGGGTCGGCGTCGACCGCGGCCTGCACGCCGGCCAGCGCGTACTGGGTGAAGCCGCCGTCGTTGCGGGGCGCCGGAGCCAGGAAGCCGATGGTGGTGCTGTCGTCGGCCGCTCCGGCCGCCTCGTCACTGCCGCCGCCGCAGCCGGCGAGCAGGACTGGTATGGCTGTCGCGAAGGAGATGAGGGCAAGTCGGGTACGCATGGGGGTGACCTCTCGTTCGGTCTCACCGAAACAAACTGGTATGGCAGATTTAAAGCCACTAGCTGTTCATCTTTGCGGTGCGAGGAACAGTTTGCGTATCTGCCATACCAGTCGTCAAGGGGTCGGGAGCCGGTAACCCAGACTTCACGTGAGGGTGGGCCTACGAAACGTGGCCGAAAACTGCCATACCAGTTACAGGTCGAACTTGGTGGCGACCTCGTCCTGCAGCTCGGAGCGGCCGCTGCGTACGTGCACCCGCATGGCCTCCTCGGCGGCGTCCGCGTCGTGGGCGCGCAGAGCTTTGACGAGGGCCAGGTGTTCCTCGTACGACCGGTGCATCCGGCCCTCGCGGCGCGTGACGATGGACGACAGGAACCCGCGGTTGAGCTGCTGGACGAGCAGGTTGTAGTGGTCGAGCAACCGCCCGTTGCCGGCCCCGACGGCGATCAGCTCGTGCAGCCGGGCGTCGATGGTGCTGTAACCGTCGAGGTCGGCCGACTCGACCGCGCGGCCCATGTCGGCCATGACCTCGTCGATCTCGGACAGCAGCTCGTTGTTGGCGCGTCCGGCGCAGAGCCGCGCGGCCATGCCCTCGACCGCCTCCCGCACCTCGAACAGATCGAGGATCTCGTGGCGCCGCAGGCTCTTCACGAACGTGCCGCGGCGGTGCTCGATGGTGAGGAAGCCCGCCGACTCGAGTTCCTTGAGCGCCTCGCGCACCGGCATGCGGCTCACCCCGAACCGGGTGGCCAGCCGGGCCTCGGACAGCTTCTCGCCCGGCTTGATCACCCCGGCCGCGATGTCACGCCGCAGCTGCTGCGCGATCGCGTGCTTCTTGGAGGCCTCGAGCTCACCCTCGACGAGACCGCCGGGAACTGAGGGTCCCCGTTCGGCTTTCGGCACCGTCGCCCCTTTCGCGTGACTCGGTGCCGTCACCATAACGTCAGGCGCCTCGCCGGGTGCAGCGAAGGGCCGGGAGGTCTGGCGGCTTTCCGGTGTGCGATGGCGGAGGACTGGTGGCCGGTGCGATCTCGACAGTCCTAACGTCGGCCGCGCCCGCCTTTCCGCAACCAGGAACGCCCGGAGGAACACCATGAGCCGACTCGCCGACCGGCTGGCCGATCTTGCCGCCACCGCGATGTTTCGTGCTACCACCGTGACCGAGGTCAGCCGGCTGTCGCCTGCCTTCACCCGGGTGCGGCTGACCGACGAGGCGTTCCGGAAGCAGGTGTGGACGCCGGGGGCGAAACTTCAGATCCGCCCGCGGCGGGGCTCCTTCTCCTTCCGCACCTACACTCCGGTGAGCTGGGACGAGGCGCAGGGCGCGGTGGAGCTGATCGCGTACCTGCACGGCGACGGTCCCGCCTCGCAGTGGTTCAAGCGGGTCGCCGTCGGTGACACGTGCGAGGTGTTCGGCCCGCGCGCCTCGATCGACCTGCCGGGCGTCACCGGTCCCGTGGTCTTCGCCGGCGACGAGTCGAGCGTGGCCCTCGCCTGCGCGCTGCGGACTTTGACGGACGACGTCTCGTACGTCTTCGAGTCCGACGATCCGGCCGGCCTCGACGAGATCCTGGCCGGCCTGAACCTCGCCGAGCGGGCGACGTCGGTGGCGAGGACCGCGGACCGGGCCGCCCTGCTGGGACATCTCCGCGAGGCCGCGTCCGGCGGGCCCTACACGCTCGTGGTCACCGGGGACGCGGCGACGGTTCACGCGGTCCGGCGTGACAGCCGCACCTGGGCCAGCGGACCCAGGCAGATCAAGGGCAAGGCCTACTGGGCCGAGGGCCGCGCCGGGCTCGACTGAGGTTGGCGGTTTTCCGGCATCATTCGGTCAGTTGCCGGTGGTTCCCCGATTCTTGGCCGCCCACAGTTGGGCGCATGGTCAAGGAGGCAGTGATGAGCGAGGAACGGGGCCGGGTGCTGGTGTCCGGCGCGAGTGTGGCCGGGCTGACGGTTGCCTGGTGGCTCGACCGCTACGGGTTCGAGGTGACGGTGGTCGAGCGGGCGCCCGGTCTGCGCCCGGGTGGGCAGGCGCTCGACGTCCGGGGGCCGGCGCTCGAAGTGGCGCGGCGGATGGGTGTGCTGGAGCAGTTCCGGAAGCGGACCACCGAGCTGCGCGGGATGTCGATGGTCGACAACTCGGGGGCCGAGATCTATCGCACGACGGAACGGACGCTGACCGGCGGGCGCCTCGACTCCGAGGACCTGGAGGTGTTGCGGGACGATCTGGTCGACGTCCTGCACGGGGCCTGCGGGCCGGGGGTCCGGTTCGTTTTCGACGATCGGATCGCCGCTCTGGAGCAGGACGGGTCCGGTGTCGATGTGCGGTTCGAGAAGGCGGCGCCGGAGCGGTACGACGTGGTGATCGGCGCCGACGGCGCGCATTCGGGGACCCGCAAGCTGGTGTTCGGGCCGGAGAAGCCGTTCCTGCGGTACATGGGTGGCTACGTGGCCGTCATGACCATCCCCAACTTCCTCGGCCTGGACCGCTGGCAGACGTTCCTGATGGCCGGCGACGCGGCGGGGGCCGGGCTGATCGGCCTCGACGGTGGCAGTGAGGCGCGGGCCTATCTCGGGTTCGAGAGCGAGGAGCCGGTCGAGTACGACTACCGCGACGAGACTGCGCAGAAGCGGCTGATCGCCGAGCGGGCCGGCGGACTGGGCTGGGTCGTGCCGCGGATCCTGCAGCACATGCGTGACGACGCGACGGGGTTCCATTTTGACGCCCGCATTCAGGTGATCATGGAGCATTGGACGAAGGGGCGGGTGGCGCTGGTCGGGGACGCCGGCTACGCGGTCTCGCTGACCACCGGGCAAGGTGCGTCGATGGCGATGGCCGGCGCGTACGTGCTGGCCGGTGAGATCGCGGCGGCGGCCGACCCGGCCACGGGCATCGCCCGCTACGAGGACGAGATCCGCGACTACGTGCTGCGGAACCAGGCGGCGGCGCGGCAGCTCAACGACCAGAATCACAGCGACGAGGAGCCGGCCGGGCCGGGCGACTTCGCCGATTTCGGCGCCCTGGTCGAAGCCCTGACGCTGAAGGACTACCGCACGGCGGCCGACAGCTGACCCTATGCCGGGCGGATCGGCTTGACCTCGATGCGTGTCTGGAGGTCGCACACCTTCGCGATCTGCTCACCTTCCGGGAAGATTCTCGGCGGGCCGGCTACGGTGGCGTCGCTCGCATACTCGGCCAAGTCGTCCGCGAAGCTCAGCAGAGCCTGGCGGATCGGAGCGTCGGACAAGGTAGCTGTCCGGACGATCACACGCGCTCCTGGTGGGCCACGGCCGGGTTCATCGGGCTGATGCTGGTGGTCGCGGCCGTCACCTCGGCCCGCCGGATCACGACGCTGCGGCTGGGCCGGTGGGCGATCGTGCCGATCGCGGCAGGGGCGTTGCCGGTCGGTGTGCTGATCGTCGCGGCCGGCACGCTGCCGCTGACCGAGGCGGCGGTGCTGCCCATCGGCTGACCTGCCGGTCGGTTCTAGCGGGGGTCGGTGTTCCGGGTGCGGCGCCGGCTGCGGAGAAGTTCGATGCCGATCGGGACGACCGAGACGGCGACGATGCCGATGAGGATGAACTCGATGTTGTTCTTCACGAACGTGACCTGACCGAGGAAGTAGCCGAGGATGGTGACGCCGCAGCCCCAGAGCGTCCCGCCGAGCATGTTGTAGGTCAGGAAGGTTCGGTAGTGCATGTGGCCGGCGCCGGCCACGATCGGGGTGAACGTGCGGACGATCGGCACGAAGCGCGCGAGGACGATGGAGCGGGCGCCGTACCTGGCGAAGAAGCCGCGGGCCCGGGTCAGGTTCTCCTGTTTGAACAGCCGCGAGTCGGGGCGGCGGAACAGGGCGGGTCCGAGCCGGCGGCCGAAGACGTAGCCGAACTGGTCGCCGGCGATGGCGGCCACCGAGACCAGCAGGCACATCAGCCACAACGGCTGATGCAGGTAGGTGCCGTCGGCGACGAGCAGGCCCGCGGTGAACAGCAGCGAGTCGCCGGGCAGGAAGAACCCGATCAGAAGGCCGGACTCGGCGAACACGATGGCCAGGATGCCGATCACGCCGAAGGTGGAAATCAGCCACTCGGGATCGAGAAACGACGGTCCCAGAGCCGATGTCATCACAGATTCCCTCTCCGGCCGCAAGTGGTGCCGGCTTCTCGTGCCCCAGCCGGAGTCTCGCAAACCTACATGATGTAGGTATTTGCCCGGTGGTGCGGACGAGCGGGACGAGCCGGCCGCCTCACGTCGCGGCTTGCAGCAGTTCGAGCAGGTCGCGAGCGGCCTCGAAGGTCCAGACGACGGAGAAGCCGGCCAGCCCGGCCGGCAGGATCAGGAAGAACCAGGCCAGCCGCCGGCGCCGGGGTCGCAGCAGCTCACGGACCCGCTTGGGGACCACGCCGGGCTGTTCGGCCAGGTGGAGGCCGGCGCCCCGCCCACTGCCGGCCAGGGCCGCGGCCCCGACGGCCAGGGCAACCGACCGGCGGTCGCCCACCGACGCCGCCGCCTGTTCGTCGGCGGCGCGTTCGAGCAGATAGTCGACCCGGGTCGCGAGCACCCGCAGCAGCGGATGCACCGCGCATGCGAGCTCGGCCATCCGCGCCAGTCGATGATGGCCGCCCCGCAGATGTTCACGTTCGTGGGCGAGCAACGCCGCGTACTGCCGGTCGTCGAGCAGGTCGAGCATGCCCGTGGTGACCACGATGCGCCCGGGCGGCCCCTCCACGCTGAACGCCTCGGGCGCCGGATCGGGAACGATCAGGATCTCGCGATCGCTGGGCAGGTCGGCGAAGCCACCCACCAGCGCGAGGGCCGCACGATGGCGGCGACGCGTACGGAAGAACGCCGTCGCGGCCGCCAGCAGCAACACCAGGGAAAGCCAGGAGACCCACGGAACGGAGCTGGTGTCCTGCGCGACGACGCTGCTCGACCAGCCGAAGAGGCGACCGAGGACGGGGATCTCGGCCACCGCCTTGACCGCGAACAGGAAGAGATTGGCGACGCCGGCCGCGGCCGCACCGGCGGCGGACCAGGCCAGCACGGCGGCGGCCCGGCGCGGCGGCATGTGATCGGCCGCGACCATGGCCACCACGACCGTCAACGCCGGAACGATCAGCACGGACCATGCGAAATGATCGAACATGCGCCCCACCCGCCCCGGCCGCCAACCTCGTGCACCTGGGTCAGAGGTTATCCTGAGCCCGGAGGGCAGCGACTGTGACAACGAAGGACGGGCGCCGAGCGCCGGGCACACTGGAGGCCGATGTCATGGCGGTCCTCTGGGCGGCCGGTCGTCCCATGTCCGCTTCCGAGGTGCAGCAGCAGGTCGGCGGTGACCTGGCCTACAACACGGTGCAGACCATCCTGATCCGCCTGCACGAGAAGAAGACCCTGCAACGGGAACGGGCCGGACGCGGTCACGTCTATTGGCCGGTCGAGGACGAGTCGACCGCGGCCGCTTCCCAGATGCGGGCCGCCCTGGCCAATCGCCCCGACCGGCACGCCGTGCTGCAACGGTTCGCCGCGTCGCTCGACGAGTCCGACGCCGAGGTCCTGCGCCAGTTGCTGGCCGAGACCGACCACCAACGCGGCACATGAGGCCGGCCGTCCACTGATTTGCTGCTCAGCACACCGCCGCGGCCGGATGCGCTCAGGTCGGCCGCCGGGCCGCCGATGTGTCAGTGTGAAGCGGCGGGCAGCATTTGTTGTGGTGCTTCTGGCGCTGCTGGCCCCGAGCCTGTCGGCCGGCGCCATCGCGGCCCCCTTCACGGACACCGCGCGCAGCAGTGCCGTGCTGGCCGGCAGCGACGACTTCTTTCCCGGCGCGGTCTACCGCTGGGGGCTCGATCAGGCCACAGCCACTTCCCCCGTACGGTTCGGCACCGCCTCGTACACCAGCATCAGCACCGGCGTGGGGCACACCTGTGGCATCCGTACCGACCAGTCGCTGTGGTGCTGGGGAATCAATTCGTTCGGCCAGCTCGGCCTCGGCACCACTGACAGCGAGCCGCACGGTCCGGCCCGGGTGGGCTCGTCGACCTGGCTGACCGTGGCCGCCTACAACCGGTGGACCTGCGCCGTCCGTACGGACCGGGCCCTGTTCTGCTGGGGTTACAACTCCGAGGGTCAGCTGGGCCTGGGCGACACGGCCAACACGCGCTGGGCGCCGACGCAGGTCGGGTCGGCGACGAACTGGGCGAACCTGGGCCTCACCGCCTCCAGCACCTGCGCCACGACTACGGCGGGCACGCTCTATTGCTGGGGCGGCAACTTCAACGGTCAGCTCGGGCAGGGTGACACCACCGACCGGTCCAGTCCGGCCCAGGTGCCGGGAACGACGTGGGCGAACCTCGTCTTCGCGTCGTGGGCGCACATCTGTGCCACCCGCACCGACGGCACGCTGTGGTGCTGGGGCTGGAACGGCAACGGCCAGCTCGGCCAGGGCAACACCACCCAGCGGCTGACCCCGGTGCAGGTGGGCACCGACACGAACTGGGCCATGGCCGGTGGCGGGACACAGCACACGTGCGCCGTCCGCACCAACGGCACCCTGTGGTGCTGGGGTGCGAACGCCGTCGGTCAGCTCGGCCTCGGCGACAACACCCAGCGGCTGAACCCGGTGCAGGTCGGCGCGGCCACGAACTGGGCCACGGTGGTCGCCTCGGACTACAGCACCTGCGCGACCCGCACCGACGGCACCCTGTGGTGCTGGGGCGAGGGGACCTCGTACGAGCTGGCTCTGGGCGACGCGGACGCGACCAACCACAACACGCCGGCGCAGGTCGGCGCGGCCACCACATGGTCGACGCTCACCATGGTGTGGCGGGGCGGCTGCGGCACCCGCACCGACGGCAGCGCCTGGTGCTGGGGCACCAGCACGAACGCACACTACCTGGCCCCCATCCCGGCGCCGGCGCTGTTCGACGCGGCCACCACGTCGTACGCCTCCGCCGGTGACAGTCACGTCTGCGCCGTACGCACCGACGACACGCTCTGGTGCATGGGCAACAACGACGCCAACCAGCTCGGTCAAGGCAACAATCTCGGCCGGAGCACCATGACCCAGGTCGGCTCGGACACCGACTGGGCGTCGGTCGCGGCCGGCGGCACCAGCTCCTGCGCGATCAAGACCGACGGCTCGCTGTGGTGCTGGGGCGGCAACGGCGCCGGCCAGCTGGGCCTCGGCAACAAGGCCAACCGGTCGGCGCCGAACCGGGTCGGCACGGGCACCTATCTGCAGGTGTCGACAAGCACGGACCACACTTGCGCCGTACGCACGGACAACTCCCTGTGGTGCTGGGGTGCCGGCAGCAACGGTCAGCTCGGGGTCGGCGACACCTCCGAACGGCTCGCGCCCGCCCAGGTCGGCAGTGACTCCTGGGCCGTGGTGTCGGCCGGGGTCAACTCGACCTGCGGCATCCTGCTCACCGGCCGGACGCTGCAGTGCTGGGGACTCGGCGGCAGCGGCCAGCTCGGTCAGGGCAGTACGGCGACGGCCAACGCGCCGATCGCGGTCGACGCCGCCCAGCAGTACGCGGCGGTGTCGGTGGGCGACAGTTTCGCCTGCGCCCGCCGCGTGGCCGGCACGCTGTGGTGCTGGGGTTCCAACACCAACGGCCAGCTGGGCGTGGGCGACACCACCAACCGCACGTCGCCGGCCCAGGTCGGGTCGGTGTCGACGTGGCGGCAGGTCGGTCTGGGCGCCAAGCACACATGCGCCGCGCAGGACGACGGCACGGTGTGGTGCTGGGGCGCCGACGGCAACCTCCAGCTGGGCCAGAACGGCACCGGCGAGCGCACCACGCCGGGCCAGGTGACCATCATTGCGAGCCGGCGTCTGGCGGTCGGCCGGTTCAGCACCTACGCCCTCGGCTGACCGGCGACGGGCCCGGACGGTCCGGTGTCCCGAGCCGCAGCCGGCGGTCTCAGCGCCGACGGCGACGGCGGACGGCCAGGTCGGCGCGGGCGCGGGCGATCTCGGCGCGGGCGAGGGCGCCGACAGTGCGGTTGTGCCGGGTGGTGACGGCGGTGGCCGCCCGTACGGTGAAGGCGTCGCCGGCCCGCCACAGGTCGATGTCGTCGCAGAGCTGGCGGGCCAGCCACAAGCCGGCGCCGGCGCGGCGGCCCGAGGCGGGTGACGGACGGTAGCCGAGAGTGGGATCGGATACGCCGGGCCCGTGGTCGGTGACGCGGCACTCGATCGTGTCGCCGGTGATCCAGAGGGAGATCTCCAGTGGCGGGGCGCCGTGCAGGTAGCCGTTGGTGGCGATCTCGTTGACGGCGGCGACGAAGTCGGTGCGTACGAGGGCCGGCAGGCCGGCCAGGCGGGCGGCCAGGTCGCGGCGGATCGCGAGCAGGTTCTCCAGGGTTCCGCCGTCGGTGATGTGCAGTGCGGGTGGATGTGGGGGCGCGGCCCGGGGGCTCCGCGGGGCGAGCCGGCGAAGCATGTCGGCCGGGTCGGCGTGGTCGGGGTTGGGCCGGCGTCCGAGCGGGGTGAGCAGGGCCGGATGGGCGCGAACGAGGTCGGCGAGCAGTTGGTGCGGGGTGGTGGCCGGGTATGCGCAGACGATGTCGACATCGCTGCCGGCCAGGGCCAGGTCGACGGCGGTCTCGCAGCGGGTGGCCCGCCGCCACGCCGACAGGGTCCCGCCCGTCTCGGGTTCGGCGACGATCGTGACCGCGGTGCCGGCCGTGCGTCGCAGCCGGCGATAGGCGGCGAGCGCGGCGGCGGGGCGGGTGTGGATATCGGGCCGGTCCGCCCGCAACACCTCGTGGCCGGCGAGCGCGGCGCCGGCGGCGGCCTCGTTCTCAGCGCGGCAGGCCAGGACGACCAGGTGGTCACCGGGTGGCGGGTCGGCGGCGAGGCGGTCGTGCAGGTTCTGGGCGTCCCGATAGACGAGGGCGGCGTGCCTCACCGAGGGCGCGTCGGACATGATCACCACCTCGCTCGGCGTCCGGCCCGGCTGGTCACGCCGCTGCGGGGTCGTCCAGGTTGCGATGGGTCAGAGCGTGCGGGAAGTAGAGCCGGACGGCCGTGCGGCCCGGGTCGGTCTGGGTGAGCACGATGTCGGCGAACTGCCGTGCGAGCCACAGCCCGGTCCCGGTGGAGGCCTGTGCGGGCGACCGGTAGCCGGCATCCGGGGCGATCGGGCGCGCCCCACGGTCGTCGACCTGGACCACGAGGATGCCGTCGTGGTGCCAGGCCCGCAGCCGCACCGGCGGCAGCCCGTGCTGCAGGCCGTTGGTGACGACCTCGTTGACGGCCACGGTGATCTGACCCGTTGCCCGGGCGGAGAACCCGTGGCCGGTGGCCCAGTCCGTGACGACGGTCCGGGCCGGTTCGAGCTCGGTCAGAGCGGAGAGGGTCAGGTCGACGTCGGTGGCCGGCGGGGCCGGGGGCATGGTGACCTGGGAGCGGCCGGACAGGTAGGCGTGCGCGGGGACGAACGTGTTGTTGGCCTGCACACCCCGGTCGGTCAGCTCGTGATCGTGAATGCTCCGGACGCCTTCGATGACCAGCGTGGGGTGCCGGCGGCTGTCCCACAGGCACGTCACCGGGCAGTTGTACTCGGCGTAGGTGTCATTGCAGATCGACTCGTACGACAGGTAGGCCGCGACCCGGTCGATCGGAGCGTCCAGATCGGTCGGGATGTCCGGTTCGGCGATCACGTGCACGCTGCGGCCCTCGGCGTGCTGCTGGCGCAGGAAACGGCGGAACGCCTCGTACGCGAAACCCAGACGCTGATAGAAGGCGCTGGAATCGCCCCAGGTCAGCGCCTCGGCGTCGGAACCCAGCCGGGCCCGCAGAACGCTTTCGGTGGCCGGGCTGACCACGATCAGGACCGGCTCACCACGGGCGGCGTGACCGCGCAGGACCGGCACCAGAAGCCGGTCGAGCGTGTCGTCGGAGTCGATGATCAAGGCGGTGTGCTCGAAACGGCCTAAGGTCGGCCGATCGGCGGGCGCGCTCACGGCTCTGTCCCGTCGGTCTCGGCGGCGGTGCGTGGCGACCGGTCGAGCACCAGCCCCGGCAGGTCGGTCGCCTCGCACAGATCCAGGACCTGCCACACGGGCCCGGAGCAGGTCACCTGGGCGATGGCGTCGGCGGCCCGGGCGGCCGCCGCGACCGACTCGATCATGTGCAGCCCGGCCGCGCTGAAGAACGTCACCCGCCCGAGATCAACAATCGTGATGGCGCCGATGATCGCGGCGCACAGCCGGTCGGCCACCGGCCCGGCGTTGGCCTGATCGATCGAACCGGACACGGCGATCTTCTCGTTGGTCCAGATCATCGGAGGCAGGTGCGGACGACACCGCCAGTCTGCCACTGCGCGGGCCCACCGCGACGGTCACCACACCTTCGGTTCTTTTCAGGGATCCGGCCGTGGTGTGCGGTCCGGCCCGGCCGCGATGTCTATGTGGAGGATGAACCGCCTGGTGACGCCGCGGTCAGCCAGCGGTGGACGGATGTGAACGGTGCGAGTCGTCCGGCGCACCACGCCACCGGAGCGGATGTGGCGACCTGCGGCGGCTGCGGGTAGCGGCATACGAGGTGGCAGCCGTCGCGCCGGGCGAAAAGGGCGGCCGGGTGGCTCGCCGATTCTCACAAGCGCAGGTCGCGGCGTGCGTAGGCGGCCAGCCCGGCGGCGCCGGCGCATGCGGCGATCGAGGTCATGACGGCGGCCGCCACCCAGTCCGGGCTCTCCAGCGGCACCAGGGCGATGTGTGCGTACGGGGAAAGCCCGGTGACCCAGACCGGCGCGCGGACGCTGTCGGCGATGACCAGGAGCAGGAATCCGCCCACGACCGGCAGCGCACCGAACCAGCCGATGGCTCGTGGCGCCACTCCGAGGGCGAGGGCCGAGGCGCCCAGCCCGAGCGCGGCGATCGGCAGGACGTTCAGGGCCCCGGCCACCGCGGCGGTCAGGCTCAGGGGAGCGCCCGAGATCGTCGTTCCGGCCCAGGTGGCCAGGGCGGCGACGAGGGCGAGCACCAAGGTGCCGGCGGCCGCGGTGGCAACCTCGATGCCGGCCAGTTTCTGCCGGGTGCGGGGTGCGGCGCACAGCAGGGTCAGCCGTCCGCTGTTCTCGTCGGCGAAGAAGGCGGTGAGACGCGTGGTCGCGAAGCCGCTGGCCGGCATGGCGAGCAGGGCGAACAGCGTTGCCGCGTAGCCCTCGACCGCGCCCAGGCTGCCGAAACCGGCTTGCCCGGCCAGATCGGCCAGTTCCGGGTTGTCGGCCAGGAAGCTGATCATGGACGCCGCGATGAGGCCGATGAGCAGGTAGTAGGCGGCGATTCCGGCCGCCCAGCCGGACAACGGGCGCAGCATCCGGCGCAGGGCGAACGCCGGGGCCGAGCCCAGCAGCGTCGTTCTCGGGGCGCGGCCGGCCCTCGGCGCCAGCCACCCACCGCGTACGTCCCGGCGGTTCGCGGCCACGGCCGCCGCGAGCACCGCTGCCGTCATCGCGGCGAGCACCATCAGGGGCAGCCAGCGGTTGGTGTCGTACGGGCGGGTCAGTCCGGTCAGGCCGAACGGCGTGAGCCAACGGAGCCAGCCGAGCGCCGCGACGCCGTCGCCGATCATGCGCACCATCAGCCCGGCCGCAAGAACTGCCGTGGCACTGCCGGTCGCCGCGGATCGGGCCGGGAAGATCTGCGCGGCGAGCAGGCCGGTCGCGGCGAAGAACACACCGGTCAGCCCCAGCCCTGCACCGTGGACCAGAGCTCCGGGCCGGTCGGTGCCGGCGGCGGACAGCGCCACACTCACCGCGGCACCCGTGGCCGCCGCGGCGAGCGACAGGATCGTGAGTTGACGGGCGAGCAGGTGGCGCGGTGTCACCAGACCGGCGAGCAGCAGCTCGGTCCGCCCGGATTCCTCCTCACCGCGGGTGATGCGCGTGGCGGCCAGCAGGCACCAGGCTCCGAGCAGCACGGACAGGAAGATGCCGGTGCGCCACACGGTGAATCCGCCGGGATCGCCGAGGTCACCCGGCTCGCCGAACAGGGTGCGGATGGCCGGGTTGGTGGCCAGCGAGGCGAGGGAAGCGGCCTGCTCGGGGCTCGCCACCACCTCGGCGTGGGTCGCGGCCACCAGGGCCGACATGCCGGCCGCGAGAACGCCGACGGCGAGGGCGCCGCGGCGGACCTGACGGACGGTCAGCCTGGTCACGGCCCGCCCGGGTGCGCCCGCCGTGCTCGGGGCGACGGGTGCTGGTGCAGCGTCGAGGGCGGTCATCGGGACGCCTGGCCGTAATAGGCGAGGAAGATCTCCTCGAGGCTCGGCTCGCGGACGGCCAGAGTGGTGACCTCCGCGGCGGCCAGGGCCCGCAACACGGGTGCCGGCGGACCGGTCAGGGACAAGCGGAGCCGTCCGGGGCCGGTTGACTCGATGTCCTCGACACCGCCGACCGCGTGGAGTTCCGGCGCCGGACCGGTGAAGCCGACCTCGATCTCCGTACGGTGCAGGCGACGCAGGTCGGCGACGGCGGCGATCTCGGCCAGCCGGCCGGCGCGCAGGATCGCGACCCTATCGCAGACGGCCTCGACCTCGGCCAGTTGATGAGAGCTGAGGAACACGGTCTGGCCGCGTTCGCGCGCCTCGAGCACGGCGGTGCGGAAGACACGTTCCATCAACGGGTCGAGCCCGCTCGTGGGTTCGTCCAGGATCAGCAGCGGCGCCCGGGTGGCGAACGCCGCCACGAGGGCGACCTTCTGCCGGTTCCCGGTCGAGTAGGTGCCGGCCGGCTTGCGCAGATCGAGGTCGAACCGCGCGACCAGCTCGTCCTGATAACCGCGGTCGGTTCCGGGGCCGGTGCGGGCGAGCAACTCCAGAATCTCGGCTCCGGTGAGATGCGGCCACAGCGCCACGTCGGCCGGCACGTAGGCGAGCCGGCGGTGGGCCGACCGCACATCGGTGGCGGGAACCCCGAAGATGTGGGCGCTGCCGCTGGTGGCCTGGGCCAGGCCGAGCAGCAACCGGATGGTGGTGGACTTGCCGGCGCCGTTGGGGCCGAGGAACCCGAACACCTCGGCCGGCTCGACGCTCAGATCGAGGCTGTCGAGGGCGTAGAGGCGCCCGTAGCGTTTGGTGAGGTGGTCGGTGCGGATGGCGGGCATGCTCATCGGAGCCTCCGGGGCAGGAGCGGACGCTACTGCCGACCAGACTTCCCGGCGCACCTCCGCTCACCGTACGCCGTGCCGCCCACCGGGGGAAGGCCGCACCGCCCAGTGGGCCGTGACCACTGCGTACGCCCGAGGTCTCCGCTAATGTCGTACGAAGGTGTGCCGGGAAGTCTGGTCGGCGATCGCTTTGCCGACCCCTCCGAGGAGTTCACCGTGGCCGCACCACCCACCAAGACCCTGCGCATGTTCGGCCGGGGCAGCTGGGCCGAGGCCCGCCGCGTCGCCGAAGTGCTGCGGATGGAGACGGTCGGCGGGATCCTGCTCCTGATCGCCGCGGTCATCGCGCTGATCTGGGCGAACACCCCCTGGTCGGACGTCTACCACGAACTGTCGGCATTCCGGGTCGGCCCGGCCGCCTGGCACCTCGATCTGTCCCTGGCCACGTGGGCGGCCGACGGACTGCTGGCCGTCTTCTTCTTCGTCGCCGGGCTGGAGCTCAAACGCGAGTTCGTCGCCGGTGACCTGCGGGAACCACGCCGGGCCGCGCTGCCGGTGGCGGCCGCCGTCGGTGGTATGGCACTACCGGCCGTGATCTTCGCTCTCATCGCGGCCCGGGCCGGCGGGGATGCGCTGGCCGGATGGGCGATCCCCACCGCGACCGACATCGCCTTCGCGCTGGCGGTGCTCGGCATCATCAGCACCCACCTGCCGGCGGCGCTGCGCACCTTCCTGCTGACGCTGGCCGTCGTCGACGACCTGCTGGCCATCACGGTCATCGCGGTCTTCTACTCGTCGTCGCTGCACCTGCTGTCGCTGCTCGGCGCCCTGGCCGCGGTGGCGGTCTTCGGTTTCCTCGTGCAGCGGGGCATCACCCGGTGGTGGCTGCTGTTCCCGCTCGCGGTCGTGGCCTGGGTCCTGGTGCACGAGTCCGGCATCCACGCCACGGTGGCCGGGGTGCTGCTGGCCTTCACCGTGCCGGTGCGCAGCCGCGACGGTGGTCACGGCCTGGCCGAACGGCTGGAGCACAGCTGGCGGCCGATCTCGTCCGGTTTCGCCGTTCCGGTGTTCGCGTTCTTCGCCGCCGGAGTCACCGTCGCCGACGCCGGCGGCCTCGGCGCGGGCCTGACCAGCACCATCACCATGGCGATCATCGTGGCGCTGGTCGTCGGCAAGGCGATCGGCATCACCGGCTCCACGTATCTGGTGCAGCGGTTCACCCGGGCCCAGATGGCCGAGGGGCTGAGCTGGTGGGACGTCGTCGGGGTGGCGCTGCTGGGCGGCATCGGGTTCACCGTGTCGCTGCTGATCGGCGAACTCGCGTACGGGGTGGGTTCGGCCGGTGACGGCTACGCCAAGATCGGAGTGCTCGCCGGTTCCCTGCTGTCCGCGCTGCTCGCCGCGGCTGTGCTGCGCGTGCGGAACCGCCATTACCGCAAGCTGCACGAGCGGGAGACCGCCGACGTGGACAACGACGGGATTCCCGACGTCTACCAGGATCGGCCTTCCTGAGCGCTCGGCCTTTCGTGAGCGCTCGGCCTTCGTAGCGCTCGGCCTTCGTGAGCTCACGCCTTCGTGAGCGCGATCGCCTTAGCCGCCGGGCCCGCGGTGCGGGGGAGCTTGTCGTGCCGCTGTGACTCAGGTGACCGGCGACGCGGTCGAAGAGATCGGTGATGCTGACCTGGTTCCGGACCGGCCGGGCGAGCGCCGTGTGCGTGCTCGTCTGCGCCGTTCTGCTGCTGGTGCAACAGGCATGGTATTTCGGGGGATGGGGCGGCCCGGAGGTCGTCACGCTGATCTCGGACGCCGCCTACGTCCCTCAGGCGCTCGTGTTCACCGTGCTGGCGGCCCGGGTGGCCGGGTCGGGGCGGCAGGATCCGCGGACCCGCCGGGCCTGGCTGGTGATCACCATGGCGTTCGGCTGTCAGCTGGCCGCGCACATCGCCTGGTTCACCCAGTCGCACGTCGTGCACAGCACCAGCTACCCCTCCACCGCCGACTACTGCTTCCTGCTCTTCTCGCCGTTCATGTTCGCCGGGCTGCTGATGCTGCCGGGCCAGCACCGTCGCCGTCGCGACCGGCAGAAGCTGGCGCTGGACGCGCTGATCGTCGGCGCCGGCGGGTTCATCGCGATCTGGTACCTGCTGCTCGGCCCGATTCTCAACGCTCCCGGACTCACCATGTGGCAGCGGGCGGTCACCGCGGCGCTGCCGATCGGCGACCTGCTGCTCGTGCTGGCCACGTCGACCGCCATGCTGCGGCGCCACCAGCGAGACACGCCGGCCCCGATCCGGCTGCTGGCCGGCTCGATCGCCCTGACCGTCACGGCCGACGTGTCCTACAGCTGGATCCAGCTCAACGGCGGGTTCACCGGCGGCTCCTGGCCGGACCTGCTGTGGCTGGCCGGGTGCTTCCTGCTGGTTCTGGCGGCCGACCAGCAGTACCGCCGGCCGCGGCATCCCGAGCCGAGACGGCGGGATCGCAGCGCGGTCTTCCTCCTTCCGTACGCGGCCAGCATCGCCGCCTACGTTCTGCTCGCCGTCCAGTCGTCCGATCTCCCCCTCAACCCGTACGGGGGAATGATCTTCGGGTCGGCCGTTCTGACCCTTCTGGTGATGGTGCGCCAGTCGCACGCCCTGCGGGACAACCGCGAGCTGGCGGTCACCGACGGGCTGACCGGTCTGGGGAACCGCATCCTGGTGACCGAGCGCCTGGCCCAGCTCGCCCGGCAGCCGATCCGGCCCGGCCGGCACACCGCGATCCTGCTCGTCGACCTCGACCGGTTCAAGCCCATCAACGACACCTTCGGCCACGAGGCGGGGGACGCCGTGCTGATCGCCGCGGCCGACGCCATGCGCGGCGTGATCCGGGACGGCGACCTCGCCGCACGCCTCGGCAGCGATGAGTTCGCCGTCGTTCTGCAGGGTCTGCCGACGCGGGAGGCCGCGGGTTCGGCCGCCGCCCGGCTGCTGGAGGCGCTCCGCATGCCGGTGATCTTCGGCGAGCACGTGCTGATGGTGGAGGCGAGCATCGGCGTCGCCCTCCGCGAGAGCCGGGACGCCTCCGGCGACACCCTGCTGCAGCAGGCGGACACCGCCCTGTACGCGGCCAAACGCGCCGGCCGCGCCCGCTTCGAGTACTACTCCGACGTGATGGACACCAAGGCGCGCGAGGCCGAGCTGCGCCGCGCGGTCGCCCAGGACGAGCTGGTGGTGTTCTTCCAGCCCATCGTCGCGCTGGCCACCGGCGAGCTGAAGGCGTTCGAGGCCTTGGTCCGCTGGAACCATCCCGTACGCGGCCTGCTGGGCCCGGGCGAGTTCATCGACCTGGCCGAGGAGACCGGGGCGGTGGTGCCGCTGGGTGCGTGGGTCCTGCGGGCGGCGTGCCGCGAGGCGGCCGGCTGGCGGGCCGGTCTCCCCGGCGCCGAACCTCTGCGGCTGACGGTGAATCTGTCACCGAAGCAGGTCGCCCAGGCCGATCTCGTCACCGTCGTCGAGGCCATCCTGACCGAGACCGGCTTCCCGCCCGATCGGCTCACCCTGGAAATCACCGAGAGCGTCGTCCTGCAACCCGACCCGCTCACCATCGGCCGTCTGCAGGCCCTGCGTGATCTCGGTATCCACCTCGCGGTCGACGACTTCGGCACCGGCTACTCGGCCCTGAGTTACCTGCGCCGCCTGCCGGTGACCGTGCTGAAGATCGACCGCTCGTTCGTCACCGGCATCGCCGACGACGCGGAAGCCCGCTCGGTGTGCGAGGCCGTGGTCCACCTGGGTGAGGCGTTCAAGCTCCACGTCGTCGCCGAGGGCATCGAGACGGCCGAGCAGGCGGCCGCCCTCCTCGACATGGGCTGCACGACCGGGCAGGGCTTCCATTTCCACCGTCCGTTGCCGCCGCCGGAGGCGGGGGACCTGGTCCGCCGGCAACTGGGGGCCCCCGGACCAGCGGCGCTGACGGATCGGAACGCCTAGCGCATCGCGATGCCGATCGATCTACTCCATGCCGAACGCGAGATCTTCGACCGTGTCGCCGAGCTGCCAAGGTAGCGACGGCTGGATCAACCTGGTCGGCCTGCGGGGGCATCGGCCTGTCGTTCAAGGAACCTGGTAGCCGTGGAAGCGGACCTGCCGGCGCACGGTGAAGCCGAGGCGCTCGTACAGTCTGATCGCGTCGTGATTGTTGGCTGCGACGTGGAGGAATGGTCTCTTACCGCACGCGGTGATGCGGTTAGCAGCGGCGTGCACCACCTGCGCGGCGAGCCCGCGCCCGCGGTGTGTGCCGGCGGTGCAGACGCTGCTGATCTCGGTCCAGCCGGAGGGTCGCAGCCGTTCGCCGGCCATCGCGACGAGTGACCCGCTGTCGCGCACTCCGTAAAAGGCGCCCAGTTCGACGGTGCGGGGCCAGAACGGGCCCGGACGTGTCTCGGCGGTGAGCGCGAGCATGTCGGGCACATCGGCATGTCCCAGCTGTGCGACCTCGACGGTCGTGGTGGACGTGGTCTCCCGGCCGTCGCTGATCATCTGGACGCCGTCCAGAGCGAAGACGGGCGTCCAGTTTCTCGGCGGGGTGACGGGTGCGCTGAACAGATCGGCCAGTTGGCCGGTGCCGAGCAGGCGTGCCAGGTCGTTCCAGTCCGCCGCTGAAGGATCGAGTGGCACCGAGGCGAACGATGCCACCTCGGCTTCGTAAGTGACCGCCTGCCCGACCCAGCGCGCGAGATGGCGGTGAGGGCCGCGCAAGGACAAGCCGACGGGGTCGTCGAGGACAGTGGTGTCGCAGTCGTGCACAGGAAAGCTCACAGTCTGATGTCGTCGGGCAGGCGCCACGCTACTCGCGACGGCGACGATGTTCCAGGCCCAGTCGTACGGGGTCAGGTCGACGTCGTAGCGGATCTGGTGCAGCCCCATGAGTTTGTGCTGGATCGTGCCGTCGTACAGCTGGAAGCCGCCGAGCCCGACCAGCACACCGCCCCACCACACCGCGGCGTGGTAGGCGACACGGCGGCGCAGGTCGGCGAGAAGGAAGAGCCCGGCGATGGTGGCGAACCAGCTGAAGGCGTGGAACAGACCGTCGGAGATCAGCCCCATCGCCGGGGTGGACTTGTCGTAGAAGTGATGCCAGTGCAGGAGTTGGTGAAATACCGCCTCGTCGAGGAAGGCGGCGATGCCGAGACCGAGCAGCACACCGGAAAGCACATTACGGCCGGTGGCGGAGAAAGCCCGTTGCTCGACCGGGACGGCAGACATCGAGTACCTCCTGTAGACGACGTCGGTAGCGCATTCCCGCCGCTCGATCGTCCAAACGAGAACAAGAATCCGTTCAGGCGGTTTCGTAGACGCGGACTCGCGGCGAGTAGGGAAGGGTTCCGAATAGGGGTATAGCGAAGGTAAATGTTCAGGCCGCGGCCAGGCGCTCGGCCAGCTGTTCCAGCTCCGGCGCCTGTGGGGATCGGGGGTCCCAGACGGCGGTGTAGAAGATCTCCACCTCGTGTCCCTCGTCGTGCAGCGGCCGGTGCTTCGAGCGGCCGTGATCGATCCGCACGCCTCCGACCCACGCACCGGCCTGCACGTCCCTTGCCGGACACGGTCGGCACGCCACCGCGACCTGCGGGCACCATGGCGCGTCCGGCATCACGGCGCGACATTGATCGTCACCGGCTTCCCGGTGGCCGGCCGCCCGCCGAACCGGCAGCATCGTCCTAAGCTCGTGCTGGGCTGGTCAGCCCTGATCGGGCTGCTCATCGCCGCCACCGTCCGTGCGCGTGGGTCAGTGGCGCGCCGTTCCTATGGACGGAGCTCGCTGCGAGCGGGAGGGTCCGCATTGCTCTGTGGAGCCAGGTCGGCATGCGCGGCGACGTCACGGACCCGCCATGCCGTGCACAGCGACGGCGTGTGCCATTCCGCATCGGTGAGCGGCTCGAGCAGGGCGGCACGGCGCCCAGCAACTGCGGCAACCGTCCCATCACCGGCCCATGTCGATGAGCACCTCCGGCCACCACGCCACTCACCCATCGAGTAACGCCCTGTCGGCAACTCGACAGGCGGCAACCTTTGGGCCCAGCCGTCCGTGAAACCGGAGAGCGGAAGTCGGAAGGGGTGCTGAGTGGATCACGAAGTGGCCGGGCCAGAGGCTTTGGAAGTCGTGGAGCTTGCGCGGCGGGGGGTCGCGGCGATCGCCCCGGAGGAGATGGTCCTTTTCGAGGAAGCGGCTGCGGTCTGGCGCGACGGAAACCTTCGCAACGATATCGCCGACGGCACGCCGGGTGGTACCGCGCGGATCGGCCTGCCGACCTTCTTGAACACAGCGCTCGTGTTCGAGATCGTAACCGGTGCTCTGGGTAACGTCCTGGGCAATGCGGCGTACGCCGGCATGGGCAAACGACGGTGGTGGCGCCGCAGGCAGAAGCCTCAGGCCACGGTCGTCATCGACGCCGGCCAGCGGGCCGCGTTGCATGCCGTCTGCATGCGCAATGCGCAGGACCTGGGAATGTCCGAGCGCAAGGCGAGGGTTCTGGCTGACTCAGTGTTCGGCCCGATCCTGGAGAGCGCCCCCTGATCTCCTCGACGGCCTCCGACTTCGTCCGCCGGCCGTGGGGGCTCTACTCGGTGACGGCGTTGCTGATGACCGCCTCCGGCTCGGCCGCGGGCTGGGCGGCCGGTGTCGGTTATGGATTTGTCGACGACTCCGTCACCCGGGTGTGTGAGGACAGGCTCGGCCTGCACGGAGTCATCGATGGCGATCTTCCTTATTCCGTGAACGTTCCGTTGGGAGCGTTCAGCGACTGCATATCGTCCTACCGCGAGGCGACCGTGACAGCGGTCGTGGCCGGTGTTGCCGCCACATGGTTGCTGACCTGCCTGCTCATCGTGTCAGAGTATCTGTGGGTGCGGTGGCGCCTACGGGGGGCCTACTGGCATCTCGATGAGCGATTCGCGCTCGCCGCGACCACTTTCCAAGCCCTTTGCCGCACCGAGCAGGGTTCGGACCGGCAACGGCCCGACCTATGGGTGGCCGGCGTCGGTTCTGGAGTTTCCGAGGCTTTCACCTTCGGCCTGCCGTTCACCCGGCCCGTCGTTGTCGTGCCGCCTGCGCTGGCGCTCGGCGAACACCCCGACTTCGAGCCGGTGGTCCGCCACGAGCTCGCTCATGTCCGCGCGCGCGACGTGACCACAGCCTGCTGGGCATCGTGGTCGTTGTGGGCCAGCGCGGCTGTGGTTGTTCTCGGTGTGCTTCCCCTCCTGGTGGGCTCGGCCCGCGTTCCGTACTGGTGGGGCACGGCGACCCTGGTGGTCCTGCTGCTCGTGCTCGCGGCGAACCGGGCGGCCGTGCTGCGGCTGCGTGAACATCTCGCCGATCGAGTGGCGGTCGACGGGATGGGCGGCCCGGAACGCGTCACGGCCATGCTCGACAAGGTCCCCGAACAGACCGGTCCCCGGCGAATCCCGACCGCCCTCGTCCGGCATTTCCGGGCACATCCCGAGCGGGATCGCCGGCAGCGGGTCGCGAACCACGAGCCCGTTCCGGCTGAGGGCAACCTCCTGCTGGTGGCGGCCGTGGCGCATGTCGGCGTGGCCCTGCTGTCCCCGGCGTACGTGTTCGTCAGCAACCTTGTGGGCTGGACCGCGATCACGCAGATCCCGCTCTGCGGGGTGGTCGGAATCGCGATGGGCGTGCTCCTGATGACGCTCTGGGAGACAGAGGCCCGGGCCGGGCGGCGCCAGTTGCCGTTCGTCCTCGCCGTCCTCGCCGGCGCCACCACCGGTGCACTGGCAAACGTCCCGGGTCTGCCCACCAATCTGGTGCGCAGCGAATTCCTCCAGGCGCAGTGGCAGCTGGCGGTCATCGCGCTCGGGGTTGTCGGCGCGGTCTGGCTCGTCACGGAGCTGACCGCGGGGGACCAGCGGCTCAGCCGGGCGCTGGTCGGCGTCGCCGCAGCCGCGTCAGTCGCCTACGCCGCGGCACGGGCGATGGAGCTGGCGCAGATGGCGGCACTGCCCCGGCTGGCGCCCCACCTGGCGGAGTATCTCGGGCCGGTCCTCCGGATCAGCCTGGTCAAGGGCGGGCTCACAAGTCGTTGCTATCCGGCGCTGGTGCTCCTCGGCGTGGTGGCAGCCCTGGCGCTGGCCGGCGGTAAGCCGCCGCGCGCATTGCTGCGGCTGACGGTGCCGGTGCTCGCGGCCGGTACTGCGGCCGCCGTGCCGACGCTCTATCTGCTTTTCAGGCGCGACCTCGACGAGGCCCAGCTGGAGCACCTGATGCATGGCCGCTGGTGGTGTGCTGCGCTCGCCGGGTGGGTGGTCATCGTGGTCGCCCTGGTCCTGCGCCCGCCGAACGATGACCGCCCACCGGTCGCCTGGATCGTTCTGGCCGGCTGGGCTACGACGCTGAGCCAAGGGATCGTCTACCTGCTGCGCGACATCTTGATCGGTCGTCTTCCCCGGGACGTGTGGCTGTGGAATCTGCAGCACTACCTGATCAATTCTTCGGAGATCCTGGTGGTGCTCACGCTGGTCCTGACGCCGGCTGTCCTCGGCGCGGTGGTGGGGCTTCGGCGGGTGGCGCGGGTCAGGGTCGGCAGGCACCGGACCCCAGTTCTCTATCGGCCCGTGGCGGGTCTGGCTGGATCGCTGACCGCCGCGGCTGCCGTCGTGGTCGTGCTGTCCGGAACGGCGGCCGCTGTGACGGGACGCGCCGACGACCAGGAGCGGGTGGATTACGCGCATGCGGTGCTGACCGATTCCACACCGAAACCCGTTGTCCCTGAACCGGTGCCTGGTCCGCGCGATCTCCCGCGTACGGTGACGGAGGCACAGGCGCGACGGGCGCTCGATGCCGCAACGGCCGCCCTGCCCGGCTGGAAGGCCGGGAAGTTCGAGCCCGGCGACGGGGCCGTGAAGCCGTCGCCGCGGGAATGCCGCGAGGTGATGGCTCGGAATGACAGAAAATGGTCGGCGGTGCCGAAGGACCCCGCCCAGAGCCGGACACTGCACGGACCGGACGATCACACGCTCGACATGTCCCTGGTGGCCTATCCGAACGCCCAGGTGCTGGCGGACAACTGGGCGGATGCCGATGCCGTATCACGCCGTTGTCCGTCCTTCACCTTCCCCGCCGACCAGGACGCGGATCGGGTGGCCCACCGCCGAGTACGGACACTCGACCTCCGTCCCGCAACTCTGTACCACCGGGAGATCATCACCGAGCTCAGCACCAGCGAGGGGCCGG
Organism: Paractinoplanes ovalisporus; assembly: GCF_016834655.1. Lineage (GTDB taxonomy): Bacteria > Actinomycetota > Actinomycetes > Mycobacteriales > Micromonosporaceae > Actinoplanes > Actinoplanes ovalisporus. The sequence goes on from NZ_JAENHP010000010.1 coordinate 118,863, forward strand.
TGATCTGGCTCGCGCGTCTCCGCTGCGTCGCAGCGGGGGCCACGGAGATCTGTGCCAGCGGTTCCGTGCTCACCGTCGGCCAGCCGCCCGCCGAAGCCATCAGAGCCCTGGACGAATTGCTGGCCACGGTGACGGATGCCGCACTCGCAGACCTTCGCCGGGGGTGACGGGCCAGAAGGCGCGCATGGGCCGGTGCAGCACCGTGCTGTCAGTGTTTCGGGGTGCGCAGCACGGTGTCGAGCTGCCCGTCGCGGTCTGTGTCGAGGTAGGTGAGCTCGGGCACCCCGTCACCATCGAGGTCGAGCTGCACCACGTCGGCGACGCCGTCACCGTCGAGGTCGGTGACCACCTCGATCGATCCGTCCGAGCGGCGGCTGACAATCGAATTGGCGGCGGTGGCGACCCGGCCGGCCGGTCCGGGGATGGGCGGCGATCCAGGCGCGGAGGATGGCAGCGGGCCGGGCCGGCTGGCGTACGCCCCGACCGGGCCGTCGGTGCCGGCCGGATCGATCTCCTCTTCAGAGGGGTAGACGTCGCCGTGCAAGGCCGGATCAGGATAGGTACTCATCTCCTTCAGATTCCCTGACGGAGCCCGCAGTAACCGTCGGCGCAGGAAGAAGGACGCCCCGAGGGCAAGCCCGCATCAGCCACTACTGCCGACGGGGGCAAGCCCCGCCAGAAATCCAGCGGCGGGCCGCCGCCGCGGTGTTCAGCGTTGGCGGGCGGCCACCCGGGCGATGGTGCCGGCGAGCAGCAGGGCCAAGCCGATCAGGGCCGCCGTGGTCGTGTCGGTTCCGGTGATCGGCAGGCCGCCGCCGGTGCCGCCGCCAGTGCCGCCGCCTCCGGTGGCTGGGGCGGCTGCGGTGATCACGATGGCGGCGCTGTCGTCGGACGGGTCGGGGTCGCCGGCCGGGGGTGGGCCGAGACGCTCGGTCTTGATGCTGCCGCGCAGGGTGCCGCGCTTGTCGACGCGCAGCGTGAAGTCGAAGTTGACGGTCTTGCCGGGCGCGTAGGGCACGCCCTCGAACGGTTCGGTGAAGCAGTAGAAGTTGCCGTCGCCCTCGTGGGCGCCGGGCGGGAACGGCGCCCCGGGGGTCGGGCGTTCGACGTTGAACGGCTCGCACAGGCGGGAATGCTTGACCACCGTGGTGCCCGCGGGCGGCGTCACCGTGATCTGCAGGTAGGAGCCCAGCTCCGACGCGTAGCCCTCGATGCGCGCCGGGCCGTTGTTGCGCATCCCGAGGCGTACGGGAATGGTCTGGCCGACCTTGCCGCTGCTGGTGGCGCCGATCGCCGTGAAGTTGGACTGGTTGACGCCGGTGACGGTGATCGAGAAGCCGTCCGCGTTGTTGTTGGGGTCGGTCTCGGTCTGCGGGTCGGCCAGCGCCGAGGCCACGGGGGCGAGTTCTAGCTCGGGACCGGACCCGGCCGGCGACGGGCGGCCCAGATCGGCGTAGTCCTGCGCGGTGTACCACGTGAAGGTGGCGTACCACTGGCTCGGCGCCCACACCATGTCGGTCGCGGTGAGCTGCCATGGTGTGGCCAGGCGGTAGGTCTGGCCCGGGGCCAGTTCGAGGTCGAACCGGCAGGCGGCGCCGAACTCGGTGGGGGCGCAGTTGCTGTGTGGCGCGGCGGCGAACCCGCGGACCGTGCTCAGCTCGAGGACCACGCCGGTCACCGGGTTGTCGCCGGTGTTGCGGACGCCGGCGGTCAGGCCGGTGGACGCCCCGGTCGCGAGCGAGACGTCGCCCTGGGTCTCGACCGAGGCCAGCGAGACCTGCTCGGCGATGGTGATCGTGCCGGTGGCGGTGGCCCGCGTGCGGCCGTCAACGACCGCGCGGACGGTCAGTCGCGCGGTCGCGCCCAGCCGGGCGCCGGGCTTGGCTATCACCGAGAGCGAGACGTTGCTGGCACTGCCGGGGCAGGTGATCGTGGCGGGCGTGGTGACGCATCGGGGGTCGGTCCACGGCGCGACCGTGGCGATCTCGCTCACCGCGGCGACGTCGACCACGAGCTCGCCCCGGGTCGCCTCGGAATAGGGCAGCACCGAATATTCCACCCGCATCGCCTTGGCGGCGCCGCCGGGCTCGACGCTGACATCGGCCATCGTCAGTTTCCACACGGGGGCGGCCTGGGCCGCGGCCGCGGGCACGAGGGCGGCGATCAGCACGATCAGGGCGACGCCGGCGAGCCTGCGCATCAGGGGCTTCTCCTCCGTGGGGGCGGACGAGGGGAGCGTACCGCCTGCTCGGAGCGCAATCTGCCCCTGTGGATAACCGGTGCGGCAACGCCGGGAGAGAGTGCAGCCGGCGGTGACGCTGACGTTCAGGGACACAGTGGCGGGTGGCGACGACCAGGTGACTTTGGTGGGGGCGGCGGTTCACTTTCGGCAGTTCCGGGCCCGGCCGGCCCGCTCCTACCTTGAGGCGCATGATCCGACGCTTCCTGCGTAGAACCCTGGCCACCCTGTCCCTCCTGGTGGCGACGCTGCCGATCGGCGCCGCCGCGACCGCGGCCCCGGCCCTGAGCCTGCCGCGCCCCACCGGCCCGTACGCGGTCGGCACGACCTGGCTGCACCTGACCGACCCGACCCGGGCCGACCCGTGGCGACCGGAGGTCCGGCGCGAACTGATGGTGTCGCTGTGGTACCCCGCCCGGCCCGGCACCGGCCCGGCCGCTCCCTACACCACGGCCGCCGTCTCGTCGCGGATCGTCGCCGCCGAGGGCCTGCCCCTGCCGCCGGACGTGCTGACCACCGTGGCCACCAACGCCCGGCGCGACGTGCCGGTCCGGGCGCCGGCCGGACGGGGCTGGCCGCTGGTGGTGCTGTCGCCCGGGTTCAGCCTGAGCCGGGAGTCGCTCACCGGGCTGGCCGAGGATCTGGCCGCCCGCGGTTACGTGGTGGCGGGCGTGGACCATCCGTACGAGGCCCGGGGTGTCGAGTTCCCCGACGGCCGGGTGGCCGAGTGCCTGGCCTGCGAGCTGAGCGGAGTGCTGCCGCGGGTGGTGGAGGGCCGGGCCGCCGACGTGTCGTTCCTGCTGGACCGGTTGACCGGCGACCGGCCCGCCTGGCGCGGCGCCCGATACCTCGACCGCCACCGGATCGCGGTGGTGGGTCACTCGATCGGCGGGGCGAGCGCCGCGCACCTGCTGACCACCGACCGGCGGGTGGACGCGGCCGCCGACCTGGACGGCACCCTGTTCGTCCCGGTCGCCGCGGCCCGGCCGCTGCTGCTGGTGGGCGCGGACCGGCCGGCCGACGCCAGCTGGGTGCGGGACTGGCCCGGCCTGACCGGGTGGAAGCGGTGGCTGGCCGTCGCCGGCAGCGGGCACATGTCGTTCACCGACCGGCCGGTGCTCGGCGCCCAGCTCGGCCTGGACCCCGGGGCCATCCCGGCCGACCGGCAACTGCTGATCACCCGCGAGTACGTGGCCGCCTTCCTCGACGTGCACCTGCGCCGCCGCGACCGGGCGCTGCTGGACGGGCCGTCCCCGGCTTTCCCGGAGGTCACCCGGACATACTGATCCGGGCCCGGATCGCGGTCAGGCGGTCGGGCTTCAGTCCGGCCACACGCAGAGTGTCCTCGATGTCCACTGTGGTGAGAAGGTCACTCAGCACCTCGTGGATCGTCGTGCCGTGCTCGGCCAGCCGCTCGACGACCGGGTCGTCGTCCCGGCCGAAGTGGGTGCGCAGGCGGTCGCCGCTGAGCGCGTAGTCCTCGACGATCGCGTCCGTGGTCACGCCGGCCAGGGCCAGCACGAGCAGGGCGATCAGGCCGGTGCGGTCGCGGCCGATGCCGCAGTGGACGAGCACCCCGCCCGGCCCGGCGTCGGCGATCGCGGTCAGCGCGGACACGCAGCGGCCGGCTTTCGCGGGTCGGCAGGCCACCCAGATCCCGTACGTTGTGACAACCGGGCCAGACGAGGTCTCGTGTGCTCTCCACGGGGCCGGATGCTAGCGCTCGATTCGTAAATGGATTGCTCAGAGCAGCTTGTCGAGGGTGATCGGCAGATCGCGGACCCGGATGCCGGTCGCGTTGAAGACGGCGTTGCCGACCGCCGCGGCCGATCCGACGTTGCCGAGTTCGCCGAGACCGCGGGCGCCGACCTCGCTGACCTGAGGGTCCGGGTGGTCGAGCCAGTGCACGTCGATGGCGGGGACGTCGGCGTTGACCGGGACCAGGTAGTCGGCCATGTTCGCCGCCGCGTACCGGCCGTCCGGTTCGATCGGGTCGCTCTCCAGCAGGGCGCCCCCGATGCCCCAGATGATCCCGCCGATGAGCTGGCTGCGCGCCGTCCGGGCGTTGATCACCGTTCCCACGTCGAAGACCGACGTGAACCGGCTGACCCGGATGTCGCCGGTGAGCCGGTGCACCCGCACCTCGCAGAAGTGCGCGCCGAAGGACTGGAACGCGTACGGGCCGTCCCGGTCGATGCCCTCCGTGTTCTCCACCGCCTGGACGTCCGGCACGCCCATCGCGCGGAGCAGGTCGCGGAACCCCATCGACCGGCGGCCCGAGCTGACCCGCCCCTGCCGGTAGCGGACATCGGCCGGGTCGAGCCCGTGGAACGGTGAGCGCGGGTTCTCCACGGCGGCCCGGATGAGCGCGGTGACCGCCGACCGGCATGCGGCCTGCACCGCGGGGACGGTGCTGGCCGTGGCGCCGGAACCGACGGCCGCCGAACCGCCGGGCGGCAGTGCCGAATCGCCGAGTTCCGGCACCATCGCGGCGACCGGCAACCCCAGCGCGTCCGCCCCGGCCACTGCCAGCATGGTCCAGGCTCCGGTGCCGATGTCGGAGGTGCCCGAGGCAACGGTCACCCGGCCGTCGTCGCGGAACTGCACCCGGGCCGAGCTCGACCCGCGGCCCCCTTGGTAGATCGCGGTGGCCATGCCCATGCCGATCAGCCAGTCGCCGTCGGTCCGCGACCGGGGTCGCCGGGGGCGGCGGTCCCAGCCGAAGCGCATGGCCCCGACCCGGTAGCACTGGTCGAGATACTTGCTGGAGAAGCGGCGTCCACCGAGAGGTTCCCGTACGGCGTAGTTGCGCAGCCGCAGCTCCACCGGGTCGATGCCGGTCCGCGTGGCCAGCTCGTCGAACGCCGTCTCGACCGCGAACGCGCCGGGCGCCTCTCCGGGGCCCCGCATCGCCCAGGTCGACGGGGTGTCCAGCGTGACCAGGCGCTGGTCGATCCGGATGTTCGGGGTGCGGTAGAGGACCGCCGACGTGCCCTCGGCCGGCATCAGCGGCCATCCGGCGACCGCGGGCATCTCGGCGTCGCTCTCGTGGCTGAGCGCGATCAGGCGGCCGTCGGATTCGGCGCCCAGCCGCACGGTCTGCCGTACGGCCGACCGGTGCCCGACGGTGGTGAACAGTTGCTCGCGGGTCAGCACCACCTTCAGCGGCCGTCCTAGGGCACGGGCGGCGGCCGCGCACAGCTTCGCCTCGTTCCACGCCGGGACGCGGCTGCCGAACCCGCCGCCGGTGTAGCGGGCGATCACCCGTACCTTGGCCGGCTCGACGCCGAGGCTCGCCGCGATCGCCGACGCGTGACGCTGCGGTCCCTGCGAGCCGCAGTAGAGGGTGAGCTGGTCGTCCTGCCACACGGCGGTGGTGGCGTGCGGCTCCATGGCGACGTGGTGCTGGGCGTGCTGGGAGACGGTGGTGGTGATGGTGACCGGGGCCGACGCCAGGGCTTCGTCGATCGAGCCCACTCCGGGGGCCAGCACCTGCTCGGCGCCCGGCGACGTGCCGGGGCCCGAGTCGGCCAGCGAAGTCCGTGGCGTTGTGCTCGTGTATTCGGCGGTCACCAGCGCGGCGGCGTCCCGGGCCCGTTCGAGGGTGTCGGCCACGACCAGGCCGATGATCTGGCCGCGGAAGCGCACCGTGGTGTCCTGCAGCACGGTGTAGTTCTCGGCGCCCCGGCCCGCGAAGTCGTTGATGATCCGGATCGACCGGAACGGGGTGTAGACGGCCAGGACGCCCGGCGCGGCCTCGGCGAGGGAGACATCCATTTCCCGTACGGTGCCCCGGCCGACCGTGGCCAGGATCAGATGCCCGTAGACCAGGCCGTCGGGGTGGTAGTCGGCGGCGTACGGGGCGCGCCCGGTCACCTTCAGCGGTCCGTCGACGCGGGCGGTCTCGCGTCCGATCGGGGAGACGCTCATCGGGTCCGCTCCAGCTCCAGAAGGGCGCGGACCAGCGTCCGCCGCATCAGTTCGGGTTTGAAAGCGTTGTGCCGCAACGGCCGTACGCCGTCGAGGGCCCGTGCGGACGCCGCCTCGTAGGACGCCTCGGTCGCGGGCCGGCCGGCCAGGGCCGCTTCGACCGCCGCCAGCCGCCAGGGCCGCGTGCCCATGCCGCCCACGGCCACGCGGGCCTCCACAATGGTGTCCCGTTCCCGCCGCACCGCCACCGCCGCCGACGCGAGCGCGAACTCGTACGACTGCCGGTCGCGGACCTTCACATAGATCGAGTGCGAGGCCCAGGGGAGGCGGGGGAGGACGACGGCGGTGATCAGTTCGCCGGGCTGCAGATCGTGTTCGCGATGGGGCGTGTCGCCGGGCAACAGGTAGAGGTCGCGCAGGCTGATCGTGCGTTCCCCGGTCCGGCTCCGCAGGCGCACGGTGGCGTCCAGGGCGACCAGGGCGACGGCGAGGTCGCTGGGGTGGGTGGCCACGCAGGAGTCGCTGGTGCCGAGCACGGCGTGCATCCGGTTCTCACCGCCGACGGCGGGGCATCCGCTGCCCGGCCGGCGCTTGTTGCAGGGCACGCTGACGTCGCGGAAGTAGCCACAGCGCGTACGTTGCAACAGGTTCCCGCCGATGCTGGCCATGGTGCGCAGCTGACCGGAGGCGCTCGCTTCGAGGGCCTGCGCCACCACCGGGTAGTCGCGGCGGACCAGCGTGTGCGTGGCCACGTCCCTCATCCGTACGAGGGAACCGATCTCCAGGCCCTCACCGGTCGCCTCGATGGCCCGCAGGGGAAGGCGATTGATGTCCAGGACCCGGCCCGGGGTCATCACCTCGAGCTTCATCAGGTCCACGAGTGTCGTCCCGCCGGCCAGGAAGGCGGTGCCGGGATCGGCCTCGCGCACCGCTTCGGCGACGCTGCCCGGACGGGCGAACTGGAACTCACGCATCAGCGCATCTCCTTCCGCGCCTGCTGGACCGCCGCGACGATGCCCGGGTAGGCGCTGCACCGGCAGATGTTGCCGGACATCTGCTCGCGGATCTGGTCGTCGGTTCGGGCCCGCCCGTCCTCGATGACCGCGGCCGCCGACATGATCTGGCCGGGTGTGCAGAACCCGCACTGGAAGCCGTCGTGATCGATGAACGCCTGCTGCAGCGGATGCAGCCGGTCGCCGTCGGCCAGGCCCTCGATGGTGGTGACCCGGGCGCCGCCCAGGGTGGCCACGAGGGTGAGGCAGGAGACCACCCGTTCGCCGTCGACGTGCACGGTGCAGGCCCCGCACTGTCCGCGGTCGCAGCCCTTCTTGGTGCCGGTCAGCCGTAACCGCTCGCGGAGCACGTCCAGCAACGTCTCCCGCGGGTCGACGGTCAGGGGCGTCACCGTTCCGTTCACGGTCATCCGCACCCCGACCTCGCCCGGCGCTTCCTCGGCCAATGCGTCCGCGCCGATCAACGGCACCGTCGCGACCGCTGTCGCCACCACCCCGGAACGGCTGAGCAGCTCGCGCCGGGACATTCCCTCGCTCTGAGTCACAACGGGCATGGTTGCCGCCGGGAGAAGCGGTCGCCAACAAGGTGGGCGCATGCTCACTATGCAGGTCGGGCATACCGAGCGGACCGATGCATAATGTGCGGATGTCGGATGTCGAACTAGGGTCTTTGGAAGACCTGCGTGCGCTTTCGGTGCTGCTCGAGGAGCGGCACATCACCCGCGCCGCGCTCCGATTCGACCTGAGCCAGTCGTCGATGAGCCGGACCCTGCAGCGGCTCCGGTTGCGATTCGGTGACGAACTGCTGGTCCGGGCGGGCAACGATTATCAGCTGACGCCGCGGGCCCGGGAAATGCAAAGTGAACTGGCCCAGATCCTGCCGAGGCTGGAGAATTTCGTGGCCGGGCGCGGATTCGACCCGTCGACCGCCACCGGCGTGCTGCGCCTGATCGGCACCGACTACACCACCGCGACCCTCGGCCCCTTCCTGCTGCCCCGGCTGTTCCACGCCGCGCCCGGCCTGGAGATCCGGCTCAACCAGCGGGATCACCACAGCTACAACGATCTCGAACGGGGCCGGGCCGACATCGCGATGTCGGTGCTCCGGCCACCCGGACCGTTGCGGTGGGAGCAGCTGTTCACCGACGACCTGGTGTGCGTGGTCGACCGCGACAACCCGGTCGGGGAACGATATTCCCTGGTCGACTATGTCGCGGCCGGCCACGTGGTGATCACGGTGGTCGGCGATGAGCAACCCGTCATCGAACGGTGGTTGCAGAACTTCGGCTACAACCGGACGGCCGCCGTCCGGGTCTCGTACTTCACCTCGGCCCTGGCCGCCCTGCCGGGAACGCCCCTGGTCGCGACGATTCCGCGGCGCATGGCGGAGGTGCAGACCAGGGCCGACCCGCAACTGCGGATGGTCGAGGCGCCGGAGGAGTTCGACGCTTTCCCGTACGGGATGATCTGGCACGCCCGCCTCGAGACCGATCCGGCGCACCGCTGGCTGCGCGACATGATCCGGCAGGCGGCCAAAGAGATGACCACCCGGCGGCCGTGACCGTTTCCGAAATGCGCATCGGTAATACCGGCAATGTGCTGAATGCATGGTGCGGTGACGTCTTTCGGAAGCTTTTCCCATGCCTCTGATCACCTGAATGCAAAGCCCGTCGGGCGACGCTCGGGAGGATTTCCATGGGATTGTTCATACGTCCGCGAATGATCGCGGTATTCACCACTTTGTTGCTGGCCGGTTGCACGGCCGATGCCGCGCCGATCGCAGCACCTGTCGTATCCGCGAGCGCATCGTCGGCCAGTTCCGGCTTCGGTGCGGCCGAGGAGATCGCCACCGGCATCGACGTGCCGTGGGGGATGGCCTTCCTCCCCGGCGGGGACACCCTGATCACCGAGCGTCAGACCGGTCGCGTCCTGCGCATCCGGGCCGGCCAGGAGCCGGTGCCGGTCCGCACGGTTCCCGACGTCTACTTCCCGCGCGGAGACGGTGGCCTGCTCGGTCTGGCCATCTCCCCGCAGTTCGACCGCGACAACCTGGTGTACGTCTACTACACCGTCGCCGGCGCGATCCGCATCGGACGGTTCCCCCTCGACTCCGACGACCCCGTGCAGGTCATCCTGGAGTTCGAGCACGGGGACAACCACAGCGGCGGCCGTCTCAAGTTCGGCCCGGACGGCATGCTCTATGCGACCGTCGGCAACGGACACGACGACGCGGCCGCCCAGGACCCGGCCAACCTCAACGGCAAGATCCTGCGCATCACCCCGGACGGTCAGCCGGCACCGGGCAACCCGTTCCCAGGGTCGGCGGTCTGGAGTTACGGGCATCGCAACCTGGAGGGCATCGCCTGGGACGCCGAGGGCCGCATGTACGCCTCCGAGTTCGGCGAGGACACCGCCGACGAGATCAACCTCATCGAGCCGGGCCACAACTACGGCTGGCCGGACGTCGAGGGCATCGGCGACACCGGGAACGGCCGCTTCACCAACCCGCTGGTCACCTTTCCCACCGCCGAGGCCGGCCCCTCCGGCATCGCCGTCTCGGGCACCACCCTCTATGTGGCCGGCCTGACCGGCCAGCGCCTGATCACCATTCCGCTTCTCGACGGACGCCTCGGCGAGCCGGCCCAGCACCTGCAAGGGGTCTACGGGCGGCTGCGGACGGTCGAGGTCGCCCCCGACGGTGCGCTCTGGCTCACCACGTCCAACCGCCAGGGCCGGGGCGGGCCCCGCGAGGGTGACGATCGCATCATCCGATTCGCGCCGGCGGGCCGGGGCTGACGTCTTCCCGCGAGACCGGACGGGACGGCCGGCGCTGGAAGCGCCCGGCTCTCAGCCTGACGTGCGGGCCGGGCGATTCCGGCGCCGGCCGGTCAGCGCCAGCGCCGCGCCGGCCGCGACCAGCAGGCCGCCGCCCACCGCGAGAGCCACCACCGGCGCGCCGGTGATCGGCAGGCCCCCACCGGAACCGCCGCCGTCCCCGGTGCCGACCGGGCCGGTCACCCCGGTCGCCGTGGTTTCGGCCGTCGCGGCGAACACCTGGGCCACCCGGCCCGGTGCCAAGGCGACCGCCGGCGCGACCACACGATAGGTGCGAGTGCCGGCGAACGGTGCCTCGAGCGTGTACGTGCCGTCTTTGCGGGCCTTGGTCGTCGCGACGGTCCGCCACCCGGCCGCGGTTGCGGTGCGCTCCTGCAGTCGCAGCTCGCGGCCCGCGTCGTTCTCCTCCACGGTCGGGCACGGGCCCGGGTCGCAGAGCCGGTTGAGCTTGACCGCCCGGCCGGTCACGGTCACCGTGCCGCCGATCGTGGCCTTCCGCGGGATCGTCACGGTCAGCCGGTTGCCCTGCACCGGAGCGCTGACGCCCGTGTAGCCGTACCAGCCGTTCGGCGCGGAGCGCAGGCCGACGTTGACCGGAGCCGGGCGCGCCGGAACGACGAAGGACGTCGCGGTGGTCGGCGCGGCCAGCTCGTCGTACTCGTTGAACTCGAACACCGAGGCGACCGGGACGTAGCGGAACGGGCCCGGGGTGTCCAGCGGGTCGCCCGGGTTGGGGTCGGTGTACGGGCCGGGCCGCCACGTCATCAGGATCGACCCGTCCTCACGCGGCACCACACCGACGATGTGTGCCGCCGGGTCCCGGTCGGTGTCGAACACCGGCGAGAACGCCGGTTCGCTGATCTCGGCGCCGTCGGCGTCGATCGCCACCACGCGCACCCGGTAGCTGGTGTCGCTCAGGCCCGGCCAGAGCAGCGCACGATCGGGCTGGTCGGCCTCGACCACCTTCGGCTCCACGCTTTCGGCGACGCCGTCGCCGGCGCGGACGAGTGTCAGCCGGTTGCGCGTCGCGCCGGTCTCGTCCCAGGTGATCGCCACGTCCGTGTGCGCGGCGGACGTCCAGGCCACCCGCACATCCGACGGCGCCGGCACGGTCGGTGCGAGGGCCGCGGGCACCCCGGCCACGGTCGGCGTCAGCGCCAGAGCGGCCACCAGGTCCATGATCATGCGCGGATAGTAGTGCCGTCGCGATGCGCCTCGCGGACAGACCCTGGTCTCAGTAGCGGAACTTGTGCTGGGCGCTGCGGCGGTTCACCCGGGCCGGCAGCTCGTCCCGGTTGTCGCCATGATGCCGCCGCTCGTTCGCCTCATGGCGCTGGGGGAAATTTCGCATCGTCACGACGAAGCCCTGGACCAGGCGGTCCTCGCGCAGGTCGCGGTACGTGGCCTCGATCAGCACCGGGCTGCCGTCGGCCCGCACCAGCGAGCAGAACACCACCCCGTCGCCGGAGCCGCCGAAGGCCCGGCTGAGCTGGTCGCGGTCGTCCGGGTGGACCAGGTCGCCGAGGGTGGCCAGCGGCGGAAGGTCGGTGGTGCCCAGCAACTCGTTCAGCGCCGGACTGGCGTACCGCAGGCGCTGGTCCTCGTCGATCACCACCATGATGTCCGCGCTGTTCCGGATCACCGCGCGCAGATAGAGGTCGCTGTCACGGCGGCCGACCGCCTCCACCAGCGAGATGCGCTCCAGCGCGAGCGCCGCCTGAGCGGCCAGCACCTCGAGGGTGTCGCGGGTGGCGGTCAGGGTGTCCCGGCGGCCCTCCAGGATCAGGGCGCCGCCGCTGGGCCGGGCGACGTCGAGCGGCTCCAGCCGCAGCGGACAGACCAGAGTGGCGTAGTCACGGTCCGCGTCTCCGATCCACCAGCTGCGGGGCGGCGGGCCGCCCTCGTGGCCGGGCCCCGCCTCGCGGGTGAGCCGGCGGTCGTCGAGGGAGAAGTCGGTGCGGCGGATCGCCTCCGGCGGCATGAGCTGGGGGATCGCGGCTCGGACGGCCTCGTCCACGGCCGCGGTGTCCGAGGCGGCGACCAATGCCGCACTCGCCTCGCGCAGGCCGCGTTCACGCGTGAGGGCCTGACCGTTCAGGGTCACCGAGTCGGTCAGCCGCGTGATCGTCAGCAGGAGGGTGATGGCACCGGCCACGGCGATCACCACACCGTCGCCGACCCCGCCCCGCACGGCCTCGATCAGCAGTACCACCGGCGGGGTGGCGACGGAGACGCCCAGCAGCACCACCCAGTGCACCCGCCACGGGCTCGGCCGCGGCGCCGCGGGCTCGGTGAGCCGCACCATCGACGGGTGCAGCGCGGCGGCGCCCCAGGCCAGGTAGAGCACGACGAACCCGGTTTCGCTCAGCCGGCCCGGCCACAGCGGCTGGACGATGTCGCTGACCAGCACACCGACCGCCCCGACGACCAGCAGCGCGGCCGAGAGGTTCCGGCCCGCGACGACCAGCACCCGGGCGACAACCGCGAGAAGCAGAAGAGCCCCGATGACGTACGCCCCGGAGATGTCGCCGATCCGCGCCGCGTCACCGAGGACGAACACCCACACCAGCAGCAGCGCCGAGCACGCGAGCGCGAGCAGGTCGATGAGCCGGGCCCGGTCGACGAGAATCGCACCGACCCGGGTCAGCTGCAGCAGGCCCCAGGCGACCGGCACGAACATGACGTAGAAGCAGACCTCGGCCGCGCCGGGCCGGTCCAGCGCGGTCAGCACGTCGCCGGCGGCGCTCGCCACGATGGCACTCGCGAGCAGCAACCAGGGCCCGCACCGGGCCGGCCGGTGCCGGCGCACCCCGTAGACGATGGCGGCGACGCTGCCGATTCCCAGCACAGCCCATTCGATGGCCCTCAACACGCCCCACTAGTACCAGCGGCGTCGCTGTGTGTCCAAGTCACGGCCGGCGTCGGCGTCGGAAGAGGGCGGGTCGCGCGGTCCACCTGCGACCGGGCATAGTGTCCGGCGGCTTCGTCGAAAGGTGGTGGCCAGTGAAGGCCCGCTTATGTGCCGCCGTAGTGATCGCGTCGATCCTCGGGGTCCCCGCGGCACCGGTGGCGGCCGCACCGGCGCCCGTCCGCATCCAGAGCGTGTCGGCGGAGAACGTGAAGCCCGGCGACACCGTGCGCGTGCGGTTCCGCGTCACGAACACCGGGAGCGCAACCGAAACCGCGATCGTGGTGGTCGGGGGCGGCCTGCGCTGTGAAACCGGATGCCGGGCCGAGCCCCGCCTCGGCCCGGGCAAGAGCCGGAACCTCGAGGCCCGGCTGGTCGCGCCCGAGGCCGGGCCCGGTGAGACGAGCGGCCTGAACATCTCGGTCGCCGTACGCCTCGGCGGCCAGAACTACTTCGACCACAAGACGGTCTATGTCCACGGCGCGGGCCGGCCGGCGACCGACGTGGCCCGGGTCTCCGGCCGCGTCCGCGACTCCGGCGGCAAGGCGATCCGGGGCGCCGCCCTGACCGTCCAGGACAGCGCCGGGCACGAATACCGGAAGACCAGCGATCGCAGCGGCCGGTTCTCGCTCCGGTCGACCGCCGACCGGCCGATCGCCGCGGGCTCGATCACGGTGGTCGCGACCATGGACGGCTACCGCACCGCGCGGAAGACCCTGACCGGCGCCGCCGGTGGGGCCGTGAACGCGCTGGTCACCCTGACCGCGGTCGCCACGCCCACCCGCACACCGTCGTCATCCGCCGTGACGGCAAGCCCTCTCGCAGCGGTCGAGGGCACGGTCGAGCCCACGACCCCTCCCGCCCTCGCCGCCGTCAGCGACGAGGGCGGCGGTTCGCTGCCGTTCAAGTTCCTGGGCGGCCTGCTGATCGCCGCGGGCCTGGGCGCACTCACGCTGGTCATGATCCGCCGCCGACGCCTGCGCATCGACGCCTAGCGATGGCCGAGTGCGGCCGGCGGGGTTATGTTGATCGACATGCCTACTTCCCGACGCGGACTTCTGCGACTCGGCGGCGCCGCCGTGGTCGGCGTTGCCGCCGGCACCGCGGTGTTGCGCAACGCCACGGCTGACGCCACCGAGCTACCGGAACAGCGCTTCCACCTCGGCACCTACACCGCCTCGGGCGGGCTGGGGATCGCCCGGGGCCGCGTCGATCCGCAGACCGGGCGGCCGGCGATCGACTTCTGGACCACCGCCGTCCGCCAGCCCTCGTGGCTCGACATCGCGCCCGGCTCCGGCCACCTATACGCGGTCAGCGAGGTGTCACCCGACGGCACCGTGAACGCCCTGACCAGTGACACCGCTCTGCTCAACACCCAGCCGACCGGCTCGGGACCGGCCCACGTGGCCGTCCACCCGAACGGGCAGTTCCTGTTCACCTCGCTGTACGGCGGCGGCGCCGTCGTCACCCACCGGATCGCCGGGGACGGGACGGTCGGTGCGGCCACCGACACCAGGCGGCAGTCCACCGGTGGCCGCACGTCGAACGCCCATCAGGTCGTCGTCGACCCGGACGGCGACCACGTTCTCGCGGTCGACCTGGGTGTGGACACGGTGTTCACGTACCGGCTGGATCCGGCCGCCGCGACGCTGGCCGAGACCGGGCGCCTGACCCTGCCGACCGGCACCGGCCCCCGGCATCTGGCCTTCCACCCGGACGGCGCGTACGCCTATGTGGCCGGCGAACTGAATTCCACGGTGACCGTGTGCGCCTACGCGGACGGCGTCCTGACCGCCGGCCAGGTCACCTCGACCGTGCTGAGCCCCGGCGTCACCAACTATCCAGGTGAGATCGCCGTGTCGGCCGACGGCCGTTTCGTCTACGTCAGCAACCGGGGCACCGACACCGTCGCGGTGTTCGCCGTCAGTGCGGGCGGGGCCCACCTGACCCTGGTCGCGACACCGCCGTGCGGTGGCGTGTGGCCGCGGCACCTGGCGATCGACGCCACCGGCACGTGGTTGTACGTGGCGAACGAACGCTCCGGCACCCTGGCGTGGTTCCCGCTCGACGCGGAGACGGGCGTGCCCGGGCCGGCGGCGGGTTCGATCGCGGTGCCCGCGGTCACGCAGATCCGCTTCGGATAGCAGCCCTCAGTAGACGTGGCCGAGCAGGTCGATCTCGCCGGTCGGCCAGGCCGCGCCGCTCACCGGGCGCACCATAATCTCGTGCGGCGTCACCGCCCGGGCCAGGCCGATCGTGTGGTGGTCGTTGATCTTCACCCAGGTCAGCGGGTTGTCCACCGTCGTGAAGCCGTGGCGGCGGTAGAGGCCCTCCTCGTCGGCGAACAGGCAGACGAAGTCGATCCCGCAGGTGGCGGCGTAGCCGGTGACCGCCGTCACGCGCCGACCCTAGCCGGGCGCTGGTACAGCCTGCTGTACCGGCAGGAGTACCGCTGACGGGATCGATCTTGATGAGCGCGGAAAATAGCGTCGTAACCATGACAGCGAACAGGAGTTTCCGAAGGCTGACGGTCGGGATCACGGCGGCTGCACTGCTGGCCGGCGCGGTGGGAACGGCCAACGCGGCCGTCCCGGAGCATGTCGTCACGGCGGCGGCGTCCGGCTGGCAGGGCATCACCCGGGAACAGGTGCGGATCGACTTCGGCCGGGGCTGGGTGACCGACGCCGAGCTGACGTATCCCACCCACGTACGGGGTCGTCTGCCGTTGGTGGTGTTTCTGCACGGCAGCGGGCACAACGACATGAACCAGACGCTGCCCGAGGGCAAGGGCGCCACGTTCATCCCGCTCGCCCAGGCCGCGAGCCGCGAGGGTTTCGCGACGCTGCGGTTCAACAAGCGCGGGGTGACCGGCATCGGACCGGTGGAGAGCACCGACCCGGCACAACTCAACCCCAAGCGCCCGTACGACCTGATCCAGCGCGACGCCGCGTCGGTGATCCGCTTCGGGGCCGCCTCGCCGCGGGTCGACCCGTCGAAGATCTTCCTGCTCGGCCACAGCGAAGGCACGAACGTGGCCGCCAACCTGGCCTCCGACCCGGCGAAGTACGGCATCCCGAAGCCGGCCGGCGTGATCGCGATGGGTGTCGTCGGCGACGACATCAAAACGCTGCTGACCCTTCAGATCTACGGCCGTCTGGTGCTGCAGATGCACGACGAGTTCGACGTCGACGGCGACGGCGAACTGACCGCCCGGGAGGCGACCGACGGCCTGATCGGGCAGCCGAAGGAGCTCGCCGACCAGTTCCGGTCGGTGCTGCTCGACGGCGCCCGGATCAAGGCGAGCACCGACACCGACCACGACGGGCAGATCGCCATCGACGCCGAGGCGGGCACGGTGCTGCGCAAGGCCAGCGGCATCGACAACTACCCGGACACGCCGGGCCTGGAGACGCTGAAGGACTACGTCACCGACATCGCCCGCTTCCCGACCGTGACCGAGGCCCTGCCCCGGTTCACCGGCCCGACTCTGCTGCTCAACGGCGAGAACGACCTGCAGACCCCGGCCCGGGTCGCGCTGGCGGCCGACGCCGCCGTCGGGGCCGCCGGCAACAAGGACCACAAGGTGGTCATCTACCCGGGCATGGCCCACACGATGAACATCACCCCGAAGTTCCGGTCGGAGTTCGGCGAGCCCGACCGGCAGGTCGTCACCGACATCCGCGGCTGGCTCCGTTCCCACCGCTGACCGATCACTTCCGTGGGGTGGCCGCCGACCGGAGGCCACCCCAGGGGGCTGTCCGGGTTCGGCCGGCGTCGTCCTCTGCTCAGACGTGCTCCGATCGGTGGCCGGCCCGGGCGAGCATTCCGACGAGCCGGGACTGATTCGAGCGTTTCGGCGGGGCGGTCTGCGGTGCCGCCTCGCCGCCTGCGCCCGCCACCGCCTCGGGGAGGGTGACCGTCGCGCGGGTGCCTCCCTGATCAGCGGGACCAAGGGTGACCAGGATGCCGTGCTGGGCGGCCAGGGTCGCGACCACGAACAGGCCGAGGCGGGCGCTGTCGGCCGGGTCGAAGTCCTGGGGGACGGCCAGCCGGCGGTTCGTCTGCTCGAGCGCGGTGGCGGACATCCCGATCCCGTGGTCCTCGATCTCGACCACGATCCCGTCCGGACCGGGCCGGGTCGACACGTGGACCGAGGTGTCCGGCGCCGAGAACGTGACCGCGTTCGCCAGCAGCTCACCGATCACATGGCCGAGGTCACCGACGGCGTGTTCGGGCACCTCGGCGTCCACCGCCGGTTCGATCGCGATGCGTTCGGCCTGTTCCATCTCGCCCGCCACCCGGCTGAGCAGGGCGGTCAGCGAGTCGGCGCCGAGCCCGCGCCGGCTCCGGGCCGAGCCGGCCAGGATCACCAGGTGCTCGGCGTGCCGGCGCATCCGGACGGCCAGGCGGTAGGCGCGGGCGTCGGCGCCTTCGGCCGGCCCGAGCGCCTCGATCTGGCGGTCCAGCAGCGACTGGTTGCGGCGGGCGATGTTGACCAGGACCTTGTTCATGTCGTACCGCATGGCCGCTTCCGCGGCGGCCGCCTCCACCGCGCTGCGGTGCACGTCGGTCAGGGCGGCGCCCACCTCCGCGATCTCGTCGTCGCCGAGGCGCAGGCGCGTCGCCGCGTCGGCCACGCCGTGGCCCGTCTCCCACTTCGACACCGATCCCAGGCTGGTCGCCGCGGACCGGAGCAGCGACAGCCGCCGGACGACCGAGCCGCCGATACGCACGGCCATGATCAGCGACACCACGATCGCGATCAGACCGAGCAGGCCGGACACGCCGAAGCGGATCAGGATGCCGTCGCGGGCGTCCTTGGCGAACGCGACGGCGTGGTCGTAGCCGTCCGCCATGAAGGCGAACAACTGACTCACGGCCAGGTTCGACGTCGCCCGCCAGGTCGCCCGGCTCATTCCCACCGGCTCACCGGCCCGGCCCTGATCCATGATCTGGTCCTCGGCGGCCCGCAGAGCCGTGAACGCGTCACCGCTGAGCATGTTCTTGAACAGTGCCTGATCGGGGCCCGGCAGGGCCGTGCCGGCGATGGGGATCTGGAAACGCAACGCGCCGATGATCTGGATGAGCTGCGCGTATTCGCCGCTGCCGAAGCGCCCGGCCGTGGTGACGCCGGTCAGCAGGGCGTCCTCCTGGTGGAGCAGCTCCCCGGCCCGGCGCATGGCGATCGTCGTGCGCATGACCCGTTCCACCAGCGGGTCGCTGGAGGCGGCGGCCGCGTTCGACACGCTGAACGCGGTCTGGATGATGCTGGTGTAACCGCTGAGCACCGAGATCGAGGTGGCGTCCCGGGCGTCGACTCCGGCCCGCACCCGGGTCAGGGAGGAGAGGCCGGCCGCCATGTCCGCGAAGCGGGCCCGCGTGATCTCGGCCGAGATGTCGCTTCCCTGGAAGCGGCGCGAGAGCTGGCGGAACTGCTCGATCGCGGCGTCGGTGGCCGCCCGCACGGTGCGCAGGACGCCGGCGTCACCGTCGGGCGTGGCCAGGAACTCCACCGACCGGGTGCGCTCGGACTGCAGGGCGGCCACCATCCGGTCGCAGGGCAGGCTCACGTTGTCCCGCGTGTTGTAGGTGTCGCGCAGCGCGGTCGCCTCGGCCAGCGAGGCCCTGACGTCGATCACCCACAGCCCGGTCAGCGCGACGACCGGAACCAGCAGAGCAAGAACGATCTTCGAGCGAATGGACCTCGGTTTTCTTCGCATGTGACCTCATTCGGGCAGATGGCGGGCAAAACTTCCGGAGCAAGGCAGAAACTTTCGGCATCTACTGTGGAAGTACGGCCGGCGACCCGTTCGGGTTGAAACGGGCGGCCTCTTTCCGGTGACATCCGCCGGCATCGACCGGTCGGATTACCCGACTTCGCAATGCGGCCCGTCCGTCGTAAGGTCGCGCGGGAGGAGAAGCGGCGCGCGGGAGGAGACGCCGCGCGGAAGGGGGCTTGCATGTCCGCGTACGAGGTTCCGATCGTCCGCGGCTCCACCGAATCCCGGGACTTCGACGAAGTGCGCGACCTGATCAGCCGGCGCTACGTCAACCACGTGCCGCGACTGACCGGCAGCGGCCACGACTTCGAGTTCCGGTCCCGCGTGATCTCGGCCGGCGATCTGGTCATCGACCGGCCCCGGTACCTGGCCCGGATGAGTTTCCAGACCGAGCCGTTCCCGACGCTGCTGACCTCGTCCGTGCTCTCCGGCCGATACTCCGTGAGCGACGGGCACGTGTCCGGCCAGGCCACCGCCGGCGAGGTCATCCTCTATCCGCCCGGCGCCGCGCTCGATCTGGTGCTGGACCGCAGCGATCAGTATGTGTGCCAGATCCCGATGGAGGCCGTGCTCCGCACCGTCGGCCGGCTCGGGGTCAGCCCGGACAGCTTCCGCTTCGACGCGGTGACACCGATCTCGGCGGCGGCGGGCCGGCGCTGGGCGGACACCATCGTCTACCTGATCCGGATCCTCGCCGCGCCGGGGGAGACCGGCATCCACTCGCTGATGCTGACCAGCCTGATCGAGACCGCGGCGGCCACGGCGGTGACGGTGTTCCCCAACGCCACCATGACCATGAACTACGTCCCCGGTCCCGAGCCGAGCACCCCCGCCGCCGTCCGCCGCGCGGTCGCCTATGTGGACGCGCACGCCGCCGACCCGATCACGCTGGAGGACATCGCCGCCGCGGCCGGGGTCGGGGTGCGCGCCCTGCAGGCCGGCTTCCGGCGTCACCTGGACACCACCCCGATGGCCTACCTGTTCCGGGTGCGGCTCGAGCAGGCGCACCACGCCCTGCAGGCCGCCGATCCGTCCGTCGCCACGGTCGCCACCATCGCCCACCGGTGGGGCTTCACCCACCTGGGCCGGTTCTCGGTGCGCTACCGCAGCGCCTTCGGCCGGCGCCCGAGCGAGACACTGCGCTCCTGAACACGACTGAATACGACCGGGAATGACCCGCGCGCGCTCAGCCGGTGCCGAGCGGTGCCGATGGGGGAGTATGCGGTTTGCGCGCAGCGCGCTGAGCTACTGGCGATCCGCGGTATTGCCGTTGCTGGTGTGGCTGCTGGTGGCGGCGGCCGCGGCCAGCGGCCTGTTGTGGCAGCAGCACGACAGTCGTCAGGCCACGGCCCAGCGGTACGAGTTGCGCGTCGCCCTGATGCGGGACTTCGTCACGACCTACACCGCCGACCTCATCGCGCGCGAGGGCGTGCAGGCGCGCGCGTCGCTGACCGGCGCTACCGTCGGGCGGGCCCAGTTCGCCCAGGCCGTGGCCGGATTCGGCTATCCGGCCGCGGTCCTGCTCGATTCGCGTGGACGCGCGCTGCAGGTGACACCGTCCGACCCGGCAGTGATCGGAACCGACCTCAGCTCCCGGTACGCCCATCTGCGCACCGCCCTGCGGGAGGGCCGGCCGGCCGTGTCTCCGGTCGTGCGGTCGGCGGTGCGCGGCGAGCCGGTCGTCGCGTTCGCGGTGCCGTTCGACTCGATGTCCGGCCGACGTGTCTTCTCCGGCGCGGTGGCCGTTCGCGACAGCCCGCTCTCGGCCTATCTGAGCAGCGCCCTGTCCCTGTCCGGGGCGCAGATCCAACTGGTCGACTCGACCGGCAGCATCGTCGCCGCCAACCGCCGGCTGGACGCCGAGATCCCGACTCTGGCCGGCGAGAACCGGCCCTTGGCGGCGGCCGTGCAGCAGCAGGAGCACGGCCGCTATCAGGCCGGCGGGCAATGGTGGCGTTACGCCTCCGCCCCCATCAAGGGCACGCCGTGGCGGTTGTCCGCGACTGTCAGCGAGAACGTGCTGTTCGCCGCGCAGGCCGACAACGAGATCGCCGGCCGGGCCGCTCTTCTCGGGGCGGCTGCGGTGGGGTTGCTGGTCGTCGCGGCCATCGTCCGCGCCCGGCGCAGCCGTCAGGACCTGGCCACCAGCGAACAACGGTTCCGCAAGGTCTTCGACGACGCCGCGATCGGCATGACCCTGACCGACACCCAGGGCCGGTTCGTGCGCGTCAACCCGGCCGCGTGCCAGTTGTTCGGGCGCACCGAGGACGATCTGATCGGCCGCCACTACAACGACATCACGCACCCCGACGACATCGAGGCGGTCCGGTCCAACGGCCGTGCCTGCCTGCAGCGGCGGGTCGACGGCTTCCGCCTGGAGAAGCGGTACGTGCACGCCGACGGCCACGTCATCGAGGCCTCGACCACCAGTGCCCTGCTGCGCGACCACGACAACGAGCCGACCTTCTTCGCCACCCAGATCGTCGACATGACCGAGCGCCACGCTCTGGAACGCGAGCTCGGGCAGCGCGCCCACCAGCTGCAGCAGGCCAACGCCAACCTGGCCGACTTCATCGCCATGCTCAGCCACGACGTCCAGCAGCCCCTGACCAAGATTGTCGGGCTCGGCGAGCTGCTCCTGGAGGACTGGGACGTCTCGGCCCCGGAGGACAAGCACGACGACGTCACGCGGATCACCGCCGCCGGTCACCGGGCCAGCGAACTGGTCAACGACGTTCTGACGCTGGCCCGCCTGGACGCGGGCGCCATGCGGGCCCGGCCTGCCAGCCTCGATCTGGCCGCCCTGGTGCGGTCGGCGGTCGGCCACCACCAGGCCGGTGACGCCACACCGGTCACGGTGGTCGCCCCGGACCAGATCTGCGGGATGGTCGATCGCAAACTGCTCGAGCTCATCCTGGGCAACCTGCTGGCCAATGCCGTCAAGTACGGCGAGCCGCCGATCGTGGTGACCGTGGCCAACCGCCGCGACCATGTCGAGATCCGGGTCGCCGACCACGGCGAGGGGGTGCCGGAGTCGTTCGTGCCGCACCTGTTCGACCGGTTCGCCCGCGCCGACAGCGGGGTCGCCACCACCACGTCGGGTACCGGGCTCGGCCTCTATCTGGTGCGCCAGCTCGCCCAGGCCAGCGGGCTCGGCATCCGCTACCAGCCGAACGAGCCACGTGGCGCGAACTTCGTGGTCGACGTCCCGCCCGCCCCGGACAGCCCGCCCCGGCCGGCCAGTCCGGGATTCAGCCGGGCCGCCCTGAAGGCGCACGGCATGGACGTGTCGGCGGCCGACGCGGCACACCTTCGCGACTGACCTCCCTCTGACGCGAGGGCTCCGGACGGGCACCGGCCCGGGTCGCGCCCACCCCGGCCGCCACCACCAGCACCATGCCGGCCGCTCCGGCCGCGTCGGGGAACTGGTGCAGGGCGGCCGCACCGATCAGCAGCGCGATCGCCGGCTCCAGCGCCATCAGGGTGCCGAACGCGGCCGTGGTCAACCGGCGCAGGGCGAGCATCTCCAGGCCGTACGCGACCAGCAGCAGCACACCCAGGCCGGCGCCGAGCAGGACGTCGGCCCCGGAGATCGCGCTGATCCGGCCCGGGCCGACGACGAAGGTCGCGGCGAGCGCCGCCACCGGCATCGAGACGGCCAGCCCCTGCAGGCCGTGCAGCTGGTCGCCGACCTTCTGGGTGAGCACGATGTAGGCGCCCCAGCAGACCGCCGCACCCAGCGCGTATCCCACGCCGAGCAGGTCGACCGATCCTCGCCAGGGCGCGGTCAGCAGCACCACGCCGACGCCGGCCAGCACCGGCCACCAGGCCGTACGGCGTCGCCCGCGCAGCACCGCGACCCCGAGCGGGCCGAGGAACTCGATCGCGCTGGCCGTGCCGAGCGGCAACCGGCCGACCGCGGACATGAACAGCACGGTCGCCCCGGCCGTGGCCAGCCCGAGCAGCGCGGCGGCCCGCAGGTTGGCCGCGCCGAAGCTGCGCAGCCGCGGCCGGACCAGCACGATCAGCAGCAGCCCGGCGGCGCACAGCCGCAGCCAGGCCGCGCCCTCAGCGCCGATCCGGTCGATGAGCCCGACCGCGCCGGCGACGCTGAGCTGGACCGTGAGCATCGCCGCGACGGCCATCGAGGTGCCGCTGCGCACGGCGGTGGTGGTGGGCATGCGACCAGTCAACGCCGCCGGATTGTCGGCGTCCACGTGCCGATGCTGGACACAACGTTCGGGATTGCCGAACAATCACCGGGTGGAGACGCGCAGGCTGCGGTTACTCGTCGAGCTGGCCCGGCTCGGGTCGATGCGCGAGGTCGCCGAGGAGATGGGCCTCACCACCTCGACCGTCTCGCAGCAGCTCGCGATCCTGGCCCGCGACGTGGGCGCCGCGCTGATCGAGCCGGACGGCCGCCGCGTGCGGCTCACCCCGGCCGGGCGGCGGCTCGCCGAGCACAGCGTCACCATCCTGGCCGCGGTCGAGGCGGCCCGGCTCGACCTCGACCCCGGCGCCGAACCCACGGGCTCGCTGCGCGTCGCCGGTTTCGCCACCGCGATCCGTCGCTCGCTGCTTCCGGTGCAGGCGCTTCTTTCCGTACGGCATCAGGGTGTGCGCCTGCTGATCAACGAGCACGAGCCGTACGAGGCCTTCGCCCTGCTCGACAAGGACGCCGTGGACCTGGCCCTGGTCTACGACTACAACCTCGCGCCGGCCGCGTTCGAGAGCCGCTATGAGACCCGGCCGCTGTGGACCGTGCCGTGGTCGCTCGCCGTGCCCACCGGGACGACACGTTCGGACGCGTGGGGGACCGACTGGATCGTCAACTCGCGCCACACCGCCGACGAGGAGGTGGTGCGCACGCTGGCCGCGATGAACGGCTGCGAACCGCGCGTGGTGCACCGGTGCGACAGCCTCGAGCTGGTCCAGGACCTGATCGTGGCCGGGCTGGGCGTGGCTCTGTTGCCGGCCGCGATGTCCGTCCGTGACGGGATCGCCCTGCTGCCCCTCACCGAGCCGGAGGTGCACCTGCGGGCGTACGCGGTGAACCGGCGCGGCCGCTCCTCCTGGGCGCCGCTGGCCCTGGTGCTCGACCTGTTGTAGCAGTCCCGCTCGGAAGAAGGACGACCCTGCGGCGTCGACGTCACCTTCGCCGGAGCGCGGCAGGTCGCGCACATCGACCCGTACGGGAAGGTTCGTGTTCTGACCACCCTGCCCGCGCCGGCTGACCCGGCCGCCAGGACTCCGCTGCTCGGTTTTCCGCTGACCACCGGGCTGGTGCGCGACGGCCGCACCTTCTATGTGCTCTATGCGACCGGATCGGCGAAGGAGACCGGTGTGTGGACGTTCACCGAGGGGCGGACGCCGCGCAAGCTGGCCGACCTGCCGGCCGACGGGCTGCCCAACGGGCTCGCCCGGGACAGCCGGACCGGAACCCTCTATGTGACCGACTCGGCCCAGGGCGCCGTCTACGCCGTGACCGCCCGGGGCCGCGTCGAGGTCTTCAGCACCGACGCGGCCCTGGCGTCGACCGGCTTCTTCGGCGTCAACGGGGCCAAGGTCCGCGACGGTCACCTGTACGTCTCGAACCTCGATCGGGGCACCCTGCTGCGTGCGCCGCTGAGCGGCCGCAGGTCGGGGGTCTTCACGACCGTCGCCTCGGGGCTGGCCGGCATCGACGACTTCGACTTCACCGGTCACGGCGAGCAGGTCCTGGCCAGTCTCGTCACTGAGAACAAGGTGGTGCTGGCCGGCGGTGGCCGGCCGACCACCACGGTGCTGACCCCGGCCGACGGTCTGTCCAACCCCACGTCCGTCCTGGTTCACGGCGGCCATGCGTACGTGCCGAGCGCCGCCTACACCACGCAGAAGGACCCCAACCTGCTCGTCGCCCGTCTCGGGGGTCGCTTCTGACCCGCGCTTGATTGTTATAGTAGAATGCAAACATGTTGTTCCGGGTGGACGTCGCGGCGGCCGAACCTCTGGCCGATCAGATCGCCGCGCAGGTGCGAGGGGGCATCCTGCGGGGCGATCTCGCGCCGGGTGAGCGTCTGCCGGCCGCCCGCGAGCTGGCCGACGTGCTCGACGTCAACCTGCACACGGTGCTGCGGGCCTACGCCAAGCTGCGCGACGAGGAACTGATCGAGCTGCGGCGCGGCCGGGGCGCGGTGATCCGGGCCGACGCCGACGCGGCCCGTCTGCGGCTGGTCGAGCTGGCCCGCCAGTTCGTCGGCGAGGCGCGCCGGCAGGGTCTGGCCGACGCGGAAATGCTTGCGATAGTGAGGGAGGCACAGCCATGAACCGACCGAGGACTCTGGCCGCGATCGTCCTGACCTGGCTTCCGGCCGCGGTCACCGCGGCCACGTGGGCGAGCTGGTCCGACCGGCTGCCCGGCCGGATGGCCACGCACTGGAGCGGCACCGGACCGGCCGACGGCTTCAGCTCGTCGAGCGGCTTCGGCGCGGCGATGCTCATCACCGGTGTGGTGGCCGGCGTCGCCGGCATCGTGGCCGCCGGGCGAGCCGGGCAGCGCTTCTGGCTGGGCCTGGCCGGGGCGGTGGCCGGCAGCACGGCCGGCATCTGGGTGTGCACCGCCACCGCGACCCTGGACAACCCGGCCGATCCGCGACTGGGCTGGCGCCTGCTCTACTTCGTGGCCGGGCTGGCCTGGGGTGCCGTCGTCGCGCTGGCGGCCGGGCCGTCGCCGGCCGGGGTGCAGCCGCCACCCGAGACCGTCGCCCCGCTCGACCTGGCGCCGACCGAGCGCGCCGCCTGGAGCACCACCCTGCGCGCCCCGGCGCTGCTGGCCTCGATGGCGGTGGCCGCGATTGTGGTCGTGGTCGTGGCCGCCGTCGGTCAGGCCCCGATCTGGCCGGTCGTCGTCGTGCCGCTGGCGGCCGCGCTGGTCTTCGGCCGTGTGCGGGTCACCGCCGACCGGCGCGGCCTGCGGCTGACGGCCGGCCTGCTCAACCTGCCGTTCAAGACCATCCCCCTGGCCGAGATCACCGGGGTCGAGGCGACCGAGATCGAGCCGCTCGAATGGGGCGGCTGGGGCTACCGCGTCACCCCGGGCCGGGCCGCGCTGGTGCTGCGCCGCGGGCCCGGCCTGGTCGTCCACCAGAGCAACGGGCGTCGTTTCGCCGTCACCCTGGACGATCCCCGTACGCCGGGCGCGCTGCTCTCCGCGCTACTCGCCCGGTCCGCGTAGCGGTCGGTCAACCGCGGCGGCAGGTTGTGTCCCGGGCCGGCATCACGCCGTCGACCAGGTACGACGTGGTGAGGTTGAGCGCGCACGCGTTACCGCTCAGGACGTAGACGCCGTGCCCGCTCTCCTCGGCGGTCACCAGCCGGGAACGCTGGTCGAACTTCTCGCGCAGGAGCTTGCCACCCGCGTACGGGGTGACCGGGTCGTGCCGGTTCTGCAGGATCAGCACGTTGCGCGGGCCGTCGTCGTTGATCGCCACCGGCGGCTCGGCGGGCTCGTGCTTCCAATAGGCGCAGGGCAGGATGTTGGCGGCGGCGGGGCCGTAGAGCGGGTAGCGCTTCCGGTCCTCGGCGACGCCGCGGCGGTAGGTCTCGACATCCTCCGGCCAGTCGGAGTCGTTGCAGGTGACGGCCAGGAACACGGTCAGGTTGTTGTCGCCCGGATTCGGCGCGGGGGCCGACTCCGGTGCGGGCGCCGGCGGCTCACCGGGGGTCAGCCACTCCTGCCACTTGCGGGCCACACCGCCGTACGACGTCTCGCTGTAGAGCCCCACGAAGACGTACGCCCGGAAGATGGCCCCGGTGGTGCCGTCGGCGGCCGGAGTCTGGTCGAGCCGGGCGCCGGTCTCCAGGTAGGTGCGGCGAACCTCCTGCGCCGTACGGCCGAGACCGTACGAGCTGTGCCGCGCGGCCACCCACCGGGCGAAGTCGACGAACGTCTCCTCCATGCCCTGCCCATATCGGCGCATGCCCTCGTAGTCGAGGTAGGTGTCGCCGACGTTGCTGTCGAGCACGACCCGGTCGGTGGTGTCCGGGAACATCGACACGTACGCCGCACCCAGGGCCGAGCCGTAGGAGGCCCCGTAGAAGCCGGCCTTCGTCTCGCCGAGCGCGGCCCGGATCCGGTCCAGGTCACGGGCGGTGTTCGCGGTCGTCAGGTGCCGCAGCCGCGCGTCGGTCGTAGCGCACCGGTCGGCGATCCCCTCGGCGATCTTCGCCTGTGCCGACACCGACGCGTCGTCACCCGCGTACGGCGGAATGTTGCCGTAGTAGGGGTCGGTGGCGAGGAAGCCGCAGCTCATCCGGGTGGAGTGACCGACGCCGCGGGTGTCCATGCCGATCAGGTCGTAGGCGTCCAGGACGCTGTTCGGCAGCCCCTTGGAGGCCAGGAACGCGGGCTGGTCCAGCCCGGTGCCGCCCGGCCCGCCCGGGTTGAACATCAGCACACCGCGCCGCTTCTCCGGCCTGGTGCTGGCCAGCCGCGAGACCATCAGCTCGATCTGCGGGCCGTCGGGATCGGCGTAGTCCAGCGGAACCGGGAGCTTCGCGCACTGCACGAGCCCGGCCATGATCG
The DNA here is from genome assembly GCF_016834655.1 of Paractinoplanes ovalisporus. Taxonomy (GTDB): domain Bacteria; phylum Actinomycetota; class Actinomycetes; order Mycobacteriales; family Micromonosporaceae; genus Actinoplanes; species Actinoplanes ovalisporus. Next base: position 146,131 of record NZ_JAENHP010000010.1, read on the forward strand.
GCGGGATCGCGACGTCGGACGGGCACGCCTCGAAGGTCATGGCCGCCTTCGGCTTCTCGCCCGGTTCCTCGGCTATCGCCGGCACCACCGCCACCAGCACACCGGCCAGCCCGAGAGCACCGACCAGAGCGGCACTGCGTTTCCGAATCACTGCCGGCCTCCATGTCTGTTGATTCATCGGCTGTCTTCATCGGACCGGGTGCCCCAAGGGCAGGGTCAACCGACAGCCCGCGGCGCCGGTGGGCGATGTTTAGAGATGGCCGGCCTCTTTTGCGAGGGCTCGGGGCGCCGTCCGGGCGGAATGGAGTCCCGGAACTCATTGCGAGATGAATGTCACAGGGGCGCGGAATTGGACTGTGCCCTCGGGGCATGGTGTCGACTTACCGGATGCTGACGAAGACCGGTTGGAGCACGCGCGAGCTGGCCGACCGGGCCGCGGCGGGCGAGGACGTGGGCGTATGGGCGGTCGTCTTCCAGGGCATTCTCGAGCTGCACAACCCGGCCCAGATCGACGTCATCAAGCGGATGTACGCCCTCTATCCGCCGCCGGGGAGCGGCGGCCTGGTCAGCGCGTGACGACCGTCTGGAACTGCCGGCGGACGTCGCTGTTGCTGACCTTGACGTCCATGTGCCGCGGCGGCCCCAGGTCGGCGCCCAGCGTCGACCGGTAGGTGATCGTGGAGGGGCAGCTGGAACCGCCGAACTGCAGGGCCCGGTTCGACACCAGCCGGCCGGTGCGGATCTCGTACGCCCGCACCCGCACCGCCACCTTGTGGAAGGTCACCGAATAGCGCCGGCCCAGGCCGAACCGGCTGCGGTAGGAACAGGTGTCGACGGCCGCCCCGCGGGTGTCGGGGCCGACGCAGACGACCAGCACCGCGCCGGTGACATCGGTGGCCTTCCACGAACTCGGCAACTTGCCGACCTGCGTGCTGTTGCCGAAGAACAGCGCCTTGTTGGTGCCCTTGCTGACCGGCCGGGCCAGCCGGTACTTCGCGGGATTGCCGCAGTACGCCGGCTGACCCCCGCTGCCGCCCTGCAGCCGCTTGCGGACCTCGGCCAGCTCGATGGCGGTGTCCGCCTTCTCGATGCCGGCCTGCGCCTGGGCCCGGCCCGGATCGTCCGGGTAGCGCTTCAGCAGCAGCTGATAGGTCGTGCGCGCATCCTGCCAGCGATTGCCGGCCAGGTAGGAGTCGGCGCAACCGGTGAGCGCCGCGGGTTCCAGCTCGGGGACGACACCGGCCGAGCGGTCGAGGGTGTTGCCGCTCGCCGGTCGCTTGGTCAGCCAGTCGGTGATCTTCAGCGTGCCGCACGGCTCGGGGCCCGGCAGCGCGGCGAGGAATCCGTCGAGAGTGGAGTCGACCATCTTCTCGTGGCCCGGCCGCTCGGTCAGCACGGTGCCGAGGGCCGCGAAGCCACGGTTGAGTTCTGTCGGGCTGCCGGCCAGCGCGGTGGTGAGGGTGGCGCCCGCGTCTCGCAACTGCCGGCACGCCTGCACGGTCGCGTCGCCGCGCACGGCCAGGGGAGCGTTGGCGATGCGGAGACCGAACCAGACCTTGTCCAGATTCTCCATCGCGTACGTGCAATCGCCGCTCTGCCGTGCGTCGGTGACGGTCTGCCCGATCTTGTTGGCGTCGGCCCGCAACAGGCCGAGACCCAGCAGCACGGGCAGGGCGAAACAGACCGCCACGATCCGCTGCCTGACCTTGGCCCGGGTGTCGACGGCCCCGCCCGCCAGCAGGTAACCGTGCACGATCATCACCAGCCACCAGCACACCACGACGACCTCGATCGTCGTGGTGTGCACGCGCGGCACGGCGAACACGAGCAGCGCGACGGTGACGAGCAGGCTGAGAAAGGCGAGGCCGCCGCGCCGCAGCATCAGGTAGCCGATGCTCAGCAGCGAGGCGTTGGCCACGGCGACCGCCAGACGGTCGGCGGTCCTCCGTGGAGCCGGCGGCGGCTGAAATGGCGGTGGCTGTGGCGTCCAGACCGGCATCGGCTCACTCATGACATCCCCCGAAGTCATCGACCGTGTTCGCACAGTAGTCAATCGATGCCACTGCGCGACAGGTCGATTCGTTCGATGGACCCCGGCGGAGCGAGCTGGTTCAATGCCGGCTGGTCAGAGTCCCAGCGTCACCCCCAGGTCGACGCCGTTGGCGCCGCCCCGGGCCTGGGTGCGGAACGCGTTGGGGATGGTCGCGCCGAAGCACACCGACCAGGAGTGCGCCGCGACCCCCGAGGACCGGCAGGTCCAGCGGTCGATGAACGGACCACCCTGGTTGGACAGGTCGACCGCGGCCTGCACCGAGAACAGGCTGGAGCGGTTGTTGCGCACGATCACGGCGCCCTGCACGTTCGAGGTGTCGGGATAGGGCGTCCGGATGACGCAGACCTGGGCCAGGATGTCGGTCGTGACCGTCTTGGTCGAGGCGCAGAGCCACGTGGACGGGCTGGAAGTGATCGGGTTGGTGTTGCCGTACGGGCGCCAGTTGCCGGTCGCGGCGGCGGCCGGGCCCGCGGTCAGCAGGGTCAGTCCGAGAACGCCGGTGGCGACGGCCGTGATCGACGCGGCCAGTTTCTTCAGTTTCACAGTCAGCTCCCCCATCGCTGATCATCGATGCGGCGACCGTACCACCGGGTCCGGTGTTGACTCTGCCCCGAAGGCACGCGGGCGCACCTCTGCCGCGACGGCCGGCAGGCGGCCAGGTCGGTGCTCCCCGCCGGCGGTCGGCGCCGCGGTGGCCGGCACCGAGCGGGCGTTGCGCCTGCGCTACAGCTTCTGGCTCGACGACGGCTGACGCGCGGCGTCGCGGAACTGCCGGGGCGAGGCGCCGTTCACGCGGCGGAAAGCGGTGCCGAAGGCGCTCTCCGACTCGTAGCCGACGGCGAAGGCCAGTTCCGAGATCGACCGGGTGTTGCGGCGCAGGGCGTCGCGGGCCAGGCTCATCCGCCACTGGATCAGATAGTCCAGCGGGGTGGTCCCGATCTGCTCGCGGAACGCCGCGGCGAACGACGAGCGGGACATGTGGCTGATGCCGGCCAGTTCCTGCAGCGTCCATCGGCGGGCCACGTCGGTGTGCATGGCCCGCAGCGCGGCGCCGATGCCGTCGTCGGCGAGGGCCCCGAGCCAGCCGGTGGGGCGGTCGGTGCGCTCGGCGTGCGCGCGCAGCACCTGGACGAACAGGATCTGCACGAGGTGGTCGAGCACGAGCGAGCGCCCGGCGGCGTTGCTCTGCACCTCGGCGTTGAGCAGGCTGGTCACCTGGGAAAGCCCGTGAATGCGCGGATCGTCGGCCGCGACGTGCACCAGGGTCGGCAGGATGTCGACGAGCAGGGAGGCGTTCGACTCGTCGAAGCGGAAATGCCCACCGCACACGTACGCGATCTCGTCGGCTTCGGGCCCGATGCGCACCACGCCGTCCATCGCCGAGGCCCACAGCTCGCACGCGGGCCGCGCTTCCGTCGCCAGGTCGTCGGCCAGCACGTACGACGGTGGGTCGACCAGCATGAAGAAGTCGCCCTCGCGCAGCTTGACGGGTTCGTGCCCGTCCAGGGCCAGCCAGCACTCGCCCTGCACCAGGCCACCGATCTTCACGTGCGGGAACGCGTCGAACCGTACGGCCCACGACCGCGTCGCGCGCAGCCCCGGATCGACGACGGTGACCGGTCGCAGGAGACCGATGACACCGGCGATCGGATCGCTGAAGCCCAGCGAGGCGCGGTCGAGCTCGGCTGCGCTGGACGATGCGTACAGAAGATCGGACTCCACGTTATGGATCGTATCCGGGTCCGGCGCAACGATGGATCTCATGAGCGCTACCAAGCCCACCGCCCTGATCACGGGGGCCAACAAGGGCATCGGCTATGAGACCGCGCGGCAGCTCGCGCAGCAGGGCTACACCGTCTGGCTGGGGTGCCGCGACCGCGACCGTGGCGAAACCGCGGCGGCCGAGCTGTCCCCGGAGGGCGATGTGCGGTTCGTTCCGCTCGACGTCACGGACGACGACAGCGTACGGGCCGCCGCCGCCCACATCGGCGACACGACCGGCGCCGTCGACGTTCTGGTCAACAACGCGGGAATCGCGATCGGGGGAGAGGAGGGACCGCCCAGCACGGTGAGCCCGGACACGATCCGGCGCACGATGGAGGTCAACTACTTCGGGGCGCTGCGCGTCATCCAGGAGTTCCTGCCGCTCGTACGGAAAGCACCGGCCGGACGCATCGTCAACGTGAGCAGTTCGATGGGATCGGCCGGCTTGCGCGTTGCTCCCGGCGACCCGCTGGCCCCGTACGGGATGGCCTACGCCTACTCCTCCTCGAAGACCTTCCTGAACACGCTCACCGGCTGGTTCGCGGCCGAGCTCAGGGACACGCCGATCGTCGTCAACTCGGTGTGCCCGGGCTTCAACGCCACCGACATGAACGGCCACACCGGAACCCAGCCCCCGTCCGAGGGCGCCAAGGTCGTGGTGCAGGCGGCCACCATGCCGCCCGACGGCCCGAACGGCACCTTCTTCGACGCCGGCGGCCTCGTGCCCTGGTGACCTGGTGACCTCCGCCGTCGGCCGGCACGAGCGCGACCGGTCAGAACTGCTCGTCAACCGTCCTCGCGACCTCCAGCCGGTGCAGTAGCGAGAGGGCGTCGGTTGCCAGGGCGATCGCGGTGGCCGGCCGCCGGTCCGCCAAGGTGGACGCTTCGGCCAGACTGCGGGCTATCCTGGCGACTTCCTGTTCGATCGTCTGGCCCCGGTTCGCGTAGGTCCACGCGTGGCCCAGCAGGACCTCCGCCTCCTCGATCATCTCCAGCGCCTGGTTCTGCAACCCGGCCGACGGGCGGGGCGTTTCGGCGGCCGTCTGCATCGCCTCGACCAGGGCGTGCACCACCGCGTAGGTGAAGCTCCAGGAGGCCCCCTCGTACAACCTGTTCACGTGACCGAACGCGCCCGCCGGCTGGTCCCAGAGGCCCGTGTGCAGGCCGTCGGTGATGCGGCGGGCGGCCAGGTGACGCCACACCCGCTGGATGAGATCGCCCATCTCGCGTCGCTGTTCGCCGCTGACGCTGCTGGACTCGCCCAGCCGCGCCGACATGGCGATCGAGGCGGACAGCAGCAGTGGGCTGTAGTCCGCCGCGAGCCACGCCGCGTCGATCCCGTCGTCGGCGTAGAGCCGGAACAGCTCGCCCGGCTCGTGGCGCGATACGGCCTGGTCGTCCGCGGTCGCGCGGCTGGTGACCCGTCCACGGCCGGCGAGGTCGGCCAGTAGCTGGGCCAGTCGGGTCAGTTCGCTTCCGGAGAGAAGCCCGCTGCCTGTGACGATATGGGCCAGCACTACCGAGAGCAGGTCCGACTCTTCGCCGTCGACCATCTGCCAGGGGAGATCCTCGATCGGCCAGCGGCCGGAGCCCAGGGTCGCGACCGTCGTCCAGTACGCCCGGGCGATCTCCCAGCGCAGCTGCACAGACTGCGACAGCCGCAGTTGCTCGGCGCTGAGCAGGCCCAGCACGCGAGTTCGTTCGGATACCAGGTCGGCGACGGCGCGGACCACGGTGGCCGTGTGGTAGAGGTGCGGCCGTTCCTCCGCCAGCCCGTTGCGCGGTTGTGCGACCTCCGCCGAAGTGTCGACGAGCGGGGCGTTCTGGACGATGCCCCAGCTCCATCCGCACTCGAAGAGGACATTGTCGCGGTCCACGCCGGTGGTCTCACCCGAGCCGATGGTCACGTCGTCGCGCAGCCGGCTGACGATCTGGCGCAGGCTCGTCCGGAACTCGCTGACGACCTGCCGGGACGGAACGCCCTTCTCCCGATTGAGCATCGCCATGAGGCGTTCCGCCTCGCGGGTGCCGGGCTCCAGGGCCCGCACGGCGAAGCTGCGCAGCAGCCCGATCATCGCGGCCGTCAGCCGGGTCGAGGCCAGCGATTCGACCTCCCGGATCTCCTGCTGACGGTCGGCGCGCCGGACGCTGAACCCCAGCACCCGAAGGAAGCCGATCGCTGCCAGGCAGAGCGAGATCGAGGCGGCGTACGAAGGGACGACGTCGGCCGAGCGCAACTGATCGTCCACGTCCTTGCCGCGGAGGTGGGACGGCGCCGAGAAGACCGGCCGGCCGTCGGCGCCGGTGTAGCGCTCCAGATAGGACCGGATGTAGCCGACCAGGGCGATCGGAATCATGATCTCGTCGCCCAGCGCGGCCAGCGATCGCGCCACGTCCCGCCGTGTCTGATCCGGCCGGTCGAGGATGAACATCGACGCCTCGGTCGCCGGTCGCAGGATGCAGAGCAGCTGGTGTGCATCGGTGAGTGAGTCGGATGCTTCCCGCCCGCCCCAGTACATCTCCCGGCCGTCCACGGCGGACCGGCTGATCGCCGTCCACACGGCAAGGACCTCACTGTCGGCTCGGGTCAGCATCCGTTGCACTCCCTTCCGGCGGGCCGTCCGGCCCGAGCACTATGACGTCGCTGCCGATCCCGGCGGCGACCGACCCGTCCGGCGCGAGGGCCAGCGGCCCGATCACGTCGGGAAGCTCCATCGCCCGCCTCCGTCCGCGGTCGAGATCCAGCGTCAGCAGGGTCCGCTCGCGCGTGGCGATCAGCAGCGCACCACCGTCGGGCCCGCGCCCGGTCGCCCGGTGCGTCGGGGCCGGCCCGGGGTATCGGTGCCGCAGCCCGCCGGTGGCCAGGTTCCACACGGCCAGGCCGCCGTCGTCCAGCACGGCGACCGGTGACCCGTCGCCCGAGCCGGTCACCGTGACCAGCCGCCCGGTCCGCAGTGCGGAGAGCTCGCTGCGGTGCAGATCGCCCCCGGCCAGGTAGGCCAGGGACGGAGTCCGAGAGGGATAGCGCGCCTCGACGACGGTGGCGATCGTGCTGTCGCCGGTGCGGACCGCCGCGCCCTCGAACCACGCGTCCGCGCCGTCCGGCACCGGCGGCTTGCCGTCGCCGGGCAGCGCCCACGCGCGCAGCCAGCCGTCCCGGCGCCAGAGGACGATCACATCGACGCCGTCCGGCCGCCGAGCCGTGCGCACCGGAGAATCCGGGTGCAGGTAGCCGCTGATGCGGTGCCGCAGCTCGCCGTCGCGCAGCGACCACAGTTCGGCCGTACGATCGCGTCGGGTCACCACGAGCAGGGGCGGCTCATCCAGGGGGTAGGTCACGGCGACGTCGGCGATCGGGCTGCGGCCGGGAGAACTCCAGCGGCGACCGGTCCCGCCGGTGAGGTCGTAGGCGGCCAGCCCGCCGTCGTCGCCGACCACGACGGCCAGGTCGGTGCCGTTCTCGTCCCGGCCGCAGACGATCCGCTGGACGGCCGTCTCCGCCGAGTCGAGGACCGTCGGCCGGCCGTCCCGCGCGTCCCACAGCCGGATCTCGCGCTCCTCGTCGGCCGACACCACCGTCCTGCCGTCCGGTGAGAACGCCACGAGGCCGACCCGGCTGCGGTGGGCCGGACGGTCGCGGCGGCCTTGGTAGTTCAGGTCCCACACCCGCGCGGTGCCGTCGGAACCGGCCGTCACGGCCACGGCGGCCAGGGCGGCGACCGCACGCACCTCCCCGGTGTGCCCGCCGAGGATGGCCCGGATCTGCCCGGTGGACAGTTCGATGATGTGGGCCCGGCCGTTGTCGGTGGCACTGATCACCACCCGGCTGCCGTCGGCGAGCCACGTGGAGCCCAGGGCGACGATCGCGTCGCCCCCGGTCCTGACCTCGGTGTTCCGTGGCTGGTGGGGAGCCATGTTCCAGAGGCGTACGGTTCCGTCGCGCCCGCCCGAGGCGATCGTCCATTCATCGACCGCCACGAGCGCGAGCACCGCGCCGGTGTGGCCGGTGAGCGGACGCGGGCCCGCGATCTCCCCGTCCGACCACACCTCGACCACACCGGAGATGCCGGCCGCCGCGACCAGGCGGCCTCCGGTGGGATCGGTGATCGACGACAGTGCCCGCAGCCGCTCCCCGGCGGCGAAACACCGTTCGACTTCGCCGGTCGCCACGTCGTAGATGTTGACCGCGTCGTTGACCGCGGCGAAGACTCCTCGCGCGTCGCCGTCCAGGGCCACGACCGGCCCGTAGCCGGTTGACGGGGTGGCCCAGCGGCTTTCGTCGGCCAGGTTGTGCGCCGAGACCGTCCCGTCGAGCGCGCCGGTCACCACGAAGTCTGTTCCGTCATCCGTCCGGACGTGCGCCACCGCGGTCAGCACCGCCCCGTTCGACGGGAAATGCCGGAGCACGGTCCCGGTTCCCGCGTCCCAGACCACGCAGCCCTCGGTGGCGGCCGTGATCAGCACGTCGGCGCCGTCGGCCAGCCGTGCCGCCGTCAGCGCGGCGATCGGCCCGCTCCCGGCGTCCATCGTGATCACCAGAGATCCGTCGGTCAGACGCCACATCCGCGCGGCGCCGTCCGAACCTCCGGTGTACGCCACGGCGGTCCCGTCGGCCAGCGTCGCGCAGGCCACCGCCCGCACCGCTCCCGTGTGCCCGACCAGCACGTGCCGGAGATGCGGGTTGAGGCCGCCCCCGGTCGCCCAGACCGGCCGGCGGCCGGGCGGCGCCTCGGCGGTGTCGCGGGGCGCGGCCAGCCGGGCGGCCAGATCTCCGTCGCCGTAGCGGACGGCGTTGACCAGCAGGATGTCCCGGCGCGCGCCCGGCTCGCCGGGAAAGTCGAGGAGCCGCTGGTACGACGACCGGTAGACGTCCGCGTCGCCCACCTCGTGCAGGTGGCGGATCAGCGCGGCCGGGTCGGCGTGCACCAGGTGGTCGGCGTCGACGAGCAGCTCGGCCAGCCGGCCGGCCGCGGCGGCGTGGTCGCCGGCGTGCCGTTCCAGGTAGGGCGGGGCGAGACCGGCCCACCGCACGGGCCGCCCCGAGTCGTTCAGCAGGGCGGCCAGCACCGTGCGCCAGGCCCCGGCCGGCGCTCCCGCACGCAGATGGTCGATGAGGCTCTGGTGGAACAGCCGGTAGAGGGTGGTCGCGTCGGTGTCGACGTCGCGGCGCAGATAGAACCGGGCACCGTCGAGCGCTGCCGCCACATCGGCATCGGACGGCGGGCCCAGTGACGACGGCGCCAGCACCGCGGCCACGCACCGCACCAGTCGCCGCGGCAGGCCGTTGCCGAAGCTGTGCGCCAGCGCGGCCAGCACCGGGTACCGCCACGGGTCGTCGGCCGATGCGAGGTCGATCCGCAGCACCGAAGGCAGATCGAGCGGCACCTCGCCGCCCCGCCGCCGGGCCTCGGAGACGTCGCCCGGCACCGGCTGCCGGGCCAGATGGTTCACGAAGATGTGCGCGACCAGGAAGGCGCCCCAGCGTTGCCCGTCGGGCTTCTCGGGCGCGGTGGCCAGCCGCTCGGCGACGACGTCGGCGATCGCGTCGGCCAGCTCGGCCCCGGCCGGCGAGTCGTAGGCGGCGTGCACCCGCAGCAGGTCACGGGCATAGCCGTGCAGGGCCTCGGCCAGCAACGCCGGCGGTTCGTCGTCGAGGTCGACCACGGCCGCCGACGCGAGCGCCCGGTCGCGCAGCCGGTCCAGCGCCGGCCAGAGCACGCCGCTGCGCGAGCCGATCAGGATCCGGCAGGCGGGGCCGCCGTCCTCCCGGCGGGCGTCGACCAGGTCGAGCAACAGCGCGGCCAGCGCCGCCGGGTTCAGCGCCTCGTCCACCGCGTCGACCACCAGCACCGGCGGGGCCGGCAGGTCGCGCACGGCGGTGGCGAACCGCGCGCCGGTCCACGGGCCGGTCTCCGCGGGCAGCGCCAGCTGCTCGGCGGCCTGCCCGAGCAGTGCTGACACGCTCAGCTCGCGGGCGTGCACGGCGACCAGATCCGCGATCACCGGTGGCAGGTCGTCGCGGCGGCCCCACCACAGGCCGCGGGTGGCCGCGCTCAGCGCCGGATGCGCCGCGCACACCACCATGCCGAGCACCGCCGACTTGCCCGAGCCGGGCGCGCCGGTGACGAACTGCAGGCCGGTCGCCGAGCCGTCGGCGAGCCAGGCCGAGAGCGTACGGAGCTGGGCGCCCCGCCCGCGGAACAGCCCGCCGTCGGTCGAACCGTCGCCGGTGGCCCGGCCCGAGGCACGCGACATGAAGTGCCGGGCGTCGAACACCTCGGCCAGCCGTACGGCGAAATCGCGTAGCCCGGTCGGCACGCCGTCGGTCACCGCCCGCCGATAGGCCGGGTTGGGAAAGAACGGCGGCCAGCTGATCGTGGCCGAGATGTCGGTGCGGGTGGCCGCGACGATCTGCTCGAACCCGCCGTCGCCCAGCCGGTGCACCTCCCGGCTGATCGCCTGCGCCACGGTCGGCAGCGGCACGAACGGCAGTGACGTGTGGATGTCGAGCGCGCCCAGATCGGCCAACACCGTCGCGGCGGCCCGGGTGAACCGGCCGTCGAAGCCGGGGCGGTGCGGCAGCGCACCGGCGATCACCCAGGCCCGGCGCCGCTCGTCGGCGATCTCGGCCTGCCACGGCTGCCGGGCCGCGAGCCCGGCGCCGCAGACGTCGACCAGGAAGAGGACCCAGGGGCCGCCCGTCTCGGGAAGGCCGGCCGCATAAGGATCCTCGAGCTCGTCGGCCCCGGTCGCCTCGGTCAGCCACGACGAGAGGCTGGTGCGGGCGCCGGCGGTGCCGTCGGCGTCGACCACCAGCACCGTTCCGGCGCGCTCCTGCCCGTGGCTGAGCACGTGCACGATCAGGACGTCACCGGGGCCGAGACCGGCGATCGCGGCGGCCACCCGGTCACCCAGCGGACCCCCGCCGCCGACCATGTCGTAGCCGGCCGAAGCCAGGGCGGACACCAGGGACTCCCGGCGCGCGCCGGCGAACGGAAGGTCAGCGAACCGGGAGCCGGCGAAGGTGCTCACCGCGATGCTCAGAGCCCGCCGACGCATGCAGCCATTGTGCAGGCCGGCCGTCGGCGTGCCATCCGCCGTCAGGGTGGTCGTGTGAGGATGGACCGCATGACCGTGCGCCTGCTCGCCGTCCACGGAATCTGGAACCACCGGCCGCGACTGAGCACGGCGGAGGCCGAGGCGGAGATCTGCCGCGTCTGGCAGGCCGGCCTCGGTGATCGGTCCGACGTGGAGCTCGCGGCCGTCTACTATGCGCCGCTGCTGCGTGTGCCGGCCCGGCAGGACGGCGACGACGGGCTGGACGCGCTGCCGCCCGAGTGCCGCGACTGGTTGGCGGACTGGGCCGGGCAGCTGGGCGCGCTGCCGGCGACGGTGCCGCAGGCGAGCTGGAGCATTCCGGCGCGGGCCCTGGCCGACCGGATGGCCGACCACGCGGGTCTGAGCCGCGCCGTGGTGCGACCGCTGGTCTTCACGTTCCTCACCGAGGTCCGCGGATACTTCTCCGACGGCCCACGGTCAGCGGTGACCGAGCTGGTCGTCGAAGCGATCCGGCGGCACCGGCCGGATGTGGTGCTGGCCCACTCGCTCGGCTCGGTGGTCGCGTACGAGGCGCTGCACGCTCTCCCCGATCAACGGGTCGGCCTGCTGGCGACGATGGGGTCGCCGCTCGGCCTGGCGAACATTGTCTTCGATCGGCTGCGGCCGGCCCCGCGTGACGGGCGCGGCGCGCGGCCGCCCGGGGTGGTGCGGTGGGTCAACATCGCCGACCCGGGCGACATCGTGGCCATCCCACGGCCGTTCACCCGGCGCTTCGACCCGGACGAGAACTGGGACGACGCGCACATCCACCGGTTCGACTTCCACACCGTGCCGCGTTATCTGGCCTCGCCCCGCATCGGGCAGGCGATCACCGATCAGCTCTCCGGCGGTTCCTCGGACGGGCTGGTGGTCGCCAGATAGACGTCGATGCCGATCCGGGTGAGCAGCGTGGCCAGCACCAGCAACGCGCCGGCGCTGAGCACCGTGCGCAACGGCACGCTGTCGGGCAGGGCGCCGGCGAGCACCAGCAGGGAGAGGGCGGTGCTGCCCACCGCCACCACGACCACGAGCAGGGTGTACGCCCGTACGCGCGGTTTGCTCCAGAAAATCACGTCGTGGCGCAGTCGCCGGGGCTGGTCGCGCAGCCGCTTGAGATAACCGGAATCGAACATCATCGCCAGCAGCAGGACCGGGAGCACCTGCGCGAGCGTCGTGTAGAAGTCTCGGTTCACGCCGACGACATTGGCAGAACCGGGCGAACGAGGGCTAGCGCCAGCGCCTGTCTCCGCGGGACCTTATCGATTCCTTATGCCTCGGCTGCGAAAGTTGCGGACCATGGCATGAGGGGGTTCCAGGGGTGCGGGTTCTGGTGGCGGACGACGAGCGGATTCTGGCCGACACGGTGGCCGACGGGCTGCGGGACTTCGCGATGGCCGTCGACGTGGTCTATGCCGGGGACGCCGCCCTGGAACGGGTCACCGTCAACCGCTATGACGTGGCCGTGCTCGATCGGGACATGCCGGGCGCCACCGGGGACGAGGTGTGCCGGGAGATCATCGCGGCCGGGCTCGACACCCGGGTCCTGCTGCTCACGGCGGCGGCCGGGATCCGGGACCGGGTTGAGGGGCTCGGGTTGGGGGCGGACGACTATCTGGTCAAGCCGTTCGCCTTCGCCGAACTGGTCGCGCGGGTGCAGGCACTCGGGCGCCGGGCCAACGCCGTACGGAATCCGGTGTTGGAAAGCGACGGAATTGTGCTCGACGAATCGCGGCACACCGCCTCGCGGGACGGGCTGACGTTGCGCCTTTCGCCGAAGGAATTCGCTGTGCTGCGGGTGCTTCTGCGGGCGGAAGGCGCGGTGGTCAGCGCCGAGGATCTGCTCGAACAGGTGTGGGACGAGCACACGGATCCGTTCACCAACGCCGTCCGGGTCACGGTGATGACGCTGCGCAAGAAGCTCGGTGATCCGCCGGTCATTCACACCATTCCCCGTACGGGATATCGGCTCGGCGCATGACGCTGCGCTCTCCCCGGTGGCGGGCCGGGCTGATCTGCGTCCTGATGCTGCTCGCCGGAATGCTCACCGTGGGCGCCGCGGAACAGGCGGCGTCGCTGTGGCGGAGCCTGCTCGACGCCGGCTGCATCCTGCCCTCGGGCCGCACCTCGACCACCCTGATCTGCCGCCGGATGTATGAGCCGGTGGACACCCGGGACACCTTCGTGGTCATCTACCTGGCGGTCGTGCTCGTGGCCGGGATTGCGCTGCTCAACTGGGCGGTCCGGCCGATCCGTGACCTCGCGGGTCAGCTCGACGCCCTCGGCCCGCAGAACTTCGCCTATCGCGTACGGAGTTCACGTCGCCGGGGTGAGATGGCCGAGCTGGCCGGCGCGGTCAACGGCATGATCAGCCGGGTCGCGGTCGGTTACGAGTCGCAACGCCGGTTCGCCGCCGACGCCTCCCACGAACTGCGCACCCCGCTGGCCGTGCAGCGCACGCTCATCGAGGTCAGCCTGGCCCGCAACCCCAGCCCGGAGAAGCTGCGCGTGGTGGCCGAGCAGCTTCTCGAGACCAATGAGCGCAACGTACGGCTGATCGAGGCCCTGCTCGTGCTGAGCGAGAGTGAACGCGGGCTCGCATCGCAGAGCGCCCTGCGGCTGGACACGATCGTGGCCGCGGTGGTGTCCGAGCACCGGAGCGCGGCGGCCGAAGCCTCGGTGACCGTCACCACGCAGCTTGCGCCGCGGGTCGTGATCGGCGAGCAGGTGCTGCTCGAACGCCTCGTCACCAACCTCGTCCAGAACGCGATCAAGTACAACCGGCCCGGCGGCACCGTGCACGTCGGGGTCGGCGACGATCCGGCGCTGGTCGTGGCGAACACCGGCGACGACGTGCCGGCCGAGTCGGTGGCGGGGCTGTTCGAGCCGTTCCACCGCCTGAACGGCGTCCGGATCGACCACAGCGGCGGCGTCGGGCTGGGCCTGACCATCGCCCGCGCGATCGTGCACGCGCACGACGGCACCATCGCGGCCACCTCCACCGGGCACGACGGGCTGCGGGTCGCGGTGATGATGCCGTACGAAATCGGATAAGGAAGTTGTAAGGACGAGGCTTACGGTCGCCGAATCCCGCTTCTCCGATAGTTCTCGGCATGCGACGACTCATGTGGATTCCCGCCGCCGTGCTCACGACCGGGCTGCTGCTCACCGGCTGCGGCTCCTCGACCGGGGAGAGCACCACCACGGGCCAGGCCGGCACCAGCACGGCGACGGACGACGCCACCAAACGGCAGAACGCCGAGAAGGAGATCGCCGACTGCATGAAGGCGAAGGGCTTCCAGTACGAGGTCCCGCCGCCCCTGGCCGGCAACGCGCCCGCCGGCGACTTCTCGGGAACCTCCAGCCTGCTCAAGACCGACGACGAGCTGCGCGAGTTCCGCAAGAAGTACGGCTTCGGGATCTTCGCCCAGCTCGTCTGGCCGGACGACCCCATGGTCAAGGAACCGGAGTCGGCCCCGAACCCCAACAACGCGATCCGGTCCGCGCTTGACCCGGCCCGGCAGAAGGCCTACGACGCCGCCCTGGGCGAGGACTCCCAGGACGACGGGTGCGCCACCGCCGCCTACATGAAGCACTTCGGCACCACCGACCCCTCGTCGGCCGAGAACAAGCAGGCCAAGCGCGCCTACGAGAAGTACCGGACCGACGCCGAGGTCGTGAAGGCCGCCCGTCAGTACGCCGACTGCCTGACCGGCCAGGGCTACAAGGTCGCCTCGGCCGAGCCGGGCCGGGTCGAGAACGGCGTGTACGACTCGATCGTCGACCCGCTGCAGGACGGCGGCGACGTCACCGTGGCGCAGGCCCGCAAGCAGCTGCCCCGCGAGGTCGAGGCCGCGCTGGCCGATCTGGACTGCCGGGGCGCGTACGCCGAGATCACCCGTACCCGGTACGCCGCGGTCGCCACCCGGGGCGGCGGGGAAGGCTGAGCATGCTCACCCCGTTCCGCATGGTGGCCGGCACCACGTCGATCGCCCTGATCGCCGCCGCCGGGGGCTGGATCGCGGCGAGCCAGATCCGTTCGCCCGCCGACGCCGCGGCCGCCCGCCAGGCCCCCGAGGCCTCGCTGATCACGGTCCCGGTCGAGCGGCGGTCGCTCACCTCCCAGGTGGTCACCCAGGGCTCGGTGACCTACGGCCGGGCGCGGCCGATCACGCTTACCGGCACGGTCGCGGCCGCCGACGGCTCACAAATGATCACCAAGTCGTCCGCCTCCGGACGCACCCTGCGCGAGGGGGACGTCCTGCTGGAGATCAACGGGCGGCCGGTGTTCGTGCTCGAGGGGAAGGTGCCGATGTACCGGACGCTGACCCGCGGCAGCGAGGGCGACGACGTCCGCCAGGTGCGGGCCGCGCTGCGGCGGCTGGTGCCGAAACGCCGGCTCGCGGCCTCGGGGGCGGTGAACGACAGCGTGCTGAATGCGGTCCGGGCCCTCTACAAGGAAGCCGGGTATGCGGCCGTCGAGCCGACCACCGAACAACGGACCCGGCTCCGGGAGCTGGAACGGGCGGTGACCGGCGCCGAGGGGCAGGCGCTCGAGGACGCGCGGGTCGACCTGGCGGACTACCGGAAGACGTACGGGGTGAGCATCCCCAGCGGCGAGATCGTCTTCCTGCCGCAACTGCCCGTACGGGTCACCGCGGTCACCGCCCAGGCCGGCACCTCACCGTCCGGCCCGGTGGCCACCGTGGCCGACCCGGCGCTGGTGGTGAACGCGACGGTCGCCACCGAGGACGCCGAGCTGCTCCGGACCGGTCTCACCGCGACCCTGCGGGACGAGAACGGTGGCGAGTCGGCGGCCACCGTGACGGCGATCCGGTCCGCCGGGGACGAGGGCACGCCGATCGTCCTGACCCCGAAGGACCGGGCCCGCGCGGCGGCTCTGACCGGACGCTCGGTACAGGTGTCGATCGAGGTCGGCCGGACCGGGGGAGAGGTGCTCGCCGTGCCGGTGGCCGCGGTCTTCACCGCCTCCGACGGCCAGGCCCGTGTGACCGTGGCCGACGCGACCGGCGCGCGCCGCGACGTGCCGGTCGAACCGGGACTGGCCGCCGGCGGCGACGTCGAGGTCACCCCGGTCGGCGGTGCCGCCCTCGAGGAGGGGGACCGGGTCGTCGTGAGCGGCTCATGACGGACGTCCTCGAACTCGCCGCCGTGCACCGGGTCTTCCCAGCCGACCCGCCGGTGACCGCCCTGGCCGGGGTGGATCTGCGCGTACGGCGGGGCGACTACCTGGCCATCGTCGGTCCCTCCGGCTCGGGCAAGTCGACGCTGCTCAACGTGCTCGGCCTGCTCGACGTGCCGAGCACGGGCAGCTACCGGTTCGAGGGCGCCGAGACGACCACGATGAGCGACCGGCGCCGTACGGGGCTGCGCGGCTCCCGGATCGGGTTCGTGTTCCAGTCCTTTCACCTGCTCATGTACCGCAGCGTGCTGGAGAACGTGATGCTCGGCGGGCTCTACACCGGCGTACCGCTCGCCGAACGCCGCACCCGGGCGGTGGCCGCGCTCGACCGGGTCGGCCTCGGGCACCGGCACCGGTTCCTGCCCAGCCGGCTCTCCGGCGGCGAACGGCAGCGGGTGGCGATCGCCCGTGCCCTGGTCGGCGACCCGGCCCTGCTGCTGTGCGACGAGCCGACCGGCAACCTGGACAGCGCGAACACGGCCTCGGTGCTCGACCTGTTCGACGACCTGCGGGCCGGCGGCGCCACCCTGCTCGTGATTACGCACGACGCGACGGTGGCGGCGCGCGCCGACCGCCAGGTGCGCATCACCGACGGTCGGATCTCGATCACGCCCGCCGCGGCCCGCGCCGACGGGCGGATCTCGTGAAGGCGCGGGACCTGATCACCGAGGCGGTCAGCGGGGTCGGGGCCCGACCGGCCCGTACGGTCCTCACGATCGCCGGTGTCGTGGTGGGTATCGGCACCCTGGTCACCACGTTGGGCGTGTCGGCCACGGCGGGCAACCAGATCGCCGGCCGGTTCGACGCGGTCACCGCCACCGAGATCACCGTGCGTGTGCCGGTGCCCACCGGCAGGAACGCCCCACCGGCCGTGTCGTGGAGCGCCCCCGACAACGTCGCCCGGCTCAACGGGGTCACGGCGGTCGCGGCCTGGTCCCGTACACCCGAAGGTCGTGATCTTCCGGTCCGGGCCAACGCCGTGCGCGACCCGACCCGCATCGTGGACCGGCTGCTGCCCGTGCTCGGCTCGACCGACACGGTGCCGGCCGCGACCCGGTCCACCCTCGCCGCCGGACGGTTCTTCGACGCCGGGCACGTCTGCCGCCGCGACCGGGTGGCGGTTCTCGGCCCGCTGGCCGCCGAGCAGCTGGGACTGACCCGCATCGACAACCAACCCGCCGTGTTCGTCGACGGGAAGGCGTACACGGTGATCGGGATCCTCGGCCCGCCCGGCCGTCCGGACCAGCCGGTGCCGGCCACCGCGGTGATCCTGCCGTGGACCGCGGCCGACGACGGCCTGGGCCTGGGCCCGATCAGCACGGTCGCGATCACCACCGACCTGGGCGGCGCCCAGCTGATCGCCCGGCAGGCGCCGGTCGCGCTCGCCCCGAACGACCCGTCGGGCCTGGAGGTGGAGGCGCCGCCCGACCCGGCCACGCTGCGCAACGGCGTCGCCGGCGACGTCAGCGGCCTGCTGCTGATCCTCGGCCTGGTCTCGCTGATCGTGGCCGCCCTCGGCATCGCCAACGTCACCCTGGTCACGGTCATGGAACGCACCGCCGAGATCGGCCTGCGCCGCGCGATGGGCGCCCGCCGCCACCACATCGCGGTCCAGTTTCTCCTCGAGTCCACCGTCATCGGCCTGCTCGGCGGCATCGTGGGCGCGAGCGCGGGCATCCTGGCGGTGGTCGCGATCAGCGTGGCCCAGCAGTGGACCCCTGTCGTCGACGGCACGCTGGCCGCCACCTCACCCCTGGTCGGCGCGCTGGTCGGGCTGGTGGCCGGCCTCTACCCGGCGATGCGGGCCGCCCGCATGCAGCCGGTCGACGCCCTGCGCGGCCCGGCCTGACCCGGCGGCCGGTCGACGCCCTGCGTGGCCCGGCTTAACCCGGCGGCCGGTTCCCGGTCAGGCCGAGGACAGCAGGTCCTCGTGCAGGGTGATGGGCAGACGGGCCCACACGGTCTTGCCCTGGCTGGTGCGTCGCACGCCCCAGCCGGTGGCGACGGCCGCGACCAGCAGCAGACCCCGGCCGCCGGCTCGGTGGCCGTCCGGTGCCTGGGGTCGTGGCGGTGCCGGATCGTGGTCGGTGACCTGGATCAGGACGTCGTTGCCGACGACGTCGATGCTCAGCACCCCGTCGGAGCGGGTGTGCTGGTTGACGTTCTGGACGAGTTCGCTGATCACCAGAAGAGCATCGTCGACGACGTTCCCGGAAGCGTCTCCGGCGGAGCGTAGAACGTCACCGGCGGCCTGCCGCATCGGTCCGGCCGCCTCACCATTGACGAAGGGGGTCCTGAGCAGCTTCATCGCACGCCTCCCCCTGCTCGTGGTGATTCCTTACCCGTAACGGGGCGGAGAAAGCAGGCGGAGGCCCGGATATCGCAATGTCACCCGGACGGTGACGGTCAAGCGCCGGGTCACGGGGGCCTGGGTGCTGCTCCCGTGACCCGGGGACGGGCTAGCGGTACGTGATGTCGCTCTGGCTGACCTTGCAGTTGCTGTCGTTCCAACCGGCGCCCAGATACTTGGGCTCACTGCCCTTGGCGACGCCCTGGTACTTGCCGCAGACCACGGCGCTCGAGGCGTTGCTCAAGGTGACCCGGGTGATGGTGGCCGTGTCGCCCCAGTTGGAGTTGATGCCGGCGACCATGTCGATGTCGTTCAGCAGCACGTTGTCGATCTTCACATGCCGGGTGTACGAGTTGGTGCAGTTGCCGCAGCCGCGGTAGAGCTTGCCGGAGCCGCTCAGGTAGAAGCCGGAGATGCTGACGGTGCCGTTGCCGTTGTGCTGGAACGTCTTGTCGCTGCCGTTGCGGGCTCCGCCGCCGATGACGTAGCTGGTGCCGCCGCCGGTGCCCTTGAACGTCGCGGCGTCCTCGCCGATGTCGTTCCACCACACGTTGCGGATGGTGCAGGTGCCCTCGCAGTGCACGCCGTCGCCGGCCGGGGAGCCGAGGATGACGTTCTGCAGGGTGCCGCCGTTGGCGATCTTGAACATCGGGTCCTGGGACTCGCTCTGCGAGCCGTCGCCGATGCAGCAGTACGTCTTCATGCCGCCGTCGAAGGTGCCCGAGACGTTGACCGTGCTCGAGATGCTGACCGAGCCCGCCGAGGACGGCCAGGCGCCGGTCGGCGTGCCCGAGCCGCCGGTCGGGGGCGGGGAGGTCGGCGTGGTCGTCGGCGGAGTGGTCGGGGTCGAGCCGCCACCACTCGCGTACGTCTCGAACTCGGCGATTCGCGGCGCGGCCGACGCACTCGTGATGTCGAGGGTCAGCTTCTTCAGCGACGTGGAGCTGAACGAGATCGTGCTCGGGCTGCCGCTGCCGCTGGTCAGGACGGCGCCGGTGTCGGCGTTGAGCAGCCGCCAGGCGCTGATCGAGCCGCCGCCCGAGGCCTGCCGGATGATCGCCGAGGACACCGTGGTGGCGCTGCTCCACTTGACCGAGACGTAGCCGGTCGCGCTCGCCGGTGACCAGTAGGTGCTGGTGCTGCCGTCCTTGACGTTGCCGTAGCTGGTGCCGCTGGCCTTGCTGGAACCGTCGGCGCCGCCGGCCAGGCTCAGGTTGTCGGCCGCCAGGGCCTGGGTGGCCGGCAGCGTCAGCATGATCGCGGCGGCCGTGATCGCGGTGGCGGCCCCGGCCGACCACCGTAGGGCGACTGATCGTTTCATCCCTGTCTCGCTTCCATCGTCGGGAGTGCGTCGCGCCGCCCTTCCCACGACAGGAAAGCGCTTACCTGCGGACGATAGGCATCCATCGATATCAAGACAAGGAGTTGCAGGATTTGCATTTGCGGACGCCGATGCCCCGCGGAGACTCCGCGGGGCATCGGCGATTCGGGACAGGGGTCAGGCCAGGACGCGCAGCGCCTCGATGCTCCGGGCCTGGCCGACGGTGCCGACCTGGATCTGCCCGGCGCGGCGGGAGCACTGCCACTTCTGCCAGCCGGTGTTCTGCACGTGGGCCTGGGCGCAGAGCGGCGTGCGGGTGCTCAGCCGCAGCGCCTCCATGCGCAGCGACCGGCCCTGGGTGCCGATGGCCACGTTGCCGGCCGCGCCGGTGCACTTGGTGCGCTGCCAGCCCTGGTTCTGCACGTGGGCCTGGGCGCACACGCCGCCGAGACGCATGGTCGAGATCGCCAGGGCCTCGAGGCGCAGCGAGCGGCCGACGGTTCCGGCGATCGCGGCCTTGCGGTTGGTCGAGCACCGCCAGCCCTGCCAGCCCAGGTTCTGCACGTGGGCGTTGACGCAGACGGCGTTGCGGTCGCGGCGCATCTGCATCTTGGCCGCGGGGCTCAGCAGGGGAGCCTTGACGGTCGCGACGGGAGCGGGCGGGGCGGCCGGCGCCACGGGTGCCGCGGAGGCCGGGCCGGCGACCGGAAGGGAGAGCGCGGAGACGGCGAGGCTCACCATCGCCGCGTTACGGAGGAACTTCGGAAGTCTTGCCATGGTGATGAGAGGCGCCGGCCGGGATGCCATGACGCGGATCGGGGGCAATTTCCGGCAAATTCCCCCGTACGGGGTCAGCGCAGCCGGGTGAGCACGGCCGGTCGCCACGGGAGCAGGTTGTAGGGGGTGCCGTCCGAGCTGGGACTGCGGCCCTGATAGAGCAGCTGGAGGTCGCACGGGTCGACGGTCATCGTCTGGTCGGGGTTGGCGCGCACCAGGTCGCCGTGGCTGATGTCGTTGGTCCAGGTGGCGCCGCTGTTGGCCTGGCCGGCGAACGGGTTGCTTTCGGTCGCCGCTTGCGGGGTCCAGGTGCCGCCCAAGCTGGTCGCGGTGAACGACCGGAAGTAGCGGCCGTTGGTGCCCATCGCCTCGACCAGCATGAGGTACTGGTTCCGGCCCTGGACCTTGTAGACCTGAACGCCCTCGAAGAGGTTGGCCGTGGTGTCGCTCATGATCGTCGTGTACGACGTGCCGAAGTTGCCGGGGAAGTTCCCGATCGGCATGCTCGCGCGGTAGATCTTGCCGTTGTCGCCGGCGAAGAACAGGTACATGGTGGTGTCGTCGGCGATCAGCGTCTGGTCCAGCGGCGAGGAATCGGTGATGGTGCCGTTGAACAGCGGCTGGTTCGCCGACCAGCCGTTGGCGTTGGTGGGGTCGCTCGACGTCTTGTAGAAGAACGTGGTCGCTCCCCACTGGCCGGCCAGCACCCAGATGCTCCTGGGAGCGAAGTAGAACAGCGTGGGCGCGACGGCGGACGACGACATGGCGTTCTGGGGTGCCGAGGCCATGTCGGACCAGTTGGTGAACGGGCCGAAGGCCATCGAGCCGTACGACTGGCCGGTGTCGGTCGTGGATCCGTACACCAGGTGCTTGCCGTTGTGGATGACGCTGGTGAAGTCCTTGAGCCCGACCCAGCCCTGTTTCGGGGTCGCCAAGGGGCCCGTTGAGCTCCAGCGGTACGACGTGGGCAGTTCACACGTGGCCGGCGGAGTGGTTGTCGGCGGGGTCGTAGGTGGAGTTGTCGGTGTGGTGCCGCCGGTGCAGGTGACGCCGTTGACGGCGAAGCTCGCCGGGGCCGGGTTGGTGCCCGTCCACGACCCGTTGAAGCCGAACGACACCGTGCCGTTGGTGGCCAGCGATCCGTTGTAGCTCACGTTCCGGGCGGTCACCGCCGCGCCGTTCTGCGTCAGCGTCGTGTTCCAGGCCTGGGTCACCGTCTGCCCGGCGCCGTACGACCACGTCAGCGTCCAGCCGCTCATCGGGTCGCCGAGGTTGGTGATCGACACGTTGGCGCCGAACCCGCCCTGCCACTGCGACGAGACGGCGTAGTTCACGGAGCATCCGACAGCGGTGGCCCGTGCGGGAAGCGCGACGAACGCGCCCGCCGACACCAATGCCAGGACGCCGGTCGATACCAGGCCCAACCTAGCCATACCCGGCCTCCTGACATTGGCCCACCATTGACGAACATCAATCAGTTAACGTTCACAGCACGGTACGGGAGCGCTCCCATATTGCCAAGGGACGAGCGCGCTCCAGCCGACCGCGCTCGAGCTGGAACAGGACGCGGGCTCGGTCGGAACGATCCGGCCGAGCCCCGCTGTCAAAAGGTCAGGTGCCGCCTATCGGGCCGGACGCAGCAGTTCCTCGTACGCCAGATCCTGCGCGGGCGGTCAGTTGATCGGCGAGATCATGCCGCCGTTGACGTACACCGTCTGCGCGGTCACCCACCGGGTCTCCGGCGCCGCCAGGAACCGCATCACCGGCACGACGTCGACCGGGTCGCCGAGCTCGCCGCTGATGGTCTGGCCGGCCAGCCACGCCAGCGTCTCGTCGGTCTCCGCGCCGTAGAGGAAGCTGGTCTTCTGCGGCCCCGGGGCGATGCAGTTGACAGTGATGCCGCGGTGCCCGATCTCCTTGGCGAAGGCCTTCGTGAAGTGCTCGACCGGCGCCTTGCTGCCCGCGTAGGCGGAGTAGGTCGGTGCGGTGACCGCGACCTGGGTGGTGACCATGTTGATGATGCGCCCGTTGTCGGCCATCCGCCCGGCCGCCTCCTTCATGAGGAAGAACGGGATCTTGGTGTTGATCGCGATCGACGCGTCGAACTCCTGCTCGGTGGTTTCCTGCAGGGGCTTGCGCACGATGATGCCGGACGTGTTGACCAGGATGTCCCATTGCCCGAACCGCTGCAGGGTGGCGTCGATGAGCCCGGTCACGGTGGCGGTGCCGGTCAGGTCGCCCTGCACCGCGATCGCCTCGGCCCCGCGGGCCTTCATGTCGTTGACCGCTTCGAGCGCCTCCTGCTCGCGGCGCGGGCTGTTGTAGTGCAGGACCAGGTTCGCGCCGTCGTCGGCGAGGGCCTGGGCGAAGAGCCGTCCCAGGTTCGCCGTTCCGCCGGTGACGATCGCGACCTTGCCGGTGAGCTTGCCTGTCATGAGATTCCCTCCCGTACGAGCGGTTGTCGCTTCGCTCCGAGAGTTGCCCCCGTACGGAAGCCGCCGTGCCCCGCCATTGCGGCAAGATCACCAAAAATTGCTGTTCTCAGCGGCGATAGGTCGAGGGCGACACACCGTAGTGCCGTTGGAAGGCCGCGGCGAACTGGCTCGGGCTCCGGTAACCGCACACCATCGCGACCTGCCGCACGGTCATCCGACTGGTGCGCAGCAGCGCGGCGGCGTGCTGCAACCGGATCTGGATCAGCCGGCGGTGCGGGGTCTGCCCGCTGGCCCGGGTGAACATCCGCAGGAAGTGGTGCTTGCTGAGGTGGACGAGGCCGGCCAGCGTCTCCAGATCGAGGTCGTCGCCCAGGTGGGCCTGCATGTGGTCGAGAACCAGCCGCATGTCGCGGTCGCCCAGGGCGCCGGCGTCCCGCACGATGCGGGAGCGCTGGGCCGGGCCGGCCAGCCGGCGGTGAACGAGGTGCACGACGACCGACTCGGCGACGGCGTCGGCGTACAACCCGGGCGCTCTCTGGTCGAGCGCCTGGTCCAGGGCCGACAGCGACGCCGACACGTACGGGTCGTCGACCGTCAAGGTGTTGAGCCCGGCCAGGTCGTCGTGCGGCACCCCGAACGCGTCGAGCGTCTCGTGCACCGCCGCCGGCCCGATCCGCAGATGCAGGGACTCGAGCGGCTCCTGACCGCTGGACCGCCACCGGAGAACGTTGTTCCAGCCCGGGGTGGTCAGCCCGACCGAACCGGGCGCGTAGTCGGCCCGGCGCCACCCGCGGCCGTGGCGGCTCTCGATCCTGTATCGGCCGGCGGTCACCAGCACCATCGTGAGGCGGGTGGCGGGCGCGCCGGCGAAACTGTCGAGCTGCCGGGGGTCCTCGACCTTGGCGGCGTCGGCCAGCCGCCAGCCCAGACCGGCGCTGTCGCGCATCGGCCGGCCCGGACCACCGCCGAGGCTCGTCATCGATCTACCGTAACCACGGTTTTCGCCAGGCCGGTCGCCCCGAACGTGAACGTTCGGGGCGACGCTGGTCACCTCTCAGCTGCCGCAGGTGGTGGTGCCGGTCAGCTCGACCAGGGTGGCGCTGTGCGCGGGGAACGTGTGCGTCAACGTGCCGTTGCTGGTCGGCGCCTGGGACCGCTGGATGCTGATGTCCGTGGGGTGCTCCGGCGCGTTGTACGACTCGACGCTCGCCGCGTTCAGCGTCGACACGGTGGCCGAGCCGGTGGCCTGACGGCCGGTCAGCGTGACGGTGGCGCTGATCGGGTTGGCCGGGTCCCGGTTGAGCACCATCAGGCGGTTCTGGTTGCCGGCGCAGACCGAGACCACCCGCAGCGCGCCGTAGTTGCCGTTGGGGGAGGTCAGCGACGGGTTGCCGGTGACCGTGGTGCTGACCGCATGGCTGCCCACCATCGACTTGTACAGGCTGAACAGCGCGGCCCGCCCGGTGGTGAGGAACTGCGGCCCGCTGCCGAACATGTTGGCCGGGTCGAAGCCGCCGTTGTCCAGGGGCAGATCGGCGGTGTTGGAGTTGATGGACAAGCGCACGTTGTTCTCGATCTGCCCGGCGAACTGCCCGCCCAGATAGAGCACGTGAGCCAGGCGGGCCTCATAGGCGGGCTCGGGGAAGATCAGGGTGCCGTACTCGGTCACGACCAGCTCGGGTCGCGCCGCCGCGGCGGGGAACTTGGCGGCCAGGCGGGTGCGGAAGTCGCGCAGCTCGGCGTCGCGGTTCACCGTGGCGTACTGCAGGTTGTTGTAGCGGGTGGGGGTGCCGTCGGCCGGGGGACTGCTGTAGGAGTGGATGCCCAGGCAGTCGTACGGGCGGGTGCCCATGGCGTCGATGAACCGGGGCTGGCCCCAGCCGGAGCAGACCTCGATCGACGGGTCGACCTTCTTCATCGCGTCGCGGTAGGCCAGGAAGCCCTGGTGGATGCCGCTGACGTATTCGAACGAGAGGGTGGCCCCGGCGGGCGGCTTCGCGCCGTGCGTGCCGTCGCCGAAGTGCACGCCGCCGTCGGCGCGGGTGATGCGGTAGACCTGCGCGTTCGCGGCCTGGTTGGTCAGGACGTTGACCCGCTTCCAGACCACGCCGTTGACCTTCAGCACCGGCTCGAGGATCGGCTCGCCGACGCCCGGTTTGCCGATCGCGTCACCGGGCAGGGCGATCGGCGCGAACCGTGCGCGGTAACTCTGGTTCGGCTGCCCGTTGGCGGTCTTGCGGTTGGCCAGGTCGCAGCCGCTGAAAAGACCGTCGTTGTTGGCGTACGGCGCATTGGCCGCGGTCTGCCGCTGCCAGCCGCCCTCGATGAACTGCTGCACGCGCACGGCCGGATCGGTGGACCGCCAATAGATCTGGTCGTTGTGGTAGGGCTCGTTGCCGTATTCCCAGTAGTGGATCCCGTACGGCGCCGGGTGCCCGTTGGCCGCGCGGACCTCGGCCCAGTCGGTGCCGCCGTTGGGGTTGGTCGCCGCGCCGTCGGCGGGCGAGTTCATGTATTCGACGTAGTTGGCGGCGTCGGCGGCGGTCCGGTTGATCGTCGGGACCATGATCTGGGTCCGGCCGCCGATCGCGTCGGCCATCTTCTCGTTCTCGTCGGGGCCGAACCGGCTGTCGGTGGGGGAGAACTGGCCGTTGGCGAAGCCGCCCGAGGTCTGGCAGCCGCGCTGGGCGGCCCGGCCGATCGCCTTGGTGAAGTCGAACAGGTTGGCCACCGTGCCGCCGGGATAGCGCAGCATGTCGAGGCCGGCGTTCTTGCTGAGCGACACGATGTTGTCGGCCGGGCGGCCGGCGGCGCTGTTCCAGACGCCCTTGCCGTCGTCGGGCCAGCGCTGGTTGGAGCCGATCATCGCGGCCGGGATGTCACCCACCGGCACGCCGTCGTTGGTGACGTAGCGGTTCGGGCTCACCGCGATCTGCACGGTGGCGGCGGCCGCGGCGGGTTGGGGGACCGAGGTGGCCAGCAGGGCGGCCACGACGGCGGTACCGGTCAAAACGCGCATGGATTCCTCCACTTGTCGACGGGCCGCGACTCCGGGCGGGTCACGACCGGGGATCGTCGCTCTACCTCCCTCCGATCGCGCTCAACTCGCCGGGGAAATGGCAGGCCGCGCTCCGGCCGGGGGAGACCTGGAGCAGCGGGGGCTTGTCGGTGCGGCAGATCGCGCGGTTTGGGCGGGCGATCGGGCCGATCGGGCAGCGGGTGTGGAACCGGCATCCGGGCGGCGGGTTCAGCGGGGTCG
This sequence comes from Paractinoplanes ovalisporus, assembly GCF_016834655.1. GTDB lineage: Bacteria > Actinomycetota > Actinomycetes > Mycobacteriales > Micromonosporaceae > Actinoplanes > Actinoplanes ovalisporus. Next base: position 172,388 of record NZ_JAENHP010000010.1, read on the forward strand.
GCACCTCGCCGCGCAGCACGATGCGTTCCCGCTCCCGCTCGACCTGAGGATCAGGTTCCGGTACGGAGGAGAGCAGGCTCGCCGCGTACGGGTGCAGGGGCGCCGCCGTCACGTCGTCCGACGGCCCGCTCTCGACGATCTCGCCGAGATACATCACCAGCATGCGGGCCGACACATCGCGTACGGACGCCAGGTCGTGCCCGATGAACAGATAGGACAGGCCGAGCCGGGACTGCAGGTCGCGCAGCAGGGCGATGATCTGCGCCTGCAACGACACGTCGAGCGCGGCCACGGCCTCGTCGCAGACGATCAGTTCGGGCTCGACGGCCAGCGCGCGGGCGATGACGATGCGCTGACGCTGCCCGCCGGAGAACTCGTGCGGATAGCGACCGGCCGCGCTCGCCGGCAGACCCACCAGCTCGAGCAGTTCGGCCACCCGCGACGGGCCCGAACCCCGTACGCGCAAGGTTTCTCCGATCGCCTGCCCGACCGTCATCCGGGGGTTGAGCGAGGACATCGGGTTCTGGAAGACCAGCTGGACCTTGCCGTTGTACGAGCGCTGGGCCGCGCCCCGCAGACCGGTGACGGGCCTTCCGCCGTACGAGATCAGGCCCGAACTCGGCTCCTCGATGCCGAGCACGAGTTTGGCGATCGTGGACTTGCCGCAGCCGGATTCGCCGACCAGCCCCACCGTCTCGCCCCGGCCGACGTCGAACGACACCCCCGCCACGGCTTGCAGCGTGCGTCCCCGGGACTTGTACGCCTTGGTCAGGTCGAGCACCTCGAGCAGCGGTTCGGGCTGTTCCGGAGTGGGCAGGGCCGGGCGCGGGCGGCGCAGCGAGGGCGTGGCGGCCAGCAGATCCTTGGTGTACGTGTGGCGGGGCGCGCTGAAGATCTCGTCGGTGGTGCCCTGCTCGACGATCTCGCCGTTGAACATGACGGCCACCCGTTGGCACAGCCGGGCCACGATGCCCAGGTTGTGCGTGATCAGGATGACCGCGGTGCCGTTCTCGCGGTTGAGCTCGGCCAGCAGCTCCAGGATCTGGGCCTGGATCGTCACGTCGAGCGCGGTCGTCGGCTCGTCCGCGATGATCACCTTGGGGTCGCCGGCCAGCGCCATCGCGATCATCACGCGCTGGGCCATGCCGCCCGAGAACGCCAGGGGATGGTCGGACAAGCGGGCCTCGGGGTCGGGGATGCCGACCCGGGTCATCAGCTCGACCGCGCGCTGCTCGGCCGCCCGCCTCGGCATCCGCCGGTGGGCCAGTACGGCCTCGGTGAGCTGCGCCCGCACCTTGAGCAGCGGGTTCAGCGACGACACGGGGTCCTGGAAGATCATGCTGAGTTCGCCGCCGCGGACCGCTCGCATCTCGTTCCCGCCCAGCCCGAGCAGGTTGCGGCCGTCCAGCAGCACCTCGCCGCCCTCGATGCGGCCGGGCCGGCGCACCATGTTCAGCAGCGACAGCGCGGTCACCGACTTGCCCGAGCCGGACTCGCCGACCAGGGCCAGGGTCTCGCCCGCGTCGAGGTCGAAGCTGACGTCGCGGACCGCCTCGACCGGGCCGTCGGCGGTGTGGAACGTGGTGACGAGGTTGCGTACCTCGAGGAGTGTCATCGCCGCAGGAGTCCTTTGTTGAGGCCGTCCCCGATCAGGTTGAACGCCAGCACCAGCGCGGTGACCACGACCATCGGCGCCAGGGCATAGAGCGGGGAGCGGTCGAGGAACGTGATGCTGGTGCGCAGCAGCGAGCCCAGCGACGGTTCGGGCGGGCGCACGCCGATGCCGACGAAGCTCATCGCGCCCTCGATGAAGACGGCGAGCGAGAGGCTGAGCGCGGCCTGCACGACCAGTGCGTCCAGCGCGTTGGGCAGCAGGTGACGGAACAGCAGCCGTACTGGCTGCACACCGACGATGCGGGCGGCGGTCACGTAGTCGCGGGTCTGCAGGCTCTTGACCGCGTTGCGGGTGAGCCGGCCGAACAGGGGCACGTTGACCAGGCTCACGGTGATCAGCACGGCGGGGAGGCCGGGCCCGATCACGGCCGCGACCGTGACGCCCATGACCAGGCTGGTGAAGGCCAGCGTGACGTCGAACAGCCGCTGGATGACCGTGTCGAGCCAGCCCCACACGGTGCTGACCAGCCCGAGGACCGTGCCCGCGACCGCGCCGATCGGCACGGCGACCGCCCCGACCAGCAGGTCCTGACGGATGCCGTAGAGGACCCGGCTGAACAGGTCACGGCCGTATTCGTCGGTGCCCAGCCAGTGCGACGCCGACGGCGGCAGGAACGTCTCGGAGGTCTGTGCGTACGGGGAATGGGGTGCGAGCAGCGGCGCCAGCAGGCCCGCGCCGAGGATCACCACGACGACGGCCAGGCCGATGACCGCTTCTTGAGAGCGCAGTCCGCGCATCAGGCCGTTCATGCGCGCTCCATCCGGATGCGGGGGTCGATCGCCGCGTCGATCACGTCGGTGGCGATCTGCACGACGATGAAGACGGCCACCGCGATCAGCAGCAGATCCTGGGTGAGCAGGTAGTCCCGGCCGGTCACGGCCTGCAGCAGCAGCTGACCGACGCCGGGCCAGGCGAAGATCGTCTCGACGATGATGGCGCCGCCGAGCAGCTGGCCGATCTGGATCCCGAGCACGGTGGTGACCGGCGGCAGCGCGTTCGGCACGACGTGCGCGGTCATCAGCCGCCGGCGGCGCAGGCCCTTGGCGATGCCGGTCTGCACGAAGTCCTGGTCGAGGGTGTGCCGCAGCGAGGCGGCCAGAAAGCGGGCCAGCGTGGCACCGGTCGGCAGGCTCAGCGCGACCGCGGGCATCAGCAGGTATTGCACGCCGATCTCGAAGTCGCTCAGGCCGGGCCCGACGCCGCCCGACGGCAGCACCCGATACGTCACGGCGAAGACCAGGATCAGGAGCACACCCGTGACGTACGTCGGGACGGCCACCCCGAGCGAGGTGAGCGCGCCGAGCACGTTCTGCACCGCGCGGTTGCGCACGGTTCCCATCAGATAGCCGAGCATGCTGCCGCCGACGACCGCCAGCAGCAGCGCGCCCGCGGCCAGCAGCACCGTGTTGCCGAGGCTCTCCCCGATCAGCTGGGCGATCGGGGCGTGCAGGATGTACGAGGTGCCGAGGTCGCCGGTGACCACGCCCTTGAGCCAGATCAGATACTGCGTGATCAGCGGTTCGTCCAGGCCGAGGCTGCTGCGGATCGCGGCCACCGTCTCGTCGCTCGCGTCCGGCCCGGCCAGGGTGGCCGCCGGATCACCGGACGACAGCCGCAGCAGGAAGAAGATGGCGAGCGAGGCCGCCAGCAGCACCACCAGGGCCGCCGGCAGCCTGCGCAACAGATAACGGAGCATCACTTCTACTTCGCCAGCGACGCGTCGTCGAGGTCGAGGTAGTCGAGCATCGTCCACTCCAGGCCCTGCAGCTTGCTGGTGGTCGCGAAGGTGTGGGTGCTGGTCACCAGGTCGCTGACGAACTGCTGGTCGAGCAGGAAGTCGTTGACCTGCGCGAGGGCCTGGGCGTCGGGTTTGCCGGGGCTGAACCAGACCTTCTCGGCGAGCTGCTGGTAGTCGGGGCTCACGAAGGACGAGGCGTTCTTGGTGAAGTTGAACGGGAACGCGCCGCCCAGCAGCGTGGCCGGGCTGATCTGGCCGAAGCCGTGGGCGGTCAGGAACATGCCGTCGAAACCGCCCGAGCGCAGCTTGCTCAGGAAGTCGCTGGCCTGCAACGGCTGCAGGTTCGGCTTGAGCCCGGCCGCGGTCAGGTCGAACTGGACGATCTCGGCCAGGCCGTTGTTGGGCCCGAAACCGGAGTCGTAGTAGACGTTGACCGTCTTGCCGGTCGCGCCGGCCTCCTGCAGCAGGCTCTTGGCCTTGTCCACGTCGTGCGTGAAGTGCTTGGCCTTGGCCTGGTCGTAGGCGGGGGAGCTGGGCGCCCAGGGCAGCGAGGTGACCTGGCCGATGCCGCCGTAGACCTGCGAGAGGATGCGTTCGCGGTCGATCGCGTACGAGATGGCCTGCCGCACCTTCTTGTCGCCCAGCAGCGGCACGGTGACGTTGTAGCCGGCGTAGGCGACCGAGTCGTTGGCGTCGGACTCGACGAGCTTGTACGCCGGGTCGTTCTTGATCGTGGTGGCGTCCAGCGGCGCCAGGTCGAGCGCGAGGTCACTCTGCCCCGCCTTGAGCGACGACAGCATCGACTGCGAGTCCCGTACGACGGTGATGGTCACGCCGTCGAGCAGGGGCTTGCCGCTGTCCCAGTACTGGTCGTTGCGCTTGAGGTCGAAGCCCTGGCCGGGCGTGTACTTCTCGACCTTGAACGGGCCGGTGCCGTTGAACGACTTGCCGGCGAAGATGTCGTCGGCCGTCTTCGGGTCGATGATCGGCATCATCAGGAACAGGTCGAGCGTGTTGCTCATGGCCTGCTTGAAGGTGATCGTCAGCTTGGTGTCGCCGTCCGCCTTCATCTCGGCGATCTGCTTGGCGATGCCCTTGACCTGCGAGGCGACCTCGGCCTTCTGGATGATCTCGAGGTCGGCGATGACGTCGGCGGCGGTGAAGGCGCGCCCGTCGTGGAACTTCACGCCCTCGCGCAGCGTGAACGTGAGCGTCTTGCCGTCGCCCGAGGTCTCCCACTTGGTGGCCAGCTCGGGCAGCGGCTCCAGCGTCTTGTGGTCGTACTGGATCAAGGAATTGAAGACCGTGCGGGTCAGGCTGAAGTTCGGATTGTTCTGCGACATGAGGGTGGCCGGCTGGACGTCGGCGCCCTGGACGATGCGCAGCGTGCCGCCGCGCGACGGCGTGCCGCCCGCGTCACCCTGCTGGTTCACGGCGGAGGTGCACCCGGCGGCGGCGAGGACCAATGCCACCCCGGCGGCGGCCACTGCGGTGGCGCGTGGCTTCAGTGCGATCATCGTCACACCATAGTTACCGCCTACAACTAAATGCAACCTATACCGCATGGGTATGTTTTCGGCGCGTCGGTCTCAGGCCGGGCTGAAGGCGAACGGATCCCGGTAGAACGCGTCCAGCAGGAAGGCGGCCGAGGCGATCGTGGGGGCGGCGTCGCCGAAGGCCGAACCGGCCACCTCGATCTCGCCCGCGCGCTCACCGTCGCGCTCGAACGCCTCGGTGAACGCGGGCATGAACCCCCGGGCGGTCGGCACCAGCCCGCCCACGACGACCAGCGGCGGGTTGACCAGGTTGCTCATCGCCGCCGCGGCCCGCCCCAGCACCGCGCCGCGCTCGGCCATCAGCGTGGTGGCGGCCTCGTCGCCGTCCGCCGCCACCTGCACCAACGTACGGATCGAGGCGCTCGGACGGACGATGCCGGCGGCGATCGCGTCGCGCAGGATCGCGCCGTCGGTGAGCAGTTGCTGCAGGCAGTCGGTGCGCCCGCACTCGCAGGCGTGGCCGTGCTCGGCCACCGGGAAGTGGGCGATCGACCCCGCCGCCCCGCGCGGGCCCTGGCGGGCGACGCCCTCGTTGACGATCGCGGCCCCGAGCACGTTGCCGACCCAGAGCATCAGCAGGTCCTGGTGGCCGCGGGCGGCGCCGATCATCCGCTCGGCCAGGGCCAGGCCGCGTACGGTCTGGTCGAAATAGTGCGGCAGCTCGAGCTCGTCGGTCAGCAGCCGGCCGAACGGCACGTCGGTCCAGCCCAGCGGCGCGAACCGGGCCACCACCCCGGTCGCCGGGTCGACCCAGCCGGCGATGCTGGCGCCCACCCCGAGCACCCGCGTCTCACCGCCGCGCAGCTCGCCGGCGAGCGTCGCGAGGCCCTCGCGGGCCATGTCGGCGACCGCCTCGGGGGAGGGGTCGGCATAGGGCCGGCGGCTCTCCTGCAGCATCTCGCCGCGGATGTTCACCGAGCCCACGCGCAGTTCCCGGGTGCCGAAGTGGGCCGTGAGCACCACCCGGTCGTGCCCGCCCAGCTCGAGCGGCACGGTCGGACGCCCCGGATTGGACCGGTTGGGCTCGCCCTCGCGCAGCACGCCGATCTCGAGCAGCCGGGCCGCGACCCGGGTGACCGTGGCGCGGCGCAACCCCAGGCGGTCGGCGATCTCGGCCCGCGCCAGCGGCCCCTCGGCCAGCACCTTCCGCAGCACGAGCGACGCATTGACCCGGCCCAGGTCCTCGGAGGTGCCGAAGCTGGTTAGTTGCATGCGGTAACTATATCTGTTCTCATGACGGCATGCCGTCGCCCAATATCGTTCTCATCCTCGCCGACGACCTCGGTTTCTCGGATCTGGGGTGCTACGGCAGTGAGATCGCGACGCCGGCGCTCGACGCGCTCGGACGCCACGGAGTAAGGCTCTCGCAGTTCTACAACACGGCCCGGTGCAGCCCGTCGCGGGCGTCGCTGCTGACCGGCCTGCACCCGCACCAGACCGGCATCGGCGTGCTCACCCGCCCCGACCGGCCGCACGGCTACCCTGGCACGCTCGACCCGGCCTGCGCCACCATCGCCGAACGGCTGCGCGACCACGGCTGGACCACCTGGCTCAGCGGCAAGTGGCACCTGGCCGCCGACGCCGGCACCCCCAACGATTCCTGGCCCACCCGGCGCGGCTTCGACCGGTTCTTCGGCACCCTGGCCGGCTGCGGCAGCTACTACGACCCGCAGACGCTGACCCGCCAGGAGGCGCCGGCCACCGACGCCCGCGACGACCCGGACTTCTACTACACCTCGGCCATCGCCCGTGAGGCGGCCGGTTGGATCGACGCGCACCCCGGCGACCAGCCGTACTTCCTCTATCTGGCCTTCACCGCTCCGCACTGGCCACTGCACGCCCGGTCCTCCGATGTCGCGTCGTTCGCCGGCGAGTTCGACGAGGGCTGGGACGCGCTGCGGGAGAAGCGCCTGAGCCGGTTGATCGAAGAGGGCATCATCGCCGACGGCACCCCGCTGAGCGAACGCGACCCGTCCCAGCCGGCCTGGGACCATGCCGAGAACCAGGCCTGGCAGGCCCGGCGGATGGAGACGTACGCGGCCCAGGTGCGCGCCCTCGACGACGGCGTGCGGACGGTGCTGGACGCGATCGAACGCTCGGGCCGGGCCGACGACACCATCGTGGTGTTCCTGTCCGACAACGGCGCCTCGGCCGAGGAACTGCCGATCGGGACGCCGGAACAGTTCGCTCAGAAGGACAGCGTGCTGCGCACCGGCACCCGCGACGGCCGCCCCGTGCGCCCCGGCAACTTCACCGACATCGAGCCGGGGCCCGAGGACACGTACGCCAGTTACGGGGTGCCGTGGGCCAACCTGTCCAACACCCCGATGCGCAAATACAAGCGGTGGGTGCACGAGGGCGGCATCTCCACCCCGTTCCTGATGCGCTGGCCGGCCGGCGGGCTGGCCTCGCGCGCGGTCGTCCACGAGGCCTTCCAGCTGGTCGACGTGCTGCCCACGCTGCTCGAGGCGGCCGGGCTGCCCCCGGCCGAGGTCGAGGGCCGGTCCATGCTGCCCGCGCTGCGCGGCGGCGCGGTGGAGGAGGCGCCGCTGTTCTGGGAGCACATCGGCAACGCCGCCATCCGCATCGGACCGTGGAAGCTCGTCCGCGACCACCCGGGGCGGTGGGAGCTCTACAACATCGACGAGGACCGTACGGAACTGGACGACCGGTCCGCCGCCGACCCGGCCCGGGTCGCCGCGATGGCCCGCCGCTGGCAGGAGTGGGCCGACCGGGTCGGCGTGCTCGACTGGGACGCCATGCTCACGCGCTACGAGAACCCGGACCAGGCCGAGGAGTAGCGGGTCCCTTCCGGACGTAGGTCTCGTACTCCCGCAGCACCTCCCCGGTCGGCCCGTCGGCCTGGATGGCACCGGACTCGAGCCAGATCGCACGTTCGCAGGTGTCGCGGATCGACTGCTCGCTGTGGCTGACCAGGAAGACGGTGCCGGCCTCGGCGCGCAGCTCGCGGACCCGCTGCTCGCTGCGGCGGCGGAACCGGGCGTCCCCGGTGGCCAGCGCCTCGTCGATCAGCAGCACATCGTGCCGGCGGGCCGCCGCGATCGCGAAGCGCAGCCGGGCCGCCATGCCGCTGGAGTAGGTGCTCATCGGCATCGAGCTGTAGTCGTCGTGCTCGTCGATGCCGGAGAACTCGATGATGCCCGGCGCCTGCTGCCGGGCCCGGGCCGGGCTCAGGCCCATGGCCAGCAGGCCGAGCTTGACGTTGCCCGCGCCGGAGAGGTTGTCGACCAGCACGGGGTTGACCCCCAGCAGCGAGGGCTGCCCGGCGGCATAGATCGCGCCGCCCGGCTCGACCGGCAGCAGGCCGGCGATCGCCCGCAGCAGGGTCGACTTGCCCGAGCCGTTGGTGCCGATCAGCCCGATGGCCTCACCCCGGTACGCGACGAAGCTGACGCCCTTGACCGCGTGGATCTCCCGCGTGCCGCTGCGGCGGCGTCCGGTGACCAGCCGCCGGAAGCTGCTCACCGGCGAGGACCGGGAAGCCCCGACAGACCCGTGCACGCGATAGACAACATGCGCGTTGTCGGCGATGACGGTCGGCACCTTCTCGACGTCAGCCACGGCCGTAGTCCTTCTCGCCGCGCCAGAACCAGGTGTAGCCGCCGACGCCGGCGACCAGTGCCCAGACGGCGGCTTCGGTCCAGAGCCACAGCGGCCGGCCGGTCAGGAGGACGTCGTCCATCAACGCGTGCCGAACTAGTTCGATGTGGACGAGGATCGGGTCCAGTTCCTCGGTCGCCGGCCCGGTGGAGGGCCCGGCGACGGTCGCCTGGGTCATGCCGTCGTGCTCCGATCTCGACGCTGTCGCGGGACGAAACGGGTTCGTATCGACGTCATGAACCTAGGCCCTTTCACGACGGAACGCAACCGTAGCGTCGTGTTGTCGGCGGCGTCGCTAACCGGCGGCGGCCCGGCAACCGGCGGCGCCGGAGCAGTCCTGCAGGCGGCTGAGCCGGCTGTGCAGCTGGGCCCGCCGCTCGGCCGGCAGGGTCGCCGCCAGGTTCTCGAGCTGGTCGGGATCCTTGACGTTGTCGTAGTACTCGGCGGTGCGGTCGCTGTATTCGACGTAGGTCCAGCCGGGTGCGCGCAGCGCCGCGTACGTCGGTGGATTCGCCGCGTCCTTCCCCTGCTTGTCGGGATCGTCGGGGTCGGTGCCGGGGGCTGTGGTGCTCGACCAGCCCCACCTTCTTCCAGTCGGCCGGCGCCTCCCCGGCGAGCAGCGGCACCAGGCTGCGGCCGTCCACGCCGGGCCCGCTGGTCAACCCGCCGAGCTGCTCGAACGAGGGCCGCAGGTCGATGTTCTCGACCGGCTGCTCCACGGTGACGCCCGCCCGCACTCCCTCGCCGGCCACGATCAGGGGCACGGTGACGTCGGTGTCGAACGCGGTCTGCTTGCCCGGGGTCAGCCGGTGCTCGCCCATGTGGAAGCCGTTGTCCGAGGTGAACAACACGACCGTACGGTCGGCCACGCCCGCCTTCTCCAGGGTCGCGCGCAGATCGCCGATCATCCGGTCGACCGACAGCACGGTCTGGGCGCGTTTGCGGTACGCGGTGTCGATACGCCGGACATCCTGCGCAGTCAACGGCTCCCTGCCGGCCAGCCATCCCGGCGCGTCGGTGGGCAGGGTGTCGAAGGCGGGCCGCGAGGCGCCTTCAGGCCCGGGAACGCATCTTTGTCCTCGGGCGCCGGAACGAACGGCCCGTGCGGAGTGAACGTGGCGACCTCGAGCAGGAACGGATCGCCGGCCTCGGCCGAGTCGGTGATGAACCGCTGGGCCCGGCCGCTGATCACCGTGGTCAGGTAGTCGCCGGGCCCCTTGCCGTAGTGACGCACGGTGCCGTTCTCGTTGAGGTCGTAGTCGTACCCGCCGTAGCCGTTGCCGGCGACCGCCCAGTCGGTCCAGCCGGGGCGCACACCGTGCTCGCCCGGCCCGTACCCGTTGAGATATTTGCCCATCATCGCGGTGCGGTAGCCGTGGTCCCGCAGCGCGGTGGCGAAGGTGTCTTTCTCCTGTTGCTCCGCGAACACCGAATAGCCCCCGTCGGGCGGGGTGTTGGTGAAGACGCCGGTGTTGTGCGGGAATCGCCCGGTCAGAATCGACGACCTGGACGGGCAGCACAGCGAGTCGGTCACTGTGTAGTTGGCGAATGTGGTGCCCTCAGCCGCCAGCTTCTGGACGTTGGGCATGTACTGCACGAGGTTCGTCGCCAGATCGTCGGTGAGGACCAGGACGACGTTGGTCCGGCCGGGCGCCGCTTCCAGACGGCCGGTGCACGCGCCCGCAGTGGTCAGCGGCAGCAGCAACACAGCGGCGAGCAGCCCGAGCCTGCGAAGGTTCGTCATCCAGCCGACCGTAGGCACTCCCGGAACGACCGGTGTCAGTTCCTCGTACGGGGAACGTAAACCCCCGGTGGACGCGGGGTTAACGCCACATCTGAGGTATAGAGGATCCACAGGATGCGAAAAGGTTCCCCGGGCGTACTGGAAAGGTCATCGGCCTCCAGTGAGGGAACGTCTTCGTGAACCAGTTGCTCGCGGTCGGGGTGGACCTCGTCGCCATCGGGGTTCTGACCTTTGGGATCTACTTTCCCCGCCACCACCGGCGCGACCTCGTCGTCGCCTTCCTGGGCGTCAACATCGGGGTGCTCGCGGTCGCCCTCGTCCTCGGCTCCTCCACGGTGGGGGCCGGCCTCGGCCTGGGTCTGTTCGGGGTGCTGTCGATCATCCGGCTGCGCTCCGACGAGATCGCCCAGCACGAGGTGGCGTACTACTTCGCCGCGCTCGCCCTCGGCCTGCTCGTCGGGCTCGGCGGCTCGGTCGATCTGCTGGTCGGCAGCCTGATGGTGCTGATCGTCGGGGCGCTCTACGTCGGGGATCATCCGCGGCTGTTCCGCCGCTACCGCCACCGGACGTTGCAGCTGGACGTCGCCTGGACCGATGAGGAGTCGCTGCGCGCGCATCTCGAGATGGTGCTGAACGGCCGCGTCGTCAACCTCTCGATCAAGCACGTCGACCTGGTCAACGACACCACCCTGGCCGACGTCCGCTACGTGGTGACGACCGCGTCACCGCACCACGCTCCGGTTGAGCCGGCCCGGGCCGAGCGGATGGCCGTCCGATGAGCCTGGACGAGCTGGCGCCGATCGGGCTGGACGAGCTGGTCGACCGTGCGGGGCTGCTGACCCGGGTCGACCGCAAATATCTGCTGCCGGTCGCCGTGCTGCCGCAGGTGCTGGCCGGACTGCCCGCCGGCACCAGGGTCCTGCGGATCGACCGCCGGCAGCGATTCCGATACCGGTCGGCCTATCTCGACACCCCCGGCCTGGACAGCTACCTGACGACGGCGCACCGGCGGCGACGGCGGTTCAAGGTGCGGATCCGCAGCTATCTCGACTCCGGCACGCACTTTCTGGAGACCAAGACCCGCGGTCCCCGGGGCACGACGGTCAAGACCCGGTTCCCGTACGAGGGTGGCCGCACCCACCTCGACCCCGACATGCGCGATCTGGCCGTCGCCGCGCTGGCCGACGCCGGGGTCGCCGCCGAGGGGTTCCGCTTCGATCTGGCCCTGACCACCGCGTACGAACGCACCACGCTGTTCCTCCCCTCGACCAGCAGCCGAGTCACCATCGACGAGCACCTGACCTGGACGCTGCCCGGCGGGCCCGCGCTGACCACGCCGGGCCGGGTGATCGTCGAGACGAAGTCGGGCCGGTCAACCTCGCCGGTCGACCGGCTGCTGTGGTCGCTGTCGCACCGGCCGTGCCCGGTCTCCAAGTACGCCACCGGGCTGGCCGCCCTGCGCCCGGACCTGCCCGCCAACCGCTGGCGCTCGGTTCTGCGGCGCCATTTCGAGTCCACCGCCGCTGCAGAAAGGTGCTGACCATGAGGATCCGGAAGAAGTTTCTCGCCGCCGTCACCTCGGCCGTTCTGGCCGGGGCCGCGCTGGCCGGTTGCTCCGGCACCGCCGAAACCACGGCCGCAGCCGCCTCCACGACCACCGCGGCGGTCGACGTCGCGCAGAGCGCCGCCGACGTCCTCGCCGCGAACAAAACGGTCCACACCGCCGCCGAGGCCGACACCGGCAACGCGGTCTCGATCACGTTGTCGGGCAGCTCCGCGACGGCGTCCGGCGACGGTGTCACCGTCGACGGCTCCACCGTCACGATCACCGCGGCCGGAACCTACCGGATCACCGGCTCGCTCACCGACGGTCAGATCGTCGTGAACGCTGCCGACGCCGATGTCGTCCTGATCCTCGACGGCGCTCAGATCTCCAGCTCCACCACCGCCGCGATCGCGGCCACCGAGGTCGGCCAGCTCGTCGTCGACCTGGCCGACGGCAGCACCAACGAGCTGGCCGACACCGACTCCTACGCCGACGACGCCGACGTCAACGCGGCCCTGTTCAGCGCCGGCGACCTGACCGTCACCGGCACCGGGACGCTGACCGTGACCGGGAACGGCAACGACGCCATCGCGTCCAAGGACGGCCTGCTCATCGAGTCCGGCATGATCACCGTCACGGCGACCGACGACGGCCTCCGCGGCAAGGACTACCTGGTCGTCACCGGCGGAACGATCAAGGTCACCGCGGGCGGCGACGGGCTCAAGGCGGACAACGAGGAGGACGCCGACTCCGGCTACATCGCTGTCTCCGGGGGTGCGGTGTCCGTCACGGCGGGCGGCGACGGCGTCGACGCCACCACCGACCTGGTCCTGACCGGCGGGACCCTGAAGGTGACGTCCGGCGGCGGCCACACGGTCGCTCCCTCCGACGAGACGTCGACCAAGGGGCTCAAGTCCGGGGTGATCACCGTGCTCGAGGGCGGCACCGCCACCGTCGACTCGGCCGACGACGCCGTGCACAGCAACGGCGTGATCCGGGTGAACGGGGTCACGCTCACCGCGGCCAGCGGCGACGACGGGCTGCACGCCGACCAGGCCCTGCAGATCGACACGGGCACGGTCGAGGTGACCTCGTCGGTCGAGGGCATCGAGTCGGCGACCATCGTCGTCAACGGCGGCGACACCGACATCACGTCCAGCGACGACGGTCTCAACGCGGCGGGCGACTCCGGCGGCGCCGACACCGAGCAGCGCGGTGGTGGCGGCGAGAGCGTCGGCGACTTCACGGCCACGATCACCGGCGGCACCCTGGTGATCGATGCCGAGGGCGACGGCCTCGACTCCAACGGCACCGCGTCCATCACCGGCGGCACCGTGGTGGTCAACGGCCCGGTTCAGGGCGGCAACGGCGCGCTCGACGTCAACGGAAGCTTCACCATCAGCGGCGGCGTCCTCGTCGCGGCCGGCAGTTCGGGCATGGCGGTGGCGCCCGGCACCGACTCCGCTCAGGGCTGGTTGTCGGCCACGCTCGACGCGACCGTCCCGGCCGGCACCACGCTGCAGGTGGTCGACGGCGACGGCGAGGTCGTGGCCTCGTTCGTCACCTCCAAGGCGATGCAGAACATCGTCTTCTCCTCGCCCGCCATCACCACGGGCGAGGAGTACGCGATCTACTCCGGCGGCTCGGCGTCCGGCGCGAGCGTCGGCGGACTGGCCGAATCGGGCACGCTGGGCTCGGCGACCAAGATCGCCACGGTGACGGCCGGGGAGGCGCCGGCCGGTGGAAGCGGGCGCGGCCGCTGATCTCAGGCGACGAACTTCGTCCGGCGTCGGCGGGTGAACAGGAAACCGCCCGCCCCCGCCAGCAGCAGGACGAGGCCGCCGCCGGCGACCAGGGCCGTGTTCGCGCCGGTGAGGGCCAAGCCGCCACCGCCGCCCTGGCCGGTGGACGCGTCGGTCGTCGTCGCGGGTGCGGCCGTGGCCGACGGGGACGCGGAGGTTGCGGTCGGCGTCGGGTCGGTGGTGACGGTCTCGGTGGGGCCGGGGGAGTCGGAGGGCACCGGGGACGTCGGGTTGCCGGGCGGCACGACGGTCGGGGTCGGGCTGGTCGTCGGGGTCGCGGTCGGGCTCGCCGGCGGCTTGAGAACGAAGTAGTAGGCGATCGAGCCGCGCGGGTTGTTGCTGCCCTCGCCGGTCGGGACGGGCAGGTCCGCCTTCTGCAGGGTCAGCGGCAGCTTCGTGCCCCGCACCGGGTCGCGGCCCTCCTGCGAGGAGGCGTTGCGGGCCAGGTTGCGGATGCCGCCGTTCTCCTCGGCGTACGACTTCGGGTACCAGGAGAACAGCAACCAGTGCGGATACTTGATGCGGCTCGCGTCGGCCTGGCCGGCGATGCTCAGGGGGTTCAGCAGGTAGCTGGTGGCGGCCTGCAGCTCGGTGTCGAACTCGCACCAGGCGCCCTGCACGATGTCGTCGCCGTAGTACTCGCAGTTGGTCCAGTCGCGCGGCAGTTCCATCTCGCCGGAGACATAGAGGTCGACGACCACTCCGCGTACGGGCGCGGCTCCGACGTTCGCGATGCCGGCCGCCACGGGCAGCGACTGTCCCTTCTGGAACGGCCGGTAGGTCTGCGTGTCGCCCGCGCTCGCGTTGGTCAGCGCCACGAGCTGCGGTTCCGGATCAGCGGCCCACGCGGTCGACGGCAGCGTGACGGCGGCAGCGGTGACGGCGGCAACGCCGAGCGCACGGACCAGGTGTTTCATGCGAGATCCCCCGAAGATCAAAGTCAGAGCGGGGGAACCATACCGGCCCGGGGCGTCGCGCGCTGCCCCGGCCGACGTGCCGGCCGTACGCGGTACGGCCGGCACATCACGAACGAACTGCTCAGCCGCGGCGCCACTTCTGGTTCGCGCCGCCGTGGCACTCCCACAGCACCAGCTTGGCGCCGTCGTTGGGGTTCCATGCCTCGATGTCGGCGCACTTGTTGGCCTGCGGGTTCACCAGGTCACCGGCGGCCGAGAGGACCCAGCCCTGGGCCGGGTTGCCCGAGCAGCCGACGATCTGCAGGATCGCGCCGTTGGCGGTCGAGCCCCACGCCACGTCCAGGCACTTGTTGTTCCCCGTACGCAGGGTGCCGTTGACGAACTCCCACTTCTGCGCGGCCGAGCCGTTGCAGTTCCACATCTGCACGCGGACGCCGTCCGAGAAGTCGCCGTTCGGGATGTCCAGGCAGCGGCCGTTCAGGGCACTGATCAGCGCGCCCCCGGAGCTGCCGCCCCCGCTGGTGACCAGGTTGATGCCCCAGCGCGACAGGATCGGGTTGACCGGCTGGAACCAGGTCTGCGGGTTGGCCGAGCCACAACCGCCGGAGATGCCGGAGGTGACGCCCTGGGCCTGGTTGCCGGCGATGACCGAACCGCCCGAGTCGCCCGGGTTGGCGCAGGCGCTCATCCGGCTCATGCCGTACACCGGGCCGTTCGAGTAGTTGATCGTCTCGTTGCGGCCCTGCAGGGTGCCGCAGGTCCACGAGGAGGTGCGGCCCGAGCGGCAGATCGACGAACCGATCGCGGCGTCGTTGGAGCCGGCCACGATCACGTTGCCGCCGGCGTAGTTGTTGACCCACGGCTGCGGGGTCCAGTTGCCGTTGGCCGCGACATAGGCCATGTCGGTGTTGGGGAACTCCGACTCTCCGAAGCTGCCCAGGTCGACGTTGTTGAAGCCCTTGACCGCGGCGCCCCGGCCGCCGCAGTGACCGGCGGTCACGAAGCCGGGCGCGCCACCGCGGCGGGCCGGGAAGCCGACCGAGCACAACGTGTTGCCGTTGATCACGTACTGGTCGCCGCCGCGGATGTCGTAGACCGGCTTCGGCGCGACCGCCGAGGTCTCGACCGTCACCGCATCGACGCCGCTGTCCTTCGCGAACTTGCGGGCCTGGGCCTCGGCGCCCGGCTTCACCGTCACGACGACGCTGTTGGTGGCCGGGTCGATGCGCCAGGCGCGGATGGCGTCGGCCGCCTTGGCGCCGCGCTTGTCCAGCTTCGCCCGGTCGGCCGCGAGAGCGCTCTCAGCGCGGCCAACGAGCTGAGCCTCGGCGCCCTCGGCGCGCACCTGCTTCGCGGCGGCCTCGGTGGTGACGGCGACGGTGAGCCGTTCCTGGCCCTTCTTGATCCAGGCGCCGCCGTACGCGTTGCCCAGCTTGGCCTTCAGGCGCGTCTGGACGACCGGGGCCGCGGCCTCGGTGCGCAGCCGCTCGGCGATCTGTTCGTCGGTGAGCTTCAGGTCGCGCTTCATCGCCGCGACGACACCGGCCGGAAGGTCCAGGGTCTGGGCCACGTCGACCCGCGGGTAGGGCGAGGGATCCGGCGTGTCGTCGGCGAAACTCATGAGGGGGGTCAGGCCGACCGCCGTCACCGCAACTGCGGCAACCGCGATCCACCGGTACGGGCGAGCCATGGGGGAGCTCCTCGTCAGGGGACATGGGGAAAACGCATTGAAGTCTGCTTATTGATTAACAAAGTGTCAAGAAGCATCAACCGGCCCGTGACCTGCCCATTGCCTCGGCCCGGAATGATCAGAATGCTTTTCATAAATCGCTCACCGTCAGTGCGCCGTGACGCGGAAGCGGTGAATGTCCACAGTGGTGGAACGGGAAAGTTCATTGATCAATACGTGACCTGCGCCGTAGTTTCACCCCACGTCCGGCGGGTAACCTGCGGAAGCTCGCGGTGACAACGGCGCGGGGGACGGCCGTCGGGGAGGTCGCTGTGCAGTTGCTCGCGGGGCGTTACGGATTGGGTGACGCCCTTGGCCACGGTGGGAGTGCCGTGGTGCATCACGGATTCGACAACGTCCTGAAACGCTCCGTCGCCATCAAGCTGTTCGACGAGACCGCGACCGACGTTCTCCGCGAGGCCCGCACCGCGGCCGGGCTCAGCCACCCGAACATCGCGCAGGTCTACGACTACGGCCAGGTCCCGGGCGGCCGGCGGCCGACGCCGTTCCTGGTGATGGAGTTCGTCGACGGCGAGACGCTGGCCGACCGCCTTTCCCGCACGGGTCCTCTCCGCTGGCGCCAGGCCGCCGGCATCGGTGCCGAGACCGCCGCCGCGCTGGCCGCCGCCCACGCGCAGGGTCTCGTGCACCGCGACGTCAACCCGCGCAACGTCATGCTGACCGCCGACGGCGTGAAGGTGCTCGACTTCGGCATCGCCGTCGCGGCCGGCCACAGCAGCAACGGTGAACTCTGGGGCAGCCCGGCCCACGTGGCGCCCGAACAACTCAGCGGCGAGCCCGCGTTCCCGGCCGCCGACGTCTACGCCCTCGGCCTGCTGCTGTTCGAAAGCCTCACCGCCGCCCGGGCCTGGCCCGGCGAGAGCATCGGCCAGATCTTCGCCACCCGCCACGGCCGGCCGGCGCCGCGCCTGCCCCGCAAGCTGGTCCTGCCCCGCGAGATGGTCCGTCTCTACAAGGCCTGCACCGCCGACGACCCCGGCGCTCGCCCCTCGGCCGCCGCCGTCGCCGAAGCCCTGCGCCGCATCACCGGCCCGGTGCCCCACGCGGTCAGTGCCGCGGCGCCCCACCGGTCGCGTCGCCGCGCCATGGCCATGGGAGCCGTCGCGGTCGTCGCCGCGATCGTGAGCGTCGTCGGCGCGCAGCTGGCCAACGGCACCGCCACGCCCGGCGGTCGCGAGGCGGAGGCCGCTCTGGAAGGCGCCCACCCGGCCACGACTTCGCCGAGTCCCAGCCGCCCGGCGCCGTCGATGTCGCCGACCGCCGGCATCTCCCAGACCGGGGCGACGACCACGACCGTACGGCGGAAGGAAGCTCCTCGCCGCGAGACGGTGAGCCCGTCCCCGAGCAAGACGGCCACGCCGCCGGCCACGTCGTCCCCGGCCGTGCCGAGCAGCCCGCCGCCGACCTCCACGCCGCCGAAGCCCTCGACGTCGCCGACCCCGGACACCAGCCCGTCACCCACGGACCCGCCCGTCGTCGAGCCGACCGACCCGCCGGCGACCGAGCCCCCGGCCACCACGCCGCCGGTGACCACCGTCCCCGAGACCCCGGACGACCCCACGCCCGAGGCCTGACCGCCGTTGGTCAGCTCCCCACGTGGATGCCGGGGCGACGGGCCTGATCGGGCTCGTGCTTGCGGATGATCTCGCGGGTGACCGGGGCCGTGTCGCCGCGGCCGAGCAGGAAATAGCGCACCATGTGGACCAGCGGACTGCCCTCGGCCCAGGCGAAGTAGCAGTGCGGGCGCACCCCGGTGGCGTCCCGCAGCGCGAGCAGGATCGCGGCGATCGCGTTCGGTGCCGCCGGGGCCTCGGTGCGCAGGATGCGGTTGCGGTCGACCTCGATTCCCCGTACGGACAGGGTGTCGCTGAAACCGGAGGGGTCGACCACGTCGATCTCGAGGAAGAGGATGTCGTTGGCGCCCGGAACCGGGTTGTCGCCGCGCTGCTCGCGCTCCTTGAGCCGGTACTCGGCGGCGTCACCGTTCTGGCGGCGGTGCGCGACCAGGTCGAGGGCGCCGTCGAGCTCCAGCGACTCGGTGATGAACCGGCGGGCGGTGTCGTCGAACTCGATGCTGTCCACGCGTAGCTCGGTGGTGCGGCTGACCCGCGAGATCAGCGAGACGACGACGATCCCGGCGATGAACAGCCCCGAGATGGCGATGCCGTCCGGCTTCTCGATGATGTTGGCGACCAGCGCGTACGCGAGAATCAGGGTGAGCACCGCGAAGCCGGCCGTGGCGCCGCGCCTGCGATGGCGGATCGCCCACACGGTGACGGCGAAGGCCCCGGAGACCATCATGGCCAGGATCCCGGTGGCGTAGGCGCCGGCCTGCGCGTTGACGTCGGCGCCGAACGCGATCGTGATGACGACCGTGATCGCGGTGTAGACGAGCACGACCGGGCGCACGGCCCGGCCCCATTCCGGCGCCATGCCATAACCGGGCAGGTACCGCGGCACGATGTTGATGAGACCGGCCATGGCCGAGGCGCCGGCGAACCAGAGGATCAGGATCGTGCTGATGTCGTACGCGGTGCCGACCGCCTCGCCGAGCTGCTCGTGGGCCAGCCAGGCCAGCGCCCGCCCGCTGGCCTCGCCGCCCGGTTCGAACTCCTCAGCCGGGATGAGCACGGTGGTGACGAGGCTGGCCGCGAGCAGGTAGACGCTCATGATGACGGCGGCGGTGGTGAGCAGCCGCCGGCTGTTGCGGACCCGGTTCTCCAGGTTCGAGGCGGCGACCAGCGGCATCATGCTGACCCCGGTCTCGAAGCCGGACAGCCCGAGGACGAGCAGGGGAAACGCTACGAGGGCGGGCTGGAACAGGTTGCCGGTGTCATCGAGGGCCGACGTCCACGCCGACCACACGGCGCCGTCGGTGATGACCTGGACCAGGCCGGCCCCGATGACCAGCGCGTTGAGGCCGAGGAAGAGGGCGACCAACGGGATGGCGACGCTGACCGCCTCGCTGAAGCCGAGCAGAAAGACGAAGCCGAGCAGCAGCAGCAACGCGACGGTCAGCGCCACCTCGTGCCCGTGCAGGAACGACGGGAAGAACGGGTTCTCGACCACGTGGACGCTGGCGTCGGCCGCCGACAGGGTGATCGTGATCAGCCACGACGTGGCGACAAACCCGAGCAGCACCAGCACGAACAGCTTGCCCTGCCAGAACGGCAGCAGCCGCTCCAGCATCGCGACCGACCCGGCGCCGTGCGGGCTCTCCCGGGACACCCGCCGGTACATGGGCAGAACACCGAACAGGGTGAGCGCGACGATCAGCAACGTGGCCAGCGGCGAGACCGCCCCGGCCGCGGCGACGGCGATCGCCGGGACGTAGGCGAGGCTGGAGAAGTAGTCCACTCCCGTCAGGCACATCACCTTCCACCACGAGTGCTGCTCGGTGTGTCCCTCACCCGCCTCGGGCCCGACCGGCTGCACCCGGTGCCGTAGCAGCCATCCGGCCACACCCTTCGACGGCGTGATCTCGTGGGCCGGAGAGGCCATGACTGCCGGTACGGCGTACTCGGCCGGAGCCTCGATCGGAGTGGATTGGTCATTCACCGAACCAGGGTCGCTCGGGCGGTGCGGGCGGGTCGCGGGCCAGGCGTTAATAACGCGTCAAAATTTGCGCCCCGGCCGCTTGCGGTCTGGCCGCTCACCGCCAGCGTCCCGGTGTGGTCCACGTGGCCGCGGTCACGCCCGTCGTCAATAGGGCGTTAACGATCGGCGGGCGGGCGTAGTCATCGCGTGAACGCCGATGACAAGGGGTTTCCGGGGCGCGAATGCTTCCTCTCGAAGCGCCACCCCACCCCCTCGTCCAGGAGTAGGAACCATGGCTGATCTCGTGTTCGTCGTGCTTACGGTGGCGCTGTTCGCAGCGCTGGCCGTGCTGATCCGGGCGGTCGAACGCTGGTGAGCGCCGTCAACGTCGTCGGCCTGATCGTGGCCGTTCTGCTGGCCGCCTTTCTGGTGGCGGCCCTGCTCTTCCCGGAGAAGTTCTGATGGCCGGCTGGCTCTTCGTCATCACCCTCGTGCTCGCGCTGGCCGCGGTCTACCGGCCGTTCGGCGATTACATGTATCGCGTCGTGAGCGGCCCCCGCGACAACGTCGTCGAGCGGGGCGTCTACCGGCTCGTCGGGGTCGACCGGAACGCCGAGCAGACCTGGGGCGTGTACGCCCGCAGCGTGCTCGCGTTCTCCGCCGTGTCGATCCTGTTCCTCTTCGCGTTCGTCCGTCTGCAGGACAAGCTGTGGCTCTCGCTCGGGGTCGACCCGGTGAACAGCCACGTCGCCTGGAACACCGCGGTCAGCTTCGTCACCAACACGAACTGGCAGGCCTACTCGGGCGAGTCGACCATGGGTCACCTTGTCCAGATGGCCGGTCTCGCGGTGCAGAACTTCGTGTCGGCCGCCGTCGGCATCGCGGTCGCGGTCGCCTTCGTCCGCGGGTTCGCGGCCCGCCGGTCGGGAACGCTGGGCAACTTCTGGGTCGACCTGACCCGGATCACCCTGCGCGTCCTGCTGCCGATCTGCGTCGTGGCCACCCTGATCTTCATGATCGCGGGCATGGTGCAGAACCTGTCCGGCGGCACCGACGTGACCACCCTGACCGGCGCCACCCAGCACATCACCGGCGGCCCGGTCGCGTCGCAGGAGGCGATCAAGGAGCTCGGCACCAACGGTGGCGGCTTCTACAACGCCAACTCGGCCCACCCGTTCGAGAACCCCACCGCCTGGACCAACTGGCTGCAGATCTTCCTCATCTTCCTGATCCCGTTCAGCCTGCCCCGGGTGTTCGGCCGCATGGTCGGTCAGAACCGGCAGGGGTACGCCATCGTCGCCGTGATGGCGGTGCTGGCGATCGCCTCGGTCGCGTTGACCGTCGCGTTCGAGGTGCACGGCGCCGGCACGGTTCCGCAGGCGGTCGGGGCGGCCATGGAGGGCAAGGAGACCCGCTTCGGCATCCCCAACTCGGCCGCCTTCGCCGCGGCCACCACCCTGACGTCGACCGGCGCCGTGAACTCGTTCCACGATTCGTACACGGCTCTCGGCGGCATGATGCCGATGGTCAACATGATGCTGGGCGAGGTCGCGCCGGGCGGCGTCGGATCCGGGCTGTACGGCCTGCTCGTCCTCGCCGTCATCACGGTCTTCGTGGCCGGGCTCATGGTCGGTCGTACGCCGGAATATCTCGGCAAGAAGATCGGCGCGCGGGAGATGAAGCTCGCCTCGTCGTACTTCCTGATCACCCCGGCGCTCGTCCTCATCGGAACGGCGGCGGCCTTCGCCACCGGCCACAACAGCACGGCGCTCAACGTCGGGCCGCACGGTCTCTCCGAGGTCCTGTACGCCTTCACGAGCGCATCGAACAACAACGGCTCGGCCTTCGCGGGCATCACCGTGAACACACCGTGGTGGGACACCGCGCTCGGGCTGGCGATGCTGCTCGGCCGGTTCCTGCCGCTCGTACTCGTGCTCGCCCTGGCCGGCTCCCTCGCCCGCCAGAAGGCCACGCCCGAATCCGAGGGCACCCTGCCCACCCACCAGCCCCTGTTCGTCGGGCTCGTCGTCGGCGTCACCGTCGTGCTGGTCGCGCTGACCTTCCTGCCCGCTCTCGCTCTCGGACCCCTCGCGGAGGGCCTGTCATGACGTTGCTTGCCGAAAAACCGGCCGTGGAGTCGCCGAAGCCGGTGCGGGCCGGCCTGATCGAACCCCACCAGCTCTGGCAGTCGTTGCCGGGCGCTTTGCAGAAGCTCGACCCGCGCGTCATGTGGCGCAACCCGGTCATGTTCATCGTCGAGATCGGCGCGGTCTTCACGACCGTCCTGTCGATCACCGACCCGAGCGTGTTCGCCTGGATCATCACCGTCTGGCTCTGGCTCACGGTCGTCTTCGCCAACCTGGCCGAGGCCGTCGCCGAGGGGCGGGGCAAGGCCCAGGCGGCCGCCCTGCGCGCGGCCAAGCAGGACACCGTCGCGGTTCTGAAGGACGGCCGGGAGATTTCCGCGACCCAGCTCAAACAGGGCGATGTGGTCGTGGTGGTGGCCGGCCAGACCATCCCCGGTGACGGCGACGTCATCGAGGGCATCGCCAGCGTCGACGAATCGGCCATCACCGGCGAGTCGGCGCCCGTCATCCGCGAGTCCGGCGGTGACCGCTCGGCCGTCACCGGCGGCACCAAGGTGCTCAGCGACCGGATCGTCGTACGGATCACGCAGAAGCCCGGCGAGAGCTTCGTCGACCGCATGATCGCCCTGGTCGAGGGGGCCAACCGGCAGAAGACGCCGAACGAGATCGCGCTCAACATCCTGCTGGCCGCGCTGACCATCATCTTCCTGCTCTCGGTGGTGACGCTGCAGCCGCTCGCGATCTTCTCGAAGGCGTTCAACGCGGCGGCCCCCGACACCGTGGCCCTCGACGGCAACGGGGTCACCGGGATCGTGCTCGTGTCGCTGATCGTGTGCCTGATCCCGACCACCATCGGGGCGCTCCTTTCGGCGATCGGTATCGCGGGGATGGACCGGCTCGTCCAGCGGAACGTCCTGGCCATGTCGGGGCGCGCGGTCGAGGCCGCCGGTGACGTGAACACGCTGCTTCTCGACAAGACCGGCACGATCACGTTGGGCAACCGGCAGGCGGCCGAGTTCGTCCCCGTCGAGGGCGTCACCGCCGCCACGCTGGCCGAGGCGGCTCACCTGTCCAGCCTGGCCGACGAGACGCCCGAGGGCCGCTCGGTGGTGAAACTGGCCGGTCTTGGTGAGCGTGAGCCCGGGCTCATCCCTCACGCCGTCTTCGTCCCGTTCACCGCGCAGACCCGGATGAGCGGGGTCGACCTGCCCGAACGCCAAATTCGTAAGGGCGCCGCCTCGGCCGTCATGAAGTGGGTCGGCCGGCCGTCCCCGGAGGTCGCCGCGATCGTCGACCGGATCAGCGACGAGGGTGGCACGCCGCTCGTGGTCGCCGAGACCGGTCGCGTCCTCGGCGTCATCCACCTCAAGGACGTCGTCAAACCCGGGATGCGGGCGCGTTTCGACGAGATGCGGCGCATGGGGATCCGTACGGTGATGATCACGGGCGACAATCCCCGTACGGCGAAAGCAATTGCCGACGAGGCGGGAGTCGACGACTTCCTGGCCGAGGCCACGCCCGAGGACAAACTCGCGTACATCCGCAAGGAACAGGACGGCGGCCGGCTGGTCGCGATGACCGGTGACGGCACGAACGACGCGCCCGCACTGGCCCAGGCCGACGTCGGCGTGGCCATGAACACCGGCACGTCGGCCGCCAAAGAGGCCGGCAACATGGTCGACCTCGACTCCGACCCGACCAAGCTCATCGAGATCGTCGAGATCGGCAAGCAGTTGCTGATCACCCGGGGCGCGCTGACCACGTTCTCGATCAGCAACGACATCGCCAAGTACTTCGCGATCATCCCGGCCATGTTCGCGGCGGTCTACCCCGGCCTGGGCACCCTCAACATCATGCGGCTGCACTCGCCCGGCTCGGCGATCCTGTCCGCGGTCATCTTCAACGCGCTCATCATCGTGGCGCTGATCCCGCTCGCCCTGCGCGGTGTGCGCTACCGCCCGTCGAGCGCGTCGGCCCTGCTGCGCCGCAACCTGTGGATCTACGGCCTCGGCGGCGTGGTCCTGCCGTTCCTAGGCATCAAACTCATCGACCTCCTCATCCAGTTCATCCCCGGGATCTGACAATGCGACTCCCCACGTGGCTCACTCAGCACATCGCGGCCCTACGCGCCCTGCTGGTCTTCACCGTTCTTCTCGGACTGGCCTATCCGCTGGCCTTCGTCGCGATCGGCCGCGTTCCCGGCCTGTCCGACAAGGCCGACGGTTCCCTGGTCACCGTAGGCGACACCACGGTCGGCAGCAGTTTGGTCGGCCAGTCCTACACCGACGCGGACGGCAATCCCGACCCGCGCTACTTCCAGAGCCGCCCGTCCGCAGCGGGTGACGGCTACGACCCGACGTCCACATCGGCCAGTAATCTCGGCCCTGAAAGCGTCGTCGACACTCTCTCGGACAACCCGGACGACGCTTCTCAGAGCCTGCTCACTCAGGTATGCGCCCGCAGCCTGGCCGTAGGCAAGCTCGAGGGCGTAAACGGCAGCCGCCCGTATTGCACAGCCGACGGCGTGGGCGCGGTGCTAGCCGTCTTCTACCGGGATGGCCTGACCGGTCCAGTGACCCGCGTCGTGTCGGTCAACCAGACCGACAAGCCTTTCCTGCCGACGTACGGCGGTGTGACCGTAGAGCCGGCCCAGAACGGCAAGGACTACCAGGCCCTGGGCGGCGTGATCACCCCGATCCGCGGCAACGCCCCGTCGTCCCCGGTCGTCCCGGCCGACGCGGTCACGGCTAGCGGAAGTGGCTTGGACCCCGACATCAGCCCCGCATACGCCACCTTGCAGGCGCCTCGGATAGCGCGGGAGCGGGGGCTGACGCTCGACCAGGTGCACAAGCTCATCGCGGACCACACCGACGGGCGGGCGCTCGGCTTCCTCGGCGAGCCGGCCGTGAACGTGCTCGAACTCAACTTGTCCCTGGACGGCAAGTGATGTCCGGCGGCCGTGGTCGGCAGGTGGTGTTTGGCGGCTGTGGTCGGCAGGTGGTGTCCGGCGGCTATGGTCGGCAGGTCGTGTTTGGTGGCAGTGGTCGGCAAGTCATGTCTGGCGGCCCTGGACGGCAAGTGATGTCCTTTCTGCCTGGACGGCATGTCATTTCTGATCGGCCCTGGTCGGCAAGTGATGTCTTCGGCCCTGGACAGCACGTGATGTCCGTTCGGCACAGGACGGCAAGTGGTGCTTGTGGACAGCGGCGCGAAAATGTCGTACCCACCTGCTGGACTCGTCCCCACCCAGTGACCGGGGTGGGGGCGGTCTGCGGGGGTGGCTGCGACAATCGACATATGCGACAAACCGGTAGCACCTTCGGGCGGCGAGCGACGGCTGGACGCGACGGCCTCGACAACGCGTGGCGGGTGCGGGCGACGGCTCGGACGGCATGCGGCGGTGTCGGTGGCGCGGCTGCTCGGACGGCCCGCGGCGGTGTCGGTGGCGCGGCTGCTCGGATGGCCCGCGGCGGCTTCGGTGTTGCGGCGACTCGTGCGGTGTGCGGCCCAGACGGCACGTGGCTGGGCGCGGCGGATTCGGTGATGCGCGATGCGTTCGAGGGCGACGGTCTGGGCGGCGCGCGGCGGCTCGTGCGGTGCGGCCCGGACAGCTTGTGGCGGCTCGGTGCGGCGGATTTGGTGATGCGTAATGGCGTTCGGGGTGCGGCGGTCTGGGCGATGCGCGAGCGACGCTGCGACTGCGCGGTGCGGACTGGTCGGCGTGCGGCAGTTGGAGGCGGTACGCGGGGGAGTGCGGGCCACGGACTCGACGGTCCAGTTCCGGGCGCAGCGTCTGGCCCGGGCAGGCGAGAAGGCTGCGGGGGAAAGGGCTGCGCTCGCGACCGGATGCGCCGGAAGCCCGGCACGCGCGAGAGGGCTGCGCTCCCCGCCGAATGCACTGCAAGCACAGGGCGGGTGAAACGGCCACGCTCCCTGACGAATGCGCCAAAGGCTGGGGACGGCGGCAAAACTGAAAACGGTGCGAGTCGGAGGCTGCTGGGCCCGAGGATGGTGTGGGGTTGAGCGTCACCACTCACTCAGGTCGCCCGGGTGGGGTTCGCGTTCTGGACGCGTCAGCGGCCAGCGAAGCCCGCCCGGGTCCCCGCGGGAGCGACGGTCCGTACCGCCCACCCGGCTGGGACATCCGGCTCTTGATCCTGGTCCTGATGGCTCTTGATTGTGGTTTCGAGGGCTCTTGATTGTGGTTCTAAAATGACGACGCCGTTGAGAGAGCGAACATGGCACGCGGAGAACTGCGGATCTATCTGGGCGCCGCTCCCGGTGTCGGCAAGACCTACACCATGCTCGAGGAAGCGCACCGGCGGGCCGAACGGGGCACCGACGTCGTGGTCGGGCTGGTCGAGACGCATGGGCGCAAGCACACCCAGGCCATGATTGCTGACCTCGAAGTGGTGCCGCGGCGGGTGGTCGGCTATCGGGGGGCCGAGTTCACCGAGATGGATCTCGACGCCTTGTTGGCGCGGCGGCCCGAGCTGGCTGTGGTGGACGAGTTGGCGCACACCAACGTTCCGGGCTCGCGGCACGAGAAGCGGTGGCGGGACGTCAACGATCTGCTGGACGCGGGGATCGACGTTCTGACGACGGTCAACATTCAGCATCTGGAATCGCTCAACGACGTGGTCGCGCAGATCACGGGTGCGCAGCAGCGTGAGACGGTTCCGGATGCGGTGGTGCGGGCGGCGGAGCAGGTCGAACTGGTCGACATGACGCCCGAGGCGCTGCGGCGGCGGATGGCGCACGGCAACATCTACCAGCCCGAGAAGATCGACGCTGCGCTCGGCAATTATTTCCGTACGGGGAACCTGACCGCCCTGCGTGAGCTCGCGTTGCTGTGGCTGGCCGACAAGGTCGAGGAACAGCTCGACAAGTACCGGGCCGAGCATCGGATCAGCGCGACCTGGGAGACCCGCGAACGGATCGTGGTGGCGCTGACCGGTGGTTCCGAGGGGGACACGCTGATCCGCCGGGCCGCGCGGATCGCCGCCCGTGACAAGGGGGCCGACCTGATGGCGGTGCATGTCACGCGGAACGACGGGCTGGCCGGTGCGGACCCGGCCGTGCTGGCCCGGCAGCGGGTTCTCGTGGAGAGCCTGGGCGGCACCTACCACCAGGTCGTCGGGGCGGACGTGGCGCGGGCGCTGATCGACTTCGCGGGCGCGGTCAACGCGACCCAGATCGTGCTCGGCGCGTCCAGCCGGGGCAAGGCGGCCCAGTTGTTCTCGGCCGGGGTCGGTGTCACCACGACCGCCATGTCGGGGTCGATCGACGTGCACCTGGTGACCCACGAACGCGCGGCGCAGGGCCGCCGGAGAACCCGGCTGCCCGCGGCGCTGTCCCGGCAGCGCCGGGTCGCCGGGTTCGTCGTGACCGCCCTCGGGCTGCCCGCCCTGACGGCGGTGCTGAAGGTCGGGCCGTCGCTGTCGCTGACCAACGACATTCTGCTGTTCCTGGCCGCGGTCGTCGGGGTCGCGCTGATCGGTGGGCTGTGGCCGGCGCTGCTGGCCGCGGTGGCCGGGTCGCTGATGCTGAACTGGTTCTTCACGCCGCCGTTCGGCAAGTTCACCATCGCCGAGGGCGACAACCTGCTCGCCTTGGCGATCTTCGTGGTGGTGGCGCTCGCGGTGAGCTGGGTGGTCGACACCGCGGCCCGCAAGACCCGGCAGGCCGCGGCCGCCTCGGCCGACGCCCAGACCCTGGCCACCGTGGCCGGCAGCGTGCTGCGCGGAGAACGGCCGCTCATGGCGCTGCTCGAACGGCTGCGGGAGACGTTCACCCTCGACTCGGTGACCCTGCTCGACCGCGGTGCGGTCGCCGCCCACGTAGGAGAGGTCTGCACGGTTCCGCACGACGCCGACGTCGAGGTCAAGGTCGACGACAACTTGACCATGCTGCTGCGCGGGCACCCGCTGGAGGCGTCGGACCGGCGGATCGTCGAGGCCTTCGCGGCCCAGGCTTCGGTCGCGCTGCGCCAGGAACAGCTCGCGGCCGAGGCCGCCACGGCCAAGCCCCTGGCCGAGGCCGACCGGATGCGGACAGCCCTGCTGGCCGCGGTCAGCCACGACCTGCGGACGCCGCTCGCCTCGGCCAAGGCCGCCGTGGCCGGTCTGCGCAGCGACGAGGTCCACTTCGACGAGGACGACCGCCGGGAACTGCTGGCCACCGCCGACGAATCCCTCGACCGCCTCGTACGTCTGGTCACCAACCTGCTCGACATGAGCCGCCTGCAGGCCGGCGCCCTCGGGGTGAACGCGGTCGACCTGGGAGCCGAGGACGCCGTGCCGCGCGCGCTGGACGAGCTCGGACCAGAGGGGCGCGAGGTGGCGGTGCACATCCCGGACGACCTGCCGCCCGTGCACGCCGACCCCGGCCTGCTCGAACAGATCCTGATCAACCTGGTCGCCAACGCCCTGCGCTACAGCCCGGCCGACCGGCCACCCGCCATCACGGCCAGCACGCTCGGCGCGACCCTGGAGCTGCGGGTCATCGACCACGGTCCGGGCATCCCCGAGGTCCGCTGGGGCGACGTGTTCCTCCCGTTCCAGCGTCTCGGCGACCGTGACAACCACACCGGCGTCGGTCTCGGGCTCGCCCTCTCACGCGGGCTGACCGAGGCGATGGGCGGCACCCTCGTTCCCGAACACACCCCCGGAGGGGGACTCACCATGGTTCTGACCCTGCCCACCGGGCGCGCCGCATGACCCGCATCCTGGTTGTCGACGACGAGCCACAGATCGTCCGGGCGTTGCGCATCAACCTCCGGGCCCGCCGGTACGAGGTCGACACCGCCCCCGACGGCACCACCGCCCTGCACGCCGCGTCCCGTCACCACCCCGACCTGATCGTGCTCGACCTGGGCCTGCCCGACATGGACGGCACCGAGGTCATTCGCGGCGTACGGGGGTGGACCAGCATCCCGATCATCGTGCTGTCCGGCCGCGCCGACAGCCGGGACAAGGTCGACGCCCTGGACGCCGGGGCCGACGACTACATCACGAAACCGTTCGGCGTCGACGAGCTGCTGGCCCGCATCCGCGCCGTGACCCGCCGAGGCCACCAGCCGGGCGACCAGGAGCCCACGGTCACGATCGGCCGGCACACGGTGGACCTGGGCGCCCGCACCATCACAGGCGACGTGCGGCTGAGCCCCACCGAGTGGCGGCTGCTCGACTACATGCTGCGCCACCCCGGCAAACTGCTGAGCCAGAGGGCCATGCTGAACGACGTCTGGGGCCCGCAGTACCTGAACGAGAGCAACTACCTGCGCCAGTACATGGCCCGCCTGCGGCGCAAGCTCGAGCTCGACCCGGCCCGCCCGCAGCACCTGCTCACCGAGCCCGGCATGGGTTACCGCTTCCGCCCCTGACGAGGCCGCCTCAAATGCTCGCTGTGGCGGCTGGGTCCCCGTATGCGGAGTAGGCCAGCCACGTAGGATCTCCCCTCCGCTCGGCTTTGGCGGCCAGGCGACCCTGCAACGTGGCGGCGCCCAACGATGATCCGGCAGTGAAGCCGGAGTAGAAAGCATCTGCGAAGGCCGCCGCGCTTCGACTCTCGACGTCCCACAGTGTTCCGAGGAACGCCCCGGCTCCGGCCGCCATGAACTGCCGTGCCCAGCCCATCATCTCGGTGTATTGAGGTACCTCGCTGGCACTGTGACATGCATTGATGAATACCAGTGGTCGGCGACGCGAGAAGGTTCTCCGGAGCCTTGCCTCACTGAGCATGACGGGGACGAAGCGTCCGTTCCGAAGCTCTATCATCGATCCACCTCCGTCCGGCCGGAAGTTGTTGTGGCAGGCGAAATGCATCAGTCCCGCGTCGCCGCTCCGGAGGAGTTCCAAGAGTGCGCTGAGATCGTCGATCGGCTGGCCGGCGGCGGATGGGCCGACGTGGCGTCCGATGGCGGCAACTTCGTCGAGCGCATTTCCAGGAGATTTCTCCGGCACGATGAAGTGTGGCGGTGAGACGCTGACACGCCGGCTACGCGTCTGGTCGTGAACGCGGCGCATGACGGGGATCTGCTCGACAAGAAATCCGTTGTCGTTGTCGCCGGAAACCGGATACAGCAACTCCCAGGGTATGACGTCGTTGGCGGAAGCGATGGAGAGCGATGCCATTGTTCCGCGAAGCTGCCAGAACTGCTCCTTGATGACGGCGGGAACCATCTCGCTCCACAGGTTCATCCCGACCTGTCGCAGCCATTCTTCAGCAGTTCCGGTGCCGTAGGTGGTCGAGCCGCGAGCCAGGCGGCTGAGAGCGTCACGCGCTATGTTCACCGCGGCGCCGGGCTGGCCGGTGAGCGATTCGACGGGCACGGGGCTGAACGTTGCGTGATCACTCAGGATCTGAAACAGGTAGCGGTCCCCGGCTCCGGCGTAGCTGACCTGCAAGGTCACTTCGCCGGGTACAAACTCGAGCGATTCGATCGTAGCGGTCCGTCGCGGGCCGTCCACCGATCGGGCGTGGTCCCCGACTGAGACCTCGACCTGCAGCCCAGCCAGAAATGTGCCGCCGGCGTACGCGATCACCTCGACTTTGTGCAGTCCCGGCTTTGCCGCACGGAAGGCAAACAGAATGGGCTCTGAATCACCTCGTCCGGGAACCCGGAGAACATGCAACAGGGGGGCCCTCCGCGAGAAGGCCGTGTTCCGGCTGGGCGGTGATGGTGACATCCGCACCGTCAGCCGGAATGGCAAGCGCTTTCAGCGGCGCGTCTTTGGTTCGCGGCGCCGAGGAGTCCGCCATGACGATGCGAACTTGAAGCCCAAGAAGTTCTCCCGGGGCGGCGGCGGCCGGCATCTGGGCAACGAGGAGACGGTCGGGCTCCGGCGTCGGGCCGGTCGGCGTGGGCGTACCCCCGTCGGGTGGCACGATCGCCAGCTTTCCCAGGTCGGCTGCGATGATCAGCTTGCGGTCGATCAGCGCGCTCAGCAGGGCGGCGTGGCGTTCAGCGGTGGCGGATTTGTCTTGGGCGACGGCTCGGATGAAATCCGCGGCGTCCTCCGGATGCGCGCCCAGGTGCACGGCGAGCATGGCCTGGTCGCCGTGTTCGATGGCCTGCTGGAACAGGGCGGTCCGGTCGCGTTCGCGCTGCTGCCGGGCGGCCTCGCGTTCCTGGTTCTCGATCTCGTAGGCCCGGCTGATCCGTTGCCGCTCCACCTCGTACCGGTGGGCGATCCCGGCGATCTCGTCGGCGTTCTTCCGGCGCAACACTTCGATCTCGTGGTTGAACTGGATGATCCGCATCTGCTCCCGGGCCGCCCGGACCTCGGCCAGATGCGCCGCGCCCGGTCCGTCCAGCGACACGTCCGGGGCCACCAGCACGATCCGCAGGCATCCGACCTGCGCCCCGGGACCGGCGAACTCGTCACGCAGGTAATGCTCGAAGTCGACCGTCTGCTCGAGCGAGAACCGCCGGCCCAATTCCTTCAACCGGTCCCGTACGGCCGCCGAGATCGTCGCCGCGCCGTCGTCGAGCCGTCGCCGCACCACCTCGGCCGGGTCGGCGACCTGCCACACGACGGTCACCACGACCTGGAATGCGTACGAGTCGTCCCGGGTCTTGACCGCCGCCTCGATCGTGGTGTGGTGCTCGGCGGTGTCCACCTCGTACTGCGTCGAATGCGGACCGAACAACGACTCACCGGCCGTGCGCTGACCGGGCACCACCTCGGTCCGCCCGGTCGCCGTCTGCACCACGATCGCAACCCCGGTGCGCGCCGACGTCACCCGGCCCAGCCGGAAACGCGGGAGCTTGGTCTCGGAAAGAATCAGTCCACGTGGTCGACCGGCCTTGACGTTGCCGGGCTCGAAGCTCGACGAGGCAATGCCGGCCGGCGGGTCAGCGTGGGGCAGCCCACGCGTCGATGCACGATCGACACCAGGCGTGTCCTCGTCGCGTGCGTTACTGCGCGGCACTATGTAAACCACACCGTCGTTCTGTCGGCGCGGGTCGGAGGCGGCAACAACTGGACCTGTGCCCCAGGCTTCAAGGTGAGGCGCGCCGTCGGCGAGGGTAATGCCTATCCGGTAGACGCTCCGATCTGAACGAGTTGAGTCATTCGGTCGCTGTGGTAGTTCCGCGGAGTCGGGTGAGAACCTGCTGTCGCCCGTCCCTGTGTAGCGAACCTGCAGGACTATCGTGGCCCAACTGCGACCAGTAGCGACGCTTTGGAAATCGACGCGAACTTCCTCCAGATGGCGTCCGGTGATCCAGATGCTCAAGGAGCTTGTCAGATCGTTCTGTACCCGCAGGTAGGCGGCTGGATCAAGCCCGGCGTTCCGGATCGCGTCCGTGAGGAACCGGTCGATCGTTTCAGCTGCCGGCGCGGCGCCTGTCGTACCCACCTGCAAGACGACGCTCGTGCTTTCTTCGGAGTCTGCCACCGAACCAACCCGCCCTAATGCGCGTCATGCACGCTTTCATTCTTGGCTCGCGCTGTCCCTCACGAGGATCTGACCTGCAGCCGCCGCGCTAATCCTTGGATCTGACCAGTGTGAGAACGAGGGTGTTGGTAGCCGTATCTTCCAGGTCGCCTTCGCCGAGCAGGGTGATCGAGCCGGTGTCGGAGACGGCGAAGATCAAAGTGACGACGCTGGATTCCAGTTCGAACGGGTCGTCCCCGCCGGCCCCCGCCGCGATCGCCGCACGGACTGTCTCGATCGCCCCGACCAGGGTCTCCGTCACGCCTCCGCTGCGAACT
Organism: Paractinoplanes ovalisporus; assembly: GCF_016834655.1. Lineage (GTDB taxonomy): Bacteria > Actinomycetota > Actinomycetes > Mycobacteriales > Micromonosporaceae > Actinoplanes > Actinoplanes ovalisporus. Next base: position 205,082 of record NZ_JAENHP010000010.1, read on the forward strand.
TCCAGGTCCGAGGGCGGTGGCGGAACGAGCGTCACCTGTACGGTCTGGGTGGACGAGCTGCCACGCCGGTACTTGCCGCCAAGCTTCGAACCGATGACCGGGACCTTCAGCTCGATCCCTGCTCCGCGGCCGTAGTTCGCAACGACCGACAGGGTCAGATCCACCTTGCTGACTCGAAGATCACGGTCAGGATTCATCACGGACACGTTGGCCTCTCGTACCGCGTCCTTGACCGTGTTGATGAGGTCCGCAATGTGAACCGCGTCATCGGTGGCTCTCACCAGGCACTCCTCCTATGAGCGTCGTGTCGGTCGACGACAGGCTCATCGATCGACACGAGGCAGCCGTTGCGGAACCGAGTTGTCGCAGTCGGCCGGTACTCGAAAGTGGCCACTTGACAGCCGGCCCACCGAAGCGACGTCGGCGAACAGGAAACGCACCCACGAGATCGCCGTGCTGAGTATCCACCCCCGTGACCGCGCGTGCATTGGCCGACCAGGTCGTGCACCGGGCTGGTCGGCCGCCACCTCTCCTGATAGAACGCCGGTGTCGCTCGATCGTGTACGAGCTTGTGGATGGAGGGGCGGCCGGCCCCGGCCGCTAGTCCATCTCGCAGAACGGTGGGTTGCCGGTGGTGATGCCGAGGTCCTGGCAGCGGAAACTGCTGCCCTGACTGTGGTAGCGCCAACCCGTGCCGGACCTGTAGTGGAACAGGTAGATGCCGTCGCCCGGGGTTGGGCCCTTGGGGGCGGCCGTTGCCCAGTTGTGCCAGCAGCTCACGCTCGACGGGATGAAATGCCAGTCCTCCGGCAGGTCGGTGAGCTCTTCCAGGGTCTTCGCGGAGGGGCAGTCGGGATATTGGGGCCGGTGGCTGGTCGGCGCGGACGACCGCGGTGGGCTCGATGTCGGGGTCTCGCTGGGCGCCGCCGATGAGGGGCTGGGGCTGGGGGCCGGCGTCTGTGTCGCGGGCGGGATGACCGGCGGCGCGGGACGGTCGGGGGAGCTGTAGGCGATGGCGCCGCCGATGGTGACAACCGCGGCCGCGGTGGCGCCGGCCGTGGCCAGCCGGGTGCGTTGCTGCGTACGGCGTGAGCGGCGCAGGGTCCGCTCGTACATGTCGGCGTGGCCGCCGTGTTCGGCCAGGTCGGTCATGGCCTGGCGCAGCCGCCCGAGGTCGTCGGTCATCAGCCTTCCTCCGTCACGGCGGTGAGCAGGTCGGGCGCCAGGCTGCGGATGCGGGCCAGCGCCTTGCTGGTCTGGCTCTTGATCGTGCCGACCGAGCAGTTGAGCAGTTCCGCGGCCTCGGCCTCGCTGCGGTCCTCGAAGAACCGCAGCACCAGCACGGCCCGCTGCCGCCGGGTGAGGTGGGTCAGCACCTCGTGCAGGGCGAGCTTGAGTTCCGTACGGCGGGTGTGGTCGCTCCCGGGTTGCACCACGTCGGCCAGGTCGCCCGGCATCGACTCGGTGATCCGGCGGCGCCGCCACCAGTTCACATGCAGGTGATACATGGCCGTACGGGTGTAGGCCTCCAGGTGCCCCGGGTCGGCCAGCCGGTGCCGGCCGCGGTGGGTGCGGGCCAGCGCGTCCTGCACCAGATCCTCGGCGAGGTGCCGGTCACCGGTCAGCAGGAACGCCGTCCTCAGCAGCGCCGCCGACCGGGTCCGGACGAAGTCGCCGAAGAGGTCGTCGATGGAGTCCGACATGCTGTGCGGTACCCCGTATTCCGTACGGGCCGAGGTCATGGGTACTGACAGAACGGCGGGGGCTCGTGGATGCCGAGATCCTGGCAGAAGTATCCGCTGCCCTGGCTGTGATAGCGCCACCCGGTGCTCGACCCGTGCCGGAAGAGGTAGATGCCGTCGCCGGTGTCCGGGCCCTCGGGGGCGGCCGTCGCCCAGCCTTTCCAGCACTTCACGCTCGACGGGATGAAATGCCAGCCCTTCGGCAGGTCGACCAGCTTCTCCAGGGCCTTCGCCGACGGGCAGGCGCCGGCCCCGGCCTCGGGCCCCAGCGATGTCGGAAGCGGCGACGCGGGAACGGACGAGACCGGAGCGGAGACCGGGGCGGACGAGACCGGAGCGGACGAAGGCGCGGACGACGCCGGGGAGCCGCAGGCGGTGAGCGCGAACAGGACGGCGAGGACGACCGGCAAGGGCCGGTGAGCTGCGAACATGTCAGATTCCCCCGAATGATGGCAGGAGCACTACATCCGGGTACATGCGATTCCGGTCGCGAGGGTTGCCGCCGACCGGCCACGATTTCAGTCGGGCAGCTGCCAGTCGCCGCCGCGGTCCTCCGTCGCGAAGCGAGCGACCAGCTCGGGGATGTGCAGGCGGCAGGCCACGGCGGTCGCGGTCTGGAAGGCGACGATCGCGCGCCGGGTCATCGGCAGGCCCAGGCGCAGCAGGCGCGGGTTCACCTCGCCCTGGATCCGGTCGACGAAGGGCCGCAGGGTGCTCTCGTAGTTCGTCAGCGCGGCCGGCAGGTCGTCCGGGCGCCGGTTGATCTCGCCGGCCAGGACGTAGGCGCCGGCCAGCCCACCCGAGACACCCATGCCGCTGTAGGGGGAGGCGCAGTGGGCGGCGTCTCCGGCCAGGACCACCCGGCCGCTGCACCAGCGGCCGATGCGGACCTGCGCGACCTCCTGCGAGTAGAAGAAGGGGCTGTCCTTCATGCCGTCGACGAAGCGCCGGGTCTGCCATCCCGCGTCGCGGAACCGGCGGGCCCAGAACTCCTGCTGCTGCTCGACCGGCTGCCGGTGGATCGCCGAGGCTTCCGCGGACTGTTCCCGCAGCACGAAGTACGCTTGGGTCTCGGCCGGGTTGTGGCTGCGGCGCATGATCTGGCGGCCGCCGGTCGCCATGTACGTGTCGCGGATGTTGCTGTCGGAGGCGATACGCGGGACGAACCAGTAGGCCATGTGGATGCCGACCCGCCAGTACGGGTCGGTGCCCGGCGGAAGGATCGCCTGGCGCAGCCGTGAGCCTTGCCCGTCCGCGCCGACCAGAAGGTCGAACTCGCCGGTGGATCCGTCGGAGAAGCGCGCGACGACGCGGTGCTCGTCCTGCTCGAAGCCGTCCACGCTGCGGTCGAACCGGTAGTCGGTGTCGTCCTTGGTCGCGTCGTGCAGGATGCGCACCAGGTCGCCCCGCATGATCTCGTACTCCGAGGTGAGGGTCTGCCGGCCCCGGCCCGAGGTGTTGGCCATGATCGTGGCCTTGGCCCGCCCGCGCGAGTCGACGAAGGCGACGCCCGCCTCGTCCACCAGCCGGTCGCGGACGGCGTCCAGAAGTCCCATCCGGCGGACGGCCTCGATGCCCTGACCGCGGAGGTCGACCTGGGCGCCGGTGGCCCGCAGCGCCGGGAAGCGCTCGGCCACGGTAACCTGGTGGCCGCCGCGCGTGAGCCAGAAGGCCAGAGCCTGACCCGCGATGCCGCCACCGGCGACCAGGACGCGCAGCGAACGAGCCGACATGACCCTCACCCCATTTTTTTATCACTGAATGATTCTCGTACGAGATTATCTATCGGCGATAAACTTGGCAACGTGACCAAGATCCGCCGCGAGACCGTCGTCTTCGAAGCGCTGGCCCTGCTCGACGAGGCCGGGCTGGACGGCGTCAGCACCCGGCAGCTGGCGAAGCGGCTGGGCGTCGAGCAGCCCGCGCTGTACTACTACTTCCGCACCAAGAAAGACCTGCTCGCGGCCTTGGCCGAGGCGGCGATGACGCCGCACACCACCGCGCCCCTGCCCGCGCCCGGCGACGACTGGCGTGCCTGGTTTCTCGACAACACCCGCAGCTTCCGGCGCACCCTGCTGATGCGCCGCGACGGTGCACGGCTGCACGCCGGCAGCACGCCCACCGGCGACCTCGAACGGGTCGGCCGCAAGATGGCGTTCCTGGTCGCCGCCGGGGTGCCCGAACACGACGCGCAGATGGCGATGCTGGCCGCGAGCCGCTTCACCGTCGGCAGCGTGCTGGAGGAGCAGGCCGGCGACGGCGCGGAGCTACCCCCGGGCGTGCCGGAGATCGATCACGAGTCCGCGTTCGAGGCGGGCCTGGCCCTCATCCTCGACGGCCTGACGCGGCGCGCGGCTCCGGGCGCGCGGACGTCGTGAACCCGCCTCCGGGTTACCTCGCTCGGCAAATTGTGAGAAAAACTCCGGCCGACCGGCGCCTCATCAGATCCTGACAACTCGTCACCACACTTTCGGTTCTCCGCGGACGAACTGCCGCTTCCACTGCGGCGGCCGCGCGGAGCCGGAGGTGATGATGTCGATGACGCAACAACCGTGGACCGGCAGCCGGCGGGTGCTTCTCGCCCTGGGCGGGCTGTCCCTGCTCAGCGCCTGCGCCAAGCCACAGACGCCGACACAGACGCCGACGCAGGCGCCGGCAACGACGCCGTCGTCGCCGAGCCCGTCACCGTCGCCCACGCCGTCGCCCACGCCGACGAAGCTGCCTCCCATCGCGGTGCAGAAGGAACCCCGGTACGTCGTGCCGACCGGCCGGGGCCCGAAGGTCGTGGCGCTCACCTTCGACGACGGCCCGCACCCGTCGTACACCCCGCAGGTTCTCAAGCTGCTGCGCAAACACCACATCAAGGCCACGTTCTTCGTGATCGGGCAGCAGGCGGCGGCGCATCCCGACCTGATCCGGTCCATCGTCGACGACGGGCACACGGTCGGCACCCACACCTGGTCACACGCCGATCTGCACCGGCTGGCGGCGGGGCGCGTCCGGACCGAGGTCGGTCGCGCCGTGGACACGGTCGCCGCCACGGTGGGCCGGATACCCCATCTCTTCCGGGCCCCGTACGGAAGCTGGTCGCACACCGTGTTCGAAGTGTGCGCGTCGCTCGGGCAGTCCTCGATCGCCTGGGACGTAGACCCTCGTGACTGGGATAATCCCGGTGCGGGGCGGATCCGCTCGAAGATCCTGGACCAGGTCGGCAACCGGTCGATCGTGCTCACCCACGACGGGGGCGGCGACCGGTCCCAGACCGTACGGGCTCTGCGGGGTGTTCTGCCCGTGCTCCTCGATTCCGGCTACCGATTCGTGGGGGTGTGACGTGCGGCGTCGCTGGTGGTTGGTGCTCTCCATTGTGGTCGCGGTGCTGGTGAGCGGGTCGGTGGCCGCCGTCGCCGGGATGCGGATGCTGTCGCACCGGTATGAGGACGCGGTCGAGCGGGCCGATCTGCTGCCGCCCGCCCCCTCGCGGTCGGCGGGCGCCCCGAGCGAGCCGCCCAAGGTCAAGGGGCCGATGAACCTGCTGCTCATCGGTTCCGACAGCCGCACCGACGACGAGGGGGACGGGCGCAGCGACGTCGTCATCCTCGTGCACATTCCGAAGTCGACCAAGCAGGCGTACGTGATCTCGATCCCGCGCGACACGTACCTCCCGATCGCCACCGCCGACGGCGAGCGCGGGTCCCGCAACAAGGTCAACGCGGCCTACGCGTGGGGTGGCGCGCCCCGGCTCGTGCAGACGATCAACCGGTTCGCCGGGATCACCGTCGACTGGCCGCTGATCGTGGACTTCGCCGGGATCCGCAAGCTGACCGATCTCGTCGGCGGGGTCGACGTCGTCATCGACAAGAAGAGCGTCGACCGCTACCGCTTCCTGCCCGACGACAGCCCGTACCCGTCTGCGCCCTGCACCGACCCCCAGGGCCGCTCGCGGCGCTGCGTCGCTTTCCCGGCCGGCAACGTGCACCTCGACGGCAAGCTGGCCGAGTTCTACGTACGCCAGCGGCGCGGCCTGCCCAACGACGACTACGACCGGGCCAAGCGCCACCAGCAGTATCTGCGGGCGCTGGCCGAGAAGATCGCCGACCAGAACCTGCTCACCGACCCGGGGAAACTCGACAAACTGGTCCGTACGGCGGCGGGGATGCTCACCGTCGACCGGAGCATGCCGGTGCAGCGGCTCGCTTTGACACTGCGGCACCTGCGGGCCAAGGACCTGACGTTCATGACCCTGCCGATCGCCGAGAACCGCAACGTTCCCGGCGTGGGCGCGGTGATGGTCCCCGACGCGGCCCAGTGCCGCGAGCTGTTCGCCGCCCTGCGTGAGGGCCGGCTCGCCGACTACGTGCGCGAGCACCCACCCAACGACGTCAGCCACGGCCGCTGACCCGGCCCGGCCCGGCTGGTTACTCACCCCACCCCGGTCACTGGGTGGGGCGAGTAAACCAGCCGGGTACGACATTTTCCGGTTGTCCTCCACAACTGCGACCGGATGCAGCGGATCCGGTGCTGATCGCGTTCTATGCCTAGGAGCGCCGAACAGGGACCGGGGGGACGGATGAGCTTCGAGGATTTCGCGGCGGCGCGGCTGGCCTCGCTGCTGCGATACGCGATGCTGCTCAGCGGTGACCGCGAGGAGGCCCGCGACATCGTCCAGGAGGTGCTGGCCCGGGCCCTGGTGAAGTGGGGCCGGATCGGCTCGGTGCAGGACCCGTACGGCTATGTCCGGCGGATGGTGACCAACGAGTTCCTGTCGCTGCGCCGGCGCCGGCGGGTGCGGACCGTGCCGCTGCTGGACGAGGTGGTGAACGGGGCGTCGGCGCCGCGCGCGCCCGATCCACCGTCCGAACCCGACGACGAGCTGTGGCGTCTGCTCATGGGGCTGCCGCGTCAGCAGCGGGCGGTGATCGTGCTGCGCTACTACGAGAGCCTGAGCGACCTGGAGATCTCGGAGGTCCTGGGCTGCCGCACCGGAACCGTGCGCAGCAACGCCAGCCGGGCGCTGGCGACGCTCCGGATCGAACTCGACGAGCCCACGACCAACGAAAGGATCCTCTCGTGACGAGCCTCGACGAGCTCACGCGCACCCTCGAGCGCGGCGCCGACCGCGCCCCCGACGCCATCGGCCTGGTCGAGCAGGCTCGGGCCGGCGCCGAACGGCTGCGCCGCCGCAACCGGCTCCGCGCGGTGGGGGCGGTCGTCGTGGCGGTGGCCGTCGCGGTGACCGTTCCGGTGGTGGTCCGGTCGTACGCCGCCGATCCGCCGCGGCCCAACCCGGCCGGTCCCATGACCTACTACCGGGAGCCGTACGAACTCTCTCTGGAACTGGCGCCCAGCCGCGTGTACTTCACCATGACCCACGGCACCGAGGGGAAGACGCAGTTCCTCATCGCCCGGCCGATCGCCAACTCCCAGAAGGCTTCCGGCGGCACGATCGCGGCCTACGACCCCGGCACGTTCGACCCGACCCGGTTGCGTCAGGGCGAACGGGTCACCGTGCAGGGCCGGGAAGCCTTCTACGTGAAGCAGCTGGATCCGCCCGCCCCGTCCAGCTCGGGCCCGATGGGAGCGCCCTACCGGGTCGGGGCGGCGGTGGGCTGGCAGGATCCGTCCGGTGTCTGGGTGACCGTGTCCGAGAGCGCAGACCGGGCCGAGATGCTCCGGCTGGCCGACGCGGTCCGGCTGACGACGCCCCGCGCCGCGCGGGCGCCGGTGCGGTTCGGCTGGGTGCCGCGCGGCCTGCCGGTCTCCTTCACCGAGAGCCGGGACATCGCCGAGTACGGCGTGTCGGCGAGCATCGGGTTCGGCGGTCCCTCCGAGCCGGCCGGGCAGGTCTCCCCGTCGTTCTTCATGCCGTACGACACGCCGTTGACCGTGATGGCGCTGCCGATGAAGGGCATCATGACCGCCTGGGGGGAGAACTACAGCGACGGCCGGACGCGCACCATCGGCGGCCACCCGACCTGGTACCTCGACGGCGAGAAGGACAACCTCACCGACGGCGGCAAGGGCAGTCAGTTCATGATCCAGGCCGGCGACTGCGGCATCACCGTCGTGGTCCGGGACAAGACCTTCATCCCGTACGAGGATCTCGTGCGCATGGCCGGGAACATGTCCTTCGGCGGGTGCGACGACACCTCGGACTGGCTTCCGATCACCGGCTGACGGCAGCGCGGACGCTGTGCTCGGCCAGCCAGCGCAGGAAGTCGTCCGGCGCGAGCGGGCGTGACACGTGGTAGCCCTGGATGGAGTCGCATCCGAGGTCGCGCAGGGCGTCGAACTCCTCCTGGGTCTCGGCGCCCTCGGCCACCACGTGCAGGCCGAGCGCGTGGCCGAGCTGCTGGGCGGCCACGGTGACGGTCCGCCGGCCGCGGTCGTGGGTGATGTCCTGGACGAAGCTCTTGTCGATCTTCAACTCCTGGACGGGCAGGTCGGTCAGGCGGCTCAGCGAGGAGTGCCCGGTGCCGAAGTCGTCGATCGACAGCCGTACGCCCAGGTGCCGCAGCGCATGCAGCACCCGGACCCCGTTGACCGGATCGGCGATCAGCCCGCCCTCGGTGATCTCCAGCGTCAGGAACCCGGCCGGTACGTCGTTCCGCCGCAACGCCTGCGCCACCACATCCCGTACGGGGGTCGGGCCGGTCAGCATCTGTGGCGACAGGTTCACCGCGACCGGCACCTCGTGCCCGGCCCGCCGCCACGCCGCGCACGCGCTCAGGGCCGTGTCGAGGATGTGCTCGGTCAGCGGCGTGATCAGTCCGGACCGCTCGGCCAGCGGGATGAACTCGTCCGGCCGCACCGGTCCGTCGGCCCGCGTCCACCGGGCCAGCGCCTCGGCCCCGGTCACCCGCCCGGTCACCGGGTCGACCTTGGGCTGGTAGGCCACCCGCACCTCGCCGTTCTCGACCGCGCTGCGCAGATCGGTGAGCAGGGCCAGCCGTCGCGGCGTGTCCTGGTCGTCGGCCGGCTGATACACGTGGACGCCCGTACGCGCCTGCTTGGCCACGTACATGGCGACATCGGCCCGCTGCAGCAGCCGGTCGGGGTCGGTGCCGTGCCGCGGTGACAGACAGACGCCGATGCTGGCCTGGGTGGTCAGGGCGAGGCCGGCCACCTCGGTCAGCCCGGTCAGCGTGTCGTGCAGCTCGGCCGCGATCGCCAGCACGTCGTCCTCGCCGTCGGCGCCGGTGATCAGCAGGCCGAATTCGTCGCCGCCGAGCCGGGCCACGATCGCCCGGTCGCCGAAACGCCGCTGGACGCGGTGCCCGACCTCGCGCAGCACGTCGTCGCCGATGCTGTGCCCCAGCGCGTCGTTGATGTCCTTGAACCGGTCGAGGTCGAACAGCAGGACACCGACCTGACCGTGGCCCACGGCCCGCCGCAGCTCGGCCAGCAGCTGGCGCCGGTTGGGCAGCCCGGTCAGCGCGTCGTGCCGGGAGCTGTGGCTGAGCTCCTGCACCAGGCGGGCGTTGGTCAGGGCGACGCCGGCGTGCGCGGCCAGCGCCTCCAGCAGCCGCAGGTGGCCGGGCTCGAAGGCGTCGAGGTCGGCCATGCTTCCGGTGACGGCCAGAACGGCGGTGGTGTCGCCCAGGGCCACCGGCACCGCCATCGCGTCCGCCGGGCGGATGATCGACTCTCCCCGGGCGGCCGGCTGCCACCAGGCGGTGCCGCCCGGCGGGTCGGTCGCCACCTGGAACGTGTCCTGGCCGGTGAGCGTCATCCGGGCGGTGCCGTGCTCCTCGGGCAGGATCAGCTCGGCCGTCTCGGCCCGCACCAGGTCGCGCACCTGGGTCAGCACCTCCCGGGCGACCGCGGTGGCGTCGTGCGAGCCGCTCACGGCCCGGGTGAAGCGGTACAGCGCCTCGACCTGGGCGTGCCCCTGGGTCTGCTGGGCGTACCGCTGGAAGACCCGGAAGATGGCGAAGCTGAGCACGCCGAGCAGGGCCGCGCCGGCGAGCTGGTCGCGGACCACGATGGCGGTGATCAGGCCCAGCGTGGTGGTGACCACGACCAGCGGCATCTGCAGGACGTCGCGCAGGTCGGCGCTGAGCAGCCGCCGCCACTCCTCGGTGTCGTCGTTGAGGGCGATCACGGCGCTGATCAGCACGACCGAGATGAGGTCGGCCACGAAGGCGGCCACGAAGCAGGCGAGCCATCCGCGCGGGCCGAGCGGGTCGGCCGAGCGGACGATCAGGTGGAAGACGACACCGGCGGCTGCGGCCTGGGCGCCGTACAGGGCAGTGTTGAAGGCCAGTTTGCTGCCCCGCTGCCGGCCGAAGACCGCCATGCCGGCCACGCCGCCGGCCAGACGCACGAACACCAGCATGGCCGGGGACAGCAGGACCAGGCCGAGCACCAGCGGGATCTCGCTGAGGGTGATCGTGTGCGACCCGCGCCGCACCGGGAACGTCACGCTGAACCGCTCGGCCAGCGCGAACAGCACCGCCACGGCCGCCAGTCGACCCAGGCTTCCGCCGTACGGGATCGGGTGGCGGAGCAACCAGAACGCGACCACGGCCGACGTGGCGAGAAGCAGCGCCGACGTCAGCAGGCCGGTCCGGACGGCGGGGGACCCCTCCATCAGCGGCTCTCCTCGTCGTCGGTCCGCCCTACTCCCTTCGGCAGCCGCCGGGCCGGGTTGAGTGACCCGGCCCGGCGCGCGGCCTCAGTTCCAGGAGGCGGACGCCCAGTCGTCGCTCGACCAGGCGCGGCTCGACCACGTGCCGGCCGTCCACGACCGCCCGGTCCAGCGCCGCCCGGTCCACGCCGGGTCGCTCCATGACGCCTTGGCCGTCCACGGCGCGGTGTTCGCCCATGTCGCCGACGCCCAGGTGCGGCCGGCCCACGAGGTGCCGGCCCAGCCGTCGCCGGTGAGCCGGAAGCCCATCCACTCGCCGCCGGCCCACGAGGTGCCCAGCTTGCTCCTGGGCGCCCAGGTGACGGGGTTGAACGGCCCCCAGACGCTGCGCTGGCCGGTCAGCGGGGAACTGTCCATCATCAGGCGGCTGTCTCCGCGCGAGCTGTCGAGCGTGCCGGTGCCGAGCGACTTCGTCCAGACCTGGGGGAGCACCGTGCCGCTGCGGGCCAGGGCGCCGTTGACGTTGATCTCCTGCAGGCCCAGGTTGGCCGCGGTGCCGTTGGGCACCCGGGTCGAACCCTTGACGATCCAGTCCTTGATCTGGTCGGGCGTGGCCGACGGCTTGGCCTGCAGCAGCAGGGCCACGGCGGCCGAGGTGACCGCGGTCGCCTGCGAGGTGCCGCTGCCGCGGAAGAGCGTGCTGCCCGTGCGGGCGGTGGGGAAGACGGTGTCGATGTACGAGCCGGGGTCGCGCAGCGACAGGATCGAGACCCCCGGGGCGAGCACGTTGATCTGCTTGCCGCCGTTGCCCAGGTTGGTGAAGGTGGTCAGCTGGTCGTCGGCCGTGCTCGCGGTGCCCCTGGTGTCGGTGGCGCCGACCGTGAGGATCCAGTCGTCCGACGCCGGGTTGGCCAGCGTCCCGGCGGCGTTGCCGTCGTTGCCGGCCGCGGCGACCACCACGATGCCCGCCTCCCAGGCCTTCTCCACGGCGAAGCCGAGCGGGTCCTTCCACGTCTTCGGCGCCCCACCGGAGCCGTACGACAGGTTGATCACCCGGATCGGGTTGGCCGGGTCGTCGTCGCGGTGCTCGACCACCCAGTCCACGGCCGCGATGACCTGGCTGACGTCGACCGCGCCGGTGGCCGTGCCCACCTTGATCGAGGTGAGCTTGACGCCCGGCGCCAGGCCCTTGGTGCCGGTGGCGGTGTCGTTGCCCACGATGATGCCGGCCATGTGCGTGCCGTGCCCGTAGGTGTCGAGGTAGCGCAGATCGGACGACTGCGACTCCAGCGAGAGGTCGGGCCCGTTGACGATCTGCGCCGCGGGCAGGCCGCTGACCGGGGCCACGCCGGTGTCGATGAGGGCGACGCCGACGCCCTTGCCGGTCAGCGAGGCCGCCGCTCCGGTGTCGGCGCCGATCACCGTACGGACGTGGTTGAGAGAAGTGCCGGCGGTGGTGCCGGTCGCCCCGGCCGCGCTCGCCGGGGTCGCCGCGCCGGTGAGCGACCAGGCGCCCAGGGCCACCGCCGCCGTCCAGGCGCTTGCTCGTCTGATTCTGCTCATGCCCCACCCCGTGTCCTCTGGTTGCTGAGCGACTTCATCGACGGGGTGCGGCGGCTCCTGAGAGAAACTTCGTGGCGGGGATCTTGACCCCGGTGAGGTCTTCGGAGACGGCCCACAGCCGTTGCTGAACGGCCACCTCGTACGAGGCCGGGCTCGACGTGACCAGGCGCGGGTGGCCCGTGACCTCGTAGCGGCCGCCGGGACCGTAGTACTGGCCGCCGAGCGTGGCCGGGTCGGTGGCGGCGCGCAGGGTCGGCAGGGCGCCCATGGCCGGCGTCTGGGTGATCAGCGGCGCGAGCCACGTGATCGGCAGCCGCAGCGCGGCCGGCGTGTTGCGGGCCAGCTCGGTGCTGGAGACGCCGGGGTGCGCGGCCACGGCGACGGTGGTGCCGTGCGGGGCGAGACGGCGCTGCAGCTCGTACGTGAACATCAGGTTGGCCAGTTTGGACTGGCCATAGGCGGCGACCCGGCTGTACGACCGTTCCCACTGCAGGTCGTCGAAGTGGATCGCGGCCCGGATGCGGTGACCGGTGCTGCTGACCGTGACCACGCGCGAGCCGGGCACCGGCAGCATCCGGTCGAGCAGCAGCCCGGTGAGCGCGAAGTGGCCGAGGTGGTTGGTGCCGAACTGCATCTCGAAGCCGTCCCGGGTGGTCTGCTTCGGGTTGTACATCACGCCGGCGTTGTTGATCAGCAGGTCGATCCGGTCGAGCCGGGCCCGCAGCGTCGCCGCCCCGGCCCGCACCGAGTCGAGCGAGGTCAGGTCGAGCGCCTGCACGGTCACGTCGCCGGTCATGCGGGCGGCGGCCAACCGGCCCTTCTCGACGTCGCGGACGGCGAGCACCACGGACGCCCCGCGCTCGGCGAGTGCCTTGGCGGTCTCGTATCCCAGCCCGGTGTTGGCCCCGGTCACGACGGCGACCCGGCCGTGCTGGTCCGGAATGTCGGCGGTGGTCCACTTCGCGGTCATGTCGAGCTCCTTAAAGTACCTTCGGTATCTTGTGCGTCTGACTGTAACGTACCCCCGGTACTTAAGCTAGGGTGGTGGTCGTGACATTTCAGCGGGCGCGAACCGAGGAACAGCGGGAGGTCCGCCGGCAGGCGATCCTCGACGTGGCGTCGGCGATGCTGGACGAGATGCCGGTGGCCGCGGTCACCCTGAACGAGCTCAGCCGCCGGGTCGGCCTGGCCAAGCCGAACGTGCTGCGCTACTTCGAGTCCCGTGAGGCGGTGCTGCTCGAACTGCTCGACGTCTTCTTGGGGGAGTGGCTGACCGAGCTGGCCACCGAGCTGGCCGCGGGTGTCGACCAGGAGCAGCCCATGCCCGTACGGGCGGAGGCCGTGGCCGAGATCCTCAGCCGCACGCTCGCCGGTCGTGTGGTGATGTGCGATCTCTTCGGGGCCCAGAGCGGCGTCCTGGAACACAACGTCTCGGCCGAGGTCGCCGCCCGCTACAAGCGCGCCTCCCTGGGCCGCCTGACCACGATGACCGCCCTGATCCGCACGGCCCTGCCCGAACTCGGCGACGACGCGGTGCTGTTCAGCCTGCAGGCGATGGTCCTGGCCGGTGCGCTGCCGGCGTACAGCACGCCCCCGCCCAGCCTGCAGCAGGCGTACGACGCTGAGCCCGAGCTGGCCCAGTTCCACCTCGGGCTGAAAGACACCCTGAAGCTGGGTCTGACGGCGACGCTGCTGGGCGTGCTGCCCCGCCGCTAACGGTTGACCGGGCCGGCCTCGACGCCGGTGCGGCGCGACTTCGCCCGATACATCGCGGCGTCGGCCTTGCGGACCAGGGCGTCCGCGTCGGCGTGCGGGGTCTGGTGGGCCAGGGCCACGCCGATGCTGGCCGAGACCGTCAACTCCTGTCCGTCCACGTGGTGGGGGCGGTTGAGCGCGGCCAGCAGCCGCCGGGCGGTGGCCTCCGGGGTGTGGCCGTTGTCGAGGGCGTCCAGCAGCACCAGGAACTCGTCGCCGCCGAAACGGCCCGCCGTTCCGAAGAAGCCGAGCGTGGCCCGCAGGCGGTCGGCCACCTCGACCAGGATCTGGTCGCCGACGGCATGCCCGTACGTGTCGTTGATCTGTTTGAAGCCGTTCAGGTCGACGAACAGCACCGCCACGTCGGGGCCGCGCTCGATGGCGGCGGCCAGCAACTGCAGGAAGTGGGTCCGGTTGGGCAGGCCCGTGAGATGGTCGTGGAGCGCGCTCGCCCGCAGCTGTTCCTCCTGCTCGCGCAGGGTCTGCAGCACGGCCTGGTAATCCAGCGCCACCGTCAGCAGGGCGGCCCACTGGTTGATCGACTCACGCCCGGTGGCCGCCTGCAGGTCCACCCGGTCGACCGTGGCGAGCAGCCCCCAGTCGCGGTTGCCGACCCGCACCGGCACGACGAAGGTCAGCGAGCCGGGTTCGGCGCGGGCCTCGTCCAGGATCTCGGCCGGCGGGAACCCGCTCGCCGTGACCAGGGGAAGCGGCGGGGCCGGGGGCGGGGAGGACGCCGTACGGATCTCGAGGTTCGCATCGCCGTCGGTCCACAACCCGAGGCAGCCGGCGCGGGCCGACGTGCGGCGCAGCCAGCCCAACTCCCGGGGATCCTCCTCGTGGCTGCGCAACAGGTCGAGGCCGATGTCGTACCGGCTGCTCAGCGAGTGTTGCAACCGGGTGCGCTCCCGATATTGCGACCGCCCCTCGGCCTGCAGCGACGCCTCGTCGACCTCGGCCCGGCAGCCGCACGACTCCCGCACCACCAGTTCCGTCGCGACCTCGTGCCGCGCCGGAGACCCGCCGGTGCCGTCGACCGCCGCCAGCAGAACCTTCGCCGCGGTGGCGCCGACATCGAAGAGCGGCTGCCGTACGGTGGTCAGCCGCGGCTCGGTGAACGACGCGTCGGACAGATCGTCGAAGCCGACGACGGCCTGATCGTCCGGGAGCCGGCACCCGGCCTCGGTCAGCACCCGCAGGATGCCCATCGCGTTCAGATCGGTGCCGGCCACGACCGCGGTGGAGGGCAGCCCCGCCGCGAGCATCGCGCGAGCCGCCTCGACGCCACCGGCCTCCTGGTTGTCGCCGGCCTCGAAGAGCAACTCCGGATCCGGTTCGATCCCGTGGTCGAGCAACGTCCGGCGATAAGTCTCGTAGCGTTCCTGCTGATCCACGGCGTTCAGAAAGCCGGCAAACCCGATCCGGCGGTGCCCGTGCCCGATCAGATGCTCGACCGCCGCCCGTACGCCGACCCGGTTGTCGGGAAACACAGTGGGGCAGTCCAGCTCACCGAACTCGTGGCTGACCACCACGACCGGCCGCCCGGTGGACCGGATCTCCTGCAGATATTTGGCGCTGGCGGCATTCACGATGACGACAAACCCGGCCACGTGATCCCACGCCAGCGGATACGGCGGGTGCGGCGGCTCGGTCAGTTCCAGCTGATCGGTGCCCGCGTCGAGCGTCTGCACGGCAACGACCGTCGCATCGGCGTCGGCCGCGGCCCGCGCGATGCCCTCGATCACGCCGCCGAAATACCACCCGCCCAGAAACGGGGACAGCACACCCAGGACGGTCATCGTGCCCCTTCCACGCGTCACTGCGTTGCTAGGGGACGATACCGCCGCGTTCCCGTTTCGGGGACGTGTCGACGAGGGTTCCCGAGACTTGCTCAGAATCGGACGGTTCCGGAGACCTCCGGTCCGAAGAGCCCACTGAGATCACCCGGACCGTGCTCCAGTCCGGCGTCTACAAGGTCCGTCCACAGCTTGGCGTCCCCCGGACCCCTGGCCAGAAACTCGTCGATGGCGGACGTGTTGGCCAGATCCAGGCCGGCTCGCCGGCTTGGCGTCGCGCACCTCTCCGTCGTCCGGACTGCCCGGCTGGACCGTTTTCCGAATGCGGTCCAGCCGGGCGTTGCCCAGCAGAAACTCGCCGAATGTGGCGTGCAGGAACTCGTAGCTGCGCCGGGCATCGACGTGGTGCAGGTCCAGCTCGGACGTGTGGACGAAGAAGAATCCCCGGATGACCTCTTGGGCGATGGCGGACCGCCGGACCTGCCCGGTCAGATCGCTGCCCAGTTCCTCGTCGGTCACGTATTGGCTGCCCCGGTTGAACATTCCGTACGCCACGACGCTGAGCTCCCACAGCCGCTTGCGCACGAGCTCGGCCGCCCGGTCCTGCGACCGCAGCTCGCGGTGGGCGAGGTTCTCCAGCAGCCGCTGGTAGAGCATGGTGATGGAGACGTCGCCGTCATCCGCCTGCTCGCCTGGATCGCAGAGACAGAGCGCGAGCACGGCCCCGGAGGCCCTTCCGCCGGGCCCTGCCGCGACGCGCCGATGTGCCGCGCCCGCTGCAGGAAGCGAGCATGAGCAGAAGAAGCGGTTGCTCGGCCAGGGTCGGATGGCGCGTCACCGCGGCCGGCTCCACCGCGTTCATCCACCCACTGGCGATGCGCACATGGTTGACGCGGTTCCAGACATCGAGCCAGGCGGTGATGTCGGCCGAGGTGAACGGTTCGAGTCGCAGCAGGACGGATCCGACGGCAATGCGGGTGAACGGCACGTGGTAGGTCATCGTGCGTTCGGGGCCGCCGTTGACCCTGGCATCGTCCGCCACACCACCCGCACGATCAACGCCGGCGCCATCAGCACCGCCAGCGCCCAGCCCCACTCCAGCGCGTAGACGACGTTGAGAACCCCGAAGAACGTGCCCATCGCGGCCGCCGCGACGACGAACCGGCCGCGGTCGCGCAGTGGGGAGGACATGCTGAGCAGGGTAGTTGCGCGCCGCGCGGACCGGCTCAGCCCACGGGATGAAACCCGGGTGTGACAGTCCTCGCCGTGCCGGACATCTAGGGGGCATGACAATGAACGACCCCGGCGACCGGGAGCAACGATTGCGCTCCCTGCACGCCGACGGCTACGCCGACCTGCTGCGGTTCGTCGAGCGGCGGGTCCCGGCCAGCGAGGCCCCCGACGTGGTCTCGACGGTGTTCCTGACCGCGTGGCGCCGGCTCGACGACGTGCCGGCCGACCCCGCCGAGGCCCGGGCCTGGCTGTTCGCCGTGGCCCGCCGGACCATGGCCAACCAGTCCCGGTCCTGGCTGCGCCGCCGGGCCCTCGACGTGCGTATCGCCGGCCACACCAGCACCGGGACGCCGGACGAGGCGCACGGCGCGGCCGCCCGCGTCGACCTCGAACGGGCCTTCCGCTCGTTGAGCGCGGCCGACCGGGAGGTGCTGGCCCTGATCGCGTTCGACGGCCTCACCACCGAGCAGGCGGCCACCGTTCTGAACTGCCGGCGGACCACGTTCGCGATGCGGCTGGCCCGGGCCCGGCAACGGCTGCGGGACGCCCTCGACGACACCCCCGCCCCCACCCGAACCGCTGTGAAGGATCACGTCTGATGGAACCGACCATGACCGACCTCGCCGCCCTCGACCCCGCCCTCGACCGCCAGATCGACCCGATCGAGCGCCGGCGCTCCGAGATCGCCCTCGACGCCATCATCGCCGGCACCACCCGCGACGGCCGCACCCACCGGACGGTGATGCGCCGCGCGGCGATCGGCGTGGCCGCGGTCGCCGTCGCGGTCGCCGGTGCCCTCGCCGTGCCGGCCCTGCTGCCCAGCGCCGCCGACAAGGCGTTCGCCGCCTGGACGGCCACCCCTACGCCGATCGACCCGCAGCAGGTTCTGCCCGCCGCCAAGAACTGCGTCTCCTCGTACGGCGCCGATCCGTCCGGGGTGACCGCGGGTGACGTCGTGCTCAGTGACCAGCGCGGTATTGCGATCTCGCTGATCGTCAAGCACGGCGCGGACGCGCTGGAGTGCATGAGCGTCGAGGACGACAAGACGTTCGCCTCCCAGCTGCTGCCGGGATCGCCGCTGACCCCGCCCAACGGCCTGCTGTCGGTCGACACCCGCAGCTCGTACGGCTCCGGCGACACCCAGTACTCGCACGTCGTCGGCTTCACCACCGCCAAGGTGACCGGCATCGACCTGATTCTGGCCGACGGCCGCACGGTGCACACCAGCACCGCCGACGGCTGGTGGACGGCCTGGTGGCCCGGCCCCGAAGCGGGCGAGGCCGACACCATCCGCGTGGTGGCCCACACCGCCGGCGGCGGTTCCTCCGAGTTCCGGATCGCTCAGCTCAGCAGCTGACTCAGCTGACGGGCAGGACGCGGTGCCAGACCGCGTCGTCGTTGCCGATCGCCATCACCTCGACGCCCGCCGGAGAGGTGGTGGCGGCCGGCGCCGAGTTCAGGCGGGCGTCCACCGAGGACCAGCCGGACCACGTGCCCCGCAGGGACTTCCGCCAGAGGTTGGCGTCGTGACCGGCGGCCAGGATGTCCAGCCTTCCCTCACCGGTCGAGGTCAGGGCCGGCGCCGAGGCCAGCGCGCCGCCGCGGGAGGTCCAGCGGGCCGACCACGCGCCGCCGGTGAACGATTTCTGGTAGACCTCCTCGTCGGTGCCGGCCACCACGACGTCGATGCGGTCGGGGCCCCACGAGGTCGCGGAGGGAAGCGAGTTCGCGTAGCCGCCCAGCGAGGTCCAGCCGGACCAGGTGGTGTCGAAGGACTTCCAATGGATCTCGCGGTTGGTGCCGACCGCGAAGACGTCGAGCCGGCCCGGGCCGCGCGACGAGATGCCCGGCGCCGCGATCACCGGCCCGGCCAGGGATTCCCAGCTCGACCAGGCGCCGTCGGCGTACGACAGGTGCAGGACGTCGTTGGCGGCGCCGCGGGCCACGACATCGATGCGGCCCGGGGCCGAGGAGACCGCGGCCGGGGCCGAGGTCAGGCGGCCGCCCAGCGATTCCCAGTTCGACCATCGCCCGGCGCTGCGGGACTTGTGCCACAAGGCGTTGTCGGCCCCGATCACGAAGACGTCGAGGCGGCCGGTGCTGTCGGAGGTCACCGCGGGCTGGGAGATCGCGGTGCCACCCAGTGACTCCCAGCCCGCCGCCGCGGTGGCTGTCGTCGCTACGGCGGTCGCCCGGCGGCCCAGGCCGGTCAGGGGGTCGAAACCGGGCGGCGCGGCCGAGGCCGGTGCCGGCAGTGCGACGACCAGCGCGGCGGTCAGGGTGGCGGCCAGCAGCTTCATCCAGATGCTCCCAACATCGTCATAAATCGAGCATTGTCAATCTATGACGGACCGGGCGCCATTTCCACGGCGACACGACCTCTGCCGTAAGTTCCAGGAACGGTACGCGGTTTCCGGCGAGGTCGACCCGGATGCGGCTGGGACGCCCGAGCCGGTGGCCCTGCTCGATAAAGACCGGCTCGCCGGCGGGCACACGCCCCCGACCGCCGAAGCCCGTCCGAGGACCACCGGAGCAGGCGGCCCCGAGCAGGGTTCTGCGTTCCATGCGCGTTGGCCGATGCGTACGGACGGAAGGTTCCCGCCGCCTCTCTGACGCCCGGGCCGCCCGGCCAGGCGTACATGTCGCTCAGGATTTTCGAAGCAGGCTCGCGCCGGACGGCCGGGCCGGGCCATGCTGGCCGCTGCTCGGGACCGACGTGGCCGGGAGTGAGGCGAGCATGGACCGAACGTGGATCAGGGTGGTGCGGGAGCGGCCGGAGGCACCGGTCCGGCTCGTGTGCTTCCCGCACGCGGGCGGCGCGGCCAGCGCCTTTCTGCCCCTCGGGCGCCGGGCCGGTGACGACATCGAGATTCTGGCCGTGCAGTACCCGGGCCGCCAGGACCGCTACCGGGAACCGGCGGTCACGGAGCTCGGGCAGCTCGCCGACCGGGTGGCCGACGTGCTGGCCGGCGCGGTTCCGGGACCGTTCGCTTTCCTCGGCCACAGCATGGGCGCCGTGGTCGCCTTCGAGGTGACCCGTCGCCTGGAACGGCGTGGTGCGCCGGCGCCTCAGGTGCTCTTCGTCTCCGGCCGCCGCGCGCCCTCCCTCGTCCGCGAGGAGGACGTGCACCAGCGCGACGACGCCGGCGTGCTGGCCGAGATGAAGCGGCTCGGCGGCACCGACACCGACCTGCTGGCCGACCCGGAGGTGGTCGAAATGATCATGCCGGCGTTACGGGCGGACTACACGGCCGTCGAGACGTACCGGTGCGACCCGCCCGGCGCCGTCGTCCGGTCACCCATCGAGGTGCTGATCGGCGACAGCGATCCGCGCGTTTCCGTGGCCGAGGCCAAGGACTGGGCCCACCACACCACCGCCGGGTGCGGGCTGCGCGTCTTCCCGGGCGGCCACTTCTATCTCACCGACCGCGCCGCCGAGGTCATGGCACACATCACGGCGACTCTGAGGTTGCCGTGAAGCGGGTGATACCTGGACGACAGCCGACGAGAAGGCCGTCGACAACGGAATCAGAGGGTAAAGAATGACTGTCGAGACCAGACCGGCCGTACGCCGTGAGTGGCACCAGCTCAGCCATCCTGGCCTGAGCGCCGAAGTTCTGCAGACCTCACGCCCGTCGACCGACTCGGCCGAGGACGAGGCGCTGGGACTGGACGTGTGGCGCACCCTGCCGCGGGAACAGACACCGCCGTGGACCGACCCGGACGAGGTCGCCGCGGTGTGCGAGGTTCTTGAAAACGCGCCGTCGATTGTCGTCCCGTACGAAGTGGATCAGCTCCGCCGGCAGCTCGCCGAGGTGTGTGAGGGCCGTGCGTTCCTTCTCCAGGGTGGCGACTGCGCCGAGACGTTCGCCGGCAACACCGAGAGCCACCTGCTCGCCAACGTCCGCACACTGCTGCAGATGGCGGTGGTACTCACGTACGGCTCGTCCATGCCGGTCGTGAAGATTGCGCGGGTCGCCGGCCAGTACACCAAACCGCGATCGTCGCTGACGGACTCCATGGGCCTGCCGGCGTACCGCGGCGACATGATCAACTCGCTGGAGCCGACCGAGGCCGCCCGTATCGCCGACCCACAGCGCATGATCCGCGCGCACGCCAACTCGGCGGCCGCGATGAACATGCTTCGTGCTTACCTGGCCGGCGGACTGGCCGATCTGCATGGTCTGCACAGCTGGAACAAGGACTTCGTCAAGGCTTCGCTGGCGGGAGAACGCTACGAGGCGATCGCCGGTGAGATCGACCGGACGCTCGAGTTCATCCGCGCGTGCGGGCTCACCGAGAGCGAAGCTCTGCGAACCGCCAGCCTGTACTGCTCACACGAGGCCCTGGCGATCGAGTACGACCGTGCGCAGACCCGGGTCTCGGACGGGCGCGCCTACGGGCTCAGCGGCCACTTCCTCTGGGTCGGCGAGCGGACCCGCCAGCTCGACAACGCACACATCGACTTCGTGAGCCGCATCGCCAACCCGATCGGCGTGAAGCTGGGCCCGGGTACCGCTCCGGAGACCGCTGTCGCGTTGTGCGAGCGGCTCAACCCCGGCAATGTGCCGGGCCGGCTGACGCTGATCAGCCGCATGGGGAACGGCAAGGTGCGCGACGCGCTGCCCGTCATCGTGGAGAAGGTGCATGCCAGCGGCGCCAAGGTCGTCTGGCAGTGCGACCCCATGCACGGCAACACTTACTCGTCGTCGAACGGATACAAGACCCGCCACTTCGACCGGATCGTCGACGAGGTGCTGGGCTACTTCGAGGTGCACCGGGCCCTGGGCACCCACCCCGGTGGTATCCACATCGAGCTGACCGGTGAGGACGTGACCGAGTGCCTCGGCGGGGCGCAGGGCATCGAGGACCTGCACCTGCCAGACCGTTACGAGACGGCCTGCGATCCGCGGCTGAACACCCAGCAGAGCCTCGAACTCGCCTTCCTGGTCGCAGAGATGCTGCGCGGCTGAGAAACGGCACGGCTCCGAGGCGACGCTGCCTCGGAGCCGTTTCAGTTCGCCGTGGTCAGCCCAGGCGCCCCCGTCCCGCCCGCAGCAGGAGCAGCGCGATCTCCACACCCGGCTCGCCCAGGGATTCCCGGTAGTGCGCGATCACCTCCCGTTCCCGGGCGAGCACGATGCGGGTGCCGCCCTCTGCCATGCGGGCCGAGCCGATGTGCCGGGACACCTCGGCCCGTTCCTTGAACAGCGCGACGATCGAGTTGTCGATGCCGTCGATCCGGGCGCGCAGGGCCGAGATGTCGGCCGCGGTCTTGTCAATGGTGATATCCATTGCCAGATCCTTCCGAGATGATCGGATACGCCAGAAGGTTAACGCCGCATTCCGCGTGCTGATACAGCGATGTCGAATAGTCAATATGCGTTTCCGGGTGGTGTCCGCGAAAAGCTTGCCATCGATTATTCGATGCGTGGTCCCGCTTTGTCCGGTTGATATCTACGGTCGGCGCGGAACCCTTCATCCTCTCGGCCCTGGAGGCAGGCGACGTGACAATGACCGCGGAAGAAAAGCGGGTGGTGCTCGACGCGGCCGACCTGCACAGCAGCCTCCGCGATCCGCTGCTGGACTCGATGAACTTCCTGAACGAGATCGTGAACCGTTACCCGCGGGCGATCTCGTTCGCGCCGGGCCGGCCCTATCTGGGCCTCTTCGAGCCGTCCGAGCTCGACCGGTACGTCGGCCGATACACCGCGCACCTGCGTGACGATCTCGGCTTCTCGAAGGAGCAGGTGCACAACAACCTGGTTCAGTACGGCCGGACCAACGGGCACATCGGGCACCTGATCGCCCGGACGCTGGCCAACGACGAGGACATGCACGTGCCGGCCGAATCCATCGTGGTGACGGTGGGCTGCCAGGAGGCCATGATCCTGGTGTTGCGCGCGCTGTTCGCCTCGCCCGACGATGTCCTGCTCGTCGCGGACCCGTGTTATGTCGGCATCGGCGGCGCGGCGCGGGTCCTGGACGTGACGATGCGGGCGGTGCCGGAGTCGGAGGACGGCCTGACCGTGGCCTCGGTGACGGCGGCGGTGGCGGCCGTACGAGCCGAGGGACGTCGCCCACGCGCCCTCTACCTGGTCCCCGACTTCGCCAACCCCTCCGGGCACAGCCTTGCCCCCGACGTACGTGAAAGCCTCTTGGAGCTGGCCGAACGCGAGAACCTGCTGATCATCGAGGACAACCCGTACGGGTTCTTCGTCCGGCAGGGCACCGCGCGGCCGACGATGAAGTCGATGGATGCCGGTGGGCGGGTGATCTATCTCGGTTCCTTCGCCAAGACCTGCTTTCCGGGCGCCCGTCTCGGCTACGTCGTCGCCGATCAGCTGGTCGCGGTTCCTGACGGTGAGCGCGTTCTGCTCGCGGACGAGATCTCAAAGATCAAAAGCATGGTCACCGTCAACACCCCCAGCCTCAGCCAGGCGGTCATCGGAGGCATGCTGCTCGAGCACGACTGCCGGCTGCGCGAAGCGAACGCGCCCTCGGCGGCGTTCTACCGCGACAACATGAACCTGATGCTCGACAGCCTGCGGAAGAGTTTTCCGGCGGATGGCGGGACCCGGTGGAACAGCCCCGACGGGGGCTTCTTCGTGGTGATGGAGCTGCCTTTCCCGGCCGATCAGCGGGCCTTGGCGGTGTCGGCCGCCGACTTCGGGGTGCTGTGGACGCCGATGCGTGAGTTCTACCTGGACGGCGGTGGGGACCGCGCGATTCGCCTGTCGTGCAGCGCTCTGGCGCCGGAACAGATCGTCGACGGTGTGGAGCGGCTCCGAGATTTTGTCGCCGCGTACGCCCGTACCTGATGAAACCGACGAGCCGGGGGCCGCGGCAGGACCGCGACTCCCGGCTCGTTCGTTCGGTCAGACCGCCCGGACCGCCGTGAGCACGTCCAGCTTCGCCGCCCGGCCCGCGGGGGCCAGCGCGGCCAGCACGCCGACGATCGCGGAGGCGACCACGTAGACCAGCATCAGCGGCCACGGGATGGCCACGTCCGTGATGCCCTGGTCGTTGAAGGCACGGACGGCAGCCAGTCCCACGCCCGCGCCGAGTACGACTCCGAGCACCGCACCCAGCACCGACATGACAACCGATTCGGTCACGATCATGCGACGGACCTCGCGGCGGTACATGCCGACGGCGCGAAGCATGCCGAGCTCGCCCACCCGCTCGAGGATCGACAGGACGAGCGTGTTGACCACACCGAGGATCGCGATGATCATGGCAATCGCGAGGAGCACCTGGACGATCGAGATGATCATGTTCAGGGCCTGAGCGTTGTCGTCGATGAGCTCGGACCGGTCGTGCACGTCAACCTCGGGACTACCCGCCAGGAGCGTGCTGATCCGGTTGCGGACGTCCGCCTGGGTCGCGCCGTCGGCGAGCTGCACGTAGGCCTGGCTGGGCTGGGGCGAACGGAATCCGGTGCCGGCCTGACTCCACGGAACGACGAAGCCGTCCACCACCCGGGTGTCCGCGAAGATCGCGCCCACCTCGAGCTGCACTTCCGGTCCCCGGACGAGCTGAACGTTCGTCCGGTCCCCGACCGCGAGACCCATGCTCTTCGCGGTCGACTCGTTGACCATCACCCGGTCGGTGCCGATCGTGCCGCTCAGCGCGCGGACCGAGGCGATCCGGCTCATCTGGTCGACGTCGTCCCAGGCATAGACGAGTTGGTCCTTGCCGTCCACCCGTGCCGTCTCGTACGAGAAGCCGGCCGCCGCGGCGACGCCCGGCTCCTGACGCATCTTCTGCAGCGCGGACGGGTCGATGCTCGGTGGTGTCGTGCCGGGACCGGCCGAGGAGCTGTAGATGATGAGTTCGGCGTTGAGGTTGTCCTGCACGGTCTGCGTGACCGTGCTGCGGTACGAGGTCAGGATGGTGCTGACCAGCGTAACCAGCATGACGCCGATCATCAGCGACACCACCGTGAGGGCCGCCCGTTGCGGGTTCCGCGCGGCATTGAGCCGGCCCAGCCGAGCCGGAGTCGAGCGGGTCAGACCCCGGATCAGTCCGGTCGCGGGCCTCACCAGGGCCGGGGTCAGCAGCACGATGCCCACGAAGGTCGCTACCCCGCCGACGCCGATCGCGCCGACCGCCCCGCCTGCGGCGCCGGCGACCAGGGCCGCCACACCGAGGCCGAAGAGCACGGCGCCGACGATGGTGCGGACCTTGCCGGGCCGCTCGGTCGGCAACGCCTGACGCATGGCCGCCACCGGCGCGACCCGGGAAGCCCGGCGTGCCGGCACGAGGGCCGAGATCAGCGTGACGCCGATTCCGACGAGGAAGGAAACCAGCAGCGCGGCCACCGGGAGGCGGAAGCCGGCGATCGGCACGCCGGTCGAACCGCCGAGAGCGGATGCCGCAGCCCGGCCGATCAGCAGACCCAGGGCGAAGCCGACGATCGACGACAGCACGCTGACGATCAACGCCTCCAGGAGAACGGACCGCCGGACCTGACCCCGGTTGGCGCCGAGGGCGCGGAGCAGGGCCAGTTCCTTCGTGCGCTGAGTGACGACGATGGAGAACGCGTTGGCGATGAGGAAGGCGCCGACCAGGACGGCTACCCCCGAGAAACCCAGCAGAATGCGGGTGATGCTGCTGGACGTGCTCCGAGCCGGCCCGGCGGCGTCGTCGGCAGCCTCGTCACCGGTCCGCACGACCAGTTCGCGGCCGAGCACCCCCTGCACGTCGGCCTTCAGCGTGCCCGTGTCGGTTCCGGCCGCGACACTGATGTCGACGGAGCTGTACGAGCCGGCCTTGCCCAGCATCAGCTCGCCGGCGGTCCGCGGGGCGAAACTGATCGTCTGCTCCCCGTTGACCAGGTCGTCGCGGCCGGCGTAGGTGGCGATCCCGACAATGGTGAAGGTCTGGTTCGGCCGTGTGGTGAGCACACCGGCGGTGTCGCCGACCCGGTAGCCGGTCTTCTCGGCCAATCCGGCGTTGATCACGATCTCGTCGGCCGCGGCGGGTGCCCGCCCCTCCTTGAGGGTGGCGCCGCTCGCGTCCGACCAGGACACGCCCACCCGCTGGCCATCGGCGTCGGGCACCTTGCCGTCGCGTCCGATGATCCGGGCGCCGTCGGCGCGAACCTCGCCACGGGCCGCAGCGACACCGGGAACCTTCGAGACAGCGGTGACGACCGTCTCGTCGAGCGGCACCGGTGGTGTCGCGGACGCGTCACCACCGAGCGGCGAGGAGCCGATGACTTGCAACTGCACCCCGTCGAAGGCGGACCGGTAGGCGGCGTCGAACGAGCGGTTGAGGGTGTCCTGCAGCACCAGCGCGGCGGCCACGAACATGACCGCCAGGACGATCGACAGCGCCGACAGCACCAGGCGCAGCTTGCGGCTCAGCAAGCTCTTCAGAGTGGCGCGCAACATCAGGCCGCCTCCACGGCTGCGCTGTCGGCGTCGAGCTTCCGGATGGTGTCGAGAACGACACCCTCGTCGGGATCGGTCAGGTCGCCGACGATCCGTCCGTCGGCCAGGAAGACCACGCGGTCGGCGTAGGACGCGGCCCGGGCGTCATGGGTGACCATGACGATGGTCTGACCGAACTCACGGACCGACTGCTGCAACAGGGCGAGTACGCCGGCGCCCGACTGGGAGTCGAGGTTGCCCGTCGGCTCGTCCGCAAAGATCACCTGAGGACGGGGAACCAGGGCCCGGGCGCAGGCGACGCGCTGCTGCTGGCCACCGGACAGCTCGGTCGGCCGGTGGCCGAGCCGGGGCCGCAGCCCCACTGTGTCGATGATCCGGTCCAGCCAATCCCGGTCGGGGGAGCGGCCGGCGATGTTCAGCGGCAGCAGGATGTTCTCCTCCGCGGTCAGCGTGGGCAGCAAGTTGAACTGCTGGAAGATGAAGCCCACCCGATCGCGTCGCAGCGCGGTCAGCTGTTTGTCCGACATGCCGGCCAGTGCCGCGTCACCGACGTGGACCTCACCCTTGTCGATGGCGTCCAGCCCGGCCAGGCAATGCATGAGGGTGCTCTTGCCGGAGCCGGACGGTCCCATGATCGCGGTGAACCGTCCGCGCTCGATGGTCAACGTGACGCCGCGCAGCGCCGCTACTTCGGTCTCGCCACTTCCGTAGACTTTCCAAACGTCGACCGCTCGCGCGGCCGCCTCCGGAGAACTCATGACGATCCTTCCTCATTCGATCGGCAACGCAGGCGAGCCGGCAGATGGTCCACGCCTGCGGTCGAATCGATCGATGCCGGGCGGGTTGTGGACACAGCGGTCATTCTGCGGGTCCGGTTCGCCGAAGAGGATCCGTCATCGAATTCTTTGAATCGCCGGTCGAGAGCGCCCGCCGATGTGATGCGGGTGGGGTACGAATCCGCCCGTACCGCCCTCAGGAATTCGCATCACCGTTGTGTTGATATTGCTGCATGTCGATGGTCTTGGCATGGATGGAGCAACCAGCGTCAGGATGTCGCGGACCGAGGCCGCTGCGCTCGTCGTCGTGACGATCGCGGCCGGCCTGACCTACGTGTGGAATATCGACGAGCGCACGATGGCCCGTTACTACTCGAGCGTCGTACGCAGCATGAGCGAGTCCTGGAACGCCTTCCTGTTCGGCGCGGTCGACCCGCTCTCGACGGTCACGGTGGACAAGATTCCCGGTGCGTTCTGGCCGCAGGCCCTCTCGGCGCGGATCTTCGGGTTCGAGCCGTGGGCGGTCGTTCTGCCCCAGGTGCTGTTCGCGACCGTTACCGTCCTGGTGCTGCATCGAGCGGTCCGGCGGCACGCCGGACCGGCCGCGGCGATGCTCGCCGCGATCGCCATGGCGTCGATGCCGGTGGCGGCGGCACTCGCCCGCACACAGTGGCCGGATACCTTGCTCACGCTGCTTCTCGTTCTCGCCGCTGACGCCACCCTGCGTGCGGTCGGCACCGGGCGGCTGCGCACCCTGTTGCTCGCCGGCGTGTGGGTCGGGCTGGGCGTCCACGCCAAGATGCTGGCCGCCCTGGTGGTGCTGCCCGCCTTGGGCGCGGCCTACCTGCTGGCCGCTCCGGGGCCGCTGCGCCGCCGGGTGACCCACGTCGGTGTGGCCGGTGTGGTGACGATCCTGGTGTCCGCGGCCTGGATCGTGCTCGTCCGGCTGACCCCGGCCGGAGACCGCCCCTACATCGACGCCACGGACACCAACAACGCGCTCGACATGGTGCTCGGCTACAACGGCATCGACCGCTTCTCGGGCGGTGAGAGCCGCTCGGCCGGCACCCATCCCTTCCGGACCGGCCTTTTCGCTACGGTCTTCGGGTCGCTCGCGACCCAGGTCATGTGGTTGTTCCCGCTGGCCCTGGCGGGCGCGGTCATCGGGTTCGTCAACCGCCGGCGGGCACCGCGCACCGACGCCGGCCGCGCCGGTGTTGTGCTGTGGAGCCTCTGGTTCGTCGTCGTGGCCGGCGTCTTCGGCGTCGGTCAGATCAACCACGTGTGCTACGCGATCATCCTGGCGCCACCGACCGCCGCACTCGCCGGAATCGGACTCGCAGCCCTCATCCGGAAGTACCGCGCCGGCTCCGGCCAGGCCTGGCTGCTTCCCGTTGCGGTCGCGGTGACCACCGCCTGGGCGGTGCTGCTGGCCCGGCGCTCGCCCTCCTTCCTGCCCTGGGTGGTCCCGGTGACGGTCGCCGCCGGGGCGGTCGCCCTGGTGGCCCTGGTTGCCGGGCTCACGGCCACCCGCATACCCGACGCCCTGCGCCGGTTCGGCCCGCTGCCAGCGGTCCCGGCCGTCTTTCTGGTCCCGGTCGCCTGGACCGTCGCCGCGGCCGTTCCGGTCAACTCGGGTCTTCCGGAGAACCCGGCCGCCGGGCCACCGTTCGCCGAGTGGCGTTACCTCGACGTCCCAGCGCGGGAGCGTGACCAACTGCTCGTGATGGCCCGGGAGTACAGCCGGCCCGAGAACCTCGCACGGACCTTCGCCGAACCCCGGACCGAGCTGACCGAACCGGACCGTCGTCTTCTGCACTATGCCGGCGCGCGGCGAGGGTCGAGCCGTTACGTGCTCGCCGCCCTGACCTCGGCCCGGGCCGGCACTTTCATCGCGGCCACCGGTCTGCCCGTCCTGCCTCTGGGCGGGTTCACCGGCCGGACCCCCTTCCCGACCCAGCGGCAGCTCCAGCAGCTCGTCGTGGACGGTGCGGTGCGCTTTGTCCTGGTCCCGGCCGTGCCCAGCGGGTCGGCGGAGGTGGACGCCGGACTCGCCTGGGTAGCGGCAACCTGCGTGGTTGTCCCGCCCGAGGCGTACGGCGTGGGCGTACCGCCGCCGAATGCCCCGGCCCGTGAGTCGCTGTACGACTGTGCGGTCCGCCGGTCAGCTCCGTGAGCTCGCCGGTTCGGCTTTGCGGGTCAGGCCGGCGCGCCGGCGGTAGTCGGTGGCCACGGCGATGACGAGCGGCCCCCAGGCGACGAGCGGGACGTACCACCGGAACACGTCCCATCCCGGGGGTTCATGCCGTGGCTCGTCGCGGCCGATGCCGATCCAGACGTCCTCCAGCAGGTGGAACATGCGGTTCACGAGAAGGTAGACGCAGAGGGCGACAAGCAGCCACCCGCCGATCAGGGCGATCCGCACGACCGGACGGGCGGGGATCGGGCGGTCACGCAGCCCGGGCACCCAGTGCGGGACCTGATGACCCCATTGATGCACCAGGCCGAGTGTCAGCAGCGCCAACGCCATCGACAGGCCGGACAGGAAAGCCGGGTACCAGCCGGGGACGGTCAGTCGCCAGATCGCCGACGGCAGAACGCAGAGCGGGACGGCGTAGGCGGCGTAATAGGCCCACCTGGACGGGGCAGTGGGGTTCATGAGTACTCGCATCTCCCTCGGTGCCTACCGATACGCCCGAATTATCCGCCGGGTCACCTGTGACCGGTCTGAGCGACGCTCAGCAGTTTCTCAGCATGCTCCCGGCTCTATGAAGTCCTATATGGACCCGCACCGTTTGTCCGATCGTGCCATCCTGGCAGCCATTGTCCGTCACGAATCTAGGAATGATCTTGAGGGATTCCTTGGTCGTTGCCGGAGCACTGGCCTTCGCCGTGCTCGTCATGGCGATTGTGATCGCGGCAAGCCGTCTGCTCGGCCTGCGGATAGGTGTCATCAGAACACTTCTGGCCGGCGGAGTCGCCGTCCTGACGACCACCCTGGTGAGCCGGGCGATGGAGCCGGCCTCGGGCACGGTAGCCCTGATGCCGGTCGCAGCGGGCATCACTCTGCTGGTCAGCATGCTGTTCCTGCTCGTGGCCAACGCGCTGGTCCCGCCCAGCCGCAATCCGGTCAGTGTGCTGCGGGCGGTGCGGGGATCGATCAGCCGGACCCGTCGTTACCTGCAGATCCTGGTCATTCTGGTGCGGCACGGCCTTGCCCCCTACCTTCGCCGTCGGCCGCTGGAAGCGGCCTCGGCCGGACGGGCCCGGCTGGCCCGGCAGTTGCGTTCCGCCCTGGAGGAGGCAGGTGTCACGTTCATCAAGGTGGGACAGGCACTGTCGGCCCGCCGCGACCTGCTCCCGCCCGAATTCATCACGGAACTCAGCCGCCTGCAACAGAACGTCGCACCGGCCAAATGGGACGAGATCCGGGTCGTCCTGGAGGAGGAGCTCGGTACCTCGCCCGAGTTGTTCTTCGCCGAGTTCGACCCGGAACCCGTCGCGGCCGCCTCGGTGTCGCAGGTCCACACGGCACAGTTGCGCTCCGGCCGGCAGGTCGTCGTCAAGGTTCAGCGCCCCAACATCCGTTCGCTGGTCGGTCGCGACCTCGACATCGTGATCCGCTTGGCCCGGACATTGGAACGGCGTACCGGGTGGGGTCGCAGCCTGGGCATTCTCGACCTGGCGCACGGGTTCGCGGCGGCCCTCACCGAGGAGCTGGACTTCCGGGTCGAGGCCGCTAACGTCGCCGCCGTCCGTGATGCCGCGATCGCACGGCTCGGACCGGAGCTGCCGATCGTCATCCCGCCGATCTGCGACGAGCTGACCTCGGCCCGTGTGCTGGTCATCGAGCGGGTCGACGGCATCTCTCCGTCGTCGACCGAACAGTTCGTGCGCTCGGAGGAGGACCGCAGCGCCCTCGCCACCAAACTGCTCGTCTTCATGCTCGAGCAGATCATCGTCGACGGCGTCTTCCACTGTGACCCGCATCCCGGCAACATTCTGATCCTGCGTGACGGCGGGGCGGCCATGCTGGATTTCGGTGTCGTCGGCCGGCTCGACCGGCTCACTCAGCAGGCGCTGGAGGAGCTGTTGCTGGCGATCGAGATCCGCGACCGGGCCGCCCTGTGCGACGCGCTGCTGGAGGTCATCGGCCGCCCGGCCGACCTCGAACTGGACCGCCTCGAGCGGGCGCTGGGGCAGTTCATGGCCAGCTATCTGGGGCCGGGCTCGCCGCCGACGGCGGAGATGTTCCTGCAGCTGTTCCGCATGCTCTCCGTCCACGGTCTGCGCGTGCCTCCGGAGGTGGCCGCCGTCTTCCGTGCGCTGTCGACGCTTCAGAGCACCCTCTGGTTGATCTCGCCGGGCTACGACGTCATTGCCGAGGCCCGTTCGTTCGGGTCCAAGCGGGTGGCGGAGCAGCTGCGACCGACCGAGTTCGTCGGAACGATGTTCGACGACGTGATCCGGACCTTCCCGATGCTGCGTCGCCTTCCCCGACGGCTGGACCGGATCGCCCAATCACTCGAACAGGGCCGTTTCACCGTGCAGGTACGCCTGTTCGCGGACGAGCGCGAGCGTACGTTCCTCAATGAACTGTTCCGCAAACTGGTGCTCGCGTTTCTGGCCGCGACAACTGGTCTGATGGCTGTGTTGTTTCTCTCCGCGGACGGCAGCCCGCGTGTCGCCGGCAATGTGACACTCTACGAAATCATCGGCTACAACCTGCTCGTGGTCAGTGCTGCGTTGATCCTCCGAGGCATTGCGGAAAGCCTGCGCCGTGATCCCTGACCGGCCGCGAAGGGCTCGAGCGACGAG
Source organism: Paractinoplanes ovalisporus (assembly GCF_016834655.1). Lineage (GTDB taxonomy): Bacteria > Actinomycetota > Actinomycetes > Mycobacteriales > Micromonosporaceae > Actinoplanes > Actinoplanes ovalisporus. Next base: position 236,750 of record NZ_JAENHP010000010.1, read on the forward strand.
GAGTCTGAGTGATCAAGTTGCACGGCCGGATCGCCGACGGGGTTCCCCGTTGGGTCGTCTGGTGCGCGTACGCGGCGCCGCTCGTGGTTCTGCCCTCCGGAATCTGGCGCATCCTTCTTGTGGTCGCCGACGCCCACCTGATGGAGCAGGAGCCGCTGCTCAACAAGCCCGCCCCGGTTCCGACGCTCTGGGACGGCCCGGTCTATGTGATCATGCTGAGTCTCGTCAGCGAACTGCTCGCGTTCCTGACGGTCGGCCTGGTGGCGACCTGGGGTGAGGTCGTCCCACGCTGGGTTCCGGGCCTGGGCGGCCGGCGTATCCCGGTGCTGGCCGCGGTCGTACCCGCCGCGATCGGCGCCACCATCTGCACGGTGCTCTGGCCGTACGCGATGACCATGCTGGCCCTGGGACGCAAGATGAACGGCGACGTCGGCATCATGCAGTTCAACGACTGGCAGGCGCTGGCCTTCTGGGGCACCTACACTCCGCTCGTCCTGTGGGGACCACTGGTGTGGATCGCGACCGTGCACTATTGGCGGCGTCGCACGAGGGTCACATCACCGGCCGAGCCGACCTCCGTCGCGGGCTGACCCGGCGAAGCTCTCGCCATTCGAATCTGCTATTCATCGGCGCCGCCGACGCCATGCACCGGTTGACTACGCAGGTGCAGTTACCACATGCCATTTCGGGAACCGCCGCGACATTGGCCCAACGCGCCGGCGCCGAGCCCGACCCGGACAGCTTCCGCGCCGCCATGGGACTTTTCCCGACCGGCGTGGCTCTGCTGTCCACCGGGACCGGCGACGATCTCGAGGTCATGACGATCAACTCATTGACCTCGATCTCGCTGGATCCGCTGCTGGTTATGGTCAGCGTGCGGACCGGCGCCCGGATGCAGCCTCTCCTGGCCGAGCGCGGCACGTTCGCGGTGAGCGTGCTCAGCGCCGAACAGGAGCAACTGTGCCGGTTGTTCGCCCGGCGGGATCGGCCCCGCGGCCACGATGCGGCCGTGTTGCTCGGCTGCGAACGGCCCGGTGCCGACCCGGTGGCTCGCGGCGCCCTGACGGCCCTGCGCTGCCGGACGTACGCCGAGCACCCCGCCGGCGACCACGTCCTGCACATCGGTCTGGTCACGACCATCGTGCCCGGACCGGCGGGTGCGCCGTTGCTGAGTCACCGCGGGACGGTTGGCCCGGGGCCGCACTGAATCGGGAATGCACCTTCGAATTTTGAAAGCTCCCTGGGTGATTTCTTCCGGGCTGGTGAGGATCGATCCGGACCTTATCCGCTCGTACCCGCCGCATGTTCCCGGCGAGTGACCTAGAGAGAATGGAAGAAATGCTGTGAGCTCATTTCACGCCGATGTCTTCAGCGATCTCACCGTCGACCACGTCGTCTTCTACGTCAGTGATCTGGAGAGCAAAGCGCGCGTTCTGACCGAAGGCTTCGGCCTGGGTGTCGTGGGCGTGTCGACCGCCTCCGACTCCTCCGATTCCCGGGCGCTGGCCAGCTCCGACATTCTCGTCGTGCTGAGCGAGCCGCGAGGCGAGAACCACCCGGGCACAGCCTATCTCGACCAGCACGGCGACGGCGTGGCCGACATCGCCCTGGGTGCCCCGGACGCCGCGGCGGCGTTCGCCGAGGCGGTCCGCCGAGGCGCCCGCCCGGTGTCCGAGCCGGTCGAGCAGGACGGCTTCGTCACCGCCTCGATCATGGGGTTCGGGGACGTGGTGCACACGTTCGTGCAGCGGCCGGACGGCGGCCGTCGCGGTGACCTGCCCGCGTTCGACAGCTCCGGCGCGCCGCGGGCCGCGGGCGAGGTGGACCTCGGGAAGATCGACCACTTCGCGGTCTGTCTCGAGGCCGGGCAGCTCGAACCCACTGTCGAGTTCTACGAACAGGTGCTGGACTTCCGCACCATCTTCGAGGAGCGCATCGTGGTGGGCGCCCAGGCGATGCTCTCCAAGGTGGTGCAGAGCGCCTCGGGACACGTCACGCTCACGCTGATCGAGCCGGATGTCACCCGTGACTCCGGCCAGATCGACGACTTCCTGAAGAACCACGGCGGCGCGGGCGTACAGCACATCGCGCTCACGACCGGAGACATCGTCCGGACGGTCGGCACGCTCGGCGAACGCGGAATCCCGTTCCTGTCGACCCCCGGGGCGTACTACGACCTGCTGGTCGAACGTATGCGGCCGGATCGCCACGAGGTGGAGGACCTGCGGCGTCTCAGCCTGCTCGTCGACGAGGATCACGACGGGCAGCTCTATCAGATCTTCACGCGGTCGGCGCATCCCCGGAACACCTACTTCTGGGAGGTCATCGAGCGCGCCGGGGCCCGCACCTTCGGCAGCGGCAACATCAAGGCCCTGTACGAGGCGGTCGAGCAGCAGCGCAATGCCGCGTTCGAGGCCGAGAACGGCTCCGGAGAGGCGCGGTGACGGTGAAGTACCGGCAGCCTGAGGCGGGAGCTGTCACCGTTCCGTTCCCGCGTCCGGCGGCGACCCGGTCCCTGGTATGTCTGAGCTTCTGCGGCGGCGGGACGGCCTCGTTCCGGGCCTGGCAGCCGGCGCTGCCGGACGATGTGGAACTTGTCCTGATCGGCTACCCGGGACGGGAGAGCCGGTTCTCCTCGCCCTTCGCCCGCGACTGGGAGGAACTCGCCGTCGACGTCGCGGAGGCGGTGACATCGGTGGCCGGTTTGCGGCCGTACATCCTCTGCGGACACAGCATGGGCGGCTGGATGGCGTTCGACGTGGCGAGCCGGATGGAACGCGACGGCGCCGGCCCGCGTTCGCTGGTCGTGTCCGGTGCGCCGACGCCACAACTCTGGGTCGAGGAACGGAGCCGCCAGCCCGATCCGGGATCACCCGCCCCGGTCCTGCTCGACTGGATGCGGGCCGTCGGTCAGGTTTCCGAGGAGGCGCTGGCTGACCCGGACCTGCAAGCCATCGCGCTCGAGGTGCTCCGGGCCGACCTGCGGGTACTCAAGTCCTACCGCTACCGCGGCGAGGTCGTCGACGCACCGATACGGGTGCTCTACGGCGTCGAGGACGACGAGATCGACGAGGTGGGTGTGCGCGGCTGGAGCAAGCTCACCACCGGCGACACCCACATCGAGGAGCTGCCGGGCGGCCATTTCTACACGCCGCCGCTGTGGGCGAGGCTTCCGCAGCACCTCGGCCTCGCGCCGGCCGAATGCCCGTGAGACCACCGGACGGCCGCCGGCCCGATGACACATCGGGCCGGCGGCCGTCCGGTGTTTCTCAGGAGGCTTGGCTGCCGAGCACCACGGGTAGCGCGGCCAGCGGACGCACCATCAGGCCCGGGCGGTAACGCAGCTCCGAGGGGTGTACCGCGAGGCGTACGCCAGGGAAGCGTTCGTAGACGCGCCGGATCGCGATCTCGGTGAGCGACTTGGACATGTGGCTGCCGAGACAGTAGTGGATACCGTGCCCGAAGCTCAGGTGAGCCGGCCGGGCGCGGGTGACGTCCAGCTGGTCCGGCCGGTCCGGGAAGGCGGACGGGTCGTGATTGGCCGACGCCAGCGAGATGATCACGATCTCATCGGCCGGGACGGTCACGCCGTGCATCTCCACCGGTTCGGTCGTGACCCGCTGGAGGGAGTTGATCAGCGGGCTGGTGAAGCGCAGGAGCTCCTCGACCGCGTTGGGCAGCAGTGAGAAATCGGCGGTGAGCTTGCGGGCCTCGCCGGGATGGGTCAGCAGCGCGGCGAACGATCCGTTGAGCAGGCTCGTAGTCGTGTCGTTGCCACCGGTCATCAGCGCGAACGCGGTCGACAGCGTCTCCGCGGGGCTCAGGCGCTTGTCGCCCTCGGCGTGCACCAGGGCCGAGATCAGGTCGTCGGAGGGGTCTCGTTGTTTGGCCGCGATCAGGGTCTTGAGGTAGTCCGAGAGCTCGCGGGTGTGGCGGGCGATGATCCCTGTGGGGTCGCTCGCGTCGACCCGCCGCAGCGTGTCGGTCCAGACCAGGAACTGCGACCAGTCGGTCTCCGGCACACCCATCAACTGCGCGATCGCAATGATCGGCAGAGGCTCGTTCAACCCGGCCACGAGATCCCGCTCGTCCTGGCGGACCATGTTGTCGAGCAGATCGTCGACGATCTGCTCGAACCCGTCCTGCAGCCCGCGCACCCGTTTCGGGGTGAAGGCGAAGGTCAAGGCCTTACGCAGCGGGGTGTGCCGCGGAGGGTCCGAGTTGGCCAGATGGTTGCTGATCTCGTCCGCCGGCGTGATCGTCTGACCGACCTGCCGTCCCAGAGCCGCGTAGAGCTTCTTGATGTCCCGGCTCATGCGCGGGTCGGAAAGCGCGGCCTTGACGTCGTCGTGCCGCGTGATCATCCACGCGCGAACACCGTCGGGCGTTTCCACCTTGCAGACCGGTTGTTCCGCGCGGAGCCGTTCCAGGAATGGATACGGGTCCTGCACGTATTCGTCGCTGAACATCCAGTATTTGGTCAGTGTGCCGCCCGTCACGGCGCCTCCTCGACGTCTGGTGCGATCCGGTCGGAATGCTGCCACGAAGGCCTCCGGAGGAAGCCCGGCGATAAGACATCTTCGAATCACCCAGGGCACGTCGAAGTTTTTGCAACGACATTGTTGAGCGGCCCGCCGGTTGTCGAAACTGGCCGCTGACCGCCGCGCGGGGTTCCGATGATGCCGAATGAGGTCTTTCCATGACGCGTACCGCAATCGAAGACGTTCTTCCGCTGTCCCCGCTCCAGGAAGGCATGCTCTTCCACGCGTTGCAGGCCGGTCCGGATCGGGACGTGTACGCGGCGCAGCTGGTGATCGACCTCGAGGGTTCCCTCGACGTCGGCGCGATGCGTTCGTCGGTCGACGCGATGATGAACCGCCACGCCAATCTGCGCGCCGGATTCCGCCACGAACGGCTCAACCGGCCGGTGCAGGTGATCCCGCGGAAGGTGGCCGCGCCGTGGCAGGAGCTCGACCTGCGTGAGCTGTCCGGGACGGACCAGGAGCGGGAGCTGGACCGGCTCACCGCCGAGGACGCCGGCCGGCCCTTCGACCTCGTCGCCGGGCCGGTGCTGCGCTTCACCCTGGTGCGCCTGAGCGACAACCGCCATCGCCTCATGTTCAGCGCCCACCACATCCTGCTGGACGGCTGGTCGACCGCTCGGCTGCTGCAAGAGCTGTTCGAGACGTACGGGCGGGGTGGAGACGCGAGCAGGCTCGCTCCGGTGACGCCCTACCGGACCTACCTGGGATGGCTGGCGGAACGGGACCGGCCCGCGGCCGAGAGCGCCTGGCGCGAGCTCCTCGCCGACGTCGGCGAACCGACACTGCTGGTGCCCGGCGACCCGGGACCGCAGGGACCTCCCGGCGAGTTGATCCTGACCGTCCCGGCCGATCTGACCGACCGCGTCCGAGAGACCGCACGCCGGCATGATCTGACCCTGAACACCGTCTTCCAGACATGCTGGGGGTTGGTGCTGGCACAGCTGACGGGCCGCGACGACGTCGTTTTCGGCACGACCGTCTCGGGTCGACCCACCGACCTGTCCGGTATGGAGGAGATGGTCGGCCTCTTCATCAACACGGTTCCGCTGCGGCTTCGGGTCCGTCCGGGTGACCGGTTGCTGGACGCGTTGTCGTCCGTGCAGCGTCAGATCACCGGAATGATGCCGCACCAGCATCTGAGTCTTCCGGACATCCAGCGGCTGGCCGGCCGGAACACCTTGTTCGACACCCTCACGGTGACCGAGAACTATCCGCTGGGCGGAGAGGACTTCGACGAGCTCCCCGGGGGCCTGCGCCTGGCCGGAGCCAAGGGGACGGACGCCAACCACTACCCGCTCAGCCTCGCCGCTCTCCCGGGAGACGTCCTGCGGCTGCGGGTCGGATATCGGCCGGAGATCTTCAGCACCGAAGCCGTACAGGCGGTCGGAGCGCGGCTGGAGGCCCTGTTCCAGGCGTTCGTCGATGACCCGGAGCAGTTGCTCGGACGGCTTTCGGCACTCTCCAGCACCGAACAGGCCGCCCTGCTGGACCTAGGTAGGCCGAACGAGGTGCTGGCGGCCGGCGCCACGTTCCCCGCACTCTTCGCCGCGCAGGTCGAGCGCGATCCGGCCGCCGTCGCGGTGGTGTACGAGGACACCAGCCTCACCTACGCGGAACTCGACCGGCGATCCGACGCCCTGGCCGGCACGTTGCGCGGGCTCGGCGCGGGGCCGGAACGGGTCGTGGCGCTGCTCCTGCCGCGCTCCGCCGAAGCCGTCGTGGCCGTGCTCGCGGTGCTCAAGAGCGGCGCCGCCTACCTGCCGGTCGACACCGGATATCCGGCCGAGCGCATCGCCTACATTCTCGGCGACGCCGACCCGGTGCTGGTGCTCACCACGTCGGCCACCGCCGGCACGGTCCCCGCGGCATGCGCGGCGCCGCGGCTGTCGCTCGACGACATCGTCCCGGACGAGTCGTCGCCGGCGCCGATCGAGCCCGCCGTGGCCGGCAATCCCGCGTACGTCATCTACACCTCAGGCTCCACCGGCCGGCCCAAGGGTGTCGTGGTGACCCATGCCGGACTGGCCGGAATGGCCCGCAGTCACGTCCGGGCGTTCGGCGCCGGCCCCGGCTGCCGGGTCCTGCAGTTCGCCTCGCCCGGTTTCGACGCCGCGGTCTGGGAGACGGTGATGGGCCTGCTGACCGGCGCGACGCTGGTGACGGCACCGGCCGAGCGGTTGCGTCCCGGGCCGGACCTGGTCCGCCTGGTCGCCGAGCAGGGCGTCACCCACGCCACGATCCCGCCCGCGGCCCTGGCCGTTCTGTCACCGGACCAGTTCCCCTCGGTACGGCTGCTGGTCGTGGCCGGCGAAGCGACCGCGGCCGAGCTGGTGGCGGCGTGGTCGCCCGGTCGCACCATGGTCAACGCGTACGGACCGACCGAGACCACGGTGTGCTCGTCGATGAGCGAGCCCTTGAGCGGCGACGGGACACCGCCGATCGGCACCGCGATCGGCACCGCACAGCTGCGTGTGCTGGACGGCGCACTGCGCCCGGTGTTGCCGGGCGTGACGGGCGAGCTCTACGTCTCGGGTCCTTGCCTGGCCCGGGGATACCTGGGCCGGCCCGCGCTGAGCAGCGAGCGGTTCGTCGCGGATCCGTTCGCTGACGGGGAGCGCATGTACCGCACCGGCGACCTGGTTCGCTGGCGCGACGCCGAGGAGCGGGCGGTCCTGGAGTTCGTCGGCCGCGCCGACGACCAGCTCAAGATCCGTGGCTTCCGGGTCGAGCTCGGTGAGATCGAAGCGGTACTGAGTCGCGCGGCCGGGGTGGCCCAGGCGGTGGTGGTGGTCCGCGAGCCGGAGCCGGGCGACAAGCGGCTCTGCTCGTACGTGGTCGCCGAGCCGGGCGCCGCCGCGCTCGATCCGGTCGCCCTGCGCCGGCACGTCGCGGCCGAGCTGCCGGACTACATGGTGCCCGGGAACTTCGTCGTCCTCGACGAGTTGCCGGTCACGGCGAACGGCAAGCTGGACCGCCGGGCTCTCCCCGAGCCGGACGCCGCGGCGGAGTTGTCCGGCCGGGCGCCCCGTACGCCGGAGGAGGAGATCCTCTGCGGCCTGTTCTGCGAGTTGCTGGGCCGGCCCACGGTCGGCATCGACGACGACTTCTTCGAGCTCGGTGGGCACTCTCTGCTCGCCACCCGCTTGATCACCCGCGCTCGGGCCGTCTTCGGCGCTGAGCTTTCGTTGCGGGCCGTCTTCACTTCGCCCACCGTCGCGGAGATCGCCCGGCAGCTGCGCCCGGCCGAGCAGAGCACCGACCTCGTGCCCCGGGAGCGACCCGACCAGGTCCCACTCTCCTTCGCTCAGCGGCGGCTCTGGTTCCTCGAGCGGTTCGAGGACACCAAGGCGCTCTACAACGTGCCGCTCACGGTCCGTCTTACCGGTGACCTGAACATCGAGGCGCTGCGGGCGGCGCTCGGTGACGTGCTGGTCCGGCACGAGAGCCTGCGCACGACCTTCCCGGAGGCTGACGGCGTCCCCTATCAGCGTGTCCTCGATGCGGGCAGCGCGGGGCTCGACTTCGCCGTGGTCGACCTGACCGAGGCGCGTGACACCCTCGACGAGGCGATTCTGGCGCAGACCTCGGTGCCCTTCCGCCTCGCCACGGATCTGCCTCTGCGGGTGCGGGTGTTCCGGGTCGAGCCGCGCGAGCACGTGCTGCTCGTCGTCATGCACCACATCGTCGGTGATGCCTGGTCGATGGGCATTCTGGGGCGTGACCTGTCGATGGCGTACGAGGCGCGGCTGGCCGGAGACGAGCCGCAGCTGACCCCTCTGCCCGTCCAGTACGCGGACTACGCGATCTGGCAGCACGAGATGCTCGGCGACGAGTCGGACGGGAGCAGCGTGGCCGCCGCGCAGCTCGCCTACTGGTCGACGGCCCTCGCCGGTGCCCCGGAGGAGCTGAACCTCCCGGTGGACCGCGCCCGTCCGGCCGTGCCGAGCTACGGCGGCGGCGTGGTCACCTTCGACGTCGAGCCGGCGCTGCACCGTGGGTTGCTGGCCCTGGCTCGCACCAACCAGGCCAGTCTGTTCATGGTGTTGCAAGCCGGACTGGCCGTTCTGTTGTCGAGGTCCGGGGCCGGCGCTGACCTTCCGATCGGCACCCCGATCGCCGGACGCACGGACGACGCCGTCGATGAGCTGATCGGCTTTTTCCTCAACACCCTGGTGCTGCGGACCGATGTGTCGGGTGATCCCTCGTTCCGTGAACTTCTCCAGCGGGTGCGTGAGACGGATCTGGCCGCCTTCGCCCGTCAGGACCTGCCGTTCGAGCGGCTGGTGGAGGTCCTCAACCCGGACCGGTCGACCGGCCGGAATCCGCTGTTCCAGGTGATGTTCACGGTGCAGAACAACCGGCCGGCCCAGCTCGCCCTGCCCGGACTGCGGGTGGACGCGTACGACCATTTCGGGGACTCGTCGAAGTTCGACCTCTTCGTGGGGTTCGCCGAGCGCTACGACGCAGAGGGCGAACCGGACGGCCTGCACGGCTGGATGCAGTACAGCAGCGACCTGTTCGACCGCCGTACCGTCCAGGAAATGGTCGACCGCATGGTCCGCATCCTGGCCGAGGTCACCGCTGACTCGAAACTCGCGGTCGGCCGGCTCGACCTGCTCGACCCGGTCGAACGGCACCGGCTCCTGGTGCAGTCGGCCGAAACCGCGCACGACGTCGACAACGCCAGCATCCCGGTGCTGCTGGAACGGTCGGTGCGCGCGGTGCCGGACGTCGCGGCTGTCGTCCAGGGCGACCGGATTCTCACCTACAGCGAGCTCAACGCCCGAGCGAACCGGCTGGCCCGGCTGCTCATCGGGCAGGGCGTCGGCCCGGAGGACACGGTGGGCGTCGCGCTGCCGCGATCGGTTGAGCTCCTGATCGCCGTCTGCGCGGTGGTCAAGGCCGGCGCCGCCTACCTCCCGCTGGACCCGAGCTATCCGGCCGAGCGCCTGACCACCATGATCGCCGACGCCGGCCCGGCCGCCGTCCTCACGACGGAGGCGGACCGGCCGACGGTCGAGCACGATGCGCCGACGCTGGTGCTCGACGATCCCAACGTGATCGCCCGTCTCGCGCGGCAGTCCGACACCGATCCGACCGACGCCGATCGGAGCGCGCCGTTGCGGCCGGAGTCGCCGGCCTACGTCATCTACACCTCGGGATCCACCGGCCGCCCCAAGGGCGTGGTCATGCCGGCCCGCGCCATGACCAACCTGATCGCGTGGCACCACGCCGCGATCGGGGGAGCCGCCGGCACCCGCGTCGCGCAGTTCACCGCCACCAGCTTCGACGTGTCGGTGCAGGAGATCCTGTCCACCCTGCTGACCGGGAAGACGCTGGTGGTGCCGGAGGACGCGGTCCGCCGTGACGCCGCCGCCTTCGCACGCTGGATGGCCGACGAGCGGATCGGTGAGCTGTACGCGCCGAACCTGGTGGTCGACGCCGTGGCCGAGGCGGCGGCGGAGGCCGGCATCACCCTTCCCGACCTGCGGGTGATCGCGCAGGCGGGCGAGGCCCTGCTGCTGACGCCTCGCCTCCGGGACCTGTGCGTCGCGCATCCGGGTCTGCGGTTGCACAACCACTACGGTCCGACCGAGTCCCACGTGGTCACGGCCGCGACACTGCCGGCCGGCACCGCGGACTGGCCGTCCACCGCCCCGATCGGCCGGCCGATCTGGAACGACCGCGCCTACGTCCTCGACGACACGCTCGCCCTGGTTCCCTCTGGTGTCGCGGGCGAGCTCTACCTGGCCGGTGAGGGCATCGCGCGGGGCTACTGGAAACGCCCCGGCCTGACCGCCGAACGTTTTGTCGCCGACCCGTTCGGACCGGCCGGATCCCGCCTTTACCGCACCGGCGACCTCGTACGGTGGAACCGGGACGGCGAGCTGGAGTTCCTCGGTCGCCGTGACCAGCAGGTCAAGATCCGTGGGTTCCGCATCGAACTGGGTGAGATCGAGTCGGTCCTGACGCGTCACGCCGGGGTCGGCTCGGTGGCCGTGCTCGCTCGCAACGACCGGCCGGGACTGCAGCAACTGGTCGCGTATGTCGTGCCGGTCGGGAACACCGCCCCCGAGGCCGAGGAACTGCGTAAGCACGTCGGCGCCATCCTGCCGGAATACATGGTGCCCAGCGCCTTCGTGATGCTGGACCGGCTGCCGCTGACCCCCAACGGGAAGTTGGACCGCCGGGCCCTCCCCGAGCCGGTGGCTGCGGATGATCAACGGCGTCTCCCGCGTACGGCCCAGGAGGCGACCCTGTGCGGCCTGTTCGCCGAGGTTCTCGGGCTGCCCGAGGTGGGACTGGACGACAGCTTCTTCGCGCTGGGGGGTCATTCGCTGCTGGCCACCCGCCTCACCAGCCGGATCCGGTCCGTCGTCGGCGTCGAGGTAGCGGTCCGGGACCTGTTCGAACGGCCCACGGTCGCGGGGATCACCGAGGTGGTGGGGCAGGCGCTGGGCGCTCGACGGGTCGTGACTCGTCGAGAGCGGCCCGACACGGTGCCGTTGTCGTTCGCGCAGCGGCGGCTGTGGTTCCTGAACCGGTTCGAGGAGCCCAACGCCACTTACAACATGCCGCTGACCGTCCGGCTCACCGGCCGGCTCGATCGTGCGGCCCTCGCCGCCGCCGTGTCGGACGTCGTGTCGCGGCACGAGAGCCTGCGTACGGTCTGTGCCGATGTGGACGGCGTCCCGCAGCAGGTGGTGCTGGACATCGTGCCGGCACTCGACATCGAGGAGGTCGCGGCCGAGGATCTGGACGCCGCGCTGCTGGCCGCCGCCGCGGCGCCCTTCGACCTCGGTCGTGAGATCCCGGTGCGGGCGCACCTGTTCGCCCTGTCACCGACCGAGCATGTGCTGATGCTGGCGATGCACCACATCGCCGCCGACGGGTGGTCGACGGTGCCGCTGGGCCGGGACCTCTCCGCCGCGTACGTGGCCCGCTGCGCCGCGAAGGAGCCGGCGCTGGAGCCGCTTCCGGTGCAGTACGCCGATTTCACGCTCTGGCAGCACGAGTTGCTCGGTGATGAGAACGACCCGGAGAGCATGGTCGCGCAGCAGGTGTCGTTCTGGCGCGAGACGCTTGACGGACTGCCCCCGGAGCTTCCCCTCCCCGGTATCAAACCCCGGCCGTCCGCGCCGACGCACGCCGCGGCGAGCGTTCCGTTCAGCTGTGACGCGGACCTGCACCGTGGGCTCGTGGAGCTCGCCGCCGAGCACCGTGCCACCTTCTTCATGGTCATGCAGGCGGCGCTGGCGGCGCTGCTGGGACGATTGGGCTGTGGCACCGACATTCCGATCGGGACGTCGATCGCCGGCCGCACCGACGACGCGCTCGACGACCTGGTCGGATTCTTCGTCAACACGCTCGTCCTGCGTACCGACCTGTCCGGGGCCCCGACGTTCGGAGAGCTGATCGAACGGGTCCGGGAGACCGACCTGGCCGCCTACGCGAACCAGGACGTTCCGTTCGAGCGGCTGGTCGAACTGACCAATCCGGAGCGGTCGCTGTCCCGGAACCCGTTGTTCCAGGTCATGCTCGCGTCCGACAACACCGGCGAGGCCGCGCTGGAGCTGGGTGATGTCCGGGTGTCGCCGCAACCGGTCGGCCTGACCGTCGCGCGGTTCGACATGACCTTCAGCTTCACCGAGCGGCACGACGCCGAAGGGGCACCGGCCGGGCTCGAGGGCGGGGTCTCGTACCGTACCGACCTGTTCGACCACCAGACCGTCGAAGTGCTGATGGAGCGGCTGGCCGTGTTCCTCCGGGCCGCGGTGGCCGACCCGGGCACTCCGGTGGACCGCTTCGACGTCGTGCCGATGCGGGAGAGGGAACAGCTGGCCGGTTGGGCCCGTACGGCCGATGCGGTGCCGGCGTCCACCGTCCCCGAGCTGTTCTCGGCCTGGGCCTCGCGTACCCCGGAAGCCCCGGCCGTGGTGTCCTCGGACGGGACCCTGACCTACGCCGAGCTCGACGCGCGGGTGGAACGGCTGGCCGGTGTGCTGGCCGGATCGGGCGCCGGTCCGGAGTCGATCGTGGCGGTGGCATTGCCGCGATCGTCCGAGCTGGTGGTCGCGCTGCTGGCCGTGCTCCGGGCCGGTGCGGCCTACCTGCCGGTCGACCTGGCCTATCCGGCCGACCGGATCAGCTACATGCTGGACGACAGCCGGCCCGCGCTGCTGCTGACCGCCGAGGGGGCCACACCGGTGTCAGCGACCGTCCCGGCCCTGGTCGTCGGCCCGGACGGTGCGGCCGCCGGTCCGTCCGCGGCACTGACCGCCCCGCGGCCCGACCACCCTGCATATGTCATCTACACCTCGGGCTCGACCGGCCGGCCGAAGGGCGTGGTGGTCTCGCACGGTGGTGCCGCCAGTCTGGCCACGACTCAGGCTGAGCGGCTCGGCGCCGGCCCGGGAAGCCGGGTGCTCCAGTTCGCGTCGGCCAGCTTCGACGCAGCGTTCTGGGAGATGTGCATGGCCCTGCTGACCGGCGGCGCGCTGGTGATGGCCTCCGCCGACGAGGTCGCGCCGGGCCGGCCGCTGGCCGCGTTGCTGCATCAGCACGCGGTGACCCATGCCACCCTGCCGCCGGTCGCACTCGCGGTCACTCCGGCCGACGCTCTCCCGGCCGGAATGACGCTGGTGGTCGCCGGTGAGGCGTGCTCGCCGGAACTGGTGGCCCAGTTTGCGCCGGGCCGGAGGATGTTCAACGCCTACGGGCCGACCGAGACCACCGTCTGCGCCAGCATGAGTGACCCCCTCGACCCCGCGGCGGGGACACCGCCGATCGGCCGGGCGGTGATCGGCAGCCGGGTCTACGTCCTCGACCAGGCACTGCGCCCGGTCCCGACGGGAGTGGCCGGTGAGCTGTACGTGGGTGGCGCCGGCCTGGCCCGGGGCTACCTGGGCCGTAGCGGGCTGACCGCGGCGCGATTCGTCGCCGACCCGTTCGGCCCGGCCGGCAGCCGGCTCTACCGCACCGGTGATCTGGTGCGCTGGAACCCCGATGGGCAGCTCAGCTACATCGGCCGGGCTGACGCGCAGGTCAAGATCCGTGGTTTCCGGGTTGAGCTCGGGGAGATCGAGTCGGCCCTGACGGTGGGCGATGAGGTGGCCCAGGCCGTGGTCCGCGTCCGCGAGGACGTGCCAGGCCGCCGGCAGCTCGTCGGCTATCTGGTGCCGGCCACGGGTGCCGGCATCGATGTGGACGCTGTCCGCGAACGGGTGCAGCGGGCACTTCCCGAATACATGATCCCGGCCGCCTTTGTGCTGCTCGACGAGCTGCCCGTCACGGTCAACGGGAAGCTGGACGAGCGGGCCCTGCCGGCACCCAGCTTCACCACCGGTGGCGGACGGGCGGCCGCCGACGCCACCGAGGAACGGCTCCGCTCCCTGTTCGCCGAGGTCCTCGGCTTGGCCGAGGTGGGCGCCGATGACAACTTCTTCAACCTGGGCGGCGACAGCATCGTCTCGATCCAGCTGGTGGCGCGGGCCCGGGCCGCGGGCCTGAGCTTCCGGTCGCGCGACCTGTTCCGGCACCGGACGCCGGCCGCGCTGGCCAAGGTGGCACAGCTGGTGCGGACGGAGCAGTCGCGTACCGGTGACGGTGTGGGTGACGTGCCGCTGCTGCCGATTCAGCATTGGCTGCGGGAACGCGGTGGTCCGATCGACACCTTCCACCAGGCGGTCCTGCTGCAGACCCCGGCCGGTCTGACCCCGGCGGGACTCAGCGCGGTGCTGCAGGCGCTGCTCGACGGTCATGACGCCCTCCGCGCGCGGCTGAACCGGTCGGGTGACGAGTGGTCTCTCCGCACATCCGAACCCGGCTCGGTGACCGCTGGTGATCTCATCACCCGCGTCGACGTGTCGGACCTGGACGACGAACAGCGCCGGTCGGTGATGGCGGGGCACGCCGGGGAAGCAGCCGGAAGGCTGGCGCCGGACGACGGAGTGATGGTTCAGGCCGTCTGGTTCGACGGGGGAGCAACCGAACGCGGACGGCTCCTGCTGGTCGTGAACCACCTCGTCATCGACGCCGTGTCGTGGCGGATCCTGCTGCCGGACGTACGGGCGGCCTGGACGGCGGTCGCCGACGGGAAGGAACCGCGCCTGGAACCGGTCGGAACGTCTCTGCGACGCTGGTCGCTGGCGCTCACGGAAGCGGCCCGGCAACCGGACCGCATCGCCGAACTGCCGAGCTGGCAGCAGCGGCTCGCCGCCGCACCGCCACCGATCCCGGAACTGGCGACCGACCCGGCCCGGGACACCGCGGCGACGGTGCACGCCGTCACGCGCAGCCTGCCGGCGTCGCTGACCGCTGGTCTGCTCACCGCGCTACCGGAGCGGTACAAGGCCGAGACCCGTGAAGGCCTGCTGGCCGCGCTGGTGATCGCCTTCGCGGACTGGCGGCGCCGGCGATTCGGCGGCGACGACACCACCCTGCTGGTCGATCTGGAGGGCCACGGCCGGGAGGAGATCATCGAGGGTGCGGAGCTGACCCGGACGGTGGGCTGGTTCACCAGCCTCTACCCGGTGGCCCTCCGTCCCGGACGCATCCGCTGGTCCGAGGCCTGGAACGGTGGTCCGGCCGTGGGTCACGTGGTCACCCAGGTCAAGGAGCAACTGCGCGCCATCTCGGACCAGGGAATCGGCTACGGCATGCTGCGCTACCTGAACCCGGGCACCGCGCCGTCGTTGCGGGACTCGGCGGTGCCGCCGGTGGGCTTCAACTACCTGGGACACTTCGACACCGGTGGCAGCACGGTGCAGGCGGACTGGGAGCTGGCTCCGGAGGTCGGCGCCGTCGGCGGTGAGGATCCGCGGATGCCGGTGCCGCACGCCCTGGAAGTGACCGCGTCCGTTCAGGACACCGCCGAGGGGCCAACGCTGGTGCTCGGCTGGCAATGCCCGGCGGCTCTGCTCGCGCCCGACGTGATCGACGACCTCGCCGAGACGTGGCTGCGAGCCCTGGAGTCGGTCGCGATCCACGTGACCCACGAGGGCGATGTCCGGATGACGCCGTCCGACGTCACCCTGACCGACGTCGGCCAGGACGAGCTGGATGAGCTGGCGGACGAATTCGGTGGCTGGGAGTAATCGGTTAAGAGAAGTCGATTTGCAGGGTACGGGCGTCCGCCCGCACTCCTACGCTCGGCGCATCGTCTCGCATCGACAGGTCCCTGGAGGGATACCATGGAATACGCGATTTCCGTCGAGGGCCTTCGGAAACGCTACGGCGAAAGGGAAGTGCTGAGCGGGGTCAGCCTCTCGGTCGCGGCCGGTTCGGTCTTCGGGTTGCTCGGCCCCAACGGTGCCGGCAAGACGACAATTGTTCGTACCCTCGCCACTTTGCTGGACATCGAAGAAGGAAAGGCCACGGTGGCCGGATTCGATGTCGCGCGGCAGGGGGCCGAGGTTCGCAAACGAATCGGACTGACCGGCCAGTACGCAGCGGTCGATGCGAGGCTCACCGGCCGCGAGAACCTTGTGCTGCTCGGCACGTTGGCTCACCTGGGCCGGCAACGGGCCCGGCAGCGCGCCGAGGAACTGCTCGAGGTCTTCGATCTGCAGGAGGCGGCGAACCGGTTGGTCGGCACGTACTCCGGTGGCATGCGCCGCCGCCTCGACCTCGGCGCGAGCCTGATCGCCGAGCCCGAGGTGATCTTCCTCGACGAACCGACGACCGGTCTTGACCTGATCAGCCGGACGGCCCTGTGGAACATGGTGCGGACGCAGGCCGAGGCCGGTGTCACGGTCCTCCTGACCACGCAGTACCTGGAGGAGGCGGACCAGCTCGCCGATCGGGTCGCGGTCATCGACCAGGGTCAGGTCATGGCCGAGGGCACGCCGACCGAGTTGAAGAACAAGGTGGGCGGTGAGCGGCTGGAGATCACCGTCGAGACGGCCGAACTGGCCCAGCGGGCGCTGGTGCCGCTGGCCGCGGTCGGTGTGGCGGCGCCGATCGTGGACAGCACCGGCCTGCGGATCTCGGTGGCACTCGACGCCGGGACCGGGGGCATCGCGGACGCCGCCACCGGCCTTCAACGGGCCGGCATCGCGGTGGCCGACTTCAGCGTGCGCCGGCCGTCCCTGGATGACGTCTTCCTCCAGCTGACCGGGCACCGGACCGAGGACACGACCGTTGCGGCGGCGGGGAGGACCGAACGATGAGCTACGTCCTCACCGATTCCGCCGCGCTGTTCGGGCGCCATCTCACGCACTTCAAACGCCTGCCGCAGCAACTGATCAGCGTGACCCTCATGCCGATCATGTTCGTCTTCCTGTTCGGATATCTGTTCGGCAGCTCGATGGTCGTCCCGGACGGCAAGTATCTGGACTACATCATGGCCGGCATCCTGGCCCAGATGATGCTGGCCAACGCGATCAACACGGGCGTCGGTGTGGCCGACGACCTCAACAACGGACTGGTCGACCGGTTCCGATCGCTGCCGATGACCCAGTTCTCGGTCCTCCTCGGCCGGACGGCCGCCGACCTCGTCCTCAACATCATCGCGTTGCTCTTCATGGTGCTGGTCGGTCTGCTGATGGGATGGCGCCCGCACGGCTCGGCGCTGTCCACCATCGGGGGTGTCGCACTGCTCCTGCTGCTGGGCTACACGATGACCTGGCTGGGCTGCCTCATCGGACTGACCCTGCGTCACCCGCAGGTGATCAACTCGGTGGCGATGGCCGTCACGATGCCGCTCGCCTTCCTCTCGGCCGGGTTCTTCCCGATCAACAACCTGCCCGGCTGGGTGAGCGCGATCGCCAGCTGGAACCCGGTGAGCGCGATCGTCACCGGCGTCCGTGAACTGTGGGGAAACCCGGTCGGGTATGGCGACGACCCGTCCTGGCCGTTGCGTCATCCGGTGCCGGTGTCGCTGATCACGCTGATCGTGCTGCTGCTGATCATCGTGCCGCTGGCAACGCGCGCCTACCGCAGCGCCGCGGCGAAGACGACGTAGACCGCCGGTACCGCCGCACGAATCGGGGCCCTCGCCATGGCGAGGGCCCCGATTTCCCGTTCCGGTGCTCAGCGCAGCGCGTCGAACGAACGCCAGCTGTCGTGCAGCTCGCCCAGCAGGTCGAGGCTGTCGAGCACGGTGTCGTGCGGTACGCCGAAGTCGATGAGACACGCGACCTCGTCCACGCCGGCATCGGCCAGGTCGCGAGCCGTGTCGAGGCAGTCCTCGACGGTCCCGAACATGCCGCTGAGGTCGAAGTACCGGTCAAAGGCCTGCTTCACCAGGAAGTCGATGTCCGTCGGCGCCATGTCACGCAGCTCGCGGGTCGTGATGGCCCCGGCCGTTCCAGCGGCCTCGGCCGCGCGGATGAGCAGATCGAACGAGCTGGCGAGGTAGCGCGAGAAGGGCTCACGCACGATCTCACGAACCTCGTCGCGGTCGTCGCCGACAAAGGTGTGCACCATCAGCGCGACGTGGCCGTCGCCGGCATCGGGTCCGTTGTGGGCCCGGAAGGTGGTGCGATACTCCTCGATCCGCTTGGTGAGCACGTCGATCTCCTGGCCGAGCAGGTGGGTCAGCACCCCGTAACCGCGCTCGCCGGCGAGCTGGAAGGTGGCTGGGCTGCCCGCGCTGGTCAGCCACACCGGCAGTTCCGGGCGCACCGGGGCGGGGTGGATACGTACCTCGGAAGGCTCGCCGACACCGTTGGGCAGGGTGACCGGATCCAACCGCCAGAGACTGCGGACCTGCTCGATCATGTCCACCAGCGCGGTCTTGCGCGTCTCGTAGGCCTGGGGACGCAGGACGAAGTCGGAGGCGTGCCATCCGGAGGCGAAGGCGATCCCGGCCCGACCCCGGGAGATGTTGTCCACCACGGACCACTCCTCGGCGATCCGCAGCGGTGGGTGCAGGGGGGCCACCACACTCCCGGCCCGCACCTGGACCCGCTCCGTGACGGCCGCGACGGCCGCGCTCGTGACCGACGGGTTCGGGTAGAGACCGCCGAAGGCGTGGAAATGCCGTTCCGGGGTCCAGACCGCTGTGAATCCTCGCTGGTCGGCGAACTTCGCGCCCTCCAGCAATAGCTTGTAGCGATCCTCGGCCTCGTCGTTGTTGGCGAAGTAAAACAGACTGAAATCCAAGACAGCGGTCCAATCCACAGGCGGCCGGGACCCGGCCGAGGGGTCGAAGGCAGAAATCATCTATACGTCTGTGCGCCCCGGAAAGTCGTACCCGTATCGATTTTCTGACATCGGTTCCGGACCACTGTGGAGCCCGCCTATCCAAGTTATTTATGCATGTCTGGGCACCGGTATTCGCCCGAGTACGGTCGCCACGGTCAGGCCCCTTCCTGACTGTGCCGAACGACGCCGGGGAGCCATCCGTGAAACAGCCACGCATCGAGGACCTTCTTCCTCTTTCGCCGCTGCAAGAGGGCTTGTTCTTCCACGCCCAGCTTGCCGGGGACGGCTTGGACGTCTACACCGCGCAATTGGTCGCGCGA
Source organism: Paractinoplanes ovalisporus (assembly GCF_016834655.1). Taxonomy (GTDB): domain Bacteria; phylum Actinomycetota; class Actinomycetes; order Mycobacteriales; family Micromonosporaceae; genus Actinoplanes; species Actinoplanes ovalisporus. The sequence continues at coordinate 255,762 of NZ_JAENHP010000010.1, forward strand.
GTCGACGGCACGCTGGACCCGGCGGCCATGCAGGCTGCGGCCACTGCTCTCGTGCGACGCCACGCGAGCTTGCGGGCGACCTTCCGCAGCCGCAAGAACGGCGAGCCGATGCAGCTGGTCCTGCGCGAGGTGCCGATCCCGGTCGGTGACCTGGACCTGCGGGACATCCCCGACGACGCGCAGCAGCGCGATCGGATCCGCGAGTTCGCCGTCGAGGACCGGGCCCGGTCGTTCGACCTGAGCCGACCGCCGCTGCTGCGGGTCACGACCGTACGGACCGGGCCGGACAGCTTCTGGATCGTCCTGACGGTGCACCACATCATCGCCGACGGATGGTCGTCGCCGTTGATCCTGCAGGAGCTCTTCCAGCACTATCGCGCCGGCGGCGAGGACACCACGCTGCCTGCCCCCACGCCCTACCGGGACTACTTCGCCTGGCTCGCCCGCCAGGACTCCGACGCGGCCCGGGTCGCGTGGAACAACGCGCTGGCCGGTGTCGACACCGCGACCCACGTCGCGCCGGGGATCGGGCGCAACACGACACAACCGCCGGGCGACCTGGTCGCGGAGGTCACCGAGGAACTCACCGGACGCCTGCGTGACGTGGCCCGGGCGACCGGAGTGACACTCAACACCGTCGTGCAGTGCGCCTGGGCGGTACTCGTCGGCCGGCTCACCGGCCGCACCGACGTCGTGTTCGGAGCGACGGTCTCCGGCCGGCCGGCCGAGGTGGCCGGGGTCGAATCGATGATCGGCCTCTTCATCAACACGATTCCGGTGCGGGCCCGGCTCGGCTCGGCCGCGACCCTGCGTGACCTGCTGGCCGGCGTGCAGCAGGAGCAGGCCGAACTGACCGACCACCACCACCTGCCGCTGTCCTCGATCACCGAGCCGGTCCCGGTCACCGGTGAGCTGTTCGACACGCTCATCGTCTACGAGAACTACCCGGTCGACGCCGAGGCGCTGGCCGCGCCGGTCGAGGGACCACGGATCGCCGAGATGACCGGCCAGGACGCCACGCACTACGCGCTGTCGCTGTTCCCGACGCCGGGACCGCGGCTGCGGCTGCGGCTGAACTACCGGGCCGACATCTACTCCGGCAACCATGCGCAGCAGGTCCTCGACATGCTCGTACGGGTCCTGGAGCAGTTCGCGGCCGACACCTCCGCTCCGGTTGCCGGCGTCGACGTCCTGACACCCGTACTGCGTGAGCGGGTGTTGCGGGAGTGGAACGACACGGCCGGCCCGGTGCCCGCGCTCTCGATCGACGAGCAGTTCCGCCAACGCGCGGCCGAGATCCCGGAGGCGGTTGCGGTCCGGGCCGGCGCGGTGACGCTGACCTACCGGGAACTGGACGAGAGCTCCGACCGGCTGGCCCAGTTGCTCGCCGCCCACGGCGCCGGACCGGAGACCCGGGTCGCGGTCGCGCTGCCCCGGCGCGCCGACCTGGTGACGACCCTGCTGGCCGTGCAGAAGACCGGCGCCGCCTACGTACCGCTCGACCCGGAGTATCCGGCCGACCGGGTCGCCTACATCGTCGATGACGCGCGCCCGGCCGTCGTGGTGACCGACTCGACGGTGACGTCGCTGCCGGAGGCCGGGACGGCGGTCCGTGTCTCGCTCGACGACCCGGAGACCGGTCACCTTCTCGCCGGGCAGGCCATCGGACCCCTGCCCGTGCGCACGACGGGTGCGAATCCCGCGTACGTCATCTACACCTCCGGGTCCACCGGACGTCCCAAGGGGGTCGTGGTCACGCGGGCCAACCTGGCCAACTTCATCCGCTCGATGGGTGACCGCTTCCGGCTCGGAGAGGGCGACCTGCTCACCGCGGTGACCACGGTGTCCTTCGACATCGCCGCGCTGGAGCTCTACATGCCCCTGGTCAGCGGCGCCGGGGTGGTCCTCGCCGAGTACGACGAGGTGCGTGACATGGCCCGCCTGAACGACCTGCTCGCCGCCACCGGTTCGTCGATCATGCAGGCGACCCCCACGCTGTGGCAGGCCCTGGTGTCCGAACATCCGGAGGCGCTCGACGGCATGCGCGTGCTGGTCGGCGGCGAAGCTCTTCCCGCGGGTCTGGCGGCTCGCCTGGTCGAGACGTCCGCGGAGGTGACGAACCTGTACGGACCGACCGAGACCACCGTGTGGTCCACGGCGGCGACGCTGACCACGGTCGACGGGGCACCGCCGATCGGGCTGCCCATCCTCAACACCCAGGCATACGTGCTCGACGCCGCGCTCATGCCCGTTCCGCCCGGCGTCGCCGGCGACCTCTACCTCGGCGGTGAGGGCGTGGTCCGCGGCTACTTCGGGCGCGCCGGGCTGACCGCCGAGCGCTTCGTCGCCTGCCCCTTCCCGGCGTCCGGCGGGCCGGACGGTGCTCGGATGTACCGCACCGGCGACGTGGCCCGCTGGAACGCCGAGGGGGAGCTGGAGTACGTCGGGCGGATCGACGATCAGGTGAAGATCCGCGGATTCCGGATCGAGCTCGGCGAGATCGAGACGGTGCTTACCGCGCAGCCCGAGGTGGTCCAGGCCGCCGTGGTGGCGCGCGACGACGACTCGGGTGACAAGCGCCTGGTCGCCTACGCCGTGCCGGTTACCGGCGGCGAGATCCAGGTGCACCGGCTCCGCGAGGCGATCGCTGCCCGGCTGCCCGACTACATGATGCCGGCCGTCTTCGTCGTGCTCGACGAATTGCCGCTCACCCCGAACGGCAAGATCGACCGGAAGGCCCTGCCCGAGGCCGACTTCGGCACGGTCGTCTCGCCGGCCGCGGCGCCGCGGACCCCGCAGGAGGAGATCCTGGCCGGTCTCTTCGCCGAGGCCCTGGGACTGCCCGCGGTCGGTGTCCACGACAGCTTCTTCGACCTGGGTGGCCACTCGCTGCACGTGACCCGGGTGGTCAGCCGCATCCGCTCGGCGTTCGGAGTGGAGCTGCAACTGGGTGAGTTCTGGGAGTCGCCCTCGGTCGCCCAGCTGGCCGAGCGCATCGAGCGGGCCGGGGAGGCCCGCCCGCCGGTCCGGCCGGTCACCCGCCCGGAGCGGGTGCCGTTGTCGTACGCCCAGCGCCGCCTGTGGTTCCTCAACCGCTTCGAGTCGGGGGCGGCCGCGCACAACATCAGTCTTGCTCTGCGGTTGCGCGGCGACCTCGACGTCGAGGCGATGCGAGCCGCTGTCCGGGACGTGACGGCTCGGCACGAGACGCTGCGGACCCGGTTTCCGGAGGACGGCGGCACGGCTTACCAGCTGGTGCTGGACGCCGAGCAGGGAGCGCCGGAGGTGGTCCTGACGGAACTGGCCGACGGAGACGAACAGGCCCTCGAGGACGCCATCGCCACCGAGGCGGCCCGCGACTTCGACCTGGCTACCGAGACCCCGCTGCGGGTCACGCTGTTCCGTCTCGGCCGGCGCGATCACGTCCTGCTCATCATGCTGCACCACATCGCCGGCGACGGCTGGTCCGTCACGCCGTTCGCCACCGACCTGACCACGGCCTACCGTGCCCGGGTCGACCGGTTGGAGCCGGACCTGCCCCCGCTGCCGGTTCAGTACGCGGACTTCGCCGTCTGGAACGCGGAGGTCCTGGGCGCGGAGGACGACCCGGAGAGCCCGATCAGCCGGCAGCTGGCGTTCTGGCGGGACCGGCTGGACGGTGTCCCGGAGCAGATCACGCTGCCGACCGACCGGCCGAGGCCGGCGGAGGCCGACTACACCGCCGAGACGGTCGAGACCCACCTCCCGGCGGAGCTGCACCGCGCGTTGGTGTCCGTCGCGCGGCAGTCGCAGACCAGCCTCTACATGGTTCTGCAGGCCGGTCTGGCCAACCTGCTGTCGGCATTGGGCGGCGGAACCGACATCACCATGGGATCGCCGATCGCCGGGCGCAACGACCGGGCGCTCGAACACATGGTCGGCTTCTTCGTCAACACGCTGGTCATGCGGACCGACCTCTCGGGCGATCCGACGTTCCGTGAGCTGCTGACCCGCGTCCGCGAGTTCGACCTGGCCGCGTACAGCAACCAGGACGTGCCGTTCGAGCGCGTGGTCGACACCCTGAACCCGGTGCGCTCGATGGCATGGCACCCGCTGTTCCAGGTGTGGCTCAACGTCCAGAACATCCAGTCGGCCGACCCGTCGGCGGTCGAGGTGCCCGGCCTGGAAGCGACCGCCCACCCGGTTCCGGTGAATGCCACGCAGTTCGATCTGGCGTTCACTTTCAACGAGCACACCGCGCGGGACGGCAGTGCCGACGGCATGCAGTTGCTGGTGGACTTCCGCCTGGACATCTTCGACCGGTCCACCGTCGCCGAGCTGTGCGCCCGGTTGGTGCGGCTTCTCGAGCAGGTGGTCGCGGACCTCGACGTCAAGGTGCGCGAGATAGATGTGCTGAGCGGGGCGGAGCGGGAGCGGGGTGCCGGCTTCGACCGCTCGGTCCAGGCGCCGCCGCCGCGCGGGTTCGTCGAGCTGTTCGGCGAGCGGGTCGCGGAGGCACCGGGCGACCCCGCGGTGATCTTCGAGGATCAGACGTTGTCCTATGCGGAGCTGGATCGCCGGGCCAACCAGCTCGCTCACGTGCTGACCGCGGCGGGTGCCGGCCCGGAGAGGTTCGTCGCGCTCGCCCTACGGCGTTCCGTCGACTGGCCGGTCGCCATGCTGGCGTCCCTGAAGGCGGGGGCCGCCTATGTGCCGATCGATCCCCGCTATCCGGCCGACCGGATCCGCTACATCCTTCAGGACGCGCAGCCGGACGTGGTGATCACCAGTGCCGACATCGCCGGGGATCTCCCCGAGGCCACGCCCGGTACGACGCACGTGGTACTCGACGACCCGGAAACCAGGGATCGGGTCGGGGCCGCGCCTGCGACTGCCCCCGGGCAGGTATTCCGGCCGGACAGCCCGGCCTATGTCATCTACACCTCGGGATCCACCGGTCTTCCCAAGGGCGTGGTGGTGTCCCACCGTGGTGTGGCCGCTCTGCGCGCGGGCTACCTGGAGGCCTTCGACCTCGGCGCGGGCGACCGGGTCGTCCAGTTCGCATCGCCCAGCTTCGACGCCGCGTTCGCCGAGATCTGCAAGGCGCTGCTGACCGGCGCCGCTCTGGTGCTCGCACCGGCCGCCCGCCTCGACCCGGGCCCGCCGCTGGCGTCCCTGCTGGCTGAGCAGCGGGTGACGCAGGCGACGATCCCGCCCGCCGCGCTCGCGGTGATGGCCGACGACGAGGTGCCGGCGAACGTCGGTCTTCTGGTCGCGGGCGAGGCGACACCGCCGGAAGTGGTGGGGCGCTGGTCCGCGGGCCGGCGGATGGTCAACGCCTACGGCCCGACCGAGACGACTGTCTGCGCGACGATCAGCGCGCCGCTGAGCGGCAGTGTCGAACCGCCGCTCGGCCGGCCGATCCCTGGCTCTCGCGTCTATGTGCTCAACGACGCGCTCCGCCCGGTGGCGACCGGGGTGCTCGGAGAGATCTACATCGCCGGTTCCGGCGTGGCGCGCGGCTATCTGCGGCGGCCCGGCCTGACCGCCGAGCGCTTCGTCGCCGACCCGTGGGGGCCGCCTGGTGCGCGCATGTATCGCACCGGTGACCTGGCCCGATGGCGCTCCGACGGTGCGCTGATGTTCGCCGGCCGGGCCGATGAACAGGTCAAGTTGCACGGTTACCGGATCGAGCCGGGCGAGGTGCGGGCGGCGCTGCTGCGCGACGCGGCCGTGCGCCAGGCCGAGGTGCTGGTGCGAGCCGACGAGGGGGAGGCCGAGCGCCTGGTCGCGTACGTCGTGGCACCCGGGGCCGATGGCCGGGCTCTGCGTACGGACCTGGCCGCCGTGCTGCCCGACCATCTTGTTCCGGCGGCCGTCGTGGTGCTCGACGCCATGCCGGTGACGCCGAACGGGAAGATCGACCGGTCGGCGCTTCCGGCGCCCGAGTTCGCCGGTGGCGGCCGGGCCACGGACCAGCCGCGCAACGAGCGGGAGGAACTGATCCGCTCGCTCTTCGCGGAGCAGCTCCGCAAGCCCGGAATCGGCATCCACGACAGCTTCTTCGACGTCGGTGGCGACAGCATCCTCTCGATCCAGCTGGTTCGGCGGATGCGCGACGCGGGACTGAAGCTGAGCCCGCGCGACATCTTCGAGCACAAGACCGTCGCTGCCCTGGCCGCCTTCCTGGCCGCGGCCGAGGCCACAGCGCCCGAGCCGGCGGTCGTGGCGCCCGCGGACGATCGGGGTACCGGCGACGTGCCGCTTACTCCGATCGTGCACTGGATGCGGGAGCGGGGCGGACGGCCGGACCGGTTCAGTCAGACCACGATGATCGTCGTTCCGGCTGATCTCGGCGAGGCCCGCCTGCTGTCCACAGTGCAGGCGCTGATCGACCACCACGACGTGCTGCGAATGACGCTCAGCCGCACCGGTGGGGTCGTCTGGAACCTGCGCGTGCGGGAACGGGGCACGGTTCCGGCCGCGTCTGTTGTCCGCCGGGTCGCCGCCGATGACACCGCCGGCTCCGGCGCGGAACTGATGGCCCGGGAGGTCCGGGCCGCCTGGGACCGGCTCGACCCGGAGAACGGGGTGATGCTGCAGGCGGTCTGGTTCGACCACGGGCCGCATCGTTCCGGCCGGCTTCTGCTCACTCTGCATCACCTGGCCGTCGACGGCGTCTCGTGGCGCATCCTGCTGCCGGATCTGAAGCAGGCCTGGGACGCCGCCGACGCCGGTCAGGTGCCGCGGCTCGAACCGGTCGGCACGTCCGTCCGCGAGTGGGCGCAATTGCTCACCGCCTCGGCGCAGACACCGGAACGTGTCAGCGAACTCCCGTTCTGGCTCGACACGCAGAACGCCACGGAACCGCCCGTGACCGACCGTCCGCTCGATCCCGCGCGCGACGTCACCGGCACCACGCGGGGCCTGGTCCTGGCACTGCCGATCGAGTCGACCGAGACCCTGCTGACCAAGGTCCCCGCGGCTTTCCACGCCCGGGTCAACGACGTGCTGCTGACCGGTTTCGCGGTGGCGGTCGACCAGTGGCGTCAGCGCCGTGGGCGGGCCACCGGCCCGGTGCTGGTGAACCTCGAGGGGCACGGCCGGGAGGAGCTGGACGACACCGTCGACCTGGCCCGCACCGTCGGCTGGTTCACCAGCCTCTTCCCGGTCCGGCTGGACCCGGGCGCGCTCGACTGGCGGGACTTCCAGGCGGGCGGCCGGGTCGTCGGCAGCACCCTGAAGCAGGTCAAGGAACAACTGCGGGCGGTACCGGACAACGGCCTCGGCTACGGCCTGTTGCGCTACCTCAACCCGCAGACCGGTCCGTTGCTGGCGCGGCGGCCGGAGCCGCAGATCAGCTTCAACTACCTGGGCCGGTTCGCGTCGGCCGACGACCGGACGACCACGCCGACCGACTGGTCGCCCGCTCCGGAGGGATTCGACCTCGACGGTGGCAGCGACCCGGACCGGCCGCTGGCGCACGCCATCGACCTCAACGCCACGACGCAGGACGGCCCGGACGGGCCACGCCTGGTTGCCGCCTGGTCGTGGGGCAGCGAACTGTTCAGCGAGGAGGAGATCCGCGAGCTGGGCGAGTTGTGGTTCGCGGCGCTGGAGGCGATCGTCGCGCATGTCGCGCAGCCGACGACGGGCGGCTACACACCGTCCGACCTGACGCTCGTCCCTCTGTCGCAGGCCGAGATCGACGCGGTGACCGCCGGGTTCACCGAGCAGCCGGCCGACATCCTGCCGCTGACCCCCATGCAGGAGGGACTTCTCTTCCACACACAACTCGACGACGACGGCCCGGACGCCTACACCGTGCAGGTGGGCATCGACCTGGCCGGTCCACTCGACATGGATCGGCTGCGGCGGGCGATCGGCGCGTTGCTGCACCGCCATCCCAACCTGCGCTCCTGCTTCCGTCAGCGCGGGCTGCGCCGGCCGGTGCAGGTGGTGGCGGCCGAGTTCGAGCCCCCGCTGGTGGAGGTCGACCTGACCACGCTGCCGGCCGCCGAGCGACCCGCACGCCTCGATGCGCTCATGGACGCCGACCGGGAGCAGCGCTTCGACCCGGACGAGGCGCCCCTCCTGCGGTTCGCGGTCCTCCGCGTGGAGCCGAACCTGGCGCGTCTGCTCATGACCAATCACCACCTGCTGCTCGACGGTTGGTCGGGCCCGCTCGTCCTGCAGGAACTGTTCGCGCTCTACCGCACCGACGGGGACCCCTCCGCGCTGCCGCCAGTGACGCCGTACCGGGACTACCTGGCCTGGCTCGGCCAGGCGGATCGGGCCGAGGCTCTTGACGCGTGGCGTTCGGTGCTGGACGGCGTGGATTCGGCGACCCTTGTCGCACCGGCCACCGACGATGCGACCGCCACCCTTCCCGCCTCGGTCCTCGTCGAGCTGGACGAGGACCGGATGACGGCACTGACCGGGTTGACCCGTCGCCTCGGCGTCACCCTCAACACGGCGGTGCAGGCCGCCTGGAGCGTGGTGCTGAGCGGCCTGACCGGGCGGGACGACGTCGTCTTCGGCAGCACCGTCTCCGGCCGCCCGGCCGACATCGCGGGCATCGAGACCATGGTCGGCCTGTTCATCAACACCGTGCCGGTGCGGGCCCGGATCGGCGTCGCCGACACCTGGGAGACGCTTCTGGGCGAGCTGCAGCGGCAGCAGACCTCGGTGCTGGACCACCACCATCTCGGACTGCGTGATCTGTTCCAGCTGGTCGACGCGGACCGGCTGTTCGACACGATCGTGGTTGTCGAGAACTATCCGCTCGACGCGGGCGGACTGGCCGAGGTCGAGCCGGGCCTGCGGATCGTGGGCGGTTACGGCAACGACGCCAACCACTATCCGATCAGTGTCGTGGCCATGCCCGGCCGTACGCTGCGACTGCGTCTGAGCTACCAGGGCACGCTGTTCGACGAGGCGGCGGCCCGGCTGATCGGTGAGCGGATCGTCCGGGTCCTGAACGCGATGGTCACCGATCCGGGCGCCCGTGCCCGCGGTGTCGAGCTGCTCTCCTCCGACGAGCGGCGGGAACTGCTCGTCACCCGCAATGCCACCGACCGGCCGGTCCCGGACCGGCTGGTGCACGAGCAGTTCGAGGCTCGGGCGTCGGCCGGTCCGGAGGCGACCGCGCTGCTCCTGGCCGACGGCACCCGGATCAGCTACGCGGAACTCGACGCGGCGGCCGACCGGCTGGCCGCACGGCTGGTGGCCGCCGGCGCCGGCCCGGAGAAGCTGGTAGCGCTCGCGCTACCCCGATCGGCCGAACTCATCACGGCGGCGCTGGCGGTCCTCAAAGCGGGCGCCGGCTATCTGCCGGTCGACCCGGGCGACCCGGCCGAGCGGCTACGCCACGTGCTGGCTGACGCGGACCCCGTCCTCACGCTGACTGTTCCGGAGACGATCGGCGAGCTGCCGGAGCTGCGGCGCCCGGTGTGGGCGGTCACGCGGGCGGACCTGTACGCCGGGTCCGCCACATCGCAGCAACCGGTTTCGCGGCCCGACGCGCAGAGCCCGGCCTATGTGATCTACACGTCCGGCTCCACCGGCACACCCAAGGGCGTGGTCGTCGAGCACCGGGCGTTCGCCCAATACATCGCCTACGCCGCCGAGGCGTACCCCTCGGCCGCCGAGCGCGCGATCATGCATTCCCCGGCCTCGTTCGACATGGCCGTGACCGCGATGATCGTGCCCCTCGTGACCGGCGGTTGTGTGCACATCGCCGAACTGGAGCAGATCGGCGGAGAGCGCCTTCAGCCAGTGTTCGCCAAGGTCACGCCGTCGCACCTGACACTGCTGGAAGGGGCGGAGCCAGAGCTCTCGCCGAGTCGCGAGCTGGTCGTCGGAGGCGAGCAACTCCTGGGTACGGCTTTGGAACGGTGGCGTGCCCGGCACCCGCAGGTGGCGGTCGTGAACGAGTACGGACCGACCGAGGCCACAGTCGGGTGTGCCGTCTTCCGCATCGAACCGGGCGACGCTGTTGCCGAGGGGGCAGTGCCGATCGGGCGGCCGACGCCCAACACACGCCTCTTCGTGCTGGACAACGCGCTCCGCCCGGTGCCGGCGGGCGCGACCGGAGAGCTCTACATCGGCGGTGCGCAGCTCGCCCGGGGCTACCACGCACGTCCCGGGCTGACCGCGGAGCGTTTTGTCGCCGACCCCTACGGCCGGCCCGGGTCCCGGCTCTACCGCACCGGCGATCTGGTGCGATGGGACGACGGGCATCCGGCGGGGCCGCAGCTGGAATATCTGGGTCGCGCCGACGGCCAGGTGAAGGTCCGCGGCTACCGGGTCGAGATCGGTGAGGTCGAGAGCGCCCTGGCCGCCGACCCGGCGGTGGCCCAGGCGGTTGTGCTGCTGCGGTCCGAGCCGGGCACGGCCCGGCGCCTGGTGGCCTATGTCGTGCCGGCCGGTGACGTGGTCCTCGTGAGCGACCTCCGGGCGCGCCTCGCCCGGACGCTGCCCGACTACATGATGCCGGCCGTCTTCGTCACGCTGTCCCGGCTGCCGTTGAACGCCAACGGCAAGGTGGATCGCAAGGCGTTGCCGGTTCCGGACCGCGACGCGTCCGACTGGGCCGGGCCGCAGACGCCGCAGGAGGAGATCCTTTGTGGACTCTTCCGGGAGACGCTCGGTCTCGACGTCGTCGGTGTCCACGACAGCTTCTTCGACCTCGGCGGCGACAGCATCATGTCGATGTCCCTGGTCAATCGGATCCGTGGTGTGTTCGGTGTGCGGCTGAGCATCCGTACCGTGCTCGCGTCTCCGACCGTCTCGGCGCTGGCACGGGAACTGGACGCCGACACGGAAGCGGACTCCCTCGACGTGCTGCTGCCGTTGCGCCGGGGCGGGAGCCGTACGCCGGTCTTCTGTGTGCACCCCGCGGGCGGACTGAGTTGGGTGTACGCGTCGCTGCTGCGGCACGTGGACGCCGAGCATCCGGTGTACGGCCTGCAGGCCCGCGGGCTCGCCGACCCCGCGGTGGCTCTGCCGGAAACCATCGAGGCGATGGCCGCCGACTACGTCGCGCAGATCCACGCGGTGCAGCCGGCCGGGCCTTACGTGCTCGTCGGCTGGTCCCTCGGCGGCACGCTGGTGCACGAGATGGCCCGTCAGCTGCGCACCGAGGGAGAGCAGCCGCCGCTGCTGGTCGTTCTCGACGAGTACCCGCTGGATCGCTCGGAGCCGGTGCCCGAGCACACCGTGACCCCGCAGGACGCGTACCGGGTGATGCTGCTGCACGAGGGCGTCGACATCGGCGAGCGGGCCGTCACACATCAGGAGGCGGCGGCGATCCTGCGGGAGCGTCAGAGTGTGCTCGCCAGCCTGACCGAAGCCAACATCGCCGCACTGGCCGGGGTCTTCGCCAACAACCGCAAGCTCTTCGCCGAGTATCGGCCCGAGCGGTACGCCGGCGACATGCTCGTGCTCGTCGCGGAGCCCGATCCCGCGGTGCCGGCCGCGGAACTGGCCGAGCGGGCCGAACGCTGGCGGCCCTACGTCACCGGGACCATCAGCCACCGGGTCGTCCGGTGCGAGCACCCGCACATGATGCAACCGGGTCCGGTCGAAGACATCGGCCGCGTGCTCAACGAGAAGCTCAGCGATCTCAAGTAAGCCACGTACCTGCGCAGAGAGGTGAAGCAATTGAGCACACGGCTCGCCGAAGTGCCGGAAGAGATCTTGGCCGTCAATCTCGTCGACACCAAGGCGTACCTCGAGAACGACATGGGCGCCTATTGGCGGCGCCTGCGGGACGAACACCCGCTCTACTGGCACGAGCCGGTAGGCGAAACACCGGGATTCTGGGTGGTGAGCCGTTACGCCGAGGTGATGAAGCTCTACCGGGACGACAAGCGCCTCACGTCGGAGAAGGGCAACGTTCTGGTCACGCTGCTGGCCGGTGGCGACTCGGCGGCCGGTCAGATGATGGCGGTGACCGACGGCAAGCGGCACAAGGACCTGCGGAACGTGATGCTCCGCGCGTTCTCCCCGCGGGCCCTGGCCAAGGTGAACGAGCTGGTGCGGGCCAACACCCGCGACCTGCTGGCCCGGACGATCCGCAAGGGGACCGGAGACTTCGTCAAGGACGTCGCCTCGGTCATCCCGCTGACCACGATCGGGAACCTGCTCGGTGTGCCACCGGCCGACAATGCCGAACTGCTCGAGCTCACCAAGGCGTCGCTCAGCTCGGACGAGCCTGACCAGGCGCCCGAGGAGGCCTGGGTCGCCCGCAACGAGATCCTGCTCTACTTCAGCGACCTGGTCGCCGAGCGCCGTGCCAACCCGCAGGACGACGTCCTCACGACGCTGACTCAGAGTGAGGTCGACGGCGAGCCCCTGTCCGACCAGGACATCGTCTTCAACTGCTACAGCCTGATCCTCGGCGGTGACGAGACGAGCCGGCTCACGATGGTCGAGACGATCTACACGCTGACCCGGGAACTGGAGCAGTGGCGCCGGCTCAGGGCCGGCGAGGTCGACCTGGAAACGGCCACCGAGGAGTTCCTGCGCTGGGCCAGCCCGGCGATGAACTTCGGACGCCGCGCGCTGGTCGACTTCGAGGTGGCCGGCGGTCAGGTGAAGGCCGACGACATCGTGACGCTCTGGAACGTGTCGGCCAACCGGGACGAGCGGGTCTTCGAGCGCCCCGACGTGCTCGACCTCAGTCGGTCGCCGAACAAGCACGTGACCTTCGGCTACGGCCCGCACTTCTGCCTTGGCGCCTTCCTGGCCCGGGTGGAGCTGCGGGAGATGCTCGACGCCCTGCGCAGCTTCACCACGGGCTTCGAGCTCACCGGGGAGCCCCGCCGCATTCACTCGAACCTGATGCAGGGTATGTCGTACCTGCCGGTTCGCTTCACCCCGGACGAGGCGGGCCTGGCCGGCGAAGGCCGCTGAGGCACGCCACCTCTCTCAATCCTTTGTGACGCGCGTCCGGCACGGACGCCTTGTAGATACGTGGAGCTGGTATGTCTCACCCTCAGGGTGTCCGTGTTCCGCTGACCTCGGGACAGCTGGGAATCTGGTACGCGGCGCAGGAGGACCCGGCCAACCCGCTGTTCTGTCTGGCCGAGCGAATCACCATCGCGGGGCCGGTGGACCCCGAGCGGTTCGCGGCGGCCGTGCGGCAGGTGGTCGCCGAGACCGAGGCGCTACGGACGCGTTTCGCCGAGGAGGACGACGGGCCCGTCCAGATGGTGCTGATCGACGGCGAGGTGCCGCTCGAGTTCGTGGACCTCTCTTCCGCTGCGGATCCCGAGGCCGCGGCCCGGGACTGGCTCGCCGCCCGGCTGGTCGAGCCGGTCGAACTGACCGGTGCCTCGCTGTCGGCCTTCGCGCTGCTGCGCTGCGCGGAGGATCGCTTCGTCTGGTTCCAGCGTCACCATCACCTGGTCCTCGACGGGATCAGCTGTGCCCTGGTCGCGCGACGGATCGCGACGGTCTACAACGCGTTGGCCGGCGGTGTTCCGCCGGAGGCCGGGGCCGGGGCCGGGGCCGGCCTGGCCGAGCTGGCCGCCGCCGATGCCGAGTACCGGGCATCGGACCAGTTCACCGCCGACCGTGCCGCCTGGGCTGAGCAGTACGCGGATTCGCCTGAGGTGGCCGGTCTGGCCGGGCAACCGCGCCGGTATCCACGCCGGCCGCTGCTGCGCGCCGAGGGACACGTCGACCCGGCGGGCGCGGAGGCCGTCCGGTCGCTGGCTCGGGAGTCCGGCGTCGGCTGGCCCGCGGTCGTCGTGGCCGCGCAGGCCCTGTACGTGCACCGGATCACCGGCCGTCCGGACGTTGTCCTGGCGTTGCCGGTCGGGGCTCGGCCCCGCGGTGCCGTCGCCCGGGTGCCCGGCATGACGTCGAACGTCGTACCCGTCCGGGTGCGGGTCGAAGCGGGCGCGACCGTCACCGACATCGTCCGACAGGCGTCCGGACAACTGCGCGCCGCGCTGCGGCACCAGCGGTACCGCTACGAGGACCTGCGACGTGACCAGGGGGCTCTGGCCGACGGTCGTCGTCTGCTCGGTCCCCGCATCAACATCGTCACCTTCAATTACGACTTCGACTTCGGCGGTGCCCCGGTCACGGTTGAGACTCTGGCCATCGGTCACGACGACGACCTGACCGTGGTGGTGGACAGCCGCGACCCGGCCGGCGGACTGCGCATCGAGCTGAACGCCAACCCCGACCTGTACGACGAGCGGGAGCTGAAGGGCCACTGCGCCCGGCTGACCGAGCTGCTGGTCACGATGGCCGGTGCGGCCGATCAGCCCACCGGCCGGCTGGACGTGGCGAGCCGGGACGAGCGGACCGCCCCCGCTGACGTGCCCGCCGTCCTCGAATCGTCCGCGGAGACTCTCGACGATCTGTTCCGCGGCCAGGTGGCGCGGACACCTCGGGCGACCGCCGTCACGCTGGGCCCGGTCTCGCTCAGCTACGCCGAACTGGACGAGCGGGCCAACCGCTTGGCTCGTCTGCTGATCGCCCACGGGGCCCGGCCCGGCACGCTCGTCGGTCTGCTGCTGGAGCGCTCCCTCGACATGGTCGTGGCCCAGGTCGCCGTGATGAAATCCGGTGCGGCCTATGTGCCGATCGACCCGGCCTATCCGGCCGACCGCATCGCGTACACGCTCGGCGACGCCCACCCGGCCGTGGTCGTCACGCACGCGTCGGCCTCCGCGGCGCTGCCCGACGACGTGCCCGCGATCGCCCTCGACGGCGATGAGACTGCCGGCCAGCTGGCCGTCCTGCCCGGGACCCCGGTCGAGGACGCCGATCGGGCGGGACCGCTGACCGACGGCTCGCCGGCGTACGTGATCTACACGTCCGGGTCCACCGGACGTCCCAAAGGCGTTCAGGTGAGCCACCGCAACGTCGTCCGGCTGTTCAGCCGGACCGAGCACTGGTTCCACTTCGACCAGAACGACGTCTGGACGCTGTTCCACTCGTACGCCTTCGACTTCTCCGTCTGGGAACTGTGGGGACCGCTGCTGCACGGCGGCCGGCTCGTGGTGGTGCCCTACGAGGTCTCGCGGTCGCCCGAGGGCTTCCTGCGGCTTCTCGGCGACGAAGGGGTGACGGTGCTCAACCAGACCCCGTCCGCCTTCTTCCAGCTGATGCAGGCGGATCGGGACAACCCGGCCGACGGTGACCGGCTGGCCCTGCGCTATGTGATCTTCGGTGGTGAGGCGCTCGATCTGTGGCGGCTGCGCGACTGGTATCAGCGGCACTCCGGCGAGAACGCACCGGTCCTGGTCAACATGTACGGCATCACGGAGACCACGGTCCATGTCACCTACCGGGCGCTCGACGCCGGGACCGTTGCCTCCGGCGCCGGCAGCCTCATCGGGGTCGGTATCCCCGACCTGCGGGTGTATCTGCTGGACAGCGCTCTCCGTCCGGCCGTTCCCGGTGCCACCGGTGAGCTCTACATCGGTGGAGGCGGCGTCGCTCAGGGCTACCTGGGCCGGAGCGGTCTGACCGCGGAACGGTTCGTCGCCGACCCGTTCGCGGCCGACGGGAGCCGCATGTACCGCAGCGGCGACCTGGCCCGCCTGCAGGCCGGCGCGCTGGAGTATCTGGGCCGCGCCGACGATCAGATCAAGATCCGTGGATTCCGGATCGAGACCGGCGAGATCGCCGCCGCGCTGTCCGCCTGTGCCGGGGTGACCCACTGCGCGGTGGTGGCCCGGGACGACGGCCGGGGCGAGCGTCAGCTCGTCGCCTATCTGGTCGCGGAGGACCCGGCACACGTGCCGGACGCCGGTGAGCTGCGTAAGAAGCTTGGTGAGTCGCTGCCCGACCACATGTTGCCGGCTGCGTTCGTTCCGGTGACCGAGCTGCCACTGACCTCGAACGGCAAGCTCGACGTACGGGCCCTCCCTGCGCCGGAGCTCACCGGCAGCGGGACGTCCCGCGCCGCCCGCACACCCGGCGAGCAGGTGCTCGCCGCCCTGTTCGCCGAGACGCTCGGCGTGGACATGGTCGGGGCCGAGGACAACTTCTTCGTCCTGGGCGGGCATTCGCTGTCGGCCACCCGCCTGATCGGCCGGGTGCGCTCGGTGCTCGGGGCCGAGCTCTCCGTCCGCGACATTTTCGAACAACCCACGGTGGCCGCCCTGGCCCCGCTTCTGGACAGCACGGGAACGGCCCGGCCGGCGCTGCGGCCGAGTGCCCGCCCGGCGGACATCCCGCTTTCCTATGCGCAGCAACGGCTCTGGTTCCTCGACCGGCTCGAGGGCCCGAGCTCGACCTACAACATCCCGTTCACCATGCGCCTTCGTGGTGCCCTGGACGTCGGGGCCCTGCGCGCGGCCCTGACCGACGTGCTGGACCGCCACGAGAGTCTGCGGACGGTCTTCCCGCAGCGGGCGGGTCTGCCGCGGCAGGAGATCCTCGATGTCGCGACCGTAGCCGGTTCCCTCGACCCGGTCGACGTTCCGGCCGAGTTGCTCCCGGCGCGGCTGAGGGGGGCCGCGGAGCACGGTTTCCGCCTGGACGCGGAATCCCCGCTGCGGGCCGAGCTCTTCCGGCTCTCGGCCGACGAGCACGTGCTCTCCGTCGTCGTGCACCACATCGGGGCCGACGGCTGGTCACTTGCCCCACTCGTGCACGACCTCACCGCGGCCTACAACGCCCGGATCGATGGTCAGGCGCCCGAGTGGGCCCCGCTTCCCGTCCAGTACGCCGATTACGCACTCTGGCAGCGGGAACTGCTGGGTGACGAGACGGACGCGGGCAGCCCGCTCGCGCGCCAGCTCGCGTACTGGAAGCAGACTCTCGCGGCCCTTCCGGAGGAGTTGCACCTTCCGGCCGATCGCCCCCGTCCGGCGGCGAGCAGTCACCGCGGCGCGGCGGTGACGCTCGATCTCGACACGCGGACCCACGCCGGCCTGACCGAACTGGCTCGTCAGTGCGGAGCCAGCCTGTTCATGCTCCTGCAGGCCGCGCTGGCCACCCTGCTGTCGCGGCTCGGCGGGGGCGACGACATCCCGCTGGGCAGCCCCGTCGCGGGCCGCACCGACGAGGCCGTCGAGCACCTGGTCGGTCTGTTCGTCAACACCCTGGTGCTCCGCACCGACACCTCGGGCCGGCCGACCTTCACCGAGCTGGTCGAACGCGTACGGCAGACGGACCTTTCCGCGTACGCGCATCAGGACATGCCCTTCGATCGGCTGGTCGAGGTGCTCAACCCGGACCGTTCGCTGGCCCGTCACCCGCTGTTCCAGGTGCTGCTGAGCCTGCAGGACCACCCGCGCGGCACGGTCGAGCTGACCGGTCTGGACGCCGTTGTCACGCCGGGCGACCTGGTCGTCGCGAAGTTCGACCTCCAGTTCGACTTCAGCGAGAGCTTCGACGAGCACGGCCGCCCGGCCGGGCTCGGCGCCCAGGTCATCTACAGCACCGACCTGTTCGACGAGGTCACCGTGCAGCGCATGCTCGGCCGCCTGGCCGTGATGCTGGCCGAGGTCGTGGCCCGGCCGGAGACACGCATCGCCGATCTGGAACTTGTCCTGCCCGAGGAGAAAGCCGTCGTCATCCCGGCCACCGTCCCGGCCGTCCAGGACGTGACAGTGCCGGACCGCTTCGCGCAGATCGTCGCCGCGTCGCCCACGGCCGTCGCCCTGGTGGCGGCGGACGGCACCGAGATCACGTTCGCGGAGCTGGACGAGCGAGCCAACCGGCTGGCGCACTGCCTGCTCGCGGCCGGCGTCGGTGCCGAGGGCAGGGTCGCCGTCCTGCGTCGCCGCTCGGTCGATCTGGTCGTCGGGCTGCTGGCCGTGCTCAAGGCCAACGGGACCTACGTCCCGCTCGACCCGCGTGCGCCCCGGGCCCGCTGGGAGGCGATCCTGCGCCGCACCGAGGCCGCCGTGCTTCTGACCGATGCGGACGGGACGGCCGAGGGGATCGACACCACGGCGACCGTCATTGCCGGCGACACCCCGGCCGGTGACTGGAAGGTCACGGCGCCCGCGGTGACCACACGTCCCGAGCAGCTGGCGTACATCATGTTCACGTCGGGTTCGACCGGCGTGCCCAAGGGCGTGGCCATCACCCACCGGGACCTGGTCGCGTTCGCCCTCGACAATCGGTTCGCGGACGAGGCGCACCGCCGGGTGCTGATGCACGCGCCGCACGCGTTCGACGCCGTGAACTACGAGCTGTGGGTGCCGTTGCTGACCGGCGGCCGCGTCGTCCTGGCCCCGCCTCACGACATGGACGTCGCCACCCTCCGGCGATTGATCGCCGCGCACGGCATCACCGGTCTGCACCTGACCGCGGGCCTGTTCCGGGTGGTTGCCGAGAACGACGCGGACTGCCTGGAGGGCGTCCGCAGTCTCTGCGCGGGTGGCGACGTCGTGCCCGCCGCGGCCGTGCGCCGCGTGCTCGAACGGTTCCCCGACATGGTGTTCCGGGACACGTACGGTCCGACCGAGACCACCACGTTCGCCACCTGCCACACCGTCACCACCGGCGTGGTCGCCGATCCGGTGCCGATCGGCCGGCCGATGGACGGTGTGCGCGCCTATGTGCTCGACCGGAACCTGCGCCGCGTGCCACCCGGTGTGCTCGGCGAGCTCTACCTGGCGGGCGCGGGCCTCGCCCGTGGCTACTGGACCGCGCCCGGTCTCACTGCCGAGAGGTTCGTGGCCGACCCCTTCGGCGCGCCGGGCGAGCGTATGTACCGCGTCGGTGATCTGGTCCGCCTCGGCCGGGACGGTGATCTGGTGTTCGCCGGACGGGCCGACGACCAGGTGAAGATCCGCGGTTTCCGGATCGAACCCGCGGAACTCGAGGCGGCCCTCGCCGCACGACCCGGCATCGCTCAGGCCACCGCTCTGGTCCGCGAGGACAGGCCGGACGACAAACGTCTGGTGGGTTACGTCGTTCCGGTCCCGGGGGAGCGGATCGACGCCGGCGCCATGCGGTCCGAGTTGGCCACCGTGCTGCCGGACTATCTCGTTCCGTCCGCGATCGTCGTGCTGGACGCCTTGCCCCTCACCGCGAACGCCAAACTGGACCGGGCCGCGCTGCCCGCGCCGGAGCAGACGGGCGACCGGGTCGGACGAGCCCCACGCACACCCCAGGAGCAGGTCCTCTGCGGGCTCTTCGCGGAGATTCTGGAGGTCTCCTCGGTCGGTATCGACGACAACTTCTTCGAACTGGGCGGTCACTCCCTGGTCGCCACCCGGCTGGTCCTGCGTATCGAGGCGGTTCTCGGTGTCGACGTCCCGGTGCGCGAGCTGTTCAACGCGCCGACCGTCGCCCAGCTCGCCGCCATCGTCGCCAACGCCGAGGGCGCGCGGCTGCCGCTGGCCGCACGGGAACGCCCGGCCGAGATGCCGCTTTCGCCGTCGCAGCGCGGACTCTGGTTCCTCAACCAGGTCGAGGGGCCCAGCCCGACATACAACCTCGGTGTGTCACTGCGGTTCACCGGCCGGGTCGACCGGGAGGCCTTACTGGCCGCGCTGCACGACACCGTGCTGCGGCACGAGAGCCTGCGCACGGTCTTCCCGGACCACGACGGCGTGCCGATCCAGCGGATCGTGGAGGCCACCGACCTGAAAGTGCCGGTGACCGTCGCCGAGTCGGACGAGGCCTCGCTCGACGAGCACCTGAGTGAAGCGGCCCGGGCCGGCTTCGACCTCGCCCGTGAGCTGCCGATCCGGGCCCATCTGCTGGTGCTCGGACCGACCGAGCAGGTCTTTCTGATCGTCGTGCACCACATCGTCTCGGACGGATGGTCGCTGAGCCCCCTCGTCGCCGATCTGGCCGCTGCGTACACGGCCCGGCGCGCGGGTAGCGCGCCGGACTGGGAGCCGTTACCCGTCCAGTACGCGGACTACACCCTGTGGCAGGCCGAGCTGATGGGCCGTCCCGACGACCCGGAGAGCCGTCTCGCCCGCCAGCTGGCGCACTGGGAGCAGGCCCTGGCCGGCCTGCCGGACCAGCTCGAGCTGCCGACCGACCGTCCCCGCCCGGCCGTCCTGAGCAGCCAGGGTGACATCCTGTCGTGGACCCTGGACGCCCCGGTGCAGCAGGCGCTGCACCAGATCGCCCGCAGTAGCGGCGCCAGCCTGTTCATGGTGTTGCAGGCCGCCGTCGCAGCAGTGGTGTCGCGGCTCGGCGGAGGCGACGACATCGCCCTGGGCACCGCGGTCGCGGGCCGCAATGACGAGTCGCTCGCCGACAGCGTCGGCTACTTCGTCAACACCCTTCCGTTGCGCAACGACGTGTCCCGCGACCCCACCTTCCGGCAGCTGATCGAGCGGGTCCGGACGGCCGACCTGGCGGCCTACGCCAACCAGGAGGTCCCGTTCGACCTTCTCGTGGAGCGGCTCAGCCCGCAGCGTTCCCTGTCGCGGCACCCGCTGTACCAGGTGCTGCTGACGTTCGAGAACATCCCCGAGCTGCGGCTACGCTTCGCCGGACTGGACACCCGCCTGCACCCGGCCAACCCCCGGGCGGCCAAGTGCGACCTCGAGTTCGCGGTCGGCGAGTCGTTCGGCGCCGACGGTGCGCCGGAGGGGCTGCGGGGCACCCTGACCTACAGCACCGACCTCTATGACCGCGGTACCGCACAGGCACTGGCGGACCGGCTCGTACGTTTCCTGACCGCGGTCGCGGCCGATCCGGCACTGCGGGTGTCCCAGGTGGACCTGCTGTCGCCGGCCGAGCGGGAGCTCGTTCTGCACACGTGGCAGGGCGCCGACGAGGAGGTCGAGTTCCGGACCGTCGTCGAGCGGATCGAGGAGCAGGCCCGCCGCATACCCGGGAACATCGCGGTCAGCACGGCCGCCGGGCATCTCACGTACGCGCAGTTCATGTCCCGGGTGAACCGCATGGCGCGGTGGCTGATCGGCCACGGTGTGGGGCCGGAGCGGGTGGTGGCGCTGGCTGTCTCCCGATCGCTGGACACCTTTGTCACACCGCACGCCGTCGCCGCGGCCGGGGGAACCTATCTGCCGATCGAGGACCGTTACCCGGCGGACCGGCTCGCGTACATGGTCGAGGACAGCCGGCCCGTCCTGGCGCTGGTGCACGGGAGCAGTGAGCACCTGGTGACCGCCGCCGACGTGCCGCGGCACCGGATCGACACGGCGGACTTCGAGGCCGAGCTGGCGGCGCTTCCGGACGGACCGGTTACGGACGCGGAACGGACCGCGCCGCTACGGAACACCAATGCCGCGTACGTTCTCTACACCTCCGGATCGACCGGCCGCCCGAAGGGGGTCTGGGTCGAGCACCGGTCCCTCATCGACCACGTCTCGACCGCGTCGCGTCGCTACGCGGGGCTCGACGGAGTGGCCGTGCTGCATGCCCCGGTGTCCTTCGACATCTCGCTGATGGCGTTGCACATGGTCCCGGCCAACGGTGGTCACGTGCATGTGACCGGGGGACTGGACTCGCCCGACCCGGCGACCGTCGAGCTGTTACGGGAGCACCGGCTCACGTACCTCGATGCCGTGCCGAGTCACCTGCCGATGCTCACCGCGCTGCCGCCGGAGTTCGGACCGGCCCGGGAGCAGTTCTTCGGCGGCGAGGCGCTGCGGGCCGACGCTCTGGTGGCGTGGCGCCGGGCCAACCCGGGAGCTGCGGTGCGCAACGGCTACGGGCCGACCGAGACCACGTGTGTGGTCACCGATCGGCTGATCGAACCGGGTGAGGACCTCACCCCGGGTGTCGTGCCGATCGGTGTGCCGCAGTCCAACACCCGTGTCTACATCCTCGACGACAATTTGCGGCCGGTCCCGCCCGGTGTGCCCGGCGAGCTCTACATCGCCGGCTCCGGTCTGGCCCGCGGTTACCTCTATCGGCCGGGCTTGTCGTCCGCGCGTTTTGTCGCCTGCCCGTTCGGGCCGTCCGGAGAACGGATGTACCGCAGCGGTGACCTCGTCCGGTGGCTTCCGGACGGGAAGATCGCCTATCTGGGCCGGGTCGACGACCAGGTCCAGGTGCGTGGCTTCCGGGTCGAGCTCGGCGAGATCTCCTCGGTGCTCAACCTTCTGCCCGGGGTCGACGCCGCGGCCGTGATCGTCCGTGAGGACACGCCGGGCGACGAGCGCCTTGTCGGCTACGCGGTCCCATCGGCGGGCGTTGCGCTGGTCGTCGCCGAGCTCCGCGAAGCGATGACCCGCGTGCTTCCCGAGTACATGGTGCCGACGGTGATCGTGGAGCTGCCCGAGCTTCCCCTCACACCGAACGGAAAACTGGACCGGCGGGCGCTCCCGGCACCGGACTACGCGGCCGCGGCCGCGGGCCGGGAGCCGGCGACACCGCAGGAGGCGGCCCTGGCGGAGCTGTTCGCCGAGGTGCTGGCGTTGCCGAAGGTCGGCGTCGATGACGATTTCTTCGCGCTCGGCGGGCACTCCCTGATCGCGGCGCGCCTGGTCAACCGGATCCGCTCGGCTCTCGACGTGGAGATCTCGGTCCGGGCCCTGTTCGAGGCGCCGAGTGTCGCCGCCCTGGCCGGGCGACTGGGCCAGGCGCCTGCGACAGCCCGCGCCGAGCTGGTCCGGAGGGAACGACCGGAGACTCTGCCGCCGTCCGCGGCTCAGCTCGCCCTCTGGTTCCTCAACCGGATCGAGGGCGCGCGCAGCGTGTACAACGTGCCCGTTGTGCTGCACCTGTCCGGGCCCCTGAACGAGGCGGCGTTGCGGGCGGCGGTGACCGACGTGGTCGCCCGGCACGAGGCGCTGCGGACCGTCTTCCCGTCGACCGGCGGCCGGCCTCGCCAGGAGGTACTGAGCGACCCCACCACCACCCTGGCCGTGCTGGAGCTCGACGAGAACCGGTTGCCGGACTTCCTCGCCGGCCTGGCGAGCGGGGAGTTCGACGTCACTGTGGACCGGCCGTTGCGGGCCACCCTGGTCCGGCTCGGCGCCACCGAGCACGTCCTTGTCCTGTTGATGCACCACATCGCCACCGACGGCTGGTCCCTGGCCCCGTTGCGGAGGGACCTCGCGACGGCGTACGCCGCGCGATGCGACGACGCCGAGCCGGGCTGGGAGCCGCTGCCGATCCAGTACGCCGACTTCACGTTGTGGCAGGTCGAGCATCTCGGCGATCCGCACGACCCTGCGAGCAACCACGCCCGTCAGCTCGCCTACTGGCGGGACCGGCTCGACGGGGCGCCGGAGGAACTGGCGCTGCCCTCCGACCGGCCGCGACCGTCGGCGGGGGACAACGTCGGCGCCAGTGTCGAGATGCGGCTGGATGCCGCCGTGACGACGCGCATCGAGGAACTCGGCCGAGTCCACGGGGTCAGCACCTTCATGGTGCTGCAGGCCGCGCTGGCGGTGCTGCTCACCCGGCTGGGTGCCGGTACCGACCTGCCGATCGGCACCACGGTGGCCGGGCGCAGTGACGAACGCCTCGAGGATCTCGTCGGCCTGTTCATCAACACCCTGGTCCTGCGGACGGACACAGCCGGGAACCCCACGTTCTCGGAGATGCTGGAGCGTGTCCGCCGAACCACACTCGACGCCTTCGCCCACCAGGACGTGCCGTTCGAGAAACTGGTCGAGGGGTTGAACCCGGAGCGGTCGCTGGCCCGTCATCCGCTCTTCCAGGTCGCTCTCACCCACTACAACACTCCGACGGCCGAGGTGCCGCTGGGCGCACTGGCCGTCCGGCAGCAGCACCTCGACCTGCGGATCGCGAAGTTCGACCTGGCCTTCGGATTCGGCAATCCGGCCGGCGATCCGGGTGTCCTGCGGGGATGGCTGGAGTATCGGACCGACATGTACGACGCGGCCACCGCGGAGTCGCTGTTGCGGCGGCTGATCCGGGTGCTCGACGTGGTCTCCGCCCGGCCCGGGATCCGGGTCGGCGACGTCGACGTTCTCGGCGACGAGGACCGGCAGAGGGTGCTGTACGAGTGGAACGGCACCCGCCGGGATCAGCCGCGCTGGCGTATCGACGAGCGTGTGGCCGACCACGCGGCGCGGACACCCGACGCCGTCGCGGTTGTCGACGGCAACACTTCGCTGACCTACCGGGAGCTGCACGAGCGCGCGGACGGCCTCGCCGGGGTGCTGGCCGGTCACGGCGCCGGTCCGGATCGGCTGGTGACGGTGGCCCTGCCGCGCTCGGCCGAGCTGGTCGTGACGCTGCTGGCGGTGATGCGAACCGGGGCCGCGTACCTGCCGCTCGACCCGGAACACCCGGCCGACCGGATCCAGTACACGCTTCAGGACGCGAAGCCGGCACTCGCCGTGGTCAACTCGGCCACGGTCGGCGTGCTCGACGACAGTGTCCCGCGGCTGGTGACCGATGCACCCGGCGCGACGACCGCGGCGCCGGGGGGCTACACGCCGACGCCGGACACGGGTGCCGCCTACGTCATCTACACCTCGGGCTCGACAGGTCGCCCGAAGGGCGTGGTCGTCACACACCGCGGTTTCACGAACCTCCTCACCGATCAGGCGCGACGGTTCCGGCTCGGTCCCGGCAAGCGGCTCCTCGCGGTGACGACGGTGTCGTTCGATGTCGCCGCACTCGATCTGTTCGGCCCGCTCAGCTGCGGCGCGGCGGTGGTCGTGGCCGGACGGGAGAGCGTCCTCGACCCGGGTGCTCTCCTCGCCCTGATCGAATCGGCGAGGATCGACTGCCTGGAGGCGACCCCGTCGCTGTGGCAGGCGCTCGCGGCCGCGGCGCCGGAGAACGGCCTGCGTTCCGTGCACGCCTTCATCGGCGGGGAGGCGTTCTCCGACGCGCTGGCCGATCTGCTGCGGGCACGGGTACGGACTCTGACCAACGTCTACGGCCCGACCGAGACCACCGTGTGCGCCACCGCCCAGGACCTCACGGAGCCGGAACGGATCACGATCGGCGGCCCGATCGACAACACCCAGGTCTACGTGCTCGACGATCGGCTCCAGCCGGTGCCACCGGGAGTGGTGGGCGACCTGTACATCGCCGGTGACGGGGTGGCCCGGGGTTACCACAACCGGTCCGGCCTGACCTCCGAGCGCTTTGTCGGCTGCCCGTTCGGGCCGGCCGGATCGCGGATGTACCGCACCGGCGACCTCGTCCGGTGGACCCGGTCGGGTCGCCTGGACTATCTGGGCCGGTCGGACCACCAGGTCAAGATCCGCGGTTTCCGGATCGAACTGGGGGAGATCGAGGCCGTGCTGCTACGGCACCCGGCGGTCGAGCAGGTCGCGGTCGTCGATCAGACCGACGACCGCGGAGTGCGGCGGCTTGTCGCCTACCTCGTGCCGCGGCCCGGCGCGGACGTGCCCGCGCCGGAGGAACTGCTCGGGTTGACCGGCGCCGCCCTGCCCGACTACATGATCCCGGCGGCGTTCCTGCCGCTCGACCGGCTGCCGCGGACGCCCAACGGCAAGCTGGACCGCGGCGCGTTGCCGGCACCGCAGTTCACAGCCGGACCGGCGTCGCGGAAACCGCGGACACCGGTGGAGCACGTGTTGCTCGGCATCGTCGCCGATTTGTTGCGCGTGCCGGACGCCGGGGTCGAGGACAGCTTCTTCGAGCTCGGCGGTGACAGCATCTCGTCGATGCAGCTGATCACGCGGGCACAGGCGGCCGGGCTGGGACTCAAGGTCAACGACGTTTTCGAGCGGCGTACCGTCGCCGGAATCGCTCAGGTGGCACGCATCCTCGACGAGGACGCCGGCGCCGAGCAGGACGACCCGACCGGCACGGTCCCGGCGACTCCGATGATGGCCCTGCTGCGTGAACGCGCGGATCGTGACCGGCTCAGCCAGCACACTCTCCTGAGAACGCCCGCGGGCCTGACCGCCGATCGGATGACCGAGCTGCTGCAGGGCCTGCTGGATCGACACGATGTTCTGCGGTCCCGGCTGGACGATCATTGGCAGCTCGTCGTGGCACCCGTCGGCGAGGTGTCGGCCGACAGCGTGCTGTCCCGGGTCCCCGTGGCGGCGGTCATCCCCGAGGAGGTGCTGACCAGCCACTTCGCCGGGGCCGTCGATCGTCTGAATCCGCAAGCGGGCACGATGATGCGGGCTGTGTGGTTCGACGCGGGGTCCGATGAGGCCGGCCGCCTTCTCCTGGTGGCGCATCATCTGGTCGTCGATGCTGTTTCGTGGCGGATCCTCCGGGACGACTTGGAGCTGGGCTGGGCGGCGGGCTGGGAATCGGCGCGAGGACCCGCCCGCACGTCGGTCCGCCGGTGGAGCGAGCAGCTTCGTGCCGAGGCCCACCGGCCGGAGCGGCTCGCCGAGCTGCCCTACTGGGTGGACACACTCGCACTCGACGATCAGCCCGTTCCTCCGGCCGCCGGGAGCCCCGCGGTCTCCGCTTCGGTGACCTTGGCCGCCGGCGCGACGGAACCGTTGCTGTCCGAGGTTCCGGCGACGTTCCACTGCGGCGTGGAGGACATCCTGGTCGCCGCGTTTGTCGCCGCCCTGGCCGAGCAGCAGCGTCACCGGGGCGGCCCGGCCGGACCGATGCTGGTGGCTTTGGAGCACCACGGCCGGGACGCGGAGCTCGAGGGCGTCGACGTCACGGGCACCGTCGGCTGGTTCACCACCATGTTCCCGGTCCGGCTGGATGCCGGTCGGATCGACTGGCCCGACCTGTGGGCGGGCGGGGAGTCCGCGGGACGCGTCGTCAAGCGGATCAAGGAGCAGCTGCGGGCGGTACCCGGCGACGGGCTCGGTTACGGACTGCTGCGCCATCTCAACGAGGACACCGCGCCCGTGCTGGCCCGTGGCTCCGGAGCGGCACTGAGCTTCAACTACCTCGGTCGCACGTCGATCGACTTCGGCCGCGAGCCATGGTCGATCGCCCCGGAGGCCGTGATGTTGAAGCCGGCGGAGACGTTCACTCCGTTCGCTCTCGAACTCAACGCGGTCACGCTGGACCGACCGGCCGGGCCGGAGCTGACGGCCACCTTCAGCGCGGCGCCGGGTGCCTTCGGGGTCACCGAACTCGAGGCGTTGGGGGACATCTGGCGGCGGGTGCTGGACGTTCTGGTCGCGCACACGCGGCGTCCGGCCGCGGGCGGGCACACGCCCTCGGACGTGGCACTGGCGGCCCTCAACCAGGACGAGATCGAGCTCCTCGAGGACGACTGGATCGGCAGCTGACCAAGGAGGAGGCCCCGGACGTCGGTGACGTCCGGGGCCTCTTTGCGGGGCGGGGTCAGCAGGTACGGATGGGCAGGGCTTCCAGAGCGCGGGTGAGGTTCATCTGGTAGCGCAGATCGGCCGGGTCGGCGGCGAGTTCGAGTCGCGGGCAGCGCTCGAGCAGGCTGCCGACCAGAACCTCGGTCTGCAGCCGGGCGAGCGGGGCACCAAGGCAGCGGTGGATGCCGTGCCCGAAGGCGAGTTGGCCGGCCGTGTCCCGGCGGATGTCGAAACGTTCCGGGTGGGGGAAGCGGCGCGGATCGCGGTTGGCGGCGCCGAGCGACACCACCACCAGCTCGTCCTCCGGGATCACCACCTCGCCCAGGTCGAGCGGCCCCGCGGTGACGTTGAGCGTGGACAGATGCAGGGCGTTGTCGTACCGGCAGAACTCGTCGACCGCGCCGGAGAGCAGACCCGGGTCCGCGCGTACGGCGTCGAGCTGATCGGGGTGGCGGAGCAACGCCAGGACGCCGTTCCCGATCAGGTGGGTCGTCGTCTCGTAACCCGCGGCCAGCAGTTGGAACACCATCGACACGAGTTCCACCTCGCTCAGCCGGTCCTCCTCGTCGCGCGCGCGGATCAGATCGGAGAGGAGGTCGTCCTGCGGGGCGGCCCGCCGATCGGCGATCAGGCCCGTGAGGTAGGCGGCCATGGACTCGGCGACCTCGAGCAACCGGTCCGGCTGGACGGCCACGGTCAGAGCGCTGGACCAGGCCCCGAACTGCTCCTGGTCGGCCGCGGGAACACCGATCAGGTCGGACAGGACCGACACCGGAAGGGGATAACCCGCCGCCTTGAGCAGGTCCACGTCTTCGCGCCCGGCAACCTCGCCGAGCAACTCGTCCACGGTCTGCTGGATACGCGGCCGCAGTTCCTGGATCCGGCGCACGGTGAACGCCTTGCCCACCAGCTTGCGCAGCCGCGTGTGGTCCGGCGGGTCCGCGGTCAGCATGTGCTCGACCAGCATGCGCTGACCGAGCGACGGCTCGGGCGGCGGCGCGGCGGGTGGCGTGTCGGAGGCTTCGCCGGTCGGTTCGGGCATCGGTGGCTGCGCGCCGGTGATGGCCGCGATGACGCGACCCGCGCGGGCCTTGTCCTTGACCACGACCGGCGAACTCAGCGCGGTCCGGGCCTCGGCGTGGCGAACCACCAACCACATCGGTATGCCTTGGAGCGCGATCCGCACTGCGGGCGCCTGCTCCCGTAGCCGTTCGTAGACCGGGTACGGATTCTGGAAGAAGTCCGGAGTCAGCGGCTCGGCGGCTGTTCCTTCGGTCATGAGCTGATCCTTTTTGTGGCGTCCGGGCGCCGGGTCCGGCGCCGGTAGTAGTCCGCGGTCACCACGAGCACGAGTGGCCCCCAAGCGACCAGGGGTGCGTAGGCGCCCCGCATGACGGCGCCTTTGCGGCCGGTGGGCAGCGGCGGCAGCGCAAGTTGTTCCCGCCTCTGCTGCCGTTTACGGCCGCCGAAGAATCCATTACGGGTGGCGTGCGCCATCATTCCCATCACCGCGACGGCACCAGCCGTAGCCGGCACGACGGCCGCCGCCACCGGAACCTTCTTGCCGCCGATACCGGGCACCCAGCGAGGGACCTTCTCGCCCCACGGGCGCACCAGACCGATGGTCAATGCGGCGGCTCCCATGGAGACGGCCGAAAGCCCGGGAACGTAGGCGTACTCCCATTTCCGGCTCGGATCCTTGGGAAATCCCAGTCGCCAGACCGACGACGGAAGAACGCACAACGGAACCGCGTAAGCGGCCCCCTTGATCAGGGGGTGGACGTCGGTCGTCATAAGAGAAACGGCACCTTCCACTATGCCGCCGTTCCGGCGGACGGCCCCAAGCTACGAGCCCGGCCACCGAAAACGGCTGACGGATCGAGCTTTCTGATGCCGGCTTGCGAGAGGGGCGGTCCGGCGTCCCAAGACCGTTTCAAGGATTCAAACTTCTGCATCGCTGGTGTTCGCCCCGTTCCGGTCTGGCTACCGTTCCGGCTGTCAATTGGTCCGTCCACCTTCGCCGGTGGCGATCGAAGGAGCGCAACCCATGCCCGTGGTGACCGCGGAAACCGCCGAGAAAATCAAGTCCATCGTCTGCGACATCCTCGAGATCGAGGAGGACGAGGTGACCGAGACGAGCCTGTTCGCCGATGACCACGAGGCCGACTCGCTGCGCGCGATCGAGATTCTCGCCGCCCTGGAGAAGGAGTTCGGGGTGGTCATCGACCAGGCCGAGCTGTCGCGCATGGTGAACCTGCGCGGAGTGCACGACGTCATCGCCGAGGCGATGGCGAAGGCCTGATCGAGCCTTTCCCACACCCGGCCGAGACGGAAGGAATGTCAGTGACCGTCAGCAATGACAATGGGCATCGAGTGGTCCTCACCGGCCTCGGGGTGGTTTCCAGCGTCGGGCTGGGCGTGACCGAGTTCGGCACGGCGCTGCGCGCCGGCCGCAGCGGCGCCCGCCCGATCACGCGGTTCGACACCGCCGGATTCGAACGGACCAACGGCTGTGAGGTTGTCGGGTTCGAACCGGGGGAGTGGGTACGCAACGTTCCCGTCGACGCACTGGGAAGGGCCGCGCAGTTCTCCGTCGCGGCGGCCCGGATGGCCCTCCAGGACGCCGGCGCCGATGTCAGCGAACTACGGGACCGGCCGGGAGTGATCTCGGTCGGCACCACCGACGGCGAGTCCTACGACCTCGACCACCTGGTCGAGGCCGAGGTCAACTCGGGGCCGGAGAATTTCGACCGGGCTCGCGTCGCCCGGATCCCGGCGAGCCGGCTCTCGGCCGGCGTCGCCCAGGAGTTCGGCCTGACCGACGTCGAGGCCATCACCATTCCGACCGCCTGTGCCGCCGGCAACTATGCGATCGGCTACGGCTTCGACGCGGTCCGGGCCGGCGAGGCCGAGTACGCGCTCTGCGGCGGCGCCGACGCGATGTGCCGTAAGACCTTCGCCGGTTTCTACCGCGTCGGGACCGTCGCACCGGAACGCTGCCAGCCGTTCGACATCGACCGCAAAGGCATCCTGACCGGGGAGGGCGCCGGCATCCTCATGCTCGAGCGGCTCGACACGGCGCTCGCGCGCGGTGCACGGATCTACGCCGAGGTGCTCGGCTACGGCCTCAACTGCGACGCCTACCACCCGGTGGCACCCAACGAGGACAGTGTCGCCGCTGCGATGCGTCTGGCGTTGGAGAACGCTGCGGTGAAGCCGAACGAGGTCGATCTTGTCTCGGCCCACGGCACCGGCACCCGGGCCAACGACGTCACCGAGGCCCGGGCGATCCGGCAGGTTTTCGGCGACGGGACACCGCGCACCATCTCGATCAAGTCGATGCTGGGCCACTCCATGGGGGCGGCCAGCGCACTGTCCGCGATCGCGTGTGCCCTCGCCATCAACACCGGCTTCATCCCGCCGACCATCAACCACGTCCAGACCGACCCCGAGTGCGATGTGGACTGCGTGCCCAACCACGCCGTCGACGCCGACCTGCGAGTGGTGCAGAACAACGGCCTGGCGTTCGGCGGCAACAACGCGGTTGTGATCCTCGGGCGTTACGAGGGGAATGCGCGATGACCACCGCGATCACCGGTATGGGCGCGGTGGCCAGCATCGGCGGCAACGTCGACGAGTTCTTCGCCGCGCTCTGTGCGGGCCGCACCGGCAATGCTCCGCTGCGGGTGTTCGACACCGAGCGGTACCGGTCCCGCAACGCCTACGAGATCGACGACCGCCCGGCCGGCGGTCCGGACACGGCGATGCGGACGACCACCTACCTGATCACCGCGATCGAACAGGCTCTGCGGGCCGCCGGGATGAGCGACGACCTCAGTGGTGTACCCGTGCTGGTCGGCACGGGGCTGCGGGAGCTGCGCTCACTGGAGCTGTGGCATCGCGACCGGGCCGCGTTCGGCCCGGACGATCTGCATTTCGGTGCCGCGTTGCGAGCCAAGTTCGGGGCGCTCACCACACACACGTTCTCCAACGCCTGCGCCGCCTCGTTGTACGCCTTGGCGATGGGTGCCGATCTGATCGAGCAGCGGTCGAGTGACGTCGTGGTGGTGGCCGGCGTGGACATGATCTCGGAGAGCATGTTCGGCCTGGTGGAACGCATCCATCCGAAGGCGCCGGACGTGGTGCGGCCGTTCGATCGGAACCGGCTCGGCGCGGTCATGGGTGAGGGCGCCGCCGCGGTTGTCCTGCGCCGCGCTGACCCGGCCGCCGACGAGGCAACCGCTCTGCTGCGGGGAGTGGGCGTCAACTGCGACGCCTACCACGTGACCGCCCCGAGCCCGGCGGGCATGGCGACCGCGATGCGCGACGCGCACCGGCGGGCCGGTGTCACACCCGCCGATGTCGGACTGGTGATGCTGCACGGCACCGGAACGATGCTCAACGACGAGGCCGAGGCGACCGCGCTGGCCGACGTGTTCGGCCCGGCCGCGCGTGACCCGCTGATGACGGCGACGAAGTGCATGACCGGCCACACCTCGGGCGCCTCGGGCCTGCTTGGACTGATCACGGCGGTCCGGGCGCTGCGTGACGGTGTGGTCCCGCCGACCATCGGCCTGGACGATCTGGTCGACGAGGCCGAGGGGTTCCGCATCGTCACCGGTGAGCAGGCCACCCACCGGGCCCGCCGGGCCCAGGTGAACGCGTTCGGGTTCGGCGGCATCAACGCCGTCGCGATCGTGGAGGTGGACGAGTGAACACCGTGGCTACCGGCGTCGGTGCCGTGCTGGCCGGGGACGCCGGCCTGGCGGGCCTGGCCGGCGGGACGGTGCCGTCGCCGGAACCGGCGAACCCGGCCGCGCAGCTGCCCGGGCGTGGTCTGCGGTACAAGGACCGCGCCACTCAGCTCGGGCTCGCCGCCGCCCGGGCTGCCCTGGCCGACGCGGGCCTGCTCGGTGACGCCGACGAGCTGCTGGTCCCGCCCGGTGAGGCCGGCGTGGTGGTCAGCTCCAACCTGGGCAACGCCGACACGGTCTGCCGGGTGGTCGAGACGATCGCCACCGAGGGTACGCGGGCCACGAGCCCGATGGACCTGCCGAACGCCTCCAGCAACGTGATCGCATCGTCCATTGCCATCCGGTTCGGCCTGGCCGGACCCAACGTCATGCTCTGCAACGGTGAGACCTCAGGTCTGGACGCTCTGTTCTGGGCGCAGTCGCTGCTCGTTTCCGGGCGCTGCAAGTACGTCGTGACCGTCGGCGTCGAACCGGACAACCCGGTGGTGCGCCGGCTCACCGGCCGCGACCGGGTGCTCGACGGCGCGGCCGCAGTCGTACTCGAACTGGCCGGTACGGCCGAGGGCCGAGGCGTCCGGACACGGCTCGGCCTCGGCCCGTACCGGCGGACCGCCGATCTGTCGGGATGCCTCACCGGCCTGGCCGGGGCGGCCGAGGTGCCGGCGCGCTGGTACACATCGGACGCAGCGGGCGCGGCACCCGCTGACGTGCTGCCGGCCGTGCCGCGAGTTGACCTCGCCGCGGTGTGGGGCGCCGCATCGGGCGCCCTCGGCGTTCTCCAGTGCGCGGCCGCCATCGGCTGGTTCGACGGAGGCGGGTCCGGTCCGGTTCTCGCGGTCAACGGTGCCGATGACGGCCCGGCCACGGCCGCGATGGTGTTCGACCGGAGCTCGGCTCGATGACCGGGACGCTGCCTACCAGCCCGGCGGAGCCGGTCGTGCTGAAATGCCACCGGGCGCCCGCCGAGGCCGGGGAACGTGTCCTGTTCCTGCACGGCCTGGCCAACAGCGCGGGTGTGTGGCGCACCTCGATCGCCCGATGGCCGGAGGGCGCCGAGCTGTGGACCGCCGATCTGCCGTGGCGGCTCAGCCACCCGCGGACCTGGAGCCGCGAGGACGGGCTGGAACGCTACGTCGCCGAGGCGGTCGCCCGGATTCCCGGCGGCGTCGACGTGATCGTGGCGCACTCGTTCGCCGCCAACCTGGTACTCGAGGCGCTGGCCGCGCCGGATTCGACGCTCGCCCGGCCGCGTGCCCTCGTGCTGGTCTCACCCTTCTACCGGGCCACACCCGACGACTTCACCTGGCGCGACATCGAGCGTTTCCCGGTGACGTTCCGGCGCATCATCGAGGCCGGGATCGCGGTTCAGGCCGGCCACCGGACCGGTCCGGCTGCTCTCGACGCCCTCGTGACACGAGTGTGCGCCCTGGTCGGCCCGTACGGCTGGGCCAGCTTCCTGCGGATCTACCTGCGAACGCCCCAGCTCGCCCTGTCGCGGCTCGGGGTGCCCAGTCTTGTGGTCGCCGGCGCCGACGACTTCTGCCCACCGCCGGCGGAGAGTCTCGCCCTGGCCGAAGCGATTCCGGACGCACGCGCCCACCTGGTGCCAGGCGTCGGGCATTTCGCCATGGTGCAGAACACCGAGGCTTTCGTCACCGGGGTCAGTGAGTTCGTGGCTGACCTCCGTACGTCTCTATCGAAGGAGAACAGCAGATGAGCGTCGTGACCGTGCCCACGTCGGTGGAGGCGGTGCTCGCGCCCAGCCGGGGCACTCTGCGCCCGCGGTTCGAGGGCACCAACATCGGCACCTGGATCGGGTTCAAGCACATCAACTACCTGGTCGAGGAGGCGCTCGTCGAGCACTTCCGGTCGGCGGGAGCACCGGTCGGCGCGCTGTATCGCAACTGCGGTGTGGGCTTCGAGATCGTGCACCTGGACACCCGGATCATCAGTGCCCTGCACATCGACGATCTGGCGACGTACGAGGTCGTGCCGTCCGCGCCCGTCGACGGCGAGCTCGCGGTCCGGGTAGTGCTGTCGACCGATCGCGACGGTGAGAACAGCAAGGTCGCGACGTCGAAGGTCCGGGTGGTGCTGCGCGACGACGCCCGGGCCAAGCCGACCGCGGAACTGCCGGCCGAACTGCGCCCGTTCCTGGTGTCCCGGATCGGGGCGACGTCGCCCGCCCCGGCGACGATCGTGGCCGAGGGCCGCACCGACGCTGACGTGCTGACGCAGTTGACGCGCGGGCGGAACGCCTACGCCCACGCGTGGCGCATTCCGTACTTCTACTGCCACTACACCGAGCGTCTTCAGATGTCGGGCTACCTGCGCGTGATGGAGGAGGTCGTCGACCTCTTCCTGGGCGACCGGGGCCTGTCGATCCGCAACATGCTCGACTCGCGGGACTGGATCCCCGCGTGCACGCACTCGCGGATCCGGATGGTCGACGAGGCCTTGATGGAGGAGACGCTCTACGTCGTCTACACGGTCGAAGAGATCTTCAAAGATTTCCTCTATACCTCGTCGATGGAGTGCTACGTGCTGCGTGAGGACCGCCTGGTGCCGACGGCGACCGGTGTCGTCACCCATGGGTACGCCGCTATCGACGACCGGACCAACTGGGGCCTGGTGCCCTTCGACGCCAAGGTGCACGCCGCCTTCCGCGGTGAGCAGAGGTAACCGCCATGGTCACTGCGAATCCCGTCATCACCGCTTGGTCCGCGGTCTCACCCTTCGGCATCGGCCGGGAGGCTTTCGCCGACGGCCTGCGCTCCGGCCGCCCGACCGGCACGACCCTCTCCCGCGAGCAGTGGCAGGTGCCGGACGAACGGGCTCATCTGGTGCCGGACTTCGACATCCGTGAGGTGCTGGGCAAGAAGGGGACCAGGTCGATGGACCGGGTCAGCGGCCTGGCCGTCACCGCCGTCCGTGAGCTGCTGGCCGACACCGCCGCGCGTGAGATGTCGACGGCCGGGGTGGGTCTCGTGCTCGGCACGACCACCGGCAGCGCACAGAGCCTCATGGACTTCAGCCGGGACTCCTTCACCGAGGCCAAACCCTACTTCGTGGACGCTGCCCGTTTTCCCAACGCGGTGATGAACTGCGCCAGCGGTCAGTGCGCGATCTGGCATCAGCTCAAGGGCCCCAATGCGACTGT
Source organism: Paractinoplanes ovalisporus (assembly GCF_016834655.1). Taxonomy (GTDB): domain Bacteria; phylum Actinomycetota; class Actinomycetes; order Mycobacteriales; family Micromonosporaceae; genus Actinoplanes; species Actinoplanes ovalisporus. The sequence goes on from NZ_JAENHP010000010.1 coordinate 290,786, forward strand.
CGCCGGTGGGCGGGCCGCGGGTCTCTACGCGCTCAACTACGCCCGGCGGCTGCTCGGGGCCGGGCGGGCGGAGGTTGTCCTCTGTGGTGCGGTTGAGGAGTACTCGCACGCCCGTTCCTGGCTTGAGCACCACAGCCGCGGTGAGGACGAGCGCGAAAGCGTACTCGGCGAGGGCTGCGGCATCCTCATGGTCGAGCCGGACGGCGGCGACGGCGAGGCCCTGGCCGAGGTGCTGGCCGTCGAGTTCGGGGTCGTCCTCGGCGACGACTACCGGGGAAGTCTCGAATCTTGTGTGCGGCGGGCACTGCGTCGTGCCGGGCTGAGCACGGCCGACGTGACCGCGGTGGCTCCGTGTGGTGCCCCCGGCCGGGCCGGCGAGCAGGAGCGGGAGCTGCTCGCCGACCTCTTCCCGCCCGGCGCCACCGAGCGGGTGCTCGGCGCGGAGCTGCTCGGCGACACCGCCGCGGCGTCGGCGCTGTTCCAGCTTCTGGCCCTGTTCGGCGCGTCCGGTGAGCGGGTCGCCCTGGTCACCTCCCTCGACCGTACGGGCGTGGTGGGATGCGCGCTGCTGCGGGTGACGGGCCGATGACGACGGCCACGGCCACCCGGCAGTCCCTCGCGGGATGCAGCCCGGTCGCGGGGGCGGTGACCGTCCTCGCGCCGGGCCCGACGGCCCGGACCGAGCTGGTCGTCGCGGCCGACGAGCCCGTGCTGGCCGGGCACTACCCGGACTTCCCGATCTTTCCCGGCGTCTGCCTGATCGAGTGCGCCCGGCTCAGCGCTTTCGTCACGGCCGCGCCCGGTGCCGGCGGGGAGCTGCGGCTGGCAGCGGTCGAGTCGGCTCGATTCCGCAACGTGGCGCTCCCCGGCGACCGGCTCGTGCTGGATCTGAACTGGGCCGAGCGGCCGATCGGCCGGCGGCTCACCGCCCGGATCACGTCCGGTCGTGGTGACGTCGCCTCGGTCCGGTTGCTCTTCCACCTCGGTGAGGAGAGCGTCGCGGCCGCCGAAAGCGTGGTCCCGGAAGTGCTCAGCGGGGTCCCGGTGCCGCCCGACCCACGGGCGGTGTTGCCGCACCGCTATCCGATCCTGCTGGTCGACCGGGTGCGGGCGATGGTGCCGGGCGAGAGCATGGTGGCCGTCAAGGCGGTCAGCAGTGGGGAACCGTGGTTCGCGCGGGCCCCGGAGAGCACGGATCTGGCCTATCCCCAGGTGCTCATGGTCGAGTCCTGGGCCCAGTCGGCCGGTGTGCTGGCAAACTCCGGCGCCGCGCTACGAGCCGGCCACGTGATGCTCTTCGGCGGCGCCTCCGACGTCGGGTTCTTCGGCCGCGTCCGTCCCGGTGACGTTCTCGAGCACCGCGTCCGAGTCGAGCGCCGGTTCTCCGACACGGTCATCTTCACCGGCGAGAGCCTCGTCGACGGCGTCGTGAGGATGCGTGTCGGCAGTATGACGATGGCGTTCCGCCCGTCGTCGCAGCTGACCGCGGCACGGTCGGCCGACCGTGCCGCGCCGACCATGGGGAGCACGCTTTGAGTACGCAGCAGGGTGGCATTGCACTGGTCACCGGCGGGTCGCGGGGCATCGGGCGGGCGACCGTCCTGCGGCTGGCCCGTGACGGTTACGACGTGGCGTTCTGCTACCGATCGGACGTCGCCGCGGCGCAGAGTCTCGAGAAGGAGGCCGCGGAGCACGGCGTACGCGTCCTGGCGGTGCGGGCCGACGTCGCCGAAGCGGAGGAGGTCCGCGCGTTCGTCTCCGCCGTCGAGTCCGAGCTGGGCGCGGTCGACGTGGCCGTCACCTCGGCCGGCATCACCCGCGACAGTGCCCTGTTCAACATGAAGGACGAACAGTGGAACGACGTCGTGAGGACCAATCTCGACGGTGTCCACCACCTGTGCCGGGCGGTGGTCTTCGCCATGCTGAAGCGCCGCAGCGGCGCCATTGTGAACATTTCGTCGGTCGCCGGGGTCTACGGCAACGCGGGGCAGACCAACTACTCGGCGTCCAAGGCCGGCATCATCGGCTTCACCCGGGCCCTGGCCAAGGAGGTCGGCGCCTACGGCGTGCGGGCCAACGTCGTAGCCCCCGGCTTCATCGACACCGAGATGACAGCGGTGCTCACCGACAAGGTCAAGAACAAGGCCGTCACCGCTGTCCCGCTCGGCCGGCTCGGCCGGCCCGAGGAGGTGGCCGACCTGGTGGCCTACCTGGCCTCACCCGGTGCCGCCTACATCACCGGTGCGGTCTTCCAAGTCGACGGCGGCATCACCATCTGAGAGGGGGACAGAATGGCCAGAAAACCGGCCCGTTGGTATTTCTCGTTCCGCAGTCCGTACTCCTGGTTCGCCTACCGGGACCTGATCACGGCCCATCCGGAGGTGGCCGACGCGATCACCTGGATCCCGTTCTGGGAGCCCGATGAGCACTCCGAGCGCCACCTCAGCCAGGCCGGGGTGGAGTTCCCATACACCCCGATGGGACGCGACAAGCACTTCTACATCCTGCAGGACACCCGCCGCCTGGCCGAGAGTCGTGCGCTGTCCATGGTGTGGCCGGTCGACCGGCAGCCGCACTGGGAGGTGGCGCATCTCGGCTGGATCGCCGCCCGGACGTACGGCCTCGAACGCGAGTTCGCGGATGCCGTGTTCGAGGCGCGGTGGGAGCACGGGGCGGACATCTGCGACGTCACGGTGGTGGAGGAGCTCGGCGTCCGCGCCGGCCTGCCGCTGGGCACCGTCAAAGCCGCCCTCGACGACCCGGCCATCCGGGAGGAGGCCGGCCGGGCCCTGGTCTCCAGCGCGAAGGATGGCGTCTTCGGCGTCCCGTTCTTCATCGTCGGCCGGCACAAGTTCTGGGGCGTGGACCGCCTGCCCCTGTTCGCCGAGGCCTGGCGTGCGTCCCAACCGGACCGGGTGACCATCCCGCCGGTCGTCACCCTGCCCGCGGCCGAGCTCCCGGTGCTGGCCACGGCCGACGCCGGTCACGCCGGCGGCTGTGGCTGAGCTACCGGAACCTTCGATTCCACCGACATCCAGTACCAACGAGAGGGAGATTCCCATGACGAACCCGTTCGAGGACGAGGACGGCCGCTTCTTCGTGCTGGTCAACGACGAGAACCAGCACTCGATCTGGCCCGCCTTCGCCGAGATTCCGGCCGGCTGGACCACGGTGCACGGCGAGGACAGCCGGCAGGCCTGCCTCGAATACGTCGAGAACAACTGGACCGACATGCGTCCGAAAAGTCTGGCCGACGCCATGGAAGCAAGCGTCTGACCAATTAGCAGAGGCGGCGGGCGGCGTTTTCGACGCTGCCCGCCGCGCAATTTTTACCCCCCGCCGCCCGGTGATAGTGATGGGATAGCGAACCGTCACCGCACTCCACCAGAATTGTCGTCGACAAGAGGGGCAGCGGAATGCATGAACGAGAGTTGAAGGCCTTCGTGGCCGTCGTGGAAGCCGGGCGAATGGACCGAGCGGCGTCGTCGCTCGGGTATTCACAGCCGGCCATCAGCTATCAGATCAAGTGTCTGGAGCAGGAGCTTGGAACGCGGCTTTTCTCCCGCTATCCGGACGGCGTCCAGCTCACCCAGGACGGTGCGATGGTGCTCCCCGCCGCGCGGGCGGTGCTCGCCCTGTTCGAAGGCATCAAGGACGTGACGGTCCGGGCCGCCTCCGTCGAGTCGGCGCGTCCGCGCTCCAGGCGGGTCACCGGAAGCTGACGAGGCAACGGATGGGTGAAGTGACGAGATTGCGCAAGGTAGGAACGCCGGTGATGGCCGGATCATCGATCGCGCGCGGGGGCGGCGATCGCCGATTGGGGCTGGCCAAACCCTGCGTCGATCTCCCGCCCGAGGTCACCGGGCTGGCCCGGACAGCGCACACACTGGACGATCTGGCCCGCCTCGCCGCCGGGCAGCTTCCCGCCGACGTATGGGACTTCGTGCAGGGTGGAAGCGGTGAGGACGGCACCGTGCTGGCCAACCGGGCGGCTCTGGACAGCATCCGGCTCCGTCCCCGGGTGCTGGCCGAGGTGGCGGAGGCGACGGGCTACTGCCGGTTGCTGAACGCCGAGAGTGCCCTTCCCCTGGCGGTGGCGCCGATGGCGTACCAGAAAATGATGCATCCGCGCGGTGAGGTCGACATGGCGCTGGCCGCGTACGAGGCCGGGGTCCCGATCGCGCTGAGCACCCTCAGCAGCCGCACCATCGAGGACGTCTGTGGCACCGGTGCCGTGGTCTGGTTCCAGCTCTACTGGCTGCGTGACCGGGACGCCATCCTGGGCCTCGTGCGCCGGGCCGAGCGGGCCGGCTGCCGGGCCGTCATGGTCACGGTGGATGTCCCGGTCATGGGGCGGCGCCTGCGCGACATCCGTAACCGGTTCGCCGTGCCCGAGGAGATCAGCGCGATCAACCTGCCGCCGGTCATGCGGGGCGGCGGAACGGCGGCGAAGCCGGGCACCTCGGCGGTGGCCGCGCACACCGGCGCGGTCTTCGACCCCGGGATGGGCTGGTCGGACCTCGACTGGCTGCGTGAGGTCACCGACCTGCCGCTGATCGTGAAGGGGATCATGGACCCCGAGGACGCCGATCGGGCGGTGTCCGCCGGCGCGGACGCGATCGTCGTCTCGAACCACGGCGGAAGGCAGTTGGAGGGGGCGCTTCCGAGCATCCTCGCCCTGGCCGACGTGGTTGACGCGGTCAGCGACCGCTGCGAGATCCTCTTCGACAGCGGCGTGCGGAGCGGCACCGACATCCTGCGGGCCCTGGCCTTGGGCGCCTCCGGTGTGCTGGTCGGGCGGCCGATGCTCTGGGGGCTGGCCGTGGACGGGGCCCGGGGCGCCGCGCGCGCTCTCGAGATCCTCCGGGTCGAGCTGGAGTTCGCCCTCGCTCTGGCCGGATGCCCGAACGTGCTCGCGGCCCGGAGACTGGACGCCACGGTTGTGCCCGGTCTGCCGTTCTCGGCGCCTTTTGGTCACCCGGCACCGGCCTGAGCGGCGCCCGCGGAGAACAGATTTCTTGATGCCACATTGTTGCCGGCCTCGGCTGCTGATTCGCTGAGCATATGTCGATCGATCGGCCGGATATGGTTCCTCCGGTTCACGCTCGGTTGTTCGAGATGCTGAACCGGCACCGTGCAGAATACCGCATGATCTCCCATTCCCCGGGGGCCACCACCGAGGAGGCGAGCCGATTCCGAGGGCACGATCCGGCCGCCGCCGCGAAAAGCATAATCCTGTGCGTGCGGAAGACCCGAAAAGAGAGCCGGTACGTTCTCGCGGTGGTCCCCGGTGACCGGCGGGTGGACTTCCGGCGGGTTCGCTCGCTCTTCTCCGCGATCGATGTGAGCTTCGCACCGCTCCCGGTCGCGGAGCGTCTGGCCGGCAGTCCGTCGGGCACCTTCATGCCGTTCGTCTTCAGCCCGGAGCTCGACATCGTCGTTGACGCCGGGCTGGCGCACCATGACGAGATCTTCTTCAACGTCGGCCTGGCCGACCGGTCGATCTCGATGAAGGCATCGGCCTACCTGTCACTCAGCGCGCCGCGGATCGCGGAGATCGCCGCCGACTGACAGCCCGGAGTTCTCAGCCGGTTCACAGGTATCCGCCGGGAGGATCGTACGAACGGTATTGGGCGACCGTCACGGGAATTCATTTCGGATTGTGAACGGGGCGAGGATAACCGAGCTTTGCGTGCCGGATCGGGTGCGCGGTACAGTCGGCGCTGCGCGCTCCTTTCCACTTTGTCCGGTCGCCGAGAAGTGTTGGAGGCATTCGTCGATGCGAATTGTAATCATGGCTGTCGGGAGCCGGGGCGACGTTGCGCCCTACACCGGGCTCGGTGCGCGGCTGCAGGAGGAGGGGCACGAGGTCACCCTGGCCACCCACGGGCTTTTCGAGGAGCTGGTGCGCAGCCGCGGGCTGGGCTTTCACGCGCTCCCGCTGGACACCCAGGAGGAGATGACCTCCAAGCTCGCCGCGAGCGGCACCAGCAGCCCGCTCAAGGTGACCCTCGAGGTGAACAAGGTGGTGGCCGCGCACGCCACCCCGATGGCTCAGGCGATGCTCGCGGCGGCCCGGTCGGCCGACGTGGCCATGCTGACCCCGGCCGGCTGGATCGGCGGTCACGTGGCCGAAGGGCTGGGGCTGCCCAGCATGGGCGTCTACCTGCAGCCGATGACGCCGACCAGGGAGTTCCCGCCGTGCACGGTGACCACCCGCTCGCTCGGCGGGTGGGGCAACCGCCAGGCGGCGACAACGCTGCGCAGCCTGGGCCAGAAGCCGTTCAGCAAGGCCGTCGACCAGTTGCGGACCGAGCTCGGCCTGCCGCTGATGAAGCCGGGCGCCTGGCTGGCACAGGTCGACGCGGCCCGCTGGCCGATCTGTTACGGCTACAGCCCGATCGTGGTGCCGCAGCCCGCTGACTGGCCCGAGTGGAACCACACCGTGGGCTACTGGTGGCCCGCCCCCGACCCCGATTTCAAGCCGGCGCCGGAACTGGTCGACTTCCTGGCCGCCGGCCCGCCACCGGTCTACATCGGCTTCGGCAGCATGCCGGTCGAGGACCGTGAGGCGTTGTCACAGCTGGTCGTCAGCGCGTTGCGTCGCAGCGAGCTGCGGGCGGTGGTGAACACCGGCTGGGCCGGGCTGAACACGGCCGGGGAGAACGTCTGCACCGTCGCCGAGGTGCCTCACGACTGGCTGTTCCCGCAGGTCGCCGCGGTGGTGCACCACGCCGGGGCGGGCACTGCGGCGGCCGGGCTGCGGGCCGGTGTGCCGGCCGTGCCGGTGCCGTTCATGGTGGATCAGCCGTTCTGGGCGCAGCGCCTGCGCGGGCTGGGCGTCGCCCCGGAGGTGATCCCGTTCCGGCGGCTGACCGCCGACCGGCTCGCCGCGGCCTTGACCGAGGCCACCACCAACCCGGAATACCGGCGGCGGGCGACCGACGTGGCCGCCCGGCTGGCCCGGGAGGACGGCGCGGCCGGTGTGCTGCGGGTCCTGAACCAATTGTCGCGCGCCTGAGAAACGGCGTATTGAAGAATTCGATGTGACATTGCCGTAGGTACGGCTTCCCGTTGTACTTTTCCTGATCCGGTAAAACGGACGGAATGCGGCCGCCCTTTCGCCATGTGAGTGGCTCGCGGCTCGCATTGAACGGGGGAGCAGTACGCATGGATCCGGTGACGGATATCGCCGTGATCGGGATTTCCTGCCGGTTGCCGCGGGCTCGGAATCCCGAGGCACTGTGGGGACTGCTGCGCGACGGCCGCAGCGTGCTCGGTCCCGTTCCGGCCGACCGCTGGCCGGACCGGGACCGAGGCGTCGGCGTCGGCGGCTTCCTGGAGGACGTCGGCCACTTCGACCCGGCGTTCTTCGGGATCACGCCGCGCGAGGCCGCGGTCATGGATCCGCAGCAGCGGCTCGCTCTCGAGCTCGGCTGGGAGGCGCTGGAGGACGCCGGCGTGCCGCCGGGACAGCTCGCCGGGACGTCCGCCGGTGTTTTCCTCGGCGCCGCAAGCAACGACTACGCCCTGCTCGCCGACCGACAGGGGCGGTCCGGTATCACCGCCCACTCCTTTCTCGGCCAGCAGCGCACGATGATCGCCAACCGGCTCTCGTACGCGTTGCGGTTGCGCGGCCCGAGCCTGACCGTCGACACCGGACAGTCGTCGTCCCTGGTGGCCGTGCACCTGGCCTGCGACAGCCTGCGCCGGGGCGAGTCGTCGGTCGCGATCGCCGGTGGGGTCAGCCTGACGCTGACCGTCGAGACCGCGCTCGCCGTGGCCCACACCGGGGCGCTGTCACCGGACGGTGCGTCGCGGGCGTTCGACGCCGCCGCCAACGGTTTTGTCCGGGGCGAGGGCGGTGCCCTGGTGGTGCTCAAACCGCTCGGCGCGGCCCGGGCGGACGGCGACATCATCGTCGCTGTCATCCGGGGCAGCGCGGTCAACAACGACGGCGGCGGGGCGGGGCTGACCGTTCCCGAGGCCCGCGCCCAGGAGGAGGTCATCCGGCTGGCCTGCGCACGGGCCGGGGCCGACCCGTCCGAGCTCCGGTACGTCGAGTTGCACGGCACCGGCACCCGGCGCGGCGACCCGATCGAGGCGGCCGCCCTGGCCGCGGTCACGGGCGGCCGGCCACCCGGATCGCCCCTGCTGGTCGGCTCGGTCAAGACCAACGTCGGGCATCTCGAGGCCGCTGCCGGTGTCACCGGCCTGATCAAGGTCGCGCTCGCCCTCCGGCACGGTGAACTTCCGCCCAGCCTGAACTTCACCGCCGAACGGCCGGACACTCCGTTGGCCGAGTGGAACCTGCGTGTCCTCACCGAGCGCACCGCCTGGGAGCGGCCGTTCCTCGCGGGGGTCAGCTCCTTCGGCATCGGCGGCACCAACTGTCACGTGGTGGTCGCGCCGGCTCCGCCTCCCGTTACGGACGCGCCCGCCCCGCCCATGACCGCAGCCCCGTGGATTGTCTCTGCGCGAACCCCCGAAGCCCTGCGTGACCAGGCCCGCAACCTGTTGTCCGGGCTGGAGGACATGCCGGACGCCACACTCACCGACGTCGGTCACGGGCTGGCGACGACCCGGACGGCGTTCGCCGAACGGGCCGCGGTGGTCGGCACGGATCGGGCGGGCATGGCCGCCGGACTGACGGCGCTGGCCGAGGGCCGGACGGCGCCGGGGGTGGTGCGCGGCCGCCCGGCCGAGGGCGGGCTCGGCCTGCTCTTCACCGGGCAGGGCGCCCAGCGGCCCGGCATGACCGCCGAGCTGTACGCGACCTTCCCCGTCTACGCCGCAGCGCTCGACGAGATCGCCGCCCGCTTCGACGCGCTGACCGGCGGCACCCTGCTCCGCGAGATCATGGCCGGGGACGGCCTGGACCGCACCGAGGTCACTCAGCCCGCCCTGTTCGCCGTCGAGGTGGCCCTCTACCGGCTCGTCCGGTCGTGGGGCCTGCGCCCGGCCCGCCTGCTCGGCCACTCGATCGGCGAGATCGTGGCCGCCCACGTCGCCGGGGTGCTCAGCCTGGACGACGCCTGCACGCTGGTCGAGGCGCGCGGACGTCTGATGGGGGAGTTGCCTCCGGGTGGCGCGATGACCGCGGTGCAGGCCACCGAGGAGGAGGTCGCGGAGCTGCTGGACGGCGAGGCCGGCCCGGTGTCGATCGCCGCCGTGAACGGGCCCTCCGCGGTTGTCGTCTCCGGCGCCCGGGACGCCGTCGCCCGGGTCGCGGAGAGTCTGCGCCGGCACGGGCACCGGACCCGGGACCTCCCGGTCAGCCACGCGTTCCACTCGCCGCTGCTGGAGCCGATGCTCGAGCGTTTCGCCGAGGTGGCGCGATCGTTGACGTACTCGCGGCCGGGCATCCCGGTTGTCGGCGGGCACACCGGCGCGCCGGTGCGCGAGTTCACCGCCGACTACTGGGTGAGGCAGGCGCGCGAGGCGGTGCGGTTCGCGGCGGGTGTCGAGGACCTGCACGCCGCCGGCGTCACCCACCTTTTGGAGCTGGGCCCGGACGGTGTGCTGGCGGCGATGGCCCGGGAGTGCCTGGCCGGCCGCGAGGTCACCGTGGTGCCGTTGCTGAGGCGCGCCCGCCCGGACGCCGAATCGGTGGCCGCCGCCCTGGCCACGTTGCACGTCGCCGGGGCCGAGGTGGACTGGGCGGCCTACTTCGCGCCGTTCCGGCCGCGCCCGGTGCGGCTGCCGACCTACGCGTTCCAGCGCGAGCGGTACTGGCTGGGCGAGGCGGCACCGGCCGTTCGCGCGGCTGGACCGGCGGCGGTGCCGGCGCCCACGGCTGATCTGGCCGGTCTGGTCCGGGCCGAGGTGGCGGGAGCACTGGGCTCAGCCGACCCGGCGGCGGTCGACGTGCATCGGACCTTCCGCGGATTGGGCCTGGACTCGCTGATGCTGGTCGAGCTGGCGAGCCGCCTCTCCACCGCGACCGGCCTCGCCCTGACCACGGCCGACCTGTTCGACCACCCCACGCCGCACCGTCTCATCACCCACCTGACGGCTGCCCCGCCCGCCGCCGACGAACCACCCCGGCCCTCGGAGGCCGGGGAACCGATCGCCGTCGTCGCGATGGCCTGCCGCTACCCGGGTGGCGTGGCCTCACCCGACGACCTGTGGCGGCTCGTCGCCGACGGGGTGGATGCCATCGGCGACTTTCCCGCCGACCGTGGCTGGGCGGGCCGCGGCCGCGGCGGATTCCTGTACGACGCCGCCGAGTTCGACGCCGAACTGTTCGGGATCAGCCCGCGCGAGGCCGCTGCCATGGACCCGCAGCAGCGTCTGCTTCTGGAGCTGTCCTGGGAGGTCTTCGAGCGCGCCGGTCGCCCCCCGGAGAGCGGGGCCGGCGTGTTCTTCGGGGTGAGCCCGCTCGGGTACGGGCCGGCACTCGACGAGCCGGCCGAGGGCACCGAGGGGCACCGGCTGACCGGCACCACGCCCAGTGTGGCGTCGGGCCGGGTGGCGTACGCGCTCGGACTGCACGGCCCGGCGCTGACGGTCGACACCGCCTGCTCGTCGTCGTTGGTGGCCGTGCATCTCGCGGTCGAGTCGCTGCGCCGCGGCGAGTGCTCGGCCGCGCTGGCCGGCGGCGCCGCGGTGATGGCCACACCCGGCATGTTCGTCGAGTTCGCCCGGCAGGGTGGTCTGGCCGCCGACGGACGGTGCAAACCGTTCGCAGCGGCGGCCGACGGGACGAGCTGGTCCGAGGGCGCGGGCGTTCTGCTGCTGGAGCGGCTGAGCGACGCGCGGCGGCTCGGGCATCCGGTTCTGGCCGTGGTGCGCGGTTCGGCGGTCAACCAGGACGGCGCGTCCAACGGTCTCAGCGCCCCGAGCGGTGCGGCCCAGCAACGGGTCATCCGGGCCGCCCTCGACGCGGCCGGGCTGTCACCGGCGGACGTGGACGCGGTGGAGGCGCACGGGACGGGGACGACGCTCGGAGACCCGATCGAGGCCCAGGCGATTATTTCCGCGTACGGGGAAAGGGATCGCCCCCTCTGGCTCGGGTCGGTGAAGTCGAACCTCGGGCACACGCAGGCCGCGGCGGGCGTCGCCGGTCTGATCAAAATGGTCGAGGCGATGCGGCACGGGCTGTTGCCGCGCACCCTGCACGTCGACCGGCCGACGCCGCATGTGGACTGGTCGGCCGGATCGGTGCGGCTGCTGGCCGACGCCGTGCCGTGGAAGTCCGGCCGGCCGCGCCGGGCGGGCGTCTCCTCGTTCGGCATCAGCGGCACCAACGCCCACCTGATCGTCGAGGGTGTCACCGAGGAGGCGGTCACCGCGGCCGAGCCGAGCGGCCCGCCGGACGTGCCGTGGATCGTCTCCGGTGCCGGCCCGCAAGCCGTCGCCGCCATGGCCGGGAAACTCGACGCGCTGCCGTCCGGGACCCGCCGGGTGGATGTGGCCTACACGCTGGCGACCGGCCGGGCGGCCCTGGATTACCGGACGGTGGTCGGTCAGGACGTGATCCGCCGGGCGGGTGACGGCCGGGTGGTGTTCGTTTTTCCGGGTCAGGGTTCGCAGTGGACCGGGATGGGTCTGGAGCTCTGGGATTCCTCGCCGGTGTTTGCGGAGTCGATGCAGGCGTGCGAGGAGGCGTTGAGGCCGCATACGGGTTGGTCACTGCGCGAAATCCTGGCGGGCCCGCTCGATGAGGTTGATGTGGTGCAGCCGGCGTTGTTCGCGGTGATGGTGTCGTTGGCGGCGTTGTGGCGTTCGTACGGTGTCGAACCTGCGGCGGTGGTTGGTCATTCGCAGGGGGAGATCGCGGCCGCGTATGTGGCGGGTGCCTTGTCTTTGGAGGACGCCGCGCGGGTGGTGGCGTTGCGGAGTAGGGCTTTGCGGTCGATCGCGGGCCGGGGTGGGATGGTGGCGGTTCCGTTCGCCGACGTCGACCCGGGCGGCCTTTCGATCGCAGCCGTGAACGGCCCGGACTCGACGGTGCTCGCCGGCGACGTGGAGGCGGTGGAACGTTTCCTGACGGTGGAGCCGCGGGCGCGTCGGATCGCGGTGGATTATGCGTCGCATTCGCCGCAGGTGGAGGCGGTGCGTGAGGAGGTTCTGGCGGCGCTGGCCGGGGTTGAGCCGCGGGAGCCGACGGTGCCGTTCCTGTCGACCGTAGCTAAGGGTGTGCCGTTGGATGCGGCGTACTGGTATCGGAATCTGCGGGAGACGGTACGGTTCGCTGATGCGGTCGCGGATGCGCCTGGTGTTCTGCTTGAGGTGAGCCCGCATCCGGTCCTGGGTCTCGAGTTGGGCACGCTGCGCCGGGATCAGGGTGACATCTTCGGGGCGGTGGCTGAGGCGTGGACGTACGGGGCGACCGTCGACTGGGCCGCGGTCTACGCGGGCCGTGACGCGCGCCGGGTCGATCTCCCCACCTACCCGTTCCAACGAAGTCGATACTGGCTGACCCCTCGCCGTGGCGAGGGCCCCGACCGCGCGGCGCACCCGCTGCTCGACACCACGATCGACCTTCCCGACGGCGGCCGGGTCTGCTCCGCCCGCCTCTCCACCGACGACCACCCCTGGCTCACCGACCACGCCGTGCTCGGCACCGTGCTGCTCCCCGGTACGGCGCTGCTCGAACTGGTGCTGCACGCGGCCCAGGGTGACCACATCGCCGAGCTGGCCCTCGAATCGCCCCTGCGGCTGTCGCCGGGCACACCGGCACACCTGCGGATCACCGTGGCCGCCGACGACAACGGCCGCCGCGCGGTCACCGTCCACTCCCGGCCGTCCGGCGACGGGCCCTGGACCCGCAACGCCCAGGGGTCCGTGTCGGCCGGTTCCGGTCGCACACCACCGGAACCGCTCACCACCTGGCCGCCGCCGGGCGCCGTCCCCCTCGACCTCGACGACCGGTACGAGACTCTGGCGGCCGCCGGATTCGGCTACGGACCGGCCTTCCGGACGCTGCGCGCCGTGTGGCGGCGCGGCGACGACCTGTACGCCGAGGTCCAACTGGCCGCCGACCGGCCACCCGGGACGTACTCCCCGCACCCGGCCCTGCTCGACGGCGCTCTGCACGCTCTCGGCCTCGGCCCGTTCCCGGCCGACGGCGGCACCTGGCTCCCGTTCGCCTGGTCGGATGTCACCCGGCACAGCGACGCCCCCGCCACCGGGCTGCGGGTGCGGATCACCCCGGCCGGCTCGGACACGGTGACCCTGACGGTCTTCGACGCCGCCGGCACACCGGTGCTGAGCGCCGGGTCGATGCGGGCCCGCCCGGTCACGGCGGCCCAGCTCGGCGTCGACCCGGGTGCCCTCTTCGAGGTGCGGTGGACCGACACGCCGGAGGGCGCGACGACCGTACCGGAAAAGGGTTTTGCCGAGATCGATCCGCTCGCGGGTGACGGGCCGGTGGCGACGGCCCACGCGGCCGTCCGGGAAGCGTTGCGTGTGGCGAAGGAGCACCTGGCCACCGACAGCGGACGGCTGGTGGTGATCACCCGGGGTGCGGTTGCCGCCGCCGACCGGGACGAGGTGCCCGGACTGGCCGCGGCCGGGGTGTGGGGTCTGATCCGCTCGGCACAGAACGAGAACCCGGACCGGTTCGTGCTCCTCGACCTGGAACCGGGTGCCGCCGTGCCGGACGCGATCCCGGACGGCCACAACCAGCTGGCGATCCGGGCCGGGGCGGTGCTCGCTCCCCGGCTGGTCCCGGCGACGCCGGCGCCGGGCGCCACACCGGTCGGCCTCGATCCGGACGGCACGGTGCTGATCACCGGCGCCACCGGCACACTCGCCCGCCTCGTGGCCCGCCACCTGGTCACCACCCGCGGGATCCGCCGTTTCCTGCTGCTCAGCCGCACCCCGGCCACCACGCTCGCCGCCGAGCTGACCGCGCTCGGGGCGGAAGCCACCGTCCGCACGCTGGACGTGGCCGACCGGAAGGCTTTGCGGGCCGCGCTGGCCGGGCACCAGCTGACCGCCGTGGCCCACCTGGCCGGTGTCCTCGACGACGGCGTGATCGGCTCCCTCACCGGCGAACGGCTCGACCGGGTGCTGCGGCCGAAGGTCGACGCCGCCGTGCACCTGCACGAGTTGACCGCCGGCACCGACCTGCGGGCCTTCTGGCTGTTCTCCTCGGTGCTCGGGTTCACCGGCGGACCGGGGCAGGCCGCCTACGCCGCCGCCAACACCTTCCTCGACGCGCTGGCCCAGCACCGCCGCGCCGCCGGACTCCCCGCCCTGTCCCTGGCCTGGGGACTGTGGGCCGAGCGCAGCGGCCTGACCGGTCAGCTGAGCGAGCTCGACCTGCGCCGCCTGGCCCGCAACGGCCTGGTACCGCTCACCACCGAGCAGGGCCTGTCCCTGTTCGACCGGGCCTGCACGCTGGACACCGCGCTGGCCGTACCAGCCCGCCTCGAACCGGCCACGCCGGCCCGGCGGCCGCCGTCACGCCTGGCCGGGCTGCCCGCGGCCGAGCGCCGTGAAGCCCTCCGTGACCTGGTGCGCCGGGCGGCCGCCACCGTGCTCGGCCACCCGGCCGACCATCCGATCGACGCCGACCGGCCGTTCAAGGCGCTCGGCTTCGAGTCGCTGACCGTGCTGGAGCTGCGCAACCGGCTCGCCGACGCGACCGGGCTCCGGCTGCCGGCCACACTGGTCTTCGACCACCCCACCACGGCCGTGCTGGCCGACCACCTGAACGATCTGTACGCGGACAAACGGCCGTCCGCCCCAGCGGTTCCGGCCCCGGCCCCGGCCGGCCACGAGCCGATCGCCGTCGTAGCAATGGGTTGCCGCTATCCCGGCGGCGTGCGGTCGCCCGAGGATCTGTGGCGGCTCGTCTCGGCCCGCGGCGACGCCATCTCCTCGTTCCCCGCCGACCGGGGCTGGGCCCGTGACGGCGTCGGTGGCTTCCTTTACGACGTGGCCGATTTCGACGCCGAGCTGTTCGGGATCAGCCCCCGCGAAGCGACCGCGATGGACCCGCAGCAGCGGCTCATGCTGGAACTGACGTGGGAGACCTTCGAACGGGCCGGCCTCGACCCCCGATCGGTGCGGGGCGAACCGGTCGGCGTCTTCACCGGGGCGATGTACCACGACTACGCCGGCCGGTTCACCACCGCACCGGAGGGCTACGAGGGGCACCTGCTGACCGGCAACACGGGAAGCGTGATGTCGGGACGGGTGGCCTACACGTTCGGCCTGCACGGGCCCGCGCTGACGGTCGACACGGCCTGCTCGTCGTCGCTGGTGGCGGTGCACCTGGCGGTCGAGTCGCTGCGCCGCGGCGAGTGCTCGATGGCCCTGGCCGGCGGCGTCACGGTGATGGCCACACCCACCACCTTCGCCGAGTTCGCCCGGCAGGGTGGTCTGGCCGCCGACGGGCGGTGCAAGCCGTTCGCGGCCGCGGCCGACGGCACGGGATGGTCCGAGGGCGCCGGGGTCCTGCTGCTCGAACGGCTGAGCGACGCCCGGCGGCACGGGCACCCGGTGCTCGCGGTGGTGCGGGGTACGGCCGTCAACCAGGACGGCACGTCCAACGGCCTCAGCGCGCCCAGCGGCCTGGCCCAGCAACGAGTCATCCGGGCCGCGCTGGCCGACGCCGGGCTGCGGCCCACCGACGTCGACGTGGTCGAGGCGCACGGCACCGGCACCACGCTGGGCGACCCGATCGAGGCCCAGGCCCTGATCGCGACCTACGGCGCGGACCGTGAACGGCCGTTGTGGCTCGGCTCGGTCAAATCGAACATCGGGCACACCCAGGCCGCGTCCGGGGTGGCGGGCCTCATCAAGATGGTCGAGGCGATGCGGCACGAAGAGCTGCCGCCGACCCTGCACGTCGACCGGCCCACCCCGCACGTCGACTGGCCGGCCGGCGCGGTGACCCTGCTGACCGAGGCCGCGTCGTGGCCATCCGGGGAACACCCGCGCCGGGCCGGGGTGTCGGCGTTCGGCATCAGCGGCACCAACGCCCACGTCATCGTCGAGGACGTCGAACCGCGGCCGGCCGGCACCCCGGCCCGCCCCGCCACACCGGTCCCGTGGCCACTCTCCGGCCACCGGCCCGAGGCGCTGCTCGGGCAGGCCGCGCGCCTGCGGTCGTTCCTCGCGTCGGCGCCACCCGCGCGTCCGGCCGACATCGGGGCGGCGCTGGCCGCCCGAACCGGGTTCGACCACCGGGCGGTTGCCGGGGGCGAGGAAGCCCTGGCCGCGCTCGCGGCCGGCCGTGAACACCCCGACCTGGTACGCGGTACCGCCACCACCCCGGCCCGGCCGGTGTTCGTGTTCCCGGGTCAGGGCTCGCAGTGGACCGGGATGGGTCTGGAGCTGTGGGATTCCTCGCCGGTGTTTGCGGAGTCGATGCAGGCGTGCGAGGAGGCGTTGAGGCCGTTCACGGGTTGGTCGTTGCGGGAGGTTCTGGCGGGCCCGCTCGACGAGGTTGATGTGGTGCAGCCGGCGTTGTTCGCGGTGATGGTGTCGTTGGCGGCGTTGTGGCGTTCCTACGGTGTCGAGCCGTCGGCTGTCATCGGTCATTCGCAGGGGGAGATCGCCGCTGCGTATGTGGCGGGTGCTCTCACCCTGGAGGACGCCGCGCGGGTGGTGGCGTTGCGGAGTAAGGCTTTGCGGTCGATCGCGGGCCGGGGCGGAATGGTGGCGGTTCCGTTCGCCGATGTCGACCCGGGCGAGTTGTCGATCGCGGCGTTGAACGGGCCGGACTCGACGGTCCTGTCGGGTGAAACGGTTGCGGTGGAACGTTTCCTGGCCGCGGAGCCTAGGGCGCGTCGGATCGCGGTGGATTATGCGTCGCATTCGCCGCAGGTGGAGGCGGTGCGTGAGGAGGTTCTGGCGGCGCTGGCCGGGGTTGAGCCGCGGGAGCCGACGGTGCCGTTCCTGTCGACCGTAGCTAAGGGTGTGCCGTTGGATGCGGCGTACTGGTATCGGAATCTGCGGGAGACGGTCCGGTTCGCTGATGCGGTCGCGGATGCGCCTGGTGTTCTGCTCGAGGTGAGTCCGCATCCGGTCCTGGGTCTCGGTTTGGGGACGTTGCGCCGGGACCAGGGTGACCTCACGCGGGCGCTGGCCGAGGCCTGGACCCACGGCCTGCCCGTCGACTGGACAGCCGTCCACGGCCCGCACGCACCGGCGCCGGTCGACCTTCCCACCTACGCGTTCCAACGCCGCCGCTACTGGCTGGACGCACCCGCGCCACCCCCGGCCGGCGGCCCGGCGAGCTACCGGATCGCCTGGCACCCGGCCACCCTGCCCGAAGGCGCCCTGCACGGCACCTGGTTGCTGGTCACTCCGGACGGCACTGACCACCCCGACCTCGCCGCGGCGCTGACCCGGCACGGCGCCGACGTGCGTCAGGTCTCCGCCGGCGACCTGTCCGGCGTCGGCCCCGTCGCCGGTGTCCTGTCGCTGCTCGGTTACGACGACACCCCGCATCCGGACCACCCCGAGGTACCCGCCGGCCTGACCGCCACCCTCGCCCTGACCCAGGCCCTCGGAGACGCCGGGATCACCGCACCGCTGTGGCTGGCGACCCGGGGCGCGGTGTCGGCCGGCGCCGGCGACCCGCCCCCGGCGCCGCGGCCGGCTCTGATCTGGGGGCTGGGCCGGGTCATCGGCCTCGAGCACGGCGACCGCTGGGGCGGCCTGGTCGACCTTCCGGAAACCGTCGACGACGTGGCGGCCGCCCGGCTGGCCGCGGTCCTGGCCGGGCCGGACGGCGAGGACCAGGTCGCCATTCGCGCCGACGGCGTCTTTCTGCGCCGGCTCGTGCCCGCACCGGCGGATCCGCACCCGGCCGGATCGTGGCAGCCGTCCGGAACCGTGCTGATCACCGGCGGTACGGGTGCGCTCGGCGCGCACGTCGCCCGGTGGGCCGCCCGCAACGGAGCCGAGCATCTGGTGCTGCTCAGCCGCCGGGGACCGGACGCGCCCGGCGCCGACCGGCTCCGTGAGGAGCTGACCGGGCTCGGTGCCCGGGTCACCGTCACCGCCGGTGACGCCGGCGACCGTGACCAGCTCGAAGCGGTCATCACCGAGCACCCGCCGACGGCCGTCGTGCACACCGCCGCGGCGCTGGACGACGCCGTGGTGCAGCGGCTGCGCCCCGACCAACTCGCGACCGCGCTGCACGCCAAGGCCACGGCCGCCGCCAACCTGGACGAGCTCACCCGGCACCTCGATCTGCGGGCGTTCGTGTTGTTCTCCTCGATCGCCGGCACCCTCGGGGTGCCGGGCCAGGGCGGCTACGCCCCGGCGAACGCCTTCCTCGACGCGCTGGCCGAGCGCCGCCGGGCCGCCGGCCGGCCTGCCACCTCCATCGCCTGGGGCGCCTGGGCCGGCGCCGGCATGGCCGCTGCGGCCGCCGTCGAAGACCTGTTACGCCGGCACGGCCTGCCGCCGACGCCGCCGGAGGTGGCCCTGGCCGGAATGCACCGGGCCGTCGACTCGGGCGCCGCCACCCTGGCCGTCATGGACGTCGACTGGGACCGGCTCCACCTGGCCTTCACCGCGTCTCGGGCGCGGCCGCTGCTGCACGCCGTGCCGGAGGTGCGCGCCATCCGGGCCGCCGAGTCCCGCCGGGCCGTCCACGAACCGCATCAGCTGTCCGCCGGGCCGCCGGCGGAGCGGCAGCGGGCGCTGCTGGCCCTGGTTCGCGAGCAGGTGGCGGTCACCCTCGGGCACACCGACCCCGGGTCCGTACGGGCGGATCGTGCGTTCAAGGACCTCGGGCTCGACTCTCTGACCGGAGTGGAGATCCGGAACCGGCTCGCCGCCGCGACCGGGTTGCGCCTGCCCGCGACGGTGGTCTTCGACGAGCCGACCCCGGCCGCGCTGGCCCGGCGGCTCGGCGCGGAACTGTTCGGCGGTGAGGCCTCGCCCGCAGCTCCGGCCGTCGCGGCCGCCGACGGCGACCCGATCGTGCTGGTCGCCACGAGCTGCCGCTTCCCCGGCGGCATCAACACTCCCGAAGACCTGTGGCGTACGGTCCGGGACGGCGTCGACACGGTCGGCCCGTTCCCGGCCGATCGCGGCTGGAGCGACGACCACCAGAACCCTTCGTACGCCCGCAAGGGTGCCTTCCTGCACGACGCGGCCGGGTTCGACGCCGCGTTCTTCGGGATCAGCCCGCGCGAGGCCCTCGTCATGGACCCGCAGCAGCGTCTGCTCCTGGAGATCGCGTGGGAGGCGGTCGAACGGGCCGGCATCGATCCGTCCTCGCTGCGCGGCAGCCGCACCGGCGTCTTTGCCGGCACCAACGGCCAGGACTACCCGGCCCTGCTGGCCGGAGCACCGGACGCCACCGACAGCGGGGAGGGGTATCTGGTCACCGGCAGCGCGGCGAGCGTCTTCTCCGGGCGCATCGCGTACGCCCTGGGCCTGGAGGGCCCGGCCCTCACCGTCGACACCGCCTGCTCGTCGGCGCTGGTCGCCCTCCATCTGGCCGCGCAGGCGCTGCGGCGCGGCGAATGTGACCTGGCCCTGGCCGGTGCGGTCACCGTCATGTCCACACCGGTCCTATTCGCCGAGTTCAGCCGTCAACGGGGGCTCGCCGCCGACGGCCGGTGCAAACCCTTCGCCGCGGCCGCCGACGGGACCGGCTGGGGCGAGGGCGCCGGCATGGTTGTCCTCGAACGGCTCTCCGACGCGCGCCGTCACGGGCATCCGGTGCTGGCCGTGCTGCGCGGCAGCGCGGTCAACCAGGACGGCGCCAGCAACGGGCTGACCGCCCCCAACGGCCCGGCCCAGCAACGTGTCATCCGGCTGGCGCTGGCCGACGCGGGATGGCGCCCCGGTGCGGTCGACGCGGTCGAGGCACACGGCACCGGCACCCGGCTGGGCGACCCGATCGAGGCTCAGGCACTGCTGGCGACGTACGGCCAGGACCGGGAGCGGCCGCTCTGGCTCGGCTCGGTGAAGTCGAACCTGGCCCACACCCAGGCCGCCGCCGGTGCCGCCGGGCTGATCAAGATGGTGGAGGCGCTGCGGCACGGAGTCCTGCCGGCCACGCTGCACGTGGATGCGCCGACCCCGCAGGTGGACTGGTCGGCCGGGGCGGTGCGGCTGCTGACCGAGCCGGTGCCGTGGCAGCCGGTCGACGGGGAGCCGCGCCGATTCGGGATCTCCGCGTTCGGCATCAGCGGAACCAACGCCCACGCCGTGTTCGAAGCCCCACCGACCGTCGCCCCGGACCCGGCGGGGACCGATTCCGGGGCACTGCCGTTCCTGCTGGCCGGGCACAGCGCGGAAGCTCTGCGGGCCCAGGCCCGGCGTCTGGCCGTGGCCCTGCGCGAGGACACCGGCGCCCGCGACCTCGACGTGGCCTTTTCGCTCGCCACCGGCCGGGCCGCGCTTGATCATCGGGCTGTTGTGGTCGCCGAGGGCCGCGACGACCTGCTGCGCGGGCTCGACGCCCTGGCCGCGGGGCGACCGGCCGCCCACGTCGGCACGGGCGTGCCCGGCAGCACCGGAGACGGCTTGGCCTACCTGTTCACCGGCCAGGGAAGCCAGCGCGCCGGCATGGGAGCGGGCCTGCGGGCGGCGTTCCCGGCCTACGCCCGGGCGTTGGACGCGGTCGCTGACCGGCTCGACCGGCACCTCGACCGGCCGCTGCGCGACATCCTCGACGACCCGGCCGCGCTCGAACGGACCGACTACGCCCAGGCGGCCCTCTTCGCGGTCGAGGTGGCCCAGTTCCGGCTGCTGGAGAGCTGGGGCATCCGGCCGGTCCGGCTGGCCGGGCACTCCATCGGTGAGATCGCCGCCGCGCACGTCGCCGGCGTCCTGGACCTCGGCGACGCGGCCACCCTGGTAACCGCCCGGGGGAGGCTCATGCAGGCGGTGCCGCGCCCCGGGACGATGGCCGCGATCGAGGCCACCGCCGGCGAACTGCAGCCGATGCTCGACGGCCATGAGACAACGGTTGCCCTCGCCGCGGTCAACGCGCCCCGGGCCTGCGTGATCTCCGGCGACCCGGACCAGGTCGACCGGATCGCCGCCCACTTCCGCGACCGGGGCCGCCGGACCCGCACCCTCCGGACCGGCCACGCGTTCCACGCTCCGCACCTGGACGGCATGCTGGCCGAGTTCCGGACGGTGGTCGAGACCCTCACCCTCGCGCCACCGCGGATCCCCATTGTCTCCACGGTCACCGGCGAACCCCTGACCGACGCCGACGCCCGCGACCCCGGCTACTGGACCCGGCAGGTCCGCGAACCGGTGCGGTTCCTCGACGCCATGCTCCGGCTGGCCGCCGACGGCACCACGACCTACCTGGAGATCGGTCCGGACGGAGTGCTGTCCGGCCTCGCCGAGCAGTGTGCCGGCGTACCGGCCGTGCCGGTGCTCCGGGGACCGCGCCCGGAAGTGGCCGCCGCGATGGCCGCCGTGGGCCACCTTCACGCGCACGGCACAGCCGTCGACTGGGCGGCGGTGTTCGCCGGCACCGGAGCCCGCCGGATCCCGGTGCCCACCTACGCCTTCCAGCACCGCCGGTTCTGGCCGGTCGGCGACGGCGGGACCACGGACGCCGTGTCGCAGTGGCGTTACCGGATCGACTGGCAGGCCCGGCCCGAACCCGTACCGGCCCGGCCGGACGGCACCTGGCTGGTCCTTCTGCCCTCCGGTGTGGATCCGCTCGTCGAGGCGCTGGTCGGCTCGGGAGTCAGGGTGCTGGCCGGCACCGACCTGCCGGACCCGGCCCGCCTGGCCACGGCCGGGCCGATCGGCGGCGTCCTGAGCCTGCTGCCACCCGACCGGACCCTGACGCTGATGCACGCCCTCGCCGCCACCACCGTCCGGGCGCCGCTGTGGCTGGTGACCCGCCGGGCGGTCAGCACAACGGCGCCGGATCCGTCGGCCGCGGCCGTCTGGGGCCTGGGCCGGGTCTTCGCCCTGGAACACCCCGGCCGCTGGGGCGGACTCATCGACCTTCCGGACCACCTGGACCCGGCGAGCATCAGACGACTGCTGGCGGTGCTCGGTGGCGGCGCCGGCGACGAGGATCAGATCGTCATCCGCGCCGACGGGATCCGGGCCCGCCGGCTGCGGCGCCGCGGTCCCGGTGGAACCTCCGGATCCCCCTGGCAGCCGCGGGGAACCGTGCTGATCACCGGCGGGACCGGAGCGCTCGGCGGTCACGTCGCCCGGTGGCTGGCCCGAGCCGGGGCGCCGCATCTGCTGCTGGCCGGGCGGCGCGGCGAGGAGACACCCGGCGTCGCGGAACTGCGCGCCGAGCTGAACGCCCTGGGAACCCGGGTCACCGTCGCGGCCTGCGACGTCGCCGACCGGGAGGCGGTCCGGCGGATGCTGGCCGGCATCCCCGCGGACCAGCCGCTCAGCGCGGTCGTGCACACGGCCGGAATCGTGCGGGAGGCGCCCCTGGCCGAGACCGGCGTCGCCGACCTGCACGAGGTCGCCGCGGCCAAGGTGGGCGGGGCCGAACACCTCGCCGACCTGCTCGGCGACACCCCGCTCGACGCGTTTGTGCTGTTCTCCTCCGTCTCCGGTGTGTGGGGCGGCGGAGGGCAGGCCGCCTACGCCGCGGCGAACGCCGCCCTGGATGCCGTCGCGGAGCGGCGCCGAGCCCGCGGTCTGACCGCCACCTCGATCGCGTGGGGGCCGTGGGCGGGCGGCGGCATGGCCGGCAAAGACGCGACCGAGCGACTGCGCCGCCTCGGACTGGCCGCGATGGAGCCCGGCCGGGCGCTCGCGGTTCTGCGGCAAGCCGTCGCCGACGGGGAGACCACCCTCGCGGTGGCCGACGTGGACTGGGACCGGTTCGCGACCACCTTCGCCGCGGCCCGGCCCCCTTCTGACCGGCCTGACGGCCGAACCGGTCACCCACCACGCCGCCAACCTGACCGATGTGGTGCGCGGCCACGCCGCCGCCGTCCTCGGCCACGACACCCCCGACGAGATCGAGGCCGACCGGGCCTTCCGCGACCTCGGCTTCGACTCACTGACCGCGGTGGAACTGCGCCGGCTGCTGCAGGACGAAACCGGCCTGCGGCTGCCGATCACCGTCGTCTTCGACCACCCCACCCCGGCCGCGTTGGCCACCGCCCTCGCCGCCCGCCTCGTCGACAGCGCCGAGACACCGGCCACGGCCCACCCGCCGGCCGCGGCGGAACCCGGCGAACCGATCGCCATCGTCGGCATGGCCTGCCGCTACCCGGGCGGGATCACCTCCCCCGAAGACCTGTGGCGGCTGGTGACCGGCGGTGACGAGGTGCTCGGCCCGTTCCCGGACGACCGTGGCTGGGACCCGGAACGGACCGCCCGCAGCCAGGTGCGGACCGGGGGTTTCCTCGACGGTGCCGGGGAGTTCGACGCGGGCTTCTTCGGAATCTCGCCGCGGGAGGCCACGGCGATGGACCCGCAGCAGCGGTTGCTTCTGGAGACGGCCTGGGAGGCGTTCGAACGGGCCGGCATCGATCCGCGCTCACTGCGCGGGAGCCGTACGGGCGTGTTCGTCGGCGCCTCCCCGCAGGGCTACGGCGAAGGACTGGCCGTCGTGCCGGCCGAGGTCGAGGGCTACCGGCTGACCGGCAGCGCGACAAGCGTGTTCTCCGGGCGGATCGCCTACACGCTCGGCCTGCACGGGCCGGCGCTGACCGTCGACACCGCCTGCTCCTCGTCGCTGGTGGCGCTGCACCTGGCGGCGGCGTCGCTACGGCGCGGCGAATGCGATCTGGCCGTCACCGGCGGGGTGGCCGTGATGGCCGGGCCGGACGTCTTTGTCGAGTTCGGCCGGCAGGGCGGGCTGGCCGCGGACGGCCGGTGCAAACCGTTCGCGGAAGCGGCGGACGGCACGGGCTGGTCCGAGGGTGTGGGACTGCTCGTGGTGGAGCGGTTGTCGGACGCCCGCCGCCGGGGGCACCCGGTGCTGGCGGTGGTGCGAGGTTCGGCGGTGAATCAGGACGGCGCGTCGAACGGCCTCACGGCGCCGAACGGGCCGGCCCAGGAACGGGTGATCGCCGAGGCACTGGCTGATGCGCGGCTGTCGGCGGGTGACGTGGACGTGGTCGAAGGACACGGGACGGGGACCCGGCTGGGTGATCCGATCGAGGCGGGGGCCTTGCTTTCCGCGTACGGGGTGGGTCGTGATCGGCCGTTGTGGCTGGGTTCGGTGAAGTCGAACCTCGGGCACACGCAGGCCGCGGCCGGGGTGGCCGGTGTGATCAAGATGGTGGAGGCGATGCGGAACGGCCTGTTGCCGCGGACCCTGCACGTGGACGAGCCTTCGACGCGGGTGGACTGGTCGGCCGGTGCGGTGCGGTTGCTGACCGAGCCGGTGCCCTGGATTCCGGGCCGGGCCGGGGTATCGGCGTTCGGCATGTCCGGCACCAACGCGCACGTGATCCTCGAAGCCGCCGAGGCGGAGCCGGATCCGGCCGAGGACAACGGCCCGTCGGTGCCGTGGGTGGTGTCGGCGGCGTCCGAGCAGGCTCTGGCCGAGCAGGTCGCAGAGCTGCAAGAGCTTTCCCGCGTACGCCGGGTGGATGTGGCCTACACGCTGGCGGTCGGCCGCGCCGCTCTGCCGTGGCGGTGGGTGTCCGGCGAGGCTCTGCCGGTCCAGGCCGGTGGCGGGCGGCCGGTCTTCGTGTTCCCGGGTCAGGGTTCGCAGTGGACCGGGATGGGTCTGGAGCTCTGGGATTCCTCGCCGGTGTTCGCCGAGTCGATGCAGGCGTGCGAAGAGGCGTTGAGGCCGTATACGGGTTGGTCGTTGCGCGAAATCCTGGCGGGCCCGCTCGATGACGTGGATGTGGTACAGCCGGCGTTGTTCGCGGTGATGGTCTCGCTGGCCGCATTGTGGCGTTCGTACGGTGTCGAACCTGCGGCGGTGGTTGGTCATTCGCAGGGGGAGATCGCGGCCGCATACGTGGCGGGTGCCTTGTCTTTGGAGGACGCCGCGCAGGTGGTGGCGCTGCGGAGTAAGGCTCTGCGGCCGATCGCGGGCCGGGGTGCGATGGTGGCGGTTCCGTTCGCCGACGTCGACCCGGGCGGCCTTTCGATCGCAGCCGTGAACGGCCCGGACTCGACGGTGCTCGCCGGCGACGTGGAGGCGGTGGAACGTTTCCTGACGGTGGAGCCGCGGGCGCGTCGGATCGCGGTGGATTATGCGTCGCATTCGCCGCAGGTGGAGGCGGTGCGTGAGGAGGTTCTGGCGGCGTTGGCGGGCATTGAGCCGCTGACCCCGAGGATTCCGTTCCTGTCGACGGTGGAGCCGGGTGTGCCGTTGGATGCGGTGTACTGGTATCGCAATCTGCGGGAGACCGTCCGCTTCGCCGACGCGGTGGCCGGGCGGAGCCTGCTGGTCGAGATGAGCCCGCATCCGGTGCTGGTGCCGGAGATGGGGTCGTTGCGCCGCGACGACGGTGGCCTGGACCGGTTCTACGAATCGGTGGCGCGGGTGTGGGCGCGCGGTGCCGAGGTCGACTGGGCGGCGGTCTTCGCGGGGCGTGACGTGCGGCGGGTGGTGCTGCCGACGTACCGGTTCCAGCGCCGTCGTTTCTGGCTCGACGGCGGATCACCCGGATGGCTGGGGGAACCGGCCGGCTGGGCGCACGGGACCGTCTATGACGGCCGGATCGATGCGGCCTGGCTGGCCGATCACCAGGTTGACCAGCAGCCGCTGGTGCCGGGGGCCGGCCTGCTGGAACTGGCCCTGCGAGCCGGTGACACGGTCGAGGAACTGACGTTGCAGGCGCCCCTGCGCCCGCCGGCGACAGTGCAGATGGTGGTCGGCCGCCCCGACGACACCGGCCGCCGTACGGTCTCCCTCCACTCCCGCCACGACGGGGAGTGGACCACCCACGCCACCGGCACTCTCCGTCCCGGCGCCGGCGCCGCCCCGGAGCACGACAACGGCCCGTGGCCGCCCACCGGCGCCGAACGTGTGGACCCCCGGGACGTGCTCGACCGGCTGGCCGCGACCGGAATCACCTACGGCCCGGCCTTCCAGGGCCTGCAGGCGGTGTGGCGGCACGGTGACGAGACCTTGGCGGAGGTGGTCCTGCCCGAGGAACTGGCGGGCGGGGCCCACCACTTCGGGCTGCACCCGGCGCTGCTCGACGCCGCCACCCACGCCGCCGCCCTGAACCGGGTCGACCCTGGTGACCGGGCCCAGGTCCCGTTCGTCTGGGCCGGTGTGCGGCTGCACGCGTCCGGTGCCACGGCTGTCCGGGTACGGCTGCGCGACGCCGCTGACGGCGGCCTGAGCCTCAAACTGCACGATCTCACCGGCGCGCCCGTGGCAACCGTGGAGTCGTTGTCCACCCGGCCCCTGACCGTGCTGCCCAGCAACTTCCTCTTCCGGGTGTCCTGGCCGGCCCTCGCGGGCGCGCCGGGCCTCGGTGACCGCGTGGTGGCCGGCCCCGACCCGCTCGGTCTGGCCGCGGGAGCCCCGGTCCACGCCGACCTGTCGGCGCTGCGCCGCGCGATCGCGGGCGGAGCACCCGTCCCCGGCCATGTGCTGACGACCCTTCAGCCCGGCGACGGCGACCTGGCCGCGTCGGCGCGGTCGGCCGTCCATCGGGCTCTCGCCCTGATCCGGGAATGGCTCGACGATCCCGCGCTGGCCGCCTCCCGCCTGGTCATCGTCACACGGGGCGCGGTCGCGACCACGCCGGACGAGGACGTCACGGACCTGTCCCACGCCGCCGTCTGGGGCCTCGTCCGTTCGGCGCAGTCGGAGCATCCGGACCGTTTCCACCTGGTCGACGTGGACGATCAGCCGGCCTCCCACGGCGCGATCCCGCTCCTGCTCTCTCCGGCGGAACCCCAACTGGCCGTCCGCGCGGGCACCGCACGGACACCGCGCCTGACCCGGGCCGAGGCGCGCCACAACCCCCGGACCGCCCTCGACCGCAACGGGACGGTGCTGCTCACCGGCGGCACCGGCACCCTCGGCGCGCTTGTCGCCCGGCACCTGGTCACCGCGCACGGCGTGCGGCACCTGCTGCTGGCGAGCCGGCGGGGCGGCGGCGCGGACCTCGTCGCCGAACTGACCGCGCTCGGCGCAACCGTGACCGTCGAGGCGGCCGACATCGCCGACCGGGACGCGACCGCCCGGATGCTCGCCCGGGTGCCCGCCGAGCACCCGCTCACCGCGGTTGTCCACCTGGCCGGGGTGCTCGAGGACGGCCTGGTCGAGGCGATGAGCCCGGCTCAGCTCGACCGGGTGCTCCGACCCAAGATCGACGGCGCGGTGCACCTGCACGAACTGACCCGCGGGGCCGGCCTCACCGCGTTCGTGCTCTTCTCCGCGGCGGCCGGTGTCCTCGGCCGCCAGGGACAGGGCAACTACGCGGCCGCGAACACCTTCCTGGACGGCCTCGCCCAGCACCGCCGGGCGAACGGGCAGCCCGGTGTCGCCGTCGCCTGGGGGCTCTGGGACGGCGGGGGCGGGATGACCGGTCACCTCACCGGCCGGGACATCACGCGGATGCGCCGGTCCGGCATGGTGGCGCTCACGCCCGCCGAAGGACTTGCACTGCTCGACGCGGCACTGGTGGCGGCCGAACCGGCCGTCGTCGCCGCACACCTTGATCCGGCGGCGCTGCGGGACACCGCAGTGCCCGCCCTGTTGCGCGGCCTGCTCTCGGGTGCCGGCCGCGCAGCGCCCCGGGCCGCCGCCCAGTACCCCCGTGCAGCGGCGGCCCGGGGTCCCTCCGCACCTCCGGCCACCCGGGCCGGTCTGCTCGGCCTGGTCCGTGACCACGCCGCGGTGGTTCTGGGCCACGGGTCGGCCGCGGCGATCCCGGAGGCACACGGCTTCCTCGAGATCGGCTTCGACTCGCTGACCGCCGTCGAACTGCGCAACCGGCTGGCCACGGTGACCGGCCTGCGGCTGCCGGCCACGCTGATCTTCGACCACCCCACCCCCGGGCGGCTGGCTGAGCACCTGGCGGCGGCCCTGCAACCCACGTCCCTCGAACCCGCGCCCCTCGGACCTGTGGCGGGGGAGACCGAGCCCGCGAACCGGCCCGTGCTGGAGAGTGCGTCCGCCGACGAGGTGTTCGCCTTCATCGACCAGCATCTCGGCCGGGCGAACGGCAACGGGAGTGATGCCCGATGAGCGACGCCAAGCTGCTCGACTATCTCAAGTGGGTCACCTCGGACCTCTCCGCGGCCCGGGAACGCATCCACGAGCTCGAGAGCCGCGACCGCGAACCCATCGCCGTCGTCGCCCTGGCCTGTCGTTACCCCGGTGGTGTGCGATCGCCCGAAGACCTGTGGTCCCTGCTCGCCTCGGGCGGCGACGCCGTCTCCGGGTTCCCCGACGACCGGGGCTGGGACCTCGACGCCCTCTACGATCCCGACCCGGACCGGCCCGGCACCTGTTACGCACGCGAGGGCGGTTTCCTGCACGACGCCGCCGACTTCGACCCGGCCTTCTTCCGGATCAGCCCGCGCGAGGCCGTCGCCATGGACCCCCAGCAGCGCCTGTTGCTCGAGATCTCGTGGGAGGCGTTCGAGCGGGCGGGCATCGATCCGCACGCGGTCCGCGGCCGCCGCGCCGGCGTGTTCGCCGGGGTCATGTCGCACGACTACGCGGCCCGGTTGCCCCGGGCACCGGAGGGCAGCGAGGGCTACTTCGCCAACGGCAGCGCCGGCAGCATCGCCTCCGGACGGGTCGCGTACACGCTGGGGCTGGAGGGCCCGGCCGTCACCGTCGACACCGCCTGCTCGTCCTCGCTGGTCTGCCTGCACCTGGCGGTCCGGGCCCTGCGCAACGGCGACT
Organism: Paractinoplanes ovalisporus; assembly: GCF_016834655.1. GTDB lineage: Bacteria > Actinomycetota > Actinomycetes > Mycobacteriales > Micromonosporaceae > Actinoplanes > Actinoplanes ovalisporus. The sequence goes on from NZ_JAENHP010000010.1 coordinate 319,509, forward strand.
GCGACCTGGCGCTGGCCGGCGGGGTCACGGTGATGGCCACCCCGAACATGCTGATCGAGGCCGCCCGCCAGCGCGGCCTGGCCCGCGACGGGCGGTGCAAGGCGTTCTCGGACGACGCCGACGGTGCCGGGTTCGCCGAGGGCGCGGGCATCCTGCTGCTGGAACGGCTCTCCGACGCCCGGCGCAACGGGCATCCGGTGCTGGCCGTGGTCCGCGGCACCGCCATCAATCAGGACGGCGCCAGCAGCGGGCTGACCGCGCCCAACGGCCCGGCCCAGCAGCGCGTGATCCGGGCCGCGCTCGCCGACGCCGGGCTGACCGCCGCCGACGTGGACGCGGTGGAGGCGCACGGCACCGGCACCCCGCTCGGTGACCCGATCGAGGCGCAGGCACTGCTCGCCACGTACGGGCAGGACCGGGAACGGCCGCTGTGGCTCGGCTCGCTGAAATCCAACATCGGCCACACACAGGCCGCGGCCGGGGTCGGTGGCGTCATCAAGGCCGTTCTGGCACTCCGCGCGGGCGTGCTGCCCCGCACCCTGCACTCCGCCGAACCGTCCCGCCACGTCGACTGGACCGCGGGCTCGGTCTCCCTGCTGACCGAGCCCGCCCCCTGGCCGGCCGAGCCCGGACGACCCCGCCGCGCCGGGGTGTCGTCGTTCGGGGCGAGCGGCACGAACGCCCACGCGATCATCGAGGAGGCGCCGGAGGAACCCGGGCCGGCCGCGGTCGACGGCCTGATGGCGTTTCCGCTCGCCGCACGCGACCAGGCCGCCTTGCGCGAGCAGGCGGCCGAGCTCGCCGGGCACGTCGCCGCCGCGCCCCGGCTGGTGGACGTGGCGCATACCCTGGCCACGGGCCGGGCACGCTTCGCCGAACGGGCGGTCGTGCTGGCGGCTGACGTGGAGACCCTTTCCGGTGAGCTGCTTGCCCTGGCCGCCGGCACGCCCGGCCCGCACACCGTGCTTGGGAGGGCGCCGGAGGGGACACGCGGCGTCGTCTTCGTGTTCCCGGGTCAGGGTTCGCAGTGCACCGGGATGGGTCTGGAGCTGTGGGATTCCTCGCCGGTGTTTGCGGAGTCGATGCAGGCGTGCGAGGAGGCGTTGAGGCCGCATACGGGTTGGTCACTGCGCGAAATCCTGGCGGGCCCGCTCGATGAGGTCGACGTAGTACAGCCGGCGTTGTTCGCGGTGATGGTGTCGTTGGCCGCGTTGTGGCGTTCGTACGGCGTGGAGCCGTCGGCTGTCGTCGGTCATTCGCAGGGAGAGATCGCGGCCGCGTACGTCGCTGGGGCGTTGTCGTTGGAGGACGCGGCGCGGGTGGTGGCGTTGCGCAGTAGGGCTTTACGGTCGATTGCGGGCCGGGGTGGGATGGTGGCGGTTCCGTTCGCCGTCGTTGATCCGGGCGAGCTCTCGGTGGCGGCGCTCAACGGTCCGGACTCGACCGTGCTCGCCGGTGATGTGGGGGCGGTGGAGCGGTACCTGGCCGCGGAGCCGCGGGCGCGCCGGATCGCGGTGGACTATGCGTCGCATTCGCCGCACGTGGAGGCGGTCCGCGACGAGGTCCTGGTGGCGTTGGCGGGGATCGAGCCGCGGGAGCCGGTGGTGCCGTTCCTGTCGACGGTGGAGCCGGGTGTGCCGTTGGATGCGGTGTACTGGTATCGGAATCTGCGGGAGACGGTGCGGTTCGGGGCTGCGGTAGAGCGGCTGCGGGACCACCTTCTGGTCGAGGTCAGCCCCCACCCGGTGCTGCTGGCCGCGATGCCCGCGGACGCGATCGGCACCCTGCGCCGCGACGAGGGCGAGGCCGGGCGCCTCCTGCGCGGCCGAGCCGAGGCGTACGTCCGCGGGGCCGGCGTGCGGGACCTGGCGCCCGCCGGGCGGCCGGTCGTCCTGCCCACCTATCCGTTCCAGCGACGGCGGTACTGGCTCGACGCCCCGCCCGCTGCCGACGCGGCCGCCGGCCTCGGGCTCGGCCCGACCGGGCACCCGCTGCTGGGCGCGGCCACGACGCTGGCCGGCACCGCGGGCGACCTGCTACTGACCGGGCGGATCGCCCGGCTCACCCACCCCTGGCTCGCCGATCATGGTGTCCGGGACACCGTGCTGCTGCCCGCCACGGCGCTGCTCGAACTGGTGCTGCGCGCGGGTGAGCAAGCCGGCTGCCACCGCGTCGACGAGCTGGTGATGCCCGTACCCCTCGTGCTGCCGAAGCGGGGCGGGGTGCAATTGCAGGTCACCGTCGGCGCCGACGACGGCAGCGGCCGCCGGGCGGTTGCCGTGTCGGCCCGTCCGGACGACGACGAGCCGTGGACCACGCACGCCACCGGTATCCTGACCGCGGACGGACCGGTTCCGGAGGAGTCAACGGGCCCGTGGCCGCCCGACGGCGCCGAACCGGTCGACGCGGACGCGTTGCGCGATCGCCTGGCCGCGGCGGGATTCCGCTACGGGCCGGCGTTCCAGGGCCTGCGCGAGCTGTGGCGGCACGGCGACGACGTGTACGCCGACGTGCGGATCCCCGCCGGGCAGGAGGCCGACGCCGCACGGTTCGGGCTGCACCCGGCCTTGTTCGACGCCGCGCTGCAGGCCTCGGCGGCCGCCCGGCCCGACGGCGAGCCGGGCCGCCTGCCGTTCGCCTTCACCGGGGTCACGCGGTACGCGACCGGCGCCGCCGCGCTGCGGGTCCGGCTCCGCCCGTCCGCCGAGGGATCGTCCCTGGCCGTCACCGATGACACCGGCCGCCCGGTGATCACCGTCGACGCGTTCACGACCCGGCCGTTGCCCGGTTCCCTGACCCCGCTGCGCCGGCTCGCCTGGGAGCCGTTGCCGGACGGCCCGCCGGTCGCACCCGGCGAGTGGACGATGCTCGACCCGGCCGCCGGCCTGCCCGATACGGTCCCGGCGACCGTGCTGCTGCCGGTCGCGGCCGAGGAGACCCACGCCGCCGTGCACACGGCCCTGGCCACCGCTCAGGCCTGGCTCGCCGACGAGCGCCGGGCCGGCTCCCGCCTGGTCTTCGTCACCCGCGGTGCGGTCGCGGCCGGCCCGGGCGACGCGGGCGGAACCGGTGGTGTCGCGGCCGGCCCGGGCGACGCGGGCGGAACCGGTGGTGTCGCGGGCGGGCCGGACGACGCGGCCGGAACCGATGGTGTCGCGGCCGCTGCGGTCTGGGGTCTCGTCCGGTCGGCGCGGGCCGAGCACCCGGACCGGTTCGCGCTGGCCGACACCGACGGCGACGTGACCGTGGCGCTGCCGGCGCTCGCGGCCGGTGCGACCGAGGTCGTCGTCCGCGGCGGCCGGGTGTACGGCTCCCGGCTGACTCCGGTGCCGGCCGCACCGACCGGCACCACCACCATCGGCGACGGCGTCGCCGTGATCACCGGCGCCGGTGGCACGCTGGGCGGGCTCGTCGCGCGGCATCTGGTGAACCGGCACGGCGTACGCCGGCTGCTGCTCCTCGGCCGCACCCCGGCCACGGCCCTCGCGGACGAGCTGACCGCGGGCGGCGCCGAAGTCACCGTCCACGCGATCGACGTGGCCGACCGGGAAGCGCTGCGGGTGGCGCTCGCCGGGCAGCCGGTCCGGATCGTGGTGCACGCGGCGGGTGTCCTCGACGACGGCGTCCTCACCGCGCTGACCCCGGAGCGGGTGGACGCGGTCCTCCGCCCCAAGATCGACGCCGCCCGGCACCTGGACGAGCTCACGGCCGGGGCCGACCTGACGGCGTTCGTGCTGTTCTCGTCGCTCGCCGGCACCAGGGGATCACCCGGCCAGGGCGGATACGCCGCCGCCAACGCCGCCCTCGACGCGCTCGCCGTGCGCCGCCGCGCGCTCGGCCGTCCCGCCGTGTCGATCGCCTGGGGCATGTGGTCCCGCCGGAGCGGCCTGACCCGGCGACTGAACGACACCGACCTGGCCCGGATGACCGACTCCGGGGTGGCGCCCCTGGACGACGCCGAGGGCCTGGCGCTGTTCGACGCCGCCCTGGCCGGCGACGAGCCCGCGGTGGTGGCCGCGCGCCTCGACCACGCCCCGCCCGCTGTGGCCCGGGCCGCGCGGGCCCAGCCGGTCGTGAGCACCGTGGCCGATCCGCTGGAACTCGTCCGGCAGCACGCCGCGGCGGTCCTGCGGCACGCCACAACCGACGCGATCGGTCCCGGTGCCGCCTTCCGCGATCTCGGATTCGACTCGCTGACGGCGGTCGAGCTGCGCAACCGTCTCGCCGGCGCGACCGGTCTGCGGCTGCCGGCCACGCTCGTCTTCGAGCACCCGACACCGGACGCGCTGGCCGCCCACCTGGCGACCCGCATGAACGGGCGGGCCGAACCCGGGCCGGCCGCGCCCGTGAGCGTGGTGGCCGCCGGTGAACCGATCGCCATCGTGGCGATGGGATGCCGCTATCCTGGCGGCGCGGACAGCCCCGACGAGCTGTGGCGGCTCCTGGCCGACGGGATCGACGCCACCGGCGACTTCCCCGGGGACCGGGGCTGGGACGTCACGTCGCTCTACCATCCCGACCCGGACCACCCGGGTACGTCGTACACCCGTCGTGGTGGCTTCCTCGACGACGTGGGCCGCTTCGACGCCGGGTTCTTCGGCATCAGCCCCCGCGAGGCGCTCGCCATGGACCCGCAGCAGCGGATCCTGCTCGAGCTGAGCTGGGAGGTCTTCGAACGGGCGGGTATCGACCCGGCGGCGGTCCGGGGCAGCCGCACCGGCGTCTTCGCGGGCGTGATGCACCACGACTACGCCAGCCGGTTGGCGCACGTGTCGGCCGAGGTCGAGGGCTTTCTCGGCACGGGCGGCTCGAGCAGCGTGGTCTCCGGGCGGGTGGCCTACACCTTCGGGCTGGAGGGACCGGCCGTCACGGTCGACACGGCCTGCTCGTCGTCTCTGGTCGCCACGCACCTGGCCATGCAGGCGCTCCGGCAGGGGGAGTGCGACCTGGCCCTGGCCGGCGGCGTCACGGTGCTGGCCACGCCGCGGCTTTTCACCGAGTTCAGCCGCCAGCGTGGTCTGTCGGCGGACGGCCGCTGCCGCTCGTTCGCCGCTGATGCCGACGGGGCCGGGTTCGCGGAGGGGGCCGGGCTTCTGCTGCTGGCCCGGCTCTCCGACGCCCGCCGGCTGGGCCGTCCGATCGTGGCCGTGCTGCGGGGCAGCGCGGTCAACCAGGACGGCGCTTCGAACGGGCTGAGCGCACCGAGCGGACCGGCTCAGGAACGGGTCATCCGGGCCGCGCTGGCCAACGCCCGGCTCGAACCCGGCGACGTCGATGCGGTCGAGGCGCACGGCACCGGCACCACCCTGGGCGACCCGATCGAGGCGCGGGCGCTGCTGGCCACGTACGGCCCGGGCCGGGACCGGCCGCTCTGGCTGGGCTCGCTGAAGTCGAACGTCGGGCACACCCAGGCCGCCGCCGGCGTCGGCGGCATCATCAAGATGGCCCTGGCCCTGCGGCACGAGGCGCTGCCGCGCACCCTGCACGCGGCCGAACCGTCCCCGCACGTGGACTGGTCGGAGGGGCCGGTCCGGCTGCTGGCCGAACCGGTCGACTGGCGTTCCGGCGGCACGGTACGGCGGGCCGGCGTGTCGTCGTTCGGGGTCAGCGGGACGAACGCGCACGTGATTCTGGAGCAGGCCCCGGCGGGCGCGGCCGGACCGGACGACGACGGCGGACCGGTGCTGCCGTTCGTGCTCTCGGCCCGGAGCGAAGCCGCCCTGCGGGCCCAGGCGGACCGGCTCGCGGCGGTCATCGGCGAGGACCGGGCCCGGCTGCTGGACGTGGCGCACACCCTGGCCACCGGGCGGGCCACCCTGCCGTACCGGGCGGTGGCCGTCGCCGCCGACCGTGCCGGCCTCGTCGACCGGCTCCGCGAACTGAGCTCGGCTCCGGTGATGCCCGCCACCGACCGTCGCGTCGTCCTCGTGTTCCCGGGTCAGGGTTCGCAGTGGACCGGGATGGGCCTGGAGTTGTGGGACTCGTCGCCGGTGTTCGCCGAGTCCATGCTGGCATGCGAAGAGGCCCTTCGGCCGCACACCGGTTGGTCGTTGCGGGAGGTCCTGGCCGGCCCACTCGACCAGGTCGATGTGGTGCAGCCGGCGTTGTTCGCGGTGATGGTGTCGTTGGCGGCGTTGTGGCGTTGGTACGGCGTGGAGCCGTCGGCCGTCGTCGGTCATTCGCAGGGGGAGATCGCGGCCGCGTACGTGGCGGGAGCGTTGTCGTTGCAGGACGCGGCGCGGGTGGTGGCGTTGCGGAGCCGGGCTCTGCGGGCGATCGCGGGGCGTGGGGGCATGGTGTCGGTGCCGTTCGCCGACGTGGATCCGGGTGAGTTGAGCATGGCGGCGGTCAACGGTCCGGAGTCGGTGGTGCTGTCCGGTGATGCCGAGGCGGTGGAGCGTTTTCTCGTACGGGAACCACGTGCGCGGCGGATCGCGGTGGACTATGCGTCGCATTCGCCGCATGTGGAGGCGGTCCGCGGGGAGATTCTGGCGGCGTTGGACGGGATCGAGCCTCGTACGCCGGTGGTGCCGTTCGTCTCGACGGTGAGCCCGGGGGAGGAGGTGGTGCTGGATGCGGCGTACTGGTACCGGAATCTGCGGGAGACGGTCCGGTTCGGGCCCGCGGTGGACCGGCTCCAGGACCATCTCTTCGTCGAGGCCAGCCCCCACCCGGTGCTGCTCCAGACACTGCCGCTGGACGCCGTGGGAGTCGGCTCCCTGCGGCGCGACGACGGTGGCACGGCCCGCCTGCTCGACTCGCTGGGCGCCGCCTACGTCCACGGCGCCCCGGTCGACTGGCGGGCCGCGTACGCCGGGCACGAGACCCGCCTGACCGACCTGCCCACCTACCCGTTCCAGGGGGAGCGGTACTGGCTGACCGGCTCGGCCCCCGCCGGCGAGGCCGGGCACCCCCTGCTGGAGACCAGCACGCCCCTGGCCGGCGCGACCGGGCATCTCTACACCGGCCGTCTGTCCAGGACGGACCATCCGTGGCTGGCCGACCACGCCGTCGGCGGCACCGTGCTGCTGCCCGGAACCGCCCTGCTGGAACTGGCCCTGACCGCCGCGGGCCGGGCCGGTTGCTCCCGCGTCGACGAACTGATCCTGGAGGCGCCGCTGATCCTGCCGCCGACCGGGCACGTTCCCGTGCAGGTCCGGGTCGGCGAGCCCGGCGCGGACGGGCGGCTGCCGCTCACCGTGCACTCGTCGGCCGGACCGGACGGCCCGTGGCGGCGGCACGCCACCGGTGTGCTGTCGGACGGCGAGGTGGCGGGAACCGGACTCACCGCGTGGCCGCCCCCCGGAGCTGTGCCCGTGCCGGTCGGGGACTTCTACACGGACGCGGCCGCGGACGGTTTCGCGTACGGGCCCGCGTTCCGGGGCCTGCGAGCCGCCTGGCGGCACGGTGACGAGGTGTACGCCGAGGTGTCGCTGCCCGGGCCGCAACGCGCCGACGCCGGGCGGTACCTGTTGCACCCCGCACTGCTCGACGCGGGGGCCCAGGCCGTACGGGCCGGGTCGGTGGTCGACGCGAGCGGCGGTGACCGTCTGCCGTTCGCCTTCAGCGACGTCACGCTGCACGCAACCGGCGCCGCCGACCTGCGCGTCCGTCTCCGCCCGGCCGGTGCCGACCGGTTCAGTCTCGACGTCACCGACCGGACGGGCGCCCCGGTCGCCACGGTCGGATCCCTCGCGCTGCGGCCGTATACCGCCGTCGGTCCCGGGCTCGACGCGATGCACCGGGTGGAGTGGACACCGGTCGGAGCCGACGACTCGGTCGAGGTCGTGCGAGCCGGCGATCTGGCATCGGTTCCCGATCCGGTGCCGCCGGCACTGGTCGTGCCGTCGCCCGTGGGTGACACGGCGGCTGCTCTCAGCCTGATTCATCAGTGGCTGGCCGACGAGCGTTTCGCCGGGTCACGACTGGTCCTCACGACCCGCGGCGCCGTCGCCACCGGGCCCTGCGAGCGGCCGGACCCCCTCGCGGCACCGGTCTGGGGTCTGATCGGCTCGGCCGCCGCGGAACATCCCGGCCGGTTCGGCCTGGTCGATCTGGACGGCGAGCCGGGTGATCCGGCGCTGGGCCGGGCCGTCGCCCGGCTCCGGGCCTCCGACGGCAGCCGGGTCGCGGTCCGGGCCGGGGAGGTTCTTGTCCCCGTGGTGGTCCCGGCCGAGCCCGAACCGCCGCTGCCCGCCTCCTGGCGGCTCGACCTCGCCGAGGCGGGCCGGCTCGACCAATTGCGCCTCGTGGAGCATTCGGGCGCCCCGGAGCCGTTGGGACCGGGACAGGTGCGGGTGGGTGTGCGCGCCGCCGGTCTGAACTTCCGGGACGTCATGGTCGCGCTGGGCGCCGTTCCGGGGGAGACCGGGCTGGGCGGGGAGGGCGCCGGCGTCGTGCTCGAAACCGGGCCGGGCGTCACCGGCCTGCGGCCCGGGGACCGCGTGTTCGGCCTGCTGCCCGGCTCGTTCGGCGCCGAGTCGGTCGCCGATCACCGGCAGCTGGCCGGTATCCCGGCGGGCTGGTCGTTCGCCGAGGCCGCCACTGTGCCGATCGCGTACCTCACCGCTTACTACGCGCTGGTCGATCTGGCCCGGATCCGGCCCGGCGACACAGTTCTGGTGCACGCCGCCGCGGGCGGGGTCGGCATGGCCGCGGTCCGGCTCGCCCGGCACCTCGGCGCCGAGGTCTACGCCACCGCGAGCCCGGCCAAGTGGGCCGCGGTCCGCGCGCTCGGCGTGCCCGCGGACCACATCGCCTCGTCCCGCGATCCCGGCTTCGCCGAACGGATCCGGGCCCGGGCCGGCGGGCAGGGCCTCGACGTCGTCCTGAACAGCCTGGCCAACGAGTTCACCGACGCGTCGCTGGGTCTGGTCCGCGACGGCGGCCGTTTCATCGAGATGGGTAAGACCGACATCCGCGATCCCGGCGACCATCCCCGGCTCCGCTACCGCGCCTTCGACCTGGCCGAGGCGGGCGCCGACCGTACGCGGGAAATGCTCGGTCTCCTGATCGCCGGCCCCCTGCGGCCGCTTCCGTGCACCGCGGTCGACGTGCGCCGGGCCCGGGACGCGTTCCGGCATCTGAGCCGGGGACGTAACGTCGGCAAGCTGGTGCTGACCGTGCCGGTGCCGGTGGACCCGACCGGCACCGCGCTGATCACCGGCGCCCGCGGCACGCTCGGCGGCATCGTCGCCCGGCACCTGGTGACCTCGTGGGGTGTGCGGCACGTGGTTCTGCTCAGCCGGGAACCGGCCACCGCCCTGGCCGCGGACCTGACTGCCCTGGGCGCGCAGGCCACGGTGGCCGCCTGCGACGCTTCCGACCGGGAGGCTCTCGCCGCCGTGCTCGCCGGCATCCCGGCCGCGCATCCGTTGCGGATCGTCGTCCATGCCGCCGGTGTTCTCGACGACGGGCTCGTCTCCTGCCTCACCGCCGAGCGGCTGGACCGGGTGCTGCGCCCCAAGGTGGACGCCGCCCGCCACCTCGACGAGCTGACGCGCGACGCCGACCTGTCGGCGTTCGTGCTGTTCTCCTCGGCGGCCGGGATTCTCGGCGGAGCGGGCCAGGCCGGTTACGCGGCAGCGAACGCCTTCCTCGACACCCTCGCCCAGCACCGTCGCGGCACCGGCCGCCCGGCGGTGTCGCTGGCCTGGGGACTGTGGGAGCCACCGAGCGGGATGACCGGCCACCTCGACCGGGCCCAGCGGCGGCGCGCCGGTGTCCTCCCGCTGAGCGTGCCGGACGGGCTGGCCCTGTTCGACGCGGGTGTGGCCTCGGCCGAGGCGCTGCTGGTGCCGGCCCGCCTGGTCGTCCGGCGGCGGTCGCTGCCCCGGGCCGCGGCGCCGGCACCGACCGGCGCCGACGACCTCGCCACGCGGCTCGCGTCGTTCACCACGGCCGAACGACACCGGTTCCTGACCGGCCTGGTGCGGGCTCAGGCGGCCGCCGTCCTCGGCCATCCGACGCCGGACGGGCTCGGTGACCGGGCGTTCAAGGACCTCGGCTTCGACTCCCTGACCGCCCTGGAACTGCGCAACCGGCTCAGCGCGGCCACCGGGCTGCGCCTGCCGGCCACCGTCGTCTTCGACCATCCCAGCCCGGCCCGGCTGGCCGCCCACCTCGTCGACCTGGTCGGCGAACCCGCGACCGCCCCGGCCGCCCCGGCTCCAGCCCCGGCCGAGGCGACCGGCGGCGACATCGCCATTGTGGCCATGGCCTGCCGTTACCCGGGCGACGTGGACGATCCGGAAGCGCTCTGGCGGCTGGTGGCCGAGGGCCGGGACGCGATCACCGGATTTCCGGTCGACCGCGGGTGGGATCTCGCCGCGCTGTTCGACGAAGGCGGCGGTCTCGGCACGACCCGCACCCGCCACGGCGGCTTCCTGCACGACGCGGCCCGGTTCGACGCCGACTTCTTCGGGATCGGCCCCCGCGAGGCGCTCGCCATGGACCCGCAACAGCGGTTGCTGCTGGAGATCTCGTGGGAGGTCTTCGAACGGGCCGGCATCGATCCCAGCTCGGTGCGGGGCAGTCGTACCGGTGTCTTCGCCGGTCTTCTGCACGGCGGATACGCCCCGCCGGGCGCGGCCACCGAGGAGGTCGAGGGCTACCTGGGTCAGGGCAGCGCCGGCAGCGTCGCCTCCGGACGGGTCGCCTACACCCTGGGTCTGGAGGGCCCGGCGGTCACCGTCGACACCGCCTGTTCCTCGTCGCTGGTCGCCATCCACCTGGCCATGCAGTCACTGCGGCAGGGAGAGTGCGACGCCGCCCTGGCCGGTGGGGTCACCGTGATGGCCACCCCGGGTGCGTTCGTCGAGTTCAGCCGGCAGGGCGGGCTGGCCCCGGACGGGCGGTGCAAGGCGTTCGGCGCGGGTGCGGACGGAACGGCCTGGGCCGAGGGCGCCGGTGTCCTGCTGCTGCGCCGGCTCGCTGACGCCCGTCGTGACGGGCAACCGGTGCTCGCGGTGCTGCGCGGCAGCGCGGTCAACCAGGACGGCGCGAGCAACGGGCTCAGCGCGCCGAGCGGGCCGGCCCAGCAGCGGGTGATCCGCGAGGCCCTGACCGCCGCCGGGCTGACCACGAGCGACGTGGACGTGGTGGAGGCGCACGGCACCGGCACCGCGCTGGGCGATCCGATCGAGGCCGACGCCATCCTGGCCACCTACGGCGCCGGCCGGGCCGGTCCGGTCCGACTGGGCTCGCTGAAGTCGAACATCGGGCACGCCCAGGCCGCGGCCGGCGTGGGCGGGGTGATCAAGATGGTGCTGGCCATGCGGCACCGGACGCTCCCGCCGACGCTGCACGCGGACGAGCCGTCGCCGCACGTCGACTGGTCGTCCGGTGCGGTCCGGCTGCTGACCGAGGCCGTGCCGTGGGAGCCGGGCGACCGTCCCCGGCGGGCCGGCGTGTCCTCGTTCGGCGTGAGCGGCACCAACGCGCACGTCGTGATCGAGGAACCACCCACGCCGGAACCGGAACCGCGGTCCAGCGGCCTCCCGGTGCCCTGGCTGTTGTCCGGGCATTCCGAGGCGGCGTTGCGGGCTCAGGCGGCCCGCCTGCTTCCCCACGTGGACGACCCGGCGGGCGTCGCCCGAACCCTCGCCACCGGTCGCGCCCCGCTACGGCATCGGGCCGCGGTTCTCGCCCAGGACCAGGCTGTGCTGAGGCGGGGCCTCCAAGCCCTCGCGGCCGGGGATTCAGCGCCGGGCCTCATCCGGCCGGAGGGTTCCGGCGGTGGCCTCGCTTTCCTGTTCAGCGGTCAGGGCGCGCAGCGGGCCGGAATGGGCCGCGGACTGGCGGCCGCGTTCCCGGTCTTCGCCGAGGTCTGGGACGAGGCGCTGTCGGTGATGGACGGTGCCGAGGTGCGCACCGGCGACGACGCGATCCTGGCCCGCACGGATGTGGCGCAGAAGGCGCTGTTCGCGTTCGAGGTGGCGATGAGCCGGCTCTGGGCCTCGTGGGGAGTCCAGCCGGACTATCTGCTCGGCCATTCGATCGGCGAGCTGGCCGCGGCGCACGTGGCGGGTGTCATGTCCCTGGCGGATGCCGGTCGGCTGGTCGCGGCGCGCGGCCGGTTGATGCGAGCACTGCCGGCCGGCGGCGCGATGCTCGCCGTGCAGGCCTCCGAGTCCGAGGTCGCCGGGCTGCCGGTGGCGGCGGTCAACGGCCCGGAGTCGGTGGTGATCTCCGGGCCGGAGGAGCTGATCGAGCACGCGGCCGCGCAGTGGCGGGAGCGGGGACGGCGGGTGCGCCGGCTGGACGTCTCGCACGCCTTCCACTCGCCGCTCATGGACCCCGTGCTCGCCGAGTTCGGCGAGGTCGCAGCCGGGATCAGCTACGAACGCCCGGCGACCGCGGTGATCTCTGCCGTCACCGGTGCACCGATTCGGGAGTTCGACGCCGCGTACTGGGTGGACCATGTCCGCGCGACCGTCCGGTTCGGGGCCGGGCTGGACTGGCTGACCGGCCACGACGTGTCCACGTACGTGGAGGTCGGCCCGGCCGGGGCGCTGTCGGCCCTGGGCCGGCACGGGCAGTTCGTCGTGTCTTCCCGTGGCGATCGCGACGAGGTCGAAACCGTGCTGACCGCGCTCGCCCGGGCCCACGTCGCCGGCGTCCGGGTGGACTGGGCGAAGGTGCTGCCGCCGGGACCGCCGGTGCCCCTCCCGACCTATCCCTTCCAGCGGGAACGCTACTGGCTGGCCGGCCCGTCGAGGAGCCGCACCGGGCACCCGTGGCTGGACCACGCCGCCGACCTGGCCGACGACGGCGGCCTGCTTCTCACCGGTCACCTCGCGGCGCACGAACTGCCCTGGCTGGGCGACCACGTCATTCACGACACCGTCGTGCTGCCCGGGACCGCTTTCGTCGAGCTGGCCCTGCACGCGGCCGATCGGGCCGGTGCCGCGGGCGTCGCCGAGCTGACTCTGGAGACGCCGCTGGTCATCCCGGACGGCGTCCGGACCGCCCTGCAGCTCCGGGCCGGGCGCCCCGAACCGGACGGCGCACGCCGGTTCACCGTGCACGCCCGCCACGCCGGCGAGCCCTGGACCCGGCACGCCACCGGCGTTCTCTCCGACACTGTGCGGACGCCCGCGCCGCCCCCGCCGGAGTGGCCTCCCGCGGGCGCCGAGCCGGTCGGCGTGGACGACCTCTACGAGAGTTTCGCCGAGGCCGGCTTCGCGCTCGGCCCGGCGTTCCACGGGGTGCGCGCGGCGTGGCGGGACGGCGACCGGACGTACGCGGAAGTCGTTCTGCCGGCACCGCACCGCGCCGACTCCGCCCGTTTCGGCATCCACCCGGCCCTGCTCGATGCCGCCCTGCACGCGGGCGCGCTGAGCGCGGATGCCGTCGCCGCCCGGGTGCCGTTCACGTGGCGCGGCGTGACCCTGCACGCCACCGGCGCCACCAGCCTGCGCGTGTGCCTCAGCCCGGTCGACGGCGGTATGGCGATCACCATGACCGACCCGGCCGGCACCCTCGTCGCCGGCATCGACCGGCTGGTCACCCGGGAACTGCCTCCGAACGGCCCGGCCCGGCGTGCCGAAGCTCTCTACCGGCTCGACTGGATTCCCCTGCGGACCGGTGACGGCGGCACCGGTCCCGTGACGGTGCATCACGTCAGCGACGTCGCGGAAGCCCTGGCTCTCGTCCGGGATGAAGGCGCCGGCCGGCGTGCCTTCGTCACCCGTGACGCGGTGTCCGCCCGCGACGGTGATCGCGTCACCGGCCTCGACGCCGCACCGGTCTGGGGCCTGCTGCGCGCCGCGCAGGCGGAACGCCCGGGTGGGCTGCTGATCGCCGACGTCGACGGTGACCTGGACACCGCATCACTGCACCGGTTGCTCGGCGCGGCCGCCGCCGCCGGCGAACCGCAGGTCGCGATCCGCGACGGCGCCCTTCTGGTGCCCCGGCTCGTCCCGGACACCACCGGGGAACCAGCACCGGCATTGTGGGACAGCGAAGGCGCGGTCATCACCGGGGAACCAGCACCAGCATTGCGGGACAGCGAGGGCACGGTCATCAACGGGGAACCGGACCCGGCATTGTGGGACAGCGAGGGCACGGTTCTGATCACCGGGGGCACCGGTGCGCTGGGCCGCCGCGTCGCCCGGCATCTGGCGACCCGGCACGGCGTGCGGCACCTGCTGCTCGTCGGCCGGTCCGGCCGCGACCGCGGGACCACCGCCGAACTCGGCGCGCTCGGCGCCGAGGTGACCGTGGCCGCCTGCGATGTCGGTGACCGGGACGCCCTGGCCGCCCTCCTGAGCGACCTGACCCCGGGACACCCGCTGCGCGGCGTCGTCCACGCGGCCGGCGTGGTGGAGGACGCGGTCCTGGCCAACGTCACTCCCGAGCACCTCGACCGGGTCCTCCGGGCGAAGGTGGACGGCGCGCGGAACCTGCACGAGCTGACCGCGGACCGGCCGCTGACCGCGTTTGTGCTGTTCTCCTCGGCCGCGGCGGTGCTCGGCGGTGCCGGCCAGGCCGCGTACGCCGCCGCCAACGCCTACCTCGACGCTCTCGCGGCCCACCGCCGCGCCGCCGGACTTCCCGCCCACGCCCTGGCCTGGGGACCCTGGGACGACCCGGACGGCATGGCCGGCCGTCTCGACGACGCGGCCCGGGCGCGTCTGGCCCGAAGCGGTGTCCGGCCCCTCGACCCGGACACCGCACTCACCCGGTTCGACACGGCCACCGCCGCCGGCACGCCGCCCTGGATCATGCCGGCCCGCCTCGACCGGGAAGCCTGGCGGGCCCGGGGCGACTCCCTCCCGGCCGTCCTGCGCGGCCTGGTCCGCCCGGTCCGCCCGGCCGCCGCCGACGGCGCCCGGCCCGGCGACCGTCTGCGCCGCCGGTTGGGGGAGCTGTCCGGCCCGGCCCGTCTGGGCGCGCTGCTCGATCTGGTCCGGGGCAGCGCCGCCGCCGTCCTCGGCCACGCCGACCCGGCCCGCATCGACCTCGACCGGGGTTTCCTCGACGCCGGGTTCGACTCCCTGACCGCCCTCGAACTGCGCAACCAGCTGATCCAGGAGACCGGCCTCGGGTTACCGCCGACCCTCCTGTTCGACCACCCGGATCCTGGTCGGCTCGCCCGGCACCTGCTCGCTGAGCTGGACGGTGGTGACCACTCCGGCATCCTGGCCGAGCTGGACCGGCTCGCGGTCACGCTGGACACCGCCGACGGTGACGCCGACACCCGCCGCCGGGTCACCGCCCGCCTGGAGACGCTTCTCTCGAAGTGGCGGGACAGGCCGGAACCCGGGCGTCCGAACGCCGAACCGGCCGAACCGGCCGACGACGACGAGTTGTTCGCCCTCATCGACCACGAGCTCGGTCTGTCGTGAACCGGGGAGCCACGGGGATGTCCAACGAGGAAAAACTGCGCGAGTACCTGCGCCGGGTCACCGACGATCTGCGCCGGTCGCGGCAACGGGTCCGCGAGCTCACCGAGCCCGAGCCGGTCGCGATCGTGGCGATGAGCTGCCGGCTGCCCGGTGGCGTCAACACCCCCGAGGACCTGTGGCGGCTGCTCGCCGACGGCCGCGACGCCATCGGCGGCTTCCCGGCCGACCGGGGCTGGGATCTCGCGGCGCTGCACCACCCCGACCCCGAGCGGGCCGGCACCACGTACGCCCGGAACGGGGGTTTTCTGTCCGGCGTCGACCGGTTCGACGCCGGGTTCTTCGGCATCAGCCCCCGTGAGGCGCAGGCGATGGATCCCCAGCAGCGGCTTCTCCTGGAGACCTCGTGGGAGGCCGTCGAACGCGCCGGTATCGACCCGTCGGGGCTGCGCGGTCAGGCCGTCGGTGTGTACGCCGGTGTGGCCTACAGCGACTACACCTCGGCCGCCGAGCCGGCCCGCGAGCTGGAGGGCTATCTGGGCAGCGGCAGCGCGGGCAGTGTGGCGAGCGGGCGGATCTCGTACGTGCTGGGTCTGGAGGGTCCGGCGGTCACGGTCGACACGGCCTGCTCGTCGTCGCTGGTGTCGCTGCATCTGGCGGTGCGGGCGCTGCGCGACGGCGAGTGCGACCTGGCCCTGGCCGGCGGTGCCACGGTGATGGCCACGCCCGGCATGTTCATCGAGTTCAGCCGGCAGCGCGGCCTCGCCCCGGACGGGCGGTGCAAGGCCTTCGCCGATACGGCCGACGGCACCGGCTGGTCCGAGGGGGCCGGCATGCTGCTGCTGGAACGGCTCTCCGACGCCCGCCGCAACGGTCACCCGGTGCTCGCGGTCGTGCGCGGCTCCGCGGTGAACCAGGACGGCGCCAGCAGTGGCCTGACCGCGCCGTCCGGCCCAGCCCAGCAGCGCGTCATCGAACGCGCCCTCGCGGACGCGCGGCTGCTGCCGGGTGACGTGGACGCGGTGGAGGCCCACGGGACCGGGACGACGCTGGGCGATCCGATCGAGGCGCAGGCGTTGCTCGCCGCCTACGGTGCACAGCGGGACCGGCCGTTGTGGCTGGGTTCGGTGAAGTCGAACCTCGGGCACACGCAGGCCGCGGCCGGGGTGGCCGGTGTGATCAAGATGGTGCTGGCGATGCGGAACGGCCTGTTGCCGCGGACCCTGCACGTGGACGAGCCGTCGACGCGGGTGGACTGGTCGGCCGGTGCGGTGCGGCTGCTGACCGATCCGGTGCCATGGGTGCCGGGCCGGGCGGCGGTGTCGGCCTTCGGCATGTCGGGCACCAACGCCCACGTGATCCTCGAGGCGGTCGCCGACGAGGAGCCCGGCGACGATGCCGGGCCGGCGATGCCGTGGGTGGCGTCGGCGGCCTCCGAGGAGGCTCTGGCCGAGCAGGTCGAAGAGCTGCAAAAGCTTTCCCGCGTACGCCGGGTGGATGTGGCCTACACGCTGGCGACCGGCCGGGCCGCTCTGGACTACCGGACGGTGGTCGGTCAGGACGTGATCCGCCGGGCGGGTGACGGCCGGGTGGTGTTTGTGTTCCCGGGTCAGGGTTCGCAGTGGACCGGGATGGGTCTGGAGCTCTGGGACTCGTCGCCGGTGTTTGCGGAGTCGATGCGGGCGTGTGCGGAGGCGTTGAGGCCGTATACGGGTTGGTCGTTGCGCGAAATCCTGGCGGGCCCGCTCGATGACGTGGATGTGGTACAGCCGGCGTTGTTCGCGGTGATGGTCTCGCTGGCCGCATTGTGGCGTTCGTACGGTGTCGAACCTGCGGCGGTGGTTGGTCATTCGCAGGGGGAGATCGCGGCCGCGTATGTGGCGGGTGCCTTGTCTTTGGAGGACGCCGCGCGGGTGGTGGCGTTGCGGAGTAGGGCTTTGCGGCCGATCGCGGGCCGGGGTGGGATGGTGGCGGTTCCGTTCGCCGACGTCGACCCGGGCGGCCTTTCGATCGCAGCCGTGAACGGCCCGGACTCGACGGTGCTCGCCGGCGACGTGGAGGCGGTGGAACG
>NZ_JAENHP010000011.1 GCF_016834655.1 Paractinoplanes ovalisporus
AACTCGGCCGCACCTCGGCGACCATCCGCACCGCTCGCTCACGAAGTTCCGCGGGGTACGGCGAAGGGCGTGACATGAACTCGATCCTCCAAGAGATCGGGCCGATATCAAACCCGGGGCGGTTCAACCCCGCCCACTCACGAAACGCCTTCCAACCTTGGCAACCGGGCCGATCAGGCGGGCGGCGGAGGCGGCGGGTCGGACGGGGGCGGCGGCGCGGAGGGCGGCGGGTAGCCACCCTGCGGCGGGTAGCCACCCTGCTGTGGGTAACCGCCCTGCGGCGGGTAGCCACCCTGCTGTGGATCGCCGCCCTGAGGCGGGTATCCGCCCTGTGGTGGGTGATAACCCTGCGGCGGGTACTGACCGGGCGGCGGCGGTGGGTATTGACCGGGCGGCGGATAGGGCCCCGGACCGAAGTTCTTGGATGCGGAACGGCGACGGGACGAACGCACCAGCAGGACGATCGCCGCCGCGATGCCGCCGACGACGATCAGGCAGCAGAGGATCCTTCCGACCGCATAGCCGAGGCTGTACGAGGTGTCGCTGCTGGTCGACTCCGCCGCCACGATGGCGGCCTGCCTCATCATCGCTGCAACTCCTTGGCTCTGGCCCCTGGGGAGTCCTGAGATCCCGCCCTTGAGAGGCAAACCCTACCGAGCCCCATCAACCCCCGGCCGGAGCGCTCGTCGCCCCGGCCCAGTCGACGCCGGCTTGACCGACCTGAAGTCCGCATGACGATGACCGATCGGTAGCCGTTGACAATCGTCAATGCATATTGGACGGTCGGGGCATGGGGACCCGCATTCGTTCATTTACTGTGGTGACGTTGGGCGCAATGGCGCTTTTGGCCGGAATCGGTGGCGCGGCGATGGCCGGACCGGCGCCGACCGCCACGCCGACCAGCACGTCGGGGCCGAGCCCGGTCCCCACCACGGCGCCGCCGCCGACTTCCGCCCCGACGACCCCGGCACCACCGACTCCCACTTCGACCACGGCCCCGACCACGCCGGCGCCGCCGACCCCCACTCCGACCGGGCAGCCGCCCAGCACGCCGGCCGATCTGCGGGTCACGGCCATTACGCCGGTCTCCATCACGCTTTCCTGGACGGCGTCGAATCCGGGCACGAACCCGATCTCGGGTTACACCGTCAATTACACCCAGGCATTCAATGACATCTACTGGTCGCAATCGGTCGGCAACGTCACAACGGTCACCCTTACCTCGAATATTCGCGCCACTACGCAATACCGCCTGTCGGTCTCGGCCCGCGACACCGAGAACCGGCCGTCCCCCGTCTCGGAGGGCGTCACGGTGATCACGCCGGCGTCGGCCACGGGTGACACGACCCCGCCGTCCACACCCGGCAACCTGCGCATCACGGCCATGACCGCGGACGGTCCCGCGCTGGCCTGGGACGCGGCCACCGACGACACCGGCGTGACCGGCTACAACATCTACTTCTTCGACGGCTGGTTCACCTCGACGCTGGTCGGCACGACCACCAGCACGTCGATCGTCGCGCCGCTGCTGAACAGCGGGCTGGGCCTGCGGTCGTACTACGTACGCGCCAAGGACGCGGCCGGCAACCTCTCCATCGCGTCCAACCAGGTCAGCCCGCCACCGGTCACCACACCACCGCCGGCCCGCACGTGCCGCGTCACCTACCGCACCACCTCCGAGTGGACCGGTGGTTTCGTGGCCGAGGTGACGATCACCAACACGGGCACCACACCGGTCAACGGCTGGTCCCTGGCCTTCACCATGCCCGGCAACCAGCGTGTCGCCACGTCGTGGAACGCCGCGTTCACCCAGACCGGCGCCGCGGTCACACTGACCGACGCCCACTGGAACGCCCGGATCCCCGCCGGCGCCTCCGTCACGGCCGGCTTGCTGGGCCGCTGGACCACAAGCAACGCCGCCCCCACGTCGTTCACCCTGAACAACGCCCCCTGCGACTGACGACCTCGGACGGGCTCAGACGAGCGCGGCCTTGAGCGCCTCCTTGTCGGGCTTGCCGCTGGGAGCCACCGGGACCCGTTCGATCAGCGTCACCGTGGCCGGGGCCGCGTTGTCCCCAAGCGCCGAGGCCACTTGGCGGGTCAGGGCGAGCGGATCCGGCGTGGCATCCACAGCCGGCACGACAAAGGCGTGGACGGCTTCGCCGGTCGTGTCGTCGGGGCGGCCCACCACGTAGGCCTCGGCCACGGCGGGGTCGGCGGCGAGGACCCGTTCGACCGCGCCCGCGTACACGATCTCGGCCTGCACGATGATCACGTCGCGGGCGCGGCCGGTCAGGCGGAGCAGGCCGTCGTCGCCCACCGCGCCGAGGTCGCGGGTCCGCACCCAGCCGTCGACGAAGACCGCGGCCGTCTCGGCGGGGTCGTTCCAGTAGTGGGACGCCTGCGCGGGCGTACGCACATAGATCTCGCCGTCGCGGACCTGCACCTCCACCGGCGGCCGTCCGACCGAGTCGAGCGCCCCGGGCGTCATCTCGGGCGGCGTCAGCATGGCGATCATGCCGGTCTCGGTCTGCCCGTACCCGTGGAACACAACCGGCCCGAGAACGTCGATGGCTTCGGCGAGCCGGCCCGGCGGCAGTGGCGATCCCGAGACCATCAGGGCACGGAGGCTGCTCAGGTCGGCGGGCCGTCCACGCTGGTCACGCACCAGTTGATTGAGCTTGCCGACGGTGATGACGCTGGCCGTGGCCCGGTGCCGCACGATCGCGTCGGGAAAGCCAGGCGGCCGCGCCACCACCAGCGTCCCGCCCGCGGCCAGCGTGAGCACCCCGTACTCGAGCATCACCTGACTGCTCAGCGACCCGAACACGAGATAGCGCTGCAGCCGTTCGGCCAGCCGGCGAACGGCCTGGGGCCACCGATCCGGATGCGCGGCCCACGCGGCCGTCATCGACCCGTACGTCTGGCAACACCCCTTGGGCACACCGGTGCTGCCACTTGTCCACAGCACCCGGGCGATGTCCCCCGGTCGCCCCGCCACCTCCTGTGGACGCCCGGGCGTGTCCATCCACCCGGTGACGCGCTCCCCGTCAACCACCAGGTCGCTGCTGTCCACAGGCACTTTCTGATCCCGTACGCCGGAGACCCGCGCCCCCACCACGAACGCGCCCATGACAGCGGCAAACGCTTCCGCGTCCACCCCGACCCGCAACGCCACGCCGTCCCCCGGCCCGACCCCGCTGTCCCGCAGCCCTCCGGCCACCCGCCAGATCATCGACAGCATCTCGTCCCCCGAGACGTGCCGCTCCTCGTCCTCGAACACGGTCCGCCCACCGGCCGCCGCCAGCAGATCCAGCACCCCGCGGGGCCACACCTCGCTCACCCCGTCCCCCTCATCCCCATCAGGCCCGCCCGTCCACATGCCGAACCCCGCACCGCCGCGCCAAACCAAGCTGTCCCCACAATCGAGCCGACCACCGCCGCACAACACGCTGTCGCATCCACAACGCCGAGCTGGCCACACAAGCGAGCCGCCGCCGTCCGACACGCCGCTGCGTCCACAACGGTGGGCGTTGTCAGGGCGCTACGACGGGGAGTCGGCCAGGACGCCCTTGATGAAGACCTCCAGCGGCTCGACGTGCACGCCGGGAAAGTTCCAGTGGTTCTCCAGGTTCTCGGCCAGGTGGTGAGTCGCCACGACCTCGCCCGCGCGGTAGGCCCGCACCACGGGGTGCAGGTAGCTGGCGTCGTGCGCGGCCGCGGCGTCGTTCTCGGCGATCCGCGGCACGGTGATGTCGAACGGGTCCACCTGGTCGTGGTCGGGGCCGTATTCGAGTGTCACCACAAAGGCCGTGTCGTACGGGCCCAGTTCACCGGACCGGAAGTAGGCGACCGGCACCTCTTCCAGGTAGGACGCCACGCCGCCGCCCACGGTGACCACGTCGCCGAGGACGGTGAACTGCTGCCACAACGCGGACGTGCGGTTGATGCGCGCGATCACGGCCGCGGTGATGGCCTCGGGCGTGTTGTCCACAGGGACGGCCGGCCACGGTGAGGCGTGGTGGCGGGCACCGAGGATCCGGTGCAGGGCGCGGACCCCGTACCGGAAACCGTGGATGAACCCGCTGGTGGACTTCTTGAAGTCGCGCTGCTGGGTGAGGGTGCCGGCGAAGTAGAGGCCGGGCACGTTCACCGATTCGAAGGCCGGGGTCTGGGACGGGAAACGGTCGTTGATGACCAGCGTCGGCCGGGCGGATCCGGCGAACGGCGTGGCGTCGAACGCGAAACCCGTGCACAGGATCACCCGGTCGTACTCGAGCACCCGGATCGCCTCGACCGTGCGGGCATAGCGGAACTCGACCCGGTATCCGCCGTCGTCCCGCTTCTCGATCCGCTCGATCGTGCCGTCCAGCACGGCGTTCTGCGACTTGAGCTGGTACGTGTCGAGGAAGTTGTTGTTCACGGCGCGCAGGTGCCCGACGTAGTGGGTCTGCCACGCCAGCTTGATCGAGTGCGGTCCGGCCACGTGGATGACGGCCGCGGTCTCGATCAGCGCGTCGGCCGTCTCGAAGCCCGAGTTGCCCTTGCCCACGATGAGGACACGTTGATTGACGAAGTCACGTGGATCAACATTGACGGTGTCGTACCGTTCGGCCAGCTCGGCCCCGGGGATGGGCGGCACGTGCAGCCGCGACACGCCGGTGGCCACCACGACCCGCGCGGCCTCCCACGACCGGTCTCCCGCCGTGACGACGAACCCGTCGTCCGAGCGCGTCACCGAGTCGATGCGCGTGTCGTACGTGATGTTGAGGCCCCGGGCGAAATCCCCGAGGTAGCGGACGAGGTCGTCGGCGTCCGGGAAGTAGCGCTCGCTGTAGTTCTTGAACAGCAGCGCCGGGTCGTCGGTGAGCAGCGAGTTCCAGTCCGCCCGCAGGTTGAACTCCGGGTCCTCCGACCCCGTCCACACCTTGTTGATCGAGATCAGCGTGCGGTGCCGGGGATACGTCCGGAAGAACGTCCCGGGCCCCTCACCCGCCTCCAGAACCAGGTAGTCACGACCGTCGCGCTCCAGCAGGGCGGCGAGTTGAAGTCCGGCCGGCCCGGCCCCGATGATCAGGTACTCGTGCGTCATGCGCCGGAACCTAACGGGGCGATTTCAGAGGGTTCTGAGAATTCGGCCCTACCGTCCGGCCCATGACGATTCAGGTAGACCTGGGCGGTCCGCTCGGGACGGCCGACCTGCTGGCCGCGCGCGAACCCATCACCGTCAACACCGGCCCGGCCGTACGGGAGAGGATGGCGGCCGCCCGTTCATTCCTGAACAAGGCCCTCGGCGACGACCGGGCCGTCTACGGCGCCACCACCGGTTTCGGCGCTCTGGTGGGTTATGCCGGCCGCCCCGACCAGCGGGACCAGGCCGACAACACGCTCGCGCATCTCGGCGCCGGTCAGGGGCCCGACCTGGACCCGGCCGTGGTGAGGGCGGCGCTTCTCGTAAGGGCGTGGTCGCTCGCCCAGGGTGCCTCGGGCGCGTCGCCGCACGTGGTGGACGCGATGGCCGCCATGCTGGGCACCACGTTCACCCCGGCCGTGCCACGTTTCGGCTCGGTCGGCGCGAGCGGCGACCTGATCCCGCTCGGGGCGGCGGCCCAGGCGTTGCGCGGCCGGGGACACGCGTATGTGGACGGCGAGCGCCTGCCGGCGGCCGAAGCCCTCCGCCGTACGGGCCTGGAACCTCTGCCTCTGGATGGGCGGGACGCGCTCGCCCTGGTCAACGGCACCTCGCTGACGACGGCAGCGCTCGCCCTGGCCCTGCACAGCGTCCGCCGCTCGCACCGCTCGGCCCAGCTGCTGACGTGCCTGCTGGCCGACCAGCTCGGCTGCGATCCCCAGTTTCTCGACCCGCGCCTGATCGGGCGATTCCACCATGCCGGCGTGTCGTCGGTGGCCGCGACCATGCGCGCCGTGCTGAGCGGGTGTGTGCCGTCCGGTGAGCGGCCGCTGCAGGAGCCGTACAGCATCCGGTGTTCTCCTCAACTGCTGGGCGCGGCCGAGGACGCGCTGCGGTATGTGGACAACGTCGTCGAGGCGGATCTGGGCGGGGTCAGCGACAACCCGCTGTTCTTCCCGGTGGACGACGCGGTGGTGCACGGCGGCAACTTCTTCGGCCAGCCCGCGTCGTTCGGCGCGGACATGCTCGCGATCGTTCTCGCCCAGGTCGGCAACCTGGTCGAACGGCAGCTGGACCTGCTCGTCGACCCGCACCGCAACGGTGGCCTGCCGCCCATGCTCGCGGCCGGTCCGGGACAGCAGCACGGCCTGCAGGGTGTGCAATTGGCGACGACGGCACTGGTCGCGGAGATCCGGCGGGACGCGACACCGGCCAGCATGCAGAGCCTGCCCACCAATCTCCACAACCAGGACGTCGTCCCCTTCGGCACGATGGCGGCCCTGCGCGCCCTCGACCAGGCGCGGCTGCTGCGGCTGCTCTGTGGATCGCTCGCCCTCGGCCTGCGGCAGGCCGCGCATGTGGGCGCGCGAAGGCCGTTGTCCACAGGCGGCGCGACACTGCTCGAAGCGCTCGAGAAGGGTGTTGACCCGGTTGATCCGGACCGTCCACTCGAGCAAGAAATACACACGTGCGCACAGATCGCCGAAGATATTGAAATTTCTCTGATTTCCGGCTCGTAGCGTGCGCGCCGTGACGCTCGACTACCTGATCATCGGGGCCGGGCCGGCCGGTCTTCAGCTGGCGGCCCTGCTCGAAGACGGCGACCGACCCGACTACCTGGTGCTGGAGGAGGGCGACGGCCCGGGCGCGTTCTTCGCGACATACCCGCGGCACCGCACGCTCATCTCGATCAACAAACCGCGCACGGGCACCGACGACCCCGAGCTCAACCTGCGCATGGACTGGAACTCGCTGCTCTCCGACGACCCGGCGCTGCGGTTCACCGGCTACACCGGCCGGTACTTCCCGGACGCCGACGTCATGGTGCAGTACCTGGCCGACTTCGCGGCCAAGACCGGCGTCAACGTCCGCTACAACACGCGGGTGGACCGCATCGCGCGTGACGACGACGGTTTTGTGGTGACCGCCGGGGACGAGACGTTCCGCGCCCGGCGCGTCATCGTCGCCACCGGCGTGTCCCGCCCGTACCGCCCCGACATCCCGGGCCTGGAGCTGGCCGAGGGGTACGACGAGATGCCGGTCGACCCCGAGGACTTCCTCGACCAGCGGGTGCTGATCATCGGCAAGGGGAACTCGGGGTTCGAGACGGCGGACAACCTCATCGAGACCACGTCGCTCATCCACGTGGCCGGGCCGCACTCGATCCGGCTCGCCTGGCGCACCCACTACGTCGGCCACCTGCGCGCCGTGAACAACAACTTCCTCGACACCTATCAGCTCAAGTCGGCCAACGCGATCCTCGACGGTGACGTGCGCTCGATCGAGAAGGACGGCGACGAGTTCAAGGTGACGTTCGCGTTCGCGCGCGCCGACGAGGTGATCAAGGAGCTCCGGTACGACCGGGTGCTGGTGTGCACCGGGTTCGCGTTCGACCCGTCGCCCTTCGACGACAGCGCCCGCCCGTCGCTGGTCATCAACGACCGTTTCCCCGAGCAGACCTCGGCCTGGGAATCGGTCGACGTCCCCGGCCTGTACTTCGCGGGCACGCTCACCCAGCAGCGCGACTTCAAGAAATCCACAAGCGGGTTCATCCACGGGTTCCGCTACAGCGTGCGCGCCCTCCACCGGATCCTCGAGCAAAGGTACGGCGGGAAGCCGTGGCCGTCCGTGTCTGTGGACAACACGCCGGCGGGCATCACGGACGCGATCGTGGCCCGGGTCAACCGCACCTCAGCCCTCTGGCAGCAGTTCGGCTTCCTGGGCGATGTCGTGACCGCCGGGGGCGAATACCTGGAGGAGGTGCCCGTCGCCTACTTCACCGAGGGTGGCGTGGGCACGGCGCCGGCCTTCGAGGTGACGCTCGAATACGGGCCCGACCACGACAAGGTCGACCCGTTCGACATCACGGTGAGCCGGATCGCCCAGGACACGCCGGGCCAGGCCCACGACGCGGCCTACCTGCATCCGGTCGTCCGCTTCCACTCCGGCGGGCAGGTCGTGGCCACGCACCACATGGCCGAGAACCTGGAGAACCAGTGGAACCGCCCCGAGGCCCACGTCGCGCCGCTCACGGCCTTCGTCGCGCGCTGCCTGGCCTCGTGACCGCACTCGCGGAGCGGGCCCGGGCGGCGCTCGACCCTGTGCACTGGGACTTCTTCGCGGGTGGGGCCGGGGAGGAACGGACCCTGCGGGCCAACGAGGAGGCGTTCTCGCGGCGGCGGATCGTGCCCCGCGTGCTGCGTGGCGTGGGCGACCGGGACCTGAGCACGGAACTGTTCGGGACGCGGCTGAGCATGCCGGTCCTGGTCGCCCCGACGGCTTTCCACCGGCTGGCGCATCCGGCCGGTGAGGTGGGGACGGCCGGGGCGGTGGCCGCGTCGGACACGGTGATGGTGGTGAGCATGGCCGCCACCCAACCTGTGGAGGACATCACGGCCACCGGCGCCGCTGTGTGGTTCCAGCTCTATCCACAGCCGGACGACGAGTTCCAGCGGCACGTGGTGAAACGCGCCGAGGCGGCCGGCTGTCGCGCGCTGGTCGTAACCGTCGACTCCCCGGTCTTCGGGCGGCGGGAACGCGACCGGCGGAACGGATTCGACGACCTCCCCGACGGCTACACCTGCGAGAACATGCGGGACGGCGAGGGCCGCGTACGGGAGATCGGGTTTGATCCGACGCTCGGCTGGGAGCATGTCCACCGGCTGCGGGCGTCCACCGGTCTGCCGATCGTCCTCAAGGGTGTGCTGCACCCGGCCGACGCGCGGCTCGCCGTCGAGCACGGTGTCGACGGGTTGATCGTCTCCAACCACGGCGGGCGGCAACTTGACGGCGCGATCGCGACGGTGGATGCGCTGCCGGCGATCGTCCGGGCTGTGGACGGGCGGATTCCCGTCCTTGTGGACGGCGGGGTCCGGCGTGGCGCCGACATCGCGGTCGCGCTCGCCCTGGGCGCCACCGCCGTGCTGATCGGCCGCCCGATCATCTGGGGCCTGGCCGCCGGCGGTCCCTCGGGCGTACGGGATGTGCTGGAGGCCTTCCGCGACGAGCTCGACCACGTCCTCACTCTGGCCGGCGCCGCCCGCCCGTCCGACCTGACCGCGGACCAGGTCGCATGACGCCCCACCACGGCCACCGCAGCCGGGCGACCGGCCGCATGCCCGGTCGGCAAGCTGAGCCCGAGGAGTGCGGCGCATGAATCCGCTCGTGACGCTGGCCGGTGTGGCGGTGGGCGGTGCCGTCCTGTGGAGCCTGCCGAGGTGGCTGCCGCCGGCCGTCATCCGGCTCCGGGAGTGGATTTTCGCCCGGGTCAACGGCGAGGAGGGCGTTCCGGTGCCGGGCCCGCTGGTCGGGGCCGAGGATTTCGAACGGGTCTACGCGGATCCGGCCGCCGACGGGCGCAGCCGTGGGGCGGGGCTGTCCGACCTGTTCTGGTACTGGCTCGCACCCGGCCCCCAGATGCACCAGGAACACCTCGAACCCGGCGACCGCTATCGCACCGTGGCCCGCACGACCCGGCAGGTGCTGGCCATGCCGCACCAGCGGTCGGACGAGCTGGCCACGGCCGCCGCCCGCCGCATCCTCGACGCGCTCCCCCGCCACCGGACGAGCTTCGCCCGCGTACGGGATCTCATGATGCCGCTGTGGGCCGAGGTCTATTACGAGGTCGTCTTCGGCGAGGCGTGCCCGCGCGAGGTCCGCGATCTGATCGTGGGCAACGCGGACGACGTCGTCACCGCGCTCAAGGGCACACGACCGCGCCGCATGTGGCGCCGCGACCGGCTCACACGTTATCTGCGGGCGCGTGTGGACAACGGAACCTGCCCGGTCGTGCTGCCGGATCCGTTCACCGCGCAGGAGACCACCTGGTATCTGCAGGGCGCGTTCTTCAACACCGCGATCGTCCAGATGTCCGAGGCCATGGCCCACATCCTGTTGTGCGCCGCCGGAACGACCACCGACCCGGACGACGATGACGCCCTCGACCGGCTCATCGACGAGACCCTGCGCGTGCACCCGCTGTTCGGCATCGCGCACCGCATCACCTCCGCCCCCATCACGGTCAACGAGCGGGTCACCCTGCCCGCGGGGTCGGTGCTGCTGTTCAACTATCTGGCCTTCCAGCGCACCGGGCCGGCCGCCGACGACGAGTTCCGGCCCGAGCGGTGGCTCACGCTGCGCCGCAAGGAGGCCCACTTCATCCCGTACGGGATAACCGCCAACCGAGCCTGCCCGGCGCGCGGTGTCGCCCCCGTGATGCTGCGGGCCGTGACGCGGGAAGTGTTGCGCCGCTTCGCCCTCACGTCGACCGCCGCGCACACGCGCAGCCTGCCGAGCCGCGGACCGGTCTATCTCACGCCCGCCGGACGGCGGGAACCCGGAACCCTGCGACGGCACGGGATGCGGCTGCGCGACCGGTGGGAGAACGCCGGCCGGTCCGTGCTGCAGCTCGTCTTCGGCACCTGGATGGTGTTCGACGCCCGCCGCAAACGCCTGTGTGCCAACCATTTCGAGGAGGTACGGCCATGACCCCGACCGAGTTGGCGCCGCGGTTCTTCATCGCCGTCGCGGTGATCCTGCTGTTCTGCAAGCTGATCGCGTGGCTGCTGGGCAAGGTGGGCCAGCCACCCGTGGTGAGCGAGATGCTGGCCGGGGTCCTGCTCGGGCCCTCGCTGCTCGGGTTGCTGGCGCCCGGCGTACAGGAATCGCTGTTCCCGACGGCCCTCTATCCGGTGCTCTATGTGGTGGGTCAGGTCGGCCTGGTGCTGTTCATGTTCCAGGCCGGCTACGCCTTCACGAGTCACCGCACGGCCCGGCTGGCCGGAACCGCGGGCGCCGTCTCGCTCGCCGGCATCTCCGCCCCGCTGGCGCTCGGCGCTCTGCTCGTCCTCGTGGCCGGCGGCGGGATCCGCAAGGAGGGCGTGTCTCTCGGTGTCACGGCCGCGTTCGTCGGTGTGGCCCTGGCCATCACCGCGTTCCCCATGCTGGCCCGCATCATCACCGAGCGGGGCCAGGCCGGCACCCGGCACGGATCGCTCGCGCTCGCCAGCGGTGCCATCGATGACATGGTGGCGTGGATCATGCTGGCCGTCGTGCTGGCGTTCGCGTCCGGCGAGGCGGGCCCGGCGTTCGTCACCGCCGGCGGCGCGGTGGTGTTCGGTCTGGCGCTGTGGCTGGGCGGCCGGCGGGTCACCGGCACCCTGATGGGCTCGCCGCGCATCAGCGAGACCGGCCGCCTGCTGGGCACGGTGGCGCTGCTGTTCCTGGTCGCCTGGTACACCGACGAGATCGGCCTGTACGCCGTGTTCGGCGCGTTCGCGGTGGGCGTGGTCATGCCGCGGCGGCCCGAGACCGACCGGGTGATCGAGACGCTCACGCCCGTGGCGACGGCGGTGTTCCTGCCGCTGTTCTTCACCTTCTCTGGATTGCGTACGGAGTTCGGGCTGCTCGGCGATCCCGCGGTGCTCCTGTTCGCCGTGGCCTGTGTGGCGGCGGCGATCGCGGGCAAGTTCGGCGCCTGCTGGGCCGCGGCCCGGCTGCGGGGCGAGACTCAGGGCGTGTCGCTGCGCGTCGGCGCCCTGATGAACGCCCGCGGCCTGATGCAGCTGATCGCGCTCAACGTCGGCCTCGAGGCCGGCGTGGTCAACTCGTCCCTGTTCACCGTGCTCGTGCTGGTCGCGCTGGTCACGACACTGATGACGACGCCGTTGCTCACCCTGATCGAGCGGCGGGAACGGAAGATCATCCCGGAGCCGGAAAAACAAGCCGTTTCTTAAAAGGTTGTATACTCAACTTTCTTCTATGCAATCACCAAGACATATGTCAGGGTCGATGGATGCACCGGCTTCTCCTCGTCGAGGACGACACCGAGCTGAGCGAGCTGCTGACCGACGCGCTACGCGACGAGGGGTACGAGGTCGATCAGGCCCCGGACGGCCAGCGGGGTCTGCACCTGGGCCTGACCAGGCCGTACGACGTCATGGTCATCGACCGGTTGCTGCCCGCGCTGGACGGTCTCGACCTGCTGGCCCGGCTGCGCTCACGCGCGGTCCCGGCCCGCGCGCTCATGCTGACCGCGCTCGGCACCGTCGGCGACCGGATCGCCGGCCTCGACGCGGGCGCCGACGACTACCTGGCGAAACCGTTCGACCTCGACGAGTTGAGCGCCCGGCTGCGCGCGCTGTGCCGCCGCACGCCGGACACGGCCGAGGTGTTGCGTGTCGGCAGCGGCCTGCTCGACCTGGCGATGCGCGACGTCGTCCTGGCCGACGGCGGGCGGGTCGCGTTGTCGTCACGTGAGTTCGAACTGTTGCGCGTCCTCGCCGCCCGCCCAGCGACCGTGCATCCGCGCGACCAGTTGCGCTCACGGGTGTTCGACGAGGCGGCGGCGGCCTCCATCGTGGACACTTACGTCTATTACCTGCGGCGCAAGCTCGGCCGCGGCGTGGTGCGGACGGTGCACGGGCTGGGTTACCGATTGGGCACGCTGTGACCGATGCTGAGCGCGCGATTGTGCGGCGGGCCCGGCTGCGGATGGGGCTTCTGGTCGGGCTCGCGGTGGGGCTGTTGCTCACGCTGGTGGGCGGGGTGGCCTACGCGACGCTCGTGGCCAGCCAGGAGCGGCAGATCCAGCGCGAACTCGCGTGGGGCGCCGAGCACGGAACGGTGTCGGGTCCGGTCGGGTGCAACTGGATCCTGACGCTCGAGGACGGCCGCGTGTCCGCCGGGCCGGCCGCTCCCCCGCCCGGCTTCCCGCTGCGCGACGCCATGGACCGGGTCGCGGCCGGCGGTTCCCGCGAGATCACGACGGTTCCGCGCGGGGACACGATCTATCACGTACGGACGCAGGCGACCGCCACCGGTGTCATCCAGGTCGTGTTCGACGCGCGTTACCAGCTGGCCGACCGGCAGCACCTGTTGTGGGCGTTCGCGCTGGCGGCCGCGATCGGGCTGCTGGCCGCGCTCGTCACCGGGCTGATCGTCGCGCACCGCTCGGTCGCCCCGCTGGCCGAGGCGCTCGCCCGCCAGCGCCGCTTCGTCGCCGACGCCAGCCACGAGCTGCGCACGCCGATCGCGCAGGTGCACACCCGGGCCCAGCTGCTGGCCCGGCGCGCCGCCGAGACCGACCGCCACGACCTGGAACGCCTGGTCGGCACGACCCGCCGCCTGGGCGAGATCGTCGAGGAGCTGCTGCTCTCGGCCCGGCTCGCCGGTTCCCCCGACGACCGTCCACCCACTTCGCCGGTCGACCTGACCGCCCTGGCCGAGGCGGCGGTGGCGCTCGAGGCCGAGCGGGCCGCCGAACGGTCCGTCACGGTGACGCTGTCGACGCCCGGCCGCCCGGTCGAAGTCACCGGTATCACGTCGGCCCTGCACCGCGTGGTGAGTGAACTTCTTGCCAACGCGCTCACCCATACACCGACCGGCGGGCGCATCGCGGTGACCGTCGGCTCGTCCGACGACCGCGCGGAACTGCGGGTCGAAGACACCGGTGACGGCTTCGACCCGGCCCACGCCGACCGCCTCTTCGACCGCTTCCACCGCGGCGCCGGCGCCGGTGACCGCCGGTTCGGCCTGGGCCTGGCCCTGCTCAAGGAGGTCGTGACCAGCCACGGCGGCACCATCACGGCCGAGGGCCGCCCCGGCGACGGCGCCACGTTCACGGTGAACCTGCCCGCCACACCCCGCCCGCGCCGCCGCGAGCCTCGCACCTTGCGCCCACGCTGGACCCACCCCCGCCGCGCCTACGCCCCTCGCCGCTGACCCCCGCCCACGCTGGGCCGCCCGCGCCGCACCTACGGGGACGAGGGCTCAGAAGACCGATCGGAGGAACGTCAGCACGGGAGGGAGAAGCCGGGCCTGCGGGAGGCCGGGAAACCCGTGCCGCGCCTTGTCCACGGGGTGGAGCGCGCACGCGACGCCCGCCTTCTCATAGGCGGCGGCGAGATGCAGGGCCTGGGCATACGGGATCAGCTCGTCGGACGTCCCGTGCATCACCAGCAACGGCGGGCTGGAGGGCGTGACCAGGCGGCACGGATTGGCCAGCCGCGCCAACCCGGGCACGGTCTGCACGGGCGCCCCCAACAGCCGCGACTCGGGTGAGTCGGCCTCGTCGGTCCACGGCGCGCCCTCGACGGCCATCGTCAGGAAGTCCACCGGGCCGTACCAGTCGACCAGACCGCGTACGGGCAAGCCCTGCGCCGCCAGACGCAGGCCGGCCGTCACCGCCAGGTAGCCGCCGGCCGACTCACCCCACAGCGCCACCGCCGGAGCCGCCGTCCGTTCGAGGAGCCAGTGGACGGCGGCCTCCACGTCCTCGACACATCCGGGCCAGATCTCCTCGCCGCTCAGGCGGTAGTCGACCGACGCCACCGTCAACCCGGCCCGCGGCAGCAGCTCGAAGAGGCCGTCCAACGCGGGCGGCAGCACCGAGCGGGAGCCGCCCAGGAACGCGCCCCCGTGCACGAACACGACCAGCGGCGCGCCCGGCCCACCCTCGTACAGGTCGAGGAACAGCGGCCGGAAACCGGGCAGCGACCGGTATCGGTGGGTCACACCGGCGGGGTCCCGTGCGTGTGGAACGTGTCGATCGTCTTGAGGCCCCATGCTTGTCCTTTCGCCCGTTCGGCCTCCGTCCACGTGACCATCCGGTGGTCGGGGGCGAGCAGCAGCCTCGCGCCGGCGTTGCAGAGCTCGATGCGGTTGCCGCCGGGCTCCCAGACGTACAGGAAGAAGGTCTGCTGGATGGCGTGCTTGTGGGGGCCGGTCTCGATGTGGATGCCGGCCTCGAGGAAGACGTCGGCCGCGCGCAGGATGTCCTCGCGGGTGTCGGCCGCGAACGCCACGTGGTGCAGGCGGCCCTGCGAGCCGGTCCAGTCGCGCGTGTAGACGAGGTCGTAGCTCTTGTCGCTGACCGTGTACCAGACGGCCGACGTGGTGCCGTCGTCGAGCACGATCTGTTCGCTGGGCCGGGCCCCGAGCACCTCGGCCAGGGAACCGTTCGTTGGGCGGGATGTCGCGGGCGAGGAAGTTGACGTGGTCGAGCCGCCGGATGTTCGCACCCCGCCCCGGAAAGCGGGACGCCTGGTTCTTCAGCGACGGCCGGGTCGCCTCGGTGGGTTCGTAGCGCCGCGTCTCCCAGTAGACGCCGTACGGATGCCCGTCCGGGTCGTGGAAGTGCAGCACCCGCTTCTCCGCGTCCCAGCCGTCGCTCAGCCCGGCCGCTTCGACGCGGGCCACCAGCGCGTCCAGCGAGGACGGCGAGGCGGCCCGGAGCCAGGTATGCCCGAGACCCGCCGTCGAGCGCGGGGTCAGCTTCACGGTGAACGCCTCGTAGTCGTCCCACGAGTGCACATAGACGCTGTCGCCCTCCCGCCCGACCTCTTCGAACGCCATCAGGTCGACGAAGAACCGGACCGATTCCCGCAGTACGGGGGTGAACAGCTCGACCGCCGAGACATGCGCGACATCACGGGTCATACGGACTCCAAGCGGCAAGGGAAACGGGTCATACGGACTCCACGGGACGAGGAAAGGCGCGGCCCTCCAGCAGCAGGCGGGCCGTGCTCACGACGGCCGACCGCCCGGCAACGAGGTCGATGACCACGTCGAGAAAGCCGGTCGGGTGTTCGATCCGGACCGTGTCACCGGTGACCGCGCCCCGCGTGACAAGGGCCGCCGCCACCGTGACCGCCGCGAGCACCCCGATCCCGGTGTGGACGCGGCGCGGGATGAACATGCGGGTGCACACGTCACCGCCCGCACGCGGCGGCGCGATGAGGCAGACCTTCGGGACCGTGGCCGCCGTGACATCCCCCAGGCCCATCAGCTTGCCGGCCGCCAGCCGAAGACCGTGGATGCGTACGGACAGATCCGACATGGCCTCGAGAGACGCCGGCGCCTCGTATCCGGTGACACCGAAGTCATCGGCCTCGGCCAGCACGACCGGCATCCCGTTGTCGATCAGCGTGGCCGCCACCCCGTCGACCGAATCCACCGCGTTGCCCGTGGGGAGCAAGGAGGAGGCGACCGACCCGGCCGTGTCACGAAACTCGACGACGATGCGCGCGGCCCGGCCCGGCACCCCACTGATCGCCGTGTCACCCGCATAGACCGGACGACCGCCGGAGACCGGAAACGACACCACGGCCAGCGCCCCGGTGTTGACCATCCGGACCCGCACGCTGGTGTGCGAGCCGGCAGCGTCGACCAGCCCCCGCTCGACCGCGAACGGTCCCACCCCGGCCAGGATGTTGCCGCATGGCTGGGCCGCGCTGACCCGGGCCTCGTCCACGTGCACCTGCAGGAACAGGTAGTCGACGTCGGCCTCCGGATCGGGCGAGCGGCTGACCACGGCCACCTTGCTGGTGAGCGGATGCCCACCCCCGATGCCGTCGATCTGCCGCGGATCCGGCGACCCCATCACGCGGAGCAGCAGGTCGTCGCGCTCGGCCGGGTCGGCGGGCAGGTCGGACGCGAGGAAGTAGGCCCCCTTGGAGGTCCCGCCCCGCATCACCAGCACCGGGATCACGACGAGCCGTCCTCGTAGACCACGCCGAGCCGGTCGAGCAGCGGCCGCAGCGAGTACATGTCGAGCCCCAGCTCCCCCGCCGCCAGCCGGGCGCGCTTGGTGTCCTCGCTGTCGATCCGTCGCCGGGCGGCCTCCAGCACCGCCTCGGCCCGGGCCAGGGGCACGACCACCACGCCGTCGTCGTCGGCCACCACCGCGTCGCCCGGCGAGACCAGCTGGCCGCCACACACCACCGGCACGTTCACCGAGCCGGGGCTGGCCTTCACGGTTCCCTGCGGGCTCACCGCCCGGGCCCACACCGGGAAACCCATCGCCCGCAGCTCGGCCACGTCGCGGACGCCGGCGTCGAGCACCACCCCGGCCACCCCGCGCGCGGCCAGCGAGGTCGCCAGCAACTCCCCCAACATCCCGTCGGTGGACGGCGAGGTGGTCGTCACGACGAGCAGGTCGCCCGGCGCGCACACCTCGACCGCGGCGTGGATCATCAGGTTGTCCCCCGGATGACACGACACCGTCACCGCCGCCCCCGCGATGCACGCCCCCGCCTGAACGGGCCGCAGGGCCGGGTCGAGCGCCCCGCGGCGGCCGTCGGCCTCGTGCACAGTGGACACTCCGGCCGACGCGAGCCCGGCGAGCACCTCGGCCGCCACCCGGGGCACCCGCCGGACGACCACGTGCCGGCTCACGACAGCGCCCGCGTGACCTGGGGGAAGACGCGCTGGTAGGCCTCGGCCCGGGTGTCGCTGGGCAGGCCCAGGTTGGGACCCGAGTTGCGGGCCGCCTGCAGCCCCCGCCGCGCGCCCAGCTCGGTGTAGTAGTTCCACAGGTGCTTCTGGGCGGCGAGCACCTGCATGGCCTCGCGTTTGCGGTCCCACACCTCGGTGATGTCGAGCAGCACGTCGGGCGTGAAGCCGCACTGCTCGGGCTGGTGAGGTTCGAAGCAGAACACCGGCGGCGCCCCGATCACCTCGCCCGGCCCCTCGACCCCGGGCGCCTGCGCCAGCACCCGGGCCCGCAGCGCGATGGCGTGGGCGGTGGCGTGGTCGTGGTTGTAGGGGTCGGCCGCGGCGTGGGTGAGCACGACCGTGGGCTGCACCTCGCGGTAGAGGTCGATCAGCTCGCGGGTCAGGCCGGGGGTCTCAGTCAGCGGGTAGTCGCCGGCGTCGGAGAACCGGATCTCGGCGCCCAGCACCGAGGCCGCCTTCTCGGCCTCGGCCCGCCGCTGCGCCTTGATCTCGTCGAGCGTGTGGCCCTGGCGCCACAGCGACGCGGACTCGCCGCGCTCGCCGAAGCTCATGCAGCCGATCACGGCCCGGTCGCCGCGGGACGTGGCGAGGGCGATCGCGCCGGCGGCCCGCCAGACGAAGTCGCCGGGGTGCGCGGTCAGGACCAGCAGACGGTCGGCCATCGTTCCTCCGAGGATTGTTGACAATCTCGTCAGCACTGCCACCGTAGGCCGTTCAGAGCCACACATCAATTGTTGACAATTCTGTCGCCATCGGGAAACGTCGGGACGGCCATGTCGAAGACCCCCGCCCGTGACGGGCTCCGCAGCGCCATTCTCGGCGGCGAATACCTGCCCGGTGAGCGGCTGGTCGAGGCCCAGCTGATGACCCGGTTCGAGGCGAGCCGCTTCACCGTGCGGGCCGCCCTGCAAGACCTGGCCGGCGAGGGCCTGGTGCAGATGGAGCGCAACCGGGGCGCCCACGTCCGCAAGGTGCCGCTCGGCGAGGCGGTCGAGATCACCGAGGTCCGCATGGTGCTCGAGGGCCTGATCGCCGCCCGCGCGGCCGAACGGGTGACCGACGAGCAGGCCAGCGAGCTCGACGAGATCGGCCTGCTGATGCGGCGGGCGGTCGACGCCCAGGAATACCGGCGCTACAGCGACCTCAACCACCGCCTGCACTCCCTCGTGCGGCAGATCGCGGGCCACGGCACGGCCGACCGCATCGTCGAGACCCTGCGCGGCCAGCTGGTGCGCCACCAGTTTATGCTGTCGCTGCTGCCGGGGCGCCCGCAGACCTCGCTGCCCCAGCACGAGCGGGTCATCGCCGCGATCCGCGACCGCGACCCGAAGGCGGCCGAGACCGCGATGCGCGACCACATCGCCAGCGTCATCGAGGCGCTGCGCTCGATCGACTTTCCCGGCGGCCCGGCATGAGGGTGTTCGCCGTGCTGGGGCTGGGCGAGGCCGGTGGCCGCATCGCCGCCGATCTGGTCGCCGCCGGGGCAGTCGTGCACGGCTTCGATCCCTTGGTTCCACCCCCGGCGGGTGTACGGGGGTCCGGCAGCGACGCCGACGCCTGCCGCCACGCCGAGGTGGTGCTGAGCCTGACCACGGCCGAGGAAGCGCTCGCGGCCCTGCGGCAAGCGTTGCCGTCCTGCCGCCCGGGCACGCTCTGGGCCGACCTCAACACCTCCGCCCCGGCCCTGAAGGAGGCGCTGCGCGACGCGGCCGGCGGCACGGTCGAGGTGGTCGACGTCGCGTTGATGGCGCCGGTCCCCGGCCATGGGCTGAGCACGCCGATGACAGCCAGCGGTCCCGCCGCTTCTGCGTTCGCCGAGGCGATTTCCCCGTACGGCGCAAGGGTCGACCTCATCGAAGGCCCGGTCGGCGCCGCGGCCACCCGCAAACTGCTGCGCAGCGTCTTCTACAAGGGCATGTCGGCCGCCGTGACCGAGGCCCTGGCCGCCGCCCGCGCCGCCGGGCTCGAGGAGTGGCTGGCCGGCAACATCCGGGCCGAGTTCGCCCGCAGCGACGAATCCACCCTGGACCGCATCGTCGAGGGCTCCCGCGCCCACGCCGTGCGCCGCCGCGAGGAGATGTCCGCGGCCGCCGACCTGCTGGATTCGCTGGGGGTGCCGGCCCGGGTGGCCCGCGCCAGCCGCGACTGGCTGGCCGATCTGCGGCCCTGAACCGGGGCCGGGAGCACACTATCGTCATCGATGGAGTGAATCGGGACAGTACGGTTCGCTTCGGGCGACTATGGTCGGGCTCATGCCGATGATGCCGGCGGCCACGACCGCGCAGCTCGAGGATCTTCGCGCCCGGTTGCGGGCCACCCGCTGGCCCGATTCGCCCGAAGAGGTCGGCTGGGAGATGGGCGCCGACGTCGACTATCTGCGTGAGCTCGTCGCCTACTGGGCCGACGGTTTCGACTGGCGCAAGCAGGAGTCGGCGCTCGACCGGTTCGACCACGTGCGGCACAACGGCATCCACGCCGTCCACCAGCGGGGCCACGGCCCGGCCCCGCTGCCGCTGATCCTGTGTCACGGCTGGCCCGACTCGTTCTGGCGCTACACCAAGGTGATCCCGCTGCTGGCCGACCCGGGCGCGCACGGCGGCGACCCGGCCGACGCGTTCGACGTGGTGGTGCCCGACATGCCCGGCTACGGCTATTCGGAGCGCCCGGCCCAGCCGCTCAACTCGATCGACGTCGCCAACCTGTGGGCGGCGCTGATGAGCGACCTGGGCCACCGGCATTTCGCGGCCGCGGGCGGTGACATCGGCAGCCACGTCGCCCGCTACCTGGCGCTCGACCACCCCGAGCGGGTCGTCGCCGTGCACCGCACCGACGCCGGCATCCCAATCTTCACGGGTGATCCGGCCACGCTGACGGCCGAGGAGGGCGACTTCCTCCGGGGCGCCGCCGCTTGGGGTGCGCGCGAGGGGGCGTACGGGATGATGCACCGCACCAAACCGCAGACCGCCGCCGTCGGGCTGAACGACTCGCCCGCGGGTCTGGCCGCCTGGATCGTCGAGAAGATGCGCGCGTGGAGCGACTGCGGCGGCGACATCGAACGCCGTTTCACCCGCGACGAGATCCTCACGAACCTCACCATCTACTGGCTGACCGGCACGATCGGCTCGTCGATGCGCATGTACCGGGCCAACGCGAACATCCCGCCCGCCCAGCTGGAACGGCGCGTCGAGGTGCCCTCCGGCTTCATGATCTTCCCGGCCGACCTGGTCCGCCCGCCGCGGGCCTGGCTCGACCGCACGGCCAACACGGTCCGGGTCACCGAGGCGGCGGCCGGGGGCCATTTCGCGGCCTTCGAGGAGCCGGAGGCCTACGCGGCCGAGCTGCGCGAGTTCTTCCGCCCCTACCGCACGGGCGCGTGAGCCGAGGCCCCCGCCGTGCCGGCCCGTGACCGGCCGCTGTCGTTTCTGTCCAAGACATTGCCATGGACGTCGTCTAGCTTCGAGGTCGGCAGCAGCTACCGCGTCGAGGAGACACAGTCATGCGCAACCTGGTCTGGACCGGCTTCATGTCGTTGGACGGCGTCGTGGATTCACCCGGCGGCACGGTCGAGGGCCACCGCAGCGGCGGCTGGGTGTTCCAGGACCTCGACTTCGTCCCCGAGGCCTGGTCGCTCAAGGGCGAGGAGCTGGCCGACACGACGGCGCTGATGTTCGGCCGCCGCAGCTACGACGCGTTCGCGGCGACCTGGCCGGGCTCGGAGGACCACGTCTCCTACAAGGAGCTGCCTAAGTACGTCGTGTCGGGCACCCTGAAGGAGGACGCCCTCGTCGACGGCTGGGGGCCGACGACGATCCTGCGCTCGACCGACGACGTGGCCGCACTCAAGCAGACCGAGGGCGGCGCCGTCTTCATCCACGGCAGCGCCGAACTGGCCCGGCGGCTGTCCGACGCCGGCCTGATCGACCAGTACAACCTGCTCGTCTTCCCGGTGCTGCTGGGCGCGGGCAAGAGCCTGTTCGGCCGGGCCGACCGCGACAAGCACATGCTGACGCTGCGCGAGTCGGAGACCTACTCGAACGGCATCCTCAAGCTGGTCTACGACGTCAAGCGCTGATCGGCCGGGTCGAGGGCGATCGCTCCCCCGGCGCCGTCGCGCAGCTGCCCGGCCGTGCGCCCCACGTAGGAGCGCAATGCCCGGGCCCGGTGAGACCCGCGTACGCCTGCCCGGCCTGCTTCCAGAACACCAGGCCCCAGCGCACCCCGGCGACCGAGGTCATCGTCGTGACCCGCTCGCTCGTGCACGTCCAGACGCTGTCGACCCACGGCGAGTCGGAGCGGCGCGTCTCGAACTGCAGTTCCACCGGGCGAACGATACGCTCGCGCCGTGGCCACCTTTGTTCTGATCCACGGCGCCGGGGACGTCGGATGGTACTGGCATCTGGTGGAGGCCGAGCTGCGCGCCCGCGGCCACGACACGGTCGCGCCCGACCTGCCGTGCGCCGACGACACGGCTGCCCTGTTCTATCAGGACGTGCCGCCCGCGCCGGCCGCCGAGGCCCTCGCCCACGGGGTCGACCAGTCCGAAGCCCGGCTGGGCGACCCCTCCCCGTTGCGGGCGTGGCCCGGCATTCCCACCCGGGTCGTGCTGGGCCGCGACGACCGTCTGTTGCCGCCGGGCTACATCCGGCGCGTGGCCCGCGAGCGCCTGGGTGTCACGCCCGACGAGATCGACAGCGGGCACACACCGGCGCTCAGTCGCCCGCGGGAGCTGGCGAGCCTGCTCGACTCGTATCGGCCGCGCTGACCGCCTTCGGGCGCACCGAGACACACGCCCAGGCCACAACGGCGAGAACCACGGCGGCCACGGCCAGCTGGAGCAGCATCCACGGCGTGCCGTACGACCAGTACGGGCCCCGGTTGAGGGCACTGTGGACGGTGAACACCATCGAGTCGGAGTACCGGAAAACCCGCCACACGTTGACCCCGAACGCGAACGCGGGCAGCGCCGACGCGACCACCGCGAGGCCGGTCAGCGCGACCCCGAGGCGTCGCCGGGCCACGGACTGCCGGCCCAGGCGGTAGGCGCCCGCGGCGGCCAGCAGCCACCCCACCAGCAGACCGATGACGGCGCCGGCCACCAGCAGAGGACGCGTCGCGCCCGTGTCGGCCGGCCACGTCACCACCGAGATGGAGCCGCGCTCGGCCGAGACGTAGCCGGAGACGTCGAGCCGCAATCCGTCCCGGGCCGCGGTGAAGGCGGCGCCCCGCATCTTCTCCTCCACACCGGTGCCGGTGGCCGGATCCATCGTGAACGAGGTGCCGTCGCGCCGCTCGATCGCGGTGACCTGCCAGCCGGCGGCGGTCAGGCGCTGCTGGGCGGCCTCCGGGGTCCAGCCGGGCGAGTCGATGTGGCCACTGGCCATCCCGGTCCACCACGGGGAGGCGGAACGCGAGACGGTGAACTCGCTGCCGCCGCCCGACACCTGCCGGGTCAGGGCCTCGACCCCGCTGTCGCCGGGCAGACGGGTGAAAGTCTGCTCGGCCGCCCACGAGCCCGCGGCCGCCCCGAACGCGCCGCCGATCAGTGTGATCAGCACGGCCGCGAGAAGGACCAGGGGACGCCCGGAGGGCAGCCGGAACCGTTGCCGCAGCCCGCTGAGCACCAGGTGCCACGCGTCGGCCCGCGAGGGGCGGGTCTGGCCGGGCTCGGCCATCTCGAGCAGGGTGGTGACCATGTCGGCGCCGTGACCGGTGCGGTAGGGACCGGGGTAGGCCAGCATCAGCCGGCGGTAGCGGCGTTCGAGGCTCACGCGGCACCGCCGAACGACAGCTTGGGACGGCGGCTCAACCGCTTCTCGGCGGCCTCGGCGTTGCGCCGCAGACGCTCGATCTCGACCGCCAGCGCCCCCGCGCCGCTGTCGGTGATGCGGTAGTAGCGGCGCAGCCGGCCCTCGACCGTCTCTTCGCGGTCGACCTCGATCAGGCCCCGCTCGGCCAGGCGTTCCAGCGCGCCGTAGAGCGTGCCGGCGCGCAGCTTGACGTCGCCGTCGGAGAGCTCGTCGACCGCGCGGATGATGCCGTAGCCGTGCAGCGGCTGATCAGCCACCGAGGCCAGGATCAGAAAGGTGGGTTCCTGCATGCGGCCGACAGTACGGGAGACTGCATATGCCGTCAAACGTACTATGGTTCGAGGGCCACCGCGATCGGGCGCTCGAAACGCTTCCAGCGTCCCTTGCCGTCGTGCTTGGCCGCATACATGGCCAGGTCGGCCGCGCGCAGCAGGCTTCCGGCGTCGTCGGTCGGGTCGGAGCAGGCGACGCCGATGCTCGCGTTGGCGAGAACCACCGTCCCCTCGTACGGAATCGGTGTGGCCAGCGCCCGCAGAATCCGCTCGGCCGTGGGCACCGCGTCGGGCCCGTCGCAGTCGCGCAGCAGCACCGCGAACTCGTCGCCGCCGAGACGCGCCACCAGATCGCCCGGGCGCACCGAGTCGCGCAGCTTGGCCGCCACCCCGATCAGCAGCGCGTCGCCAGCCGCGTGGCCCAGGGTGTCGTTGACCGCCTTGAACCCGTCCAGGTCGATCAGCAGCACCGACGTCTTCGCGGGCAGCGAAGCCGAGACCTCGTCGTAGAAGTGGGTGCGGTTGGCCAGCCCGGTCAGGCCGTCGGTCAGCGCCTGCTGCCGCAGCCGGGACTCGTGCTCGCGCAGCTCGGCCAGGGTCGCGTCGAGCTGGTCGATCAGCCGCGTGTTGTCGTGGAACGCGGCGAGCTGGCGGCACACGACCAGCGCGAAGATGAGGCCGAGACCGGTGATGGCACCCCACAGGCGCGGGTCGGGCCCGGCCGGGAGAACGACGAGCACCGCGGTGAAGGCGACGGCGATCGAGCCGTACGGGAGAAGGCTGTAGGGCTTGCGGCGACGCGGACCGAAGGCCGAGGCCTCGCGGTCGCGCACCACGACCTCCTGCAGCCGTGGGCCGACCAGGATGAGCATCGACGGCACGAGCCGGACGGCGTAGACGTGGGCGGGCATCGGGCCGTCGGCGGCCGGCGCCAGGAAGAAGCCGAGGGTGTTGACGGCGGCCGAGGCCACCATCGGCAGGGCCGCGATCCGGTGCATGGGCGCGTTGCCGCTGAGCACCAGCTTCACCGCGGCGAACCCGGAGGTGAGGATGACCGCGCCGGTGGCCAGCGTGCCGAGGACGTTGCCCTGGCTGTCCGGGCCGACCGTGAAGCACCAGGCGACCACCGCGCCGCCGATCAGCACCGTGGTCGCGTCGAGCCAGAACGCCACCATCTCGCGGCGGGTGCGGCCGGGCATCGGGTGGATCAGCATCACGATGATGAGCGCGCCGACGCCGAGCGCGAACACGGTGCTCTGGACCGGGCCGCCCATCGTCGACCACTGGCCCTCGCTGAGCAGCGCGATGACCGCCTGCGAGCCGTCCCCGACCACGAACGCGGCCGCGGCCGCCGCGAGCACGCCCCAGAAGCGCCGGGCCGGGCTCGCCGAGATGCGGTAGACCCGCCAGCAGGTGTAGGCCAGCAGCACGTCGAGCGGCATCTGGAAGACCCAGAAGAGCTGGACCTGCCGGTTGGCGTGGCCGGCGTACGCGAACAACAGCACACACCCGGCCAGCAGCCACAGGGCGGCCGCGAGGATGACGGGATCCCGGCGGAGTGCGACGAGTCCCGACCTGTGCTGGTTCACTCCGAGGCTATCGGCGGCGCCGCGGCGGGCCTGAGGATTAGTCCGGGCGCGGCAGGCGGATGGTCACGACCGTGCCGTGCGGCTCGCGGGCAGCCGCGGTGACCGTGCCGCCGTGCTGGCCGGCCGTCTGGGCGACGATGGCCATCCCCAGGCCGGAGCCGGGCATCGAGCGGGCGGCGGAGGCCCGGTAGAAGCGGTCGAACACGTGCGGCCGGTCCTCGTCGGCGATGCCGGGTCCCTCGTCGGCGACGGTGAGCCGCCACCAGCGCGGTCCGTCGGCGGCCAGCCGCACCTCGACCGTGCCGCCGGCCGGGCTCCACTTGGCCGCGTTGTCGAGCACGTTGACGACCATGCGTTCCAGCTCGCCCGGGCGGCCCGACACCATGGCCCGTACGAGGGAAGGGTCGAGAACGACGGCCGGAGCGCGCGTGCGCACCCGGGCCACCGCGGCCGTGACGACCTCGGCCAGGTCGACCGGTTCGGCCGGCTCACGGGTGGCGTCCTCGCGGGCGAGCTCCACCAGCTCGGTGGTGAGGGTGGTCAGCTCGCGCACCTGCGCGTCGAGATCGGTCAGCAGCGCCGCGCGTTCCTGCGGGGGCAGCCGGTG
Organism: Paractinoplanes ovalisporus; assembly: GCF_016834655.1. Taxonomy (GTDB): domain Bacteria; phylum Actinomycetota; class Actinomycetes; order Mycobacteriales; family Micromonosporaceae; genus Actinoplanes; species Actinoplanes ovalisporus. Next base: position 25,641 of record NZ_JAENHP010000011.1, read on the forward strand.
CGCCTCACCCGGCCGGCGCTCCACCTCCAGCAGCAGTTCCACGTTCGTCCGGATGCTCGTCAGCGGCGTCCGCAGCTCGTGCCCGGCGTCCTCGACGAGCGTGCGCTGGGCCCGCCGGGCGGTGTCGATGGCGGCCAGCATGGTGTTGACCGAACGACCCAGCCGAGCCACCTCGTCGGCCCCGGTGACCTCGATCGGGCGGCTCAGATCCATCGTCACGGCCACCCGCTCGACGGATTCGGTGAGCCGGTCGACCGGGGTCAGACCCGCCCGCGCCACCACCCGGCCCAGCCAGGCCGCACCGGCCACCCCGAGCACGCAGACGGCCGCCAGCAGCCCGGCCAGCATCGTCAGCGTGTGGCGCGTCCGCTCCTGGTTGATGGCGACCTGCACCGCGCCGCCGTCCCGCAGCGGCACGGTGAGCATCCGGTGGATGTGGCCGTCGATCGTCACCTGTTCCTGCCGCGGCGGGCTAGTCCCGGCGGCGATCGCGCCCGCGGCCGCGGTCACCGGCATCAGGCCGGTCGGGCTCGCGGTCACCGATCCCGCCGCGTCCAGGAACTGCCAGCGGGGACCGAAAGGCTTGTTCCCGTACGTCGGTGTGGCCTGCCACTGGTCGGGCTGGGCCGCGATGGCCCGGGCGTCGGCCGACAACGTGGCCTCGATCTGGTGAGCCTGCAGCGCGGCGACCGTCAGCAGCGCCGCCCCGGCCATCACCACGACCGCCGCCGCCACGGCCGCCGCGACCATCACGGCGAGCCGGGTGTGCAGGGTCTTCACAGAGGGTCCTCGCGCAACACGAACCCCACGCCGCGCACGGTGTGCAGCAGCCGCGGCTCCCCCAGTTTGCGGCGCAGATAACCCAGGTAGACGTGGATGCTGTTCGACCCCTCGCCGAAGTCGTAGCCCCACACCTGGTCGTAGAGCGCGGCCCGGCTGAGAACCTGGCGCGGGTGACGGAGGAAGACCTCGAGAATGCTGAATTCCGTACGGGTGAGGCGAAGGTGACTGTCGCCGCGCCACACCTCCCGCGTCTCGGGGTCGAGGCGCACGTCGGCGAACGTGAGCAGCGGGGACGCGGTGGCGCTCAGGGCCGAGCGCCGCAGCATCGCCCGGACGCGCGCCAGCAACTCCTGCAACGCGAACGGCTTGACCAGATAGTCGTCGGCGCCCGCGTCCAGGCCGGCCACCCGGTCGCCCACACTGTCGCGCGCGGTCAGCATGAGCACCGGCAGCGACCGGCCCTCGGACCGCAGCATGCGGCAGGTCTCCAGGCCGCCGAGCACGGGCATGCTGACGTCCAGGATCATCGCGTCGGGCGGGGCTTCGTGCACCCGCGCCAGGGCCTGCGCCCCGTCGGCGACCGAGTCGACCTGGTAGCCCTCGAAGCGCAGCGTGCGCGCGAGCGAGTCGCGCACCGCCGCGTCGTCGTCGACCACCAGGATCCGCATCGTGCCTCCGTCATCCCACCTGCGCGGCGTCCAGCGCCGCCTGCAGCGACTCCTTGTACGCGGCACTGGTGAACGTCGCGCCCGACACCGAGTCGATGTCGGCGCTCTGCTTGGCCAGGGTCTGCTCGTGCAACGTCGGCAGGGCGCCCTTGGTGACCCCGGCGTCGGCCGGGTCGTCGGCCGGCGAGACCGGCGTCTCCACCTGAGTGATCCTGCCATCGGCCACGGTGATGCGGACCTGCACGGGTCCCCAGTTGGTCGCGACCGAGGAGCCGTCGAAGGTTCCGCCGCGGCCGTCGGCGTCCGGACGGCCCGAGGGCGCCGGACCGGTGGTGTGCACCGCCTCGGTGGTCGCGGCCGGGGTGTTGGTGCTGGTGCGATAGCTGAAGAGCAGCACGAGGGCGGCCACGGTGGAGAACGCCCAGAGGGTGATACGTCGCATCGGAAGGCCTCTCGATTACCAGCTGAACAGTTCGGTGTGCACCCGGCTCGCGGGCACCCCGGCGGCGCGGACGGCGGCCTGCGCCTCGGTCGCCCACGCCTCGGGGCCGCAGATGAAGACCCGGGCGGCACGGATGTCCGGGGCCAGGGCGGTGAGCTCGTCGGTGCGGCCGGCCGGCAGCCAGGAGCGGCTGCGGGCGCGGGGGCCGGTCAGGTAGACCACGCGGACGCCCCGCTCGGCCGCGAACCGGTCGAGCTCGTGGCGGAAGGCGGTCGAGGCCTCATCCCGTACGCGGTAGAGCAGGGTCGCCTCCCCCGGCCCGTACGGAAGCTCGCCGAGCAGGGCCAGCAGCGGGGTGATGCCGATGCCGCAGGCGAGCAGGACAACCGGGCCGCCGGTGTAGTTCTCGCCGGTCAGCTTGCCGAAGGGGCCCTCGACGAGAACGCGGGTGCCCCGCTTGAGGGTCGCGACGCGCGCGCTGCCGTCACCGGAATCCTTGACCGTGATGCGGATCTGCCCGGCCGGCGCCGCCGAGAGCGAGAACGGGTTGGCCCGCGTCCAGCCCGGGCCGTCGAGGAACCTCCAGTGGAAGAACTGACCCGCCCGTACGGGGAGCTTGTTCAGGTTGTTGCCGTTGAAGTAGACCGACGTGATGCCGTTGGCCTCGGGCACCACTCGATCGACGACCAGCCGGTGCCGGCGATTGCGCAGCAGAGGCACGATCAGCCGGTACGCGATGACGGCCGCGACCGCGGCACCCCAGAGCCCCCACCAGTAGGCCGTGGCCCACGGCGAGCCCACGAAGTCGCTGCCCGACCAGAGCTGGTGCGGCAGCGCGAGGAAGGCGCCGAGATAGGCGTACAGGTGCAGCAGGTGCCACGACTCGTACCGCAGCCGGCGCCGGGCCGCGCGGATCGAGGTCACCACGACCATGCACAGCGCGAGGAACCCGGCGGCGGCCAGAAGCATGCCGGGAAAGTTCCAGATCATCTGCCAGAGCTGTTGCAGAGGGTTGGTGCGCGCGGTCGCGGCGTAGCCGAGCGTGATGAGCACGATGTGGGCGACCATCAGCCAGAACGAGGAGAAACCGGTCCAGCGGTGCCAGCGAGCCAGCCGGTCCTGCCCGAAGGCGCGTTCGACGAGCGGGATCCGGGCCATCAGCAGCACCTGGATGAGCAGCAGGTTCGAGGCCCAGAGGCCGAGCAGGCGACCGGTGGCGGAGAGCGCGCCGCCACCGGTCAGATCCTGCAGGCCGCCGTTCGAGACCCACAGCGCCGTGACGACGAGCAGGGTCCCACCGGCCAGAACCGCGGCGGCGTCCGGTCGGGTCCGCCTTTCGGTCATGATCGTCATGCCCTCACGGTGCCCTGGTTAGATGAAGGCTCAAGTAAACGAGTCTAAGAGGTCCCTAAGAAACCGCCACCGGCTGCCGACTCTTGCCCCCGTGGCGAAGCACGAGATGAAGGACTGGACCCCGCCGTACGTCGGCAGTGCGCCCGCCCCGCCCCCGGAGGACGACCAGGCGCCCCGCCGCAAGCGCGGCCCCGTCGTCGCGGTCGCCGCGGCGGTTGTCGCCGTGTCGGCCGGTATCGCCACGGCCGCCGGCCTCGCCTTCCGATCCGCCGGCGAGGTCACGATCGTGGACGCGGCACCCGGCGTCGTCGTGGCGTCGGCCGCTCCGGCGCCGTCGCCCTCACCGACGTCCCGGGCCCGTGCCGTGGCCCGTGTGGCCCAGACCGCCGGCTCGTCCCCGACGTCGCGGCCCACCCCCGCCTACACGGCCTCGCCGGCCGAGCTGGCCCAGGCGCGCGCCCGCGTGACGAAGGCCGAGAAGGCGTACCGGCAGCTGGAGGCCACGCCCGGCACCACCCGGGCCGACTTGCTGATCGCGCAGTACGACATCGAGGCGGCCCGGCAGTCGCTGACCGACCTGAAGGCCGGCCAGCCGTCCGCCGAGCACCGCTACCTGCGGATCCTGCGGGCCAAGGCCTACCTGGCCAAGGCGGAGGAGCTGTACCGCGGAACGTTCGACGACGCGGCCTCGACGTCGGCCGAGCGCAAGGAGGCCGTCGCCGCGGTGCTGGCCTGGCGCGACCGCCTGGCCGAGGCCCGCCGTAACTAAGGCCTGTTTTATGACTGAGATGGGGCTGCGGAGGGGCCCAGATCCCGTCTGGCGGCGTCCCGTGGAAGCCCGGTTCCAACACCGGGAGCCAGACTTCCACGGGCCGACACCAGACGAAATCTGGACCCCGCCTCACTCCCACCCCAGTCATAAAACAGGCCTTAGGCCCTGGTCGCGGCGTAGTAGCCCGCGGTCGTGACGCCGAGGGCCACGCCCCAGCCGGCGAAGACGAACAGGGTGCCGAACACGGCCCAGTCGGCCCGGCTCAGCGTTCCGCCCACGGCGGCGGTTGCGCTCAGTACGCCGTAGAAGACCAGGGCCAGCGATACCGTCGAGGCGGGGATCAGGGCGAGCAACCGGGGGACGCGACGGGATCCCAGGAGTGGCACCCAGGCCGGGAACTGCTGACCCCAGCGCTGCACCAGGCCCAGGGCCAGCAGGCCGGCGAGCGGCGGCACGAAGGTGACGGCCACGGCGGTGGGCAGGTCCAGGTTCTGGCGGATGTCGTCCAGGCCCTCGGCCGAGATGCCGAAGGGGATGCCGGCCACCCACAAGCCGTGCGGCAGGGCCCAGCCGACCACGGGCGCCAGAACCGCCGCGTACGCCCAGCGCCGCGCCCACGACGCGACCGGACGGTAGCCGGTGGGCGGTGAAAGGCGGGCCGGCGCGGTCGCGGCGGCCAGCCCGGCCAGCAGGAGCGCACCGGCCGTCAGGGCCAGGCGGCCGAGCAGATCACGCCAGTCGGAGGCGCGGCCGGCGAGCCCGCGGGGATCTCGAAGAGAAGATGCAGCGGGAACGCCGCAATGCCGGCCCCGGCGGCGGCGAACCAGAGCGCGACCGCCGGAACGCGACCCGGCCGCCACCAGGCCCGGGCGACCAGCGCGCCGCCTAACGCGATCGCGGCGAGCGCACCCCACCCGGCCGCGAGGGTGACCGACGCCGCCTGATCGGCGCCACAGCCCCCGCCCGGATCCGCCGGCAACCCCCGGCGGTCACAGACGGTGTATCCCCAACGACCGCCGGCCAGCCAGTACCCGCGGAGCACTGCCTCCCCCGCCAGAAAAGCGACCACTCCCAGAGCCCATGCATGCCGCGCCTCCCTCACCACGCCCCGATAGTGTCGGCCACGGCCTGAGCTCCCGCTGAACCGGCCTCAGCCGCCTGTCAGCTTTCGCTCCTGCTCATAGCGGCTGCGCGGGGACACCTCCGGTTCCCGGGGCGTGAAGCGGCCCTGGACGCCAAGTTCGCGCCGGGCGCACTCGTGGAAGGCGTTGACGGCGTCGCTGTAGGCGTGGCACGCCGTCCGCCACCCCTCGGTGTCGCGGTCGTCGAGCAGTCCGCGCGCGAACCATTCCAGTCGCCAGACCGCCCGGTTCAGCGCTCGTCCGGCCTCCACCACCTCGCCGTCGGCCAGGAGCGTCACCGTCTCGAAGGAGCGGTTCCGCACGAGATTGGCCTCGGACAGCCGCTCGACGCCTTCTTCGCGGGACAGCGGCAGCGCGGTGTCGTCCAGCCCGGCGCCGGCCGCGACGCGCTGCGCCGAGTCGCGAAGATGCCGGACGTCGGCCATGTACGTGGCGTAGGCATCGATCTTCCGGCCGCGCCACTCGCGCCCGAGGGCCCAGCGCTCCTTGCGGCTCTCGCCGAGCGCGGCGAAAACGTAGGAGAGCGCCCCACCGACGACGACGCCGAGCAGCGCGATCAGCGGCCCCAGAACGCTCACGCGGCACCTCCACCGGGTCCTTCCACGGTAAGCATCGGCCGGTCATGGTCGCCAGCGCGAAATGGGTGTGACAGCCGGGACGGCTGGTCGGGATCATGCGGGTATGGACGCGTGGGAGATGCCGGCGAACCTGCTCGAACGGGACAAGGGGTGGCCGCCGTTCGAGGAGTGGCTGGCCGAACTGCCCGAGGTGGTGGCCGGGCTGGCCGAGCGGTGGGGACTGGAGCTGGGCCGGCCTTTCCAGCCCGGCGGCACGGTGTCGTGGGTGGCACCCGTGCCGGGCGACCGGGTGCTCAAAGTGAGCTGGATGCATGACGAAGCCCGGGATGAAGCGACCGCCCTGCGGGTGTGGGAAGGGCGTGGGACCGTACGGCTGCTGCGGTCCGAGGTCTTCGGGCAGACGAACGCGCTGCTGCTGGAGCGCTGCCGGCCGGGAACGACGCTCGCCGACGCGCTGTCGCCGCCGGACCAGGACGAGGTGGTGGCGTCGCTGCTGCCACGTTTGTGGGTGGAAGCGCCGCCCGGGTTCCAGACGCTGACGGCCATGGCCGACGACTGGGCGGGCCGCGTCGACCCCGACCGGTTGCCCGACCGGGGTCTGGCCCGCGCCGGCCTGGACGTCTGGCGCGAGCTGCCGCGTACCGCCGTACGGGAAACTCTGCTCTGCACCGACCTGCACCCGGGCAACGTGTTGCGCGCCGAGCGCGAGCCGTGGCTGATCGTGGACCCCAAGCCGTATGTGGGAGATCCCGACTACGAGCCGGTCCAGCACATGCTCAACTTCCACGACCGGCTGCTCGCCGACCCGGGCGGGTTCGCCGACCGCATGGCACACCTGCTCGACCTGGACGCCGCGCGGGTGCGGCTCTACCTGGGCGCACGCTGCGTCCTCGAAACGCCCCGCGACCCCCACCTCTGGACCGTGGTGGAGGCTCTCGGCGGCGGGTTCTAGCGCCGACCGTCACGCCGTATCGGATCGCTCGGCTGCCTGCCGCATGACCTCGGCCAGGTAGCTGCCGACTTGCCGGTGGACGGTGCCGGACCCGCCCGACCAGACGTCGGGAACGTAAGCCGGGCTGGACAGCAACGCGCTGGCGCCGACAGCTCCCGCGAGCGCCCCAGCCGGGTCGTAGCCCACGATCCTGAGGCGTTCGACAACCTGCACCAGTTCCCCGAAGTCGATGATGTCGGCAGCGGCGTCCGGCTGCGGCTCGACGACAAATTTGTACTGGTCCGGCGCCGCCACGACGTTGCTTTCGATCCCATCAGCCACCGGTGCATCATGTCGATGCACACCGGCCGGAACGCACTCCGGCAGGCCGGACGTTCGGTCCGAGAAAAGCTCCGTTCGCGGCAACCAGGGCGCGTTCAGTCGCGGCGGTCCGCTCGGGCGTTGAGCTTGGAGTGGTGACGGCCGTAGAGGGCGTACAGGATGAGGCCGAGCAGGAACCACACGGCGAAACGCAACCACGTGACCGGGTCGAGGAACGTGATCAGCCAGATCGAGAAGACGATGCCGACCACGGGGACGACCGGCATGAAGGGGACCTTGAAGGTGCGTGGGATCTCGGGGCGGCGGTAGCGCAGCACGATGATGGCCACGCAGACCACGACGAAGGCCAGCAGGATGCCGATGTTCGTGAGCTCGGCCGCCTCGCGGATCGGCAGGAAACCGGCGATGACGGCCGAGACGGCGCCGGCGATCCAGGTGACCCGGCTCGGCACCTTGCGGGTCGGGTGGAGCTTGCCGAACCAGGCCGGCAGCAGGCCGTCGCGGCTCATCGAGTACCAGACACGGGTCACGCCCAGCATGAAGGTGAACATGACCGTGAGGATGCCGATGATGGCGCCGACCGCGATGACGTCGGCCAAGCCGGAGAGGCCGACGGCGGCGAACGCCGATGAGAAGCCGCTCTCGGGGTCGATCTCCTTGTAGTTCTGCATGCCGGTCAGCACCAGCGTGGCCAGCACGTAGAGGACCATCGAGATGATCAGCGAGTAGATGATGGCCCTGGGCAGGTGGCGGCGGGCGTCCTTGGACTCCTCGGCCGCCGTGCTCATCGCGTCGTAGCCGAAGACGGCGAAGAAGACCGTGGCCGCGCCGGTGAAGGCGCCGCTCCAGCCGAACGGGAAGAACGGGTCGTAGTTCGAGCTGGTGATGTGGAAGACGCCGACCCCGACGACGAGCAGGACCACCAGCACCTTGAGGATGACGACGGCCGTTTCGGCCCGGGCCGCGGCTCGGATCCCGCGGTTGAGCAGATAGGCGATGAGCAGACAGAGCAGCACGGCGAAGAGGTCGACCACGTGTCCGTCGCCGGTGCCGGGGGCGCCCAGCATCCAGGCCGGCAGGTCGAGCCCGATCTCGCCCATCAGGAACGAGAAGTAACCGCTGATGCCGATCGCCACCACCGAGACGATCGCCGTGTATTCCAGCAGCAGGTCCCATCCGATGAACCAGGCCACGACCTCGCCGAGCACGACATAGCCGTACGTGTACGCCGATCCGGCCTTCGGGATCATGCCGGCGAACTCGGCGTAGCTCAGGGCGGCGGCGGCGCTGGCGATGCCCGCGATCAGGAACGAGAACAGCACGGCGGGACCGGCCGTCTCGTTGGCGACCGCCCCGGCCAGCGCGAAGATGCCGGCGCCGATGATGCCGCCGACGCCGATCGCGGTCAGTTGCCACAGGCCGAGCGACCGGTTGAGGTCGGTGTCGCGTTCGTCGGTGACGTCGTCGACCGGCTTGCGGCGGAAGATGCCGGACCCCCGGCCGAACCGTTGCGGTGAGACGGACATGGCGGCCTCCTGACGTGAGCGCTCCTCCCGGAGTACCACGTCAGGTCTGGTTTCGCATCTACAGAAGTAGATATCTCAGCCGCGGCTCAAGGCCACCGCGATGAACAGCCCGTAGAACACGATGAACCCGGCGATGATGGCGATCGTCGTCCCGGGCCCGATCGAGTGCTCCCACTCCTCGTCATCCACAACCACCCAACGATCGGCGATGCGGCAAATCAACGGCGGTTCCCCCGTACGGGGGGGTCAGGGGCACAGCCGGGACGTCAGCTCGTCGGCGGCGGCCCGCCACGCACCCTCGGTCTCGTCGGTGATCTTCTCGAACAGGGCGGGCACGCCGTCGACCCGGCGACGGTCGCCCGACCAGCGCAGCAGCGTGTTGGCGGCGTGGTAGCGCACGAGGTATTCCGGGTCGCGGACCGCGGTGGCCAGCGCCCGCACCAGGGGCGTGCTGGGCGGGAAGCCGGCCAGGGCGATCGCGGCGTCGAGCCGTACGAACTCGGAAGCGGAACCGGCCAGGACGCCCGCGATCGGGGTGGCCCAGCCCGGGTCGCGGGTCAGCGCGTAGAGCGACTCGGCCACGCGGATGCGGAACTCGTCACCGGCCCGGATCAGCGCCGTGCGCAGGATGCTGACGGCGTCGGCGGGCGCGAGACCCGCCCCGGCGAGAGCGGTGAACGACTGGGCGGCGACGGTGTCACCGGTGGCAAGGCCGGCCCGGAGCATGCGCTCGACGGCTGCGGGCTCCCGGCGCGCGGCCTCGATCAGGGCCGTGAACTGCGGCCCCTCATGCCACACGTCGTACGGATCGCCGAAGATCTCACGCCGCCACCGCTGCCACTCCGCATCCCCGTTCATCGACGGACATTATTACCACGGTTAGCTGAGAGTGGTGACATCGCCACCCGAACGCTTCCCATCTGGCACAAATATGAAAGATCCCGGCCACCACACTCGGTGACCGGGATCTCGGGCGAGGAATGTCAGTGCGCCATGGCGCGCGGGGCGTCGGGGTCGACGGCCAGCGGGCCGGTGCGGAACAGCAGCGCCGAGACCACGGCGCAGGCCAGGAACAGGCCGCACGACCACCAGAACACGGTGTGGTAGCTGGCCAGCGAGGCCTCGGCCATGAGGGTCGCCGACTGCGGGTGCGACGACGCGTAGTCGGCCGCGGCGGTGGCCGCGAACGAGCTCAGCACGGCCGTGCCGATCGAGCCGCCGATCTGCTGCACCGTGTTGATCATCGCCGAGGCCACACCGGCGTCGCGGTGCTCGACCCCGCTGGTGGCGGCGTTCTGGGTGGGCGCGAACACCAGGCCCAGGCCGAGGCCGAGGATCAGCAGGCCGGGCAGCACCCCCGAGGCGTACGTGGAGTCGAGGTCGAGCCGGGTCAGGAAGGCCATGCCACCGGCCGCGATGAGCGCGCCCAGCGGGACCAGCGGGCGCGGCCCGATCTTCGGGGTCAGCATCGAACCGGCCGTGGTGGCCGAGAGCATGATGGCGCCGAGCATGGGCAGGAACGCCAGGCCGGTCTGCACCGGCGTGAAGCCGAGGTTGCCGACCAGGTAGTAGGTGAGGAACAGGAAGATGCCGAACATGCCGGCGCCGGAGATACCGATCGCGGCGTAGGAGCCACCGCGGTTGCGGTCGAGCACGACGCGCAGCGGCAGCAGCGGATTGGTGACGCGCAGCTCGATCACCACGAACGCGACCAGCATGACCACGCCGCCGATGATCGGCAGCAGGGCGGTGGCCGAGGTCCAGCCGTCGGTCTCGACCTTGCCCAGACCGAACACGAGCCCGACCAGACCGGCCACGGCGGTGACCACGCCCGGGATGTCGATGCGGGCGCGGGAGCGGACCGGCTCGTCGTTCAGGCGCCACAGCGCGCCGGCCACGGCCAGCGCGGCGATGACGAGGTTGACGAACAGGCACCAGCGCCAGGAGGCGTACTCGGTCAGGACGCCGCCGAGCAGCAGGCCGACCGCGCCGCCGGCGCCCGAGATGGCGCCGAAGATGCCGAACGCCTTGCCGCGCTCGGCGGGCTCGGTGAAGGTCGTGGAGAGCAGCGAGAGGGCGGCCGGGGCAAGGGCCGCGCCGAAGGCACCCTGCAGCGCGCGGGCGACGATCAGCATCTCGAGGCCGTCGGCGGCGCCGCCGAGGGCCGAGGCCAGCGCGAAGCCGACCAGGCCGATGATGAACATGCGCTTGCGGCCGAAGAAGTCCGACAGGCGGCCGCCGAGCAGCAGCAGCGAACCGAAGGCGAGCGCGTACGCCGTGACGACCCACTGCCGGTCGGCGTCGGAGAACGCGAGATCGGCCTGGGCCGTCGGCAGTGCGATGTTCACGATGGTCGCGTCCAGCACCACCATGAGCTGGGCCATCGCGAGCACCACGAGCGCCCACCAGCGCCCGGTGGGGGCGGCCGGCGGCGGCCCGGGCATCGGTGCCGGGCGGGCCTGAGTGTCGGTGGTCATCCGTAACCTTCCACGAGCGGGTTCGAGTCGTATCCCGCATCGGCAGAAGGCCGGCGTTTCATAAGGCACGTATCCAGCGAAACAACCGAACCGCAACCGTTCCGCCCGGCATCGACGGCGGTGGTTCCCGGCTGCCACTATGACGGGCATGCGTCGGCCGCGGCTGCCCGGGAGCAGATACTGGTTGTCCTACCTGTATGCCGGGATCGGCGCGGTGCTGCTGCTCGGCAGCTTCCTGACGCTGTGGCCGATGCGGCACACCGAGGGGTTCGGCTCCGAGCTGCGCATCAACATCGGCGCCAACCTGTTCGACCTGGTGCTGGCCGTGCTGGTGCTGCAGCCGCTGGTGCTCTCGCTCAACCGCAACGCCGTGCGGTGGCGCAACCGCCTCGACTACCGCGAGGTGATCCGGCGCATCCGCGCCTCGGACGACCGGGTCGACATCTGGAAACACTGGACCGGGCTGCTCGAGCCGTCCTATCTGGACGACTTCACCGCCGCCGTGCGGTCGGCGCTCGACCGGGGCGTGCATTTCCGCATCATGCTCACCGACCCCTCCTGCCCCGACGCGGCCGAGCGGGCCCGGCAGGTCGCCCCGACCGACGCCGTGGCGCTCATGCGGCTCAACCTGGAACGGCTCGACGCCTTCCGGCACGCGCTGCCCGAGCGCGACCGCGAACGGTTCCAGGTGCGGATCAGCCAGATCGGGCCGGCGCACGCGTTCTACCGGGTCGACGACTGGCTCTCGTACGGGCTGTTCCGCGACCGCCGGATGAGCGAGAACCATCAGCGCGAGGTCCGCGTGCGGGGCGACGTGGGCGGGCTGGCCCTCGAGGCCTTCACCACCCGGTGGGGCGCCGCCGGCCTGCTGGGACTGGCCGACCACTTCCGGATGCGGCTGCCCGTGCTCAACGGCGCCCCGGCCCTGCGCTATGTGACGCACGAGGGCGAGCACTGGGTCGACCTCGACACGGCCGACCTGCCGGCCGAGGTCACCGCGGCCACCCTGGCCGACGTGAGCGCCGAGACGCGCAAGGGCGTGCTGGCCCTGTGGTCCGCGAAGTACGGACCGGGCCGGCACGCCGTTCTGGTGCGCGTGACGGGCGTCAGCTGACCAGCTTGCCCACGTTCTCGGGGGCGAAGAACTCGACCGGCGAGGTGACCCCGGAGTTGAGGCGGGCGAACGCGTCCATGGCCGGCTGCTTGCCGGCGATCGCCGAGACGAGCTGGATCATCTGTTCGTCCGGCGGCTGCAGCGAGGCGATCCCCAGCGTCATCTGATAGTGCGGCATGGCCCGGGTGTCACGCCGCGTCTGATAGCCGGCCAGCGTCTCGTCCCACGGCTTGCCCCCGCCCAGCGTCTCGTCGAGCGCTTCGGCCAGGTGCTCGGCGTCGAGGAAGGCGTCGGTGATCCCCTGCGCGGTGATGAAGTCGCGGCTGTAGCCGGCGTCGCCGACCAGGGCCCACCCCGGCCCGTACGGGGTCCGGAAGTAGTTCGGCACCGACGCGCCGACGATCTTCTCCTCGCGTTTGGCGTCGCGGATGCGCTCGGCGAACGCGGGCGCCGACTCGAACATGGCCGTCAGCGTGGCCTCGACGTCGTTGCGGTGCTCGGCCAGTTCGGCGTGCGGCCATCCGCCGATGACCAGCGTGAGGTCGTCGTTGGTGGGGCACACGGCCCAGCCCCGCCCCGGGCGGCTGTAGGCCTCGAAGGTGTCGGTCGGCAGGTTGCTCCAGTACGAGTAGTAGCCCACCGTCAGCGGCGGGTGCTCCTCATAGGTGGCCGCCTGGGTCGCCTTGGCCACCACCGAGTTGCGCCCGTCGGCGCCGATGACCACCCGGGCCCGCTCGACCTGCCCGTTGCCGCCGCGGATGCCGACGACCCGGCCGTCCTCGACGACCACCTCCTCGACGCTGAAGCCCTCACGGACCTCGGCCCCGGCCGCGGCCGCCGCGTCCACCAGGATCTTGTCGAGCAGCTGACGGCGCGGTGCGTACGCGTACGGGGAATCGGCCGTTCCCGGCGCCCCGGCCAGCGTCAGCGGTCCGAAGTCGAACGAGTAGCGCCCCACCGGCGGGCACCCGGTCGCGGTCACCTGGTCGAGCAGGCCCCACCGCTGCAACGCGGAGGCGCCCGGCGGGTGGATGACGTGGGTGGAGACCGTGTCGCTGGGGAAGGTGGCCCGGTCGACCAGCAGCGTGCGGTAGCCCCGGCGGGCCAGCAACATGGCCAGCGGCGACCCGGCACACCGGGCCCCGATCACAATGGCGTCGTACATGTTCCCCCTCGTCGTCGTCCCCGCCATAGTGGACGACGCCGGCCGTTCAGACCACCCCCGAGGAGGCTGACTCCAGGATCAGACGGGCCGCGTCCGGCTCGGGAACCGGGCGCGAATAGAAGTAGCCCTGGGCCCGTTCGCAGCCGAGCTCGCGCAGCAGGGCCACCTGTTCGGCGGTCTCGACCCCCTCGGCGATGGTGCCCAGGCGCAGGCCCGCGGCGAGGTCGACGATGGCCTTGACCAGGGTGCGCGCGGCCGGGTCGGTGTCGCCGGGCGCGGGCATGAAGGACCGGTCGATCTTGATGTGGTCGATCGGCAGATCGCGCAGGTAGGCCAGCGACGAGTAGCCGGTGCCGAAGTCGTCCACGGCCACCTTGATGCCGTGCGAGCGCAGCATGCTCAGGTGGCCGATGGCCTGCTCGGTGACCGCGCCCTGGTCGACCAGCACGCCCTCGGTGATCTCCAGGATCAGCGCCGGTGGGGGCAGCCCGGAGTCGCGCAGCGCGTCCAGCACCATCGCCCCGAAGTCGGGTTCGCGCAGTTGGCGCGGTGACACGTTGACCGAGACGACCGTGCCGTGCCGGCCGTGCCACCCGGCCACCACCCGGCACGACTCGCGCAGGATCCACTCCCCGATCCCCACGATGAGGCCGCTGTCCTCGGCGACGCCGATGAACCGGTCCGGCGGCACCATCCGCTCCCCCGGCGGCTGCCAGCGGATCAGGGCCTCGACGCCGGTGATGCGCTCGTCGGCCAGCCGGATCAGCGGCTGGAAGTGCACCAGCAGCTCGCCCTGGGTCAGCGCGCGGCCCAGCCGCTCGACCGTCTGGGCCACCTCCAGGCGCTTCTCGCGCAGCGACTGGTCGAAGACGATCAGCTGGTCGCGGCCGGCCTCCTTGGCCGCGTGCAGAGCCAGGTAGGCGTCCCGCACGATGTCGGCCGGCATCAGACCGTCCTCGAGCTCGCGCAACCCGATGCTGACCGGGGCGAACAGGTCGTTGTTCTGCACCGGCACCGCGCGGCGCATGGTCTCCAGCACGTGCTCGGCGCAGTCGCGGGCGCCGGAGAGGCTGGTGTTGCGCAGCAGCACGGCGAACTCGTCGCTGTGCAGTTTGGCCACCACACCCCGCTCGACCAGCAGCCGCAGCCGGGCCGCGACCTGCACCAGCAGCTCGTCGCCGACGGTGTCGCCGAAGCGGTCGTTGACCTCCTTGAAGCCGTCCAGGTCGAGCAGCAACAGCGCGCCCTCGTGGCCCCGGGCCAGCGCTGCGGTGAGCCGGTCATAGAGCACGGCCCGGTTGGGCAGGCCGGTGAGCACGTCGTGCTCGGAGCGGAACCGCAGCTCCTGCTGGAGCTGGGCCTCCTTGTGCAGGGCCTCCTGGACGTCGGCGGCGCGCCGGGCGGCGATCCGGTTGAGCTCGCGCATCCGCTGCACGACCAGCGCCGACGTGAGGGCGGTGGCGATGCACGGGACCACGACGTCGAGGCTGCTCAGCTCGTTGTTGACGCCCTCGCGCAGCAGGAAGAGCCCGGTGAGCACGGGGGTGGCCACAACCGTGCCGATGTAGATGCGGGTGGTGCCCGGCCGGCCCGGGGTGGCGCCGTCCGGGGTGAGCGGCACGGTCCGGCCCATCGACGGGTGCAGGGCGGCCACCGCGAGCAGGCCGTTGCAGACGACCCAGCCGACGATGCTCACCCAGGTCGGGAAGCCGGCGCTGCTCCCGACGGTGAGGTAGGCGGTGTCGGCGGCCAGCCGGGCCAGGCACGAGGCGGAGACGAGCCGGTAGGAGAGCGCGCCGGAGTCGCTGAGCAGCAGCAGGCGGACGCCGAGCCCGAGCAGGATCAGGTCGAGGAACGGCTCGACCAGCAGGTAGGCGTGGGTGTGGATGCTGCCGGTGTCGATCAGCCGCGGGTCGACGAACAGCATCCACCAGGCAACGGCCGTGCCGCAGGTGATGATGGCGCTCTCGGTCATGCCGACCTTCGCGGCGCCCGGGCGGCGGTGGTTGGGCAGCACGGCCACGCCGGCGCACAGGATCGGGTAGGTGATGCCGTAGATGACGTTGATGGCGGCGGCGTTGCTGGTCACCGATGAGGGCAGCGCGGTGGCCCAGATGACGTTGCCGGCCAGGGCCAGCGCCACCGAGGTGAGGATCAGCCACCAGGCGCCCGGGAAGCGTGGCCGGTGCCGGCGGACCCCGGCAACAATCGCGACAATCACCGTCACCGCGCTGGCCAGCATCAACCCGGCGAGGCCGCTGAGCGTGGAGACGGTGAACGCGCAGCCGATCTGCACCACGGTCGCGCCGAGGGCCACCCACACCGGCGCCGACCTCTTCCCCACAATTCCCAAGGTCGCACAACCCGGCCGTAGAGGTGCCCCGAACTGCGCAGATGAGGTCAGCGGGTGGCGGAGACGTAGACACGGTTACGGCCCGCCCGTTTGGCCGCGTAGAGGGCGGCGTCGGCCCGGGAGAGCAGGGCCTCGGCCGGTTCGATGCCGTTCCACTGCGCGGCGCCGGCCGAGAACGTCTGACCGGACGGGGTCACCGCCTGCAGCCGTTCGATGATGTGGTCGGCCTCGGCCAGCCGCGAGTGGTCGAAGACGGCCCCGAACTCCTCGCCGCCGTAGCGGGCCAGCAGGTCCTCCGGGCGCAGCTGGGTGCGCCAGGCGGCCGCGGCCGCGCTGAGCAGCTCGTCGCCGCCCTGATGGCCGTGCTCGTCGTTGTACTTCTTGAAGTGGTCGAGGTCGAAGATGGCGACCACGACCGGGGTGCCGTGGCGGTGGGCGGCGGCGATGCGGCGGGAGAGTTCGAGGTCCCAGGCCCGGCGGTTGGGCAGGGCGGTGAGCGCGTCGATGTGCGCGACGGCGTCGAGCTGGCGGGCCTTGTCCTGCACCTGGCCGACCAGGTCGATCATGCGCAGCGTGACCAGGCCGAAAAGCAGCATGCATCCGACACCGGCCGCAAGCCAGCTGACCTTGTCGCCCTGCAGCAGGCCCTGCGCGACGAGCAAGGCCGGCGCGCCCATGCAGGCGAGGTTGACCAGCAGCACCCGTCGCGGCGACATGTCGGTCACCGGGCGCAACGGCACACTGGTCAGGGTGCGCATCGACGGGTGGAAGGCCGCGGCCGCCATCAGGAACGCCGACATCGACGAGACCGCGCGGACGTCGGGCGCGGCAACCGAGAAGATCGCCGGCAGCAGGGACGCCATGTGTGTGACGGCTTGGAACAGCACCGAGACGCTGATCTGCCAGAACGCCGCGCTACGCAGGCCCCGCGAGGTGAACAGGCGGACCAGCACGCTCAGCAGCAGCACGTCACCGAGCGGGAACAGCGCCACGAAGAACTCGTCCGGCAGCGCCGTGCGCACCCGCATCAGCGGCGTGATGACCAGCATCCAGCAGGCCAGCGTCAGCCCCACGCTGATCATCGCAGTGTCGAGCAGTCCGGCCCGGTCCTGCCGCCACGAGCCGCCGCGCACGATCAGCAGCAGGGCCACCGCCTCGACCAGGTAGACGCTCATGAACACGGCGAAGGCGGCGGTCACGGCCCCGGCCGCCCAGATGCCGAAGCCGGCGACGGTGACCAGCCCGGCCGACGAGAGCACCATCCACGGCCAGATCGACCGCGGCCGGTTGAGCCGGACGCCGGCCACGATGCCGGCGCTGAACAGCACCGGCATGAGGACGTTGAGCAGTCCGCCGACCTTGCCGTCGGCGGCGGTGAACATCTGCCCCACCGAGAAGAGCAGTCCGGCGCCGAGCCAGGCCAGCCAGATCCGCTTGAGCCGGGCCTGCCTCGTCTCGTCGGGTTCGTTCCCGGCGTCCGGTTCCGGCTCGGTGGCGCGGATGGCCGCCACGTCGACCGGCTGGTCGGTGTGGTCCAGCAGATCGTGCGTCACCGCTCAATAATCGGCAATCCGCGGGCCGCTTGGGGCCTTCTCCGGCGGATTGAACGTCAGACCGGCCATTCACCGGCCTGTTCACCACCACGTCAGGGCGCCTTTGGCGTCGCAGCCTGGCTCCCGGCGAGGTGCTGCCCGGGTTCACCCATCGGCCGGTGACGCCACGGTCCTGCGGCGCACAGCGGAATGGGTCGATGCGATGCTGGTGCGGTGACGGACAGGTATCGGGAGTCGCCGGATTTGTGGGCGGAGCTCTGCTACGAGAAGGCGACCGGCGACGACGGATACGACTACGACCGTAACGCCGTACGGCGGGCTCAGGTCTTGTGGTCTTTGCAGTACGACCGCCGCCCGCAAGACCTGCCGTTGCTGCGGTGGCTGGCCCGGCAGGAGGCCGTGTGCCGCCGGGAAGCGCCGTTTCAGGGGCTCACCGACCAGATCACGCTGGCCGGCGCCCTCGTGGCCGAGCACCGGCAGGTCGAGGATGTCTGGCTGCAGTGGGAGATCAAGCGGGCCAACTTCGACACCTGGTGCGGTTACGACGGCGAGCACCTGCTCGCGGCCGGGGTGCGGGCGACCCTCGATTTCGTACGGGAGAGCGGGCACCCCGACCGCGACGAGGTGCTGGAATATCTCGCCGGCCGGTCCGACATCTCCGAGGAGGGCGTGACGGAGTGGGCGGAGCGGCAACGGCTGACCTTCCCGGACGACCCGGCCGACGAAGACCCGCTGACCCTGATCGAACGGGCCCAGTTCGCCGGTGACCGGCCGCGGGCCCGTGAGCTGCTGGATCAGTGGGCGGCCGGCCGGACGCGCGACCGGGACACGCTGTCCACCCTGAGATACGAGCTGACCGAGCTGGGCGCGTTCGCCGAAGCGGCCGCGGCCCAGCGCGACAGCCTGGCCTTCGCGGAGAGCGCCTGGGACCGCGCGTCGGCCTGGCACACCCTGGCCGAGCTGGAACGTCAGGCCGACCACCACGACGCGGCCTGGGCGGCGCTGAGCGAGTGCCGCCGGGCCCTGGCCGACGTGTCCGGCTGGACCGAGGTAGGCCTGGGCCGGATGTATGTCGAGGAGCTGCTCCGGCTGGCCGTCGCGGCCGACGGCGACCTGGCGGCGCGGGCGTTCACCGAGGCCGACCGCCAGGCGCGGGACGTCCCCCGGCTCCCGCTCGTGGTGTGGCAGAGCGCCGCCGAGGCCGCCGCCAAGGTCGGCGACCAGCCCCGGGCCGAGCACTACGCGCGGCTGCGCGACGAGGAACGGCGGCGCATCGACCACGAGCTGAGCGACTGACCCCTCGGCCGGCCCGGGCCGCCGGTCAGCACCAAGCCGCCTCGGACGCCGCGGCTGACCATCGACCGGCCCGGGTGTCGTTCAGCGCGCGACCGTCTCGGACGCCGGGTTCAGACCGTGGCGCAGCGACTCGGCAATCGCGTCACGGCGGCGCAGCGCGGCCCGCCAGCCGACCACCTCGACCTCGTCGACCTCGCCCGACCCGGAGGCCGCGCGCACGATCCACGGCCGCCGGAACAGCACGCGGGCCACCACCGAGACGAGCAGCAGGACCAGCACGATCAGGCCGTCCAGCACGATCAGCAGCAGCGGGAGCAGCACCCACCAGAACAGCACGCCGGCCACGACCAGGGCGAACAGCGCGATCGCGACGACCACCAGCTCGTCGCCGATGCTCCCACCACCCCCGTTGCTGCCGAGCCGGGAACTCACGTCGGCGCCGCCGCCCAGCACATCGCCGGGCCCGACGTCCTTGCTGCGTTTGGCCCGCCACCCGCCGAACCGCCGGGCCATCACCCGCCACCGCGGCTCCCACACCACCCGCACGCTCCACCGCGCCCCGCCGGGCGCGGTGACCTCCACTGTTCGCACCGGCCCAAGGTAGCGACGCCGGTCCAGCGACGCCGCGCGCAGCAGGTCTGGCAGGCTCGGGCGGTGCCTCTCACCGTGTGGATCGCCCATTGGCAGATGAACTGCTGCGGCACGCCGTTCCGCCGGGGCGACGCGGTCTCGTGGCGGCTCCGAACCCCTCAGCCGGCCGAGCTGGACTGGCTCGACGCCGCCACGCACAACGGTTTCGCCGCAACCGTGAACGCGGTCGAGGACCATCACGGCGAACCGGGCACCCCGCCGACCGCGGGCACCGTGGCTTCGATCGCCATGCTGCACTGCCGTTTCGACCCTGAGCCGGTCGCTGGTTCCGGCCTCATCACTCCCGTCGCGGCCGCCGCGAAGTGGACCAGCGACCTCGACGACCGTTTCTTCGCAGGCTTCCTCGTACGCCTCCACACTCCGAACCCGGACAACCGGCCGGCGACACCTTCCGCGCCCAGCCGAGGTCAGCGGAGGTCCGGGGCCAAGGTGAGCGGGTCGAAGGGGTGGGTCTGCCAGATCTGGTGGGAGGCCTGCTCGGGATAGGGCGCCACCGTGGCCGGGACGTCGAAGATCTGCGTCAGGCGACGGTCGGGGGTGTAGGCGGGCCAGCCGGGATCGCCGTAGGTGGCGAACGCCGTCCACGCGGCGCGCATCTGGGACGACAGCGCTGCGGCGTCGTCGCCGGGATCGTCGCCGAGCAGCATTGCCGGGCGGCCGCTGGTCAGGTTGCCGAACACCAGCGGGACGTCGAGGCCGTGGCATGCGCCCAGGGTGCCGCCCAGGCCGGGCGCCGGCCAGGTCAGCTCGTAGAAGTGGGTGCGGCCGCCGGCCCGGGCGTGTGCGTCGGCCAGGAAGACGCTGGGCATGCGGAACAGCCAGTCGGAATGGACGATCTCGTGGAGGTCGGACCCCGGGTAGGCCGCGCTGTATCGACCGAGGTCGTCGGGGACGAAGGGGCCGAGGTCGGTTCCCGTCGGGCTTTCGATCAGCGCGAACAACCGGTGCTCGTCGCGGGTGTGGCCGGCCAGCAGGTCGACCTCCCGCGCGGCGCCCGCCGCCAAAGCATGCCAGGGCGTGGCCGGCAGGATCTCGCCGTCGACCACGGGGGCGAACAGGATCGATCTGAGACCGGCCGCGCCCCAGCGGGCCGGTCGTGACGGGTCGAGCGCGGCCAGGCGAGCCGGATCCACATCGGACAGGTCGTCGACCGTAGGCCGCTTCCCCACCTCGGCGGCCAGCGCGGCGGCGATGTCGTCGGCGAGCTCGCGAGAGAAGAACGGGCCGGCCACGCTCTGCGCGACGGCACGGCGGAAGAGCCCGGCCGTACGGGGCATGGCCAGCAGGGCCGCCACCGAGCCGGCGCCGGCCGATTCGCCGAAGACCGTGACCCGGGCCGGGTCACCGCCGAAGGCCGCGATGTTGTCGCGCACCCATTCCAGGGCGGCGACCTGGTCGAGCAGGCCACGGTTGGCCGGTGCGCCCGCAATCGCGGCGAAGCCTTCGACGCCGAGGCGGTAGTTGAACGTCACCAGGACCACGTCACCGTCGCGGGCCAGGTGGCCGCCGTCGTATTCGGGCCAGCTCGACATGCCGACCGTGTAACCACCACCGTAGATCCACACCATCACCGGGAGCCTCGCCGCGGGGCCGGGGTCGGGTGTCCAGACGTTGACCGTCAGCCAGTCGTCGCCCGCCGCCGGGTCCGGTGCGCCGCCGAACATGTCGGCCTGCGGCACCGGCGGCCCGAACGACCCCGCGGGCCGGACGCCCGCCCAGCCCGGAGCCGGTTGCGGCGCGGCGAACCGGCGGGGCCCGACCGGCGGCGCCGCGTAAGGGATGCCGCGGAACACGGCCACCCCGGATTCCCAGCGGCCGCGCAGTTTTCCGGCCGCGACGGCGACCTCCGAAGTCGACATGGCGGCATCCTCACGCGAGCCCCGGCCGGCCCGCCAGCCAATTTCAGCCCAGCCGCTCGACGGAACCGGCCGCGCCACGCACGCCCGACAACTTCAGTCCAGCAGCTCGACGTAACCGGCGGCGCCGTGCACGCGGATCCGCTGACCGTCGCGGATCAGCCGGGTCGCGCGGTCGACGCCGACGACCGCGGGCAGCCCGTACTCGCGGGCGATCACCGCGCCGTGGGTCATCAGGCCGCCGACCTCGGTGACCAGGCCGGCGACGGCGACGAACACGGGCGACCAGCTGGGATCCGTGTACGCGGTGACCAGGATGTCACCCGGTTCGAGGTCGGCCCGGGCCATGTCCAGGACGACCCGGGCGCGGCCCTCGACGGTTCCGGCCGAGACCGGCAGGCCGGCCAGGGCCCCGGCGGGCAGGTCGTCCCGCCGGTAGGCACCGTTGAGGCACTCGCCCTCGGAGGTGAGAACCCGGGGCGGGGTGAGAGCCGCGAACGTCCCGAACTCCGCACGGCGGCGGTCGATCAGTGCGTTGTCGACGGCCTGATCCCGTACGGCGTCGGAAAGCTCTGGGAACGTGAGGAAGTAGATGTCCTCGCGGTCGCGCAGCACGCCCGCGGCCACCAGGCGGTCGGCCTCACCCAGCAGCGCCTGCTTGTAGACGAAGTAGCGGCTGATGATCCCGTACTTGGGATATTCGCGGTAGCCGATGAAGGTGCGGACCCGGTCGATCATGTGTTTGGTCTCGGCCGCCTTGGCCTCACCATCCGGCAGTTCCCGCAGCCGCGCCAGCACCTCCTGCTCCTTCGCCGCGGCCTCGCGCCGGCCGTGGTCGAACCTGCGGGCCGCCTCGCCCGGCTCGAACGCCCGGATGTTGTCGAGGATCAGCGGCACCAGCGTGGCCGGCTCCTCGCTCCACCGGGGCCGGGTGATGTCGATCTCGCCGGCGCACCGCATGCCGTAGCGGTCGAGATAGGCCCGGAAGGCGGCCGGGGGTCGCGCGAGGAATTCCGGGCTGCCGATTTCCCCGTACGAGCGGAGCGCGTCACCGACATCGAGCAGGTCGAGCCCCATCTCCGAGGTGATGTTGCCGGGCGCGGACAGGGTGAGCGTGTCGGCCGCGTTCCTCTCGCCCAGCCAGTCGAGCAGGTGGTCGTTGAGCCACCACGTGGCCTGCATGCCCGCCATGATGGCCTGCATGCTGAGCGGGTCGGCCAGCACCCGCTTGTGCTCCTCGAACGCCTCGAGCAGGAACGTGAACAGCTCGGGCCCGGTCTTCGAAGCGATGTCGCGTTTCAGCGTCGCCAGCGAGTCCTCGCTGCGTTTGATCAGCTCGGTCACGACGGCCGGATCGTTGCCGATGGCGGCGGGCGCGCCACCGCCGGGCAGCCGGACCGGGGCGGCGTCGGGCTGGGACGGGACGAAGCCTTCGCGGGCGATGACGGTCCGCAGGGCGTCGGCCACCAGCGGGTCGGAGCGGCCCGACATGTCCAGCAGGGCGTCGCGGCTCGCGGGGGTGGCCAGATGCCGGGTGGCGTCGACCCAGAGGCGACCGCCGGCCGCGACCATCGGGGCCATGGCGGTCAGCTGCCAGCAGGAGATCCCGAGGGGTTTCATCGGGTCGGTCATCATCTGCTGGTGGGCGACCGAGACATAGACGTGGTTGCGGTCGTCGGCCGCCTCGGGAACCGGGTAGAGCGTGGTGATCGGGCGGCTCTGGACGATCGCGAAGCCGTCGCCGTCCCGGCACCACTCGATGTCCTGCGGGCGGCCGAAATGGGCCTCGATCCGGCGCCCCAGCCCGGCCAGCTCGACGACCTGTTCGTCAGTGAGCGCCGGCTGTTCCCGGCGCTGCGGGTCGACCGTCACCTCGCGGGTTCCGCCGCCCGGCGCGGGTTCGACGGCGAGCTCCTTGGCGGCGACGGCCCGGTCGACGATCGCGCCGTCACGCACCCGGTAGACGTCCGGGTTGACCAGTCCCGAGACCAGCGCCTCGCCGAGCCCGAACCCGGCGTCCACGGTGGTCACCTTGC
Source organism: Paractinoplanes ovalisporus (assembly GCF_016834655.1). Taxonomy (GTDB): domain Bacteria; phylum Actinomycetota; class Actinomycetes; order Mycobacteriales; family Micromonosporaceae; genus Actinoplanes; species Actinoplanes ovalisporus. The sequence goes on from NZ_JAENHP010000011.1 coordinate 48,679, forward strand.
GGTTGCCGGTGACCGGGTCGGCGGTGAACAGGATGCCCGACGCCTGCGGGAACACCATCTGCTGCACGACCACGGCCATCCGTACGCGGCGGTGGTCGAACCCGTTGCGCTCGCGATAGACGACGGCCCGCTCGGTGAACAGCGATCCCCAGCATTTGCGGACGTGCTCGATCACGGCGTCGACACCGGTGACATTGAGGTAGGTGTCCTGCTGCCCGGCGAAGGAGGCGGTCGGCAGGTCCTCGGCAGTCGCGCTGGACCGCACCGCGTACGGGCCATCGGTCAGCGCCCGGGCGATCGCCTCGGCGACCTCGTCCGGCATCGGGGCCGCCTCGATGGCCGCCCGTGCGTCACCGATGTCATCGAGGTCGAGCGAGTCCACCACCCGCCGGAAGGCCGCCGTCGTCACGCAGAAGCCGGGCGGCACCCGCACCCCGTCGATCCTCGACAGTTCACCCAGATGAGCGCCCTTGCCCCCGACCGCCGCCACCAGCGTCCGGTCGATCTCGTCGAAGCCCAGTACGTACTGCTCGATCATTCGCATTACCCCCGCCCGATTCAACCTCGGCCGACGATTCTGCGTGACGGCCCGGGCCTTGCCGCAAGCCCCGGGGTGCGATATACGTTAGAGGTGGCAGGGAGGTGTTCTCCCTGCTTTTCGCGTCTCAGCGCCTGTTTCGGGCTGAGGTCTCAGCGTCCGTTTCGTGGCTGATGCGGGGCGGCGGCGCGGGCCACCCGTCGCGACTCGATCGCCGCCTGCCGCAGCATCCCGCCCAGCGTGACGTCGTATCCCACGAAGTACAGACCCGGCCGGGCCGGCGCCCCACCGTGCACCAGGGGAACACCGGTGTCATCCAGCAGGGACGGGTCTTCGAACAGGTCACTCAGGCCGGTGCCGTAGCCGGTGGCCGCGATGACCACGTCCGGCTGCACGCTCGTGCCGTCGGCCAGCCGCACCGAGTTCTCGTCGAACCCCGTCACGGCCGCGACCGGGCGCACGCGCCGCGCCACGACGTCGCGCACGATCCCCACGTCCTGCAGCGGCACGTAACGCCCCGTGCGCAGGCGCGTCTTCAGGCCTTCGGCCGGGCGGGCGATCCCGTACGGCCTCAGGTCCGGAATCTCGAGGCGGGCCATCACCGCGGCCATCGGGTTGAAGAGCCGTTCCGGCAGCCGCCCCAGCAGCAGCCCGTTCATCTGCGCGGGCCAGCCGGCCGTCGTGCGGCGCACGATGTGCGGTGGCGTGCGGATGGCGAGACTCACCGAGGCCGCGCCGCCCTCGGCCAGGTCGGTGGCGATCTCGGCGCCGCTGTTGCCCGGCCCACGACCAGAACGTTCCGCCCCCGGAACGGCTCGGCGTTGCGGTATTCGGCCGAGTGCCTCAGCTCGCCGCTCCACGACGCGAGGCCCGGCCACTGCGGCACCACCGGCGTGTGCAGATATCCGGTCGCCACGACCAGGGTGCGGGTCGTGTGCTCGGATCCGTCGGCGAGGCGCAACGACCATCCGCCGTCGCCCGGCTTGACCCGCTCCACGGTTGTCGAGGTCCGCACGTCAAGACCAAAACGTTCCGCGTACGCCTCCAGGTAGCGCACCAGGTCGTCGCGGCGCACCCACCGGCCGTACTGCCGGGGAATGGCGAACCCGGGAAGGCCGGACAGCCGCCGGACGGTGTGCAGGCGCAACCGGTCGTAGCGGCCCCGCCAGCTGGTGGCCACCGCGGGCCCGCGCTCGAGCACGACGGTTTCCACGCCGCGCGCCTTCAGCTGAGCCGCCACCGCGAGCCCGGCCGCCCCGGCGCCGAGCACAGTCACACTTCCCATGCGCAGAAGTGTGCTCGATTCATGTTCCGCGGTACATCCGGGGTGCCCGGAAATCTCCGGCACCGCGCAACGCGGCGCGAGGCCGCAAGGCAGCGCGCGGTGGTGCGGGGCAATGCGAGGCGCCCGGGCCCCGCAAGGGCGGCGCGAGGCGGCGCGAGGGCGGCACGGGCCAGCGCGAAGGCGGCACGGGCCAGCGCGAAGGCGGGACGGGCCAGCGCGAAGGCGGCACGGGCCAGCGCGAGGCTGGCGCCCGGAAATCTCAGGCGCGCAAGTAGCGCAGCACGGCCAGCACGCGGCGGTGGTCGGAGCGGTCCTGCGGCAGGTCGAGTTTGGTGAAGATGGCGGTCACGTGCTTCTCGACGCTGCGGTCGGCCAGGTGCAGCAGCTCGGCGATGGCGATGTTGGAGCGCCCCTCGGCCAGCAGCCCCAGGATCTCGCGTTCGCGGGCGGACAACCGGGCCAGACCGGCGTCGGCCGACGGGGCGGCGAGCAGGTGCCGCACCACCTCCGGGTCGAGGGCGGTGCCACCGGCGGCGACCCGGCGCAGCGCCTCGACGAACTCGCCGGTGCTCACGATCCGGTCCTTGAGCAGGTAGCCGACGTGGCCGCTGTGCTCGGAGAGCAGCCGCCGGGCATAGCTCGTCTCGATCCACTGCGAGAACACGAGCACGGAGACCGACGGGTGCTCGGCCCGGATGGTGAGCGCGGCCCGCAGCCCCTCGTCGGTGTGGTCGGGCGGCATCCGCACGTCGACCACCGCGGCGTCGGGCCGGTGCTCGGCGACCGCGGCCAGCAGCGTCTCCGCGTTGTCGACGGCCGCGGCCACCTCGATGTCGTGCTCGCGCAGGAGCAGCACGATCCCGTCGCGCAGCAACGGATTGTCCTCGGCGATGACGACGCGCACTTCTCACTCCCGGGAGACGGTCATGGTGACGGTGGTGGGGCCGCCCTCGGGCGAGCTGACGTGCAGGGCGCCGTCGAGGGCCTCGGCCCGGCGGGTGAGTCCGCTCAGGCCGGTGCCGCCGGCGCCGGTCCCCGCCCCGCCCCGGCCGTCGTCGTGGACGACCAGGGTCAGCCGGTCGCCCTCCTCGCGCAGCCGGATCTCGGCCCGGGTCGCGCCCGCGTGCCGGGCGATGTTGGTGAGCAGCTCGGCCGCGGCGAAGTAGAGCGCCGACGCCGTCGCGTCGGGTGGTCTCGTGGTGAGGTCGACGGCGACCGACGCGGGCACCGCGCTGCGCCCGGCCAGGCTGGTCAGCGCGACGTCGAGGCCGTCGTCGAGGGCGGGCGGGTGCATGCCGCGGACGATGTCGCGCAGTTCGGCCAGGGCCTCGGTCACCGTGCGGCGGGCGTCGGCGGCCACCTCGCGTACGGGCGGCTCGGTGCTCTGCCGTTCGATGCGCGACAGGGTCATGCCCAGCGACACCAGCCGGGCCTGGGTGCCGTCGTGCAGGTCGCGCTCGACCCGGCGCAGCAGGGCCGCGGCATCTTCCCGCAGCGCGGCCCGGGCCGCCTCGAGCGCCGCGATGCGCCGGGCCGCCGGGCCGGGATGCAGCAACCCGCGGACGAGAACGCCGTCGACCAGCACGACCAGCCGCAGCAGCCACGGCACGGCCAGCAGCAACAGCAGGCCCAGGCCGGCCTCGCGCCACGTCTGCGGCCAGGTGTGCGCCTCGACGCCGAGCCCTTCGGGGTCGAGGAACCACCAGGCCGGGTAGGTCACCGCCACCAGGCCGGTGCCGAGGGCGATCAGCGTGCCGTAGGCGCCGGCGTAGATGACCGGGAAGCTGACGAAGCAGTAGGCCAGCGCCCGCCACGCGGTGGAGTCGCCGAACAGCGCGAGGAACCGCCCCCACCGGGTCGGCGCGGCCGGCGGTGGCGGGTCGGGCCAGTTCCAGCCGAGCAGGCGGCGGGCCGGGGCGCGGAACCAGCGCACGCCGCGCCGGGCGGTGAACAGCACCGCGGCCAGCAGCCCGAGCCCGAACACCAGCACCGACAGCGCGCCCGCGACGATGCCGAGCAGCGCCAGGGCGAACGCCGGGAGGCGGAACACGGCCGCGGTCAGCACGTAGAGCAGTTCCCGCCACATCCGGCCGGTCGTCCACACCCGCAGCAGGATCACCCGGCCACCTCGATCGGCGGGCGGCGCAGCGCGGCCGCGGCCGGCCCGACCATGCCCGCGAAGACGAGAGCGGTGGTTCCCGCGATGCCGGCGACCAGCCACGACACCGGCAGCCAGGGCCGCCACGTGCCCAGGGCGGTGTGCAGGAGGGGCAGCAGGGTGGTCGCGGCGACCGCGGCCCCGGCCGCCAGCGCGGTGCTCGTCACCACCAGAGCCTCGCAGACCACCACGGCCAGCGTGCGCCCGCGGGTGCCGCCGGCGAGCCGGACGACCGCGAGTTCCCGCCGCCGGGCGTGCATGACGGTCAGCAGGGTGTTGACCGCGGCGACGGCGGCGAACGCGGTGTAGGCACCGGTTCCAGAGTATTCCAGCCACCGGTCGGCGGCCGGGGCGGCGACACCGGTGACATGCGCGGTCGTGGTGCCCAGCACAACGGTGAACGCGGCGAAGGCCACGGCCAGGGTGAGCGGCACCAGCGCCCCCGACAACGAGCGGGCGCGGGCGGTGACGGCGTCGGCGGCCAGCGCGCCGACCGGGCCGAGCCGGCGGACGACCGGCAGCGTGACCCGCAGCAGCACCGGGCCGAGCAGACCGGCCCCGACGCACATGGCGAGCATGACGAACAGCCCGGCCTGGTCGGCCGTCGCGGCGTCGAACCCGCTGATCACCACGGCCAGCGTGACGCCGCCGGCCAGCAACAGAACACCGATCGCCGTACGGACCCGTCCCCGGCCCCGCCGCGACACCAGCGCCTCGGTCAGGGCCACCGAGGGCCGCAGCCGGGACGGCCGGATCGCGGCGACCAGTGCGCCCAGCAACGAGGTGCCGACCGTGACCGCGTACGCGATGGGAACTGTGCCGCCGTACACCCGGAACGTGGCCTCGGACGGCACCACCCCGGCCCCGGCCAGCCCGTGCCACCAGGCGTAGCCGGCGAGCAGGCCGAGCGGGATGCCGGCGGCGGTAGCGGGCAGCGCGACCAGCACGGCCTGGGCGGCGATGGCCCGCCGGACCCGGCCCGGGGTGGCCCCGATCGTGCGGACCAGCGCCATGTCGCGGGCCTGGCCGGCGATCGCGGTGCCCATGGTGACGCCGACGACCAGCACGGTGAGATAGGCCGAGGAGAGCGTGAAGATGATCCCGAGGTCGGCGATCCCGTTGTCCGGCGGCACCCCGTCGAGCGACGCCGTCAGGCCCAGACCGGTGGTGACGAGCGCGGCAGCGAGGGCCTGGGTCGCGGCCGGGCCGAGAAAGGCCCACGGGTTGGCCCGGAACGCCTGCCGGATCACGCGGCCACCGCCTGGAGCTGGTGGGCGATCCGGGTCGCGTCGGCGGCCGGGCCGTCATCGGCCACGGCGCCCTCGCGCAGCAGCACCAGCCGGTCGCTCCAGGCGGCCGCGGCCGGGTCGTGGGTCACCATCAGCACGGTCACGCCGTCGCGGTCGGCCGCCGTGCGCAGCAGCCGCAGGATGTGCGCTCCGGTGGCCGGGTCCAGCGCGCCGGTCGGCTCGTCCGCGAAGACGACGGCGGGCGCGGTGACCAGTGCCCGGGCCACCGCGACCCGTTGCCGCTGGCCGCCCGAAAGCTCCCCCACCGGCCGGTCGCCGAGCCCGCCCAGGCCGACCAGTCCCAGCACCTCGTCCACGGTGCGGGCGCGCGGGCCACCGAGCCGCACCGGCAGCGCCACGTTCTGCCGCACGGTCAGCTCGGAGAGCAGGTTGTAGGACTGGAAGACGAAGCCGGCCCGGTCACGCCGCAGCCGGGTCAGGCGGGCCTCGCGCATGCGGGTGATGTCCTGCCCGGCCAGCCGCACCCGGCCGCCGTCGGGGCGGTCCAGGCCGGCCGCGCAGTGCAGCAGGGTGCTCTTGCCCGAGCCGGTCGCGCCCATCACGGCCACGAACTGCCCGGCCGGGATGCCGAGGGACACGTCGCGCAGCGCCTGCACGCCGCGGGGATAACGTCGCGACACCGAGGTCAGCGAGATCACGGATTCCATGCGTCCACTCTGGTCAGCGCGGGACGACGGCACATCCGAGCCGGCCGTCCCCGCGCAGGTGCGGTTATCCGCACCTCTATACCGGGCGCAGGCAGCCGCCCGTCCGCAACCGGCCGGACCGGCGGGCGGTTGTCCGCACCTCAGACCGGGCGCAGGCAGCCGCCCGTCCGCAACCGGCCGACCGGCGGCAGGCTGACCACCCCGGAACCCATGCGTACGTACGACACCAGGCACGCCGACCGGTCGAGCGGGATCCCGTAGACAACGCTGTCGTACGGCACCCCGTCGCCCTCCTGCGGGCGCCGGACCTCGGCCGCCGGGTATCCCATCTTCCGCAGGGCGGCCCGCACGACGTCGACGTCCTCCCCCGCGGCCGACCGGCGGCGGGAACAGGATTCCGGGAGCGGGCAGAGCACGGCGTTCAGCCCGGTATTGATCTTGCCGGCCTGGGTGCTCACGACCCAGGACGCCGCCAGCTGCAGCCGGGCCGGGTCGGCCGCCACCTCGGGGCCGCACTGGTCGGCCTCCCACCGCAGCAGATAGTCGTCGAGGGCCTTGGGATCGATCGGTTCGCCGTTCTCGTCGGCGTAGGTGGAGACGGTCAGGCCGTCGCCGAGCGGGCATCCCGGGGCCGGCTGGGCCGAGCGGGCCGGCGCGGCCTGACGCCGTGGCTGCGGACTCCACAGCACGGCGGCCACCGCGCCGGCCGTCACCACGAGCAACACCAGAATCGTGACGGGGCCGAAGCGGCGGGACGGGGCGCCCTCCTCGCCGAAGACGAACACCCGCTCAATCTAGAGCGGTTGTGTTGCGATTCCGCGAACTTCAGGAGGAGGGCGGGGTGGTCACGGTGACCGCGGCGACGGCAGTCGACACGGCGATCGCGGCCGCGGTGCGGGTCACGACGGTGTCGAGGGCCACGGCGCCCCAGTTGCCCTGCTCGAGTTCCTTGGCCCGCTTGATGACCGCCGACGACCACGCCAGCTGGGGACGGAGCTGCGGCAGCGCGCCGCTCGACGAGAGCAGAGCGATCAGAGCCGCCGTCCGGGGGTCGGGTTCCGCGCCGTCGACCAGCACGGCCCGGATCCGGTCGCGCAGGGCCGCCTCGTACTCGGTGTCGGCGGCCGGGAGCATGGTCATCTTGAACAGGCCGAGCACCCGCTTCTTCTCGCGGCGGATCAGGCCCCGCTCGATCAGACGCTCGACGACCGGGTCCCAGAGCTTGCTGCCGATCGTCAGCAGCAAGGTCTGCGCGCCGCGCGGCTTCTCGGCGACCTTGTCGTACGCCTCCTGCAGCAACGGATCCTCCAGCGGCCCGTCGCCCACCGCGTACACCTTGGGGCCGTTGAGTCCCTGGGCGCTGTCGGCCTCGATGCGGCCCAGCAACGCGAGCTCGACCAGGACGGCCCCGCCGAGCGTGTAGGGCAGGGTGCCCGCGGCGGCCGGGGTCCCGGTCTCGTCGTCGAGCAGGAGCAGCATCAGGTCTTCCACTACGAGCATCGTTACCTCACAGCCAGTCGTGTTCGCGGGCGTAGCGTGCCGCCTCGTGCCGGGTCTGGGTCTGGGTCTTCTGCATGGCGTTGGACAGGTAGTTGCGGACGGTCCCCTGGGCCAGGTGGAGCTGGGCGGCGATGTCGGCCACCGAGTAGCCCTCGCCGGTCACCCGCAGCACGTCGAGCTCGCGGTCGGTGAGCGGGCAGTCGTCGATGACGGCGAGGGCCGAGACCTCGGGGTCGATCCAGCGTTTGCCCGAGTTCAGGGTCGCGATGACGGTCGCGATGTGCGCCGGCTCGGCCGACTTGCTCACGAACCCCTGCACCCCCAGCTTCAACGCTTTGCGCAGGACGCCGGGACGGGCGTGCCGGGTGAGCATGAGGATCACCTGCCGGGGCCGTTCCCGGCGGATCGCGGCGACCGCGCCCAGCCCGTCCACGTTCGGCATCTCCAGGTCGATCACGAGCACGTCCGGTTCGAGCCGCAGCGTCTCGGCCACGGCCTGTTCACCGTCGGAGGCCTCGGCCAGCACGGTGATGTCGCCCTCCATCGGCAGCAGGGCGGCCATCGCCTTGCGCAGCAGGGCCTCGTCGTCGGCCAGCACCACGGTCGTCATCGCACATCGGCCGTCGGGTAGGAGGCGGCCGTGGTGAACTCGCCCGCCATGACCGACGCGGTCAGCACGCCGCCGTCCTCGGAGAGCCGCTGCCGCAGGGCCGAGAGCCCGCGCAGCACCACCTCCCCGGCCGGGGCGCCGTCGTTCACTATCGTGATGCCCGCGGCCGACAGGGTGATGCGCACCTGGGTCGCCTGGGCGTGGCGCAGGATGTTCGTGGTCGTCTCGCGCAGCACCTGGCCGAGCAGTTCGCTCACCCGGGCCTCGGCCTCGGCCTCGCGCGTGATGCGGACCCGGATCCCGGCCGCCTCGAACAGGTTCTTCGCGTTCTCGAGCTCGGCCGACAGGTTCAGCCGCCGTTGCCCGTACGCAAGCTCCTTGGTCTGTCTGATCGTGTCGCTGACCAGGCCGTGGATCTCGCGCAGCTCGTCGGCGGCCCGGTCGGGGTCGCTGTGCACGAGTTTCTGCGCCAGCGCGGTCTTCAGCTTGACGACGTGCAGCGTGTGCCCCTGGATGTCGTGCAGATCGCCGGCGAAGCGCACGCGTTCACGGATGACGGCCAGTTCGGCCTCGCGTTCCCGGGACATTTCAAGCTCCTGGACGATGTCGTAGAACCGCTCACCGACGAACGACAGCACCGTGATGAACACGGTCAAGGCGGTCGGGACGAGCACGTAACTGAGCAGGATCTCGTTGTCCCCGACCAGGAAACGCGCGGCCCCGACCCGGATCCGGTCGTCGTCGGGCCCGACCGCCAGGCGCAGGGCCCCGATCGCGGCCACGAAGACGACCAGCCCGGCCCCGGCCAGGTAGCGCCGGCCCGGCAGCCGGGGCAGGCCCAGCGACGCCACGCTGGCGACACCCCAGTACGCGTTGGGGCTGCCGACGAGCAGCACGCCGAGTGGCCACACGGGCGCCGCGACGGCCAGGCACGGCCAGAACACGCGGCCGATGTCGTTGGCCGTCCAGCGTTCGAAGGCCACGATCGCCGCGATGACGCCGGGCGCGAGCACGAGGACGTGCCACCACGCGCCGACATCGACCGCCACCACGACGACCGCCGCCAGAATGAGCGGGGGCAGCGCCGTGTAGAGGTTGAGCCGGCGCAGGCGTCCCTGGGTCAGCTCGGTGAGGTGCAGCGGTCGGGCCTTCACCCCACCAGTATTCGGATCGTCCGGGCGGCCGCACAGTGACACCACGTCATATCCACGCATGACACTGCGGCACTGACCGCCGGGCCGGTTCCGCGGTGTCATCAAGTCATGTCCACAACGCCAGTCATCGAAGTCGAACGCCTCAACCTCAAGTACGGCGACTTCCACGCCGTCAAGGACCTCACGTTCGAGGTGCGGCCCGGGGAGCTCTATGCGCTGCTCGGCACCAACGGCGCCGGGAAGACCTCGACCTTGGAGGCCGTCGAGGGCCACCGCACGCCGAGCTCGGGCACCGTGCGGGTCTTCGGGCACAGCCCCGGCGACCGCCGCGCCGTGCGGCCCCGCATGGGCATCATGCTGCAGGAGAGCGGCTTCTCCCCCGACCTCACCGTCCGCGAGTCGGTCGGGCTGATCGGCCGGCTGACCCGGCGTACGGACGACGTGGGCCGGGTCATCGACATCGTCGGCCTCACCGGCAAGGCGGGCACCCTGGTGTCCCAGCTGTCCGGCGGCGAGAAGCGGCGGCTCGACTTCGCCACCGCCGTCTACGGCACCCCGGAGCTCATCTTCCTCGACGAGCCGACGACCGGCCTGGACATCCAGTCGCGCGACCACCTGTGGCAGGCCGTCGACCGCCTGCGCGAGAACGGCTCCACGGTTGTGCTGACGACGCACTACCTCGAGGAGGCGCAACAGCGCGCCGACCGCATCGGCCTGATGCACCAGGGTGTCTTCCACCGCGAGGGCACGGTCACCGAACTGACCCGCACGCTGCCGTCGGTCATCAAGTTCACGCTGGACGGCCCGGTGCCGGCGCTGCCCCTGGCCGCCACCGTGGGCGCCGACGGCGCGGTGCTGGTCGAGACGTTCGGCCTGCAGAAGGACCTGAACCTGTTGCTCGCCTGGGCCCAGGACAACGCGGTCGACCTGCGCGACCTCTCGGCCGGGCCGACCCGGCTCGACGACGTGTTCCGCGCCATCGAGTCCTGACGCGTCACCCTCTCTTCGGAAGGACCCCTCATGTTCGCCATCGCCCGCACCGAGCTGACCCAGATCTTCCGCAACCGCCTGGTGCTGGTCACCAGCTTCATCATGCCGGTGGCGGTCAGCGCGTTCTTCATCTACCGCCACGACGCGTTCGCCTCGTTCGCCAGCCTCGGCTACATCGCGGCCATCGTCATGTTCACGGTCGGCGCCTTCGGGCTCTACACCACCACCGTCACCACGCTCGCCTCGCGGCGGCAGAACCTGTTCCTCAAACGCCTGCGGTCCACCGCCGAGAGCGACGCCGGCATTCTGAGCGGCCTGATCCTGCCGGCCACGGTCATCGCGGCCGTGCAGGTGGCCGGAATTCTGACGGTGTTCGGTGTGGTCGCCGGCGCCCCGTCCAACGTGCCGCTGCTCGTGGTGGCCGTCATCGCCGTCATCGCCATGATGATCGGCCTGGCGCTGGCCACGGCCGGGGTGACCAACTCGCCCGAGCACGCGCAGGTGACCACGCTGCCGGTCAGCCTCGGGGTGATCGCCGTGGCCAGCTGGGTCGGCATCACCGGCACCGAGGAACTGACCATGCTCAAGCGCCTGCTGCCCGGCGGCGCCGCGACCGAGCTCGTGACCAACGCCTGGAACGGCGGGGTCGCCCTGTCCGACTCGCTGATCCTGCTGGCGCCCACGTTCGCCTGGGTCGTCGTCGCGGTCTCGTTCGCCCACCGCATGTTCCGCTGGGAGCCGCGCCGATGATCCTGCACGCGCTCCTCTGCGACGTGATCCGGACGGGACCGGCGCCCACCCCTCCGCCTCGCCAGGGGTGATTTGGGCGGATATGCTGGACGGGCCATGACTTCTGAGCTGCTGGACATCCGACGCATCTACGTCGAGCCGGCCGCGGCCGAGCTTCCGCGCGGCAAAGAGGTCCTGGCCCGTTTCCCGGCCGCCCAGCTGGTCGAGGTCGAGAGCCACAACCGGATCGACGAGCTCTACGGCGACGAGACGAACGTGAACCGGTGGGTGCGCATCAAACGCGAGGCGCTGGTCCTCGGGGTGAAGAAGACGCTGACGGCCCGGCCCAACGGGCGCTCGGCCGACTTCATCGCGCCGTCCACCGCCAACGGGTGCGCGATGGCCTGCGCCTATTGCTATGTGCCGCGCCACAAGGGCTACAGCAACCCGATCACCGTGTTCGCCAACATCGACAAGATTTCCGCGTACGTGCAAAGGCATGTCGCCCGGCAGGGGGTGAAGCCGGCGCCGAACGAGTGCGACCCGGTCGCCTGGGTCTACGACATCGGCGAGAACTCGGACTGCAGCGTCGACGCGCGGATCAGCGACAACGTCCGCGACCTGGTCGAGCTGTTCCGGTGGATGCCGGCCGCGAAGGCGTCGTTCGCGACCAAGCACGTGAACCGCGACCTGCTCGACTGGGATCCCCAGGGGCGTACGCGGGTCCGCTTCTCGCTGATGCCGGCGCGCGACGCGAAGCTGCTGGACATCCGGACCTCCCCGATCGCCGAGCGGATGGCGGCGATCGACGACTTCGTGGCGGCCGGCTACGAGGTGCACGTCAACTTCAGCCCGGTCGTGGTGCGCGACGGCTGGCTGGAGGACTGGGCGGAGCTGCTCGACCAGCTGGACGCGTCGATCGGGGCGGCGGCGCGAGCCCAGCTGGCGGCCGAGGTCATCTTCCTGACCCACAACCGCGACCTGCACGAGGTCAACCTGGGCTGGCACCCGAAGGCGGAGGAGCTGATCTGGCGGCCTTCGCTGCAGCAGCCCAAGAGGTCGCAGAACGGCTCGTGGAACGTCCGCTACCGCACCGGCGCGAAGGGGCAATATGTGGCGGCGCTGGTCGACCTGATCGGCGCGCGGCTGCCCTACTGCCGGGTCCGGTACGCCTTCTAACCGTGCACACCGTCGAGCTTCTGCCGGATGAGGGGCTGGATTCCGCCGTACGGAAGCAATGGGGTCTTCTGCTCGACGCCGGGTTGCCGAGCCTCGCTTCGCACGGGCACCCGACGAACCGGCCGCACCTGACCGTGGTGACCGCGGCGTCGCTGGACGGGCTGCCGGCGCTCTCCCTGCCGGTGGCGGTGTCGTTCGGGGCGGCGCGGATGCTCGGGCGGGCGTTGGTGCTTCCGGTCGAGGTGACCGACCAGCTGCGGGAGATGCACGAGCGGGTGTGGTCGGCGCTGCCCTCGGCGTGGCCGCCACCGGCCGAATGGGTGCCGCATGTGAGCCTGGCCCTCCGCGCCTCCCCGGCGGCGCTCACGGCGGCATCGTCGTTCGGGCGGGTCGAGGGGTCGTTCGTCGCGGCCCGGAGCTATGACACGTCCGTGCGGACGGTCATTGCCCTTTAGGTCGGGTACGTCACTCCGGGTGGTGCGGCGATCACGACGTCGGCCACGGGCTGCCAGCCGAGAGCCCGGTAGAGCTTCTGACCGTCCTCGCTGGCGATCAGCAGGCCGTGGTCGGCGCCCTCCTCACGGGCGGACCCGGCCAGGGCGCCCATGACGACGCCGGCCAGGCCGCGGCGGCGGTGTTCGGGGTAGGTCTCGATGCGGTCGGCGATGGCGTCGCGGGCGTGCAGGCCCATCGAGCCCCGGGCGGCGACCTCACCGCCGTCCTGGACGATCTCGACGGTGAGGGCGTCCCCGTCGCGCCGTTGCCGGAGGCGGTAGTCCCCGCCCAGCGCCTCGGCGGCCGGGTGGTCGGCGAGGTTGATGGTCATGAGCTGCTCGGAGCGTTTGAGGACCACCAGCCCGTACGTCTCCACGGCGTGCGCCACCGCATCGGGGTCGGTCGTGGGCACGGTCAGCCAGGTGATGTCGCGCTCGGCCAGCACCAGCTCGCTCAGCCGGGGCAGCGCCTCCGGGTCGGACGCGACGTACTCGATGTCGCGTCCCATCTGGTGACATTCGGTGCGCAGCCCGCCGCCGACATCTTCGGCCTCGGGCACGTGCCGGGCCACCGCCCATCCCCGCTGCCAGCGCTCGATCAGGTCCCGCATGCCGGCCAGTAGATCACTTCACGTCGTCCGGCACCGGCCGGTCGCTCTGCCGTCGCGGCCCCGCCGGGTCGCTCTGCCGTCGCGGCCCCGCCGGGTCGCTCTGCCGTCGCCGGCCGGGGCTCCGGGCGGCTGGCAGGGAACTCTCAGGCAAAGCCCCGATACTTCTGAGGGTCCTGTGCCGAGCTGACCGAGGAGAGTTTGTGACCGTGCTCGCCGAAGCCGCCCCCGACACCGAGTCCGGAGGGCTGACCGGGTGGGCCGTCGGCCTGATGGAACAGCTGGGCGGTGTGGGCGCCGCGCTGATCGTCGGCCTCGACAACCTGTTCCCGCCCATCCCGAGCGAGCTGGTGCTGCCGCTGGCCGGGTTCTCGGCCAGCCGGGGCGTGTTCAGCCTGCCCGAGGCCCTGTTCTGGACCACCCTGGGCTCGGTCCTCGGCGCGATCATCGTCTATTGGGCCGGGGCCCTGCTCGGCCGTGAGCGCACCCGCAGCCTGGTCGCGCTGATCCCGCTGGTCAAGGTGCAGGACTTCGACCGCTGCGAGGAGTGGTTCGCCAAGCACGGCACCAAGGCGGTCTTCTTCGGCCGCATGGTCCCGCTGTTCCGGAGTTTCATCTCGCTGCCGGCCGGCGTCGAACGCATGAGCTTCTGGAAGTTCACCGTGCTGACCACCCTGGGCAGCTTCATCTGGAACACCATCTTCGTCACGGCCGGCTTCGTCCTGGGCGAGAACTGGCACCGTGTCGAGGGCTACGCCGGCATCTTCCAGAAGGTCGTCATCGCCGGCGTCGTGATCGGCATCGGCTACTTCATCTGGCAGCGCCTGCGGGCCGCCAAGGTAGGCGCCGCCGACACCGACGCCACGGTGGTCCTTCCGGTGATCCGCGACCGGCCCCGCAGCCACCGCCGCTGACGCCTCGGCCGACCGGATGGGGTGCAGGCGCTGGGCGTGCGCTCAGGCGGCCGCGGCGGTGCGAGCGGACGGGGCGGTCGGGACGGGGCGGCGGCGCCAGAGCAGGACCACCGCGAAGGCGACCAGCCAGACGCTCCACAGCACGTAGCCCAGGAAGTTGGCGAAATCGACGCCGGGCACGCCGAGGGGTGAAAGGACGCCGGTGGCGATCAGGGTGGCGGAGACGGCGCCCAGGGCGACGAACCACCAGCCGGTGAAGGAGCGGCCCAGAGCGGCCAGCACCAGCAGGGTCCAGGCAGCCGTGAGGGCGTAGCCGATGGTCTCGCCGATCAGGGTGCCGAGCACGTGGTGGGCGGTCTCGAAGGCGGAGATGTTGCCGTCGGCGGCGTAGGTGGGGACCAGCAGGAACCAGCGGGACAGGCCGGCTACCTGGACCACCGCGGCCGCGATGCCCACTGGTACGGCGATGCGCATGGCCCGGGCGGGCGAGAGGCGACCCACGCCGAGGGCGATCGGGGCGAACAACGCCGCCGACAGGGCCAGCACCACGAACCAGCCCACGACGGCCGACCGGTGGGCGGTGAACGAGGCCAGGATGACGTCGGTCGGTTCCTGGAGGATGTCGGGATAGTCGAAGACGCTGCCCAGCGCGGTGAAGGCGATGTTGGTCAGCACGGCGGCGGTCAGCAGCAGGGCGGCGGTGGCTCGGCGGGTCATGGGGGCAGCTTCGCCGGAACGGCTGACGCTGGGCTGACGCCGCCGCCATATGCTGCGTCAGTGCTGACCGTGGCGGTTCTGGGCCCGGTCGACCTGCGGCGGGACGGCGTCCGGCTCGACGTTCCGGCCGGGCGGACGACCGAGGTGCTGATCCGGCTCGCCCTCGACGCGGGGCGGCCGGTGCGGGCGGAACGGCTCATCGAGGACCTGTGGGGCGGGCCGGTCTCGCCGAACGTGTTGCAGGCCAAAGTGTCCAAGCTGCGCCGGGTGCTGGGCGACGCGGGGCTTGTCACCGGTGGCACGGGCGGCTACACCCTGCACGTCGAACCGGAGCACGTGGACGCGCTGGAGGTGCTGCGCCGCACCGACGCCGGGGCGCTGGAGTTGTTCCGTGGCGATGAGCTGCTGCCCGACGCGGGTGAAGGTGAGTGGCTGGCACCCTGGCGCGGGCGGCTGGCCGAGGCTCGGGGGCGGTTGGCCGAGGCGTACGGGGAAACGCTGTTGGACACCGGTGACACGGGCGCGCTGCAGCAGCTCGTGGCCGCGCAACCGTTGAGCGAGAATCTGTGGCGCCTGTTCATCACCGCGCTCTACCGCGACGGACGGCAGGCCGACGCCCTCGACGCCTACCGGCAGGTCCGGGCGCGGTTGGCCGACGAGCTCGGCCTCGACCCGGGGCCGGCGCTGCGCGACCTGGAACGCCGGATCCTGGTGCAGGACAGCGGTCTCGCCGCCGGCAACCTGCCCGCCCGGTCCGGCCCGCTGATCGGCCGCGACGGCGACCTGCGCCGCCTCGGCGAGCTGCTGTCGCAGAACCGGCTGGTGACGGTCGTCGGCCCGGCCGGCGTGGGCAAGACCGGGCTGGCCGTCGAGACAGCCCGGGGCCGGGGCGGCTGGCTGACCCGCCTGGAAACCACGCAAAACACGGTGTGGCAGGCCATCGGCGAGACCTTCGCACTGGCCGAGGCGGTCGAACCGACGGTCCTGGACCGGCTGCGAAACCTGCGCGCCCTGCTCGTCCTGGACAACTGCGAACACCTGGCCGACCTTCTCGGCCCGGTCGTCGAACGGATCCTGACCACCGCGCCGGGCATCACCGTGCTCGCCACCAGCCAGATCCCGCTTGGCATCGAGGGCGAGACCACCTACGGGCTGGGCCCGCTGCCCCACGAGGACGCCGAAAAGCTGTTCCGGGAGCGCGCCGCCCGTCATCGCCGCCTCGACCCGCAGGAGGATGTCGGCCGCGTCGTCCGCCGGCTCGACGGGCTGCCCCTGGCCATCGAGCTGGCCGCGGCCAGGGCCAAAGCGCTTCCCGTACGGGAGATCGCCCGCCGCCTCGACGACCGGTTCACGCTGCTGGCCGACCCGAACAGCCGTCGCCCACCTCGGCAGCGCACCCTGCGTGCGGCGCTCGGGTGGAGTTACGACCTGCTGTTCCCGGACGACCAGCGCGGCCTCTGGGCGCTCGCCACGTTCGCCGCGGGCGCGCCCCTGGCGGCGGCCGAGCATGTGCTGGCCGCGCTCGACGTGCCCGGGCCGGCCGCCCTCGACGTGCTGGACCGGCTCGTCGACCGTTCCCTGGCCGTGGCCGAGGTCGGCACCGACGCGCGGTACCGGCTGCTGGACAGCGTCCGCGCCTACGGGCGGGAGCGCCTGGCCGAGGCCGGGCTCACCGGAACGGCCGCCGCCGCCCACGCCGCCTGGTACGGCTCGATGGCCGCCGCGGCCGACCTTCGCGGGCCGGGCCAGGCGAGCGCCCTGGCCTTCGTCCGCGCCGAGCGGGCCGACATCGACGCCGCGGTCGCCTGGGCGCGCGCGAACGACCCGGGGCTGGCCCTGCGGATCGTCACCGGGTTCGGCTGGGCCTGGGTGTTCCTGGGCGCGGGCAGCGAGGCCGCCGCACGCAGCCGGTCGGCGTTGTTCGACGGCGCCCCGGCCGAGCAACGCGTGGACGCGCTGCTGTTCGCAGCCTGGTTCGAGGCCTCAGGCGGCGACCTGGAACGCGCCTTCTCCGATGTGGATCGGGCCCGCCGCATCGCGCCCCTCCCCCGTACGGACCTGTTCCTCGCCTTCCTGCACAGCCAGCAGGGGCAGCCGGCCGCCGCGCTCGAAGCCCTCGATGCGTTCCGCGAAACGGCCACGGGCTGGGAAGCGGGCGCGGCGGCCCTGCTGGAGGCGTGGGCCCGCACCGGGCTCGGTGACCTCGGCCGGGCCCGCGCCGCCTGCGACGAGGCGCTGCGGCGGCTGACCCCGCTCGGTGACGCCTGGGCGCTGAGCCACGCCCAGGCGATCCTCGGCGGTCTGGCCCAGGCCGAACACCGCCCCGACGACGCCGCCGCCCACTACAGCGCCGCCGCTGAGGCCGCGCACCGCCTCGGATTCACCGCGGCCGAATCGCTGCACCTGACCAACCTGGGCCGGGCGCAACCGCCGGCCGAGGCCCTGGAGACCCTGGAACGAGCGGCCGGACGAGCCGATTCGGTCGGGGATCTGCGGAACGTGGCCTACGCCCGGGCCCGGCGCGCGGGCGCACTGCGGGAGCTGGGCCGTCTCGACGAGGCGGAAGCCGAGCTGAGCGTGGCCCTCGGGTACTACGACGACCCGTACGGTCGCTATCTGCGGGCCGCCCTGGCACGGGACGTCCCGGGGCTCGAAGCCGTGCTGAAGAACGCCCGCGACGCCGGGGACCGCGAGCTGGAGATGATCACCCTGGCCGAACTCGGGGACGGCGAACGTCCGTAGGCTGGCCGGATGTCTGACCTCACGCGTGTGGCCCGCCGATGTTCCCGGATCGTCGACTCCCGCGCGTTCGAGGTGACGATCGTCGTGATGATCGGCCTCAATGCCGTCCTGCTCTGCGTCGAGACCTACCCGGTGGCCGAGCGGATCGCGTATCTGCACTGGCTGGAGTGGTTCTTCCGGGTCGTGTTCGTCACCGAGATCGCCATCCGGATCCTGGCTTACGGGCGGCGGCCGCAGGACTTCTTCAAGCACGGCTGGAACGTGTTCGACTTCGTCGTGATCGCGGCCGTGTTCATCCCCGGCCTGCACGGCGACACGGCCGCGCTGCGCATCATCCGGATGGCCCGCGTGGTCCGGCTCGTGCGCTTCTCCCCCGGCCTGCGCACGATCGTCACCGCCCTGCTGCGCAGCCTGCCCGGCGTCGGCGGGTTCCTGGCGCTGGCCCTGGTGACCTTCTATGTGTACGGCATGACCGGCTGGCTGATCTTCAAGGACGCCTACCCCGAGGAGTACGGCACGATCGGCCGCGCCGTGGTGACCCTGTTCGTGCTGCTGTCGCTGGAGACGCTGCCCGACCTCATCCAGCAGGGCCTGGACATGTCGCCGTGGACGCTCGTCTACTACGTCAGCTATGTGCTGCTCACGGTCAACCTGCTGCTGAACATCCTGATCGCGGTCATCGTCAACTCGATGGAGGAGGCGCGGCGCCTGGAGATGACCGAGAGCCTGGCCGTGGACGAGGACCACGACGGCGTGCCCGACAACATCGACCGCATCCAGATCAGTCAGCGGCTCGACGATCTGCGCTCGATGATCACCGAGCTGGAACGGGATCTGCGCATCGACCGCGACCCCCGCCGGCCGCGCGCCCAGTCTTTTAAGGATGTTTAAGGTAACGACCCTGATCCATGATCGAGCGCCTTCCCGTAGTTGTCGGTACTGCACCGAAGCAGTAAGCCCGACAGCCAGAAGGAGCCCTCGCATGTACCGGAACCGCGGCCGCAACAAGATGTCCTCGACCACCCGCAAGGTGGTTCTCGGCGCCTCCGCGGTGGTGCTGGCCGGCGGCGCGTTCGCGATCAGCACGGGTCTGAGCAGCGCGGGCGAGAACTGTGCCGGCCTCGACCAGGCCCTGCGCCAGAACCTCCAGTTCATCGCGGGCCAGCGGTCGGCGCCCGACGCCCAGTCCGAGGCGCGCATCGCGAACCGTCAGGCCGTGGTCGACCTGATCAACCAGCGTCGCGACGTGGCCGGCTGCACGGCCGACGTAGCCGGCGAGGTGCCCGGTGCCGCCGGGGGTAACCAGGCCGCCAACCCGCCCGCGGCCAACCCGCCCGCGGCCAACCCGCCGGCTGCGAACCCCCCGGCCGCCACGACTCCCCCGGCCGCTGCTCCGCCGGCCCAGGGCTCCGGCGCCGGCGAGGTCGTCTGCGCGGGCTCGACGGTCACGCTCTCCGGTGAGGGCGGCCAGCCGTTCGCCTCCAGCGGCCAGTTCCCGCTCGGCACCACCCTCAAGGTCACCAACCTGGACAACAACAAGAGCATCACCGTCAAGGTGGAGACCACCTCCGGCAGCTGCGTGCTGCTGAACAACGCCGCCTTCGAGCAGGTGCGCGAGCCCGGCAAGTTCCTGATCCGCCGCGCCGTCATCGAGAAGATCGGCTGACTTTCCCCGATGGTTGCCGGCGAGCGGAGTCGCCCCGCTCGCCGGCAGGGAAGTCTCAGGCGTAATAGCGGTAGATCGGACGGGCCACGCAGGCCGGCTTGTCCAGACCCTCGATCTCGACGGTGAAGTCGTACGACACCTGCAAGCAGCGCGACTGCACCTCCTCGGCCGCCACCGCCGTCGCGGCCAGCCGGATCTTCGAGCCGACCCGCACCGGGCTCGGGAAGCGCACCCGGTCGAGCCCGTAGTTGACGCCCATCTTCACGCCCTCGACGTGCAGGATCTCGCCGAACAGCGGGATCACCAGCGACAGCGTGAGATAGCCATGGGCGATCGTCCCCCGGAACGGCCCTTTCGCGGCCCGTTCCACGTCGAGGTGGATCCACTGGTGGTCGCCGGTGGCGTCGGCGAACTGGCCGACCCGCTCCTGCGTGATCTCGAGCCACGAACTGTGCCCGAGTTCCCGCCCGGCCAAGGCCTTGAGCTCGTCCAGTCCACTCACCGTGAGCATGCCGGCTCCCCTTCCGTCGTCAGGCCCCGAGTATCGACGACGTGAACACCTACGGCCAGGGGCTGCCGGGTGGCGGGGCTTCCTCGTCCGTACGGTCGGCGGCGGGCAGCCACAACACGAACGTGCTCCCTTGGCCCGGCTCCGAGAACGCCGCCACCCGTCCGCCGTGCGACTCCACGATCTGCCGGACGATCGCCAGCCCGAGGCCGGTGCGGCGTTCCGGCCGCGAACCGGCGGGCTCACCGTTGGGGCCACGCCAGAAGCGGTCGAACACCCGGGACAGGTCGGCCGGGGCGATGCCCGGGCCCTCGTCGGCGACCGCCAGCCACAACCAAGACCCCGCTTGACCCGTTGCCATGGTCACCGTCGAGTGCGAGGGGGCCAGCCGTACGGCGTTGGACAGCAGATTGCCCGCAGCCCGGCGCAACGCGTCGGCGTCGCCGATCAGGTGGAGCCCGGCCGCCGTCTCGTAGCGCAGATGCAGCGGCCGCTCGGTGACGAACGCCTCCTCACCGGCCTCGCGCGCCACCACCGACAGGTCGACGTCGCTGTCGGCCGAACCGTCGGCGTCGCGCCGCGCGGTCGCCAGCAGGTCTTCGACCAGCCGGGACATGCGGGTGGTGGCCCGGTCGACCACCGCCACGGCCCGCGCCCTCTCTTCCGGCGTCGCGTCGGGAGCGGTGAGCGACGCGTCCAGGTTGGTGCGGATGATCGCGAGGGGGCTGCGCAGCTCGTGCGACGCGTCGTCGATGAGCTGGCGCTGGGACTGGAACGCGTGGTCGAGCCGGTCGAGCATCGAGTCGATGGTGTCGGCCAGGTCACGCAGTTCGTCGGGCGGCCCGTTGAGCCGGATGCGGCGGGACAGGTCGGTGGCCTGGATCTCGCGTGCGGTCCGGGTGATCGCCCCGACCGGCCGCAGGGCCCGGCCGGAGAGCACCCAGCCGACGCCGAGGCTGGCCACGAACAGCCCCCCCAGGGCGATCAGCGAGTATGACCGGAGCTTTTCCAGGGTGTTGTAGTTGACCGCGGCCTCGAACTCGCTGATCTGGGCGACGTTGGTCATGCCCTGGTATTGACCGTCGCGGATGACCTTGGCCCGCAGTGCGGTCACCGGCCGGGGTTCCGTGGTCTCGGCCAGCGCGAAATAGATGACCCCGAGGGTCAGGCCGGCCAGCGCGAAGAGCACCGTCGAATAGATGACGGTCAGCCGGAACCGGATCGACCGGAACACCTCGGGGCGTTTCACGACGCCTGTCCCTCCCGCAGCCGGTAGCCCCGGCCGACGACGGTCTCGATGGAGCCCTCGCCCAGCTTGCGCCGCAGCGTGCCGACCGTGACCCGCACGGTCTGGGTGAACGGGTCGGCGTTGGCGTCCCACACGTGCTCGAGCAACTCCTCGCTGGAGACCACGTGGCCCGGGCGGGTCATCAGGTATTCCAGCACCCCGAACTCCTTCGGGGTCAGCGCCAGCGGCCGGCCGGCCACGGTCACCTGGTGGCGGGCCGAGTCGAGCACGATGTCACCCACGGTGAGCCGGGCCGAGCCGCCCGTGGTGTCGCGGCGCAGCAGAGCCCGTACGCGGGCCTGCAGTTCCGCCAGATGAAAGGGTTTGACCAGGTAGTCGTCGGCGCCGCCGTCGAGGCCCCGCACCCGGTCGTCGAGGCCGCCACGGGCGGTCAGCATGAGCACCCGCAGGTCGCCGTCGCCGGGCGTCGGCACCTCGCCCGCGCGCAGCGTGCGGCACAGGGTGAACCCGTCGCCGTCGGGCAGGTTCACGTCGAGCAGCATCAGGTCGTACTCGTTGACGGTCAGCCGGTCATAGGCCTGGGCGACGTCCAGAGCGACGTCGACCGCGTATCCACTGCGGGCGAGCCCGACGCGCAGGCCCTCCGCCAGATCCTCTTCGTCTTCCACCACCAGCAACCGCATCGGTCAACTATCCCCGGGCGATGAGCGAATCAGCCACCTGGCGGGCCCGTTCGATGGGAACCGCGAAGCCGATCCCGATCGATCCGCCGCCCTCCATGGTCGCGATGGCCGTATTGACCCCGATCACCTCGCCTCGGGCGTTCACCAGCGGTCCGCCGGAATTGCCCGGGTTGATGGAGGCGTCGGTCTGCACCGCCGTCTGACGTGCCTGACCACCGAGCCGGACCTCCCGGTCGAGGGCGCTGACGATGCCGGCGGTCACGGTTCCGCTCAGGCCCAGCGGCGAGCCGACGGCCAGCACCGGCTCGCCGACCCGGGTCCCGTTCGGGTCGGCCAGCGCCAAGGGCTGCGGCGGAGCGCCGTCGGTGACCCGCAGAACGGCGATGTCGCTGCCGGGATCGGTGCCGACGACCTCGGCCGTACGGCGTTGGCCGTCCGCGCCGACGATGCTGACCGAGCCGCCCCGGCCGGCCGCGACCACGTGGTTGTTCGTGACGATGTGACCGCGGTTGTCGAAGACGAACCCGGAGCCGGAGGCGCCGCCCTGCCCGGTGCGCACCTGCACCGAGACGACGCTGGGCAGCACCCGGGCCGCCGCCCCGACCAGGTCGGCCGGAACGTTGCCCTGTGGCAGGGGCGCGGCGGTGGCGGGCTCGGCGTCATCGTCGCGCCCGGCGAAGTAACCGGCGGCGCCGCCGGCGCCGGCCGAGAGACCGACGACGGCGAGAGCGGCGAGAGCGGCGGCGGGAAAGCGGCGGCCTTTCGCAGCGGAATGGACCGGAGCTTCCGTCAAAAGCGGCTCGGAGGCCCACGACGGGGAGTGGAACTCAGGTCCGCGGGGTGTCCCAAGTCCAGACATGGCGATCCTTTCGGGGAAGGTCAGGGAAGGCGGGCGAACCAGAACATCGACGCGCCGGCCACGATCAGCGCCAGGACCAGCCCGATGCCGATGAACCAGGCGGACACCTCACGCACCTCGGTCTGGTAACCCACCGAGCTGCCGATGTCCGCGTACGCGTTGCGCAGCTCCTCGGTGTTGGCGGCCTCGAAGTAGCGCCCGCCAGTGGCCGACGCGACCGATTCGAGGGTCTCGCCGTCGACCGGCACCTCCTGGCCGCCACCGATGGTGCCCGACGGCGTGCCGAACGAGATGGTGTCGACGGGCACGCCGAGCTCGTTGGCCATCCGCGCCGCCTCGGCCGGGTCCTGGCCCGAGGTGTTGGCGCCGTCCGAGAGCACGATGACCCGGGCCGGCGGCACGTCCTCGCCGGCCGACGCGTCGACCGAGCGGATCTGCTCCAGGGCCGAGGCGATGGCGTCACCGATCGCGGTGCCGCCCTGCCCGGCCGCGCCGTCCGCGAGCCGGTCGATGCCGCTGCCGAGCTGGTTGCGGTCGGTGCCCGGCGGCACGAAGACCGATGCCTGCCCGGCGAACCCGACCAGCCCGACGTTGAACTGCTCGGGCAGGTCCTCGACGAAGCCGCGGGCGGCCGCCTTGGCCGCGTCGAGCCGGTTCGGGGCGACGTCCTCGGCCAGCATCGACCGGGACACATCGACCGCGACCAGCACGGTGGCCCGTTCCCGTGGCACCTGCACCTCGGCCTGGGGCTGGGCGAAACCGACGACCAGCAGGCCCAGCATGGCCAGGAAGAGCGAGGCGGGCAGATGCCGGCGCCAGCCGGGACGCTTGGGGGCGACCCGGTCGAGCAGCTTGAGGTTGGTGAAACGCACGGCGTACCGGCTGCGGCGGCGCTGCGCGAAGAGGTACGCCACGGCGAGCGCGACGACGCCGAGCAGCAGCCACAGCCGTTCCGGGGAGAGCCAGGTCATTGTGGGGTCCTCACGGGTCTCGCGGCCGCCCGGCTCAGGCGCCGCCGGGCGTGCACGTGGCGCACGATGTCGGCGATCCAGTCCCGGTCGGTCCGCAGCGGTAGGTGGGCGGCGCCGGCCCGTTTGATGGCGGCCGCGATGGTGGCCTGCTGCTGGGCGGCCGCGGCGGCGTAGCGTTCGCGCAGCTTCCGGCTGGCCGTGGGCACCTCGCGCCGGCGACCGGTCTCGGGGTCGATCAGCGTGAGCAGGCCGACGTCCGGCAGTTCGTGCTCGCGCGGGTCGCCCACCTGCACGGCCAGCACCTGGTGGCGGGCGGCGAGCCGGCGCAGCGGTTCCTCCCACTCCGGTGCGGCCGGGCCGAGGCCGTCCTCGTCGAGCCCGTCCAGAAAGTCGGAGACCACGACCACCAGGCCCGTACGGGGGGTCTGGCGGTGCAGGGCCTCGATCCCGCCGCCCAGTGACACCGGCCGCTGGTTGCGGGGCGTGAGCATCATGGCCCGCAGCAGGGCGAGCAGCGACGCCCGTCCGCCCCGGGCCGGGAACCGTCGTACACCCTCGCCGGAAAGCAGGTGGGCGCCGAGCCGGTTGCCGTTGCCGAGCGTGAGGAACCCGACGGCCGCGACCGCCGCCAGGCCCAGCTCCCGCTTCTCCAGGTCGGCGGTGCCGAAGTCCATGCTCGCGCTGGCGTCGACCAGCACATGGGTGGCGAGCTCACGGTCGGCGTCGACCGTCCGCACGTGGGGCACGGTGGTCCGGGCGGTGACCGCCCAGTCCATGCGGCGCACCTCGTCCTCGCCGGGCCGGTATTCCTTGCTGCCGGCCGGTTCGCTGCCGATGCCGGGCAACAGACCCAGGTACGAGCCGTGGAGCAGCCCGTCGAGCCGTCGCGTGATCATCAGTTCGAGCCGCCGGAGGCGCCGCTCGGGAACGAGCTCGGGTCCGAAGTTGCCCTCGTTCATGCCGCCATCCCCAGGCCGGGGCCGCTGTCCTCCTGCTGCGGCGCGATGATCGGCAGCGGCACCGAGTCGATGACGCGGCGCACGATCTGTTCGGGCTGCACGCCGTCGGCCACCGCGTCGAACGACAGGACGAGGCGGTGCGCGAGCACGTCCGGGGCGATGTCGAGCAGGTCGGCCGGCAGCACGTAGTCGCGGCCCCGCAGCAGGGCGAGGGCGCGGCCGGCGGCGACCAGTCCGAGGGTGGCGCGCGGGCTGGCCCCGTACGCGAGCTGGGCCGCGACGTCGGGCAGGCCGAAGCGCTCGGGTTCGCGGGTGGCCAGCACGAGCCGTACGACGTACTCGGCCAGCGCGTGGTGGACGAACACGCCGCGCGCCCGGGCCTGCAGCTCGTTGAGGATCACCGGGTCGAGCACCCGCTGCGCCACCGGCCGGGCCCCGCCCATCCGATAGAGGATGCCCAGCTCCTCCTGCTCGGTCGGGTAGCCCACGACGACCCGCATGAGGAAGCGGTCGCGCTGCGCCTCCGGCAGCTGATAGACGCCCTCGCTCTCGATCGGGTTCTGGGTGGCGAGCACGAGGAACGGTTTCGGTACGGGATAGGTCTGGCCCCCGATCGAGACGTGGCCCTCGGCCATCACCTCGAGCAGCGCCGACTGCACCTTGGCGGGAGCGCGGTTGATCTCGTCGGCGAGCACGATGTGCGCCATGATCGGGCCGAGCTCGACGTCGAAGCTCTCCTTGCCGGCCCGGTAGATGCGGGTGCCGAGGATGTCCGACGGCACCAGGTCGGGCGTGAACTGGATGCGGTGGAAGGTGCCGCCCACCGCGACGGCGAGGGTCTCGGCGGCCAGGGTCTTGGCCACGCCGGGAACGCCCTCGAGCAGGCAGTGCCCGCCGGCCAGCAGTGCGGTCAGCAGCCGCTCGACGAGCCGGTCCTGTCCGACGATCACCTTCTTGACTTCGAACAGGGTCCGCTCGAGCCGGCGGTCCGTTGCGTCATCTGTCATGTGTCGATGACAGCAACTGACACCGAAAGCGAGCCGAAGCGGGACCGAAAAAAGACCGAAGGGCCCTGTGGACAACCACCCTCCGGCACTTCGCCGGGGGCTAGTCTCACGCCCTGCCCTGGGTGGCTGGGGGTGGTGGTGGGTGAATTGGAAAGGGAATCTTGTCGGTGCTACCGGGCAAGATGGGAATCATGACGTATCCACCACCGCAGTACCACGGGGAAACCGGAGAAGTCAGCGCCACCTACCGGCCGGACGCGACCGCGCCCGAGCTCGTCTATCCGAACGGCACCAAGGTCCGCTACCTGTCCACTGGGGAGTCGACCGGCGGCCTGTTCGGGCTCTACCGCTGGGAGTGCGGGCCCGGCGTCACCGGCCCCGACCCGCACTTCCACCGGTCGATCAGCGAATCGTTCTACATCCTGAGCGGCAGCATGCGCATCTACAACGGCAAGGAATGGATCGACACCGAACCCGGCGACTATGTGCACGTGCCGATCGGCGGCATCCACGCGTTCAAGAACGAGTCCGGCGCCCCGGCCTCGATGCTGCTGCACTTCTCACCGGGTGCGCCGCGTGAGGGCTATTTCGAGGGCCTGGTGCACGTGGCCCAGATGAGCGACGAGGAGAAGGTCCAGTTCTATCTGGACCACGACAATCACTGGCTCGACGGGCGCTGACGCCAGAAGCGCTGGTACTTCTCGTCCGGCTCCGCGGCGATGATCTCTTGGGCGATGGCCCGAACCGCCTCGTCGCCCCAGAGATCGTCGCCGCTCACCGCGCCACTTCAGTGCCCGGATGGATCAGGCCGGGGTGGTGACGCAGCCAGGTGCCCTTGCCGCCGCGCTTGGCGGCGTACATCGCGATGTCGGCCTCGCGCAGCAGCGAACCCACATCGGTGGCCGGGCCGGCCGCGGCCACGCCGATCGAGGCCGCCGCCCGCACCGGCACGCCGTCGATCAGCTCGGGGACGGTGAGGGCGGACAGGATGCGTACGGCGGTCTGCTCGGCCTCGGTCACCGTGCAGCCCGGCAGCAGCACCGCGAACTCGTCACCGCCGAGCCGGGCCGCCACGTCGCCCGAGCGGATCGCACCGCGCAGACGGTCGGCCACCCCGAGCAGCAGCGCGTCGCCGGCCGCGTGACCCATCGTGTCGTTGACCGCCTTGAACCCGTCGAGGTCGACCAGCAGCACCGACACCGCACCCGGCGACGCCGCCAACGCGTGTTCGACCTGCTCGTGGAAGTGACCCCGGTTGGCCAGGCCGGTCAGCCCGTCGAAGTGGGCCTGGTGCCGCAGCCGCACCTCATGCTCGCGCAGCCGGCTGATCAGGGCCTGGTTGTCGTGGAAGGCCACCAGCTGACGCCACGCGACCAGGGCGCAGATCAGCGCCAGCCCGACGACCACACCCCACAGGCGCTGGTTCACGCCGCCCGGAAGCACGATCACCAGCACGACGAAGGCCACGACCATGGCCCCGTACGGGAGAAGGCTGTAAGGCTTGCGCCGCCGCTCACCGAACGCCGACCGGTCGAAGCTGGCCAGCAGGAACTGGATGCGCGGGCCGACGGCGATCAGCACCGAGGGCAGATAGCGCACGAAGTAGACCGCAGGCGACACGTCGGTGCCGTGCGGGGCGAGGAACATGCCGACGCTCATCACCATCGTCGCGCCGATCATCGGGAACGCGGACGCCTTGTGCATGGGCGCGTTGCCGCTGAGGATCATCTTGACCGACGCGAACGACGCCGTGACGGCCACCCCGGTCGCGGCCAGCACGGCCAGCATGTCCGAGCGCCAGTCCCCGTCCGGTGTCACCAGCGAGCACCACGCGACCACCGCGCCCGCGACGAGCACGGTCGCCGAGTCGAGCCAGAAACCCAGACGCTCCCGGCCCGTACGGTTCGGATGCGGGTAGGCCAGCATCGCGGTCAACACCGACAAGAGGCCGATGCCCAGGCAGACGGTCTGCAGAGTGCCGCCGTTGGTCGACCAGGTGCCCGGGAACCAGGTCATCAGCGCCTGGAAGCCGTCACCGAACGTGAACAGTGTGCCGGTCGCCGCCAGCACGAGCCAGAACCGCCGGATCGCGCCCGTCGCCAGCCGCGCCACCCGCCACGAGAAGAAGGCGAGCAGCACGTCCAGCGGCGGCTGGAACGTCCAGAAGATCCGTACCTGCCATTCCGCGTTCCCGTTGAACACGGTGAACAGGATGAAGGTGAGACCCGTCCAGGCCAGCATGGCGAGCAGCCAGGGGTCACGGCGAAGCGCGGACATGGCCGTGACCGGGCCGTCCTCGCGCGCCGAGCGGGCCACACGGCCTCCCCTGAGTCGTCACGGACCACTGCGGTCCATGGCGCTCCAGATCGACACTGCGCGGGCCGGGTTGAGGAAACGCCGCGTGGCTCACTCCGGGCGAGTCGGTGGTGCTTCAGGAGGAACCCCGCGTGGCTCACTCCAGGCGAGTCGGTGCGCTTCACGAGGAACGCCGCGTGGCTCACTCCGGGCGAGTCGGTGGCGCTTCAGGAGGAACCCCGCGTGGCTCACTCCAGGCGGTCGGCTTGCGCTTCACCACCAGGATTTCGTACGGGATTTTCCAGTGCTACTGACGAGCGGTGCTCGCCACCGGCCGGAGGCTGCGACGGGCCAGCACGCCACCTATCCCCGGTATGAGCGCCAGCAGCCTGGGCCGGATCTGTCCGGTCTCGGCGATGGTGGCGCCGATGACGACCAGGTAGGCGCACCCGTGCAGCGGCCCGAGCACCGTGGCCACTGGTTGCACGTGCACGGTGGCCAGGTTGACCAGAAGCACCAGCAGCGAGAGAAGTTCGACGCGGGCGGCGAGCTTGAGCATCACGGCCGTCACGCCCCCGTCGTCGAGCCCGGACGCACGATCATCAGCACGACGACGGCCGCCCAGAGCAGGTTGAAGATCCCCGACACCATGCCGAGACGCTTACCGGCTGTTTCGCCGGGTGTTCCGGGGGCCGACGCCGGCGCTGTTGCCGGCTCGCGTGCGAGCGTTGATGCTGCGGGCTCCCGTGCGAGCGTTGACGCTCCGGGGTCGCCTGCAGGCGTTGACGCTCCGGGGTCGCCTGCAGGCGTTGACGCTCCGGGGTCGCCTGCAGGCGTTGACGCTCCAGGGTCGCGTGGGGCCGTTGATGCGGTCAGGGCGTCGCGTTGGGCCGGCAGGATCGCGAAGCCGAGGACGACGCCGGCGATCGCGGTCAGCACGATCGACGCCAGCAGCCACGCGTCGGTCAGCACCCCGAGCGAGGCCGCCGTGGCCAGCCCGAAGACCGGAACGCTGAGGCCCAGCACGGCATAGACGCGGCAGATCCGGTGCAGCGTGCGCAGCTGGGCGAGGTCACCACGGCGCAGCGCGGCCGGAAACATGCTGGCCGCGACGGTGACCGGTCCGATGGCCACGATCGCGGCCAGAACATGCAGGGAGAGCAGCACTTTTGTCACGGTCACCGACCGTATGGCCGTTCCCGCCGAGGCGACAGTGGCTCGAATGCCATAGGTCAACGGATTCCAGCCATAGGATGGGGACGTGCATCGGATCGCCGTCCTGGCTCTGCCCAACGTCGTCGCGTTCGACCTGGCCACGCCGCTCGAGGTGTTCGGCCGGGTGCGTCTGGAGGATGGCTCACCGCCGTACGAGGTCAGGGTCTGCGCCCCGGAGCCCGAGGTGAGTGCGGGCGCCTTCACGCTGCGCGCCCCGCACGGCCTGGAAGCCCTGACCGACGCCGGCACGATCATCGTCCCCGGCTGCCACGACGCCGGGCGCGGCGTCTCCCCCGATGTCCTTGACGCGCTGCGGGCGGCCAACGCGCGCGGCGCCCGGATCGCGTCGATCTGCGCCGGGGCGTTCACCCTGGCCGCCACCGGTTTGCTGGACGGCCGCCGCGCCACCACCCACTGGGTCGGGGCCGCCCGGTTCGCCGAGATGTTTCCCCGGGTCGACCTCGACCCCGGCGTGCTCTACGTCGACGAGGGAGAGCTGCTGACTTCGGCCGGCGCCGCCGCCGGGCTCGACCTCTGCCTGCACCTGGTCCGCCGCGACCACGGCTCCGCGGTGGCGGCCCAGGCCGCGCGCCTGTCGGTGATGCCGCTGGAACGCGAGGGCGGCCAGGCCCAGTTCATCGTTCCCGAACAGCTGCCCGCCCCGCGCGGCTCCCAGATGGAGCCGTTGCTGATCTGGCTGGAGGAGAGCGCCGGCCGCGACCTGACCCTCGACGAGATCGCCGCCCGGGCCGGAATGAGCACCCGCACCCTGAACCGGCGTTTCCGCGAGCAGACCGGAACCACGCCGCTGCAGTGGCTGCACCTGGCCCGCATCCGCCGGGCCCAGCACCTGCTCGAAACGACCGCCCACCCGGTGGACCGCATCGGCTCCCAGGTCGGGTTCGGCTCCCCCACCGCGTTCCGTGACCGCTTCAAGCGGGTGGTGGGCACCAGCCCGCAGAGTTACCGCCGCAGTTTCCGCTGACGTCGCCACACGAGCCACCGCGCTGCCCGGGCAAGCGCGGGACGGGCGGCCACGCGGGACGGGCGGCCACGCTTGCCCGGGCAGCCACGCGGGACGGGCGGCCACGCGGGACGGGCAGCCACGCGGGACGGGCGGCCACGCGGGACGGGCAGCCACGCGGGACGGGCAGCCACGCGGGACGGGCAGCCACGCGGGACGGGCAGCCACGCGGGACGGGCAGCCACGCGGGACGGGCAGCCACGCGGGACGGGCTGGGGTCAGCTGGCGGGGGCCTCGAGAATGGCCTCGCCGGCGATCTCGACCCGGACGGTCTTGCCGACCAGGACGCCGCCGCTTTCCAGGACCACGTTCCAGATCAGGCCGTAGTCGGCGCGCTCGAACTCGGCCCAGGCGTTGAAGCCGAAGATGTCGCGGCCGTACGGGTCGCGGCGGGCGCCGCCGTACTCGACGTTGAGGTCGATCGGGCGGGTCACGTCCTTGATCTTCAGGAGGCCGTGCACCACGAACTTGCCGGTGGGCTTGGCCGCCGGCAGCGGGGCGGTGTTGGGGCGGCGGGACAGCGGGTTGTTCCGCAGCCGCGCCCACAGCATGATCGCCTCGTTGTTCTCCTGCCACTCCACGCCGGTGCTGCGGAACTCGAGCGTCGGGTACTTCTCGACGTCGAGGAAGTCGGGGCTGGACAGGTGCGTGTCCCGTTCCGGGTTGTGCGTGTTGAGGCTCGTGGCGTCGATGCTGGCGGTGACCGACGAGCGGGCCGGGTCTTCGGCGACAAAGATGGTCGCGCTCCCACGCGCGAATTCCCCCCGCACCGGACTGACCATCATGTGCTGGGCGTGGAAACCGAGACGCTTGTGTGCCTCGTCCAATTTGTACAAACCCGGGTCGGGAATGGTCAGGCCGTTCCACTCACGGATCGGTCGATCGACCATAGCTGCGCTCCACCCCTCGGCCTCGTCACATCAGAATGCATTCTCCGAATTCAAAGGATCTTAGGGCCAAGACGCTCTTCGCGAACCCCCGCCCGGCCACTGTGGGTACAGACGGGCAGCTCAGTGGCCTGGGACACCGTCACAAAGGTGCGGTAATAGACCGATTCGTACGGCGACCGGCGTCACATTCTTCAGGTTTTCGTGACGCAGTGTTTTATCCACCGAAACAAACTCATCTCGGGTGATGCTGAACACCCCATCCGGCGCGGTTCGACCCATTTCGATGCCTTGGGCGTGTCAGAAGTTCGACCAACCTTTATCCATTATGGACTCGCGTCCCGAAACCCGGGACACGCACCCGGGACGAAGCGCTCACGCACACACCGAAAGCCGTCACTGAGCAAAGAATCGAACCGGCGGTGATCGGCCAGGACCGCGCGGCGGGCCGCAGTGAGGGACGCGGCGGCGGGTGCGTTGCCGCGTCAGCGCAGGGCTTCTCCGGTCAGTTCGACTGAGCGGACGCGGTCGTCCAGGTCGGAGGCGTGGTGCGCCGTGATGAGCTCGTCGGCGCCGGCCTCCTCGGCGAACTTCAGCAGGTATTCGCGGACCTCGTCGGGCGTGCCGACCGCCGTGTAACGGGTCATGCCGGCCAGCCCGGCGCCGGCCGGCGAGGCCAGGAAGGCGTCGATCTCGGCGTCGGTGAAGTTGCCGCCTCGGGCGCCCCTGGTGATGAACGCCCGCGTCCGTGAGCGGTAGGCGCTGACCCGCTGCTGCTCGGCGGTGTCGTGGTCGGGGGCGGCGAAGACGTTGACGCCGGCGATCACGTATGGCTCGGCCAGCTGTTCGGACGGGCGGAACGTCTCGCGATAGACGGTGACGGCCTGGTGCAGGGCGTCGGGGGCGAAGTGCGAGGCGAACGCGTAGGGCAGGCCGAGCTGCGCCGCGAGCTGGGCCCCGAACAGCGACGAGCCCAGGATGTAGAGCGGCACCGGACCGTCGGGGGTCGGCACCGACTGCACGCCGGGGATGCGGGAGTGACCGGTGAGGTAGCCGTTGAGCTCGAGCACGTCTTGCGGGAACGACTCGGCCGAGCTGTTGTCGCGGCGCAGCGCGAGCATCGTGTTCTGGTCGCTGCCGGGCGCGCGGCCCAGGCCCAGGTCGATGCGGCCGGGATAGAGCGTGGCCAGCGTGCCGAACTGCTCGGCGATCACCAGCGGCGAGTGGTTGGGCAGCATGATGCCGCCGGCGCCGAGGCGGATGGTCTCGGTGTGGGCGGCGACGTAACCGATCACGACGCTGGTCGCCGACGACGCGATGGTCGGCATGTTGTGGTGTTCGGCGTACCAGACCCGTTCGTAGCCGCTGCGTTCGGCGGCCCGGGCCAGCGCCACGCTGCCCTCGAAGCTCTCCCGGGCGGTCTGCCCCTTGCTGATCGGGGCCAGGTCGAGAATCGAGATCGCGATCGACATGGCTCGAACCTACTCCGCGGTCCTTACACCGGCACTGTGCGCCCAAACACGTCGAGCCGAAACCAGCCGGGACACGTCGAGCCGAAACCAGCCGGGACACGTCGAGCCGAAACCGGCCGGGACACGTCAGGCCGAAATCCGCAGGAACGTCAGGCGGAAACCCGCCGGAAGACGTCGAGCAGGAACCACTCGTCCTCGTGGTGGACGACCCGTTCGAGGCCGGCCCGGGCGGCCAGAACTTCGTGAACCGCGAAGCCGTCGTAATGGGCGCCCTCGCCCCGGTCGCGGAAGTGCAGCGAGACCAGGTCTCCGCCGGGTTCGAGGCGCGAGACCATCCCGTCGACGGCGGCGTCGAGGTCGGCTGCCGACAGGTAGTAGAGCAGATCACCGATGACGATCAGGTCGAACACGCCGTCGGGGAGCTCGGCCGGCAGGTTCGCCCGCTCCACCCGTACGTGGGGAAGGCCTTTGACGTTGACCTGAGCCTGCTCGACCGCGGCGGGCACCGAATCGACCGCCAGCACCTCGTCGCAACGCTCGGCCAGCATCACCGTGAAGAGGCCGATCGACGCGCCCGGCTCGTATGCCCGGCGGTAGCGCTCACGCGGCAGACTGGCCAGCGTGACGGCGTATTTGCGCTGGTTGTGCCACTTGGTCGCGACGTCCCAGGGGTCGTCCTTGGCCTCGTAGAGACCGAGGAAGTGGTCCAGCGACACCGTGTCGGCCGGGGGTTGCGCGTCGTCGAGAGCTCGTGCCACCTGAAGAAAGTACCGGGCCCGCGGTGCCGCTGTGACGGAAGGGCACCCGTGCGACGGCAACGGGTGCTCAGGAAAACCGGAACCCGGCCGATGGGGCTCATGAGTGGTTGTGCGCCCGGAACGCCCCGGAGGGAGAGCCGTCGTGTCTCACCGGACCCGGCACACCCTCAGAGCGCGGCCCGGAAGACGGGACGACGGCTTCACCATGATCGAGGTGCTGGTCAGCATCGCGATCATCTCGGTGGTCATGCTCTCGCTGGCCTCGTTCTTCGTGATCAGCATGCGCATCATCCACCTGCAGGGTGACCGCCAGGCCGCGATCCAGGCCGCCGGCGACGCCATGGAACGCGTGCGCGGCCTGCAGGTCAGCGCCATGCTCACCGGCCGTGACCAGGCCAGCTCGCTGACCCAGTGGGCCAATCCGGCCGCGGGCGTGGCCGGCCTGCTGACCGACACCATGGAGTACGACGAGTCGGCCCTGCCCGGCAGCGGGCCGGCGGCGCCCCTGCCCACCACCTACCGCTCGCTCCGGCTCAGCGGCATCGAGTACCGCCAGAACTGGTACATCGGCTCGTGCGTGAGCAAGAACAACGGGACCTGCGGGAAGGGCGGCAACGGCCCCGAGTTCTACCGGGTCATCATCGCGGTCACCTGGACCGACAAGTACTGCCGGAACGACGCCTGCTCGTACGTCACCTCGGAGCTGATCGCCAAGAACACCGAGGAACCGCTCTTCAACACGAACGAGGGCGCCACCGCGCTGACCCTGACCACCACGCCCGGCACCCAGACCAACGACGTCACCGTGCCCGCCGGCCTCGCCTTCACGGCATCGGGCGGCCAGACCCCGTACACGTGGTCGGCGACCGGCCTGCCCGCCGGGCTGAGCATCGACCCCAGCACTGGAACCGTCAGCGGCACGCCGACCACCACCGGCACCTCGACCACCAAGGTCACCGTCACCGACGCGTACCTGCAGGAGAGCTACGTCAGCTTCAGCTGGGTGATCAAGGCCCTGCCCACGATGACCGCGCCCGGCACGGTGACCTCGCAGGGCGGCGCCGCCTACAGCAAGACGTTCGCCGTCTCGAACGGCACGTCGCCGTACACCTGGGCCGCGGCCGCCGGCCCGTGGGGCAGCACCGGCCTGCCGCCCGGCCTCTCGCTCGACGCGAGCACCGGCATCGTCAGCGGCACCCCGACCACCGTGGGCACCAACAGCGTGACGCTGACGGTCACCGACAAGTGGAACCAGTCCAGCTCGCAGACGTTCAGCTGGGTCGTGCCGGCGCTGTCGGTCAACGCGTTCACCGTGCCGACGTCGGTCCGCGGCACGGCCATCAGCAGTGTGACCATGGCCGGCACCGGCGGCATCCGCCCGTACACGCTGTGGAGCGCGACCGCCCTCCCGGTCGGCCTGACCATCGACCCGACGACCGGCGTGATCAGCGGCACCCCGACCGTGGCCGGCACCTACAGCACCGTGATCCGGGTGGTCGACTCGGCCAACGCCAGCGCCACCCGCTCGGTCAGCTGGAAGGTGACATGATGCGCCCACGCGACGACGACGGCGTCACGCTCATCGAGATCGTGTTCGCCATGCTGATCATGGGGATCGCGGGGTCGCTGTTCACGGTCGCGGTCATCCAGATCTACCGCTCGACCAACCAGGTCGAGGCCTCGTTCGACGCCCAGCGGCAGATCGAGGCCATGTACGTGCGGCTCGACACCGAGATCCGCTACGCCCGCAGCATCAGCGACCCGGCCAAGGTGAGCGGCGACTGGTACGTCGAGTACCTGCTCAGCGTCAGCAACGTCGACACCTGCGTCGGGCTGCGCCTGAACACCACGACCGGCGAGCTGCAGCGCCGCCAGTGGACCAAGAACATCGACCCGCTCGTGCCGTCGGCCTGGACCGTGCTCGCGAGCAACGTCGTCGGCACCACCCCGTTCACCGTGATCCCGGCCGACAAGAAGACGCTGACCGGGTTCCGGTTCCAGCGGCTCACCCTGGCGATGAGCTCGGTGGTGGGCGGGGGCGGCGGTCAGGGCGGCGGCACCCGGGCCGGCTCCACCCAGGAGACCAACGTGACCTTCACCGCGCTCAACGCCTCGGCCGCGCAGAGCGACACCTCGTCGACCGGCGACTCGAACGCCTCGACCTGCACCGAGGCGCGCGGAGTGGCGTCGTGAAGTCGACTCGCTCCGAGGCACACGGAGTGGCGTCGACTCGCTCCGAGGCCCGCGGGGTGGCGTCGTGAAGATCGGGCGGGACGACCGGGGCAACATGACGCTCGCCATGCTCGTGGTGGTGGTCGGACTGACGCTCAGCGGCACCCTGGGCACGCTGGTGATCAGCCAGATCAAGAGCGCCGGCTACGACGCGCGACGGATCATGGCGCTGCACGCCTCGCAGTCGGGCCTGGAGGCGGGACTGGCCCAGATCCGGGCCTCGACCAAGGTGAACAAGGACGGCGAGACCCGGGGCGACAAGACCAAACTGCAGTGCGACCCGATGACCGGTTCGGTCGGCCAGGGCAACTCGGGCACGTGGTCGGTCTCGGTCGTCTATTACGACGCCGACCCGCAGGGCCACTGGACCGACACGACATGGCTGACCGCGCACCGGATCAGTTGCACGACCACCGACGGCCCGAAGGACGTGCCCTTCTTCGCGGTCTTCACGTCGGTCGGCACCGCGTCGTACCAGGGCCAGATCGCCCGCCGGACGCTGACCGGAACGTACGTGTTCCACCTGGAGAACACGAACATCCTCGGCGGCCTGGTCCACGTCTATCGGGGCAGCACCGCGCTCAACGACCTCTGCATCGACGCCGGCTCGGGTGATCCCGCGCCCGACACCCCGGCCCGGCTCCAGCTCTGCAGCGCCGGCAGCACGGCGCAGACCTGGGCCTACACGGCGACCCTGCAGTTCGTGCTCGTCTCGTCGCAGACCAAATCCCTCCCGTACGGGATGTGCCTGGACGCCGGAAGC
Organism: Paractinoplanes ovalisporus; assembly: GCF_016834655.1. Classification (GTDB taxonomy): domain Bacteria; phylum Actinomycetota; class Actinomycetes; order Mycobacteriales; family Micromonosporaceae; genus Actinoplanes; species Actinoplanes ovalisporus. Next base: position 84,802 of record NZ_JAENHP010000011.1, read on the forward strand.
ACGCACGTGGCCAACGCCCGCGTGCTGCTTCAGCCCTGCCAGACGACCAAGCCGTCGATCTACCGCCAGCAGTGGAGCTTCAACGACTCGGCCAACCTGGTCGGCACCAACAGCACCGGCACCGACGTGGACGGCTTCTGCTTCAACGTCGAGACCGCCAACCAGCCCGGCAGCTACCTGATCATCACCAAGACCTGCACGAGCGGCTACAACAACGTGACCACGTTCTCGGCCGACGCCAATGTGGGCGCCGGGCAGGCCGCCTCGGACGTCGGCCGGTCGATCGGCCAGCTGATCAACTACAACCAGTTCGGGCGCTGCCTCGACGACACCGGCGCCAACCCGAACGCGACCCACATGATCGCCTGGCCCTGCAAGCAGAACCCGAACCCGAACAAGGTGCTCTGGAACCAGCGCTACACCCTGCCCGCGTTCCCCGGTGACAGCGACAAGAGCAAGGACGCGACCGAGCTCAACTACAACACCGGCACCATCACCATGACGTTCACCGCCGTCACCTACTGCCTGCAGAGCCCGCTGTCGACCGCGGTCTACAAGTATGTGACCACCAAGATCTGTGACGGCAGCGCGGCCCAGCAGTGGACCGTCTACGGCCGGACCAAGCTCTATGCCACGAGCTACATCATCAAGGACGTCAACGGCAAATGCCTGCAACCCCGCGACCCGAACGCCAGCCCGGCCGACCTGTACCAGGCCGTCAACAAGATCAGCAAGATCTACGTGGCCGACTGTGACGGGTCGACGCTGCAGAAGTGGAACGCCGACAAGAACGTGATCGAGGCGCTGGCGCTCAAGGACATCAACGAGAACCCGGCCCGCACGAACTGACCGGGCCCGTCACCCCTGCAGCGGGAGCGCGGGACAGCGAAGGTCCTCGATGCGCAGGCAAGTCCGTGATTTGCCGGAACTGCGCGCCCAGCAGCGGGAAGATGAAGATTCGGCGGCAGGGAAGGTGGTCGGGTGCCCGGACAGCGCGGCTGGTGGTGGTGGCTGCTGATCGTCGTGCCGGCGATGCTCGTCTCCTCCGCCCTTCCGGTGAGCGGGCAACTCGCGGTGTCCGCCGTGCTCGGCGCGGGCTTCACCGGCGCCATCCTGCTCGGCGTCCGGCTGCACCGCCCGGCCCGGTCCCGCGAGTGGCGGCTGCTCGCGCTCGCTGCCGCCTGCGGCACCGTGGCGACGGCACTCTGGGCGGCCGAGGGCCTGACCGGGTCACTCACCGTCAACGGCCTCGGCGTCGTCGACATCCTGTTCTTCGCCGGCTACCCGCCCCTGGCGGTCGGCATCGCGCGATTGCCCGAGCGCACGGTCACCTCCCGCTGGGCCGGGCTGACCGAGACCGCGATCGTGCTCTGCACCGGCACCGTGCTGGCCTGGGTGCTGCTCTATGACCCGTACGTGCTGGACCGCGACGTCGAGCCCGCCGTGCCGGCCGTGGTGGCCTACCCGTTCCTCGACGCCGTGATCATCGGCCTGGCCATCCGCCTGCTGATCGTGCAGAGCCGCGTCGGTGGCGCCCACCTGGCCGTGCTGGCCGCCGCCACGGTGCTCACCGCGTCCGACGTCCGCTACTTCCTCGAGGTCACGTCGCTCGACGAGACCACCGGCACGACGCTGAGCACGGCCGGCTGGACGATCGCGTTCACGCTGATCAGCGTGGCCGCGCTGCATCCCTCGGTCGCGCGCACCGACCCGGGGCCGGACGCCGTGGTCCGCACCTGGCGGGTCCTGGCCCTCTACGTCGTGCTGGTGCTGATCGGCCCGTTCGCCGCCGTCTATTCGATGCTGCGCGACCACCGGGCGGGCGAGCTCGGCCTGGACGACCTGGCGGTGCCGCTCACCCTGACCGGAGCGGTGTCGGTGCTGCTGGTGGTGCGGATGGCGCTCGCCACCCACCTCGCCGAGCAGCAGACCGCCACGCTCAAGCAGTCGCTGACCGGGCAGGCCGCCCTGCAGGAGTCGATGCGGCACATGGTGCTGCACGACACGCTCACCGGACTGCCCAACCGCCGGAAGCTGGAGGAGCAGCTGACCGGGGAGGGCACGTTGCTGCTGCTCGACCTCGACGGCTTCAAGGAGGTCAACGACCGCCTGGGTCACACCATAGGCGACCAGCTGCTGGTCGCGGTGGCCGGACGGCTGCGGACGCTGCTGCGGCCGGGCGAGCTGCTGGCCCGTCCCGGCGGCGACGAGTTCGCCGTCCTCATCCGCGACGACGCCCCGGCGCGGGCCGAAGGGATCCTCGACGCCCTGCGCGACCCGATCGAGGTCTCCGGGCACACGCTGCACGTCACCGGCAGCATCGGAGTGCGCCGCCTCGAACCCGGCGCCGGCCCCGACGAGCTGCTCAGCGACGTCGACCTGGCCCTCTACGCGGCCAAGGCCGACGGCAAGGACCGCTGCCGGGAGTTCGATCCGCGGCTGCGGCACGAGCAGGCCGAGCGCTTCCGGACGGTCGAACGGCTGCGGGCGGGCCTGGCGGCCGAGGAGTTCACCGTGCACTACCAGCCGATCGTGCGGATGCGGGGCGACGCCACGGCCGGCTTCGAGGCCCTGGTGCGCTGGACACCACCCGGGCAGGACCCGATCGGGCCGGACAGGTTCATCCCGGCCGCCGAGAACAGCGGGCTGATCGTCGGCCTGGGCGAGTGGGTGCTGCGCCGGGCCTGCCTCGACGCGGCACCTTGGTGGCACACGTACGGGGCGAACATCAGCGTCAACGTTTCTCCGCGGCAGCTCGCCGAGCACGACTTCACCGACGTGGTGCGCGGCGCCCTGAACGCCGCCGGGCTGCCCGCAGCGGCGCTGGTCCTGGAGATCACCGAAGGGGTCCTCGTGCGGTCGGGCGGGCACGCCGAGCTCACCCTCGCGCATCTGGCCGCGTTGCGGGCCGAGGGGGTGCGGGTGGCCATCGACGACTTCGGCACCGGCTACTCGTCGCTGGCCTACCTGCGCGACCTGCCGATCGACATCCTCAAGATCGACAAGTCGTTCATGCCGGACGACGCGACCGACGCGCAGCAGGCGGCGATGGTGCGCGCCGTGGTCGACCTGGCCCGTAGCCTGCGGCTGGTCACCGTGGCCGAGGGCGTGGAGACGGCGCAGCACGCCGAGCTGTTGCGCACGCTCGGCTGCGATAAGGGCCAGGGCTGGTTGTTCGGCCGCCCGGGCCCGGCCGCGGCCGCCTCGGACCGGCTCGCTTCCGAGGCCGCGGTGACGGTCTCCTAGCGGCGGGCCATCGCCACGGCCACCCGGCGGGGCTCAGCGGCGGGCCATCGCCTCGGCCGCTCGGCCGGGGCTCAGCGGCGGGCCATCGCCTCGGCCGCTCGGCCGGGACTCAGCGGCGGGCCATCGCCTCGGCCGCGAAGTGCATCAGCTGCTCGGCGGCGGCCGCCGGGTCGGGGTCGGCCGCGGGCAACGACGACGACACCAGGCAGCGCTCGAGCAGCAGCTCGACCAGGGCGGCCCGGGCGACGATGGCGCCGGCATCGATCGCACCGGGCAGGATGCGGACCTCGACCGTGTCGCGGATCGGATGCTCGGCGAACAGCTGGGTCAGGTTGATGTCGAAGAACTTGGTCAGCCCGCCCTCGTCGGCGGCTTTGTGCAAGTCGTCCCACCCGGGCCTGCCAGTGGTGGCGGCCACCAGAGGCTCGGGCAGCGGGGCGAGGCGGCGGCAGGCCGGATTGGTCTGCAGCAGCGCCCGCAACGGCTCACGCCAGTGCGCGAACAACCGCACCACGTTGGCCAGGGCCGCGGCCTGGCGGAAGGGCACGCCGTCGAAGTGCAGGTGGACGGCGGCCTCGGAGGGCACCGTGAACCCGAGCTCGCGGGCCGGGCCGAGCAGCTCTTCCAGGGCCTCCTGGTGACCGCCGGCCAGCGGCGGGGTGATCACCTCGCAGGGCCGTTCGCGTTCACCGCCGGCCGGGGCGGCCAGGGCGATCGTGCTGCCCGAACCGTCGTCGAGCCGCCAGACGTCGCCGATCTGCTCCGGTTTGACGCCCCACAGCTCGGCCACCGGGTCGAGCACGGTGTCGAGGCCGGAGGCCGGGTCGCACTGCCCGGCCAGCAGGCCGAGCAGGCGCGAGTCGTCGCTGAGCACGCGGAACCAGCCCGGTGGGGCCGGCGTGCGCGGCTCGAGGCCGTCGATCAGGGTGATGTCGTCGACCAGGGTGCAGAGCGGGCTGCCGTCCGGCCGGTCGACCGCGAAGCCCAGCGTGAGGTTGAGGAACCGGCCCAGGCCGGGCACCAGCGACGGTTCGCTGTCGCGGTGCCAGACCGGGCGGACCCGGCCGCCGGTGCGGGCGGCCAGGTCGTCGGCGAGGCTGCGCCGGCTGACGCCCGGGGGCGCCATCAGCTCGATCTCGAAGCCGATGCGCCGGCGCAACCGGGCCGTCACGGCTGGATCGGGAGCGTCTGACCGGCCAGGATCCGCTTGCCGCCCTCGACCTTGGCGCCCCAGGCGTCCTTGAGCTTCCAGAGCTTGGCCAGCTTCACCGCGTCGTCGACGTCATAGCCGGCCTCGAAGAACGCCTCGGCCCGCTTGTTCTCCAGCGCGGCGGCGACGTTCTCCTTCTTCGGCTTGACCGGCAGCGTCTCGCCGGCGAGCAGGCGCTTGCCGGCCTCGAGCTTGGCATCGGCCGGGTCGGCGATCTTCCAGATCTTGGCCAGCTTCTCGGCCTCGTCCCAGGTGTAGCCGGCGTTGAAGAACGCCCGGAACTGCTTCTCCTGGGTCGGGGAGATCGTCTCTTCCTCGACCGGCTCGTCGGGCGACGGCTGGATCGGCAGGGTCTCGCCGAGCAGTAGGCGGCGGCCGGCCTCGGCCTTGACCGAGAGACGGTCGTCGCCGTTCATCTTCCACAGCCGGGCCAGCTTGCCGGCGTCGTCGTAGCCGTAGCCGGCCTCGCTGTAGGCGGCCAGGTTGGCGTCGCGGGTGCTGGTGTCGGGCGACGCGGCGGCCGACGGCGACGCGGGCGCACCGGCCGGCACACCGGCGGCGGTGTTGGTGACCGCGTTGTTCGCGGGCAGGAACGCGGGCAGGTTGATCGCCCCGGCGATGAGACCGGCGCCGAGCACGCCACCGGCGGCGATCTGGGCGCCCCGCCGGCGCCGCTTGTACTTGACGGAAAGCTCCTGGACGCGGGCGTAGACCGCTTCCGGGTCAGGGGTGTTGTTCTCGTGGGACTCAAAGGCCTCGCGCAGCTGATCGTGGTGCGGCTGCTCAGTCACGACTTCTCCTCGGCGGGAATGCGTTCCATGAGCTCCGGTGAGAGCCGGAGCGTTTTCAGCGCCCTCGAAGCGTGGCTGCGGACCGTGGCCGGGGAACACCCCAGCAGGTCGGCGATCTGGTCGTCCTCCAGCTGCTCGTAATAGCGCAGCACCAGGACCGCCCGCTGTTTGCGCCCGAGTGTGGACAGGCGTTTCCAGAGGACGTCGGCCATGACGACACCGTCGGCGTGGTCGCGCACACCACCCCGGGCGTCGTCGAGGTCGACGAGCCTTTCCCCGACCGCGTGCACGTGACGGACGGCCCAGCTGCGCCGCCAGGACAGGTACTCGTTGAGCACCATGCGCCGTACGTACGCCTCGGGGACTTCCGCCTCGCTGATCCGCCGCCATCGAACCTGGGCCCGGGCCAGCACCTCCTGGACTATGTCCTGTGCGAGATCACGGTCGCCGGTGAGGACGACCGCGTAGCGCAGGAGGCTGGGGAGCCGGGCCATCGCGAACTGCTCGAAGGTCACAACCACTACGACGCACCCCGTACTGAATCTGTGCAATCCCGTGCGAAGAATATTTTGAGCGCGGGATCAGGCTTCCACGGCGGGCAGCGTAACGGTGAACGTCGTTCCCCCGCCCTCGGCCGGGCGTGCGGCCAGAGTGCCCTGGTGGGCCTCGACGATCGCCTTGGTCACGGCCAGTCCGAGCCCGGTCCCCTTGATGCCCTCGCGGCTGGCGTTGCTGGCCCGGAAGAACCGGCTGAACAGGTGCGGGTACTGCTCGGCCGGGATGCCGATGCCGGTGTCGCTGATCTCGACGGTCACGCCGTCTCCGCCGGTCTCGGCGGTCACGGTCACGTGGCCGCCGGCGGGCGTGTACTTGATCGCGTTCGAGATCAGGTTGTCCAGGGCCTGCCGCAACCGGTGCGCGTCGGCGTGCACCGGCAGATGGGGTTCGAGCCGCAGGCCGATGGTCAGCTGCTTGGCGTCGGCGTTGGGCCGGTGGTTCTCGACGACCTCGCGCAGCACCCGCCCGGCCGACATCGGGCGCGGGTCGATGCTCAGGTGACCGGCGTCGAGGCGGGCCAGGTCGAGCAGGTCGTCGACGAGCCGTTGCAGGTGTTCGGCGTTGCGGTCGACGACCCCGGCGTAGCGACGGTCGGCGCCGTCCAGGGCGGGGCTCTCGAGCAGGGTCTCCATGTAGCCACGGATCACCCCGATCGGGTTGCGCAGCTCGTGGATGACCAGCGCGGTCAGCTCGTCCTTCATCCGGTCGAGTTCCTGCTGGGCGTCGACCAGGGCGAGCTGCAGGTCCTCGGCCCGGCGGCGCTCGACGAACCGGCCCAGGTGGGCGCCGATGGTGTCGAGGACGGCGGCGATGTCCGGGTCGTGCGGCAGGTCGGTGTCGAGGAAGAACGCAAGCACGCCGAGCACCCGGCGACCGGCGCGCACGGGCAGGCCCACCACCGTACGGATCCCGGCCTCCCGAGCCGCCTCGGCGCGCGCCGACGAGATCGGCTCACGGCCGCCCCACACCTCGGCGCCGGTGCGCCAGACCAGGCCGGGCAGGCCCTCGCCGCGGCCGAACTCGAGCGGCCCGTCGCCGGTGAAATCGGTCAGGTCACGCCCGGCGGCGGTGTGCGAGCTGAGCCGTACGATCTTCCGCCGGTCCTCGCCGACCTGCCAGTACTCGCCGCACAGCCAGCCCAGCGCGTCGGCCACGGCCGAGACCGCCCCGATCGCGGCCTGTTCGGCACTGGTGGCCTCGGAGAGCACCTGCGCGACGGCGTGCCGGGCCCGGCGCAGCACCTCGGCCCGGTGCACGTCGGTCACCTCGTGCATGGCGGCGACCGCGCCCAGGCGGCGGCCGTCCGGGGTGTCGATCGGGCGGGCGTTGGTCAGGAAGCGGCGCGGGGTGCCGTCCGGGGCGGGCACGACCAGCTGCTGCCGCTCGACCACCTCGCCGGTGAAGGCCCGGGCCAGCGGAACCTCGTCGGCCGGAACCAGGGTGTGCCCGTCCGCGGCGTACAGGCCGTACCGCTGCGACCAGCTCTCGCCCGGGGAGCCGGGGGTGGCGTCGGTGCCGTGGATCTCGCGCAGCGCCCGGTTGAAGAAGGCCAGCCGGCCGTCGCTGTCGCAGGCCGCGACGCCGGTGTCGAGGCTGTCCAGCAGGGCCTGCAGGAACGCGTGGTCGTCCTCGATCTCCTGGTTGCGGCGCTCCAGCTCCTTGGTGGCGATCACCCGGTCGGTGATGTCGTGCAGGAACGCGTGCGAGATCAGCTCGCCCTGCTCGTGGACGACCTGGATGGTCATCTCGATGGGGAACTCGCGGCCGGTGCGGTCGGTCGCGGCGAGTTGGAGGCGCTGGCCGGCCAGCTGGGACTGCCCGGTGTCGCGGACCCGGGCCATGCCGGCGCGGTGCATGTCGCGGAAGCGCTCGGGCACGATCAGGTCGGCCACCGGGCGGCCCATGGCCTCGGCCGCGCTCCAGCCGAACAGACGCTCGGCGGCGGCGTTCCAGGCCACCACGTCACCGTCGGCGTCGATCGAGACGTACGCGTCGTAGGCGCTGTCGAGCACCGACTGCATCCGCTTGGACGCCAGCACCTGCTCGCCGTGCAGCAGCCGCAGCGCGATCTCGGACTCGGCGGCCGCGGCCAGGTCCCGTACGGTGGCCAGTTCTTCCTCGGTCCACGCGCGGGGCTTGTCGTCGGTCACGCAGAACGAGCCGAGAACCTGCCCGTTCGGTGCCCGCAGAGGGAAGCCCGCGTACGCGATCACGTCGTAGTCGGCGATGGCCAGGTTGGCGTGCAGGCGGTCGTCGGCGCGGGCGTCGGTGATGATCAGCGGCGCCTCGTCGATCACCACGTACTGGCAGAACGAGTGGCTGAGCGGGGTCTGCCGGTCGCGTTCGAGCCGGCCGGTCAGGCCGCAGCCGCTGGCGAAGCGCTGCCGTTCGTCGTCGACGAGCGAGACCAGCGCCAGGCGCGCGCCGGTGAGCCGGGCCGCCATCGCGGTGAGCCGGTCGAGCGAGGGCACCGGCCCCGAGTCGAGCAGGCCGGTGGCGCGCAGCACGCGCAGCCGTTCGGGGGCCGCGAGGGGGCTGTCGAGGGCCGTCCGCATAAAAAATGCATCGGCAGATCGGCCCGGAAGTTGAGGATCAGCGGTCGGGCGCGCCGGCCGGGGCCATCACCCGCAGGGCGTTCGCGGCCAGCCCGATGCGCATCGGGGTGCTGCCGCTGGGCTCGCCGTCGATCTCGACCCGGGCCGGGCGGTCGGTTTCGAGCCACAACTCCCCCACCGCCAGGAACGGCTCCTCCCGCAAGGTGCGCGAGGGCCCTTTGGCTGTGTTGCGGGCGGTTTCGACCAGCAGTTCCCGCCGGGTCGGGCCGCCGACCGGGTAGGCCACCAGGAGGCGGTCGTCGGCGTCGGCATCCCCCGCGATGGGGCGCCCCGCGTGGTGGCCACCGTTGGCGACGTACACCTGATGGCTCTGGAACTCGTGGTGGCGTCCCTCCGCCCGTACGGTGATGCGCAGTGGCCGGTGTTTCGTCAGCAGCCCGAGCGCGGTCAGCGGATAGGCGAACCGGCCCAGGGCGCGCTTGAGCGGGCGCGGCGCCTTGAGCATCACCTCGGCCGACAGCCCCACCCCGACGTGGTTGGTGAACGGCTCGTCGCCCGCCAGGCCCAGGTCGAGGTCGATCACCTTGCCCTCGACCAGCACCTCGATCGCCTCATGGAGGTCGAGCGGGGTGTGCGCGGTGCGGGCGAAGTTGTTGGTGGTGCCCAGCGGAAGCAGGCCCAGTGCGACGTCCTGGTGGGCCAGCAGGCGCGCGGCGGTGCTGATGGTGCCGTCGCCGCCGCCCGCGATGAGCAGGTCGGGGCCCCGCTCGAGGCCCTCACGCAGGATGGCCGGGAGCTCGTGGGGCCGGTCGACCCGCTTGGCGCCGAGAAGAGTGAACCCGGCCTCCTTGAGGCGGGCCAGGGCGGTGTCGTAGAGCAGCCGCCCGCGCCGCGAGTGCGTGTTGACCACCAGCACCGCACGCTTCTTGTCGTGGATGTCGGCGGTCAGCTGCTCCTTGGTGCGCATCCCGCCGACCCTATCGGGTGAGCACGCTGCTCCCCGCCTCGACAGTCGGCGCGGCGCTGACCTTCTATCTCCGCCGTCGGGCCGGGCGGCGGGTCACCATCCACCAGCGGGGACGGCGGCCGGCACACCCCGACCAGTGGCGGCGGCGGAGCCTACGCATTGGCGGCTCGGCGGGCCGTGTACTCCGTGGAGCGGCGGGACGGGTATTGGATGAGGTTGTCGGGCGCCTCGTCGGCGGCGTTGCTCCAGCCGCGCCGGGCCTCCATGGGCGGCTCCTCCTCGTAGGAACGCACGCGGAACTGACGGCCGTAGTCCATCATGCCGTCGATGAGCCGGTCGACGTCGCGGGCCGGGCGTACCACCAGACGCATGAACTGGCTGGTCATGCCGAGTTTGTTGCCGCACTCGCGGGTGTAGACGCCGTGGTTGGCGACCAGGTAGTCGCGCAGCGCCGTGCCGGACCACTCGGTGGGCAGCTTGACCAGGATGAAGTTGCCCTGCGACGGGAACACGGTCAGCCCCGGAATGCGGCCCAGCTCACCGGCCATGGCGCGGCGGTCACGGCTGAGCAGGCGCAGGCTGTCCTCGTATTCCTCCTCGTGGTCCTGGATCATGAAGACGACCTTCTCGGCCAGCGAGTTCAGGTTCCACTTGGGCAGCGCCTTGGCGATCTTGCCGGCGATCGACGGGTTGGCCATCAGGTAGCCGAAGCGGATGCCGTGCAGGCCGAAGTTCTTGCCCAGGCTCTTGAGCACCACCGTGTTGGGCCGGATCACCGCGTCGGGGCCGACCGACGGATATTGCTCCATGTCGGAGAAGTCGATGAACGACTCGTCGATGACGACCAGGTCGAGGTCGCCCAGCATGTCCATGAACCGGATGACGTCGCGGCGCGGCAGGTAGCAGCCGTCGGGGTTGTTGACGTTGCAGACCACGGCCACGCGGGAGCCGCGGTCGCGGATGAAGCGCACGTAGTCGTCGAGGTTGAGGCGGAAACCGTCGCGTTCCTGCAGCGGGAACATGTCGACCCGCTTGCCGGTCTCGAGCGGCTGGTCGGTCCAGCGGCCGAACGTCGGGATCGGGATCGCCACGCTCTCCTTGATCAGCAGGTGGTCGATCCAGGTGATCAGCTCGGTCGAGCCGTTGGCCATGGCCACGGTCTGTGGGTGCAGGCCGAGCACGCTGCACAGCTTCTTGGTGATGCTGGTGGAGTCGCTCGGGTAGTACTTCAGGATGTTCTTCAGGTCGCGGCTGAGCTCGTCGAACATGTCGGGGGTCGGGAAGTACGGGTTGCAGGGGATGCAGAAGTCCACGATCTCGACGCCCTCGCCCGCGCTGCGCGACAGGTCGAAGTAGGAGGCGCTGTGCGCACCCTTGTGCAGGATCGAGGTGTCGATTCCGGTCCCGGCCATCGCGACTCCCTAACTCGTACGACATCACGCCACTCCGCCGTGGCGTGCCGCCCTCCAGTACGGGATGTGTCCAGGAAGAGTTCAGGCTTTTCGAAGCAGTAACAGACAAATTCGCGTTTACGCAGGTCAATGCGCTTGCGGTAAGTCGGTCCCGCCTTAAGAGCCCCTTAACGGGAGATGGTCTTGGACCGGGGGCGAGTGACCCAGATCACTTCGCTGTGAACTGCCTGCTCGATGCCCGTACACAGAGGACCGTTCGGGCCCGGTTCGGGAAAATGTCGTACCCCGGCCCTAGGTTCGGTGCCATGACCAAAAGCATACGGTTGCTGACGGATGGTGACGCCGACACGGCCGCCGTCCTTCGCACCCAGAGTGATGTGGAGGCGCGGATCCGCGCCATCTGCTTCAAGACCGGCCCACCGTCGCTCATCGGCGCCGAACTCGAATGGACCCTGCACCACACCGCGGCGCCGTCGGCGCCGCTGTCGGCCGAGAAGCTCCGGCAGGCGCTCGGCCCCCACACCCCGGCGACCCTCGGGCCGCCCGCCCCCGCTCATCCCCTCCCCGCCGGTGGCACGATCACGGTCGAGCCCGGCGGACAGGTGGAGATCTCCTCCGCCCCGGCCTCCTCGCTCACCGCCCTGCACGCGGCGGTCAGCGTCGATCTGGCCCATCTCTCCTCCCGGCTCGGCTCGGCCGGCCTCACTCTGGGCCGCCACGGCGTCGACGCCCACCGCGAACCCCGCCGGCTCGTCCACACGCCGCGCTATTCCGCGATGGAGCAGTCGTTCGACGCGCGGGGGCCCGACGGCCGGGTCATGATGTGCAGCACGGCCGGCCTGCAGGTCTGCCTCGACGCGGGCACCGGCTCCGAGCTGGCGACCCGCTGGGCCGCGGTCAGCGCGCTCGGGCCGCCGCTGCTGGCCGCGTTCGCCAACTCCCGGCGGCGGGCCGGGCGTGACACCGGCCTGGCCTCGGCCCGCATGGCGGCCTGGTGGGCGATGGACCCGCGGCTCACCCACCCGGTCGGCACCGGCGACGACCCGGCCGGCGAGTGGGTGCGTTATGCGCTGGCCGCCCCGCTCACGTGCGTGCGGCGTGACGGCGGCTGCTGGGACGCCCCGCCCGGTGTCACGCTGGGCGACTGGGTCGGCGGGGCGCTGCCGTGGGCGCTCACCACCGACGACGTCGACTATCACCTGACCACGCTCTTCCCTCCCGTCCGCCCGCACGGCTACCTCGAGGTGCGCTACCTCGACGCCCAGGCCGGCGACGACTGGTTCGCGCCGGTCGCCGTGCTCGCCGCCCTGCTCGCCGACCCGGCCACCACGGGCCAGGCCCTCGACCTGGCCCAGCCGGTGGCCGACCGGTGGGTGCCGGCCTATGAGCGCGGGCTCGACGACCCGGCCCTGCGACGCGCCGCCACCGCCGTGCTTGACCTGGCCGCGCGGCGCCTCTCCACCGCCCCGACCCCGGCGTCCGCTCCGCACTCGGCTTCGGTTGCCGGCGGCGACCGGGCTCAGGCCCGGCTTCTTGAGGGCGGCCCGGCTCTTGACCGGGTTCTCGACTCGATCGAACGGATTCTGCGATGACCATCGAGACCGACCGGCTGCGCGACCGCGTCGCGGCCGAACTGCTGCGCACCCGCGAGCGCACCACCCTGCTCACCGAGGCCGTCGACGACGGCGACCTCGTCCGCCAGCACTCCCCTCTCATGTCGCCGCTGGTGTGGGACCTCGCCCACGTCGGCAGCCAGGAGGAGCTGTGGCTGGTGCGCGACGTCGGCGGCCGTGACCCGCTGCGCCCCGAGCTCGACGAGCTCTACGACGCGTTCAAACACGCCCGCCGCGACCGTCCGGGCCTGCCGCTGCTCACCCCGGTCGAGGCCCGCAAATACGTCGCTCAGGTGCGCGACAAGGCCCTCGACGTGCTCGACCGGGCCCGCATCGACGACGGGCGCCGCCTGGTCGCCGACGGGTTCGCCTTCGGCATGATCATCCAGCACGAGCAGCAGCACGACGAGACCATGCTGGCCACCCACCAGCTGCGCGCCGGTTCCCCGGTGCTGGCGGCCGATCCCCCGCCGGCCGTGATCGCCCCGGTCACCGGCGAGGTGCTCGTGCCGGGCGGGCCGTTCACCATGGGCACCGACACCGAGCCGTGGGCGCTCGACAACGAGCGACCGGCCCACCAGGTCGACGTGCCGGCCTTCCACATCGACCGGGCCGCCGTCACCAACGGGCAATATGCGGCGTTCATCGACGCCGGCGGCTACGACGACCCCCGCTGGTGGAGCCCGGCCGGGTGGGATCATCGTCAGGCGGCCGGGCTGGTCGCGCCCGCGCACTGGCAGCGCGACGGTGACGGCTGGTCGGCCACCACGTTCGGGCGCACGGCCCGGGTCACGCCCTCGGAGCCGGTCGTCCATGTGTGTTTCCACGAGGCCGAGGCGTACGCGAAATGGGCCGGCAAACGGCTGCCGACCGAGGCCGAGTGGGAGAAAGCGGCCCGCTGGGACCCGGCGACCGGCCGCTCGCGCCGCTATCCGTGGGGTGACGAGACGCCCGAGCCGAGGCACGCCAACCTGGGTCAGCGGCATCTGCGGCCCGCCCCGGCCGGCGCCTTCGACGACGGGGCCTCGCCGCTGGGCGTGCAGCAACTGATCGGCGACGTGTGGGAGTGGACGTCCACCGACTTCACCGGCTACCCGGGCTTCACCGCGTTCCCCTACCGCGAATACTCCGAGGTGTTCTTCGGCCCCGACTACAAGGTGCTGCGCGGCGGTTCGTTCGGCACCGACCGCAACGCCGTGAGGGGGACGTTCCGCAACTGGGACTACCCGATCCGCCGCCAGATCTTCAGCGGCTTCCGCCTGGCCCGAGACGCCTGATGTGCCGCCACCTGGCCTACCTGGGCCCGCCGGTCCCGTTGGCGCGGCTGCTGTTCGAGCCGCCGCATTCGCTGTCGCACCAGTCGTGGGCGCCGCGCGACATGCGGGGCGGCGGCACGATCAACGCGGACGGGTTCGGCGTGGCCTGGTATCTGGCGGAGGGCCCGGTGTGCTACCGCCGGGCCACCCCGCTGTGGAGCGACACCACGCTGCCCGGGCTGGCGGCGTCGGTGTCGGCCGGGGCGGTGCTGGCCGCGGTGCGCAGCGCGACCGTCGGCATGCCGGTGACCGAGCAGGCGGCGGCCCCCTTCGCCGAGGGGCCGTGGCTGTTCAGCCACAACGGCAAGGTCACCGGTTGGCCCGGCTCGGTCGCCAAGCTCGCGGGCACGCTGCCCACCGAAGACCTGCTCACGCTTGACGCGCCCACCGACGCGGCGCTGCTGTGGGCCCTTGTCCGTGACCGGTTGCGCCGCGGCACGGGCCTGTGCCAGGCCGTCGCGGGCGTGGTGGCCGAGGTGGGCGCGGCCGCTCCCGGGTCGCGTCTCAACCTGCTGCTGACCGACGGCGCCACGGTGGTCGGCACGACGTACGGGCACGCCCTGTCGGTCTTGAAACGGGCCGACTCGGTGCTGATCAGCTCCGAACCGCTCGACGACGACCCGTCCTGGCAGCCCGTCGGCGACCGCACGCTCGTGGTCGCGACCGCCGCCGAGCTCCACCAGATCCCGTTGGGAGAAGCATGAAGGTCCTCCTCGACCCCGCCGACCAGGAAGACGCCCTGCGAGCCGACGTGGTTGCCGGCCTGACCGCCACCCGCAAATGGCTGCCGCCGAAGTGGTTCTACGACACGCGCGGCAGTGAGCTGTTCGAAGAGATCACCGAGTTGCCGGAGTACTACCCGACCCGTGCCGAGCGTTCCATTCTCGAGACGCGCGCCGGCGAGGTGGCCCGGCTGACCGGGGCCCGCACGCTGATCGAGCTCGGTTCGGGCTATTCCACCAAGACCCGGTTACTGCTCGACGCGCTCGACCTGGAGTCGTTCGTGCCGATGGACGTGTCGCCGTCGGCCCTGACCGCGGCCGCCGATCAGATCGGCGTCGACTTCCCCGGGCTCCCGGTCCATCCCGTCGTCGGCGACATCACCCGGCATCTGGGCGCTCTGCCCGACACGCCCGGGCGGCTGGTCGCCTTCCTGGGCGGGACGATCGGGAACTTCGAGCCGGCCGAGCGCGCCCGGTTCTTCGCCGACGTGCGGGGCGTGCTGCGGCCGGGTGAACATCTGCTGCTCGGCACCGACCTGGTGAAGAGCCCGCCGGTGCTGGTCCCGGCCTACGACGACGCGGCCGGGGTCACCGCCGAGTTCAACAAGAACGTGCTGCGGGTGCTCAACCACCATCTCGACGCCGACTTCGACGTGGACGGCTTCGCCCATGTGGCACTGTGGGACGCCGACGACGAGTGGATCGAGATGCGGTTGCGGGCCCGGTGGCCGATGCGCGTGACGATCCCCGCAGTCGGCCTGGTCGTCTCGTTCGCGACCGGGGAAGAGATCCGCACCGAGGTCTCGGCCAAGTTCCGGCGCGAGGGGGTCGAGAAGGAGCTGGCCGAGGCGGGGTTCGCGCTCGACCAGTGGTGGACCGACCCCGAGGGACGGTTCGCGCTCTCCCTGGCCCGGGCGGTCTGAGCCGTCGCGGGGTTGTCGGATTCGGCGGGGGCCGTTCGTTGGGCTGGTGAGAGGCGGCCGGTCTCCGGGCGGCCCGGACATGGGAGTGATGAATGGCTCGATACCTGATCTCGTTCGACGACGGCGCGATGGACCACATCGGCGCCGAAGGGATCCCCGACGTGGGGAAAGCCGCACACGCGGTGATCCAGGAAGCCGTGGACGCCGGCGTGTTTGTCTACGGCGCGGGGCTGGAGAGTCAGCGGGCCACCATCGCGGGGACGGACGGCCTGGTCACCGACGGCCCCTACCCGGAGACCAAGGAGGTCATCGGCGGGTTCGTGGTCGTCGACGTGGCCACCCGCGACGAGGCGGAGGCGTGGGCGGTCAAGATCGCCGCTGCCTGCCGCTGCGCCCAGGAGGTCCGCGTGATCCTGCCCGACCCCGAGACCGACGCCATGGTCCGCGCGGCCGGCGGGCGATGACGACCACCTGATCGGAAGCCGGGAACCGGACGTGCCACGTAGCCCGGTCCCCGGCGGATCAGGGTAGGTAGCGGACGATGGAGAATTCGGTTCCGCCGTCGCTGCCCGCGGTGCCGCCGACCAGCAGGCGGCCGTCGGGCTGGATCTTGAGGACGTTGCCGGTGTCGTAGCCGCCGAGGTCGGTGACGACCACGCCCCGGGAGCCGAACGACGAGTCGGGCGTGCCGTCGGGGCGGTACTGGGCCAGGGCGATGTTGTTGCTGATCGAGCCGGTCGTGGTGATACGACCGTTCGGCCTGATCACGGGCGAGGCGACCGGCCCGGGGACGCCCGCGGCGAACCCGTTGCGGCCGAACGAGCGGTCCGGGCGGCCGTTCGGCAGATAGCGCAACAGACCTTGCTGTCTGGGGCCACTCTCGCCGACCTGGTACCAGACGGTCTGCACGATCCGGCCGTCGCGGCCCACCGCCAGGCCGGCCGGTCCGTCGATGCCGCCCGGGCCGGTGAAGTCGCGGACCACCCGGCCACGCGTGCCGAACGAGGTGTCGAGTGTGCCGCGCGCGCTGAAACGGGCCAGCACCACGTCGCTGGTGGGTTCGGGCAGGCTGCCGTAATAGCCGCTCCACGCGGACACCACGAGGCCGCCGTCGGGCGCGAGCGCCAGGCCGCGTACGCCGTCGAACTCATGCGGACCCACGTCGGCTCGGGCCACCCCGCCCACGCCGAAGCCGGTGTCGGGGGTGCCGTCGGGCCGCAGCCGCACCAGAACCGGTGGGGCGCTGCCGTCGCTGGTGGCGGCCTCGAGGGCGATCACCACTTTGCCGTCGGGCTGCCGGATCAGGCCGTTCGTGCGGGCCCCGGTGACGGTGTCGCTCTCGCTCCCGCTCTCGCTCTCGCTTTCGCTTTCGCTTTCGCTTTCGCTGAGCGTTGGGAATACCCGGCCGTCGATTCCGTACGAGGTGTCGACGCTGCCGTCGGCCAGATAGCGCACCAGCACCGGGGCGCTGCGGCCGGCCCGCGACACCGAACCCGCGACCAGGATGCGGCCGTCCGGGAGCAGGACCATCGAGTGCGGATCGTCCCAGAACGAGTCGGGGTCGGCGTCGGTGATCACCACGCCGAAGGTGCCGAACTCGTCGTCGTACGAGCCGTCGGGCCGGTGTCGTTCCAGGCAGAAGTAGCCCTCGTTGCCGTTGCCCAGGGCAAGGATCTTCCCGTCCGGCTGGACCGCCAGGTCGAGCACCGAGTCTCCGCCGCCGTGGTCGTTGCTGACCCAGCCGCCGTTGCCGAACGACGGGTCGAGCACCGGGCCACGGGCGGCGCCGTGTGCCGCGGCCGGCGCGCCAAGCACCCCGGCGACCAGAACGGCGGCGGTCAGCAGCCGCCAGATCCGCTTGGCCACGCTTCCACCGCGAGGGCCGCTCGCCGCCACGCTCCCGCCGTGAGGGTCGCTCGCCGTCACGTTCCCACCGTGAGGGCCGCTCGCCGTCACGTTCTTACCGTGAGGGCCGCCCGCGCCCACGCTCCCACTGTGATGGTCGCCCTCGGCCACGCTCCCACCGTTCGAGTTGCTCGCGGCCACGCTCCCGCCGTGAGGGTCGTCCTCGGCCACGCTCCCACCGTGGGGCTCCGCACGATCGGCCGGAGGGGAATTGCCGGGTCCGCCGCCGTCGAGACTGGTCGTTCTTGCGGTGGCATCTGTGAGGGGGAGTTTCCGGTCGTGGCCGCCGGTGAGCGGGGTTCTCTTGGGCACGCCGTCAGTTTGAGCCACGCCATAGAACTGCGCCTATGTCTTGCCGGGATGCGCGAGAACCGTCAATGCATCCATTCCGTCAGTTCGGCGGCGATCTCGGCGGGCCTGTCCTCGGGCAGGAAATGCAGACCCTCCCCCACGTTGCGGATGCGCACCCGCGGGCTGATCCGCCGGACCTGCTCGGGACCGAGGACCGCCCCGGGGGTGGCGGCGAGCAGCATCACGGGGGTGTCGGTGGTGCCGAGCCATTCCCAGTTCGCGGTGAGCACACGGTGCGTCTCGGGAGGGTCACCGGCGATCGGGATCTGCGTGACCCACTTCCAGATCGGGTGCCTGGATTGCGGCGTCGGGTAGGGGGCGGCGTACGCGGAAAGCTCCTGCGGTGTCAGCTCCCGGATCGTGCCGCCGGGCAGAACCGTGGACAGGAAGACGTTGTCGTCCTCGACCATGCGCCGGCCCTCGACCGGGTCACGCAGGAGGCGGAAAAGTTCGCGGCCCCCTTCGTCGAACTCGTCCCACGACGCGAGTGGCCGCAGGTGCCCCTCGGCGATCGCTACGCCTCGCACGCGGCCGGACCGGGTGCGGGCATACTCCAACGCCAAGCCGATCCCCCAGTCGTGTCCCACCAGCCAGAACGGCGCGTCGAGCCGGTCGAGCACGGGCGTCAGGTAGCGGCGGTGGTCGTTCCAGTCATAGGCGATCGGCGGTTTCGGCGACTCCCCCATGCCAATGAGGTCGACCGCAACACAGCGGAACCGTTCTCCCAGCGCGCCAATGACGTGTCGCCACAGATACGACGACGTGGGGTTGCCGTGCAGGAACACCACCGTAGGGCCGCCGCCCCCGGTGTCCGTGACGTGCAGTTCGCTCACCACCCGCCCGCTCCCGCTCATGTCCGTTCGCGCACTTCGCTCATATCCGTTCGCGCACCCGATGGTGTCCGATTGCGCGCCCCGCCCGTATCCGTTCGCGCGCCCGCTGGTGCCCGATTGCGCGCCCCGCCCGTATCCGTTCGCGCACCCGCTGGTGTCCGATTGCGCGCCCCGTTCATGTCCGTTCGCGCACCTCGCTCATGTCCGTTCGCGCGCCCCGCTCATGTTCGATTGCGCGCCCCGCTTATGTTCGATTGCGCGCCCCCCTCGTGTCCGTTCGCGCACCTCGCTCATGTTCGATTGCGCGCCCCGCTCATGTTCGATTGCGCGCCCCGCTCATGTCCGGGTGCGCGCCCCGCTGGTGTTCGGTTGCGCGCCTCGCTCATGTCCGGTTGCGCGCCTCGCTCATGTCCGAGTATGCGCCTCGCTCACGTCCGGGTGAGCGCCTCGCTCATGTTCGAGTGTGCTCGTGTTTATCGTGCGCGCGTTTCGCTCATGTGAGCAGCGCGCGTGAATTTTCGACGGCCATGGTGTGCACCTCGTGGTCGGTGAAGCCGGCCTCGAGCAGGCGGTCGGCGAACAGGGCGAGGCCGTCCTCGACCGGCGGGTTGAACGGCTGGCCGAGGTCGCTGGACAGGATCGAGTGCGCCGGGCCGGTCGCGCGGATGTTCGCGAACATGTCCGCCCACGAAACCTTGCCGGTGTGCGGCGTGGTGAAACAGCGCTCCAGCAGGACGTTGCGGGCGGCGAGGTGCTGCTGGTCGGCAACGGTCAGGCGCTGCGAGGTGAACTCGGGGTGGGTGACGACGATCCGGCGAACGCCGAAAGCCTGTGCCACCTCGACCACGGTCAGGATCTCGGCCGCGGCGAGGTGCCCGGTCGCCAGCACGAGATCGTGGCGGGCGACGACCCGCAGCACCTGCTCGACCGCCTCGGTCACGTGGCCGGAAGGGTTCAGCACCTCCACGATCGCGGGCATGATCCCCTCGGCTCGCAGCGCCTCCTGCAGCGCGCCCCACATCGCGGGCTTGGCGCCGGGCAGGTCGCCGGCCGTGTTCGTGCGCTGATTGCGGGAGTCCACAGTAGGCATCCACACGGTGCGCGCGCCGAGCCGGGCCGCGATCTCGACGGCGGCCGGGTTCATGCCGCCCATCGAGCCGTTGAGCGTTATGGCGCCGAACACGTCAACCTCGGGAACGGCCTTCCGCACGACGGCCGCGCGCTCAGCGGTGGTCACATAGTGCGACTTGAGCACGAACCCGGCCAGCCCCACCGCGGCGAACCGCTGGGCCAGATCGAGGTCGTCGATGCGCCGCTCCATGACATCCGGCGCGACGTGAACATGGGTGTCGTAGGCGCCGGCGACAAGTTCGCGGGCCTTCGCCGAGGGTTCCATACGCTGCTCCCTTAACATCGAACGGCGCCGTGGATGGGTGTGCTTCGGTGGGCGGGAGTCTGGTTCGGGCCGGCGCCCGGTCGAACGAGGCGCACACGAGCGGGCGGTCTGCGCTAGCTGATTGCGAACGCTGTCAGCGTGGGCAGGTCGGGGGCGTAGCCGTCGGTTGTGTCGACGTCCAGGGTGGGCACGTCGAGGTGGATGGGCTCGAACGGGCGCGACACCGGTGTCTTGCCGCGCCGGGCGATCCGCCGTTCGGTGACGGCGGGTGGGGTCTGGCAACGGAGAATCCGCACGTCGGCCTGTTCCAGCAGGGGAACCAGGCCACGTGCCCATGCCGGATGTTGGAACGCCGCCTCGGCCACGTGGGAGACGCCAGCCTCGACGAAGAGGCGGATCGTGGCGAAGAAGACCTCGTACGTCCGGTTCATGTCACCGGTGTCCATGCCGGCGAAGATCTCGTCGCGGTGCAGGGCCGGGCGGCCGAGGTCGGCGGCCAGACGACGGGCGAGGGTGGTCTTGCCGGCGCCGGGTGGGCCGGTCACGACGAGCAGGGCGGCGGTCAGGGCTTGCGTCCCACGGCGCCGCAGATGGCGATGTCGGCCGGGTTCGGGCGGTCGCCGTCGCGGCGCCAGTCGGAAAGGCCGGCCTCGGCCAGAAACCCGACGGCGCGCTGCAGGAAGACCCGGTTCTCCCGCACCGACACGCGCACGCTCGGGTGGGCGCGCTCGATGAGATCCCCGGATTCCCGATCGACCGCGAAGTTGTCGGTGCCGCCGAGCCAGTAGTTGTATCGCCGCGCCGGCTGCACAGTGGACGTGTCCAGACCCTCGGGCGCATCACGCTCGGCCCGCAGCTCGTCGACCATCGGCTCCCCGCTCTCGCGCCCGATCCGATCACCCCGAGGCTACCGCAGATCGATCGCCTTCACTGGCCCGCGAGCGCAGAACTACTTGTGCCGCCGCGACCAGAGCCGCACAGCGACCTGCCATCCGCACCGCACAGCGAGTTGCCACCCGGCAGAACTACCACAGCACCGCACAGCGAGCCGCCACCCGGCAGAACCAACCACAGCACCGCACAGCGAGCCGCCACCCCGGCAGAACCGACCGCCGTGCCGGTACAGCAGCGCAACAGTGGCTACCGGGCGGCGAGGGCGGCGGCGATCCGGCCGCCCAGGTCGACGTTGTTGTTGTAGATGGCGACGTTCGTTTCGAGGCTGCGGCCCTCGGTGGCCTTCAGCAGATGGTCGAGGAGGAACGGGGTGGTGTCGTGGCCGATGATGCCCTGGTCGCGGGCGGCGGCGCGGGCCTGCTCGATGACGGCGTCGTGCTCGTCCTTGGCCAGCTGCTTGTCGGCGGGGACCGGGTTGGCGACCAGCAGCGCCGACTTGAGGCCCAGGTCCCGCTGGGAGGCGGCCATGGCGGCGATCTCCTCGGGGGAATCGGCCGCGTACTCGACGCTGTGGCCCGAGTCGACGATGTAGAAGCCGGGGTACGTGGTGGTGCGGTAGCCGACCACCGGGATGGAAAGGGTCTCCAGGCGTTCCAGCGTGGCCGCGATGTCGAGGATCGACTTGGCACCGGCACTGACCACGACGATCGGGGTCTCGGCCAGGGTGAACAGGTCGGCCGACTCGTCGAACGTCACGCCGGCGCCCTCGTGCACGCCGCCCAGGCCGCCCGTCGAGAAGACACGCACGCCGGCGCGGTGGGCCAGCAGGGCGGTGGCGGCGACGGTCGTGCCGCCGTTGAGCTTCTTCGCGGCGGCTACGGGCAGGTCGCGGACGCTGAGCTTGGCGGCGCCGTCGTCCAAGGAGAGCTGCTCGAGCTCGTCGGTGCTGAGGCCCACGACCGGCACGCCGGCCACCACGCCGATGGTGGCGGGGGTGACGCCCGCGGCGCGCAGCCGGGTCTCGGCCTCGACGGCCACGTCAAGGTTGCGGGGCCGGGGCAGGCCGTGCGTGATGATCGTCGACTCGAGCGCCAGCACGGGCCGGCCGGCCGCGAGGGCGTCGCGGACCTCGTCGGAGATCTTGATCATGGGACTCCCTTTCGACGTGATGGCGGTCGCGCGACCCGGCGTGAGTCGCTACGTCAGGCGACGCGGTGACCGACGAAACGGCTCGTCGCACAACCCGCCAACCAACGACCGGCTCGTCGTACAACGGGCCCATCGAAGATCCGGCCCGTCGCGGGACGCAGCGACCAACAGAACCAGTGAAGATCGAAGATTGATTTCCAACAAGCTTGAATTTGAGATGGACTGATAGCCTCAGGCAATGAATCCGTCGTTGCGCCAGCTGGAGGCGTTCGTCGCGCTGGCCGCCGAGGCGCACTTCGGCAAGGCGGCCGCCCGCATCCACGTCACCCAGCCGGTCATCAGCCAGGAGATCCGCCGCCTCGAGCGGGCCCTCGGCACGAGCCTGTTCGACCGTTCCACCCGCAGCGTCGCGCTCACTGCTGCCGGGGCCGAGTTGCTTCCGTACGCGGAACGGACCCTCACCACCGTCCGTGACCTCACGATGCGGGCCGAGCGTCTGGTCAGCAACCCGCACGGCGAGGTGCGCGTCGCGGCCAGTCCGAGCGTGCTCGACCGTTTCCTGGGTGAGCTGGTGCGCCGGGCCGAGCGCGAACTGCCCGACGTCACCCTGACCGACGTGCCCGTCCCGACCGGAGAGGTCGAAGACGCGATCCGCCACGGCGAGGCCGACCTCGGCCTCGGCCGTTTCCTCACCGCCTCCGACGGCTACGTCGTGGCCACCATCGGCCGCGAGCCCGTCTTCGCGTTGCTGGGCGACAGCCACCCCCTGGCTCGGCGAGCCACGCTCAACCTCGCCGAGCTGGCCGACACCGATTCGAGCGCATATGGAAGAGAGCGCCGGGTCGGCCTGGACGAGAGCCGGCGCGAGCGGCACGACGACCGGCGCGAACGGGACGACGACCGGCGCGAGCGGGAAACCGGCAAGGGCGATCTGCCGCTTCTGCTCTGGCCCCGCGAACGCCACGCCGCCTACTTCGACCACCTCGTCGGCATCTGCACCGACCGCGGCCTCACTCCCCTGCTGCTGGCCGGCCCGCCCCAGCTGGTCGGCGCCCGCTCCTACCTCATCTCCGACGGCCGCGCCTTCACCCTGGTGCCGGAGTCGACCGCGCAACGGCCCATCCCCGGCACCCGGGCAATCCCCCTCTCCCGACCGGCCTCGGTGCCGCTGGAGCTCCTCATGCCCCGCGACCCCGCCCGCCCGGAGATCCGAGCAGTGGCCGACCTGGCGCTCACACCACCACGATGACCGGGCCGGCATTCCGGAAACCCCGGCACATCAACGCGATAAGCAGGCCGGCACTCCGGAAACCCCGGCACACCAACACGATAAGCAGGCCCGCACTCCGGAAACCCCGGCACACCACCACGATGAGCAGGCCCGCACTCCGGAAACACACGCGGCACGCCACCGGGATGACGTGCCGCGCGCTCGAGAGCAACCCGCTCACACCTTCGCGATGATGTGCTCCTGCAGGGACGGGATCACGGTTTCGCCGTACACGCGAAGGGTTTCCTCTTTGTTGTCGTGGTCGAGGTACCCCGCGAACTGCGTCACCCCGAGCTCCTTCAACCGCGCCAGCTTCGCCTGATGCTCCTCCGCCGTGCCGATCAGGCAGAAACGGTCGACGATGTCGTCCGGCACGAAGTCGACGTGCGAGTTGCCCGCCTTGCCGTGCTCGTTGTAGTCGTACCCTTGCCGCCCCTTGATGTAGTCGGTCAGGGCGGCCGGCACCGCGCCGTCCGTGCCGTACTTGGCGACGATGTCGGCCACGTGATTACCCACCATCCCGCCGAACCAGCGGCACTGGTCGAGCGCGTGCTGCCGCCCGGCCTCGGTGCCGTCGGTGATGTACATCGGCGCCGCCACGCAGAACGCCAGCGAGTCGGGGTCACGACCGGCAGCGGAGGCGGCCGACCGCACGGCCCCGATCATCCACCGGGCGATGTCCACGTCGCCGCACTGCAGGATGAAACCGTCGCCCACCTCGCCGGTCAGTTTCAGGGCGAGGGGCCCGTACGCCGCGACCCACACGTCCAGCCGGGAACCATGACTCCACGGGAACCGGATCTGCGACCCGTTGATCTCGACCGCCCGCGAGTTGGCCAGCTCCCGGATGACGTGCACCGACTCGCGCAGCGTCTTCAACGTCGTCGGCTTCCCGTTGGTCACCCGCACCGCCGAGTCGCCCCGGCCGATCCCGCAGATGGTCCGGTTGCCGAAGTACGCGTTGAGCGTCGCGAACGTCGACGCCGTGACCGTCCAGTCGCGGGTGGCCGGGTTCGTCACCATCGGCCCGACCATGATGCGGTGGGTCTGACCCAGGATCTGCGAGTGCACCACGTACGGCTCCTGCCAGAGCACGTGCGAGTCGTAGGTCCAGAAGTGGCTGAACCCGTGTTCCTCGGCCCGCCGGGCCAGCGCCACGATCCGGGGCGCGGGCGGATTCACCTGCACGACAACGCCGAAGTCCATGGCTCCCCCTAGACCAGGTACTGAGAGAGGCCACGCGGCACATAGCGGCCGTGACCCTTCTGCCCGATATATCCCGACGAGTCAACGATCACTGAGCCACGCGACATCACGACATCAACGTGGCCGTCGATCTCGAACCCCTCCCACGCCGAGTAGTCCATGTTCATGTGGTGTGTTTTATGAAGACCCAGAGACGTGTGCCCCTGGGGGTCGTAGACGACGATGTCCGCGTCCGCCCCGGGCTGGATGACACCCTTGCGCCCGTACAGGCCGAACATCCGCGCCGGCGTCGTCGACGTGATCTCGACCCAGCGCTCCTTGGTGATCTGTCCCGACACCACGCCCTGGTACATCAGGTCCATCCGGTGCTCGACCGAGCCGATGCCGTTGGGGATCTTCGAGAAGTCCCCGACGCCCATCTCCTTCTGGTCCTTCATGCAGAACGGGCAGTGGTCGGTCGAGACCATCTGGATGTCGTTGGTGCGCAGGCTCTGCCACATGTGCGCCTGGTGGCCCTCGGCCCGTGAGCGCAGCGGCGTCGAACAGACCCATTTGGCGCCCTCGAACCCGGGCGCGCCCAGCTGCTCCTCCAGCGACAGGTAGAGGTATTGCGGGCAGGTCTCGCCGAACACGTTGAGGCCGCGGTCGCGGGCGGTCGCGATGTGCTCGACGGCCTGCTTGGCGCTGACGTGCACGACGTAGAGAGGCGCCCCGGTCAGGTCGGCGATCATGATCGCGCGGTGGGTGGCCTCGGCCTCGGCCTGCCAGGGCCGGGTGAGCCCGTGGTAGTACGGCGACGTGTTGCCGGCCTGTAACGCCTGCTGCACCAGCACGTCGATCATCGCGCCGTTCTCGGCGTGCATCATCATCATGGCGCCGTTGTCGGCGCCCTTCTGGAAGGCGCGCAGGATCTGGCCGTCGTCCGAGAGGAAGACGCCCTTGTACGCCATGAACAGCTTGAAGCTGGTGACGCCCTCGGCGATCAGCTCGTCCATCGCCTTGAGCGACTCGTCCTGCACGTCCGACAGGATCTGGTGGAACCCGTAGTCGATCGCGCAGTTGCCGGCCGCCTTGGCGTGCCACGCCTGGTACTGGTCGAGCACCCGCTGTTCCGGGTACTGCACCACGAAGTCGACGATCGTGGTCGTGCCGCCCCAGGCCGCGGCCCGGGTGCCGGTCTCGAACGTGTCCGAGGCGAACGTGCCGCCGAACGGCATCTCCATGTGGGTGTGCGCGTCGACGCCGCCCGGGATCACGTATTTGCCGGTCGCGTCGATCACCTGGTCGACCAGGGCGGCGATATCGGTGCCCAGCAGGGTCGAGCCGGGCTGCAGCACGGCGGCGATGGTCTCGCCGTCGACCAGCACGTCGGCCGGGGCCGAGCCGGTGGCGCTGACGACGGTGCCGCCGCGGATCAGAGTCGTAGTCATGGAACCACCAATCAGGGAGCGACGATCGGGCCGTAGGCGTCCGGACGACGATCACGATAGAACTGCCAGTCGTCGCGCACCGCCCGGATCATGTCGAGATCCAGGTCCCGTACGAGAAGCTGCTCGTCATGCCGGGAGCCGAGCTCGCCGACGTAGTTGCCCTGCGGATCGGCCACGTACGAGGTGCCGTAGAAGTCGACCGCCTGGTCACCGAACTCGTTGGTCTCGGCCCCGACCCGGTTCGGCACCAGCACGAAGTATCCGTTGGCGGCGGCCGCCCCGGTCTGCTCCAGCTCCCACAGCCGGTTGGACAGCCCCGGCTTGGAGGCGTTGGGGTTGAACACCAGCTCGGCGCCGTTGAGGCCGAGCACCCGCCAGCCCTCCGGGAAGTGCCGGTCGTAGCAGATGGTCACGCCGACCTTGCCGACCGCCGTCTCGAACACCGGCCACCCCAGGTTGCCGGGCCGGAAGTAGAACTTCTCCCAGAACCGGTCGAGGTGCGGGATGTGGTGCTTGCGGTACTTGCCCCGGACCGAGCCGTCGGCGTCGACCACCACGGCGGTGTTGTAGTAGACGCCGGTCTGCGCCTCCTCGTAGATCGGCAGCACCATCACCGTGCCCAGCTCGCGGGCCAGATCGGCGAACCGTTGCACGATGGGCCCGTCGGCCGGCTCGGCGTACCGGTAGTACTTCTTGTCCTGCACGATGCCGAAATAGGGGCCGTAGAACAGCTCCTGGAAGCAGACGACCTGGGCGCCCTGGGCCTTGGCGTCCCGGGCGAACTGCTCGTGCTTGTCGAGCATCGACTCCTTGTCGCCGCTCCAGGTGGCCTGGGTGATGGCGGCTCGTACGACAGCCATGGACTTCCTTTCAAGACGCGACACTGAGACGACTCTAGGAAACGGCTCTGGGAAACGGCGCTCTTACCGGATTTCAGGTCGGGCGTCTCGGGGCCGCCCGACGCTCTCCCGGTAGGCCGCCAGCATGCCGGCGGGTTCGACCAGGCCGATCTCGGTCAGGTAGGCGGTGACCAGGGCGGGCGGGGTGGGCTCGAAGAACTGGTTCCAGACGGTGACCCGGCCGTTCTCGGCCAGCTCCCACCCATCGCTGAGCTCCGAGCCGGGCCGCAGCTCCATCCCGATCTCGGACGGGTCGCCGTCGAAGACCTTGGACAGCTCGGTGACGCCGTAGATCGGCACGCCGTGGTACTGGCAGGCCAGCGCCAGCGGCAGCGTCCCGGTCTTGTTGACCAGGGTGCCGTCGGCGAAGACGGCGTCGGCGCCGACGACCACGACGTCCGACTTGCTGACGGCGATCGCCATGGCCGCGTCGGAGTAGAGGGTGACCGGGACGCCGGTGCCGGCGATGCCCTCGATCAGGCCGCGTGACTCGCGGTACGGACGGGACTCGGTCGCGTTGACGGACACGTCGGGGATGGTGTCGACGACGCGGCGCATGACGCTGCGCAGCGAGCCGGAGTTGGAGTGGTAGAGCAACCGGGTGCCGGGCTTCACGATCTCAGTGATGCCGTCGGCGAGGGCGTCGACGGCCTTCTCCGACCGCGTGACGAACGCGCGCATGGCACCCGAGACGGCCTCGACGACCGAGCGGGACGTGCCGTCGGTGCCGGCGGCCGCGGACCGGGCGAGGTCGACGACGTTGCGGACACTCGTCATCGACGGCTTGGTGCGGTTGGCCCAGCCGCAGACGTTGTCGAGTTCGGCCCGGACGACGGCCGGCTCGGCGTCGCGCAGCGGTTCGAGGGTCAGGTCGATGATGCGCGCAACCGTGCGGCCGAACAGGCTCCCGCCGGGAATCTTGTTGTCGGCCACTGCCCGGGTGAGATCCTCGAGCTCGGTCATGACGTGCCCTTCTGGTCAGATGCGGCGGCCGGCGGGCGGTCCACCGTGGCGGCGGTGGCAGGGATCTGCAACCGCATGCTGAAGCGATTCGAGTCGTACGTGGCCCGCGCGACCTCGACGACCCGGCCGTGCTGGTCGGCGGCGGACGAGCGCAGGGCCAGCAGCGGGGCGCCGAAGTCGACGCCGAGAAGCCGGGACTGTTCGTCGTCGGCGCGCACGACCTGGAGGGTGCCCTCGGCCGTACGGAGGTGGATGTCGTGTCCGGCGAGGGCCCGGTAGAGCGAACCGCCGTCTTCGAAGAACTCCGCGCCGGGCAGCTTGTCGCCGACGTCGCGGGGAAGCCAGGTCTCGAGGATGACGGCGATCCGGCCGCCGATCTCGACCGTACGGCGCAGGTGGAAGGCCCGTTCCCGGCCGGTCAGGCCGAGGTGGCGGGCGACCTCGCCGTCGGGCTTGACGAACCCGGCGGTCACCATGTCGACCGTGAACTCGACGCCGGCTGTGCGCAGCGTGTCGGTGGTGCTGCGCAGCAGGCTGACCTCGTAGCTGACCGTGCGGCCGGTGACGAACGTGCCCTTGCCCGAGCGCCGTTCGATCAGGCCGGCGCTGGTCAGGTCGGCCAGGGCGGCCCGCACGGGCGCCACCGAGACGGAGAAGCGGTCGGCGTACTCCTTCTCGGTCGGCAACCGATCGCCCGGCTGGTATCGGCCGGAACGGATCTCGTCGTGCACGAGGGTCCGGATCTGCTCCCAGAGGGGCAGTCCGCGCGGGCGCAGGGTGCCGGGCGGGGTCACGGGCGAAAGATTATTAGTTTATGTTCTTAGGTTCCAGCCCCGCGTCGAGCTGTTCACCGCGTCGTGACATACCGGCCTTCGCCTGTGACCGGGGTCACATCGAAGGATGATCCGTGGCGGGTGCCCTCGTCGTCTGACGGGATGTGAAGGTGACCGAGCTGGACGAGGAACAGCTGATGCGGCGCGTCGCGCGGGCCGATCGGGCCGCGTTCGACGAGCTGTACCGGCGTACGTCGCCGTGGCTCGCCGTCCGTCTGCGGCGCCGGTGCGCCGACGACGGCATGGTCGCCGAGGTCATGCAGGACACCTATCTGGCGGTCTGGCGCGCGGCCGGTTCGTTCGCCGGGGTGCAGGGCGGCGGGAGCGCGGCCGGCTGGTTGTGGACCATCGCCGCCCGCCGGCTGGTCGACGCCATGCGACGGCGGGCCCGGCACCCGGAGACTCCGGCTGAGGAGCTTCCCGTACGCAGTACGCCCGCCGCCGAGGACGAGGCGCTCGCCGGGTCGATCGGCGACGAGGTCGGCGCCGCGCTGGCCGGACTCGCCCCGGAACTGCGGGCCGTGCTGCACGCCATGGTGCTGGACGGGCTGACCGTACGGGAAACCTCGATCCTGCTCGGCCTGCCCGAGGGAACCGTGAAAAGCAGGGCGCGTCGCGCCCGGACCGTCATGCGGGAGGCACTGTCGTGACGAACCACATCCCGGCCGCCTCGCTGGCCGCCTACACGACCGGGGACCCGGCACTCGACGACACCGCGGTCTGGACGATCGAGGTCCACCTGGAGAACTGCCCCGACTGCCGGGCGCAGCTCGCCGCCGTGGCCCCGGAACCGCTGACCGCGCTGCTCGACGACGTGCAGGTGATGATCGATCGGGGGGTGCGTACCGGGCCCGAGCCGGTCCGTCGACGCGCCTGGCGTCGCCTCGCCCACCGGTGGGCCATGTGGTCGCTGATCCCGTGGCTGGTCACCATCGTCGCCGCCGTGCTGGCCGCGTTCGCGCTCGACCGCTCGTTTCCCGAACGGCCGTCGCTGGTGCTGCTGCTGGCGCCGGTCGCTCCCCTGGCCGGCATGGCGTCGGCGTGGTCGCGGCGCACCGATCCGGGCTGGGAGATCACGGCGGGCACCTCGCGGGCCGGGCTCGAACTGCTCCTGCGGCGTACGGCCGTGATCCTCGCGGTGGTGCTGCCGCCGCTGGCCCTGGCCGGCTGGCGGCTCGGGACCACCCCGGCGTTGTGGCTGCTGCCGGCCCTCACCTTCACCGCGGCCACGCTGCTGCTCGGCGGGCGGATCGGCGTGGTCCGGGCGGCCGCGGTGCTCGGCGGCTCCTGGTTCCTCGTCGTCGTGGCGCCGGCGCTGGTCACCGCCGACATGCCGGCCCTGATCGAACCGTCGAGCACACCCGGCTGGGTCGTGGCCGCGGTCGTCGGCGCCGCACTGGCGATCTGGCGCGTCGACGACCACCGCCGGAACGCCTGAACGTCCCCCCGTTCGCAAGACACCTTCGTCCTTGGAGGAAACGTTGGTACGTATGGTCACTGACACCGAGTTGCGGCCCTCGACGACCGCCTGGCCGGTCGAGACCGAACAGTTGCGGGTCAAGGCCGGGCGCCATCTGGCCGTCGACGGCCTCGACCTCAGGCTGGGCGTCGGCGTGCACGGCCTGCTCGGCCCGAACGGCGCCGGCAAGACCACGCTGATGCGCGCTCTGTCCACCGTCGAACGCCCCTCCGGCGGCCGGCTGCGGTTGCTGGGCGAGGACGTGACGAACGGGCGGGCGCTGCGGCCGCTGCGGTCCCGGCTCGGCTATCTGCCCCAGCACTTCGGCTTCTACCCGCGGTTCACCGTGCGCGAATACGTCGAGTACGTGGCCTGGCTGCGCGAGATGCCCAGGGCCGACATCCCCGAGGCGGTCCAGCGGGCGGTGGAACGGGTCGGGCTCACCGACCGGGCCGACTCGCGGCTCAAGGCGCTCTCGGGCGGCATGCTGCGCCGCGTCGGCATCGCCCAGGCGATCGTCAACGGCCCGGCCGTGCTGCTGCTCGACGAGCCGACCGTCGGCCTCGACCCCGAACAGCGGGTGGAGTTCCGCACCCTGCTGCGCGAGCTCGGCCAGGACAGCTGCGTGCTGGTCTCGACCCATCTGGTCGAGGACGTGGTCGCCGCCTGTTCCGACGTCGTGCTGGTCGACAAGGGCAGGCTGGTCTGGCAGGGGGTGCCGGCCGACCTGACCCGCCTCGGCGAGCAGGGTGGCGTCGGCGACAGCGCGGCCGAGCGCGGTTACAGCACGCTCCTGGCGAACCACCGGAGCGCGGCATGAGGCGGATGCTGCGCATCGAACTGCGCCGTTCCAACGCCCTCACACTGATCCTGCTGCTCTTCGCGGCCGGCGCGGCCGGGCTGCTGCTGTCCGGCAACGACTGGTCCAGCACCTGGATCCGGTTCGTCTACCTCCATGGTTCCTCGGTGTTCCTGCTGCTTCCCCTGGCCCTCGCCGGCGGTGCGGTGCTGGGACGCCGGGAGAAGCGCACCAGGGCCGACGAGCTGATCGCCAGCACCGGGCGGCCCAAGACCCAACGGCTCCTGCCCGGCCTGCTCGCGCTCGGCATTGCGGTGGTCTTCGCCCACCTCGTGGTGTTCGTGGTCGCCGGGGTGCTGCCCGCCCTCAACGGCAGCTACGTCGGCCTCATCTCGTTGCTGTGGCCCGTGAGCGGCATGGTCGTGCTGGTCGGCGGCGTCTGGCTGGGCCTGGCGGCCGGCCGGGCGTGGTCGTCCCCGCTCGTGCCGCCGCTGCTGGCCGTCGTGGCCGTGGCCGCGCAGGTCGGGCTCGCGGAGGCGGGCGGTCCGGGCGGGTCGTCGCCACTGCGCAACCTGTCGCTGCTGGGCCAACCTCCGTCGTACGACTGGGAAACGGTCTCTCCGAAGACCCTGCTCGGCTGGACCGTGCTCGGTCTGGGTCTGGCGGGCGCCGGTTTCCTGCTGTCCACCGGCCGCTCCTGGCTGCCCCGGGTGGCCGCGGTCGCCGTGCTGGGCGTGGCCGTCGCGGTCGCCGTGGTCGTGCCGGGAACGTCGCAGGCCGACCACTTCCGCATCGACGCGGGCGCGCAGAAGCTCGTGTGCGCCGACGGTTCGCCGCAGGTGTGTGTGACCGCGGTCCACGCGTACGTCCTGGACGACGCCGCCCCGCAGGTCCGCGAGGCCCTGCAGCTGCTGGCGAAACTGCCCGGCGCGCCCACCCGGGCCGTCGAGTGGCGAGCCTCCGAGGTGTACGAGCCCGGGAAGTCGATGTGGATGGACGGCGGCACCACCAAGCCGGAGCCGGGCACGCTCAGCTTCGACCTGGTGCTCGACGACAACCGGATCAGCGAGGCGCTGGTCGAGAACATCGTGGCCGGCGCCGGGACCTCCTGGGTGGGTTGCCAGAACGGCCGCGACCTGGTCTCCGCCCACGTGGCCGGGGCCTGGCTGATGGGCACCGACAAGCTCGACGGGGTCGCCGATGCTCTCGGCCACTACCCCGAGCTGGACCAGGAGATCAGCCAGGTGCTGACCACGCTGCGGGCCGCGCCCGAGGCCGAGCAGGTACGGCGGGTGGCCGCGATGCGCGACGCCGCCCTGACCTGTGGCGGCGACCTGGTCGGGATCCTGACCGGGAAGGCGTCGGCGTGATGCGCTGGACCTATCTGTACCTGCGATCGCGGCGCCTGCCGATCGCACTGCTGGTGTCAGCGGGGGCGCTCGTGCTGACCTGGGGCGGCTGGTCGCTGTTCACCGACCGCCGCGAGATCGACGAGAACCTGGCCGTGCTGACCGCGCTGCTGGCCCTGGCCCCGCTGATCCCCACCATGGCCGGCGACGACGACTCCCTCGAATCGACCGCGGCGCTGTTCTGGCCGCCCCGGCGGGCGCTGCACCTGCTCGCCTTCATGGCCCTGGTCGCCGGGGGGATGCTGGCCAGCGCGGGCACCGGGGCCTGGTTCGGCCCGTCGGGCGTGGTGCTGCGCAACGTGGCCGGGCTGACCGGGCTGATCGCCCTCGGGGTGTCCGTGGCCGGCATCCGGATGGCCTGGCAGCTGCCGATCTGCTGGACGGTCCTGCAGATGCTGTTCGGCGGTCTGGCCGAGCCCGGCTGGCGCGAGGCTGCGTTCTGGCTCTTCCAGGCCGGGTCGAGCCGCCCGGCCGCGTTCACCGGGGGCGCCCTGTTCGTGATCGGTGTGCTGGCCTACGCCCGGCGGGCCGGCCCGCGCACCGCCCCGGCCGAAGCCGCCCTGGGCCAATAGAGCCCGTGATCACCCCGCCCTCAGCCGTCCACGGCGTGGGGCTGAGGGCGCAGGCCGAACGCGCTGCGGTGGAACACCAGCGGTAGCGAATGGTCGGCCTGCTGGACGGAGTGCAGCTGCAGCAGGACGATCGTGTGGTCGCCGGCCTCGACCTCGCGGTAGATGGTGGTGTCGAACTGGGCCAGGCCGTCGGGCAGGGTCACCGCACCGTCGTGGCTCAGCAGCACCTCGATGCCGTCGAAGCGGGTCGCGACCGGGCCCGCGAGCTGTCGCGCGAGGCCGCCGTGGCGGTCGGCCAGGATCGTGATGCCCAGGTGGGCCGAGCGGCGCAGGTCGGGCCACGTCTTCGAGGTGTTGGCGATCGAGAACGACACCAGCGGCGGGTCGAGGCTGACCGACGTGAACGAGCTGGCCGCCAGCCCCAGCAACACCCCGTCGACCTGGGCCGCCACCGCGACCACTCCGCTGGGGAAGATGCCGAACGCCTGGCGCAGGCGGACCGGGTCGAGGTCCTGGTTGGTGGGGAACGGAAGGGCGTGTTCGGTCATGGAAGCTCCCTCGCACGGAACAGGGCACTCCACAAATCCTATAGCCGAAG
The DNA here is from genome assembly GCF_016834655.1 of Paractinoplanes ovalisporus. Taxonomy (GTDB): domain Bacteria; phylum Actinomycetota; class Actinomycetes; order Mycobacteriales; family Micromonosporaceae; genus Actinoplanes; species Actinoplanes ovalisporus. The sequence continues at coordinate 118,081 of NZ_JAENHP010000011.1, forward strand.
TAGGTAAAAGGGCGATTTACAAGTGTGACGATCACGGAGCCGGCTGTCAGGTGTTCCGGGCTCGGGCGTGGTCGGCGACCAGCTTGCGGAACGCCGAGACCAGGCGTCCGCGGTCGCCGGCGCGGGTGGCCAGCACGACGTGGCCGGGATCGACGCCCTCCAGCGGCACGGTGGTGAGACCGGGACGCAGGCGGCTGAGGTATTCGCCGGCGGGGACGATGGCCACCGCCTCGCCCGCGGCGACCAGCTCGGCCTTGTCCTCCACGTGGCGCAGCAACGGGCCGTCAGGGGCAGGCCGACCGCCGGGGCGGGGGTCGACCCGCCAGACCGCGTTCCACTCCGGGTCGTCGGCCCGCGGCATGGGCTCGTCGGCGATGTCGTCGAGGGACACCGACTCCTTGCCGGCCAGGCGATGGCCCTCGGGGATCAGCAGGACGCGCGGCTCGTCGTAGAGGACCGACACTTCCAGCCCTTCCGTACGCAACGGCAGGCGGGTCAGCACCGCGTCGACCCGGTGCTCGAGCAGAGCGTCGCGCGGCTCGTTCCACTCCAGGTGAACCGTGCGGACCTCAGCGTCGGGGTGCCGCATGCGCAGCTCGGCGACCGCACCCGTGACGATGAGGTTCATGGTGCGGCCGACGGTGATCCGGCTCGGCTGCGCGGCGGCCCTCGTGCGGGTCGTGGCCTGGGCGGCAGACCGCAGCAATGACCGGGCCAGAGGCAGGAAGACCTCGCCGGCCTCGGTGAGCGAGGTGCCGCGCGGGGAGCGGTCGAGCAGGCGGCAGCCCATCTGGTGTTCGAGGCGCCCGATCTGACGGGTCAGCGACGGCTGGGTGGTGTGCAGCACCTCGGCCGCCCGGCCGAAGTGGCGGTGCTCGGCGACCACGGTGAACGCCCTCACGAGCCGGAGGTCGAGATCCGCGTCGTCGGTCATCCCCGAACCCTACTGCGACGATACGGAGAGCGTATTGCCGGATGCGAATCATTCATTGGCCCTCCGGCATTCCCCGGGCGCACGGTGGATCCCGTACACCGGAAAGAAAGAGAGGGCACCATGCCCGCACCGACCGCCCTGATCACCGGAGGCACCACCGGGATCGGCCGTGCCACCGCCGACCTGCTGCACGAGCGGGGCTACCGGGTGATGGTGACCGGCCAGAACCCGGACACCCTGGCCGAGGCCCGCGACCACTTCCCGCACGACGTCGCCGTGGTCCGGGCCGACGCCCGCTCCCTGCCCGACGCCGACGCGGTCGTCGCCGCGGCCGAGGAACGCTTCGGCTCGCTCGACGTGCTCTTCCTCAACGCCGGGATCAGCCGCCCAGCTCCGCTCGAGGCGGTCGACGAGGCCTTCTTCGACGAGGTCTTCGCGGTGAACGCCAAGGGGCAGTTCTTCATGCTCCAGAAGGCCCAGCCGCTGCTGGCCGATCACGCCTCGGTCGTCTTCACCATCGGCATCGGCGTCTCGCTCGGCATCGCCGGCGGGAGCGTGACCGCCGCCAGCCGGGGCGCCCTGCTGTCGATGGTGCCGTCGCTGGCTCTCGAACTCGCGCCCCGCCGGATCCGGGTCAACGCCGTCAGCCCCGGCGCCACCGACACCCCGATCTGGGCCAAGTCGGGCATGCCGCCCGAGATGCTGGCCTCGGTCACCGCGTCGATGGCCGAGCGCATCCCGTTCGGGAGGCTCGGCACCGCCCGCGAAGTCGCCGAGACGGTCGCCTTCCTCGCCTCGCCGGGCGCCTCGTACATCACGGGCCAGCATCTGGCCGTCGGCGGTGGAAGCGGCCTCGGCGCCTAGAAAGCGCCGGCCGGGACGCGGGTCGTGGGCGCGGTCGTGAGCAGCGGGACGGCCGCGTTGGCGACGGCCACGACGAAGCAGCCCTGGCGCCGGATCACCTCGCCGGTCACACCGATGATGCGGGCGCCCCGCACGAGCAGGTCGGCCGTCTCGGGGTCGCCGAGCTTGACCCGCAGCTCGCCCGCGCGCCGGCGGGGTGCCCCGGCCAGCAGCACGGCCTGCCACGCGTAGCGGGCCACGGCGACCCGCCGGGAGTGGACCGACGCCAGGGAACCCCGGGTCTCGGTGTCGAGCAGTTGCTGCCGTCCCCACTGCCAGGCGACGGTCATCCGGCGGTTGAGCTGAGCCCGTTCGGCCTCGGGCACCAGCACCCGCTGGAGCTCGTACTGACGGGCGACGCCGCCGACGCGTGTCTCGGCCACGGCGGTGAAGCCGAGACCGGTCAGCAGGAGGGTGAGCCGGGCCGCGGGCTGAGGCGACCCGAACTCGGCCAGCGGTTCGCCGCCGGTCGAGGGCTCCCGCGGCACGGCCGTCAGCTGCATCTTGGGACGACGGGGCGACGGCGGAGTGAGCGAACGGGCACATCGGACAAGGCAGGCCGATTCGAATGCCATGCCGACCGCGTCGGCTCCGTCGCGCGGCGTATGTTGACCCACCTCGGTGTTCCCCTTTCGTGTTGTCATGACACCGTCGCTAATCGGAAACGCAACAGCACGTCCACCGGCCAGGATTTGTGTAAAACTTGCGCAGTCACTGGCACCGGGCCTGGGGGATTCGAGTGACTGTCCTGTTGAGTTCCCCGCTTCCGGGTCCTCCGCGATCACGTCGCGCCCTGCTCCTGGGGGCGCTGGCGGTGATGGCGTCGGCCGCGTGTTCCGACGACACTCCGCGATACCGTCCGATACGTATAGCGACGGGCAGCCCGACCGCCGTCTACTACGCCGTCGGCACCGCGTACGCGAACGTCATCGACCAGTACCTTCCGAACGCCGACGCCTCCGTGGTGGTGACCGCGGCCTCGGCCGAGAACGTCGAGCGGGTGCGCAGCGGCGACTCCCAGATCGGGTTCAGCCAGGCCGACATCCTGGCCGCCACCGGCGGTCCCCCGGGCGACGTGGCCGCTCTGGCCCGGGTCTACGACGATCTGCTGCATCTGGTCGTCCGCACCGACAGCTCGATCAGCCGCCTCGAGCACCTGCGGGGCAAGCGGGTGTCGATCGGCGGGCGCGGCAGCGGCACCGCGGTGACGGTGCAGCGGCTGCTCAAAGCGGCCAAGCTGTCGGCGCCGGGCGCGATCGTCCGCCGGGAACTGAACCTGGACGACTCGATGGCCGCGCTGCGCAGCGAGGCCATCGACGGGTTCTTCTTCTCGGGCGGGTTGCCGGTCGCGGGCATCAAGCAGCTCAGCGAGAAGCTGCCGATCCGCGTCGTCGGGCTGGCCGACTGGGCGAACCGGCTGAGGCGGGTCTACAGCGACGTCTACGTGGTCCGCGACGTGCCGACCTCGGTCTACGGCACCACGGCGGTGTCCACTGTGGCCGTGCCGAACCTGCTCGTGGTGTCCACGAGCATGGCCGAGAGCCTGGCCTTCGACCTGACCCGCCTGCTGCTCGACCGGCGCGACCTGCTGGCGGCCGCGCACCCGGCGGCGGAACGGCTCGACCTGCGCTCGGCCATCGCCACGCTGCCGGTGCCGCTGCACCCGGGCGCGGCCCGCTACTACCAGTCGGTCAAACCGTAGCCGGGCCGGAAACGGCTGCCGGCAGCCAGATCCGCGCCTCCAGCCCCGCACCCTCGGCCGGGGCCAGGGTCAGGCGGCCGCCCGACGCCTCGACCAGCACGGTGACGATCGGCAGGCCCAGCCCGGCGCCGTCGACGTTCTGGGTGTCCGGCGCGCGCCAGAACCGTTCGGTCGCCCGGTGGCACTGTTCCTCGGTCATTCCCGGGCCGGTGTCCCGCACGGTCACCTCCACTCCCCCGTCGCCCGCCCCGACCTCGACGTCGACCCGGCCGCCGGTGGGGGTGAACTTGATGGCGTTGTCGATGAGGGCGTCCAGCGACTGGTCGAGCGCGGTCGCGACCAGCCGGGCGTAGCGGGGCTCGTCCGGCACGACGGCCCGCAGCTCGATGCCGCGCCGCTCGGTCAGCGGGGTCCAGGCCTGCTGCCGGTTCAGGGCCACCGCCACGGCGTCGACCACCTCGGTGCCGTGCTGCCCCTGTTCGGCCCTCGCCAGCGCGAGCAGACCGTCGAGCACGTCGGCCAGCCGGTCGGTCTCCTCGAGCGCGATCGCGAGGTCGGACCGCCCGGTCTCGGTCGCCAGCTGGCTACCGAGGTCTTCCATGCGCAGCCGGAGCACAGTGAGCGGGTTGCGCAGCTGGTGACTGGCGTGGGCGACGAACGAACGCTGCTGCTCGATGTTCTGCGCCACCGCGTCGGCCATCTCGTTGAAGCTGTCGACGAGCCGGCGCAGCTCGGGCGGGCCCAGGCCGGGCTGGACGCGGGCACCGTCGTCACCGGCCGCGATCTCGTGGGCGGCCGCGTCGAGCCGGGTCACCGGCCGCAGCACCCACCCGGCCAGCCACAGGGCCGTGAACACGCAGACGGCCACCGCCAGCACGCCCACGAACAGCAGTTGAGCCCAGCTGAGCAGCACCTCCTGGCGGCTGTGGGCGGTCTCCGAGACGGTGACGACGGCGCCCAGCACCGCGCCGCCGTCGTTGATCGGCACGGCCACCACCAGCGGGTGGGGCTGCCACGGCCAGAGTGTCGCCGGCGTCCCCATCATGCGACCGGCCAGCGCCGCCCGGATGGCCGACAGCGACCGGTCCGGGTCCAGACCGGCGGCCCCGAACGACGTCAGCACCCGCTGGTCCTGGTCAACCAGCATGGTGCCGATGCCGTACAGCTCCTGGTAGCGGCGCAGCTCGTCGACGACCGCACCGAGGTCGTTGGTGCGCATGGCCGGCGCGGCCAGCGACGCGAAGCGGGTGGCGTCGGCGAGCCGGTCGGCCAGCACCTGCTGGGTCTCGCGGTTGGTCAGCGAGATGGCCAGCGGCACCTCCAGCGCGAGCAGGACCAGGCACAGCAGCAGCACATAAGAGGTCACCAGCCGCCTGCGCAACGCACCCTCCCGACCACCGTCATCCGGCCCGCAGACAGTAGCCCACGCCCCGCACGGCTTGCACCAGAGTGGGCCGGCCCAGCTTGGCCCGCAGCGACGCCACGTGCACCTCGAGGGTGTGCTTGCCCGACCAGGTCGTGCGCCAGACGTCGAGCAGGATCCGCTCGCGGGTCACCACCACGCCGGGCTGGCGGGCCAGCGAGGCCAGGATGTCGAACTCCTTGCGGGTCAGCACGACCGGTTCACCGTCCACCCGCACCGTGCGCGCCGAGAAGTCGATGAGCAGCGGGCCGAACTCGACCGTCTGCGGCGCCGGCAGCCCGGCCCGCGCGGTGCGGCGCAGCAGCGCCTCGATGCGGGCCTGCAGCTCCACCATCGAGAACGGCTTCACCACGTAGTCGTCGGCGCCCGACCGCAGACCGACCACCCGGTCGCGCTCCTCGCCGCGGGCGGTCACGGCGATGATGCCCAGGTGTTCGTTGCGCTCGCGCAGGGCGCGGCACACCTCGACGCCGTCGCCGTCGGGCAGGTTGAGGTCGAGCAGCACCAGATCGCAGGGCGCCGCGGCCAGCGCGGCCGTGGCCGTCGCCGCGTGTTCCACCTGGTAGCCCCGCCGCTCCAGCATCGTCATCATGGCCGCGGTCACCCGATGATCATCTTCTACGAGCAATATTCGCATTCGCTCCGGCCCGTCGTTTCCTTGTCCCGGGAAAGAACCTAGATCACCCGTATTCCAGGATGGGTACCGTGAAGCCTGTGAATTCCCAGTCCGGAACTCTTTTCGCGGTCAGCGACCTGCACGTGGCGTATCAGGAGAACCGGTCGCTCACCGAAGCGATCGTGCCCTCCTCCGACGACGACTGGCTCATCGTGGCCGGTGATGTCGGGGAGATGTTCGGCGAGGTCGCGGCCACATTGCGGGCACTCAGCGAGCGGTTCGCGAAGGTGATCTGGGCGCCCGGCAACCACGAGTTGTGGACCCACCCGCAAGACCCGGTGAAGCTTCGCGGCGAGCAGCGCTACTCCGAACTGGTCGCGGCGTGCCGCTCGTTCGGCGTGGTGACACCCGAGGATCCGTACGCGGTCTGGCCGAGCGACACCGGCCCGGTCACCATCGCGCCCCTCTTCCTCCTGTACGACTACACGTGGCGCGCCCCGGGCACGACGACCAAGGCGGCGTCGCTGGCCTACGCCGAACGCACCGGCGTGGTCTGCACCGACGAGGTGCTGCTGCACCCCGACCCGTACCCGTCCCGCGAGGCGTGGTGCGACGCGCGGCTGGCCTACACCGAGAAGCGGCTCCTCGACATCGATCCCGCCCACCGGACCGTGCTGGTGAGCCACTGGCCGCTGCACCGGCACCCGACCGAGATCCTGCGCTTCCCCGAGTTCGCGCAGTGGTGCGGCACCGAGCGCACGTCCGACTGGCACACCCGGTTCCGGGCCGAGGTGGCGGTCTACGGCCACCTGCACATCCGCCGGACGACCCGGCGCGACGGCGTGCGCTTCGAGGAAGTCTCGCTCGGCTACCCGCGCGAATGGCGGGCCCGCTTCGGCGAGCAGCCGCCCCTGCTCAGGCCGATCCTGCCGGCGCCGACGGACTGAGCACCACGACCGAGGTCGCCACCACCCCGTCCGTCTGCGTCCAGCGCCCGCCCAGTTCCAGGAACGGCCCGCGCTGGAGCAGGCGGGCGGTGAACGTGCCCGCGGCCGGGTCGACGACCAGCTCGGCCTCGTGGAACTCGAGGAAGGTGCCGGCCACCGGGAACCATGCCTTGTAGACGGACTCCTTGGCCGAAAACAGCAGCCGGTCCCAGTGGATCCCGGGTTCGCGGGCGGCCAGGCGGGCCAGCATCTCGGTCTCGGCCGGGCGCGCGATCGCTTCGAGCACGCCGTCGGGCAGCGGGGCGGCCGGTTCGGCGTCGACCCCGATCGAGGTCACCTCGCCCCGGCGGGCGACGGCGGCGGCCCGGTAGCCCAGGCAGTGGGTCATGCTGCCGACGACGCCGGCGGGCCAGGACGGGGCGCCGCGTTCGCCGGGCACGATCGGGCCCGACGTGACGCCGAGACGAGCCAGCGCCTGCCGGGCACACCACCTCACGGTGGCGAACTCGGCCTGTCGTTTGGCGACCGCCTTGGCGACCACCGCGGCTTCTTCGGGGAAAAGTTCGTCGGCACCGCGGTCGTCGCGGGTCTCGACCCAGGTGACCGCGGGAGGAAGCACCGCGCGCAGGATCTCGGCCATCGCGGCGCACTATATCCCGTGCCCGCGGACCGCCGTGAACGCCACGGTCACGGCATCCCGCAATTCGGTCACGAAACGCGGAGCGCGTGTGCGGATACGCTGCCCGGCCCGTTGATTTCAACAAGATCAACGAAGAATAACGGTCAGGTAAATGCGGGCAAGTGGCCGGAGTTGCAGCCGGATGGCGCCGTGGATAGCCTTTTCCGGGTGAGCCACCGAGGACGTCGAATAGTTGGCAGTGCGTCAATTGCCGAATCCTCGCAGCACAGACACGGGCACCCTGGCCGCCGCCTCGCCGCGGCCCCCGGTATCGGCCGGGCCGGCCGGACCGGTCGATTGACCGCGACTTTCGAATAGCGGCGACGGCGGCGCGACTGTCCATTCGCGACGGTGAATTGCGATTCACGCATGTCGATCGACATATTTCAGATCGGGAGTTCCGCAGATGCCCCAGGCCCGGACGGTCCACGGACGTGACGAGCTTCTGTCGGCTCTGCGCCGCGCGCCGGTCGCCGAGGGCGCGCTGACCTTCCTCCACGGGCCCCGCGGCGCCGGACGGACGACGCTGCTCCGCGCGACGGCCCGGGCCGCCCGCTCCGACGGCACGGCCGTCATCGACGTGCGCCTGGGCGAGGAACGTTCCGTGCTCGCCGCGCTCCGTCCACACCTGGGCGACCGGCCGGAGACGGCGGACACGACCGGCGATGTCGTCCGGACCGCCCTGCGGCTGGGCGCCGCGATCGACCGTCTCGCCGGCGGGCGCCCGCTGGTTCTGCTGGTCGACGACGCCGACACGGCCGCCGACGCCGCGCTCGTCCTCGACGCCGCCCGCCGGCGCGATGTCCTGGTCGTGGCCACCGGCACCACCGGCAGCGGCCTCGGCGACCAGCTGGCGGTGCTGGCCGACACCGTCCTCGAGGTGCCGCCGCTGGACCGCGACGCCCGGGCCGCGATGATCGGGGACCATCACGGCGCCGAGCCCGACGAATCCCTGGACACCGCGCTCGATCACGGCCTGGGCGCGCTGGCCGGGGGTCCCGCCGCCGTGCTCGACGCTTGCGCCGCGCTCGCCCGGGCCGGCCGGCTGGTCACGCTGGACGACCGGCTCTGCCTGGCCCGCCCACGCCTGCCCCTGCCGGTCACCTCGGCGACCACCCGCCTGCTCTGTGACCGGCTCGACGATCCGGCCCGGGCGTTGCTCACCGAGGTCGCCGTCAACCCGGTGCAGCCCGCCGAGCTCGCCGCGCACCCGGGGCGGGGCCGCCTCGCCGACCGGCTCGCCGAGGCCGGCGTGCTGGGCCAGGACGACGAGGGGCGGCTGCGCTGCAGCTCTCCGGCCGTCGCGGCCCACCTGCTCAGCCGGCTCGGCCCCGGGGTCGCCGCCGGCCGCCGCCGGGCCCTGGCCGCATCGATGCTCGCCGCCCGGCGCGACGGGGCCGACCTCGACCCGGCGGCGCTCGGCGACCGGATCGCCCGCTACCGGGGCCTGCCCGCGCCCGGCGACGAGGCGATGCGGCTGCTGCTCACGCTGATCGCGCGGCCGGGCACCGAGCCCGACCGGCGGGCGGAGTGGATCCGCGCCGCCTGGGAACGCGCCATGGACGCGCACCTGCGGCCGCGCCTGGCCGCAGGCTGGCTGCGGGAGCTCACCCGGGCCGGCCGGGCCGGCGATCTGGCGGCCGCCGTCGACGCCGTGCTCGCGACCGGCCCGGCCGGCCCGGAACTGCTCGGCGACCTGGCCGCCGCGGCCATGCTGGCGGCCGTGCACACCGGCGTGCCGGTTCCGGAGACGACCCGGGACCGGCTGCTCGTCGGTGGCCGCGCCCCGGCCGCGCTCGAGTTCGCGCGCCGCTGGTTCGCCGGCGAACCGGCCGTGGGCGACGGTCTGGACAAGTGGCCGGACGCGGGGCTGGTGACCGCGGCCGAGCTCGCCGCGGCGGCCCGCTTCGAGGCCGCGCAGACCTATCCCGGCGACTGGGCGAGCGCGTTCGAGTCGGTGCTGGGGCCGCGCTACCGGTGTGCGTCGGAGTCGCTGCCCGGGGCGTACCGGCGGGTGCTGCAAGGCTACCGGGACGGCGACTTCGACGCGGCGCTGACCGCGGCCCGCGAGACCGAGCTGATCGGTACGGGCGATACCCCGGCGCATCGGCTGTCCCGGGTCTGGGCGGCCGAGATGAGCCGGCTCCGCGGGGCGGCCCGCGAGATCGGGCCGGAGTCCGACCCCGCACTGCTGGTGTGGGCCGGCTGCGGGCCGGTCGAGCTGGCTCCTCCGGACCTGGCGAGCGCCCTCGGTGCGTACGGGAAGATCGAAGCGCCCAGCCCGCGCGGCGCCGCCCTGCTCGTGCCGCGCCTGGCTCAGCTCGCCGTGCGCGGCGGTGAACCCGCGACCGCCCGGCGCCTGCTCGACGACCTGGCCGACCGGTGTGACCGCGAGACGCACCCGGCGCTCGGCGAGGCCCTGCAGCTGACCCGCGCGGTGGTGACCGGGGATCCGATCGCGGCCGCCTCGGCGATGGCGCTCGCCCGGGAGCGCGACGACCGGCCCGCCCTGCTGCGCGCCTGCCTGGTGGCCGGGGACGGGTTTCTCGTCGAGGCGTACGAGATCGCCCGCGATCTGGGCGCGGCCCCGTTGCAGGCGTGGGTGGCGACCGCGATGCGGCGCAACGGCGTCAGCGTGCCGGCGGCCGTCCGCGCGTCCGACGGGTTCTCCCCGCTCGACCGGCGCATCCTGCGGATGATCAGCGCCGGCCGCACCAACCGGCAGATCGGCCGGCGCGAGCGGCTCAGCGAGAAGACCGTCGAGGAACACGTCAGCCGGTTGCTGGCCCGCACCGGCACCCGCAGCCGGGTGCAGCTGGCCACGGCCGTGCTGGCGGGCCGCGTGAGCAACGGCGACACTCCGCCGGGCGTCGCCGGATGAGCCTGATCGGCCGGGCCGACAGCGTCGCGCGGATCCTGGACGCGGTCCTGGGCCCGACCCCCGTCACCCTGCTCACCGGGCCGGCCGGTGTCGGGCGCAGCGCCGTGCTGGCCGAGGTCGCCCGGGCCACGGATGCCGGCGGGCTGGTGCCGGTCCGGATCCGCGTCACCCGGCACGACCGGGCGGCACCCCGATCGGTGAGCGCCCGGCTGGCCGGCGCGGTGAGCCGCCTGACCCCCGGTTCCCGCGCCACCGACCTTCCCGCGCTGCTCACCGCCCAGCCGGGACTGGTGGTGCTGATCGACGACGTCCATCTGATGGACGACGCCTCGCGTACGGAGCTGGAAGATCTGGCCCGCACGCTCGCTCCCGGCACCGTGCGCTGGGTGGGCACCGCCCGCACGCCCGTCCGGCCCGTCCCGCGCCTGCCCGCTCTGCTCACCGACCGGCTGGCCCGGATCGTGCCGCTGGCGCCGCTGTCCCGGGCCGCGGCCGAGGATCTGGTCGCCGAGGTGCTGGGCGCCCGGCCGCACGCCCTGCTGAGCGCCCGCCTGCACCGGATGTGCCGGGGACTGCCGGCCGCGATCGTCGCCCTTCTGGCCGACTGGCGGCGGTCGGGGGCACTGCACGTCTCCGACGGACACGCCTATCTGCTGGCCGCGCCCGTCGCGGGGACACCGGCCGAGCGGCCCGGCCGCCTCGACGAGCCGATGTGGACGGTGGCCAAGGCGGCCGCCGTCCTGCACCCGGCCGGTACGCGGCTGCCCGAGCTGGCCACGCTGACGAGCGGGCTGGACGTCGCCGGGGTCCGGTCGGCGCTGGGGTCCCTGGTCGCCGAGGGTCTGCTGGTTCCCTGGACCGGCGGCTGGCGGTTCGCGGCGCGCTACTGGGCCGACGCGTTCGACCGGTCGCTGGCGCCCTACGAGCGCGGCGAGCTGGCCCGGATCCTGGTCGAGGCCGTGTGGGAGGGCGGTGTCTCGGCGCCTCCGGCCCACTTCGCCGAGCAGCTGATGCGCGGCGGCGGCGCCCGGCAGCCGGAACGGGCCGGAGCCGAGCTGGAAAGCCTGGGGCTGCTCGCGATCCGGCGCAACGCCGTCACCGCCATCCGCCGCCTGACCGTGGTGGCCGCGGCCGAGACCGAGCGGCCGCCGCGCTACACCACCATGGCCGGGGCGGCCGGGGCGAGCGCGGCGTTCGGCGACTACGACGCGGCCCTGCGCGGCACCCGGTCGCTGCTGCAGCGGACCGGATCCGGCGAGTCCGATGTCGACGTGCTGGAGGCGTCGCTGGTGCACGTCGCGGCGCTCTGGGGCAACCGCGACGACGCGATCACCGACGTGGCCGAGGGGCGGCGGGAGTTCGGCCGCACCCCGGGACACCGGCTGATCTGCCGGGCGCTCGCGCTGAGCTGCGTGGGCCGCCAGGCCGAGGCCTACCGGCTGCTCGACGCCGACCGCGCCGCATGGCAGCGGGACGAGGGCCGCGAACACGGCCGGGTCGTGCTGGCGGCGGCCGGGGCGCTCACCGGACGCCCGGCCGGCCTGCGCGACCTGGTCGAGCGGGCCGGTCACGCCGAGCCGGACCGCTCGCACCCGATGATGATCCGGATCGCCGTACGGACCCTGCTGCTGCTCGGCGACACCGTGGCCGTCCAGCGGCTGCTGCGCCGCGAACGCCTGTCCGTGGAGGAGTTCCCGGCCCAGGACAGAGTGCTGCTGACCTGGCAGATCGGGCAGTGGAACGAGGCCATGCACCACGTCCGGCGGGCCGCCGCCGGGCCGGACGCCGACGTGCCGCACGGGTTCATGGCGCTGCTGCTGGGCCGGGGCCGGCTCACCGCGGCCCGGCAGGCGGTGGCCGACGCCCGCAACGAGTACTGCCCGATGCCGCACCTGCTCGACGCCGTGGACGCGATGATCGCGCGCATTCTGGGCGACGACGACCTGGCCCGGCGCCGGGTGCGCGAGGGCCTCGCCCAGGCCGCTGCCCGCGGCACCGTGGCCGGCACCGAGGAGCTTCAGATGCTCACGGCTCAGCTCTTCGGCCCCGAGCAGGCCCACGCCGCGGCCGAGGCGGCCGAGCGGATCGCCGACCTGCAGCAGACCGACCGCAGCCGGCTGCTGGCGCTGCTGACCCGCCTCTCAGTGGAACCGTCGGCGGCCACGGCGGCCGAGGCCGTGACGGTGGCCCGGCGGCTGGGACAGCCATGGATGCTGTCGGTGGCGCTGGCCGCGGTGGTCGAGACGGGCGGCGACCCGGGGCTGCTTCCCGAGGCGTACGGGGCGTTGGACGGCCTGGACGCGTTGCTCGACCGCTACCGGTTGCGCGGCCTGATGCGCCGGCACAACGTTCCCGTGCCCAACCGCGCCGCCACCGTCAGCGAGAACGACCGTCTGCTGGCGACCCTGGTCGCCGACGGCGCCTCCAACCGCGAACTGGCGACCGTGCTGATGACCAGCGCCCGCAGCGTCGAGGGCATGCTGACCCGGCTGTTCACCCGCACCGGCTACCGCAGCCGGATCGACCTGGCGGCGGCCGTGCTCACCGGCGAGTTCCCCACCACCTGAGGCGATTTCTAGGGGATATCGGGCGTCGCGTGCGCTTCGCTCGTGGCATGAGCATTGCCGATGACACCACGACGAGCTGGCTGCGGCGGTTCCGGGCGGGCACGGAGCAGACCGGCCGTCTCGTGTGCTTCCCGCACGCGGGCGGCGCGGCCACCTTCTTCTATCCGGTCGCCGCGCGGTTCGGTCCCGCGATCGACGTGGTCGCCCTGCAGTACCCGGGGCGGCAGGACCGGCGGGCCGAGCCGATGGTCGCGGACATCGCGACGCTGGCCGACCGCATCACCGACGAGCTGGTCCGGCTCAGCGACAAACCGACGGTCTTCCTCGGGCACAGCATGGGTGCGGTTCTCGCGTACGAGACGGCGTGGCGCCTGGAGCAGCGCGGCAGCACCCACGCGCCGCGCACGGTCATCGTCTCGGGCCGGCGGGCGCCCTCGGCGGCCCGGCCCGACGAGCAGATCTATCTGCGCGACGACGCCACGTTCCTGGCCGAGCTGGAGAAGCTCAACGGCACGGCGATGAGCCTGATGGAGGACGACGAGATGCGCCGGCTCACGCTGCCGGCCATCCGCAACGACTACCGCGCGGTCGAGACCCACCGGGGTGAGCCCGGGCGGGCGCTCGGGGCCGCCATCACCGCCCTCACCGGCACCGAGGACCCGCAGGCGCGGCTGGACGAGGTGGAGCAATGGCGCGACTTCACGACCGGCGGGTTCCGCATGGCGTCGTTCCCGGGCGGCCACTTCTATCTGGTCGAGAAGCCGGCGCCGGTGATGGACGAGGTGGACCGGGAGCTGTCGGCCCTCGTGCGGGTCTAGGCGATCTCGACGCGTACGGGGCGGTGGTCGCTGCCTTGGGTCTGACCCAGTTCGACGCGTACCGGGCGGTGGTCGCTGCCGCACGAGGGCAGCACCTCGGCCCGTACGACCCGCACGCCCGGTCCGGCCAGCACGTGGTCGAGCTGCAGCAAGGGGCGGGTGGCCGGAAACGTGCGGCCGCGCACCACCGGACGGTACGGCCGTCCGAAATAGACGGTGGGCCGGAACATGTTGAGGTCGCCGGCCACCACGGTCGGCATCTCACGACCGGCCAGCCCGGCCACGAGGCGGCGCAGCTGGCGCGGGCCGTGCAGCACGCGGTGGGTCAGGTGGACGTTCACGAGGCGCACACCGGAGATCTCGGCGACCTGGGCCGAGCGCTCCCCCACCACGTCGCGCGGCGCCGCCCCGATGCCGATCGTGGCGCGGGCGTCGATCGGGAGCCGGCTCATCAGGGCCAGGCCCCACGTGCCGGTCTCGTCGGGCACCTCGCCCCGCGAGATCTCCAGGTCGGCCAGCCGCACCACGTCGGTCAAAGCGATTTCCTCGTACGCCGTGTAGCCGCAATCGGCCGCGGCCCGCTCGGCCAGGCTGCCGCCGTCGGTGCGGGACCAGTTCTCCTGCACCAGAACCACATCGGTGTCGAGGGCCGCGATCGCCTCCTTCACACCGAACGGCCGGCCTCGGTGATCGAGACCGCAGTGCAGGTTGACGCTCGCCAGGCTGAAGACCACGGGACCGGATCTTATCGTGTGAAAGGGGACTCCCCGTGAACGACCTGTTGGACACCCTGCTCGGCGAGAGCACGGGCGGGGACGTCGGCGCGCTGCCCGTCCCCGAGAGCTATCGGGCGGCGGTCGTGCTGGCCGACGAGACCGAGATGTTCGCCGGTATCCCGACCCGCGACCGCGACCCGGCCAAGGCGTTGCACGTGCAGTCCGTGCCGACGCCCGAGGTGGGACCGGACGAGGTGCTGGTGGCGGTGATGGCCAGCGCCATCAACTACAACACGGTCTGGTCGGCCATCTTCGAGCCGCTGCCCACGTTCGGTTTCCTGAGCCGTTACGGCCGCAGCGTTCCCGGCGCCCGCAAGCACGACCAGCCGTTCCACGTGGTCGGCTCGGACCTGTCGGGTGTGGTGCTGCGGGCCGGCGTGGCCGTGCGCAACGTCAAGCCGGGCGACCGGGTGGTGGCGCACTGCCTCAACGTCGAGCTGACCCAGCCCGAGGGGCACGCGGACAGCATGCTCGACCCGGAGCAGCGGATCTGGGGCTTCGAGACGAACTACGGCGGGCTCGGCGAGCTGGCCCTGGTCAAGGCCAACCAGCTGATGCCCAAGCCGGCCCACCTCACGTGGGAGGAGGCGGCCAGCTCGGGGCTGGTGCACTCCACCGCCTACCGGCAACTGGTCTCGCCCAACGGCGCCCGGATGAAACAGGGTGACGTGGTGCTGATCTGGGGGGCGGCCGGCGGCCTGGGCTCGTACGCGACCCAGCTGGTGCTCAACGGCGGCGGCATCCCGGTCTGCGTGGTGTCGAGCGAGCGCAAGGCCGAACTGGTCCGCTCGATGGGCGCCGAGCTGGTCATCGACCGGCGGGCCGAGGGCTTCGACTTCTGGCTCGACGAGCACACCCAGAACCCGTCCGAGTGGAAGCGCTTCGGGGGCCTGGTGCGCGAGCTGACCGGCGGCGACGACCCCGACATCGTCTTCGAGCACCCGGGCCGTGAGACCTTCGGGGCCAGCATCTACGTGGCCCGTCGCGGCGGCACGGTGGTGACCTGCGCGTCCACGTCGGGCTACGAGCACACCTACGACAACCGGCACCTGTGGATGCGGCTCAAGCGGATCGTCGGCACGCATTTCGCGAACTACCAGGAGGCGTGGGCGGCCAACCGGCTCATCGCCCGCGGGATGGTGCATCCGACGGTGTCGGCCACCTACTGCCTCGACGACACCGGTGTCGCGGTGTCGACGGTGCACGCCAACAAGCACGACGGCAAGGTGGGTGTGCTGTGCCTGGCCCCTTCGCCCGGCCTGGGTGTCTCGGACCCCGAGTTCCGGGCCCGGCACGAGACGCAGATCAACCGTTTCCGCTGACCCTGTCTCAGGGCCGGGAGGGTTCCCGGCCCTGAGGAACGCTCAGGCGTAGAACTCGCGGACCTTGGCGATGATGACGTCCTGGTCCGCCTCGGTCATCCCGGTGTACGTGGGCAGATAAAGCCCCCGCTCGGCGAACCGGTGCGCGTTCAGCGTGGGCCAGACCTGGTCGAGGTACATCGGCTGGCGGCTCATCGGCTTGAAGAACAGCCGGGTCTCGATGCCCGCGCCGGCCAGGAACTCGCGCAGCTCCTCGCGGCGGTCGGCCAGCAGGTCGTACATCCAGAGCACGTCCCGCTTCGGCATCAGCGTGATGCCGTCCACTCCGGACAGGCCGGCGTCGTAGTACGCCTCGATCTTCGCGCGCCGGGCCAGGATCTCGCCCAGGTTCTCGGTCTGGGCCAGGGCGACCCCGGCCTGCATGTTGGTCATCCGGAAGTTGTAGGCGACCTTGCGGTGCAGGAAGTTGTGCTCCTTGCTGAACGCCATGGCCCGCAGGTGCGCCATCTGCTCGGCCAGCCGCGGGTTGTCGGTGAGGCAGATGCCGCCCTCGCCCGAAGTGATGATCTTGTTGGCGAACAGCGAGAAGCAGGCGATGTCACCGGTCGGCGGCACTCCGTGGGCCTCGGCCGAGTCCTCCACGACGTGCAGGTTGTACTCGTAGCCGATCTGCCGGATCTCGTCCATGTCGCAGCGCCGGCCATAGATGTGCACCGGCACGACGGCCCGGGTCCGCGGCGTGATCTTCTCCTCGATCCGGCGGACGTCGATGTTCAGGTCGTCGCCGCAGTCGACAAAAACCGGTGTCGCGCCCGTGTAGGTGACCGCCCACGCGGTGGCGATCATCGTGAACTCGGGGACGAGCACCTCGTCGCCCGGGCCGATGTTCAGGGCCCGCAGCGCCAGCGTGAGCGCGGCCGTGCCCGAGGAGCAGGCCACCCCGTGGGCGCTGCCGTGGAAGGCCGCGAACGCCTCCTCGAAGCGGGGCACGAGCGGGCCCTGCGACGAGATCCAGCCGGTGCGCACGGCCTCGCTGACGTATTCCAGCTCCCGTTCGGCGAGAAACGGCTTCGACACCTGGTACGTGTACGTCATCGGTTCCCCAGTTCCTCATCGAGCATTGCGAACATGTCCTCGTCGGTGGCCGCGTCGAGGTCGACCTCGTCCCGGTCACCCGCCGACTTGGTCTCGGCCCAGCGGCTGCGCAACACCTCGAGCCGGCCCGCCACCGTACGGAAGACCTGCTCGTCGACGGTCGCCGCGGCCAGCGCCTGTTCCAGGCGGTCGAGTTCGGCCAGCAGCGTGCCGGCGACGTCGGGGGCGCCGAGCTCGAGCCGGTCCAGCAGGTGCCGGCCCAGTTCGGTGGCGGTCGGGTAGTCGAACACCACCGTCGCGCTGAGCTGCAGACCGGTGGCGGCGCCGAGCCGGTTGCGCAGCTCGACCGCGGTCAGCGAGTCGAATCCGAGCTCCTTGAAGGCGAGGTCGGGCTCGACCGTCTCGGGACCGGCGTGGTCGAGCACGGCCGCCACCTGTCCCCGCACCAGGTCGATCAGCACCTCGGTCCGTTCCGCCTCGCCCAGCGCGGTCAGCCGCTCGATCAGGCCGTCCACCCGCTCCGGGGCGGCGGCGTCGCGACGGGTCCGGCTGCGCACGAGCCCGCGCAGCAGCGGCGGCACACTCGGCGCGGCCCCCAGCACGGCCAAGTCGAGTTGCAGCGGCAGAACCGTGGCCGCTTCGGCGCCGATCGCCGCGTCGAACAGCGCCAGGCCCGGCTCGACCTCCAGCGGCGGCATGCCCGAGCGGGCCAGGCGGACCATGTCCTTCTCGGTGAGCATGCCCGGCTGGTTCCAGGTGCCCCAGGCCATCGAGACGGCGGCCCGGCCGGTTGCGCGGCGGCGGGCGGCGAGGGCGTCCAGCACGGCGTTGGCCGCCGCATAGTTGCCCTGACCGGCGTTGCCGAACGTGCCGGCGGCCGACGAGAAGAGAACGAACACCTTGGCGTCGGGCAGCAGCTCGTCCAGGTGCCGGGCGGCGTCGGCCTTGGGCGCCAGCACGGCCGACAGCCGCTCGGGGGTCAGCGAGGAGGTGACGCCGTCGTCCAGCACACCGGCGGCGTGGATGACACCGGTGATGTCGCGTCCGTCGAGGACAGCGGCCAAGGCGTCACGGTCGGCCACATCGCAGGCCTCGACGCTGACCCGGGCGCCGCGCCCGGCCAGCTCGGCGACCAGATCCTCGGCACCGCCGCGGCGGCTGAGCAGAAGCAGGTCGCGGATTCCCCGCTCGACCAGGTGCCGGGCCAGGGTACGGCCGAGACCGCCGGTGCCACCGGTGACCAGGTAGGTGCCCTCGGGCAGCTCCGGCGCCTCGGGCCGTTCCGCACGGGCCAGGCGGGCGGCGAACACCTTGCCGTCGCGCAGCAGCAGTTGCGGCTCGTCCAAGGCCAGCGCGGCGGGCAGCTGCGTGGCGTCACCGTCGAGCAGGTCGACCAGCGCGAAGCGGCCCGGGTTCTCGGACTGGGCCGAGCGGACCAGGCCCCAGACGGCCGCCGCCGCGAGGTCGTCGCCGGTGGTGGCGCCGCGCGTGACGAAGACGAGGCGTTCGCCGTCGTGCCTTTCCTGCTGCAGCAGCCCCAGCGCGTGGGCCGTGGCGGCATGCGTGTCACCGATGCCGTCGATCGGCGCCAGGACGACGTCGCCGCCGGCTTCGAAGAGCGTTCCCATCCCGTACGGGTCGTCGCCGTGCACGGTCGCCGCGGTGACCCGCTCGCCGGCCGTCGCCGGAACCCAGGTGAGCTGGAACAGCGAATCGCGCTCGGCCGGGGCGAACTGGTCGGGTGCCACGGCCCGCACGGCCAGCGACGCGATGGACGCCACCGGACGGCCCGCGGGATCGGCCACCGCGATGCTCATCGACTCGCCCTGTGGCCGCAGCCGGACCCGCACCGCGCTCGCCCCGCCGGCGTGCAGCGTGACCCCGTTCCACGAGAACGGCAGGCCACCGCCGCCATCTTCATCCCCGGCCAGCATCCAGGCGTGCAGCACGGCGTCGAGCAGGGCCGGGTGCAGGCCGTAGCGGCCGGTGGCGTCGTCGTCCAGCGCCACCTCGGCGAAGATGTCCTCCCCGGAACGCCAGGCGGCGCGCAGGCCCCGGAACACCGGCCCGTACTCGAATCCGGCCTCGGCCAGTCGCTCGTAACCGCCGTCGAGCGCAACGGGCTCGGCACCGGCCGGCGGCCAGGCCGTGGTGTCGAACTCCAGGGCCTCTCCCCCGCCGGTGAGCCGGCCGGTGGCGTGCTGGGTCCACGGGATGTCGGCCGCGCCCTCGGGCCGGGAGTGGATGCCGATCGTCCGGCCGCCGTTCTCGTCGGCCGCGCCCAGCACCACCTGCACCCGCACGGCACCGGTGTCGGGCAGCATCAGCGGGGCGGCCAGGGTCAGTTCCTCGATACGGTCGCAGCCCGCCTCGTCCCCGGCCCGCACGGCCATCTCGACCAGGGCCGTGCCGGGCAGCAGGACGCGGCCCATCACACGGTGGTCGGCCAGCCACGGGTGTGTGGACAGGGCCAGGCGGCCGGTGGCGACCAGCACCCCGTCCGGGGTGTCGAGCAGGGCGCCCAGCAGCGGGTGGGCGGCGTCGGCCAGGCCCAGCCCGGTGGCGTCGCCGGCCCGGTGCACGGCCACCGGCCAGAAGCTCTGCCGCTCGAACGCATAGGTGGGCAGGTCGACCTTACGGCCGCCGGCGGTCAGCGGCGTCCAGTCGACCTCGGTGCCCTGGACGTGCAGGCGGGCCAGGGCGGTCAGGACGGTCAGCTCCTCGTCACGGTCGCGGCGCAGCATCGGCACACCGTTGTCGACCATCGCCGACAGGACCGCGTCCGGGCCGATCTCGAGGAACCTGGAACCTTCCAGCCGCGCAATGTTGTCGGCGAACCGCACGGTGTCCCGAACATGCATGACCCAGTACGACGGGTCGGTCACGTCACCGGAGGTGACGATCGGGATCTGTGGCTGGTGGAACGTCAGGCCGGCGACCACGTCGAGGAAGTCGTCCAGCATCGGGTCCATCAGCACCGAGTGGAACGCGTGGCTCACCGTGAGCCGCTTGGTCTTCTCGAAGCGGGCCGCGATGGCCAGGACCTCGTCCTCGGCGCCCGAGATGACGACCGCCTCCGGGCCGTTGACGGCCGCGATGCTCACGTTCGGGGTCAGCTCGATCTCGTCCTCGGCGGCCTGGATCGCCACCATCGCGCCGCCGGTCGGCAGGGCCTGCATCAGGCGGGCCCGGGCCGCGATGAGCGCGCACGCGTCCGGCAGCGACAGAACTCCCGCGACGTGAGCTGCGGCGATCTCACCGATCGAGTGCCCAGCCAAGCGATCGGGCCTGAGTCCGAACGATTCGGCCAGTCGGAACAGAGCCACCTCAAGGGCGAAGATGGCGGGCTGGGCGTTGCCAGTCTGATCGAGATCGGCCGTCGGATCACCCAGCGCCAGGTCCAGATACGGGTCCAGCTCGGCCGCGACCTCGTCATAGGCCGCCGCGAAGGCGGGGAACCGGGCGTACAGCTCGCGACCCATCCCGGCCCGCTGCGAGCCCTGCCCGGTGAACAGGAAGGCCAGCGAGCCGGCGGCGGCCGTGCCCCGGGCCACCTCGCGTACGCCGTCGGGGGTCGACAGCAGCACGGCGCGGTGCGGGAAGCGGCTCCGCGTGGTCAGCAACGAGAAGCCGATGTCGACCGGGCGTTCGTTCACCTCGGTCAGGCGGGTGATCTGGCCGTCCAGCGCGGCGGCCGAACGCGCCGACACCACCCACGGGACAACCGGAGTCTCATCGGCCGTCTCCGGCGGCGCCAGTTCAGTCGCGGCGCCCTCCAGCAGAAGGTGGACGTTCGTTCCGCTGATGCCGAACGACGAGACGGCGGCCCGGCGGGCCCGGCCGGTCTCGGGCCACGGCTGCTGCTCGGTGAGCAGTTCCACGGCCCCGGCGGTCCAGTCGACGTGGGTCGAGGGCCGGTCGACGTGCAAGGTCTGTGGCAGCACGCCGTGCCGCATCGCCATCACCATCTTGATGACACCGCCGACACCGGCCGCGGCCTGGGCGTGGCCGATGTTCGACTTGACCGAGCCGACCAGCAGCGGGTGGTCCCGGTCCTGGCCGTAGGTGGCCAGCAGCGCCTGCGCCTCGATCGGGTCGCCGAGGGTGGTGCCGGTGCCGTGGGCCTCGACCGCGTCCACGTCGGAGGTCCGCAACCCCGCGCCGGCCAGGGCCTGGCGGATGACCCGCTGCTGGGACGGGCCGTTCGGGGCGGTGAGGCCGTTGGAGGCGCCGTCCTGGTTGACGGCCGAACCCCGTACGACCGCAAGAATCGTGTGCCCGTTGCGGATCGCGTCGGACCGGCGCTCCAGCACGACCAGGCCGGCGCCCTCACTCCAGCCCACGCCGTCGGCGGCGTCCGAGAACGCCTTGGACCGGCCGTCGGGGGCGAGACCGCGCTGCCGGGAGAAGCCGATGAGCGCGCTCGGCGACGACATGACGGTGACGCCGCCGGCCACGGCCAGGGTGCACTCGCCGTCGCGCAGCGCCTGCATGGCCCAGTGCATGGCGACCAGTGAGGATGAGCAGGCGGTGTCGACGGTGACGGCCGGGCCCTCGAAGCCGAACGTGTAGGAGACCCGGCCCGAGGCGACGCTGGGCGAGGTGCCGGTGATCTGGCCGCCGCCGAGCTGCGCGCCCTCGAGCAGCGCCGAGTAGTCGTTGTACATGAGACCGGCGAACACGCCCGTACGGCTGCCGCGCAGGCTCGCCGGGTCGATGCCGGCCCGCTCGATCGCCTCCCAGGTGGTCTGCAGCAGCAGACGTTGCTGGGAGTCGGTCTCCAGGGCTTCCCGCGGGGACATGCCGAAGAAGGCCGGGTCGAACTCGGGGGCGTCGTGCAGGAAGCCACCCTCGCGGGCGTACGAGGTACCCGGGTGGTCGGGGTCGGGGTGGTAGAGACCGTCGACATCCCAGCCCCGGTTGACCGGGAAGGCCGAGATGGCGTCGCCACCGCCCGCGACCAGCCGCCACAACGCTTCCGGCGAGTCGACGCCGCCCGGGTAGCGGCAGGCCATGCCGACGATGACGATCGGGTCGTCGGCCGTGCTGACCAGCGGCACGACCTCGTCCACGACCTCGGAGGCCACTCCGCCGAACAGTTCCTGGCCCAGGAAGGCGGCCAGCACGAGCGAGTTCGGGTAGTCGAAGACCAGCGTGGCCGGGAGTTTGAGCCCGGTCGCCTCGTTGAGCTGGTTGCGCAGCTCGACGCCGGCCAGCGAGTCGAAGCCCATCTCGCTGAACGCGCGGTCCGGTTCGATCGCGTCCGCGTTCGGGTGGCCCAGCACGGCGGCGACCTGAGCCCGGACGAGGTCGAGAAGCCCAGCCTCGTCGATCGCGACCGTGGGGGTGGCCGCCACGGACCGGCGCGCGGCCGGGGCCAGACCACGCAGCAGGGCCGGGAGCTCGTCGGTACGTGACCGCAGGGCCGCCCGGTCGACGCGGATCGGGGCGACGGCGGGAAGGCCGGAATCGAGGGCGGTGGCGAACAGCGCGAGGCCGTCGGCGGCCGGGACGGGCGGGACGCCCTGGGTCGCCATGCGGGTGCGGTCGACGTCGGTCAGGTAGTCGCCAAGGCCGGCGCCGACGTCCCACAGCGAGAACGCCATGGCCGTGGCGGGCCGGCCGAGCGAACGGCGGTGGGCGGCCAGGCCGTCGAGGAAGACGTTGGCCGCGGCGTAGTTGGCCTGCCCGGCGGCGAGGATCTGGCCGCCGGCCGAGGAGAGCATGACGAACGCGGCCAGGTCGCGGCCGGCGGTCAGCTCGTGCAGGTGCCAGGCGGCGTCGGCCTTGGGGGCCAGCACGGCGTCGAACCGGTCGGGGGTCATCGTGCCGATCAGGCCGTTGTCGCCGGTGCCGGCGGCGTGCACGACTCCGGTGAGGGTGCCGATGCCGTCGAGCAACCCGGCCAGGGCGGCGCGGTCCGTGACGTCGCAGGCAACCACGCGGATGCCCGGGACGGCGGCCAGCTCGGCGGCTCCGGGGGCGTCGAGGCCGCGGCGGCTGGTGAGGACCACCTCGCGGACGTTGCGTTCCCGCACGAGGTAGCGGGCGATGACCGCACCGAGGCCGCCGGTGCCGCCGGTGATGAGCACCGTGCCGTCCGGGTCGAACTCGACCGGGGTTCCCGGCTCGGTGACGGCCGCGAAGCGGGGCACGAGGACCGCGCCGTCGCGGATCGCGGCTTCCGGTTCACCTGAGGCGGCGATGGCGGCCAGGATCCCTTCCGGCGCGTCGGTGTCGACATCAACCACGGTGACACGGCCGGGGTTCTCGGCCTGGGCCGCCCGCACCAGGCCCCAGATCGGGGACTGGGCCACGTCGACCGGGTCGCCGTCCGAGGTGGCGACGGCCCGGCGGGTGACGACGATCAGACGGCGGTCGCCGGCCAGCGCCTCCTGCACCACGGCCAGCACCCGGTGGGTCAGCTCCCGTGCTGCGGCGGGAACTTCACCGGCGGGCGTCTCACAGGCGTACACGACCGCATCCCCGGACCCCTCGGCGGTGACGGTCAGCGGCCGCCAGGTGACGGCGTAGAGCGGTTCGGTGGTGCGCAACTGCTGCTCGGAGACCGGGCGGCCGGTCATGGCGCCGACGGCGAGAACGGGCCGGCCGGTGGTGTCGGCGACCTCGATGCGCATCGTGGTCGTGTCCAGGCGGGTGACCCGCACCCGCACATCGGTGGCGCCGGAAGCGGCCAGGCGCACGTCGTTCCAGGCGAACGGGATGACGGCGCGGTCACCGTCGCCGACCAGGATGGCGGGGTGCATGGCCGCGTCGAGCAGGGCCGGGTGCACCAGGAACCCGTTGCCGTCGGCGGTTTCGGGCAGGCGTACCTCGCCGTAGAGCACGTCGCCGTCGCGCCAGGCCGCCCGCAGACCTTGGAAGACCGGCCCGTAGGCGAAGCCCCGCCCGGTCATGGTCTCGTAGGCCTGATCGGTGTCGACCGGTTCGGCGCCGGGCGGCGGCCAGGCCGCGAGGTCGAAGACCGGTCCGTTGTGGTCGCGGGTCAGGACGCCGCCCGCGTGCTGGGTCCAGACGTTGCCGTCCGGGCTGGAGTGGATGCCGAAGCGGCTGCGGCCGTCCGGGCCGGGGGCGTCGACGGTGAGCTGGAGGCGGAGGTTGTCGTCGCCGGTCAGCACCAGCGGCGCGGCCAGGGCCAGTTCCTCGACGGCGGTGCCGCCGACCTCTTCGCCGGCGCGCAGGGCCATCTCGACCAGCGCGGCGCCTGGCACCAGGACGCGGTCGAGCACGGTGTGGTCGGCGATCCAGGGCTGGGCGTTCAGGGAGACCCGGCCGGTGAAGACCGCGCCGCCGTCGGGGGCTCGCAGCACGGCGCCGAGCAGCGGGTGGTCGACCGCGGCGAGACCGGCCGCGGTCAGGTCGGCGCCGGTGGTCGCTTCGAGCCAGAAGCGCTGGTGCTGGAAGGCGTACGTGGGAAGGTCGATCCGGCGGCCCCCGGTCAGCAGCGGCGCCCAGTTCACCTCGGCGCCGCTGACGTGCAGGCGGGCCAGGGCGCTGAGGAAGGTCAGTTCCTCGTCGCGGTCGCGGCGCAGCACCGGCACGCCATCCTCGACCAGGCCGGACAGCACCGCGTCGGGGCCCAGTTCGAGAAAATGGGTGACGCCGCGGGCCCGCAGCGTGGCGGCGGTAGCGGCGAAGCGGACGGTGTCCCGCACGTGGTTCACCCAGTACGAGGGTTCGGTGACGTCACCGGACGCGACGATCGGGATCTGCGGCTCGTGGAAGGTCAGATTTTCGATGGCGTCGCGGAAGTCGTCCAGCATCGGGTCCATCAGCACCGAGTGGAACGCGTGCGAGACCGTGAGCCGCTTGGTCTTCTCGAACCGGGCCGCGATCGCTTCGACCTCGTCCTCGGCGCCCGAGACGACCACCGCACGAGGGCCGTTGACGGCCGCGATGCTCGTGTTCGGGGTCAGGTCGATCTCGTCCTCGGCGGCCTGGATCGCCACCATCGCGCCACCGGCCGGGAGGTCCTGCATCAGGCGGGCCCGCGTGGCGACCAGCACGCACGCGTCCTCGAGGGAAAGGACTCCGGCCACGTGGGCGGCGGCGATCTCACCGATGGAGTGGCCGGCGAGGTAGTCGGGGCGGAGGCCGAAGCTCTCGGCGAGACGGAACAGGGCCACCTCGAGGGCGAAGATGGCGGGCTGGGCGTTGCCGGTCTGGTCCAGGTCACCCTCGCCCAGCGGCAGGTCCAGGTAGAGGTCCAGCTCGGCCGCGACCTCGTCGTAGGCGTCGGCGAACACCGGGAAACGGTCGTACAGCTCGCGGCCCATCCCGGCGTGCTGCGAGCCCTGGCCGGTGAAGAGGAAGGCGGTGGCGCCGCCGGCGCGGGCCCGGCCGGTGACGATCGTGGCCGACGGGCGCCCCGCGGCCAGGTCGCGCAGGTCGCCGCCGAGCACGACCGCGCGGTGTTCGAGGGCCGAGCGGGTGGCGGCGAGCGACCAGGCCACGTCGAGCGGGTTGCGGTCGTCGGCCAGCGCCGCCAAGCGGGCGGCCTGGGCGTGCAGGGCCTCGGGGGTGGCGGCCGACAGCAGCATGGGGAGGATGCCCTCGGCGGGCGCCGCCGACGGCGCGGCGGCCACCGGCTCGTCGGCCTGCTCGACGATCACGTGGGCGTTGGTGCCGCTGATGCCGAACGAGGACACACCGGCCCGGCGCGGGCGGTTGACCGCGGGCCAGGCGGTAGCGCGGGAGGCGAGTTCGACCGATCCGGCGGTCCAGTCGACGTGCGGCGAGGGCTCGTCGGCGTGCAACGTGCGGGGAACGGTGCCGTGCCGCATCGCCATCACCATCTTGATGACACCGGCGACACCGGCCGCGGCCTGCGAGTGGCCGATGTTCGACTTGATCGAGCCGAGCAGCAGCGGGGTCTCGCGGTCCTGCCCATAGGCGGCCAGCAGCGCCTGCGCCTCGATCGGGTCGCCGAGCGTGGTGCCGGTGCCGTGCGCCTCGACGACGTCCACATCGGAGGGCCGCAGGCCGGCGGTGCCGAGCGCCTGACGGATCAGGCGCTGCTGGGAGGCGCCGTTGGGGGCGGTGAAGCCGTTGGAGGCGCCGTCCTGGTTGACCGCGGTGCTGCGGATGACGGCCAGGACCTCGTGGCCGTTGCGGCGGGCGTCGGACAGCTTCTCGACGAGCAGCACGCCCACGCCCTCGGACCAGCCCACGCCGTCCGCGCCGGCGCCGAACGCCTTGCAGCGGCCGTCGGGGGCGAGCCCACGCTGGCGGCTGAACTCGATGAGCATGCCGGGTGTCGCCATCACGGTCGAGCCGCCGGCCAGGGCCAGGGAGCATTCGCCGCTGCGCAACGCCTGGGCGGCCAGGTGCAGGGCGACCAGCGAGGACGAGCAGGCGGTGTCGACGGTGACGGCCGGGCCCTCGAAACCGAACGTGTAGGAGACACGACCGGACACGACGCTGCCGCCCGAGGTGCCCGACGGCGAGGTGTTGAGGGCGTAGTCGTGGTACATGACGCCCGCGAAGACACCGGTGTCGGTGCCCCGCAACGAGGCCGGGTCGATGCCGGAGCGCTCCATCACCTCCCACGAGGCTTCGAGCAGCAGGCGCTGCTGCGGGTCCATGAAGAGGGCTTCGCGGGGTGCGACGCCGAACAGGGTGGGGTCGAAATCGGCCGCGTCGTAGAGGAAGCTGCCGCGGCGGGTGTAGCTCTTGCCGTCGGTGCCGGGCCGGGGGTCGTAGAGGTCGGTGTCCCAGCCGCGGTCGGCCGGCAGGTCACCGGTGGCGTCGGTCTCCTCCATGACAAGTCGCCACAGGTCCTCGGGCGAGCCGATGCCGCCCGGGTAACGGCAGGCCATGCCGATGATGGCGATCGGTTCGTCGGACGCCTCGATCCGGACCGGGGCCGCCTCGACCGGAGCCGGCCCCTCGACCAGTCCCCCCAGGAAGGCGGCGAGGGCCTGCGAGCTCGGGTGGTCGAAGACGATGGTGGCGGGCAGCGTGAGCCCGGTGGCGGTGTTGAGCCGGTTGCGCAGCTCGATCGCGGCCAGCGAGTCGAAGCCCAGTTCCTGGAAGGGCCGGGCCGGTTCGACCGCCTCGGGACCGGAGTGGCTGAGCACGGCGGCGACCTCGGTGCGGACCAGCTGCAGCAGGGCGCGCGACCGTTCGGCGCCGGCCAGGCCGGTGAGCATGCGGGTGAGCGAGCCCTCGGCCACGGCCGCGGCCGCCCGCCGGACGGCCGGGGCGAGACCGCGCAGCAGGGCCGGGATCGTGTCGGTGCGGGCCCGGAGCGCGGCGGTGTCCACCTTGACGGTGACGACCGTGGGCCGGGGTGAGCCGAGGGCGGCGGCGAACATGGCCAGGCCCTCGGCGGCCGGGACCGGCGGGAGGCCCTGCGAGGCCATGCGGGTGCGGTCGGCGTCGCCGATGTACTGCCCGAGGCCGCCGTCGACGTCCCAGAGCGAGAACGCGATCGAGGTGGCGGGCAGGCCGCGGAACCGGCGGTGGGCGGCGAGGCCGTCGAGGAACACGTTGGCCGCCGCGTATCCGGCCTGTCCGGCGGGGAGAACGAGGCCGCCCGCCGACGAGAACAGGACGAACGCCGCCAGGTCACGGCCGGCGGTCAGCTCGTGCAGGTGCCAGGCCGCGTCCGCCTTGGGCGCGAGCACGGTGTCGAACCGTTCGGGTGTCATCGTGTCGAGCAACCCGTTGTCGCCGACGCCGGCCGCGTGCACGACCGCGGTGAGGTCGTCGATCCCGGCCAGCAGGTCGGCCACGGCCGCCCGGTCGGCGACATCGCAGGCCACCACGCGGGCGCCGAGCTCTTCGGCGAGTTCGGCGGCACCGGGCGCGTCCAGCCCACGACGGGACGTCAGAACCAGTTCCCGTACGCCCGGCCGGGTCGCCAGGTGGCGGGCGACGGCGGCGCCGATTCCGCCCGTTCCGCCGGTGACCAGAACCGTTCCGTCGAACTCGACCGGCGTGACCGTCTCGGCCGTGCGGCGCAGGCGCGGCACCCAGAGCTCGCCGTCGCGGACGGCCGCCTCGGGCTCGTCCGTCACGACGACCGGCCCGCCGGGCTCGGCCGTGTCGACCAGCGTGAACCGGCCCGGATTCTCGGCCTGGGCCGAGCGGACCAGACCCCAGAGCGGCGCCTGGACGACGTCGACGTCCTCGCCCGGCCGCACGGCGACCGCGCGGTGGGTGACCACGACCAGCGGGCCGTCGGCGTTCTGCAGGGCCGCGAGAACCTGGGCGGTCAAGGTCCGGACGGCGGCCGGCACGTCACCGGCCGGGGTGACGCAGTCGAGAACCGGGATGTCCGCGCGGGGCTCGGCGGTGGCCTTCTGCCAGTCGATGCCATAGGTCGGTTCGGCGGTCGTGCCGATCTGCTCGGCGGCGATCGGGCGGCCGGCCATCGCCCCGACGGTCAGCACCGCGCGGCCGGTCACGTCGGCCACGGTGATGGCGAGGCCGCTCGCGCCGCGGGCCAGGCGGACCCGGACGGCGGGGGCGCCGACCGCGTGCAGCCGCACGTCGTTCCAGACGAACGGGATGACCGTGTCGGAGCCGCCCAGCCGTACGCCCTCGATCATGGCGACGTGCATGCCGGCGTCGAGCAGGGCCGGGTGCAGGCCGTACTTCGCGGCGTCGCTGCCCTCGGGCAGGGCCGCTTCGGCGTAGAGGTCCTCGCCGACCCGCCAGGCCGCGCGCAGGCCGTGGAAGGCCGGGCCGTAGGCGAATCCGTTGTCGCGCAGGATCTCGTACGCGTCGTCCACCGGCACGTCGATGGCGTCGGACGGCGGCCACGCGGCGAGATCGTCGGGCGCGGGCAGCACCGATTCGGAGAGCCGGCCCGAGGCGTGCAGCGTCCAGACCTGGCCGTCGGGGCTGGAGTGGATGCCCAGCATGCGGCGGGCGCGGTCGTCGGGGGCGCCGACGACCACCTGCAGCTGGACGGTGCCGCGGGTGGGCAGCACGAGCGGCGCCGACATGGTGAGCTCGTCGAGGACGCCGCAACCGGCTTCCTCGGCCGCGCTCAGGGCCAGTTCGACGTAGCCGGTGCCGGGTAGGACGGGCGAGCCGTGCACGACGTGGTCGGCCAGCCAGGGCTGGCGGGTGACACCGAGACGGCCGGTGGCGACCAGTCCGCCGTCGGGGGTGCGCAGGAAGGCGCCGAGCATGGGGTGGCCGGCGGGTTGCAGGCCGGCCACGTCGACGTCGCCGATCGGGGCGGCGCCGCTCGGCCAGAAGCTCTGCCGCTCGAAGGCGTACGTGGGAAGGTCGGTCTTCCGCCCGCCGGTGACCAGCGAGGACCAGTCGACGTCGACGCCCTGGACGTGCAGGCGGGCGAGGGCGGTCAGAGTGGTGAGCTCTTCGTCGCGGTCGCGGCGCAGCATGGGCACGGCGTTGTCGACCAGGCCGGAGAGGACGGCGTCCGGGCCCAGTTCGAGGAACCTGGAACCTTCCAGCCGGGCCACGTTGTCCGCGAACCGCACGGTGCCCCGCACGTGGTTCACCCAGTACGAGGGGTCGGTGACGTCACCCGAGGCGACGATCGGGATCCGCGGCTCGTGGAAGGTCAGCCCGGCCACAGCGTCGCGGAAGTCGTCCAGCATCGGGTCCATCAGCACCGAGTGGAACGCGTGGCTCACCGTGAGCCGCTTGGTCTTCTCGAACCGGGCCGCGATCGCCAGCACTTCATCCTCGGCGCCGGAGATGACCACCGCACGAGGGCCGTTGACGGCCGCGATGCTTACGCCTGGGGTCAGCTCGATCTCGTCCTCGGCGGCCTGGATCGCCACCATCGCCCCACCGGTGGGCAGCGCCTGCATCAGGCGGGCCCGGGCCGAGATCAGCGCGCAGGCGTCTTCGAGGGACAGCACCCCGGCCACGTGGGCCGCGGCGATCTCGCCGATCGAGTGACCGGCCAGGTGATCGGGCTTCAGGCCGAACGACTCGGCCAGCCGGAACAGGGCCACTTCCAGGGCGAAGATGGCGGGCTGGGCGTTGCCGGTCTGGTCCAGGTCACCCTCGCCCAACGGCACGTCCAGGTAGAGGTCCAGCTCGGCCGCGACCTCGTCGTAGGCGTCGGCGAACACCGGGAAACGGTCGTACAGCTCGCGACCCATCCCGGCCCGCTGTGAACCCTGGCCGGTGAACAGGAAGGCCAAGGGACCCTCGGCTGCGGCACCGACCGCGACCTGTTCGCCGTCGATCAGCACGGCGCGGTGCGGGAGAAGGGAGCGGGTGGTGAGCAATGAGAAGGCGATGTCGCGGGCCGGCGCCTCGACCGTGTGCAGGCGGGCGATCTGCTCGCCCAGGGCGGCCGGCGACTTGGCCGAGACGACCATCGGCACGCGGCCGGGTTCATCCACGGCGGGCGCCGCGGGGGCCGGGGCGACCTGCTCGATGACGACGTGGGCGTTGGTGCCGCTGATGCCGAACGACGAGATACCGGCGCGGCGCGGGCGGTCAACTGCGGGCCACGGCGTTTCGGCGGTGACCAGCTCGACCGCGCCCTCGGTCCAGTCGACGTGCGAGGACGGCGCGTCCACGTGCAGGGTGCGCGGCACGACACCGTGCCGCATCGCCATGATCATCTTGATGACACCGGCGACACCGGCCGCGGCCTGGGAGTGCCCGATGTTCGACTTGACCGAGCCGACCAGCAGCGGCGTCTCGCGGTCCTGGCCGTAGGTGGCGATCAGGGCCTGCGCCTCGATCGGGTCGCCGAGCGTGGTGCCGGTGCCGTGCGCCTCGATCACGTCGACGTCGGCCGCCGAGAGCCCGCCACTGGCCAGCGCCTGACGGATGACCCTCTGCTGGGACGGCCCGTTCGGGGCGGTCAGGCCGTTGGACGCGCCGTCCTGGTTGATGGCCGAACCCCGTACGAGGGCCAGGATGTTGTGGCCGTTGCGCCGGGCGTCCGAGAGCCGTTCCAGCACCAGGATGCCGACACCCTCACCCCAGCCCACGCCGTCGGCGCCGTCCGCGAACGCCTTGCAGCGGCCGTCGGCCGAGAGCCCGCGCTGGCGGGAGAACTCGACGAACGTGCCCGGGGAGGACATGACGGTGACGCCGCCGGCGAGCGCGAGGGTGCACTCCCCCGCCCGCAGCGCCTGCATGGCCCAGTGCATGGCCACGAGCGACGACGAGCAGGCCGTGTCAACGGTGACCGCGGGGCCCTCGAAGCCGAACGTGTAGGACACGCGGCCCGACGCGATGCTCGGCGAGCTGCCGGTGCCGCGCTGGCCGTCGAAGTCCTTGGGGTCGAGCATGTGGGCGTAGTCGTTGTACATGACACCGGTGAAGAAGCCGGTGCGGCTGCCCCGCAGCGTGGCCGGGTCGATGCCGGAACGTTCCAGGGCCTCCCACGTGGTCTGCAAAAGCAGGCGCTGCTGCGAGTCGGTGGTCAGGGCCTCGCGTGGGGACATGCCGAAGAACGCCGGGTCGAACTCGTCGGCGTCGTGCAGGAAGCCGCCGTGCCGGGTGTACGTGGTTCCGGCGTGATCGGGGTCGGGGTCGAACAGCGAGTCGACGTCCCAGCCCCGGTTGCCGGGGAACTCGGTGATGGCGTCGGTGCCGTCGGCGACGAGCCTCCACAGCTCCTCGGGCGAAGTGACCCCGCCCGGGAAGCGGCAGGCCATGCCCACCACGACGATCGGGTCGTCGGTGGTGGACACCAGGGCGGGCAGGCTCTCCTGCAGCTCGGCACCGAACAGCTCGTCGTGCAGGTGGCCGGCCAGCACACGGGCGGTCGGGTAGTCGAAGACGAGCGTGGACGGCAGCCGCAGCCCGGTTACCGTGCCGAGGCGGTTGCGCAGCTCGACCGCGGTCAGCGAGTCGAAGCCGAGCTCGCGGAACGCCCGCACCGGGTCGACGGTGGCCGGGCCGGCGTGGCCGAGCACGGCGGCGACCTCGAGGCGGACGAGGTCGAGCAGTGCCGCCAGGCGGGCCGCCTCGGGCAGCGGGCCGAGCCGATGGATCAGGTCGCGGGCCGGCGCCGACCCGGCCACCGAACGCCGGACGCGGCCGCGGGCCAGGCCGCGCAGCATCGGCGGCACGTCGTCACGGGCCCGCAGGGCGGGCAGGTCGACGCGCAACGGCAACACGGCGGCCCGGTCGGCGCCGAGCGCGGTGTCGAACAGCGCCAGGCCCTGCTCGACGGTGAGCGGCGGCATCCCCGAGTGGCGGATGCGGGCCAGGTCGACGTCAGTCATTCCGGCGGTCATGCCACCGGTGCCCTCCCAGGCGCCCCAGGCCATCGACACTGCGTGGGCGCCCCCGGCGCGGCGGTGGGCGGCCAGGGCATCCAGATAGGCGTTGGCGGCGGCGTATCCGGCCTGTCCCGGGTTGCCGAAGGTGCCGGCGGCCGACGAGAAGAGCACGAACGCCTTGAGGTCGGGCAGCAGCTCGTGCAGGTGCCGGGCGGCGTCCGCCTTGGGGGCCAGGACGGCGGCGATCCGCTCAGGGGTCTGGGCGGCGATGACGCCGTCGTCGAGGACCGCCGCGGCGTGCACGACCGCGGTGAACCGGTGCTCGGCGGTCAGGGCGGCCAGGGCCTCGCGGTCCGAGACGTCGCAGGCCACCGCGGTGACACGCGGGTCGTCGAGGCCGGTGCCGCTGCGGCTGGCCAGCACCAGGTGCCCGGCCCCGGAGTCGAGCAGGTGCCGGGCGACGACGCCGGCCAGGCCTCCCGAGCCACCGGTTATGAGGACCGTGTCATCGGTGTCCCACTCGACCGGCGCCGAGGCGGTGGCCTTGGCGAGACGCGGCACGAACAGTTCGCCGTTGCGGACACGCAGCTCGGGTTCGCCGGTCGCGACCGCGGCGCCGATCAGAGTGTCGTCGTCGGTGTCGACGAGCACGAACCGGCCGGGGCTTTCCGACTGGGCCGAGCGGACCAGACCGCGTACGGGGGCGGTGGCCAGGTCGTCGCCGCGGGACACGAACACGACCACGCGCTCGTCGTCCTGCTGCAACCGGGCCAGCGCCTCGGTGACATCGATGACCTCGTACGTGGTGAAGTCCGGGGCCCCGGTGCCGGCGGGCACGGGGACCCAGTCGACGGCGTAGAGCGGGTCGGCGCCCGCGAGCTGGTCGGCGGCGACCGCGCGGGTGACCAGCGACGTGATCGAGGCGACGGGGGCGCCCGCGGTGTCGGCGATGGCGATGGTCACGGAGTCGCCGTCGGGCCGCAGGAGGGCCCGTACGGTGCTGGCGCCGGTCGCGTGCAGCGTGACGCCCTCCCAGCTGAACGGCAGGCCGCGCTGGGTGCCCGCACCGAAGCCGGCGGCGTGCAGCACGGCGTCGAGCAGGGCCGGATGGATGCCGTACGCGCCGGGGCTCACACCCTCGGGCAGGGCGGCCTCGACGTAGACGTCCTCGCCCGAGCGCCAGACGGCCCGCAGGCCCTGGAAGGCGGGGCCGTAGTCGAATCCGCCCGCCGCGAACCGGTCGTACGCGCCGGTCAGGTCGACGGCCTCGGCGCCGGCGGGCGGCCAGACCGTGCTGTCGAACGGGACCGTGGTGGCGCCGGCGGCGAGCAGGCCGGTGGCGTGCTGGATCCACTCGTCGCCGGGGCGGGAGAAGATGCCGATCGTCCGGCGGCCGTCCGCGCCGGGTGTGCCGACGCGCAGCTGAAGCGGGACCGTGCCGCGCTCGGGCAGCACCAGGGGCGCGGTGAGGGTGAGCTCGTCGAGGCGGTCGCAGCCGACCTCGTCGCCGGCGCGGATGGCCAGCTCGGCGAACGCGGCGCCGGGCAGCACGGTGCGGCCCATGATGACGTGGTCGGCCAGCCAGCGGTGGGCGCCGAGGCCGAGGGCGGCGGTGATGAGGTGGCCGTCGTCGCCGCTCAGCTCGACGACGGCGCCGAGCATGGGGTGGCCGGCGGGTTGCAGGCCGGCCGTGGAGACGTCGCCGACCTGGGGCGCGCCGGTGGGCCAGAAACTGTGGCGCTCGAAGGCGTACGTAGGAAGGTCGGTCTTCTTTCCGCCGTCGAGGAACGAGGACCAGTCGACGTCGACGCCCTGGACGTGCAGACGGGCGAGGGCGGTCAGCGTGGTGAGTTCCTCGTCGCGGTCGCGGCGCAGCATCGGGACGCCGTTCTCGACCATCGCCGACAGGACGGCGTCGGGACCGAGTTCCAGGAATCTGGCGCCTTCGAGGCGGGCGACGTTGTCGGCGAAGCGGACCGTGTCGCGTACGTGGTTCACCCAGTACGACGGGTCGGTCACGTCACCGGACGCGACGATCGGGATCTGTGGCTCGTTGAAGGTCAGGTTTTGGACGGCGTCGCGGAAGTCGTCCAGCATCGGTTCCATCAGCACCGAGTGGAACGCGTGCGACACCGTCAGCCGCTTGGTCTTCTTAAAGCGAGCCGCGATCGCCAGCACCTCGTCCTCGGCGCCCGAGATGACCACCGCGTTCGGGCCGTTGACCGCCGCGATGCTGACGTTCGGGGTCAGCTCGATCTCGTCCTCGGCGGCCTGGATCGCCATCATCGCCCCGCCAGCGGGCAGTTCCTGCATCAGGCGGGCGCGGGCGGCGATCAGGGCGCACGCGTCCCCGAGCGACAGCACACCGGCCACGTGGGCCGCGGCGATCTCGCCGATCGAGTGACCGGCCAAGGCATCCGGACGCAGGCCGAAGCTCTCGGCGAGGCGGAACAGGGCCACCTCCAGGGCGAAGATGGCGGGCTGAGCGATACCGGTCTGGTCGAGGTCCCCTTCTCCGATGGGCAGGTCCAGATACGGGTCCAGCTCGGCGGTGACGGCATCGTAGGCCTCGGCGAAGGCCGGAAAACGCGCGTACAGCTCGCGACCCATCCCGGCCCGCTGCGAACCCTGGCCGGTGAACAGGAACGCCAGCGAGCCGGCTGAAACGACACCCCTGGCCACCTCGGCGCCGTCGATCAGGACAGAACGGTGGTGCAAGCCCGCGCGGGTCGTCGCCAACGAGAAAGCGACGTCGAGGACGGGTGCGTCGACCTCGGCCAGACGCACGATCTGAGCGTCCAAGGAGTCCGCGGATTTGGCCGAGACCAGGAGCGGCACCAACCGGGTCGGGGCGCTTTCCGACGCCTCGGCCGGGGTGCCTTCCTTCGCCGTGGTCGCGGCTTGGGGGCCCGCCTCGATGATGACGTGGGCGTTGGTTCCGCTGATGCCGAACGAGGACACACCGGCGCGGCGGGGCCGGCTCACCGCGGGCCAGCCGGTCGGCCCGGTCACCAGCTCGACCGCGCCCTCCTCCCAGTCCACATGTGACGAGGGCGCGTCGACGTGCAACGTGTGCGGGACGACGCCGTGACGCATCGCCATGATCATCTTGATGACACCGGCGACACCGGCTGCGGCCTGCGTGTGGCCGATGTTCGACTTGATCGAGCCGAGCAGCAGCGGGGCGCCCTCGGAACGGTCCTGCCCGTACGTGGCGAGGAGCGCCTGGGCCTCGATCGGGTCCCCGAGGGTGGTGCCGGTGCCGTGCGCCTCGACCGCGTCCACGTCGGCGGTCCGCAGCCCGGCGTTGGCCAGTGCCTGACGGATGACCCGCTGCTGGGACGGCCCGTTCGGAGCGGTCAGGCCGTTGGACGCGCCGTCCTGGTTGACGGCCGAACCCCGTACGGTGGCCAGGATCTCGTGGCCGTTGCGGATCGCGTCGGAGCGCCGCTCCAGCAGCAGCAGACCGGCCCCCTCACTCCATCCCACCCCGTCGGCGCCGTCGGCGAACGCCTTGCAACGCCCGTCGACCGACAGGCCGCGCTGACGGGAGAACCCGACGAAGGCGTTCGGCGTGGACATGACCGTGACACCACCGGCGACCGCGAGCGAGCACTCCCCCGACCGCAGGGCCTGAGCGGCCAGGTGCAGGGCGACCAGCGAGGACGAGCAGGCCGTGTCAACGGTGACCGCGGGGCCCTCGAAGCCGAACGTGTAGGACACGCGGCCCGACGCGATGCTGCCCGAGCTGCCCTGCCCCTGATAGCCCTCGGCCCCTTCGCCGCCGGCCAGCAGCAGGCCGTAGTCGTTGTACATGACACCGGTGAACACGCCGGTGTGGCTGCCCCGCAGCGTGGCCGGGTCGATGCCGGCCCGCTCGAGCGCCTCCCACGTGGTGGTGAGCAGCAGCCGCTGCTGCGAGTCGGTGGCCAGTGCCTCGCGCGGGGACATGCCGAAGAACGCCGGGTCGAACTCGTCGGCGTCGTGCAGGAAACCACCGTGCCGGGTGTACGTCGTTCCGGCGTGATCCGGGTCCGGGTCGAACAGCGCATCGACGTCCCAGCCCCGGTTCTCGGGGAACTCGGTGATGGCGTCGGTGCCGTCGGCGACGAGCTTCCACAGCTCCTCGGGAGAGGTGACCCCGCCCGGGAACCGGCAGGCCATGCCCACCACCACGATCGGGTCGTCGGTCGTGGCCGCGGTCACCGGCGCGCTGATCTCCACGTCGGCCGCGCCCAGCAGTTCGTCGAGCAGGTAACCGGCGAGCAGCGCCGAGGTCGGGTAGTCGAAGACCAGGGTGGCCGGCAGCCGCAGCCCGGTCTCGGCGCCGAGCCGGTTGCGCAGCTCGACCGCGGTCAGCGAGTCGAAGCCGAGGTCGCGGAAGGCCCGCTGGGCGTCGACGGTGGCGGCACCGTCGCGGCCGAGCACGGCGGCGACGGCGGCGCGGACCAGGTCGGTCAGGTGCGCGATCCGCTCGTCGGCGGGCCGGGAGCGCAGCTGCTCGGCCAGGCCGGTGGCGGCGGCCGAACTGGTGGCCCGGCGGCGCGCGGGCACCCGGACGAGGCCGCGCAGCAGCGGCGGCACGTCGCCCTGGGCCCGCAGGGTGGCCAGGTCGAGCCGGATCGGCAGGACGGTGGCCCGGTCGGCGGCGAGGGCGGCGTCGAACAGCGCGAGGCCCTGTTCGACGGCGAGCGGCGGCATGCCGGAGCGGGCCGCGCGGGCCTGGTCGGTCTCGCCGGCCAGGCCGACGGTCCAGGCGCCCCAGGCCATCGACACCGCGTGGACGCCCTGCGCCCGGCGTTCCTCGGCGAGGGCGTCGAGGTAGGCGTTGGCGGCGGCGTAGGCGGCCTGGCCGGGCGAGCCGATGGTGGCGGCGGCCGACGAGAAGAGAACGAAAGCCTTGAGGTCGGGCAGCAGCTCGTGCAGGTGCCGGGCGGCCTCGGCCTTCGGGCGCATCACCGTGGTCACGCGCTCGGGCGTCAGGGACGAGACAACCCCGTCCTCCAGTACGGCGGCCGCGTGCACCACGGCCGTGAAGGCGTGCTCGGCGACGAGGGCGGTCAGGGCCTCGCGGTCGCTGACGTCGCAGGCCACGTTGGTGATGCGCGGTTCGTCCTCGACACCGGTGCCACGGCGGCTGGCCAGCACCACCCGACCGGCGCCGGCGGCGACCAGATGCCGGGCGATGATTCCGGCCAGGCCACCGGATCCGCCGGTGATGAGGACCGTGTCATCGGTGTCCCAGTCGATCGGTGCCGAGGTCGTCGTCCTCGCCAGGCGCGGTCCGGACAGTTGGCCGTCGCGGACGCGGATCTCGGGCTCACCGGTCGCGACGGCGGCGGCGATCAGGGTGTTGTCATCGGTGTCCACGAGCACGAACCGGCCCGGGTTCTCCGACTGGGCCGAGCGCACGAGACCGCGGACGGCGGCGGAATCCGGGTTCTCGCCGTGGGTCACGAACGCCACGAGGCCGTCGTCGTCCTGCTGCAGACGGTCCAGCACCCCGGCCAGGTCAGTGGCTTCGAACGTCGTGAAGTCGGGCGTTTCGGTGCCCGCGGGCACGGCGATCCAGTCGACGGCGTAAAGGGAGTCGGTTCCGGCCTCGGAGACGGTTTCCGGGCGTACGGACAGGGTTCCGACCGTGGCGACCAGCGCGCCCGAGGGGTCGGTCAGGGCCAGGCTCATGGCGCCGTCACCGAGCGGCGTCACCCGCGCCCGCAGGGCGGTGGCACCGGTGGCGTACAGCCGCACATCGGACCACGAGAACGGCAGGGCACCCGTTTCGAGCATCCCGAAGCCGGCGGCGTGCAGGACCGCGTCGAACAGGGCCGGGTGAAGGCCGAACCCGTCCGTGCCGCCGGGCAGCGCCACGTCGGCGTACACGTCGTCATCGAGCCGCCAGACGGCCTTCAGGCCCTGGAAGTCCGGGCCGTAGACGAATCCGCCCGCGGCGAGCCGCTCGTAGTGGCCGCTGATGTCGACGGCCTCGGCGCCCGCGGGTGGCCAGAACGTGGTGTCGAACGGCTCGGCGGGGGTGGCGACGACGGCCAGCACACCGGCCGCGTGCTGAACCCAGGCGCCGTCGCGGTGCGAGTGGACGGCGAAGGCCCGGCGCCCGGACGGGTCGGCCTCGGCCACAGTCACCTGGAAAGTGACCGCCTCGCCGGCCGGCACCACCAGCGGGGCGGTGAGGGTCAGGTCCTCGACCAGGTCGGCGCCGGCCTCGTCACCGGCACGGATCGCCATCTCGACGAAAGCGGTGCCGGGCACCAGGATCCGGCCGTTGACGACGTGGTCGGCCAGCCAGGGGTGGGTGCGCTCGGAGAGCCGGCCGGTGAACAGGTGACCGCGGCCGCCGGCCAGCTCCACACCGGCGCCGAGCAGCGGGTGGCCGGTGTCGGTGAGGCCAAGTTCGGTGGCGTCGGCACCGCGGGCGACCGGCGGGGCCCAGTACCACTCGTTCTGGAAGGCGTAGGTGGGCAGCGGGATCCGGCGGCCACCGGCCAGCAGCGGCGCCCAGTCGACCCGGACGCCCTGGACGTGCAGGCGGGCCAGGGCGGTCAGCGTGGTCAGTTCCTCGTCGCGGTCGCGGCGCAGCATCGGAACGCCGTTCTCGACCATCGCCGACAGGACCGCGTCGGGGCCCAGCTCCAGGAACCGGGAGCCTTCCAGCCGCACGACGTTGTCCGCGAACCGCACGGTGTCCCGCACGTGGTTCACCCAGTACGACGGGTCGGTCACGTCACCCGACGCGACGATCGGGATCTGCGGCTCATTGAACGTCAGCCCGGCGATGGCGTCGCGGAAGTCGTCCAGCATCGGGTCCATCAGCACCGAGTGGAACGCGTGCGACACCGTGAGCCGCTTGGTCTTCTCGAACCCGGCCGCGATCGCCAGAACCTCGTCCTCGGCGCCCGAGATGACGACCGCGCGGGGGCCGTTGACGGCCGCGATCGAGACTCCGGGCGTCAGAGTGATCTCATCGGGTGCGGCCTGGACCGCCACCATGGCTCCGCCGGCCGGCAACGCCTGCATCAACCGGGCCCGGGCGGCGACGAGGGTGCAGGCGTCGGCCAGTGAGAGCACGCCGGCGACATGCGCGGCGGCGATCTCGCCGATCGAGTGTCCGGCCAGGGCGTCGGGGCGAAGGCCGAACGATCCGGCCAGCCGGAACAACGCCACCTCGAGCGCGAAAATGGCGGGCTGCGCGTTGCCGGTCTGGTCCAGGTCGTCGGCGTCGAAGACCAGATGCGCCATGACCTCGTCGTAGGCCGCCGCGAAGACCGGGAACCGGGCGTACAGCTCCCGGCCCATCCCGGCCCGCTGCGAACCCTGGCCGGTGAACAGGAACGCGAGGGGGCCCTCGGCAACGGCGCCGCGGGCCACCTCGACCCCGTCGACCAGAACGGCCCGGTGCTCGAACCGGGCGCGGGTGGTCGCCAGCGAGAAACCGAGATCCAACGGCGCGACGTCGACCGGCAACCGCGCGATCTGGGCGTCCAGGGCGGCCGGCGTCCGGGCCGAGACCAGCATCGGCACCAGGCCGGGCGCCTCCGCCTCGACCGGCGCCGGGGCGGGCGGCGCGGCCTCGATGATGACGTGGGCGTTGGTGCCGCTGACACCGAACGACGAGACACCCGCGCGGCGCGGCCGGTCCGTCGACGGCCACGGCGTCTCGGCCGTGACCAGCTCGACCGCGCCCTCGGCCCAGTCCACGTGCGTGGAGGGAGCGTCCACGTGCAGGGTGCGCGGCACGACCCCGTGCCGCATCGCCATGATCATCTTGATGACACCGGCGACACCGGCCGACGCCTGCGAGTGGCCGATGTTCGACTTGATCGAGCCGAGCAACAGCGGGATGCCTTCGGAGCGGTCCTGCCCATAGGTGGCCAGCAGCGCCTGGGCCTCGATCGGGTCGCCCAGCGTCGTACCCGTGCCGTGGCCCTCCACCACGTCCACGTCGGCTGTGGACAGCCCGCCGCTGGCCAGGGCCTGCCGGATGACACGGCGCTGCGACGGCCCGTTGGGGGCGGTGAGCCCGTTGGACGCGCCGTCCTGGTTGACCGCCGAGCCGCGCAGCACACCGAACACCTCGTGGCCGTGGCGGCGCGCGTCGGAGAGCCGTTCCAGCACCAGCAGGCCGGCGCCCTCGGACCAGGCGACCCCGTCGGCGGCGTCGGCGTACGACTTGGAGCGGCCGTCGGCGGCGAGCCCGTGCTGGCGCGAGAAGACCACGAACGGCGCCGGCGTCGACATGACCGTGACCCCGCCGGCCAGCGCCAGCGTGCACTCCCCCGAACGCAGCGCCTGCGCGGCCAGGTGCATGGCCACCAGCGACGACGAGCAGGCGGTGTCGACGGTGACGGCCGGGCCCTCCAGGCCGAGCGTGTACGCGACCCGGCCGCTGACCACGCTCATCGAGCTGGCCGTGCCGCGGAAGCTCTCGAACTCCTCGCCCTCGAGCAGGAAGCCGTAGTCGTTGGACATGACGCCCGCGAAGACGCCGGTACGGCTGCCCCGCAGTGTCTGCGGGTCGATGCCGGCCTGTTCGACGGCCTCCCAGGCGGTGGTGAGCAGCAGCCGCTGCTGGGGGTCGGTGGCCAGCGCCTCGCGCGGGGACATGCCGAAGAAGTCGGGGTCGAACTCGCCGGCCTGGTGCAGGAAGCCGCCCTCGATGACGTGGCTGCGGCCGGGCACGTCCGGGTCGGGGTCGTAGAGGCCGGCGACGTCCCAGCCCCGGTTGGCCGGGAAGCCGCTGATCGCGTCGGTGCCGTCGAGCACGAGCCGCCACAGGTCCTCGGGCGAGGTCACTCCGCCCGGGAAGCGGCAGGCCATGCCGACCACGACGATCGGGTCGTCGGTCGTCGTCGCCGGGCGTTCCGGGGCGGCCTCGACCAGAGCGCCGAACAGCTCCTCGTCGAGGTGCCGGGCCAGGACGACCGAGTTCGGGTAGTCGAAGACGAGGGTGGCCGGCAGGCGCAGGCCGGTCTCGGTGGCGAGCCGGTTGCGCAGCTCGACCGCGGTCAGCGAGTCGAAGCCGAGCTCCTGGAAGGCGCGGGCCGGGTCGACGCTGTCCGCGCCGGAGTAGTCGAGCACGGCCGCGACCTGGCTGCGCACGAGCGTGAGCAGGGCGCCGATCCGGGCCTCGGCGTCCAGGCCGGTCAGGCGCTGGGCGAGACCGTCGGCCGGGCCCGTCCGCGGGCGGCGCGAGCGGGTGCGTACGAGCCCCCGCAGCAGCGCCGGAACCTCGGGCTGGGAGCGCAGGGTCGCCAGGTCGAGCCGGACGGGCAGCAGCACCGGCTCGTCGCTCGCCAGCCCGGCGTCGAACAGCGCGAGCCCCTGCGCGGCGGAGAGCGACGGCAGGCCCGTACGGGCGATGCGGGCCAGGTCGGCGGCGGTGAGTGAGCTGGTCATGCCGCCGGTGTCGGGCTCCCACGCGCCCCAGGCCAGCGAGACGGCGTGCTGGCCACGGGCGCGGCGGTGCCGGGCCAGCGCGTCCAGGAAGGCATTGCCGGCGGCGTAGTTGGCCTGGCCGGGGACGCCGAAGCTGGCGGCGGCCGAGGAGAAGAGCACAAACAGGTTCGCGTCGGGCAGCAGCTCGTGCAGGTGCCAGGCGGCGTCCACCTTCGGCCGCAGCACCGTGCCGATCCGCGCGGGAGTGAGCGTGTCGATGACGCCGTCGTCGAGCACGGCCGCGGTGTGCACGACACCGGTGACGCCGTGCTCGGCGATCAGGGCGGCCAGGGCGTCCCGATCGGTCACGTCGCAGGCCACCACGCTGACGGTGGCGCCCATGTCGGCGAGTTCGGCCACCAGATCCTCGGCGCCGCCCCGGCGGGAGGCGAGCACGAGGTCCCGTACGCCCAGGTCGGCCACCAGGTGGCGGGCGATGAGCCGGCCGAGGCCGCCGGTGCCACCGGTGACCAGGACCGTGCCGTCGGCGGCGGCCGGCTCCTGCGGGAGGGGGGCCCGCAGGAGCCGAGGCGCCAGAAGCCGGCCGTCGCGGACAGCCAGGCGAGGTTCGTCGACGGTGACCGCGGTGGCGAGGTCGGCCGGTCCGTCCAGGTCGATGAGCGCGAAGCGG
Source organism: Paractinoplanes ovalisporus (assembly GCF_016834655.1). Classification (GTDB taxonomy): domain Bacteria; phylum Actinomycetota; class Actinomycetes; order Mycobacteriales; family Micromonosporaceae; genus Actinoplanes; species Actinoplanes ovalisporus. Next base: position 160,028 of record NZ_JAENHP010000011.1, read on the forward strand.
CCCGGGTGCTCGGAGGCGGCGGAGCCGACCAGTCCGGCCACGGCCGCCTCGGCCGGGCCGTCACCCCGGGTCAGGAAGACCAGCCGGGCGTCGGAATGCCACTGCTGGATCGCGGTGAGCACGTCGGTGGTGGCCCGATGGGTGGCCTCGACCGGGTCGCCGCTGGTGTCCACGGCGCGCACCACGACCCTGGGCGTGACATCGTCGCTGAGCGGCGCGATGCCCAGGCCGAAGAGGTCGTCGCCGAGCAGCGCCAGGCTGGTCTCCGACGACCCGGGAGCGACCGGCGTCCATTCGATGCGGAACAGCGAGTCGCGGCCGATCGCGGCCGGTCCGTCGAGGTGGGACGGGCCGATCTCGCGGACGACAAGGGATTCGACCGAGGCCACCGGAACGCCGCCGGCGTCGGCCACGGCGAGGTCGATGGCGTCGCCGTCGAGGCGCAACCGCACCCGCACGTGCGAGGCGCCGGCGGTGTGCAGGGAGACACCGCGCCAGGCGAACGGCAGGCCGCCCCGGCTGATCGGGCCGAAGTCGGCCAGCCCGGCCGCGTGCAGGCAGGCGTCGAGCAGGCCGGGGTGCAGGCCGAAGGCGTCGGCGCCGGAGTCCAGCGCGGCCTCGGCGAACACGTCGCCGCCGCGGGTCCAGACGGCACGCAGACCGGCGTACGTCGGCCCGTACGCGAAACCGCCGGAGGCGAACCGCTCGTAGCAGCCCTCGATGTCCACCGGGGTCGCGCCCTCGGGCGGCCAGGTGGTGGCGTCGAACGGCACGGAGGTGGCGCCCAGGGCGAGGTAGCCGGTGGCGTGCGCGGTCCAGACGTCGTCGCGCCGGGAGTGGATGGTGATGGCGCGGCGTCCGCTGTCGTCGGGGGCGTCCACGGCGATCTGCAGCTGCACCGAACCGTCGGCCGGGATCACGAGCGGCGCGGTGAGCGTGAGGTCTTCGACGCGGCCGCAGCCGACCTCGTCACCGGCCCGCACCGCGAGCTCGACGAAGGCAGTGCCGGAGAGCAGCACATGGCCCTGCACGACGTGGTCGGCCAGCCACGGGTGGGCGGCGAGCGAGAGGCGGCTGGTGAACAGGTAACCGGTGGTGCCGGCCAGTTCCACCCCGGCCCCGAAGAGCGGGTGGTCGACCCGGCCCAGCCCGGCCGCGCGCAGGTCGCCGAGGCCGCCCCGCACCGCGGGCCAGTAGCGTTCGCGCTGCCACACATAGGTGGGCAGGTCGACGCGGCGGGCACCGGTGCCGGCGAACCAGGGCGCCCAGTCGACGGCGACGCCCTGGACGTGCAGGCGGGCCAGCGCGGTGAGCGTGGTCAGTTCCTCGTCGCGGTCGCGGCGCAGCATCGGCACGCCGTTGTCGACCATCGCCGACAGCACGGCGTCCGGGCCCAGTTCGAGGTATCGCGTGACTCCGGCCTCGGTCAGCGTCGCCACGTTGTCGGCGAAGCGGACCGTGTCGCGCACGTGGGCGACCCAGTATCCGGGGTCGGTCACGTCACCGGTGGCCACGATCGGGATCTGCGGCTGGTGGAACGTCAGCCCGGCGACGACGCGGCGGAACTCGTCGAGCATGGGCTCCATGAGCACCGAGTGGAAGGCGTGGGAGACGGTGAGCCGCTTGGTCTTCTCGAAGCGGGCGGCGATCGCCAGCACCTCGTCTTCGACCCCGGAGATGACGACCGCGTCCGGCCCGTTGACCGCCGCGAGGGAGACTCCCGGCGTCAGTTCCAGCTCGTCCGGCGTGGCCTGGATCGCCACCATCGCCCCGCCGTCCGGCAGCGCCTGCATGAGCGCGCCGCGGGCCCGCACCAGCGTGAGCGCGTCCTCCAGCGAGAGCACCCCGGCCACGTGGGCGGCCGCGATCTCGCCGATCGAGTGGCCGGCCAGGTAGTCCGGGCGCAGGCCGAACGACGACGCGATGCGGAACAGGGCCACTTCGAGGGCGAAGATGGCCGGCTGGGCGTTGCCGGTCTGGTCGAGGTCGTCGTCGGCGAGCTCGGCCAGCCCCTCGAACGCGTCGGGGAACCGGGCCGCCAGGTCCCGGCCCATCCCGGCGCGCTGCGAGCCCTGACCGGTGAACAGGAAGGCCAGCAGGCCCTCGGAGGTGACGCCCTGGGCGATGTCGCTGCCGTCGACCCGTACGGCCCGGTGCTCCAGGCTCGCCCGCGAGGTGGCGAGAGAGTAGGCCACGTCGAGCGGCCGCAGATCGGGGTGGTCGGCGAGGAAGCCTTCGAGGCGCCGGGACTGGGCGTCGAAGGCCGCCGCGGTACGGCCGGAGAGCAGCCACGGGAGCAGGCCGGCGGGCCGGGCGGGCGGCTGGTCGACGGCCTCGGTCGCGGGGGCCTGTTCGAGGACGACGTGGGCGTTGGTGCCGCTCACACCGAAGGCCGAGACACCGGCCCGGCGCGGGTGCCCGGTGGCGGGCCAGGGTCGCTGCTCGGTCAGCAGTTCGACGCTCCCGGCCTCCCAGTCCACGTTGGAGGTCTGCTCGTCGACGTGCAGGGTCTGCGGCAGCACGCCGTGGCGCAGCGCCATCACCATCTTGATGACACCGGCGACACCGGCTGCGCCCTGCGGATGCCCGATGTTCGACTTGATCGAGCCGAGCTGCAGCGGGTGCGGCCGGTCCTGCCCATAGGTGGCGAGCAGTGCCTGGGCCTCGATCGGGTCGCCGAGACGGGTGCCGGTGCCGTGCGCCTCGACCGCGTCGACGTCGGCCGGTTCCAGACCGGCGTTGCCGAGCGCGGCCCGGATGACCCGGCGCTGCGACGGCCCGTTGGGGGCGGTGAGCCCGTTGGAGGCGCCGTCCTGGTTGACCGCGCTGCCCCGGATCACGGCGAGCACGTGGTGACCGTTGCGCTGGGCGTCGGAGAGCCGTTCCAGCACGAGCAGGCCGACACCCTCGGACCAGCCGGTGCCGTCGGCCGCCTCGGCGAACGACTTGCAGCGTCCGTCCGGGGCCAGGCCACCCTGGGCGGTGAACGCGGCGAACGCGGTCGGGGTGGTCATCACGGCCACACCGCCGGCCAGGGCCAGGGTGCACTCCCCCTGCCGCAGCGCCTGCACGGCCAGGTGGGTGGCGACCAGCGACGACGAGCAGGCGGTGTCAACGGTGACGGCCGGGCCCTCGAAGCCGGCGAAGTAGGAGACCCGGCCGGAGAGCACGCTGGCCACCGCGGCCGTGGTGGCATAGACGGTGTTGTCCTCGCCGGTGCGGGCGAGCAGGCTGGCGTAGTCCTGGCCGGTGGTGCCGATGTAGACGCCGGTGCGGCTGCCGCGCAGCGAGAGCGGGTCGATGCCGGCGCGTTCCAGGGCCTCCCACGAGGTTTCGAGCACCAGGCGCTGCTGCGGGTCCATCGCCACCGCCTCGCGCGGGGAGATGCCGAAGAACCCGGCGTCGAAGTCGGCCACCCCGGCCAGGAAGCCGCCCTCGCCGGTGGTGCTGTGCAACGACTCCAGGTCCCAGCCCCGGTCGGCCGGGAACGGCCCGATCGCGTCGCGGCCCTGCTCGACCAGGTCCCACAGTTGTTCCGGGGAGGCGACGCCACCCGGGTAGCGGCAGCCGATGCCGACGATCGCGATCGGCTCGACCGCGGCCGAGACCAGTTGCGCGTTCTGGCGGCGCAGGCGGTCGTTCTCCTTGAGGGAGGTGCGCAGCGCCTCGACATACTGCTTGGTGGCGTCCGTCATCAGGCTTTCCTCTGCTCCCCGGTCAATTCGTCGTGCCCTCGATGGCCAGCCGCAGCAGGCTCGCGGCGTCCATGTCGTCGATGGAGGTCTCGTCGTCCCCGGCCGTTTCCGGCTCGGGTTTCTGGTCGTCGTCGCCCAGCTGCAGCACCATCTCGAGCAGGCCGGCCCGGCGCAGGCGGCTGATCGGGACGGCGGCCAGCGCGGCCCGGATCTCGGCGTCGGGGTCGTCGGCGACCTCGGCCCCGCCCGGTGCCAGCTCCCCCCGCAGGTATTCGGCCAGCGCCTGCGGCGTCGGGTAGTCGAAGACCAGCGCGGCCGGCAGGTTGCGGCCGGTCAGGCGCCGCAGCCGGTTGCGCAGCTCGACCGCGGTCACCGAGTCGAAGCCGAAGTCGCGGAACGCCTTGGTGGCGGTCAGGTCGTCGGCGCCGTCCATGCCGAGCACGGCCGCGGCCTCGGTGCGCACGGCGGTCAGCAGCACCCGGGTCGCCTCGGCCGCGGACAGCCCGGTCAGCTTGCGCACCAGGGCCGGCTCGTCCGCCTCGGGCTCCTCCTCGACCAGCGCGGCCCGTACGGCCGGAAGGTCGGACAGCAGCGGGCTGGGCCGGCCCGCCGTGAAGGCCGGGGCGAACTTGGCCCAGTCCATGTTGGTGACGGTGAGCGTGGTGCGGCCGTCCTCGATGGCCCGCTGCAGCACGCCGATCGCGAGGTTCGGGTCCATCACGTCGACGCCGCGCTTGAGCAGGTGCTCCAGGATCCGCTCGTCGGTCGCCATGCCCACTCCGCCCCAGGTGCCCCAGGCCAGCGAGGTGGCGGGCAGACCCCGCGAGCGCCGGTACGAGGCCAGCCCGTCGGCGAACGCATTGGCCGCCGCGTAACCGCCCTGGCCGCTGCTGCCCCAGCTGGCCGCCCCCGAACTGAACAGCACGAAGGCGTCCAGCGGGAGGTCGGCGGTCAGCTCGTGCAGGTGGCGGGCGGCGGTGAGCTTGGCCCGCAGCAGCCCGTCCAGCTGCTCGTCGGTGATCTGGTCGACCGGCGCGTCACCGGTGCTGACCCCGGCCGCGTGCAGCACGGCGCTGAGCGGGCGGTCGGCCGGGATCGTGGCGAGCAGGGCGGCCAGCGCGTCACGGTCGGCCACGTCGACCGCCGCGAGCGTGACCTCGGCGCCGGCCGCCTTGAGCTCGGCGGCCAGTTCGGCCGCGCCGGGGGCGTCCGGGCCACGGCGGCCGGCCAGCACCAGGTGCTGGGCGCCGCGGTCGACGGCCCAGCGGGCCAGCAGCCCGCCGATGCCACCGGTGCCACCGGTGATGAGCACCGTGCCGCTGGTGCGGAATTGCCCGACGTGGTCGCCGGCGGTGGCCGGGGCACTGACCAGGCGGCGGGCGACGACACCGGAGTCACGCACCGCCAGCTGGTCCTCGTCGCGGCCGAGCACACCGGCCAGACGTTCGGCCGCCGCGTCGCCGACGACGGCGGGCAGGTCGATCAGGCCGCCCCAGCGCTGCGGCAGTTCGAGGGCGGCGACGCGGCCCCAGCCCCACTGGGTGGTCTGCTCGGGGGCCGTCACCGGGTCGTCGACGCTGGTCGCGACCGCGCCCTGGGTGGCGACCCAGACCGGCGCGGAGACCGCCGCGTCGCCGAGGGCCTGCACGAGCCGCACGTTGGCCGACAGGCCCTGGGGCACAGCACCGTAGCGGCCGGCGGCCAGGCCGAGAAGGCTGAGCACGCCGTCGATGTCACCGGCGTCCAGAAGCAGCGCGGCCAGGCCGGGGCGGTCGATGACGGCGGGCACGTCCAAGCGTTCGGCGCCGAGGGCGGTCACGACGGCATCGGTTCCGGCCGGGGCGTCCTCGGGGACAACCACGAGCCAGCGTCCGGCCGGGGCGGGCCCGGGGCGTACGGGAATCCAGGAATCCTGGTAACGCCAGCCGTCGGTCACGGCGTCGTCGCGCTTGCGGTCACGCCAGGACATCAGCGTCTCGACGGCGCTCGCTTCCAGGGCGAGTTCCCCGTTCTCGACCACCTTCCAGAACTCGGCGTCGGCGTGGTCGGCGGCGACCGGCGCGGCCGCCTCGATGCTCGGCCAGAACCGCTGACGCTGGAAGGCGTACGTGGGAAGGCTGGTGCGACGGCCCGAGGGCACCACGCGTGTCCAGTCGACCGGCAGCCCGCGCACGAAGCCCTGGGCGGCCATGGTGAGCAGTTGCCGCAGGCTGCCCTTGTCGCGGCGCAGCGAGCCGAGCACCACGCCTTCGACGCCGGCCACGTCCAGGATCTGCTCGACCGCGCCGGTCATGACCGGGTGGGCGCTGGGTTCGATGAAGGCACGGTGGCCGTTCTCGACGAGCAGGCGCACCGTCTTCTCGAACTCGACGGTCTGCCGCAGGTTGCTGTACCAGTAGGCGGCGTCGAGCTCGGCGGTGTCGAGGATCCCGGCGGTCACCGTGGAATAGAACGGGATCTCCGAGCTGCGCGGGCGCACCGGCGCGAACGCTTCGAGCACGCGGTCGCGGATGACCTCGACGGCCGGCGAGTGCGAGGCGAATGCGGCCGGGATGCGGCGGTGCCGGACCCCGTCCGCCTGCAGTTCGGCCTGCAGCTCGGTCAGCTCGGCGACCGGGCCCGACACCACGGCCGAGGACGGCGAGTTGAACGCGGCCACCTGAAGGGCCGGCCACTTGGCGACCCGGGCCGCGGTCTCGGCAGGCGACAGCGACACCGAGACGAGGCTGCCGACGCCGTCGAGCGAGTCGAGCGCGATGAGGCTGCGCAACGCGATGATCATGCCGCCGTCGGCCACGGTGAGGCCGCCCGCGACCGTGGCCGCGGCGATCTCGCCCTGGGAGTGGCCGACGACCGCGTCCGGCTCGACGCCGAGCGAGCGCCACACCTCGGCCACCGCCACGAGAACGGCCCAGAGCGCGGGCTGCACCACGTCGACCCGGTCGAGCGGGACGGGTCCCTCGATGCCGCGGAGCACGTCGTGCAGCGACCATTCGACGTACGGGGCCAGGGCGGCCGCGCATTCTTCGATCTTCGCGGCGAACACCGGGGACGTGTCGAGCAGGTCGCGGCCCATGCCGATCCACTGCGATCCCTGGCCGGGGAAGACGAAGACCGTGCGTCCCAGCGGGGCGGCCACGCCGGTCACCGCGGAATCCAGGTCGGCCAGGCCGTTCGGGTCGAACAACACGGCCCGGTGGTCGAACAGCGAGCGGGTGGTCAGCAGCGAGTGGGCGATGTCGACCGGCGCGTGGCCGGCGACCACCTCGGCCAGGCGAGTGGCCTGACCACGCAGCGAGGCCTCGGACTTGGCCGAGAGCACGAACGGCACCACCAGCGGCTCGTCCACGGGCTCGGCCTCGGGCGCGGGCTCGGCCTGTTCGAGGAGGACGTGGGCGTTGGTGCCGCTGAGCCCGAACGACGAGACACCACCACGGCGCGGGCGGCCCAGCTCGGGCCACGGCGTCGCGTCGGACACCAGTTGCAGGGCGCCGCTCGACCAGTCGACGTGGGTGGACGGCTTCTCGGCGTGCAGGGTCGGCGGCAGCATGCCGTGCTGCAGGGCCAGGACCATCTTGATGACACCGGCGACACCGGCCGCGGCCTGGGTGTGGCCGATGTTCGACTTCGACGAGCCCAGCAGCAGCGGCGTCCGGCGGTCTTTCCCGTACGTGGCCAGCAACGCCCCGGCCTCGATCGGGTCACCGAGGCGGGTGCCGGTGCCGTGCGCCTCGACGGCGTCCACATCGGAGGTCGAGAGGCCGGCGTTGGCGAGCGCCTGCCGGATGACCCGCTGCTGCGACGGCCCACTCGGCGCGGTCAGCCCGTTGGAGGCACCGTCCTGGTTGACCGCCGAACCCTTGATGACGGCGAGCACGTGGTGGCCGTGGCGGCGCGCGTCGGACAGGCGTTCCAGCACGATCATGCCGACGCCCTCGGACCAGCCGGTGCCGTCGGCCGAGTCGGAGAAGGCCTTCGTCCGTCCGTCGGCCGGCAGCGCGCCCTGCTGGGTGAGCAGATAGAACGACCGCGGGCTGGCCAGTACCGTGGCGCCACCGGCCAGGGCCAGCGAGCATTCGCCCTGCCGCAGCGCCTGGGCCGCCAGGTGCAGCGCGACCAGCGAGGCCGAGCAGGCGGTGTCGACGGTCATGGCCGGGCCTTCGAGGCCGAACGTGTAGGACAGGCGGCCCGAGATGACGCTCGCGGCCAGGCCGGTGAGCACGTGGCTCTCGTTGTCCTGGCCCGCTTCGAGCAACATGCTCGCGTAGTCCTGGCCGTTGGTGCCGACGAACACCCCGGTCCGGCTGCCCCGCAGCGAGACCGGGTCGATGCCGGCCCGTTCGAAGGCCTCCCACGAGGTCTGCAGGAGCAGCCGCTGCTGCGGGTCCATGAGCAGCGCCTCGCGGGGGCTGATCCCGAAGAAAGCCGGGTCGAACTCGGCCGGCCCGTCGAGGAAGCCGCCCGAGGTGGTGGCGCTCTCGGCGGTGAGGCGGTCGAGGTCCCAGCCCCGGTCGGCCGGGAACGGGCCCATGGCGTCGCGGCCGTCGATCAGCAGCTGCCAGAAGTCTTCGGGGGTGCGCACACCGCCCGGGAACTGGCAGGCCATGCCGACCACGGCGATCGGCTCGTCGACCGCGCCCTCGGCCACCGTCTCGGCCCGGTCGTCGTCGGCGCCGGCCAGGAAGGCGGCCAGGGCCCGCGGCGTCGGGTAGTCGAACACGACGCCGGCGGGCAGCACCCGTCCGGTGGCCGCGCCGAGCCGGTTGCGCAGCTCGACCGCGGTGAGTGAGTCGAAACCGAGGTCGCGGAACGCCTTCTCGGCGCCGACCGCGGTGGCGTCGCCATAACCCAGCACCTCGGCCACGCTGGTGCGGACCACGTCGAGCAGCACGTCCAGGCGCTCGGTGGCGGCCCGGCCGGCCAGACGACGCTCGAGGTCGGCGGCGCCGCCCCCACGGACGGCCCGCACCTCGTCGAGGACCGTGCGGGCCTCGGGAAGCTCGCTGAGCAGCCGGCTCGGCCGGGTGCCGAGCAGCGCGGTCAGCAGCTCGCGGCGGCGCAGGTCGGCCACCACGACAGTGGCTTCCGGTTCGGCCGCCGATCGGCGAAGGGCCGAGAGGGCCCGCTCGGGGTCGATGGCCTGGATGCCGGTGCCCGCGGCCATGCCCGCCCCGGCCCAGGCGCCCCAGGCGATCGAGGTGGCGGCTCGTCCGGCGGCGCGGCGGCGCTGGGCGATGCCGTCGAGGGCCGCGTTGGCCGCGGCGTAGTTGGCCTGGCCCGGGTTGCCGACGGAACCCGCCATCGAGGAGAACAGGACGAAGGCTTCGGCGTCGGGCAGCAGCTCGTCGAGCAGCAGCGCCGAGGTCACCTTGGCCCGGTGGACCGCCTCGAAGCGTTCCGGCGTCAGGCTGTCGAGCAGTCCGTCGTCGAGCACGCCGGCGGTGTGCACCACCGCGTCGACCGGGTGCGCGGCCAGCAGGGCGGTCAGGGCGTCGCGGTCGGCGACGTCGCAGGCCACGATCTCGGCCGTGGGGAGCTCGGCCGCCAGCTCGGCGGCGCCGGGGGCGTCGGGGCCGCGCCGGCTGACCAGCAGCAGCTTGCCGGCGCCCCGAGCGGCCAGGTCGCGGGCGACCGCGGCGCCGAGCGCGCCCGTGCCACCGGTGACCAGCACGGTGCCGGAAGGCGTCCACTCCTCGCCGGTCGTTGCGGGAACGGGGGTCAGGCGACGGGCGTAGACGCCGTCGGCGCGGATCGCGACCTCGTCCTCGTCGCCGCCGAGCACCGCGGTCAGCCGCTCCTCGGCACCCGGTTCGACGTCGATCAGGCCGCCCCAGAGCTGCGGAAGCTCGAGCGCGGCGACCCGGCCGAGACCCCAGATGCCCGTACGGGCCGGGTCGACCGTCTCGTCGTGGACCGCGACCGCGCCCCGGGTGACCGCCCACAGCCTGGCCGTGACACCGGCGTCACCGATGGCCTGGATCAGCGCGGTGGTGCCGGCCACGTCGAGCATGGAGACGATCCCGTCGACCGGGCCCGCCTCAGTGAGCCGGGCGGCGAGGGCGGCCCGGTCGTGTCCGTCGGTGTCGAGCGTGACGGCCCCGGCGATTTCGCCTCCGATCGCCAGCCAGGTGCCGGTGAGCGCCCCGGACGGCGTGAACGGGCGCCAGGTCTCGCGGTAGCGCAGCGAGTCGCCGACCGCGATCTCCGGCCAGTAGCGGCGCCGCTGGAATGCGTACGTGGGAAGGTCGACGGTTGTGGCCCCGGTGCCCGCGAACACCGCCGCCCAGTCCACCGGCACCCCGGCCACATAGAGCCGGGCCAGGGCGGTGAGCAGCGTGGACTCCTCGTCGCGGCCCTTGCGCAGAGCGGGGATGCAGCCGTCGGCCATCGCCGACAGCACGCCGTCGGGGCCGAGCTCGAACAGGACCGCCCGCCGCTGGGCGAGGGTGGCGACGGTGTCGGCGAATCGCACGGCGTCGCGGACGTGGCGCACCCAGTACTCCGGGGTGCTCACGTCGCCGGCGGCCGCGATCGGCACGGTGGGACGGGCGAACGTGAGTCCGTTCACCACCGCGCGGAAGTCGTCGAGCATCGGTTCCATCAGCGGTGAGTGAAACGCATGGCTCACCCGCAAACGGCTAGTCTTCCGCCCGCGGTCCCGCATTTCCGCCTCGATCGCGGCGACGGCGGCCTCCTCGCCCGAGACGACAACCGCCTCGGGTCCGTTGACCGCGGCGATCGACACACCGGGCGTGAGCTGGATTTCCGCTTCGGCGGCCTGCACCGCGACCATCGCGCCGCCGGCGGGCAGCGCCTGCATGAGCCGGGCCCGGGCGGTGACGAGCGTGCACGCGTCGTCCAGGCTGAGGACCCCGGCCACGTACGCGGCGGTGATCTCGCCGATCGAGTGGCCGCCGACCGCGTCGGGCCGCACACCCCACGACTCGACGAGGCGGTAGAGCGCAGCCTCGACGGCGAACAGGGCGGGCTGGGTCCACTCGGTCCGGTTGAGCAGGTCGGCGTCGTCGCCCCACATCACGTCGCGCAGCGCGGGATCGAGCCGGGCCAGAGCCTCGTCGAGCGCGTCGGCGAAGACCGGGAAGCGGGCGTAGAGGTCGCGGCCCATGCCGAGGCGCTGGCTGCCCTGACCCGAGAAGAGCAGGGCCGCCGGGCGGATCGCCGGTGCCGCCCCACGGGCCACCTCGGCGCCGTCGAGGAGAACGGCCCGATGCTCGTACGCGGAACGGGTTGTCGCCAGCGAGAAGCCGATGTCGACCGGGTTGCCGGCCGTGACCCGCAGGCGTTCGATCTGGGCGTCCAGCGCGGCGGCCGACTTGGCCGCGACGGGCCAGGGCGCCGGCACCGTCGCGGATTGCGGCCGGGCCGGGGGCTCTTCGACATGCTCCAGGATCAGGTGGGCGTTGGTGCCGCTCACGCCGAACGACGAGACGGCGGCGCGGCGGGCGCGGCCGGAGTCAGGCCATTCAGCCGCGTCGGACAGCAACCGGATGGCGCCCGAGTCCCAGTCGACGGCCGAGGTGGGCGTGCCGAGGTGCAGGGTGCGCGGGGCCACGCCGTGCCGCATGGCCATCACCATCTTGATGACACCGGCGACACCGGCCGCCGCCTGGGCGTGGCCGAGGTTGGACTTCAGCGAGCCGAGCAGCAGCGGCGTCTCCCGCTCCTGCCCATAGGTGGCGAGCAGCGCCTGGGCCTCGATCGGGTCGCCGAGGCGGGTGCCGGTGCCGTGCGCCTCCACCGCGTCGACGTCGGCCGTCTGGAGACCCGCGTTGGCCAGGGCCTGCCGGATGACCCGCTGCTGAGCGGGTCCGCTGGGGGCGGTGAGCCCGTTGGAGGCGCCGTCCTGGTTGACCGCCGAACCCTTGACCACGGCCAGGACGCGGTGCCCGTTCCGCTGCGCGTCGGAGAGCCGTTCCAGCACGAGGACGCCGGCGCCTTCGGACCAGCCGGTGCCGTCGGCGTCGGCCGAGAACGACTTGCACCGCCCGTCGGTGGCGAGTCCGCCCTGCGCGGTGAAGGCGGCCAGGGCGCCCGGCGTCGACATGGCCGAGACACCGCCGGCCAGGGCGAGATCGCATTCGCCGCCGCGCAGCGACTGCGCGGCCAGGTGGATGGCGACCAGCGACGACGAGCAGGCGGTGTCGATCGCCATGGCCGGGCCTTCGAGGCCGGCCAGGTAGGAGATGCGACCGGCCAGGACACTGGCGATGGTCGAGGTCAGCGCGTACGCGTCGGCGGTGGCCCCGGCGTTCACCTTGAGGTCGGAGTAGTCCTGCCCGTTGGTGCCTATGAAGACGCCGGTGCGGCTGCCGCGCAGCGAGAGCGGGGCGATGCCGGCCCGTTCCATGGCGTCCCAGGTGGTCTCCATCAGCAGCCGGTGCTGGGGGTCCATCGAGACGGCCTCGCGCGGGGAGATGCCGAAGAACTCGGCGTCGAAGTCGGCCAGGTCGGTGAGGAATCCGCCGTGGCGGGTGGCCGTGGCGACGGCGTCGAGGTCCCAGCCGCGGTCGGCGGGCACCTCGGTGATGGCGTCCCGGCCGTCGGCGACCAGCTGCCACAGGTCCTCGGGCGAGCCCACCCCGCCCGGGTAGTGGCAGGCCATGCCGACGATGACGATCGGGTCGTCGGTGGTTTCCCGGGTGGCGACCACGGCCGTGGCGGCCTCGGTCCCGCCGAACAGTTCGGCGTCGAGGTGGCGGGCCAGCGCCTCGGGCTCCGGGTGGTCGAAGACCAGCGTGGCGGGCAGCGACAACCCGGTGAGGCGGCGCATCCGGTTGCGCATGTCGACCGCGCCGGCCGAGTCGAAGCCGAGGTCGCGGAACGCCAGGCCGGTGGGCAGGGTGTCGGCGTTGTCGTAGCCGAGGCAGCGGGCCGCCTCGCCCCGGACGAGGTCGAGCAGCGCCCGCTGTCGTTCGGCGGCGCCGAGCGGCGCCAGGCGCTGGACCAGTTCCGGTTCGTCGCCGTCGACGGCCGGCTCGGCCAGCGCGGCCGCGGCCTCGGGCAGGTCGGCCAGCAGGTTGCTGCGGCGGCTCGCGGTGAAGGCCGGGGCGAAGGTGGCCCAGTCGGTGTCGGTGATGGTGACGGTGGTCAGGTCGGCGTCGAGGGCGCCCTCGACGGCGGCCAGCGCGACACCGGTGTCGAGGGAACCGGTCCAGGTGACCGAGGTGGCCGGCAACCCGTCGCCGCGGCGCATCCGGGCCAGGCCGTCGTGCCCGGCCGCGACCGCGGAGTCCTCGGCGAACAGGACGAACGTCTCGGCCTCGGTGACCAGGTCGTGCAGGTTGCGAGCGGCTTCTGAGTCGGAGCCGGTCGCGGCGTGCAGGACCGCCGAGGGCCGGCTCGCCTTGACCACTGCGGCGAGAGCGTCGCGGTCGGCTGGGTCCACGGTGACGACCCGGTCGGCACCCTGCGCGAGGGCCCAGTCGGCCAGACGGTCGTCGGTGTCCCCGGTGACAAGCACCGTGCAGCCGGCCCAGCCGCCGTTGCGGCCGGTGGCCGCGGGCGCGTGGACGAGGCGGCGGCCGAAGACCCCGGCGGCGCGCACGGCGACCTGGTCCTCGGGGCCGTCGAGCACGGCACCCAGGCGTTCCAGGGCGCGCTCGTCGATCGTCTCGGGCAGGTCGACCAGGCCGGCCCAGGCGCGGCCCCAGTCGGTGGCCTGCTCGGGTGCGGTGACCCGGTCGCCGCGCCCGATCGAGACGGCGCCGCGGGTGATGCGCCAGACCGGCCCGTCGACCTCGGGGGAACCGGGGAACGAGATGGTGGCGTCTCCCCGGCCGGTCTTCAGCCCAAGGCCGTCGACCACCGCGAGCATCCACTCGGCGGGGTTGTCGGGGAGGACGGCGGTCCACGTTCCGGCCAGGCTTCCCGAGGCGGTGACCGGCTTCCAGCGGTCGGTGTAGCGCAGCGAGTCCCCGGCGGCCCGGCGGCGGCGCTGGTCGCGCCATTCGGTCAGGGCCGGGGTCAACGTGGCCGCGGTGGCGTTGTCGAGGGCCAGGGCGGCGCCCAGCTCCCCCGAGTCGACCAGGCCCCAGAACTCGGCGTCGACCGGCTCGGCCTTCGTCGCCGCGGCGGGTTCCGGCCAGTAGCGGCGACGCTGGAACGCGTACGTGGGAAGGTCGATGCGACGGCCGGCGGTGAACAGGCTCGCCCAGTCGACCGGCACGCCCCGGACGAACGCGGTGGCGGCGCTGGTGAGCAGGCGGTGCAGGCCGCCCTCGTCGCGGCGCAGAGTGCCGGTGACCAGGCCGTCGACGCCGGCCGATTCGAGGGTCTGCTCGATCCCGACGGTCTGGGTCGGGTGCGCGCTGGGCTCGACGAAGACGCGGTAGCCGTCCTCGATGAGCTTGCGGGTGGCGCTCTCGAACAGCACGGTCTGGCGGAGGCTGGCGTACCAGTAGCCGGCGTCGAGCTCGGCGGTGTCGATCAGCTCCGCGGTGACGGTGGAGTAGAACGGGATGTCGGTGGACCGTGGCGTGATCGGGGCCAGCTCGGCCAGCACCCGCTCGCGGATCAGCTCGACCTGCGGCGAGTGGGAGGCGTAGTCCACCGGGATGCGGCGGACACGGACGCCTTCGGCCACCAGCTGTTCGGTGAGCTCGTCGAGAGCTTCGGGCGAACCGGAGACCACTGTGGAGCGCGGGCCGTTGACCCCGGCGATCCCGGCCCGCTCGTCCAGGCGGGGCCGCACGTCGTCGGCGCCGAGCGCGACCGACATCATGCCGCCGAGCCCGGCCAGGTCGGCCGCGACCGCGATGCTGCGCAGGGCGACGACCCGGGCGCCGTCGTCGAGGCTGAGCGCGCCCGAGGCGGTGGCGGCGGCGATCTCGCCCTGGGAGTGGCCGATGACGGCGGCCGGCTCGACACCGAGCGACCGCCAGACCTCGGTCAGCGCCACCATGACGGCCCACAGGGCGGGCTGCACCACGTCGACGCGTTCGAGCAGGGTGCCCTCGCGCAGCACCTCGATCAGGTCCCAATCCACGTACGGGCGGAGGGCTTCCGCGCACTCGTGGATGCGGGTGGCGAAGACGGGTGAGGTGTCGAGCAGGTCGCGACCCATGCCGGCCCACTGCGAGCCCTGCCCCGGGTAGACGAACACCGTGCGGCCCAGCGGCGCGGCCACGCCGGTGACCGCGTCGTCCAGGTCGGCCAGCCCGGCCGCGTCGAACACCACGGCCCGGTGCTCGAGCGTGCCACGGGTGGTCAGCAGCGACCAGCCGAGGTCGGGCAGCGGCGTCGTGGCGGTCAGCGGCCGCAGCCGGGCCGCCTGTTCGCGCAGCGCCTCGGCCGACCGGGCGGTGAGCACCAGCGGCGTCACGCCCGGCGTCACGGCCTCGACCTGGATGTCGGCGGCGGGCGCCTGCTCGAGGATCACGTGGGCGTTGGTGCCGCTGACCCCGAACGAGGAGACGCCGGCGCGGCGGGGACGGCCGGTCTCGGGCCAGTCCCGGCGCTCGGTGAGCAGTTCGAGTGCGCCGGCCGTCCAGTCGACGTGCGACGACGGGGTTTCGGCGTGCAGGGTGGGCGGCAGTGCGCCGTTGCGCAGCGCCAGCACCATCTTGATGACACCGGCGACACCGGCCGCGGCCTGAGTGTGCCCGATGTTCGACTTGATCGAGCCGAGCAAGAGCGGAAGAGCCCGTTCCTGCCCGTACGTGGCCAGCAACGCCTGAGCCTCGATCGGGTCCCCGAGCGTGGTGCCGGTGCCGTGCGCCTCGACCACGTCCACCTCGGACGGTTCCAGGTGGGCCCCGGCCAGCGCCTGCTGGATGACGCGTTGCTGGGACGGGCCGTTCGGGGCGGTGAGGCCGTTGGAGGCGCCGTCCTGGTTGATCGCGCTGCCCTTGAGGACGGCCAGAACGGTGTGCCCGTTCCGGCGCGCGTCGGACAGCCGCTCCAGCACCAGCTGACCGGCGCCCTCGGCCCAGCCGGTGCCGTCGGCGTCGTCCGAGAACGCCTTGCAGCGGCCGTCGCCCGAGAGCGCGCGCTGCCGCGAGAACTCGACAAAAGTGCGCGGCGTCGACATCACGCTGACACCGCCGGCGACCGCGAGGTCACACTCCCCCTGCCGCAGCGCGGTGGCCGCCAGGTGCAGGGTGACGAGCGACGACGAACAGGCCGTGTCGACCGTCATCGCCGGGCCTTCGAGCCCGAAGACGTACGAAAGCCGGCCGGAGGCGACGCTCGGCGAGCTGCCGGTGATGTTGGCGCCCTCGAAGTCGTCGCCGAGCAGCAGGTGGTAGTCGTTGTACATGATGCCGGTGAAGACACCGGTCCGGCTACCGCGCAACGACCGCGGGTCGATCCCGGCCCGTTCCAGGGCCTCCCACGTGGTTTCCAGCAACAGCCGCTGCTGGGCGTCGGTGGCCACGGCCTCGCGCGGCGACATCCCGAAGAAGGCCGGGTCGAACTCGCCCGCGTCGTGCAGGAAGCCACCGGAACGGGTGTAGCTGGTGCCGGCCCGGTCGGGGTCCGGGTCATAGAGGGCGTCGAGGTCCCAGCCCCGGTTGTCCGGGAAGTCGCTGATGGCGTCGGTGCCGTCGAGCAGCAGCTGCCAAAGTTCCTCGGGTGTGCTGACGCCGCCCGGGAAGCGGCAGGCCATGCCGACGATGACGATCGGGTCGTCGTCGGTCCTGGTCTCGGTGACGGCCGCCTTCCGATCCTGACCGCCGGCGAGGTGGGCGGCGAGCACGGCCGGGGTCGGGTAGTCGAAGACGAGCGTCGCCGGCAGGGTGCGGCCGGTGGCCTCGGCGAGCTGGTTGCGCAGCTCGACCGCGGCGAGGGAGTCGAAGCCGAGCTCCCGGAAGGCCCGCTCGGGGTCGATGTCGGCGCCGCTGCGGTGCCCGAGGACGGCGGCCACCTTGCCGCGGACGAGGTCCAGGAGGTCGCCGGTTGTTCTAACCGCCTTCTTTACCGTGGGTACGAGGTCGCGCAAAAGGGCGGGCACGGCATCGGTGCGGGCGCGCAGGGCGGCGGTGTCCACCTTGATGGGCACGACGGTCGAGCGCGGCGAGTCGAGGGCGGCCGCGAACATGGCCAGGCCTTCGTCGGCGCCGATGACCGGGAGGCCCTGGGTGGCCATGCGGCGGCGGTCGACCTCGCCGAGCTCCTGGCTGAAACCGGCGCCGACATCCCAGAGGGAGAAGGCGATCGCAGTGGCGGGGAGACCAAGTTCCTTCCGGTACGCGGCGAGACCGTCCAGGAATACGTTGGCCGCCGCGTAGTTGGCCTGCCCGGCGGTGAGCACCATGCCACCGGCGGACGAGAACATGATGAAGGCCTCGAGGCTACGGTCGGCGGTCAGCTCGTGCAGCCACCAGGCGGAGTCGGCCTTGGCCCGGAGCACCTTGTCGAACCGTTCCGGCGTCATGCTCGCCAGCACGCCGTTGTCGCCGATGCCGGCCGCGTGGACGATGCCGGTCAGGTTGTCGATGCCGGCGACCAGTTCGGTCAGGGCGTCGCGGTCGGTGACGTCGCAGGCCACCACCCTCGCGCCAAGTTCTTCGGCCAGTTCGCTCGCCCCTGGGGCGTTTATTCCGCGCCTCGACACCAGCACCAGGTCGGTGACGCCGCGTTCGGTTGCCAGGTAGCGGGCCACCACCGCGCCGATGCCGCCCGTGCCCCCGGTGATCAGGACCGTGCCGCCGTCGAGGTCCACCGGCATGGGATCGTCGGCTGTCTGCCGCAGCCGAGGCACAAAGACCTCGCCGTCGCGGACCGCGGCCTCGGGTTCCCCTGTCGCGGCGATGGCCCTCAGAAGGTCGTCGTCCCCGGTCTCAGCCTCGATCAGAGTGAACCGGCCGGGGTGCTCGGTCTGAGCTGCCCTGACCAGGCCCCAGACCGGCGCTTGGACCACGTCGCCCGGCCTCGTGACCACTACCAGGGGCTGCTCAGCAGCCTGGACGGTCTGGAGGACTTCGGCGAGGAGGGTCTTTACGGCATCGGGGACATTTCCGATAGGCGTAGAGCAGCGGTAGACAGTTACGCCACCACCTCCCCCACCCTCCCGGGAAGTAGCCGACTCTAGAGCCTTGTCAAGCTCAAGGGCCGACTTATCCACAGCAGCGGCCGAAGCAAAAACGCGCTTATCCACACGCCGCCACTCCACCCCGTACAGAGGCGGCCGCACACTGAGCTGGTCCGCCGACACCTCACGGCCGATCAGCGACCCGATCGCCAGCACCGGCCGTCCGGCCGCGTCGGCCACCCACAGGGACAGCTCCCGGTCACCGGCCCGAACCAGATGCACCCGGACCGTCGTCGCGCCCTGCGCGTACAGGGCGACGTCGTTCCACGCGAACGGGACGGCGGTCGACTCCTCGGTGTTGCGCAGGATCGTGGCGTGCAGGCAGGCGTCGAGCAGGGCGGGGTGGATGCCGTAACCGCCGGCCGCCACCGCGTCGGGGAGGGCTACCTCGGCGTAGACGTCGTCACCGCGTACCCAAGCCTGCCGGAGGCCCTGGAACGCCGGACCGTAACCGAAACCACGGGCCGCGAAGATGTCGTAGGCGTCGTCGACGCCGATCGCCGCGGCGTCGGCCGGAGGCCACGCGGCCAGGTCGAAGGCGACGGCCACGCGGGTCGAGAGGACGCCGGAGGCGTGCTGCGTCCAGGTCTGGCCGCCGCCGCTGTGAATGGCGACCGTACGACGCCCGTCGCCGTCGGGGGCGCCGACCACGACCTGCAGCTGCACCGGCTCGTCGCCGAGGACCAGCGGCGCGGCCAGGGTCAGCTCGTCCAGGGCGGGGCTGCCGGTCTCGGCGCCCGCGCGCAGGGCCATCTCGGCGAAGGCGGCGCCCGGCAGCAGCACCGAGCCGAGGATCACGTGGTCGGCCAACCAGGGCTGGGCCGAGCGGGACAAGCGGCCGGTGAAGGTGACTCCGCCGCCCGGCGACCAGACCGCGGCGCCGAGCAGGGGGTGGTCGACGGGGGTCATGCCGAGCCCGGTGGGGGCGGTGGCCTCCAGCCAGTACGGCTCGTGCTGGAACGCGTACGTGGGCAGGTCGATGCGGCGACCGCCGGACAGCAGCGGCTTCCAGTCCACCGCGACACCCGTGACATGCAGGCGGGACAGGGCGGTCAGGAACGTCTGTTCCTCGTCGCGGTCGCGGCGCATCGTCGGCACGCCGCCGTCGACCATGCCGGCGAGCACCGCGTCGGGGCCGATCTCGAGGAACCGCGCGCCGGCCAGCTGCGCCACGTTGTCGGCGAACCGCACCGTGTCCCGGACGTGGGAGACCCAGTACGACGGGTCGGTCACATCACCCGACGCGACGATCGGGATCTGCGGCTCGTTGAACGTCAGGTTTTCGATGGCGTCGCGGAAGTCGTCCAACATCGGGTCCATCAGCACCGAGTGGAACGCGTGCGAGACCGTCAGCCGCTTGGTTTTCTCAAAGGCCGCGGCCAAGGCCACGACCTCGTCCTCGGCCCCGGAGATGACCACCGACCGGGGACCGTTGACGGCCGCGATCGACACGTTCGAGGTCAGCTCGATGTCGCCCGCAGCCGCCTCGATCGCCACCATGGCGCCGCCGGCGGGCAACGCCTGCATCAACCGCGCCCGCGCCGAGATCAACGTGCATGCGTCTTCGAGGGAGAGCACCCCGGCGACGTGAGCCGCCGCGACCTCGCCGATCGAGTGGCCGGTCAGGTAGTCGGGACGCAGGCCGAACGACTCCGCGAGGCGGAACAAAGCCACCTCCACCGCGAAGATGGCGGGCTGAGCGTTGCCGGTCTGGTCCAGGTCGTCCGCGTCGAAGTCGAGGTGCGCCACCACCTCGTCGTGGGCCGCCGCGAACACCGGGAACCGGGCGTACAGCTCCCGGCCCATCCCGGCCCGCTGCGAACCCTGGCCGGTGAACAGGAAGGCCAGCGCGCTCGTCCCCCGAGCCCGCCCGACAACGGCGTTGTCCTCCCCGGCGGCGAACGCCATGAGGTCTTCCGGCTGCACGACCGCCCGGTATTCGAGTGCCGCCCGCGTGGTCGCGAGGGACCAGGCCACGTCGAGCGGGTCGCGGTCGGCCACCGTCAAAAGGCGTTCCGCCTGGGCCCGCAACGCTTCCGGTGTCGCGGCCGAGAGCAGCCACGGCGTCGGGCCCTTGTTGCCGGGTCGATCGGCGACGGGCGCCGGAGTCGGACCCTGCTCGAGAATGACGTGCGCGTTGGTGCCGCTGATGCCGAACGACGACACCGCGCTGCGCCGGGCCCGGTCGGTCGTCGGCCATTCGCGCTGCCCGGTGAGCAGTTCGACCTCGCCCGCGGTCCAGTCGACGTGCGGCGAGGGCTCGTCGGCGTGCAAGGTGCGCGGCACCACCCCGTACCGCATCGCCTGCACCATCTTGATGACACCGGCGACACCGGCCGCGGCCTGCGAGTGCCCGATGTTGGATTTGATCGAGCCGAGCAGGAGGGGCAAGTCCCTTTCCTGCCCGTACGTGGCCACGAGCGCCTGAGCCTCGATCGGGTCTCCGAGCGTGGTGCCGGTGCCGTGCGCCTCCACGACGTCCACATCGGAGGCACGAAGGTCGGCGGCGGCCAGCGCCTGCCGGATGAGCCGCTGCTGCGAAGCCCCGTTGGGCGCGGTGAACCCGTTCGAGGCGCCGTCCTGGTTGACCGCGGTGCCGCGGATGACCGCCAGCACCTCGTGGCCGTTGCGCTTCGCGTCGGACAGCCGCTCGACCAGCAGCACACCCACGCCCTCGGACCAGCCCACGCCGTCCGCGCCGGCGCCGAACGCCTTGCACCGGCCGTCCACCGACAGGCCGCGCTGCTTGCTGAAGTCGATGAGCATGCCCGGGGTCGCCATCACGGTGGCGCCACCGGCCAGGGCCAGGTCGCACTCGCCCTGCCGCAGCGCCTGCGCCGCCAGGTGGATGGCGACCAGGGACGACGAGCAGGCGGTGTCGACCGTGACGGCCGGGCCCTCGAAGCCGAGCGTGTAGGAGACCCGGCCGGAGACGACGCTGCCGCCGGCCGTGGCCGCGGGGTTCACGTTGAGCGCGTAGTCGTGGTACATCACGCCGGCGAAGACACCGGTGCGGCTGCCGCGCAGCGTCGACGGGTCGATGCCGGCGTGCTCGACCGCTTCCCACGACGTCTCGAGCAGCAGGCGCTGTTGCGGATCCATGCTGAGGGCGTCGCGCGGCGAGATCCCGAAGAATCCCGGGTCGAACTCGGCCGCGTCCCGCAGGAAGCTGCCGTGCCGGGTGTAGCTCTTGCCGTCCTTGCCCGGCTCGGGGTCGTACAGGTTCTCGATGTCCCAGCCCCGGTCGGCCGGCAGGGCGCCCACGGTGTCGACACCGTCGAGCACGAGCCGCCACAGGTCGTCCGGGCTGTGCACGTCGCCCGGGTAGCGGCAGGCCATGCCGACGATCGCGATCGGCTCGTCCACGCGGACCGCGACCGGCGCGGCGACGACCGGCGCGGGCGCCGTCCCGCCGAGCGAGGTGTCGATGAGCTCGGCCACCGAGGCGGCGGTCGGGTGGTCGAAGACCAGGGTGGCCGGCAGCGTGAGGCCGGTGCGGGCGGCGAGCTGGTTGCGCAGCTCGACGGCGGTCAGCGAGTCGAAGCCCAGCTCCTGGAAGGCACGCGCGGGCTCGATGGCGTCCGCGGTGCCGTGGCCGAGCACGGCGGCGACCTGGTCACGGACGAGGTCGAGGACCGTACGGCGGCGTTCGCCCGCGGTGAGCCCGGCGAGGGTGTCGGCCAGGCCACCGGTGACCGCGACCGTGGCGGCCTTCCGGCGGACCGGCCCGGCCAGATCGCGCAGCAGGGCCGGCACAACATCGGTTCGGGCGCGCAGCGCGGCCGTGTCCACCTTGATGGGCACGACGGTCGAGCGCGGCGAGTCCAGGGCGGCCGCGAACATGGCCAGGCCTTCGTCGGCGCCGATGACCGGGAGGCCCTGGGTGGCCATACGGCGGCGGTCCACTTCGGTCATGTCCTGACCCAGACCCGTGCCGACATCCCAGAGCGAGAAGGCGATCGCCGTCGCCGGGAGACCAAATTCCTTCCGGTACGCGGCCAGACCGTCCAAGAAGACATTGGCCGCCGCGTAATTGGCCTGCCCGGCGGTCAGCACCATGCCACCCGCCGACGAGAACATCACGAACGCCTTGAGGTCGCGGTCCGCGGTCAGCTCGTGCAGCCACCAGGCGGAGTCGGCCTTGACCCGGAGCACCGCGTCGAAGCGTTCCGGGGTCATGCTTGCCAGCACGCCGTTGTCGCCGACGCCGGCCGCGTGGACGATGCCGGTCAGGTTGTCGATGCCACTGATCAGCTCGGCCAGGGCGTTCCGGTCGGTGACGTCGCAGGCCACCACCCTTGCGCCCAGTTCGTCGGCCAGCTCCCGGGCGCCCGGTGCTTCCAGTCCGCGCCGCGAGACCAGCACCAGGTCGGTGACGCCGCGTTCGGTTGCCAGGTAGCGGGCCACCACCGCGCCGATGCCGCCCGTGCCGCCGGTGATCAGGACTGTGCCGTCGAGGTCCAGCGGCGTGGGTTCATCGGCGGCGCTTTGGCGCAGCCGGGGCACGAAGACCTCGCCGTCGCGGATCGCAGCCTCAGGCTCGCCGGCCGCGACGATGCCTGCAATCAGCTCGTCGTCGTCGCCGTCGGACTCGATCAGGGTGAAGCGGCCGGGGTGCTCGGCCTGGGCTGCCCTGACCAGGCCCCAGACCGGCGCTTGGACCACGTCGCCCGGCCTCGTGACCACTACCAGGGGCTGCTCAGCAGCCTGGACGGTCTGGAGGACTTCGGCGAGGAGGATTTTTACGGCATCGGGGACATTTCCGATAGGCGTAGAGCAGCGGTAGACAGTTACGCCACCACCTCCCCCACCCTCCCGGGAAGTAGCCGACTTTAGACCGCTGTCAAGCTCGAGGGCCGACTTGTCCACAGCCAGGGCCGAAGCGAAAACGCGCTTATCCACACGCCGCCACTCGACCCCGTACAGAGGCGGCCGCACACTGAGCTGGTCCGCGGACACCTCACGACCGGACATCGAGCCCGCCGAGAACACCGGCCGCCCCGCCGTGTCGACCACCTCCACCGAAACCTGACGGTCACTGCCGCGCACCAGATGCACCCGCACGACCGACGCCCCCACCGCGTGCAGGGCCACGTCATTCCACACGAACGGCACGACCGTACGGTCCCCGCCGTTCTGCGTCATCGCGGCGTGCAGCGCAGTGTCGAGCAGGGCGGGGTGGATGCCGTAACCGCCGACCGGCACATCCTCCGGCAGCGCCACCTCGGCAAAGACCTCGTTCCCGCGCACCCAGGCCCGCTGCAGACCCTGGAAAGCCGGCCCGTAACCGAATCCACGGTCGGCCAGACCCTCGTACGCGCCGGTCAGGTCGATCGGTGACGCGTCGATCGGCGGCCAAACCAACTCGGCGAAGACCGAGCCAGGGGCCGGCACAAAGGCCGGCTCCACCCGGCCCGACGCGTGCTGGATCCACGTCTCGGCGGAACGCGAGTACAGGCCGACCGTCCGCGAACCGTCGCCGTCTGGAGCGGAGACGACAGCCTGGATCGTGACCGGCTCGTTCGTCAGGGTGAGCGGTGCGGCCAGGGTCAGCTCGCGGAGCGCGCCACAACCGGCGGCGGCCCCGGCGCGCAGGGCGAGTTCGACGAATCCGGTGCCGGGCAACAGGACCGAGCCGAGGATGGTGTGGTCGGTCAGCCAGGGCTGGGTGGCCGCGGACAGGCGACCGGTCAGGGTCACGCCGCCGTCGGGGGCCGGCACGACCGTGGACAGGAGCGGGTGGTCGGTGGTGTCGAGGGCCGCGACCGGCTTGGCGGGGGGCCAGAAGCTGGCGTGCTCGAACGGGTACGTGGGCAGGTCGATCAGGTGGCCACCGGCCAGCAGCGGCGTCCAGTCGACCGGCACGCCCTGGACGTGCAGGCGGGCCAGCGCGGTAAGCACGGTCAACTCTTCGTCGCGGTCGCGGCGCATCATCGGCACACCACCGTCGACCATCGCCGACAGCACCGCGTCCGGGCCCAGCTCCAGGAACCGGCAGCCGTCCAGACGGGCCACGTTGTCCGCGAACCGCACCGTGTCCCGGACGTGCGAGACCCAATACGAAGGGTCGGTCACATCGCCCGACGCGACGATCGGGATCTGCGGCTGGTGGAACGTCAACCCATCGACCACCGCACGGAAATCATCGAGCATCGGCTCCATCAGCACCGAGTGGAACGCGTGCGACACCGCCAGCCGCTTCGTCTTCTCGAAACCGGCCGCAATCGCCAGAACCTCGTCCTCGGCCCCGGCGATCACCACCGAGGACGGACCGTTCACGGCCGCGAGCGAGACGCCGGGCGTCAGCACGACATCCGCGGGTGCCGCCTGGATCGCCACCATCGCCCCGCCGGCGGGCAGAGCCTGCATCAACCGCGCCCGCGCCGAAATCAGCGCACACGCGTCCTCCAGGGACAGCACGCCGGCCACGTGTGCGGCGGCAACTTCACCGATCGAGTGCCCGGCCAGATGGGAGGGGTGCAGGCCGAACGAGGTCGCGAGGCGGAACAGCGCCACCTCGAGCGCGAAAATGGCCGGCTGGGCATTGCCGGTCTGGTCGAGGTCGTCGGAGTCGAAGTCGAGAAGAGCCGTGACCTCGTCGTAGGCCGCCGCGAACACCGGGAACCGGGCGTACAGCTCCCGGCCCATTCCCGCCCGCTGCGAACCCTGACCGGTGAACAGGAACGCCAGCGGCGCGTCCGAGGCGGTTCCCCGGGCCACTTCAACACCGTCGACAACAACCGCCCGGTGCTCGAACAACGACCGCGACGAAGCCAGCGAGAAACCGAGGTCCAGCGGCGCCACGTCGGACGGCAGCTGGGCGATCTGAGCGTCCAGGGAAGCCGCCGACTTGGCCGACACCACAAGCGGCACCGGCCCGGCGAGGACCGGCTCGGCAGCGGAGACTTCGGGACCGGCCTCCACGATCACGTGGGCGTTCGTGCCGCTCACACCGAACGACGAGACACCCGCGCGCCGGGGGCGGTCCACTGCGGGCCAGGCGGTCTCGGCGGTCAGCAGTTCGACCGAACCGGCCTCCCAGTCCACGTGCGTCGAAGGCGCGTCCACGTGCAGGGTGCGCGGCAGCGTCCCGTGCCGCATCGCCATCACCATCTTGATGACACCGGCGACACCGGCCGCGGCCTGGGTGTGCCCGATGTTCGACTTGACCGAGCCGAGCAGCAGAGGAAGAACCCGGTCCTGCCCGTACGTGGCCAGGAGAGCCTGAGCCTCGATCGGGTCTCCCAGCGTCGTGCCCGTTCCATGTGCCTCGACCACGTCCACGTCGGCCGCACGCAGTCCGGCGCCGGCCAGGGCCTGCCGGATGACCCGTTGCTGCGACGGCCCGTTGGGGGCGGTGAGCCCGTTCGAGGCACCGTCCTGGTTCACCGCCGACCCCCGCACGACGGCGAGGATCCGGTGCCCGTTGCGGATCGCGTCGGACTGGCGTTCCAGCACAAGCATGCCCGCGCCCTCGGCCCAGCCCACGCCGTCGGCCGCGTCGGCGAACGACTTGCACCGGCCATCGGCCGACAGTCCGCGCTGCCGGGAGAACGCGACGAACGTCCCCGGCGTCGACATGACCGTGACACCACCGGCCAGGGCGAGTGTGCACTCCCCCTGCCGCAGCGCCTGCGCGGCCAGGTGCATGGCGACCAACGACGA
The DNA here is from genome assembly GCF_016834655.1 of Paractinoplanes ovalisporus. Classification (GTDB taxonomy): domain Bacteria; phylum Actinomycetota; class Actinomycetes; order Mycobacteriales; family Micromonosporaceae; genus Actinoplanes; species Actinoplanes ovalisporus. Next base: position 185,438 of record NZ_JAENHP010000011.1, read on the forward strand.
CGAGCAGGCCGTGTCCACCGTGACAGCGGGGCCCTCGAAGCCGAACGTGTACGAGACCCGGCCCGAGGCGATGCTGGGCGAGCTGGCGGTGCCCTGGTAGCCCTCGTGTTCGGCGCCCAGAAGCGTGCCGTAGTCGTTGTACATCACGCCCGCGAAGACGCCGGTTCGGCTGCCCCGCAGGGTGTTCGGGTCGACGCCCGTACGCTCCAGGGCCTCCCACGAGACCTCCAGGAGCAACCGCTGCTGGGCGTCGGTGGCGACGGCCTCGCGCGGGGACATGTCGAAGAACGCCGGGTCGAACTGGTCGGCGTCGTGCAGGAACCCACCGTGCCGGGTGTACGAGGTTCCGGTGCGGTCGGGGTCGGGGTCGTAGAGCCCGTCGACGTCCCAGCCCCGGTTGCCGGGGAACTCGGTGATGGCGTCGGTGCCGTCGAGCACGAGCCGCCACAGATCCTCGGGGCTGGTCACGCCGCCGGGGTAACGGCAGGCCATGCCCACCACGACGATCGGGTCATCCGAGGTGGACACGACGACCGCCGGTTCCTCGGCCACCGTGGCGCCGAACAGCTCGCCGTCCAGGTAGGCGGCCAGGGCGGTGACGCTCGGGTAGTCAAAGACGACCGTGGCCGGCAGCCGCAGGCCGGTCTCGGCGCCGATGCTGTTGCGCAGCTCGACCGCGGTCAGCGAGTCGAATCCGAGGTCACGGAACGCCCGCCCGACATCGATGGCCGACGCGCTCGCGTGGCCGAGCGCCTCGGCGACCCGGCCGCGGACCAGTTCGACCAGGGCCGCTGACCGGTCGGCGGGGGAAAGCCCGTGCAGGCCGGCGGTGGTGGCATTGCCAACGGCAACCGCGCGGCGGGCGCGGACCCGCACGAGGCTCCGCAGCCGGGGTTCGACCTCGCCCCGGGCGCGGACGGCGGCCAAATCGAGGCGGATCGGCACCAGCGCGGCGGCGCCGGTAGCCAGGGCCCGGTCGAGCAGGCGCAGGCCGGTCCCGACGGCGAGCGGCGGCATGCCGGAGCGGGCCATGCGGGCCAGGTCGACGTCGGACAGGCCACTGGTCAGGCCGGCCGCGGTGTCCCAGGGACCCCAGGCCAGCGCCACGGTGGGTCGGCCGAGCGCCCGGCGGTGAAGGGCGAGCGCGTCGAGGTAGGCGTTGCCGGCGGCGTAGTTGGCCTGGCCGGGGATGCCGAACACACCGGCCGCCGACGAGAACAGCACCAGCGGAACGGTCGCGGGCAGCAGCTCGTGCAGGTGCCACGCGGCGTCCACCTTGGCGGCCAGCACGGCGTGCAGGCGCTCCGGGGTCAGGGCCTCGATGACACCGTCGTCAAGCACGCCGGCCGCGTGCACGACGGCCGAGACCTCGTGCTGGGCCAGGACTTCGGCGAGCGCGTCCCGGTCGGTCACGTCACAGGCGACAACGGTGACATCCGCGTCCAGCTCGGCGACGAGGTCTTCGGCGCCGCCGCTGCGGCTGAGAAGAACGAGCTTCCGTACGCCGTGCCGACCGGCCAGATGGCGGGCGACGATCCGGCCGAGGCCGCCGGTGCCACCGGTGACCAGCACGGAATCGCCCCACACGAAGTCGGCACCGGCATCGGCGCCGGACCGGGTGAGCCGGGCGGCGAGGATCTGGCCGTCGCGCAGGGCCAGTTCGGGTTCGTCCACGCCGAGCGCCCGGGGCAGCAGGTCTTCATCGTCGGCGTCGATCAGCGCGAAACGGCCCGGATGCTCGGTGATGGCCGTGCGTACGAGACCCCACACCGCGGCGGCGGCCGGGTCGGCTCCGGTCGTCGCGCCCCGGGTGACAAAGGTGAGCCGGCCGCTCTGCTCGCCGGCCAGCCAGTCCTGGACCAGGCCGAGGGCGCGTTCGGCGAGTTCGTGGGCCGAGCCGCCGCCCAGTTCGACGGTGGCCGCCTCGGTCGCCTCCGCCGGCGGAACCGGGACCCAGTTCAGCTCGAACAGCGAGTCGGCGGTGTCGTCCTGCGGTTCGGCCGAGGGCGCGCGGGTGGAGAGCGCGGAGATGGTGGCCACGGGAGCGCCGGACGGGTCGGCCACGGCGATCGTCATCGCTCCGGCGGGCGCGGGCGTCACGCGTACGCGCAAAGCGGTTGCCCCGGCCGCGTGCAGGGACACGCCCTGCCAGGCGAACGGGATGCCGTTGCCCGCCCCGGCGAAGCGAGCCGCGTGCAGGGCCGAGTCGAGAAGCGCGGGGTGCAAGCCGAAGCCGGTCACGTCGGCGCCGTCGGGCAGTGTCGCCTCGGCATAGAGGTCGTCGCCGAGGCGCCAGACCGCGCGCAGGCCCTGGAAGAGCGGGCCGTAGTCGAAGCCGTCGGCGGCGAACCGGTCATAGAAGCCGTCGAGGTCGACCGGTTCGGCCCCCGCGGGCGGCCAGATCGTGGGGGCGAAGTCGGAGGTGGCCGTGCCCGGAGCGAGCAGGCCGGTGGCGCAGGGCAACCAGGGTCCGGCGTCGTCGGTGCGGGCGTGGACGCTGACTGCCCAACGCCCGTTGGTGTCGGGTTCGGCGACACGCACCTGGAGTTGCACAGAACCCTGGGCGGGCAGCACCACCGGGGCGGTGAGGGTGAGGTCGTCGATCCGGCCGGCGCCGACCTCGTCACCGGCCCGGGTGAGCAGGTCGACGAACGCGGTGCCGGGCAGCAGGGTCCGGCCGCCGACGACGTGCTCGGCCAGCCACGGCTGCGTGCGGGCCGAGAGCGTGCTGGTGAACAGGTGGCCGTGGCCGTCGGCCAGTTCGACCGGGGCGCCGAGCAGGGGGTGGTCGCTGCCGGGAAGGGCGGCCGCGCGGGCCGAGGGCCAGAAGCGCTGGTGCTCGAACGGGTAGGTGGGCAGGTCGATCCGCCGGCCGCCGGTCAGCAAAGGTGCCCAGTCCACCTCGACACCCGTGACATGCAGGTGGGCCAGCGCCGTGAGCACGGTCAGTTCTTCGTCACGGTCACGGCGCATCAGCGGGACACCGTCGGAAACCATGGCCGACAGCACAGCATCCGGGCCGATCTCGAGGAGCCTGAAACCATCGAGCCGGGCCATGTTGTCCGCGAAAAGCACGGTGTCCCGGACATGCGACACCCAGTACGACGGGTCGGTCACGTCACCGGAAGCAACGATGGGGATCTGTGGCGAGCCGAAGGCCAGTCCGGAGACCACCGCACGGAAATCGTCAAGCATCGGCTCCATCAACACCGAATGGAACGCGTGCGACACCGCCAGCCGCTTCGTCTTCTCGAAACCGGCCGCAATCGCCAGAACCTCGTCCTCGACCCCGGCGATCACCACCGATAACGGGCCGTTCACCGCCGCGAGCGAGACCCCAGGCGTCAGCACGACATCCGAAGGCGCCGCCTGGATCGCCACCATCGCCCCGCCCGAGGGCAGAGCCTGCATGAGCCGTGCCCGTGCCGATATCAGCGCACACGCGTCCTCCAGAGAGAGGACCCCGGCGACGTGTGCGGCGGCAACCTCACCGATCGAGTGCCCGGCCAGGGAAGAGGGGCGCAGGCCGAACGAAGAGGCGAGGCGGAACAAGGCCACCTCGAGCGCGAAAATGGCCGGCTGAGCGTTCCCGGTCTGATCCAGGTCGTCGACATCGAAGTCCAGCAACGCCGCAACCTCGTCATAGGCCGCCGCGAACACCGGGAACCGGGCATACAACTCCCGTCCCATCCCGGCCCGCTGCGACCCCTGACCGGTGAACAGGAACGCCAACGGCGCCTCGGCCGCGACACCCCGCGCCACCTCAACACCGTCGACCAGAACCGCACGGTGCTCGAACAACGCCCGCGAAGAAGCCAGCGAAAAACCGAGGTTCAGAGGCGCGACATCGGACGGCAGCTGGGCGATCTGAGCGTCCAGAGAAGCCGCCGACCTGGCCGAAACGACCAGAGGTACCGGCCCGGCCGCTGCACCTGCCGGCTCCTCGACCGAGACCTCCGGACCGGCCTCCACGATCACGTGGGCGTTCGTCCCGCTCACACCGAACGACGACACCGCGGCCCGCCGCACCCGCTCCGACGAGGGCCACGGTGTAGAACTGGTGACCAGCTCCACGGCGCCCGCGCTCCAGTCGACCCGGGTCGAGGGCTCCGAGACGTGCAGCGTGGCCGGCACCACGCCGTACCGCATCGCCATGACCATCTTGATGACACCGGCGACACCGGCGGCGGCCTGGGTGTGCCCGATGTTCGACTTGACCGAGCCGAGCAGCAGAGGAAGATCACGGGCCTGCCCGTACGTGGCCAGCAACGCCTGCGCCTCGATCGGGTCACCCAGCCGGGTCCCGGTGCCGTGCGCCTCGACGACGTCCACATCGTTGGTCTGCAGCCCGGCCGAGGCCAGCGCGGCCCGGATCACGCGCTGCTGCGAGGGCCCGTTGGGGGCGGTGAGCCCGTTCGAGGCGCCGTCCTGGTTGACCGCCGAGCCGCGCAGCACGCCGACGATGTGGTGCCCGTTGCGCTGAGCGTCGGACAGGCGCTCCAGCACGAGCAGGCCCACACCCTCCGACCAGCCCACCCCGTCGGCGGTGTCGGAGAACGCCTTACACCGCCCGTCGGCGGACAGCCCGCGCTGCCGGGCGAACTCGACGAAGGCGTGCGGCGTGGACATCACCGTGACCCCACCGGCCAGCGCCAGGTCGCACTCCCCGGCCCGCAGCGCCTGCCCGGCCAGGTGCATGGCGACCAGCGACGACGAGCAGGCGGTGTCGACCGAGACGGCCGGGCCCTCAAAACCGAACGTGTAGGAGATCCGGCCCGAGAGCACGCTCGCGACCAGGCCGGTGTCGGCGTGGCCCTCCGACTCGGGCAGCAGGTCGGCGTAGTCCTGACCGTTGGTTCCGGCGAAGACCCCGGTTCGGCTGCCACGCAACGAGTGCGGGTCGATCCCGGCGCGCTCGAACGCCTCCCACGAGACTTCGAGCAGCAGCCGCTGCTGCGGGTCCATGCCCAGCGCCTCGCGCGGCGAGATGCCGAAGAACGCCGGGTCGAAGTCGGCCGGCCTGTCCAGGAAGCCGCCTTCGGAAGGCAGGTCGAGCCCGTCGACGTCCCAGCCGCGGTCGGTGGGGAAGCCGGACACCGCGTCGCGGCCCTCGGCGACGAGCTGCCACAGCTGCTCGGGCGACGTGACGCCGCCCGGGAAGCGGCAGGCCATGCCGACGATGGCGATCGGCTCGGTGCGGCGCGACTCGAGTTCCTGCACGCGTTCGCGGGCCTTGCGCAGGTCGAGCGTGACTCGGCGCAGGTATTCGACGATCTTGTCCTGCTGCTCGTCCGGCACGGATCCGCCCTCGTTTCCTACAGTCACGAGAAGTCCTGAAGTTCTTCGTCGATGATCGCGAACAGGTCGTCCACCGAGGCCGTGCTGATGTCGGCCTTGGGGGCGCGGGGCGCCGCCGCCGCGGGCGCCCGGAGTCCGGCCAGGATCTGTTCCAGCCGGGTCACCAGGGCCTGCCGGTCGGCGGTGCCGTCGCCGGCGAGCGCGGTCTCGAAGCGTTCGAGCTCGGCCGAGGGCGTGCCCACGGCGCCCGCGCCGCCGGGGCCGAGCCGGCTCAGCAGATAGGCGGCGACGGCCCGTGGTGTCGGGTGGTCGTAGACCAGCGCCGGTGGCAGGTCGATCCCGGTCGCCGCGTGCAGGCGGTTGCGGACCTCGACGGCGGTCATCGAGTCGAAGCCCTGCTCGCGGAACGACTTGTCGAGACCGATCGCGGTGGCGCTGACATGTCCGAGGACGGCCGCGACCTCACCGCGTACGAGGTCGTGGATCTGCCGTTCTTGGTCCGGCCCTGAGTAGAGGGCGCGGGGTGGGGACGATTCGACGGGTGCGGGCCTTGCCCCGGGGATTCCGGACAGGAGAGCGCTCGGCCGGACCGAGGTGAAGCCGGGCGCGAAGCGGGTCCAGTCGATGTCGGCCACGGTGATCGTGGCGGCGCCGTCCTCCAGCGCTCTCCGCAGAGCCAGCAACGCCAGCTCGGGGTCCATCGGGGGAACTCCGCGCCGCCGCATCGCCGCCGCCACCGCCGGATCGGAGGCCAGTCCCGCTCCGGCCCAGGCGCCCCAGGCGATGCTGACGGCGGGGAGGCCCTGGGTCTGGCGGTGCTGGGCGAGCCCGTCCAGGAAGGCGTTGGCCGCCGCGTATCCGGCCTGGCCCCCACTGCCCCAGGTGGCCGCGGCCGAGGAGAACAGCACGAAGGTGTCGACGTCGCCGGCCAGGTCGTGCAGGTTCCAGGCTCCGGCGACCTTCGCTCGTACAAGGGAAGCCAGCCTTTGCTCGTCGAGCGTCTCGACCGGCCCGTCGCCGCCGTCGACGCCCGCCGCGTGGAAGACCGCGTCGACCGGGATCTCGGCCAGCAACCCGGCCACGGCCTCACGGTCGGCCACGTCGCACGCGGCCAGGGTGACCTTGACGCCGAGGGCTTCCAGGTCGGCGCGCAGAGTTTCGGCGCCTTCGGCCGCGGGTCCCTGACGGCCGGTCAGCACCAGATGTCCGGCGCCACGGCCGGCCAGCCAGCGGGCGACCTGCCCGCCCAGACCACCCGTGCCACCGGTGACGAGCACGGTGCCGCGAGCCCGCCACGGCTTCTTCGGCGGCGCGGTGGCCGGGGCGTGGACCAGCCTTCTCCCGTACGCCGTGGTGCCGCGCAACGCGATCTGGTCCTCGCCCGCATACGCACCGCCGAGCAGCCCGGCGAGACCGCCGTCCGACAGGTCGACCAGTCCACCCCAGCGTCGCGGCATCTCCAAGGCGGCGACCCGGCCCAGCCCCCACAGCGCGGTCTGCTCGGGCGCGGTCACGATGTCACCGGTGGCAGCGGCGACCGCGCCCCGGGTCGCACACCACAGCGGCGCCTCGATGCCGGCCGCGGCCAGCGCCCGCAGCAGTTCGAGGGTGCGGCCGAGCGGGGCCGGCACCGGCCCGTCGGTCCGCCCGGCCGGCACGGCGAGCAGCGACAGCACGCCGTCGTAGCCGCGATCGACCAGGGCGTCCCGGCCGAACGTCACCACGTCGAGGCCCTCGGACTCGGGCAGCGACACCTCGGCGCCGCCCTCGGACATCACGACCAGCCAGCGGCCCGGCATGCCGGTGGCGGCGGCCGTTTCGAGGGGCTGCCACGACTCGCGGTAGCGCCAGGCGTCCACGGCCGAGTGGCGTCGCTGACGGTCCCGCCACGAGGTCAGGGCCGGGCGCAGCACACCCTCCACCGAGGCGTCGAGCCGCAGCGCCGCCCCGAGGTCACCGCTGTCGACCAGCTTCCAGAAGGCGTCGTCCCCGGTGGAACCGCCCCGGTCCGGAGTCTCGGGCCAGAAACGGCGGCGCTGGAACGGATAGGTGGGCACGGCGACGCGGCGGGCGCCCGGGAACAACGCGGCCCAGTCGACCGGCACGCCGGCCACGTGCAGGCGGGCCAGCCCGGTCACCGCCGAGACCTCCTCCTCCGGGCCGAGCAGGGGCATCGCGAGCGCGCCGGGCGCGATCTCACCGACCAACGCGGTCAGCACGGGACGCGGCCCGATCTCAAGGAACGTGCCCACGCCCTGTTCGGTGAGCGCAGTGACGGTGTCGGCGAACCGGACGGCGTCGCGGACGTGGTCGACCCAGAACCGGGGCGAGGTCATGTCGCCGGCGCTGACCACCGGGATGACCGGCGGCGAGAAGGTCAGCCCACCGACCACGGCCGCGAAATCGGCCAGCATCGGCGTCATCAGCGGCGAGTGGAAGGCGTGCGACACCTTGAGGCGGGTGGCCTGGCGGCCGAGCCGGTCGACCACGGCCCGCACCTCGTCCTCGGCGCCGGAGACGACGACCGAGGCCGGGCCGTTGACGGCGGCCAGCGAGACGTTGGCGGTGAGCAGCGGCAGCACCTCGGCCTCGGAGGCGCGCACGGCCACCATCGCGCCGCCCGGCAGCAGGGCCTGCATGAGGCGGGCGCGGGCGGCCACGAGGGTGCACGCGTCGTCCAGCGACAGGATTCCGGCCACGTGTGCCGCTGCGATCTCGCCGATCGAGTGCCCGGCGACGAACGCGGGCGTGATGCCCCACGACTCGGCGAGGCGGTAGAGGGCGACCTCCAGCGCGAAGATGGCGGGCTGGGCGTGGCCGGTGTGGTCGAGGTCGGCGTCCGGGTCGAGGCCGAGGCGGACGGCGACCTCGTCGTGAGCGGCCGCGAAGACCGGGAAGCGGGCGTGCAGTTCGCGTCCCATCCCGGCCCGCTGCGAGCCCTGCCCGGCGAAGAGGACGGCCATCGAGCCGCCGACGGGGTTGCCGCGGGCCACCTCGGTGAGCCCGTCCGGGCCGGTGAGCAGCGCGGCGCGATGTTCGAGGTGGGCGCGGCCGGTGGCGAGGGAGAAAGCCGCGTCGTACGTGACGTTCGGGTCGATCCGGGCGATCTGCTCGGCCAGCGCGGCCTCGGAGGCCCCGGACACGAGCACGGGCACCACGCCGGGCGCCTCGACCGGCTCGGCGGTGGGTGCGGGCGGCGCCTGTTCCAGGATGACGTGGGCGTTGGTGCCGCTGATGCCGAACGCGGAGACCCCGGCCCGCCCCGGACGGCCGGTGGACGGCCATGGTGTCTGCGTGGTGGCCAGCTCGACGGCGCCCGCGGACCAGTCCACATGCGACGAGGGCGTCTCGGCGTGCAAGGTGCGCGGGACGACGCCGTGCCGCAGGGCCTGCACCATCTTGATGACGCCGGCCACCCCGGCGGCGGCCTGAGTGTGGCCCAGGTTCGACTTGATCGAGCCCAGGCGCAGCGGTGCCGGCCGCTGCTGCCCATAGACCGCCAGGACCGCCTCGGCCTCGATCGGGTCGCCCAGCGTCGTCCCGGTGCCGTGCGCTTCCACCACGTCCACGTCGGCCGGGCGCAGTCCCGCGCTCGCGAGGGCCTGCCGGATGACGCGCTGCTGGGAGGGCCCGTTCGGGGCGGTGAGCCCGTTCGAGGCGCCGTCCTGGTTGACCGCCGAGCCGCGCAGCACGGCGAGCACCTCGTGCCCGTTACGCTGGGCGTCGGACAGCCGTTCCAGCATCACCAGGCCGACCCCCTCGGACCAGCCGGTGCCGTCGGCCGAGTCGGAGAACGCCTTGCAGCGCCCGTCGGCCGAGAGGCCGCCCTGCTGGGTGAACTCGATGAACGTACGGGGTGTGGCCATCACAGTGACCCCGCCCGCCATCGCCAGGTCACACTCGCCCGAGCGCAGTGCCTGCCCGGCCAGGTGCACGGCGACCAGCGACGACGAGCAGGCGGTGTCGACGCTGACGGCCGGGCCTTCGAGGCCGAGCGTGTAGGCCACGCGGCCCGAGACGACGCTGCCCGCGGTGCCGATCCCCCAGTACGCCTCGGTGCCGGCGGGCGGGGCGGGCAAGTCGGCGCCGTAGTCGTGGTACATGACGCCCGCGAAGACACCGGTCCGGGTGCCACGCAGCGACCCGGGGTTGATGCCCGCGCGTTCGGCCAGCTCCCACGCCGTCTCGAGCACGAGCCGCTGCTGCGGGTCGGTGGCCAGGGCCTCACGCGGGGAGATGCCGAAGAAGTCGGCGTCGAAGTCGGCCGCGTCGCGCAGGAAGCCGCCGGTGCGGGTGGCGCTGGCCCCGGCGTACAGGTGGCCGAGGTCCCAGCCCCGGTCGGACGGGAACTCGCCCAGCGCCTCGCCGCCCTCGGCGACCAGGTTCCACAGGTCCTCGGGGGTGCGGATGCCGCCGGGGTACCGGCAGGCCATGGCGACCACGGCGATCGGCTCGTCGGGCAAGCCCGGCCCGGGACCGGACAGGCTCTGAAAGCTCTCCTCGCCGAGCAGCGCCGCGCGCAGGTGCTCGGCCAGTGCCTCGGCGGTCGGATAGTCGAAGGCGACCGCGGCCGGCAGCGTGAGGCCGGTGGCGGCGGTCAGCCGGTTGCGCAGCTCGACCGCGCCGATCGAGGTGACGCCGAGCTCGCGGAAGGTGCGACCGGTGGCGCGGTCGTCGACCGGGGTGCCGAGCACGCCGGCGGCCGCCTGCCGCACCAGGTCGAGGGTGAAGGCCCTCCGCTCGGGCGCAGGCATGGCGGCCAGGCGTTCCCGCAGTTCGGCCTGCTCGTCGTCGTCCAGGCGGGGGCGCGGCGCCAGGTCGACCAGGTCGCGCAGCAGCGACGGCACGACGCCCCGGTCGACGAGGTCGAGCCGGGCCAGCCGCAGCACGACACTGCCGGGAAGGTCCATGCGCGCCACCAGATCGAACATCGGCAGGCACTCCGCGACCGGCAGGCCCGCCCCGCCCTCCGGTGCGCCCCAGGCGAGGCTCGTCGCGGGCAGGCCACGGTCGCGGCGGAAGCGGGCGAACGCCTCCAGGAAGGCGGCGGTCGCGGAATCCTCGGCGTGGCCGGGCGTTCCCAGAGCGCCCGGCACCGATCCGAGCATCACGAACGCGGTCAGGTCGGCGTCGGCGGTCAGCTCGTGCAGATTGGCCACGCCGGCGGCGATCGGCTCGAAGCCGGTGCGCCACTCGGCGTCGCCGTGCACGACCGCCGTCACGGGCCGGCGGGCCTTGCCCAGGGCGGTTTCCAGCGCGGCCCGGTCGGCCACGTCGCAGTCGGCCGCGATCGCCTTGGCGCCGAGTTCCCGCAGGTCGGCCAGGAGCACGGCGGTGTCCTGGGAAGGGCCGAGCAGCAACAGGTGCCGCGCGCGGTAGGCGGTGACGAGGTGTTTGACCAGCGCGACGCCACGCGGGCCGGTGACGCCGGCGACCACGACCGTGCCGCGCGGGTCGAGGCGAAGACCGTCGCCGCTGTCGGTGGCCGTGGAGACGCGTGCGAGCCGGGGTACGAGGGCGATCCCCCCGCGTACGGCAATCTGGGGTTCCCCCGTGGCCGGAGCGCCCGCCAGCAGGGCCGGAGACGTCTCGTGCTCGTCGAGGTCGACCAGCTGGAACCGGTCGGGGTGCTCGGCCTGCACCGACCGCAGAAGACCCCAGGCGGGGGCGTTCGCGAGGTCGCCCGCTTCGCGCGAGAGCAGCACGAGCCGTACGGGGGAAAGGGTTTCGGCCGCCAGCCAGGCGTCGACGATGCCCTGGGTGTCGCGCAGGGGGCGCAGGGTCAGGACGGCCGCGTCGGGGACGTCCGCGCCCTCCTCGATCGCCTCGATCAGGGCCGCGATGTCCGGGTAGGCCGTCACCGAAGCACCGGAGGCGGCGAGGTGTCCAGCGACCGCGAAGGTGTCGTCACCCAGCACCGCCCAGGCCGACGACGCCGGCGCGGGAGTGGCCTGAGTGGACGGAAGCGGCGCCCAGGCGATCCGCAGCAGCGACTCGTGCTGTCCCCCGCTGGCCGCGCGCAACCGGGCCGGCCGGTCGAGCAGCAGATGCCGGGTGATCTTGCCGGAGGAGGTGCGCGGGATCTCGTCGATCTCGTACAGCTCCTCGGGCACCTTGAAGCCGGAGAGCCGGTCGCGGCAGGCGGCGAAGACCTCCTCGGCGTCGAAGCCGGCCGGACCGGGCACGAGGAACGCGATCGGCACCTCGCCGAGCACGTCGTGCGGGCGTCCGACCACCGCCGCGTCGGCCACGCCGGGCACACGCAGCAGCACCTCCTCGATCTCGGCCGGGTGCACGTTCTCGCCGCTGCGGATGATGAGCTCGCGGCTACGGCCGGTGATGGCGAGGTAGCCGAATTCGTTGGCCCGGGCCAGATCCCCGGTGTGGTACCAGCCCCCGGCCGTCGCCTCGGCGGTCGCCTCGGGCTGGTTGTGATAGCCCAGCATCAGGCTCGGGCCGCGCACCCAGACCTCACCCTCGGTGCCGGCCGGCACGTCCAGTCCGGTCTCAGGATCGACCAGCCGCAGGCCGAGACCGGGCACGGGCAGACCGCACGAGCCGTCCACGCGGGCGCCGGTCGGCCAGTTGACCGCCATCAGGCCGCACGTCTCGGTGCTGCCGTAGCCGTCGATCAGGGGCACACCGAAGGTTTCCTCGAACGCGTCACGCAGCGCGCCCGGGCAGATCGAGCCGGCGGTCAGGCACAGCCGCAGCGAACTCGCGTCGATCCCGTGCTCGCGGGCCTCGGCGACCAGGTAGTGGTACATCGCAGGCACGCCGGCCATGAACGTGTACCGGTCCTCGCGCAGCGCGGTGAGGATGTCCTGCGGCGTGAAGCTGTCGAGCAACCGCGCAGTGGCGCCGACCGTGGTCACGCCGAGCACGCAGAGGATGTGGGCCAGGCTGTGGTGCAGCGGCAGCGGCCAGAGCACGTTGTCGCTCTCGTCGAGCCCGACGATGGGGGCATAGCAGGCGGCGATCGACCACTGGCAGCTGCGCTGGGTCGACACGACGCCCTTGGGATTGCCGGTGGTGCCCGAGGTGTAGAGCATGTAGGCCGGGTCGTCGAGGCCCTGGTCGTCGCGCGGCGGCGCGGCGGGCTCGGTGGTGGCCAGTTCGTCGAAGCTCACCAGGCCCCGCGACCCGTTGCGCGGCACGGCTTCCGGGCCGGTCACGACGACCCGCAGGTGGGCGCGCCCGGGCAGCAGGCGGCGCACGAGTTCGAGATGGGCGGCGTCGGTGACGATCAGGCGGGCGCCGCTGTCGTCGAGGGCGTAGGCCAGCTCGGCCCCGCTGGCCGACGGGTTGAACGGCACCACCACCCCGCCGGCCCGGGACACCGCGACGAACGCCTCGACGACCTCGACCCGGTTGCCCAGAAAGATCATCGCCCGGTCGCCCGGCTGCAGCCACAGACCGGACAGGTGACCGGCCAGGCGGCGGGTACGCCGCTCCAGTTCGCCGTACGTGACGGCTCGCCGGCGATCCGCGAACGCGACCTTGTCCGGGCGCTCCAGGGCGTGCTCACGCACGATCTCGCACAGCGGGCGAATCAATTCGGCACGCAGCATGCTTTGTCACCCCTCCCAGGTCTGGAAGGGACGCTAGCGGCGCCGGTTCCGCGGAAATATCAGGAATTGGAGCGGCCCGCCCCAGACACCCCCCTACGCCACCCCTATGTTTGCTCCGGAAGGCCATCCGCTATTGAGTCCAGGAGTTCCCCAGAATCCCGCTGCTAGCGTTCGCCGTGCCCGGTCATTGACGAGAGAAAAGGGCGGCGACCATGACGCAGACGCCATTGAAAGAAGCCGGATATACGCTCGGTGCGACCCTGGCCGACCTCGATGTCGCGGACACGATCGGCGCGCGGGAAAACGTTCTCGGGCGGATCGACTACACCACCGCGGCGGCCGATCCGGTCGTTTCCGCGGGCGGGCCGAGGCTCGCCCTGCACATGGCCCGCGACCGTGGCGAGGCGTTCAGCGAGGTGTGGACGAGCCCGCACGAGGTGACCGCGGGCGAGCACGACGGCGTGGTCTACGCCCACGACGGCGAGTTCCTGTTCCTGGCCGGGCGCATTCCCGAGAGCGGCAGCTACGCGACGGCCACCGAGAAGGCCTATCTCACCGCGCTCGGCCTGGTCCGCGAGCTGGGCTATCCGCGCTGCTACCGGATGTGGAACTTCGTCGGCCGGATCAACCAGGACAACGCCGAGGGCCTGGAGAACTACCGCGACTTCTGCCTGGGCCGGGCCGACGCGTTCGCGCACATGCGGTTCAACGAGACCGAGATCCCGGCCGCGACCGGCATCGGCTCGCACGGCGGCGGGATCGGCTTCTACTTCCTGACCAGCCGTTCCGGCGAGCCGATCGCGATCGAGAACCCGCAGCAGTGGGCGGCCTACCACTACCCGCAGCGTTACGGCCCCAAGGCGCCCAAGTTCGCCCGGGCCACGCGGCTGGGCGGCCGGGTCTACGTCTCGGGCACGGCGAGCATCACCGGCCACGAGTCCCGGCACGCCGGTGACGTCGTGCGCCAGACCCACCTGTCGCTCGAGAACATCGCCCGGGTGATCGGCGCCGGCAACCTGTACGAGCACGGCATCGGGGACGGCTACTTCCTGTCCGACCTCGATCAGATCAAGGTCTACGTGCGGCACGCCGAGCACATCCCGGCCGTACGGGCGATCTGCACCCGGGCGTTCTCACCGGCGGCCGAGGTGCGCTATCTCAACGTCGACGTATGCCGTTCCGACCTGCTGGTCGAGATCGAGGGAATCGCGTACTGATGTCTGCCGTCGCCGAACTGCACCAGCGCTGGGAAATGCTCCCGGCGCGCGAGCAACCCGATTGGCGCGACCATCCGGAACTGTCCCGTATTCGCGCCGAATTACGTTCCCGTGAACCGCTGGTAACGGAAAGCGAAATCGCGGCGGCACGGGCCGGAATCGCGAAGGTGGCGGCCGGGGAAGCACTATTGCTCCAGGCCGGCGACTGCGCGGAGAGTTTCGCCGAATCGGGGCCGGAGCACACCGCCGCCAAGGTGGCCGCGCTGACCGGGCTGAGCGATCTGCTCTCCCTGTCCACGGGCCGCCCGGTGATGCGTTTCGCGCGGATGGCCGGGCAGTACGCCAAGCCCCGCTCGAGCCCCACCGAGATGGTCGGCGGGGTCGAGATGCCGACGTTCCGGGGCCACATCGTCAACGCCCCCGAGGCCGATCCGGCCGCCCGCGCCGCCGACCCGGAACGGCTGCTGCTGGCCTACGCGCACAGTTCCCGCGTGCTGGCCGCGATGCCGGACGGGCCGTGGGTCAGCCACGAGGCGCTGCTGCTCGACTACGAGGGCCCGCAGGTGCGGCCCGGCGCGACCGGCGACCTCCTTCTGGCCTCGACCCACCTGCCCTGGATCGGCGAGCGCACCCGGCAGGCCGACCACGCGCACGTGGCGATGCTGGCCGCCGTCGCGAATCCGGTGGCCTGCAAGGTCGGGCCCACCGCGAGCCCCGAGAGCGTGGTCGATCTGTGCGCCCGTCTCGACCCGGACCGCCGCCCGGGCCGGCTCACGCTGATCGCGCGGATGGGCGCCGGCCGGGTGGCCGAGGCGCTGCCCCCGATCGCCCGCGCCGTCCGGCAGGCGGGGCATCCCGTGGTGTGGCTCAGCGACCCGATGCACGGCAACACCGTACGCGCGAAATCCGGGGAAAAGACCAGACATCTCGACTCTATGATCGCCGAGGCCGTGCTCTTCCGCGTGTCGCTGGAACGGCTCGGGCTGCACCCGGGCGGCCTGCACCTCGAGGTGGCCGCGGCCGACGTGACCGAGTGTGTGGGCGGCAACGTGCCGGGCGAGGACGCGCTGCGGCGGCGCTACGAGTCGCTCTGCGATCCGCGGCTCAACCCGTCGCAGGCCCGGGAACTGATCACTTCCGTCTTCTGAGCATGGGGAGCACAGCATGACCGACGTCGACGTGGCCATCGTCGGATGCGGTCCGGTCGGGCTGGTGCTCGGCATCGCGGTCGCCCAGCGCGGCTGGAAGGTCGCGATCCTGGAGCGCTACCAGGACCAGTACCCGTTCCCCCGGGTGGTGGCGTTCGACGGGGAGACCGCGCGCAACTTCGCCACCGTCGGGCTCAACGACGACCTGTACGAGCTGGGCGAGCCGGTCGGCGAGTACGACTTCCAGAACGCGGCCGGCGAGACGCTGCTGCACCTGGACAACCCGTACGAGCCGGACCGCGACGGGTGGCCCAAGGCGGTCATCATGCACCAGCCCACGTTCGAGGCCGCCCTGCGCGCCCACGCCCGCACCCTGCCCAACCTGGAGCTGCGGACCGCCTATCAGGTCGAGAGCCTGACCGACCATGGCGACCACGTGGAGCTCAACAGTGAACTGACTGCGTCCTGGGTGGTCGGCTGCGACGGCGCCAACAGCTTCGTCCGCGAGCACATCGGCACGCCCATCGTGGACCTGAACTTCGAGCACGACTGGCTGCTGTGCGACGTGGTGTTCCACGAGCCCCGCACGTTCAAGCCCAACGACGTGCAGATCTGCGACCCGCGGCGGCCCACCACCATCGTCTCCAGCGGCCGCGGGCACCGGCGGTGGGAGTTCATGCGGCTGCCCGGCGAGACGCTGGAGGAGCTGAGCCGCGAGGACCGGATGTGGGAGCTGCTGGCGCCGCACGGCGTCACCCCGGACAACGCCGACCTGACCCGCCACATCGTCTACACGTTCAAGGCGAGCATCGTGCGGGACTGGCGCCGCGGGCGGCTGCTGCTGGCCGGCGACTCGGCCCACCTGATGCCGCCGTTCATCGGGCAGGGCATGTGCTCGGGCATCCGGGACGCGGTCAACCTGGCCTGGAAGCTCGACCTGGTGCTGCGTGGCACGTCCGGTGACGACCTCTTCGACGCGTACGTGGCCGAACGCGACCCGCACGTACGCAGCACGACCGCGCTGGCCATCGAGGTCGGCAAGATGATCTCGGAGCTGGACCCGGCCGCGGCCGCCCTCCGCGACAAGGTCATGTTCGCCCGGCAGCAGGATCCGGCCCAGGCCGGGGTGCCGCAGTACTTCGCGCTCACCGACGGCATCGTCCGGCGCGACGCCGAGGGCGCGGTGGCCGGCTTGGCCGGCGATCTCGTACCTCAGGGCCGGGTGACGCGCGGCGGCCGCACGGCCATGTTCGACGACGTGGTGGGCCGCGGGTTCGTGCTGCTCGCCACGTTCGACCCCTACCTGGTGCTCGACGAGGACGACCGGAGTTTCCTCAAGGAACTGGGCGCCCACGTCGTCCGGGTGCTGCCCGGCCGCATGCCGGCCAAGAACCTCAAGGACCACGAGGTGGTCGACACCGACGGCGTCTATCTGCCCTACCTCACCGGGGCCCGGCAGGTCGGCGCGCTGGTGCGGCCCGATTTCTACCTGTACGGCTCGGCGTCGTCCCGCCCCGACCTGTCCACCCTGGTCAAGGATCTGCGCGCCGCGCTCTGAGCCGGCCTCAGGCCGCCACCGGCAGGTGCGCGAACAGGTCGGCCGGCAGTTCCCGCCGGTGCCGCACGCGCAGCTTGCGATAGACGCGGGTCAGGTGCTGCTCGACCGTGCTCGCGGTGATGTGCAGCTTCGCGGCGATCTCGCGGTTGGTCAGGCCGCTCGCGGCCAGGGCGGCCACCCGCGTCTCGGACTCGGTCAGCGAGGCCAGCCGGTCCCTCGGGTCCGCTCCCCCGGCGCCGGCTTCGAGACCGGTGCGCAACGGCATCACCTCGTCGCGGAGCACGGCCGCGCCGCACTCCTCGACGATCTCGGCCGCCAGCCGGGCCATCGGCGAGGCCCGGCGCGGCTGCCCCACGCCCCGATAGGCGCGGCTCAGATCGGCCAGCGCCCGGGCCAGCTCGAAACGGTCGCCGCAGTCACGCAACAGCGACACCGCCTCGGCCAGCAGCTGCGGGCGGCTGTGGGCCTGGCTGGTCGCGGCCAGCAGCCGCAACGCCACCCCACGAATGCGCGACGGTCCCGGGCCGACCCGCGCCAGCTGCTCATTGAGCAGGCGCCGCACCTCGGCCCGGTTCTCGCTTTTACGCAGCCAGGCGCCGGCCGCGCTGGTCCGCCACGGCACCAGGCCAGGCGCGTCCAGCCCCCACTCGGCGGTCAGCTTGCCGCAGGACAGGAAGTCGGCCAGGGCCGCGTAGTCACGCCCGGTCGCGAGATAGTGCTCGCCCCGCGCGTGCAGGTAGTGCACGCCCCAGCGGCTCTGCAGCATGGCATCGGGCACCGGCTCGGCCAGCAGGCGCGCGGCGTCCTCGGCTCGGCCGAGCCGGGTCGCGGCGACGATCGCGCCCCCCAGCGGCAGGCCCGCGGCGACACCCCAACCGGCCAGGGGCAACAAATCGAGGGCGGTTGTGGCGTCCTGCCAAGCTGCGCTCAGCTCACCTCGGCGCAGCGCGATCTCGGCCCGTACGGCGGTGAGGTAGGCCGTGATCGGCGCGGTCGGACTCTCGGCGAGCAGTTTGTCGCACCAGGACCGGGCCTCGTCGATCCGATCGGCGTAGAGCAGCACCAGCAGGCCGTTGACCGCCACCTCGGCGCCCCAGACCAGGCCGTCGCTGGCCCGGGCGGACTGCAGCATCAGCTCGGCCTCGGCGACTGCCGGTTCCGTCGCGCCCCGGCCCAGCACGGCGAGGATCGCGGCGGTCGAACGGTCGGTCGCCACCGAGCCCGGGGTCTCCTCACCGGAGTGTGGAAGGGTTCCCGGCCGGGCCAGCCCGGGATGGGTCGCGGCCAGCCAGAGTTCCAAGGCGTGCAGGCGTTCCGGCTCGGTGGCCGCGCGCAGCCGGTCGAGCACCGGCATGGCCTCGTCGGGCCGGCCGAACCAGAGCAGCAGCCGCACCAGGCTCACCCGGTCGAGTCGGCTCAGCTCTCCGGCCGCCTCGGCCGCGATCAGTTCGGGCAGGTGGCGCGTCACGCCGGCCGGGCGGACCCGCCATTCGG
The DNA here is from genome assembly GCF_016834655.1 of Paractinoplanes ovalisporus. Classification (GTDB taxonomy): domain Bacteria; phylum Actinomycetota; class Actinomycetes; order Mycobacteriales; family Micromonosporaceae; genus Actinoplanes; species Actinoplanes ovalisporus. The sequence continues at coordinate 203,724 of NZ_JAENHP010000011.1, forward strand.
CGCGCGCGAGCCGGGCGACCGCGGCGGCCCGTCCGGCGCCCTCGGCGAAGGTGCGGGCGAGTTCCAGGCACCGTACGGCGTCCTCGACCCGCTCCCGCTGCAGCGCCTGTTCGGCTGCCTCGGCCAGCACCGCGCCCGCCCACGGGCCGTCGGCCCGGTCCGCCTCGAGCAGCAGGGCCGCCACCTCGGAGGGCTCGGCGCCCTGGTCGTGGCGCAGGCGGGCAGCCGCCGCATACCGGTCGGCCCGCTCCCCCGGCACCATCCCGGCCAGCACCGCTTCGCGCATCGCGGAGTGCCGCAGACGGCCGTCGAGGAGCAACCCGGCCGTGGTCAGGAGGGCGGTCGCGTCCTCCGGCGCGTCGTCCGGCAAGCGATCCAGCACGGCGAGGCCACGCGCCACCTCCGACGCGTCCGGGCCGCAACGGTGAAGGCAGCTCAGCAGGGCCTGCCGATAGGCCGGCTCGCCCTCGCGCAGAGCCTCCACGAGCAGCGGATTGCCGCCGGTGAGCGGGAAAGCGGCCGGGTCGCCCACGGCCGCCTCGCTCAGCAGCGCAACGGTGAGCCGGGTGCTGTGGCGGTGCCGCAACAGCTCGGTGTGCAGCGTGGTGGCGCCGGGCCGGGGCGCGGCGGCCTCGGTGAGCACGATCAGCGCGGGCACGCCGGGGAGCCGGCGGATGCAGGCGAGCAGCCAGTCCCGGGAGGGTTCGTCGGCGTGCTGGACGTCGTCGACGGTGACGAGCAGCGGCCGGTCGCGCGTGGCCCGGCCGAGGATGGCCTGGCACAGCGCCTGCACGGCCCGCGGCCGGTCGTCACCGGGTTCATCGGCGATGGGCCCGATCGCCTGGGCGGCCACGCCGAACGGCAGGTCCCGCTCGGATACGGCCCCGATCGCGCGCAGCCAGGTGAAGCCGGTCGCCTCGAGGTGTTCGGCGAACAGGTCGAGCAGGGCCGTCTTGCCGGTGGCGACCGGGCCGCCGATGAGCGCGACCTGGCCCTTGCCGGTGCGTGCGAGGGCGGCGAGCCGCTCCAGCTCGGCCCACTGCGGCTCCCGTTCCGCCAATCCGGACGTCATGCCCGCCCTCCACTCCTGGTCTGCGCTGTCGGCAGACTACGAGCGGCAAGACTAGGAATCTTCCGGACTTCCGGACGCCAGGATGCAAGCATGACAACTCACCGCGGGCCGGTTCTCTTCGTGAGCATGCCGGAGAGCGGGTTGCTGAACCCCATGCTGGTGCTGGCCGAGGAGCTGTCGCGCCGGGGCGTCGAGGAGCTGTATTTCGCCACCGACGACAACCGTAAGGCCGAGGTGGAGGCCACCGGTGCGCGGTTCGTCCCGCTGGGCGACGTCATCTCCGAGCTGTCGTCGGTCACCTGGGACGACGAGACCTACGCCGCGGTGACCCAGCGCTCACGCTTCAAGGCGCGCCGGGCCGTCATCGAGAAGACCTTCGTGCCGCGCCTGCTGGCCGCCAAGTACCGCCGCCTGGAGGAGGCCGTCGAGCAGATCCGGCCGGCGCTCATGGTGGTCGAGAGCATGTGCCTGTACGGCTTCCAGCTCGCCATCACCAAGCGGATCCCGTACGTGCTGAGCAACCCGTTCATCCCGAGCAACGCAGTCAGCTCGCTGGTGCCGGTCGGCAAGTCGTACACGCCGAAGGACTTTCCCGTCCCCCACACCGGTTTCTCGAACCGCATGAGCCTGACCCAGCGGCTGACCAACCGGTTGTTCCGGTGGCGCATGCTCACCCTGTTCCTCTCCTCGACCATGCGGCAGCGCAACGCCGAGGACGCCGCCGTGCGCGCCGAGCTCGGCATCGACGAGGCCGCGACCGGTCAGATGACGCGCGTGGAGAAGGCCGAGTTCGTCCTCAACTACTCGATTCCCGAGCTGGACTACCCGTTCGAGCTTCCCCCCTTCTTCCGTACGGTCGGAGCCCTGGTCCCGCCGCTGCCCCAGGCCGAGGCGGGCGAGCTGAACGACTGGCTGGACGAGCACCCCTCGGTGGTCTACCTCGGGTTCGGCACCATCACCCGGCTCACCCCGGCCGAGGTGGCACAGCTGGTCGAGGTGGCCCGGCGCATGCCGAAACACCAGTTCCTCTGGAAGCTGCCCACCGACCAGCAACGGTTCCTGCCCGCCGAGCGCCCGGCCAACCTGCGGGTCGAGAACTGGGTGCCGTCGCAGCTCGACGTGCTGGCCCACCCGAACGTCAAACTCTTCTTCACCCATGGCGGCGGGAACGCGTACCACGAAAGCCTCTATTTCGGTAAGCCGATGGTGATGCGGCCGCTCTGGGTCGACTGCTACGACCAGGCCGTCCGGGGCCAGGATCTGGGCGTGAGCCTGACCCTGGACGACCCGCGCACGTTCCGGCCGGACGACGTGGTCGACAAGCTCACCCGCGTGCTGACCGGCAAGTCCTTCCGGGCCCGGGCCGAGATGTTCGGCCAGCTCCAGCTCGCCGCCGGCGGCCGGGCCCGGGCCGCCGACCTCGTGACCGAGCTCCTCGCCGCGCCCGCCAACGTCTGACGGAGGCCCCCGAAATGTCCACGACCGAACAGGACGCCGTCCCCTTCCTGCTGCGCGGGCCGGGCAAACCGTTCCCCCCGCCCGAATACGTGGAGATGCGCGGCCGCGAGGGACTGGCCCGGGCCGTGCTGCCCAGCGGGGCGCCGGTGTGGCTGGTGACCCGGCACGAGGACGTCCGCATGGTGCTCACCGATCGGCGGATCAGCTCCGACCCGACCCATGAGGGCTTTCCGCGCCCGTTGAAGACCGGTGGGGTGCCGTCGGCCAAGGAGGTGCCGGGCTGGTTCGTCTCGCTCGACCCGCCCGAGCACGACCGGTTCCGCAAGGCGCTCATCCCCGAGTTCACCGTGCGGCGCATCCGCGAGCTGCGCCCGGCCATCCAGGACGTGGTCGACCGCAGCATCGACGCCATGCTGGCGAAGGGCACCGATGCCGACCTGGTCGAGGACTTCGCCCTGTCGGTGCCGTCGCTGGTCATCTCGATGCTGCTCGGGGTGCCGCCCGTCGACCGCGATTTCTTCGAGGCCAAGACGAAGGTGCTCGTCACCATCACGTCGACCGACGAGGAGCGTGACAGGGCCAGCGAGCACCTGCTGCGCTACATCAACCGGCTCATCACACTGCGCACCAAGCGCCCCGGCGACGACCTGCTCAGCCGGCTCATCGCCAACGGCGTCTTCTCGCTGGAGGAGCTGTCGGGCGTGGCCATGCTGCTGCTCATCGCCGGGCACGAGACGACGGCCAACAACATCGCCCTGGGCGCGGTGACGCTGCTGCAGAACCCGGAGTGGATCGGCGACGACCGGGCCGTCGAGGAGCTGCTGCGGCTGCACTCGGTGGCCGACATCGTGGCCCTGCGGGTCGCGGTCGAGGACGTCGAGGTCGGCGGGCAGCTCATCCAGGCCGGCGAGGGCATCGTGCCGCTGATGGCCTCGGCCAACCACGACGAGAAGCAGTTCGCCTGCCCGGCCCACTTCGACCCGAGCCGCTCGGCCCGCGCGCACGTCGCGTTCGGCTACGGCGTGCACCAGTGCCTCGGGCAGAACCTGGTGCGGGTCGAGATGGAGCTGGCCTATCGGACGCTGTTCGAGCGGGTGCCCACGCTGCGGCTGGCGGTGCCGGTCGAGGAGTTGCCCTTCAAGTACGACGGCGTGCTGTACGGACTGCACGCCCTGCCGGTCACCTGGTAACCAACGGAGGAACTACCCATGGCAGCCCGCATTGAGATCGAAGGGGACCGCTGCATCGGCGCCGCGCAGTGTGTGCTGTCCGCGGACAAGCTGTTCGACCAGGACGAGGACGGCTTCGTGGTGGTGCTGAACGGCGAGCCCGACGGCGAGGATCTGGAGGACGCCCGCACGGCCGCGATGATCTGCCCGTCGCAGTCCATCACGGTCGTCGAGGACTGAATTCCCTCTCGTGGAAAGAGATCGGCCCGGGGCGGTTGCCCCGGGCCGATTTCCGTTCACGTCTACCAGGAGACCGGCAGCTCGGCCAGCCCGCCGGCCAGGCGGCCGCCCGGGTGCCGGTGCAGCGACTCGTAGGGCACGGCCAGCTTCAGCGTCGGAATGCGGCGGAACAGCGTGCTGTACGCGACGTGCAGCACGATCCGCACGAGCGGCGCCCCGGTGCAGTGGCGCATGCCGTAGCTGAAGGTGAAGTGCGGGTTGGGCGACCGGGTGACGCGGAACGCGAAGGGCTCCTCGAAGACCCGGGGGTCGTAGTTGGCCAGCGAGAAGTCGATCATCACGAGCTCGCCCTGCCGGATCGTCCTCCCGTCGATCTCGATGTCCTCGTGGGCGTAGCGCGGCAGCACCGGCGAGCCGATGGTGGCCCGCAGCACCTCCTCGACCGCCTTCGCCATCACGTCGGGGTCGGCGGTGGCCAGGGCCAGCTGGTCGGGGTTGCGCAGGAACAGCGTGATGCCGTAGTCGATGTGGCTGGCCAGCCCGGACAGCCCGGTGAACAGCAGCGCCACGATGTGGGTGGCGATCTCCTGGTCGGGCAGGCCGGCCTCGACGAACCGGGAGACCACGTTGTCCCCGGGCTCGGCTCGCACCTGGGTCGCGATCCGCATGGCGAAGCCGAACAGGGTGTCCATGCCGACGTAGGAGTCGCCCTCGTCCTTCACGTTGCCGACCCGGTCCATCATGCTGAGCAGCTCGACCCGGTCGCCACTGGGGATGCCCATCATGTCGCAGAGCGCGGCCTGCGAGAACGGCATCGAGAAGCCGCCGTGCAGGTCGGCCGGCTGCTCCCCGGCCAGGATGTCGTCGATCATCCGCTCGGCGATCGCCTCGACCCGGGCCCGCTGGTCGAGGACCCGGCGGGCGGCGAAGCTGCCGGTGTAGAGGCGCTGCTTCTTCATGTGCTCGTGGCGCTCGACGTCCGGCGGCGCGTCGGTGATGAGCATGTCGAGCATCGGGTTGTTGAGGAACTTGGGCGCGTTGGCCGGGTCGGGGTGCGAGCGGCCGAGCCGGGTGTCGCTGAGCAGAGCCTTGACCTCGGCGTGCCGGGTCACCAGCCAGGCCTCGTGCCCGGCCGGCGTGCGGATCTGACAGACGCCGGCCTGCTTCTGCAGGTCGAGCCGCAGGTCGCCGAACGTCATGATGGTCGGCTGGTCGAGGGTGACGAGCGGCAGCTCGTCATGGGTGGTGGTAGTCACTCGGCGCTCCTAAGCGTCAGGTCGGTCAGCCATTCGTCGATCATCTGAGCGGTCATCGCCGCGTCCTCCATGACCATGGCCATGTGGTGGGTCGCGATCTCGCGGACCTCGTCGGCCGGCACCGCCGTGGCGACGCTCGACGCCGTCTCGAAGTCGGTGCCCTCGGCCTCCTGGGCGCAGCGGATCATCAGCTTGGGCACGGTCGGCTCGTCGCCGATGCCGGTCATCTTCACGAACCAGTGCGACATCGCCGACAGCCGCGCGCTGTTCATGCTGACCGCCGGCGAGTCCATGCTGGTGAAGTAGTTGTTGCTGGTCGCGTCGAAGTTGATGTTCTCGCTGTCGTCGTAGCGCAGGCTCAGCGTATCGAGCATGATGACGGCTTCCGGCCGTACGCCCCAGGTCTTCTCGAGGATCCCGGCCGCGAAGTAGGCGAGCGTGCCGCCCGAGGAATGCCCGATGAGCACGAACGGCTCGCCCTCGGAGGCGTGCAGCACGCTCTCGGCCACCACCCGGCCCGCGGCCTCAGTTGTCGCCGGAAGCGGCTCCCCCGGGGCGAACCCGACCAGCGGCAGGGCCGAGACGTGACGCTTGCCGCGCAGGTGGGCGGCCATCCGGGCGTAAAGGTGGACGCCCGCGCTGGCCCCGGGCGAGCTGATGCAGATGAGGCGGGGCTCGCGGGAGCCGTCGGCCAGCGTCACCGCCTCGGGCAGCTCCTCGAGCTCGGCCGGCGACTCGAAACTGGGCCGCAGGGCGGCCACCGCGGAGAGCAGCCGCAGACCGGCCAGGGACTTGCCCTCGGCAACTGCCTTCTGGAACAGCTCGTGCACGGTCTCGCCGGCCGGCACCGCGACGGTGGTGACGGCAGCGGTCTCCCCCGGGCTCTGGCGCAGCTCGTCGGTCAGCACCCGCGCGAACGCGGCCGGGGTGCGGCTGTCGAACACGATCGACGTGGGCAGCCGCAGGCTCAGCGCGTCGGCCAGCTGGTTGCGCAGCTCGACGGCGATGAGCGAGTCGAAGCCCAGCTCCAGGAAGTCGCGCTGGGGGTCGAGGTCGGCCGCGTCGCCGTGGCCGAGCAGCTTGGCCGCCGTCTCGACCACCATCTGCTCGAGGAACGCCGTGCGGGCCTCCGGGTCGAGGGCATCGATGCGGTCGCGGACCGAGGCCGCGGCCCGGTCGGCCCGCACCACCGGACGGCTGCCGCTGCTGACGAGGTTGCGCAGCAGCGGCGGCACCTGGCCCTGAGCCGAGCGGGCGCCACCGGAGCTGAGGTTCAGCGCGGCCACCGCGGGCTCGGAACCGGCGACGGCGGCATCGAACGCGGCGTGCCCCTGGGCGGCCGTCAACGGCGGGAAACCCGAGCGGGCGATGCGTTCCAGGGCGGCCGCGCTCAGCTCGGCGGTCATGCCGGCCGACGGTTCCCACGGGCCCCACGCGATCGAGGTGGCGGCCCGCCCCTGGGCCCGGCGCTGCTCGGCCAGGGCGTCCAGGAACGAGTTGGCGGCGGCGTAGCTGCCCTGCCCGGCGCCGCCCATGATGCCGGCGACGGACGAGTAGAGCGCGAACACGGCCAGGTCGAGGCCGGCGGTCGCCTCGTGCAGATGCCAGGCGCCGTCGGCCTTCGGGGCGAGCACGGGGTCGATGCGGTCGGGGGTCAGCGAAGCGGCCAGGCCGTCGTCGAGAACCCCGGCCGTGTGGATGACGGCGGTCAGCGGGTGTTCGGCGGGCACGGAGGCGATCAGGGCGTCGACCGCCGCACGGTCGGTCACGTCGCAGGCCACCACGGTGACGGCCTCGCCCAGCTCGGCCACCAGCTCGGGGGCGGAACCGCCGCGCGAGGCGAGCAGCAGGTGACGGACGCCCGCACTGCGCACCAGGTGGCGGGCCAGGTCGGCGCCGAGGCCCCCGGTGCCGCCGGTGATGAGCACGGTTCCTTCCGGGTCCCAGGCGCGCGGCTCGGGACGGTCGCCGGTCAGGGGCGTCAGCCTCGGCGCGTACGCGGTTCCGTTGCGGACGGCGACTTGCGGCTCCTCGCCGGTGAGCAGCCGGGGCAGCACCGCCGCGCTCAGCTCGGCCCGGTCGAGGTCGGCCAGCAGGAACCGGCCCGGGTTCTCGGACTGGGCCGAGCGCACCAGACCGGCCGCGGCCGCTCCGGCCAGGTCCACTTCGGATTCGCCCGGCAGCAGCACCGCGCCGCTCGTGACGAACACGACCCGGGCGGCCCGGAAACGCTCGTCGTTGACGGCCTCCAGCACGGTTTCGAGAGCGAATCGGGTCAGCGCGTGCGCGGCGGTGACCGGGTCGGCGCCGGGTTCGGGGATGAGCGGCACCACGAACACGTCGGGCCCGCTGCCGGCGCTCGACAGGGAATCGCCGTACGCGGAAACCGTCTGTCCAGCCGAATGGATCTTGAAGCTGAGGTCGAGCGGGTCGGTGCCGATGACACCCCAACTGCTCTGCACGCTCGCCGCGGGCACGGGCGAGGCGGTCCAGTCGACCCGGAACGAGGCGTTGACCGCGCCGGCCGCGCGGGCCGACGTGGTGCGCATCTCCAGTTCCTCGACCGAAACCACCGGAACGCCGCGGGAGTCGACCGCGGTGACCCGGACGGCGCCACCGGGCAGCGGGGTGAGCCGCACCCGCAGCGCGGTGGTGCCGGTGGTGTGCAGCGAGGCGCCGCGGAAATCGAACGGCAGACCCTTGCTCTGCTCGCCCAGGAAGACGATGGGGTGCAGCGCCGCGTCGAGCAGGGCCGGGTGCATCCCGTACGCGTCGGCGCCGCCGGCCGCCGCGGGCAGCTGCACATCGGCGTAGACCTCGCCGTCCCGCTTCCACGCCGCCCGTACGCCCTGGAACGCCTGCCCGTAGGCGAGTTTGGCGTGCGCGGCCAGCTGCTCGTAGAAGCCGTCCAGCTCGATCGGCTCGGCGCCCGGCGGCGGCCATGCGGTGGCGTCGAACGTGCCGGTCTGCTCCTCCTCGGCCAGCTCGCCGGTCGCGTGCTGCACCCACTCGCCGCCGTTCTCGGAATAGATGCCGATCCGCCGGTCGCTCACCCGCACCTGCACGGTGACCGCCTCGCGGGCCGGCAGCACCAGCGGCACGGCCAGGGTCAGCTGTTCGACGCGGGCACAGCCGGCCAGGTCGGCCGCGCGGACGGCCAGCTCGAGGAAACCGGTGCCGGGGAACAGGATCGAGCCGCCCACCACGTGGTCGGCCAGCCAGGGCTGCGCGGTCGTGGACAGGCGCCCGGTGAGCACGAGGTCGCCCGAGCCGGCCACGGTGACCACGGCGCCGAGCAGCGGGTGCCCGGCCGGAGCGACGCCCAGGCTCGCCGGGTCGGTGGCGAAGCCGTTGCCACCGGCGGGCCAGTAGCGCTGCCGGTCGAACTGGTAGGACGGCAGCTCGACCACGCGGCCGCCGGTGCCGTCGAGGTAGGCGGCGAGGTCGACCGGCACACCCGAGACGTGCAGCCGGGCCAGGCCGGCGAGCAGAGCGTCCTCCTCGGGCCGGTCCTTGCGCAGCAGCGGGACGGCGACCGCGCCCTCGGGGGCGTTCTGTGCCGCGAGACCGCTCAGGGTGGCATCCGGACCGATTTCCAAATACGCCGTGACACCGCGCTCGACCAGGCCGGTGATCGTGTCGGCGAACCGCACGGGCTCGCGCACCTGCCGCACCCAGTAGTCGGCGTCGGTCATGTCACCGGAGGACACGACCGGGATCACCGGTTCGTGGAAGGTGAGGCCCGTGACCACGTGCCGGAAGTCGTCGAGCATCGGGTCCATCAGCACCGAGTGGAACGCGTGCGACACCGCGAGCCGCTTGGTCTTCTCGAACTTGGCGGCGATGGCCAGAACCTCGTCCTCGGCGCCGGAGACGACTACCGAGTCGGGGCCGTTGACCGCCGCGATGCTGACGTTGGGCGTGAGCTCGATCTGGCTCTCGGCGGCCTGGATCGCCACCATCGCGCCACCGGCCGGGAGTTCCCGCATCAGGCGGGCCCGGGCGGTGACCAGCGCGCAGGCGTCCTCGAGCGAGAGCACCCCGGCCACGTGCGCGGCCGCGATCTCGCCGATCGAGTGCCCGGCCACGAAGCCGGGCACGATCCCCCACGACTCGGCCTGGCGGTAGAGCGCCACCTCGACCGCGAACAGGGCGGGCTGGGTCCAGCCGGTGTCGTCGAGCAGGCCGGGGTTGCTGCCCCACATCACCTCGCGCAGCCTCGGGTCGAGGTGGGTGAACACCTCGTCGAGGGCGGCCGCGAACCGTGGGTGGGCGTCGTAGAGTTCGCGGCCCATGCCGAGGCGCTGCGAGCCCTGGCCGGAGAAGAGCGCGGCCAGGGGCCGGCGGGTGGCGACGCCGCGGGCGATCTCGGTGGCGCCGCCCGGCCCGGCGGCCAGCACGGCCCGGTGCGCGAACAAAGTGCGGGTGGTGCTCAGCGAGTGCGCGACGTCGACCGGGTCGGCGGAAACCGCTCGCAGCGCTTCGATCTGGCGGTCCAGCGCGGCCGCCGAGCGCGCCGAGACGGGCCAGGGCACGACCTTCGGCGTACGGGAAACGGTTGGTCTCGTGGTTTCCGGCGTCGCCGGCGCTTCCTCGATGATGACGTGGGCGTTGGTGCCGCTGACACCGAACGACGAGACGCCGGCCCGGCGCGGCCGCTCCCCCACCGGCCACGGCTCGGCCTCGGTCAGCAGGCGTACGGCTCCCGCTTTCCAGTCGACGTGGGTCGAGGGGCGGCTCACGTGCAGGGTGCGCGGCAGCTGGTGGTGGTGCAGCGCGAGCACCATCTTGATGACACCGGCGACACCGGCCGCAGCCTGGGTGTGCCCGATGTGACTCTTGACCGCGCCGACCCGCAGCGGGGCCTCGGCCGGGCGGTTCTGCCCGTAGGCGGCGAGCAGGGCCTGGGCCTCGATCGGGTCGCCCAGCACGGTTCCGGTGCCGTGCGCCTCGACCGCGTCCACGTCGGCCGCGGTGAGCCCGGCCCGGGTCAGCGCCGCCTTGATGACCTGGATCTGGGCCGGCCCGTTGGGGGCGGTGAGCCCGTTCGAGGCGCCGTCCTGGTTGATCGCGCTGCTCTTGAGCACGGCGAGCACCGGGTGGCCGTGGCGCTGGGCGTCGGACAGCTTCTCCAGCACCAGCATGCCCGCGCCCTCCGACCAGCCGGTGCCGTCGGCGTCGTCGGAGAACGCCTTGCACCGCCCGTCCGGCGCGAGACCGCCCTGCCGGGTGAACCCGGCGAAGTTGGCCGCCGTGCTCATCACGGTCGCGCCGCCGGCCAGGGCCAGGGTGCACTCCCCGGCCCGCAGGGCCTGGCTCGCCAGGTGCATCGAGACCAGCGAGGACGAGCAGGCGGTGTCCACCGTGACGGCCGGGCCCTGGAAGCCGAACGTGTAAGAGAGCCGGCCCGAGATGACGCTGGCCGCGGTGCCGGTGCCGGCGTGCCCCTCGACGTCCTCGCCGCTCATCATCAGCACGTGGCCGTAGTCCTGGCCGTTGGTGCCGACGAAGACCCCGGTGCGACTGCCGCGCAGGGTCTGCGGGTCGATCCCGGCCCGTTCCACCGCCTCCCACGAGGTCTCCAGCAGCAGCCGCTGCTGCGGGTCCATGGCCAGGGCCTCGCGCGGTGAGACACCGAAGAACTCCGGGTCGAACTCGGCCGCGTCGAACAGGAATCCGCCCTGGAGGGTCGCGCTGTGCCCGCCGGCGTCACCGGCCAGCACGTCGAGGTTCCAGCCGCGGTCGCCCGGGAACGACGTGATCACGTCGTGGTCGCCCGAGACCACCTGCCAGAACTGCTCGGGGGTGGTCACCCCGCCCGGCATCCGGCAGGCCATGCCGACGATGGCGACCGGCTCGTGCGCGCCGGCCTCGGCCCGCTCCAGTTTCTGCCGGGTCTCGTGCAGGTCCGCCGTGACCCACTTGAGGTACTCGACGAGCTTTTCTTGGTCGTCCGGCACGTCAGGGCCCTTCCTGGTCCGCACGTCAGCCGCCGTTGCGGCTTCCGCGCCCGAGTTCGTTGTCGATGAAGGCGAAGATGTCGTCGGTGCTGGCCGCGCTGATCCGGTCGGCCACGGTCGTCTCCTCGGCGGACGCGTCCGCACCGTTCGTGTAGCGCGCCAGCAGCTCACGAAGTCGTGCGGCCACGCCCGCCGAGTCCCGGTCGCCGGCCGAGCTGGCCGACAGGGCGGATTCGAGCCGGTCGAGCTCGCCGAGCAGGGCCGAGCCCTCCTCGACGGCCCCGAACATCTCGTCGCCGAGGTGCGCGGCCAGCGCGACCGGGGTCGGGTAGTCGAAGACCAGGGTCGCGGCCAGCCGCAGCCCGGTCGCGGCGGTGAGGCTGTTGCGCAGCTCGACCGCGCTCAGCGAGTCGAAGCCGAGCTGCCGGAACTCCCGGTCGGTCTCGACCGCCTCGGGCGTCGCGTGGCCGAGCACACCGGCCGCGTGCGCCCGCACCAGCTCGACCAGTGCGGCCGTCCGCTCGGCGGGCGCCATGGCTTCGATCCGCTCACGCAGGCCCGCCGCCGACATCCGCCCGCCCGCGGCCCGGCGCCCGGCGCGGACCAGGCCGCGCAGCAGCGCCGGAACCGGCATGCCGGGCGCGCTCGCACCCAACCGCACCGGCACCAGCAGGGGTTCGTCGCGGCCGGTGGCGGCGTCGAACATCGCCAGGCCCTGCGCGACCGTGAGCGGCGGCAGGTCGCTGCGGCCGCCCAGCCCGGCGGCCATGCCCGCCTGCTCCCACGGTCCCCAGGCGAGCGAGATCGCGGCCCGGCCCTGCTCGCGCCGGTGGGCGGCGAGGGCGTCGAGGAAGGCGTTGGCGGCGGCGTAGTTGCCCTGCCCGGCGGCGCCCATCACACCGGCGACCGAGGAGTAGAGGACGAACGCCGCCAGATCGTGGTCGCGGGTCGCCTCGTGCAGGTGCCAGGCGCCGTCCACCTTGGGTCGCATCACCGAGGCCAGCCGCTGCGGGTCGAGCGAGCCGATGGTGGCGTCGTCGAGCACACCGGCCGTGTGGATGACCGCGGTCAGCGCGGGCTCGCCCTTGACCAGGGCCATGACGGCCTCGCGGTCGGTGGTGTCGCAGGCCGTGACGGTGACCGTCGCGCCCAGCGCGGCGAGCTCGTCGCGCAGGTCGTCCACGCCCTCGGCGTCGGGGCCGCGGCGCGAGACGAGCAGCAGGTTCCGCATCCCGCGGTCGGTGACCAGGTGCCGAGCCAGCTGGGCGCCGAGACCGCCGGTGCCGCCGGTGATGAGGACGGTGCCGTCGCGGTCCCAGGCCTGGGGGCCGCTGTCGCCGTCGGTGCGGGCCAGGCGCGGGACTTCGATGACACCGGCCCGGATGCGTACCTGGGGCTCGTCGGTCAGACCGGGCACCGCCCGCAGCGCCGTCCACGACGCGGCGTCGCCGTCGATGTGGGCGAGCTGGAACGTTCCCGGGTTCTCCGACTGGGCCGAGCGCACGAGCCCGGCCGCGGTGGCCGCCGCGAGGTCGTCCCCGACGGCGAACACCAGACGGGCCTGGCCGAAACGCTCGTCGGAGAGCCACTGCTGCACGAGTTCGAGGGTGCGACCGGCCAGCTCGTGGGCGGCGCTCACCGGGTCGGCCGAGCCGCCCCGCAGCGGCACCAGCACCAGATCGGGCGACTCGATCTCGGCGAGCGACGGCACCGCCGCGAAACCGGGCACCTCGTCGCCGAGCACCACCCACCGGCCCTCGGGCGCCTCCGGGGTCTCCACCGCGGTCCAGTCCAGGCGCAGCAGCGGCTCACCCTCGGTCTGAGACGCGGCCTCCTCGGGCTCGCGCAGCGTGACTTCCTCGACGGAGAGCACCGGGTCGCCGTCCACGTCGAAGGCGGCCAGCGACACTGTGTCGGGGCCGGTCGGGACGGTGCGGACGCGCAGGGCGGGGGCGCCGGCCGCGTGCAGGGTGAAGTTGTGCCAGGCCACCGGCACGCGGTCGTCGCCGTCACCGCGCAGCGCCGCGCTCAGCAGGTCCGGATGGATGCCGTAGCGATCGGCGTCGGTGACGTCCTCCGGCAGGGCGACCTCGACCAGCGTGTCGTGCGGGCCGACCTCCGGTGCGAGCCCGGCGTCGAGGGCCAGGGTGCCTTTCGCATGTTCGGTCCAGGGCCGGTCGGTTCCGGCCGGGCGCGAGTAGATGGTGAGTTCGCCGGAGCCGACCCAGATCTGCAGGTCAGTGGCGCTGTCCAGGACCAGCGGGGCGGTCACGGTCAGTTCGGCGATCCGGTCGTAGCCGGCCAGGTCGGCGGCCCGGACGGCCAGCTCGGCGAAGCCGGCCTCCCCGAACCGTTGGCCCGGGCTGGCAGCGAGACGGCCGGTCAGGGCCAGACCCTCTCCCCCGGCGACCGGCATCGCGGCGCCCAGCAGCGGGTGCCCGGCCGGGCGCAGGCCCAGCCCGGTGGCGTCCGCGCGGGCGGCACCGGTGGCGGGCCAGAAACGCTCCCGCTGGAACGGGTAGGTGGGCAGGTCGACCCGGTGGGCGCCGGTCCCGGCGAAGACCGGTGACCAGTCGACGGTCACGCCCGACACGTGCAGTCGGGCCAGCGCGGTCAGGGCCGAGTGCTCCTCGGGGCGGTCCTTGCGCAGCAGCGAAACGACGACCGAGCCTTCGGGCGCCTGCTCGGCGGTGAGCGCGGCCAGCACCCCGTCCGGGCCCAGTTCGAGGAACGCGGTGACGCCGTCGCCGGCCAGGGTCCGTACGGAATCGGCGAAGCGCACGGTGTCTCGCACGTGCCGCACCCAGTAGTCCGGTGTGGACACGTCACCGGCGGCCGCGATCGGCACGGTAGGCCGGTCGAACGTGAGGCCGTCCACCACCGCGCGGAACTCGTCGAGCATCGGATCCATCAACGGAGAGTGGAACGCATGGCTGACCCGCAAACGGCTAGTCTTGCGGCCGCGGGCCTGGAAATCGGCCTCGATCGCCGCCACGGCCGCCTCCTCACCGGCGATGACCACCGATTCGGGGCCGTTGACCGCCGCGATACTCACGCCGGCCGTCAGCTCGACCTCGTCCTCGGCGGCCTGGATCGCCACCATCGCGCCGCCCGCCGGCAGGGCCTGCATGAGGCGGGCCCGCGCGGAGACCAGCGTGCAGGCGTCGTCGAGCGAGAGCACCCCGGCCACGTGGGCGGCCGCGATCTCGCCGATCGAGTGGCCGGCCAGGCGGTCGGCGACGAGGCCGAACGACTCGGCCAGGCGGTAGAGCGCGACTTCGAGGGCGAAGATGGCGGGCTGGGCATGGCCGGTCTGATCGAGGTCGGCCGGCTCGCCGCTGAGGCCGAGCCGGGACGCCACCTCGTCGTAGGCGCGGGCGTAGACCGGGAAGCGGTCGTACAGCTCGCGTCCCATGCCGCCGCGCTGCGAGCCCTGCCCGGTGAAGAGGATCGCGAGCCGTCGGTCGGTCGCGGTACCGCGCACCACGTCGTCGCCGAGCAGCACGGCGCGGTGCTCGAACGTCGAGCGCCCGGTGACCAGTGAGTGGCCGACGTCGACGGTCTTCTCTTCGAGGCCTCGGATCAGCGTGACCTGATCGTCGAGCGCAGCCCGGGTGCGGGCCGAGACCGGCATCGGCACCACCTTCAAGGGGGCGGACGCCGCCCGTTCCGCTGTGTCCGGCGCCTGCTCCAGGATCAGGTGGGCGTTGGTGCCGCTGATGCCGAACGATGAGACACCACCGCGGCGCGGCCGTCCCGTCTCGGGCCAGTCCCGGCGCTCGGTGAGCAGCTCGACCTGGCCGGCGGTCCAGTCGACGTGGGTGGTGGGTTCGGTGACGTTCAGGGTCGCGGGCAGCACGCCGTGCCGCAGCGCCTGCACCATCTTGATGACCCCGACAACCCCGGCCGCGGCCTGGGTGTGGCCCAGGTTCGACTTGGCCGAGCCGAGAAGCAGCGGCGTGTCCCGGTCCTGCCCATAGGTGGCGAGCAACGCCTGAGCCTCGATCGGATCACCCAGCACGGTTCCGGTGCCATGCGCCTCGACCGCGTCCACGTCGGCCGCGGTCAGCCCGGCGGTGGCCAGCGTCTGCCGGATCAGGCGTTGCTGGGAGGGCCCGTTCGGGGCGGTGAGCCCGTTCGAGGCGCCGTCCTGGTTGATCGCCGACCCCTTGATGACGGCCAGCACGTCATGACCGTGGCGCTGCGCGTCGGCCAGCCGTTCCAGCACGACGACGCCGACGCCCTCACTCCAGGCGGTGCCGTCGGCGCTGTCCGAGAACGGCTTGCACTGCCCGTCGGCGGCCAGCCCACCCTGCTGGGTGAACTCCATGAACGCGCCCGGTCCGGCCATCAGCTGCACACCGCCGGCCAATGCGAGCGAGCATTCCCCGCCGCGCAGGGCCTGAGCCGCGAGGTGGGTCGCGACGAGCGCCGACGAGCAGGCGGTGTCGATGGTCATGGCCGGGCCTTCGAGGCCGAGCGTGTACGAGAGCCGGCCCGAGGTGACGCTGGGCGAAGTGCCGGTGCCGGTGTAGCCCTCCATGTTCTCCAGCGAGCTGAGCAGCAGGTGGGCGTAGTCGGCGCCGCCCGCCCCGACGAAGACGCCGGTGCGGCTGCCCCGCAACGAGACCGGGTCGATTCCCGTACGTTCGAGGGCCTCCCACGCCGTTTCGAGGAGCATCCGCTGGGCCGGGTCCATCGACAGCGCCTCGCGCGGCGAGATGCCGAAGAAGCCGGGGTCGAAGTCGGCGATCCCCTCGACGAAGCCGCCGCGCTGGGTGATGCTGCGGCCGGCACCGTCGCCGCCGAGCATGCTGAGGTCCCAGCCCCGGTCGGTCGGGAAGGGCCCGATCGCGCTGCGGCCCTCGGCCACCAGATCCCACAGGTCGTCGGCCGAACCGATGCCGCCCGGGAAGTGGCAGGCCATGCCGACGATGGCGATCGTGTCGTCCACGACCCGGACGGCGTCGTCGGCGCGGGACCGCTCGTCGCCGAACAGCTCGGCGATCAGATGCTCGGCCAGCGCCCGGGGCGTCGGGTAGTCGAACACCAGGGTGGCCGGCAGGGTCAGGCCGAACGCGGTGCTGAGCCGGTTGCGCAGCTCGACCGCGGTCAGCGAGTCGAAGCCGAGCTGCCGGAACTCCTGGGTGGTGTCGACGGCCTGCCCCGAGGCGTGGCCGAGCACGGCCGCGGCCTCGTCACGCACGGTCTCCAGCACGGCCCGGGCCCGTTCGGCCGGCTTGAGCCGTTCGAGGCGGCCCGCGACCTGGCCGCCGGTGGCCGCCGCGCGCCGGGTGCGGACCAGGCCGCGCAGCATCGGCGGCACCTGCCCGGCGAACGGCGCCGGGCCGGATCCGGTCACCAACCGGGTCGGCACGAGCAGCGGCAGGTCGGAGGCGACGGCCGCGTCGAACAGGGACAGGCCCAGCGCGAGCGGCAGCGGGGGCATGCCGGAACGTTCCATACGCTCCAGCGACGCCGCGTCGAGCGTCGAGGTCATTCCGGCGCCGGGGGCCCATGCTCCCCAGGCGAGGGAGATCGCGGGCCGGCCCTGGCCGTGGCGGTGAGCGGCGAGCGCGTCGAGGAAGCTGTTGCCGGCCGCGTAGTTGCCCTGCCCGGCGGCGCCCATGACACCGGAGACCGAGGAATACATGACGAACGCGGCCAGGTCGTGGTCGCGGGTCAGCTCGTGCAGGTGCCAGGCGGCGTCCACCTTGGCCCGCAGCACCGGCGTGAGCCGTTCGGGCGTCAGCGAGGAGACCACGCCGTCGTCGAGCAGCCCGGCCGTGTGCACCACGGCCGTCAGGCGGTGACCGGCGATGGCGGCGGCGAGCTGGTCGCGGTCGGCCACGTCACAGGCCACGATGTCGACCTCGGCCGGAAGCCCGCGCAGCTCGTCGGCGGCGGGCGCGTCCGGCCCGCTGCGGCTGAGCAGCAGCAGTTTCCGGGCCCCGCGTTCGCGGACCAGGTGCTCGGCCAGGGCGGCGCCGAGGCCACCGGTGCCGCCGGTGATGAGCACGGTGCCGTCCGGGTCCCACGGCTCGGGCACGGTCAGCACGATCTTGCCGACGTGCCGGGCCATGCTCATGT
Source organism: Paractinoplanes ovalisporus (assembly GCF_016834655.1). Lineage (GTDB taxonomy): Bacteria > Actinomycetota > Actinomycetes > Mycobacteriales > Micromonosporaceae > Actinoplanes > Actinoplanes ovalisporus. The sequence continues at coordinate 220,969 of NZ_JAENHP010000011.1, forward strand.
GGCGGAACGCGTCGCGGCCCCGCCGCACGTCGAACGCCTTGATGGGCAACGGTTCCAGCACACCCTGGGCGAACAGCTCGACGAGCGCGACCAGCATCTGCTGCACCCGGTCGAGGTCGACCTGGCCCAGGTCGAACGGCCGGTACATGAGGCCGGGCAGGCTTTCCGGGTCGCGCAGGTCGGTCTTGCCCATCTCGAGGAACCGGCCGCCCGGGCCGAGCAGCCGCAGCGATGCGTCCACGAACTCACCGGTGAGCGCGTTGAGCACCACGTCGACGCCGCCGGCGAACCGGGCCTCGAACTCGGTGGTGCGCGACGAGGCGATGTGGTCGTCGTCGAGGCCAAGGCCGCGCAGCACGTCCTGCTTGCCCTCGCTGGCAGTGGCGAAGACCTCGGCGCCGAGGTGCCGGGCGACCTGGATCGCGGCCATGCCGACCCCGCCGGCGCCCGCGTGCACCAGCACCCGCTCGCCCGGCTGCACGTCGGCCAGGTCGATCAGCGCGTAGTAGGCGGTGAGGAAGACGAGCGGCACCGAGGCCGCCTGCTCCCACGTCCAGCCGTCCGGAATCCGGGTCAGGTAACGGTCCTCGGCGACGACGGCCGGGCCGAACCCGCCGAACATCATGCCCATCACGCGGTCGCCGACGGCCACGCCGGTCACATCGGCGCCGACCTCGGTGACCACGCCGGCCGCCTCGGCCCCGAAGAGCCCGGCCTCGCCCGGATACATGCCGAGCGCGTTGAGCACGTCCCGGAAGTTGAGGCCACCGGCCCGCACGGCCACCCGCACCTGGGTCGGGGTGAGCGGTTCGAGCACTTCGGGGCAGGGCGCCAAGGTGAGCGCGTCGAGGTTGCCCTTGGCCGCGGTGGTCAGGCGCCACGGCCCCTCGGGCGGCGGGACGAGCGCGGGCGCGGAGGCCAGGCGTGCCAGACGTGGTGCGAGAGAGGCGTTTCCCCGTACGGTGATCTGCTGCTCGTCGCCGTGGAAGACGACTCGCCCGACGGCCGCCGGGTCATCGAGGTCGACGAGCAGGAACCGTCCCGGGTTCTCGGCCTGGGCCGATCGCACGAGACCCCAGGCGGCCGCCGCGGCCAGGTCGGTCACGGCTTCCTCGCCCACAGCGGCGGCACCCCGGCTGACGAAGACCGTGCGGGCCGTCCCGTTCAGGGCGTCCTGAAGTTCGGCCAGCACGGCGGCGGTCAGCTCGTGCACCGCAGCCGGGCCTTTGCCGCCCGCGATCGGCACCAGCACCACCTCGGGGTCGCCCTCGACCGCCGGCAGATGCGCGGCCAGCCCGAAGATGTCCTCGCCGTGGATCGTCCACGGGCGGGCCGGACCGGCCTCCTCGATCGGCGCCCACTCGACGTGGAACAGCGAGTCGAGCACCGGGGACCCGGCGACGGCGGTCCGGGGTGGGGCCGACGGCGTGCGGATGATGAGACCGTCGGCGGTGATGACGGGGTTGCCGTCCACGTCGGCGGCGGCGACCGAGACCGAGTCGGGGCCGGTGCGCCGCAACCGCACCCGCAGCGCGGGCGCGCCGGTGGCGTGCAGGGTGACACCGCTCCACTCGAACGGCAGGCCCTGCCCGGCGTCCTCGACCAGGCCGATGCCGTGCAGCGCGGCGTCCATCAGGGCCGGGTGCACGCCGTACATGGGCGCGTCCTCGACCGACTCGGGCACGGCGACCTCGGCATACAGGTCGCCGTCGAGCCGCCAGGCCGCGCGCAGACCGCGGAAGACCGGCCCGTAGGCGAGCCCGCCCCGCTCGGCCAGCTGCTCGTAGAAGCCCTCCAGCTCAACCGGTTTCGCCCCGGCGGGCGGCCAGGCCGACGAGTCCAGTCCGCCGGTGGCGCCGCCGGCCGGGGTCAGGGTGCCGGTCGCGTGCTCGGTCCACACCGGGCCGCGGTCGTCGGCCGGCTGCGAATAGATGCCGATCGGGCGACGGCCGTTGTCGTCCAGTTCGCCCACGCGCACCTGGATTGCGGCCGCCTGGGTCGCTTCGAGCGCGAGCGGCACGGCCAGGGTGAGGGAGGCGACCCGTTCGCAACCGGCCAGGTCGCCGGCGCGCATGGCCAGCTCGAGGAATCCGGTGCCCGGGAACAGGATCGTGCCCCCGATGACGTGGTCGGCCAGCCACGGCTGGTCGCGGGGCGAGACCCGGCCGGTGAGCACGATCTCGTCCGAGCCGGCGACCGTGACGGTGGCGCCGAGCAGCGGGTGGCCGGGCGAGCTGAGGCCGAAGCCGGCGAGGTCACCCGGGCGCATCCCGACACCGGCGGTCGGCCAGTAGCGCTGCCGGTCGAACGGATAGGTGGGCAGGTCGACGATCCGGGCGCCGGTCCCGTCGAACCAGGCCCGCCAGTCGACCGGCACCCCGGCCGTCCACAGCCGAGCGAGTGCGGTGACAGCGGCCAGCTCCTCGGGCTGGTTCTTGCGCAGCAGCGGCACCAGTTCGGCGCCCTCGGGCACCGATCCGGCGGCCATGCCGGAGAGCACACCGTCCGGCCCGAGTTCCACGTACGCGGTGACGCCGAGCCCGGCCAAGCGGGTGACGGCGTCGTGGAAGCGGACGGCGTCACGCACGTGGGAAACCCAGTACTCAGGGTCGGTCACGTCACCGGTGGACACGATCGGGATCCGGGGCTCGTGCAGGGTCAGGCCGGCGACCACCTCGCGGAAGTCGGCCAGCATCGGGTCCATCAGCGGCGAGTGGAACGCGTGGCTGACCCGCAGGCGGCTGCTGCGCGCGCATCCGGCCGCGACGGCCAGAACCTCGTCCTCGACGCCGGACAGCACGATCGAGCGCGGGCCGTTGACGGCGGCGATCGACACCCCGGGGGTCAGCGTGAGCTCGTCCTCGGTGGCCTCCACGGCGACCATCGCGCCCCCGGTGGGCAGCGCCTGCATCAGGTTGGCGCGGGCGGCGACCAGCCGGCAGGCGTCGCTCAGCGAGAACACCCCGGCCACGTACGCGGCCGCCACCTCACCGATCGAGTGCCCGGCCAGGTGCCGCGGGCGCAGCCCGAACGACTCGGCCAGCCGGAACAGCGCCACCTCGACCGCGAACAGGGCGGGCTGGGCGAACCCGGTGCGGTTGAGCAGGTCGGCGTCCTCGCCCCACATCACCTCGCGCAGCGGCCGCGGCAGGTAGGGGTCGAGCTCGCCGGTGACCTGGTCGAGCGCGTCGGCGAAGACGTCGAACCGGTGGTACAGCTGGCGTCCCATGCCGAGGCGCTGGCTTCCCTGGCCGGAGAAGAGCACAGCCACCGTACGGTCGGTGGCCGTGCCCCGGGCGACCTCGGCCCCGCCGACGACGACCGCCCGCCGGGGCAGCTCGGCGCGAGTGGTGGCGAGGGAGAAACCGACGTCCAGGGAGTCGCCGTGCACCCGCTCGATCTGCGCCGTGAGGGCGTTGTCACTGCGGGCGCTTAGCGGCCAGGGGGCGTACGGGACGGGTTGGCCGGTCCACGGCGTGACGTCGCGGGCGGGCGGCTCCTCGATGATGACGTGGGCGTTGGTGCCGCTGATGCCGAACGACGAGACCCCGGCCCGGCGCGGGCGCTCCCCACGCGGCCAGGCCGACGGTTCGGTGAGCAGGTCGATGGCGCCGGCGGTCCAGTCGACGTGCGGCGACGGCTCGCTGACGTGCAGGGTGCGGGGCAGCTCCTCGTGGGCGAACGCGAGGATCATCTTCATCAGTCCGGCGGCGCCGGCGGCGGCCTGGGTGTGGCCGAGGTTCGACTTGACCGAGCCCAGCCGCAGCGGTGCCGCGCGGTCCTGCCCGTACGTGGCCAGCAGCGCCTCGGCCTCGATCGGATCACCGAGGCGGGTGCCGGTGCCGTGCGCCTCGACCGCGTCCACGTCGCCGGCGGTCAGCCCCGCGCCGGCCAGTGCCTGCCGGATGACCCGTTGCTGGGACGGGCCGTTGGGCGCGGTGAGCCCGTTCGAGGCGCCGTCCTGATTGACCGCCGAGCCGCGCACGACGGCCAGCACCCGGTGCCCGAGGCGTTCGGCGTCGCTGAGCCGCTCGACGAGCAGGATGCCGGCGCCCTCGCTCCAGGTGGTGCCGTCGGCGTCGCCCGAGAAGGCCTTGACCCGCCCGTCCGCCGAAAGGCCACCCTGCCGGTCGAAGCCGCCGAAGCTGGTCGGGGTGGCCATCACGGTGACGCCGCCGACCAGGGCCAGCGAGCACTCCCCCGCACGCAGCGCCTGTGTGGCCAGGTGCAGGGCGACTAGGGCGGACGAGCAGGCGGTGTCGACCGTGACAGCCGGGCCCTCGAGCCCGAACGTGTAGGAGAGGCGGCCCGAGATGACGCTGGCGGCCAGACCGGATCCGGCATGTCCTTCCAGGTCTTCGCGGGCGGCCAGCACGAGCCGCTGGTAGTCCTGTCCGTTGGTGCCGACGAAGACCCCCGTACGGCTGCCGCGCAGCGCCCGCGGGTCGAGGCCGGCCCGCTCGAACGCCTCCCACGAGGTTTCCAGCAGCAGCCGCTGCTGCGGGTCCATGGCCAGGGCCTCGCGGGGCGAGATGCCGAAGAACTCGGGGTCGAAGTCGGCGGCGCCGTCGAGGAAACCGCCGCGGAAGTTGTCGTAACCGGCCAGATCCCAGCCGCGGTCGCCGGGGAACGGGCCGATCACCTCGCGGCCCTCGGCCAGCACCGACCACAGCTGTTCGGGGCTGGTGATGCCGCCCGGGAAGCGGCAGGCCATGGCGACGACCGCGATCGCGTCGGTGCTGGCCTCGACCGTCTCGTCGGTGTCCGGCTTCGCCGCGCCCAGCAGCTGGCCGAGAAGGTGTTCGGCCAGCACGGTCGGCGTCGGGAAGTCGAAGACGAGGCCGGCGTTCAACGTCAGGCCGGTCACGGCGGCGAGCTGGTTACGCAGCTCGACGGCGGTCAGCGAGTCGAAGCCGAGGTCGCGGAACGCGCGGTCGGTGCCGATCGCCTCGGCGCCGGCGTGCCCGAGAACGGCCGCGGCGACCGTACGCACGAGGTCGAGCACCGGTTCGAGCCGGTCCCGCTCGGGCAGCGTCCGCAGTTTCTGGTGCAGCTCGGAGCCGACCTCCTCGGTCTGCCGGCGGGCCTGCTCGACGGCCTCGGCCGCCTGTCGGGCGCCGGGCAGGCCGGACAGCAGGGGGCTGGGCCGCAGGCTGAGCAGCGAGGCCAGAAGTTGCGGCTGCTGCAGGTCGGCCACAACCGGGGCGGCGGCCGGCCCGGCGGCGACCCGCCACATCGCCTGGAGGGCCAGCTCGGGGTCGAGGGCGCTGACGCCGACCCGGCCCATGGCGTCGCCGACCTCGGATCGGGCGGCCATACCGTCGCCGGCCCAGGCGCCCCAGCCGATCGAGGTGGCGACCTGCCTACGGGCGTGGCGGGTGGCGGCGAGCGCGTCGAGCACGGCGTTCGCGGCCGCGTAGTTGGCCTGGCCCGGGTTGCCGACCGCGCCCGCCGACGACGAGAACAACACGAACAGGTCCGCGTCGGGCAGCAGTTCGTCGAGCAGGAGGGCCGAGCTCACCTTGACCCGGAAGACCTCGGTGAAGCGTTCGGGGGTGAGGCCGTCGATCGTGCCGTCGTCGAGCACGCCGGCCGTGTGGACGACACCGGTGACGGGGTGCTCGGCCAGCAGGGCGGTCAGGGCGTCCCGGTCGGCGGTGTCGGCGGCCGCCACCACGACCTCGGCGCCGGTGGCGGTCAGTTCGTCGCGCAGGGCGGCGGCGCCGGGGGCGTCGAGCCCGCGGCGGCTGGCCAGCACGAGTTTGGTCACGCCGCGGGCGGCGAGATCGCGGGCGACGCGGGCTCCGAGGGCGCCCGTGCCACCGGTGACGAGGACGGCGCCGCCGGACGTGAACGGCTCCCCCTCGGCGGGGCCTTCGCTGTGGGTGGGGCCTTCAACGCGCGCGGCGGGGCTTTCGTTGCGGGCCGGGCTTTCGTTGCGGGCGGCGGGCACCAGGCGGCGGCCGAAGACACCGGTGGCGCGGACGGCGACCTGGTCCTCTCCGGTGCCGCCGGTCAGCACCGCGGTGAGCCGGCGCAGGACCCGCTCGTCCAGCTCGGACGGCAGGTCGACCAGGCCACCCCAGCGAGCGGGCTGCTCGAGCGCGGCGACCCGACCGAAGCCCCACAGCGCGGCCTCGCGCGGGTCGGTCACAGCGTCGGCCCGACCGGTCGCGACCGCACCGCGCGTGAGCACCCAGACGGGTGCGTTCGCCTCGCGCAGAACCGCCATCACCCGCGCGATCCCGGCGGGGACCACGGCATCGCCGACCGGCCCGGGAAGCACCACGATGCCCTCAAAACCCTTCGCCGACGTCATCGCCCCGTTTGTCGAGCGCGGCGTGTCGGCCGTCGTGCCGGGCGTGTCGCTGATCGCGTCGGGCGTGCCGGCCGCAGTTTCGGCCAAGTCGGTGACCAGCGTGGCGCCGAGGGTGGCGGCGATGCGCGGGGCGTCAGGGTCGCCGGTCGGGTCGACGACCAGCCAGCGGCCGGGTGCTGGGGTGCCGAGGGCGGTCAGCGGCTGCCAGGTCTCGTGGTGGAGCCAGGAGTCGATCGTCGACTCGCCGCGGCGGCGTCCCCGCCAGGCGGCCAGAGCGGGCAGGACGGCCGACACCGCACCGGCGTCCAGGCCCCACTCCTCGGCCATCTCGGCCGGGTCGGCGCTCTCGATCGCGGCCCAGAACGCGGCGTCGACCGGGTCGACGCCCGTGGGCATCGGCTCGGGGTCGAGCCAGTAGCGCTCGTGCTGGAACGCGTACGTCGGCAGTGTGGTCCAGCGGGCGTCGGTGCCGGCGAAGAAGGCGCGCCAGTCCAGGGTGACCCCGGTGACATGCAGGCGGGCCAGCGCGGTGACGAAGCTCGTTTCTTCGTCGCGGTCACGCCGGACGGCCGGGATGCCCGGCACGGGACGGCCCGCCGCCGCCTCGACCAGACCCGAGAGCGTCCCGTCCGGCCCGATCTCCAGGAAGGCGGTGGCGTCGGACAGTCGGGTCACGGTTTCTCGGAACTGGACGGTGTCGCGTACGTGCCGCACCCAGAACTCGGGGTCGGTCACATCACCGGCCGTCACGAACGGGATCCGCGGCTCGTGGAACGTCAGCCCCTCGACCACGGCCCGGAACTCATCGAGCATCGGCTCCATCAACGGCGAATGGAACGCGTGCGACACCTTCAGCCGCTTCGTCTTCTCGAAGCGAGCGGCGATCGCCAGAACCTCGTCCTCGACACCGGACAACACGATCGAACGCGGACCGTTGACCGCCGCGATCGAGACTCCGGGCGTCAGCACGACCTCGTCCGGCGCAGCCTGCACCGCGACCATCGCGCCGCCCTCGGGCAGCGCGTCCATCAAACGCGCACGAGCGCTCACCAACGTGCACGCGTCCTCGAGCGAAAGGACACCGGCGACATGCGCGGCGGCGATCTCGCCGACCGAGTGACCGCCGAGCGCGTCGATCCGGATGCCGAGCGACTCGACCAGACGGAACAGCGCCACCTCGAACGCGAACAACATCGGCTGGGCTACGCCCGTACGGGAAAGAAGGGTCTCGTCTTCCGGCACCGCCACGCCGAGCCGGTCGAGGATGTCCTGGAACACCGAGGCGAACAACGGGAACCGGGCCGCCAAGCCCTGGCCCATGCCGACCCGCTGGGAACCCTGCCCGGCGAACAACGCCGCCACGAACTGCTCACCGGCCACGCCGCGCGCGACCTCCCGGCCATCGAGGAGGACCGCGCGATGTTCCAGCGCGGCGCGGCCGGTGGCGAGGGACCAGGCGATGTCCAACGGCGTGCCATCGGTGTCACGCAGGCGCTCGATCTGAGCGTTCAGCGCGGCTTCGGTGGCCCCTGACACCAACCACGGCAACGCTGAAACGCCGGTTGCCGCCGACAGCGCCGAGGTCCCGCTCGCCGCCGACCCGTCCGACTGCGCCGAAGTCTCGCTTCCGGCCGGCAGCGTGACGGGCGAGGAGGCGTCGTCCGAGGACGCGTCGACCAATGCGGGCGAGGAGACGTCAGCCGGGGTCGAGGGCTGTTCGAGGATGATGTGCGCGTTGGTGCCGCTCAGCCCGAACGACGAGACACCGGCCCGGCGCGGACGCCCGGTCGAAGGCCACGGCATCTGCTCGGTGAGCAGTTCGACCGCGCCCGTCGACCAGTCGACGTGGCTGCTGGGTGCGGTGACGTGCAGCGTGCGGGGCAGCACGGCGTGACCGATGGCCAGCACCGACTTGATGATGCCGGCGACACCGGCGGCGGCCTGGGTGTGGCCGATGTTCGACTTGATCGAGCCCAGCCGCAGCGGTTCGGCGCGGTCCTGCCCGTAGGTCGCGAGCAACGCCTGCGCCTCGATCGGGTCACCCAGCCGGGTTCCGGTGCCGTGTGCCTCGACGAAGTCCACCTCGGCCCCTCGCAGCCCCGCGCCGGAAAGTGCCTGGCGGATGACGCGTTGCTGCGAGGGGCCGTTCGGTGCGGTCAGGCCGTTGGAGGCGCCGTCCTGGTTCAGCGCGGAACCCTTGACGACAGCGAGGACGGGGTGGCCGTTGCGAGCGGCGTCGGAGGCCCGTTCGACCACCAGCACGCCCACACCCTCGGACCAGCCGGTGCCGTCGGCGTCGTCGGAGAAGGCGCGACAGCGGCCGTCCTGAGCGAGGCCGCCCTGGGCGGTGAAGCCGACGAAGTTCATCGGCGTCGACATGACGGTGACGCCGCCGACCAGGGCCAGCGAGGATTCGCCGCGGCGCAGCGACTGCGCGGCCAGGTGCAGCGCGACCAGCGAGGACGAACAGGCGGTGTCGACGGTCAGCGCCGGACCTTCGAGGCCGAACGTGTAGGACAGGCGGCCCGAGATGACCGCGGCCGCGAGCCCGGTGCTGGCGTGGCCCTCGACCTCGCGGCGGGTCTGCATGACGAGCTGGGTGTAGTCCTGCCCGTTGGTGCCCATGAAGACGCCGGTGCGGGTGCCGCGCAGGCTGGTGGCGTCGATGCCGGCCCGCTCGACTGCCTCCCACGAGACCTCGAGGAGCTGCCGCTGCTGCGGGTCCATGGCGGTGGCCTCGCGGGGCGAGATGCCGAAGAAGGCCGGGTCGAAACGGGTGGCCGTGTCGAGGAAGCCGCCCTGCCCGGTGACGTCGGCGAGCGGCCCGTCGGACCAGCCCCGGTCGGCCGGGAAGCCGGTCATGGCGTCGGCGCCGTCGGTGAGCAGCCGCCACAGGTCCTCGGGGCTGCGGACACCGCCGGGGAACCGGCAGGCCATCCCCACGATGACGATCGGGTCGTCGTTGTCGTCCACCGCGACGGTCTCGGTCTCGGTGGCGGCGGCGCCGAGGAGCTCGGCCAGCAGGTGAGCGGCGAGCACGCGCGGGGTCGGGTAGTCGAAGATGAGCGTGGCCGGAAGCGTGAGCCCGGTGGCGGCGCCGACCCGGTTGCGCAGTTCCAGCGCGGTCAGCGAATCAAAGCCGAGCTGCCGGAACTCCCGGTCGGCGCCGACGGCGGTGGCCGATTCGTGGCCCAGCACGGCGGCGGCCTCGGCCCGCACGATGTCGGTGACGAGGCGTTCGCGGTCGTTCTCGCGGGCCTCGGCCAGCCGCTTCGCCAGCCCACCGGCGGCGGGTCCGCGTCCGTCGGCGGCCTGGCGGCGGCCGGTTCGCACGATGCCGCGCAGCAGCGCCGGGACCGGCCTGGGCCCAGCGGCCCGGCCGGCTCCGGCCGGAAGTGCCACGACCAGGGGCTCGTCGCGGGTCAGGGCGGCGTCGAAGGCGGCCAGACCCTGCTCGACGGTGAGCAGCGGCGCGCCGGCGTCGGCGATGCGGCGGGCGTCGCGCTCGCCGAGCGTGGCGGTCATGCCGCTGTCCTGCGCCCAGGCGCCCCACGCGATCGAAAGGGCGGGCCGGCCTTCCGCGCGCCGCTGGGCCGCGAGTGCGTCGAGGTAGCTGTTGCCGGCCGCGTAGTTGCCCTGCCCGGCCGCGCCCATCAGCCCCGAGACCGAGGAGTAGAGCACGAAGGCGGCCAGATCGTGGTCTCGGGTCAGCTCGTCCAGGTGCCGGGCGGCGTCCACCTTCGGCTGCAGCACGGTGTCGATCCGCTCGGGCGTCAGCGACGAGATGACGCCGTCGTCGAGCACGCCGGCGGTGTGGATGACCGCGGTCAGGCGGTGACCGGCGATCGCGGCGGCCAGCTGGTCCCGGTCGGCCACATCGCAGGCGACGATCTCGACGTCGGCCGGGAGTCGCCGCAGTTCCTCGGCGGCGGGGGCTTCCGGGCCACGGCGACTCAGCAGAAGCAGCTTCCGTACGCCGTGAGCCTCCACCAGATGCCGGGCCAGCTCGGCGCCGAGACCGCCGGTGCCGCCCGTGATGAGCACAGTCCCTTCGGGATCCCAGGCCGCAGCGGCACTCGGAGCCTCGGGCAGGCGGACGAGGCGGGCGGCGCTCACCTCGCCGTCCCGGACCCGGATCTGGGTCTCGCCCTCGGCCAGCAGCGAAGGCAGGATCGGCAGCAGGGCGGCGGAGGCAGGGCTGTCATCGGTGTCGACGATCAGGAAACGGCCGGGGTTCTCGGTCTGGGCCGACCGTACGAGGCCGTGCACCGCCGCCACGACGGGATCCCCACCGTGGCCGAGAAAGACCAGGTGCGTGTCCGACGGAAGGTGCCCCTGAAGGTCGCCGAGGGCAGCCGCCACCGCCTGATGAACGGCCCCGGGCCCATCGCCGGCCGGCATGGACAACTCTTCGATCCGGATCGTGACGACGTCGGAAACAGCCGCGGCCGCATGTGGGTTGGCCGGCACCCAGCCCAGGCCGAAGAGCGGGTTCCGGCGGGTCGCGGCAACCGACGCGGGCGGGGTCAGGCCCACCGACCGGGCCGACAGCACGGGCCGGCCCTCGACATCGGCGGCGGCCAGCGTCAGCGTGTCGCCGGAACGGGCCAGGCGGACCCGCAGGACCGACGCGCCCGTGGCGTGCAGGGTAAGACCGTCCCAGGTGGTCGCGAGGCCGGGGTCGCCGTCGAGCGATGCCGCCTGGACGGCCGCGTCGAGCAGGGCGGGGTGGACCCCGTACGCGTTGCCGTCCTCGACCGTCGCCGGCAGCGCGACCTCGGCGAAGATCTCCGCCCCGCGACGCCAGGCGGCCCGGAGCCCGCGCAGCGTGTCACCGTAGGACAGCCCGGCCTCGGCCAGGTCGTCGTAAAAGCCGTCCAGGTCGACCACGGTGGCGCCGGACGGTGGCCACGCCGTGAAATCGTGCTCCACCGGCGAACCGGGCGAGTGCATGCGCCCGGTGGCGTGCCGGGTCCATTCCTCGTCGCCGGGGTGCTGGGCGTGCAGGCGGAGTTCGCGGTCGCCGTTCTCGTCCGGCCCGCCGACCCACAACTGCAGCTGTGCGGGCAGCGGGACGGCCGAGTCGAGCGACAGGTCGACGCTGTCGTGGCCGAGCTGGTCGGCCGCGCGCAGGGCCATGTCCAGCACGGCGCTCGCGGGCAGCGTGACCTCACCGGCCACCACGTGGTCGGCCAGCCAGGGATGGGTCAGGGCGGACAGGCGGCCGGTCAGCAGCAACTCCCCCGACCCGGCCACGCTGGTCGCCGCGCCCAGCAGCGGGTGCCCGGCGTCGGAGAGGCCGAGCGAGGCCGCGTCGCCCGAGGCGGCCGGGGACAGGCGCGGCCAGTACGGGGCGTGTTCGAACGCGTAGGTGGGCAGGTCGACCCACTGGGCGCCGGTGCCCGCGAAGAAGGCCCGCCAGTCGACCCCGACCCCGGCCACGTGCAGGCGGGACAGCGCCGCCACGAAGCCGGTCTCCTCGTCCCGGTCGCGCCGGACCGCCGGAATGCCGTTGACCAGCCCGGAGAGCGTGCCGTCGGGGCCGATCTCGAGGAATGCCGTCGCGGACGACAGCTTCTGCACGTTCTCGTGGAAACGAACGGTGTCGCGCACGTGCGACACCCAGAAGTCGACCGATGTGACGTCCCCCGACACCACCAGCGGGATCTGCGGTTCGTGGAACGTCAGACCGGCGAGGGCCGACCGGAACTCGTCCAGCATCGGCTCCATCAACGGCGAGTGGAACGCGTGCGACACCTTGAGCCGCTTGGTCTTCTCGAAGCGGGCAGCGATCGCCAGAACCTCGTCCTCGACACCGGACAGCACGATCGAGCGGGGACCGTTGATCGCCGCGATCGAGACTCCGGGTGTCAGCACGAGATCCGACGGCGCGGCCTGCACGGCCACCATCGCGCCGCCCGCGGGCAGCGCGTCCATCAAACGCGCACGAGCGCTCACCAACGTGCACGCGTCGTCGAGGGAAAGAACACCGGCGACGTGCGCGGCGGCGATCTCACCGACCGAGTGACCGGCCAGGAAGTCGACCCGGATGCCGAGCGATTCGATCAGGCGGTACAGCGCCACCTCGAACGCGAACAACACCGGCTGCGCCACGCCCGTACGGAAAAGCAGGTTTTCGTCGTCCGGGACGACCACGCCCAGCCGGTCGAGGATGTCGTCGAACACCGACGCGAACAACGGGAACCGGGCCGCCAGGCCCCGGCCCATACCGACCCGCTGCGACCCCTGACCCGCGAACAGCACGGCCAGTTTGGCCCGCGACGCCGCCGTTCCGGTGACGACTCCGGGCGCGGTGCCGGTAGCAGCCCAGGCGGACAGCGCGTTGAGGTCGGTCGCGGCCAGGCGCTCCTCGAAGGCCGACCGGGTGACGGCGAGCGAGTAGGCCAGGTCGAGCGTGCCCGCGCACGGAAGCAGGTTGTGGACCTGCTGCTTCAGGGCGTCCGGGGTGCGGGCGGACAGCAGCCAGGGCAGCGCCGAAGCGGTGACCGTCGGCTCCTCGGCGGCGAAAGCGGCGGGGACGGCGGCCGGAGCCTGTTCGAGGATGACGTGCGCGTTGGTGCCGCTGACGCCGAACGACGACACCGCCGACCGCCGGGGACGCTCGGATGCCGGCCATTCCTGCGCGGACTCGGCGATGCGGACCGCGCCGCGCGTCCAGTCGACCTGGCTCGACGGCGTGCGAACGTGCAGCGTCGGCGGGACCACGCCGTGGCGCATGGCCTGGACCATCTTGATGACACCGGCGACGCCGGCGGCGGCCTGGGTGTGGCCGATGTTCGACTTGACCGAGCCGAGCAGCAGGGGCGCGCCGGTCCGGTCCTGGCCGTAGGTGGCGAGCAGCGCCTGCGCCTCGATCGGGTCGCCCAGGCGGGTGCCGGTGCCGTGGGCCTCGACCACGTCGACGTCGCCGGTCCGCAACCCGGCCTTGGACAGGGCCTGCCGCACGACACGTTGCTGGGCGCGGCCGTTGGGGGCGGTGAAGCCGTTGGAGGCGCCGTCGGAGTTGACCGCCGAGCCGCGCACGACCGCGAGCACGTGATGGCCGTTGCGCTCGGCGTCGGAGAGGCGTTCCAGCACGAGCACGCCGACACCCTCGGACCAGCCGGTGCCGTCGGCGTCGTCCGAGAACGACTTGCAGCGCCCGTCGCGGGCCAGCCCGCCCTGGCGGCTGAACTCGACCAGCGAGCCCGGGGTGGCCATCACGTTGACGCCGCCGGCCAGGGCCAGGGTGCATTCGCCGTTGCGCAGCGCGTGCGCCGCGAGGTGCAGGGCGACCAGCGAGGACGAGCAGGCGGTGTCGACGGTGACGGTCGGGCCCTCGAGACCGAGCTCGTAGGAGAGCCGGCCCGAGGTGGCGCTGGCGGCGATCCCGGTGCCGATGTCACCGGTGGCGTCCGCGACCGAGCGGATCATCAGGTGGGCGTAGTCCTGCCCGTTGGTGCCGACGAACACGCCGGTCCGGCTGCCCCGCAGCGAGACCGGGTCGATGCCGGCCCGCTCGAACGCCTCCCACGAGGTCTCCAGGAGCAGGCGCTGCTGCGGGTCCATGGTCACGGCCTCGCGCGGCGAGATGCCGAAGAAGCCGGGGTCGAAGTCGGCCACCCCGTCGAGGAAGCCGCCCTGCAGGCTCACGCTCATGCCGCGCTCGTCCACCGAGGAGGCGCCGAGCGCTTCGAGGTCCCAGCCGCGGTCGTCCGGGAAGCCGCCGATCGCGTCGCGGCCGTCGGCCACGAGCTGCCACAGCTCCTCGGGTGAGCGCACGCCACCCGGGTAGCGGCAGCTCATGCCGACGACGGCGATCGGCTCGGCGAGCGTGGCCATCAGATCGCGGTTCTGCCGGCGGAGGCGCTCGGTCTCCTTCATCGAGGCGCGCAGCGCCTCCACGACCTTGTCACCGGGGCTGGTCATCGGTCCTCCTCGCCGGCGCCCTCGAGCGCGGCTCGCACCAGGTCGTCCACGGACATCTCGTCAATCGACTCGGACGGTTCTTCTTCGCCGCCGGCGTCCTTCAGGACCGCTTGCAGCACACCCAGCTCACGCAGCCGGTCCATCGGCAGGCTCGCCAAGAGCCGGCGGACGGTGGCCTCCTCGCCGTCCTCCGAGGAGCCCGGGTCGAGCTGTTCCAGCACGTACTCGGCCAGCGCCAGCGAGGTCGGGTGGTCGAACACGAGCGTGGCCGCCAGGTCCAGTCCGGTCGCGGCGTTGAGCCGGTTCCGCAGCTCGACAGTGGCCAGCGAGTCGAACCCGAGGTCGCGGAACGGCCGCTCGGCGGTGATGCCCTCGATGTCGTTCCGTCCCAGCACCTCGGCCGCCTGCTCCCGGATCAGGTCGAGCACCGCCTCCAGGCGCCGGTTGGCCGGCAGGGCCGTGATCCGGTCCCGGAAGGCGCGGGCCGAGGTCTCGTCGCGCGGGGCCACCGCGGCCGGCTCGGTCCAGCCGGGCATGTCGCTGAGCAGATTGCTGGGCCGCAGCATCGGCGCCGACGGTCCGCTCTGCACCGCGACCACGACGGCCGTGGCCAGCGGCTCCCCCGCGAGCTGCATCAGCACCGCGCAGGCGTCCGAGGGGTCGAGGGCCGCGATGCCGGCCCGCCGGGCGTGCGCCTCGGCGTCGGCCCCGGCGGCCATGCCGTCACCGCCCCAGGCGCCCCAGGCGATGGAGGTTGCGGCAAGCCCGTTCCCACGGCGGCGCTCGGCCAGCGCGTCCAGCACGGCGTTGGCCGCCGCGTAGTTGCCCTGGCCGGGGTTGCCGACCGCCGACGAGGCCGACGAGAACAGCACGAAGGCGTCCAGCTCGCGCCCGGCGGTCAGTTCGTCGAGCAGCAGCGCCGGATCGACCTTGGCCCGGAAGACACCGGCGAACCGATCCGGGGTGAGCCGGTCGATGACACCGTCGTCCAGCACGCCCGCGGTATGCACCACAGCGGTCAGGTCGGGCAGGCCGTCGATCAGATCGGTCATGGCCGCACGGTCGGCGGCGTCAGCGGCCGCCACCACCGCTTCGACTCCGAGAGCGGCCAGTTCGTCGCGCAGCTCGGTGGCGCCGGGCGCGTCGATGCCGCGGCGGCTGACCAGGACCAGGCGCCGGGCGCCGCGTTGGGCGAGCGTGCGGGCGACGTGAGCGCCCAGGGCGCCGGTGCCGCCGGTGATGAGCACGCTGCCGCTCGGGGTCCACGGCGTGGCCGGATCGGGCGCCGGGGCGGGCAGCAGGCGCCGCCCGAAGACGCCGGCCGCACGGATCGCCAGCTGGTCCTCGCCGGCCGGGCCGGTGACGGCGGCGATCAGACCACGCACCGCCTGTGGGTCGGGCGCTGCGGGCAGATCGACCAGGCCACCCCAGCGGTCGGGATACTCCATGGCGGCCACCCGGCCCAGGCCCCAGACCGCGGCCTGGTCGAGGTTCACCACCGGGTCGCCCGGTCCGGTCGACACCGCTCCGCGGGTGACCGCCCACAGGGGCGCCCGCAGGCCGGCGTCGCCGAGGGCCTGCAACACCGTTGCCGTCCGCACGGCGTCCGGCACGAACGAGAGCACACCCCGCACCGGCCCGGCCTCGCGGAGGGCGGCGGCCAGCGGTTCGCGGTCGGCCATCTCCACGGTGGTCACGTCGCCGAGCCCCTCGGGCAGCACCTCCCCGGCGGGGAGCACGGCCAACCAGGAACCGGGCAGCGCGGCGGTCGTCGGCATGGTCAGCCGCTTCCAGCCGATGCGGTGGCGGATCGCGTCGAGGCCGGCCTGGTCCTGCCGGCGCTGCCGCCAGTCGCGCAGCGCGGGCAGCACCTGCGACAGCGCGTCGCCGTCGATGCCGAGTCCGCCGCCGGTCAGCGCCTCCCACAGCCCGTCGTCGCCGCCGGTCGGGGCGGCCGGGCGGGACCGGGTCTGGTCGGCCCAGAAGCGCTCGCGCTGGAAGGCGTACGTGGGCAGGTCGGTCCACGCCACGTCACGGCCGGCGAAGAAGGCCCGCCAGTCCACCCGTACGCCGTGGGTGTGCAGCCGGGCGAGCGCGGTCAGGATCGGCCGCTCCTCGTCGCCGTCCTTGCGCTGCGCCGGGATCGCAAGCCCGGCACCGATCTCGCCGACCAGCGACGACAGGGTCGCGTCGGGGCCGATCTCGAGGAACGTGCGGGCCCCGCGCTCGTGCAGCGTCGTCACGGTCCCGGCGAACCGGACCGTGTCCCGCACGTGGGTCACCCAGAACTCGGGGTCGGTCACGTCGCCACCCGCCACCATCGGCAGGCGCGGCGGCGCGAAGGTCAGGCCGGCGACGACCGCGCGGAACTCGTCGAGCATCGGGTCCATCAGCGACGAGTGGAACGCGTGCGACACCCTCAGCCGCTTCGTCTTCTCGAAGCGGGCGGCAATCGCCAGCACTTCGTCCTCGACACCCGAGAGCACGATCGAGCGCGGCCCGTTCACCGCGGCGATGGAGACGCCGGGGGTCAAAACCACATCGTCGACCGCGGCCTGCACCGCGACCATCGCCCCACCCGTCGGCAGCGCCGCCATCAGCCGGGCCCGCGTGGTGACGAGGGTGCAGGCGTCGTCCAGCGACAGCACCCCGGCCACGTGGGCGGCCGCGATCTCGCCGATCGAGTGGCCGCCGACCAGCGCCGGTCGGACGCCCCACGATTCGAGCAGGCGGAACAGCGCCACCTCGAAGGCGAACAGGGCCGGCTGGGCGAACCCGGTGTTGTCCAGCGATTCCTGGTCGTCCGGGAGGTCCACGCCCAGCTTGGCGACCACCTCGGCGTGGGCCCGGGCGAAGGCCGGGAACCGGGCGGCGAGGTCGCGGCCCATCCCGGCGCGCTGGCTGCCCTGCCCGGCGAAGACGAACGCGAGCTTGCCCGAGCGGGCTGCCTCGTCCGTGACCACGCTCCCGGTGGAGCGGCCCTCGGCCAGTGCCGTGAGCCCGGCCAGCAGGCCTTCCCGGTCATCGGCGAGGACGGCCGCGCGGTGTTCGAAGTGCGCCCGCCCGGTGGCGAGGGACCAGGCCAGGTCGCCGACCCCGGGGCCCGTGCGGGCCAGGAGGGCCGCCGCCTGGGAGCGCAGCGCCTGCGGGGTCCGGCCGGACACGACGACCGGAAGCAGGCCGGGGGCGTCGGGCTCGGCCCGCTCGGCGACCGGGTCGCCCTGTTCGAGGATCACGTGGGCGTTGGTGCCGCTGGCGCCGAACGAGGAGACGGCAGCGCGGCGGGGCCGCCCGGTCGACGGCCACGGGCCCGGTTCGCGCTGCAGCTCGATCGCGCCCGACGACCAGTCCACGTGCGAGGTGGGCTCGGCCGCGTGCAGCGTCTTCGGCAGGTGGCCGTGCCGCATCGCGAGCACCATCTTGATGACACCGGCGACACCGGAGGCGGCCTGGGTGTGGCCCAGGTTCGACTTCACCGCGCCCAGCCGCAACGCCTCGGAACGACCCTGCCCATACGTGGCCAGGAGCGCCTGCGCCTCGATCGGGTCACCCAGTTTGGTGCCGGTGCCGTGCGCCTCGACCGCGTCCACGTCGGCCGGGCCGAGCCGGGCGGCGGCCAGGGCCTTGCGGATGACCCGCTGCTGGGCCGGTCCGCTGGGAGCGGTCAGGCCGTTGGAGGCGCCGTCCGAGTTGATCGCGCTGCCCCGCACGACGGCGAGCACGCGGTGGCCGTTGCGGCGGGCGTCGTCGAGGCGTTCCAGTACGAGCATGCCGACGCCCTCGGACCAGCCGGTGCCGTCCGCGTCCTCCGAGAACGCCTTGCAGCGGCCGTCGGCCGAGAGCGCGCCCTGGGTGCTGAACTCCTCGAAGCCCACCGGCGTCGACATCACCGTGACGCCGCCGGCCAGGGCCAGCGAGCATTCCCCGGTCCGCAGGGCCTGCCCGGCCAGGTGCAACGCGACCAGCGACGACGAGCAGGCCGTGTCGACGCTGACGGTCGGGCCCTGCAGGCCGAACGTGTAGGCCAGGCGGCCGGAGAGCAGGCTGGCCGCCTGCGCGGTCTGCCATTCCTGGCCGAAGGTCTCGGCGTCGACGCGGTATTCGCCGCTGCCACCGCCGATGAAGACACCGGCGTCGCTGCCGCGCAGCCCGGCGGGGTCGATGCCGGCCCGTTCCAGGGCCTCCCAGGCCGATTCGAGGACGATCCGCTGCTGCGGGTCCATGACCACGGCCTCGCGCGGCGAGATGGCGAAGAAGTCGGGGTCGAAGTCGGCGGCGTCGTAGAGGAATCCGCCCTGACGGCTGACGCTGCGCAGGTTGTCGAGGTCCCAGCCGCGGTCGGTGGGCATCGGCCCGACCGCATCGACCTCGTCGACCAGCAACCGCCACAGATCCTCGGGCGAGGTGACCCCGCCCGGGTAGCGGCAGGCCATGCCGACGATCGCGATCAGATCCTCGCCGGTGGCCGCGGTGGCCACCACCGGGGTGAGGGGAGCCGGCTCGCTGCCCACCAGCTCGGAACGCAGATGGGCGGCCAGTTCCACCGGGGTCGGGTAGTCGAAGACGAGCGTGGCCGGCAGGCTCAGGCCGGTCGCCGCGTTCAGCTGGTTGCGCAGGTCGACCGCGGTGAGCGAGTCGAAGCCGAGGTCGCGGAACGGCACGTCGTCCTCGACCGCGTCCGCCCCGGCGTGGCCGAGCACGGTGGCCGCGGCCCCGCGGACCAGCGCAAGCAGCTCGTCGGCCCAGGTCTCCTCGGGCAGTTCGAGCAGGCGGCGGCGGAACGTGGACTCGGTGCGCGCCGGGACCGGCAGCTCGGCGGCCAGGCCGGGCGGGCACGACTCGGCGAACCGGTCCCAGGCCACGTCGGCCACGATCGCCTCGGGGTCGCCGGCCGCGACCGCTTGGGCCAGCGCGGTCATCGCCCGCTCGGAGGGCATCGGCCGCAGGCCGTTGACCGTGAGGTGGGTGGCCATGGCAGCCGGGGTGGTCTCGGCGAGCGGGCCGAACGCGACGGCCACCGTGGGGCGGCCGCTCTCGTGGCGGCGGCGGGCGTAGGCCAGGATCTCGGCCTGGGCGGCGGCCTCGGTGGCTTGGCCGCGGAAGCCCCACACGCCGGCGACCGAGGCCAGCACGACGAGCAGGCGGTCGCCGATGAGGGCGTCCACTTCGGTCAGTCCGGCCAGGTCGCCGCCGTAGATGACGGCGGTGGCCTCGTCGAGGGCGTCGATCCCGACTGCCTCGGGCACCCACGCGGCGGCGGCGTCGGAGCCGATGACGACAACCTTGCCGTGGGGCTGCCACGGCTGGGTGACCGGCTGGGCGCGCTGCACACGGCGGGCTTCGACCGACTCCCCCCGTACGCGGAACTGGGTCTGCTTCGCAGTCAGAGCGGCCCGGAGCAGGGCGGGGTCGAAGCCCTCGGCGAGGTCGACGAGACCGCCGGCGGGGTGGTCGAGGGCCGCCACCTGGCCGTCACCCCACGCCGCGGGCGAGGACGTGACGCACCACAGCGGGCCCTGCTCGCGGTCCTGCCCGGTCGGAAGCTCGGGCCGCAGCGAGACCACACCGTCGAACGGGCCCTCGTCCACGGCGGCCTCACCCAGGGCGGCTCGCACTTCGGCCTCCAGCGG
The DNA here is from genome assembly GCF_016834655.1 of Paractinoplanes ovalisporus. Taxonomy (GTDB): domain Bacteria; phylum Actinomycetota; class Actinomycetes; order Mycobacteriales; family Micromonosporaceae; genus Actinoplanes; species Actinoplanes ovalisporus. The sequence goes on from NZ_JAENHP010000011.1 coordinate 240,847, forward strand.
GTGCGGTTCGTCGCCGGTGAGCAGCAGCCAACGGCCGTTGAGCGCATCGACCGGTTCGAGGGCGAGGGGCGACCAGGCGACGCGGTATCGCCATTGGCTGACGTCAACGGGCATGGGTGCGGCCGATCCTCCGGGCCAGAAACGCTGACGCTGGAACGGATAGGTGGGCAGGTCGGTCAAACGCGCGCCGGTGCCCTCGAACCAGGCCGTCCAGTCGATGTCAGCGCCCTCGACGAAGAGGCGGCCGAGCGCGGTCGCGAACGCGGTCTCCTCGGGCCGGTCGCGTCGCAGCACCGGGATGACGGTCCGGTCGCCGGCCATCGCGGTCAGCGCCGCGTCCGGGCCGAGCTCGACGAACGTGGTCACGCCGGCGTCGGTGAGCGCGGTCAGATGGTCGGCGTGGCGGACGGTGTCGCGCACGTGCCGCACCCAGAACTCGGGGTCGGTGACGTCGCCGGACGCCACGAACGGAATCTGCGGCTGCTCGAGCGTGAGCGTGGCGACCACCGCGCGGAACTCGGCCAGCATCGGCTCCATGAGCGGCGAGTGGAACGCGTGCGACACGTTGAGCCGGCGGGTCCGCTCGAAGCCGGCCGCGATGGCGAGCACCTCGTCCTCGACACCGGAGAGCACGAACGATTCCGGGCCGTTGACCGCGGCGATCGAGACCCCGGCGGTCAGCTCGACGCCGCCCGGCGAGCCCTGCACGGCGACCATCGCGCCACCGGCGGGCAGCGCCTGCATCAGGCGGCCGCGCTCGGTCACCAGCAGAGCCGCGTCGGACAGCGAGAGCACGCCGGCCACGTGGGCGGCCGCGATCTCGCCGATCGAGTGCCCGGCCACGAAGCTGGGGCGCAGGCCGAGCGATTCGGCGAGGCGGAACAGGGCCACCTCGATCGCGAACAGCGCAGGCTGGGCCCAGCCGGTCCGGTCGAGCAGCGCGGCGTCCTCGCCCCAGACCACCTCGCGCAGCGGGCGTTCCAGCAGCACGTCGAGGTAGGCCGCGACCTCGTCGAAGGCGGCCGCGAAGACCGGATAGCGCTCGTTCAGCTCGCGTCCCATGCCGAGTCGCTGCGAACCCTGGCCGGTGAACAGGAACGCCAGCGGCCCGGCGCCCCGGCTCTGGCCCCGGGCGACCTCGAGACCGTCGACCAGCGCCGCCCGGTGCGGGTGGGTGGCCCGGCCGACGGCCAAGGTGTAGGCGACGTCCAGCGGGTCGCCTTCGAAGGCACCCATGGAGTCCAGGGCCTCGCGGGAGCGGGCCGAGAGGATCCACGGCACCGCGGAGGGCCGGATCGTGGGTTCCGCGGCGCCCGGCGACGGCGGCGCCTCTTCGAGGACGACGTGGGCGTTGGTGCCGCTGAGCCCGAAGGCCGAAACACCGGCCCGGCGGGCCCGCTCGACCGCGGGCCACGACTGTGCGGAGGTGAGCAGCGAAACCGCGCCCGAGCTCCAGTCCACATGCGACGACGGTGCATCGACGTGCAGGGTTCGCGGAAGCGTCCCGTGCCGCATCGCGAGGAGCATCTTGATGACCCCGGCCATGCCCGCCGCGGCCTGCGTGTGACCGATGTTCGACTTGACCGAGCCCAACAGCAGGGGCCGGTCGGCCGGGCGCGAACCGCCGAACGTGGCCAGCAGCGCCTGCGCCTCGATCGGGTCGCCGAGCGTGGTGCCCGTGCCGTGCGCCTCGATCGCGTCGACGTCGGCCGGCGTGATCCCGGCGTCGGTCAGCGCGGCCCGGATGACCCGCTGCTGCGAGAGGCTGTTGGGGGCGGTGAGGCCGTTGGAGGCGCCGTCGGAGTTGACCGCCGACCCGCGCACGACACCCCACACCTCGTGGCCGTTGCGGCGGGCCTCGGAGAGCCGTTCGAGCACGAGCACGCCCACGCCCTCGGACCAGGCCGTGCCGTCGGCGGCCTCGGCGAACGCCTTGCAGCGGCCGTCCGCGGCCAGGCCGCCCTGGCTGGTGAACTCGATGAACGAATCGGGGCTGGACATCACGGAGACGCCGCCGGCCAGCGCCAGCCCGCATTCGCCGGCCTGCAGCGCGCGGCTGGCCAGGTGGATGGCGACCAGCGACGACGAGCAGGCGGTGTCGACGGTGACGGTCGGTCCTTCGAGGCCCAGCGCGTACGAGAGGCGGCCGGACAGCACGCTCGCGGTGGTGCCGGTGGCGATGTAGCCGAGCACTTCGGCGTCGGCGTGGCGGCGCAGCATCTCGCCGTAGTCCTGGCCGTTGGTGCCGACGAAGACCCCGGTCGGGCTGCCGCGCAGGGTTCCGGCGTCGATGCCGGCCCGTTCCAGGGCCTCCCACGCGGTTTCCAGGACGAGCCGCTGCTGCGGGTCCATGGCCAGGGCCTCGCGCGGCGAGATGCCGAAGAACGCGGCGTCGAAGTCGGCAACCCCGTCGAGGAATCCGGCCTCGCGGGTGGCCGAGTGGCCCTGCGCGAGCATGTCCAGGTCCCAGTTGCGGTCGGCCGGGAACGGCGAGACAGCGTCCCGGCCCTCGTCGAGCAGCTGCCAGAACTGCTCAGGCGTCGAGACGCCACCGGGCATCCGGACGCCGATGCCGACAACGACGATCGGGTCCTCACCCCGGCCGGCAGCGGCCGCGACCGGGGCGACCGGTGCGATCTGACCCCCGCCGCCGTGCAGTTCGCCGAAGAGGTGGTCGGCGAGCTCGCCCGGTGTCGGATAGTCGAACACCAGCGAGGCGGGCAGCGTCAGGCCGGTCGCGACCTGCAGCCGGTTCCGCAGTTCGAGGGTGGTGAGCGAGTCGAAACCGAGGTCCTTGAACGCCTTGTCGGCCTCGATCTGCGTGGCGCCGTCGTGGCCGAGCACGGCCGCCGCCTGGTCGCGCAACAGGCCGAGCACGGCCGCCCGGTCGGCGAGGGCCGGGCGCTCGGGCCGGGCCACTTTCACCGGTGCCGAGACCAGGTCGGCGATCAGCGGCAGGGGCCGGGTCATGGTGAGCGCGGGCGCGTAGCGGTCCCAGTCGATGTCGGCCACGACCACGGCGGTGTCGCCGCGCTCGACGGCCTGGTGCAGCGCGGCGAGCGCCGGCTCGGTGGGCATCGGCTGCAGGCCGCCGCGGCGCATCCGGTCGGTGTGACCGCCGTCGGCGACCATCCCGCCCTCGGCCCAGGCGCCCCAGGCCACCGCGGTCGCGGGCATCCCCAGTGCGCGCCGGTGCTCGGCCAGCGCGTCCAGATAGGCGTTGGCCGCGGCGTAGTTGCCCTGACCGGGGCCGCCGATGACCCCGGCGGTGGACGAGAACAGGACGAACGCGGTGAGGTCGCCGCTCAGCTCGTGCAGGTGCCGGGCCGCGTCCGCCTTGGGGCCGAGCACGGCGGCCAGCATCTCGGGGGTGAGTTGGTCGAGCAGCCCGTCCGCGACCACCCCGGCGGCGTGGAAGACGGCGGTCACGGGGTGCTCGGCGAGCAGGGCGGCCACGGCGTCGCGGTCGGCGACGTCGCACGCGAGCACGTCGACACGGGCGCCCAGCGCGGTCAGTTCCGCCCGCAGTTCGGCCGCGCCCGGGGCGTCCGGGCCGCGGCGCGAGACGAGCACGAGGTGGGCCGCACCACGACGGGCCAGGTCACGGGCCACGTGTGCGCCCACTCCCCCGGTGCCGCCGGTGACCAGCGTGGTGCCGGTCAGGTCGAGCGGGGTGCCCTCGCCCCGGGCCGGGCTGGGCGTGAGCCGCCGGGCATAGACACCCGAGGCCCGTACGGCGACCTGGTCCTCGGCGGGGTGGGCCAGCGCGCCGGGCAGGCGCCGTTCGGCGGCCGGGTCGGCCTCGGCGGGCAGGTCGATCAGGCCGCCCCAGCGCTCGGGCAGTTCGAGGGCGGCGACCCGGCCCAGGCCCCACAGCATGGCCTGCTCGGGCCCGGCGAGCCGGTCGGAACGGCCGACCGAGACCGCGCCCCGGGTGACCACCCAGAGCTTGGCGTCCATGCCGGCGTCGCCGACGGCCTGGATCGCGGCCAGGGTGGCGGGCAGGCCGGTCAGCGTGGACAGGATGCCGGCGAAGCGGTGGCCGCCCGCGGTGACCTCGCGCAGCTGCTCGGCGATGGCGGTCCGGTCGCCGGTGACCGGCACCCGGACGGTCGGCAGGCCGAGGTCGAGGGTCGTGTCGTCGTCGGTCAGCACGATCCACGGGCCGGGCGGGGGTGTGCCGGTCGCGGTGACCGGCTTGTAGGTGACGGTGTAGCGCCAGCCGTCGAGCCGGGCCCGTTCGCGGCCGGCCCGCCGCCAGGAGGCGAGGGCGGGCACCATCTCGGCGACCGTGACGCCGTCGAGGCGCAGGGTGGCGGCGACTGTTTCCAGGTCGGCGCGGTCGATGGCGTCCCACAGCTCGGCCGGTCCCTCGTCCAGGGCGGCGGCCGGGGTTCCCACGCCCATCGGGTTCTCGGGCCAGAACCGGCGGCGCTGGAACGCGTACGTGGGAAGGTCGATCGCCCGTCCCCCGGAGCCGGCCAGCACCGCCGTCCAGTCGACGGTCACGCCGTACGCGTGGAGCCCCGCGACCGCCGTGAGCAGAGTGGCCACCTCGGGCCGTTCCGGGCGCAGCGCCGGAACGAGCACAGCCTCGGCGGTCAGCGACTCCTGGGCCATGCCGCAGAGCACACCGGCCGGACCAGCTTCGACGAAGGTGCGGACGCCCTCGCCTTCGAGCCACTTCACGGCGTCGGCGAAGCGGACGGTGGCCCGCACCTGCCCGACCCAGTAATCGGCGTTGGCGACATCGGCCGGCTCGCCGATGACGGTGGAGACGATCGGCACCGACGGCGCCTGGTAGTCGATGCTCTCGGCGACCGCGCGGAGTTCGGCCAGCATCGGCTCCATGAGGGCCGAGTGGAACGCGTGCGAGACAGCCAGCCGCTTGGACTTCTCGAAGCGGGCCGCGATCGCGAGAACCTCGTCCTCGACGCCGGAGAGCACGATCGAGCGCGGCCCGTTGACCGCCGCAATCGAGACCCCTGGCGTCAAGTCCACTTCGGATTCGGCGGCCTGCACCGCGACCATCGCGCCCCCGGCCGGCAGAGCCTGCATGAGCGCGCCGCGGGCGGCGACCAGCCGGGCAGCGTCGGCCAGCGACATGACCCCGGCGATGTGGGCCGCGGCCAGCTCGCCGATGGAGTGGCCGACCAGGTAGGCCGGACGCAGCCCCCAAGACTCGAGCAGCCGGGCCAGGGCGACCTCGACGGCGAACAGGGCGGGCTGAGTGGTGGCGGTCTGGTCGAGCGCGTCCGCGTCGTCGCCGAACACGAGGTCGTGCAGCGGCAAGTCGAGGTGCGCCGTGACCTCGTCGAAGGTGTCGGCGAAGACCGGATACCGGTCGTAGAGCTCGCGGCCCATGCCGAGGCGCTGGGCGCCCTGCCCGGTGAACAGCATCGCCAGGCGCCCCCGCCCGGCCGAGCCGGTTACCAGCCCGGCCGCGGGAACGTCGTCGCGCAGCGCGGTGAGGCCACGGACCAGCTCGTCGCGGTCGGACGCCAGCACCACGGCCCGGCGCTCGAACGCCGACCGCGTGGTCGCCTGGGCCACGGCCAGGTCGGCGATCCGGACGTCGTCGCGGGCCACGAGGTCGAGCAGCTTGCCGGCCTGGGCCCGCAGAGCGTCCTCCGTACGGGCGGAGACCGGCACGGCCACCGGGCCCGGGGTCTCGTCCTCCGGAGCAAGAGCAGGTTCCTCGTACGCCTCCAGGATCGCGTGGGCGTTGGTGCCGCTCAGCCCGAACGAGGACACCGCGCTGCGCCGCACCCGACCGGTCGAGGGCCATTCGACGGCGTCGCTGAGCAGCTGGATGGCGCCGGACGACCAGTCCACGTGGGTCGAGGGCTGGTCGATGTGCAGCGACTTCGGGACCAGCCCGCGCCGCATGGCCAGGACGAGCTTGATGACGCTGGCGACGCCGGAGGCCATCTGGGTGTGGCCGATGTTCGACTTGACCGAGCCGAGCAGCAGCGGCGCCTCGGGCGAGCGGTCCTGACCGTAGGTGGCGAACAACGCCTGGGCCTCGATCGGGTCGCCGAGCGCGGTGCCGGTGCCGTGGCCCTCGAGCACGTCGATCTCGCCCGGGGTGACCCCAGCGGCGGCCAGCGCGCGCCGGATGACGCGTTGCTGGGCCGGTCCGCTGGGCGCGGTGAGGCCGTTGGAGGCGCCGTCCTGGTTGATGGCGGTGCCCTTGACCACGGCCAGGATGTGGTGCCCGTTGCGCTTGGCGTCCGACATGCGCTCGAGCAGCACGAGGCCGACGCCCTCGGCCAGCGTCATGCCGTCGGCCGCTTCCGCGTACGCCTTGCAGCGCCCGTCCACGGCGAGCGCGCGTTGGCGGCTGAACCCGACGAACGCGCCCGGCGTGGCCATGATGCTGACGCCGCCGGCCAGCGCGAGCGAGCTCTCCCCGTCGCGCAGCGACCGGCAGGCCAGGTGCAGCGCGACCAGCGACGACGAGCAGGCCGTGTCCAGCGTGACCGCCGGGCCTTCGAGGCCGAGCAGGTAGTTCACGCGGCCGGACAGGATGCTCGACAGCGACCCGGTGACCATGTAGCCCTCGGCGCCGTCGGCCGAGTCCGGCGAGCCGGCCTGGGCGTTCGAGTAGTCCTGGTAGCTGGCGCCGATGAACGCGCCGGTGAGGCTGCCGCGCAGCGTGCGCGGGTCGATGCCGGCCCGCTCGACCGTCTCCCACGTGGTTTCGAGCAGCAGCCGCTGCTGCGGGTCCATGGCCAGGGCCTCGCGCGGCGAGATGCCGAAGAAGCCCGGGTCGAAGTCGGCCACGTCGCGCAGGAAGCCGCCCTGCACCGAATAGGTGGCGCCGGACGCGTCCGGGTCGGAGTCGAACAGCGAGTCGGCGTCCCAGCCCCGGTCGGCCGGGAACGGTGAGATGGCGTCCACGCCGCCGTCGACCAGGTCCCACAGCTCGTCCGGTGAGGTGACGCCGCCGGGGTAGCGGCAACCCATGCCGATGATGACGATCGGGTCGTCGTCGACCGCGGCCGCGACGGGCACCGGCCCGGCCACGCCGGCGTCGGAACCCTCGATCTCGGCCCGCAGGAAGGCGGTCAGCGCGAGCGGGCTCGGGTGGTCGAAGACCATCGTGGTCGGCAGGGTGAGGCCGGTGGCGGCGACGAGCCGGTTGCGCAGGTCGACCGCGGTCAGCGAGTCGAAGCCGACGTCCCGGAACGCCTGGTGCTCGGCCAGGGTCTCGCCGCTGGAGTGGCCGAGCACCTGGGCGGCGGTGGTGCGCACGAGGTCGAGCAGCACCCGCTCCCGCTCGGCCGGAGGCTGGGCCAGCAACCGGCCGGCGAAACCGTCGTCGGTGACCGTCGCGGCCGCCGCCTCGGCGAGCCGGGCCACGTCGGGCAGGTCGTCGAAGAAGGTGGAGGGCCGGGCCGCGGTGAAGACGGGGTGGTAGCGGGACCAGTCGATGTCGGCGACGACCAGCTCGGTCTCGTCGTTCTCGACGGCCTGGCGCATGGCGTCCAGTGACAGGCGGGCGTTCATGAAGACCAGGCCGCTGTTGCGGATCTGCTCGGGGTCGACGCGACCGAGGCCGAGGTCGTCGGCCCAGATGCCCCACGAGACGGCGGTGGCGTGCAGGCCACGGGCGCGGCGCTCGTGGGCCAGCGCGTTGAGATAGGCGTTGGCGGCGACGTACGAGGAGTGGTTGCCGCTGCCCCAGGCGCCCGAGATCGACGAGTACATGACGAACGTCTCGACCTCGGCGCCGAGCAGCCGGTCGAGGTTGCGGGCGCCGACGGTCTTGGCGTGCAGCACCTTGTCGAACTGCTCGGCGTTGGTGTCGGCCAGCATGGCCAGCTCGATGACGGCGGCGGTGTGCACGACCGTACGGAGGTCGGGAAGCGTGCCCAGCAGTCCGGCCAGCTCGTCGGAGTCGGTGATGTCGCACGACCGGATCTCGATGCGCGCGCCGAGGGCGGAGATCTCCTCGACGATGCGCTCGGCTCCGGGCGCGTCCATGCCGCTGCGGCTGACCAGAACGATGTGCTCGGCGCCGTGGTGGGCGGCCCAGCCGGCAATGTGCGGGCCGAGCGTTCCGGTGCCGCCGGTGATGAGCGTGGTGCCGCCGAACGTCCACTCACGGGCCGGCTGCGGCGATCCCGGGGCCCGGGTCAGGCGCCGGGCCAGGGCGCCGGACGCGCGGACGGCCAGCTGGTCCTCGCCGGTGCCACCGGTGAGCAGGGCGGCCAGGCGCTGGGCGGCCCGCTGGTCGAGCTCGGCCGGCAGGTCGATGACACCGCCCCAGCGGTTCGGCGCTTCGAGGGCGGCCGACCAGGCGAGACCGGCCACCTCGGCCTGCTCGGGGTGGGTGAGCCGGTCGGCCCGGCTGGTCGCGGCGGCGCCCCGGGTGATGGTCCAGACCGGTGCGGTGACCTCCTGATCGCTGACCGCCTGAGCCAGCGCGAGGCTGAGACCGAGCCCGAGCGAGGTGGCCGGGAGGCCGTCGACGGGCCGGTTGTCGGCCGCGAGCACACTCACGATGCCCGCGAGCCCCTCCGGCACCGCGATCGCGGCGCGGTCGAGGTGGGATCCGTCGAGCACATGACGTTCCACCGCGGCGCCGTGCCCGGTCAGCGCGGCGGCCACGTCGGCGTCGTCGATCTCGTCAGTGGTGACCAGCAGCCAGGTTCCGGTGAGGGCGGCCATCGGCAGGGTGCCGATCGGCTTCCAGCCCGGCCGGTAGCGCCACGAGTCGGTGGTGTTGCGGTCCTTCTTCTGCTTGCGCCACTGCGCCAGCGCGGGCAGCACGGCGGCCAGCTGTCCGCCGTCGACGTCGAGGCGGGCGCTGAGCCCGTCCACGTCGGCGTCCTCGACCGCGGCCCAGAACTCGGCGTCGTCGCCGCCCTCCCCGGGGGCGGCCGGGACGGCCGGCATGGCCCAGAAGTGCTCGTGCTGGAAGGCGTACGTGGGCAGGTCGACCCGCCGGCCGCCGGCGTGCAGCGGGCCGAAGTCGACCGGGATGCCCCGCACGAACAGCTCACCGGCCGAGACCAGGAACTGTTGCAGGGTGCCCAGATCGCGGCGGACGCTGCCGACCACGACCGCGCGCACCCCGGCGGCGGCGATGGTGTCCTCGAGGCCGACGGCCAGCACCGGATGCGAGGAGACCTCCACGAACGCGCGGTGGCCCTCGTCGAGCAGGGTGGTGACGGCGTCGCGCAGCAGCACGGTCCGGCGCAGGTTGTTGTACCAGTAGTCGGGTCCGGTGATCGGCTCGGTGACCCAGTCGCCGGTCACGGTGGAACGGAAGGGGATTTCCGGTACGCGCGGAGCGATGCCCTCCAACTCCGGCAGCAGCTCCTCGTGCAGCTCCTCGACCAGCGCGGAGTGCGAGGCGTAGTCCACGGCGATGCGGCGTACGCGCACACCCTCGGCGGTCAGCCGCTCGCAGAGGTCGTCGAGCGCGGCCGTCTCACCCGAGACCGCCACCGCCCCCGGCCCGTTGTCGGCGGCCAGCGAGACCTGGCCGTCGTATTGAGCGATCCGCTCCAGGATCTCGGCCGCGGGCAGCGCGATCGAGGCGATGCCGCCGCGGCCGGACATGACCCGGCCGATCACCTGACTGCGCCGGGCGACGACGTGGGCCGCGTCGGCCAGCGACAGGGCGCCGCTGACGGCGGCGGCCGCGATCTCGCCCTGGGAATGGCCGACCACGGCGTCCGGGACAACGCCGAGGCTGCGCCACAGCTCGGCCAGCGAGACCATCACGGCCCAGGAGGCAGGCTGCACCACGTCGACCCGGTCGAGGCCGGGAGCGCCGGGTTCCTGACGCAGCACGTCGACCAGCGACCAGTCGGTGTGCGGGGCCAGCGCGGCCGCACATTCGGCGATGCGGGCGGCGAAGACCGGCGACTCGTCCATCAGCCGCGCGCCCATGCCGGCCCAGGCGGTGCCCTGGCCGGGGAAGACGAACGTGACACGGCCGGTCAGGTCGGCGACGCCGGTGGCCGTCTCGCCGTCGACCAGCACCGCGCGGTGGTCGAAGAGCGTGCGCGTGGTGGCCAGGGAGTAGGCCACGTCGACCGGGTGGGCTTCCACCGCCCGCACCCGCTCAGCCTGGGCGGTCAGGGCGGCGGCGGTGCGGGCCGAGATGACCCAAGGGGCCAGGCGGGTCTCCGGCGCTTCTCGCACAACCGATGCGGGAGCCTCTTCGATCAGCGTGTGCGCGTTGGTGCCGCTGATGCCGAACGCCGAGACACCGCAGCGGCGGGGCCGGTCACCGGTGACCCAGTCGCGCTGGTCGGCGAGCAGCGCGACCGTCCCCGGGCTCCAGTCCACGTGCGTGGAGGGCGTCTCGACGTGCAGCGTGCGCGGCAGCACGTTCGCGCGCAACGCCATCACCATCTTGATGACGCTGGCCACGCCGGCCGCCGACTGGGTGTGGCCGATGTTCGACTTCACCGAGCCGAGCCACAGCGGGCGGTCCGGGTCGCGTTCCCGCCCGTACGTGGCCAGCAGCGCCTGGGCTTCGATCGGGTCACCGAGCGCGGTGCCGGTGCCGTGCGCGTCGACCGCGTCGATCTCGCCCGGGGCAAGGCCGGCGTTGGCCAGCGCCTGCATGATGACCCGCTGCTGGGACGGCCCGTTGGGGGCGGTGAGCCCGTTGGAGGCGCCGTCCTGGTTGACCGCGCTGCCCCGGATGACCGCCAGCACCTCGTGCCCGTTGCGCTGGGCGTCGGAAAGCTTCTCCAGCATCAGCATGCCGATGCCCTCGGAGACGGTCATGCCGTCGGCCGAGTCGCTGAACGCCTTGCAGCGGCCGTCCTGGGCCAGGGCCCGCTGCCGGCTGAACGCGATGAGCGGCTTCGGGTTGGGCATGATGGTGGCGCCGCCGGCCAGGGCGAGCGTGCTCTCCCCCGAGCGCAGCGACTGGCAGGCGATGTGCAGCGACACGAGCGAGGACGAGCAGGCGGTGTCGACGGTCAGCGCCGGGCCCTCCAGGCCGAGCACATAGGACAGACGACCGGAGAGAACGCTCGGGATGGTGCCGGTGACCTGATAGCCCTCGCCGCCGTCGGAGTCACCGCCGTATTCGGCGTAGCTGGAGCCGACGAACACGCCAGTGCGGCTGCCGCGCAGCGTCTGGGGGTCGATGCCGGCCCGCTCGGTGGCCTCCCACGAGGTTTCCAGCAGCAGCCGCTGCTGCGGGTCCATGCCCAGCGCCTCGCGCGGCGAGATGCCGAAGAAGGCCGGGTCGAAATCGCCTGCGCCGGTGAGGAAGCCGCCGGCCAGCGAGTAGGTGGCGCCGGAGCGGTCGGGGTCGGCGTCGTAGAGGGCGGCCACGTCCCAGCCCCGGTCGGCCGGGAACTCGGTGATGGCGTCGACGCCACCGCGGATCAGCTCGAAGAACTCCTCGGGGCTGCTCGCCCCGCCCGGGAAGCGGCAGCTCATGCCGATGATGGCGATGGGCTCGCCGGCCGCGCCGTCCTCGCGCACGGCGGTGACGGCCGCGGCGCCCGCCCCCAGCAGCTCGGCCTCCAGGTGCTCGGCCAGCACCCTCGGGGTCGGGTAGTCGAAGACCAGGGTGGCGCTCAGCTCGACACCGGTGGCACCGCTGAGCGCCTTGCGCAGCTCGACCGCGGTCAGCGAGTCGAATCCGAGGTCGCGGAAGGCCAGCTGCTCGCCCACCTCGTCGGCGCTGCTGTGCCCGAGCACGGCGGCGGCCTGCGTACGCACGAGGTCGAGCAGGGCCCGCTTGCGCTCGGCCCCGCCCAGTTCGCGCAGCCCCCGGGCGAACTCGGCGCCCTGCTTGGTGGTCTCCCGCGCGCTGCGGGCCAGGGCACGCACCTCGGGCAGGTCGGTGAAGAGCGGGCTCGGCCGCACGGAGGTGAACAGCGGGTGGTAGCGGTCCCAGTCGACGTCGGCCACGGTGACGTTCGTGTCGCCCTGCACGAGCGCGCGGTTCAGCTCGTCGATCGCCGCCGCCGGGTCGAGCATCCGCAGTCCACGGCGCGCGAAGCCGGCCGCGACGGTCTCGTCGGTGGCCATGCCGATCTCGGCCCACGGCCCCCACGACACGGTGGTCGCGGCCAGCCCACGGGCGCGGCGCTGCTCGGCCAGGCCGTCGAGAAAGGCGTTTCCGGCCGCGTACGCGGTCTGGCCGCCGCCGCCCCACACCCCGGCGATCGAGCCGACCAGCACGAACAGGTCGAGCTCGCGGTCGCCCAGCAGCTCGTCGAGGTGGGCCGCGCCGTGCGCCTTGGCCGCCAGCAGCGCGGCGAACTGCTCGTCGGTGGTCTCGTCGAGCCCGGTGTTCTGGCCCGCGCCGGCCGCGTGCACGACACCGGTGAGGTCGTCGCCGATCCGGTCCAGCACAGCGGCCAGGGACTCGCGGTCGACCACGTCGCAGGCCACGATCTCGGCCCGCTCCCCCAGTTCCGCAGCCAGCTCGGCGGCGCCGGGCGCATCCGGGCCGCGGCGGCTGGTGAGCACGACCCGCTCGGCGCCCCGGTCGAGCAGCCAGCGCGCGGTGGCGGCACCGATGCCGCCCGTGCCACCGGTGACCAGGACGGTGCCGCGGGCGGTGAACACCGCGGCCGGAGCGTCGATCGGCCGGCGCAGCACGCGACGGCCGAGCAGCCCGGTGTCGCGGACCGCCACCTGGTCCTCGCCGGTGCCGCCGGCGAGCACGCCGACCAGCTTGCCGACCGCGGACGTGGCGTCGCCGTCGATCGGCAGGTCGACCAGGCCGGCCCACTGCTGCGGCCGTTCCAGGGCCACGACCCGGCCCAGACCCCAGACCGCGGCCTGGGCGGGGCTGTGCACCTCGCCGGCCGCGCCGCGCGTGACGGTCCACAGCGGGGCCTCCACCACACGGGCCAGCGCGACCGTGAGGGCGAGGCCGACGGACAGCATCGGGTGCGGACGCTCGTCCAGGGCGACGAGCGAGACGATGGCGCTCGCCCCGGAGGGCAGGCGTTCAGCCAGCACGGCCGGGTCGGTGCAGGTCTCGTCCAGCACCAGGTGCTCGACGGTCGCGCCGTGCGTGGTCAGGGTGTCGCGCAGCCGCTCGGCCAGGCCGCCGTGGGTCTGGTCGGTCGAGAGCAGCAGCCACGTGCCGCCGAAGACCGGGCTGTCGGCCACGCGCAGCGGCGCCCACGCCGTCCGGTAGCGCCAGGAGTCGGCCTGGCGGCGGCGCTGGTTGCCCTCGCGCCACGAGGTGAGGGCGGGCCGCAGAGCCGCTTCCAGCTCGTCGTCCAGGTTCAGGGCCTCGGCCAGGCCGCCGCTCTCGACCAGGCTCCAGAACTCGTCCTCGGCCGGGCCGCTGCGGGCCCCGACCGGCGCGATCGTGCCCACCGGCCAGAAGAAGGAGTGCTGGAAGGCGTACGTGGGAAGGCCGGTGACGCGGGCGCCGGTGCCGGCGAACCAGGCCGTCCAGTCGACGGTCGCGCCGCGCGCCCAGAGGCGGGACAGGCCGGAGGTGAGGGCCTGCCGCTCGGTGCGCTTGGCCCGCTGCAGCGGTACGGCGACGGCGTCGTCGCCGAGCACGTCCTGCACCATGGCCGAGAGCACGCCGTCGGGGCCGATCTCGACGTAGGTGCCGGTGCCGGCCTCGTGCAGCGCGGTGACCGTGTCGGCGAACCGCACGGTGCCGCGCACGTGCGAGACCCAGTAGGCGGGGTCGGTCACGTCGCCCGCGGTCACGAACGGGATTTTCGGCTCGTGGAAGGTCAGGCCCTCGACCACCGTGCGGAACTCGTCGAGCATCGGCTCCATCAGCACCGAGTGGAACGCGTGGGACACGGTGAGCCGCTTGGTCTTCTCGAAGCCGCTGGCCAGTTCGAGGACCTCGTCCTCGAGGCCGGAGAGCACGATCGAGCGCGGCCCGTTGACCGCCGCAATCGAGACTCCTGGCGTCAAGTCCACTTCGGATTCGGCGGCCTGCACCGCGACCATCGCGCCCCCGGCCGGCAGGGCCTGCATGAGCGCGCCGCGAGCGGCGACGAGCCGAGCGGCGTCGGCCAGTGAGAGGACACCGGCGACATGCGCGGCCGCGATCTCGCCGATCGAGTGCCCCGCCACGGAAGCGGGCCGCAGCCCGAACGACTCGGCGAGGCGGTAGAGCGCGACCTCGAAAGCGAAAATGGCGGGCTGGGTGTTGGCGGTGCGGTTCAGCGCGTCGGCGTCGTCGCCGAACATCAGGTCCCGCAACGGCATGTCGAGGTGCGCGGCAACCTCGTCGAGGGCGCCGGCGAAGACGGGAAACCGCTCGTAGAGCTCGCGTCCCATGCCCGGGCGCTGGCTGCCCTGGCCGGTGAACAGCGCCGCGATCCGGCCGGTGCCGCCGGCCTCGTCCTCGATGACCGCCGGGTGCGTGCCACCGGTGGCCAGCGCGGTGAGCGCGGCCAGCACGGTCTCGCGGTCCTCGGCGACGACGGCGGCCCGGCGCTCGAACGCCGAGCGGGTGGTGGCCAGGGAGAAGGCGACGTCGGACAGCTCGGCGTTCTCGGCCACGGCCCGCAGCCGCCGGGCCTGGTCGCGCAGGGCGGCCGGCGTGCGGCCGGAGACCAGCAGCGGCCCGGTTTCGGTGCGCTCGGCCTCCTTCGGGGCCGGGAGGGCCGGTTGTTCGAGGATGACGTGCGCGTTGGTGCCGCTGATGCCGAACGACGAGACGGCGGCCCGCCGCGGGCCCTCGGTGGCGGGCCAGGGCCGGGCCGAGGTGAGCAGCTCGATGTCTCCGGCGGTCCAGTCCACGTGCGACGAGGGCTGGTCGATGTGCAGCGACCGGGGGACGGTGCCGTGCCGCATGGCCTGCACCATCTTGATGACACCGGCGACACCGGCCGCGGCCTGGGTGTGACCGAGGTTCGACTTGACCGAGCCGAGCAGCAGAGGCTGCTCGCGGTCCTGACCGTAGGTGGCGAGCAGGGCCTGTGCCTCGATCGGGTCGCCGAGCGAGGTGCCGGTGCCGTGCGCCTCCACGACCTCGACGTCGGCCGTGGTGAGCCCGCTCGCGGCCAGGGCACGCCGGATGACCCGCTGCTGGGCCGGGCCGTTGGGGGCCATCAGCCCGTTGGAGGCGCCGTCCTGGTTGACGGCGCTGCCCCGCACGACGGCGAGCACCTGGTGGCCGTTGCGCACCGCGTCCGACATGCGCTCCAGCACGACCACGCCGACGCCCTCGGACCAGCTGACACCGTCGGCCGCGTCCGCGAACGCTTTCGAGCGTCCGTCCGGTGCGAGGCCGCGCTGCCGGGAGAACTCGATGAGTGCCAGCGGGGTCGACATGACGGTGACGCCGCCGGCGAGGGCGAGCGAGCATTCCCCGGCCCGCAGCGCCTGCATGGCCCAGTGCATCGCGACCAGCGACGACGAGCACGCGGTGTCGATGGTGACGGCCGGGCCTTCCAGGCCGAGCGTGTACGAGACCCGGCCGCTGACGATGCTGGGCGAGGTGCCGCTGCCCTGCATGCCCTCGGACTCGGTCTGCAGGCCGGACCCGTAGTCGTTGTACATGACACCGGCGAACACCCCGGTCTGGCTGCCCCGCAGCGACACCGGGTCGATGCCGGCGTGCTCGATCGCCTCCCACGTGGTCTCGAGCAGCAGCCGCTGCTGCGAGTCGGTGGCGGTGGCCTCGCGCGGGGACATGCCGAAGAACGCCGGGTCGAACTCGCCCGCGTCGTGCAGATAGCCGCCCGAGCGCACGTACGAGGTCCCCGGGTGGTCCGGATCGGGGTGGTAGAGCCGTTCCAGGTCCCAGCCGCGGTTGACCGGCAGGCCCGAAATGGCGTCGCGGCCCTCGTCGACCAGGCGCCACAGGTCGTCGGGCGAGCCCACGCCGCCCGGGTAGCGGCAACCCATGCCGACGATGACGATCGGGTCGTCGTCGCGGGCCGCGGTGACCGTCTCCACGGCGGCCGCACCGGCGTCGAACAGCTCGCCGAGAACGAACCCGGTCAGCGCCCGCAGCGTCGGGTGGTCGAAGACCAGGGTGGCCGGCAGCCGGAGCCCGGTCACGGTGCCGAGGTTGTTGCGCAGGTCGACGGCGGTGAGCGAGTCGAAGCCGAGATCCTTGAACTGCCGGTCGGGGTCGATGCCGGCGCCGTCGTCGTGGCCGAGCACCGCCGCGACCTGGCCGCGCAGCAGCTCCAGCACGGCGTCGAAGCGGCCGTGCTCGTCCAGCCCGGCCAGGCGGCGGGTGAGACCGGTGGCGCGCTCCGAGGCAGCCGCGGTCCGGCGATTCCGCGTACGCACGAGTCCGCGCATCAGCGGCGGCACCTCGGGCAGCCCGCGCATCACCGCCAGGTCCAGCGGAAGCGGCAGAATCAGGTTGTTCGCCGAGCGCCCGGGCTCTGCGGCAGCCGGGCGCCCGGGGTCGGTGGAGGCGGTCAGCGCCGCGTCGAAGAGCGCCAGCCCCTGGGCCTCGGTGAGGGGCGGCATGCCGGCGCGGCGCAGGCGTTCGGCCAGCTCGTCGCCGGCCATGCCCTCGGTCTCCCACGCGCCCCAGGCCATCGACACCGCCGGCAGGCCACGGTCGGCGCGATACTGAGCGAGCGCGTCCAGATAGGCGTTTCCGGCCGCATAGGCGCCCTGTCCAGGATTGCCGAACACGCCGGCCGCGGACGAGAAGAGAGCAAAAACGCGCACCTCGCGCGCAAGCTCGTGCAGATTCCAGGCCGCGGTCGTCTTGGGCGCGAGCACCGCGTCCAGACGCTCGGCGGTGAGCGAGGCGAGCACTCCGTCGTCCAGAACGCCGGCCGCATGCACCACCGCCGTCACGCGGTGGGCCGCGAAGACGTCGGCCAGCGCGTCCCGGTCGGCGGCGTCGCACGCAACCACATGCGCCACGACACCGGTGTCGGCAAGATCAGCGAGCAGTTCCGGCCGCGCTGACCCGCGCCGGCTGAGCAGAACCATTTCCCGTACGCCGTGGGCCGCGAGATGCCGGGCGAGAAGCGCTCCGAGTCCGCCCGTGCCACCGGTGATGAGCACGACGTCGTCCTCGGACCACGTCACCGGGCCGGCGTCGGCGTTGTCAACGGGTCGCACCCGGGCCAGGCGCGGCGCCTGGACCTCGCCGTCACGCACGCGGACGCGCGGTTCGCCGCCGGCCAGCGCCGCCAGCGCGGCCGGCACGAGCGCCGCGGTGTCGGTCTCGATCAGGCCGAACCGGCCCGGGTTCTCGGCCTGAGCCGAGCGGACCAGGCCACCTACAGCAGCGCCGGCCAGCCCGCCGTCGGTCACGAACACGAGGCAGGACCCGGCGAACCGCTCGTCGGCGATCCACCCCTGAGCGACCGCCAGCACGCCGGCCACCACCTCGCGGGTCTCGCCGTCCGCGACCGGATACAGCACGTACGGCGGCACGTCCTCCCCGGCCGCGGCCTCCGCACCCGAAGTGCGCAGGTCGGCGTGGAACATGTGAGCCGGCGACTCGGTGGACGGCACGACGGTCGTCCAGTCGAGGGTGAACAGCGAATCGCGCACATCGTCCGCGGCCGAACGCTCGGCGGGCACCCGCAACGTCAGCGACTCGATCGACGCGACGGGCTCCCCCGCCGGGTCGACCACGCTGATCGCCATCGCGCCGGCACCGGCGGGAGAAGCCTTGACCCGTACGGTGGTCGCGCCGGTCGCGTGCAGCGACACGCCCTCCCACGAGAACGGCAGGCCGCCCCCGAAGTCCATCAGCGCCGAGGTGTGCAGCACGGCGTCGAGCAGCGCCGGGTGGATGCCGTAGCCGTCCACGTCGGTGCCGGCTGGCAGGGCCACCTCGGCGTACACGTCGGCGCCGGACCGCCAGGCCGCGGCCAGCCCCCGGAACGCCGGGCCGTAGGCGAAACCCGACTCGGCCAGGGTGTCGTAGAAGCCGCTGAGGTCGATCGGGTCGGCGCCGGCCGGGGGCCACGGCACACTCGCGAACGCGGTGCGGCCACTCGCGACCGACCCGGTGGCGTTGGTCAGCCACGGGTGGTCGTCGTCGTTGTCGGGCCGGGAATACACGGTCACCGAGCGGCGGCCAACGGCGTCCGGCCGCCCGATCCACAACTGCACCTGCACACCGCCCCGCGCGGGCAGCACGATCGGGGCCGACAGCGTCAGCTCCTCGACCCGGTCGCAACCCGCCTCCTCGGCCGCGCGCATCGCCAGTTCGAGCACGGCCGTGCCGGGCAGCGGAACCGTGCCGTGGATGGTGTGGTCGGCCAGCCACGGGTGCGTTTCGAGCGAGAGCCGCCCGGTCAGCAGCACGCCGTCGGAGTCGGCGAGGGAGATGACGGCGGCCAGCAGCGGGTGGTCGCCGTGGTGCTCGGCGCCGAACGACTGCGGCGAGCGCGGCCAGAACCGGCGGTGCTGGAACGGGTACGTCGGCAGGTCGATCCGCCGCGCGTCCGAACCTTCGAACCACCCCGCCCAGCGCACCGGAACACCGGTGACATGCAACCGGGCCAAGCCGGTGGCGCTGGTGGCAACCTCGTCGTGGCCCGCGCGCAGCAGGGCGACCGCGGTGGCGTCGGGCGCGGTCTCGGCGACCATCGGGGTGAGCGCGGCGTCCGGGCCGAGCTCGGTGAAGGTGCCGGCGCCGTGCTCGGCCAGCCATCCGACCGCCCCGGCGAAGTTCACCGCCTCGCGCACCTGGGAGACCCAGTAGTCGGCCGACGTGAGCTGTTCGACTCCGGCCTGCTCACCGGTGACCGTCGAGACGATCGGCATCAGCGGCGGCTGCGGATCGAGGGCGGCCACGACCGCGCGGAACTCGTCGAGCATCGGTTCCATGAGCGCCGAGTGGAACGCGTGCGACACCGGGAGCCGCTTGGTCTTCTCGAAGCCGGCGCCCAGCGTCAGCACCGCCTCCTCGTCACCCGAGAGCACGACCGAGCGCGGCCCGTTGATCGCCGCGATCGAGACTCCGGGCGTCAGCACGACCTCGGATGCGGCGGCCTGCACGGCAACCATCGCGCCGCCCGCCGGAAGCGCCTGCATGAGACGCCCGCGCGCGGTGACCAGCTTCGCCGCGTCGGCCAGGCTGAAGACACCGGCGACATGGGCGGCCGCGATCTCGCCGATCGAGTGCCCGGCCAGGAAGTCCGGCTTGAGCCCCCACGATTCGGCCAGCCGGAACAGCGCAACTTCAACGGCGAAAAGGGCCGGTTGCGCGTACGCCGTTCCCCGCAGCGCCACATCGTCGTCGCCCCACATGACGTCGAGCAGCGGCCGGTCGAGATGCGTGTCCAGCTCGGCCACCACGGCGTCGAGCGCGTCAGCGAAAACAGGAAAACGCGCGGCCAGTTCGCGTCCCATACCGAGGCGCTGCGCACCCTGCCCGGTGAAGAGGAAGGCGTGCTTGCCCCGCGCCCCTACGGCACCACGCACGAGCCCGGCCGCCGGCACGTCCTCGGCCAGCGCCGTCAGCCCCGCCCGCAGCTCGTCCAGGTCGCGCGCGACAACCGCAGCGCGGTGCTCGAACGACGACCGGGTCGTGGCCAGCGAGAACGCGAGATCCGCGAGCGACCCCGGCTGCGCCGCGACAGCGTGCGCCTGGGCAGCGAGAGCTTCCCGTGTGCGGCCCGAGAGCAGCACGGGCACCGCGACTCCGCCCGACGCAGAATCGGCGCTCGAGGAGGAGGAGGCAGCGGCCCGCGTGAGAGAGCCCGACGCGGCAGAGGAGGGAGCGGCGGGAGAGCCCGACTCGTCGGGAGCGGAAATGCTGTCGAGGGCGGGCGCCTGCTCGATGACCGCGTGCGCGTTGGTCCCGCTGATACCGAACGACGACACGGCCGCCCGGCGCGGCGCCCCGGTCGACGGCCACGGCTGGTTCTCGCGCACCAGCGACACGGCCCCCGAGGCCCAGTCCACCCGGGTCGACGGCTGCGAAACGTGCAAAGTCCTGGGCACAACCCCGGCCCGGATCGCCATCACCATCTTGATGACACCGGCGACCCCGGCCGCCGACTGGGTGTGGCCGATGTTCGACTTGATCGAGCCGAGCAGCAGGGGCCGATCGGCCGGCCGCGAGACCCCGTACGTCGAAAGCAACGCCTGCGCCTCGATCGGGTCGCCCAGCGTCGTCCCCGTCCCGTGCGCGTCGACCACGTCGATCTGGTCGCTGGACAGGCGGGAGTTGATGAGCGCCTGCTGGATCACGCGCTTCTGCGACGGCCCGTTGGGCGCGGTGAGGCCGTTGGAGGCGCCGTCCGAGTTGATGGCGCTGCCCCGCACCACGGCCAGCACGGTGTGCCCGTTGCGGCGCGCGTCGGAGAGCCGTTCCAGCACCAGCATGCCGACGCCCTCGGACCAGCCCGTGCCGTTGGCGTCGTCGGCGAACGCGCGGCAGAACCCGTCCGCGGCGAGACCACCCTGGCGGCCCATCTCCGAGAACGTGACCGGGCTCGACATGACGGTCACGCCGCCGGCCAGCGCGAGGCGGCTCTCCCCCGTACGCAGGGAATGCGCGGCCAGGTGCAGGGTGACCAGCGACGACGAGCAGGCGGTGTCGACCGTGACGGCCGGCCCGACCGTGCCCAGCACATAGGCGAGACGGCCGGAGAGCACGCTGTTGGCGTTGCCGGTCAGCGAGAAGCCCTCGGCCTCCTCGGGATCGACCCGGTACTGCTGCGACATCGCGCCCGCGAAGACACCGGTGTCACTGCCCTTGACCGAATGCGGGTCGATGCCGGCGCGTTCCAGGGCCTCCCATGTGACCTCGAGCAGCAGCCGCTGCTGCGGGTCCATGGCGGTGGCTTCACGCGGCGAGATGCCGAAGAAGTCGGCGTCGAAGTCCGGTGCCTCGTAGAGGAATCCGCCCGCCGTGCCCTCGGGGTCGGCGCCCAGCGCGGCGAGGTCCCAGCCCCGGTCGGACGGGAACGGCCCGATGCCGTGGCGGCCCTCGACCACCAGATCCCACAGATCCTCGGGGCTGCGCACGCCGCCCGGGAAGCGGCAGGCCATGCCGACCACGGCGATCGGCTCGGCCGCGGCCTCCTCGACCTCCTGCAGCCGCTGCCGCGACCGTCGCAGGTCGGCGGTCGCCCGCTTGAGATAGTCGCGAAGTTTGTCTTCGGTATCCATCTTCGTCAACCTGCCCTTTGAAGAAGTGTCACCAGTTGGCCGCGGTCAGCAGGTCGCCGTACTCGTGCTCCCGCGCCACCTGCCGCAGGTCGGAGTCGACCATCATGCGCATGAGCTCGCCGAACGAGACGGCCGGCTTCCAGTTGAGGGCCGCGCAGGCGCGGGTGGTGTCGGCGCAGAGCACCTCGACCTCGGCCGGCCGCACCAGGGCCGGGTCGATGACCACGTGGTCCTTCCAGTTGAGCCCGGCGTGGTCGAAGGCGATCTCGACGGCGTCGCGCACGGTGTGCATGACACCGGTGCCGATCACCCAGTCGCCCGGGTCCTCCTGCTGCAGCATGGCGTGCATGGCCCGCACGTAGTCGCCGGCGAATCCCCAGTCGCGCACCGCGTCGAGGTTGCCCAGGTGCAGCTTGTCCTGCACGCCGAGCTTGATGCGGGCCACCGCCAGGGAGATCTTGCGGGTGACGAACTCGGAGCCGCGCCGCGGGGACTCGTGGTTGAAGAGCATGCCGCTGACCGCGTACATCCCGAACGACTCGCGGTAGTTGCGGGTGATGAAGTGCCCATAGACCTTCGCCACGCCGTACGGGGAACGGGGGTGGAAGTTGGTGGTCTCCGACTGCGGGGTCTCGGCCGCCTTGCCGAACATCTCGGACGACGAGGCCTGGTAGAAGCGGATCTGGCCGCTGGAGTCGCGGTGCGGCGTCTTGAGGCCGCTGACCATGCGGATGGCCTCGAGCATGCGCAGCACGCCCATGCCGTTGACCTCGGTGACCAGTTCGGGCTGCTCCCACGACATCGGCACGAACGAGATGGCGCCCAGGTTGTAGACCTCGTCCGGCTGCACCTTGTCCACTGCGGACACCAGGCTGGCCTGGTCCATCAGGTCGCCGTTGACGAAGTTGAGCGCGGTCGCGAGCCGGCTGATCCGCGACTTGCGCGGGTTGGCCTGGCCCCGCACGAGGCCCCACACCTCATAGCCCTGCTCCAGCAGATACTCCGCGAGATAGGACCCGTCCTGGCCGGTGACTCCGGTGATCAGCGCGCGTTTGGGCATCGATGTCGTCTCCCTGGTCACTTCGCTCGAGGACGCGAGGCGTCGCTTCGAGGGGACACTAGGTCAGCTACGACTAGGGAAATCTGCGGAACTTGGGCGCCCAGGCCTAGTGATTTACCGGCGGAACATGGGGTCAACTCGTCCGGTGCTGACCGGATTTCTGCGTGCCTATCTGCGGCCGTACCGGTCGAGGATCGCTCTGATCGCGGGCCTGCAGCTCGTGCAGACCGTGTGCATCCTGCTGCTGCCCACCCTCAACGCGCTCGTCATCGACAACGGCGTGGTCGAGGGCTCGATGGGCTGGATCGTGGGGGTCGGCGTCGCGATGGGCGCGGTCACGCTCGTGCAGGTGACCGTGGCGATCTCGGCCGAACGCAAGGGGGCCGCCGTCTCCGCCGCCCTCGGCCGTGACCTGCGGTCGGCGGTGTTCCGGCGGGTGCTGAGCCTGTCGGCCCGCGAGGTCGACCACTTCGGCACGCCGTCGCTGATCACCCGCACCGTCAACGACGTCAAACATGCGCAGACCCTCACGCTCACCCTCTTCGACACGGCGCTGGCCACGGCGATCCTGTCGATCGGCGGCGTGGTTCTGGCCGTGACCCAGGACTTCTGGCTCGGCCTGCTGCTGGTCGCCATGTTCCTGACGGTGTGCGGGTGCATCGGCTTCATGATCGCGACGATGGCGCCGCTGTTCGAACGCCTGCAGACCGGCATCGACCTCATCTCCCGCATCCTGCGCGAGCAGATCATCGGGGTCCGGGTGGTCCGCGCGTTCGTCCAGCAAAGGCGCGAGCACGAGCGCTTCGACGCGGCCAACCGGTTCATCTTCCAGCCCTCGCTGCGGGTGGGCCGCCTGATGACCACGTTCGCCGCGATGGTGACGCTGGTGACCAACATCTTCATGACCGCGCTGGTGTGGTTCGGCGGCCGGCGCATCGACGACGGCTCGCTGCAGCTGGGCACGCTCAGCGCGCTCATCGGCTATCTGACGCTGATCGTGCTGGCGATGGTGATGATTCTGGTGGTCGTCACCGGACTGTCGCGCGCGCTCGCCTCCGTGCGCCGCATCACCGAGGTGCTCGACTCCGAGCCGAGTGTGGACGAGCCCGCTGTCCCGGTGCAGTCGCGCACCGAGGGCGGCTTCATCGAGGTGCGCGAGGTCGACTTCGGGCACCCCGGTTCGGAGGCGCCCGTCCTGCACCGCGTCGACCTCGTCGTCCGCCGGGGCGAGACCGTGGCCCTGGTCGGCGGCACCGGCAGCGGCAAGTCGACGCTGCTCAATCTGGTGCTGCGCCGCTACGACGTCACCGGTGGCGCGATCCGCATCGACGGGGTGGACGTCCGGGATCTGAGCGCCGACCGGCTGACCACCCTGGTCGGGGTGGTGCCGCAGACGACCCGGCTGTTCTCCGGCACCGTACGGGAGAATCTGCACTTCGGTGATCCAGGCGCGGACGACACCCGGCTGTGGTGGGCGCTGCGGGTCGCGCAGGCCGAGTCCTTCGTGGCCGAGCTGCCCGACGGGCTCGACACTCCGCTCGCGCAGGGCGGCCGCAGCCTCTCGGGTGGCCAGCGGCAACGGCTTGCGATCGCTCGTACGTTGTTGCGCCGGCCCCGGGTTCTGCTGCTCGACGACTGTTTCTCGGCCCTGGACGGCGGCACCGAGTCGCGGCTGCGGGCTGCCCTGCGCCACGAACTGTCCGGCACCACCGTGCTGCTGACCAGTCAGCGGGCCGGGGCGGTGCGGGACGCCGACCGGATCGTGGTGCTCGACGCCGGGCGCCTCGCCGGTGACGGCCGGCACGCCGACCTGATCCGCGACTGCCGCGTCTACCGCGAGATCGTGCAGTCCCAGCCGCTCGGAACCGAGACACCCGGAAGGGAAGCCGTGGATGCCGCCCACGACTAAGGGCGACACCGCCCGCCGCCTCCTCGCCCTGTTCCGCCCGCAACGCGCGGCCCTGATCGGCGCCGTCGTGCTCGCGCTGTTGTCGACGGCGGCCAGCCTGCTCGGTCCGTACCTGCTGGGCCTGGCCACCGACCTGATCGCGGCCGGCATGGTCGGCCGCACCCTGGACCCCGGCGCGAGCAAACAGGACGTGCTGGCCCGGCTGCGCGAGCAGGGCGACGGCACGCTGGCCAACGTCTTCAGCACCATGGACCTGGTGCCGGGCGAGGGTGTCGACTTCACCAAGCTGGGTTTTGTCATCCTGGCCAGCCTGGCCGTCTTCGTCATCGGCGGCTTGTGCCTGTGGTTGCAGGGCCGGGTCGTTGCCCTGGCCGTGCAGAAGGCCCTGTTCGAGCTGCGCGACCGGGTCGACCGCAAGCTGGCCCGGCTGCCGCTCGGCTACTACGACCGCACGCCGCCCGGTGAGGTGCTGAGCCGGGTCACCAGCGACGTCGACAACCTGCAGCAGACCCTGCAGCTGACGGTCGGGCAGACCCTCAACATGATTTTCGCGATCGTCAGCGCGCTGATCGTGATGCTGGTCCTCTCCCCCACCCTGGCCCTGCTCGTGCTGATCACCGTGCCGATGGCGGGCGCGCTGTGGTTCCTCATCGGCAAGCGGGCCGGGCTGCGGTTCGCCGCGCAGTGGGCGGCCAACGGCGCCATCACCTCGCGCGTCGAGGAGGTCTACTCGGCGCACCACCTGGTCCGCGGCTTCCGGCGCGAGCAGCGGGTGCAGGCCCGCTTCGACGCCGAGAACGAGGCGCTGGCCGACACCGAACGCCAGGCTCAGGCGCTCACCGGCCTCATCGAGCCGTCCACGAGGTTCATCACCGATTTCTCGTACGTCCTGGTCGCCGTGTTCGGGGCGGCCCGGGTCGCCGCCGGCTCGATGTCGATCGGCGAGGTGCTCGCGTTCACCCAGTACGCCGGTCAGTTCACCCGTCCCATGGTGGTGCTGGCCGGGGTGGCCGGTCAGATGCAGTCCGGGCTGGCCTCGGCCGAGCGCGTCTTCGAGCTGCTCGACGCCGAGGAGCAGAACCCCGACCCTGCGACGCCGATCCGCCCCGAGGTGGTGCGCGGGCGCATCGACTTCGACCGGGTCGCGTTCCGCTACGTGCCCGACGTCCCGCTCATCCGGCAGCTGTCGTTGAGCGTGGCGCCGGGCAGCATGGTCGCGATCGTCGGCCCGACCGGCGCCGGCAAGACCACCCTGGGCAACCTGCTGATGCGTTTCTACGAGGTGGACGAGGGCCGCATCCTGCTCGACGGCGCCGACATCGCCGCCATGAGCCGCGACGAGCTGCGCTCCCAGATCCGCCTGGTGCCACAGGAGCCGTGGCTGTTCGCCGGCACGGTGGCCGAGAACATCGCGTACGGCTGTCCCGGCGCCTCCCGCGAAGAGGTCGTGGCCGCCGCCCGCGCGACCGGTGTGGACCGGTTCGTGCGGGCCCTGCCCGAGGGCTACGACACCGTGCTGGACGACGACCGGACCACTCTCAGCGCCGGCGAGCGGCAGCTCATCACGCTGGCCCGCGCGTTCCTGGGCCAGTCGGCCGTGCTCATCCTGGACGAGGCCACCAGCTCGGTCGACACCCGCACCGAGGCCTACGTGCAGGAGGCGATGAGCACGCTGCGAGCCGGGCGCACCAGTTTTGTGATCGCCCACCGGCTCTCCACTGTGCGCTCGGCCGACATCATCCTGGTGCTCGACCGCGGCGACATCGTCGAGTGGGGCACCCACGACCAGCTGCTGGCCTACGGCGGCCTCTACACCGAGCTGTACGCGGGGTCGCTCGCGCCGGCCGATAGCTGACCGGGCCCAGTACTTTCACTAGACAAAAAACTGTTATCGACGCCGATGTTTTGCGTTTGTTTCCATTCGGAACACCGGGCGGTCCGGTTCGCGGGTGCTTTCCCTGCCTCGATTGCCGAGCCTCGATGTATTCTCCTAGTATCGCTGACGGGATGATCCGTAATACTCCTACTAGGAGCCGTTAGGATGACCGTGCTCGACGCTGCTCACCGCCCCCCGACGTCACCATTGGACGTCCTCGGATATTCCTCTCCGCTGCTCCCCGCGACCAGCCGGAGCGGAGAACTCTTCCGATCGCTGTTCGAGCGATCGGGTGTCGGCATCGCCGTTCTCGACGGTGGTTGCCGGATTCAGCGGGCCAATGCCGATCTGCTGTCCATTCTCGATCGCGACGCCGCCGAGGTGGAGGGCCTGGAGTTCTCCGGGCTGCTGCCCACCGAGTGCCGGCGGCGCCTGCTGAACAGCCTCGACGGCCTGCGTGCGGGCCGCGAGCGCCGGTTCGGCGAACACGTGCAGGTCCGCCGCCCGGACGGCAGCGCGGCCGAGGGCCACCTCACCGCGGTGCCGCTGCGGGTCAGCGGCGCCGACCCCACCGCCATCATGATTCTGCTGGTCAGGTCGCGGAAGCCGGTGGCTCCCGAGCCGGCCGTGGCCAGCACCAAGGTGCTCAGCGAGGTGGACGCGCGGATCCTCGAGGGGGTCGCCGCGGGTGCCTCGACCGTGCAGATGGCCGGCCAGCTCTTCCTCAGCCGCCAGGGCGTGGAATATCACGTGAGCGCCATGCTGCGACGCCTCAAGGCCCCCAACCGGCCGGCGCTCGTCTCGCGGGCGTACAAGCTCGGAATTCTCAGTGCCGGCACCTGGCCGCCGCGCGCCGATCCGCAATTCGTCTACTAGTCACGCCGAAGGCGCCGGGCGATTACCGCGCGGCGCCTTTTCGTTTCCGCAGCGTTTTCCGGAACGCACAAATGGACCCGCGCCGCCGGGCGGGGTCCATTTCGCATTTCTGGACGAGCGGTCAGAAAAATTCTTGACGAATGGTCAGACTTTCACATACTCCGGGTGCACCTTCGGCGGCCACACCTCGGTATTGAACATGCCGATGGAATGCGCCTTCGAGACGAGCGCCGGACGATTCGGGGCACGCAGCATTCGCAGGAGTGCGGTGACCCGGTATTCGACCCCGCCGCGGCTCATGAACAGCAGCGAGGCGAGCTTCACGGTGGACACCCCGGCGGCCACGCCCTCGAGGATGCGCGCGTCCATCGGCTGGAGCGACAGCTTGACCGAGGCCGGCGCCGGCCGCTCGTCCTCCCGGGGCTTGGCGATGACGAGAACCAGAACGGTGTCGACCTGTCCGGCGGCGTCGGCCACCGCGATCGCGGTCATCTCGGCCGGGACGAGCGTGCCGTCGGGCTGGACCGCGAGGATGCGCTCGGTGAACCGTTCGCGACGCCCGGCGACGAGTTCGGTCAGCTCCCGCTCGACGGTGCTGCGGACGCTGCGGTGCAGCAGAGCGAGGAACGGGCGGTCGTAGGTGTCCTGCGGCCGGCGGTTGACCTCGCGGAGGAAGTCGGTGTTCGCCTCCCGCACCCGCAGCCGGGCGTCGAGGTTGGCCATGCAGAGGCCGGACTGCTCGAACAGCGACCGGAACCCGTCGGCGAACTCGCCGGAGTCCAGGAGGCCCACGGAAGAGCTTTCGAAGAATATCGCGTCTTCCACAGGATTCATCAGTACTGACCCTTCCAACAGGTATCCGGCCTTCGACATCGTTCGTCTCCGGCACTGACGAGCGCGCTGGGACCCCGTGACGCCGCCCCGCAATCTCGTCACACCAGGGGCAACGCTTGAAACTGCAAGTAGCCTACGTGTCGCATCTCTCTCCACCTATCGGCAAACCCGCGTCTTGAGTAAAACTTGCGCGTTGGGGCAAGCGCTCCCGACGAGTTAACCGCAACGTCACGCTAATGTTCCCGGCCCGTATCAGCCATCCCGGCGATGAGGATACGGGCAGGCCAGGGGCGGTTTACCACACGACTCGGTCATCGCCAGGCCCGGCTCACGCCCGAGTAGCGCCCGTCAAACCGCGGACATCGAGCCGTCAATGACCGACGTATCCGCGGTCCGACAAGTGCGATCCTTCAAAGCTTGATACAAGCGCGTTATGGCATTCGCAGTGAACATTTAAGTGCAACCAGAGAATGCCTTCCGGTGAGATTGTAAAGCTGATTGTCGAATCGATTCGACGTGCTATTACCGTGATTATCGGAATGGATTCCCGACGGGCCCCGGCAACGCCCTGGCCTCGGCCGACACCCTTACCGGACCCCTGCCCGCCCCGCGGGGCCGCCGGTTCGGCCGAGCCGGACTGACCGAAAGTATGGCCTTAGGACCCACTTTTCGGATTGCCACCAGCATCCCGACGAGAGCCCTGTGACCGCGCCCACTCACCAGGGTCCCCGCCAAGGGGATTTGCCCGGTATCGCGCCCGGCGCCCACCGGCATCCCGGAGCCACCAAAACGAATATTAAGGTGCCCGCCGCGAGCGACCGGCGGCCCACACCCGGCCCGGCCTTCCGGTCACGAACCGGCCACCCACATCCGCGAACCGGTCACCGGCCCGCCGGTGAGCTCTAGTGATTTCCAGACGCCGGGAGCGGTCCCATCTCGTCGTACACCCTGCGTACGTCGCGGCGGCATCGCTGCCCCGCCATCCCTTATAGCCCCTCTCTAAGGAGAGACCTTGTCCTCACGCCGCCAGATCCTGCGCTTCGGCGCCGCGACCGGCATAGTCGCCGCCTCCGGCGCGGGCGCCGGCTACTTCCGCACCCAGGCCGCCGCGGCCGAGGTGCGTCCGGCCCCGTCGGCAACCCCGTCGGCGCGGCCGGTGGCCACTCCCCCGGCCTTCTCCGTGCCGCTCAGCGTCCCGCCGACGCTGCGCCCGTCGAAGGTCACCGCCGACACCGACTACTACGAGATCACCATCGGCAAGAGCCACGCGAACATCGTCCCCGGCGCCCGCACCGAGGTGCTGACCTATCAGGGCAGCTATCCGGGGCCGACGATCCGCGCCCGGTCGGGCCGCAAGGTCGTCATCAAGCAGCGCAACCACCTGGACGAGCCGGCCTCGGTGCACCTGCACGGCGGCTCGGTCGAACAGGCCAGCGACGGCTCCCCGATGACGCCGATCAAGTCGGGCGGCTCGCAGATCTACACCTATCCCAACCTGCAGCCGCACGCGAACCTGTGGATGCACGACCACACCCACCACCTGGAGTCCGAGCACCTCTACCGCGGGCTCGCCAACCTCTACCTGCTGACCGACCGGATCGAGCAGTCACTGCCCCTGCCGTCCGGCCGCTACGACGTGCCGCTGATGCTCAGCGACGTGCGGCTCGACAGCAAGGGCCAGCTCGTCTACGAGATGGACGACGCCTTCAACCGTACGACGCTGCTGGTCAACGGCCGCCCGCGCCCGTACTTCAAGGTGGACGCCCGCAAGTACCGGTTCCGCCTGGTCAACACGTCCAACCTGCGCATGTTCTGGCTCAGCCTCTCGGACGGCACGCCGCTCACGGTGATCGGTGCCGACGGCGGCCTGCTCCCCGCCCCGTACGAGACGGAACGCCTTTTGATCTCGCCCGGCGAGCGCGCCGACCTGATCATCGACTTCTCGAAGTACGCCCCCGGCACCCAGCTGATCCTCAAGAACGACCTGCCGCCCGGCGACCCCTCGCTGATCGGCGAGGTCATCCGCTTCGACGTCGGCCGCAAGGTCCGCGACACCAGCTCGGTCCCGGCCACGCTGCGCACGCTGCCCGCCGTCCCCGAGGCCGACACCACCCGCCAGATGGTCATGTACATGGACGAGGTCGGCGCCGGCACCAACGCGTTCCTCAACGGCAAGGCCTTCGACGCCGGCCGCATCGACATCGACATCAAGCACGGCAGCACCGAGGAGTGGATCCTCACCAACACGAGCCAGACCATCCCGCACAACTTCCACACCCATCTGGTGCAGTTCCGGGTGACCGGCCGCAACGGCGGTCCCGCGACCGGCTTCGAAACCGGCCTCAAAGACACCGTGCTGCTGTGGCCGGGCGAATACGTCACGCTGCGGGCCACTTTCGACACCTACCGCGGCGTCTTCCCCTACCACTGCCACATGGTCGATCACAGCGCGATGGGCATGATGGCCCAGATGCGCATCGCCTGATCGACGACCGCGCCCGGACCCGCACGACTCGGGGTCCGGGCGCGCGTCCCGCTTGCGCTTATTTTCCCGTACGGGGTTGAGCCGTGCCCGCCAGCCCAGGCACAAGGATCAGCGCCGCCACCAGGTGCAGCAGCGCCAGAGAAACCTTCGCGCCCGTGGTCAGCCCGCCGGCCGGGCCACCCAGCGACAGCAGCAGCACCACCGCCCCGACGATCGTGAAAACCCGCCCCGGGTTGGCCGTCCAGCGCTCCAGCAGCGCGAGCACACCCCACCCGGCGAACCCGGCCACGACCGTCGCAATGATCACCGCGGCCAGCCCGACCGTCTGCTCGGCGCCTCCCGTCTTCGCGCGGATCTCGACTCCGAAGGCCAGGTGCGCGATCACCCACACCACGGCCGTAGCCACCGCGGCCACCAGAATCGTGATCAGCCGCCGTTGGGTCACTCCGCGGCCGGTACCAACAACATTCGCCACACGCCACCTCGCCGTCGATCCCCATCAATCGTCCAGCCTGACGTTAACGGCGTTCGCACCGAGAATTCCTTAAAGTCCGCGCTGCCCGGGTTCCTCCGGCCAGGCGTTCGGTCGAAGCCCGGCTGCGCTGCGCCAGGCATTGCTTTCCCCCCGATGCGGTCGCTGCCTTCCCCGACAACCAGGCGCGGGACCAGACCCTGCGCATGCTGGTGAAGCCGAGCGTCGCCGGCACGAGCTGGCGCATCCGGGTGACCAACGAGTTCGGCACGCGGCCGGTGACCTTCCAGCGGGCGTACGCGGGAAGGCAGTCGACCGGCGCGAACGTGGCGCCCGGCACCAACCGTCCCCTGACGTTCGCCGGACGCTCGTCGGTCACCGTGCCCGCCGGCCGCGCCGCCTGGAGCGACCCGGTGCCGGTCAAGGTGTCCGACGCCCAGACCCAGCGCCTCGCGGTGAGCCTGTTCGTGGCCGGCGCGAGCGGCCCGATGACATGGCACGCGGCCGGTTTCACCACGTCCTACCTGTCCGATCCGGGCGCCGGCGACCACACCGCCGACCGCGCCGACACGGCGTTCCCGCACTCGACCACGTCCTGGTTCTTCCTCTCCGAGGTGCAGGCGCAACGCCCCGCCACCTCGACCGTCGTGGCGTTCGGCGACTCCATCACCGACGGCTTCTTCTCCACCATCAACGGCGACGACCGCTGGCCCGACGTCCTGCAACGCCGCCTGAACGAGCGCCCGTCCGCGCGCGGCCCCGTCTCGGTGGTGACGCAGGCGATCTGCGGCAACATGGTGACCCGCATCGGCCGGACCCCGGGCGGGTGCACACCGTGCGACGGTCCCCCGGCTCTCGACCGCCTCGACCGCGATGTCCTCGACGTTCCCGGCGTACGGGTCGTCATCCTGCTCGAGGGCATCAACGACCTCGGCGGCGGCAACGCCACGGCCGACCAGGTCATCGCCGGTTACCAGGAGATCATCCGCCGGGTCCACGCCCGGGGCATCAAGATCATCGGTGCCACCCTGACCCCGTCCGCGGGCACCGCGTTCGGCCTCTACGGCACGCCCGAGACCGACGCCAAGCGCCGCGCGGTCAACCACTTCATCCGCACCAGCGGCCAGTTCGACGGGGTGGCCGACTTCTCCGCGGTCACCGAGGACCCGGCCAACCCCGGGCACCTGAAGCCGGCCTTCGACACCAACAGCAGCGTCGGCGGGCCCGGCGACCACCTGCACCCCAACCGGGCCGGCTTCCTGGCCATGGGTGGCGCCGTCGACATCGCCCAGATCCAGCGCTACGCCCTCGCCCCGGCGGCCTGACCTCTCGGCCGATCGTCGTTGCTTCCCGGCCGGGCGGCTCGTCCCGCCCGGCCGATTCGTCGCCCTTCGTGTCACTGCCGCCCCACGCGTAACCGATCGTGAGAGGGTCGGTCGGTGACCGAGGATGATCATCGGTCCGTTCCCGCGTGACCGGTGGTGGGCCGGTAGGAAGTGACGACCAAAGGTGACGACAGAAGTGCGGTCTCTCGAGGAGGCCGTCCGTTCGGCCGTCGAGCAGGGACACGCGGAGCTCGAGCTCCTGGACGACATCACCGGCACGCTGATCGGTGCGTTCGCGCACGGGGCGACCGGCGCGCACGCCCGGCTGGACGACTTCACCCGGGCGTTCCCGGACGAGCTGCGCCGCCACCTCGACCGGGAACGCGGATCGCTCGGGTCGTTCAACATCGCGTTCTTCGGGCGTACCGGCGCCGGCAAGAGCACCCTGCTGTCGACGTTCGGGCGGCTCGACGGCGAGTATGTCTCCCCCGGTGAGAGCGACTGCACCACCGACATCCGCCCGATCGACTGGCGCGACTGCCGGCTCTACGACACCCCCGGGACCAACGGCTGGGGCCGCACCCGCAGCCGCGAGGTCCTCGAGGCCGAGGCCCGCCGGGCGGTCGAGATCGCCGACATCGTTCTGCTGTGCTTCGACAGCCAGTCGCAGCAGGCGATGGAGTTCCAGAAGATCGCCTCGTGGATCCGCGCCCACGGCAAGCCGGTGGTGGCCGTCCTCAACGTCCGCAACGCCCGCTGGCGCCACCCGGCCAAGGTCCGGCCGGCATCGCGCCGCAACCTGTCCGAGCCGGTGCGCCAGCACGTCGACAACATCCGCACCCACCTGGCCCAGATCGAGCTGCACGACGTCCCGGTGGTCGCGATCAACAGCCGGCGGGCCCTGTTCGCCCGCGCCTCGACCCCTTTCCGCGGCCCGGCCCAGAAGGACTTCCACCACGAGCGGGAGGCGTTCGGCCCGGACTACCTCGACCGCTGGTCGAACATCGGCGCCCTCGAAGACCTGATCGTCGCCGCGATCGCCGAGGGCGGCGCCGACCTGCGGCTGGCCGCGCTCCGCGAGGACATCCGGTCCCGGGTCCGCCACGGCATCGGCGAGCTCGAAGACCTGGCTGCCACGGTCGAGCGGGAGGCCGCGGCCCTCGAGGACGAGGTCGAGTCGCTGTTCGCCGTGGTGGGCTATCCGGAGGAGGCCGAGCGGGCCCGCTGGCTGCACGAAGCGGAGTCCGGGGCCGATCTGGTCGACGGGTCGGAGAAGGCGCGCGGCGACCGCCCGTACACGTCCCCGGTCCGCGGCTCCCTGGACCGGTTCGTCCGGCACCTCGCCGCCTCGCACTTGTCCGGCGCCCGCCAGCAGGCGATGGCCCGGGCCGACGAGCTCATCCGGAAGGCGTTCGACAAGCAGACCGCGTACGACGAAACGAAGTTCCGGGAGGCCGTCTTCGATCAGGCCGCCCTGGACACCGCGATCAAGGCCGTCGAGGAGGGGCGCCGGTCGTTTCTGCAACGCGAGCTCGAAGCCGCGGTGGACGACCGGTCCCTGGGGTACGGCGGAGCGGCCGCGCACGCCGCCAAGGTGCTCGGCAACAAGGGTGGCGGCATCGCGGGCGACCTGCTGCGCGGATCCGGCATCGCGGTCGGCGCGGGCGCGGTGGCCGTGCCGTTCGTGGCCGTCGCCATCCTGTCCAACCCGGTAGGCTGGGCCATCGGCCTGACCGCGCTGGGCGTCGGCATCGCCGGACAGGTCGGCCAGCACTTCGGCAAGAAGATCACCAAGGACTCGTCGGACCAGGCCCGCA
The DNA here is from genome assembly GCF_016834655.1 of Paractinoplanes ovalisporus. GTDB lineage: Bacteria > Actinomycetota > Actinomycetes > Mycobacteriales > Micromonosporaceae > Actinoplanes > Actinoplanes ovalisporus. Next base: position 274,540 of record NZ_JAENHP010000011.1, read on the forward strand.
AGGCGAGGGCCCGCGCGATCGCCGACAGCCACCACGCCGTCGGCCAGACGTTCGACGGTTATGAGGAGGCCATCGTCCGCGACAGCCGCGAAGGGGCGTGGACGCTGCTCGCCCCGGCGGTCAGTGAGTCGCTGCGCGCCGCGACCGCGCTGCGCACGGCCGGGCACCGGATCGCCGAGCTGATCGACAGCCTGCGGGCCGCCGAGGACGGCATCAATCCCGCGCCGCCGGTGACCGATGTCCTGCTGCGGGCGCAGCGCCGGATGGGCGCGACCCCGGCCGCGGTGACCCGGGCGCTGCTGGGCGAGGACTGGCTCGAATCCGCCGTCGACCACCAGCCGGCGTCGATCGGTGACGCCGCCCGCGAGGTGTACGCCCGCCGCGCGGAAGAGGACCACAGCCGCCTGACGCGGGTGCTGGCCGGGGTGTGGGACACCGCGACGGCCGTGCGGGTCCGCTCGTGGCGCGACGACCTCGGCGCCGCGGCCCGGCACGACCCGGAGCTGTTCGACATCGAGCGCACGTTCTGGCGGGTGGAGGCGGCACGGCCGGCCGTCGTAGTGCTCGGCGACTACAACTCCGGCAAGTCGTCGCTGATCCGCCGGATCCTGGTCGACCGCGGAGAGCGACCGCCGGCGGCGTTCGACATCCGGGCGACACCCGCGACCGCCACGGCGAGCCGCTACCCGCTGGGTGGCTTTGATCTGGTCGACACGCCGGGCCTGCAGAGCGGCGACGGCGGGCACGACGCGACGGCGTTCGCGACGGTCGCCGAGGCCGCCCTCGCGGTCGTCGTCGTCCACAACAATCTGATGGTCGGCGACACCCGGGCACTGGAGGAACTGGTCGCGGCCAAGGGCGACCGGACGGTGTTCCTCATCAACCGCTGTGACGAGCTCGGCGTGGACCCGCTGACCGCCCCCGAGCAGTATCTGAACCTGCAGGACCGCAAGCGCGAGGAGCTGCGGGCGGCCTTCACCACGCGGTCGGTCGACATCGGTCTCGACCGGATCCACTGCCTGTCCGGCGACCCGTTCGGTCTCATGAGCGACGCCGCCCCGGCCGAGCGGGCCGACTTCGACGAGAACCGCGCGTGGGACGGCGTCGACGCGGTCACCGGCGCGCTGTCCGGACTCACCGACGAGCAGCGCTCGGCGGCCGCTTCGGTGGCGGCGTTCGACGCGGCGGTCACCGACCTCAAGCGGCACCGGCAGGGCCTGCGGGAGATCCGGGCCGACGGCGAACGGGAACTGAAGCGCTCGGAACCGCTGATCGAAGCCCTCCGGGCCGCGGTGAAGGACGCCGGCCTCCTCGAAGGGTCCCTGCGCGAGGACGCCCGCCGCATCGTGACCGCGCACGTGGTGACGGCCAAGGCCGAGGTCGCGCGGGTCGACCGCGGGGACGCCGGCAAACTGGCCCATCTGGTCGACTCGTGGTGGCGGACGCCCGCGTTCGAGGCCGACCTCGACCGGTTCCTGGCCGACGCCGCCCGCAAGCTGGCCGACTGGCACACCGACCACGTCTCGGCCATCGGCCGCGAGCTGCGCGCCGCCGAGTTCCAGGTGGCGCCCGAGTTCGCAGCCGCGTTCGAGGCCGCCGAAGGCACGGCCTGGCACGAGAACGTGACCGAGAAGGCGGGCATCGTCGCCGACGTCGCCGCGAAGGCGGCCAAGATCCTGGGCAACCGGGACGCGGTCTACACGATCGGCAAGTTCTTCGACGTCAAGTTCAAGCCGTGGGGCGCGGTGAACGGCGGTCTCAAGGTCGCCAAGGTGGGTGCGGTCCTCGGGGCGATCGCCACCGCCGCCGACATCGCGTCGATGGCCACGGACGCCCAGAAGGACGGCAAGCACCGGGCCCAGCTGGAGTCGGCGGCGCAGGCGATCGACGAGGCCGGGGCCGCCCTGGTCGACCAGATCATGCAGGGCGAACAGGGCGACGGTCCGGTCGGTTTTCTCGAGGCGCGGGCCGGGGAACTCGGCGCACTGCTCGACGAGCACCTCGGCCGGGCCGCGTCGATCACCGGACGGATGCGGTCGGCCCAGACCCGGGCGGCGATGGCCGGGGCCCTGATCGCGGCCGCGGACGAACTGACCGGCTCGTCGAAGGGGAATGAGTGACCGTGGTCGACATCAACGCCGTACGGGAATGGCTGGGTCGTCTGCCCGGAGGATCACCGGCCGGGGCGCAGTCGGACGACTGGGAGGTCTTCGCCAAGCAGGACCGTCCGGTCGTGACGCTGTTCGGCTCGTACGACACCGGCAAGAGTTCGCTGCTGCGCCGGTTGCTGGTCGACGCGGGCCGGGAGGTTCCGGGCTGGCTCACCATCAGCGCCCGCCACGAGACCTTCGAGGTCAACGACGCCGAGTTCGACGGCTGCGTCCTGCGGGACACCCCCGGCTTCAGCGTCGGCGGTTCCGACCTGCGCGCCCGCACCAACACGGGCCGGGCGATGGCGGCGGTCGGGCTCACCGACGTCGGCGTCGCGGTGCTGACCTCGCAGCTGGCCACGGCCGAACGGGACCTCCTGCAGGAGCTGGTCGCCCAGCGCTGGCCGGCCGGGACGATGTGGTTCGTCATCTCGCGCTTCGACGAGGCGGGGGTGGACCCGGAGTACGACCTCGCGGACTACCGGGAACTGCGCGACCGCAAGGTCAGCGAGCTGCGGGATCTGTTCGGCCTGGACGAGCGGGCCCGGATCTTCGTCGTCGCTCCCGACCCGTACCAGACGGCCGGCTCCTTCACCGATCTCGACCGGACGACCTGGGACGAGTTCCGGGGCTGGGACGGCATGGACGACCTGGCCGGCGCGCTCGCGGCGGTGTCGTCGTCGCCGGACCGCCCCGAATGGCGTGCGGCGGCCGGGCAGCGTTACTGGGCCCGGGTTCTGGACGAGACCGTGACCGAGCTGCGGGCCCAGCTGGCCGACTACACGACCCAGGCCCAGGTGGCGGCCCAGGGCGTGGCCCGCCGCGAACTCTGGGAGAACGAGCTCGACGCCCTCGACAAAGCCGCCCGGGCCGGCCTCGACGGTCTCGTCGACGAGGTCGTGCGACGCACCTGGGATGCGAACGCGGACGACCTGAAAACCGAGATCCAGCGCGCCTTCGACGATTGGTTCACCCGGCACGAGGTTCGCCTCCAGCGGCTGCGGCAGTCGGTCCGCAAGACCAAGGAACGCGAGCGGGCCCGGCCGTCCTGGGCCGGGTTCGCCGCCCTGGTCGAGAACCTCGGATCCGATCAGACGACCGGACAGCCGGAGGGCAGCGACATCTCGGGACACGTCGAAACGGTCGGTCCCATGCTGATCGGGGTGCTGCGGGCCGCGACCGAAGTGGCCGGCACGCCCTCGGGCCGCAAGGCCGCGGCCAAGGCGGCGAAGACGGCGGGGCGTCTGGGCAAGGGCATCGGCGTCGCCGAGGCGGTCCTGCCCCTCGCCGTGCACGTCGCGAAGTTCGTCGACGAGAAGCGGTCGGACCAGGCCCGCCGCAACGAGGAACGGGCCGCTGTCGACGCCCGGCAGCAGGTCGTCGCCGAGTGCACGCAACGCGCCCGCGAGGCCTGGCAGCCGTTCGTCGACGACGTGCGCGACGAGATCGTTGCCGAGACCGCCGACCAGGTCGCCCTCGACGCCCAGCTGCGCGATCTGGTCGGACAGCTGGAGAGGGCCGTGGCCGAGGGCGAGAACCTAAGCTAGTGCCCGCAGGCCCGCCGCCAGCAGTTCGGGGACGGCCTGTTCGGCCTGGGCCGAGGTGGCGTCGGCGGCGCGGTAGCTGATCCCCTGCGCGATGACGGCCAGCTTGAAGTTGGCCAGGGCCAGATAGAACGGCCAGTCGTCGAGGCTCACCCCGCGCCGGCGGGCGTACGCCTCGGCGATCGCGTCGGCGCCGGGCAGGCGGTCGCTGGCCCAGGCGGCGTCGAGGGCCAGGATCGGGTCGAGCTGCGGCTGGCGGTAGACGCACATGAGCGCGATGTCGGTGAGCGTGTCGCCCACGGTGGCCAGTTCCCAGTCGACCACGGCCAGCACCTTGCTGATGTCAGCCAGGTCGAGCAGCGTGTTGTCGATGCGGAAGTCGCCGTGCACCACGCCGATGTGAGCCGGACCGGCCGGCAGCGCGGCGACCAGGCGGGCGTGCAACCGGGTCGCGTCGGCCAGGTCGCGGCTCTTCACCTCGGTCCACTGCCGCCACCACAGGCGCACCTGACGTTCCAGGAAGCCGTCGGGCCGGCCCAGCCCGCTCAGCCCGACCTCGGCCACGTCGAGCGAGTGCAGGTCGGCCAGCACCCGCACCAGCTCGGTGACGCAGGCCTCGAGCTCGCGGTCGGTGTAGGTGTCGAGCTGGGCCCGGGTGCGTACGACCAGCCCGGTGATGAAGGCCGACACGGCGAACGGGGCGCCGATCCAGGAGGTGTCCTCGCAGAGCGCGACGGCGGCGGGCACCGGCACCGGGCTGTACTGCAACGCCTGGGCGACCCGCCATTCCCGGGCCACGTCGTGGGCGGACGGGGTGAGCCCGGTCAGCGGCGGCCGGCGGACGATCCAGCGGTGGAGGCCGTCGGTGACCGCGTACGTCAGGTTGGAGCGCCCGCCGCTGACCAGCTCGCTCGTGAGCGGCCCGGCCACCGGCACATCCCGGCTGCGCAGGAACGCGGCGACCCCGTCCAGGTCGAGACTCATGCCTCGTACCCCCGGGTCCCGGCCCGGCTCATCACGATCTCGTTGATCACCGTACGCGGGGACAGGTCGAGCAGGGTCAGTACGGTCCGCACGACGTCGTCGACCGGGATCATCCGCTCCGGCGGCACGGTGTCGCGGATCCAGGCGCTCATGTCGGTGTCGACGTAGCCGGGCGCGATCGCCGTCGCGGTCACCCCGTGGGCCGATTCCTCGGCGTTGATGCCACGGACGAGGGCCAGCAGAGCGGCCTTGCTCGCCCCGTACGCGGAAAGCTTTGGCTCGGCCTGGATCCCGGTGATCGAGGACAGCGCGATGACCCGGCCGCCGCCCGAAGCGGCCCGCAGCAACGGCAGCGCCTTGGTGACGAGCACGAACGGCGCCCGCGTGTTGAGCGCGAACTGTTTGTCGAAACGGGCCATCGGATCACCGGCCAGCGGCGCGGCCGAGCCCACCCCGGCGCACAGGATGAGGGCGTCCAGCGTGTCGTGCTCCAGGACGACGTTGTCAGCGTCGGTCGCGAGGTCGGCCGCGACGGCCTCGACCTTTCCGGCGCCGGCCGCCTCGGCCTCGGCCGCCACCTCAAAAGGGCGCCGCGCCACCAGGGTCAGGTTCCAGCCCCGCGCGGCCAGGGCGAGCGCGATCCCCCGCCCGATGCCCCGCGACGCCCCGGTGACCACGGCCCTTCGGGGGCCGGTCATGGCGCGGTCTCGACGATCGAGCGGGCGATCTGCTGGTACCGCTCGAGCAGCGCCTCCACCGGCAGCGACCCGTCCGGCCGGTACCACGACGCAACCCCCACACAGAGCGACGCGATGGCCCGGCTGGCGTCCTTCGGATACGGGGTGTGGAAAATTCCTTCCCGTACGCCGTCCAGGATCACCTGGTCGAGCATGCGTTGCTGCTCGTCGCGTTTGGCCACGTACCGTTCCCGGTTGCCCGGTTCGAGGCTGCGAAGTTCGGCCGTCGACACGGTGGCCCCCGTACGCCGGTACATGTGGAACCGCAGCAGCGATTCGACCAGCGCGTCGAACTGCGAGCGAGGATCGGCCGCGGCGTCCTGGAGGGCTTGCCGGCTGCGGGTCAGCAGCTCGTCGATGATGACGTTCATCAGGTCGAACAGGATGTCCTGTTTGGACGGGTAGTAGTGGTAGACGCCGGGGACGCTCAGGCCGGAGCGGCGGGCCAGGTCGCGGGTCGTCGTGCCGTGGTAGCCGTGCTCGAAGAAGGCCTGCAGGGCGGCCTCGAGGATGCGGGAGAAGTCGAGTTCCCCGTACGCGCGCCAATCGGACTCGGTCGACATCGGGTCGGTCGCCGCCTCTCTTGTCGTGGATCCCGGGCGGTTCACAGCTTGCCCCGTCGCCCCTCCCGCCGCGGATCCCGGGCGGCTTGCAGCTTGCCCCTGCGCCTCTTCCGTCGAGGATCCCGGGCGGCTCGCAGCTTGCCCCTGCGCCTCTTCCGTCGAGGATCCCGGGCGGCTCACGGCTTGCTCCTTCGTTCTCGGGCCGCGGCGATCAGGGCGTCGAGTGCCTCAGCGTCGTCGACGGCTCCACGGTCGATCACGCGCCCCGGGTCGGCGCCCTGCAGGATGCGTTTGACGGGCACTTCGAGGCGCTTTCCCGTACGGGTGTGAGGCAAACGCGCGACGGCGATCACGTCGTCGGGCACATGCCGGGGCGAGGTCCGCTCGGCGACGACCCGCCGGATCCGGTCCGGTTCGGCGTCCCCGACCACGAACAGCGGCATCCAGTAACCCCCGTCCGGCTCCTCGACCCCCACGACGAGGGCGTCCGCCACGAGGTCAGCAACCGCCGCGTAGATCTCGGCCGAGCCCAGCCGCACCCCGTGCCGGTTGATGGTCGCGTCCGACCTCCCGAGGATGACAACGGTGTCGCGCTCGGTCCGGACAATCAGATCCCCGTGGCGCCACACACCCGGGAACATGTCGAAGTAGGTGTCCCGCATTCTCACGTCACCGGTGTCGTCCCAGAAACGAAGCGGCATGGACGGCATCGGCCCGGTGATCGCCATCTCCCCCGGCGTCCCGGCCGGCACCGGCATGCCACCGGTGTCCCACACCTCAACCGCCGCGCCCAGGGCGGCCGCACTGATCTCCCCGTCGAAAACCGGGGTGTTGGGCGCACTGGCCACAAAGATGCCGCAGATATCGGTGCCGCCGCTCATCGACCCCAGCTGCACCCGTTCGCTGACGTTCGCGCGGAACCACTCGTTGGCCGCAGCCGGCAGCACCGACCCGGTCACACCGACCAGCCGCAGCGAAGGCACTTCGGGTTCCAGTCCCGCCCGTTGCGAGGCTTCCAGATAGCCCGGGCTGGTGCCGAACACCGTGACACCCAGATCGGCCACGATCCCCCACAACGCATCCGTCGCCGGCGCCGTCGGCTTCCCGTCGTACAGCACGTTGGTCGCGCCGTGCAGCAGCCCACAGACCTGCGCGTTCCACATCATCCAGTTCGGCGTCGTGTACCAGAAGAACGTGTCTTCGGCCCGCAGATCCATATGCAAACCCGGCGAGACAAGCTGCTCCAGCAGAATCCCCCCGTGCCCGTGCACGATCCCCTTAGGCCGCCCAGTGGTGCCCGAGGTGAAGAGCACCCAGAGCGGATGGTCAAACGGCACAGTCAGAGCTTCCCGCACCGGTTCAGCCGCCAGCGCGTCCCGCCACGTCCCACCGCCGCTTCCAGCCCTGACGTCGACACCAGAATCAACATTGACCTGCCCGACCCCACCGCCGACACCGGAATCAACATTGATTTTCTCGTCAACGTTGACCGTCGGATCAATATTGACGACCGCGTCGCTGTTGACGGCTGAGTCGATGTTGATGGGGGTGAGCTTGACGTTGAGGTCCGGGGCGGCTGCGGGTAGGCCTGCGGTCTCGACGGTGATCGTGTGCTGCAGGCCGGGGAGCAGGTCACGCAGGGCGCGCGCCTCGGGCCGGCGGTCGTGGACGCGGCCGCCGAACCAGTAGCCGGTGCCGGCGATCAGCACGCGCGGGGACAGCTGGGCCATCCGCTCGGCCGCTGACTGCGCCGCGTAGTCGAGGCCGGTCTGTGCCCACACCGCGCCGATCAGCGCGGTCGCTACGAACGCCACTACTCCCTCGACGCAGTTGGGCAGGTAGGCGGCTACCCGGTCTCCCGGCTCGACCCCGAGCGCGCGCAGGTGTCCGGCCACGGCGGCTGACTGTGCGCGCAGTTGCCCGTACGTAAGCGAGGTGTGCACTCCGTCCTCGCTCACCAGGACCACGGCGTCCTGATCGGCGGCGCCTGCGCGCACCAGGTGATGGCCGAAATTGAGTGTTCCGCCCGGGAACCACTCGGCGCCGGGCATCCGGCTCTGCGCGAGGGTGTCGCTCGGCGGCGTCACCCAGTCGACCGCGAAGAAGTCGGCCACCGCTCCCCAGAAATCCCCGGGCGACGCCACGGACCACGCGTGCAGCTCGCGATAGTCGGTCACGTCGTCGAACGCGGCGAGACCGCGATCGGCCACCCATTGCGCGAAGTGCACGATCCGCGCATCACGAACCCCGACCGGGTCGGGTAGCCAGGTCATGAGCGCCGCCCGCGGGTGGGTAGCAGGGAACCACGGGTCAGGACCACGTCGACGGCTACGGCGATGATGAGCACCGCGCCGGTGGCGAAGTACTGGACCTCGGTCGTCAGGCCTAGCAACTGCACGCCGTTGCTGATGGAACCTATTACCAGGGCGCCCAGGATCGCGGACCAGATTGAGCCTCGGCCGCCGAACAGGCTGGTGCCACCTACCACGGCGGCGGCGATCGCGTTGAGCATCAAGGGGCCGCCGCCGGAGGTTACCGAGACGCCCAGCTGTCGGGAAGCGTCGATCATGCCGGCCACGGCCGCGCACGCGCCGAGGATGAGGAAGGAGTAGAGGACCATCCGGCGTACGGGAATGCCGGCTCTTTGCGCGGCCTCGCGGTCACCGCCGACCGCGTAGAGGTGGATGCCGTAACGGGTCTGGGTGGTGAAGTACCAGGCGATCAGCAACATCACCGCGACGATCAGCACCGGCATGGGCAGGCCACGCTGGCGGGTCAGGATGAAGACGCCCCCGAAGAGCACCGCGGCCACCAGCACGGCCGGCACGACCACTGACACCGGTGACGTGCGGGTGCCGGTGGAGAGCCGCTCCCGGTATTGGAACGTGCCGTAGGCCGCGAAGGCCAGTGTTCCCACCGCCGCCAGCAGATAGCTGGTGCCCGCGGGGATCGCCGTGCTCGCGATTTTGGCGAACGACGTGCCGGCCACGCTGACCGTGAACTCGGGCGGGAGCACGACCAGGATGAGGCCCTGCAGGATCACCATGCCGCCCAGCGTGACGATCAGTGATGGCACGCCGAACGTGATGACCAGGGCCTCGATGAGCGTGATGGCCATGCCGGCCGCGATCGCCACGGCGATGGCCAGCGGCAACGGCAGACCGCTGTTGACGGCCAACCCGGCCGCGACCGCCGCGCAGACGCCGGAGAGCACGGCCGACGACAGGTCGATCTCGCCGACGAGCAGCACGAAAACCACGCCCAGGGCGAGGATCGCGGTCGTGGCGATCTGCAGAGTCAGGTTGGTGATGTTGCGGAAGCTCAGGTAGGCCGAGCTCTGGCTGTAGAAGACGGCCCAGATGATGGCCAGCGTGACCAGCACGGGAATGCTGCGGTGACCCCGGCCGGCCATCTCGATGACCCGGGCGGCGGGAGTGCGGGCGGTGGTCTCGGTGGCGACGCTCATCGGTCCCCGTCCTCCTCGTGCGCCCCGGTCATGGCGCTGACCAGGTCGGACGGCGTGTATTCACCGCGGCGGAACTCGGCCACCTTGGTGCCCAGGCGCAGCACCACGACGCGGTCGGCGATCTGCCGTACGTCCTTCATGTCGTGCGAGATGACGACCACGCCCCGGCCCTGGTCACGCAGCCGGTGGACCAGGTCGAGCACCTCGCCGCGCTGGGAGACGCCGAGGGCCGCGGTCGGCTCGTCGAGGATCACCACCGCGGGATCGCTGATCAGGGCGCGGCAGATCGCAATTCCCTGCCGCTGGCCGCCGGAGAGGGCGACAACGGGGGTGCTGAGCGAGCGGAGCTTGACCGACAGCGACTCCAGGATCCGCTGGGCCTGCTCCTCCATCAGGTGCCGGCGGACCCGGCGACCGGACCACACCGGCCCGTAGCGCTCCTGGCCGAGAAACAGGTTCTGGACGGCGTCCAGGTTGTCGCAGAGCGAGAGATCCTGGAACACCGTACGGATCCCGGCTTCGGCCGCCGCACGGGGCGACACCAGGCGGGCGCTCTCGCCGCGGACCCGGATCTCGCCGGTGTCCGGTGACTCCACCCCGGACACGATCTTGACCAGGGTGGATTTGCCGGCGCCGTTGTCGCCGATGAGCGCGACGACCTCGCCCTGGTGCACCGACATGTCGATCTCGTGCAGGGCCCGTACGCCGCCGAAGTGTTTCGAGATCTTGGTGAGCTCGAGCAGGGTCATGGTGTCCTCCCGCGCGGGCGGCCGGGGTCAGCCGGCCGCCCGAGGTGAAAAGGCCTACTTGTTGCGGGTCTTGCAGGTCTCGGTGCCCTCGGCCGGGCCCACGCAGATCTGCGCCCAGGTGAAGATGCCGAGATCGACGGCCTTCTGTACGGCGTCACCGGGGTCCTTGCCGTCCTCGAGGTGGATGAGCGTCGACTCGAGCTTGGCCGTGGGCACCTGCATGGCGCCGTTGTCGATGGTGTCCTTGACCAGGTCGGCCGGTGGCTGCTGCCCGTTCACGGCGGCCAGCGCGATCTTGGCCGCCCCTTCGGCCTCGACCGAGAACGCCTTGAGCACGTTGTCCTGCTGGTCGCCGGTGAGCATGTACTGCAGGCCGGTCAGCTCGGGGTTCTGCCCCCCGTACACGGGCGTCTTGAGGTTCTTGTCCTTGAGGGCCGCGATGATGCCGGCCGTGATGCCGTCGTAGAAGCCGAAGAACGCGTTGACGCCGTTCTGCGTCCTGGTCAGGCACTGCTCGGTCGCCTTGGTGGCGTTGTCGGGCGCCCAGTCCTTGATGTAGTCCTCGCAGACGACCTGGATGTCGCCGCTCTGGATCAGCGGGTCGATCACCTTGTTCTGCCCGGCCAGCATCTGCGTGGTGTAGACGTCGCCCTTGTTGCCGTACTGGCGGGCGATCTTGACCGGCTTGGCGCCCAGTTTGCCGCTGGTGACCTGCTCGGCGAAGTAGGTGGCCTGTTGCTCGCCGACCTTCTCGGGGTCGAAGATGACCTGGGCGTAGAGCGTGCCCTTGACCGGCGGGTTCTCATAGCCGATGACCGGCACCTGGGCCTGCTCGGCGGTCTGCAGCAGTCCGGCGCTGGTGTTGGGGTCGGCCGCCACCACCACGAGGGCCTTGGCGCCGGCCGCGATCGCCGCGTTGGCCTGCGCGAGCTGCTGGTTCGAGTCGCCGCCGGCGTTGACGAACTTGACCTCGACACTGGGGTCGAGCGCCTTGATGGCCTTCTCGAACGCCGGGCCGTCCTGCTGGATGTAGCGGGTGGGGGTGGTGTTGGGGGCCATGAAGTAGACGAGCTTAGGTCCACCGCTCCCGGTGCCGGAGGCGTCGTCCGAGTCGCCGCTTCCGCAGGCCGAGACGAGAAGGAGGCTGGCGCAGGCTATGGCTCCAAAGGTGCGTTTCATGGGCTGACTCCTCTGCTCTTCCGCCTTTCCGGCGGAAGAAGGGCATGGGGCATCACGCCGGGAGCCGCGCGCTGCAAGAGAGTCAGCGATACCGGGCCCGACGGCGTCAGGGTGATCGGTTACTCCGGCTGGATCCCCGCCTGCTTCGCGGTGATCTGGAGTGCGAGGTGCTTGGAGTAGATGCGGACCCAGGCGAGCGGGCCACCCATGTACCAGAACGCCGGGTGTCCGGTGCGCCGGTACAGTCCGCCGATCTCGCCGTCCTCGCCGATGCCGAGGACGAGCGGGAGCCGGTCGGCGACCTCGTCGCCGAAGAGCCGGCGAGCCGTCTCGCGCATGTTGCGGTAACCGGTCGCGAGCACGACCAGGTCGGCCTCCAGGGTGCGGCCGTCCTCCAGTTTGATGCCGTCGGAGGTGAACTCGGCCAGCCCGGATCCCTGAGCCAGCTTGATCTTCCCGTCGGCGATGAGCCCCGAAGCGCCCACGTCGATGTAGTAGCCGCCGCCGTAGGCCAGGGCGTAGCCCATCAAGCCGGTGCCGTCGGGGCCGTCGTTGCGCTTGAAGCCGACCGCGTCGAGCGCGGCCAGCAGGTCGGCGTCCTTGCGGGCGGTGTCCTTCACGCCCTCCTTGGCCATCTCGAGCACCAGCGGCCACGGGGTGCCGGCCGCGAGCAGATCGGCGTACCTGGTGGGCGGGCCGCCCTCGACGAAGTTGCTGCCGAAGATGGCCGGGATGCCGTGCTGCTGGCTGATGATGTGGGTCGACGACCGTTGCACGAGCGTGACGTCGGCGCCGGCCTCATAGAGGTCCTGGGCGATGTCGTGGCCGCTGTTGCAGGCGCCGACGACAACGGCCTTGCGCCCGGCCCAGCGACCACCGTCGGTGTGCCGGCTCGAGTGGTAGCTCTCGCCCTGGTAGATGTCGAGGCCGGGCACGTCGGGCACGTTGGGCTCGCCCGCGGCTCCGGTGGCCAGGATGACGTCGCGCGGATGCAGCGCCCGCTCCCCGTCCGGCAGCGCGACCCGCAGCGTCCAGCGGCCGGTCGCTTCGTCGTACGCGCTGGAACGCAGATCGGCCGAGGTCCAGACGTTGAGCTCCATGGCTGCGGCGTACGACTCGAACCAGTCGGCGATCTTGTCTTTCGGGCAGTAGACGGGCCACGATTCCGGGTACGGCATGTAGGGCAGCGCGTCGGCCCAGACCGGGTCGTGCAGCACGAGCGAGTGGTAGCGCTTGCGCCAGCCGTCGCCGACCCGCTCGCTCTTCTCCAGGATCAGCGCGTCGACGCCCATCAGGCCGAGGTTCGCGGCGACGGCGAGACCGCCCTGCCCGGCACCGATCACGACGACGTCGGGGTCGTGGTTCTCATAGCGCACGTGCTCTTCGCGCTTGTCGCGCCAGTTCCGCGTGGTGGCCTCGTGCCGGGGCCCCTTGGAGCGGTGCGGGCCGATCCGGCGCTCGTGGCCGCGCAGGTCGTCCAGCTCGGTCATCAGGGTCCACGCGACCCACTGGCCATTTTCCGGGCGCAGCCGTACGGCTCCCCGGCCGGACCCGAGCGGCGTGGTGAACGTGAGGAAGCCCTCGACCACGTCGTCGCCCTGGAAGCGGGGACCGAACTCGGTGGTCATCGTGACATCGGTGAAGGACTCGGGGGTGAGGTGCTCACCGAGCATGGCCGCGACGGCGTCCCGGCCCCGGTAGGTGCCCAGGTCCCAGGTCAGCGCGAGCAGGTCACGCCACCAGCAGTCGTCGGCGAGCAGCGCGGTGGTGCCCGCGGCGTCGGCGCCCTCGAGCGCCGCCGTGAATCGGTCGAGCCAGGCGGCGAACGTGGCCTCCGCCGTGACTTCGGTGGTCATGGCCTGATGTGTCTCCGTCGCCATTGACGCGCCCTTCCCGTCCGTATCAGAGTGGTACGGCCCGAGCGATCGCTCGGTAGGTGAGAGTGTGGACCTTCAATAACGTGAGAAGCAACACTCCCGGAAACTTTTTCGCCATCGGATCGACACAACCGGTGAGGTGCCCGTGACCAGCCACATCGACGATCTTGTCGCCCGGACGCGGGCCTTCATCGAGTCCCGGGTGATCCCCGTCGAGGACGAATCGGACGGCGATGTCGCGCTGGCCGGCGGGGAGAAATTGCGCGTCTCGCTCCAGGAGAGCGCCCGGCGGGAAGGCCTCTTCGTCCCGCACGCTCCCATCGCGTACGGGGGAATGGGTCTGGGCATGGCCGACCGCGCGCCGGTCTTCGAGGCGGCCGGGCGCTCCCTGTTCGGCCCGATGGCGCTGAACATCAACGCGCCCGACGAGGGCAACCTGCACCTGCTCGACCAGGTCGCCTCCCCCGCCCAGCGCGAGCGCTATCTGGAGCCGCTGGCCCGCGGCGAGCAGCGCTCGGCGTTCGCGATGACCGAGCCCCCGCCCGGCGCCGGCTCCGACCCGGCCGCGCTGAGCACCCGCGCCCGGCCCGACGGCGGCGGATGGCTGATCACCGGCCGTAAGAAGTTCATCACCGGGGCCGACGGGGCCGGGTTCTTCATCGTCATGGCCCGCACCTCGGAGTCGGCGACGATGTTCCTGGTTCCGGCCGGCCGCCCCGGAATCCGCCTGGTCCGGCACGTGTCCACCATGGACAAGTCGATGCTCGGTGGCCACTGCGAGCTGGAGCTGACCGACGTGCGGGTCGGGCCGGACGATGTGCTGGGCGAGGTCGATCAGGGCTTCCGCTATGCCCAGGTGCGGCTCGGCCCGGCCCGGATGACCCACGTCATGCGCTGGCTCGGCGCCGCCCAGCGGGCCCACGAGACGGCGGTGGCCTACGTCAGCGAGCGCACCGCCTGGGGCCGGCCCCTCGCGCGGCAGGGCATGGTCGAGCTGATGACCGCCGACAACGAGATCGACCTGGCCGCGACCCGCGCCCTGCTGCTGACCGCCTGTCACGCCCTCGACGCCGGTCGGCCCGCCCGCGAGGAGACGTCGCTGGCCAAGGTCTTCGGCGCCGAGGCCCTGCACCGGGTGACCGACCGCGCGGTCCAGATGTGCGGCGGCGCCGGCGTCTCGGCCGACCTGCCGGTGGCGCGGATCGCCCGCGAGATCCGGCCGTTCCGCATCTACGACGGGCCCTCCGAGGTGCACCGCATGTCCCTCGCCCGCCGGGCCGCACGGCGTTATGGCGCACCGCTCGCCTGACAGCCCCCGGAGCCCGGACGCGTCGCAGGGCCGCACCCCTTGACGCCGACGCACACCTGAGCCGCGCCACCACCCGCCCGGCCACGCCCGCCGCCGCAGCCTGAACTCCGCCACCACCCGCCCGGCCACGCCCGCCGCCGCAGCCTGAACTCCGCCACCACCCGCCCGGCCACGCCCGCCGCCGCAGCCTGAACTGCGACACCACTCGCCCGCTCCTGTGAAGCGCTTACAGTCGGGCGGCACCCGCACACCGCCGGCATGTTTCGAGCGGGTAACCCCAATTCGCCTCCACCCCTTGCGGGAGACACAACCCGTGCCCTAATTTTTGTAAGCGCTTCATCAGAACGGCGCCAACTCACCTTTACGACAACGCAACCTGCCGCTTCACCGGTGAAGCGCTTGCGATTTTGGAGAAGACCATGAGAGTGCGGAAGCTGTTGGCGGGCTCGCTCGCCGGCGTCCTGCTGGCGGCGGTCACGGCCTGCGGCGGCGGCGAATCGGGCGGGTCCGACGGAACGACGCTGGTCGTCAAGACGTTCGGCCAGTTCGGCTATGACGAGCTCTACAAGCAGTACGAGTCGTCCCACCCCGGCATCAAGATCAAGGAAGAGAACATCGCCAAGCTCGGCGACTACAGCCCCAAACTCCAGCAGTGGCTGGCCGCCGGCAGCGGCGCGGGCGACGTGGTCGCGATCGAGGAGGGCGTCCTCGTCCAGTTCATGGGCCAGCCCGACAAGTTCGTCAACCTGCTCGACCACGGCGCCGGCGAACTGAAGGGCAACTTCCTCGACTGGAAGTGGCAGCAGGCCCTCACCCGCGACGGCAGCAAACTGGTCGGCCTCGGCACCGACGTCGGCGCCCAGGGCATGTGCTACCGCACCGACCTCTTCGAGAAGGCGGGGCTGCCCACCGACCGCGACGAGGTCGGCAAGCTGTGGCCGACCTGGGACGCCTACCTCGCGACGGGTCAGAAGTTCGTGGCCGCCAACAAGGACGCCGGCTTCTTCGACTCGGCGGGCAACATCTACACGAACATCCTCATGCAGCAGGGCGACCACACCTACTACGACACCGACAACAAGCTGGTCATCGACAGCAACCCGGGCGTCAAGACGGCCTGGGACCAGGCCACGCAGATGATCGCGGCCGGGCTCTCGGCCGACATCGCCGCCTACAGCCCGCAGTGGAACGCCGGCTTCAAGAACGGCAAGTTCGCGACCATCCCGTGCCCGTCGTGGATGCTGGCCACCATCGAGAAGCAGGCCGGTCCCGAGAACGCCGGAAAGTGGGATGTGGCCAAGGTTCCGGGCACCGGCGCCGTACGCGGTGGGTCGTTCCTGGCCGTGCCGACGCAGAGCAAGCACCAGGCCGAGGCGGCCGAGCTGGCCAAGTTCCTGACCTCGCCCGAGGGGCAGACCGCCGCGTTCACGAGCAAGAACAACTTCCCGTCGTCGCCGCAGGCCATCGACGACACCGCCGTGCAGTCGGCGACCAACAAGTACTTCAACGACGCGCCCGTCGGCAAGATCTTCGGCGACAGCGTCAAGGCGCTCAAGCCGGTCTACCTGGGCCCGAACAACCTGGCCATCGGTGACCGGGTGACCGCCGCCCTGACCGCGGTGGAGCAGGACAAGCTCTCGGCCGACGCGGCCTGGGCCAAGGCCCTCGAAGACGCCAAGCGCGCGGGCTGACGTACGGGCGGCGTCCGCGACCGGCGGGCGCCGCCCCCGAGGAAACTAAGGACTGACCTGATGGTGGCCCCATTGCGGACCTCCGCCCCCGGCAACCAGGACCCGGTTCCCGTACGGGCGCAGCACCGCCTCCGCCTCTGGGACCGGTGGGACCGCCGCGTCTCGCCGTACCTGTTCATCGCCCCGTTCTTCGTCCTGTACGCGATTTTCGGGCTCTATCCGCTGGGCTTCACCGCGTGGGTGTCGCTGCACGAGTGGGGCATCGCCGGCCAGGCCGGTTTTGTCGGCGCCGACAACTACGTCCGGCTGTTCGGCGACCCCGACTTCTGGAACGCCGTCGTCAACACGGTCGGCATGTTCATCATGTCGACCGTCCCCCAGCTGCTGATCGCGCTGATCCTGGCCAGTCTGCTCAACCAGAAGCTACGCGGGGTGACGCTGTTCCGGCTGGGCGTGCTGGCGCCGATCGTCACCTCGGTGGCGGCCGTGGGCATCATGTTCAGCCAGATCTTCGACCGCGACGCCGGGCTCGCCAACGGCCTGCTCGGGCTGGTCGGGGTGAGCCCGATCGACTGGCGGGCCGACCGGCTGCCGTCCTGGTTCGCCATCTCGACGATGGTCGACTGGCGCTGGACCGGCTACAACGCGCTGATCTACCTGGCCGCCATGCAGGCCGTGCCGGCCGTGCTCTACGAGGCCGCGGTCGTCGACGGCGCCTCCAAGGTGCGGCAGTTCTTCTCCATCACGGTCCCGATGATCCGGCCCACGCTGATCTTCACGGTGATCGTGTCGACCATCGGCGGGCTGCAGCTGTTCACCGAGCCGCTGATCTTCGGGTCGGGCGACTACGCGATCCTCGGCGGCAGCCTGCGCCAGTTCCAGACGGTGTCGATGTACATGTTCGAGAACGCGTTCCGCAACTTCGACTACGGCTACGGCTCGGCCGTCGCGCTGATGATCTTCCTGATGATCGTCGTGGTCGCCGCCGTCAACTACCTGATCTCCCGGAGGATGCGGTGACCGAACGCCGGGCCAGTCCGCTGGTCTACATCTCGCTGCTGGCGGCCGTCGCGCTGTCGGTCTTCCCGCTCTACTGGCTGTTCGTCATCGCGACCCGCTCCAACGACGTGATCGGCGACTGGCCGCCGCCGCTGACCCCGGGCGGCAATCTCGGCGACAACCTGGGCCGCCTGTTCGGCACCGAGGAGGCGTACTTCCTCAAAGGCATGGTGAACTCGGCGATCTCGGCCGTCGTGGTCACCGTCGCGGTGGTCTTCTTCAGCTCGCTGGCCGGGTTCGCCTTCGCCAAGCTGCGGTTCCGCGGCCGCAACGCCCTGCTGCTGGTCATCCTGGCCACCATGATGATCCCGGTGCAGATGGGCATCATCCCGCTCTACATGATCATGGTGAAGCTGGGCTGGCAGAACCAGCTCCAGGCCGTCGTCGTGCCGTTCCTGGTCTCCGCGTTCGGGGTGTTCCTGATGCGCCAGTACGCCGAACGGGCCGTGCCCGACGAGCTGGTCGAGGCGGCGGTGGTGGACGGCAGCTCGACGTTCCGGACGTTCTGGTCGGTCGTGCTGCCCGCGTTGCGCCCCGGCGCGGCGGTGCTCGGCCTGCTCACGTTCATGGGCACCTGGAACGAATTCCTGTGGCCCCTGGCGGTTCTGGAGGCCGACAACCCGACCGTGCAGGTCTCGCTCAGTCAGCTGTCGACGGCGTACTACACCGACTACACGCTCATGTTCGCGGGCGCGCTGGTGGCGATCCTGCCGCTGCTGTTCGTCTTCATCGCGTTCGGGCGGCAGATCATCGGCGGCATCATGGAAGGCGCGGTCAAGGCGTGAAGGACTTTCTCTGGGGCGCGGCCACGTCGGCCTACCAGATCGAGGGCGCGGTCGCCGAGGACGGCCGGGCACCGTCCATCTGGGACACTTTCGCCGCCGAACCGGGCCGGGTCGACAACGGTGACACCGGTGACCAGGCCGCCGGCCATTACCACCGGTGGCGCGACGACATCGAGCTGATGACCGAGCTGGGGCTGGGCGCCTATCGCTTCTCCGTCGCCTGGCCGCGCGTCGACCCGTACGGGAAAGGGGTCGTCAACACGAAGGGGCTCGACTTCTACCAGCGGCTGGTCGATGCGTTGCTGGACAAGGGAATCGAGCCGTGGCCGACGCTCTATCACTGGGACCTGCCGCAGACCCTGGAGGACGCGGGCGGCTGGCCCGAACGGGACACCGCCGCCCGTTTCGCCGACTACGCCGCCATCGTGCACGACGCGTTGGCCGACCGGGTGACGCACTGGACCACGCTGAACGAGCCGTGGTGCTCGGCCTTCCTGGGCTACGGGACGGGCCGGCACGCTCCGGGCCGTCAAGAGCCGCTTGCTTCCGTACGGGCGGCCCACCACCTGCTGCTGGCCCACGGCCTGGCGGCGGCCCGGATGAGCGGCTCCCGGGTCGGGATCACGCTCAACCTCACCCACGTGGCCCCGCTCGGCCCAGCCGACGTGGAAGCGGCCCGGCGCGTCGACGGCATGCAGAACCGGATTTTCCTCGATCCCCTGCTGCGCGGGCACTACCCGGACGACCTGCCGATCGACCTCGGCCACGTGCGTGACGGTGACTTGAAGACGATCGCGGCGCCGCTGGACTTCCTCGGCGTCAACTACTACACCCCGATGACCGTCACGACGACCGTCCGACCGGCTCCTACGGCGTACGTGGGCTGTGAAGATGTCGTGCAGGTGGACCGGGGGCTTCCCCGCACGTCGATCGGCTGGGAGATCGACGCCGGCGGGCTGCGCGATCTGCTGCTGCGGCTGCGCGACGACTATCCGGGTACCGATCTCTACATCACCGAGAACGGCGCCGCCTTCGACGCCCCGGTGCACGACCACGACCGCATCGCCTATCTGCACGACCACCTGCGCGCCGTCCGCGAGGCGGTCGCCGCCGGGGTGCCGCTCCGGGGCTACTTCGCCTGGTCGCTGCTCGACAACTTCGAATGGTCGTACGGGTACGCGCAACGGTTCGGGCTGGTCCACGTCGACTACGCCACCCAACACCGTACGGTCAAGGACAGCGGCCGCTGGTACCGCGACGTGATCCGGCGGTCGGGGCGGTGAGCGCTTACCGCGTTGATAGTCTCGGCTGGCACCGACGCCACGGCACCGCAGGGGGAACGCGCCCAGCATGACCAGTCAGCAGCCCACCCTGGCCGAGGTGGCCCAGCTCGCCGGGGTCTCGACCGGAACCGTCTCGCGGGTCATCAACAACGCGCCCAACGTCGGCGACAAGTCGCGCAAGGCGGTCGAAGCGGCCGTCCGCAAGCTCGGTTATGTCCCCAACCTGGCCGCCCGCTCGCTGGCCACCCAGCGCAGCGGCGCCGTCGTGCTGGCCATCTCGAGCGACGACCCGGCGCTGTTCGTCAACCAGTTCTTCGCCGAGATCATCACCGGGGTCAACGCGGTCATCGAGGAGTCCGACCTCGAGCTGATCCTCATCATGGCCGCCTCGGCCCGGGGGCGGGCCCGGCTCACCCGGGTGCTGCACGCGCGCGGGGCGGCCGGGGTCATGCTGCTGGCCCTGCACGAGAACGATCCGCTGGTGCAGACGGCCGAGCGCGGCGGTGTCCCGGTCGTCTACGGCGGGCGCCCGTACGGCGACCAGCCGCCCCGCTACTACGTCGACGCCGACAACCGCGGCGGGGCCCGGCAGGCGGTCGAGCACCTCATCGCGACCGGCCGCTCGCGGATCGCCACCATCACCGGCCCGCAGGATCAGCACGCCGGGGTGGCCCGCTATCTCGGCTGGCGCGAGGCCCTGGCCCTGGCCCGGCTCGACGACCACCGGGTCGCGCACGGCGACTTCAGCGAGGCCAGCGGCGCGGCCGCGATGCGCCGGCTGCTCGACGAGCACCCCGACCTCGACGCGGTCGCCGTCGCCTCGGACGCGATGGCCGCCGGGGCGCTGGGCGTGCTGGCCGAGCGGGGCCTGGCCGTGCCGGAGCAGGTCGCCGTCGTCGGCTTCAACGACATCATCAACGCTCAGCTCGTGCGGCCCGCGCTCACCACGGTGCACCAGCCCATTGTGGCGCTGGGCCGCGAGATGACCCGGATGTTGCTGGCCGTCATCCGCGGCGAGGAGCCGACCCCGCTGATCCTGCCCACTCAGATGGTGATCCGCGAGTCCGCCTGAGGCTCAGGTGGGTTCGCGGGTGAGCGCCACACAGCCGTCGCGGATCTCCCCGACCATGGCGAAGCCGACCCGGTCGACGTCACAGCAGAACCGGAGGTCCTCGGACAGGTCAACCCGCTCGTGCGCCGGCTTCCCGATGCCGAAGCGTGCGTGCTCGGCGGCCCCGGCCATGATGCCGGCGACCAGATCCGCGCGCTCCGGCTCAGCCCCGCGCAGCAGACCGTCGAGGTGACGAGCGCAGACCAGGTCCTCGGCCGTGCGTCCGGTGCAGACCAGCGCGTACGGCTTCTCACCGTGATGCTTCCGGATCCATCGAGCGGTGGCCCCCGCATTCACGGCCGAGGCCGCAAGCAGCGCCGCCGCTGCCGGATACCGGACCAGCCCGCGGGTGCCGTTCGAGGTCGCCTGGATCAGACCGCGACCATCAAGCCGAGCCGCCGCCATCTCGGCCGGCGAGTTGCCGAAGTCAAAACCCGGCGGCTTGAGTCCGCCGGTTTCGCCCGCCAGCAAACGCTCCGGATGCCGCTTCCGGAACTCCCGGGCGGCATCCACCGAAGACACACAGGCGATGTCCGCCGCGCCGCTTTCAAACGCCACTGCCGCCGTCGTGAACGCGCGAATGACATCGATAACCACCACAACGGCGCCGGCCGGGACCTCGGCATCCATATCAATGATCGACATGCATGAGATTGTCCCCTGGGCCACTCGTTCGGGTGATCGGGAAACGTCGCGTGAACCCGCCCCCCGGGGAGGTCCGTGGTGGTGGCGTCAGGCCCCATCACGAACGGAGAAATCCCATGCGCTTCGCCCTCGCCGCCGCTACCGCCACGGCCGCCGTCTTTGGATTCGCGGCGCCTGCGGCCGCCGCCGACTACGACCGGTCGGCCGAGGACTGCACCGTCGTCAGGCACGACGTCGGCGTCCTGAAGCAGACGGTCTACGTCCGCAACGTCTGCAGCCAGCCGATCACCTTCCGGGTCCACCGCTCGCTGGAGACCTCACCGTGCTTGGAGGTGCAGCCAGGCAGGCAGGGCGGTTGGCGCTGGACCCGGGCCCAGCCGTACTACTACACCGAGATCGACTGCTGACAACTTTCCCGTCAGCTCGCAGGTCCCGAGCCCGTGTGGGCAGCGCTCCGCCAGACCGAGCGCTGCCCACACGCGGCCGAACGCATCAAACCCGGATGCGACACTGCGGCGGTGAGTTGGTCGCTCTTCGTGGTCCCGCTGGACGCCCTCAGTTGGTATTCGACGACTCGGCGGCTAACGCATTCGCCATCCGCCCCGGCGAGGAGCCGGCCGACCTGAACGACTGGTGCTGGTGACCGCCGCTGCAGTTACGGTGGCCGCAGAGGCCGTAAGATCTCGCGCAATCATGAGACTTGGAAGAGATCGATAATGCGGAGCTTCGGCCGACGGGCCACCTTCGCGGTCGAGGTGGGCGGTCTTCCCGCCTTTGCCGTGGAAGCGGGCGCGACCCGGGCGACCAACCTTCGCGAGGTGGACGTCTGGGCGGGTGGCAGAAGGCTCACCTGCCACGACAACACCGCGTTTGTGCCGACGCTGGTACATCACATGCGTTCTACCGCTGAGCTGATCCAGCAACGGGCAATTCCGCCTTCTCCGTTCCCGTGGCGTTCGCCGGCGGAAGTGTTCCGGCTGTTGAACGCGAACGACAGCGAGTTCCGGCAGCGGTTCTGGTTGCTGCACGACTGGGACGAGATCCTGGACAACGTGGAGACCTACGCCTGGCTCGACGACCAGCTGGTGATCGCCTGCCGGATCCAGCGGCCGATTCGTTCCGAGGTGTTCGTGGCGCGGCTGGATCCCGACGAATGCGTGACCACCATCAACGAAGCTGTCGACTT
The DNA here is from genome assembly GCF_016834655.1 of Paractinoplanes ovalisporus. Taxonomy (GTDB): domain Bacteria; phylum Actinomycetota; class Actinomycetes; order Mycobacteriales; family Micromonosporaceae; genus Actinoplanes; species Actinoplanes ovalisporus. The sequence goes on from NZ_JAENHP010000011.1 coordinate 296,858, forward strand.
TCTGGCCGACTGAGCCCGCGTGGTCATCGGCTGCCGGCATTCTGCCGCATCGCCTGCACCCCCGGGCGAGCCCCCGGTGGTTCAGGTTCCGTCCCGCTCCGCGTGCGCGGGTTGGGGCGAGCCTCCATGCCCCGCGGTCAAGGCCCGTGGACAACCGCGAAAACGGACCCGCCCGTCTGTGGACAACCATGCTTGATCGGTTTGACAGAGGCGTACCTTCAAAACCGCTCCCCCGGGTGGGTGGACGGGGGTTTGGTGGGGGGTCGGCAAGCGAACCCGAAGATCTTTTGCCACCGCGTGGACTGTGGCGCGGAGGAACTCCGTCCGAGGCTACCGACGCGCGCGGATCGTCGGCTGGTTCGCCGTGGCCGACGCCGTCGTTCACGTCGGAGGGGCACGGGCCGGCCCCGATGACGGGTCGGGGCCGGTCCCAAAGGGCGAGGTCAGGCGTCGGCCAAGAACGAGGACACCCAGGACAGGGCCGAGTTCCAGTTGATGGTCAGCTCGTTCGTCGCGTAGGAGTTGATGTCGTCCATGTAGCAGAACTGTGGCAGGCAACCGGCCAACCGCAACGCCGACAACGGGTCGTTCAGACCCGAGTTCGGCCCGCCGGCCAAGGTTCCCACGGGCGGGTTCGGCAGGCTGGGGTCGAGCTGATGCGCGTACATCCGGCTCTGCTGGTTCTTCGCGTAGACAGAGCCATAACCGGTGACGTACGAAATGTTCAGCGCGTTGCGTCCGAACACGAAGTCGACCCCGCTCAGGGCCGCGTCGCGATAGCGGTCGAAGCCGGTGATCCGGGCCGCGGTGGCCAGCACGACCACGTTGTTGAGCAGGTTGCCGTTGGAGCCCCAGGCCCACTTGCCGGTGCTCGGCGCGTACGGCTGCCCGTAAGCCTGCTTCTTCTGCAACTTGATGATCTTCTCGGCGGCCGCGATCACCGACAGTTTCGCGAGGGGGTCACGGCCGACGGTGGCGAGGTCGAGGCGGCCCAGCGCGGCCACCGAACCCCAGTAGAAGCCGTCGGGGTCGAAGACGTCGGTGCGCGACAGCGGCGACTTCAGCAGATCGACCGTATACACCGGCTTCTTCGTGGTCAGGGCGAGTTCGGCCGCGGCCCAGTAGAACTCGTCGGCAACGTTGGTGTCGGCGTAGGCACCGCCGCCCGCGGTGTCGGCCGCGGGGGCGTAGAGGGCGGGATTGGCCTTGGCCGCCTTGTAAGCCACTTCAGAAGCGGCCAAAAGCCTTTCCGCGTACGGGGATCCGAAGACCCGGGCGCCCTGAGCCGCGACGGCCGCCAGGTTGAGCGTGGCCGCGGTGGACGGGCGGTGCAGCGCGCGTGGTTTGGCGTCCTTGGCCGGGTCGAGCGGCAGGCCGGTCCAGCTGGTGTCGGTGATTTTGTGGTAGGCCATGCCGGCGAGGGGTTGCCCGGCCGGCACCTGCATCTTGAGCAGGAAGTCGAGCTCCCAGCGGATCTCGTCGAGCAGCTTGGGGTCGCGGTTGCCCTGTTCGTATTCGGAGAGCAGCTGGGCCACCGCGATGCCGCCGTTGACCACGTACTTGCCGTGGTCGGCCGCGTCGTACCAGCCGCCGGTCACGTCGCGGGTGTAGCCGGCGGAGCAGGTCCAGTTGTCGGCGAACGCGGCGGGGGCCAGACAGGGCACGGCCGTGTCGCCCTGGTTGGGGGCGACGCCGATGTGGCCGGCGGGGCGGGCGTAGCCGGGGGCGACCGAGTCGAGGATCGGGGTGCCGCTGCGCTGGGTGTAGAACAGCGTCTTGCTGTCGCGGGGCAGCGCCGCGTAGATGTCCTTGCGGATCGGGAACGGGTGGCTGGTCGCGCCGTCCGCGGTCAGCGTGTAGCCGTCGCCGGATGCGCGGTAGGACGTGAAGTCGAGGGTCTGCACGTTCTGGCCCGAGGTCGGGTCGACGCCCTGCGGCTTGGTGACGCCGGAGCGGACGACCTTGCCGGCGGCGGTGGTCAGCTGCCACGGCACGGCCTTGGTGGCGGCCGTGACCAGGGTCGCGCCCTTGGGACCGTCGGGCAGGTATCCGGCCTGGTTGACGCGCATCCGGGGGCCGGTGTCGGGCACGTACGGGGGAAACGGCTCCCCGCCGACCAGGCTGACGTCGTCGATGCAGAAGGTGGTCTGGGCCTGCCCGCCGAACTGGAACCCGAGCTGCCCGTCGGCGAACTCGCCCTTGCCGGTGCCGGTGAGCGTGTACGTCGTCAGCGTGGTCGGGATCGTGCGGGTGGACGCCAGCACGGTCGAGTAGGCGCCCGAGTTCTGCTGGAACACCACGGTCACCGGGATCGGGACCGTCGTGCGGGCCGAGAACGTCAGGGTGTAGCTCACGCCGTTCTGGATGCGCAGGTAGGGCAACGCGAGCATCGAGTCCCACGGGTTGATGGTGCCGGTCCCGGTGTCCACACAGGCCTGCCCGTCCACGGCTTTGAGCTTTCCCGAGCTTCCCCCGTACGCGACCCAGGGCGCGGTGCCGCTGTCGAAGGTGCCGTTGGTGACCTGGTTGTAGGGCTCGTCCTCGGCGTAGGCGACCGCCGAGCCGGCCAGCACCAGGGCCACCGCCACTCCACCGACCAGTATCCGACGCATGTCAGGCCTCCTTACGCCAGCGGCGGCGCAACACGAACGCCGCGTTCTTGGGTTGCCGGTCGCGGGTGAACACACCCTTGCGGTTGCCGCCGACCCGCATGATTCCCGGCGTGGTCGCGAAGTCGGCGAAGTTCCAGACGTGCTCACCGATAACGGCGTCGGTCCGGTCGAAGACGCGGTGGTTCATCTCCAGATAGGCGACCTGGTACTCCTCGCTCCACGGCTCGATGGCCAGGGAGTGCAGGCCCGGGTACGTGTCCGCGCCGTACTCGGTGATGATGATCGGCTTGCCGTCCCGGGACCACTCGTCCAGCTCGGCCTGCCAGGCGAGCTCGGCCGCGGCCAGGTCGCCCGGCATGACGTACCAGCCGAAGTAGCGGTTGAGCATGAGCACGTCGGCGAACTGGCTGACCCGGCACCGGCCCGGCGTGGCCTGGGCGACGTTGGCGAAGCTGAGCGGCCGGGTCGGGTCGAGTTCGCGGGCGAGGTCGAACAGCGGGCGGAAGTACGCCTCGGCGGCCTCGCTGTCGCTCTCGGGCTCGTTGGCGAGCGACCAGATCACGACGCTCGGATGGTTGCGGTCACGTTCGATCAGCTCGCGGACGGCCTGCGCGTGGGTGTCGCGGGTGCGCTCGTTGACGGTGTCCGGTCCGTACGTGGTGTAGCCGGGCGCCCCGAACACGCCCTCGCCCAGCCCCAGGTTGATCCCCACGGCGGCGACCTCGGCGATGACCACGATGCCGTGGCGGTCGGCGTAATCCAGAACATCTTCCGCGTACGGATAATGGGAGGTGCGCAGTGAGTTCGCGCCGATCCAGTCCATCAGTTCAAAATCGTTGAGCATGTACGCGTCGTTGTGGCCCTTGCCCGACACGGCCGCGTCCTCGTGCTTGCCGAAGCCGGTGAAGTGGAACGGCTCGCCGTTGACGAGCAGCCGGTTGCCGCTGACCGTGACCGTGCGGATGCCGACGCTCTGCCGATATTCGTCCACGACCGCGCCGCCGCCGTCGACCAGTTGCACTTCGAGCTCGTAGAGGTAGCCGTGCCCGGGCGCCCAGAACGTCGCGCCGGGCACGGTCAACGCGCCCTCACCCTCGGCTACGACGATTCCGTCCCGGTCGCGCAGCACCGCCCGCGTCGTGCACCCGTCGGCGCCCTCCGCGGTCGCCGACCACCGCACCACACCGGTCGTGTCGTCGATGCCGGTCTCGACCCGCAGGCCGGTCAGATGCGCGCGCGGTGTCGAGCAGAGCCACACCGTACGGTGGATGCCCGCGTAGTTGAAGAAGTCGTGCCAGGTGCGCTGGCGTGGCCCGGCCGGCGTCATCTCGACCACACCGGGCGGGATGCTCTGGAACGTCAGGGTGTTGTCGACGGCGACCAGGATCTCGACCTGCTCCCCCGGTTCGGCGACGCCGGTCAGGTCGGCCTCGAACGGCGTGTAGCCACCCTCGTGCGTGACCACCTCGACCCCGTTGACCCAGACCCGGGCCCGGTGGGTGGCCGACTCGAAGTGCAGGGCCACCCGCTGCCCGGCCCACCCGGCCGGAACCCGCGCGGTGGTGGCGTACCAGGCCTCGCCGATGTGGTCGCGCCGGGCGGGGTCCGCGCCGATGTCGTTGTAGCTGGCGGGCACGGCCATCTCGCCGCCGTCGTCCAGCCCGGCACGGTCGAGGGAGAAGCGCCAGAGCCCGTTGAGGCTGCGGCGGTCCCGGGTACGGCTGTCTCGTGGTCGAAGCATGACCACTGTATTAAGGGCGTGTTGCCTGTCGTCGCTACGAGCCGGTCAGCACTGGTCCGAAACGATCAGAAACGATCACCGGTGCGGAGTCAGCGACGACTGCCGCACGATCAGGCCCGGCACGAGCTGCAACCGGTTGGCCGGGCGCCGGTCGCCCTCGGTGAGCCGCGAGACCAGCATCTCGACCGCCATCCGGCCGATCTGGCCCTTGGCCGGGCGCACCGCGGTCAGCGGCGGCTCACCCTGGTGGGCCACTTCGTCGTCGTACGAGACCAGGGCCAGCTCCCGCGGCACCTCGACGCCCTCGGACGCGGCCTGGCGGGCCAGCGCGATCGCGTCGGGGTCGCTGTGCACCAGCAGCGCCGTGGTTCCGGTGACCCGGCACGAGTTCAGCACGTCGCGGGCCCGGCCGGGGTCGGCGCGCAGCGTGTCCCGCACGATCAGCTCGCCGTCGAGGCCCATGGCCCGGCAACCGTGGACGAAGCCCTGCTCGATCAGCTCGGCGTTGGGGCTGATCGGGGTGACGACCAGGCCGATGCGGCGGTGGCCCTGGCCGGACAGATGCCGCAGCGCGATCTCCACACCCGCGTCGTGGTCGTTGCGCACCGACTCCAGCGGGCGCGAGTCGGGCCCCCAGACCGGGGCCGCCCGCTCGACCAGCACACACGGGATCGGCAGCGCGCTGATCGCGGTCAGGTCGTCGCGCACGTCGGGGGCGACCAGCAGCCCGTCGACCTTCTCGGCCTCGAGCAGCCGGGCCATCTGACGGCGGTCCTCGCCCGGGTCGTAACCGGAGCCGCGCAACCGGAGGTCGGCCCCGAGCATGGCGGCGGCCGTGCGGGCGCCGGTGATGACCTGGGGCCAGAAGAAGTCGAGGCTGGGCACGATCATGCCGAGGCTCAGCCGGTCGGCCGGCTGGGGCCGGCGGGCCGTGTCGGGCAGCACCAGGGCGCCGCCGTGCACGCGCACCAGGCGCTTCTCGCGGGCCAGCACGGTGATGTCACGGCGCACGGTGACCGGGCTGACCTGGAACAGCGTGGCGAGCTCGGCCACCCGCACGGCGCCGTGCTTGTGCAGCTCGGCCAGCAGCCGCTCGCGCCGCTGCGCGTTGAGGACGTGGACCGGCGTGGTCATCCGACGATGATGCGCCCGCGACGGCCGGTCAACAACATCACCGGCTGTGCGCCTCCCAGGTGAGCGCGAAGTCGGCCCGATTGCCCTGGGCGGCGTTGTCGTCGGCCAGCGTGAGCGTCAACCGGTACGGCCGGGTCTCCCCCGCCGTCGGATACCACACGCCAGGTCGCAGGCCGGTGGCGAAGTCCGAGGCGGCCGCGGTCGTCCGGAGGGTGGCGTCGCTGAGCGTCGTCCACGTGCCCGGGTCGGCGCAGGAGGATCTGGAGCCGAGTTCGATGCGCAGCCGCAGAAGCGAGGCGATCGGCTCGTCCTGATCGTCGACGCCGGCCAGGTAGAACCGGACCTCGGCGTCGACGTCGCCCCGGTAGGTGACCTCGATGCACTTGGCCGGGCCGGTGCCCGGGACCATGTCGGTGTCCGAGAACAGCGCCTGACCGACGGAGTTGTGGGTCAGCGACACGGCGCCGGTGGCCCAGCTGTTGCCGGGGCTGACCACGGTCTCGGAGAACGCGGCGTGGCTGGCCTGCATGACGACGCCGGTGACGGCCACCAGACCCACGAGCGCCGCCAACCGGCGCCGCCGCCTCACCGGGCCATCTCCGACGGCTCCCGGTCGGGCTCGGCGCTCGCGAAGGTGACCTGGTCGCGGCCGTTGCGCTTGGACTCGTAGAGCGCGGCGTCGGCCGAGTTGATCAGGCCGGCCGCGTCGGTGCCGTGGGCCGGGCAGGTCGCCACGCCAAGGCTGGCCGAGACCGCCGTGACCGTCTCGAGAGCGCCGATGCGCAGCCGGATCCGCTCGGCCACGGCCAGGGCGGCCACGGCGTCGCGGCCCGGCATGATGACCGCGAACTCCTCGCCGCCGTACCGCGCGACCAGGTCCGTCGTGTCCACGGCCTCGCGGATGACGGTGGCGACCAGGCGCAACACCTCGTCGCCGGTGAGGTGGCCGAACGTGTCGTTGAGCTTCTTGAAGTGGTCGATGTCGACCAGCGTCAGCGCCAGGTCGGTGCCCTCGGCGGCCGAGCGGCCCAGCTCGACGGCGAACGCCTCGTCGAACCGCTTGCGGTTGGCGACCCGGGTCAGCGCGTCGGTCTCGGCCGTACGGCGGATGTGCTCGGTCAGCAGGATGCGGTCCATCGCCACCGAGGCGTGCATCGCGGCCTGCAACGCCGTCTCCACGACCCGGCGCTCCAGGCGCCGGCGGCGTACCTCGACGACCATGGCACCGGCGATCTGGTCGACGGCGAACGGCAGGACGACGACGTTGCGGGCGCCCGGCAGCATCCCAGCCAGCCACGGATCGGTCCGCGGGTCGACACCGCGCACCAGCTGGGGGCCGGAGGCGATGGCGCGCCGGATCACCGAGTGCCGGCCCGGTTCGCTGTCCGGGCCGAGCCGGTTCAGGACCGTGAGCCGGCCGTTCTCGATGGTGGCGCCGAGGCGCTGCGGCTCGTCGTGCTCGGTGGCGCCGCCGACGTGGGCCACCACCACGACGCGGTGGGCCGGCAGCTCGGCGTAGCCGAACTCGGCCAGCGCGGCCGCGACCGAGGCCGGGTCGGGCGCCGAGGTCACGCCTAGGCCGAACTGGCGCAGCAGGTCGGCGTCGTGGCGGCGGCGCCGCAGCTCCCGCTCGTTCTTGGCGGCGAACGCGGCGGTGCTGAGCACGGCCAGCCACAGCGCGGCGAACTGGAGCCAGAGCGTGGCGCCCGAGACGTTGGGGCTGGTGTCAGCGAGCATGCCCAGGTTGATGGCGTCGACGAACAGCACGGTGATCACGCAGTGCCAGATGGCGATCCGGACTCCCGTACGGAAGGAGGCCAGCAACGTGACGGCCATCGCGTGCAGGAAGATCAGGAAGCCCATGGCGTCGTGCTGGTCGGGCATCGCCCAGTTCGCGGTGCCGAGCAGGACGCCGTCGCCCAGCAGCGACAGGGTCAGGGCGCTGCGGGCCACGCGGCGACCGGCCCGGGAGGCCAGCAGCGACAGCGTGGTGACGACGGGCCAGGCGACCGCCCAGCCGATCCAGGCGCGGTCGGTGCCGTGGGCCTGGTCGCTGAACCACCAGACGACCAGCACGGCGACGCCCAGGATGGCCCGCCAGCCCAGCACCCAGCGGATGCGGTCGGCGACCGGGACGAGCTCGCCCGGTTTGATCTGCCCGTGCTTCGGGCGCCTATTCCATGTCGGCACGGTGGTCCTCGTTCCGGGGGAATGTCAGGTAGGGGTCACGCAGCACGGGAGCGAGCGACAGTTTCGGATCGCGTTTCTCACGGCGGTCGGCGATGAACAGGAACAGCCACATCGCGCTGAGCGAGATCGCCAGGTACCAGGGGTGGCCGGCTGTGGCCATGAGCAGCCGGAAGGCCGTATCGGTGACCTGGGCCAGGATCGTCGACCAGCCGGCGCCGGACGGCTTGTCCGGATGGGTGGGGCCGGGGCCGGGCGGCGCCGCGGTCGGCCTGGTCGTCGGCTCCGAGTCCTCCGTGAAGTCGTCCGGGGAAGCCGTCGGCGTGGACGGCACCACGGACGGGGACGCGGACGGGGAGGCGACCGGCGTGGACGGCACCACGGACGGCGAGGCGCTCGGGGTCGGTGTAGTGGACCGGTTCGGCGTCTTGCTCGGGGCCGGAGAAACGGTCGGCGAGGTCGTCGGGGAAGTGGTCGGGGCCGGGGCGCGCAACCATGTGAAGGTCGCGCCGCCCGTCGTGTGCTGGAGGCTGTTGTCGTCGGCCACCTCGACGGTCAGCCGGTAGGTGCGCGACTCGCCGGTGCGCGGCGCCCAGCCCGTGGCGACGCCGGTCGGCCCGTCGGCGGCCAGCCCGGTCAGGGTCCCGTCATAGACGGTCTGCCCGGTGAACACGGCACACTCACCGGTGCCGACCTCGACCCGCAGCTTCAGCCCGTTGACGAGCGAGCCGCTGAGCTCGGTAGCGGCCAGCCGGACCTCGCGCTCGCTGCCTTTGCCGGTGATGGTCAGGCAGCCGCTGACCTCGTGTCCGGGCACCAGTTGCCGCGCGTCGAACAGCGCGGGCGTGCTGCCGCCGGCCGCGAGCGAGACCCGGGCCAGCTGGTCGGAGGTGTCCGTGGCGGGAGAACCGAACGCGCCCAGGAACAGCACCCCGGCCGCGCCGACGGTCAGCAACGCGGGAACGGTGTGGCGCGAGGGAGCGGCATCGGACAGCAACAGATCGGCCACGCCACACCTCCCCTCGACACGCTGGACGAGTGGCTATCGGTCCCGGCACGCACCGAGTTGAGGATTCGCGGCTCCGGCGGACGAATGACGACGGCCACTCGCCACATGCCGCTTCCACCGCGTCCGGACAAGCCAGCGGCGTGGCAAACGCCCCCGCGGACCCGGGAAGGCGCAACCGTTCTGCAACCGCCGGAATCCTGTCGTGGTCCGCAGACGCAACCGAAATGACACCCCGGCAGGCCACGGATGGCCGACAACACGAGAATCCCCTCTCGTGAGCCGGGCAGAAGGAGTTCGAGAGTGTCGGAGAACAAGCGTCGCCGCCGCGGCGGAATCGCCATCCTGGTCGGCATCATGGCCTGCTCGGCCGTCGTGTGGCAGTCCTCGAACGCCGCGTTCAGCAGCCAGGCCCCGAACAACGCCAACACGGTCGGCGCCGGCACGGTCACCATCGTCAACAGCTCGGCCACGGCGATGTTCGCCAGCTCGGACGCCGCGCTGGCCCCGGGCCAGTCGCGCACGGTCTGCCTCGGCGTGCGCTACAACGGTTCGCTGGCCACGCCGACCATCAAGATGTATTTCACCGGTGCGCTGGAGCGGAACACCGAAGCCGGCAACCTCGATCCGTGGGCCGACGACTACACGTCCCGCATGGACGACGACAGCACGATGCAGATCCAGGTCAACAACACCAACCTCGGGTCGGACCCCGGCAACAACTGCGACCCGGGTGTCCCCGGCAGCGTCGGCACGTTCAGCAACGTGGTAGCAGCGACAAGCGTGCATGACCTGATCAAGGACAACACGAACTTCACCAACGGCCTGGCGACGGCGACCCCATGGGGAACCGTGACCGCGGGCCAGTGGCGGGTCTTCAAATTCATCTACACGCTGAACACCGGGGCGGACAACGCGGCCCAGGGCGACGCCGTCCAGTTCAACGTCGTGTGGGAAGCCCAGAAGTAGCAGGTGCAACAAAGGCCCCGGCGGGAGACTCCGCCGGGGCCTTCGCGCGTCTCAGGTCCCGCTGATCAGGCGCATCGCCAGGTCGGGGCTGAAGGTCCCGGCCGGCACGGTCGGCGCGATCCCGCAGAGCCCGTCCGAGGTGCCGACCGTCTTGATCCAGAGCAGCATCTCGGCCCCGCCACCGACCTGCGGCCGGGTGCCCAGCTTGCGCCCGGGCGGGTTGCACCACTGCCCGTTGTGCCCGTTGCCGTTGCGGCTGGTGTCGATCACGAACGGCTTGGCCCCGCCCAGCGAGGCGTTGACCGCGTTGGCATAGGTGATCGACTGCGCCGTCGTGTAGTAGTTCGCCACGTTGACCGCGAACCCCCGGATCCGGGCCACCCCGGCGTTGCGCAGATAGGTCGCCATCTGACCGGCGGCGACCCAGCCGGCGTTCCCGGCGTCGAGATAGGCCCACGTGTTGGTGGCGCGGGTGGCGAACTGGTCGACCGCGAAGTTGAGCAACGCGTTGCGGGCCGAGATCTGGGCGCTGGTCATGCACGAGTAGTCACCGAAGGCGTCCGGCTCGATGACGACGACCGCCGGCCGGGTGCCGATCGCGCTGGCGAACGCCGAGATCCACGTACGGTAGGCCGCGTCGGAGGCCGCCCCGCCCGAGGAGTGGCCGCCGCACGCGTCACGCCCGGGCAGGTTGTAGGCGACCAGGATCGGCAGCTTGCCCGCGTTGGCGCCTCGGCCCACATAGCCCCCGACGGCGGTGCCGATGGTCGGGCCGGACGAGCTGGTGAACCACTTCGCGATCGGGTAGTCGCCGATCTGCGCCTTGATGGTGGCGGCCCGCGAGTCGGTGGGGTGCTGCGCGACCCACGTGTTGGGCACCGAGTCGGGGTCGACGAGGAACCCGTTGGTCGAGTCGAGCGGCGCGGCCGAGGCGGTGCCGGCCGGCACGAGGACGGTGGTGACCGCGATGAGGGTCGCGGCCAGGAGGACTTTCAGGGGACGGTTCATGGCTGTAACTCCCGTGTTAAGAACGAGTTACCACACATGAACGACCACCGCGGACGTTCACGGAACAATCCGTTCACTTTCGATCACAACCGTACGGAACCGAAACGGGCTCACGAACCAGGCCGCCCGACCGAAACGACAAGTAGGAACCGCTGACGTCGACGGTCTCGGAGGCATGCGCCGTGCGGCTGACACGCAGGGCGAGCCGCCTGACGATCGTCGCGGCCCTGGTGGCGGCCGTGGTGACCGTCGCCGGCTCGACCTGGGCGGCCTTCACCGGCACCACCGCCAACAGCGGCAACACCCTGGTCGCGGGCTCGGTCGTGCTCTCCGACGACGACTCGGGCAGCGCCCTGTTCTCGACGGGCGGCCTCAAGCCCAACGCCTCCGTCGTCAACTGCGTCCAGGTCTCGTACACCGGCAGCCTGCCCGCCACCGTCCGGCTCTTCGCCTCGGCCACCAGCGACACCACCGGCCCGAGCGGCACCGGCCTCCTCGACTATTTGCGCGTGCGGGTCGAGGAGAGCAGCACCGGCTCGTTCGGGTGCGCGGGCTTCGGCAGCCCGGCCACGATCTGGGACACCAGCGTCAGTACGTTTCCCACCACGTACGCCGGCGGTTTCCCCTCGGCCCTCTCCTCCTGGCCCACCGGCACCAGCCGCACCTACCGCTTCACGGTCACCGTCGAGCCCACCGTCCCCGACAGTTCGGACGGCTCCTCGGCCACCGCCACCTTCACCTGGGAGGCCCACAACACTTGACCTTGGTGGCGGCGGCCCGTAGAAGCGAACCATGCTCGATGGACAAACCCTGCGCGCGACTCTGCCCGGGCAGTGGCGGGTGCTGGCGACGACCTTCCCGATGTGGCTCTCGGGGCGGCGGCTGCGACCCGCTTCGAGCGGTCGCTGGTGACCCCGGCCGGGATGGACGTCATCGGCCGCGGTCCCGATGAGCGCCCCGGCGCCCGCGACCGTGTCTCTCCGGGCATCACCGCGGACGACCGTACCCGGTTCGATTCGCTGACCTGGCTCGGCTGAGACCGACGGTCCAGAATTTACGAATGACCTTGCCTCCGGCCGCGCCCGGCATCCCCGTACTGGGAAATGCTCTTCGGATGATGGGTGACGTCCAGCAGTTCTTCGTGGACACCTATCGCGAGATGGGCCCGGTCTACCGGGTCAAGGCCCTCAACCAGGCGTTCGTCATCATGGCGGGCGAGCGGGCCAACCGGTTCCTGCTCGAGCGCGGCGACGAGGTGTTCTCCAGCGAGGAGAGCTTCGGCGGGCTCAACCGCGAGTTCGGCATGCGGGTCCACGTGCTGCGCGGCCGCCCCCACCGCCACCTGCGCAAGGTCCTCGCGACCGGCCTGTCACGCGACCTGCTGGCGGCCCGCTGGGACGAGGTCGTCGCCGAGACCACCCGCACGTTCGACAGCTGGGCGCAGCGCCGCGAGCTGCCGGTGGTCGACGGCTTCCAGCGCCTCGCCGCCGCCCAGCTCTCGGTCGCCCTGACCGGGGCCAGCTCGGCCGCCCGTTTCGAAACCCTGCGCTGGGCGTTCGAACTGGTCCTGGACGTCACGATCGCCGGCAAGTGGCCACCCCTCGTGCTCCAACGGCCCGCCTACAAGCGGGCCCGGGCCGAGATCCTGGCGTTCGCCCGCGACGCCCTCGCCGAACGCGCCGCCCATCCCACCGGCTGCACTCCCGACCTGCTCGACAGGGCCCTCGCCGCGGTCGACGAGAACGGCGACCCCTACCCGCTGGACGTGCGGGCCGGGATGGCCCTGCAGGGCTACTTCGCCGGCATCAACACGCTGGCCTACCTCTACAGCTTCATGCTGCACGCCCTGCTGGCGAACCCCGGCGTGCGGCAACGGGTGACCGCCGAGGCCGGCTCCGAACCGCTCACCTTCGACCGCCTGCGCCACATGCCCGCGCTGCATGGCCTCGTGCTGGAGACGCTTCGCGTGTATCCACCCGCGCCCGGCTCCGCCCGTACGGTGACCCGGGCCTTTGACTTCGAGGGTTTCCGGGTCGAGGAGGGCCGCCGGGTGCTGGTCGCCACCTCGGTCCCCCACCAGCTGCCGGAACACTTTCCCGACCCGGCCCGCTTCGACATCGACCGCGATTTCGCGGCCGCCCGCAAGGCCTCGGTCTACGCCCCGTTCTCGGTCGGCAGCCACACCTGCCTGGGCGCCGGCATGACCGAGGTGCTGGCCGTGGCCACGATGGCCTTGCTGGTGCAGCGGCTGACCGTCACCGCGGCCCGTCCCGGCCGCCCGCTGCGCGTCACCGCCACCCCCGGTCCCAACCCCGGCAAGCGTTTCCGCGTACGGGCCGAGGGCCGCCCGCTCAGCACACCGTCCCGCCATAGTCGTTGACCGGGTCGCGATAGACCCCGTGGATGTGCTCGGCCGGATCCCCGCCCATGGCCTGCGGCGAGTATTCGATGACCACGTGCGGCCCGGTGACCCGGAAGTAGGCCGCGCTCCCCGGCGTGGTCGGCCCGTGCCAGGCGAACCAGGTGTCCGGCAGCTCCGCCTCGAGTTGCGCGAGCCGCCCGGCGGCGAACCGCTCGGCGCCCAGACCGCCGTACTCGCCGATCAGATCGAGGAAGGCGGCCCGTTGAGCGGCGTTCATGGCCGAGCCGGGCAGCCCCACCGGTGCGATGCTCCGGCAGTCCTGTCCCGCGCCGAGTTCGAGGTCGATCGGCGTATCGCCCAGCACGGCCCGCTGCCGGGCGCCGCCCTGCAATGACCCGACGAGGGTGAACGCCTGGTCGATGATGTCGCCGAGCGGCCGTACGGTCCGCCCGCCCGATTCGTAGGTCGCCGGCTGCACACCCAGGAAACTCGGCGTCAGCGAGACGGAGTCGCCGCTGATGGTGGCGTTGACCGTCACGTGGTGGCCGCCGAACTGCCACTGCCAGCCCTCGGTGGCCGACGGCTCCCCGATGATCGCGACCCAGTAGTTCGGGCGGCCGAGGTTGGCGCGGCCGTCGGCGGCGGCCAGGGCGTCGTCGGCCGCCCATTGAGCCATCACGCGGTCGAAGCCCTCGGTGCTGAGCGTGGCCCGCATGACCGTGAGGAACGCGTCGACCTCGGCCTGGTCGAGGTCGCCGATCATCAGGCCGCGCCGGTCGAAGACCTGATGCGGCAGGTTGGACCAGCGCTGCCGTTGCTCCCGGTCGTCCCGGTCGAACAGGACGTCGTCGCGTTCGCCGCCCTCCAGGGTGCCGAGGAATGCTTCGGCGGCGGCCATGATGTCGGCGGTGCCGGCCTGGCCGCTCCGCGACGGCGAAGGCACCGGAACCGCGCTCGAGGCCGGTGGGGGCGCCGCCGGATCCCGTTCGGTCGTGCACGCGGCCAACCCGAGGGCGAGCAGCACGGTGGCGGCCGTCGAACGCCCGCTCATCGCGGGTCCGTGACGACGACGGCCGCGTACGGGCAAGGGTTGAGGGTCTCGGACATCACGCGCGTCCCGGTGGCCGGCACGGAGGCCACGAGCACCCCGGCCGACACGAGCAGAGCCGCCGCGCTGAGGAACATCGAGTTCAGGTGTCGGAACATGGCACCGAAGATGCCCGGCCGCCCGGCGGTCCACCAACGCGGGAAGCGGTTGCATACTATGCGTGTGGTGCATAGTGATCTCGGGTTGTTGCAGGAACTGCGTGTCCTGGCCGTGCTTCTCGAGGAGCGCAACGTCTCCCGCGCCGCGGTCCGCTTCCACCTGAGCCAGTCGTCGATGAGCCGCACCCTGCAACGGCTGCGCACGCAGTTCGGCGACGAGCTGATGGTGCGCTCCGGCGGTGGCTACGAGCTGACCCCGCGCGCCCGGGAGGTCCAGCGGGAGCTCGCGCATCTGCTGCCGCGCATGGAGAACCTGGTGGCCGGCCGCGGTTTCGACCCGGCCGTGACGACGGGCGTCCTGCGGATCGTCGGCACCGACTACACGACCACAACCCTCGGGCCGCACCTGTTGCCCCGCCTGGCGACGGCCGCCCCGCATCTCGAGATCCGCGTCGACCAGCGCGACCGGGACAGCTACGCCGATCTCGAGCGCGGCCGCGCCGACCTGGCGCTGTCCCCGGTCGTCCCGGCGGCGCCCCTGCGCTGGGAACAGCTGTTCACCGACGACGTGGTGTGCGTGGTCGACCGTGCACACCCGGCCCGGGAACGATTCTCCTTGACGGACTATGTCGCGGCCCGGCATGTGGTGGTCACGCCGCTGTCGCAGGAGCAGCCGCTGATCGAGCGCTGGCTGCAGAACAACGGCCACAGCCGGGTCGCCGCGCTGCGGGTCACGCACTTCAGCGCCAGCTTCGTGGCGTTGCCGGGCACCTCGCTCGTGGCGACCGTCCCGCGCCGGCTGACCGAGGTCCAGGCGGTCGATCCGCGGCTGCGGGTGGTCGAGGCGCCCGAGGAGTTCGACGCCTTCGCGTACGGGATGATCTGGCACGCCCGCCTGGAGAGCGACCCGGCGCACGTCTGGCTGCGCACGATGGTCCGCGCGGCGGCGCGGGAGCTCACGTCGGGTCGATGACCGGCATCGTCAGCCAGAGCGAGGTGCCCTCCTCGACGTCGAGGTCGAGCCAGATCCGGCCACCGTGGTATTCGACGATCTTCTTGCCGATGGCCAGTCCGATGCCGGTTCCGTCGTACGCCTCGCGCGGGTGCAGCCGCTGGAAGATGACGAAGACCTTGTCGGCGAACTCGGCCTCGATGCCGATTCCGTTGTCCCGCACGTTGATCCGCCACTCGTCGCCCTCGCGGACGGCGCTGACCCGCACCATCGGCGGCACGCCGGGACGCCGGAACTTCAGCGAGTTGCCGATCAGGTTGACGAACAGCGTCGTCAGCAACGGCTCCTCGCCCTCCACGACCGGCAGCTCGGTCCAGGTGATCGAGGCGTCCTCGCCGGCCCGCGGCTCCAGCTGTGACCTCACCTCGGTCAGCACCCGGTCGAGCGGCACCTTCGTGAACCCGGTCGTGATCCGGCCGACGCGGGAGAACGCGAGCAGGTCGTTGATGAGGCGCTGCATGCGCTGGGCGCCGTCGACCGCGAACGCGATGTACTGGTCGGCCCGTTCGTCCATCTGGCCGGCGTACCGGCGCTGCAGCAACTGGCAGAAGCTGGCCACCTTGCGCAGCGGCTCCTGCAGGTCGTGCGAGGCCACGTAGGCGAACTGCTCGAGGTCGCGGTTCGACCGGCTCAGCTCCTCGGCCTTGAGTTCGAGCTGCTGGTTGGCCGACTCCACCTGCGTACGGGCCTCGCGCACCTCGGACAGCTCGGCCGCGATGCGCCGGCGCATGCCGTCCACGTCCCCGGCCAGGCTGGCCAGCTCGGGCGAGCCGGCGGCGTCGATGTGCCGCTCGTAGTCGCCGTCGGCCACCCGGCGCACCTGCCCGGCGAGGTCGGCGATCGGGCGGCTGACCAGCCGGTCCAGCAGCAGGAGCATGAGCCCGCCGACCACGACGAGGATGACGGCGGCGGCGACCTCCAAGGCGGCCAGCACCGACGCCGTACGCCGGGCCGCGCCCGCCGCCTCGTTGCGCAGCGCCAGAATGTCGGCCTGGAGCTGGTCGACCGAGGCCCGCAGCGCGTTGAAGCGGGTGTCGTTGGCCGCCTCGTCCAGCCCGGCCGCCGAGCCGGTGCCGGTCGACCCGGCCGCGATGACCGGATCGGCCACGTCGGAGCGCCACTGCTGGGCCAGCTGCCGCACCTGGTCGAGGTCGGCGCGGATGTCGTCCCGGCCGCCGTCGGCGTTCAGCTCCTCGATCCGCGCGAGGAGCTTCTGTTCGGCGGCCACCCCCCGCTCGTACGGCTGGAGGTTCTTGGCCGAGCCGCTCAGCGCGAACCCGCGGACGCCGGTCTCCTGGTCGAGGTAGGCCGAGTAGAGCTCCTGACCGGCGACGCGCATCGGGCCGGTCTTGTCGAGCAGCACGTCGAGGTTCCGGTTGCTGTCGGCCGCGGTGATGGCGGCGAACGCACCGATGCCGGCCAGCAGCAGCCCGGCCACGGTGAACAGCAGCACCACGCGGCGGCGGATCGTCCAGGACCGCACGCGGAATCTGTCCATTGTCATCGGGGGTCCTCGGGGTGGGCGCGATCGGTCGACGGGCAGTATGGCGTACGGCTTTCGCCCCACTCGTCCGGGTGACGCCCTTCCGTGGCGGTCCAGTGGCCGTTCAGTGGCCTCGGCCAGGATCTTCAGCGTGAGCGACGAGGTGCCCAGCGGGCCGGTCCTGGGTGACGAGCAGTTCCGGCGGCTGGCCGGCTATGGGGAGACCGAGCAGGTCGAGGCGGGGCAGCTGCTCTACACCTCGGGCGACGAGGCGTACGACTTCTTCCTGCTCGGCACGGCCACTGTGGACATCGTGCGGGACGCGACGGTGCTCGAGGCGGAACGGCTGATCTACCGGGGCCGGCCGGGCGACTTCCTGGGCGAGCTCAACCTGCTCACCGGCCAGCACGTCTATCTGACGGCCCGGGTGGTCGCCGCGGGCACGGTCGTGCGCATCGTGCCGGCGACGCTGCGGCGGGCTGTCGCCGAGCACGCCGACCTCGGGGACGTGCTGCTGGAGGCGTTCCGGGTGCGGCGCGACGTGATCCGGGGCGCGGCCGGAAGCGCGTTGCAGATCGTGGGCCGGCCCGACGCCGCCGAGACGATCAGGCTGCGGACGTACGTGACCCAGCTCTATCTGCCGCACGCCTGGCACGACGCCGGTTCGCCGTCCGGGGCGGCGCTGCTCCTCTCGTCCGGGCTCGGCGCCGACGACCTTCCGGCGGCGGTGGTCAACGGATTTGTCCTGCGCCACGCGACCCCCGGGACGGTGGCCGACAAGCTGGGTCTGACCTACCGTCCCGGCCCCCGCCGTCCCGACCTGGTCGTCGTGGGCGCCGGGCCGGCCGGGCTGGCCGCCGCCGTCTACGGCGCGTCCGAGGGCCTGGAGACGGTGCTGCTGGACCGCAGCGGGCTCGGCGGGCAGGCCGCCAAGAGTGCGCGGATCGAGAACTACCTGGGGTTTCCGCAGGGCATCAGCGGCGAGAGCCTGATGCGCCTGGCGATGGCGCAGGCGCTCAAGTTCGGCGTACGGATCCACTCCCCCTGCCCGGTCTCAGGTCTCGACCCGGCCGGTCCGGCCGTGCTGCTGGCCGACGGCACCCGGATCGAGGCCGGGTCCGTCATCGCTGCCACCGGCGCCCACTACCGGCGCCTCGACGTGCCCCGCTGGGCCGAGTTCGAGAAGTCGGGCGGCATCCGTTATGCGGCAACCGAACTGGACGTCCGGGCGTGCGAGAACCAGCCGGTCGCCGTGATCGGGGGCGCCAACTCGGCCGGGCAGGCCGCCCTGTCGCTGGCCGGCCACGGCGCGACCGTGGACCTGATCATCCGCGGCGCCGACCTCGAGGCCGGGATGTCGGCCTACCTGACCGAGCGCATCCGCAAACACCCCGGGATCTGCCTGCACGACCGCACCACCGTCCGCGAGCTCGACGGCGGCCCGGCCCTGGAGGCGCTCGTCGTCGAGCGGGACGGCGACCGGCGCCGGCTCGACTGCCGGGCGCTGTTCTGCTTCATCGGCGCCGACCCGGCCTCGGGCTGGCTGACCGGTGTGGACCGCGACGAGCACGGTTTTGTCGTCACCACGGCCTATCAGACCAGCGTGCCGCGGGTGTTCGCGGTCGGCGACCTGCGGTCGGGCTCGACCAAGCGGGTCGCCACGGCGGTCGGCGAGGGGGCGGCCGCGGTCTCGTCCGTCCACGCGGTGCTGGCGACCGCCTGACCTGTTCCTCTACAGTCAGCCACGTCGCACCGGATCCGCCGGTGCGAGGTGGGGGCAGGCAGGTGGCGACGTCTCCGGCGGCCGGCGCGGGTCTGAGCCTGCAGGTTCTGGGGCCGCTGCGGCTCATGCGCGACGGCGTCGAGCTCGACCCCGGTCCCCGTCAGCAGGCCTTCCTGCTGGCGCTGCTGCTCGTGCGGGCCGGCCGCCCGGTCAGCACCAGTGAGCTGATCGACCTGATCTGGGGTGAGGACGCCCCCGCCTCGGCGCTGAACATCCTGCAGAAATACGTGGGTGCGCTGCGCCGGCTGCTCGAGCCGGAGCTGCCGGTCCGGGGCCCGGGATCGTTCCTGCAGCGCCGCGGCAACGGTTATCTGTTCACGCCCGCGCCCGGCATGGTCGACGTGGTCACGTTCCGCGAGCTGGTCGCCGCGGGCCGGGCCCACGCCGGGCGGCCGGAAGCCCTCGATTCATACGAAAGGGCGCTGGGCCTCTGGTATGGGCCCGCCGCGGACGGTCTCGCGCCGGGCGCCGCCGCTACGGCCATCTTCGACGCGCTCAACGGAGAGTTCGCCGACGCGTGTGTGGCCGCGGCCGACCTGGCCGTCGCGCAGGGCCGGCCCGGCGTGGTGCTGCCGGCTCTGAATCGGGCCGCCACGATGTCCCCGCTGGACGAGAACGTGCAGGCGCGGCTGGTCGTCGCGCTGGGCGCGGCCGGTCAGCAAGCGAAGGCGCTGTCGGTGTTCCAGGCCGTGCGGGCCCGCCTGGCCGACGAGCTGGGCATCGATCCGGGGCCGGCCCTCATCGCGGCCCACCAGCGGGTGCTGACCCGGCCGGCCACCGCGGTGAAGAGCGATTTTCCCGTACGGCCGGAGCCCGCCCCCGCCGAACGTCTGGTGGGCCGGGCCGAGGAGCTGACGGTGCTGCGCCAGGCGGTGGAGGCCGCGCTCGCCAACGGTTCCAGCCTGGTGATCGTCGAGGGCGAGCCCGGCGCCGGCAAGACCCGGCTGCTGGAGGAGACCGGCATCGAAGCGCGTCGACGCGGCGCGTCCGTGGTGTGGGGCCGCTGTCTGGAGGGGGCCGGCGCCCCGTCGATGTGGCCGTGGGTGCAGGTGATCGGCGCGCTGATCGAGACCTTGCCCGGCCCGGACCGTGAGCCGTGGCAGAACGGCGAGCTGGGCCGGCTGGTCGGATCGCCGTCCGGGGTCCCGGGCACGCCGGTGCTGCCCGACAGCGGCGCCCAGTTCCGGTTGTTCGAGCAGGCGGTCGCGCTCGTCGCCCAAGCGTCGTCGCGGCGGCCGGTGGTGCTGGTCATCGACGACATCCAGTGGGCCGACGTCGCCTCCCTCGACCTGTTGCGGCACCTGGCGGCCCGGCTGCCGGTGGGCACCGCGGTGATCGGCGCGTTGCGCGACCGGGCGCCCGTGCCCCGGGCCGAGGTGGCGCACACGCTGGCCGCCGTGAGCCGTCAGCCCGGGCACCGGCGGGTCCGGCTCGGGGCGTTCGGTCCGGCCGAGGTGGCCGAGCTGGTGCGCCGCGAGACCGGTCGGGCGCCCAGTGCCGCTGCGGCACGCAGCATCCATGCCCGTACGGGCGGGAACGCGTTCTTCGTCCGCGAGCTGTCCCGGTTGCTGGCCGACGGCGAGCTGACCGAGGACGCCGCGGCCCGGGCCGGAGTGCCGTCGACCGTGCGTGACGTCGTACGGGACCGGGTGTCCGGCCTCGACGACGACGCCCGGGGCCTGCTGCAGATGGCCGCCCTGATCGGCCGTGACGTCGATCTGGGCCTGCTCGCGAACGCGGCCGGGCTCGAGGTGCAGAGCTGCCTCGACCAGCTCGAACCCCTCGAAGCGCTGGGGTTGTTCGAGCCCCGCCGCGACGACCCGTTCTCGTTCCGGTTCGCGCACGACCTGGTCCGCGAGTCGGTGGCGTTCACGACGTCGACGCCACGGGTGCCCGGGCTGCACCTGCGGGTGGCCGAGGCGCTGGAACGTACGGCGGTGGACGACGACCCGATCGTCGAACGCCTGGCCCACCACCTCTGGGCGGCCGGACCGCTCGCCGACCAGGCCCGCACGGCCCAGGCGCTGGTCCGCGCGGGCCGATGCGCCGGTGCCAAGTCGGCGCTGGAGGCGGCCGCGCGTCATCTGCGACTGGCCGCACAGGTGGCCCGGGCGGCGCGCCTGGCCGACCTCGAACTGTCGGCGCTGTCGCTGTTCATCGCGGTCGACGGGATGCGCGCGGGCTACGTCGGCTCGGCCCTGGACCTGCTCGAACGGGCCGAACACCTGGCCCGTGAACTGGGCCGGGAACGCGAGGCGGCCGACTTCCTGTTCTCCCGCTGGGCCGCCCACTCGCAGGGCATCCAGCTCGACCGGGCCGGCCGCCTGGCGCGGCGGCTGCTCGAGACGGGCGAGGCGTCGAGTGACCCGATCGTGCGCGCCTACGGCCGGCACGCGTGGGGCATCCACCAGTGGGACGTCGGGAACATCGGGGAGGCCTACCGCTATCTGAGCCTGTCCAATCCGGCGATCCCGGCCGACCCGGCCGGCCGGGAGCAGGCCCCGCTGCGCCACGACCTGCAGATGCTGTCACCGGTGATGCTGGGCCTGATGACCGCCCTGCACGGCGACGTCGCGGCGGCCCGCACCCTTCTCGACAAACTGGAGACCGAGGCCGGCGACGACCCGTACGCGATCACCGTCTGGTCGGCCTTCTCGGTCACGGTCGGGGCCTTGGCCGACGATCCCGAGTGGGCGTTGCGCGCGGCCGCCCGAGGCATAGCCCAGGATCCCGAGTTCTCGTTCGTCTTCCTCGGCAGCTACCAGCGTCTGGCGCAGTGCTGGGCCCGAGCCGTCACCACCGGCGACCCCGACGCCGCGGCCGAGGCCCGCCAGATCATCGACGCCGCTCTGCTCGACCCGCCGCGCTCGGGCCTGGCCACCTGGTCGGCGTTGCTGGCCGAGATGTGGCTGGCGGCCGGACGCCTCGACGAGGCGGGCGCGGCCCTCGACCGGGCCGACGGGTTCCTGGCCCGCTACGGCCAGCGCTACGCCGAGGGCTTGTTGCTGGTGCTGCGGGCCCGGTTGATGCGCGCTCGCGGCGAGCCGCCCGGCGAGGTGCGGGCCATGCTGCAGCGGGCGCGCGCGTTGTCAGCCGAGCGGGGCGCCTACTTGTTCGTCCGCCGCGCGCAGGACGAGCCGGGAGCCTGAATCCCGACCGCGACGCCGCCCACTTCACCCGCCGCGCGCCGCCCACTCCACCGGCCGCGGCTGTCCGCTCCACCCGCCGCGCGCCGCCCACTCAACCCGGCCATGCGCCGCCCGCATCACCCGCTGTCCGGTCCGCGCGCTGTCCGCCTCCACTCGCCGCACGCTGCCCACGTCATCCGCCCGCGCCGCCTGCCGCACACTGCCCGCTTCAAACCGCCGCGCGAGGATGCATGGCGCGGCTGAGGACCGCCTCAATCTCGTCCGCCACAGGTAGTACCAATCGCGCTTCAATCTCGTTCACCGCGCGACTTCGGCTCAGGCGACAGCCGCGGCCGCCGTCTCCATGAAGGCCACCGTCCTGTCCGGGTGTGAAACGAAGACCAGGTGCGAGGCGCCCTCGACCACCTCGACCGTCGCGGCCGAGCGCTTGGCCATGAACTCCTGCGCGGCGGGCGGGATGATCAGGTCGGCGCCGCTGATCAGGTTCCAGCTCGGGATCGTCTGCCAGGCCGGCGGAACCGAGGCGGGTTCGCCCAGCGCAACCCCCGAGGCGGGCCGCTGGGTGATCGCGAACAGCGCGGCCTCTTCGGCGGGCACATCGGCCGCGAAGTGGGCGTGGAACACCCGCGGGTCGATGTAGAGGTCGACCTGCCCGCCGGGCAGTGGCACCGGCTTCAAGCTCTCCCCCACCGTGCTGCCCGGGAACTTCTCGACCAGCGACTGCGCGCTCTCCCCGGCGTCCGGCACGAACGCAGCCAGATAGACCAGCGCTCTCACGCCAGGCCGGCCGCTGGCCGCCGAGGAAATCACGGCCCCGCCATACGAGTGACCAACCAGCACGACCGGCCCCTCAATGCTGTCGAGCAGCGCCCCCACCTGCTCCGCGTCGGAGCTGAGCCCCCGCAACGGGTTCGCCGCCGCAACCACCGGAAAACCGTCCGCCACCAGCCGCCGGGCGACTTCGGTAAACCCGCTGCCGTCAGCAAACGCGCCGTGCACCAGCACGATCGTCGGTTTGGTCAGTTCCATGTCCCAGCCTTTCGTTCGTTTCGCTGTCCGATTGCTCGTGTCGCCGTCCGGTGCTCGCCTCGCCACCCGGATGCTCGCTTCGCGGTCCAAATGCTCGTTGGCTGCACGGTTGCTCGCTTCGCTGTCCGAACGCTCGTCTCGCCGCCCAGATGCTCGCTTCGCTGTCCAAACGGTCGTTTGGCTGCACGGTTGCTCGCTTCGCTGTCCGAACGCTCGTCTCGCCGCCCAGATGCTCGCTTCGCTATCCGAACGTTCGTTTGGCTGCGCGGTTGCTCGGTTTGCTGTCCGAACGCTCGTTTGGCTGCACGGTTGCTCGCTTCGCGGTCCGAACGCTCGTTTGGCTGCACGGTTGCTCGCTTTGCTGTCCGGATGCGCGTTTCGCCGTCCCGGACGCGCGTTTCGCTGTCCAGATGCGCGTTTCGCCGTCCCGCGTGCTCGTCTCGCTGTCCAAATGCTCGTTTCGCCGTCCTGCGTACTCGTCTCGCTGTCCAAATGCTCGTTTCGCCGTCCTGCGTACTCGTCTCGCTGTCCGAATGCTCGTTTCGCCGTCCTGCGTACTCGTCTCGCTGTCCGAATGCTCGTTTGGCTGTCCGAATGCTCGTTTGGCTGTCCGAATGCTCGTTTGGCTGTCCGAATGCTCGTTTGGCTGTCCGGGCCGAAGCTACGGGCGGGCACTGGACGGGCAATGGACCTGGCCGGCGGCCCCGTGCAGTGTTCGTTCCGTCGGCGTCAAGTCGTTCCGGCCACCCTGAGCCCGCACAGGTCGGGACAACCGGGAGTCGTTGGATGGTCGAGCACGAGCAGGCCGATGTCGTCGTGATCGGGTCGGGCATGGGTGGCCTGGCCGCGGCCCGCACGATCGCGCAGTTCGGTGGAAGGCGGGTGCTCGTTCTCGAACAGCACTACACGCTGGGCGGGATGACCCACGAGTTCTCCCGGGCGGGCCGGTTCCAGTTCGGCACCGGGCTGCACTACATGAGCGCCGACGCCGGCCCGTTCCTCGAATACATGACGGACGGGCGGGTGCAGCTTCAGCCGCTGCCGGACGACTACGACGTGCTGCACTTCCCGGGGTACGACTTCGCCGTGCCCGCCGGGCGGGAACAGTTCCGGGACCGCCTGGCCCAGCAGTTCCCCGGCGAGGTGGGCGCGGTCGACAACTTCCTGCGCACCACGCGCCGGGCGATGACCGGTCTGGCCGCACGCAATGTGCTCGCGTCCTTCCCTCCCGCCGTACGGGCAATGGGCTTCCCGATCGTCCAGAGTCTTTTCCCGTCGACCTATCGCTCGGTGCGGGAGCAGGTCTTGCGCAGCTTCCGCGATCCACGGCTACGGGCGATCCTGGCCGCGCGCTGGGGCCTGTACGGCACCCCGCCTGCGACGAGCGCCTTCGGCAGCCACGCCTCGGTGCCCCTGACCTTCTTCATGGGCGGAACCGCGCATCCCGTCGGCGGCCCCAAAGAGCTCGGCCGCATCGTGCTGGAGAGCCTTTCCCCGTACGGCGTGGAACTGCGCCCGCGGCAGCGGGTCGACGACATCGTGGTTGAGCGCGGACGGGTGACCGGGCTCGACGTGTCGGACACCGCCACCGGGCGCCGGTACCACGTGCGAACCGGCACGGTCGTCTCGGCGGCCGGTGTGCGCAACACGTACGGGCTGATCGGAAGAAGCGGCGATCTGGCCGGTCTGCCCGAGGAACCGTCGGCCATGATGCTGTTCCTCGGGATGGACGGCTCGCCGGCCGAGTTCGGGGTGCGCGGCGAGAACCACTGGTTCATGCCCGATCTGGACGACCACGAAGGTTTTCACCGTGCGCCGGGCGAGGGCACGCTGTACGTCTCGTTCGCGTCGCTCAACAATCCGGCCGCCCGCTTCCACACCGTGGAGGCGCTGGAACTGGTCGACCCCAAGGTGGTCGACCAGTGGCGGGGCACGCCTGAGGAGGAGCGGCCGGACAGCTACCGCAAGCTCAAGGCCGACCTGACCGAGAAGCTCATCGCGCGGCTGGACCGGCAGTGGCCCGGGTTCCGCGACCGGATCGCGTTCGCCGAACTCGCCACGCCACTTTCCTTCGAGACCTTCCAGCACAGCGTGCTCGGCTCGTTCTACGGCCTTTCCGCGACACCGCAACGGTTGCGGTCGGCGCGGGCCTCCTGCCGTACGCCGGTCAAGGGTCTGTTCGTGGCGGGACAGGACGCGTGGGGTCCCGGTGTAGTGGGCGCGCTCGCCGGCGGCCTGATGGCGGCCAACACCGTGTTGTCGCCGCGGCAGACCGGTGCCATGTGGCGGACGGTCCGTGGCGCCGTCCCGGCTCGCGACCCGGGCACGCCGTGGCAGGGCTATCTGCGGGTCACTTCCGTGGAGGCGCTGACCCCGAACATCCGGCGGATCCGTCTCACGCCGCTGGACACCGGTGTCATGCCGTTCACGTTCGTGGCCGGGCAGTACCTGAAGGTGGACGTGCCGGTCGCCGTCGAGCCGATCGAACGCTCCTACTCGATCTGCAGCGGTCCCGGTTCCTCCTATGTGGACATCGCGGTGAAGCACGAACCGGACGGGCTCGGTTCGAGCTTTCTGCACAGGGAGATCCGGGCCGGGCTGGCGCTGCGCGTCAGCGGCCCGCACGGCGAGTTCACGTGGGCGCCGGATTCCGGGCCGGGTCCCCTGCTGCTGATCGGCGGCGGGGTCGGCATCACGCCGCTGATGAGCGTGCTGACCGCGGCCGCCGACGCGGGCCACACCGGGCCGGTCACCCTGCTGGCCAGCTTCCGCACCGACGAGGAGGTCGCGTTCGGGCCCGAGATCGAGCAACTGCGCGAGCGCCTGCCCGGGCTGGACGTGGCGATCGTCGTCACCGGCCGGCAGGGCCGCATCGGCTTGGAAACCCTTCGCCCGTACGCCGTGGGCGCCGCCCGCGTGCACCTGTGCGGCCCGGCCCCGATGATGCAGGACGTGATCGGCCACCTGACCGCGCTCGGGGTGCCGCGCGCGGCCATCCACACCGAGGCCTTCGTCTCGGGCCGCAGCCGCGAGACCCGCCGGGAACGGGCGCACGCCATCGCCCTGGCCGCGGCTGCCACCGGTGTCACGGAATACACCATCGGGCTGCCCGACGGTTCGGCCTTCCCCTGTCATCCCGGCCAGTCGGTGCTGGACGCGGGCAACACGGCCGGCATCGACCTGCCGCAGTCGTGTGGGGAGGGCGCCTGCGGCACCTGCCGGGTGCGGGTGCTCTCCGGCGCCTACGAGACCGACACCCGGGGCATGTTCTCGGAGGCCGAGCTGGCCGAGGGCTGGCGGCTGGCGTGCCAGACCCTACCCACCGAGGACCTGACCATCGCCCCCTGACAGCAGCCGCAAACCCCGGTCGGCGGGGCTGCCCGGGGCCGCGGTGAGGGCGATCAGTTGCTGGTCGGGGTCGGCGGCGTCGGTCAGCGTCGACCAGTCGAGCTCGAGCAGGCCCGCCACCGGATGGTTCAGGTTCTTGGTGCCCGCGGTCCGCACGGCCACCCGGTGGTCACCCCACCAGCGCCGGAAATCCGGATCGCGGACCGACAGTTCACCCACCAGCATGGCCATCCTCGGGCTCTCCGGGTCGCGCGAGGCCTCCAGCCGCAGCTGGGCCACGCAGGCGCGGGCCATGTAGTCCCAGTCCACATACATAGACCGCACGGCCGGTTCGAGAAAGACCAGCCGCACGAAGTTGCGCTCCCGCGCCGGAACCCGCCCGAAGTCGGTGAACACCGCGGCGGCGAGCGGATTCCAGGCCAGGATGTCGGTGCAGCGCCCGAGCACGAGGGCCGGGGTGTTCGAGAGGTCGTCGAGCAGGCGCCGCAGCTGCGGCTGAACCTTCTGCGCGGGCCGCCGACGGGGCCGACCGGCGTCCTTGCCCGAGAGCTCGAACAGGTAGGCCCGCTCGTCCTCCCCCAGCCGCAGCGCGCGGGCCAGGGCATCCAGCACAGGCTCGGCCGCCCGCCGGCGCCCCTGCTCGATGCGGGTGTAATAGTCCGGGCTGATCGAGGCCAGCAGCGCAACCTCTTCACGACGCAGCCCCGGCACGCGCCGCCGCCCATCACCCGGCAGACCCGCCGCCTCGGGGCTCAGTTCCCGGCGCCGGGCCCGCAGAAAGTTGCCAAGTTCGCTGCTCACGGGCCCAAGTCTGACACCACCACCAGCCGCCTGAGGGGGCCAGTCCCGTCCCCCTCACCGCCGCGCGCGACGCGTGCCACCGCCACCGGCCCGCCCCTCACCGCACGCGACACGCCCAGGCCGACACCACCACCGGTCCGGCCGTCCCGCGCGATGCATGCCAACGCTGACACCGCCGCCGGTCCGGTGAGGGGGCCAGTTCTGTCCCCTTATCGCGGCGTGCGATGCGTGTCAGGGTCGGAGCATGAAGATCGACGTCACGTTTCCGAGCAGCAACCTGACGATCGCCGGGATCCTGTTCCTGCCCGACGCGCCCGCCACCGAGCGGCTTGCCGCGGTGGTGGTCGGCCATCCCGGTGGCGGGGTCAAGGAGCAGACCGCCAGCATCTATGCCGAGCGTCTGGCCCGCGAGGGCTTCGCCGCGCTCGTGTTCGACGCCGCCTACCAGGGTGAGAGCGAGGGCGAACCGCGCGGCCTGGAGAACCCGTTCCAGCGGGCCGAGGACGTCAAGTCGGCGGTGAGCTTCCTGAGCACGCGCGACGAGATCGACCCGGGCCGGATCGGGGCGCTGGGCATCTGCGCCTCGGGCGGTTACGTCCCGTACGCCGCCCAGACCGATGTGCGGATCCGGGCCGTGGCCACGGTCAGCGGCAGCGACATGGGCACGGTCATGCGCGACGGCCTCGGCGGCGGCCAGTCCCCCGAGACGCTGCGCGCCATGCTCGAGGCCTCGACGGCGGCCCGCACGGCGGAAGCCCGGGGCGGGGGCGTCGTGCTCCAGGAATGGATCACCGATGCCGTGGACGAGGAGACTTACGAGTACTACCGCACGCCGCGCGGCTTCCACCCGCGGGCGGTGCCGCCCTGGCCCGTACGCAGCGTGGATCTGCTCGTCCAGTACGACTCGTACGCGCTGATCCACCTCATCGCACCCCGCCCCCTACTGATGATCATCGGCTCCGAGGCGAACACGGCCTACATGAGCCGCGAGGCCATCCGGAGGGCGGCCGAGCCCAAGGAACTGTTCGTGGTCGAGGGCGGAACCCACATCTCGATGTACGACCGGGACGAACACGTGACGCCGGCCGTCGCCAAGCTCACCACGTTCTTCACCGAGCACTTGGCCTAGCGCCCGCGTCCGTGGTGCAGCCCGTCGGCCACTCCTCCGACACAGCCCCGAAAACCAGGCGGCCCTGACACGCGAGCCGGAGGGTCCCGGCGCCCGTCTCCACATGGCTGACGCTGTCCGGAGTCGCGGGCGGCTTCCACACGCCGGATGTTCACACGGCCTTCGCGCGGGCGATGCCTTCTCAGGCGGCCTCCACGCAAGCGCCGGTGGCTATGAGGCCGATTAGCGGTCTGGTCGAGTCGCCGGCGGCGATCAGGTCTTCGGCGACCGCGATCGAGCCGCCATTCCGCAGTCCGAAGTCGGTTTTCCACATGAGCTCGCCGCGCATGTCGACCGCGATTGTCACGCCGCCGGGAAACAGCGCGGCCAGATAGTCGTCCGTGCAGGCAATCGCGCGGGGGCCGGAACGGCCGACCCGCAGGGTGCGCAACTCACGGAATCCGGCGTCGAAGAACGCGACGTGCCCTTTCTCGCCCGCCACCAGCAGAAACCGGTCCGACCATGTGCACGTGCTCACAGGCGCGTCGGTGAGCCGGATCCACGGTTCGGGCGGGCGCCCCGGATCCCAGACCCGGGCCCAGCCGTTCCTCGTGACCACCACGATCTCGCGGCCCCGGCAGTGCGCGCCTGCGACCGGATGCCCACCGGTGACGGCGGCCTGCCCGATCAGGCGTCCGCGCTGCACCTCCCATGCGGTGGCGTAGCCGTCGGCGGTCACGCTGAACACGTGCCGGCCGTTGGCGGCCCAGCCCGCGTGCGCCGGCCGCCGCGCCGGGCCCGCCCATTGGGCCAGGCGTTCGGCGGGCTGATCGGCCGGGAGCCGCCAGATCACCACCAGGCCGTCGGTCGAGGCCGTGGCCAGAAGGTCGGACGCGGCCGGGTTCCAGGTGGCCGTGACGATGTTGCGGCCCTGACGCAGGCGGCCGAACCGGCGTGGCCGGGCCGGACTCGTGGTGTCCCAGAGGGTCAGGTCTCCGTTGAGCGCGCCGAGAGCGAGACGGCGCGCGTCTGATCGGAACGCAATTGTTCCGGGAACGGACAAAGCCAATGCCGCAGCTCCCCACCTGTAGCCGACGGAATGGACGTGCTTCGCCCAGCACAAATCGACACTGATTTCGAATGGACGCGTTGCCCCGATCGGCCGACACCGACAAGAGCCTCGGAATTCGATGCATCGATATAATCGTCCACCGCGGACCCGGGCGCAAGACCTGACAATTGACGCCCTTCATTTCACCCTATCGGCAACAGTCCTTCTAGCCTCGGGCGTTCAGTAAGGGCTGCTGCTGGCGGCGTCCGGGAACGCGAAAGTGCCTTCTGATCTGGGATGATCTGACTTGTCTAGGATCAGAATCGTCCGTCACGGAAGGCACTCTCAAGGTG
>NZ_JAENHP010000012.1 GCF_016834655.1 Paractinoplanes ovalisporus
ACATGCTGACGATCTGCGCGAAGCATGGCAACCCGCGGGGCTGCGGAACGATCGCCGACGCCGCGTACAAGGCCGTCTACTACAACGCCACCAACGGCAAGCACTGGTGGCGGTAGGCATCCCGGTCGCCGGGAGCGATGCCCGACGGCAGGGGCATCGCTCCCGGTCTTCTACTGGGCGACCTTGAAGAGGTTGTTCAGCTGGTCGTTCACGGTGGTCAGCGACGACACGGGTGCGTCACCGATGTAGACGGCGTCCATCCGGGGCTGCAGCAGCGCCGTGATGTCGGCCGCGTTCGACGTCACCGGGAACAGGAACGTGGTCTTGTCCTTGACCTGGTCGGTGAACGGGGTGACGTCGAGCTTGCGTTCGTCGCGGTTGAACGCGATCGCCTTGTCGGTGCCGGCGGGTCGGGCCGGGAACACCACGCCGGACTCGCCGATGATGTTCTGGCACTCCTCGCCGCTCATGAACTTCACCCACTTGGCCGCGTTCTCGGGTTGTTTCGAGAGCTTCGTGACCGAGTCGGCCAGGCCGTTGAACATCGACGCCCGTTTGCCGGTGGGGCCGATCGGGGTCGGGGCGATGCCGATCGCGAGCTTCTGGCCCGACGTGTCGGTCAGGCCGGTGAAGGTCGAGATCTTCCAGGAGCCGTCGAAGGCCATCGCCGCCAGGCCGGACTGGATCTGCTTGTCGGGGCCGACCGGGTTGTTGCCGCCGATCTCGGCGAAGCTCGGCATGTAACCCTTGCGTTCCAGGCCGAAGTACCAGGACAGGGTGTCCTGGAAGGCCGGCTGGTCGAGGTTGAACCGGGTGCCCCACGGGTTCTTGTCGGTGACCTGCCATCCGGCGCTGCCGGCGAAGTTCGACCATTGGGTCTGGCCCCAGCCGCCCCCGCCCGAACCGTCGGACCCGATCCCGTACTGGGAAATGTTGTTCTTGTCGAAACCGGGCTCGTCGCCGCGGACGCCGTTGACGTCGACGGTCAGGTGGGCCACGGTCTTCTCGAAGGTGCCGCCGTCGGTCGGGTTCCAGGTCAGGTCCTTCAACGTGGCCGGATCAACACCGGCGCTCCGCAGGGCGGCCGGGTTGTAGAACATGGCGATCGTGTCCCAGTCCTTCGGCGACCCGTACCGCTTGCCGTCCTGGCCCTTCCACAGTTCGGCCAGCCCCTCCTGGTAGTCCCCGTCGTTGATGTCGCCGGTCGGCCCGAGCTGGTCGAGCGGCCGCAGCACGCCGAGGTCGACGAACTGCGCGAACTTGGCCAGGTGGTCGGTGAACACGTCGGGCGCGGTGTCGGCGATGAACCCGGCGGTGAGCTTCGACCAGTAGACGTCCCAGCCGTACTGGGAGATGTGCACCGACAGCCCGGGGTTCTGCTGCGCGAAGGCGTCGGCGCATTTCTGGTAACCGGGCTGCTGGGCCGAGTCCCACAGCCAGTACTCGATGGTGCCGCCGCCCGACTCGGTGGCGGCGTCGGCCCCGCTCCAGCCGCATCCGGCGACGAGCAGCGCGGAAAGGAAGGCTCCGAGACGCGATTTCATTTGATCCCACTAAAGCCGATGGAGTTGACGATCCGTTTCGCGAAGAAGAGGAACAGGACGAGCATCGGCAGGGCCGCCACGAGCGTGGCCGCCATCAGGCCCGACCAGTCCGGACCGGTCTGCGGCGTCTGCGACTTGAAGACGCCGAGCGCCACCGTCAGCACGCGGGAACGGTCGGTGTAGCTGACCATCAACGGCCAGAAGTAGTCGTTCCACGACGTGATGTAGGTGAGGATGCCGAGCGTCGCCAGCGGCGCGGCCGACATGGGCATGATCAGCTGGAAGAACACCCGTACCTTGGACGCGCCCTCGACCAGGGCCGCCTCCTCGACCTCGCGGGAGATGCCGAGGAAGAACTGCCGCAGGAAGAAGACCGCGAACGGGGTCATCAGCATCGTCGGCAGCGAGATGCCGAGCAGCGTGTCGATCAGGCCCAGCTGCTTGATCAGCACGAAGTTGGGCAGCAGCGTGAAGATGGCCGGGATCATCAGGCCGGCCAGGAAGAACGCGAAGACCTTCTCGCGGTGCCGCCACTGCAGACGGGCGAACGCGTACGCGGCCATCGCGCTGAAGAAGACCTGTCCGGCGGTGACCAGGGTGGAGACGATCACCGAGTTGGCCAGGTAGTGCCAGAAGTTGATCGGCTGGCCGGCGCCGCCCGCGTCGATCGCCTCCTGACCGGTCTGCAGGCCGAAGACGCGTTCGAACCCGCCCCACGAAGCGTCGACCGGAAGCAGGCTGTCGGAGCCCGCGTACAGGGCGTTGTTGCTGCTCAGGGCGGTGCGCAGCATCCAGTAGAAGGGGAAGATCGACGCCAGGATCACCAGGATCATGAAGAACCAGGCCAGCGCGCGCCCGAAGTTGAAGCCCGGCTTGGGGGGTTTCTCGGCGACGACGACGGCCGGAACGGCCACCGGCTGTGTGGTGGTGGTAGCCATCGGACCCTCCTAGGCCAGGTCGGACTGCTCGGCGCGGGTCAGGCGGTACTGCAAAAACGTGATCACGATGAGGACCACCAGGAGCGCGACCGACATGGCCGAGGCGTAGCCGAACTGGAAGCGGCCGAACGCCATGTCGTAGATGTAGTACTGCAGGACCCGCGAGGAGTCGACCGGACCGCCGCGGGTGGTGACGGCGACGGTGTCGAACACCTGGAACGACCCGACCACGGTGATGATCAGGACGAGCGCCAGGATCGGGCGGAGCAGCGGCAAGGTGATGCGCCGGAACATGGTCAGCTCGGACGCCCCGTCGGTGCGCCCCGCCTCGTACAGGGTCTCGGGAATGGTCTGGAGCCCCGCGAAGATCAGCAGGGCCGTGTAGCCGACGTGCCGCCAGACGTTGATCAGCGCGACCGTCGGGATGACCCAGGCGCCGTCGGCCAGGAAAGCGACCCGGTCGAGGCCGATCAGCTCGATCACCCGGTTCCCGATGCCGAGCTGATAGTCCAGGATCCACAGGAAGATCAGGGCGGCGACCACATTCGACACGAGGTACGGCGTGAGCACGATCCCGCGCAGCCAGGTGCGCCGGGTGAGCCGTTGCATCATCACCGCGATGCCGAGCGCCAGCACCGTCTGCACGACGATGTTGATGACGACGTAGTAGATGGTGACCTTGAGCGCGTTCCAGAACACCGGGTCCTGGACCATCCGTACGTAATTGTCGAGGCCGTTGAACTCGGGTGGTGTGAGCAGGTTGAACTTGGTGAAGCTGAGGTAGATGCCGCGCAGCGTCGGCCAGACCATGAAGATCAGGAAGCCGACCAACGCGGGTGCGATGAACATGAGGGCCAGTCGGGTGTCGTCCTTACGCTTGATTGCCTCCATCGGGTCCCCTCAGGGCGTCGGCGCTGTAGAGCACGACTTGGTCGGGACGAACCCGGGGTGCGGCGACGCCCGCGTGCTCGATCGCGGCGCCGCTGAGAACGACGTCGCCGTCCCACCACGGGGGCGGGTGCGACGCCGGGTGCAACGGCCGCAGGCGGTACGGCCGTCGCGGGTCCAGACCGCGGAACCGCAGCCGGGCCGGTGGATCCGGGTACGGGCTGGCCATCGTCACCATCGCGATCAGCGCGGCCGACCGGTCGGGTGACACCACGCCGTGCACCAGCACGTCGTCGCCGTACCCGTCCATCCGTACGAGATCGCCCCCGAGCAGCAGCCCCCGGTGCTCCTTGAAGAAGGCGATCCACTCACCGAGCTCCCCCAGCTGCTCGTCGCCGGCGGCGGTGAGGTCCCACTCGATGCCGAGGTGGCCGAAGACCGCCGTGCCGGCCCGGAACGCCAGGTCGTGCCGCCGGCCGGTGACGTGGTTGCGGTCCGAGGCGATGTGCGAGCCGAGGAACTCCGGCGGCACCAGCTGGGCGCTCCAGCGCAGCATGTGCTGCCGGTCGTGCGGGTCGATGTTGTCGCTGACCCAGACCCGGTCACTGCGGGCCAGCACCTCGAGGTCGACCCGGCCGCCGCCGGACGAGCACGACTCGATCTCGAGGGCGGGATGCGCGGCCCGGAGCTCGTCGAGCAGCCGATAGAACGCCAGCGTCTGGTCGTGCACGCCCGGCTCGCCGGTGGGCTGGGTGCCCGCCTCGATCAGGTCACGGTTGTGGTCCCACTTGATGTAGTCGATCGCGTATTCGTCGAGGATCGCCAGAATCTGCGTCTTGACGTGCTCGTACGCGCCCGGCAGCCCGAGGTTGAGCACCTGCTGCCGGCGCGACTCGACCGGCCACTCGTCCCGCGCTGACATGATCCATTCGGGGTGTTCGCGGGCCAGGTCGGAGTCGGGGTTGACCATCTCGGGCTCGAACCACAGCCCGAACTGCAGGCCCAGCCGCTTCACCCCGTTGATCAGCGGGTGCAGCCCGTCCGGCCAGACGTCGGGCGACACCACCCAGTCACCCAGTCCCGAGGTGTCGTCGCGGCGCGAGCCGAACCAGCCGTCGTCCAGCACGTAGCGTTCGGCGCCGGCCGCCGCGGCCAGCTCGGCGAGTTCGAGCAGTTTGTCGAGGCGGTGGTCGAAATAGACGGCCTCCCACACGTTGAGCGACACCGGGCGCTCGCTGTCCACCGGCCTCCCGCGCGAACGCAGATGCCGATGGAAGCGCCGGGCCACCTCGTCCAGCCCGTCGCCGTGCGAGCCATAAACCCAGGGCGTCCGGTACGCCTCCCCGCGCGCGAGCCGCACCTCCCCCGCCAGCAGCAACTCCCCGCCGCCGAGGCGCTGCTCCCCCGACCAGACCCGCTCGGCGTAATGCGTGTGGTTGCCGCTCCACGCCGTGTGCACCGCCCACACACGCCCGCGCGCGAACCCGAATCCCGGCTCGCCGGCGTGCAGCACATAGGCGCTGTCGGCCCCCGTGCGCCCGCGCCGATTCTCCCGCGTGTGCAGCCCCACGTGGAGCGGCGCCCGCTGCGGCACCCGTTCGAGGTTGTGCCGCCCGGCGAAGTCGAGCAGTTCGGTGGCCTCGGCCGGCAGCGGGAAGGACAAGACGAGATCTTCCAGCCCGTACGTCTCCTCGCGCTGGTTGGTGAGCGTGGCGCGCGCCCGCAGGAGGCCGCTGGGCAGCAGCTCGATCTCGATCAGCAGCGCGAGCCGCCCGGCGTCGTCGGCCGCTTCGACCTCGAGAAGCCCGGGACCCCCATTCCCGTACGGGCGGAAGCTCGTGATCTGGAAGGAGGGTGACCACCCCGCGCCGCCGGCCGAGCCGCGCAGCCCCGGACGCCCCGTCCAGCCGCCTTTGTGCTCCGGGATGATCGCCACCGGTGGAGGCTCGTCCTGGGCGTTGCTGCCGGTGACCCCCACGGCCGCCCGGAGCAGCGCGCTGACCTGCTCGTCGTCGAGGCCGGGCAGCTCGGGGCCCCAGTAGGCGACGACCGGCAGCCCCGGCCCGCGGCCGTCGACCACCACGGTGACCCCGGCGGCCGACATGACGGCAACGGTTTCACTCACACCGATCCCCCAGTTCCGGGGCGCTAAATCGATAAACCGAGATTGCTTGGCCGTTTCCGGCGTGTCAACCCTGCTTCCCTCATCCACCGGCATCGACAAATTCCGCTCCCGGCAGCTTCTCCGGGACCGGTTGGAAGCGGCTTCTCCCGGCCCGAGTGGAAGCGGCTTCTCCGGGCCCGAGTGGACGTGGCCTCTTTGGGCCTGGGTGGACCCGGCTTAACTGGGCCCGGTTTCTCCAGGCCCGGGTGGATCATTGGGGTATGCAGCTTCTCTCGGCACACGCCGGCCACTGGACCGGCGACGGCACCGGCGTGACCGTGATCCTCCCGCCGCCCGGAACGGTGGCTTCGGGCGAGGTGAGAGGAGGCGCACCGGCCACACGCGAGTTCGAACTGCTCGACCCCGTACGCCTGGTCGACCGCGTGGACGCCGTGGTCCTGTCCGGCGGTTCCGCGTTCGGCCTGGCCGCCGGCGACGGCGTCATGCAGCTGCTCCGCGAACGCGGCCTGGGCTTCCCCACCGCCGCCGGCCCGGTCCCGATCGTCGTAGGCATGTCCCTGTTCGACGCGTCGGTGGCCGCGACCGACCGCCCCGACTTCACCACCGGCGGCCGGTCGGCAGCCGAGGCCGCCCTGTCCGGCGCCCCGTTCCAGACCGGCCGCGTCGGCGCCGGCACGGGCGCCACCACCGGCAAGTGGCGCAACCGCCTCGACCCCGGCGGCATCGGCCTGGCCCAGGGCCGCCTCGGCGAGGCCTCGATCGTGGCGCTGGCCGCGGTCAACGGCTGGGGCGACGTCATCGGCCCCGACGGCCGCCCGCTGATCGCCCCCGACCAGGGCCCGGCGACACCGGCACCGCCACCGTTCCCCCGCACCAACACCACGATCGCCGTGCTGCTGACCGACGCCAAACTGGACAAGAGGGCCTGCTACTTGCTGGCCCAGAGCGGACACACGGGTTTCGCCCGAGCCTTGCACCCCGCCCATTCCAGCTACGACGGCGACGCGGTGGTGGCCCTGGCCACGGGCGAGCTGGACGCCGAGGTAAGCCTCGAACACCTGCGAGCCGCCGCAGCCGAGCTGATGGCCACGGCCATCCGCTCCGCCATCGGTTGATGCACGCCTCGTCGTGGGGCGCCGGACCATTGGTGCGGATCCGGCGCCGAGGTCACCCGTTTGCGGGGCGACCGAGTCACCCGCTAGCTGGGGACCAGGTGAGAAAGGCTGAAAAGCCCGTAGAAGAAGACCGCAATGACAACGGAGAGCAAGAAGAGCAATACTTTCCGCCAGGCCGCCACGAGCACCATGGCACCTATACTCATGATGACAATAACGAGAACATCGCCGGGAGACATTGATCCTCCTTCTGGGGGTTGCCTAGCCGCGAAACCCGGTCTAAAGTTCGGCCGGGACGTGGGCCCGAGAGGCTTTTGGCCTCGGAGCCAGTCCTTCTAGATTTGATTTAACGCGATGGCAATAGGGCGTCAACAAAGGCTTTTGGCATCCATCTGCGACACCATCGCGACGGTTGCCCGGAAAATGCTCGCCATAGTTCCGCCAGTTGTCGAGCTTGAATGAAGTGTTCCATGGCAATTGGCTGCCAACTGGCAGCCGGCCGGTTCGAGGAAATGGGATGACCGTCGACGACGAGGCCGACATCAGCCTGCCGGACTGCGTGACGTCGGGCGACAAGCGGATGTCCCAGATGATCGACGAGGCGGCCACCAGCCGGGTCGTGAATACGCGGGCGCTGCACGTCCGGGTGCTGCTGCAGTTGCCCCGCATCGCCGAGTCCGACGGAAGAATGCCGGCCCGGTCGGTCCGCGCCGAGGTGAACTGGGTGGCCGGGCAGTTGGCCGACGACGTCGAGAAGACGACCGGGCGCGTGTCCGAAGGGCTACGCCGCCTGCACAGGCTCAGCTTCGCGCCGGTGCCCGCCGCTCAGGCCGCACCGATCATCACGCACCGGCACTACCTGCAGAGCGCCCGCGAGGGATCACAGTACTTCGCGCTGCTGGACCCGCGCGGGCTGCCGGTGAGCATCTGCAGCGTCTCACCCCTCCAGTGGCGCCGCGTGGCGGCCCGGATAGAGGCGAATTTCGGGATTCCCCGGGAGCGGGTCTGGGACGTCTCGCGCGTCTTCTCCTGCGACGACGCCCCGTACGGCGCCATCTCCCACCTGCTGGCGCGCGTGCGTTCCTGGATGAGGCAGAACTCGTTCGGCGTCGATCTGCTCACGACGGCCGTCGACCGCAACCTGGGCTTCAGCGGTGGCAGCTACCGGGCGGCGAACTGGCAGCACTGGTTCACCGTGCAACCCCGGCCCTACCTCTACCACAATCGGTTCTATGTCAGCCCGCGGCAGCTGCGGCGGCGGTTCGGCAGCGCGACGATCGCGGATCTGCAGAAGGCACATCCCGATCAGACGTTCGAGGTGAGCCGGATCAGATTGCGGGAGTCGCTCATCTTCTGCTGGCGGCTGCGCGGCGAGACGGAGTTCATTCCGGAGAGCGAACGGCCGAGGATACGTCGCTGACGAGCGGGACGCTTTCCGGCGGAACCGAACGCGGGGCGACCTGGAAACGGGAGCGGGTCAGCAGCTGGTCGACGCGCCGCCGGTCCGGCATGGGATTGGGCAACGGATAGTCGGCGGCGGCCGCGGCCATGGCGGCCGTCGCCCACAACGCGACGCCCTCGGAGAACTCCTTGAGGTTGTCGATGAGTTTGGCGGCGAGCGCGGCACAGAACGCGTCCCTCGAGGCCGAGGTCTCCTTGTAGGCCGACGGAAAAGTCGGCACCGCGAACGTTCCCAGCTCGGTCGCGGAATAGATGGTGCAACCGCCCGCGAGGGGCACACAAAGCGTTTCCACCCCGTACGCGAGCAGTTGCCGGGCCACGACGTCCACATCGAGCGGTCCGTCGCTCGACGGGCCGTAACGGCCGAGTTCCCAGGGATGCGCGACCAGATAGTCGACCTCGGCCAGCGCCTGCCCCGAGACGCCGGCGTTCGAATAGGGCTGTCCCGGAGTGACGATGACCGTGACATGGCGGTAGCCGGGCTCCCGCAGCCGGGCCGTCGCTCGTTCCAGGCTGTCGCGCGGGATCTCGAAGGTGATCAGGACCGCGTCGGCCTCGGCGATCTGCGGCAGGCAGCGGTCGATGTCGCGGGCGTCGATGCGCAGCTCACGCTCGTTGCGCCAGTTCACCGCGATGCTGTCGCCCAGCTCGAACTCGATGATCCCGGTGAAGGCGGTCTGGGCGTCGGGCACCTGCTTGATCATCGAGGTGTCGACGTTCTCGCGGCGCAGGTAGTCGACGATCTCGTCGCCGAAACGGTCGTCCGCCACCGCGGCCAGCAGGGACACGTCGAGGCCGAGCCGGGCGGCCGCGACGGCCTGGTTCAGCCCCTTCCCGCCGGGCGACAGCTGGAAGGCGTACGCCTCGTTGGAGGTTTCCCGGGCCGGGATCGATTTGGTCTTGAAGGTCGCATCCATCACGGCCGCGCCGATGACCACGACCCGGCCTTGGCGGTGCCCGTTGAGTGTCGCCCCGGTCAGCTCGCCGGGCCGCAGCCGGGCCGGGGCGTTGCTGGCCCCGACCGAGTGGGTCTCGCGCAGGACGAGCTGCCGGGAGAGCTCTCGCAGCAGCAGACCCTCCAGGCTGCCCCGCAACGCCCGGTCGCTCGGCCTCTCGATCGGCTCGGCGTCGAGCGCCTCGTGCAGGCCCGACCAGTTCGCCAGCAGGGACCGCCGGCGACGGCTGAGGAGATCGGAATACACGCCGTCGACGTCGCGGGCGCCCATCCCGCGCCGCAAATAGCGATCTCGGAAAAGGCCCAGGCCAAGAACCGCGTCGGCCACGATCCGGTCGGTGCCGTTGAGCCCGTCCTGAACGCATTCGCCCACCACGGCGACGGCAGCGTGCGCCAGGTCAAGGTCGAAAATGGCCGAATGGCGGCGCACCGCGGACAGGCTCAGCAATGGTTCGGCCACGACTCGTGCCTCGGCCTGCAATCGCGCCGGGCGGAGCCCTTCGCGGGTGCGTAACTTCTCCAGAGCGTGGCAGAGAACAAGCTCGTCCGCCGATTCGAACCGGGCACGATCAATCATCGGAATCTCCGCAGGCCTGGCTGGTCGCGAAAACTCAGTATGCAATGCCACCCGGACGGCTGAACAGTTGGCGAATGTGATCCATGAACCCGCGCGGGAATGCGCTAGCGGATGCGGCGGAGGGTGCGGCGGCCGGCCAGGACGGCCACGCCCGCGAGCATCAGCAGCGTGGCGAGGGCGGTCGCCCCGATGGTCACGGGCCGGGGCCAACCGGCCAACGGGATGGCCGGCGGGGTAAGCCCGGCCAGAGGCAGCGCCCACCCCGTCAACCACCATCCC
Source organism: Paractinoplanes ovalisporus (assembly GCF_016834655.1). Lineage (GTDB taxonomy): Bacteria > Actinomycetota > Actinomycetes > Mycobacteriales > Micromonosporaceae > Actinoplanes > Actinoplanes ovalisporus. The sequence goes on from NZ_JAENHP010000012.1 coordinate 9,883, forward strand.
AGCAGGGCAACCCCCAGACCCGCCACCACCGCGACCGCGATCAGCACGGGATAGGTCCACAGGGTGGCCTGCCGCAACGCCGCGCGGCTCAAGCCCTGGCCTCGCAGAGCGGACAGGTCTTCGACCCGGCGGTCGCGGTCGACCGATGCGGCCAGGATCAGCGCGCCGGCCGCCAGGGCTGCGGCCAGGACGGCCACTATGACGTAGAACCACAGGGCGATCGCCGGGCCCTGGGTGTCGAGGCGGGCCCGGACCTGGGACGCGCGGACGTCCGCGGTGACCGTGACGCCGTGGGCGGCCAACTGGTCGACGATGTCAGCGGGAGCCGACGAGTTCAGCCAGACCAGCGCGTTGCTGCTGGCGGCGCCGTCGGTGGCCAGGGCGTCGGCGTACGTGAGGTCGGTCAGCACCGCGGGTGCGCCCGCTCCGGGGACGGCCGGCAACGCTGCCGCCACGCTGACCCGGACCGGGCGCGAGTCCAGGCCCTCGATGGTGGGCAGGGCGCCGATTCCGGCGGTGGCGACCGGGAGCGGGTCGGGGGCGGCCGCCGGCTGCACGAACATCCCCGAGGGCAGACCGTTCAGGGAGGTCACGTCGATCCGCAGGCCGTCGGCGGACCGGCCGATCTCGCCGCCCTCGGAGGCCCGCCAGCGGGACGGGTCGGTCAGGACGTCGCCGGGCACGCCGTTGCCGGGGGCGCCGCCGGTCAGCTTGTGGACCGTGATGTGGCCGGACACGTCCAGGGTTCCGGTGCCGCCGACGATGCGCACCGAGTTCAGGGTGCAGCCCTTCGCGCAGGCGGGGACGGTCTGCCCGTACGTCTGCCGGCCGTCGCGCAGCACGCCCAGTTCGACGATCTCGTCGTTGCCGCCGTCGCGCGGGGACAGCACCACCGACACCGCGACCGCCTTGCCGGGCCGGAACCCGTCGGCCGTGATGTCGAACGCCACCTTCGCGCCGTCCACGTCGACCGGTGGCGCCGCGGCGGGGTGCAGCGCGCGGGTGATCGACTCGACGGCGGGGGCGCCGGAGGGCCACGCCGCCACGGTGGCCAGGCGGGTCGTGTCGACCGCGACCACGGTGGGCGCGGCCGGGTCTTTGGGCAGCCGCATCGCGGCCATCGCGAACTTACCTTCCGGGTCGACCGCCCGCACCGCGGCCAGCAGGTTCGGGCGGCCGGTGGGGCCGAGCTCGATCACGCGCTGGGCGCCGGTGCCGAGCACCGATTCGTCGACCCGGCCGCGCGCCGCCACATCCACCGCCGAGGCCGCGTACCCGATCACCGCGACCGCGGCCGTGAGCAGCGCGAACAGCCGCACCGCGCCGGGCCGCCGGGAGAGCTGGAACCCGGCCAGCGCCACCCCGATCCGGCTGCGCCGCAGGGCCCGCCGGCCGAGCAGGGTGGCCAGGGGTATCAGCAGCCGGGCCGCGACCAGCGAGCCGGCCACCAGCACCAGCGCGGCGGCGGCCGTGCCGACCCCGCGCAGGTCGTCGGTGAGCTGCACGACCGCGACCCCGGCCAGGATCACCACGACGGCCTCGACCGCGATGGCCCGCGCGCTGGTGGGCACGGACGGCGCGCGGCGCAGCAGTTCGGCCACCGGCGTGGCGATCTGGCGTCGCTCGGCGAGCAGCGCGGTCAGCACGGCCGCGCCCGCGGCGACCGGCGCCCAGCGCAGCGAGTCGAGGCCGGGGTCGGCGCCGACGCCCGGGAAACGGTAGGCGCTGAACGCGTTGACCAGCAGCTGGCCGGCCAGACAGCCGAGGACGGCGCCGATCAGGATCGCGACCAGGTTCTCGCCGGTCGCCAGCCACCAGCGCTGACCCCAGCGGGCGCCGCGCAGCGCCACCACGGCGAGTTCGGGCCGCCGCCCCTCGGTGCCGTAGCCGACCGCCAGGAAGATGGTCAGGCAGGCCAGCAGCACCAGGGCGACCGCGAGCACCGGCACGATCCGGTGACCGGCGTCGCGCCCCGAGTCGATGCGGTCGAGCAGGGCGGGTAGTTCGCTGCGCATCTCGACCCCACCGCCGAGCGAGGTCGCACCGGCCTGCATCGCGACGAGCCCATCCCGTACGGCGGGAAGGTTGTCGACGTCGAGGGCCCCCGCCCGGGGATAGGCGTCGAGCCCGGCCTCGACCGCGCCCCGGTCCATGGCGTGCAGCGTGGCGCTCCCGACGAACGCGGGCTCGTTGGCGCCCGGCGGCAGGCCCGACGAGGGAGCGAAGTAGGCGTGAGTTCCCCAATAGACGTTCCGCGGGTCGGGCACCCGGTAGAAGCCGGCGACGAGGAACTGCTTGTGCACGCCGACCGGCGCGTAGAAGGGCGGCTCCCCTCGCGGCACGACGCGGACGGCGGCCCGCAACTGGATCGAGTCGCCGGGCGCCAGTTCCAGTCGCCGGCCGGTCGCCTCGGGCAGGATGATGTCGGCCTCACCGATCAGGCAGCGGCCGGCCGTCATCACCAGGTGCTCGCAGGCGTCCTGGCGATAGACGAACCGGGTCGCGTACGAGATGGAGGGCTCGACGCCGATGGTCGGGTATTCCACCGAGTAGACGTAGTCGAAGCCCGGCATCCCCAGCAGCACCGAGCCGTTGCGCTCGAGGTCGGGTCCCACGAGATCGGCGCCCGGTTTCACCGTACGAGGGTCGGACTGGTACGCGCGTACGGCAATCGCCAGATCTTCCGCCGCCGCCGTCTCGACCTGGCCCGAGGCGGTCGCCCGGTCGGCGGCGCGCAGATAGGCCGGCGCCGCGACGGCCGCGGCCACGCCGAACATGGCGAGCAGCGCCACCACGAGGGCCTGACCACGCCGCGCCCAGACCATGGAGAAAACGAGAGCGATCACGACAGCTCCCTCCGCCGGCCGGCCGAAGGGCGAAGAAGGGCGATCATGAAAGCTCCCCGCGCAGCCGCCGCACGGACAGCCAGGCCGTCGCGCCCAGCACCACCAGGCCCACGCCGGCCGCCACGGCGAGGGCGACCGGCCCGAGCGCGCCCGGCGGCGGGATCACGCGCCAGCCGTCCGGGAACGGCGGGGCGGTGACGGCCGCGACCGGGCGGGCCACCAGCGCCGCCGCCAGCCCGCCGAGCAGACCGGCCAGCGCCACCGAACCCGCCCCGGCATAGGCGGTGGCCAGCGCCGACCGGCGGGACAGGCCCTGCCACCGCAGCGCCCGCAGGTGGTCGAGCTGGGCCTCGCGGTCGACGGCGGCGGACAGCCCGAGCAGCCCGGCCGCGATCAGCGCGCCCACGGCCACGGCGAACAGCCCGAACGGCGCGGTGACGACCGAGGCGTCGGCGGCCAGGTCTTCGGCCCGGGCGGCGGCGGTGCGGTCGGAAAGGACGGGCAGGCCGATCGCCTCGACCACCGAGGCGGGCGCGTCCGCCGTCAGCCACACCTGCAGAGTGCCGCCCTGGTCGCTTTCGCCGGCCACCCGCCGGGCGGCGTCGAGGTCGGTGAGCACACCCTCGTGGCCGAGCACCGGCAGCACGGTCGCGGCCGCGGCCACCCGCACCGGGGTGGCCGGGTCGCCGAAGCGGCCCACCGCCGCGTCGTCGAACACCCAGGTGCTGGGGGTGGGCCCGGCCAGCACGACCGGCTGCGGCAGCGGCGAGTCGACCACCGACACCTTGATCGACTCGGCCGGGACGGTGGTCAGGGTGAGCCCGCCGCCGGACGTGGCGATGTGCACGGCCGGGCTGCTGAAATCGCTGCGCCAGTGGGTCACGTCGGCCAGCTGGGCCGGGCCGAGCACGGCGCCCGACGGGTTCTGCTGGGTCAGCGAGCGGATGGTGACCGAGCCGTCGTCCGAGCCCTCGGGGGTGAACAGTTCCCAGGCGACCAGCCGGCAGCCGGGGGCGACGGCGCAGCGCGGCACCGCGGCCGAGGCCTCCCCCGCCCCCGGCCGCAGGCCCTTGAACTCGACGCGTACGGGCTCACCGGTGCCCTCGTGCTGCAGGGTCGCGCCGAGCAGCGTGGTCGTGGTGCGGCGGCTGGTCACGGCCACGGTCAGCCGGTCGCCGGTCACCAGCGGCAGCGCGGCCGGGGCGGGAAATCGGGTGAGGGCGTCGATCGGGCCGTACTCGGGGCGCCAGGTGGCCACGGTCGCGAGCCGGCGGCTGTCCACGGCGAGCACGGGCGGGCTGCCTCCGGCGTCGACCACGGCGGCCATCGCATAGCGGCCCTCGGGATCGGCGCGGCGCACGGCGTACAGGAGCTCGGTGCGGGTGGCCGCGGTGACCGTGAGGACCCGGGGTGCACCCAGCTCGACGTCGGCGCGCCCAGCCCGCTCGGTGCGGCCCGCGGAGAAGGTGCCGAGCGCCAGCGCCATCATCGCGACCGTGACCGCGACCAGGGCGAACACCCGATCGGTGCCGGGCTGGCGGGAGACCCGGACGGCGGTCAGCCCGAGCCGGATGCGACCGGCCCGCAGCGCCACCGCGCCGGCCCGGTCGGCGGCGCGGCGCAGCAGCCGGGCCAGCAGCAGGGCCACAGCCAGGGCGACCAGGGCGGGCGCGACCACGCCGAGCCCGCTTCCCCCTTGGCGGGCCTGATAGACCGCGCCCGCCGCCAGCGCGACCAGCGCGAGGTCGACCACGCCGGACCGCCAGTCGGCGCGGGCCGACGGCACCCGCCGCAGCAGGGCCGCGACCGGGGCCCGTTGTTGCAGCGCGTCGACCGCGAGCAGCACGAGCAGCGCTATCCCGAGGACGACGATCACCAGGCCGAGCGAGAGCAGCAGGGCCACCCACAGCTCGACGGTCACCGGCAGCCCACCCGCGAGGGGCCAGGCCAGCAGGAAACCCGCCACCCAGCCGGCCGCGCCGCCGCCGAGCAACGGGAGCAGGTGCTGGCTGAGGGCCAGGCGCAGGATCCCCCGGGCGGTGCTGCCGCGCAGCTTGAGCAGGCCGGCGTCGGCGCGGCGGTCACGGCCGGTGAAGCGGCCGGCCAGCGCGAACGCGAACCAGGCGAGCACGGCCAGCTGCCCCAGCCCGATCGCGACGCCCCGGGCCACGGCGATGCGTTCCTCGCGGACGCGGTCGACCAGTTTGCCGGTCGGGGTGGCGAGTTCCAGCTGGGCCGCCGCGAACCGCGGGGCCGCCGCATTGACCAGGCCGTTCAGGTCGTACGCGCCGTCACCGCGCAGCAGCGGCAACGGCACGTCGAGGTCCCACGCGTACGTCTGGCGGGTCAGCAGCGGATCGCGGAAGGTGTCGAGCGAGGTGAACAGCGGGTCGAGCGAGCCCTGGGCCCGGAACAGCTTGTCGCTCCAATAGGCGTTGCCCGGCTCGACGTGCACGTAGACGCCGCTCACCCGGAACGTCATGGGGATCGACGAGGTGGCCGAGCGCAGCCGGAACGTGTCACCGGCTTTCAGCTTGAGGCGGCGGGCGGTGTCGGCGCTGATCGCGGCGTCGTTCGCGGTGGCCGGGCAGGAGCCGGTGACCTTCGCGTGCTCGCAGAACCCGTCGCGGTAGGCGATCGGCAGCCCGGTGGAGGCGCCGCTGCGGCCCGGATAGTTGTACGTCGCCTCGGCCACCACGCCCAGCACCGGCGTTCCCGAGGGCACCGGCAGCATTTCCCGTACGGTCGAGGCGAACCGGTCGAGGGCCCCGCGCGGATCGTCGGTGGTATCCCCCGGCTGCCGGGCGAGAATGACACGCTCCTCGACCGGGGCCCGCAGCACCTCGGCGCCCGCCGACCGCGACGAGACGGTCAGGCCGTACCACGCGGCACAGCTCGCCCCGGTGGCCAGCAGCGCCGCCAGCAGGGCCATGAGCAGCGCCGGCCCGGAACGCCGGCGGACGGCGCCCAGAGCTATGTAGTACATCCGATCCTGCTTCCCCCGTGATGCGTGATCCACCGACACTCTGGTACCGCGAGCGCGGTTTGCCAAGCGTCGATTAGGTTGAGCCCATGAGCGTACGTTTCGGGGTGTTCGTGCCGCAGGGCTGGAAGATGGACCTGGTCGAGATCGCCGACCCGGTCGAGCAGTACGAAGCGATGACCCAGGTGGCGCGGGTCGCCGACGCCGGGCCGTGGGACGCGGTCTGGCTCTACGACCACTTCCACACCGTCCCCGAACCGACGATGAACACCGTCTTCGAGTGCTGGACGGCCACCTCGACGCTGGCCCGCGACACCAGCCGCGTGCGCATCGGCCAGATGGTCGGCTGCAACGGATACCGGCAACCTTCCCTGTACGCGAAGATCGCGTCGACGGTGGACGTCGCGTCGAACGGCCGCCTGATCGCCGGGCTGGGCGCGGGCTGGTACGAGCACGAGTGGAAGGCGTACGGCTACGAGTGGAAGGACGTGCCGCAGCGGATGGGCGAGTTCCGCGAGGCCGTCGAGATCATCCACAAGATGTGGACCGAGGACCGGCCCACGTTCGCCGGCAAGCACTACTCGATCGACGAGCCGATCAACCAGCCGCGCCGCAAGCCGCAGTTCTGGCTGGGCGGTGGCGGCGAGAAGGTGACGCTGAAGCTGGTCGCGCAGTACGCCGACGGCTGCAACGTGGGCGGCGGCGACCCCGAGGTCGTGCGGCACAAGCTGTCGGTGCTGCGCGACCACTGCGACCGGCTGGGCCGCGACTATGCGTCGATCACCAAGTCGACCACGATCGAGCTCGACCTGACCGAGTCGACCGCCGACACGATCGCCCGAGTCGAGCGGGTGGCCGAGGCCGGCGCCGACTACGTCCTCTTCTACATCCCGCGCGTGGCCTACGACCACACCCACATGCTGCGGCTGGCCGAGGAGCTGATCCCGCAGTTCCGCTGACCCCCGGAGGGGCTTCCGCGCCCGCGCGAGCAGGAACGGGTCGTCGCCCTGATCGAGCCCGAGGTCGAACGGATCGGCATAGGTTGAGGGCAGGCGCCTGGGCGCGAGCCGAGCCGGTCACCCCGCGCGAGCACCGATGAGTCCGGGCCGACCGCCTGGTCCTAGAGGGAAACGCGGGAGGTTTGATGTCCACGGTTCAAGCGATCATCAGCACGCCCAACTTCGACAAGGTGCGCGCCTTCTATGTGGGGCTGCTCGGGGCGGTCGAGACGACGCGCTATCCGGCTCAGGGGGCCGCGTTCTACGTCGGGTTCAAGGTTGGCGACTCCGATCTCGGGCTGGTCAACGAGGCCGGGGCGGCCGGGCCGTCGTCGCGGTTCGCGCTCAGCGTCGCCGTCGATGACGTTGACGCTCTGTTGTCCCGGGTCGAGGCTAACGGCGGGCGGGTTCAGGGGCCGCCCAACGACATGCCGTGGGGCCAGCGCGTGGCCCATGTCTACGACCCCGACGGCAACATGGTCAACCTGACCCAGACCCTGCCCGAGCCCGAAGCGGAATCATAGGCGCAGGGTTTCCCGCGGCGAGCGGCCGTACGCCGTACGGTAGTCGGCCGCGAACTGGCTCAGGCTGAGATAACCCCACCGGTGGGCGATGGCGGCCACCGTGTCGCCCTCGGTGGGGTCGGCGGCCAGCAGGTCCTGGTGGGCCCGGTCGAGGCGGGCCCGGCGCAGGTAGGCCATCGGTGTGGTGTCCAGGTGACGGCGGAACGCCGCCTGCAACGCCCGCGGGCTGACGCGGGCCGCCTCGGCGATGCTGACCGCGGTGATCGGCTCGGCCAGGTGGGCCTCCAGGAAGGCCGTGGCGCGGCGTACCGAGGCGGGCGGGAGCGGGCCGGTGGCGGGGCGGTGCGGGGCCGCCATCGCCGAGTTGGGGAAGGCGACCAGGGCCACCGAGGCGGCCAGGTCGGCGGCGGCGCTGATCGCCAGCGGGCTCTCCGTCAGCGCGCCGGCGGTGGTGAGCAGACCATGCACGTACGCCATGGTGTCGCGCCAGAAACGGCCCAGCTCGGCCGACGCGGGGGTCATCGCGTCGAACCGGAAGTCGGCCCGGGAGACGCCGGTGCGGGTGGCCGCCACGTCGGCGACCAGGCGCGGGTCGAGGGTCAGGCCGTAGAGGTCGATGTTGCTGCAGAGGTTCGTCTGGGGGCGGCCGGTCCGGTGCACCAGCACGTCACCGGGCAGGCTCAGCTGCGAGTCGGGTCCGTCGTGCGTCTCCAGGCGGCCGGCGTCCAGGGCCACGAAGATCAGGCTGTCGGACGGGCGGAACCGGACGGTGACGTCCATCGTGTACTGCGCGCGAGCGACCGCGATCGGGCCGGCGTGCACCGATTCCGTACGGAAACTGAAGGGTCGCTCCGCCGGGCGGCCCCGGAACCGGTAACCCTCGTAGATCTGGCCCAGCATCTCGTGGGCCACGCCGACGTCACAGGTGGCGAAGTCGAATCGCGTCACCGACTCTGTCCGCATTACGCACTCCTCGACGGAGAACGGAAGCGACTACCCGGAAACCGTATCCCGGATCAGCGCGCTGAGGGCAGGGTGCATCTCGAGCCGGAAGACCCGTATCCCCGGATCAGCGCGCGGGGGCAGGGTGCTTCTCGATGGCGTCCCGCAGGGTGGTGGCCCGCAGGGCGGCGTTGATGCCGAGCCAGCGGATCGGTTCGGGCTCCCAGCGGCGGGAACGGTGGTTCACCCACGGCAGGGACGTGCGTGACGTCTGTTCCCCGGCGATCAGGTCGGCCAGGGTGCGCCCGGCCAGGTTGGCCGCCGCGACGCCGTCACCCACGTAGCCGCCGGCCCAGGCGACGCCGTCGCGCAGGCCGACGCTGGGCATCCAGTCGCGCGGGATGCCCAGCGGGCCGCCCCAGCGGTAGGCGATCTCGGGCCGGATGCGGAACATGTCGGCCAGGGTCTCGCGCAGGCTGTCGAAGACCTCGGGCACCTGGTCGTACGAGGGTTCGACCTTCGACCCGAAGTGGTACGGCGCGCCGCGGCCGCCGAAGGCGAGACGGTCGTCGGCCGTACGCTGGCCATAAATGATCATGTGGCGTTCGTCGGTGAACGTCTCACGGCGGGCCAGGCCGATGCGGTCCCAGTCCGAGGCGGGCAGCGGCTCGGTCGCGATCATCAGCGAGTAGACCGGGGCGAGCGCGCGGCGGTGCCCGGCCAGCTGCGACGTGTAGCCCTCCAGCGCCCGTACGACGGTTCCGGCCGTGACCGTGCCGTGGTCGGTCACGACGGACCCGCGGGAGAGCGACAGAACGCGCGTGCCCTCGAAGACGTCGACACCGCGCGACAGGACCGCGTCGAGAAGCCCGCGAACCAGCCGCGCCGGATGCAGGGCGGCACAGTCGGGGCTGTAGACGCCACCGAGCACATCGGTCGCATTGCAGATCGCGGCTGCCTCCTCCCGGGGGATGAAGCCGGAAGCGCGCCGGGCCCGTCGCAGCTGGGCCGGGGAGCGGGCCAGCGAGATGGTGCCGCCCTTGGCGTAGTCGCAGTCGATGCCCGTCCGCCCGACCTCGTCGACCGCGTCGGCCAAGGCGGCATGCATCGCGCGGGCCTGGGAAGCCCCGAAGCGCCGCGCCAGCTTGGCCTCGCTGACCGGGAACAGCCCCGAGGCCCACCCGCCGTTGCGCCCCGACGCGCCGAACCCGCAGTACGACGCCTCCAGCACCGCGATCGACAGGTGCGGCGCGAGCCGGGAGAGGTAGTAGGCCGTCCACAATCCGGTGTAGCCACCCCCGGCGATCGCGACGTCGTACGACCGGTCGCCCGGCAGGGGCGGCCGCGGCGTCACCGGGTCGAGGGTGCTCAGCCAGAAGGACGGAATCATCGGGTTCCCCACGCGTACGTCTGTTTGGCCAGCTTGAGATACATGAACGTCTCGCACGCGATGACGCCCTTGATCGAGCGGACCTTCTCGTTGAGCAGGTCGAGCAGGTGCTCGTCGTCGGTGCAGACCAGCTCGACGAGCAGGTCGAAGCCGCCGGCGCAGATCACCACGTAGTCGACCTCGGGGATGGTGGCGATCTCGTCGGCGATGGCGCGCAGGTCGCCGTTCACCTTGAGACCGACCATCGCCTGGCGCGCGAAGCCCAGCGTGAGCGGGTCGGTCACCGCCACGATCTGCATGAGCCCGCCGTCGAGCAGCCGCTGCACACGCTGGCGCACGGCCGCCTCGGAGAGGCCGATCGTCTTCGCCAGCGTCGCGTAGGACATCCGCCCGTCGCGCTGCAGGTGCTCGATGATCTGCTTGTTGATGTCGTCGAGTGCCACGTCCGCCGTCACGCCGCGATTCTTCCCGGCAGGCAGGTGCACGGCAATCGAATCACTCGTCCGGTTTGCGGCCGTCGATGGAATCCGCACCGGCCCGCCTCCTCGATCAGTAACGGCCACTGCGTTTATCGCAGAGTTGATCGCTCTTGACAAGCATTTCCGTGGCGTCAAGGCTCTCGGGGAACGGTTTCAGTTGATCGGGCGTACGAATTGTCCGGAAAGGCGCACCCCATGCGAATCCTTGCCGTCGGAGCGGGCGGTGTCGGGTCCGCCGCCGCCCTGATCGCCGCCCGCCGGGACTTCTTCGACCTGTTCGTCGTGGCCGACTACGACCTCGCCCGGGCCGAGAAGGCCGCCGCCGCGACCACGGATGCGCGTTTCGCCGCGGCCCAGGTCGACGCGTCGTCCGCCGGGTCCATCGCCGCGCTCTGCCGCGAGCACGGCATCACCCATGTGTTCAACGCCGTCGACCCGCGCTTCGTCATGCCGGTCTTCGAGGGGGCCGCCGCCGCCGGCGCGCATTACCTCGACATGGCCATGTCACTGTCCAGACCCAACCCCGTTTCCCCGTACGAGGAAACCGGTGTGAAACTGGGTGACGAGCAGTTCGCGGTGGCCGGGCAGTGGGAGACGGCCGGACGACTGGCCCTCGTGGGCATCGGCGTCGAGCCGGGACTGTCCGACATCTTCGCCCGCTACGCCGCCGAGCACCTGTTCTCCGACATCGACGAGATCGGCGTACGGGACGGGTCGAATCTGGTCGTCGAAGGGTACGAGTTCGCGCCGTCGTTCTCGGTGTGGACGACCATCGAGGAGTGCCTGAACCCGCCGGTCATCTGGGAACGCGGGCGCGGCTGGTACACGACGGAACCGTTCGCCGAGCCCGAGATCTTCGACTTCCCCGGCGGCATCGGCCCGGTCGAGTGCGTGCACGTCGAGCACGAGGAGGTGCTGCTCATCCCGCGCTGGGTCGAGGCCCGCAAGGTCACCTTCAAGTACGGGCTGGGCGGCGAGTTCATCGAGGTGCTCAAGACGCTGCGCAAGCTGGGCCTGGACAAGACCGATCCCGTACGCGTGAAGGGTGTCGACGTCTCACCCCGTGACGTCGTCGCGGCCGTGCTGCCCGACCCGGCAACCCTGGGCGACCGCATGACAGGCAAGACCTGCGCCGGCACGTGGGTGACGGGCACGGGCAAGGACGGCAACCCGCGCGAGGTCTACCTCTACCACCTGGTCGACAACGAGTGGTCGATGCGCGAGTACGGCGCCCAGGCCGTGGTCTGGCAGACCGCCGTGAATCCCATCGTGGCCCTGGAGTTGCTGGCCGCCGGCACCTGGTCGGGCGCGGGCGTGCTGGGCCCCGAGGCCTTCGACCCGGTCCCGTTCCTCGACAAGCTCACCGAGTACGGCTCGCCCTGGGAGCTGCAGGAACGCTGACGTTCGTCGCGGTCAGGGGGTGCGGGGCGGTGCTAACGTCGGCTGCCGCATGTCGCCGACGTGAGGAGCTCCTGTGCGCTTGACCGCTGACGACCGTTTGCAGATTCAGGAGGTGATCGCCCTGCACGGTCACCTCTGTGACGCCGGCGCATACGATCGATTCGACCTGGTTTTCACCTCGGATCTCGTCGTCGATACGAGTGATCTCGGTCTGGCGCCGGTGCATCTGGACGATCAGCACGAGTCCCGGCTCGCCATGTACATCTCCGTCGCGCACCGTAAAGGGCCCGGCGACATTCTGGGAATGCATGCCACCAACGTTGTGGTTCGCGAGGACGGCGACGGTGCGCGGGCGTGGTCGAAGGGCCTGACCGTGAATGTGGATGGCGCGGTTGCCAGCTTCGTCTACGCGGATCAGCTCGTGCGGACAACTCACGGATGGCGCATCCGGCATCGAAAGGTCTCGCCTCGTCGCGTGCCCGGAGGCGGGCCCGATCTGCTCATCACGCGCTGACACGCCACTATGGGCCCTGCGCGCGTTGAGCCGATTGGCCTAAATTGGCGACCGTGGATCATGATGACCTTGTCCGGACAACGGTCGCGGTGGCCGCTGCCGCTGACCGGCGCGCGATCGAGCGGGCGTGGCTTGCGAGCCTGGTCACGAGGGACCAGAGGCGGCGGAGTGTTTGGCCGCGGCTGACGTTCCTGCGGCACCTGCCCCAGCATGGCTTCGCGCCGTCGCAGCATTTCCACCCCACGAGTTGCGGGGTTTGCGGTATGCGCGAGAGCGAAGACGCTGTCACATCCGAGAGCCTCGCCGGCGATGCCTTCTGGTTCCGGCCGATAACTGTTCCGTGGGCCGGCGCGGCGGTGGAGCTGTTCGACGGGGCGGACGATGACCACGATGTCCGCCGGGGCCGGGCAGTGCTGGAAGATATCGTTGATGCGATCCGGTCGCTGCCCGGGTCCGCACAGTTGACGGAGCTGAACGCAGCCCTGATCGGCAAACTCAAGTCGAACAAGCTGGAGCGGACAGTTCTGCTCGAAGCTCTTGGTTACGCCGGCGCCCTGCCCGCGGGCGGACACCCGAGCTATGCGACAGAGTTCGTATCGTACGACGACGCAAACATGCGAATGCCCAGCCAGTTTTACAAAAAGGAATGGGCGTACCCCGTGCGGTTCTGGACCGGCGTGGACGGAGTCGATCCCGCCCGTCTGCCCCCTGGCGAATGATCCAAGGCTTCCGTCATGGCGCCCGAACACTCGCGGCAGATCGAGCACCAGGTCGAGCCGACGCAGCGCTCGTAAGGATTTCCGGTTGCGGCGATTGGGCTCTGGGAACGGTGGAACTGAGCGTGGGGGTGGTCCGCCAACCACCCCCACGAGATTGGGTCAGCCGAGGCTGTGCATGACGTGCTTGATGCGGGTGTAGTCCTCCAGGCCGTACACGGAAAGGTCCTTGCCGTGGCCGGAGTGCTTGAAGCCGCCGTGGGGCATCTCGGCCACCAGCGGGATGTGGCAGTTGACCCATACGCAGCCGAAGTCGAGGCGCTGTGTCATGCGCATCGCTCGGGCGTGGTCCTTTGTCCAGACCGAGGAGGCCAGGCCGTATTCGACGCCGTTGGCCCAGGCGACCGCCTCGTCCTCGTCGGTGAACTGCTGGACCGTGATGACCGGGCCGAAGATCTCGTCCTGGACGGCCTCGTCGGTCTGCCGGAGACCCGAGACTACGGTGGGCGCGTAGAAGTAGCCGCGGTCGCCGACCCGCGCCCCACCTGCGTTCAGTGCGGCGTGGTCGGGCAAGCGGTCGACGAAGCCGGAGACGCGGTCGAACTGGCGGCTGTTGTTCAGGGGGCCGAACAGCACGTCTTCGTCGTCGGCGGCGCCGGTCTTGGTGTTCTTGGCCTGCTCGGCCAGCGCGGCCACGAAGTCGGAGTAGACCCGCGGGGAGGCGAGCACCCGGGTGGCGGCGGTGCAGTCCTGGCCGGCGTTGAAATAGCCACCGACCGCGATGGCCTCGGCCGCGGCCGCGATGTCGGCGTCGTCGAAGATCACGACGGGGGCCTTGCCGCCCAGCTCGAGGTGGGTGCGCTTGAGGTCGGCCGACGCGGCCGAGGCGACCTCCATGCCGGCCCGGACCGAACCGGTGATCGACACCATCTGCGGGGTCTTGTGGGTGACCAGCTCGCGGCCGGTGTCACGGTCGCCGACGACGACGTTGAGCACACCCGGCGGCAGGAACTCGGCGGCGATCTCGGCCAGCATGACCGTGGTGACCGGGGTGGTGTCGGACGGCTTGAGCACGACCGTGTTGCCGGCCGCGATCGCCGGCGCCAGCTTCCAGACGGCCATCATCAGCGGGTAGTTCCACGGCGTGACCTGCGCGCACACCCCGACCGGCTCGCGCCTCACGTAGCTTTCGAAGCCGGCCAGGTATTGACCGGCGGAGCGGCCCTCGAGCAGCCGCGCGGCGCCCGCGAAGAACCGGATCTGGTCGACCGCCGGGGGCAGTTCCTCGCTGGCGGTCAGGCCGAGCGGCTTGCCGGTGTTCTGCGACTCGGCCTTGACCAGCTCGCCGGCCTTGGCCTCGACGGCGTCGGCGAACTTGAGCAGCGCCTGCTGCCGCTCGCTGGGGGTGGTGTTGCGCCACGACTCGAACGCGGTCGACGCGGCCTGCATGGCCCGGTCGACGTCGGGCCGGCCGGACACCGGGGCGGACGCGAACACCTCGCCGGTCGCCGGGTCGATCAGGTCCTCGTATCGTCCCTCGGCGGGCGCGGCCGACTCGCCGCCGATGAAGTTGTGCAGCACGGTCTTGGCGGTCACATGGTCTCCAGACGCAGGATCTCCACTGTTCGGGTGCCATCCTTCCACTGATTCCGTCGCTGACAAGAGGTGTGGATGACGAGTTCCGCATTCCGGCTCAGCCCGGTCGGCAGATGGCCGAAGCGGAAGGAGTGGGGCCGACAGCGGGCGCGACCGGTGCGGACGGCCGGCTGACCGACGCCGCCCGCCTGAGCCGCCTGCGCGAGACCGGCATGCTCGACGGCGCCGCCTACCCGTCGCTCGACCGCCTCGCCCGGGCCGCCGCCCACCAGCTGCGCGCCTCGACGGCCGTGGTGTCGCTGGTCGGGTCGGACCGGCGCGTCGTCGTGGGACACACCGGCAGCGTCCCCGGCCACACGTTCTGCACGCTGGTCGTGGACACCGACGCCGCCCTGATGATCAGCGACGCCCGCACCGACGACCGGGTCACGGGCCATCCAGCGGTCGGTGACGGCGTCATCGCGTACGCGGGCTTTCCGATCCGCAGTCCCGACGGCTACCCGCTCGGCGCGTTCGGTGTGCTCGACGACCGCCCCCGCGACTGGGAACCACGCGACCTGCTGCTGGTCGAGGACCTGGCGGCGGCCGCCGAGACCGAGATCGCCCTGCGCGGCCACGGGCGGGAGCTGGCCGCCACGGCGACGCGGCTGCGCGGGATGCTCGACAACGCGCCCGACGCCCACGTCGCGATCGACGTCTATGGGGTGGTGACCGGCTGGAACACCTCGGCCGAGCAGCTGTTCGGCTTTTCGGCGGCCGAGGCCGTGGGCCGCCCGGTGGCCGACCTGGTCATCCCCGAGCGGTTCGTCGCCGCCCACGCGGCGGGGCTGGCCCGGCTGCACAGCGGCGGTCCCTCGACGATGGTGGGGCGGCGGGTCGAGCTGGTCGCCCGGCACCGCCACGGCCGCGAGTTCCCGGTCGAGATGAGCCTGCTGCAGGTCGAGGGCGGCTTCCACGCGTTCCTGCACGACATCAGCGACCGGCAGTCCGAGCGCCGCCAGCTCGAGCACGAGCGGGCGTTCCTGCAGGCGCTGCTCGACAGCCTCGACACCGGGGTCGGCGCCTGCGACGAGGACGGCCGGCTCACGCTGTTCAACCAGGCGCTGCGCGACATCCACGGCCGCGGGGTCAGCGAGGACCTGCCGCCCGAGGACTGGTCACGCGCGTACGACATGTTCGGGCCCGACGGCCGTACGCCGCTGGCCGCCGAGGAGATCCCGCTGGCCCAGGCGTACGGGGGAAAGCGCGTCGACCACGCCGAGATGGTGATCCGCCGCGACGGCGGTCCGGAGCGACGCTTCCAGGTCAACGCGCGCCCGCTGGAGACGCCGGACGGCCGCCGGCTGGGCGCGGTGGTGGCGATGCACGACATCACCGAGCAGCGGCGTACCGAGACGTTCCGCGAGTTGCGGCTGGCCGTGGCCCGCGGGCTGGCCGACGCGCACAGTGCCGGGGAGGCGGCCGACCGTACGGTGGCGGCGGTCGGAGCCGGGATGGGCTGGGCGCTCGGCGAGTTCTGGCAGGCCGACGACCTGTCCGACACGATCATCCGGGTCGGCAGCTGGGCCGCGCCCGGGCACGGTCTCACGCCGCGGCCCCCGCTCGTGCGGCGCGGCGTGGGGATCGCCGGTCACGTCTGGGCCACCGGCGCCGAGGTGTGGATCCCGGAAGTGCTCGATGACCCCCGTACGGTGCTCCGGGCGACTCAGATCCGGGCGGCCGGCCTGCACAGCGCGATCGGTGTGCCCGTGCGCTCGGACGAGAAGATCCTCGGTGTGCTGCTGTTCTTCACGGCGGTACCGGTCGAGCCCGACCCCGAGGTGCTCGACCTGCTCGACGGCGTCTGCGCGCACCTGGGCCGGCACATGGAACGGCGCCGCGCCGAGGAGCTGGCGCTCAACCTGGCCGCGACCCAGGCCCGGCTGGCGGCCAGCCGCGAGGAGATGGTCGGCATGGTCAGCCACGAGCTGCGCAACCCGCTCGGGGCGATCCGCAGCTACAGCGAGACCCTGCTCGACGATCCGCAGCTCAGCGCCGAGCAGCGGCGCCTGGCCGAGGTGATCGACCGGCGTTCGGCGCACATGCAGCACCTGGTCGACGACCTGCTCGACCTGGCCCGCCTCGAGGCCGGCCAGATGCACATCGACCCCCAGCCGATCTCGGCTGCCCGCCTGGTGCGCGAGGCGGTCCAGGCCCAGCAGTCGGCCGCGGACGCCAAGGGGCTGACGCTGACGCTCGAGGTGCCGCGCCACCTGCCGGTGCACGCCGATCCCGTACGGCTGCGTCAGGTGCTGGACAACCTGGTGACCAACGCCGTGAAGTACACGCCCACCGGCGGCACGGTCTCGGTGACGGCCCACCTGACCGCGGACGAGGAGGGCGACGCCGTCATCGCGGTCTCCGACACCGGCATCGGCATTCCCGCCGACGAGTACGACCGGCTGTTCGACCGCTTCTTCCGCGCGAGCAACGCGGTCCGCAACGGCACCAAGGGTACGGGGCTGGGGCTGGCCATCACCAAGGCCATTGTGGACGCCCACGGCGGTTCAGTCTCGGCCACGCCCGTCCCGGCCGGGGGCAGCGTCTTCGCGGTCACTCTGCCGGTCGCCGCCGGCTGAGCCCCGACGGACCTGGTTGTTTCGCGGCGGGCAGGGTCGTCCGGCGGGAATGATCGTTAGGAGTCAGGAGAAAACGTCACAAGGGGGTCGGAAACATGCGGGCGCTGGTGCGGGTCGTTGTCGCTGGAGCGGTTTGTGCCGCGGGAATCGCGGTCGGCGGTCCGGCGAGAGCCGCGGTGACCTACAACCCCGAGACCAATAAGGGGTTCGTCGGGTCGAGCGACCTGATCAAGGCGTTCGGCTGGACCGACGCCACGCTCAAGACCAAGGCGGCCGGGCTGGTCTTCAACCACGACTTCTGGACCGACGACACCTACTCGGTCACCTGCGCGGCCCGGACCTTCCCGGTGGCCCATCACCGCGAGTTCGGCCGGTACGAACTGTTCGACGCCGCGCTGAACGACAAGGAGCGCGGCGGGAAGGCGTACGCGGGGAAGCTCGTCGGTTTCTGGCTGACCGGCCCCCGCTTCGGCATCTCGGGGACGTCGGTGGGCCCGACCGTGGGCCAGCCGTGCCCCGACGGCACGAAGACGACGGTCATGAAGGCGAAACTCGTGTCGACCACCGTGGGCTGGGGGCTGTCGGTCAGCTCGGGCGACCTCAGCCGGGTCCTGACGTCGTCGAAGACCGCCAAGACCGGCTGAGGCGGGCCCGGCCGCCGCTTTCACGATCAGGTTGGCCCGACCGCCGTTTTTGCGATCAGGCAGGCTCGACCGGGAGCCACAGGTCGGACGTCGCCGTGGTGAAGTCGGCGGCGCGGTCGATGATGGCGACGATCGACGGGCCGGGGCGCAGGCGCCACGGGTTCGACGGGAACCACTCGGAGGCGGTTGCGGCCCACGTGTCCTGCAGGGTCTGCGGGTAGGCGCCGCTGCTGCGGAACACCGCCCACTGACCGGCCGGCACCTCGATCGTGTCCAGGTCTTCCGCGACCGACGTGTCTGCGGTGACGGCGACCCCGTGCAGGTACGTCAGTTCGGTGCCCTCGGCCGCGTCGGGGGCGGCGTCGTCGGTCACCGCGAGCAGGCCCGCGGGATCGGTGTCGGAGAGGGCCTTGAGGCGGTCGTGCTCGGCCGGCGGCAACGAGGCCACGTGCTGCTGGATGTGCGGGTTGACGCCGCGGTGGATGAGCGGGACGCGTACGGCGTGGCCGGCCAGCCGGAACGCGGGGCGCTCGGCGATGCGGGTGTCCATGGGGTTGCTCCCTTCGACGGTCAGGCGGAACCTGAGCTGCGGTTGTGTGCGAAGGGGGCCACCGTCACGGCGGACGTCACCGGGGGCGGCGCCGTGCACGGCCCGGAACGCCCGGCCGAACGCCTCGGACGAGCCGTAGCCGTAGCGCACGGCGATGCCGAGCAGGTCCGGATGACCCCGTACGACGTCGGCCGCGGCCATCGTCATGCGGCGCCGGCGCAGGTACTCCGACAACGGCATCCCGGCCAGTGACGAGAACATGCGCCGCAGGTGGTACTCGGTGGTGCCGAGCGACCGGGCGAACGCGGCCACGTCGAGCTCCTCGCCGAGGTGCTGTTCGACGAGGTCGACCAGGCGGTTGAGTCCCGTGATCACGACGGCCTCCCTTCGCGATCAAGCCTGGTCGACCGGCCCTGTCCGCCGCCCGATCATCGTGGCCGGATCTGATCAGCGGCCTCAGAACAGGGTCGTGGGCTGTGGTTCGGGCAGCGGTTCGAGGCTGGGGACCAGCGCGGCCACCTCGGCGTGGAAGCGGCGGGCCAGCGCGGGCGCGTCGGCGTTGTCGGGTGTGTGGACGAAGACCGTCGGGGACCGGCCCTCGCGCAACCAGCGGGCCACCACCGGGAGCCAGCGTTGCCAGCCTTCCACCGTACGGGCGGGGTCGTCGCGGCCCAGATAACGGATGATCGGGTGGTTGGTGAGGGCGTGGGGGCGTACGGGAAGACGGGGTTTCCTGGTCCACGCATCGCGCTCGGCGTCGCTGGTCGGCGGGCTCGCGAACATGACGCTCGTGTCGAACGGGACCCACTCGGCGTCATGGGCGGCCAGCAGGTCCTCCAGCGGCGCCGGCTCGTCGGCGAAGGCGCGGTGGCGGACCTCGACGGCGTACCGGAAATCGCCCGGCGCCTGACGCAGGAAGCGTTCGAGGGCCGGCAGGTCGGACGGGCCGAACGAGCCGGGGAGCTGGATCCACAGCGCGTGGATGCGGGGGCCGAGCGGCTCGATCGCGTCGAGGAAGAGGCGCTTGGCCTCGTCGCCACCGGCCAGCCGCGACTCGTGCGTCACCAGGCGCGGAAACTTCAGGACGAAGCGGAAGTCGGGCGGCGTCTGGTCGGCCCAGCCGGCCACGGTCTCACGGGCCGGCGTCGCGTAGAAGGTCGTGTTGCCCTCAACCGCGTTGCACGATTCCGCGTACGACCGGAGCTTCTCCGGCCCGGCGTCCCACGCCTTGTGCGTCCACTGCGCACACCCGACGTGCAGTCGCTGCCGTTGCGTCACAGATCAAAAACCTACCCTGCCGTACGGCCACCGCCTCCCCCGCCCGCCCAGGGGAGATGGGGCCGACGCTACCGGATTGTCAAGTCCGGCCGCTCCCGCCTGTGGACGGGCACTCCCGCTGTCAAGTCCGCTGCTCCCCGGCTGTGGACGAGCTACGCCCATCGAACGACGCAGTCCAGGGCTGTCGCGGTTCGCGGTGAACGACCGGCCCGGCGTGAAGTGGGACAACCTGGCGGGCGGCCCGCGTGGTCATGAACGGCTGAGGGCGCGGCCCGCGGCGGCGACCACGACCGAGGCGAAGATCCAGCCGCTTACGATCAGGGCCACCGACACCACCTTGTCGGGTCCGACCGGGTCCCACGCCTTCTCGTGGCCCAGGTCGACCAGCGGCACCAGCAGGTCGAGGGTGTAGAGGAACGGGTCCCAGGCCGGGTGCTCGTCCGCCTTGATGGCGCACAGGCCGGCTGCCCCGGCGCAGTCGGCCGTCGCCGCGAACCAGACGGTGCCGAGCAACAGCAGGACCGCGAAGATGGCGGCGGCTCGGCCGGGGCGGTACCCGTACCCGAGGGAAAGGTCTTGCAGGAGGCCCCAGAGCCGGCCCGGAAGCCCGCCACCGTGCGACTCGCGGCGCAGCTTCTCGTGCAGCACCCGGCGGGCGTCCCGGTCGCGGCCGGCGGCCCGGTAGGCGGCGGCCAGTTGCTCGTACGGCTGCGGCTCGACCGTCGGCGTGGCCCGGCGCAACACTTCGAGCCGCTCGCCGACCGCGATGTCGCGCCGCAGCTGGCGGTAGGTGAAGCCGGTCAGCAGGGGTCGCTGCGGCCAAGCCGCGGTGGTGTCGGCCAGCAGCTCGACGACGGCGTGACGCAGGTCGACGGTGCCGGGCGGGGTGGCGCACTCCAGCAGCAGTTCGAACGCGACCAGGCCGTCCGCCTTGAGCGACACTCCCCCATGCTCGCCGAGCTCGGCGTCGCGCAGCACGACCGTGCCGCCGACCCGGGTGCCCCGCATCATGACCATGCCGTCGAAGCGGGCGTCGGCCAGCACCAGGTCGCCGCGGATCTCGGCCCGGGACGCCTGGAGACGGCCGGCCGCGAGCCCGGTGGCGTGCAGGCCGGCGCCGAGCTCGGCTCCCTGCAGGGTGACCGCCTCGGCGACCCGGGCCTGGGCCAGCACGACCGAGCCGGTGACGGTGATGCCCCAGGCGCTCAGCTCGGTGACCTCGGCGCCCGGCAGTTCGAGGGGGCCGTCGATGGTGGCCGCGGGCAGGTTGAGCACGCCGGTCAGGCGGAAGCCGTCGGTCGCGTAGAAGCCGCGGGCGGCCAGGCTGGGCGCGTGCAGGAGGCCGTTGCCGCAGGTGGCGCCGGGCATCGAGAGCATGCCCTCGACCCGGGTCAGGCCCAGCAGCAGCGCGCCCCTCCAGGTCAGCCCGGCCGCGGTGAGGTCGCCGCCGATCCGGGCGCCGCGGGCGTCGACGGCCACGTGCTCGGGCGGCATCTCGTCGCCGGGGCTCAGCGGGACGTCGACGTCACGGAGGACGCGGACGCGGTCCAGGTCGAGGCCGGTGCCGATGACGGCGTCGCGCAGCCGGGCCGCGCCGGTCAGGGTGGTGCCGGTGAGGGTCAGGTTGCGGGCCACCTGCAGGCGTTCGGCGTGCAGGCCGGGCAGGTGGCAGCCGGTGAGCCGCAGGGCCGGGACGGTCAGGCCGTCGAGGACCGGGGTGTCGGTGAACGTGCAGTCGTCGAAGGTGACCGGGACGTCGACCGTGGCGTCGGTGAGGTCGAGCGGGCCCTCGACAGTCGAGCCGTGCAGACGCAGGGCCGCCTGATGACCCTCGTCGGGCGCGGGTGCGCTGAGCAGGAGGCGGCGCAGTTCCTCACCCCGTACGGGTAACTCGGTCTTGATCTTCTCGCCGCGCCGGTAGGCCGTCCACAGAGCATCGTCCACACGATCATTCTGAGGCCCGCCGTCGACACATCCGCTTCCGTGGTCGATGCATTCTGTGATAGACCAGCATCGTTGTAATGAGGTCGAAAGGAAGCCGAAACAAAGGAGTCCCCATGGCCACGCCGATCAGCCGTCGCACCGTTCTCACCGTGAGCGCCGGCGCCGCCGCCGGACTCGCCCTCCCCGGAGCAGCCGCCCAGGCCGGCGGTGGCGGACACCCGGGAACCCGCGTCTCGTTCGAGCTCAACGCCGACGTGCTCGACGGCGGCGAACAGGTCACCTCGGTCACCCTCCAGACGTCCCGGCTCGGCCGGATCAACCCGTCGAGCCTGACCACCGGCAGCTTCTCCGTGCACGCCAAGGCCACCAGCCCGATCCCCCTCGCGCCCGGCGACCAGATCTACAGCGAGTACGACCTCGACCGCGCGGTCACCTCGGCCACCCTCGACCGGCACGGCGACATCGTGCTGAAGCTCGAGTACGCGGAAGGCAAGGTCGGCGGCGGCACGCTCGGCTACATCGCGAGCAAGGGGCGCAACGTCCAGCTCGACCTCGTCTACACGATCACGCAGAACTCGCCGCTGGTGCTGCGCGACGGCCGTACGGTGAAGATCCAGGAGTTCCGGCAAGGACGGCTCGCCAATCCCGAGGTCGACGCTTTCTCGTACGGCGTGTCGCGGTCCGGCATGAAGTACCGGCTCTACGAACCGCACCGCCGGGGCCGCGGCGAGCGCCCGCTCGTCGTGTGGCTGCACGGCGGTGGCGAGGGCGCGTCGCTGCCCGACAACTACTACGACAACGAGACCACGCTGCGGGCCAACCGGGGCGCGCTCGGTTTCGCCACCGCTGAGGCGCAGCGCATCTTCGACGGTGCTTACGTGGTGGCCCCGCAGAGCCAGTCGTTCTGGATGGAGGACGGCCCCCGGTTCGCGCCGCAGATCCTCCAGATCATCCAAGACCTCGTACGGCGTCACCCCGTCGACAAGGAGCGCATCTACGTCGTCGGATGCAGCAACGGCGGGTACATGTCGATGGAGATGACGGTCGCCTACCCCGATCTGTTCGCGGCGTCGGTCCCGATCTGCGGGGTGGTGCAGTCGCTGCAGCCGAACGGCCCGCGCCTGATCACCGACGCCGACCTGGCCGCGATCTCCACCCCGACCTGGCTGGTCACCTCGCGCGACGACACGACCGTGCCGCCCGCGCCCAACACGATTCACGCCCACGACCTGATCCCCGGGTCCCGGCTGACCCTGTACGACCACGTGATCTGGAACGGGTACCAGTACGCGGGGCACTGGTCGTGGATCTACGTGGCCCGCAACGACCCGGCCCAGAACGGCCAGCACATCTGGCAGTGGATGTCGAAGCAGCGGCGCTGATTCAAACATCCCCGCGGACCAGCGAGTACACCCGCAGATCAACCCGCCCGGTGTGGGTGTAGCCGGCGCTGCGGGCCACGCCCTCGAACGTGAACCCGGCCTTGAGGGCGACCCGCTGCGAGGCGATGTTGCCGGTGGCCGCGGTCAGCTCGACCCGGTGGATGCGCTCATGCCCGAGCCCCCACCGGGCGAGCCCGGCCGTGGCCTCGGCGGCGAACCCCCGCCCCCGCAACCCGGGGCGCATCCAGTAGCCGATCTCGGTGTAACCCCGTACCCACGAGGTCTTCTTCAGACAGACACCCCCGACCAGCCGGTCGTCGGCGGCGTCGGCGATCGCGAGTTGCACGCCGTCCCCGTCCAGGCGCAGCTGCTCGGCGCCACCCGAACACCAGCCCTCAGCCACCGCGGGCGTGAACGGGCGCGGCATCGGAAGCCAGCGCTGTGTCTCCCCGTCCGAGCAGCCGTCCACGACGGCGGCCGCGTCGGCAATCGCGAACGGCCGTAGAACCAACCGGTTGGTTGCAACCACCTCAGAGGGGAACATTCGCCGGATCGTACGGCCCGGGCGCTCGCCCACGGCGGGCGGCGGTGTGGGGCGTAAAAGTGCGGCAAGGCGGGAACTGACGTCCGGTGACGACCGACGACCGGCCCGCTCCTCTGATCAGGCCACCGCGACTCCGTACGGAACCCGAACGTGGCGCCTCGCGGCTGGAGCTCTTCTTCGACCTCGCGTATGTGCTGGTCATCGATCAGCTGGCGCAGTCGTTCACGGGCAATCTCAGCCCGGGCGGGGCCGGCGTCTTCGCGGCCCTGCTCATCGTCACGTGGTGGTCGTGGGTCACCACCACCCTGTACGCCAACCGGTTCGACACCAACGACGTCGTCTATCGGCTCGCCAAGCTGGCGGCGGCCGGCGCCGTGATCGGGATGGCCGCCTCGGCCCAGGCCGCCACCGGCAGTGAGAGCACCCAGTTCGCGCTCTGCTACCTCGCCACACGCGTCATCCTGCTTCTGCTCTACGCGCGGGCGTGGCGGCACGTGCCCGACGCCCGGCACACGATCGCCGTCTACATCGCCGGGGCCGGGGCCGCCACCCTGCTCTGGGCGGCGTCGCTACCGCTCGACGGCATGCCGCGCTACCTGCTGTGGGGCGCCGGAATCCTGGTCGAGGCGGTCGCGCCGCTCGTCGCCACGCGGCTCGGCGACAACGTGCCGCTGCACCTCGACCATCTGCCGGAACGGTTCGCGCTGTTCGTGATCCTGGTGCTGGGCGAGTCGGTGCGGTCGGTCGCGGTCGGCGTGCACGAGCAGCACTGGGTGGCCTCGTCGGTGATCTCGGCCCTGGTCGCCTTCGCGGCGGTCGCGGGGCTGTGGTGGATCTACTTCGACCTCGGCGGGGCGGCCGGCAAACGGGAGCTGGTCGAGGACGGCGAGGACCAGGAGAACGGCGTCGCCGACGCGTACATCTACGGGCATCTGCCGCTGATCGTCGGCCTGGCCATCGCCGCCGTGGGCATCGAGCAGTTCATCGTGCACCCGGCGGGCGCGCTCGACGATTCCGGACGCTGGGCGTTGCACGGCGGGGTGGCGCTGTTCCTGGCCGGGCTGGCCGTGGTCATGTGGGGCACGTCCGGCGACTGGCACGCGGCCTGGCCGTGGCCCAGCGCAGTCATCCCGTTCGTGGCCGGGCTCGGCTTCGTCGAGTCGCTGGAGCCGATCCTGGCCGTCATCGCCGTCACCGTGCTGCTGGTCGCGACCGTCCTGGCCGGGATGTGGCAACAGCGGCACGGCGCGCTACGCCGTACCGCTGAAGCCTGAAAACCCGAAGTCAGAGCCGGTTGGAGGCCTCGGTCAGCACCGAACGCAGGATCTGCTCGATCTCGGCGAACTGGGCCTCGCCCGCGATCAGCGGCGGCGCGAGCTGGATGACCGGGTCACCGCGGTCGTCGGCGCGGCAGTAGAGCCCGGCCTCGAACAGCGCCGACGAGAGGAAACCGCGCAGCAGCCGCTCCGACTCCTCCTCGTTGAACGTCTCCTTGGTGGCCTTGTCCTTCACCAGTTCCAGGCCGAAGAAGTAGCCGTCGCCGCGCACGTCGCCGACGATCGGCAGGTCGGACAGGCGGTCGAGGTAGGACCGGAACAGGTCGCTGTTGTCGCGCACGTGCCCGTTCAGGTTCTCGCGCTCCATGATGTCCAGGTTGGCCAGCGCGACCGCGGAGCCGACGGGGTGACCGCCGTACGTGATGCCGTGGGCGAACCAGTTGGTGCCCTCGAGGAACGGCTCGGCCAGCCGCTCCGACGCGATCATCGCCCCGAGCGGAACGTAACCGCTGGTCAGGCCCTTGGCGACGGTGATGATGTCGGGCGTGTAGCCGTACCGCTGACCACCGAAGTATTCGCCCAGCCGGCCGAAGCCGCTGATCACGTCGTCCGAGACCATGAGGACGTCGTACCGGTCGCAGATCTCGCGGACCCGCTGGAAGTATCCGGGCGGGGGCGGGAAGCAGCCGCCCGCGTTCTGCACCGGCTCGAGGAAGACCGCGGCAACCGTGTCGGGGCCCTCGAACTCGATGGCCTCGGCGATGCGGTCGGCCGCCCACACGCCGAACTCCTCGAGCGACATGTTCTCGTCGGGGCGGCGGTAGTAGTTGGTGTTGGGCACCCGGAACGTCGACGGCACCAGCGGTTCGAAGTCCTGCTTCAGGGCCGGGATACCGGTGATCGACAGTGCGCCCATCGAGGTGCCGTGGTAGGCGATGTTGCGCGACAGCACCTTGGTCTTGGTCGGTTTGCCGGTGCGCTTGAAGTAGGAGCGGGCCAGTTTCCAGGCCGACTCGACGGCCTCGGAGCCGCCGGTGGTGAAGAAGACCCGGTTCAGGTCGCCCGGGGTGAGGTCGGCCAGGCGGGCCGCCAGCTCGACGGCCTTGGGGTGGGCGTACGACCAGATCGGGAAGTACGCGAGCTCACCGGCCTGCTTGGCGGCGGCCTCGGCCAGCTCCTGGCGGCCGTGGCCGGTCTGCACGACGAACAGCGCGGACAGGCCGTCGAGGTAGCGCCGGCCCTTGGAGTCCCAGACGTAGCAGCCGTCGCCGCGCACGATCATCGGGACTTCGGCCTTCTGGTAGGACGACAGCCGGGTGAAGTGCATCCACAGGTGGTCGCGGGCGGCGCCGGACAGCTTTTCGTAGTCGGGTGACTGAAGGTCGCTCAACGGGGGGCTCCTGATTTCTTAAACGGCGGAGAAGGCTTGTTCGAGCAAGGTGAGTCCGCGATCGAGCTCCTCGTCGGAGATGATCAGCGGCGGCAGCAGCCGGATCACGTTGCCGTAGGTGCCGCAGGTGAGCAGGAGCAGACCCAGCTCGTGCGCGGCCTTCGCGACCGCGGCGGTGGTTGCGGCATCCGGCGCCGGGCCGGCCGGGCCGTCCTCGCCGGGTATCACGACCTCGAGGGCCAGCATCGCGCCGCGGCCGCGCACCTCGGCGATCGAGGGGTGCTTGGCGGCCAGGGCCTCCAGCCGGGGCCGGGCGATCGACTCGATGCGGCGGGCGGCCGCGGCCAGGTCGAGCTCCCGCATCGTCTCGATCGAGGCGAGCGCGGCGGCGCAGGCGATCGGATTTCCCCCGTACGTGCCCCCGAGCCCACCCGGGTGCACGGCGTCCATGATCTCGGCGCGGCCGGTCACCGCGGCCAGCGGCAGCCCACCGGCGATGCCCTTGGCCGTCGTGATCAGGTCGGGTTCGACACCTTCGTGCGACGACGCGAACCATTCCCCCGTACGGCAGAAGCCCGTCTGGATCTCGTCCGCGATGTAGACCGCTCCGGCCGCCTTGCTCCAGGCCGCGATGGCCGGCAGGAACCCCTCGGCGGGAACGACGAAACCGCCCTCGCCCTGGATGGGTTCGATCAGCACGGCGGCCACGTTGCTCGCGCCCACCGTCTTCTCGATCTGCCCGATGGCGTACGCCGCCGCCTCCGCCCCGCCGCGGCCGTCGCGCAGCGGATAGGACATCGGGACCCGGTAGATCTCGCCCGCGAACGGGCCGAAGCCCTGCTTGTAGGGCATCACCTTGGCGGTCAGGGCCATCGTCAGGTTGGTGCGGCCGTGGTAGGCGTGGTCGAACACGACGACCGCCTGCCGCCCGGTGGCGTGCCGCGCGATCTTGACCGCGTTCTCGACGGCCTCGGCGCCCGAGTTGAACAGCGCCGAGCGCTTCTCGAAGTCACCCGGAGTGAGCGCGGCCAGCTCCTCACAGACCGCCACGTACTGCTCGTACGGGGCGATCATGAAGCAGGTGTGGGTGAAGCGCTCGACCTGAGCCCGGACCGCCTCGACGACCCTGGGGGCGGCGTTGCCGACGTTCGTGACGGCGATGCCGGCGGCGAAGTCGATCCACTCGCGCCCGTCCACATCGGTCATCGTGCCGCCCGCGGCGCTGCTCACGTAGGACGGGATCATGCTGCTGACCCCGCGGGCGACGACCGCGGCCCGGCGCTTGTGCAACTCGGCCGACGTGGGCATGACTCAACTCCTTCAGGCTTCAGGCCCCGATCATTTCACTGATTCCGTCGCATGCAAGAGGCCCGACAACTATTTCCGCGTTACATCTGCGGGTACGCTCCGGGCCGTGATCCCCTTCTTCGTCGCCGGGAAGCCGGCCACCAGCGCCGACCTGCTCACCGTCCGTCACCCGTACGACACGCAGGTGGTCGGAGAGACCTCCCACGCCACCGAGGAGCAGGTCGAGGAGGCGGTCGCCGCCGCGGTCTCGGCCACCGGCGCCGCCGCGGCCCTGACCGCCGCCGAGCGGGCCGGCGCCCTCGACGAGATCAGCCGCCAGATCGGCCGTCGCGCCGGCGAGTTCGCCGCCCTGATCACCGCCGAGAACGGCAAACCGGTCAAGTGGGCCCGGGCCGAGGTCGCGCGGGCCGTGTCGACGTTCCGCTGGGCGGCCGAGGAGGCCCGCCGTTTATCCGGCGAGTTGCAGCGGCTGGACACCGACCCCGCCGCGGCCGGTCGGATCGCCCTCGTACGGCGGGTGCCGCGGGGGCCCGTACTGGGAATCGCGCCTTTCAACTTCCCGCTCAACCTGGTCGCCCACAAGGTCGCGCCCGCGCTCGCCGTCGGTGCCCCGATCATCGTCAAGCCGGCGCCCGCCACTCCCCTGACGGCGCTGCTGCTGGGCGAGATCATGGCGGACCTCGACCTCCCGTACGGGATGTTCTCGGTCCTGCCCGTCCCCAACGAGCGCATGGCCACCCTGGTCGCCGACCCGCGCCTGCCGGTGGTGTCGTTCACCGGCAGCGGCCCGGTCGGCGCGCTGATCCAGGACGCGGTGCCCCGCAAGCACGTCACGCTGGAGCTCGGCGGCAACGCGGCTGCCCTGGTCTGCGAGGACTGGCCCGACCTGGCCACCGCCGCCCAGCGCGTCGCCACGTTCGGCAACTACCAGGCCGGGCAGAGCTGCATCGCGGTCCAGCGCGTGCTGGTGCACCGTTCCCGCCTCGACGAGTTCACTCCCCTGCTGCTCGAAGCGGTGGCCGCCCTTCGCACCGGCGACCCCCGCGACGAGGCGACCGACGTCGGCCCGGTGATCGACACCCGCGCCGCCGAGCGCATCGTGCAGTGGATCGACGAGGCCGTGGCGGCCGGCGCCCGCGTCTTGACCGGCGGCACCCGCGAAGGCACGACGGTCGCCCCCACGGTGCTCACCGACGTGCCGTCATCGGCCCGCGTGAACGCCGACGAGGTCTTCGGCCCGGTGCTGGTGCTGACCCCGGTCGACTCGGACGAGGCCGGGCTGGCCGCCATCAACGACTCAGCCTTCGGCTTGCAGGCGGGCATCTTCACCCGGCGGCTCGACCTGGCCTTCGAGGCGTCCCGCCGGTTGCGGGTGGGCGGCGTGATCATCGGCGACGTCCCCAGTTTCCGGGCCGACCAGATGCCTTACGGCGGCGTGAAGGCCAGTGGTTCCGGCCGCGAGGGCGTGGCCAGCGCTATGGACGACTACACCGAGCCCCGCGTCATGGTCCTCACTGGCGTCCCCCTCTGATCACATCGCCAGCAGGTCGACGTCGTAGAGACGCATCGCTGCGTCGCGGGAGACCAGGGTCAGCCTCTCGGTCGAAGCCTGAGCGATGAGCATCCGGTCGAACGGATCGCGATGGTGCGGCGGAAGCCGTCCCGCCGCGATCGCATGTCCGTGAGTAACCGGCAACGGCTGGAAACCGATGTCGCGGATACGCTCGGCGAGATCAACCGGTCCGCTCAGTTTGCCGGTCGACTGCTTGATGGTGATCTCCCACAGGCTGATCGGAGAAAGAAACACGTCTGGATCATGGCGCAGTCGGTCGAGAAAGGCGCTGTCCAGCGTCGCGTTACCGGTAGCGGCCCACAGTGCGATGTGAGTATCCAGCAGAATGCCCATCATCACTCGGGCTCGAAGTCGGCGGCGATCTGAGCATTGGTCTGAGGGGAGTCCCAGTCGCCCGAGAGATCGACCTGACCGGCCAGCGACCCGATTCCGGTTCGGTTGACTCGCCGTACCAGCGGCACCACCTTGGCCACCGGCACGCCGGCGCGGTCGATGATGATCTCTTCACCGCTCTCTACGCGCTCGATGATGCGTGAGAGGTGGGTCTTTGCCTCATGCATGTTGAAATGCTGCGGCTCGCTCGACATGACATCACCTCCGCGGTTAGCTAACAGCTTAGTCCGACCTCGGACGCCGTCGCCAACTACTTCGCCGGCTCTCACGACCCACCCCTTCCCTGGACCTCACGACCGCCGAAGTGTGCCGGAAAGTTCGGATCTTGGGGATGCTGGCTCACGGAGTTGTGGATAACGCATGTAGAGCTGACCTACCGCATTGCCCGCCCTGCCAGGGGGACCCCCACCCTAAGTCCCAGCCTGGCAGAAAGGGCCGATCTTCGCGGGCACCCCTGTGGACAACGCGGGAGTGTGGATAACGCCCGAGTCTGTCAGGAGTCGAAGCCCAGGCCCACCTTGTCGAGCGTGCGCAGCCACAGGTTGCGGCGCCCCGCGTTGCGGTCGGCCTGGGCAATCGACCAGCGCGTCAACTGGATCACGCCCGAGCGCACCGGCTCCGGCGGGAACGGCACCGGCTTGCTGCGCACCATCTTCAGCGACGTGCGTTCGGTCGGGACGCCGCCGAGCAGGTCGAGCATCACGTTGGCGCCGAAACGGGTCGCGCCCACGCCCAGGCCGGTGTAGCCGACCGCGTACGCCACCCGGCCTCCGTGCGCGGTGCCGAAGAAGCTGCTGAAACGGCTGCAGGTGTCGATCACGCCGCCCCACTTGTGGGTGAAGCGCAGGCCCTCCAGCTGCGGGAAGGTCTGGAAGAAGTGGTCCGCCAGCAGCTCGAACGTGGCCTCGCGCTGGTCCTGGGCGGGGTCGATGCGGCCGCCGTTGTAGTAGACCGCGTCATAGCCGCCCCACAGGATGCGGTTGTCGGCGGTCAAGCGGTAGTAGTGGAACTGGTTGGCCGAGTCGCCGATGCCCTGCCGGTTACGCCAGCCGAGCGACGCCAGCTGGGCGTCCGACAGCGGCTCGGTCATCAGCACGTAGTCGTAGACCGGCACCACGAAGTGGCTCAACCGGCGCAGCAACCGGCCGTGGGCGCCGGTGGCCAGCGCCACCTGAGCCGCGTCGAGGCGTCCCCGCCAGGTGTGCAGGCGCATGCCGGCGCCGTGCGGTTCGAGACGTTCCACCGGGGACTGCTCGTAGAAGCGCACGCCCAGCGACAGGCACGCCGAACGCAGACCCCAGACCAGACGCGCCGGGTCGATCATGGCGCAGCCGTCACGGTCCCAGACCCCACCGACGTACGTGGGTGAGTCGACCTCGGCCCGCACCTGCTCGCGATCCAGCAGTTCCTCACCGGGGCGCAGTTCCGCGCGCATCGCGGCCAGTTGCCAGGGCGAGGTGGCAACGCTCAGTTCCCCCGTACGGGAAAAATCGCAGTCGATGCCGTAGCGCGCGACGGTGGCCGCGATCTCGTCGAGGTTCGCCCGGCCCATCGCCTCGAGCCGGTCGATCTCGCCCGGGAAGCGGCCGGCGCCGTTGGCGTAGCCGTGGGTCAGCGACGCGGCGCAGAACCCGCCGTTGCGACCCGATGCCGCCCAGCCCGCGGTCCCGGCCTCGATCACCACCACGTCGCGGCCGGGGTCGCGTTCCTTGGCCATCAGGGCCGTCCACAGACCGCTGTATCCGGCCCCGACCACCGCCAGATCGGTGGTGTCGAGCCCGTCGAGCGGGGCGGCGGGGGCCGGAGCCCCCGCCTGGGCGAGCCAGTACGGCTCGGTGAGCGCGTCCTTCAACGAAGAAGGCACGAGTTATCAGTCCCGCTTACTCTTGCTCGACGACCGGATGTTGGCGACCAGCGCGAAGAACACGCCGACCGCGAAGATGAGCGTGCCCATGACGTTGACCTGCGGCGGGATGCCGACGCGGGTGGCGCCCCAGATCCACAGCGGGAACGTCTTGGTGGTGCCCGCCGTGAAGGCGGTGACGATGAAGTCGTCGATGGACAGCGCGAACGCCAGCAGCACGCCGCTGAAGATCGCGGGCAGGATGATCGGGAAGGTGACCTTCCAGAACGTGGTCCACGGGCCGGCGCCCAGGTCGGCCGCGGCCTCCTCGATCGAGCGGTCCAGGGTCATCACCCGGGCCCGCACGACGACGGCCACGAACGAGATCGAGAACATCACGTGCGCGATCGTGATCGTCACCGGGCCCAGGCCGGCGCCGGCCGACACGAACAGGCTGAGCAGCGACGCCCCCATGATCAGTTCGGGCGAGGACATCGTCGCGAACATGATCAGGTTGAGCGAGCCGGAACCGCGGAAACGGTAGCGGCCCAGGGCGTAGCCGATGCCCGTGCCCAGCGCGCCCGAGAGCAGGCTGGCCACGATCGCGATGACGATCGACGTGATCAGGGCGTTGGTCAGGTCGGGGTATTCGAACAGGCGGCCGTACCACTTGAACGTGAACCCGACCCAGGTCTGGTTGTAGCGGCCCGGGGTGTCGTTGAACCCGAACGCGATCATCACGACGATCGGCAGGACGAGCCAGGCGATGATCAGCCAGGTCCACGTGTGGAGCAGGCCGGGCCCGGTGATGCGCCGCCTGGGCTTGATCTTCGCGGCCTGCTCGACCGTCTCCGGCGAGGGCCGTTGCATGGTTGTCGTCATCGCGCGGCCACCTTCATGACGTCCTCGGTGCCGAGGATGCGGGCGTACGTGAACACGCCGATCAGCAGCACGAGCATCAGCACGAAGGAGAGCGCCGACGCCGTCGGGTAGTCGGAGTTCTCCAGGAACTGGGCCTGGATGACCTGACCGATCATGGTGGTGTCCGAGCTGCCCAGCACCTCGGAGTTGACGTAGTCGGAGCTGGCCGGCACGAACGTCATCAGCACGCCGGCGAAGACACCGGGCAGGGCCAGCGGGAAGATCACTTTGCGGAACGTGGTGGCCGGGTTGGCGTACAGGTCCCGCGCCGCCTCGACCACGCGCGGGTCGATGCGCTCCAGTGCCACGTAGATCGGCAGCACCATGAACGGCAGGAAGTTGTAGACCAGCCCGAGGATCACCGCGGTCGGTGTGCCGAGGATGTGGAACGACTGCCCGATCAGGCCCATGTCGCGCAGCGGGCTCAGCAACGGCCCCTCGTCGGTCAGGATCTGCCGCCACGAGATCGTCCGGAGCACGAACGAGACGAAGAACGGCAGCAGGACCAGGAAGAGGTAGGTCGGCTTGCGCCGGCCGCCGTAGAAGGCGATCCAGTATGCCACCGGGAACGCCAGCACGATCAGTACGAGCGTCGCGATGGCGCCGTAGATGAGCGACCGGATGATCTGGGTGTCGTAGTTGGAGATGGCCTCCGTGTACGTCTGCCAGTGGCCGGTGAAGCGGTAGCCGTGGACGATGTCGCCCTCCTGGAGGGAGAGCGACAACATCGCGACCATCGGCACCGCGAAGAAGATCAGCAGCCAGACCGCGCCGGGCAGAACCAGCAGGTAGGGCGCGATCTTGTTCTTTACGCGGTTCATGTCATCCCAGCACGATAGGTTCGAAGGTCTTCTGGAACTTCTGCTGCTCGGACGTGGCCTCGAACGCGACGTAGTAGTGCAGCTTCGCGTACTCCGCGGCGGTCGGGAACACCAGCTTGGAGTCCGCGACGTCGAGCAGGGCGTCCTTGTCCTCACCGGTCAGCTTGCCCGCGTGCTGGCGGATGACCGGCTGCGCGGCCGGGACCGGGCAGACGTAGTTGATGTACTCGGCGATGGTCGCGGCGTTCTCGACCTCGTAGAAGTAGTCCATCAGCGTGATCGCGTCGACCGGGTTGGTGGCGGTGACCGGGATCGTCATGTTGTCGGTCCAGATCGTGCCGCCCTCCTCGGGGATGATGAACTTGAAGTTCGTCCCGTCGGAGATGTTCTTCTGGAAGATGTCGCCCGACCACGCCTGGGTGAGCCAGACCTCGCCGCTGCCCAGAGCCTCGATGTAGCTCTGGTCGTAGTAGTTGCGGACGATGCCGTCGGACTTCTGCTTCTTGAGGTGGTCGGCCGCCTTCTCCCAGTCCTCCTCGGTGGACTTGGCCGGGTCGGCCCCCACCGCGAGCAGACCGAAGTTGCCGAGTTCCTGGACGTCGGAGAACATGCCGACCTTGCCCTTGAACTTCGGGTCCCACAGGTCGGCCAGGCCCTTGATCGGGCCGGTCCGGCTTTCGTCGTACGCGATGCCGGTCATGCCCGAGGCCCACGGGATCGAGTAGGCGTTGCCCGGGTCGAAGGCTTCCTTCTTGTACGCGGCCCCGGCGTTCTTGGCGTAGTTCGGCAGCTTCGAGTGGTCGAGCGGCGCCAGGAAGCCCGAGTCGCGGAACTGCGTGAACTGGAAGCTGTTGGTGATGACCATCAGGTCGTAGCCGATGTCCTGGCCCGCCGAGAGCTGCGGCTGCACCTTGGCGAACCAGGGGCCCATCTCCTGGATGACCTCGTCGTACTTGACCTTGATGCCGGTCTTGGTGGTGAACGCCTTGAGCTCGGGCTGCTTGGGGTCCATGTAGAGCGGCCAGTTGGCGAACCGCAACGTGTTGTTCTTGGTCTTGCCGTTCCAGAACTTGGCCACGGCGTCGGGCTCGGCGCTGGCGGGCGCCTGCGTGCCCTGTCCCTGCACGCCGCAGGCGGCGAGGGCGCCGCCCAGGGCGGCGAGTCCGGAGAGCCGAAGCGCGTCCCGACGACCGAAGCGACGCTGGGTCAGACCACGGAGGAGGGAGGGGTCGGAGAAGTTCGACGCGGACATTCAGACTCCGATCATGTATGAGTGCTGGGGGGCCCAGGTGAGGTAGACACGATCGCCGCGATCCGCAAGATCGTCGGCGTTCGAAGCATTTTGATCGAAGACTGTGAAATCCGCGCCGGCCGCGGTGGAAACGGTGTAATTCGTTGAGGTTCCGTGATAAACGACCTCCGTCACTGTCCCGGACAGCACGCTGCCTCCGGTGGCCGTGACCGGCGGCACCCCCCGGTGGAGGTCGATCTTCTCCGGGCGGATCGACACCTCGAGCTTGTCGCCCGTACGCACCGACGGCCCGACCGGGACGACGACCCGGTCCTGTGTGGTGTAGCTGATCAGGGCCAGCCCGCCCTCGACCCGCTCGACGTGACCGTCGACCAGGTTCGACGTGCCGATGAAGCCGGCCACGAAGCGGGTCGCGGGCCGCTCGTAGATCTCGCGGGGCGAGCCCAGCTGCTCGATCACGCCGGCGTTCATGACCGCGATCCGGTCCGACATGGTCAGCGCCTCACCCTGGTCGTGGGTGACGTAGACGAAGGTGATGCCGACCTCGCGCTGGATGCGCTTGAGCTCGATCTGCATCTGCTGGCGCAGCTTGAGGTCGAGGGCGCCCAGCGGCTCGTCCAGCAGCAGCGCCCGCGGCCGGTTGACCAGGGCCCGGGCCAGCGCGACCCGCTGCTGCTGGCCACCCGACATCTCGCGCGGCGCGCGCTTCTCCATGCCGGTCAGCGACACGATCTCGAGGATCTCGCCGACCCGGCGGCCGATCTCGTTCTTGGCGACCTTCTTGCGCTCCAGGCCGAAGGCGACGTTCTGGTACGTGTTGAGGTGCGGGAAGAGTGCGTACGACTGGAACACCATGTTGACGTCGCGCTTGTTCGCGGCCACGCCGGTGACGTCCTTGCCGTCGAGCAGCACCTGACCGGCGGTGGGCTCCTCGAAGCCCGCGATCATGCGCATCGTGGTGGTCTTGCCGCACCCCGACGGGCCCAGCAGCGAGAAGAACTCACCCTGGCCGATCGCCAGGTCGGTGCGCTTGACGGCGGGCACCGTCTCGCCGTGCGACAGGTAGTTCTTGTTCACGCCGACGAACTCGATGGCCGGGGTGTCACCGGACGCCGACCGGGAGCGTACGGCGCTGTGCTGGGGGGTGCTCATGGCGTTCCTCTTCGCGGTGGGCTCTGTCAGGGGACGGGGTCAGCCGAGGTAGCTCATCACGTGCTTGATCCGGGTGTACTCCTCGAACCCGTACATCGAAAGGTCTTTGCCGTAGCCGGAGTGGCCGAAGCCCCCGTGCGGCATCTCCGAGACGAACGGGAGGTGCGTGTTGATCCAGACGGCGCCGAAGTCCAGCCGGCGCGACACCCGCATCGCGCGCCCGTGGTTCTGGGTCCAGACGCTCGCGCTGAGCCCGAACCGGACGTCGTTGGCCCAGCGGACCGCGGCGTCCTCGTCGTCGAACTC
The DNA here is from genome assembly GCF_016834655.1 of Paractinoplanes ovalisporus. Classification (GTDB taxonomy): domain Bacteria; phylum Actinomycetota; class Actinomycetes; order Mycobacteriales; family Micromonosporaceae; genus Actinoplanes; species Actinoplanes ovalisporus. The sequence continues at coordinate 45,468 of NZ_JAENHP010000012.1, forward strand.
CTGCACCGTGATGACCGGGCCGAAGACCTCGTCCTGGACCATCTCGTCGCGCTGCCGCAGGCCGGCCACGACGGTCGGCTCGAGGAAGTAGCCACGCTCGCCGATCCGCTTGCCGCCGGCCACGATGCTCGCGTGGTCGGGTGCGCGGTCGAGGAAGCCCTGCACCCGGGCGAGCTGGCCGGCGTTGTTGACCGGGCCGAAGAACGCGTCGGTGTCGCTGGGCGCCCCGACCTTGGTGCTGCGCGCGGCCTCGGCCAAGGCGTCGGTGAAGTCGGCGGCGACGCGGCCGTGCACGAGCACCCGGGTCGCGGCGGTGCAGTCCTGACCGGCGTTGAAGTAACCCGCCTGGGCAATGGAAGAAGCGGTGGCGGCGATGTCGGCGTCGTCGAACACGATGACCGGCGCCTTGCCGCCCAGTTCGAGGTGGGCCCGCTTGAGGTCGGCGGCGGCCGAGACCGCGACCTCCATCCCGGCCCGGGTCGAGCCGGTGATCGAGACCAGCTGCGGCGCCGGGTGCGCGACCACGGCCCGGCCGGTGTCGCGGTCGCCGCAGACCACGTTGAGCACGCCCGGCGGCAGGAACTCGGCGGCGATCTCGGCCAGCAGCAGGGTGGTGACCGGGGTGGTGTCCGAGGGCTTGAGCACCACCGAGTTGCCGGCCGCGATGGCCGGGGCGAACTTCCACACCGCCATGACCATCGGATAGTTCCACGGGGTGATCTGCGCGCACACGCCGATCGGCTCACGCCGGACGTACGACGTGTGGTCGCGCAGATACTCCCCCGCCGACTTGCCTTCCAGGATCCGCGCCGCGCCCGCGAAGAAGCGGAGCTCGTCCAGCAGCGGTCCCATCTCCTCGGCCCGGGTCGCCTCGACCGGCTTGCCGGTGTTCCGGCACTCGGCCGCGATGATCTCGTCGGCCCGGGCCTCGACCGCGTCGGCGATCCGCAACATCGCGCGCTGCCGCTCCGACGGGGTGGCGTCGCGCCACGCCTCGAAGCCGGCCCCCGCCGCGGCCATCGCCGCCTCCACGTCCGCCTCGGAGGAGACCGGCGCGAGCGCGTACGCCTCCCCGGTGCTCGGATCGATCACCTCGGAGGTGACGCCATCTGCGGTTTGGGTGTATTCGCCACCGACAAAGTTACGCAGAACGGGCAGCGCGGCGCTCACGGAATAGGACCTCCAGGAGAGGGCTTGTGACAGCTCCCACACAAACGACTGCGAGACACTGACACACGCGAAGGACTGAAGACAAGGGAATCCGAAACTATTTTCCAAACCTGAAACGGAATCGGCGCTCATCGACCGCCGACGCCACGCAATCCTGTGTTATCCCGCGTAATACCTGTCAGCCACCGCCAGGGCATCGTCGAGGATCGACAGACCCTCCCGAACCTCGTCCTCGGTGACCGTGCAGGGCGGCGCGACGTGCACCCGGTTGAAGTGGGTGAACGGCCACAGCCCCCGCTCCTTGCAGGCCGCGGCCAGTTCGTTCATCGGCCCGGCGGCGCTGCCGGAGGCGTTGAACGGCACGAGCGGCTCGCGGGTGGCGCGGTCCCGCACGAGTTCGATCGCCCAGAAGACGCCCAGGCCACGGACCTCGCCCACGCTCGGGTGCTTCTCGGCCAGCTCGGCCAGCCCCGGCGCGATCACGTCATCCCCGATCGCCCGGGCGTGCTCCACGATTCCCTCCTCCTTGAAGATCTCAATGGAGGCGACGGCCGACGCGCAAGCCAGCGGATGGCCGGAATACGTCAGACCACCGGGGAACGGGCGCTCCCGGAACGTCGCGGCGATCTCGTCCGAGATGATGACGCCGCCGAGCGGCAGATAACCGGAGTTGACCCCCTTGGCGAAGGTGATCAGATCCGGAGTGACGCCCCAGCGGTCGACGGCGAACCATTCACCGCAGCGCCCGAATCCGGCCATCACCTCGTCGGCGATGAACACGATCCCGAACTCGTCGCAGATCTGGCGGACGCCCTGCAGATAGCCGGGCGGAGGCACGAGGATGCCGTTGGTGCCGACGACCGTCTCCAGCAGAACGGCCGCGATCGTGCCGGCGCCCTCGAAGACGACCGTGTCGCGCAGATGCTTCAGGGCCCGCTCGGTCTCCTGCTCGGGCGTCTCGGAATAGAAGGGCGAGCGGTACGCGTACGGGCCCCAGAAATGCACCAGGCCGACGGCGGTGTTCTCGTTGGCCCACCGTCGCGGGTCACCGGTCGCGGCGATCGCGGTGGTCGTGCCGCCGTGGTAGCTGCGGTAGGTCGACAGGATCTTCTGCCGGCCGGTGTGGCCGCGGGCGAGCCGGATCGCGTTCTCGTTGGCCTCGGCGCCGCCGTTGGTGAAGAACACCTTGTTGAGCGGCCCGGGGGCGAGCTCGCTGATCAGGCGGGCCGCCTCGCCGCGCTTGTCGTTGGCGAACGCGGGCTGGATCGTGCACAGCTTGGCTGCCTGCTCCTGGATCGCTTGGACGAGCCGAGGGTGCTGGTGGCCGATGTTGACGTTGACCAGCTGCGACGAGAAGTCCAGATACCGCTTGTCGTCGTAGTCCCAGAAGTAGGAACCCAGTGCGCCTTTGACCGGCATCGGGTTGATCAGGCCCTGGGCCGACCAGGAGTGGAAGACGTGGGCGCGGTCGTCCGCCCGCACCATTTCGTCAGTCATGGAAGGCCCTATCGGTTCGTGGGGAAGCCGAGGTCGATCGCGGAGGTGCCGGGATCCGGCCAGCGCGACGTGACGACCTTCGAGCGGGTGAAGAAGTGGATGCCGTCCGGCCCGTACATGTGGGTGTCGCCGAACAGCGAGGCCTTCCAGCCGCCGAACGAGTAGTAGGCGACCGGCACCGGGATCGGCACGTTGACGCCGACCATGCCCGCGTTCACGTCGAACTGGAACTGCCGGGCGGCGCCGCCGTCCCGGGTGAAGATGGCGGTCCCGTTGCCGTACTCGTTGTCATTGATCAGAGCAACGGCTTCCGCGTACGTCTCGGCGCGCACCACGGCCAGCACCGGCCCGAAGATCTCGTCGGTGTAGACGTCCATCTCCGGCTTGACGTTGTCGAGCAGCGTGACACCGAGGAAGTAGCCGTTGCCCGGAACCTCCGCCTCGCGGCCGTCGGCCACCACGGTCGCGCCCGCCTCGGCGCCCTTCGCGATGTAGCCGGCCACCTTCTCGCGGTGCTGGGCGGTGATCAGCGGGCCCATCTGCGACTCGGGGTCGGTGCCGTCGCCGACCTTCAGCTTGGGCAGGCGGGCCGCGATCGCGTCGACCAGTGGGTCGGCGATGTCACCGACGGCCACCACGACCGAGACGGCCATGCAGCGCTCGCCGGCCGATCCGTACGCGGCGTTGACCGCGGCGTCGGCGGCGGCGTCGAGCTCGGCGTCGGGCAGCACCACCATGTGGTTCTTGGCGCCACCGAGGGCCTGAACCCGCTTGCCGTGCGCGGTGCCGGTCTCATAGATGTGCTTGGCCACCGGGGTCGAGCCGACGAAGCTGACCGCGGCGATGTCCGGGTGGGTGAGGATCGCGTTGACCGCCTCGACGTCCCCGTTGACCACGGTGAAGACGCCCTCGGGCAGCCCGGCCTGCTTCCACAGCCGGGCCAGGAACAGCGCCGAGGAGGGGTCCTTCTCGCTGGGCTTGAGCACGAACGCGTTGCCGGCCGCGATCGCCGTGGTGCACATCCACAGCGGCACCATGGCCGGGAAGTTGAACGGGGTGATGCCGGCGACCACACCGAGCGGCTGCTTGATCGAATAGACGTCGACACCGGTCGCCGCCTGCTCCGAGAACGAGCCCTTCATCAGGTGCGGGATGCCGGTCGCGAACTCGGCGTTCTCCAGGCCGCGGGCGACCTCGCCGGCCGCGTCGGAGAGCACCTTGCCGTGCTCGCTGGTGATGATCGCGGCCAGTTCCTGGGTGCTCGCGGCGAGCAGCTCGCGGAACTTGAACAGCACCGCGGAACGCTTCGCCAGCGAGGCCGAACGCCACTCCTGCGCGGCCTGCTTGGCGACGGCGACGGCCTCGGCGACCTCGGCGACGGAGGCGAGATCGACCTCGGCGGTCTGCTCGCCGGTGGCGGGGTTGAAGACGGGGCCGACCCGGCCCGACGTGCCGGGGCGCTCGGCGCCTCCGATCCAGTGCGCAATGCGATTCATGCTCGGAGATTACGTAACACCTCTGGACCGAACAATGCATGAAACGTACTGTCACAAAATCCGTCCTGCCGCCCCGCCCGCCACCTCGCCCGCCGCCCCGTCCGCCGCCATAGATCGGAATAGATACTTGTTCTCCGAGGTGCGTGATCGACTGCGTGAGCCCTCGGCGCGCGGGCTGGCCGAGGCCGTCGGGCGCGCGGTGGGCGACGGCGTCCTGCTTCCGGGCCGCAAGCTTCCTCCCGTACGCGTCGTCGCCGCCGAACTGCGGATGTCGCCGACCACGGTCAACGCCGCCTGGCAGCTGCTGCGCCGCGCGGGCACCATCCAGACCGACGGCCGTCGCGGCACGGTCGTCGCCACCTCGCGGGCCGACGGTCCGGGCCGCTACCGGGCGGCCCTGCGCGGGCGCACCGGCTTCGCGCTCGATCTGTCCACCGGCGTACCGGACCCGCGTCTTCTGCCTTCTCTGCCCGCCCTGGCCGGCCTCTCCCCCGCGCCGACCAGCTATCTCGACGAGCCCGTGCTGCCCGCGCTGGGTTCCCTGCTGCGCGGCCGGTGGCCGTACTCCCCCGAACGCCTGGCGATCTTCGACGGCGCCATGGACGCGATCGACCACGTGGCCTCGTCCCTGCTGCGCCTCGGCGACCGGGCCGTGGTCGAGAACCCGTGCTTCCCGCCGTTGCTCGACCTCCTCGAATCCCTGGGCGTCCAGGTGATCGGCGCCGGCACCGACGCCCGCGGCATGCTGCCGTCCGCCCTCGCCGCCGCCCTCACCCAGCGCCCCGCCGTGGTCTTCCTCCAGCCCCGGGCCCTCAACCCCACCGGCGCTTCGTGGTCGTCGACGCGGGCGGCCGAGCTCGCCGAGGTGATCTCCCAGACCCCTTCCCTGTACGCCGTGGAGGACGACTCGGCCGGAGACGTGTCCTCGGTGACGCCGTTGTCGCTGGGCCGGCACCTGCCGAGCCAGACCGTCCACGTCCGCAGCTTCTCCAAGTCGCACGGTCCCGACCTGCGCCTGGCCGCGGTGTCGGCCCCGGCCGCGGTGCTCGACCCGGTGCTCGAACGGCGGTTGCTGGGCCAGGGCTGGACCAGCCGCCTGCTGCAGCACCTGCTCCTGACCCTGTTGACCGACCCCACCTCGAAGGCGGCGGTGGCCACGGCCCGGGAGGAGTACGCCCGGCGCCGCCACCTGACCGTCGCCGCCCTGGCCACCCACGGCGTGGCCCTGCCACCCGGCGACGGCATCAACCTGTGGCTCCCGGTCGCGGACGAGCAGGCGGCGCTGATCTCCCTGGCCAGCCACGGCATCGCGGCCGCCGCCGGCACGTCGTTCCAGGTCACTCCCGGCCCACCCCACCTGCGCGTCACGGCCGGCCTGATCACCGCCGACCACGAGGCGGTGGCGGCCCACCTGGCCGACGCCGCCCGCGCGCCCGCCCTCTCCATCCCCCGTTGACGCGCTCCCACCTGCCCGACGCCGCCCGCGCCCCTCGTCTTGTCGGATGAACATTGACGTGTGACAACTAGGCATGCGACGATTCGCGGCATGAGCGCATGCGACACTCTGCCCATGACCGAGGTGAACCTGGACCGCCCGGAACCGTGGACCGAAGCGGAGTTCCTCGCGCTCGACCGGCATGCGAACCGCATCGAGCTGATCGACGGGGGACTCTGGGTGAGCCCGGGACCGAACGTGCCTCATCAGGGCATCTCTTACCTCTTGCACACAGCGCTACGTCCCGCGGCGCGATCCGCCAACCTGAAGACCTTCGAGGCCGTCAACCTCCGCCTGCAGACCAATCGCATCCTCGTTCCCGACCTCGTCGTGGTCGACTGGAGCGTCCGGCTCGGCACGGTCGTCGAGCCGGCGGATGTCACCCTCGTCGCTGAGATCGTCTCGCCGAGCACGGGACGGATGGACCGCTTCGCCAAGAGCGACCTCTACGCCGCCGCGAAGATCGATTGGTATCTGCTGGTCGAACCTGAGATGCCGGACTACCAGGGCGTGACCCTGCGTCTCCTTCGCCGCCGGAACAGCAGATACGTGGAGGAGGCCGTCGCGAAGCCCGGCGAGGAACTGCTCGCCCATGAGCCCTTCCCCATCACCATCCGCACCACCGAACTAGTCGAGTTCTGACCGTCCCGCACCGGTTTCTGGCCACCGTCCTGATGCCGCGGCTCGTGGCTGGGATCGTCAGCGGGGAGGTCAGGGCGGCGGTCATGGCGTCGGCCAGCCAGGACCCGTCGTCCACGTTCCAGCGGAAACGTCAATCGGCGGGGCGGAAGCTGTCGAAGATGAGCTGCAGGTCGTCCTCGTGGCTGGACCAGTCGGCGTCGCGGGTCTGCCAGTAGATGCCGTACGCCTGGTTCTCCGACGTGACCACGCCGCGGTTGTTGACGTGCTGGCGGGTCCCGCCCCGGGTGAAGGTGAACTCCCAGTCGGCGGCCTTCTCGAAGTAGTCGACGGCGTCGATGCGGATCTCGTCGTACGAGGGGAAGTCGCCGCGGTCCACGCGGTAGTCGGCCTTGCCCCGCCAGTCGGCGACCGGGTCGGGGGCGGGCTTCTTGGTCTGGTCGATACCCAGCACCTGGGAGCCCCTGCGGAAGTAGACCATCCGGCCCTCCTTCGAGCGGGTCCAGCCCTCCGGCACGTAGAGGGCGAAACCGGTGGCGTCACGGTAGTCACGCCAGCCGTCCGGCAGCGTCGGGAGATCGGAACCGGTCGCGGCCGAGGTCGGCGGCGATGACGGTGGCGACGACGGGGAGGCCGAAGGGGACGACGGGGACGAGGCCGTGGTGGCGGGCGCGGATGACGGTGTGACCACGGCGGAGGTGGCCGGCGGCGCGCTCGAGCTGGTGGGTTCGCCGTCCGGGCGGGTCACGGCCCAGACGACGGCCGCCACCACCAGGACGACCACGACGATGGACAGCGCGACGATCCAGCGCCGATCCGGACCGTGCGCGGACGCGGGTGCGACACCGGGGGCCGGCGAGTCGGGCGCCACGGGGCTCGGCGGCGGGGGCGGCGACACGGGCGCGGCGCGTTGCGCCGGGATCACGGCCGGTTCCCGTACGGGGGAAGGCTTTTCGCTCGTGGTCTCAGGCAGGCTGAGGTCGTCGGTCGTGGTGGCGCCGGCCGGAGCGGGCACCAGGGCGTGGCCGTAGGCGCCGGCCGAAGCCGTGCGGAGCAGGTGTTCCGTCTCGGCCGCGTCCAGGCGGGCCTCCGGATCCTTGCGGAGCAGGCCGGCCAGCACCGGCTCCAAGGGGCCGGCCTGGCGCGGCGGGTCGGGCTCGTCGGCGGCCAGGGCGGTCAGCGTGCCCAGGGCGCTCGCCCGGTGGAACGGCGACTGCCCCTCGACCGCCGCGTAGAGGGTCGCGCCCAGGGACCACAGGTCGGAGGCCAGGCCTGCGGTGCCGTACTTGGCTCGTTCGGGTGACATGTATTCGGGCGAGCCGAGCAGCATGTCGGACGTGCTGATCTGGGCGTCGCCCTCGATGGTGGCTATGCCGAAATCGGTCAGCAGCACCCGGCCGTCGTCGGCCAGCAGGACGTTCGCGGGCTTCACGTCGCGGTGGTCGACCCCGGCGGCGTGGGCGGCGCGCAGCGCGGCGATCAGGTCAAGGCCGATGCGGGCGGCGCGGCGCGGGTCGATCGGGCCCTCGGTGCGCAGCTCGTCCTGCAGCGAGCGGGACGGCACGTACTCCATGACGATCCACGCGCGGCCGTCGACCTCGAAGACGTCGAAGACCTGCACGACGTTGGGGTGACCGAGCCGGGCCGCGGCGCGCGCCTCCCGGAGCGTACGGCGTTCAGGGTGCCCGACGCCGTCCGGCAGCAGCACCTCTTTGATGGCGACGTCGCGATCGAGCACCTCGTCGCGGGCCAGCCAGACCTTGCCCATCCCGCCCGTGCCGAGGGTCTCGCCGAGGCGGTAACGACCGGCGATGAGTGGCATGAGAGGGGCCTTACCCGGACCGCGCCGAGATCAGACGTGTGCACGTGCCCTTATCCGCCGCGGAATGTGCAATACTTCCGGAACTCCCGAACGAAAGTTTCGGGATGTGGTTGGGCGAGCGAGGAGAGTCGAATGGCCGCGAGCGCTAGGCGAGTCACGATCGCGACCATTGCCGAGGCGGCCGGGGTTTCCGTGCCCACGGTGTCGCGAGTGCTCAATGGGCGTACGGATGTGTCACCGGAAACGCGCGACCGCATCGAGCACCTTTTACGGGAGCACGACTACCGTCCTCGTAACTCTCGCCAGCCGCTGCGCGCCGGTCTCATCGACCTCGTTTTCCACGACCTCGACAGCCCGTGGGCGGTCGAGCTGATCCGCGGCGTCGAGGAGGTCACCCACGCGGCCGGCGTCGGCACCGTCATCTCGGCCGTGCACCGGCGCACCGCCTCGACCCGGCAGTGGCTGCAGAACCTGCGGTCCCGCCAGTCCGACGGCGTGGTCCTGGTGATCTCGGACGGGGCCGGCCCGGTCTACACCGAGCTGCACCGCCTCAACGTCCCGATGGTGATCATCGACCCGGCCGGTGGTGCCGCGGCCGACGTGCCGACGATCGGCGCGACGAACTGGTCGGGCGGCCGCAGCGCCACCGAACACCTGATCTCTCTCGGTCACACCCGCATCGGGTTGATCGAGGGTCCACGCAACCTGCTCTGCAGCCGGGCCCGCCTCGACGGCTACCGCGCGGCGCTCGAGTCGGCCGGCCTGCGGGTCGACCGCAAGCTGATCGAGCCCGGCGACTTCCGGCACGAGGGCGGTTTCGCGGCCGCTCAGCGGCTGCTCGACCGCGACGACCCGCCGACCGCGATCTTCGCGTCGAGCGACCAGATGGCCCTCGGCGTGTACGAGGCGGCCCGGCTGCGCGGCTTCCGGGTGCCCGACGACCTGAGCGTGGTCGGCTTCGACGACCTGCCCGAGGCCCGCTGGTCGTCGCCGCCGCTGACCACCGTGCGGCAGCCGCTGGCCGACATGGGCGGGCTCGCCGCGCGGACCGTCCTTCGACTGTCACGCGGCGAGCCCATCGAGACTCCCCGGGTCGAGCTGGCGACCGAGCTGGTCGTCCGCGAGAGCACCCGGCTATTTGCTGAAACCGGCGGTAAGACCACTGAGTAGCTGGCGACGCCCGATCGCGTAGAGCAGGACGATCGGCAGCGTGGTCAGGGTGACCGACGCGGCGATGGCCGGCACGTTCACGCCGAACTGACCGGAGAACGTGGCCAGGGCGAGCGGGACCGTGCGCTGGTCGGGGCTCTGGGTGAGCACCAGGGGCAGCAGGAAGCCGTTCCAGATGCCGAGGCCGTTGTAGATCGTCACGGTCACCAGGGCGGGCCGGGTGAGCGGGAACGCCAGCCGCCACATCGTGCCCCACTCGCTGGCGCCGTCCATGCGCATCGACTCGAAGAGTTCCTTCGGGACGTCACGGATGAAGTTCGACAGCACGAGCACGCTCAGCGGGATGGCGAACGCGATCGAGGGCAGGATGATCGCGGCCAGGGTGTCGTACATCTGGAGCCGGATGATGATCAGGTAGACCGGGATGATCACCGCTTGCAGCGGGATCGCCAGGCCCATCAGGAACACCCAGTTCATGCCGCGCAGGATGCGGCTGTTGGAACCCCGGACGATCGCGTACGCCGCCATGAAGCTGACCGCCACGGCGGGGATCACCGCGCCGACGGTGACGATGACGCTGTTGATGAAGTAGCGGACGATGTCGGACTCGATGACCGTCTTGTAGTTCTCGAAGGTCAGCTCGCTCGGCGGCGCCAGGGGGTTGGTGATGAAGTAGTTCGCCTGCGTCTTGAAGCTGGTGATGACGATCCAGTAGATCGGCAGCATCACGACGAACAGCCAGACCCAGCTCAGGCCGCCGCCGAGCCAGTTGTAGGACATGGCCTTGTTGCGCTTGCGGGTGCCACCGGGGGTGCCGGACACGGTCGGCGACGGGCGGTGACTGGTGACGGTCGCCAACTCAGGCTCCTTCCAGCTGGCTCTCGTCGCCCCGGCCGCCGAGCCGCCGCAGCAGCAGGGACAGCCCGAGGCCGACCAGGACCAGGATCACGGCGATGGCGCTGGCCGGACCCATGAGGTTGGCCTGGAAACCCTGCTGGTACATGAGCAGTGCGAGCGCGCGGGTGGCGTCGCCGGGACCGCCGGCGGTGAGCACATAGATCAGGTCGAAGAAGGTCAGCGACCCGACGACCATCAGCGTGGACGACGTGATGATCGTGTATTTGAGCTGCGGCAGGGTGATCGAGAAGAACTGCCGTACGCGGCCCGCGCCGTCGATCTGCGAGGCCTCGTACATGCTGGTCGGGATCTGCCGGACCGCGCCCTGGTAGATCAGCGAGTGGAACGGGATGAACTGCCAGGACACGATGAAGATCAGGGTGGCCATGGCGAGCGTCGAGTTGCCCAGCCAGTCCTGGTTGAGCAGTTCGATCCCGAGGCCGGTGCCGAGACCGAAGTTCGGGTCGAGCAACGCCTTGTAGGTGATGGCGATGGCGGCCGAACTGAGCAGCAGGGGGATGAAGAAGAGCACGGCGAGGAATTCGCGGTAGCGCTTGCTGGTGGCCAGAAAGACGCCGATCAGGATCGACATCGGGGTCTGCACGGCCCACGACAACGCCATGATCAGGAAGGTGACCCAGAGCGCGTGCGGCAGCCCCGGGTCGGTCAGGGTGGCCTTCCAGCTGTCCAGACCAGACGGCTGGATCTCGCCGATGCCGTTCCAGGTGGTGAAGCTGAGCGCGAGCACGCCCAGCAGCGGGACGATGCCGAAGATCACGAACCAGACGAACGCCGGCAGGGCCATCCAGAGGACGGAACCGCTCCGCCCGCCGCTGGACCTGGAGGGCTCCTTCGTCCGTACGACGGGCGGAGCGATCGTTGTCACTTGCCGATGACTCCGTTCATGGCGTCGACCCACTGCTGCGGGCTGACCTGCAGCTGGAACAACTTGGCGATGTTGTCGAGCAGGGTCTCGGCCGCGGTCGGGCTCAGCGCCTGGTCCCACGACTGCGCGAAGGTCTTGGCGCCGTTCGCGATGCCGGCCATGTCCTTGAGGAACTGCGCGTCGTCACCGGTGAAGAGGCTTTCGGCGCCCTTGAGCACCGGCACGCCGCCGGACTTGACCCAGCCCGCCTTCTCCTCGTCGTCGACCAGCGTGGTCGAGAAGAACTTCTTGGCGGTCTCCTTGGCCTCGGCCGTGGCCTTGGAGGAGATCGAGAGGTACTGACCCGGGTTGCCGACCGTGTTGGTCGGGTCGCCCTTGCCGCCCTCGACCGGCGGGAAGTTCATCCAGCCGAGCTTGCCGTCCTTGACGAAGTTGCCGCCCTGCTCCTTCTGGATGCCGTAGGACCAGGAGCCGTGCACCATCATCGCGGCCTTGCCCGTGTAGAGCAGGGCCTGGTCGGCGTTGGAGTCGGCGGCGATCGAGGAGAAGCCCTTGATGAAGCCGTTGGCCTTCACCAGGTCCTGCACCTTCTGCAGCATGTCGAGCACGGCCGGGTCGCTCCACGCGTCCTTCTCGCCGGCGAACACGCGGTCGAAGACCTCGGAGCCCGCGGTGCGGTCGAGCAGGAACTCGAGCCACATCATGTTCGTCCAGCGGGACTGGCCGGCCAGCGAGAACGGGGCGATCTTCTGGGCGTTGAACTTCGGCACCAGCGACATGATCTCGCCCCACGACTTCGGGGGCTCGGCGCCGATCTTGGAGAAGGCTTCCTTGTTGTAGAAGAGCACGATCGGCTGCACGGTCTCGACCGGCAGCGCGTAGACCTTGTTGTTGACCGTGCCGGCGCCGAACGAGGACGAGAGGATCTTGTCCTTGACCGCGGCGTTCTGCGCGAGCCAGTCGGTCAGGTCCTCGACCTGGTTCGAGTTCACGTACTCCTTGAGGCCGCCACCGCCCCAGCCCCAGATCATCGTCGGGCCCTGGTTCGCGCCGAGCGCGGTCTTGATCTTCTGCTTGTACGCGTCGTTCTGGAAGAACGTCGGCGTGATCTTGCTGTCCGGGTTGGCCTTGTTGAACCGGTCGATCGCGGCCTGACGGTACGGCTCGCCGGGCGGACCGCTCAGCGACCAGTAGCTGGCCGCGCCGCCCCCGCCACCGGTGCTGCCGCCGCCGCTGTTGCTGGGACCGGAGCTGCCACAGGCCGCCAGGGCCGCGGCACCCGCGGCCCCCGCGGCCAGGCCGAGGAAGTTCCGCCGGGAAATCGGGTTATTGGTCACGCTGATCTCCGAACTCGAATGCCGCCGCCCTGGCGGCGAGAGATTTCGCCGTGGTGAGAGGTCGTCCGCGTCACAGAGGCTGCAACTTTCGCTCGACAACCGCAAATTAACACGAGGTTTCGTTAACGTAGGGTTTCAGCTTGATCATGTCAAGGGTCTTGCTGTGGTCGCGCTCCCATGGCGAGAGTGGACGCGATTCGGACCGGCGCGGGAAGGCCTGCATAAGATCATCTCGCACCGAAAACTTGCCCTGTGCAAACACTGAAAGTTTCGGAACCACCTGAGGAACCACTGAGGAGTTGCGCCGTGACCAACGAACCGGCAACCAAGCCATGGCAGGACCCGGCGCTAGGAGTCGCTGAGCGCGTCGAGGCGCTGCTCGCCGTGATGACCCTCGAGGAGAAGATCGGCCAGCTCGGCAGTCGCTGGGTCGGCAACGACATGCAGGACGAGGAGCAGACCGAACCTGAGGAGACGCTCAATGTCGCTCCCATGCAGGATGTTTTCGCAGCTTCCGGCACGATACCCCTGGAAGAGGCCAGTCGGCATGGACTCGGCCACCTGACCCGGGTTTACGGCAGTTACCCCCTTACTGCCCTCGAAGGCGCCGCTGAGGTCGTACGTCAGCAGCACATCGTCCTCGCCAACTCGCGCCTGAGCATTCCGGCGATCGTCCACGAGGAGTGCCTGACCGGGTTCACCACCTTCGGCGCCACCGTCTATCCGGCCGCCATCGCCTGGGGCGCCACCTTCGACCCGGAACTCGTCGAGCGGATGGCCGCCGCGATCGGCCGGGACATGGCCGCGGTCGGCGTGCACCAGGGCCTCTCCCCCGTGCTCGACGTGGTGCGCGACTACCGTTGGGGCCGGGTCGAGGAGACCATCGGCGAGGACCCGTACCTGGTGGGCCTGCTCGGCGCCGGATACGTGCGCGGCCTGCAGAGCGCCGGCGTGATCGCCACCCTCAAGCACTTCGCCGGATACTCGGCCTCCCGCGGCGCCCGCAACCACGGCCCGGTGCCGATGGGCCGGCGCGAACTGCTCGACATCATCCTGCCGACGTTCGAGACCGCGATCCGTGAGGCCGACGCCGGTTCGGTCATGAACTCGTACTCCGACATCGACGGCCTGCCCGCGGTGGCCGACCCGTGGCTGTTCACCGAACTGCTGCGCGACCGCTGGGGCTTCACCGGCACGGTCGTCTCCGACTACTGGGCCGTGCCGTTCCTGGCCACCACCCACCACGTCGCCGAGGACATGGTCGACGCCGGGCGCCAGTCGCTGACCGCCGGCATCGACGTCGAACTGCCCGACACGCTGGGCTTCGGCACCGACCTGATCGGCCAGGTGCCCGAGGAGCTGATCGACCGGGCCGCGCGCCGCCTGCTCACCCAGAAGGTCGCACTGGGCCTGCTCGACGCGGACTGGACACCGGAGAAGTCGGTCGAGGCGGCCGCCGGCACGAACCTCGACTCCGCCGAGAACCGTGCCCTGGCCCGCGAGATGGCCGAGCGGTCGATCGTGCTGCTCGACGCCGGCCCGGCCCTGCCGCTCGCCGGCGCGCTGACCAAGGTCGCGGTGGTCGGCCCGGCCGCGGCCGACCCCCGTACGTTCATGGGCTGTTACGCCTTCCCCAACCACGTCCTGCCGCGTTATCCCAAGGCTGGTCTGGGCATCGACGTGCCGACCACGGTCGACGCGCTGAAGTCTGCCCTTTCCGACACCGACGTGGTGTACGAACAGGGCTGCGCGGTGATCGGCGACGACAAGTCGGGCTTCGAGGCCGCCGTGGCCGCCGCCGCGTCGGCCGACGTGACCGTGGCGATGGTCGGCGACCTGGCCGGCCTGTTCGGGCACGGCACCTCAGGCGAGGGCTGCGACGCCGAAGACCTGACGCTGCCCGGTGTGCAGGCCGACCTGATCGAGGCGCTGCTCGCGACGGGCAAGCCGGTCGTCGTGGTGGTGGTGTCCGGACGCCCGTACGCGCTGGGAAGTTTCGCCTCCCGCGCCGCCGGCCTGGTGCAGGCGTTCATGCCGGGCGAAGAGGGCGGCGCCGCGATCGCCGGGGTGCTGACCGGACGCGTCAACCCCGGCGGGAAACTGCCGGTGCAGATCCCGCGGCACCCCGGCGGCCAGCCGAGCACCTACCTGCTGCCGTCGCTGGGCGCGGAGAACACCGGGGTCAGCAACCTGGACCCGACGCCGCTGTTCGCTTTCGGTCACGGCCGCTCGTACACGACCTTCGAGGTGGACGACCTGCGGATCTCGGCGAGCGAGGTGCCGACGGACGGGGAGTTCACGGTGACGGCGCGGGTGCGCAACACCGGGTCGCGGGCGGGGGACGAGGTGGTGCAGCTCTACCTGAAGGACCTGGTGGCGCAGGTGACCCGGCCGGTGAAGCAGCTGACCGGGTTCGTGCGGGTGGGGCTGGAGGCGGGCGAGGCCAAGGACGTGACGTTCACGGTGCACGCGGACCGGACGGCGTTCACGGGGCGGGACTTCTCGCGGATCGTGGAGCCGGGCGAGATCGACGTGCTGGTGGGGACGTCGGCGGCGGATCTGCCCTGCACAGGCCGGGTGCGCCTGACCGGCGACCTGCGAGTCGTCGACGACCGCGAACGCGTTCTGATCACGCCGGTGAAGGTGATCAAGGCCTAACCCGCGGCCAGCAGGCGGGCCAGCTCGGTTCGGGAGCGGACGCCTAGGCGGGCGAAGACGTTGCGCAGGTGGTGGTCGATCGTTCGGGGGCTCAGGTGCAGCTGGCGGGCCACCTCGCGGTTGGTGGCGCCCTCGGCGACCAGGCCGGCGATCCGTTCCTGCTGAGCGGTGAGTGGGGCGGTGAGCGGGGCGGTGGACGACGCCCGGCCGGACGGGACGATCCGCTCGCCGGCCGCCCGCAGCTCGCGGGCGGCCTGGTCGGCCCAAGGGGCGGCGTCGAAGCGGTGGAACGTCTCCACGGCTCGGCGCAGGTGATCGCGGGCCTCGGCCGGGCGGCGACGGCGGCGTAGGTGGCGGCCGTACAGCAGTTCGGTGTGGGCGCGGGCGAAATCGTTCTGGGCGTCACGGTCGTGCCACGCCAGGGCCTCGCGGAAGTAGTCGTCGGCGCCCTCGGGGGTGGTCAGCGCCCGGCAGCGGCTGCGTAGGGCCAGCCAGCCGGGCTGGGCGGTGCGGGCGGCCCAGCGGTCGAACACGTCCCCGCCCGCGCCGGTCGCCTCGACCAGGTGCGGGGTGATCGCTACCCGCAGCGTCATCGAGCCCGTACGGGCTATGCGGATCAGGCGGTCGGCGGCCTTCGCGGGTTCGCCGGCCACCAGGTCGAGCAGCGCCTCCGACCACTCCCCCAGTTCGCCGGCGGGCGACGACTTCCAGCCGCTCCCGGCGTCGCCCCGCAAGGCCCCCAACGAACAGCTCGTCCCGGCGCCGCCCCAATAAGACGCCAGCGAACGGCTGCTCCCGGCGTCGCCCCAAAAAGACGCTAGCGAACGGCTGCTCCCCGCGTCGCCCTGAAGTCCTGTCCCCGCGTCGTCACGAAAAGCCGCCAACGAACGGCCGGTCCCCACATCGCCCCGGGAAGCCGTCAACGAACGGCTGGTCGGCGCGTCGCCCCGGAACGCCGCCAGCAACCCGAGCAACGCCTCGTGAGCGTCGGCCAGGTCGGGGCGGCCGGCGCTCCGGGCGACCGCAACCCCGTCGAGCGCATTCTCCAGCGCCGCGTCGTGGCGACCGGCGGCCAGTTCCGCGTACGCGGCGACCTCCAACGCCTCGGGCACCAGCGGAGCGTTCCCGGACTCCCGCGCGCTCGTCACGGCCCGGGTGGCGAGCCGGGCGGCGCGGTGGTCGTCGCCGAGCAGGATGGCGGCGTTCGCGGCCCGGATCAGCGGTTGGGCCTCGGAGGTCCGCCCGGCCAGTCGCAACACCTCGCGCAGATGCCCGAATCCGCTCTCGTCGGCGCCGGTCATCAGGTCGGCCAGCCCGAGCACCTGGTGCTTTGCCATCGCGTCGGCCGGGCTGTCGTCGCGGGACCGGGCGGCGGCCTGTCTCGCCAGTGCGGGGAATCGACCCGCATTTCCCGTACGGCCGCAAGCCTCACCCGCCACCACCAACGCGTCGAGGGCGCCGGCCGGATCCGAGGTCATCAGCGCGCCGGCCACGTCGAGCAGGGTGTCCCGTGATTCCGCGGGCGCGCCGCGTGCGTGCAACCCCGCGATCAGGGCCCGCGCCCGGGACCGCACCACCGCGTTGCCCGTCGCACCACCGGCCCGTCGCAGCAGGGGCGTCGCGTCCCGGGGACGGCCCGCCGCCAGGGCCGAACGGGCCGCCTCCAGCAGCGCCGCCGCCTCGCCGGACGGGTCGGAACTCAGCTCGGCCGCCCGCCGCCGCGCCACGTACGCCTCGGCCGCGGGCGCGCAGGTCGCGGCTTCGAGCAGTTCGTGGGCCAGCTCGTCGTCGGGACCGGATTCCCGGGCCGCCCGGTGCAGCAGCGCCGGAAGACGCCGGGTCAGAGTCGCCGCCAGGGCCCGGTGAGCGGCGTGCCGGTGCCCGATCGGGGCCTCGCCATAGATCACCGACCGCAGCACCGCCGGCGTGAACCGCACGCCGGTCCCGGACACCTCGACTATCCCGGCCCGCTCAGCCGGTTCCAGATCGGCGAGAGTGCGGAGAGGGCCGCAACTCGTGGCCGCGAGCAGTTCGGCCGGGGTGACGCTCGGCTCGGCGGCCGCGAGCAGCAACAGCTGCCGGGTGGGCTCGGGGAATTCCTCAAGGAGGGCGCGGGCGTGCAGGCGTAGCGCGCTGGACGGGGGCAGGGCCGCCGGGGGCGGGGCGAAACCGCGGCGCTGTTCGGGGGTGAGGGCGGCGGCGAGGTCGGTGAGGGCCCCGGGGTGACCCTCGGCCAGGTCGACCAGGGTGGCTGCGACCTCGGCGGCGAGGCCGGGCGCGCGGTCGGCCAGAAGCTCGTGACCCGCGGAGTCGTCCAGGGGTGCGAGCAACCGCGACGGCAGGTCGGGGACGGCTCGGCGGGCGGTGACCAGCAGCACGACCGGCAAGCCGGCGAGACGGTGGGCGACCAGCTTGATCTGCTGCCACGACGCGGGGTCGAGCCGGTCGGCGTCGTCGATCAGGCCGAGCACCGGTCCGCGGCGGGCGGCGCTCCGGAGCAGGGCCAGCACGGCCACGCCGAGGGTCAGCGGGCCGCAGCCAGGTTCGGCGCCGGCGACGACCATGGTCAGGGGCTCGCGCTGGTGGGCGGGGAGATCGGCGGCGTACGGGGTCAGCGGCTCGATCAGGCGTTGCAGACCGGCCAGCCGCAGCTCGGTCTCGTCGGCGTGGCCGGCCGTTTCGAGAACCGTCCATCCCGGAGCGGCGGCGGAGCGACGAGCCGCCTCATCGACGACAGCGTCGGCGAAATGACGCCCGACCGCCTCACCGGTGACTCGATGGGCTTGGAGACGCCCGACCGCCTCGCCGGTGGCTCGGTCGGCGTGGGGGCGATCAACGGCTGGGCGGCCGACGGCGAGGCGGGCGGCGGCGTGCAGCAGGGTTGTGCGGCCCTCGCCCGGGGCGCCGGCGAACACCAGGGCGCTACCGAAGCCGGTCTCGGCGGTGTCGAGCAGCGAACGGATCGCCGCCAGCTCGGGTTGCCGCCCGTACGGGAAAGAATTTTGCACCCGAAGTGCACTAACCATGGGCCGAGTCTGTCGCCGCAGGCCACGGCCGGGAAGGCACGGATGCGGACTTTTCGGCTGATGAAATTTCGCGTGTGTTAACAGGCCGGTGGTTTCGCCGATGCGCACACCGAGGAACCGACCGAACACTGACCGCCATCAATCCCCCATCCTCGGGAGCGTGTCAGGTGCAGCAACTTCGCAAACCACGCCGGTTCGTCCTCGCGATGGCCGCGGCCGCCGCACTCGCCGTCGGGCTCGGCGCCGCGCCGGCCCGGGCCGCCGACAACCCGTACGAACGGGGTCCGGCCCCGACCACCTCCGCGCTGGACGCGAGCCGCGGACCCTTCAGCGTCGCCACCGAGAACGTGTCGTCGCTGGTCAGCGGCTTCGGCGGCGGCACCATCTACTACCCGACCACGACCAGCGCGGGCACGTTCGGGGCGGTCGCGATCTCGCCCGGCTTCACCGCCCGCTGGTCGAGCCTGTCGTGGCTGGGCCCGCGCATCGCGTCGCACGGCTTCGTGGTGATCGGCATCGAGACCAACACCCTGTACGACCAGCCCGGCTCGCGCGGCGACCAACTGCTGGCGGCGCTGGACTATCTGACCCGGCAGAGCTCGGTGCGTACGCGCATCGACGCGACCCGGCTCGCCGTCGCGGGTCACTCGATGGGCGGCGGCGGCAGCCTGGAGGCGGCCCGGACCCGTCCGTCGCTGCAGGCCGCCGTGCCGCTGGCGCCGTGGAACACGACCAAGAGCTGGTCGACGCTGCGGGTGCCCACCATGATCCTCGGCGGCGAGAGCGACACCATCGCGCCGGTGGCGTCGCACTCGATCCCGTTCTACACCAGCATCCCGGCCGCGTCGGAGAAGGCGTACCTGGAGCTGAACAACGCGTCGCACTTCTTCCCGCAGTCCGTCGACACCTACACCGGGCGCATGGCGGTGGCCTGGCTGAAGCGCTTCGTGGACAACGACACCCGCTACGACCAGTTCATCTGCCCGGGCCCGTCCAGCGTCTCCATCTCGGACTACCGCAACACCTGCCCGCTCTCGTAGCGGACTCTCCGGAAAGGCCGGCCGGCGGGCGGACCCCGCCGGCCGGTCCGTCTCGGGGGCGTGCGGGCTGCATCGAGGCGTTATCCTGCCGCGGATGAGCGTCAAACGTGGTCGGCCGCCGGGCATGATGGATGTGGCCCGGCTGGCGGGGGTCTCGCATCAGACGGTGTCGCGTGTGCTCAACGAGCATCCGAACGTCAGCGAGCAGACCCGCCTCAAGGTGCAGGCCGCGATCGCTGAGCTCGGTTACCGGCCCGACCGGGCGGCCCGGGCGCTGGTCACCGGCACGTCCAAGGTGATCGGCGTGGTCGCGCAGAACTCTTCCCTCTACGGGCCGGCGTCGATGCTCACCGCGTTCGAGGAGGCGGCGCAGGCCACCGGTTTCGCGGTCAACGTGGGCAGCGTGCGCAGCCTGGACGAGCGGTCGATCGCCGACGCCGTGGAACGTCACCTCGACCAGCGCGTCGCCGGGCTCGTCGTGATCGCGCCCGTCGCCAGTGCCGGGCCCGCCCTGGCCAAGCTGCCCGACGACGTACCGCTGGTCACCATCGACGGCGACCCGGAACGGTCGTCCACGCTGGTGACGGTCGACCAGGTCGCGGGGGCCCGGGCCGCCACCCAGCACC
Source organism: Paractinoplanes ovalisporus (assembly GCF_016834655.1). Taxonomy (GTDB): domain Bacteria; phylum Actinomycetota; class Actinomycetes; order Mycobacteriales; family Micromonosporaceae; genus Actinoplanes; species Actinoplanes ovalisporus. Next base: position 65,227 of record NZ_JAENHP010000012.1, read on the forward strand.
TGCTCGAGCAGGGGCACGAGTCGGTCTGGCACATCTCGGGGCCGGCCGACTGGTTCGACGCCGCCGGCCGGGTCGAGGGCTGGGAGGCCGCCCTGCGCGAGGCCGGCCGCGAGATCCCGCCGCTGCTCACCGGGGACTGGAGCGCCGCCTCGGGCTATCGCAACGGGCAACTGCTGGCGCGGTTGCCCGAGGCCACGGCGGTGTTCGCGGCCAACGACCACATCGCGCTGGGGCTGCTGCGGGCGCTCAACGAGCACGGCCGCCGGGTTCCGGGGGACGTCAGCATCGTGGGCTTCGACGACGTACCGGAAGCGGGTTTCTACAACCCTCCGCTCACGACGATCCGGCCCGATTTCGACGCGGTCGCCACCGCCGCGCTGGAACTTCTGCTCGCTCAGATCGAATCGGGGACGACCGATTCCGTACGCCGGACGATCGCGCCCGCCCTCGTGGTGCGGGAAAGCGTCGCCCCTCCGGCGTAGTCTCTCTCGCGTGCCACTCCTGCTCGTTCTCGACGGCAACAGCCTGTTGCACCGCGCCTACCACGCCGGCGCGGGTGACGGCTGGGTCGACGACGACGGCAATCCGATCTGGGCGTTGCGCGGCTTTTTCGGGTATATGGCGAGGGCGGCCGCTCACCTGCGGCCCGACGCGGTGGTGGTCGGCTTCGACTGTCCGGAAGAGTCGGCGCGCCGCACGGACTATCCGGCCTACAAGGCACACCGCCCCGACAAGGCCGAAGACCTGACCGCCCAACTGCTGGCCGCCCCGGGCCTGCTGCGCGACGCCGGGGTCTGCACGGTGGTGCCGCGGGCATACGAGGCCGACGACGTTCTCGCCAGCGCCGCCGCCACCGCCCGGGCCAATGGCTGGCAGTCCGTGCTGATGACCAGCGACCGTGACGCGTTCGCCCTGATCGACGAGGCGACCTCGGTGCTGCGGGTGCGCAACGGCGGCTTCGACGAGGCCGTGCTGATCGACCAGGCCGCCCTGCCCTCGCTCTACGGCGTCCACCCCTGGCAATACCGCGATTTCGCCGCGCTCCGGGGCGACCCGTCCGACAACCTTCATGGCGTACGCCGTTTCGGCGCGACCACCGCGGCCAAGCTGCTCGCCGCGTTCGGCACGGTCGAGGCCGCCTGGGAGGCCGGCGTCGCGCTGGTGCGCGAGACCGTCGGCGCCCACGCCGCCACCTGCTTCACCGCCCCCGACGCCCGTGAGATCGTCGACCGCAACCGCCGCCTGATGAGCATGCGCCACGACCTGCCGATCCCCGACCTGGCCACGGCCCGCCTGCCGTTGAGCCGTTTCGTGATGCGGCAGGCGTTGCGGGCCCGAGGCATCAACCTGGGCCCGTCCTTGTGGGCCCTGACCGGCGGCGATCCCCCGACGGCTCCCGACGCCGACCCGACACCCGAGTTCCGGCCGTGGGTGTTCCGGGGCAGCCTGACCGCCCGCCGCGAGCCGACGCCGGGGCAGCTCTCCCTTTTCTGAACGGGTCAGCCGTTCCGCTCCGCCCGCCCCGGCCGCGCGCCGCCTACGGCCCCAGCCATCGCGGCGTGTGCCGCCTCACCCCGGCCATCGCGGGTGCATGCTGCCTTCGCCCCCCACCGGCGTGGGTGCGTGCTGCCTTCCGACCCCGACCGGCGTGGGCACGTGCCGCCTTCCGACCCCGACCGGCGTGAGCACGTACCGCCTTCCGACCCCGACCGGCGTGAGCACGTGCTGCCTTCCGACCCCCACCGGCGTGAGCACGTACCGATTTCGACGCCGGCCCCACCGCCCACGACCCGGCCGTCCCGGGACAACAGGCCCGTCTCCACTGCCGCCGCGCTCCCGGTGGAGCAGCTCATCATGCGTCTCTGCGGCGGCCGCCCCAACCATGGAACAGCGCGTAGGCCCGCGCCCTCGCAACGTACAACGGCGGGCGGAACGCGTTGATCGGGCGGGCGCACCGGCCCGCGGCGGGGTCGCCCACACCAGGCGCGCTTGTTTTACGCGACAGTTCGTCGTAATCTTTGCGACACATAGTCGCTTAAATGGGAAGAGGCCTGCCATGCAAGAGCTGGTTGATCGTGCCGAGCTCATCGAACTGCTCAGCCGGTACGCGAACATCGCCGACCTGAAGGAGTTCACCTCGCTGCCCGCCCGGGTCTTCACCGACCCGCTGACGCTCGACTTCGAGTCGGTCGCCGCCATTCCCCCGATGACCGTGCCGCTCGACGCCTACATCGAGATCCTGCGGTCGTCGTTCGATCCGTTCCTGGCCACGCACCACGCCATCACGGGCCACGTCATCACGATCAAGGGCGACACGGCAGAGATCCACGCCCACGTACGGGCGGAGCACTGGCTCCCGGCCGACGTGGCCGGCGACGGCCCCGACCGCTGGCTGGTGGCCGGCTTCTACGACAACGTGGCCGTCCGCACGGCCGACGGCTGGCGCCTCACCGAGGTCAAACTGACCGCGACCCACCAGGAGAACCCGCACCTCGCAGCCGTCGCCACGGCCGGAAGCTGACAGCACGGTCGCTGACGCGACGAATCACCGTTCGGAACGGTCCGGACGCAACGAACCACCGCACAAACCACGTCCGGCGCATCGAATGCGTCACCAAGCGCCTGACTCGACCAACCGTCGCGCATGCCTGTCAAATAGTGGCGCGACGAGCAGCGACGCGGCCTCGTCGCGCACGCCTATCAGATAGTGGCGCGACGAGCGGCGACGCGGCCTCGCGTCACGCAACGAACGGGCGCGCGGCCCGGCGGGGCTCGGGGGGACGACGTTGTGAGGGAGGATTGGCGGGTGCCGCGGATTCGGGGAGCCAGCATCGAGGAACACCACGAGATGGTGTGGGACGACCTGGCCGGGGCGATGCGGGAACTACTGCTCGAGCGTGACTATGACTCGATCAACATGGGCCACATCGCGGCGCGGGCCGGGATGGCCCGGAACACGCTCTACAACTACGCCCGCGACAAAAGCGCTCTGGTCCGGGCGCTGACCGAACGGGCCAGCCGCCCCGCGCTCGCGCGTGTTGCCGAGATCGCGGCCCGCACGGAGGAACCCGCCGCGGATCGCATGCGAGAGATCATCGCGGCGTTCCTGGAGGCTTCGACGGACCAGGCCCTGCAGCCGATGTTCCGCCCGGGTTCCGCGCCGCTCGTGGCCGAGGTCCCCAAAGGCCCGGACAACCCGTTCAACACGATCGTGACCGAGGTCGAGAACGTGGTCCACGACGGCATCGCCCGCGGCGAGTTCACAGACACCGGCGACGTGCAGCTAACGGTCGAACTGCTCTCCGGAGTCATGCGCGCGGGCGCCGAACGCATCGGCCGCGACCCGGCCGCCTTCACTGCCACGGTCAGCACCGCACAGCAGATGATCCTGGCCGCCCTGATCCAGCCGGCGTAGAGACAGACCCCGGCAACCCGAACAGACCAACGCCGAGCAGTCTGGCACCCGCCACCATGACATGCTCGCCCATCGGATCCACCCGAGCGAGCCACCACCGCACAAACGAACACCGCACGAACCAAACCGCGCAGCGAGCAAACGAACGCCACGAACGCTCACTGCGCAAACAAGCACCGCGCATTGAGCGAACGAACAGGGCGCAAACGAGCACAGCCCAATGAGCGAACGAACACGGCGCAAACGAGCACAGCCCAATGAGCGAACGAACAGAGTGCAAACGAGCACAGCGCAATGAGCGAACGAGCAGGGCGCAAACGCGCATGCGCCGACGAGCGGACCCCGCGTGAGTCGATGGCCGGGTGGGCGGCTGCGCGTCGGGTTCGGGGTTGGGCGCAACTATTTACTCAGGTCGCCCGGGTGGGTTTCGCGTTCTGGACGCGCAGCGGCCAGCGAAGCCCGCCCGGGCCCTCGGCGTGAGCGACGGTCTGCACCCACCACCCCGCTACGACATCGAAGTTGAACTTTTTGATTCGCCCGTCCGCACGGAACTCACCCCGCCACGACATCGACGACGACTACCCGGCCCGCGCTGAGGTGCGCGCGCTCTGGGGTGGGATGTGAACTTTCTGGGTTTCGGCCATCCGTAGGGAGTGATGCGTCGAACTACCAGTTGCAAAGTGGGCATCAATTGCCAAGACTTTGCAACAGTGGGATCACCCTCAGAGGTTCGGCCGGGAGGCGTCATGGAGACGACGGCGATGCACATCGCCAACGGGATCGTGGATGGGCCTGTGTCGGCGGTGTTCGCGGTGCTCGCGGTGGCGGCTCTGGCCGTCTGTGTGCGCAAGGCCCGCAACGACCTGGACGAACGGCTGGCGCCGATGGCGGGGCTGGTGGCGGCCTTCATCTTCGCGGTCCAGATGCTGAACTTCCAGGTGCTGCCGGGCGTGTCGGGGCACCTGCTGGGCGGCACGCTCGCGGTGATCCTGGTCGGGCCGTGGGTGGGCGCGATCTGCGTGTCGACCGTGCTGATCGTGCAGTGCCTGCTGTTCGCGGACGGTGGCCTCACGGCGATCGGTCTCAACATCACGAACATGGCGCTGCTGGGGACGGCGGCGGGATATCTGCTGGTGGCGGGTCTGCTGCGGGTTCTGCCGCGCAACGCCAAGGGGCTGGCCGTGACGGCCTTCATCGCCTCGGTCGTCAGCGTGGTCGTGGCGTCGCAGGGGTTTGTGCTCGAGTACGCGCTGGGTGGCACCACCGATCTGTCGCTGCCGTGGGTGTCGGGCACGATGGCCGGTGTGCACGTGCTGATCGGCATCGGTGAGGGGCTGATCGCGGCGACCACGGTCGCCACGGTGGCGCGGGTCCGGCCCGATCTGGTGTACGCCCTCCGGCACTTCCGTAAGCCGGCCGTAGTTGAGCAGGAGGTCACGGCATGAGCCGCAAACTGGGCTGGTTCCTGGCCGGCGGGCTGCTCGTGGCCCTGCTGCTGGCGGGTGTGGTGAGCAACTTCGCGTCGTCGAGCCCGGACGGGCTGGACGCCACGGCCCGCGAGGGATGCACGTTCAACGCCGAGGGTGAGATCACCGGCGGGCACTGCATCGCGCAGGAGGAGGGCGAGCACCAGATGAGTGATTCGCCCCTCGCCGACTACGGGATCCGCGGGGTCGGGAACAGCTTCCTCTCCACCTTCCTGGCCGGCACAGCGGGTGTCCTGATCACGTTCGGCGTCGGGGCGGGGCTGTTCTGGATGGCCCGGCGGCGCGACAAATCGGAAGCCTGATGGGCGCCGGGCACGCCCACCCGCTGCATCTGGCGACAGCGAGCCCGGTGCACCGGCTGGCCCCGGAGGTGAAGATCGCCGCCGTTCTGCTGTTCACGATCATCGTGGTGGTGACTCCCCGCGAGAAGTTCTGGGCGTTCGGCGGTTACGCCCTGTTGCTGGCCGTGGTGGCCGTGGTGGCCCGCGTCCCGGCTCTGTGGCTGGCCAAGCGCGCCACCATCGAGCTGCCGTTCGTGCTGCTGGCGATCGCGTTGCCGTTCGCCGGGCGGGGTGAGCGCATCGACTGGTTCGGGCTGTCGCTGTCGGTGGACGGCCTGCACGGCGCGTGGAACATCTTCGCCAAGGGCACCCTGGGTGTGCTGGCGTCGCTGCTCCTGGCGGCTTCGACCACGATGCGTGACCTGATCCTGGGGCTGGACCGGCTGCGCTGCCCGACCGTGTTCACCCAGATCGCGACGTTCATGCTGCGCTACCTGGACGTGCTGGCCGACGACGCCCGCCGGATGCGGATCGCGCGGCTGTCCCGGGGGTACGACCCGCGGTTCCTGTGGCAGGTCAAAGCGTTCGCGGTGAGCGTGGGGGCGTTGTTCCTGCGGGCGTACGAGCGGGGCGAGCGCGTCTATCTGGCTATGGTGTCGCGGGGGTATGCGGGACGGCTCCCCCAGCCGGAGTCGGGCCGGGCGCCGGCCGGGCAGTGGCTGGCGGCGTCGGCGCTTCCGGTCGCCACGGCCGGCATCGCGCTGGCCGCACTATGGGGATGAGGACGACATGAGCGACGGCCTACGCGTCGAGGGGCTGCACTTCGCCTATCCGGACGGCACGCCGGTGCTGCACGGCATCAACCTCACCCTGGCCGCGGGCGAGAGGGTCGCGCTGCTCGGACCCAACGGCGCCGGCAAGACGACGCTGGTGCTGCACCTCAACGGCATCCTGCACGGCGGGCCGGGCACGATCGAGGTGGCGGGCGCCCGCGTGAACCCGTCCGACCGGGCCGCCCTGGCCGAGATCCGCCGTCGCGTCGGCATCGTCTTCCAGGACCCGGACGACCAGCTCTTCATGCCGACGGTGGCCGAGGACGTGGCGTTCGGACCCCAGAATCTGGGCGTACGGGGTGACGAGCTCACCACCCGCGTCGACGAGGCCCTGGCCGCGGTCGGCATGAGCGAGCACCGCGACCAGGTGCCGCACCACCTGTCGTTCGGCCAGCGCCGGCGCGTCGCGGTGGCCACCGTGCTCGCGATGCGGCCCGAGATCCTCGTGCTCGACGAGCCGTCCTCCAACCTCGACCCGGCCAGCCGCCGCGAGCTGGCCGAGATCCTCGAGCCGCTGCCGGTCACCGTGCTCATGGTGACCCACGATCTCCCGTACGCCCTCCAGCTGTGCCCACGCTCGGTCATCATGGATGCGGGCCGGATCGTCGCCGACGGCCCGACACCCGACCTGCTGGGCGACGAGCCGCTGCTGCGCGCGCACCGCCTGGAGCTGCCGTTCGGTTTCCACCCGGCCGCCCGCTGACGTCATGGATCTGCCGACCGACGACGAGATCCGTGCCCTGCACGAGCGGTTCGCGCCCAGCCCCGAGGCGTTCGATCTGGTGTGGACCCACTGCACGATCGTGCGCGACCTGACGGCCCAGTTCCCGGCGCCCGAGGCCGACCCCGATCTCGTACGGGCGGGGGCCCTGCTGCACGACATCGGCGTCTATCGCCTGCAGCCGGGCGAGGCCTACATCCGCCACGGCGTGCTGGGTCACGAGCTGCTGCGCTCGGTGGATCTGCCCGAGGTTCTGGCCCGTTTCTGCTCCCACCACACGGGCGTGGGCTTGACCCGCGACGACGTGCTGGCGCAGTCCCTGCCGCTGCCGCCCGAGGACTACCTCGACGAGACGCCGTCGGAGACCCTGGTCATGTACGCGGACAAGTTCCACAGCAAGTCGACGCCGCCCCGCTTCGTGACCATCGAGTCGTACACGCGCTCGGTCGGCCGTTTCGGGCCGCGGAAGGCGGAGCGGTTCGCCGAGCTGGTGGCCCGCTACGGAGAGCCCGACCTGGAGTCGCTGGCCCGCCGGTACGGCCACGACGTGCACTGACCTCACCCCGGGTGATCGATCGATGACCCTGAGTGCCGGATTGGCTACCATCGGGTCGGGGGTGGGACCGGATGAGCCGCGGCACAAATCTCCTGGGCAAGATCGGCTGGACCCTGCTGGCCGGGTTGCTGAGTTTCAGCGTGACCGGGCTGTTCGAGAAGGCCCTGGACGTCAGCGTGGCCGAACAGCTGATCGTGACGATCCTGATCGGCGGCGTCACGCTGCTGGTGCAATATCTGGCCGACCTGGAACGCCGCTCCCACGAGACCGACCGGCTGCGGGGCGAGGAGATCCGGAACCTGCGCGGCTTCATCCAGCACGGTTTCGAGAGCGTCGACGAGGCGACCGAGCTGATGACCGAGATCGACCAGTCGGCCGGGCGGCGCGAGCTGCTCAAACAGGTGATCCGCCGCTCGGGGCACATCACGCCGGCGGCGCCCCCGCTCGTGCAGTTCCTGGCCGAGAGCGAGATGAGGCGCCTGGCCGAGACTTTGCAGGCGCTCTCGGACGGGCATGAGCTCTTCTACGACGGCGAGGACCGGGAATATCTGCTCGCCCTCACCCGCGGAACGACCGGTTCCCTGCTCGCCGTCAGCTGGGCAACAGTCAACGCCGACAAGGTCAGCTTCGAGGCGGGATTCTGGTTCAGTGACCTCGGCGCCCGGTACCTCGACCTCCAGCGGGCCGCCGCGCGCCGGGGCGTGACCATCCGGCGCATCTTCATCATCGAGTCGCCGACGCTCATGACCAATCCGGAGCTACGCCGCATCCTGGCGATGCAGCGCAATGCCGGTATATCCGTGCGGGTGAGCAGCGACAGCGAAGCGGCACAGGACGGCGGGTTCTCCGACTTCGTCATCTTCGACGAGCAGATCTGCTACGTCACTACGCCGGTCACACGACAGGAAGCGCCCGGCGCTCCGGCACGACTCACCACACGGCTGGTGCTCAACCAGGAGTTCACCCGGCACCGCATCGAACGATTCGAGGAGCTGTGGGCGAATCCACTACCGAGTGTCCAGCTCGATCTCGGCGACGACGGCCCGGCCGTGATCGCCGGTTCGGAACCCCTCGGACCGTCGTAGGTCGGCCGCCACATTCACGATGCGCAGCCACCGATCGTGGCCGTCATAGCGCGCGCTGAACGGGCGCCGACCGTGGACGGCCCGCAGATTGTCGATGATCAGGATTTCGCCCGGGGCCACCGACACATCCTGCAACCGCTGGTCGACCGCTTTGATCACCTCTTCCAGCGCAGCGGCGGCCTCGTCGCCGCCTCCGGATGCCCGAAACATGAACGCGGGATCCAGCCGGACGAACGGGCGGGATGGGTCTCCGGTCAGGACGGCGACGGCCGGGGGTTCCGCGGCGGTCGAGCTGGCCGTGTTGGACGAATCGGGTTCGATCCGGAACAACGGCCGCGCCAGCAGGGAACGCGTGGAATCGTCGATCGGGATGTCGTCGATGCGCGCGAAGCTGGTCGCCGTCCCGTCCGGGTTACGAAGGCAGAGAAGACAAATCCAGTCGGGACGGAGCGGGTGATACGCGTCCTCGTTGTGCCACATCAGTTCACCCGCCGAGCTGGATCCGAGCTGGGTGTTTTCGTGGCCTGGCAACGGACTCACGTGACGGACCAGATGCCCATCGTCTACGCCGGCCTGCGAGACCGGGTATCCAAGAAATGAGGCGATGAGCAGCAACATCGCATCCGCCCGAGCGAGCTCGCCATTCCGGGGCGGCGCTGACATGACCGGTGGGCTGGCACCGAGATCGGCATCAACGATCGGCAGCCCAGCCAGCAATAGACCACCGTCACCGGACAGGCGGAAGTCGACCAGCGTGCGCCGGAGCGCGACCGGCAACTCCTGCGACAACAAGGCGATCTGACGGAGCCTGGCCTCCGGCCGACCGTCGGAGAACTCGGGCCACCACTCGATGAGAGAGCGTGCGAACAGCCGCTCCGTCAGCCGGTGAGAGCGTCATCCTGCTGATAGGACGCGTCTCATTGTCTGCCACCACTATCCTCCGTTGTTCGCCTGCGAAATTGATCACGGTGTAGCCGGAGGGTCCAAAAGGGACAAATTCGCCCCGGTTTCCGCAAGCGCCGACGATACGCCTGGGCGCCTGCGGATTCGGTCAATTCGCAGGTTTTCCCGATCGGGCCCTCGCAGCCGGAAAAAGCGCTGGAACGGGCGTCCGGAGCCGCGCGATCATGGTGCGATGTCAGACGTTCCCTACCGGCAGATCCGGGCCGTGTACGACCGGGAGACCGTCACGGTCTATCAGGCCTACTCGCCGGCTATCGCGGGGCCTGCAGTGGCGGCCGGGCGGTTTGTGCCGCCGTTCAAGCGCGGCCGCATGACCTGGGTCAAACCGTCGTTTCTGTGGATGATGTACCGCTGCGGCTGGGCCACCAAGCCGGGCCAGGAACGGGTCCTCGCCGTGTCGATCCGGCGGGACGGATTCGAGTGGGCGCTGGCTCGGGCCTGCCTCAGCCACTATGTGCCCGACCTGCACGGCGACCGCCGGACGTGGGCGGCTGCGGCCAAGGCCACGCCGGTGCGGGTGCAGTGGGATCCGGAGCGGTCGGTACGGCTGCAGCCGCTGCCCTACCGGTCGTTGCAGCTCGGGCTCTCGGGGGCGGCGGCCGACAAGTACGTGGACGAGTGGATCGTCGGCATCACCGAGGTGACCGGGCTGGCCACGGACGCGCACCGGCATCTGCTGGCGGGGGACGAAGAGGCGGCGCGGGCACTGCTTCCGGTGGAACGGCCCTATCCGACACCGCCGGGCGTGGGCGAGACGATCGGGCTGGAGTGACGGCCACGGTCCGTCACTGCAGGCGACCGGACTGGCGCGACGGGCACCGCCTGTCACCGCAGGGCGTGGGCCAGATAGACGGGCACCGTCCGTCACCGCAGGGCGTGGGCCAGGCGATCGGACTGGAATGACGGCCACGGCAGGAAACGGGGGCGGCGTCTCGCGGCGACGTCCTCGACCCAGCCGAAGAGCAGCACCGCGTTGGCGAGCAGGGCCAGCGCGATCAGGGCATAGCCGGCCTGACCCAGACGCCAGGCCTCGAACACGTCGCCGACCGGGAAGCACAGCGCGATCGCCACGTTGTTCCACAAGTAGATCGTGACGGCCCGGGCGTTGACCAGGCTGACCCAGCGGGAGGCGGGCACACTCGGGCGCCCGCGCAGCAACACCAGGACAAAACCGAGCTGATAGACCGCGTACGGGATGAAGGTGTCCGGCAACGTGGTGGAGGTGACGTGGGCGTAGGCGAGACCGCCGCCGACGCAGCCCACCGCGAGCAGCGTGACCAGCCAGGCCGGCACGCGGCGCAGCGAACCGTCGCGGTGGGCGAAGCCGAGGATCCAGCACGGCGCGTACATCAGCAGGTCGGAATGGTGGAACACCAGCAGCGCCAAGGGCAGCAGGATCGCGGCGGGTCGGGCCCGGCGATAGAGCCACAGCATCAGGGGCGAGAGCAGAACCAGCCAGAAGTACGTCACCAGGTACCACAACACCTCGCCCGCCTGTTCGCCCAGGGCGTTGTACGGCGGGTCGGTGAACGGGACGATCCACGCCAGCATGCGCCACAGTGCGGGCCGGTCGTCCCACCCTTCAAGAAGCATGACGGGCACGACGATCGCGGCCAGAACCCAGTACGCCGGCAGCAGGCGACGGACACGCCCGTACAGGACCCGGGGTGTGGCCGACCGGGCGAGCGAACCGGCCATCAGCGAACCGGCGAGCGCGAACATCACGCCCATGGACGGGAACGCGAGCTCGAGCAGCGCGTACGGGAACATGTGGAACACCGAGACCCGGATGATCGCCACGACACGGAGCAGATCGAAGTACCGGTCCCGGGCGCGCGGCTCGGCCACGAAGCCCTCCTTTTTCGACAGCACGGTGACGCTAAGTAGCCCCGCTGTCCGGTGGCTGTGGCCTAGCTGTCGGCGCCCGGTGCGCGTACGGGCCGGAAGTCGTCATCGATGAGGCCGAGCCGATGGGCCATGACCGCGGCCTGGACGCGGTTGCGCAGCCCCAGCTTCTCGGTGACCGCGGCGACGTGCGACTTGACCGTGGTCACGCCCAGGTGCAGCGTCTCGCCGATCTCGGCGTTGGACTGGCCGGCGCCGACCAGGGCCAGCACCTCGCGCTCACGGGGAGTGAGGGCGGCCAGTTCGCCGGGCTGGGCGTCCTCGCGGTGGGCGTCGAGGGCGCGCGCGACCACCCGGGAGAGCACGGCCGGGGCCAGCAGGGGTTCACCGCGCGCGGCCCGGCGTACGGCGTCGATCATGGCTTCCGGCGCACCGTCCTTGAGCAGGTAGCCCACGGCTCCGGCCCGCAACGCGCCGTACACCTCGGCGTCCTCACCGAACGTGGTGAGCATGACGACGTGGGTGCCGGGCAGGGTGGCCAGGATGCGGCGGGTCGCCTCGATGCCGTCGACGCGGGGCATGCGCAGGTCCATCAGGATCACGTCGGGCCGCAGGCGCTCGGCCAGGCGGACGGCCTCGTGCCCGTCGGCCGCCTCGCCCACCACGTCCTCCCCCGCCGTCCGCAGCAGCAGCGTGACCCCGGCCCGGACAAGCTCCTGATCGTCGACGACCAGCACCCGGATCACGACGCCACCGCCGCACAACCGGCGTCAGCCACCCGGGTCACGCTACGGCCGCCGACAACTGCCATCGGGTTCACGACACGGCCGGCGAGAACTGCCACCCGGATCATGACGCGGCCGGCGGAAGACCGGCGCCAGATGCGGCCAGCGGGAGGGTGGCGTCGACGGTCCAGCCACCTCGATCGGGGCCGGCCGTCAGCGTGCCACCGAGGATCTCGACCCGCTCCCGCATGCCGGCCAGGCCATGCCCGGAAGCGGGTAGCCCAATGTCCGAAATATCGGACAGGGTGTTACTGATGATGACCCCCAAAGCGGTCTCCCCTCGTTCGAGACGCACGGTGACGTCCGACCCGGGGCCGGCGTGCTTCAGCGCGTTGGTCAGCGCCTCCTGCACGACCCGGGCCGCCGTCACCCGCACCGCCAGCGGCGCCGTGGCCGTCCCCGCGTCGACCTGTGACCGCACTTCGAGACCGGCCGCCCGGCTGCGCTCCACGGCGTCGGCGATCATCTGTTCCGGGTCGAGCAGCAGGTCGGCGCCGGCCGGGTCGCGCAGCACGTGCAGCATGCCCCGCAGGTCGACGAGCGCCTGACCGGCACTGGTGTGGATGGCGTCGAGGGCGACCGCCGCCTCCTCCAGCCGCTCGCCCTCGGGCGCGGCACCCAGCCGGGCCGCGTAGCGGGCGGATCCGGCCCGCATCGCGATCGCGGACACGTGGTGGGCGACCAGGTCGTGCACGTCGTTGCTGATGCGGGCGCGTTCGGCCAGGCGGCTCGACTCGCGCTCGGCCCGGGCGCGCTCCTCGGCCTCGGCCTTCGACCGGCGCAGCCCGGCCAGGTAGCAGCCGAACGCGACCGGCGCACCCACCGCCGCCGCCAGCGACAGCAGCCGGACCACGCCGTTGGCTCCCGCCAGCAGCTCGTGGTCGTTGCGGATGACGGTGAACAGCACGGCCGCGAAGGTGGCGACGAACGCGCCGGTGATCACCGGGCCGGAGTAGCGGTAGGCGACAGCGCCGAGGGCGAGGCCGGCCGCGAGCGGGGCGACATGACTCCCGTACGGGATGACGAAGTCGGACACGACGGTGAGCACGAGCTCGACGGCGAGCAGCAGCAGCGGCGCCCGCCCGATCAGCATCAGCGCGACCGCGGACGCCTCGACCAGCACCCACTGCTCGACCGATCGCTCGCCGGGCACGCCGAGGATGATCGTGACCGCGCCCACCAGGGCCGCGACCACGACGATGCCGACCTCGAAGCGGACTCTCACGAAGGTCACGATACGTCCGGCGGAGCATCCGCCCGCCCCTGCCACCGGCCACCCCGCCTCCTCCTTCTGGCCGCCGGAGCGCCTGCCCGCACGAGATCATCCAGCCGGTCGCGGCCCTACCGTCGCGATCATGTCGTTTCTCGTGGAGTTCGCCCGTAGTCCCCTGGTCGTCGGCGCGGTGGCGCCCAGCGGCCGTTCGCTCTCCGAGGTGATGACGGCGCCCATCCCCCGCACCGGCGCGCCCGTGGTCGCCGAGCTCGGGCCGGGCACGGGCTCGTTCACCGTGGCCGTCCAGCGGCGGCTCGCCGGGCGTGGGCGGCACCTCGCGGTCGAGATCAATCCGCGGTTCGCGGCCCGTCTGCAGCTCGCGCACCCCGGCGTCGAGGTCGTGCAGGGCGACGCCGCCGATCTGCCGAGCCTGCTCGGGGAGCCGGCCGACGTGGTGGTCAGCGGTCTCCCCTGGGCCGCGTTCTCCCCCAGCCGCCAGGGCGACGTGCTTTCGGCCGTGGCCGGCTCGCTGGCGCCGGGCGGGGCCTTCACGACCTTCGCGTACGTGCATGCCCGCTGGGCGCCTCCGGCCCGCCGCCTGCTGGGGTCGTTGCGCTCGCTCTTCGACGAGGTCGTGATCGGCCGCACGGTGTGGGCCAACCTGCCGCCGGCCCTGGTCTACCACTGCCGCCGCCCCGTGGCCGCGGGATGAGCCGACAAGACGGAGACACGATCTCCGTTTAGTGCTAGGCTCGACGAAACGGAGAAGCAATCTCCGCATCTTTGAGGAGCCAGAATGGTGGTCGATCGACACCTCCCTGCAGGCGATCACCGTCTCGCTGGGGCGCCGCAGCCGGCACCGCGTCGAGAAGGCCGCCCGCGTGCTGGCGGGAAGCCACGCCCGGCCACCGCTACCGTCGTCGACTGCGCGAGGAGCCTTATCATGACCGCGGGATGACAGGGATACGCAGGGATTCGGTCCGCAACCGCGCCCGCCTGGTCGAAGCGGCCCGCGAGGTGTTCGCCGCCCGCGGCTTCGAGGCGACGCTCGACGACGTCGCGCGCCACGCGGGGCTGGGCACCGGCACGGCGTACCGGCATTTTCCCAACAAGCAGGCCCTCGCGGCCGAGGTTCTGACCGGGGCGACCGAGCAGATCGCCATCGACGCCCGCGCCGCTCTCGAGATCGACGACCCGTGGCTCGGGCTGGTCGACTTCTTCCAGCGCAACGCGGAACGCCAGGCCCGCGACCGGGGTCTCTACGAGGCCCTGACCGGCCTGGGCGACGACGAGGCGCAGGCTCGCATCTGGCCCGGCATCATCACCGCGGTCAGCGAGCTGTTCGACCGGGCGCACGCGGCCGGGGTGCTCCGCCCCGACGCCGCCGCGCAGGACATCCCGGCCATCTTCGCGATGCTCGGCCCCGCCTTCGAGATGAGCCGCACGATCGCGCCCGACCTGTGGCGCCGCTACCTGACTTTGATGCTCGACGGTCTGCGCGCCACCGGCAGGCCGGACCTGCCCGCGCCCCCGCCGCCGGTGGAGTCGCTGCCGCTGATCCTGCGAGCCGGCAAGCGCACCTGACCTCCTCCGGGAAACGGCCGGGCGATTCCGCACGCCTTTTCCGAGGAGAACAACCATGCCTTCCGTAGGACCTTTGGGCCGGCTGGGCCGGCTCGCCTTCCGCCGCCGCGGCACGGTCGTGCTGCTGTGGCTGGCCGCCCTGCTCACCACGTCCGGTTTCGCGCTGGCCTTCGCCGGCGACTTCACCGCCGACTACTCGGTCGCCGGTTCCGACTCCCAGGCCGCGCAGAGCCTGCTCGAGAAGCGTTTCCCCGACCAGTCGACCGCGTCGGTGACGGTCGTGGTGCACGCCGGCTCGGGTGTCGACAGCGTCCGGTCCGATGTCGGAGCCCTGCTGGGCGAACTACGCGCGGTTCCGCACGTGGCGGGCGTCGACGACCCGTACGGACGGCCCGGAGCGATCTCCCCGGACGGGCGCACCCTCATCGCGTACGCCCGCCTGGATGTCGCCAACCCGGCCGAGATGCCGGTGACCGACAGCCGCCAGATGATCGACCTGGCCGAGGAACACTCCACCGGTGGCCTTCAGGTCGCGCTGGGCGGCCAGTCGATCGCCGCCGCCGAGCAGGGCGCGATCGGCTCGGAGGGGCTCGGCCTCGCCGCGGCCGCGGTGATCCTGCTGCTCACGTTCGGCTCGGTGGTCGCGGCCGGGCTGCCGATCCTGGTCGCGGTGGCCGGGCTCGCCGTCAGCACCGCCCTGACCGGGCTGGTCATCCTGCTCGCGGACGCTCCCGAGTGGTCGACGTCGCTGGCCACGATGATGGCCATCGGCATCGGGCTGGACTACGTGCTGCTGATGGTCACCCGGTTCCGCGAGTGGCGGACGGCCGGCCTGGAACCCGAGGCGGCGACCGTGGCCACCCTGGACACCGCCGGGCGCTCGGTGGTCGTCGCCGGGAGCACCGTCGTGGTCAGCATGCTCGGCCTGTTCGCGATGGGGGTGCCCTACATGCGCGGGGCCGCCCTCGTCACGATCACCGCCGTGCTGGTCACGCTGATGGCGAGCGTCACCCTGTTCCCGGCGCTGCTCGGCTATCTGGGCCGGCACGTCGACCGGCTCCGGCTGCCGCTCGGCCGGCGCCGCGAACCCGGTACCGGATCGTTCTGGCTGCGGTGGAGCCGGTTCGTCGAACGGCACCGCTTCCTCGCCCTCGGCGGCGGGGTCGCCGTGCTGATGGCCGTGGCCGCGCCGTTTCTGGACGTCCGGTTCGGCTTTCCGGACCCCGGCAACAACCCGGCCGGTACGGTCTCCCGGCAGGCCTACGACCTGGCCGCCGACGGGTTCGGGCCCGGCGCGAACGGGCCCCTGCTGCTGGCGGCGGAACTCCCCGCGGCCGGCGACGCCGAGGCGCTCGATCGGCTCCGGGCCGCCGTCGCCGCAACGGATGGTGTCGCCTCGGTCTCGCCGCCCCAGCTCAACGCGGCCGGCGACACGGCGGTGCTGACCGTGGTGCCGGTGGGCGGTCCGCAGGACGAGAAGACGGCCGACCTGGTGACCGCGTTGCGTGACGACGTGATCCCGGCCGCGGGTGGTCTGACCGCGCACGTCGGCGGGGTCACGGCCACGTCGCTGGACAGCACCGACGATCTGGCCGGTCGTATCCCGTACCTGATCGCGGGAGTGGTGACGCTGTCGATGCTGCTGCTCCTGATCGGCTTCCGCAGCATCGCGGTCGCGGTCAAGGCGGCGTTGCTCAACCTGTTGTCGGTCGCCGCCGCGTACGGGGTCGTGGGTCTGGTCCTCCAAGGCGGCTGGGCCGGGCAGCTGATCGGCATCGACACCGCGACCCCGCTGCCACCGTTCATCCCGGTGCTGATGTTCGCCGTGCTGTTCGGGCTGTCCATGGACTACGAGGTGTTCCTGGTCAGCCGCATGCGCGAGGTGTGGACGCGGACCGGCGACAACCACCGCGCGGTCACCGACGGGCTGGCCGGCACAGCCCGGGTGATCAGTGCCGCGGCCGCCATCATGATCGCGGTGTTCGCCGCGTTCGTGGCCAGCCCCGAGATCATCCTCAAGGTCATCGGGATCGGCATGGCCGCGGCCATCCTGCTCGACTCCACCGTGATCCGCCTCGTGCTGGTGCCGGCCGCCATGCACATCCTGGGCCGCTTCAACTGGTGGATGCCGCGCGGTCTGCGCCGCCTCCTGCCGGAACTGCACATCGAGGGCCGCCCCGAGGTGCACCTACCCGCGCCGGCCCCCGTATGACCGGACCAGCTCGCCGGCCACGATCCCGGCGTCGGCGGCGGCCACGTCCTCCGGGTATTCCGGGAGCAGGTCGTCCCAGACCGGCAGCCACGACCCGTACAGCTGGCTCTGGCCCTGCGGCCGGGCGAAGAACCAGATGTGCAGATGGGCGCCGCCGTCGCCGAACCGGGAGACGTGGGCCCGGGTGATGCCGGGAAGGGCCTCGATGTGCCGGGCCAGATGCCGGGTCAGGACGCCGAGTTCGGCCGCCCGCTCGTCGGGCAGGTCGGCCAGGTCGTGGTGCTCGCGGGGATGCAGCATGAGGAGCAGCGGCACGCCCGCCTTCTCCATGCGGCTCAGCCGCCAGTGGTCGTCGAGCCAGATCCCCTCGTCGCGCCGGGTGCAGGAACCGCAGTCGGCCGGATCCTCACCGTGGCGCGGCGGTTCGGGCAGCACGGGCGGGCGCAACCGCGACACCACCAGCGTCTCCGACTCGAAGGGGCTGATCTCCCACATGGTCATCCGGGCCAGGGGCAGCCGCTGCTCGTCGTCGGTGGCCGTCAGGGCATGCTGATAGAACTCGTCCGGTTGCAGCGCCATGATCAGGATCGTCCCACGTGGACGTCGAGCCAGTCCTTGAGGGGACGGCTCGCGCGCAGGAACTCGACGATCCGTGTGCGGGCTCGGGCGGTTCCGAGCCACGCGGCCGGTTCCCACTCCCGCCACGCGATCAGTCCCTTGTGACGCAGCAGGTCCACGCGCGGGTGGTCCTTGGCATAGCCCCGCGGCGCCGTTTTCAGAGACCCGTTTCCCCGTACGGCGATCGGCCCGTTCCCGACCGAAGCGATGATCGCGGTCAGCTCCTCGCCGGTCTTGTCGTCGGCCACCGCCCGGCGGTAGCGCTCCAACTGGCCGCCGTCCATGTGGTACATCCCCGAACCCGCGGCGAGCCCGTCCGAGGAGAGCTGGATGTAACCACCGGCGTCGAGCCAGGCCCCGAGGTGCGTCTTGTACGGCGACTTGTCCTTGCTGAAGCGCACGTCCCGGTAGGGCCGGAAGATCTTGCCCGGACCGAACTCGGGTTCGAGCTCGGCCAGCAGCTCGTGCATGGGCCCGCGCACCTGCTCCTCGTAGAAGGGCAGGTGCGCGGTCCAGTACGTCTTGGAGTTGTCGGCGACGAGCCCCTCGTAGAACTCGAGGGCCTCACTGGGCCAGCCACGGAACGTCACGTCCCGATCCTGGGCCATCCCCGCCAGGCAGGCAAACCTATCGGGTGGCGGGGACGATCCCGCCGAAGTCGCGCCACGCGGTGCCGTAGTCCTGGAAACCGAGACGGGCTCCGGCCGTACGGGTCGTGGTGCCCTTCGCGACCACCTTGCCGCTCGCCGCGATCGAATAGATCGGGCCACCGCTGTCACCCGGTCGTGCCGCCGCCTGGCCCTCGGTCTGTTCGGCCTCGACCAGATCCTCGCGGTCGGCGTAGTAGAACAGCACCTTCAGGTTGCACACCGGCCGCCCGAGCTGGCGTGAGCTGGTGACGCCGGACTGGCACAGATACTCGCCGACGAACGTCCAGCCCCAGCCCTCGACCGGCGCGGCGACGCTGTCGGTGGGCGTGCCCACATAGACGTAGCCGTCGACGCTCGAGGTCGGCACCAGCTCGACGTCGTGGTCCTGGTGGCGGGGGCCGATCGTGCCGATGTACTCGCCCCGGGCGTCGGTGAACCGCTGCCCGACCTGGCCGCAGTGGGCCGCGGTCAGGATGTAGCTGGCCGAGCCGTTGCGCACCCCGAACCCGGAGGTGCAGGCGGTGCCCTGGTCGGAGTTCACGATCGTGGCGCCACCCTTCCACGGCGCCCAGTCGTCGTCGCGGCTGACCGGTTCGAGCCCGGCCTCCGCCGCCACGGAGACCGGGACACCCACCTGCGGCACGGCCGTTCGCAGGCTCGCGCCGCCGGCCGGGACCGAGACGATCAGTCCGCTGCCGTCGGGCGCGAGCTTGACGGCCTGGACGGCGTCAGCACCGCCCGGCCACCCCGCCCGCACCTTGGCGGCGGCCGTCCGCAGCTCGGCCATCGAGTAGTCGGCGGCGCGCACCACCACGGGCGCGGACCGTGCGGCTTGGTCGACGACGCGTCGCATGGTGGCCGGCAGGGCGCCCTTCCACCACACGGTGACGTCGGACTGTCCGAGGCTGATGCCGGCATAGCCCGCATACGGGTGCCGCTCGATCTCCCACCGTACGGCGGAGGCGGCCGCGACCAGCGGACGTTGCCGCTCCATGCGTTGCCGTTCGGCGGGTGCGAGCAGAGTGGCGGCGTCAACCAGCCGAGCAGCGCCGCCCGGGGTGGCCGCGCCTCCGGCCTGGGTGGCCTCGCTGCCAGCCCGCGCGGCTGTGGCGTCGCTGGCGGTGGCCTCGCTGCCGGCTGGGGCGGCCGACGCGGGGGCGGCGCCGAGGGCCGTCACGGCCACGGCGGTCGCTGCTGCCGCCAGCCATCGGCGGCGTGGTGACATCGTTGTCATTTTCGATCAACCTCCTGGGGAAAGAGGAGAGAACCGGGGACTGTCCATCGATCGATGTAAATGGAAAGTAACCTTCCCGGAGCCGATGCGCCACCCCCGGCGTCACGTCACGCGGTAACCGACCCCGGGCGTGGTGACGATGACCTGCGGGTCACCGAGCTTGCGGCGCAGGCGGCCCACGGTCACCGTCACCGTGTTGGTGAACGGGTCGGCGTTCTCGTCCCAGACCTGTTCGAGAAGGGCCTCGGCGCTCAGGTAGCCCGGGGCCGCGCGCAGCAGCGCCTCGAGGACGGCGAACTCCTTGACCGACAGGTTCAGCGGAACACCGGCCCGGGTCACGACCCGCGTGGTCGGGTCGAGCGTCAGCGCTCCGGCGGTCAGCACGCGCGGCCGGGCCGTGGGACGCCGCCGGGCCAGGGCCCGGATCCGCAGCACCAGTTCGGGAAAGTGGAACGGCTTGGCCAGATAGTCGTCGGCCCCCAGGGTCAGGCCACTCACCCGGTCGTCGGCCGTCCCCGAGGCGGTCAGCATGAGAACCATCGCGCGGCCCTCGGCCCGGGCGGTGATCATCTGGCAGAGGGTGTCGCCGTGCAGTCCCGGCAGGTCACGATCGAGAACCACGACCTCGTACGCCGTGTGGTCGAGCTTCGCCGCCGCGTCGAGCCCATCGAGCGCGACGTCCACGGCCATGCCCTGATCACGCAGCCCTTCGGCGACCACTTCGGCCAGAGCCGGCGCGTCCTCGACAACAAGAATCCTCACGGCCGAACCCCCACCACAACTCCGCCCCGCCCCGACGAGACCGCCACCGCCACCGCCACCGGTGAACCAGACCGCAAAAGCAGCGCGGACGAAACGGACCGCAGAGCCAACGCGAACCGAGCGAACGGCAGGGCCGGCGCGTCCTCGACAACAAAAATCCTCACAGCAGAGCCCCCAACACGACCCCGCGCCGCACCAACCCGGCCGGTGAAGCGAGCGACAGGAGCCGCGTGGATGGAACGAACGGCGAGGGCGACGCGGGAGGAACAGGGGGGCGCAGCGCGGGCGGGCGCGCGGGCGGTGTGGGCAGCGCGGGCGGTGTGAGCGGCACGGGCAGCGCAGGCGGTGTGGGCAGCGCGGGCGGTGTGAGCGGTGTGGGCAGCGCAGGCGGTGTGAGCGGCACGGGCAGCGCAGGCGGTGTGGGCAGCGCGGGCGGTGTGAGCGGCACGGGCAGCGCGGGCGGTGTGAGCGGCACGGGCAGCGCAGGCGGTGTGGGCAGCGCGGGCGGTGTGGGCAGCGCAGGCGGTGTGAGCGGCACGGGCAGCGCAGGCGGTGTGAGCGGCACGGGCAGCGCGGGCGGTGTGAGCGGCACGGGCAGCGCGGGCGGTGTGAGCGGCCTGAACAGCACGGGCTGTGTGAGGGTGTCAGCGGCGCGGGCGGTCATGACGGGGCCGCCGGCAGGGATACGGACAGGCGTAGGCCGCCGGTGGGGCGCGGGGTCAGGTCGAGGGCGCCGCCGTGGGCGGCGGTCACGGCGGCGACTATGGCCAGGCCGAGGCCGGTTCCGGGGCCGGTGCGGACGGGCGCGATCCGGTGGAAGGGGCGGCCCAGGCGGGCCAGCTCGGACTCGTCGAGCATCGGGCCGTCCGACTCCACGGTCAGCACCACGACCGCGTTCGAGATCGCTCCGGAGATCCAGAGGCCGCCGCCGGGGACGTTGTGGGTCACCGCGTTGTCGATGATGTTGCCGACCAGGCGGGCGAGCAGCACCGGGTTGCCGAGGGTGGGCAGGGTGGCGGGCTGAAGGACGTACGGGGAAACGGGCTTGATCTTGATTTGCTCGGCGCGGGCCGCCAGCGCCTCCTCGGCCAGGGCGGCCAGATCGACTGGCTCACGGTTGTCGAGCGCGCCGTGCTGGGCCCGCGCCAGCAGCAGCAGGCCGTCGAGCATGGCGTCCATCTCGTCCAAAGAGGAGCGCAGCCGGGTGGCCAGCGGGGCCGGCACCGGATCGGGCTTGGCCAGCGCCACGTCGAGCGAGGCCCGCATGGTGGCCAGGGGCGTGCGCAGCTCGTGGGAGGCGTCGGCGACGAAGCGGCGCTGGGCGGCGAACGACTCCTCCAGCCGTACGAGAAGGTCGTCGATCGTGTCGGCCAGGTCCTTCACCTCGTCGGACGGACCGTGGACGGCGAGGCGCGAATGGAGGTTGTCGGCGGTGATGCGGCGGGTGGCGGCCGTGATCGCGCGCAGCGGGCGCAGCACCCGGCCCGCCGCCGCATGCCCCATGACCAGCGAGAACACCAGCATGACGAGCAGCGCGACGAACGAGGCGACCAGCAGCTGACGGGTGGCGGCGGCGCCCGAGTCGGCCAGCTCCCGTTGCAGCGCGGCGACCTGCTCGGACACGGGCATCCCGCCGACCGGCGCCGACTGACGGGTGTCGCGCAGGCTCAGCGCGGCCACGATGGTGAGCAGGCCGAGGCCGGAGAGCAGGAACATCGTCCCGTAGAGCAACGTGTAACGCGTACGGACGCCCATCGGCCCAGCATGCCCGGTGCGAGGTAACAGCAGGGTGACAGCGGTCGTGCGGGCCGGGTTAGGCGTGGATCCGTAGAACTCCGGGGCATGGAAGCCACCATCGAAGTCTCCGGACTGAGCAAACGGTACGGGTCCACGGTCGCGCTGGATCGGATGACCTTCCGGGTCACGCCGGGGCAGGTCACCGGGTTCGTCGGGCCCAACGGGGCCGGGAAGTCGACCACGATGCGGATCCTGGTCGGGCTGGACCGCGCCGACGCCGGCACCGCGAAAGTCGGCGATCGGTCCTATCACGAACTGGTCCGGCCGATGACCACGGTCGGCACGCTGCTCGACGCGGCCGCGATCCACCCGGCCCGCACCGGCCGCAACCACCTTCTCTGGCTCGCGCAGTCGCAGCGCATCCCGGCCGGTCGCGTCGACGAACTGCTGGAGGAGGTCGGCCTGGCGGGCGCGGCCCGGCGGCGCGGCGGCGGCTACTCGCTCGGCATGCGCCAACGGCTCGGCGTCGCGGCCGCCCTGCTCGGCGACCCGCCGATCCTGATCCTGGACGAGCCGTTCAACGGACTCGACCCGGCCGGTTTCGTCTGGATGCGTGACCTGCTGCGCCGCCGGGCCGAACAGGGCCGCGCCGTGCTGGTCGCCAGCCACCTCATGGGCGAACTGCAGGACCTCGCGGGCCACGTGGTCGTCGTGGCCGGCGGGCGGGTGGTGGCCGACGCCCCGACCCGGGACATGCGGGACCGCTACGGCTCGCTCGAATCGGCGTACCTGGAGCTGGTCCGATGATCCGCGCCGAGCTGACCAAACTCCGTACGGTCCGGGGCTGGCTCTTCGGCCTGACCGCGGCGGTCGTGCTGTTCGTCGGGTCCGCGCTGCTGGTGGCGGCCGGCAGTCACATGTCCTGCGGCGACCAGGCCTGCCCGGCGCCACCCGTCGGGCCGGACGGGCAGGCGGTCGAGGACCACTTCGGGTTCGCCCACCGCACCCTCGCCGGCGACGGCAGCCTCACCGCCCACGTGCGGGACTTCAGCGGCATCATCACCTATCCCCCGCCCCGGCACGACCAGATCGTCGAGGGCCTGGTGCCCTGGGCCAAGGCCGGGCTCGTCATCAAGGACGGGACAAGACCCGGTTCCCCGTACGCGGCGGTGATGCTGACCGGCTCCCACGGCGTGCGGATGCAGCACGACTACGTGCACGACCGCGCCGGCGGCCCGACCGGCGCCCGCTGGCTGCGCCTGACCCGCACCGGCGCTTCCGTGACGGCGTACGCGTCCCTGGACGGAAAGACGTGGACGACCGTCGGCACGGTGGAGATGAGCGGCCCGGCCGAGATCGGCTTCCTCATCGCCTCCCCCGGCGACATCACCGTCACGGAGAACGGCCTCGGTGGCACCTCCGTGCAGTCCCGTTTCACCCAGGCCAGCGCGGTCTTCGACCAGATCACATCGACGGCCGGCGGCGAGTGGCGTTACGACGAGGTCGGCGGGGGTGGCCCCGGCGCCGACTGGGAGAAATACCATCGCCCGGCCGGCCTGGAGGCCTCCGCCGGACGCCTGACACTGACCGGCAGCGGCGACCTGGCCCCCGTATCCGGCATGGCGGCGGTCCCCTACCTCGCCGGCACCGTCCCCGCCCTGCTCGCGGTACTGATCGTCGCGGTCCTCTTCATCACCAGCGAGTTCCGCCGCGGCCTGATCCGTACCACGCTGCTCGCCTCCCCCGCCCGCGGCCACGTGCTCGCGGCCAAGGCGGCCGTGATCGGCGGGGTGACGTTCACGGTCGTGCTCGTAGCGGTCGTCGCGGCCCGGGCATGGTCCACGACTGTCTTCCGGGCCAACGGCAACATCGTGCTGCCGACCGGTGCGCTGACCGACCTGCGCCTCGCCGTCGGGACGGCGGCGCTGCTGGCGGTGACGGCCGTCCTCGCGTACGGGCTGGGGGTTCTGCTGCGCCGCGGTCTGCCCGCGATCCTCTTGGCGGTGCTGCTGACGGTCGTCCCCTATCTGCTGGCCACCACGTCGTTGCTGCCGCCGGGGGCGGGTGAGTGGTTGTTGCGGGTGACGCCGGCTGCGGGGTTCGCGGTTCAGCAGACGTTTCCCGCGTACGGGCATGTACTGCTCCCCTATACGCCGGCTCAGGGGTATTTCCCGCTGGCTCCGCTGGCTGGTCTCGCCATTGCCGCGGCCTGGGCTTTGGGGCTGTTGGTGCTGGCCGTGCTGCGTTTCCGGAGGGCCGACGTGTGACCGACGCCGCAGCGGCCTTGCGCGCCGAATGGACCAAAGCTCGCACAGTCCCCGATCTACCCCTGGCGATACTCCTGGCCCTCGTGGGCACGACCAGCGTCAACGTCCTGACCGGGCAGCCCAGCGCCGGCCTCCAACTGGGCCAGGCCGTCATAGCCGTAGCGGGCGTCCAGATCCTGGCCGGTGAATACAGCACCGGCCTGATCCACCCGACCATGCTGGCCTTCCCCACCCGCTGGCCGGCCCTGCTGGCCAAGGCCGTGCTCCTGATCCCCGGCGCGGCGGTGACAGCGATCGGCAATCGGCCCCGGGACGCCGTCTATCTCGGCCTGATCGCCCTGCTCGGCCTGGGCACGGCGGCCCTGATCCGCAATGCCGTCACGGCCGCCGGCGTCGTCCTAACCGTGCTCTTCGTGCTGCCGACCATGGTGCGGTGGATGCCCGACCCCGACTGGGCCACCTTCCTCTATCGGGCATCCCCGTCGCCCGGGCACCTGGCCACCACCGCCGCCTGGACCGCCGCCGCGCTCCTCCTGGGGACGATCACGCTGCTCACTCGCCGGGTTTCTTGAACTCCACCGGCTCGGTTCCGTCGAGATAGTCGGCCAGGGTGCGGTACGTGACCGGGTTGACGATGTCGTGCCGCATCCGGTCGGTGTGGTTGGCCCAGTCCGGGTTCACCATGTATCCGGCCACCACCAGCGACGCCGACCCCACAACCAGCGACGCCGTACGGTCGCTGTCCGTCGTTCCGGTCTTGCCGAAGATCGGGTGCTTGATCGTCCGGTGCGCGTTCGCCTCGGTGCTGCCGTTGCAGTTGCCGAGCTGAGCCCGGTCCCCGACCGGGCAGCGCGCCGCGTCGATCGCCTTGCGGGCCACGTCGGCGTCGGTCGCCCGCTTACACGACGGCTGACCCACCTGGAGCTTCTTGCCGTCGGCCCCGGTGATCTGCTTGATCGGGGTCGGCACGCAGTACATGCCGTCGCCGGCCAGCGTCGCGTACGCGTTGGCGATGTCCAGCGGCGTCGACGTGGTCACGCCGAGCGTGAACGCGCCGAACTGGTGGGCCGCCTCCTCGGTGGCCATCAGGTCACGGTCGCTGGACGAGCGGTAGACCATGCCGAACCGCTTGGACACGTCGATGACCTTCTCGGCGCCGACCTGTTCCTGCAGCGGCACGAAGTACGTGTTGACCGACTTGCCGAAGCCGGTCCACATGTTGAACGTGCCCTTGGTGTTGGGCGAGGAGTTCGACGGGCAGTAGAACGACGTGCCGGGACAGGCGGCCGGCGAGTTGAACGCGACCGGGTAGCTCGACTTGTACGTGGAGTCGGACGTGATCGGGTGGTCCAGCTCGTAACCGTTCTCCAGCGCCGCCACCATCGTGAACATCTTGAACACCGAGCCGGCCTGGTAGCCGTCGATGTCGCCGCCACCGGTGATGATCGGGTTGGTGGTGTTCGGGTAGGACGCGCGGGCCCCGGCCTTGCGCGCGGACGGGTTCGAGCTGAGCGGGTTCGAACCGTCGTCGAGCTTGAACTTGCGGTTGGTGGCCAGCGTCTTGACGTGCCCGGTGCCGGGTTCGATACCGGCGATCACGACCGCGTTCTTGTTGTCGTCCTTGATCTTGCGGGTGATCTGGTGGCGGGCCGCCGCCTGGGCCTTCAGGTCGAGCGAGGTGACGACCGTGTAGCCGCCGCTCTTGAGCTGCCGTTCCCGGTCGTAAGCGTTGGCGCCGAACTCCTTCTGCCCCAGCCACCAGCGGTAGAAGTAGTCGCAGAAGAAGCCCCAGTTGTTGGTGGCGACCTGCGTGCAGCCGTTTCCGGGCCGGTTCGTCTCCCGGGCAAGCTTGGTCTTCTTGGCCGCGTCGCCCTCGGCCTTGGTGATCTGGCCCAGCCCGACCATGTTGTCGATGATGTAGTTGCGACGGTCGAGCGCCTGCGGGTAACCGGTCTTGGTGGTCGGGTCGAACGCGGTCGGCGCCTTCACCATGCCGGCCAGCAGGGCCGACTCGGCGATCGTCAGGTTCTTGGGCGACTTCTTGAAGTAGACCTGGGCGCCGGCGTAGATGCCGTAGGCGCCGTTGCCGAACGGCGCCAGGTTGAGGTAACGGGTCAGGATCTCCTTCTTGTTGAGATCCTTCTCGACCTGCAGCGCGTACTTCATCTCGGCGATCTTGCGTTCGGGGCTGTCCTTGGTCGCGTCGATGGCCTCCTGCGCCGTCTTCGCGCCGTAGGCCTGGGCCATCCGCACGTACTGCATGGTCAGCGTCGAGGCGCCCTGCTGCGACCCGCCCTGGCTGTTGTTGACGAACGCGCGGGCGATGCCCTTCACGTCGACGCCGTTGTGCTCGTAGAACTTGTGGTCCTCGGCGGCCACGATCGCGTTCTGCATGTTGACCGAGATCTGGCTGTTCGGCACTTCGCTGCGGAACTCGTCGTAGAGCACGGCGATCTGGGTCTTGCCGTCGGAGGCGAAGACCCGGGTCACCTGCGGGGCGGCCTGGTGGGTGAGGGTGGTGGGCAGCGACGCGAACTCCTCGGCGCCGGCCTTGGCCACCAGCCCGCCCAGGGCGACGGCGGGGAAGGCGGCGGCGGAGACGATCACGGCGGTCAGCAAGCCGCACATGAGCAGCAGCCCGGTTTTCGTGACGAAGGATCGGTTCTTGCTCGACACGGGTCCCGGGACCACCTTCCTCGACGCCGACAGGACGCCGAGGAAGGTACCCGATCATGTCGAGTGTTAACTGGGAGACCTCGACCGGATCAGCGCAGCCACCGTCGCGGCACGACCCCGGCCATCGCTCGATATCCCGCGGGGTTGAGGTGCAGGTGGTCCCCGGTGTCGAAGGCCTGCGACAACATGCGGGGAGACCCCGGATCCCGTACGGCGGCATCGAAGTCCACCACGTCGTCGAAGAGCCCATTGTGACGGATCGCACTGTTCACCGCCGTACGTGTGTCCTCGCGGTAACCGTCCGGATCGTCGTATCCGGTATTGCCCCCGAACGGTGTGATCGTGGCGCCGTAGACCCGGATGTCCACCGCGTGCGCCCGCGTCACGATCTGCTCGTACGCGTAGATCAACTCCTCCCGTACGGCCTTCTGGCCGGCCACGGTCGCCGGGGCCGTGCCGATGTCGTTGACCCCCTCGAAGATCAGCATCCGGTCGACGCCGCTGGTGGCGAGGACGTCGCGGTCGAGCCGGGCCAGCACGTTGGGCCCGAGACCGTCGTTGAGCACCCGGTTGCCGCCGGCCGCCTGGTTGAGCACCGCGACGCGGGCCCCGGTCACCTGGTCGGGCCACCGGTCGTTGCCGTCGGTCGTCGACCCGCGGCCGTCGGTCAGCGAGTCCCCGACGATCGCCATCGCCGGCACGTCCGCCTCCACCTCGACGCCGCTGATCAGATACCAGTGCGCCACGCCCACCGCGCCCGGCAGATCCAGTGCGGTGTGGTGGTCACCCCCGATGAGGTACGACGTGGTGCGCGACCCGGGGTGCGAGGTGAGATCGAGCGAGGCCTGACCGCCGGCCAGATAGAGGGTGATGGTCAGGTTCGCGCCGCGGCCCACCGGCAACGCCACCGGGTCGGACACGGCCTGCGCTCCGACCGGGACCGTCGTGCCCGGCCGCCCGCCGAACGTGAGCGGGCGACTCGAGCCGGGCCGCACCGACGACACCCCCGCCCGCCCGTCGAGAGGCAGGGCGACCGCGGCGGCGGTGATCGGCAGGGCCGCCCCACCGAAGGCGTTCGAGAGGCGCACCCGTACGCGGGAACCCCCGACCGTCACGTGCACGGTCTGCCGCAGCGTGGTGTCGACCAGCACCGACGACGGCCCGGTGAAGGGCGCCGGCGGCATGTTCGAGGGTTCGGTCAGCTGCGGCATCGCCGTCCAGGTGTGGATCCACCGCTTCTCCGAGGGCCGCAGCGACAAATCCGAGGGCCGCAGCGGCAAGGAGGCCGGAACCACGGCCGCGCCGGCCCCCAGGAGCGTCCGCCGCCTCATCGGAGGACCCTCCGGCTCGAAGGCGGGCCGAAGTAGCTGTCCTTGACCCCACCGGTGTCGACGACCAGCCGCTGCACGATGACCGTCGGGTCAACCGCATGGAACGTCAGCGTGTGCGTCCCCGGCGAGGAAACGAGGTGAGTGGTCGTGGTCCGGTTGATGTTGTCGGACGTGTTGCGCGCCCACGCCCGGTTCATGGTCGTGTCGTTGGCCCCGGTCGCCGTGGTGATGTTGACGACCTGCGGCGTCTGCCCGTCGATCGACACCGCGTACTTCAGGCCGTCACCGGGCAGCGTGTTGTTGCGCGGCGACAGGTAGGCGGTCACCTTGACCGGCCCGCTGCTGGTGAGCGTCATCGTGTAGTCGAGACGCGCCCCCGGGCTGAGCGGCGTGAGCCCGTTGCCGGTCTTGCCGATCCCGGGCAGCAGACGCCAGTTCCCGGTCCGGCCCGTGTAGTGGTCGGCCTCCATCGCCACATATCCGTCGGCCTCGAGGAAACCCTTCGCGGGCAGGGTCGGGTTGTTGACCGGTGCCTGCACGACAACCGACGTCCCGGCGCCCTCGACGGTGATCGGCACGGTCGTCACGCCGCGCGGCGCCCGTTTCCAGTCGACCGTCACGACCGGCCGCACCTGATCGGTGACCACCCCGGAAGCCGGCGCCACGTGCACCCACGATGCGCCCGTGGTGATCCGGTACCCGTACGGGGTCGTGCCCTTGTTGTAGATGTCGAGCGCCGGCCGCCCCAGCGGAGACCACGGGTTCGACTCGGGCAGCCGCAGCGAGCCGACGCCCATCGCGGCCGCGGACGGCACGGTGATCCGCTTGAGGTGCGGGTAGATCTCGTCGGGCAGCGCGACGTTGTTCAACTCCGGCTGCTGCCAGGGCGCGTTCGGGCCGTAACGCTCGACGTTCCCGTACCCGATCTTGGGCTGCAGCTGCCAGTTCTTCCACTTCCCACCGGCCAGGGTGGTGTTGTAGTAGTCGCTCATCGCCTGGTCCTCGGCGAACAGCCGCTCGGCCTGATCGGCGAGCCGGTTGGTGGCGGCGCGACCCTGAGCCGCGTACGCGATGTTGGTGAACTGCGCGCGCCGCAACTCGTAGATGATCGCCGTGTCCTTGATCTGGTAGTAGACCAGCTGGTAGAACGCGTCCTGCCAGGCCTGCGGCACCCTCGCCCGCAGAGCCGTGGCGCGGCGGGCCAGGTCGATCCACTCCTCGGTGACGCGGTCCATCTCGCCGTAGTCGGTGAGGCTGAACGGCGTGGCCTGGTCGTCGTAGACCACCTCGCCGGCCGCGTTCAGCGTGATCCGCCGGTTGAGCAGCTCCGGCTTGCGGCGGGACTGCAGGAAGCCGTACGTGTCGAGCAGTTCCGCGACGGCCGGCGCGAGCCTGTCGGAGAAGTTCTGCGCGGCGAACTGCGTGGTCCACTCCCCCAGCCGCGTCACCGGCCACGCGTCCGGGTTCCAGGCATAGTCGAGGAAGAACTGGGTGGGCAGCTCCTCGTTCTTCAGATCGCCCACGTTCACCACCCAGAGACGATCAACCCCTCTCCCGTACGCGAGATTGAGCTGTTCCCAGGTGTTGGTGAGGTTGATCGTGTCGGCCCACTTGTAGTTGCGGCCGTCCCCGACGTAGTCGAAGTGGTAGTACATGCCGTAGCCACCACTGCGCGCAGGCAGCGACGCGTCCGGCAGCTTGCGCATGTTGCCCCAGTTGTCGTCGCAGAACACGACCGTGACGTCGTCCGGCGGGCGGTAGCCGTTGTCCCAGTAGCGCTGCACCTCCTTGTAGAGGGTCTGCACCTGGGGCCGGTCGATCAGCCCGGTGTCACGCAGGATCTCGCGCTGACTGTCGATGATGGACGACATCAGGTCGATCCCGTCCCCGTCGGGCAGCGACACGTCACCGTTGCCGCGCATGCCGAGCGTGATGACGCCCTCGATGTTCTGGTCGCGCATCCGTTCGGCGCCGTCCCGCCAGTACGCCTTGATCGCATCGGGGTTGCGGCGGAAGCTCCACTCCCCCGTGCCGGTGGGATGCCGGTTCCACTCCTCGATGCCGCGCATCATCGGCGCCTCGTGCGAGGTGCCCATCACGACGCCGTAGTAGGTGGCGGTGGCGTGGTTGAGCGGGTCGTCCTCGGCGAACGCGCGCCCCCACACGGCCGGCCACAGATAGTTGGCCTTGAGCCGCAGCATGGTCTCGAAGACCTTCGCGAAGTACGCCGCGTTGAGCCCGCCCGGATAGCCGGGGGCCTTGCCCGGTCCGAAGTAGCCGGGGGCCCAGGTGCCGGTGGCCGGGTTCTCGTCGTTGATGAAGAAGCCGCGGTACTTCACCTTCGGCGTGCCCTGCGTGTGGCGGCCGGGCCGCACGTACAGCTCGTCGTGGTGGGCGGCCGGCACGTCGTCCCAGAAGTGCCAGGGCGAGACGCCGATGGTCCTCGACAGGTCGTAGGCGCCGTAGATGCTGCCCCGCTGGTCGCTTCCGGCGATCACGAAGGCGCGCCGCACCCCGGGCAGAGGATCGGTCACCACCTGCTCGACCGTGGTTTCCCATTTCCCGCGTACGGCGGTGACGTCGAGCTTGCCGCGGGCGATGATGCCGTCGATCAGCGGGCTCCTGCCGATCGTGCCGACGATGACCGGATCGCGCCCGGCCGGGATCGTGTCGTGGCCGATCGCGGGTTCGACGCCGGTGACCTTCTTGATGTCGCTCTGCAGGTCGTCGACGACCCGGATCACGCCCGCGTAGTCGTCCGTGCTGACCACGATCGGGGCTGCCTTACCTGCTGCGACCAAGGGGAATCGTCCCTCCCCGGGCTGCGTGGCGACATAGGTCTCTGCTCTTTGTCCCTTTTGTTCGGCATGCGCGGGGGCGACGATCACGAGGGCGGCCGCGGTGACGGCGGCGAGCGCGGCCCTCACGTGAACAGCCTCAGCGGCACGGCGGCGGCCATCGCGGCCATGCCGGCGTCGTTCGGGTGCAGGTGGTCGCCGCTGTCGTAGGCCGGGTTGAGCCGCAGCGGGTCGGCCGGGTCACCCATCGCGCGGTCGAAGTCGACCACGCCGTCGTACTCGCCGCCGGACCGGATCCAGCGGTTGAGCACCTCCCGTTTGCGCTCGTTGGCCTCGGTGTAGAAGCCGAGCGTGTCGCCCTTGAAAGGCAGGATCGTGCCGCCGACGGCGACCATGCCGGCCGCGTGCGCACGGGCGATCAGCTGGCGGTGGCCGCCGATCAGGTCGTCCGCGCTGACCACCTCGGACAGCGGCGCGACCGTTCCCGGATGGCCGAGGTCGTTCACGCCGAGCAGCACGACCACGTAGCGCGCGCCGGGCTGGGCCACCACGTCCCGGTCGAACCGGCGCAGCCCGCTGTGCCCGAAATAGGCCGCGAACGACTCGGCGTCGCTGCCGGGGGCCGGGTTGGGGTCGTGCAGCAGCCGGTTGCCCGAGATGCCGACGTTGGCAACACCCCGGCGCAGACCGGCCGCCCGCAGGCGGGCCGCGAACAGGTCGGGCCAGCGGTGGTTGAGGTTGTTCGGCGTGTTGGCGCCGTTGGTGATCGAGTCGCCGAGCGTGACGATCGACAACCCCCGGTCCCGCACCGAGACGCCGGACAGGAACAGGTACTGCCCGATGGTGGCGACCGGTGTCACCTGCCGGGCGGCGGTGACGTCGCCGTCGGCGATCACGTTGTCCTGGAACGCGAACGCGGCCAGGGTCGTCACCGGGGTCCGGGCCGGCAGATAGAGGCTGATCGCGAGGTCGCCGCCGTCCGGCACGCGCAGGCGTACGGGATCGCTGACCAGCGGCGCCCCGGCCGGGAGGGTCACCTCGGCCCGGTTGCCGAAGGTCACGCGCCGGTCGCTGCCGGGCACGGTGGCGGTGCTCGCGCCCGTGCCCGAGCGCAGCGCGACCCGTACGGCGCCGAGTCGCAGCGGGCCGTTGCCGAACTCGTTGGTGACGCGGATGCGAATCTCGTCGCCGCCGGCGCTGCAGTGCACCACGTGGCGGACGGTCTGGTTGGCCAGCACGGTGGGGGCGGCCGGCGGGTTGGGCGGGATGGTCGTGGGGGCGGCGGCCCAGGTGGCGATCCACCCGGGGACGGTCCATTCGCCGTCGTCGGCCTGGTGACCGGCGTCGGCGTAGGCGGCGGTGGGAATGGCGAGGCCGGCGGCGGCGCCGGACGTGATGGCGAGCAGCTCGCGACGGGTGGGCATGAGACCTCCGCGGTGGATCGGAAGTTTCGGCAACTCCTCGGACGAACACTCGTAAGGTAAAGGCGGTCATCTATGTCGTCAATATCCGTGCTGCTGGATCTTGCGTTTCCGGCGGCACTTTTGACTCTTTTCATCGGCCGAAACTTTCGGCCGCGCCGCCGGAAAGTGCCGAGCTATCTTGGCGGTGGGGTCAAGTTGGGGTAGCTTTTTGACCATGCAGTCAAGTAACACCGAGACCGAGGACCTCGTCCTGGTCGACCCGGAGCCCGCCGAGCCGGTTCCGGCCCCCCTGATCCTGCTGGAGCCCGTCGAGGGCGAGTCCGGCATGTGCGACGCCGACGGGTGGTGCAACTGATGAGCGCGAGTGCCTTCGGCCCGGCCGCCGAGCCGATCGTGGTCGACATCTGGAGCGACGTCGTCTGCCCGTGGTGCTACCTGGGCAACGCGGTGTTCAAGCAGGCCGTCGAGCAGTTCCCGCACGGCTCCTCGGTGCAGGTCCGCTATCACAGCTTCCAGCTGAACCCGTCGTTCCCGGTCGGCGAGGCCGTGCTGGCCGACGAATACCTCGCGCAGAACTTCAAGATGCCGAAGGCCCAGCTCGAGGCGTCCCACGCGCAGCTCGCCGCCCGCGGCGCCGAGGCCGGGCTCGACTACCAGTTCTCCAAGACCGTCATGATCAACACGCTGGACGCGCACCGGATGATCCACCTGGCCAAGGCGCACGGCCAGGAGCTGCCGATGGTCGACCGCCTGTTCCGGGCCGAGTTCACCGAGGGCCTCAACCTCTCCGACCACGCGGTGCTGGCCGACCTCGCCGTCGAGCTCGGGCTGGACCGGGCCGAGGCCGAGAAGGCCCTCGAGACCAAGGCGTACGAGCAGGACATCCGGGCCGACCTCGCGCAGGCCCGTCAGCTCGGCATCAGCGGCGTGCCGTTCTTCGTCTTCGACAACAAGCGCGGCGTCTCCGGCGCCCAGCCGATCGAAATGTTCCGCAAGGCACTGGACGTGACGTGGCAGGACAGGGCAGCCTCCCCCGCATGAGAGCCGACGCCCGGCGCAACGTCGAGGGCATCCGCCGAGCTGCCCTCGACGTGTTCCGCACCGGCGGCCTGACCACCCCGCTCGACGAGGTGGCCCGGGCCGCCGGCGTCAGCAAGGGCACGATCTACCACCGTTTCGGCAGCCGCCGCGGCCTGATCGACGCGGTGGTCAACGACCTGGTGGCGGCCCGCATCAACGCCATCATCGACGAGGTCGACGCCCTCGAGGGCCCCCTGCTGCGCTTCGAGCAGTACCTGCTGCGCACGTGGCTGCTGCAGTACGACGAGCCCGCGGCGAACGACGTCCTGATGCGCACCCTCCCCGACTCGGAACCGTTGACGACGCTGTTCGAGCGCTCCTGCCACTTCGGAGCCCAGCTGCTGCACGACGCCCAGGCCGCCGGCGTGGTGCGCGCCGACATCACCCCCGAGGACCTGAAATACCTGATCCTCGAACGCGGCGTCATAGCCCGCGCCTGCGACCAGCAGACCCGCGACGACTACCACCGCCGTCTCGACTTCGTCCTCCGCGGCCTCCGGGCCACCCGGTAGCAGCGCCGCGTTTGAGCACAACTGCATCCTCTGTGGTGGCGACCCCGGGCCAGACACTCAGCGCCGGCGAGCCGTTCCCGTTCGAGCTTGAGGTGGCGTCCCTGCTGCGCCGCCGAAGCCCTACGCCGGGGTGAAGCGCAGCGGCAGCTCGTTCGGGCCGTGGGTGCCGATGGCCGGGCGCCACGTGACCTTGCCGGTGATGACGGGCGGGGCGAAACGACGGGTCAGGACCGGGAGGGCCTCGCTCAGCTGGGCGTGGGCCAGGGCGGCGCCCAGGCAGTAGTGCGGGCCGGCGCCGAACTGCAGCAACGGAGCCTCTCGGGTGGCGGTGATGTCGAAGACCTCTCCGCCGGGGTAGGCCCTCGGGTCGCGCTGGGCGGTCTGCACGGCCATCGTCACGAAGGTTCCGGCTTTGACGGGCAGGCCGTGGTAGTCGAAATCCTCCAAGGCGCGGCGGAACACGCTCGCGGCCGACGGGCGCCAGCGCATCGACTCGGTGACGGCGCGGTCGGTCAGGTCGGGACGGTCGCGGAGCCGGGTCCACTGGTCGGGGTGCTCGGCGAAGCTGACCATGGTGTTGGAGAGCTGGTGCAGGGTGTTGTCGTGCGCGCCGAAGACGAGGGTGACCAGCAGGTTGCGCAGTTCGGCCCGGCTCACCGTGCGGTCGTCGCGCCAGGCGGCCACCATGGTGGAGACCAGGTCGTCGGCCGGGTGCCCGGCCTTCTCGTCGATCAGGGTGTCGACGTAGCCGTCCAGCCCGGCCACCGCCCGCTCCACCCGGGCCGCCGTGTCGCCGCCGGTGGCCAGGGCGAAGATGAGGCCGATGTCGCTGGACCAGACGCTGAAGACGTCGTGGTCGGCGGCCGGCACACCGAGCAGCTCGCCCATGACGGCCAGCGGCAACCGGCCGGCGAAGGCGCGGACGAAGTCGACCTCACCCGCCTCCTCCATCTCGTCGGCCAGCCGTTCGGCGGTGGCCCGGATGAACGGCCGCGCCCGGTCGACCGTGCGTGGCGTGAAGGCCCGGCTGACCAGACCGCGCAGCCGGCGGTGGTCGGCGCCGTCGTGGTTGACGATCATCGGGGCCCACCAGTCGTGGATGGGTCCCGACGTGATGCCGTTCTGGCGCAGGTAACCGTCGCCGCCGTGGTCGAGGCGACGGTCGCGCAACAGTTCCTGCGTCTCGGCGTAGCGCAGCACCAGCGGGCCGAGTGGGCTGTCCGCGTGCCAGCCCGCCTCCTGCGCGGCGAAGACCTCGGGCGCGGTGAAGCTGAAGTCCGGGGCGAGCACGTCAAGGGCAGGCATGTCAGAACGTGACCGGCAGGGAGGCCAGGCGGTGGCCGATCGGCAGGGACGGCAGCCAGGGCGGCGTCTCGTAGGCCGGGCGCAGGTCGGGGCAGCGGTCGAGCAGGATCCGCAGGCACTCGTCGGTCTCCATGCGGGCCAGGGCCGCGCCCAAGCAGTAGTAGGTGCCCATGCCGAAGCTCAGGTGCCGGTTGCCCTCGCGGGTGATGTCGAACGTGTCGGGGTCGTCGAAGACGGCCGGGTCGCGGTTGGCCGCCATCAGCGCCAGATAGACGTGTTTCCCGGCCTCGACGGTGTGCCCGGCCAGCTCGACCGGCTCGGTGGCGACCCGGCCGATCACGCCGGCCGGGCCGTCGCAGCGCAGGATCTCCTCGACGGCGCGGGGCATCAGGGTGGGGTCGGCGCGGAGGCGGGCCAGTTGGTCGGGGTGGTCGAAGAGCAGGACCAGGCCGTTGGCGATGAGGTTGGCGGTGGTCTCGTGGCCGGCGAACAGCAGCAGCACGCAGTTGGCCACCGCCTCGTCCTCGGTGAGGATGCCCTCGGCCTCGGCCGCCATGAACGTGCTCAGGACGTCTTCGCGGGGCTCGCGACGCCGGTCGGCCGCGATGACCCGGAGGTAGTCGTGCATCTCGAGCATGCTCTGCTGGGCCTGCCGCAGCCGCGGGAGGTCGCCCAGCCCGAAGACCGGCAGGATCTCGCGCGACCACGCCTGCAGTTGTTCACGGTCGCTGACCGGCATGCCGAGCAGTTCGGCGATCACGTTGGCGGGCAGCGGGTAGGCCAGGTCGCTGACCACGTCCATCCGGCCCTTGCCGGCCACCGCGTCGAGGAGCTCGTGGGTGAACTCGCGGACCCGGGGGCGCAGCCGGTCGACCATGGCCGGCGTGAAGTAGCGCTTGAGCAGTTGCTGGAAGCGGACGTGGTCGGCCGGGACGGTGTGTCCCATCCACATCTCGACCGACCGGCGTACGGGCTCCAGCTCCTCCTGCTCGGCGGGAGGCAGGCTCTGCAGGGCCCGCAGCATGTTGGCGGTGTCCATCCGCTTGTTGCGCAGGGCCGCGTTGATGTCGGCGTAGCGGGTCAGCAGGTAGGCATCGAGCCCCGGTAACCACGCGATCGGGCTCTCCGCGCGGATCCGGTGCAGAAAAGCGTCGGGGTCCGCCATCGCTTCGGGGGCGAACAGGTCGTATTCCCGTACTGTCGCGCCTTGGTCGCTCATGGTAGCGATTCTGGTCGAATCAAATGATCGTTATCTATGCCAAAAGGCCGGCGACGGCGTCCGGGGACGCCGCCGCCGGGGTGGATCAGGCGGTGGAACAGGCCAGGTTGTTCACCGAGGGCGGCGCGGTGCCGTTACCCAGTAAGCCGAACGTGACGTATTTCCCGGCCCCGACCGTGCCGTTGTAACTGACGTTCTTGACCGTCACGAGGGAACCACTGCTGCTCGCGGTTCCGTTCCAGGCCTGGGTCAGGGTCTGCGATCCCGGCCAGGTCCACGAGACGGTCCAGTTGCTGATGGCCGCGGTGTCGGCGTGCACCATCACCTCGGCCTGGAAGCCGCCGTTCCAGGCGCTGGCGATGTTGAACATCGCGTAGCACGCGGTCCCGCCCGCCGGCGGGGTGGTGGGCGGAGTCGTGGGCGGGGTCGTCGGCGGAGTTGTGGGCGGTGTGGTCGGAGGCGTGGTGGGCGGTGTGGTGGTGCCCCCGCCGCCGACGCCGGTCACCTCGCCGTTGCCGCCGTCGAACGTGACGTCGGAACAGCCGTAGAAGGTCTCGTTGCTGTCCGAGCGCTGCCACACCGAGTAGATGAGGTGGCGCCCGCTCTTGTTCGACGGCAGCGTCGCGTTCCAGTAGTAGTGGCCGTCGTCCGATCCCGGACCGCCCTGGTCGGGCGGGTTGGTCTCGCTGTCGAACGGCGTCGACTCGAGGTCGCTCCAGGCCAGGGCCCGGGTCGGGCTCCAGCTGTCCTTGGTGATGTAGAGGCGGAACGTGCCGGGGTGTTTGGCCCAGTTGTTGTACTGGATCTCGATCTGCCGGCCCGCGGTCAGGTGGGTCACCGGCCAGTCGTTGCGGGGCAGGTTGAAGCCCGTGAAGTTGTACGGGCCACCGGTGCCGCCGGAGCAGAGCTCACCGTTGGGGATGAACCCGTCCATCCGGCCCGCGCCGTCCGAGCGGAGCACGGCGAACCAGTTGTAGAGCGAGTTCGTCCCGCTCTGGGCGACCGCGGCGGCACAGGCCGCGTTCTTCGGTTCGATCGCGCCCGTGTTCGGGTTGCGGCCGTCCTTGTAGCAGAGCCAGGTGCGGCTGCCCGGCACCATCATCGCGCCGTGCGCCTGGGCGGCGACGGGTGAGACAACGGCGCCCACACCCGCGGCGAGCAGTGCCGCCATCGCGTACATCAGGAATTTCCTGCGCATGGAAGGGAACCTCCTAACCGTTGGGGAACAGCCGGGCGAAGTCCGCGTAGCCGGTGGCCACGTCGACCTGGGCCCAGAAACGGTGGTAGTTGAACGTCGGCGCCGGTCCACCGTTGAGATACGCCTCAACCTTCGGGTAGTCCGGGTCGTTCTTGTAGAAGGAGCGGATGTCCAGGAAGGACACCCCCGGCTTGATGGCGTCGCCGTTCGGCATCTTGCCGCTCCAGCCCGGCGGGATGTAGATGCCCTGGCCGGTCGACGCGTTGTAGGTGTCGTCCATCCGGTTGTAGTCGGCGCGGGTCTCGGTGACCGAGACACCCTTCGAGTCCTTCTTGGTCCAGATCGCGTCGAGCAGGTTCTTGGCCGCGTTCTTGGCCGTGGTGCTGCCCGACTTGGCCGCGTAGTAGGTCAGCAGCTTGGCGAACGAGCCCGCCACGCCGAGGTCCTGACCCTTGCTGGTCACCGTGACGTGCAGGTTGGTGTTGGCCGCGGGCGACGACGGATTCCAGGTGGCGGGGGCGCCCGACCACGCCATGTCGGACGGGATCGAGAAGTCGGTCGCCGTGATGTCGCTGTTCGCCAGCGCCCACGGAACCCACTTGTCGAGCACCGACTTGGCCTTGGCGTCGTTGGTCAGGTAGTAGTACTCGGCCAGCCGCTCGAGCGACCACGTCTGCATGCCGAACCAGCGGTTCGACGGCGGGTCCTCATAGACCGGGGCTTCCACGTACGCAAGACCGTAGAACGTCGGCACGCCGGCCGGGCGGGCCTGGTAGCTGCCGTTCCAGCTGTTCGTCGCGCCGCCGGCGATCGCGCCCTCGGACGACTGCAGCCACTGGTAGAACTCGAGCTGCCGGTTGAGGCTGGCCTGCCAGTCGGCCTTGGCCGTGGGCGACTTCGGCGCGAAGGCGCTCACGTTGGACAGCACGTAGGCCGCCATCGGGTTCTGGTAGCCGAAGTGGCTGGTGCTCGAGCCGATCCGCCACGCCCAGCCGGCGCTGGTGTCGGTCGCGCCACCCCAGGCGTAGTACCAGGACATCAGGTTGTTGGAGGCGTTCTTGCCGGTGCCCGCCGCGCACGAGGTCGAGGCGCAGCCCGGCTGCTTGAAGTACTTGTCGTAGAACGAGTAGCGCAGGTAGTCGCCCATCTTGGCCGCGTTGGTCACGGCCGAGGTCAGCTGCGACTGCTTGCCCTGCTCGGTGGCCCAGGTGTACGCCCAGTACGCCGCCTGCACCGCGCGCGAGTCCGCGTCCGGAGCGTTGGTGTACTTCCACTGCCGGGCGTAGCTGGAGTCCTTGGTGAACAGATCGAGGTAACCGTTAGGGCCGCCGTGCTTGAACGTGTCGCAGCTCGGCTGGGGCACGGTTTCGAACGTCGACTCCTGCGGGCCGCGCTGGAAGGTGTTGATGTACACGTTCTTCGAGGTGCCGTCGCCGCAGTGGCCGAAGCCGTAGACGTTGTCGACGTCCAGCAGCCAGTGCATGCCGTAGATGTCGTCGGTGCCGTACGCGCTCTTGAGCTCCGAGGCCAGCGGGTCGCTGCCCACCGAGACGCTCTGGTCGAGCTGCGACGGATACTGCGACGGCAGCGGGTATTCCGCCGCGTAGGTCGCCGGCTTCGACGCGTTGTAGTTGGCGTTGGTCGGCTGGTCGGCGTGCGACGGGATGATGTACTTCTCCATCGTCGCCCAGGCGCTGTTGAACGGCGCCCAGTCACCCGCCGTGTGCCCGTACTCGGCCTCGAGCCACAGCCAGTAGCTGAACGCCTCGGAGGTGGTCTCGTGGCCGTGGTCGGGCGCCTCGTCGATCAGCGTCTCGATCGAGTGGTAGGGCACGCCGTCGGGGCTGAAGTAGCCGTTGGCCGGGTTCTTGATGTCGTTGTACATCTGGGTGAACCGGCTGTCCGGTGCTCCCACCCGTACGACCTGGGCGTTGACCGACGCCGCGGTGTGCCCGGAAGCGGTCACGCCGAAGGTGGCCGTCGCGCCGACCGCGGCCGCGCTGGTCGCCGCCACCGTCACCGTCTGACCGGTGCTCCAGTTCGACGGGGTGAAGGTGAGGGAGGCCGGCGTGGCCGAGACCGCTGTCGAGCCGGCGCTGCGGGCCACGGCGACGGTCACGTTGGCCGTGGGCGCCTTGGACAGCGACACCTTGAAGGTGCCGTTGCCGCCGACCGGCACCGACACGAAGGTCGAGTCGGTGACCACGGCCGGGGTGGTGGCGGCGTCGACGAATACCGGTACAGCGGCGGTGTTGCTCTTGTTGCCCGCCGCGTCGTACGCGATCGCCTGCAGCTGGTAGGCCGCGCTCTGGGCCGGCACCCCGGTCCAGGTGTACGTCCAGGGCGCTGCTGTGTCGGTGTTGAGCAGCAGCCCGTCGTGGTAGAACTCGACCTTCGAGACCGAGCCGCCGCTGGGAACGGTCGGCACGGCCGTGATCGGGATCGAGGCCGGCGCGGTGAAGCGGGTGTTGGCGGCCGGGCTGGTGATCTCGACCGTCGGCGCCTGGGCGGCGCCGTTGCAGCGGGTCCCGTTGAGCGAGAACGCCGTCGGCACCGGGTTGGCCGAGCCGAACGTGCCGTTGAAGCCGGTGCTCACGGTCGCGTTCGTGCCCAGATTGCCGTTCCACGCCGCGTTGGCGACGGTGACGTTCTGGCCGCTCTGCGTGTAGACGCCGCTCCAGCCCTGGGTCACCCGCTGTGACGCGTCGGGGAAGGCGTACTCGAGCCGCCAGGAGCTCACCGGGTCGCCGGTGTTGGTGATGGCGATGTCGCCGGTGAACCCGCCGGTCCACTGACTCTGCACCTTGTAGACCACGGTGCAACTGGCGGCGGCATGTGCCGGGACGCCGGCCACGAGGGCCGCTCCGGCGCCGAGGACGGCGGCGCCGGAGACGGCCAGCACGCGTCTGGCCCTGGTTCTGACTTGCACGGGGATGTCCTTTCTGCGGGGAGGCGCGCTACGCCGGAGCGCAGGTGACCGGGGAGGGGACGGGGTTGGTGCTGCCGCTGGTGCTTCCGAGGAAGCCGAAGGTGGCGCTCGCGCCCGCGGCCAGGGCGCCGTTCCAGGAGGCGTTGCGCACGCTGACCGCGGTGCCGGTCTGCGTGGGGGCGCCGCCCCACAGCTGGGTGATGGTCTGGCCGGCGGTGAAGGTCCAGCCGACGGTCCAGGCGGTGGTCAGGGTCGTGCCGGTGTTGGTCACCGTCACCTCACCCTGGAAGCCGCCACCCCACGAGCCGGTGACCTTGTACGACGCCGTGCAGCCCCCGGTGGGGTTCGGCGGTGTCGTGGGCGGCGTGGTCGGCGGGGTGGTGGGCGGTGTCGTAGGAGGCGTCGTCGGCGGGGTCGTGGGTGGAGTGGTCGGCGGGGTGGTCGGCGGCGTGGTGGGGGTGCCGCCGGTCCGGTCGGCGTAGAGGATTCCGCGCCCGTTGGTGCCCAGATAGACACGGCCGTAGATGCGGGGATCGCCGGCCAGGGCGTCACCGGCATTGCCGTACTGGTGCTGGTCGTCGTTGATCCGGACCCACGAGCCGCCGGTGTTGTCGGAGCGGAACACCCCGGTGACGCCGTCGACCGTGCCGACCAGGAAGACCGCCGGGTGGGTGGCCCCCGGCGCCGCCTTGCCGAACGCGACGTTGATGCCCGAGGTCACCGACGCCACCTTGGTGAAGGTCGCGCCGGAGTCGGTCGAGCGCAGCAACCCGCTCTCCCCCGCGAACCAGACGTTGCCCGCCGCGCCGGGAACGGCCTTCAGGTGCAGCCGGCCGGTCGTCGGCATGGTGGCCGCCGACGCCGTGAAGGAGGCGCCGCCGTCCTTGCTCGTGTAGAACTTCCCTCCCGCATACGCGTAGAAGGTCCTGGGGTCGACGCGGTCCGACTCGACGACGGCGCCGGCCGGGATGCCGCTCGACGCGGTCCAGGAGCTGCCCCGCGTGGTCGAGTAGTGCACGCCCGCACCGACCGGCGACCAGACCATGGAGCCCGCGTCGGCGCCGACCGCGATCGTGCCGCCGCCGGTCACCCCGCCCGGCTCCTGCCCCTGGTACCAGTTCTTGCCGCCGTCGCTGGAGATGCCGATGTGCGGGGCCGCGTCGGCGTTGCCGACCCGCGCGAAGACGAGCGGGTTGAGCTCGGCGAAGTCCAGCGACGTGTTGCTGCCCAGCGAGGGGGTGTCGTGGAAGTTGGGCTGCACCGCGTCGAGCGAGGCGTGGTGGAAGCCGCCGATGTCACCCAGCGCGCTGACCAGCGGCGCCCCCGAGGGCGGGCTGGCCAGGTCGAGGACGGCCGTCTCCTCCAGGCCCTTGGCCATCGGCCGGATCGTGAACGTGGTGTTGCTGTCCCAGTTGGTCAGCTGGGTGGTGCCGTAGATGGTGGCGCCGGTGCCGTACATCATCCGGGCCGAGTTGAACGGGTCGATCTCGAGCGACTCGTTCATCCAGCCGAGCTTCGGGGTCGACTCGGGCGGCTGCGGGTTGGTGTTGAAGTCGAGCCACGGATTGGCCGAGATGTCCATGGTGTAGCGCTTCGACACCGACGGATAGCTGGTGAAGTCCCAAATACGCGTCCAGGTGGCGCCGTTGTCGGTGCTGCGGAAGAAGATCGCGTCGGGCCACCAGGAGATCTGCGTGGCGACCATCAGCGTGCCGGGTTTCTGCCGGTCGACGGTCAGTCCCGAGTAGCCGTAGTAGGCGTCGGCCGCCGGCGTCGGCGAGATGTTCGTCCACGCCCCGGTCGTCATGTCGAACCGCTGCACCTGGCCGGCCCCGCCGTCGTACGGGCCGCCGGTGTCGCTGGTCGCGATGAACAGATAATTTCCCTGTACGACACCCTTGTGCGCGATGTATCCGGTGGGCTGCCCCGCGATGCGCTCCCAGGTCGCGCCGCCGTCGAGGGACCGGTAGACCGGGTTCTGCTTGTCGGCGACGCCCACGTAGATCTGGTTCGCCGCGCCGAAGGTGACCCAGGTCAGGCCCTGGTTCTGGTTCAGATAGCCGTTGGGGTCGTTCGGGTCCTGCACGTAGTTGCCGGCGTTCGGGAAATTGGTGACCTTGGCCCAGGTCACGCCGTAGTCGGTGCTGCGCCAGAGCCCGTTTCCGCCCTCGGCGGCGAAATAGACGTTCCGGTTGTTGTTCGGGTCGACGGCGAGCCGCTCCCCCATGCCCCGGCCCGGCATGTTGCCGCCGTTCTTGAACGGCAGTTTCGTGACCTGCCAGGTGTCGCCCTTGTCGGTCGACCGCAGAATGGCGCCGTTGTTCGGGTCCCAGCTGTTGGTGTACATGCCGACCGCGGCGTAGACCCGTTTGGTGTCGACCGGGTCGGGCGCGATGCTCAGCACGCCGTTGTAGCCCCAGTTGTCCTGGCCGACCCAGTCGAGCAGCGGGGTCCAGCTCTGGCCGCTCTCGTTCCAGCGGTAGGCGCCGCCGATGTCCGTACGGGCGTAGATGAGGTTCCGCTCGCCCGGGTTGAAGACGATGCCGGGCACGAAGCCGCCGCCGTCGATCCGGACGTTCTTCCAGACGTACGGGTCGGCGGCGGCCGCGGTGGCCACCAGCGGCCTGGCCATGACCATGACGGTTGCGCTGATCAGGGCAGCGGTGACGACCGCGGCGACGGTGGACCTTCGCATCCTCGACCTTCCATTGATGAGCTTCTACATGGGAGCGCTCCCAGAAGGGTCGTGTGCGCGTCACACCGCTGTCAAGCCCTGGAAACCAGGAGTTGACAATCGTGCATATCTTGGGGAATCTGCTGGGCGCGGGCGGGCGCGCGTGATCGCGGTCCGGCCACGGCCCCGCGGCAGCACAGCCGCGTCCCCGGCGACCCCGGAACAGCCCCGCACCACCGGATCGTGGTTAATTTTCACCGGACTGGGAAAACCACGTACGGTATTGAACGATTTAAATTGCGGTAATCGCCGGCGAACAACTCGGCAACTCTAAGGAATGAACCCATAACCGTACGTCAGGGATTTGCACGACGTTTTTCTGCGCTGTGTATCATCTGGCCTGGAATACGGGAGGGGCGCCAGTGACG
The DNA here is from genome assembly GCF_016834655.1 of Paractinoplanes ovalisporus. Taxonomy (GTDB): domain Bacteria; phylum Actinomycetota; class Actinomycetes; order Mycobacteriales; family Micromonosporaceae; genus Actinoplanes; species Actinoplanes ovalisporus. The sequence continues at coordinate 109,049 of NZ_JAENHP010000012.1, forward strand.
CCAGGTCGCCCGCGGTGGAGGAGCGTTTGATGAGGGTTTGTGTCGTCGGCACCGGTTACGTCGGGCTGACCACCGGTGTGAGCCTGGCCTTCCTGGGCCACGAGGTCACCTGCATCGACCTCGACCAGGAAAAAGTCGACATGCTGCGCGGGGGCAAGTGCCCCATCTATGAGCCCGGCATGGAGGAGTTGCTGGCCGAGGCCGCGCCCAACCTGACGTTCACCACCAGTTACGCCGAGGGCGTCCCGGGCGCCGACGTGGTCTTCGTGGCGGTGCAGACCCCGTCCGCGGCCGACGGCAGCCCCGACCTGCGCTACCTGCGCTCGGCGGCCGAGAGCGTGGCCCAGAATCTCGACCACGAGTTCACCGTTGTGGTCAACAAGTCGACCGTTCCGATCGGCAGCGGCAACTGGGTCGACGCGATTCTGCGCGATTCGTTCGCGCAGCGCGCCGACCGGCCGGAGAAGTGCGAATTCTCGGTCGCGTCGAATCCGGAGTTCCTGCGTGAGGGCAACGCGATCCACGACACGCTGTTCCCCGACCGCATCGTCATCGGCTCCGACAATCCGCGCGCGCTCGAGGTGCTCAACCACCTCTACCGGCCGCTGATCAACCAGACCTTCACCCCGCCGAGCTTCCAGCCCCGGCCCGACGACACCACGGCCGTCCCGCTGGTCTCGACCGACCTGGCCTCGGCCGAGCTGATCAAATACGCGGCCAACGCGTTCCTGGCCCTGAAGATCAGCTATGTGAACGAGATCGGCCAGCTGGCCGGCAAGGTCGGCGCCGACATCACTGAGGTGGCCCGGGGCATCGGCCTCGACCAGCGCATCGGCTCGCGCTTCCTCGAGCCCGGCGTGGGCTGGGGCGGCTCCTGCTTCGGCAAGGACACCAAGGCGCTGATCGCCACCGCCTCGGAATACAAGTACGAGATGCCGATCGTCCAGGCCGCCCGCGACGTCAACCAGCGTCAGCGCGAGATCGCGGTCGAGCGCCTGCAGAGCGAGCTGCGCATCCTCAAGGGCCGCAAGATCGGCCTCCTCGGTGTCGCGTTCAAGCCCAACACCGACGACCTGCGCGACTCGCCGGCGCTCGACATCGCGGGCCTGCTGCTGGCCCGGGGCGCCCGGGTCAAGCTGCACGACCCGATCGCCGGCGAGCGGTTCCGCCGCGAATACCCCGACATGGCCCCGCACCTGAGCGAGACCCTCGACGGCGTGTTCGACGACTGCGACGCCGTGGTGCTGGTGACCAAGTGGGCGCAATACCTCGAACTCGACTGGGGCAAGTTCGTCGGCCTCATGCGGACCCCGATCGTGCTCGACGGCCGCAACGTGCTCGACCCCGAGAGGATGGCCCGCCTCGGCTTCAAGTACCTCTCGATGGCCGGCTGACCCCCTGGCTCGATGGTGGGCCGGCTTGACGGCCGGCACCCCTACCCGCACCGGCTTCATGGTCGGTATCGACCGAACAGACCACCCCGCCCTCGGATATTCGCCGATATCCCGGGCGGGGTGGTCTGTCTTTGGCTAGGGTCCTTGTGAGGCGCTTTTCGCGGCCTGACCAGGGGCTCTACCTTAACCGGTTAAGGCGTCCGGAGCAGCGACGCCGTATCGTTACCGAGTCGATCAAGCGGAAATCATTGCGCAATGTGCCGGTTACCTCTTGACTGTGATCCAAGTAGCGCTTCGGACGGCGACGTCTCCGGACGTCGGAAGCGCGATTTGACATAGGGAGCGGTATGTTCGGTCAACCTACGAGCCCGCGTTTCCGGGCCGCGCTCGCCGGCACGCTCAGCGCGGGGCTGGTTCTCGGCCTCGCGGCGTGCGGCGGCGACGATTCTGACAGCGGCAGCGGCACCGACGCCTCGGCGGCCGCCATCGACTGTGCGCCATACACCAAGTTCGGCGACATCAAGGGCAAGACGGTCACGATCTACACGGGCATCGTGACCCCGGAGGACACTCCGCACATCGAGTCGTACAAGCCTTTCGAGCAGTGCACCGGCGCCACCATCAAGTACGAGGGTGACAAGTCCTTCGAGACGCAGGTCCTCGTGCGGGCCCGCGCCGGCAACCCGCCGGACCTCGCGATCGTGCCCCAGCCGGGTCTGGTCAAGCAGCTGGTCTCGACCGGCAAGGCCGTGGCCGCCCCGCAGGAGGTCTCGGACAACGTCGACAAGTTCTGGGACAAGGCCTGGAAGGCCTACACCACGATCGACGGCAAGTTCTACGGCGCCCCGCTCGGCGCGAGCGTGAAGTCCCTGGTGTGGTACTCGCCCTCGGAGTTCAAGGACAAGGGCTACACCGTGCCGACGACGCTCGACGAGCTCAAGGCGCTCAGCGACAAGATCGTCGCGGACGGCGGCAAGCCGTGGTGCGCCGGCATCGCCTCCGGTGACGCCACCGGCTGGCCGGTCACCGACTGGGTGGAAGACTTCGTCCTGCGTACGGCCTCGCCCGAGGTCTACGACAAGTGGGTCAACCACGAGATCCCGTTCAACGCGCCCGAGATCCAGGCCGCGTTCGACGCCGTCGGTGGCTACCTGAAGAACGACGCGTACGTCAACGGCGGTCTGGGCGACGTCAAGAGCATCGCGACCACGACGTTCCAGGACGCCGGCCTGAAGATCCTCGAGGGCCAGTGCTCGCTGCACCGCCAGGCCAGCTTCTACGCGGCCAACTTCGAGAAGGGCACCAAGGTGGCCGAGGACGGCGACGTCTTCGCGTTCTACCTGCCCGGCAAGGACGCCAACACCAAGCCGGTCCTCGGCGCCGGTGAGTTCGTGGTCGCCTTCGCCGACCGCCCCGAGGTCAAGGCCTTCCAGACGTACCTCTCCTCGGACGTCTGGGCCAACACCAAGGCCAAGCTCTCGTCGGGCTGGGTCACCGCCAACAAGGGTCTCGACCAGGCCAACCTGACGAACCCGATCGACAAGCTGGCCGGTGGCATCCTGCTCGACCCGAACGCCACGTTCCGCTTCGACGGCTCCGACATGATGCCGGCCGCGGTGGGCTCGGACGCGTTCTGGAAGCAGTCGACCGCGTGGATCACCGGTCAGGACACCAAGACCACGGTGGACAACATCGAAAAGGCATGGCCCAAGTAATCAAATAGCACTTCCCGGGGCCGGTCGGATTTTCCGACCGGCCCCAAACCTCTCTTCACTCCAGCGCACGAGGAGGTCCGGGTCGCGTGTTCAACACCGCCTCCACCACCCCCGAAAAAATCCTGCAGATGCTCGCGGCCCTGCTGTTGTTCGCCGCGGTCATGGGCGTCATTCTTTTCATCGCCGGACGTTTCGGCGGAAAGCGCGGCGACAAGGTCGTCGCGTACCTCTACCTCCTGCCGGCCGTGCTCATGCTCGCGGTCGGTCTCGTCTATCCGGGCCTCCGCACGATCTACCAGTCCTTCTTCGACGCCGCGGGCAACGCCTTCATCGGCTTCGACAACTACCACACGATCTTCACCGACAAGGACCAGCTGACCGTGCTGCGGAACACGGTCTTCTGGGTGGTCGTGACGCCGTTCGTGGCCACCGCGATCGGCCTGGTCTACGCGATCCTGGTCGACAAGTCGCGGTTCGAGTCGTTCGCCAAGGCGCTGATCTTCCTGCCGATGTCGATCTCGTTCGTCGCGGCCGGCGTGATCTGGAAGTTCGTCTACGAGTACCGCCCCGACCAGGGCAACGTGAAGCAGATCGGCCTGGTCAACCAGGTCATCGTGTGGCTCGGCGGCAAACCGATCCAGTTGCTCATCGAGTCGCCGCTCAACTCGTTCCTGCTCATCATCGTGATGATCTGGATCCAGGCCGGCTTCGCGATGACGATCCTGTCCGCGGCCATCAAGGCCATCCCGGACGACATCATCGAGGCCGCCCGGCTCGACGGCGTCAACGCGTGGAGCATGTTCCGCAAGATCACGCTGCCGAGCGTGCAGCCCACCGTCGTGGTCGTGCTGACCACCATCGGCATCGGCACGCTCAAGGTCTTCGACATCGTCCGCACCATGACCGGCGGCAACTTCGACACCAGCGTGGTCGCCAACGAGTTCTACCGGCAGACGTTCAACGCCGACAACCAGGGCCTGGGCGCCGCGCTCGCGGTGCTGCTGTTCGTCCTGGTCATCCCGATCGTCATCTACAACATCCGCTCGCTGCGTCGTTCGGAGGCATCATGAGCACCGCGACTCCGGTAACGACGCCACCCCTCAAGGCCGAGAAGGTCACCGCGGCCGGTGTGGCCAAGAAGCGCCTCAGCTCACCGTGGGCGTCGATCGCGGCCATCGTGATCGCCGTGCTGTGGACACTGCCGACCTTCGGCCTGCTGGTGTCCTCGTTCCGGCCCGAGCGGGCGATCAAGACGACCGGCTGGTGGACGTTCTTCAGCGACCCGACGACCACGTTCGAGAACTACAACAAGGTCTTCGGCGAGGAGGGCGGCGTCAACCTGGCCGCGTTCTTCGTCAACTCGCTGATCATCTGCATCCCCTCGGTGCTGATCCCGATGGCGCTGGCGGCCCTGTCAGCGTACGCGTTCGCCTGGATCAAGTTCCCCGGCCGCAACGTCCTGTTCCTGATGATCTTCGCGCTGCAGATCGTCCCGCTGCAGGTCACGCTGATCCCGCTCCTCAAGATCTTCGTGAGCATCGACATCACCGGCACGTTCTGGACGTTGTGGCTGTCGCACGCGACGTTCGCCCTGCCGCTGGCGATCTACCTGCTGCACAACTTCATGCGCGAGATCCCGGCCGGCCTGATCGAGGCCGCCCGCGTCGACGGCGCGGGCCACGTCTCGATCTTCTTCAAGGTGATGCTGCCGCTGCTGACCCCCGCGTTGGCGGCGTTCGGCATCTTCCAGTTCCTGTGGGTCTGGAACGACCTGCTGGTCGCCCTGGTCTTCGCCGGCGGCGGTGACGAGGTCGCCCCGATCACCCTGCAGCTGGCCAACCTGAGCGGCACCCGGGGCACGGCCTGGCACCTGCTGTCGGCAGGCGCCTTCGTCTCCATCATCGTCCCGGTGACGGTGTTCCTGCTGCTCCAGCGTTACTTCGTACGCGGTCTGCTCGCGGGCAGCGTCAAGGGCTGAGGCCCGCTCTCACCCCTGGGGGCCGCGTCCACGTCCTGGACGCGGCCCCCACCCGTTCCAGCCTCCGCTGAGGCCGTGGCTCATGCTGCTGATCGACCATTCCGGCCCCGGTCGCCGTCGTGCCACGTAGGTGGCGCCTGAATCCGTTCGTGCCATAGAGACACCCGGCAGCGGACGCCGGCTCACCATCGCCCTCCGGTCCGTCGCTTGGCCGGATCGGCGACTATCGAGGGGAATCCGAGTTTCCGGCAACCGGAGAGTGGTGGATGGGTATCAGAGGCAAGCGAGCACGCCCCGACCCTGACAAGCCAGCCGCCCGGGAGCCGCTGGGAGAAGCCAATGGACTGCGGAAGGCCGGCTATCTCGGCATCGGCACCTTCTTCCTGTGCGGCGGCGCCGGCCTCAACGCTACGGACGATCCGGCAATAGAGCGCATCCGGTTCACCTATGTGATCGTGGCCGTGCTGGCCGTCCCCGCGACGATATGGGCCTTCCGCTCGGCGAAGCGAGCTCAGCGGGCGGCCGAGGCGCAGTACGGCGCCCTGTTGCCGCCCGAACGACCCGGTTACCGTGCCACCCGGCATATCGCCGTTGTTATGTGGAACCTGCTCGGTGTCGCCGTGTTGGTGGGCATGCTCACGGCGCAGCCGGATCCCGGCGCTGAAACCCGGTCGATCGACCTTCCGCCGTTGGCCCGCGCGCTGATCTCCATTTTCCTCGTGGCCACTCTGGTGGTCAGCTTTGCTGCTGCCATGATGGCCCCCGGGACTCGTTCGGCCGCCCATCGCGCCGAACAACTCGCCAAGTGGCGACGACAGGTCGAGCCGTTGAGCACCCGCCTGGCCGCGGACATCAACGCCCAGCTCGAGCGGCTGGAGAACATCCGTGATGTCGCGGCCCGGGAGGACGAGCTGAGAAGACTGATCGAACATCAGACCGATCCGGCAATCGACCTGCTGATCGAACGCGTCAATGACAAGCAAGCCGGACGCCAGGTGCACGCCAACCGGATTCAGGTGGTCGTGGCCGCGGGAATCGGCATCGTCACCGGCATTTTCGTCAATTGGATCACCGGCCCGCTGCTGCACTGGTGATCGCCCGCCGGAGCATCTGGGTTGTCCACAGTGGCGGCCTTGTCCACAGGTCGGCCGTTCGCCGCCCATGAAGATCTGCCCCGACCGGTAAAATCGGCAGTGGCGGTGGACCCCCGTGGAGGGTGGGCCCATTAGCGGGGTTGATCTTGAAGCTGCATCTCGGGTGTACGGAACTTGTGCCCGGTGGCGCGGCCCCAGCACCAGCCGCCCGGTGCTCTACCGCCGCTGGCCCCGGGGCCCTGATGTCAGCAGTGCCTACAGCCTGTTCAGCGCCCTCAGGACACCGGCCGCACCGTCCTCCTCGGCCAGCGCCGCGGCAACGCCGACCGCCCGCTGACGATAGGCCGGCTCTCCCACGGCTGACCGGATCGCTGCCGCCAACCGGGGCGCGGTCAAGCGCCGGAACGGCACGACGGCCGGCGCCACGCCCAGACCGACCAGGCGCTGCGCCCAGAACGGCTGGTCGACCATCAGCGGCACCGGCACGGCGGGAACGCCCGCGCGCAGGCCTGCCGCGGTCGTGCCGGCTCCGGCGTGGTGCACGACGGCGGCCATGCGGGGGAACAGCCATTCGTGCGGCACCTCGTCCACGGTGAGCACGTCGTCGCTGGTGGCGGTCAGGCCGGCCCAGCCTCGGCCGACGACCGCGCGCACGCCGGCCGCCCGCACGGCCTCCACGATCAGCGCGGACAGGGTCGAAGGGTCACCGGGCATGCTGCCGAAACCGATGTAGACCGGCGGCGGCCCGGCCGACAGGAAAGCCGCCAGAGATGGGGGCGGCGTATAGGACGGCTCGGGTGCGGGCCACCAGTAGCCGACCGTCGAGCAGGACGACGGCCAGTCCGCAGGTTGCGGCACCACCGACGGGCTGTAGCCGTAGCAGATCGGCCAGTCGGCCAGGTGACGCAACCACTTGTGGTGGCCGATCGGCGGCAGTCCCAGCTCGGCGCGCAGTGCTCGGACGGCGCCGCGATAGGGCAGCTGGCCCAGCTCCAGCACCGCGTTCGCGGCCGCCCGGTTGCCCCACGGACCGAGCGGGCGGGTGGTGACCGTGGACGGCGGGAACTCGCGGGTGGGCGTCATGGGCTGCAGGTAGACGCCGATGCTGGGCCGCCCCAACCCTTCGGCCACGTGACCGCCGATCCAGCCGGCGGGGGTCAGCAGCAGCACGTCGGCCGAGCGGGCGGCGTCGGCCATGGCCCGGCCCAGCGGCAGCGCCTGCGCGGCCACCGAACGGTTGACCGCCACGATCCCACCCGACCGGCTCAGTTCCTCGTGGGTGTCGATCGGCAGGGTTGCGTACCGGAGGCCGTGGCCCGTCACCATCTTCTCGAACCGCGTGTGCGTGGCGACGGTGACCTCATGACCGGCCTGTTCGAGCCGGACGCCCAGACCCACGTACGGAACCACGTCGCCCCGGCTGCCCACCGCGAGAACCGTGATCCGCATCGTCAGGCCGCCCGCATCATCTGCCGGGCGCCGATCAGCAGCATGATCAGGGCGGGCACGTAGAACAGGCCGACCGACGCCGCGCCGATCAGCACAAAGCCGGCGAGCAGACCGATGCATCCCCACGCCACGATCCGCTGGGCGCCGAGCAGCGCCGGCAGCCCGCTCACCACGGCGGGAACGGCCAGCACGAGCGCGACACCCCCACCCTCGGTCGAGAACAGGCTGATCACCAAGACGACGCTCACGGCCAGCGAGTAGATCGCCGCCCCGCCGAACCAGAAACGCATACGGTCATTGACGCACACGCTCCCTGTCAGCGCGCTGTGGCAGCCGCACCGCCGGCAATACCACGGATCATTGCCCGTACGGGCGGTCGCGCCGGGCCACGCGCAGGGTCTCGGCCCACCAGTCGAGCTCGCCCAGTGCCATGTCGAAGGCCTTGGTGACCGGTTCGGGGGCGGTGTAACCGGTCGGGCCGAGCTCGTACCAGGGTGCGTGCAGCCCGACCACCCGGCGTGTGGTGACCATGTGGAGTTCGGCGAAGACCCCGCGCAGGTGTTCCGTGGCGAGCAGGCCGCCCTGGACCCCGTACGAGAGGACGGTGGCCGGCTTGAACATCCACTCGCGGTAGTGCCAGTCGATCGCCCGCTTGAGGCTGCCGGGGTAGGAATGGTTGTACTCGGGCGTGACGAACACGTATCCGTCGGCGGTGTCGAGGCGGTCGGCGATCGCGGTCTTCGTGCCGCCGCCGGGCTGCAGGAGCTGGTCGTCGGGCAGTTCGCACTCGGCCAGGTCGATCAGGTCGTGCGTCGCGAACCGGTCCGCGACCCGGGTGCCGGCCCAGTCGGCGAGGACCCGGCCCATCCGCTCCCCGCGGACGCTGGCGGCCAGGACGACGATGTGCGCTGTCGAAGTCATGTGCCTTACGGTGAGCCTTCAACATATGTTTAAGTCAAGCCATGACCACGACCATGTTCACCCGCTCGGTCAGTGACGTGGCGGCCGAGAGCGGCGTCGCCCCGTCCGCGGTCCGCTTCTATGAGCAACACGGCGTCATCACGGCCATCCGTACGGCGGGTGACCAGCGCCGCTTCGACGAGAGCGCGGCCTGCCGGATCCGTGTGGCCAAGGTCGCCCAGCGGGTCGGCCTGACGGTCCGCGAGATCGCCGACATCTTCGCCGCCCTGCCCGCCGACCCGCAGCCCGCCGACTGGGGCCGGGTCGCCACCACGTTGATCGCCGAGGCCGAATCCCGTACGGCGGCTCTGAAGTCCTACCTGAACGACATGCGCGGCAGTGGCCGTCTGTGCGAGATCGACGTCTGATTCTCAGTCGCGCAGGTTGGTCGGGTCGAGTGTGGTCTCCTCGTGGCGCACGTTGCGGTTGTAGAAGTACGTGGCCACCCACAGGACGATGCCGATGACGATCAGGATGCCGGCGATGCGGTAGTCGGCGGCCGCCCGGCCCGAGAGCGGGCTCGCGAGGTAGGCGCACGCGACGGCTCCGATGACGGGGATCGCCGTCGGCGCCTTGAAATGCTTGTGCTCGACCCGGTCGCGGCGCAGCACCAGGACGGCGATGTTGACCACTGTGAAGACGCACAGCAACAGCAGGGACGTCGTGCCGCCGAGGGCGGTCAGGTCGGCGAACCAGATCAGGCCGAAGGCGATCACCGTGGTGAAGACGATGCCGACCCACGGCGTACGGCGGGAGGGGTGGACCTTTCCGAGGACCCGCGGAAGCACGCGCTCGTTGGCCATGCCGTAGAGCAGCCGGCTGGCCATCAGCATGTTGATCAGGGCCGAGTTGGCCACGGCGAACATCGTGATGAACGCGAAGATCCACAGCGGGAAGGCGGACGCGCCGGCCTCGACGACCTTCAGCAGGGGCGCGTCGCCCTCGCCCAGTTCGGCCGGCGGCACCAGCGCGACCGACGAGATCGAGACCAGCACGTAGATGGCACCGGTGATGCACAGCCCGGTCAGCATCACCTTGGGGAAGATCCGTACGGGATCCTTGGTCTCCTCGGCCATGTTGACCGAGTCCTCGAAGCCGACCATGGCGAAGAACGCCAGCGCCGTCGCCGCGGTGACCGAGAAGAACGCGGACTCGCCCTCGGCCGCCTGGAAGTCGGTGAGCCGGGACAGGTCGCCGTTGCCGCCGCCCAGCGCCCACGCGCCGATGCAGATGACGATCAGCAGACCGGTCAGCTCGACGCAGGTGAGCAGCACGTTGAGCTTCACGCTCTCGCCCACCCCGCGGAAATTGATCAGCCCGACCAGCAGCATGAAGCCGAGCGCGATGGCGGTGAGCGCGAACCCGTCGCCGATCGACAGGTCGAACGCCTCGGCGAAGTTCGACGCGAACGCCTTCGACGCGCTGGACGCCGACGTCAGGCCGGAACACATGACGGCGAACGCGACGATGAACGTCAGGAAGTGGATGCCGAACGCCTTGTGCGTGTAGAGCGCGGCGCCGGCCGCCCGCGGATATTTGGTGACCAGTTCGAGGTAGCTGAACGCGGTCAGCAACGCCACCAGGAAAGCGATGAGGAACGGCAGCCACACGGCGCCGCCCACCTCGTTCGCCACGCGACCGGTGAGCGCGTAGACACCGGTGCCGAGGATGTCGCCCACCACGAACAGCAGGAGCAGGCCGGGGCCCATGACCCGCTTCAGTTCGGGTTGGCGTTGTGCCTGATTCACCGCCGCGTCGTCCGCCATAACCATGAGGCTGGTACAGATCACGGCTTCTGTCGAGCCAGAACTATCGACGGGTCGCGATCAACCGCTAACGTCTAGTGATGCGCATCGTCGTCGCCGCCAAGCCCGAAGCCGATCAGCCCTGGCTCGCCGACGCGGTGATCGGCCTGGCCAGACAGACCGGCGCGGTCGTCTCGGTGGTCGCCGCCGACGGTGTCGAACTCGAACGGCTGGCGTCCGTGCCCCGCACGGTCTTCTCCGATTCCGCCCACGCGGCCGCGGCGTCCATAGCGCGGCGGCTGGCCGAGGCCGGGGTCGAGGCGACGGTCTCGGTGCTGCCGGGCCGTCCCGTGCCGGCCATCCTCGACTTCGCCAGACAGAACAAGGCCGACCTCATCGTGGCCGGCTCCAGCACCCGGCCGAAGGTGGCCGAGCGGCTGCTCGGAAGCGTGCCGCTCGACCTGATCAAACAGTCCGCGAAACCGGTCCTGGTGATCACCCATCCGGGGCATCCGGCCTAAGAGACCACGCAGCTCACCCCGTCCGGCCCGTCGCCGACCTTCGTGGGCTCGTCGCCGGTGTCGTTGCCCTCGAAGAGGTCACACAGCGAGATGCCGTCGCCGACCAGCGTGACCCCGTCGATGGTGAGCCGGTCGCCGAGGTTGACGTTGATGCCGGCCAGGGTGTCCCCCGGTGCGGTGGCGGTGATGTTCTCCATCCGTACGGTCCGGGCCGCCTGCGTCGAACAGTTGCCGCACGACCGGTAGAGCTTGCCGAAGTCCGACACCTCGAAGTCCCGGATCGTCACCGACCCGCCGGCCCCCCGGTTGTCCTGGAACACCTTGTCGTCGGCGGCGGTGGCGCTGCCCCCTTCGATCACCACGGTCGCGTTGGCGCCCCGGAAGGTCGCCGCATCCTCCCCGACGTCTTCCCAGTGCACGTTGGTGAGCGTGCAGCTGCCCGCACAGTGCACGCCGTCCGCGGCCGGGCTGCCCAGAATCACGTTCTGCAGGGTGGCCCCCGGAGCCAGGTCGAACAGCGGGTCCTGTCCCTCGTCCTGGCCGCCGTCGCCGAGGTCGCCCCCGCCGATGAACCGCTGGTTCTCCCCGTCGAACACGCCGCTGACCGCGATCGTCTCGGTCACGACCTGTTCCCCGGCGGCCGGCGGAACCGCGGCGTCCGCGAAGTTCGCGAACACCACCGCCGCGCCGACCCCTGCAACCGCCACCGTCGCAGCGATCAGGCGGTTTCTCAGTCCAGTCATAGCTGGCCTTCCACTATCAAGCCCCCACAGCCGACAGTTGTCCCCCAGAGGTACGGCGGAGCGGGGTAAGCGGTTTCCTCAGCCGCGAGACTTAAGACTCCACACAGGTTCGGTGGTCCATCGACCGATCACCCGGCGATCGCCTCGCAGATCTGCCGGGTCGTCGCCGCCGCCACTCGGGGATTCGTAGCCGCGTACGAGCAATAGGCGTTCAACCCCGTGGCCAACGCCCACCCTCGCCCGCGCGTCCACGTGGCGTCGTCCACCCCGAGCCGGCGCCGGAAGACCTCACGGGTGGACGCCGACATCAGCGTGAACGGCATCATCATGTCCCGCGCCGGATCTCCCACGCCCAGGCCGCCGAAGTCGATGACCGCGCTGATCCGTCCGTTCCGCGTCAGCAGATTCCCGACGTGGAAGTCGCCGTGATACCAGACCGGCTCGCCTCCCCATGCGGGCGCGGCCAGCGCCGCCTCCCACACCGCGGTCATCGCCGGAGCGTCGAACACCCCCGCCACCTGAGCGATGGCCGCCCGCGTCTCCGCATCACGCAACGCCAGCGGCCGATCCTCGCGGGCCGGAAACTCGCCCGGCAGTCCCTGCAGGGCGTGGAGGAAGTCGGCCAGCGCCACCGCCGCCTCGACCGACTCGCCGAACTCGGCGACCGTCGCCACCTCACCGTCGAGCCACCGCGAGACCGACCAGTGCCACGGATAGTCGGCCGCGGGCCGCCCCACCGCCACCGGCACCGGGATCGGCAACGGCAGGTGCGGAGCGAGCCGGGGCAGCCAGTCGAACTCCAGCTGCGCCTGGTGGATGGCCCCGGAGTGGCGCGGCAGCCGTACCGCCAGGTCGTCGCCGAGACGGTGGATCACATGATCGGACCCGGCCGGTTCCACGGGTTTGAGCGCGCGCCCGGCCCACTGCGGGAATTGCGCGTCGACCAGCCGCCGGACCAGACCGGTGTCGATGGGAGGTCTTTCGATCACCACCGGCCCATCAGAACGCACCCGGTCCCGGCTGTCCAACCGTGCGGGTCGCGGCTCAGGCGTTGGTAGCTCGTGACCACTCCCGAACGACCGCTGTTCACGCTAAGGCACCGTCGGTCTTTTAGCAACAGACCTGAGGTCGCTAAGATGACCGGGTGGACTTCAAGCGTGCGCACTCCGAGGAACAGCGAGCTCAGCGGCGTCGGCAGATCCTCGACGTCGGGGCCGCGATGCTCACGGAGATGCCGGTCGCCAAGGTGACGCTGAACGAACTGAGCCGTCGCGTCGGTCTGGCCAAGTCCAACGTGTTGCGCTATTTCGAGTCGCGCGAGGCCGTGCTGCTCGACCTGCTTGACGCCGAGACGCGGCAGTGGCTGGCCGAGCTCGAACAGCTGCTCCAACCGGCGGAGGGGACGGCTCGCGAACGCGGTGACCAGCTCGCCGCCGTCGTGGCCGGGTCGCTGGCCCGCCGCCCGGTGTGGTGCGACCTCAACAGCGCGCAGGCCTCGGTGCTCGACCACAACGTCACCGTCGAGGTCGCGATCAAGTACAAGCGGGCGTCCCGCGAGACGATCGAGTCGATGGCCGCCCTGTTCCTGCGCTATCTGCCCGAGCTGGGCACGCAGGACGCCTTCCGGCTCGTGGCGACCACGCTGCTGCTGGCCAGCGCCGCCTGGCCGTACAGCAATCCGCCGCAGGCCATGCTCGACGCGTACGCCGCCGACCCTTCCGTGGCGGCCATGCGGACCGACTTCACCGACCTGCTGACGCGCAGCCTCGCGGTGACCATCACCGGGCTTCTCGTACGCCACGACGACGCGCCAGTGGGAGCCGTCGCGCTCTCGCCCGCTCACCCGTCCGTTTCGTAGCGACCGGTATCAGCCGCGCAGCCACCTGGTCGAGACGTCCCACAGGCGGCGGGCGGCGACCTCGTCGAGGGCGTGGGCCGAGACGCCGCGGCCGAACTCCTCCGACCGTACGGCCTCGTTGGAGTCCTCGAAGTAGCAGCCGGAGACACCCTCCAGCAGCGGTGAGGTGGCCGCGAACACGGTGGTGGCCGCGCCCTGCGGGACGGTCTTCCATGGGGTCGCGTCGACGATCTTCTGGAACTCCGGGGTCACCTCGACGTGGCGCAGCAAGCCGGTCTCGTAGATCGCGCCGGGCTCGACCGCGTTGACGGTGATGTTGTCGCCGGCCCATCGCTTGGCGGCCTCGACGGCCATGAGGATATTGGCGGTCTTCGACTGCGCGTAGGCCGACCATGGGTCGTACGGACGGTTCTCGAAGTTGATGTCGTCGAAGACCACCGGGGACACGTGGTTGGCCGAACTGACGTTGACGACCCGGGCACCGTGCGCGGCGGCCAGGGCGTCGTGCAGGCCGACGGTCAGCGCGAAGTGGCCCAGGTGGTTGGTGGCGAACTGCTGCTCCCACCCGTCGGCGGTGCGCCGGAGCTCGGGCAGGGCCATGATTCCGGCGTTGTTGATCAGTATGTGCAGCGGCCCCTGCCAGGTGCGGACGAAGGCGTCGATCGACGCGCGGTCGTCCAGGTCGAGGGCCGCGACGCGCGCGGCGGAACCGATCGCGTCGGCCACCTTGCGTCCGGTGTCGACGTTGCGTACGGCCAGGGTGACCTCGGCGCCGGCGCCGGCCAGCACCCGGGCGGTCTCGGCACCCAGGCCGGAAGAGGCACCCGTGACGACAACGCGCTTGCCGGTGAGGTCGATCCCGGCGATGACGTCGTCGGCGGTGCTGTTCTGGTCGAACGACGTGGTGATGCGGGCTTGCTCGGACATCGGTGGCCAATCTAAGAGACGGATGGTCTGTTACGCTCGAAACCTAACAGACCATCGGTCCTCAAGCAATGCACCGTCGGTCTCTTGCTAACAGCCTGCCGGTCTTTCACCGTGGATTCGGCAAATCGAGGCATGCGACAAACGCAAGGAGCCGAGCACCATGAAAATCGTCATCTTCGGCGCAAGCGGGGTCATCGGTGACGGCTTTCTCCGAGAGAGCCTGCACGCCGCCGACGTCACGGAGGTCGTCGCGGTGGGCCGGTCACCGCTGGACGTGACCGACCCGAAGCTGCGGCAGGTAGTGCATGACGACTTCACCCCGATCGCCGGGGAGCTGGCCGGAGCGGACGCCTGCTTCTGGGGCCTGGGAGTCTCGGCCGTGGGCATGAGCCCCGAGGACTACGAACGCATCACCTTCGACTACACGATGGCCGCCGCCCGCACCCTGGCCTCGATCAACCCGGACCTGACCTTCGTCTACGTCTCCGGCGGCGGCACCAACCCGGACGGGCGCGCCCGCTGGGCCCGGGTCAAGGGCCGCATCGAGAACGAGATCATCGCGATGTTCCCGAACGGCTACGCGCTACGCCCCGGCTTCGTGCGCCCGATGCACGGACGCGACTCCAAAACTCGGATGTACCGGCTGGCGACCCCGCTGTTCCCCGCCATCGCCTTCCTGGTCGGCCTCCTGCGGCTCACCCCGGTTCTGATGACCAGCACCACGCAGATGGGCCAGGTCGCCCTGCAGCTCGCCCGCCACGGATATCCCCGCCACGTCCTGGAGAACCGCGACATCGTGGCCGCCGACCAGGCCGGCCGCCGGGGTCGCTGATCACCGGCCGCCCACGTTGTGGATCATTTGCTGCAACACCCGCACGGTGGTCGCGTAGTCGGCGTCGTCGATGCCCTCGTGGATCTGGGCGCGGATCGCCGGGGTGTGGGTCTTGAGCTCGGCCAACGCAGCCTCCCCCGCGTCGGTGATCCACAGTCGGTTCCCGTCATCGCGGCGTAGCCAGCCCCGTTCGATCAGGGGCTGCGCCTCCTCGGTGAGGTTGTCCTCGCGGCGCAGGTAGGTGGCCATTGCCTGCTCCAGTTCGGCCACGGTCATGCCCCGGCCGTCGGGCGAGATGTCGTGAGGGGACAGATTGCGCAGCAGCCAGAACTGGGGCTGCGTATAGCCGAGGGCGGCCTGCCGTTCGCGGATGAAGGCGACGATGGCTTCGTAGGCGACGCCGGTCCAGTAGGCGACGGGCTGGGCGGCGAGTTCGGTTGTCGTCATCGCGACACCGTAGAAAGTGAACCCGACTCGAGGTCAAGACACTCTCGTCCCGGGGAGGTGCAGTCTTCTCCTTTGGATGGTTGAAAGCAACGCCAAATCCGGAAATCAACCAATCGGACGGTACGGATCGGACCGATCGCGGTCGATGCGGGTGGATCAGACGGTCACTTATCCATAACAGCGGATATGCAGAAGGTGACGGAGAGGTTTAGGTGGATCAGGCTCGGATATCGAGCACCATCAGATAACGACGCAGCAGGGTGAAGGGATCGACCCGGTGGTCAACGCAGTGATTTACGTTCGCCCGGAGAACTACAGCGCGAGCGCTGCCCGGTGTCTGGACTACTGCTCCGCCCGCCGCTACAACGTCGTCGGACTGATACCGGGCGACTGGGAAGCGGCGATGCGCATGCTCGACCTGGGCTCGGCCTCGGTCGTGGTGGTCTCGTCGGCCGAGCAGATCGAGCCCCGGCCCGGCGTCGAGATCGCGCCCAAGCCGTCGTCGCGTCGTCGTGCCGGCGCCCGCGGAGCCGCCAACTCGGCCCGCAACCGCTGGTCGGAGTCGACGCCGCAGCCCAAGACGGAACCCGCGGCGGCCCGCCACTACCGCTACTGAGAAGCAAAGAGCGAATAAAGTCGCAGGGATGAGCGAACCAGTCGGTGAACTTGATCCCGGATTCAGCTCCCCCGGCGCCTCGGCCCGCCCGTGGTCCGATGTGGAAGCGAAACTGACCGAAGCCCAGATCTTCTGGCTTTCGACCGTACGGGTCGACGGCCGCCCCCATGTGACACCCCTGCCCGCCGTCTGGACGGCGGGCAGTCTGCATTTCTGCACCGGCCCCGGCGAGCAGAAGGCGAAGAACCTCGAGGCGAACCCGCTGGTGGCGCTGACCACCGGCACCGACCAGCAGAACGCGGGTCTCGACGTGGTGGTCGAGGGCCGCGCCGTGCGGGTGACCGACCCAGCCCGACTGGCCGAGCTGGCGCGCCTCTGGAAGGAGCGCCTCGACTGGGACTACACGGTTTCCGGAGACATGTTCATGCCCGACGACGAGCACCATGCGTACGTCTTCGGGGTCGCCCCGGCCAAGGTGCTCGCGTTCGGCAAGGGCGAGCCGTTCACCCAGACGCGCTTCCGGTTTCCGTAGGACGTTCTCCGGGGAGATTCCGATGACAGTGCTGGACATACACCGTGACAGCGCCCGTACGCGCATGACCGTGACCTCGCACCTCACCACCCTCGACGATCTGCGGACGATGGCCGGGATGCGCCTGGCCACCGGGCAGATCGACAACCTTCTGAAGGAGCCGGCATGAGAGACGTCGTGGTCGTCAACTCGGTCAGCCTCGACGGCGTCATGCAGGCGCCCGGCACGCCCACTGAGGATCAGACAGGCGGTTTCCCGTACGGGGGTTGGCTCGCGCCCCTGTTCGACGACGAGGTCGGCGAGTTCCTGTCCGAGACCATGTCCAAGCCGTTCGACCTGCTGCTCGGGCGCGGCACGTACGACATCCTCGCCGCCTACTGGCCGACCGCGCCCGAGGAGGCCGGCGCCAAGCCGCTCAACGACGCCACCAAATACGTCGCCTCGCGCGGCACCCCCGTCCTGCCGTGGCAACACTCGGTGCTGCTCAACGGCGACGTCCCGGCCCAGGTGGCCGCGCTCAAACAGCAGGACGGTCCCGAACTGCAGATCCACGGCAGCCCCGAGCTGATCGACACCCTGCGGCGGGCGGGCCTGATCGACCGGTTCCGCCTGGTCATCGCGCCGATCGTCCTGGGCTCGGGCAAACGCCTGTTCACCACCGCGGGCGCCCTGCGCGTCGTGGACAGCCGCACCACCTCCGGCGGCGTCACGCTGGCCACCTACGAGCCGGGCGGCGACGTCAGGACGGGCACGATGGCGTAGCCGTCCGGAAATCGCCCAGAATCCGGCGCAGGTGCACGCCGAGCAGGTCGGCCCGCACGTGCAGCTCGTCGCGCGGTCGCAGCGGCAGCCCGGTCAGCCGCATGCGGCGCTGCAGGGCGAGGTCTTCGGCCAGCACCCGCTCCTCGAACTCGACCTCGGCCCGCACCACCTCGGGGGCCGGGTCGGGGACGCCGCCGATGCCGTGCAGCAGCATCTTCGTATAGACGCGGGTGCTGGTCAGCGACTCCGGCTGGGCGAAGAACAGGATCGTCTTGGTCGCACCCGCGTCCAGTTCCTCCAGACGCAGCATCAGCTGGAACGGCGCGCGATAGACGTACGTGGCCCGGCGCCTCTGCCGCACGGGACGCCGACCGGCCGCCACGCCCGGGTCGCCGGGGTTGTCGAACCACTGCTCCTGCACGCTGCGGCAGCCCCAATCCTCGGTGGTCACCTCGTAGCGGTCGACCAGTCTGGCCTCGGCCGCCCCGAAAGTGCCGGCGTGCACGAACGGGAAGTGGGCGACGTCGAGGAAGTTGTCCGCGACCACGCCCGCCGAGGCCGGTGTGCGCACCGGCGGGAGCCAGGCGCCGACGAAGGCGTCGTCCTCGTCGGGATCGGGGAACAGCCCGGTCAGCGGCTCGGCCGGCGCGAGCCACAGCAGACCCCAGCGTTCGGTCGTACGTTCCCGCGCGACCTCGAACTCCCGCCCGGCCAGCATGACCGTGGGCGGGACCTGCCCGGCGATCCCGACCGGGTGCCAGGCGTGCCGCAGCGACGGGTCCTCGTTGGTGAACAGCCCGGACGGGTCGGGGGCAGGCAGGTCTTCCGCCGCGACCGCCACCATCCCGTCGGCCACCCGCACCCGCGGCCCGGGGCCCAGACTCGCCCGCGGTGGTGGCCGGCCTTCCTGTGAGGGCAGCTCGACGCAGGCGCCCGACGCGTCGAACTCCCAGCCGTGGTAGGCGCAGCGCAGCCGTCCGTTGTCGAGGGTCGCAGCCGACAGCGGCACGAGCCGGTGCGGGCACCGGTCGGCGAAGACCACCGGGTCGGCGCCGGGCCCGGGCCGCAGCACGACCAGCGGGACGCCGTCGGCGGTCACGGCCAGCGGGCGGGTTCCGACGTCGGACTCGGCGGCGATCGTCAGCCATCGCATGCTTCCAGTCTGCTCGGGCCCGGTTACGGATAGGGTCACGTCCATGACGTTCTCGATCGTGGCCCGGTCGGCCGACGGCAAGGCGCTCGGCGTGGCCGTGGCCAGCAAGTTCCTCGGCGTCGGGGCTGCCGTGCCGGCCGCGCTGGCCGAGGTCGGGGCGGTGGCGACGCAGTCGTACGCGAACCTCGCCTACCGGCCGCAGGCCCTCGCGCTGATGGGCACCGGCATGGCGGCCACCGAGACGGTGAGCGCGCTGATCGCGGGCGACGCCGGGCCGGTCGAGCACCGCCAGGTGGGCGTGGTCGGGGTCGAGGGCCCGGGCGCCACCTTCACCGGAAGCCAGTGCCACGGCTGGGCCGGCGGCGTGTCCGGCGACGGCTACGCGATCCAGGGCAACATGCTGGCCGGGGCGCAGGTTGTGGACGACATGGAGAAGGCCTGGCTGGCCGGCGAGGAGCAGTCGCGGCTGGCCTACCGGCTGCTGGGCGCGCTGCGGGCGGGTGACCGGGCCGGCGGTGACCGGCGTGGGCGGCAGAGCGCGGCGCTCTACGTGGTGGCGAAGGCGCTCGGCTACGGCGGCACCAGCGACGTCTGGGTCGACCTGCGCGTCGACGACCATCCCGACCCGGTGGCCGAGCTCGGGCGGCTGCTCGAGATGCACAGCCTCTACTTCGAGTTCCCCGACCCGGCGACTCTGCTGCCGCTGTCCGGCGATCTGGCCGACGAGGTCACGGCGCTGCTCGGCAAGGCGGGCCACACCGGGCCCGACCTCGACGAGTCGCTGGCCTCGTGGGCGGGCGTCGAGAACCTCGAGATGCGGATCGTCGCCGGGAAGATCGACCCGCTGGTGCTGGCCCAGCTGCGGGCGGCCTGACCCGCTTCCCGCCGGTCGGTCACGGCCGCCCTCTCAACCGGTCACGGCAGCCTTCCGGCCGGCCAGGGTGAGGCGGATGGCGGAGACGAGGAAGAACACGCCACCGGCCAGGGCGTAGCCGGCCGGACGGTTCAGCGGGGACTCTGCTTCGTAGCTGGACCCCAGCTGCGAAAAGACCCTAGGGCAGGTGGTAGACGACGAGGGTCTGCTCCGGACGCTCGGCGACCTGGAACGCGGCGTGCGAAGCGGTGATCACGCCCAACCGGGGATGACGGAAACGCTTGCGACCGGCCTGGCTGAACCCGATGTCATGTCGCGCCCACCATTCGCGCGCCTCGGGGCTGGACCCGGTCAGCTCGGCCACCAACCGGGACACTCGCGGGTGGCCGGGATGCCGGTCGGCGATCGCGCGCAACCGGGCCAGCAGGTGGCGGGCCTCCGGCGCCCAGTCGACCAGGATCTCGCGGGCCGCGGGTTCGGCGAACATCCAGCGCACGACGTTGCCACCCGCCGTCAGGCCGCCGAACAGCTCCACGGCGGCGTCGTTGACCGCCAGCAGGTCGTAGCAGATGCCGGTGACGTACGCCGGGTGGTCGCCGAGCAGCGCCGGGACGCCGGCCACCTCGGGCGCCACCTGCTCGGGAAGATCCTGTCCGGGTGCCGCTCCCCCGCCGGCGAGGCGGCGCAGATGCTCCTGTTCGGCGCCGGTCAGCCGGAGCGCCCGGGCCAGCGCGTCGAGCACCTGGCCCGACGGCCGCACGTCACGGCCCTGTTCGAGATAGGTCAGCCAGGTGGCGCTGATGCCGGCCAGCAGGGCCAGTTCCTCGCGGCGCAACCCGGGCGTGCGGCGGCGACCGGTGACCGGCAAGCCGGCGTCGGCCGGAGTTACCCGCTCGCGGCGGCTGCGCAGGAACGCGCCCAGCTCGGTGCCCACCGTGGAACCCCCAGTACCAGAACAAAGCGGCTCTGGATACCACGATAACGGGGCGTGAAGCTGGGTTTCATGCGAGCTTGGACTCTGACCTCACCCGACGACCACGTACGCCTCTCCGACGTGCCCACGCCGGCTCTCCGAGGCGGTGGTGTGCTCGTCGAGGTGCTGGCCGCGCACGTTCCGGCGTACACAAAAATGGTTGTCGAAGGGAATCGCGGCGGCCTGCCTGTGCCGCTCACCCTGGGCCCCTCGTGCATCGCCCGGGTGATCGACGTGGCGCCCGACGTCTTCCACGTCGCGCCGGGCGACATCGTGGTCGACTCGGCGCTGCTCGACGCGGGTGGCGGCGACGCGATCCTGGTCGGCTGGGTCGGACTGGGCGGATCCGGCGCGGGCAGCGGACGGACGCGACGGATGCGCGACGTGTGGCGCGACGGCGTCTTCGCCGAGCAGGCCCTCTGCGCCAAGGAGACGATGGTCCGGCTGCCCGGCGCCGAGAACCATCCGGATCTCGCCCGGCTGTCGTTCCTGCCGTGGCTCTGTGTCGCCGCCAAAGGTCTGCACGCGGCCGGGCCGATCGCCGGGCGCGACGTCGCGGTGGTCGGCGCCACCGGTCAGATGGGCGGCGCGGCGGTGCTGCTGGCCCTGGCCGAGGGGGCGGCGACGGTGACCGCGGCCGGCCGCAACAGAGAGGCGCTGGACCGGCTGGCCGAGCTCGGACCCCGCGTACGCACCTGCCAACTGACCGGCGACCGCGCGACCGACGCGGCCGGGATCGGACCGGTCGACGTCGTCCTCGACACGCTCGGGGCCACGCCGACGGCGGACGCGACGATGGCCGCCTACGACAGTCTGCGGGTGGAGGGCACCCTCGTGCTGGTCGGCGGCGTGCGGCAGGACCTCACGATCCCGTACGGGGATCTGATGCACCGCAAGCTCACGCTGCGCGGCTCGTGGATGAGCGACGACGCGACCGTGACCTCGGTGTGGAACCTCGTCCGGTCCGGGGCGCTCGACCTCTCGGCGATCGGGCTGCGGACCGTCGGCCTGGATGACCCGGCGGCCGCCCTCGACCTGGCCGCGAACACGACCGGCCTGAACTTCGTGGCCCTCGTCCCCTGACGGTCAGGCGGCGGGGCGGCTCTCCCACGGCGCGCACAGTTCGGCGAGGCGGCCCGTGAGCCCCTCGGGGGTGTCGTCGGCGGCCAGGAGACGTACGGAAGCCGGGTCGGAATGCGGCACCGGCACATGCGAGATCATCGGGTGGTGCGGCCGGTGGTCGATCTCGCCCGCCCCGAACAGCACGTCGCCCAGCTTCTCGCCCGGACGCAGACCGGTGAAGACGATGTCGAGGGGCCGGCCGTCGAGCGCGATCATCTGACGGGCCAGCTCGGCGATGAGGACGGGCTCGCCGGCCTGCAGCACCAGCGCCTCGCCGGGTGAGCCGATCGCGGCGGCGTGCAGCATCAGGCGTACCGCCTCGCGGGTGGTCATGAGATAGCGCGTGACGTCGGGGTCGGTGACCGTGACCGGCCCGCCGTCGGCGATCTGGGCGGCGAACGCGGTCAGCACCGAACCACGGCTGCCGAGCACGTTGCCGAAGCGCACGCTGAGCCCGCCGAAGGCGGCCGTGAGCCGTTCGGTGATCCGTTTGGTGTAGCCGAGGACGCTCACCGGGTCGGCGGCCTTGTCGGCCGAGACGTTGACGAACCGCTCGACGTTGCCGGCCGCCTCCAGAACGTTCAGCGTGCCGAACACGTTGGTCTTCACGGCCTCGCCCGGGTGGCGCTCGAGCAGCGGCTGGTGTTTGAGGGCGGCCGCGTGGAAGACAACGTCCGGTTCCCGCGTACGGAATATCTCGCGTATCCGCCCCGCGTCGCGCACATCGGCCAGCAGCACCGACGGGTCGTGCAGCTGTGCCTGCGGATCGACGCTGAGCTGAACCGCCTGCAGGGTGGCCTCGTCGTGGTCGAGCATCATCAGCTCGGCCGGGTCGAACCGGTGGATCTGCCGGCACAACTCGGAGCCGATCTCACCGCCGGCCCCGGTGACCAGCACCCGCCGCCCGGTCAGATACCCCGCCACGGCCCGTGGGTCGGTGGAGATGCGGTGCCGCCCGAGCAGATCGGTGACCTGCACGTCCCGGACGTCGCCGGCGCCCAGCTCGTCGGTCTCGCCCGCCTCCGGAACGACGAGGAGCCGAGCCCCCGCGGCCACGGTCCGTTCCCGCAGCTCCCGGATCAGCCCCGCCTCGGCGTTGCCGACCGCGAAGATGACCACCCGCGCCCCGGTGTCGGCCACGACCCGGTCGAGGTCGGCCCGGGCACCCACGACCGGGATGCCGGCCAGCCGTTCCCGCCGCTTGGCCGGGTCGTCGTCGAGGATGCCGACCGGTTCGAACGGGCTGTCAGGGTCGAAGACCATGCTGTGCAGCAGCGAACTGGCGGCGCTGCCGGCCCCGAACACCAGAGCGGGCGTACGTCCCGGCCCACTCCCCCGGCGCCGCATCCACCGCTCGTAGCCCACGGCCAGCGTGAAGAGCACGCTCTCGCCCCGGGTGTCCCTCTGCTGCCGCACTCTTTCAGGGTAATTCCGGCCATACCGCCCGCGCTCAGGAACGCCTGTCCATGAGGTTCTTCAGCACGAACCCCGCCACCGCGCCGACCGCCGCCCCCACTGCCGCGCCGACCACCGCTCCCGGCGGACCCGCGACTGCGCCTCCGATCGCAGCCCCCACCGCGGCCGCCGATCCCGTTGACGCACCCGCCGGGCCTGTCTGGAGCCGGATCGGATCATCCATGGACTGTCACCTCGGCGGGAACGGGGAGCCGGTGCGGAGAAACGGCATTCTGGAGAGAGCGGTGCAGGAATCGGCATCCCGGACCGGAAGGATACAACAGACCGGATCGTGTGGCGTATTCGAGAAATGGTCGCAATCGCCACGGCAGAAAGCCCCGGAAAGCGAGTAAATAATCAGCCCGGCGCCGGGGCCGCGGGCGTAGATAAAGGCACAACCGGCCACGACGGCGGCCCCGACCGCATACAGGCACGTCGCCGGCAGGCGGCGCCGCGCCACCCGCCAGGAGAGACGATGCTGTTCCTTCGGAGCGAACGCCGGCGAGCGGACGAACGCGACGGCGGCCGCCGCGCAGAGCACGGCCCACGCCGCGAGGACCGTCACCGATGGCCGCCAGCCCGGCACGCGCAGAAGGCTCAGCGCGCCGGTGCCGGTCAGGACCGTGGCGATCCAGAGCATCGCTCCCGCCACCACGTGCGCAGCCCGGCGCGCGGCTCCGGGCGGGAGCCAGCCGGGCTGGACCTCGTGGGGATACAGCACCGCATCCCCCCGGTCACTCAGCATGCGGGCGAGGAAAGTCAGATACCGCCGGGAGTCTTCCGCGTCGTATTCGTCTCCGGTCGCCGACAGCGTCCGCTCGAGGCCGGCCCGCAGCATGACCTGTTCGTCCGCACCGGCCGGGCCCGGACCACCGGCCAGCGTCACCGACGCCTCGACCGCGCCACCGGCACGGAACACCGAGGTCATGACGGGCCACCACAGCGGCCGGGAGAGCAGATGCCGCAGCTCGGGCCGGTCCCGCACCGCCTCCGGCAGGCCCGGGCAGGCCGGCGCGGACTCGGCCAGCAGAGCATCGATCTGGCGCGGCGTCATAGGCATCAGACGGACCTCGGTGTCCACATTCACCAGAAGCGGCCGCAGACCCGCATAAGTCTCGCCGCGGCAGGCGAAGGTCAGCGCCTGTGCCACCCCGCTCGCACTGCGGACGAACGTGCGGTGCGCGTCGATCGCGGCGAGGGCAGCCGGGGTCATGGTGCCCGCCTTCCGGCCGTTCTTCGACCAGGGCTGGTCGATCAGACGCAGCGAGTTCGCCGACACCGCCGCCAGCGGCGCCCGTTCGCCGACCACCCACTCGCGCCGGGTGAGGTCTCGCAACCGGCCACGCAGCCGCGGCCAGTCGGCCGTGTCCGCATCCGCTTCGGGCAACCGGCGCCGGGTGGCCCATTCGACCGCGCCCCCGAGCAGCGCGCCGAAGGCCGTGCCGACCGCCATCGTGTCGCCGACCGGCAGGTTGCGGATATCGGCCAGCCCGAAGGCGACCACCGCACCGATCACGCCGCCGACGCCGAGGGCGGCGCTCACCTTGGCCAGCCATTTGTCGAGACCCTGACGAGAAAGATCTTCCGGCCGCATCCGCGTCACCTTTTCCGACCCGATCAGGGAATTCAGAATTGACCGGAGAGATCAATTCGACCACCGGCCCTACTATTGCCTCACCAGTGTCCATCGTCCTGTCGAATTCGCGAGGAGACGCTCATGTCCGGCGCACCCGCACCCCGTTTCGGAGGAAGCACGAGCGCGATGGCGAGCGCGGGCGCGGTGGCCGGCGGCGCGGCCGGGATGGCGGCCGGTCCGGTCGGCGCGGTGGTCGGCGCGGCCGTGGGAGCGGCCGGCGGCGCCGTAGTCGGTTTTGTCGCCGACAACGCCCACGTGGTGCTCGTGCACGCCGCGCGGAATCTGCCGAAACTGTTCAAGAAATAGCGACGTCAACGCAAGAGCAACGGCAACCAGACGTCGTCGATGATTTCGGTTATGGCCTGTTCGCTGACCGGGCGCATCGTCATCAGCATCTCGTTGCGCAACAGGTCGAACGGCAGGTTGACGACACGGCGTGAGCGCGGCTCGTCGGGCAGGTCGCCGCGGGCCACCGCCCGGGCGACGATGACCTCGAAACCGAGCGGACCGGGGCGGCGCAGGCGGTCGCGCAACTCCTCGAAGTTGGTGCCGGTCTCCCGGAAGTACTCCATGAGCTGGGCGCTGATCACGGTCATCAGGCCGGTGCGGCCCTTGTCGGCGTTGCGCAGGAAACCGATCGCGTCGGCGCGCAGGTCGCCGGTGTCGGGCACCTCGATCGGCTGGGAGCCCCAGAACTTGTGCAGCACGGCCATGAGCAGGTCGGCGCGCTGGGGCCAGCGGCGGTAGAGCACCGGGCGGCTGGTGCCGGCCCGGGCGGCGATCGCCTCGAACGTGAAGCCGTGGTAGCCGTGCTCGATCAGCGTGTCCCAGGCGGCGTCGAGGATCGCGTCCTCCAGCTCGGCGCCGCGACGACGGGAATTAAGACTCACTTGCGTATCTTATAGCAGAAGCCTACCGTGGGCATCGTTAGATACATCTGCGTATCTTAAGGCGGCCCGGCATGGCTATCGAACGACAAACTCTGCGTACGTCCCTCGCGGTGCTCACCGGCGGCGTGGCGGTGATCCTGGACGCGACCATCGTCAGCGTCGCGCTGCACGAACTCGCCACCGACCTCGGCGCCGGCGTCGGCACGATCCAGTGGGTCACCACGGCCTACCTGCTTGCGCTCGGCGTGGTCATCCCGACCGTCGGCTGGCTGCAGGGCCGCCTCGGCGCGAAACGGCTCTGGATGGCGGCGCTCACGCTGTTCCTGCTCGGCTCGGTGCTCTGCGCGTTCGCCTGGGACGCCCCCAGCCTCATCGGGTTCCGCGTCGTCCAGGGCCTCGGCGGCGGCGCGATGATGCCGCTGATGACCACGATGATCGTGCAGGCGGCGAAGGAGAGCGACCGGGCCCGCCTGATGACCGTGGTCGCGCTGCCGACCGCGATCGGCCCCATCCTCGGCCCGGTGATCGGCGGGCTGATCCTGGGCGCCGGCGACTGGCGGTGGCTGTTCCTCGTCAACGTGCCGCTGTGCCTGGCCGGCCTCGCGCTCGCGGCGAAGTGGCTGCCGGCCGACCAGCCGTCCAAGCGCGTCCGGCTCGATCTGGTCGGTCTGCTGCTGATGTCCCCGGCTCTGGTGGCCCTGCTGTGGGGCCTGTCCAACGTCAGCGGCGACGGAGGCTTTTCCCGTACGGACGTGATCGCGCCCTTGATCGGCGGCGCCCTGTTGCTGGCGGCGTTCGTGCTGTGGGCGTTGCGCCGTCGCGGCGACGCGCTGGTCGACCTCGAAGTGCTCCGGTCGCGCCCCACCTGGGCCGCCTCCGCGCTGAT
This sequence comes from Paractinoplanes ovalisporus, assembly GCF_016834655.1. Classification (GTDB taxonomy): domain Bacteria; phylum Actinomycetota; class Actinomycetes; order Mycobacteriales; family Micromonosporaceae; genus Actinoplanes; species Actinoplanes ovalisporus. The sequence goes on from NZ_JAENHP010000012.1 coordinate 135,611, forward strand.
GTTCCTCTCGGGCGCTTCCCTGTACGGCGCCATGCTGCTGCTGCCGCTCTATTGGCAGGAGCTTCGGGGCGAGGACGCGCTCGGCGCCGGTCTGCTGCTGATCCCGCAGGGCGTGGGGTCGCTGCTCAGCCGGACGGCCGCCGCCCGCCTCCTGATGCGCATCGGCGCCCGCGGCGTCTCGGTCCTCGGCTTCGTGCTGGTCGGCCTGGCCACGGTCCCGTTCGCGTTCGCCGGCGCCGACACCTCGATCTGGCCGCTTACGGCCGCCCTGTTCCTGCGCGGCCTCGGCCTCGGCATGGTGATCATCCCGCTCATGACGGTCGCGTTCACCGGCCTGGCCCACGCGAAGATCCCGCACGCGAGCATCGTCACCCGCATCGCCCAGCAGGTCGGCGGCTCGGCCGGGGTGGCCCTGCTCGCCGTGATCCTGTCGTCGGCCGCTTCCCGTACGGCCGACCTCGCGCACGCCTTCGACGTCGCGTTCTGGTGGACGGTCGGCTTCACCGGCGTCGCCGTCCTGGTCTCGTTCGTGCTCCCGGGCCGGGCCGCGGAAACGGCTCCGGCCGAACCGGAGAAGGCGGTCGTAAGCTCGGCCCGGTGAGCGAAGTCAAGATCGATGTGCTGGTCGTGCGGTGGTACGAGCGGCGCAACGCCACGATCGTGCGGCGATGGCTGGACGCCGCGCGGGAGCATCTGCCCGAGGCGGTTCCGGTGCGGTTCGGCGACTCCGAGCCGCTCCGGGGCCGGGGTGGCGACGCCGAGGTGCAGGCGGCCTGGGCGAGTGCGGCGCCGCTGCTGTTCCTCACCGGGAAGAAGCCGGTCTTCCACATGTCGATGGCCGGCGGCGGCTCCGGGTGGCCGGTCAAGCACGGCCCGACATCGGTGCAGTCGCTCAACGTCGTGGCCGAGCCCGATGACCCCCGCGTACGGGCGTTCGCGCGGGCGGTGATGGGCGAGGACACGTTCTATGTCTCGGCGTCGGTCGCGGGCGGGATGTCGCTCGACCGCAACACGCTGTGGGGTCCGGCGGAACGGCCCGAGGAGCCGTACCTCGCTCCGATGGGCGACTGGCTGGGGCTGCCGCCCACACCGCCGGCCTGGTGGCTGTTCGGACCGCAGTACGCGCGGGCCGCCGGCGGCGACGGCTGGGTGGACGCGAAATATCAGGCGCGGCTGGACGAGGTCGACCCGGCTCGGCGATATGCCCGGAAGATGCCGCGCGGTCTGCGCCGGTCCGCCTGGCAGCTGATAACGGGTCGCTGAGAGCGGGTCCGCCTGGCGGTCGGCGACGGGTCGCTGTGCGCTGGTCCGCCTGGCGGTTGATAACAGCTCGCTGAGAAGGGGAAACAAAACCGAAACGGAGGTTTTCCCGGGTAAGCCGACCGTGCTGGGATGAGACGGCAGTCACATCACCGCCGCGAAGGGAAACCGCCGCATGCTCAACCTCTCGATCCTGCTCGAGGACAGCGCCCGCAACTACCCCGACCGGGCGGCCGTCGTCCTCGGTGACCGGCGCCTGACCTACGCCCAGGTCGACGCGGCCGCCAACCAGGTGGCGAACCTTCTGGTCGAGCGCGGCATCCAGCCCGGCGACAAGGTGGCGCTCTCCTGCCCCAACCTCCCGTACTTCCCGGTCGTCTACTACGGCATCCTCAAGGCGGGCGCGGTCGTGGTGCCGCTGAACGTGCTGCTCAAGGGCCGCGAGATCGCGTATCACCTGAAGGACTCCGAGGCCAAGGCGTACCTCTGCTTCCAGGGCACCCCCGAGCTGCCGATGGGCGCCGAGGGCTTCGCCGGCTTCCAGCAGACCGACGGCTGCGAGACGTTCTTCCTGATCACCGCCGACCCGGCCGCGCCGTCGCCGATCGAGGGCGCCGAGACGCTGGGCAGCGCGCTCGCGAGCAAGGCGCCGACCTTCGAGGCGGTGCTGCGGCCCGAGACCGACCCGGCCGTCATCCTCTACACCAGCGGCACGACCGGCCAGGCCAAGGGCGCCGAGCTGTCGCACGCGAACCTGCTGTTCAACGCGCTCACCTGCAACCGGCTGTTCCAGAGCGCCCCGGCCACCGACACCCACCTGCTCGTGCTGCCGCTGTTCCACTCCTTCGGCTCGACGGTCAACATGAACGCGGGCTTCGCCACCGCCGCCACCCTGGTGCTGCTCCCCCGCTTCGACGCGGCGGCCGCCGTGCAGCTGCTGCAGAGCGAAAATGTCACCTTCTTCGCGGGCGTGCCGACCATGTGGTGGGGTCTGCTCAACGCGCTCGGCGAGGGCGTCGACGTCGAGCGCATCGCGGCCAACATGCGGGTGGCCGTCTCCGGCGGCTCCAGCCTGCCGGTCGAGATCATCAAGGCGGTCCAGGAGCGCTTCGGGGTGACCATCCTCGAGGGGTACGGCCTGTCCGAGACCTCGCCGGTGGCCACGTTCAGCAAGCCCGGGGCCGACCCGCGGCCGGGCTCGATCGGCGTGCCCATCTGGGGTGTCGAGGTGAAGCTGATCGACGCCGAGTGGAACACGGTCGAGGGCAGCGACGAGATCGGCGAGATCGCGATCCGCGGTCACAACATCATGCGCGGCTACTACAACCGGCCCGATGCCACGGCCGAGGTCATGCGGGACGGCTGGTTCCGCAGCGGCGACCTGGGCCGGCGCGACAAGGACGGCTACTACTACATCGTCGACCGGGCCAAAGACATGATCATCCGCGGGGGCTTCAACGTCTATCCACGCGAGATCGAAGAGGTCCTGATGACCCACGAGGCCGTCTCGCTGGCCGCCGTCATCGGCGTGCCGCACCCGAGCCACGGCGAGGAGGTCAAGGCGTTCGTGATCCTCAAGCCGGGCGCCACCGCCACCGGTGACGAGCTCGTCGAATGGAGCAAGGAGCAGATGGCCGCGTACAAATATCCGCGTGTCGTCGCGATCGTCGAGTCGCTGCCGATGACCGCGACCGGCAAGCTGCTCAAACGCGAACTGAGCTGATCATCGGCGCGAATGCCGCAAAGCCAACGCCCGGCGGCCCCGGCTGCCGGGCGTTTGCATCGATAGCGCACAGTGAAGGCCGCACAACTGCGGGGAGGAAGCTTGAGCACTGCCCTGGCGGCCCGGCCGGCACCACCACCAGTCCAGCAGCCACCGCGGCGCCCCGGTGTGCTGCGCCGCATCGGCGGCCTGCGCCACACCTCGCCCGGGCGCCTGCAGCTGCTCATCGCCGTGCTGGTCGCCCTGGGCCTGCTCAGCGGCCTGGTCGCGGGCGTGGCCGGCGCGTCGGCCCGGGCCGGCACCGACGACCTCGGTGACCGCGCCCAGCCGCTGCTGATCGAGGCCGAGGCGATCTATTCGGCGCTGGCCGACGCCGACACCACGGCCGCCCAGGCGTTCCTCGCGGGCGGGCTCGAACCGGCCGCGCTGACCCGCCGCTACGACGCCGACCTGGAACGGGCCACCACGGCGCTCACCTCGGCGGCCCGCCGCACCGAGGAGAACGGCCGCGCCGCCGACGCCGTGCGCGCGCTCTCGGCCGGGGTCGCCACCTATGCCGAACTGGTGGCCACCGCCCGCGCCAACAACCGGCAGGGCAAGCCGGTCGGCGCGTCCTACCTGTCGGAAGCCTCACGCCTCAACCGCGAGACGCTGCAGCCGCAGGCCCGGGCCCTGTTCGACAGCGCGCAGGCCGAGGTCGACGACGGCTACGGCCGGGCGGGCGCGGCCGGCTGGATGGCGCTGCTGCTGTTCTCGCTGCTGGGGCTGCTGATCGCGCTCGCCCTGACCCAGCGCTACCTGAGCCGCCGCACCCACCGCACGTTCAACGTTCCGCTGCTGCTCGCCACCGCGCTGACGCTGGTGTTCACGATCGGCGCGATCTCCATCATGGTCAGCCAGCAGACCCGCCTCGACCGGGCGGCCAACCAGGGCTCGGGCCCGCTGGCCTCGATCGCCGAGAGCCGCATCCTGGCGCTCACGGCGCGCGGCGACGAGGCGCTCACCCTCGCCGCCCGGGCCGGTTCCGGGCCCTACGAGGAAGACTTCGACAAGGTCGTCGCGCGGCTGACGCAGGAACGCGGGCCGATGGTGAACTCCTACGACCAGCTCGACTGGCAGCTGGGCCAGCAGATGAACCGGGCCTCGCAGCAGTTCAAGGCCTACGTGGCGGCCCACAAACAGGTGCGCACGCTCGACAACAGCGGCCAGTACGACCGGGCCGTCGACCTCGCGATCGGCACCGCGACCACCAACCAGTTCGAGTCGGCGCGTCAATTCCTCGACCAGGCCCTGGAGAATCGCAAGGCCTTCTTCACCGACGAGATCGACGCCGCCGGCAACGGGCTGGGCCTGCTCACCGTGCTCGGGCCGCTGCTGGCCCTGGCCGTCTGCGTGCTCGCCTTCGCGGGCCTCCGCGCGCGACTGGAGGAATACCGCTGATGCGCATCCGGGCTCTCCTCGCCGTCACCGCGCTCGCCGCCACCACGGCCCTGGCCGGGTGCTCGGGCGACACCGGCGGGCTGACCACCGACACCACCCAGGCCGGCGACACCTCGGTCACCGAGGCCCCTCAGGCCGAACGGGCGCCCGCGCCGGCCTGCAACCCGCGGGCCAGCCTGCGTCCGGCCGCCACGCTGCCGACACCCGGTGACATGCCGGCCGGCAGCTACATGGAAGAGATCCAGAAGCGCGGTCGGCTGGTGCTCGGCACGAGCCAGGACACGTTGCTGTTCAGCTCGCGCAACCCCTTCACCGGTCAGATCGAGGGCTTCGACGTCGACATGGGCCGCCAGATCGCCGAGGCCATCTTCGGCGACGCGGACAAAATTCAGATCAAAGTCATCGCGTACGACAAGCGGGTCAGTTCCGCCGCCGACGGAAGTGTGGATATCGTCGCGGACACCATGACGGCGAACTGCGATCGCTGGCGAGACGTGAACTTCTCCAGCATCTATTACGAAGCCGGGCAGAAGGTGCTCGTCTCGAAGGACTCGAAGGCGAAGAGCATCGAAGACCTCGGCGGCAAGAAGGTGTGCTCGGCCGCCGGGTCGACTTCGTTCGAGAACATCGGCAAGGTGCGGAGCAAGCCCGTCGCGGTGGCCAAGCCGGCGTTCGGCGACTGTCTGGTGGCGTTCCAGCGCAACGAGGTCGACGGCATCTCGACCGACGACACGATCCTGGCCGGCATGGCCGCGCAGGACCCGTACGCCAAGGTGATCGGCGACAAGTTCACCGAGGAGCCGTACGCGATGGCGATGTCGAACAAGCATCCCGAGTTCGCCCGGTTCGTCAACGCCGTGCTCGAGCGCAACCGCGCCGACGGCACCTGGAAGAGCACGTACGAGCGGTGGCTGGGCGACTTCGGCGCGGCCCCCGCCCCGCCCAAGGCCCAGTACAAGTGACCGCACAGGCCGAGGCCGAACTGCTGCGGCTCGAGACCGCGGTGACGGCGATGTCGGCCAACCTGGTCGACCTCGACGACAACCCGGCCCGCAAGGAGCTCGACCGCTCCCAGCTGACCGGGGCCACGGCCGCCGCCTGGACCGACGCGACCAACGCGCTGACCGAGCTGTGGGACGGCTACCGGCTGCTCACCGGGGTGATCGCGCGTGGCCAGGAGCTACGCGATCTCAAGCGACCCAGCGACGCCGAGCGTGCCCAGTTCCGCCACGAGGTGCTGGGCGCGTCGATCACGCTGTCGGTCAAGGTCGTGCCGCTGGCCCAGCGCGGGCTGCTCGGCCCCGGCCAGGTGCACACCACCTGCACGCCGGGTCAGTTGCTGTCGGCCATGGAAGCCGCGTTCGCCACCGCGGTCGGGGTCGCCACCCGGGCCGGCGAGGCGTGGGACCGGCTGCTCCCGGCGGCGGCCGAGGCCGCGAGCGCGCTCGAGACCGTGCGCCGCCTGACCCGCGAGACCGGCGGCAGCACGGCCACGATCGACGAGGCCGACCGGCGGCTCGGCCAGTTCACCGCGACCCTGGCCGGCGATCCCCTCGGGGTGCAGGAGCGCGACCTGGCCGCCGTACGCACCCTGATCCAGCGCGCCGACGCCGAGCGCACCTCGGCCGGGGAGTTGCGCGAGGCCCTGACCCAGCGGCTGGCCGACGCCCACCGCCTGGCCGCCGAGGTCACCGCGGCCGCCGACGAGGCCCGCGCCGCCGCCGAGAAGGCCGCCGACCGGTTCCCGGCCCACGAGATCGTCCCGGTGCCGCCCGGCGACCCGCGACCCGACCTGGCCGCGATCGACGCGCTGGCCGCGGCCGGGCACTGGCCGCTGATCAGCGCCCGGCTCTCGGACTGGACCCGGTCGACCCGGGTGCGGCTCACCCAGCTGCGCGAGGGCGCCGCCCACAACGGTGGGCTGCTGGCCGCCCGCAACGAGCTGCGCGGGCGCCTCGACGCCTACCAGGCCAAGGCCCTGCGACGCGGCCTGGCCGAAAATGCCGAACTGTCACCCCTGGCCGCGGCCGCGCGGGAAGCGCTCTACGTCGCCCCGTGCGACCTGGGCGTCGCCCGCCGGGCCGTCAGCGCCTACCAGGATGCGCTCACCGCCACGATCGCGAGGAACGGCCGATGAAGTGCGAACGTAACTGCCCGGGGACGATCGAGGACGGCTACTGCGACACCTGCGGCCTGGCGCCGCGGGCGGGGGCCCGGCCCTCGGCGCCCATTCCGGCTCCCCGCGAGGCGACCGGCCCGTCGGTACGGACGGCGGCGCTGTCCACCCGTACGTCGGGGTCGGCCCGCACCGGCAGCTCGCGCACCGGATCGTCGCGCCGGCGCTTCGGCGGCGGCCTGGTCGACATCGCGCCGATCACGCAGGCCGACCCGGCGACCGCCGTGATGGCCCGGGCCGAGGTGCCCGAGTCGAAGCGGTACTGCGCGAAGTGCGGCAACGCGGTCGGCCGGACCCGGGGCGACCGTGAGGGACGGACGTCCGGCTTCTGCCCGTCCTGCGGCGAGCCGTTCAACTTCACCCCCAAGCTGGTCAAGGGCGACCTGATCGGCGGGCAATATGAGGTGGTGGGCGCGCTTGCGCACGGCGGCCTGGGCTGGATCTATCTGGCCGTCGACAAGAACGTCTCGGACCGCTGGGTGGTGCTCAAGGGTCTGCTCAACTCGGGCGACGAGGACGCGCTGGCGGCGGCCGTGGCCGAGCGGCGGTTCCTGGCCGAGGTCGAACACCCGAACATCGTCAAGATCTACAACTTCGTCGAGCACGAAGGCGCCGGCTACATCGTCATGGAGTACGTCGGCGGGGAGTCGCTCAAGGGCATCCTCAAGGAGCGCCGCGCGGCCGCCGGTGACAAGCCCGACCCGCTGCCGGTCGACCAGGCCCTGGCCTACCTGCTCGAGATCATGCCCGCGTTCGGCTACCTGCACGACCGCGGCCTGATCTACTGCGACTTCAAGCCGGACAACATGATCCAGGCCGGCGACCAGATGAAGCTGATCGACCTCGGCGGCGTGGTGCACATCGACGACCACGACGCGGCGCTCTACGGCACGGTCGGCTACCAGGCCCCCGAGATGGCCACGCTGGGCCCGTCGATCGCCTCCGATCTCTACACCATCGGCCGTACGCTGGCCGTCCTCACCACCGATTTCCGGGGCTACCAGAGCACGTTCGTCGACAGCCTGCCCGATCGCGGCGAGTTCGAGGTCTACCGGCGGTTCGACTCGTTCTACCGGCTGATCGAGCGGGCCACCCGCACCGCGCCGGGCGACCGGTTCGTCGACGCGGCCGAGATGGCCGACCAGATGCTGGGCGTGCTGCGCCAGGTCCTCGCGGCCGGCGGCGTCGCCCACCCGGCCCCGTCCACGCTGTTCACCGGCGAGCTGCGCACCGACCTGCGCTCCGAGGAACCGCGCTGGCAGGACCTGCCGACCCCGCTGATCGACCTGACCGACCCGGCCGCCGCCTTCCTGGCCTCGGTGACGGTGACCGACCCGTCCGAGGTGCTGACGCTGCTCACCTCGTCGCCGGTCGACAGCATCGAGGTGCGGCTGCGCGCGCTGCGGGCCCGCATCGACATGGCCGCCCGCACCAGCGACTTCGGCGAGGCCCGGCAGGCGTGCGACCGGCTGATCGCGACCGACGGCTCGGACTGGCGGGTGGCCTGGTACGACGGCCTGCTGTGTCTGGCCCAGGGCGACTACGCGGCGGCCCGGCTGCGCTTCGACGCCGTCTATTCGGCCCTGCCGGGTGAACTGGCGCCGCAGCTCGCGCTCGGTCTCACCCTGGAGCTGGCCCAGGACACCACCGTGGCGACCGGCTACTACGACGTGGTGAGCCGCACCGACCCGTCCTACACGGCGGCCGCGGCCGGTCTGGCCCGCTGCCGACTGAGGGCGGGCGACCGCAGTGGGGCCGTCGAGGCGTACAACCGGGTGCCCGGAACCTCCTCGGCCTATCGCAGCTCGCAGGTCGGGGCGGTGCGGGCGCTCGTGCAGGGGCACCCGTCGGCCGCCCCCGACGTCGACTCGCTGTCGGCCGCGGCGGCCCTGATCGAACGGCTCGAGGTGGAGGCCGCGCAGCTGGCGGCTTTGCGGGCCGAGCTGCTGGAACAGGCGCTGCGCAACATCACGGGCGGCACCCTGCTGCCGGCCACGGTGCTCGGGCCGGCCCGCAGCGGCACGATCAAGGAACGCGACATCCGGTTCGCGCTCGAGGAGGCGTACCGGGAAATGGCCCGTGCGGTCCACGGCCCCGAGAAGATCCGCCTGGTCGACCTGGCCAACGCGGCCCGGCCCCGGACCCGGACATGACCGCCCTTTCCCCCACCGCGCGGGGTTGGGGACCTGGGACATGACCGGCCCCGTCCCCCACCGCGCGGCCGTGGGGGCTCATAATGACGACCCCCGGATCCGGTAGGAACAGCGAGGCACGATGACCATGACCGACTGCGCCTCGTGCGCCGACGAGCGTGCCGCGGGAGCGGCCTTCTGCGAGGTCTGCGGCAGGTCCCTCGCCCCGGAACCGGCGTGCCCACACTGCGGGACCCCGGGCGGTGTCGGCACGGACGGATACTGCGAGAACTGCGGCATGCTGGCCGGGCGGGAACGCGACCACCTCGAGACCGACTGCGGCGAGGTGGCGGCCGCGGTGACCGACCGCGGGCTGCGGCACCATCGCAACGAGGACGCGATGTGGCTGGCCACCCGCGGCCGCGACGTCGACGTGGTGATCAGCGACGGCGTGTCCTCGTCGTTCGACCCCGACGTGGCCTCGCTGACCGCGGTCTCGTCGTCGGGCGAGGCGCTGGGTGAGGGGGTCGACCTGGCCACGGCGATCGGCGCCGCTCAGGTCTCGGTGGCCAAGCTGGCAGCCGAGGGCGACCCGCGCCGGCAGGCCTCCAACCCGGCCTGCACGATCGTCGCGGCCACCGTGCGCGGCGACTCGGTGACCGTCGGATGGATCGGCGACAGCCGGGCCTACTGGGTGCCCGAGGAGGGCGTCGCCGAGCAGCTCACCGAGGACGACTCGTGGGCGACCCACGTGATCTCGCTGGGCGCCGACCCGGAGCAGGCGATGCGCGACCCCAAGGCCCACGCCATCACGGCCTGGCTGGGCGCCGACGCGGGCTCGATCGCCCCGCGTACGGCGGAATTTGTCGTCGGAGACCCCGGCCATCTCGTGCTGTGCAGCGACGGCCTGTGGAACTACCTGACCGACGCGGCCGCCTTCGCCGCCGCCGTGCGCGAGGGGTTGCGCGAGCAGGGCACGCTGATCTCCGCGGCCCGGTGGCTCGCCGACTACGCGAACACCGCCGGGGGCGCGGACAACATCACCGTGGCTCTGGTGCCCATCACGCCACTTGGGATCACGCCGCTTGGGGGAGAACAGGAATGACGTACACCGCCGAGGCCTTCCAGAACGAATACCTCGCGCTGGGCGCGACCGAGGTCAACGCGATCGTCACGGTCACCTCGTCGGGCAACACGACGGGCGCGCGCACCGGCGGCGCCACCGAGGTCATCATCGTCGACGCGTCCGGGTCGATGCAGGCCGAGGGCCGCATCACCGCCGCCCGGCAGGCCGCCAAGGCCGCTGTGGCCTGCATCGACGACGGCGTGCACTTCGCGCTGATCGCCGGCGTCGGCACCGCCCAGCAGCTGTTCCCCGCACCCGGCCAGCTGGCCGTGGCCTCGGCCCAGACCCGGGCCGAGGCGACCTGGGCGATCGACCGGCTGCACGCCAGCGGTGGCACCGCGATGGGCGCGTGGCTGCTGCTCGCGGCCCAGCTGTTCGCGCAGCGGCCGGGCGACATCGCGCACGCCATCATGCTCACCGACGGCGACAACGGCGAGCGGGTGGGCTATCTGGAGAGCGTGCTCGCCTCGATCGGCGGCAAGTTCACCGTCGACTGCCGGGGTGTCGGCACGAACTGGAAGGTCTCCGAGCTCCGCAAGATCGCCGACGCGATGCTGGGCACGGTCGACATCGTGGCCCGGCCGGCCGACCTCACCGCCGCCTTCGAGCAGATGATGACGGCCGCGATGGGCAAGACGGCGGCCGACGTGCAGCTCAAGGTGTGGACGCCGGTGAACGCCACGGTCCGCTTCGTCAAGCAGGTGGAACCGCAGGTGGCCGACCTGACCGGCAAACGGGTGGCCGACGGCGCGCGGGCCGGGCGCTATCCGCTGGGCGCGTGGGGTGCCGAGAGCCGCGACTACCACATCTGCGTCGACGTGCCGCCGGGCGCGTCCGGAGACGAGATGCTGGCGGCCCGGGTGTCGATCGTCGAGGGCGACACGGTGCACGCCCAGTCCCTCGTGAGGGCGGTGTGGACCGACGACGCGGCGCTGTCGACCCGGATCAACCGGCAGGTCGCGCACTACACCGGACAGGCCGAGCTGGCCGAGACGATCCAGGCCGGCATCGAGGCCCGCAAGGCCGGTGACGACCACACGGCGACGATGAAGTTCGGGCGGGCGGCCCAGCTGGCCCACGAGAGCGGCAACAAGGCGACGTCCGAGCTGCTGGCCACGGTGGTCGACATCGAGGACGCGGCGACCGGCACGGTCCGGCTGCGGCGCAAGGTGGCGGCGGCCGACGAGATGGCGCTGGACACGCGCTCGACGAAGACCGTGCGGGTGGGACGCGGCCAGTGACCACGTACGCCTGCCCCAAGGGGCACGCCTCCGAGGAGAGCGACTTCTGCGACACGTGCGGCGCCAAGATCGACGGCGCCGCCGCGGCTCCTTCTCCCCCGCCGCCGGTCTCCGCGCCGGCGGCGGTTGTCGCCACCGAGCCCTGCCCCAATTGCGGCACGCCCCGGGCCGGGTCGAGCCGCTTCTGTGAGGACTGCGGCTACGACCACAGCACCGGGCGCATCCCCACACTGGTGCCGGCCGCGCCCGCGGCGGCCCCGGCTGCGGGCTGGACGGTGACGATCGCCCCCGACCGCTCGTACTTCGAGGACAACGCGATCGACGGCATCGAGTTCCCCGAGAACGGGCCCAGCCGCACGGTCCCGTTGCCGCCGCCGCAGGTGCGGATCGGCCGCCGCAGCACGTCGAAGGGGACGCACCCCGAGATCGACCTGTCCGACGACGACCCGGGCGTGTCGCATTCGCACGCGCTGCTGACGCTGAGCGTCGACGGGGTGTGGCTGGTGTCGGACGTGGGCTCGACCAACGGCACGTACATCAACGACGACCAGCAGCCGTTGACCGCGGGTCAGTCCCGCGCGCTGGCCGACGGTGACCGCGTGCACGTCGGCGCCTGGACGACGCTCACGCTGAAGGCCCCGACCGCCTGACGTTCCCATGTTTCCGGGGCGCTGCCGTTTGCCGGCGGCGCCCCGCTTGTTTCGGCTGTCGGCCGCGGCTAGCCCTCGGCCACTTCGGGGGCCCGCCGCTCCCGCGCTGCGTCGGCGGCTAGCTGCGCCTCTACGTAAGCGGCCCGCTCCTTCCCTGCGGCGACGGCGGCCCGCTCCTTCCCTGCGGCGACGGCGGCCTGCTGCTCCCCTGCGGCGACGGCGGCCCGCTGCTCCCCTGCGGCGTCGGCGGCCCGCTGCTTCTCTGGGGCGTTCTGGGCGGCCGCGAACGCCTCTTCGGGCTGCTCCTCCAGGCGACGGACCAGGTCTTCCAGCGTCGCGGTGAAGGCAGCGGCGTCGATTTCCCCGGCGCACCGGCGCCGCCACAGCTCGGCCAGGCTGTCGCCGATCTCGCCCCGCTCGATCAGGTGGTCGCTGAAGGCCAGGTTCCTCTCCATCAGCACGGGAACGGGGTCGTCGTACACGGTCCATTTGTCGGCGATGAGGGTCCGGCTGAATCGCGCTTCGGCGGATATGCCACGCCCGGCGATCTCGACGTCTTCGAGGGTGCTCTCCGGGCCCCGCACGATGTCGACGAGCGCCCCCAGGATCTCCGAGTTGTGCACCATGCCCCGCCGCCCCCATCGACCGCCGCCTCTACGCCGCGCACGATATCCCGAGGCGGCGGCCGCGGCATCGGACTTTCCCGGCGCTAGCCTCCCGCAGGCGGCTCGTCGGGCTCGCCCTCGTCGAGGTTCGCCCGGCGCTCGTTGATGCCCTTGTTGCTGCTGCCGGAGGCCGGCGTGGTGGCGGACGGCGGCCTGTCGGTGGGGAACTCGTCGGTCTCCGGGGAGCCGGTGACGTGCTGGTCCGTGCTCGCTCCCGCATTCGGCGTCTCAGTCATGACCAGTGACTACCCGCCCTGCGGCGAGTGATGCGCCAGCACGTCGGCGGCCAGTTCGGCGATCGCGACCGTGCCGTCGACCGTGATCACCCGGTAGCCCAGCGAACGGGCCTCGGCCGCCACCCGCACCGCGAACTGCGCGTCGCGTCGCATCCAGCGGTCGAACGCAGTCGGGGGCAGACCGGCCACCAGATCGAGGGCCCAGCCGCGCTGTCCGTAGTGGTGACGCTGGAACGCCTCGGTCGGCACGATCCAGACGGCGCACGACGGCGGGACGCCCGCCGCCGACACCAGCGACGGCAGAAGCGCGGCCCCCTCGACCACGGCCGGGTCGGGGAGCTCGTCCAGGATCAGCGGAAACTCCGCCCGGTACATCCGGAAGACCTTCTCCACCTGTACGGCGATGGGCTGCGCCAGCCGTTCCCCGACGGGCATCACGGAAAAGCCGGCGACCTCCATGTGCCGGTCGAAGGCGTCGTCGCACGAGTGGAGCGGCCACCCCAGGGCAGCGGCGACCATGGCGGCCACCGTGCTCTTGCCGGCGCACGGGGAACCGCCGATCCAGACGCGGGTCAGTGGAACTCGATCAGCATGCTGATCACGCGGCCGTCCGCGTAGCCGAGGGTCAGCGTGCCGGTGCCGCCCTTGTCCCACTCGAACTCGATGCGGCCGTTGTCGTCCCCGATGCGCCCGTTGTCGCCGGACGGGACGGGACGCATGGTGTCGGTCGGCGGATTCGCCTCGTAGGCCGCGCCGACGACGTCGCGACCCCGGAACGGGCCGACCGGCACACCGACGAACGTCATCACCACGTCGGGGTGCAGCGCGTCGACGAACGGCTTCCAGTCGCCGCTGACGACGGCGGTGTTGAAACGGTCGATGTGTGCGGCCGCGATATCCATGACCCTGCACCCTATGCCCAGGTTCTTGATTCGCAGTCAAGCCGGGCGGCGGGTTGTCCGGCAGACTGCGGGCATGCCGGACAGCGCGCGGATCCCCGCGAGTTCACACAGGACCATGAGGCGGCGTTGCGAGCGCCGAAACCCGCCATGGTGACCAGCGCGCTGCGGGCGCTGAATCCCCTTCCGATCCCCGGCACGTCGCGGGCGCTGAAGCCTGCCGCGGAGACCAGTACGTTGCGGGCGCTGAAACCCGCCTCGGCGACCGGCGCATTGCGGGCGCTGAGGCCCTCTGCGGCGACCGGCACGTTGCGGGCGCTGAAACCCGCTGCGGCGACCGGCACGTTGCGGGCGCTGGAATCCGATGCGGCGACCGTCGATCCCGGGCTTTCCTGATGCGGGTGGGTGTGTGCCAGACGCCGGAGATCGTCGGGGACGAGCGGTCGGCCCTCGCCGTCGTCCATGATCTCGCGCGGCAGGCCGAGGGCGCCGACCTGCTCGTCTTTCCGGAGTGCTTTCTGCAGGGCTACCGGCCCGAGGCGGCGTTCGTGCGGAGGCATGCGAAAGAGCTTTCCGACGTACGGGTCCCGGTGACGCCGACCGTGGTGCTGGGTCTGATCGAGCGCCGCGGAAACCGTTACTTCAACACCGCGGCAGTCATCGCCGGCGGGCGCGTCGTGGGTGCGTACCGGAAGACGTTTCTGACCCGGGGCGAAAAGGTGTTCACGGCGGGCGACGCCTATCCCGTCTTTCCGTGCGCGGGCGTCACTTTCGGGGTGAACATCTGCTTCGACGCCCAATACCCGCACGCCGCCGCCGCGGTCGCCCGCCAGGGAGCGACCTTGCTGACGCTGCCGGCGCAGAACATGATGCGCCGCGAGAACGCCGTCCACTGGCAGCACCGCCACAACGAGCTGCGCCGCCGCCGTATCGCCGAGACCGGCCTGTGGCTGGCCTCGGCCGACGTCACCGGCGAGCGCGGCCCGACCCACCTGGGCCTGGGCCCGACGTGCGTCCTCAACCCGGCCGGCGAGATCGTCGCCATGGTCCCCACCGGCACCACCGGCGTGGCGGTCGCCGAGATCGGCTGACGGCAGCAGGCTCCCGACGACCGACGCCACGATCGACCGACAGCGGACGCACCTCCGACAACGAGCGCCGAGACAGCCCAACGCCGCCGACGCCACGATCGGCCGACCGCGGACACGCCTCCGACAACGAGCGCGAGACAGCCAACGCCTCGGACGACCGGAGCCACGATCGGCTGAAAGCGGACGCGCCTCCGACCACCGGCTTCGAGATCGTCTGACGTCGCCGGGGGCCTCTGACGACCGGCAGGTGACGGGAGGGGGAAATACGCGGGTGATGCGGGTGACACACCCGCGATTCGCGTCGGGTGGGCCGGTGGGCGGAGGCAGGATGAGGATGTGGAGACGGATCTTCAGCTCGCCCAACGTGCCGCGATGACCGGAGCGGCGGTCGCGCTGCCGCATTTCGAGGCGCTCGCCGACCTGCCCCGGGAACTCAAGGCCGACGGCTCGGTCGTCACCGCGGCCGACCGTGCCGTCGAGTCCGCGATCCGGGACGTGCTGGCCGCGGCCCGGCCCACCGACGCCGTCCTCGGCGAGGAGGAGGGCCAGACCGGCGCGTCCGGGCGCCGCTGGATCATCGACCCGATCGACGGCACCGCCCTGTTCGTGGCCGGCGACAACCGCTGGCTGATCCTGATCGCCCTCGAGGAGGACGGCGAGGTGACCACCGCGGTCGCCGCGCACCCCGCGCAGGGCAGCCTCTGGTGGGCGACCCGCGGCGGCGGCGCGTTCGAGGGCCGGATCGTCGGCGGCCGGGTGGTGGCCGAAACGCCCGTCCACGTCTCGGCGGGCGCCGACACGGTGGCCGGCAGCCGCCTCGGCGTGGTCCCCGAGGAGTGGAACCGCGAACTCGTGGCGCCTCTCAAGGAACTGACGCCCGCGCTGCACTGGCCCATCCACCCCGCCCTGATGATCGCTCGCGGCGACCTCGACCTGGCCGTGCAGACCGGCGGCCAGATCTGGGACTTCGCCAGCACGTCGCTGATCGTCCGCGAGGCCGGCGGCGCCTACAGCGGCATCGACGGCCGCCCGCAGCCCGGGCCCGGCGCTTCCGTGTACGCCCGCAGCGACGCCCTGCGCCAAGCCGCCCTCGAGGCCATGGCCGTCGTCAGCGGCTCGCGGTGATGAGGACGGCGTTCTGGCGTACACGGAAAGCACCGTCGGCCGCGATCCGGGACTCGACGAAATCGCGGACGGCAGCCTCCTCGTCCGGGGTCAGCGGCGGCCGGTCCTGGCTGGCCAGGTAGAGCAGCACCGGCTCGACGTCGGGAATGTCCAGACTCGACGGATAACTCTCGACCCCGACATGCTCGAAGAGCGTTTGCACGTACGCGGTAGCGCTCGCCACGGTGATCCCGTTGTGGGCGGGCCGCAGCGTGTGGTCGGGCCGTCCGATCGCGGGCCCGATCTCGGACAGTTCGGCGAGATGGCCAGTCCCGTTGAGGCCCATGGCGAGCCGCCCGCCCGGCCGCAGCACACGCGCGAACTCCCGCAGCGCCGCCTCGGGGTCGTCCAGGTGATAGAGCATGTGGTTGGCGATCAGCAGGTCGAAGCTCGCGTCGGGGAACGGCAGGGAAGCGGCGTCCTCGCGCAGCACCGTCGCGCCGGGCACCGACCGCAGCCGCTCGCACATGACCGGCGAGAAGTCGACCAGGGTGAGCCGCATGTCGTATCCGCTCGGGTCGACCCGGTTCCACAGTTCACCGGTGCCGGCGCCCACCTCGATCACGTCCCCGCGCAGCGGCAGCCGCTCGGCCAGCCACGTGTACCAGTCCTGCGGGTTCGTACGGTGGTCGTAGATCGCGATCCGGGCCGTCAGATTGCTGGTCGTGGACGCGTACTGCGCCTCGGCCCGCGCTCGGGGAGTGGTCATGGGCGGCATCGTAGAACCGCCGCGCCGCCACGCCCAGAACCCTGGCACGCCGTAGAGCGCGCCACACCGCGGAACGCGCCACGCCGACACAGCCGCCACGCCCAGAGCCCGCCACGCCGAAGCGCACGACGCCGGGAACGCGTCATGCCGGGAACGCGGCGTGCGGCTGAGCGGGCGGGGATGCGTACGGACGCAATTTGATCGTGGCCGTTAGGGTCTGCGGCGTGGATGTCGCGCGCACCTTCCTCGATGAGATCGACGCCCGCTGCCCCGACGGCCAGACCGGGCTCTTCCTGCACGGTTCGCTGTGCTGGGGCGAGTTCTTCGAGGGGAGCGACGTCGACTTCGTCGGCGTGTGGGACAGCCCGCCCGACCACGCGCTCCTGGCCGAGGCGCACGAGGCGACCAAGGCCCGCCACCCCGAGGTGGTGTTCGACGGCTTCCACTGCACTCCGGCCGACCTGGCGGTCTCGGCGCTCACCGTGGGGCGGCGACCCGCGTTCTTCCAGGGCCGGTTCGAGGCCGAGGGCAAGATCGACATCAACCCGGTGACCTGGCACGAGCTGGCCGAGCGGGCGGTCGTGGTGCGCGGGACGCTGCCGCCGGTGCACACCGACAAGACCGAGCTGCGCGACTTCACCCGGGGCAACCTCGACACGTACTGGCGCTCCACCATCGGCGAGGTCGAGCAGGCCGGTGTGGTCGAGTTCGGCCGGCATGAACCGTCGATCGCCTGGGTGGTGCTGGGCGTGGCGCGGCTGCACCATCTGCTCGCGAAGGACGCAATCACCTCGAAGAGCGGCGCGGGCCGATACATCGTCGAAGAGCTCGACCCCCGCTGGCACCGCCTGGGCGCCGACGCGCTGCGCATCCGCGAACGCCCGGGCGACCCGACCGGCTACGACGACCCGGCCGTACGCGGGCAGGAAGCGTACGAGTTCCTGAAGTGGGCGGTCGAAGACGGCGTGCGGTAAAGGCCGGTTTCATGACTGAGATGGGGCTGCGGAGGGGCCCAGATCCCGCTATAGCCCGGTTCCAACACACCGGGAGAACACCGGGAGCCGGGCTGGCACCAGACCCACACAGTCGTGAAACAGCCCTATGAGATCCGTACGAGCATCTTGCCGGTGTTCTCGCCCTTGAGCAGCCCGATGAAGGCGGCCGGCGCGTTCTCCAGCCCGTCCACAATCGTCTCGCGGAAACGGATCCGGCCGTCGCGCACGAGCGGTCCGACCTCGGCCAGGAAGTCGGGCATACGGCGGTTGTGGTTGCTCACGATGAAGCCGCGCAGGTTGAGCTCCTTGCCGATGGCCAGGGCCAGGTTGCGCGGGCCGGCCGGGGCCGAGGTCTCGTTGTAGCCGGCGATCGCGCCGCACATGGCCACCCGCCCGTACTTCTTGAGCGAACCGATCGCCGCCTCGAGGTGGTCGCCGCCGACGTTGTCGAAATAGACGTCGATGCCGTCCGGGGCGGCCTCGCGCAACTGCTCGCGAACAGGCGCGTCGCGGTAGTTGAAGGCCACGTCGAAGCCCAGGTCGTCGGTCAGGTGGCGCACCTTCTCGTCCGAGCCGGCGCTGCCGATGACCCGTGCCGCGCCCCGCTCGCGGGCGATCTGCCCCACGATGCTGCCCACCGCACCGGCGGCGCCCGAGACGAAGACGGTGTCGCCCTCCTGGAACCGGGCGATGTCGATCAGACCCACGTACGCGGTGAAGCCGGTCAGCCCGAGAGCCCCGAGGTATGCCGAGAGGTCGGCCTGCTCGGGGTCGACCACGCGGGCATGGGCGGCGTTGACCGCGGCGTATTCGCGCCAGCCGAGCCCGTGCACCACGTACGAGCCCATCGGCACCTGCTCGGACTGCGAGGCCACCACTTCCCCGACCGCACCCCCGTCGAGCGGCGCCCCGAGCTGGAACGGCGGCACGTACGACTTCACGTCGTTCATCCGCCCGCGCATGTACGGGTCGACCGACATGAGCACGTTGCGGACCAGCACCTGCCCCGGCCCCGCCTCGGGCATCGGCGCCTCGGCCATCTCGAACGTGTCCTCGGTCGGCCACCCCTGCGGCCGCGCCGCAAGCCGGATCTCTCTCACACCCCTACCGTACGGTGCGACCCCGCCCGCAGCCGCTCAGAACCCGGCCGGAAGCGCGATCCCGAACCTTTCACAGAGCCGGGCCACGTCGTGCCGGTCCTTGTCCCGGGCCGGATAGCCGGTGTGCCACCGCACCGCCCATTCCGCGTCCTCACAGCGCACCGCGACCCCGCCGACGACTCCTTTGCCACCGAGCGCCGCCGCCGCGAAAGTCTCGCCCCCGAGCGCCGATCCATAGTGCAGATCCCCGTCCGCACGAACCTCGTAGAGGTGCAGATCGACCCGGAGACGTCCCCCGTCGTGCAGCACGAAGTTCCAGGGCCGGTCCCCCGCCCACGGAAAGATCCGGTCCACTCCCCGATGCGCCAGTCCGAGAAAGGCCTCGTGCAGTTTCTCGGCTCGGATCCAGACGTCCAGGTCGGAATGCTCCCGCGTCTGCTCCCCGAGAAGCGCGTCCACCGCCCACCCGCCGCTGAGGCAGACGTCGACGCCGCGCCCGTCGAGCTCCGTCACGAGCCCGACCACGTCCGAGGCGTCCATCCGCACCGCTCGGACTACCGTTCCGGCTGTTCGGTGATGGTGTAGCGGTCGCCGACGACCTCGCGCAACTGCTCGACCGGCAACTCCTCGGCCGCGGTCCGCAGGTTCCAGCGGTGCCCGGACGGGTCGATGATCCACCCGGCCGTCGAACCGTCGTCCTGGGCCTTGACCGGGCGTTCGACGGTGGCGCCGGCCTCGACCGCCCGCTCAGCGGTGGCGACGGCGTCCGGCACGCTGAGCACCAGCGACAAAGGCGTTCCCCCGTACGCGTAAGGGCTGCGCACGCCGATCTCCGGATATTCGTCGGCGAGGAACAACGGCTCACCGGCCAGGCTCAGTTCGGCGTGACCGATCCGCCCGTCGTCGGCGGTCCAGCGCTGGACCTCGGTCGCACCGAACACGCTGGTGTAGAAGTCGATCGCCGCGGCGGCGTCCGGGCAGCACAGGTATGGCAACAGCCCTTGTCCCATGTCCGCCACCCTACGGGCTCAGGCCCACCGGCACCGGTCCCCGACGGTGACCGGGCCGGGCTGCTCGACCGCGGCGAAGACCCCGAACGTCATGTCGTGCGCATCGGCCAGGGTCTTGAGCAGGTCGTTGCGGTCGGGCGCCACGGACTGGGCCATGTCGATCATGACGCAGCGGGTGAGCGGGCGGACCACGCGCAGGACGAGCCGCGGCCCGATCCGCAACACGCGGCCGGGCCAGTCGTCCTCAGGAAAGGAGGGAGGCCCGGCCAGGTCGAGCAGCAGGTTGGCCCGGAAGCGGAGCGGGTCGATCGTGTCGAGACCGGGGTCGGGCCCGCACAGCCCCGTCAACCGGGCCAGCGCGGCCGTCGTGACGAGGCTGACCGGCCCCTCGTCGTGGTGCGGCACGGCCGCCTCGCGGGCCAGCGTCACCGGGCGTCCGAGGTGGGCGCTGACCGCACGGTGGGCGGCGGGGTCGTCGGCCGTGAATTCGCGACCGTCGGGCAGGCGCACGGTCGGGGCCGGCTCTCCCCCGTACGCGGAAAGGTCGAAAAGCCCGGCCATGCGACGGAACCGGCGGGTGTTCTTGCCGCTGCCGAACTTGCCGTCGGCATCGCGCACCGCCCACAACCGGTCGCCCTCGATGCCTCGCTCCCGGACCGTCGCCGCGGGCAGGGTCTCGCCCAGCAGAGACTTGACCGGATAGCGGCGGATCTCGGCGACCTTCACGAGCCCGGCCTTCCCGAACGCGGCCGCCGGGTTCCGTCAGCTCGTCGCGGATTCATGCCCGCAGCCTAGGGCCGCAGCAGAACCTTCGTGGCCCGGCGCTCGTCCATCGCGGCGTAGGCGGCCGCCGTCTCCGAGAGCGGCAACGTCAGGTCGAAGACCTTTCCCGGCTGGATGCGGCCGTCCATCACCTCGGGCAGCAGCTCGGCCATGTAGTCACGGACCGGCGCGACCCCACCCCGGACGCCCACATTGGTCCCGAACATCAGCGGCACCGGCAGTTCGGGGCCGCCGGCCGGAACGCCCACGAAACCGACCTGGCCGCCGGGCCGGGCCGACCGCAGCGCCTGGTCCATCGACTCCTTCGTGCCCACGCATTCCAGAACCACGTCGGGCCCGACGCCGTCGAACATCGTCTTCAGCACGCCGATGCCCTCGTCGCCGCGTTCGGGCACGATGTCGGTGGCGCCGAACTCGCGGGCCAGGGCCTGCCGGGCCGCGTGGCGTGACATCGCCACGATGCGGGCGGCGCCGAGGCGCTTGGCCGCGATGACCGCGCCGAGCCCGACCGCGCCGTCGCCGACCACCGCCACGGTCGACCCTTCGCGCACCCCGCCCGAGACGGCCGCGTGGTGACCCGTGCACATCACGTCGGAGAGCGTCAGCAGGCCGGGGATCAGCGCGTCGCCGGGCTGTCCACCAGGCACCACGAACAGCGTGCCGTCGGCGAGCGGAACCCGTACGGCCTCGCCCTGCCCGCCGTCCGCGAAGCCCTCGCCCTCGACCTCGGCGCCCCAGGCCCCGCCGTGCAGGCAGGACGTGCTGAAGCCGTTGCGGCAGTTCACACAGACGCCGTCGCAGACGTAGAACGGCGCGATCACGAAGTCGCCGGTCTTGACCGTCCGCACGTCGGCGCCGACCGCCTCGACCACGCCGACGAACTCGTGGCCCATCCGGCGGGGCTGGGTGATGGTCCGGACGCCGCGGTAGCCCCACAGGTCGGACCCGCAGACACAGGACGCGACGACCCGCACCACCGCGTCGCGACCGGTGCTGATCACCGGGTCGGCGACCTCTTCGACGCGGATGTCCCGTTCCCCGTGCATGTATGTGGCGAGCACGTGTTTCCTCCGATGAGCAGCAGTGCAGAGATCCTATGCATAAGTGCGTTGCAAGCCTTTCCCGTACGGCCATAGCGTCGTCCCATGACCACGGGGAGCGCACGGACAGACAAGCACGAGGTCGTGCTCAGCACCGCCGAAACGATGCGTGTCATGGCTCACCCGCTGCGCATGCGGATCCTCGGTTCGCTGCGGCTGGACGGCCCGGCGACCTCGGCCATCCTGGCCCGCCGCCTCGACACCGACTCCGGTCAGACCAGCCACCATCTCCGTCTGCTGGCCCGGCACGGTTTCGTGACCGAGGCGCCCGAGCGCGGCCGCGGCTCGCACGGGCGGGAGCGCTGGTGGAAGGCCGCGCACGCGTCGACCACCTGGGACACCGGCGACGCCGAGGCGACCCGGGCCTTCGAGCGCACCGCCCGCGCGGTCTGGGACCTCGCCATGGACAAGTTCCACCGCGAGGCGTCGCACGGCCGGTGGAGTCCCCAGTGGTACGACGCGGCGGCCAGCTCCGAGCGGGTCATCCGGACGACCGCCGAGGGCCTGGAACGGCTGCGCGAGCAGATCGACCGGCTCATCGAGGAGGCCGACAATCCCGGTCCGGACTCCGAGACGGTCATTGTCGTCACCCACGCCTACCCGCGACGGGCCCAGAAGTGACCTCGACGAGCCTGTGGCGCAACCGCGAGTTCAACCTGCTCTGGTCGTCGCAGTCGCTGTCCGACCTCGGCGACGGCATCGCCTCGCTCGCCCTGTCGCTGCTGGTGCTGGTGAAGACCGGTTCGCCGGTGAGCGCGGGCCTGGTCGGCACCTTGACCCAGGCCACGCGCCTGCTGCTACGGCTGCCGGCGGGGGTGCTGGTGGACCGTCTCGATCGCCGCCGCACCCTGGTGGCCTGCGACGCCGTACGGCTGCTGGCCTTCGCCGCCCTCACCACGGCGGTTCTCACCGACCGCGCCGGGCTGGTGCTGATCCTCGTGGTCGCCGTCGTCGACGCGGCCGCCAGTGCGATCTTCGGCACCGCCGAGGACGCGTCGCTGCGCAGCATCGTGCCGATCCGGCAACTGCCCGACGCCGTGGCCCGCAACGAGGCCCGCTCGTACGGCACCTCGCTGGCCGGTCCCCCGCTCGGCGGCCTCCTGTTCGGACTGGGCCACGCCGTCCCGTTCGCCGCCAACGTCGTCTCGTACCTGGTGTCGATCACGGCCGTGCTGGCCATCCGCAAGCCGCTGCAGGCGCCGCGCGAGGACGAACCTCAGGCGTACGGGGCCGCCCTGGCCGAAGGTCTCCGGTTCGTCTTCACCCACCCCTTCCTGCGTACGTTGATGCTGGTCGCCGCGCCGTTGAACTTCGCGATCAACGGTGTGGTGTTCGCCCTGATCGTGGCCCTGCAACGCGCCGGCACGACGCCCGCGGTGATCGGACTGACCGAGACGATCGTCGCCGCCGGCGGTCTGCTGGGCGCGTTCGCCGCCCCGGCCGTCCAGCGCCGGCTCGGGCTCGTCGCTCTCACCCGCTCGATCTGCTGGGCCGCCGCCGTCCTTCTGGCCAGTGCCGCGCTGTTCCCCTCGAGCATCGCCGCCGCGATCCCGCTCGGCCTCACCGTCTTCTTCGGGCCGGCCGCGAACGCCGCGCTGTTCGGATTCCAGGCCGCGATCACCCCCGACCGGCTCCAGGGCCGCGTCATCAGCGTGATCATGGTCGCCGCGACGTCGATGGCCGCGGCCGCCCCGTTGCTGGCCGGCGTGGTCCTGTCCACGCGGGGTCCGGCCACCGCGATCCTGGTCTTCGCGGCCACGGTCGCCGGTTCGGCCCTGGTCGCGACGTTCAGCCGCGGCCTGCGTTACACCCCGGAGCCGGTCGAGGCCCAGCCGGCGTCCTGAGCTCTCACCCCACCGTGCGGTCAGATGGCCGGTGCCGCCGGTGGTCGCGTAGCCTGGGCGAAACGTCCCATCGGCGGTAACCATGAACCTGCAGTCACCCGTTTCGGTAACACCCAGCGAGCACACCGGCCTCATCTCTCTGGCCGGCGCCCTCGACGCCGCCGCCCACGACCGGGTGCGCGCCGCGCTGGGCGCTGCCCTGGCCTACGCGGGTGCCCGCCGCTACCACGACGTCGTGGTCGACGTGGCCGGGGTGCGGTTCATCGACGCCGGCACGATCCGCATGCTGGTCGGCGCGCACCGCACGGCGGCCGGCGCGGGCCGGCGTTTCCGGTTGACCGGGGTGCGCGACACCGTCCGCCGGGCCATCGTGGCGTCCGGCTCGGCTCCGGTGCTTCTGCCCTACGCCGAGGCCGACACCGGGCCGCGGCCCGCGCTCGTTCCGCGGCTGTTGCTCGGTGACGGCGCCGACGACCTGGCCCGGGCCTCCGCGGAACGCCAGCGGGCCGAGGACGACCAGGTCCGCATCCGGGCCCGCATCCAGCAACAGGCGGTCGACGGCGAGGTCCGCGCCACCCGCCGCACCCTGCTGGCCGATCTGCGCGAGCAGCTGCGCACCAGGCCCCGCGCCCTGATCTCCGACGACTTCCTCGCCCTGGCCGACCCCGAGACCGTCTATGCCGCGATCCTGATGGCCGCCACCATCGTGGGCGGCGCCGACGCCTGCGAGCTGCGCCTCGAGGACAAATACGGCACCGTCTGGCGCCGTGGCTTCGGCGACGACCCCTTCCCGGTCGTGCACGCCTACACGCTGCGCACCCCCGACGGCCAGGTGGCCGGGATCCTCGCGCTGCATTTCCGCAGCGACGAACGGCCCGGCGAGCCCGAACTGGTCGCGGAGTGCGCCGAGACCGCCCTGTCGTTCACAGACCGGCCTGGTATGCCAGCACCCCCCGGTTGACCGCGGTGATCGCCTTGCGGGCGGTGGCGCGCAGCGTCTCGGAGGCCGCCGACGCCTCGCGCAGCTGGCTGAGCAGGTCGAGCACCTGCCGCGCCCAGCGCACGAAGTCGCCCGCGGGCATGTCGGTGTCGTAGCTGTGGCCGCCGCTGGCCAGCACCCGGGCGAGAGGTTCGCCCCGGGCCCAGCGGTACATCGGCCAGACGAACCCCGGGTCGGGCTCGCGGGTCAGGGTCAGCCCGTGGTCGGACTCGTCGGCGGCGATGTCGCCCCACAGCTTGCCGCAGGCGTCGACGGCCGTGGTGATCGCGCCCTTGGGCACCGAGGCCCGGTCGTCGGTCTCGCGGCGCGACTCGTAGAGCACCATCGACACGGCGGCGGCCAGCTCCTCGGGTTCGAGCTCGTCCCACACGCCCTGCCGCAGGCACTCGGCCACCAGCAGGTCGGCCTCGGACCAGATGCGGCCGAGCATGCGCCCGCTCTCGGTCACCTCGACGCCGTCGGGGCCGGGAGCGAGATAACCCCGCCCGGCCAGCACCGCGCACACCTGGTCGAAGGTGCGGGCCAGCGAGCCCGTGCGCCCGGCGACCTTCTCGCGCAGCGCGTCGGTGTCGCGCAGCAGCCGGTGGCGGCGCTCGGCCCAGCGGGCGTGGTCTTCGCGGTCGGGGCAGGCGTGGCACGGGTGCTGGCGCATCTGCACCTTGAGCAGCGCGATCTCGGAGTCTTCACCCGGGTTGCCGCCACCGCCCCGGTTGCGCCGGCGGCCGCTGTTCACCGTGCGGTCGTGGCCGGTCGCGCTGACCTGGGCCGCCAGGTCGCGGCGGGCGGCCGGTGAGCGCGGGTTGAAGTGTTTGGGCACGCGCACCCGGTCGAGCACCTTGGCCTCTTCGGCGAAGTCGGCCGGGCTGACCCGGCCGGCCCACCGGTCCTGGGTGAGCACGAGCGGGCGGGGCTCGCCGAACCCGCCGTTGGGCGCCTCGAGCACCACGGCCAGCCCGGCCCGGCGGCCCTGGGCGACCCGGATGACGTCACCCACGCGCAGCTTCTCGAGCGAGGTGATCACGGCGGCCCGGCGCTGGGAGGCGCCCTGACGGGCGATCGCACGTTCCCGGTCGGCGATGGCGACCCGGATCGCGAAGTATTCGTCGAAGTCGCCGTGGTGGCAGGCGCCGTCGGCCCCGTACGTCTCCATGGTCTCGACGTTGCGCTGCACCTGGCGGGCCAGGCCGACCACCGAACGGTCGGCCTGGAACTGGGCGAACGACGACTCGAGCAGGTCGCGGGCCTGGTCGGCGCCGACCGAGCCGACCAGGTTGACGGCCATGTTGTAGGACGGGCGGAACGACGACCGCAACGGATAGGTGCGCGTGGAGGCCAGGCCGGCCACGTGACGCGGGTCGACCTCGGGGCTCCACAGCACCACGGCGTGCCCCTCGACGTCGATGCCGCGGCGCCCGGCCCGCCCGGTGAGCTGCGTGTATTCGCCCGGGGTGAGGTCGACGTGGGCCTCGCCGTTGAACTTCACGAGCCTTTCCAGGACGACGCAGCGCGCGGGCATGTTGATGCCGAGCGCCAGCGTCTCGGTGGCGAACACCGCCTTGACCAGGCCCTGGACGAAGCATTCCTCCACCGCCTCTTTGAAGGCGGGCAGCATGCCGGCGTGGTGGGCGGCGACGCCGCGCTCGAGGCCGTCGAGCCATTCCCAGTAGCCCAGCACGGACAGGTCTTCGCGCGGGATCGTGGCGACCTTGGCCTCGGCGATGCGGCGGATCTCGGCCCGCTCGTCGGCGTTGGTCAGGCGCAGCCCGGCGGCCAGGCACTGCTGCACGGCGGCGTCGCAGCCGGCGCGGCTGAAGATGAACGAGATCGCGGGCAGCAGATCGGCGCGTTCGAGCCGGTCGACCACCTCGGCCCGCGGCGGCGGCTGCCAGCGGCGGGACCGGCCGCCGCGGCCGGGGCCGTAGGACCGGTCGGTGAACTCGAGCCGGCGCTGCATCTCGCGGGTGTAGCGCAGCAGCTCGGGGTGCACGTCGTGTTTCTTGGCGGCGTCGGCGTCGTGGAACAGGTCGAACATGCGCCGGCCGACCAGCATGTGCTGCCAGAGCGGGACGGGGCGGTGCTCGCTGACCACGACCTCCGTCTTGCCGCGGACGGTGACCAGCCAGTCGGCGAACTCCTCGTAGTTGCTCACCGTGGCCGACAGCGACACCAGGGTCACCGAGGCCGGCAGGTGGATGATCACCTCTTCCCAGACCGCGCCCCGGAACCGGTCGGCCAGGTAGTGCACCTCGTCCATCACCACGTAGGCCAGGTTGTTGAGCGCCGCCGAGCCCGAATAGAGCATGTTGCGCAGCACCTCGGTGGTCATCACGACCACCGGGGCGTCGCCGTTGATGGCGTTGTCGCCGGTGAGCAGGCCGACCTGCTCGGGGCCGTAGCGCTCGACCAGGTCGTGGTATTTCTGGTTGGACAGCGCCTTGATCGGCGTCGTGTAGAAGCACTTGCGCCCGCCGGCGCGCAGCGCGAGGTGCACCGCGAACTCGCCCACGACGGTCTTGCCGGCGCCGGTGGGCGCGCACACAAGCACGCCGCTCCCACGTTCGAGTGATTCGCAGGCGGCGCGCTGGAAGTCGTCGAGGTCGAAGCCGACGTCGAGCATGAAATCGGAGAGGGCGGGGAACTCGGCCACCCGGGCCGCCCGCCTCTGGGATTCCGCATACCGTTCGGCGGGACTCGTCATGACCACCAGGCTAGTTCGTGCGTGTGACAAGAAGGAGCACGGGCGGTTGCGTCCCGGCCCGCGTGGCGTGGTGGGTATGGTGCTCCCGTGCCGGATGTCGCATCGACCGATCACCCTCCCCATCGGCCGCACCGTCAGGTCGACGCCGTGCTGTTCGACTTCCACGGCACGTTGGCGCAGGTCGAAGACCCTGTGACGTGGGTCGTGGCGGCCGCGCTGGCGTGCGGTCGCGAGCTCGACCGGGGCCGGGCCACCGTGCTGGCCGACCGGTTGGTCACAGCCGGGCGCGCCGGGGGTCCGCTGCCCTACCGTGTGCCGCCCCACCTGGCCGAGCACTGGGCCGACCGCGATCTCTACGCCCAGAGCCACCGCGCCGCCTTCACGGGCCTGGCCTCGACCGTCTCGACCGACGTGGAGGGGCTGGCCGACGCCCTCTACGAGCGGTTGCTGGCCCCCGACGGCTGGCTGCCCTACGCGGACACCGAGTCGACGCTGCGCACGCTGCACGAGGCCGGCATCAAGGTGGCGGTGGTCAGCAACATCGGCTTCGACATCCGGCCCCTGTTCGACGCGTGGGGCCTGAGTTCCCTGATCGACGCGTACGCCCTGAGCTTCGAGCTCGGACGCACCAAGCCCGATCCCGCGATCTTCCTGCGGGCCTGCGGGATGCTCGCCGTCGACCCCGAGCGCACCCTCATGGTCGGTGACACGCCGGCCGACGCCGGGGCGGTCGCGGCCGGGTGTGCGGCGCTGGTGCTGCCCGCGGCCGAGCCGGGCCGCCCCAACGGTCTCGGGGCGACCCTGGCCCTGGCCGGCTGCGCGGTCTGATGCCCGCGGCCGCGGCGGGCCGTCCCAACGGTCTCGGGCGACCCTGGCCCTGGCCGGCTGCGCGGTCTGATGCCCGCGGCCGCAGCGGGCCGTCCCAACGGTCTCGGGCGACCCTGGCCCTGGCCGGCTGCGCGGTCTGATGCCCGCGGCCGCGGCGGGCCGTCCCAACGGTCTCGGGCGACCCTGGCCCTGGCCGGCTGCGCGGTCTGATCAGGGGCGGAGCGTCTCCTGGGCGACGGTGTCGGCCGGGTCGACGGCGGCCATGAGCGACGGGGTCGGGTTGTCGGCGGTCTGGTGCAGGCCGGGCCGCCGGTCCTCGACGACGAACGTGGCGCGCGTGTGGACGGGTGCTCCCGGCGTGGTCACGTACGGCACGACCCGGAAGTCCGCGGTGAGGCTGTCGGGCGTGATGCGCGTACGGACGTAGCCTCTCTGGTTGTTGTAGAACCGCAGGTGCGGGTTCCAGGCCGCCCACGGGTGCTGCCCGGTCGGCACGTCGGCGCCGTTGCCGGTCGACGTGATCGACGAGCAGACCAGCTCGGTCCCGACGGTCCGCGAGGTCGGGTCGGCGTAGTCGAGTTTGAGCTCGTCGGCCCAGTGCGCGTGCACGTCGCCGGTGAGCACGACCGGGTTGCGCACCCCGGCGTCGACCCAGCCCCGGGTGATCCGGTCGCGCGACGCGGCGTAGCCGTCCCACGAGTCCATGCTGGTCACCACCTGTGGACCCGAGTTGTTGTCCCGCTGTCCGAAGAAGACCTGCTGCCCCAGCACGTCCCAGCGGGCGGTCGAGCGGCGGAACCCGTCGAGCAGCCACTTCTCCTGCCGCTCGCCGGTGATCGAGCGGGCCGGGTCGTACGCGTCGGCGCAGTCCTTGTAGCCGTCGCCGCAGGCCTGGTCGTCGCGGAACTGGCGGGTGTCGAGCATGTGGAACGTGGCCAGCCGCCCCCAGTGCAGGCGCCGGTAGAGCTGCATGTCGATGCCGCGCGGGATCGAGGAGCGGCGCAGCGGCATGTTCTCGTAGTAGGCCTGGAACGCGGCCGCGCGCCGGGCCAGGAAGGTCGGGTCGGGCTGCTCGGGCACCTCGTCGGCCCAGTTGTTCTCGATCTCGTGGTCGTCGAACACCACCGCCCAGGGCGCGACGGCGTGCGCGGCCTGCAGGTCGGGGTCGGTCTTGTACTGGGCGTGCCGCTGCCGGTAGTTGGCCAGGGTGACGGTCTCGGGGCCGGCGTGGTCGCGCGGGTTGCCGCCCGGGACGGTGTAGACGCCGGCCTGGTATTCGTACTGGTAGTCGCCCAGGTGCAGCACGATGTCGGGCTCGTCGGCAGCGAGGTGGCGATAGGCCGTGAAGTAGCCGTGCTCATATTGCGAGCAGGAGGCGAACGCCATGGCGAGGGTGCCTCCGGCGGCCCACGACGACGGGGCGGTGCGGGTGCGGCCCACCGGCGACAGGTAGCCCTCGGCGCGGAAGCGGTAGAAGTACTCGCGTCCCGG
This sequence comes from Paractinoplanes ovalisporus, assembly GCF_016834655.1. GTDB lineage: Bacteria > Actinomycetota > Actinomycetes > Mycobacteriales > Micromonosporaceae > Actinoplanes > Actinoplanes ovalisporus. Next base: position 164,972 of record NZ_JAENHP010000012.1, read on the forward strand.
CAGCAGGTGACCGACCTCGACGTGCACGGTGTGGGCCGACTCGGGCCGCGCGGCCGTCACGCCGCGCCGCACGATCCGGCGGAAGCGTTCGTCGGCGGCGACCTCCCACTCGACGGGGACGACGCGGGCGGGCATGCCGCCGAGGCCGTCCTCGGCCAGCGGGGCCGGGGCGAGCCGGGTCCAGAGCACGAAACCGTCGGATTCGGGGTCGCCCGAGGCGATGCCCAGGGTGAACGGGTCGGCGCGCAGCGGGCCGCGGTAGGGCGCGGCGGTGGCGGCCAGCGGCCAGGTCGTCGCGGCACCGGCCACGCCGGCGGCGGCCGAGCTCAGCAGGAGGGTGCGTCTCGAGAGTGCCATGCCCGCAGCCTGGCGAGCATAGATGTACTTGGATTGATGACGGCCTTACGCGCTGGTGAAACCTCAGGCGTACGAGTCGAGGTTGACGCCCTGACGCTGACCGGGAACGGGCTTCGGCGCCTCCGGGGCGGTGGGCTCGGGGGTCTTGGCCAGCGCCGGGGTGACCGGCTCGGACTTGCCCGACTCGGCCGCGGCCTCGGCCATGCTCTTCAGGTTGGAGCGGGCGGTGTCGTAGGCGGAGGTGACCAGGGAGGAGAGCGAGTTGATCTGCATGTCCTCCCGATCGGCCGGTCCCCCGCGATCTGATGAACAATTCACCGGAGCAACCGAACCGCACCCGGCGCACACGTCAAGTCGAGGTCGAGGGGGCCGAGACGTTCCCCGTCCGCGTAGGCGATGATGCCGCCGGAGCGCAGACGCACGTTCCGGGCGCGGAAGACGGTGACCCTGGGGTCGGTGATGTGGGTGCCGCGCCGCAGCCGGGGCTTGAGCCGGGCCAGCGCGGCCCGCCCGAACGGCGCCGCGATCACCACGTCGAGCAGGCCGTCGGTGGGGTCGGCGCCGGGCAGGATCCGCATCCCGCCGCCGTAGCTGGCGCAGTTGCCCACCGCCACCAGCATGCCTTCGAAGCTGTGGTCCTCGCCGTCCAGCTCGAGCTCGTACTTCCGCGGTTTGAGCCGGGCCAGTTCCAGCAGGATCGCCAGGTCGTACCGCCGGGGCCCGCGCGGCCAGGTCATCGCGTTGGCCCGCTCGTTGACCAGCGCGTCGAAGCCGCCCGCGAGCACCGCCCCGAACCACCGCGGGGCGTCTGCGCCGACCCGGGCCAGATCGACCGGCACGTGCCGGCCCTCGGCCAGCGCGGCCGCCACCACCCCGGCCGCGGCCAAGGGGTCGACCGGCATGCCGACGCCGGCCGCGAAGTCGTTACCCGTGCCGGCCGGGACCACCCCGAATCCCACCGGACGCTCGGCCACCGCCTGCAACGCCCGGTGGATCGTCCCGTCGCCGCCCACGGCCACCAGAGCCGCCACGCCTTCGTCGACCGCCGCCCGGCTCGCGGCCTCGGCTTCCTCGCCGCTGTGGGCCTCCAGCAGCCGGGCCGCCGGGCCCAGCCGCTGCAGCACCTGGGAAAGCAGATCGCGGTGCCGGCCACGCCCCGCCGAGGGGTTGGCCAGCACCGCGATGTCGTCGCTCGTCACAGCCGGGCAGCATAGCCGCCCGGTCAGTGACCTACGTCATGTCGTCGAAGCGTCCGTCGAGCGGGCGGGGCTTGGTGACCGGCGTGGGCGCGTCGATCGGGGTCGGAGCCTCGATCGGGTCGGACGCCCCGACCGGCACGCGCTCGTCCTCGAGCGGCGAGATCGTGTCGTCGTCGAGCCCGGCGTAGAGCTCCTGGCCGCGGCCCCGGCGTTTGTCGTTGAGCGCGGCCACACCGGTCGCGATCAGATAGAGCACGACCATGCACAGCGCCAGCAGCGTCATGCCGAACGGGCCCGGGTCGGGGGTGGCGATCGCGGCGAACGCGAACGACAGGAACACCACGATCCGCCACCAGCCCAGCAGCTTCTTCGCCGACACGACGCCGGTGAAGTTGAGCATGAGCAGGATCAACGGGAACTCGAAGGCCACGCCGAAGATCAGGATCATGTTCGTCACGAACCCGATGTATGACGAGACCTCGAGTTTTGTGGCCTCCCCGAGGACGCCGGCCTCCATGATGAAGGCCAGGCTGTGGCCGACCACGAAATAGGCCAGGACGCCGCCGCCGATGAACAGCGGGGCGGCGATCGCGACGAACACGTACGCCCATTTGCGCTCGTGGCGGTGCAGGCCCGGCGCGATGAACGCCCACAGCTGATAGAGCCAGACCGGGGAGCCGACGATCAGGCCGACCCACAGCGCGATCTTGAGGCGCAGGATCAGCGTGTCGGTGACGTTGAGGACGACCCAGTCGCAGTATTGCGTGCCGTCGGCGCGGGTGGCGATCGACGACGGCAGGTCACAGTAGGGCGCCTCGAGCAGGTGGAACACCCACTGCGACAGGACGAAACCGACGATCAGCCCGGCGACCAGGCCGAGCGAGGCGATGAACAGCCGGTTACGCAGCTCCCGGACATGGTCGAGCAGCGTCATGGAGCCGTCGGAGGCCTGCTGGAACTTGCTGGGCCCCTGACGGCGAAGGGCTAGCTTCATGCCCGTGGGTCAGCGGTCGTTGGTGCGCTGCTGGACCGGGTCGACATAGGGCTGGGCCGGCGGCGGCTGGTAGCCCTGGGGCTGCTGGTAGCCCGGCTGCGGCGGCGGCGCCTGCTGGTATCCGCCCGGCTGCTGGATCTCACCGTTGATCGGCTGGCGCGAGTATTGCGGCTCGGCCTTCTCGGCGACGTCGTTGTTGTCGTCCACCAGGCCCTTGGTCTCGGCCTTGATGATCCGCAGCGACCGGCCGAGCGAACGGGCCGCGTCGGGCAGCCGCTTCGCGCCGAACAGCAGCACGAGGACGACCACAAAAACGATGATGTGCCATGGCTTGAGGGCGCCCATGGGTGAACTCCAGTCGGTCGGATCAGGTGTGCGGGGTCCATCGTACGTGTCAAATCTGGTGATGCGGACCACGGACCCTTGTGGGTTTGCCACCATCCCCGCAAATCCTTGGACAACGGGGAAGGAACGCCGCAGGTTACCCCTTCTTCTCCGCCGGCGACAGGGCCGCCACGTGCTCGGAGGCCAGCTCGGCCCGCTGCTGCACTTCGAGCAGCGTCTCCTGCATCTCGGCCACGGACCGCTGCAGTCGGGCCGCCTCGGTCTGGCGCGTCTGCAGGCGCCGGGCGGCGCGGTCGAGCCGGCCCAGGCGGCCGAACAGGCGCGCTCCCACCACCGCCAGGATGATCACAGCGACGACGACCACGGCGATCCAGATCCACATCAGCACCGGGCCACCCTACCGGCCGGGGGTGCTGTACTGGTCGAGCGCGGCCGTGGCCTGCTCGCGGATGCGGGCCAGCAGCTCGGGCGGGCCGAGCACGGTGACGTCGGGGCCCAAGCCGAGCAGCAGGCGCTGGGCCCAGCCCAGGTCGGTGACCCGCATGGTCACGATCCACTCGTCGCCGCTCTCGCGCCGCACGTCCTCGACCGGGTAGTACTCGGTGATCCAGCGGCTGCCCCGGCCCACCCGCAGGGTGACGAGCTGCAGGTCGGGGGTGGGGTGGAAGACGCCGTCGGAGACGTCGTGGGGCACCGCCTCGGCCGGCGGCCGGGACGGCTCGTCGAGTTCGGTGAAGTCGTCGATCCGGTCGATGCGGAACAGGCGGGTGGCTTCGGCCCGGCGGCACCAGGCCTCCAGGTAGGCCTTGCCGCCCACCATCAGCACCCGCATCGGGTCGACCACGCGGTCGGTGGTCTCGTCGCGGGCGGCCGTGTAATAGGTCATCCGCAGCGCGTGGCCGCTGCCGACCGCGGCCCGCACCTTGTCGACGCGCTTGGAGTTGGCCGGCAGCCGCACCGCGACCGGGGCCCCGGCCAGGTCGCCGGCCGCGTTCTCGATCTTGGCGAGGGCCCGCTCGATGACGTCGCGGTTGCCGGTGCCGGGGGTCTCGGCCAGCATCCGCAGCGCCACGACCAGGGCCAGGGCCTCGTCCTGGGTGAGGCGCAGCGGGCGGTCGATGCCGGCGTCGTGGCTGATCGTGACCCGGTCGCCGTCGAGCGCCATGTCGATCAGGTCGCCCGGGCCGTAGCCGGGCAGGCCGCAGACCCAGAGCAGTTCGAGGTCCTCGCGCAGCTGGCGTTCGCTCACGCCGAGGTCGGCCGCGGCCTCGGCGACCAGGATGCCGGGGCGGGCCAGCAGGTAGGGGACGAGATTGAGGAGGCGTCCGAGACGGTCCGCGCTCTGCCGGGGCCCGGTCATGCGGCTGCCACCTCGTGCCGGGTGACGACCTCTTTGAGCAGCTGAATGACGGCGTCACGGACCTCGGGCGGCCCGTCGGCGCGCACGTCGGGCCCGTAGCCGACGATCGTCGAGGCCAGGCGTTCGGCGTCCGAGTACGGGATGGTCAGCCGGTCGCCCTCGGGCCCGGGCCGCGACCCGACGGCCCAGCGACGCAAACCGGCCGCCTTGCCGGGGCGCACGGTCACGGTGGCCCGGCCGGTGTGCGCGACCGGCCCCGACCACTGGGCGACGTGGCTGATCAGGTCTTCGTTCTCGGGCGGGCTGAACGCGCCCGGACGGCCCAGCGGCTTGACCGCGCCGACGATGCGCGACAGCCGGAAGCAGCGGGTGGCGGCCCGGTCGCGGTCGTGGCCCACCACATACCAGCGGCCCTGCCAGCAGACCACGCCCCACGGCTCCAGCTTGCGGACCGCCGGGTCGTCGACCTCGGGCACGCGGTAGCTGAACGAGACCGCCCGGCGGTCGCGGGCGGCGCTGGTGAGCGGGCCGAACGCCGGGTCGACGGTGACGACCGGCTCGACCCCGAGGGTGGCCTGCGGGTCGACCTCGACCCCGGCCGCGCGCAGCTTGGCCAGGCCGGAGGAGGCGGCCGCGGCCAGACCGGCGTGCTGCCAGAGGCGGGCCGCGATGCCGACGGCGGCGGCCTCGTCGGGTTCGAGCAGGATGTCGGGCAGGGCGTATTCGCGGTGGGCGATGCGGTAGCCCGGTTCCTGGTCGAAGACGCTGGCCGTGCCGGTCTCGAGCGGGACCCCGAGTTCGCGCAGCTCGGCCTTGTCGCGTTCGAACTTGCGCTGGAACGCTTCGTGGTCGCGCGGGTCTTCCGGGTCGTGCTCGTAGCCGGGGACGGTCGCGGCGATCTGCGCGGCGGTCAGGAACCGCCGCGTGGAAAGCAGGCAGATTACCAAATTCACCAGGCGCTCGGTGCGGGTCCGCGACACGATTGGCAACGCTAGCAGGGTGGACGCGACAGTGACGTACGCGCTACACCCGGACGGTTTCCGGCGGCCGCGCAGCGGAAAGGTAGGCCCGGGTGACCACCGCAGAGACACCGGACGAGCAGCTACCGGTCGGTCTGGCCGGCGCCGAGCCGCTCAGCCCATCCGATTCGCCGCAAGAGTCCGAAGGTTCGCAGAACGAGAGTGTCGGCACCGTCGTGATCGCGGGCCTGGCCAACCTGGCGATCGCCGTCGCCAAGCTGTTCGCCGGTCTGGTCTCCGGCTCGGCCGCCATGGTGTCCGAGTCGGCCCACTCGCTGGCCGACACAGTCACCGAGGTCTTCCTCTTCGTGGCGCTGCGCCGCGGCGTGCGGCCGGCCGACGAGGAACACCCGTTCGGGTACGGCAAGGAGAGCTTCGTCTGGGCGTTCATCGCCGCCGTGTTCACCTTCGTCGGCGGCGCCGGGTTCTCGATCTACCACGGCATCGAGACGATCGTCCACGGCGAGGAGATGGGCGCGTTCGTATGGTCGTACGTCGTCCTGGCCGTGTCGTTCGTGGCCGAGGGCACGTCGTTCCTGCGGGCCCGGCGTCAGGTCGCGGGCGCGTCGCGGCGCTGGGGTGTCAGCCCGTCGCGGTTCCTGCGGCTCACCCCCGACACCACGGTCAAGGCCGTCTATTTCGAGGACTCGGCCGCCCTGGTCGGCTTGGTCCTGGCCGGGGCCGGTCTCGCGCTGACCGAGCTGACCGGCAACGCCGTCTGGGACGGGGTCGCCTCGATCGCCATCGGCGTGCTGCTGTTCCTGGTGGCCGCGATCCTCGCCCGCACCAACGCGTCGCTGCTGGTCGGCCGGGCGGTGCCGCGCCGCGTGCACAACCAGATCGCCGCCGACCTGGCCTCGATCCCGATCGTGGACGCCGTGCCGACGCTGCTGACCATGCAGCTCGGCCCGGGTGACGTGCTGGTCGCGGCCAAGGTCGACTTCCGTGACGACGTCACCGGCGGCGAGATCGAGGCCGCCTCCGACGAGGCCGAGCGCCGGTTGCGGGCCCGCTTCCCCGGCATCCGGTACGTCTTCCTCGACCCCACCCGCGGCACGGCGGGCCGCAACCACGTCGACGGCGGGGTCGACCTATAGGGTTGGCGGCCATGGTGCGGTGGCGGTCGGGGACGGTCCAGGCGGTTCGGAAGCGGTGGCACGGCGCGGTCGAGCTCGACGTGGTCACCGGCGAAGGTCCGCTGCGGGCGCTGGCCTACCCCGCTCTGGTCGGCGAGCCCGAGCCCGGCGACCGGGTGCTGCTCAACGTCGGCGCGCTGGTCATGGGTCTCGGCACGGGCGGATACGCGCTGGTGGTCGCGCTGCCCGACCGGCTGCCGCCCGACCCGGTGGACGACGGCACCACCCGCGACTCGGGTCACCTGGTCAAGGCCCGCTACACGCCGCTGCAGGTCATCCGGCTCGGCGTCGACGAGGAGGCCTCCCCGCACCGCGAGGTGATGGCCGCCGCCGAGTCGCTTGACGGCATGCCGGTGGTGCTGGCCGACCTGCACTCCGCGCTTCCAGCCATCCTCGCCGGCGTCCACGATTCCCGTCCGGAGGCCCGGGTCGCGTACGTCATGACCGACGGCGGAGCGCTTCCCGCGTGGTTCTCGCGCACCCTCGACGGGCTGCGCCCCCACCTCGCGGGCACGATCACGACCGGTCAGGCGTACGGGGGTGATCTGGAGGCCGGCACCGTGCACACCGGCCTGCTCGCGGCGCGCCACGTGCTGCGGGCCGACGTCACAATCGTCACGCAGGGGCCGGGCAACCTGGGCACCGGCACGACCTGGGGGTTCTCCGGGGTCGCGCTGGGCGAGGCGGTCAACGCGACCGGCGTGCTGGGCGGCCGGCCGGTCGGCTCGCTGCGGATCTCCACCGGCGACGGGCGGCCCCGGCACCGGGGCGTGTCGCATCACAGCCTCACCGCGTACGGGAAAGTGGCCCTGACCCCGGCCGACCTGCCGGTGCCGGACGGCCTCGACCCGCTCCTGGCCGCCGAGATCGACACCGCGCTCGCGCCGCTGGCCGTGCGCCACCGCCTGCCTCGCGTCCGCACCGACGGGCTGGACGCCGCGCTGCGGGCGAGCCCGGTGCCGCTGTCGACCATGGGCCGCAAGCTCGACGAGGACTACGCCTACTTCGTCGCCGCCGCGGTGGCCGGCCGGTTCGCGGCGTCGCTGACCTGACTCCGGCCGTTCGACTTGGCCCGGTAGAGCGCGGCGTCGGCCCGCTCGAGCAGTTCCTCCGACGTCTCCACGCCGTCCCACACCGCCAGCCCGGCCGAGAACGTCTGGCCCAGCGGGGTCGCCCGGAGGGCCCGTTCCAGCACGTCGCGAGCCTCGGCGGCGTCCGCTCCGGGCAGCAGCGCGACGAATTCCTCGCCGCCCCAGCGCGCCAGGGTGTCCACGGCGCGCAGGTTGCCGTGCCAGGCCGCGGAGGCCGACTTGAGCAGCCGGTCGCCGGCCGGGTGGCCGTACGTGTCGTTGAAGTGCTTGAAGTGGTCGAGGTCGAGCAGCGCCACGCTGACCGGGCGGCCGTCGCGGCGGGCGTTCTCCAGGGCGCGGGGAAGCTCGTCGTTCCAGGCCCGCCGGTTGGGCAGCCCGGTCAGGTCGTCCTGCCGGGACAGCTCGCGCACCTGCTGGGCCTGCCGCTCGACCTCGCGCACCAGCTGCGCCATCCGCGTGACGACCAGCAGGAACAGCGCCGCCGAGCCGACCACGATGGCCATGCCGTTGTGCACCTCACCGTGGACGACCTGCACGGCCAGCAGGGCCGGGGCGATCAGTGAGGCGGCGGTCAGGAGCACCAGGTGCGCGCGGCCCAGCCGGGCCACGTCGGTGCCGGCCGGTGCGCCCAGCGACCGCACGTCGCGGTGCAGCGCGCCCACGCCGAACAACGTGAACGCGACCAGGAAGATCGACTCGATGGCCCGGTTGAGCCAGAGGATGTCCTCGACCGGGTAGCCCTGGTCGATCAGGTTGCCCATCACGACCCAGACCGTGTCGCCGATCAGGAACGCGGCCAGCGAGCCGGTGACCCACCAGAACGGGGCGCCGCGCCGGCCCCCGCCGCGCAGCAGCCGGGTCATCATGGCGATCATGACCAGGTCACCGATCGGGTAGGCGACCTGTGTCGCCTCGCCCAGCATGGTCATGTGGCCGCCCTCGGCCGACGGCGCGATCACGTAGACCCAGGCCAGCAGCCCGAAGCCGGTGGTGATGGTGGTGGCGTCGACCATGGCGGTCCAGTTGCGCCCGGTCTCGCGGCGCCGGATCAGCACGGCGATGCCGAGCGCGCAGAACGGGTAGAGCAGCAGGAAGAACGGGTCGGCCAGGGTGGGGATGTCGGACCAGCCCAGCACCTCGTCGGAGTACACGGAAACGCCGATGCCGGTGACGTTGGCGGCGATCCCGGCCGCGAACAGCCACCAGGGCAGGCGCTCACGGCGGGGCAGCCGGCGCGCGCCGATCAGGATCGCGGCGGCACCGGCGTACCCGATGCCCATCTGCCATCCGGCGGTCCACCAGGCGTTGTCGGGCAACAGCTGGTAGACGGCGATGGCCAGTGCGGCGGCCACCGCGAACACCTTCGACATTCCACCAAGGAGACCTCTCCCCGGTTGTCGTTCGGATCGCGCCGGGTTGCGAAGCGGTTGTTAACCCCGCTTGCGCACGAGCGTCACCCCGTCCCGTACGGGAAGCATCACCGACTCGACCCGGTCATCGGTGACGATGTGGTCGTTGAGGCTGCTGACCGCCACGTCGCTCTCGTGCACGGGTTCGAGGACGCGGCCGTCGCGCAGCACGTTGTCGATGACGATCAGGCCGCCCGGGCGCATCCGCGGCACCAGCTCGGCGTAGTAGGCGGGGTAGCCGGTCTTGTCGGCGTCGACGAACGCGAAGTCGATCACCGGCTCGGAGCTGAGGGCCCGCACCGACTCGACGGCCGGGCCGAGGGTGAGGCCGATGAGGTTGTCGAGGCCGGCGCGGGCCCAGTAGCGGCGGGCCATGCCGGTGAAGGTGTCGGAGACGTCGAAGGCCAGCAGCCGGCCGTCCTTGGGCAGGCCCCGGGCGATGCAGATGGACGAGTAACCGGTGAAGACCCCGATCTCGACGGCCAGCTTGGCGCCGGTGAGCCGCACGAGCATGGTCAGCAGTTCGCCCTCGTCGTGCGAGATCTGCATGCCGGCCTCGTCGGGGAACGCCTCGCGGGTCTCGGCGGCCAGGTCGCGCAGCACGTCGTCGGCCGGGGTGCAGTGATCGAGCAGGTAGTCGCTGATCGCCGGCTGGAGGATGTCGGTCATGCGCTCCACCGTTCCACAGTCTCTTACGTCTCACCGCCCCCCGTTGCGCTCGCGGAAAATACATAAGCGGCTTATGCTTCGGACGTGCTCTTTCGACAACCCAAAGCGGTCTTCGCCGTCGCCTTCGCCTGCGTCGTCAGCTTCATGGGCATCGGCCTGGTCGACCCGATCCTGCCCGCCCTCTCTGAGCAGCTGCACGCCTCGCCGAGCCAGGTCAGCCTGCTGTTCACCAGCTATCTGGTGGTCACCGCGGTCGCCATGCTCGGCGTCAACTGGGTGTCCAGCCGGATCGGCCCCAAGCGCACCTTGATCACCGGCCTGGCCGTCATCGTCGTGTTCTCGGCGCTGGCCGGCCTCTCCGGTTCGATCGGCGGCATCGTCGGCTTCCGGGCCGGCTGGGGCCTGGGCAACGCCATGTTCATCGCCACCTCCCTGGCCGTCATCGTGGCGTCGGCCTCGGGCGGGTTCGCGGGCGCGATCGTGCTCTACGAGGCGGCCCTCGGCCTGGGCATCGCGGCCGGCCCGCTGATCGGCGGCCTGCTCGGCGACATCAGCTGGCGGGGCCCGTTCTTCGGCGTCGCCGCCCTGATGGCCGTCGCGCTGATCGCCACCGTCACGCTGCTCGACAAGACTCCCCCGCCGCCCCGCAAGGTGGCCCTCTCCGAGCCGCTGCTCGCGCTGCGTCACCGGCCCCTGCTCACGATGTGCATCGCGGCCCTGTTCTACAACTGGGGCTTCTTCACGATGCTGGGCTACGCGCCCTACCCGATGGAGTTGTCCGCGATCCAGCTCGGCTTCGTGTTCTTCGGCTGGGGCCTGCTCGTCGCCGTCTTCTCCATCACCGGCGCGCCGTGGCTGCAGTCCCGCTTCGGCACCGCCCGCTCGCTCTACGGCGCGCTCGGCTCGTTCGCGGTCCTGCTGCTGCTGATCGGCCTGTTCACCGACGTACGGTGGGCGTTGATCACCTGTGTCGTCCTCAGCGGTGTCACCGTCGGCATCAACAACACGCTGACCACCCAGGCCGTCATGCTGGTGTCCCCGGTCGACCGCCCGATCGCCTCGGCCACCTACGGCTTCGTCCGCTTCATCGGCGGCGGCCTGGCCCCGTTCGTGGCCGGCAAGATGGTCGACCACTGGAACATCCACGTCCCGTTCCTGGCCGGCGCGGTCGCCGTCCTGCTCGGCGTGCTGGTGCTGGCCTCCGGCCACCGCATGCTGACCCGGGCCGACGCCCAGATGGCCGGGCACGGCGAACCCGAGGTGGCCGGCGAGATCGCCGACGAGTTCGGCGGCGCGCCCGACGTCATCGACGCCGAACGGCAGGCCTCCCGGGCTCGGTAGGCTTCGGCCCGTGCCGTCCTCCCGCATCCGCACGGCCGTCGAAGCTCTCCCCCTCGAACCGCACCACCGCGTGCTCGAGATCGGCTGCGGTCCCGGCGTGGCGGCCCGCCTGGTCGCGGCCCGCCTCGGCACCGGCCACATCCTGGCCGTCGACCGTTCGGCCGCGGCGATCGCCCAGGCCACCGCCGGTTCGGCCGCCGAGATCGCGTCGGGCCGGATGAGCGTGCGCCGGGTCGCCGCCGAAGACTTCGAACTGGCCGCCGGCGAGGAACCGTTCGACCTGGTCTTCGCCCTGCGGGTCGGAGCGCTGGACGGCCGTTACCCCGCGCTCGGCGAACGGGTCATGGCCCGTCTGCTCGCCGCCACCACACCGGGCGCGCGGCTCTTCATCGACGGCTCACCGGCGGGTTTGCGTCCGGCACGTTGAATGATCGACATGTTCAATCACGAGCCTCCCGGTTACGTCTGCCCGTTCTGCCGCTTGGTCGCGGGCGAGGACGACCCGGCCGGCGTCAACCTGCAGGACGACATCGTGCGGGGCAACGAGCTCGCCACGGCGTTCGTCGCACCCACCTGGTGGCCCAACAACCACGGTCACGTGCTGGTCGTCGCCGACGCGCACCACGAGAACCTGTACGACCTGCCGTCTCCGTACGGGCACGCGGTCCACGACCTGGTCCGGGAGGTGGCGGTGGCGATCCGGCGGACGTACGGGTGTGACGGCATCACCGTGCGCCAGCACAACGAGCCGAGCGGTTGGCAGACGGCGTGGCACTACCACGTGCACGTGTTCCCGCGTTATCCCGGCGACGACCTCTACGCGCTGCCGTCGATGCCCGGTTTTGTGCCCGCTGCTGCACGACTGCCGTACGCGGACAAGCTGCGTTCGTATTTCTCGTCTCTTTGAAAGCGGCCGTTCAGCGCGGCGTCGTGTCGCTCGAATCGGCCGTTCAGCGCGGCGTCGTGAAATCGGGCGATCGCGGCGATCCGGTTCCCGCGCAGCGTCAGGACGATGATCCCGGCCGGACCGTCCATGTCGGCCACGAACGCGGGCTGCCGGTTGGCGCCGGCGCGGATGAGCGTGAGCCCGCGCCCGGCCGCATATCCCAGGCTGAGAGCGAGGAATTCCCGTACGGCGTCCCGGCCGTGATATTCGTGCGGCGCCGGCGGCATGCTCAGCCAGACGTCGTCGGTGAGCAGCGCGACCACCGCGTCCACGTCCCCGCGGGTGAACGCATCGGCGAACCGGCGCACGACTGCCTCGTCAGGCTTCTCCGCCCGGCCGGACGGCACCGATGCCCGGGCCCGTTGCAGGGCACCTTTCACCGCGGTCTGGGTCGTGCCCAACATCTCGGCCGTCTCCCGCTGCGTGTAGCCGAGCACGTCCCGCAGGATCAGGGTCGCGGCCTGCCGGGGCGGCATCTTCTGCAGCGCGGCCACCAGAGCCAGCTCGACGGCTTCCCGCATCTCGTAGCGCGCCTCGGGCCCCGGCGCACGCTCCGGAAGGCCGTCCAGAAGCTCGTCCGGGTACGGCTGCAGCCAGGTGATCTCCCCTAGCCGCGTCGGCGTGGGCGGCGTGAACGGCGGCGTCGGTTCCTTAGGCCCGCTTTTTCCTGTATCTCGCCGCGCGTTCAGGCAGCGGTTGGTGGCGATCCGGTAGAGCCAGGTCCGCAGCGAGGCCCGCCCTTCGAACCCCGGCAGCCCCCGCCAGGCAGCCAGCATCGTCTCTTGAAGCAGGTCTTCAGCGTCGGTCAGCGATCCCAGCATGCGATAGCAGTGCACAAGAAGTTCCCGCTCGTACGGCCTCGTCAGCTCCCGGAACGCCTCGGAGTCGCCCCGCCGGGCCCGGTCGAGCACCGCCGTCACACCCATGGGAAAAATCTTGCCACGGCACCGTTCCGATCCGTCCCCCGCCGGTGTCTGTCTCAGCAAAACCTCGGTTAGGAGACACCGTGAGCGTTGCCCTCGAGACCGCCCTGGCCTACCACTCGTCGTGGGCGAACCATGACCTCGACCGCGCCATGACGTACATCGCCGACGACATCGTCTGCGAGGCCCCCGCCGGCCGCATCGAGGGCGCGGTCGCCTACCGCGCTTTCATGACCCCGTTCGTGGCGATGCTGAAGTCCACCACCATGCTGGCCACCTTCGGCGACGAGTCAACGGCCCTGATCATGTACGACACCAGCACAACCCTGGTCCCCTCGGCCCCCGGCGCCGAACTGCTGACGGTGGCCGCCGGCCGCATAACCCACAGCCGCTTCCTGTTCGACCGCCTACCGTTCGACCAGGCCCGCCGCGCTTAGCACATCCCGACCGCCACCCAGGCGTCATCCACAGCCGACCCCTTGTCCACAGGCATCCCCGTCCAGCCCCTCAAAGATCAGCAATTCCCTCTAAAATGGGCCAGGGCGGGGGTCCCCCGGTCGGGCGGGCCCTGTTTTGATCACGATCATGATCGTAGGCCCGAACCACACGGCCAACGCTCCACCGGGAAGACCCCGTCGTCAGCGCGGGCGCGGCCGCCGGCCCGGACCGCACGCCACCGCCCTAACGCGACGCCTGACCCGAGCGCGACCCCGACCCCGGCCACCCGGCCGGACCACACGCCAGCTCGGAAGCCCTGTCGTGCGTACGCCAACTCCAACGCGGCGCCTGATTTGAGCGCGGCCACGATCGTCGGTTTTGGGCGCAACCACTCACGCACGTCGCCGTGGTGGGTTTCGCGTTCTGGACGCGCCAGCGGCCAGCGAAAGCCGCCGCGGCCCTCGGCGTGAGCAGCGGTCCGCACCCACCACCCCGCTACGACATCCGCCTTTGACTTCGGCTCTTGATTCTTCGCACGGCCCGGCCGATCACGACGTCAGGATCAGGACCAGCCAACCGATCAGGATCACGCCCAGGACCGCCGCCAGCACCCACGTCGGCACGCGGTGGCCGCCCTCGCGGTTGCGCTGGATCTCGGCCCGGATGCGGTCACGCCGCCGGTCGGCACGGCTCAAACGTTCGGGCTGCTGGTCGGGCCTCATGACCCGACCAGCCTAGCCTCGCTCACATACTTGCGATCAACCGTTCCACGCGTTCGTCGTAAGCGCGGAACGGATCCTTGCAGAGCACTGTCCGCTGAGCCTGGTCGTTGAGCTTCAGGTGCACCCAGTCGACGGTGAAGTCGCGCCGCTTCTCCTGGGCGTGGCGGATGAACTCGCCGCGCAGGCGGGCCCTCGTGGTCTGCGGCGGCGTCTCCTTGGCCTCGAAGATCTCCAGGTCGTTGGAGATGCGGTCGACCTGCTTGCGCTTCTCCATCAGCGCGTAGAGGCCGCGGCCCCGGCGCACGTCGTGGTAGGCCAGGTCGAGCTGGGCGATGCGCGGGTGCGACATCGGGATCTCGTGTTTGGCCTGGTAGCGCTCGATCAGCTTGTACTTCGAGACCCAGTCGATCTCGCGGGACACCGGGTCGAGGTCGCCGCTCTCGATCGCGTTGAGGACCCGGCCCCACAGTTCGACGACCCGCTTGGCGGTCTGGTCGCCGCCGCGCCGCTCGACGAACTCGGTCGCCTTGGCCAGGTATTCCTGCTGGATCTCGAGCGCGCTGACCTCCTTGTTGTTGGCCAGCCGGATCTTGCGGCGGCCGGTGACGTCGTGGCTGACCTCGCGGATGGCCCGGATCGGGTTCTCCAGGGACAGGTCGCGCATCACCACGCCGGCCTCGATCATGCGCAGGACGATGTCGGCGCTGCCCACCTTGAGCAGCGTCGTCACCTCGTTCATGTTCGAGTCGCCGACGATCACGTGGAGGCGGCGGTAGCGCTCGGCGTCGGCGTGCGGCTCGTCGCGCGTGTTGATGATCGGGCGGGACCGCGTCGTCGCGCTGGAGACGCCCTCCCAGATGTGCTCGGCGCGCTGCGACAGGCAGAACACCGCCCCGCGCGGGGTCTGCAGCACCTTGCCGGCGCCGCAGATCAGCTGGCGGGTGACGAGGAACGGGATGAGTACGTCGGCGAGCCGGCCGAACTCGCCGTGCCGCGACACGAGGTAGTTCTCGTGGCAGCCGTACGAGTTGCCGGCCGAGTCGGTGTTGTTCTTGAAGAGGTAGATCTCCCCCGCGATGCCCTCGTCGTGCAGCCGTTTCTCGGCGTCGACGAGCAGGCCTTCCAGGATCCGCTCGCCGGCCCGGTCGTGGGCGACCAGGTCGGTGACGGAGTCGCACTCGGGGGTCGCGTACTCGGGGTGGGAACCGACATCGAGGTAGAGGCGGGCGCCGTTACGGAGAAAGACGTTGCTGCTGCGTCCCCAGGACACCACTCGGCGGAACAGGTAGCGGGCCACCTCGTCCGGTGACAGCCGCCGCTGCCCCCGGTAAGTACACGTGACTCCGTACTCGGTCTCGAGGCCGAAAATTCGCCGTTCCATGACGAAACACTAGCCGCATAAGCCACCCATTGGCAGTCACCCGACGCCGGTAGAGTCGTTACGGATGGACGTTCTTGTCACCGGCGGAGCCGGCTTCGTCGGCTCACACTTCGTGCGCGCCACTCTGGCCGGCACCCTGCCGGGCCTAGAGGGCGGCCGCGTCACCGTGGTCGACAAGCTGACGTACGCGGGAAACTTCGACAACCTGGCCGAGGTCGCGCACGACAAGCGGCTCGATTTTGTGCCCGGTGACGTGGCCGACGCGGACCTCACGGCGGCCCTGATGCGCAAGCACGACGCCGTGGTCCACTTCGCGGCCGAACGCGACGCGACCACCAATGTGCTCGGCACCGAGGTTCTGCTCGACGCCGCCCTGACGCGCAACGTGGTCCGATTTGTTGTGGTTTCAGACGGTTCGGTGTACGGGGATGTCTCGTCCGGCGCCAGCACCGAGCGCTCACCGCTCAACCCCACGACCCCGTACGCGGCCACCAAAGCGAGCGCCGACCTGCTGGCCCTCGCCTACCACCGCACCCACGGCCTGCCGGCGACGATCGTGCGCCCGAGCAACACGTACGGCAGCCACCAGTATCCCGACAAGCTCATCCCGAGATCGCTGGCCCGTCTCCTGTCGGGCCGCACGGTCCCGCTGCACGGCGACGGTTCGGCGGTCCGCGACTGGCTGCACGTCTACGACCTGACCCGGGCCATCGCCATGATCCTGACCGACGGCCGCCCCGGCGAGATCTACAACGTCGGCGGCAGCGTCGAGCTGAGCGACCGCGACCTGACCGCCCTGCTGCTCGAACAGTGCGGCGCCACCTGGGACAGCGTCGAGCAGCGGCCCGCCCCGGCCGGCCACGACGCCCGCCACGCCCTCGACGACGACAAGATCCGCCAGGAGCTGGGCTGGCGTCCCCGCGTCGAGTTCGACGCCGGCCTCAACACGACGGTCCGCTGGTACCGCGACAACCACGCCTGGTGGCAGCCCCTGCCGGCCGATTAAAAGACCAAGACCCACACGGCAGACGTACGCAACGTCAACTCCCCCAGCCGCACCCAGGCCGAACCGTGGGTTCCTCGCGACGCCGTAGCGGCGAACGGCCGTAGCGCGGCCGCCGGGACGTTCCCGGTGGTCACCCAGCCGTCAGCGCAGTGGGAACCAGCCACGCGCCCCGGCCTCGTCAAGTGACATTCCCCTGACGACAGGCCGCGCCCCCGCAAGCGGAGACAGCAATCGCACCCGCCGCGGCGGCCAGCCGCACGGCCCGCGGGCGCCCACGACTCAGCGCCGTCGTAGCGAGGCCCCACGCGGCCGTCAGAGCGAACGGAACCCCGCCCCGGCGGCTCCGGACCACCGACGCCGAAACAGCCGTGGAGGCGGCAATCAGGGCCGCTGTCGACGCCGCCACGTTTCGGGGCGACGACTTCGGCGCGCCGGACGCCACCGCGCCGGCCGCCACATTGACGACACTGGCGAGAGCCGTCCAGCCCAGCAGCAGCCCGGTGCTGACCGGGGTGGCCGCGGCCCAGCCCGAAGCTCCGGAAACCCGCTGGACCCGGCCGTGCGCGGCCGCGGCGAAAGCGGTCGCCACCGGCAGAAGATATGGGGTCAGCGAGAACCGGTCCGTCTGCGCGGCCACCGACCAGGCCGCGTTGACGGCGTAAGCGCCGGCCAGCGGCCACCCGGTCCGGCGGCTCACCGGGTCTCCCCGGCCACCGGGAAGGCACTGCCCGACGGTCGAGGTGGCACAACTCGCGAAAATCGGGCCCCACACGGCGAACGCGTAGTCAGGCGGCGTGATCACAGTGTCGTAGCGGTCCGTCTGCTCCCCGCGCCCCAGCAGCGCACCCAGACAGGGCACGGCCACGAAGGCGGCACACGACGAGGCGAGAGCGAGCGAACGGGCACGGTCTTTCCGGCGAGCATCCATGCCGGCGGTATACCCAGCGACCCCCGTGACCGGAACCCTCGGAACGCGAAGCCCGGGGTTCCGGTCACGGACGGTCAGGAGCCGTCGCCGTTGACGCCGTCGGACGGCTCGGCCGCGTCGGTCGCCTCAGGCTTGTCGGCTGCGTCTTCCTCGGCCGCGGCCGACACCGTGGGCTTGTCAGTAGCCGGCGGCGGCGGAGCGGCATCGACGTCACCCAGGTCCTTCTCGGGCACGTCCTTCTCGCCCTCGAGCAGCGTGGTCAGCGCCGCCCCCTGGATCCGCCGGAACGCGCGGCCCTTACGGCGCCGGTCGAGCACCGCCACCTCGAGCTGCTTGGCGTCCAGGCTGCGGGTCTGGCCGTTCTCGCCGCCCACACTGCCCAGCGCCTCGGCCGCCAGGTGCAACGCCGACTTGAGGTCAGCCGCCGTGTCGTGCCGCTCGCGCAACACGTTGGCGATCGCCTCGGACTGCCCGCCCATCGCCATGAAACCAGGCTCGTCCATGACCGAACCGTCGTACGTGATGCGGTAGAGCTCATCGGTCTCGGGCGACGAGCCGACCTGGGCGATGCAGATCTCCACCTCGTACGGCTTCTGCACCTCGGTGAAGATCGCGCCCAACGTCTGCGTGAACGCGTTGGCCAGGAACCGCCCGGTCACATCACGACGGTCGTAGCTGTAACCGTTGACATCGGCCATCCGGATGCCGGCGCGGCGCAGCGACTCGAACTCGTTGTAACGCCCCACGGCCGCGAAGCCGATCTTGTCGTAGATCTCGCTGATCTTCCGGAGGGTGGTGATGTTCTCCGCGACCAGGAGAATGCCACCCTCGTACGTGAGCACCACGGCGGAGCGGCCGCGGGCAATGCCCTTACGGGCGTACTCCGAGCGGTCACGCTGAACCTGCTCGGGTGATGCGTAGAACTGCATGGCCACGGGTGGCTACTCCCTCTCGTCCCTGGTGAATTCGGCTGCGGATGACAACCGGACTCAGCCGCCCGGATTTTCCATGCGCCCGGCGACCACCTGCTCGGCCACCGCGGTGATCTCGGCCTCGGACAGACGGTGCGTGCCGTTCGCGGTCGCCGACATCACCACCGGGAAGATCTTGCGGGTGAGGTCGGGACCACCGGTGGCGGTGTCGTCGTCGGCCGCGTCGTACAGGGCCTCGACCGCCAGCCGGACCGCGTCGTCGGTACTCAGACCCGCCCGGTACTTCTTCTTCAACGCCGACTTGGCGAACAGCGAACCCGAGCCGATCGCGTCGTAGCCGGTCTCCTCGTAGAGCCCGCCCGCCACGTCGAAGCTGAAGATGCGCCCCACCTTGGCCGGGTCGGCCGGCGACAGGTCGAAGCCCGCGAACAACGGCACCACGGCCAGGCCCTGCATCGCCGCGCCCAGATTGCCGCGCACCATGCCGGCCAGACGGTTCGCCTTGCCGTCGAGCGAGAGCATCGTGCCCTCGATCTTCTCGTAGTGCTCCAGCTCGACCTGGAACAGCCGCATCAGCTCGATGCCGATACCGGCCGTGCCGGCGATGCCGATCAGCGAGTACGAGTCGGCCGGGTGGACCTTCTCGATGTCCCGGCTGGCGATCAGGTTCCCCATCGTCGCCCGCCGGTCACCCCCCATCACCACACCGTCCGCGGTCGCGATGGCCACGATCGTGGTGCCATGCGGAGCGATGTCGGCCGACAGCCCCGGCGGCAACGGCCGGCGGCCCGGAAGCAGCTCAGGAGACACGTGGGTCAGGAACTGCGTGAAGGACGACGTTCCCGCGTTGACGAAGAAATCCGGTAGACGCCCGGATGGATCAAAGTCCTTTGGCACGTGGTCCCCTTCAGGTATTCGATCGCGCCGGTCAGGTAGTCAAGGTTGTCCCTGAACTGGCCCAGACCGCCGTTGCAGTTGAAGCACAATATCCCGCGCACCTCACCGGTGCGATGATCGTGATCGACGTGTTGGGGGTCGGGCGCGCGGCAGATCGCGCACACCCCGAACTGCCGCCACAACAACTCGTCGAAGTCAGCCTGCCCGATGCCGTAGCGATGCCGCAGGTGATACTCGCGGGTGCCGCCATAGAGCCGCTGCTTCGTCTCGCGGCCGCGAGCGTTGTGGCACGGCTTGCAGTATCGCCCGCGCCCGCCGGTGTCGTTCTGGCTGCGGGGAAAGTCGGTCAGCAGCTTCGTCTCCCCGCAGTCGGGGCAATATCGCTGCCCCTCGGGCACCTCTCGCCGGGTCTGGACCTCTCGGCCGTACTTCTCTTGCAAACGCTTCGCGTAGCTGGCTTTCGACCTGACGTTAAAACACTCTTTGCAATAGCTGCGGCGACCATCGGGCCGCTTGCTGTTGGCACAGAAGAGATCGAGCGGCTTCCACTCGCCGCAATCGCGACAGCGGCGCCGCCCGTTCTCATCGTCATTCAGCCGGGGCATGTCCGTTTTGCCAGCTATGCCCTACTGACCCCCTTTTTGTACGTATCCGCGCACAAATTCCTCTGCGTTCTCCTCGAGAACGGAGTCGATTTCGTCCAGCAGGTCGTCGACGTCCTCAGTGATCTCGGCGTGCCGCTCGGCTACCTCAGGGTTGGCTTCAGTAGTGGTCTCATCGATCTGCTCGTCCTGCCGGCCCTTGCCCGACTGCGACTGCCCGCCGGTGTCCCGAGTTGCCATCGGTTTCCCCCTTCTGCGCCACCCGGAGCCTGCGGCAACGGGTTGAGAAAAATCTACCTCGCGCCTGTGACAAAACGCCCCGCCGGTCCGGGTGTTTTCTCAGCGGCTGGTGATCACTTCGAGTAGGTCCTTGGCGCTCTCGCACTTGTCGAACAGCGCGCCCACGTGCTTCTTCGTCCCGCGCTCGGGTTCCATCATCGGAACCCGGACCAGGGACTCGCGGCCCACGTCGAAGATCACCGAGTCCCAGCTGGCGGCGACCACTTCGGACGCGTACTGCGCGAGGCAGCGGCCCCGGAAATAGGCCCGGGTGTCTTCCGGCGGCTCGGACATGGCGAGCTGGGTGTCAGCCGGATCGAGCAGCGTCTTCATCGAGCCCCGGGCGACCAGGCGGTGGTAGAGGCCCTTCTCGGGGCGCACGTCGGCGTACTGCAGGTCGACCAGCTGGAGCTTCGGCGACGACCAGGCGAGGTTTTCCCGTTCGCGGTAGCCCTCGAGCAGCCGCAGCTTGGCGACCCAGTCGAGCGTGTCGGCGCATTCCATGGGGTCGCGGCCGAGTTTGTCGAGGGTGTCTTCCCAGCGGTCGAGCACGTCGCGGGTCTGCTCGTCGGCGTCGTCGCCGGAGCGTTCGTCGACGAAGGCGCGGGCCCGCTCGTAGTAGGCCCACTGCAGGTCGAGCGCGGTGAGTTTGCGGCCGTCGCGCAGCCGGATGAGGTGTTGCAGCGAGGGGTCGTGGCTGACCGACTTGAGTTCGCTGACCGGGTCGGCGATGCCGAGGTCGCCGCTGAACACCTTTTCTTCGATCATGTTGAGCACCAGCGCGGTGGTGCCCATCTTGAGGTAGGTGGCGATCTCGGACAGGTTGGCGTCGCCGATGATGACGTGCAGGCGGCGGTATTTGTCGGCGTCGGCGTGGGGCTCGTCGCGGGTGTTGATGATGGGCCGCTTGAGCGTGGTCTCGAGGCCGACCTCGACCTCGAAGAAGTCGGCGCGCGAGGAGATCTGGAAGCCGGCGCCGGAGCCGTCCTGCCCGAGCCCGACGCGTCCGACGCCGCAGAAGATCTGCCGGGTGACGAAGAACGGCGTGAGGTGGGCGACGATGTCGGCGAACGGCGTCTGCCGGCGCATCAGGTAGTTCTCGTGGGACCCGTACGAGGCACCCTTGTTGTCGGTGTTGTTTTTGTAGAGCTGGATGCGGTGGGTGCCGGGGATGGTCGCCGCGCGCCGGGACGCCTCCGCCATCACCCGTTCGCCGGCCTTGTCCCACTTGACGACGGCGAGCGGGTTGGTGACCTCGGGGGTGCTGTATTCGGGGTGGGCGTGGTCGACGTAGAGACGGGCGCCGTTGGTCAGTATCACGTTGGCCAGGCCGAGGTCTTCGTCGGCGAGGGCGTCGGCGGGGTCGTAGGCGGCCCCGGAGTAGGTGAAGCCACGCGCGTCGCGCAGCGGTGATTCCTCTTCGTAGTCCCATCGGGCACGGCCGCCGCGGTTGAGCTCGGGCCGGGCGCCGTACGCGTTGACCACCTGCGATGAGGTGACCATGGGGTTGGCGCCGGGCTGCCCGGGGACGCTGATGCCGTACTCGACCTCGGTGCCCATAATCCGTCGAACGCTCATGCGACCACCCCGCCCGCCACGTTGCCCCTGCTGCTCATGTATTGAGCCTAGACGCTCTCGCGGGTGTTCTCGTCCCGCCGGGTGCGCGTCGCGGCACGCTGGGTTGCCGGATTCGGCCGGGGTGCGCGATAAGTATCGATCTTGTGCATCAGCCGCCGGCCCAACTCCTGCCCGGGCTGTTCCACAATGCGGTATGTCAGGGCGGCCAGTCCGAGGACCGCGATGAGGTACGCCAGCCCGGTAAGCAGGGCGATCGGCGCGGGTCGCGTCCCGCCATCCGGGATGATTCGCGGCAGAAGGAACAGCACGACGACGTGCAGAAGATACAGCGAGTAGCTGATTCGGCCGAGCCCGGTGAGGGCGCGCGGCATCGGCCGATGCCTCAATACGTACGCGATAAGGAAAATCGTCGCAACCGCGCACGTGTTGGCGAGCCAGTTGCGCTGTGTCCACTGCGCACCGACGAGGCTCACCGCGACCACGGTGAGGGCGGTCAGGCTCGCCACGCGGCCGCTCTGCCCGTGTTGCCACCGGTAGATGACGGTGCCGGCGAACATGACGGCGAGCAGCAGCAGGGCCTGGGAGGATGATTTGACGGTGCCGGCGGCGGTCGGGTGGCCGTTGAGGGCGGGCACGAGCACGAAGCCGATGCCGAGGGCGCCGGCGGGCTTGTCCCGGCCCAGGAGGACCAGGGTCAAGATCAAGAGCATTCCCAGCGCCAGTACGGCGGCCAGGACGCGACGGCCGCCCGGGGTGTTCCCGAGCAGCGCGTCGGGCAGCGACAGCCACGCCGTCAGGGCGAGCGCGACCGCGAACCAGGCGCTGTGCCGGTGCCACCGCCACGCGAACAGTCCCGCCGCGACCAGGTAGAACACCATCTCGTAGGTGAGCGTCCAGAAGACCCGCACCACACCGCGGACGCCGACCAGGTCGGGCATCATCGTGACGTGGGCGAGCAGCCCGGCCCCGGTCTCGGCGCGCAGCGAGGCCGGCCAGTGCAGCAGGCCGGCCGCCGCGAGCAGCGCGAACAGCGCGATCGTCACCAGGTAGGCCGGGTAGACGCGGAACAGCCTTCCCACCCAGAACCGGCGCAGGTCGCCGTGGCGTTCCAGCGACATCGGGATGACGTACCCGCTGACCAGGAAGAACAGCAGCACGGCGGTCTTGCCCAGGTCGATGTGGCGCATGACCGCGAGGTGCGCTTCGTTACCGATGACCTGCGGGCTGAGGTGAAAGAGCACGACCGTCAGCGCGGCCAGCCCGCGCAGGGCGTCCAGCCAATCGAGGCGCTTCATGAGTGGTGCAACGAAAAGCGCGGGCCGGGGAAACCCGGCCCGCGCTTTCGCAGAACTTACAGGTACTGACCGGTGTTGCTGGCCGTCTCGATCGAGCGGCCAGCCTCGGCGCCCTTGCCGCCGGAGACGAGCGTGCGGATGTAGACGATCCGCTCGCCCTTCTTGCCGGAGATGCGGGCCCAGTCGTCGGGGTTGGTCGTGTTGGGCAGGTCTTCGTTCTCGCGGAACTCGTCGACGCAGCTGTCGAGCAGGTGCTGCAGGCGCAGCCCCTTCTTGCCGGAGGTGAGGAACTCCTTGATGGCCATCTTCTTGCCGCGGTCCACGATGTTCTGGATCATGGCGCCGGAGTTGAAGTCCTTGAAGTAGAGGACTTCCTTGTCACCGTTGGCGTAGGTGACCTCGAGGAAGCGGTTCTCCTCGCTCTCCGTGTACATCCGCATGACCACGGCGTCGATCATGGCGGCCACCGTGACGGCGGCGTCGTTGCCGTGCTCGGCCAGGTCGTCCGCGCTGAGCGGCAGGCCCTGGAGGATGTATTTGCCGAAGATGTCCTTGGCGGCCTCGGCGTCGGGACGCTCGATCTTGATCTTCACGTCGAGCCGGCCGGGGCGCAGGATGGCCGGGTCGATCATGTCCTCACGGTTCGAGGCGCCGATCACGATCACGTTTTCCAGGCCCTCGACGCCGTCGATCTCGCTGAGGAGCTGGGGAACGATCGTGTTCTCGACGTCGCTGGAGACACCCGAGCCACGGGTCCGGAAGATCGAGTCCATCTCGTCGAAGAACACGATCACCGGGGTGCCCTCGCCGGCCTTCTCGCGAGCCCGCTGGAAGACCAGGCGGATGTGCCGCTCGGTCTCACCCACGTACTTGTTGAGCAGCTCCGGGCCCTTGATGTTGAGGAAGTAGCTGGTGTGCTTCTCCTCGCCACGGCGCTCGGCGATCTTCTTCGCCAGCGAGTTGGCGACCGCCTTGGCGATCAGGGTCTTGCCACAGCCGGGCGGGCCGTAGAGCAGGATGCCCTTCGGCGGGCGCAGCTGGTGCTCCCGGAACAGGTCGGCGTGCAGGAACGGCAGCTCCACGGCGTCGCGGATCTGCTCGATCTGCGAGTGCAGACCGCCGATGTCGGTGTAGTCGACGTCGGGGACCTCCTCGAGGACGAGCTCTTCGACCTCGCTCTTGGGGATCCGCTCGTAGGCGTACGCCGATCGGGGCTCGATCATCAGCGAGTCGCCGGCACGCAGCTTCTCGATGTCGAGCGAGTCCGCGAGGGAGACGATGCGCTCCTCGTCGGCGTGCGACACCACCAGGGCGCGGTCGCCACGCTTGCCGTCGGGGCCCGCGAGGACCTCCTTGAGCGTGACCACCTCACCGGTGCGCTCGAACCCGAACGCGTCGACCACGTTCAGGGCGTCGTTGAGCAGCACCTCCTGCCCGCGTTGCAGCTCCTCCACCTCGAGGGACGGAGAGACCGCCACGCGGAGCTTGCGGCCGCCGGTGAACACATCCACCGTGCCGTCCTCGTGGGCCTGCAGGAAAACGCCGTAGCCGCTGGGCGGCTGGGCGAGCCGGTCAATCTCTTCCTTGAGAGTGACGATCTGGGCCCGGGCTTCCTTCAGGGTCGCCACGAGCCGGTCGTTGTTCTCGGTCAGTCGGGCCAGCTGCGCCTGCGTTGCCGCGAGCCGTTCCTCGAGCTGCCGGACGTGTCGTGGGCTTTCGGTCAACTTCCGCCGAACAAGGGCGAGTTCCTCTTGCAGGAACGCAACCTGGCTGGAGAGATCGTTGGCCTCTTTCTCCCAACGTGCGGCGCGTGAATCCGCCTCGTCGCTACGTGCCACGTCCCACCTCCCCGGGGGCTCGAACGTCTTGGGATAACACTAGCCGCTGCGGGCCGGATTTCGACCCATGCAACACCCTCGTCACCGAGTCTTGATCCATTCGGCCGGTGCCCGCAAGGTCTTTGTCGGCCGCGTCCGGTACCGTCGGCCGGGTTCTTTCCGCAGGAGGTTCGAGTTGTCCGCGCAGGCCCCCGAAGACGATCTGCAGGTCTGGGTCGATCAAGACCTTTGCACCGGCGACGGCCTCTGTGTGCAATACGCGCCCGAGGTGTTCGAGTTCGACATCGACGGGCTCGCCTACGTCAAGGATCCGGGCGGTGAGCTGCTGCAATCCCCCGGAGCGCGCACGGCGGTGCCGGGCCGGTTGGTCCTCGAGGTGATCGACTCGGCCAAGGAGTGCCCGGGCGACTGCATCCACGTCGTGCGCGGCTCCGACGGCGTCGAGGTGGCCGGGCCCGAGGCGGCCTGACAACCCTTGCGCCGTACGGGAAATCGCCTCTCCGCGGCCCCGGACGCGCCCCGGAAAAACGTCTGACGCGCGTCCAAAAACCCCGGAAAAAGTCACAAGCACGTAACCAATGTTTACAACGCGTGACGACCTCTAGAGTGTCGGACGGCCCACGAGGGAGGCCACGACACGCGAGAACTCCTCCAGGCGGGCGATTTGTCCGGGTCCGCCGTCGTCGAGGGTCTTGCCGAAGCGCAGCGCGTCGTGCCGGATGGTGGCGCGTGATTCACCTTCATCCATGCCGGGCGGCGGCACGGCGTCGTCGACCGAGCTCAGAAGCAGGTAGACGTCGATGCTGTCGACCCGGGCCTGACCGTTGGACGTGCGGGTCAGCCGGCGCCGGCACCCCACCTCGGTGACCGTGGAGAGCGGCACCACCCGCAGCGACGAGGTCATCGAACCGACCGGGCCGTCGCCGGGCGCCACATCCTCACCGTGCCACAGCACCAGGCGGCTGCCGTCACAGATGACGACCTCCTGCCAGACGCCGTTGACCTCGTTGACGAAGCGCTCCAGGGTGAAGCTGAGCACCGAGGCGCCGCGCAGCACGCCGAACAGCGCGTCGAGCGCCACCTCGGGGTCGCGCAGGTAGGCGCGGGCGGCCGAGTCGAGATCCTGATAGGGCGACCAGTCCGGGAACACCGCCGGCATCTCGCTGCTGCCGCCGAACGGCGGAGAACTCATCGCGCCCACCCGATCCCTCCCCGAGCCGTGCCACTGCCGAAATGGAAGCTACCCGACCGCCGCGCGCCGCGTCACATCCCCTCGCCAGGAGGCATCATTCGATCGGTGAGCGGTCGCCGGTGTCCTCTTCCGGGGTCTCCTCGGCGGCCAAGGCGGCCTGTGCGGCCCGTTTGAGCGCGTACGCCTCGGCGCCCTTGCTGGGCTTGCGCCGGCGCGGCGGCGCGGTGACGCCGGGCGCGAGCTTGCGGGCCGACACCAGGAACGCCGTATGCGCGATCATGCGGTGGTCGGGGCGTACGGCCAGGCCCTCGGCGTGCCAGTCGCGCACCAGCGACTCCCAGGCCCGGGGCTCGGTCCAGCCACCGCGCTCCCGCAGGGCCTCGACGAGCTCGGAGAGCTGCGGGGTGGTCGCCACGTAGCCGATGAACACCCCGCCCGGCACGAGCGCCTTCTCGACCATGTCGAGGGCCTCCCACGGGGTCAGCATGTCGAGGACGATCCGGTCGAAACCGGTCTCGGGGTTGCTCGCCACGTCACCCGGGTGCAGGTGCCAGGCCGGGTGCGGGCCGCCGAAGAACGACTCGACATTTTTGCGCGCGATCGCGGCGAAGTCGTCCCGCAACTCGTACGAGTGAAGCTCTCCGCTCGTGCCCACCGCCCGCAGCAGCGAGCAGGTGAGCGCGCCCGAGCCGACCCCGGCTTCGAGGACCTTGGCGCCCGGGAAGATGTCACCCATGGCGACGATCTGCGCGGCGTCCTTCGGATAGATCACCTGGGCGCCGCGCGGCATCGAAAGCACGAAGTCGCTGAGCAGCGGCCGCAGCGCCAGATAGGCGGTGCTGCCGGTGGAGGTGACGACGCTGCCGTCGGGCAGGCCGATCAGGGCGTCGTGCTCGATCGCGCCGCGGTGGGTGTGGAACGACTTGCCCGGTTCGAGCACGATCGTGTGCATCCGCCCCTTGGGGTCGGTGAGCTGGACGCGATCACCCGCCCGGAACGGCCCGCGGTGCGCGGGCTGCGATTCGTCGACGACGGGGGCAGGCGAAATGGTCACTACTTCTCTTTCTGCTTCGCTTCTGGTCGGGCGCCGGGCCGGCGCGGTTCGAGCACCCGCGCGACGTCACCGACGCGCAGCACTCCCACCACATCCTCGCCCGAGGTGACCACGTACTGTGCGGCCGGGTGGGCCTGCAGCGCGCGCACCACCTGCTCGCCGCTGAGCCCGAGGGGCAGGGCGGGCACCGCGTCACGCGAGCGCGACACGCTGTCGACGGCCACCCACGGACGCCGGTCGACCGGAACGCGCTCGGCGGCGACCGGGTCGACCAGTGCGGTGAGATTACCGGCCGAGTCCGACACGGCGAGCACCACGCCCGGGCGCGGGTCTTCCGAGCGGCGGCGCTGGGCCTCCCCCAGCGGGGTGCCGGCCGGCACGGTGAGCAGCGGGCGGGCCAGCTGGTTGAGGTCGACCAGCGGGAAGCGGCGGGTCATCCGGGCCAGCCGGATCGACTGTCCCGCGCCCTGCCACAGCGTGAACACGACGAGCAGGATGAACAGCAGGCCGAGCAGGGTGAGGGTGCCCAGGCGGTAGAACCAGAACGCGGTCATGCCGGTGCCGAACGCGATCAGCCGGCCCGCCCAGCCGGCCAGTTCGGTGGCGCGGTTGCGGTCCTTGAAGATCGCCCACAGCCCCGCGCGCAGGGCCCGGCCGCCGTCGAGCGGCAGCCCCGGCAACACGTTGAAGATCGCCACGAGGATGTTGCTGGCGGCCAGCTGGAACGCGATCTGACCGGCCATCGTGCGGTCGGGGAGCGCGATGAAGGCGGCCGTGGCCAGACCGCCCAGCACCAGGCTGACCAGCGGACCGGCCAGGCTGACGAGCGCGTCGACCCGTGGGGTGGGCGCGTCACGGTCCATCTCGGTCCAGCCGCCGAGCAGTTCCAGGGTGATGCCGTGTACACCGATCTTGAAACGGCGCGCGGTCAGGGCGTGGCCCAGCTCGTGCAGCAGCACCGAGCCGAGCAGGCAGACCACAAAACCGAAGCCCACGACGTACGCGAGGAGGCCCGGCAGGTCGAGCTGACCACGCACGTAGTTGCCGTAGACGACCGTGACCAGCGCGGCCAGCACCACCATGGACCCGTTGACGAAGATCGGAATGCCCAGCACACGCCCGACCGGCCGCGCGGCACGCCTCGTCCGCGGCCGCTGCCGTGCCCCGTTGCTGCTCGTCGTGCCGTCATCCACGGCGTCGATGCTACGGAAGCGACCTGAGAGCGGTTTTGTCATACCTCTGCCCTAGCCTTCTTCCCATGACGGCCTCCCCCGCTGAAGTCCAGGCGCCCCACTCCGGGCCCTCCCTGTCACCGTCGCGGGCGGCCGACTTCAAAACGTGCCCGTTGCTGTTCCGCTTCCGCACCATCGACCGTCTTCCCGAGCAGCCGACGGCCGACCAGGTGCGGGGGACTCTGGTGCACGCCGTGCTGGAGTCGTTGTTCGACCTGCCCGCCGCCGAGCGGACGCCCGAGGCTGCGGCCGCTCTGGTCGCCCCTTCGTGGCAGCGGTTGCTGGCCGAGGAGCCGGCCCTGGCCGAGATCTTCGCGGCCGCCACCGCCCCTTCCGCAGCGGCGCAGTCGAGCCTTCTAGATCTCTCGCCGATCGTTCTGCAACCCGCCGCTCCCGCCGCGGCCGTCGACCCCGCCGCGTCCGTTGACCCCGCTGGGTCTGTTGACCCCATCGCGTTTGCCGCGTCCGCCGCTCCCGCCACGTCAGTTGACCCCGCTGCGTCTGCCGCGTCTGTTGACCCCGCTGCGTCTGCCGCGTCTGTTGACCCCGCTGCGCCTGTTGATCCCATCGTGTCCGCCGCTCCCGCCGCGTCCGTTGATCCCGCCGTGGCGGCGGCCGAGGCTGACGCGACGGGCGGCCTGGCCCACTCCTCCGCCGACGAGCAGACGCGGCTGGCCGCCTTCCTGGCGAGCGCCCAGGCGCTGCTGCCCGGCTATTTCGCGGTCGAAGACCCGCGCCGCCTCGAGCCCGCCGAGCGCGAGACCCTGATCTCCACCCTGGTCGACGACGAGTTGCTGATCCGGGGCTACATCGACCGTCTCGACGTCGCCCCGAGCGGCGACATGCGCGTGGTCGACTACAAGACCGGCGGCGCCCCGCGCGAGGCGTTCGAGGGCCGGGCGCTGTTCCAGCTGAAGTTCTACGCCCTGGTGCTGTGGCGCACCCGCGGGGTGGTCCCCCGGGTGCTGCGCCTGCTCTACCTGAAAGACGCCGAGGTCTGCGACTACAGCCCCGACGCCGAAGAGCTGGAACGCTTCGAGCGCACGCTGGTCGCCCTGTCCGAGGCCATCGAGCGGGCCAAGCGCGACCAGAACTTCATGCCCAAGCCGAGCCGCCTCTGCGGGTGGTGCAGCCATCAGGCCCTGTGCCCGGCCAAGGGTGGCACCCCGCCGCCCTATCCCACCGCCGCCGACGTGCCTCTCCAGGTCGGCCCCGCCGACGACGACCGCTTGGCCTAGCCACCCGCCCGGCACGGGGTTCCGCCGGCTCGTGTCGTGGCGGGCCCGCCCAGGTTGTGCCGGCCGGCTCACGTCGTTGCGGGCCGGTTCGCGTCGTTGCGGGCCGGCTCACGTCGCCGCGGGCCGGTTCGCGTCGTTGCGGGCGGTTCGCGTAGTTGCGGACTGGCTCACGCCGCTGCGGACCGGCTCACGTCGCCGCGGACTGGCTCACGCCGCTGCGGCGGACTGGCTCACGTCGTTGCGGGCCGGTTCGCGTTGTTGCGGGCCGGCTCACGTCGCCGCGGACTGGCTCACGCCGCTGCGGGCCGCATCCGGCTCGTCCAGCAACGCCCGCGCCAGCGTTCGCGTTGTTGCGGGCCGGTTCGCGTCGTTGCGGACTGGCTCAGGTCTTCTCGGGCCGCCACACCTGGCGACTCCCGGCACGCCGGACCCGGGCCGGGCCCGCCGGCGGCAACTGCCCGCGTGGCCCGGTCAGGGGCGGCGGGCACGGACGATCGCGGCGTGCATGCTCTCGGCGTAGGCGTCGGTGAACTCGACGCTGACCTCGGTGAAGCCCGCCGCCGTGAGGCCGTCGATGTACTCCGTCCGCGACAAGGCGCCGGCGATGCAGGAGGACCAGTCACCCACGACGCCGCGCTGCTCGGGGGTCAGGTGGTCCTCGGCGACTACGTCGGAGATCCCGATCCGGCCGCCGGGCCGCAGAACGCGGTGCATCTCGGCGAACACCGACGGCTTGTCGGCGGACAGGTTGATCACGCAGTTGGAGATGACCACGTCGACCGAGGCGTCCGGCAATGGGATGTCCTCGATGTGGCCCTGGTGGAACTCGACGTTGGTGGCGCCGGCGTCGGCGGCGTTGCGGCGGGCCAGCTCCAGCATCTCGTCGGTCATGTCCAGGCCGTGCGCGCGGCCGGTGGGCCCGACCCGGCGCGCCGACAGCAGGACGTCGATGCCGCCGCCCGAGCCCAGGTCGAGGACGGTCTCGCCGGGGTTGAGGTCGGCCACCCGCAGCGGGTTTCCGCAGCCGAGGCTGGCCCGTAGCGCCGCCTCGGGCAGTTCACCCCGCTCGTCGTCGCCGTAGAGCTCGTCGCTGCCGCACCGGGCACCCTCGGCGGCGCGGGTGGCGGCGTCGGCGTAGCGGGCGCGGACCTGCTCACGGATCGCCACGCCCTCCCCCTCGGCGGTCGTCGCGGTGCCGCAGCATCCGGTGCCAGGCTCGGCGGCGTCGCTCGGGGAACAGCAGGACTGAGGCTGGGCGTCGGCGGTGATCATCGGCTCGGTCATCGGAGTCTCCTCACGGTTTCGATGGCTGTCGAATCCGCCTCAGCTTGCCCCTGGTTTCGACGGATGTCAAACTCGACGGGTGTCGAAACCACTACCCGGCCCGGCCGAGCCCGGTTGCTGCGCGCCGATGGTCACCGAGCCGCTCACCGAGTCCGGCGCCGCGGCCCTGTCGCAGGGCTTCAAAGCGCTCAGCGATCCGGTCCGGCTGCGACTGCTGTCGTTGATCGCCGCCCGCGCCGGTGACGAGGTGTGCGTGTGCGAGCTGACCGACACGTTCACCCAGTCCGGTCCGACCATCTCGCACCACCTGAAGGTGCTGCGCGACGCCGGCCTGGTCAGCAGCGAGCGGCGCGGCAGCTGGGTCTACTACCGGATCGTGCCGGCCGCACTCGGCACGCTGTCGCAGGTGCTCGACCCGTCAACGCTGGCCGCCCGCGCCGCCGGACAGTGACCCGCGGCGAGCGCAACCACGAACGGCGAACGCGGACACGAGCGACGAGCGCAGGCACGAACGGCGAACGCGGACACGAGCGACGAGCGCAGGCACGAACGGCGAACGCGGACACGAGCGACGAGCGGCGGACGCGGACACGAGCGACGAGCGGCGGACGCGGACACGAGCGACGAGCGGCGGACGCGGACACGAGCGACGAGCGCCGGCACGAACGGTGAGCGCGGGCACGAGCGACGGGGGCGAGCATCAGCGGCGAACGCAAGCGCGAGCAGCGAGGGAGGGCACGAGCAGCGAGGGAGGGCACGAGCGGCGGTCGCGTGCGGCGAGGGCGAGCGCGCGTGGGGAAGGGCGAGCTGGCAGAGGGCTGAGCCGAGCTGCGCCGTGGCGGGTGGTGACCTCTAGGGTGTCGGCCATGCACACACGCCCGCTCCGGGTGCTGCTGGCGGATGCCGCCCCCATGCAGCGTTCGGGTCTTCGCTCGATCCTCACGTCCGCCGACGGCGGCGGGGCGGCCGAGATCGTCGTGGCGGGCGAGACCGGGGACGGCGGCGAAACGGTCGACCTGGCCCGGCGGCTGCTGCCCGATGTGCTGATCACCGACGTCGCGCTGCCCCGCGTGGACGGGCTGGGTGTCGCGCGCGCCGTGTCGGCCGGCGGTCTTGCCGTACGCGTCCTGATCCTCAGCGACCGCGGCACCGACGAGGATGCGCTGGCCGCCATCGCTGCCGGCGCGGCCGGGTTCCTGCT
This sequence comes from Paractinoplanes ovalisporus, assembly GCF_016834655.1. Taxonomy (GTDB): domain Bacteria; phylum Actinomycetota; class Actinomycetes; order Mycobacteriales; family Micromonosporaceae; genus Actinoplanes; species Actinoplanes ovalisporus. The sequence continues at coordinate 196,858 of NZ_JAENHP010000012.1, forward strand.
CAAGAACGCGCCGGCCGAAGAGCTCGTCGCCGCCGTTCGAGCCGTTGCGGCGGGCGGGGCCGTCATCGCTCCCCCGGTGCTGGCCCGCATTCTGGTCAGAGTGGCCGAGGCATTGCCGGCCCCCGAGACGACCAGCTCCGGCAAGCTCGACACCCTGACCGAACGCGAACGTGAGGTCCTCGTGCACGTGGCGCGCGGCCACTCCAACGCCGAGATCGCCGCCGCGCTCCAGGTCAGCGAGACGACGATCAAGACCCACGTCGGCCACGTGCTGACCAAACTCCGCCTGCGCGACCGCACCCAGGCCGTCGTGCTCGCCTACGAAACGGGCCTGGTCAAACCGGGCGCCTGACCCACGGCGCGAGGCAGGCACATCGACGGGCCGTACGAAGCGGACCCGACGCGAAGCCGCCCGGCACCGGCCGCACGAAAGAAGCCGATGCGCAGCCGCCGCACGAAGTAGACCCGACGCGCAGCCGGCCGGGGCCGACCGCACGCAAACATGACGCGCGGCCACTGGCTCCGGCCGTACGAAATAAAACGACGCGCAGCCGCCTCGCACCGGCCGCACAAAGCGGGTCCAACGCGCAGCCGGCCGCGAAAAGCCCGGCACCGGCCGCACGAAGCGGTCGCGGTGCCGGGCGGAACGGGTCAGTCCTCGCGGCGCGGGTTCGGGGTCGGGCCCCGGCTCACCGGCCACTCCGGCGGGGCGAAACGGCCGGCCCGCTTGCGACGGCTCCCGCTCAGACGACGACGGGCGTTGTTCTCGATGCCGAAACGGTTGTCGGGAAGCATCAGATGACCTCTCGCTCGGTGGCGCGGTGGATGTGGATGTCGCCGCTGGCCGTGGAGACCCGCAGCTCGAGGGAACCGCCGGTCGGGTCGCCCTCCTTCGGGGCGAGCTCACTGCTCGTACGACCGGAGGCGGTGTTGAGGTCGAGCCAGACGCCGGTGCCGGGGGCGATGCCGACCTGGACGTCACCCGACGCCGTACGGACCTCGCTGCGACCCGTGCTCAAGCGGCCCACGATGACGTCACCTGACGCCGTGGAGGCACGCACCGAGCCCCCGACGGCTCCGACCATCACGTCGCCGCTCGCTGACTTCACTTTGGCGTCACCCATGACGTCACCGACCCGTACGTCGCCGGACGCGGTTTCGAGTTTGGCCGAACCGCCGACCCGGCCGACGCTCAGATCGCCGCTGGACGAGTCCATCGACACGTTGCCGGTGGCCTCGCCGAGCTCGACGTCGGACGAGGCCAGGTCGAGTTTGACGTTCGACCAGACGCCGGCGGCGTGGATGTCGGCGGCGGCGCTCTTGCCGTGCAGGGTGCTGCCGACCGGCACGCGGGCCGTGATCGCCAGTTTCGGCGTACGGCGCCACAGCCGCCCCTCGTGCGGGACCTCGATGACCAGGGTGTCGCCTTCGAGCACGACCCGGGTCTTGTCGGCGGCCTCGCGCGAGCCGTCCCGGTCGTCCATGGGCTCGACCGTGACCTGCACGGAGTCGCGTTCCTCGGCGTGCAGGTCGACGACGCCGGAGTGCGTACGAAGGGTGATCGTGACGGGTGTGGGGTGGTCGAACTCGTACATGAGGGGTCTCCTGTTCGACGAAGTGGGCGGGAGAAGGGCATGCGGAAACGCTCGGCCCTCACCGAAGGGGAAGGTCAAGAGGCGGAGCGGAACGGGTCAGGCCTGGAAGAAGCCGGTGACCCGCTTCGGGCTGCGACCGCTGGGAAACGACGACGGCGGCGCGGGCGGCACGTTGATGGCCAGGGTCACCGCGCGGACCAGCCACGCGTTGACCGAGATGCCTTCGGCGGCCGCGGTCTGCTCGACGTGGGTCTTGAGCGACTCCGGCATCCGAAGGGTGAGGCGGGTCAGGTCGCCACCGTCGGGCGGCGGCGGGGTGGGCGCCACGGGCGGCGCCGGGGGCACCGGCGGCTCGGGAGCGTGCTGCGTCACCACCAGGTCGGCTTCCCGCCCCCGCAGCCGCACCTCGACGCTCGCGTCGGACAACCGGGTGGTGATCTCGGCGGTCGCGTCGGAGAGGGCCTCGAGCAGCGCGAGCCGGGCCGACGATTCGAGCGAGTGCCCGAGCAGTTCGGCCGCCCGAATGGTGTCGGGCCCGGCCGGCGCCGCCGCGGCCGCGAGGTCGGCCCGGAGCGTTTCGAGGTACGGCGTCAAATCCATGCCACCACTATGACGTCATCGATGACGTCAGTCAAGCGTCATTTCGCCGTCACCCTGACATCTCAGGGTGGACCCTGAGAGTCCCCTGGGTGTTCCCCGGACCGGAATCTCCGCGTGCGGCTACGCCCGCAGGCTGACGTCTCGATGCTGTCACGACGAAACACTGACCCCACGAACAACGCGCACGGGCCGGCCGACGGGGGCGGCCCGCACGGATCAGGGGGCTATTGATGATCGGGACGAGGGCGCAGGAGCCGGTCGCGGCGCGCGCCGACGACGTCTGGAAGGTGTACGGCTCCGAGGAGGCGCGCGTGGTCGCCCTTCGCGGGGTGAGCGCGAGCTTCGCGCGCGGCAAGTTCACGGCCATCATGGGGCCGTCCGGAAGCGGCAAGTCGACGCTCATGCACTGCCTGGCCGGTCTCGACACGGTCACCCGCGGCACCGTGCACATCGGCGGCACCCAGGTCACCGGTCTGAGCGACAAGGCACTGACCCGGCTGCGCCGCGACCGGGTCGGCTTCATCTTCCAGCAGTTCAACCTGCTGCCCACGCTGACCGCGGCCGAGAACATCCGGCTGCCGCTCGACATCGCCGGGCGCAAGCCCGACCCGCAGTGGTGGGACACGGTGGTCGGCACGGTCGGCCTCGGTGACCGGCTCAACCACCGGCCCAGCCAGCTCTCCGGCGGCCAGCAGCAGCGGGTGGCGTGCGCGCGGGCGCTGATGAGCCGCCCCGACGTCATCTTCGCCGACGAGCCGACCGGCAACCTCGACTCCAAGGCCGGCGCCGAGATCCTGTCGTTCCTGCGCAGCAGCGTGATGGAGCACGGGCAGACGATCGTCATGGTCACCCACGACCCGGTCGCGGCCAGCTACACCGACCGGGTCGTGTTCCTGGCCGACGGAGCGATCGTCTCCGAGCTCGAGAACCCGACCCCCGAGTCGGTGCTCGAGACGATGAAGGCCGGGGAGGTGCTGGTCTGATGCTGCGCGCGACGCTGAAGAGCCTGCTCAGCCGCAAGCTGCGCCTGGTGCTCTCGGGCTTGGCGGTCGTGCTCGGCGTCATGTTCGTCTCGGGCGCGTTCGTCACGACCGACACGCTGGGCCGCACGTTCGACAACCTGTTCGCCGAGGGTTATTCGCAGGTCGACGTGGCCGTCATGGCCAAGCCGAAGGTCGCCGTGTCCGAGATGGAGGGCGAGCAGATCCTCACTCCGCTGCCGGCCTCGCTGGTCGACCGGGTCGCCAAGGTCCCGGGCGTCGAGAAGGCGACCGGTGTGATCTCCGACGACGGCGCCCGGGTGATCGGCTCGGACGGCAAGGTCGTCACCAGCTACGGCCCGCCGCGCATCGGCATGAACTGGGTCGGCACCGACGACCTGATGGAGATGCGCCAGGGCCGCGGCCCGGCCAAGGACAACGAGATCGCCGTCAACGAGGCGGTCGCCAAGGCGGCCGGCATCCAGGTCGGCGACCGGGTGGGTGTGCTCACCCAGCTCCCCAGGCAGACGTTCACGCTGGTCGGCGTCTGGGGCTACACCAACGAGCGGGACAGCATCGGCGGCGTGCAGGAGGTCGCGTTCACCACGCCCCAGGCCCAGCGCTCGATGCTCGGCCAGCCCGGCATGTTCACCCAGATCACCGTCGGCGTCGACCAGGATCAAGACCCTTCCCACGTACGGGACCAGATCGCGGCCCAGCTCGGGACGGGTTACGACGTCAAGACCGGCAAGCAGCTCGCCGCCGACAGCTCGGCCCAGTTCAAGGACGCCCTCGGGTTCTTCAACAACATCCTGCTCGGCTTCGCGGGTGTGGCCCTGTTCGTGGGGACGTTCCTGATCCTCAACACGTTCTCGATCATCGTCGCGCAGCGGACCCGGGAGCTGGCGCTGATGCGCGCGCTCGGTGGCAGCCGCCGTCAGATGATCGGTTCGGTGCTGGTCGAGGCGCTGGTCATCGGCTTCATCGCGGCCGTGCTCGGCCTGGCCGCCGGCGTCGGGGTCGGCGCGCTGCTGGTGACCCTGTTCGGCTCGATGAGCGGCGGTCTCGACCCGGCCCCGGTCGGTGTCCCGCTGGCCGCGATCCTCAGTTCACTGATCGTCGGCATCGTCGTGACCGTGGTGGCCGCGGTGCTCCCGGCCGTACGGGCGTCCCGGATCTCCCCGATCGCCGCCATGCAGGACGTGTCCACTCCCGACCGCCCGCTCACCCGCGTGACCGTGACCGGTGCCGTGATCGGGGCGGCGGGCGCGGCCATGCTCGGTGTCGGCCTCTACGGCACCAACTCGCTGTGGCTGATCCTGGGCGGCGTGCTGGTCACGTTCATCGGGGTCGCGCTGCTCACGCCGCTGATCTCCAAGCCGGTGGTGGCCGGGCTGGGCCGCCTGTTCTCGTGGTCGGTGCCGGGTCGCCTGGGCCGCCTCAACTCGGGGCGTAACCCGCGCCGCACGGCGATCACGGCGGCTGCCCTGATGGTCGGCATCGCCCTGGTCACCGGGGTCACGGTGGTGATCGACTCGGCCAAGCAGAGCCTGGCCGCGCAGGCCGAGAACACGGTCAAGGCCGAGATCGTCATCGGTGGCGACCAGAACGGCCCCCGCCCACCGGTCTTCGACGAGGCGGTTCTCGGCAAGGCGGCCGCGATTCCCGGCGTACGGGCCGTGGCCGGCATCTGGAACGAGCAGGTGCTGATCGACGGTGAACGCTCCTACGTGACGGCCACCGACGACCTGGCGAAACTGGCCGACGCGTACGGATCGCCGGCGCTGCCGACCCTGAAGCCCGACCAGATCGCCGTCAGCACCGACCAGGCCACCGAGCACGGCTGGGCGACCGGCCGCGTGGTGAAGGTGCAGATGCCGCGCGGCGACGAGCACAGCTACACGATCGTGGCCACCTACGACGAGGACAAGGTCCCCGGCAGCATCATGTTGCCGCTGGCCGCGACGAAGGAGTTCGGGCTGACCCAGCCGATCTTCGGTTTCGTCCGGCTCGCCGACGGCGCCACCATCGACCAGGTGCTGCCGCAGGTCAAGGCCCTGGTGGCGGACAGCCCCGAGGTCAACGCGACCGACCGCAGCAGCTTCATCAACCAGCAGGTCGGCAACTTCGACACCGTCATCACGATGGTGCAGGTGCTGCTCGGCCTGGCCATCCTCATCGCCGTGCTGGGCGTCATCAACACCCTGGCCCTGTCGGTGCTGGAGCGGACCCGTGAACTGGGCCTGCTGCGCGCCGTCGGCCTGGGCCGCGCCCAGACGATGCGGATGGTCACCGTCGAGGCCGTGGTGATCTCGGTCTTCGGCGCCCTGCTGGGTGTCGTGGTCGGCTCCGGCCTGGGCGCCGCGGTGGTGCAGGCCCTGGAGGGCGAGGGCATCACCGACCTGGTGCTGCCGTGGGGTCAGATGGGCCTCTACCTCGGCCTGGCCGCCATCGTCGGCGTGCTGGCGGCGGTGCTGCCCTCGATCAAGGCCGCGCGCCTGAACGTGCTGGCCGCCATCGCCCACGACTGACGGCCCGCACACACGGCCTGACCCGCGAAACCGTCGCGGGTCAGGCCGCTGCCGTCAGCTCAGGCCGCGCGGACCGGCTCAGGCCGCTGCCGTCATCTCCAGCCGCGCGAACGCGTCAGGCCGCTGCCATCGGCTCAAGCCGCGCGGCAACCCGCGAACGGGCCGGGCTGGCGCCGCCATCTACAGGCCGGGCCGGCGCCGCCGTCAACGGGCCGGGCCGGCGCCGTCAGCTGTTGTCGGGTTGGAGCAATCCGCGATCGACGAGCAGGCCGGCCAGATAGGCGGGGTCGACGCCGACCAGCGAGGTGCGCAGGTGGATCCCGTCTGTCGCGGGCAGTTCCAGTTCGGCCGGCACCGCCAGGACGGTGGCGCCCGAGGCGAGCGCGCTCGACACCCCGGTCGGCGAGTCTTCGATGGCGACGCAGTCCTCGACCGCGACACCGAGCAGCGTCGCCGCCGTGCGGTAGGGCTCGGGGTCGGGCTTGGGCATCGACACCTCGTCACCGCAGACGATCACGTCGAAGTTCTCGCGGCCCAGCGTCTCGAGCGCGACCTCGACCAGCTTGCGGCCGGTCGAGGTGACCAGCGCGGTCGGCAGGCCGGCGATGCGGACCGCTTGCAGCAGCTCCATCGCCCCCGGCCGCCACACCAGACCCTCGCCGAACAGCTCGAACACCCGGTCGGTCAGCCACTCGACGTCAGGTTCCTCGGGCCGGTCGGGCTGGCCGAGGTCGTCACGCAGGATCTGCATGCTGCGGCCCATGCTGCTGCCGATCATGGCGTGGCGGGCGGCCGGTGACAGGCTGCCACCCGCCCGTGCGGCCAGCTCGTGCAGGGCGATCTCCCACACCTTCTCGCTGTCGACCAGCGTGCCGTCCATGTCGAAGAGCACCGCGGCGGGTTGTCGCGCGTTCAGGATGAGCCTCCGTGTTCGTGATGAGCGTCGGCCCCCATTCTCCCCCGTGAGACCGGTTCCGCATGGGCGTTACCTCCATCACTGTCCGCGGGTGGACGGGCGGGCGTAGGTTCGGCCGCGTGCGCCGCCCCGCGCATCACCCGTCACGCGACTGAGGAGTGAGGTCGACCGCTGGACATCGAAGACGTCACTCTCCGCACACCCCGCCCGGTGCGGCGGTCCCTGCTGGTGCAGCGCTGGACCGACCTGGCCTTCCTGCACTGGCCGGTCGACCCCGCCCTGGTCGCGCCGCTGCTGCCGACCGGCACGGTCCCCGACACGCTCGACGGCGTGACCTATGTGGGCCTGATCGGCTTCCGCATGCAGAACGTCGGTTTCCTGCGCGGACCCGGCGTGCCCTACCTGGGCGACTTCTGCGAGACGAACGTCCGCCTCTACAGCGTCGACGCCGAGGGCCGGCGCGGCGTGGTCTTCCTCTCCCTCGAGGCCGAGCGGCTGATCCCGGTGCTGACCGCCCGGGCGTCGCTGCGCCTGCCCTACATGTGGGCCCGGATGCGTCTGACCCGCTCGGGCGACGTCCTGTCCTACACGTCGCGCCGCCGCTGGCCCGGCCCGCGCCCGGCCACCAACGAGATGACCGTCCGTGTCGGCGCCCCCATCACGGATCCGTCCCCGCTGGAACAGTTCGTCACTGCCCGGTGGGGCCTGCACACCACGGCCTGGGGCCGCACGGTCCACCTGGCCAACGAGCATCCCCCGTGGCCCCTGCGGCGGGCCGAGCTGCTGTCCCTTTCGGACACGCTGATCGCGGCGGCCGGCCTCCCCCAGCCCACGACCCCGCCGGTGAGCGTCCTCTATTCACCGGGTGTGCCCGTCTCCTTCGGCAAAACCCTTCCCTCGTACGGAATGTGAGGCGCGGTCCGGGGCGAGCGGTTCATCAACGACCACCGCGGCAGCTCCCCCGGATTGCTGTGCCGCCCATCCGTCCCTGACCGGCCCGGCCCGCGCCGCCGGTAGCCCCGAACCCGACCCGGCCCGCGCCGTCGATGGCCCCGAACCCGACCCGGCACGCGCCGCCGGTAGCCCCGAACCTGACCCGGCCCGCGCCGTCGATGGCCCGGAACCCGGCCCGGCCGGTGGAAAACCGGCCTAGCCTGGGGAAATGAGCACCACCCAGCTGATCTACCGGAGCCGGAAGAACAGCCTGCCGCCCAACGGGATCTTCGACATCCGCGACCAGGCCCGCCGCAACAACACGTTGCGTGGCATCACCGGCGTCCTGCTGTTCAACCGGGACCATTTCCTGCAGTGTCTCGAGGGTGATCCCGAGGTAGTCACCCGGACATTCCAGACAATCAGCGACGACCCCCGGCACCGCGAGGTCGCCCTGATCGCCGTCGGCGACGTGTCCGAGCGCTGTTTCCCCGACTGGTCGATGGGCCTGGTCGACAGCACCTCACCCGACCTGAAAGCCGCGCTGCGCGATCTGCTGCCGGGTTACGAGTTCACCCCCGAGACCCTGACCGCCGAGACGGCCACCACCCTGATGCAGCGGATGCGCAGCCTGCACTACGCCTACTGAGACGGTGCTGCGGAGCGGCCCCCACCCCGGTTATGAAACGGGCGTCAGCCGCGGCGGGCCAGGGCGACGTCGGTGCACACCCGGAACTCGATCGTGCCGCCGAAGCGGTGGAGCACGTCGATCGTCTCGGTCAGCACCACGTCGGCCGTGAGCGGGTCGAGCATGCGGTAGAGCGAGGTCGACAGCAGGTAATCCCGGTAGCTGGGCGCGTCGTAGGTCAGCGCCGACTCGTACCGCCGGGTCTCGAGCTCGGTGAAGCGGCCGTCGCTCAGGTTCAGGTCGGCCCACTCCTCCTCGAACGACCCCAGCGGCCCCTGATCGGCGGCGTTCATGCGGTGGGAGGTGCGGCCGGTCAGGTCATGGCGGGCGTCCACCTCGGCCAGCGCCGCGTGCAGGGCCGGGTCGGCGACCAGGAAGACGTTCCAGAACGGCGCGAACAGCCCGCCCGGCGCGAGGGCTCCGAAGGCCAGATCGGCGCGGCGGGCCGGGTCGACCCAGTGCCAGGCCTGACCGCTGACCAGCAGCCCGTACGCGCGAACGGGTCTCCACTCCTCGAAGGTGGAGACGACCACGTCGGCCGCGGGCACGTTGCGTCGCAGAACCTCGGCCATCCGCGCGTCGGGTTCGACACAGGTGAGCTCGACCCCGGGCCGCGCGAACAGCCGGGTCGCCTTGCCGGTGCCCGCGCCCACCTCGAGCACCGGCCCGGCCCCGGCCCGGCTCAGCAGCTCGTCGGCCAGCGCTTCCGGATAGCCCGGCCGCACCCGGTCGTAGTGGTCCGCGACTTCCCCGAAAACCGTTCCCCGCTTCCGCACCCGGCCACCGTAGCGGTTACCTGACCACCACGACGCCCTTGCCACTGATCCGGTTCAGCTCGATGTCGCGGTGAGCGTCCCGGATGCGGTCGAACGGATAGACCGACACCGGCCCCAGGGACAACGTGCCGGCGGCGACCCGGTTGAGAAAACCCTGCAGCACAGCCGGCGGCAGGGCGTCGGCGTCACCGCTGTACGAGGTCAGCCGTACCCCGCTGGGCAGGTAGCCGATCGGGTAGAAGTCGGGGACGGTCCACTGGTTGGACAGCATCCCGGCGAAGCACACCGTGCCGTGCACCCGCGTCGCGGCCAGCGTGTCCGGCAGCGTCGGGGTGCCGACCAGTTCGAGCGCGGCGTCCACCCCGTCGCCGGTGATCTCACGGACCCGGCCGGCCACCGCCCCGTCGTCCAGGATCGGATGGTCGACACCGTGGGCGGCCAGTTCGGCGAGCCGGCCCGGTTGGCGCGTGGTCGCCAGCACCGTCGCCCCGAGATCTCTGGCCAGCGCCGCAGTGGCGTAGCCGAGAGCCGAGGTCCCGCCCCGGATCAGCAGCGTCTGCCCGGCACGCAGGTCGAGGCCGATCGTCACCGACCCGTACGCGGTCTGCAGGGTCTCGGGAATGCTGCCCAGCGTCGCCCAGGACAGCCCGGACCGGAACGGGATCACCTGCCCGCGGGGCACCACCGTGTATTCGGCGTAACCGCCGTCGAAGGCGCGACCCATGCCACCCATCAGCGCCGCGACCTGCTGCCCGGGTTCGAGGTCGCCATCCGGGGCCGCGTCGACCACACCCACCGCCTCGATGCCCGGCACCACGGGCAGCTTCGCCCCTTCGGCGTAGCCCAGGCGCAGGTGCAGTTCGGAGCGGTTGATGCCGAACGCCTCGACCCGGATGCGCACCTGGCCGGGCCCCACATCAGGCAGCGGCAGCTCACGGATCTCGAGGTTTTCGACGGGGCCGGGTGCGGAAAGAACGATGGCTCTCATACCCGGCCCAACAACATTCCATGGAATCTAATTCCGCGGAATCTTTTTGCTAGGGTGACCGGCATGACAGCCGACGACCGGCGGATCCGCTGGCTGACCGACCTCGTCCGGGTCGAGATCCTGCTCTGGGAGCACGTGGACGCCCGCCTCAAGCAGGCGCACGACCTGTCGCTGGCGGCCTTCGAGACGTTGTTCGCGCTCGAGGGCTCCGACACGCTGCGGATCGGCGACCTCGCCCAGAGTTTGCGCATCACCGTCGGCGGGGCCAGCAAGCTTGCCGAGCGGGTGCGCGCGGCCGGGCTGATCGAGCGCCGGCCCGACCCGGGTGACCGGCGGGCCAGCCTGATCGCGCTGACCGCGGCCGGGCGGGAACGGCTGACCGCGGCCAAGGCCACCTATGACGCGGCGGTGGCCGAGCGCCTGGAGGGGGTGCTCTCGGAGGTCGAGCAGCGGCAGATGCACCAGCTGATCTCCCGGATTCTCAGCACAGAAGTCTTACAGCAAGCCCACAGCTGACCGACGCACAGTAGAGGAGTCAACCCACCCGGTTACCTGGAGGTATTACGTGGTCCTCGCCCTCGTGGACTTTCTGCTCCTGCTGGTGCAGCTGTTGCTGGTGGCGCGGGCCCTGCTCGACTGGAGCACGGTCCTGGCCGGCCCGGCGAGCGCCGGCGGTTTCCGCGCCCGGCTGATGTCCGGCGTCTACACGGTGACCGAGCCCATCCTGGCCCCCGTACGCCGTGTCGTCCCGCCCCTGCGCCTCGGCGGCGCCGCCATCGACGTCGCCTTCCTCATCGTCTTCTTCGGCATCGTGATCATCCGAGCGATCATCTAACGGGCGTGGAGGACCCAGAGGTTCTCCTCCACATAGACGGCCCTGTCCTGGTCCACGTCGACGTGCACCAGGTTCAGGGCGTCCGGCACCACATAGTCGCGTGTCACCGGGAACACCATCCCCGTCCACTCCTGCCACTCGGCCACGGTCCCGGCGATCACCATCGACCGCGGGGCCGGGCCGAGGATCCGCGCACCCATCCGCTGGTGGGTGCGGATCCACGGATCGATCGACAGCCCGTCGGGACGGGCCCACGTCGCGTACTCGGCCATCGGCACGTCGGGGTACCGGTGCTTCCACGTGGGCCGCAGTGGCGCGATGACATGCGAGAGGCCTTCCCCGTACGCCCGTACGGAAAGCTCCCGGAGCACCTGGGTGGCCAGCCCCCGCCGGTCGAACGCGGCCCCGACCGCCGCCGCCATGAAGCTCAGCGCCGTCGGGACGGTCCCGGCTTCGTGCCCCTCGACCGCGCGCACTAGGGCGTCGTCGTAGCCGGTCGGCAGGTCGTCGACGGTGCCGTCCCAGGCCAGCGGCACACCCCACCCGCCGGCCATCACCTTCCCGTCGTCGTCCAGCGCCATCACGTCGAAGCGCCCGAAGTACCGCTCGACCCGGGCCATGTACTTCTTGGGCACCTCGTCGTGGAAGATGAACTCGGGCCAGCGTTCGCGGAACGTCTCGGCCGCTTCGGCGTCGAGGTCGGGCCGGTCGCCGCGGGTGATGATCTGCACCGGTGTTTTCTACACGTAGAGCCCGCCGGTCGCGCGGAGGTTCTGGCCGGTGATCCATCGGCCCTGGTCGGAGACGAGGAAAGCGACCACGGCGGCGACGTCGCCCGGTTGGCCCAGACGGCCGAGCGCGGTCATCCGGGCCGCCTGCTCCAGGGCCTCGGGCGCGTTGGCAGCGCGCAGCGTGGCGGTGTCGGTGGCGCCGGGCGAGACCGTGTTGACCGTGATGCCGCGCGGGCCCAGCTCGCGCGAGGCGACCGCCGTGATCTGCTCCAGCGCGCCCTTGCTGGAGCAGTAGAGGGCCAGCCCGGCCGCCGGCAGCAGCGTGTTCAGGGTGGAGATGGTGACGATCCGGCCGCCGTGGCGCAGCAGCGGTGTGGCGCGCTGGATGGCGAACAGCGGGACCTTGGTGTTGACGGTGAACACCCGGTCGAATTCCTCGGGCGTCAACTGGCTGATCGGCGCCGCCGTCACAGTGCCCACGTTGATCACCAGAATGTCCAGACCATCCCGTACGGGCTCGAACATCGCCCCCAGCGAGTCCAGGCTCTCCTGGTCGGCGCGCACCGCAGTGGTTCCGGGGCAGGCCCGCACCACGTCGTCGGCCGCCTCCTTGTCCTGCCGGTAGGTGAAGACGACCCGCGCGCCGAGCGTGGCCAGCTGCTCGACGACGGCCCGCCCGATCCCCTTCGACCCGCCGGTGACCAGCGCGGTCTTTCCCTCAAGCGTCATGCCGAGCACGCTAGGTCGCGGCGACCCGCCCGTCTTGGACGTTTGCGACCAAGATCGGCGGGGTGCCCGGGCCGACCCTGATCGGCGCGTGCCCGGGCCGACCCTGATCGGCGGCGCGCCCGGGCTGACCCTGATCGGCGGCGTGCCCGGAGCGACCATGATCGGCGGGGTGCTCAGGAAGGCGGCCAGCCCGGTGGGCGTGAGCCCGGCCATCGCGCGGGTCTCGCGGGCCAGGTGCGGGTGGTCGGCGTAACCGCTGTCGGCAGCGGCCTGCGACGGCCCGGCGCCCGCGCTGAGCCGGTCGACCACCCGCTGGAACCGGGCGATCCGGGCCACCGTCGCCGGGGACAGGCCCACGTGCCGGCGGAACCCGCGTTCCAGGGCCCGGCGCGACACCTGCATCCCGGCGGCGAGCTGCCCCACCGTGGGACGGTCGGGTTGCTGCAACCGCCGCCAGGCCGTGAGCACGGCCCGGTCGGGGACGGCGGTCCGGCGCCGGCCGGACAGAATCGCGGCCAGGGTCCTCTCGATCAGGTCGAACCGTTGCGGCCAGCCGGGTTCCGCACCCAGCCGCCCGGGCAGCTCGGACGCGGCGGGACCCAGCAGGTCGGCCAGGGCCACGGCGCCTCCGCCCAGTTCCGCCATCGGGACGCCGAGCAGCGCGGCCGTTCCGAGCGGAGTGAGCCCGACGCTGACGCCGTGCCCCCAGGTGGTCTCGCCACGGGCGGTGGCACTGTCGCGGGGGCCCAGGGCGAGACCGGACGGCGATCCGAAGTCGACGATCAGGGTGGTGGAGGCGAGCGGCAGCAGCAGATGCGCGATCGGCCGTCCGTGGCAGGAGCGGAAACCCGAATACCCGAGGACGTACGGCCTCAGCCCCGCACCCGCGGCCCGGACGGCCACCTCACACGGATCCGCCGAGATCACCGCCGGCACGGAGTGGATCTGCGCCCCCATGGCTCCCAGACTCACCCGTCGCCGGGACGGCGGTCAACCGGCCCGCCGGCGCCGGTTTCGTCGCTGGGGAGTGTGCGAGGCGCGGAAGCCCGGCTCCCGGTGTTGGAACCGGGTTTTCGCGGGACGCCGCCCGGCGGGATCTGGGCCGCGCCGCAGCTACGAAACGGGGGCCAGCACGTAGCGGTCCTTGCCGGCGGCCTTGGCGGCGTACATCGCGGCGTCGGCGTCGCGCAGCAGGGCGGCCGCGTCGGTGCCGGGCCGGTGCATCGCGATGCCGACGCTGGTCGACACGTGGGCCGGCTCCCCGCCGACGTCGATCGCCAGCCGGACGTCGTCGATGATCCGCTCGGCGGCCGCGTGCGCGTCGGCGATGTCCCCGACGCTCTCGAGCAGGATCGCGAACTCGTCCCCGCCGAACCGGGCCACGGTGTCGCCCTGCCGGATCCCCGTACGCAGACGGTCGGCGACCACCTGCAGCACGGTGTCGCCGGCGTGATGGCCGCGGGCGTCGTTGATCTGCTTGAACCCGTCCAGGTCGATGAAGAGCACGGCCACCGTCCCCTCGCCGGGCGTTTCCAGGGCACGCTCGAGCCGCTCGTAGAACAACTGCCGGTTGGCCAGCCCGGTCAGCGAGTCGTGGAAGGCCAGCTGGTGCAGCTGCTGCTCGCGTTCGCGCAGCTGGGCCTCGACCTCCTCGCGGCGCTCGATGTCGCGCCGCAGCGCCGCCGTGGCCTGCTCGACCTGTCGTACGGCGCGGTTCCGGCTGTTGGACAGGATGCCGGTGACCAGCGCCAGCATGATCGTCAGGGCGATGCCGGCCGCGCCCGACAGCAGGCTCATCCCGCGGTCGGTCGTGCTCAGCAGGCGCTTGGTCGGCCACATGGTCACTTCCCAGCGGCGCTGCCCGGCCCGTACGGAACGCTCCCGCACCAGCTTGTCGTCGGTGACCCGGGTCCCCGGGGTGGCCGTGGCGATCACCCGGCTGTCGGCGGCCGCGTCGGTGAGCCGCACCTGCACCGCGCCCTGGCTGCGGTCCATCAGCGTCTGGGACAGGAAGTCCTGGCCGCGCACCCCCATCAGAACCCAGCCTTCCAGCCGGTCCGGTGCGTCCGAGCCGGCGCCGGTGTAGACCGGGACCGCCATCACGATCGAGTTCTGGCGCTGCTGGGGCGGGAGTACCCGGTCCATCACGAGCTGGTAGGCGGGGCTGATCACCGGCGCGCTGATCCGCTCGGACAGCGTCATCGCCTTGGTCGCCTCGGGGCTCTGACCCATGTCGGCTCCGGGGATCGGGGTGCCGCTGTCGAAAACCCGGTGGAAGATCACGAAGTAGTGCGCGGTCAGTTTCGGCTGGGGGCTGAGCACCAGGTCGGTCGCGCCGCGTTCCCGCCAGTGGCGCTGGGTCGCGGCGGTCTCGGCGCTACCGGACGGTACGACGAAGGCCACACTGCTGGCGCCCGGCAGCCGGGCCGCGTCCAGCCCGCCGGTGGTGCGCCCGAAGTCCTCGGCGTCGAAGTCGGGCTGGGTGCCGATCGCCGACGCCAGGTCGGACAGGGTCTCGCCGTAACGCCCGACCCGGTCGTTGATGGCCGCCGCGACCTCGTCCGCGTAGCGGTCCATGAGCTGGCCCGCGTACTGCTCCTCGCCCCGCCGCTGGGCGTCGTAGATGCCCAGCGAGACCACGGTGCCGGTCAGCAGCACCGCGAGCACCAGCGCGATGCCGCTCCACCGCCCGCCGTCGCGCACTCTTACCCCATCGGCACCCGCCACGATCTGCTGAGCCGGAGTCAGGCGGGCGCCGCCTGCTGGGCCCCGGGTCAGGCCGGCTCCACCTGGTGGACGCTCGGGGCCAGGACGGCGGCGCAGCGCAGATTCCGGTAGCGGCCCCGGTGGTCGAGCCCGTAGCCGACGATCAGACCCGGGCCCACGTCGAAACCCACGTACGTCGGGGTGTCGGCGAAGCGGGCCGTCTCGGGCTTACGCAGCAGCGCGCACACCGCGATCGACGCCGGGCCGCGCTGGGCCAGGTTGGCGATCAGCCACGACATCGTCAACCCGGTGTCGATCACCCCGTCGACGATCACCACGTGCCGGCCGGTGATGTCGACGTCCAGGTCCTTCAGCAGCCGCACCGACCCCGAGGCACGGTTGTGGGTGGTGTACGACTTGACCGCCATCCAGCCGATCTCGAGCTGACCGGGGTACGCCCGGGCCAGGTCGACGGTGACGGTCGCGGCACCGCCCAGCACCCCCACGAACACGGGCTCCCGGTCGCCGTAGACCTCGTACAACTCGGCGGCGAGGGCACCCACCCGCGCCAGGATCTGCTCCTCGGTCAGGATCACCGCTTCCAGATCATCAGCCACGTGGATCGCGTCCACCGCGTTCCCCCATTCGGGTAGATCACCGGCAAGTTAACAACGCGTGACGGAAAAAAGCTTCGATTTCCGACACGCCTGATCCGCCCTTCCAGGCTTGTTCAACTTCTAGTAAGGTCCGCGCGTTCGATCGTTCATGTTTCGGGTCTCACCAGGAGTAGCGGCATGACGCAGCGGTATCCCCTCGCAGTGATCCGCGACCGCACGTACAAGCAGAAGGACGCGTGGTGGACCGTCGGCCTCGTCGACCCCCTCGCCTCCCGGCTGGTCTGGCTGGTGCAGCCGTGGCGTTCGGTGACCCCGAACCGGCTGACCACCCTCGCGTTCCTCGTCGGCGCTGTCGGTGCGTACTGCTTCTGGCAGGCGAGCTACCCGTGGCTGCTCCTCGGCGCCCTGCTGTTCCACCTCAGCTTCGTCCTGGACTGCATGGACGGCAAGATCGCACGGCTGAACGGGACCGGATCGGCGTTCGGGTCGTGGCTCGACTACGTGCTCGACCGGCTGCGCGTGGCCATCTGTGCGGTCGGCCTGTTCGGCGGGCAGTACGCGGCGACCGGCAACATGACCTGGCTGTGGGTCGGCGCCGTCGTGGTGTTCCTCGACATGTTCCGTTATCTGAACGCGCTGCAGATGGGCAAGGTCCGCGCCGACCTCAACCAGGGGGGCGCGATCATGACCGACGAGGACTCCGAGACCGGCCCGGTCGTGCCCGCGGCCATGCCCCCGGGCAACCCGTCGCCGATCTGGCGGCTCCGTGATTTCCTGGTGCGCCACCGGATCCGGCCGCACCTGTTCAGCGGCATCGAGTTCATGATGTTCGTCTTCATCGTCGGACCGGTCCTGCAGCTGACCATCCCGGTGGCGGTGCTGTCGTCGGCGGTGTTCGTGGCGTTCGAGCTGCTGCTGATCTACCGCCTCTACGCGTACGCCAAGCGCAAGACCGCGCAGAACAAGCGGGAGCAGGCCGCCGCCGAAGCCGCCGCCGCAGCCACGGTGGCCGTCGCCGCCTGACCCCGGCGTCACGGCGCCGCCCGGCGTTTCGTCGCGGCGCCGCTCGGTTCAGAGCACGTTGTCCATCACGGTGACCTCCGCGAGCGGGATGAACCCGCTGGTCGCGTAGAGATCGATGGCCCGCACGTTGGCCGACTCGGTCTGCAGCGACAGCCGGTGCGCCCCGCTCGCGCGCGCCTCCTCCTCGACCACTTCGAGCAGCTGGCGCGCGATGCCACGGCGCCGGGCGGCCGGCCGTACGTAAAGATCACGCACGAGCCACACCGTACGCAGGGTCAGGGCGGCCGGAACCACGGCGACCGTACAGATGCCGTCGGCCTCACCGGCCAGATAGACCCGGGCGCGGGCAGCGTCGATCTGCTCCCGCAGCCAGGCAGCTACCGCCTCCGGGGCCGGGTTCGCGCCGTAGTGCTGGCGGTACTCGTCCAGGAGCCGGGCCGCGTCCTCCCATTTGCCGGGGTCGTCCTCCCCGAGGCGCGTCACGGTCACCTACCCATAATCACTCCTATCTCGCGATAAAGCGGGCATAATCCCATCGTGGCGCACATCGACGAGGTGCTCGGACCTGATGACGACACCGTCACCTTCCTCCAGTCCCGGGCCATGGTCTACGTCACGATGCTCTGGGTGATCGCCGCCGTCTGGGCCACCACGCTCGTCCTGTTCACCGGCTTGCGGATCGCGCTCGGCGACACCCCCAGCGTCGGCGACTTCGTGCTCTACGTCGAACTGGCCCTGGTCGTCCCGGTGGCGCTGGCCGCCGTGATCCTGCTGGCCGCGTGGAACCGGCTCGGCTGGCTGCACAGCTCGATGCGCGGGCTCGACTTCGCTGCCACCGGCCGCCGGCCCGTGCACATTCCGTGGGCCGGCATCGAGGAGGTGGCGCTGCGCTACCGCGGCCCGTTCGCCGAGCTGATCATCACACCGGTCGACGGTGACTTCGTCGAGCCGGGCGACGGGCCGGGCCGCCCTCCGCGTACCCGCCGCCGGGCCGGTCGCACGACCTACCTGGTCGATGTGGGCCTGATGTCGCCCGCGCCCGAAGTGCTGCTGGCCGAACTGCACCGCCGCCTGCCGACGAAGGTGTAGCGGCTTTCGTCGGATTTGCGGCATATCACGCACCGTGTGCCGGGGCGAGCGCGGCGCGGCCGCCCGGTGGTGCGCGCGGGGTGAACGTAGGCTGTCAGCATGACTGAGTTCGACGGCCTCCCGCTGCTCCGTTCCCCCGTGGCCATCGCCGCCTTCGAGGGCTGGAACGACGCTGCGGACGCATCGACCGCGGCCGTGGAACACCTCGAGCAGGTGTGGCAGGCCCGGGAGATCTCCACCATCGACCCGGAGGACTTCTACGACTTCCAGGTCAGCCGGCCGACGATCACGATGGCCGAGGGTGAGACCCGCAAGATCGAGTGGCCGACCACCCGGTTCACGGTGGCGAGCCCGCCCGGCGCCGACCGCGACGTCGTGCTGATCCGCGGCATCGAGCCCAGCAT
This sequence comes from Paractinoplanes ovalisporus, assembly GCF_016834655.1. Classification (GTDB taxonomy): domain Bacteria; phylum Actinomycetota; class Actinomycetes; order Mycobacteriales; family Micromonosporaceae; genus Actinoplanes; species Actinoplanes ovalisporus. Next base: position 214,999 of record NZ_JAENHP010000012.1, read on the forward strand.
GCGCTGGCGCACCTTCTGCGAGCAGGTCCTCGAGGTCTGCCACAGCCTCGAGGTCAACCGGATCGTGCTGCTCGGCGCCCTGCTGGCCGACGTCCCGTACACCCGCCCCCTGCCGATCAGCGGCTCGGCCAGCAACAGCGAGGCCGGCGAGAAATACAACGTCGTCCCGACCCGCTACGACGGCCCGACCGGCATCGTCGGCGTGCTGCACGAGGCGGCCGGGCGCGCCGACCTCGACGCGCTGTCGTTCTGGGTGCACGTGCCGCACTACGCGAACAACCCGCCCTGCCCCAAGGCGACGCTCGCGCTGTTGAGCCGCCTGGAAGACGTGCTCGACCTGCCGGTGCCGCTCGCCGACCTCGCGGAGGAGGCCGACGAGTGGGAGAAGCGGGTCCGGGCCGCCGCCGAGCAGGACGCGGAGCTGGGCGAATACGTGCGCGAGCTCGAAGAACGCGTGGGCGACGAGGGTATCCAGCCGCTGACCGGTGACGAGATCGCCAGCGAGTTCGAGAAATACCTGCGCCGCCGGGGCGGGTCGGCCGGTCCGACCGCCGGTTCCTGGTAGCGCCTCGCTTCTCCGGCCCGGTCTCGCTTGTGTGCGGGGCCGGGCTTTCTCGCGTACGGGAACTCTCTTGAATCGCCGCGTGTCGACGCGTGTCGCTGTGGGCCACACCACGTTCCGTCAGGCATCCTAGGAACCTAGGCGTTACCGAGGAGGTCAGCGATGACGATCAACCCGGGGGCCGCGGAGTTCCCGCATCGGCAGATCGCGGCACAACTACGCGAACGCATCCGCCGCGGCGACTGGCAGCCCGGTGAGCGCCTGCCGTCCATCCCCGCGATGGCCGAGATGTTCGGGGTCGCCAAGCAGACCGTCCAGCGCACCGTCGACCAGCTCCGCGTCGAGGGCATCCTGATCACCAAGCCCGGCTCCGGTACGTACGTCCGGGGCACCCGCCGCCGCCTCAACCGCCTGTCGAGGGGCCGCTACGGCGCGCACCGGGGATATCACGCCGATCTCGCCGCCCGCTATCGCCAACAGCTTGTTTCCGTACGCCGTGAGCCCGCCCCACCCGAGGTGGCCGACGCTTTCGGGGTCCGCGACGGCACCGAGATGCTGGCCCGCCGCCACCTGGTGAAGACCGACGACGTGACCGTCGAGCTGGGCGCCTCCTGGTTCCGTGTCACCGACGTCAGCGGCACCTCCCTGGAGCGGGCCGAGGCATTCGGCCGCCCGCTCTATCAGGAGGCCGAAGAGGTGCTGGGCAAACGCTACGCCTCGGCGACCGACACCATCACCGCCCGCCAGCCCAGCCGCGACGAGGCCGAGATCCTGCAGATCCGGCCCGACACCCCGGTCCTGCACCTCCTTCACGTGGCCTTCGACGAGACCCGCAAGCCCATCGAGGTGGCCCAGGCCACGTGGCCGGGCCCGATGACGACGCTGACCGAGGAATACAAGATCCCGGCCCCCACCCCGTCCACTCCCGACACCGACCCCGGCCTCGCCCTGGCCTGACCGTGGCGCTGTGGACAGCCGCGAAAGCCATCACCCCTCGCTGTGGACATCCCCGCTCCCGAGGCTTGACAAGCGCGTACTCTCAGCGCATTTCCCAGGGCGGGCGGGGGAGGCGGCGGCTGCTCAGCGATCTTGACCTGGCGATCTTGGCGGGCGGCTGTCATACCCAGGTCGTGCCACGGAACAAGGTCGTCTCGTGACGATCTCCTGCTCTGGATGACTGTCTGCGAAGGACATCGTCCAGAACGGGGTAAAGACATGATCAAGCGATGGAAAGCCCTGGCGGCGGTCGCGGTGACCGCCCTGACTCTGACGCCGGCGGTCAGTGCCTCGGCGTCACCCACGGGCGACCGGACGACCGACGTCGTGGCGGCCCGGACGACCGACGTGCGGGCGCTGGGAATCAACTGCCCGCCGGGATTCGGCAGCAACGAACACAGGTGGGCCTCGCTCGGCGCTCTGGCCCAGACCACGAGAACCCGGGTGATCACGGCGAACGGCACGGCCGGCGACCAGGCGTACATCTACGACAAGCTCAGAACCAACGCCAGGACCCAGATGTGGTGCAAGCGCCCCTATATCAACGGGTGGTTCCGGCTGGCCAGCCTCAGCGCCTACCTCGATCACGGCGGCCACAGCCTCTGCCTCACCACCGAGGCGACGCGCGGGCGGGCGGTGAAACTCGCGCCGTGCCGCGACACCAACCAGTGGCAGTTGTGGCGGTCCTCCCCCGAGGGCGCTCTCAAGAGCGTCGCGGGCCTGTGCATGGACGTGGTGAATTACGGCACAGCCAACGGCAGCCGGATTCAGACCTACACCTGTCATTACCGGACGAACCAGATCTGGCTGCATATGGAATGAGGAACAGCTGAAACAACGGAAGACCCGAGGGGCCGGCGGCGCCCTCGGGTCGACTGTTCGGTGGGGAGGGCTGGGGACAGCCCTCCCGGACTACGACACTCAGAGAATGTCGATGCCGATGCTGTTGCCGTTCAGAATGCCGTTGTTCGAGGTGTAGCTGTAGTAGTCGCCACCGTAGAAGTCGCCACCGTGACGGTGGTGGTGACGACGGTGGTGGTGGAAGTAGTAGTCGTCATCATCCTCGTCGCACCAGTCGTGCGAGGACGCGGACTGGTTGGTGGCCTGCGAGCCGTGGGAGACGGCGGCCTGGGCGGGACCCGCCAGGGCGAGGCTCGCGCCGGAGGCCAGCAGAAGACCGGCGAGGTACAGAACCGGACGACGCATGATATTTCCTTTCGGACGAAAGTAGGACCTCCGAAAGTCTGTGCTTCTCGCCCACAAAATGCGTCAGTTTTCCGATAAGTACAACCAAAACGGGCTTAAACTTCTAAACCCGTCCGTAACCGCTGGACAGGCGTTTAGGGTGGCCTAGGAACGTTGTGTGCTCAGAGACGGACGCCGAGCAATGCGTCGACCGTACGGGCCATCAACGCCGGAGCCTGATCGTCCTCGCCCACATTCGACAGGGCAGCCTCGGCCCACGCGTCGACCACCGCCAGAGCCGCCGGAGAGTCCAGGTCGTTTCCGAGAGCTTCCCGTACGGCGGCCAGCAGCCCCTCTCCCGACGGACCAGCCGGAGCCGCGGCGGCCGAACGCCAGCGCGCCAGACGCTCCTGCCCCGCCTTGAGCACGTCGTCGGTCCACTCCCGGTCGCTGCGGTAGTGCCCGTTGAGCAACCCGAGACGGACAGCCATGGGGTCGACGCCGTCGCCACGCAGCCGGGACACGAAGACCAGGTTGCCCTTGGACTTCGACATCTTCTCGCCCTCGAGCCCGATCATGCCGGCGTGCACGTAGTGCGACGCGAACGGCGCCTCGCCGGTCAGGGTCTCGGCGTGGGCGGCCGAGCACTCGTGGTGCGGGTAGAGCAGGTCGTTGCCGCCGCCCTGCACGTCGATCGTGGTGCCGAGCCGGTCGATGGCGATCGTCGTGCACTCGATGTGCCAGCCGGGGCGGCCGGGGCCGAGGTCGCCGCCGTCCCAGGCCGGCTCGCCCTCGCGGGCGCCGCGCCACAGCAGCGGGTCGAGCGGGTCGCGCTTGCCCTCGCGGTCGGGGTCACCGCCGCGCTCGGCCGAGAGCACCCGCATCTCGTCGCGGGACAGGTTCGACTCGTAGCCGAATCGGGGCGCCGCCGCGATCGAGTAGTAGACGTCGCCGGTGCCGTCCTCGAGCGTGTACGCCGCCCCGGCCGCCAGCAACTCCCCAACGTGCCCGACGATGGCCGGGATCGACTCGACCGCGCCCACGTAGTGCGCCGGCGGGATGATCCGCAGCGCCTCCATGTCCTCGCGGAACAGGGCGGTCTCGCGCATCGCCAGCACGACCCAGTCCTCACCGTCGCGGGCGGCCCGTTCGAGCAGCGGGTCGTCGATGTCGGTGACGTTCTGCACGTAGTTGACGGCGTGCCCGGCGTCGCGCCAGAGCCGGTTGACCAGATCGAACGAGATCATCGTGGCGGCGTGGCCGAGGTGCGTCGCGTCGTACGGCGTGATGCCGCAGACGTACATCGTCGCGGTGGAGCCGGGCGCGGTCGCGGCGATCTCACGGCGGGCCGAGTCGTAGAGGCGCGGCGCGAGGGCCTCGCCGGGCAGGGTCGGCACATCGTGCCCGGTCCAAGCATCCATGGTCAGGAGCCTATCCAGCACCTGGGGCAGAAACCTGGGGGGCGTGGGCAAAACTACACAGGCGGCCAGGGTATGGCGGGCCAGTCCTGCGGCGGGTCGGGGAAGCGCCCGCGCCGCAGCAGCCGCCTGGCCCGCAGCCGCACGTGCTGCACCTCGGTCAGCGTCAGGTGGTCTTCCAGCTCGGCGCCGAGGTCGCCGTCGAGGAGCCCGCCGAGCCGGGTCAGCACCTCGGTGGCCTCGGGGATCAGCGGCTTGCCGGTCCAGCCCCACAGGACCGTACGCAGCTTGTTCTCCACGTGGAAGCTGACGCCGTGGTCGACCCCGTGAACCGAGCCGGTCGCCGGGTAGAGCACGTGGCCGCCCTTGCGGTCGGCGTTGTTGATCACCGCGTCGAACACGGCCAGGCGGGCGAGCCGGGTGTCGTCGGCGTGGGCCAGGGCGTACGCGTCGCCGTCCTCGTCGCGGGCGTTGGCGACCGGGAGCCAGCCCTCGGGCACGTCCCACGCCGGGACGAAGCCGATCAGCGACTCGGCCGTGTCGGGTTCGTCGATCCACAACTGCAGGGCGCCCGAGCCGAGCGGGCCCTCGCGCAGGATCGTGGGGGGAACCAGGTCCCACCCCGTGGCGCGGGACACCAGGTAGGCCGAGACCTCACGGCCGGCCAGGGTGCCGTCGGGGAAGTCCCACAGCGGTCGCTCGCCCTGCACGGGCTTGTAGACGCAGCGGCGGGTGAGCCCGTCGAGCGTGATCTCGGCCCGCAGCGTCGTGTTGGACGCGTCGACCAGCCGGCCCTCGATCTCGAGCCGGCCGCGGGCCAGCAGTTCGAGGGCGTCGGCCTCGGCCAGCGCCGCGGCGGGCTCGGTGGTCACCGGTGGTAGCCGTTGTGCCGGGGGCAGAGGTGACCGGCCGGGTCGAGCGGCTGGCCGCAGAGCGGGCACGGGGGCCGGCCGGCGGCGACCACCCGGCGGGCGCGGTCGATGAACGCGCGGGTCGCCTCGGGGGTCAGCCGCACCCGGAGCCGGTCGAGGTCGTCGTCGGGCTCGTCGTCCTCGTCGTCGTCGTCCTCGACGGTGGGGACGTCGTCGTCATCGTCGCCGAGCTCGATCTCGACCTCGGCCTCACCGGCCTCGATCGCCTCGATGACCACGGTGCTCGTGTCGACGTCGAAGGCCAGGCCGAGCGTGCCGACCCGGAACTCCTCGTCGACCGGGGTGTCGAGCGGCTCGTTGTCGTGGGTGGCCAGCACGGGCGCGTCGGGCAGCGAGACACCGAAGCGCTTGTTGGCCTCGACCAGCAACTCCTCGAGCTTCTCGGCGAGGAGCGACACCTGGACCTTCTCCAGCGCGACGCTGACCACCCGGCCGCCGCCGCGGGCCTGCAGGAAGAACGTCCGGTCGCCCGGCTCGCCCACCGTCCCGGCGACGAACCGCTCCGGCGGCTCGAACGAGTGCACCTGGTGGGTCATACCGACAACCCTATCCACGACGGCACCGCCCCGCGCATCCCGATCGGTCCGGGTTCGCCGAGGGCGCAACGCACACCAACCTGGGGTAACACACTCGTCACAGAGTGCAGTCAGACCCCTCCGCCGGCTCCCCCGCCGACGGCCGCGTCGGAGCGGGCGCCGTCCTGCGACGGCGGCGGGATCAGCGACGCCAGGTCGGACGTGTCATTGAGCCGTACGAGGAAAGGCCTGGTCGGCGTGTAGCGGATGACGCTGATCGAGGCCGGGTCGGCCACGATGCGCTGGAACTGGTCGAGGTGCAGTCCCATGGCATCGGCGACGATGGCCTTGATCACATCGCCGTGGCTGCAGGCCAGCCACAGCGCGTCGGGGCCGTGCGACTCGGTGATCTTCGCGTCCCAGCGGCGGACCGCCGCGACCGCCCGCGCCGACATGTCGGCCATCGCCTCGCCGTTGGGGAACACGGCGGCGCTCGGGTGCTGCTGCACGACCGACCACAGCGGCTCCTTGGCCAGTTCCTTGAGCGGGCGGCCCTCCCAGTCGCCGTATCCGCACTCGGTCAGCCCCTCGTCGACCACCGGCTCGGCCCCGGGCAGGGCCAGGCCGACCGTCGTGCGGCAGCGGATCAGCGGGCTGGTGACCACGGCGGCCAGCGGCAACGGGCGCAACCGGTCACCGGCCCGCTCGGCCTGGGCGCGGCCGGTGTCGTCGAGCTCCACGGGACGGCGGCCGGCCAGTTCGCCGGTGGCGTTGGCCGTCGTACGCCCGTGCCGGAGCAGAAGAACGGTGGCCACTACTCGGCCACGCCGGACTCTTCGTACGCCTCGGCGACGATCCGCAGGGTGTCGATGCCGCTCTTGAGGTCGCCGACATAGGGGCTGATCGACAGCGTGCCGACGCCGGCCGCCGCGTACTGCCGGATCCGCTCGGTGATCTGGATCTTGTTGCCCAGGATCGACGTGCGCTCGATGAACTCCTGCGGCACGGCCTCGGCCGCCTCCGCCTTCTGGCCGCTCAGATAGAGGTCCTGCACCTTGGCCGCGGCGTCGGCGTAGCCCATGCGCACGGCGAGCTGGTTGTAGAAGTTCTGCTCGCGGCTGCCCATGCCACCGACGTAGAGCGACGCGTAGGGCCGGATGACGTCGGCGCACCAGGCCACGTTGTCGCCCACCACCACGGGCACGCTGGGCGCGACGTCGAAGCCGGTCAGGCCCAGGCCCTTCTTGGCCCGGCCCCGCTCGATGTGCTGCAGGTACTCGCCGGCCGCGTCGGGCGCGAAGAAGATGGCCAGCCAGCCGTCGGCGATCTCGCCCGCGAGCTCCAGGTTCTTCGGGCCGACGGCGGCCAGATAGATCGGCACGGCCTCGCGCGGCGGGTGGAAGCCGAGCCGCAACGCCTTGCCGGGGCCGTCGGGCAACGGCAGCGTGTAGTGCTCGCCCTGGAAAGAGACGGGCTGCCGGGCGATCGCCATCTTCACGATCTCGACGTACTCCCGCGTGCGGGAAAGGGGTTTGCCGAACCGGACCCCGTGCCACCCCTCGGAGACCTGGGGACCCGACACGCCCAGGCCCAGGCGGAACCGGCCGCCGGACAGGGTGTCGATCGTCGCCGCGGTCATGGCCGTCATGGCCGGGGTGCGCGCCGGGATCTGCATCACCGCGGCGCCGAGGTCGATCTGCTGGGTCTGCCCGGCGATCCAGGACAGCATGCTGACCGTGTCGGACCCGTAGGCCTCGGCCGCCCACACCACCGAATAACCGAGGCGGTCCGCCTCCTGCGCCATGGCGAGGTGGTCCGCGGGCGTGGTCCACGCCGCCTGATAGCCGAGGTTGAGTCCGAGCCGCACGATCTTCCTCCCAAGACACCGTCGTCCCCCGAAGCCTACTGACCCGTGGAGATCACATTCGGTCCGGTAACCGACGGCTCGCCCGGCCCTTGGAGGATTTCGCTCTTGACATTCTCTGAATAAGGTTCACTCATGCTGCAACGACCGCTCGGCCGTAGCGGGCTGGCGATCTCCCGGCTCGCTCTCGGCACCATGACCTGGGGCCGCGACACCGACCCGGACGACGCGGCCGCGCAGCTCAAGCTCTTCCTCGAGGCCGGCGGCACGCTGCTCGACACGGCCGACGTCTATGGCGACGGCGACGCCGAGGCCGTGATCGGCTCGCTGATCGACCATCTCGTGCCCCGCGACGAAGTGGTGATCGCCACCAAGGCCGGCCTCACCCCGCACGGCTACCGCCGCCGCGACGGCTCCCGCGGCAACCTGCTGCGCTCGCTCGACGCGTCGCTGCGCCGCCTCGGCACCGACTACGTCGACCTGTGGCAGGTGCACGGCAACGACCCGATGACCCCGCTCGAAGAAACCCTGGCCGCCCTCGACCACGCCGTGAACAGCGGCCGGGTGCGCTACGTGGGTGTCTCGAACTTCGCGGCCTGGCAGACCGCCCGCGCCGCGACCTGGCAGTCGGCCTACCCGGGACGGGCGCCGATCGTGGCCGCCCAGATGGAATACTCCCTGCTCGAACGCGGCATCGAACGGGAGCTGCTGCCCGCCTCGCAGGCCCTCGGCTTCGGCGTGCTGGCCTGGTCGCCGCTGGGCCGGGGCGTGCTGACCGGCAAATACCGCAACGGGCGCCCGCTCGACTCGCGCGCCGCCACCGAACACCTGGCCCCGTTCGTGCAGACCTATCTCGAGCCGCGCAGCTCCAGCATCGTGCAGGCGGTCGTCACCGCGGCCTCGGGGCTGGGCGTCTCCCCCATCGAGGTCGCGCTGGCCTGGATCCGCGACCGGCCCGGGGTGGCCGCGCCCATCCTCGGCGCGCGCACGGCCGGGCAGTTGCAGGGCGCGCTGCTCAGCGAGGAACTGACCCTGCCGGCCGAGATCGCCGGTGCGCTCGACGACGTGTCCTCGATCGACGTCGGCTACCCGGAACGCGAAGGCGTCGGCTATCCGGACGGCGAGGGCTGAGTGTTTCGCCCGCTGCTGCGCGCGATCACCTACCGCCGCGGGGTCTTCCTTCTGCTGGGCGCGGTCATTCTTCTCCCGTACGCGATGACGGCCGGCCTGCTGGCCCAGATGCTCACGATGCCGGACAGCAACCTGGCGGGCGTGCTCGCCACGGCCGCCGTCGCGTTCGCGATCGCCGTGGTTCCGCCGTTCCTGGGCGGCACCCGCGAACTGGAGATCACCGCCGCCCGGGCGCTGCTCGGTGTGCGGCTGCCCGACCACGACCGCGGCCGCCCGATGGCCCTCGAGACCCGGCTGCGCTCGGCCGTCTGGTTCGGCCTGCACCTCGTCAGCGGCGCGGTGGTCGCCACCCTCGTGCTGATCGCGGTGCCACTGGCGCTGCTCGCCTTCACCGAACGCCTCGGCCTCACCGACGGCGCGCTGACCGGCAGCGACCTGGGCCCGGTCGGCGCCGAGGACCGGTGGGCCTGGACCGGGGTCGGGGTGGCGCTGCTCATCGGCACGGTCTACGCCACCGCCGGCCTGGGTTCGCTCGCCGCCACGATGGCCCCGGTGCTGCTCGGCCCGTCGGCCGCCGAGCGGGTCGCCGCGCTGGAGGCGCAGGAGCGGACCCTGGCCGAGCGCAACCGCCTCGCCCGGGAACTGCACGACTCGGTCGGTCACGCCCTCACCGCGGTCACCCTGCAGGCGGGCGCGGCCCGCACGGTCTTCGACAGCGATCCCGACTTCGCCCGGCGGGCCCTCGGAACGATCGAAGACCTCGGCCGTACGGCGTTGGAGGAGCTGGACGCCGTGCTCGGGTTGCTGCGCGACGCCGACGGACCGGCGCTGGCCGACGTCGGCCGGCTGCTCACCGGCGACGTCGACGCCCGGATCGACGACGTGGAGGTGCCGGGGCACATCTCCCGCGAGGCGTTCCGGATCGTGCAGGAGGGCCTGACGAACGCGGCCAAGCACGGGACGGGACGGGTCACGCTGCGGATCGCGGCCCCGGGCGCGTTGGTCATCGAGATCACCAACGCGGTCGGGCCGACCCGGGCCACGAGCGGGGGCCGGGGCCTGGCCGGCATGCGGGAACGCGTACGGCTGCTCGGCGGGTCCTTGACGGCCGGGGAGGAGGACGGGACGTGGCGGGTGGTCGCCCGCCTGCCGAGGGAGGGCAACGAGTGATCACGGTGCTGATCGTGGACGACGACGACCTGATCCGGGCCGGGCTGAGCGCCGTCCTGGGCGCGGCCGACGGCATCACGGTGATCGGTGAGGCGACCGATGGTGATCAGGCCGTCCCGCAGGCCGCGGCGCTGCACCCGGACGTCGTGCTGATGGACGTGCGGATGCCCCGGATCGACGGCATCCAGGCCACCCGCCTGCTGCTCGAGCGTCTCGACGATCCGCCCCGGGTGCTCGTTCTGACCACCTTCGAGAACGACGAGTACGTGTACGAGGCCCTGGCCGCCGGAGCGAGCGGATTCCTGCTCAAGCGGGCCCGACCGGAACGGATCGCCGAAGCGGTGCGCCTGGTGGCCCGCGGCGACTCGCTGCTGTTCCCTGAGGCCGTCCGCCGTCTGGCCGCCACCCACCAGCGTCCCGCGGCCGGTCGCCTGCCCGGGGCGCCGCTGACCGAGCGCGAGGCCGAGGTGCTGGCGCTGATGGCCGAGGGCCTGTCCAACGCCGAGATCGCCGGGCGGCTCGTGCTCGGCGTCGAGACGATCAAGTCGCACGTCGGGAACGTGCTGGCCAAACTCGGCGTCCGCGACCGTACGCAGGCGGTCGTCACCGCGTACCGCTCCGGGTTCATCTCCCCCTAGAGGGGGAGCTCGTTCCCTCTCGTCCGGGATCTGCCCACGGGCGGTTGTTGCGACCGTCGGTGCATGACGAACACGGCACAGAAACTGGCGGCCGGATGGGCCGCCCTCTACGGCACCCTGGCGCTGGTCTGGACCGTGACCGGCCGCGGTTTTCCCTACGGCCCCGGCGCCGACGGCAGCGAGACCAGCCCCCTGCGAGCCGTCACCCCCGAGGCCGGCGCTCCGGTCTTCGCCGGCGTCCTGCTCGTCACGGCCGTCCTCCTGCTGATCATGAGTGGCGGCCGGACGATCAAGGGCTTGCTCCGGTACGGGATCCTCGCCTACCTCGCCGTGGTGGCGATCACCCTGCTGGTCGTGCTGCCCGACACCCACCTGCTGACCCTGGCCGGATACGCGCCGATGCTGATCATCGGGCTGCCGTTCGGCTGGCCCCCGGTCGACTGGTCGACCGTCTTCACATGGACCCTGGCCAACCAGGCGTTCGCCGTCGTCGGTGGCCTGCTGATCGCCCGGGCCGCGCTGCGCTGGCAGTTCGGCACGGCCGGGGCATGCGAGGACTGCGGACGCGACGACCGGCCCGGCGGCTGGACGTCGAGGCAGTCGGCCGCGCTCTGGGGCCGGCGCGCGGCCTACGTGGCGGCGCTGATCCCGGTGCTCTACGCCCTCACCCGGTTCGCCTGGGTGCTCGGTGTTCCGCTCGGGCTGCCCTCCGACGCCCTGGACGAGCTGCGGAACAGCGGCGCCGTCTGGGCCGGTCTCGGGCTGGGCGCCTTCGCGGTGGTCGGCGCGATCCTCACGCTGGGGCTGGTGCAGCGCTGGGGCGAGGTCTTCCCGCGCTGGACGGCCGGCCTGGCCGGCCAGCGGGTGCCGATCCGTCTGGCCACCGTGCCGGCGACGCTGGTGTCGATCTTTGTGATGTCGGCCTCGGTGGCCTTCTACGCCGACCCGGTCTTCTTCGACAAGCTCACCACCGACACGATGGCGGTCGCACCCATGCTGGCCTGGCCGGTCTGGTCGGTCGCGCTGGGCGCGGCGACCCTCGCCTACCACCTCCGCCGCCGCCCGGCCTGCGCGAAGTGCGGCCGATCGGACTCCCCCGCAGGGGTGGTGTCCCAGCAGCAGGCGGGCGCATATTAGATCGCATGGACTACGAATACGCGCCGCTGCGGTTGCCCTCGAATGTCGATCGGTTGACCGCGGCGGCGAGGCTCGCCATTCAGGCGGAGTTCTCGGGCTGGGAGCTGGCCCGGGTCCAGCTCTTCGCCGACGGCAGCCGCAAGGTGATGCTCCGCCGCCGGATCCAGCCCACTCCGCAGCCGGGGCTGAGTTACTGAGAGGGGCCCGTCCACACGGACGGGCCCCTCTCAGGTCACAACTTCAGGCGCCGCCGGTCAGCGCTGGTGACCGGCGTGGTCATGGTCGTGCTCGTCCTCGTCCGGCAGGAACGGGTGCTCGTCGAGACGGCCGACCAGCAGGTCGCCCTCCTTGGGGGCGAACGGGCCTTCGCCGTCGGAGTCCTCGAACTCGTCGAGGTCGAGCGGGGCGGCGATCTCGCTGACCGTGAGCAGGCCGTCGAGCGGCTCCAGCTCGGGCACGTCGAGCGACGACAGCGACCCGTCGCCGGCCTGCAGCAGCTCGAGCACGGCCTCGCCGACGCTCTCGACCGGGCCGCCGTCCTCGTCCTCGGGCACGGACTGGCGGCGCGCCTCCTCGGCCCGGCGCAGCAGCGCCGAGACGCTGGGCACGCGGTAGTCGCGGCGCTGACGCACCGAGAGCACCTGCGGGTAGGGGTCGGCCGAGTCACCCGGCTCGAAGCCGTTGACGCCCAGGCCGAAGCGCTGGTCGGCCTCGTTCGGGTCGATCGACTCGACGTCCCACGGCGTCACCTCGCCGAACGCGTCGAGCAGCTTCTCGTCGTACGCGAAGGAAGCGTTGTTCAGGTCGACGTACGCCTGCCAGACGCCGTCGTCGTCGACACGGCCCTCGGCCGCCTTGACCGCCGCGAGATGCGCCCGGGAGGCCTCGATCACTCGCTCGAGGGCGGCGTCGAGTTCCGCGTTCTGGTCGGTCATCGGTATGGGTCCTTCCGCAGGTCAGCTGTTCCGGAGCAGACGGTCGAGCACACGCACGCCGAACTTTAGTCCCTCCACCGGGACGCGCTCGTCGATGCCGTGGAACAGCGAAGCGAAGTTCAGGTCGGCCGGAAGCCGCAACGGGGCGAACCCGAAGCAACGGATGCCGAGCGTCGAGAAGGCCTTCGCGTCGGTGCCCCCGGACATCAGGTACGGCACAGTACGCGCTCCCGGGTCTTCGGCGCGCAGCGCCGCCCCCATCGCGTCGACAAGTTCACCCCCGAACGCCGTCTCGACCGCGGGTTGCTGGTGCACGTGGTCGATCTCGATGTCGGGCCCGATCAGCTCGCGCAGCTCGGCCAGGAAACGGTCGGCCTCGCCGGGCAGGGTGCGGCAGTCGATGGTGGCCGAGGCCCGGCCGGGGATCACGTTGTCCTTGTAGCCGGCCTCGAGACGGGTCGGGTTGGCGGTGTTGCGGATGGTCGCGCCGATCAGGTTGGCGATCGGGCCCAGCTTGGCGATCGCCACCTCGGGGTTGTCCGGGTCGATGTCGATCTGCAGGGCGTCGCCGACCTGTTCGAGAAACGCCCGCACGGTCGGGGTGACCACGGTCGGGAAGCGGTGCCGGCCGACCCGGGCCACGGCCTCGGACAGGGCGGTGACCGCGTTGTCGTCGTGGATGAACGAGCCGTGCCCGGGGCGGCCGCTCGCGTGCAGGCGCAGCCAGTCCAGCCCCTTCTCGGCGGTCTGCACGAGATAGAGCCGCAGGTCGTCGTTCACCGTGTACGAATATCCGCCCACCTCGCCGATGGCCTCGGTGCACCCGTCGAACTTGTCGCGGTGGTTGTTCACCAGCCACTGCGAGCCGTACTCCATGCCGGCCTCTTCGTCGGCCGTGTAGCAGAGCACGATGTCGCGCGGCGGCACGTAGCCCGTGCGGGACCAGTCCCGGACCACCGCGAGCATCATCGCGTCGAAGTCCTTCATGTCGATCGCGCCGCGGCCCCACAGGTAGCCGTCCTTCTCCTCGCCCGAGAAGGGGTCGACCGACCACTCGCTCGCGTCGGCCGGCACGACGTCGAGGTGGCCGTGCACCAGCAGCGCCCCGCGGCTGCGGTCGGCGCCGGGGATGCGCGCGACCAGGTTGGCCCGTTTCGGCGCCGACTCGAAGAGCTCGACGTCGACGCCCGCCTCGCCCAGCTTCCCGGCGACGTATTCGGCGGCGGCCCGCTCACCGACCGTGGTGCGGGGGTCGCCGGTGTTGGTGGTGTCGATGCGCAGCAGGTCGCGGCAGATGCCGACGACCTCGTCGGCGGCGGTGGTCTCCATTTGACCTTCTTACCAGCAGGTTGTCACGGTGATGGGACGGGCCAGGTTTGGTCGGACCGATGGAAGGGGTACCAGCGCCGCCGTGTCTTCCTTGAATCTTCCCCCGCTGCCGCCGATGGGCGGCGAGACGACGGGACGCAACGTCGTCGACGTGATCACCGAGGAGCACCGCGAGCTGCTCGAGCTGTGTGACCGCCTGGTCGCCGACCCCGAGGACAAACGCCTGGCCGGGGTCGTGATCGCCGAGCTGTCCCGGCACCTGAGCGCCGAGGAGCAGTACCTCTACCCGGCCGTGCGGCGCACCGTTCCCGGCGGCGACGAGCTGGCCGACCGCGAGCTGGCCGAGGACCGCCAGCTGTTGGTCACTTTGCAACAACTGCAGAAGACGCCGGCCGCCGAGCGCGCCCGGCACACGGCGGCGGTGGCCGAGGCCGTACGCCGGCACGTGGACGCCGACGCCGAGGAGCTGCTGCCCGTCCTCGTGCAGATGGTGCCGATCGAGGACCTGATCCGCGTCGGCAACCGGTTCGAGACCGCCGAGGAGGCCGCGCCGACCCGTCCCCACCCTTCGACGCCGTCGACGCCGCCTTGGAACAAGGTGGTCGACCCGGCCGTCGCGGTCCTCGACAAACTCCGCGACGCGGTCACCGGCCGCACGACGTACTCCAAGGATTTGTAGGTAAATCACCGGATTCGTTAACCCATTTGTCACATGTGGGGGATCTTTCAATCGTCTATAGGTCTAGCCTTCGATGTCTTCTTGGTCCTAACGTCACGTTATGAACCTGGAGCTGCGGCATCTCAAGGTGGTCTGCGCCATCGCGGAGACCGGCAGCGTGACCAAGGCGGCCTCGCAACTCGGGCTGGCCCAACCGGCCCTGACCGCGCAGTTGCAGCGCATTGAACGCACGCTGGGCGGCCCGCTGTTCGAGCGGGACCGTCGTGGCGCCCGGCCCACAGCCCTGGGCGAGCTCGTTCTCGCCCGCGCCCGGGTGCTGCTCCCGGCGATGAAGGGCCTGCAGGACGAAGCGGCCCGGCTCGCCGGCGCGACCGGGCACGACACGATGAGCCGCTACCGGATCGGGGCACTGGGCGGCCCGATCATCGGCGGCATGGTCTCCCGTCTCGCCCAGGCCCAGCCCGAGGCCCAGATCACCACCCACGCGTCGTACTACGTGGACGATCTGGCCAACATGGTGCTGGCCGGCAAGCTCGACTACGCGCAGGTCGGCGTCTGCGGGGACGCGTTCCCCTCGGCCGACTACGGTCTGGTCTGGCAGACGATCGCGGTCGACGGCATCTGTGTGCTGATGCCCGAGGACCATCCGGGCAGCAAGGGCGTCGACGTCGACCTGGCCGAGCTGGCCTCGGAGTCGTGGGTGGCGGCGACCGGTGACGGCTGCTTCGGCGACTGTTTCGCGGCCGCGTGTGCCCGGGCCGGCTTCACGCCCCGCCGCATGTTGGAGAGCGACGTGCGAGGCTGCATCGACATGGTCGAGTCGGGGCTGGCCCTGGCGCTGTGCCAGGGGACGTTCCGGCCCGGCTCGGGGCTGACCTCCCGGCCGCTGCGCGGGGCCCCGCTGCGCTGGCGGCTCGTGCTCGGCTGGCATCCCGACTCGCAGGCCGCGAACAGCGCGCCCAAGCTGATGGAGATGGCCCAGGAGGCCTACCAGGAGGTCGTCGAGCGCAACCCCGACTTCGTCGAGTGGATGGCCGACTATCCGCAGCTGGGCGTGGTGAACAGCCTCGCCGCGGCAGCCGAGAAGTGAGAAAGGGCCCGGCGTCACCGCCGGGCCCTTCTTCGTGATGCGTCAGACCTTGGCCGGCGAGTTGACCGTGAAGGTCAGCGCGCCGTCGACCGCGTCCACCTCGACCGTCTGACCGGGCGCCAGGTCGGCGCCGAGCAGCATGGTCGACAGCCGGTTGTCCAGCTCGCGCTGGATCACCCGGCGCAGCGGGCGGGCGCCGAACTCGGGCTGGAAGCCCTTCTCGGCCAGCCAGTCGACCGCCGCGGTGGTGATCTCCAGGGTGACGTCCTGGTTGTGCAGCCGGCGCCGGGTCTCGCCGAGCATCAGCTCGGTGATCTGCCGGACCTGCTCCTGCTCCAGCTGCCGGAAGATGATGATCTCATCGATCCGGTTGATGAACTCGGGGCGCAGCTGCTCCTTGAGCCGCCGGTCGAGCCGGTCGCGCAGCTCCTCGTCGGCCGAGGCGCCACCGACGGCGCCGAACCCGACGCTGCGGCGGACGCCGCTGATCAGGTCGGAGCCCAGGTTGCTGGTCATGATCAGCACGGTGTTCTTGAAGCTGACCGTGCGGCCCTGGCTGTCGGTCAGGCGCCCGTCGTCGAGCACCTGCAGCAGCACGTTGAAGACGTCCGGGTGGGCCTTCTCGATCTCGTCGAGCAGAACCACGCTGTACGGACGGCGGCGGACCGCCTCGGTCAGCTGCCCCGCCTCGTCGTAGCCGACGTAGCCGGGAGGCGCCCCGACCAGCCGCGACACGGTGTGCCGCTCCTGGAACTCGCTCATGTCGAGCCGGATCATCCGGTCCGAGTCGCCGAACAGCGCCCCGGCCAGCGAACGGGCCAGCTCGGTCTTGCCGACGCCGGTCGGGCCGAGGAACAGGAAGCTGCCCACCGGCCGGTCCGGGTCGCCCAGCCCGGCCCGCGAACGGCGGACCGCCTCGGCGACGGCCTCGACCGCGTCGTCCTGGCCGACCACCCGCTCGTGCAGGTGCCCCTCGAGGCGCAGCAGGCGCTCCCGCTCCTCCTCGGTGAGCTGCGCGACCGGGATGCCGGTGGCCCGCGACACGACCTCGGCGATGTCGGCCTCGGTCACCTGCGGGACGCTCGACGAACCGGCGCCGCCGCTCTGCAACTCCTGCTTGAGCGAGTTGATCTCGTCGCGCAGGGCGGACGCCTTCTCGTAGTTCTCCGCCGCCACGGCCTGGTCCCGGTCGCGGGACAGCTCGTCGAGCTTGCGCTCCCTCTCCCGTACGCCGGCGTCCGGGGTCTTCACCCGCAGCCGCACGCGCGCGCCGGCCTGGTCGATCAGGTCGATCGCCTTGTCCGGCAGGAACCGGTCGGTGATGTAGCGGTCGGACAGCTCCGCCGCGGCGTCCAGCGCCTCGTCGGTGATCCGCACCTGGTGGTGCGCCTCGTAGTTGTCGCGCAGGCCGCGCAGGATCGCCACGGTGTCCTCGACGCTGGGCTCGCCCACCAGCACCGGCTGGAAACGACGGGCCAGCGCCGCGTCCTTCTCGATGTGCTTGCGGTACTCGTCGAGCGTGGTCGCGCCGACCACCCGCAGCTGCCCGCGGGCCAGGGCCGGCTTGAGCATGTTGCTCGCGTCCATGCCGCCGCCGTCGCCACCGCCGCCACCGGCGCCGACCAGGGTGTGGATCTCGTCGAGGAAGACGATCAGGCTGTCACCCTCGCTCTGGATCTCGTCGATGACCTTGCGCAGGCGCTCTTCGAAGTCGCCGCGGTAGCGGGTGCCCGCCACCAGACCGGCCAGGTCGAGCTGGATGACCCGCTTGTTCTCCAGGGTCAGCGGCACGTCGCCGTCCACGATGCGCTGGGCCAGGCCCTCGACGATCGCGGTCTTGCCGACGCCGGCCTCACCGATCAGCACCGGGTTGTTCTTGGTACGGCGGCTGAGGATCTCGACCGCCTGCTCGATCTCGTCGGCCCGGCCGATCACCGGGTCGATCTCGCCGCGCCGGGCCATCTCGGTCAGGTCCACCCCGAACTGCTCCAGCGTGGGCGTGTTCGGGTTGCCCGGGTTGCCCCCGCGACCCTGGGCCGGCTTCGGCTCGGCACTCCCCTGCTGCTGCAGGGCCTGCGGGTCGAGCTTGCCGGCGAGCAGACGGCCCGCCGCCGAGTCGGGGTTGAGGCCGAGGGCCATCAGGATGTGCTCGGGGCCCACATAGGACGAGCCCAGCGCCCGCGAGATCTGCAGGCTGTCGAGCAGGGCCCGCTTCGCGGCGGGGGTCAGCGCGACCTGGGTCGGAAGCTCCTCGCGCACCCCGGCCGGACGGCCCAGCGCGGACAGCAGCGACTCCGGGTCGGCGCCCGCGCGGCGCACGGTCTGCTTCATCGGCTCCAGCTGGAGGACCGACCACAGCAGGTGATCGGTGTCCAGGTCGGCGACCGGACGATCCGGGTCGGCGAGCTCGGCCGCGCGACGGGCGGCGCCGGAGAGGACCTCACGGGCGTCGCCACTCATGTACTTCGTGATATCGATGCGCGCCGAGCGGCGCGGGTCCGCCGCACCGAAGAAGCGCGCGAAGAAGTCGTCCCACTGGCCGGGACCAGTCGGTCCGATCGGTCCGATGCTCATACGTCTTCCCTCTTCTGTTGCGTATCCGTCGTGCGAGCGGCTTCACCGCCGCGCACGCCCCGTATCAGCGCCGTGCACCTGGTAACCATTCCCGAATTTCGCAGAAAGTTGACTCGGGTAGGCTCAACTTCATGACCGTACCTCTCGTGATCGTCGACGGGGCCAACGTCGTCGGTTCCGTACCCGACGGGTGGTGGCGCGACCGCGCCGCAGCGGCCGTCCGCCTGCGTGACGCGCTGGCTCCGGTGCTGGTCCGGGGCCTGCCCGACCTGCCCGGCCCGGTCGCGGTGGTGCTGGTCGTGGAGGGTCAGGCCAAGCGGGTCGAGGCCGTCGAGGGCGGCGTCGAGGTGGTGAGTTCCCCCGGTTCGGGCGACGACACCATCGCCGAGCTGGCGAGTCGTGAGGCCGGCGACCGCCGCGTCGTGGTGATCACCGCCGACCGGGGGCTGCGCGATCGGGTGACCCCGCTCGGGGCCGAGGTGAGGGGTCCCTCCAGCGTGCCGCGCCGTTAGGATGGGCGGGTGATCGCACGCTCGGAGGCCCGCTTCGCGAGCTGGATCACGCCCCCGTTGCCCCTCTACGGCAACGATCACGAGCGCCGCGACTTCGCGCCCTCGGCATCGGCGCGCACGATGCCGCTCTGGACGCCGCCGCCGCTCTGGCCTCCGTGGCCCCTCCAGCACGGCTGACATTCCCCGGCGAGGCTGCTTTTGTGCGCCTCGGTATCTCCGCGAGCTGGACCTCTGCCGGTCACACCTGATCTTGAGTCGACCTGATCTTGAGTCGAACCTGATCTTGCTCGGCCGGTTACGCCTGATCTTGCTGTAGCGCCATCCCTAACCCCCACCACCGGGGGCAGGGGGTGACCCTACGCCTCGGGCCGACCGCAAAGCCGGTTGTCCCCAGGGCAGCTCGCCGTTTGTCGCGCAGTCGGAAAACGGAGTCGCCCCATGTCCGCACACGCCACCGAACGCGCCGGCGCACGCCTCGTGCTGCGTCAGCCGTACGTCAAACTGGTCCTCACCGCCACCCAGGTCGGCCGCCTCCCGCTGGCCGCCTCTCCCCTGGCCCTGCTGCTGTTCGCCCGCGAGTCGCTCAGCCTGGCCGTCACCGGTCTGATGGTCGCCGTCTTCACCGCCGGGATGGCCGTCGGCGCCCCCGTGCTGGCCCGCGCCGTCGACCGCTGGCGCCAGCCCCCGGTCCTGTACGGCTCGGCCCTGCTCTCCACGGCCGGCTACCTGGTCGCCGCCTCCGGTCCCGGCCGTCCCCTCGTGATCGGTCTCGGCGCCGCGCTGGCCGGGCTCGGCACCCCACCGCTCGAGGCCTGCCTGCGCGCCCTGTGGCCGGCCCTGGTGCCGGCGAACTCGGTGCACGCCGCGTACGCGCTGGACATCGCCGTCCAGGAGGTCATCTTCGTGACCGGGCCGCTGGTGACCCTGGGCGCGGTCGCGTGGGGTGGGCCCGCCGCCGGTCTCTACGCCGCCGCCCTGCTCCAACTGGCCGGGGTGGTCGCCTTTGTGCGCGCTCCGGCCGTACGGGAATGGCGTGGAACCCCGGCCAAGCGGCACTGGGCCGGACCGTTGCGTGAGCCCCGGCTGGCCGTGATGGTCGCCGGGGTGGCGTTCGTGGGCGCGGCCGTGGGCAGCATCCCGGTCGTGCTCACCGGTTATGCCGAGGCGGCCGGTGACCGTTCCCTGACCGGGTGGTTGCTGGCCGCTCAGGCCGGGGGCGCGCTGGTCGGCGGGCTGCTCTACACGCGCGCGACGCCCGGTGGCCCGCGGCGGCTGCCGGTGCTGACCGCGATCTTCGCCGTGGGCTATCTGCCGTTGCTGATCGCGCCCGGCACCGCGGCCATGACCGCCCTGCTGATCCTGAGCGGGGTCATGTTGCCGCCTGTGCTGACGGCGGTTTTTCTGGCCGCGGACCGGCTGGCCCCGACCGGGACGGCGGTGGAGGCGTTCGCTTGGATCATGACGGCGTTCAGCGTGGGGAGCGCGCTGGGGGCGGCGGTGGCGGGGCCGCTGACCGACGCCGGGGTGCGGGCCGGGTTCGGCTTCGCTCCCGTGGTGGCGGCGCTGGCGATCGTGGCCATGATCGCCGCAACGTCAAGATCGGGACAACCAGCCCCAACCCGCCCGACCTAGGGGGACCCCCACCCTAATCTCTCGGCGAGGAGGAGCCGGCCGCTGTCCACAATACTGCGTCCCAGCACGGTGCCGGCGAGTTGTCCACAGGCCCGTTTGACGGGCGGGCGCGGCGGAAAGTTGATCACTGAAGAGTGGTGGAATTCGCGCCCGGGGGTGAATGTCGTGGGTCGCAGGGCGGGCGTACGCTTCCCGCGAGGGCGGCCGGAATGTCACTCTGAGGATTCATTCCCGTTCATTCGCCGGTCGGATCACGGACTCTCCGGCAGCGCCGGAGAGGCGGTTCCGATCAGGCCGTCCAACAGGGACACTGGGGCCGCCGCCACAGGGGGACGGCCCGGCGGGCGGGGCAGGAACGGGGCAGTAGTCTGAGGTCCACAGTCGGGTTCCACACAGCAGGAGGCTCCACGGGTGGCCAGTGTCGCCGAAGTCAAAGCGGCTGTGGACGCTGCGTTGCAGCAGGTCACCGACGGGCAGCAGGCGATACAGGCGGCCCGCGAAAAGATCGGCGAGGCCCAGCAGAGTCTCGCGGCGGCGCTCGACGGCAGCGGCAACGAGGCGGTGGGCGCGGCGCACGCCCAGCTGTCCCAGGCCGACCAGTCCCTCGAGGAGTGCCTGGGGGCGACGCTGGCCGCGATCGAGCAGGCCCAGCAGTACACGGCGAACCTTTGACGAGATGTCACTGATCCAGGATCTCGGCGCCCAGCTCCGCGCGACCTCGGACGAGCTGCCCACCGGTCAGGTCACCGTGGCGCTGGAGAAGCTGCGCAGCGCCACCGAGCTGCTCAACTGGGTGCGCGAGACGTCGCAGGACCCGATGGGCGTGCCCCAGCTCGGCAACGCCACCGAGCACGCCGAGCGGGCGGCCGCCGCGCTGCGCCTCGCGCAGGACTCCATCGCGCGCTATCTGGCGAGCATCGGCCTCTCCGGTGAGGGCGCCGCCCCGCCCGACCGCGACTGGAAGGCCGGCCTCGAGAAGCCGCGCGACACGAAAGAGCCGGAGGCCGAGAAGGAGGAGTCCGAGCAGCTCGGCCCCTGGTGGCAGACCCGCGTGACCAAGCTGACCGGCGAGCCCGCTCCGGAAAAAACGGAAAAGTCTGACAAGAGCACAGACACCGCGGAGCTGCTGCGGCGCGTCGCTTCCGGCGTACGGGCGGGTGACCGGGCCCGCCTCGGCCGGGAGTTGCACGGGGTGAATGCCTCGACCGGGCTCGCCCTCTCGGCGGTCAGCTCGCCGGTGCTCAGCCGTCTGGCCGGCGACCTGCTCGGTCACGAACCACGCCCCGAAGACGTGCCGCGCCTGCGCTCGGCCGCCGAGGGCCGGGTCAAGTCGCTGTTGCCGGGCACCTCCCCGGCCGTGCTGGAGACGCTGATCGGCCGCATCTGCCGGGTCCCGACCGAGGGCGGCGGCCCGAAGAACCATCCGGCCGACAGCGCGGTCACCGCCGGCGTCCTGACCGGCGTGCTGCTGGCCCGGCTGGGCCGCGACGCCGGATCGCTCGACCCGTCCGCGCCCGACCCGGTGCGGCCGCCCGCCGAGCAGGCCGAGCCCACCACCAGGCCGGGGCGCCATGGCTGACTCGACCGCGCAGCAGGTGATGGACATCCGGGCGGGCCTGTCGCACGCGCTCGGGGCGGCCGCCAACGCCGTCGAGGCCGCGCACCACGACTACGACCGTGCGGTCGAACGCCACCGCCGGGTGTCCGAGGCTGCGCAGGCCCGGCGCGAGAAACTGGCCACGGCCCGCGACGCCCGCATGGCCGAGATCGACGAGCAGCACCGCAACGACCTGGCCGCCTATGCCGGGGCCGCCGCGGCCGCGGCCGACCGGGCCGCCCCGGGCGCCGCCGGTGACCCGTGGGACGACTGGCAGGCGACCCCGCTCGACCGGGCGGCCGAGCTGCGGGTGGGCCGGCTGCTGCTACCCCACCCGGAAGACGTGCCGGCCCTCGTCCCGCTGCTCGACCGCGGTCACGTGGTCGTGCGCGGCGACCGGGCGATCGGCGACGAGGTGGTGGCCGGCCTGCTGCTGCGCGCGCTCGGGACGGCCGCGCCGGGAGCGGTGCAGATCATCGGGTACGACCCGGAGCACCTGGGGGGCGGGCTGGCCCGGTTCGCGCCGCTGGCCCCGGCCAACGTGCTCACCTTCGTCGGCCCGGGCGGGCTGGGCTCGCTGCTCGACGACCTGACCGACCAGGTCCGCCGGATCAACGAGACGGTGCTGGCCGGTGAATACACGTCGCTGCGGGAGCTGAACGCGGCCACCCACCGGCGGCCCGAGCCGTGGCGGATCGCGGTGCTGCTGGGCGCGGGCGAACTCAGCCGGGCCGAGCAGGCCCAATTGCAAAGACTGTTGCGGACCGGCGCGGCCTGCGGCGTACACCTGGTGATCCAGGGGATGCCGGTGCCCGCGACCGACGGCGTCGAGTTCATCACGGCGGCCGCGGGCAGCCACGCGCGGATCAGCAGCGCGGGTGCTCTCCCCGTACGGCTGGACGGGGGCCCGCCGCAGGCGGTGGTGGCCGCGACGTGTCGCCGGATCGCCGAAGCGGTCGCCGCCGGCCCCGCCCCGGTCGCCCTGGACAGCCTGTTGCCGCAGGTCGAGTGGCAGGAGAGCTCGGCCCAGGGCCTGACCGCACCGCTCGGGGACAACCCGCAGGGTGTGCCGGTGCCGGTGACGCTGTCCGACTATCCGCCGCACGCGCTGATCGCCGGGCCATCGGGCACGGGCAAGACCAACCTCATCTACGCCTGGATGGGCGCCCTGGCGGCCCGCTACTCCCCCGACGAACTGGCCTTCTACCTGCTCGACTTCAAGGAGGGCGTCTCGTTCGCGCGGTTCGCCCCGGGCCGCCGCGACCAGACCTGGCTGCCGCACGTGCGCCTGGTCGGGGTCAACGTCAACACCGACCGGGAATTCGGGCTGGCGCTGCTGCGCTTCCTCGGCGACGAGCTGCGGCGGCGGGCCGACGCGGCGAAACGGCATGAGGTCACGAACCTGGCCGAGCTGCGGGCCGAGGATCCGGAGGGCTCGTGGCCGCGGATCGTCGCCGTGATCGACGAGTTCCAGGTGCTGCTCTCGGGGCGCGACGCGGTCGAGAAGGAGGCCGTCGACCTGCTCGAAGACCTCGCCCGCCGCGGCCGCTCGCAGGGCATCCACATGATCCTGGCCAGCCAGGACGTCTCGGGCATCGAGGCGCTGTGGGGCCGCCCGGCCCTGGTCGCGCAGTTCTCGCTGCGCATCGCGCTGCCCCGCGCGCGGCGGGTGCTGGCCGAGCAGAACACGGCCGCCGAGTCGCTGCCCCGCTACCACGCCCTGGTCAACGCCGACTCGGGTGCGGTCGAGGCCAACCGGGTCGTCCGGGTGCCGGCCGCCGGCGACCGGGAGCGGTGGAACGCCCTGCAGCACCGGCTGTGGCGGCGGCGCCCGGCCGACCTGGGTCCGCCCCGGCTGTTCGACGGTGACGTCGTCCCGCGCCTGGCCGACAGCCCCGACTTCCGGCGGCTCGGTCCGGTCGAGGCGGCCCCGGCCCCGGCGGTGCTGCTCGGCGAGACCATCGACGTCGAGGCCCGCTCGGCCCGGACGCTGTTGCGCCGCGCCCCCGGCCGCAACCTGGCCGTGCTCGGCACCCGGATCGAGGAGGCGTGTGCCGTGATGGCCACGGCCGCCCTGTCGCTGGCCGCGCAGTTCCCGCCCGAGGGGGCCCGGTTCTCGATCCTGTGCCTCGACCCGGACGCCCGCCCGGCGGCCAAGGCGCTGTGCGAGACGTTGCCCGACTGCGGCTGGTACGAGCACGACAACGCCGACTGGGTGCTCGAGGAGGCGGCGGCCGAGGCGGCGGCGTCCTGGCCCGCCGACCGGCACCACTTCCTGTTCGTCTATGCGGCCGACGCGTTGCCCGGTGGCAAGGGCGCGGCCGACCAGCTCCGCACGATCCTGCGGCAGGGCCCGGAGCGGCGCATCCACGTGCTCGGCTGGTGGCGGGGCGCGGGGCTGCTGCGCGACGCGCTGGGCGGCCCGGCGTCGCGCACCGACCCGATCGGCGCGTGGGTGGCGCTCGACGTGCACGGCAGCGAACTGGCCCCGTTCTATCCCGGCACGGGCGCCCCGGCCTGGTATCCGCGACCCTGGCGGGCGCTGCACTTCGACCGGTCGGTGCACCGCGGGGCCGAGGTCATCATCCCGTACGGGGTGGGCTCATGACTCAACCGCGGACGGGCGGTCTGCAGCCGGCCGACTTCGAGACCGCCGACTACCGCAGCGTGCTCCGGCGTCTGACCACCCTGGACGAGGAGGCCGCGGGTCTGCGGGCCGAGGCGGTGCGCTGGCACGACGGACGGGTCGCGGCGGCCGACGAGGCGGTGCGGGAGGCCGAGGCCGCGGTTGACGACGCCGTACGGACGGTGCACCGCACGCAGCGCACCCTCGAAGAGGTGGACGCGCGCGCGGCCGGGCTCTGGTCGGAATACGTGCACAAGGTCGGGCCGGTGGCCGAACGTTACGGCCGCACGGTGCCGCCGGCCTCGATCCCGCGGCAGCGTTCCGACCGCGACGCCGGCGACTACCTCGACGAGGTGGCGACGAAGGTGAAGTACACGGCGCCGGCCCGCCCGATCAACGGCGGAGTGAAGATCCTTTTCACGCTGTTCGGTTTCCTGGGCGGTGTCGTGGGCGCCATCGGCAACCAGGTGCTGCGCGAGAACGGCGGCGGGGCCGCGGACGGCACCTGGCAGGACGCGCTGCCGGTGGTGGCGCTGCTGGTGCTGCTCGCCTGCCCGGTGCTGGCGGTGGTCGGGGCCAAGCGGGTCGCCGACCGCCGGGGCGTCGGACTGGACGCCGCGACGGTCGCGACCGTGCTGCTGACCGGCCTGATCACGGCCGGCGCGCTGGTGGCCCTGCTCAGAACGACCTGACGCTCAGCCTCAGCGCGCCGGGACGATCAGGGCCTCGTTGAGCAGCCGCCGGGCCAGCACGAGGCGATCGGCGTCGTCGTCGAGGGGCAGATCACCCACCCGTACGGGCTCAGGGCCGAACGCGATCCGCAGAGCCGGTGCGCAGGAGGCCGGGAAACGCAGCGTGCGCCCGACCAGGCGCAGCACCACGTGCTCGGGTCCGTCGTCGGCGAGCCGCCAGCGCAGCCCCTCGCGGGCCCGGATGTGGTCGTCGGGTCCGAGCCCGGCCGCGAAGTCGAGCTGTGCGAGCGGGCTGACCGGCTCGGGCCGGGCCGAGGGCCAGTCCCGGGCGCGCAGCCGGGTCGCGACCTCGGCCGGTTCGACCGTGGTGAGCCAGTCGCGCAGGGCCTCGACGGTCTCGGTGAGTTCGGGCTCGATCGCGTCGGGGTCGGACACGTCCACCGCGTACGGGAGGGTGGCCCGCAACCGGGCGTCCTCGGCGGCCAACGCCAGCAGCTCCTCGACCACGGCGTAGCGGGTGAGGGCCCGTACCCCGATGGTCAGGTGCAGCGACCGGTGGCCCAGCGCCTCGGCCGAGTGCAGCCAGCCGCGCGGCAGGTAGAGGGCGTCGCCGGGCGCGAGCACCACGTCCATCGCGGGCTCGCCCTGGGCGGTGGCGCCCACCTCGTCGGCGTGACCGCCCCAGGCCTGCTTCTCGAGCGGGTCGGCCAGCACCGGCTCGTGCAGCCGCCAGCGTTTGGTGCCGTCGACCTGCAGCACGAACACGTCGTGGGTGTCGTAGTGGGTGCTGAAGCCCTGGCTGCCGGGCGGCGTCAGATACGCGTTGACCTGCAACGGCCGGCGCAGTTCGGCGCCGAGCTGCCGGGCGTAGTCGATCAGCGGCGGCCACAGGCGGTGCAGGCCCTGGAGGACAAGGGTGGCGCCCTCCGCATAGAGCCTCATCACCTGGTCGTCGATGACCTGGTCGCCGATCTCGGCGCCGGCCCCGCCCCCGCCGGTGAAGCGGGCGGTGGGCAGCACCTTGCCCTGCTGGGCGACGCGCAGGAAGGGGGTGCGCAGGCCGCGGCGGCTGAGCAGCTCGTCGAAGGCGTCCGGCGAGAGCAGGTCGGCGAAGCCGTCCGGCCCGGCCAGCTCACCGGCCCGGGAGAGCAGCGGCGCCTTCCCCCAGTGGGCGGCGGCGAACTTGCCCGGCTCGACGGCCACGGCCCGGGAGAGCGCCGGACGGGTCCCGCCCGGCGTCTCGTCAGTCGTCCCGGGCATGGTCAGGACGCGGTGCCGTCGGCGCCACCGTCGTGACCGGCCGGGTTGGCGCCACCGTCGGCCGGACCCTCGCCCGCGCCGCCGTCAGCGCCACCGTCGTGACCGGACGGGTTCGCGCCACCGTCAGCCGGACCCTCGCCCGCGCCGCCGTCAGCGCCACCGTCGTGACCGGACGGGTTCGCACCGCCGTCAGCCGGACCCTCGCCCGCCGAACCGTCCGCCCCACCGTCATGACCGGACGGGTTCGCACCGCCGTCGGCCGGGCCCTCGCCCGCGCTGGAGGCCGAACCCGAGGTGATGTCGTCATCGCTGAGAGACATGGAAGCTCCTTCGTCGGTGGAGGTTGCAGCAGCGGCGAGGTACCCCGTGATCAAGGGGTCTAACCTGCCTGTGACGTGGGTATCCACTCCGGGTGCTGAACATCGGGACCTCGGGCTGGCAGTACCGGGACTGGAAGGACGACTTCTACCCGCCGAAGCTGCCGCAGCGGCTCTGGCTGGAGCATTACGCCGGCCACTTCCCCACCGTCGAGGTCAACAACGCGTTCTACCGGCTGCCCGAGCGCACCACCTTCGAACAGTGGCGTGAGCGCACCCCGGACGGCTTCCTCGTGGCGGTGAAGGTGAGCCGCTATCTGACCCACGTGAAGCGGCTGCGCGAACCGGCCGAACCGGTCGCCCGTTTCCTGCAGCGGGCCGAGGCGCTCGGCGACAAGCTCGGTCCCGTGCTGCTGCAGCTGCCTCCGACCCTGCGCGCCGATCTGGACGCGCTCGATGAGACGCTGCGGCAATTCGGTTCCCACGTACGGGTCGTGGTCGAGCCCCGGCACGACTCGTGGTGGACGGACGAGTGCCGTGAGCTGCTGGAACGGCACGGCGCGGCGCTCTGCTGGGCCGATCGCCGGGGCCGCCCGGTGACTCCGCTCTGGACGACGGCCGGCTTCGGCTACCTGCGCCTGCACGAGGGACGGGCACAACCGTGGCCACGGTACGGACGGGCCGCACTCAAGTCCTGGCTCGAGCGGCTCTCCGGCGTACGGGAGGCGTTCGTGTATTTCAACAATGATCAGCATGGCGCGGCCGTGTCCGACGCCGACACGATGTCCGCGATGGCCCGGCGGCGGGGCCTTACAGTGAGGGCGTGCGCTTCCTCGAACTGAACGGCCGGGCGCCGGACGCCGCCGAGATCCACCGCCTGGCCACGCTCAACTACGGTCACTTCACCTCGATGCAGGTGCGGGACCGGGGCGTACGCGGTCTGGCTCTGCATTTCGCCCGGCTCGCCGACGGCAACGAGGAGTTCTTCGGCTGGCGGCCCGGCCTCGACGACGAGCACCGGCTGCGCCAGCTGATCCTGCACGCGATGGGCGACGAGACCGATGCCTCCGTAAGGGTCTCCTACGTGCCGGGGGCCGACCCCGCAGGCCCACCCGACGTGGTGGTGGCGGTGGCCGAACCGGCGAGCGACGAGCCCGGCCCGCCGCTGCGTGTCCGGATCGACCCGAAGTTCCGCCGCGACTGGCCCGAGCACAAGCACTCGGCCACGATGGGGCTGTGGCGGGCCCAGCGGCTGGCCCAGGCGGCCGGTTTCGACGACGCGCTCTCGGTCGGCCCCGACGGGATGGTGCGTGAGGGCACGACCTGGAACGTGGCGTTCCTCAAGGGTGACGAGGTGGTGTGGCCGCAGGCGCCGATGCTCAAGGGCGTGACGATGGTGCTGCTGCAGATCGCCATGACCATGCAGGGCGTGCAGTGGGGCATCCGGCCGGTGCCGGTGTCGGAGCTGCCCGATTTCACGGCGGCGATCGCGGTCAATTCCCGTACGGTTCGGCAGGAGATCGCCTCGATCGACGACCTGAAATATCCGGCCGGCGACAAAATGGCCGGGCTGATGGCCGAGACGTGGGAGTCAGTCCCCTTCGACGCCCTCTAACAGGCCTATCAACTCCGTCGCGTTGCGCTGGGCATAGTCGCTGTAGCAGTTGTTGAACAGCACGTGCGTGCGGTCGGCTTCGGCGGCCAGCTCGCGCAGGCGCGGCGCCCACCCGGCCAGTTCCTGGTGGGAGTATTCATAGCCGAACTTCTCGTGGATGTCCTTGCTGGTCCACTTGTCGCTGTGCCCGTGGAAACGGACCACCGCGAGGTCGGCCGTCGCCGCCATCACCGGCGGCACCGAGGTCTTGTAGCCCTGCGGCATGTCGACACCGACGAAGGCGAGCTTGTGGGCACGCAGGAAGTCGAGCGTCTCGTTCTGGTTGGCGCCCTCGAACCACGAGGAATTGCGGAACTCGAACACCGGGCGGATCGGCTTGCAGCGGGCCGCCACCTCGAGGATGTATTCCTTGTTGGACTTGCGGATGCCGAACCACGGCGGGAACTGGAAGAGCACCGCACCCAGCTTGCCCGCCTCGTCCAAGGGGTCCAGCGCACCCAGGAAACGGCTCCAGATCTCCTCGTACGCCTGTGGAGGCAGGTCGCCGGGGTAGACGTTCTTCTTATCCGTCTCGGGGCGCAGGTCCTTGTAGATGGCCGACACCTTGGTGGGGTGGCCGGTCAGCAGGCTGAACGCCTTGATGTTGAAGGTGAAGCCGTCGGGAGTCCGCTGCGCCCAGAGCCGGCTGGTCTGCTCGGCCGGCGGCCCGTAGTAGGTCGCGTCGACCTCGACCACGCTGAACTTCTTCGCGTACCAGGCGAGCCGCTTCTCCGGGGTGTCGGCGGTGGCCGGGTACCAGCCGGACGCCAGCAGCGTCCGGTCGGTCCACGACGCGGTGCCGATCTCGATGGTCCCCATCAGGTCAAGCTAGTCCGGATGCAGCCGGTCCGCCGCGCTCGGCGGCGGACCCGGATGTCTCCTGTGCTCGTCAGCTCGCCCGGCGCTCGCGGTTCTGCTTGCAGTTGACGCACGTGGTGGCCGAGGGGAAGATCTCGAGTCGCTCCCAGGGGATCGGGTTCGAGCAGCCCTCGCAGTTGCCGTAGGTGCCGTCGTTGAGCCGCTGCATCGCGTGCTCGGCCTGCGTACGCCTGTCGAGCAGGGTGCGCAGCAGCGACGTCGCGGCGTCGCGCTCGGCGGTCTTGGACCCGCTGTCGGCCTGGTCGTCGCCGGCGGAGTCGCCGATCTCGACCAGCCGGAGCTTCTGGTTCTCGGCTACTGCCGACTCGTACTCGGCGTTGAGGTCGTCGAACCGGCCCCGCAGAACGTTGCGGATCTGCTCGATCTCCTCCGGCGTACGCCCCTTCGATGCGGCCTTGCCTGTGATAACCGCTCCATTGACGAGCATGCGCTCCCTGCCTTCCTCTGCCCCTGCCGGCTGTCCCCCGAGGCCCCGCCCCATCGCACCGTGGAGCCGGGCTGATACCCGCCGACGGAGATCCCAAACGGGCTCTCCGCTGAAAAAGTAACCGGAGCATAACTGTCAGTGGTCGGATGCGCTACAGACTCGCTTCAGGAACGTTCGAGGACCATCGCGGGATGCCGTGGATCATCGACGCGGACGACCACGTCGGCGAAGGAGGCGGGCGCCACCTCGTCCGCGTACCGCTGGAACGCGGGCAGGGTCCACGCGCTCTCCGGCGGGGTGCGGCGGGCCAGCGCGGCGGCCGACATCTCGAGGTGCACGGTGACGTCGAAGCCGAGCCCGCCACCCAGCAGCAGGGGCCCGCTGACCAGCAGAATCGCCCCGGGCGGGAGGTCGCGGTAAGGCTCGCGGGCAGCCCGGTCGACACCCGCGTCCCAGAGCCGGGTGAGCACACGTCCGGAGCCGCCGGGGCCGGCCGGATCGAGCACCTCCCGGGCCAGACCGGCCTCGTCGAACCAGCCCATGTAGTACGAGTCGGGGTTGTCCCGGCCGAACTCCAGGCGCAGTGACGCGGGTCGCAGAAAATCGGCCGTGTCGATCCGTACCGTGGGACGGCCGAGGGCCTTCAGCGGGTCGACCAGCGCGTCCGCGAGGGCCCCAGGGCCGGCCGCCGAGGCGCCGTCGAGGGCGACCCGGAGGTGACTGTCGGGTTCCCGACATATCAACAGATCGGCCAGTTCTCCGACCAGGATTTCCGGTGAAACAGGACGAACGCGCACTATTCGTTCGGCTTGATCAGCACGTGGGCGTCGTCGCTCAGCCGGTAGCCCACCCCGTAGACGGTGGTGATCAGGGGAACGGCGCCGCCGAGCTTGAGGCGCAGCCGGCGCACGTGGACGTCCACCGTGCGCTCGCCGGTGTGGTCGTAGCCCCAGACGCCGGTCAGCAACTGGGCCCGGGTGAAGACGCGGCGCGGCCGCTCGGCCAGGAACAGCAGAAGATCGAACTCGAGCCGGGTCAGCGGCAGCGGTTCGCCGTCGACGATGACCTGGCGGGTGCCGGTGAGCAGGCGCACCTCGGGACCGGCGACCTCGGGGCCGGCCTCGAGCTCCGGAGCGGGCGCGACGGCCGGCTCGACGTGCACGGTGCCCTGACTGACCTCGACGAGCTCGCGGACCGCCTCGATGAGCTTGTGGGCCTGCGGGGAGATCGCTTCGCCGTTGAGCGGTATGGCGACCGTGACGGTCAGCGCGGGTTCCGACGGGCGGCGGACGACGGTGGAGCCGCGGCCCGGCCCGCTGGCATGTCGGGCGAGCCGTGGTGAAAGCGCACTGGCCGGCATTTAGTTGATCCCCCTGAAATACGTCTCGGCAACCGTATAAGACCGATCACCCTCCGTAAAGCCGCGGACGATATTTCCGCCAGCGCCGTTGTCGGGTCAACCCGTCAACCACACTGTGGGAAAATCGTTCCACGTCCGCCTGGACTGCGGAAAATGCATTCCCCAAACAGATTCTGTCAGACTGATTAAGCATTGCCGAACGCGCATCTTCCTGCGAATACTTGCCGCGTACCGCAAGCAACAAGCGTTTGCGCTGGCCAAAGTGTGCGCGGACGACCTCGGCCGGCGGCACAGTCGGGCAGCCTCCTGAGACGGAAGACACACCGACGCCACCATTTACCGCCGTGCGTGCAAAAAGAATCCGGGCGTCCCATCGGGAACGCCCGGATTCCGGAGACCGGTATTTAGTTGCTGCCGGAGATGAGACGACGACCCACGGCCGCGATGAGCCGGTCGAGTTCCGAACCGAACGGGTTGTCGTGCACCAGGTAGGTCCAGGTGGCGCTCGGCCGCACGATCTTGGCGCGGTCGGGCTCGAAGCCCTCGGAGAGGTCGACCTCTTCGAACGCCTCGATCGTGCGCGCTTCGACGTCGAGCAGGAGCTTCTGGAAGGCCGGCACGGCGGCCCGGTGGAACTCGTCGAGCGGGTCGAGCTTGCCCAGCGCGCGCAGGTGCACGCCCTCGCGCACCTCGGAGAGCTCGGCCAAGTGGTCGACCCAGAGCCGGTCGAGGTGGAACAGCGCGATGGCCCGGGCGGCGTCGGAGAGGACGTCCTCGTCGGTCTCCTTGGCCTTCTCGGGCGACCGCTCGAGCAGCATGATCGCGGCGACCTCGGAGGTGAGCAGGCGCTCGCGGCGTTCGGCCAGGGCCACCCGCTGCTGCTCGATGACGACGCTGTAGCGCCAGGTGTTGCGGTGGATCTCGTGGTTGACGCCCTCGGCGACCCGCTGGGCGTGCTCGACCGCGTATTCCACCTGGTCGTCGTGGACGACGCCGTCCATGTCCATGCGCGGCGAGGCCGGCAGGATGTCGCCGGCGTGCCGGGTGACCAGCTCGTCCTCGAGGCTGACGAAGAAGACCGACCCGCCCGGGTCGCCCTGGCGGCCGGCGCGGCCGCGCAGCTGGTCGTCGACGCGGCGGCTGTCGTGCCGGCCGGCGCCGATGACGTAGAGCCCGCCCAGCTCGACGACCTCGTCGCGGTCGGCCTCGTCGCTGCCGCCGAGGCGGATGTCGACACCACGGCCGGCCATCTGGGTCGAGACGGTGACCGCGCCCTTGGCGCCCGCCTCGGCGATGATCCGCGCCTCCTCGGCGTCGTTCTTCGCGTTCAGCACGTTCGACGGCACGCCGACCGCGGCCAGCTGCTTGGCCAGCAGCTCGGACGCCTTCACGTCGAGGGTGCCGACCAGCACCGGCCGGCCCTTCTCGTGGGCGATCTTGATCTCTTCGACCAGGGCCTCGTCGCGGGTCTCGTGCGCCGAGTAGATGCGGTCGGGCTCGTCCTCACGGATGTTCTCGGTGTTGGACGGGATGACCGCGACCTCGAGCTTGAAGTATTCGCGGAGCTGCTCGCCGACGTGCACGGCGGTGGCCGTCATGCCGCACACCGTCTTGTAGAGAGCGATGTAGGCCTGCACGGTGATGGTGTCGAGGACCTCGCCCTCGGCGGTGGCGCTCAGGCCCTCCTTCGCCTCGACCGCGGCCTGCAGGCCGTCGGGCCAGCGGCGGCGCTGGGCGACCCGGCCGCGCATCTCGTCGATCAGCTCGACCGAGCCGTTGCGCACGATGTAGTCGACGTCGCGGCGCAGCAGGGCGTGGGCGTGCAGGGCCACGTTGACCGCGGACAGCTGCTGAACCTGGTCGTCGGCGTAGAGGTCGATGTCGCCGAGCTGCTCCTCGATCTTCTTGAGGCCGGCCTCGGTGAAGGCCACGCTGCGGCCGTCCTCGGCCACCTCGTAGTCCTTGCCCGCCTTGAGCTCGCGCACCAGCCCCGCCGCGTCGTGCACCGGGTCGGCCTCGGTGGCGATGCTGCCGGCCAGCACCATCGGCACCCGGGCCTCGTCGATGAGGATCGAGTCGGCCTCGTCGACGATCGCCGTGGCCAGCTCGCGCTGCACGCGGTCTTCGACGTCGGTGACCAGCTGGTCGCGCAGGTAGTCGAAGCCGGCCTCGCTGACCGAGACATAGGTGACGTCGGCCAGGTAGGCCTCGCGGCGCTCGGAGGGGGTGGCGGCCTCGGTGACCCAGGCGACCGAGAGGCCGAGCAGCTTGTAGACCGGCTCCATCCACTCGGCGTCGCGGCGGGCCAGGTAGTCGTTGACGGTGAGCACGTGCACCGGGCCGTGGCCGAGACGGACGTGCCCGTACGCCGCGATGGTCGCGGTCAGCGTCTTGCCCTCACCGGTGGCCATCTCGGCGACCTTGCCCGAGAGCAGCGCCATGGCGCCGAGCAGCTGCACGTCGTAAGGTCGCTGTTCGAGCGCGCGCCACGCGGCCTCGCGGCCGATCGCGCACAGCTCGGTGAAGTCGGTGGCCTCCTGGGCGGCGGCGGTCAGCGCCTCGTCGTCGAGCTCGCGCAGCGCCTCCTCACGCGCGTCGATGGCCGGCAGGCGCTTGGAGAACGGCGCGAGGTCGACCGTTGTGCCCGGACGCTGCAGAAACTTGCGAAACCGGCTCTTCAGCCGCGACGACACACCCATGGCGGGCAACGGTACTTCATTTCCCTGGGAGGTTGGTGCCGACCTTCACCTCACACCGCGTTTGTGTCGGGGTCATGGCGGGCACCATGTCGGGCGCGGATCTATGCGGTGGAGGAGGCGTGGTGCCGAGTCAGCTCGTATGCCGCCCGGAACGGGGGTTTCCGGTCGCCGCGCTGCGTGTCAGCGGCACCCTCGATCAGGTCACCGGCGACGCGCTGCAGCAGGCGGTCCGGCTGCGCCTGGCCGACCAGCCCACTCTGCTTCTGCTCGACGTCGCCGGCCTGCGGATCGGCGACCCGGTCGGGCTCGCGGCGCTCAGCGCGGTCGTCTGTCAGGCGTTCGAGTGGCCCGACGTGCCGGTTGTCCTCTGCGGCGCCGACGCCCCCACCATGGCCATGATCTCGGACGCGCCCGACTGCACCGGTCTGGACTTCGCCGGCGACTACGCGGGCGCCCTCGCCACCGCCCGGGCCGAGACCGTCCCGCCGCGGATCCGGGTGCGCCTGCGCCCGGTGCCGGACGCCTGCCGCCAGGTCCGCTCGCTGGTCACCCAGGCCTGCTCGGCCTGGGAGCGGGCCGACGTGGCGTCGATCGCGACCCTGATCGCGACCGAGCTCGTGGCCAACGTCGTACGGCACGCCCGGACCAGCATGGAGTTCACCGTGCGGCCGCTGCAGGGCGGTCGCCTCGGCATGACCGTGCGGGACCGTAGCCGGCGGATGCCCAAGCCGGCCGACGCCGGGTTGTCCGACGCCGGCGGGCGCGGCCTGCGGCTCGTGCGGGATCTGACCGACGCCTGGGGCGTCCTGCCGGTCACCGACGGCAAGGTCGTCTGGACCCGGATGCGCGCGGACACGCTCTGATTCGTCACCGGGGCGCGCTGACGCGCCGGGCGACGTGCGGTAGCGTCGCTCTGTGCAACCGGCTGACCCCCATTTCGAAGCGCTGCTGATCTATCTCAAGGAGTCTCGCGGCTTCGACTTCACCGGGTACAAACGTTCCAGCCTCGTGCGGCGGGTCGACCGCCGGATGAGCCAGGTCGGCGCGTCGGAATATCAGGACTACGTGGACTACCTCCAGGTCCATCCGGACGAGTTCACCGCGCTGTTCAACACGATCCTGATCAACGTCACCGGCTTCTTCCGCGACGCCGACGCCTGGGAATACCTCGCCAAGGACGTCCTGGGGCCGATGATCGAGGCCAAGCCGGCCGACTCGCCCATCCGGATCTGGTGCGCGGGCTGCGCCTCCGGTGAAGAGGCCTACACGCTCGCGATGGTGCTGGCCGAGTTGCTCGGCGTCGACGCCTTCAAGGACCGGGTGAAGATCTACGCCACCGACGTCGACGAGGAACAGCTCAACGACGCGCGCCAGGCGACCTACGGCGAGCGCGCGATGGAGGTGGTGCCGCCCGAGCTCGTCGAACGCTACTTCGAGCCGGTCAACGGCCGGCACGCCTTCCGCAAGGACCTCCGCCGCTCGGTCATCTTCGGCCGCAACGACCTCGTGCAGGACGCGCCGATCTCCCGGATCGACATGCTGACCTGCCGCAACACGCTCATGTACTTCAACGCCGAGACCCAGTCGAAGATCCTCGGCCGGTTCCACTTCGCGCTGCGCGACGAGGGTGTGCTGTTCCTCGGCAAGGCCGAGATGCTGCTCAGCCACGGCAGCCTGTTCACGCCGATCGACCTCAAGCGCCGCGTCTTCCGCCGGGTGCCGCGCCTCTACGCCCGGCCCGGCGTCGCGTTCGCCGACCCACCGCCCAGTTCCGGGGCCCCGGTCACCGGCCTCGACGAGCTGCGCAACGAGGCCTTCGCCGCCAGCCCGCTGGCCCAGCTCACGCTCACCGCCGACGGTCATGTCGCGCTCTCCAACCGCGAGCTCGAGAAACTGTTCGGGGTGTCCTCGCGTGACATCGGCCGGCCGTTCCGCGACCTCGACCTGTCCTACCGCCCGGTCGAGCTGCGCCGCTACATCGAACAGGCCCAGCTGGAACGCCGCACGTTGCGCGTCGGCGACGTCGACTATCAGCGCGGCGGCGAACAGGCCAACCTCGAGGTGCAGATCAGCCCCCTGGCCGGGGTCGACGGCAGCCTGCTCGGCGTCAACCTGATCTTCCACGACGTGACCGCGTCCCGCCGCCTCAAGGACGAGCTGGAACATGCCAACCAGCAGCTCGAGGCGGCGTACGAGGAACTCCAGTCGACCAACGAGGAGCTCGAGACCACCAACGAGGAACTGCAGTCCACGGTCGAGGAGCTCGAGACCACCAACGAGGAGCTCCAGTCGACCAACGAGGAACTGGAGACGATGAACGAAGAGCTCCAGTCCACCAACGACGAGCTGCAGAGCATAAACGACCAGTTGCGCATCTCGAGCACCCAGCTCGACGAGGCCAACGACTTCCTCGAGACGGTGCTGACCAGCATGGAGGCCGGCGTCGCGGTGGTCGATCCCGATCTGCGGATCCGGATGTGGAACCGCCGCGCCGAAGACCTATGGGGTCTGCGCTCGGAGGAGGTCATCGGGCAGCACTTCCTCAACCTCGACATCGGGCTGCCGATCGAGCGCCTGCGCCCGATCCTGCGCGGGGCCCTGGGGCCCGAGGCGGCCACCGCCGAGCTCCAGGTCGAGGCGGTCAACCGGCGGGGCCGGTCGATCTCGGTGCGGGTGGCGTGCACCCCGCTGCGGCGGCGTGAGGGCGGCGTCCAGCCCGAAGGAGCGATCATTGTGATGGAGACGGCCGCAGTTGAATCGGCGTGAATCACCCGTTTGCCCCGGCCGAACCGGGGTAAGCCGCGCAGTCTGAGTCGGGAGGTGGGAGATGGCGATCAAGTACGAGGCCGATTCTGACGGCTCGCACCTGGTCGCGCGGGTGTCCGGCGCGCTCGACCTCACCGACGTCGCGGCGCTGCACCTCCAGCTGCTCAAGGCCCTCGCCGAGCAGCCCGACGCGCTGCTGGTCGACCTGTCCGCGCTGTCCGTCGCCGAACCGCTGTCCCTCGCCGTCTTCACCGCGATCAACCGGCAGGCCAACCGGTTCCCGGGCACGCCCGTTCTGCTCTGTGCGGCCCCACCGGCGACCCGGGCGCTGCTCGACGGACACGCGTACCGGCGGCTCAGCGTCTTCGACAGCCTCGACGGCGCGCGCACCCACCTGTCGGGCGATCCGGCCGCCGCCGTCCGCACGCTCTCCGACCAGCTGCTGCCGATCGCCGGGGCGGCCCGGCACGCCCGCGACATGACCACCGACGCGTGCCTGCGCTGGGAGCTGCCGCACCTGGTCGGCCCGGCCTGCCTGATCGCGAACGAGCTGGTCAGCAACGTGGTCGACCACGTGCACACGATGATGACGCTCCGGCTGGCGCTGCGGCGGCGCTACCTGCACATCGTTGTCCGCGACGGATCGCCGGTCGATGTGCAGCCGCCGGTGGATCTCTCACGCGGGCGGGGTCTGGTGCTGGTGGACGCCACGGCGCACTCGTGGGGTTGTGTGCCGTCGGTGGACGGCAAGGTGGTGTGGGCCTCGCTGCGCCGGGCGGCCTAGCCGCTTCGCCTTTGCTCCGTCATGTTTTGCTTTGTCACGTTTCGTCGTGCCCTGCGTTTTGTCACGTTTTGCTTCGTGCGCTGCGCTTTGTCGCGAGTGCTTTGTCGCGCTTCGTTTCGTCGCGCTCTGCTTTGTTGCGCGGGCGGTCAGTCTTGAGGAGACGGGCCAGGCCGGTGACCTTGAGGATCCCCGCCACGTACGCCTGGGCCCCGGTCAGGGTGAGGTCGACCTCGGCCACCGCGGCCGCCGAGGCGGCGTCGACCAGCACGGCCACTCCCGCCGCGTCGAGCAGCGGCACCCCGGACAGGTCGATCTCCACCGGGTCGCCGCCGGACAGGGCGATCGCGTGACGCAGGCCCAGCCGGAGCCGCTCGGCGGTGTCGCGGTCGACCTCGCCTCGCACCCGGGCCGTCACCACGCCGTCGTGGTGCTCGGCCTCGACCTGCACCGGATGACGCTCGGGCCGAGCCTCGACACCCTCCCAGCGCGGCGGGACGTCGCTCAGCATCGCCTCCCGCAGCCAGGACAGGGCCCGGGTCAGCAGCCGCGACACGTGCATCTGGGAGATGCCGAGCTCGTCGGCGATCTCGGTCTGGGTGCGGTTGCCGTAGAACCGCAGCGCCAGCATCCGGCGTTCCCGGGCCGGCAGCCGCATCAGCAGGTCGGCCACGGTGACCCGGTCGTCGACCAGCTCCAGGTCGCCGTCGACGTCACCGAGCAGATCACCGAACTCGGCGGCGCCGTCACCCACGGGCGCGTTCAGCGACGACGGAGAGTATCCGGCCGAGGACTCCTGCGCGTCGCGAACGGCCTCGACCGTCAGGCCCAGCCGGTCGGCGATCTCGGCCGCCGTCGGCGTGCGGGACAGCTGCGCGGTCAGGACGGTGGTGGCGTGCCCGACCTCGAGGCTGAGGTCCTGCACCCGGCGGGGCACGTGCACCCCCCACGTCTTGTCACGGAAGTGACGCTTGATCTCGCCCGAGATGGTGATGACCGCGTACGCCGTGAAGGAGCCCCGCCCCGGGTCGTAGCGGTCGATCGCCTTGACCAGTCCGAGCCGGGCCACCTGTTCGATGTCGTCCAGGGATTCGCCGCGGCCCCGGTAGCGCCGGGCCAGCCGCCGGCAGAAGGGCAGGCACAGCCGGGAGAGGGCGTCACGCAGCGTGGCGCGCTCGGCCGGGGAGGCGGCGACGATGCGTTCGGCGTAGGCCAGCGCGGCGGCGTCGAGATCTTCGAGCCCGCCCACCTCGGCCGGCGCGGCGGCCAGGCCGAGAGCCTCGACCGGTGACAGGGCACCGGTGTTCTCGGACATCGACGCTCCCCTCGACAGCCTCGGCCGGAGCTGGAAACGCCGGGGCCGCAGGTGATTGGGGACGACGGGTCGCCCACGCCGCCCATTCGGGACCCTACTGCCCTCCCTCACCGGTGCTCAAACTAGACGCGCGGATTCACCGCCCGGACTGATGCGGCGGGCCCGGGTGGTCGCGGTCGCCGAGGGGCTTGTTGAGCTGGCCCATGTTGGGCGCCTCGAGCTTGGGCCGGGGCGGGCGGGGAGCGGCGGCGGGCGTGCCCATGGCCGGCTCCCCTGGGCCGGCGTTGCCGCCGTAGCCCGGACCGCCCGGCATGCCCGGTGCCGCGCCCGCGGCCGGGGGCCGGTTGACCTGCCCCATGTTCGGCGCTTCGAGCGGCGCGCGCGTCATGGCGGCCCGGGGCGCGCCGTTCTGCTCGGGCCCGGAGGCGCCGAAATGCGTCGAGCCGTTGCCGGGGCCCGGCGACCCAGAACCGACGGAACCCTGCGGCGCCTGGCCCGTCAGGCCTTCCCCCGCGGAACCCTGCGGCGCGTGGGCCGTCGAGCCCGGCGGGACCGGCCCGGTGGAACCTTGCGGCGGCCGGCCGGTGAGGCTCTGTGGTCCGCCCGTCGGGCCCTGCGGGAACTGGCCCGTGTCACCGTGCGGCTGGCTGGGGCCGGTGGGCTGGGACGGGCGGCCGGGCAGCCCGGACGGCTCCTGGCCGGTCGGCATCGCCGGAGCCGGGCCGCCGGAGGCCGGGCCGGCGGGCGCTTGGCCGGCGGGCGCTTGGCCGCCGGGCGCTTGGCCGCCGGGCGCTTGGCCGCCGGGCGCTTGGCCGCCGGGCACTTGACCGGCTAGCGCCTGGCCGGTCCAGCCGGCGGCCTGGCCCAGGCCGGAAGGCTCCTGACCGGTGGGAAGACCGGACGGCTCGTGGCCGGTCGAGCCCGGGCTCGCCTGAGTGGGGTGGACGGCGGGCGGCGCTTGACCGGCGAGACGGCCCGTCAGGCCGGACGGCTCGTTGCCCGAGGCCAAGCCGGGAAGGCCCGACGGCTCGTGCCCGCTCGTCGGCGCGGCCCCGGCCGACGCCATGGAGCCCGGGGGCTGGTGTCCGGTTGGAGGCTGGTGTCCGGTGTTGTGCGCGATGAGACCGGACGGGCCGTCGGCGTCATTCGGGGGCGCGCTCTGGCCGAGACCACCCGGCTGCGGGGCGGTGAGACCCTGGGATGCGGAGTCCGGGCCGGTTCCGCCGGCCTGGGACGTGGCCGCGGCAGCGTTGGGGCCGGAGAGGCCGGGCAGGCCCGAGGGTTCGTGACCCCCGGACCCGGGCACCGCCGGGGGAACCGCCCCGGCCGACGGGTGCGGTTGGTGCGCGGCGGGCCGGGGCGGGTTGACCGCGGCCGGAGCCTGGGGCGGCGTGTTCGACGCGACCGGCGACTGCGGCGGCTGGTTCAACGCGGTCGGCGGCTGCGGCGGCTGATTCAGCGCGGTCAGTGACTGCGGCGGCTGGTTCAACGCCGTCGGTGGCTGCAGTCCAGTCATGTGCTGAGACAGGTTGCTCGGCCCCGTTGAAGGCTGCGACTGGTTGCTCAGGCCGGCTGACGGCTGGGAAGGGTTGCTCAGACCGGTCGAGGGCTGGGACGGGTTGGTCGGTGCCGGAGGCTGGGGCGGTGCAGTCGGCGAGCCGTACTGCGGGGAGGGCGTGGCCGGCGATTGCGGGCGGGTGTCCGAGCCCGGCACCCGCGGGCCGGTGGGAGAGCCAGGCAGGCTCTGGCCGTTTGTTCCGTTGGCCTTGGTCACGGGACGCGACGGAGTGAACTTCGGGGCGTCCAGGGGCCGGTTCTGGTGCCAGTCCGGCGGCAGCGGCGGCGCCGGCTTCCGCAAGGCCGGGCGCTCCGGCTCTTCCGGTCGCGGCCCAGCGGCTGAAGCCGCCTGGTCAGCAGCGGAATGCGCCGACCGGTCAGCTGTGGCCGGTGTCGACCGGTCAGCCGCCGACTGCGCCGTGTCATCCACAGCAGACGGTGTCGGCTGACCGCCCGCGAACGGCGTCGGCTGAGTCCCGGTGGGCGGCGCCGAGCGGACTGTCGTGGGTGGTTCGGGCTGCGCGGTCGAGGATGAGGGATGAGTCGGTGCCGCCTGACCGCCGGCGATCACGCCACC
Source organism: Paractinoplanes ovalisporus (assembly GCF_016834655.1). GTDB lineage: Bacteria > Actinomycetota > Actinomycetes > Mycobacteriales > Micromonosporaceae > Actinoplanes > Actinoplanes ovalisporus. Next base: position 255,805 of record NZ_JAENHP010000012.1, read on the forward strand.
GGGGTGGCCCAGCTCGGCACCACCCGGGCCGGAAAGCTCCACGCGGGGGCCGGACGGCTCCGTTCCCGCGCCCCCGAGGCTGAGGTCGAGGCGTGGCTCGCCCAGCGTCATGCCACCACCGGAAAAACTCAGGTCAAGACGCGGCCCACTCGGCTCGTCCCCGCCCCCGGGCCGGGGCGTGGCGGACTCCGCGGGCAACCGTCCGCCCAGACCGCTGGGTTCCGGCTCCCCCGCGCCGCCGAGCATCCGGCCGGACAGGCCGCTCAGCTCGCTCCCAGCGGAGACACCCGACGCCGAACCGCCCGCCGCGAGGCCGCTGGGCTCCTGCTCCCCCGAGCCACCGAAAGCCGAACCGCCCACAGCAAGACCGCTCGGCTCCTGTTCCCCCGAGCCACCGAAGGCCGAACCGCTACTCAAACCGCTCGGCCCGGGCTCCCCACGGGTACCCGACGCGAGGCCGCTCTCCGTGGGCTCGCCCGAACCGCCGAACGCCGGGCCGCGGCTCAGCCCACCGGTCTCAGGGCCCTCACCCGAGGCGCGTCCACCCGGCTCGTTCTCCCCCACGCCATCTGACGCCGCCCCGGCGAACGCAGAACCGCCGCCCAGACCGCTGGGCTCCCGGTCGCCCGGGGCAGCCGGAGCCAGGCCACCCAGGGACAGGCCGCTCGGGGTGCCGGGGGTCGGGCCACCCAAGGACAGGCCGCTCGAGGAACCAGTGGACAGGTCGCCCGGGGACAGGTCGCCGTGTGTCAGGTCGGCCGGTGGGATCAAGCGCGATGACGCCGGATCCAGAGTTTCCGGCGCGGAGGGCGCGGAGGAAGCGGAGGAAGCGGAGGGCGCGGAGGAGAAGGACAAGTCGACCGGGCCGACGTGCAACGCGTCGCGATAGCCGGAGCCGGTCGCCGGGCTGTCCTCCTCGGGCCTGGCACGCCGCGGCTTGTACTCGGACCGGGCCGGCTCATCCTCGGCCGACAGCTCGATCGGCGACCCGAAGGCCAACGCGGACCGGAAGGCGGGAGCCGACGGGCCCGACCCGAGAGCTTCGGCCGAAGCGAACGCGGTCGAGGGCACGTCGGCCGAACCGAACGCGGTCGAACCCAAGGCCGTCGCGGGCCGGTCGGCCGAACCGAAAGCCGTCGACGAGCTGCCGGAGGAATCGGAGAGCGGGACGGAAGCCGAGGACGTGCGGGCCCACGGCCGGTCCAGATCGGGGGTGCTGAAGTCGAAGCCGGACCCCGGCTCCCCGTACGGCTCCCCCAAGCCCCGCCGGGCCGCCGCGACCAGCCCGGACTCCTCGGCGAGCCCGGCCGCGGCCAGGACGTCGCCCGCGGACTGGCCGGCGGTGCAGGGCAGACGTTCACCGCAGGCGGGGCACACGGTCACACCGTCGGCGGGGCCGCGACCGCCGAAGTGCGCCGCGAGCATCTCCCGGGCGGTGCGGGCCAGAACGCTCTCCGGATCCACGTACGCCTTGTTCGGTGCCACGTCAGCCGCCCCCATTCCGCTCCGAGGCGTGCGCCTCGCCTGACACGAAACAAGTTCACCGCCGATTGGTACCGATTCGCGCGCTTTTCAGCATTTCGGCGACAGGGGTGGCAGACGAGCAACAAGCGGCACCGGACGATGCGTCAGCGCCGGGCGCGAAGAAACCGACAAATCTATCTCCGCAGCCCAGCGGAGGTGCTTACAGTACTCACGATTTCACTCACGGTGCTCAGGCATTAACTCTCCGTACTATGTGAGAACCCCTCAGGAGGTGATCGGAATGGATGACGTCGACCTGCACCGCGAGCAGATCCTCCGGCACGTCGGACCCGTCATCACCGGTCGGTTCGCCGGCTTCCAGACCTCGTACACCCGCGAGGTCCGGATCGGCCAGCCGCTGGTCATGGCCGTTTTCCTGGCCGCCGGCGTGATTCAGCTGATCGGCGCGATGCTGCGCATGAAGCCGGGCCGCCGCAGCTTCAAGGAACTCAAGAAGGGCCCCGAGTTTCTCGTGACACCGGTGCGGGTGCGCGACGACCTGGGCCAGACCTACGAGGTCGAGATGCACGGGCAGTTACCGCAGTCCGCCCTGCACCGAGGCGACCTCGTTCAGCTCACGACCGCCCCGCAGAAAGACCCCCATCTGGCCGTACGGCTGGTCCGGCTGGTCAACCTCACCACCATGCAGCCGCTCACCCCGCGCATCCCGACGATGTGGTCGCACATGGGCCCGGCGCTGCTCCTCCAGGCCGTCCTGGGCTTCGCCGTCGTCGCCGCGGTCGTGGCCGTCCTGGTCAGTTAGAGATCGGCTTACAGCTTGTCGAGCGGCACGGCGTTGGCCAGCGCCAGCATGCCGGCGTCGTTCGGGTGCAGATGATCCCCACCGTCGTACTGCGGATTGAGCCGCAGCGGGTCGGACGGGTCGCGCAGCGCCTGGTCGAAGTCGGCCACCGCGTCGAAGGCGCCGTTGCCTCCGCCGCGGATCCACGTGTTCACCCGCAGCCGCACCTGGTCGAGGGCCGGGGTGTATTTCGTGTAGCCCTTCCACGGCGTGATCGTGCAGACGATCACGCGCAGGCCCTGCGCGCGGGCCCGGGTCGCCAGGTGGGTGAGCCCACCGGTGATCTGGGTCGCGTCGCTCTGCTGCGGCGGCTGCATGATGTCGTTGATGCCGGCGAAGACGATCAGCGTGCGGCCGCCCGCGCGTTCCAGCACGTCTTCGGCGAAGCGGGCCTGCGCCGACCGGCCGGCCGTGGAGTTGATGCGGTATTGCGGATATTGCGCGTCGAGCAGGAGCCGGTTGCCGGCCAGGCCCGCGTTGGCCACGCCGTAGTCGGGGCCGGGGGTCGCCGCGAGGCGCGCCGCCAGCAGGTCGGGCCAGCGCCGGTTGCGGCCCGCGGTCGAGGCGGCGCCGTTCGTGATCGAGTCGCCGAGCGCGACGATCGTGCCGGGGGCGCCGGTCACCTCGACCGCGGAGACGTAGAACCACGCCCCGGTGCCCTGGGTGAACGCGGTGGAGGCCAGATCGCCGGCCCGGTCGAGGCTGTCGGGGCTGACGAACGACAGCTGCTTGGCGTCGGCGTGGAAGGTCGACGCGGCCGGCTTGACCGGGGTCCAGATCGAGACCAGCAGGTCGGCGTCGGCCGCGACCTGCAGGTTGAGGGTGTCGCTGAGGACGTCGCCGCCGACCGGCACGGTCACGTCGCCTCGCCCGCCGAACGTGACGTCGCGCAGGGTGCCCTGAACCGCCGTACCGTCGCTGGGGTTGTCGGCTCCGTCGCGGCGGCCGCCGGAGTGGGCCGAGAGCCCGACGGTGACGTGGCCGAAGCGGACCGGGGCGAGCCCGAAGCGGTTGGTCAGCCGGATGCGCACCTGGGGCCCGCCGATCGTGGTGTGCACGACGTTGCGGACCGTGTGGCCGAGCGGGCGTTTCAGGTTCGCCGCGGCGGGCGCGGCCGCCCAGGCGGTCGACCATTCCGGGTTGGTGCCGGTCGGGCTCTCGGTGGCCGCCGCGGCCTGCGCGGATGCCTGCGGCGACGGGGTCACCGCCCGCAGCGGGCCGAGCGCCATCCAGGTGACCGTCAGGATCGTGGACAGGACCGAAGTCACCACGACGCCGATCAGCAAGCGCCGCACGTTCAAGATCTTGCCCTCCCCAGGGTGCTGATCCGGATGAAATCCGGTACGGCAGGGTACCGCTGCGATCGTGTTCGCCGGCGTCAACCTGCCTCACATCGACGGCGATGAGAGGGACACCACGTGCGATCTCATGCTTTGGTGTCGTCTGGCGCGACACACCGGGCTGTGCGAGTTTGATGGAAGCTGGCGAGAGAGGTGGTGTGCCGTGGGCGAGGACGTCGAGCAGGCCAACTTCACCCGTGAGGACCGAGCGAAGTACCGGCACAAGATCCGCCGGAGCCTCGACGTGTTCGCGGCGATGCTGCGGGAGTCGCGGTTCGAATTCGAGCGGCCCCTGACCGGCATGGAGATCGAGCTCAACCTGGTGGACGAGAACTGCGACCCGGCGATGCGCAACGCCGAGGTGCTGGGGGCGATCGCCGACCCCGATTTCCAGACCGAGCTGGGCCAGTTCAACATCGAGATCAACGTGCCGCCGCGGCGGCTGGCCGGCGACGAGAACGCCGACCTGGAACGCACGCTACGGGCCAGTCTGAACAACGCCGAGAAGCATTCCCGTACGGTCGGCGCGCACACGGTGATGATCGGGATCCTGCCGACGTTGCGTCGCGAGCACATGACCGACGACGCGCTCTCGGCCAACCCGCGCTACAAGCTGCTCAACGAGCAGATCTTCGCGGCCCGGGGGGAGGATCTCGACATCCGGATCGACGGCGTGGACCGGCTCGCCGTGACCACGGACACGATCGCGCCCGAGTCGGCCTGCACCAGCACCCAGTTCCACCTGCAGGTCAGTCCGGCCCAGTTCGCCGCCTACTGGAACGCGGCCCAGGTGATCGCCGGGGTGCAGGTCGCCCTGGGCGCGAACGCACCGCTGCTGTTCGGCCGGGAGTTGTGGCGCGAGACCCGGATCCCGCTGTTCGAGCAGGCCACCGACACCCGCTCGGAAGAGATCCGGGCCCAGGGCGTACGGCCGCGGGTGTGGTTCGGGGAACGCTGGATCACGAGCGTGTTCGACCTCTTCGAGGAGAACGTGCGCTACTTCCCCGCCCTGTTGCCGATCTGTGACGACGCCGACCCGGCCGAGATGCTCGAGCGGGGCGAGATTCCTCAGCTCAGCGAGCTGCGACTGCACAACGGCACGGTGTACCGCTGGAACCGGCCCATCTATGACGTGGTGAAGGGCCGTCCGCACCTGCGCGTGGAGAACCGGGTGCTGCCGGCCGGACCGACCGTTGTGGACACCATGGCCAACGCCGCGTTCTACTACGGCCTGATTCGTACGCTGGCCGAGGCGGAACGTCCGCTGTGGACCCAGATGAGCTTCAGCGCGGCCGAGGAGAACTTCCACACCTGCGCCCGGCACGGCATCGACGCCACGGTGTTCTGGCCCGGCATGGGCTACATCCAGGTCACCGAGCTGGTGCTGCGGCGGCTGCTGCCGATGGCCCACCAGGGTCTGGAGCGCTGGGGCGTCTCCCAGGGCGAGCGCGACCGCCTGCTCGGCATCATCGAGCAGCGCTGCCTGACCCACCGCAACGGCGCCGCCTGGCAGGTGCAGACCCTGCACGCGCTGGAGGCCGACGGCAACGACCGCCAGGCCGCCCTGCACGAGATGCTCCGGCGCTACCTGCCACTCATGCACGAGAACCTCCCCGTGCACGAGTGGCCCTACCCGGCCTGACCGGCGTCCCTACTCGCGTCGCAGCAGGCTGGTGGGCGACCAGCGGGGCCGCGAGTGCCGCGGCGAGTACGGCGGGACCCGGACCGGAATCCGGACCGAGGCCGGGGTCGGAAGCCGCCGTTCCCGCATGGCCAGCATCAGCGTCGCACCGGCGACGATCATCAGCAGCGACACCAGGGCCGTACCGGCGATCTGGGCGCCCGTGGTGGGCAGCTTGCCGCCGCCGTTGTCGTCGCCGTCGTTGTCGCTGCCGCCACCGCTGGACGCCTTGGCGGTCAGCTTCAGCATCACCGACACGGTGTTGTCCTGCGAGTTGCCCTCGGTGCTGGTCGTGCTGATCGTGACCTTCATCGGCTGGGTGCCCGATTTGGTGGCCTTCGACCCGTCGATGGTCAGCAGGAGCTGGCTGCCGTACAGGCCGGCCGCATCCGGAGCCGTGCAGACGACCGCATTCGACGCCGCCGCGCCGCCGACGCCCTCACAGGTGGCCGCGACCGTCTTGGCGTCGGTCGCCGCAGCCACCACGACACCCTCACTGACGGTGGTGTTGTCGAGCACGACGGACGCGGACCGCACCACCACGCCGGTCGGCGGCACCACCGTGAACCGGACGTTGTCGGCCGTGTCGGTGCCCTCGTTGGTGTACGGGATCCTCACCACCACGCCGGTTGCGTTCGGGCCCACGGTCACGGCCGGCTCGTTGTAGGTGACGGCCAGGTTGACCTTGTAGCGGCCCAGCGTGACCTCCGGGATCGACACGTCGGCGTCGCCGCCGCACTCGCCGTCGGGCTGGGGGTCGTCGCCGAGCACGCCGTCGATGCAGCCGCCGGTGATGCTCTCGCCGCCCTTGAGGTCGCTGCCGATCACGATCGGCACCTGGATCAGCCGGGACGTGCCGGCCGGCAGCGAGACGGTGCAGACGATCGTCCGGCCCGTCTCACCGAGCACACAGCCGTCCGGCAACGTGCCCGCGGTGGTGTTGGCCGGCAGCTGGATCGTCGTCGTGTACGGGCTGGCGTCGTCCGGCCCGGCGTTGGTGAACGTGATCGGCAGGGTCGTGGTCTGCCCCGGCAGCGGCGACGTGTTGGACGGGCTGCCGTAGGTCACCCCGACCGAGTACGACCGCCGGGACGTGCTGACGATCAGGCCACTGGCGGTCAGCTTGTCGTCGGCGTCTTTCGGGTCGGCCAGGGTGATGCCGGTGGCCGTCCACGAGGCGGTGGCGGCCGCGTTCGAGGCCACACCGACCCCGATCGACAGCGTCCTGGCCACGTTCGCCGCCAGGTCGACGCCGGTGCAGCTGATCGCCGTGGCGCCGACCGTGCAGGTGGCCCCCTCGACCGTGGCCGAGGTGACGCTGAACCCGTCGGGCAGGGCGGTCAGCGGCACGGTCAGCGTCAGACCGGTGTGCGCCACCGTCGACGAGAACTTGACCTCTGCCGTACCGGACGCTCCGGCCGCGACGACCGCGCTGGTCAACGACAGCGTGCCGGTCTTGCTGATCGACGGGTTGGTCGAGGTGTTGTCGACCGAAACCTTCACGTCGGCCCCGCAGACCTTGGCCCCGTCGGCGGTCACGCAGGCGCCGGCGATGGTGTCGCCGTTCTTGGCCGAGCTCGAGACGACCAGAGGCACCGTGTACGTCTTCGACTGGTTCGCGTCCAGGTCGTACGTGCAGGTCACGGTCGAGCCGGAGATCACGCAGTCCTGGGCCGCGGTGCCGGTGAGCGTGCCGAAGGTGGTGCCGGTCGGCGCGGTCATCGTCACCGTCCTGCGTACGGCGTTGGAGGGCCCGGCGTTGGTCGCGACGACCGACACCGAGGTCGAGTCGCCCGGCTTGACCGTCGTGCTGGCCGGGGTCGCCTTGAACGTCACCGCCGCGACGCGGGCGCCGCTGGTGGCGATGTCGGCCGCCCCGGTGGCCGAGTCCGAGCCCGAAGTCACCGTGACACCGGTGGCCCGCCAGGCCACACCGGGCGCGACGGTCGCCGCCACCTTGGTGGTGACCGTGACGGCGGTCGTGGTGCCGGTGCTCAGGGCGACGCCCGTGCACCGGATCTCGGTGGTGCTCACCGAGCAGAACGCGTTGCCCGGGCCGGTCGCCCCGGTGACCGTGAACCCGGCCGGCAGCGTGCTCAGCGGCACGACCACGGTGGCGCCGGTGATCGCCCCGGCCGAGGTGACCTTCACCTGACCGGTGGCGGTGCTGCCCGGCGTGACCGTGCCCGGCGTGCCCGAGATGACCAGCTGACCGGCCGGCTGGCCGAGCTGGATGGCCGGGATCGTGACGTCGTTCGTCCCGCCGCAGTTGTTGTCGAGGTTGACGTCGGCGCAGCCTCCGGAGACCGGGCTGGCCGGGTCCGCGGTCGGCGACACCTGCAGCGGGAGGGGGAACTGCACCTTCGCGCTGCCGTCCACGGTGACCCTGCAGTCGACCACCGTGCCGGCCGGGTTCCGCGTGCACAGGCTCGCGGTCGTGCCGGTCGGAGGCTGGAACGTGGTGCCGGTCGGCGCGCGGAACAGATAGTGCACGTTCTTCGCCGTCGAGGTGCCCTGGTTGGTCACGGTCACGTCGATCGCGCCGGTGTCGCCGGGCTTGAGCGACTGCGCGGCCGGGACGGTGAACGTCACCACCGGCTTGGCGTCGGCCGCGCCGACCAGCGTCGAGCTGATCGCCTTGGCCGCGGTCACCCCAGCCTCGACCAGGGTGAGCGTCGGTGTCCAGGCCGGCTGGCCGGGCGTGGCGGCGGTCGCGACGTCGGCGCCGAGCGTGATCGTGGTGCCGCCGCTGCCGACCGGCACGTTCACGCCGGTGCAGGTGATCGCGCCGTTCACCACGGCCGAGCAGGTGCCGCTGGTCGACTGCGCCTGGGCGATCGTCACCCCGGACGGCAGGCCGGTGGTCGGGATCGTCACCGTGACGGCGGAGGCCGCCCGGGTCGTCGTCAGGGTGACCGCGACGGTGCCGTTGCGGCCGGGCACGATCGCCGGGCTGGTGGCCGTGGCGGTGACCGCCTGGTCGAGGGTCGCCTGCACGGCGATGGAGGGCAGCGGGTAGTCGGCCGGGGCGGCGGCGCAGGCGCCGTCGCGGTTGAGGTCGATGCAGCCGCCACTGATCGTGGCGTTGGGGTTGGCGTTGGCCGGGATGCGCACCGGCAGCGCCCACTGGGCCGCGGCGGCGCCGACGGGCAGGTTGGTGCGGCAGTCGAGCTGCGTGTTGCCGACCGGTGTGCAGTCGGTCGCGGCCCGGCCGGTCAGCGGCCCGAAGGTGGTGCCGGTCGGCGCGATGAGGCGGGCGACCAGGCCGGTGGCGTCGGACGGCCCGGAGTTGGCGGCCGTGGCGGTGATGGTGGCCGTCGAGCCCGGGGCGACCGGCGTCGTCGGGGCGCTCATGTCGAACGACAGGTTGGTGGCAGCGGTCCCGGTGCGGACGAGTGTCCCCGTCACCTGGGCGGTGTCGCCGGCGGCGCTGGTCAGCGTCACCGGGTTGGGCGACCACACCGTGCCCGAGGCCATCGAGGCCGCGGCCCGCACGGTGATGGTGATCAGGTTGGTGGTGCTGGTCGTGGCGTTGACACCGGTGCAGGTGATCGCGCCGACCCAGGTGCAGGTCGACCCGCTCGGCCCGGTCACCGACATCACCGTGAGGCCCTGCGGAAGGCCGCTCAGTGGAACGGTCGCGGTCATCCCGCTCAGGGGGCGGTCGGGCGCGACGGTCAGGGTCGCCGTGTCCGAGGTGCCCGGCACGATGGTCAGCGGGCTGATGCCGAGCCCGGCCTGCGCGCTGAACGGCTTGGCCAGCGTGATGGCCGGGATGGTCCGGTCACCGGGGCCCGGGCAGACACCGTCCGACACGATGTCGACGCACCCGCCGGTCAGCGGGCTGCTGGTGCTCGCGTTGGCCGGCACGCTGATCCCGAGGGTGAAGCTCTTGGACTCCACACCCAGGGAGGTTCCGCAGGAGACCTGCGTCGGCGAGTCCACCGTGCACAGAGCGGCCGCCGGGCCGGACAGGGCGGCGAAAGTGGTGCCGGTCGGCGCCGTGAACACGGCCCGGGCGGTGGGGTTGGCCGACGGTCCCGGGTTGGTCAGGGTCACGTCCATCTCGCCGGTGGTGCCGGGCTTCAGGGTGCCGGCGTCCGGGACGACCAGGGCGACCGTCAGCGAGCTGACCGCGGCACCGATCTTGGCGATGGTCGGGTGCAGGGTCAGGGTCTCGGCGGCCTGGGTCACCGTGAGCGCCTGCGACCAGCCGGCGCCGGACGAGGCCGGAGACGACGGCCCGGTCGCGACGTCGACGGTCAGCTCGGCGGTGGCACCGGCGTTGATCGTCGTCGCCGGGCACGAGACCGCGTTGGTGGTGACCTGGCAGTCGGTGGTATTGATCCTGGCGCCGGTCACCGAGACTCCGGTCGGGAGACCGGCCGGATCAAGACCGACGACCAGGCCCGTACGGGTCTCGGAGGCGGCCAGCGTGATCACCGAGCTGCCGCTGTTGCCCGGGGTGATCGTCGGCGGGGTGCCGCTGGGAACCAGCACCGCCGACAACGCCTTGCGCATGACGATCGTGGGCAACTGCTCGGCGGTGGCACAGGCACCGTTGTCGTTCAGGTCGACGCAGCCGCCGGTGAGCGTCGCGGCCGTCGTCCCGGCCGGCACGCTGATCGGCAGGGTCCAGGTCACCGGCAGCGCGGGCGGCACCGCCGTGCCCGAGACGTCGACGCCGCAGGAGAGCGTGGTCGGGTTGACCAGGGTGCAGGCGGTCGAGACGGACGGGGCCAGGGTGCCGAACGTGGTGCCGGTCGGCGCCGTGATGGTGACCGGCGCGGTGACCGCCGCGTTCGAGCCGGTGTTGGAGATGACCGCGGTGATCGAGGTCGTGGTTCCGGGCAGGACCGTGTTGTCGGCCGGGCCGGTCAGCTGGGCGGCCAGCGTGTAGGCGGCGCTGCCGGCGCTGGCCACCACCCGGCGGGCGGTGACGGTGTTGCCCGGGGTGCCGTCCGAGACCGACACGGTGGACGCGTAGGCCGTGGTCGCCGGGGCTCCACCCGCCATCGCGACATCGATCGGAATGGTGGTGTTGCCGCCGGCCGTGACCGAGACGTTGGTGCAGGTGATGGTCGAACCCACGATCGAACAACCGGCCGTCGGGGTCAGGGTCACGTCGCTGCCCACCGGGGGCAGCGGCACCGTCACGGTGAGACCGGTCAGGTTGGTGTTCCCCGAGTTGGTGACCACGACGCTGGCCGTGCCGGTGGTTCCGGGCGACACCGGGGTGCTCGTGGTCGTCACCGAGACCCGCTGCGAGAACGGCACGGTCAGCGCGAACGAGGTGAAGGCCGTGTCGGCCGGGTCGCTCGTGCAGTAGCCGTCGGCGTTGCCGTCCACACAGCCGCCGCTGATCGGCTTGGTCGGGTCGGCGCTGGCGTCGACCGTGATCGGCAGGGTCAAGGTTCCGGTGGCGCCGTTCGCCAGGTTGACGTTGTTGCAGGTGATCCGGGTCGGACTGTCCACGGTGCAGCCGACGGCGAGCGACCCGGTCGGCGTGCCGAAGGTGGTGCCGGCCGGAGCGTTGTAGGCGAGCTTGGCGCCGGTCGCGTCGGACGGGCCCGGGTTGTTGACCGAGACGCTGATCGCCGTCGTGGCGCCGGGCTCGATCGACCCGCTCGGCATGGTGACGGTCGGGTTCAGGGCGAAGGTCGCCGCGCCGGTGGTGGCCAGCGCCCGGGTCGCGGTGACGCTCTCACTGCCGGAGGCCAGCGTGATGCCGGTGGCGGTCCAGGTCACGCCGGCGGCGGCCGAGGCCGGGGCGCTGACCGGCAGGGTGAGGTCGAAGTAGCCCCCGCCGGTGATGCTGACGTTGGAGCAGACCACGGTGTCGGGGGTGCTGCCACTCTTGGCGCAGGCGCCCGGGGCCGGTGTGCCCACGATCAGGCTCGGCGGCAATGCGGCCAGCGGCACGGTCAGGGTGAGGTTGCTCAGGTTGTCGCCGCTCTTGAGTGAGGTGGCCCGCACCTTCACGCTGCCGGAACCGCCCGGGGTGACGGTGGCCGGAGTGGCAGTGATCGCGGCCCGGCGGTCGAACGGCACCTTCAGCGTGATCGCCGGAATGACCTTGTCGCCGGCCGTGCACGCGGCGGCGCCGTCGAGGTCGACACAGCCCCCGCCGAGAGTGACGAACGGGTCGGCGGTGACCGGCACCGCGACCGGGAAGATCAGGTTGCCGGTGTCGGCGCCCGCCGCCAGGTTGACCGAGCAGGTCGCCACGGTGGCCGGGCCGACGGTGCAGATGCTGGCCGTGTTGGGCGGCAGGGCGGCGAACGTGGTGCCGTCGGGCGCCCGCACCGTGAACGTGGCCGGACTGGCGTTCGACGGGCCGCCGTTGGACACCTTGACCGTGATGTCGGCGTTGCTGCCGGCGGTGACCGCGCCGTTGGGCGGGACGGAGGCGTCCGCGGTCACGGTGGTCTGCGGCTGGCCGATGACCGCGAGGTCGCCGCTGGCGGTGGCCGTGTCCGATCCCTTGGCCACCGTGATCCCGGCCGCGGTCCAGGTGGCGGCGGCCGTCGACGGCAGGGCCGAGGTGTTCAGCGCGACGGTGACGGTCTGACCGGCGGTCGGCAGGTTGACCGGTGAGCAGACGATCGCGGAGGCGTTGACGGTGCAGGTGCCGCCGGGAACGGTGGCCGAGCTGGCGGTGACACCGGCCGGCAGGTTGATCGTCGGGATGGTGACGGTCAGTCCGCTCTCCGTCGCGGTCGACTTGATGGTGAGTTCCGCGGTCCGGTTGGTCTGACCGGGCACCAGGGTCGCCGGGTTGGTGGTGACGGTCAGCCGACGCTGCAGCGGCGTGCCCACAGTGATGCTCGCGATCGGCTTGTCGGTGGTGGGCGAGCAGCCAGGCTGGCCGTCCAGGTCGACGCAGCCTCCGGTCAGGGTCGACCCGGGCGCGGCCGTGGCGTCGACGCGCAGCGGGAAGCTGAGGCCGGCCGCCGGCGCGCCCGCGGCCAGATCGACCGAGCAGGTGGCGGTGCGCGAGTCCGGGCTCAGCGTGCAGGCGGTGGCGGTGGCCCCGTTGAGCGGGCTGAACGTGGCGCCGAGCGGGGCGGTCACGACGACCGGGGCGCTCTTGGCGTCCGAGGGGCCGGTGTTGGTCACCGCGACGTCCAGGTTGCCGGTCGCGCCCGGCAGCAGGGTGCCGGCGGGCAGGGTGATCGCCGCGCTCAGCGCCGGCTGGGCCGCGCCGACCCGGGCCAGCTCCTGGGCGGAGGTGATCGAGTCCGAGCCCGAGGCGACGGTGATGCCGGTCGCGGTCCAGCCCGTGCCGGCCGTCGACGAGGAGGTGGCGTTCACGGTGAGCCCGATGTCGGCGGTGTTGCCCTTGGTGATGGACAGACCGGGGCAGGTCACCGCGGAGGCGGTGCGGGTGCAGCCGCCGGGCGTCTGGCCGGTGACGGTGAGCCCGGCCGGCAGCGCGGTGAGCGGGATCGTGACGGTCACGCCGGACAGGTCGTTGTGCGGCGCCGCGACGTGCACGGTGGCGGTCGCGGTCGAGCCGGGGGTGACGTCGGCGCGATCGGCCGTCACCGTGGCCTGCATCGAGAACGGCACCTTGAGCGTGAACGACGGGATCGCCGTGTCGGACGAGCCACAGCCCGGCGTGCCGTCGAGGTCGACGCAGCCCCCGGTGACGGTCTTGTCGGGATCGGTGTTGGCTCCGACCTGCAACGGCAGGGTCAGCGTGGACGTGCTGGAGCCGGCGGTCAGGGTGGTGGTACAGGTGACCACGGTGCTGCTGGTCAGGGTGCACATCGGCGTGGCCGGAGCGCTCAGCGCGCCGAAGGTGGTGCCGGCCGGGGCCCGTACGCTGAAGGAAGCGTTGGTGGCGTCGGACGGGCCGATGTTCCTGACCGCCACCTGCATCGAGGTGGTTCCGCCGGGCTCGACCGAGCCGTCGGTGGGCACGGTCAGGGTGGGTGCGGTCAGGGTGTAGTTGCCGGTGCCGGTGCCGGCCAGCGAGCCGGAGCGGCTGACCTGCTCGTTGCCGGTGGCGATGACGATGCCGGACGGGGACCAGGCCTGCGGCGGCGTCACGCTCGAGGCGACCGTGATCGGCACCGAGATGTCCTTGGCCTGGCCGGCCGTCAGCGTGATGCCGGTACACGTGATGGCGCCGGAGCCGGTCGTACAGGTGCCGGTGCCGCCCGCGACCGTCGCCTGACCGACCGTGAAGCCGACGGGCAGGCCGGTGGTCGGAATGGTGACCGTCACGCCGGTCTCGGCCTGGGTCGAGGTGAGGGTCAGCTTGCCGGTGCCGCTCGTGCCGGGCGTGATGGTGGCGGCGTCGGTGCTGGTGGTGAGGCGGGTGGCCAGCGGCGTGCGCAGCTTGACCGTGGGCAGGGCCTGGTCGGTCGGTCCGTCGCAGGCGCTGTCGTTGTCGAGGCTGACGCAACCGCCGGTGATCGGGGTGGCCGGGTCGGCCGCGGCCGAGACGACCAGCGGCAGGGTCAGCCCGGTGGCCGGGTCACCCGCACCCATGCTGATCGTGCATCGCAGGGTGGTCGAGGTCAGGTTCGTGCACAGGTTCGAGGTCGGCGCGGTGAGCGTCCCGAACGTGGTGTTGGGCGGGGCGACCACGACGAAGGCGCTGTTGCGGGCGTCCGACGGTCCCTGGTTGTAGACGTTGACCGCCATGGAGGTGTTCTGGCCGGGATTGACCGTGCCGTCGGCCGGGCCGGTGGCGGTGATGCCCAGGGTCGACCGCGGGACGGCGTTGATGATCGCGCCGGTGGCGGTGCCGGTCGAGTCGGTGGTGGTTGCTCTGACCTCGGTGCCGGCGGCCGCGCTCCAGTTGGCCGTCACGTTGGCGGCCAGGGTGACGGGGATCGAGATGGTCACTGCGTTGGCGCTGCCGGACGGGATCCGGACGCCCGTACATTGAATGCTGCCGTTCGCCTGCTGCGCACAGGTGCCGATGCCGTTGCTGGTCGTGACCGAGCCGACCGTGTAACCGGCGGGCGGTGCCGGGATCGTGATCGTCGCCGGGTCGGCGGTGGTGCCGCCGGTGTTGACGACCCGCACCGTGGCGGTGGCGGTGCCGCCGCCCGGGGTGCCGTTGGCCGGGGTGATGCTGACACCGCCGGTGAGGTTGACGTCCGGGTCGCCGACGGTGAGGAACTTGGCCTGGCCGCCGATCGGGGTGCCGTTGAGGTTGGCCGTCATGCCCTGCAGGTTCCAGACCGTGCCGGGGACGGCCGCCAGTGTCGCCTTGGTGGCGACATCGATGGTGGCCGCGCTTCCGGCCGCCACGCTGACCCCGGAACAGGTGATCGCCGAGGTGGTGACGCTGCACGGGGTCGAGCCGACCTTGGCCGAGGTGACCGACACGCCGGCCGGCGCGTTGTCGATCGGGATGGTCACCGTGGTGGTGGCGTTCGACGGTCCCTGGTTGGAGACGGTGATCGAAGTCGTGGCGGTCTTGCCGGCGGTCAGCGTGGACGGGGTGGGGACGGCGAACGAGCCACCGGTGCTGGCCGCGGGCTGGGCGGCGACCAGGGTGCCGGAGCCGGAGGCGGGAATGACGGTCGACGATCCGCTGACCGGCGTGCTGTTGGCGGTGATGGTGCGAGCCGCGGGCGACCAGTCAGCGGCGTTCGTCGCGGTGGCGCTGAGAGTCACCGGCACGTTCACCTTCACCGTGCCGGCGCCCGGGACAGTCACGTTCGTGCATGTGACAGTGCCCGACGAGGCGACGGCGCAGGACCCGGTTCCGTTACTCCCCGTGATGCTCGGCGTTCCCACGGTGTAGCCGGTCGGAGGGGCCGGGATGGTGATCGTGGTGTTCGGCGCGGCGATGTCGCCGGTGTTCTGCACGCTCACCGAGGGCGTCGCGCTGTTGCCCGGGACCAGGTTGACCGGAGAGGTCGTGACCGATCCCAGCTTGACGATGCCGGAGCAGACCGACTCGGCGATGACCACGTCGCCGTTGGCGATCATGGTCAGCAGGCCGGTGCCCTTGAGCAGCTTGAGGTCGACGGCCCGGATCGTGTAGTCGAGCCGGCCGGTGGTGCTGTCCCACGCCGCCGTCCGGTGGTCGATCCAGCCCGAGGCGATCCCACCGAGAAGGTTGCCCAGGTCGAGGTTGACGTCCGGGTTGACGGAAAGGCCGAGGACCTTGAGGTCGGCGATGTCGGTCGTCCCGGTGATTCCGGTCGAGGTCATCTGGCACTGGGTCCGGATGGCGCCGAGGTTCAGGACCGCCGGGCTGTTCACGCCGAGGAGGTTGAGCCCGGCCACGTCGGCCTGGGCCCGGCCGCCGCCCGTGGCCGGCTGGGCGGTGGCGGTGATCGCGCCGACCTTGATGATGCTGGGCAGCGGCGCCGGGAGCAGGTCGACGCCCAGGTCGGTCTTGGTGGCGGTGCTGCCCCCGGTCGTCCAGTTCTGCTGCGCGGGCAACCCGAGCGTGATCGACGGGAACCCGACGAGGCCGAGCAGACCGATGTTCACGCGGGCGCCCTGGGCCGAGGTGTTGATCGCTCCCGCGGCCGCACGCGCGGCGGTGGGATTCCAGAGCATGGCCAGCGCGAGCGCGAGCACGATCACCGCTGCGAAACGCTTGACCGGAATAGACCGAAGGCAGATCACAGGTCGATTTTCATCGCCTCCCGCGGCATATGTCCTTCGTTTTCCGCACGTCTTGACAATTCGTCCGATGCATTCTCGCCGAAATTGTCCGTCACAATATTCACGCCATTCCCACCAGGCCCTTCCGTGACACTCTCCGACCGGCCGACCCGCGCGTCCTCAATGGAACGCGCGAGCACACCGCGAAGTTCGCGCGGGCACACCGCGGGCACCCGGAAAAACGCCTCCACGCCTTACGCCGCAACGGTTTCCAGTTTCGGCGGGTAATCGATCCATCACTCTCGATGCAGACTGTCCATGCGCAGTTCACCCCTCCGCAGGCCCCGGAAACGGCCCCGTGGAGTACGTTTTCGGCAGCTCGAGAGAGGAAGACGCGTGTCGATACCAGGAATTCGTCGGACATTAACCGGAGCCGCCGCCCTGCTGGTCGGGCTCACACTGGGCGCGGCCGCGCCGGCCGAGGCCGCTCCGGTCGCCCTCGTGACCGATCCGGCGGCGTACGTGGACCCCTTCGTCGGCTCCACCCGAGGGGGCAACACCTGGCCCGGCGCGACCCGGCCGTTCGGCATGATCGCCTGGAGCCCGACCGCCACCACCGGCGACCAGACCAGCGCGCCGGCCTCCAACGGCTACGACTGGAACGTCACCCGGCTGCGGGGCTTCAGCCTGACCCACGTCAATGGCGCCGGGTGTTCACCCGGGGCCGCCGGAGACGTGCCGATCATGCCGTACGTGGGTCCGGTCGACTCCTCCCCCACGGCCGACACGAAGGATGCCAAGTACGCCTCGTCATTCAGCCACGCGAATGAATCGGCCACCCCCGGGCGGTATGCGGTGACCCTCGACTCGGGGGCCCGCGCCGACGTCGCGGTGAACACCCGGGCCGGCGTCGGCGACTTCACCTTCCCGGCCGGATCGGAGGCCAGCCTCCTGTTCCGGACGTCGAATTCGCTCAATGGCAGCGAGGACGCGTCCATCACGATCTCGCCCGAGCGGAGGACCGTCGAGGGCTGGGTTCTGACCGGCGGATTCTGCGGCCGGCGGGGCAACGGCGGGGGCGCGACCAACCCCAACCGCCGTTCCTATTACAAGGTGTATTTCAGCGCCGCGTTCGACCGGGACTTCGCGCGGACCGGCACGTGGCAGAACTCGACATTGACGCCTGACTCTCTTTCGGCCTCCGGCGGCGAGGGATATCTGACCGGGGCCGACCGGGCCGGAAAGGGTTCGGGCGGCTGGGTCGGATTCGACACGACTACGGACAGTGATGTCCGCATGCGGGTCGGGATCTCGTACGTGAGCCTTTCCGGGGCGGCCGCGAACCGCGACACGGAGGTCCCCGACGGGGTCACGCCATCGACGGTCGGGGAAGCGACCCGGGCTGCCTGGAACGCCGAACTGAAGCGGATCCGGGTGGGTGGCGGCACCGAGGACCGGACGAAGGCCTTCTATACGGCGGTCTACCACTCGCTGATGCAGCCACAGACGATGAACGATCTCGACGGGCAGTATCTCGGCGCCGACATGAAGACGTACCGGATCCGGCCGGGCCAGAAAGCGGCGTACGGAACCTTCTCCGGATGGGACCAGTACCGGGCGCAGATCCAGCTTCTGGGGCTGCTGCGACCCGACGTGGCCGGTGACATGGCAACGTCGATGGCCGATTTCGCGGCCCAGAACGGCGGTGTCTGGGATCGATGGCTGCACCTCGGCGCGCCCACCCACGTGATGACCGGTGACCCGGCCGCGCCGACGCTCGCCACCTGGTACGCGATGGGCGTCCGCAACTTCGACAGCCGGGCGGCCCTCGACTCGCTGGTCAGGCAGGCCACCGTGCAGAACCCGGACGCGCTGTCGGACGCCGGCTGCCCCGGCCAGTGCAAGGGGCAGCGGCCGACCCTGAACACCTACCTGGCCCTGAAGTACGCGGCCAACGACATCTGCCACTGCTGGGGCGGTGCGGCCGAGACCCTGGAGAACTCGCTGGCCGACTATTCACTGGCGATGTGGGCGCAGCGGGCCGGCCGCGGCGACCTCGCCCGCCAGTTCCGGCCGCGCGGCGACTACTGGAAGAACACGTACAACCCGGCCGTGGGTCATCAGGCGGCGCGCCGCGCGGACGGCTCCTGGCAGGCCGGGTTCACCCCGTCCACCGACGTCGGGTTCGCGCAGGGGTCGAGCGCCACGTACACCTGGATGGTGCCGCAGAACGTGTCCGGCCTGGCCACGCTGATGGGCGGGCGACCGGCGGCGGCCGCCCGGCTCGACTCGCTGTTCCACGACGAGAACGGCAACTGGGCGGTTCTGGGCGGCAACGCGCTGCGCTACGATCCGACCAACGAGCCCGGCATCCACGCGCCCTGGCTGTACAACGGGCTCGGCCAGCCGTGGAAGACGCAGGAGACCGTGCGGCAGATCGTCGACACCGCGTACGGAACCGGACCCGGCGGCCTGCCCGGCAACGACGACCTGGGAACCATGAGCGCCTGGTACGTCTTCGCCGCCATCGGCATGTTCCCGCAGGTGCCCGGCCGCGCCGAGATGCTGCTGGGCAGCCCCGTCTTCACCCGGGTCGAGATCAACCGGAGCAACAACGTCCGCCTCACGATCAATGCCGGCACCACCGACAAGTACGTGCAGAGCACCCGCCTCAACGGCTCGCGCCTGACCAGGTCGTGGCTCCCCGAGTCCTTCGTCCAGCGCGGCGGCACGCTCGACTTCACCCTGGGCACCACCGCGAACACCTCGTGGGCCACCGGTCCGGCCGACCTTCCGAAAGACAACTGATTTCCCGTACGGGCCGGGGCCGCTCAGCCGTTCCCGGCCCGTACCCCGGGGCCGCTCAGATGTTCCCGGCCCGGCTCGTGCTCCGACCGCTCAGCCGTTCCCGGCTCGTGCGTCGGCCGCAATCGCCTCGAGCAGCGGAAGCCCCCGCTCGTGGGCGCTGCGGTAGCGCTGGACCGGGAACAACTCGACCCGCGCGAACGCCAGATAGGCCAGCGGCTCGGACGTGAAGTTCGCGTGCTTGCGCCGGCTCTCGGCCAGATCCTGCAGCGCCTCCACCGGGTCCTTGAGCAGCGGCACGAACTTGAGGACCTTGAGCAGTGGCGACCGGGCGATCCGCGTGGCGCCGGCCTCCTTGAGATATCCCTCCGCCTCCTGCACCCGCGATTCGAACTCGTCGCGGACGTCCTGCAAGATCTGGAACTGGGACCGCTCATCCGTTGCGTCGGCCGCCGCCCGCACCCGCTCCTCGATGTGCCGGCGCAATTGAGGCAGCAGGTCGCCTCGCTTCTCGCGAAAACGCAGGATCCGGTCGACGGAAAGCGGCTCGGCGGGCACCGGCAACAGATCGGCGAGTAGCTCGGTCCGGATCTCGGCGCGGGGCGAGTCGGCGTCGAGGCGACGAGTGGTCAGCTGCTCCTCCCGGTCGACGTCCCGGTCGGCCCTGTCCGGGTCGGTTGCCTCCCGGCCGGCCGGGACGAGTTCCAAGCCGCTGAGCAACGTGTCAAGCGCCTCCGGCCGGTCGGTCACCGGCATCCAGCTCTTGCGGGCGTTCCCGGCGAAGTCCCGTTTCTGGCACAGCGCCAACGCCAAGGCGGCCATGAGCTCGTCGGCCGTGGTCCGCTCGACCAACACCCAGTAGCCGCGCCCGCTCCAGGAGTCCTCCGTCGACAACCCGGCCGGCAGATCGTCCAAGCCCTGGATGTAGAACATCTTGTCCTGGTGGATCCGCGTGACCTCGCCCCGCCGGAAGGCCTCGCGGCGGCGGTTGATCTCTTTCGGACTCAGCCGGGCGAGGTAGGCGGCGAATTTCTCGGCGAAAACATAGCCGGCTTCGTCCGGCCCGCGCTGCACCAACAGCTCGGCGCGGACGAGATCGCGTGTGTGCCCGTCGAAGAAATCGGGACGCCGCATGTACTCCCCGGGCGTGATCGTGCCCACCTGGTCCCAGTAGAGAAGCGTCCGAGTCCACCACGCCGTCTGCGGGACGTTGATGAAGGGGAAATAGAGAGCGGCCTGCATGCCGGGAGGGTAACGAAACCGGCGAACCACGCACCCCGGCTGATCGGGCGACGAACGGGAACGATCAGCCCAGAGGGTCCAGGAACTCCCGCGAGGCCTTGGTGAAGACGGCGGTCGCTATCGCCACGGTCACGTTGGGGAAGATGCGCTTCGGCACGAGGAGTGAGGCGTCCGGGCCGGCGGCACGCAGGGCAGCGGCCTCGGCGACACTCGGGGTGCCGACGGCCGCGGCCACCGCTCCGCTCGGCGACGGCACGGGTGTCGCCGCCAAATCGGCCGCCGCGAACAGGGCCAGCTGCCAACCACGATCAACGGCCATTTCCCGTACGGCGGAATCGCCGCCCCGCCGATCAAGCGTCGCCAGGGTCGTCACGTCCGATGCGGACAGACCGGCCGTGGTCAGGGTCGTGTCGACGGCCGTCAGCAGGTCGGCCATGGTCGCCGAGGGCCGCGCGCCGAGACCGACAACCACCGCACGGCCACGCCCCGGCCAGCCAGTCACACGCCGTTCGCTAACTGGGCGCTCATAAGCGCACGCTCACAGGGAGGGCGCTCACAACGCAAACCGTCACAGGGACTCGACGAAGCGGGACGCGAAAGCGGGGTTTCCGGCCCAGTGCAGGTGCAGGTAGGAGGCCTGCACAGCGGGCGTGGCGAAACCCTCGGGATCGGCGCCCCGCCACGCCCACGCCGCGCCGCCGGCGGGTGACAGCAGCAAGCCCGAGCGGGGGTGGACCGTCGTGCGGTGGAACTCGTGGCCGGTGACCCGGGTTCCGGCCGGGGCCAGGGGGCTGTCCGTGAGCGCCACCGCGTCGCGGTAGCCGAGGGTCAGCGTGGGGGTCATGGCCGCCTCGGCGTCGATCACGCCGCACATCGGGGCGCCGTCGAGGCTTCGGCACAGCCAGAGCAGGCCCGCGCACTCGGCGACGATCTTGCCGCCGCCGGTGACCAGGTCGGCTACCGCCCGGCGCAGGGGTTCGTTGGCCGAGAGCTCCGAGGCGTAGACCTCCGGGAAGCCGCCCCCGACGACCAGGCCGCGGGTTCCGGTGGGCAGCGCCTCGTCGTGCAGGGGGTCGACGGTCACCACCTCGGCGCCCGCGCCGGCCAGGAGTTCGGCCGTCTCGGCGTACGCGAAGGAGAAAGCGGGACCACCGGCGAGCGCGACCACCGGACGGCCCGCCACCGGCTCCGGCGCGACCGGTGACCAGGGCTCGACCGACAGCGTCGGGGCCGAGCGGGCGATCGCCATGACCTCGGCCAGGTCGACCGACGACTCGATCAGCGTGGCCAGGGCGTCCACCGACTGCTGGGCCTCGGCCCGGCGTTCGGCGGCCGGCACCAGACCCAGGTGGCGCGAGGGGGCGGCCACGGCGTCGGCCCGGCGCAGCGCGCCCAGCACCGGAGTGCCGACCTCCTCGCAGGCCTCGCGCAGGATCGCCTCGTGCCGGTCCGAGCCGACCCGGTTCAGGATCACGCCCGCCATGCGTACGGTGCCGAAGCTCCGGAAACCGTGGACCAGCGCGGCGATCGAGCGGCCCTGGGCGGCCGCGTCGACCACCAGGATCACGGGCGCGTCGAGCAGGCCGGCGACCTGGGCCGTCGAACCCGTCTCGCCGGCGCCGGTCCGCCCGTCGTACAGGCCCATCACGCCCTCGATGACCGCGAGCGAGGCGCCCTGCGAACCGTGCGCGAACAGCGGCCCGATCTCCTTCTCCCCCACCAGCACGGGGTCGAGGTTGCGGCCGGGGCGACCGGCGGCGAGGGCGTGGTAGCCGGGATCGATGTAGTCGGGCCCGACCTTGAACGGCGCCACCGGCAGGCCCCGGCGCGCGAACGCCGCCAGCAGGCCGGTCGCCACTGTCGTCTTGCCGTGACCCGAGGCGGGCGCGCCGATCACGACGCGCGGGATGGTCACCATTCGATGCCCGGCTGACCCTTGCGACCCGCGTC
Source organism: Paractinoplanes ovalisporus (assembly GCF_016834655.1). Classification (GTDB taxonomy): domain Bacteria; phylum Actinomycetota; class Actinomycetes; order Mycobacteriales; family Micromonosporaceae; genus Actinoplanes; species Actinoplanes ovalisporus. The sequence continues at coordinate 277,733 of NZ_JAENHP010000012.1, forward strand.
CATCGGGTGTTTCACCTTCGTCATCTCGGTCACCAGGTCGGCCGCCTCGAGCAGGGCCGGCGCCGCGTCCCGGCCGGTGACCACCACGTGTTGCGTGCCGGGGCGGGCGGCCAGCGTGGCCACCACGTCGTCCACGTCGACCCAACCCCATTTCATCGGGTACGTGAATTCGTCGAGCACGTAGAACTTGTACGTCTCGGCCGCGAGGTCGCGTTTGATCTGCGCCCAGCCCTCGGCGGCCTCGGCCGCGTGGTCGCGTTCGGTGCCGGCGCGCTGGATCCACGACCAGCCCTCGCCCATCTTGTGCCAGGTCACCGGCGCTCCCCCGGCCTGGCCGAGCGCCTTGAGCGCGGATTCCTCGCCGACCCGCCACTTCTCCGACTTCACGAACTGGAACACGCCGATCGGCCAGCCCGCGCTCCACGCCCGCAGCGCCATGCCGAACGCGGCCGTCGACTTGCCCTTGCCGTGACCGGTGTGCACGGCGAGCACGGCCTGCCGGCGACGCTGCCGGGTGGTCAGACCATCGTCGGGTACGGAGGTCACTTTGCCCTGTGGCATCAGGCGGCCCGTCCCGTCTGCAGGCTCTCCAGCGGCATCACGTCGGCGTTGAGTGCCGTGGCCAGCCGTGACGCGAGGCCGAGCCGGATCGGGCCGGACTCGCAGTCGACGACCACCGTGGACACACCGGCCAGAGCAGGCGCCATCCGTACGGGGTCAGGCCCGCTGGTCGCCCGCCCGTCGGTCACGACGATCAGCAGCGGCCGTCGTCGCGGATCCCGGCGGCGTTCGGTGGCGATCGTCGCGGCCGCCCGTTTCAACCCTTCCGCGAGCGGCGTACGGCCCCCGGTCCGCAGACTGGCGAGCCGCAGCACCCCGACCTCGTGGCTGGAGGTCGGCGGCAGCACCTGCTCGGCCTCGTGCCCCCGGAACGTGATCATCCCGATCCGGTCCCGCCGCTGGTAGGCGTCGCGCAGCAGCGACAGCACGGCGGTCTTGACGACGGTCATCCGCTTGCGGGCGGCCATCGAGCCGGACGCGTCGACCACGAACAGCACCAGGTTCGACTCGCGTCCCACGTGGACGGCCTCCCGCAGGTCACGCGGGTCGACCTCACGCACGCCCCGGTGCAGGGCGGCGCGCAGGGTGGCCGACAGGTGCGGCGCCCCGGCCAGCTTGCCGCGCGGCACCCGCGACCCGATCACCCGCCCCCGCCGCGACAGCGACGGTGACCGCCGGCCGGCGTGCCCACCCTCGCCGCGGCGGGCGATGCTGAGGGTCTTCGTCCGGTACGCCGTGCCGGGCGCGACCGCGGCGGCCAGGCTCGCGGCGTTCTCCGGCGTGGCGCGCCGGCCGTTCTGCCCGTCGTCGCTGTTCGTGCCGTCGCCGCTGCTCGCGTCGCCGCTGGTCGCGTCGCCGTTCAAGCCTCCGTCGCGCATCGCGTTCCCATCGCGCGGGCTGCCATCGGAGTTCGCGCCGTTCCCGTCCCGCATCGAGCTCCCGTAGCGCATCGAGCTCCTGCTACGCGGCGAGCTGCCATCGCGCGCGCGACCCCCATCGTCGCCCGCTGTTTCGCCGCCCGCGCTTCCGTCGCCCGCTCCCTCGCCTACTTCTCCCTCACCCGATTTATCCGCTAAATCGTGATTGGAGTCGCCGTCGGGATGGTCATCCGGACCGCCGCCCGAGCCCGGTCCCCCACCGTCGGGGTCGTCGGGGTCGTCGTCCGGCCCGTGCTGCGCATCCGCCTCGGCCAGCGCCTCCTCGAGCTTCTGCTCGTCCGAGCCCGGCGGATCCAACGGGTCCTTGCGACGCCGGTGCGGCAGGGCGAGCCGGGCCGCATTCCGTACGTCGTCCGCAGTGACCCGCTCCCGCCCGTGCCAGGCCGCCAGCGCAACCGCACACCGCGCGACGACAATGTCGGCGCGCATCCCGTCCACCCCGTAGGCCAGGCTGATCAGGGCGATCCGATCCAGCTCACCGTCCGGGAGCACAACGCGCGGCAGCAGTTCACGGGCCGCCACGATCCGCGCCGCCAACTCCCGCTCGTCCCCGGCGAACCGGGCCGCGAAATCATCGGGCGAGGCCTCGTACGCCAGCCGTCGCCGCACCACCTCGGCCCGGTCGCGCGCCTCCCGGGGCGCCGCGACGTTGACGACCAGCCCGAACCGGTCGACCAACTGCGGCCGCGGCTCGCCCTCCTCCGGGTTCATCGTGCCGACCAGCAGGAACCGGGCCGCGTGCTTGACCGACACCCCGTCCCGCTCGACGTGGGCCCGCCCCATCGCCGCCGCGTCGAGCAGCAGGTCGACCAGGTGGTCGGGCAGCAGGTTGACCTCGTCGACATAGAGCACCCCACGATGGGCGGCGGCGAGAAGCCCCGGCTCGTACGCCTTCACCCCGTCGGCCAGCGCACGCTGAATGTCCAGCGTGCCCACCACGCGGTCCTCGGTCGCGCCGACCGGCAGCTCAACCAGGTTCGCGGCCCGATGCAGGCCCGGCGAGTCGGCGGCGTGCGGCCCGTCCGGGCAGAGCGGGTCGGGGGCGGCCGGGTCGCAGGCGAAGCGGCACCCTCGCACGACCGCGACCTCGGGCAGCAGCGCGGCCAGGGCCCGCACGACGGTGCTCTTCGCGGTGCCCTTCTCACCCCGCACCAGCACTCCACCCACGGCGGGCGAGACGGCGGTCAGCAGCAGGGCGAGGCGCAGGTCGGCGAGCCCGACCACGGCCGAGAACGGGTACGGCGTCACGTGGATCCCCTTCTGCGCGGGTGTCCACGCCCGCGCGGCGGTTGGCACGAGCGGCCGGAGTCTCCTGACTCCCGGATCGTCGCTCGCCGCGCGCCTTCCGGCCTTAGGGGCCGTGGCATGTCACGCGGGTCGCTCCCCGGTCACAGTGGCGGGACCGTCCCGGATTGCACACCGGGTTCCTCCGCGACCGCTCGCCCGCCATGCTTTCCTACCGCCACGCACCGAGTCAACGCGGGGTGACCAGCGCCGCCCTGTCCGGGTCAGCGGGCGCGGTCCGACACGGCCTTCTCGGTGGTGGGCAGCGGCTGCGGGGCGAGGCGGTCGAGTTCCTTCACCACGTCCTGCACGGCCAGCGCCGACGTCTCCACCAGCGGCCGCAACCGGGCGTACAGCTCGGCGTTCCGCGGGTCGGGCCGGGTCGGCTCGCCGATCGGCACCAGGGCCGCCGCCGCGTCGAGGTCGGGCAGCTCGCCGATGGCGTGCCGGGCGAGCAGACACGCCCCGAGCGCCGTGCCTTCGGGCGTGTCGGCCACCGTGACCGGCAGGTCGAGCGTCGCCGCCAGCACGCCGACCCAGAGCTCCGAGGCGACCGCTCCGCCCGTCGCCCGTACGGCCGAAAGCGGAATGCCCTCGGCCGTGAACGAGTCTTTGACCAGGGCGAGCTGCTGGCACACGCCCTCGACGGCCGAGCGCACCAGATGAGCCCGGGCGTGCTCGCGGCGCAACCCCAGATAGGCGCCGCGCAGACCGGGCCGCCACCAAGGCGCGCGTTCGCCCAGCAGGTAGGGCAGGCACAGCAGCCCCTCGCTGCCGGCCGCCACCCCCTGCGCCTCGACCAGCAGGGCGGCGTCCCGCTCGTCGGCGTCCTCCCCCTCGGCGCCCGGCCGCTCGAACCCGGCCGCGAAGCTCTGCCCGGCCCAGCGCACGACCGAGCCGGCGTTGTTGACCGCGCCCCCGATCACCCAGCGGTCCTCGGTCAGCGCGTAACAGAACAGGCGGCCCGCTTTGTCGGCGGTGGGGCGGTCGACCACCGTACGGAGGGCGCCGCTCGTGCCCAGCGAGATCGCCCCGACCCCGGCCGGGGTGGCGCCGACGCCCAGGTTGGCCAGCGGCCCGTCGGCCGCCCCGATGATCAGGGGCGTCGCCGGGTCGAGGCCCGCCGCCTGCGCCACGTCGGACCGCAGCCGCAGCCGGGTCGTCGTGGTCAGCACTTCGGCCAGCTGTTCGGCGCGCACACCGGCCAGTTCCAGGGCTTCGGGGTCCCAGCGCCGCTCGTGGATGTCGTAGAGCCCGGTGCCGCTGGCGATGGAGAGATCGACCGAGTACGGGGCGTCGGCCAGCCCGGCCAGCACGAGTTCCTTCACCCCACCCCAGCGCGGGGTCCGGCGCAGCGTGTCCGGGTCATTGTCGAGCCACCAGGCGAGCTTGGTCAGCGGCGACATCGGGTGGACCGGCGTTCCCGTACGGGCCTGGAGCCGTTTGCCCCGGCCGTCGGCGACAATACGTTCGCTCTGCTCACCGGCGCGCCCGTCGGCCCAGGTGACGAGCGGGCCGAGCGGGCCACCGGCCGCGTCCATCGGCACCACGGCGTGCAGGAAAGCGCTGAGCCCGATGGCGACGACGTGGTCACCGTTCTCGCGGCAGGCCGAGGCGACGTCGATGAGCGCCTTGACCGCGGCGTTGCGCAGCGCGACCGGGTCGAGCTCGGCGCGCCCGGGCCCGGGAACGCTCAACGGGTAGTGGACGCTGGTCTGCGCGCGGAGCGACCCGTCCGGCGCGGCGGCGATCCCTTTCGTCGCGGTGGTGCCGGTGTCGATGCCGATCACAACGTCCATGCCACCAACCTATCCGCCACGCCCCCTTTCCTCACGGAAGCGGCCGCCGTACGACCCGGGCCGCGGCCGGGACGCACGACACGAGCCGCGCCCGAGCACACGACACGAGCCACAGCCGGACGTACGACACGAGCCGCGGCCGAGCACACGACACGAGCCACAGCCGGACGTACGACACGAGCCGCGGCCGAGCGCACGACACGAGCCACAGCCGGGGCGCACGACTCAGGGCAGCGGCAGCGGAACGATGGCGGCACCATCCGGAGGGGTCACCTCCAGTTCGGTCGCGGCCTCGGGGAGCACGGCCGCGTTCCCGGACACCGGCAGCCAGGCCCCATCCCGTACGCGGAAACGCAGTTGGCATTTGTCGGCGGCGACCGCGACGCCCAGTTTCTCCGGCAGCCGCGCCCGCAGCACGAGAACGTCGCCGCCGGGCACCTTCAGACGAGCGGAAACACCCGTCCCGTACGCACCCAGATAGTGCACCACCGGCGTCGAGTTCGCGGCTCCGACCAGGCAGAACACGCGCGCCTCACCATTGAGGACGAGGGTCTGCACCACGAGGCGGCGCCCGTCGGCCGTGCGACCCCGCAGGTACCACTCGGCCGGCCCCTCGTCGAAGTGGTACCCGTACGGATCCAGAAAGCCCGTCTGTCTCCCCAGGTCCCAGCGGATCTTCTCGGAGTCGGTGAGCCGGGCCGTCCCCGCGCCCGGCAGCACCCGCTCGATCCGCACCGGTCGCGCACCGCCGAAGCGCTCGTCGAAGTTCAGGATCGGCACCCGGGGCGTGCGCCCGCCGCTGAGCATCAACGCGATCCCCGTGTTGTCGACCCGCGGATAGACCACGACCCCCTCGCGCTGGTCCGGCACCTGGACGAAGGTGCGGTCGACCCGCCCGGCCGCGTTGATCTCGTAGGTTTCCGAGTACCACACGGACTGACCTCCGGTGGCGAGCACCAGCACGTCGCGGCCGGCCCCGGCCAGGATCGCCGCCGGCCCGACCGTGCCCGGCTCGACGAGGAGCGTCCCGGCGACCACCCGCAACCGGCCGCCGACCGTCTCGACAAAACCCTGGTGGTCCATCACGGTGTCGGCGCTGGACTGGGTGATCAGCGCGACCGGTCCGGCCGGGGTGTTTCCGGCCCAATGCACGTAGGGCTGACCGGACAGACCCGGGACGGCCGACCGCCACGCCGCGCGGACCCGCTCCAGCAACTCCGCGTCGCGCCCGAGATCGCCGGCCGCGGTGGCGGTGACGGGTGCGCCCCGGACGGCCCGGACGGCGGGCACCGCACCGACGGCCAAGGCGGCCAGCGCACCACCGAGGACGCTCCGGCGCCGCACGACCCTTCGACGGCCTCCGGCCCGTACGCGGTCGAGCAGGTCCGGAGCCGGATCCAGGTGACCGGACGCGCGGGTCAGCGCGTCCCGGACATCGGTGTCGGTCATCGCTCTCCCCCATCGGTGACCAGAGCCGGTCCGAGCACCTGCTTGAGCCGGTCGAGCCCGCGGGCGGTGTTGCTCTTGACGGTGCCGTCGCTGCAGCCGAGCGCGGCCGCGACCTCGTGCACCGGCAGATCGTCGAGATAGCGCAGCACCACCGCCGCGCGCTGTTTCGGCGGCAGGCCGCGCAGGGCGTCGAGCACCGCGGCCCGGATCACAACGTCTTCACCGTGGTCGCGACCCGGCTTCTCGTGTCCACTGTCCAGCGTCGTCTCGGGCCGGCGCGCCCGCCACCGCCAGCGGTTCGTGGCGCGGTTGACCAGAGCCCTGCGCGCGTACGCCTCCGGGGCGCCCTCGATGCGACGCCAGCGCACGTACATCTGCTCCAGCACTTCCTGGAGCAGGTCTTCGGCGGCGTGCCGGTCCCCCGTCAGCAGGTAGGCGACGCGCAGCAGACCGGTTGATCTGCTCCGCACGAAGTCGTCGAACGCCGCACCGGCCATCCCCGTCGTCTCCCCCTGGTCGCCCTCACTGTCACAGGACAACCAGAGGTGCGGGGCGGTTGCATCACATTCCGAGAATTTCCCCGTACGCCGCCCTGAGCTCGTCGAAACCGTATTCCTCGGCCGCACGGCCGCGGACGACGCCGTGCGGGTCGCCGTCGAGCAGGTGCTCCAGAACGACGACGCAGACGTGCCAGCCGGTCGCCACCAAGGAGGCGTCGGTGACTCCGACCAGGGTGTGGCGCAGTGTCATCCGAGTGCCCTCGCCCGACGGTTCGAGTTCCCAGCGCAGCAGGTCCTCGTCCCACGAGTACTCGAGCACCTTGGGCGCGTCGGCCACCCGTACGACGGCCCGGGTGTCCTCCCGGTTGTCACCGTCCACCATGGTCAACGTCAGGGGGCCGAGCGCGTTCATGTCGCGCTCGGCCGCGAAGGGCGCCCACTGGTCGAGCTCGGCCGGGTCGGTCAGCGCTTCCCAGACCGCTTGCGGCGGGTGCTTCAGCTCCCGGACGAACACCAGCGTCCAGGGCGCCTGCACCCCTTCAAGACTGGCGCCGCGCGCGTTGCCGACGTCGAGGTTCACGGTTCCTCCTCATTTGTTGCCGTGGCATGGGCTGGATTTGCGTCGTGGCGTGAGCCGGCTTTGTCATCGAGGCGTGGGCCGGCTTTGTCGTCGTGGCGTGGGCCGGCTTTGTCGTCGTGGCGTGGGCCGGCTTTGTCATCGAGGCGCGGGCCGGCTTAGTTGTCGAGGCGCGGGCCGGCTTAGTTGTCGAGGCGCGGGCCGGCTTAGTTGTCGAGGCGCGGGCCGGCCTTGTTGCCGAGGCGCGGGCCGGCCGCCTTGCGGTCGAGGTGCCGTTCGAGCTCGCCGAGGTGGTGCGTCCACATGCGCCGGTAGGGTGCGAGCCAGGCGTCGAGCTCACGGAACGGCCCCGGTTCGAGCCGGTAGACCCGCTGCTGAGCCCGGGTCTGCGCACTGACGACGCCGGCCTCGCGAAGCACCCGCAGGTGTTTGGAGACTGCGGGTTGACTCATGCCGAGCATGTCGACGAGCTCGGAGACCGTGCACTCCCGAAGCCGCAGCCCGTCAACGATCCGCCGCCGGGTGGGTTCCGCAATGGCAGCCAACGCGTCCATTGCTCCAACATGCCATGCCAGTTATATAACCGTCAAGGCATGCACGAGGTACGGCGGTCCGGCGCTCGATCCCGCGCTTTCGTCCCGCTTCAGCCGGCTCCGGTGCCGCCCACCCACCCGACACCCGCCCAACTCGCCGCCGCACCGCCCGCACCCAACTCGCCGCCGCGCCGCCACGCCCAACTCACCGCCGCGCCGTCCGCACCCAACTCGCCACCGCGCCGCCCACACCCAACTCGCCGCCGCGCCCAACTCACCGCCGCGCCGCCCGCACCCTACTCGCCACCGCGCCGCCGCGCCCAACTCACCGCCGCGCCGCCCGCACCCAACTCGCCACCGCGCCGCCCACACCCAACTCGCCGCCGCGCCGCCCGCACCCAACTCGCCACCGCGCCGCCCACACCCAACTCACCGCCGCGCCGCCCGCACCCAACTCGCCACCGCGCCGCCCACACCCAACTGGCCGCCGCGCCGCCCGCGCCCAACTCGCCACCGCGCCGCGCCCGCCCGTGCTCGGCGCGACTCACCTGGGGCGAATGATCACGCCGTGGTGTATTCCCAGCCCTCGCGCCACGCGAAGTCGGCCGCCATGAGGTCCTCCAGCGGGACGCCGTCGATCAGGTGGTCGAACGCCCAGCGGGTGGCGACATGCCCGACCACCAGGACACGCCGGTCGTCCCACCGGGTCGGCAGGTCCTCGAGGAAGCGCCCGACCCGCTCGACCGCCTGCCGCCAGCTCTCACCCCCGGGGTACGGCTCGTCGAGGAAACGCTCCCGGTGCTCATGCAGCTCGGCGCCCGGCATGCCGTTGCTGCTCCCGTAGTCGCATTCCCGAAGCCGCCAGTCCCGGAGAACAGGGACGTCACTCCCGGCGAACGCGATCTCTGCCGTCTCCACCGCGCGGCGCAGATCGGACGTGAACACCGCGGCGATCCCGTCATCCCGCCGCCGCTCCCCCATCTCGGCCGCCAGCTGCCGCCCCCGCTCCGACAGCCGCCCGGGCAACCACCCGGTCGCAACGCCGCGGTCGTTGTCCTCGCTCCACGAGTGCGTCTCAAAAACGATCACGGTCGACATGGCCCCAGGCTAGCGAGGCCGGCCGCCGGAGTTAGCCTGCCGTCATGGCGGATCGCGAGTTGGACGAACTGGTCGTAGCCGACGCCGAGGCGCTGCGCGTATGGCTGCTGGAGCACCACGCCAGCTCGGCCGGGGTGTGGCTGGCGCTGGGCCGCAAGGGCGGAACCGTCACCACCGTGACCTGGCAACAGGCGGTCGACGAGGCCCTGTGCGTCGGATGGATCGACGGCCAGGCCCGCAAGGGCGACGAGTCGATTTCGTGGCGGCGCCTGACGCCACGCCGCCCCCGGGGTGCGTGGTCGCAGCGCAACGTGTTTCATGTCGCCCGACTGGAGGCCGAAGGACGGATGCTGCCCGCAGGCCGCGCCGCGGTGGAGGCGGCGAAGGCGGACGGGCGGTGGGCGGCCGCCTACGCCCCGCCGTCCGAGGCCGAGGTGCCCGCCGACCTGCTGGCCGCGATCGCCGCCGACCCGGCCGCGCAGGCCATGTTCGACGTCCTGACCAAGGCCAACCGGTTCGCGCTGATCTACCGTCTCAACGCCGTCAAACGAGCGGAGACCCGCGAACGGAAGATCAGCGAGTTCGTCGCCATGCTCGCCCGCCACGAGTCGTTCCACCCGCAGAAAGCCCGCCCCGAAACCGGCTCGCCGTAAAACATCCGAATCATCGGGACTTGTCGCGGGGACAGATCGCCCGAAGTCGCCGCGGGAGACAGATCGCTCAAAGCTGCAGCGGGGACAGACCTCCCGAAGCAGTCGCGAGGACGGACCATCCGGAGTTGCCGCGGAAACAAATCGCCCGAAGTCGCCGCGGGAACAAATCGCTCAAAGCTGTACCGGGGACAGACCGCCCGAAGTGGTCGCGGGGACAGTTCGCCTGAAGTGGTCACGGGGACAGATCGCTCAGAGCTGTGCCCGGGGACAGATCACCCGAGGCGGTCGCGAGGACGGATCATCCGGAGTTGCCGCGAAGACAGATCGCCCGAAGCAGTCGCGAGGACGGACCATTCGGAGTTGCCGCGGGGACCGTCGCGTGGATCGTGGTGTGCTGAACTGGGTGGCATGTTGATGCGTCCCGCGGAACTGGCGGCCATCCGGGCCGGCGACATCGACCTGGCGTTCCGCCGGTGGGATCAGCCCCGGGTCAAGGTCGGCACCCGGATGCGGACCGCGGTCGGACTGGTTGAGATCACGTCCGTCGACCGGGTGCCGGTGAAGTCGCTGACGGCCGCGGACGCCCGCCGAGCCGGGACGGGTTCGCTGGCGGCGCTCCGGCAGGGGCTGGACCGCGTACACGCCGACCGGCCGATTTATCGGATCGGGCTGCGGTACGCCGGCACCGACCCGCGGCAGGCTTTACGGGAGACGCTGCCCGACGCCGCTGAGATCGACGCGATCGGCACGTGGCTCGACCGGCTCGACCGGGCCTCGCCGACCGGGCCGTGGACCCGGGCGACGCTGTTACTGATCGACGAACTGCCGGCCACCCGCGCCCCCGAACTCGCGCGGCGGATGGGCCGCGACACCCCCTCGTTCAAACAGAACGTGCGCAAGCTGAAGGAGCGCGGGCTGACCGAGTCGCTGGACATCGGATACCGGCTCTCGCCGCGCGGCGCCGCCGTCCTCGACCGCGAGGGTCATCCCCGGGTGGCCGGCGACCGGCCGGAACCGGAACCAGGCACTCCACTTCCCCACCTCGGCGCGCCCGCGACCCGTGCACTCACCGAGCGCGGGGTGGTCCGGCTCGAGCAGGTGGCCGAGCTCAGCGCCGCCGAGGTGCAGGCTCTGCACGGAGTCGGGCCTTACGCCCTTCGCCATCTGCGCGCAGCGCTGGACGCGGCCGGGCTGGCCTTCCGCGACGACCCCGACGCGCCGTCCGCCCGGCCCGCGAGCTCCTGAAAGCGACCCCACCGAAGATCGCACCCAGGGGCGTTCGGCCCGGGCCGGGCCGATCAGATGGGACGGCTGGGTGGGACCGGTCAGGTGCGGCGGCTCGGGCCGCGCCGGCTGAGCACGAAGGCCCACGTCAGGCCAGTCAGCGGCAACCGCCCGGGTCAGGCCGACTGAGCGCAAAGGCCCACGTCAGGCCAGTCAGCGGCAACCGCCCGGGTCAGGCCGACTGAGCGCAAAGACCCACGTCAGGCCGGCTGCGTGCGACGGCCCGCCTGGTCGATGATCTCGTCGATCACCTGGCACCAGACCGCCGACGGTGGGAACTCGTGGCCTACCCCCTCGAGCCAGACCAGGCGGGCGCCCGGGATCTCCGTGCACAGGGCCTCGGCGTGCGGGGGTGGGAAGACCGGGTCGAGCGTGCCGTGCAGGATCAGGGTCGGGGCGGTGATCTCGGCCAGGCGGTCACGGACGGGCGGGCCGCCGGCGCAGCGCAGGTGGTTGGTCTGGGAGGCGGCCATGTTGTGCGTACGGTCGAAGACCCGCTCGGCCAGACGGCGCAGGTGGGGGTCGTCGGCCGTGAACGGGCCACCCAGACGGCGCACGGCGGCGACGATGCTGTTCACGGCGGAACGGCGGTCCGACCACTGCGGCGAGGGATCGGTGCCGAGGGCGGGCGGGCTCATTTCGTACGCGGGAGGGACTGTGCTCGTCGCCATCAGACTCAGCGACAAGACGCGGTGCGGGCGCTCGACGGCGATCCGCTGGGCCAGCGCACCGCCCATCGACAGACCGACCAGATGGGCCTGGTGGATGCCGAGCGCGTCGAGTACGCCGAGGGCGTCGTGCGCCAGGTCCACATCGGAGTAGGGTGGGTCGCCCGCCGGGAACGACGTCGACCGTCCCGTGTCGCGATGGTCGTAGCGGATGACGTGCCGCCCACCGGCCGCGAGCCGACGGCAGAACTCGTCGTCCCACCAGTCCATCGACCCGGTTGCGCCCGCGATGAGCAGCAGGGCGGGGTCGCCGGGCTCGCCGAACGTCTCCACACACAGCTCGATGCCGTTGACCGGCATCATCGTCTCGGTCACCACCTGCTCATTGTCCGGCATCACACTTGACAGGCAGGTTAAAACTGGATCACTCAACCGTGCCGGTCCGTTGTGAAATGGCCGGATCGGTGCGCGCCGTGTGCTCAGATGTTCGGGTGCTTCCGGACCTGAGTGAATTCACGCCACACCGTACGGTGCTCGACGCGCCGTTCGAGGGAGAGCCGGTCCCCGGACTGCGCGCCGATTACTACCGCCGCCCCGAGGGCGACCGGATCGCGACCGTCGGCCGCTACTCGATGGCCGGCCGCGAGCTGCTGATGGCGTGGGGCTATGTGGATGAGGAGCACTGCCGGCACAACGCCGTCCGCGATCCTTCGGGCGGATGGCACGCGCCGGCCGACGGCTGCCCCGACGTCGAACTGGTGCGCGACGGCCGGACGGTCGTCGGCCTGGCCGTGCGCGCTCCCAACGGCGGGTGGATCAGGGTCTGACGGCGCCGGATGCGGCGACGCGGCGGGTGGATCAGGGTTTGACGGCCGCGGCTACGGCCGCACGCGGCTGAGTCAGGATTGACGGCCGCGGCTACGGCCGCACGCGGGTGGATCAGGGCTTGACGGCCGCGGTGGCGGCGGCCGCCCGCGCCTGCTGCCGCACCACGCGCAGCGACACGCCGGTCAGGGCGATGGCGATCACGAAGAGCGACAGATGCAGGTACGGGTTGGCGATCGACACGAACCCGATGATCGCGACCGGGATCTGCACGACGGCGATGAGACCGGCCAGCCACCACCGGTTGCCGCCGCTCCACAGCAGCGCCGTCCACACCGGCGCGGAGACCACGACCAGCGTGAGGGCGTCGAGCAGGGCGTGCAGGGCGGAGTTGTGCACGGCGTTGTGGGCGAAGGCCTGCGCGGGCGTGGCGATCCACAGACCGGCGAGGACGAGGGCGAGTACGGCGGCGGCACGACGCATGGGATCCTCCAGCGTGGTTGGACCGTTGCTCTGTGTCACCACGGTACGGAACGGGCATCAGCGCCGTAAAGCTTCACTCACGAAGTCCATCCCGGCGGGCAGGCAGCGCGACCAGTAGCCGAAGTTGTGCCGGCCGTCAGAGAACGACCCCGCCGCGGGTGGCTCGGGCAGCGCCTCGGCCAGCGCGCGGACGTCGCCGAGCAACCCGTCCTGACGCCCGCACCACAGCCCCACCTTCGTCCCCCGCAACCGGCCGGCCGACCGGAAGATCTCATCCGATTCCCGTACGGCGGGAGACAGCGCGACAACCGCACGCGCGAACCCCGGGTAGGCCTCGGCCAGCAGCAACGACCCGTACCCGCCCATCGACCAGCCCAGCAGCACGATCCGGGACGTGTCGAAGCCCCGCTCGGCGCACCACCGGGGGATCTCCTCGTGCACCATCCGCTGGGGGTCGTCACCGGCGTGCGGGCGCCACGCCAGACGGTCCCCGGTCGCGCCGGCCAGCACGAACGGGGCGTTGCCACGCCGTACGGAATCGGTCAGGAACCGCCCCAACCCGAGCTCGGGATAATCGGCGGCTGTCTTGGACGCGCCGTGCAGCACGATGCAGACCGGCAGACCCCGGCCGGACCCGTGACCCGACGGCACCGCCGTGTAGAAGTCGACCAGCCGGCCCCGGGCGCGTGAATCACGCCTTTCGAGTCGCTCGTCACCCACCGGGGCGTACGGGATGACCGGATCCGAATTATCCGATCGGCTGCGGTATCCCGCCAATCCGGCGACGGTGCCGACGGTTGCGCCGATCGCCAGGAATGTTCGTCGTCTCATCGTCACCCACAACGGCGATCGACCGGATTGCGTGACGTTCCTACGCTCACGACGTGCGCAGACTCGCGGTGGTGCTGGTCCTCCTGGCGCTGCTGCTCGACGGTTTCGCGCCGTCCCGCCCGGCCCGGGCCGGCGACTCCGTGGTGACCCGGGTGCTCGCCCTCACCCGGGGCGCCGACCGGCCGTTGCCGACCACGCTCTGGTATCGCTCCAACCCCACCGGACGTCACCCGATCATCCTGTTCAGCCACGGGCTGGGCGGTCTGCCGCGCCAGTTCTCGGCGCTCGCCGCGAGCTGGGCCGACGCCGGTTACGTGGTCGCGGCGCCCGCTTATCCCAAGACCAACGCCCGCGTACGGGTCGACCGGCGCGACATCCCGAACCAGCCCGCGGATGCGGCGTTCGTGATCGGGGCCGTCCGGGATCTGAACGGCGCCGCGGGCGACGCGCTGGCCGGCCATCTCGACGTCAACCGGGTCGCCGCCGTCGGGTTCTCGGCCGGGGGCACCACCACGCTCGGCCTGTTCGGGCCGGGGCATCCCGCCTACCTGCGCGCGGGCGTCTCGATCAGTGGTCGCCGCCCGCCCGCCGGTTTCGGCTCGCCCGATTCGTCCGGCTTGTCCGGCGAGTCGAAAAGCTCGTCCGGCGGGTTCGGTGGGCCACCGGCGGCGCTGTTGTTCCTGCACGGCGACCGCGACCGGGTGGTGCCGATCCGGGCCGGGCGGGACGCGTACGCCCTCGCCCCGTCACCGAAACAGTTCGTCACCCTCCGCGGAGCTCGTCACGGAGAGTTCCTCAAGCCTGGTGACCCCCGGTATGCGCGGGTGTCGGGCCAGATTCTCGACTTCCTGGCCGCGAACGTCCCGGTCGCCGATCTTTAACACTTCTACCCGGAGTGATACTCGCGGTCAGGTAACTTGGCCGTTCGGCTAGGGCAACACTCTGAGTAATGTTTACTAGGCTGCCCTGGTGCATCTCACCCACATCACGGTGGCCGCCACTGTCACGCTCAGTATTGCCGCCATTTGTTACTCTCAGTTCGACCCGAAGGGTTCCGAGCAGCAGGCGCGCACCGCCGCCGACAAGGCCACGTGCCGGGCCGTCGACTCCGCGATCGTCGCCTACGCCGGCCTCCACGGGGAGGCACCCAAGGCGGTCAGTCAGATCGCGGGCTACCTCAAGGGCGACATCACCGCGTACCGGATCGTCAACGGCCAGGCCACAGGTCCCGGCTGCTCCTGACCCGCCCTCGGGCGGGTTGTCTTTGAGCGGGCCGCCCTCACGCGGGCTGCTATGGCCGGGCTGCCTCTGGCGAGCTTCCCGGGCGGGCGTTCATCTGACGGCAACATATCGACGACGGGCGAAAAACAAAGCGCGCGAAGAATCCGGGATCATGCCCCCTCGTGGGAAGGATCCGCGCGATGCACCCTGTCGACGAGAGGTTGCCGCTGGGCCGGCTCGCGGTTCTCGGCCTCCAGCACGTTCTGGTCATGTACGCCGGCTGCGTCGCCGTCCCGCTGATCGTCGGCGGAGCGCTCGGCCTGGACACGCGCACGATCGCGATCCTGGTCAACGCCGACCTGTTCGTCGCCGGCGTGATCACGATCATCCAGAGCGTCGGCGTCGGGAAGATTCTCGGCGTACGGCTTCCGATCGTGGCCGGGGCGACCTTCACCGCGCTCAACCCGATGATCCTGATCGGCGCGAAGTACGGGATGCCCGCCGTCTACGGCGCGATCCTCTGCTCCGGCGTCTTCGGCCTGCTCATCGCCAAGCCGTTCGCGAAGGTCATCCACCTGTTCCCGCCGCTGGTCACCGGCACGGTCATCACCATCATCGGCCTGTCCCTGATCGACGCCGGCGCCGGGCTCATCGCCGGCAATGACGAGTCGGCACCCTCGTACGGGCAATTGAGTCATCTGGCCCTGGCCGGCTCGATCATCCTGCTCATCGTGCTGATCAACCGTTTCGCCCGTGGGTTCCTGGTGTCGCTGGCGGTGCTGATCGGCCTGATCTTCGGTGTGGTCGTGGCGTCCTTCATGGGGCTGGTCGACTTCTCGAACGTCGCCGACGCCGGCTGGTTCGGCCTGGCCCGCCCGTTCTACTTCGGCCCGCCCGAGTTCCAGGCCGCGGCGATCATCTCGATGTGCATCGTCATGCTGGTCATCTATGTCGAGTCGACGGCCGACATGCTCGCCGTGGCCAACCTGACCGACAAGGAGATCTCGGAGAACGACATCGCGCGGGGTCTCGCGGCCGACGGCCTCTCCGGCATCCTGGCCGGCACGTTCAACTCGTTCCTGGACACGGCGTTCGCCCAGAACGTCGGCCTGGTGCAGGTGACCCGGGTCAAGAGCCGCTACGTGGTGACGGCGGCCGGCATCATCCTGGTGCTGCTGGGCCTGATCCCCAAGCTGGGCGAGGTGATCGCGGCCATCCCCGGTCCCGTCATCGGCGGCGCGGCCCTGGTCATGTTCGCCACGGTGACCGCCGTCGGCATCCGGAGCCTGCGCCGGGTGACTTTCGACGGCAACCACAACTTGCTGATCGTGGCCATCTCCCTGGGCGCCGGCATGGTCCCGGTCGTGGCGCCCGCCTTCTACGCCCGCATGCCCGACGAGCTGGAAATCATCTTCGGCAGCTCCATCACCACCACGGTCATCATCGTCTTCCTGCTGAACCTGCTCTTCAACGTCTTCCCCTTCCCCCGCCCCGCCGCCGAGCCGTCACCCGCGTCCGGGAGCGGCGACACTCCCCCGCCCGCCGCCGAGCCCGGGGTGCCCGCCGCTTCGACCCCGCCCGCGTCAGCTCCCGCCGATCCGGCGCCGCTCGCTTCGACGTCGACCGCCGAGCCCGCGGCTGCCCCTCAGTCCTCGGTCCCCGCCAAACCCGCCGTCACCCAAGCCGATCCGGCCGAGCCCGCGAAGGCGACTTCACCAGAACCGGCCCCGCCCACCTCATGACCGGCTCGCGGGCCGTGCTCACCCTCCTCCGAACGCGGCCCGCGAGCCCCTCGCCGACCTGGAAACGCATTGTCGGGTCGGGTCGCGAGTGGCTTGACGCCCGCTCTCAGCGACCCGGGTACGTGGTGATCATCCGACCGCCGGACGTGGACAGCCTCGGGTAGCTTCTGACGCTGTGACTCTCATCGGCAACCGCGAGGCGACCGGCGCCTCGAGCGGGTGGGCCCGGCTGCGGGCCGAGCGTCCCGGGCTGATGACGCTCGTGCTCGAGCAGCCAAACGGAAAGCCCCGAAACGCAGCCCCATAGAACGGAACGAGCGACCTCATGGTGACCTGGACAGACGGGGCGATCGACGACCCACGGCCGGCCTCGGACACGGCGGTGCGAGAGGCACAGGACGAACTGGAGGTCATCCTGCCTCCGGAGTTCCTGGCCGTAGCACAGGTCCATCAGGGCGCCGCCCCCGTCCCCGCCGCGATCGACCTGCCCAACGGCTTCGGCACCGCGGTCGACCATCTCCTTCACTTCGAGGATTCCCCGTTCGTCAGCAACATCGTCGCCGCCATCTTCCCCCTGCTCGACGTGCTCGACGAGGGCATAATCCCGTTCGCCGCCGACGCGGGTGGCGACTTCTTCTGCTTCGACTACCGCACCGACGCCGCTAACCCGTCGGTTGTCTTCTGGAGCGTGGACTGGGGCATCATCCCGCTGGCGCCGAGCTTCACCGACTTCCTGACCATGCTGCGCAACTAGTCTCCAGCAACCACGACGCCAGAAGACGGACCTGATCCGGCCGCGAGCACAGTGGAGCCTGAGTCGTAGCGCCGGCGCGCCAGGTCGTGCAGCCGACCCCTCTTGGACTTGGTTACGCTTACTGAGCGGCTGTAGCGCTAGCCCATCGCCCGAGCTCAAGTGGCTCAGTGGCCAAGGTTCTCGGAATCGCGCCTCTATTTCTGCGTGCAGAGGAGGCTGCGAACCTTGCCACCCACGAGTCTGGTCCGGAGATCGCTTGGTGTCGTACCTGTGACGACGGCGAGCGGCGCGGCCCTGTGGCTATCCATCGACAACCTGCTCAGTGCCGTCGTGTTCGCCGCCTTGGCGTTGACGGTGGTCTTGGCCTCGATCGGTTTGCTTTGCTGGATTTTGTCAGATGAAGGACGATCCGATCGCCTTGCACGGCTCCTTTTGATCTGGAACCAGCGACGGTGAGGGGCCGCGAGCGCACCCGCACCCCTGGATGCGGATGCGCTCTCCTCGGCCGGGGAGGCGCCGGCCTGGGTTCGGCGTTTGGAGGCAGCCGATCGCGTGCCGGCCCCGCGAGCGGGCCGGCACGTTCGGCGCGTGTTTTCGGGGTCAGTGGCGGCGCAGGGCGTCCAGCATGCGCATGCCGGCGAAGAGGGAACCTCCGACCGCGAGCATGTAGCAGAACAGCAGGGCGGCCGGTCCTGCGGTGCCGGCCACCAGGAAGAAGAAGCCGGCGGCGACCGCGGCCGTGCCGGAGCCGATGGTCAGGAACCAGCCGGTGGCCTTCTCGGACGGGGTCCAGCGGGGGGACGCGCTCGCCATCAGCATGCCGGCGAAGGGGCCTACGCCGGGCATCACGAACGCGCCGGCTGTCATCAGGCCGATCGCCGTGTATTCGGCTGCGCCGCCGTTGGCCGCTCCCCCACCGGTGGCGGCCGGCGGGGGAGGCGGGATCAGGGCGGGCAGGCGCAGGTGCGGGGGCAGGTGACCGCGTCTCGCGGCGGCGACCAGGGCCTCCGGTGGCCCTAAGCGGCGCAGGATCTCGGCCGGGTCCTCGATCGGTGACGACGGTGACGTGCGGCGCATGGCGATGTAGTCGGCCACCGTGGTCATCAGCTCGTCACGCAGTTCGGGCGCGAGGTCATCGCTCTGCGCCCACAGCGCGGCGAGATAGTCGAGGACGACTACGTCGGTGTGTTCGAGCGGTGCCGTCGTCATGGTTCTCCCCCTGCCGAGTAAAGGTAGGACCAGCATCGTCGGGCACGGGCCGGCGGACATCGGCCCCGGGACCGGAACCCTCGGCGCTGCTACGACTTTCGGCTGATCCATAGGAGGGAGACTGGCAGGCATGCGCCTTGTGTCTCTGCTTCCGTCCGCCACCGAGATCGTCTACGCCCTCGGGCTCGGTGAGGACCTGGTCGGCGTCACGTTCGAGTGTGACGAACCCGCCTCGGCCCGCGTCGAGAAGACCGTCGTGGTCGGTGGCAAGGACACGCGCGGCATGAGTGCGGGTGAGATCGATGCGTACGTACGGGGGAGGCTCGCCGACGGCGGCGACCTCTACACGCTGCACGCCGACGCGCTGGCCGGGCTCGCCCCCGATCTGATCCTCACCCAGGACCTCTGCCGGGTCTGCGCGCTGCCGTCGGGGCACGTCACCGAGGCGCTCGACCATCTGGGGTGCCGGGCCGACGTGGTCTCGCTCGATCCGTACTCACTCGGCGAGGTGCTGGGCACGATCCGGGCGGTGGGCGAGGCGGCCGGTGTCCCCGACCGGGCCGAGAAGGTGGTCACAGAGCTCGAAGCCCGCCTGGCCCGCGTCGCCGCCGAGGTCGGGAACAGCCGAAGGCCCCGGGTGGCGGTCGTGGAGTGGGTCGACCCTCCGTTCACGGCCGGTCACTGGGTGCCCGATCTGGTGACGGCGGCGGGCGGCGAGCCGGTCGCGGCCAACGGGGGCCGGAGGTCGACCGAGACCACGTACGAGGCCCTGGCCGCCGCCGGACCCGAGATCGTGCTGGTCACGCCGTGCGGCTTCCATCTCGAAGGCGCCATCGGGCAGGCCCGCCTGGTGGCCCCGCACTTTCCGGACGCCCAAGGTGTGGGCGCTCGACGCCGACGGCCTGATCGTGCGCCCGGGCCCCCGGCTGGTCGACGGCGTGGAAGCGATCGCCGCCATCCTGCACCCCGACGTGTTCGCCCCGCACGAGGCAACCGCGCGCGTGCAGTGAGGAGACAGCCGCACGCGTGCGGTGAAATTGGGCAGCTGGTCGGATCGGCGTCCGGACCGGCCGCGCCGGCGACCGACCGAGGGGGAGATAGAGTGCGCCCGCCGCGCGGGAACCAGGCGCGGCGGGCGCGGGGAGCGGCGTGCTCAGTGCACGAGCGCGGGGCTGCGGTGCGGTGCCGCCCAACGCTCCCGAGCCGCCGCACGAATGCGGGACGCCCGGTAGAGCCAGTGGATGTCCCGGCCGAACGACCAGGTCAGCGAGCCCAGCGCGATCGCCAGGGCGACCATGGTGAGCGCAGTCGGCAGCAGGTCGGCCGTGACCAGGGCGAGCACGATGCCCTGGAGGGCGGCGACCACCTTGCGCGAGAACTGGGGCGGCAGCGCGGCGTTGAGCCACGGGTAGACCCAGGCCGCGGCCACGAACGCGTACCGGAAGGCGCCGATCGCGACCCACCACCAGCCGAACCGGTCGCCCGCGTAGACGCTGAGCACCAGGATCAGGAACGCGTCGATCTCCATGTCGAAGCGGGCGCCGAGCGCCGTCGTGTTGCCGGTGCGCCGGGCCACCTGGCCGTCCACGCCGTCGAGGGCGAGCGCCACGCCGGCGATCGCGACCAGCGCGGGCGTGCTGACCGGGTGGGCGAACGAGGTGACGACCATGGCGGTGACGCCGCCGACGAGGATCGCGCGGGCCAGGGTGACCGCGTTGGCCGGGCCGAGGTGGCTCATCCGGGCCCGGTCGAGGCCCGCGCCGAGCAGGCCGCAGAGCACCAGACCGTAGGCCGCGCCGGCGATCAGGCCGGTGGCGGTGAGACCGAGGGTGCTGCCCAGCAGGGCCAGCAGCGCGAGCTGGGCGGCCAGTCCGACCACCGGCGCACGCGAGGAGTCGCTGGTGGGTGCGGTGGTAGCTGATGTCACCGAGGCCTCCATGTGCAAGATCGGCCGCCGCGTATGGTTGCCGTCGTCAGCGCTTAACACGCGCCCCGGCGGCAATCGGTTCAGCGAGCCCGGAAAAGGAACCCGAAGCGGGCCGTGAGGAAGAACCCGAAGCGGGCGGAGGAACAAAGACATGACGAGCGACGCGTACGCGTTCTGGATCGCCGAACCGGGCCGAGGTGAGATCCGCCCGGTCGAGCTGGGTCGACCGGCCGCCGGCGAGGTCCTCGTCCGTACCCTCCACACGGGTGTGAGCAGGGGAACCGAGACTCTGGTGTTCACCGGCCGGGTGCCCGGGAGCCAGTTCTCGGTGATGCGTGCCCCCTTTCAGGAGGGCGACTTTCCCGCCCCCGTCAAATACGGCTACCTCAACGTCGGCGTCGTCGAGCAGGGCCCGGACGAGCTGGTCGGACGCGTCGTCTTCAGCCTGCATACCCACCAGACGCGGTTTATCGCCCCGGAAGGCATGGTTTCCGTCGTGCCGGACGGTGTGCCCGCTCACCGGGCCGTGCTCGCCGGCACCGTGGAGACGGCGGTCAACGCGCTCTGGGACGCCCGTCCGATGGTCGGCGACCGCGTCGCGATCGTGGGTGCGGGCATGGTGGGTGGGTGCGCGGCGGCGATTCTCGCGCGGTTTCCCGGCGTACGGCTTCAGCTCGTCGACGTCGACCAGGGCCGCGCCGACCTGGCCGCCCGGCTCGGCGCCGACTTCGCCACCCCGGGCGAGGCGCTGGGCGACTGCGACCTGGTGATCCACGCCAGCGCCACCTCGGCCGGCCTGACCCGCTCGCTCGAACTGGTCGCGCCCGAGGGCACGGTCGTCGAGCTCAGCTGGTACGGCGACAAGCAGGTCAGCGTGCCGCTGGGCGAGTTCTTCCACTCCCGCCGCCTGACCATCCGCGGCAGCCAGGTCGGCGGCATCGTGCCCGGCCGCAACCGCACCTACGCCGAACGGCTCGCGCTCTCGCTGGAACTGCTGAAGGACGAGCGGTTCGAGGCGTTCGTCACCGGGCATTCGCCCTTCCACGAGCTGCCCGACGTGATGCCCCGGCTCGCGGACGGTAGCCTTCCGGCCCTCTGCCACGTGATCGACTACCCCGAGGAGTAGCCCTTGTTCAGCGTCACCGTCCGCGACCACATCATGATCGCGCACAGCTTCACCGGTGAGGTCTACGGTCCGGCCCAGAAGCTGCACGGCGCGACCTTCGTGGTCGACGCCACCTTCAAGCGGCCCGAGCTGGACGACGACAACATCGTGGTGGACATCGGCCGCGCCAGCCAGGAACTGCACGCGATCTGCGGCGGGCTCAGCTACCGCAACCTGGACGACGAGCCCGACTTCCTCGGCATCAACACCTCGACCGAGTTCCTGGCCAAGGTGATCGCCGACAAGCTGGCCGACAAGGTCGCCGCGGGTGAGCTCGGGGCGGGCGCGGCCGGGCTGACCGGTCTGAGCGTGACCCTGCACGAGTCGCACATCGCCTGGGCCTCGTACGAGCGCGATCTGTGACCTCGCCCCTGTGGGCGGTGCTGCCGGGCGGCATCGACGACCCGGCGGCACCGAGCGGCGGCAACCGCTACGACCGTACGGTGTTGTCGCTGCTCCCGGCCGTGCACGAGATCGCCGTCCCCGGCTCGTGGCCGGCACCGGGCCCGGCCGCCCGCCGCGCGCTCCACAACGCCCTCGGCGACATTCCGGACAAGTCCACTGTGCTGGTCGACGGGCTCGTCGGTTGCGGTGTCCCCGAGATCCTGGCCCCGCACGCCGGTCGGCTCCGGCTGGTCGTGCTCGTCCACCTGCCGCTGAGCGACGAGACCGGCCTCTCCCCGGCCGACGCGGACGACCTGCGCGCCCGCGAGCGGCAGACCCTGCACCTGGCCACCACGGTGGTCGCCACCAGCACGGCCGCCGCGGAGCGGGTCGCCGGCCTGCACGATCTGGCCCGCGTCGAGGTCGCCCCGCCCGGCGTCGACCCGGCGCCCCTGGCAACACGTGACCCCGGCGGGCGGCGGCTGCTCTGTGTCGCCGCGGTCACCCCGCGCAAGGGCCAGGACCTGCTGGTCGGCGCCCTGGAGCAGGACCTGGCCGGGCTCGACTGGGAGTGCACCTTCGCCGGGGCGCTGGTCCGGCCCGTCCCGCACGCCGACCCCCGCCTGCGGTTCGCGGGTCCTCTGCACGGCGAAGCGCTCGACGAGGCGTACGGGAAAGCGGATCTTCTGGTGCTGCCGTCACGCGCGGAGACGTACGGCATGGTCGTGACCGAGGCTCTGGCCCGCGGGATCCCGGTGCTGGCCACCCAGGTCGGAGGCGTGCCCGAGGCGCTCGGGACGGCTCCCGGCGGCGCCCGGCCCGGCCTGCTGATCCCGCCCGACGACCGAGCCGCCCTGGCCGCCGCGCTGCGGTCCTGGCTCACCGGCGACGCGCTGCGCGACCGCCTGCGCGCCGCCGCCACGGCCCGCCGGGAAACCCTCCCGAGCTGGGAAGACACCGCACGAACGCTGTCCGCCATCTGCGAAGGAGACCCCCGATGACCGGAGAGTTCAGCGAGACCTGGCTCGGCCTGCGCGAGCCCGCCGACGCCGACGCCCGCGCCACCGACCTGGTCGCGATGCTGCCGGCCGACATCCACGTGATCCGCGACCTGGGCTGCGGCACCGGTTCGATGGCCCGCTGGCTGGCGCCGAAACTGCCCGGGCCGCAGCACTGGATCATGGCCGACCGCGACCCGAAGCTGCTGCACTTCGCGACCTCGCACGTGAACGTGCCCGGGGTCAGCGTCGAGGGTGCGCTCGGCGACGTGACCGCGCTGCGGGCGGCCGACCTCGACGGCACCGACCTGGTGACCTGCTCGGCGCTGCTCGACCTGCTGACCGAGGCCGAGGTCGACGCCCTGGTGGCGGCGCTGGCCGAGGCCCGGGTGTCGGCCCTGTTCACCCTTTCGGTCGCCGGGGACGTGAGTCTGGAACCGGCCCGGGAACTGGACGCTACGGTGGCCGAGGCGTTCGACCAGCACCAGCGCCGCGAGACCGGGGGGCGCCGCCTGCTCGGGCCGGACGCTCCGGCGTACGCGGGGAAGGCTTTTGAACTGGCCGGTGCGACGGTCGTCACCCGGCCGAGCGCGTGGCGGCTCGGACCCGACCGGCCCGACCTGACCGCGGAATGGCTGCGGGGCTGGGTCGGCGCGGCCCGTGACCAGCGGCCCGAGCTCGATCTGGACGGTTATCTGGCCGACCGGCTGGCGACGCTGCCGCAGGCCTCGGTCGGACATGTGGATCTTTTGGCGATCTTCGGCTGAACCCTTTGTGCCCGCCCCGGCGTACTAGGAGAAAGACGGGCTAGACGAAGGGGACGGCGACGTGGGGCGTATCTGGGCTTGGGCGAGGATTCTGGGTGGGGCCGGGATCCTCGTCTTCCTGCTGTGGAAGCTCGGCACCGGCGCTTTCCTCGACGGCCTGCGGGTGATCGACGGTCCCGCGCTGGCGCTGGCGTTCACGATCGGCGTGGCCACCACGGTCTTCAGCGCCTGGCGCTGGTGCCTGGTCGCGCGGGGTCTGGGCCTGCGGCTTTCCTTCCGTACGGCGGTGGCCGACTACTACAAGGCGCTGTTCCTCAACGCCGCGCTTCCGGGCGGGGTGCTCGGCGACGTGGACCGCGCCGTGCAGCACGGCCGCGACGAGGGTGACGTGGCCAAGAGCGTGCGGGCGGTCGTGCTCGAGCGGACGGCCGGCCAGCTGGTCCTGATCGTCGTCGGCGTCACCGTCCTGTTCACCGTCCCCTCCCCCGTTCTCGACGTCATCCGTCAGCACGGCCTGACCGCCGCGGTGATCGTCGGCTCGCTGGTCCTCGCCGGCGCCGTGCTCACGCTGGCCTTCCGCCGCCTGCGGCAGGGCGGCTCCCGGGTCGCGTCGGCCGTGCGCACCGGGGTGGCCGAGATCCGCTCCGGGCTGCTGGCCCGCCGCAACTGGCCGATCGTGACGCTGGCCTCGGTCGTCGTGCTCGTCGGTCACCTGGCGACGTTCGTGGTGGCGGCCCGCGCGGCCGGCTCGACCGCGTCGCTGACCCGGCTCGCGCCGCTGATGCTGCTGGCGCTGCTGGCCATGTCGCTGCCGCTCAACATCGGCGGCTGGGGCCCGCGGGAGGCCGTCACGGCGTGGGCGTTCGGCGCGGCCGGTCTGAGCGCCACCCAGGGTCTGACGACCGCGGTGGTGTACGGGGTGTTCGCGTTCGTCGCGGCGCTGCCCGGCGCGCTGGTCGTGCTGGCCCGGGCCACGTCCCGCGTGCGCACCGCCGCCGCGGTCCGGCTGGCTGCTCCGGTTTCGCCGGCGATCCCGTACGTCGCCCCGGCCCTTGCCCCGGCCGCTCCCGCCCCCGCTCCGGTCGCCCCCGAGATGCTGCTGGGCCGCGAGCTGGCGCGTGCCGGCGCCTGATGGCTCCTTCGTTACTTCTGGACGAACCGGTCGGACAGGGCGTACCGCAGCAGCACGACGTCGCCGATCTGCCGCACCTCGGCCAGGGTGGCCCGATGGGCCGGCCCCCACGGGAAGTCGCCGTCGCTGACGAAGCGTGGCGCCCGCGAGTCGCCGACGAAGAACGGCGCGACCACCAGCTGCAGCTCGTCGGCCAGGCCCTCGGTCAGGAACTGGGTGTGCATCGTGCCGCCGCCCTCGACCATGAGCCGCCGCACGCCGCGCCCGGCCAGATCGTCCAGGACCAGGTTCAGGTCGATCGGGTCGCCGCCGTCGACGACCGTGGCCACCGCACCCAGCCGCTCCCGCGCCGACGCGTACGAACCGGTGGCGCAATACACCAGTTTGCCCACATCGCCGACGGTGAAGAACCTCGCGGCCGGGTCGATGTCACACCTTCCCGTTACGGTCACCTTCAGCGGGTTCGGCGCTTCTCCCCGGGCGACCCGGGCCGCGCGCCGTTCCGCCGAACGCACCAGCAACCGCGGGTCGTCCTGCCGGATCGTCGCGGCCCCGACCAGGATCGCGTCGCACCCGGCCCGGACGGCGTCGACCCGGTCGAAATCGGCCTCGTTGGACAGCAGCAATCTGTCCCTCGTGGCGTCGTCCAGGTAGCCGTCAATGGACATTCCGCAACTCAGCAACGTGTAAGGACGCTCAACCACCGATGACGCCTCCAGTAGAGCGACGATCGTCACCCAGGCCGAACAGTTGCGTCCAAGATAATCCGCGCCACGATTACAGGCACGTTCGCGGTCTGTTGCGGTGCGGTGACTCCACAGCGGGGTATAGCGGATCAACGGGGATTCAACGAGGAGGACCGATGTTAGAAGCCACCCTGCGACAGCAGGTGACCGTGCCGCTGCGTTTCGGCGACGGATATGCCACCGCCGCCCAGGTGATGACCTTCGACGGGCTCGTCGACGGCAAGGAGC
This sequence comes from Paractinoplanes ovalisporus, assembly GCF_016834655.1. Lineage (GTDB taxonomy): Bacteria > Actinomycetota > Actinomycetes > Mycobacteriales > Micromonosporaceae > Actinoplanes > Actinoplanes ovalisporus. The sequence goes on from NZ_JAENHP010000012.1 coordinate 303,489, forward strand.
ATCTGGCCCTCGGCCTGGGCGACTGGCAGCGCGCCCTGAAGAAGTCGGCCGCCGGTGGCCGGGCCCCGCTCGTGCGCCCGCACAGCGAATGCCTGACCGGCGACGTGTTCGGCAGCCAGCGCTGCGACTGCGGCCCGCAGCTGCGCGAGGCCGTCGAGCGGATCGCCGAGCAGGGTGGCTTCCTGCTCTACCTGCGCCAGGAGGGCCGCGGCATCGGCCTCTACGCCAAGCTCGACGCGTACGCCCTGCAGGATTCCGGCCTCGACACGTACGAGGCGAACGTGGCGCTCGGCCGCGGCGAGGACGAGCGCGACTATTCGGCCGCCGCGCAGATGCTGCTCGCCCTCGGCGCCGACCGGATCCGGCTGCTCAGCAACAACCCCGACAAGGCCCTGCAGCTGGAGAAGTGCGGCATCGACGTCGCCCAGCGGGTGCCGACCGGGGTGCACATGTCGGCGGCCAACGTGCGCTACCTCGCGACCAAGGCCACGCACACGGCTCACACTATCGAGTTACCCCTCGCCGAATGACGCGCCGGGCCCTCCGTGCGGCAGGATGAGCTGATGGCCGACGACCCTTCGCTGCTGCTCACCGCGGTCGACCAGGTGCCCTTCATCCTGGCCGTCTGCGAGGGGCCCGAGCTGCGGGTGCTCAGCCTCAGCGCGGCGACCCGGTCGGTGATACCCGGGCGCGAGTTCCGGGGGCGGCCGATCCGCGAGGTGCTCAGCGATCTGGTCGGCCAGCAGTTCGTCGACGCCTACCACGAGGTCTACCGCACCGGCGAGCCGATCAACGGGCGGGAGTGGCGGGTGCACCTCAGCGCGCCCGACGGGTCCGTACACGAGATGTACGCGAACTTCAGCATCACGCCGTGGACCGTCGACGGCGAACGGCGCGGTGTCATCGGGGTCGGCTTCGACGTCACCGAGATGGTGCGCCAGCGGCAGGCCGCCGCCGAGCAGACGGCCGACCTGCGGCTGCGCTACGACCAGAGCCGTACGGTGATCACGGCCCTGCAGCGGGAACTGCTGCCGCCCGGGCTGCCGGTGCTGCCCGGGGCCCAGATCGCGGCCAGCTACCTGCTGGCCGAGGCCGACACGGCGGCCGGCGGCGACTGGTTCGACGCGGTCGCGCAGCGGGACGGGCGGGTCGCGCTGATCGTCGGCGACGTGGTCGGGCACGGCGTCACCGCCTCGGGCGTGATGGGTCAGCTGCGGGCGGTGCTGCAGGACAGGCTGGAAGACGGCGCCGGCATCGTCGAGGCTCTGGCCGCGGCCGACCGGTTCGCCACCCGGGTGCCGGCCGCGCACGCGACCACGGTGGCGCTGGTCGCGCTCGACCCGGTCAGCGGTGAGATCGCCTACTGCACGGCCGGACACCCCGCGCCGCTGGTCGTCAACACCACCGGCGGCACGCGTTACCTGCCGGCGACGGGCGGGGCACCGCTCGGGACGGGAGGGGCTTTCCCCGTGAGGCGGGAACGCCTCGATCCGGGTGAACTGCTGCTGCTCTACAGCGACGGCATCCTCGAGCGACCCGGTCGCGACCACACCACGAGCGCGGCCGAGCTGGCGCAGGTGGCGGCCGACAGCGCGGCCGGTCGGGCCCTGCACGACCCGGTCGCGACGCCCGCCGAACGCGTCTGCACCCAGTCGGTCGAACTGCTGGTGCGCACGACCGGCCACACCGACGACATCACGCTGCTCGCGGTGCAGCGCATTCCGGTCGAACCCGATCTCGACCTGGAGCTGTCGGCCTCACCCGACGAGCTGCGCGCCAGCCGGCAGGCGGTGGGCGCCTGGCTGGGCCGGCTCGGCGCCACCGGCGAAGACGTGTTCGCGCTGCAGCACGCCCTGGGTGAGCTGCTGGCCAACGCGATCGAACACGCCGGGACCACCCTCGACGCGACCATCACCCTGCGGGCGACGCTCACTCCCGCCGGGGTGCTGACGGCGACGGTGACCGACCATGGCACCTGGCAGTCGCCGCGCCCCCGCGCGAACCGGGGTCGCGGCCTGGCACTGGCGGCCCAGTTGGTGGCCTCGCTGAAGGTCGACCACAGCGAATCCGGCACGGTGGCCCACATCTCCAAGCCGCTGAGCCGCCCGGCCCGTCTGCTCGACGTCCCACGCCCCGCCGACGACGCCCCCGTGGTCCCCCTCCCCAGCCCGGCCGGGCCCGAGCCCGGGTTCAAAATCGTCGAGCTGCACGACGGCGACGAGACCCGCATCCGCATCGAGGGCCCGATCGACATGACGACGGCGACGCTGGCCCGGCAGGAGCTGCTGCGCCGCAGCCGTGGTGGGACGGTTCCCCTTACTGTCGACTTGTCCCTGGTGACGCACTTGTCGAGTGCGGGCGTTTCGGCCCTGCACCACGTGGCGGGTCAGCACGACGCCCAGAACGCGCCGCTGGTCCTCGACGCCGCGCCCGGTTCCCCCGCACAGGTGATCCTGGCCCTGGTGTCGCTGCTCTCCTCGGACTGACCGTTCGCGCTCGCGCCCTTCGTGGCGTTCGTGCCCGCGTTCTTCGTGGCGTTCGTGCCCGCGTTCTTCGTGGCGTTTCGTGCCCGCGTTCTTCGTGGCGTTTCGTGCCCGCGTCCCTCGTCCTGTTTCCGTGCCCTCGTCCCTCGTCCCTCGTCCCTCGTCCCTCGTCGCCCGTGTCCCTCGTCCTGTAGGGCTGTTCCCACCCCATAACCCGCCCTCCCAGGGGGTCCCCCGCCACCCTCAACTCTTCCGGAAATTGCCGATCAACGGGGACCCGCCTGTGGACAGCCGGGAATTGTGGATAACGCCCCGCCCGCCGGGTTATCCACAATTCGGCGTTGTCCACAGGGCTTCGCACGCCGGGCCGGATTCTCTGTACTGTCGCGGGGTGACTTCGGCAGACCAGGCTCCCGCTCCCGGTTCAGGGGCCGTTGACGTCCTCAACCGGGTGTTCGGCTATCCCTCGTTCCGCGGCCAGCAGCACGAGATCATCGAGCACGTGGCCGCCGGCGGCGACGCGCTCGTGCTCATGCCGACCGGCGGCGGCAAGTCGCTGTGCTATCAGATTCCGGCCCTGGTCCGCCCGGGCACCGGCGTGGTCATCTCACCGCTGATCGCGCTCATGCAGGACCAGGTCGACGCCCTGCGCACCGTGGGCGTGAAGGCCGGCTTCCTCAACTCGGCTCAGGACTACGACGAGCGCCGCCTGGTCGAGGCCGAGTTCGTCAACGGCGAGCTCGACCTTCTCTATGTGGCGCCCGAGGGCCTCGGGGTCGCCGCCACCCAGCGGCTGCTCGACCGGGGCAAGATCTCGCTGTTCGCGATCGACGAGGCACACTGTGTGTCGCAGTGGGGCCACGACTTCCGCCCCGACTATCTGGGGCTGTCGATGCTGCACGAGCGCTGGCCCGACGTGCCGCGCATCGCGCTGACCGCTACCGCGACGACGGCCACCCGTGACGAGATCGCGACCCGGCTCCAGCTGACCGACGCACGCCACTTCACGGCCAGCTTCGACCGGCCCAACATCCAATACCGGATCGTGCCGAAGAACGAGCCCCGCAAGCAGCTGCTCGACCTGCTGCGCACCGAGCACCCCGGCGACTCCGGCATCGTCTACTGCTTGTCGCGCGCGTCGGTCGAGCGTACGGCGGAGTTCCTGTCCCAGAACGGGGTCGCCGCGCTGCCGTATCACGCGGGGCTCGACAACCGCGTACGGGCGGCCAACCAGTCCCGCTTCCTGCGGGAGGACGGGCTGGTCATGGTGGCGACGATCGCGTTCGGCATGGGCATCGACAAGCCCGACGTACGCTTCGTGGCCCACCTCGACCTGCCGAAATCGGTGGAGGGCTACTACCAGGAGACGGGCCGTGCCGGGCGCGACGGGATGCCGTCGACGGCCTGGCTGGCGTACGGGCTGCAAGACGTCGTGCAGCAGCGCAAGATGATCGACAGCTCGGACGGCGACCTGGCCTACCGTCGCAACGCCGCGCAGCACCTCGAGGCGATGCTGGCTCTCTGCGAGACCGTGACCTGCCGCCGGTCGCAGCTGCTGAACTACTTCGGCCAGACGGCCACGGTGGAGAACTGCGGCAATTGCGACACCTGCCTGGTGCCGCCGGAGTCGTGGGACGGCACGGTGGCGGCGCAGAAGATGCTGTCGACGGTGCTGCGGCTGCAACGGGAGCGGGGTCAGAAGTTCGGCGCCGGCCAGTCGATCGACATCCTGCTCGGCAAGGAGACCGACAAGGTCCAGCGGTTCCGGCATCACGAGCTGTCGGTGTTCGGCATCGGCGCCGAGCTGCGCGAGACCGAGTGGCGCGGCGTGGTGCGCAAGCTCCTGGCCGCCGGGTTGCTGGCCGTCGAGGGTGAATACAGCACGCTGGTCCTCACCGACGCCAGCGCCGGGGTGCTGCGCGGCGAGACCAAGGTGATGATGCGGCGCGAGGCCCCGGCGAAGGTCAAGGCCCCGAAGCAGCGGGCGGCCGCCGCCCCCGCGGCCGACCTCTCCCCCGCCGACGCGTCCACTTTCGAGCGGCTGCGGGCGTGGCGGGCGTCGGTCGCCAAGGAACAGGGCATGCCCGCGTACGTGATCTTCCACGACGCCACGCTGCGGGCGATCGCCGCGCTGAACCCGAAGACCCTCGGTGAACTGGGCACGGTGAGCGGCGTCGGGCAGAACAAGCTGACCAAGTTCGGCCAGCAGGTCCTCGACACGCTCCACGGATCCGACACGCCGTCCGAGGCCGTCGCCCCGCCGGTGCCCGCGGCGCTGCCCCTGGACGCCGCCGCGTCAACACCCGCGGCCCCGCCGGCGCCTACGAATCTGCCGGCCGCTGCCCCGTCGACGGCCACCGCGAACCGGTCAGCCGGCAGCCGACGGCCCGGGTCCGCTTCCGCGTCGCCCGGTTCCGCCACTTCGCGCTCTCGCCCGGCGACCAGCTCACGTTCCCACGAGCCCGAGCCGCCGCCCCCGTTCACCTTCGACGAGGAGCCACCCGACTTCGACTACGACTACGAGCCCCCGCCGCCCGACTACAACTGACCCTGGCGTTTGGTGGGCCGGCTCTTCGCCCCCGTTGGATGACGCGGAGAGCCGGCCTGGCCGGAACCCTGGTTGTGCCCCACCGCCAAGGTTCCGGGCCGCACCGGGGACGGCACTGCCTGTTCCCGGTGATGGGCCAGGGTGCGGTGGATTCCCGGCTCGGTGCGGCCCCTGCCCTGCACCCAGTTCCGGTTGATCCACCCACACCCCGGCACCCGCGGCGGCCCGCCCCAGCGGAACCGCCTCTTCGCGACGGCCGTCCCCCGATCGGCCGTCTCCACGCGACGCGCGCGGCGGCCCGTCCCAGCGGAGCCGCCCTCGCCCGGCGCGTGCGGCGACCCGCGTCGGCGGGGCCGCCAGCACCCGCCGCTGCCGGGTCTGCCCCGAAGCACCGGCCTTCGCCGTTGAAGGCCACCCCAGCATGACCACCCCCGGTTGTGGAACGGTTGTGGCGCCCCACGCCACGAACCACCACGCGCGCCCCACGCCACGAACCACCACGCGCGCCCCACGCCACGAACCACCACGCGCGCCCCACGCCACGAACCACCACGCGCGCCCCACGCCACGAACCACCACGCGCGCCCCACGCCACGAACCACCA
>NZ_JAENHP010000013.1 GCF_016834655.1 Paractinoplanes ovalisporus
CGAAGCGCACACAAGACGGCAAACGCGCATCCCACCCGCCACGCGCACAAACACGCAAGCGAAGCGAGCAGCCACCGCGCACGCCCGACACGCGAAGCGCACACAAGACGGCAAACGCGCATCCCACGAGGCACGCGAACGAACGCGCGAGCGAAGCGGGCAGTCGCGGCGCGCGCCGGATGAGTGGGAGGGTGACCGCTTGGCCGGAAAAGATGGCTGGGGGGCTGTTTCGGGTGTGGCGGAAGGCCCGTACCGTGCTCGCGGTAAAGATGGGGAAGATCGAAACGTAGGGGGACGCAACGTGGGGGCACGTCTTGTCGTGACGGGCACCGTTCTGGTGGCACTGGCGGGCCTGGGGTCGCTCAGCGCCTGCTCGGACGACGAAACGCCGAAAACACCGGCGGCCGTCGAGGACACCGCGGGCGACCTGCCGAAGGGGGACGAGGCGACCTATCTCAAGGCGCTGCGGGCGCTGGACGCCAACCTGGTGGCGGACGAGAAGACCGCGGTCGACAACGGTTACAACCTGTGCCGGGACGCGGTCAACGGCATGACCGTGGCCGAGCAGCTGAACGACGCGATCAACCTGTTCCAGGTCGACGCGACCAAGGGGCAGCGGATCCTGGCCATCGCGACCACCAACCTGTGCCAGACCCCGGCCTCGGCCGGAAGCTGACGGGCACGAACGCTGCCGGGCCGGGCCATGTCACATGGCAAGGCCCGCCCGGAAGCTGACCGCCGCGAACAAGCAAAGTCGCGACCAACGGCCCGGCCAGAAGCGAACACCGCCGGGCCGGGAGACAAGCGCCAGCCCGACCGGCGGCAAACCGAACAAGCGCACGCCCGCCGGGAGCAGATGCTGCCGGGCGGGTGCGTGTGCGAACGCGCCCGGCAGCGTCGTGCTGTTACTGGGGCGCGACCACGTCGACCATCCACGGGACGCCGAACTTGTCGACGAGCTGACCGTAGAGGTCGCCCCACATCTGCTTCTCGAACGGCATCTGCACCACGCCGCCGTCGGCCAGCTTTTCCCAGACCTCTTCCAGGCCCTCGCCGGGGTCGCCGCTGAGGCTGACCGTCATCGTGTCGCCGGGGTTGTAGGTCATGCCGGGCGCCGTGTCGGACGCCATCAGCAGGTAGCCCTTGTCGGTGGTCAGCATCGCGTGCATGACCTTGTCGGCCAGCGCCGGGTCGGGCGCGCCGAACTCGCCGAACGTGTTGATTTTGAGCTCGCCGCCGAAGACCGAGTGGTAGAACTCCATGGCCTCGCGGGCGTTGCCGTTGAACGTCAGGTAGGGGTTGAGCTGAGACGCCATCACAGACTCCATCGGCTGGAAGGAACGTAAAGCGGCTGGAAGGAACGTAAAGCGGCTGCACGGAACGTAGAGCGGCTGGAAGGAACGTAGAGCGGCTGGTCGGAAGAACGTAGAACACGCTAGACCTCCCCACCGACAAAAAACCGCCGTCCGAGTGACCAGCACCCGGACGGCGACAGAGCAGCAAATGCGCAAACGGTCAACGGTGGTCGGATCCGGCGGACTCCACGGCCGCCCGCCCGGCCTCGAGCCGCGCGATCGGCACCCGGAACGGCGAGCACGACACATAGTCGAGCCCGACCTCGTGGAAGAAGTGCACCGACTCCGGGTCACCGCCGTGCTCGCCGCACACGCCGAGCTTGAGACCGGGCCGCTGCGCCCGTCCCTCCTCGGCCGCGATCCGCACCAGCCGACCCACGCCGTCACGGTCGATCGACTCGAACGGCGAGATGCCGAAGATGCCCAGCTCGAGGTAGCGCCAGAAGAACGCGCCCTCGACGTCGTCGCGGGAGAAGCCCCACGCCATCTGGGTCAGGTCGTTGGTGCCGAACGAGAAGAACTCGGCCGCCTCGGCGATCTGCCCGGCGGTCAGCGCCGCCCGCGGCACCTCGATCATCGTGCCGATCAGCACCTCGACCCCGGAGTCGGCGACCACCTCGGCGATGATTTTCTCGGCCTCGGCGCGTACGGTCTCGAGCTCCTGCACCGCACCGACCAGCGGCACCATGATCTCGGGGCGGGGCCGGCCCCCTTCGGCGGCGAGGGCGACCGCGGCCTCGGCGATCGCCCGCACCTGCATGGCGAACAGACCGGGAATGACCAGACCCAGCCGTACGCCCCGGAGGCCGAGCATCGGGTTCGACTCGTGCATGCGCCGCACGGCCGCCAGCATCCGCTCGTCCCGCTCGGTCTGCTCGCCCGACGAGCCCCGCGCCTTGGCCACCGCCACCTGCACCGCCAGCTCCTCGAGGGAGGGCAGGAACTCGTGCAGCGGCGGGTCGATCAGCCGTACGGTCACCGGCAGCCCGTTCATCTCGCGGAAGATGTCGAGGAAGTCGGCCCGTTGCAACGGCTGCAGGGCGGCCAGGGCGTCGTCACGCTCGGCCTTGTTGTGGGCCAGGATCAGCCGCTCGACCAGTTCGCGGCGGTCGCCCAGGAACATGTGCTCGGTGCGGCACAGCCCGATCCCCCGCGCCCCGAACCGGCGGGCGCGGGCGGCGTCGGGGCCGGTGTCGGCGTTCGTACGGACGTGCAGCGACGCGCGGGAATCGGCGTGTGTCATGAGCTGGTGCACGGCGGCGACCAGCGGGTCGTTGGCCTGGGCCGGGTCGAGGTCGCCTTCGAAGTACTGGACGACCTCGGACGGACGTACGGGAACCTCACCGAGATAGACGCGGCCGGTCGTACCGTCGATCGAGATCAGGTCGCCCTCGTGCACCACCGTGCCGTGGACGGTGAACTGGTCGCGGCCCACCTCGACCTCGTCGGCGCCGCAGACACATGTCTTGCCCATGCCGCGGGCCACCACGGCCGCATGCGAGGTCTTGCCGCCGCGCGAGGTCAGGATGCCCTGCGCCGCGATCATCCCGGGCAGGTCGTCCGGGTTCGTCTCCCGCCGTACAAGAATCACCTGCTCGCCCTCGGCGGCCCGGGCAACCGCATCGGCCGAGGTGAAGACCACGCGACCGTAGGCGGCGCCGGGCGACGCACCCACCCCACGGGTGAGCGCAGCGGGGTCGGAGGAGAGGTCGAACCGCGGGAACATCAGCTGCGCGAGCTGCGCCCCCGAGACCCGGGTGACCGCCTCGTCGAGGTCGATCATGCCCTCGTCGATCAGCTGCGCGGCGATCGTGAAGGCGGCCGCCGCCGTACGCTTGCCGACGCGTGTCTGCAGCATCCACAGCTTGCCGCGTTCGATGGTGAACTCGATGTCGCACAGGTCGTGGTAGTGCCCCTCGAGCGTGGCCATGATCTGCAGCAGCTCGTCGTACGACTTCTTGTCGATCTTCTCGAGGTCGGCCAGCGGCAGCGTGTTGCGGATGCCGGCCACCACGTCCTCGCCCTGCGCGTTCTGCAGGTAGTCACCGTAGATGCCGCTCTCGCCGGTGGCCGGGTCGCGGGTGAAGGCGACGCCGGTGCCCGAGTCGGGGCCGAGGTTGCCGAAGACCATGGCGACCACGTTGACCGCCGTGCCGAGGTCGGCCGGAATACGTTCCTGGCGGCGGTAGAGAACGGCCCGGTCCGCGTTCCACGACTTGAAGACGGCCTCGATCGCGAGGTCGAGCTGCTGACGCGGATCCTGCGGGAAGTCGTGCCCGACGTGCTTCACGAAGACCTTTTTGTACGCCGCCACGAGCTCCTTGAGGTCGGCCGCGTCGAGCTGCACGTCGTCCTTGACGCCCTTGGCCACCTTCGCCTTGTGCAGCGCGTCCTCGAATTCCTCGCCGGGCACGTCGCAGACGGTCTTGCCGAACATCTGGATGAGGCGGCGGTACGAGTCCCACGCGAAGCGGTCGTTGCCCCCGGCCTGGCGCGACAGCCCCGCGACGGACTCGTCGTTGAGCCCCACGTTGAGAACGGTCTCCATCATCCCGGGCATCGAGAACTTGGCCCCGGACCGTACGGAAACCAGCAGTGGATCGGCCGGGTCACCGAGCTGCTTGCCCATCGTCTCCTCGAGCGCGGCCAGATGCTGGTCGATCTCGGTGTCGAGACCGTCGACGTGCGCGCCCTCGGCCAGGAAACGCTGGCACGCCTCGGTCGTGATCGTGAAGCCGGCCGGGACCGGCAGGCCGAGATTGGTCATCTCCGCGAGATTGGCGCCCTTGCCCCCGAGAAGGTCTTTGAGATCCTTGTTTCCCTCGGCGAAGTCGTAGACGAACTTCTCCATCGCCAGCCACCTCCGGTTATGAATCCTCGGTCTAACTGGTTCCTGCCCCAAGGTTCGTAAGGCTAAGCAGAGAATGGCCGAATAGTTAACAGCCCGGTGGGGTATTCCACACGGGTTCGACACCCCCTGTTCGGTAAGCGCTTTCTCCGCGCAGTTCCGCGCAGCGAAACGGACGGGTACCGTGTCCGCGGTGGAGGGATTGCGGCGGCGGTGCGAGGCGAGACTGCGCGGCATCCGTGTGCCCGACCCCTTCGACCTCGACCAGTTCTGTGACGAGGTCGCCGCGCGCCGGGGCCGCCCGCTGATCCGTCAGCCCATCCCCGGGCTGAGCGCCGAGGCGCCCTGCGGGCTGTGGATCGGCACCGACCGGGCCGACCACGTCTTCTTCGACCCGGGCACGTCGCCGCTGCACGCCGAGCACATCGTGCTGCACGAGCTCTCGCACATCCTCTGCGGACACTCCGGAGCCGACGCGGCGATCGGCCGGCTCTTCCCCGACCTCGACCCCGACGCCGTACGGCGCGTGCTGGGCCGGGCCGGCTACACCGACGCGCAGGAGCGGGAGGCCGAGATGATGGCCTCGCTGATCCGGGGCGGCTCGTCCCGCCGGCCCCGCACCGCGCTCGGCCGGGTGACGGACGCGCTCGGCCTCACCTGATGATCGTTTCCGCCGTCCTGCTCGCGTTTCTCTGGGGCCTGGCGGTGACGCGGCTGCCCGGCATCTGGCGTGACCGGCCGCAGCGCGCGATCACCGCGGCCGTGATCGCGCTGGCGATCTCGCGGACCGCGGCCTACCCGCCGGTCGCGGCCGAACTCGAGGTGCTGCGGGCAGGCGCCGTGCAGCATCTGTCGGCCATGATCGCCGCCTACTTCCTGCTCCGCTTCGTCCTGCTGGTCGCGCACCGCGGCCTCCGGTGGCACCTGGCCTCGGCCGCCGCCGTGCTGGCCCTCCTTCTCGTGGCCGCGGCCGCGGTCTTCGTCGCCCCGGGCCTGCCGGCAGGCGAGCTGACCCCGGGCGCGGTCGCCTACTGGGTCGCGCTCGATCTCTATGTCGGCGTCGCGCTGGCCGCCTCGGCCCGGTTCTTCTGGGCGATCGGGGCCGAGGTGCCGGCCCGCTGGTCACGATGGGCGCTGCGCACGCTGGCGACCGGGGCCGGGCTGCTTGCGCTGGACGCGTTCTTCCGGGCCGTGGTGATGGTGATCCTGGGCGCGGGCGTCACCCTGGACCTGGCCGCGATCGACCCGCCGGCCATGTTCGTGCAGGCGGCGAGCGCGCTGCTGATGGTCGTGGGCGGATCGGTCACGGCCTTCCCCCGGGCGCGGGCGGCCCTGGCGGCCTACCGGTCGCTGCTGGCCCTGCGGCCGCTGTGGAAGGCGATGCGGGACGCGTTCCCCGCGATCATCCTCTTCTCGCCGCGCCGGGCGATCGTCGAGCTGGCCGGGGTCGACGACGTGCACCTGCGGCTCTACCGACGGGTGATCGAGATCCGGGACGGGATGATGGCGCTGCGCGGCTACCTGCCCGAGAACGCCGGGGCCGGCGGCCCGGTGGCGGAGGCGGAACGGATCGCCGGGGCGCTGCGACGGCGGGCCGAAGGGGTCGAGCCGGCCGACCACACCGGCGGCTGGGCTCCGGTCGGCCCGGAGATGGCGGACGAGGTCGCGTGGTTGAGCGCGGTCAGTCAGGCGTACCGGAAGCTCGCGAAACGGCCCGTCAGCTCTCCGCCCCGCGCTCGGACTCCCAGACCTTCCGGATCAGCTCGCTGATCATGTCTCGCCCCCGGGGCGAGACGTCGGCCGCGCGCAGGGCGATCTCGGTGACCCCGGCGTCGCGGATCGTCTTCAGCAACTGAAGTTGATCGTCGATGCGGCGGGTCTGCTCGTCGTCGATGAAATAGGCCACCGGGACGCCGAAATAGGTGGCGAGGGCGGTCAGATGCGTGACCGTCGGATTGTCGCGCCGGCCGGTGCGCAGCTGCCAGATGTACGTGTGCGAGATGGCCACGCCCTGGCCGGCCCGGATCGCCTCGGACACGGCCATGTAACTGGGTTCCGGCTTGTGCTGCTTGAACAGCCGGTCCAGCTTTTCCGCGATGGGGAAGGCGCCCACCCACGCCCCCTCCCCCGACGGGTCACCACAGCCGCGCGAGCGCCATGAGCAGGAACGCGAGGAACGCGTCCATGCACATCCCCCGATGTAGGCGCCATCAACTGTGGTTTATGGAACTCGGAGAGCCTAAAACATGAAACGCCGCGGCTCAAGTCCGAAGTTGAGCACTACTGGTAATTGATCTGTCACATCCGGTCAATTCATGCCGGGGCCTGCAGCTTGTATGGTCAAGTTGTGGCGGACATTGTGGAAAGTCGCGAGGTTTCGGCACTTCTGAGGGAGCTCACCACCGCGGCTGGGCGCGAGGATCCTTACGGCCACTACATGCGTCTGCGCGAGATCGGCGCGGTCGTCCGGGCCGACGACGGCACCCTGATCGTCACACGGTTCGCCGAGTGCGCGGCGGTCGCGCGGGACCACAAACTCGGCAAGATGCCGGTCGAGCTGCTGGCCCACGCCGGGCTGGCCGACTGGGCCGAGCACCCGGCGCTCTACGGCTATTTCACGAGCCTGCTCGGCATCAACCCGCCCGACCACACGCGCCTGCGGCGGCTGGTCAGCTCGAGCTTCACGGCCCGCCGGGTGCAGGCGTTACGGCCCGCGACCGAGCGGATGGTCGACGACCTGATCGACGCGATGGGCGACTCCTGCGACTTCGTGCCGGCGTTCGCGTTCCCGCTGCCCTGCAACGTGATCAGCGAGCTGCTGGGCATCCCGCCGGAGGATCGGGCCCAGTTCCAGCACCTGGTGTCGGACTGGTCGGCCGTGCTCGACGACATCACGCCCGAGGTGCTCTCGAAGGCCAATCCGGCGGCTAAGGCCGTACGGGAATATCTCGCCGCTCTCGCCACCGAGCGGCGCCGGCGGCCCCGGGAAGACCTGATGAGCGCCCTGGTCGGCCACGAGGAGGCGGGCGACCGGCTCACCGAGGACGAGCTGCTGACGATGGCCGGGCTGCTGTTCGCGGCCGGCTTCGAGACCACCACCAACCTGCTCTCCAACGGGCTGGTGGCGCTGCTGGGGCATCCGGAGCAGCTGCCCGACATGATCGGGGACCCGGCCTCGGCGGTGCAGGAGCTGCTGCGCTACGACTCGCCGGTGCAGAACATCGACCGGACCGCGCTGGAACCGACCACGATCGCCGGGGTGCATTTTGAGCCCGGTGACCGGATCGTGGCGTACACGGGCTCGGCCAACCGTGATCCGCGTCGCTTCACCGACCCCGACCGGCTCGACCTGCGGCGGCCCGACAACGCGTCGCTGTCGTTCGGCGGGGGCATGCATTACTGCCTGGGTGCGCCGATGGCCCGGCTCGAGGCGGAGCTCGCTTTTCCCCGGCTCTTCGAACGGATGCCCGGCCTGCACCTCAGGGATGGGGCCAGGCGGCGCGAGAGCCTGACAATCAGGGGGTTCGATGTCTTGCCGGTGGGTTCATAACCCTCGAAAGTAAGACGCCGCTGCGAATTCCACGGGGGAAGAACTCGCAACGGCGCACTGGGAACATTAGACGACGGCGGGCCGTCGTGTCTATCCCACCCGGCTAGCTGACTCGCTGAACCACGCTGCCGACCAACCTCTGCCAGTCCGCGTCGAAGTTCGGCGAGGGGCTCGAGTTGTTCAGGCGATAGATCGCGTACGTGTCCACGAGCACGACATTCCTGCTGTTCAGGATGGCTACGGCGATGTCCGCGGTGCCCGGGTGCTTCGGCTCGTACTTCTTGTGCCGCACCACCACGAAGCCCTTCCATCCCGACTCGTCGAGTGTCTTGATCTCGACGGTTTCGGTGTACGCGGGTTCGGACTTCTCGTCGTTGACGGTGGCCGGCACCTCCTGGTTGGCCTGGCAGCCGTCCGCGACCGCCCGCAGGGCCGTCAGCGCGGCCGTGGCCAAGGTCTCGTTGCCGTAGACGAGCGCGGTCTGATCGAGCGTCTGCGCGCCCTTCTGGCCCTCGTCCACGAAGGACGACGCCACGACCTCGCCGCCGGGCGGCACGCTGGGTGGGGTCGTGGTGCCGCCGCAGATGCTCACCAGCTGGTCGGGGTCGGCGCTCTGCTCCGGCGCGGCCCAGGTCGGCCCGATCTCACCGGCCTGGAGCAGCGCGCCGCGCATGGTGGTGACGGCGATGTTCCCGGTCGGTTCCGGGGCCGGGTCGTCGTCGCCGGAACACCCGGCCACCAGCAGGAGGGCGCAGGCCCCGGTCACCACAGCGCGAACGAACATCGGGCCATAATCCCAGACCGGCCGCCGGGGTCGAGGGCGGCGCCGCAACTACTACGGGACCGATCGACAGCATCGCGCTGAGTGAGCACTCGGGTTAGGTTGTCGGGAAGGAGGCCCCCATGCCCGACATCGACGCCCTCGCCCGGCGCCTGCGGTCCGAGCTGGGCCCCGCGCAGGTCATCACCGACCGGCAGGAGCTACGGACGTACGAATGTGACGGCCTCGCCCACTACAAGGTCGTCCCGGCCGTGGTCGCCTTGCCGCACACCGCGGCCCAGGTCGCGGCCGTGGTCCGGGCCTGCGCCGAGGCCGGGGTCCCGTTCGTCGCCCGGGGCAGCGGCACCGGGCTCTCCGGCGGCGCCCTCCCCCACGCCGAGGGCGTGCTGATCGTCACCGCCCAGATGCGCCGGATCGTCGAGGTCGCCCCGGCCGACGAGCGCGCGGTCGTCGAGCCCGGCGTGATCAACCTGCAGGTCACGCGGGCCGCCACCCCGCACGGCTACTACTACGCGCCCGACCCGTCGAGCCAGCAGATCTGCTCGATCGGCGGCAACGTGGCCGAGAACTCGGGCGGCGCCCACTGCCTGAAATACGGCTTCACCACCAACCACGTGACCGGGTTGCAGATCGTCACGCCCGACGGCGACCTGGTGCGCCTCGGTGGCCGGGCGCCCGACCCGCCGGGTTACGACCTGATCGGCGCGTTTGTCGGGTCGGAGGGGACGCTCGGGATCGCCACCGAGGTCACCGTGAAGCTGACCCGGCTCCCCGAGACGGTCCGGACGCTGCTGGCCGCCTTCGGAAGCATCGACCAGGCCGGGGCCGCCACCTCGGCGATCATCGGGGCGGGGGTGGTGCCGGCCGCCATCGAGATGATGGACGCGCTGGCCATCGAGGCCGCCGAGGCCGCGGTCGCCTGCGGCTATCCGCCCGGCGCGGCGGCGGTGCTGATCGTCGAGCTGGACGGGCCCGGGGCCGAGGTCGAGGCCCAGTTCGAGCAGGTCACCGGGCTGTGCGAGGGAAACGGCGCGTTCGAGATCCGGATCGCGGCCGACGACGCCGAGCGGGCGCTGTTCTGGAAGGGCCGCAAGTCGGCGTTCGCCGCGGTGGGGCGGATCAGCCCCGACTACATCGTGCAGGACGGGGTCATCCCGCGGACGGCGCTGCCCGAGGTGCTGCGGCGCATCTCGGAGGTGGCGAGCGAGCACGGCGTACGGGTGGCCAACGTCTTCCACGCCGGGGACGGCAACCTGCACCCGCTCGTGCTGTTCGACGCTCACGTCGAGGGTGAGGCCGAGCGGGCCGAGACGGTGTCGGGGGCGATCATCGACCTGTGCATCGAGTACGGCGGGTCGATCACCGGCGAGCACGGCGTGGGCATGGACAAGGCGAAGTACATGCCGCGGATGTTCGGCGCCGACGACCTCGACACGATGCAGCTGGTGCGGTGCGCGTTCGACCCGGCGATGCTGTCGAACCCCGGCAAGATCTTTCCGACGCCACGGTTGTGCGGCGAGAAGCCCGGCTCCGGCCTCCACCAGCGCTTCCCCGGGGTCGAGGTCTTCTGATGGGCGCCCTGGAGGAACTGACCCGCCCGGCGACCGGCGACGATCACGTCGGCGGCGTGCCGGCCCGTCTCGTGGGGGCGCCCGCGTCGACCGAGGAGGCGGCCGCTCTGGTGGCCGCCGCGCGGGACCTGACCGTGGTGGTGCGCGGCGGCGGCACGAAGCTGCACTGGGGGCCCGCCCCGCGCGCGCTCGACCTGATCATCGACACGCGGCGGCTGACCGGGATGGTCGAGCACGCCGCGGGTGACCTGATCACGGTGCTGCGGGCCGGCACGCCCCTCGACGACCTCGCGCTCGGCGACCAGCAGCTAGCCCTCGACGCGCCCGAGGGGGCGACCGTCGGCGGCACGGTCGCGACCGGGGCCAGCGGGCCGCGCCGCATGCACTACGGCACGGCTCGCGACCTGCTGATCGGCATCACCGTGGTGCGGTCCGACGGCACGGTCACGAAGGCCGGCGGCAAGGTCGTCAAGAACGTGGCCGGCTATGACCTGGGCAAGCTCTACACCGGCTCGTACGGGACCCTGGGGTTGATCACCGAGTGCGTGTTCCGCCTGCATCCACGGCCGGCGGCCCACGCTTACGTCCGGTCGACCGCCCCGGCGCAGGCGGTGCCGGCGATCCTGGCCGCTCAGGTGGCGCCCACGGCGATCGAGGTCGACTCGGCCACGGGGGAACTGGCCGTGCTGGTCGAGGGCACCCCTACCGGCGTACGGGAAAGGTCGGCTCTGCTCGAGAAGCTGCTCGCCGGCGAGGTCAGCGAGAAGCCGCCGAGCTGGTGGGGCCGGCCGCCGTGGCCCGAGGACGGGATCGGGATGAAGCTCTCGGTGCCGCTGTCGCAGGTGCCCGCGCTGATCGAGACCGGTTCGGCCGTGCGCGGGTCGGCCGGGGCCGGGGTGCTCTATGCCGCGGCGCGCGACATCACCGAGGTCGAACGGCTGCGGGCGTTGTGCGTGCGGGGCGGCGGGCATGCGGTCGTGCTGACAGCGCCCGCGTCCGTACGCGACATCCTGGACATGTGGGGACCCGTCCCGGGTCTGGCGTTGATGCGGCGGATCAAGGACCAGTTCGATCCCGGGCACCGGTTCGCTCCCGGCCGATTCGTGGGAGGCATCTGATGGTCGACGCGACGTGGGGCACCGGGGAGCCGCCGGAAGATGTCCTCCGGATGGCCGGTCAGGCTTTCGACGAATTCCACCCACCGCGCGCCGATCTGATCGCTGACTGTGTGCACTGCGGTTTCTGCCTGCCGACCTGCCCGACCTATTCGCTGTGGGGAAACGAGGCCGATTCGCCGCGCGGGCGCATCTATCTGATGAACGAGGGCATCACCGGCGAACCGATGAGCGAGTCGATGGTGGAGCATTTCGACGCATGCCTGGGCTGCATGTCGTGCGTGACCGCCTGCCCGTCCGGCGTGAAATACGACCGGCTCATCGAGGACACCCGCGCCCAGGTCGAGCGGCGGTTCACGCGCGGGCGCGGCGATGCGCTTCTGCGGAAGGCGATCTTCGCGGTGTTCCCCTATCCGCGGCGACTTCGCCTGCTTCGGGGACCCCTGCGGGCGTACCAGGGAACGGGTTTGCAGAAACTCGTGAAACGCAGCGGATTGCTCGACCGTCTCGGGCCCACCCTGGCGACGCTGGAATCGCTCGCGCCCCGGCTGCGCAAGGTTCCCCCGCCCCCACGACGGGTTCTCGCGCGCGGCACCCGACGGGCGGTAGTGGGCATGCTGACCGGGTGCGTGCAGGGCGCTTTCTTCCCCGAGGTCAATTCCGCCACCGTACGCATCCTGGCCGCGGAAGGCTGCGAAGTGCTGATTCCGCCCGGCCAGGGATGCTGCGGCGCCCTGAGTGTCCACAACGGCCGCCGGGAGGAGGCGGCCCATTTCGCGCGCCGCCTGATCGACACATTCGCCCGCACCGGCATGGACTATTTTGTGGTCAACGCGGCCGGTTGCGGTTCGTCGCTCAAGGAATACGGCGAACTGCTCGCCGACGACCCCGACTATGCCTCGCGGGCGGCGGATTTCTCGGCCAAGGTACGCGATCTGGCCGAACTGCTGGACGAACTGGGCCCGGTCGCGCCCCGCCACCCGCTGCCGATGACGGTCGCCTATCACGACGCCTGCCACCTCGCCCACGCCCAGGGGATCCGGACCCAGCCGCGCGCCCTGCTCAAAGGAATTCCCGGCCTTTCCCTGCGCGAGATCGCCGACCCGGAACTGTGCTGCGGTTCGGCCGGCATCTGGAACATCCTGAACCCGGTGCCGGCGGCCGAACTGGGCGACCGTAAGGCCCGCAACGTGCTCGCCACCGGCGCCGACCTGCTGGTGACGGCCAACCCGGGGTGCATGATGCAGGTCGCCGCCTCGCTGCAACGGCAGGGCGGCACGGCCATGGCGATGGCCCACACGGCCCAGGTGCTGGACGCCTCAATCCGCGGGCCTGTCGCGGTTGGCGATCTCCTGACACGCTGGGGCCGTGGAATCCATCCAGGCGGTGCTGCGGCGTAGGCGGGGGGCCACCTTCGTCGGCCGCGGTGACGAGCTGACCCGGTTCCGGGCCAACTTCGGCTGGTCCGCCGACGACGAGCGCCGGGCGTTCATCTTCACCGTGCACGGCGAGGGCGGCGTCGGAAAGTCCACATTGCTGGAACGCTGGCGCCAGTTCACCGAAGCCCGGCCCGACCTCGATCAGGCCGTACGTCCCAACCCGGAATCGGGCTGGGTGATCAGCATCCGCGGGGCTGTGCTGCGTAACCTCGAACGCCACGACGAAGCGCTGACCGACCTGACCCGGGCGATCGAACTCGACCCCGGAGCGGCCACCCACGTGGTCGGGCGGGCCATGGCGGAACGGGAACTGGGCCGTACGGAGCAAGCCTCAGCCGACCTCACCCGGGCGGCCACCTTGGACCCGACGCTGACCTGGCCCTACGGCGACCGGCAGCTGCACACCTCGGCCGACCGCTGAGCGGCCGTCATTCTGCGAACGGCCGAAGACTAGAGGCCGCGTTCAGAGGTGCTGCGCTCGACGCAGAACTCGTTGCCCTCCGGGTCCTGCATGGTGACCCAGCCCAGGCCGTCCGACGTGCGGTGGTCTTCGAAGAGCTTGGCGCCCAGGGCCGTCAACCGGTCGACCTCCTCGTCGCGGGTGCGCTCGTCGGGCATCCAGTCGAAGTGGACCCGGTTCTTGGCGGTCTTGGCCTCGGGCACACGAATGAACAGCAGACCGGGCACCGGCGTGGGCGCCTCGATCAGCACCTCGTCGTCGCCGGGCTTGTCGTCGTCGCCCAAGGGCCAGCCGGTCACCGCACTCCAGAAGCGGGCCAGCTCGTACGGCTCGGCGCTGTCGACCGTCACGTGTCGCAAAATCATGAGCAAAACCTTAGAGGGGTGCGGGATGACGTTCGACTCGAAGCGCGGAACCTACGGTGCTCGGCAGCCCAAGGGATGGTTCCTGCGGCTCGGCAACAAGATCATGAGCGGGCGGGTCCGGAAGAACGCCCGCATGATGGGCTTCAACGTGCTCGTCCTGCATACCGTCGGCCGGCGCAGCGGCGTGGAGCGCACCCACCCGGTCGGCTGGTTCGCCGAGCCCGGCGGCGGCCGGCTGATCGTCGCCTCGGCCAACGGCGCCGCCGACAACCCGGCCTGGTACTACAACCTGGCCGCCCACCCCGACGTACGCATCGAGGTGGGCGGCCGCACCGAGGAGGTCACCGCCGAGCAGCTGCACGGCGACGACCGCGAGCGGGCCTGGCAGCTGATCCTGAAGGAGGCGCCCCGGTTCGCCCAGTACGCCACGAAGACCGACCGCGAGATGCCGATCATCCGCCTGACCGGATCCCGCGGGCTGTAGCGGGGACCTCGGACTCAGCAAAGCCTCGGTTACACGTTGCTTGGAGCCGAGGCTTCACGGCGTCCAACGAGGTCTTCCGCCGCGGCGGCCGCTGCAGAACCGACGGCGAGAAGTGTCGATCCCCGCGCCGCACCTTCAAGATGTGAGGATTCAGATCGGGAGGCGGCTACTGCTCCCATGTCGTGGATCGGCGGCAGACCTCGAAGAGTTTGTCGACCGTGCTCGCTTGGTACCGCACGGGCCGACTCGCAAGCCACTCTGCCACCTGGTCAACCCGCAACACGATGACACCTCGGGGGCATCCGCGCACGACAGTGGGAGCATTCACGATGGAAAGCATCGGCGTGACCGGCAACTGCACTGAGCAAGCAGCGGTCAAGAGACGGGACGCGCGTATTGCCTCATCCTGCGCGACCTCGGCATACCGCGTGCGGCGTCCGCCTAGGAACACGGCGGCATCGGTAGCCGTGACGAGTTCCTGATGATTCTTGCTATTGATAACGAAGACGCCGGGAGGCCCTATTGCCAGGTGGTCGATGTCTCGACCGCGTTCCCCGATGGGGATGCTGTGCAAGGCATACCATCTGCCTGGCGCAATTCTGTCGAACAGGCCGGGGTTGGTCAGCTTCGCCAACTGACGCGCGGTCTTGACCTCGCCAGCTGCTCCGACGCGCCAACCGCGCTCATCGCTCTTTGTGCCGAGCACCCGACTCGCGAGGCTGCGGAGCGGTTGAGCGTGGCGGTAAGCGTCCGCGACCTCGGCGGCGGATTGGCCAGGTCGATTCTGTGCGAGATCTTTCCACGGGCGAGGGCTGGCCGAGTCCGGAGCTTCCCCGGGGGCATGGGCAGGCGGTTCGGCGACGGGGTCGAGTTCATCAGGGTGAGCAGTCTTCCAAGCCGTGATCGCTTCCAGGAACTCGTTCAGACGCGCCGAAGGGACGTTGCAAGCTCGACCGGTTTTGAGATCGTAGAACCCGAGTTTTGTGCCGTCTTCCTCCACTGTCACGTACAGCCGCCGGTGGCCGTACCGTGCCCAAAGTTCCGCCGTTGCAGCCATCTGTCACTTCCTCGCGAGGCTCAACATCACGCCAGTCAATGTCAGCTGTAGGCCTCATCTTAGAGTGATCGAGACGTAACAATAAGTATCTGCTGCTGGCTGGCCTTGTCCACGGGTTCGGCAGGTGCAACGCGGCACGAGGGGTGCTGCGGTCAAATGACTGGTCAGGTACTAACCAGGTTCGGCGCAGAAACGGCTGACTTTGTTGCCGGGCCAACCGGGCCCGCGCCGCTGGCGAAGCAGTTCCGCACTGATGCCGGAGAGCCCGAAGCGAGCGCATCGGGCTGTGGACGCGCTGCTTCGGGCTCTCCGGCCTCCCCGGCCAGGGACGGCCCCGGCCATGGTTGAACTACGAAATGGCGAACGAGGGGTGCGGCGGCTGGTTGTAGGCCGTGTTCTGCCAGGCGATGGCCTCGCGGTACTGGATGTCGTGCATCAGCGTCACCACCCGGCGGTCGGTCGTGATGGGCGTCGAGTAGATCCGCAGGGCCGTGTTGTCCGTGGTCGGCCAGATGACCTCCTCGCGCCAGTCGCCCAGCAGGTCGGCGCTCAGCGACGGCGTTGCCTTGGTGCCGTTGTTCGAATGCACGCCCGATGCCGTCAGCAGCCGGGTGTCGGCCGACGTTCCGTACTTGTCGATCCGCGTCTGGTCGAGCAACTCCCGCTGCGCGTCGCCGTCCCACCAGATCACGAAGTTGGTCGAGCTCGGCTTGCGTGAGGCCACCACGGAACCGGAGGGCCCCCGTACGCCGTCGACCGCCGACGACCACGACTCGGCGCCCGGGCTTCCGGACCAGATGTCGGCCGACACGCCGCGTCCGTTGTCCCCGTTCGCCGGGGTGGACCACAGGATCTGTCCCGTACGGGCGTCCGCGAACCACGACGACGGCTTGCTGGAGTCCTCGTCGACCTTGAAGACCTCCAAGCCCGTACGGGACGGGTCGAGGTCTCCGACGTGCAGCGTGTCGCCGTGTCCGTAGCCCGTGTTCCACAGCTTCGCGCCGTTGTCGTCGATGGCGAGCGAGCCGTACACGATCTCGTCCTTGCCGTCCCGGTCGACGTCGGCCACCGCGAGCTGGTGGTTACCCTGCCCGGCGGTGCCGCTGTTGGTCGAGCTGTTGCTGTCGAAGGTCCAGCGCCGGGTCAGCGTGCCGTTGCGGAAGTCCCAGGCCACGACCACCGTACGGGTGTAGTAACCGCGCGCCATGATCAGGCTGGGGCGGCTGCCGTCGAGGTAGGCGGTGCCGGCCAGGAAGCGGTCGACCCGGTTCCCGTACGAGTCGCCCCAGCTCGACACGGTGCCGCGCGGAGGCACGTAGTCCACGGTGGACAACGCCGCCCCCGTACGGCCGTCGAACATCGTCAGATACTCCGGACCGCTCAGCACATATCCCGACGAGTTGCGGTAGTCGGCGCTGGAGCTCCCGATCACCTGGCCCGTGCCGGAGACGGTCGCGTCGGCCGTCTTCATGGCGATCTCGGCGTCACCGTCGCCGTCGTAGTCGTACACCTGGAACTGGGTGTAATGCGCCCCGGCCCGGATGTTGCGCCCGAGGTTGATGCGCCAGAGCCGGGTGCCGTCGAGTTTGTAACCGTCCACGTAGACCGGGTCGGTGACGCCCGACTGCGAGTTGTCCTTCGAGTTGAGCGGATCCCACTTGAGCACCAGGTCGAGCTTCCCGTCACCGTCGAGATCGCCCGTGCTGGCGTCGTTGGCGGCGTACAGGGAGCTGTTGGGGTTCTGGATCGGGACGTCGAGGTAGCCGTTGGCGAAGGTGAGCGACGGGCCCTCGGCGGCTTGTTCCACACCCCCGAGCACGGCCCGTACGGTGTATGAGGCGTTCGCGGCGGCGCCGGAGTCCAGGTAGTTGGTGGACGTCGTGATCGGCGACGCGTTGAGCTTGGTGGTGCCGCGGTAGACGTTGAAGCCGATGCCGGACGGGTCGGTGGCCAGCCAGCGCCAGCTGACCAGGTTGGCCGAACCGGAGCGGACGCTGATCACGCCGCGGTCGAGGCGTTCCCGCTGCTTGCCGTCGGCCGGGGCCGTCGTCGTGGGCGGGGTCGTCGTCGGTGGGGTCGTGGTGGGCGGCGTTGTCGTCGGTGGGGTGGTCGAGGGCGGGGGCGTGGTCGGCTGGGTCGTTCCCGTGCAGGCGACGCCGTTGAGTGTGAACGTGCTCGGCGTGCCGATCTCGCCGTTCGCGTTGAAGCCGAAGCTCGTCGTGCCGTTGGTGGCTATTGAAGCGTTCCAACCGGCGTCGCGTACGGACACCGACGCCCCGGACTGGGTCACCGACCCGTTCCACAGCTGGGTGATCGTCTGGCTGCCCGGGAAGGTGAAGCCGAGCGTCCAGCCGTTCACCGGGTCGCCGAGGTTGGTGACTTCCACATTGGCGCCGAAGCCGCCAGGCCAGGAGCTCGCTATCGAGTAGCGCACCTGGCAGCCGGCGGCCGCATCGGCCCGGGCGGCGACCAGGATGCCCGCACCGACGGTGGCGACGGCGAGGACGGCCGCGATCTTGCCTCTTCTGGCCACAGGGGGTCCTTAGATCGAGATACGTGGATGGGAGCGTTCCCAGGGTGACGCGTTTCAGGCGGACGGTCAAGGTTGGATTGGGAGCGCTCCCATGTCATCATGCGGAAATCCACCGTTATCAATCACCCCCCAAGAGGTGCCCATGCTCCGCCCCCGAGTGCCTTCCCCGGACCCCCTTCGGCCGTCCTCCCCGCGCCGGCCCCGGCTGCCCCTGCTGCGCCGGCTCGGCGTTTCCTCCCCGCCTCACCTTCAGGGGTCCGTCCCGCCCGACCTTCACGCGTCCTCCCCGCGTCGGCCCTTGATCCGCGGTTTCCGCCTTCCGGCCCTGCGCCGGCCGCGCGACACCTCCTACCGCCGGCCCGGCAAGCCTTCCCCGCGTCGGCTGGCCGCGCTGGCTGCCGTGACTGCCGTCGTCTCCACCGCCGTGATCACCGTGGCCGGTCCGGCTGAGGCGGCGGCCGGATGCCAGGTCCGCTACACCGTGTCGAGCTCGTGGCCCGGCGGCTTCGGCGCGGCCGTCGACATCACCAACCTCGGCGACCCGGTCAGCTCGTGGACCCTCACCTTCGGCTTCGCGGCCGGCCAGACGATCACGCAGCTGTGGAACGGGTCGGTCAGCCAGTCCGGGGCGTCGGTGACCGTACGCAATGCCGCCTGGAACGGCTCCCTGGCCACCGGCGGCACCGCGTCGTTCGGCTTCAACGGCTCGTGGACCGGCAGCAACCCCGCCCCGGCGTCGTTCGCCCTGAACGGGGTCGCCTGCACCGGCGGGACCGTCCCGACAACACCCCCGACAACGCCTCCGACGACTCCGCCCACGACGCCGCCGACGACCCCTCCGACCACACCCCCGACGACGCCTCCCACCACGCCGCCGACCGGCTCACCCGTCAAGATCATGGCGCTGGGTGACTCGATCACGGGCTCGCCGGGCTGCTGGCGCGCCCTGCTCTGGCAGAAACTCCCCGCCGCCAAGGTCGACTTCGTGGGCACGCTCCCCGGCCAGGGCTGCGGCTTCCCCTACGACGGCGAGAACGAGGGCCACGGCGGCTTCCTGGCCACGTCGGTCGCCGCTCAGGACCAGCTGGTCGGCTGGCTGGCCGCCACCAAGCCGGACGCCGTGATGATGCACTTCGGCACGAACGACGTCTGGAGCAACTTCCCACCCGAGACGATCCTGGCCGCGTTCACCAAGCTGGTCGGTCAGATGCGCGCCTCCAACCCGACCATGAAGATCCTGGTCGCCCAGATCATCCCGATGAACGCCTCCAACTGCGCCGACTGCGCCCAGCGGGTCATCAACCTGAACGCCGCCATCCCAGCCTGGGCGGCCGGCCTCACCACAGCCGCGTCCCCCATCAAGGTCGTAGACCAGTGGACCGGTTTCGTCCCCGCAACCGACACCTACGACGGCGTACACCCCAACGACAACGGCAACGTGAAGATCGCCAACGCCTGGTACCCGTACGTCAGCGCCCTGCTCAACTGACCGGTGCGGCCCGCCACGCCGGTGGCGGGCCGGCCATCAACAGGTCAGCCGGCATAGACCAGCGCCACCGAGAGGGCGACGAAACTCGGCCACCACGATGACCCACGCGGTGATCGTGCCGAGCCAGACGCCCGTTCGCGCCGGCGGGTGGGCCAGCGCGGTCAGGCCCGCGCTGACGGCCAGGCCGAGCAGCAGCGCGGGAAACACGATCCCCACGCCGGCCATGAAGAAGATCTGGCGGTCGTTGTCGCACGTGGGCGGGGCGCAGCTCGGCTTGGTCAGCGCGAAGACGCCGTACGCGAAACCGAAAACCAACCACCACATCGCCGCGGACGCCAACGCCCGGCCCCGCACCCGCCGGATGTA
This sequence comes from Paractinoplanes ovalisporus, assembly GCF_016834655.1. Classification (GTDB taxonomy): domain Bacteria; phylum Actinomycetota; class Actinomycetes; order Mycobacteriales; family Micromonosporaceae; genus Actinoplanes; species Actinoplanes ovalisporus. Next base: position 19,414 of record NZ_JAENHP010000013.1, read on the forward strand.
GAGCCGCGGCTGGAGGCTCAGCGACGTGAGTTCGCGGCGCCGGCTACTTCCAGGTGCAGGTGATTTCGCGGTAGGGCGGGGCGGCCGCCGCCGCGGCCTGGGGGCCGGTGAGCTGCCGGCGGATCGTCTCGGCCTGGACGAGGGTCTTCCCGGTCCACGTCCAGCGGGTCTCGACCGTGTCGGCGCCGACGATCGCGCCGGTGCGGGGGTCGCGGTTGAGGGTGGCGCTGCCCGAGACCAGCTCCGGGCGGCCGTCGCGGTTGAGGTCGGCACAACCCAGGCCCGCCGTACGGGTGGGGGTCGCCGCCGTCTCGAAGCGGTGGTCGATCAGCACCAGGCCGTCGGAGGTCAGCGACAGCAGCCACAGCCCGGCGCCGCCGCGCAGGGCGATCTCCTCCCCCGGCTCGCCGTCGAGGTCGATGCTGTCGAGCACGACCGGGCCGTCGAACGGCCGATCGACATCGTCGGAGGCGAACGGCAGCTCGACGTCGGAGGTGCGGCCGGCGGCCAGGACCGAACGGGCCGTCCAGCGCCCGGCCCGTTCGAAGAGCAGCAGGGTGTCCGTACGGCTGTCGCCGTCGAGGTCGGCCCGCACGACGGTGCGGCACGTGGAGTCGGGCGGGACGAACGGGTTGGTCGCGGTGGCCCGGCACGCGCCGGAGCCCAGGGCGCCCAGCTTCGCCGCCTCGGCCTGGGGGAAGTCGCCGGGCGGGGTGGCTGCGACCAGCGACGTCCAGGTGCCGTCGAGCGCGATGCACAGGCGGTAGTTCTTGCCGCGCCCGGCCGTCTGGCGCACGATGCCGACGTCTTCAGGCGGCAGGCCCAGGTCGGTCAGGCGGGCCGGGTAGGTGAGCAGGTTGGGGTCGGCCAGGCCGTAGACGTAGCCGTCGCGGGAGGTCTCGTCGCAGGGCCAGCGCAGGGGCGGGGTGGTGACCAACGCGGCCACGGCGTCGCTCACGCGGGGGCCGGTGAGGCTCGTGTTGGCGAAGACCAGCCCGCTCGGCGGCAGCGCGTCGGTCAGCGAGTCGCGCGTGGCCGCAGCGTACAGGCGCTCCTGGGTTGTCACCACCGCGGCCGGGATGGAACCGCCGGGCTCGTTGAGCGCCTTGCCGGGGATGACCGGGCTGCGCTCGGCGATCACCCGCCATCCGTCGCTCGCGGTGGGCAGGGACGCCGCGACGCCGGGCAGGCCGTGCATGGCCGCGATCACGGCACCGCGTACGTCGGCCCGGTCGGCTCGGGCCTGGTTGTCGGCGACCCCCTCGGCCAGCAGCGGCGTGGCCGCGAAGGCGTCGCTCACGCACGCGGCCACCCGTCCGTCCAGGGCGTCGAGGGGCAGGGCCAGAGCGCACTGTACGGCCTTGACCGTGACCTCGGCCGGCACGAACGCCGAGCTCATCGCCTGGACGATGTATTCGGCGACGGCGACGTCCGGGCCCGTACGCGTGACGAAGTCAACGGCGCTGAGGTTGCCCGGCAACGAGATGTCGAGCTCGCCCTTTGCGGGCAGGAACGTGTGGTCGCGGTCGGCCTCGCCCAGCTTGCGCCACACGGTGTCGGCCACGCTGGCCCGGTTCGGCTGACTGAGCGTGATCGGCGGATAGTGCCCGAGCTCGGCGAACTGCCCGGAGGTCCGGTTGCTGACCACGCGCATGAGGGCCGGACGGTCGGTCGCGCCGGCGGCGACGCAGGTCTTCACGGCCTCGCCCTCGGCGCGCGCGGTCCAGCGTTGTGAGCGGGTGGTGCCGCAGTCGGGGTCGGGTGCCTCGTACGCCCCGGCGCCGCCGGTCACATCGGGTGTCGTGACCACCGCACGCCCGGCGGAGAGGATCGACAGCTGCCCAACGGTGGTGCTGATGGTGCGGGCGGCCCGGTCGAGCGTGCCGCCCTGGCTGCTCCAGACCCGGTTGCCGTCGCGTGACACCACCGTGAGCAGCCCGTCCGCGGGTTCCTCGCGCAGCGGCAGCGTGACCGTGGCCGAGGTGCGCAGGGCCGCGCCGCGCAGCGAGATGTCGACCGGTTCGGCGATCCAGCCCAGCCCGTCGGGCGCCTCGATGCTGGGCCGCGGCACGATGCGGACCTCGGCGTCGGCGGTCAGCGCCCCCGGCCCGAACCGGACCGACACCCCCTCGTCGGTCGTGACCGTGCCGCCGGAGGCCGCCGTGACCCGCCCGACCGTCGCCGGGGAGCGCAGCGACCAGGCGATGACACCGCCGGCCGCCAGCAGCGTGACCGCCACGACGGCGGCCAGGGCCACGCGCACGAATCTCCTCCAGGGTCCCGGGGGACCCACGGTAGGAAGGGCGCTCAAGTGCGGTGAACCTCCGGTCGGGCACGACCGTGCGTCTATTTGACGGCGAGTTCTCCCAGTTCGGACCAGCCGTCCTGATCAATTGTCTGACTGACGATCTTGGGTGTGGCCGACAGATACTGTGGCAGATCCTGCTGGGCCTGCTTGAAGTGGGCCGACCCGACGTGAGCAGCGCCCGCGTCGCCGTCCCGGAAGGCTTCGACCAGCACGAATTCGTTGGGGTCGTCGAGGCTGCGGGACCAGTCGAACCACATGCAGCCGGCCTCGGCCCGGGTCGCCTCGGTGAACGACTTCGCGATCTCGGGCCAGCGGTCCGCATGTTCCGGCTTGACCGGGAACTTGGCGGTAATGAAGATCATTTGCGGTCTCCCTTTCGCGCGATCAGTGAACGCTCTTCCCTGAATGCATTCTGGCGAAGCAGGCTGGTCGGATGAGTGGTGGTAGGGGCACCGGCGTCCTGCAGTCCGTCGAGCGGGCGATGCGTGTGCTCGACCACATCGCGTCCGCGAACGGCCCGGTTCAGGCCAAGCAGGTCGCGCGGGAGCTGGGGCTGACCCTGCCGACCACCTATCATCTGCTCACCACCCTGGTCACCGGGGGTTATCTGGTGCATCTGGCCGACGAGCGGGCGTACGCGCTGGGCCACCGCGTCGACGACCTGGCGCGCGGCCTGCACCGCCAGATCGCGGCCCCGCCCGAGGTGCAGCGGGTCGCCACCGTGATCCACCGCGAGGCCCAGGCCGCGGCCTACTACGCCGCACTGCGCGACGCCGAGATGATCGTCGCGCACGTGGCCGAGTGCCCCGCCCACCCGCGCATCCGGCCGCTCGCGGTCGGCTTCCACCAGGCGCCGCACGCCACCGCGTTCGGCAAGCTGATGCTGGCCCGGCTGCCCGACGACGACCGCGAGACCTTGCTCGAACACACCGGCACGCCGGCCGTCACCGCCGGCACGGTCACCGACCGCGGCCTGCTCATCCGCCAGTTGCGCCAGGTGCGGGGCACGAACCTGGCGGTCGAGGTGGACGAGTTCCAGGACGGCCTGAGCTGCATGGCCGCCCCGGTGACGGACGCCGCCGGACGGTTTGTCGGCGCGGTGGCCGTCTCGATGCCGACCACCCGGCTGCGTGAGGACCGCTGGTCGGTCGAGCGGGCCGTCCGGCTGGGCGCGGTGCGGGCGACCCGGGCGGTCGCGCTCACCACGGCCGCCCGGACGGGCCGGTTGATCTGACGTCCAGCTCGCCGGGAACCTTGATGTCGTAGAGCCGGGCGGCGTTCAGGCCCAGGATCTTCTTCTTGATCTCGGGCGTCAGCACCCCGTACTCCCCCTGCAGGTCGTCCGGGATCTGGAAGTCGACGAACCGTTCGACCAGCCACCGCGGCTGCCAGATCGCGTAGTCGCTGCCGAACAGCAGCCGGTCCTCACCCAGCCAGTACAACAACTCCCCGATGATCTGCGCGAAGTACCGCGGCCGGCGGTGCAGGAACGGCATGGCGACCGCGAGACCCCCGTACACGTTGGGCTCCTGCGTGGCGATCCAGCAGAAGTCCTCGAGCCGGGGCAGCCCCACGTGTTCGACGATGAACCGCAGGCCGGGGAACTCGGTGGCGGCGTCGTCGACGTCGGCCACGTCGAACGCGTCCCGGTTCATCGGGTAGACGGTGGGGCCCTTGTGCACGTGGATGTTGCGGATGCCCAGCTGGCGGCACTTCTCAAGATACCGGTACGCCCACGGGTCGCTGAGCCGCCAGCCTTTGCTGTCCCCCTTCCACTCCGCCGTGTAGAGCTTGACCCCGGGCAGCCGCCAGCGTTCGTGCAGCGCCTCGAGCCGGTCCAGGCCCGCCTCGCCGTCGCGCGGGTCCCAGCGGCCGTTGACGAGGAAGCGGCCCGGGTGCCGTTCGGCCATCTCGCCGTTCTGCTCGGTGGTGTTGAAGCCGTTGACGAACCAGTCACCCAGCTCGGTCGACTGCAGGATGGCCAGGTCGTCGTAGCCCACCTCGAACAGGTCGTGCAGCATCCGCTCCTCGGGATAGCGCTCGAACTCGCCGAGCGTCCACCGGTACCCCGCCGGCGACATGCTCGAGTGGTAGCCGTGGAGACAGTTGATGTAGCCCTCGCCGTACCGGTTGATCTGGTTGGCCGGGCTGCCGTCCCAGAAGTGGGTGTGCCCGTCGACGATGAAGTAGCTCTGACCGTCCTTGGTGTACATCAGAGGAGGTCGTATGCGTCGGAGGACATCGTGTACATCAGGGGACGAGGATTCCGCGGCCCTGCAGCCGTCCGGCCTCGAGGTCGTCCATCGCCTCGTTGACCGCCGTGAGCGGGTACTGCCGGGTGTGCAGCGTGACCTTGCCCCGGGCGGCCAGCGTCATGAGCTCGTCGAGGTCGTTGTAGGAGCCGACCAGGTTGCCGATGATGTTGCGTTCGGTGGAGATCAGGTCGATGGTCGGGATGTTCACGGCGCCGCCGTAGCCGATCACGTAGTAGCTGCCGGCCCGCCTGGTCATGGCCAGGCCGAGCGATTCGGCGCCCTGCTCACCGACGAAGTCGAGCACCACGTTCGCGCTGTCGGTCAGGTCGTCGCCGTTGGCCACGACCTCGTGCGCGCCCAGTTCGCGGGCCAGCTCGCGGGCCTTCTCGTTGGGATCGATGACGACGACCCGGGCCGCGGTCATGGCGACCAGGCACTGGATGCCGATGTGGCCGAGCCCGCCGGCGCCGATCACCACACAGGTCTGGCCGGGATAGAGCAGAGGCACAGCTTTCCGTACGGCGTGATAGGCGGTCAGCCCCGCGTCGGCGAGCGCGGCCACGGCCGCCGGTTCGAGGCCGTCGGCGAGTCTGACCACCGATCGGGCGCTGGTCAGCAGGTATTCGGCCATCCCGCCGTCGGTGTCGATCCCGGGGAACTTGTTGTTCGCGCAGTGCACGTCGTCGCCGGCCCGGCAGGCCCGGCACAGGCCGCAGGTCACGAGCGGGTGCAGGATGACGGCGTCGCCGGGGGCCACGTTGGTGACCGCGCTGCCGACCTCCTGCACCCAACCGGCGTTCTCGTGGCCGATCACGTACGGGAGCTGGACGCCGGACTTGTCGGCCCACTGGCCCTCGATGATGTGCAGGTCGGTGCGGCACAGCCCGGCCGCACCGACCTTGACGATGACGTCGAGCGGGCCCGTGATCTTCGGTTCGGGCACGTCGTCGATCGACGGTCGTTTGCCGTAGGAATGAACTCGGACAGCCTTCATCGGCTACGCCTCCTCATCTCTCGCGGTACGAGGGTGCGTAGCCGACGGCTCAGTGCGTAAGTTCGGGTTCAGATGATGACAACGGTGTTTCGGGTTTGTCACCGGGCTCGGCGTCACGCTTGTGCATGAGCTTGCCCGGCCACCACATCCAGCGGCCGACGTCGAGGTTGAGCGCGGTCACCAGCACCGACCGCACGATCAGCGTGTCGAGCAGCACGCCGAAGGCGACCGCGAACCCGATCTCGACGAACGCGACCAGGGGCAGGCTGGCCAGCGCGGCGAACGTGCCCGCGAGCACGATGCCGGCCGAGGTGATCACGCCGCCGGTCGCGCCGAGGCCGATCAGGGCCCCGCGCCGGGTGCCGTGCTGCTGGGCCTCCTCGCGGACCCGGGTCATCAGGAAGATGTTGTAGTCGATGCCCAGGGCGACCAGGAACACGAAGACGAACAGCGGGAACGACGTGTCTTCGGCCGGGAAGTCGAAGATGTAGCGGAACGCCAGGATGCTCACGCCGAGCGCGGCCGCGAACGAGAGCACCACGGTCGCGATGAGGATCAGCGGCGCCACGATCGCCCGCAGCAGCAGGCCCAGGATGATCAGGACGACCAGCAGCACCAACGGGATGATCAGCCGGTTGTCGTGCCGGTTGGCGTCGTTGATGTCGACCACCACCGCGGTGTAGCCGCCGACCTTGGCGTCAGCGCCCGGTATGGCGTGCACCGCGGCCCGTGCGACCTCCACCGTCTGCTGCGCCGCGGCGCTGTCGGGCGGGCTGGCCAGGGTGCCGTCGATCATGACGAGATCGCCCTTGACCACGGGCTCGGCGACCTCGCTGATGCCGAAGACCTGGCCCAGGGCCTGGCTCACCGGGCCGGCGCTGGACGCGTTGGCGATCACCGTGACCGGCTGACCGCCCCCGGCCGGGAAGTGCCGGGCCAGCGCCTCTTCGGCGACCGTGGACGGCTGCTCGGTGGTGAACTGCTCGGCCGAGGTCAGCCCGACGGCGTTGGACTGCAGCAGGCCGAGCGCCATCGCACCGAGCACCACGGCCGTGCCGATCCAGGTCCGGCGCGGATGGCGCGCGATGCGGCCGCCGAGCCGGGCCCAGAAGCCGGTCGCGGTCGGCTCGGGAGTGCCGAAGCGGGGGCGGACCGGCCAGAAGAGCCAGCGGCCGCAGATCACGAGCAGCGCCGGGAGCAGCGAGATCATCGCGGCCAGACCGATGGCGATGCCGATCGCGGCCACCGGGCCCAGGCCGGCGGTCGAGTTCAGCTCGGCCAGCGACAGGCAGAGCATGCCGACGACCACGGTGGCAGCGCTGGCGATGATCGCCGGGCCGGCCCGGTGCAGGGCGAACTGCATCGCCTCGTGCCGGTCCTCGTGGCGGCGCAGCTCCTCGCGGTAACGGGCCACCAGCAGCAGTGCGTAGTCGGTGCCGGCGCCGAAGACCAGCACGGTCAGGATGCCCGCGCTCTGCGCGTTCACGGCCAGGTCGGCGTATTTGGCCAGCAGATAGATGACCGCCTGGGAACTGGTCAAGGCCACGCCCGCGGTGATGATCGGCAGCAGCCAGAGGACCGGGCTGCGATAGGTGACGAGCAGGATGATCGCGACGACGGCGAGGGTCGTGTAGAGCAGGGTGCCGTCGATGCCCGCGAACGCACCGGCCGAGTCGGCGGCGGCCGCGACCGGGCCGGCCAGATAGACGTCGAGGCCCGGTGGCGCGCCGGTCTCGGCGGTGGCCTTGAGCGAGTCGGCGATGTCGGGCAGGGCGTCCCAGCCGTCGTCGTCGATGCGCACCGGGACGATGACCTCGATGGCCGCCTTGTCCGGGCTCTCGATCGGGCCCACGAGGTCGCCGGTGACGCCGTCGACGGTCTTGTAGCGGCCGAGGTCGGCGGCCGCCTTGGCCCGGTCGGCGGCGGTGAGGCCGCCCGCGCGCTCATAGACGAGGATCGCCGGGGCGATGTCGTCGGGCTGGAACTGCCTCTGCAGGTCGGCCACCTGGGTGGCCTCGGCCCCGCCGGGCAGCCATGCGGAATTGTCGTTTTTCTCGACGCTGGTCAACTTGCCGGCCAGCGGGCCCGCCAGGGCCAGAACGCCGATCCAGAAGGCGAGCACGATCCACTTCGACCAACGGCCGCAGACCAGCCTCGCCACCCCACCCGTAGCCATCTCGTATCCCCCCGAGACTCCGGTGCTTGACGGGCGGAGCCTAGCCCCGTACGCGCGGACACCCCAACAACTCTCAGGGTTAACTCAGGGGGATCTCAGCAGCTCAAGGTATGTATTTGTCTACTGTGCCCGGTCGTACGGCAAATGCCCCTGGGTCGCGACCTCCAAGGTCATTTCGGCATAATCGGACGGGTGACCAATTGGGAATTCGCGCGGCTCGAGTACCGCGCCGCCGGCACGCTCGGCTCCGACCGGTTCATGGACTGGACCGCGACCTTCCACCACCCCGGCGGCGTGCTGCGCTGGGGCACCGACGAGCGCTTCGACGATCTGCGTCATCTGAACCGGGCGGGTGCGGCCGGCTGGCAGGCCTATGATCGCGCCGCCATGCATGTGCACAACGAACCCCACCGGCTGAGCAGCGTCACTTATTCCATGCGGCGACCGGTGCCCTAAAGCTAGATTCTCCCGTGTGAGCAGGGAGACCGGGCAGAAGATGATCGCCTCGAACAAGAAGGCACGGCACGACTACGCCATTCTCAAGACGTACGAGGCGGGTCTTGTGCTGGCCGGCACCGAGGTGAAATCGCTGCGGGAGGGCCGGGCCTCGCTGGTCGACGCGTTCGCCCAGGAACACGAGGGCGAGATCATGCTCTACGGGTTGCACATCGCCGAATACGGCTACGGCAGCTGGACCAACCACGCGCCGCGCCGCACCCGCAAGCTGCTGCTGCACAAGGCCGAGATCGTGAAGATCCTGAGCCAGCTGCGCGACGGCAACGGGCTCACCCTGGTTCCGCTCTCGCTGTATTTCAACGAGGGGTGGGCCAAGGTCGAGCTCGGGCTGGCGCGCGGCCTCAAGTCGTACGACAAGCGGCAGGTCATGGCCGAGCGGGACGCCAAGAAGGAGATCGCGCGCGAGATGGGCCGCCGCCTGAAGGGCCGCACGAGATAACACCTAGAGTGATCAAGTGGAATTCGGACTCGATACTTTCGGCGACGTCACGGTCGACGAACACGGCCAGAAGCTTCCGTACGCGCAGGTGATCCGCAACGTCGTCGAGCAGGCCGTGCTCGCCGACCGGCTGGGGATCGACGGCTTCGGTCTCGGCGAGCACCACCGTGACGACTTCGCGGTCTCCTCCCCCGAGATCGTGCTCGCCGCCATCGCCTCGCGGACCGAGCGCATCAAGCTGGGCACCGCGGTCACCGTGCTCAGCTCGGACGACCCCGTCCGCGTCTTCGAGCGCTTCGCCACCCTCGACGCGGTCTCGAACGGGCGCGCCGAGATCATCCTGGGCCGCGGCTCGTTCACCGAGTCGTTCCCGCTGTTCGGCTACGACCTGACCGACTACGAGCGGCTGTTCGAGGAGAAGGCCGACCTGATGGTCAAGCTGCTCGGCGAGGGCCCGGTCACGTGGTCCGGCTCGGTCCGGCCGCCGCTGACCGACCAGCAGGTCTACCCCAAGACGGAGTCGGGTCACATCCGTACGTGGATCGGGGTCGGCGGCAGCCCGGAGTCGGTGGTGCGGGCCGCGCAGCACGGCCTGCCCCTGGTCCTGGCGATCATCGGTGGCGAGCCGGTGCGGTTCGCGCCCTACGTCGAGCTCTACCAGCGCGCGCTCAAGGAGTTCGAGCAGCCCGAGCAGCCGGTCGCGGTGCACTGCCCCGGTTTTGTGGCCGACACCGACGAGGAGGCGGTCGAGATCCTCTGGCCGCACGCGCGCAACATGCTCAACCGGATCGGCCGGGAACGGGGCTGGCCGCCGCTGAGCCGCGACCGCTTCGAGATCGACATCCGCGACGGCGCCTGGCACGTCGGCTCCCCCGAGACCGTCGCCCAGAAGGTCGCGCACACCATCCGCCACCTCGGCATCCAGCGCTTCGACCTGAAGTACTCGGCCGGCACCCTGCCCCACGATCACATGATGAAGGCGATTTCCCTGTACGGCGAGAAGGTCGTCCCGCGGGTGAAGGAGCTCCTGGAGCAGGCCTGACGGTCGCGGGTCAGAACAAGGGCCAGGCCGGACCGTTCGTACGGATCCGCCTGGCCCTTGTCTTGTTCTCGTTGCCGCTCGCCTTCTCGTCCTCGTTGCGGCTCGCCTTCTGGCCGGAGAGGACTAGTTCTCGTTGCCGCTCGCCTTCTCGTCCTCGTTGCGGCTCGCTTTCTGGCCGGAGAGGACTAGTTCTCGTCGTCGCTCGCCTTCTCGTCGGCGAACGAGCCGACTTCGTGCTGGCGGCAGAGGGCGAGGTAGGCGCCCTTGCAGAGGGCGTCCTCGGCGATGTAGGGGTCGGTCACGACAACGTCGTTGATGTTCTTCAGCGTGATCGCCTTCGGCGTGAGGCTGATGAACGGGACGTAGGCGCCCGACTCCGGGTCCTTCAGGGAGTTGGGGACCGTCGGCTTCTCGTTCTTGTAGAGCTTGATGGCGAGGTTGGCCGCGTTGAGGGCCTCGTCCTTCACCGCCTTGTAGACCGTCATGCACTGGTCGCCGGTCAGGATGTTCTGGATGCCCTCGAGGGTCGCGTCCTGGCCGGTGACCGGGACGGTGCCGTTGAGCTTCTTCTGCTTCAGCACCTTGATGACGGCGTTGCCGATGCCGTCGTTGGCGGCGAGGACACCACGGATCGCCGGAGTGCCGTCCAGCATCTGCGCGAAGATCTTGCCGGCCTCCTCGTTGTCCCAGTCCGGCACCCACTGGTCGGGGCCCTTGGTGTACTGCGCCGAGTCGTACATCTCGGTCAGCGGGCCCTCGTAGCCCTCCTTGAAGAGGAACGCGTTGTTGTCCGAGGGCGAGCCGTTGAGCTGGGCCACCACCGGGTTCTTGGCGCCCCGGCTGCGCAGGCAGTTGATCAGACCGTACGCCTGGAGCTGGCCGACCTTCACGTTGTCGAAGCTGACGTAGTAGTCGGCGCCGCCGTTGAGGGTCAGGCGGTCGTAGTCGATCGTCGGGATCTTCTTCTCGCGCGCCTTGGCCAGCACGGCCCGGCCGCTGGCGGAGTCGAGGTTCGCGATGATCAGCACCTTGACGCCGCTGTTGATCATCTGGTCGCCGATCTGCTGGAACCGGGCCCGGTCGCCCTCGGCGTTCTGGATCTCGACCGGGACCTTCTGCGCGTCGAAGGCCGCCTTCAGGTATTTCGGGTCCTCGTCGCGCCAGCGGTTGGAGCTCTCGGTGTCGGGCAGGATCACGCCGACCCGGGCGCCGCTGCCTCCACCGCTGATCTTGCTCGTGCTGCCGCCACTACTCGCCTCGCCGGAATCACCGGAGTCATCACACGCAGTCATGGTGGCCGTCGCCATCAGGCCGACGGCGGCGAGAGCCAGCAGTTTCTTGCGCATCTGGGGAAGCGTCCTCTCCGGTGAAACTTCGACCTGTGTGAGCCCCCGCGCGGTCGACCAAGTATCAGTCAGTCCGGGCGTGCTCAACAGGGGGTACGGCACCGCAGAGAAAAATAGTTCATTTCCCGTCCGTAAGCACCCTCGCGTTACCGACCGTATCGACAATTGTGATCTTTGCCAGGTCAGCGCCACGACCGCCCGGAAAAATAGTCCGACAGGAGGTCCGGGGTCACCTGGAAGATGATCAGAGGGGGCCATTCGGCCTGCTGACCGGCCGGAAAGAGCGGGAACCCTTTCCAGCCGGGAACAGATTACCCAGAGCGCTTTTGAAATCACGCAGAGCTAGATCAGACGGCGGCGGACCCACCAGGTGCAGAATGCGGAAAGTAGCCCGGCCACTACCAGCAGCAATCCGAATTCACGCCACTGCAGGGTCCAGAATGCCGAGGACGACACGTACTCCGTCTTCTGACTCAGGTTCTGCGCCTTGAGCCACGCGTTGCACTTGTCGGGGCTGCCCTGGCGGCCGCACTTGTCCTCGGGCGCCGGGCCGGTGAATGTCTTGCCGTCGGGACCGACCGTCTCGTTCGACAGCACCCACGAGCCCCGTTCCAGCGGTTCCATCTTGATGGTGACGTTGCGCCCCTGGTCGATCCACAACGATTCGGCGCGCTCCTCGCTGAACGTGCCGGTGCCGGTGGCCGGGGTGACCAGGTGCGATCGGTAACCGAACGGCGCGGCCAGCTGCACGAGAGCGACAAGAACGAGGGTGACGGCCATCGAGACGACCACCCGCCGGGAGATCATGCCCACGGCGACGCCGAGCACGAAGGCGACGGCCGCGTAACCCAGCGGAACCACGCCCCGCGACGAGAAGAGCAGCGGCGTGATCCGGCCGAAGTCGCCGGCCCGGTCGAACGGCCCGGATGTCCAGGTGACCAGCAGGCTGAGCAGCCCGGCGGCCAGCACGGCGACCAGACCGATCCCCGCCAGCTTGACGGCCAGCCAGCGGCCGCGGGAGATGGTCTGGGTCCAGATCAGCCGGTGGGTGCCGGTCTCCAGTTCCCGGGAGACGAGCGGCGCGCCCCAGAAGACCCCGATGAGCGGGGGCGCCAGCAGCAGAGCGGCCGATCCGAGCACGTACGCCGCCGAGGCCGCCGAGGTGGAGGCCTGAAGCCGGAACGCGTCGGCGAGGTCGTCGCAGCCGCCGGTGCACTCGGACAGGCCGGTGCTGCGGTAGAGGTCGAAGACGCGGGGCGCGGTGATCGCCAGGACGATCCCCACCACGGCCAGCAGCGCGACGGCGACCCAGGCCTGAAGCCGGAACTGCCGCCAGGTCAGCCAGATCATCGCTTCTCCAGAACACGGTCACGGCCGTTCGCGCCGGCCTCGGACATGTACGCGAGCACGAGGTCTTCCAGGTCGATGCCGTCGACCGACCAGCTCGGGTCGTCGATCGGCGCGGTGCTGCGGACGACCATCGTGGACTGGACGTCGGTGTGGCTCGCCGCGACCACGTGGCGGCCCGGGCCGAGCGTGGCCGGGTCGCGGCGGGCGCCGCTGAGCCGGTGGTGGGTGCCCAGCAGCTCGTCGACCTCACCGGCGATCCGGACCCGCGAGCCGACCAGCACGATCAGGTAGTCGCAGACGCGCTCCAGATCGGCGACCAGGTGCGAGGACATGACCACGCTGGTGCCGTTCTCGGCCGCGTACGCCATCAGCCCCTGCAGGAACTCGCGGCGGGCGAGCGGGTCGAGGGCGGCCACCGGCTCGTCGAGCAGCAACAGCTCGGGCCGTTTGGCGATGGCGAGGGTCAGGGCGAGCTGGGCCCGCTGGCCGCCGGAGAGCTTGCCGGCGCGCTGGACCGGGTCGAGGCCCAGCTCGGCGATGCGGCCCTCGGCGATCGACGCGTCCCACCCCGGGTTGAGGTGGGCGCCCAGGCGCAGGTGCTCGCCGACCGTCAGGCCGGAGTAGACCGGGGTGTCCTGCGCGACGAACCCGACGCGCGCCGAGCCGCTGGCCGGCACCCGGCCCAGCACCTCGATGGCGCCCGCGGTGGGCGCGAGCAGGCCGCAGGCGAGCTGCAGCAGCGTCGACTTGCCGGCGCCGTTGGGCCCGACCAGCCCGACGACGTGACCGGCCGGGATGCCGATCGTGCAGTCGGTCAGCGCGGTGCGCCGGCCGTACTTCTTGGTGAGGCCGGTGGTGGTGACGACGTCAGTCATCCCCTTCGCCCCGCTCTCTCTTCCGAAAAATCGCGAAAAGTGCTGAGGAGGAGCGCCTCGACGTCCTCGTCGTCCAGCCCGGCCTCGCGGGCCCGCTGGAGCCACTCGGTGAGCGACCGGCGCAGCGGCTCGTGCGCGGCGCGACTGTCGTCGTCCCCGCCGAGCGTGCGGGTGACGAAGGTGCCGAGCCCGGGCCTGGGCTGCACGAGGCCCTCGTACTCCAGTTCCCGGTACGCCTTGAGCACCGTGTTCGGGTTGATCGCCACCCGCGCGACCACGTCCTTGACCGTGGGCAGACGGTCGCCCTCGGCGAGCAGGCCGAGCCGCATGGCGTGCCGGACCTGCTGGATGAGCTGAAGATAGGGCGCCACTCCGGACCGGGCGTCCAGATGAAACTCGATCATGCGGGAACCTCTATTCAACTAGTTACCTAGCACAATAGAGGTTGTCCACTACCGACAGTCAAGAGGCATCACCAGGGAACGACGACATAGTTCTTCAGCAGGACGCCGTGAACCGGGTTTCCGGCCTCGCCGGCGACGATCGGCGCATAGATGCGCGCGGCCGCGTCCACCACGTCGAGCGGCGGTCGCCAGCCCTCGGCGGCCCGGCGGGCCTTGAGCTCGTCCGGGTTCTCGTCGGTGATCCAGCCGGTGTCCACACCGCACATGTGCACACCCTCACGGGCCAGGCCGGGCGCACCGGCGCGGGTCAGCATGTTGAGGGCGGCCTTGCTGACCGACGTGTGCGGGTGCTTCTCGGGGCCGGGGTTGCCGTGGGCGCCGAACCAGCCCTCGCGTCCGGTCACGTTCACCACGTAACGCAGGCCGGTTCCGGGGGCGGTCAGCGCGCGGGTGAGCCGATCGACCAGCAGGAACGGCGCCACCACGTTGACCAGCTGGACCTCCAGCAGCTCGACCGGATCGATCTCGCCGAGGCGGGCGTTCCACGAGTTCGTGGCGCCGCCGACAACCAGGGCGCCGGTCGCGTCGGTGACGTGGGCCGCTTCGGCCGCCAGTTCGAGGGCGGCGCTCCAGTCGGGTGGCGCGGCGCCCGGGCGGTAGCCCTCGACGGTCTCGACCGCTCGCCGGCCCCTCGCCGCTTCGCCGGCCGGCTGGTCCTTAGCCAATTCGCCGGCCAGCTGGTCCTTCGCCGCCTCGCCGGCCAGCTGGTCCTTCGCCGCCTCGCCGGCCAGCTGGTCCTTCGCTGCCGGCAGCTCGGCGGCCACCAGCGGCTGGTAGGCCCAGTCGGGACGGCGTACGGTCTGGGCCGCGTTGTTGACCAGGATGTCGAGCCGCCCGCCAGCCGCCACGCGCTCGGCCAGGTCGAGCACCTGCCGCGGGTCACGCAGGTCGGCGCCGATGACCCGCAGCGATGAGATCCACTCCGCGGAGTCGGCCTCCCGCGCGAACCGCCGGCTCGCGTCGGCCGGGAACCGGGTCACCACCGTGACCGCGGCGCCGTCCCGCAGCAGCTTCAGAGCCACCTGATAACCGATCTTGACCCGGCCGCCGGTCACCACGGCGCGGCGCCCGGTCAGGTCGGTGCGCGCGTCGCGGTGCTGCCGGTGCACGCCGGCACAGTCCGGGCAGAGCGCGTGATAGAACGCGTCGACCACGCGGTAGCGGGCGCGACAGACGTAGCAGCGACGATCCCGGCGTGTCACGCCCGGATCGCCCCCGACGACCGGCACCCCCTCGGGGCGGCCAAGGTCACCGGTGGCCGTGGCGGCGACCACGGCCCGGTCACCGGCAGCGGTGCGGCGCCGACGGTCGGCCCGGCGCTGCTTCTGGGCGTCCTTGAGCAGACCGTCGACCGCGCGCTGAACCCGCATACGCACCGGGTCGTCAACCGGCAGCGCCCGAACCTCACCCAGCACCCGCAGCGCGGCCTCGACCTCGTCGCCGTCCAACACGTTCCATCCCCCGTACGCGAAAAGAGCCTGGACATCCGGCACGTGGGCGGCGGCCCTCCCCCGTACGCGAAAGGCAGGCCGACCGATGCCCGACGCAGCGCAACCACCGCACCGCGGGGCCTCCGGGGGCTCGGCCCCCGGAGCCAGCATGACGAGCGACCCGGTCCGCGCGTTCCGCGGACAGACTCCGCCCGAGCTCGTGGACCCGACCGGACTCGAACCGGCATCCTCCGCCTTGAGAGGGCGGCGCGACTACCCCTGCGCTACAGGTCCCATCTGGTCCGGGAGCCTACCGACGTCGATCCTCCGGCCACCACGCAATTACGAGGTGTCGCGGCCATCGCGCCGGACACGTAGTCGGATTCGGTCGGCCAGCGTTCAGCCGCTGACCTCGGCGATGGAGCGCTCGAGCCGGCGACGTTCGCGGTCTGTCATGTCCATAGTCCGGAGAGCACGCAACGCGTCCAGAGCCGGGCGGCGAAGTGTGTCCGAAAGGGAGGCGAGCGCTTCCGCCGCCCAGCGCCGGTGGTCCATGTGAGCGCTGTCCGCAGACAGGACGTCCCTGAGGTCGGCAATGACCTCCTCGGCGCGAGTGGGATCCAGACGGCCGATGAAGGCGACGGCCTGGTAGCGCAAGGCGGGTTGCACGTCCTCCGCGCGGGAAAGCTCGGCAACGATCGCGCGGGCACAATCCTGACTGTCGGAATCGTCATGATCGGCGAGCGCCTCCGCCACAACAAATCGGACGTAGGGAGTGACATGGGGCTCACTGACAAAACGACGCAGGGAGGCGGCCGCCCGATCGCGCGTGGGTCCGGCATATTCCATCACCACAAGCGCGGCTTCGATCCGGTACGGCCCGTTGCCCGGCAGATGGATGAGGTGTTCCCGGACGACCTCGTCGTACGGACCTGGACGGCCGGCAAGGTAGCGGCCGGCCTTCACGCGCAGATGTCCGGGCGCATCGAGGTCGGTCAGAATTCCTACGAGCACGTTCTGGCCGGAGGTGGCTGCCTCGCCGAAACCGAGCAGCGCGCGGGCTGCTTCGAGGCGTGCGGTCAGCGGCCCAGCTGTCGCAAGGCCGGTCAGCGCCGCGGCGGCGTCCGCAACCGTGGCCGGGACGACATCAGCCAGAGCTTCGTGCAGCCAGACGGCGTCGTGTGGGGAGGGTACGGATGCCAGTCGCTGCCGTGTGACACGAGCGAGAGTCGCGCGATGCTGTATTGCTCCCGCCGCGAGCACCGCCGCTGCCTTGGCGCCGATCGGCCGACGGATATGCGGGTCAAGAATCAGGTCGCACAGTGCACGGACGGCAGCCTGGTCGGTCGTGTCCATCCCTACGATGGTCTGGGCGATCCGGAGCCGATCGGACGCCCGAGCGGTCGTCAGTAAAGACCGGAGTTTCGCGAACAGGTCCGCCGCATCACCGGGTCGGATCTCCGCAAGATTGCGAGCGGCCGCGCAACGGGTCGCCACGTCGGCCTCCGGACGGTCGATCTCCAGTTTCAGCAGCGGAACCAGGAAACGTCGAGCGGCCGGACCGCCGCTTCCTACAAGCAAGGCTCGGGCGCGGGATCGTCGTATGACGGGCTCCGCGGCGTCTCCGGCAACGGAGCGGAGAAACGCGCCCGCGGCCGGGCGTTCCGTGAGGTATTCGCGGTAGAGCTCGGCGGCAGCCGACATCGGATCGATCGCGGGCCAAGTCGCTCCGGCGAGACCGCCATCCATGGCCTTGCGCAGGAGTTCGACAGCGTAGGACCGATCAGAGAAGTCGTACTTCGAAAGACGGACTACCACCTCGAACCGCTGATCAGGCAGAAGGCCGGGCGCGGCAACCCATTCCCGCAGCTTCGCCGCTATTGACGACCGCTGTGCCACCGGCACGGCCCGGGCCACCCACTCCCGCCGCAGCATTTCCGTCCAGCCGGCCGGCGTCGACGGCAGACGATCGAGGTCGGCCGGGATCGAACCGGACGGCGGCTCGGCCAGGTGTCCAGCAATCCGATAGATGTCGGTGTATTGGGAGCCGTCAACAACGGCCGCTGCCCACTGGGCGCTGGTGATCATCCGGTCTGGACATAACCTGGCCATTAGTCTGGTCAGCTCGACCACGTCGTCTGGATCGAACAGGTCCAGGCACTCCGTGGCGATGGCGGAGATCGTTTCAACAAGATCGGACCGGCCATGGGGCGGAATCATCCGAACCAACGCGTCGACAATGCGGCAGCGCTCGGCGAGAGTGGCGTACGGCGTCGCCTGGAGCGCTGTCAGCCCCGCGATTGCCTCGGCGAAATGCTCCTCGGAGTCGGCGACGATCTGCCACGCGGCGGAACGCACACTGATTGCCAGGTACGGGCTTCGGGCGATCATGCGCATTTCGGCCAAGGCGGATGGTGCCTGCTCACGCGACCGATCAAGGAGAGCCGACAGCAACGAGACCCGAACCGAAGGCGGCAGGGTCTCGTTGTCGCGTAGTGCGCCGAGCCGGGACATCGCCGTCTCCGTCCCGCCCTTCACCCGGTTCGGCAGGTTGTTGACGGCGTTCAGACTGCTTGCGGCACTCAGGGTGTCGTCATCCGCGAATGAGACGAGCGCATCAGAGACTTCCGGTCCCTGCACACCGCTGAACCACAGGGACCGGGCCGCGATCATGCGCCGAGCCTCCGGCAGGCGCTGATTTCTGACGACTTCGACGACACCGCTGACCAGCGGAGCGGCATGAAGGTGACGTCCGCGCACACTGCCGAAGAACCTGTCGGCGAACCACGGTTCCGCCTCCGAAGCCGTGGCGATGAGCTGATCGGCGAGGCCCGCCAGTTCGGGAACAACGACGGCCAGCAAGTCGAGTTGGCCGACCGCATCGGGGTGGTCCACCTGTTGATCGACAAGGAGGTCGCAGAAGGGTGCGACCACGGCATCGGCATCGTCCGGGTGCAGGAGTTGGATACTTTCGCGAATCCGGTAAGCGGTCCAATACGGCAGAGGTGGTTCCATGATTTCGTCGACGGCTCGTCGCACCTCGGTCCGGAACCGGGGATCCAACCGAGCCAACGACAAAGCCAGGCCGACCCGGGCCGTGCGCGGCAAAGCTCTGTCCTCGGCCCGGGTGGACAGCAGCTGCACCAGCTTGCCGCGAAACTCCGGCTCCGAATCCCGTGCATACACAGTCATCGGCATCGCGTCGTCTGTGTCCGTCCATGATTGCTGAACGACGTCGACGACCACTTCGACCGCCGCGTCGCCGGCCTCGTCACCAAGGCCGGCGAGAAAGATCGCCATCTGGTGGCGGTCCCAGATCTCGAGCAGAGGGCTGGCGCTGCGCCGGAGAAGAGCGGCGACAAGCCGTTTCCGATTCTCGCCACTCAGCGACTCCAGCACCCTGAACGCATCGGTTTCGTGGGCGATCTGCATCGGGTCGAGGAAAACTTCCCACACCCGCGCCGCCATTTCGTCCGCCGTCTCCGGCGCGATCGCGATCACTGTCTCGGCGACATTGGCGATCAGGTCTGGGTTGTAGCGGGGTACGCCAAGCATTGACTGAAGGCGCTCGAGTGCCTCGGACCGGAAGCTGCCGTCGGCTCTGACCAGGGCCTCACTCGCTTGCCGTCGTACCCGGTAATCGGCGTGATGATCTCGCATGAATCGAGTCAGATACTCCGTCGCGTCGCTCCGCGGCTCTCCGTCGAACTCCATGAGGGCGACACCGACATCGACCCCGTCGGACTCGTCGACAGCCGGATCTCGCAGGACTGCTCGGAGACTCGACAGGGCATGGTCGCTGCGCCCACCGGCGATCTGATGGAGGGCCTTCGCCGCCTCGAGCCGGTGGCGCATCATCGTCGCGGAGCTGAGGACGGATCGGATCCGTTCAATCATCTCCGGACGCAGACGGGCACTACGTTCCGCAGCAACGTGTGCCAGGGCGACTTCCTGAAATGGATAGCCTGTGGCCAGATACAACTGGTCCCGCAGCCATCCGAGAAGCTGGGTGTCGGCGGGAAACCTGCGGAGCAGCGACACCGCTCGCGGACTTCCGTGCTGCCGATTGAGGGCAAGTTCTGCGCCGACGGCGTTCAGGCATCCGGCCACCTGTGCGCTGTTAGCCGGAGTGCCCTCGGCCACCAGCTGGACGGCAAGCATGCGGTGCCCGTGGAGTCCGCGGAGCAGCCAGTCGAGCAGCGGTCCCGCCTGATGGCGCCGCGACCAGCCGGCCAGGACCAGTGCCGCATCCTGATCGCGGTGACCGAGCAGGCCGAGCCACCGCTGCCATCGTTGATCGTCGGGTTTGAAGTCCCCGTTCAGCTCCCGTGCGTGCACCCGTGCCGCCAGGTGTTCGGCGAAGCTGAGGTGGATGAAGTCGATGCTTCCGTCGCGCTGCTGCACCAGCCCGGTCGCGATCAGGGCGTCCATCACCCGTTTGGCCCAATCGAGCGGGGGCGGGCTGGCGAGGGGCAGGCTGAGTCGGTGCAAGCGTTCGAGCGCGGCGGGCAGGAGTGGTTTGCGGCTACTGACCCGCGCGATCGCCAGCGTTTCGAGCAGATCTTCAAGATGGTCATAGAGGCCGTGAGCTGTCTTGGCGCCCTCCGGCTCGCTCGACAGTGCCTCGGCCAGTTCGGTGCGGGCGTCCACGCGTCGTCGGTGATTCGTGCGGCGGAGCAGGCTCAAGAAGTTCTCGTACAGGTCGTAGCGGTTGCGCGGCAACGGATCCGCGCCGCCCTCGGTGAAGACGCTGATCGCCATGGTCGCCATCAGCGGTACCGACGTCACCTCCTGGAGTCCCGCGGCGGCGATCTCGTTGAGGAACCGGCCGGCTTCGTCCTCGTCGACCACGTCCTGCTCGTCGGTGAACCACCGCCGCGCGAACTCACGAAGCGCCGCTGCGTCGAAAGGCACGAGCGTGTAGTGGCCGACCGTGATGCTGCCCAGCACACTCGTAGCGTGGCCGGCCAGCGGCCGGGTGGTGATCAACAGCCGGAACGCTGGATCGGGATTCTGGGTCTGCGCGGCGAGCTGATCCAGCAGCGCATCCCGTTCGTCGCCGGGAACCTCGTCGAGCCCGTCGATCACGACCAGCCAAGGCACGCCGTCGACGGGACCTTCCAGAAGTTCGTATGGAACCTCGAGCCGAGCCACCGCGCCGAGCTCGGCGCGAGCAGCGTTGGCGATCGCCTCCGGCCACCGCAGACCGATGTGGCCGGCCAAGCCCCGAGCCGAAATCAGCAGCGGCAACAGCGGCTGCGACCCGGTGCCGGCCGGTGCCGGGTCACCTTTGAGCCAGGCCGCCGCAAGTTCGCGGCAGATCTGCCGCGCGGTCGTCGACTTGCCGGTTCCGGGGCCGCCCTCGATGAGCAGGTGGCGATGCAGCTCGAACGCCTTCGCGAACGGTTGCCGGGACGGAATCGTCAACGGCTCGTGGTCGAACGGCAGAAAGAGCCGCTTTCGCTCCTCCTTGCGGTCACGCATGGTCCGCGGGCGGGGCTGCTCGACCCGCTGCCGCACATAGACCGTGGAGACAGCGGTCCGCCGATCTCCTAGCAGCGGGTTGGGCAGGGTGTCGGCGGCGCCATGGATCGCCGTCAGCAACTGCCGGACTTCTTCACTGAGCGGCCTCGGGCCCCATGCGGTCTGATGGGTGATCCGGTGGGCGGCCCGTCCGCCCGGGCGTTTGGCCGGCTGGCGGGTCTGCGCGATCGCAAGCACCGCCACGGTCAGGCTCACCAGCCCGATGAACATCCCGACCACGCTGGCCAGCTGATCGGCCTGGTCCAGCCCCAGATGCCACAGGTAGACGACCAGGCCTCCGAGCCCGGCCGAGGCCACCACGAACGCGGCAAAGATCGTCCAGCGATTCCCGGCCCACCGCCAACGCATGGGGACATTGTCGCAAGCGATTGCACACGGTCACATATCGACATCACAGAGTATCGTTACGGCCCTGCAAGAATGACGGGCATGTCTCTGAGCAGCCGGTTGGCCACGCGCGACGATGTGGGGGCTCTGCGGGAGCTGATGGAGCGGGCCATCGCGGAGCTGCAGAAGGGGTTTCTCGACGACGAGCAGGTCCGCAGCAGCGCGGCCATCATGGGGCTCGACACGCAGCTCATCGACGACGGCACGTATTTCGTGATCGAGTCGGAGGGGCGGCTGGCCGGCTGCGGCGGGTGGAGCCGGCGGGCGACGCTCTACGGCGGTGACCACTTCGCGAGCCGGGACGCCGCACTGCTCGATCCGGCGAAAGACCCGGCCAAGGTACGGGCGATGTACACGCACCCGGAGTTCACGCGGCGCGGGGTCGGGCGGCTCATCCTGGGGCTGTGTGAGCGGGCGGCCGCCGCCGAGGGCTTCACGCGGCTCGAGCTGATGGCGACCCTGGCCGGCGAGCCGCTCTATCGCGCGTACGGGTTCGCCGAGGTGGACCGGACCGAGGACGCCCGTGGGGGCGCCCCCGTCCCGATCGTGCGGATGCGCAAGGACATCATCACCAGTTGACGGCGATGTACTTCGACTCGAGGTACTCCAGCAGGCCCTCGTGCCCGCCCTCGCGGCCGATGCCGCTCTGCTTCACGCCGCCGAACGGCGCCGCCGGGTCGCTGACCAGGCCCCGGTTGAGGCCGACCATGCCGGCCTCGATGGCTTCGCTGACCCGCAGTCCGCGGGCCAGGTCGGTGGTGTAGACGTACGCGACCAGGCCGAACTCGGTGTCGTTGGCGAGCCGGACGGCCTCCTCCTCGCTGCTGAACGTCACGATGGGCGCGACCGGCCCGAAGATCTCCTCGCGCAGGATCGGCGAGTCGGGGGCGACCCCGGTCAGCACCGTCGGCGGGTAGTAGAAGCCGGGCCCCTCGGGGCGGCGGCCACCGGTCTCGGCCTTGGCGCCGGCCTCGATCGCGCCCTTCACCAGTTCGTCGACCTTGCCGACGGTGTCCTCGTTGACGAGCGGGCCGACCTGCGTGCCCTCGGCCGTGCCGGGGCCGACCTTAAGGGCGGCCATACGCGAGGCGAGGCGCTGCGAGAAGTCGGCGGCGATCGACGACTCGACGTAGAAGCGGTTGGCCGCGGTGCACGCCTCGCCACCGTTGCGCATCTTGGCGATCATCGCGCCCTCGATGGCGGCGTCGAGGTCGGCGTCGGCGAAGACCACGAACGGCGCGTTGCCGCCGAGCTCCATCGACGTGTTGACCACGTTGTCGGCGGCCTGGGCGAGCAGGATGCGGCCGACCTCGGTGGAGCCGGTGAAGGAGAGTTTCCGTACGCGGGAATCGTGCAGCATCCGCGAGACGACCTTGCCCGAGCTCCGCGACGGCAGCACGTTGACGACACCCGAGGGGACACCGGCCTCGGCCAGGATCGCCGCCATGGCCAGTGCGGTGAGCGGGGTGTCGCTGGCCGGTTTGAGGACGACGGTGCAGCCGGCCGCCAGCGCCGGACCGATCTTGCGGGTGGCCATGGCGGCCGGGAAGTTCCACGGCGTGACCAGCACACACACGCCGACCGGCTGCCGGGTGACCAGGATGCGGTTGGCGCCGGAGGGGGCGGTGGCGAGGGTGCCCTCGCCGCGCACCGCCTCCTCGGCGAACCACCGGAAGAACTCGGCCGCGTACGTGACCTCGCCCTTCGCATCCACCAGGGCCTTGCCGTTCTCGAGACTGATCATCTTGGCGAGCTCGTCGGCCCGCTCGGTCATCAGCTCCCAGGCCCGGCGGAGCACCTCACCGCGGACGCGCGGAGCCGTGGCCGCCCAGCCCGCACCCGCCTCGGCCGCCGCGTCCACCGCCGCGATGGCGTCGCTCTCGCCCCCGTCCGCGACCGACGCGATCACCTCGCCGGTCGCCGGGTCCAGCACGTCGAAACGGTTCCCGGAGGAGGCGGGAACCCACTTGCCGCCGATGAAGAGTTCAGTTTCCACAACCCCCAGCATGGTCCGCCGGGCCCGATCCCGCCACGGTTCGCGGGGCTCAACCGACCTTCAGCTGGGCCAGCAGGACGTGGATGTCGGAGTTGACCCGGTACTCGGCGAACCGGCCGTCCTCGATCCGCAGCGTGTCGGTGCCGGTGAAGGCGACCGGCGTGCCCGGCTCGGCGGCCGCGCCCGGGAAACCGCCGCCTGGTACCGCTGACGACCCCGGCTCAGGCGGGCGGCGGAGGCGGCAGCTCGGCCGCTTCGGCCATGCGCGTGATGGCGACCGCCGCGCGGATGAACGGGTTGGCGGCCAGGTCGGCGATCGTGTTGATGCCGAAGACCAGGCTCAGGCCCTGGGCCTCCTCCTCGCTGACCCCGGAGAGGGCGGAGACGGGGGCGTTGACCAGGTCGGTGAGCGGGAGGTCACGGAAGGGCTCGTCGAGCAGGTCGTCGAGGTTCACGGACACGGGCATGGGCTGGGCCTCCGGTGCAGTCGATCCGCCGACGCCCGCAGCATGACACAGTCCACAGTGGCCTCCGAGCCCCGTTTCGGATGGCGCGAAGCCACGAGCGCGAAGCCACGCCGCGGGCCACGAACGCGGGGCCACGAGCGCGGGCCACGACCGGCGAATTGGCTCGCGTGCCCGGCGGCGGCGCGAATCTACGGTGAGCGGCATGACCGTAGGGTTTCTCGGGCTTGGCGTGATGGGGACGCCGATGGCCACCAACCTCGCCAAGGGCGGCACCGACCTGGTCGTGTGGAGCCGCACCGACCGTGGGGACACTCCGCCCGGCGCGTTCCGCGCGGCGAGCCCGGCCGAGGTGTTCGAGCGGGCCGACATCGTGTTTCTGATGCTGGCCACCGAGGCCGCGATCGACGAAGTGCTCGACGGCGTCGACACGTCGTCGGCGTTGGTGGTGCACATGGGCACGACCAGCCCGGAGTTCTCGGCCCGGCTGGGCGCGCGGGTGAAGGGCGGCTATGTCGAGGCGCCGGTCTCGGGCTCGCGTGGGCCGGCCGAAGCGGGTGAGCTGGTGGCGATGGTGGCCGGCGATCCGGCGGCAAAGCAGCGGCTCGGCGGGCTGCTGGGCCTGATGTGCCGGCAGGTGGTCGACTGCGGGCCGGTTCCGGGGGCGCTGCTCATGAAGCTGGCGGTCAACACGTTCCTGATCAGCATGGTCACCGGGCTGGCCGAGGCGTTCCACTTCGCCGACGCGTACGGGCTGGATCGCGGCCTGCTGCGGCAGGTGCTCGACGCCGGGCCGATGGCCAGCGCCGTCTCGCGCGGCAAGGCGGGCAAGCTGGTCGAGGCCGACTTCGCGGTGCAGGCGTCGATCCGGGACGTGCTCAAGAACAACGAGCTGATCGTCGCCGCCGCGCGCCACCGTGACGTCGCCTCCCCGCTGCTCGACGTCTGCCGCGACCTGTACGCCGCGACGGCCGCCCTCGGGCACAGCGAGGCGGACATGGCGGCGGTCATCCACGCCCTGCACGCCGCCCGGCGACCCACGTCGTAGCAAGCGGCCCTCACCCGTACGAGGGAAATCCGGCGCCGTAGCAAAGGACAGCCACCCGCCGTACGAGGGAAGCCGCGTCGTGGCAAGGGAAGACCCGGTGACCGGTCTCTGAAGGCGGGCAGCCACCCGCCGTACGGGAAAGGGAAGTGAGCACCGGGGCGCGGCGAGTCGATCACGAGCTCGGGCGGAGTTCACTAGGCTTTGCGGGTGGCGAAGTATTTCGACGTGCACCCGGACAATCCGCAGGCTCGCTCGATCCGGCAGGTGGTCGAGATCGTCCGGGGTGACGGGCTGATCGCCTACCCGACGGACTCGTGCTTCGCGCTCGGCTGCCGGATGGGCAACAAGGAGGGCCTGGACCGCATCCGCGAGATCCGCCACCTCGACGACCGGCACCACTTCACGCTGATGTGCCGCGACTTCGCCCAGCTGGGGCAGTTCGTGCAGATCAACAACGCGTCGTTCCGGCTGGTCAAGGCGTCGACCCCGGGCCCGTACACGTTCATCCTGCCCGCCACCAAGGAGGTTCCGCGCCGCCTGCTGCACCCGAAGAAGAAGACGGTCGGCGCGCGCATCCCCGACCACGTGGTGGCGCAGGCGATCCTCGAGGAGCTGGGCGAGCCGCTGGTGTCGAGCACGCTGCTGCTGCCGGGGCAGGAGGAGCCGATGACGATGGGCTGGGAGATCAAGGAGGCCCTGGACCACGTCGTCGACGCCGTCGTCGACTCGGGTGAGGGCAGCGTGGAACCGACAACCGTGGTCGACCTGTCGGAGGGCGAACCCGAGGTCCTGCGGGTCGGCGCGGGCGATCCGTCCCGGTTCGAATAAAAACTCAGGAGGAGAGCGCTCCATCGGCGCCCAGCGCGAGGATCACCAGCTCACCGCGGTGGTCCGTCGCGGTCAGGCGCTGCTCGTCGAGGCGTTGCAGCGCGGCGATGCCGGCACCAAACTCGCCGGCCAGGGTGGGACCGACCGGCGGCCCGGTCCAGTCGACGGTCCACGAGTAGAGCCGGAACTCGTACGACGCGGCCACCACCACCGTTGTCTCGGGCGTGCCGAGCAGCGCCACCGTACGAACCGGTTCGGGGGCCCGCAGGGTGATGCCGCGTTCCACCTCGTACGCGCTGGCGTCGAGCCGGGCCACGCGGACGGCCTGGTGTGCGGCCGAGACGACGACCCGGTCGGCCAGGGAGTCGATCGCGCCGACGCGCAGGTCGTGCTCGACGACGACCGTGCGGTCCTCCGGCGGGCCGGCCGTCACGACGCGGCCCTCGGCGGCCAGCACACCGCCCCGGAACGGCCGGGTCGGCGCGGGCAGGGCGGGCAGCGACAGGCCGGGCGTGAGCGGGGTGCCCGAGGTGGCGTCGAGCAGGTAGGGCCGGGTGGCGAAGGTGGCGGTGGCCAGCACCGGCCCGCCGACGGCGAGCGACCGGGTGCGGATCGTCGGGTCGGTCAGCCGCCACACGGGCCGGCTCGCCGAGTCGATCGCGAAGACGGTTCCGTCGTACGCCCCGGCCAGCACATGCCGTCCGTCGGTCGACCAGGTGACCGACCGTAGGGCCGCGTCGCCCGCCCGGACGGTGCGGATCGGGTCGAGGTGGGCGTTGCGCAGTTCGATCGCGCCGTCGCGCCGGGCCAGGGCGAGCGTCGTCGCGTCGGGCGACCAGGCGCACGCCTCCACGGCGGGGGCGGCCCGGCCGGCCAGGGGCGTGCGGTCCTGGGCCAGGTCGCGGACGGCCACGAAGCCGTTGGCGCCGACCGTGGCCACCAGCCCGGCCGAGCTCACGTCGAGGCGTACGCAATCGTCGATCTCGCCCAGGTAGGCCTCGGCGAAGGCCCGCCACACCGCGGCCCGGCCGTCGGCGAGCTGGCAGAGCAGGTGCTGCCCGTCGGGCATCCAGGAGACGCCGGTGACCGCGGCCGGGTGACCACCGAGGATTTTCATGAGGTGCGGCGGACGGTCGTCGACGACCCGCCACACCGCCGCCGTGCCGTCGGCCGACCCGGTGGCGAGCAGATCGGACGCGCCCGGGTTCCAGGACGCGGCGAGCACCGCCGAGCGATGGGCAAATTCGGTCATGGTGACCGGGCGGCCGGGATCGCTGGTCTCCAGGACGGTCACCGTGCCGGCTTGGGTCCCGCTGGCCAGCCGACGTCCGTCAGCGCGGAAGGCAACGCAGCTGACCGGCGCGGCCGGCGCCGAAGGGGTCCCGGATGTCACGCGACATATGCTGGACATCCGAGCGCAACGAGTCAATACCGTAACCGGTCCTAAACGGTCCGTCAGCCTCTTCTTCAGGTTCCTTCAGGGGACGAGCCGCAGGCCGAGCGAGTCTACCCGGCGGTAGGGTCGGGGCCCCGCGGTGGGCAGGTCTCCGGCCGCCTTCGTGATCGCCTCCCGCAACCGGGCCTCCTCCCCCGCGCGGTCGCGGTGCCACGCCGCGCTCCACACGCGGTGCAGGCGCCAGCCGAGTCCGGTGAGGACTTCGGACGTGAGCCGGTCACGGTCGCGGGCGGAACTGATCGAGCCGTACCGCGGTCCGTCGCACTCGATGCCCAGAACGAACCCACCCGCCGGGGTGGGGTGCCGCACGCCGACGTCGATGCGGTAGCCGTCCAGCCCGATGTCCGCCTTCGCGCGGTAACCCCAGCCGCGTACGGTCTCCAGCACCGAGGCGACGAGCGGGTCCGCGGCCGGGTCCCGCACCGGCAGCGCCGCCGCGCCGCGCTCGGCGTAGTCCAGGTAGGCGGCGAGATGCCGTACGCCCTCGTTGGCCGACTCCGGGATGTCGCGGGACCGCACCGACGAGATGATCTCGACGCGGCGCCGGGCCCGGGTGATCGCCACGTTGAGCCGGCGCCACCCGTTGGGCTGGTTGAGGGCGCCAAAGTGGGTGCTGATCCGGTCGTTCTCGTCGCGGCCGTACCCGATCGAGAAGATCATCACGTCGCGTTCGTCGCCCTGCACCGATTCCAGGCTCTTGACGAAGAAGCCGGAGAGCCGGTCGCCGTCGAGCAGCCGGTCCAGGCCCGGGTGACGGGTGGCGGCGCGTTCCAGGGCGGCCTCGATCGCCTCGGCCTGCGCCACCGAGAACGTCACCACGCCCAGCGACAGGTCGGGCCGGGTGGTCAGGCACGCGACCACCCGTTCGGCGACCATCTCGGCCTCGGCCGGGTTGTCGCGGGTGCTGCCCCGGCGGTAGACGCCCCGGGACGGGATGAACTCGACACCCGTCTCAGGGTCGGCGTTCGCACCGGGGAACGTCCGCAGCCGGCCGTCGTAGAACCGGTTGTTGGCGAACGCGATCAACGCCTCGTGGCGGCTGCGGTAGTGCCAGCCGAGCCCGTGGCCGGGGAAGGCGCCACAGCCCTTGGCCAGCTCCAGGATGGACTGGAAGTCGTTCACGTCGCTGCCGTCGCTGTCGTCGTCGGAGTCGGCGCGGGTGAAGAACGAGGTGGGCGGCAGCTGCCGGTCGTCGCCGGCCGCGATCACCGCGTCGGCCCGGTACAGGCAGTTGATCGCGTCGGCCGGGGCGATCTGCGACGCCTCGTCAAAGACGACCACGTCGAACGTCAGGTCGGCCGGCAGGAACTGGCTCACGGCGAGCGGCGACATCAGGAAGCAGGGCTTGCCGGCCTGCACGGTCGTGCGGGTGCGGGCGATCAGATCCCGTACGGCCAGATGCCGTGTCTCCTTCATACCCTCGCGCCGGAGCAGGGTCACTTCGGCCGGCACGCGCCCGGCGGCCCGGCGCTGCTCGGCGGCGGCGACGATCGTGGCCGGCGCCTCCCCGGCCAGCGCCGCGTCGAGCGTACGGAACTCGGAGACCAGCCGGTCGCGTTCCGCCCCGCCGATCGGGTGCAGGCGCGCGTCGTCCCGGATCACCGCGTCGGCCCACGCCGCCAGCAGCGCCCGGTGCAGGGCGGGCCGGATCAGGTCGGCCGGCACCCGCCGCTCGACGCAGAACCGGATCGTCTCCGGGGTGAGCACCCGCCGGGCCCGGTCGTAGGCAAGCCACTGCTGCTGCCCGTCCGGGTCGTCGGCCAGCGCGGACAGCAGCGCCCCGTCGTAGTCGTCGAGTTCGGCCTCGATCTGCGCGCGACGGCCGGGCGCGAACGCGGTCACGACCGTGTCGCGGGCGTCCTCCCAGGCCCCGAACCGTTCGGCCAGAACCGCGGCCCCGCCGTCCGAGCGCAGCGCGGCCGCCTGTTCCCCGGTGAGCGGCCGGTCCACGCCCGAGGTGAGCCGGCGGGCCGCGTTCGTCCACGTGACCGCCTCGTCCAGGTGGTCGTCGTGGACGGCCGCCTCCCCCAGCGTGGCCGTGGCGGCGGCGGTGTCGTCGGCCAGGATCCGTTCCTCGTCGGCGGCCGCGCGGCGCAGACGGGCCAGGTGCCGCGCCTCACCCAGGCCGGGGTCGCGGCCGAGCACCCGGGCGAAGGCCTGCAGGGCGGTCGACACCTCGGTCAACGGCCCGATCCGGGCGCGACGGCGTTCGCACGCGTCCTGCGGCGTGTCGGCGGCCGATTCCCGTACGGCGAGAGCGCGCACCCGGACCGCCAGGCGCGCCAACTCCGGGTCGGGGGCGGGGCGGCAGATCTGGTCGGCCACGGCCGGCAACGCTCCCGGCGGGCTGAGCCGCACCAGTTCACCCGCCAGCTCCAAGGCCTGGTGCAGCGCCGCGCCGCCCCGCCAGAACCGGCCCAGTAGCGGCGCGTACTGGTGCTCGGCCGCGATCTGCTCGCGCCGCGCCCGCTGCCAGGCCACAGCGGCGCCGATGTGAGCAACAGCCTCGGCCGGCGGAACCGAGGGCAGCGCGTACGCGGCGACGGCGTCCCAGTCCCGCCGGTACGCGCCGAGCAGCTTGCGTACCCCGCGGTGCTCGTGGGCCAGCCGCTCGGCCAGCTGTTCCACCGGCTGGTCGACGATCGCCGGGTGGAACCAGCGGCGGCACTCGGCCTCGGCTGCGGCCACCGCCTCGGCGCAGTGGCGCTGGGCGGCCGCCGCCACCGAGACACCGGGCAGCACACCCGGCCCGAACCAGAACGGCTCCGGCCGACCGGCCCGCGACGCGAGTTCGGCCAGAGCGGCGAACCGATTCAGGTCGGCGAAGGTCTCGACGGCCGGCAGCCCGAGCCGCGCGGCCATCGGCGCGACCGCCAGATGCAGTTCCTCGAGCGCGTCGGCCTCGGCGGCGAGCCGGCGGGCCGTCTCCTCGGCCGTGGCGGCGGTCAGATCGCCCGGGCCCACCGCGGGCGGGTCGGCCTCGGGCAGCTGGTGCCATTCGACGCCGGCCGCCTCCCGTACCGCGGCCCGGGCCCGGCGCGCCTCCGCCAGTCGCCGGCCCCGCCGCTCGGCCGCCCGCGCGACCGGTTCCAGGCTCGGTGCGGTGAGCCAGGCGTCGTCCACCGCCCGGGGCCGCCGGGCGGCGTGGGTGACCAGCATGGCCAGGTTCCCGGCGCCGGCCGGCCGGGTCGCGCCGAACGCCGCCGCCATCCGCCGGTGCTGTTCCGCCTCGGCGCAGAGCGCGTCCAGCGCCTGCTGGGCCCGCCGGAGCATGTCGCTCAGGGACGCGCGTCCGGTGACGTCACGCCAGGGGAAGGTCGTCGCCGTGGCCGCCGCCCGCCGCCCCTCGGCCAGGTCGTCGGCCGCTTCGAGCACGTCGTGCAGGGCCTGCGGGGTAAGTTCACCCGGTTTCGGCACAGGCGGCGCCTCGGGCACTCCGGTGAGGCGGGCGCATTCGGCGAGCACCTCGTGCAGGCTGCGACCGAGCGGTTCCCGCCGTACGTTCATGGCGACCGCGTAGCCGTCGAGCATCGCGCGGAGTTCCCGCAGCCGGGTGTGGTCGCGCCCGGCTTCGCTCGCCGGTTCCGGGCGGTCGAGCGAGTTGGCGAGCGCGCGGGCGACCTCTTTGCGGGTCGCCTTGTGGCTGTGCAGTTCCAGGAGGTACGCCTCGAGGCCCACGCCCGCGAGGCGGTTGCGGACGACTTCGAGGGCGGCCGCCTTCTCGGAGACGAACAGAACCGTCTTCCCCGCGTGGAGGAGGCAGCCGATCATGTTGGCGATGGTCTGGGACTTGCCTGTGCCGGGTGGGCCGTCGAGGACGAAGCTCTCGCCCCGGAGCGCGGCCTCGATGCAGGCCCGCTGGGTGGCGTCGGCGTCCAGCACCAGCGGGAGATCGTCTGTGCCGGGGAGATCGTCTGTGTACGACTCCCTGCCTTCCCACCCGCCACCCCTCCGCCCACCCGGGGAGAGGTGGGGAGAACTTACCGCCTCCGGGGGCGGCTGAACCGGTTGTCCACAGGCCGGTGGCGTGCCAACTTCTCCGGCATTTTGTGCGCCAACCGCGCCGCGCGAACCGATGCCGACGGCTTCGCTCCGGGAACCCCGTCCACCGGCTTCGCTCCGGGCGTTGGCGACCCCGACCCCGTCCAGCGTCCCGACCTCGCCGGCCAGCGCCCGCACCAGCGGATGCGCCACGATCCGCGACTCGTTGTCGAGCAGATCCCGGTACATGGCCTCCTTGTGGAACGTGAACCGCGACAGCAGCACACTCTCCTCGGCCCGCCAGTCCCGGTTGCTGACCGTCGCCCGCAACGCCTCCAGGTAGTCCCGCACGTCGAGCCCGGCCAGCCCGTCCACCCCGGGCACGGCGATCCCCATCCGGCGCAGCCGCAGCACCAGGGCCGGGTTGACCACCGGGTCCTCGCCCCGCACCCGCAGCCGGGGCACGTCGGCCGGCCCGTGCGCGACCAGCTCGGCCGGCAGCAACAGGATCGGGCTGGTCAGGGCCACCCCGTCCTCGTCGCGCCAGTGCAGCATGCCGATCGCCAGATGCAGGGCGGCCACCCCACGGTCGAGGAAGTCCTGGCGGGACTTGCGCAGCAAGCGGCGCAACTGAGCGCCCAGCGCGACGGCGGGCAGGCCGGTGCGGAACAGGCCACCGGGCTCGGGGCGGGCACCGGCGGGCAGGAACCCGTAGTCACGGTCGCCGCGCAGGGCCGAGACGATGTCGCCGGCGGCCGGCCCGGCGATCTCGAGGGTGCCGGTGGCCGTGGGGCGGAAGTTGAGCAGGCGGTTGCCGGCGTCGAGGTTGACCAGCCCGTCACGCCATGCGCGTACGGCTGCTCTGGGCGTTTCGGCCACCATGGTGACGATTCCACCAAGTCAGGCGGCTTCCGCGCTGGAAAATCAGAAGTATCGCTCCTCGTCCGTTTTGTGATAGGCGTGAATCTTGTCGACCTGACCGGCGCCGGCGTGGGTGACCCAGGCCGGGTTGCCAAGCAGCACCCGGCCCAGCGCGATCGCGTCGTACTCGCCGGCCGCGTGCCGGTCCAGCAGCTCCCGCATCCGGTCGGAGGTGACGAAATCGGGGGTCAGGCCGATCGAGCCGACGGTGATCGAGGGCAGGCCGGTCAGGTGCCGGGCCCAGCCGGCGAGGTTGCGGTCGCTGCCGGCGAAGACCGGCTCCCAGAAGCGGCGCTGGGAGGCGTGCAGCACGTCGGCCCCGGCCGAGCGCAGGCCTTCGAGGATGGTCGCCAGCTCCCCCGGCGTCTCGGCGATGCGGGCGCTGTAGTCGCGCTCCTTGAACTGGGAGAACCGGACGATCAGGGGCATGCACGAGGGGATCTCGGCACGGATCGCGCGGACCACCTCGGCCGGGAAGCCGCGGTGGGCCCGGGACGGGTTGGTCACCGGCCACAGGAACTCGTCGAGCAGATATCCGTGGGCGGCGTGCACCTCGACGGCGTCGAACCCGGCCCGGACGGCGACCCGCGCGGATTCGGCGTACGCGGAAATGATGGTGTCGAAGTCACGGCCGGTCATCGTGGTGGGGGTCCACGAGGCGAGGCCGTCGACCGGCTCGCGTTCGCTGCCGAGGTGCCACAGTTGCGCGGCGATGCGGCCCCCGGCGGCGTGCACCTCGCTCGTGACGTGCCGCCAGCCGGCTTCGGCGGCGCCCGCGGTCAGACGTGGGACGGCCGACTGGTGCCCGGCGCTGGGGTGGTCGACGAGCACGCCCTCGGTGATGATCAGGCCGATGCCGTTCTCGGCCCGCCGGCGGTAGTAGGCGGCGTTCTCCGGCGTCGGGATGCCCCACGGCGAGCGTTCGCGGGTCATCGGTGCCATCACGAACTGGCTGCTCAGCGGGAGTCCGGCGAGAGTAACCGGCTGGATCAGGGCGGCGGTTGCGGCTGTCATACGGCTACGCTAAAACTTCACACCCATGTCAGGGTCAAGGGTTTCCGGGAGGTTTTCCGATGCGGATCGGCGACCTGTCCGCGGCCACCGGGGCGAGCGCCCGGAGCCTGCGGTACTACGAGGAGCAGGGGCTGCTGGCCAGTTCGCGCAGCGGCGGCGGGCAGCGGCACTATCCCGAGACGGCGGTCGAGCGGGTCTCGCTGATCCAGTCGCTGCTGTCGGCCGGGCTGAACAGCGCGACCATTCAGGACGTTCTGCCGTGCATCAACAACGAGGCCATCCGTACGCCGTGGCTGGCCGAGCGCCTTACGTCCGAGCTGGACCGGGTGACCAGGCAGATCGACGACCTCACCCGTACGCGGGAGATCCTGGCCGGATTGGTGGAGCGGTACCGGGTCGATTGAGCACGGGCCCGCCGGGGCATGATGGGCTCGTGCCCGAGGCGATGGAAGCCGTGCGCAGGCTGCTGGGCCTGCGGCATCGGGGACGGGCCGAAGACCTGCCCGCCCTGCTGCACGACGCAGCCCCGCTGCTGGGCGCCTCGACGGCCGCGGTCATGCTGGTCGACTACGGCCAGCTCAAGCTCTATCCGTTGCGCGGCCACGACTCGACCGGTCTCGCCCCGGTGCCGGTCGACGGCACCCCGGCCGGCGAGGCCTTCACGACCGCGCGGGCGACCATGTCGGACGACTGCGTGTGGCTGCCGCTGCTGCACGGCGCCGAACGGCTCGGCGTGCTGGAACTGCGGACGCGCGCGGCCGATCTCGACGAGCTCGAGGTGATCGCCGCCCTGGTGGCCGAGCTGATCGTGAGCCGGCGCGGCTACGGCGATGCGGTCGAGCACACCCGGCGACGCGAGCCGATGCAGCTGGCGGCCGAGATCGTGTGGAACCAGTTGCCGCCGCTCACGTTCGCGGTCGACGGCACCATGGTCACGGCGGTGCTCGAACCCTGTTACGACGTGGGCGGGGACGCGTTCGACTACGCCGCCAACGGCGACATCCTGCACGTGGGGCTGTTCGACACGGTCGGCCACGGCATCGCGGCCAGCGCCCTGACCACACTGACGCTCAACACCTATCGCAACGCGCGCCGGTCGGGGCTGGGCCTGACCGACACCTACCAGTCGATCGACAAGTGGATCCGGGCGCAATATCCGGGCAGCTTCGTCACCGCGATCCTGGCCGAGCTGGACACCAGAACCGGTCGTTACCGGCGGATCAGCGCCGGGCATCCGGCCGAACTGCTGCTGCGGCAGGGCCGCTCCCGGCCGAGCCCGGTGACGCCGACGGCTCTGCCGCTGGGCCTGGGCAACATGCTCGGGCGGGGGCCGCGGCTGACCACCGAGCAGCTGGAACCCGGTGACACACTGG
The DNA here is from genome assembly GCF_016834655.1 of Paractinoplanes ovalisporus. GTDB lineage: Bacteria > Actinomycetota > Actinomycetes > Mycobacteriales > Micromonosporaceae > Actinoplanes > Actinoplanes ovalisporus. The sequence goes on from NZ_JAENHP010000013.1 coordinate 53,621, forward strand.
TGCTCTACACCGACGGGATCACCGAGGCGAGGGACCGCGCGGGGGCCCTGTTCGGTCTCGATCGGCTGACGGCGTTCATCACCGAGTCGCTGGGGCTGGGCCTCTCCGCGCCCGAGGTGATGCGGCGGCTCATCCACACGATCGTCAGCTATGAGCAGGGCGAACTCCGCGACGACGCGACCGCCGCGATGATCCGCTGGCGTGGTTGATCGCGTTCAGGTCTCAGGGAATCGCCAGGTACGTCACAGGCTGTGCTGGACTTCGCCACCTACCGTGGTAGAGGACCCCATCAAGGAGGCCTGTTTTGAGTGGTTCCATCAAGAGGATGCTGATGTCGCTGCTCGCGTCGAAGCTCCACAAGCGTGGGCATCACGGCGGCTACTACGGACCCCCGGGCGCCTACGGCCATCACGGCCACTACCGCCGCGGCCATCACGGCCACTACCGCCACCACGGCCACTATCGGCACCATGGGCATTACCGCCGCCGTCGTTGGTAAAAGACGACCGAGCCGGGTAATGCTGGATATAGACCGGGGCCGTCCGTCCGGTGTCCCCCGGCGTCGGACGGGCGAGCCCTGACCTCTCCCCGGTGCGCAGCGCCAGCGCGCACCGGGGTTCCATGTCTAAAGACCGAGAACTTCCACCGAAACCGTCGCCACGTCGCCCGGTTCCAGACCTTGCGCGCGGCGCACCGCCTGTTTGATCGGCAACACGTAGGCACCCCCGCCGCCCCCGGGGAAGATCGAGGTCTGCCAGTGGCTGGTGCCGCACGAGACCTTGACCCGCACCGAGCCGAACCCGCGCCGCGTGCCCTCGGTGAGGTCGCGGATCACGTCGGACTCCTCGACCGGCAGGCTCACGAACGTCCAGCTCTCGCCCTTGCGCGCGTCCCAGATCCACAGCTCGGCCTCGAAGTCGACGATCACGCGGCGAGCATGCCACGGGGGTACGACATTCCTGCGCCGCTCTCGCCATAATGTCCGCCATGCAACTGACGCCGCTCATCGATCCCTCCCGCCGCGAACGGTTCGCCTGGCTGGCCGCGGGCGACGACGGGCGGCCGCTCGGCACGGCGTTCCTGTGGTTGCCCGCGGCCGGACGCACGGCCGACGTGCAGATCCACGTGCACCCGGCCGAGCAGCGCAACGGCGTCGGCACCCGGCTGCTCGACGCGCTCACGGCGTCGGCCGTCGATCACGGCATGAACGCGCTGCTGACCGAGCCCGTCCGGCCCGGCGAGGACGGTTTCTGCCTGGCCCGCGGCTTCCGGCCGGTGCTGGCCCTGACCTACACCCGGCTCGCCCTGGCCGGCGCCGACCCGGCGGAGAGGCCCGTGCTGGGCTACCGGCTCGTGCACTGGGAGGGCACCGTCGCCGACGAGCTGGCCGAGACGTTCGCGCGGGCCCGGCCCGCCATGGACGACATGCCGATGGGCGACACCGGCTACGTGCCGCAGGCGTGGGACGTGGCCCGGCTGCACTCGGTCGCCGACGCGGTGGCCCAGCGGGGCGAGACCCTGTGCACCACGGCGGCGATCGGCCCGGACGGCGAGATGGCCGGCTTCACCGAGCTGGTGGTCCCGGCCTCGGGCGCGGGCGACGCCCAGCACTACGGCACCGGGGTGCTGCCGGAGCATCGCGGTCAGGGGCTGGCGCAGTGGATGAAGGCCGCGCAGATCTCCCGTGTACGGGAAATGTTCCCCGCCCTGGACGGCCTGCTGGCCGACACCGCCGACAGCAACGTCGCGATGCGCCGCACCAACGAGTCGCTGGGTTACCGCCCGACCCACCGCAGCCTGCTCTACCAGCGTGACCTGCCCGAACGCGAGCCTGGTAACGACCGGGCCGCCCAGCGGGGCACCGCGACGACGTAGCGTCGGGGGCATGGACCAGCGCAGCGAGGTTCGCGATTTCCTCACCACGCGCCGGGGGCGCATCACCCCCGAGCGGGCCGGCCTGCCCTCGCTCGGGCGTGGCGCCCGGCCGGCCACGCCCTCGGCCGACGCGCTGGCCATGCCGGCCAGCTGGACCGCTACAGCAGCGCTCCCCACCGAGGCTCGGCCGGAGTGACCCGCAGCGGCATGCGCGCCTCGGCCGGCGTCCGGTCGCCCTTGCGCTGGTTGCAGGCATAACAGGCGGCGACCGTGTTGAGCCAGCTGTTGGCGCCACCGCGCGAACGCGGCAGCACGTGGTCGATGGTGGTGGCGGCCTTGCCGCAGTAGGCGCAGCGCTTGCCGTCACGGTTCATCACACCGGCGCGCGACCAGCCGGGGCCGCGGCTGTGCCGCCAGCGGGTGACCACATAGGTCACCAGCCGAACCACGGTCGGGACCTGCCACACACCGATCACGCGGTCGGGCTGCGCCTCGTGCACCTCGGCCACCTGCCGCACCAGCATCCGCACGGCGTGCCGCAGGCTCACCCGGTGCAGTGGCCCCAGGTCGGCGTTGAGAACGAGCACATCAGTCACCGGGTCACCTCCTCCAACCACCGGTTTGGTGATCTCCACGGTAGGGACGGCAGCGGCCCCGGACAACGGATTAACGCCCGCGGGGCGGGCGAGCGACGGTCTGGAACAATGACGCCGGCCGATGGGAGGGCATAGTGGACGGTTCGATCACCCCGTGGTGGAAGCAGGTCGACGAGGCCGCGCAGCTCGTGGCGTCGAGCGTCAACGCGGCGGCCGCACGGGCCGAGCGCGACGGCGCCTACCAGCCACCGCCCGGGCAGCCGGAGCCGAAACGGCGCCGCAAGGCGGGGTCGCTGCGGCACCTGGCCGAGGTCATCCGCACCCATCGGCTGGCCCCGGGCGTCTCGGTCGACAAGGACATCGTGGCCGGGGTGCTCGCGGGCGACCTGCGCCACATCACCGACAAGACCTCGGTGGTGGCGGTCGCCCGGGCCTCCCACCTGATCGCGAACCGGCCGTTCGGCGACGAGGACGCCAAGCGGCTCGAGGTGGCCGTCGACCGGGTGGCCGCCCTGGTGGCGCAGGCCCGGGAGTCCGACGAGAAGGCGCCGGCGATGGTCCCGGCGCCGCGGCCCGGCGCCACGGTCGACACCATCGAGCCGCCCGCTGCCCCGACGATCGACGCCTACTTCACGACCCGCCCGCCCCAGCGGCCGGGCCGCCGGCGCCGGTGGCTGGTCGCCGGCTCGGCCGTGGTGCTGCTGGCCGCGGCGGGCGGGGTCACGGCGTACACGCTGATGCCGTCCGCCGACGAAGACTGCCTGCTCGGGGCGGCGCCCGGCGACATCATCGGAGTTTCGACGCAGCTGTTCGACGACAAGGAGGCGACCCGGCTCAACCCCACGCTCGACTTCGACGAGATGAACGGCTCGGCCCGCTACGCCCGGCACGAGGGCCGCACGTACTACTGGGGCCGCGCCGGCTCGGACGACCACGTGCCGACGGCGGGCGGGGCCCGGGTGCGGTGGAGCACGCCCGACGGCACGTGGCGCAGCTGCGAAGTGGCGCTGCCCCGGGAGGAACGGGGTTACGTGCACACGCCCGCGGTGCCGACCACCATCAACGGCCAGGCCGTCACGATCCAGGTCTGCCTGTGGCGCGACGAACCCCGCCGGGAAAGTTGCCTTCCGGAGATCGCCACGGGGTGACCTCCTCGTATATATAGATATCCATGCGCGTTCTGCTGGTTCTGGCGCTCGTCGCCGGTTCGGTGTTCGTCCCCTCCGCCGCGTCCTCCTCCGCCGCCGAACCTGCGTGGACGGCCCCGCTGAGCACGCGCGGGCGCTGGATCGTCGACGCCGACGGCAACCGGTTCAAGCTGCGCTCGGCCAACTGGCACGGCGCGAGCGGAACGTACAACGGCTCCGGCGACACCGAGGCCGACGCCAACCACCACGCCGGGGAGAACTCGGGGCGGGTGCCGATGGGCCTCGACCGGGCGCCGATCGCCACCATCGTCGAGAACTTCCGGGCGATCGGCATCAACAGCGTGCGCCTGCCGTTCTCGAGCGCGATGGCGAGCGACGCGGCCCCGGTCGGTGACCGCTACGTCGCGGCCAACCCGCAGCTCAAGGGCAAAACCCCGCTTGCGGTGTACGACGCGGTGGTCGCGGCCCTGACGAGCGCGGGTCTCGCGGTGATCCTCAACAACCACACGAACACGACGCGCTGGTGCTGCGGGGTCGACGGCAACGAGCGGTGGAACACGTCGCAGAGCGCCCAGCAGTGGGAGGACACCTGGCTGTTCATGGTGCGGCGCTACCGCGACAACCCGCGTGTGGTCGGCGCCGACCTCTACAACGAGGTACGCCGTACGGTGCTGGACGACCCGAACTGGGGCTGGGGCAACGACCACGACTGGTTCGCGGCGTCGCGGCGCCTGGGCGACCGGATCCTGCGCGAGGCCAACCCGAACCTGCTGATCATCGTCGAGGGCATCAACTGGACCGGGATCCCGGTCGACGGGTTCGCCCACGAGCGCCCGACGCTCAAGCCCGTACGCACCCTGTCGCACACGCTCGTGGCCAGCGGCAAGCTCGTCTACGCGGCCCACTTCTACGACTACACCGGCCCCAACCACAGCGGCGCGACCGGCACCGGCGAGACGACCGATCCCCGCTACCGCGACTTCAGCCGCGAAGAGCTGTTCCAGGTGCTGCAGCGCGACGCGCTGTACGTGGCGACCGAGGCCGGCCAGCATTTCACCGCGCCGGTCTGGATCAGCGAGTTCGGCGTGGACGGCAACTCGCCCGCCGGCTCGTCGCAGCGCACCTGGTTCACGAACCTCACCGACTTCCTGATCCAGACCGACGCCGACTTCGCCTACTGGCCGGCCGTGGGCTTCACCGAGCAACGCGGGAGCAACGGCTGGGGCCTGCTCTTCTGGGACAGGGCGGGCAATCTGAGCGGCTTCGACGACTGGCGGACGCCGATCTGGAACCGGCTGGTCGCCTCGGGTCACACGGGCCCGGTCGAGCCGGTGACCCCGTGGTCGATGCTGAGCCCCGACAACGCCGACTTCATCGCCTCGCTCCGGATGCGGGCCGAACCCGACTGGGACTCGGGCGCCCGCAAGGCCGCCTGCCCCGACGGTCAGCGCCTGGCCGGCCTGGCCCACACCGGCAACCGCGCCCTGTGCGTGGGCGGCTCGTCGTGGACCTCGTACCAGGTCGTCCGCAACGAGCAGCACGTCACGCAGGACTGGGCGTCGGGCTACACGAAACTGCAGTGCCCGGCCGGTTCGCTGCTCGTCGGGTACGCCGTCCGCGGGGCCGCCATGTCGAGCGCCCTCTGCGCCACCTCCCCCTCGGCGGGCGCCGGCACCGGCCGTACGGTCTGGTTCGACCGCAGCGACAACCGCCCGTCCGGCAACCCGGGCGGCGATTTCGCCAACGGCCGCTACAAGGGCCAGTGCGCCCCCGACGAGTACGCGGCCGGCATCGCCTACACCGGAAGAGCCTTCTCCTCCCGTACGCCGGACGCCCTGTTCTGCCGCCGGCTGCCGTGAGCGCGGAGGGGCCGCGCTGAGGCAACAGCGCGGCCCCGGAACCGGGTGGGTCAGCCCTTGATGGCGCCCGCGGTCATGCCGGCGACGATGCGCTTGTTGAAGAACAAGAACATGATCAGCGGCGGGATCGTGATCAGCAGGATGTCCATGAAGAGCAGGTTGTACTGGGTCGAGTACGAGCTGGAGAAGTTGTAGAGGGTCAGCTGCACGGTGGCGTTCTGGTCACCGGGCAGGAAGTACAGCGGGTTGACGAAGTCGTTGAAGACCGTCACCGACTGGACCACCACGCACGTGATGATGACCGACTTGAGCAGCGGCAGGACGACCCGGAAGAACAGGCGCAGCGGGCCGGCGCCGTCGATGATGGCGGCCTCGTCGAGCTCGCGCGGGATGGTCGCGATGAACGCCCGGAACAGCAGGATGCAGAACGACAGGCCGAACGCGACCTCGACCAGGATCAGGCCGGGCATCGTCCGGAAGAGCCCGAGCTTCTGCAGCACCCAGATCGTGGGCACGACCGCGGGCGGGATGATCAGGCCGGACAGCACCAGGAAGTTGACCAGACCGGTCCACCGGGTGCGCCGCCGCTGCAGCACGAACGCCACCATCGCGGCCAGCACCACCATGATGGTCACCGAGGCCACCGTCAGGATCGTGCTGTTGATGAAGGCGATGATCAGCATGTAGTCGCGGGCCTGCACCACGTCCACGAAGTTCTGCACGAACTGGAACTGGGTGGGCCAGGTGAAATCGAGCCGCGACGCCTCCTGCCGGTTCTTGGCCGCGGTCAGCAGGATAAACGCGAACGGCACCAGGAAGACCACGATGGACAGCAGGATGGCCACGATGCTGAGCGCGGGATTGCGAGACTTCACAGGTCGACCTCCCGCGAGTTCAGGTATCGCGACAGCGGGAAGATGATCGCCGTCACCAGCAGGAACAGCACCACGTTGCCCGCCGTCGACAGGCCGTAGAAGCCCGCCTGGTACTGCTTGTAGATCACCGACGCGATCACGTCGGAGGTGAAGCCGGGACCGCCCCGGGTCATCGCCCAGATCAGGTCGAACGAGCGCAGCCCGCCGATCAGCGAGAGCAGGATGACCGTGAACGTGGCCGGCCGGGCCAGCGGCAGCACGATGCTGCGGAAGTTCTGCCAGGCGGTGGCGCCGTCGACGCGGGCCGCCTCGAAGTACTCCTGCGGGATCGACACGATGCCGGCGATGTAGATGAGCGTGGCCAGGCCGACGCCCTTCCACACGTCGACCAGCGCCACCGACAGCAGCGCGTAGCTGGGGTCGGTGAGCCAGCCCGGCCCCTGGATGCCGAGCAACGACAGCGATTCGTTGATCAGCCCGTCCTCCGGGTCCATCAGGATCGTGAAGGTCAGGCCGACGCCGATCGTGCTCACCAGCACCGGGAAGAACACCACCGAGCGCAGGTAGCCGCGGCCGATGATCTGCGAGGTCAGCAGCACCGCCAGGCCCAGGCCGAGCACGACCTTGAGCCCCGAGGTGATCACCGCGTAGACCACGGTGTGCCACAGGCCGGAGACCAGCGCCGGCTCCCGGAAGAACGTGACGTAGTTGTCGAACCCGATGAACTGCGAGTCGAAGATGCTCCAGCGGGTCAGGCTGAAGTAGAACGACGTCACCGTCGGCACGAGGAACAGCACCGCGTACACGATGGCGGCCGGCAGGTAGAACCAGCTGGAGTACGGGCTCTTCTTACGACCGGAGGAGACCGGCCCGGCCACGCTGGTGCGCGGCCGGGCCTCCACGGTTACCAACCTTCGAGTCCCAGCTGCTGGGCCTGCTTCTTCACGTCCTCGTCGTAGAGCTTGGCGGCCGCGTCGGACTTGCGGATGCCGGAGCCGACCTCGACGCAGATCTGCTCGAGGGCCGGGCCCTTGACCGGGGAGAGGAACTCCAGGGCCAGACCGGACGCGCCGGGCTTGTCGATGTAGGTCTGCATGTCCTTGACCGCCTGCGGCACCGAGTCGGGCAGCTTGCAACCCGAGACCGCGTACGGGCCGGTCGGCTGCGACGCCTTGCCGAGCGATTCACAGCCCTCGGGGCTGGCCACGAACCCGAGGAACTTCTTGGCCGCCGCCAGCTTGTCACCGGTGGTGCTGCTCGGGATGTAGAGGCCGTTCGGCGCCCACACGGTCAGGCCGTTCTTGGCGGCGTCGGTGCCGGGGATGGCGAACAGGCCGATCTTGTTCTCGGTGCCGGGGTTGTCGGCGATCAGCTGGCTGAGCATCGCCGACAGGATCGGGTACTGCGCGCCCTCACCCTTGGCCAGCTTGTTGAGGCCGTCGGTGAGTTTGGCCGACGCGAAGTCCTTGTTCACGTAGCCCTGGTCGTGCACTTCCTGCAGGTGGTCGAAGCCGGCCTTGGCGGCGGGCGTCGTCGCGTACTTGGCCTGGTTCTTCGTGTACTGGTCGGCCCACCCGGGCGTGGAGGCCTCGACGTTGTAGTAGTCGCCCAGGATGAACAGCTGCGAGGTCCAGGTCTCTCCGTACGTCTGGATGACCGGGTCGACACCGGCCGCCTTGAGCTTGGCGTTGTTCGACATGAACTCGTCCCACGTGGTCGGGACCTTCAGGCCGTTCTTGTCGTAGACCTCTTTGTTGTAGAGGATCGCCCCGGCCATGTAGTTGCCGAACGGCACGCCGTAGATCTTGCCGTCCGAGCCGACCGACTTCTTGAAGTTGTCGTCCAGCTTGTCGGCGAACTCGTCGACCGCGGTCAGGTTCTTCTGCGGCGCGAGGGCCTGCATGAGCGAGCCCGAGTTGTACATGAAGATGTCGGTCATGTCGCCGGTGGACAACCGGGTCTTGACGACGTTGTCGCCCTCGGTGCCCTGCGGACGGGTCTCGACGTTGATCGTGATGTCGGGGTTCTTGGCGGTGAAGTCCTTGGCCAGCCCCTCCGCGATCTTGACCGTTTCGGGCTGGTTGTCGGTCAGGAACGAGAGCGTGACCTTGCCGCCGCCACTGTCCTCGTCGCTGCTGCCCAGGCTGCCGGCGCTGCACGCGCTCAGAGCCAGGGCGGCGGCGGAGAGCACGGCGAGGCCTATCTGACGTCGCTTCATGAAGTGACTCCCTTATCGGTGTTCGGAGGAGAGGAGGGTCTGCAGGCGGGCCGCGAGCACGTCGCCGCCGGGGATGAAGCCGTGTGCGGTGGCGGCGCCGGCGAGTTCGGTGGCGGGCGCGTCGAGATAGCGTTCGAGCCGGGCGGCCAGGTCGGCCTCGCCGGTCGCGACACCCGCCTCGGTCGCCGCGGCGACAACCTTGTCCCAGCTGGGGCGGTGGTCCATCAGCTGCCGGACGCTCGGCTCGGCGGGCAGTGCGCTCGTTTCCCCGTACGGGTCGTCGACCACCCATCCGTGCCGGCCGTGACCCACGGTGATCGGCTCCCCGCCCGCGGGCAGGTGCACGGTGGCGGTCGCGCCGACCGGCACCACCACGTCGAGCCGCAGCTCACCATCTGCGCGTTTCCAGGCGACAGAGGCTTCCCCGTACGGCGTGAGGTGCCGTGCCGCCGCATGCGTGAGCTCGCCGGTGGGCAGTGGCCGCACCTCGATCCGGCGGTAGCCGGGCCCGGCCGGGGCGAGGCCCGCGACGCGTCGGTGCAGCCAATCGGCCACCGCCCCGAGCGCGTAGTGGTTGAACGACGTCATCTCGCCCGGGTTGATCGAGCCGTCCGGAAGCATGCTGTCCCACCGCTCCCAGACCGTGGTGGCGTCCATGGTCACCGGGTAGAGCCAGCTCGGCACGCCGGTCTGCAGCAGCAGCCGGTACGCCAGATCGGGGTGCCCGGCGTCGGTCAGCGCGTCGGTCATCAGGGGCGTGCCGACGAACCCGGTGCTGATCCGGAACCCGGCCGTGCGGACCAGGTCGGCCAGCCGCTCCCCCGCGTGCCGGCGCTGCTCCGGCGTGGGCAGCAGTGCCCACTGCAGGGCCAGCGCATAGGTCGTGGCGGCGTCGCTGAGCACCCGGCCGCCGTCGGTCACGTACTCCCGGGCGAACGCCTCCCGCACCCGTTCGGCCAGTTCGCCGTACTCGCGGGCCACGTCGCCGTCGCCGACCGCGAGCGCGGCCCGGGCCACGACCTCGGCCGAGCGGGCCAGGTGGGCGGTGGCGATGACGTCGGGGTCGGCCTTGGCCCGGAACGGGTCCTCGGGCGGGGCGGTCGGGTCGAGCCAGTCGCCGAACTGGAATCCGCCGGCCCACAGCCGGGCCGGGCCGGCCAGCGCCGACATCCGGTCGACCCAGGCCCGCATGCTGGGCAGCTGCCGGTGCAGGAGGCCGAGGTCGCCGGTGCGCTGATAGATCACCCAGGGCACGATGGTGGCCGCGTCGCCCCACGCCGCGGTGGCGGGCCCGGGCTGCCGCAGAACGTCCGGGACCACGTACGGGACCGAACCGTCCTTCTGCTGTTCGGCGGCGAGGTCGGCGAGCCAGTTGGTGAGGAAGCCGGCCGAGTCGAACAGGAACGACGCGGTGGGCGAGAAGACCTGGATGTCGCCGGTCCAGCCGAGGCGCTCGTCGCGTTGCGGGCAGTCGGTGGGGACGTCGACGAAGTTGCCACGCATGCCCCAGACGACGTTGGAGTGCAAGCGGTCGAGCCGCGGGTCCGAGCTTTCGAACCATCCCGTACGGCGGAGGTCGGAGCCGACGACGACGGCCTCGATGTCGTCCGCTCGCAGGTCGTCGATGCCGGTGACCTCGGCGTAGCGGAAGCCGTGGAACGTCAGGCTCGGTTCCAGCACGGTGTCGTCGGCTCCGGCCAGGATCCACTCGTCGGTGGCCTTCGCGGTACGTAGCGGGCGGACACCGAGCTCGCCGTCCTCCAGGACCTCGGCGTGCCTGATCTGTACGGCGTCCCCGGCATTTCCGCCGCGGACGGTCAGGCGGACCCAGCCGACGAGGTTCTGGCCGAAGTCGACCAGCGTCCGGCCCGACGGCGAGGTGAACACGCTGCGGGCGGGCAGGACTTCGGTGATCCGTACGGGCGGGCCGTCGGGGGCCACGAGCAGGCTCAGGTCGGCGTCGAGCACGTCGACCGGCGACTCCGGCCCGGGCGCGCGGCGCAGGTCGGTGTGCTGGCCGTTGTAGAGGTCGTCGTCGACGATCGTGCCTTCGCGGGCGGTCCACGTGCCGTCGGTGGCCAGCGTGTGCACCTGCCCGTCGGCGGTCTCGACCTCGAGCTGGGCCAGCAGCGCGAGCCGGTCGCCATAGAGGCTGTGCTGGTTGCGGAAGCCGAGGTAGCCGCGGAACCAGCCGTTGCCGAGCTGCACCTCGATCCGGTTGACGCCCTCGGCGAGCAGGTCGGTGACGTCGTGGGTCTGGTAGCGCAGCCGGTGCTGGTAGGCGGTCCAGCCGGGCGCGAGCTGTTCGTCGCCGACCCGCCGGCCGTTGACGCTCGCCGCGTAGAGGCCGTGTGCGGTGGCGTACAGGCGGGCTTTCGTGATGCCGGCCGGAAGCTCGATCGTGCCGGTGAGGATCGGGGACGGGCTCCCGAAGGCGCCGAGCTCGCGGGGGCTGACGAAGCGGGCGGTCCAGTCCTCGGGGTGGAGAAGACCGGCCTCGGCCGTTGCCGGTTCGCTCCACTCGCTCCACGTGGCCGGCCCCTCGCCCCGCTCGCCGCCCTCGCCGCCCTGAACGGTCGTGGCGTGGTCGCTGTCCGGAAGGTCGGCGGCGACCCGGACGCGTACGGTGGCGGCCTCCCGGGACGTCAGCGGGGCGCCGGGCCAGGGCACGAGCACCTGCTCGTCCGACTCGACCTCGAAGACCTCGGTCGCGCCGCCATGGGTGATCTCGATCTGGTAGCGGCTCTGCGTCCAGCCCTCGGGGGCGTCCGCGAGCTGCCAGGAGAGGCGGGGAGTGGGCGTGCCGAGGCCGATCATGGTGCCGTGATGGTGGTCGAACCGAAGGCCCAGGGGGGCGTGGATATCCGGCATGTCACTCCTGTTGCTTTTATCGTTTTTGTCCGTGAAACGATTCAAGAACCGGCGGGCGATAGGGCGCGGTCAATTTGTTTCGGCTTCGTGGCGGGAACGTTTCGCCGTGCCCCCGATCCTGCGTTTCGGTGTGGCCCACGACATAGCCCGTGATGAACCGGAGCTAGCACAAAATTCACCCCGGTCCCGGCCGCGTCCCACCCTTGGGCGGATTCCGCGACAGGGCCTACGGTGAGGCATGACCGACGACCCCCCGGTCGAGAACACCCGGACGTTGCTGCACTTCATCGACGGGTCGGTGGCGTACGCGGGCCACTACCTGCATCAGGGCCTGCATCCGGTGCACACGCACAGCTTCGTGGAGATCGCCGTGGTGATCTCGGGGACGGGCGTGCACCACAGCCTGGCCGGCCGCCAGGAGCTGACGATCGGCGACGCCGTGCTGCTGCGGCCGGGCGTGTGGCACGGCTACGAGAATTGTGAACGGCTCGACCTCTACAACTGCTGCTTCTCGACCGAGCTGCTGCGGCGCGAGCTGGCCTGGACCCGGCAGGACCCGCAACTGGGCCACCTGCTGTGGACCGGCCCATACTCCGGCCAGCGGCGCGGCATCCTCTACACCCACCTGCGGGACGAAGCCCTCACCGGCTGCCTGGAACACCTCGACGGCTTGCAGAAACTGCGGGCCCTGCCCCCCACGGAATACCGCGGCGACCTGGTCGGCCGCCTGACCCTGTTCCTCAGCGCCTTGGCCCGGGTCGTGGCCGGAACCGACTCGCTGTCGGGCGGTTCGGCCGGCACCCACGCGGCGGTGCTGGACGCCATGCGCATGATGGAGGACCGTCCCGCATACCAGTGGACGCTGACCGAGCTGGCGGCCGAACTGCACCTGGCCCCCGGCTACCTGGTCCGCCTGTTCAAGGCGGCGACCGGTCTGCCCCCGATGGCCTACCTGTCCCGCTTCCGCGTCGAACTGGCGGCGGCCCGCCTGTTGCACACCGACCAGCCGATCAACCGCATCGGCGAGTCGGTGGGCTGGCCCGACCAGAACTACTTCGCGCGGCGCTTCAAGTCCCACTACGGCCTGAGCGCGTCGACCTACCGAACCCGCTTCACCCGCGCCCGAGGTTGACCTGATCGCGTTGTCGTCTCGGAACGCGGCTCACCTCGACCGGCCACTGTCACCCGATAAGGGGCGCTGCGCCGCGCAAATGGCGCGGCTCGGCTGCAGCCGTCGGCACCGCGTCGCTGGCTCTTCTCGTCCGCGGCTTCCCCGGCGTGTACCCGCCGGTCCATGCTCGACATCATGGACGCCGACCAGGCGGTGACGCCACCGGGCGCCGGCCGGGGCGGACCCCGACTGGGATGGCATGGCTTGCTCGCCGGGTTCCTGCTCAACAACATGGCCGTCGGCATCGTGGTGAACATTTTCAGCGACGACGGGCGCGCCGGGCGCGCGCTGGCCGCCGTCACCGGGCTGGCCGCAACCGCCGGCCTGGCCGCCTGGCTGCGCCGCTACCCCGGCTCCGCGCTGCAGAGGGCTGTCCGGGCCGGATTGTGGATCGTGGCCGCCGCCGCGGTCCTGCTGACCCTGGCCATACCTGGTTGGACGATCACGCTCACCGCGATCGCGGCCGCCTTGCTCACGGTCACGATCCTGCTCACCACCACCCTGGAGACCGCGGGCCTCCTCCTCAGCGGGGCGGCGGCCGTCGGGGGCGGCGTCGCGCTGGCCGCACTCGGGGTGGAGGCGCTGCGTAACGGGGGTCTGCTGGCCGGGACCGGATTGCTCGGAATGGGAGTCGCGGTGTGCGTTTGCGGGTGGGCATTGACGCAGAACGTGATCGCCCTGGGTGGGGCCGCAATCGCTGGAGGCGGCGTCGCGGCGGCCGTGGTCGGCGTGGTGCTGCTGCACGACGGGGACACGCTGGCAGGTACCGCAGTCCTCGGAATCGGAGTCGCGGTGGCCGTGTACGGGGCGGCGTTGCTGCGGAACCGGGTTCCACCGCGTGGGGCCGCGCTCTTCGGCCTTGGTGTCGCGGCGGCCGTAGGCGGGGTCGCGGTGCTGCGGAACGGAGGCGTTCTGGGCGGGGTCGCGCTCTTCGGGTTGGGCGTGGCGATGACTGTGTACGGGGTGGCAGTAACGCGGGGCGGGGGCATGCTGGGAGCCGCCGCAATCGTCGGGGCTGGTGTCGCGGCGGTCGTGCTCGGGGTGGCGTGGATACAAGACGGAGGTGTGCTGGCCGGCGCCGCGGTTGTCGGGGGCGGCGTCGCGCTGGCCACGTTAGGGGTCGTGGAGCTGAGACCGGTCAGCGGGCGGCTCCGGCGCTGGTGGGCGCGGATCAGCGAGGACCGGCGTCCGCCCGTACCGGCACCTCGGCCCCGCACCGCCGCGGACCCGGCCGACTCGGCCCCTGCGGAAGGGCCCGAGCCGGCAGGTGAGTGATGACCGCGAGCCCGCGCCACGGATGACCATCCAGTCAGGCCGACCCGCGGGCGCCGGTAAGCGCCGTTCTCCGCGGCAGCCGGCAAATGGGCAGGTTCGACGCGTTCAGCACTACGGGATCTTTGGCGAGGCAGCCGCGGCGTGCCGGTGGATGGCCTCCGGCCGCGTCATGGTGTCGAGCGCGCCGGGCGGAGGTCATCGACGATGCGCTGGACCTCAGCCACGAAACAGGCGCTAGTCGAACTCCAGGTGCAAGGTGCTGGTGTAGGCCGTCGACAGCGGTTGCGGGGCCGGGCCGGGCGGGCGCTCGGATCCGGTCCAGACGGCGACGGCTCGGAAGGCGTAACCGTCCTGGTCGGCGGTCTCGAACTCGAACGAGACCGCTTGACCGGCGGCGAGCGCGCGGTAGCCGTCGGCCAGGATGGCGCCGAAGTGGGCCCAGCAACCGCCAGGGGTCGCTTCGGAGTCGAGCACTCCCCAGCCCTCGTCGGCGTTCCAATCCCGTACGGTGCCGGTTGTTGTGGTCATCGCGTGAGTGTGGCACCGGGGGGGCCGAAAAGCAGGTCCAATTGCGCGTCCAGCGTGGCCAGGGCCTGGTCGGGGGTGAGCTGGCCGCCCAGCAGATAGACGCCCAGGCCCTCCATCAGCGCCAGCAACGCGGTCGCCGACTCGGCGCCGTGCGGTTCGGGCAGCAGGCCGGCCACGAAGTCCACCATCTGTGAAGTGCCGGGACGCAGACTCTGGCCGGCCTCGGGGCGTACGGCGGCGTAGGCCAGGAACGCCAGCGCCACCCGCCCGTCGGCCATGGCGGTGCCCTCGAGCGGCAGCAGCGCGGCGATCAGAGTGCGCAGCAGCAGGCGAGGTGGCGGGTCGGCGCCCAACGCTTCCACCGCGGCGCGGATGCGGGCCTCGCTGCGGTCCATCACGGCCGACAGCGCGAACGCCATCATCTCGTCCTTGGTGTGGAAGTAGTGCTGCACCATCCCGGCCGAGACGCCGGCCGCCGCCGCCACGTGGCGCAGGCTCACGGCTTCCAGGCCCTGCTCGGCGGCCACCCGCATGAGGGCGTCGGCGATCAGGCGGCGGCGGGCGTCGTGGTCGACGATCTTCGGCATGGGCTCAGACCTTGACGGCGTCGAGATGGCGGCGGGCCGCGCGGACCAGGCCGTCGGAGTCGTCGGCGTAAAGCCGTACCTCGGAAACGGTTTCGCCCTTCCAGTCGAGAGGGCGGCTCAGGCGTACGTCGATGCTTGTCTGGCTGCCGACCACGATGTGCAACGCCCCGTCCTCGAGCTGCACGGCGCGGCTCGACGGCATCGAACGATAGCGCTTGCCGATCGACTCGACGTCGGCCCACGGCACGGTCAGGTCGACGCCCGAGCTCATCCGCACGCGCAGGCCGCCGGCGAGCACCAGGTGCGGGTGACGGATCAGGCCGCCGAGGAAGCCGAGCATCCACAACAGGCCCCACACGCTGATGACCAGCATGATGATGCGGGCCGGGCCCCACGGGACCACGTGTTTGACGATCAGGTCGAGCACCGGGATCTCCACGATCGACAGCCCGAGGAAGACGCCCAGGATCGGCTTGATCACGCCCAGATAGCCGTACGCCTCACCGCCGTGGAGATCCACCGGGCGCCGGGTCGCCCACAGGGCCAGGTTGCGCCAGGTCTCGCCCTCGCGCCGCAGCAACTCCCTCATGACTCCTCCTGAACGGTGACGGTGCCGGCGGCGGCATCGACGGTGACGATCTGGCCCGTACGCAGGTGACGGGTGGCCCCCGGCACGCAGATGACAGCCGGGATGCCGTACTCGCGGGCGACCGTGGGTCCGTGTGCCATCACCGCGCCGGTCTCCGTGACGAGCGCGGCCGCGGTGAGGAACAGAGGCGTCCAGCCCGGGTCGGTCGTCGACGTGACCAGCACCTCGCCCGGTTCGATGTGGGCGGTGGCGGGGTCGGTCACGACGCGTACGGGACCGGTCGCCCTGCCCGCCGACGCGCCGACACCCTTGAGGGCGCCTTCGTGGGCGGGCGCGGGGAGGACGGCCTCGATGTCGGTGCCGTCGGAGAGCAGGGCGACCGGCACGTTCCGGCGGCGGGATTCCCGCTCGTGCCAGGCCCGGCGTTCGGCAACCATTTCTCGTACGGCGGTGGCCGTCGCCGCTGCTTGGGTGGCTGTTGTCGCTGCTTCGGGTCTCGTTGTCGCTGCTTCGGGCCTCGTTGTCGCTGCTTCGGGCCTCGTTGTCGCTGCTTCGGGCCTCGTTGTCGCTGCTTCGGGCCTCGTTGTCGCTGCTTCGGGCCTCGTTGTCGCTGCTTCGGTGGCTGCTGTCGCTTCCTCCAGGGTGAGGAACATGATGTCGCCGGGCTGGTCGAGCACGCCCGCCGCCACCAGGTCGGCACCCACCGCCAGCAGGTGACGCCGCATCTCGGCCAGCCGGTAGAGGCCCGCGAACTTGCCCGCCTCCCGCAACCCGGCCAGCCGCCGCGCACGACCGAGAAGAAAAACGGCAAGCGTTCCCCGTACGGGCCGGCGCCGTCTCGCCCGAGCGCCGAGTTCCCGCAGCGTGGCCTCGGCCCGCTCGGCGGCCCGGGCGAAGCGCACGTCGGGCGCCTGCTCCGGGTCGGTCACGCGGATCAGGTTGGCCAGGGCCGCCCGTACGGGAGCCGGGTCTTCCGACCACCGTGGCACACCGAGGTCCACTTCGGCGGCCGCGCGATGCCCGTACGCCGTCAGGAAACCGCTCAGATCCACGTCGTCGGCGCCGGTCGCACCCCGGGCGAGCCGCCACAGCGCGAGATCCATCTCGATCGTCACGTTGTGCGGCATGCCGCCCAGCACCGCGTGGATCTCCTCCGGCCGCGCGACGTCGCCCAGCAGCTTCGGCGGAAGCGCACTGGCCAGCATGCCGGCCACGATCGGCCAGATGATCGCGTCGGCTCCTCCCGTCTGATCGTGGTCTCGGACCAGTTGCAGACGCTCGTCCGTGGCGAGGTCGCGGCCGTCGTCCTCGGACGCTCTCCGGGTGCGTTCGATCTCCTGCTCGAGGCGGCTCCGGGCGCGGTCCGGCGCAACGAGGGCGCCAAGCACTCCCCGGATCGCGCGCCCGATCGGCGGCCGACCGCTCGTCCCAGGCTTCCTGTCGGATTCCTCCCCTGACCTCGTCGCTCGCGCCTTGCCCGACTCCTCCCCCGACTTCTCCGCACGCCCCTTGCCCGACTCCTCCCCGCGCGCCTTGCCCGACCCCTCCCCGCGCGCCTTGCCCGACCCCTCCCCGCGCGCCTTGCCGGACTTCTCCCTGGTTTTCTTCGCGCGCTTCTTCCGGGGCGCGAACCGCGGGTCGTCCAGCACGTGGCGCATCACGGCCTGGGCCCGCGGCCCGAAGTCGACCGCCATGAGCGGGACCAGCCGCTTCCGGGCCACCGGGTCACGCACCAGATCGGTGAGGTCGCCGTAGAGCCGCCCCCCGATGTCGGTGATCTCGACCCGGAGCCCGAGGGGCGCGAGCATGGCCCGGACCAGGTCCTTGAGGGTGTCCGTGCCCATCGGCGTGACCGGCTGGAGCATGCCCTGCACGTGCCCGAACTCGAGATAGACCCGCGGCCCGCCCGTCGGCGAAGGCGGCGCCGGAAAGAGCGTGGTGATCGGCCGCGACTGCAGAATCCACAGGTCGCCGTTCTTGTCGAGCGCCCATTCCACGTCCTGAGGCACGCCGAACAGCCTCTGGAGCCGTTCACCGACCTCCCGCAGCGGCTCATCGGCCCCCACCAGCCGCCGCTCGACACCAGCAGCACCGTCGACCACCACCGACCCGCCACCCGCCGCCGATTCGACCAGCATCTCGGCGCGGTTGCCGGTCACTGGGTTGGCCGTGAACAGCACCCCCGCCGTCTCTGCCGCAACCATCCTCTGAACGACGACAGCCATCCCCGGCGTCCGCGCACCGCTTGGAAGTTCACCTTCGCCCCGGCCGACGTCCGCCACGCGCCCCGTCCCACCCCGATAGACCGCCGCGCGCGCGTTACTGACCGAAGCCTGGCACCGCTCGATCGCCGCGATCAACTCGTCGGCGCCGCACACGTCGAGCACGGTGTCGAACATCCCCGCATAGCTGGCACCGGGAGCGTCCTCGACGGTCGCACTGGAACGCACCGCCACCACTCCCCCGCCCATCCCCGCGTACGCGTTCAGAATCTCGTCCCGCGAAAACTCAGAAGCCTCGGTGGTCACAGTCACACAGAAACCCCGCCGGCACCCGTTCCCCCGCGCGCAGGAGTTCCCCCAGCCCCGCCGCCTTGCCGCCGACCAGCCCAACCTGCGCCGCCGAGACTTCCCGCAGATCAACGACGCCCATGAGCCCTCCCCGTTAGCAATACGACTGCATTGCCAAAGGTAGCGTCTTTCCAATACAACTGCAATGCAAACGCGGCCCTGGGGATAATCGCGGTTCCCGACCACGCCCAGCTGTGGACAACTCCGCGCCTCCGGCTTGACAAGGCGTAGCGTCGACCTCGACTCCCCGGGTGGGCGGGGGTATGGGCGGCTGCTCCACAGGGCCAGCGATGATCACCGGCCCCGCACCCGGCACCCGCACCGGCCCCGCACCCGACACCCGGCCCGGCACCCGCACCCGCCCCGCACCCAGCACTCGGCCCGGCACCCCGGCACCGGCGAAATCAGGCGGGGCGGGAAAATCTTCCGGCCAATTCGTGACAGAGCCGGAACCGCGGGCGGATGCGGATCGTCTGAACGGACATGACTCGTCTCCGCGGCACCCTGATGGCCGCCGCCGTTCCCCTGTTCCTGCTTGCTGCCTGCGCGCAGCCCGGCACCGACGCCGGGGCGCCGGGCTCCGGCTCGCCTCGGAGCGCCTCCGCTTATCCCCAGAGCGGTGACGAACTCGTGGCGCGCGTGGAGTCGTACGGTGGGTTCGTCCCGCCCGATCGCACCGTGGGCACCCTGCCGTCGATCAGCGTCTACGCCGACGGCCGCGTGATCACCGAGGGCCCGGTCCCGGCGATCTATCCGGGGCCCGCGATGCCCAACCTGCAGGTGCTGACGCTCAGCCCCGATCAGGTGCAACAGCTGCTCAAGGAAGCCTCCGACGCGGGGGTCAAACCGGGCACCGACTTCGGCCAGCCCAACGTCGCCGACGCGCCGACGACCCGCGTGACCGTGAGGAACGACCAGGGCACGACCCAGTCGGTGGCGGTCGTCGCGCTCAACGAGGCGCAGGCCAACGACCCGATGCTCACCGACGCGCAAGAGAGCGCCCGCGCGACGCTGGCCGCGTACGTCAAGAAGCTCCAGGAGCTCGCCGCCGGTGACGGCGCGACGGCCTCCACGCCGTACGTGCCGGAATCTCTCGCCGTTCTCGCCCGCCCCTGGACCCAGCAGTCCGGCGGCGAGCCCGCGCAGGCCGAGATGGCCTGGCCCGGCCCGGCGCTGCCCGGTGACTACCTGAACCCGGCCGTCAAAATCGGCTGTGTGGTGGTGTCCGGCGCGGATCTCGATAAGGTGACCTCCGCGGCGAAGAAAGCCAACCAGATGACGCCGTGGACCGCCGACGGACAGAAATATCTCATCAACTTCCGCCCGCTGCTGCCCGACGAGAAGGGTTGCGCGGAGTTCAAGGGGAACCGATGACTCCTCTCGGAGAGCCGTTCGATTCCGGCCGCGGCGACGTCGCGGGGGACGACGGGATCGATCGCGGGCCGGAGCGGACCGAATCCGTTCCGGCCCGTCAGGGCTGCCGCCCGGCCCAGACCGCCCCACGCGACTACCGGCGCTGACCCACCTCAGCCGCGTCCCAGCGCATGGGCCGCACGATCGGCCACATGCGAGCGGTGAGGTTCGACGCATAAGGCCGCCGGAAATGCTGCACCCGGTGGAGACCGCGCGGCGACGACGTTCTCGTCCGCGTGCACGCCACCACGGTGACCTCGGCCGGGTGCGGCATGCGGCGCGACCCGCCGCACCCCTTGCGTCCGGCCGGGTGTCCGAGCAGCGTGGACCTTTGCGGCCGGTCGGTCCCGCCACGCTGTCACAGAAAGCGGGGCTCCACGGTCATCAGGGTGGAGAGGAGTTCACCATGGCTGTCGTCACCAGGACCCACGCGCTCAACGTGATCCGCCGCGCCTATGGGCCCGACTTCGCCGAGTCCGTCCGTGACAAGCTGCCGGACCGGCTCGACCTGGAAAATCCGAGGGACACCAAGGTCCTGTACGACCTGGGGCTCACCCCCGACCGGCTGATCAGTGCCCTCGGTGCGGAGTACTGACCGCGTCCGGAATTCAGGTCAGGAAGTGACCTGAATGCGTCCTACGGTGGTTCTCATGGATATGAAGATCGAGCTCATTCCCGTCCCGGTGACCGACGTCGACCGCGCCAAGGCGTTCTACGAGAAGGTGGGCTTCCACGCCGATCACGACCATCGTGTGCAGGAGGGTCTGCGCTTCGTGCAGCTGACGCCGCCCGGCTCGGCCTGCTCGATTGTGCTCGGTGAGGGCATCACCGAGAAGACGCCCGGCACGCAGGAGATCCAGTGCGTGGTGGCCGACGCCGAGGCCGCCCGCGAATCGCTCGTCAAGGCCGGCATCGAGGCCAGCGAGGTCGACAAGCAGCCCTGGGGCAACTTCGTCTACTTCCGCGACCCCGACGGCAACAGCTGGTCGCTGCAGGCCATCGAGACCCGCCCCAACGGCTGACCTCCTCACCTGGCCGGATCCCGTCGACTTCTGGCAACCGAGGCCCTTCTTCGCCACCCGGGCCGCTCATACGCTTCAGCGCGCAGGCATTCCCTCCCCGTCCACGCCTGCGTCTCCTGGGTGGTGAGTGGTGCTTCGATACGTCATGCCGGTCGTGATCGCCCTGATCTTCATCGGCGTCGTCAGCTTCGTCCCCGAACCGCAGAGGCAGAGACTGAACGCTCTGCTGATAGCCGGCGCGGGCGGCATCTACATCAGCGGCGGAGGCTTCGGCTTGTGGGAGCTGGCCTTCGCCGCCGTGATGGTCGCGGTGGCCTGGGCCGGCCTGCGCTCCTGGACCTTCATCGGCATCGGCTGGCTCCTCCACACGGCCTGGGACATCCTCCACCACCGGCGCGGCACCCCACTGATCCCGTCTTTGCACGACTCCTCGTTCGGCTGCGCCATCTGCGACCCGGTCATCGCCCTGTGGTGCTTCGCCGGGGGCCGCTCCCCCAAGGAACTGATCCTCCGGGTCCGCTCCCGACGGTTCCGCTCCCGACGTTCCACGAGCGAGCAGAGCGGATCCCACCCGGCTACGGGTCAGGGGTCAGTTCGGACTCGATCAGCTTTCGGGTGGCCTGGGGGTCCAGGGCGTTCTCGGCCACGCCGAGGAGCAGGGTCCGGTAGCGGTCGACCTCGTGGGGCTGTTTGAGCAGCTGGTTCGTGGGGCGCATGCCCTCCACGAAGACCACGTCGAGCTCGGGGGCCTGGTGGAACGACAGCACGGCGGTGGAGCTGCCCAGCAACGAGTAGGCGCCGGCGCCGTACGGGAGGATCTGGACCGTCACGTGCGGGAGCTCGGACGCCTCCAACACGTGGCGCAGCTGGTCGTTGCGGACCTGCGGCCCACCGATGCGGCGGTGGATCACCGACTCGTCCAGCAGGGCCATCACCTCGATCGGAGGCGAGTCGCCGAGCCGGCGTTGGCGAGCGAGGCGCAGGGAGACTGCCCGGTCCAGGCGTTCCGGGTCGGTCAAGCCGGGGACTGTGCTGAGGACGGCCCGCATGTACGGCTCGGTCTGCAGCAGGCCGGGGAACAGGGTGGGCTCCCAGGACAGGATCGCCGACGCCTCCGACTCCAGGCTGACGAACGAGTCGGGCTGGACCAGGTCTCGGTAGTCGGCCCACCACGCGCGCTCGCGGGAGGCACGGGCCAGTTTGAGCAGTTCCTCGCGGTATTCACGGTCGTGGACGCCGTACAGGGAAAGCAGGTCTTGAACGTCTCTGGCCGTCACGGTGACCCGGGCCGTCTCGATGCGGGTGACCTTGGCGGTGTGCCACTCGAAGGCCTGGGACACCTGTTCCTGGGTCAGGCCGGCCGATTCGCGGCAGCGTTTCAGCTCCGCTCCGAGGCGGCGGCGACTCAGCGTTGGTCCGGCCACCGCGCAATGGTAGAGCCACGCTCAAAGAAGGCTGACGGGCGGTGCAGAGTCACGCCAGAAAAAGTGCGGCGCCACGCCCGGAAAAAGCGTGACGCCGCACCGGGAGTGTCACTGCACGCCGAGGAGGTCCACCACGAAGACGAGGGTCTCGTTCGGCTTGATCACGCCGCCGGCGCCGCGGGCACCGTAGCCCAGGTGGGGCGGGATGGTCAGCTTGCGGCGACCGCCGACCTTCATGCCGGCCACGCCCTGGTCCCAGCCGGCGATGACCTGGCCGCCGCCGAGCGGGAAGGCGAAGGGCTCGCCACGGTTGTACGAGGCGTCGAACTCGCGGCCCGTCGAGTGTGCCACGCCCACGTAGTGAACGTTGACGTACTGACCGGGCTGCGCCTCGGGCCCCTCGCCGACGGTGATGTCCTCGATCACGAGGTCGGCCGGAGGCGCGCCCTCGATCGGGCCTACGTCGGGCTTGTCCATGGGGAACTCCATTCGTTGACTGTCGAGCCCCGCCATGCAATCACACGCCCGGTCACAGCCGGTGGTGGACGTGCTGAACGACTCAGGCCAATTCTCCGTATTGCAGGGACGTGAGAATCGATCGTCTGGCCGCCGGGGCGTTCACGGCGGCCGCCGTCCTGGCCGCCGCGCCCGCACCGGCCCTGGCCCACGGGGCTCCGACGACGCCGATCAGCCGCACCGCCGCGTGCGCCGACGGCGGCGAGGAGACCGGCAACGCGGCCTGCAAAGCGGCCCGCAAGGCGAACGGCCGCGGCTTCGGCAACTTCGACAACCTGCGGATCGCCGACGTGAACGGCAAGGACCGCGAGGTCGTGCCGGACGGCGAGCTGTGCAGCGGCGGGCTCGACGCGTTCAAGGGCCTCGACCTGGCCCGCGACGACTTCCCGGCCACCAAGGTCACCCCGGGCCAGAACCTGAAGATCAACTATCGGGCGACGATCCCGCACGCGGGCGAGTTCCGGATCTTCCTGACCAAGCCCGCGTACGACCCGGAGAAGGCTCTCACCTGGGACGACCTCGGCAGCAAGCCGCTCGCGTCGGTCACCGACCCCGACCTCAACGACGGGGCGTACCAGCTGCGGGCCAAGCTGCCGGCGCGTACGGGGCGGCACATGCTCTACATCGTGTGGGAGACGTCGCAGACCCCGGACACGTACTACTCCTGCTCCGATCTGGTCTTCCCGGCCGCCGCCGCAAAAGCGACAAAAGCCCCGCCGCAAGCCCCGGCAACAACAAGGGCAGCACCAGCCGTACGGGCGACGAGTGCCACGCCGAAGCCGACGCCGACAAGCGCGAAGCCGGCGACCGCAGCCCCGGAAATCGATCTCAACCCGGTCGCCGCCCAGAAGGACGACACCAGCCAGGTGACGCTGGGTCACTGGATCATCGCCGGAGCGTTGATCTTAGGTTTCGCCGCGATTGCCTGGGCCGGCACCGGAGCAATTCTCCGCAGACGACGCGAAAACCGTTGAACCGCAACGGCTGACGCCTCGTACTGATGGGCGTCGACAAAACGCACAGCATTTTCCCAGCCTCCCCCCCAAGGTTTAAGGAAAGGCCGAGATGAGCCGAGTTCGTTACGGTCAGCGAGGCGTCAACCGCCGCCGTGTCCTGGCGATCGCCGCCACCGCCGGTGTGGGCGTCTCCGTGGCCGGTGTGGCCGGGCTGAGCCTGGCCGGCGAGAACGAGGAAACGCCGAAGGGCGCCGGTCCGCTGGTCCTGTCGCTGCGCGACGCCGAGAAGGGCACGTTCGACGTGTTCGTCGGCGGCTCCAAGAGCACGCTCACCGACAAGAAGCTCGCCGCCAAGCTGCTCAAGTCGGCCAAGGGCTGAGGGGAGAGAACACCGTGTCTTCACACCGCGAGGCTCCCGAGATCAGCAAGGATCCGGTCGCCGACAGCTCCGATCTCTACGCGTTCGTCAGCCCGGACGACCCGGACACCGTGACGATCATCGCGAACTACGTCCCGCTGCAGCTCCCGGCCAGCGGCCCGAACTTCTTCGAGTTCGGCGACGACGTGCTCTACGAGATCCACATCGACTCCAACGGGGACGCGCGCCCCGACCTGACCTATCAGTTCCGGTTCCGCACCGAGCTGCGCAACGACAAGACGTTCCTCTACAACACCGGCCCCATCGACTCGCTCGACAGCGAGAACTGGAACCGCCGGCAGTTCTTCTCGGTCACCAAGGTCGACTCGTACGGCAAGAGCACCGTGCTGGCCAAGAAGCTGCCCTGCCCGCCGTGCAACGTCGGCAAGCTGTCCATCCCCGACTACGACGGGCTGGCCGCCGACGCCGTGGCCAAGCTGAAGTCGGGTGAGAAGGTCTTCGCCGGTCAGCGCGCCGACGCGTTCTTCGTCGACCTGGGTGCGATCTTCGACCTGGGCACGCTGCGCCCCTTCCAGGACAAGCACCTGGTCGGGCAGACGCTGTTCAACTACGCCGGCAAGGCCGTCAACGCCACCGACAAGCTGAACGTGCACAGCATCGCGATTCAAGTGCCGCTTGCTTCCGTACGCCGTGACGGCAAGAAGAAGGTGCGCGGGCGCGACCCCGAGGCCGTCATCGGCGTCTGGACCTCCGCGAGCCGCCGCCAGGTGCAGGTCCGCAACGGCGACAAGAAGAACGACGACGTCGTGGTCGGCCCGCAGGTGCAGGTGTCCCGCCTCGGCAACCCGCTGTTCAACGAGGTCATCGTGCCGATGGCCGAGAAGGACAAATGGAACAGCCTCTCCCCGGCCGAGGACAAGCGCTTCGCCCAGTTCGTCGAGAAGCCCGAGCTGCAGACGCTGCTGCCGGTGCTCTACCCGGGCCTGTTCGACAACCTGGCCGCCCGTGACAAGAAGGGCAAGGCCCGCGCCGACCTCGTCGCGATCCTGCTGACCGGCATCCCGGACGGCATCATCGAGAACTTCCAGAACAACACCGGCGAGGTGCAGGCCGACATGCTGCGGCTCAACACCGCGATCCCGCCGTCGAAGGAGCCGAACAAGTTCGGTGTGGTCGGCGGTGACCTGGCCGGCTTCCCGAACGGCCGCCGGATCGCCGACGACGTCGTCTCGATCTCGATCCGGGCCATCGCCGGCGTGACGCTGCCGCTGGTCGAGAAGGACTTCGAGCCGGACGCCGCGGCCGCGCTGGTCGAGCAGGGCCTCAGCATCAAGGACGCCAGCGCCGGCCTGCTCAAGAAGTTCCCCTACCTCGGCACCCCCTTCGACGGATTCGGTAACCCCTCATGACGACCCCCACGCACGAGCAAACCCACACCCACAAGCACGAGCACGAGAGCCCGTCCTGGCACAGCATGACCCCGAGCGGTCAGGGCACGGTGATGCTCAACATCGGCAACGGCATCGGCGCGCTGATCATCAACACCCCGGGCCGGATGCACGGCCGCGAGATCGAGGTCAGCCCGGTCGACGACCCGGCCCGGCGTACGCACGCGGCCGTCCGCGCCCGCTACGTGTGGGGCGGCGTCTGCTACAGCGTCGTGCTCGACAGCCTGCCCGAGGGCCGTTACACCGTCTGGGACAACCCGGTCACGCCGCTCGGCGAGGTCGACGTGCCCAGCGGCGGCGTCGCCGATTTCACCTGGCCGGTGGCTGCCGCCGTCGCCTGAAAGGTGCCTGCGCCCGTTCGGGTTCAGCGCCTGTTCCGCAGCTGAGGTGGGAGCGAGGCGCGGTCCAGATTTCGCCTGGTGGTGGCCCGTGGATGCCCGGTTCCAACACCGGGAGCCGGGCATCCACGGGACGCCGCCAAGGGGAATCTGGGCCTCGACGCAGCCCCGCCTCAGCTGCGGAACAGGCGCTAGGCTGGACGCCATGGTTGGCGGCCAGCAGACCCGACCGGACGCGTCCGCCCGATTCTCGCTCGCCACGACCGATGTGGACGAGGCCAGGGCGTTCTGCCGTCGCATGTTCTACGGTCCCCTGCGGGTGAACCCGGTCGGTGACCGGTCCGGGTTCGCCTTCCGGGGTGACGTCGTCGAGCTGGGCCCGATCACGGTCGGCGAGATCAGCTACGGCAGCGACATCCACGTCGCGATCGCCGACCTCGAGACGTCGTACCACGTGCTGGCGCCGCTGAGCGGGATGTTGCGTTCACGGCACCGCGGCACCACCGTGCTGGCCGACCCGACGCGGGCCGCGGTCTTTCGCCCGATCGGCGACATCGACCTCGAGTGGCCGGGCAGCTGCCGCCTGCTCAGCGTGAAGGTCGAGCGGAGCGCCCTCGAACGTGAGCTCGACGCCGCCCTCGATCAGCAGGTCGTCACGCCGCTGCTGCTGGGCGGCAGCTTCAATCTGGTCGACGCCCCCGGTCGTACGTGGGTCGCCCTGGTCCGCCTGCTCTTCGGCGAGCTGCGGCGGGGCGACGGCCTCTCCGCTCAGCCGCGTATGGCCGGCCGCTGGCGCGACATGGTGGTCAGCGGGCTGGCCCTGACGGTCGAGCACCCGTACGGCGAGGAGCCGGCCGGAATGCAGGGACCGAACCGCCCCCGTACGGTGAAACGCACGCTCGACGCCATGCACGCCGAGCCGTGGCGCCCGTTCACCGCGGCCGACCTCGCGGCCGTCGCCGGGGTGGGCGTCCGCGTGCTGCAGGAGTCGTTCCGGCAGCACGTCGGCATGTCGCCGCTGACCTATCTGCGCCGATTACGCCTCGACGGGGTGCACGCCGAGTTGTCGCGGTCGGACCCGTGGCAGGTGAACGTGTCCGAGGTGGCGTACCGCTGGGGTTTCACCCACCTCGGACGGTTCGCCGGGGCCTACCGCGACCGTTACGGCGTCTCCCCGTCGCAGACGCTGCGGGACCGGCGCTAGAAGCGCCTAGAGCTCCACCCTCTGGCCCTTGCCGATGACGACCACCCCGTTGTCCGAGACCGTGTAGAGCTTCCGGTCGCGGTCGAGGTCGACGCCGATCTGCGCGCCCTCCGGGATGACCACGTTCTTGTCGATGATCGCGTTGCGGACGACCGCGCGCCGGCCGACCGACACGCCCTCCATCAGCACCGCGCCCTCGACGTGGGCCCACGAGTTGACCCGGACGTTCGGGGAGATCACTGAGCGTTCGACCAGCGAGCCGGAGACCACGACACCGGGCGAGATCATCGACTCGATCGCGCGGCCCTGGCGGTCGTCGTAGCCGTGCACGAACTTCGCCGGCGGCCACGAGCCGTAATTGGTGAAGATCGGCCAGTCGTGGTTGTACAGGTTGAAGATCGGCTCGGTGGCGATGAGGTCCATGTGGGCCTCGTAGAACGAGTCGAGCGTTCCCACGTCACGCCAGTATCCGCGGTCGCGCTCGTTGCTGCCCAGCACCTCGTTGTCGCGGAAGTCGTAGACGTTCGCCTCACCGCGCTCGACGAGCATGGGGATGATGTTGCCGCCCATGTCGTGCTTGCTGTCGGGGTCCTGCGCGTCCTTGGTGACGGCCTCGCAGAGCGCCCGGGTGGTGAAGACGTAGTTGCCCATCGACGCGTAGATCTCGTCGGGCGCGTCGGGCAGGCCGTCGACCTCGCGCGGCTTCTCGCGGAAGGCCTTGATCCGCTTGCCGTCCTCGGCCACGTCGATGACGCCGAACTGGTCGGACATCGACTTGGGCTGCCGGATGCCGGCCACCGTGACCGCGGCGCCCGAGGCGATGTGGTCGTTGACCATCTGCTTCGGGTCCATGCGGTAGATGTGGTCGGCGCCGAACACGATCACGTAGTCGGGGGACTCGTCGTTGATCAGGTTGAGGCTCTGGTAGATGGCGTCGGCCGAGCCGGCGAACCATCGGGGGCCGAGCCGCTGCTGGGCCGGCACGGGCGTGACGTAATTGCCGAGCAGGGTCGACATGCGCCACGTCTTGGAGATGTGCCGGTCGAGCGAATGGGATTTGTACTGGGTCAGGACGACCATCTTGAGATAACCGCCGTTGGCAAGATTCGACAGCACGAAGTCGATCATGCGATAGATGCCGCCGAACGGGACACCGGGCTTGGCCCTGTCCGCCGTCAGGGGCATCAGGCGCTTACCTTCTCCACCGGCCAGAACGATCGCAAGCACCTTGACAGCCATGGAAGGACGCTAACTTTCCGCCAGCCGGAGCGCCAGCCGAAGAAGGGAACTCGCCGTGGTCTTCCCGGCGACGCACAGGGTAACTGATCTTGATCCCCGAGCGCGAGACTCCCGATCAAGGATTAGGCTGCGGGCGTGGCCGAACAATTGCGCGTTGACCTCATCACCCGCGAATATCCGCCGGAGGTGTACGGCGGCGCCGGCGTCCACCTGGAATACCTGACGCGCGATCTGCGCAATCTCGCCGACGTACGGGTGCACTGTTTCGGTGCACCCCGCGACGAGCCGGGCGTAACGGCCTATCCGGAACCGGCCGAACTGGCCGGGGCGAACGCCGCGCTGCGCACCATGGGCGTCGACCTCGAGATCGCCGCGGGCGCCGAGGGCACCGACGTCGTGCACAGTCACACCTGGTACGCGAACTTCGCCGGGCACACCGCCAAGCTGCTGTACGGCGTCCCGCACGTCGTCACCACGCACAGTCTCGAGCCGCTGCGGCCGTGGAAGGCCGAGCAGCTGGGCGGCGGTTACGCGCTGTCGTCGTTCTGCGAGCGGGTGGCCATCGAGAACGCCGACGCGGTCATCGCCGTCTCGGCCGGCATGAAGCGCGACGTGCTCACGGCGTACCCCTCGGTCGACCCCGACAAGATCCAGGTCGTCTACAACGGCATCGACACCTCGCTCTACACCCCCGACCGGGGCACCGACGTGATCGAGCGGCTGGGCATCGACCTGGGCCGCCCGAGCGTCGTCTTCGTCGGCCGGATCACCCGCCAGAAGGGCCTGCCCTACCTGCTCAAGGCGTGCCGGTCGCTGCCGCCCGAGACCCAGATCGTGCTGCTGGCCGGGGCGCCCGACACCAAGGAGATCGCGGCCGAGGTCGAGGCGCTGGCCGACGAGCTGCGCGCCGCCCGCGACGAGCACGGCGTGATCTGGGTGCAGGAGATGCTCCCCAAGCACGAGGTCATCCAGGTTCTCACCCACGCGACTGTGTTCGTCTGTCCCTCGATCTATGAACCTATGGGCATCGTGAACCTCGAAGCCATGGCCTGCGAGACCGCCGTGGTGGCGACCGCGACCGGCGGCATCCCCGAGGTGGTGGCCGACGGCGAGACCGGCCTGCTCGTGCCGATCGAGCAGGTGCAGGACGGCACCGGCACCCCGGTCGACCCCGACAAGTTCGTCGCCGACCTGGCGGCCACGATGACCGAGCTCGTCCGCGACCCCGAGCGGGCCCGCACGATGGGGCTGGCCGGGCGCCGGCGCGCGGTCGACAAGTTCAGCTGGGCCCGGATCGCGGAGGAGACGCTCGCGGTCTACCGCACTGTTCTCTGACGTCCGGGCGCGCAAGCGCCCGGACAGGGCACACTGGTCCCCATGCTCCGCCTCCCCCGCCCACCCGTGAAGCTGACTCTCACCCTCGCCGCGGTGCTGTTCGCGACGTCGGTTCTCGGCATCGGGCTGCTGCGAGCGGCCACCTACACTCCCACCCCGGCCGCCGGCGCGCCCTGGCCGTCCACGTCGGTGCCCCCGACCGGAACGCCGGGCAAGTGCGGCACGGTGCCGGTGAAGGCGGCTCGTGAGCTGCGCGGCATGTGGCTCACCACGGTGACCAACATCGACTTCCCGAGCAAGCGGGGCCTGACCCAGGCCCAGGTGAAGGCGGAGTACCAGCGCTGGCTCGACCTGGCCGTGGCCCAGCGCCACAACGCGATCTTCGTACACGTCCGGCCCAGCGGAGACGCGTTCTGGCCCTCGGCGTACGCGCCCTGGTCGGAATGGCTGACCGGCAAGCGCGACGGCAAGTCGCCGGGCTGGGACCCGATGGACTACATGGTCAAGGAGGCCCACGCCCGCAACCTCGAGTTCCACGCGTGGTTCAACCCCTACCGCGGGACCCAGCCCGGCCCGGTCGGCCCCGGCGCCGACTTCGCCAAGCTCGCGCCCAACCACCCGCTGCTCGCGCACCGCGACTGGGCGATCTCCTATCCCAAGGGCGACACCGCGCGGCTCTACTTCGACCCGGGCATCCCCGAGGCCCGCAAGTTCGTCGAGGACTCGATGCTCGAGGCGGTGCAGAAGTACGACGTCGACGGCGTGCACTTCGACGACTTCTTCTACCCGTACCCGAAAGCCGGCGAAGACTTCCCCGACAACGCCAGCTACGCGAAATACGGCGCCGGCAAGGCCCGGGCCCAGTGGCGGCGCGACAACGTCGACACGCTGGTCCGCGAGATGGACGAGCGGATCAAGGCGATGAAGCCGTGGGTGAAGTTCGGGATCAGCCCGTTCGGCATCTGGCGCAACTACGCCAACGACCCCGACGGTTCGCAGAGCCGGGGCCTGGAGTCGTACGACGCCATCTACGCCGACACCCGCAAGTGGGTGCAGCAGGGCTGGCTCGACTACATCGTGCCCCAGCTGTACTGGACGATCGGCTTCGCCAAGGCCGACTACGCGAAGCTGCTGCCCTGGTGGACCGCGCTCACCAAGGGCACGAACGTGCAGCTCTACATCGGCATGGCCGACTACCGCATCGGCGAGGAGGGCGCGTGGAGCGACCCGGCCCAGCTCGACCGGCAGATGGTGCTCAACGACCAGGCCGGCGTGCAGGGGCAGGTGCACTTCAGCGCCAAGCAGATCCGGGCCGACCGGCTCGGGGCGGTCACCCGTTACCGCGACAAGCACTACGCCTCCCCCGCGCTGCTGCCCCGCATGGCCCGCCTGCCCGCCGCCCCGCCGCAGGCAGCCCGCCTGGTCTCGGCGACCCGCTTCGACAAGGGCGTCCGGTTCCAGGCCGAGGCCGCGGGCGCGACGAGCTGGGCCCTCTACCGGGTCGCGGGCGCCTCGGCGGCGCTGGTCGCCACCGGACGGGCCGGAGCCGAGGTGGTCGACCCGGCGCCGCCGGCGGGCCCGGTGACGTACTGCCTCAGCGGCCTGGACCGTTCCGGCAACGAGGGACCGGTCAGCAAGCCGCTCACGACGTCCTGACGGCCCGCTCGGCCAGCTCCCACAGCCGGTCGGCGGCGGCCGGGTCGACCGACCACTCGGCGACGCCGGTCATCGGTTCGGGGCCGCCGGCGACCACCTCGGCCGCCTGGTTGTCCTCGTCGAAGTAGCGGCCGGTGACGCCCGTGAGCAGCGGCGACGCGGCCAGCATGACCTCACCGGCGGCGCCCTGCTCGGGGGTCTTGTATCCCTCGGGGTGGATCAGATCGCCGTTGTCGTCCATCGCGCCGAGCGCCCGCATGGTCGCGGCGTCGATGTGGCGTTGCAGGTTGGTGTGGACGCGGCCGGGGTTGACGGCGTTCGCGGTGACCTCGGGCCGGCGGCGGGCGATCGCGACGGCGAGCAGCACCTCGGCCGCCTTGGACTGGCTGTAGGCGGTCCACGGGTCGTACGGGCGCCGCTCGAAATGCGGGTCGTCGAAGTCGACGCCGGCCCGCAGCTGGGCGCCGGAGCTGACGACGACGATGCGGGCGCCGGCGCGCAGCCGGTCGCGCCGGCCGGTGATCAACGCGAAGTGGCCGAGGAAGTTCGTAGCCAGCTGCAACTCCCAGCCGATCGGGGTGAGGCGGCGCTCGGGGACGGCCATGACGCCCGCGTTGGCGATGATCACGTCAAGATCCTTCTCCCCGTACGCCTTCACCTGCGCGAGGTCGGCCAGATCGAGCTCGGCCCGGGAGGGGGTGACGACCTCGGCCCCGGCGTCGCGCAACGCCTCGGCGGCGGCCCGGCCGAGACCGGAGGTGCCGCCGGTGATCAGGATGCGCCGGCCGGTGAGGTCGACTCCGGCGAGCACGTCGGCGGCGGTGGAACGGGCGGTGAACGGAAAGGTCATGGCTTCATCGTGCGCCGGGAATGCTGGACGATGAATGCTTGAAGGTCCAGGATAGTTGCGTGAACGTCCACAACGATCCCCTCGAGGATGTCCTGACGCTCGTCGGCACGAGCAGCAGCCTCTCCGCGGGACTCGTGGCGGGTGGCGACTGGGCGGTCTCGTTCGCGCCGGCGGCGGCGGTCAAGTTCAACGCCGTACGGAAGGGGAACTGTCTTCTGCTGGTCGAGGACAAGGTCTATCCGCTCGCGCCCGGCGACTGTTTCCTGCTGACCCGGCCGGTGGCGTTCACGCTGGCCAGCGACCTGACCCTCCCCACGATCCCGGCCGGGGTGATCTTCGCCGACGGGCTCGGGCGGGCCGGCTCGGGCGACGACGTCCATCTGATCGGCGGGCGGTTCGACTTCGGCGAACGCGCCCAGGAGCTGCTGCTCGACGCGCTGCCGCCGGTGGTGCACGTGCCGGGCGAGACGGCGGGCGCGGTGCGGTGGGCGCTCGGCCAGATCGAGGCCGAGCAGCGTGACCGGCCCCTGGCGTCGACCCTGGTCACCGAGCATCTGGCCCTGATCATGCTGATCCACGTGCTGCGGGCGCACCTGGCCTCGAGCGCGCCGCCGGCGGGGTGGCTGGCCGGCCTCTCCGACCCGGTGGTCGCGCCGGTGCTGCGGGCGATGCACGCGAGACCCGCGTACGCCTGGACGGTGGCCGAGCTGGCGACGGTGGCCGCGGTGTCCCGCTCGACGCTGGCCGCCCGGTTCCGCCGGGTCGTCGGCCAGGGCACCCTCGACTATCTGACCCGCTGGCGGATCGAGCTGGCGGCGGCCCGTCTGCGCCGGGGTGACGACACCGTGGCGGCGATCGCCCGGGAGGTCGGCTATGCCTCGGAGAGCGCGCTGAGCAACGCCTTCAAACGGGTGACCGGGCGTTCGCCCCGCGCGTACCGGAACGCTTTCTCACCATCGCTCGCGGCACAGCGGGCGAGCAGGTCCGGATTCGCAGCGGGGTGACTGCCGACGGCCTCGTCCTCGAGTCGCGGCGCGGTGGGAGATCTCGTCCGGGGTCGCGGCGCGGCTGCCACGGCCGCGATGATGGGAAGGTGAAACGGGACAGTCGGCTCCGCGCGATCGCCGAGGAGACCGTGGGCATCGTCGAGCGGGGTGGCTATCCCGGTGCGGACATCGGGCGTCAGGTCGAGAAGGCGGTCGCGGGCACGCGGCTCCACCTCCCCGACGAGCAGCTGCCTGAGCCGGATCTCCCGCCGGTGGTTGCCCACATCGAGGTGACCGGAGAGACGACCCTGGCCGCCGCGCGGCGGCTCGCGGGTGAGGTGGCCTGCCTCAACTTCGCGTCGGCACGGAAGCCGGGCGGTGGCTTTCTGAACGGCGCCGAGGCGCAGGAGGAGTTCCTGGCCCGCAGCTCGGCGCTCTACCCCTGCCTGCGCGCGGTGGACGACTTCTACGCCTACCACCAGGCCCAAGGCGACCCCGTCTACTCCGACCGCGTCATCTACTCGCCGGCGGTGCCGGTGTTCCGCGACGACCGGGGTGAACTGCTCGACGAGCCGTACGAGGTCTCGTTCCTGACCTGCGCCGCCCCGAACACGGCGGTGCTCGAGCAGTCCCGGCGCGCCGGCGTTCCGGTGGTGCTGGAGCGGCGGGCGGCCCGCATCCTGGAGGTCGCGGCCGCCCACGGCCACCGCCGTCTGGTGCTGGGAGCCTGGGGGTGCGGCGTCTTCGGCAACGATCCGGCGACGGTTGCCGAGATCTTCGGCCGCACGCTGCGCGACCGCCCCTGGTTCGACGAGGTGGTCTTCGCCGTCCTCGACCACCACCCTGCCGCCCCGACCCGTTCCGCCTTTGCCGCGGCGTTGAGCCGGGAGCCCTGATCCCGAGACCACTGCGCGGAAGCGCGCCTCACGGCAACGCCGCACGGAAGCGTTGATCTGAAGCGTTGATCGGAAGCGCTGAACGGGAGGACGTGCCCGGATGAGGGCGCTGGATCGTGGGCGTCGGCCAGGCAGGGGTGCGGTCCCTGTCGGGGATCGTGCTGATGGAAATCGGTCGCGAGGTCGGGTGGCGGGCCGGGATGATGGCCGCCGTGAGCAGTCGGTTGCGGGCCATCGCCCGGGAGACGGTGGCCATCGCCGAGCGTGGTGGCTACCCGGGCGCGGACATCGCCCAGCAGGTCGGGCGGGCGGTTGAGGGCACGCGTCTCTATCTGCCGGACGACGCTCTCGACGAACCCCCGGCGTCGTCCACCGCCGCGGTGACCGTGACCGGCGAGACGACGCTGGAGGCCGCGCGACGGCTGGGCGGCGACGTCGCCTGTCTGGTCTTCGCGTCGGCCCGCAACCCCGGCGGCGGCTTCCTCAACGGCGCCCAGGCCCAGGAGGAGAGCCTGGCCCGCGCCTCGGCGCTCTACCCGTGCCTGCGGGCGGCGGGCGACTTCTACGCGCATCACCGCGCCCACGCCGAGCTGACCTACACCGACCGCGTCATCTACTCCCCCGACGTGCCGGTCTTCCGCGACGACAAGGGCGCCCTGCTCGCGGACCCTTATCCGGTCACGTTCCTGACCGCCGCCGCGCCGAACCGCTCCGCCATCGCCCGCAACCAGCCCGGCCTGCTGCCCACGGTTCCGACCGTGCTCGAACGCCGCGCGACCCGGGTGCTGCGAGTGGCCGCCGCCCACGGCCACCGCCGTCTGGTGCTGGGAGCCTGGGGGTGCGGCGTCTTCGGCAACGATCCGGCGGTCGTGGCGGGCGCCTTCGCCACGGCCCTGCGTGCGTCCCCGTGGTTCGACGAAGTGGTCTTCGCCGTGCTCGACAAGGCCCGCGACAGCCCGACCCGCTCCGCCTTCGCCGCCGCGCTGAACTGACACGCGGCGCAAGCCGAGACACGCCGCGACACAAGCTGCGACGCGACGAGCTGCGACGCGATCGAGAACGGCCCGCCGCGCGGCGATCGGTCGGAGGTCAGGCGCCGGCCAGGTGGGGGCGGTCCCAGTCCGAGGGCAGCGCGACCGGACCCCAGGCCGGGTCGGGGCGATAGTGGGTCCAGGTGCCGTCGAACGGGAACGCCCCGGCCGCCGCCACGTCGATCAGCTCGCGGCCGGTGGCTCGGATGGCGTCGGCCTGCGACGGTGTCCAGCGGCCGGGCCGGCCGGTCAGGAAGGCGAACTCGTCCTCGTCCTTCCAGTGGGCCACCCGGTCGGGACTGATCCACACGTCGAGGGCGCGGTCGCTGCTGTCGATTCCACGCTCCCACCGGACCTGGGGCGCTTCCAGGTTGACGTACCAGCCCTCGAACCCGCCGTCCTCCGCGAAGAACCACCACACCGACCACTCGCCGGCGGCCGGGGCGAACTGCACGATGCCGGAACCGCGCCAGGTGGTCTCGCGGCGGACCCGGGGCGCGTCGAAACGTTCCGCCAGCGGCAACTCACGCAGACCGCGGCCGTCGGCCAGCACCGACTCGATCTGCGGAGAACCGGGCGCGATCCACAGGGCCAGCCCGGCGTCGTCGTCGGTCAGCACCCGGCCCACCCGGGCGAAGCGGGTTCGGCCCTCCCGGCCGTACCGGTAAAGCACGGTCTCGCCGTGGGCCCAGGGCACCTCAGGCGGTCAGGTCGGCGTACATGATGTGCAGGCCGACCCGACCCTGGACGGGGTGGGCGAAGGCGCCGGGCACGGTGCCGACGACGGTGAACCCCAGGCGTTCGTAGATGGCCACGGCCGACTTGTTCGACTCGGCGACCGCGTTGAACTGCATGCCGGCGTAGCCGTGCTGCCGGGCCCACTCCAGAGCGAACCGGCACAGGGCCGTGCCGACGCCCTGACCTCGGCTCACGGGAGCGACCATGAAGCTCGCGGTGGCCACGTGGGAGCCGGGGCCGGGCTTGTTGGTGCCGACCTTCGCCGTGCCGAGCACCTCGTCGCCGTCGACCGCGACCACCGTCTCGCCGGGCGGGGACTCGAGCCAGATCGCCCGGGCCTGCTGCTCGGTCATCGCGGGGTCGTAGGTGAACGTGTCGGCGGCGCGCACCACCGACCGGACGATCTCCCACACCTGCGGCCAGTCGGACTCGGTGAACTGCCGGATCAACACGATGCGCACGTTACCCAGTCTTCTCCGTCGCGGTGGGTAGTTTCTCAGGGCCCTGTCAGCACGGGCAGGGCACGATCCCGGCATGACAGCAGCCACTCTGGTGGTCGCCGTGTCGCGACCCTGGTTCTGGCCGGTCTCGTGGGTGCCGGCCTATCTGGGCATGGTCCTCGCCGACCGGCAACTCACCCCGGTCGACGTGCCGCGGACCCTGCTGGCGCTGCTCGTTCTGGGCCCGCTCGTCTGGGGCGCCGTGCTGGCGCAGAACGACCGGCACGACCTCGCCAGCGACCGGATCAACCCCCGTAAGGCCTCGTCGCCCCTGGTCACCGGCGCGGTCGACCACGCGGCCCTGGCTTCCTGGTACCGCTGGATCGCCGGGGCCGCGCTGGTCGCCGCGCTGTTCGTGAGGCCGCTGTTCGTGCTCGGGGTGGCCGGTGTGCTGCTGCTCGGCTGGGCCTACAGCGCTCCCCCGCTGCGCCTCAAGACCCGGCCGGGCTGGGACGTCGCGGTCAACGCGCTGGTCGTCGGGGTGGTCTCGCCCGCCGCGGGCTGGTCGATCACGCACGACCCGTGGGCGTTCCCGTGGCCGTTCGGGCTGATCGGTCTGCTCTTCGCGGCGGCACTCTATGTGCCGACCACGGTCACCGACCTGCCCTCCGACACGACGAGCGGAGACACCACTTTCGCCGTACGCTTCGGAGCCCGTACGGCGTACGCAATCGGTCTTCTGCTCTGGACCGCCGGCCTCGTCACCTCGGTCCTGTGTGCCGCCACCGACACGGTCGTGCCCCGCGACACGCTCGTGCCTCAGCTGTTCACCGTGCCGGTTCTCCTGGCCGCGTACGCGATCCTGACCCGGCGCCCGAGCATCCCGCGCCTGGCCGTTCTCTCGATCTTCTTCGCGATCCCGACCGCCGGCTTCGCCCTGGCCGTCACCTGAGCTTGGCCTTGACCCGCTCGGCGTCGGGATGGCCGAGCTCGCTCAGGATGTCGTGCGCGGCCCGCCACGCCTCCCGGGCCTGATCGTCCCGGCCCGCGGCCGACTGGGTGTCGCCGATCAGCAGCAGGCTGTCGGCCACCAGGTAGCGGTCGCCGTTCGCCTCGCGCAACCGCAACGCCCGCCGGAAACAGATCAGCGCCGACCGCGTGTGCCCCATCTCGGCGTGCGCCAGCCCGCGCCCCTCCCACGCGACCGCCTCACCGACCCGGTCGCCGAGCTCGCGGTAGGCCGCGACCGACGCGCGGCACATCGCCACCGCCCGTGGCTGGTCGCCGGTGAGGAAATAGACGCAGGCCACGGAGTACAGCGCGAACGCCGATCCGGCCCGCAGCCCCGCCGTCTCGGAGAGTTGCAGCACCCGGCGCACGTGCCGCAACGCGTCCGGACGCCGCCCCTCGCGCCAGCACAGGTTGGCCAGGTC
Source organism: Paractinoplanes ovalisporus (assembly GCF_016834655.1). Classification (GTDB taxonomy): domain Bacteria; phylum Actinomycetota; class Actinomycetes; order Mycobacteriales; family Micromonosporaceae; genus Actinoplanes; species Actinoplanes ovalisporus. The sequence continues at coordinate 91,087 of NZ_JAENHP010000013.1, forward strand.
GCGGTGGGCGCGGGCCTGACCGCCGCGGTCGCCGTGGGCCTCGAACACGCCGAGCGCGTCGCGGGCCAGCCCGGCCGCCTCGTCATAGCGTCCGAGCCGGGCGTGGGCCAGCCCCAGGATGCGCAGCGTCTGCCCCTGGCCGGAGGCGTCACCGAGCCGGCGCGCGGCGTGCAGCGCCACGTGCAGCACGGCGATCAGCTCGTCCCACCAGCCGCGCCGGTCGAGAAAGGTGACCAGCGTCAGCGCGAGCCGCAGGGCGTGCGCCAGATGTCCGGAGGTGTACGCCTGCTCGACCGCGGCCAGCAGCACCGGCCGTTCCGCGGACAGCCAGGCGGCGGCCTGTGTGTCGGTGCGGAACGCCTGCGCGGTGACCCCGTCCGCCGCCGGGTCCAGGGTGATCTCGTCGCGGTGCGGATAGAGCAGACCGTCCGCCGCGTCCGCGCTGTGCAGATAGAAGTCGAGCACCCGGCGCAGAGGCTCTTCGCCGTCGTCGCTGAGAACCAGTTCCCCCGCGTACGCCTTCAGCAGGTCGTGCATCGTGAAGCGCGCCTCCACGTGCTCGACGATCAGATGCGCGTCGGCCAGCTCGGCCAGCAGCTCGCCGGCCCGCCGCACCGGAACGCCGAGCAGGGCGGCCGCGGCGGGGGCGGTGACGTCCGGGCCGCAGTGCAGTCCGAGCAGGCGGAACAGCTCGGCCGCGGCGTCGCTGAGCCCCTCGTACGACCAGGACAGCACCGTGCGGACGTCGATGCTGCGGTCCACGCTCGACAGCGCGTCCAGCCGGTCCCCGGCCTCGCGCAGCTCCCCGACCAGCGCGGCCAGAGCGAACCGCCGATGCACCGCGGCCCGCGTCGCGACCAGGGTCATGGCCAGCGGCAGCCGGGCGCAACGGTCGATGATCTCGTCGACCGCCCCCGGTTCCGCGGCCACCCGGTCGGCGCCGAGCCGGGCCGCCAGCAACCGCCGCGACTCGGCGACGCTGGGCAGGTCGAGGTTCAGCGGGTAGGCGCCGTCGGTCACCACCAGCGCCGGCAGCAGGTGGCGGCTGGTCACCACGGCCAGGCAGCCGGGCGAGCCGGGCAGCAGCGGCCGCACGTGCTCGGCGTCGCGCGCGTTGTCGAGCAGCACCAGCATCCGCCGCCCGGCCACGAGCCGCCGGTACATGCTGACCTGCGCGGCCAGGGTCACCGGGACGGCCGGGGGCGGCACGTCGAACGCCTCCAGGAAGCCGCGCACCGCCTCGGCGGCCGTGGTCACCAAGCCGCGCGGGGCGTATCCGCGCAGGTTGACGTGCAGAATGCCGTCGGGGAACCGTCCGGCCACGGTCGAGGCCCAGTGCACCGCGAGCGCCGTCTTGCCGACGCCGGCCGTGCCCGAGATGACGATCAGCGGCTGGCCGACGGCGGTGTCGAGGGCGGCCAGTTCGGCGTGGCGACCGGCGAAACCGGGCACGCCGGTCGGGAGCTGGGCCGGTCGCTCCCGCATCGGCTCGCTGAGCGCGGCCCGGTGCGCCTCGGTGAGTTCCGGGCCGGGTTCGATGCCGAGTTCGCCGACGAGCGTTTTCCTCGTACGGGCGTAGCAGTCGAGCGCCTCGGCGGTGCGCCCGGCGCGGTGCAGGGCCCGGATCAGCGCGGCCGCCAGGGGCTCGACCAGGGGATGCTCCTCGACCAGGCCGCTCAGCGTGTCGGCCGCCGGCCCCGGCTCGGCCACCGCCGACCAGGCGATCACCGTGTCGAGGTGGCGGCGCGACCAGGCGTCGCGGGTCTCGGCCGCCCACCGGCCGGGCAGACCGGCCAGGGGTGTGCCGCGCCAGCAGGCCAGCGCCTCGTCGAGCAGCTTCCGGGGTGCCGGGTCGTCGCGGGCCCGGTCGCCGAGGCGCCGGTAGCGGTGCAGGTCGACCTCGTCCGGCTCGACGTCGAGCCGGTAGCCGCCGGACGTGCCGGTCAGCGCCGTGTGGTCGCCGGTCAGCCGCAGGAGCTGCCGCACCCGGGCGATGTGGACGTGCACGGCCCGCCGCGCGGCGGCCGGCGGGTCGTCGTCCCAGAGCCGGGCGATCAGGCTCTCGGCCGGCACCACCCGGCCGGCGTCGGCGAGCAGGGCGGCCAGGACGAGCCGCTGCTGGGGCGGGCCGGCGTCGAGGCGACGGCCGTCCGTCCACACCTCCACCGGGCCGAGGAGCCGGAACTCACGCAACGCGCATCCCCCTCGATGCTGTCGGTGGTCTCGTTCTTCTGCTCTCTGGTCACGTCTCTCGTCACCCCGATGCGGGCAACGGCGAGCGGTTGTTCACGCCGATGCTGGCAACGGCGGGCCGTTGGTCACCCCGATGCGGGCAACGGCGGGCCGTTGGTCACCCCGATGCAGGCAACGGCGAGCTGTTGTTCACGCCGATGCTGGCAATACCGGGCAACACCTCTGCCCGATTTATCAGTTCTTATCAGTGCACCCGGTCTCGAAGGTGACACGCCAACAATCCGCCAACACCGCCGTCGCACTCTTCGATGCGTCCATGACACGCACTTCGGAGGTCATCAATGCGAAACTCACTCGCGGTGCTGGTGACGGCCGCGGCGGTCGCGTCCGGCCTGGCCCTGGCCGCGCCGGCCCAAGCCGCGCCGACTCCGGTCGCCGCCGCGGCATCCGCGCCGATCCAGGCGGCCGCCGTGCCGCCCCGCAACGACTCGCTCAACGAACCGATCTACTGGGTGCACGGGATCATGCGGGAGAACCCGCCGTCGGCCAACTGCGCCGGCACCTGGAACGCGGCGATCGGCCGCTACCGCGCGCTGGGCGCCCGCGGGCCGCAGCACACCGTCGCCTATTACACGAAGGACCGCAGCTGCAACACGAGGATCGGGAACTTCGGCAACCGGGCCGGCAACCTCGACGACATCGGCAAGGCGCTGGCCTGGGACATCTACAACCGCTACACGCGGCGCAACATCTCGGTCGACGCCGTGGGCCACTCGATGGGCGGCCTGATCATCCGGGCCGCGATCACGGGCGTCCAGAAGAAGCTGCGCGGCTGGCCGCCGCGGCTCTATGTGGAAGACGTGGTCACCTTCAGCACGCCGCACACCGGGGCGGGTTTCGCCCGGCTCTGCGGCGGCCAGTGCGTCGACATGCGGCCGGGGTCGGCGTTCCTGAAGTGGCTGAGCAAGAACCCGCAGTCGACCCAGGGAACCGACTGGACGCTGCTCGGCGCCGGTGACGACGACCTCGTCTCGTGGCAGTCGGCCGTCTCGAACAACCCGAAGGCCGCGGGCGGCATGTCGGCCGGCCACAAGGTGGTCTTCATCAGCAAGCAGGGCCTCGAGCACGGCGTCATCCACAAGAAGACGTCCGGTGCGTACAAGTCCCGGTACTGGAACTTCTATCAGAACCGCTGGATCGTGCAGAACCGCGGCGCGAGCCCGGTGGTGGTCGCCCGCAACGCCAGCTTCTTCTGGCGCCTCTGGTAGACGAGCGGTGGCCGGTCCGCGGCATACGGACCGGCCACCTTTCACACGACCGTCTGCGGTGAGGTGTCCAGCCACGACGGCCCGGGCTCGGGGCGCCGCACCGCATGGCGCAGAACCCGCAGCATCATGGCCGGCCGCATCAGCGCCTCCGGTGGATCCATCAGGCCGGCCACTCGCATGAAGCCGTCGGTGACGGCCTCGTCCCGGGTCGCCGCGTACTGCAGGCGCGCCATATACGCGTTACCGACCAGCACCTTGAGCGTGCGCTCGCCCTCGACGCCGGGGAAGTCGAGGTCACCGCCGGCCGAGATGTCCCACGGGGTGTCCACCGCCTTCGCCATGTCGGTCATGAACCGGAGCGGGTCCGGCGCCTCGCCACGACGCAGGTGATCGCGCAGCGTCATGGCCTCGATCGACGCCACGCTCATGCCCTGGCCATAGACCGGGTTGAAGCTGCAGAACGCGTCGCCGATGACCAGGAAGCGTCCGGGGAACCGCAGGAGTTTCTCGTAACGGCGGCGCACGCTGGCCGGGAAGCGGAACGACACCGGTTCGTCAAGGGGCTCAGCGTCCTTGATGCCCTCGTAGACGTCCGGCACCGGCAACGACCGCGCGAACTCGAGGAAGCCCTCCGGGTCGGTGGGCGGATAGTCGCCGAGCAGGCCGGTCAGCGACACGATGCACATGTCCTTGCCGACCTGCCCGAAGAACGCTCCGCGGGGGTGGCCGGGCGAGGCCACCGGGTTGATCGACTGGTCGCCGTCGAACATCTCGGGGCGGGTGCGGAAGTGCCGGGTGGTGTAGGCCAGGCCGACCTTGACCTTCTCCTCCTCGGGGCGCTGGTAGCCGAGCTCGTCGAGCCAGGCCGGGGTGCGCGAGCCGCGGCCGGTGGCGTCGACCACGAGGTCGGCGTCGAGGGACTCGGGCTCCGCACCGTCGGCCCGCGACTGGATCCGTACGCCGACAATCTGCTCACGCTCGTCGGTGGCGATCAGCCCGAGGATGTCGTGCTCCTCGAGGAAGGTGACGTTCTCCATCGCGGCCACCCGGTTGCGTACCTGGTTCTCGAGGACCGGCCGGGGCGCGGTGACGGAGATCAGCCCGGTGCGGGCCGGCTTGATCTTGCGGCCGTTGAAGAACCAGCGCATCTCGCCCAGGTCGCCGGTCGGCACTCCGGCCGCACGCAGGTCGTCGGTGAAGCCCGGGAACAGCTCTTCGAGGTTGAGATGCCCTCGAGCGTGCAGGCCGTGAGCGTGCACGGTGTGCGGCGCACCCCGCCGCGGTGTGTCCACGCCGAGCACCCGGTCCCGTTCGACCACGATCACTTCTTCGTACGCCTCGGCGAGCACCCGGGCGGCGAGGATCCCCGCCATGCTTCCGCCCAGGACGACCGCCCGGTGTCCGACCTGCCTCATCTGGTTCCCCCTGGATCTCGGAAAGTGATCTCAGCCAGCGTGGCCGACCACTCCGGTCTCCGGCATCTCCGGATGTGCGCTCGCGATCACTTCTCCAGGCGGATGCTCAACCCCTTGCCGCCGAACTCCTTGGCGATGAACAGCGGCTGGGCCGGGGTGCTGCCGGCCTCGTCGAACTCGTAGCCGATCTCGGCGAAATCGCGCAGCCGGGACACGTCACGCACGCGCTCGGTCAGCAGCCAGCGCGCGAACATGCCCCGCGCGATCTTGGCGTGCACGACGATGAACTTGGCCTCGCCGGTGCGCGGGTCGACGGAGAGGAACTTGGGCGTGACAACCCGGGTCTTGTCGATGTGCGCGGTGACCACGCGGCTGTACTCCTGCGCGGCCAGGTTGACGATCGGCCCGTCCGGGATGAGCTTCGCGACCTCGTCGCCCCAGAACTTGTAGAGGCTGGCGAACCCGGGCCGGGGCAGCTTGTAACCCATCTCGAGCCGGTAGGGCCGGATGCCGTCGCCGGGCCGGAGCACGCCGTAGAGCCCGGACAGGATATAGAGCGTCTTCTCGGCGTAGGCACGGTCGGCGGCCGAGAGGTCACCGGCGTGCAGGCCGCTGTAGATGTCGCCCGTGAAGCAGTCGACCGCGGGCCACTGCTCGCCCTCGGCGCTCCACTCGACCATCTGCTCGGCGGTGCGCCGGGCCACCTCGGACGAGACGGCCATCATCGTGACCATCTCGTCGAGCGACAGCGAGCGAACCTGCTCGGCCAGCACCTGGGCCTGGCCGAGCAGGTTCGGGGTGGTTCGCGGTGCACCGGCGTTGGCCGGGTGGCGCATCGTCTTCGAGGAGTGGAGCAGGATGATCACTTGTTGATCGTCTTGATCAGCTCGGTGACGACGCTGCGCACGAAGGGCTTCTTCTTCTTGGCGTCGGCCAGATCGTCGAAGAAGAGCAGGCGCCGGTCGGGGTATTTGCCCTCCAGCCGCTCGTCGTCGATGGTGACCACGTGCGGGTGGTGGAAGACCAGGAACACCTTGGGCCGCGAGAACAGGTTGAACGTGGTGAGATAGACGCCCTTGTAGGAGAACGAGGGCGCGTTCCACTTGACCTGCTCGGTGATGCCCTTGTTGCCGGCCTTGATGTGGGCCCGGATCAGCTCGACACCGGGTTTGAACGGGTGGTCGAGGTCGGCCATGAACGCGTCGACCTCCTCGGTTTTGTTGACCGCGTTATCCACCTTGGCCATCAGCGAGCATCCTCCACGATCGGCCGGACCGGACAAGGTCACTATACCGACGGTGCGTGACCGGGTCCGTACTCGGATCAGCCCACGCCGCGCCGCACGAATCCCTCGAGCGAGGTGACGATCTCGTCGCGGTTGGCCCGGTGCGTGATGCAGTAGCGGGTCGGATACCAGCCGGGCACCGCGTACTCCTCGGCGAGTTTGAGCGGGGCACAGCCGCCCGGCTCGGCGCCGGAGACGACCCGGTCGAAGTAGTCCTTGGTGACCATCGGCTCCCAGAAGGTGAGCCGGCCGTAGTGCGAGCCGTACATGAACGTCCGGGTGAACGGGGCCCCGTTGGCCTCCGGACCGGTCAGGTCCATCAGGTGGTTGCCCATGCCCGGCTCGACCGCGCCGAAGTCGCTGTAGTCCTTCGGGGTCTGGGCGGGCGGCAGGGGCAGCTTGCCGACCTCCCACACGTCACAGTCGACCAGCATGCCGCACTTACCCGGCTTGATCTCGAGGCGTTCCTCGTTCGGGGTGATGTAGAAATGCACGTCGAAGTGGGGGCGGTCATAGATACCGGGTGGCATGTGCCCCATCGGGTTCCAGTTGAGCAGGGCGTACTTGAACGGGGTGTCGGCGGTGGCGAGGAACTCGTCGCTGAGCGGGAGCTCGGACTCGTACCCGCCGGTGCACTCGGTGTGCGGGTCGTTCGTTCCGTTGCCGTCGACGTCGAAGCACCAGCGGCCCTCGTTCACCGGATGGGTCGGCAGCCCGCGCAGGGCCGCCTCGGTCATCACGACGCCGATGCTCTCGGGGACGCTGCCGTCCGACTGGGTGAAGGCGTAGGCCCGGCCCTCACCGACCTTCTTCGATCCACCGTAGGAGGCGCACCGGCCGGGGTAGGACCGGGTGCGTTTGATCAGGTCGTCCACTGTCGACTGGGCGACCTTGAGGGTGAACTCCCCACGGGAGCTGTCGGCGACGGCGACGCAGACCGGGACTCGGGGGTTCCTGGTCGCGGCCACCACGTGCGGGGTGACCGGAACGAGGATCAGCAGGGCGAGCGCACCGGCGACGACGGCGCCGACGCGAACGACTGAACGGCGAGGCACAGGGATTCCTCTCGGGGGTGGGCGGCCGTGCGCCCGGGGACGCACGGCCGCCTGGGGTCAGACCGGATCCCGTACGGGAGCGGGGGTGGCCGGTTCCTCGGCCGCCGGCGGCATGTCGCCGTGCGGCATGCCGGGCGGGCCGGTCAGCGGCTGCACCCGGCGCAGGCCGATCGCGAGCATCGCGGCCAGCACCAGGAAGACCAGCGTGGTGAGGAAGGTGACGCCGTGCAGGGCGGAGGTGAACGCGTCCTGGGCGGCGTCGAGCAGCTGACCGCCGACCGGGCCGGGCAGGGTGCCGGCGATCGCCGACGCCGCGGCGATGCTCTCCCCGGCCGGGGCGGCCACCTCCGGCGGCAGACCGTCGGGGAGCGTGATGGAGTTGCCGTACACCGCGCTCGCCGCACTGCCGAGCAGGGCGACGCCGAGCGCGACACCGAGTTCGCCACCGGTCGACGAGAGCGATCCGGCCGCACCCGCCTTCTCCGGCGGGGTGTTGGTCATCATGACGGCGTTGGCCAGGGTGCCGACCGGGCTGGCGCCCAGATACATGACCACCAGGCCGATGATCAGGGTGGTCAGGCCGCCGGCCAGGCTGACCCGGGTCATGATCAGGGTGCCGACCGAGGCGATCACCAGACCGCCGGAGAGCACCCAGCCCGGTTTGATCTTGCGGGCCAGGAGCGGGCCGACGTTGCCACCGATGATCATGGCGAACGACGGGATCAGCATCCAGACGGCCACCCGGACCGGAGTCATACCCTCGACCAGCTGCATGTAGAGGGTGGTGACCAGGCCGATGCCGCCCATGATGAAGCCGAAGCCCAGGCCGAGCAGGATCGTCGAACCGACCGCGGGGATCCGGAACAGGCCCAGGTCGACCATCGGCACGGCCAGGGTCCGCTGACGCTGCACGAACAGGACCGCGAAGGCGACGCCGATCACCATCAGCGCGACCGGGGTGGCCGCCCAGCCCGCGCGGGCGACCTCCTTGAGGCCGTAGACGAACGGCAGGAGCGCGGCCAGCGAGATCAGCGCGCTGACCACGTCGAGCCGGCCCGCCTCGGGGTTGGCCGTCTCGGGCAGCAGCTTCGGCCCGAGCACCAGGAGCAGCAGCATGACCGGGATGCCGATCAGGAAGATCGAGCCCCACCAGAACCAGCCGAGCAGCAGGCCGCCGACCACCGGGCCGAGGATGACGCCGAGCATGATCGAGGTGCCCCAGACGCCCATCGCGACACCCATCTGCGCCGGGTTCGGGAACATCCGGCTGATCAGGGCGAGCACGCTCGGCATCACGGTCGCGGCGGCGATGCCGAGCAGGCCCCGGGCGCCCAGCAGCACCCAGGTGGAGCCCGCGTAGGCGGCCACGGCCGAGGCCACGATGAACACGGCGGCGCCGGTGAGCAGCACCTTCTTGTGACCGATGCGGTCACCCAGGGTGCCCATCAGGACGATGAAACCGGCCAGCATGAAGCCGTAGATGTCGGCCGACCAGAGCTGCGCGTTGACGCCCATGTCCAGATCAGCGGCGATCCGGGGCAGGGCCAGAATGAGCACGCTGACGTCCACGGTGGTCAGCAGCGTGGGAAAGCAGAGCACGGCGAGCGCGATCCATTCGCGACGGCCGGCCATCGGCAGGGCGGGCGCCCCGGATTCTGTGGTCACGTTTCTCAACCCCTCTCTATGGGTCACCTGTTGAGACGACCACCGATCTGGGAACTCATCGGTCGGATGCGGAGCGCACCGTACGGAAGAAGGCGCGGACGTCGTCGATGAACAGGTCGGGGACGTCCAGGGCGGGGAAATGACCGCCGCGGTCGAACTCGGTCCAGTGCGTGATGGTGGAGAAGTCCCGGTCGGCGAAGGCCCGGACCGGGTTGAAACAGTCGAACGGGAACACCGCGACGCCGAGCGGCACCTCGAGCGCATCCTCCCGGTAGCCGTCGAGCATGTCGCCGTCGGCGTTGCCGGTGATCGCCTGCTGGGCCTGGGTGATCTCGTAGTACATCTGCGCCGACGACCCGGCCGTCTGGGTCAGCCAATAGATCATCACGGTGGTGAGGATGCGGTCGCGGTGGATCAGCTGGTCCGGGGTCTCGGCGCCGGTCCACTCCCGGAAGCGCTCGAGGATCCAGGCCAGGTGCCCGGCCGGTGAGTCGTTCAGCGCGTACGCCACGGTCTGCGGCCGTGACGAGTAGAGCTTGCGGTAACCGGAGCCGTCGGCGTCGAACCGGGCCAGGCCGGCCAGCCGCTCCTGGTCGCCGGCGGCGAGCGCGGCCATCTCGGCCGGGTCACCCGACGGGAACACGGTCAGCATGTTGCAGTGCACGCCCACCACCTGCTTGGGCTCGAGACGGCCGACGGCGAGCGAGATCGGTGAACCGAAGTCACCGCCCTGCACGCCGTACCGGTCGTAGCCGAGACGGCGCATCAGCTCGGCCCACGCCGCCGCGACACGGCCGATGTGCCAGCCCGGCTCGGTCAGCGGCCCCGAGAAGCCGAACCCCGGAATGGACGGGATGACCAGGTGGAACGCGTCCTCGGCGCGGCCGCCGTAGGCCACCGGGTCGGTGAGCGGGCCGATCACGTCGAGATATTCGGCGACCGAACCGGGCCACCCGTGCGTCAGGACCAGCGGCAGCGCACCGGGCTCGGGCGACCGGACGTGCAGGAAGTGGACGTTCTGGCCGTCGATGGTGGTGGTGAACTGCGGGTACCGGTTCAGTTCGGCCTCCGCCTGGCGCCAGTCGTAGCTGGTCAGCCAGTGCGTCACGAGTTCCCGCAGATAGTCCTGCGGTACGCCGCGCGACCATCCGACGCCCGGCAGGTCCGGGGCGTACCGGGTCTGCGCCAGCCGCCGGCGCAGATCGTCGAGCTCCGACTGCCGGACGTTGATCTCAAACGGTTGCATGGTGCTCCGTCCTCGATGTGAGCAAGTTTGTTGACTTCGCCCAAGACCGTGGCATCGCCCCCGGACCGGCTGCACCTTCACGAATGCGGCAGCCCGGCGGCACCCCTCGCACAGCTGGAGATGCACGCCGGGCGGGCGGGCCCGCAGCCTGGGATCGACGCGACCGCGTGGTCCGGACAGGAGAGACCGCCACCGTGGCTAACGACGCCCTCGACCGCATCTTCGGCGCGCTGGCCGATCCGACCCGCCGCGCCATCCTGCTGCGGCTGAGGTCCGGCGACGCCGGGCTGACCGAGCTCGCCCGGTCCTTCTCGATCAGCCTGCCCGCTGTGGGGCGGCACCTGAACGTGCTCGAGGCGGCCGGGCTGATCAGCCGGGCCCGGATCGCCCAGCGCCGGCCCTGCCGGCTGGAGGACGGCGCGCTGGTTGTCGCCGGCGACTGGCTGGACGAGCTGCGCGGCGCAGTTCAGAAGATGCCCGCCCGATCGGGCGACTGAAAACCTTCACGAGATCGTCCGTCATCAACAGGGAGTCGATCGTCATGCCTGAGAAAGTCGGAGCCCGCGCCGTCGTGCTGGGCGGCAGCGTCACCGGGCTCTATGCCGCCAGCCCACTGTCCGAGCACTACGACGAAGTGGTCATCGTGGACCGCGACGAGATCGTCGGTGTCGACGGGCCGCGCCGCGGGGCCCCGCAGGCCCGGCACATCAACGGGTTGCTGGTCAAGGGCGCCCGGGTCATGGAGGAGTTGTTCCCCGAGATCATCGCCGAGATGATCCGGGACGGCTGCCCGCAGACCGACATGACCGGCACCGTGCGCTGGTACATGAACGGCAAGCGGCTCAAGCAGACCCGGGCCGGGATGACCAACATCGGCGCCCGCCGGCCCATCCTCGAGGCGCACATCCGCCGCCGCGTCGAAGCGCTCGGCAACGTCGTCTTCAAGCAGCGGTACGACCTGACCGGGCTGGTCTTCAGCGCCGACCGCAGCCGGGTCACCGGTGTCAAGGTACAGCGCAACGACGGCAAGGGCGTGGAGGAGATCCTCGACGCGGACCTGGTGATCGACGCGACCGGCCGCGGTTCCCGCACACCGGTCTGGCTGGAGGACAACGGCTACCCCCGGGTCGCCGAGGAGGGCTCGAAGATCGGGCTCGGTTACGTCACCCGGCACTACCGGCTGCGCACCGACCCGTTCGGCAACGACCACTCGATCGTCACCGTCGCCAACCCGGGGCTCCCCCGCGGCGCCATCTTCACCAAGACCGACGCCGGCCTGGTCGAACTGACCGCGTACGGGCTCCTCGGCGACCACCCGCCGACCGACCCGGAGGGCTACAACGCGTTCCTCAAGACGCTGGCCGCCCCCGAGATCCACGAGGCGGTGGTGGAGGCCGAGCCGATCAACGACCCGGTGCTGTTCCGCTTCCCGACCACGCTGCGCCGCCGCTACGACCGGATGGAGCGGATGCCCGAGGGGCTGCTCGTGATGGGTGACGCGGTCTGCACGCCCAACCCCGTCTTCGCGCAGGCCCAGAGCCTGGCCGCGCTGCAGGCCCTGGCCCTGCGCGACGAGCTGCGCAAGGGCGAGGCGCCCGACGCGCTGGCGTTCACCCGGATCGCCGGAAAGATCGTCGACCCGGCCTGGGAGATGACCGAGGGCATCAACCTGAGCTTCCCGGGTGTCGAGGGCAAGCGCACCGCGGCGTGGAAGGCGATGCAGGCCTACATGGCCCGGCTCCAGTTCGCCGCCACCCGGGACCCGAAGGTGACCGAGGCCTTCATGCGGGTCGCCGGCCTGGTCGACCCGCTGCCCGCGCTGATGGCCCCGGCGCTGGCGCTGCGCGTGCTGCGGCACTCGCTGCCGCCGATGCGCCTGCCGGCGGCCATCGCCGGTCGCTGACCTCGCTCCACCCCTCCGGCCGCCCCGGGCCCGTCGCCGATACGTCGCCCGGGGCGGCCCTTTCTGTCTCCCGCCCGATGCGGGCGGGCCGATCCGAGAGGCAAGGAATCATGACCACTGCACCGATCGGGACCGAGACACCGGGCAACCGGCTGCCCTCGCTCACCGGCATGCGGGTGCTCGCCGGGATGGGCGTGTTCGCCACGCACATCATCGCGCTGGGCCTGTTCGCCGACCCGGCCGCCTTCATGACCTACATCCACTACGCGGCCAACCTCGGTGTCTTCGGGGTCGGCTTCTTCTTCGTGCTCACCGGATTCGTGGTCACCTGGACCGCGAGCGAGTCCGACACGGCGGCCCGGTTCTGGCGCCGCCGGTTCTTCAAGCTGGTGCCCAACCACGTCGTCTTCTACCTGGTCATCCTGCTGCTCTGGCTGCCCACCGAGGTGCCGATCAAGACCCTCAAGGCCCTGGCCGGGCTGTTCTTGGTCACCGCGTGGTTCCCCGACCAGGACACGCTGTTCAGCAACCTCAACGGTCCGATGTGGTCGGCCAACATCGACGTCTTCGCCTACCTGATCTTCCCGGTGCTGTACGTGCTGGTGAAGAAGATCAAGCCGGGACACCTGTGGGGCTGGGCGATCGGCGTCGTCGCCCTGTCGGCGCTGGTGCCCCTCGTGGCCCACCAGTGGCTGCCGACCACACCGCCGTCGTTCACCGCGCCGGAGATCTCGTTCCCGCAGCACTGGTTCGGCTTCTACTTCCCGCTCACCCGTTCGCTCGAGTTCGTGGTCGGCATCCTGATGGCCCGGATCGTGCTGACCGGCAAGTGGATCGGGATCACCGCGCTGCCGGCGTCGCTGCTGACGGCCGGGGTCTATCTCGCCACCCTGGACCGTCCGATCTTCCACGGCTGGACGGTGATCCCGCTCATCCCGATCGCGATCCTCATCCCGGCGCTGGCGGTCTCGGACATGCGCGGGCGTCGCACCCTGGTCAACGGCCGCTTCATGGTCTGGCTGGGCGACCGGATGTACGCGTTCTTCGTCTCGCACATCACCGTGCTCTTCATGGTCCACGCCGCCTTCAACGGAGAGAACGGCGTGGTCGGCATGTACACCCAGCGGCAGTTCCCGACCTGGGCCGCGATCCTCGTGATCATCGCGTTCTACGTCATCTGCGTTGTCGTCGCCGAGATCCTCTATGTGACCGTGGAGCGACCGGCGATGCGCCGCTGGTCGCGCCCGCGCAGTGAGCGCCGGGTGGCTCCGGTTCAGCCGGCCGCGCCCGAGCCGGCGTTGCGCCCCTGAGGTTCAGGGGAACACGAATGGGGACGCCCGGCCGGGCGTCCCCATTCGCTTGCGGTCAGGCGGTGAGGTCGACCATGCTGTCGTCGCCCACGACCAGGCGTATCGGCCCGGGTCCGTGGCCCCGCACCACCGCCGCGCGGCCGAGCACCGAACCGGTCAGCTCCGGCACCGACAAGACCCGCACGTCGTCGAACAGCACCGAGTCGGAGATCCGGCTGTCGCGCACGTGGCAGCCGGCGCCGATGGCCACGTACGGACCGAGGTGGCAGTTCTCGACCACCGCGCCCGGCCCGATGACCGCCGGGCCCTCGATCCGTCCGCCGATGATCCGGGCCGTGGGCGCGACGACGACACCGTCGAGCACGCGCCGGTTGGCGGCCAGCACATCCGGCACCGACCCGATGTCCTTCCAGTAGCCGCCGTACTCCTCGGCGGTGACCCGCGCGCCCCGGCCGACCAGCCACTGCGCGGCGTCGGTGAGCTCCAGCTCGCCCCGCGTGCTGGGCCGGATCGCCGCGATCGCCGCGTGCAGGGCCGGGGTGAAGAACGAGACGCCGGTCAGGGCCAGGTCGCTGACCGGCTCGGCCGGTTTCTCGGCCACCCGCCGGACCCGGCCGGTCGCGTCGAGCTCGGCGACACCGAACGCCCGCGGGTCGGCCACCTTCTGCACCAGCAGATGACCGGCCGGACGCTCCCGGCGGAACCGGGCCGCCGCCTCGCTGATTCCCTCGGCCAGCAGGTTGTCGCCCAGATAGACGAGGAAGTCGTCGCCACCGAGGAACGGCCGGGCGGTGCGGACCGCGTGAGCCAGCCCGAGCGGCCGCTCCTGGGTCAGGCAGACGGCCCGCAGGCCCAGGCCGGACCCGTCGCCCACGTGCCGGCGGATCTGGTCGGCGGCGGCGCCGGTGCCCACGATGACGCCGACGTCGAGCACCCCGGCCGCCCGCACCGCGGCCAGCACATGGTCGAGGATCGGCCGGCCGGCCACCGGGATCAGTTGTTTGGGACGGGAATGGGTCAGCGGGCGCATCCGGGATCCGGTGCCGCCCGCCAGCACGAGGGCTCTCATGGGATCAGCAGCACCTTGCCCGCGGCCGACCGCGACTCGACGAGACGGTGGGCGTCGGCCGCCCGTTCCAGGGGGAACGCGGCCGCCACCCGGATCCGCAGATCGCCGCGGCACACCAGGTCGAGGACCCGGCCGGCCCGGCGCCGCATGTGCGCCGGGTCCGGGTCGAAGTGGGCCAGCGAGACGCTGGTGAAGGTGACCGATCCGGCCGCGCGCAGCTGGTCCGGGGCGACCGGCTCGGGCGGTCCACCGGCCCGGCCATAGAGCACGTAGGCGCCCCGCGGGCGCAGACACCGTAGGCCCTCGCCGGCCGTCGCGGCCCCGATGCCGTCGAAGACGACGTCGATCGGGCCGAGCGCGCGGACCTCGTCGGCGAAATGCCCACCGGCGTAGGAGACCACGTGAGCGGCCGGCACCGACGGCGCCTTGGCCGGATCGCCGACGGCGCCGATCACGGTCGCGCCGCGGGCCGCCGCGAGCTGGCAGAGCAGGCCACCCACCCCGCCCGCGGCGGCCAGCACCAGGCAGCGCGACGACGGACCGAGGTCGACCACGTCATGGGCCAGCATGTCAGCGGTCATCGCCTGCACCAGACCGGCCGCCGCGTCCTCGAGGCTCAGGCCGACCGGCACCGGCACCAGTCGCTCGGCCGGGACCAGGCAGTGCGAGGCGTAGGCGCCGGGCACGCCGCTGAAGGCGACCCGGTCGCCCGCTTCGACCGCGACGACCCCGGTTCCCGTACGCAGGACCGTGCCCGCCCCCTCGAAACCGGGCGCGAACGGCAGCTCGACCCGGTAGGCCCCGGACCGCTGATAGAGGTCGACCTGGTTGACCCCGGCCGCGGCCATCTCGACGAGCACGTGGCCCGGGGGCGGCTCCGGGATCTCGTGGGTTCTCACCCCCAGCACGTCGGGGCCGCCCTGTTCGGCCAGGACCACGACCCGGGCGGTCATCCGCCCGCCATGGGCGCGATGAAGGTGACCGTGCTGCCGGCCGGGACCACGGTGTGGTCACGCTGATGCCGGGGCACCATGACGTCGTCGACGCAGACGTTGACATAGCCCAGCGGGGTCCCGTCGGCGTCGACCAGCCGCCGGCGCATCCCGGGATACTCGTCAGCGAAGCGGCGGATCAACTCGGGCAAGGGACCGGCCACACTCTCGAAATCGGTGCGGTGGTCGGGATTCCACACCGACGGCACCACGATCCTGACGGTCATCTGTCCTCCACGGGGGTGCGGGCGCAGCGGAATCCATGGGCGAAGCTGGACCAGCCCAGCGGATCGCCGTGCATACGTTCGGAGCACCGGACCTGATAGCGGAAGTTCATCCACGAGCCACCCCGGATCACCCGGTAGCGACCCATCACCCGGTTCACCGTCGGGTCGCACCGGGTCGACGGGTCATAGAGGTGCGACAACGTGGCGGTCCACTCGTAGACGTTGCCGGCCATGTCGGCGCACCCGGCCGCGCTGTCGCCGTGCGGCGAGAAGAAGCCCACCGGCGTGGTACGCGGTACCGGGCCGGAGCCTTCGCACTCCTTGCGCCACCAGCGTTGCCAGGCGCCGAGGTCGTCCAGCCGGCCGGCGTGCAGCTCGGCGGTGTTGGCCCGGTACGGGTCCCAGTCGTCGCCCCAGGGCCAGATGCGGAACTCGGGGCCGCGGGCGGCCAGCTCCCATTCCGGTTCGCTCGGCAGGCGTTTGCCGGCCCAGGCCGCGTACGACGTGGCGTCCCGCCAGGAGACGTGCACCACCGGGTGGTCGTCGTAGTCCGGCGAGCCGGTGTCCGGGCCGCCGGGCGAGTGCCAGGCCACGCCGGGCCGCTCGACCCAGCCGTCGACGTCGTACACCAGACCGAACCCGCGCTCCTCGGCGTCGGTGCGATATCCCGTACGGCGGGTGAACTCGCGGAACTGGGCGACCGTGACCGGGTGGCGGTCGATCAGGTAGGGCGCGACCGTCACCGGCCGCCGCGGTGTCTCGTCGGCGAACCAGATGCGGGGCAACGTCTGGGGCTGGGTCAGGAGCCAGTCGAGAACGTGTTCCGGGGTGCCCTGGTCGAACCGGGCGCCCGGAACGAGAACCATGTCGTCCATCAGGCGACGGCCCCCTTTCGCGCGGCCGCCACAACCTCGGCCAACGCGTCCACGTCGGCCAGGGTGTTGTAGACGTGGAACGACGCCCGCACCAGGGCCGGCACGCCGAAACGCTCGCAGACCTGGGCGGCGCAGTGCCGCCCGACGCGGACCTGCACACCGGCCCGATCGAGCTGCCGGCCCAGATCGGCCGCCTCGACGCCGTCGAGCACAAAGGAGATCACTCCCGCCCGGTCCGGCGGCCCGAACACCCGCAGCCCGTCGATGCCGGCCAGGCTGTCGAGGGCGTGGCTGATCAGGCGCTGCTCGTGCCGGTGCACGGCCGCCAGGCCCAGGCCGCTGAGGTAGCCGGCGGCGGCCGCCAGCCCGACCGCCTGGGCGATCGGCGGGGTTCCGGCCTCGAACCGGGCCGGCGGAGGCAGGGTGGTGAAGCCGTTCGCGCCGACATCGGCCACCATGCCTCCCCCGGCGAGCATGGGCGGCATGGTGGCCAGCAGCTCGGCGCGCCCCCAGAGCACCCCGACCCCGGTCGGTCCGCACATCTTGTGGCCGCTGAAGGCCAGCAGGTCGACGCCGAGCGCGTCGACGTCGACCGGGCGGTGCGGCACCGACTGGGCGCCGTCGAGCACGGTGATCGCCCCGGCCGCACGGGCCCGCGCCACGATGCTCTGCACCGGGTTCACCGTGCCGAGCACGTTGGACACGTGGGTCCAGGCCACCACCCGGGTCCGGTCACCGATCACTATCGGCAACGCGGACAGGTCGAGCCGGCCGTCCTCGGTCAGCCTCAGCCGGCGCAGGGTGGCGCCGGTACGGCGGCACAGCTCGTACCAGGGCAACAGGTTCGAATGGTGCTCCATCTCGGTCACCACGACCTCGTCGCCGGGACCGATCCGCCACCGCGGATCCCCTTCGGCGGCCGCGGGTTCGAAGGCATGGGCGACCATGTTGAGCGACTCGGTCGCGTTGCGGGTGAAGACCACCTCGTCCGGGTCGGCGGCGCCGATGAAGCCGGCGATCACGGCCCGGGCGTCCGCGTACGCGGCGGTCGCCTCGGCCGCGAGCGTGTGGGCGGAGCGCCCGACGTTGGCGTGATGCCGGCGGTGGTGCCCGTCGATCGTGTCGAGCACGACCTGAGGGGTCTGCGCCGTGCCGGCCGAGTCGAGATAGACCAGAGGTTGCCCCCGCACCGACCGGTGCAGGATCGGGAAGTCCCGTCGGATGCGGCCGATATCAAGAGTCACGCTGTTCAGCGTGGCAAGGAACCGGCGTCCCCTCATCTCCCGCGATGCGGCCCCGCACCCGGTGACCGGATGCGGGGCCGCGGGAGGCTGCGGTCAGGCGGCGAACTTGGGGCTGTTCTGGTATGCGGCCAGCTTCCAGGCGCCGTCCTGCTTCACCAGCAGCCAGGAGGCCCGTACGGCGTACGCGTCCTGGACGGTCTCCTCCTCGCCCATGAGGAAGCCGCCGTCGGTCTGCAGCATGGCGACCGTGCCGCCGAAGAACCGCAGCCCGATCGGGTCACCGGTGACCCGGGTCCCCTTGTAGGCGCCGGCGAACGCCTCGGCCAGGAACGCCTCGATCGCCGCGCGACCCTGGACGAAGACGCCGGGCAGAATGAGCGTGCCCTCGTCGGTGAACAGACCGGCGAAGCCGGCCGCGTCCCCGGCGGCCCAGAACTGCACGACGCGGCCCGGGATCGTGGCGACGGCGGCGTGGTCGGCGACGCCGGGGGTGGTGGATTCGGTCACTTCGGGGCTCCTTAGACGTAGAGGGAGTTCGGCTCGCGTCCGCTGAGGACGCGGCCGTAGAGCTCGTCGTTGGTGTCCGGGTTCATCAGGGCGTGCAGGGACACCGCCTGCAGGTCACGCCGGATGCGCTGGATCGGCACCTCGAGCGCGATCGACGAGCCGCCGCTCGCGCCGGCCAGCAGGTCGGTCGCCTCCAGGGCGAGCCGGATCGCCCGGCCCATGTCGGCGCGGGCCCGCACCCGCTCGGTCAGCGTCCAGGTCTCGGCCCGCGCGGCCTTGCCGTCGACCGCGGAGGTGAGGCGGTGCACGTGGAACTCGGCCTCGTCGATGCGCTGGGCCGCCCCGGCCAGTTGCAGGTGGGTCAGCGGCGCGTCGGCCTGAGCCTCGTAGTCGGTATAGGTGATCTTCCGGTTGGGCAGGCGCTCGATGAAGGTGTCGTAGGCCGCCCGGGCCAGGCCCAGCGCGGTTCCGACGGAACAGGCCGAGGCGACCGGCAGCAGCGGCGCACGATAGATCGCGCCTTCCACATCGGCCCGCCACCCGGCCTTGCCCTGCAGCACGGCCGGCAGGGGCAGGATCCGCGCGGCGGGCACGAACACGTCCTGCGCGACAACGCTGACACTGCCGCTGCCGCGCATCCCGGAGGTGTGCCAGTCGTCGAAGAGCTGCAGATCGGCGGTGGGCACCAGGGCCACGATCGGCAGCGGCGGCTCGTCCGGGGTGACCTTGGCGCCGACCAGCACGTGCCACTTGCTGTGCAGGGCTCCGGTCATGAAGCCCCACTTGCCGTTGAGCACCACCCCACCGGACGCGGGCACGGCCATGCCACCAGGGCTGAGCGTGCCGCAGACCCGGGTGTCCGGCTCCTCGAAGACCTGGGCCAGCACCTCGTGCGGGAACATCGAGGCCATCCAGGTCGGGATCCAGTACACCGAGGCCACCCAGGCCGCGGAGCCGTCGCCGCGGGCCAGTTCGGCCGCGACCTCGGCCACGGTGCGGGTGTCGCACTCGTAGCCGCCGTACCGTTTCGGGGTGCGCATCCGGAAGATACCGGCCGACGTCATCGCGTCGATGACGTCGTCGTGGATGCGCCGGCTCTCCTCGTGCCAGATCGCATGCTTCTGCAACAGGGGCGCCAGTTCGGCGGCCTGTCTGACCAGGTCGGTGCGGCCGGGGATCTCGGACATGGTGCTCTCTCCTCACTGAGGGGTGATGGGTGGGGCGGGGTTCAGGCGGCGCGGCCGGCCAGGACGCGCTCGCGGATGCGGCGTACCGGCGGGACGGTTCGCGGATCGGGCAACGCGAGCAGCCGCGGCGGGTCGAAGAGCCGGGCCGGGCGCAGGCTGAGCGACGCGTGGGTGGTCCGGCCGTCACGGATCACGATCGGGCCGGCGCTGCCGACGAGGATCCGGCGGGCGGCCGGGTCGTCCTCCTCGGCCGGGGTGGCGACGGCCTGGACGAGCAGGTGCCACACGCCGTCCGGGACCTTGTCGAGCAGGAAGCGGCCGGTGCCTCGCTGTACCGCGCAGCTGACCGGCCGGCCCTCCGGCACCCAGCTGCTGAACAGGCCGAGAAACGCCACGTCGACCTCGGCCGGACCGGCGACCCGGAGCGTGCCGGTGACCACGCCGGAGGCCGGTTCGACCGGCTCCTCGACCTTGACGGCGTGGCCGACACCCCGGGTCCGCCGGTACTCGGTCGGCGGCAGGCCCACGCTGCGGGTGAACCGCGAGCTGAAGGTGCCGACGCTGTTGTAGCCGACGTGGACGCTGATGTCGGCGACGTTCATGTCGGTGGCCAGCAGCAGATCCTTGGCCGCCTGCAGGCGCAGGGCGGACAGGAACCGGCCCGGCGAAACGCCCGTGACCCGCTGGAACACCCGGGTGAAGTGGAACTTGCTGAACATCGCGGCTCGTGCCATGTCGTCGACGGTCAGCGGCTCGCCGATGTTTTCCCGCATCATCCGCAAGGCACGGCCGACGGCATTCTCCAGTGGATCGCTCATCATTTCCCCCAGTGCCGCAGAAATACTTGCAAGGCATGCCGGAAAGTGACCCGGGACCGTTCCGAACAAAGACCACACAATGGCGTCAGAACCGGTCTTGAGCTGCCCGAACGTCGTTGATTCAGGGCTTCCGGCATCGCGAGGAACATCGGCTTGATGGCGTGTAGGACCATCGGTCGACGTCTCTTGACATTGGTAATCTTCTCGACAAGAACTGCGAACGGCATCTCGAAAATTGCCGCGACTGAGCACATTTGAATAATTGCCCCGGGAGGGGCCGCCCGGCCTTCGACCGGGCGGCCCGCCGCCTTACCGGCCGATGCCGGTCACGCGGGCGCCGTGACCCGGCGGTCGCGCAGCCAGAGGTACCAGAGGCTGACGCCCCGGATCAGGCAGACGATCGTGACGGCGAAGAACATCGTGTAGACGATGTTGAAGGTCATCAGGACCGCGTACACCGTGGCCACGCCGGCGCCGAACATGAACTGATTGCGCCCGCCCGTGGGGGTGGTGCCGGGATCGGTGACCATGTAGTTGGTGAACAGGACGAAGGCGACCCCGGTCATGGGCAGCAGGGCGGCCCAGACCGCCACATCCCAGATCTCGTGGCGCACCACGGCCTGGATGATGAAGCCCCCGAGCCAGCCCAGGATCAACGGGATCCGCTTGGTCAGCATCGCGTTGAGCACCGTCCCGGAGGTGATGATGATGACCGGGATCAGGATGCTGATCATGTCGGGCACGTTCTCGGTGAAGTGGTACGGCGGGGCCACGTTCACCCACGGGAAGCAGAGCAGGGCCGCGGTGATCCCCAGGTTCGAGGGGTTCATGAAGTGCCGCATGCGGCCGTTGAGGGGCGCCCGGAACAGCACCTTGCCGCCGATGCCGACCAGCACGGCGAAGGCGATCGGGGCGAACCGGTCGTTGGCGTAGAGCAGCATGTTCGCGGCCAGGGCGGTGATGTGCGCGGGCAGCAGGAACTCGAAGTGGCCGCGGAAGCCCCGACCGGCGAACGAGACCTTCCGTCCGGCGACCCGCGCGCTGATCACCTCGATCAGGTACTCGGCCGAGTAGGCCAGCAGCAACGACCAGAACGGCCAGCTCCACGGCTGCTCGAAACCGAGCAGCGTATAGCCGAAGATGTTGAAGACGGACATGGAGATGGCAAAGTTGCGCAGCGCCAGATAGCGCGGGTCGGGCTTCTTGACCGGCGCGGGCGGCGCCGGCGGCGCGGTGACGACCGGCGTACCGGCGCCGATCCGGGACGGCTGAACGGTGGTCACGGCTTCGAGACCTCCTCGATCTTGTCGGTGAGCATCAGGTCGCGCCACCCGGAGGTCATGCTCGTGGTCTGGTTGTGCACCTGGCCGGCACGGTCCCGCCAGACGATGGCGACCTGCACCGGGGCGCCGCCGGTGTCGCCGAGCCCGACGAAGACGTCGAGGCTGCGCTTGCCGGAGTGACCGCCGCCGCCGTCGAGCTGGGCCAGGCGGACCCGGCCGTCGGCCGTGGTCACCCGCACCTGAGCCCCGTAGGCCGGGGTGCCGATCACGTCGTCGCCGGCGCCCTCCGCCGGCCGGTAGAGGCGCAGTCCGATGTAGTCGCCGGGCGCCTGCGTGGTGTTGCGGTAATAGGAGGGCGCAGCCCATTGCCGCGCCACCGCGAAGTCCTGCCGGCCGTCACCGTCGGCGTCGGCCACGGCCACTCCCCGGCTCGGCGTCGTGTCGGTCATGCCGAGCTGCCCGGCAACGTCGGTGTACCGGCCGTTGCCCTCGGCGGCCCAGAACGCGAACGGCTGGGAGCCCGCGATGTCGTCACCCGGCTCGGCCTTGGGCCACATGTCCGGGTTGCTCAGCATCAGGTCGTTGCTCATGGCCAGTTCCTGCAGCCAGTTCCAGCGGTTGATCCGGCCGTCGATGAAGCCGAGGGCCTGGACCACCTCGACGGTGCCGTTGTTGTCGAAGTCGGCCATCTTGGCGTCCCAGCCCCAGCCGGACCAGGCCATGTTCATGTCGGCCGCGTTGTTGCGGAACGGGGCCCGGCCACGGATCAGGTCGCCGCGCGCCTGCTGCGCGTCGGCGGCCGTGTTCAGCCAGACGAAGTTGCTCTCCTCGAGCCCCCACGACGTGGTGATGTTGCTGACGAAGGCGTCGAACCGGCCCTCGCCGCGCAGGTCCCCGAACTCGATCGACATGCCCTTGAACGAGTCGTGGCCTATCACCAGCGACTTCGGGGTCACCGCGTCGCGGCTGCCCTCGGCCAGGGCGAACCGGATCCGGCCGGGCTCGGAGACGTTGTGGAAGAACCGGTCGTGCCCGAAGTCGTTCGCCAGATAGAGCTCGGGCTTCAGGTCACCGTCGAGGTCGGCGGTCGCGGCGCCGAGCGTCCACCCACTGGCGTACTCGGGGTCGATGGCCTCGTCCTCCACGTAGTGCACGACCGGCTCGGCGTCCGCGCTGACCCCGACCCAGCGCAGCACGTGCGCGCCGCCCGCGTTGCGGGCGTGCGACATCGAGTCGTTCATGGTGACGTTGGGCAGGCCGGCGCGGTCGAGCACCTCGGTGTCCGGAAAGTAGTTGAAGATGCCCAGGTCCAGGTGCCCGTCCCCGTCGAAGTCGGCGGCGGCCACGGCGTTGGTGTTCCACAGCGGACCCCGGTAGTGCGTGGTCGTCGACTGCGGGATCAGCTCGGTCGGCCGGTACGAATCGTTGCTCAGCGGACCTGTACCGGGTTCGCGGAGGAAGAGGACCGGCGTCCGCCCCCAGTAGTAGACGAGGACGTCCATCCGCCCGTCCTCGTTGAAGTCGCCGGGCAGACAACCCATCGGGGCCATCGCGTCGTGCACCGGCAGCGGAGCCGGGTCGAGCACGAAGGGCCGGTAGGTGCCACCCGACTCCGGCGCGGGAGTAATGACGGCGGTGTCACTGCGCGTGTCGACCAGGCAGAGATCGTCGGCCTTGCCGCGACCGTCCAGGTCGCCCGCGGCGATCGACGCGCCGACCGACGAGATCCAGGACCGGATGTGCTCGTAGCGTGGATTGACCTTGCGGACGGTGCGCTTCGACAGGCCTTCCGGAAGCGCGATCGGCAATTCGGTGAAACCGAACTGCGAGGCGATCTCCGCACGTGTCGTCGCCGACGCGGTGGGCTGGCGGGCCACCAGAAACGTGCCGGCCAGCATAACGATGACGACAAGTGCGGGGATAA
Source organism: Paractinoplanes ovalisporus (assembly GCF_016834655.1). Lineage (GTDB taxonomy): Bacteria > Actinomycetota > Actinomycetes > Mycobacteriales > Micromonosporaceae > Actinoplanes > Actinoplanes ovalisporus. The sequence continues at coordinate 114,553 of NZ_JAENHP010000013.1, forward strand.
GCCGGCGGAATACGCCGGCCGGTTGCGCGGGCAACGGCTCTCCCTACGGACGGCGGCGCCAGGAATGGGCGGGCCAAAAGACCCGCACGACAGCGCCGCGATCGGACGACGAAGGTCCGCGCTCGCCACGTCACGCATTTTCCGGCGCCGCTTTCCACCCGTTCGTGGCATTCGGATCGCCGGTCCTGCCTGGCGCGCGGCCTCGGACCGGCCGGCCGTCGAGTGACCGGCCGTGAGCCGACCGGCGGACCATACAGAGCATGGCGGGCCGGGCTCGTGGGCTCATCTCACCGCTTGCGCTTTTCGGCTCGGACGGACGCTGCCGTCACATCGCCGGCCCCGCGAACAGTGAGAGTTATCCGACAAAGATCAACGGCGTGGCGTCCCACCGAAGGACAAACCATCCTGTTAGGACACCTCCGGCCGGCCTCCGGGACCGGAGCGACACACGCCCGAATGGATCAGCGGAGTTAACCATTCAGACAGCCCGGCATCGTCCCACCAGGCCGAATGGAACCAATGCGGATCATTGGCTACGGTCCAATACATCGACGGATATGTGTGTCCATGATCGGTTGCACATCGATGAATTTCGTAGCGCCTGCGTCTGTTGCCCGACCCCATAGGCGCCGGTAGCATCGGGCAAACGCGCAGTAACACCTCGCTGACAGTGCGTGACGTCACCGGCTCTCGCATCCTCGTTTGGTCGCGTGTGGGCACACTCCCGCCACGCGCCGGAAAGGCATGAAATTGGCGACCCAGGACGCGATCGAAAGAGCCATCTCCGTCATACACAGCAACATCGGCGAGGACCTGTCGGTCGACGATCTCGCCCGGGCTGCCCTATTCAGCAAGTTCTATTTCACCCGGGTTTTCCAGCGGGTCACCGGAATTTCCCCGGGCCGCTTCCTGAGCGCTGTTCGCATCGAGGAGGCCAAGCGGCTGCTCAGCACCACAGCGCGTTCCGTGGCCGACATCGGAACTTCGGTGGGTTATAACAGCGTCAGCACTTTCAGTGCTCGATTCAACCGAGGGGTCGGATGCACTCCGGTTGCCTACCGACGGGGGGCACCCCACTCCGCGCTCCCGAGCCCGGCGCCGGTGGCGCCGGGCTCGACTTTGAGCGGGCTCATCCGGGCGCCCTCGACGACCCCGGTCTTCCTGGGGTTGTTCCCGGACCCGATCGCCGAGGGGCTGCCGGCGAGCTGGACGATCGCCACCGCGTCGGGCCCCTACCAGCTGACCGACATCGGGCCCGGCACGTGGCATCTGGTCGCCTACCCGTTCGGGGACCACGAGAGCCATGAGAGCGTGGCCCGCACCGGGCCGATCGTGACGTCACGGACGACCAGCGAGATCAAACTCGATGTCGCGCTGCGTCCGCTGGTCGCGACCGACCCGCCGGCGGTGCTGTCGTTCCACCGGCTGGCCCAGCCCCACCGGCGATCGGCCGCCTGAGGTCACGACGCGGCCGGGCCTGCCGTGACCGGCAGTCCCCCACGGATCCGCAACGACAGCATCGGCTCCGGGCGCACCCGGTGGCCCGGCTGGACGGTGAGACGCAGCTCCCGGCTCACCAGGGCGATCACGAAGACCGCCTCCATCATGCCCAGCACGCTGCCGACGCAGACCCGCGGACCGGCACCGAACGGAAGGTAGGCATAGCGCGGCCGGTCCCGCTGACGCTTCCCGTCGAAGCGGTCCGGGTCGAACCGGTCCGGATCCTCCCAGAACTCGGGGTGCCGGTGCAGGGTGTACGGGCAGACGAGCACGTCGGCGCCGGCCGGCACCCGGTGCCCGCCCACCTCGTCGTCCGCCAGCGACTGCCGCGGCAGCAGCCAGACCGGCGGGTAGAGCCGCATCGCCTCCTGCACCACCATCGTGGCGAAGGGGAGACGGGCGAGATCGGCGTGTCCGGGGAGCCGGTCCCCCAGCACGGCCCGGGCCTCCTCGGCGACCCGGTCACGCACCTGCGGGTGCTGGTCGAGGAGGGCCAGCGTCCAGCACAGTGTGCTCGCCGTGGTCTCGTGCCCGGCCAGCAGCAGGGTCACCAGTTCGTCGCGCAGTCGGATCCGGCCGACGCGCGGATCACGCTCCTGCCCGGCCGAGACGATCAGACGCGACAGCACGTCGTCGCGGCTGCCCGCCCGGTCACCCCGTTCGCGCACCAGGTGGTCGACCACCCGCTGCAGCTCCCGGCGGGCCCGGCGGAACCGCATCTGGTGCGGTAGTGGCATCCACATCGGCACAGCACTCAACGTGGCCAGCTCGAACATCGCCTGGTCCTGCACCGCCCCGAACGCGTCGCCGAGCGTGGAGAACCCGCCGAGGTCGCTCTCGAGCAGGGTCCGCCCGAGCACGCCGAGGGTGAGCCCGGTCATCTCGGTGACCACGTCGAACGGCTCGCCGCCGCTGCGCTTGCGGAGACGGGTCACCAGGGCACCGGCCTCCTGGGCGATCGCGTCGGCGTGCCGGGCCAGCCGGCGGCTCTGGAACGACGGCTGGATCACGTGCCGTTGTTTGCGCCACAGCTCACCCTCGCTGGTCAGCAGGCCGTCGCCCAGGGCTCGCCGGGCGTGGCTGAGACCGATCCCCTTGCGGTAGTTGGCCGCGTTGTCGGCCAGCACATGCCGCACCAGATCGGGGTGGTTGAAGAAGTACAGCGTCTTGTGCGCGACCGGCACTGCGACCGCGTCGCCGTAGCGCTCGGCCGCCCCCGTCATCATCCCGATCCGGTCCCGCTGCATGATCATCAGCTGGCGGAAAGCGGACGCGCGGGACGGCCCCGGCAGCTTCGGGCGGCTCATCGCGAGCCCCGCGCCGACTCGTCCGGCCACAGGTTGCCGTACTGGAAGAGCAGACCGCCGCCGTCCCCGCACCGCTCGGCGGTGAGCAGCCGGCCCAGCACGATCGTGTGATCGCCACCGTCGTAACGCCGCGCGACCTCGCACTCGAACCAGGCCAGGGCCCGCGAGATCAACGGCACCCCGGTACGCGGGCCGGGTTCCCAGTCGACGCCGTCGAACTGTGGCGCCCCCTCCGGCCGGTCCGGGTCGGCGAAGTGCCGGGCCAGCTTGTCATGCTCGGCGGCCAGCACCGACACCCCGAACACCGGCTCGGTGTCGATCCGGCCGTGCATCTGGGCCGTCCGGTCGACACAGACCAGCACCAGCGGCGGATCCAGGGAGACCGAAGTGAACGAGTTGGCGGTCATCCCGTGCGGAGCGGCCCCGCCGACGGTCACCACGGTGACCCCGGTGGCGAAGGCGCCGTACGCCTTGCGGAGTGCCCGGCGCTCCATCACCGCACCGCCTCGGCGTACGGGGTGAGGGCACGCACCAGGGCATCCGGCACCCGGACGGGCACCGTACGGGTGTTCGGCCCCCGCATGCAGGCGATCCGCTGCATTCCCCGGGCCACCAGTGTCTCGCCGAGCGGGCCGACCCGTACGTAGTCGAACCCGAACTCCACCTGGGTCTGCGCCAGCTCGATGAGCCGCAGCCGGATCGCCAGCTCGTCGAAGAGGGCCAGCTCGGCGTAGAACTCGCAGTCCACCTTGAGCGTGAACAGCTTGAGGTCGTCGTGCAGGTCGGCCAGCACCTCGGGGGCCCGCTCCCGCAGGAACATCTCGCGGCAACGGCCCTGCCAGCGCAGGTAGTTGACGTAGTAGACGTTGCCCACGAGGTTGGTCTCCTCGAAGCCGACCACGTGGCGGTACTCGAAATAGCGGTTCATCGCTGCGGTCCCTTCGTCAGGACTCCGAGCACCACCCGGCGCGGGCCGTCGCGCAGGGCGGCGTCGACCGTAGCGATCCGGAGTGCCCCGGAGGCGAACAACTGCCAGCCGGGACGGCTCTCCGGCTCCACGGTGAGGGGCGCCGCCGGCGGTTCACCGGCCTTCTGCAGGCACTCCACGGCCACCCAGAGGCGGGTCGCGGCGACCTGCAGGCTGTCCTCGTCGACCAGGTCGGTCAGCAGACCGGCGTGGACGCCGAGCAGTCCGCGCCACTCGTTGACCGACCGCGGCACCACCTCCTCGGCGTCGACCGCGACCGGGCCGGCACCGAGCGCGGCCAGCGTCAGGTTGGCCGCGTGCGCGGTCGAGACCGTGTCGCCGCCGTCGATCTCGGGGCGCCCGTCGGGGCGGTAGCGCACCTCCAGCGGCGCCCCGGTGATGCGGACCAGGGCCCGGGCCGAGCGACGACGGCGGATCTCGATGGCGCCGCCCGCCCCGTCGGCGTCAGCCGGGTCGTCCGGCTCCACCGCGACACCGACCGACACCCCCGTGAGCTCGCCGGTCATCCGCTCGAGGTAGGGCCCGAGCAGGGCCGGGGTCCACCCGTCGCCGTCGTGCCGGGTCCGCACCGCCCGCAACGTCAGCCCGGACCAGCGTTCCAGCACGTCACCGGCCGCATCGCGGACGGCGACGTCGTAGACGTAGGTGTCACCGTCGCGCCGGCGCTCGGTTGCGGTGAAGCGGACCTCACCCTCGCCGGACAGGGCCGGCCCGGCCGACCAGATCCGCTCGATACCGGTCGGCAGCAGCGTCGCGTGCGGAACGCCGACCTGGTTGCCGTGCATCAGCGCGTCCCGCACGCCCGGATCGCCGAGGATCAGCCGGTCCGGCAGGAACCCGGCGAACCAGGCCACCGGACGCAGGCTCAGATCGGCGTCGGCGAACCGGGCCGCGGCCCGGTGGTAGCGCACCAACCGCTGGAACTTCGGACCCTGGAAGAGCAGGCCGCCGTAGAGGTCGGTGGCCGGGTCGAGGGCCACGGCGCTCCCGGCGTCGCCGGCCGGTGACGGCTCCCCCGGCGGCACCACGGCGCCGTCGTAGTGCAGACGCGCGCGGAAGTGGTCGACACCGAACCTGGTCTCGGCACTGCGGATCACCACGTCCACCGTTTCGGGGACAGTGACCGTGGCCGCGATCCGGATGCGGGTGGAACCGCCGGGCGGCACCTGCACCGGCCGGCTGAACTCCACATCGGAGAAGCCGGGCGCAGTCCCGGTGTCCAGCAGGGCCCCGGCCACCTGGGCCATCGCCTCCATCCCGAACACGGCCGGGAACAGCAGCGTGTCGTCCAGGCGGTGATCGGCCAGGTAGAGGTCGCTGCCGGCGCTCAGTTCGGTCTCGACCACCAGTTCCGCGCCGGGGAACCACACCAGCGGCCGGTCGACGAACCGCAGCAGGGGCAGCTCGGGCCGGTCGTACGCGATGGTGTCCAGACCCGCGGTCCGCCCGCTGATCACCACCGACGGCGGCGCGGCGGGGTCGGTCACCAGCCGGCGCAGCACCTCGATGCCCTGCGCCGGCGTGATCGGGGCGATGCCCTCGCGGGTCAGGTTCTCGATCACCGAGAGCCGCTCGCCCATCCCGACGCCCGACCAGACCGACCACTCCAGGCAGATCGCGCGACAACCGGGGTGCTTCTCGCCGACCTCGCGGGTGAGCCGGGCCATCCAGTCGTTCGCGCAGGCATAGTGCGCCTCGCCCCGCAGCCCCGCCCGCCCGATGATGCTGCCCAGGCTGACCAGGAGCTTGAGCCCGCCGGCGTCGACCGCGGCGAGGACGTTGCGCAGGCCGTCGAGCTTCGGCGCGAACGTGCTCCGCACCGCCGCCATGTCGATCTGCGGCAGCCCGGCCGGTTCGTTGCGACCGGCGCCGTGCAGCACCGCGGTGACCGGCCCGAGCTCGGCGGTGAGCGTGCCGACCGCGTTCCGCACCGATGCGGCATCGGTGACGTCGGCCCGGGCGTAACTGACGGTCAGGCCGTGCCGCGACATCCGCTCCAGGTTCGCGGCCAGCTCCGGATCCCGGCCGGGATCGCTGCGGCCGACCACCGCGAGCCGGGCGCCGCTGTCGCCGGCCAGGGCCAGCGCGCACTCGGCGGTGATGCCCTTGCCGCCGCCGGTGACCAGCAACACGTCATCCGGGCCGAGCGGCCCGTGACTGTGCTCGGCTTCGACCGGCATGACCCGCAGCGTGGGCACCCGGCGGATGCCGTCGTCGCCGTACCGGGCCTCGGTGAATCCGCGGGTGGCGCGGGTCTCGGCGACGACGCGCTCGGCCAGCCGCTCGTCGCGCGGGGCGTGCACGATGGTGACCCGGATGCCGGGCCGTTCCAGGCGCAGGGTGCGGGCCAGGCCGGCCGCGCCGGGGTCGGCGTCGACGAGCACGAACCGCTCCCCGGCCCCGCCGGTCATCGTCTCCTGGGCGCCACGCAGGGCCAGGTCGAGGTGCTCGACCGAGCAGTCCGTGGGCAGCACGACCAGCACACCGGCGCCGGCGCCGGCGCTCTCCATGCGGTGCTTCAGCTCGTCGGCCCATGGCTCGCCGGGCTCGGAATAGAGCCGCCAGCGGCCGTCGGGCTCGGTCTCGCCGGGCTCGGGCCGCGGCTGTGGGTCGTCGTCCACCCGCCAGGCCCGGGCCCAGGTCGCCGCGCCGGCCACGGTGGGATCGGTGGCGCCGCCGGACGCGACCGTGGCCCGCACCTCGTCGAGCGTGTCGGCCAGCTCCCGGACCGACGCGGTGGCGAAGTTGAGCGGAGCGCCGGCCGGGGGGATGCCCAGCCGGGCGGCGACGTCGTTGACCACCGAGCCGACCGTGATCGAGCTCAGGTGCAGGTCGTCGAGCAGGCGGCTCTCCGGGCGCACCATCGCCACCGGCAGCTCGGCCCGCTCGGCGGCGAGCCGGCGCAGCAGGTCGACGGTGGGTTCGGTGATCCGGTCGTCCTCGGCCGGGGCCGGAGCGGTGACGGCCTCCGGGCCGGCTGACGCCCAGGCGCCCTGGCCGACACCGCCCAGCACGTCGACCGCCGGCGCCTGATGACACGGGTTGGCCAGCACGTCGAGCGGCCCGCTGAGGCTCACCTCGCGCCGGAGCCGGTCGTCGAAGAGTGCCGGCGGCAACCCGCCCGCACCCCGTACGTAGGCCGCGGCGACCACTCGCAGCGCGCTGACCAGCGTCTCGTCGTCGGTGTCGAGCGCCACCACCGGGACGTCGGTCGCCGCGGCGGCCAAGCGTGACAGCACCCGGCCCGGTCCGATCTCGACCAGCAGGTCGGACTCGGCGGCGACAACGGCCAGCGCCTGGTGGAACAGCACCGGCGCGGTGATCTGCCGGCGCAGCAGCGCGGCGAGATCCTCGTCGGCCGCGATCGACCGCCCGGTGACGGTGGAGACGACCCGCCGGGTGACCGGGCCCAGGGGCATCTCGGCCAGCACCGCGGCGAAGGCCTCGGCGGCCGGTTCCACCAGCGGGGAGTGGAACGCCTCGGAGACGGCGAGCGGCGTCGCGGGCACCGACTCCCGGGTCGCCCGCCGGCACACCTCCTGCACCGCCTCGGCCGGACCGGACACCACCGTCTGCTCCGGGCCGTTGTAACCGCTGATCACCACCGGCAGCCCGTCGGTGAGCCGCTCCGCGTCGGCCGGGCCGCAGCCCAGGCCGGCCATCGCCCCGCCGCCGTCCGGCCGGGTCATCAGCTGTCCCCGGCGCGCGGCCAGCCGCAGCAGGGTGTCGTCGTCCATCGCGCCGCCCCAGCACAGGGCGGCCAGCTCGCCCAGACTGTGCCCGGCCGCGACGGTGCCGCGCAGCCCGAGCACGTCGAGGGCGCGCAGCCCGGCCACGGACCCCGCGGCGATGCGGGGCTGAGCGACCGACGTGGCGATCAGGTCACCGCCGCGGGGCAGGTCCACCCGCCGGTACACCTCGCGGACCTCGGTGAAGCGGCGTGCCAGGGCACCGCCGGTGATACCCGATCCAGATCCCTGGCCGGGAAAGAGCAGCCCGATCCGGCCGGGGCCGGTGACGTGGCCGAGGAACACCCGGCCGTCCCCGTCCACCAGGCCGGTCTCGCCCTTGGCGAGCAGTTCGGCCAGGCGGCGCAGAAGACGGTCGGCGTCGTCGGGCGACGTGACCACCACGGCGGCCCGCAGCGGCCGGTCCCGGTTGCGGTCGCGCAGCGTCGCAGCGAGGTCGCCGAGCTGCGCGAACGACAGCCGACCGGCCACCTCGGCGACCTCGCCGACCTGGTCGCGCAGCCGCCCCAGGTCATCCGCGTCGAACGCGAGCAGCTCGGCGTCCTGGATGGAGCCGGTGAGGGCCGCGGTGCGCGGTGCGAGCCGGTCGGCCCGCCGCGGCTGTGGGTTCTCGATCACGACGTGGGTGTTGATGCCACCGAACCCCATCGCCGTCACCCCGGCCCGCACCGGCTGCCCGGACGGCCACGGCTCGGCCCGCGGCAGCGCCCGCAGCACGGCGTCCGGGCCGGTGAGCGGCTCCATCGGGTCGAAGCAGGCCACCGTCGGCGGCAGCACCTCGTGGTGCACCGCCTGCACCGCCTTGATGAAACCGGCCACCCCGGCGGCGGCCTTGGTGTGACCGATCATCGCCTTGATCGAGCCGATCGCGGCCGGCCCCGAGACCGGGCCGTCGGCCTGCCGGGCCCGGGCCAGGGCGGTGAGTTCCGTGGTGTCGCCGACCTTGGTGCCGGTGCCGTGGCCCTCGAACAGCGCGACGGTGCCGAGCGAGAACCCGGCCCGGTCGTACGCCCGGCGCAGCGCCAGCCGGTAGCCGTCGACCTCGGGCCGGGTGATGCCGCCCTTGCCGTCCGACGACACCCCCCACCCGGCGACCGTGGCGTAGACCCGGTGCCCGGCCGCGCGGGCCTCGGACTCCCGCATCAGCACGACCATCCCGCACCCCTCGCCCGGCCAGAAGCCGTTGGAGTCGCGGTCGTAGACCTTCATGTCGCCGGTGGCGAGGGCGCCCGTCTTGGCGAACCCGATGACCTCCATCGGGTCGATCGAGAGGTCGACCCCGCCGGCGATCGCCACGTCGGCGTCCCCGTCGACCAGCGACCGGCAGGCCGTGATGATCGACAGCAGGGACGACGAGCAGGCGCCGTCCACGACGTAGCCGCCGCCGCGCAGGTCGAAGTGGTTGCAGATGCGACCGGCGATGGTGTTCGACAGCGAACCGGCCAGGGTGTCCTCGTCGACCGGCGGGAACGGGGCCTTGTAGTCGGCCTCGAGCCGGTCGAGGAACTCCGCGATCCGGTCCTCGTCCCACTTCTGGTCGAGCAGGGCGGCGGCCACCGTGTGCCGCACGTAGGGCCAGCGCAGGCGCAGCTGAGCGGCCCGCGAGAACTCGCCGGTGAGGGTGTTGCCCACCACCACCGCCGTACGTTCGTGGGGCAGCCCGGCGCCCATCGGGAAGCCGGCGTCGGCCAGCGCCGCCGCGGCGACCTCGAGGGCCAGCCAGTGGCTCAGGTCGGTGGCCCGGAACGTGCTGCCGGCCACCTTGAAGGCGACCCGGTCGAACTCCCAGCCCTCGAGCACGGCGGCGTTGGCCGCATAGAACCGGTCGGGCGCGGCCGGGTCCGGTGACCAGTAGTCACGCAACGGCATCCGCTCGTCCGGCATCCGGCGGAACGCCCGGCGCCCGGCCAGCGCGTTCTCCCACAGTTCCCGGGGCGATGACGCGTCCGGATATCGGCAAGCCATGCCGACGACGGCGATCCTCATCTTGGTGCGAACCTCTCGATCAGCGGAAAACTAATGGCGTTCGGCCGGCGCCAGCTCCCGGCGCACGGCCTGCCGCCAGCGCTCGTACGCCGGCAGTCCGCCGGGGGTGCCCTCGCGGGGCCGGGTGCGGTCGCACACCTCCGCCGCCTGAGCCGCGGACAGGCCGCACAGCACCCGGGTGCCCAGGTCGACGTGCGGCACCACCAGCCCGGCCCGGGTCCGGGCCGAGGCCGCGAAGGCCGATCCCTGCGCCAGGTCACTGGCGTGGCGACCGGCCCGGCGCAGCAGTTCGGCCAGCTCGTGCCCGTCGGCGCCACCGGCGTAGGTGGCGGCCAGCCCGATCCCGCCATAGAGATCGGAACGGCGCTCGGGGGCGTAGGCCGCGGCGAGCTCGGTCACCCGCTCGACGTCGGTGCCGCCGACGAACCAGAGCGCCCGTCCGATGCCCTGGTCGATGGCGCGGGCCGCATAGCCTGCGGGATCCGGGTCCGGATAGGGGAATCGTGCCTCGCGGAACTGCTCGTGCACGTATCGCTGGGTGCGGAAGTAGGCCTGGTGGAAGCCGTAGCCGTCGAGGGCGAGCCAGCGCAGCAGCGGATCGGGCGCGTGCAGGGTCCGCCACCGGAACCGGGGCAGCCGCGCCATCGCCCAGCCCACCCCGACGTAGGCCATGTAGATGTGCCGATCTCCGCGCCCGGCCAGGAAGCCCTGGACGCGTCCACCGCCACCGACCGGGAGGCCGTCGCGCACGCCGAACCCCATCGCGGCCCCCTCATAGGCGAAACCGCGGAACCGCACCGGCACCGACTCGAGTTCGAACTCCGCGTCACCCGGTTCCCGGGCCTCGGCGGCGGCGCCGTACCCCTGGAGGAAGCTGGCGCCGATGGTCTCCAGCAATTCGCGGCCCTCGGCGCTCTTCACATGGAAGCCGCGCACCGCCATCGACGTCTCTCTGATGGCCGGCGTCAGCACCCGGCGCCGCAGCGATCCCCAAGTTCCCACTGTTCTCCTCTTCTCATCGACATAGCGGCTCGGCTTCTCATCGGCTCAGCAGCTCGGCGGCCAGCCGGCTGCGGACACGGGACCGCCAGACCTCGTAGGCCGGCCGGTCGGACCCTTCGGCGGCGAGCCCCCCGGTCGCGACGTCGTCGGCGAGCTCGGAAGCGGCGGCCACGGCGAGGCCGGTCAGCACCTCGACCGCCGGAGCGGTGTGCGCGGGGACGGTGCCGGAGAACGAACGGGCCCGCGCGGCGAACACCGCACCCTGACCGCAGTCGGCCAGGTACGGCCCGGCCCGCCGCGCCATCTCCCGCAGGCCCTCGGCCTCGGCCCCGCCGGCGAAGGTCGCGGCCAGGCCCACACCGCTCCACAGGTCGCCGTGCCGGCCGGGATCGAAGCGTCCGACCGCGGCCGCCACCGCGGTCGGATCGGCTCCGTGGATGAACCACAGGGCCCGCCCGACGCCCTGATCGGCGGCGCGCGGGAAGTAGTCGGGGGCGTTGTCCCAGTCGTACGGCCGGGCCTTCTCCTGACCGTCGACCCAGCGCGCGGTGTCGAAATAGGCCCGGTCGAACCCGTAGCCGTCCACCGCGAGCCAGCTCATGGTCGGGTAGTAGGGGGTGCCGCCGAGATCGGGCACGATGCCACGCCACAGCGGCCGGGGCAGCCGGGCCATCGCGAACCCGATGCCGATGTAGTTGAGGAAGGTGTGCGGCCGGCCGGGCCCGATGAGCAGCTCCCGGGCCAGCCGGTTACGTCCCCCGGCCATCGCGCCCCGCACGGTCAGCGCCATGGTGGCTCCCTCGTAGGCGAAGCCGCGCAACTCCGGTTCGACCAGATCGAGCCGCAGCCGCAGCTCGTCGACGTCACGGACATCGGTGCCCCACTCGAAACCGCACACGACGGTCTGGGGGATGCGTTCCAGGCGGGCGGTCACCGCGGACGCGACCACCGGGAAACCCCGGGCGGCGAAACCGACCGCGCCCAGCGGCGGGCTCAGGGCGAGCCGGCGAAGAGAACCGAGGACAGTGGGCATGAGTGCACCTCCGGTTGACGCGGCCGTCTCATCGTGCGGGCCGGACGGTGACCGGATCCTCTTCCGCCGTGCCGTCTGCGGGCCGCCGCGCACGGTCAGAGGGGACGGTGCGCGGCGGCGATCGGCACGCTCGGCTCATGACCGAGCAAACCGATGTGTTCTCGGCCCTGGCGGCCGACTGCACCGAGTTCGAGAAGCTGTTGTCGGGCCTGCATCCGGACCTCTGGAGCGAGCCCACCCCGGCGCCCCGGTGGAGCATCCGTCACCAGGTCGCCCACCTGACCGCGGTGTTCCGGATGGCCGCCACCGCGGCCTCCGATCCCGCGGCGTTCCAGGCGATGGCGGCGAGCCTGGGACCCGACTTCGACGCGAACGTGACCGCCGCGCTGCACCGCTTCCTGGCCGACGCCGGGGTGATGACCGCCCGCTGGCGCACCGAGTGGACCGGCGCGGTGAGCGCGCTCTCGGCGGTGCCGGCCGGCACGCTGGTGCCGTGGCTGGTCCGTCCGATCCCGGCCCCGGTGCTGGCCGCGGCCGGGATGACCGAGCTGTTCGGGCACGGGCACGACGTGGCCGACACCCTGGGCGTGACCCCGCAGTACACCGACCGGATCGGCCACATCGTCGAGTTCGGACACCGCACCTGGGACTTCGGCTATCTGGCCCGGGATCTGACCCCGCCCGCGGCCGCCCCGCGGTTCGACCTGCGGGCGCCGTCCGGAGCCCGCTGGGTGCTCGGCGCCGACGACGCCGAGACGGTCAGCGGGGACGCCGTCGACCTGTGCCTGTTGATCACCCGCCGCCGGCACCGGGCCGACCTGGGCCTGACCGCGTCCGGGCCGGAGGCCGACCGCTGGCTCGACATCGCCCAGGCCTATCGGGGCCCGGCCGGTGAGGGCCGCCGGCCGGGCCAGTTCGCGCAGGTGGGGCCATGACCAGCCGCACCGCGACGATGACCCTGGAGGCGTTCGCCGACACGGTCATTCCCGGCTGCAAGCGATTCCCGGACGACCCGGCGATCTGCGGTGTCTCCGACGATCCGGGCGCGGTCGAGGCGGGCGCGTTGACCGTGCTGGCCGACCCGGCGCTCGGGCTGACCGAGGCCCTCGACGGGATGGCCGGTCTGCTCAACATGCACGCCGGCGCCTACCAGCGGCGGACCGGGGCCGCGGTCGACCCGGCGCTGCCGGCCTTCGTCGCCCTCGCCTTCGACGACCGCACCGCGCTGGTGCAGGAGCTGACCGATCCGGCGCACGCCGAACGCGACGTGTGGTTCGGCGCGGCCCTGTTCTGCACCATGGCGTTCGACTGCGCGCCGCACAAGCACACGGTGGAGGCGATGGCCGAGGGCCACCCGGGGCTGCGGCTGCTCGGCTACGCACCGCCGGGCGCCGACGGGCAGTGGGGCTTCGAGCATTTCTCGTACGGGCGGGCGCTGGCCCCGCCGCATCCGGACACCACGCCGTCCGGGAGCCCCCGATGAGCGCCGTCGAGCGCACCGACGTCGTGATCGTCGGCAGCGGGTTCGGCGGGGCCATCGCGGCCTACCACCTGGCCGCGGGCGGTGCCCGGGTGACGGTGCTGGAACGCGGCCCGTGGCTGCGGGGCGAGGAGTTCGACCAGGACTTCCTGCTCGGCACCTCGTACACCCGGATCTTCGACTTCACGGTCGGCGACGGGATGAGCATCCTGGGCGGCAACTGTGTCGGCGGCGGCAGCGTCGTCTACTTCGCCACGATGCCGCGAGCTCCCCGGTTCGTCTTCGAGCGGCGCGGCAGCATCGGCCGGCGGATGTGGCCGGCCGCGATCACCCGGGACACCCTCGACCCGTGGTACGACGTGGTCGGCGAGGCCCTGCCGATCACCCCGCAGAGCTGGTCGGACGTTCCGTACGCGGGTGGTCTGTTCGCGGCCGCGTGCGCACACTCGGGCCGTACGGCGAACCCGTCACCGTCCGCGATCGACAAGCCGAAATGCACCAACTGCAACTGGATGATGGCCGGCTGCCGGGTCGACGCCAAGCGGTCGCTGCTGCTCAACTATCTGCCCGCGGCCCAGGCCCACGGCGCCACGATCCGCCCTCTGCACGAGGTGCAGCGGCTCACGCGGACGAGCGAGGGCGCCTATCAGGTGCACTACAACCTGGTCGACGACAGCGACTACCGGATCAGCCGGCCCGGCGGCGTCATCGAGGCCAAACTGGTGGTGCTCGCGGCCGGGGCGGGCGCCACCCCGGTGATCCTGCAACGGTCCGAACCGGATCTGGGGACGATGCCGGCCGCGGTCGGCCGGTACTTCTCGGGAAACGGCGAGCGGCTGAACACCGCGGTGATCGACGAGCGCCGGGCGCGGGAGGTGCTCGGTCTCGACCGCGGCGACGGGCGGGCGTACGAGGCGTACCAGATCGGCAAGGGCCCGTGCGTGGCCAACTGGGACCGGCTCGACGGGTCGCTGCCGGAGTACAGCCGCTACTCGCTCGAGCAGCTCTATTTCCCGCCCGGTCTCGGCACCGTGCTGGCCCAGGTGCCGGGGGCGGCCGGGCCGAGCTGGTTCGGGCGGGAGAAGAAGGAGATGCTCCGCCGGTGGCGGTCGTGGCTGACCGTCTTCACGATGAGCGAGGACGACAACGAGGGCGTCTTCGGGCCGCCGCCGCCCACCGGCAACGCCGAGCGGATCGCCCAGCAGATGCTGGGCCGGGGCGCGCTGCGCTACCGCCCGACACCGAACACGCTGCGCGGCTGGGCCGAGTCCGACGCCGACGTCAAGAACATCCTCGAGCGCGACGGCATCGCCCAGGTCGCGCCGTGGACGAACGACCTGGTCGGCGCGTACACGGTGCATCCGCTGGCGTCCTGCCGGATCGGCGACGACCCGGCCACCTCGGCCCTGGACGACCGGCACGAGCTGCGCGGGCATCCGGGCATCTTCGTCACCGACGGCTCGGCGGTGCCGGGGGCCCTCACCGTGAACCCGGCCCTGACCATCGCGGCCCTCGCCGAGCGGGCCGCGCCGGGCCTGATCGACGCCGCCCGGCAGCGCGGGGTCGAGGTCACACACGGGGCCCCGCCACTGGGCGGCACCCGGGTGCGTACCCCGGCGGTGAGCCGTGACTGACGGCGGCGGTGTGCTGGCCGGGGTGACCCGCCGGATCACCATGAGCCACATCCGCCACGTCGAGGCGGTCGACCCCCGACAGGCCGAAGGTGTGGTGGCCCACGTCTATCGGCGGGTGGAGCACGACTTCGGGATGCTGGCGCCGCCGGTGGCGCTGCACTCCCCCGCCCCCGACCTGCTGGCCGCGGTCTGGCTGATGCTGCGCGAGTCGTTGCTGACCGGCGGGGTGCTGCACCGGGCCGTCCGCGAGGCGGTGGCGGCCGCGGTGTCCGACCGCAACCGCTGCCCCTACTGCGTCGACGTGCACGGCAGCGCGCTGATCGGGCTGATCGGCGGCACCGACGCGGCGGCGATCGCGGCCGGCCGGTTCGACGACGTCGCGGGCAGCGCCATGCGGGCGGTAGTCGGGTGGGCCGGCCAGGACGGGGGCGCGACCTCGGCGCCGCCGTCCTGGGGGCCGGGCGCCCTGGCCGAGGCGACCGCGGTCGCCCTGACCTTCGAATACCTCAACCGCATGGTGAACATCTTCCTGCAGCCGTCGCCGCTGCCGGCCGGCTCCGGGTGGGCCGGTCGCCGGGTCGGGGCGCGGGTGATGGGCCGTCTCGCGCGGCGGGCCGGGCGGCCGGGCGTGGATCTCGACCTGCTGCCGTCCGTCCCGCTCCCGGCCGACCTGGCCTGGGCCGGGAAGCGGGCTCCGATCGCCGAGGCGCTCGGGCGCACCACGGCCGTGTTCGAGGCGGCGGGTTCGCGGTCGGTGCCCGAGCCGGTCCGGGCCCTGGTCGCCCGGCGGGCGGCCGCGGGGACGGCGGCGACCACGAAGGCCGAGATCGACGAGGCGGTGTCCGCTCTGCCGGCCGCCGACCAGCTCGCCGGCCGGCTCGCGATCAGCACGGCCGAGGCGTCCTATCGGGTGCCGGTGGCCGATATCGAGGCCTATCGGCTCGACCACGGCGACGGCGGCCTGCTCGAGCTCACCGGGTGGGCCGCGTTCACCGCCGCCCGGCACCGGGCAGCCCGGCTCGACGGCCACGGGACGCTCGTCACCGGTTCCGAGCCGGCCGGACGCTGCCCGGTCACCGGGTGAACGTGGGGGGTGGGACCGGCCCGGCGGCCGGTCCCGCCCCACCGGGTCAGACCAGGTGCACGTCGGGAACGTAGAGGATCCAGCGGCCGCCGCTCTCGCGGAACGCCCGCTCCCGCCCGATGATCTCGTCGGCGTGGTTCCAGGCGAACAGCAGCGCGTAGTCCGGATAGGGCTCCGCGAACCGGGCGGCGTCGACGATCGGGATGTGCATGCCCGGCGTGACCCGTCCCTGCTTCTCCGGGGTGCTGTCGTAGACCAGCGGCACCAGGCCGGGACCGATGCCGCAGTAGTTGGTGACGGTCGCGCTCTTGGACGTGGCGCCGTAGCCGGCCACCGTGGACCCGCCCGCCCGCAGATCGGTGAGCAGGCCGACCAGATCCTTCGCGATGGTCTCGAGGCCGGCGCGGAACCGGTCGAACACGGCCGGCGAGGCCAGTCCCATCCGGTCCTCCTCGGCCAGCATCCGGGCCAGCCGGGCGGTCGGCGTGCGCCGCCCCGGGCGGGCCACCACGAACCGCATGGCGCCGCCGTGCATGTCCAGCGGTTCGGTGTCGACCAGCTCCAGCCCGTACGTGTGTGCGGCCGCGCGCACCGAGCGGATGGCGAACAGATAGACGTGCTCGTCGTAGATCTGGTCGAACTTGGTGTGGGCCAGGATGTCGCCGAGATAGCGGTCCTCGATGACGAGCACGCCGTCGTCGGCGAGCAGCCGCACCGCCCCGTGGAAGATCGAGCCCAGGTCGCCGACGTGGCTGATCGTGTTGGCGCCGAAGATCACCTGGGCCGGGCCCTCCCCGGCCCGGATCACCGCCGCGCTCCGCTCGTCGAAGAAGCCGACCCGGACCCGTACGCCGTCGCGCGCGGCCGTCTCACCGGCGCCGACGCACGGGTCCACGCCCAGGTGCCGGATCCCGGCCCGGGCCAGCGACCGCAGCATGACGCCGTCGTTGCTGCCGATCTCGACGACCAGCGGATCGGGCCCGGTCAGCTCGGTCTCGCGCAGCCACTGGGCGACCTCGGCGAAGTGGCCCCGCAGACCGGCCGACGTGGACGAACGGTAGGGGTAGTCGGGGGTGAACATGTGCTCCGCGCCCAGCACGTCGAGCTGCTGCACCATCGTGCACCCCGTGCAGACCCCGACGGCCAGCTGGAAGAACGTCTCGGCGCCGGCGTCGGCGGGGCGGGGGAAGGCGTTCGACACCGGTTGCCGGCCGAGGTCGAGGCAGGGGCGCACCGCGCTCCCGCAGATCCGGCACGTGTTGACGGTCATCGGCCCAGCTCCTCGTGACAGGGGTACGTCCTGCCATCGTCCGATCCGCACCGGGCCACGAGCGCATCCCTGGGTGCGGTGTGCTGCGCATCGGCGAAGGTGCCTGCTCCCGCCCCGGATACCGAGACTTTCAGACGAACGGTCCGTCACCGCGGCAACGGTGGCGGACCGCCGCGCGTATCGAAAAGGAGGGGCCGGCCATGACCCCGGTATTTCCCGCGACCTCGTCCGCACCGCCCCGCGGCCGTGCCGTCGCCGTTCTCGGACTCGGCCACGTCGGCATCTGCGTCGCGGCCACGCTCGCGGTCCGCGGGCTGACGGTGATCGGAGTCGACGCCGACCCGGAGGTGGCGGCCGCCGCGGGCCGCGGGCACAGCCGGATCCACGAGCCTGGGCTCGACGTCCTGCTCGGCCGGGCGGTCGAGACCCGGCGGCTCAGCGGCACCACCGACTACGCCGCCGTCGCCGCGGCCGACGTGGTGCTGATCGCGGTCGGCACCCCCGTGCTCGAGGACGGCGAACTCGACGACCGGGCCCTGCGCGCGGCGTGCGAGTCGCTGGCCGCCGTGCTGCGGCCGGGCCAGCTGGTGGTGCTCAAGAGCACCGTGCCGCCGGGCACCACCCGTACGCTGGTGAAGCCTCTGCTGGAAAGCAACGGACTGCGCGCCGGCGCCGACTTCGGGCTGGCCTTCGCCCCGGAGCGGCTGGCCGAGGGCACCGCGCTGGCCGAGCTGCGCACGCTGCCCATTGTGGTCGGCGGTCTCACCCCCCAGAACCGGGACGTCGCGGCCGCGTTCTGGCGCGACGCGCTCGGACTGCCGGTGCTGCCGCAGGACTCGCTGGAGGCGGCCGAAATCGTCAAGCTGGCCGACAACTGGTGGATCGACGCCAATATCGCGCTCGCCAACGAGCTGGCCAAGTTCTGCGCCCTGTACGGCGCCGACGTACTCGACGTGATCGCGGCGGCCAACTCGATCCCGAAGGGCGCCGGGACCGTGAACATCCTGCTGCCCAGCGCCGGTGTCGGCGGCTCCTGCCTGACCAAGGACCCGCACATGATCACCCGGGCCGCCCAGCGCCGCGGGCTACGGATCCGAACCGCACCGACGGCCCGTGAGGTCAACGACGGCATGCCCGACCACACCGCCCAGCTGATCATCGACGAACTGGAGGCGGCGGGGCACGACCTCACCGACGCGCCGGTCGCGGTGCTGGGCGCGGCGTTCAAGAACGACACCGGCGACCTGCGCGCCACACCGGCCCGCGGCGTGATCACCGCCCTGGTGAAGGCCGGTGTCGAGGTGCGTGTGCACGACCCGCTGGTGGACCCGGACGCCGCCGAGCGCGACCTCGGCGTGCGGCCGCTCGCCGACCTGGACGACGCCGTCCGCGGCGCCCGCTGTGTCGCGGTGCTGGCCGCGCACCGGGCGTTCGCCGGCCTCGACTGGGCCGCCCTGCCGGTGTCGCGCCCCTGCCTGGTGCTGGACGGCCGGGCCTACTACCCGAAGGAGAAGATCGCCATGCTGCGCCGATCCGGCTTCACCTACCGCGGCATCGGCCGATGAGCCGCCGCGTTGTCGTCACCGGCGGCGCCGGGTTCATCGGCAGTCACCTCGCCGACCGTCTCGAGCAGGACGGCGACGACGTCACCGTCTTCGACACCGCCGACGGCCGGCACGGCCACCGGTTCGCCGCCGGCGACGTCCGCGACCCGCAGGCCCTGGCCGCCGCGATCACCTCCGACGTCGACGTGGTCTTCCACATGGCCGCCGTCGTCGGCGTCGACCACTATCTGGCCCGGCCGCTCGACGTGGTCGACATCAACTTCAACGGCACCCGGCGGGTGCTCGAACGGGCGGTCGCCGTCGGCGCCCGGGTGGTCGTGGCGAGCACCAGTGAGGTGTTCGGCAAGAACACGGCGGTGCCCTGGCACGAGGACAGCGACCGGGTGCTCGGCCCGACCTCGGCCGACCGCTGGTCCTACTCGTCGAGCAAAGCCCTGGCCGAGCACCTGACCTTCGGCTTCGTCCGCGAGTACGGCCTGCCGGCCACGGTGGTCCGCTACTTCAACGTGTACGGGCCCCGGCAGCGCCCGGCCTACCTGGTCAGCCGGAGCGTGCACCGGGTGCTCAACGGCCGCTCGCCCCTGATCTACGACGACGGCGGGCAGACCCGGGCGTTCACCTACGTGGCCGACGCGGTCGACGCCACCGTCCGGGCCGCCGCGTGCCCGGACGCCGCCGGTCTGGCCGTCAACCTCGGCAGCACGCGCGAGCGCCGGATCGGCGACGTGGTGCGGCTGATCGGCGAGCTGGTCGAGTCGCCCGAGGCCCGCGCGGTCGACACCGCCGCCGTCCTCGGCGCGCGCTACGAGGACCTGCGACGCCGGGTGCCGGACGCGAGCCGGGCCGAGAAGCTGCTCGGCTGGACCGCCACCACCGAGATCCGTGAGGGCCTGCTGCGCACCATCGACTGGGCCCGCGCCAACCCGCGGTGGCTGGCGCTGGCCGACAGCGGAGCGGCATGACCGGGCCCGTGGTTCCCTTCACCGGCGACGAGTACGTCGAGAGCCTGCGCGACGGGCGCGAGGTGTACCTCTACGGTGAGCGGGTCCGCGACGTCACCACCCACCCGGCGTTCCACAACCCGATCCGGATGACCGCCCGCCTCTACGATGCCCTGCACGACCCGGCGCAGCGTGACGTGCTGATCGCCCCGGCCGAGGGCGGCGGCTGGACCCACCGGTTCTTCACCACCCCGCGCAGCGCCGACGACCTGGTCGCCGACCGCGCCGCGATCCGGCACTGGGCCCGGATGAGCTACGGCTGGCTCGGCCGCAGCCCCGACTACAAGGCCTCGTTCCTGGGCACACTGGGCGCCAACGCGGAGTTCTACGCGCCCTTCGACGACAACGCCCGCTCCTGGTACCGCCGGTCTCAGGAGCGGGTTCTCTATTGGAGCCACGCGATCGTGCACCCGCCGGTCGACCGCTCACGGCGGGCCGACGAGGTGGCCGACGTGTTCCTGAAGGTCGAGCGCGAGACCGACGCCGGGCTGGTGGTCAGCGGGGCCAAAGTGATCGCCACCGGGGCCCCGCTGACCCACTACACGTTCCTCGCGCACACCGGACTGCCCGTCGCCCGCAAGGAGTTCGCGCTGGTGGCGACCGTGCCGGTGAACGCGCCGGGCGTGAAGCTGATCTGCCGGCAGTCCTACGGGGCCGCGGCCGCCGTGACCGGCAGCCCGTTCGACTATCCGCTCTCCTCCCGGCTCGACGAGAACGACGCGATCTTCGTGCTCGACCAGGTCCTCATTCCGTGGGAGAACGTCTTCATCTACGGCGACATCGCCAAGGTGCAGTCGTTCGCGGGACGGTCCGGGTTCAGCCAGCGGTTCACCTTCCACGGCTGCACCCGGCTCGCGGTCAAACTCGAATTCCTGGCCGGTCTGCTGGCCAAGGCGCTCGACCTGACCGGCACCGCCGACTTCCGCGGCGTGCAGGCCCGGCTCGGTGAGGTGCTGGCCTGGCGCGACATGATCGAGGCGCTCGGTGACGCCGCGGCCCGCAACCCGGTGCCCTGGCACAACGGCGCCGTGCTGCCGAACCCGGTCTACGGCGGCGCGTACCGCTGGTTCATGCAGTCCGGGTACCCGCGGGTCCGCGAGATCGTGCTGCAGGACGTGGCCAGCGCCCTCACCTACGTCCCGTCCGGCGCGGCCGACCTGCTCGCCCCTGACCTGCGTCCCGTGCTCGACCGCTATCTGCGGGGCTCGCACGGGGCCGGCGCCGAGCAGCGGATCAAGGTCATGAAGCTGCTCTGGGACGCGGCCGGCTCGGAGTTCGCCGGTCGCCACGAGCTCTACGAACGCAACTACGCCGGCAACCACGAGGCGACCCGGGTCGAGCTGCTCGGGGCCGCGACCGCGGACGGCCGCCTCGCCGCCTACCGATCCTTCGTGGACACCTGTCTCGAGGAGTACGACCTCGACGGCTGGACCGTGCCGGATCTGACCGACCAGGCCGATCTGCGGGCCGAGGTGTTCCGCCGGTTCAACGCCTGAACACCGGCACCGCGAAGCGCCCTCCGGTTCTCCGGAGGGCGCTTCGTCGTACGGTCAGCGGGTGCGGCGCACGTCCGCCGTCATGGTCTCGAGCACCGGCACCACGTCGGCCGGCGCCGGCAGGGCCCGCCACACGTCGTGCACCGCCTGGGCGCCCTGCCGGTACGACGGCTCGGTCAGCACCGCCCGGATCGACTCGCGCAGCTCGGCCACGGTCTGCGCCTGGTGGTTGAGCCGCACGCCGGCCCCCCGCGAGATCACATAGTCGGAGACCGGCGTGGCCTCGAGCTTCTTGGCCGGCATGACCCAGCGCACCGGTTCCTTCTCCTGCTCCTCGGGGCCACGCACGCCGTACTCGACTCCGGAGCGATAGACCCCGGTGTCGTCGCGCTCGGCGCCGGGCTCCTCCGGCTCGGCCTCCTCGAAGCGCAGCATGATGCTCTCCAGCGTGTCGCAGACCAGCTGGGGCAGGTTGGCCGCGACCGCGGCCTGGAAGGTGCCGAGCCCACCGTGGTGGATGACCGCCGCGCAGGTCGGCAGGATCTGGTTCAGCGGCAGATATTCGACCAGCCGGACGTTGGGCGGCGGCACCGCGCCGTCGAGCTGCACCTCGTTGAGCGTGGCCACCACTTCCACATCGAGCTCGGCCAGCGCCTCCAGCAGCATCGGCGTCCGGTTGAAATCGCCGCGGATGAAACGCCGGTACGACTCGCCCAGCGAGAGACAGATCCGCGGTCGCGACGACGGTGCGTGCAGCCACTCCGGCATCGGGGCGGCACCGTTGTAGGGCACGTACCGCACCGGCACCTTGCGCGTGGTGGTCGGCAGACTCAGCCCGGGCGGCGCGGTGTCCATCGTCCACTGCCCGACCAGCAACTCGTGGTCGAGCTCGACGCCGTAGTGCTCGGCCAGCGGACCGACCACGGTCGCCAGCGGGTTCGGGTCGAGCCCGGCCGCGGTCAGCTCGTCCGGCCGGGCGGCGAGCCGGTCCAGGCTCCACCCGGTCGGGTCCCACGCGAAGACGAGCCGGGCACTGGCCGCGCCACTGACCCGGGCCGCGATCGCGCCCGCGGCCTGGGTCAGGTCCCAGATCACCAGGTCGGGTTGCCAGTCCTGGGCGAACCGGATGAGCGCGTGCGGCTCGGGCCGGTCGACCCGCAGATAGTCGGAGATCGGGGTGAGCAGGTACTGGTAGAAGAGGTACCAGTACTCGCGCTCGTCGGCGGTCAGGCCGAGCACGTCCGCATACTGCTGGGCCTGCTCGGGACCGTTGGGCTCGAGTGCGTCGTCGGACACACGGGCCGCCCACTCCTCGTCGCCGAGCTGCACCGGTGTCAACCCGGTCTCGGCGATCCGGTCGGCGAACCCGCCGAACGAGGCCAGGCGCACCTCGTGGCCGGCGTTCTGCAACGCCCAGGCCAGCGGGACCATCGGGTAGAGGTGGGCGATCGACGGATCGATGGCGAACAGAACCTTCATCATCTTCCTCGCGGGGTGCGGCGACGGGTGCCGAGGACCACGGGGCCCCCGGCCAGGGCGGTGGGAAGCAGATCGGCGGCACAGTCGGCGGCGGCGAGAACGACACGCAACTCGACCGGGCCGAACGAGTGGTAGACCCGCTCGTCGTGCACATGCCGGACTCCGTGCTCGTCGGCGATGAGCGCGTGCCGGGCCACCACATGTGCGCCGTCGCGCGGTGCGACGTGCCGCACCGACGAGACAGTCCGGTCCTCGTACCGGTTGACCTCGGCGTGGACGCCACGGCCGGCCTGCGCGCCCGGCAACCGGAACGGCTCCAGAATCAGCAGTCCGCCGGGCACCAGGTGCGCGGCCAGGCGGCGTACGGCCGCGGTGTAACCGGCCAGGGACAGCCCGGCCAGCGACGGCCCCAGGGCGGTCACCACGTCGAACCGGCCGGCCTCAGCGCTGCCGGTTTCGACGTGGCGGACGTACTGCGACAAGAGCGGCGGCAGGCCGGGGATCGCGGAGACGTCGAGCAGGTAGTCGGCGCCGGGTTTCCGGGCGTTCATCAGGCGCAGCACGGACGCGGCCAGCGCGTCCACGTCACGGTCTTCGATCAGGTCAGGGGACATCGTCACCTCCAAGGATGCGGGCGAGGGTGCGGCCGTACCCGGCGGCCAGGTCCTGCACGGTCCGCGGGGAGAACTGGGCGGCCCCGTAGCCGATGCCGCCGACCGCGCCGGCCGGGTCCAGCTCGACCGTCCAGAGCGCGCCGTCCGGGATCTGCGAGCCACGGACGGCGGAGAGCAGCCGGCGGCGCATCGCCTTCCAGGCGACGTCGCCGACCCGTTCCCCGGTCGCCGTCATCGGGAACTGGACCAGCTGGAACGTGCAGGACGAGTGCCACTCCCCGGACACCGCACCCATCAGCCCGGGCGCTTCGCGCACCACGTCGATGAACGGCAACTCGTGCCGGTACGCGGCCAGGCATGCGGCCCGCACCCGCGCCATCAGGGCGGCCGTGTCCGGCCGGCCGTCCAGTCGCACGCGCACCGGGAGCATGTTGAAGAAGACACCGGCCATCCCGGCCGTCCAGCCCGGACGGCGCCCGGGCGTGAAGGTCGGCACGACCAGATCGTCGCGGCCGGTGCGGTCGCGCAGCAGCAGCGCATAGGCGGCGAGCATCACCATGAACGGCGAGCACCGGTGCGTCCGGGCGAGGTGGTTCACCGCGTCGTTCACGCCGGGGCCGAACGCATAACGATGCCAGGACGTCACGTTCTCGCCCTGGGCGCTGCGCGGCACGTCGAGGCTCAGCGGCGTCATCTCGGCGCCGTCGAGCGCGTCGCGCCAGTAGCGTCGGGCCGCATCATTGGCCGTGGTCCCGGCGGTTCGTTGCTGCCACCCGACGTACTCGCGGTACTGACGCACCGCGGGCAGACCGGACGGGGCGCCGTCGAGCCGGCCCGCGTAACAGGCGGCCAGGTCGCGGGCGATCACCTGCATCGACCAGCCGTCCACCGCGGTGTGATGCGCAGCCAGCACCAGCACGGCGTCACCGGCGTCGAACCGGGCCAGCACCGCGCGCAGGACGGGCATCCGGCCCAGCGGCAGGTCGTCGGCCTCGACCTCGTTGAGCAGCTCCTCGGCCCGCTGGTCGCGCCCGGCCGGCCCGGCCCGCAAGGTCCGCACGGTCAGGTCCGGCTCGACGCCGGACACGACCTGCTGGTGGGCCCCGGTGCTGTCCCGCACGATCCGGCTGCGGAGCGCCTCGTGCCGGTTGACGACGTCGCCCAGCGCGGCCCGCAGCGCGTCGTCGCGCACCGGGCCGGTGAGCCGCCAGCCGCCGACGATCGTGTAGCGGGGGCCGAACGGACCGCTGTCGGCGCCGGAGTCGACCAGGTGCAGGAACCGCTGCTGGCTGCTGAGCGCCACGTGCCCCGCGGTCGGCGTCAGCGTCATGACGTGACCACGGCGGGACGGGCCCAGTGCATTCCGTCGGCGCTGGGCACCAGGCCGCCGGGACGCACCGGCACCTGCTCGTCCGCGTTGCCCCCGACAGCCGCCTGCACCTGGACCCGCACGCCCTCGCGCAGCACGCCGCGCATCTGGGGGGCGGACAGCAGGTCGCGGTCCTCCCCCGCGACGGCGACGGCCCGGTCGACCGCGTCGATCAGCGCCTGTTCCCGCGAGGCGATACCTCCGACCAGCTCCACGAACGACTCGGCCGGGACCGCGGCGCCGTCACCGCTGATCCGCTTGGCTTTCCAGAAGTACGAATCCTCGTCCTGGTTGGTGTCGTAGAAGGCGACCAGGAAGTCGTGGAACACCTGGTACTCGCGGCGGTAGCGGCTCTCGAACTCGGCCAGGCAGTCGGACTCGCCGACCGTACCGGCCAGCATGGTGTTGATCGACCGGGCGGCCAGCAGCGCGCTGAGCGTCGCCAGGTGCACGCCGGACGAGAACACCGGATCGATGAAGCACGCGGCGTCCCCGACCAGGATCATGCCGGGCCGGGTGAACCCGTCCTTGAGGTACGACCAGTCCTTGCGTACGCGGATCTCGCCGTAGGGTCCCTGGGTGACCCGCCGGGCCTCCCGCAGGTGATCGGCGATGATCGGGCACTCGGCGATCAGCTCGTGCAGCAACTTCTCGCGGTCGCCGTGCACCCGGTCCAGCGCCTCGGGCCGCAGCACCGCTCCGACGCTGGTGAGCGTGTCGGAGAGCGGGATGTACCAGAACCAGCCGGACCGGAACGCCGCGGCCAGGATGTTGCCCGAGTTGGGTGCGGGCAGCCGCTTGCCGCCCTCGAAATAGCCGAACAGCGCCAGGTTGCGGAAGAACTCGGCGTAGTGCCGCTCGCCGCCGACGTGCCGGTGCGTACGGCTGGTGTGCCCGGACGCGTCGACCACCCACTTCGCGCGGATCTCGGTACGCGGCCCGGATCCGTCATCGGTCAGCACGCCGGTGATCCGGCCCGTCTCGTCCTCGACGACCCCCGTCACGGTCACCTGCTCGCGCACCTCGACCCCGTTGGCCCGGGCGTTGTCGAGCAGGATCTGGTCGAACTCCATGCGGCGGACCTGATAGGCGGTGGCGCTGTCGCCGGACAGCAGCGGGGACAGCCCGAAGGCGAAGGTCCATGGCTCCTCGTTGCGCCCCCACCGGAACGTGCCACCCCGCTTGATCGGGAAGGCCGCCCGGGCCAGGGCGTCGCTCACACCGAGCAGACGGCAGATGCCGTTGACGGTCGAGGGCAGCAGCGACTCGCCGATCTGGTAGCGCGGGAACTTCTCCTTCTCGAGCAGAAGCACCCGGTGCCCCTGCATGGCCACGAAGGTCGCGACGGTCGAGCCGCTGGGGCCCCCTCCGATGACCACGACGTCGTACCCGGTCACTGGTTCTCCTTCCGGTCGTCGACCGCCCGCCACAACTCACCGCGGGTGAGGGAGCCGGCCACGGCCTCGATGTCATCGGCCATGTAGCGGTCCTCGCCGAGAGCCGGGGCGATCGATCGGGTCAGGTCGTAGGCGGCCCGCCCGGCCGCGCCGAGCCGGTCGCGGCGCCCGGCGACGTCCACCGCCTGGGCCGCGGCGAGCAGTTCGACGGCGAGGATGAGGTCGTTGTTGGCCAGCACCCGGCGGGCGTTGCGGGCCGCGATCAGGCCCATGCTGACGATGTCCTGGTTGTCGCCGTTGGACGGCACGCTCTGGATGCTGGCCGGGCCGATCGTGCGGTTCTCGGCCACGAGAGCGGTCGCCGGGTACTGCGCGCCGGCGAAACCGCTGTTGAGGCCGGGCTCGCCGGCGACCAGGAACTCCGGCAGCCCGTAGCTCAGGTGCCGGTTGAGCATCCGGTTGGTGCGCCGTTCGGAGAGCACGCCGAGCTGGGTCAGCGCGATCGTGAGGTAGTCCATGACGAAGGCGACCGGCTGACCGTGGAAGTTGGCGCCGTGGAAGACCTCACCGCCGGCGAAGAACAGCGGGTTGTCGTTGGCCGAGTTGAGCTCGATCTCGACCGTACGGCGGGCGTGCTCGACGGTGTCGCGCACCGCGCCCAGCACCTGCGGCACGGCCCGCAGCGAGTAGGCCTTCTGCAGATAGAAATCGGTGCGCTGGACCTCCTCGCCGGGCCGCTTGCGATCGGCGAACTGCTGCCGTAGTTCGGCGTGGCTCTCGGTCAGCCCGCTGCCGGCCAGCAGCTCCCGCATGTGCCGGGCCGACGCGATCTGGCCCGGGTGCGGTCGCGCGATGTCGTGGCCCTCGGGCTGGAACGGGCCGGTGGACCCGCGCAGCGCCTCGATCACGAGCGCGGCCACGATCTCGGCCTGCCGCACCTGCTCGTCCGCCCGCTCGACCAGCAACGCGCCCAAGCCGGTCATGGCCGACGTGCCGTTGATCAGGGCCAGGCCCTCCTTGAAGCGCAGCCGCAGCGGCTCGATCCCGTGTTCGCGGAGCACCGGGCCGGTCGGCACCGGCTTGCCGTCGCGCAGCACGTAGCCCTCGCCGATCAGCGTGGCGGCGATGTGCGAGAGCGGGGCCAGGTCGCCACTGGCCCCGAGCGACCCGATCTCGGGCACGGCCGGGACGATCCCGAGATTGAGGTACGACTGGAGGCGCGTGATGATCTCGGGGCGTACCGCGGAGTGGCCCTTGGCCAAGGCGTTGAGCCGGGCGGCGACGATCGCCCGGGCCTCCACGGCCGGGAACAGCGGCCCGACCCCGGCACTGTGGCTACGGACCAGGTTGGTCTGCAGCTCCGTCTCCTTCGACGGATCGACCATCATGTAGATCATCTCGCCGTAGCCGGTGGTCACCCCGTAGACGGGCACCCCGGCGCGGACGGTCTTCTCGAACTGTTCACGGCTGAACCGGGCGGCGTGCAACGCGTCGGCCGGCACGGCACAGGGCGCGCCGGCCTCGGCGATCCGGCGCACCGCGGCGGTGTTCAGCGTCGCGCCGTCGAGCACGACCTCAGCGGTCTGGTCATGGGTCATGGAGAGGTGTTCCCCTTCGGGTCGGGCGGGATGTCGGCACCCGCGTGGGCCGCCGTCGCGGCCATACCGGCGACGGTCGGTGCGTCCAGCAGGTCGGGCAGGGCGACGGTGACGCCGAGCGTCCGCCGGATGGCGACGGCCAGCCGGAGCAGTGCCAGCGAGTCGCCTCCGGCAGTGAAGAAGTTGGTGTCCGGGCTGTCCGCGGCGATGCCGGTGGCGGCCCAGATTCCGGCCATCCGGCGGTCGGCGTCCGAGGGGGGCCGGTCGGCGCTGGTCGCGGTCCGGGGCAGGCGGGAACGGTCGACCTTGCCGACGGCCGTCCGCGGGATGCCGTCCGCGGTGTGGAGCTCGAGCCGCAGCATCGCGGGTCCGAACCGGCGCAGCAGGTGCCGCCGCCAGGCCGCGGGGTCGGGTTCGGGGCCCGCGACGACATAGCCGGCCAGACCCTCGACCAGGCCACCGGGACCGGCCACCGGCAGCACGACGCAATCGGCGACCGAGGGCAGTTCGGCCAGCGCGGCCTCCACCGCCGACAGCTCGATCCGGATTCCGGCCAGCTTCACCTGGTGGTCGCCGCGGCCCTCGAACTCGATCGAGCCGGTGAATCCGGACCGGGCCAGGTCGCCCGTGCGATAGGTCGGCGTGCCGTCGCGCAGGCCCGCGACCGGACGGAACACGGTGCGCGGCCCGGCGTCGGCACCGAGATAGGAGCGGATCGCGTACGGGCTGCGGACGACCAGCTCGCCGCGCACGCCGGGCGGGCAGGGCCGGTCGCGTTCGTCGAGCACCAGCACGTGCCGCCCGTCGATGGCCCGTCCGATCGGCACCACACCCGGCGGGTCCCCCGGGCCGATCTCGTGCCACGTGGCGGCGACGGTCTCGGTGGGGCCATAGACGTTGAGCAGCCGCGCCCCGGGCAGCGCCGAGGCCAGCCCGGCGGCCACCGCGGCCGGTGTGGCCTCCCCCATCAGCACCAGCACGGCGAGCCCGGCCGGCCCCCCGTCGGCGCGGAAGGCGCGCAGCAGTTCCCGTGCGAAACTCGGCACGGTCTGCAGGGCGGTGATCCGCCGCTCGGCCAGCCACCGCGCGAATCGCTCCGGATGCGGCCGCACCTTGGCCGGAACCGGGCAGAGGGTGCCCCCGGCGACCAGGATCGCGAACGTCTCGCAGATGCTCGGGTCGTGTTCGACGGCGGCCCACTGGCCCAGCCGCGAATCCGGGCCCAGTCGCATCGCCCCGCCCAGCCAGAGGGCGAACTGGGCCAGCGCCGCGTGGGTCTGGGCGATCCCTTTCGGCCGTCCGGTCGACCCGGAGGTGAAGGCCGCGTAGGCGAGTCCGTCCGCGGCCGGCTCGTCCCGGTCGAACGGCAGCCCGTCCGGCGGGTCCGGCACGGTCAGCGTCACGCCGTCATGCCGTCCGGCCAGCTCGTCGGCGGCCGGGTCGGTGTCGAGCAGCAGCAGCTCGGGACGTAACCCGGCCAGCACCTGCCGGGCCCGGGCGGTCACGCCGCCGGGAGCCAGCCAGGTCACGTGGCCGCCGGCCCGCAGGACGGCGAGGGTGGTGGCGACCTGGGCGGCGCCGGGCGACATGCGAACCGCCGCCGCGGCTCCCGGCCGCAACCCGTTGGCGCACAACCAGGCCGCCAGCCGTCCACTGCGCTCCCACAGCTCGGCGAACGTGGTCCGGGCGCCGTCGTCAACGGCCACGGCGCCGGGCTCGCTCCGGACCCGGTCGCGGATCAGGGCGACCACGGTGGTGCCGGCGGCGGGCCGGGGCGCCGGCTCGCTCGGCGGTGCGGACGCGAGCGGAAGGTCACCGACGGTCCGGCCCGGGTCGGCGACCGCGGCTTCCAGCAGGGTCGCCAGTTGAGCGGGCAGGCCCTCGGCCTCGGCGTGGGCGAGATGCCCGACGGGCGCGGCGAGTTCGCCGGCGACGGTGCCGTCACGCAGGTCGACGTGCAGCGCCAGGCCGGGGAAGGGCGGGGCCGCGCTGCCGCGGACAGTGGTCACGCGCAGGCCCGGCACCTCGGGGGCGACCGGGTCGGCGGCGACGGTCAGCAGCACGTCGCAGAGCGGCTGGCCGCTGCGGTCGCGAGCCGGCGCGGCCGCACGGACCGCCGCCGGGAACGGTAGCGCGTGCCGCAGGGCCTCGTGCGCCTGCGTGGTCAGCAGCCGGACGGCCTGGTGGAACGGCATGTCGTCCCGCACCACCGGCAGCACCGGGCGCAGCGTGGTGAACGACCCGACGGTGTCGGCGTCGGCCGGACCGCGCAGCGAGAGCGGGACGCCGGCCACCACGCCGTACCGGCCGTGCCGGTCGAGCAGCACCTGCAGACCGGCGAGGAGCACGGTCGCGACCGTGGCACCCTCCGCTCGGGCGAGACCGCGCAACCCGGCGGCCAGCCCGCTGCCCCAGTCGAAGGCCACCGTCCGCATCGGGCCGGGCCGCACCGCCGGCGCCTGCCGCGCCGGGCGGACACCCCGCAGCTGCTCGGCCCACCAGCGCGCCCGCTGCAGCCCGGAGGCGCCGGCACGCCCGCCCACCGCCGCGGCGGCCACCGCGGTCCGGCCGGTGAGGATCTCGCCGGCCAGCACGGTGAGCGAGTCCTCGTCGGCTACGGCCCGGTGCGCGGCCAGCACCAGCAGGTGGCGCGCCGGAGCGACGGTCATCACGGTCAGGCGCGCGACCGGGCCGGTGGCCAGGCTCAGCGGCTCGCGTTCGGCGGCGCCGGGACGGTCACCACGGGCGACCCGGTAGGCGTCCGGGTGCGGCGCCTCGGCGCACCGGGCGACCGGCACGCCGTCACGATCGTCCACTGTGGTTCGCAATGCGGCGTGGCGGAGCTGGGCCGCTTCCCAGGCCGCGCGCACGGCCGGCACATCGAGCGGACCGTCGACGCGGAACGTGCGGGTGACGGTAAGCGCGACGTCCGGCGGGCAGAGCCGGCTCAGGAACCAGATGCCCGCCCCGACCTGGGAAAGCTCGTCGTGGTTCGTCACGTCAGCAGTCTTCTGGTGCGGCCGCGGCCGGCTCACCTCATGACGTGCGCGGTGGCCGGGTCGCTGCGCATGCGCGGAGATGCCCGCCGGCCGGGTCTGCGCCGACCCTGACTACGAGCGGTGGCAACGCCTCCGCCGGGCCCGAGAAACAGGAGCAGCCAGATGAGGGACGAGATCATCCCGGTCGCCACCGAACGGCACCGGGACGACATGGAGCGACGCATCGCGGGCATCTGGCGCGACGTGCTCGGGACGGGCGACGCCGGCACGTTCCTCGAACTGCACGGCCAGTCCATCTCGGCGGTCCGGATCGTCGCCCGCATCGAGGACGAGCTCGGCCTCGACGTGGACGTGGCCGTCCTCTTCGACGACCCCGACCTGCCCGCCTTCATCGACGCGGTGCTCGCCGCCCCGGCGGACCGCGATTGACCGGCGGTGGCCGCCGGGGAGGACGGGCCCCGGCGGCCACCGCCCCGACGTGCGCGGGAGGCACGGCATGTGGGTCATCAAGCTCTACGACCTGGCCACGGGCCATCTTCAGGTGCTAGCCGAAGTAGCCGACGCCGAGTGCGCGGGCCGGTGGATGGCCGAGTTCGCCCACGGCGGGCTCGGCACCGGCGAGGTCCTTTACGACGGGCCGTCCGGGGCCGGGGCCGTCACTACCGCTCCGGGGCTACGGCCCGATCCCGTTGCGCCTCGCTGAGCGGGCGCGCGACGACGAAGTCGGCCCGGCCGGTGATCAGCGCCAACGTGATCCGGCCGGGCCAGGGGTCGGACGCGGACGCGGGTACGACGATGCCGACCGGCACGCCGTCACCGATCTCGTCGGCCGTGCGGAGCATGCGGTGCCACCAGCCGTCCCGTTCGAGTTCCGGACGCACCAACACGGCCGGACCGGTGTCCGGCCCCGGTGATTTCCAGGCCAGTTCGGCGGCGCGCAGCGCGCCCGGGCAGCGGCGGCGCAGGGCGTCGTAGGTCATCGCGGGCGTACGGGTCAGGAAGTGCAGACCGAATTGCTCCACCGGGCGCCGCATCCGCCGGCCGAACGTCTCCCACCAGAGCATGCTCGGTTCGGCCCAGCGTTGCAGGCGCTCCACCTCGGGCCGCCGCCGCTGCTCGTAGAGAGCGAAGGCCGCCTCGGCCGAGTCCTCCCCGGCCAGCGCCAGCCCGAGTTCGAGGGCATCCTCGAGCGCCATCCGGGTGCCCGACCCGACGGTGAAGTGTGCGGTGTGCGCGGCGTCGCCGAGCAGGACCGTACGCCCGGCCGACCACCGCTCGTTGCGCACCACCGGGAACCGGCGCCAGCGGCTCGTCGCACCGGTCAAGGGGCGGCCGCCGAGCGGGCCCCGGAACACGTGGGCCAGCGTCCGCAGATCATCCTCGCCGACCGCCCCACCCCATCCGGCCCGCCGGAACGTCGACGAGTCCATCTCGACGACGGCGGTGCTCTTCCCCTCGGCATACGCGTAGAGGTGCAGCGCCATCGGTCCCCACGCGGTCTCCTCAAAAGCCATCACCGCGGCGTCGCCCGGGTCGGCCGGCGTGCCCAACCAGGCAAACCACGATTTCCCCGTACGGACGGAGGTGCCGAACCCGCCCCCGGCCGCCTCCCGATGTGCGGAGGCGGCGCCGTCAGCCACCGCCACCACGTCACCCTCGGCCTCGCCCGGCGCCACCGGTTGTCCGAAATGGACGCGGGCACCCGCCTCGACGGCTCCGTCGTGGAGCGCGCTCAGCAATGCTCCGCGCGACACCGCCGCGACCTCGAACCCTTCGTAGCGGACGGATCCGGTCGGGGTACGCACCTCGATCGCGCGCTGCGCCACCGCCGCGTCCATGATCCGCCGGTGCAGGTCCGTATCGTGCCCGGCCAGATTCCGCAGGGTGCGCGCCGACAGGCTCACCCCGAAACCGGCGTCCGCGCCGGCCGGACGCCGCTCATGGACGTCCACCACCGACGTGGGGTCGTGCCGGGCCAGGGTCCGGGCCAGCAGCAGCCCGGCCGGGCCGGCACCGATGATCGTCACGCGTCGCCTGCCGCCTCGGGAGAGCACATCTCGATCGTGCGGCCGGGCCGGACACGTGCGCACCCGCGCCTGTGCGCAAGGCGGGTCCGCTCGCATCCCGGAAGGTGAAACGCCCCGGCCGGCCGCCCGACGATCGGTGCAATTGCCCCGGCCACCCGAAGCGGAGAACTATGCCCACCGACCGCCACATCACCCTGCCGGAAGCCGACTACCTGCGGATCCTGGTGCACGGGGCCACCGCGTTCGAACTGGTACGCACCGGTCTCGAACTCGACCTGTTCGAGCACATCGAAGCGGCCGGCGGGCTCGACGTGACCGGTGCCGCCGCCGCGCTGGGCGTGGCCGGACAGCCCGCCCGCGTGCTGCTGCTCGGACTGACCAGCCTGCGCCTGCTGGAGCGGCACGACGGCCGGTACGTGAACACGCCGCTCGTCCGCGAGAAGCTGCTACGGGACTCGCCGCGCTACCTCGGCGCCCTCATCGACGTGCAGGCGCGAGTGATCAACGCGGCCATGCCGGATCTGGCCGAGTCGGTCCGGCGCGACACCAACGTCGGGCTGCGCAGCATCGACGGGCCCGGCGGCACCCTCTACGAGCGGCTGACCGCCCACCCCGAGTTGCAGGAGGTCTTCTACGCCAACATGGGTGACGCCTCCCGCAAGTCGGTCGCGCTGCTGCTCGACGGCTACGACTTCACCGGCGTCCGCAACGTGCTCGATCTCGGCGGCGGCGACGGCGCGAACAGCCGGGCCCTGCTCGCCCGCTACCCGGACCTGACGGCCACGCTGCTCGACCACGAGAAGGTCGTCGGCATCGCCCGCGACCGCACCACCGACCCCGACGTGCGACGACGGATGCGGTTCGTGCCCGGTGAGATGTTCCGCGACCCGATCCCGACCGGCCACGACGCGATCCTGATCTGCCACATCTTCGAGATCTGGGCCCTGTCGCGCAGTGTCGAGCTGCTGCGCCGCTGCCACGCCGCGTTGCCCGAGGGCGGCGCCTGCCTGATCTACAACTTCGTCTCCGACGACGCCGGGACCGGCCCGATGAGCGCGGGCCTGGTCTCGCCCTATTTTCTGACCCTGGCCTCCGGCGAGGGCATGGCCTACAGCGCCGCTGACATGGCCGACGCCCTGACCGAGGCCGGTTTTGCCAAGGTCGAGCGTCACGACCGGCTGGGCTACAGCCACGCCCTGGTGGTGGGCCGCAAATGACCGAACCGATCGCCATCGTGGGCATGGCCTGCCGGTTCGCCGGCGGGATCGATTCGCCCGAGGAGTTCTGGGACCTGCTGCGCTCGGGGCGTGACGTCATCGGCGAGGTGCCGCCGGAGCGCTGGGCCTGGTACGCCGCGCAGAGCCCGGCGTACGCGGCCGCCGTGCGCGACACCCCGGCCGCGGGCGCCTTCCTCGACGACATCGCCGGGTTCGACGCCGAGTTCTTCGACCTCACCCCGCGCGAGGCGGCCCAGATGGATCCGCAGCAGCGCATCGTGCTCGAACTGGCCTGGCAGGCCCTGGAGGACGCCGGTCTGCCGCCACCGGACCTGGCCGGCACCGACACCGGCGTGTTCATGGGCGTCGGCGCCGACGACTACGGGCGCCGGCTGCTCGAGGACCTGCCCGCCATCGAGGCCTGGACCGGCATCGGCGGCGCCTACTGCGCGGTCGCCAACCGGGTCTCGTACCACCTGGACCTGCGCGGCCCCAGCATCGCGGTGGACACCGCCTGCTCGTCCTCGCTGGTCGCCATCCACCTGGCGGCCCAGGCCCTGCGGAGCGGCGAATGCCCGGTCGCGCTGGCCGGTGGTGTCCTCGTGATGGCCGCCCCGGGGCTGTCCCGGGTGCTGCAGGCGGCCGGGGCGACCGCGCCCGACGGCCGCAGCAAGTCCTTCGACGCCGAGGCCGACGGTTACGGCCGAGGTGAGGGTGGCGGGGTCGTCGTGCTCAAGCGGCTGCGTGACGCCGAACGCGACGGCGACCGGATCCTCGCCGTGCTGCGCGGCAGCGCCGTACGCCAGGACGGCCGCACCGAGGGCATCATGGCCCCGAACGGCGACGCCCAGGCCCACCTGTTGCGCCGCGCCTACGCGACGGCCGGGGTCGACCCGGCGACGATCGCCTACGTCGAGGCCCACGGCACCGGCACCCGGGCCGGCGACCCGATGGAGGCCGCGGCCATGTCGGCCGTCTTCGGCGCCGGTCGTGACGGCCCGCCCTGCCTGATCGGGTCGGTGAAGCCGAACATCGGTCACCTCGAGGCGGGCGCGGGCGTGGCCGGGGTGATCAAGGCGGTCCTGGCCATGCGGCACGGCGCGATCCCGCCCAGCCTCAACGTCACCCGGCCCACCCCGGCCGTCGACTGGGCGACGGCCGGCCTGCGGGTCAGTACCGGGCTGACGCCCTGGCCGGACGGGCCGGGCCCGCGCCGCTGCGGTGTCTCCGGCTACGGGTATGGCGGCACCCTCGCCCACGTGATCCTGGAGGCGGCGGCACCGCAACCCGCGCCCGGCCCCGACCCGTCCGGCCCCGACCCGTCCGGCGCCGGGGTCTTCCCCCTGTCGGCGGCCGGACCGGCCGCCCTCACCGCTCTGGCCGGGCGCCTGGCCGACCGCCTCGAGGCCGATCCCACGCTGCGTCCGGCCGACGTCGGGCACACCCTCGGCGTCCGCCGCGCGCATCTGCGCCACCGCGCCGCCGTCGCCGCCGACGACCGGGCCGGTCTGGTCGCCGGGCTGCGGCGGCTCCGGGCGACCGCACCGGCCGGCACCGGCCGCGGCATCGTGTGGGTGTTCTCCGGCCACGGCTCACAGTGGACCGGTATGGCCCGTGATCTGATCGCCGGGCAACCCGCCGCCGCGGCCGTCGCCGACCGTCTCGACCCGGTGTTCCAGCAGGAGCTGGGGGCGTCGCTGCGCACGCTGCTCGCCGAGGACCGGGAGCAGCCGGTCGATCTGGTCCAGCCGATGATCTTCGCCGTCCAGATGGCGCTGGCCGGCGCCTGGGAGTCGGCCGGCGTCCGTCCCGACGCCGTGATCGGCCACTCGGTGGGCGAGATCGCCGCCGCCGTGACCGCCGGCGTCCTCACGCTGGAGGAGGGCGCGGTCCTGGTGTGCCGGCGGTCGGTGTTGCTTCGCCCGGCGATCGGCGCGGGCGCGATGGCGATGGTCAACCTGCCCGGCTCCGAGGTCGAGGCCCGGCTCGGCGGCCGGGACGACGTAGTAGTCGCGATCACCGCTTCGCCGGCCTGGACCGTGGTGTCCGGCGACACCGAAGCCGTCGCCGGGTTGTCCCGGCGGTGGAGCGACGCCGGGGTGGCGGTCCGCGCGATCGACTCGCCGGTCGCGTTCCACAGCCCGCAGATGGATCCGCTGCTCGACGACCTGGTCGCGGCCGCCGCCCGGCTGAACCCGGCGGCGGCCCGCATTCCGGTCTACAGCACCGCGCTGGACGATCCGCGCGGCGACGATCCGCGGGACGGCGCGTACTGGGCCCTGAACCTGCGCGGCCGCGTACACCTCGATCGGGCGGTGGCCGCCGCCGCCGAGGACGGGCACCGGGTGTTCCTCGAGATCTCCCCGCATCCGGTGGTGGCCCACTCGATCAGCGAGACCCTGGCCGAGACCCCGGAGGTGTACGTCGCGGTCTCGCTGCGCCGCCGCAAGCCCGCCCTCCCGCTGCTGCGCGCCGCCCTGGCCGGCCTCTACACGAACGGCGTCCGCATCGACTGGGACGCCTGCTGGCCCGGCGGGCGCCTGGTCGATCTGCCCGGCACGGTGTGGCAGCACCGTCCGCACTGGGCACCGGAACCGCCGGTCCGCCCGGCCGGTCGTCCGCACGATCCGGCCGCGCACACGCTGCTCGGGGAGCACACGACGATCCCCGGCGCGGGCGAGATCGAGGTGTGGTCGACCGAGGTCGATCTGGCCTCCCGCCCCTACCCGGGGCGGCATCCGGTGCGCGGCGTCGAGATCGTGCCCGCCGCCGCACTGCTCCACACGCTGGTGACCGCGGGCGCCGAGGGCCGGCCGTGGCCCGATCTGGCCGACGTGGCACTGCGGGTGCCGGTCAGCCTCACCCACGGCCGCGAGCTGCGGGTCGTCCGGCAGGACGGCACGCTGCGGCTGGCCACCCGCATCGACGGTGACGACACCGGCTGGCTCACCCACACCACGGCTCTGGTGCGGCCCGCGGGCGGCACCGGCGACCAGCTCGTCGTCACCGGGCCGGCCATCGCGCTCGATCCGGGTCACGTGGTCAAGCGGCTGGCCGAGCTCGACGTGACGGCAATGGGTTTCGAGTGGACGGTGCAGACCCTCGCCGGCGCCCCCGGCCTGCTCGACGCCGTCGTGACCACCGGCGATCCGGGCTGGGCGCCGCTGCTCGACGCCGTGCTCTCGACCGCATCGGTGATCTTCGACGGTCCTCCGGTGCTGCGGATGCCCGCCCGGCTGGGCCGGCTCACCCTGGCCCCCGTCGCGCCCCGCGAGGCCCGTGTCGTCGTGCGGCGCACGGGCCCGGAGACCGTCGAGGCCGAGGTGGCCGACGCGTCCGGGGCCGTCGTGGCCCGGCTGCACGACCTGCGGTACGGCCGGCTGGACAGCGACCCGGACGCACCGGGCGGTGGCCGCGACCTGCACGTGGCCGCCTGGATCCCGCTGCCGGTCACGCCCCCGGCCGGCCCGGGCACGCCGGTCGAGCTGGTCGGGCCCCCGTCGGTGCTGAGGGATGCGCTGCGCGGGCTTCGCTCGTCCACGCCGGGCCACGTCGTCGTCGTGCCGCCCGACGATCCGCACGAGGCGGCCTGGCTGCTGGCCGAGACCGCGCAACGGCTCGTCGCCGAGCCGGAATCACGCCTCTGGTGCGTGACCCGGGGTGTCCGGGACGGCGCCCTGGCCCATTCCACCCTGTGGGGGCTCGGCCGGGTGATCGGGGGCGAGCAGCCGGACATGTGGGGCGGCGTGATCGACATCGCCGACGACGCCGACCTCGCCGCGATCCCCGCGGTGCTCGACAGTGTCCGCGGTGAGGACGTCGTCGCCATCCGCGGCGGCCGTCCCGCGGTGGCCCGGTTGCGTGCCCCCGACGACGTGCCGCGGCGCCCGGCCGTGCCGATCCAGCCCGACGGCACGTACCTGATCACCGGCGGTCTGGGCGCGCTCGGCCGGGCCACCGCGCTCCGGCTCGCCGGCCGGGGCGCGCGCCGGCTCGTGCTGGCCGGACGGCACGGGTTGCCGCCGCGTGGCCGCTGGGACGACGTGAGCGACCCGGGTCTGCGCGAGCGGATCGAGACGGTCCGCTCGCTCGAAGCGCTCGGTGCGCACGTCGTCGTGGTGGAGGTCGACGTGGCCGACCGGGCCGCGGCCGCCCGGGCGCTGTCGGCCGAAGCGCTCGGGCTGCCCCCGATCCGGGGCGTCGTGCACGCGGCGGGCGCGCTGGACAACCGCATGCTGCGCGATCTCGACGAGGAGTCGTTGCGGGCGGTGCTGCGTCCCAAGGCCGACGGCGCGCGGGTGCTGCACGAGCTCTTCCCGCCCGGCACGACCGCGTTCTTCGTGCTGTTCTCATCGGCCGGCCCGCTGCTCGGGCTGCCCGGTCAGGCCGCGTACGCCGCCGCCAACTCCTATCTCGACACCCTGGCCACGCACCGGCGTGAGCGCGGTGACCGGGGCGCGCTCAGCATCGCCTGGACCTCGTGGCGGGGGCTGGGCATGTCCACCTCGTCGGAGGTGACCGACCTCGAACTGGCCGCCCGGGGCGCCGGGGACATCGGCGCCGACGAGGCGTTCGCCGCCTGGGAACGGCTCGACCGGCTCGACACCGAATTCGCCGTGGTGCTGCCGATCCGGGGCCCGTCCCGGGTGCCCCTGCTGAGCGAGCTGACCCCGCCGGCGGCCGGCCCACTCGACGCGACCGGGGCGCCCGCGCCGTGGGCGGCGACGACCGGGGACGAGCGGCGGGCCGTGCTGACCACGGTGGTGGCCGAGCGGGTGGCCGCCGAGACCGGGCTGGCGGCGTCCGACGTGGACGTCCGTCGCCCGCTGGCCGAGATGGGCCTGGACTCGCTGATGACCACCCGCATCCGGCTGCGCCTGGAACAGGAGGTGGGCGTGACCCTGCCCGCCACGCTGCTCTGGGACCGGCCCACGGTGGCGCGGATCGCCGCCTACGCCGCCGACCTGCTCGACGAGGCCACCAGAACCGCCGAAGCCGCCGACCCGCTCGATGAACAGGGGCAGCCATGACCACACCCTGGCCCGACGACACCGCCCGCGCCTACCGCGCCGCCGGGCTGTGGACCGGTGAGGCGATCGCGTCCGGGCTGCCCCGATGGGCCGAGCTGCGCGGCGACCGGGTGGCGGTGACCGACGAGGAGACCACCCTCACCTACGGCGAGCTGGCCGGGCGGGCCGACCGGCTGGCAACCGGGCTGCGCGGGCTGGGCCTGCGGCGCGGCGATGCGGTCCTGCTGCAGCTGCCCAACACGGTCGCCTTTGTCGAGGTGCTGCTGGCCTGTTTGCGGATCGGGGTGGCGCCGGTCCTGATGCTGCCCGCCCACCGGGACCACGAGATGGGCGCGATCGGCGCGCACGTCGGTGTCCGGGCGGTGATCGTGCCGGACGAGTGGCGCGGTTACGACCACGAGGCGCTGGCCCATCGGGTGCGGCCCGAGGGCGCTTCGGTGATCGTCGCGGGCCGGCCCCACCGGGCCGGCAGCGTCGCGCTCGACGACCTGGCCGCCGGTCCGGCGGCGCCGATCGAGGATCCGCCGACCGGCTCGGACGTGGCGGTCTATCTGCTCTCCGGCGGCACCACCGCGGTGCCCAAGGTGATCGCCCGCACCCACGACGACTACGGCTACAACGTGCGGCGCGCGGTGGCGGCCTGCGGCTACACGAGTGGGACGGTCTATCTGGCGGCCCTGCCCGCCGGGCACAACTTCCCCCTGGCCAACCCGGGGATCCTCGGCACGCTGCGGGCCGGCGGACGGGTGGTGATGCGCTCGTCACCCCGTCCGGACGTGTTCTTCGCCGCGGTCGAACGCGAGCGGGTGACCGACACCGCGGCGGTTCCGGCGGTGGCGGTGCGCTGGGCCGAGGCCGCGTCGGAGAGTCCGTACGACCTCAGCAGTCTGCGGACCGTGCAGGTGGGCGGCTCGATGCTGGCGCCCGAGGTGATCGCGGCCATCGGCCCGGCCCTGGGGTGTGCCGTGCAGCAGGTCTACGGGATGGCTGAGGGCCTGGTCTGCCTCACCCGGGCCGACGACTCGCCGGCCGTGCGCACCGGCACGCAGGGGCGGCCGATCAGCCCGTACGACGAATTGCGGGTCATCGGCCGGGACGGGCGGCCGGTGGCCCCGGGCGAGGAGGGCGAACTGCTGGTCCGGGGTCCCTACACACCGCGCGGCTACTTCCGGGCCCCGGAGCAGAACGCCGTCTCGTTCACCGCGGACGGCTGGTTCCGTTCCGGCGACGTGGTGCGGATCGTGGACGGGTCGGTGGTCGTCTGCGGCCGGGTCAAGGACCTGATCAACCGGTCCGGCGAGAAGATCGCGGCCGGCGAGATCGAGTCGCTCGTGCAGGAGCTGCCGGCGGTCGCCGAGGCCGCCGTGGTGGCGGTGCCCGACCCGGTGGTCGGTGAGCGGGTGTGCGCGGTGGTCCGGCTGCGGCCCGGTCACCGGCTCGATCTGGACGAGATCCGGGTCCATCTCGGTCAGCGCGGGGTGGCCTCCTTCAAGGCGCCGGAGCGGCTGGTGGTCGTCGACGACCTGCCCCGTACGCCGGTCGGCAAGCCGGACAAGGCGGCGATTCGTGCCCTGGTGGGCGGCTGATTCCGAAATTTCTTCCGCCGCAGCGATGAGTTCCGCGGGCACGCATCGTCTCAACAGATAGAACCGGATGGGCCAACCGGTTTTCTTCGCGCTCCGGACGCATCGACTGACCCCCTCGCACCGCGAATTGGAGTACGCATGTCCGTGCACATGAACAAGCGCCGGATCCTCGTCGGCGCCGGTGGCGCGCTCGCCACGGCGGCCGCCCTCACGCTGGCACTGCAGGCCCCGGGCGCCGCCGCCGAGGAGCCCGCCTCGGAGAAGGTCCAGGCCGCCAGCATGACCGCCTCGCCGTCGACCGGCCTGCGCGACGGCCAGACCATCTCGATCACGGCCGCCGGCCTGCAGGTCGGCACGACCTACACGCTGGGCGAGTGCGGTCTGGTCGGCGAGGTGTTCTCCTGTAACGGCGCCGATCTGGTGACCGTCCGGCCGGATGCCGACGGCAACGCCCGGGCGAACCTGACCGTCCGCATCAAGTTCCAGGGCAGTGTCGGCCCGGACGGCACCCCCGGCCCGTCCGTCGACTGCACGGTCGTCGAGTGCGGTCTCGGCATGTTCAACGAGAACGGCGACAACGCCGGCGCCGCCATCAGCTTCGCCTGATCCCCCGGGCGCGCGGGGCCGCCTGATGCCTCGCGGGAAGATGCCACGGTAGGTATTAATGCCTACCGTGGCATCACCATTCCCTCATTTTCCGGAGGCATTCTGTGCCGATCGAACAATCGTCGCGAGCCCGCACCGGCCGATTGAGCCTGCCCGATGCGAGCCTCTATTACGAGGTTCGCGGAAGCGGTCCCGCACTGCTGCTGATCGCCACCGGAAACGGTGACGCCACCCCGTACGGACCGATGGCCGACGCTTTGGCCGAGACCCGCACGGTGATCTCCTACGACCGCCGCGGCTTCTCGCGCAGCACCCGGTTCACCGACGGGCCGGACGACGGCCGGGTCGCCGAGGACGCGAGCGACGCCCGGCACCTGATCGACCATCTGGCCGGCGGCCGGGCCGACGTCTTCGGGTCCTGCTCCGGCGGCGTGGTCGCGCTCCAGCTCCTGCAGCAGCACCCGGACCGGGTCCGGCGGATCGTCGTGCACGAGCCGCCACTGGCGTCGGTGCTGCCGGACGCGGAGCACTGGATCGGCTTCTACGACGACCTCTACACGACCTATCGCCGGCACGGTCTGACCGAGGCCAAGGCGGTGTTTCGCGAGCATGTGGGGTTGGGCGGCGAGACCCGCCCACCGGCCGGGTCCGAGTTGCCGCCGGCCGAGCTGGAGCGGCTGCTGACCCGCCTGCGCCGCAACACGGTCTATTGGTTCGAGCACGAGGTCCGCTCGTGGCCGCGGCACCGGCTCGACCTCGACGCCCTGCGAGCCGTCGCCGACCGGCTGGTCCCGGCGGGCAGCGACACCGGGCGCCAGGAGTTCGCCTACCGGCCGATCCGGGCCCTGGCCGAGCAGCTCGACCGGCCCCTGACGCACCTGCCGGGCGGGCACGCCGGCCCCGTCACCCATCCGTCCGGCTTCGCCGACGATCTGCTCCGCCTGTTCGCCGGATAAACAATCACGTTTATTCATTGAATAATGCCGGTAAATGTGCGCGCATCCTGGAAGGCGACCGGCCGCGGAATTCTCCGCATACTTGGAACAGGTGATCGATCAGGCGGGAGGGCCCGGTCACCGAATCCATTCGGCGCCTTTGTCGCCGTAACCCCCGAATGCCCTCGTGACGAGGGCGATGTGGAGACAAGAATGCGCAAACGATCCAAGGTCACGGCGTTCGTAGCGGTTACCGCCGCCGCGATCGCCGCGCTCTTCATCGCGTCGAGCACGACCGGCGCGGTGGCGAGCTCGCAGGTTGCCCCGGCCCCGCAGCTCAACGCCGACCAGCTCAAGTCGGTGCTCATCCCGGCGGCCAAGCAGCCGGCGACGTCGTCCATCACCAAGCAGTTCACCCTGGCCGAGGCCATGGCGGCCAAGCAGTTCGAGGCGGGCCCCGGCCTGACCTCGAGCCCCGCCGGCTGCCTGACCATGACCGACGCCCTGGGCGACCTCTCCAAGATCACCGGTTCGCTGCAGTCGGGCGAGCGGGCGGCCTCGGTCGCTCCGAACAGCCTCCAGCGCTACTTCCTCACCGCCGTGTTCCACATCCCGGGCGGCGCGGACAAGGCCCTCGACAACGTGGCCAAGGTGATCAGCACCTGCACCAAGGGCACGATCAACCTCGACACGGGCAAGGGCGCGGTCAAGGCCGGTTCCATCTCCTACAAGACGCACGCGGCGAAGGCCAACGTGGGCGGCGCCAAGTCCCTCAACACCACCCTGACCACCACCTTCCTCACGCCGGCGACGGGCAAGGGCATCACCGCGAACACGGTGCCGGTCGAGACCCAGTGTGAGGCCGAGGTCGTCGTGGCCGCCGTGGGTGACAACCTGCTGTGGTCGGTCGAGCCGACCGCTTCGCTCTCCACGACCGCGGTGAACACCATGTTCTCCAACCTGCAGGCCATCAGCTGACGGTCTCCTGAGATCCCGGTCCTCCCGGGGCGTGCCCGCGTCCACCCGGACGCGGGCACGTCCGCGTCCGCACGTCCAGAGGCGACAGTGCCGACCGGCCCCAGCAGGCTGAGGACATGCGTTCCGACCCCAAGGCACCGCCGCCACTCCCGCCACCCGGGCCCGGGTGGCGGCGCCGCAGCATCTGACCTTCGTGAAGGAGAGACCATGACCGTCCCCGGCGACGAGCCCCCGGCATACCCGATCGGCCGGGAGTGCCCCTACCGGCCCTCGCACCGCAATACCGCGCTGCGCGAGCGCGGCCCGGTCGCCCCGGTCCGCCTCTATGACGGGCGCGTGGTGTGGCTGGTGACCGGCTATGCCGAATCCCGCGCCCTGCTCGCCGACCGCCGCGTCTCCATCGACCCCCACCACGCCAACTTCCCCGTGCTCAGCGCGGACATGGCCGGGCTGGAGGACACCGGTTACACCGACGTGCTGATCGGCGTCGACCCGCCGGTGCACACCCGGCAGCGGGCCATGCTGATCTCCAGCTTCGCCAAACGCCGGATCGACGAGCTGCGCCCGGCTCTGGAACGTATCGTCGACGACCGGCTCGACGAGATGCTGGCCCGCCCGGACCGCACGGCCGACCTCGTCTCGGCGTTCGCCCTGCCGGTGCCGGCCATGGCGATCTGCATGCTGATGGGTGTGCCCTACGAGGACCGGGAAGCGTTCGAGAAACCGGCCCGGGCGCTGTTCGACCCCGATCCGGAGCGCGCCGAGGCGGCCGTGGCCGCGATGACCGCGTACTTCGGTGACCTGGTCGACCAGAAGACGGCCCGGCCCGGCGAGGGGCTGCTCGACGACCTGATCGCGGATCCGGCGTTCCCCGTCGAGCTCGGCCGCGACGATCTGGTCCAGTACGCGATGCTGATGCTGATCGCCGGGCAGGACACCACCGCCAACGTCATCTCTCTGGGCATGATGGCCCTGCTGCGGCATCCGGCCCAGTTCGCCGCCCTGCGCGACAACCCGGCCCTGGTGCCCGGGGCGGTCGAGGAGATCATGCGGTACGTATCGCTGATCGAGTGCATCTCGCGGGCGGCGCTGGCCGACATCGAGATCGGCGGGCAGCGGATCGCCGCCGGCGACGGCATCCTGATCGGGGCCGGAGCGGCCAACTTCAGCACCGAGCTGCTCGATCGCCCCGAGGAGTTCGACGTGCGGCGCGGAAACCGCCGTCACCTCGGCTTCGGGCACGGCATCCACCAGTGCATCGGGCAGAACCTGGCCCGCCTCGAACTGGAGCTGGCTTTCGGCGGGATCGTCCGGCGCATGCCGGGGCTGCGCCTGGCCGTGCCGGAGAGCGAGGTGCCGACCAGCGTCACCGGCCCGCTGGAACGGGTGGAGTGCCTGCCCGTCACCTGGTGAACGCAGAGCGGCCGGCCCCGGATCGGGGCCGGCCGCCGTGTCTTGAGCCTATTCGTCGTGCGCGGAGGCCCGTCTCGCGTCGGCGTAGTAGTCGGCCAGCGCGTGGAACGACGCCTTGGGTTCCCAGTGGTAGGCCGAGTCCGGGTCGGCGTAGTCGGCGCGGACCGTCCGGGTGATGGCCATGCTCGCCGCGTCGAGGTCGAACCGCGGGTCGGGTGACCACGGGTGGGTCGGGTGGATGAACTCGGCCACGGCCACCCCGTCGATCCCGGCCTGCTCGAAGGTCTCCAGCATGGACAGATGGAAGTCGGCCTGGGCGTCCTCGTCACGGACGACCCCGTCGACCAC
The DNA here is from genome assembly GCF_016834655.1 of Paractinoplanes ovalisporus. Classification (GTDB taxonomy): domain Bacteria; phylum Actinomycetota; class Actinomycetes; order Mycobacteriales; family Micromonosporaceae; genus Actinoplanes; species Actinoplanes ovalisporus. The sequence continues at coordinate 159,244 of NZ_JAENHP010000013.1, forward strand.
CACCGGCGCGGCGCCCGTACGGTCCACGATGTCGAACGACATGAAGGCCCGCTCGCCCGCACCGGCCCACGTGGCCGTGCCGAACTCGGCGATCAGCACCGGCTTGCCCCAGGCCCGGTAGCGCTGCAGTTCCCGGCAGCGCTCGGCCATGTCCGCCGGGTACTGCAGGGTGTAGAAATGCATGAGGCCGATGACGTCGGTCATACGCCAGTCGACGTCCTCGAACGGCGCCGCCGCGTAACCGACCTCACCGTCGAACTCCCGGCGTACGGTCTTGACCGCCCGGTCCAGGAAGCTGTTCAGCCGCTGGGCCCCCGCCTCCAGGTCGACCGCCCCGGTCGGGGTCAGCACCCGGTGCTCGGCCGCGGCGAAGATGTTCGCCATCCGCTCGTGGTAACGCTCCCCCGGCACGATGCCGGGCACGAACACCGACGCCACACAGCCGGCGTTCACCGCGATCGCGGCGCCTTCACGGCGCATCCGGCCCGCGAACGCGGCCGCCGCGGCCAGGTGCTCCAGCACCTCGTCCTGCGGCCGGTCGACCAGGCGCGGCTGCAGGCGCACGTGCAGCCCGTGGTCAGCCGCGGCCCGGGCGGTGGCCTCGAGACGGCCCAGGTCGGAGCCGTAGACGGTGATCGAGTTGGCGTGCAGCCGCTCGGCGACGGCTCGGACCTCGCCGGTCATGCGCTCGGTGCTCCACACGGTCCGGGACAGCTCGCCCTGACCGGTGGCGAAATTGGTTCCGGTGTCGTAGGTGACGCCGCGGTACCGAGGTGGCCAGCTCGTGCCGTGCCGCCTGCTGCCGGATTCGCCGGTCATCGTTTCCGCCTCTCGCCTGATGCTGGGACGCACCCGACGCTCGCACCCGGCGGATCGGCCGGGCACCTTTCCCGGTGCTCTGGCCGGGCACTTCTCCGTGCTCCGACCGCGCACACAGTGAGATGCCGGTGATCCCCGGTGGTTGCCAGACTTCTCGGCATGGCGGAATTCGACGGCAGGACCGTCCTGATCACCGGCGGCGGCAGCGGCATCGGCCTGGCCACGGCCCGGACGCTGCTCGGCTCGGGCGCCCGGGTGGCGATCGCGGGACGCGACCCGCGGCGGCTCAGCGAGGCGGCCGACGAACTCGGCGCGGGCGACCGGCTTCTCACCGTCCCGACCGACGTCTCCGACCCGGACGCGGTCACCCGGCTCATGAACGCCGTCCTGACCTGGTCGGGCCTGCTGCACGGGGTGTTCGTCAACGCCGGCGTCGCGGTCTTCGGCCCGGCCTCGTCGGTCAGCGACGACGACTACGACCTGGTGACCAACACCAACGTCCGGGGCGCGTTCCACACCGTGCAACGCGCGCTGCCGCTGCTCTCGGAGGGCGGCTCGATCGTGCTGAACGGCAGCTGGCTGGCGCACCGCGGGCTGGCCGCCACCCCGGTCTACGCGGCCGGCAAGGCCGCCGTCATCAACCTCGCCCGCTCCATGGCGGCCGACCTCGGCCCGCGTGGCATCCGGATCAACGCGGTGAGCCCCGGCTACATCGTGACCGACATGTTCCTCGGGATTGCCAAGAGTTCCGAGGAACAGGAGGCCTGCCGCCGGCAGGTCCCGCTGGGCCGGCTGGGGGCGCCGGAGGACGTGGCACAGGCTGTGTCCTTCCTGCTGTCCCCCCGGTCGTCCTACATCACCGGCCAGGAGATCCTGGTCGACGGTGGACTCATCCCGGCGACGACGCAGGGATGAGGACGCCGGTCACCGGGACGCCCGTGCGGCTGGCGTCCCGGTGACCGGCCGGCGTGTCAGTCGCTGACCTTCTCCAGCTTGGCGTGCATGAACGGCACCCACTGGTCGGGGCCGACCGGGAAGTCGCAGTCGTACTTGATGGTGCCGTCGGCCTGCAGCTCGCGCACGTACTTGGCCGGTCCGACGAGCACCAGCTTGTCGCCGTCGAACTCACCCACGTAGTGGCTCTGCTCGGGGTGGTAGGGGCCGAAGCTGCTGAAGTAGTGCGAGCGGAACTTGCCGCTCTCGGGGTCGTAGTCGAAGAACTCGAAGCCCACGTCGGGCATCTTGCCCATCGGGCCGTCGATGTAGCCCTCCCAGCGGTGCACCAGGAAGAAGCCGCCCTCGAGCCACTCGAACGTCTCGGTGCCACCCATCTGCGCCGGCGGGCCCATCGGGCCTTCCTCGGTCACACCGCTCATCTTCCACGTGCCGACCAGGTAGTCGAGCTGACGCAGCTTCGGATCGGGCTGCGGCGGCATCGGCATGCCCTCCGGCGGAGCCCCGTCGGCGGCCGGGCCGTCGTGCGTGAGAGCTTCTTGCGACATCGGGTCTCCTAGCGTCGTTGATCACTTTGTAGATGCGGCGCCCCTGCCGCCCGCGTCGGGCGGGCGGACGTCCCTCGGGGGAGGACCGGGCGCCGCATTCTGAAAGTTGAGACGACGGGGTGCCGGGCAACTCATCGGTCCCGGCGGAAAAATTTCCTCGAGCCGTACGGGCGGTGCGCCCGACCCGTGTCGCGCACCGCCCGCATCGAGGATGGAAGTGCAGGTCAGAGGTACGGTTTGCGGGCCGCCAGGACGGAGTACCCGATCGCGTCACCCCACGAGAAATAGTCCCGATAGCCGCTCTTGAGCTCGCTCACGGTGTCGGGGCCGAAGCGCGCGACCAGATCGTCAGCGAGCTCGTCGGCCCGGTCGAGGTAACGCAGCCCCATGCCGTAGACCCGAGGACCGCACTGGGTGTGCTCCTCGACGTCGAACCCGGCGGCCCGCAGCGCGGCGATCCACTCCGGCCCGCTCAGCAGCTGCCGCACCTGGAACGTCTTGGCGAACTGGGCCGCCTTGTCCCCGGCGAGCGCCTCGCGGGTGATCTCGCTGATCCCCAGCCGGCCGCCGGGCCGCAGCACCCGCGCCAGCTCGGCCAGCACCGCCGGCAGGTCGGCCGCGTGGCTCAGCGACTCCATGGCGACGACCGCGTCGAAGTGTCCCGTCCCGAAGTCGAGCCAGCCGTAGTCGCCGTGGTGGAAGGCGACCCGGTCCTGCACGCCCTGCCCGTACGCGCGGGCGGTCGCCTCGACGGCCTGGACCGCGCTGATCGTCACACCGTCGACGGCGACGCCGAACTCCTGGGCCAGCTGCACCGCCGGGCCGCCCACGCCGCAGCCGGCGTCCAGCACCCGCTCCCCCGCCCGCAGCCCGAGCGCGTCACCCACCTTCCGGGTGATCCGCTGGGCCGCCTCCACCGCGGGGGTGTCATCGTGATCGTCGAACCAGTACGGAAGATGCTCCTGCCCGTCAATGAAAATCTGCGAAAGTCCGGCGGTCTCGTCGTACATCTTGCCGATCTCGTCAGTGGCCGAGCTGGTGGCATCCATCTCGTCGGCACCATTCCTCTCTGGATCGTCGATCTCCTGCGGGTAACATTCGCAGTCGGTGCTTCGGTGACTCATCCTTGGAATTGCCCTGCCGTTCAACGCCGGTCGGGCGCCCCCGGGTGAGGCGTCGGGCGCCCTCGGGTGAGGCCAGGAAAGGGAGTTCATGTCGGAAGACCACAGCTCGACCGCGATCGCCATCGATGAGTCCGAGTTCACCCAGCTGGCCGAGCGGCACCGCCGCGAACTGCAGGTGCACTGCTACCGGATGCTGGGTTCCTTCGAAGACTCCGAAGACCTCGTCCAGGAGACCTATCTGCGCGCCTGGCGGGCCCGGAGCAGCTTCGAGGGCCGGTCGACCGTCCGCGCGTGGCTCTACCGGATCGCCACCAACGCCTGCCTCGACCACCTGGGCCGCGTCGCCCGCAACCCGATCGCCCGCCGCCAGCCGGCGTTCTCGATGGAGGCGACGCCGTCCGGCTCCGACCAGACCGAGGTGCCCTGGCTGTCGCCGTTCCCCGACAAACTGCTCGACCAGGTGGCGCCGGCCGACGCCGAACCCGACAGCCTGGTCATCGCCCGCGAGACCATCGAGCTCGCGTTCCTGGTCGCCATCCAGCACCTGCCACCGCAGCAGCGCGCCACCCTGATCCTGCGCGACGTGCTGGCCTGGTCGGCCAACGAGACCGCGCTCGCCCTCAACATCAGCGTGGCCTCGGCCAACAGCGCCCTGCAGCGGGCCCGGGCCACCCTCAAGGACAGGTTGCCGGCCGAGCGCGCCGAGTGGGGCCCCTCGACCGATCCCAGTGAGGCCGAGCGTGCCCTGCTGCAGCAGTGTGTGGAGGCGCTCGAGAAGGCCGATCCGAACCGGTTCGCCGAGCTGCTGCGCACCGACGTCCGGGTCACCATGCCGCCGGACGCGCTCTGGATCCTCGGCCGCGACGCCTTCGTGGCCGGGCTGATGGCCCAGTTCGACCCGCAGTCGCCGGCCTATTTCGGCGAGTGGCGGGCCATGCCCACCCGGGCGAACCGGCAGCCGGCCGTGGCGGGTTATGTCCGCCGCCCCGGCGAGGCCGACTTCACGCCGCAGGTGCTCAACGTGTTCCGCCTGGAGCAGGGCATGATCGCCGAGATCACGGCGTTCGGCCCCGAGGTGTTTGCCGACTTCGGCCTTCCCGCCACGCTCTAGAAACGGCGGCGGGCGATGGTGAGTCCGTCGGCGATCGGGAGCATCACGGCGTCGAGGCGGTCGTCGGCGGCCACCTGCCGGTTCACCGCGTCGACCCGTTCGGCGCAGCGTCGCATCAGCATGTCGCCGGCCCCCTGGGGGTCGGCGACATGGCCGTCGAGCAGCACGTTGTCGAGCAGCAGCAGGCCACCCGGGCGCAGCAACGGCACGGCGAGCTCGTAATAGAGCGGGTAGTTCATCTTGTCCGCGTCGACGAACACCAGGTCGACCGGCCCGCTGATCGTGCGCAGGGTGCGGGCGGCCGGCCCGGCCCGGAAATCGATCCGGTCGTCCACACCGGCCCGCTGCCAGTGTTCCTCGGCCAAGGGCCGCCACTCGTCGCTGTTGTCACAGGTGATCACCCGGCCGCCGGGGGCCAGACCCCGCGCCAGGGCCAAGGCCGAGAGCCCGGTGAAGGTGCCGACGTCGATCACCGTACGGGCGTCCAGCAGCCGCGCCAGCAGGGTCAGCAGCCCGGCCTGTTCCAGCGGGATCATCATGCCCGCGGCGTCACCCAGCTCGGCCGTGCGACGGGCCAGGCTCGCCGTGACCGCTTCGGGCGCGGTCGACCCGGCGGCCAGATACGCGCCGAGGGCGGGCGTGATGGTCAGGTGCTTGGGTCCGGTCATGCGGCCGCCTCCGTCGAGAGTCTCCCTCAGCAGTCTGGCGCCCCTCGCAGCCCGGCCCACCTCGCACAATGCTGCGCACACGAGAGGACGAGGGGCCGCCCGCCGGATGCCAGGGTGGAGTCATGCGAGCGATCTGGAAGGGCGCGATCTCCTTCGGCCTGGTGTCGATCACGGTGCGGCTCTATGCGGCCACCGAGGACAAGAGTGTGCGGTTCCATCAGGTGCATCGCGCCGACGGCGGCCGGGTGCGGCACCGCCGGGTCTGCTCGTCCTGCGCCGAAGAGGTGCCGATGGACGACATCGCCAAGGGCTACGACCTGGGTGGCGGCGAGATGATCGTGCTCACCGACGACGACCTGGACGGCCTGCCGCTGGCCGGCTCGCGGATCATCGAGGTGGTCACGTTCGTGCCGCGCGCGGAGGTCGACCCGATCCTCTACAAGCGCACGTATTTCCTCGAGCCCGATCCGATCGCCCTGCGCCCGTACGCGTTGTTGCGTGACGCCCTGCGCAACGGTGACCGGGTCGCCGTGGTCAAGGTGGCGTTGCGCGGCCGCGAGCAACCGGCCGCGCTGCGGGTCCGCGACGGTGTGCTCGTGCTGCACACCATGCTCTGGCCGGACGAGCTGCGTACCCCCGATTTCGGATTCCTCGACACCGACGTGCCGGTGAAGCCGGCTGAGCTGTCCATGGCCGAGTCCCTGATCGACTCGATGAGCGCGTCCTTCGACCCGGCCGAGCTGACCGACGAGTACCGGGTGGCGCTGCGCGAGGTGCTGGAGGCCCGGATCGAGGGCCGTCCCGCCCCGTCCCCGGCCGAGCCGGCCGCCACCAGCGGCGTCGATCTGATGGCGGCCCTGCAAGCATCAGTAGACCGAGCCCGCCGCGCCCGCGAAAGCGACGCGGCCTGAAGCGGGCTCAACACATACAAGCATCAGTAGACCGAGCCCGCCGCGCCCGCGAAAGCGACGCGGCCTGAAGCGGGCTCAACACATACAAGCGTCGGTAGATCGAGCCCGCCGCGCCCGCGAAAGCGACGCGGCCTGAAGCGGGCTCAGCGCAGCCGCGGCCGTCGGAGGATCAGCACGGCCACGATCGTCACCAGCACGAGATCGAGCAGCAGCAGCCCGGCACTCATCGGGTCGCGCTGCAGGTGGGCGTGACCCCCGGCTGCCTCCGTCCCGCCCGCGGCGCCCGCACCGACGGAGAACGCCGAGCTTCCGGTGACGACGGCACCGGCCAGCTCGACGTGATACGTGACCTGATAGAGCCCGTCGGCCCCGGCGTCGACCGACGCGACGATCCGGTCGCCCTGCACCGCCGGGGTTCCGCGCACCACGTCCCGGCCGTCCGGCCCGATCACCTCCAGGTGCACCACGCCAGGCTCGGGCACGTCGCTGAACCGGAGCGCGACCACCTGCGGAGCCGGCCCCGTGGCGCCGTCGCCCGGTTCGACCCCCTCCCACCGCACCTGGTCACCGCCGGCGAGGAAGAGGGCGAGAAGCAGGCTGGCCCCGGCGATCGTCAGGGCCAGCCAGTGTCGAGTCCGCACCTTCAGGCCATCCGCGGGCGGCAGCTGCACACCATCTGGTCCGCCTCGGCCCGGGTCGGGCGCAGGTGCAGCACCATGGCGATCACCATCGGGATGAAGACCACGGTGTTGTAGAACAGGTGCAGCTCGACCCGGGGCAGCACCAACTGGAGAATGCTGGTCGGAACGGCCTGACCGAACAGCGGGTGACCGGTCTGGGCCTGCAGGAGCAGCAGGAAGTGCTCGATGTGGTGCCAGAACTGGATCACCAGCGCGACCGTCCACCAGGTCCGGCTGCGTCCGGTGAAGCCCGGTCGCAGCAGGAAGAGGAAGAACAGCATCACGATGGCGTAGCCGTAGTGCAGCCATTCCGACGAGATCAGGGCCGGGAACGGGACCCCCAGCACGCCCCGGGCCTGCGGGCGGGGCCAGTTCAGCACCCAGATCTGCCAGGCCTGCGTCAGATGCTCGGCCCAGTGCGCCAGCGTCACCAGCATGAACAGGTTGAGCATCAGCCGGTGGTGGCTGCCGTTCACCCCCCACTTGAGCCGCGGCGTGTCGACCGCCTGCACTTGCCGTCGATCGGTCATCGACCCCTCCCCATCAGTTGGCACTAGGTCAGAGCGTGCGCGACCGGCGGGGAGATCTCGTCTTCGTAAATGCGGTGGCCGGCCCGGGGCATCCGGACCGGCCACGTTTTCTCAGAACGGAATGGGCGCTTACTTCACCGAACCGAGCGACAGGCCCTGCACGAGCTTGTCCTGGGCGGCGAAACCCGCGACCAGCACGGGCAGCGAGACCACGAACGCGGCCGCGCAGAGCTGAGCCAGGAACAGGCCCTGGCTGGTGACGAACGAGGTCAGGAACACCGGCGCGGTCTCGGCCACGGTGGCGGTCAGGACCCGGGCGAACAACAGCTCGTTCCAGCTGAAGATGAAGCAGATCAGCGCGGTGGCGGCGATGCCGGGCATGACGACCGGGGCGATGACCGAGCGCAGCGTCTTGGTCAGCCCGGCGCCGTCGACCGACGCCGCCTCGAGCATCTCGACCGGCACCTCGCTCAGGAACGAGCGCATCATCCACACCGCGATCGGCAGGTTCATCGAGGTGTAGAAGATGATCAGCAGCCAGATGTTGTCGAGCAGCCCGGCGTTCTGGGCGAACAGATAGAGCGGCAGCAGACCGGCCACCACCGGCAACATCTTGGTCGACAGGAAGAAGAAGAGCACGTCGCTCCACTTCTTCACGGGCTTGATGCTGAGCGCGTACGCCGCCGGGATGGCCAGCAGCAGCACGATGGCCGTGGACAGGATGCTCGCGGTCAGCGAGTTGAGCAGCGGCGGCCACGGCGACGCGCCCCCGGAGAAGAACTCGCGGTAGCCCTCGAGCGTCAACGGCGCGAAGACGGCCGGCGGGTTCTGTGCCGCGTTGGCCTCGGAGTGGAAGCTGGTCAGGACCATCCACAGCACCGGCAGCACGAACAGGATGCCGATCACCCAGGCCAGCAGCGACAGCCATGCCCCTCCGCGGCCCTCCTTCTTCTTGTTCACCGGAGCAGCGACGGCGGTCATCGGCGACCCTCCTCTTTGAAGAGCGACGAGACCGTACGCAGGGCGAACGTCGCGATGATGATGGTGCCGATCACGACGATGACCGCGGCGGCGGACGCCCGGCCGTAGTCGTGGGCCTGGTAGAAGATCTGGTAGATCGTGTACGGCAGGTTCGCCGTGCCCAGACCACCCGACGTGATCGTGAAGACCGCGTCGAAGTTCTGCACGATGTAGATCGAGCCGAGCAGCGCACCCAGTTCCAGGTACTGCCGCAGGTGCGGCAGCGTCATGCTGCGGAAGATCTGCCAGTTGTTGGCGCCGTCGATGCGGGCCGCCTCGATCACGTCGAGCGGACGGCCCTGCAGCCCGGCCAGCAGGATCAGCATCATGAACGGCGTCCACTGCCAGACCAGCGAGAAGATGACCGCCCAGAGCGGCATGTTGCTGATCCAGTCGGGCTGGGGCGGGTTGTCCGAGCCGAACAGGCCCCAGATCCACGTGAGCGCGCCGTTGAACAGGCCGTACTCGGGGTTGTAGAGGGCGTGCTTCCAGATCAGCGCCGCGGCCACGGGGACGACCAGGAACGGCGCGATCATCATCGTACGGACGGCGCCCCGCCCCCGGAACTTGCGGTCGAGCAGCAGCGCGATGCCCAGGCCGAGGACCAGGCTGATCAGCACCACACCGGCGGTGAGCAGGATCGTGGTCCAGACCGCGTCCCGCATGTTGACGTCGGTGAAGACGCGGGCGAAGTTGTCGAACCCGGCGAAGCCGACCTCGTCGGGGTAGTACGCGTTCCAGTCCATGAACGAGATGACCAGGGTCGCCACGAACGGCAGCTGGGTCACGATGATCATGAAGACGAGCGCGGGCAGCAGCGGCGCCCGGCGGGCCCACGCGGAGGCCCGCTTGGCCACGCCCGGAGTGGGTTTCGGGGCCTCGGTCTGTGTCCCGGCCTCTTCGGCGACTGATGTCATCCCGAACCCTCCTCGCGGGACTGGTAGCGCTCGGCGACGTCCTCGGCGAGGCGCTGGCCCCGGCTGAGTGCGTCGTCGACGCTCATCTGACCGGCGATCGCCGAACTCACGTACTGCGACACCTGGGTGCCGAGGTCGGTGAACTCGGGGATGTCGATGAACTGGATGCCGATCGCGGGCCTCTCCTGCACGCCCGGGTTCCGCGGGTCGGCCGCCTCGATGGCCGCCTTGGTCGGTTCGGCGAACGACGACGCGACCTTCAGGTAGTCCTGGTTCTCATAGGTCGAGGCGCGCTTGCCGGCCGGCACGCTGGACCAGCCGACCTGCTGGCCGACCAGTTCCTCGTACTGCTTGCTGGACGCCCACGAGATGAACTTCCAGGCGTTGTCCTTCTTGTCGCTGGCCTGCTGGATGCTCCACGACCAGGCGTACAGCCAGCCCGAGCTGTCGGTCTTGACGACCGGCGCCGGCGCGTAGCCGATCTTGCCCTTGACCGGCGAGTCGTCCGCCTCGAGGGAACCGGCGGCGCTGGTCGCGTCGTACCACATCGCCACGTTGCCCTGGATGAGGTTGTTCAGGCACTCGGTGAAGCCGGCCTGCGGGGCGCCGTTCTCGCCGTGGGCGCGGACGAGGTCGACATAGAACTTGGTGGCCTCGGTGAACTCGGGGCCGTCGACCTTGGGGGTCCAGTCCTTCTCGAACCAGGTTCCGCCGAACGTGTTGACCACGGTGGTGAGCGGCGCGAAGATCTGGCCCCAGCCGGGCTGCCCGCGCAGGCAGATGCCGCGCATGCCGGGCTGCTTGTTGTCGACCTGGGCGGCGATGTCGGCGACCTGTTGCCAGGTCGGCTTCTCCGGCATCTGCACGTTGTTCGATTCGAGGACGTCCTTGCGGTACATCAGGAACGACGACTCACCGTAGAACGGCTCGCCGTAGAGCTTGCCGTCGTCCGCGGTCAGCGACTGCGTCATCGGCTTGAGGATGTCGTCCTGGTCGAACTGGGTGTCGGCCTGGACGTACTCGTCGAGCGGGGCGATCCACTTCGACTTCGCGTAGATCGGGATCTCGAAGTTGCTCAGCGAGGCCACGTCGTACTGACCGGCCTGACTCGAGAACTCCTGACTGATCTTGTCGCGGACGTCGTTCTCGGGCAGCACCGTGAAGTTCACGTTGATGCCGGTCTGCTTGGTGAAGTTGTCCGCGGTGAGCCGTTGCAGATCGATCATCTGCGGGTTGTTCACCATCAGGACGTTGATGCTGTCGGGCCCTCCACCGCCTGGCCCGCCGCCCCATCCCGCGCACCCGGTGAGGGTGAGCACGACGGCAGCGGCGGCGGCGAGCAGGGCACGTCTGTGCGTGCGTGACATCCGGCCTCCCCGGCGAGGCTTGATCCGTTTCGGCGTCACCTACCCAAAAGTGTGACGCCAGTAACACACCGGGCATCAGTACATGCCTGAGATCGACAGGATGTCAACCTTTCGTCACGCTGCGTCGGGATTCCCCCGAAGGTCCTATGTGGAGGCCACTCGGGCCTGTCGTCCGAAGACCTCGACCACGTCGCCCGGGTGCAACTGGCGGCCCCGGCGGGTGTCCACCTCGCCGTTGACCGACACGTCGCCCGAGGCGATGAGGACCTTGCCCTCGCCACCGGTGTCGATGAGGTCGGCGAGCTTGAGGAACTGACCGAGTCTGATCATGTCGCCGTCGATCGGCACGTCACGCATCCCGCCATCATCCGCCAGGCGTTCAGAAAAGTTTTCCGGGGGCGTTGAACCTTTGGGCCGTGTGATCCGAACTACCCCCCGTGAGGCATTCTCAGCTGGCCCGTCTTGCGGGCGTACCGGTCGTCGCCGCCGCTCTCGGCGCGCTCGCCGCCACCCCGGCCTTCGCCGACGTGACGGTCTCGCCGACGACAGCGGTCCAAGGCAGCGGTGACAACCTCGATTTCAAGGTCACCAACAAGGGCGACAAACCGGTCCACAAGATCAGGCTCCAGATCCCGGAAGACACTCCGGTCGCCGAGATCTACCCGCTCTCGATCGACAACTGGGGTCCCCTGATCCAGCAGCGCAAGCTGTCGACCGCCCTGCCGACGTTGCACGGCGACACCCCGACCACCGAGACCGCCTCGGCGATCGAGTGGACCGCGGCGCCCGGCAAAGATCTCGCCCCCGGCGCGAGCACCGTCGTGCGGATCGCCATCGGGCCGCTGCCGACGCTGAGCTCGATGCAGTTCACGATCTCCACGTCCTACGCGGACGGCAAGGCCGGCCCGGCCGAGCCCCCGGCCACGCTGACCCTGACGCCCGCCCCGGCCGGCGCCGCGGCGCCGGCTGGTCACCACGGCGGCGCCGCCACCGGCACCACGGCCGGCGAGCAGGCCGCCCAGGAGGCGGAGCTGTTCAAGGCCGCCATCGAGGAGGCCGACCGCGGCCCGTCGATCTGGTCGATCGCGGGCTGGGTCGTCGCCGGGCTGGCCCTGCTGGGCGGGGCCGTGGTCATGTACCGCAGCCGTCACCGCGCCGACGACGACACCGACGACTCCCCCACCGAGGAAACCCCGGAGGAGGAGACCGCCGCCGAGGAGAAGGAGCCGGTCACGGCCGGCAGCGGCAACAGCAAGTGGGCCTACAAGGGCTGACAAAGACGCTCCCGCGCTGGTGGACGCGGGACGAAAGTCGTGATGGCGCGCGTGGGGCGCGGCGCACGACCGGCGGATGGGGTCAATGGGCATGACCCACGATCCGCGAACGGGGGGCGGGAGTTTCTCCCGTCCCCCGAGTATCTCCCGCCGCGGGCCGTCTCAGACCGAGACGGTCCGCGGCGTCTTGAGCGCGTCCACGATCTCGCGTTCGACCCGCTCGCTGTCCTCGTGCGGCACCTGGCAGGTTCCGGCCGCGATGTGCCCGCCCCCGCCGTAGCGCAGCATGACCTCGCCGACATCGACCGGCGACGTGCGGTCGAGGATCGACTTGCCGCAGGCGAAGACGGTGTTGAGCTTCTGCCGGCCCCAGATGATGTGCACCGACACCCGCGACTCGGGGAACAGCGCGTACACCATGAAGCGGTTGCCGGCGTGGATGACCTCCTCGTCGCGCAGGTCGACCACGACCACGTCGTCCTCGAGGTGACAGACCCGCCTCAGCTGCTTGACGAACAGGTCGTGCTGCTCGTGGAAGAGGTCGGCCCGTTCCTTGACGTCGGGCAGGGCCAGGATGTCGGCGACGTCCTGGATCTCCAGGCAGGCGTCGATCAGCTGCATCATCAGCTGGTAGTTCGAGATGGTGAAGTCGCGGAAGCGGCCCAGCCCGGTGCGGCTGTCCATCAGGAAGTTGAGCAGCGTCCAGCCCGAGGGGCTGAGCACGTCGGAGAGCGAGTAGTCGGCCGAGTCGGCCTGGTCGACCGCGCGCATCAGGTCGTCGGAGACCTTGGGGAAGCGCGCCTTGCCGCCGAAGTGCTCGTAGATCACCCGGGCCGCGGACGGCGCGTCGGCGTCGATCACGTGATTGTCGAGGTTGCCCTCGTTACGCAACGTCTCCGAGTGATGATGGTCGAACACCATGTACGCGCCCGGTGCGTACGGGAGGTTGGTGAGGATGTCGTTCTCGGTGACCTCGACCTCCCCGTCCTGGACGTCCTTGGGGTGGACGAACTTGATGTCCCCGATCATGTCGAGGTGGCGCAGCAGCACCGCGCAGACCAAACCGTCGAAGTCGCTGCGCGTCACGAGCCGGTACTTCACGAGTCCCCCTCAGGAGCAGACCAGGTACACCCCAGTTTGCCACTTTTGTCGCTGTATTCCGGGTCGCATCGGGGGATGGATGTGAACCTTTCCGGCTCCACGCTGCGTAGAGTTTTCCCGGACGGTCCCAACGGTCGGAGGACACGTAATAACCATGGACAACGCCCCTCAGCTCATTCAGGAGCGCAGCGCCCCGCCCGCCACACTGGTGATCTTCGGCGCCTCGGGCGACCTGACCCGCCGCAAGCTCCTGCCGGCCGTGGAGAGCCTCGCCCGGCACAATCGCCTGCCCAGCCAGTTCGCGCTGGTCGGCGTCGCGCGCACACCGATGGCCGACGAGCAGTTCGCGGCCAGCGCGCTCGGCGACCGCACCCTAACCGACAAAGCCCAGCTTCAGGGCGGAATCCGGTACGTTTCGGGCGGCTACGACGACCCCGACACGTACAAGCGCCTCGCCGAGACCCTCGACGAGCTCGACGCCCAGCGGGGCACGGCGGGCAACCGCCTGTTCTACCTGTCGACCCCGGCCGAGGCGTTCGAGCCGGTGATCCACGGGCTGGCCGGCGCCGGCCTCAACCACGCGCGCGAGGGCTCCTTCTCGCGGCTGGTGATCGAGAAGCCGTACGGCCGCGACCTCCCGAGTGCCCGCGAGCTCGACGCCGTCGTGCACGGGTCGTTCGACGAGCCCCAGGTCTTCCGCATCGACCACTACCTGGGCAAAGACACGGTGCAGAACGTCCTCGCGCTGCGCTTCGCCAACTCGATCTTCCAGCCGATCTGGGACCGCTCCTGGGTCGACCACGTGCAGATCACGGTGGCCGAGACGCTGGGCGTCGGCACCCGCGGCGGCTTCTACGAGCACGCCGGCGCGATGCGCGACATCGTGCAGAACCACGTGCTGCAGGTGCTCGCGCTCGCCCTCATGGAGCCGCCGGCGTCGTTCGAGGCCGAGGGCCTGCGCAACGAGAAGGTGAAGCTGCTGCAGGCGATCCGGCTGCCCACCAACCGTGACATCGCCGACCTGGCGGTGCGCGGCCAGTACACCCGCGGCGGCACCCGCGACGACCTGATGGCCGGCTACCGCGAAGAGGTGGGCGTCGACCCGCTGTCGCGCACCGAGACGTACGCGGCCATGCGGCTCAACGTCGACAACTGGCGCTGGGCCGGGGTGCCGTTCTACGTGCGTACGGGAAAGAGGTTGCCCGCCCGGGTGACCGAGGTGGCGCTGCAGTTCCAGCGGCCCCCGCACCTGCCCATCCCGCAGGACCAGTTGACCGGTCTCGAGGCCGACGCGCTGATCCTGCGCATCCAGCCCAACGAGGGCATCTCGCTGCGGTTCGGCGCCAAGGTGCCGGGGCACTCGTTCCGCGTCCGTACGGCGTCGATGGACTTCTCGTACGAGCAGACGTTCGCCGAGGAGAGCCCCGAGGCGTACGAGCGCCTGCTGCTCGACGCGCTGCTGGGCGACCCGACGCTGTTCATCCGCAGCGACGAGGTCGAGCAGTCGTGGCGCGTGGTCGACCCGATCATCGAGCACTGGGCGTCCGACAACTCGCCCATCCCGACCTATGAGGCCGCCTCGTGGGGCCCGGCCGACGCCGACCGGCTGATCGGGCGTTCGGGCCGGGCCTGGAAGAACAGTATTTAAGCGTTCTTTTTCGCCGCGAGGGCTTCCAGGGCCCTCGCGGCGTGCTCGGTCATGTCCCGCTCGGAGTGGATGACCTCGAGAACGCGCCGGTCGGTGTCGATCACGAAGGTCATCCGCTTCGTGCTGAGCGGGCCCAGCGGCAGCTTGCGCTTGACGCCCATCTTCGACGCGACGGCGCCGTCGGGGTCGCTGAGCAGCGGGTAGTCGAAGCCGTGCAGGTCGGAGAACTGCTTCTGCCTGGCCGGCTTGTCGCGGCTGATGCCGACCCGCTGCGCGCCCGCCTCGCGGAACTCGGCCCCCAGGTCACGGAAGTTGCAGGCCTCGGCCGTGCAGCCCGACGTCATGGCGGCCGGATAGAAGAACAGCACCACCGGACCGTCGGCCAGCAGCGCGCTCAGCCGCCGGGGCACGCCGTCCTGGTCCTCGAGTTCGAAATCGTCGACGACGTCACCCGCATCAAGACTCACAGCAGCAACTTACTCCCGAGTAGCCGATTCGGCCATCAGGGCCCGCCTCGCCTAGGCTGAGACCACACCGACCCCTGTCCGCCCGCTTGATCGATCCCGCACGATCCGCCCCCGCAGCTCCATACCGAAAGCGAAACACCATGCAGGTCTCCGTCGCGCACCACCCGCCGAACACGGCCGTGCTGGTGCTGCGCGGTTCGCTCGACATCGACACCGCGCCCGTGCTCAAGGCGAATCTCGCCCGCCTGGTCGACCGCCCGTCCCCCCGGGTCGTGGTCGACGTCTCCGGGCTGGACTTCTGCGACTCGATGGGAGTCGGCGTGCTGGTCACCGCCCACGGGCGGGCCACCGAACGCGACGGCTGGGTGCGTCTGGCCGCGCCGTCCGGCTTCCTGCGGCGCCTGTTCGACACCCTGGGCCTCACCGACTATCTGGCCCTGTTCCCCGACGTGGAAACCGCCCTGAAGGACTAAACCCCCCAGAGCGGTTTCCCCGTACGGGGATTTAGCTGGTTACGCCGAAGACGATGCGGCCCAGCGTGTCCTCGGTGCCGACGAAGCCCTCGGCCGGCAGGAACGTGCTGTCGCCGAAGTCGACGTCGACGTCATCGGCCGTGCCTCCGATGTTGTCCGGTCCGACGCCGAACAGCGTGCCGAAGCCGGTGCCGCCCGCGTCCATCAGGTTCGGCAACTCGTCCTGGTTGTCGGTGTGGAAGTTGCCGAAGAAGTGCCCGGCCTCGTGCGCGATCACGTTGCTCAGGCCTTGGGCGACGAACGCGAGGCGGTCGCTGGTGGGCCCGAGGTAGGTGTTGAGCGAGGCCGGCGTCGAGTCGGCGGGCGAGCTCAGCACGTCGAGCAGCACCAGGGCGGTCTCTTCGGTCTCGAAGTTGCCCGGGTCGATGCTCTGCGCGATGCCGATCGTGTCGATGCCCGACTCGTCGATCGTGCCGCCGACCACGACCCGGCTGACGTTCGCCTTGCCCCACTGGTCGGCGTTGTTCTTGCTGTCGGCAATCTTGATCTTGAACTTGTTGTTCAGACCGCTCGCCTCGAGGTCGTGCTTGATGTTCTCGGTGACCCCGGCGACGACGGCGTCGATCAGGGCGTCCTCGTCGGCGCGGGTCAGGCCCCAGCTGGTCAGGAAGGCGGCCAGCGGGCTGAGGTCGCGGTTGCCGGCGCCGCCGAGCACGGCGGTGTTCACCCGGGCGCCGTCGAAGTCCAGGTAGAGCGTCTGCACCGGCTTGGCGCCCTGCAGCACCGGACGGTAGGCCTCGACCGTGATGTCGTACGCCCCGGAACCGGTCGCGACGCCGACGTAGTGCCAACCGGCCTTGGTCGCGACGTAGTCGGTCACGGCGTTGCCACCGGCCGGCAGCGGCGAGTCGGCCGGGTAGATGAAGGAGGCGTCCTGACGCGAGCCGTGCGCCTCACGCGGCACGGTGTCATAGACGGTCAGGTACGTCGCGGAGCCCTTGACCGAGGAGCCGATGACATCGCCGGCCTTGAGCTTGACGGCGAAGAAGTCCTGGTCGACACCGGCCGAGGTGGCGGTCAGCGTGTACGGGCCCTCGGTGGGCGGGGTCGGGTCGCCGATGCCGCCGCCGCTGCCCGAGTCGAACGGGTCGGCGGGCAGGCCGCCGTACGCCGCGACGGCCGCATAGAAGTCACCGGTGGCGGGCACCTGGTACGTGATCTTGCTGTCCAGGCCGCCGAAGTCGTCGTTCACCGCGAGCAGCGTGCCGTCCGGGGCGAACAGCTGCAGCACCGTGTCCAGCGGCCCGGTCGGGGTCGCGGTCTGGACCGTCAGGGTCTTGCCGGCCTGCGCGGTGATCTTGAAGAAGTCGAAGTCGTTGCTGCCGTCGCCGGTCTGCCGCCCGTGCGGGCCGTCGCCGATCTGCGAGTTGATCACGGCTCCGCGCTGCGTGCCGACGCCGATCCCGGTGGCGCCCGCGAGCGTGATCGAGCCGTCGTCCTCGGGCGCCGGGGCGACCGTGGGCGTGCTCACCGTCTCGTTGTCGAGGCTGCCCAGGATGCGGAGCTTCGAGAACTGACCCGAGCCCGTACCGTAGCCGGTGATCCGTTGCGCGTTGACCGGGATGTCGTTGCCGCCGGAGGTGCCGGGCAGTTCGTCCTCGTCGACCACCACGGGTGGGGTGGCCGCCTTGGCCGCCTTGCCCGCCGCTTTCTGGGCGCTGAGCCGGGCCGCGGCCTTGGCCTGGGACTGGGTCTTCATGTAGTTGACCCAGCCCGAGTAGTCGACCTTGGCCGGATCGGCCACCTCGGCCAGGAACGGGTTGGGTCCCTTGGGTTTCGCCCCGTACGGAGCCTTGGGCGCGATCCCGACACCCGCGGCGAGCGAGGCCTGGTCGGCCGGGCTCAACGGGTCACCGGACGGCGACGGTTCGGCGTGTGCGGCCCCCGGCGTGATCAGCGCGAGGCCCAGAACGGCCACGGAGACGGTCGCGATGCTTCTTCGCATCAATTTCCCCCTTCAGCCCATCGGCGGCCCCCCGGCCGCGGACGGCACGACCGACGCTACTGAAGAAGATCGTCAATATCTATAAATGTCGATGATCCGTAACGGTTACTTACCAATCACCGTGGGTGCCGCGATCGCCGGGGCGGCCGGCAGATGGCGCAGCGCACGGACCACCGGCAGCGTGAGCAGCAGGCCCAGCACCGGAATGAGGAACGCCAGGCGCAGGCCGACCGGCTCGGAGAGGGCGCCCAACAGCACGGCCCCGAGCAATGCGCCGCCATAGTTGAACAGGTTGACCCGGGCGATGACCTCGTCGCTGCGACCGGCGGCGGCCTCACCGGCGGCGCTGAAGGCCAGCGGGATGAGCAGGCCCACGCCCAGGCCGGCCAGGGCGAACCCGGCGATGGCGACCGCGATCGAGGGCACGGCGGTGACCAGGCCACAGCCCAAGGCGCAGATCAGCAGGGCGGCGGTGACGGCGGTGGTGCGGCCCAGACGTGGCACCAGGTGGTCGCCGGTCAGGCGGGACAGCAGGACGGTGGCCTGGTAGGCGGCGTAACCGAGCGGGGCCACGGCGACCGGGGCGGCCAGGGAGTCGTCGAGATAGATCGAGCTCCAGGTGCTGATCGCGGAGTCGGCGAGGAAGCCGGTGAAGACGAACGCGCCGCAGACCAGAATGATGCGCCGGGTTCCGGTCCCCGTCACGTGGGCCGGATGATGGGCCGCCACCGTGCGAGCCGGTTCCAGCGCGTGCCAGGCCGTCACCACGTACGCGAAAGCGAAGAGTGACGCGACGCCGACCGCGACCGACGCGCCCGCCCCGCCCGCCGCGAACGCGGACATCAGCAGGGCGGCGATGATCGCGGCGGCGGTGTAGGCGGCGAACAGGCGGTTCATCACGCTGCGGCCCAGGCGTGCCTGCACCAGCACGCCCTGCATGTTGAGGCTGGCGTCGACGGCGCCGAGGCCGACGCCATAGATGATCAGCACCGCGCTGAACGCGACGACCGGGGTCCGTACGGTGATCAGCGCAAGCGCCACCGCGACCGTGAGCAGGCCGCCCGCGAGGGCGAACCGGCTCCCCCACCGGGCCGCGACCTTGTCGGCCACCACCGAGCCGCCGGCCGCCGCCACACAGACCAGCAACAGGATCACCGAGACGTACGTGTCGTCGACGCCCTGCCGCTCCTTAAGCTGGGGCAACGCCGTGACCAGGGCCGCGTAGCCGAGGCCCTGCGCCGCATAGCCGCCCGCGACCCAGGCCGCGCGGCGACCCCCGGTCACCTCTCCCACCGACGCCTCCCTCGATCAGGCAGGCAGTCATGATGGGCCAACCGGCTTCCGGCGGCAAGATCAGCCGTTCTGCACCGCTTCCAGCGCGGCCACCGCGGCGCCCCGGGCGCCGGCCATGTCGAGGTCGGCCACCAGCGCGAACGTGGCCGCGGACTGCTGCTCGGCGCGCAGCTGGGTGTTCTCGCGGACGGTGTTGAGGAACCACTGCCGGAACTTGGGCGCCGCCTCGACCACGCCGCCGCCCAGAAGGTAGGCGTCGGGGTCGGTGAAGTTGGCGGCGATCGTGAACAGCTTGCCGATCGCCTTCGCCTGCTGCTCGAAGACCGCCAGGGCCAGCGGGTCCTCCTTCTCGGCGTACGAGCGCAGCTGTTTGGCGGCCTGAGGCAGGGGCTCGGCCGCGAGCGGGTGGTCAGGGAAGCGGGTGAGCCAGTAGGGCAGCAGGTTCTTCTTGATGCCGGTGAGCGACGCGATGCTCTCGACGTCGCCGGTGAAGCCGCAGTTGCACTCGGGGACGGGCTGACCGACCTCGAGCACGCCGTGCAGCGGGATCTGCACGTGGCCGAGCTCGCCCGCCATGCCCGCGGCGCCGCTGACCACGCGGCCGTCCTCGACCACGCCGCCGCCCAGGCCGGTGCCGACGATCGCGGCGACCGACGACTTGGTCATCGCCTCGGCGCCGAAGAGCCGGTGGTGCGCGTAGAGGGCCGCCGCGTTGGCGTCGTTGAGATAGAAGACCGGCAGGCCGATGCGGGCCTCGAGGGCGCTGCGGATGTCGAAGCCGTGCCACGAGACCATGCTGAAGTTGGTCGCGCCCTTCGACGAGATGACGCCCTTGGCGCTGGCCGGGCCGGGCGTGTCGAGCCCGACCGCGCGCACCAGCGTGAGCGGGGTGCTGGTCAGGTCGAGGATGTTGTGGAAGGCCTCGGCGAGCTGGTCGATCGCCGACTCGGGCCCGTCGGTCACCAGGCTCGGATTCTCGACCAGATTGTCGACCAGATATCGACCGGTCGCGTCCAGAACGGTGGCGTTGTTGCAGGTGCCGCCGTTGTCGAGACCGACCACAACCCAGGACGCGGGGGTACGAACCGATTCAACCTGATCCACAGGCTTGAGCGTACGTCCGACTTCGCCCCCGCGGTACGGGTGCGGGCGGATTGCGGGTCCGTTAGTCATGGTTGCAGGGACGACGGACGGGCACGCGCGGGTCGAAGGGTCGGGCATGACGACCCGACGCACGCTTCTCGCCGCCGGTGCCGCCACCGCTGTCGCTGCCACTGTTCTGGCCGCACCCGCCGAGGCCGCTGCTGTTTCCCTCGACGCCGCCTCTCTCGTCAGTGCCGACCCGATCGCGCACCTGGTGCGACGGGCCACGTTCGGCCCGACCCCGGAGTCGCTGGCCGAGGCCCGCAAGCTCGGCGCCGTCGCCTGGCTCGACCGCCAGCTCGATCCCACCAAGATCGCCGACCCGGTCTGCGACGAGCTGATGGCGCGCCTGCCGCTGGCCGGCGCGAGCATCGCCACCACACGCTCGAAGCTGGCCAAGAACTCCTACGACGGGTTCAAGCAGCTCGGCCGGGCCGCCGTCGCCCGCGCCGCGTGGAGCAACCGGCAGCTGTTCGAGATGACCGTCATGTTCTTCGCCAACCACCTGCACGTGGCCGCGCCGTCGAGCCAGACGTGGGACAGCCGCGCCGACTACGACGCCCAGGTCATCCGCAAGTACGCGTTCGGGCGCTTCGCCGACATGCTCAAGGCCTCGATGAAGCACCCGGCGATGCTCACCTTCCTGGACAACCGCTCGTCGACCAAGGCCCACCCCAACGAGAACTACGCCCGTGAGCTGATGGAGCTGCACACGGTCGGTCTCGTCTACTCCGAGCAGGACGTGCAGGCCGGCGCTCGCCTGCTCACCGGTCTCACCGTCAACAAGACCACCGGTGCGTACCTCTACGACGGGTCCAAGCACGTGACCGGCGCGGTCGAGATCCTCGGCTTCAAGCACGCCAACGCGACCGCCGCCGTGGGCGAGAGCGCCGCCCTGGCCTTCGCCGACCACCTCGCCATGCACCCGGCCACCGCGCAGCGCCTGGCCACCAAGCTGTGCCAGCGCTTCGTGGCCGACGTCGCGCCGGCCTCGCTGGTCACCAAGCTCGCCAAGGTCTACCTGGACAACAAGACCGCGATCAAGCCGGTGCTCAAGGCCCTGTTCACCTCGCCCGAGTTCGCGGCCGCGATCGGGCAGAAGACCCGTACGCCCATCGAGGACCTGACCGCCACGATCCGGACGCTCGGGCTGGGACCGGAGAAGTCGGGCCTGCAGCTGCTCGACGCGCTCTACAACGGCCTGGTCTACGCGGGCAACGCGCCGTTCCGGTGGGCCCCGCCGAACGGCTACCCCGACGTGGCCGCGGCCTGGGCCTCGCCGTCCGGTTTCCTGCTGCGCTGCAACAACCACCTCAACCTGGCCGCGGGCTGGTACCCGAGCTGGTTCACGCGGCCCGCCGACATGCTGAAGTCGCTGGTCCCGACGCTGCCGGGCACCTACGGCGCGCTGGTCGACGCCCTCGCCACGCGCCTGGTCGGCACCAAACTGCCGGCCCAGCACACGGCCGCCGTGCTCAGTGTCGCGGGCAAGCTGCCGACCAGTCCTCTGACCGCATCCGACAAGTCGCTCGCCGGCCACGCGCCATACCTGATCGCGCTGGTCCTCGACGCGCCCTCGTTCCAGCTGAGGTGATGGAAGATGTTTGACTGCGGCGAAACGACCCTGTCCCGGCGCGGGCTGCTCGGGGCGGCCACCCTGGCCGGTCTGGCCGGGGCGGGTGTCTCGACCCAGCTCGCGTACGCCGACGCCGGTTACACCGGTGACACGCTGATCGTGCTCTCGCTGCACGGCGGGTTCGACGGCCTGTCGGCGCTGGCCCCGATCGGCGACACCGACTACTACAAGGCGCGCCCCACCATCGGCGTGCCCAAGGCCCAGGTCATCGCCGGTGACGGCATGTTCGGCCTGCACCCGGCGCTGGCCCCGCTGCTGCCGCTGTGGAAGAGCGGCCAACTGGCCGGCGTGCACGCGGTCGGCCAGTCCAACCCGACCCGCTCGCACTTCGCGGCCATGGAGGCGATGGAGAACGCGGCGCCCGGCACCTCGATCCGCAGCGGCTGGCTCGAGCGGATGCTCGGCGTCAGCGGCGCGTCCGGACCGCTGGCCGGGATCTCGGTCGGGCACGCCATGCCGGACCGGTTGTTCGCCGGCGCCACACCGTCGGTCTCGATGTCGTCGGTCGACAAGTTCACGCTGGCCGGGGAGTCGGCCAAGCGTCCGGTGGCGGCGGCGCTGCGTTCCCTGTACGCCGACGCGCCCGTGCTGCTGTCGGGGCCGGCCCTGGCCGCCGACCGGGCGTTGACGGCCTCCACCGGTGTGCGCGCTACGGCGTACACGCCGGCCGCAACCTATCCGGCGACCGAGCTCGGCAACGCGCTGCGCGACGTGGCGCGCCTGGTCAAGGCCAAGGTGGGCCTGGCCGCGGTCTCGGTCGACTGCGGCGACTGGGACATGCACGAGGGGCTGGGCACGGCGGCCAAGGGTCAGCGCATGTACGACAACCTGAACGAGCTGGCGCTGACGCTGGCGGCGTTCGCGGCCGACCTCGGGCCCGAAGGGATGAAGTCGGTGACGCTGCTGACAATCAGCGAGTTCGGGCGGCGGGTGCAGGAGAACGGCTCGCGGGGTGCCGATCACGGGCACGGCAATGCGATGCTGCTGCTCGGTGGGGCGGTCAATGGGGGCAAGGTCTATGCCAAGTGGCCCGGGCTGGCGCCGGGGGCGCTGGTGGCCGGCGACCTGGCGGTGACCACCGATTACCGGTCCGTGATCGGCGAGATTCTGCAGAAGCGGTGCGGCTTCGGATCGCTGGCTCAGGTCTTTCCGTCGGTGTCGCCGTCGTCGTTCGGCCTCGCTGCTGCACGCTGACGGGCCGTCGCCGTCGACGTTCGGCCTCGCTGCTGCACGTTGACGGGCTGTCGCCATCGACGTTCGGCCTTGCGACCGCGCGCTGACACCTCATGTTACGAACTTGTTAACCCGTCGGTGTGGTCCTTGAAGAGGGGAGCTTCCCGCCTCTAGTTGATCTAGTCGATCAGCCTTAGGGTGGCCTTGATGGAACCTGCAACCGGGCATGTCGTTCTGGGCGACGCCAGTGACGAGGGCTTCGCCTCACTCCGGATGCCGGCCCGCCCGCGGGCCGAACGTTACGAGCTGGGCCGGTCCTTGCGCGAGCGGTCACACCGGTCCGAGATGGCCTACTGGAACGCGCCGCACTTCCGGGTCGACCCGGTCACCCAGATCATGCACGCCAACCAGGGGCGACAGGCGTGGCTGGTGCCGGTCCGGATCGGGCGGATGATCCAATCCCCGTACGCGTATCTGCGCGGCTCGGCCAACGTCATGGCCGACGACTTCGCCTGCCTGCCCGCGACCGGCATCACCCCGGTCATCTGCGGCGACACCCATCTCGGGAACTTCGGCTTCTACGCCTCCCCCGAACGCGAGCTGGTGTTCGACCTCAACGACTTCGACGAGGCACACCCCGGCGCCTGGGAGTGGGACCTGCGGCGGCTCGTGGTCAGCGTGCACGTGGCCGGCCGGCAGAACGGCTTCAAGGAGAGCGCCTGCGCCGACGCCGTCATGCACTGCGTCGAGGAGTACCGGGAACAGATCGGCCACCTCGCTGACCAGCCGCTGTTGGCCCGCTCGTTCAACCAGATGGACGTCGAACGTCTGCGCTCGGCGGCGTCGCGGGCCAGCTTCCGCGACGAGATCGACCGAGCGGCCCGGCGGGCCCGCCGCCGTACCAGCGACCGCGCGCTGCCCCGCTTCACCGAGCGCCGCGACGGCACGGCCCGGCTCGTCGAGGAACCGCCGCTGATCACGAGGCCCAGTCCGGTCGAGGTCGACCAGCTGGCCGAGGCACTCGACGGCTACCTCAACACGCTGCCGCCGCACTGGGCGCGGATCCTGGCCGGCTACCGGATCGTCGACATCGCGCACAAGGTGGTCGGCGTCGGGTCGGTGGGACTGCTGGCGTACGTGGCGCTCTGTGAGGGAAGCAGCCCTTCGGACGTCGTGTTCCTGCAGCTCAAGCAGGCCCGCCGCTCGGTGATCGCCCGGCACCAGCACGGCGACGCGGCCTGGCACCGGCACCAGGGGCAGCGGGTGGTCGAATACCAGCAGGCCCTGCAGACGGTGTCGGACCCGCTGCTGGGCTGGGCCACGGTCGGCGAGACGCAGTTCTACGTACGGCAGTTCCGCGACATGAAGGGCGCGATCATCGTCGAGGACATCGACGCCCGGGCGCTGGCCGACTACGCCGGGATCTGCGGTTACCTGCTGGCCAAGTCGCATGCGCGCACCAGCGGGGCCTCGATGATCGCCGGGTACATCGGCGGGAGCGACAAGATGGCGGACGCGCTGTGCCGTTTCGCCCGCACCTACGCCGACCAGGTCGAGAGCGACCACGCGGCGTTGGTGGCCGCCGTGCGCCAGGGCATCCTTCCCGCCGAGGTCGCCTGACCTGGGCGGCTCTTTGTACGGCAAATCACGGGGCGGCGCCCTGTGGACATTCCGATTTGCCCCCACCGTGAGGCGTATTTTGAGGCCAGCCCCCGGGTGGGAGGGGTAGGGCTGGTTGGATCCCCGCCTGCCCTCGGCTGATCATGCTCTGCGCGGCGGCTGACGTTCGGGTGCCTCTGACTCCGAGCGTTCCTCCTACCCATGTCAGGCGTCGCCTCGTCGCGCGTGCACTCATCGGGCATTCCCTCCGCGCACGCCTTGGTCGCGCGTGCTCTGTTCTCTTGCGGACCCCGGCGGGACCTTTGATGATCATGCCGCGCATGATGGGTGGATGCGTGTGTTGAAGATGGTCGGTCGATGAGCGGGCGCGTTGACATCAGCAACCGCGACTTGTCGGAATTTTGGGCAGAAAGACACCTCTGCACCTTTACTACGCTGCGCGCGGACGGCTCCCCGCACGTCGTGGCGGTGGGCGCGACCCTGGACCCCGCGGCCGGCCTGGCCCGCGTGATCTCCTCGGCGACGTCGGCCCACGTGCGACACGTCCGCAAAGGCCAGGCGCGGGTGGCGATCTGCCAGGTGGAGGGGCCACGCTGGACAACCGTCGAGGGCCTCGCGGTGATCCGGGACGACCCTGAGGCGGTGGCCGAGGCCGAGAAGCGCTATGCGGCCCGCTACCGTCAGCCCCGCCCCAACCCCGCGCGCGTGGCCATCGAAATCAGCGTCACGAAGATCCTCGGTTCGAGCACCTTCACGGCCTGAGCAGCCCCGAGGCAGTCGCGTCGGGATTGGCGGCGGGCGATCAGATGCGGCCGTCGGAGGTGAAGGGGCCGACCTTGGCCGGGAGGACGAGACCGGCGCCGGCCAGGGACATCAGCAGGTCATGCAGCTGGCGGCGGGTCATGGTCTCGTGCGGGCCGAGTTCCGGATGGGGCAGATCCAACGCCCGGGCGGCCTCGATCGCCCGCGTGCCGATGGCGGCCTCGACGGCCCAGAGCCGGTGGGCCCGCATGGCGAGGTGCGCCGAGGCGGTCAGCTCGTTGTGCAGCTTCAACAGCCGGCGCAGATCGGCGGCCAGCTGTTCGATAGGCGGCCCGATCGGCTGCGGCGGATGCGGCCGCACCGCTTCCCACCGTGCGGCGATGACCGCACACCACTTAGGCGCGTAGATCACCACCGCGCCGAGCAGAGTCGGTGTGGCCACGATCAGGGCAAGCTTCCCCATATCCCAGAAGTCCACTGGTGCTCCCTGCGAAACGGCAGACAGGCCGTATCTCGACGATCCGCCCACGGCGAACCACCGTCAACCCGAATGCCACCCCCAACGCACACCACGTGCGCCGTCCGCAAAACCCGACGCCGCGCCACACCCACCGACCGGAGTTTCGCCCATCCGAAGCCCGGCGTCACCGTCAGCTCAACCCGCGCACCGAACGGCTTGAAACCACTGGCGCGCCCGCAGGCAGATTCCACGAGGCGCGCAGCGCGGCGCCACTCACAGCTCAGGTGCGGACGCGACGTGAGTGCAGGTGGCGGTCAGGGCCGCGACGCCGGCACGCCGCACGATCCGAAACGCCGCACGATCCGGGGTCGCGACGCAGGCCCGAACTCGGCGCGAGCCCGACTCGGCGCGAGCCCGAACGCGGCGCGAGCCCGAACGCGGCGCGAGCCCGAACGCGGCGCGAGCCCGAACGGCACGAGCCCGAGCCGGAACAGCGCGAGCCCGAACGCGGCGCGAGCCCGAACGGCACGAGCCCGAACGGCGCGAGCCCGAACGACGCGAGCCCGAACGGCACGAGCCCGAGCCGGAACAGCGCGAGCCCGAACGCGGCGCAAGCCGGAACAGCGCGAGCCGG
The DNA here is from genome assembly GCF_016834655.1 of Paractinoplanes ovalisporus. GTDB lineage: Bacteria > Actinomycetota > Actinomycetes > Mycobacteriales > Micromonosporaceae > Actinoplanes > Actinoplanes ovalisporus. The sequence continues at coordinate 185,582 of NZ_JAENHP010000013.1, forward strand.
AACGCAGCGCGAGCCCGAACGCGGCCCGTGGGCGCCGACGGGACGCGACGCTGGTACGGCGGGTCAGCGGATGCGGCCTCGGGGAACCAGGCGGGTGATGGGCATGGGTGGGGGTGGCAGGGGCGGGCCGTCGTAGCCGTGGACCTCGCCGAAACGTGGGGTGTGGTCGGACCAGTCGGCTCGCATCTGGACTATCTCGTCGTGGTCGCGGGCTACGAAGTTGCGTTCTTAGACTGCTAGATTCGAGCCATGCGAGCAGGCGTGTACGGGCGGCAGAGCAGTAACAAGGCTAAGAGCATCGCCGAGCAGATCGACGCTGGTCACCAGGTGATCGGCGATGAGGGCTGGACCCATGCCGGGGACTACTCGGACGGCCGTTCGGCCTCCCGCTACGCCACCAAGGGCCGCGATGACTGGGCTCGGGTCCTCACCGACGTGCAAGCCGCCAATCTCGATGTACTGATCTTGTGGGAGTCCAGCCGGGGCGACCGCACTGCCGAGACGTGGCTCGCGTTCCTGTCCGATTGCCGCCGCGGCAAGGTCCGGATCTACGTCATCAAAGATGAACGTCTATATGACCTGAATAAGGCCCGTGATTGGAAGACGCTCGCCGAGGACGGGATCACCAGCGCCTACGAATCCGAGCTGTTGAGCCTGCGCACCAAGCGGGGGCACGCGGGCGCCGCTGCGGCAGGACTGCCCCCCGGCGGCCCGGTCCCGTACGGCTACGCCCGCCAGTTCGACACTGAGACCGGCAAGCGCCTCGGATGGGTGCCCAAGCAGCCCGAGGCCGCCAACGTCGTCACGATCTTCAAGAGGGTCGGGGCGGGTGATCCGATCATGCGCATCGGCAAGGATCTCGGCCTGACGACCAACGCCGTTCGCCGTATCGCCCGCAACCGGCTGTACCTCGGCATCCGCGTGCACAACGGCCGCGAGCACAAGGGCACCTGGGAGTCTCTTGTCACGCCCGCCGCGTTCCGCGACGCGCAAGCTGTGCTGAGCAACCCGGACCGGCGGATCACCCGTCCCGGCCGGCAAAAGCACCTGCTGAGCTACCTCGCCGTGTGCGCCGTGTGCGAGGCGCCGATCGAGCAGGCCGTCGGCTTCTACCGGTGCAGCGTGAAGCGGTGCGTCTCGGCGCCGTTGGCGGACATCGACGCCATGCTGACGAAGATCTTCCGGGAACGCCTCGCGCGGCCCGACGCCCTGCGCGCCATGGCCGTAGGCGACGAGGACGCCGCGCAACGCGCCCAAGACGAGGCTGACCGGCTCAAGATGCAGCTCGCGGAGTGGGAGGCGATCGCCAAGCGCGGCAAGGACTCCCCGGCGCGGGTTGCGGCCATCATGGCGGGGCTGGAAGACCAGATCGAAGGGCTTGAGCGTGAGGCACGAGCGGCGAGGCTGCCCGCCGTGCTGCGCGACGTGCTCGACGACCCCCACCCGAATCTGACGGCGAAATGGGACAACGCGACCGTCGTGGGTCGCAGGCAGATCGTGAAGGCCCTGGCCGATGTCCGGATCGGAAAGGGCCTGCCGGGGCGTACGCCGGACATCGAGCGCGAGCACCGCGCGTTTCAGCGGCTCGCCCCCTCCCGTTGGCATGGCGACCCGCTGACGTGGGGCGTTCTCGAATAGGTGACCGCGCCCACAATCGCCCCGGCTAATTGCGGCCGGGGCGATTTATTTTTGCCCTCGGAATGGTCGGCAAACCTATTAGGTTTTGTATTCCTGAGCAGCGTGGACGGTCGCGAACTAACAGGAACCTAGCAGCTACCTAGCAGGCTGACCTGCGGAAACGCGCCATCGACGGGTTGACGGCCATCCCGCGAAGCAGCTAAGTTTTCGGCGACGTCCGGCGGTGAGCGGTTTTGACGCCCGTCGGGTACGCCCGCGAGGGATGTATCGGGTCACAAGGTCGGCCAGACGCAGAATGCGAGTCGAGCCATAGCGCGGGGTGACGCCTGCTGCGGAGCGCGAAGGACGCGACCGTGACCCCCAAGCCCGTCGTGCCGAAGCTGCCCCTGCGCGGAAAGCTCGCCGACCCCGAATTTCGCCTGCTGCGGAGCGCGAAGGACGCGACCGTCACCCCCAAGCCCGTCATTCCCAAGCTGCCCCTGCGCGGAAAGCTCGCCGACCCCGAATTTCGCCGTGAGCGCGCACGCAAGGCTGCCGCCGCCCGCACGACGCTCGACTCGCACATCAGGGCGATCGTCGACCGCGCGCCCGAGCTGACCGCCGAGCAGGCCGCCACGCTTCGCGCGGCCCTCGGCGAGCCTGGCGACGGCCTCAAGGCGGCGGCGTGACCACCTCGCTCATGGAAAGAGGCCGCCCGCACGCGGACGACCTCTCAACGGGGTTCCTGATCCCCGAACAGGCTACCGCAGATTGCCGCGGGTGCCTCGGCCGCTCGATGCCGACTGTCGGCGCGACGTACGACAATCACGCCCCGGTCGGGCCGCTGTGCGCGGACTGCGTACGGGTTGCCGGCGACGGTCGGCGGCCGGTCGTCGTGCAGCCGTGTGACGGCTGTTTTGACCACGGGCCGGCACGCCTGCTCGGCCGCGTCGCCTACTGCGCGTTCTGTGTCGTCACCCTCGTCGGCCTGCACGCCGAGGCAGCGACATGACGACCTGCGCCACCTGCACCGCTGAGGACGACCTCGCGCCGGTCCCCGGCGACGACGACCCGGGCAAGGTCTACTGCCCGCCCTGCGGCCGACACCGGACCGGTGGGGTCAGGGCCGAGCTCGGCAATCTCGCGCTTCGGCTCGAACCGGGCGAGTACGACCGCATCCGGATCGCGGCCGAGTTCAAGGCCCGGGAAGAGCTCGCCGCTGCCGTTGCCGCGCAGGCGGCCGAGGCGGGACGCCTGGCGCCGGAGTTCCGCGTCGCGGATCACGTCCTCGACTTCGGGGGCCTGCTCGCGATGCCGGATCCCGAGCCACTGATCGACGACGTGCTCGACCTCGACAGCACCAACTGGATCATCGGTCAGCCGGGGTCGTTCAAGTCGTTCGTTGCCCTTGACTGGGCCTGTCACGTTGCGACGGGCCTGCCGTGGCAGGGCAAGGAGGTGCGCAAAGGCCCGGTCTTGTACGTGGCGGCGGAGGGTGCCCGGGGCCTGCGTAAGCGGGCGGCGGCATGGGCCAAGGATCGCGGCCTGTCCCCGGGCGGTCTGCGCGTGCTGCCGATGGCGCCCGAGGTGGTCGTGCGCGGCGCGTACGGCGCGCTGTGGCGGTCGCCGCAGTGGGCAGCGGTCATCGAGTTCGCCCGGGAGATCGGCGCCGTGCTGATCGTGCTGGACACGCAGGCCCGGCTTTCGGACGGGCTCGACGAGAACGACGCGGGGCAGATGGGTGCATGGGTCAAGCAGATCGACGCGCTCAAGGTGGCGACCGGCGCGGCCGTTCTGACCGTGCACCACACGACCAAGGCGGGAATGGTCGAGCGCGGCTCGGGCGTCGTCCGCGGCGCCGCGGACAGGACGTGGATGGTCCGGAAGGAGATGCTGACCGCCTACCTGACGCTGGAAAAGTCGAAGGATTCGGACGACCTCGGAACCATGCCGCTGCTCATGAAGGTCGTCGACCTCGGCAGCGACGAGCGCGGTCGGCCGGTCAGCTCGCTCGTCGTCGGGCGGGAGGTGCTGCGGCCTGCTGCCGGCGGGCCGGGAATCTCGATCATGGAAGCCATGCGCCAGCGCGAGCGCGACTCGCTCTCGGTTGAGCGTCAGCGCTGGATCGTCCAGACGTTGTTGCAGCAGGACGACCCCGGCCGGGGCAGCACGAGGGCGGACCTGTGGCGGGCGTACTGCGACCTGTCCGAGTCGCTGCCGAAGGACAGCCCGGGGCGGATGGGCCGCACGGTGTTCTTCTCGGTGATCACGCAGTTGCTCACGCCGCGCGAGGATCCGAACAGGCCTGGCGAGACGTACCAGATGGTCTATCTGGCGGCCGGCGGGCGCCTGACGCTCGACGACCCGAGCGGCGGGCAGTCCGGCAAGGACCGGGGCATGGTCGAGCGGATGCTCGCGGCAGATATCGGGCAATCCGCCGCGTCCGCGCCGTCCGTCCGCGAGCTGCGGACGAGCCTGACCAGCGACTTTAACCCCTTCAGGCCGGACTCGGCGGAACCGCCTCCGGACGGAAAAGTGAGCAGAACTCGCGTCCGCGACACCCTCGCGGACAGCCGATAGGCAAGCGTCTATACGAGCTGGTCAGAGTCGTCCGCGAATTGTCCACTGGCCGCACCCCTTAAGGGGTGCGGAGCGCGGACGGCGGACGGACACGAAACCGATCCATTAGGGAGAGATAGACATGACGCAGGAAAGTAAGCCGATCGTGCCGCAGGCATACCCGCTGTTCGCGGCAACGGTCTTCCGCGCGGGCAACCCCAACGGCACGCCCGCCTGCCAGCGCGAGCCGCTGGCCGAGGACGTCGCGGTCTCCAGGGTGATCGCCTGGCGGCACGAGGACGGCGCTGTGCCGGTCCCCGTCACCGTCGAGCACGGCCAGTTGCTCGGCTACGGCTTCACGCTGTTCGAGACGGCCTCGGCCGCCGAGCGGCAGGCCCGCCACGACCGCGACCGGCTCGCGGCGTACAGCGCGGCGCACGAGGCGTGCGACGACGTGTGCCTCGTCGTCGCCGAGCAGGTCGAGGCCACCCGATGACCGCCCTCACCCTCGCCCCGGCCGGCACGCCGCGCCTTCCTGGTCACCTCGTCGAGCCCGACGACGACGAGGTGCGACGCGACTTGCATGCATGGCTTGCCGTTCCCTGTGCGCACTGTCGCGTCTGGCACATGCACCCGGCGGGCACCGCGCGCCGCCGGACGTACGTCCCCGGCGACGTCACGTCTCGCCGTGGCCTGTGCGACGGCTACCCGGACGGCTACGACGTCGTGGTGCAACGCAAGCCGCTGCGCAGCGCGTGGTGCAGTCCGCACAACATGCGCGTCACATCCGTCTACCGCTGGCCCGCCGAGTTCCTGCCGGCGGCCGACCTGACCACCCGCACCAACACAGAGGAGAAAGCAGCATGACCAGCAACGACACGACCACCACGACCGCGACCGGCGCCGACGAGGACGCCGTGCAGCTTAGCCCCGAGGGTGCCGAGGCGCTGGCGGCCCTGCGGTCGCTGCCCGCCGACGAGGCCGAGGTCGTCCTCGCGGCCTACGCCGCTGCGCCCGAGGCCGACGACGAGGAAACCGACCCGCTCAAGCTCGTCGCCAACGTGCGGCGCGGCTGACCAGAGAGGACAGAAGATCATGAGTGGAGAGTTCATCCTCGACCGCAGGTTCGCCGAGCGCTGGCAGGCCGCCGGGCTCGGCGGCGAGCTCGTCGACATCCTCGACGGTCACAGCAAGCGACGCGCCGAACTGCGCGAGCAGGAGGACGCTGACCGGACCGGCGCCCGCAAGAGCGAGCGCGACCGGGTGCGCTCGCTGGTCACCGGGGCACCGGCCAAGGCCAAGATCGCGACCCCCGGGCCGGGATGGGACTTCCGGGCCGCGCACCGCGAGATCGACAAGGCCGCCATGCGCGCCGTACGCGACCTCGGCGACCGGCTCATCACCGAGCACCTCGCCCCGGCGTACGAGGCGCTGCTCGACGAGGCGGCCGACCTCGCCCCGTTGGTCGACGGCCTGCGCAACGACAGCGACGTCGTACGCCGGTCGACGAGCGACGAGGCCCGCGAGGCGTGGCTCGTGCTCGGCGAGCTGTGGACGCGGCGCGAGCGCCTGGTCGAGCTGCTGTGGGCGCTCGTCAGCGACCGGGCCGTGCCGCTCATCTTCCGGCGCGAGGGCGTCAACGAGGAACGGCTCTTGCGCTTCCCTAGCCGGGGCCTGCCGCCCGTGCGGTTCGGCACGGTCCCGGCGTACGACTCCCGGGCGCCCAAGCCGTCCGGCGCGCGGCTCATGGCCGACCTCGTGATCGACGAGCACGGCCGGCACCCCGGCATCTTCACTGCCGGCGAGGCCGCCGCCAACGCTGATCAGGATCTCGCCGAGGCGGCCGAGGCCCGCGAGGCCGCCCTCGCCGAGGAGCAGGCGGCGTGGCGGGCAGCGCGGGATGCGCACCGGGCCAAGCGCGACGAGCGCCTTGAGGTCGAGCGCGCGACCGAACAGCGGCTGTACGAGGAGTCGTACCGCGATTCGGTCGAGCACGCGGCGTTGCGGGCGCACCGCGCGGGACGTACCCCCCGTCGAGCCGAGGCACCCCCACCCCTGCTCGACGGCCTCCGGTCCGGGTACCGGGGTGGCTCGCCGGACGCGGCATGACGGCGGCGGCCGTGAGCTGCGTGCTGCTGCCCGTACCTCACTGGCGTGTGCGCCGTATGCGCCCGCGCCACGCCTGGCGCGGGCGGCGAGCCACGCGCCGATGACTGACCGCGCGGCGGGCCGACGTCAACGTCACCCAATGCGTTCAGGGCCGATGGTGAGGAGCGAGGTCATCCTTTCCCGCTGCGATCCACCAGCGCCGCCCGCCGCGCGGTCACACAACGTAAGTCCAGGCCAGGGGGGTACTGGGGCATGCCCCCCACCCGGGAGGGGTCGGCGCGGCGGAGGATAGCGCTTCCGCCCGGATACGTGCCCGATCTAGCCACATAAAACCGATATAGGGAGAACCGGACATGACCGGCATCACTGATAGTGAGCGGATTGGGCCACTGCCGGCCGGGGTTGGCGACGGCGCCGCCGCGTTCTACGCCGCGTTGCACGCCTACGCCGAGCGGGAGCGGATCAAATACACCGGACACGAGGCCGAGATGGTCCGGCAACTCGTGCTCGCCAAGGACCGGCTCGACGCGCTCGACGCCATGCGGGCCGAGGTCGACAAGATCGCCGCGACGACGGACGACCCCGAGGTGCAGCTCGCCGCCGTCCGCGAGCGGCTGACCATCATGCGCGAGCAGCGGCAGCAGGCCGTGACGCTCGGGCGGCAGGTCGGGCAACTGCGGCTGCCGGTCGGCCTGCCCGAGGCCGCTGGCGGCGGCAAAAGTAGCGGCGGCGCGTCGCTGGCGTCGCAGCACGCGAGCGCGGCGGCCCGCGCCCGTTGGAGTGGCCGCGCCGAACTTAGGAGCGTGTGATGGCCTGGCGCGACGACGACGCACCCTCTGCCGGCGGCTCGACCGAGGCCGAGATCCAAGCCATCGAGGCCCGTTTCGTTGAGATGCGGCGCACCGACCCCGGCTTGCCGGCCGCCGCCGCCGAGGTCGTCCGGCTCAACGGGTTCTCGGTGGACCGCGCGTGCGTCGAGGCTCCCGGCCACGCCGAGCGGCACGGGCAGCGGCCATGGTTCCCCTCGCACGCGCACGACGCGGCGATCTGGCGTGCCGACCGCGAGGCGGCCGATCAGCAACGCCCCGCATAGGCAAACGCCCCGGATCCGCTTACGTACCAACGAATCCGGGGCGTTTGCCTATGGTCAGAGGAACTGTTTCGAGACGATGTCACTGATCAGTCCGCCGAGCGCATCGGCGGCGACCGCAGAGACGAACGCCCCGCGCTTGAACGCGGACATCACCCGGCCTTCCGTCTCAGGATCCTCGCCGAGTTCCACGTCTCGCAGTCGTTGCAGGTCGTCGGCAATGACCTCGCGATCGTGCTCGGGAATGTCCTGCCTGAGTGACCGCAGCAGGTGAGAAATCTTGGTCTCGCGGTCAGCCCACGGGTAGGGGTCGCCGCAGCGGTCGCACGCCGACCATTGGTGCGCCTGCCCGGGGGCCGGACTGCTACCGGGCCGCAGGGTGATCGACCGTGACGCGCCGCGCAGGCGGCGGCCGCAGTTCGGGCACCCGCCGAGGACCCGTTCCGAGCAGTACGAGCAGAAGTCGAGATCGTCGCCCGGAAACTCGTCCTCGTCGACGGTTTGTTCATGGCCGTTCCGGCAGACGGTAGCGGCCCGGAAGCCGGTCAAGCCTTTGTCGGTCCGCGCCCAGAAATTGGCCGGTGCGGCCGAGTCATGAGGGGTCGTCATGGCCGAGCAGGGTACGGGCGGGCAGTCCGGGGCGGACGGACGCCGCGCCCGTCGTCGCGTGCCTACTCCGTGCCGGTCTGCCCGCCGACCGGCGGCTCGCCGCCGAGCTTGCTGACGTACCACCGACCCGGCTCGACCTGCCGCATCGCCCCGCCGCTGTCCTCGGCCATCGCCCGCAGCAGGCGGTGCCCGCGTTCCGGCGCGTCGTCCTTGTCGTCGAGGTCGTACGCCTCGGGCTCGCTAGCGGCGATGGCCTGACGTGTGCGCGGCCAGCGAGTCCAGTCGATGCCGTCCTCACTCATGCCTGCCCCCTCGATCGTGTGGCGGCGCCGCGCCCGGTGGATCTCTCGCCGGTCCGAGCGCAGCGGCCTCATCCCCGTATGGAGTAGCCTCGCGATCACGCTGGGGAACCGGTAGGACTGCCGCGTTGCCCTGCACCGCAGCGGCCGACTGGCAACGCTGGCAACACGCGGACTCACGTTCGGGGGTGGCGGTGGAGACGTTCGGGCAAGCCCTGCGGCGTCTGCGCGCCGACCTGTCCGTACGCGAACTCGCCCGCCGCGCGCACCTCGACGCGGGCCATCTCTCCCGGATCGAGAACGGTCGTCGTCAGCCGAGCCCCGAACTCGCCCTCGCCCTCGATCAGGCACTCGGTGCGGGCGGCGGGCTCGTCGCGCTGCTGCCGCCGGTCGCCGAGGCGGCCGAACCGTGGCGGCTCGATTCCGGCCTATGGCGACCGGCCGACTCCGAACGGCTCGCCGCCGCCGTCGTGGCCGAGCGGCCGACCGCCGAGAACGCCGTGAGCCTCGCGCACCAATGGCTGATCGCCGAGCCGCCGCAGTTGACCGCGATCCGTGCCGGCCGCCGGATCGGCGTCGAGCAGGTCGAGCAGGTCGAGGCGCGGGTGCATCAACTGCGCCTGCTCGACGACCACGTCGGCGGCGCCGACACGCACGACATGGTGACAGCCGAACTGACGGCGACGACCGCCCTGCTGCGCGACGGCGCGTACTCCGAGGACGTCGGCCGACGCCTGCTCGTCGCGGTCGGCGAGCTGTGTCAGCTTGCGGGATGGACGCTTTCCGACGCGGGCGCACACGACCGGGCCGAGGCCGCCTACCTGCTCGGCGTCCGGGCGGCGCACGCGGGCGGCGACGTCGCGGGGGCAGCCAACAACCTCTCGTCGCTGGCGTACCAAGTCGCCAACGTCGGCGACGCCCGCGAGGCGGTCACGCTGGCGCGCTCGGCGTACGTCGGCGCTCGCGGCGAGGCGTCGGCGACGACCCGGGCGCTGCTGGCCGAGCGGGTCGCGTGGTCGGCAGCGAGGGCGGGTGAGGCGCGCGACGCCGAGCGAGCCCTCGGCACGGTCGAGGCCGAGTACGACCATCGCCGCCCCGGCGATGACCCGATCTGGACGTACTGGCTCGACGAGGGCGAGATCGAGATCATGGCGGGGCGGGTGTGGACGGAACTCGCGCGCCCGCTGCGCGCCGTGCCGATTCTCGAACAGGCGACCGCCGGGTACGGCGAGGACACCGGGCGCGAGACGTCGCTCTACCTCACGTGGCTCGCCGAATCGCTGTTGCAAGCCAACGAGGTCGAGCGCGCCGCCGACGCCGCGACGCGGGCGCTGCGCCTGTCCCGCAACGCCGGGTCCGCCCGGGCAGACGACCGCGTTGCCGAACTGCGGCGACGGCTCGGTCATCATCGCGGCAACCCGGCGGCCGACGCTTTCGAGGATGAGGCCGCCACCCCGCCCGCCTGACATCCTCGGCAACGCTCGCCGGCAAGAGGCGGAATCCCTTACACCGCAACGGATTCGGGCCGTCGCACCCGTGTGCGCGAGCTTGCCGCACGTTAGTACGGGCGCCGCGTGTATATCAGGGTCTAAGAGCCGATCTCCACGAAGTTCCACCACATGACGATGCGCTCCTCGAACGGCTCGCCGCCGAGCAGGAGCAGGCGCGCGGGCGAGCTCGTCGCCACCCGTACGGAATCGCGGCCTGCTCCCAGGTAGAGCAGCGGGCCGGGTTTCAGCGTGGTGCCGTCGACCGTGGGGGCGCCGTCGAGGGCCAGAAATGCGTACTCAAAAGTGGGTCTCAACGACAAAGTGGACTCGGCGCCGGAGGCCAGGCTGAGCTCGGCGCCGACCAGCGGGGTGTGGCACTGCGCGGGGGACGTGGCGCCGGCGAAGCTGCCCATGAGGACCGTGGCGGTGAGGCCGGCCTCGGTGACGACGGGCAGGTCGGCGTGATGCGCGAAGACCGGTGGCATGTCGCGGGCGGCGTGAGGCAGGGCGACCCAGAGCTGGACGCCGTGCAGGATCGGCGTGTGGTCGGCCGGGGTCTCTTCGGAGTGGGAGATGCCGCGCCCGGCGGTCATGAGGTTGAGCTGGCCGGGGCGGATCAGCTGGAGACTGCCGAGGCTGTCGCGATGCAGCACCTCGCCGGCGAGCAGCCACGTGACCGTCTGCAGACCGGTGTGCGGGTGGGGGCCGACGCGCATGCCCTCGGAGGTCGCGAGATCATGCGGCCCGTACGCGTCGAGGAAGCACCACGCGCCCACCATGCGCCGGCCGCGGTTGGGCAGGGTGCGGGTGACGGCGAAGCCGCGGGGGCCACCGAGCGCGACGGGGGCGCCCTCGAGCAGCTCCACCGGGTCTGCTTCGAAGCTGCTCATGAAAAGAAGCTACCGCCCGGGTCCGACAAAAACAGTGCGGAGAAACGGCGGCGGGGGGCAACCCCGCCGCCGTTCCTTTCCCGGCACAACCGCGCAGGCACGACCTCACACCGGCATGGGGGGCAGGACGATGTGAGCGTTCGCGTTAGGTGTACGCGGTGGCGGCCACTCAGAGACGGGGGCGGCGGCCGCCGGCCGGGGAGTTGAGGGTCTCGAGCGTCCAGGCGTCGAGACGGCGCAGGGCCGTCCGCCAGGTGGCGCGTACGGCGCCGAGGTCGAGGCGCGGCATGATTCCGCTCCTTTCGATCGGTGTCGTTGGCTCCACCCAGGACCACGCTGTCCTGGGCGCTCCTCCACCGTGACATCCCCTAGCACCTTGATCCGTTGGTGGGGAGCGTGTGCTTCGCCACTGCCGGACGATCGGGCCACCGGCCTGCCCTCGCTCGATCGGGTGGCCTTGTTACTCGTCCGTATCGCCGGAACGAGTTTAAGAATTGCTTAAGTTCACGCTGCGACGGACGGTGACGGCCCGTCCCGCCCATCGAACGATCTGTACATCAGCCGACAGCGTTTGAACTGTTCGCTGCCGCCCCGCGTACTCTCCGCCGAGGAAACAAGCCCGGCGGAGCGGCGAGCCGGGGCCGCCCGGCGGTCCTGACTCCGCGGCGAGGCCGCGGGCGGCGCTCCAGGGGGTGGTGGCGCAGCTCGCAAATCCGTGGTTAACCTTCCACATCCACCGCGTGGGAGGGGACGATCCGGGCACGCGTGACGAACGGGGGGCGAGCATGCGGCGATGGAGCGAGGGGGGCTCTCTCTTCTGCCGTAAGCGTGGTTCCCGTCCGCACGGCCCGGGAGCGGCCGCATGAGCTTCGAGGACGACGAATACTGGGACGAGGAGTATTCCGAATACTCCATCATGCCCAGCGCGGCCGTCGTTCAGGAACGGCAGTACGAGCGCCGCGACACCCCCGACCCGGTCATCCCGACCCGGCGTGGCGGCCGCGATTCCGGTGGCCCGGTCGACGAGCTGGCCGCGCGCCGTCAGCGTCGTGCCACCGGCAACTCCGGTGCGCCCCAGCGTGCGCCGCAGGCCGCGTTCGACTCGCAGCGGCCGAGCTGGCTCGACGACCCCGACTTCGTGCCGATCGACACGTCCCAGCCCAACCTGGCCGGTGACGACTTCGACGAGGTCGACTTCAACCGGCCCGAGCTCGGCGCCGACTTCGACGCGCCCGACACCACGTACACACGGCGCGACGACCGGTACGACCTGCACGACGACATCGACGAGCCGTACGACCATCGCGACCTGGTGGCGTACGGGCATGGACCCGACCCCGGCGTGAAGACGGTCAGCCGCAGCGACTCCGGCCAGGCCGAGCACGAGGAACGTCAACCCGGCCGGTGGCGGCAGCGTCCCCGACGCGCCGACGAACGTCCGCGTCGCGCCGAGGAACGTCCCCGCCGTCCCGAAGATCGTCCGCGGCGCGCCCCCGAGGAGCGTCCGCGCCGCGAGGAGGAACGCCCCGAGCAGCCGGCCGCCAGTGGCCGCGCGCGGGTGCCCGAGGCGCCGCCCCGCGACCAGTACCGCCGCCCTGACGACGAGCGCTCCCGTCCGCAGCGCCGTCCCGCGCGCGACGAGGTCTACGACTACGACGAGCGCCGCCGGCCCTACCCCGACGAGAACGTACGGTCGGGTGGGCGCGCCGCGATGCTCTGGGACGAACCGGGCCCCCAGCGTGGCCGGCCGGAAGACCAGGCTTTCGACGGTACGGATGTACGCGATCGCCGCCGTCCCGGATCCCGCCGCGACGAGTACACGGCGTTCGACGACCGGCGCGACGGCTTCGATCCTCGCCGCGAGGGTTATGACGAGCGCCGGGACGGCTATGACCCGCGCCGCGACGGCTACGACCCGCGAGGCCGCCGCGACGGCTACGACGACCGGCGCGATCCCCGTCGCGACGGGTACGAGGAGCGTCGCCCGTGGCCGGGCGAGGCCGACGACCGGCGTGGCTGGGCCCCGCCGCGTGAGGACGCCCCGCGCACGATCGAGGGCGAGGTCATCGAGGGCGAGATCGTCGACGACCGTCGCCGTCCCGCCGCCTCGGCCCCTGTCGAGCCGTGGCAGGGCGACCGGCGCCAGCCGTCCGCACCCGATTCGTGGGAAGGCGACCGCCGCCAGCCGCCCGCCGCGGCCTCGGTGCCTGCGGAGACCTGGGAGAACGACCGCCGCCAGACGCCGGCCGCTTCCGCTCCCGCCGAGACCTGGGAAGGCAACCGCCGCCAAGCGCCCGCCGCCTCCGCCGAGAACTGGCCGGGCGACCGCCGCCAACCCGCCACGCCCGAGACGTGGGAAGGCGACCGCCGCCAAGCGCCCGCCGCCTCCGCCGAGAACTGGCCGGGCGACCGCCGCCAGCCCACCACGCCCGAGACGTGGGAAGGCGACCGCCGCCAGACGCCCGCCGCCTCCGCCGAGAACTGGCCGGGCGACCGCCGCCAGCCCACCACGCCCGAGTCGCGGGAAGGCGACCGCCGCCAGACGTGGGATGGTCAGGGTTGGGACGACCGCGTGCCGGTCGGAGGTCAGGGCTGGGTCGAGGAAGCCCCGGCCACGGTCCCGGCGTCGTCCTCGTCCTCGGACGAGCAGGGTTGGGTCGAGGAAGGCACGCCCGAGCGGGAGACGCGGCCGGCGGCCGAGCTCGAGGAGGCCCCGCAGAACCCGGAGACCGACGGCGGCGACGGTCCACGCGTGATCAGCAAGACCCCGCCTCCCGCGACGCCGCGGGTCATCGGCAAGGAAGAGCCGCCGCCGGCACCGCGGGTCGTCAAGAAGGCCGAGCCTCCGGCAACGCCGCGCGTCGTCGGCACGCACGCCCCGACCCCCGCGGCCCGGGTCGTCAGCCCGCCGCCGACGCCTGCGACCCCGGCCGGCCAGCCGGCCGCGGCTCCGCGCGCCGTCCCTCAGCAGCCGCCGGCAGCTCAGCGGCCCGCAGCGCAACAGCCGGCCACTCCGCCGCAGCCCACACGTGGGCCCGGCCAGGCTCAGCCGCAGGCGCCGGCCGCTCGGGTCGCGGTGCCGCCACAGGCTCCGGCCGCGCGTGCCGCCGTCACGCCGCAGGGGCCACCGGCTGCTCCGCAGGCGCCCTCGGGGCCGGGTCACGCGGCAGCTCGGGGCCCGCTCGACCCGCAGGCGCCCACCACCGCCGGACCGGGGCAGCCCGGGTCGCGCGGCTCGCAGACACCGGCGGGGCCCGGACAGGCCGCAGCGCGCGGTCCCGTAGACCCGCACGCACCGGCACCACGGACGCCCGAGGGCCAGGGAGAGGCCGCAGCCCGCGGCCCGCTCGACCCGAACGCGCCCGCACGCCCGCGGCAGGCCGGAGCACGCGGCCCGCTCGACCCGAACGCACCCGCACATCCGGGACAGGCCGGAGCACCCGACCCGCACTCGCCCACCGGCCCGGGACAAGCCGCAGCACGCGGCCCGCTCGACCAGAACGCGCCTGCTGGTCCGGGTCAGGCCGCGGCACGAGGTCCGGTGGGACCGGGTCAGGTCGCGGGACGTGGGACGGCCGGGCCTTCTCAGCCTGCGCGCGGAGACGCGGTGCCGGGGCAGCCGAGGCGCGGGGACGTTCCGCCGTCGCGCGGGCCGGGCGAACGGTCGCCGTCCGAGACCGACCCGCGGCTCTCGCTGTCCGAGACTGATCCCCGCCTGTCGCTTTCGCAGACCGACCCGAGGTTGTCGCTCTCGGAGACCGATCCGCGGCTGGAGATGCCGCCCGGGCAGCGGTCGCGGCGTAGCCCGCGTACCGCGCACGTCTACCTCTCCGAGGGTGACGATCCGTGGTCGATGGTGCCGGACGAGGCGCCTCCGGCCGCGTTGCCGAGCCACGGTTTCGGCCGTCCGGTGTCGCCGGCCGGTCCCCCGCCGGGCGCGGGTCAGCCGCCCGTTGCCATGCCACCTGGGCGCGGCCCAGTGCCGGCCGCTCCCGGCGGTCAGCAGCCGGGTGTTGCCCCTCGACCGGTCGGCCCCGGCCAGCAGCCGCCCGTCTCCGTGCCGCCGGCCGCGGCACGCGGGCCAGTTCCGGCTGCTCCCGCGCCTCAGCGACCGGGCGTCCCGGACCAGGCCCCCGGCGATCAGCGCGGAACGCAACGGGACCCGAACGTGCAGCAGCCCGCCGCCCGTGGACCCGTTTCGGGCGATGCTCAGCGCGGCATGCCGCAGAGCCCGGGCGCGCAGCCGCCGACGCGCGGACCGGTCCCCGGCGATTTGCAGCGCGGTATGCAACAAAACCCGGGCGCCCAGTCGCCGTCGCGTGGGGCGGTCCCCGGCGACGTGCAGCATGGAATGCCGCAGAACCCGGGCGCGCAGCCGCCGACGTCGCGCGGGCCGGTCCCGGGCGATGCTCAGCGCGGCATGCCGCAGGACCCGGCTGGACAACCCGCGGCGCGGGGCCCGGTGCCGGGCGCTCCCATGCGCCCTGTTTCGGGGGAGGCGGGACGCGGAGTTCCGCAGCAGTCCGCTCCGAACTCGCCGCCGTACGCCGCCCCGGTTTCACCGTCGGCACCGCAGGGCGCTCAGGTCCCGCCGACCGTGATCCCGGGTGCGCACCCTGCGCAGCACGGAGTTCCCGCCTCGCCGGTATCGCCCGGTGCCGCGGGCCGTCCAGGCACACCGGGTACGCAGGGTTCGCCCGCGGCCGCTGTTCCGCCCGGCACGTCGGCCCAGCCCGGTGCCTCGGTTCCACCTGGTGCTGCGGTTCCGCCTTCGATGGCGCACGCCGCGCCTCCGGTCTCGCCCGCGCCGCAGGCTCCGGCCGACGGCTGGCCGTCCTCGGCGTCGCCGGTGCACGGCCAGGCGCCTGGCGGCTCGGTTCCGGTCTCCCCCGGCCAGATGCCGCCTTCGGCACAGCCTCACGGAGAGCCGTCGCGTGACGGCCGCTTCGCGCCGGGCCAGGCCGAACGTGGACCGTGGCCGGGCGACGCGCATGGCGGCCAGGCCGAACGCGGACCGTGGCCCGGCGACGCGCATGATGGTCAGGCCGGACGCGGACCGTGGCCCGGCGACGCGCATGGCGGCCAGGCCGAACCTGGACCTTGGCCCGGCGACGCGCATGGCGGCCAGGCCGAACGCGGACCGTGGCCGAGCGACGAGCGTGGTGGCCAGCGGTCCGTGCCGGTCCAGCGGGGGCCGGTCCAACCTGCCCCGGCCCAGTCAGCGCCGGCGCAGCCCGCTCCGGAACAGCATGCGCCGGACGAACAGTCCCACCACAAGTCCGGTGGGGTCTTCCGCCGCGCCGTGGACAAGCTTTTCGGCCACGGTTCCGACAAACACGATCACGACCAGCACGACGACCACCAGCCGGAGATGCGTGGGCAGCAGCCCTCGACCCCGACGGTGGCCGCCGGGCAGGCTCCGCGTCCGCAGGCATCCGGAGATTTCGCCCCCGGAGGCCACGGGCCCGCACGCCACATCCCTGGTCAGCACGCACCCGGACAACACGCCCCGGGGCAGCACTTCCCCGGCGAGTCGCCACGCCCGGGCGCAGCGACACACGAACAGCCGGCCGCTCGCCAGCAGGCTCCTGACCAGCAGGAGTCCGGCTGGACGGAAGCCGAGGAGCCGCAGCGCCCCCGTACGGCAGCCGAGCAACTGGCCGCCCGCCAGCCGGCGCCCGGACAGCAGGCTCCGCAGACGCCGATCCCCGGGCAGCAGGCTCCGCAGACGCCGATCCCCGGGCAGCAGGCTCCGCAGGCAGCGATCCCCGGACAGCAGAGCCTGCGCAGTCAGGAGCCGAGTGGGCAGGCGCCGGGGCGGGTGGACGCGGTTCGTCCGGAGTCGCCGGCCGGGTTCCGGATTCAGGCGGCTCAAGGGTTGCCCGACTCGCCGTGGGCTCCGCCGCAGCATCGGGGCGCCTCGGCGGAGCGGCCTACCTCGCTCGCCTCGGCTCCGGTCAGCGCGCCTGGTGGAGGCGAGCGGGGACGGAGTATTCCGCGGCAGGTGAGCCCGGCCGGAGATCAGGACCTGACGGCCCTGCCGACGCAGCCGTTGGCGCCGGGCGGCGAGGAACCGCCGGGTGGTCCTCAGGCCACTGCGAAGATCGGCTTCCCGCTCCGGCCGCGATCCGCGCCGCCCGCCGACAGCGCCGGCTCGGAGCAGCCGGGGCTCGGACACACCGCGCAACAGCCACGCCCGTCGGCCGACGACGACCTGCCGCGGTCGCGGGCCGAGGGCGACGCATGGCCGCCGCGAGTGGGCGACAGCTCGCCGACCAGCGGCGACTCGCAACACTGGGCGGACAGCAACACGCCGCAGCCATGGCCGGACGACGACGCACGACAGCCGCGAGTGGGCGACAGCTCGCCGACCAGCGGCGACTCGCAACACTGGATGGACGGCGACACGCCGCAGTCACGCCCGGACGGCGACGCACGACAGCTGCGAGTGGCCGACGGCTCGGTGACGGACGGCGACTCACAGCACTGGGCGGACAGCAACACGCCGCAGTTACGCCCGAACGGCGACGCACGACAGCTGCGAGTGGCCGACGGCTCGGTGACGGGCGACGACTCACAGCACTGGGCGGACAGCGACACGCCGCAGCCATGGCCGGACGGCGACGCGCAGCAGCCGCGAGTGGGTGACAGCGCGCCGGCTGGCGAGGACGCTCAGCAGTGGGCCGACGGCGCTGATGTGCGGCAGCAGGAGCAGCAGCAGATGCCGGGGGCGGTTCCGGCGCCTCGGATGCCGGTGGATTCTCCGGTTGAGGCGGCGGAGGCCACGCGTGGCTCTCGGCACGCTGGGCCGGATGACGGTGATGAGCAGGGTGGCTCGGCGCCGGATGATCCGAACCGGCTGGGGGCGCACGCGGCGCCGTACATGGATCCGGATGGCACTCTGCACAACATCCGGCCGATCGGGCGGCTTGTGGTTTCCGGGGCCGATGCGCCGGAGCGTCCGGCCGACACCGACTTCGGCGGCATGTGGTTCTCGGCCAAGGCGGACGAGCCGACGCCGGGCGGGAACGCCGTTACCGCCCCGCCGGCGGAAGCGGCCACAGTGGGCGCCGCGTCGCAGCCGGAGCACGCCAACCCCTCGCCGCATGAGGCCGGGGACGCGAACTCGGGCGAGCTGGGTGCCACGTCGCAGAACGCGAACGGGGCTACGGGCACGTCGCAGCAACGAGCGACCGCGACGCGGCCGGGCAGTTCCGGAGCCGTGCCGGAAGGGTTTGCGCACGAAGCGGGCGGCGCGACAGACCAGGCCGCGGACGTGGCCGGGTCGACCGTGGCCGAGCGGGGCGAAGCACCGACGGACGGCGTCGTCATCGACCTCGACGTCACGGGGCTCTTCCAGGGCCGGACAGTCACGGGCGAACAACCCAGCCGTACGGCCACGGGCGAACAACCCAGCCATACGGCCACGGGCGAACACCCGGGGCGGGGTGTCACAGGCGAGCAGCCGAGCCAGGCGGTCGCAGGCGAGCAGACGGATGAGACGCTCGACCCCACCGCCGTACGGGCGAAGATCGATGAGCACATGGCGGCCCACCAGCCGGAAGGCAATCGGGCTCAGGTGGAGCGGGAGGTTGAGCGGCCGGCCCTGTCCGCGGCTGACCTCGAAGCCATCCGGTGGCGGCTTGACGGTGGGACGCTGCGCGAGGTTGTCGACGACCGCGAAGCGCTGCGTGAGCTGGGCGAACGGCTGGACGGGCCGCTCGCCGACGAAGTGGACAACGTGGCCAAGGCGGGGCTGCTGAGCGTACGGGCCGAGGTGTACCGGCTGCTCGGTGAGCTGGGTATGGCCGCCGCGGCTGCGCGGCTTGCTCTGGCCCATGCCGAGTCGGCCCGGGACATGCAGTCCGAGGTGATCGCGCAGGCCGAGCTGGCGCACATTCTGCGGCTGCGCGGCGACTTCAAGGAGGCCGACCGGCTCTTCGCGAAGGCGACCGGTTCCGAAGTTCCGGAGACGCTGCGCAGCGTGGTCCACGAGAACGCCGGCCGTTGCTGCTTCGACCAGGGGCGGCACATGGAGTCGCTGGATCACTTCGCCCGGGCCGTACGGCTGGGGACGCCGGAGGACACCGATCTGGCCGCGCGTGTCGGAGTGTGTCTCGAGGCCGTCTACATCCATGTGCTGCGGGACGGCTGGGGTCCCTACCCGCGTACGCGGGAGGAGATCCTCGGGATGGCCAAGTCAGGACTCGACGAGAACACCGCCGAGCAGCCGGTCATCCAGCCGCGCTGACCTCCTGCCGAGGCGCGGGCGGTCGGCCGAGCAGCCGGTTGTCGAGTCACGCCGGGGCGCGGGCGGTCGGCCGGCCAGCCGGTCATACAGTCACGCCGGGGTGCCGGCAGGTCGGCCGAGCAGCCGGTCAACCGGGCGCGCTGACCTTCTGCCTGGGTGCGGGTGGGTGGGCCATCGCCGTACGGCCCCGGCCGCCCTCCTTCGCCTCGTAGAGGGCGGCGTCCGAAGCCGCGCGCAGTTCCTCCGCGGTCAGGGCGTGATCCGGCACCAGCGCGATGCCGATGCTGAGCCCGGGTGAGCCGCACGGCAGACCGTCGACCGCGACCAACGCCGTACGGACCTCGTCGGCCGCCCGCCGCGCGCTCAGCCGGTCGGTGCGCAGCAGCACGGCGAACTCGTCGCCGCCGAGGCGCGCCACCATGTCGCGGTCGCGCCGGGCCACCGTACGCAGGCAGGCCGCCACCACCTGGAGGGCCTGGTCACCGACCCCGTGCCCCCATGTGTCGTTGATGGTCTTGAAGTGGTCGATGTCGACCGTCATGAGTGCCAGCGGCTCGCCGCTCTCCCGCGCCCAGGTGACCGACCGGTCCAGCTCGTCGTCGAAGGAGCGCCGGTTGGCCAAGCCGGTCAGCGGGTCGGCCAGCGCCTGCGACTCGAGCACCGCGCGGAGCCGGTCGTTACGGTTCCGCAGCGAGGCCACCACGATCGCGGTGAGGCTGAGCGCGACCGTCACCGAGATCCAGTCGGCGAGGCCCGGGGCGAGGCCGAGCACGGGGAACGCCACCGACGCGTGCCCGGCCGACACCATCGCCAGGATCATGGCGGTGACCCGGTGGCTGAGGAAGTTGGCCGTGTAGAGCACCGGCCACAGGTAGAACAGCTGGGATCCGGCGGCCACGTCGCGGGAGGCGATGTTCAGCCCGGCGATGGTGGCGACGGCCACGAACGGCAGGATCAGCCAGAACAGCCGGGGCAGGGTGCGCGGCCGCCACATCGAGAGCGCGCCGCCGGCGCCCATGAACAGGACGGTCAGCGAGATGGCGAGGACCCAGGCCACCGGGTGCTCGTCGGGCAGCACGATGCCCGTGAGGAACACGACCGGCGCCGCGGCCAGCATCAGATACGCGACGCTGCGGGTTGCCCCCTGTTCGTCGCGGAGCTGATAGCGCACTCCCCCACGATCGGCGAGGAGCACGCGGAGCTGAGCGGGGCGGCGAGACGCCGACCGGCAACGACCGCGCAGAGCCGAGCGCTTCTAGGCGACGTCGACGGTCTCGTGGAGGCGCTGGCGGCGGTTGAAGGCTGCGGCCACCCGGGCCACCACCGTACGGGGTAGGAGGCGTGCGGGCCAGGTCATCACGCGGTTGACGCCGCGGCCCGGGTAGGAGACGGGACGCCGGCGAGCGTAGTCGTCGAGGGTCTGGGCGGCGACGGTCTCGGGGGTGTCGGCGCCGGGGTCGATGGTGGCCGTGGTGCCGTCGAAGAAGCCGGTGGCGATGGCGCCCGGGTGTGCGGCCATGACGTGGACGCCGGTTCCGCGCAGTTCCTCGGCCAGCGCCTCGCTGAAGGAGAGCACGAACGCCTTGGTCGCGGCGTAGCTGGCCTGGTACGGCAGGGGCAGGAAGGCCGCGGTGGACGAGACGTTGATGATGCCGCCGGCGCCGCGGGCCACCATCTCGGCTCCTAGCGCGTGGGTGAGCGTGAGCAGGCCGCTGATGTTGAGGTCGACCGAGCGCAGCTGCGGTTCGAGCGGGCGCTGGAGGAACGGGCCCGCACTGCCCATGCCGGCGTTGTTGATCAGCAGGTCGACGACCAGGCCGCGGTCGGACAGCTCGCGCAGGATCCGCTCGGGGCCGCCGCGGGCGGTCAGGTCGCCGGTGATGACGACGGCGTTCTGCATGGTCGCGGCCAGCTCTTCTAGATCGCTTCCCGAGCGGGCCAGAAGGATCACCCGAGCTCCGCGGCGGGCGAGTTCCAGCGCGTACGCCCGTCCGAGTCCCTTGGATGCGCCGGTGACGAGAGCGGTGATGTCCCGCATGGAGTCCTCCATTAGTTCGAGTCTCGAAGCATTGACGCTAGCACGATACTTCGAGTCTCGAAACATCAGTAGGATGGCAGGCATGACCGCACCCGAGCTCACCGCGGCCGTCACCGCGACGTACGACATCTGGATGCGGACCGTCGACCTGACCGGGCCGGCTCTGGCCGCCCACAACCTGACCCAGGCCACGTTCCAGGCGCTGTGGGTGATCGACCCGGACGAGCCGCCGCCCTCGATGAAGGTGATGGCCGAGCGCCTGCACTGCAACGCCCCGAACCTGACCTTCATGGCCAATCAGCTGGTCGACCGGGGGCTGGTCGAGCGGTCGGTCGACCCGGCCGACCGCCGCTCCCGGGTGCTGGTGCTGACCCCGAAGGGCCGTCAGGTGCGGGCCGAGGTGGTCGAGGCGGCCCTGGCCGGCACCCCGCTGGCGGCGCTCTCGCCGAGCGAGTTGCGGCAGCTCGTCGCGCTGCTCAACCGCGCGCTCAGCCCGGCCTGACTACGGCCCGCTCGCGGCGTCGCAAAGGAAGCGACGGGACAAGGGGAACGGCCGGGCAAAGGAAGCGACGGGACAAGGGGAACGGCCGGACAAGGGAGGCGACGGGACAAGGGAAGCGGCCGGACAAGGGAGGCGACGGGACAAAGGAAGCGGCCGGACAAGAGAAGCGGCGAAACAGGGAATCAGCGCCGGCTCATTCAGTACGCAGTGCGACCACCGGATCGAGGCGACCGGCACGCTGCGCCGGCACCACCCCGAAGACGATGCCCACGAACGCGGACACGCCGAACGCCAGCGCGAGCGACCACCACGTGATCGCGGCCGGAACGGGCGAGAACCGGTCGACCAGCAGCGCCGCCGTGACGCCGAGAGCCATGCCGAGCACCCCGCCGATGGTCGTGAGCAGCACGGCCTCGAGCAGGAACTGCACGCCGATGTCGCGCGGCCGGGCGCCGACGGCCTTGCGCAGGCCGATCTCCTTCGTCCGCTCACGCACCGACACGAGCATGATGTTCGAGACGCCGACACCGCCGACGAGCAGGCTGATCCCGGCGATCGCGGCCAGCACCCCGGTCAGCACGCCCAGGATGTCGCCCAGCACGCCGAGGATCTGCTCCTGGGTGACGGCGCTGAAGTCGGTGTCCGGATGCCGGTCGCTCAGCACCGAGACCACCGCGGTGGACAACTGATTGATGCGCTCGCGGTCGGGGGCGCGGATCGCCAGGCCGTCGATCCGGTCGGTGCCGAGCAGGCGCTGGGCCGCGGTCACCGGCACGTGCACCTCGCTGTCCCGGTCGACGCCCAGGCTCTGCCCGAGCCGTTCGAAGGTGCCGATGACCCGGAACCGGACGCCGCCGATCGTGATCTGCCGGCCGATCGGATCCCGGTCGCCGAACAGGGCCGTGGCCGTGCCGGCGCCGAGCACCGCCACGCGGCGGCCGGTCGTCACGTCCGTACGGGAAAGGTAGGTTCCGCGGTCGAGCCGGCGGACGAAGACGTCGGGCGTGTTCTCGAGAACGCCCTGCATGCTGGCGAACGTCGAGCGCGAGCCGGCACGCACCGTCTCCCCCGACGCGATGGTGGCGGCCACCCGGTCGCGGTCGCCGACCACCCGCGCGACCGCCTCGACGTCGTCCAGGTCCATGGTCGACGCGGCCGGCGCCGACCCCGCCTCGAGCCGGCCCGGCACGACCAGCAGCAGGTTGGAACCCAGCCCCTCGACCTGCTGCTCGATCTGGCCCTTGGTGCCGGTGCCGATGCCGACCAGCGCCACCACCGCGGCCACGCCGATGATGATGCCGAGCATGGTCAGCATGCTGCGCAGCCGGTTGGCGCGCAGGGCGTCGAGCGCGACGCGCCAGGCTTCCGCGAGTCTCACCGGACGATCACGCCGTCCTTCATGACGATCTGCCGCCGCGCCCGGCCCGCCACCTCACGGTCGTGGGTCACCAGCACCACCGCCACGCCCTCGGCGTTCAGCGACTCGAGCAGGCCCAGCACGGACTGGCCGGTCGTCGAGTCGAGGTTGCCGGTGGGCTCGTCGGCCAGCAGCACCGACGGGTCGGTGACCAGGGCACGGGCGATCGCCACGCGCTGCTGCTCGCCGCCCGACATCTGGTTGGGGCGGTGGTCGAGGCGGTGCGACAGGCCGACCCGATCGAGCATCGCGGTGGCCCGTTCCCGGCGTTCGCGGCGGCCGATGCCGCGATAGACCAGCGGCAGGGCCACGTTGTCGCGGGCGGTGGTGCGCGCGAGCAGGTGGAACGACTGGAAGACGAAGCCGATGGTCTCGTTGCGCAGCTTGGCCATCTCGGCCGGGTTCAGCGTCGACACGTCCCGCCCGCCGATCAGCAGCGTGCCCGCCGAGGGCCGGTCGAGGCCGCCCAGCAGGTGCATCAGCGTCGACTTGCCCGAGCCCGAGGTGCCGACGATCGCCACGTAGTCGCTCGGCTCGATGCTGAGCGAGACCCCACGCAGGGCGGGCACCGAGACGCCGTCGAGGTCGTAGGTGCGGCTGATGTCGGTCGCGACGATGGCGGGAGCGGTCATGAGGGCCGGTCGCCGGGCCGGATCTCGTCGGCGCCCGACACCGCGATCCGGGCGCCCGCGTCGATCCCGCCGGTGACCTGCACGACGTCTTCGCCCTGCACACCGAGCGTCACCGGCACCCGCTCGTAACGGTCGCCGCGCACGGCCCACACCGTGTCCTTGCCGTCGACATTGATGATCGCCGAGGCGGGCACGGTGACCGCGTCGTCGGCCTCCCGCACCTGCAGCCGCACGACGGCGCTCATGCCGGGCCGCGGGGTGGGCGCGGTCCCGCCCGCCGCGTCCTTGCCACCGGCGAGATCAAGACGCACCTTGTACGACACCCCGCCGCGGCTCGACGTCGTCGGCAGAAGATCGATTGCCCGTACGGTGGCCTGGTAGCTCGACCCCGTGGCCGCGTCGAGCTCGACGGTCGCTTTCACCCCGGCCCGGACGAGCAGCACATCCGTCTCGTCGACCTCGGCGGTCAGTCCCAGCCGGCTGACGTCGACCACGGTGAGGATCGGGGTGCCGGCCGCCACGTACGCACCGCGCGGAACCGCCTCGTCGACTCCCGGCAGGTTGGCCGTCTGCGGGGCCGATCCGCCCGCCAGCAGGTCGGACAGGGCCGGGGAGCCGCCGCTCGACGTCCCGCCCATCTGCACCACGCCCGCCACCGGGGCGCGCAGGGTGAGGGCTTCGACGGCGGCGTCGGCCAGCTCGTACGCCTGCTGGGCCTGGAGCCGCTGCGCGGCCGAGAGCGAGCTGACCGCCTCCCCGAGCGACGCCACGCCGCGCTGCACCGAGCGCAGGGCGGCCCCGGCGGCGGCCGAGGCGGCGTCGTACTGCTGCTTGGCCGCGTCGACCTGTTTGAGCAGCACGTCGCGCAGTGCCGGGTCGGTGATCTTCTGGGCGGCCGCGCGGGCCTCGTCGAAGGCCTTGGCCGCCTGCTTGTCGGTCTTACGCCGTACGGAGGTGAACCCGGACGTGCCTCCGATCGAGCCGCCGCCGCCCCGGGAGGCCTGCTCGAGCGCCCGCTCGGCCGACCGGCGCCGGGCCTCGAGGTCGGGCGCGTCGATCACGGCGACGACCTGGCCCTTGCTGACCCGCTGCCCCGACTCGACGCGCAGGTCGTCGAGGGTGCCGGCGGAGGGGGCGCTGACCGTGGCGGCGGCCCGGGCGGTCACCGAACCGGGCGCCTCGACGATCTCGGCCACCGTGCCGCGGGACGCCTCGCCGAGACGTACGTCGGTCTGTTCGTCGTTGCAGGAGGCCGCGGTCGACGAGACGAGAAAGATCCCCGCCACGGCGAGCACGACGGGGCGCGGGAGTCTGCGGGGCACGCACGCCACTCTATGCCGACGCGCGTTCTGAACCCCTCGGGCGACCGGATCCGTATTACCGCTCGCACCACGAACTAAGGACGTGAGTAATGCTGAGAGCCGACGAGCTGACGGTCGTGCATCACGACGACACCGTGAGCCGGTTCATCGATGTGCGCTACACGCTGGGCCGCGAGGGGCTGCGGGTGATCACCTCGGCCGGCGGCGAGCGCCTGGTCCCGCGTCACGAGATCCTGACCACGCACGCGCAAAGGCGGGCCGCTGCTTAGCGACCCGCCTTCATCGACTGCTCTTTACGTGCCCGGACGGCGTCCGATGACCTTGACCGTCATGCCGATCCTGCCGACCGAGTAGTACGTCTGCGCGTCCTGCTTGAGCAGGTTGACGCAGCCGTGCGAACCCCGCCACTTGTCGTGGATGTAGGTGGTGGTCTGGTGGAAGCCCATCCCGCCCTTGAAGCGCTGCCAGAAGGGCAGCCAGACCTCGTACGGGTCGGACCACTCCTTCTTCGTGCGCTTGTTGATCGAGAAGGTGCCGGCCGGCGTGCGGTAACCCTTCATGCCCGTACGGACAACGGTCGGGTTCGTGAGCCGCTTGCCGTTCTTCATGATCCAGGCCGTCTGCTCGGTCAGGTTCACGCAGAACGTGGTGCCGGACTTCTTCGCCTTGCACGCCTCGACCTTGGTGCGGCCGAGCCGGCTGGCGACGTCGTAGGTGGTCGGACCGGCCAGACCCTGAGCGGGCTGGATGCCGTACCGCTGCTGGAACTTCTTGATCGCCGCGCAGTCGGCGGCGGACTGCTTGCCGTCCACGGTCGTCTTGCCGAAGCCGCCGAGCTTGTGGAGCCACCACTCGACCTGCTTCTGATATTTGCCCGTCGCGCAGCCCGCGGCCGCGGCCTTGGTCACCGTCGTGGTCACCGGCGCCCCGACCGCCGCACCGGCGCCGGCCGGTGACAGCGCCACCGCACCGAGACCGCCGCCGACCAGGGCCGCCAGAACGGCCCCGGTGAGGCGGGCGCCAACCCGTCTCACTCTCACTGTGGTTCCTCCCCAGGAAACGTGTGCGCACATAGAAGCACAGCGAAGCCGCACACAACTCCCACGGCGGGAGCGTGGCGCGAAACCGGTAGGCCACATCGACGACCGCAACCGCGGGTTGAGGCTTATTGATCACGATTTGCCCGTACGCCGTAGGTAATACGCACGTAGTACGCTGGGGAGGTGCCGTACGAATGGGAAGAGTGGGCCCTGGCCGCTCTGCTCGGCATCGAGCCCCGTGAGGTGCGGCAGGCGCTGGAAGCTCGCCGGCGGTGGCCACGGCGGGCGGTCAGCGACACCGGAGTGCCCGTTCTGACTGTCTGGAGCCGCACCGCGACGAGCCGGCCACTGATCGTGGCGGTCTACCACACGGCCGGTCACACTTGGAAAATCATCGGTGCGCGCGACATGACGGATGCCGAGCTGGTGGAGTTCAGCAGGTGGGAGGAGAACCGATGAGTCACGACGACGCGGTGCCGCAGACGCCCGAACAACTCGCCGCCTTCATGACGGGGCTCGCCTTCGAGCCCCCGCCCGAGCCGCAGGACGAGCAGGCCCTGCTCGACTCCCTGCCCGCCGCCGGTTCCTCGGTCATGGTCGTGCGCTCGCTGCGCCTGCCGATCGAACTCGACCAGGCCGTGGCGTCCGCCGCCCAGGCGGCCGAGGTGCCCAAGACCGCCTGGATCCGCCAGGCCATCGAGATGGCGCTGGCCGTCCAGGCCGACGACGACCAGCCGATCTCCCGCGCCGAGGCCCTGCGGGCCCTGACCCTGCTGCGCCCGGCCCGTCACGTCGCTTGACGGCGACCGGTAGGGTCCCCGGTCATGGGCGCTCTCAAGCCGTGGCACTTGCTGGTCTGTCTCATCGTCGTGCTGATGATCGTCGGCACGATGGTCGCGGTCATCGCCGCCAACCGCCGCAAGTAGCCGCGCCGCCGACCCACCCCACGGAGATTCGCCCGTGCGGAGACCGGCGTCGCAGGTAGCCACGCCGCCGACCCACCCCACTGAAATTCGCTCGCGCGGGAGCCGGCGCCGCAAGTAGCCGCGCCACCGACCCGTGCCACTGAAGTCCGCCCGCGCAAGGCCGCCGCAAGCGGGCACCGCATACGTCGGACGCCCGCCGCGAGTGCGACGGGCGTCCGGGCGACGGGTGGGTTACGCGTCGGGGGTGGCGAAGTCCTGCACCCAGTACGGGGTGCGGTCGCCCGAGATGGCCAGGCCGATGCCCATCTGGTGCAGGCGGCAGTCGAGGATGTTGCGACGGTGGGTGGGGCTGTTCATCCAGCCGTTGACGACCTCGTACGCGCTGTCGGCGCCGCGGGCGATGTTCTCGCCGTAGCGCTTCCAGCGGTAACCGGCCTCGCTGACCCGGTCGCCGGCGCTGTCGCCGTTCGGGGACTGGTGGTCGAAGTAGTCGCGGCGGGCCATGTCGGCCGCGTGGTCGTTGGCCGCCTCGATCAGGCGGCGGTCCAGGGTGAGCGAGTGGCAACCACCGCGGCGGCGGTTCTGGTTGATCAGGCCGAGCACGCGCTGCTGCACCGGCGCGCCGGGGCTGGCCGAGACGTCGCGGGACGTGACGGCCTGGCGGGCGCCGGCCATCACACCGGAGTTGGCCGCGGGCTGGCGCTGGGCCGAGAAGCCGGGCTGCTGGGCGGCCCCATGCGGGCGGGCGGCCTGGCGGTGGGCGTCGGCCTGCTGACGCGACCGCCCCCCGGACCCGCGCGTGTCGGTGCCGGAATCAGCGTCTGCACCGGAAGCAGCATCAGCGTCGGAAGCAGCATCAGCACCGGAAGCAGCGTCGCCACCGGGAGCATCGTCGGCACCCGAGGCACCGTCAGCCCCCGCAGCGTCGTCGGCGTCGGGAGCGTCGGGAGCCGCGTCACCGTCGGGGCGGGCGCGGTTCGGGCGGGAGGCGGAACCGGCGTCGTCGCTGTCGTCCGCCGCCGGGTCGTCCAAGGTCGGCCGCTCGGGCGCGCCCCGGTCGGCGAACGGGTCGGCCGCGGTGTCCCGGGAGCCGCCCGGGAAGCCGTCCGGCGACGAGTCCGATCCGAACAGGCTCGGCCAGAAGAAGTCGCTCCAGCCCGGCCGCTCGTCGGCGCTGGCCGACGTCGCCGCGACGCCGCCCGCGAGCAAGAGCGCCGAAGCCGCCGCACAGACCACCACGAGTGGTTTCCGCATAACCCCGTAATCCCCATCGATCCCCGGGCCCGGCCGTTCCGGACCGCCCACGTCGGGGGTCAACGTCACAACCCGGCCAAGGTCACTTCGGGGCGGGACACCCGTCACCACCAATACCGGCCGACGTCTCCGCGAACAGGTCCGCGAGCTGGGAAAACAGAGGCACGGACGTCGCACACTCGCACAGACAAACCGGACAGTTCATGCGTACGGGGTAAGCCTGCGGTGTTGTCTTCCCCGACCGCACGGAGGTCCCGGCCCGAGGGGCGGGCTGGCACTCTCGTCGCGGTGCGCAATCGCTACCTGGATCTGCTCCGTGCCGCCGCGATCGTCCGGGTGATCGTCTACCACCTCTTCGGATGGCCCTGGCTGTCGATCGTGCTGCCCGCCATGGGTGTCATGTTCGCCCTGGCCGGCTCGCTGACCGCGGCGTCGCTGTCCAAGCGGGACGCCGGAAAGGTGATCACCTCGCGGCTGCGCCGCCTGCTGCCCCCGCTGTGGCTGCTGGGTCTGATCGCCGTGCCGGTCATGCTGGTCGCGGGCTGGGCGCGCGAGAGCGACGGGGACCACCCGTTCAGCCTGCCCGGACTGCTGTTCTGGATCTTCCCGATCGGCGACCCCCCGGGCAGCGACCAGGCCATCGACGTCTGGGAGCCGCTCTGGTACATCCGGGCGTACGTCTGGTTCGTGCTGCTCTCCCCGGCGCTGTTCGCGCTCTGGAAGCGGATCGGCTGGGCCACCGTCGCGCTGCCGCTGCTGATGCTGGCCGCGCTCGATCTCACCGGGTTCGAGCTGCCCGAGACCGCCGATGCCGCGCTGTGGGACTTCGTCACGTACGGCGCGTGCTGGGTCGCCGGTTTCGCGCACCACGACGGCCGGCTCCAGCGGCTCAAGCCGTGGCTGGCCTACCCGGTGGCGCTGGTCATGGCCGCGGCCGCGCTCTACTGGGCGCACGGCGAAGGCAGCTGGGACCTCAACGACATCTCCGAGTCGCAGGCGCTGTGGTCGCTCGCGTTCGTGCTGATCGTGCTGCGCTGGCAGCCGGCCATGGGCTGGCTGGAACGGGTCAAGCCGCTCGACAAGGCGGTCACCGTGGTCAACGCGCGGGCCGTGACGATCTATCTGTGGCACAACATCGCGATCGCGGCGGTGTGGCCGGTGCTGACCGTGCTCGCGCTGGACGACCTGGGCGACCGCCTGGGCGCGGTGACCGACCTGGTCGCGGCGTTCGTGCTGACGCTGCTGGCGATGCTCGCGTTCGGCTGGGCCGAGGACCTGGGTGCGCGGCGCCGCCTGCGGATCTGGCCGGACACCCGCCCGCCCCACGCGGCACCCGAGCCCCAGGAGCAGCCGGAGTTCCCGGTGACCGCCGCCCATCACCGGTCCAGTGCCGCCGCCGCGATGACCCGGGCCCCCGCCAACTGGCCGCCGACACCGCGGGACGACCCGGGGCTGCCCATAGCCGGCCGCCGGGCGGAGCCGCTGGAGGACGGGGACCGGCCCGAGCGGTAGCCGCCGACGAACGGGGACGCGGCCCGAGCGGGAGCCGTTGTGAAGGAATCTCGGCTATCCGGGATGAAGTCTCGCTAACCTGAGCGAATGCGGCAGTACGGACATGCGCCCGCGCACCTCGACGAGGGCGCCGGGGTGGAGTCGCTCGTTTTCCGGGCCGGACCGCTGCTCTGCGCGCTGCGGCTGGACGAGATCATCGAGACGATGCGACCGCTGGAGACGCGGGCGCTGGCCGGCACGCCCCCGTTCGTCCGGGGCATCACCGTGCTGCGCGGTGTGCCCACTCCCGTGATCGACGTGTCCCGGCTGCTCGGGGGCGGAACGGCCGAGCCCGAGCGCTACCTCGCCGTCCGGACCGAGCGCGGGGCGATCGCCCTGGCCACCGGTGAGATCCTCGGCATGCGCAACGTCGAGGCCGACGCCACGGGTGGGCACCCGGCGCTGCTCGGCGGGGGCAGCACCCGGCTGGTGGCCGGGGTCGGCACCCTCGGCGCCGAACCGTTGCTGCTGTTGCAGAGCATGCGGGCCGTGCCCGACGAGGTCTGGGAAGCGGCCGCCGCCGCGGGCACCCCGTCGTGAGCTCCGCCGGCGAGACCGCACGCTTCCGGGACCTGCTCGCCCGGCGGCTCGGGTGGACGTTCGCCGACAACGACGCCCGGCCGCTGTCCGACCTGCTGCGCGATCGGGCCGCCCAGCACGGGATGAGCCGGGGCGACTATCTCGACCGGCTCGGCGCGCGGCCGTGGGAGGCTGAGGTCAACGAGCTGATCGAGCGGATCAGCATCACCGAGACGTACTTCTTCCGGCACGGCGAGCAGTTCGCCGCCCTGCGCAACGAGGCTCTGCCCGACCGGGCCAACGCCCGCTCGGCCCAGCGGACCCTGCGGCTGCTCTCGGTCGCCTGTTCCTCCGGCGAGGAGGCCTACTCGCTGGCGATCGCGGCGCGGCAGACCCGCCTCGACCCGGACTGGCTGATCAACGTCGTCGGCGTCGACGCCAACCCGGCCGTGCTGCGCCGGGCCGAGAAGGCGTCCTACTCGACCTGGTCGCTGCGGGAGACGCCGGACGACATCCGGCGGCGCTGGTTCCGGTCGGCCGACGGCGGTTACAAGGTGGTCGACGACATCCGCCGGCTGGTGCGGTTCCAGCGGACCAACGTGGCCGAACCCGACCCGGTGCTGTGGCAGCCCGAGCAGTACGACATCATCTTCTGCCGCAACCTGCTGATGTACCTCACCCCGGACGTGGTGTCGTCGCTGGTCCAGCGGATGACGAACGCCCTGGTGCCGGGTGGCTACCTCTTCCTCGGCCACACCGACTCGCTCGGCAGCGCGCCCGCCGGGCTGGAGCTCCGGCACAGCCACCACACCTTCTTCTACCGGCGGACCGGAGGTCCCGTACGGCGGACCGCCCCGGCCCAGACGCAGACGGAACCGGTCGCCGCTCCCCGAGCGGCCCCGGCCGCCCCGCCGACCGCGGCCATCGACGACAACACCTACAACCGCGCCCTCGACCTGCTGCGCCAGGAACAGTTCCGCGCGGCCCTGGACCTGATCACCTCGCCCCACCCGGAACCCCTGCCGCCCCGGGAACGGCTGCTGCACGGTGTGCTGCTGGCCCAGTCGGGACGGCTCGACGAGGCGATCGTGCTGGCCCGCAAGCTGAGCGACGAGAACGGGCTCAACCCGGACGCCCACCAGCTGCTCGGGCTGTGTCTCGAGGACGGTTCGGCGGTGGCCGAGGCGATCGGGCAGTACCGCCTGGCCGCGTACCTGGACCCGTCCTTCGCCCTGCCCCGGATGCGGCTGGGGCAGCTCGCCCGGCGGCAGGGCGACGACCGCACCGCGGCGGGCGAGCTGGAGCGCGCGCTGGACCTGCTCAGCCAGGAGGACGAACAGCGGATCACCCTGTTCGGCGGCGGGTTCGGCCGCATCGCCCTGACGGTGGTGTGCCGGTCCGAACTCGACGCCTGCGGGGTGCGCCGGTGAGCTCGGGAACGGTCAGCCGGCGTCTGCGGGACCTGCGCGAGGACTTCGACCAGTCCTTCGCCGAACCGGCGCGCAGCCACGACGAGGAACACCTCGAGCTCCTGACGATCCGGGCCGGCGGACGCCCGTACGCGATCCGGCTCTCCCAGACCTCCGGCGTGCACCCGGACCGCCCGGTCACGCAGCTGCCCGGACCGCAGCCGGCCCTGCTCGGCCTGGCCGGGTTCGCCGGTGCCGTGGTCCCCGTCTATGACCTGGCCGCACTGCTCGGGCACCCGGTGGACGAGGTGCCGCGCTGGCTCGTGCTCGCGGCCGGCACGCCGCAGCTCGGCCTGGCCTTCCACGAGCTCGACGGCCACGTGCGGGCGGCCACTTCGGACATCATCCGGGAGTCGGGCGACGAAGCCGGCGACGGGCGGCGGGGCAGCCTGCGCGGGCTCGTCGACCTGCCCGGCGGGAGCCGCCCGATCATCGACATCCCGGCCACCCGTGCCATGGTGCACGCCCTGGCCGGCCACACCCAAGCCACCGACGAGGGGAACGCACCATGATGGCCGGACGCACCTTCGGCAACAAGCTGGCCGCCGGCTTCGGCCTGACCCTGGCGCTGACCCTGATCATGACCGCCACCTCGGTGCTGGCCCTGCGCTACGTGCTGACCACGAAGGACGGCGTGATCACCTCGGCCCGGGTCAACCTGGTCGGGTCGGAGGCGCTGAGCGCGGCGATGGAGTCGCGCATCGCCGACTACCGCGGCTACCTGCTCAACGGCAGCGACGAATACCTCGACGCGACCACCCAGGACCGGACCCGGTTCCTCGACGAGGTCGACCGGCTGCGGGCGTCGATCACGGATCCGGGCTCGAAGGAGCGGCTCGAGGCGGTCGCCGAGGCCGAGGCCAAGCACGCCGCGATCCTGGCGCCGGTGATGGAGCAGCGCGCGAAGCTGACCAGCCTGGTCAACGTCAACCAGCTCTCCGGCAACGAAGAGGTCAAGGCGGCCCGGATCACGGTGCAGAAGGCGATCGCGGACCTGATCGCCCGGCAGACCACGGTCGTCGACAGCCGCAGCGACGCGGCGTCCCAGCGAGCCGTGGAGGCGATGGTCTTCATCATCGCGATCGGCATGGTGCTGATCCTGGCCGCGGCCCTGGTCGCCTGGAAGCTGAGCCGCGACCTGCGCCGCGAGGTGGGCGCCGCGGTCGGGCACATCCAGAGCTCGTCGGCCCAGCTCGAGGCGGCCGCCGCGCAGCAGGCCTCGGGCGGGCGCGACCAGGCCAGCGCGATGAACGAGATCACCACGACGATCAGCGAGCTGCTGATCACCTCACGGCAGATCTCGGACAGCGCCCAGCGGGTCTCCAAGATCGCGGAGGAGACGGCCGACGCGGCCCGCAACGGCGACGCCACCATCGACCAGACCCGCGCCTCGATCGCCGCCATCCGCACCCAGGTCGACCAGATCGTGCAGCACATGCTCGCCCTGGGCGAGAAGTCGCAGCAGATCGGCGGCGTCGTCGACCTGGTGTCGGAGCTGGCCGAGCAGACCAACATCCTGGCCATCAACGCGACCATCGAGGCCAGCGGCGCCGGGGAGTGGGGGCGCCGGTTCGCGGTGGTCGCCGAGGAGATCCGCAAGCTGGCCGACCGCACGGCCGGGTCGGCCAAGGAGATCCGGGCGCTGATCGAGGACGTCCGGGGCGCGGTGAACACCACCGTGATGGCGACCGAGATCGGCGCCAAGGCGGTCGACTCCGGGTCGCGCAAGTTCGACGAGGCGACCAGCTCGTTCCGCCGGATCGCCGACCTGGTCTCCACCACCAGCGACGCCACCCGCGAGATCGAGCTCTCCACGAAACAGCAGACCACCGCCGTCGAGCAGGTCAACGTCGCCGCCTCGGACACGGCCCGGGTCACCCGCGAGACCGAGTCCAGCGCCGTGCAGACCAAGCAGACCGCCGCGCATCTCTCCACGCTCTCCGGCGAGCTGCTGGACCTGGTCGGCACCGGACGTCACTGATGGCCGAGCCCACATGGTCCTGCCCTCCCGGCCCCGGACGTCGTGAGCGCCGCTCATGACCGACCGCGATCCGCTGCGCTATTTCCGGATCGAGGCCCGCGAACTGGTCGACCAGATCAGCGCGGGCGTTCTCGACCTGGACCAGCAGCCGGGGCCCGACCTGGTGGCCCGGCTGCTGCGGTTCGCGCACACCCTCAAGGGCGCGGCCCGTGTGGTCAAACAGACCGAGATCGCGGACCGGGCCCACGAGTTCGAGGAGGTGCTGGTCCCGCACCGGGACGAGAGCACTCCGGCGCTCCCGGCCGACGAGATGCGCGAGCTGCTGCGCCTCAACGACGAGATCGCCGGCTTCGTGACCGCCCTCTCGGCGCCCCCGGCGCCGACCGTGGAGACCCCGCCGGAGGCCGCGCCCGTCCCACCCGCGACACCGCCGCCGGTGGCACCACCACCCGCCGCGCCGGCTGTGCCCTACGCCGACCCGGCCGCGCCCGAGGGGTTCTCCGAGGCCGCCGCCGATCGGCAGCCGGAACGGGCCGCCACCGCCGACCTGGACGAGCTGCTCGACGCGATCGGCGAGGCCAGCGCCCGGATCGCGCCGCTGCGCGAGGGCGGCCGCACCCTGGCCCGGCTGCACCGCAACGTGGAGTCGCTGGCCGACCGTCTGCGGGTGGGCCGCACGACGGTGTCCGATGCGGGCGCCCGCACCGCCATCCGCCGTCTGGCCGCGGATCTGGGCGCGCTCGGCCGCCGCCTGACCGACGCCGTCGACCAGGTCGAACGCGAGCTCGACGAGGTGCGGGGCCGGGCCGAGGGGCTGCGCCTGGTGCCGGCCGGCTCCATCTTCACGGCGTTGCGCCGGGCGGTGCGCGACGCCGCCGACGCCGAGGGCAAGCGGGTCCGGTTCCAGGCCTCGGGCGCCGACGTGCGGATGGGACCCCATCTGCTCAACCTGATCAGCGGCGCGTTCCTGCACGTCGTACGGAACGCGGTCGTGCACGGCATCGAACCCGAGGCGCAGCGTCTGGCCGCCGGCAAACCGGCCGAGGGCACGGTCAGCGTGTTCGTGGAGCGTCGCGGCCGGTACGCCGAGTTCCGCTGCTCCGACGACGGGCGCGGCTTCGACCTGGCCGCCTTGCGCCGCACCGCCGAGGAGCGCGGCCTGCTGCGCCCCGGAGCCGACGCCGGCCCCCAGGCGCTGATCGACCTGGTGCTGCACGGCGGGATCAGCACCGCGCCCGGGGTCACCGAGGTGGCGGGCCGCGGCATCGGCATGGACGTGGCCCGGGACGTGGCTCTGCAACTGGGCGGCGAGGTCGCCATCGACAACCGGCCCGGCCAGGGTGCCACCGTACGGCTGATCGTGCCGTTGACCCTGCTCAGCATGAACGGGTTGATCGTCGAGGCCGGCGGCACGACCGCGACGATGCCGCTGGACGCCGTGCGCCGCTGCGTGCGCCTGGCCGCCGAGGAGATGACCGCCGCCACCGCCACCGCCCGGCTCGCGCACGAGGGCGAGGTGTTGCCGTTCCTGCCGCTGGCCGGCGTCCTGCACGCCACCCCGGACGACGAGGCCGGGCCCGGATCGGGGGTCGCCGTGGTGCTCGCCGCCGACCGCGACACGGTGGCGATCGGCGTCGACCGCCTGGCCGGCATCACCACCCTGGTCGCCCGCCCGCTGCCCGACCTGGCACCGGCCGCGCCGGTGATCGCCAGCGTCTCGATCGACCTGGACGGCAACCCCCGGCTCGTGCTGGACGCGCACGGGCTGGTCGCGGAGGCCCGCCAGGAGAGCGCGGCGGCCCGGGGCGACGGCCAGAACAACGCCCGGCCCAAGATGCCCATCCTGGTCGTGGACGACTCGCTGACCACCCGCATGCTCGAGCGCAGCATCCTCGAGTCGGCCGGCTACGAGGTCGACCTGGCCGCGTCGGGTGAGGAGGGCCTGGAACGGGCGCGCAGCCGCGAGTACGGCCTGTTCCTCTCCGACATCGACATGCCCGGCATCGACGGCTTCACGTTCGTCGCCCGGGTCAAGGCCAACCCGCAGCTGGCCCACGTGCCGGCGATCCTGGTGAGCTCGCGGGCCAGCGCCGAGGACAAGCGCAAGGGCACCGAGGTGGGCGCGTCGGCCTACGTGATCAAGGGCGAGTTCAACCAGGAGGAGCTGCTCGCCCACATCCGGAGGCTGATCCTCTGATGATCCGTGTCCTGCTCGTGGAGGATTCCGCGACCATGCGCCACCACCTGCGCGAGTCGCTCGCCGCCGACCCGGAACTGCAGGTCGTGGGCGAGGCGACCGACGGCGGCGACGCGGTCGCGATGGTGGCCCGCCTGCGTCCCGACGTGGTCACGATGGACATGATGCTGCCCACGATGAGCGGCCTGGTCGCCACCGAGCACATCATGGCCGAGCACCCGACGCCGATCCTGGTCGTCTCCTCGGCCGACCGCAAGGAGCTGTTCAGCACCTACAACGCGCTCGCCGCGGGCGCGGTCGACGTGCTGGAGAAGCCGCGCGGCGACGCCACCGACGCCGACTGGGGGCGGCGGCTGTGCGCGGCCGTACGGCTCGTCTCCCGCATCCGGGTGATCACCCATCCGCGGGCCCGTCTCGACGGTCGCGGCCGCCCCGGCGCCCCAGAGGTGCTGACGCCACTGCCGTCGTCGCTGCCGTCGTCGCCGCCGTCATCGCCGTTGTCGCTGCCCCTGTCGGCGCCCAAGGAGACGCTGCACGCGGTGGCGCTGGGCTCGTCGACGGGCGGGCCGGGCGCGCTGACCGAGCTGCTGCGGGCGCTGCCGGCCGGGTTCCGCCCGCCGGTCCTGTGCGTGCAGCACATCGCGGCCAGCGAGCCGTTCGCCGTGGCCTTCTCGGACTGGCTGGCCGGGCAGACCGGGCGCGACGTGAGCTATGCCCGCGACCGTACGCCGCTGGCCTCGGCCGCGGGCCGGGTGCTGCTGGCCCCGCCCGACCGTCACATGCTGGTGCGCGACGGCCTGGTGCGGCTCAGCGACGCGCCGCCCCGGCACTCCTGCCGCCCGTCGGTCGACGTGCTGTTCGAGTCGATCGCGGCCGAGTACGGCCCGTCGGCCGCGGGCTGCCTGCTGACCGGGATGGGCCGCGACGGCGCCGAGGGGCTGCTGATGATGCGGGGCCGGGGTGCGGTCACGTTCGCCCAGGACGAGGCGAGCTGCGTGGTCTACGGGATGCCCCGCGAGGCCGCCCTGCTCGGCGCGGCCGTCCACGTGCTGCCGCCGGCCCGGATCGCCGCCAAGCTCACCGAGCTCCAGCTCGCGGGGAGCCGGCGATGAACCACCGGGTGCTGATCGTCGACGACAGCCTGACCGTCCGCATGGACCTGCACGAGGTGTTCGAGGCGGACGGCTTCGGCACGATCCTGTGCGCGACCGGCGCCGAGGCGCGGGCGGCCTTCACCACCGGCGAGTTCGACGCGGCGGTACTCGACGTGATGCTGCCCGACGCCGACGGCCTCGAACTGCTCACCGAGCTGCGCGGCATGCCGAGCCGGGCCGACGTGGTGACCGTGCTGCTGAGCAGCGTGGACGAGGTGGCCGACCGGCTCGCGGGGCTGCGCATCGGGGCCGACGAGTACGTCGGGAAGCCGTACGACGCGGGGTATGTCGTGGCCCGGGTGCGGCAGTTGCTGGGCGACGGGCCGAGCCGCCTCGACGACCGCACCCAGGTGCTGATCGTCGACGACAGCATGACGTTCCGGGAACAGCTGCGGGAGCTGCTCGAGGGTGAGGGCTACGCCGTGCTGACCGCCCCCAGCGGCGAGGAGGGCCTGCGCATGGCGGCCGACCGCCGCCCGCACGCGGTGATCGTCGACGGCGTGATGCCGGGCATCGACGGCGCCACGGTGATCCGCCGGATCCGGCTCGACCCGGCGCTGCGCGACACCCCGTGCATCCTGATGACCGCGGCCGACGACTACGCCACCGA
The DNA here is from genome assembly GCF_016834655.1 of Paractinoplanes ovalisporus. Classification (GTDB taxonomy): domain Bacteria; phylum Actinomycetota; class Actinomycetes; order Mycobacteriales; family Micromonosporaceae; genus Actinoplanes; species Actinoplanes ovalisporus. Next base: position 223,108 of record NZ_JAENHP010000013.1, read on the forward strand.
GCTGCAGATGCTCGACGCCGGGGCCGACGCGTTCGTACGCAAGCAGCAGAACCTGGCGATCGTGCCGGCCAAGCTGAACGCGGTCCTGCGGCAGAGCTCCGAGCAGCTGCCCATCGAGGTCACCGGCAGCTCGCACGGCCCGAGCAAGGTGCTGGCGCTGACCCCCGACCGGCTGCGGCTGGCCGACCTGGCCGCGGCGTTGCAGGGGCAGGGCTACGACGTGATCCAGGTGGCCGACACCGGCGACGCGCTCGACCTGCTCACCGAGCAGCCGGTCGACTGCATCGTGCTCGGGCTCGGCCCCGGCGGCGATCTGGGGGCCGAGGCGTGCCGGCGGATCAAGGAGGTGCCGCGGATCGGGGAGACACCGATCGTGATGACCGGCGCCACCGACGACGACATGCTGACCTGCCTGGCGTCGGGGGCGGACGACTACGTGCGGGCCGACTCGGCCGCCGAGGCGTTGCATGCCCATGTGCGTACGCAGATCCGCCGCAAGCAGTCGCACGACGAGAGCCGCCGCATCCGCGAGGAGCTGATGCGCCGTGAGCTGGACGCGGCCGAGGAGCGGTCGGCCCGGCAGCTCGCCGAGACCCGGGCGGCGCTGGTCGAGGAACTGGAGTGGCGCAACCGGGAGCTGGAGGCGTTCTCCGGCTCGGTGTCGCACGACCTGCGCGGGCCGTTGCAGGTGATCAGCAGCTTCGCCGAGCACATGCTGGACGACGAGGACGAGCCGCTGGGCGCCGAGGCCCGCCGCCGCCTGAGCCGCATCCAGGCCGCCGCGCACCGGATGGCCGACCTGGTCGAGTCGCTGCTGATCCTGGCCCGGGCCAGCCGGGGTGATCTGCGCCGGACCGAGTTCGACATGACCGCGACCACGTGGTCGGTGATCGGCGAGGTGGAGGCCCGCGACCCCGAGCACAAGGTCGCGTTCACGGTGGCCGAGGGGATGGGCGCCGACGCCGACGAGGGCCTGGTCCGGGTCATCCTGGAGAACCTGATCAACAACGCGGTCAAGTTCACCCGCAAGGTCGAGCACCCGGCGATCGAGGTCGGCCTGGCCCCGGCCGGGTTCTATGTGCGCGACAACGGCGCCGGGTTCCCGGCCGGCAAGGCGGGCGAGCTGTTCCGGCCGTTCGCCCGGCTGCACAGCGCCGAGGACTTCCCCGGCACCGGCATCGGCCTGACCACCGTGCACCGGGCCGTCGAGCGTCACGGCGGCGAGATCTGGGCCGAGGGCGAGAACGGCCGGGGCGCGACGTTCTGGTTCACGCTGCCCCCGGAGAGCGGCCCGGGGGCGTCGCCGGACCGGCGGGCTCAGGCCCGCCGGCACGGCTGAACGGCCGAACCGTCAGGGGACGTAGGTGAGGCCGTCCGAGATGACCGTGGGACGGCCGCTCGTGCCGGCGACCACGACCGAGACGGTGTGGGTCTTGGCGGTCAGGGCGCGCACCCACAGCGTCTGGCGGTGGACCGTGCCCGAGGCCTTGGTGTCGACCGTGGCCACCTTGACCCCGTCCACATAGACGGAGGCGACACCCGTGGCGGACGTACGGGTGAAGGTCAGCGCCGCCGAACGCCCGGTGAACGTGTAGGCCAGCTTGGCGTTCTTCGCCGACGCGGCCAGCGCCCGGCCGCCCAGATAGGTCGAGGCCACCCGCGGCGACCACGTGCCGGTGGCCTTGGCCGACGTCTCGGGCATCTGGGTGATCGTCTTGACGAGCGACCCCTTGCCGATGTTCCCGGCCCAGTCGCGGGCCTCCACGGTGTAGGTCACCGGGGTGCCCGGCTTCACCGTCGGGTACCAGACCGTCGACGTGGCGCCGAGCGCGACCGCGGCCGGTGAGGTCACCTTCTGAGCGAACACCTTGACGTTGTCGGCCGAGCGGAACGTCACCGTGACCGGCACCGCGGTGGTCGAGTAGGTGCCGGTGCGCAGCGCGACCGCGGGGGCGGCCGGGAACGTCGGGGCGCTGCGGTCGCCGAACACCTTGATCGACGGGGTCACGTCGGCCGCGCCGGTCGCGTGCACCACCCTCACGGCCAAGGTGTGGGCGCCGACCGGGATGTCGACGTCGGTCGAGCGCTCGACGTTGCCGGTGAGGGTCCTGGTGACCTGGTTGTCGAGCAGGATGTCGTAGCGGCCCACGTTGCCGAGGTCGCCGCCGAGGTTCCAGGACAGCCGGGCCGTCGTGCGCACGTAGTAGCTGCCGGTCGCGCTGACCAGCGGCCCGCCGGTCAGGCCGGTGATGGCCAGCCCGGGCAGCAGGGCGCGGGCCCGGATCACGCCCATCAGCGGATACATCGAGTTGCCGGGGCAGGCGGTCTGCGCGGCGTCCCGGTGACCGGACAGGCGCGGGAGCATCACCTTGGTGCCGAGCGGCCACTTGCCGGCCACGCCCGCCGTCATCTCGACCGAACCCGAGGCGTCATTCCCGTACGCGGCCAGGCGTGCCGCCGCGAGCTCAGCGATCTTCGTGAGGGCGATCTGGGTCGGCCGGACGCTCGTGTAGTCGCCCAGCAGCGCGATGCCGACCGAGCCGGTGTTGAAGCCGGCCACGTGCGCGCCGACGACCGCCTTGGTCACGCCGCCCCCGCGGCCCTCGAACACCGTGCCGCACTGGTCGACCACGAAGTTGTAGCCGAGGTCGTCGAAACCGTCGTCGATGTCGTTGGCCATGATGCTGCGGATCTGCGACGCCGACTGGGCGCATGGCACCTGCTTGACCGCGGTGTGGTGCACGAAGACCATCTTCACGCCGTCGGCGGCGATGGCCGGGGGCGCCTTGACACTCTTCTCGTCGGCGCCCCAGCCCGCCCGCGAGACGATGGCGGGCATCGCAGCCGCCTTGATGGGCGCCGGCCCAGCCGGCGCCTTCGTGGTCGGGGCCGGAACGGTCGGGGCCGCGGTGGTGGGACCGGTGGTCGCCTGCTCCTCCGGCTGCGCGGGCGGGGGCGGGCTGGTGTCGACGGTCGGCCCGGCGCTGGTGGGCACCGCGAGCGGCACGCCGCCACCGACGCCCCCACTGGTCGGGTTGTCGGGGTCGATCAGCTTGAGACGCAGCCCGGCCGGCAGCGCTGCGGAGCCGGACACCCGGACGGCCACGCCGTCGGACGGCCCGGCCCAGATCGGCTCGGTGCGGCCGCGCAGCTGGGCCAGCTCGCCCGGCTGGTCGACCGCGGCCTCGGCCACCTTCAGCGACTGCCAGCCGCTCCAGGCGCCGTTCGCGGCGTTGCGGGTGCGCACCTGCACGGTGCCCGCGGGCTTGTCCTTCGGGCTCGTCCAGTTGACGCTGACCAGGCTGAACCGCTTGGTGGTACGCGGCGGCAGCGTGCGCGACGAGCCGAGCCTGGTCAGGTCGAGGGCGTTGAGCGTGGTGCGCCCGGCCGGTTTCGCCGGGGCCGAGCCCGGGGCCGAGGCGGCCGGGGCTGCCGGCACCGAGGCGATCGTCTCCGGCAGCGACGCCGGGGCGGCCGAGGACGGCCAGGTCAGGACGGCCACGCCGCCACCCGCGGCCAGCACCGCGACGGCGGCGCCCACCCCTATCACCAGTCGACGTCCCACTGCGCTCCCCCGTTGATCTCAGCGAACCGCGCGTGAGGGTATCGAATGATTCCTCAGCCTGGTGCCCCGAACCAGGGCCGGCAGGGATCGAATCCGTCGATGGTCACGTCGGCGCCGGTCCATTGATCCGCAGTGAGGCGGAAATGCTGTAGTTCGGCCACGTCACCCCCGGTGTCGACGATGCGGCTGACGCCGTTCTCCGAGTAGCCGACCCGGCGCGAGACACCGAGCGAGGCGGCGTTGGTGACGGTGGCCGAGGTGATCGCGGCCGCGGCCCCGAGCGGGCCGAACGCGAACTGGAGCATCGCCGTGCGCATCGCCACCCCGACCCCACGACCGCGGACCTCGCGGATCAGCCAGGACGCCGAATCCACCGTACGGAGTCTCGGGAAGTTGTCGCCCTCGAGCGTCTGCACGCCGACCAGCTCGTCGCTGTAGGCGACCGCGAAGTGCAGCACCCACGATTCCGGGTCCCAGGTGCCGAGCGCCTTCCAGTAGCCCTGGCAGAACAGGCGCCGCTCGTTGGCCGCCATGTCCTGCGACGCGAACAGCGCCAGCCGGGGGTCGTGCCCGACGTCGTCCGGCAGCGCCGCGGCCAGGTGCGGGAGGTCGTCCTCGCGCATCGGCCGCAGCACCACGTCGCGGAAGGCCAGCCGGAGACCGAACAGGGGCCAGTATTCGTCCATCCCTGCGGTATATCCGGCCGGCCTTTCGCGCGCATTCGCTTTACCGGCTCGGCCCGGCTTCAGCGGGCCCTCCTCGGGCTTTACCGGCTTTCTTTACCGGCTTTACTCGGCGCCCAGGGCGGCCACCGGGCTCACCTTGGCCGCGCGGCGGGCGGGCAGCACCCCGGCCAGCGCGGTCATCGCGACGAGCACCAGGAACACGATCGCGAGCTGCCCGACCGGAAGGGCGAAGGGCGAGTTGAGCCCCAGCGCCTTCACGGCCAGCCAGGCGTACGGGACCCCGAGCACCAGCCCCACGGCGGCGCCGATCGCCCCGTACAGCGCGGACTCGGTCGTCAGCATCGCCCGCAGCCCACCCTTGGAGAGGCCGACCGCGCGCAGCACCCCCGACTCACGGACCCGCTCGACCACCGACAGCGCGGTCGTGGTGCCGACGCCGACCACCGCGATCATGACGGTGAGCCCGACCAGGCCGATCGCGATCAGCAGCAGCATGTCGACCTGGTCGTTGAGCTGGTCGCGCTGGTCGGCCAGCACGTTAACCTTCCACTTGCCGCCCGCGGCGACCTGCGCGTCCTGGATGGCGCGGTTCCCGTTGGTCCGGCCCGTCTCGCCGCCCGCCCGGGCGTTGGCCAGCACACCCGAGAACGTGGCCGGGGCGCCGAGCTTGGTCAGGTCGGACGGGTCGAGCACGGCCGTGGCGTGCAGCGGCGCGTCCGCGGCGAACTGGGCGGCCACGGTCAGCGTCACGGTGCGCTGGCCGGCCTGCAGCTGGATCTGGTCGCCGACCTTCTTGCCGCTGATGTCGGCGCCGAAGCCGGACAGCACGATCTTGCCCGGGCCCAGGTCGGCCAGGGAGCCGGAGCGGATCTCGAGCTTCTCGAGCTCGGGCAGCGCCGTCATCGACAGGTCGGTGACGGCCAGGTCCTCGTTCTGGCCCAGCTTGACCGGCATCCGCCGGTACGGGGTGACGTCCTTGAGCTCCTCCCGCTTCTTGAGCTGTTCGGCCAGCGCGACCGGCACCGGGGACTCGTCGACGCCGAGCATCTCGTAGTCGGCGGGCACCGATGCGGCCAGTTCCCGGTCGGCCAGCACCCGCAGCGACGCCCCGCCGACCAGCGTGCCGGCGATCAGCGTGACACCCAGCGCGACCACCACCGAGACCGCGGCGGCCCGGCGCGGGGCGGCGCCCACTCCCCCGGCGGCCAGGCGGCCGACCGGGCTCGACCGGCGCAGCGGCCAGCCGAGCAGCGCGAGCACCGGCCGCACCAGCACCGGACCGAGCGTGACCAGGGCGAAGAAGGCGAAGGCGCCTGAGGCGACCAGCGCGAACAGGTTGGTCTGGGGGTTGTAGTCGGTGTCCTCGCGGCCCGGCAGGTTCGTCACGATGTAGGCGGCGGTGAGCACGGCCCCGATGACCAGCACGATGCCGGCGGCCCAGCGCAGCTTGCCGATGTCGCGGCGGGCGCCGGTGGTGCCGGAGCCCCGCAGCGCCTCCAGCGGCGACACCCGCGAGGCCGAGGCGGCCGGGGCGAGCACGGCCACCGTGGTCAGCACGACGGCGAGCAGCACGGTCAGCAGGGCGGCCGGGACCGGGAAGCCGGGCGAGGAGATCTGCTTGTCGAACCAGCCGGCCACGACCGGGAGCAGATGGCCGACGCCGAGCGCGATCAGCACGCCGGTCAGACCCGTGACCAGGCCGGTCAGGGCGCCCTCGACGGCCAGGGCCCGGGTGATCGAGCCGCGGCCGGCGCCGACCGCCCGCAGCAGGGCGAGCTGACGCATCCGCTGGGCGAACACGATGCGGAACGTGGACGTGGCGACCAGGCCCGCGGCGACCACGGCGATCGCGACGAACATGGCGATGACCGCGAAGATCGTGTTGACCTCCTCGGCCGCGGCCTCGGCCTCCTCGTGCCGCACGGTGGTGCCGTCCTGCACCTGCGGGCGCTCGTCGGGCGTGATCTTGGCGCTGGTGAACACCGCGTTGACCTGGTCGATCACCTTGGCCGCGTCGGTGCCCGGGGCCAGCCGCATCTCGATCCGGCTCAGGTAGTCGTAGCCGCCCAGTTGGAGCATCGCGCTCGTGGGCCCGTACGCCTGGAAACCGTAGTCGTCGCGGACCTGGACCACGCCGACCACCGTGAGCTTCGACGGCGCGAGGGGTTTGCCGTCCTCGTCGTAACGGATCTGCGCGGAGACGACCGAGCCGGGCTTGAGACCCATCCGCTCGACCGTGCGCGGGGTGACCGCGATCTCGCCCGGCTTGCTGGGGTAGCGGCCCTCGCTGACCGTGGTCAGGGCGAGCGGGCCGGTGCCGGGGTCGCTGAGCAGCGAGAGGTACTCGCCGCCGACCTGACCGCCGTTGTCGACGCGGCCGACCGCCTCCTCGACCCCGGGGATCTTCTGCACCCGGGCCAGGTCGGCCGAGGTGACCGTGCCGTTGCGCACGACCACGCCGGCCGCCTCGGGGGTGCCGCTGAGACCGTTGAGCACGCTGCGCTCGGTGATCTGCTGCGCGAGCACCGTGGCGTAGACGACGAACGAGACGACCAGCACGGCCAAGCCGGTCAGCAGCAGGCGGGACGGCCTTCGGGCCACGCCCCGGAGCTGGGTGCGGAGCACACTCATCGCGCGACCGCCAGGCTCTGCAGGGCGTCGGTGACCGAGGCGATGTCGGGACGGTCCAGCTCGCCGGCCACCCGACCGTCGGCCAGCAGAACAACCCGGTCCGCGTACGCGGCGGCGCCCGGATCGTGGGTGACCATGACGATCGTCTGGCCCAGTTCCCGCACGGAGTTACGCAGGAACAGCAGCACCTCGGCGCCCGAGCGGGAGTCCAGGTTGCCGGTGGGCTCGTCGGCGAACACCACCTCGGGCCGCGACATCAGCGCCCGGGCCAGGGCCACACGCTGCTGCTGGCCGCCGGAGAGCTCGCCCGGACGGTGGTCGAGGCGGCCGACGATGCCCAGCGTCTCGGTCAGGTGGGCGTACAGGTGCGCGTCGGGTTTGCGGCCGGACAGCTCCAGCGGCAGCGTGATGTTCTGGGCCGCGGTGAGCTGCGGGAGCAGGTTGAACGCCTGGAAGACGAACCCGATCCGCTCACGGCGCACCTTGGTCAGCACCTTGTCGCTCTGCTTGGTCAGGTCGGTGCCGCCCAGCAGCGCCTGCCCGGAGGTGGCGGTGTCGAGACCGGCGAGGCAGTGCATCAGGGTGGACTTGCCCGACCCGGACGGCCCCATGATGGCGGTGAACTGGGCGCGGGCGAACCCGACGGTCACGCCGTCGAGCGCCCGCACCGCGGTGTCGCCGCTGCCGTAGACCTTGACCAGATCCACGGCGGCGACCGCGGCCAGCGTGTCCACGCTCTGCGTCAGCATGTTCTCTCCACGTCATTCGTCGTATGCGTCGTTGTTGTGGCAGATCATGGGGGCAGCCGAGGGGCCGGCACATCGGCCCGCGGCCAGGCTCGTCACAAGCGGTGAGTCTGACTTTCGGCCGATGGGTGACCCCCGGCCAGCGCATACGCTGGGTGACGATGCAGAACAACCCGAACCGGATGGTGCTCCGCCGCCTGGCCCAGCTCGCCGCGCTGGGCGCCATGGCTCTGCTCGGCATCTTCGACATAGCGCAGGGCCTGCTGCGCAACTCCGAACCGCTGGGCCTGGTCAAGATCCTGCTGGCGATGGCGGCGGCCGCGGTCTGGCTACCGGTGCACCGGCCCCGCTCCACCCGCCTGCCCAAGGCGGCCATGGCCCTCGGCGGCTTCTCGCTGCTGGTCACCCTGCTCTCGGCGGCCTCGGCCGGTGGTTCCTCGTACGGGGCCAGCTGGGGTCTCGCCGAGTCGGCGGCGCTGCTCGGTGTCTGTTTCGTGGTGGCCCGGCACTCCACCGCCGGTCTCGGGTTCTCCGCGCTCGTCGTGGTGGGCGCCGCGGTCAGTTTCGCCCCGTTGCGCGCCGAGACCAGCTACGTCTACGTCATCTTCGGCCTGATCCAGGCGCTGGCGGCCGCGGCCGCGATCGGCCTCGGCATCTACCTGCGCATCATCGAGAGCTCCCGGCAGCGGGCGTTCGACGCCGTACGGGCCGAGCAGCGCGCCGAGTTCGCCCGGGATCTGCACGACTTCATCGCCCACCACGTGACCGGCATCGTGGTGCAGGCCCAGGGCGCCAAGTTCATCGCCGAGCAGGACCCGAAACGGGTGCTGCAGGCGCTCGACCAGATCGAACAGGCCGGCGCCGAGACGATGGCGTCGATGCGGCGGATGGTCGGCGTGCTGCGCGACCCCGAGTCGAAACCGGACGCGCCGCTGGCCCCCGTGGCCGGCGTGAACGATCTGGGCACCCTGATCGACCAGTTCAACACGGCCGGCGGCGCCAAGGCCCGGATGCACGTCGACGGCGACCTGGGCGGGCTGCCGGTCGAGCTGTCCACCTCGGCCTACCGGGTGGTGATGGAGGCGCTGACCAACGTGCGCCAGCACGCCCCCGCCGCCACGGCGGCCGACATCTGGATCCGCCGTACGCCGGAGTGGCTGCTGGTGCGCATCGCCAACGACGGGGTGGTTCCGGCCCGCACGCCCGCGCCGCGGGAGCGCCCGGGGTACGGTCTCGTGGGCCTGACCGAACGGGTCCGCGCGGTCGGCGGCCGCATCAACGCCATGCCCGGCATCGAGGGCGGCTGGGTGGTCGACGCCGCGTTCCCGATCGATCCGAGGACGAGCTCATGATCCGCGTACTGATCGCCGACGACCAGGCCATGGTCCGCACCGGTTTCGGCATGATCATCGGCGCGCAGCCCGACATGGAGGTGGTCGGCGAGGCCAACGACGGCGTCGAGGCGGTCGCGATGGCCCGCAAGCTGAAGCCCGACGTGGCCCTGCTCGACATCCGCATGCCCAAGATGGACGGCCTGGAGGCGTTGCGCCTGCTCTCCGGCCCCGGCGTCACCGACCCGGTCAAGGTCGTCGTGGTCACCACCTTCGACCTCGACGAATACGTCCACCAGGCCCTGCGCAACGGCGCGGCCGGCTTCCTGCTGAAAGACTCCGGCCCGGCCCTGCTGGTCGAGGCCGTGCGGGCCGCCGTCTCGGGCGACGCCCTGATCAGCCCGTCCATCACCGTGCGCCTGCTGGAACACCTCTCCCCACCGGCCCCCACCAACGACGACGGCGGCCTGTCCCCACGCGAACTCGACGTGGTGCGCCTGGCCGCCAAGGGCCTGACCAACGCCGAGATCGCGGCCCAGCTGTTCATCTCCATCGGAACCGTGAAGACCCACGTCGGCAGCGTCATGACCAAGCTGAACGCCCGCAACCGGGTCGAGATCGCCGCGTGGGCCTGGGAGCGCAAACTCCTCGGCTGACCGCCCCGGCGTCTAGAGCGTGATCCAGTAACGCTTGAGCGTGTGGGGGCCGGTGGTGCGGGTGTCCTCGTAGACGCCGCCGGCTCCCTCGATCACCCGGGCCGAGCCGATGTTGTCGGGCCGGCAGGTCAGCAGCACCCGGTCGAGGCCCAGCTCGTTGCGGGCCGTGCCGAGCGTCTGGCCCAGGGCCCACGCGGCCAGTCCCCGGCGGCGGGCCGAGGGGCGGATGCCGTAGCCGATGTGGCCGCCCATGTCGAGCAGCATCTGATTCAGCTCGTGGCGCAACGAGACCGAGCCCAGGAACTGGTCGTCCTCGACGATCCAGCGGTAGGTGCAGTGCACCCAGCCCTCCACCGGCGGAATCGCCGGGTCGGCCTGGCGGTGCAGGTCGGCCACCCACGCGGCGAACCCGGCCTCGGAGTCCAGATCATCGGTTTCCCGTACGCCGTGTCCGTCCATGTGTGTGCCGGGCACCCACTCGTCGCGGGCTTCCAGCCAGGATTTACGTAAGCGGACCGTGGGTTCGATCAGTTCAGGCACCCCGTCACCCTAGTTCGCCGGCTCCACGACGAAGATCTGCCTCCGCACCCAGCGGACCAGGAACTCCCGTACGTGCTCGGGGACGCCGTAGTCGGCCAGGTGACCGTCGACGTCCTCGGTCCGGGCATGGGTGGTCCGTGAGGTGAGCAGCCACTTCGCCACTCCTTCCCGGGCCGAGCGTTCGTCGCACTCCAGGTAGGGCAGGAAGAACACGAGGAACGTCGCCAGGTCCTCCCCGTCCGCGTCGCGGAACGCCGCCTCGATCGGAGCGATGGGAAACGGCAGGATGTCGCCCGGCCGTCGCTGAGCGGGCAACCAGGGTGTCGGCCGACCGATCAAACTGTCCCTGAGCTCACGCGCGACCGCCTTCGGCAGTCGCCGCCTCTCCTCAGGATCCGAGTCCATGTCGATCAGGAGGTAGGCCACCCACGGGTAGCCGGCACCCGACATGACCACGTCTGTCGTGAAGAAGGGCAGCAGGCCGTGGTGGTCCAAAACCTCGTGCACGGCCGCGTCGTCACCCGCCCGGCCCCATGGGCTTCGTGCACGCCAGCGTTCGAAGACCTCCCCGTGCCGTTCCTGCAGTTCCCGCTTCAATGCCGACCACACCTCGGCCCGGGCGTCGTTCTCGTTGCGCATCCGCCGGTCGAGGTGGGACACCAGCAGAAAGGCCACGCCGTTCTCCGCCTCCAGGAGCTCTCCGAGCCGGATCTCGAGGCGACGGTGCACAAACGGCAGATTGTCGGGCAGGCAGCGATACATGGCCGCATGGAGCGGGAAGTCCGAGGCTTCGAGCGCCGCGAAGTCCGCGCCGGAGGGCAACATCTGCATGCGGTCCGCCTCGCCGTAAGCGAGCGCCCGGTCCACGCACACGTCCACGATCTGCTCGACCATGTCGGGCGAAAGGACCACGTCACCCAGCGACCGCGCCGCGAACGCCACGAGCGCGTCCCGCTCCCGGCTCTCGGTGGCCGCGTCCAGGTCGTCGAGCGCGAGCCCGAGCAGCGTGTCGCCGCCGTCCTCGACGTTGCGCTCCAGCAACTGCACCGCGAGCTGCGAGACCACCTCCCACTGACTGTGCCGCACCCGGTCGGCCAGCTCGGCCCACACCACCTCGGGAGTCTTCGCGCGTCGGACCAGGCATTCGGCGGCGAAGTACTCGAGGAACGTCCGGTGGGCGAAGCCGAAGATGGGCTCGGTCGGGGTCGAGCCGACCTCGGCCAGGATCCAGGCCCGGCCCGCGCAGTAGTCGAGGAACTCGGCCGCGACCTCGGCCGCCTGGTCCTCGTCGAAGCCCTTGCCGACGAGGTGATCCTCGACGATCCGCAGCACCCGGCGTCGGGGCTGCTCGGGCACGGTGTGCTCGGTGAACAACGTCCACGCCAAATGTTGCACGGAACCGCGGACGCGGCCCTCGAAGCCGAGCTTGCGGGAGATGCCGCGCATCCGGTCCCACTGCTCGAACACCATCAGCGCGCACCGCTCGTAGACCTCGCCGCGGTTGCCGGGGATGTAGTGGTCGCTCGCGTACATAGCGCACAGCACGCTGAGCAGCAACGGGCTGCTGCGCAGGTCTTCGATCGTCTCGCTCTCATTGAGAAACGCGGTCGCGAGCCGTGAGCGCTCCGCCTCCGGGGTGCCCTCGTCGAGCGCGAACCACCGCCGCGCGTACGTCTCGGCCTTCGCCCGGTCGAACGGCGCCAGCGCGCACGTGCGGAACAGGGACGGGTCGAGGGGAGCCTCGGCGTACCCGACCCGGCGTGACGTGGCCACGACCGGCACGAGCGGATGCCGCAGGACGAAGCCCTTCACCAGATCGGCGACCCGGCGACGCAGCGCGACGTCGCTCAGCTCGTCGAGCCCGTCCAGGATCACGACGGCCCGCCCGTTCATCAGCAGGTAGTCGACGGCGTCGGGGGTCAGCGTGACGTTGTAGGGGTCGCGGCTCACGGTGACCAGGTGCTCGGCCAGCGTCCGTTCGCCGGTCTCGAGGGCGGCCGAGAAGTGCCGCAGCACGACCAGCAACGGGACGACCGTGCCGGTCGGGTCAGCCGCCAGATCGTGGGCCAGCTTCTCGGCCAGGGTCGACTTGCCGGCGCCAGGATCGCCGAGGATGACGTGCCGGCGGCCCGGCTCGGTGAGCTCGTCGAGGTCGACGGTCAGGTCCTCACGCGACTCGTGGTGCACCGCCGGCGCGACGTAGAGGCTGTCCCACGGCACGCTGCGGGCCTTGGCCGACTGGGGCATGCGCAGCTCGGCGTGCAGCTGCGACACCTGCGACCGCATGTCGAGGAAGTCCTCGTGCATCGCGGCCTCGTCGGTGATCCGGCTCAGCAGCGCGCCCGTGCGGGCGGCCAGCGCGGTCAGGTGGCCCTGCGCGACCAGGGCTTCCGGCACGAGGTCGGACCGCTGGGCGGTGGGTCCGGCCGCGGCCTGCACACCGTCGAGGACCACGTCGGTCAGGCCGAGCAGCCGTTCCCCCGGAAGACCGGTCGCCAGTCGCAGCCCCTGGCGCAGCTGTTCCCGTACGGCCGAAGCGTGTTCCTCGCGTTTCTTGGCGGTGCGGTGCATGCGGGCGATGACGGCGTTCATGACGACCGACTCGAACTCGGGTGACGCCATGTATCGGGCCACGCCCGCCGCCTCGGAAGCTGAAAGGTCGTCGAGCAGCCCGGCGGCCGTCTCCTCGGCCATCAACGGCCGGGCGGAGTCACGCAGCCGGCGCACCTGCGCGTCCTTGCGGGTGTTGCTCACGAAGTGGCCGGCCACCCGGGCGGCTGCTTTGGACAGTGAGGACTCGATACCGGGCACAGCGAGAGACGCTAGCCGGGCGCGGCCATCCTGAGGAGCGCCTGAATCTGGGATTGACGGCGGGCCGTTACGGTCTCGCCCATGGTGCGGGCAGGCGGGTAGGCGCCGCCGGCGGTCTCCATGCGGGCGGTCTCGACGCAGTTGCCCAGGTGGCCCAGGAGCAGGGTCACCGCCGTACGGTCGAACGCGGTCCGGGAATTGCGCAGCTCGGCGATGTCGGCATCGCGCAACGAGTGGAGGTCGCCGTGGCCCTCGTGGATGCCCGCCGACGGGTCGGCCTTCAGCGGTTGTTGCCAGCCGAGGAGCCAGCGCTCCATCGTCCCGGACTCCTCGCGCCACTGGGTCCGCAGCTCGGTAGCCAGCGTGCGTAAGGCCGGGTCGGTGGCGCGTTCCTCCGTCAGTGTGGCCAGCGGCTCGCCCTCGTCGATCTGGGTGAGGGCCATCTGCAGGAACATCACGTCGGTGTTGTTGAAGGCGGGGGCGGTGGACACCGCGGTCTCCGGCTGCGAGGTGCAGCCGGAGACCAATAGCAGGACGGCGCAGACCGCCGCCGCTAGTTGGCGGCCCACAGGGCGGGGACGTTCGGCGGCTCCCAGCCGGCCAGCGACGTGTGCGCCTGGCGGCAGGTGTACGAGCGGCCGTTGTACGTGACGACGCTGCCCACGGAGTACGCCACCCCGGCGCGCCACGTGCCACTCGCGGGCGGGGTGGTGGGCGGAGTCGTCGGCGGGTTGGTGGGAGGCGTGGTCGGGGGCGTGGTGGGCGGGTTGGTGGTGCCGCCGCCGATGTTCAGGTCGACGCACGAGTAGAACGCCATCGCGGTGTCGGCGATGTTCCACCGGGCGAGCAGGGTCTGGCGGCCGCTGAAGCCGCGCATGCTGACCGAGTGGGACTTGGTCGCGCCGGGCTGCGCGCCGCCGTCGTTGAACGAGGCCAGCAGCGTGTTGCCGATGAAGTACTCCCACGTGCTGGTGGAGTGGCGGGCCGTGAGCACCCAGTTGAAGGTGACGGTCTGCCCGACCGAGGCGGCCGGCCAGTTCTTGCTGTTGTCGTTCAGCACGGCGAACCGGGATCCCCCGCCGTTGCACTGCATCGAGCCCTTGGGGGCCTCGACGCTCTGCGGCTCATAGATGATGTCGCCGCAGTTGGCGACGGCGCCGCTGGCACAGTTGGCCTGGCGGCTGGGCGGGGACGAGATGTAGCCGTGCGCCGAAGCCGGGGAGACTCCGACGGTGAGGGCGGCCGCGGTCGCGGCGACGGTCAGTGCGGGGAGGGTGAACCTTCGTCTCATGAGGAACTCCTCAATCGCCGAGTGGGGGCTCGGGCCAGATATCGACCAACATAAGTTCAACAGTGTTAACAGTAAAGAGAGTTAATCGAGTTTTTCGAAACAGCGGCAGAAACCGGCGGGGCAGTCCCTTGTGCACGGTTGTGCCATCGTGTCTGGCGTGGGAACCGAAGACGCCTCGTTCACCCGGCTGCTGCCCCGCGATCTGCGGCCGTTCGCCGCCGTCGCTCAGACGCTGGACAACCAGTGGGTGCCGCGCGGCCTGCTGACCCGGATGATCGACGAAGGCCTGAGCCTGGACGACGTACGGGCCGAGCGTGAGGCCGTGGTCCGCACCGAATATCTGCGAGCGGTCCTGAACGCCGAACAGCTCGTGGTCAACCGCATGTACTTCTTCAACAACCCGGCCGTCATCCGCGACTTCGCCCAGCCCGGGCCCGGCCGCGAGGCGTTCCGCGCCCTGCTCGGGTCGGGGGTGCTGGTGCCGTTCCTCTACGCCGAGGATTCGCCCATCGACAACGACGCCGGCTCCCGCATCTCGGGCCTGACCGGCTGGGCGCCCTGGCTCGAGGTGGCCCGCGAGACCGAGATGTCGTGCGTGCGCCTGGCCTGGCAGTCGAGCGAGGCCAACCGCAACGCGATCGCCCGCGGCCTCAACAAGCGGTTCCACGAGTTCGTGATGTCGCTCCAGTCGAAGTGTTACGACGGCGGCGATCAGGTCTTCGCCAGCCATCTGGGTCTGCCGCCCGATCGGGCGACCGCGCTCGGCGCCCGCCTGTCCGACGCTGCCGCGTGGGCCTTCCACGCCGATCACTGGGTCATGCGCGAAGACTTCTACACCGAGTTCGTGGTCGACGGGAAGCCGGCCGAGGGGCGCTACTCACGGTCGAAACGGTTCGCGGGCGAGCTCAAGCAGCTGATCGACCTGGCCTACAACACCTCCCTGCCCGAGACGCTCGACCGCTATCCGCTGCGCCCGGAAGACTCGCTCAACCGGTCGGCCCTGCAGGAGTGGACGCCGCGCACCGAGCGCCAGGAGAAGCCGCTCGGCGAGGCGGAGATCCTCGAGCAGCTGGTGATCCGTCGTACGGCGTTCGACCTCGCCACCAACCAGCTCGTGGTCCCGCCGCTGGGCGACTTGGGCCTGACCGACATCGTGCAGGCCCGCGGCACCGACGAGTGGCATGCCTACATGGCGGCCCTGGCCGATGTGGTCGGTCATCCGGAGACGTTCGAGAGCGGCGCCCAGGCCCTGCAACGCACCTACAGCGCCCTGCTGGAACGGCTGGCCCGCATCGCCGGCGACAATCGGCGTGGCCTGCGGTTCACCACCGGGTTCGGCTTCAACCTCGACTTCGCAGGCGTGCTGCTCAAGGTGCGCTGGTTCGGCGGGCGCCTGTTCTATCGCCAGGTCGGCACGCCGCCGTCACAGCCGCAGCGCACCCGCGGCATGTCGCGGGTGGTGGTCTCGGGGGACGACGTCGAGACCCAGGCCGCCCGGCGCGGTGGTCACCTGGTCGCGGTCGACCTCAAGCCGTTCGACGTCGAAGACCCGGTGCAGTTCCTGCGCGAGGCGGTCGGCCAGCTCGAGGCGGCCGGTGCCCGCCGTGTCGACCGGGGCCCGGGGAGCCGCGACGGCGGCCTCGAGCGTGATCTCGGGGACGAGGCCGCGTGAACTGGGACGCGGTGGAGGCGGTGGCCAGCGCGGCCGGTGCCACCGTCACCTTCGCCGCGCTGGTGGTCACCTGGGGTGCGTTGCGCCGCGAGGCTCGGGCCCGGCGCGCCGACGTCGCACGGCTCGACCGGCAGCGGCAGCAGGACGAGGCGGCCGAGGCTGGGCTGGTCATGTTCGGTGACCCCGAGGGCGTGCTCAACTCGGGTCAGGCGACCTTGAAGCTGACCAACTTCGGGAACCGGCCGGTCTTCGACGTCCGCGTCCGGCTGGTCCGCGACGGTCGCCCGATCGTGCTCACCGATGGCCGCGACAGCGACATCCCCCGTACGGTCGTGCTGGAGCCGCAGAAATCTCGCAAGATCACGATCAATGCGCCGTACGGGGAAGAGCCGTTCGTCGCCGGAAGGGTGGAGTTCCGCGACAGCAGTGGCCGTCTGTGGCGGCGCTCGAACAACGGCCCGCCCCGCCGCCTGGACGCCGACGGCAACGAGCTGGAGGCCGGCGGACGAGAGCCGTGAGACGGTCGGGAGCGCCCGGCCGGCGAACGAGCGCCGTGAGACGGTCGGGAGCGCCTGGCCGGCGAACGAGCGCCGAGAGACGGCCGTCAGCGCCCGGCCGGTGAAAGAACGCTGTGAGACGGTCGGGAGCGAGATCGACGACGAGGCACGGCGAAGACGGAGGTCCAGCGGCATGGCGGACGAGACTCATCGCCGGGCGTGGCGGCTCGACCGATACGACCAGCTGCGGGCCGAGCGACCGCAGCTGTTCGTCAATCCGCCGGGCGCCGCCTACGAGATCGTGTTCGACCGTGCAGCGCAGCTGGCCTGTGCCGACGAGTGGGCGGCGCGGTCGCGGGAGCGGGGCATCCCGGCCGAGTTCGCCGACATGGGTGTGATCTACGAGGACAAGTACTTCATCGCGCTACGGGACACGGTCCGGTTCCGGGACGGCAGCATCGGGCCCTATTTCCGGCTCCTGGGCGCGGTCGACGGGCCCGGGGCGGCCATGTTGCCGATGCTCACCGACGGCCGGCTGGTGCTGGTTCGGCGCTTCCGGCACGAGGCGCGCGACTGGCAGTGGGAAGTGCCGCGCGGCTTCTCCGAACCGGGCGAGACCGGGCCGGTCACGGCCACCCGCGAGCTCGCGGAGGAGCTCGGGGTCACCGCCGAGGCGCCGGAACTGCTGGGCCGGCTGGGTGAGGACGAGATCTATCTCGTACGGATCGACGCCGCGTCGTTGCCGGAACGGATGACCGACGACGCCGTCGCCGAGGGGGTCGACGAGATCAGGGTGGTGACCCCGGACGAGCTGGCCGACCTGATCGTCGAGGGGCACGTCACCGACGAGTTCCTGCTGGCCGCGTACGCGATGGTGCAGGCCCGCCGCCCCAGGAACCCATAGCCGCCCGCCCGATGGGTCAGGCCCCCGCACAGGCACTCGTAGCCGCCCGCCCGATGAGTCAGGCCCACCGCACCAGGCACTCGTAACCGCCTTGGCCGATGGGTCAGGCCCGCCGCTCCAGGAACTCGTAGACGTCCTGCGCGTCGACACCCGGGAACGTGCCCGGCGGCAGGGCGGCCAGCAGGTGGGAGTGCACCCGGGCGCTCGGCCAGGCATGACCGGCCCAGCGGTCCACCAGCGCGGCCGGTGGACGGCGACAACAGCCGGGGTCGGGACAGCGTGAGACCGTACGGCGGGAAGTGTCTCCGCCGCGGAACCAGCGCGCGTGCTCGTACGGCGTGCCGACCGTGACCGAGAATTCCCCCGACCGCGTCGACTCGATGTGGACCGTGCACCAGTACGTTCCGGCCGACGTGTCGGTGAACTGGTAGAACGACGAGTACGGGTCGTCCGCCTGGAAGATCGTGCGCGACGCCCACCGGCGGCAGATCGGCTGCCCCTCGATGGCCCCGGTGACGTCGGACGGGAAGCGGACCCCGTCGTTCTCGTACGCCTTGTAGACGATCCCGTTCTCGTGCACGCGCGTGAAGTGCACGGGAATGCCGAAGTGGTGCGTGGCCAGGTTCGTGAACCGGTGGGCCGCCGTCTCGTACGACACCCCGAACGCGTCGCGGAAGTCGTCGATGGCCAGGGCCCGGTCGGCCTTGGCCTCGCCCAGGAACCGCACCGCGAACTTCTCCGGCATCAGCAGCGCCGCCGCGAAGTAGTTGGCCTCGACCCGCTGTCGCAGGAAGGCCGCGTAGTCGGCCGGCTCGGGGTGGCGCAGCACGAAGTGGCCGAGCGTCTGCAGCACCACCGCGCGCGGATCGTGTCCCTTGCCGCTGGCGACCTGGGGCAGATAGATCCGCCGGCCGACCAGATCGGTCACCGAGCGCGTCGAGCCCGGCAGGTCGTTCACGTAGTGCAACGTGAAGCCCAGTTGCGCTGCGATGTCGAGGATGCCGCGCTGACTGAGCGGCCCGGTCGTGTGTTTCACCGAGCGCAACACGTCGGCCGCCGCCTGCTCGATCTCGGCGAAGTAGTTGTCCCGCTCGCGCATGTTGACCCGCAGTTGCGCGTTGGCCCGGCGCGCCACCTCGGGGGTCGCGCTCTGCTCGGTGAGCAGCCGGTTGAGTTCCCGATGCAGGCCGACCAGCGATTCCAGCGCGTCGGCGGGCAGCCGGCGCCCGCCTTTGACCGAGGGCAACCCCAGTCCCGCGTACGCCGGTGACTGCTGGAAGTGCGCGAGGTCGATCTCGAGCCCGGCCCGCCGCGACGGCGCCTCGGGCCGCAGCAGGTCCTGCAGCGGCACCCCCAGGGCGGCCGCGATGGCCTGCAGCACCGAGAGCTTGGGTTCCCGCTTGCCGTTCTCGATCAGCGACAGCTGGGACGGCGCTCTTCCCACCGCCTGGCTGAGCTGCTCGAGCGTCATGTTCTTCGATTTGCGCTGGTGACGCAGCCGCTGGCCGAGGGTCACGAGGTCAACATTGTCAGAAGCGGTCACGCGTTTTGACGCTAGCAGAAATTTCGCGTTTCTTCTGCTCACAAATGGCTTCAGAGGGGGTTGTGGGGCCAGCGATAGTCGAGTTCTTCCCGGCGAAACACACGGCGGCGAACACAGGCGGCGGAACGCGCGACGCCGGAACGACCGCCGGACGAACGCATGGGACGAGCGACAGCGGGATCCAGGGACACAAGCGACAGGGCACGGAAGGGATAAAGCGATGACTGATCAGCTGACCGAAGTTCGGGGCGGTACCGCGGCGGACCTCACTCGGGCGTGGGCCGGCGATCCCCGGTGGCTGGGCATCAAGCGCAGCTACACGGCGCACGACGTGGTCAAGCTGCGCGGCAGCGTCCAGGAGCGGCACACGCTGGCCGAGCGCGGCGCCCAGCGGCTCTGGGAGCTGCTGCACAGCGAGGACTACATCAACGCGCTGGGCGCGCTGACCGGCGGCCAGGCCACGCAGATGGTCCGGGCCGGCCTCAAGGCCATCTACCTGAGCGGCTGGCAGGTCGCGGCCGACGCCAACCTGGCCGGCGCCACCTACCCCGATCAGTCCCTCTACCCGGCCAACTCGGTTCCGGCGGTGGTGCGCCGCATCAACAACGCGCTGATGCGGGCCGACCAGATCGACACCGCGAGTGGCAAGCACGACCGCGACTGGTTCGCGCCGATCGTGGCCGACGCCGAGGCCGGCTTCGGTGGCCCGCTCAACGCGTTCGAGCTGATGAAGGCCATGATCGCGGCGGGCGCGGCCGGGGTGCACTGGGAGGACCAGCTGGCCAGCGAGAAGAAGTGCGGCCACCTGGGTGGCAAGGTGCTCATCCCGACCGGCCAGCACATCCGCACCCTGAACGCGGCACGGCTGGCGGCCGACGTGCTGGGCGTGCCGTCGCTGGTCATCGCGCGGACCGATGCCCTGGCGGCGGACCTGCTGACCACCGACGTCGATGAGCGTGACCAGCCGTTCATCACCGGGGAGCGTACGGCGGAAGGCTTTTTCCGGGTGCGCAGCGGCCCCGACGCCGCCATCGCCCGCGGGGTCGCCTACGCCGACTACGCCGACCTGCTGTGGGTCGAGACCGGCAAGCCCGACCTGGAGTTCGCCAAGTCGTTCGCCGAGGCCGTGCACAAGGAGCACCCCGGCAAGATGCTGGCCTACAACTGCTCGCCCTCGTTCAACTGGAAGAAGAACCTGGACGACGCCGACATCGCGCGGTTCCAGAAGGAGCTCGGCGCGATGGGCTACAAGTTCCAGTTCGTCACGCTGGCCGGCTTCCACGCGCTCAACCACTCGATGTACGAGCTGGCCCGCGGCTACGCCGAGACCGGCATGACCGCGTACGTGAAGCTGCAGGAGGCCGAGTTCGCGGCCGAGCTCGACGGCTACACCGCCACCAAGCACCAGGCCGAGGTCGGGACGGGCTACTTCGACGCCGTCTCCACCGCGCTGAACCCCGACAGCTCGACCACCGCCCTGAAGGGCTCGACCGAGACGGAGCAGTTCTGATGGGTGCCGAAGAGATCACCATCACCGGTACGACGTCGGGTCGCTACGCCGACATCCTGACCCCGGCGGCGATCGAGTTCGTCGTCGCGCTCGACCGGGAGTTCGGCGCCCGCCGCGTCCAGCTCCTCGAACGTCGCCGTCGCCGCCGTACGACCCGTACCAACGAATTGGACTTTCTGCCCTCGACCCGGTCGGTGCGGGACGGAAACTGGACCGTCGCCGCGCCGGCGCCCGACCTGCTCGACCGGCGCGTCGAGATCACCGGGCCGCCCGAGCGCAAGATGACCGTCAACGCGCTCAACTCGGGCGCCAAGGTGTGGATGGCCGACTTCGAGGACGCCACATCGCCCACCTGGGAGAACGTCGTGCTCGGCCAGGCCAACCTGCGCGACGCGCTGGACGGCACGCTCGACTTCACCGACGCGTCGGGCAAGGAGTACCGGGTCAACGGCTGGACCCCGACCATCATGGTGCGGCCCCGCGGCTGGCACCTGCCGGAATGCCACCTGCGCATCGGCGGCCGGGCGGTGTCAGCGGCGCTGTTCGACTTCGGGCTCTACATGTTCCACTGCGCGCAGCGGCAGCTCGACCGCGGCAGCGGCCCGTACTTCTACCTGCCCAAGCTCGAGTCGCATCTCGAGGCCCGGCTGTGGAACGACGTGTTCGTCTTCGCCCAGGAGGCACTCGGCATCCCGCGCGGCACGATCCGGGCCACGGTCCTGATCGAGACGATCACCGCCGCGTTCGAGATGGACGAGATCCTGTACGAGCTGCGGGAACACTCGGCCGGCCTGAACGCGGGCCGCTGGGACTACCTGTTCAGCATGATCAAGAACCGGCCGGACATGGTGCTGCCCGAGCGGTCCCAGATCACGATGACCACGCCGTTCATGCGGGCCTACACCGAGCTGCTGGTGCGCACCTGCCACCGCCGTAACGCACACGCCATCGGTGGCATGGCCGCGGTCGTCCCGTCGAAGGACCCGGTGGCCGCCAAGCGCGCCCTCAACCAGGTGCGGCAGGACAAGCGGCGCGAGGTCGGCGACGGCTTCGACGGTTCGTGGGTCGCGCACCCGGGCCTGGTCGAGACGTGCCGCGAGGTGTTCGACCAGTGGCTCGGCGAGGAGCCGCACCAGATCGTCCGCAAGCGCGAGGACGTGCGGGTGACGGCGGCCGAACTGCTCGACGTGAAGGTGCTCGGCGTCCAGATCACCGAGGTCGCGCTGCGCAACAACGTCAGTGTCGCCCTGCGTTACATCGCGGCGTGGCTGGGCGGCCGGGGCGCGGTGGCGCTGGGCGGTCTGATGGAGGACGCGGCCACCGCCGAGATCTGCCGGGCCCAGCTGTGGCAGTGGATCCACGCCGCCACCCCGACCGACTACGGCGTTCCGGTGAGCGCCGCCCTGGTCACCCGGATGCTGCGTGAGGAGGTCGACGTGCTCAGTGAGACCGGCGCCCTCGACGAGGAGGCGGCCCGGCTCTTCGGCCAGGCCCGCACCCTGCTCACGGTGCTGCTGACCGAGCGCACCTGTCCCGAGTTCCTGACCCTGCCGGCCTACCTTCGGCACCTGTCCGGCGGGTCAGCCGCTCCGGTTCCCGATCAGGCGCCTGTCGCCGTCTGATCCTCTCGGAGACCAAGAGCGCGATTTCCCCGTACGGGGGGATCGCGCTCTTCGGTGTCGGTCCAGCCGCCCTGTCACGGCTTCCGCTCGGCCGCCCTCTCACGGTTCATACCCGACCGTTCCCAGACGGCCCCCCACTCACCGTTTCCTCACGGCCGTTCCGTCACGGTTTCCATCCGACCGCTCCCTCACGATTCCCACCCGGTCCCAACCCGG
The DNA here is from genome assembly GCF_016834655.1 of Paractinoplanes ovalisporus. Lineage (GTDB taxonomy): Bacteria > Actinomycetota > Actinomycetes > Mycobacteriales > Micromonosporaceae > Actinoplanes > Actinoplanes ovalisporus. The sequence continues at coordinate 245,329 of NZ_JAENHP010000013.1, forward strand.
CCGCTCCCACACGGTTTCGACCGGGCCGTCCCCTCACGATTCCCGTCACGCCGCGAGCGCACCTGAACCGCGTTTCCATCACCACTGACCAGGCCGGGCACCCATCTCGGAGCCGCGTTTCAAACGCCGCTGACCAGCGGGTAGGGGGCCAGCAGGGCCGGGTCGAGGGTGCCGCGCCGGGCCACGCCGGCCAGCAGGTCGGCCACCTGGACGCGCGGGTCGTCGCGGGAGTCGGCCATGACCAGCCCCGCCAGCGGCGACACGCCGTCGTCACCGGCCAGGGCCAGCTGCAGCCGGGTGAGCCGGTCGGCGGTCAGGGCGCTCTGCTCGTCGTGCGTCACCAGCACCCGCCGGCCGCCCTCGCTCCAGCTCAACACCGTCTCGGCCAGCGCCGGCAGCAGCGGTTCGAGGTTTTCGCGACTGACCGGCAGGGCCTCCACCCGCTCGCGCGCAATCCCGGAAAGCTCGGCGAACCGGTCCACATCGGCCCGCGTCGCCCGGCGATGTTTGGTGCGCGCCAACTCGACAAAGAGCGGAAGCAGACCCTTTTCCCGTACGGCGGGAAGCAGCGCGACGGCATCCGCACGCCGGTCGAGGGTGAGGCGCGTCCCGGTCGCGTACGAGGGTTCGGCCAGCAGCAGATCGGCGATCCGTGTGACCAGGAAGAACTCCTTGTCGACAACTTGCACCAGGGCCCGGCCGCGCAGCGCCTGCTGAAACCAGCCGGCCGCCACGCCCGCCCGCAGCAGCCGGCCCGACTTGAGTTCGTGGGGCGAGAACCGGAACCGCGACCGCAGAGCCCCGATCAGCTCGTCGGACTCGGCCTCGCTCAGGTCGACGCTCGCGTGCGTGATCACAGGATCGGCCGGGTCGAGCAGATTGGTGCCGGAGAACCCGGACTCGTCACAGGCGATCCGCACCACGGGCCCGGCCACCGCCCCGACCGGCGGCAGCCCACCCTGCATCGGCGTCCGCACGCCCCCATGCTCGTCCGCCCACCCTCATCGAACAACCCGATTACGGCCACCCACCGGAACAGCGCCCGCATCCCCCGTCCGCACGCCGCCGCCAGACAACCCCATCCCGACCGGTCGCCCGCACATCCCCATCCCCAGCCCTCGCGCGCCGCTCGAACATCCCGATCACGGCGAGCCGCCCACACGCCGGCACCGAACAACCCCATCACAACAAGCCACCGATGCACTCCACGCCGCCACTGACCAGCCCGATCACAGTCGGCCGCACCTGCATCCCCGCGCAGCCGTCGAACAACCCCATCACAGCCGGCCGCACGCCCCATCCCCGCGCAGCCGTCGAACAACCCCATCACAGCCGGCGGCACGCCCCATCCCCGCGCAGCCGTCGAACAACCCCATCACAGCCGGCCGCACGCCCCATCCCCGAGCGGCCATCGAACAACCCCATCACGGCCGGCCGCACGCACGCCCCATCCCCCGTCCACGCACCGCCGACGGACAACCCGATCACAGCCGGTCATCGGACAGCGCCCATCCCCTACCGCGTCGGGCAACCCGGTCGCGGGTGGTTGTCGGGCAGGATGGCGGGGTGGACTGGGCGGAGATGGAACGGGTCGTGCACGACGGCATCGTGGCCGCGGTGGTGTCGGCCGCCTCGGGCGAGCACTTGGGCGCGGCGGCGCTGCACCATCTCTACCGGGAGCAGGACGGCGTGATCACGCTGCCGTCGCTGGCCGTCACCGGCGACCCGGAGGGCTGGAGCCCGGCCGACTGGACGTTCGACGACGACGAGTGGCTGCCCGACGAGGTGGGCCGCCAGTGGGAGAAGAACCTGACCACGGCCGCGTGCTCCGGGACGACCGCGCGCTGGCACGCGACGTTCCGGAAATACCTGGGAACCCTCGTACGGGCGTGCAAAGCGGCCCGCAAGACGCTGCGCACCCGTGGCGTGGTCGACCGGAACTTCGTCGTGGTCCTGCTCGACGACGAACACCACGCCGAGCTGATCCGGCGTGTGCTGCCCGCGTCCGACGTGCGGCGGCTGTTCCCCGAGCTCGACGAGCGGACCGCGGAACTCGCCCGGCTCCAGGGTCTCCCGCCCGCCGACCGGGCGGCCGAGCTGGTCGGTCGGCTGGGTCGCTTCGACGGTCCGCTCATGTCGGAGGACATCGAGGACGCGCTCCGCGCCCTGGGCCGAGACGCCTGGCCGGCGCTGATCCCGCTGTTGACCGTGCGCGACCGGGCGTGGCAGGCGGCCCGGCTGCTGGCCGACATCGGCGAGCCCGGCGATGAGGTCGTAGCGGCGCTGACCACAGCTCTGCGCAAGGCGAAGGGCCCCGACCTGGCCTGGACCGCGGTCGCGCTCTCCCGGCTGGGCCGGCTCGACGTGGTGCTTGACCGCCGGTCCGCACTGCCCACCGACGTCGTGGCCGGGGCGGTGGCCGCGCCGTACACGTCGTTCCGCAACTCCGCGGTCCGGTTCGCGCCGCTCGACTACACCCCGCTGGCCGACGTTCTCACCCGCTGGCCCGGCTACTCCCCCGCCCTGGACGACTGTCTGCGCCCCGGCCGCGGCAGCTGCGCCATCACACCGGACGAGGCGGCTACCGCGATCGAGGCCCTGTCGTCCCCGCACCCGCTGATCCGCCGTCACGCCGCCGGAGTGCTGGGCGAGCGCAACCTCGGCCGCCACGTGCTGCCCGCCCTGGCCGCGACCGCCCGCAACGACCCCGACCCGGCCGTACGCCGCATGGCGATCCTGTCGCTGCTGTTCTGGAAGAAGGACTCCCGCCACCTGGAGGACCAGATCCGCCACCTCCTGGACGACCCGTCCACCGAGGTTCGCGACGCCGCCGCCCTGTGGCTACGCGAGCAGACCGCCCACTCCCGTTAAAGTGCGCGACGCCCGCCGCCCTGTAGCTACCCGAGCAGACCACCCACCCCCGGCCACGCACGCCGCTCTGTAGCTACCCGAGCAGACCACCCACTCCCGTCAACGCCCGCCGCTCTGTAGCTACCCGAGCAGACCACCCACTCCCGTCAACGCCCGCCGCCCTATGGCTACCCGAGCAGACCGCCCACTCCCGTCAACGCCCGCGCGAAACCGTCCTCGGCCGCGCTCCCCGTGACCCGGGTGGCCGCCGCGCGTACGGTCGTGTGGGCGTTCCCCATCGCCACCGAGCGTCCGCACGCGGCGAACATGGGCAGGTCGTTCGGCATGTCCCCGAACGCGACGGCCTCGGCCGGCGAGAGGCCGAGCAGATCCAGAGCCCGCCGTACGCCCGTTCCCTTGTCCACACCGAGCGGCCCGATGTCGACGAGGTGGTCGGCCGAGTAGGAGATCGTGACCCGCCGGCTCAAGCCAGCCGCGGTCAGCCCCGCCACGAGCTCGTCCGAGCTCAACGTGGGATGCCGGATGTCGACGGCGTAAGCGGGCTTCCTCCACAAATCACCCAGGCCCATCTCACGCCACGGCTCGGACGGCAGGCCGCCGCGCAGCACGACGTGCTCCGGAGTCATCACCCGGCCGTCGACGACAAACGCCGACATGCCCGCACCCGGCATCGAACCGACGAACCCGGCCAGGTCCTGCAGCTCGTCCGGCTCGATGAACTCCTCCCACAGAGTCCGCCCGGTCGCCGGATCCCAGCCCCGCGAGCCGCCGTTGCCGACCGCCAGCGCGAACCCCCGCCCGAACCCGCCGAGCCGTCCCACCCCGGCGGGCGACCGGGCCGTGGCCGCGACAAGCGGGATGCCCAGCTCGCGCAGCCGTCCCGCCGCCGCCACCGTGGCCGGCGTGACCACGTCACCGGCCAGCACGATCGTCCCGTCCAGATCCGTCACGACGGCGCGAATCACGGCACGACCAGGGGGTTGACGTCCGGAAGGGCGGTGACCGAGCTGTGGGCCTGCGCGCGCAGGGTGGCGATCGTCGCCGGCGGTGGGTCGAGCAGAGCCTCGCGCCGGGTCAGGCCCCAGCCGGCGTCGATGCGGGTCAGGTCGTCCCCGGTCACGGTCACCCCGAGCTCGCCGGCAAGGTCGCGGATCCACTCCAGTTCGGTGCGGTCGGCCCGGCCCGACTCCAGCCACGGCTCGAACTCGGCCCCCCGCCGCCGAACAACCTCCGCGTCGATCCCGAGAATCCCGCTCAGCCACCCAGCCCGGCCGGTGCCGCCGGGATACCTCCCCGGGTGCACAAGCGTGTAAAGCAGGTCAAAGACCACAGCCTTCACAGCGCCACCGACCCCTCCTGATAAGCGTCACCTGGCCGTCCTTACGGGGACCACCTGGCCGTCCACGCGCACGCCACCCGCCCTCCCCACGCACGGCACCGGGCATTGCACGCGCCACCCAGCCCTCTCCCGGCCCCTCCCACGAGCACCACCCCTGGCCCTCTTCACAGGCGCCACCCGGCCGTCCGCGCGCGCACCACCCGCCCTCCCGACAAGCGTCACCTGGCCCCTCTCATGAGCGCGGCCCCGCCACCACGTACAGGCGGTCGGGGGTGCGGCGTCCGATGCCCGGTTCCACCCGTACGGCGTCGAGGCCGCACCCGCTCAGGCCGGCGCGCAGCTCCTCCTCCGTCCAGGGGCGCATCGTGAACTCGTGATGCGTGGTCTGCCCGTCCAGGTCGTAGGTCTCGGCCACCCGCAGCAGGCCGCTGTCCCAGGTCGTACGGCTGGTGAACGTGAGCGGACCGGCCCGCCGCACCTTTGCCGAACCGTCGGCGCGGCGCCGCGACCCCTCCCGTTCGCGCACGTCGAGCAGCAGGAACCCGCCCGCACGCAGGCTCCCGGTCAGCGACCGCAGCGCGGCCCGGCGTTCGTCGTCGGTGATCAGGTCGTTGAGAACGCCCCGGCAGGTGACCGCGTCGTACACCGGCTCGGTCTTCAGATGCCGCAGGTCGGCCCGCGTCGCCCGCGAACCAGGGCACCGGGCGGCCGCGATGGCGAGCAGGTCGGCCGACGCGTCCACCAGGTCGACCCGATGTCCCCGGGCGATCAACCCGGCCGCGTGCCGGCCCGTTCCGCAGCCCGCGTCGAGTACGGCAGCCGGGCCGCCGAGTTCGCGGTCAACCGCCTCGACCCACGGCCCGGCCGGGTCGGTGATCAGCTGGTCGTAGAAGCCGGCGTGCCGAGCGTAGAAAGGCCGCCGGTCGGCCGCCTCCACCCACGGCTCAGCCGGATCGGTGATCAGCTGGTCGTAGAAGGGCCGCCGGTCGGCCGCCTCCACCCACGGCCCGGCCGGACCAGTGATCAGCTGGTCGTAGAAGGGCCGCCGGTCGGCCGCCTCCACCCACGGCCCGGCCGGACCAGTGATCAGCTGGTCGTAGAAGGGCCGCCGGTCGGCCGCCTCCACCCCCGGCTCGGCCGGATCGGTGATCAGCTGGTCGTCGAAGGGGCGCCGGTCGGCCGCCGCCAGCCCGGCCCGCATGGCCTCCCGCTCGGCCGGTTTCCACGGGCCCGAACTGGCGAGCGGGATCTCGGTCATGTAGCGCCGTTCGTTCTCTGGGATCCGCGCCGCCACGACCTCGGGTTCGCGTGCGGCCGTCGCATAGAGCGCCGGACCGTCGGCGTAGTAGGGGTCGATCATGACGAGCCGCCCGTCGTCGCCGCGCATCACGTTGGCCGGGTTGGTGTCGAGCGGGCCGCACCAGGGCAATTCGCGTCGTGCACGCTCGTGTACCCGCCGGACGATGCCCGCCAGTTCGGCCACCTCGGGTTCCCCGGCGGCGATGGACCGGAGGAACGCGGCCGCCTCCGGCTCGGGCACCGGGTCGAGCCATTCCAGGATCTGCAGGTCGCCCCCGCCGTCGAGGCGCCGGTGCTCGAACAGGCGCGGCACCTGCCGGGTGTGGGCGGCCTCGCGGTAAAGCGCAGCCGTGTAGGGGCCGACCGGGTCGAACGGGCTGATCCGCGCGGCCCGGCACCCGTCGGGTGACCGCAGCGCGACCGCCCAGTCCCCGGCGCCGGCGTGGGTCCACCCGGCCGCCAGCAGCTCCCGCGTCACGGCTGTGTGAACAGTTTCCACCGGCCCTCCGAGACGATCTCGACGGTGTCGTCGACGACCTTGATGGCGGTCTCGTCGTCGATCGCGTAGGTGGGGGCGGGGATGTGGGAGGCCCAGATCGCGGCATTGGCCGGTGACGCGTCGAGGTGGTGCTCGTGCTCGAAGTGCGGGATCACCCCGAAGCCGACCAGGCCCGCACCCCGGCCGGTGACCAGAAGCCGGGAGAGGTCGCCGTCGGGGGTGGTGAAGACGGCCGGTTCCGACTTCAGCGGCTCGTCGTCGGCGCTTGGCGGGTCGTCGAAGGTCTCGACGAACGTGGTGGTGGCGGCGATGCTTCCGGCGCTGACTCCGACATAGACGGCCTCGGGCCGCAGCGACGGCAGCAGCGCGGTCAGCCCGGAGCGACGCATCCAGGCCGAGAGGAACAACGGGTCGCCGCCGCAGAACAGCAGGGCGTCGGCCTCGCGGACGGCCGGCACCCAGGCCGCCTCGGCGATATGCGGCAGCGCGGTCAGTTCCAGCAGGCCCAGCGATTTCCAGCCCAGTCCGGCCAGCGGTGCCGACCCCTGGCCGGTGACCGTCCGCCACGCCATCTCGGCGCCGCCGGGGAACGGGTGGAGGGCGGTCGGAACGATCAGCGCGCGGGACTCGGCCACCGGTTTGCCCAGCAGGTCGACCAGCGCGTCGTGAATGCTGCGGTTCCTGATCCCGGACGAGGTGAGGAGCGCTCTCATGCCCCCATCCTCGCGGTTGCGGCCGTCCCGCGCTGCCCGGTACGGCCGGCCGTCGCGGACAGCAGCTCGGTCTTTTCGCGCACATTCGAGCAGGCGCGCAATCAAACTCGCGCACCCCGAACAGACGAACGCGCAGCCACTCACGCGAACAGCAAAACGCGCAGCCGCTCGCGCGAACACGAACAGCAAACGCGCAGCCGCTCACACACACGCGAACGCCGGAAGCTCGATCAGGCTCGCGCACCCAAACGGACGAACACGCAAACCGCTCACGCGCACACGAACAGCCAACCGCGCGATCAGACTCGCGCAGCCCGAACGGACGAACGCGCAACCGCCCACGCACACGAACCGCCGGGCACGCAGCCACTCACGCACGCACGGCCAACCGTGCGATCACACTCGCGCAGCCCCAACGGACGAACGCGCAACCGCCCACGCACACGAACCGCCGGGCACGCAGCCACTCACGCACGCACGAACAGCCAACCGCGCGATCACACTCGCGCACTCCGAACGGACGAACGCGCAACCGCCCACGCACACGAACCGCCGGGCACGCAGCCACTCACGCGCTCACGAACAGCCGGAAGCTCGATCAGGCTCGCGCGCACCCATCAGACGAACACGTAAACCACTCACGCGCGCACGAACAGCCAAGCGCGCGATCAGACTCGCGCACCTTGAACAGGCGGGCGCGATCGGGCGGGCGCGTCCGAGCAAGCGCGCGACCAGACTCGCGCACCCGGGCGGACGCACGATCGGGCTCGCGCGTTCGGTCGGGCGGGCGGGCGTGGGGGCGTACGGGAGGGAATTTTGGCGGTGTCGCGCGGAGGCCGGTTGTGGGAAACGGGCATGGCGAGCGCTGAACCGGGCATCAATTTACGGCGTGTTCCGCGCGCTCACACCCTGCGGGGTGGTTTCGCACGGCCGTTGCCATCAGAAGATTCCCCAAGCCGGTCGCCCGTGACCTGGACCATCCAATGGGATGCTTTTGGGTATCCCCGATCCACTGCCGGGAGGAAGAGCCACCATGCTGCCCCTCAACGCTGAGAACCTCAGCCAACTGTCCGGAGACCTCGCCGTCCCCTCGTACGATCGGGAGGCGTTGACCACCGGCATCGTCCACTTCGGGGTGGGCGGTTTCCACCGCGCGCACCAGGCGATGTACCTGGACCGCCTGATGAACGAGGGCAAGGCCCTCGACTGGGCGATCTGCGGTGTGGGGGTGATGCCGGCCGACCGGCGTATGCAGCAGGTGCTCGACGCGCAGGACGGGCTCTACACGCTGGTGGTCAAGTCGCCCGACGGCACGCTCGACGCCCGGGTGATCGGCTCGATCAAGGAATATCTGTTCGCGCCGGACGACCCCGACGCGGTGATCGAGAAGATGGCGTCGCCCGAGATCCGGATCGTGTCGCTGACCGTCACCGAGGGCGGTTACAACTTCAACGCGGTGACCGGCGAGTTCATGGCCGAGAACCCCGACGTGCAGCACGACCTGGCCCAGCCGCGCTCCCCCAGGACGACGTTCGGCCTGATCACGGCGGCCATCGAGCGCCGCCGCGAGCGCGGGCTCCCGCCGTTCACGATCATGAGCTGCGACAACATCCAGGGCAACGGTGACGCCGCCCGGCGCAGCTTCGTCGCGTTCGCGGCGCTGCGGGACAGCGACCTCGCGGCGTACGTGGAAGGGAATGTGCTCTTCCCGAACAGCATGGTCGACCGGATCACGCCGGTGACCACCGACGACGACCGGGACGACGTGCGCAAGCACTTCGGAGTCGACGACGGCTGGCCGGTGGTGTGCGAGCCGTTCACCCAGTGGGCCCTGGAGGACAGCTTCGGCAACGGCCGCCCGCCGTGGGAAGACTCGGGCGTGCAGGTGGTTCCGGACGTGGAGCCGTACGAGCTGATGAAGTTGCGCCTTCTGAACGCGTCGCACCAGGCGCTGTGCTACTTCGGTTACCTGTCGGGCTACCGCCTCGTGCACGACGTGGCCCGTGACCCGGCGTTCGCGAAGTTCCTGCTGGCGTACATGGAGAAGGAGGCCGAGCCGACGCTGGAGCCGGTCCCCGGCATCAACCTGCGGGAATACCAGCACCAGCTGATCGACCGGTTCTCCAACGCCCAGGTCAAGGACACCGTGGCCCGGCTGTGCGCGGAGAGCTCCGACCGCATCCCGAAGTGGCTGCTCCCGGTGATCCGTCACAACCTCGACTCGGGCGGCGACATCATCCTCGCCACGGCGGTCGTCGCCTCCTGGGCCCGCTACGACGAGGGCGTCGACGAGGAGGGCGAGCCGATCGAGATCGTCGACCGGCTGCGCGACAAGCTCAACGCGGCGGCCCGGCGCCAGCGCGAGGAGCCGCTGGCGTTCATCCAGGACCGCGACCTCTTCGGTGACCTGGCCGAGAGCGAGCGCTTCGTCTCGGCGTACACCTCCGTCCTGTCGTCCCTGCACTCCCGGGGTGCCAAGGCCACCCTCGAGGCGCTGGTGTCAGGAAGCCTTTAACCGAGCGGTTCGGAACCGGGCCGGCACTGTCCAGTCGACGGCCCGGTTCAGGATCTGGCGGGCCATGATGGCCACGCACGTGCAGCCGTTGAGGAACGACGCCAGCACGTCGGACGGGTGGTGCATGCCGCGGTAGAGGCGGGCCAGCGCCACCAGGACCGGCACCAGGACGAGCAGCCAGATCAGGCTCCGGGCCCAGGTGCGGTACAGCAGTGTGAAGAACAGGAAGGCCATGCCCACGTAGAGGGCGACCGCGGCCGAGGTGTGCCCGGACGGGAAGCTGGACGTGGGTGGCGAGTCGTCCATGCGGTGCACGGCCGGACGTTCACGGTCGATCACCAGCGTGGTGAACAGGAAGACCAGGGCCTGGGCGCTGACCGCGGCGCACAGATAGAGCGGTTCGCGCCAGCGGCCCAGCTTCCAGCGCAGGATCGCGGCGACCACCCCGGTGACGGCGATGATGACCGGGGTGCTGCCGATCAGGCTGGTGATCTCGCTGATCACGTTCAGGGGTGCGGTGCGGTGGGCCTCGAGGCCACGGTTGATGTCGTCCTCGATCGTGAACGGCCAGGCCTTCTCGGCCACGCGCGTCACCAGCAGACCGAGGCCGACCATCACGGCGAAGAGTGCGGCCACGGGCAGCAGAAGCCGCTTGGCCACTTGCGCGATGACGGGGGGCATGGCGGCCCTGGTACCCGATCGTGGCGCGCGCTATACCTCGATGGTTGTCTTAGTCTTTGTCCCTGTTCTTGTCGCGCCCTGACCGCGGACGCCGCGCTACACGTCGACGGTTGCCTTTGTCCTCGCCCGCCGTTTCGTCTTGACCGCGAAGGCCGCCGTCGTCGCGGCGACGACCGCCAGTCCGAACAGCCAGCCGCCGACGACGTCGCTGAGCCAGTGCACGCCCAGCCCGATCCGGAACAGCCCGGTCAGGGCCGGGACGGCGATGCCGGCGGCCAGCAGCAGGCGCCGGTGACGCACCACGGGCCAGAGCACCATCACCACGACGGCGGCGCCGAGCGCGTTGTTCAGCGCGTGCCCGGACGGGAACGAATAGCCGACCGCGGTCGCCACCGGGTCGAGGAACGAGGGGCGGTCCCGTTCGAAGACCAGTTTCAGCAACATGCCGAGCAGCCCACCGGCGACCGTGGTGACACCCACCCACCAGGCCGAGGGACGGGCCCCGCGCCGCACCAGCCAGATGACCAGCGCGAGGGCCGCCGCCCGCCAGGTCCACGGGTCGAAGACCAGGCACCACCACCACATGAAGCTCGCCCAGCCCGGGTGCGCGAGCGAGAAGTCGTGCACCGGCACGCTGACATCGTGGTCGAGGTCGTGCAGCCAGTCGACGTTCCCGACGATCAGGGCAGCGATCACCGCGAACGGCACGAGCAGCACAACCGCACCGGCGGCGGCCGCCGCCACGCGCGCTTCGAGGGCCCGTTCCTGATCTCTCATCGCGACTAGCTATACCCGGCTATTAACCTCCGATGCACCTTCCGTTCACTTCAGTGGACGGGCGCGATCCGGAGATCGGCCTCGCCGCAGCCGCTAGCGCAGCGCCTCGACCGCGGCCAGCACCTGCTCGGGGCCGGGATAAGCCGCGCCGTCGGGGCGGACGTCGGCGTGACGCACCACGCCTGCCCGGTCGGCCACCACGACCGCCGGGAACGGCAGGACCGACCGGCCCGCGCCCAGCAGCACCTCGGCCCCGGGCGCCTGGAACCCCAGGTTGAACGCGTCGATGAGCTGGTGGCGGGGGTCGGCCCCGACGAAGTAGCTCAGGTCGTGCCGCCGCTTGACCTCGGCCAGCCGGTCGGGCCGTTGCGGGCTCACCGCGACCAGATGGGCGTCGGTCCCGAGCAGCACCGGGTAGAGGTGGCGTTCGTAGTCACCGAGCGCCGCGTTGGCGGGTTCGGACGACGCGTACGGGAAGAAGACCAGCACGATCGGCCCGGTCAGCCGTAGCCGGTCGAGGTGGATCGGCCCGAGGTCGGCCTCGAGCAGCACCGCCGACGGCAGCCGGTCGCCCGGTTTGACCAGGCGGCTCCAGATGTCGTCGCGGTCGAGCGGGAGGCCCGCCACCCGCGTCGTTGCCCTGGTTCCCGTCATCGCACCTCCCCCGCCTCTGCCCGTCATCGCGTCCACGCCGCCCTTGCTTGCCATCGCGCTCACGCCGTCCTTGCCCTCAATGCGCCCGCGTTGCCTTTGCCCGTCATCGCGCCCGCGTCGCCTTTGCCTCTCGCCGCGCCCGCGCTGCTTTTGCCTCTCGCCGCGCCCGCGCTGCTTTTGCCGCGCCCGCATCGCCGATAGGCTATTTCACAGATAGGAGATGTAGCTTAGCGGGATGGGCGCCGGGAACGTAAGGGATGAACGTCACCGGCGCGCGGCACCGGTCGCGCACGGGACCATATCGGACGGTTCGGGCGCGGCTTCATCGACCGCCACCACAGTGGGCCGCAACACTCGCCAGGCCAGCACCGCCGCCACCGCCACCAGAGCCGCGGCGACGAGAGAGACCAGGGCAAAGGCATTCCCGTACGCATGGGAGGCGCGCTCGGCCACACCCGCGCCGGCGGCGGCCGCGTCCATCAGCGTGCCGTCCGCGGGCAGGCCCGGCACTCCGGACATCCCGGTGCGGTACGCGGCGACGACCACCGAACCGAGCACCGCGATCCCCACGGCGCCGCCCAGCTCGGCCCCGGTCTCGGTCACCGCCGCGGCCATTCCGGCGCGCTCCGGCCGTACGGAGGAAACGACAAGATCGGTGGTGAGCGTGTAGACCGGCGCCAGCCCCAGACCCCCGACCACCATGCCGGTGACCAGGGCGGCAAGCCCACCGCCGTACGGGGTCAAGGCCATCACCGCATGCCCGGCGGCCAGCACGACCGCGCCCACGGCAACCACCCGCCCGGCCGGGAACCAGCGCACCAGCACCGGCCCGAGCAGCGACGCGGTCAGGAACGCGACCACCGAGGGCAGCGCCCACAGCCCCGCGCGCAGGGGCGACAGACCGAGCACGATCTGCAGGTACTGGACGATGGCGAGCTGGGTGCCGTAGAGCACGAAGAACGAGAGCGCGTTGGCCGACAGCGCGACCCGCACCCGGGCGTCCCGGAACATGCCCAGGTCGAGCAGCGGGCGCGCGATGCGACGCTGCCGCCGCAGGAACAGCGCGCCCAGCACGCCGCCGGCCACGATCGCCAGGAACGGCATGGCCACCGCACCCTCGGCGGCGAGGCGCTTGATCCCGTACACGAAAATCAGCACCCCGGCCAGGCTCATGACCGCACCCCCGAGGTCGAATCCCTTGGCGTCGCCGTCGCGGGCCTCCGGCAGCAGCACCGGCCCGAGCACGATGAGCAGCAGGGTCGCCGGCACCGCGAGCAGGAAGACCGAGCCCCACCAGAAGTGCTCGAGCAGCACCCCGCCGATGAGCGGCGCGGCCAGCCCACCCAGAGAGAACGAGGCGGCCCAGACGCCGAGCGCGATCCCCCGCTGACGCGCGTCGGCGAACATGGCCCGGATCAGCGCCAGCGTCGACGGCATCAGCGACGCACCCGCCAGCCCCATCAGCACACGGGCGGCGATGAGCAGTTCCGGCGTACGGGCGGTGGCCGCGAGCAACGACGAGAACGCAAAGGCAGCGGCGCCCCAGAGCAGCAGCCGGCGCCGCCCGATCCGGTCCCCGAGCACCCCCATGGCGATCAGAGCCCCCGCCACCACGAACACGTAACTGTCCATGATCCAGAGAAGCTGCACCGCGGTGGGGCGGAGGTCGCCGGCCAGCTGGGGTGCGGCCATGTTGAGAACTTCGGCGTCGAGCGACACCAGCAGACAGGGCAGAGCCAGGACCGCAAGCCCGAGCCAGTCACGTGCGTCGGCCTTCGCACGCATCACCAACACATCCCTCCGTCACGCAATAAAGACAGTCATGACGTTACGGATGATCCCCGCCCACCGCAACGCGAAAACAGCCCCCATTGCGTTACGGTGACAGGATGCGGCTGACAGAGATGGACATCGCCGAGGTGGTGACCTTGGTCAACGAGTGGGGAACCGTGCCCTGCCGCATGGACGGCCGCACCCCCCACCCCGGCGCCGAACAGAGGTCCCTGGCCGACGACTTGCACCCGATATTCGCGGCCGATGACGCCACCACCAGGGCAGCGCTGGTGACTGACTTGCTGCGGGCCACTCTCGTACGCCCCGAGCTCGCCCCCGACCTGACCGAATCCTGGACGGTGGACGACCCGGCCCAGGCCCCCAGGGCCGCGGCCGCGTTGGCGTTGCGCCACCACTTGGCCCACCATCCCGGCCGCCTCGGCGTGTGCGCCGACATCCAGTGCGCAGACGTCTATGTAGACACGTCACCCGCCGGGAAGCGCCGTTTCTGCTGCCTGACATGCCAGAACCGGGCGCGGGCGGCCGCTTTCCGAAAGCGAAAGGCCGAAGCCGCAGCCCAGAGCTGAGCGCCCAGGCAGCAGGCGGAGGCCAGGAGAGCGCCACCCCGCCCACGGTGGACCACGGCGGCCGGCGCCCAGCAGGCCGCGCGACCATCGGCTCGCCGTGAGCGGCGGCAGCCACGGTGACCACGACGCCCGGCGCCTGGCAAGCGCCCAACCACCCACCCACCGCGAGCGGCCGCACCCACAATGACCACGACGCCCGGCGCCTGGCAAGCCGCCAACCACCCACCCACCGCAAGCGGCCGCACCCAGCGCAGCCACGACGGCGCTCGCCCAGCGGCCCCGACCTTCTGTGTTTGTCGCGGCGAGTGCGGCCACTCGGGCTGGACGGTGGTCACGCAGCTAGCCAGGCGCCGGGCGTCGTGGTCACCCTGGGCGCCGCCACTCACCGCGAGCCGATGGTTGCGCGGCCCACCAGGCGCCCGCCGTCGTGGTCACCCTCGGTGCCGCCACCCACCGCGAGCCGATGGTTGGGCGGCCCACCAGGCGCCCGCCGTCATGGTCACCCTCGGTGCCGCCACCCACCGCGAGCCGATGGTTTCGCAGCCCACCAGGCGCCCGCCGTCGTGGTCACTGCGGGGTGCCGCCACTCACCGCGAGCCGGTGGTCGCGCGGCTCACCAGGCGGCGGGCGCGGCGTGGTCCGGGTGGGTGCCGCCACTTTCGCTGAGCGGTATTGTGGCGGCGGCCTGTAACGCGAAATTCTCGTTGCCTCTCTGCGCCCTCTTTCATTTTTGCGTTTCGCCATTTTGGCACGATCGAATGCTGATGTGGCGGTAGCTTGGTGCGAGATAATTGAGCATGCGACAGCTTCAATTGTTCAGCCGGGCGGAACTTGCCGGAATGCGCGACCGCACAAAGCGCCGCAACTATTCCCCAGAGGGTGAAGAGTTTCGCCGCGAGCATGCGAGACACCGCGCCTGGGGGCTCGCCCAGCGCCACGCCGCGCGGCTGCGTTATAACCGTGACCACCGTGACGCCCCGCGATCCATAAGCGCGCCGTTGCAAACTTCCGGCCACGCCGCCGCCTCACAGCATCTAGCAGCGCAAGCGTCTCGGCCTGAGGGGACCAGGCCGGCAAAAGCATCACGCCCGGAAGAAGCAAGGCCCGCACATGCAACCCGAGCAGGGAGAACCGCCGCGCGCGACTGTCCGTCGTCGACTTCGGCCGGCCGAGAACAGGGCCAGCCCTCCGTCAACCTGGACGACCCGAAATTGGACCAGCCCCGGTCAACCTCGACTACCCGATGCGGGACAGCCCTCCATCCAACCCCGACAACCGATGGCAGAGCCTTCTCCGATGTCCTCGGCCGTTCGAGCCGTGGACGATGCTCGGCAAACGCACACTTGAAGGCGGCGGCCGCGGAAGCCACGCGCGAACTCCGCATGTCAGTGACGAACTGGACTGCACTACGCCGCGCGTGTGGCACGGTTGCCGTAGCGGTAAAGCAGGCCGTCCGATTCAAAGGCGGTGGAGAGCGTCGACTGCGGCTCCTATATGCGCCCCGAAGTATTCGGTCTCGGTGGCAAGAAATCGGGATGCCAGTTCGTGCGCAGTCCGTAGGCTGTGACGAGCCGGATGTGTTGCTGCTGAACGAGCCCACCAACCATCTGGACGCCGAGGGGGTGCTGCGGCGAACGACCCGGCCGCCCACCCCGAATCGTGTCTCGAAATTGTGCCCGCGACGGCCCCATTCCCCCATTTACCTGATCGCTTCGGGGGGAGGGATCAGGTGGCGGAAGCGCTCAACTCGTGCATCAAGCCGCGAATCCGGGCATTCGAGATGCAATACAAAACACCGCCTCGAAAGAGGAGCAGCCACCACCTCCCCCGCCCGCCCAGGGAGTGAACCGACACTAGCGCCGCGGTCTGACAAGAAAGGGGGCCTCGTGTCAGCTCAAGTATGCCAATTCTGGGAGCCGCCCCTGATATTCGGCGATCAACCGCCGCGCGATGGGGACTGAGTCGATCAGGGGGTGGGAAGCCATGGCCCGCACGGCTACGGCTCGGGAACCGTGTGTGGCTGCCTCCAGGACGGCCCGGTCGGTGGCCTTGATTCTCTGCACCAGCGGGACTCCGGGCGCGTACAAGCCGCTCGATGGCAGCGGCCGCGCGCCTGAACCATCTACCAGGCAGGGCACCTCCACCACGGCATCAACGTCCAGGGCGGATAGGGTGCTGCGGTTGCGGACGTTCAGGATCAGCGGCGTTGGTGTGTCGGTGGCGATCGCCGTCATCAAAGCCAGCGCCACGCCCTCGTAACCGCCGCCCTCGACGGACTCGGCGTCGCGTTCACCCAAGCCCTCCTGGGCCATGTAGGTGGCGTCTCGGTCGCGGCGTGCGGCGTCCCACGCTGACCGCGCGTCGGCGCCGGAGGTGGTCAGGCGGGTGTAGATCTCGCGCTGCTGGCGTAGCAGGAACTCGCCACGTGTCTCCTCGGCCGCCAGCAACGACTGCACCACCGCCGCGTGGTCGTAGTAATAGTGCAGGTATTCGTTCGGCACCGCCCCGAGGGCCTTCAGCCGGGCCGCGCCGAAGAGCTGGCCCTCCTCGAACGACTCGACCCGGGCCTCGTCGGCCAACAGCTGCGGGATCAGGTCACGCTCCCCTTCCCGTACGGCGGTGAGCCAGCCCAAGTGGTTCAACCCGGCGTACTCAACCGAGACTGTCGAGGGCCCGGCACCCGCAGAAGACCCGACACCGCCGCCAGAGGAGCTCGCAGAAGCCCCAGCACCGCCGTCAGAAGAACTCGCAGAAGAGCCCCCCGAAAACCCAGCAGCGCCATAAGAAAAGGCCGACGACCGCCCGAGCGCCCGCAAAACCCGCCGCACCAGCGCCACCGGCGAGTCGCAAATGCCGATCACCCGGTCGCCCAGGAAGCGGGACATCGCCTCGGTCACCAGGCCGGCCGGATTCGTGAAGTTGATGACCCACGCGTCGGGCGCCACCAGACTGATGCGCCGCGCGATCGCCTGGGCCACCGGCACGGTCCGCAACCCGTACGCGATCCCGCCCGCCCCCACCGTCTCCTGGCCCAGCAATCCCTCGCCCAGGGCCACCCGCTCGTCGATCACGCGCCCCTCGAGCCCGTGCACCCGGATCGCGCTGAACACGAACGTCGCCCCGGTCAGCGCCTCGGTCAGGTCGGTGGTCGCCGAAACCCGGGGACCGCCTTCGAAACCGCGCAACACCCGCCCGATCGCCGACAACCGGGACGTGTCGACGTCGTGCAGCACGACCTCGTCGATGAACGAACCGACCAGGGCGCCGTAGACCAGCGGCACCCGGAATCCGCCGCCGCCCAGGATGACCAGCTTCTTAGGAGACATGGGCATCCGAAAGACGGGCGATGGTGGCCCCGGCCCGGCGCACCGTGCGCTGCTCGCCGCGGGGAATCACGTCGTCGAGGAACGCGTAACGGGCGGCCAGGTCGGGCAGGGTCGCCGCCTGCCGCCACCAGTCCGCGATGTCGCCCCAGCCGGGCGCCGACAACGACCCGCCGAAGTGCTGCACCGACAGGCCGGCGATCAGGTTGGCGAAGGCCAGGCTCTGCGCCAGCGGCCATTCGCGCAGGCTGCCCAGGATGAACCCGGCCGTGAACACGTCACCGGCCCCGGTCGGGTCGAGGGCGGGCACCGGCACGGCCGGCACGTGCACGGTCTCGCCGGTGCGCGCGTCGTGGGCCAGCACACCGTCGCCGCCGCAGGTCACCACCACAACGGGAGCCAAGCCGGACAGCCGGCGCAGCGCCTCGGCGGGGGTGGAGGCGCGGGTGTACTGCATGGCTTCGACCGAGTTGGGCAGGAAGGCGTGGCAGTCCTCGAGCATGTCGAGCACCTCGGGCGGCCATTCGGCGCTGGCGTCCCAGCCCACGTCGGCGAACACCATCGTGCCCGCTTCCTTGGCCCGGCGCACCCAGCCGAGCCGGTCCTTGGTCAGCGAGACCGACGCCGCCCGGCAGGTCGGGAGCTCGCCGACCAGGCCGTCGGCGCCGACCGGCAGCGGGTGACCGTGGGTGATCATGCTGCGGTCCCGGTCGTACGCGAGGGAAACCGTGACCGGCGAGTGCCCGTCGATGCGGCGGGACGCGTCCAGGTTGATGTTCTCCTGCTCGCAGAGGATGTGGGCGCAGAAATCCCCGTACGCGTCGGTGCTCAGCGCCGTGCCGAGCCCGGTGTGCAGGCCGAGACGCGCGGCGGCGACAGCCAGGTTGGCGATGCCGCCGGGGCAGGAGCCCATGCCCGACGCCCACACCTCGGTGCCCGGCTCGGGCAGGCCTTCCAGGCCGGTGAAGATGATGTCGAGATAGACGACACCGGGAACGAACAGGTCCAGTTCCGGGGTCATCTGGAGATCCTATGCGAGGTCAGGCGTGGTGGGGCCGCCCAAACGATGCGACCCCACCCACAAAGCGAGCTACCCCAGAACCCAGGACGCCGTATCGAAGGGGATGTCCGCGGACGGACCATCGACGACCTCCACCCGCCACGGCAGGGCGGGACCGTCCCGATCGACACGGACCGCCGTACCGTCACGCGTCACCGTGAAGACCGATTCCCCCACTCGTACGGTCGTCGACTCACCAAGGAGAGCCGGCGAGAAAAGCCGCAACGTCACGCCGTCCGCGTAGGAGTAGTCGGGCCGATCGGTCCGCGCCCCGACCGGGATCACCGCACCCGGCCGCACCAGCAGCGGCACACTGTCGAAGCCGTGCGTCTCGTGCACCCAGCCCGGCCCTTCGACCACCGACCCGTCGGTGAACCGTGTCCAGCGCCCGGCCGGCACGTAGTAGCTGACCTCGCCGTCCTCGCTGAACACCGGCGCCACCAGCAGGTCGCCGCCGAGCAGGTACTGCCGGTCGAGATGGGTCACCGCCGGGTCGTCCGGGAAGCCCAGGATCATCGGGCGCATCACGGGCAGGCCCTGCTCGTGCGCTTCGCGGGCGGCGTTCCAGAGGTACGGCATCAGGCTGTACTTGAGGTGGGTGAACGCCCGCAGCACCTCGACCGACTCGTCGTCGAACAGCCACGGCACCCGGTACGAGTGGTTGCCGTGCAGCCGGCTGTGCGACGACAGCAGCCCGAACGCGATCCACCGCTTGAACACGGCCGGGTCGGGACGGCCCTCGAACCCGCCGATGTCGTGGCTCCAGAACCCGAAGCCCGAGCTCATCAGCGACAGGCCGCCGCGCAGGCTCTCGGCCATGGATTCGTACGTGGCCGAATTGTCCCCGCCCCAGTGCACCGGGAACTGCTGCCCGCCCACGGTGGCCGACCGCGCGAACAGCACCGCCTCGCCCTCGCCCTTCGCCGAACGCAGGACGTCGAAGACCACCTGGTTGTAGATCTGCGTGTAGTAGTTGTGCATCCGCTCCGGGTCCGACCCGTCGTGCCAGACCACGTCGGTCGGAACCCGCTCGCCGAAGTCCGACTTGAAGGCGTCGACCCCCATTTCGACCAGGGCCGCCAGCTTCGCCGCATACCATTCGCGCGCATCCGGGTTGGTGAAGTCGACCAGCGCCATTCCGGCCTGCCACTTGTCCCATTGCCAGACGTCGCCGTCGGCCTTGCGGACGAGATAGCCGTTGGCGAGTCCCTCGGCGAACATCGCGGACCGCTGCGCGATGTACGGGTTGATCCAGAGGCACGTCCGCAGGCCCCGGTCGTGCAGCCGCTTCAGCATGCCCGGCGGGTCCGGGAAAATGGCCGGGTCCCATTCGAAGTCGCACCAGTGGAACTCACGCATCCAGAACGTGTCGAAATGGAACACGCTCAACGGCAGATCCCGCTCGGCCATCCCGTCCACGAACGACGTGACCGTTTCCTCGTCGTACGGGGTGGTGAACGACGTCGTCAGCCACAGCCCGAACGACCAGGCCGGGGGCAGCGCGGGCCGGCCGGTCAACGCGGTGTACTTGCGCAGCACGTCGGCCGGCGTGGGCCCGTACACAATGAAATAGGAAAGCGTCTGCCCGGCCACGCTGAACTGGGTGCGCGACACCATTTCGCTGGCCACCTCGAACGACACCTTGCCCGGGTGGTCGACCAGCACGCCGTAGCCGCGGTTGGTCAGATAGAACGGCACGTTCTTGTACGCGAGTTCGCTGCTGGTGCCGCCGTCCTCGTTCCAGATGTCGACGCTCTGCCCGTTCTTCACGAGCGGGCCGAACCGTTCCCCCAGCCCGTAGACGGCCTCGCCGACGCCCAGGTCGAGCTGCTCGTGCACAAAATGCTCACCGTCGGCGGTGTCGACGATTCCCATGCCCCGCCAGCCGCTTCCGGTCAGCCGCTTGCCGTCCGCCTCAAAATCAAGACCCCACTTCTCTCCCGTACGGAACGAGGCCGTGAGACGCCCCGAGGTGAGCGTGCTCTCCCCGATCGTGACGTCGTGGTCCTCGGTGGTGACGGCGAAGTTCGGTCCCTTGGCCGCGCCGCCGAGGAAGTGCCCGAGCGTCACCTTGATCACGTCGGGCATCGGCGCCTCGACCTTGATCGTGATCAGGGGCGTGTCCAGCGTGTCCGACCGGCTGCGTACCGGCTTGGTCGTGGCATACGCGGTCAGGGTCTTCTCGTCGGCCTGCGTGTCCCGCAGCTGAGCCGGGTGCAGGACGGTCAGTCCCTTGCGCTTGAGCCAGTACCCGTCGGTGAACTTCATGAGCGTCCTTTACTTGATGGCGCCGGCGGTGATGCCGCGGGTCAGGGTGCGCTGGAAGATGAGGAAGAAGATCAGGGCCGGGAGGATGCCGATCAGCCCCGAGGCGCTGGTCATGGTGGCGTCCATCAGCCGGTCGCCCTGCAGCACGCCGAGGGCCACCGGCACGGTCTGGTTGTCGTTGCTGACCAGGAAGACCAGAGGCAGGAAGAACTCGTTCCAGGTCCAGATGAAGAAGAACGTGAACAGCACGCCGAGCGTGGGCCGGCTGACCGGCACGACGACGCTCCACAACGTGCGCAGCTTCCCCGCGCCGTCGACGTCGGCGGCGTCCAGCAGTTCGGTCGGGAACTCCTGATAGACCGAGGTCAGCAGGTAGGTGCCGAACGCGGCCTGGATGACCGTGAAGATGATGACGATCGAGATCAGGCTGTCGTAGAGGCCGGCCTCCTTGCTCAGGAAGTACAGCGGATAGACCAGCACCTCCTGCGGCAGCAGGTTCGCCACCAGGAAGAACACCAGGAACCAGACCCGCCCCCTCACCCGTCCGATGCCCAGCGCGTACGCGTTGAGGATCGAGAGCAGCACACCGAGGACCGCCACCACGAAGCTCGTGACGAAGCTGTTCCAGAGTTTCTGGCCGAAGTTGACCCGGTTCCAGAAGTCGACGATGCCGTCCCAGTAGAGATGCGGAGGCAACGACAGGGGGCCGCCACTGGCGTAATCAGCCGGGCTCTTCACCGCGTTGATCGCGATGATCAGCAACGGCGCTACGACGATCAGCAGGAGGGCCAGGAGGGCCGCGAGGATGACGAAGCGTACGGGATTTGACCGCTTCGCCGCCTTGACATCCTCGGCCGGCTTGACGGGCGTCCGATTTGCGGTGAGAGTCATGCTTTACGCTCCGCGCGGTTCTGCAGGCGCAGGAACACGATGGACAGCAGGATGATCAGCACGGTCAGCACCGTGGAGATCGCCGAGCCGTACCCGACCTGGGCCTTCTCGAAGAAGTTCTTGTACGCGAAGTACGACGGCACGAGCGTGGCGTTGCTCGGCCCGCCGCCGGTCAGCACGAAGATCGGACCGAAGATCTTCAGCGCGGCGATCGTGGTCGTCACCAGCACGACGTAGAACTCGGGCCGGATCAGATACACCGTGATCTTGCGGAACCGCTGCCACCAGGTCGCGCCGTCGAGGTCGGCCGCCTCGTAGAGCTCGGGGTCGACCCGCTGCAGACCGGCCATGAACATGACGATCGGATAGCCCAGCTGGACCCAGATCATGATGCCCATGACGCTGTACAGCGCCGAACCCGGTTCACCGAGCCAGTTGTGGGCCAGGCCGCCCAGCCCGACCGTGTCGAGGATCCGGTTGAGCGCGCCGTACTCGGGGTGCAGGATCCAGCCCCACAGGATGCCGGTGACCGCCACCGGGATGATCTGCGGCAGATAGAACCCGGACCGGAAGAACGACGCCCAGCGGCTGCTGAACTTCTTGGCCACATAGTCGAACAGCACCGCGGCCAGGAACAGCCCGAGCAGGGTCGGCACCACGGCCATGGCCAGGATCAGCAGCACGATGTTGCCGAACGACGACCAGAACAGCGTGTCGTCGAACAACCGGGTGTAGTTGTCGAAGCCGATCCAGCGCTGCTCGCCGACGCCGTTCCACTTGGTGAAGCTCGTGTAGACGGTCATCACCAGCGGCACGACGATGACCAGGACACTCGCCAGCACGCCGGGGATGAGGAAGGGCCAATAGCCTCTGCGCCTCATAAAAGCCTTCCTTCCGTACGCGGGTGGACCGCCCTTTTTTGTGTGCGGTCCACCCGCGCCTCGGGTCACTTGCCGAGGTCGGCGAGGTTCTCGTCGTACGGCTTGGCGATCTCGTCGAGCACCTGGTCCGGGGTCTTCGAGCCGTTGATCAGGCCCTGCACGCCGGCGACCAGCACGTCGTAGTAGCCCGGGGCCGGCCAGTCGGGGTAGAAGGCCAGACCGTCCTCGGACGAGATCTTGTTGAAGTTCTCGATGAGTTCCTTGTTCTTGGCGTCGGTGATCGAGGCCGCGTCGGCCGCCACCGGCACACCGCCGTTGTTGCCGAGCAGCGCCTGGATCTCCGGCTTCATGGTGATGTCGATGAAGTCGTACGCGAGCGCCTTGGCCTTGCTCTTCTCCGGCACCACCCAGAGGTTGCCGCTCGAGCCCGGGTGCAGCTTGTTGCCCGGGAACAGGAACGTGCCCCACTCGAAGTTCTTGATCTCGTTGACGAACCGGCCGTACCACCACGACCCCGAGATCATGATCGGGAACTTGCCCTGGGTGAACGAAACGCCCATGTCCTCGGCCTTGATGCCGGCCGAGGTCTTGGCGATGTAGCCCTTGTCGACCCACTGCTTGAAGGTGTCCGCGCCATACTTGAGCTGCGGGCCCTTGAAGTCGACCTTGTTCTTGTAGAGCTGGTAGTCGTCCACGAAGGCGCGGTCGGCCTTGCTCAGCGCCAGCGAGTAGAGGATCTGCTGGGCCGGGTATTCGGCGCCACCGACGGCGAGCGGGGTCACCTTGTTCTGGACGAAGGTGTCCATCACCTTGGTGAACTCGTCGAGCGTGGTCGGGACCTGCAGGTTGTACTTCTTGAACAGGTCCTTGTTGTAGTAGACCTCGACGTACTCGGCGTAGTTCGGGATCCCGTACGTCTTGCCCGAGCCCATGATGCCGTCGTCGTCATACTTCGTGGTCGTCTGCAGGCTCGAGTTGAGGGCCTTGTCCCAGCCGCGCTTGCCCGCCTCCTCGGTGAGGTCGGTGAGCAGCCCCTGCTTCGACAGCAGACCGGCCGTGGCGTTGCCCTTGTTGTATTCCATGATGTCCGGGGCGCTGTCCGAGTTGAGGATCATCTGGGCGTTCTGCTGGATCTGCTCGAAGCCCTTCTCCTCGAACTTCACCTCGACACCCGGGTGGCTGGCCTTGAACTCCTCGATGGCCTTGTTCCAGGCGATGCCCATCGCGCTGGTCGGCCCCTCGTAGTGCCACAGGGTCAGGGTCTTGGCGTCGGCGCCTTCGTTCGAGCTGTCGCCATCGCCGGAACCGCCGCAAGCGGTGAGAGCGAGCGAGGCGGCCATCAACAGTGCACCGGCCGAGAGGCCGGCTCGCGATCGAATCATGTCTGTTCGTCCTCCGGGAGGGGTCCGTCGAAGCGCTTCGACGATCCGCCGACCCCAGCCCCTTGTTCACTGACCGGGATCGCTGGTGTCGAAGCGCTTCGACGCGGGACTTTGCGCAGACGCTAGGCCCGCCCGCGCCCACATGTCAACGGTGTGTCAACGACATTTCCAAGACTGAGACCCCACCCATGGGAACGCTCCCGGCACCCGCCACAACCCAGGCACGCCGTCCCGACCCGAGCACCGGCGTCCGCCTGCGCACCGATCGGGACGCAGCCGCTCAACGTCCAAGTCCGCCCGCCACGTCGTTGCCCACCTCCGCGCAGCCTGCATCCACCCCCCACACACCTCCTTCGGTATCCTAGGAGGCTAGGCAGCCACCCTCGACCCACCCCGTCAGCGCGGGCCACCCCGTCAGCGCGGGCCAACGTCACCGCGTTTTCCCTGACGATCAGTGACGGAACCCAGCGTGGCTCCCGAGCGTCCTACCCGAACGCCCCATCCACGCCCCTGAACGCCCGCCCACGCCGAGGAAGGCTTCCGCCGTGCGTCGACTGACCGGCCTCGCTCCCCTGATGACGTTGCTGACCTGCGCCGCCTGCGCCACTCCAAGCGAAGGCAGCACAGGCGAAGGCACCCCCACGGCGACCCCGACCACGACGGCGCCGCTCGTTGATCCGACTCTCGGGCCCCGGCCCCTCGCCGGCGGCGGTCCCGACCAGCCCAGCACCACTCTGAACCCCGGCCAGGGCGCCCAAGACTGCGGCACCTTCCGACTCGGCCAGGGCGAAGCGCTACCGGACAACGCGAAACGCTGCTTCATCGACGCGGCGAGCGCCGGCCACCGGGCGACCCTGACCGTCACCTGGCCCACCGTCGAGGGCGACCCGATCCAGGTCACCTACACGTCCGGCACCGACGGCCACACCGAGGTCGTCACCGACTCCCGTGCCGACAACTTCGGTCCCAAAACCATCACCACCGAGAACTGCCAGGGCCCGAAACCGGCCACGCAGGGCATCGACTTCACCACCTGCGCGCCGGTCAGGAAGTGAGGATCACCAGCCGCTGCGTCGCGCGGGTCATCGCCACGTAGCGGTCCACGGCCCGCTCGATGGAGTCCGCGGAGCCGAAACGCTCCGGGTCGACCAGCACCACCAGGTCGAACTCGAGCCCCTTGGCCAGCACCGGCGTCAGCGACCGCACCCGCGGCGACGGCCATGCGAACGACGGATCCCCGATCACGCAGGCGACACCGTCCCCCGAGGACGCGACGAACTCGGCGATGATCGACGGCAGATCGGAGACCGGCCCGTACGCCACCTGAACGCCACTGTCGCGAATGGACGTGGGCACGTTGGCGTCCGGCAGCACGGCCCGGATCACCGGCTCGGCCGAGGCCATGATTTCCGACGGCGTGCGGTAATTGATGGTCAAAGACGCCAGGTGGACGCGCTCCAGCCCCACTCGCCCGAGCCGCTCCGACCACGACTCGGTGAACCCGTGCCGCGCCTGGGCCCGGTCGCCCACGATGGTGAAACTGCGCGACGGGCAGCGCACCAACAGCATCTGCCACTCGGCGTCGGTCAGTTCCTGGGCCTCGTCCACCACGATGTGCGCGAACGGCCCGGCCAACCGGTCCACATCGGAGCTCCGCAACGCGTCCTCGTCGAGAAGGACGTCCCGCATGTCCTGCTGCATGAACATCTGCATCAGGCCTTCGCCGTCGTCGTACTCGTGCGACGCGATCAGGTCGTCGATGACCCGGGCATAGCCCTTGCGCTGGGCGGCCTCGGCCGCATCGCGACGGCGCTCCTCACGGGACACCAGCGGATCCCCGACCCGCAGCCGCGCCGCGTCGAGCAGCGGCAGGTCGGCCTCGGTCCAGGCGCGGGGGTCGGCCCGCTGGAGCGACCGGATCTCGTCGGAGCTGAGCCAGGGCGCGCATTTGCGCAGGTACGCCGGCACCGACCAGAGATCGGCGACGATGTCGGACGGTTCGAGGATCGGCCAGGCCCGGTTGAAGGCCGAGGCCAGCTCACGGTCGCGCAGGAGAGTTCCCCGTACGAGGTCGATCGGCTCCTCCCCCTCGTACTTGGCCAGCAGGATCGTGATCAGCTCCTCCCACACCTGGCTGCGCCCCTCGTTGTGCGGGGTCCCGGGGCCGGGCGCGCCGAACGCCTCGTCCCAGTCGTCGGTGGTGAGACGGATGTCGTCGTCCTCGGTCGCGACCGTCATCCCCGTGGCCGGCGGCTCCTCATAGAACCGCACCGCGGCCTCGATCGCCCGCACCATCCCGACGGAAGTTTTCAACGCATCGCCAACCGAAGACGAGCCAACCGAAGACGAGCCGACCGAAACCGAGCCGACCGAAACCGAGCCGACCGAAACCGAGCCGGCCGGAAAATCAGCCGAAATGGAGCCGGCCCCAGAAGAGGCAGCCGCAGAAGTGTCAGCCACGGACCAAGGCACCAGGTCGCGCAGCGTGCACGTCTGCACGTCCTCCTCACCCAGGCTGGGCAGCACGTCCGAGACGTACGCCAGATAGGGCTCGTGCGGCCCGACGAAGAGCACCCCGCCCCGGCGGTCACCGAGACGCGGATCGGAGTAGAGCAGGTACGCGGTGCGGTGCAGGGCGACCACCGTCTTGCCGGTGCCGGGCCCGCCGTCGACCACGAGCGCGCCACCCGACCCGGCCCGGATGATCGCGTCCTGGTCGGCCTGGATGGTGCCGAGCACGTCCCGCATCCGCGCCGACCGGTTGCTGCCCAGGCTGGCGATGAACGCGGACTGGTCGTCGAGCGCGGCGTGCCCCTCGAGCGCGCCCGGCGTGAACACCTCGTCCCAGTAGTCGGTGACCTGCCCGCCGGTCCACCGGTAGCGGCGGCGGCTGGCCAGGCCCATCGGGTTGGCGTGGGTGGCCCCGAAGAACGGCTCGGCCGCGGGCGACCGCCAGTCCACGAGCAGGCGTCGCCCGTCGTCGTCGGTGAGCCCGAACCGGCCGATGTAAACCGGGGAGGAGCCCGAGACCATCCGCCCCAGGCAGATGTCGAGGCTGTAGCGCCGGAGCGAGCGCAACCGGGCGGTCAGCCGCTTCACCTCCTCGTCGCGGTCGACGGCCTGACGCCCCTTGCCGGCGGGCGCCTTGCGCACGGTCTCCAGCCGTTGGGTGAGGTCGGCGATGGTGGCGGTCAGGCTCGAGGCGATGGCCGCGAAGTGCTTGGTGTCCTCGGCGATCAGGGCCGGGTCGGCCTTGGCGGCGAGGTTGCCGGGCAGGTTGAACGAATCCACACTTTCCCCCTGAGAGTGGCTACGGTCAGCGATTCTCCGGCAGGCCCGGGGTCTTGCCGCAAGACCCTATGTGTGGTATACGGTAAAAGTGGCGGGAATGGCGGACAAGCACCAGCAACGCCTGAAGGATCTGAAGCTTCTCCGCCGCGTCCGGGATCGCATCGACCGTGACTACGCCCAGCCGCTCGATGTCGAGGCCCTGGCCCGGGGCGTGAACATGTCGGCCGGTCACCTGAGCCGCGAGTTCCGCGGGGCGTTCGGCGAATCCCCGTACAGCTATCTCATGACCCGGCGCATCGAGCGCGCGATGAACCTGCTGCGGCGCGGCGACCTGAGCGTCACCGACGTGTGTTTCGCGGTCGGCTGCTCGTCGCTCGGCACGTTCAGCACCCGCTTCTCCGAGCTGGTCGGCATGTCACCGAGCGCCTACCGCCGCCTGACCGCCGAGCAGTCGCAGGCCGAGGGGCTGCCGGGATGCGTCGTCAAGCAGGTCACCCGACCGGTCAGGAATCGAGAAGCAACCCCCAGCGGCGGGCTCTAGCGTTGAGGGCATGAACCTCACCATTCACAACACCTTCCTTCCGGCCGACGACCCCGAGGCCTCGCTGGGCTTCTGGCGCGACACCATGGGCTTCGAGGTCCGCAACGACGTCGGCTACGGCGAGATGCGCTGGATCACGGTCGGCCCGCCCGGACAGCCCCAGACGTCGATCGTGCTGCACCCACCGGCCATCGACCCTGGCCTCACCGACGACGAGAAGCGCGTGATCGCCGAGCTGATGGCCAAGGGCAGCTACGCCAGCATCGTGCTGAGCAGCCCCGACGTCGACGAGGCGTTCGATCAGGTGCAGAAGAACGGCGCCGACGTGGTGCAGGAGCCGACCGACCAGCCGTACGGGCTGCGCGACTGCGCCTTCCGCGATCCGGCCGGCAACATGGTCCGCATCAATCAGGCGATCTGAGACGCGGCGGTACGAAGACCGGGCGTTCAGGAGACCGGGCGCTCAGGGGACCGGGCGCTCAGGAGACCGGACGTCAGCGACCAGGTGCTCGGGTAGTGCTTTCGCGCTCGACCAGAGTGGGCGGGAGCAACCTCACGGGCTCGGTCTGACGCCCGTCGAGAAGTTTCATCGCCGTCTCGACCGCCAGCCCGCCGACGTCGTGAGCGGGGATGTCGACCGAGGTCAGCGGCAGCGGCATGTTGAGGGCGACGTCCCGCGGGCAGACGGCCACGACCGAGATGTCCGCGGGGACCCGCCGCCCGCTTGCCTGCAGCTCCTCCAGCACCAGCCGCAGGGCCTCCTCGTTGTGCACGACGAACGCGGTCGCCCCCGGCAGCTGCGCGTCGATGTCGGCCAGACAGGCCCGCACGCCCTCCCGCCCCGGCTCGCAGGGGTGCGCGAGCGTCTCGAGGCCCAGCTCCTCCGAGGTCGCGGTGAAACCGGTCAGGAACCTTTCCGCGTACGTGGTGCCTCGCTTGTAGACGGCGGGCGACGGACCCACCAGCGCGATCCGGCGGTGCCCGTGGGAGGCCAGGTGCCGCAGGGTCTCGGCGGCGGCCGCCTCGAAGTCGAGGTCGACGCAGACGATGCCGGCCGGGTCCTCGGGCAGGCCGATCAGCACCGACGGCTGCTTGAGCCGGCGCAGGGCCGGGATGCGTACGTCGTCCCGCTCGACGTCCATCACGATCAGCGCGTCGACCATGGTGCTGTGCGCGACGCGTTCGAGGCCGGCCGTGCCCTCGTCCTTGGTGAGCAGCAGCACGTCGTGGTTGTGGGTGCGCGAGGCGGTCACCACGGCGGTCGCGAACTGCATGATCACGGGCACGTTGACGTCGACGCGCAGCGGCACGACCAGGGCGAGCACGCTCGTCCGGCTGCTGGCCAGCGCCCGGGCCCCCGCGTGCGGGTGGAAGCCCAGCTCGGCGATGGCCGCCTGCACCCGCTCCCGCGTCTGGGCCGAGATCGGCCGGCGGCCGCTGAGCACGTACGACACCGTGCTGGGCGACACCCCCGCCGCCTTCGCCACGTCGTTGATCGTCGCCATCCGCCCTCCCCTCGCGTGCCGCCTGCTTCGTGGGGATCCTAAGCGACGGCCGGGCGCAGGCCGGCAAGCGTACGCCGCATGAGCTCGGCAAACCCGGCCGGAACGGGGGTATCGGACGAGTCGTCGCCCGACACCCCCGCCCGTCCGGGCCCTACCTCAGCGCGAACTCGGCCAGCCGGACCCCGGCGCTCAGCACCAGATACACGTCGTGGCGGCCGCTGGTGCGGGTCAGCGCGGCCCGCACGTCGGCGTACTCGTACACACCGCCCGTGGCCGCCACCGGCGCGGTTCCGAGCAGCCTCCCGGTCGGCGAACCGGACCGGATCTGGATCGTGCCGGGTCCCGGCGAGGCGACCCGGGCCGTGAACGACGTGACGCCTCGCAGGTCGGCGTCCTTGTAGGCGGCCCACTGCCCGTCCGCGACCGCGCCGACGACCGTGCCCGCGGCCTTCGTCTCGTCCAGCAGGCGGACACCCTCGTACGCGTCGAAGGTCTCGGCCCGCACCGCCGACAGGGCGCGGGGCGGAATCACCGAGCCCGCGACCCGCAGCACGCCCCGGGCCCGGATGTCGGCCGACGACGAACCGGCCAGCACGTCATAGGTGGACGACTCGACGATCCAGCGGCTACGGGTCTGGTCCCACCGGGCCAGAGCCGAGGCCGGGAGCGGCAACGTCACCGTCTTCGCCTGGCCGGGCCCGAGGGTCACCCGCTGGAAGCCGCGGAGCTGCTTGACCGCGACCGGGTCCCGCGACGACCGCTGATGGGTGTAGAGCTGGACGGTCTCCGAGCCGGCCCGCTTCCCGGTGTTGCGGACGGTCACCCGCACCCGGCCGTCGCCGACCGACAGGGGGCCGTAGGCGAAGCTCGTGTAGGACAGGCCGAAGCCGAACGGGTACAGCGGCCGGTCCGGCGAGTACTGGTAGGTCTGCCGGGACGAGATGATGTCGTACTCGCCCAGGTCGGCGGGGAGCTGCGACACCGAGCGCGGCCAGGTCTGGGTGAGCCGTCCGGCCGGATCGCGGTCGCCGAAGAGCACGTCGGCCAGCGCGTTCCCGGTCTCGGCCCCGGCGTGCGTGGTCCACACGACCGACGGCACGTCCTCCGGCAGCCCGGTGACCGGGTAGCTCGTCTGCAGCACCACGACCGTCCGGGGATTGGCCTTGACCACGGCCCTGACCAGGGCGATCTGCGCGTCGCCGAGGCTCAGGCCGGTCCGGTCGTGGGCCTCCCGGCCGTTGATCATGGGCTGGGTGCCGACGACCACGACCGCGGTCTGCGCCGCCGAGGCCGCCGCCACCGCGTCCTCGATACCGCTGCGCAGCACCTCCCGCGTGAAACGGGTGGCCCCGGCCGCGTCCGGCGACCCGAGCGTCAACCGGCCGTCGGGGCCGGCCGTCACGTACACGTTCGGACCGAACCAGCTCTCGGTCGTCTCGTACCCGGCGTAGCGCAGCACCACGCTGCCGTCGGCCTGCGGCTCGATCTTGAACTGCTGCTGGACGAACCAGCCGCCGGGCTGCTCGTCACGGGTGCCGAACGAGCCGTCGAACGAGCCCAGGTAGCGGCCGGTGGCGACGTTGCGCAGGGTCAGCACGTCCTGGCCCCAGTCGACGGCGTCGAACTGCGCGGCGGCGTCGGGGGCGGCGCCGGTCACGGTGGCGAGGCCGGTGCCGTTGGCGGTCAGGTAGCGGCCGGTGGCGACCTGCTTGAGCGCGATGCGGTCGGCGCCCGAGCCGGCCCGGACGGTCGAGCGTGACGCGATGCCGTCGACGGCGGTCACCTCGTACGGGAGCTTGCCGCCGTACCAGTCGGTGTAGAGCGTGTCGGACAGCGGCCCGACCACGGCAACCGTCCCGCCGGGCTTGAGCGGCAGGGTCCCGCGCGCGTTCTTCAGCAGCACCATCGCGTCACCCGCGGCCTCCCGGGCCAGGGCCTTGTGGGCCGGCGCGTTGATGACCGAGGCGTCGATTCCCCCGTACGGGCCCCCGCCCGGATCGAACTCACCGAGCCGGAACCGGATGCTCAGCGCGTGCCCGACCGCCTTGTCGACGTCGCCTTCGGTGAGCAGTCCCCGGGCCAGCGCCTCCTTGACCGCGGCGACCGTGGGGGCGCCGTTGGTGTCGTTGACGGTGAAGCTGTCCAGCCCCGCCTTGAGCAGCGCCGCGTTCGCCTCGGCCTGGGTCGCGAAGTAGCCCTGCGAGCCGGTCAGGTTGGCCGGCGCCCACGCGTCGCTCACGTTGAACAGCGGGTAGTCGGACCAGTCGCGCAGCAGCCCGGCGTGATCCGGGTCCACTGTGGTGGGCCGCCCGTTGACGAGGTTGTAGGAGGCCATCACGCCGGTCGCCGCGTCGGCGGTCAGCGCCGGCTTGAAGGCGGCCCGGTCGTATTCGTTGAGCACCCGCGGCGGCACGTTGGACGAGGTGACGTCGCGCCCCTTCTCGTTGTTGTAGGCGAGATAGTGCTTCAGGGTGGGCGCCGTCTTCAGATGCGCCGGATCAGGACCTTGCAACCCTTTCCCGTACGCGGTGGAGATCGCCCCGGTCAGGTAGGGGTCCTCGGAGTAGCCCTCCTCGTTGCGCCCCCACCGGGGATCACGCAGCAGGTTGACGACCGGCGCCCACAGGTTGAGCCCGAACACACGCGGGTCGCGGGCGTAAAAGCCGCGGGCCTCGTCGCCCACCACCGCGCCGACCCGCTTGATCAGGTCGGGGTCCCAGGTGCTGGCCAGCCCGACCGCCTGCGGGAAGCTGGTGCCGTCGGCGGTCACCACGGCGCCGCCGTTGTCGATGTCGGTCGACCAGGCGACGCCGTGCAGCGCCTCGGTGCCGGTCTTGAAGAAGCCGACGCCCAGCCGCGGGACGGCCGGCTGGAACTGGTGGAGCATGGCGACCTTCTCGTCGAGCGTCAGCCGCCCGACGAGGTCGTCGACGCGCGCCTGCAGGGGCAGGGCGGGGTCACGGAACGGATAGGACGGTTCGGCGCGGGCCGCTCCGGGGACGACCGGAGCGGCCAGCAACCCGGCGGCCAGGACCGCCAGGAAACGCCTTCGCATGAGCGGTTCTCCTCATCGGCGATGCGCCCGACCTGCCCGTCGAAGCGCTTCGATAATGCGGCGGATCCGCTCACCATAGATGCACGTCGATCAGATGTACATCAGCCGTTCGCGCCGAGCAGTTCCCGGTACATGTCCAGGTAGAACCCGTCCTTGATGGCGGCGCTCTCGGCGGCGCCGAGCACGCCCACCTCGGGCGAGAACGTGACGCCGCCTTTGGGCCCCAACGGCAGCACGATGGCGTCGGGCTGAGGCGCGTACGTCCGGTCGGCCGTTCCCCCGGCCAGCAGCGAGCGGATGTTGGCCGCCACCACCTCGGCGTGCATCCCGGCCAGCCGCGCCATCTTCAGCTCGGGCAGCGCCGTGATGTCACCGACGGCGAACATCGTCCCGCTTCCCCGCACCCGCAGCTCCGGCGTCACCTCGACACCCCTACCCCCGTGAGGCGCCACGTCGACGCGCCCACCCCCGTGAGGCGCCACGTCGACCCGCCCACCCCCGTGAGGCGCCACGTCGACCCGCCCACCGCCGAGGTAGTCCGTGTTCACCTCCGCGCCGTAGCACCGGAACGACAGGTCGGTCTCGATCTCCGCCGCGTCCACCCCCAGCCGCAGCTCGATCCCCATCTCGTCGATCTGCTCCCGCAGTCGCACCCGGAACTCCTCGGGGAAGTCGCCCGGCATCAGCTCGGCCGAACGGTCGGCGACGATCACCCGCTTCTCCGGCCAGGCCGCCTTGATCTCGCCCGCGAACTCGATCCCGACCGGCCCCGCGCCGATCAGCAGCACACTCCCGGCCCCGAGCAGGGCGGTGTGCAGCTCGTGCAGCCGTTGCGGCCCGTCGTCCTCGATCTTCGCCGGGAACGGGTAGGACGACCCGGTCGCGAGCACCACATAGTCGGCCGTCAGCACGTCACCCGAGGCAAGCTCGACGGTTCCTTCGCGCACGGCCACGGCCCGGTCACGCCGCACGTCGCCATGGACGAGCATTCCCCCGTACGGGATGAAGATCCTCTCGGCCCAGGACGGGTCGACGACGGCCCGCAGCGCGGCGACGTTGTGCACAAAATTGGCCCGCGGCTCGACCAGCGTCACCCGGGCCACGTCGTCCAGCGCCTTGGCCACGGTGATGCCGCCGTAACCGCCGCCCACCACGATCACTCGTTTTTCGCTCATGCCGCAACCGTGCTGTCCCGGCCGTTCCGCAACCAGGCCGGGCTCAGACGGGTAGCAGCGGGGACACGCTAAGCCGCCGCGCCGGAGCTACGGTCGACGGATGAATACCGCCGAGGTCGGCGCGAGCAGAGGCGAGGCCGGCCGGTGAGCGGGAACGAGCTCGGCCTGTTCCTGCGCAGCCGCCGTGAGTCGATCGACCCCGCCACGGCCGGCCTGCCCACGGGCTCGCGCCGCCGCACCCCCGGGCTGCGCCGCTCCGAGGTGGCCGCGCTGGCCGGCGTCAGCGTCGAATACGTGACCCGCCTCGAACAGGGCCGCGACCGTCACCCCTCGCCGCCGGTGCTGGGCGCGCTGGCCGACGTGCTGCGGCTGACCAGCAACGAGCGTGTTCACCTCTATCGGCTGACCAAGGGCGCCGAGGCCCGCTTCCCGTGCCGGGCCGAGATGACGCCCAACCGGGTCGTCCGCCCCACGGTCCGCGCTCTGCTGGAACGCCTCGAACCGACGATGGCCGTGCTCGTCAACCACCTGGGTGACCTGGTGGCCCGCACGGCGTCGTTCGACTCCTTCGCCGCTCCCCTGGGCCTGGCCGGCGAGGGAACCGATCCGCCCAACCTCCTGCGGTACGTCCTGACCGGCGACCGCGCCCGGGAAGTGTTCCCGGAGTGGCCCGCGGTGGCCGACCACTGGGTGGCCACGCTCAAGGAGGGGCCGTTCCGCGCCGACCCCTATGTGGCGGCCCTGGCCGACGAGCTCGCCGTCACCGCGGGCGACGAGTTCACCGCCCGCGTGGCCACGGTCCCCGGCATCCCGGCCCCCACCGGCGTCCTGCGCGTCAACCATCCGTCGCTGGGCCCGCTACGCCTCGCGTACGAATCCCTGGAACTCCCGGCCGACGACAGCCTCCGCCTGCTCGTCTATCTGCCCGCCGACCCCGCCACCACGGAGGCCCTGGAGGGCCCGGCCGCCCACCCTCCGCTGCGTCTGGTCTCCGGTTAGGAGAGTCATGTCCGAGCACGTCCGAGCCGAACTGCACCGCACCGGCGGCTTCACCGGCCGCCCGCTGCACACCGTGGCCGACTCCCGCAGCCTGCCCCCGCCGCAGTCGGCCCGGCTGCGCCAGCTTCTGTCCACAGTCGACTTCACCTCGTTGCACGGCAGCGCACACCCGGCCGCCGGCGCCGACCTGTTCACCTACCATTTGACCCTGCAACGCGGCGACGACCATTGGAAGGGAACCGTCTCGCAGGCGTCGGTCCCGCCCGCCCTACAGCCGGTCCTCCAGTTCCTGGTCACCGTCGAAAGCTGAGCCGTCAACCGTTGAGTCGTCCGGCACGGCCGATTCCCACGCCCGCTCGAACTCGGCCTGGTCGATCTGCTGCTCGACCAGCACGGGGTCGAAGATGTCGACCACGGGCGGGTTGAAGGCCCAGTCGTCCGGCACACCGCGCACCCCGGGCCCGGTCTCGCGCAACTCCACCTGCCGCAACCGCCGCCCGTCGCGGCCCACCTCCATGAGATAGACCGCCGGATCGTCCTCGTCCCACGCCCGTCGCAGATGGACGATCTCGCGGTCGGCCAGCGCGCCGAACCCCGGCCGGCCCCGCTGCTCGTCCCGCCGGGCCCGCATGTCGTCCAGGCCGGGCGGCATCACCGCGTCGTCGACGTCCACCTCGTCCAGATCGTCGTCGTCGGCGAACCGGGCGATCGTCTCGGGATCGTCGACCACCTCGGCCTCGGCGAACGTCTCCACCACCTCGCGGGCCGACCGGGCGTGCACCCACCACCAGAGCCCACCCATGCCGTAGTCGTGCAGCACCAGAAACCGCTGTTTCTCCACCACTGCCTGCTTCACTCCGCAAGGCCGGTGAGCCGGTAGCCGTACGGCTCGAGGATCTCGCCGCCGACCTCGATCGGCGTCGGATTGTGGTTGATCAGTGTGACGACCGGGCCGCGGGCGCAGGCCTCGACGTGGGCGGGCAGGTTCGCCACCACCGGGGGCAGGCCCAGGGCGTCGATGACGTACGCCGTGAGGGCCGCGACGCCGGGCTCGTCGGCCACCGTGGCCAGGTGGTAGGCGCGGCCCGAGCCGTACGTGTGGCGGATGAACGCGGGCGCGCCGTCGCCGAACGTGGCCAGCACCGTCGCGCCCTCGACGTGCAGCACCTCGGCCACGGCCGTGCCTTCGAAGCGGAAACCCTCCCCGTGTACGGGAGCCTCGCCGGGCAGCACGCCGGCGAAGTCCATGACCGAGGCCCCCAGCACCGGGCCGAGCCGCTGCGTGAAGCCGCCCGGCCGGAACCGGTCGTGCTCGTCCACGATGTCGGTGAACGCGGTGGTGAGCAGGCTCCCGCCCGAGGAGACGTATGCGGTGAGCGCGTCGAAGCCGGGCGCGAGGTGCAGGCTGGGCGCGACGATCAGGCGGTATCCGTCGAACGGGCCGGACGCCCGTACGAAATCGGTCTGCACGCCCGCCGCCAGGAACGCGGCATGCCACGCCCGCACCTGCGCGATGTAGTCGAGCGGCGCCGGATGGTTGGGCTGGTCGAGGGCCCACCAGCTGTCCCAGTCGAGCACGATGGCGACCGGCGCCTCCCCGCCCGGCGCGGGCAGGTCGCCCAGCGCCGCCAGCTCGGCGCCCAGCTTCGAGATCTCCCGGAACGTGCGGGTCGACGGGCCGCCGTGGGGCAGCATCGCCGAGTGGTACTTCTCCGCCCCGGCCGCCGACTGCCGCCACTGGAAGAACAGCACGCCGTCGGCGCCCCGGCCGACCGCCTGCATGCTCATCGCGGCCATCTGACCGGGCTTCTTGGCCGCGTTGTTGGGCCGCCAGTTCACATAGTTCGACGCCTGCTCCATGAGGATCCACGGCCGGCCCGGCTTGAGCGAGCGCATCAGGTCGCGGGCGAAGGCGCCGTCGCGGTAGGAGACCGGGTCTCGGGGGTCGGGGTAGGTGTCGTCGGCGATGACGTCGACCTCGTCCGCCCATGACCAGTAGTCGGTGGGTTCGAAGGCGCTCATCATGTTCGTGGTCAGCGGCTGGGTCGCGCCCGACTCCCGGATGATCCGCTTCTCCATGCGCAGCAGCTCGAGCAGCATGTCGGAGCTGAACCGCCGGAAGTCGAGCACCTGGCCCGGGTTGACGCTGTAGGGCGCGTGCCGGGGCGGCAGCACCTGGTCGAAGCCGGTGTAGCGCTGCGACCAGAACATCGTGCCCCACGCGTCGTTCAGGGTGTCGATGTCGCCGTACCGCGACCGCAGCCACGCCCGGAAGGCGACGGCCGCCTGGTCGGAGTAGTCGTAGGCGACGTGGCAGCCGAGCTCGTTGTTGATGTGCCAGAGCACCACCGCCGGATGGTCTTTGTACCGCTCCACCGTGGCCTCGACCAGGGCCGAGGCCAGTCGGCGGTAGTCGGGTGACGTCGGGGCGTAGTGCTGGCGGCTGCCCGGCCAGCGCACCACGCCGTCGGCGTTCTCGGTCAGCACGCCCGGATACTTCGCGGTCAGCCAGGGCGGCGGCGAGGCGGTGCCGGTGGCCAGGTCGACCGCGATGCCGGCGTCGTGCAACATGTCGACGACCCGGTCGAGCCAGGCGTAGTCGAACACCCCCTCGTCGGGCTGGATCCGGGCCCACGAGAAGACGCCCACGGTGGCCAGGTTGACCCCGGCCTCCCGCATCAGGCGCACATCCTCGGCCCACACCTCCGGCGGCCACTGCTCGGGGTTGTAGTCCCCGCCGTAGAAGATCGGCATGCCCCTATCCTGCGGCAGAACCCGCCGGTAACCGACAGCGGCGGCGGTAGCGGCTCGCGTCGATCCCGCCGTAGGCTCGGGGCCAGGCGGCATCGACGGGAGGGCGGACCCGGCATGACGACGGACGGCAGACCTGTGCCACTTCTGCGTGGGTACGGCTGGTGGATCCTTCTGGTGACCGTTGTGATCACGGCCGGGGCCTTTGCCGTGAGCCTCCTCGAAAAGCCCGATCACCGATCGGTCGCGACCGCCGTCGCCAGCCCCCGCCTGAAGCCCGACGTCCCGGCGGTGGCCGCCAACCCCGGCACCGAACGCGAGATCGCCCGCTCGACGACGGTGCTGCAGACGGTCGCCAAAGGGCTGGGCATCAGCGAGGAGCAGCTGTCCCGCGGCCTGACCGTCGAACCGGCCGACGACGGCGGGGTCGCGGTCGTCTTCACCTACACCGACCGCAACGCCACGACCGCCCAGCAGCGCGCCCAGGCCGTCGCCGCGGAATATGTGCGCTACCGCAACTCGAGCATCACGCAATACGGCATCGCCGCCTCGCTGGTCTCGCCGGCAAGCCGGGCCGAGGAGCAGCGCCGGCCGCTCTGGGTCTATCTGGTCCCCGGCGCGGCCCTGGGCCTGCTGCTCGGCCTGCTCTCGGCAGTGGTGCTGGCCCGGCGCCGCGACCGGATCCGGGGACGCGCCGACTTCGAGCGCGCGACCGGCGTGCCGGTGCTGGCCACGATCCCCCGCGCCCGCCGCTCGCGCGGTCCGGGCGCCCCGCTTCCGGTGCTGCTTCGCTCCCCCGATTCGGCCGACGCCGAGTCCTACCGTTTCCTGCGGGCCCGGCTCGACCCGCGTCTCGAGGGCCCGTCGACGGTGCTGGTCGCGGGCGGCCGCGATGGCGAGGGCCGCAGCACCGTCGCGGCCAACCTGGCCGTCGCGCTGGCCCAGGCCGGCCGCCGGGTGGCGCTGATCGACACCGACGTCCGCAACCCGGCGCTGCACCTGATGTTCGACCTGTCCCGCGACCGCGGGCTGACCAACGTGCTGGCCGGGGAGCATTCGCTGGCCGAGACGCTGGCCGCCGGGGCGATCGTGAACCTGCGCGTGCTGGCCGCCGGGGCCGAGCGTGAGGGCGACCCCGACCTGCTCGCGGCGGGCGGGCTGACCGGCCTGCTGCACGAGCTGAAGACCCAGGTCGACGTGGTGGTGCTCGACTCCCCGGCGGTGCTCAGCGTGGCCGACGCGCTCGGCCTGGCCGCCCACAGCGACCACGTGCTGCTGGTCACCGACTATCGCCGCGGCACCCGGGCCGCCGCCGTCCGGGCCGCCGGCGAGCTCGAACAGGTCGCGCCGGGCCGGGTCGCGGCCGTGCTGATCGGGGTGCCCGAGCGCGACGGCGGTCTGATCCCCCGCACCCGTTCGGGTCGGGCGCCCGCTCCGGCCGCGCTCGCCGCTCCCCCGGTCGACCGGTTCGCCCTGCTCGAGGGGCCGGCCGACCCGCCGCCTCCGCCGCACCCGGAGCCCGAGAAACCGGCTGCGCCCAAGCCCAAGCAGCCCCGGCCGGCCCGGGCCAAGGCGGCGATCCCGAAGCCCCGCGTCTACACGTCGGCCGCGAAGGCCGAGGCCGAAGCCCGCGTGCAGGCCAAGGCGGCGGCCGAGGCCACCCCGGAGGAGAAGGAGGGGGCGCCGGCCGAGAAGTAGCCCCACTGGTCAGCTCCGGAACCGACGGGTTAGGTTAGGCATGCCTTAAGTTCCGGAAGTTGCTCAGGAGGCCTCTCGTGACCCAGACCGTCGACCCGGCCACCAGCACGGTGCCGTGGCGGTTCTTCGCCACCGAGGTGCGTGCGGTGCGGCGGCTCAGCCCCCACTTCGTGCGCGTGACCTTCACCGGCGACGACCTCGACTGCTTCGCCGACAACGGCTTCGACCAGCGGATCAAGCTGATCCCGCCGCTGCCCGGCTCGGGCCTGGCCCACCTGCCGACCGGCGAGGACTGGTACACCGAGTGGCGTGAGCTGCCCGAGGAGAGGCGCAACCCGATCCGGACGTACACGGTCCGCGCCGTGCGGCCCGAGCTGCGCGAGGTCGACGTCGACATGGTGCTGCACGGCATCGAGGGCCCCGCGTCGAAGTTCGCGGCCGAGGCCGGTCCGGGCACCCCGGCCTACCTGATGGGCCCGAACGCCCGGTTCGACGGGCTGCACGGCGGCATCGACTTCCACCCGCCCGCGCACGCCGAGTGCCTGCTGCTGGGCGGGGACGAGACCGCGGTGCCGGCCATCGCCTCGATCCTGGAGCGCCTGCCGGCCGACGCCCGCGGTGAGGCGTTGCTCGAGGCGCCCTCGGCCGAGGACGCGCAGCAGCTGACGGCGCCCGAGGGCGTGCGGATCACCTGGCTGGCCCGCGACGGCGGTGTCCACGGCGACAAGCTCATTCCCGCCGTACGGGCGGCGACCCGCCGGATCTTCGGCGAGGAGCAGCTGGGCCCGGCCGTCGAGCTCGAGGACGTGGACGTCGACCACGACGTGCTCTGGGAGGTCCCCGAGGAGGTCGTGGACGTCAGCCGGTTCTACGCCTGGTTGGCCGGCGAGGTCGCGATGATCAAGAAGTTACGCCGCCACCTGGTCGCCGAGTGCGGCGTCGACCGCAAGCTGGTGGCCTTCATGGGCTACTGGCGCCTGGGCCGCGCCGAAGGCTCGTAGCCAGTCACTTATCCCGTTTTCCGCCGAATTCCTCCGGCAGGGTGGTCCGGTCGCCTAGCGTTTCAGGTGAGGCGCCCAGCCGTCTGAGGCTGGTGGGCTTTACCGAGCCCGAGCCTGAGGGGAGAGGCGATGTGGAACACCTCGGCGCCCCAGCAGGGTCCGGTCGTCCTGCTGGTGGAGGACGACGAGGACCTGCGCGACATGACGTCCCAGATGCTCGAGCTGCGCGGCTTCCAGGTTCTGGTCGCGACCGACGCGGTCAGCGCCATCACCAAGTGCCGGGTGCATGAGGGCAAGATCGACGTGCTGCTGACCGACCTCGGGCTGCCCGGGGTCTCGGGCGGCGAGCTGGCCCGGTCGGCCCACGCCGTGCGACCCGGCATGGAGACCGTCTACGTCTCCGGCATGCCGCAGGAGATCGCGATCCGGCGGGGCATCATCAAGCGCGGCGCGCCCTTCATCGCCAAGCCGTTCACGGCCGACCAGCTGGCGGGCATGTTGCGCTCGGTTCTGGCCCAGCACAACAGCAACGCTCCTGCACCCTGACTCTGCGTACATCCGGCTTAACTCTCAGCACTGGGTCCCGATACATATGGCACAGGCACGGAACACCGCGCCTGACCAAAACGGGGGGGAACCCAAATGCTGCCGCTGCACTACGTCGCCGCTTACATCCAGGCCCGTCTGACCAAGAACGACGACGAAGGCGCCACCGCCGTCGAGTACGGCCTGCTGGTCACGCTGATCGCCATCGCCCTGATCACCGGCGCGACGCTGTTCGGCAACAAGATCGGCGCCCTCTTCACCTCTGTGGGCAACAAGCTCGTCGCCCCCTGACCCGAAAGGCCGGTGGCCACGAACCGTGTGCTCCGCCAGTCGTGCTCCTGAACGCTCCGGGCCGCGTGCCGTACGCCGGCCGGCCCGGGGCGACCGGGGTGCGGCCGCGGTGGAGACCGCGATCGTGCTGCCGGTGATCCTGCTGCTCGTCTTCGGGATCATCGACTTCGGCCGGGCTCTGCAACAGCAGACCCAGTTGGCTGCCGCCGTGCGGGAAGGGGCCCGCGTCGGCGCGTTGAACGGAACTGCCGCCGCTGTTCAGACCAAGGTTTCGGCCGTGGCGAACAGCGGCGGCACTCTCACGTACCCCACGCTCACCGTCTGCACCGGCGGCTCCGGACTGACCGACTCGACCGTCACCGCCCGGCAGACGTTCACGCCGCTGACCCCGGTCTTCGCGTTCATGCAGCTGTTCGGCGCGAGCGGGAACCTCGGCTCGGTCACCGCGACCGGGGTGATGTCATGCACCGGATGAGCCTCGTGCGGCGGGTGTTGTCCGCCCTTCTGCGCGTCAATCGAAGAGAAGACTCGGAGCACGGCGCTGTCGCCGCGCTCCTTGCTGTGCTTCTGAGCACCGGCGTCTTCTTCGGGACGGGCGCCCTCGTCATCGACGTCACCCAGCTCTCCTACGAGCGCACCCAGCTGCAGACCGGCGCCGACGCCGCGTCGTGGGCCATCGCCATGCGCTGCATCAGAGACTCCACCACCTGCACCGTCGCCGCCCAGACCTCCGTCGCCCAGACGTACGCCGCGAAGAACACCAAACGCGGCACGGCCGACGCGCAGGTCTGTTTCTCGTTCACCACCGGCTGCACCTGGAGCAGTCCCACCGCCTGCCCGGCCAACACCGTGACCGGCGGCAAGTATGTCGAGGTGCGCACCAGCACCAAGCTGGCCAACGGTTCCACCCTGCTGCCGCCCACCTTCGCCGGCTCCCTGGCGGGCACGACCTACAACGGCACCCGGGTCGGCGCCTGCGGACGGGTGGCGTGGGGACCGCCGGGCATCACCAAGGTGCTGGCCCTCGGCTTCTCGATGTGCGACTGGAAGCGCATGACCCAGAACGGGTCGACCTTCTACGGTCCCCTCGATCCCCTGCTGAGCCAGCTCGGTCTCTATTCGGTGCTGGGCATGCCGGCCCCCAGTGCCACCACCGAGAGTGCCATCCCGGCCGTGCTCCCGGCGGCCGTGCTCGGTCTGCCGCTGCCCTCGTGCACCTCGCCGGTCGACCTCACCGTTCCCCGGGGATGGGTCTGGCTCGCCAACAACGACCTGTCCCCGCCCGACGCCAACTGTGAGATCAGCCTCAAGGTCGGTGACCTGCCGCGGTCGTTCGTGCTCTCCGGCCTCACCCAGGGCATCCCCTGCGCCGGACGGCTCCAGCAGCAGCTCACCAGCAAGCAGCCGGTGCTGGTGCCGATCTTCGACCAGATCGAGCAGACCCTGCTGTCGATCGCCCCGACCTACCGGATCGCCGGGTTCGCGCCGTTCGTCTTCACCGGCTACACGAGCCTGCTCGGCGGCCTGCTCAACGGCGTCGGCAGCCTGCTCAACGGCAGCGCGCCCGGGCTCCTGCAGAACGCGCTCTGCGGTCTGTCCCAGTGCATCCTCGGCTATTTCACCAAGACGCTGGTGCCCGTCGACAGCCCGAACTTCGGCACCGGTCCCGACTTCGGCGCCACGATCATCGGACGTACGGGATGAATCGGGCGCACGGCATGACGCGGCGCGGCCTTCGGACGTACGGGATCTCTGGCTCGGAGAGGAGGTAGGAGATGCGCAGGCGCATCGTGATGCTGGGCTTCGCCGCCATGCTGGCGCTCCTGAGCGCGGTGGCGGTCGTGGCTTACGCGCGCACCGCCGACCGCCGCGCGGTCGAGGGCAAGAAGGGCACGTGGGTGCTGCTCGCCACCGCCACCATCCCGAGCGGCACCACCGCCGCCCAGATCCGGTCCAAACGCCTCGTGCGTCAGGTGCTGATGCCCGCCGAGACCGTGCCGTCGGGTGCGCTGACCAAGCTCGACTCCGCGATGGACGGCAAGAAGCTCAACGCCGAACTGCTGCCCGACCAGATGCTGCTGAGCCGCCAGTTCGAGGCGGCGTCGCGGCCGACGGCCAGCCCCACCCCGACGTTCAAGGTGCCGGCCGACATGCTCGCGGTCAGCGTCGAGCTCAGCATCGCCCCGCAGGTGGCCGGCAACATCAAACGCGGCGACAAGGTCACCGTGTTCGTCACCGTGCCCCGCACCGAGACCGCGAACAACCCGCAGAAGACCTGGGTCGTCCTGCCCCGGGCGTCCGTGATCAGCGTCGGTGAGAGCGCGCTGCCCACCCAGGCGCCCATTGTCGTCTCGCCCAGCGGCGCCGCCGCCCTGATGCCGACCGTGATGCCGAGCCCGACCAACACCAGCGAGGAGAAGCTGGACCGGTACGTGGTCACGCTGGCGGTCACCCCCGGCCAGGCCGAGGAACTGATCAACGGCTACAACCGCGGCAACCTGCACCTGGGCCTGCAGGGCGCCGGCGCGACGGTGACGGCCGCACCGACCGTCGTCGAGAGCGGGGCCGCCGGATGAGTCTGTACGTCTATCTGGAACCGGACCGCGACATGCTGGCCGAACGCGGCCCCGAGTTCCAGTCGGTCGGCGGGTCCATCGTGCACAGCATGGCCGAGCTCGAGGCCCACCTGCCGCGCTATCCCGAGACGCTGCTGGTGTTGATGGGGGCGCAGGTCGACCTCGACGAGGCGCTGATGTTCACCGCCTACCAGCGCCTGCAACGCCCGCTCATCGGGGTGGTGCTCGTGCGCCGCAACCTGGAGCCGCGCGACGTGATCCGGTGCCTGCAGGCCGGCGTCCGGGACGTGGTCGAGGAGGCCGACTGGGACGGCATCCGTCAGGCCACCAGCCGCTCGGTCGACATCTCGAAGGCGCTCAGCACGACGATGCGCTCCGGCGCCGAGATGGCCCCGCACGGCCGCATCGTCACCGTGTTCGCCGGCAAGGGCGGCTGCGGGCGCAGCTTCGTCGCGGTCAACCTGGCCGTCGCCCTGTGGGCCGGTGGGGCCCGACGGGTGCTGCTGGTCGACCTCGACCTGCAGTTCGGCGACGTGGCGATCATGCTTAAACTGCCGCCCGACCGCAGCATCGCGGGCGGCATCGCGATGGCGGGCCGCCTCGACGAACCCGGTCTGCGTTCCATCGTCACCCCGTACCGGCCCGGCGTCGACGCCCTGCTCGCCCCGGGCAATCCGGCACAGGGGGAACACGTACGAAGGGAACTGGTCCTCGAGGTCCTCGACGTGGCCCGCCCGCACTACGACTTCATCGTCATCGACACCCCGGCCATCGTCACCGATCAGGTGCTGGCCGCGCTCGACGTCTCCGACTGGTTCGTGCCGATCGTGACGCCCGACCTGCCGACCCTCAAGACCGTGCGCCTGACCGTGGAGATGTTCGACATGCTCGAATATCCGCGCGACCGCAGCCTGCTCGTCTTCAACCGCGCCAACACCCAGGTCGGTCTGACCACGGCCGACGTCGAGGAGGCGATCGGCATGCCGTTCGCGTCGCTGGTGCCCTCCAGCCGGGACGTTCCGATCTCGGTCAACCAGGGCGAACCCCTGCTGCTGACCGAGCCGCTGCACCCGGTCAGCCGGGCCATCCGGCAGCTCGCCGACCGTTGCGCCGGCACCGAGACCGAGCCGGAACGC
Source organism: Paractinoplanes ovalisporus (assembly GCF_016834655.1). Classification (GTDB taxonomy): domain Bacteria; phylum Actinomycetota; class Actinomycetes; order Mycobacteriales; family Micromonosporaceae; genus Actinoplanes; species Actinoplanes ovalisporus. Next base: position 289,407 of record NZ_JAENHP010000013.1, read on the forward strand.
AAACGCGGCTTCTTCGCCAAACGCAAGAAGGTGGCGCGGTGAGCCTCTCGGCCCGGCTCGGCCTCTATGGCAACAAGGCGGCCGGCGGCGGCACCGGCGCCGAGGACGACACCGAGCAACCCGAGGAGGCGCCGAGCCGGGCATCCGCGACGACCCAGCGCTACCGGGCCGCCGGACGTCAGGCGAGCGACCCCGTCAACGACGTCCGCCTGCGGATCCAGCGCCGGCTGGCCGACGAGCTCGGCCCGACCCTGTACGCGTCCCGCGGCGACGACGAAGGGCTGGACACCCGCGTACGGGATGTCCTGTTCGAACTGATCGCCCGCGAGGAGACACCGCTGTCCGGCGGTGACCGCGCCCGCATCATCAAGGAGGTCACCGACGAGGTCCTCGGGCACGGCCCGATCGAGGGGCTGCTGCGCGACCCGTCGGTCACCGAGGTGATGGCCAACGGCCCGAAGCACATCTTCGTCGAGCGGTTCGGCCGCATCGAACGCACCGAGGTCGAGTTCGACGACGACGCCCACCTGCGCCGCATCATCGACCGGATCTGCGCCCGGGTGGGGCGCCGCGTCGACGAGGCCAGCCCGATGGTCGACGCGCGACTGCCCGACGGCAGCCGGGTCAACGCGATCGTGCCGCCGATCGCCCTGGACGGTGCTTCGCTGACGATCCGGAAGTTCTCGGCCACACCGCTGACCGTCGGCGACCTCGTCTCGTACGGGACCATGACCCGCTCGGCCGCCGAGTTCCTCGACGCCTGCGTGCGCGGCCGCCGCAACGTCGTGGTCAGCGGCGGCACCGGCTCCGGCAAGACCACGATCCTCAACGTGCTCTCCAGCTTCGTGCCCGACGACGAGCGCATCGTGACCATCGAGGACGCCGCCGAGCTGCGCCTGGGCCAGGACCACGTCGTACGGCTGGAATCCCGCCCGGCCAACGCCGAGGGGCGCGGCATCGTCAGCTCCCGCGACCTGGTGCGCAACTCGCTGCGGATGCGCCCCGACCGGATCGTGGTCGGCGAGGTCCGCGACAGCGCCGCCCTCGACATGCTGCAGGCCATGAACACCGGTCACGACGGCTCGCTGACCACCCTGCACGCCAACACCCCGCGCGATGCACTGTCCCGCCTCGAGACGATGGTGCTGATGGCCGGCATGGACCTGCCCAGCCGCGCGATCCGCGACCAGATCGCCTCCGCGGTCGACCTGATCATCCAGATCACCCGGTTCAAGGACGGCTCCCGCAAGGTCACCCACATCACCGAGGTGGTGGGCATGGAGGGCGACACGGTCACCCTCCAGGACCTTTTCCTGTACGACATGGGCGCCGACACCCCGGCGCACCTGGCCCAGCTGAAGCCGACCGGCATCCGGCCCCGCTTCGCCGACGGTCTCGCGATGTACGGAGTGACGATGCCCGCCGGAATGTTCGGCCCGAAGCGATGAGCCTGGCACGCTGGGCCATCGCGCTGCCGTCCGCGGCGGCCGCGTTCCTGCTGTTCGCCGCGCTCATCGAACGCTTCTTCGGCCGCACCCCGATGCAGCGCCGCCTCACCACGCTCAAGCAGTACACAGTGGGCGAGCGGCAGGTGGCCGAGCCGCTGTTGCGCCGCCTGCAGCACATGGCGGGCGCGGTGGTCGACGGCTCCCCCGGCCTGGCCGCGCTGGCCGCCCGGTCCGGGCCCAAACTGGAGGCGGCCAACACCGGGCTGGTCCCGAGCGAATGGCTGGCCGTCCGCTTCCTGATCGCGGTGCTGGCCGCGCTGGCCGGCATGTTGCTGCTGCCGGCGCTGCTCGGCCTGCTGGCCGGTCTGCTGCTCGGCTTCCTGTTGCCGGCCGTGCTGCTCAACGGCCAGATCGCCCGGCGGCGCAAACGGTTCGCGGACGAACTGCCGGCGATGCTGCAGCTCATCCTGAGCGCCCTGCGGTCCGGTTTCACCCTGCAGCAGTCGGTCGAAGCGGCGGTCCGCGACGACGAGGGGCCGGTCGCCGAGGAGTTCAGCCGGGCGCTGTCCGAGACCCGGATCAGCGGCGAGTTCGAAGATGCGCTGGGCCGGGCCGGCGAGCGGGTGGAGAGCAAAGAACTGGAATGGCTCGTGATGGCCCTGCGGCTGCAACGCGAGACCGGCGGCAGCCTGGCCGAGGTCATGCAGACCACGGCCGAGACCATGCGGGAACGGGCCTATCTGCGCCGACACGTGCGCACGCTGTCGGCCGAGGGGCGCATGTCGGCGTACGTGCTGATCGCCCTTCCGGTCTTCACCTCGTTCATGCTGTTCATGCTGCGCCGCGACTACATCATGCTGTTGTTCACCCAGCTCATCGGCAACGTGATGCTCGGGGTGGCGGTCCTGATGCTGGTGATCGGCTCGGTCTGGCTGCGCGCGATCACGAAGATCGAGGTCTAGGCCGTGACCGCCTCTTCTGCGCTCGCTGTGACCGCCCTTTCTGCGCTCGCGGTGACCGCCCTTTCCTCGCTCGCGGTGACCGCCCTTTCCTCGCTCGCGGTGACCGCCTTTTCCTCGCTCGCGGTGACTGCCTTTTCCGCGTTCTCCGGTATGAGGTGCCGGCCGTGACCGCCCCGCTTCTGATCGCGGTGGCCACGCTGGCCGCGGTGCTCTCGGTCGCGTTCGTGGCGGCGGCGGCCACCATCCCGCCCAGCCGCCGCCAGCGCATGCTGCGGATCCTGCATTCGTTCGACCGCAGCCGCAACGCGCCGCGGGCGGTCCAGCAGCCGCTCGGCGGACGGCTGCGACCGCCGGTGGTGTGGGCCATCCAGCGAGCCGGCAACCTGGTCACCCCCGCGCCCGTCCGCAACCGCATCTCCCGGCATCTCGACTACGCCGGCAACCCGAAGGACTGGCCGCTCGACCGGGTGATCCGCGGGCGGATGGTCGGCGGGGTGGTGCTGGCCGTGTTCGGCTACGTCATCGGCCAGGGGGTCGCGCTGAAGTGGGCGTTGCCCGCGACGGCCCTCGGACTGCTGGCCGGGCTGCACATCCCCGACCTGCTCGTCTACAACGCCGGGACCAAACGCCAGCAGGAGATCATGCTCAGCCTGCCCGACGTGCTGGACGCGATGGTGATCGGCGTCGAGTCGGGCCTCGGCCTGGACGCGGCGATGGCCCAGGTGGCGCAACTGCTGCGCGGACCCATGCCCGACGAGATCAACCGCGTGCTCCAGGAGATGCGCCTCGGTGTGTCGCGCACGGCCGCGTTGCGGGCGTTGACCCGACGCACCACCGTACGGGATCTCAAAACCCTGACGACGGCGCTGGTGCAGGCCGGTGAGCTCGGCATCTCGATGGCCGGCATCCTGCGGGAGCACGCCGCCGACCAGCGGATCCGGCGCCGCCAGCGGGCCGAGGAGCAGGCCCAGAAGGTGACCGTGAAGCTGCTGTTCCCGGTTCTGTTCTGCCTCTTCCCGGTCATCTTCATCGTCGTCATGGGCCCAGCCGCAATCAAAATCATCGGCGGCTTCTGACGGCAGTTTCTTCGTCTTCGGTCGGCGCCTCCTTCTGCGCGGGCCACCCTTTCCCCGCGGGTCGCCCTTTCCCCGCGGGCCGCCCTTTCCCCGCGCGCCGCCCTTTCCCCCCGCGCCACCCTTTCCCCGCGGGCCGCCCATTCCCCACGCGCCACCCACCTCTCGCGCACGTGCCTTTTCTGAGCGTCGCTCTGCCTCGGGCTAAGGAATCGACCCGTTCTGCCGATGAGGGGACGTGACCTCTGTCGTGATCGACCCCGCCCTCGAACTGGACGAGGAGGGTCGGCTCGCCGTCCTGCACGAGTACTGCGTTCTGGACGCCCCCGCCGACGAGGAACTGGCCACCGTCGTACGGGTGGCCGCTCTGGTCGCCGGAGTGCCGACCGCGACCCTCAACCTGATCGACGAAAGCCGGCAGTGCCAGCTCACCACGTACGGCTTCGAGGGCGGCAACTCGGCCCGGTCCGACTCGATGTGCGCCATCCAGTTCCGCGCCGGCCGTTTCGTGCACGTCCCCGACGCCCGGGAGCATCCTCTCTACCGCGACAACCCCTGGGTCAACGGCCGGATCGCCACCGTACGGTTCTACGCGTCGGCGCCGCTGATCACGCCCGAGGGGTACGCGCTGGGAACCCTGTGCGTCTTCCACGACCAGGTGCAGGAACTCACCGAGGAGCAGGCCGGCCGCCTGATGGACCTGGCCGACGTGCTCGTGGCCTTGTTCGAACGACGCCGGCAGGCCCGCCTCACCGAGCGCCTGGCCATCGAGTCCGAGCACCACAAACGCTTCATCACGACGGTCCTCGAGACGATCAACGTCGGCATCGTCGTGTCCGACCCGTCGGGGCACGTCACGGTGCTCAACCGGGCCGCACGCGACTGGCACGGCATGGACGCCGACGCGTCACTCGACCCCGAGGCGCTGCCCGACCGGTACGGACTGTTCGACGCCGAGGGCCGGGCCCGCCTCACGCCCGACGAGGTTCCGCTGCTGCGGGCGCTGCGCGAGGGGAGAGTCGAAGACCTCGAAATGACCGTACGGGCTCCGGGCCGTCCGCCGATCCGACTGAACTGCAATGGCAGCCGTCTCGTGGGCGACGCCGGCGAGGTGCTGGGCGCGGTGGTCGCGATGAACGACGTCACGGCCGACCGGGCCTACCGGCGCCAGATCGAGCAGGCCAGCGCCGAGATCGCGGCCCGGGGCGAGAAGCTGACCGCGGCCCTGGTCGAGTTGCGCCGGTCGAACGAGGAGCTGGAACAGTTCGCGGGCGCGGTCAGCCACGACCTGGTGCGCCCGATGGCGGCCGCGCACGGCTTCCTCGATCTGCTGGCCGGTGAATACACGGAGTCGCTGGACGCCCGGGCGACCAAGTGGCTGACCGGCGCCATGCGTTCGGTGGAGCGGATGCAGAAGCTGGTGGACGCGTTGCTGCGGTACGCGCGGGCCGGCCAGACCCCGTACCAGGCCGAGCCGGTGCATCTGACCAACGTGGTGCTCGACGTCCTGGCCGACCTGCGAACGGCCACGGAAAGCAGCGGCGCCCAGATCTCCGCCCCCGACGACCTGCCCACCATCCAGGGCGACCCGGTGCTGTTGAGGCAGCTGTTCCAGAACCTGATCGACAACGCCATGAAGTACGCCCGCCCCGACCGGCCGTGCCAGATCACCATGAGCGCCGAGGCCCACCGCGACACGTGGGTGGTGCGGGTGGCCGACAACGGCATCGGCATCCCACCCGAGCAGCGGCAGCGGGTGTTCGAGATGTTCGCCCAGGTCGACCCGCAGCACCAGAAGGGCTACGGGATCGGCCTGTCCACCTGCCTGCGCATCCTCGACCGCCACAACGGCACGATCACCCTCGAGGAAACCCCCGGCGGCGGCACAACAGTCTGCCTCACCCTGCCCAAGTAGCAGCAGCTCCGGCCCACATCGCGCCCCCTCGCGGCACCCCGCCACGGAACGAGCATTCGTTTTGTGGAACGCCCACAACCCTCCACCGCGGGAACGAGCGTTCGTTTGCAATAACGTCCCACAGCCTCGCCGGCGCGGAATGAGCATTCGTTTTGGAAAGCAACGGCCTCGACACGGAACGAAGGTTCGTTTTGAGGCAGGCGCCGGCCGACGGCGGGTTTCTACCGTGCCCAAGGCCCCGAGAACCCCGACGCATAACCCTTAAACGGCAGTAGGCCCACCCCGTGTCGGGGTGGGCCTACTGTTCACGTTGAGTCCGGCGGCGTCCTACTCTCCCACACCCTCCCGAGTGCAGTACCATCGGCGCTGGAGGGCTTAGCTTCCGGGTTCGGAATGAGACCGGGCGTTTCCCCTCCGCTATGACCACCGAAACAGCTTTCAGCGTAGCGAACAATCCAGCACCATCCGCCGGCCAACCTTCTGGCCCGCTAACCCCTGTCCCCGGTTTCCGGGTTTCGGGTGATGGTGGTTGTTCGTTTGCTGTGAATCACACAGTGGACGCGTTCAAAAGTTTAGGGTGGTTAAGCCCTCGGCCTATTAGTACCGGTCGACTGAACCAGTTACCTGGCTTACATCTCCGGCCTATCAACCCAA
>NZ_JAENHP010000014.1 GCF_016834655.1 Paractinoplanes ovalisporus
TGCGCATGCCCGGACGCCACCTCGTCGTCCGAAAGCACATGACCGGACGCTGCGTCGTTGCGCGAATACGCATGAACGAGCAATCCGCTGTCGTGCGAATGCGCATGCCCGGACGCCACCTCGTCGTCCGAAAGCACATGACCGGACGCTGCGTCGTTGCGCGAATACGCATGAACGAGCAATCCGCTGTCGTGCGAATGCGCATGCCCGGACGCCACCTCGTCGTGCGAGAGCGCATCACCGGACGCTGCGTCGTTGTGCGACTGCGCGTGGCCGAGTGTCGCGTCGTCGTCGTGCGAGTGCGCGTGGCTGTGCGTGGCGTCGTGGTGGGAGTGGGCGTGAGCGGGGACTGCTACGGCTCGGGAAGCGCGGTAGCGTCGCACGGCCGAGATCAGGGCGCCCACCCCGACGGCCGTGACCAGCACGCCGCTGGCCAGGCCCAAGTAACCGAGCACCGACTCGCCGGCCACGCCCGAGGCTGCGGTCAGCAACAGGCCCAGGGCGATCACCCCGGCGGTGTGGGTGAACGTGACGGTGGCGCCCACCAGCACGGCGTCGCGGGGACGGCCCCGGCTTCCGGCCAGGTAGGCGGCCATCACGGTCTTGCCGTGACCGGGCAGCGCGGCGTGCGCGGCCCCCAGCACCAACGACAACAGCACGGCCAGCAAACCGACCAGCGGAGTGAAACGCTCGCCGCCGACCAGGTCCTCCAGCCTGCGTTCGGCGCCGGCCAGCAACCCGGAACGGCCCGAGCCGGCGACGGCGACGGGAGCGGCGGCGCTGCCTTCACCGGGAGCGGCCGTGAACGACGCCGAACGCACATCGGCCGGAGACGCCAACGGGTCCGACGGATAGGTGCGCAGCTCGTTGCTGACGCTCGCTGAGGGCAGCGAGGTGTCCGACAGCCGTACGCCGGAACCGGCCGCCACGATCTCGCGCCAACCGATGCGGTCGTCGCGGAAACCGTTGGCCACCTCGACGCGCGCCGAACCGGAGATGTCGGCCGGCGCGGACAACCGGCATTCGAGCCGGCTCGTGCGCAAACCGCCGGCGCCGGGCGCGTAGGTGAGCGAATCGCTCAGAACCTTCCACCGAAGCTGTACGCCGCCGACCGAAACGCGCAACGCGTCCGCGGCCTCGTCGCACGAAGGGGCCGATTCCTGCAGAGTCGGCAACTCCGCGAGATCGGCCACCACGAGCGCCTCGATCCGGTCGGGATGCACGGTCAGGCCGGCGTAGCGGTTGACCGAGAAGTTGCCGAGCGGGTGAGCCGCGGCCGCCACCGCCGGGAGAGCCAGAAAGCCCACCAGCGCCAACACAGCCGTGACCACCAGCCGCCGCACACTCAAGACACGCGCGGCTACGCCACCAGGCCGCGGCCCATGCGCACGACGCGAAACCGCGTCAACAGGCCGCTGCACACGCGCAAGACGTTCAACCGCGCCCTTGGGCCGCCGCAAACGCGCAACAACAGCCGCAAACCGCCGCGCACGCGCAGGACCAACAACCGCGCCCACAAGCCGATACACGCGCGCACGACGCACAACCGCGCCAACAGACCGCCGCACACGCGCACGACGTACGAACGCGCCGGCAGGTTGCGGCACGCGCGCAACCGCGCCCGCAGAGCGTCGTGTGCGCACGACCGCGCCCACGGGGCGTCGTTTACGGGGACGGCTCACGGCTGGGCCTCCAAGTCGGTCAGCAGACGGGCGGCGACGGGGCCGTCCGAAGGTGAGAAGTACGGGTTGAGCGCGCGCACCTTGGTCAGGGACAAGCGAGCCGCGGCCTGGTCGCCCAAAGCCAGCTGCGTCTGCGCCAAGTGGAAGGCGAACGCCGCGTTGTGCGGGCTCGCGGCGAGAGCCTTCTCCGCGTACGGGCGGGCCTCGCTGTCCCGGCCGGCTGCGTGCAACGCCTGGGCCAGCACGTCCGCGACCTCGGCGAACGGGCGCCGGCGCCACTCGGACTGGGCCGCGGTCACCGCCTGCGACGGGCGGCCCTGGGCCAGGGCCAGCTGGGCCGCGGTCAGGTCGTCGCGGCCGCCGTTGGCCACGAACAAGCGGTGGGCGGCGACGGCCAGGTCCAGCTGCCGAAAGGCTTCGGCGTCGCGTCCGGCCAGGCGGAGCATTTCCCCGTACGCGGAAAGGGTCTCGGGGGTGGGTGTGCGCGCGGCGATCGTGGCGGTGTCGGTGACCGCTTGCGCGAGGTTGCCGGTCGACGCGGCGATTCGCGCACGACCACGCAGCAAGGTGGCGAATGACGGGTCGGCGGCCAGTCCCGCGTCGTATTCGGCCTGGGCGCTGGTCAGGTCGCCGCGGAACCAGGCGAGATCGCCGAGCTGGCTGCGGCAGAACGCGATGTCGGCCGGGTCGACCGCGGCGTTCAGGGCCTGCTGCATCAAGCGAGTGGCTTCGGTCAGGCGGCCGCGCTGTTCCAGGTCGTAGGAGCCGCGTGCGTACGCGGCCAGGCCCGGCCTCAAATCGAGCATGCGCTGGATCGCCGCGGTCGCCTGCGTCGCGCGGCCCAGCTGCGTCTCGGCATCGGCCAGAACCCCGTACGCGGACGCATCGAAGGGGTTGGCGCGTAGCGCCCGTTGCGCGAACGTGCGCGCTTGAGCGAATTCGTGACGCGCGTTGGCAAGCGCGCCGAGGCCGGTGAGCGCGTCGGAGTTGTCGGTGGCCTTGACCGTCAGCGAGCGGCGCAGCGCGGTCTCGGCCAGGGGGTAGCGGCTGGGGTCGGCGGTGATCCGGGCCTGCTCGACGTAGGCGAGGCCCAGCTCGGCCCAGGTCCGGTGGTCGCCGGGCAGTTCGCGGAGGCGCTGCTGGGCCCGCTCGATCGTCTGAGCGAGGCGATCGGGGCGGGCCGGCAGCGTCGAACTCGACATCGGGGCGGGCTTTTCCCGCAGGCCGAGAACGGCGCCGGCCGCGAACAACGCGAGGGCGGCGACGACGATGGTCACGACTCGTTTCATGGCTGATCCCCCTTTAGGTGGCGGGCGCATCGGAGCCGATGCGCCCGCCTTTTCTCAGAACCTGACGGTGGGATCGCTGTCGTAAGGCGTGCTGACCCGGCGACGCCGTTTCATCAGCCACCAGACGGCGAGCATGACCAGCAGGGCGCCCAGTCCGCCGACGCCGAAGATGACGGCGGAACCGTTGAGCATCGACGAATTCGAGGCGGGCGCGAGATCGGGAGCCGCCTCGGTGTCGGAGGCGCCGGAATCAACTGCGGACGAGGATCCGCCATCGACTGCGGACGAAGACCCGGAATCGACCGGCGAGGATCCGGAATCGGCCGCCGGGGCCCGGTTCCCACGTCCCGCGTTCACGGCACCCTGGTTCGGCAGGGCGACGTACGGGAAATTGGCGCCGAAGGCGTTGTCGTTCGCGTCCACCTTGTCGCCGGCCGCGAGCGCGTCGACCAGTTTGCCGCTCTGCGCCGCGCCCTCGACCGCCTGCACCGCGATGTCCACGGCGTCGTCGGTGAGCCGCCGGCCGTTCGGGAACCCTTGCAGGTCACCGGCGAGCACGCCGAGCCGCTTCGGATCGGCCGCGACCGGCACGGAAAGGTTCAGCCGCAGCATCTCCGAGGGCCGGAACCGGTTCGGATTGACGTCCTTGTTGTTGAGCTGCGAATTCAGGTCGGCCTTGATGGGGCCGCCGGCCTTGGTCGTGATGCCGGTCAGGAAGATTTCGACGAGGTCGTTCCGCGGGGTCGCGGGCGCCTTCACGCCGTAGATCTTCTCGATGAGCATCGGCAGTTCCGGATTGGTGACCCGCTTGACGACGGCCGGGATTCCGGCGTCCTTGTCGGGCGAGATCGAGTTGAACGCGTCCTTGAGCCCGGCCGGCACGACGACCTCGTTGACCAGCGGGTTCCCGAGCCGCGAGACCTGCACCCGGTCGCCGCGCGAGGGTCCGTCGGAAACGCGGGAACGGCTGCGTTCGGTGGTGCTCCAGATGCCGACCACCGGGTTCTTCTTGGCGTCGCCCTTGAGCGCGACATCCTTGAACGGAACCTGAATGGCGATGCTGTTGACGTTGTATCCGGCGAGCGTGTCGGTGCCGGTCTCGCTCAGATCCCCGCCGTAGAGCAGGTCGAAGACGCGCAGGTCGAGGAAGAACGGGTCGTCGGCCTGGCCGGCGAACAGTTTCCAGCCGCCGTCGAGCTGAATGGTGGCCTGGTCACGCAGTTTCTGATAGTCCGGCATCGAGGCCGCTCCGATCCGCGAGGGCGCCACCGGTGCGTCCTTGATGCGGGTCTTGAACGGCTCGCCGTTGAACGACGACTCGAGCGTGTAGGTCTGCTTGAACAACAGATTCTCGTCGTCGAGCGAGGTGACCGGCCCGTTGTTGTAGAGGAACGTCGAGTTGCCGCGCTTGTCGACGTTCTTGAACGTCCACCGGAACACCGAGTCGGGCTTGGCGTCACCGTCACTGTCCACATTGATGCGGTAGGCGGCGTCGGTCGCGAACGGATAGAAGTTGGGCCCGCCGTCCGGTTCCTCGAACGGGATCCAGTTGGCGATCATCGTGACGTACCCCGGCCGTTCCGGGCTGACGAAGGCGTACACGTCGGTGTTGTCAGCGGCCGGATCGCTCGCGATGAGTGGTGCTTCCCGGTGGCTGGAAGCGTTGGAGGCTCCCGGCCCGAGTGCGGCCAGTGCCGCGACGATCGCCGCGACCCCGGTGGCCGCCACTAGTTTCTTGCGCATCTTTTTCCTCCCCCTGGTGTCGGGAGGACTTCGCATCTGCCGCGCTTTCGGTTGGGTCGCGGCCCGGCTTTGGCACATTCGGGCCCTGAACTGCGCCGTACGATGATTTCGACATTCGGGGGTGCCGATGCTTCTGCGGTTCATGCTGCGCCGGGAAAGGGCCACACTGCCGTGGTGGCTGCTCGGCGCCACGCTGCTCGTGCTGGTGCAGTCCACTCAGAGCCAGAGTCTCTACGGCAGCGCGGAAGATCTCGCCCAGCTGCGCGCCACGATCGGCGGCAACACGGCGGTCATCGCGATGAGCGGCCCCACCGAGCTGCTGACGACGATCGGCGGCGAGGTCGTCTTCGAGATCTTCGCGTTCCTGTCGATCGTGGTCGTGCTGATGAACATGTTCCTGGTCGGCCGGCAGACCCGCGCCGACGAGGAGACCGGGCGCGCCGAGTTGATCCGGTCCACTCAGGTCGGCCGGCACGCCCCGCTGGCGTCGGCGCTCGGTCTGGCCGCCCTGGCCGACCTGGCCGTCGGGGTGCTGGTGTTCGCGGTGGCGGTGGGCACGGGTCTGCCGGTCGCCGGCTCGGCGCTGTTCGGCACGGCGATCACGGCCGTGGGACTGACGTTCGCGGCGCTCACGGCGGTCGCCGCGCAGATCTTCGAAAACGTCCGTACGGCGTACGGGAGTGTCGCCGCCGTGCTGGGGGCCGCGTTCGCGCTACGGGCCGCGGGCGACACCGGCAACGGCGTGCTGTCGTGGCTCTCGCCGATCGGGTGGGGGCAGAGGACTTTCCCGTACGCCGGAGATCGCTGGTGGCCGCTGCTGCTCCCGCTGGTCACGACGTCGGTGATGGTCGCGCTGGCGATGGTGCTGCTGGAGCGGCGCGACTTCGGGGCGGGGCTGATCCCGTCGCGGCCCGGGCCACCGTCGGCGTCGCGGGCGCTCGGGAACGCGTACGGGCTGGCCTGGCGTCTGCAACGGGGTGCCCTGGTCGGTTGGGCGTCGGGGCTGGCGCTGCTGGGTGTGGCGTACGGGTCGATCGGCAACAGCATCGAGCAATATGTGAGGGACAATCCCGAATTCGCCGATTTCCTGCCCGGCGGCGCGGAGAGCGTCCTCGACTCCTACCTGGCACTCACGGTCAGCGTGTCGGCGCTGCTGGCCGCGGCGTACGGCGTCACGAGTGTCCTGCGTGTCCGCGCCGAGGAAACCTCCGGTCGCGCCGAGCCGGTGCTGGCCACCGCGACCAGCCGTCTCACGTGGCTCGCGGCCCAGCTCAGCGTGGCCCTGGCCGGAACCGTCGTGGCCCTGCTCGCGATCGGCATCGGCGAGGGCGTCGCGTACGCCTTGACGGTCTCCGACGCCGACCAGGTGCCCCGCCCGATCGGGATCGCCCTGACCTACGTGCCCGCCGTCTGGCTGGTGGTGGCGGTCGCGGTGCTGGCCGTGGGCTGGTTGCCCCGCCCGGCGGCCGCGGTCGCGTGGGTGGTCGTGGGCTACTGCGCGGTCGTCACCCTGTTCGCGAACTCGTTCGACCTGCCGGAGTGGGCGCAGCGGGCGTCACCGTTCACCCATACGCCGCAGGTCCCGGTCGAGTCGCTGACCGCCCTGCCGCTCCTCGCGGTCACCCTGGTGGCGGCGGCGTTCCTCGCCACCGGATACGTGGGTTTCCGCCGCCGCGACATCGGCTGACACCCGCGCTTTCCCGCCCGACGCGACCTCCGCCGGCACCCGCGTTTCCCGCCCGCCGCGACGCCCGCCGACATCCACGTTTCCCGAGTGGCGATGGCACTGGCTGACACCCGGCAGGGAACGATCACCATCTTTCCGGCACAATCCGAAACATGATCAACTCGCGGTCGCTCGTCTACGGTCACGCTCAGTTGCACGACTGCCTTGCCTTCGCGGACGGGGCCACCGCCGCCGAGGAGGCGCGGGCCGTTGTTGCGCTCGGTGAGGCGCAGACCTGGGGCGAGGCCCGTGCGGTGGTCTTCGCCGGTGACGGCTGGAATCCGGCCGACCCGGACTACGACGAGGACGCGGACGAGCACACCGACGAGACGCCGTTCGACATCAACGAACTGGGCGCAGTGATCGATGGCAACTGGCCCAAGATGGTCACCGTGCGTGCGCTCACGCTGCTGCCGGAAGACCTGCGGGCGAAGTTCGGGACGGTCGAGTTCACCACGCACAACGGTGAATACCTGGACATCCCGCTCACCGCCGAGAATGACCTGGTCGCGGCGCTGCGGGAGCGTGGCTTCGAGGTGACCCGCGACGACGACCTGATCAACGCGCTCGACGGACGCACGTTCAGCCCGATCGAGGGCTAGAGACCGTCTCGGATCCGGGCCTCGCCGCCAGGGCACGAGCGCGTCGGTCGCCACATGCCGTTCGCCGAGTCCCACAGGTAGCTACTAACAGGCGCCGGCTCTCGCACGCGCGGCGTGGACGGCGCTAGCTTTCGAGGGCGGCGTAGATGTCGTACTCGTGGATCCACGCCACCGTGTCGGGCAGGGACTGCAGGCGGGCGTTGCGGGCCTCGGCCGGCGGCCCGTCGGGCAGCTGGAAACAGGCCGCGTTGGCCCGGGCGCCCAGCTGGATCTGGCGGGTCCGGGCCTTGCGCACGTTCTCATAGCGCCGCAAAGCCTCGGCCGTGGTCAGGTCGGGGCGGGCCAGGCAGGCGGCCAGCGCCGCGGCGTCCTCGAGGGCCTGGTTGGTGCCCTGTCCGGCGTGCGGCAGCATCGGGTGGGCGGCGTCGCCGAGCAGGGTGGTCCGGTCGGTGCTCCAGTCGCGCAGCGGTTCGCGGTCATAGAGGGCCCATCGGCCCACCTCGCCGGCATTGGCGAGCATCGTGGTCACGGTGTCGGTCCAGCCCTCGAACGCGGCTACCGCCTCGGCCGGGTCGCTGCGGGCCGACCACGATTCGAGCGTCCATTCCGGGTCGGGCACGTAGGCCACAAAATTGATGAACTCGCCGCCCCGCACCGGATAGGCCACCAGGTGCCGGTTGGGCCCGAGGAAGAACGTCAGGCCGAACGTCTCGCCGCCGGGCACCTTGTCGACCGGGGTCAATCCGCGGTAGCAGCTCATCGCGGAGAAAACCGGTTCATCGGGACCCCGTACGACCGAGCGCAGGCCGTCGGCGCCGACCACCACATCGGCCGTCGCGGTCGAGCCGTCGGCGAACGAGAGCTCCCCCGACGCGGAAACGGCGGCACAGCGGCGATTCAGGAGCGGAGTTCCCCCGTACGCGGAAAGGAGCACCTGATGGAAGTCGGCGCGATGAATGCCCAGGAAAGGGCCGCCGAACCGCCGCTCGTACCAGTCGCCCATCGGGTGCTCATAGAAGATCTCGCCCGTACGCCAATGGTGGAACTGGATGCGCTGCAGGCGTGACGAGACATTGCGGACCGCCGCGCCGAGCCCGAGCGCGTCGAGCACGCGCATTCCGTTGCCGCCGAGGGAGACGCCGGCGCCGATCTCGTCGAGCGAGCGAGCCTGGTCATAGACGTCGACCGCGAATCCCCGGGCCTGCAAAGCGATCGCGGCCGTGAGTCCCCCGACGCCCGATCCGACCACTGCGATGTGAACCATGCTCCACATCAGACACCTTCGATGCGTACGGGGAAAGGCCGCTCCGCCGCACGCAGGCCGTTCAGCCTCGCGAAAGGCTGTTCAGCTCCGTGACCGGGTTGCCGAGAGGGCCCAGGCGACCAGAACGGGTTGCCCGAGAAGGCGCAACGCCCGTTTGTTGTCGCTGTCGAGGCCGAAGCCGTCCTTGCGTTCCAGGAACTGCGCGATGTTGCCGGGGAAGACGCCGACGAAGAACGCGGCCGCCGCCTTGCCGAGCAGGCCCCGGGCCGGTTGTTTCCAGGTGGCCAGAAGCGCCGTTCCGAGGGCCAGTTCGACCACGCCCGAGACGAGGACGACCTTGTCGGGATCGGCCGGGAACCAGGAGGGCACCTGCGCCTGGAATTCCTGCCGTTGGGTGGTCAGGTGGCCGGCCCCGGCGGTGAGAAGGACACCGCCGAGGGCCGCCTGCCCGATTGCTCGCACAAAGCTCATGCCGGGCACATTCCCGCGGAGGCGGGGGTCAACACCAGGTGAGCGTGGAATTGGTGCGGGTCACGTTGCTGATCGTGTTGTTGCTGCCGGTGCACGGACTCCAGGTGATGTTCGTGTTCGAGACCGTCAGGTTGCGGAAGCTGATGCCGGACGACGGGGCGAACTCGGTGCGGGCCGCGATGCGGACCTCGCCGCCGCCGCTGATCGTGCCGGAGACCCCGGCGATCACGACGTTGTAGCAGTTCTCGACGAGCACGGAATTGTTGCCGGTGTTGGCGATGTCGACCCGGTCGATGGTCGCGCCACCGCTTTCCGAGACGCAGAAGACGCCCCGGCCGCCGCCCCGCGCCTTCACCGTTCCGACCTTGATGTTGTTGGGGTAGGCGTCACCGATCCGGCCGTTGCGGTTGGCCATCCGGAAGGCGGCGTAACCTGTTCCGGTGCCGGCGTTCTCGGCGTCGACGGTGCCGACCGTGGCGTTGATGGTCTGATTGAGCAGCAGGCCCGATTCGCCGACGTTGCGGGCGGTGACGGTGCCGATGGTGATGCCGTCGACGCCGTACGTCTCCATGGCGTGCGAGGACGCCCCCGAGACGTACACGGAATCGACTTTGACGTTGCGGGTCCACTGACTCGTGTCGCCGCGGTTGTCGATGCGCACACCGAGGCCGGCGCTGAGGCGCATGTCGATCTGGCCGAGCCACACGTTGGTCACGTTGCGCATGAAGATGCCGTAGATGGGCGCGCCGGTGACATTCAGATACGGCACCTCGATGTTGCTGACGCCGCGCGCGTAAATGGGCGCGTAGTCACCGCTGCCCGATCCGGTCACGTTGATGGTGCCGCAGACCGAGAGCGACGTGTACGACGCCAGGGAAATGCGGCTGCCGGCGGTCATCGAGCCGTTGCCCCGGACGACAACCCGCTGCATCGACGTACGGCCGGCTGTGAGGCTTCCGATTCCGGCCTGCACCGCCGCGCGAAAATCGGTGCCGCTGTAGACGCTGGCGCCCGAGGCGTTGCGGGCCGTCCAGGTGCTGCCGCTGACGGTCACCTCGGACTGGAACGTGCCGGTGCCGCAGCCGCTTGTCGAGCCGCCACCCGTGCCGACCTGAACCATCTGCCATTGCTGATTCGCGCCGTCGAGATCCCCGTACTGGGCGATGACGGCGCCGTCGGCCGTGGACCATTCCCACGTCTCGACCGCCTTGCCGCTGTGCCGGTTCAGCAGCCGTACGTATCCGCCGGCCGAATCCTTCAGCGTGAAGTGCTGTCGCGTGGTGCCGTTGTCGGTGTTCTGAATGAGCTGGGTGCCGTCGGTGGCATTGGGCAGTTCAAGCACCAGCCCGCTGTGCCGGCTCCTGATTTTGTAATAGCCGCTGCCGACGTCGACGAACTGCCACTGCTGCCAGTTGCCGTCGTTGCGGGTGAACTGGGCGATGCCCGCGCCGGCGTTGGTGGCCAGGTTGTAGACGTCCATCGCCTTGCCGCTGTTGCGGTTGACGAACACGTACCAGGCCGACGTGTTCACGGTCGCGGCCTGGGCCGTGGGCAGCCCGAACAGCACTCCGGCGCCGGCCAGCAGGGTGACGGCCAGACCGATCAGGGCGGCCCGCCATCGGCGTGGATTGTCCATCTCAGATCCTCATCAGTCGCTGTTATCGTTCACATAGATAGATGTCCATGCAGTGTGGGCACGCTCCCACGCGCTGTCAAGGTGGGGTTAGGCCTACCTCGAAGACGGGGGTCAGCCTCCTGGTCCGGCCACATCGGACCTCCGTACGGTCGGGTCTCCTGATTCCTCGCGTACAGGAGGTTCCGACATGTTCGGTGTGGCAGCCCTGCTGGCGGCGACCCTGGTCGTCCCCGGCGTTGCGCCCACTCCCCTGCAACCCGCGACCACTCCCCTGCCATCGGCGGCGACCGACCTGCACGAGATCGGCGTCGTTGGCGTCCAGGGCATCTCCCGGGTCAACGGCCGCACCACCCGGGCCCGCGCCGGCACGGCGGAGCTCGACGGGCGGGTGCCGGTGCCGGTCGACGGCTATTTCCGGATGGGCAGCAACACGAAGACGTTCACCTCGGTGGTCGTCCTGCAACTGGTCGGCGAGGGCAAGCTGTCCCTCGACGACACGGTCGAGAGGCGCCTGCCCGGCGTGGTGAAGGGCAACGGCAACGACGGCCGCCGGATCACCGTGCGCCAGCTGCTGCAACACACGAGCGGGCTCTTCAACTACACGAACGACTTCCCGGCGCTCGCGTCGTACGACTCCTATCTGGCCCACCGGTTCGACCACTACGACGCGGAAGACCTCGTCGCGATCGCGATGAAGCACCCGCCGGTCTTCGCGCCCGGCACGTCGTGGGACTACTCGAACACCAACTACATCCTGGCCGGGATGATCATCGAGCGGACCACCGGCCGGCCCTGGGCCACCGAGGTGCGCGAGCGGATCCTGCGGCCGCTCGGCCTGAAGCACACCTCCGACCCCGGCGACCGCGCGTCGTTGCCGCGGCCGCACGCAAACGGATATCAGCAGTGGACCCCCGACGGCCCGCTCACCGACACCACTCTGCTCAACCCGACGGCCGCCGGCGCCGCCGGTGGGCTCGTCACCACGCCGTCCGATCTGGCCCGCTTCTGGCAGGCGCTGCAACAGGGCCGGTTGCTCAAGCCCCGCCAGATGGCGCAGATGCACCAGACCGTGCTCGCCACGACGTGGCAGCAATTCCTGCCCGGCTCGCGATACGGCCTGGGCATCCAGTTCCTGCCGAACCGGTGCGGCGGCTACTGGTCACACGGCGGTGACGTGCCCGGCTCGCAGACCCGGAACGCCGTCAGTGCCGACGGCAAGCGGGTCGCGGTGCTCTCGCTGACCACGCAGTTGGCCTCCGAGCGAGCATCGGCGGTGGACAGCCGGGTTCTGCGTCTCATGGACGACGTCGTCTGCGGACCCGCCTGATTTTTTGTCGTACCCGGCCGCTAGCTTCTGGGCCACCAGATCAGCGCTGCGAAAGGTGGCCCAGATGCCGGCCGAGACGACGTACCTCGAGCTCTCCGAAGACTCCGGGAGCGCCCACAAGTTCTATGAGGTGACCGTCGACGGCACCGACCTGACCATCCGATACGGACGCATCGGCGACCGCGGCCAGACCAAGCAGTCGTCGTTCACGACCACCGACAAGGCCAAGGCCGAGGCGTCCAAGAAGATCGGGGAAAAAGTCCGCAAGGGGTACGCCCCGGCGGTGCAGGGCGGCCGGCAGAAGCGCTCGATCTCGCGCCGTCAGATCGTCAGCACCCGGTCGACGGCCACCCGGGCCCCGATCCTGTGGCGCTACAACTCGGGCAGTGCCGCCTTCGGCATCTTCATCGACGACGACGTGTGCATGGTCGGCAACGAGAGCGGGCTGATCACCACGCTCAGCCACGACGCCGAGGTGCAGCAGCAGTTCCGCCTGCCCGACGGCGTGAAGTGCATCGTCGCCGACGACGGCTGGATCTACGCGGGCTGCGACGACGGCAACGTCTACGACCTGTCCGGCAAGGTGCCGCGCCTGGCCTACCGCATCGACCCGTCCATCGACATCTACTGGCTCGACATCCACGACGGTGTGCTCGGCGTGTCCGACTCGGGTGGCGGCATCGCGACGATCGACCACGAAGACGAGTTCCTGTGGCGGCGGCCCGGCCGGGGCAGCTCGGCCTGGATGGTGCGCTGCGACGCCGACGCCGTGCACCACGGCCACTCCAGCGGGGTGACGAGCTACGACTGGCGTACGGGCCGGGAGCTGTGGAACACGCCGACGGGCGCGGTGCTGTTCGGCTGGCAGGAACGCGACACGCTCTACGCGGGCACGGCGACCCGCCAGGTGGTCGAGCTCGGCAAGAACGGCTCGCACCGCCAGACGTACCGCTGTGACGCCCCGGTGTATTCGTGCGCGACGTCGAAGGACGGGCGTTACGTGTTCGCCGGCGACAGCAGCTCGTCGATCTACTGCTTCGACATGACCGGCACCCGGTTGTGGAAGCTGGGCACGGGCTGCGGCTCGGCCTACTCGATGCAATACCGCGACGAGCGGCTCTACATCGTCACCACGAACGGTTCGCTGGCGTGCATCGACGCCTCCGAGGCGGCCATCCAGTCGGCGGTGAGCGGCACGATCCCCGAGCCGATCGACGTGAAGGCGCCCCCGCGCATGCCCGCGCTCGCCCCGTCCACCACCGTCGAGGTCGTCCACGACGTGTCCGGCGGCGTGGTCGTCGAGTGCATCGAGGAGGGCGGCCGCCTGCGCATCCGCGTGGTCAGTTCCGGCTACCACCACGACTGGCAGGTCCAGTTCCCCAAGGGAATCCGCGAGCGCGGCTCCCGCTACGTCGTAACCGGCGTGCGCGAATCCGCCCGGGGCGGTTTCTACCGCGCCTACGGCGACGTGCGCCGCCTGCTGTGACGACAGAGCGGGTTCCGGGCGATGGAATCAGTCGTTGGTGAACAGGCAGAACGGGTGACCCGCGGGATCCAGCATGACCCGCACGTCGCTCTGCGGCTGGTGGTCGGCCGGCACCGCACCGAGCTCTTCGGCCCACGCCACCGCGGCGGCCAGATCGTCGACGGCGATGTCGAGGTGCGTCATGATCTGCTGCTCGCCGGGCCTGCTCGGCCAGGTCGGTCGCACGTAGTCCGGCTCGATCTCGAAGTTGAGCGTGGACAGTCCGTCGCCCCCGGGCGATCTGACCTGCGCCCAGTTCTTCTCGATCTCGCTGGGCCAGCCCAGCAGGTCGCTGTAGAACTGGGCCAGTGCGCCGGGATCCGGCGCGCCGATCGTCGCCCCGCTGATACGCATGGTGGGACGCGTCATCTGGTTCTCCCCCGATAGTCGTGGCTTCTCCTGCCGGCCGTGACCTTAACTCGCGGGACCGGCGGCGGGACGGACGGAACGGGGGCGGACCGGGCGGCGGGACCGGCGGCGGATCGAGCGGCGGGATCGGGCGGCGGGATCGGGCGGCGGGATCGGGCGGCGGGATCGGGCTGCGGGATCGGGCGGCGGGATCGGGCTGCGGGATCGGGCGGCGAATTGAGCGGCGGGCTTGGGCGGCGGGACCGGCGGCGAATTGAGCGGCGGGATCGGGCGGCGGGACCGGCGGCGAATTGAGCGGCGGGCTTGGGCGGCGGGACCGGCGGCGAATTGAGCGGCGGGATCGGGCGGCGGGACCGGCGGCGAATTGAGCGGCGGGATCGGGCGGAACGGGTCAGATGACAACGCCGTCTACCTGGATTGTCTGGACCGAGGCAGCGGGGAACGGGACACGGACCAGCTTGGCGCTTGTCTGCAGGTCGGTGCGCGAGGTGTAGCGGTCGGCGGCGGCTGGGACAGTGGTCCACCGCGAAACCGCCCCGGCCGCCACCTGGCTGAAGCGGGACAGGTCGAAGGTGAGCGTCTGGGCGGCGCCGGTGTTCACGGCGACGACGACCAGGCGACGAGCAGCCGGGTCATAGGCAGCGGCGGCGTTGCCGGCCCCGGTGTCGATGATTCGCATGCCGGGGCGGATGTGACGGGTGAACTGGGCCAGCACGTAGAGCTTGGTCTCGACGGCGCCCGCGGTCAGGGTGGACGCGTCGTAGCGGATCGTGCCCCAGCCGGCCGTCGGGTCCATGACCTGCCAGTAGACCCAGGCCGTGGGGTGCAGCCAACGCCAGTCGAGGCACAAGTTGGCGGCCAGCGTGAGGCCGGTGCCGTCACCGTCGCCGGTTTCGGAGTTCCAGAGGACCTTTCCCGCCGTACGGACGTCGTTGTACAGCAGGTCTCGACGGCCCCCGGAACCCTGGTAGCCGTGGACGTTGACCTGGCCGATCAAAGCGCGCGTGGCGGAGTCGAACGACGCGAAGGTGGAGCGGGCCACGTCGTAGTTCGTCTCGTCCGACGCCGAGATCGTCACGCCGGTCAGGCCCTGGCGATTGAGCTCCGTACGCAGTTGGGCCAGCACGCTGCGCTGGGTGGTGGCGCCGATGTAGCAGCCCTCCTGGGTGCCGTCGGCCCGCCACCAGTTCGACGAGGGCTCGTTGAACGGGTCCACGCTGCGGAACGTCACGCCCCAGTTGTCGCGGGCCCGCCTCGCGACGATCGCCAGGTGGGCGGCGTGCTGGGTGTGGTTCCACGACTGCAGGTTCAGGCCGCCGTCGGCCGCGCCGGACGGGTTGTGGTTGAGGCACATCCACCACATCGGGGAGTTGGCGAACAGTTCGCTGACCGCGCCGCGCTGGGTGGCCTTGATCAGGGCCGCCCGCTGCTTGGCGTCGGCGTTCCAGTTCCAGGCGGTCGAGGCGGGGTCGGTGTTGCGCCAGTCCTGCCAGAAGCCCTCGATCTGCTTGAACCGGGGGATGTTGGGCGAGGCCACCATGCGCTCGCCGCCGACATCGTTCCAGCTGCTGGCGCCCAGGTTGTAGCGCGCGATGGTCAGGCCGAGGCCGGGCCGTGCGACGCCGTTGTAGGTGACCGTCCGGGTGGTGAAGAACAGGTCGGCGAAGTCGTCGCGGTCACCGAAGACGTTGGCCCACCACGCCAGCGACGTCCCCCACCCCTGCCAGACCCCGTAGTCGGCGGCGGGGTCGACGGTGATGGTGGCGTCCGCCCGCGCCGTGCCGGCCGACAACGCACCGCCGAGAACACCGGCGCCCGCCGCCCCGAGAACAGTCCTACGCGTAACCATCGCAACCTCCCGGCCGAGAACGATGTTTACGTTAACATTGCATTGAGCATTGTCAATGTATGAGCCGCGAACCCACAACGTGCGAGCACCGGCCAAGGTCAGCGCCGGGGAAAGAGCGGCGCCCGCCCCTCGGAGACCGAGGGGCGGGCGCGGGGAACCCGGAGGCTAGACGGAAAGCGTCCAGCTGGTCAGGGTGCCGGTGTCAGCGCGAGCGGCGTCCTGAACCCGCAGGGTCCAGGTGCCGTTCGCGGTCTCGGACGAGAGGTTGACCGGGAAGCTCTGGTCGATATTGTCGTTGCTGCCGCCCGCACGGTTGTGCAGGACGTAGGCGGTGCCGTCGGGTGCGATCAGGCTGACCACCAGGTCACCGATGTAGGTGTGCTGGATGTGCACCTCGACCGAGCTGCTGGCCGACGCGGTGGCGGCACACTCGGTCAGCGCGACCGTGTTCTCGACCGTGGCCAGGTCGGGCAGCGGCAGCGCGGTGCTGTTGGTGGCGGTGCAGGCCGCGACACTGCCGACCGAGACGGTCAGCGCCTTGGAACGGGTGAGAGACGGCGCGGTCGCGGTGATGGTGACCGGCGCGCTGACCCGGGTGGCCTCCGGGTCGGCGCTGACGGTGATGGTGGTCGACGAGCCCGCGGTGACGGTGGCCGGCTCGAACGAGACGGTCACGCCGGCCGGGGTGGCGCCGGCGGTGAAGGTGATCTCCTCGGCCTCGCCGTTGACGAGCGCGGTGGTGGCGGTGACGGTCTTGGACTCGCCGGGGCCGACCGAGGTGCTGTCCGCGGACAGGGTGAGCGCGAAGGCGTTGCCGTCGAAGCACTCCTCGTCGTTGCCGGCCACGTTCACCGAGGTCCACGACGCCTGCACGGCCTTGTACTCGGTGCTGCACAGGCCGTAGAGGTCGGTGGCGGCCGCGAGCGAGTAGGCGCGGGCGGTGTTGCCCGGCGTCGTGGTGTTCACGTAGCCGGTGTTCGAGACGAAGTACGCGTCGAGCGCGCGGAACCAGATCTTCTCGGCCTTCTCCTTGCCGATGCCGGTGACCGAGTCGGCGCTGCCACAGACCGGCGAGGTTCCGTACGGGGTCGCGCCCGAACCTTCGGCGAGGTTGAAGAAGAAGTGGTTGGCGACGCCGGACGAGTAGTGCACGTCGACGCTGCGCGTGGAGGTCGACCAGCAGCCGTGCGAGCGCCCGTCGAGGGTCGGGTTGTACATGTAGCGCAGCGGGGAGCCGTTGCCGTTGATGTCGATCTTCTCGCCGATGTCGTAGTCGCCGGCGTCCTCGGTGCTGTTCGCGTAGAACTCGACCATGCTGCCGAAGATGTCGCTGGTGGCCTCGTTCAGACCGCCCGACTCGCCCGAGTAGGTCAGACCGCCCGGCACCACGTTCTCGGTGACGCCGTGCGACATCTCGTGCCCGGCCACGTCGAGCGCGACCAGCGGCTTGGCGTTACCGGTGCCATCGCCGTACGTCATCTGAGCGCCGTCCCAGAACGCGTTCACGTACGCGTTGCCGTAGTGCACGCGCGAGGGAACACCCCGCCCGTCGCCGAAGATGCCGTTGCGGCCGTGCACGTCCTTGAAGTAGTCGAACGTCACCGCGGCGCCGAAGTGGGCGTCCACGGCGGCCGACTGGCGGTCCGAGGGAGTGCCGTTGCCCCAGGCGTTGTCAGCGTCGGTGAACGTGGTGCAGGTGCCCGAGGTGCGGTTGTTCATGTCGCACGTGAGCCCGCCACCGCGGGTCGGGTCGACCAGGTTGTACGACTCCCCGGCCTGGGTCGACTCGATCGCGACCTCACCCGAGTAGATGCTGTCGCCCGTACCGGCGATGTTCTCGATCTCGTCGTAGGAGCCGACGACCTTGCCCGACAGCGCGTCCGAGATGACATGGAACCGCGACGGCGTCTGACCGTCGGGCTGCCAGCCCGTGATGACCGTCTCCCACGACAGCTTGCCGAGGCCGCTGCTCGCGTCGACGAACAGCTCCGGCTGGCCGGCCTTGGTGATCGTGCCCTTGAACTCGCTCTTCGCCGTGGCCGCGGCACGTTCGGCGGTGACCGACGGCTTGGTCGCCAGGCTGAGCGGCTTGGTCAGACCGGCCGAGGCACCGGCGTACTTGCCGGCCTTCGTCCGGATGACCAGGTCGCCGCCGTAGACGCGCAGTCCGTCGTACGTGCGGGTGTAGCGGACGATCCCGTTCTTGTTGCTGTAGACCGCGTAACGGTCCTTGTCCGACTTCTTGATCGCCGATCCGGCCTGGTCGATCAGTGACGAGCCGGGGGTGACCGGCGCGGCCGATGCGGTTGTGGCGGTGGCCACCAGGCCCCCACTGGCCAGGGCGATGGCGCCGGCCAGCGCGACAGCAAATCTCACGTGCAACCTCCCCACGATCGACAGGCATCCATGCCTGTCTATGTGAGAGATCTTCACAGTTCGCGGGCCGCAACGGGGCGAAAACGCTCGTAAAGTTTACGTTTCCATTTAGTTCAGTCGATGTCCAGCTTGTCCCGGTGCCGGTCAGGGGCCGATCGAGGACGACAAAATCACCGGCGGCGCCTGTCCACAGAATGGGACAGGCGCCACCGGGCGCTCAGCAGATCAGAGCGCGAGCCGCTGACCGGGTCGGATCAGGTTCGGGCTGTCGAGGATCGACCGGTTGAGCTGGTAGAGCGCCTTCCAGCCACCTTTGACGTGGTGCTTGGCCGCGATCGAGGCAAGGGTGTCGCCGGAGCGGACGACGTAGTGCTTGCCCGTGGCCGGCTTCGACGCCGCGGGCTTCTTCGCGGGAGCGGCCGGCTTCTTCTTGGCGACGCCGGCCTTCTTGCCGCACGTGGGCCAGGCGCCGATGCCCTGCCCCTTCAGCACCTTCTCCGCGATCTTGATCTGCTCGGCCTTGGTGGCCTTGTTCGCGGTCGAGGCGTACTTCGTGCCGCCGTACGCCTTCCAGGTGCTGCGGCTGAACTGCAGGCCACCGTAGTAGCCGTTGCCGGTGTTGATGCTCCAGTTGCCGCCGGACTCGCACTTGGCGATCGCGTCCCAGTTCACGCTGGATGCCTGCGCCGGCGAGGCCGGGCCGAGCAGGCCCACCGCGCCCGCGACACCCGCGGCTGTCAGGCCGAGCGCGACACGGGTCTTCTTTCCGAGCTGTGCCATGAGAAAGCTACCTCCACGCCTGCGAGGTGAGCTGTCGGGTTCGGGCTGGGCTGCCCGGCCGCTGTGCGCGGCTTCACCCCGAGACACGAGCCGCCACTTCCGGGCAGCATCGTGTCGAGGAACACGTGGGTCCCCCGCTCCATGCCTTGGGTTTGATGACCTCTCGGGCGGCGGCAGGATTCGGCGTTCCGCCCGGGGTGGCCCGCGATCGGCGGGACTGGCCGACGGTAACCAGGCGACGACCCGTACGGCCAAGTTTGAAGGCCCGATCGTGAGCTTGTTCTCATCGATGGAAGACCGCTCAAGTGCGCGCAAAAGCGGCACCCGGCACGGCGATGACCAGGGCAAACGTCAGCGGACGACGGTCACCGGGCATTTCGCGTACGCGGCCACGTGCTGGCTGACCGAGCCGAGCACCAGCCCGGCGAAGCCACCATGCCCGCGGTGCCCGACGACGAGCAGGTCCTTGCCCTCCGACTCGTCGATGAGGATCTTCGCGGGCCGGCCCTGGCGCACGTGGGCCCGGACCGGCACCGGCGGGTCCTCCCCGAGCTCCTCCTTGATCACCTGGAGCAGCTCCTCGGAGGTCGCCTGACTCGGTTCGGCCACCGCGTGTTCCGAGACGCTGGGCCCGCCGGCCGGTGGCAGCAGTGTGTGCTCCCACACATTCAGCACGAGCAGGTCGGCGCCGTGATCCGCCGCCTCGGCCGCGGCCCAGGTCAGGGCCTTGCGGCTGCCGGGAGAACCGTCCACGCCGACCACGATCGTCGTCCATGTGCTCATAGCTCATTACAGGACGGCCGGAAAGCCCGGCCAACCCCCGGCCCGCAAAACGGCACTCAGACGCACCTATCGACATCTCTGGTTGCAGGGGTCGTCGGATCGGTTTAGCGTCGGACCGAAGAGTGTGATCTAGATCACGGTCGAAGGGGGCTCGCCCATGACCACCACGACGTCGGACACAGTCTCGACGGGACCCGGGGCGGCCGAGCGCAAACCGCTGATGAACGGGACGTCCCTGCTGCTGATGAACCTCGGCTTCTTCGGGGTCCAGTTCAGCTTCGGACTCACCCAGTCCGCGGTGAATCCGCTGTTCCTGCTGATCGGCGCCAACCCGGAACAGCTGCCGATCCTCAACCTGGCCGGCCCGGTCACCGGTCTGATCATCCAGCCCCTGATCGGGGCGATCAGCGACCGCACCTGGCATCCCCGCTTCGGCCGGCGACGACCGTTCATCGTGGCCGGTTCGATCCTGTGCGCGATCATCCTGTTCGCGTTCCCGTTCGTCGGCGTGCTCTGGCTCGGCGTGATCTGCTTCTGGCTGCTCGACGCCGGCAACAACACCTCGATGGAGCCGTACCGGGCGTTCATCTCGGACCGGCTGCCCAAGTCGCAACTGGCCCGCGGCTTCCTGACCCAGAGCATGTTCACCGGCGCCGGTGCCGTGCTGGCCAACGTGTCACTGTTCGCGCTGCAGAAGGTCGAGGCGCTGCAGACCGAGGCGGGCAACGGTGTCCCGTACTGGATGTTCGCCTGCTTCATGATCGGCACCGTCTGCATCCTGCTCACGGTGCTCACGGCCATGGCCCGTACGAAGGAGATCAGGCCCTCGGACGAGGAGCTCGAGGAGATGGCCGCCGCGCCACGGGGCCTCGCTCCCGCCGTACGGGAAATCGCGGATGCCGTACGCGCGATGCCGGTCGCCATGCACAAGATCGGCGTGGTGTTCGCGTTCCAGTGGTACGCCATGTTCATCTACTGGCAGTTCCTGGCCGTGAGCCTGGGCGAGACGGTCTTCGACGCCAACCCCGAACAGGGCGGCCCGGCCTGGGACAACGCGATCGCGTGGAGCGGCCTGCAGAACGGCGCCTACAACTTCGTGACGATGGTCTCGGCGCTGTTCCTGGTCGGCTTCGCCCAACGGATCGGCGCCAAGCGGGTGCACGCCATCGCGCTCGGCCTGGCGGCGCTGGCCCTGGTGTGGCTCGCGCACATCGACAACCAGTATCTGGCCCTGGTCCCGATGATCGGCGTCGGCATCTTCTGGGCGAGCGCGGTCGGCGTGCCCTACCTGATGGTCGCCAGCATGGTCCCGGCCAAGCGCACGGGTGTCTACATGGGCATCCTGAACATGATGATCGTGGTGCCGATGCTGGTGCAGACGGTCACGTTCGGCTGGATCTACGAGCACTGGCTGGGCGCCAAGGGCAGCAACGCGATGATCCTGGCCGGCGTGCTGCTGGGCATCGGCGCGGTGGCGATGCTGTGGGTCAACCCGCCCGACGAGGCCGACGAGTCCCCGATCGTCCCGCTGGGCGGCCGGCGCAGCATCACGGTCTATGACCGGGTGGTGGTCGGTTCCGACGGCACACCCACTTCCCTGTACGCCGTGGATCGCGCCGCCGAGGTGGCGCAGGCCGCGCAGGCCCGCCTGGTGGTGGTCACGGCCTATCGCGAGGCCGCCGACGAGCCCGGCGCCTATGCCGAAGGCGTGCACCGCGACATCCACGGTCTCGAGGTGGCCCGGGAAGCCCTGGACAAGTCGGTCACCGGCCTGACCCGCGAGCGGGCCCGTTACATCGAGCAGCTGCTGGTACGCGGCGATCCGGCCCAGGCCCTGCTCGACACGGTCGGCAACAATCCGGCCAACCTGATCGTCGTGGGCAACCGCGGGCTGGGCGCCAGTCAGGGACAGCTGCTCGGTTCGGTGCCGGCCGGGGTCGTACGGAATGCGGTCTGTGACGTTCTGGTCGTGCAGACCTCGGCCTTGGACGAGGAGCGCCTGTTCCGCGCCGATTCCCCGAGCGCGGCCGCCCCCTCGCGCGCGCCCGCTCCCCCACCCGCGCCCGTTCCCCCGCCCTCGGCCGCTCCGCCTCCGCCTAGGACAGACGAATCGGATTGACGATGTCGGCGGTGATGGTCAGGGCCATCACCGCCCCGCCGATGGCGATCAGGACCATGGTGGCGGGGAAGAGTTTGGTGAAGTCGACCGGGCCGCCGGCGGGACGGCCGCGCAGGCGGCGCACGAAGTCGCGGACGCGCTCGAACCACACCACCGCGATGTGACCGCCGTCGAGCGGGAGCAGGGGCAGCAGGTTGAACACGGCCAGGAACAGGTTGAGGCTCACCAGCAGCAGGAAGAAGGTGCCCCACAGGCCGCGTTCGACCGCCTCTCCCCCGAGACGACTCGCGCCGACCATGCTGATCGGGGTGTCGGGGTCGCGTTCACCGCCGATCGCCTGCACCACGGCCGGAATCCGCTCGGGAAACGCCGCCAGCTGACTCGCCGAGCCGCGGAGGAGCTCACCGGTGAACGCCACGGTCTCGGGCAGACCACCCCGCACGTACGCCGGTGGTGGCACCGGGGACGCGCCCATCCGGCCCTGTGCGACGTCGACGTTCAGCGTGATCGTCTCGCGGCCGCGAATCACGACAACCGCGGTCGGGCCGTCGGCCGCCCGTACGGTGGAAAGCACGTCGGTCCATCGTGGAGTGGGGGTGCCGCCGACCGATTCGATGCGGTCGCCCGCGCGCAGACCGGCCTCGGCTGCCGGGCAGACGGAGCCGACGCAGGAGGTGGCGGCGACCACCGGCTCGGTGACCGGGCGCAGGTTGGGCAGGCCGACGGTGACCGCCATCGCGTAGAGGATGCCGACCGCCAGGAAAACGTGCATGACCGGGCCGGCCAGCATCACCGTGGTGCGCTTCCACGTGGGGTAGCGCCACATCGCGCGCGGCTGCTCGTCCGGGGTCAGCTCGTCGAGCGAGGTCAGACCGGCGATGTCGCAGAAGCCGCCGATCGGCAGCGCCTTCAGGCCGTATTCGGTCTCGCCGCGCCGGAACGAGAACACGGTGGGGCCGCGGCCCACGAAGAAACGCCGCACCTTCATGCCGAAGGCACGCGCGGCGATCATGTGTCCGGCCTCGTGCCACGCGAGCGACAGACAGATGCCGAGAACGAAGAGAAGAGCGCCCAGGATGTACGCCGTCACGCGCCGATCCTAAACTGTCGTACGCCTCGTCTGGGTTCTCCGGCATGGTCAGCGCAGCGGCTTATGCCTATCTCGGCTCCTCGGCTCTTTCCGCCGAGGGCGGGCTCACCTTGCAGACCTCGGGCGGCCCGGCCGCGCATCCGAGGTTCTTCACCGGTTTCCTCACTAACCCGGCCGCCACCGCCTCGGGTCTGCTCGCGGTGGCCGAGGTGGCGCGCACCCGTTATTACCGCCCGCTCGACCCGGCCAGCCTCGACCCGGTGGTCACCGCCGGCTCCGACCGTCTGCGGTTCGAGTCGTTCTCCGGCTGCTGCGGGGTCTACGCCCGCCTCGATGTCCTGCCCGCCGGCATCGACGGCGAGATCGTCGCCCACGGCACCACCAACGTCGACGTCAACGTGCCGCTGCAGCGCGCCCTGTCGCGGGTCGGCCCGGCCGATCCGATGCATCTCGCGGTCGGTCCCGACGAGCTGACCGTCACCACGTTCGACGGGCCGGTCGTCGAACGCAAGGTGCCGCTGCCCGGTCGCTGGCTGCGCGGGTTCGCCGAGGCCCAGGTGCTGACCTCCCGCTTCGACCCGCGGGCCGAGATCTCCGTGGCCGACGCGCGCGCCCTGCTCAACCGGATACGGGCCGGCGACCGCTCGGTCATGTGGGCGGTCCCGGCCGGGCGCACGCTGCGGGTCACCTCGCGTCCCGTTCCCGGGGCGGTCTGCCTGCCGGGGGCCGGGCGTCTCGTCGCGATCAAACCCTTCCTCCGGCAGGCAACGAGGCTGCGCGTCTACGGCCCGGCGGTCACGGCCGGCTCCGGCCCGGTCTCCAGCACGTGGGAGCTGAGCAGCCCCGCCATGCGGCTGTCGCTGACCCTGTCCCCCGAGCCCTACCGCGGGTTCCCGGGCGAGGGCGCGGTGCTCGAGGCGCTGGCCGCCGACGAGGCGGCCGACGACGCCGAACTGATCAGCGCCCTGCTCTCGTGGGACCCGACGATCGACGTGGACGCGCTGGCCGTCGCCTCGGGCCTCGACGCGGGCCGGGTCCGCGACGCGCTGACCCAGCTCGGCACGGCCGGCCGGGTGGGCTTCGACGTGGCCGAGGCCGGCTATTTCCACCGCACCCTGCCCTACACAGTGGAGGGCGCGGCCAAGATGAACCCCCGGCTGGTGGCCGCCCGGGCCCTGGCCGAATCGGGCGCGGCGAACGCCGACGGGGTGGTCCGCAGCGGCGACCAGACCTACCACGTACGTGACGGCGAGGCCTGCACCTGCCCGTGGTGGGCCAAACATCGCGGCCAGCGCGGGCCCTGCAAACACGCGCTGGCCGTCCGTATGGTCCGCTCGGAGGTCTTCGCGTGAGCCTCACCTGGGAGTCGTTGCACGAGAAGATCCAGCAAGTCGACGCCGACGCGGTCGCCACCCAGCTCGTCGAGGCCACCGAGCCGCAACGGCAGGCTCTCGCCCGAGACGTCGAGGCCGGGGTCAGGGCGATGAAACCCGAGGACAGGTGGCGTGAGCCCGCTCCGGCCGGTGTGTACGCGCTGGCCGCCCTGGGCACGATGCCCTCCGCCGCCCGCGCCGCCGCCCTGCTCAACCGGCGCGACCTGCGTGACAGCTGGGGCAGTGTTCCGCTGCCGCCGGCGCTGCGCGTGATCCGCGCCCGCGAGCTGCCCTGGCTCGGCGCCCTGGCCACCCGGCTCGCTCCCCGGCTCAACGCCGAAGAGGCGTGGCGCGGCGGCTGGGGCTTCGTGGCCGCCCTGCTCGTCGAATCGGGCGCGACCCTGCCGGCCAGCGAGGGGGTCGTCGGCAGCTGGATCGTCTCCCTGCAATACGGCGGATCGGCCCGGCGCGATCCGTTCGTCGACCGCCTGCGCGAGAGCCCCTACCTCGACGCCCTGCTGCCGGGCGTGTTCGAGTTCGACGGGCTCGGCGCCCACCTGACGCTGACGGTGTGGGACATGGAGTCCGGCACCTGGACGGGCAAGCCCGCCTTCCCGGCCGCAGTCGCGCAGCTCGTGGCCGAGGGCCGCCTCGACCGCAAGACGATCCTGGCCGCGACCGTCGACCGCCTGGTCCGGGGTGACCGGCCGGCCTTTCTGCGGCCGTTCGCCCTGCTGCACGACGAGCTGGCGCCGACCACCGACGAGATGGCCGGCCACACGCTGGACTACGCGCAGCTGCTGCCCGGGGCGCCGTCGGCGATCGCGGGCATCGCCCAGCGCGCGCTGCGGGCCGTCGACGACGCCGGGCGGCTCGACCTCGACACCCTGCTCGACGCGAGCCGGGCCACCCTGGTGCGCAAAGAGAAGACGCTGGTCAAGGCCCAGCTCACCTGGCTCGACCGGGTCGCCCGGCGCGATCGGAGCCGGGCCGGTGAGGTGCTCGAGACGGTCGCGGCCGCCTTCGACCATCCGGCGCTCGACATCCAGGAACGTGCGCTCACGCTGATCGAGAAACGCTCGCACGGCATCGATCTGTCGTGGCTGGCCGGCGCGATCGGAGGCCTGGGCGCTGACCTGCCGGCGCGGGCGGCCCGGCTGACCGGCGTCGAATCCGCCCCGGCGGTCGTCCCCGACCGGGTCTTCGCCGCGCCGCCAAGCCCGGCCGCCTACGACCAGGCGCTCGCCCCGCCGCCGGGGTCGGCCACCTCTGGTCAGGCGCTCGCCCCACCGTCAGGCTCAGCCGCCCCCGACCAGGTGTTCGCCGGGCCGTCAGGCTTGGCCGCCTCTGGTCAAGCGCTCGCCGCGCCGACGGCTTCCCACCACGGCGCGCTCGCCGCCGATCAGGCGCTTGCCGCGCCGCCGGGGCCGGCCGCGATGCCGGCTGCCATCGGCAGCGTCGCCGAGCTGGCGACCGAGGTCGTGGCGCTGCTCGCCCGGCAAAGCTCTGTGGGCTGGGAGCGGGTTCTGGCCGGGTTGGTCGCGCTCCGGGCGGCCGACGATCTGTCACCGGTGACCGGTCTTCTCGACCGGCACTCGACCAGCTTCGGCAATCAGCAGTTCATGCCCCGGCACCACGCGCTCGCGGCGGCGATCCGGGCCGTGGCCGGCGAGCCGACGCCGCGCGAGCTGGGCCTCGGCACATGGCCGCGGCTGGTGCGGGCGCTCCGGCTCCGGTGGCGCGG
Source organism: Paractinoplanes ovalisporus (assembly GCF_016834655.1). GTDB lineage: Bacteria > Actinomycetota > Actinomycetes > Mycobacteriales > Micromonosporaceae > Actinoplanes > Actinoplanes ovalisporus. The sequence goes on from NZ_JAENHP010000014.1 coordinate 25,749, forward strand.
CGGCGAGGCGGAGGCTCCGCAGCTCAACGGGCCGCCCGAGCGGCTGATGACGTTGCGGATCGTCGAGATAGCGGCCTTGCTGCGGGAGGCGCCGGTGCCCGAGCTGGTCTCGACGCCGACGCACGTCGACGGCAACCTCGACGCACCCGTGCTCGTCGAGCGGCTGCGGCGGGCCGAGGCCGAAGGCTGGGAGCCGTGGCCGCTCGACTTCGAGCAGGCGCTGCTGCGGTTGCCGCGCGGCACGAGCCCCACGGTGGCCGATGGGCTGACCTCGGCGGCCGGTCGCCGGTTGGCCGAGTGGCTGGCCGAGGGCGGCCTGCCCGACCCGGTGGGCAGCGTTTTCGAACAACGTCAGGGCGAGAGCGGCTCCTACTACCACGGTCACACCCCCGAGAAGGGCCGCCTGGTGGTCAACCTGACCCCGGCCCGGCCCGGTCGGCTGTCCATCGAGGAGCAGCTGGTCACATTGAAGCGCCGGCCGACGCTGAACCACGACGACGGCCTCTGGTCGGTGTTTCCCGACATCCTGTTCGCGACCCTGCCCCACCACCGCGAGGTGTGCGCGGCCTGGTTGCTTCCGTTGGCGGCGGCGTTGGCCGACGTCGACGAGCGAGGCGGCTTCCCGCTGCTGCCGCCGCTGGCCGAGACGGGCGGACCGTTCGGCCCGGCGACGTCGCTGGCCGTGGCCTACGCGCTCAACGCCCGCCACGAACCCGACCGGGTGGCCGCGGTCGACGCCTTCCTGATCCTGGCCGCCCGCGAGCCCGACACGCGGTTCGCCACCTCGATCGGCCACGACCTGGGCCGGCTCGGCGCGAAGGGCATGGTGAAGGTCAACCGGTCCGTCATGGCCCTGGCCGACGCCCACCGGGCCGGTGCCTCGGCCGCGGTCTGGCGGGTGCTGGCCGCCGCCCTGCCGGCCCTGCTGCCGGCCGAGCCCCGGGGCCTGCCCGACCTGCTGGAACTGGCGTCGCAGGTGGCCCCCGCGACGGGCGCGCGCGACGAGATCGAGGGCTTGACTGAGCTCGCCGCGCGCAAGGGCAGCACCCGCGTGCTCAAGGAGGCGCGACGCCTCAGGACAGTGCTCACGTCCTAAAGCTCGCCACCAGGGCCGGCCTCGCCTCGCCGCGCGGCCGCGCACGCCGCCCGCAAGGGCAGCACCCGCTTGCTCAAAGAGGCGCGACGCCTCAGGACAGTGCTCACGTCCTGAAGCTCGCCACCCAGCAGGCCGGCCTCGCCTCGCCGCGCGGCCGCGCACGCCGCCCAACCGCGCACGCCACCCAGCCACGCACGCCACCCAGCCACGCACGCCACCCAGCCACGCATGTCGCCTAGCCGCGCACGCCGCCCGCAAGGACAGCATCCGCTTGCTCAAAGAGGCGCGACGCCTCAGAACAGCGCTCACGTCCTGAAGCTCGCCACCCAGCAGGCCGGCCTCGCCTCGCCGCGCGCCGAGCTCGCAGCCCAACCGCGCACGCCGACCAACCGCGCACGCCGACCAACCGCGCACGCCGACCGCAAGGGCAGCACCCGCGTGCTCAAGGAGGCGCGACGCCTCAGAACAGTGCTCACGTCTCGAAGCTCGCCACCCAGCGGGCCGGCATGTTCCGCAGCCGGCCGCCCAGCCGTTGGCAACGCCGGCCCGCGGTGCGACGCCGGGTGATGCGGTCGCACAGCGGGCCGGTGGGCCGGGGTGTCAGTACTGGCAGCGCAGCACGAGCATGGCGTGTGGGGGCAGTGGGACACCCTCCTGGGCCTTGATCGTGCCCGCCTTGGCCAGCAACGGGTCGGCGGTGTCGACGGCCACCTCCCAGGCCTGGCCGTAGGCCGGTTCGGGCAACGTGAACTCGACCTCCTCGGGGGTGGGGTTGAACAGCAGCAGGAACGAGTCGTCGACGATGGGCTCGCCCAGGGCGTCGGGTTCGGGGATGCCGTGGCCGTTCAGGAAGACGGCCATGGTTCGGGTCGCGCCGGCCTCCCAGTCGTTTTCCTCCATCGGGGTGCCGTTGTGCCGCAGCCAGGCGATGCCGGGCAGGTTCGAGTCGCCGGCCGGTTCGCCGGTGAAGAAGCGACGGCGGCGGAAGATGGGGTGGTCGGCCCGCAACCGGGTCAGGCTGCTGGTGAACACCGTCAGCACGTCGTGGTGGCGGGCCTCGGACCAGTCGATCCAGGAGATCTCGTTGTCCTGGGCGTAGACGTTGTTGTTGCCGCCCTGGGTGCGGCCCAGCTCGTCGCCGTGGGCGATCATCGGGACGCCCTGCGACAGCAGCAGCGTGGCCAGGAAGTTGCGCTTCTGCCGTTCACGCAGCGCCACGACCTCGGAGTCGTCGGTCGGGCCCTCGACGCCGCAGTTCCAGGAACGGTTGTGGCTGTCGCCGTCGCGGTTGTCCTCGCCGTTGGCGTCGTTGTGTTTCTCGTTGTACGAGACCAGGTCCTCGAGCGTGAAGCCGTCGTGCGCGGTGACGAAGTTGATCGACGCGATCGGGCGGCGGCCGTCGATCTCGTACAGGTCGGAACTGCCCGCGAAGCGGGAGGCGAACTCGCCCAGGCTGGTCGGCTCGCCGCGCCAGAAGTCGCGCACGCTGTCGCGGTAGCGGCCGTTCCACTCGGTCCACAGCGGCGGGAAACCGCCCACCTGGTAGCCGCCGTCGCCGACGTCCCACGGCTCGGCGATCAGTTTGACCTGCGAGACCACCGGGTCCTGGTTGACCAGGTCGAAGAACGCGGCCAGCCGGTCGACCTCGTGGAACTCGCGGGCCAGCGACGCCGCCAGGTCGAACCGGAACCCGTCGACGTGCATCTCGGTCACCCAGTAACGCAACGAGTCCATGATCAGCCGCAGCGACTCGTGGTGACGGACGTTGAGGCTGTTCCCGGTGCCGGTGGTGTCGTAGTAGTACTGCTTGTCGTCGCCGACCAGCCGGTAGTAGGCGGGGTTGTCGATGCCCTTGAACGACAGCGTCGGCCCGAGGTGGTTGCCCTCGGCCGTGTGGTTGTAGACCACGTCCAGGATGACCTCGATGCCCGCCGCGTGCAGGGCCTTGACCATCGACTTGAACTCCTGCACCTGCCCGCCGTGCCCGCCGAACGAGGCGTAGTCGTTGTGCGGGGCGAAGAAGCCGATGGTGTTGTAACCCCAGTAGTTGCTCAGTCCCCGCTCGACGAGCGTGCTGTCGTGCACGAACTGGTGCACCGGCATGAGCTCGACGGCGGTCACCCCGAGATCCTTGAAGTGCTGGATCATCGCGGGGTGGGCGAGGCCGGAGTACGTACCCCGTACGTCCTCGGGAATTCTGGGGTTCTGCGCGGTCATCCCCTTGACGTGGGCCTCGTAGATGACCGTCTGGTGGAACGGGATGTGCAGCGGGCGGTCGTTGGCCCAGTCGAAGTACGGGTTGATGACGACCGACTTCATCGCGTACGGGGCCGAGTCGTCGTCGTTGAACGAGCCGGGATCACCGAACCGGTAGGAGAACAGCGACTCGTTCCACTCGTAGTGACCGTCGATGGCTTTCGCGTACGGGTCGAGCAACAGCTTGCTGGGATTGCAGCGAAGACCGTTCGCCGGATCGTACGGGCCGTGCACGCGGTAGCCGTAGCGCTGACCCGGCACGATCCGGGGCAGGTAGCCGTGCCACACCATCGCCTCACGTTCGGGCAGGTCGATGCGGGTCTCGGTGCCGTCGTCGCCGAACAGGCACAGCTCGACACGCTCGGCCGCCTCCGAGAACAGGGCGAAGTTCACGCCGCCGCCGTCGTAGGTCGCACCCAGCGGATACGGCGAACCCGGCCAGATCTTCATGTGTGACGACTCGTCTCTCTCGCGGATGGGGCCACGCGCGTGTACCCACTTCCCAGCAGAATCACCCCGTACGAGTCGCACGCCACTCTTCCAGGAATGACCCCCCTTTCGAGGTAAGCCACTGCGGCAGATGTACGGCGTGGTGGTTGTGCCGGGGCCGGAGGCTGGACAGGCTGGGCGGACCGGGATGCCACAGCGGGGGAGATCGTCATGAAGAGAGCCGTCATGCGGGTTGTTGTGGTTCTGGTCGCGGCCGTGGTCGGGTTCATCGGCCTGCAGGTGCCGGCCGACGCGGCCGCGCAGCACCAGAACGCCAACCTGTACGCCTATTGGAACTTCCACGGGCGCAGCGGTTTCTGGAACGTGGACCAGCAGGTGCGGGTCTCGCAGAAGGCTCGCGCCAGCTACTGGGCGATGAACTTCGGCTTCACCACCACCCCCGACGAAGGCGGCTATCTGGGGTTGCAGACCGACGGGCAGCGCTTCAACGGCACCAAGGGCGACACCGCGATCTTCTCGTTGTGGAACGCCAACGCCACCCGGGGATCGAACTGCGGCCGGTTCAGCGGTGAGGGCACCGGGCGGAGCTGCCGGATTCCGTACGCGATCAGCACGGGCACCTACTACCGCCTCCGGGTGTGGCGGCTCGCCGCCGACTCCGGTGGGCAGTGGTGGGGAGCGTGGGTCGCCAACCCGGCCACCGGCAAGGACACGCCCATCGGCCAGATCCGGGTGCCGCGGGGAAAAACCCTGCTCACGCCGCCGATGAACTTCAGCGAGTACTTCGGTCCGGCCCGCACTTGTGACACCGTCCCGGCGTCGGCCGCCTACTTCACGCAGCCGGCCGCCAACTCACGCGGCGGGGGCAGCTACCAGTACGGCTCGGTGTTCGCATCCTCCCACCGCGGTTCCTGCACCGGCGGCTCGGTGCGGGTGATCAACGTCGGCTCGACCAAGGCCGCACTGGTCCGCATGGGCGGCCACCGCTGACCGCGCCGACAACAAAACAGCAGGTCAGCGGTCAGCTGGGATGCGCCACAAGACCGAGCGGGCGCCGGCAGGACCCGCTCAGAAACGCGAGAGACGGTACGGCTTCAGGTCGTCCAGCACGGTGGCGTCGACGAGTTCGGTGGCGACCAGGCGGCCCAGCAGCGGGCCGAGCGTCATGCCGCTGTGGGTGACGGTCACGTACGCGTTGTCGAGCCCGGGGAGGCGGTCGGCGATCGGGTGACCGTCGGCCGGCAGCGGCCGGACACACACCCGGTGCCGCGTCGAAGCAGGCGTGAAGCCACGGATCAGTTCCCGGGCGCGGTCGAGCAGCGTGGCCACCCCGTCCGGCGACGTGTCCAGGTCGCCGGCCTCCAACTGCACGCCATTGCGTACGGGGCGCAGGCTCAGCGAAGGAGTGTTCACCACCCGCCGTACGGGAACCGTGCCGTACGCCCGGGTGACCAGGCACGGCGCGGCGGGGCCGGCGTCGAGCGGAACGGTGACGCCGACCGGTTCGAGCAGGGCGGGAGTGCGGGCCCCGGCGCAGGACACGTAGAGGTCGGCCCGCAGCCGGGCGCCGTCGGGCAGGCGGACGGCGGAGACCCGTGACCCCCGTACGTCGAAAGCGACGTCGCCGCCGGTGACCAGCGGCCGCACCGAGGCACGCCGCAGCAGGGCTTCGACGGCCTCGTTCCCGTACACGAAAGCCTCGGACGGAAAGAAGGCCGTCGCCGCGACCGAGAGGGCCGGTTCGAGCTCGGCGGCCCGGGCCGTGGTCAGCTCCTCGACCGGGTAACCCCACTCGCGCAGGCGGTCGAGCCGGTCGCCGGCGCCCGTGGCCAGGCTGCCGGTCGGCGCGTACCACGAGTGGTCGCCCAGCGAGCGCCACTCGGCCATCGCCCGGACGGAGAAGTCGTGGTAGTCGCGGGGCAGTTTCTGGTTGGCGTTGAGCCAGGCCAGGCTGCTGCCGCTGGTGCCGCTGCCCGGTTCCGATGCGTCGATCACCGTCACGGTCGCGCCCCGCCGCACCAGCGCGTCGGCCAGGGCGGCGCCGATGATGCCGGCTCCCACGACGGCGACATGGACCACGACCTATTGCTACCCAGGCCCCACGAGGGCCATGCACCGCCGGATTGATCGGCATAGGTTGGGTGGCATGGAGTACACGCGTCTGGGCAGTTCGGGTCTCAAGGTCAGCCGCATCGCGCTGGGGTGCATGAGCTTCGGGGAACCGGACCGCGGCAGCAATCAGTGGACGCTCGACGACAACGCCGCCGAGCCGATCTTCCGGCAGGCCGTCGAGGAGGGGATCACCTTCTGGGACACGGCCAACACGTACAGCGACGGCACCTCGGAGGAGGTGGTCGGCCGGGCCATCCGCAAGTACGCCGACCGCGACTCGATCGTGCTCGCGAGCAAGGTGTTCTTCCCGATGGGCGACGGGCCGGGCGGCCGCGGGCTGTCCCGCCGGGCGATCCTCGAGCAGATCGACAACACGCTCGCGCGGCTCGGCACCGACTATCTCGACCTCTACCAGATCCACCGGTTCGACCCCGAGACGCCGGTCGAGGAGACCATGGAGGCCCTGCACGACGTGGTCCGGGCCGGCAAGGTCCGCTACCTCGGGGCGTCGTCGATGTGGGCCTGGCAGTTCGCCAAGCTGCAGCACGCGGCCGACCTGGGCGGCTGGACCAGGTTCGTGAGCATGCAGAACCAGTACAGCCTCCTGCAGCGCGAGGAGGAGCGCGAGATGTTCGGCCTGCTCGCCGACCAGGGTGTCGGGTCGCTGCCGTGGAGTCCCCTGGCCAAGGGCCGGCTGGCCCGCCCGTGGGACGACCAGAGCTCGCAGCGGGCCAAGGTCGACCCGCTGCACGCCCGCTACGAGGGCGACGAGAACCGCCCGATCGTCGACGCCGTCCGGGGTGTGGCCGAGGCCCGCGGCGTGCCGATGGCCCAGGTCGCCCTGGCCTGGGTGCTGCACAACCCGGTCGTGGACGCGCCGATCGTCGGCCCGACCAAGTCGCACCACCTGACCGACGCCGTCGCGGCCCTCGACCTCGAACTCACCGACGACGAGGTCAGCCGGCTCGAGGAGCAGTACACGCCACGGCCTCCGTCGGGCTACTGACCGGCTCGGCCGCCAGGATCAGGAACACCGAGGCGGTCCAGGTCATGGTGGTGGGCGTCCAGATCGAGGTGGGATGACGACGGCGCCGCAGACCGCCCGGACGGCGGTGATCGAATTCGGGCGATCTGCGGCGCGTGGCGGGCCTCAACGTTGTGCGGAACCGCGGGTCGCGGGGCGGCTCGATGTCACCCGAATCGGCGATCCGGGGGCGTACGGGGAAGGTTTTCATCGTCTCTGTCCGTCAGACAGCGATGTGGGTCTGTTCGGGGCGCCGCCCGTGCTTGTGGACGCGGTCGGGACGAAGCTGGTCAACAAGGACGTGCGGGCTCGCCGGGATCTGGCCCGGGCACAGCTGGCGATTCTCGGTGAGGTGCGGGGCGACGAGCTGCTGCTGGTGATCGCGGCCGACCGGGGTGGCGTGGTTGTGGTGACCAACGAGCGGATCTTCACCGTACGGCGGGGGAAGGTCGACCGGCGCATCGAGCGGGCCGACGTCCGGGAGACGAAGCTCGGTCACGTGCGGGCCGGCGGGTTCGTGGCGATCATCTCGGGAGCGGGGCTGCGGCTGGGCTTTCCGAGCCTGGACGAGGCGGACCGGTTCGTGCAGGTGGTCGACCTGGCGATGGTCAACTCGCGGGTGGTGACGCGGGACATTCCGGTGCTGATGCCGGCACTGTACGAGGAGATTCTGCGGACCTCGGGGCGGGCGGCCTCGCGCCGGAACGTCTCGGACGTGGCGCACGCGGCGGCCGAGCTGATCGTCGAGCAGGCGCGGAGCTTCTTCGCCGGTACGGGTGACCTCGACGCCGCGGACCGGTTCGCGGCGCGGTTCCTGCACACGGACCGGTTTCGGTTCGCGGGTCATTTCCGCTTCACCGCCCGCTTCCGCGAACGGCTCGCCGATTCCACCGCCGACGACATGATCGACTGGCTGTGGGAGTGGGATCCGCGCTGTCATCAGCCGCTGCGCCGGGCCGTCGGGGTCATGCGGGTCAGCCTCCTCTCTTACTGACGAGCATCATCGACGTTCCTGCCCCGTGGCCGCCGGACGACGCCCCACCAGGAACAACGGTGGCGGTCCGGGCTCTGACTCTGTGGGCGAGGCTGCGGTTGTCGGAGTTGGACGCGTCATTGACGATTGTCACTACGTGAGCCGATGATGGGAGCGCTCCCAATCCCCATCGCCTCTGCGGAGAGTGCTGTGAACAGATCACTCCATCGGCGCACCCTCGCGAGCACCGTCCTGCTCGCGGTGACTGCGGCCGTCATCCCCGCCGCCCTTTCGCCCTCGACAGCGCAGGCCGCCGCGCGGTCCGCGCCCGCCGCGCTTTTCGCGCCCGCCGCCGCCCTCCCCGCGCCGGACAGCGCGCGAGCCGCCGCCCTCCCCGGGCCGAACAGCGCGCGAGCCGCCGCATCCGACACGCGCGTCGACGTGGACGTGCGGGCGGGGCTGGCCACCGTCGGCAGCGGTGCGCTCGGTGTCAACCACGCCATCTGGGACTCCCAGCTCGGCACCCCGGCCGTGGCCGACCTGCTCAAGGACGCCGGCGTGCGGATGCTGCGCTACCCCGGCGGCTCGTACGCCGACATCTACCACTGGCGCGACCACACCGCGCCCGGCGGGTACGTCGCGCCCGACACCGACTTCGACACGTTCATGGCGGGGGCCCGCCGCACCGGGGCCGAGCCGATGATCATCGCGAACTACGGCACGGGTACGGCTCAGGAGGCCGCCGACTGGGTGCGCTACGCCAACATCACCAAGGGGTACGCCGCCCGGTACTGGACGATCGGCAACGAGAACTACGGCAACGGGCACTACGGTTCGGCGTGGGAGGCCGACGATCACGCCGACAAGAGCCCGAAGGAGTATGCCGCGACCGTGGTGGCGTACGCGCAAGCAATGAAAGCCGTTGATCCGACGATCAAGATCGGGGCCGTGCTCACGATGCCGGGCAACTGGCCCGACGCCATCGTCGGCACCGGTGACCAGGGCAGCTGGAACCAGGAGGTGCTGACGCGGGCCGGGTCGGTCATCGACTTCGTCGACGTGCACTGGTATCCCGGTGGCTCGTCGGCCGCGGAGACGCTCACCAAGAGCAGCCAGATCCAGGATGCCGCTTTCCTGCTGCGGCGACAGATCGACTCGTACGCGGGAACGAACGCCGGCCGCATCACGATAAGCATGACCGAGACCAACGTCGACGTGGGCCGCAACACCCAGCCCGGCGCGCTGTTCCTGGCCGACGTCTACAGCGGGCTGCTCGCCCAGGGCGTGTTCACGGTGCACTGGTGGAACGTCCATAACGGCCTCGGTACGGTCTCGACCGTGGCCGGGCAGACCGACTACAACGACTTCGGGTTGCTTTCGAGCGGCAACTGCAACGCCGACAACACGGTCTGCCAGCCGCCGTTGAACACGCCGTTCGCGCCGTACTACGCGCTCAAGCTGATGGGTCAGTTCGCGCGTCCCGGCGACCGGTTCGTCGGCGCCGGAACCGACAACGCGCTGATCGGCTCGCACGCGGTGCGCCGGGCCAACGGCGACCTGGCCGTCCTGCTGATCAACAAGGATCCCGACGCGGCGCGGACGGTCGCGCTGAACTACCACGGGTTCACCCCGGCCGCCGGCGCGCCGACCGTCGCCAGCTTCGTGAACGGCGCCGACGAGATCACCACGTCGACCGCCGGTTCCGCGTTGTCGCTCCCGCCGTACTCGATCTCACTGGTCACGCTGCGCTCGGCGAATCCGGTCGCTGCTCCACCCACGCCCGCGCGTCCCACTGTCACCGCGACCGACCGCACCGCGACCATCTCGTGGCCTTCGGCCGGCGGCGGCCTCAAATACGAGGTGTACAGCCAGAGCAACGGTCTCGCGGCGCAGCTGGGCGAGACCACGTCAACTTCTTTGCCCGTACGCAATCTGGAGCCGGGCAAGCGTTACACGGTGAACGTGGTGGCCCGTGACGGTTCCGGTCGCGCGTCGGCTGCCTCGCCGCCGCTGACATTCGTGACCGGCACGCCGGCCGACGCCCCGTGCACGGTGAAGTTCCGTGACACCAACGACTGGGGCAACGGTTACGTCGGTTCGATCGACATCACGAACAACACGGCGTCGGGGCTCACCGGTTGGACGCTGACCTTCGGCTGGCCCACCACGTGGCAGAGCCTGAACAGCGGGTGGAACGCCACGTGGACGGCCGACGGGCGTACGGTCCGCGTCACCAGCGATGCCGCACTGGCCGCCGGGGGCAGCACGAACGTCGGGTTCGTCGGTAACTACAGCGGCCCGAACGTGCTGCCGGAGGTGTTCACCCTGAACGGCAAGGTCTGCCGGAGCGAGTAGGTCATCAGCGTCCCTGGCGGTTCCCCACTCCGGCGGCTCCCCACTCCGGCGGGGGGAACCCGCTCAACGCTCCCGTACGACGTACGTCAGGTGGGTCACTCGCGGCGACGACTCGGAACGGACCGGCTCCAGCGCGATCCGGGACGCGTCCACCCCCTCGAAGAGGCGGATGCCGTCGCCGAACAGCACCGGGGCGAGCGCGATGTCGAACTCGTCGACCAGACCGGCGTTGACGTACTGCAGGATCGTCCCGGCGCCGCCGGCGATGCGCACATCGCGCTCGCCGGCGGCCTCCCGGGCCCGCTCGAGCGCGGACTCGACGCCGTCGTTGACGAAGTGGAAGGTGGGAGCTTGAGGTTCTCGCGGAAAACCGCAGCGGGAAGACCCACGCTTGTAGCTCCGACCACTTCGTCATCCAGCGCCGGACGACCGGATCGTTGCGCCCTCAGGCGAGAACACGTCGGCGACGCTCACCTCCTCCGGCGCCATGAATCCGTCGAGCGACATCGTGACGCTGAAGAACACCTGGCCGGCCATCAGTCCCGCCTCCCCAGCACGTACGCGGCCAGGTTGTTCAGCGTCTGCTGCCCGCCCTCGACCGCGTGGTACTTCTCGACCGCCTGGTCGCGCAGTTCCTTAGTGGGGATGGCTCATGCCGGCGGCAGGACGGTGTCCACAGCCGACGCTCCGGCAATCTGATACACCGCCGTCACGGCCTCTTTCGGCAATGGCCCGTAGACGTGCGGAAACATGCTTCCTCGGTTGGGTGCCTCTTCCCATCGCAGGCTCTCACCCAACGCGTCAGCCTCGAGGGCCACCACAACGAGCGCCGGCTCCGGTCCGAACACCCGCGCGGCGGTCTCCGCGACTTGCTCCCGGCCCGACAGGTGAATGAAGCCGCTGCTGCGGTCGAACGGCGACCCGTCGAATCGTCCGTCAGCCTCGAACGCAGCCCATTCGGAGGGCAGGAGAATCTTGTAGATCAGCACCAACCCACCGTCGCAGAAGGCCAGCCACCTCAACGAAGCGCCCCCACCAGGCCGCTCCAGGCGACGGCGGCGGCCGCGGTGAAGGAGGCGGGTCTGGGGCGTCGGATCATGCCGATCTGCTCCACCTACGTCCCGAAAGCACCGCCCCACAGCCCGGGACTCGCAGCCCGCCCACGGCGTCGCCCGTCGCGTTACCCATCGCCCACCACGTCTCGTTCAGTGCAGTCGCATAGGCCGACGGGACCGCCACACCGCAACGCCCCCGCCTCACCCGTGTCACGGACACAACGTGGTCGGATGCACTACTCCGCCAGCAACTCGCCGACTCGTTCCACGACGGCCTGCCACTGGGACGGCTGCAGGCTCTCGCGGATCTGCCCGGCCAGCTCAGCGGCCGCGAGCTCGATGATCTGGGCAGAGAGCGTGCCGCCACGGACCCGCGCCGGAGACACAACCGGTGGAGCTTCCCTCAGCGAAGAAGTCGCTGCTCCCTGCGGGGCCGTCATCGGAGACGCTGCGTCCGCATGTGCAGGCGCCGCGACCGATGGATAAGCCGCCGCGACGGGCGGGGTCATCACCGAAGACGCCACGCCGGCATGCGTAGGCGCCGCGACCGGAGGATAAGCCGCTGCGACGGGCGCGGGTGTCATCGAGGAAGCCACGACAGTATGCGTGGTCGCCGCGACCGGTGGAAAAGCCACTGCGACGGGCGGGGCTGCCGACAGCGGTGAAGTCGTGACCACATTGGCAGTCGTCGTCGAGGGCAGGGCCGTATGCAAGTGAGCCGACTCCGCCGTCGAGGGTGCTGCGAGGAACGGTGAAGGTTGCGCCGCGGCGACGGGCGGCGTCAGATCCACCGCGACGGGCCCGGCCTCGGGCAGAGTCGGGCCCTCTGGTGCAGCCACAACGTCGTCTGAGGGAGCCAGCTCAACGAACGCGGGAACTCGGTAGACCCGCGAAGCGGAACCGGCCGCGATCGAGGGCTCGACCCGCTCCCCGGGCGCCGGGGCTGTGGACGCTGCCGGGATGAGAGCAGACGCGGACCACCCTGTAGCGGCAGACGCGGTCTCGCTCGGGCGGCTCTGCTCCACGAACGCGGGCGTAGATGCGGACACGGGCGCGGGCCCGTCCGATGCGGCGCTGTCCACGAACCTGGGCACTCCCGAGACGGGCGAAACCTGCTCGACGAACGCGGGCTGTGCAACGGCCGGCCCAAGGCGTTCCAGCGCCGTCGGTGACGTGGATGTGGGCGAAGCCTGGCTCTCGAATGCGGTCGCAGCCACGCCGCCCGGGCCGGGCCGGTCGGCTGTCGCAGGGACGGCCGTCACCGACTCCGCCTCATGGAGGAACGCAGCCGCTGACACCGCCGAGGAGGCCTGCTCCAGGAGCCCCGGCGTAGGCGCAGAAGCAGGCACGGCCGCACCGGGCTCGGGCTGCCCACGGAACACCGACGCGGACGCGAGCTCTGCCGGCGCAGCTGAAGGAGGCAGCGCTGCGCGTGTCGGCGCGGACGAGGAGAGGTGCGAAGTGGCAGCCAGCTCTGCCTGCTCACCAGGCACCGGTCCGGACTTGGGTGGCGTGGCGCCTGACGATGCTCGCTCGCCGAGCACCGGGGTGGCAACGGCCGTGCTCGGCACGACGTGTTCAGCGGGCACCGGCATGGTCGCGGGTGTCGCGGCATTCGACACGGACTGCTGACCCGGCGCCGATGCGGGGACAACCGAAACCGGCCGTTCCTGCCCATCGAGCATCGACACGGAGACAGCTCCGCCCGGAACGATGTGCTCTGAGTGCGTCGGCTCGGACGCGGGTGAAGCGGCATCTGAGGCGGGTCGCTCACCGTTTCCCGGCGCGGGCATCCCCGACAAGGACTGCTCGCCAAGCACCGATGCGGACGTGTACGAAGGCGCACCCGACTCGAGGTGCTTGCCGAGCACCTGCATGGTCGCGGGCACGGCAGCACCGGAACCGTTCCGCTCCGTAAAGGACGTCGGCGAGGCCGAATGCGACACGACGTGTTCGCCGGGCGCCGGTGAAGCACCAGCCACGCCGAGCTCGTCGAACACCGGCGCGGCGGCACCCGACTCACCCTGCCCATCAAGCAGCGGCACCTCCGGCACGAGCGCAGCCGAACCCGACGCGACGTGGCCACCGCGCGCGGCCCCAGCCAAACTCAATCCGACAGAGTCGCCATGCGCGACCGAACCCGACCCGACAAAGTCGCCATGTGCGGCCGAACCCGACCCGCCAAAGTCACCATGCGCGGTCGAACCCGACCCGACAGAGTCACCACTCGCAGGCACAACCGAACCCGACTCGACCGAGCCGCCATGCGCGGCCGAGCCCGAGTCGACACGGTCGCCGGCCGCGGCCGGACGCGGCGCGACATGATCGCCGGGCGCGGGTGCGTCCTGCGCGGACACGACCACGCCTGAAATGGTCTGCTCCACGCGCACCGGTGCAGCCGGCCCGGCAGCGGCGGAAGCGGGCTGGTCGGTGCGGGCGGCCCGCGGAGCGGGGACAGAAGCGGTGCCGATCGCGGGCGGCAACGTGAGGCTCTGGGTCAGCTCGAAACGGCTGACCGGCTCCAGCTCGAGCGGCCGCGAAGGCGGCCGCGCAGGCGGGTCGGCCGGCGGCAGGACGCCGACCACATGCAGGTAGCGCGTCGTGCGGGTCAGGGCCACGTAAAGCAGCCGGTGACCACGCGCGTCTTCGGCGATGATGTCTTGCGGCTCGACCACCACGGTGGCGTCGAACTCCAGGCCCTTGGCCTCCTGCGGGCTCACCAGGTTGACGCCTTGGCCCAGCTCGTTGCGGGAAGCCGCCCGCCAGGCCACATCGCGCACGGCCAGCTCGGCCTCGACCGCCCAGCGGTGCACGGCGGGGCAGATGATGGCCACGGAACGGCCGTGGGAAGCGTGAGCCATGGCCGCCTCGACCGCCGACGCGGCCCGGCTCTCGTCGTCGACCAGGCGGAACACCGGGTCGGCGGGGCCGTCGCGCACCACCTGCGGGGCCGTGATGGCGGGGGCCGCGAAGGGCAGCAGCTGGGCGGCAATCTCGAAGACCTGGCGGGGCACGCGGTAGCCGTATCGCAGCTCCTCCAGCCGCAACGGAAGCCGGCCCTGCAGGTGTTCGAGCACGTCGTCCCAGTTGTCGCGGGCCCACAGGCCGGTGGACTGGGCGATGTCGCCGACCACGGTCATCGAGCCGGTCGAGGAGCGCACGGCGATCGACCGCAGCTGCATGGGTGAGAGGTCTTGCGCCTCGTCGACCACGATGTGGGCGTACTGCTCCTCGATGCCGTGGATCAGGGCTTCGAGATAGTCGAGCAGCGGCAGGTCGGCCTGGCTCCACGACTCGCCGGTGGCGCGCTCGCTGCGGGGGCGGTGCAGCAGCGCGATGTCGCGGTCGGTCAGCTCGTCGCCCGCCGCCGCGATCAGCCGGCCGCGCGAGTGGTAGAGGTCGCGCAGGACCGCGGCCGCCGAGAACGACGGCCAGATGCGTTCGACGAGCTGGTCGAGGCCCGTACGGACGCCGAGGCGGCGCTCACGGGCGCGCTCGGTCGCCGAGTTGACCATCAGGCTGCGGAAGATCTGCCGCTGCTGGCTGTAGGTGCCCGGGGTCTGCCGGCTGCGGGTGACGTAGAGGTTGATCTCGTCGGCCGTGAACACGACCGGGCGGCCGTCGAGCTGGACCTCGATCGGGCGCTGGTCGGACGGGACGCCGACCCGGTCGTAGAGCGCGCGCCGCAGCAGCCCGGCCATGCGGCCGTCGCCCTTGAGCCGGGCGACCTCGGCTTCTTCGGGGCGTCCGCGCCGGACCGGCGGGTGGAGCTGGCCGATGTCGCGCTGGGCCACGCTGGTGTCGCCGAGGCTGGGCAGCACCGTGCGGGTGTAGCGGGTGAAGGTCGGGGTCGGGCCGACGATCAGCACGTCTTCGGGGTTGAGGGTGCCGCGGTGGTTGAAGAGCAGCCACGACACCCGGTGGAGGGCGACGGCGGTCTTGCCCGTGCCGGGGCCGCCCTGGATGACCAGCAGCTCGTCGAGCGGGGCGCGGATGAGGTCGAACTGGGCGGCCTGGATGGTGCGGACGATGTCTTGCATCTGGCCGGTGCGGTCACGGTTGAGGTCGTCGAGCAGGGCGTCACCCGGCTCCTCGAGCTCGGCCACGGCCTCGGCGAGCTGGCGGAACACCGTGTCGGAGAACGCGTCGACGACGTTGCCGGTGGTGTCGAAGCTGCGCTTGCGGGCGAGGCCGAGCGCGTCGGCGTGGGTGGCGGTGAAATAACGCGCGGCGGCCGGCGCCTGCCAGTTGACGACCAGCACCTCGGAGTCGTCGTCGAAGATCGTGTGGTAGCCGACGTAGAGCACGTCGCCGTCTTCGTCGTCCATGCGCCCGACCGCGACGGCGTCGTCGGGCTCGCCGATGCGTTTCAGCCGGGCCTCGGCGTCTCGGCGCAGGTGGACGGCGGCGCCCGCGTTGGCCGCGGCCCCGGGGGCGTCGAGCAGGCCCCGGCGCATCCGCTCGCGGTGGTCGGCCACGCGGTCGAAGTATTTCTGCTCGGCCGCCAGGACCTCCGCCACGGACTCCACGACACATCCCCCTTTGCTCACGCCGCTTCCACGATGCGTGACGGTCACTTGCGCAAACATCGGGCGTTCGCATGATCAACAACTGACCGTGTCGCAAGCAAAGCAGAGGGGTACGACAAAAACTCAGGGCAGTGAGACGGTTCCGTCCTCGAGCCTGCCCACCGAGATCGTCACCGGCGCGTCGTTTGCGGCCGAGCCGATCCCCGGTGCATCGTGTGTCGATGCCCGGCCCGCTTCCCTTGTCGGCACCTCAGCTGCCGACACTCCGCCTGCGGGCACCACACCTGCGGGCGGCCCCCACGCGGGCACCTCATTCGCGGGCGGCCAGCACGCGCGCACCTCGTTCGCGGGCGGCCCGTTGATGACGACCCGCTTGGCGACGCCGGCGGCGCAGCGTGGCCTGATCGCCGCCGTACAGGTGCTCGGTCTGGCCGTCTGGTTCTCGGCGTCCGCCGTGGTGCCGGCGCTGCGCGAGTCGTGGGGCATCAGCGCCACCGCCGCGGTCTGGCTGACCGCTTCCGTCCAGCTCGGCTTCGTGGCCGGAGCGGTCACCTCGACCGCGCTGAACCTGGCCGACCGCCTCCGGGCGCACCTGCTGATGGCGACATGCGCCGCCCTGGCCGCCGCCTGCACCGCCGTCTTCGCGCTGGCCGTCGACAGCCTGACGACCGCGATCCCGCTGCGCTTCCTCACCGGCGTGTTCCTGGCCGGCGTCTATCCGGTCGGCATGAAGCTGACCGCCTCGTGGGCGCCCCCGGCCCGCCGCGGGCTCGCCTTCGGCGTCATGATCGGCGCCCTGACCCTCGGCTCGGCCCTGCCCCACCTGATCCGGGGCCTCAGCGAGCTGCCGTGGCGGGGCGTGATGGGCGCCGCCGCCGGATGCGCCGTCCTCGGTGCTCTCGTGGCGCTCACCCTCGTACGGGAGGGACCGCAGTTCGCCTCCGGCACACCGGCGCGACCCCATCCCCGCTACGCCCTGACGATGTTCCGTGAACGCGGCCCCCGCCTGGTGAACCTCGGCTATTTCGGCCACATGTGGGAGCTGTACGCCCTGTGGACATGGCTGCCCAGCTTCCTGATCGCCGGCCGCTCCGGAACCGACGTCAGCCTGGTCGCCTTCGTGTCCATCGGCATCGCCGGCGTGGCCGGTTGCCTGCTCGGTGGCTGGGCCGCGGACCGCTACGGCCGTTCCCCGGCGGCGGTCGCCGCCCTCGTGGTCAGCGGCGCCTGCTGCCTCGTCTCTCCCCTGTTCTTCTCCGCGCCCCTCGTGGCCGTGGTCGCTCTGGCCGTGGTCTGGGGCGCCGCTGTGATCGCCGACTCCGGCGTCTTCTCCACCTCGCTCAGCGAGGTCGCCGACAAGCGCTACGTCGGCACCGCGCTCACCGCCCAGACGGCCATCGGTTTCGCGCTGACTGTGGTCACTATCCAGTTGGTTCCCGTGCTGGCGGGTGCGGTCGGCTGGCGGTGGGCTTTCTGGTTGCTCGTGCCGGGCCCGCTGGTCGGCGCCCTGGCGATGCGGGAGTTCGGTCGTCTGCGGGCACCAGCGTAGGCCTTTTCCCACGGCCGGCCGGGTTATCCACATTCTTCGGTTGTCCACAGGGGCCCCCGCGAAGATCGGCCCACTTTGAAAGAATGAGAAGTGGGTGGGGGAACCCCCGGTGGGCGGGCCCATGTAACGACCCCATACGGCGGTCTTGTGTAACGGACCCATACAGCGGGCCCCGGCAACGGATCTACGTGAGGAGGCAAACATGATCGCGAGGATGTGGCGGGGCTGGGTGGTTACCGAGCGCGCTGCCGAATACGTGGCCTACATCAACGACACCGGCATGACCGAATACCGAGCCACCCCCGGCAACCTCGACGCCCAGATGTGGACCCGCGACCTCGGCGACGGCCGCACCGAAGTGGTCACCCTCAGCTGGTGGGAAAGCCTCGACGCGATCAAGGGTTTCGCGGGCGACGACATCAGCCAGGCGGTGTTCTACGCCTCCGACGACGAGTTCCTCGTCGGCCGCGAAACCACGGTGTCACACTACGAAGTCATGGGAAACAAAGGCGCCACCGGCAACTGAAGGTACGAAGCACGCTCGCCGCCGGTGTGGATGACGTGCACCCCGCTGTTGGCCGGCGTGTAGTCGGCCAGCCCCGGCATCATCGGGCCGAGCAACGGACGCCCGCTGACGACGAAGCGCAACTGCTCGCCGGGGTGGAACGCCAACCCGACCGGCAGCAGCTCGACATCAACCGTCACCACCTCGCCCGGTGACAGCTTCTCGACCCGGTCGAAGCTGTGGACGGGCACCTCGTCGGTCGACTGCGTCGGGGACAGGTGGCGCAACGAGACCCGCAGCCGCCCGTCCGGCCCCTTGTAGCGCAGGATCGAGGCGCCGCGCTCGGTGAGGTCCTGGGCCAGGGCACCCTGGTTGTGAGCGGTGAACTGCTGCAACGGCGTCCCGTACGCATCCAGCTTCTGCACCAGCACGAACAGATCCATGTCGTCGGAGCCCCGCGCCTCCACCCACAGCCGGGCGCGGGGATAGCCGACCAGCACGGTCTCCTCCTCGAACCGCGTCACGAACGACACCACGTCGGGGTTCGAGCCGACCACGTACGCCGCCGTCGACTCCTCCGACGGCGAAGAGAGCAGCGAACGCGTACGGCCGTCGAGGTAGTACCGGGTCGAGACGGTGCCGGGCGGCGGGAACGACTCCGCGGGTACGCCGACCCGGTCGCCGCCTCGCAGGTCGAGCACCGAGTAGCGGACCCGGGGCGTCTGTTCCCAGCCGTTCTGCTCGTCCTTGAGGTAGCGGTCGAAGAACCGGCGCAGGTCGTCCCGGTTGGCTTCGTCGTAGTAGTCCGGCCATTCCTGACCGTTGTGGATGCGCAGCCACTTGTCCTGGCTCGCGATCCGGCGCCAGGCCCGGAACGTGCCGGCCGTGTGCAGTGTGTTCGAGTAGCTGGCCACCACGTACGCGGGAACGGTGATCCGGTCGAAGTCGGGGATCTTCTGTTCCCACAGCTCGTCCATCAGCGGGTGCTGCCCGGCCTCGGCGAGGATGTCCTCCTTCTGCTGCCGGCCCCAGAAGCTGTGGTCGCGCAGCAGCTGAGCGAACGCGGTGTCCGGCATGCCGCCGCGCATCACCAGGTCGCGGTAGACGTCGCTGACGCCCTCCCACGGGTTGATCGCGGCCAGGTGCGGGGGCTGTTCGGCGGCGGTGAACCACTGGGCGACGGCCAGGTACGAGGTGCCGCTCATCCCCACCTTGCCGGTGCACCACTCCTGACCGGCCAGCCACTCGATCAGGTCGTGGCAGTCGCGGCCCTCCTGCCGGTCCCAGAGCACGCTGTCGCCCTCCGACTCGGCCACCCCGCGGATGTCGGGGTTGCAGATCGCGTAGCCCTGGGCGCACCAGTAGGCGGGGTCGGGTCCTTCGAACTTCTCCAGCCCCGACACGACGCTGTTGTCGAGCCCGACCAGCGCAAACACGCCCTTGACGCTGGCCGAGGTGCCTTGACCTTTCCCGTACGGGCTCCACGCGACGACGACCGGCACGGGCTCGTCACCGGCGGGGCGGAACAGGTCGACATGGATCGTGACCCCGTCCCGCAGGGTCACCGGCACGTCCCGCTCGAACACGATGTCGACCGGGATCGGGCGGAAGGGCGGCGCGACCTGAAAGCCCGCGGGCAGGGTCCGGGTGCCCGGCTCGTACCCGCTCAGAACTCCGTAGCGGTCACCTGGCTCCAACGGCTTCGACGGCATGAAGATTTTCATGGCGCTAATATCAACACGTGTTGAGATTTTCGACAAGGGGGTAGGTTGCATGTCATGCCGGCACCGAAACGCGGCCGTAGGCCGGGCCAGAACGAGACCCGACAAGCCGTGCTCGAGGCGGCCCGGGCCCGGTTCGCGACCGACGGGTTCACGGCCACGACGATCCGCCGGATCGCGGCCGACGCCGGGGTCGACGCGGCCCTGGTGATGCAGTTCTACAAGTCGAAGGACGAGCTGTTCGGCGCCGTCATGTCGGTGCCACCGGAAGCGCTCGACCGCATGACCGAGGCCTGGAAGGGCCCGGCCGACGGGATCGGGGAGCGGGTCGCCCAGGCGTTCCTGGAGGTCTGGGAACGCGATCCGCGGACCTCGGCGCCGCTGCTGGCCATGCTGCGCGGCACCATCGCCCGCGACCAGGCCGCCGGCCACATGCGCGACTTCATCGAGGCCCGCCTGATGAGGGGCGCCGCGGCCCACTTACGCGACGACCACGACACCCGCCTGCGGATCGGCGTCGCCGCCGCGATGCTCGTGGGCATCATCGTCGCGCGGTGCGTAGTCCAGGTGCCGACGGTCGCAGACGAGAGCCTGGAGACCATCGCCGCGACGGCCGGCGCGGCGCTGCAGGAACTGCTGACACCCACCGAACAGAGCAGCGGGACTGGTCGTCAGCCCGCCTCGTAGAGGCGCTCGAGATTGACCAGCTGGATGTCCGGGTCGGTCTGTGCCTCCGCCCGCAGGTCGTTGCTGAAGCCCTTGCCGCTGAAAAGCAGCAGCCGGCACCGGCCGGCCGCAACGCCGTCGCGGCCCCGCAGCAGCGCCTGGATGTGCGTCAGCCGCTGCAGATGGCTGAGACCGACGGTCTCGTTCCACTTGGCTTCGCCGATCGCCAGCAGTTCCTCGCGGCCCTGCTCGTCGCGTCCGAAGGCGGCCACGTCCACCTCATGCTGGGTGCGGGCGGCCGAATCGTTCACCACGCCGGCGGCCACCCTCGAGGGATAGCCACCAAGCAGGTCCGGGTCCGCCTCCCAGCGGGTCCAGCTCCGGCACACCGATTCGAAGTGCGGGCCGACAACCTTGCTGAGGAACGAGCGCTGAAGGCGAGGCCAGACCTGCCGGGCGCGCCCGGCGCGCTCGAGGTCACCCCAGGCCGGACGCATGACGGCGTGATAGAAGTTGAGCAGCGGCTCGGCGGTCCGGTAGACCCCTTTGTTGCTGCGGAACGCGTCCTCCTCGCGCACGACGAGACCTAAGTCCTCGAGCACGCCGAGCGGATGGGCCAGGTCGCTCGGCTGCCGGCCGAGGAAGGTGGCGATCTCCCCACGACGGGTCCGCCCGTCGGCGATCGCGGCCAGCACCGAGTGATAAAGGGCGGGATCGCGGACGTCGGGCTCCTCGGCGAGCAGATAGCGGGCCTCGCGGAACAGCGGCCGAGCGGGGTTGAGCACGGCACGGATCACCCAGTCGTCGAAATCGGCGGGCCCCGCCGGGGTGTCGTCTTGAGTGAACTCGTGCCGGTAGGCGGGAGTGCCACCCACGATCGAGTTGACGAGCAGTGCGGTCCGCGGGTCGGTGATGTCCCAGAACCGAGCGGCGCTGCGGTAGTCCAGCGTCCGGACGACGAGTTCCAGCCCGGCCCTCCCCCGCAACGGTGCGGTCCCGGAAAGAAGGCCGCCCATGAACGACAGCGCGGAGCCACAGAGCAGCAGCCGGACCTGGGTGTTCGAGCGCTGCCCGGCCGGATCGAGCGCGCGTTGGATGATGGACGGCAGGGCGGGGCTGACCCTGGCCAGGAAGGGAAACTCGTCGATCACTACCGGCAGGGGGCCGGCCGGCGCGAGGGTCATCGTCCGGGTGATCGCCTCGTCCCAGTTGGCGAAGCGAAGCGGTGTCGGTTCCTGGAGGTAGGACCCGAGCGCATCCCCGAACTGACGCAGGGCATCGGCCTCGGACGCCTCGGTGGCGGTGAACATAAAACCGCCCGCTGCCCGCACGAGCGCGTCCAAGAGGAACGTCTTTCCCTGGCGCCGGCGGCCCGAGACGACGCCGAGTGTGGCTCCGCCGCGCTGTATCCCTGCAAAACGGACGAGCTCGTCCCACTCGGCGTCGCGGTCGAAGATCTCAGAGGGTTTCTGCACGTGCGATCCCCTATATAAGCGTAGTCACTATAACTATACCTATATAGGCCGGGCCCCGGACCGGGGCGGGTCCGGGGCCGGCTGGTGGAAGGGATGTCAGAGGTCGGCGGGACCCGCCGCCGTGGCCTCCTGCACCGCGTCGGTGCGGCGCTCCTCGGCCTTGGCGGAGTCGTCCTGCCTCGGGGCCGCGGGGCGGGCGGCCGAGCGGGCCGCGGCCGCCGCGCCGTCGGTGACGACGCCCTTGCGGATGCGGTTGTTGGGGGCGATCTGGGCGGCCGGGTTGTTGCCGGTGGCCGTCAGGGCGCCGTCGATGATGTTGTCGTCGACCGTCACGCCGCCGGTGGTGCTGGTGACGCTGACGTCCTTGCCGAAGAAGCCGCCGGACGCGCAGCTGTCGAGCGGGCCGTTCGGGCCGAGCTGCACCCCGCCCAGGTTGCCGGCGAAGGTGGCCTTACCCCGTACGGAGCTGCCGCAGATGACGCTGCCGGTGGCGCTGTTGAGCACCGAGAGCGTGCCGTCGACGAACGAGTCGTGCACGTCCGTGTAGTACGAGCCGGTGCTGTTGACGCTGCCCGTGACCTGCGTGTTCTGGTCGAGCCGGACCTCGCCGGCCTGGGCGGTGACGTTGCCGGCGATCGTGCTGTTCTCGACGAACAGGAAGCTGTCGATCGTCGTGGTGCCCTTGGCCCGTACGGTGACCGTGCCGCTCGACGCGTCCTTGAGGAACACGCCGTAGCCGCCCGCGGCCAGGATGACCGGGCCGTCGATGGTGGTCGTGGACGCGTCGAGATAGCCGTTGCCGGCCACCCGCACCTCGCCCGCGAACTTGCCGCCGGAGACGACCAGGTTGGCCCCGGCCTGCACGGTGATGTTGCCGGTGACGATGGTGCCGGTCAGCGAGCACGACTCGTTGGCCGGGACGAGCAGGTCGTTCGGCACGGTGACCGGGCCGCCGGTGCCGATGCAGTGGGTGACCAGCGCGGCCGTAGCCGGCAGGGCGGGGATCAGGCCGGCCAGCAGACCGGCGGCGGCGAAGACAGCAAAGCGCTTACGCATGATTTGGTTGCCTCTCATCGAGCGAAGGAGCCGATGTCCGAACGGGCGGCCGCGCGGACGATCGTGCCCTGCTGCCGTTTGGTGAGGGTGCCGCCGGCGACCAGCGCGGCCGTGACGGTCTCGACGTGCCGCACGAACGCGGCGTGGGTGGGGTACGAGGCGTACTCGTCGATCAGGTCGTTGATCGTGCAGCCGTCACCGGTGTCCACGTTCGGAATCCCGGTGTCGTCGCCGTCGATGACCACCGTCGCGCGGGTGTCGGGGACCTCGCAGGCGTCCGAGCCCGAGCCGACCACGGTGAACGTGACCGTCTTCTCGGGTGACGCGTTGCCCGCCGTGTCCGTCGCCCGCGCCCGTACGGTGTGAGCGCCGAGCCCGGTCACCACAACCGGTGCCGTATAGGCGAGCCAGGCGCCCGAGTCGAGTGCGTACTGGATCGACGCCACCTCGGAGTCGACGTCGTTCGCCGTCACCGTGACGGTCGCCCGCCCCACGTACGCACCGTTCTCGTTCTGCTCGCCGTCGACCTCGGCCACCACGGTCGGTGGCGTGGTGTCCGGCTCCTCCGCGGGCACCACCGTGAAGTGCGCCATCTTCTCGGCCGAGGTGTTGCCGGCCTTGTCGGTGGCCCGGTAGTGCAGCATGTGCATCCCGGCCGTGGAGACGACCACCGGAGCGGAGTACGCCGTGAAGGCCGCCCCGTCGAGCGAGTACTCGATGCGGTCCACCCCGGAGTCGTCGTCCGTGGCGGTCAGCGTCGCCGTGGCCGACCCGACGTAGTTGCCGTCGTCGTCCTGCGTACCGGCCAGCGTGTGGTTCACGGTCGGCGGAGTGGTGTCCTCGTCCGGCGCCGGCTCGACCACCGTGAACGACAGCGAGCCGATGGCCGACACGTTGCCCGAATTGTCCGTGGCCCGCGAGCGGAACGTGTGCGAACCGACCGCCGTCACCGCGACCGGAGCCGTGTAGGCCTGGAACGCCGCGTTGTCGAGCGAGTACTCGACGGTTTTGACCCCCGAGCCGCCGCTGTTGTCAGTTGCGTTCACCGTCACGGTGGCCGTACCGACGTAGTTGCCGTCACCGTCCTGGGTGCCCGCCGCCGTGGCGGTCACCGTGGGCGGCGTGGTGTCGGGATCGGGACCGGGCCCGTCGGTGACGACGAGCTCGCCGACCATCGTGCTGTGCCCCGGGATGGAGCAGAAGAACCGGTACCGTCCCGGGGTCAGCGTCACCGTGGCCTCGTGCCGCCCGTTGTTGGCGTCGAACGGGTTGGCCAGGATGTTGAGGTTGACGTCGTGGTTGTAGCCCTCGGTCGACGTGTCGAAGGTCAGCGTGTGCGGCATCCCGGTCGTGTTGCCGGTGGCCGCGCTGTTCTCGAACACGATGGTGGTCTCGCCGGCCGACGCCGAGGTGGGCGCCGACTTGTAGGCGGTGATGCCGTCGTCGGCGGTCCACGTCAGGGTCTGCGCCGCCCGCGCCGGCGACGCGAGGCCGCCGACGAGCAGGAGCAGAGCGACGAACAATCCAGCCACTCGTCTCACAGCGCACGCACCCGGATGTCGCGGAAGTCGACCAGGTCGGTGTCGCTGTGGTTCTGCAGGCCGATCAGCCCTTCCAGGAACTGCCGCTGATCGGTCGGCGGGTCACCGGCCCGCGAGGACTGCTTGCCGGGCGTGTTGTCGAACTCGTTGATGACGACCCCGTTCCGGATGATCGTGTAGTGCTGGCCGACGACCCTGATCTCGTAGGAGTTCCACACGTTCTTCGCCGTGGGACGGGCGGCCGCGATGGGGTTCGGGTCGAAGTTGTAGATCGAGCCGGTCTTCTGCACCTCACCGGTCTCACCGTCGTAGATCTGCACCTCGTGGCCGCAGTAGATGGCTACCCAGGCCTGGGAGGTACGGGCCGAGCCGACGGTCCCGCAGCTGCCCGCGGGCCGCTCCTCGAGCGGGATCCGGGGGTCGGGGAACCGGGTGAAGACTCCGCTGTTGCCGCGGGCGTCGCCGGGTGCGACATCCCGGAACTGCAGCGTCAGCGAGAAGTCCTTGAACGGCTTGGTGTAGTAGAGCATTCCGAGCCCGCCGCTGGGCCGCAGCGACCCGTCCGGCTGGATCGTGAACTGCCCGGTCGGTGCCTGCGCCCAGTCCTGCAGCGACTCCGGCGTGCCGTTGTAGATCGAGACGTAGCCGGTGTGGCCCTCGGTGCCGATCTTCGAGGAGGCGGCCAGGCGGGTGAGCGTGCCGGCCTCCCGGTCGTTCAGCTTGCCGTCCTTCTTGAGCGAGGCGGCGACCGCGTTGACGTGCCGGACGAAGGCGTCGTGCGTCGACCACGTGCTCTCGTCGTCAATCAGGTCGTCGATCGTGCAGCCCTCGCCGACGACCCGGTTCGGAACCCCGGTGTCGACATCGTCAAGCCGTACGGTGGTCGAAGGGTCGGCCACAACGCAGCCCACGGTGACTTCGGTCGTCACGGTTGACGTCGTGCCACCCGCGTAGGTCACCACCAGCGTCGCCGTGTACTTGCCGACCTTGGCGTACGTGTGCACGGGGTTGGCCTCGGTCGAAGTGCCGCCGTCGCCGAACGTCCACTTGTACGACAGACCGCCCGAGCGGGAACCGTTGAACGCCACCGTCAGCGGCTTGTTCTGCACCGCCACCGAGGTCGCGGCCGGCACCGGCGTCGGCGCCCCACCCTGGTAGGTGACCCGGATCAGCTTCTGGTTGGCGTGCAAGCTGAAGAAGCCACCCGCGTAGTCGAGCATGTAGAGCGCGCCGTCCGGGCCGAACTTGGCGTCCATCCACGACTGCAGCTGGTTGGCGCCGCCACCGGCCGGGATGATGGCCCGCAGCGACTCCCCGAACGCCGGCGGCTTGCCCGGCTCGGTGACCGTGACGGCGACCCGGTTGGCCGCGTTCGACTGGTCGCCGATGAGCCACTTGTCGTTCCAGTACGACGGCCACGCCACCTTCGACGCGGGGTCGACCAGATCACGGTGGTAGGTCGGGCCCGACATGACGGCCTGGCCGCCACCCCGCAGGTACGGCTGGGTGTAGGTCGCGTCGGCGGCCTTGTAGGTCGGGATGTCGCTGCCTTCCCGCTTCGGGAAGACCGGGCCGCCGCCGTCCGGCGAGTACCAGATCATGTTGTCCTTGATCGGCGGCAGGTCGGTCAGGCCGGTGTTGCGCGGCGACTCGTTCTTCGGAGCGTTGCAGTCGTACCAACCGGTCAGCACCTTGGCGTCGGTGTTGCTGCGGTCGCGGTAGGGCTGCCGGTTGCCCATGCAGTAGGGCCATCCGTGGTTGCCGGCCTCGGTGATGATCGTGGCGGTCTCGTACTTGGCCGGGCCCAGCTCCGGGCTCGGCGAGCCGGCGTCCGGTCCGACCCAGCCCGCGGTCAGCCACTGCTTCTTCTCGTCGACCTGCAGGCGGGCGATGTTGCGGACACCCATCACGTAGATCTCCGGGCGGGTCTTCTCCGTCCCCGGCGGGAACAGGTTGCCCGACGGGATCGTGTAGGTGCCGTCCGCCTCCGGGTGGATCCGGATGATCTTGCCGTTGAGGTCGTTGGTGTTTCCGGCCGTACGGCGTGCGTCCTGGAACGAGGTGCCCGCGTACTCGGCCGTCCAGTTGTTGCCGGAGTAGCCGTCCGAGCCCTGGGACGAGTTGCTGTCACCGGAGCCGACGTACAGGTTGCCCTGCTTGTCGAACGCCATGCCACCACCGGCGTGGCAGCAGCTGTGGATCTGCACCGGCCAGTTCAGCAGGTCCTTGCGGGTGCCCTGGTCGATCGTCTGGGCCGCTTTGTCGTACGTGAAGCGGGAGACGGTCCGCTGCCCGATGCGCTTCTCGCGGTCGATCGAGGCGTGCGGCATCCAATAGACGTACAGATAGCCGTTGGTGGCGAAGGCCGGGTCGGGCACGATGCCGAGCAGGCCCTCCTCGTTCTTCTGCAACTCGTCGCCGCTGCCCCGGTTGCCCATGACGGGCAGGGTGGTCAGCAGCTTCACCTGCTTGGTGGCCGGGTTGTAGGAGTGGATCGTGCCGCAGCCCAGGCCCACGTTGGGGTCGGTCCACGGGACGATCGGCCCGCTCGGGCAGGCCGCCTTGCCGACGTAGAAGACCGTGCCGTCGGGGGCGATGGTCAGCCCGTGCGGCTCACCGATCTGGTCGAGCTGGCCGGTCTGGTTGGCCGCGGTCAGCTTCTCCACCTTGTAGTTCGAGGCGATCGTGGCCTGGCAGTCCCCGCGCGTGATGCCGCTGGTCCAGCCGAGCGCGCCGGTCAGGTGCTTGCGGAACGCCTCCTCCGAGTACGAGCCCTCGGTGTGACCCATCCCGGTGTAGAAGGACCGGCCGCCGTCGTAGTCACGGCACCAGGAGATCGCGTGGAACGGGCCGTTCGCGCCCAGCCCCGGGTTGTAGTGCCGCTCCTCGACCTGGGCCAGGGTGTGCACCTGCCCGACCGGGTTCGGATCCCAGTTGTACCAACGGTCCTCACGCGTCACGGTCAGCGGCAGGCCGGCGGTGGCCGGGTGCTGCCGGTCGAGGATGTCGACCACCGAGCGGGCCACCGCGGGCGGGGCCGGGGTCTCGGTCGTACCCGTGAACAGCCGCAGATCGGCCAGCTGGGTCAGGGGCTCGCCGCTGTTGGCGGTGATGTTCAGGCGGTAGAACTTGTAGTCGCCCGGGGTCGCCACCTCGAACCGGCGGATCTGGAAACGGTCCGGGAACGTCTGCCCTGCGCGCCCGTCCACGTCGGTCCAGGTCTGCCCGTCCGAGGAGCCCTGCAGCTTCCAGTCCTTCGGGTCACGCCCCGACGAGTCGTTGGCCGACGTCAACGCGTACGCGGTGATCCGCGCCGGCGCCGCCAGCTCGAAACGCGCCCACCCGGTCGGCGTGCGCACCAGCCACTTGGTGTTGGCGTCGCCGTCGATGAGCTTGACCGCGGTCTCGTTCGGCGGGTTCTCGCCGCTCGCGGTGACCGCCGAGACGGGGTGGGCGACCGGGATCGCGCCGGCCGGCCGCGTGCCGATCAGGCCGGTGAACCACGTCGAGTCGAGCTGGGCCCGGGCCGCGTCACCGATGCCGAGGAACCCGCCGCCCGCGTTGACAAAGCCTTTCAGAGCGGTTTCCTGTACGCCGGTGAGCGTCACGCCGTCGGCCGAGAGGAAGACGACGGCCCGGTACGGGGCGAGGCCGCTCGCGCTGAAGACGGCGGGATCGGTGCTGGACGTGACTTTGAGGCCCTGAGCGGCGCCGAGCTCCTTGATGGTCTGGGTCGCCTTGGCCACCGGGTCCTGCTGGCCGGCGGCAGCGCCCGAGAAGACGAGCACGCCGGGTTCGGCGGTGGCGGCGGCGGCCGCGGCGAGTTTGGCGGTGCCGCCGGGCTGGGCCGGGTCGGTGGGAGCCGAGGTGGGCTGGGACGGCTCGGCCGCGGCCGACTGGGCGGCCGGAGCCACACCGAACGCCAAGATCGAGGTCAACCCCAAGATCAACGATCTCCGCAGGGGGCCCACCCTCCCCAGGGGGCGCCCCCTCAGTCCATTGTCGTCGGGGTTGGCGATCTTCGCTTGGGGGGCTGTGGACAACCGGGAATTGTGGATAACTCCGGGCTTCTCTGACGGGTCCCTGTAGCGTCTTAGCCTCATTGGCCTGTCCCTCCGTGGACGTGCGTTTGAGCCGTGCCTGCGGTCGTGGGCGACTGAGCCGCGCCGGCGGTTGCCTGCGACTGGGCCGCCCCTGCGTTTGCCTGCGACTGGGCCCCTGCCTTGGCCGCTGCCGCCGCCGCGTGCTGGTGGCCGTTGAACCGGTCGATCGCCTCCTGCGCGCCCGGCGGCATCGTGCCGTCGGCGTTGCGCACCAGGAAGATCCCGGCCATACCGGTGTCGGAGTGCGACTGGACATGGCAGTGGTACATCCACGCGCCGGGGCCCACCGCCTCGCCGGCCACGACCTGGAAGCCGAACGAGTTGCCGGGGTTGAGGTCCTTGTTGTCGACCACCGGGCTGGGGTCGGACGGGCCTTCGAGATATCCCGTACGGTTGTCCGCCCAGCGGTGGGCGTGCACGTGGAACGTGTGGAAGAAGTTGCCGTGGCCGATCGCGATCCACTCGACGCGCTGGCCCAGGTTCGCCTCGAACATCGGCGTGTTGGGGGCGACCTTGTTGTTGATCTGCATGTCGTTGAACACGACCGTGAACTGCTTGTCGGGCAGGATGTCGCCGCGCCGCCGGACGATCAGCGCGCCGTACAGGCCCTTGATCAGCCCGGCCGTGCCGTGGTCGGTGCCCATCGCGTGGTCGTGGTAGTGCCAGTAGCCGGCGCTGCCCGGCGTGAACCGCCGGCCGCTGGTGGCGGTCATCTCGTGCGAGCGCCACACGTACTTGCGGGTCTCGCCGGGGGCGTTGAACGAGTTGTTGAACGGCGCCCCGTCGGAGTCGGTGCTGTAGTCGACCCCGTGCGGGTGGATGGAGAGCCGCTGGTTGGTCGTGTTGACCAGGGTGATCTCGAGGGTGTCCCCCTCGTACATCTCGAGCACCGGGCCGGGGATGGTCGCGGTCTCGGGGGTCAGGCCGTAGCCGAACTGGTTGCCGGGCAGCGCCACCGCGTACATCGTGATCTTCTTGGTGACGCCCTCGGCCGCCTTGGCCGGCCCGCTGCTGGTCGTCGTCGCGACCGTGACCGCGCCGCCGGTCAGCCCGAGAACGCCGGCCGCGGCGAGCAGCGAGCGCCGCCGGACCTGCTCGGCCCCGCCGCCGGACTCGACCGCCCCGCGCCGCCCGATGACAGGCTCACCGCCACCCGCGGAATCCAGGCTGCCCGCAAAGGCGCCGCCCGCAGAGACGGCGCCCGCGGAGCTGAGCGCCGCATCCGGCATCGAAGCGGGCGCCGTCGCCTCACCGGCGAAAGCGGTAGAAGCGGCGGAAGCGGCGGCCGAGCGCCGGTCCGCGCCCCGGCCCCACCACCGCCCGAGTCGGCTGACAACGTTGTCATTTCTCATGCGCGTCCTCCCGCGTCACCGGCCACGAACCGGGACGCCCACGTGTCGGAAGAGGTGCCCGCGGAGCGCCGCCCGGGCCGCCCCACCGTCGAGGACTGCCTCCGCGACCGGAGCCCATCGGAGCCACCGGGAACGGATCGGGGACCACTCGCAGACGGTTCGGAACGTCCCACGGTCGGGGCGGACCCCTCGCGCGGGCGATCAAGACGGCCCACGACGCGGGCCGGAGGCCGAGGCCACGGCACCGCCACGCCCGACCCGGGCCGCCACCCGCCTGCCGTGCGTCTGTTACGGACTTTTCTCGGGAGAATCAAAACTTCGGTCTGATATGAGCAACTTATGACTCACATCGATGAAAGTAAAGGTCCCGGCGACGAAAGTGGACGATCGGAGGCTGTCTATGACTACTCATTGACGGCTTCCGATGGGCGTGTTTACTATCGCGAAACTTGACAACGTTGTCACGAAGATCCGTCGCGCGCCTCCCCCACATCCCCCCGCGAACGGCAGGTCGCACCATGCGCAGACACACCACCTGGCTCGCCACCCTGCTGCTGACCGCCGGCCTCGGCGTCGCAGTGACCTCAGCGCCCGCGGCCGCCGCGGCCGGAGACTTCACGACCGGCTTCGAGGCCGGCGATCCCGCGCCCACGTGGCAGAACAGCGTCGAAAGCAGCTCCGGCGTCACCGGCTACTGCTGCTCGCTGACCGCCATGGAGAGCGCTCCCCGCAACGAGACCGCCCACACCGGCACCGCGGCGCTGATGTACTCGGGCAACGACACGAGCACCACCACGTCGTACTCGTACAACCGCCTCTACGACGTGGACATCCCGGTGACCTCGGCGACCACGCTGTCGTACTGGCTGTATCCGCAGTCCGGCGGCCACCTCGACGTCGCGGTCGATCTGGTGTTCACCGACGGGAGCCGCCTTCGCGACTCCGGCGCGGTGGATCAGAACGGCGTCCGGCTTCATCCCTCGTACCAGGGAAACGGGTCTGTTCTTGGTTTTGACCGCTGGAACTACGTGACCTCGTCGATCGGGCAGTGGGCGGCCGGGAAGACCGTCGACCGGATCCTCATCGGCTATGACCAGCCGGCCAACACGGGCACGTTCCGCGGCTACCTCGACGACCTGGCCATCACCGCCGACGCCCCCGCCACCCGCCTGTCCGACCTGGTCGACACGCGGCGCGGCTCCAATTCGGACGTCAGCTACTCGCGCGGCAACACGTTCCCGGGCGCGACCGTGCCCAACGGCTTCAACTTCTGGACACCGGTCACCAACGGCAACAGCGACGGCTGGCTCTACCAGTACAACTCGACCACCGTTCAGGGCTTCAGCGTCAGCCACGAACCCAGCCCCTGGATCGGTGACTACGGCCAGCTCCAGGTCATGCCGATGACCGGCTCGATCAAGACCACGCCGGACGCCCGCAAGTCGACGTTCAGCCACAGCAACGAGGTGGCCAAGGCGCATTACTACAAGACCAGGCTCGACACGTACGGAATCACCGCCGAGATGTCGCCCACCGACCACGCCGGCGTGATGCGGTTCCAATACCCGGCGGCCAGCGAGTCGGTCATCGTCTTCGACACCATCGACAAGGTCGGCGGCTCGATCAGCGTCAACCAGAGCGCCCGTACGATCACCGGCTACCTCGACCACAAGGGCCCGCGCCTGTACTTCTCGGCCACCGTCGACAAGGCCATCGCCGCCACCGGAAGTGTGAGCGGGCAGGGCGTCACGAGCTGGATCCGCTTCGCCACCACGGCCAACGAGCAGGTCACGCTGAAGATGGCCACCTCGTACATCAGCGTCGCGCAGGCCACCGCCAACCTGTCGCAGGAGGTCGGGGCCAAGAGCTTCGACACCGTACGGGAGGAGGCCGCCGCCCTGTGGGACACCACGCTCGGCAAGGTGCGCCTGGAGGGGGCCTCGACCGACCGCCTGGTGACCTTCTACTCGAACATGTACCGGGCCTTCATGTACCCGAACAACATGTCCGAGACGGTGAACGGGGTGCGGCGCTATTTCAGCCCGTACGACAACCAGGTGCACGACGGGCAGATGTACGTCAACAACGGCTTCTGGGACACGGCCCGGGCGGTGTGGCCGCTCTACACGTTGCTGTCCCCGACCCGTACGGGGGAAATGCTCGACGGTTTTGTCAACGCCTACAAGAACGGGGGCTGGACACCACGCTGGTCCGGCCCCGGCTACATCGACATCATGGTGGGCACGAACCAGGATCTGGCGTTCGCCGACGCGTACATGAAGGGCGTGCGCAACTTCGACTACCGGGCGGCCTACGCGTCCATGGTGAAGAACGCGGCCGTGTACTCGTCGTCGGGCTCACGTGGGCGCAAGGGGATCGAGGTCTCCACGTTCAAGCGGTACGTCCCCACCGACGTACGCGGGGAATCGGCCTCGTGGACGCTCGAGGACGCGAACAACAACTTCGGCATCGCTCAACTGGGTAGGGCGCTCGGCTTCACCGAGGACGCCGCCTACTTCGAGAACCGGGCCCTGGACTACGCGAACCTGTACTCGGCGTCGACCGGGTTCTTCCGCGGCAAGCAGTCCAACGGCTCCTGGCGTACGGCCGATTCCGCCTTCAAGCCCAACGAGTGGGGCTACGAGTTCACCGAGGGCGCGCCCTGGCACTACGCCACCCCGGCGCCGCAGGACCCGCAGGGCATGGCCAACCTGTACGGCGGACGGGCGCAGCTGTCGGCGAAAATCGACTCGGTCTTCGCCGCCTCCCGCGACTACCTGCCCGGCTCGTACGGCGGTGTCATCCACGAGATGCGCGAGGCCTACGACACCAACATGGGCCAGTACGCGCACCCCAACGAGCCGATCCACCACATGCTCTACATGTACAACTACGCCGGCACGCCGTCGAAGACCCAGACCCGGGTGCGGGACGTGCTGACCAAGCTGTACGGCTCGGGGGCCGGCAACGGCGGCGGATACCTCGGTGACGAGGACAACGGGCAGATGTCGGCCTGGTACGTGTTCAGCGCGCTCGGCTTCTACCCGGCTCGCATGGGCAGCACCGACTACACGATCGGCGCGCCCCTGCACCCGTCGGCCACGGTCAGCCTGGAGAACGGCCGCTCGTTCACGGTCTCGGCGCCGGGCGTGAGCGACACCAACCGCTACATCCAGAGCGCCACCCTCAACGGGGTCGCGTACACGAAGAACTACATCACGCACGCCGACCTGCAGGCGGGCGGAACGTTGAGCTTCGTGATGGGCCCCAACCCGTCCTCGTGGGGCACCGGCGCCAACGACGTGCCCCCGTCGATCACCAGCGGCAGCGCAACGCCCCGGCCGCTGGCCGACCGGGTCACCGGCAGCACGGTCACGGCCAGCGGCGAGAACCCGCCCAACGAGACCGCCGCCAAGCTGGCCGACGACACGTCGCTGACGAAGTGGCTGACGTTCGCCGGCACCGCCACCCTGGAATCCCGCCTGGCCACCGCCACGGCCGTCAAGCAGTACACCCTCACGTCGGCCGAGGACGCCCCCGAACGCGACCCGAAGAGCTGGACGTTGCAGGGCTCGAACGACGGCACCACCTGGACGACGGTCGACACCCGCACCAACCTGGACTTCGCCGACCGCCGCCAGACCCGCGCGTTCGTCATCCCCAACACGACGGCCTACTCCCGCTACCGCTTGCAGATAACCGCCAACCACGGCGCCACCGCCACCCAGATGGCCGAGTGGGAGCTGCTCTCCTAAGTCACACTGTCCCGATGGGCGACACAAGCAGTACCGGTTACGGGGGCGCCGCTCGGTGGAACGGCGCCTCCGGGCAGGCCTGGGTTCAGACGCAGGCGCTGATGGATGCGATGTACCGGCCGCTCGAGGAGTTGCTCGTTGAGGCGGTCAGTGCGCGGCGGCCCCGGAGCGTTCTGGACGTGGGGTGCGGCACGGGGGCGACGACCGTGGCCGTGGCGGCGCGGCTGGGGGAAGGCAGCCGGTGCTGTGGGGTGGACATCTCCGAGCCGATGGTGGCGGCGGCTCGGGCCCGGGGCGGGGCGGCGACGTTTCTCCGGGCCGACGTGCAGGAGCACGCATGGGCGGCCGGTGAGTTCGACGCTGTCATGTCGCGGTTCGGGGTCATGTTCTTCGACGATCCGGTGCGGGCCTTCGGGAATCTGCGCGGCGGGGCCACCGACGACGCCTCGCTGGTGTTCGTGGCGTGGCGCGACATCGAGGAGAACCCGTTCATGACCGCGGCCGAGCGGGCGGCCGGGCACCTGCTGCCGGACATGCCACCACGGCGGCCGGACGGGCCGGGGCAGTTCGGCTTCGCCGATCGCGACAAGGTGCACGGGATCCTGGCCGAGGCCGGCTGGACCGGGATCAGCATCGAGCCGATCGACGTCACCTGCGCCTTCGGGGAAGAGGATCTGGTCGGCTATTTCACGCGGCTCGGGCCGGTGGGGCTGGCCCTGCCGGGAGTGGACGACGCGACGCGGGAACGGGTCATCGACACCGTGCGGCCGGCCTTCGCGCCGTTCGTCCATGGGCCGGAAGTACGTTTCACCGCCGCCTGCTGGCTGGTGAAGGCACACTCGACCGGGCAATAGCCGGAACCGCCCGCCATTCGGGCGTCACCCTTCCGACGATCGTCCCGCGCGGTTTCTCCGGAACGGACGCTGCGCTCCGATTATGCCGGCTCTACGCTTTCCGCCAAGAGCCCGGCATCTTTCGGGGCGCAATTCTCCATTCCTTTGTCCGATCGGAAACCGCGGAAAATGAACGACCCTGATCCGGTGAACGAATTCCGTCCGCCGTCCGCTCCTCCGCCGTGGATCGTCTCGGAGACGCCGCCCGCACGCCCGGCGTCCCGGGGGCACCGGTGGCCGATCGTGGCGGTCATCGCCTCGGCCGTGGTGGCCGCGGGAGCCGGAGCGGGCGCGGTCGCCTGGGCGCAGCAAACCGAGACGCCGCCGGCGATCGCCTCAGCTCCTGCGCTCCCCGCCCAGCAGGACCCGGTTCCGGGACCGACGACGGACGAACCCTATCCGGAGCCGGAACCCGAGGCGGCGGCGCTCGCCGAGCTCGAGCGGATCAGCGCGCAGGACCTCACGGCGACCCAGATGACCGGGCAGTACGTCGCCCAGCTGGCCTCCAAGACGCCCGGCATCAAGGATCCGCTGCAGCTGGCCGCCGACGGCACGCACACTTTCCGGGCCACCGACATCCTGCTGGAGCATCAGCGACTCCGTGCGGATCCGCAATTCGATGATGCCCAGATCGTTCTGCTGAAGAGCACCACCTTCGGGAAACGACAGCTCTATCGCGGGCAGCCGCTCTACATCACGTTCGCGATCGCCGGATTCGACGAAAAGAACGACGTTCTCGGCTGGTGCTCGAACCATTTCCCGGGATATTCCGGCGACTCCCTGCTCAACCTCTGCACGGCCCGACGACTCCAACCGTGAACAGATACAGGAGCTCCACCATGGTCGCGCCCGTTCAGCGCGCCGGCTCACGCCGGACGTACGACATGCCCAATCCCTATCCGCAGGACCCGACCACCGCGACCCGGCACCTGTGCGCGGCCGCCTACCTCGACGAGTCGTTCCGCACCCGCAGCCTGCGGTACGTCTACTACCAGGCCAAGCGGCTGGTCGCACCCTCGTTCGGCTTCGACCTGGTGCCGGTGCTGTCGCACTGCCTGCGGGCCCGCAACGGCGCCCTGGTCCGGGGCGCCGTCCTCCTGCTGACCCTCGTGACGGCCGCCTTCATCTCAACGCCGGTGTGCGTCGGCACCCTCGCGGCGGTGGTCGGACTGCAGGTCACGGTGTCGACCTACCGGCTGGTCCGGGACGCCCTGCGCGACCTGCGGGCCGGCGTGCCGATCGACCGGCAGACGCTGATCCCGCGGGTGATCCTGATGAGCGTCGGCTGGGGGCTGGTCATGGTCGTGTTCATGCTGGCCGTGGGCCAGTTGCGGAACACGCCCAGCGCCTACTCCTACGCCGACGGATACCCGTCAACGTCGTCCAGCGAGACCGGCGTCGTGTTCCTCATCCTGATCGTGTTCCTGTGGCCGGTGGCGCACGCGATCTGGCGCCAGAACGAGCTCTCCCGGCTGGTCCCGGGCTCGCCGCTGCGCATGCCGCACCGCACCGAGCGCCTCGACGAGGTCGGCCGTCAGCAGCGCGGCAACACCGCCGTCTACAGCGGCTACCGCCCGTACGTGGGCTCCGGACCGGTTGTCTCCACCGAGGGGATCGCCCTGCGGCTGGTGCGGCCCGAGTCGCCCCTCCACGGCCTGCACGCCGAGGCGGGGCCGACCGAGCTGCAGCGCGAGTTCGAGCAGCCGCCGTTCCAGGCCCACGAGATCATTTCGTACGTACGGGATCACCTGACCGCGGTCCTGCCCGGTCACCGGGCCGAGGAGGAGATCGCCGGGCTCAGCGTCGAGGACCGGATCTGCCTGGCCGGCACCGAGGTCGGCGAGCTCAGCCCGGACACCTCGCCCGAGGTGACGGCGGCGGTCGTCCAGCACCCGACGACCCCGGCCCGGCACTACCTGACCTGCCAGGTGTTCGGCTGGGGCGGGCAACTGGTCACGACCGTGTACGTCCACATCGCCGTACAGGGAAGGTCTCTGTATCTCGAGATGACGACCACGGCTCTCCCGCCGTGCGCCGAGCAGTACCGCGTCGTCGACACGGCCGAGGCCACCGAGCCGGTCGCGTGGCTCCAGGCGCTCGGGCGCAGTGTGATCGAGACGCCGAGCATCATCGCGCGGGCGCCGCTGACCATCGGGCGGGCGGTGGCCGACCTGGTGATCGGGTCAGGTCAGGTCGCGGGGGCGGCGACGCTGTCCCGCGGATTCGATTACGGCGCCCGATATTCCGTACGGGAAATGGGAACCGAACTCGTGCTGCGCAACGGGCGCTATCTCGAGGACGGGTTGCGCAACCTGACCCAGATGCAGGACGTCGACCGCTACCGCCACCTGATCGAACGGCGGGTGCTGGCCGCGGTCCTCGACTTCCTGGAGGACAGCGGCGTGGACACCGTCGAGTACCGGGCGCGGGCGGCGTCGATCCTGAACGTCACCGGCGGCCACAACAACTTCGGCGGGACGAACACCTACAACGGCAGCGTGACCGTGCAGGCGGGTCGCTCGTGATCCGGATCAGCGGCGGGTTCAACAACCTCGGCGGCACCAACTCGTTCCACGCGCCGATCACCGTGGGCGAGCCGGATATGGACGAGCCGGACACGCGCCGGGCCGATATCGGAGTGCTGACCGTCATCGACGAGGAGATCCGGGCGGTGGTCGAGGTGCTGAGGAACCTGGACGGCTGTCGCACGCGGCGTCTGGCCGACGGGCCCATGGCGTACGAGGCCTGCCTGCCCGGCCACGACGGACGCCCGCTGCGGATCGCCGCCGTGCAGACGCTGACCCGCGGCACCGACTCGGCCGCGCTGGCCTGCCGGGGGCTGATCGACGCCTACCACCCGGCCACGGTGCTGCTGGTCGGCATCGCGGGCGGGGTGAACCCGAAGGTCCAGGTGGGCGACGTGGTGCTGGGCGACAGCGTGATCTCGTACGACGCCCGCCGGGAGACCGCGGAGGGAACCCGCCGCCGAGGCCAGACGCAGGTGGTCAGCGCGGCCGTCACGCACCGCCTCAACGAGTTCTTCCGCGACCGGCCGGCCCGCGGTTTCGGCATCCACCGGGGACCGATCGGCTCGGGCAACGCGGTGGTGACCGACGCGCGGTCCGAGATCCGACATTGGCTGCGCGACGTCAACGAGAAGGTCATGGCCGTCGAGACCGAGGCCGCGGGCGTGGCCCAGGCTTTCCACGAGACCGCGCTGCGGGCCGGCCATCCGGTGGGCTGGTTGCCGGTCCGCGGCATCTCGGACACTGCCGACGAGCACAAGACCCACTCCCATCACGACCTGGCGGCCCGCAACGCCGCCGCCACGATGGCGCTGCTCGCGCCCTACCTGGACTTCCGGTGAGCGACAGCCCGCGCCGATGAGGCGGGTTCAGCGGGCGGCGCGACGGTGGGCTTCGCTGCCCTCGCGATAGAACAGGTAGCCGCCGTGGTGCAGGACGTCGCCTTCGAAGCGGCCGTCGGCGGTGAAGCCGGAGTCGTCCCAGTAGTCGATGTGGGCGCCCCGCACCTCGTAGCGGCCGGTGTAGGCGCTGGCCCGCGAGCCGCGGGCCTCGTCGTAGCGCCCGCCCGGCAACAACTCCTGGCGGATGTGGTTGTCGGCGGTGACCCACATTCCGACGTACGGATGTGAGGCCGCGGAACTCGCGTCGGCGGGCTCGGATCCGGGCTCCGGAGCTGTGCGGCAGGCCGCGAGTGCGCCCGCCGCGAAGAGGAGCACCGCGAGGCCGACCTGGCGTCGCACCCCGGCTGTCCAGCGCTTGTATTCGCTCATGAACCCAAGCTAGGTGCGCGCCGGGCCGCCGTTCAGGGTGCGTCACACCCACCCACGCGTCACCCGAGCTCCCACCCGCGCACCGCCGGAACTCCCGCCCACGCGGCGCCCGAGCTTCCGTCCGCACGCCGCCGATCAGCGGTTTGTCACTCGTGGCCGGGGGACAGGTGGGCGCGCTCGCCCTGGGCGCCGAACAAGGTCAGCAGCTCGGCCGGCTGGGCGTCGGCGCTGCCGATCCAGTGCGGGGTGCGGGTGTCGAACTCGGCGGCCTCGCCCGGGCCCAGCTGGAACTCGCGCTCGCCGAGCTGGAAGCGGATGTGGCCGTTGAGCACGTAGAACCATTCGTACCCGTCGTGGGTCTGCAGCTTCGTCGTGGGCGAGCGCCCGGCCGGCGGGTAGATCACCTTGTACGCCTGGACGCCGCCGGCCCGCCGGGTCAGCGGCACGATCGTGAGGCCGTGCCGCCGGATCGGCTTCAGGTGGATGCGCGGATCGCCGGTGGGCGGGGCCGCGACCAGGTCGTCGAGCGGCACCCCGTGCGCCCGGGCCAGCGGCAGCAGCTGTTCCAGGGTCGGCCGGAGCTTGCCGTTCTCGAGGCGCGACAGCGTGCTGGCGGTCAGACCGGTCTCGGCGGCCAAATCGGCCAGCGTGACGCCGCGGGCCTTGCGGAGCTCGTGCAGGCGGGGACCGACCCCGGCCAGGACGTCCTGTTCCACGGTTCCCATCGGCCCATCATGCGGATCCGCAACTTTTCTTGCAAGTCTGGAACGGCGGCGGTGATGCTGGTGGCATGACTGCGGAGACGTTCTGGGAGAAGCATTACGGCAAGCGACGTACGTGGGGCGGCCGCGCCAACCCGCTGCTGGTCGAGACGGCCGGCGGGTTGACCCCGGGCGCGGCCCTGGACCTGGGCTGCGGCGGGGGTGGCGACGCCCTCTGGTTGGCCCGGCAGGGCTGGCAGGTCACCGCCGTCGACGTCTCCCCCACCGCCGTCGAGGGGGTGCGGGCCGCCGCCCGTGACGAGGGCCTGCCGGTGACCACCGCGCAGCACGACCTGGCCGAGAGCTTCCCGGAGGGCAGCTTCGACCTGGTCTCCGCGCAGTACTTCCACACGCCGCTCCCGCTGGACCGGGCCCGGGTGCTGCGCACCGCCGCACGGTCACTGCGCCCCGGCGGCCTGCTGCTGGTGGTCGACCACGGATCGACCGCGCCCTGGTCGTGGAACCAGGACCCGGACACGCGCTTCCCGACCCCGTACGAGGTGGCCGCGGAACTTGATCTGAGCCCCGAGGAGTGGAGCGTGGTGCGGGCCGACATGCCGCAGCGGAAGGCGACCGGGCCGGGCGGGCAGTCGGCCACGGTCACCGACAACGTGCTCGCGATCCGGAGGGCCGCCGCATGAGGGACACCGCCCCGACCGACCGGACGGCCCGCCGCGTGAAGAACACCGACCGAGCTGCGGCTCCGACCGGACGGAAGGCCCGCCGCGCCAAGGACGCCGGCCCGCCCGCGACCCCGGACGACGAGAAGGCGACTCTGCGGGGCTTCCTCGACTATCTGCGCGAAGCGATCATCACCAAGGCGTCGGGGGTCGAGGAGCCCGCTGTCCGGGAGCCCGGCGTCTCCTCCGGCACCAATCTGCTGGGCCTGGTCAAACACCTGACGTACGTGGAGCGCTTCTACTTCCTCGGCCGGCCGATCACCTCGATGCGCCGTACGTTTCAGCCGACCCGCAAGGAGACCGTCGAGCAGTTGGTGGCCGACTACCGGGAGGCGGTCCGCGAGTCGAACGAGGTCATCGACGCGTGCACCGACCTGACCGAGCCGGCCCCGCGGCCGGGCCGCACGATGCGCTGGACGCTGGTCCACATGATCGAGGAGACGGCACGCCACGCGGGCCACGCCGACATCCTGCGCGAGCAGATCGACGGCGCTACCGGACGCTGAGCGGCAGCGCGGAAGGCGGGGCGCGCACGGGCAGACGCGGGCGGCACGGATAAGCGCGGGAAGGCGCGGGGCAGCGCTGGCTGCGTGGAAAAGCGCGGGGTGGGCTACCGGCCGTTCAGCAGGTCGTCGATGGTCAAGGGTGACGGCGGGGGCAGTGGGCCCGTCACGCGGAACGCCGTGAGGAGGTAGCCGAGCAGGCGGCGGGCCGCGGCCGGGGCGAACTCGCTCGGGCCGGCCGCGATGCCGCCGACGGCCAGGACTATGACGGCCAGGTCGCCGGGGACGAAGTCGGGGCGCAGGGTGCCTGCGGCCTGGGCGCGGCGGACCAGTTCGGCGA
This sequence comes from Paractinoplanes ovalisporus, assembly GCF_016834655.1. GTDB lineage: Bacteria > Actinomycetota > Actinomycetes > Mycobacteriales > Micromonosporaceae > Actinoplanes > Actinoplanes ovalisporus. The sequence goes on from NZ_JAENHP010000014.1 coordinate 66,295, forward strand.
AACCGTCCACGGCCCGGGTGCGTTCCGCGGACAGGCCGCCGGTGAAGGCGGCGCCGAACGCCCTGTTCTCGGTGTGCATCAGGCACACCTTTTCGAGAAAGAGGCAGAATCCGCGCCACGGGTCGGGGTCGGCCAGGGCGTCGTCGACGGTGGCCGCGCACACCCGGAACTCGGCGGTGAAGGCCTCCGCGAGCAGCGCCTCCTTTGTCGGGAAGCGGCGATAGACGGTGGCCACGCCGACGCCGGCCCGCCGCGCGATCGAGGGCATCGAGACCTCGGGACCGCGTTCGGCATAGAGGCCGCGGGCGGCGGCGACAATGCGGTCGCGATTGTCCTGAGCGTCGCCGCGGAGCCCTTCGGCGGGGCGGGAGTGAGAGGTCGGGATGCTCATTCCTATCAGTTTATGGCATCGCGCTCGGACGCTGTTAGCGTGGTCGGTATGAGGTTCCAGAAATTGGTTGACGGGTTCAATTCCTGCGCGCTCTCGCTGCGCGATTCGCCGCGGTTCGGACCGGCAGCGAGCAGGCATCTGACGATCGTCAGCTACACCGGGCGGCGCTCCGGGAAGGAGTTCAGCACACCGGTGGCGTACAAGCGGAAAGGCGGGACGGTCGCCATTGTGGTGCAATTTCCGGACGCCAAGAAATGGTGGCGTAATTTTGCAGGCCAGGGCGGGCCGCTGACGCTGGAACTGGACGGCCGGAAGCAGACGGGGCATGCGGTGGCGCGACGCGACGGACGCACCCGGGTCAAGGTGACGGTGAGCCTGGACTGACGCCGCGGGGCCTTGCGGGCAACTCCGAAGACACGTCTTGAGTCGATCAAGGAATTGACCATAACGTGAAGGGCAGCACGTATTGAAACGTTCAAATACGTGAATCCCCACTACGGACTCCCCCCACCGAGGAGAACCCGATGGCCCGTAGAAACCTGCGGGGTGCGTTCGCGCTGCTCCTGGCGACCGCCACCGCCCTGTCCACCCTCCCCTCCCCCGCTGCCGCCGCCCCCGAACCCGCGAACAAAGCCCCCGAACCCGCGAGCAAAGCGGCCGAACACGCGAGCAAAGCCCCCGAAAGCGCGACCAAAGCAGCCGCCGCGGTCAACCTCGACGCCGCCCACTGGATCTGGTACCCCGAGGGCGACCCCGTCCAGACCGCCCCGGCCGCCACCCGCTACCTGCGCCGCACCTTCACCGCCCCCACCGGCCCCTACACCGACGCCCAGCTCGTGCTTACCGGCGACGACACCGTCGACGTGTGGCTCAACGAGACCTACCTGGCCGGCTCCCCCCGCACCACCGACGCGTGGCGCCAGGCCCGCTACGTCGACCTCGCCGCGGCCCTCAAACCGGGCGCCAACACGCTGCGGATCGCCGTCCGCAACACCAGTTCCGGCCCGGCCGGCCTGCTCGGTCACCTGCGGGTCGCCGCCTCGGGCGGGACGGTCGACCTGGTCACCGATGGCACCTGGCAGGCGGCCACCACCGTGCCCGAGACCTGGGTGACCGCGAAGGACCTCGGCCCGTACGGGAATGGGCCGTGGTCTCGCAATGTCAGCGCCCCAGCCGACGCCGCCTCGCCCGTCACCCTGGCCGGCCTGACCACCGAGCGGCAGACCAACCCGATCGGGCTCGACGCGCGCAAGCCCCGCTTCGGCTGGCGGCTCGTGGCCGGCGTCAACGGCCAGGTCCAGGGCCGCTACCAGGTCACCGTCGGCACCTCCCCGGGCGCGACCGACGTCTGGGACTCCGGGCAGGTCGCCTCGGGTCAGAGCGTCGACGTCCCGTACGGGGGCCCGGCCCTGACGAGCAACCGCACATACCATTGGCGCGTACGCGTGTGGGACGCCCAGGGACGGCCCAGCCCGTGGAGCCCGGCCGCGCGTTTCGACACCGGCCTGTTCGACCCGGCGTCCGAGTGGCAGGCCGGTTTTGTCGGCGCCCCGGTCACGGCGAATCTCACCGGAGCGAGCTGGATCTGGTATCCCGAGGGCGATCCGGTCAACTCCGTGCCGGCCGGAACGCGCTACTTCCGCCGTACGTTCGACCGCTCCGCCGCCGGCACCCCCGCAACCCTGGTCGTGACCGGGGACGACACCGCCGACGTCTGGATCAACGGCACACCGGTCAGCAGTTCGCGCCGGGTCGCCGACTCGTGGAAGCGGGCCACCACCGTGGACGTGACCGCGCAGCTGCGGACCGGCAGCAACACGATCGCGATCGCCGCCACCAACACCACGGCCGGGCCGGCCAGTGTGATCGCCAAGCTCGGTTCGCTGGTCACCGACGGCGCCTGGAAGTCGAGCCAGACCGGGCCGTCGGGCTGGCAGCAGCCCGGGTTCGACGACAGCGCCTGGACCGCCGCCCGGGTCAGTGCCCCGCTCGGGGGCGGGCAGTGGGGCTCCCAGGTTTCGGTGCCGTCCTTCACCCCGTACGTCAGCAAGGGTTTTGATCTGGCGAAGCCGGTCGCGCGGGCGAGACTGTTCGCCACCGCGCTCGGCCTGCACGAGACGTTCCTCAACGGGGCCCGGGTCACCGACGAGCGGCTGGCGCCGGGCTGGACCGACTACACCAAGCGCCTGCAATATCGGGTGTACGACGTGACCGCCAAGCTGCGCACCGGCGGCAACACGCTGGGCGCACTGGTCGGCAACGGCTGGTACTCGGGCAGTCTCGGGTTCGCCGGGAGCCAGCGCTACGGCACGCAGCCGTGGTATTCGGCCCGGTTGAGCGTCGAGTTCACCGACGGCACGCGCACCGACGTCCGTACGGACGGCTCCTGGACCTCCGCCCCCAGCACCGTGGTCGCCGACGACCTCTATCACGGCGAGGACCAGGACGCGCGGATCACGAGCACGGCCGGCACCCCGGTCGCGGTCCGCACGGCCGCCCAGCCCACCCTGGTCGCGCAGGTCGACCCCGGCGTCACGGTGCAGCAGGAGTTCACGCCGAAGGCGATCACCCAGCCCAAGCCGGGGGCGTGGATCGTCGACCTGGGCCAGAACTTCGCGGGCTGGAACCGGCTGAAGGCCACCGGACCGGCCGGCACGAAGGTCACGTTGCGGCACGGCGAGATCCTGAACGCCGACGGCACGCTCTACACCACCAATCTGCGCGCGGCCCAGGCCACCGACACGTTCACGCTGGCCGGAACCGGCGCGACGGAGGTGTTCGAGCCGAACTTCACGGTGCACGGTTACCGGTACGTCGAGATCACCGGCTACCCGGGCACGGTCACCGCGGACAGCCTGACCGGCCGGGCCGCGTGGACCGACGGCGCCGGGACGGGCACGTTCACCACCAGCGACCCGATGATCAACCAGGTGCAGCACAACATCCTCTGGGGTGCGCGCTCCAACCTGCTCTCGATCCCGACCGACTGCCCGCAACGCGACGAGCGGCTGGGCTGGACCGGGGACATCGCGTCGTTCGCGGCCACGTCGACGTTCGGCTTCGACACGCACGGGCTGCTGGCCAAGTTCGCCGACGACATGGTCGACGCGCAACGCTCGGACGGCGCGTTCACCGACGTGGCGCCCGCGGTCATCGACGGCGCGGGCAAGGCCGGCTGGGCCGACGCGGGCGTGATCGTGCCGTACACGATCTGGCAGCGCTACGGCGACCTCGCGCCCGCCGACAAGCACTTCGCGGCGATGGCGAAATACGTCGACTACCTGCGCTCGACGGCGGGCGCCGACCTGGTCCGCAACCACGAGACGTTCGGTGACTGGCTCAACGTCGACGACAACACCCCCAACGACGTTTCCAGTACGGCGTTCTTCGGCTGGTCGGCCCGCCTGGTGTCCCGCATGGCGGCGGCCACGGGGCGGACGGCGGAGGCCGCGTCCTACGGCACGCTGGCCGACCAGATCGCGGCCGCGTTCACCAACCGGTTCGTGGCCGCCGACGGCACGGTCGGCAACAACAGCCAGACCGGGTACGTGCTGGCGCTGGCGTTCGGCATGGTCCCCGCCGCTCGTCAACAGGCGGTCGCGGACAAGCTCGCGGCCAAGGTGGACGCCCGCAACGGCCACCTGTCGGTCGGTTTCATGGGCGTGGAGAACCTGCTGCCGGTGCTGGCCGACCACGGTCACGCCGACACCGCGTACCGGATCCTGCAGCAGCCCGACTATCCCGGCTGGGGTTACATGAACTCGCGCGGCGCCACCACGATCTGGGAGCGCTGGGACGGCATCCGGGTCGACGGCTCGTTGCAGGACCCCGGCATGAACTCCTTCAACCACTACGGCCTGGGCTCGGTCGGCGACTGGCTCTACCGTGCGGTCGGCGGGGTCGCGCCGGCGTCACCCGGCTATCGGCAGGCGCTCATCGCGCCCAGACCCGGCGGTTCACTCACGGCCGCGTCGTCGTCGCTGAGTTCCCCGTACGGCGTGACGAGCTCGTCCTGGACCCGCAACGGCAGCAAGCTGACCCTCGAGGTGGTGGTCCCGCCCAACGCAACCGCCCTCGTCAAGGTGCCCGCAGCCACGGGCGCGACGGTCAACGCACCGCCGGAGGCCGTGCCGCAGGGGCCGGGTAGTTATTCGCTCGGCTCGGGCCGCTACACCTTCACGGTGACCGGCTAGCTCTTGGTTGCTTGCGCTCTCCACGGGCACGATCAGCTCGTGGAGAGCGTATGTAAATTGCATCTACGTAGATGGCATCTACCTGAAGGCAGGCGCTGTGTTCGTCGGGCGTCATGCTGAGCTGTCGCTCCTGACCAGGCGACTCGACCACATCACGCGGACGGGTTCGGGCTTGGCGGTGGCGATCCGCGGCCGTCGCCAGGTCGGCAAGTCACGCCTCGTCCAGGGGCTCTGTGACCGCTCCGGCCTCCCGTACCTCTATTTCACCGCGGTCAAGGGCGCTTCGATCACCGGGTCGACGAACCGGCTGCTCACCGATCTGAGGGCGTCGGACCTACCGAACGATCACGCGCTGCTGCCGGACACACCCCCGGGCGGCGGCTGGGGTGACACGCTGCGTCTGCTGGCCGGCACGCTGCCGGACCAGCCGTGCATCGTCGTCCTGGACGAGGTGCCGTCGCTGGCCGAGCAGGACGACACCTTCGACGGACAGTTGCAGGTCGTCTGGGACCGCTTGCTCTCCCACCGGCCGGTCCTGCTCCTTCTCCTCGGCAGCGACCTGCACATGATGCAGCGGCTCACGGCCTACGACCGGCCGTTCTACGGGCGCGCCGACGACCTCGTCCTCGGGCCGCTCAACCTGGCCGAGACAGCCGCCGCGACCGAGCTCGCCGGGTCGGACGCCATCGACGCGCACCTGGTCACCGGCGGCCTGCCCGGGATGCTGCTGCGATGGCCGGCGGGGGTCGGGCCCGACGACTATCTGCGCGACGAGCTCGCCGATCCCGCCTCGCCGCTGTTCACGGTGCCGGAGCAGTCACTCGCATCGGAGTTTCCCAACCCTGACGTGGCCCGGCGCGTCCTGGAGGCGATCGGCGGCGACGCCCGCGCCTTCACGAACATCGCCAACGTCGCCGGAGGCCGAGGCGAGCCGATCAGTTCCGGCACGCTGTCCCCGTTGCTGCGGCAGCTCACCGAGGACAAACAGGCCCTGGTCGTCGACCAGCCGCTGTCGACCACGAGCGGCAAACCCGCGCTGTACCGCGTCGCCGACAGCAATCTGCGCCTCTATCTCGCCGTCCTGCGTGACGTCTCCAACCTGACCCGGCGGGGCCGGGCCGAGGCGGCCTACGCCCTGTTCCACGACCGCTGGACCAGCTGGCGCGGCCGGGCCGTCGAGCCGCTGATCCGCCAGTCGCTGGAAGAGGCCGCGATCGGCGGGATGCTGCCCTGGCCGGGGGCTCAGGTCGTCGGGGGATGGTGGAACCGCCAGTTCAACCCGGAGATCGACCTGATCGGCGCCGACCGCGGCCCGATCGCCTCGCGGATCCACTTCTGCGGGTCCTTGAAATGGCTGGGCACCCCCTTCGACAACCATGACCTGCGTACCCTCCGCGAGGCCGTCCGGCATGTTCCCGGCTTCGACCCCTCGGACACCGGGCTGGTCGTGGTCAGCCGTTCCGGCACGAACCTGGCGGACGGAGCTGTCGACGTGGTGTGGGGTCCGGAGGACGTCGTCGCGGCCTGGCAACGCTGACCACATCGGCCTTCGACGGTCGCCGATCCGGAGGCCGGGCGGTCAGCTCCTTGGCTCGCGCGCTCACCATGGGCACGATCTGTCCATGGAGAGCGTGACCAAGAACCGGCAGACGGCCGCAACACTGCACGCGATGGTCGTGCGGGCCTACGGTTCCGGCGAGCTTCTGTCGTACGAGGAACTGGGCGACGGCTGGTTCAACGTGGCGTACCTGATCCGGTTGCGCGACGGTCGGCGGGTCGTCCTGAAGATCGCGCCGCCGGCCCACGTCGAGGTGATGAGCCACGAGCGCGGGGCGATGGCCACCGAACTGGCGGCACTGCACCTGATCCGCTCCCGCAGCAGCGTGCCGGTGCCGGTGGTCGACTTCGCCGACTCGAGCCATGATCTGTGCGACGCCGACTACTTCTTCATGCGGTACATCGACGCCGACAACCTGGGTCTACTGCAGTTGTCGTCGTCGGAGCGCGACCACTACAACGCGGCGCTGGGAGCGGTCAACCGGTCGCTGAACGAGATTCGCGGCGCGTGGTTCGGGTCGCTGACCGGGCCCGGAACGTCTTCCTGGCGAACCTGCTTCACCGATCGCTTGGACGAGACCCTCCACGACGGCTCCATTCGTGGCGTGGACCTGGGATTCGGCTACGACGTGATCCGAGTTTTCGCCGACACCCATGTGGACGCGCTCGACGAAGTGGTGACGCCCCGCCTGATCTCGACCGATCTGTGGGACGGCAACACCATGGTGCGGGACGGCCGGATCGCCGGCATCATCGACCTCGAGCGGGCGATGTTCGGAGATCCGTTGATGGAGGTCGGTTTCGCCGGCATCGACCTCCCGGACGCGTTCGGCGATCCGACAGCTTTCATCCGCGGTTACCGCCATCCTGCCCTGACACCGCGCTCGCGCCGGCGACGCCGCCTCTACACCCTGCTCCTGCTCCTCACGATGATCATCGAAACCGAGTACCGCGCCTATACCACCTCGGCCCAGTACGACTTCGCCCGTGCCCAGCTGCAACAGCTACTTATGCAGACGGCATCAACATCAAGGCCGCAGCCCTCGCCGCGGTCCGGTGGTGGCCTCTGGCTCGACCGCGACTTGTAGTCGAACGCGGCCCGACGATCACCGTCGCATGCGTGGCAGATGTGATGACCCGCCCTCGCCGGACCGTCCGGAAGCAGGTTCGTGCAGGTCTCGGCTCTCGGGTTTCGCGGGACGTCGCCAGGCGGGATCTGGGCCTCGCCGCAACCCCGCCTCGGGCGCGAAGCAGGCGCTAGGCTCCCTGAGTCTTTGACGACCGTCTATTGGTGACGGTTCTGAAGGTGGTGGTGGGCGTGGCGGAGGCGACGGATGCCGAGCTCGTCGAGGCGGCGCGGGGCGGCGACCTGGACGCCGCCGAGGCGCTGATGGCGCGCTACCTGCCGCTGGTCTACAACGTCGTCGGGCGGGCGCTTGCCGGGCACGCGGACACCGATGATGTCGTGCAGGAGACGATGCTCCGGGCGATCGGCGGGCTGGCTGGGCTGCGTGAGCCGGAGCAGTTCCGGGCCTGGCTGATCACCGTCGCCATCCGGCAGGTGAAGGACCGGGCCCGCGCGCGCCGGCGGGCCGGGGACGGCCAGGTGTTCGACGTGCCGGACGTGGGCGTCGACGTCGAGGGGGACGCCGTCGACCGGGCCGACGAGGCGGAGGAACGGCGGCGTTTTCTGGACGCGGTCGGGCGGGTCAGCCCCGAGGACCGGGCGGTGCTGGCGCTGTGGTGGCAGGAGCTCAACGGCGACCTGACCCGGGCCGAGGTGGCCGAGGCGCTGGGGGTGACGCCGACACACGCCGGGGTCCGTATTCAGCGCATGCGTTCGCGGCTCGCCCTGGCCCACATGACGCTCACCGCCTACGCCGCCCGGCCCCGGTGCCCCGGCCTGACCGCCGTCACCCGCGGCTCTCTTCCCGGCTCGCACGCCGCCACCCGCGGCCCTCTCCCCGCGCAGCGCACCACTACCCGCGATGCCCTCCCCGGCGAGCACGCCACCGCCCGCGACCCCCTGCCCGCCCAGCACGCCACCGCCCGCGACCCTCTCCCCGGCCGGCAAGACCTTCGAGCCGGGGAGCGGGTCTTCGGCCGGATGGTGCGCCATGTCAGGGGGTGTCCGGTCTGCCAAGCGGCTGGCCGGGGACTGTTGCCGCCGGAGTCGCAGGTCCGGGGTATCGGGGCGTTGCTGCTGCCCGCGTCCGTGCTGCCCGCGACGGCTCTGCTGGCGAAGCACGTGGGAGCGGGACATGTTGTGGCGTCGGGAGTGTTGCACCGGATCGTCGAGGCCCTGTCGATCAAGCGAGCGGCGCTGGTCGCCGCGTCGACGGCCGGCGCGGTGGCGGGGGTTGTGATGGTGCTGCTGCCATCGACAAGGCCGGAGGAACCGCAGGCACAGCCGCCGCCTCGGGCTCGTCCGCCGGTGGTGGTCGCCCCTCGCGTGCCGGCGCCGGTGGCCTCAACGTCGCCGTCCGCTGTGACGAAGCCGGTGGCTGCGCGGCGGATCTATGTCGCCAAGGCCGGCGATGACCGGGCCGCCGGGACCGAGAGCGCGCCACTGGCCACCGTGAACCGTGCGGTCGAGCTGGCCCGGGTCGGGGACACGATCCTGCTGCGGGACGGCTTCCACCGGGTGACGGCGCCGCTCGAGATCACGACCGACGGCACCGCGGAACGGCCGATCACGCTGACGAACTACCCGGGTGAGCGGCCCAGCATCGACGCCGGCCAGGTCGCCTCGGACGGCGCGTTCATCACGCATCGCGCCGACCACTGGATCGTCAGTGGGCTCGACGTGTGGGGCGCGGAAGGTCCCGCGTACGAGTGCATCTCCTGCTCCGGCAATGTCTTCCGCAACCTGAGCGTGCACGGCAACGCCGGTTCGGCCTTCACGGTGAGCGGCGCCGGCGCGTCGGGCAACCGGATCGTCAACAGCGACTTCTACGACAACGCCGAGCCCGCTGGAAGCGCGGCGGACGGGCTGACCTTCGCGGCCGGTTCCGGGGCGGGCAACGTGGTGCTCGGCTGCCGCACCTACGACAACGTGGACGACGGTGTGGCGGTTGAGGGGTTCACGAGCGGGGTCACGATCGACAGTTCCTGGTCGTGGGGCAACGGCATCAACCGCTGGGGTCTCGCACGCGTCTCCGGCACCGGCCACGGCTTCGACCTGGGCAGCGGGAAGGCCGTGCACACCGTGCTGCGCAGCGCGGCCTGGAAGAACAACGGCGACGGCTTCACCGGCGGCGGCGCGGCCCACCGCCTGACGCGCGACTCCGCGTTCCGCAACGCCGGGGACGGTTTCGCCTTCACCTCGGCGGTGCTGCTGCAGGACAGCCTGGCCCAGGGCAACGAGCAGGACATCAACGTGCCACCGGAGGCAATCGCGACCGCCAACGCAAGGCAACTGCCGGCGGAGACAGACCCCGCGACCGCCGAGGCCACCCGGCCCGCCGACGGAAGTCTGCCGCCCACGGGCTACTTGAAGAGCGGCGAAGTCGGCGCGCCCATGACACCCGCCAAGGACTGACCGGGCGGCGGCTCGTCGAACCGAGGCGGCCTGCGCGATCAGCAGTTGCACCATCGCGAGAGCAGCGATGTACCGGTCCGCTTGGGATTCCCTGCAACTCGCGGAGACGTGTGCGATCGCTGGTGCCGGCGACCGTGGCCGATGTCGAGCACCGGGGTCCCGGACGGGTGTCGATTGGAGTTGGTGAATTAGTTTCGCCGCGGGTGTTATGTGGCGGGCGCTCACACGTCTGTAACACGACCTCAACAGATGGGAGCGCTCCCAGCATGTCTCGACTCAAGTCTGGCCTGGCCGCGGTTGTCGCCGGTGCCCTTGTCCTCGTGGGGCTGGTCGTGGCCAGTCCCACGGCCCAAGCCGCTGCGGTGGCGGCCTTTCCCGGCGCCTCGGGACCGGCCATGTATGCGACCGGCGGGCGCGGCGGCGACGTCTACCACGTCACCAATCTCAGCGACAACGCGAGCAGCCCGCAGGCCGGGTCGCTCCGGTACGGCATCGCCAACGCGCCCAGCAGCGGGCGGACCATCGTGTTCGACGTGGGCGGCACGATCAGGCTGTCGCCGCCGGGACGTCAGGGGTGGCTGTCGATCGGCAAGAGCAACCTGACCATCGCGGGGCAGACGGCGCCCGGACCGGGGATCACGATCATGGGGCAGGCGACCAAGGTCACCGGCAGCAACATCGTTCTGCGGCACATGAAGTTCCGGCCGGGCAAGGACCAGGCCAACCCGGAGTCGGCCACCAACGACGGACTGTGGCTGACCGGCGACACCATCATCGTCGACCACGTGTCGGTCAGCTGGGCCGACGACGAGGGGATCAGTGCGAGTGACGCGGCCGGGCAGATCACGGTCCAGTACGCGATCGTGTCGGAAGGGCTGAACTACGCCGGACACGCGTACGGGTCGCTCATCGGCAGTGATGTGAACGGCTCGAACATCGCCTATCACCACAACCTCTACGCCCACAACACGAGCCGCCTGCCGCGGCTGGGCAACGAGACCGGCGCGGTGAACTACGTGGAGTGGAGCAACAACGTCGTCTTCGAGGGCAAGGGCTACAGCGGCGAGAACCAGCCGGTCAACGCCAACTTCGTGGGCAACACCTATCTGCGGCACAACTCGAGCAGCCCGGCGGTCTACACCGGCTCGTCCGGCACGACCATCTACCAGAGCGGCAACAAGGTCGACTACGACGGCGACTCCACTCTCACCAACGGCACGGATGCCCCGGCGAGCGCCTTCACCGCGTCGGCCTTCAAGTCGAGCCGCTTCACCGTGCCCAACATGACGACCGAGGCGGCGTACACGGCGTTGCCGAAGGTTCTGGACCGGGCCGGCGCGTTCTGGTGGGCCCGCGACGCGGTCGACACACGGATCGTCAGCGAGACCCGGACGACCAGCGGGACGCTGATCAGCAACTACAACTCGTCGCAGTGGAACGCCCTCTGGAACGCCTCGGCGACGAACGCGCCGAGCGGCTGGGACACCGACCGGGACGGCATGCCCAACACCTGGGAGAGCGCGAACGGCCTCAACCCGAACACCGCCGACCAGAACGGCGACGCGGACGGGGACGGCTACCGCAACCTGGAGGAATACCTGGACTACGCGGCCCAGGGCGGCCAGACCACGCCGCCCACGACGACTCCCCCGACCACGCCACCCACAACCACTCCCCCGGCCACGGGCGGTTGCTCGGCGAGCTATCGGACCACCAACACGTGGGACGGCGGTTTCCAGGGCGAGGTGACAGTGACGGCCGGCAGCGCAGCCATCAGCGGCTGGTCGGCCCGGTGGACGCTCGCCGGCGGCCAGACGATCAGCCAGGTCTGGAACGGCAAGCTCACCACGAGCGGCACAGCCGTGACCGTGGCGAACGAGTCCTACAACGGCGCCTTGGCCGCTGCCGCCTCGACCACGTTCGGCTTCCTCGCCACCGGCACGGCGACAACGCCCACCGTGACCTGCACCAGCACGTAAGCCCGGCCGCGGCCGGGCCCGACAAGCACGGCCGCGGATCCGCCGCCTCGCCCGAGCAACGTTCTCGTCGAGCGCGGTCGCGGGCAGAAAGCCCAATCGTTCAGAGGCCCAAGTTGATTCAGAAGCCCGAGTTGATCAAGCCCAATTCAGAAGCCCAAGTTGATCATGCCTAGTTGATCACCACAGGGGCCCGCCCTCCACCGGGGGTCCCCCGCCACTGCCCATTATCCCAGTTCGGGCGGGTCTTCGCCGAGCCTGCCGTGGCTCCCTGTGGACAGCCCGGAATTGTGGACAACTCCGAGGAGAGGTCCCCCATGAAGCGCGCTTCAGCTCTCGCCATAGCCACCGTCATCGGCCTCGCATCACTGGCCGTCGCCACCACCGCCCACGCCGCCGCCGGGTGCCAAGTGGGCTACCAGATCAGTTCGCAGTGGACCGGCGGGTTCACGGCCGCCATCACGATCAAGAACCTCGGCGACCCGATCAGCGGGTGGCGCCTCGCCTGGACGTTCCCGGCCGGCCAGACCATCACCCAGTCCTGGGGCTTCACCGCGAACCCCGCGTCCGGGAGTGTCACGGCCACCAACGCCGACTACACAGCCGCCATCAGCACCGGCGGCTCAATCGAGGTCGGCTTCAACGGCACCTGGACCGGCAGCAACCCGGCCCCAACCGCGTTCACCCTGAACGGGACAGCGTGTACGGGAAGCACCACGACGCCACCAACTACGACCCCGCCGGCCACGACCGCGACCGTGGCCAAGGACGGCACCGGGCAGTACACCACCGTGCAGGCGGCCATCGACGCGGTGCCGGCCACCAACACCAGCCGCCGGGTCATCACGATCAAGGCCGGCACCTACCGAGAGATCGTGACGGTCAACAAGCCGTACGTCACCTTGCAGGGTCTCGGTTCCGCCGCCGCCCAGACGGTGATCGTCAACAACCACAGCAACGCCGGAGGCTACGGCACTTCCAACAGCGCCACCGTCTTCGTGAAGGCCCGCGACTTCAACGCCACCAACCTGACCATGTCGAACGACTACGGCGAGGGCAGCCAGGCGGTCGCGGCCAACGTCAACGGCGACCGCGCGGTCTTCAGCAACGTGCGTTTCCTCGGCAACCAGGACACGCTGCTGGTCAACAACTACCGGCACTATTTCGTCAATGCGTACGTCGAAGGCACGGTCGACTTCATCTTCGGCGGCGCCTCGGCCGTCTTCCACAATTCGACGATCTATGAGAAGCGCACGAGCGGCGGGCCGATCACCGCCGCCAACACCGACAGTTCCTTGACGTACGGGATTCTGTTCTACAAGTCCACCATCACCGGCGCCGCCACCAACGTGACCCAGCTGGGCCGCCCGTGGGGGCCGGCCGCGCAGGTGCTGTTCCGGGAATGCAGCCTGAGCTCGACCATGAAAACCGCCCAGCCGTGGACCGACATGTCCGAGAATTCGTGGAAGAACGCCCGCTTCTTCGAATACAAGAACACCGGTTCCGGCGCCGGCACGAACAGCAACCGCCCCCAGATGAGCGACTCGACGGCGGCCAACTACACCCCGCAGAAATACCTGGCCGGGTCCGACGGCTGGAACCCCGTTGTTTAGGGCAGCAGCCGCCGCAGCGGCCGTCATCACCCTCGCGTCCGTCGCCGTCGCCACCACCGCCCAGGCCGCCCAGATCAAGGCGTTCCCGACCGCGGTCGGTGTCGGTGCGGCGGCCACCGGCGGCCGGGGCGGCGCGGTCTATCACGTGACCAACCTCAACGACTCGGGTTCCGGCTCGTTCCGGGACGCGGTCAGCGCCGGCAACCGGATCGTCGTCTTCGACGTCGGCGGCTACATCCGGCTCTCCTCGACGGTTCTGGTCGAGAGCAACATCACCATCGCCGGCCAGACCGCGCCCGGCGCCGGCGTCGGGGTCCGGGGCGGCGAGGTCTCGTTCAACAGCGCCCGCAACGTGATCGTCCGCAACTTCCGGTTCCGGATGGGCACCGAGGACGCCGACCAGAAGAACAACGGCGTCAACTGGCTGGACGCGAGCAACCTGATCTTCGACCACGTGTCGATCGAGTTCGGGGCGTGGAACAACATCGACGCCGTACGGGCATCGAACATCACCATGCAGTACTCGATCGACGCCAACCCGATCGGCCAGCAGTTCGGCGCGCACACCGAGACCGGCCCCTACACGTGGTGGCGCAACCTCTGGGCCAACTCGCACAACCGCAACCCGCTGGCCAAGGCGAACACCCAGTTCGTCAACAACGTGGTCTACAACTACCAGGCCGGTTACACGGCCGGGAACTCCAGCGGCCATTTCCTGCACGACGTGGTCGGCAACTACTTCATCACCGGCCCGCGCACGACCAGCGCCTCGAACTACTACTACCAGACCGGCAACCAGCAGATCTTCAACCGGGACAACTGGGTCGACAGCAACCGGGACGGCCAGTTGAACGGCTCCGCGGCCGTGGTGCGGGGCGGCGCCACCGAGCTGTCGGCGCCCTTCTCGGCCGGCACCGCGAGCATTCCCACGCTGACCGCAGCGGCCGCCTACCCCGACGTCGTCGCCCACGCGGGCGCCCTCCCGCGCGACAACGTCGACAAGCTCGTGGTGGCCGACGTGACCTCGCTGGGCGCCAAGGGCAACCTGTGGTCGAGCCAGACGGCTACGGGCCTGTCCGACAACGGATACGGCACGCTGCCCGGCGGCCCAGCGAGACCCGACACCGACCGCGACGGCATGCCCGATGCGTGGGAGACCGCGTACGGGCTGAATCCGTCGGTCAACGACGCGGGCGGTGACTTCGACCGGACCGGCTACACCAACATCGAGAAGTACGTGAACGGGTTGCTCGACGGCCAGTACAACTAGCGGCGGGCCACCCCGCCGAACTCGTCGACCTCGACGCTGCTGTCGTCGACCGTGCCGGGGCGCCACCGCGCGCACGACACGACTCCCGGCGGCAGCAGCGTCCAGCCGGCGAAGAAGCGCTCGATCTGGCCCGGCGACCGCAGCGTGATCGGCGGCTTGCCGAACTTGTTCCAGTGGGCCACGCTCTCGTCGCTGGCCACCCCGTGCACGGCGTTGGTGGCGTGGTTGATCACCAGGTGGCTGCCCGGCACCAGCGCGGCCTTGAGCTGGTCGACGATCGCGTACGCGTTCGCGGTGTCGCCGACGTGGTGCAGCACGCCCATCAGGACGGAGGTGTCTTCCCCAGAAGAGCCGAGGCGACCAGAGCCACCGAACGGTCCTCGTCGCGGGCCAGCCGCTCCAGCAGTGACGTGGTGCCGGGTATCTCGACCAGCGCCTGGGTCAGGCGGATCCGCACGGCCGGGTCGGACGCGCCGAGTTCGTCCTCGAGGGCCTTCACGATGCGATCTCCGCACACCGGGGACAGCGCACCCAGGGCCTCGGCCGCGTCCACATCCTTCACACCCGACACCACCATGGCCACGAGAACCGGCACGGCCGCGGTCACGCCACGCGGGGCCAGGGCAAGAGCGGCATTTCCCCGTACGGTGTCATCCTCGTCCCCGAGTGCGTCGGCCAGAGCGGCGGTCGCCTCGTCGCCGGTGATCCCCGCGATGGCCAGGACGGCCCGCCGCCGCACGTCGGCATCGTCCGAGCGCAGACCGGTGATCAGGCTCGCCAGCCCGTCGTCGCCCGCACGGGCCAACGCCCAGCGCAGTGCGCCGGCCACGTTCGGGTCCGGTTCGGCCAGCACCGCCCCGGCCAGCAGCTCGACCGGAACTCCGACGTCGTCGGCCGGAGTCAGCACGGCCTGCTGCCGCCGCGCCGCGTCGTCGGAGCCGAGCCCGTGCATGAGCTCGACGATGCGCAGCACGTCGGTCCAGTCGGCCGGGGCCGTGGCGTCGACCGCCTTCAGCCGCCGCAGCAGCTCCTGCTCGCGGTCCAGGCGCTCCTCGGTCCAGCGGATCAGGTCGCCGACCAGCGCGGCCGGGGTGAAATCGGGATCCTCCAGCGCCGAGGCGATCTGCCGCAGCGACAGCCCGAGCGACCGCAGGCTCTCCACATGGAAGATCCGGCGGATGTCGTCACCGGAGTACTCGCGGTAGTTGCCCACGGTACGACCGGTCGGGCGCACCAGCCCGAGCCGGTCGTAGTGCCGCAGCATCCGGGTGCTCACCCCGGACCGGCGGGCGACGTCACCGATCAGCATTCTCGGGACCCAGCGCCACGATGCGGATGGCCTCCTCGATCGCGCCGTCGAACCCGGCCTCGGGGTCGCGCAGCAACACCTCGGTGGCCCGGGCGTGTGCGCTCACCGCCGGGTCTTCACTGCCCATTCCCGTACGGAGGAAGGGCTCCACAACCTCACCCAGCGCGACGAGGGCCCGGCTGAGGCTCAGCTTCACGGTCCGGTCCCCGCGACCGAGTTGTGCCGCCAACTCCACTGCCAGGTCCTCCTTGCCGTCCTCGGGCACGAGCGCCACCGCCGTACGCCAGGCCGCCCGCGCGACCTCGTCGTCCGGGTCCCGCAGCAGCGACCGGGTGATCGCCGGCCACGCGCCGGGGTCCCCGACCTTCGACAGCGTATGCAACGCCTGGCTGCGGGCCTGCGGGATGTCCGAACCGAGCTCGGCCACCAGCCGGGGCACGGTCAGCTCGGCCGGCAGCCGGGTCAGGGCCCAGGTGAGCATGTCGCGGACGAAGAAGTCGGGCTCGACGGCGCAGCGGGCGATCAGCGCCTCGAGCAGCGCGGGGTCGGGCCGGGTGCCGGCCGCCAGCGCCGCCTGCAGACGGGTCGACGACTCGTTCGCGGCCAGTGCGTTCAGAACCATGACCCCAGTGAAGACCTTGTCACAGTGTCAAGGTCAAGCCACCGGAGCCAAGGTCGAGCCGCGGGAACCGGTGCCGAGGTGAGGCGTCGGGGTCAGGCCATGTGATGCCCGGCGTGGCCCGGGTGTCCGCCGCCGCCGCTGCCGGGGCAGTGCACCCGCGGGTTCCACATCGTGAAGGTGCCGGCCGGGTTGTGCTTCCAGACCCACACGTGCAGCGAATAGAACGGCGGCAGGCCATAGCGGTTGGGGCTCGCCGTGTAGTTGAACCGGTGCCCGTACAGCTTGGGCGGCTTGTGGTGCCCGGCGTCGGTCCACGCCTTCTTGATCACCACGTATTCGACCGCGACCAGGCGCAGCTTGCCCGACCGGTCCGGCTCATAGACCATCGCCTCGGGGCTGCGGGCCCGGATCCGGCCGTCGCCGACCAGGTCGCCGTTGACGTAGTGCACGCCCATCGCGCCCATGCCCGGCATGTCGATGCACGCGATGCCCTTGACGTCGAGGAACTTGCCGTAGCCGGCCTTCTCGGCCACCGCGACGTGCTGATATCGGGCCGTCGACTGCTTGAGCCGTTCGAGATCCGAGCGGCACCACGACGCGTACGCGGGCGTCGCGATCCCGACCAGCAGCGCGACCGCCGCCAGCGGGGCCAGAATTCTCCGGAGCATGTGCTTTCCTCCCGTAACCGTGGCCACAGCCGTGGCCAGGCCGGCGTATCCGGCCTGGCCACGACGCTAGGAGCGGCCACCGCCGGGCGGATCGGGAGCGGTTTCCCATCTTGTTGCCGCGCATTACCCAGTTACCGGCGGTCGGGTTACCTACACGAGCGTCGACGCGGGCCCGCCGCCCGGCCACGATGGGCCGATGGGTGACCTGGTCGAACGCGCGGACCAGCTGGCGGCCCTGAGATCGTCGGACGGGTTCCTGGTCCTGGTCGGCGGCGAGGCCGGCAGCGGGAAGACGGCGCTGCTGCGCGAGTTCGGCCGCAACCGGCCGCTCGTGCTGTGGGGCGCCTGCGACCCGCTGTTCACCCCGCGCCCGCTGGGCCCGTTCGTCGACATCGCCCGTACGACCGGTGGCGAGCTCGGCGAGCTGGTGGCCGCCGGCGCCAAGGCCTACCTGATCGCGGCCGCCCTGGTCCGCTGGGCCGAGGCCAATCCGGGCGCCGTCGTCGTCCTGGAGGATCTGCACTGGGCCGACGAGGCCACCCTCGACGTGCTGAGCCTGCTCGCCCGTCGCATCGGCACGGTTCCGGCGCTGATCGTGGGGAGCTACCGCGACGACGAGCTCGACCGTTTCCATCCGTTGCGCCGGCTGCTGGGCGATCCGATTTCCGTACGCCGCCTGGCCGTTCCGCCGCTGACCACCGCCGCCGTCGCTACGCTGGCCGCCCCGCACGGCCTCGACCCGGACGACCTGCACCGCGTCACGGGCGGCAACGCGTTCTTCGTCACCGAGGTGATCGCAGCCGCGTGCCCGGCGACCGAAAGCGAAGCGCCCGCGCGCCCCGGAGCCGAAAGCGAAGCAACCGCGCGCCCCGGGACCGACAGCAAAGCGGCCGCGCGCCCCGGAGCCGAAAGCGAAACGGCCGCGCGCCCCGGAGCCGAAAGCGAAACGGCCGGTGGCACGATTCCCGCCACCGTGCGGGACGCGGTTCTGGCGAGGGCCGGACGACTCGACGGCGGCGCCCGCACGGTCCTGGAGGCGGTCTCGATCGCGCTCCCCCGGGCCGAACTCGGCCTGCTCGACGTGCTGGTGCCCGACGCCGCCGCCGCGCTGGAGCAGTGCCTGAGCGCGGGCATGCTGCGGGAGGCGCCGGGCGGCGTCGAGTTCCGGCACGAGCTGGCCCGCCAGGCCGTCGAACAGTCGCTGCCCCCGCACCGCCGGGTCGCCCTGCACCGCCGCGCCCTCGCCGCGCTCACCGGCGCGACCGACCTGGCCCACCACACCGGCGAAGCGGGCGACGCCGGCCTGGCCCACAACACCGCCGAAGCGCGCGACGCCGACCCGGCCCACCACGCCCACGAAGCAGGCAACACCGGCCCGGCTCACCACGCCGGCGAAGCGCGCGACGCCGACCTGGCCCGGCTGGCCCACCACGCCGACGCGGCCGGCGACGTCGAGGCCGTGCTCCGGTTCGCGCCGGCCGCCGCCCGCCAGGCCGCCTCGACCGGCGCCCACCGCGAGGCGGCGGCCCACTACGCGCACGCGCTCCGGTTCGGGCCGCGGGCCGATCTGCTGGAGAGCCTGTCCTACGAGTGTTATCTGACCGACCAGATGGAAGCCTCGATCGACGCCCTCGAACAGGCCGTCGCGCTCCGGCGTGATTCCGGCGACGAGCTACGGCAGGGCGCGGCGCTGTCCATGCTGTCGCGCGAGCTGTGGTGCATGGGCCGCACCGCGGACTCGGCCAGGGCCGGCGCCGAGTCCCTACGCCTGCTGGAGGGGCAGCCGCCCGGTCCCGAGCTCGGCCTCGCCTACAGCGTCGTCGCCGCCGGTCACCTCAACGACGAACGCCTCGCCGACACCCTCGCGTGGGGCGAGAAGGCGCTGGCCCACACGCACGGCGACGTCGCGGTGACCGCCCACACGCTCAACACGGTCGGCACGATGCAGTTCCTCGCCGGGCGGCCCGAGGGCTTCCAGAGCCTGTCGCGCAGCCTCGCGCTGGCCGAGGAGGCCGGGCTGGAGGATCACGTGGGGCGGGCCTACATCCATCTGGGCTGGGCCATGACCCGCACCCGGGCCTACGACCTCGAACCCTGGCTCGACCGCGGCCTGCGGGTGTGCCGCGAGCTGGGGCTGGAGGCGTGGGAGTACTACGTCGTGGCCTACCGGGCCCGCCTGCGCCTCGATGTGGGCCGGTTCGACGCCGCGGTCGACGACGCGGAGTACGTGCTGCGGTCGGCCCGTTCGGTGCCCCTGCTGCGGCTGCTGGCGCTGAGCGTGCTCGGTCTGGCCCGCGCGCGCCGGGGTGAGCCGGGCCGGTGGGAGGCGCTCGACGAGGCGCTGACCCTCACCGCCGGGCAGAGCGAGCTGCAATACCTGGCCCCGGTCGCGGCCGCCCGGGCCGAGGCGGCGTGGCTCGACGGCCGTTCCGGCGAGGTCGCCGAGATGACCGGGGACGTGCTGGCGACGGCGATCGAGCGGGACTCGGCCTGGGTGGCGGGCGAGCTGTTCTGGTTGCGGCGCCTGGCCGGGATCCGGGAGGAGGCGGTCGCGGTCGTCGAGCCGTACGGCGCGCAATTGGCCTGGGAAAATGGGGCCGCCGCGGCCCGCTGGACCAAGCTCGGGTGCCCCTACGACGCCGCCCTCGCGCTGGCCGGCTCGGACGATGTGCCGAGCCTGCGCCGCGCCCTGGACGGGTTCCAGCGCCTCGGGGCCCGCCCGGCGGCCGCCCTGACCGCCCGGCGGCTGCGCGAGCACGGCGTCCGCGACATCCCGCGCGGCCCGCGCACCGAGACCGAACGCCACCCGGCCCACCTGACCCGCCGCGAGGCCGAGGTGCTGGAACGGCTGCGCCGGGGCGAGTCCAACGCCGTGATCGCGGCCCGGCTCAGCCTGTCCGAGAAGACGGTGCACCACCACGTCTCGGCTGTTCTGCGCAAGCTGGGCGTCACCAACCGCCGCGAGGCCGCCGCCACCCGCTGGGAGTGAGTCAGTCGTCCCGGCGAGCCCGATCTCCGTCTCACCGGGAGTGAGTCAGTCGTCGCGGCGGGCGCCGATCTCGGTCTCGCTGACCCGGCTCGGCTCGAGCACCCGGTGCAGGAACTCGCGGGTGCGTTCCTCGCGCGGCCGTCCGAACACCTCGGCCGGTGGGCCCTGCTCGACGATCACGCCGGCGTCCATGAAGACGACGCGGGAGGCGACCTCGCGGGCGAAGGCCATCTCGTGGGTGACGACCAGCATGGTCATGCCCTCGGCGGCCAGGCCGCGCATGACCGCCAGCACCTCGCCGACCAGTTCCGGGTCGAGGGCGCTGGTCGGCTCGTCGAAGAGCATCAGCTGCGGGTCCATGGCCAGGGCGCGGGCGATCGCGACCCGCTGCTGCTGGCCGCCGGAGAGCTGCGCCGGATAGGAGCCGGACTTCTCGGCCAGCCCGACCCGTTCCAGGTTGGCGGCGGCGATCCGGTCGGCCTCGGCCCGGCCGCGCCTGAGGACGCGGCGCTGCGCGATCGTGACGTTCTCGCGCACGGTCAGGTGGCCGAACAGGTTGAACTGCTGGAAGACCATGCCGATGCCGCGGCGCACGGCGTCGATGTCGCAGTCGGGATCGGTGACCTCGACCCCGGCCACCCGGATGGTGCCCGACGTCGGTTCCTCGAGCAGGTTGACGCAGCGCAGCAGGGTCGACTTGCCGGAGCCGGACGGGCCGATGACGCAGACCACCTCGCCCGGCTCGACGGCCAGGTCGATGCCGCGCAGCACTTCGAGCGGGCCGAACGACTTGTGCAGCCCGCTGATCTCGATTGTGGACACCGTGGTCACCTCTCCCTCGCCGCCCGGCGTTCCAGGCCCCGTACGACCTGGGACAGCGGGAGTGTGATCACCAGGTAGAGCAGCCCGGCCACGACCAGCGGCGTCGGGTTGACCCGGGTGTTGAGCTCGTCGCCGGCGAACTTGGTCAGCTCGATGGTGGTCGACGTGACGCCGAGGACGTACACGAGGGAGGTGTCCTTGGTCAGCAGGATGATCTCGTTGGTCAGCGGCGGGATGACGATGCGGAAGGCCTGGGGCAGCACGATGGAGACCATCGCGCGGGGGTGCGACATCCCGAGCGTCCGGGCGGCTTCGAGCTGGCCCTTGGGGACGGCCTGGATGCCGGCCCGGATCGTCTCGGCCATGTAGGCGGCGGCGGTCAGACCGAGGCCGAGGGTGACCGAACCGTAGACGCCGCCCGGGATCTCGCGGTCGGGGAAGGCCAGCGGCACGCCGTAGCCGACCATGAACAGCACCAGCAGAGCGGGCAGGCCCCGGAACAGTTCGATGTAGGCGGTGGCGAACCAGCGGTAGGGCAGGATCGACGACAGCCGCATCAGCGCCAGGACCAGCCCGAGGGTCAGGCCGAACACGAACGCCAGCAAGGTGTAGAGGATGGTGTTGCGCAGCGCGACCGTGATCGCCCCGGGGAACATGCCGCGGGCGACGTCGGTGCGGAAGAACGCGTCGGACAGGCGGCCCCAGTCGGCGGCAGCCACCACGGAGACGATCAGCGCCGCGAAGACCACATAGCCGGCGACGCGGAAGATCCGGCGCCGCCGGCGGGGACTGAGCTTCATGCGGCGGGCTTCTCGCCGATCCACTGCGCATAGATCTTGTCGTACGTGCCGTCGGTGCGGGCGGCCGAGATGGCGTCGTTGACCGCCTTCAGCAGCTCGGCGTTGCCCTTCTTGACGGCGAACCCGTACTGCTCACCGGTGTCGAACCCGGCCGTGACGACCGCCTTGCCCGGGTTGGCCTTGATGTAGTCGTTCCAGACCGGCAGGTCGCCGACGGCCGCCGCCACCTGGTTGGTGGTCAGGGCCTGCTGCAGCGCGGCCAGGTCCTTGTAGGCGACCACCTCGAGGTCGAGGCTCTTCTCCTTCACCTGGGCCTTGATGTAGTCGTCACCGGTGGTGCCGCCCTGCACGCCGATCCGCTTGCCCTTGAGCTCCTCGAGCGTCTTGACCTCTTTGCCGGGCAGCGTGTTGAGCGCCTGGGTGGCGTCGAAGTAGGGGTCGGAGAAGTCGAGCACCTGCTTGCGCTGGTCGGTGATGGTCATGCCGGCCGCGGCCACGTCACACTTGCCGGAGTTGAGGTCGGCGCCCGACTTGATGCCCTCGAACGGGGTGTCCACGATCTCCTGGGTGACGCCGAGCTTGGTGGCGACCAGGTCGATGAGCGCGACGTCGAAGCCGACGACCTTGCCACTGGCGTCCTTGGACTGGAACGGGGCGTAGGGCAGGTGGGTGCAGGTGGTCAGCGCCCCCGACTTGATCAGCGCGACGCCGCCCTCGGTGGTGCCGCCGGTGTCGTCCTTGGCGCAGCCCGCGATCGAGCCGACGGCCAGCATCGCGGCCGCCGCCAGCGTGGCCGCCTGACGAGCGCGTCCTGAAGTCTTCATGTGCCTCTCCCCGGTCCGGCAGCTGATCATGACAGCCTAATCCACCTGTTTCGATGGAGATAGGCGACCATGCCGATAGGTGATCAAGACAGTGGGCGGCACACTTCGGAGCCGGGTGCATCTGACTTTCGGCCGATTCCCGACTCGGCCACAAGTGAGGGTTTCTCGCGGATTCGTGCCATCGCATAGAAACCTCACAGGATTCATACATCTCAGTCCTTAGATGTGTCGGCAGCGGTCGCCCCCACGGCGGCCGCCCGACCGGAGGGACCCCATGACGGATCCGCTGAAGAAGCGACGCCGCCGCTCGCGCCTGATGACGTACGGCGCCGTGGCCGCGGCGCTGGCGCTCACCGCCGCCGGCGTAGGTGTGGCCCAGGCCGCGGCCACCCCGCCACCCCTGCAGTTCGTCGCCGCCACCGGGCAGGTGACCGCCGAGCGGTACGACTACGACGGCGACATCTACCTGTCGTTCGACCTGGGCCTGCACGTCATCGCGGGCAAGGACCCGCTGGAGATCTGGGCCAAGCGCACCGGCTACGACAAGCCGATCGTGGCCGAACAGACCGTGGTCAAGAACGGCAAGAAGAAGAAGGTGGCCCTGCCGGCCGGTCTGGTCACCGACTTCACCGGCCTCAAGGACTTCACCACGATCAGCATCGCCGACGCCGACGGCAAGGTCGTGACCGAGTACAAGACGCCGTTCTGCGGCAACACGTGGTCGTCGGCGCGCACCCGGCCCGACGCCCCGGCCGCCAACCCGTACCCGACCAGCTGCGGCGGCGGAAACCCGTTCACGCTGGGCGCGGTCTGGGGTGTGCAGGCGGGCTGGGACGCCGCCGTGCAGGACCAGCCGTACTCCGGCCGGGGTGAGTCGTTCGACCTGCCGGTCGGCAAGTACACCGCCACCGCGACGGTCAACCCGACCTACCGCGAGCTGTTCGGGATCCCGAAGGACCAGGGCAGCGCCAAGGTCGAGGTGACCGTGGTCGACGCCACCGACGACAACAAGGCCGGCCTGGCCCGGGTCAAGGCGGCCGACGCGCGCGCCGAGGCCGGCACCGACCGGCCCGACGAGCACTCGCTGCACACCGCCGAGGGTGACGCCAAGCGTCAGGTCTCCTCGTACGTGCCCGAGCTGCGCGCGCCCGCCAAGCGGCCCACCCCGCTCAAGGCCGCCCCGACCGGCGGACCGCGGCCCGACCTGCGCTCGCTGCCGGCGTGGGACATCTCGCTGTCCGAGGAGGACGGCAAGACGTACGTGAACTTCGGCGCGACCGTGTGGAACGCGGGCACGTCCCCGCTGCTGGTCGACGGCTTCCGCCGCAGCGGCACCGAGCTGATGGACGCCTACCAGTACTTCTTCGACGCCAAGGGCAACCAGGTCGGCAGCCGTCCGGCCGGCACGATGGAGTGGGACCCGCGCGAGGGTCACCTGCACTGGCACTTCACCGACTTCGCGCAGTACAACCTGCTCGACTCGTCGCAGAAGCTGGCCGTGCGCAGCGGCAAGGAGGCGTTCTGCCTGGCCAACACCGACGCGGTCGACTTCACCATCCCGAACGCGAAGTGGCGCCCCGAGAACACCGACCTGTCCACGTCCTGCGGCGCCAACACGGTGATCGCGGTGCGTGAGGTGCTCGACATCGGCAACGGCGACACCTACAGCCAGTTCCGTCCCGGCCAGTCCTTCGAGATCACGGACCTGCCGAACGGCACCTACTACATCCAGACCCTGGCCAACCCCGAGAAGAAGCTGGCCGAGCTGGACACCACCAACAACTCGTCGCTGCGCGAGATCATCCTGGGCGGCACCCCCGACGCCCGCACCCTGACTGTCCCGCCGGTGCACGGCATCGAGGGCTGACAGACGGCGAAGCGCCCCGGTCCCCGCCAGGACCGGGGCGTTTCGCTATGTCCGGACTCCGGGTGGGGGCCCGATCGTGCCGCGGGCGACCACCTGCGTCGGCAGCGTGACGTGCGGCGAGCGGATGTCGCCCTTCTGCAGGATCTGGTGGACGAGCTGCCCGGCCACCTTGCCCTGCTGGGTCACCGGCTGGCGCACCGTCGTCAGATCGAACATGTCGGCCAGGTGATGGTCGTCGATGCCGACCACGGACATGGTGTAAGGAACGGCGACCCCGGCCCGGCGCAGCGTGCGCAGAGCGCCGAAGGCGACCTCGTCGGAGAAGGCGACCACGCCGGTCGGCGGCTCGGGCAGGCTGAGCAGTTCGCTCATGCCCTCGACCCCGCCGTGACTGCCCCAGTGGCGGTGCACCACCAGTTCCGGGCGGACCTCGAGGCCGGCCTCCTCGAGCACGCCGGTGAAGCCGCGCAGCCGGGCGCCGGGCGCCGCGTACTCCAGGCTCCAGGTGCCGGTTGAGTTGATCATCGCGATCCGGGTGTGGCCGGCGCGGACCAGCTGGGCGGTGGCCTGCCGGCCGGCCTCGACGTCGTCGATGCGCACGTGCGGGTGGTCGCCGAGGGTGCCGCCGGCCATGACCACCGTGACGCCCATGAGGTCGAGGCGGCGCCGCTCGTCGTCGCTGATCGGCAGCGCGACCAGGATCAGCGCGTCGACCTGGCGGCGGGCGGGCAGCTCGGAGAAGAACCGCCGCCGCTCCCGCTCCTGCTTGACCTCATAGAGCAGCACGTCGAGGTCGGTGCCGCGCAGCCCGGTCACGATGCCGTCGAGCATCGCCGCGTAGAACCAGTGCGACACGTCAGGCGTCACGACGGCGACCCGGCCGCTGGAGCCGCGGGCCAGGCGGGCGGCGTCGGGCGAGACCGCGTACGACAGATCGTCGGCCAGCAGCCTGATCTTGCGCCGGGTCTCCTCGGAGACGCCGGGGGCGCCGCTCAGGGCCCGCGACACCGTGGCGATCGAGACGCCGGCGCGCTCGGCCAGGTCCGCCATGTTCAACGCCACCGCTCGCTTCGTCACGGCCATCACGGTAGAGCACGTAAACGCTTACGTCACGACGTAACTCAAATACGTCCAGGCCAAAGCCGTTAAATACATTGATGGTTGACAGCAGCGGTGACTTGTTTCACTCTCGTTTCGTAAACGCTTACGTCGCAGTCCGCCGGTGACCCACACCCTCCCGAGGAGTCCCGATGAGATATCGCCTGCTGGCCCTGATAACCGCGACCGCCCTGCTCTCGACCGCCTGCTCGGCCGACAAGGAAGCCGGCCCCACCGACCAGCCGAGCGCGGCTCCGGCGCCCAGCGCATCCGACGCCGGACCGGCCCGCGAAGACGCCGACCTGGTCATCTGGACCTCGGAGGCGGCCAGCCGGGCGGTCACCCCGATCGCCCAGAAGTTCGGCCAGGAGAACAACATCACCGTCGCCGTCCAGGTGATCGCGGCCGACCTGGCCGCCAACGCGATCACCGCCAACGCCGCCGGCAACGGCCCCGACATCCTCACGCTGCCCAACGACTTCCTCGGCGGCGCGCTGCAGAACGGCACGGTCAAGCCGCTCTCGCTCGGCGCCGGCGACCTGGGGGCGTACGAGAAAAGCGCCGTGGCCTCGGTCAGCCGCAACGGGCAGGTCTGGGCCTTGCCGTACGGGATGGAAAATCTTGTCCTCTACCGCAACACCAAGGCGGCGCCCAAGGCTCCCGCGACCGTCGAGGAACTGGTCTCGACCGGGCAGGCGGCGGTGAAGAAGGGCACGGTGAAACGGGCGCTCTCGCTGCCGGTCGGGCAGGAGGGCGACGCGTACCACATGCACCCGTTCTTCACCTCGGCCGGCGGCTCGCTGTTCGCCATGGACGCGAGCGGCCAGTACGACACCACGAAGATCGGCATCGGCACACCGGAGTCGATCGCGGCCGCCAAGAAGATCGCCGCGCTGGGTGAGAAGGGCTCGAAGGTGCTGTCCCGCTCGATCGACGGTTCCAACGCGATCGCGCAGTTCACCGCGGGCAACGCCGCCTACCTGATCTCCGGGCCGTGGGCGCTGGCCGACATCCGCAAATCCAAGGTCCCGTACGACATCACGCCGATCCCGCCGTTCGCGGGCGGCAAGCCGGCGGCGCCGTTCCTGGGCGTGCAGGCCTTCTGGATGCTGTCCAACGCCAAGAACCCGGCCTTCGCCGAGGAGTTCGTGACCAAGACGATGAACACGCCCGAGGCCATGACCGCCATGTACGAGCAGGACCCGCGCCCGCCGGTGCGCAACGACGTGCTGGCCGCGGTCTCGGCCAAGGACGCCGACATGGGCAAGCTGGCCGCCGGGGCCAAGAACGCGACGCTGCTGCCCGACTTCCCGTTCATGGCCGGGGTGTGGCCGCCGCTCGGACAGGCCTACGCCACCATCGTCGGCGGCGCCGACCCCACCTCGACCATGCAGAAGACCGGGAAGACGATCGAGAGCGCGGTCAAGGCCAAGTGATCCGGATCCTCTGCCTGGGGATCGCCGTGGGCACCGCGGCGGCGCTGACCCCGAGCCTGGCGGGCGGTGGCCACTACGTGGTGCTGACCGTGGCCTGGGTCGTCGTCGCGGTGCTGCTGGTCACGTATGGCACCGGCCGGGCGGTGACGGCCAAATATCTGGTCCCCGGCACCCTGCTGCTCGTCGTGTTCACGGTCGCGCCGGTGCTGGCGACCGTGCAGATGTCGACCACCAACTATGGCGACGGCACCCGGACGACCAAACGGGAGACGGTCGAGCGGATCCTGGCCAACTCGGTCGTGCAGGCCCCCGACTCGCCCACGTTCAACCTGACCGTGGGCACCTCGGGCGACAGCGACTTCACGTTCTTCCTGGTCGACCGGGCGACCGGGACGGCGTACGCGGGAAATCGCGACGGCCTGAAGGAGGTCAGCCCGACCGTCACCCGAGGTTTCGTGACCGCCGCGGCGGGCTACACGATGCTGACGCCGAAGCAGGTCAACGACGCGGCGGCCCAGTTGAAGGAGTTCGCCGTGCCGGTCGAGGGCGGAGCCATCCGGCAACGCGGGCTGCGCGAGGCCTTCGAGGGCCGCACGATGCTGCGCTACGACGAGGCCGCCGACACGATCACCGACACCGCCACGGGCACGAGTTACACCGTTCAGCGGCAGGGCGACCGCGAGTACTTCGTGGACGGGCAGGGCGAACGCCTGTCCGAGCAGTCGTGGCGGGCCGGGGTCGGGCTGGAGAACTACCGGCGCGCGTTCACCGATCCCCGCATCCTCGGCGGTTTCCTGCGCATCTTCGGGTGGACGGTGGTGTTCGCGGCGGGTTCGGTCGTGCTCACCTTCGTCGTCGGGCTGGGCCTGGCCGTGATGCTCAACGATTCCCGCGTACGGGGTCAGAAGGTCTACCGCTCGATTCTGCTGCTGCCGTACGCGATCCCGGGGTTCATCAGCATCCTGGTCTGGTCGGGCTTCTTCAACCAGGAGTTCGGGCTGATCAACAACCTGACCGGGCTCGACATCGACTGGCTGGGTGATCCGTGGGGAGCCAAGGCGGCGCTGCTGCTGCTCAACCTGTGGCTGGGTTTCCCCTACATGTTCCTGGTCGCCACCGGGGCTCTGCAGTCCATCCCGGCCGAGCTCAGAGAGGCCGCCACCATCGACGGGGCCGGCGCGTTCACCGCCTTCCGCCGCATCACGCTCCCGCTGCTGCTGGTGGCGGTGGCGCCCATCCTGGTGGCGTCGTTCGCGTTCAACTTCAACAACTACAACGTGATCGAGCTGCTCACCCACGGCGGCCCGTTCACGCCCGACCACCCGGACGCGGGCGCGACCGACATCCTGATCAGCTATACCGTGCGGCTCGCGTTCGGCGCGGGCGGCGCCCAGTTCGGGTTCGCCGCGGCCATCGCCACCCTGCTGTTCGTCATCACCGGCGTGCTGGCGGCGGCGCAGTTCCGGGCCACCCGCAGTCTCGAGGAGGTGCACTGACATGACCGTCCGTTGGTGGCGCGAGGTCGGCTGGCGGCATGCCGGCGGTCTCGTGGCCGTGGTCTTCGCCGTCGTCCCGGTGCTCTACGTCGTCTCGGCGGCGTTCAACCCGCTGGGCACCGTCGTCTCGACCGACGTCATCCCGACCCGGTTCAGCCTGGTCCACTTCCAGTCGCTGTTCTCCGACCCGGCCCGCCCGTTCCCGCGCTGGCTGCTCAACACGCTGATCGTCTGTGCCATGGTGACCTTCGTGCAGGTGCTGTGCAGCGCCCTGGCCGCCTACGCGTTCTCCCGCTTCCGCTTCAAGGGCCGCCGCGGTGGGCTGCTGACGCTGCTCCTGATCCAGATGTTCCCGCAGTTCCTGGCCGTCATCGCGCTGTTCACGATGGTCACCGAGCTGGGCGAGGCGCTGCCGGCGCTGGGGCTCAACACGATCGCCGGCTACAGCCTGGTGCTGATGGGCGGCGCCCTGGCCCAGGTGTGGCTGATCAAGGGCTACTTCGACACCATCCCCCGCCAGCTCGACGAGGCGGCCGTGGTCGACGGGGCGAGCCACGCAGGAGTCTTCTTCCGGATCCTGCTGCCGCTGGCCCGGCCGATCCTGGCCGTCACCGGCCTGCTCGCGTTCGTCGGCGTGATCGGCGAGTTCCTGCTCGCGTCGATCTTCCTGACCGACACCAACGCCAAGACCCTCGCGGTCGGCCTGTACGGGATCATCGAGTCGGACCGGTCGAACAACCTGGGCGTGTTCGCGGCCGGCGCCCTGATGACCGCCCTGCCGGTGGTGCTGCTCTTCCAATACCTGCAGCGTTACATCGTCGGCGGGCTCACCTCGGGGGCGGTGAAGGACTGATGCATCCCGTTGCCGATCCGCAGGCCGTGGTCCGGGGCGACCGCTACCGCATCACCGTGCTGACCGACGGGCTGGTCCGCCTCGAGTACGCCGAGGACGGCGTCTTCGAGGACCGCGCGTCCACCTTCGCCGTCAACCGGCGGCTGCCCGTGCCCGAGTTCCGGGTGCTCGACGGCGACCACGAGATCGAGGTGGTCACGTCACGCTTCCGGCTCACGTACGACCGGGGGCCGTTCACCACGAGCGGGCTGAGCCTGGCGGTGGGCGGCGGGATCAGCACCTACCACTCGGTCTGGCGCTATGGCGAGACGCCGGACGACCTCGGGGGCACGGCCCGCACCCTGGACAACGCGGACGGGGCGATCCCGCTCGAACCGGGCGTCGTCTCGCGGTGGGGCTTCGCGGTCGTCGACGACTCGCGCTCGTTCCTGTTCGACGGCGAGGGCTGGGTCAGCGCCGACAACATCCACCGCGTCGACCTGTACGTGTTCGCCTACGGCCACGACTACACCGAGGCGCTGAAGGCGTTCTACGCCGTCTCCGGGCCGCAGCCGGCGGTGCCGCGGTGGGCGCTGGGCAACTGGTGGAGCCGGTTCCACGCGTACACCGACGAGTCGTACCTGGCCCTGCTCGACCGGTTCCGCGACGAGGGGCTGCCGTTCTCGGTCGGCGTCCTCGACATGGACTGGCACCTGACCGACGTGGACCCCCGCTACGGCAGCGGCTGGACCGGCTACACCTGGAACCGTTCGTTGTTCGCGGATCCGCCCCAGTTCCTGAAGCAGGTGCACGACCGCGGGCTGCGGGTGACGCTCAACGTGCACCCGGCCGACGGGGTCCGCGCCTACGAGGACGCCTACCCGGCGATGGCGGCCGCGCTCGGCCGTGACCCCGCCGGCGAGGAGCCGATCGCGTTCGACGTCACCGACCGGCGCTTCCTGACCGCGTACTTCGAGGTTCTGCACCGGGGTCTGGAGGCCGACGGCGTCGACTTCTGGTGGCTGGACTGGCAGTCCGGGCCGCACTCGCGGGTGGCCGGCATCGACCCGCTGTGGATGCTCAACCACTTCCACTTCATCGACAACGGGGCGATGACCTTCTCCCGGTACGCCGGGCCGGGCAGTCACCGCTATCCCGTGGGGTTCTCCGGCGACGCCGTCATCTCGTGGGCGTCGCTCGCCTTCCAGCCCCGGTTCACGGCGACGGCGGCCAACATCGGCTACGGCTGGTGGAGTCACGACATCGGCGGGCACCTCAACGGCGTCCGCGACGACGAGCTGGCCACGCGGTGGGTGCAGTTCGGCTGTTTCTCGCCGATCCTGCGGCTGCACTCGACCCGGCACCCGTTCATCCACAAGGAGCCGTGGTCGTTCCCGGCCCCGGCCCGCGAGGCGATGACGGCGTTCCTGCGGCTGCGGCACCGGCTCGTGCCCTACCTGCACACCATGAACCGCCGCGCGGATCTGCCCTTGGTGCTGCCGATGTATTACCGCGCGCCCTCCTTCGACGGCGCCTACGAGGTGCCGAACCAGTATCAGTTCGGGTCGGAGCTGGTGGTCGCCGCCATCACGTCACCGGCGGATTCCCGTACGGGATTGGCCCGGGTCAAAGCGTGGCTGCCCGAGGGCACGTGGGTCGACGTGCTGACCGACCTGGTCTACGACGGCGACCGCACCATGTATCTGCACCGCGACCTCACCACCATTCCGGTGCTGGCGGCCTCGGGGGCGATCGTCCCGCTGGACGCGGACGCCGTGCCGGGCAACGACCCGGTCGAACCGGCCCACCTGGAGATTCTGGTCGTGGCGGGCGCCGACGGATCGTTCGACCTGATCGAGGACTCCGGGGTGACCCCGCTGCGCTGGGACCAGGAGGCCGGCTCGCTGACCGCCGGGCCCGGACCCCGCGCCCGCACCTGGACATCCACCTTTCCGGCACTCACCGGCGTCGATCCGGTGGCGACCGTGGACGACCTGCCAGTCCCGGCCGAGATTCACCGTGGTGAAACTCGAACATCCATTACAGTCCGAGACGTGCCTGCTACGGCCACGTTACGGATCGACGTCGGCGCCCGTCCCCGCCTGCGCCGCAACGACGTGACCGCGCTGATCTTCGCCCGGCTCGACCGGGCGCAGATCGCCTATTCGCTGAAGACCAGGGTGCTCGCGGCCGTCGAGTCCGGCCGGCCGCTGACCGTTCTGCAGGCCCTGGACCTCGACCACGAACTGTTCACCGCCCTCGGCGAGATCCTGCTCTCCCAGGAGGATTGATGCGTCTCCGTCTTGCTGCGATTCTGTCCGCGGTGCTGGCCGCCGGTTTCCTCAGCGCGCCCGCCGCCGCCTCGGGAGGCGGCCTGTCCGGTCGCCACTCCCTGCGCACCCCGGTCACCGACGAGAACTTCTACTTCGTCATGGCCGACCGTTTCGACAACGGCAGCACCGCCAACGACCAGGGTGGCCTCGGCCGCGACCCGCTCGTGTCGGGCTTCGACCCCACGAAGAAGGGCTTCTACAACGGCGGCGACCTGGCCGGGCTGCTGCGCCGTATCGACTACATCAAGGGTCTGGGCACCACCTCGATCTGGCTGACGCCCAGCTTCAAGAACAAGGCCGTGCAGCTCGAGGACGGGCCGTCGGCCGGCTACCACGGCTACTGGATCACCGACTTCACCCAGATCGACCCCCACCTGGGCACCAACGCCGAGCTCAAGACGCTGATCGACGCCGCCCACCAGCGGGGCATGAAGGTCTACTTCGACATCATCACCAACCACACGGCCGACGTCATCGGCTACGAGTCGGGCGCGCGCCAGCCGTACGTGTCCAAGGACGTCGCGCCGTACCGCACCGCGGCCGGGAAGCCGTTCGACGATCGCGACTACGCCGGTTCCTCTTCCTTCCCGGCGCTCGATCCAGCGACCTCTTTCCCGTACAAGCCGGTGCTCGACGCGGCCGAGAAGAACCTCAAGGTTCCGGCCTGGCTCAACGACACCTCGCTCTACCACAACCGGGGCGACACGACGTTCGTCGGTGAGAACTCGCTCTACGGCGACTTCTTCGGCCTCGACGACCTGTTCACCGAACACCCGCGCGTCGTCAACGGCATGATCGACGTCTACGAGAAGTGGATCGCCGACTTCGGCGTCGACGGCTTCCGGATCGACACCATGAAACACGTCAACGACGAGTTCTGGCAGAAGTTCGGTCCCGAGGTGCTGTCGTTCGCCCGCAAGCACGGCAAGCCCGAGTTCTTCATGTTCGGCGAGGTCTTCGACACCTCGAAGAGCTTCACCTCGCAGTTCACCACCCGCGACAAGATGCAGGCCGTGCTCGACTTCCCGTTCCAGGACGCCGCCCGCAACTACGCCTCGAAGGGGCAGCCCGCCGCCGCGCTGGGCCAGTTCTTCGCCGGCGACGACTGGTACACCGACGCCGACTCGAACGTCTACCAGCTGCCCACGTTCCTCGGTAACCACGACATGGGCCGTATCGGCAGCTTCGTGAAGGCCGACAACCCCGCCGCCCCCGACACCGAGCTGCTGGCCCGCGACCGCCTGGCCCACGAGCTGATGTACTTCTCGCGCGGCAACCCGGTCGTCTACTACGGCGACGAGCAGGGCTTCACCGGCCCCGGCGGCGACCAGGACGCCCGTCAGACCATGTTCGCCAGCCGGGTGCCCGAATACCTGGACGACGACCTGCTGGGCACCACGGCCACCCACGCCACGGACAACTTCGTCCCGGCCCATCCCCTGTACGCGAGCATCGCCGGCCTGGCCAAGCTGACCGCGAAGTACCCGACGTTGCGCGACGGCGCCCACCAGCACCGGTACGCCGACTCCGGGGCCGGGATCTACGCGTTCTCCCGCACCGACCAGCGCGAGTTCGTGGTCGCGCTGAACAACAGCACGTCGGCTCGGACGGCCGCGGTCCCGACCTACCTTGCCCGGGGCAAGTTCCAGCGGGTGTACGGCACGGGTCCGGCCACGGCCACATCGGCCGCCGACCGCACGCTGACGGTCACCGTGCCGCCGCTGTCCACGGTCGTGTACGCCTCCGAGGGCCGGATCCCGCGCTCCCAGGCCGCTCCCGCGGTGTCCCTCAGCGCACCGGCGCCCTCCACCGAGTCCCGCAGCCGCATGAAGGTGTCGGCCACGGTCGGAGGCTCCTCGTTCGCCGAGGTCACGTTCCACGCCCGTACGGGCCGGGGTGGCTGGACGCCGATCGGCACCGACGACAACGCGCCCTACCAGGTCTTCCACGATGTCACCGGCCTGCGGGCGGGAACGCCGGTGGAGTATCGCGCGGTGGTCCTCGACAACGCCGGCCACACGTCCACCAGCGATGCCCGCTCGGCCCAGGTCCCGGCGCCGCTCCTGACCATCGAGGCACCCGCCGAGAACGCCAACGTGCGGGGCAGGGTCGAGGTCCGCGCGGTGGCCGACCCCGAACGGGCCACCCACGTGGTCCGCTTCGAGCGCAGCATCGCCGACGGCCCGTGGACCACCATCGGCCGCGACGACTCCTCCCCCGCGTACACGGTCTTCGACGACCTGGCCCCGCTGAACCTGGCGGCCGGAACCCGGATCCGCTACCAGGCGGTGCTGGCCGACCCCGCGGTGACCAGCGCGGTCCGCACGGTCCGCTACGCCGGCCCGCCGCTCACAACGGCCACCGTGAACTACTACCGCCCGGCCGGCGACTACACCGACTGGGGTCTGCACCTGTGGGGCGAGGCGGTGGATCCGGCCGTGCTGGCCCAGATCGCCTGGGACAAGCCGTGGCCCGCAACGAGAATCGAGGGCGGCTGGGCCACGTACGAAATCCCGCTGGTCGACGACACCAAGCCGGTCAACTTCATCATGCACCTGCCCAACGGAGACGCCGTCCCGTCCACCCGCGAGCCCGGCGGTGACCGCGCCTTCACCCCGATCGACAGTCCCCAGATCTGGCTCAAGCAGGGCGATCCGGCGGTCTACACCACGGCCCCGCCCGTCTGACGCCCCCTACCGCACATCCAACTGACGCCGGATGACCCGTTCAGCCGCCGCCGCCCCGGTCGGCTGCTGAACGGTGTTCATGTCGTCGTTGGAGTCGACGATGACGGCGATCCGGTCGGTCCCGGCCACGATCATCTCGAACACCTTGCGCGGTTTGACCTCGCGCTGCTGCCCGTATTCGTCGGTCAGCACGAGCACGCTGCCCGCGGTGGCGTCCAACGGCTGACGCATACGGATCCCGGTGATATCCGAATATCGGAAATCGAACGAGTCGACGTCCGAGACGATGCACCGGACGAAGTCCCACTCGCAGGAATAGGCGAACATCCGGCGCTCGGTGAGAAGCAGCACGACAATCTTGTACCGGGAGAACCGCTGGACCCGGTCCTGGCCGACGGCCCGCTGCGATGGCGAGGCCGGGCCGATCACCATCTGCGGCTCGCACAGCAGGTCGCTCTGCGGGCGGCCGAGGTTGCGCAGCGCGACGTCCAGCAACGCGAACTTGTCGAGCTGAAGCCACCGCTCCATCTGCGCGTCGGTCGGGCGCGGCTCACTGGCCTCGACCGCCCGCCGGTAGGCCGAGGAGGCGTTGAAATAGCCGATGGCGCCCTTGGCCCCCACGACCACGCCGCCGATGCCGAGCAGCACAGCCGGGCAGGACAGGAGCACGTAATCCGACGACGACAGCGCCACGATCATCAGGATGAGCGCCAGCAGCGCGCCCCCGCCGCCCAGAACCATCATCACCTGGAAGCCGGCCAGGGCCGGGGGCACGGGATAAGGCAGGAAGTACTTGTGGACGTTCGGCTTGCGCTCGGCGGTGCTGCGCTGCGCCGCGTCCAGCAGCGCGGTCCAGATCGGGTCCTGCTGCGACTCGAGAAACGGGCTGATCTCCGGCATGTGGGCCGGGTCGATCGTCGCCGTCGACGCCCGCTCGCGCAGGGAGCCGACCGACGGTTCCGGCCCGCCGGCGTGGCCGTAGAAGTCGGCCTTCACGGCGGCCCACAGCGCGTACGCGTGCCCGCAATTCGGGTTGAGCCGCACGGCCGCGTCGAGCTGCTGCTCGACCCGGTTCATCAGCTCCTGCGGGCTGCGCTGATGCCGGCTCGGCCGCTCGCCGGCCAGCAGGGCCAGGGCCAGGTAGTAGTGCGCGTCGGCCTGATCGACGCCACGGCCGATCGCGCCCTCGAGGTTCTTGCGGGCCTCGTCGTAGAGCCGCTCCCGGACCGACCGGATGCCGTTGGCCAGCATGTGCTGGGGCGATTCGACCCCGGTGAAGACGTTGTCGGCGTTGTACTGATTGCCGGCCACGGTCTGCCCACGCAGATCCCACTGGCTCATCAGGCGCTCCCGGCGAGATTGCCCCACACCGACGTCAGCGTTCCGGCGATCGCGGCCATCGGCGCCGCCGCCTGCAGGATCCGGACCGCGCGTTCCACCCGGGTCGCCGCCCCGCCGGTGTTCCCGCTGCGCGCCTCGTTCGCCGCCGCGCCGAGCTCACCGGCCGCACGGTCGGCGTCGGCCCGGCCCACCAGGCCGTTCTCCGCGGCCCGGCGCAGAACCGCGAGCACGGCCTCGATGTCCCGCGCGCTCTCCTCGCGATTCCCGGGGCCGGACGCAACGCCGAGATCGGCTCCTCGAAGATCGACGGAATCGGCATTGACCTGATTCCCGTGGACGTTCTGTCCCTCTTGATAGAAAGTTGCCACAACCCTGTCCTATGTGTCTGCCCGATGATGTCGCCTGGCCGGGCAAAGCTATAGCGGGCCGGAATGCGGTTCAATTCTGCGGCGCGGAAATACGTCGGAGGGGCGATGACGGCCGTCATCGTCTTTCGGGCCGGTAATGACCACCCATTGTCGAGATCGTCATTCTTTTCCGCCGACCCCGTTCCGCCTGACTCCTTCGTTCGCGGCTTTCGCGATGCGCCGGCCCACGACTACCCGCCGGCCGCCCAGGAGCGGTAACGCCCGCGGCGAACGGGCCGGCCGGTCGGCGCCGCCCTGAGCGGAGCCGTTGCCGGCTGAGCGGTGGTCAGCGCACCTGCTTGGCGCTGAACTGCATGCGTGGGTGGGCGTAATACTCCTGCGACTCGACCAGCTGCAGCTCGCGTTCGCCCGACTTGTAGGTCGTCTCGATCAGGTCGAAGACGCTGGACGCCGTACGCTCCAGGGCCACCGCGGCGTTCCTCGTGCCGACGTAGTGCACGGTGAACAGGGCCGCCGTGACGTCGCCGGAACCGTTGGCCTTGAAGGGCAGGTGCGGGGTGGTCACGAGCCAGGCGCCGGCGCTGTCGACGGCCAGCATCTCGATCGTGCCCTCCTCGCGGTCGGGCCGCTCCACGCTGGTGACCAGCACGGTCGACGGGCCCATGGCGCGGGCGAGGTCGACCGAGGCCAGCGTCGACTCGATGCTCGCCGGCTCGGTTCCGGTCAGGAAGCCCAGTTCGAACTGGTTGGGCGTGATGATGTCGGCCACCGGCACCACCCGGTCGCGCAGCAGCACGGGGATCTCGGGCGCGACGAAACATCCGGACTTGGCGTTGCCCATCACGGGGTCGCAGGCATAGACCGCCGCCGGGTTGGCTGCCTTCACCCGCCGTACGGCGTCAATGATGACGTCACCGATGCCCACCCCGCCCTGATAGCCGGAGAGCACGGCGTCGATCTGCGGGAACACGCCGCGCTCCTCCACGCCGAGCAGAACCTCGGCGACGTCGGCCGGAGCGATGAGCGGCCCCCGCCAGGCGCCGTAACCGGTGTGGTTGGAGAAGTTCACGGTGTGGACCGGGACGACCTCGACACCGATGCGCTGGAGCGGGAACACGGCCGCGGAGTTGCCGACATGACCGTGGGCGACCGCCGACTGGATGGACAGAACCTTCATGCCCCCAGCTTAGGGCCGCCGTTCCCCGGCTCGGAGGCCGTCCAGGACGAGGGCCAGGATCGGTTCCGTACGGTCCGGCGCCGCTCGCCACAGGGCGCCGGTGAGCTGCAGGAAGTCGCCGGGCTCGGCGTCGGCCCGGATGCTGCCCTCCTCCTTGCCGGCGTCGAGCAGGTGGGTGATCGCGGCGATGACCGGACCGTAGGACCGTTCGGTGATCGACTTGTGGGCGCCCGCGCTGAGCGCGCCGCCGAGGCCGTGCTTCTTGCGCATGGCGCCCACCAGTTCGAGGGTCCACCGCCGCAGCGCCTCGACCGGCGGGTGCGCGTCGAGCAGGGCCGTCACCGCGTCGCCGAGCTTGTCGATCTCGTCCTGGTAGATGTCGAGGATCAGCGCTTCGCGGTTCGGATAGTTGCGGTAGAGGGTGCCCGGCCCGACGCCGGCCCGCTGGGCGATCTGGTTCATCGAAGTGTCGCCGTCTTCGAGGAAGGCTTCGCGGGCGGCGGCCAGAATGCGGGCGCGGTTCTCGCGGGCGTCGGACCGGACCATGCTTCCCCCTGTAATACGCGTCCCCGCAAGATATACCGGGCCGGTCAGGCCGATCGCCAGGCGAGGATGCTGCGCGCGGTGTCGATGACGGTCTCCGCGCCCGGGCGGGGCTGCCAGCCGAGCAGCCGCTTGGCCTTGTCGGCGCTGTGCACGCTGCGCCGGCCGAGCGCGGGCACGATCTGCTCGAGGTTCGCATCGCTCCGGGCCGCCTGCCGCACCGCCTCGTCGGGCAGCTCGGCCGTCGGCACCTCAACGTCAAGACCGTTCTTGAGCGTACGGGCGACGTCGCTCATCCACATGAACTCGCCCGTGCCGAGGAACCTCTGCCCCGCCGCCTCCGGTGCGGTCATGGCGGCCAGGTGCAGGTCGATGACGTCGCGCACGTCCACCACTTCGAGGCCGATCCGCGGCACGCCCGGCATCCGGCCGTCGAGAAGCCCCGCGACGATCTGCACGGATTTCAGGTTGTCCGGGCTCAGCACCGGCCCGAACACCGCTCCCGGAAGCACCGTGGTCAAAGTCGTCGTTCCCGCGTACGCGGCCATGAAGTCCCAGGCCGCCCTCTCCGCCACGATCTTGGACCGCCGGTAGGCGCCGAACGACGGGTCGTCCTCGCTCACCAGCGTCTCGTCGAAGACGCCCTCCTCGGTGTATTCAGCCGGGCTGGCGGTGTTCGCGGCCGAGGTCATCACCACCCGCTTCACGCCCGCGGCGGTGGCCGCGCGCAGAACGTTCAGCGTGCCCTCGCGGGCGGGAACGATGAAGTCGTCCGGTTCGGCGGAGTTGGCGCCGCCCAGCGGCGAGGCCGGGTGCAGGACGTAGTCGCAGCCGGCCACGGCCTCGGCCCAGCCGTCGGGGCTCGTGAGGTCGGCGATCGCGAACTCGACCCCGTCGCCGACCGCCGCGCGCACCGCCTCCTGCTTCGGCGCCGACCGCACCGTCGTACGGACGCGGTAGCCCTGCTCCTCGAGGCGCTTGATCGCCCACCCGGCCAGGAACCCGGTGCCGCCCGTGACCAGAACCCGCTCAACGCTCATCGGTCTGCCTCTCATTCGTTCCGGAGATGTCTCCACTACCCTAACGGAGAAGTCTCCGGATTGCCATAGACAAGTGGAGAGCTCTCCGTTAATTTCGGGAGGACAGCCACGTCGAGACGTCCAGGAGGACAAGATGGCGAACGTATTGGTGACCGGCGGCTCGGGCTACATCGCCAGCTGGTGCATGCTGGCCCTGCTCGAGGCCGGGCACACGGTGCGCACGACCGTACGAAACCTCGACCGCGAACCCCAGGTGCGCGACATGCTGCGCCACGGCGGCGCCGACCCCGGCGACCGCCTGAGCGTGGTCCGCGCCGACCTGCAGAGCGACCAGGGCTGGGACGAGGGGGTGGCCGGCTGCGACTACGTGCTGCACGTCGCCTCCCCCACGCTGACCCAGGTGCCGCGCAGCGACGACGAGATGGTCCGCCCGGCCGTCGACGGCGCCCTTCGGGTGCTGCGCGCGGCCCGCGACGCCGGCGTCCGACGGGTCGTGCTCACGTCCGCGATCGGCGCCATCGCGTACGGGCACGCCGACCGTGACACCCCGTTCACCGAGGAGGACTGGACTGATGTCGACGCCGACATCGCCCCGTACCAGAAATCCAAGACCCTGGCCGAACGCGCCGCCTGGGAGTTCGTCAACGGCGACGGCACCGGCCTCGAACTGGTCACGGTCAACCCCACCGGCGTGCTGGGCCCGGTGCTGGGCCCCGACTACTCGCCCTCGCTCGGCGCCATCGCCCAGATGCTCGACGGTTCGATGCCGGCCCTGCTGCCGTTCGCCTCGGGCTACGTCGACGTCCGCGACGTGGCCGCCCTGCACCTGCTCGCGATGACCGCCCCGGCCGCCGCCGGCGAACGCTTCATCGCCACTTCCGGCCACAGCCTGTGGCTGCGCGAGGTCGCCGCCGTCCTGCGCGACCGCCTCGGCCCCCGCGCGGACAAGGTCCCCACCCGCGAGATGCCGGTGCTGATGGCCCGCGGCCTGGCCCGGGTGAACCCGCAGCTGCGCACGATGCGGGCCCTGATCGGCCGCAACCTCGACGCCACCTCGGCCAAGGCCGAACGCGTGCTCGGCTGGAAGCCCCGCCCGATCGAAGAGACCATCGTGGACACCGCCGAGAGCCTGCTGGCCCTCCCGCCCCGGTAGGCACCAATTGTCCCGGTCGACGGGGTCAGGCCGTGCGGGACCACTGCTGGTTGGTGCCGCTGCCGCAAGTGGCCGGCTGGAGGTCGGTGCCGTCGGCGGCCACGTCCAGGCACTTGCCGCTGTGCCGCGCCTTCAGCTGGAACCAGCTTCCGACCGGGGCCCACTGCCACTGCTGGTTGGTGCCGGTCCCACAGCCGTACTGGATGATGTTGGCGCCGTCGGCGGTGGAGGCGGAGGCGACGTCGAGGCACTTGCCACTGTGCCGGGCGATGATCTGGAAGTAGCCGTTGCCGGCGTCGCGGAACTCGAAGCGCTGGTTCCCGCCGCCGTTCCAGGCGTACTGCTTGACCTCGGCGTTGTCGGCCATCGAGGCGCTGACCACGTCCATCACCTTGCCGCTGCCCCGGTTGGTGACGCGGTAGTACGTGGCCGGGTTGCCGGTGACCGTGCCCGCGGCGGCGTCGACGGTGACGGTGGGATACCAGGTCAGCGCCATCGACGTGCTGGTAGGGAAGGCGATCGGCAGCCAGACGTAACGCGAGTCGTTGACCGGCCCCGACCAGGCGCCGGCCCAGCGGTCGCCCATGTAGAGGAAGCCGTTCGCGAGGGGCAGGACGAAGGCGGGCTGGGAGCCGAAGGTGGTCGGGTCGCCGACGTTGGTCCAGCCCGACCAGGGCCCGCCGATGCTGGTGGCGGTGGCGTACTTGGCCTGGTTGGGGTTCCAGCCCGAGGTGCCCGAGGTGAGCAGGAAATAGACGCCGTTGCGCTTGAACATCGCCGGCGCCTCCCGGGTGGCGTTGTCCCAGAAGTTGCCGACCAGCGAGGCGATCTGCAGGAAGTCGGCGGTGAGGCGATAGATCTGCAGATCCCGGTTCTCGTCGGCAGCCGAGACCATGTACGCCGCGCCACCCTCCTCATAGAGCGTGATGTCGCGGGACATGTGCTGATTGAGGGGCCGGAAACTGCCGTGATAGGTGTACGCCCCGTCGACCGTGCCCGAGGAGGCGACGGCGGCGCGGGCCTCGCCGTAGTCGGTCCCGTTCTCCTTGTGCATCCACATGACGAACCGCCCGGTGGCCGCGTTGTGGACGACCTTGGGCCGCTCGATCTTCGAACTGGCCAGCTCGGCGGCGGAGGACGACGTGAGCACGTTGTTGCGGAATTCCCACGTACGCAGGTCGGCCGATCGATAGACCGAGACCGCCCGGAAGGTGTCGTCGGCGTTGCGGTTCTCCCCGAACCAGTACCAGTAGGTGCCGACCTTCAGCACACCGCCGCCGTGGGCGTGCACCCCGGCCCCCGACGTGTCGGCGAACTGCACGCCGTTGGTGACCACCACCGGCGCCGCCTGCGCGGGCACGGGCACCAGGGCCACCACCAAGGCCGTCACCACGGCCACCACGCAGAGCCTCATCACGCGCCTCCTCCATTTACGTATGTCAATGCCTGTAATGTAACGAGGCTCGCGACACAAAGGCGATACGCCCGTTTTTGTAAACGTTCTTGCTTGGTCGCCCTAGCTTGATGGCGGTGGATCTCACGGTGCTTCCCGATCCGGGAACGGCGACCACTCTGGACGCCCTGGTCGAGCGGCTGCGGTCGCTGAAGCTCTACGCCGGCGACCCTTCCTACGAGACGATCACGGACCGCGTACGAGGTCAGTGGAGCTCTCAGGGCGAAGGCCGCCCGGTCGCCAAGAGCACCGTCTCGGACTGCTTCCGGCCCGGGCGGCGGCGCCTGAACGCCGACCTGGTCCTCGCCGTCGTGCGGGCCCTGCACCCCGACGAGGACTACGTCGCCGCGTGGCGCCGCGCTCTGCAGATGATCAGCGCCGAGACCGTCGCGGCGGCGCAGGTGCGGGTCGAGGACAGCCTGCCCGCCGACCTGGCCGTGTTCACCGGCCGCACCGCCGAGCTGGACCGGCTCCACCACGTTCTCAGCGAGCGCCGCGGCACCGGCGGGGCCGTGGTGATCTCCGCGATCGAGGGGATGGCCGGGGTCGGCAAGACCCAGCTCGCCGTCCACGCCGCGCACCGGCTCCTGCGTCAGCGGACGGCCGACCGGGTGCTGTTCGTCAACCTGCGCGGCTTCCACCCCGACCCGGCCCAGCCTCCGGCCGACCCGGCCGCCGTCCTCGACGGGTTCCTCCGCCTGCTCGGGGTGCCCGGGCCGGAGATCCCGCACGACCGGGACGGCCGGGCCGCGGCCTACCGGGGCCGGCTCGCCGGGACCCGCACCCTGGTGGTCCTCGACAACGCGGCCGGCGCCGAACAGGTGCGGCCGCTGCTGCCCGAGACCCCGGGCTGCCCCGCGCTCGTCACCAGCCGGCGTGACCTGAGCGACCTGGATCCGGCCACCCGCCTCGCGGTCGACGTGTTCACGGCCGAGGAGGCCGGGCAGTTCCTGAGCAGCGCCGCGCCCCGGATCACGGTCGGCGACGACCCGGATGCCGCGGCCCGGGTCGCCGAGCGGTGCGGCTATCTCCCGCTGGCCCTGGGGTTGCTGGCCGGGCACATGCGGGCCCGGCCCGGCTGGACGCTGACCGACCACGCCGACCGGCTGGACGACCACCACCGGAACCGGCGCCTGGAGACCGGCATCGAGCTCGCCCTCGACCTGTCCTATCTGGACCTGGAGCCCGATGGGCAACGGGTGCTGCGGCTGCTGGCCCTGCACCCCGGTCAGGATCTGGACGCGTACACCGCCGCCGCCCTGGCCGGCACCGGGCTGGACACCGCCCGGGCCCACCTGCGGCGGCTGGCCGGCGACCACCTGCTGCAGCCCGGCGTCCCCGGCCGATACACCTTCCACGACCTGGTGCGCGCCTACGCCACCACCCGCAGCCACGACGAGGACAGCCCGCCCGAGCGCCGCGCGGCCCTGACCCGCCTGTTCGACCACTACCTGGCCACCGCCGCGGCCGCCGTGGACACCCTGCACCCCGGCGACGCCCACCTGCGGCCCCGCATCCCCCGGCCCGGCACCCCCAACCCCGACCTGAGCGATCCGGACACCGCCCGCGCCTGGCTCGACGACACCCGGGCCGCCCTGGTCACCGTCGCCGTGCACACCGCCACCCACGGCTGGCACACCCACGCCACCCGGCTCTCCCGCGTGCTGTTCCGCTATCTGAGCGGCGGGCACAACGCCGACGCGGTGACCGTGCACAGCCACGCCCACCAGGCCGGCCGTCGCAGCGGCGACGCCCACGGGCAGGCGCACGCCCTGACCGACCTCAGCGTGACCGAACTGCGGC
This sequence comes from Paractinoplanes ovalisporus, assembly GCF_016834655.1. Classification (GTDB taxonomy): domain Bacteria; phylum Actinomycetota; class Actinomycetes; order Mycobacteriales; family Micromonosporaceae; genus Actinoplanes; species Actinoplanes ovalisporus. The sequence goes on from NZ_JAENHP010000014.1 coordinate 109,497, forward strand.
TCAGCCAGCACGCGGCGGCCGTCGACCATCTCGAACAGGCCCGGGAGCTGTTCCGGCGGACCGGCGACCGCACCGGCGAGGCCCGGGCCCTGAACAACCTCGGCGCCGTCCAGCACCTGTCCGGCCACTACCGGGTCGCCGCCGACCACTACGCGGCGGCCCTGGAGCTTTACCGGCAGACCGGTGACGGCATCGGCGAGGCCCGAGCACTGGCCAATCTGGGCAACGTCGAGGGACGGCTGGGCCGGCAGCGGGCCGCGGCCGACCACTACGCGCGGGCCCTGGCCCTCTATCGGGAGGCCGGCGACCGGGCCGGCGAGGCCTACACGCTGAACAACCTGGGCAATGCCGAGGTGTTGTCCGGCCGGCTGGAGGCGGGCGGTGACCATCTCGAGCAGTCCCTGGCCCTGCACCGGCTGCTGGGCGACCGCAACGGCCAGGCTTCGACCCTCGACAGCCTCGGCACCCTGCACCTCCGCCTCGGTCAGCCGGCCCGGGCCGTCGAGCACTACCAGCAGGCGCTGGTCATCGCCCGCGAGAACAGCGACCGGTACACCGAGGCGTGGGCGCTCAACGGCCTGGGCGAGGCCGCGAGCGCCGCCGCCCGGCCGGCCGACGCCGTCACCCAGCACCGGGCCGCGTACGAGGTCGCGGCCGGCATCGACGACCGTGAGCAGCAGGCCCGGGCCCACGCGGGCCTCGGCCTGGCCTATCGCGTCCTCGACGACCAGTCCCGCGCCCGCGAGCACTACGAGCAGGCCCTGGCCGTCTACACCGACCTCGGCATGCCGGAAGCCGACCAGATCCGGGCGGCGCTCCCCTGATTCACCCGTTCACTCATCAGCCCGGCGTGTACTCCTCCCGGGCGGACGAGTGAACGGCTCGCGCGGCGGAGCTATCGTCGGGCCATGCCATCCATGGAGCCGCCCGAAGACCCCACCGGCGCAGCACCGGCCGAGGGCCTGGAGAACTGGCTGCACGACCTGCGCACCGAGGCGCCGTCCGACCCGTTCGGCCGGCCCGACGACCCCGTCGAGGCGCCCACGCGCCCGGCCCCCGACGAGGCGCAGCACGTCGGACGTCACCGCGCCCCCGACTGATCGCCGGTTCCGGCGCCGTCCCGGGTGCCGAGGCCGCGACGTGGTCGTCGGGCGCGACGGCCGGGCCGAGCGGTCCCCGGCGGCCGACCCGCGCCGCGGCGACCACGCCGGCCCGGCCATCTGAGCCCGGCGGTCAGCGGCTGGTCGGGCGGATGTTCTGGTTGAGCCGGAACAGGTTCGTCGGGTCGTAACGGTCCTTCACCGCGACCAGCCGCTCGTACGTGTCCTTCGGATAGGCGGCGCGGACCCGGTCCTCGCCGCCCTCGCCGGTGAAGTTCACGTAGGTCGCCGCGTCCGGGCCGAGGGCGCCGGTCGCCGTGCGGGCCCATTCCACTGCGGCCGGGTAGCCGCCGGCGTCGCCCGAGCGGGCCACCACGTTCAGGATGAAGTCGCGGTCCCGGGTCGCGAACGCCGTGGCATCGCCCGGCACCCGGCCCATCGCGCCGCCCAGGTGGTGCACGTGCAGCTCGGAGAGCGGGTTCGGCACCCGGCCGAACGCGCTGACGAGCGCGCCGGTGGCCGGGTCGTCGAGGTCGCCGAAGAACGCCGAGCGGAAGTAGTTCCAGATGCCGCGCGGGTAGAGCGGGTCGAGCAGGCCCTGCATGGCGGTGTACGGCATCGGGCCGAACAGGTCGGTCACCACCGGCGCCAGCTCCCGGAAGGGCCGGGTCGCGGCGTCGCCCTCGGGTCACCGACCCGGGTCAGGTCGACGAACCACACCCCGTCCGGCTGGTCGCCCAGCAGCCGCCGGGCCGTCTCCTCGGCCAGGCGGGTCTTGCCGGCTCCGCCGACCCCGGTCAGGGTGAGCAGCCCGCCCCGGGTGAGCAGGCGATGCACGTCGGCGATCTCCCGTTCCCGGCCGACGAAGCTGGTCAGCGGCGGTGCCAGGTTGTGCCGGGGCCCGCGCGGCGCCGCGGGCTCGTCACCCTGGCCGGTCAGCAGCTCGCGGTAGAGCCGGCGGGTCCGCGGGTCGGGGTCGCTGCCGGAGTCGGCGCGCAGGTCGTCGCGGAGCCGCTCGTAGCGGGCGAGGGCCTCGGGTCGCCGGCCGCCGGCGGCGAGACGGCGCATGAGGCCACGGACGGCGCCCTCGTGGCGGGGATTCATCACGAGCACGCGGTGCAGCGCGGCGAGCGCCTCCGCCTCGTCGGTCTCGGCGCCGGCCAGCTCGACGAGCAGTTCGGCCAGCAGTTCGCGCAGTTCCTCCCGCCGCCGGACCGCCCACGGCTCGAACCTGTCCTCGGGCAGCAGATCACCGGTGTACGCGGCCACCGCGGCCCGCAGACCGGCCGGGTCGCCGCCGGCCCGGGCGAGCTCGGCCGATCGCTCGAAATGTTCCACGTCGACGTCGACCGGGTCGCTCGCGCGCAGCGTCACCACGTCGTCGTGCAGTTCCAGCAGCCCGGCGTGCGGCCCGTCCCCGGCGAGCACGCGCCGGGCCACGTGCAGGGCCTGGTGCAGGTTGTTGGCGGCCGACGCGGCCTCGCGGCCCGGCCACAGCGTCTCCAGCAGCACGTCCCGGTGCAGCCGCTGCCCCGGTGCCAGCGCCAGCAGCTTGACCAGCGTCCGGGCCTTGCGCAGCCGCCACTCGCGGGCTTGGACGGGCGTCCCGTCCCGGTCCACGGTGAACTCACCGAGCAGCCGGATCCGCACGTGCGACCTCCGAGGTCAGCGTAAGGCCTGTGACGGGGACGAAACTCGATCGCGCGGGCCGGGGAGCACGTGTGATCATCGAGCTCGGGGTCGCTAGCTCAACTGGTAGAGCATTCGGCGAAGTAGTGTGTCCGCCCTCCGCTCGCGCGGCCATGGGTGCGCTTCCTTCTCTCTGAAGACCCGAAGTGTTCGGGGTTCGAATCCCCGGCGACCCCCGGCAAACGACCGTGGAACGGAGGCCCGCATGCTCGAGAAGCAGATCATCCAGAAGACGCTGCGTGTCCCCGCGAGCGACGGTCCGGCCGGTGACGGCGGCTCGGTGGCCCGGCAGCTCGACGCGGTGCTGCTCGACGTCGGTTTCTCGGCGTCGCGGGCCCTGCTGGAACATGTCGGCGCGCTGGCCCCGGCCCCGGCCATGGACCTGGCCGCCACGGTCGTCTCCGCCGTCCGCGAGCTGGTCGGCGACCACGTGCGGCACAACGCCTACTTCCTCGGCTTCCCGCACGACGTGCCCGACACGGTCGAGTTCTGGGCCGAGTGTCTGCGTGCGGCCGTGCTGACCGGCGGTGGCGAGACGGTCGTTCCGGCCGCGGTGAACCTGCTCGACCTGCCGGGCTACGGCACCTACCAGCACACGTACGCCGATCTGCTGGCCGCGCACGACGAGCTGGTGGCGTCGGCCGGTGACCGCCTGACCGTGCTGCACCTGGGCGGGGCGGCCGAGGCCGAGGCGTCGCGGCTCTACCTGGCTCTGGCCGGCAGCACGACGCCGCACGGCGAGGCCGATCTGAGCCTTCTCGGTGAGCTCGCGGTGGCGTGCGCCGACGGAGAACAGCCAGACGAGATTCCCGTACGGGAGAACCGGGCCGTTCTCAACGGAGTGCGGGTGGTCCTGGGCCGGCCGCTGGTCGCGGTCGACACCACCACCGACGTGCTGCGCCTGGCCTGTCAGGTGTCCGGCGGTGACGCGACGCTGCGTACGCCCACGCGGTTCCGCGCCTTCCGGCGGCCCGAACGACGGGTCCTGCTGGCCGCGCTCGACGAGGTCGTGCGGGCCAACGAGGCCAAGCTCGGCGACATCGGCCCGCATGCGGAACGGTGGAAGCGGCTCGGCGAGCGGCTGCACCCGCATGAGTACGGTCAGTGGCCGTACGCGGGAAAGGTCTTCGCGACCGCACGCGGCGAGCTCCGGGTGCGCAGTCTCGCCGGGCGGGCCGAGGCGGCGATCGCTTCCGGTGACATCCGGGGGGCGGCGAAGGTGCTGTCGGCGGCGCCGGGCCTGCTGCTGCGCTCGGCGGATCGGTTGCTGCGCCGGGCGACCGGGCCGGAGCGCTCCGATGTGGTCGATCTGGTCACGGGTGCGCTCGGAACGGCGTCGGGACGGGTGCTGTGCTCGTTGCGCGAACACGTCGGCAACCGGCTGACGCCCGTGTCGGCCCGCATGTACGCGAGCCGTTCGCGACGCGCGTACGTCGGACCGGACCGGCGGCCACCGTTGCCGGCCGAGCTGGTCGCCAAGTTGTCGGAGCGGCTCGACGCCGAGATCGGCGCGCGGCTGCCCCGGTGGGAGCGGCCGCTGGTCGTCGACCCGGCCGTGCTCGACGTCGCGCTGCCGCTGTCCGGCAAGGCGGCCGAGGGCGGTTTCGCGGTGCTGCCTCGCGGCTCGCGCGCGACGGTGACCGGTGAGCTGCTGCGGTTCTTCACGTACTGGCGTCAGGCGGGCCGCCGCACCGACTACGACCTGTCGGTACTGCTGCTCGACGACAACTTCCGGAATGCGGGCCAGGTCTCGTGGACGAACTACCGCCACGACGGCGTGGTGCACTCGGGTGACATCACCGACGCGGCCGAGGGGGCGACCGAGTTCGTCGACGTGCCCCTCACGCTGCGCGGAACGTACGTGGTGCCGCAGGTCCACATCTACTCCGGTGAGTCGTTCGACGAGGTCGCCGAGTCGATGTTCGGCTACCAGACGCGGGATGCGGACCAGCGCGGCGCGCCGTTCGACGCCCGTACGGTCCGGGCCCGCTCGTCGCTGCGGGGCGCCGGTCGGGTCGCCCTGCCGATGGTGTTCGTCCCGGGCGAGCGGGGCTGGCAGGCGGTGTGGCTGCACCTCTACCTGCCGGGCCGGCCGATGTTCAACCGGGTCGAGGAGAGCACGTTCTCCACGTCCGACCGCGTGCGGGCCCTGATGGAGCGGCGTTATCTCACCGTCTCCTATCTGGTCGACCGGTGGCGGGCGGACACCGAGGTATCGGTCTGGGACGGTCAGCCGCCGGAGGAGCCGGTCACCTTCATCGGGATCGACGCCCCCGAGCAGCTGCCGGAAGGATCGGAGATCTACACCCTGGACCGGCTCCACGAGCTGATCCCGGCCTGAGCCGCCGGGGCCGAGGCCATGCCGACGCTTCCTTCTGTTCCGTTCGAATCGGGAGCCTCCGCGTATGCGGGGGACTTGGTAATCAGCGTTGGCGCTCTCCTCGGCCCCGGCCCTTTTTTGAGGATCAGGGGATGGCGCTGGTATTGAACGCGAACCGCGCCACCGAGTCGGCGATGGCGTCGGCGTTCACGTCGAGTGCGGTCATGTTGATGTTGGTGATGGTGTCGCAGGCCTGGTGGTAGCAGATGTCGTAGGCGACGCCCGCGGTCCCGCCGAACAGGGCCTGCTCCGCGGGTGTCTTGATGCCCTCGGCGCCGGTGAAGATGCCGCCGGCGGGGATCCCGACCGCGATGAACGGACCGTAGTCGGAACGGCCGTCGAAGTCGGTGCCGACGTGCCCGAGGCCGCGGCGGTCGAAGAAGTTCGCCAGCTGCCGCTCGATCTGCGCGGAGCCGGGCGGCCCGGCCGGGGAGCCCTCGCCGTCGGAGTTGTCGCCGTCGTAGAGCTTGTAGGCGTAGTTGGGCGAGGCGACCATGTCGAAGTTGAGGTACAGCCGGATCCGGTCCCGCTCGGCGGCCGACAGACCCTCGACGTACTGGTCGGAACCGAGCAGCCCGATCTCCTCGGCGGCCCAGAACGCGAAACGGACCTTGTTGCGTACGGGGAAATGCTTCATCTGCAGGGCGGTCTCGAGGATCGCGGCGGTGCCCGAACCGTTGTCGTTGATGCCCGGCCCGGCCGTCACGCTGTCGAGATGGGCGCCGACCATCACGACGTTCTTCGGGTTGCCCAGCCGCGTCTCGGCGATCACGTTGTGGCTCGTGCCCAGCGTCAGCGTGGAGTCGACCTTCAGCCGGACGGTGGCGCCCGGAATGGCGGCGAGCTCGTTGCCGACGGCGAAGTCGGCGAAGACCATCGGGATTGCCGCCCGCCATTCTCCGATGTCGAGCGGGAAGGCGTCGGTGCGTCCCGGCTGGCCTTCGTTGAATATGATGATTCCGGCGGCACCGGCGAATCCCGCGTTACGCACCTTGGTGGCAAAAGCGCACGTGCCACGTTGAATGAGCGCGATCCGGCCCGCGACGAAACCGTTGAAATCGGCGGTTTCACATCCGCTGGTCGAGGTCGGCGTGGGGGTCGGCGGCAACGTGAGATCGACCCCCTGCACCTGCGCGGTCACGTCACCGGGAGGCGACGGCGCGAAGGTGTTGAAATCTTCGTTCGGCACATAGACCTTGCTGTCGGGCGCGGTCCGGGTCAGTGTCGGCGGGCTGTTCTCGGTCCAGCTCTGCACGAAGTTGATCGGGTCGAGCGTGACCTTGTAACCGGCTTTGCGCAGCTTGTTGGCGACGTAATCCCGCGACTTCTGATAGCCGGGCGTCCCGGCCGCGCGGTTTCCGCCGTTGGCGGTGGCGATCGCCTGCAGGGCGTTCAGATGTTCCTTGGCGTGGGCCCCGGTCACCTGCTTGACCAGCAGCTTGGCGAACACCTCGTCGGGCGACGTGGCGCTCGCCGGCGATGGCTGGGCGAGGAGCAGGGCCACAGTCGTGGCCACGCCGACGACGCCGGCGGCTCCCCTTCGAAGATTGATTCGCATGGCTCCCCCGAGTCAATTGATCGATAGACCTTTGCGACTCTCCTTGCGTTCGGAAATGTAACCCGCGAATCGACGCCGAGGCATGGCCCGATCGGCCTGTCTCGAAATGCACACAGGGAGACAGGCCGATTTGCCGAACAATTTCCGGGGATACTACTTCTTGAGGCGACGGCTCCCGGCATGCCAGTCCTCGGTCGCGTCACCCACCTGGCGGCGCTGTCCGAGCACCTCGGCCATTTACAGTCAGAACCGGACGTAGCTCGGCGACCGGCTGGGCGACCTCGGCGCTGCGAAGGCTCTCGACCACCGGGAAGACGTCCTTGTACGCCCAGGGCGCTTCCTGCTTGAGGTCGCGGCGCCAGGCCTCGATGACCTCACGCCGCCCCGCCACCGCCGGGTCGCGCGGGTTGAGCGGCGTCACGACCCGGAACTCCCGCAGGAAAGCGTCCAGCTCGGCCTCGCTGCCCCGGGACGCGGCACCCCGGGGAATGCTGCGACCCGCACCGTGGCAGGCGCTGCCCAGCGCGCGGTCGCTGCCCAGCCCTTCAGCAGATAGCTGGGTGCTCCCATCGAGCCGGGAACGATGACCGGCTCGCCGTCACCGGCCGGGGTGGCGCCCTTGCGGTGCACCACCGTACCGTCGGCGCCGGGCCACATCAGGTTGTGCGGCGCGTCGTAGATCAGCCGGGAGTCGAGGTCACCGACCGCGCCGGCCAGCCCCGCGCGCAGCATCATGGCCAGGAAGAACCGGTTGCCGACGGCGAAGTTGGCCGCGTTGGCGAAGGCGGTCGAACAGCGTTCCCGCCCGGCCGCGCACCAGCCCCCACTCGTACGCGGCCGCGCCGTTCCAGATCATCCAGGCGCGGGCGCACCCGGTCCACGGTCAGCGAGGTGACCTCCACCCGCATCCCGCAGTCGGTTCGACACTTTAGGGTCGCGCGCTCGGGGCGGGCCATCGCTTTTCTCCGTACGCCGCGCCGGGTGGGCTTGCGCGCCGGTTTAGCATTCGCGGTATGCCCCGACTCCGCGCCGTCCTCGCGCTGTCCACCGCTCTGCTCGCGCTGGCCGCCTGCACCCAGGACAAGGCCAAGAGCAGCGAAGACACGACCCCGACGGCGACCCTGCCGGCCGGCGACACGTTGGTCAAAGAATCCGCCACGGCGATGCGCGAGATCAAGACCACGCAGTTCCTGATCAACGCCGACGGCGAGATCGCCGGGCTCAGCCTGCGCCGCGCCGAGGGCACGCTGACCAAGGAGGGCAGCGCCAAGGGCACCGCGCAGATCGAGCAGGCCGGCTCACCGGTCGAGCTGGAGTTCGTGATCGTCGGCGACCAGATCCACCTGAAGGGCCCGACCGGCGGATTCCAGGCGTTGCCGCTCACGCTGGCGGCTTCCGTCTATGACCCGTCGGCCATCCTCGACCCCGACCGCGGCATCGCCAAGGTGCTCGGCTCGGCGACCGGCGCGACCACCGAGGCCAAGGAACAGGTCGACGGCAAGGACGCCTGGCGCGTCGCGGCCACCTCGACCGGCACCGACCTGGCCGGGCTGGTCCCCGGCGTGACCGGCAGCATCCCGGCCAAGCTGTGGATCGCCGACGCCGACAAGCGCCTGCTCAAATCGACCTTCACGCTGCCCGGCGGCACGGTGACGGTGACGTTCCAGGGGTTCGACGCGCCGGTGACGATCAGTGCCCCCTAGCGCTCCCGTCCTGGCGCGCCGGCGCCTGGCGATCAGCGTCGGCGGCGCCACCGTCCTGCTGGCGGCCCTCGACGCGTACGTCGTGGTGACCGTTCTGACCGACATCCTGCGCGACGTGCACATCCCGCTCAACCGGCTCGAACGCGCCACCCCGATCGTGACCGGCTTCCTGCTCGGCTATGTGGCCGGCATGCCGCTGCTCGGCTCGCTCTCCGACCGTCTGGGCCGCCGCGCGGTCATCGTGGCCTGCCTGGCCGGTTTCGCCGCGGGTTCGGCCATCACCGCGGCCTCCGGCGAGTCGATCCACTGGCTGGTGGCCGGCCGCGCCGTGCAGGGCCTGGCCGGCGGCGCGCTGCTCCCGGTGACGATGGCCCTGGCCGGCGATCTGTGGACCGAACAGCATCGCCGCGCGGTCGCCCTGGGCGCGGTCGGTGCCGCACAGGAACTCGGCAGCGTCCTGGGCCCGCTCTACGGCGGCGCGGTCGCGGCCCTGATCGGCTGGCGTGGCATCTTCTGGATCAACATCCCGCTGGCCGCCCTGGCCGCGGTCGCCGTCCTGTTCGCGCTGCCCGGGGATGAAAAGACCGAGCGGCGCCCCCGCATCGACGTCGTCGGCGGCATCCTGCTCGCCGCCGCCCTGGCCCTGCTGGTGGTCGGCCTCTACAACCCCGATCCCGAACGCGCGGTGCTGCCCTCGTGGGGCCCGGCCACCCTGGGCGCGGCCGTCGTGGCGCTGGTGCTCTTCGCCTTGTGGGAGCGCCGAGCCACGACCAGGTTGTTCGACCCCACCGGCGTACGCATGAAACCGTTCCTGGCCGCCCTGGGCGCAAGCTTCTGCACCGGCGCGGCCCTGATGGTCACCCTGGTCGACGTCCAGCTGGTCGCCCAGACGCTGCTGGGCAAGGACGCGTTCGGCGGCACCCTGCTGCTGTCCCGTTTCCTGATCGCCCTGCCGGTCGGCGCCGTGCTGGGCGGCCTGATTCTCAGCCGCCTGGGCGAGCGGGTGGTCACCCTGATCGGCCTGCTGACGGCCGCTTGCGGATACGCCCTCATCGCGTACTGGCCGGTCGACGTGCTCGCGGCCCGCCACTTGGGCGTCCTCCCCCGCCTGGACAGCGACCTGGCCATCGCCGGCCTGGGCCTGGGCCTGGTCATCGCCCCACTCTCCGCCGCCGTGCTGCGGGTGACTCCCCCGGACCGCCACGGCGTGGCCTCGGCCGCCGCGGTCGTGTCCCGCATGGTCGGCATGCTGATCGGCGTGGCCGCCCTCACCGCGTGGGGCCTGCACCGTTTCCGGGAACTGACGGCAAACCTCAACACGCCCTTGCCGTTCGGCGTGGAGCCGGCCGAGTACAAGACCCAGCTGGCCGCCTACGAGGTGGCGCTGAAGGCCGCCCTGCAGACCGAATACCGCGAGATCTTCCTGATCACGGCGGCCCTCTGCGCGGCCGGCGCCCTGCTGGGCCTGTTCCTGAGCGGAAGACCAGCCGTGCCCGGTCGGGACCGTTTCTAGAAGAGCCGTTCCCGGTGCGCCGATGGGTCCGTGAGCCTGTGACACAGTCGTGAATGTGGCGTTGGACGAACTACCGGGCTGGTTACCAGCTTGGTGTCGGGACCATCTGGGCGACGAGCCTGACGACGTGCTGTTCCGGTCGCACCAGGTCTCGGTGGTGTTCGGTCTGCGGTTGGCCGGCGGGCGGGAGGTCGTGGTCAAGGCGCGCGCCGACGACGGCCGGGCCGGGTCGTGTGTCGCGGCGCAGACCCGGCTGGCCGAGCGCGGGTTCGCGTGTGCCCGGCCGCTCACGGCGGCGGTCCGTGTCGGTGCCCTGGCCGTGCACGCCGAGGAGTTCCGGCCCGGCGGCGAGGTGTTGCACGGAGACTCGCCGGACGTAGCCGTGCGCTGCGCGCAGGTGTTCGCCCGGTTGATGGCCGAGCTCGCCGGCATGAGTCTCGCGCCGCCGCTGCCGAATCCTCCTTGGGTGCGCTGGGACCACGCCGATCCCGGGGTGTGGCCGACGATCGACTTCCTCGACCGCCGAGACCAGCGTCTCGTGCCCCAACACATCGTCGAGACGGCCGAGCGGACCCGGCGACGGCTGCTGGCGGCCGGCCTGCCCTGCGTGCTCGGCCACGCCGACTTCGAGGCACAGAACCTGCGGTGGCAGGGCCGGCAGGTGTGGGCGGTGCACGACTGGGACAGCTTGGCCTGGCAGCCGGAGGCGGCACTGGCGGGAGCGGCAAGCGGGTCGTTCGCCAGCGCCGGTCCGCCCACGCTCGCGCCGATCAGAAGCTCCGAGGCGTTCCTGGTGGCCTATCAACACACTCGAGGTCGCTCGTTCACAGCGCCGGAACTGGAGATCGCATGGGCGGCCGGCCTGTGGATGGCCGCCTACAACGCCCGGGAACTGGCCCTGTGCGGCGGCCCTCCAACGGGCGGCAACGCGTTGCGGGCGCAGGCCGCCGAACGCCTCCACCGGGCCAACGCGTAACCGCACCACACGAACTCACCACCAGCGAAGTCGAGCGCGGGGCCCGCCTCAATCGAAGTCTGTCCAGTTCGGACAGCGTCTCAGGACCAGCCTCCGAGGTAGCCGGCCAAGCCGGGGTCGGCGTCGAGGGGCACCAGGTCCACGTCGGTGTGGACGTTGGTTTCGAAGAAGTCCCGGCCCCACGTGGTGCGACGGGCGAGGGCCCGCGACGAGTCGATGCGGAGCGGGCCGAGCTCGACGGTTCCGAGGGTTCCGACGCCGACCGTTGCCACGGCCTCTTTCAGTTCCTTGGCCGTACGGTCGGCGCGTACCGCCTCGGGCACGTCGATGATGACGCGGGCGAGAGGTTCGGGGCCGCTCGTGGTCACCCGCTGGTCGGCGGCGAACAGGGCGCCGAACTCGGCCGGTACGCGGACCACGGCTTCCGGCAGCGCGGCCAGCAGAGAGTCGACGCACACGAAGGCGGCTGCGGGTGACGGGGCCGACCCGAGGCGGATCAGGACGTCGGTGCCGGCGCTGCGCAGGCCGTGCCCGCGGGAACCGGCGACCGGGATGCGGTCGGTGAGCAGCAGCGTCTCGTTGTCCTTGCGGGCTCGGCGGGCCGGGTCCTCGAGGTCGCGCCCGGCCCAGTCCGGCCCGTCGTGCCAGGCCACCGCTTCGGGCTCGTGGGCCAGGACCGCCCCGCCGAGCCAGGCGCGGTAGGCCCACTCCCAGTCCTCACCCCCGTACGTGCGGAACTGCTCGTCGAATCCGCCGACCCGCTCGAAGAACCAGCGGGAGCAGGCGAGCGCGGCGCTGATCACGTACCGGTAGGAGCGGTCGTCGGCGTCGAGCAGGTTGCGCGAGAGCCGGTAGCCGTCGCGCAGCCACTGGGGCTCGGGGAGTTCGGCTTCGGGGCCGGCCTTTTCGACGGGAGCGTCGACGGGCAGGGCGGCGAGGTCGGCGTGCCGGCGCCGGCCCACGACGACCGCCTCGGGGGCGAGCGCGGGCAGCCGGGACATACGCGTGAGGTAGTCGGGCTCGGGCACCGTGTCGGCGTCGAGGAAGCAGAGCACGTCGGAAGTGGCGGCCGCCGCGCCGCGGTTGCGGGCGGCCGCCGCGCGGAACCCCTCGTCGGCCTGGCGCAGCAGTCGGACGCCGTCGGGGACCCGGGGCGGCTCGGCGGATCCGTCGTCGACCACGATCACTTCCGTACGGCCGGCGGGGTGGGTCTGGCGGCGCAGCGCGGCGAGCGTCCGGTCGAGCTCGGCCTGCTGCTCGTAGTGCACGACGACGACCGAGACCGTGGGCGGCGGCTCGGGTTCGGTCCCGTCGAGCAGGTCCCATCGGTTGCCGGGCACGGAACGTCCGTTCACCATGCGATCTCCTCTTTCCACCAGTGGAGGTAGGCGGCGGCGGTGTCGTCGAGGTGCGGGCGGGTCACCGCGTCGGGTGCCAGCCAGGTCGACGCCGGGTCGGCGAGTGCTTCCGCGAGCGCCTCGGCGAGCCGGTCGGCGGCGACGAGGCGTACGGTGCCGGGTCGGAGTTCGGCCATCTCGCGGGTGTAGCGACCCTCGACGACAACGGGGCGGCGGCCGGCGGCGATCCAGGTGGCGAGCGAACCGGAGGCCGAGAAGTGCCGGTGCGCCACGACCGGCACGGTGACCGCCCGGCACCGCGCGATCAGCTCTTCCCCGGGCACGAACCCGGTCACGTCGACGGTGACTCCCCGGTGCGCGGCCTGCTCGGTGAACGCGCGCAGGTCGGCCTCGTGACCGGCCGACGGCCCACCGAGCACGGTCATGCGCGCCCCGGGGGTGAGCGCGTCCACGACCTCCGCGTGTCCTTTGCCCGGGTAGAAGAAGCCGAGCACCGCGACGTCACCCGGCCCGGCCGCGGGAACCGGCGTCATCGGAACGGGTGTGACCGGCAGGGGCATGACACCGAGCACCCGGGGCACGATGCCGGCCTCGGCCAGGTGCGCCGCCTCGTGCCGGCTGTTGACGACCACGCCCCGGGCGACGGCGGCGATCCGTGCGTAGCAGTCGGCGCGGCGCGGCTGGTTGCGCGGGCCGTCGGAGGCTTGCGGGACGTCGTGGAGGGTGACGGTGAACGCCGTCCGGGCGGCGATCCGTTCCACGAGCGTGGCCGCGTCCTCCGGTGACGAGCCCCAGAGCCGGTCGGTGAAGTGGAGGTGGGCGCGCGGCGGAGGGGCGTCTCCGAGCAGCGTGCGGGCCGGTTCCCCGAGCCGCGCGCCGGTGGCGCTCTCCACGGCCGAGGCGAGCTCCCGGGCGGCGATGGTGACCCCGTGGCGCTCGTCGGCCGTGATGGCCAGGGCCGGCAGCGCGCTCATGCGGCCCCCAGCAGGCGCAGCGCGTCGGCGTGCCGGTCCAGCCCGGCCCGCACCGCGTCCGGATGCCGCTCGTAGAAGTGCCGGTGGGCTTCCCGGACCGCCTCGGTCTCGACGACGCGGCCGTCGACGACCCAGTGCGGGCGTTCCGGTTCGTCGAGACCCCAGGCTTCCAGGACGGCGGCCTCGCGCGGCGCGTGGACGGAGTCGAGCAGGGGCCGGCCGGGATCGACCGTGTGCTCGGACAGTCCGAGAGCGGCCCGGACGCGGGCGGCGAGGGCGGCCCACACCGGGTTGCCGGGGTGGTTGAGGGTGCGCATCTGCTCGAACGACGGCGCCGCGAACAGGTCGGAGACCACCACCGTGTCGTGCGCGGTTTCCCGGGCCCGCAGCTGGTCGAGAGAGTGCACGGCGATTTCCCGTACGGCGGAAGGGTCGAGCCGCGGGCGCAGGCGCAGACCGGCCGCATCGGCGAGGGTGCGCAGGTCGTGATAGGCGACGACGGGCGGCACGAGGCCCGGGTCGGAGGGTGGCCGGACAATGGCGTGGGCCGGATAAAGCCCGGCGAAGCGGATCACCGGCACGCGCAGGGTCCGGGCGCCCCGGCCGAGCGGTTCCCGCAGCTGGGCCGAGCCGAGCGGAAGGCCCCGGTAGTTGTCGCGGATCGGCTGCGTGACGAGCAGCGTGGTGCGGGCCAGCCAGCGGGCGAGGTGGGGCAGGTCGGCCTCGACGAGTTCGTGGACGGGCGGTATCCGTACGGTGCTCACCCCGCCGCCGTCGAGCATCAGGCGCAGCGACTCGGCCTGACAGTTGCCGACGACGAGCACGAGAGGACCGCCGTCGTCCGGCTCGTCGAGACCGTAGAAGACCCCGTAATGCCTCGTACGCGGGTCGGGTTGTGCTGTTGCCACGGCCGGTCCATACCCCGTACGAGGGCATCTGATGGTGTCGGAAAAGTCTCAGGTGATCTTGGGTAGTTGTCGGGGAACAACTATCACCGACCACCGCTCGGACCGATCCTCGAGGACGCCACATGACGCTCACCGCACCAGTCGTCCCCGCCGTCCGGGTGGCTTCGATCCCGGCCGGCCATCCCTACGTGCGCCAGGTGCTGGCCGGCAGCGGCGTCCGCGTGCTGCCCGATCCGCTGCCGCCCGGCGCCCCGGACGGACGCTGGTGGCCGCCGGTCATGTGCGACGCGGGCTGGGTCGCCGCCAACGCGGACCGTTTCGACGTCATGCACGTGCACTTCGGCACCGAGTCGTACCCGGCCTGGCACCTGCGTTCCCTCGTCCGCGCGTTGCGAACCGCCGGCCGTCCGCTCGTCTACACCCTGCACGATCTGGAGAACCCGCAGCTGACCGACCAGACACTGCACCTCGAGCAGCTCGACGTGCTGGTCCGGGCGGCCGACGAGCTGGTGACCCTGACCGCGGGCGCGGCGGCCGAGATCCGGCGGCGCTGGGGACGTACGGCCGAGGTCATCGCCCACCCGCATCTGCTGCCGTTCGACGCGCCGGCGCCGGTGGGGACCGGATCGGACACGTACGTGATCGGCGTGCACCTGCGGGACATCCGGCCCGGCACCGACGCCGTACGGGCCGTCGCGACCCTGCTCGACGCCGTCGACCGCCTGTGCGCGCAGGGCGTCGCCGCGTCCGCCCGCGTCCATGTCAACGAACGGGTCCGCGACGAGGCCGCCCGCGACCGGGTGGCCGCCCTGGTCACCGGGCACCGGGCGGCCGAGTTGCGCCGCGGCGAACGGCTGGACGACGACGCCCTGGCCCGGTCGATCGCCGACCTCGACGTGGCCGTGCTGCCCTACCGCGCCGGCACCCACTCCGGCTGGGCCGAGCTCTGCTGGGACCTCGGCGTCCCCGTCGCCGGCCCGCCCGTCGGGTATGCCGGCGAGCAGCATCCGGAGGACTTCGCCGTCTTCGACATGGGCGACGGCGGGGCGCTCGCTCACGCCGTACGGAAACTCCTGCTCGCCGCGCCCCGCCCCGGTTCGGCCGCTCGTGCGCAGCGGACGGCCGACCGGCGCCGCCGTCGCATGGCCGATGCCGCCGCGATCACCGCCGCCCACACCGCCCTCTATGAGCGGGTCCTCAGCCGTACGGAGAAAGCCGCATGAGCCGCCGCAAACGGACCATCGTCGTCATCGCGCCGCTGCGGCACCCGATCCGGGAACCGCACGCGGGCGGGCTCGAGGCCATGGTGTGGGACCGCGTCCGGATGTTGCGCGCCCGCGGCCACCGCGTGCTGCTGTGCGCGGTCGAGGGCTCGCAGTTCCTCGAGGACAGCCCGCCCGAGTTCCGGCTGCCGGCCGTTGTCTGGCCCGACGAGCGCGAGGCCACCGACTCCACGTTCCCGCCCGGGCACCTCGAACGGGCCATCCCGGCGCTGGAGGCCGCCCTCGACCACATCGGCCGTCACGCGGACGTGATCGACCTGGTCGACAACCACAGCCTGCACCCGCAGCCACTGGCCCGGGCCGGCCGGCTCGGCGTGCCCATGGTGACCACGCTGCACACGCCGCCGCTGCCCCGGCTCGTCGCGCCGGCCCGCGCCGGGGAACACCGCGGACGCCTGCTCGCCGTCAGCGCCCACACCGCGGCCGAATGGCGCGAGCACGGGGTGGAGGCCGCCGTGCTGCCGAACGCCATCGACCCCGGCCGCTGGCGCCTCGGGCCGGGCGGCCGCGACCTGGTCTGGTTCGGGCGGATCGTGCCGGAGAAGGGTGTCCATGTGGCAGTGCAGGCGGCCCGCCTCACCGGCCGCACGCTGCGCATCGCGGGCCGCGTCGGCGACGTCGACTACTTCCAGGAACACATCCGCCCGTTCCTCGGCGACGGCGTCGACTACCTCGGCCCGCTGGGTCAGCCCGCGCTGGCCGATCTGGTCGGCCGCAGCGCCTGTGCCCTGGTCACCCCGCTCTGGCCGGAGCCGTTCGGCCTCGTCGTCGCGGAGGCGCTGGCCACGGGCACCCCCGTCGCCGCGTTCGACACCGGCGGCATCGGCGAGGTCGCGGGATCCGCGCCGGCGGTCCGGCTCGTGCCCATGGGCGACGCCGAGGCCCTGGCCGACGCGGCCGAGCGGCTGGCTCGTGGTCGTCGCCGCGACCGCCGGCAGACGCGGGCCGACGCGCTGGCCCGCTTCTCGCTCGAACACCGGGCCATCGAACTGGAGCACATCTTCGACATGGCGGGAGCCGACGCATGGGTCTGACCGGCTGGTACATCCACCACCACGGCGCCGGGCACCTGACCCGTTTCCGGGCCGTACGCCCCCATCTGCCCGGCGACGTTGTCGTCTTCAGCTCGCTGCCGCAACCGGAAAGCCTGCCGGCCGCGACGACATGGGTGCACCTCGACCGTGACGACGACGGCGACACGGCCGGAGCCGACCCGACCGTAGGCGGATTGCTGCACTGGGCGCCGCTCGGGCACGCCGGTCACGCACGCCGGTTCGCGGCCATCACCGGCGCGATCGCCGACCGCCGCTTCGACCGGTTCGTGGTCGACGTGTCGGTCGAAGTCGCGCTTCTCGTACGCCTCCTGGGCGTCCCCACCGTCGTCGTCACCCAGCCCGGCGACCGTAGCGACACCCCGCACCGGCTCGCCTACGCGTCGGCGACCCGGGTGCTGGCCCCATGGCCCGTGGGTGTGCACGCTTCATCCGTTGCGCCCACGCTGGTCGAGGTCGGGGGCATCTCGCGCTTCGACGGCCGGGAGCGGGACGTCGAACCGGACCCCGGCCGCGTGCTCGTGCTGGGCGGCGGCGTGGCCGGAAGCGACCTGGCCTCCGCCGCCGCGGCCACACCGGAAACGCAATGGCAGCTCGCGGGTGGCACGGCGTCGACCTGGATCGAGGACCCGTGGGAGGCGTTGCAGCGGGCCGAGGTGGTGGTCGCCGCCGCCGGTCAGAACAGCGTCGCCGACCTGGCGGCCGCCGGCGCCCGGGCGGTCATCGTCCCCCAGCCGCGCCCGTTCGACGAGCAGGTGGCCACCGGTCGCGTCCTGACCGACCGCCGTCTCGCCGTCGTCCGTCCCGCATGGCCCGCGGCCCACGAGTGGCCGGCGCTGCTCGAGCGGGCCCGTTCCCTGCGGCCCGACTGGTCACAGTGGGGAGTCACCGGCGCGGCGAAGCGGGCCGCCGACACGATCGCGCAGGTGGGCGCATGACCACCGTCATCACGCTCTGCTCAGCCGCGCGCCTGGACCACGTACGGCGTCAGCAGCAGTTCCTGGCGACCCAGCCTGTACGCCGCGTCGTCGTCTGGCTGGACCCCGACCCGCCGCCGCCGTTCCCCGGCGCTTCGGTCGTGCACGTCCCGCCCGGCCCGCACGGCATGCGGCTGGCCGCCGGCCGCAACCGGGGTGCCGTCCACGCCGACGACCTGCTCGTCTTCCTGGACGCCGACTGCCTGCCCGGCCCGTCGCTGCTCGCGCGGTACCAGTCCGCCGCGGCCGCCCACCCGGACGCCGTGTTGTGCGGCCCGGTCACATATCTGCCGGAAGGGCTGCGGCCCGTGGAGCCCAATGCGCTGCCGTCCCTGACCGCGCCGCACGCGGCCCGCCCGTCCCCGCCCGACGGCGAGAACGTCGTCGCCGGCCCCGACGACTACCGGCTGTTCTGGTCGCTCTCGTTCGCGGTGACGGCGCCGACGTGGACCCGGCTGGGCGGCTTCGACGAGGCGTACGAGGGTTACGGCGGCGAGGACACCGACCTGGCCTGGACGGCCCGCACGGCCGGCATCCCGCTGGTCTGGGTCGGCGGCGCGCACGCCTACCACCAGTACCACCCGACCTCGTCGCCGCCGTGGCAGCACCTGGACGACATCCTGCGCAACGGGCGTCTCTTCGCCGCCCGGTGGGGTTTCTGGCCGATGCAGGGCTGGTTGGACGCGTTCGCCGAGGCCGGCGCGATCCGGCCGACCCCGACGGGATGGGAGCGCTCGGGCTAGCGCCGGTTTCGCCGCAGCCCCGGGCCCGGCTGCGGCGAAAGGGCGTCAGGCGAGTTGGGCCGGTGCCACCGCGGGCATCCGGACCTTGGCCGTGAGAGCGGCCGGCCTCGCGGCGGCACGGGTCGCCACCGGCGGCCGGCCCGAGCGCAGCAACGGACGCAGGTCCGGGGCGACCAGGTGGGCGAACGCCGCTGGGCTGATCACGCGCAGGGACGCGTTGAGGTGCTCCAGCACCACCCGCGCCAGGAAAGCGTTGTCGGGCTCGTCCACGTACAGGACCGAAGCGACCCGCCCGAGGAAGGCGCGGCAGGTGGCCGGCGTCTCCACCCGTACGCGGCCGTCCATCTGCTCGCGGATCTCGCCGTGCAGATGCGGGGCCAGCAACTCCAGCGAGCGCGCCGGAAGCACGTCGGCCAGGGCACCGACCACGCCGCTGACCACACGAAGGCTCTCACGCCGGCCGTGCAGACGGGCCCGACGCTCGACACCGGCTAGAAGACCGTCAATATCCACCGAGCGTCCTCCCCGAACCTGTTTGATCGTGTTCCGGATTGCCCCCGGACAAAGCGACAAAACAGCGATGAGGCCGACGTCACCCGGAAGCGCGACGGGCCCCGGCCGCCGGGTGCGACGGCCGGGGCGGGGCTCAGTTGCCCAGCTCGATGAACCACCGGGTCGCGGCGGGCACGCCCAGCACCTCGGACCCCTCGTGGACAAAACCGTTGTAGGAGGTGTTGACGCCGAGGTCGACCTTCGGGGCGCCGAGCGCGCGGTGGCAACTGTCCGTGTTGGCGTTCACGGCTTCCTCGTCACCGGGGCTGTAGTAGAGCCGTACGGGCATCCGCGGCGCCCAGTTGGTGCAGACGCTGTCGGCCTCGGCCAGCGCCGCCGCGAAACGCCCGGCCGGGTGCAGCAGCATCGCCTTGCCGGCGGGCGTGAGCAGGTCGTCGATCGTGGCCGGCAGCGCCTCGATGACCTCCTGGCCGGTGTGGGTGCCGTCGAAGAGCTCGGGCAGGCCCACGTACGGCTTCCGGAACACGTACCCGGGCGTGGGATAGATGTCGTGCAACCGGTCGAACGCGGCCAGCAGATAGGTCGTGTAGGCGCTGGCCAGCACCGGGTGGACGGCCGGCGTGAACAGGGCCGGGATCTCCGCGCGCCGGAAGTCGTAGGCGCCGCTGATCGGGGCGACCGCGGCCGCCCGGAACCACGGATCGGCTCCCGCCTGCAACGCCCGGGCCAGTCCGAGGGCCGCCGAAGCACCCTGCGAGAAGCCGGAGGCGTAGACGTCGCGAGTCAACACCCTTCCCTCCGTACGGGCGAAAACGCGCGCGGCCCGCAGCAGGTCGAGTGATGCCGTGGTTTCCGACGGCACGTCCATCCACGGGTGCGGACCCGGCCCGGCGCCGAGGCCGAGGTAGTCGGGTGCGACCGCCGCGAACCCGGCCGACGCGAACGTCAGGGCCGGCCCGGTCAGGAACACGTCGTCCGAGGTGGACGGGGCGTCACCCCGGTAGATCGAGGTGCCGTGCCCGAACGACACCGTACGGAGTTTCCGCTGGTCGTTGATGGGCAGGGCGACCAGGCCGCTGGCCGTGGTGGGCTTCCCGGTGGCGTCGGTCGTGCGATAGACGAGCCGGTACGTCCGTACGCCGTAGCGGTCGGTTCCCGGGTCGAACTTGTCGGCGCTCAGCGCCGCGTCGACGTCACCCCGGGTCGGATAGGTGTGCCGGGCGGTGACCGAGACCACCTGGCCGGTCGCCGCCGTGGCCGGGTGCGCGGCCACCACGAGCGAGGATGCGATGAGCGCCCCCGCGATGCTCAAACTCAGCAGTTTCCTCATGCGTCCGACGCTAGGTTTCGGCCGGCGCCGAGTCAGACCGGCCGTCCCCCGTCTTTGCGGTGGTGCTGCCACCACCTGGGGTCATGGCCCCGCCGCGATAGGGTCGTGAACGGATTTCATGTCGTACGACCGGGGGACTGCCACTTTTGGATCGCGTTGAGTTCGTCGTCGATGCCGCGCTGCTCGATCGGCTGGCGCACTGGGGTGGCAACGTATCCGCACTGCACCGGGAACTGGTGGCCGAGGCCGGCGGCGCGCGCGTGCCGAGCCTGGCGACGCTGCATCGGGCCATCACCAAGGCTCAGGCCGTCAACGCGCCGCCGCCGCGCGACGACCGTCCGGAACCGCCCGACCCCGGGGTGGCGATGTCGATGGACGAGCTGACCGGACGGCTGCACGCGCTCAAGGTCTGGGCCGGCGATCCGTCCTACGCGCGGATCACCACCCTGGTCAACGCCGCGTGGCGCCGTTCCGGCCGGCCGAGCAGCGAGCTGGTCGGGCGCACCACCGTGGGCGACTGCTTCCGTCCCGGGCGGCGCCGGCTCAGCGTGGAACTGGTCACGGCGATCGTGCAGGTGCTGCATCCCGATCCGGCGTACCTGGCGCAATGGCAGCAGGCGTTGCAGATCGTCGCCGGCCAGCGGCGGGCGGCTTCGCAGGTACGCGTGTACGGCGCCCTGCCCCCGGAGCTGCCGCTGTTCACCGGCCGGGAGGAGGAGTTACGCCGCCTGCGGGACACGCTCACCCCGTACGGGCCGGTCGTGATCGCCACCATCGAGGGGATGGCCGGAGTCGGGAAGACCCAGCTGGCCGTGCGGGCGGCCCACCAGGTCCCGTACGAGAAAACGCTCTTCGTCAGTCTTCGCGGTTTTGATCCTGACCCGGGGCACCCGCCGGCCGACCCGGTCGCGGTGCTGGACGGCTTTCTGCGGCAGCTCGGCGTGTCCGGCTCGAACGTCCCGCACGACCTCGACGCCTGCCGGCGGCTCTACAACGAGCGGCTTTCCGGCTCCCGTACGCTCATCGTGCTGGACAACGCCGTCGACGCCGACCAGGTGCGGCCCCTGCTGCCGAGCGTGCCGGGCTGTTCGGTGCTGGTCACCAGCCGGCGCAGTCTCGACGCGCTCAACCCGGCCGTCTCGCTGACCCTCGACGTGTTCGGCCGGCCCGAGGCGTTGCGGCTGCTGACCGACGAGGTCGGCGAGGCCGCGGTGCACGAGGACCCGGACGCCGCGGCCCGCATCACGGAACTCTGCGGACGGCTGCCGCTGGCGCTCGGCCTGATCGCGGCGCAGGTGCGGGCGAAACCGGGCTGGGCTCTGGCCGACCACGCGGAGTGGCTCGACGAGCGCCGCCGGGCCGGGCGCCTCGACGACGGCGTGACCCTCGCGCTCGACCGGTCGTACGAGAATCTGGACGCCGACCGGCAACGCTTGCTCCGGCTGGTGGCGCTGCACCCGGCCGAAGACTTCGACGCCTACGCGGCGGCCGCGCTGACCGGGGGCGACCTGGAGTCCGTACGGACCGGGCTCCGGCAGCTGTACGAGGATCACCTGGTCACGCTCGCGGGCGACGACCGCTACACACAGCACGACCTGATCCGCCTGTACGCGGCCGAGCGCGCCCACGAGCAGGAACGACCGGCCGATCGGCGGGCGGCGCTGACCCGCCTGTTCGACCACTACCTGGCCACCACCGTGGGCGCGATGAAGATCCTGTATCCCACGGGCGCCGACCGCCGGCCGCCGGCCCCGCCGACAACCGCGCCCGTGCCGGCCCTGACCGGCTCGGATGCCGCCTCGGCGTGGCTGAGCGCCGAACACCCCACGCTGTTGGTGGTCGCCACGTACGCCGCGGACCACGAATGGCCGACCCACACCACCCGTCTCGCGGAAGTGCTGTTCTCCTACCTGCTCTACACGAGCTATCGCGACCTGCTGGCCATGAACGACCGGGCGGCCGCGGCGGCCCGGTCGATCGGTGACGCCCGGTCCGAGGCCAAAGCCCTGTCGGCGCAGGGCGTCGCCTTCACCAACCTGGGTCAGAACGAGCGGGCGGCCGATCGTCTGGAGCGTTCGGTCGAGTTGTTCCGCAGCATCAACGACGTTCGCGGTCAGGCCCACACCGTGATGAACCTGGCCAACCTGACCTTCTATCACCGCGGTCCGGCCGCGGCGAAGGTCCACTACGAGAAGGCGCACGCCCTCTATCTCGAGGCCGACGACCGGATCGGGGAATCGCGGTCCCTGCACAACCTCGGCTACAACGAGGGGACGCTCGGCAACTTCGACGAGGCGATCGACTACCTGACCCGGGCGCTCGCGATCCACCAGGAGCTGAGCGACCTCGACAGCGCCGCCAAGGCCCTGAGCAACATGGCGGACATCGAGACGCGGTGCGGCCGGCTCGACGAGGCCCAGCAGCACGGCCAGGAGGCGCTGGCCCTGAGCCGCCGGCTCGGCAACCGCAACTTCGAGGCGGACGCCCTGGACGCCCTCGGCCTGGTCCACACCCGCCGGGGCGATCCGGAACGGGCCATCACCCTGCACGAGCAGGCGCTGGCGCTCAAACGCGAGGTCGGCGACCGGGTCGCCGAGGCCGACATCCGCAACGGGCTCGGCGAGGCGACCCGCGCGGCCGGCCGGCTGGAGTTGTCGGTCGCCCACTTCGAGGCGGCGCTGGCCATCACCGGTGACGACGGCATGGCCGAACAGCGGGCGCGGGCGTACACCGGTCTCGGCCACACCCTGGCGGAGCAAGGAGATCCAGTCGGCGCCCGTGGGTTCTTCGAGCGGGCGCTGAACCTCTACGTCGAGCACGACATGTACGAGGCCGACAGCATCCGCCGCTTGCTGGCGAGCGGGACGGGCAGTCGAACGACGACGTCGTAGCCGTACGCCATGTGCCGTCGTTCCCCCGTTCGGCTGCCCGTTCCCGCTCATCCCCGTCGATCATCGCGGCCCGGCCGGCCCGAACGGCGGAATCCGACCGACTCCGACCGTTTCTCACCCGGGCGGCATAATCGTCGATGTCCGGAAGGGGGTGGGGCAGCGTGCCGGAACCGTTGTCGCCGTGGTGGGCCGACGTCCACGACGCCACCCAGCTGCTGACCTCCCAGCTCAACGCCCTGGTCGCGCACGCCGCCCGGGTCGGTGTCTACACCCCGCCGCCCGGCTCCCCTCCCCCGCGACGCCGCCGGCAGCCCGCCTCCCTGCGCCACCTGGCCGAGGTGATCCGCACCCACCGGCTGGCCCCCGGCCTGTCGGTCGACAAGGACGACGTGGCCGCGGTCCTCGCCGGCGACCCCTCCCGCGTCACCGACCCGGCCCTGGTCGTCGCGATCGCCCGGGCCGCCCATCTCATCGCCGGCGAGCCGTTCCCCGACGGCGACGCGGACCGCCTCGCGGTGGCCGGCACGCACGTGTCGACTCTTCTCGAAGCGGCGCGCCGGGCCGACGAACGAGCCCCGAGCGCCGTGCCCGCGCTCCAGGTCACCGAGCCCGTCGTCCTCGACGGCTATTTCACCACCCGCCGGCCCCGCCGATGGCGGGCGCCGATCGCCGGCCTGCTCGGAGCGCTGGTGCTGGCCGGCGTCACCGCGCTGGTGGTCCCGCGCGGCCAGGAACCGGACAAACCGACGAGCCCGCCCGCCCCGGTGGCGCCGGGGATGACTCCCCTGGACCATGCGGCGGCCCACGACGACTATCTCAACCCGCAGCCGCTGCAGGACGCGCTCGCCCACCGCTTCACCAGCTTCGAGGCCGACGTCGTGCTGCGCGAGGGCAACCTGGAGCTCTGCCACCACCTCGACGGCGGCACCTGCCGCGACCCGCGCAACGCCCGGATCACCGCCCGGCCGTTCGAGGCGACCTACCTGCGGGGACTCAGCAGCCGGGTGAACGCCACCGGCGGCCGGGTATATCCGGGATACCACCAGCCGGTCCTGCTCTTCGTCGAGATCGGCTGCGCCACGGCCGCGGGCGTCTGCGCGCTGCCCGAGGACCCGGCCGCGGCGGCCACCGACCCGAACAACCCGCTGGTGGTGGCCCGGAAGATCATGGACGCGCTCACCCCGTACCGGGAAATGCTCTTCCACGTCGACGGCACGGCCCGGCAATGGGGTCCGGTGCAGGTGGTCATCACCGGCAGCCACAACGACGATCAGCTCCCGGCGGGCGGCGACGGCCACAACTCCGTACGCGGGCTGCTCGCCCAGCAGGCCGACACGTACGCCTTCCTGGACGGCAGTTTCGGCGTCGACCGCGACCAGTACAACGCGGACCTGGTCCCGGTGATCAGCTTCCCCAGCGTCGGCATGAACGAGGACTGCACCTACAACGCCAACAACCCGCTCCAGACGAAGCATTGGGACAACATCACCAAAGCCCAGAGCACAGGACATCACGTACGGGTTCTGGCCCCCGACAACTGCCCCGGCGGCAGCGACTTCTGGACCGATGCGCTGTACGGCGGCGTCGACCTCATCAGCAGCAACGGTGTCGCATCGCTGGGCGACTGGATAGCCACCAACGCGGCCGGCGGCGGTGGCGGCAACTGTTCCGTTCCGACGTGGATCCCCGCCGCCCGGTTGAAGGGTCAGAACTGCACGCTCGACCCCGGTGACATCCCGGTCATGAGCCGGCCCGACCCCAATTCCGGCCCCGTCGGAAACGTGGCCGGGGGCGGCACCCAATGGTTCCTGGGTCAGCAGCCCGGCGAGCCGTACGACCACAATTCGACCCACAATTTCTGGTGGGCCTACACCCAGGCCGGCAACGGCCGTTGGGGCTGGGTGTCGGTGCTCTATTTCAGCGGCGGCGTCCTCGACCAGTCAGCCGTCGGCCTGCAGTACGGCTGCTACGACGTACGCCCCGGCGAGCGCGCCGAGTGCCACCCGCTCTGACCCCATCTGTTCCCGGGCCGATCAGCCGCACCTGCCGTCGGCGCAGAGCTACACCGCTCTGCGCCGCCAGATGTCGACCTTCCGGCGGAACGCCGACGCCGGCGTGTCCGAGGGCAGCACCGGCCGCAGAACGTCGAGCACCCGGGCCGCCTCGGCATCCCGATAGTCGCCGAAATGCTCGGTGGCCCGCAGCAGCACCGCACCGCCGGGCAGCTCCTCCACCGCCCAGAACGCGCCGCTCGACCGCAGCCCGGCGGCCCCGCCGACCTGGGGCACCAGCGACGACGGCACCACCGTCAGCCAGGCGTAGCCACGCAGCTGCCGGCGTGCCGTCCCGGCTGCTGTCGCCCAGAACTGGCCGGTGTACTCCTCGACGCACGTCATGATCGAGCCGTACGCGAAGCTGGCCTCGGCGTAGTCGACGTCGCAGGAACGCACCATCCGCCCGAGGAAGGCCGCCACCGCGGCCTCCCGAGCCGGATCGGCGTACCAGAACTTCTCCTTGCTCTCGACGATGAGCTGGACGACATCGCCGGTCCGATACATGAAGCACACGACGCGGTCATCGGTGCGGTAGTAGGGCAGCGGCGACCCGCCCTCGCTCGCCGTGACGCGAAACATCGCGCCGACGTAGGTTCCCGCGGACAGCCGGTCGAGATACTCCGGCCACCTGGTCATGTCGTCCTCGAAGAACATGTCGTCCAGGTCGGCGCCCTCGAGTCCGGTCGTAGCCATCACGGAGATGTCGTCGGGCACCCCCGCAGCCACCCGCTCCTTGAGGACGCCCCCCAGCTCGGCCCACGCCGACTCGAACCACAGCCGAATCACCGCCCCGGCGGGCGCCGACTGCCTCGACACGTCGAACGACATCCGGACGCCCACCAGTCCGTCGAACATCGGATCGTCGATGGACATAATCTCTCCTCAGTCGGCGCCCGGCGTCAGCCGGCCAGATCCCAGTCGCCCCGGCGCATGGCAGGCTGCTGGTCCGGCTTGATGGCGCGCCACAGCCACCTCGCTCCGGCACCGACCGCCGCCGGACCGCAGTACAAGATACAAGCCGCCGCGCCCAGAGCGATCGGCCCGATCACGAGGGCGTCCGCGGCGGGATCCGACGTGACCGCCCCGGCGTCCTTGGGTCCCCACCGGGTGCGCTCGAAGTTCTCTTCCTGGAACCTCGTCTCCTCCTCCGACGCGATCTTGTTGGTCTCGCGCTGAAGCCGGAACGCGGCCTCGTCCGGTTCGTCCCTACCCTTGTGGACCTCGTAGATCTCGACGCCGTCGGCCGCCGACGTGACCTTGAGAACCTCGTTGTGCCCGTTGGAGGCGATCGCATACTCGTCGATCGGTTTGAACGCGCCGACCGGTCCTCGGACGACCCGCACCTGCTCCTGCTTCCCGATCGTCCGATATCGCAGGTTCTCCTGCAGCTTGTCCCTGATGTCGTTGACCTGATTGGCAGCCGCGCTCTCGCTGCCGACCGGTTTGACCTCCCACACCCAGACCGCGTCCGGGGAGCAGTCGTAACAGATGATGTCGGCGCCCTGGTACTTGTTCTTGTAGTCGAACTTGATGTGCGCGTTCGGATAGTTGCGCCGCAGGTTGGCCACCCGCACCCGGACGGCCACGTCGTGGTCGGACGACGAACCGTTCACCTTTCCGCCCGCGTCGTAGTACGCCTTCAGCCCGGCCTGGACGATCCCGTACATGGCCTCCCACGGGTTCTCGCCGCTCGGGTCGGACATGGTGACCGGGTTGTTGTCCGAGTACGTGTAGCCGTGGATCTGCTGCGATCGCAGGTAGTCCACCACCGGGTCGGGCGAGACGAACCGGCCGATCACCGGGTCGTAATCGCGGGCACCCAGGTGCGTCAGGCCCTCCGGCTCGTCGACGAGGCCGCCGACGAAGCCTCGCGAGCTGGGCCACGTGCCCGGCGCGGCCCCGCGGGCCCCGCCGAACGGCGTCGTCCGTTTGCGCTGCGCGGCGCCTGTGGCCGCGTCGACGGCGACCGCCGCGGTGCCCTGGTGATCGCCGATGGTGAAGCCGACCCCGGCGGCACTCCGGATGGCGACCGCGCCCGCGCCCAGGTCGTAGTAGCGGGTCGCGGTGACCGTGTTCGTCGCGAGCGTGAGCTTGAGCTCCGTGGTCGGGAGATAGAGCGTGTTCGCGTCGGTCTGCTTGCGCAACAGGCGGTTGCCGTCGGCGTCGTACACGTACGACGTCTTGCGCCCGCCCTCGTCGATCTGCTTGAGCCGGCCCTCCGCCGTCCACGACAGGGTCTGCGTGGCGGTGGCGCCCGGCCGCTGGATCGTGTTGCCGCCGGCGTCGTACTTGTACTCCCGGGTCGACTTCTGCCCGTCCGCGGTCGTGGTCTCCACCGCGGTCAGCGTCTTCTGCTGCGACGCCTCCGGATAGACGTAGCGCAGCAGGACGTCCTCGTCGCCGTCGACGTCGTGCGCGATCTCCTGCTGCCGGCTGCCGGCCTCGTCATAGGTGTACGAGGACCAGTACGGCGCCGGGCCGTTCAGCGTCGTGTCGGCGGCGGGCGCGACCGAGCAGTCCTGGGCGCTGGTGTCCGAGGCCCACGCGCCGGTCAGCCGCTGCAGGTAGTCGTACGTGAAGCACTGCTTCTCGTGCCGCCCGCCCTCCGGCGCGTCGTCGATGGAGAGGATGTTTCCGGCCTGGTCGTGCTCGTAGCGGAGGTCGGTCTGCGGGGTCAGCGCGCCGTCCACCCGCGACTTCGTCGTCGCCCGCTTCAGGCGCCCGGTCCCCTTCTCGTATTCCATGGTGAGCTCGGCCATCGTCTTGGCGCCGGTGGACATGCTCAGCTGCGTGGGCGCGCCGGTGTGGTTGGTCAGCGAGCCGGTGAGATACGTCGACAGCGAGCCGGTCACGGTCGTCCGGCGCTGCAGGTCGTCGTAGCCGTAGACCAGCGACTCGGCCGGCAGGTCACCGGTGACCGGCGAGCTGCTGCCCTGCTGGGTGCCGTCCGGGTTGAAGGTGGCCGTGAAGTCGTACGTGCCGGCCAGTTTGCCCTCGCCCGTCGGCACGATGTACCTGGTCGTCAGCGGCCGGTACGCGTAGTCGCGCAGCGGGTAGGCGATGCTGTAGGTGCTGGTCCCCTCGAAGCGCTGTGAGTACGACAACTGCCCCTTGTGGTACTGGTCGTAGGTCCAACCGGCCAGTTTGGTGCCCGAGGCATTGTCGCCGAGATAGATCGCCGTACGCCGGCCGAGCTTGTCGTACGTGGTGAACAGATGATCGCCCCGGCCGGTCTTCATCCAGGTCAGGCGGCCCGCCTTGTCGTACTTGAACTCGCTCGCGCCCGCGTCCGGGTCGTCGGCGGTCAGCTTGCGCCCGAGCAGGTCATAGGTGAACGACCAGTCGTTGCCAGCCGCGTCCTGCACGCTCTTCAGCTGTCCCGACGTGGTGTACCCGTACTTGATCTTGTCGTATCCGCTGCGGGCCCGGTCCTTGGCCTGCCACAGCTCGGTGGTGTGGCCCTGCACGTCCTGCAGCCGGGTGGTGGGCGTCCCGCCCAGCGGCGGGTCGACGTGCACCCGGTCACCGCCGTAGCGCGTGGTCGTCCGCCACTTCTCGTCGCCGGCCACCGCGTAGATCTCCACGGTCATCCGGTCGGCGCCGTCGTACTGGAAGATCTGCTGCCCGGCAACCTCGCCGTTGCGGATCTCGTCCTCGTCGAGCAGGACCGCGGAGGGAGCGCCGGCCGCGTAGTAGCCGTCGTTCTTCCGCTTGACCTGGCCGGTGGCCGTGTAGAAGGTGTCGGTCACCAGCCGGCCGCCGTCCGGCCCCGGCTGCTGCGTCTGCCGCGGGCGCAACAGCCCGTCGAAGATCTGGAACTCGGTGCGGTAGCCGCCGTCGTTCCCGATGCGGTCGGTGCGGACGTAGGTGGCGGCGTCGCGGGTCATGCCGTACTCGTACTTGATGCTCGGGTCGACGGTGGTGCGCCGGTCGGCGAACCAGACCTTCACCACCCGGCCGAGCGAGTCGTACGCGTTGACCGTCGCCTTGCTGTTGGCGTCCGTCTCCTGGATCGGCAGACCCCACTGCGGCGCGTACGTCACGACGGTGACCTGGTTGAGGTGGTTCGTCGTCTCGATCCGGGTGGTCAGACCGTTCGTCGTCGCGTACCCGCGCTTCGTGACCGCCCCCTCGGCATCGGTCTCGGTGAGCACCCGGTGCATGGCGTCGTAGGTCTTGGCCGACACGGTGACGAAGGTGTCCGCGGTCGCGGTGCTTTCCGACAGGGCGGTGTTCTTCGTGACGTCACCCGCGCTGGGGAGGGCGCCGAGCACGTCGCTGTTGTCGTAGTACGTCCGCTCCTGGCTGATCGTCTGGGTGACCGGGTCGGCCGTCTTGCCGCAGGCCACGCCGACCGTCACGACCTGGGACGCGTACGTCCGCATCCAGCGGGTCTCGTCGTCGGCGTAGCTGGTCGTCGTGCACCGGTCGTCGGCGGTGGTAGCCAGGTCGCCCTGGTCGTCCAGCCGGGTGACGCGTCCGGCCTTGGCGTCGAAGCTCTGAGTGGCCTTCATCTCCCGCCAGCCGCCGGTGTCCTTGGCGATGTAACCGCGGGTCACCAGCGAACGGGCCGCCCAGGCGTGCAGGGATCCCCAGTCGTACTTCGTGGTCCCCTTGACGTACTGGTCGGTCGCGGTCTCCTCACTCCACGGCTCGGTGATCTCCTTCCGCACGATCGCGGCGCCGTTGTAGAGGATCGTCTCGAGCGGCAGGCCGGCGTACTCGTCGCGGTCGGTGTAGGTCTTGCCGGTGCTGTCCTCGACGGTGACCGTGCGGGTGCCGCCGTCGGGGTCCTTGTCACCGTGCAGGCCACGAAGGAAGTACGAATCGGAGCGCGTACGCATGGTCACGCCGTCCCCGCCGGTGATCTTGACGTGCTCGTACCCACGCCAGTCGTTCCACGTGCGGAACTTGTCCAGGGTGACGCCGTCGGCGGCCGCGTACCGCCAGCCGGCCCCGCCGAGGTACTCGTACCGGGTGATCATCTGGTCGGTGCCGGCGACCGGGTCGCTGACCGACGTCTCTTCGACCACGTACTTGTGGAACCAGTCGGTGATGGGCTCCTGGTAGCCGGACGGCGTCCACTTGACCGGGAAACACCGCTTTGTGCTCTTGCCCACCGCGGGATAGCTGGTCGGCGTGCACTCCGGGTCGGCGTAGTCGACGAAGGTGTGCGCGCCCGACTCCGTGTCGAGCGAGGCCAGGCGCGGGCGCACCAGCGGTGACAGGTTGTCGGGCTTGTTGTCCCGGTCGTCGAGCCGGTTCTCCAGCAGCAGCGGGCCGAGGCTGGTCACGGGCAGAGGCAGTTCGGTGCCGGCGAGACCGGTCCGGCGGATCTGATAGGGCCAGAGGCTGCGGCTGCCGTCGCCGTTGTCGGTGAAGGAGTGGTCGATCCGCCACTTCTCGACGTCGGAGTAGCCGGTCGCGCTCGCCTTGATCTGGGTGGTCACCTCGACCAGCCGGATCCGGGTCCAGAACGACGGCGCCTTCTGCTGGGTGCTGCATTTGGTGTCGACGTTGCAGTTGCGGTCGAAGGGAGTGTCGGGCCAGTTCACCGCGGTGTCCTTGGTGAGCTTGTCCTTGGCGCAGGCGGCGGCGCTGACGATGCACCGCTCGGCCGGCGTGAAGCTGATCCGGGCCGGGGCCAGGCCGCCGCTGTAGACCTCGCCGGCCCGCTGGCCGTAGTCGATGTACTTCAGGTAGCCGCCGCGGTCGTACTGGCGCCCGTTGACGTCCGTCTTGCCGGCGAAGGCGTAGGAGTTCTTCTCCTTCTCGTAGAAGTAGGACATGACGTTGCCGCGCGGATCGACCACGTAGTCGAGGTTCCAGCGCCAGGCCTGGTCGCAGTGCGAGGCCGCGAACGTGTCGGCCTTGCAGGGCTCGTCGGTGTCGTCGCCGTAGACCGGCACGGCCCAGGTCGAGTTGGTCTCCGTCTTGCCGCTGCTCCAGCCGGGCAGCCGGTTGCGGCCGAACCAGTACTGGGTGCCGTCGTTCGTGGTTACCCGCCAGTACTCACCGTCGTTGTCGCCGTTGGCGATCGTGGCGTCGGTGAGGTGCTCGACCCGGGACCCGTCGTCCTGGGCGATACGCCAGGCGCCGGACACGTCGTCCTGCACGAGCGTGCCGGCCCGGCCGCCCAGCGAGATGGAGACGGCGTTGCGGGCCCAGCACAGGTCGCCGACGTCCTTGTGCCCGTCGTCGTCGCAGGACCGGTAGCTGCGCTCGACGAAACCGGACGCGTACTCGAAGCCCTCGCCCACCCAGGACGACTGGTTGTTGGTGGCCGACGTCTTGCCGTCGACCGCCTGCGACGAGTACGAGAGCGCGACCTCGGGCTGGAGCCCACCCGGAACCGGCGGCACCCGGAACGGGTACGACCAGGTGAAGGCACCCGTGTTCGGCGAAACGCTCCACTGCGACGACGCCGACATCGACGTGGCCGAGTAGGAGCCCTGCGACGACGTGTCGTCGGCCGCCAGCGCCAGCAGCACACCGCTCGCCGAAGTGGCCGGCACGGTCGCGCGCAGTGTCCTGGCTTCCGCGTCGTTGACCGCGGGAACCTCGGTGCCGTCCGTCGTGCGGACCAGGCGCAGCCGTGCCCCGTAGTCACCGCCGTAGACGTTCGCCATCGTGCTGTAGTCGATGCGCACCTCGGCGGCCCGCTCGGCCACCACGTTCAGCAGCACACCGCCGACGCCGGCGGCCCGGGCCCGGCTCTGATCGAGAACCTCGGCCCGCACCCGCCCGGCCTTGGCCGCGATCTTCAGGCCGCCGAGGTCGGCCGGCGCGCCCGAAGCCGGAAGCTCGGCGGCGGCCGCCTTGGGCCACGCCGCGACCGGCAGTCTGGTCGGCACGGCCGGCAGCGCCGGGCGCGGCCGGGCCTTGAAGTTGCCCGCGACCACCGGCTTCTCCCGGGCGACCGGGGTCGGGACGTCGGGCTTGGCCTCCGCCCGGGCCGGGGCCGTGCCGGCGTTCAGCAGTCCGGCGGTGACCGTCGCGATCAGCACGGCGGCCAGTGAGGAGCGATGACGCATGTCAGGCCTCCGGCAGTTCGTTCAGGGGCTGCCCGAGCAGCTGGACCATGGTGGCGCCGGCGACACCGGCGTAGACGCGCACGTCGTCGATGTCGCCGCTGAGGAATTCGCCGTAGGCTCCGTTGACCAGCGCCCGGCCGAGCTGGAAGCCACCGGTCGACTTCCAGGCGTGGCCGAACGGCGCGTCCGACTCGTCGACCAGCTGGCCGTCGACGTAGAGCCGCACCTCGTCGGCGAAGTTGTCGTAGACCACGGCCAGGAAGATGCCGCTGTCCTGGCTGGTCGGCAGCAGGTTGGACACCGTCGTACGCCGGTCCGGGTCGGTCGAGGACTCGTCGGCGTGCGGCAGCACCAGCTCGAAGCGGCCGGCCTCGCCGTCCTCGCCGGGCGCGTAACGGACACGGAACGCGCTGGTGCGGGTCCCGCTCTGGGCGAACACGGTCATCGGCCGCTCCGCGTCCAGCGAGGTGAGCCGCACCCGGGCGGTGACCGTGTAGCTGTCACCGGTCTCGGCCACCGGCACGCTGGTCGCCGCATAGTCGTCGACCCCGTCCAGCTGCAGGTGGCCGTCGCCGACCAGCGCCGGAATCGCCAGCTCGTCCGCGGGCCGGTAGAAGACCGGCGTCCCGCCCAGTGCCAGCGCCGGGCCACCGTCGATCTCCGTGGTGGCGGTCTCGGTGCCCTCGTTCAGCTGCCAGTAGGCCAGGCGCTGCGGCACCAGCGCGAACAGCATGCTGATGTCGGCCGCGACGACGATGCGGTCGAAGATCCGCACGTCGCCGAGCGATCCGTTCCAGGTGTCGCCGTAGCCGCCGGTCCGCAACCGGCTGCCCAGCTGCACCGGGCCGTGCGCGATCGGCGTGCTGCGGCGGGCGCCGGTCGCGACCGAGGCGCCGTTGACATAGAGCGTGAGGCTGCGCTTCTCGTGGTCGAACGCGCCCACCAGGTGCACCCATTCGCCCACCGTCGGCTTGCCCCCGGTCACCCGGAACGTGCCCAGCGAGCGGCTGGCGGTGGTCGGCATTGCGAACGACCACGCGTCGAGCGTCTTGTCGTAGCCGAGCGTGAATCCGGCCTGCCCGGTGCCGTCCATGCTGACCGCGACGTGGTCGCCGTTCTTGTCGGCGAGCTTCGCCCAGGTGCTCACGCTGAAGCTACGGGAGGTGTCGACGACGGCGGCTCCGCCGGTGAGCCGGCTGCCCGACTGCCCGTCGAGGGCGACGGCGTAGTCGGCGGGACCACCCGGCCCGGGCACGCCGAACTGGACCCCGCCCCGGGCCACCGCGTTCACGGCGCCGGTCGCGGCGGCCGCCTCGGTCGAGCCGGCGGCGTCCTTGAGCCGCCACTCCGCCTTGCCGACCTCCTGGTTGGCGACGAAGTCGAAGGAGATCGGCGCGCTCGTCTTGCTGGCCCGGTCGACCGCCAGGGCCGAGAACCAGCCGGTGTCGGGTTTGCTGATGAGCACCCGCACCTCGGACGTGCCGCCGCCGGTGGCCGGCCGCACGACGTTGCTGGGCGACGGGTCCTGGTTCAGGCCCCAGCGGTACTCGATCGCGTCCGTCGAGGCCGACTTGATCAGGAAGGTGACGTAGCGGCCGACCCCGTCGAAGGTCTGCCCCTCCTCGGTCAGCTCCACCGACGTGATGACCGGCGGCGCCGGGGACGTACGGTCCAGGATGAACTTGCAGACCTTGCTGTTGTAGTCGCCGTAGCCGGCGGTGTCCTTCGCCCGCACCTGCCAGTTGATGACGACGTTCTCGGGAATCCCGGTGACCGTCTCCATCGGATAGTAGAACCAGGCGCCCGAATTGTTCTCGCCGGTCAGGAATGTCTTGGAGCCGGCCACGCCGTTGTTGGTCCACCAGAGCCGGAACTCGGCCCGCAGCTTCTCGCGGGTACCGCTCGGGCTGTCGTCGAGGTCGCGCATGACCGCCGACAGTTTCGGCAACGTGTCGACGTACGACGCGGTCTGCGGGCAGACCCCGCCGGGCGTCTGCTTGACCTCACCGTCGGCCGGGCGCGACGGCTTCGTGTTGTACCGGACCTGCAGCGAGGCGTTACTGCAGAAGCGTTTCCAGTACGAGTCGTCGGTCTCGCTGGCGGCCCGCAGGCCGAACGTGGTCGTCCCCCGGCTCACGTCGGCCGACGCCTTGACCGCGTCGAACACGTTGAACTCGACGTTGGGAGTCACCCCGGAGCAGGTGTGCGTGGTCTTGGTCGGCGAGGCCGACGCCTGCTTCGCGAGCCAGTCCGGCTGGTTGCTCCAGGTGGTGGCGGTGGTGATGGGCTTCGTGGTCCACAGCTGCACCTCGCGGGCCTTGCTGTCGTCCGCGGTGTGGTTGAGCGTGATCCGGAAGTCGGCCTCGAGGATGTCCTTCTTCGCGTAGGCCGAGGTCGGGATCGCGAAGAAGAGCCGCTTGACCTGTGTGTTGGCGCAGGTGCCGCTGGAGACCGGGCATTCGCCGACGCCCTCGGACTCCTTGCCGTCGAACTTGGGGTAGGCCTCGTTGTTGTACCCCTTGGAGACCATCGACCACAGCGACCGGGACGAGCCTTTCCAGACCGGGTCGATGAAGACCGGGAACCGGGTCTGCGGGTTGCTGAGCATCGCCTGGTCCGGTGTCAGGGTCAGGGCGCCGGAATCGACGGTGACGTCGACGTCGGCCTCCCGCGACGACTCGGCGGGCTCCTCGGCCAGCGCGCGCATCGCCGAAGTCCCGCGGGGCGCCTCAGCGCCGGAATCCCACATGCGCGGGGCCAGCGCGTCGAAAACCGTGCCACCGGCGGCCGTGTCCACCGCCGTGACTCCGCCCTCGGCCGACTCCCGCAGCTCGACGCCTTCGGTACGCACCGGCAGCACGATGTTGTCCAGCTCCGGCAAGGCGGCGGCCTCCGCGGTCTTCACCACCAGAACGTGCGAGAAGCCGTCGACGTCCGCGTTCAGCACCAGGTCGACGCCCGGCAGCACCTCGGCGTAGGTGGCCGAGTTGCCCTCCAGCGTGGGGACCGGCAGGTCGCGGCCCCAGGACATCTCGATCGATCGGCCCGCGGCCGACAGCTCCGCCATCGCGGCGTCGCCGCCGCCGGAGAGCCGCAGCCCGACCGTCGACGCCTTGGGCGCGATGCTGCCGTCGGCGGCCCGCACGAGCGTCGGGTCCACCGGCACCCAGCGCTTGTCCCGCAGCGTACGCACCGGCCGCAGGTGCTCCTCGGCCGTCCGGGTGCCGTCCGGGTTCGCCCACACCGAACGGTTCTCGCCACGGAACGCGCCGATCTCGACCGGCGCTCCGGTCCTGACCGCCTCGGCGGCCGCGTCCGTCTCGGTCTGCCGGATGGCCTCGCCGCCGGCCGGCACCGGCTCGGCGGTCGCCGCCGGCGGGCTCACCGCCACCGACCCGGCCAGCAGGGCGAACAGGCCCGTGACCAAGCCGATTCCCCGGGCGTGCCCCCGCACGCTCCTGCCCAGAGCCATCTCGCGACCCTTCCCCGTGTTGTTCCGCTGTCGGTTGTGGCGCATCACCGCACCGCCGTTCCGAAGGCCCCGGCGCCCGACCAGGTGGCCGTCACGCTCGGTGTTCCGGCCGCCACCCCGGCCCAGGAGTAGGCGGCGACCTCGCCCGTGCCGATCCGGGTCAGGTAGAGGCCGGTCGCGGAGGCCGCCATGAAGGTGCCGTCGTTCGCGTTGTCGCCCGGCCCGCCCCTGATCGGGACGGGACGACCGGTGCCGCCCGCCGGCCACATGAGCACGTATCCGGCGTCGGTCCCGCTCGTCAGGTCGTCGCCCGGCGCCCCCGCCACCAGCGTCTGGTCCGGTCCGCGGGACAGAGCGACCGTCTCGCCCAGGTAGTCGCCCTTGGCCGCGGCCGGGTGGTGCACCGACGCCACCAGCGTGGACGCGGTCGGCGTCAGCGAATAGGTGAACGCCATCCCGCTGTTCAGGACCCCCGACCACGACATGCCCGGCGCGCCGACGGCGAGGAGAGAATTCGTGGTGCCGCTGACCGGAACCAGGTCGATCGACTTGCCGAACGTCGAATCGGCCAGGGCTCCCTGGAGAGCAGAGCCCGCCTGCGTGACCGTGCTGCCGCTGACCACATGGGTGTACGCGGTCACCGCGCCCGCCCACGGTAGGCCCGAGTTCGCGCGGCCCGGTGAGCCGATCGCCAGGTGATGCGGCGAGACGGCCAACGAGAAGCCGGTCCGGTCGTCGGTTCCCGCTCCCGGCACCGTCGCGTTCGTCGAACCCAGCCGGTAGTGCACCAGGCCCGCGTCGACGACCGTGCCGGCGTCCTCGCCGGGTGCGCCGACCGCCAGAACCGGCTCCCCCGACGGCGTGTTGCCGGCCGCCACGGCGTAGCCGAACCAGTCCGACGCCTCCGGGTCGTCCGCGATCCCCGCGCTGCTCTGGTCGTACCAGATCCCCGACGACAGGCCGGCCGGCCCGCCGAAGAGCACCGCGACCCCACCCGCCTCGGCCGCCGACCCGACCGCCTCGAACGGCGCGCCGATCACCAGGTCGCTGCAGCCGTCCTGGTTCGCGTCGTACGTGGCCAGCGAGTACCCGAACTGGTCGCCCGCCTCGGCGGTGTCCGGCACCCCGCCCGCGCCTTGGCGCAGGATCTGCTGCGGGCTGCTGCCGGCGTAGTTGACCACGACCTGGCCGGCCTTGGCCTTGCCGTCCACGGTCGCCTCCGGGGCACCGATCGCCACGTCGGTCACGCCGTCGCCGTTGAAGTCGCTGTCCACGGCCACCCCGCCCGGGCAGCCGTCCACCGGTGCGTAGTGCAGGTAGTCGATGACCATCCGCGGGTTGTTGTTGAAGGTCTTGTACGACAGGCTGTCGGTCTCGCTCGGCGAGCGCAGCGCCACCGTCACGTTGGTCCAGCTGCCCTTCGCGGCACTCCGCACGAGGGAGGTCGAGTCGAACGTCAGCGACTGCGCCGGGCACGCCGACGAGAAGCCCCCGGCGGAGGTCCGGGACGCCAGGATCCCCTCCCAGGACGGCTGGTTGTTCCAGGTGTTCGCCGCGCCCGCGTAGCCGGTGGCCCACAGGTCGACCTGCTTCGGCACGCAGGTGGCCGAGGACGTCTCGGTGATGAGGAAGTTCGCCGACTTGATGTACTTGCCGGCGATCGGCGTATCACCGACGTTGAGGTCGAAGAACGAGCGGTATTTGTTGGTGCCGCCGTTGTTGGTGCCGACCGGGGCGTTGCCCGGCACGTTCATGAAGTTCGTGGCCGGGTTGCCGGAGTCGACCTTGACGTAGTTCGTGCGGGCGGCGCTGACCGCCGGGTCGATATAGACCGGGAACTCGGTCGCCGGGTCGGCCAGCATCGCCCGATCCGGCCGCACCAACAGCGCGGCCTGCGCCAGCGTGGTGCCCATGGATTCGACCCGTACGCCGTTCGCGTCCCACATCAGCGGCGTGTTTCCGGCCAGCCGCAGACGGCCCTTCGCGTCCTCGGCCCGCAGGTTGCCGGCCTTGTCCGCGCTCACGGTCAGCCCGTCCGACTCGACCGCGAACCGCAGGGCGGCCAGCCGGGAGTCGGCCGCGGCCTGCCGGTTCTTCACGACCAGCAGCTGGCTGTAGCCGTCCACATCGGCGGTCAGCCGCAGGTCCACGCCGGGCAGCACCTCGGC
Source organism: Paractinoplanes ovalisporus (assembly GCF_016834655.1). Classification (GTDB taxonomy): domain Bacteria; phylum Actinomycetota; class Actinomycetes; order Mycobacteriales; family Micromonosporaceae; genus Actinoplanes; species Actinoplanes ovalisporus. Next base: position 147,173 of record NZ_JAENHP010000014.1, read on the forward strand.
GTAGGTGGCGGTGTCGCCGTTCAGCACCGGGGCGGGCAGAGCGCCGACCGGGGAGCCGAGCCGCACCATGGCGCCGTCCGGGCCGACCTGGGCCATCGGGCCGGAGCCACCGCCCGAGAACACCACCGGGGTCGATGTGACGGCCGGGCGGACGGTGCCGTCCGCGGCCCGGCGCAGGTCGGTGTCGACCGGCACCCACCGGCCATCGCGCTTCACCCGTACGGGCCGGTAGCGGTGCTCCCACCGCATCGTGCCGTCGGGCAGCGCCCAGGCCTGGTCGAACTCGGTGGTCAGCTCGGCCACCGCGACCTCGCCCCGGCAGTTGCGCGCCGCGGCTCGGGCCGCCTCGTGAGCCGTGGGCGCGGCCGGGCAGGCAATCGGCGCCGCCGCGGACCGCGCCGGAGCCGGCGCCGTTCTCGACGGACCGGCCGGAACGGCCGCATAGGTCCCGATGAGCAGCAGCGCCAAGGCGCTTGCTTTGTCCAATTTGGACATACGTGGAACCCGCAAGGGCATCCTGAAGGGCGGCATCTCAGTTATCCCCCGCGCGAATGCAGACGCGATCGGGCGCGCCCGTCGGCGCGCCCGATCGTCATTTAGAAGATCATCATCATGGGTGACGTTCGATCTCTACGCCACCCCGCTCCACCCCAGCGCAGTGTGACGGGTACCACATCGCCACCGGCACGCGTGCTGAGAAATATAAGTATTTCGATATCTTGTGCGGGGGAGCCCGTTCTTGTTCTGCTACCCCTCATGAGACTCGGAACGGTGACGGCTGCTCTCGTCGCGGCAACGGTAGCGTTCAGCGCCCTGCCGGCGGCAGCCGCTCCTCTGGTAGCTGCCCCACCCGTCATCGATGTCGCCGACGTCAACGCGCACCTGCAACAGCTGCAGAACTTCGCGAGCAGCAACGGCGGCAACCGCGCCACCGGCACCGCGGGCCACACCGCGACGACGACCTATCTGCAGCAGAAGCTGCAAGCGGCGGGCTTCACCGTCACCGCGCAGACCTGCACCACCTGCAGCGGCGGCTCGGCGAAGAACATCATCGCCGACTGGCCGGGCGGCGACACCGCCAACACCTACATGTTCGGCGCCCACTCGGACGGCGTGTCGGCCGGCCCCGGCATCAACGACGACGGTTCCGGCACGGCCACGCTGCTGGAAGCCGCGCTCCAGCTGGCCGCGGCCAACCCGACCATGACCAACCACGTACGGTTCGGCTGGTGGGCCGGCGAGGAACAGGGCCTGATCGGCTCCAAGTTCTACGTCAACTCCCTGACCACGGCCCAGAAGAGCGCGATCAAGGCGTACGGCACGTTCGACATGGTCGCCTCCACCAACGGCGGCTACTTCGTCACCGGCACCGACGCCATCGCCGTGAAGCTGCGCGAATACTTCACGTCGATCAACGTACCCACCGAGACGTCGACGGAGTGCTGCAGCGACGACGGCTCGTTCCGCAACGCCGGCATCCCGTCCTCGATCAACTCCACCGGCGCCAGCTTCACCAAGACCAGCGCCCAGGTGACCAAGTGGGGCGGCACGGCCGGGCAGCCGTACGACCCCTGCTACCACCGGGCGTGCGACACGTACCCCTCGAACATCAACAGCACGTCCCTGGGCCGCTGGGCCAACGCCGAGCTGTACGCCGTCTGGGCCCTGACCACAGGCAGTACGCCGGCCAACGACTTCTCGGTGTCGCTGGCTCCCGGCACGGCCACGGTGACTCCCGGCTCCTCGACCACGGCCACGGTCAACACAGCCACCACGTCGGGCAGCGCCCAAACCGTCACGCTGTCGAGCTCCGGCGCCCCGGCTGGTGTCTCGGTGAGCTTCAGCCCCGCGTCGGTCACGTCCGGCGGCTCGTCGACCATGACCGTCGCCACCACCACGGCCGCGGCCCCCGGTTCGTACACCATCACCGTGACCGGCGCCGGTTCCGCGAGCCACAGTGCCTCGTACGCGCTGACCGTCGCCGGAACCGGCGCCTGCACCAGCCCCGGGCAGAAGCTGGGAAATCCCGGCTTCGAAACCGCGACCGCCCCCTGGACCGCCTCCTCCGGCGTGATCGCCGCCAACACCGGTGAGGGCTCCCCCCGTTCCGGCACCAGGAGCGCATGGCTGAACGGCTACGGCTCCACCCGAACCGAAACCCTGTCCCAGTCGGTGACCCCGCCCGCCGGGTGCAGCAGCTACACGCTGTCCTTCTACCTGAAGATCAGCACAGCCGAGACAACCACCACCACCCAGTACGACAAACTGACCGTGCAGGCCGGCTCCACCACGCTGCAGGTCTTCTCGAACCTCAACGCCGGCGCCTACACGCTGCGCTCGTACAACTTGGCCGCTTTCGCCGGCCAGACCGTGACCATCAAATTCACCGGCGTCGAGGACTCCTCCCTGAAGACCTCCTTCGTCATCGACGACACCGCCCTCACCGTCACCTGACCGCGATCGGCCGGGCCGGGTGAACCTTGGACTCAGGCCCGGTCGGCCTCCTCGATGTGCCGGATCAGGGTCACCAGGCTGCGCAGCGCGGCGCGTACCCGCCGGGCCCAGGTCTCGTCGCCGAGCAGGATCAGCGCCTCGCCACCGAGGAAGGACATGCCGATCAGGGCGGCGGCGTCCTCCGCGGTGAGCGGGCCCAGCCGCGCTCTGGTGCTGCCCGCCACGTCCTCCAGCACCGTCTGCCAGCTCTGCAGCAGCCCCAGGATCTGCTGAGCGACCTGGGTGTCGGACCAGCCCGCCGCGATCATCTCCTGCAGGACCCGGACGTACCCCGAGGCGATGTCGTCGTCCAGGAAGTCGCACGCCTGCTCGTACCGCTTCCACAGTGGCGCGTCGATCGCGTACATCCGCTGCTGCCGCCCGATCAGGTGACTGTTCTCGCGGTCGAGCAGAGCCAGCACCAGCCCCTGTTTGCCGCCGAAGTGGTAGTGGATCTGGCTGAGCGGCACGCCCGCCGCGTCGGCGACCTTGCGGGTGGACAGCTTCGCGTACCCCTCGGCGAGCAGGCAGCCGCGCGCCGCCTCGAGGATCTGGACCGGGGTGTCGGCGGTGCGTTCGGTCAACGTGTCAGGTTCCCGTCTGGAGCGCGCTACGTCTTGTCGGTCGGTCGACCGAATGTTAGCTTACCCAAGTCGGTCGGTCGACCGACCGAGAGCGCGATTCCCCGGCGCGCGAGGCTCGAACAGCCGAAGCGGAAGGGTGTGACATGCGAGCACGGGAGGCGGACAGCGAGGGCTTCATCGAGCACGGCCAGGTGAAGATCCATTACGAGGTGCACGGCGACGGCGGGCCCACCATCCTGCTGATGCCGAGCTGGACGATCGTCGACGCGCAGACCTGGAAGATGCAGATTCCCTACCTGGCCCGGCATCACCGGGTGGTGGTGTACGACGGACCGGGCAACGGGCACTCCGATCGACCGCTGCGGCCGGAGGCCTACCACCACACCACCCAGGTCGAGTACGCACTGCGCGTGCTGGACGCGACCGGCACCGATCGAGCGGTCGTGTGTGCCCTGTCGATGGCCGCCCGGTGGGCCCTCGAACTCGCCGCCGAGCATCCCGATCGGGTGCTGGGCATCGTCTCGATCGCCGGAGCGGTGCCGCTGCACGAAGCCGGGGACGGCGACGACAGCAAAGCGAAGTTTCTGGCTCCGGCCCCCGTCCTGCCGCGCTCGGCCGTGCCTGAACTCGGTCAGGACCCGCCGGCACATTGGGCGAAATGGAATCGGCAGTACTGGCTCGACCACTACGAGGACTTCGCCACCTTCTTCTTCGGACAGTGCTTCTCCGAGCCGTTCTCCACCAAGGCGATCGAGGACGGCGTCCGGTGGGCCGGTGGGACCACGCCCCAGGTGCTGCTGACCGAGGCCGGCTCACCTCCGCCCAGCCCGGCCGACATCAAGGACTGGAGCGCCCGGCTGCGGTGTCCCGTGCTGCACCTGCACGGCAGCGACGACCGGATCGTCCCGGTGCGGGTCGGCGAGGAACTGGCCGAGATCACCGGCGGGCGGCTGGTCGTGCTGGAGGGGGCCGGACATGTGCCGGTCGCCGGCGACCCGGTGCGCTGCAACGTGCTCATCCACGAGTTCGCCGAAGGCCTGCGACCGCCGCGCCCGCTCCGGGAGAGCTGGAGCCGGTGGACCAACCGGCCGCGGCGGGTGCTCTATCTCAGTTCGCCGATCGGGCTCGGTCACGCCCGCCGCGACCTGGCGATCGTCCGGGAGCTACGACGGCAGGTGCCGGACGTGCGGATCGACTGGCTCACCCAGCACCCGGTCAGCCAGGCCCTCAAGCGGGCCGGCGAGCGGGTGCACCCGGCCGGCCGGTGGCTGGCCAGCGAGTCGGCGCACATCGAGAGCGAAGCGGCCGAGCACGACCTGCACTGTTTCCAGGCGCTGCGCCGGATGGACGAGATTCTGGTCGCCAACTTCATGGTCTTCCGTGACGTCGTGCGCGAGGAGGCGTACGACCTGGTCGTCGGCGACGAGGCCTGGGAGGTGGATCATTTCCTCTACGAGAATCCGGATCTCAAGCGTTTCCCGTACGCCTGGATGACCGATTTTGTGGGTCACCTGCCGATGCCGGACGGTGGCCGCCGGGAAGCGCTGCTCACAGCCGACTACAACGCCGAGATGCTCGAGCACGTGGCACGATTCCCCCGGTTGCGGGACCGGGCGATCTTCGTCGGCGACCCGCAGGACATCGTGCCCGACCGGTTCGGGGCCGACCTGCCGCACATCAGCGACTGGACGCGGGCCCACTTCAGCTTCTCCGGATATGTCACCGGGTTCGACCCGACGCCGTACGCCGACCGCGCCGCCCTGCGTGAGCGGCTCGGCTACCGCCCCGACGAGCAGGTGTGCGTGGTGACCGTGGGCGGTTCGGGCGTCGGCGGACACCTGCTGCGCCGCGTGCTCGACGCGTACCCGGCCATCGCCCGGCGGACGCCGGGTCTGCGCATGGTGGTGGTCGCCGGGCCGCGCATCGACCCCGCGTCCCTGCCCGCCATGCCGGGGCTCGAGGTGCACGGCTACGTGCCGGACCTGCAGCAGCACCTGGCCGCCGCCGACCTCGCGATCGTTCAGGGCGGACTCACCACCTGCATGGAGCTGACCGCCACCCGGCGGCCGTTCATCTACATCCCGTTACGCCATCACTACGAACAGAACTTCCATGTGGCGCACCGATTGCGCCGCTACGGGGCCGGACGCCGGCTCGACTACGCCGACCTCACCCCGGATCACCTGGCCGAGGTCGTCGCGGCCGAGATCGGCACCACCCCGGCCTACGAACCAGTCGCCGCCGACGGCGCCGCGCGCGCCGCGAGCCTGCTGGCCGAACTGTTGTGAACCCACCCATCCACTGTGCGAGGTTTTTGATGAACCCGGAACTGATCGAACAGAACGTGAACCGCCTGCTCGGCGCCATGGTCGGCGCGGCCACTACGGCCATGGTGGCGGTCGGTGACCAGCTCGGGCTGTACCGGGCCCTGGCCGACGGTGGGCCGGCCACGCCCGCGGAACTGGCCGGCCGCACCGGCACAACCCCCCGATACGTGAAAGAGTGGTTGTCCCAGCAGACCGCGGCCGGTTTTGTCACCTACGCCGCGCTCGACGGGCGGTACACGCTGCCCGCCGAGGCCGCCGCGGTGCTCGCCGTCGACGCCTCGCCCGCCTTCCTGGCCGGCGGCGCCACCATCACCCGTGGCTGGTTCGCCGGCATCGACCAGCTCACCGAGGCGTTCCGCACCGGCCGGGGCATTCCCTGGGACCAGCAGAACCCGGCGGTCTTCGAAGGCACGGAACGGTTCTTCCGCCCCGGCTACGCCGCCAACCTCACCACCGAATGGATCCCGGCGCTGCCTGGGGTCGCCGAACGGCTCGCCGCCGGCGGGCGGGTCGCCGACGTCGGCTGCGGCCACGGCGCGGCCGCCATCCTGCTGGCCCGCGCCTACCCGCAGGCGAGCATCCACGGCTACGACTTCCACGACCGCTCCATCGAGGTCGCTCGGCAGCGGGCCGCCGAGGCCGGCCTCGCCGACCGGATCCGTTTCGAGACGCTGGACGCGACCAGCTACCCGACCGACGGCTTCGACCTGATCTGCCTGCTGGACACCCTGCACGATCTGGGCGACCCGGCCGCCGCGCTGGCTCACGCCCGCAAGGCGCTGACCGCCGACGGCACGGTCCTGGTCGTGGAGCCGCACGCGGCCGACGACTACGTCACCAACCTCGCCGCCCCGCTGGCCGCGCTCAGCTACGCCGCCTCCACCTTTCAGTGCACGCCGGCCGCCCTGGCCCAGCCCGGCGGCGTGGCACTGGGCGCCCAGGCCGGCCCGGCCGTGGTGCACCAACTGGCCACCGAGGCCGGCTTCAGCCGCTTCCGTCAGGTGACCGGGAACCCGGTCAACATCGTCCTCGAACTCCGTCCATGACCACGTGACGAGCCGGTCCAAGGCGCCCGTCCTCAGGGCCGGGCGCCCGGCTTGTCCGGTGGGATGCGGCGACGGACGTCCTCGGCCGTGGACGGACCCGGCTCCCAGGCAGTGACCCACGGCCGATCGTCCTCGCGCGGCGCGACGATGCCCTCCTCCAGGAACCCGTAGCGGCCGTCGAGGACGCGCCGGGCCGCCCGCACGTCGATGGCGTCGTTGTTCGCCCAGAGGGCGGCGAACAGCGCGTCGATCCGCAGCCGGGCCTGTCGGCAGAACAGGTCGGCCAGCTCCACACCCTCGGGCCGTCGCTCCTGTTCGGCCCGGGCCCGCACGCACGCGGCGGACATCGCGTACAGCTCAGCCCCGATGTCGACCACCCGGCCGAGGAAGCCCTGCTTGTGCTCCAGCTTTCCCTGCCAGCGCGACATCGCATAGAACGTGGACCGGGCCAGCTTGCGCGAGGCGCGCTCGACGAAGCGCAGATGACCCGCGAGAAGCCCGAATTCGCCGTACGCCGAGGGTGCCTGACCACGGCCGACCGCGAGCGCCGGCAGCCACTTGGCATAGAACGCGCCCGCCCGGGCCCCGGCCCGGGCCTTGCGGCCGAGCCCGGCCTCCGGCTCGATGATGTCGCCGGCCACCGAGAGGTGCGCGTCGACCGCCTCGCGGGCGATGAGCAGGTGCATGATCTCGGTCGAGCCCTCGAAGATCCGGTTGATCCGCAGATCGCGCAGGAGCTGCTCGGCCTCGGCCCCGCGCTCGCCCCGGGCGGCCAGCGAGTCGGCCGTCTCATAGCCACGGCCGCCGCGGATCTGGATCAGCTCGTCGGCCGCCTGCCACGCCATCTCGCTGGCGAACAGCTTGACCAGGGCGGCCTCGATCCGGATGTCGTTGCGGTCGTCGTCGGCGATCGCGCAGCTCAGGTCGAGCATCGACTCCATGGCATAGGTGGTCGCGGCGATGAACGCGATCTTGCTCGCCACCGCCTCGTGCCGGCCCACCGGGCGGCCCCACTGCACCCGCTCGGCCGCCCATTCGCGGGCGATCACCAGCGCCCGCTTGCTGGCGCCGACGCACATCGCGGGCAGCGACAGCCGGCCGGTGTTCAGTGTGGTCAGCGCGATCCGCAGACCCTTGCCGAGCCCGCCCACGACGTTGCCTTCGGGCACGAAGACGTCGTGGAACCGGGTCACGCTGTTCTCCAGCCCGCGCAGGCCCAGGAACGCGTTGCGCCGCTCCACGGTGATGCCCGGCGCATCGCCCTCGACGACGAAGGCGGTGATGCCCTGGCCGGGCACCCGGGCCATCACGACCAGCAGCGTGGCGACCGTGCCGTTGGTGGCCCAGAGCTTCACCCCGTTGAGCCGGAACCCGCCCTCGACCGGCTCGGCCACCGTGGCCAGGCGGGCCGGGTCGGATCCGACGTCGGGTTCGGTCAGCAGGAACGCCGAGACCTCGCCGGCCGCGAGCCGGGGCAGGAACTCCTTCTTCTGCTCGGGCGTCCCAAAGATCTTCAGCGGCTGCGGCACCCCGATCGACTGGTGCGCGGACAGCAGCGCCCCCGCGGCCGGGCTGACCGAGCCGATCATCGTCAGCGCCTTGCAGTACTGCAGGTTGGACAGGCCGAGCCCGCCGTACTCCCGGTCGATCTTCATGCCGAAGGCGCCGAGGCGGGCCAGGCCGTGGAAGACCTCGTCCGGGATGCGGGCCTCGCGCTCGATGCGGGCGCCGTCCACCTCGGAGCTGAGGTATTTCTCGAGCTCGGTGAGGAACTTGGCGGCCGCGGGCGCCGGCTCGGTCACCGGCCACGGATCGATCAGATCGAGCCGGAACCGGCCCAGGAACAACTCCTTGCCGAAGCTGGGCTTACGCCACTCGGTCTCGCGGGCGGCCTCGGCGACCTGCCGTGCCTGCTTCTCCGAGACTTGGGACTGTGCTGGCTGCGCTGCCGTCACGGCTACTCCCCCGGGTCTGGGCTCGCCGCCACGTTACCGACCAGTGTTACCTCCCGGTAGCAGCCTGTCGCATGCCGCGATTTCCTCCACACCGTCCGGCCCGCCACCGCCGGGAAGTTGCTGCATGGCGTCAACCTGCCAGAGGCAGTCCGTTGTCCCGGTCCGGAGCCGGTGTGAGGCTCCACCCATCGACGACGGGAGGACGGTCAGTGGTGGGAAGACCGGTGGAGCGGGTAGGTCCACTCGGCGGAGGCCAGCAGTGGGAGTGGTGGAAGCTGGTAATCGACTACCTCGAGAACGTGGTCGTCGAGTTCGTCCCCGAGGAGCCCCTGGACCTCCCGGAGGCCAGGCGCAGGGTCGAAGACCTGTTCACCCGGCACGAGGCTCTGCGGACGACGTTCGCCCTCGATGACGGCGGGACGCCGGTCCAGGTCGTGCACGCCCCGGGGCCGGTCACGATCGAGGTGTACGGCCCGGCGGAGGCCCCCACCGCGGGCGAGCTCGCCGCCACGCCGTTCACCCTGGAGAGCACAAACTTCACCCGGATGGTCGCGGTGCTCGACGACACGGGCGTACGGCGTTTGTTGCTGGTCGTGAACCACGCGCTGTTCGACGGGGCGAGCACGGTGATCGTGCGGGACGAGCTGCGCGACGGCGGCGGGGGTGTGCCGGCGCGGCAGGCCGTGGACGCGGCCGAGGCCGAGCAGCAGTGGCTGGCGACGGAGGCGAGCCGGTCGACGTTCGAGTTCTGGCGGGAGGCGGTACGGCTGCTGCCCAACCGGCTGTTCGTCCCGGCCGAGGAGGACGTCTACCGGCACAACCGCACGTACTACTCCTCCGATCTGCTCGCCCCGGCGCTGATCCTGGCGGCGCGTCAGCTCTCGACGACGCCGGCCGTGGTGTACTCGGCCGCCGCGCACGCCTTGCTGGCCGCCCTGTCGGATTCGACGAGCACCGCGGTCTGGGAGCATTTCGCCGGGCGCGGCGTGCCGGACCGGCAGACAGTGGGCTGCTTCCACCGCATGCTGCCGATCGTGCTCGACCTGTCCGACCAGCCGCCGTTCTCCGAGATCGTCGCCCGCCTCAAGAGCCGGACGCCAACGGCGCAGAGCCGTTACCGGGTGGGCTATCTGGGCCTGCGGGAGATCATGACCGCCGAGGAGGTCCGCCGCGGGGTGTCGTTCGGCGAGGGTACGGCGGTCAACTTCTTCCACACGGCGGATCTGAGCGCCCTGCAGCAGCGCACGGATGACGAGCTGTGGGATCTGCTGTACGCCGGTGGGCCGACCGCGTGGCGCCCCGATCAGGAGCTCTTCACCGTCCCGGACCGCCGGGGTGGGGAGGCCTATCTGATGGCGGCCACCCACGGCACGACGATGGAGATGTACGCGAGCGTCAACTCCGCTGTGCTGGGGCCGCGGGAGGTGCGTGTGCTGCTCGCCGGTCCGGAGCGGATCCTGCGGCGGCTGCTGCTCGACGGCGATGTTCCGCTGAGCGACATCGCCGCCGACATCGCGGCCGGTATCGCGGCGGAGCTGCCCGCCCCCGGCCCGCGGGTGACGCCACCGGGGGTACGGCGTGGTGTCGACCTGGTGGTGCCCGAGCGGGTCTCCGCCGTGCTGGCCGAGCATCCGGCGGTCGAGTCCGCTCACACCTGCGTGGTCGACGGTCGACTTGTCTCGTACGTCGTGGCACCCGACGGCGCCCGGGTGCAGGAGCTGCGCGACCACGTGCTGGGGGCCGTCCGCGCCAGCATCGCGGTGGTGTGCCCCGACCGCATTCTGCTCTGCCCGCGGGCCCCGCACGACCCGGCCGACCCGGCGCAGTGGGCCGCGGCCGCCGGCAGCGATGCCGGGGATTCTCAGGAGGGCGCTCCCAGCGCGACGGCCCACGCTGCCAGGGCCGCGCTCGCCGCGGCTGTGCGGGAGGAGATCGATGCCGGGCTGGAGCAGAACTTCGTCACCGCCGGCGGTTCGCTGCTGCGCGTCCCGGCCGTGCTGGAGCGGCTCGACCGGGCCGGCTTCGCGGGCCTGACCGCGACCGACTTCACCCGCCCGCTGCGGCTCGCCGGGCTGGCCGGCGAGCTGGCGGCGGCGAACCCGGAACGGATCCCGGCCTGACACCATGCCGCCGGCGCCCGGTTGAGCCGGGCGCCGGCGGTGTTCACACCGATCCGGCGACGGTGGTCAGCGCCAGCGGGTCGCCGGCCCCGAGCAGGCGTGCCACGGCATCGCCGGGATCCGTGGTGACCTCGACCATGGCCCGGTCGACCGGGCTGATGAACCCCTCGGCGAGCAGGTGGTCCAGCAGCAGGACAAGCGGCTGGAAAAATCCGCCGCCGTCCACCAGCACCACGGGTTTGCGGTGGATGCCGAGCTGATTCCAGGTCAGCACCTCCATCAGCTCGTCCAGTGTCCCGAGGCCACCGGGCAGGATCGCGAAGCCGTCGGCCAGGTCGTACATCGCCGCTTTCCGGTCGTGCATGGTCTCCACCACCACGACCTCGCCGGTGTGCAGATCCGGCCGCTCACGTTCGTAGAGCAGGGCCGGGATGACGCCGGTGACGGGTGCTCCGGCCGCACGGGCGCCGGCCGCGACCGCTCCCATCACACCCACTTCGCCGGCGCCGTAGACGAGCGCGGCGCCGGCCCGGCCGAGGGCCTCGCCGAACGTGTACGCCTCGTCGAGGTACCGGCGGCCGACGCCGGGGCGCGCCCCGCAGAACACGGCAATCGACGTCGTCGGTCTTTCGGGCACAGCGTCTCCTCGTGAAAGTCCAGGGGTGTCCCGGTGCCGGAACGCATGTTCCGGCACCGGGGCGGATCACCGGCCGGGAAGGGCCTTGTCGTACAGCGACAGCACCGTTGCGAGCGTGCCGACGGCGTCGTCCGCGGACGTCAACATGGGCGTTCCCCCGGCGACGGCCCGGCCGAAGTCCGCGATCTGGCGGCGGTGCGAGACGCCGTAGTACGCGACGCCGGGCGGCTCCTCGGCGAGGGAGTCGGCGCGATGCTTCTGCGCTGCCTGCACCAGGGCGTCCGGTCCGTCGCACCCGAGCAGCCGGCCCGGATGGTCGAGGTCGAACGCGACCGAGCCCCGCTGCCCGACGACGTCGATGCGGGTCTTCCAGGCCACCGGGCTCGCGACGGTCACGGACAGGGTCACCGGCGCGTCGCCCGCGGCGAGCAGCCCGCTGATCGTCTCCTCGGTCTCGATCACCCCCGCGAGGGCGTGCGTGGTGGCCGCCGCGGCCTGCACGGTCAGATCCCCGCAGATCCAGCGCACCGCGTCCAGGCAGTGGTAGCCCTGGTTGATGAGCGCCGATCCGCCCTCACCGGCCCAGGTCCCGCGCCAGTAGCTGTCCCGGTAGTACTCCGGCGCTCGATGCGCCTGCAGGGCCGCCGACACCGACACCAGGTCACCGAGCAGGCCGGCGCGGAACCATTCGCGGACCGCCAGCACCACCGGGTCGTACCGGTGCTGCGCCACCACCGACAGGACCAGCCCCCGAGCCCGGGCCAGGGCGACGAGCTCCCGGGCCTCGGCGACGTCCAGGCAGATGGGCTTCTCCACCAGGACGTGCTTCCCGGCATTCAGGGCCGAGCGGACGACGGCCGCGTGCTGGGCGTGGTCCACGGCCACCGAGACCGAGGTGATCGTCTCGTCGGCCAGCACGTCGGCGAGGTCCCGGGTCCAGCGGGGGATCCCGTGTTCCTTGGCGAAGACCTCCACCGCGGCGTCCCGGTCGCACGCGACCTCGACGGCCCAGCCCGGCACCTGCCCGAAGCCGTCGGCGTGGTTGGGGGCGACCCGGCCGCACCCGATGATGGCGTGGCGATACGTCGTCATGCCGCTCTCCGATCCCGTGCGCGCCTACAGGTAGCCATAGCTGAGCCAGCCTCCATCGACGACGAGTGTCTGCCCGGTGATGTAGGCGGCCTCGTCCGAGGCCAGGAAGAGGACGGCGCCGGTGACGTCCTCCGGCCGCCCGCGCCGGCCCATCGGGATCCGCCGGACGATCTCGTCCTCGTCCAGCGAACCGGCGGCGATCGCGGGATGGGGCGTCTCGATCCGGATCATGCCGGGGGCGACCGCGTTCACGCGGACTCCCCGCGACGCCCATTCGACCCCGAGCACCCGGGTCAGCTGGAGGACCGCGCCCTTGCTGGCCGCGTACGCCGCCCGTTGCGGGAAGGCGGTGAACGACAGCAGGGACGCGAAGTTCACGATCCGCCCGTGGTTCTGCTCGAGCATGGTCCGGCCGAACTCCTGGCACATCAGCAGCGTCCCGAGCGCGTTGGTGTCGAACAGCTCGCGGGCGTCCGCCTCGTCGGTGGACTCGGACGGCCCCATGCTGAAGACGCCCGCGCAGTTGACCAGGATGTCGGGCGGCCCCCAGCGGTCCGCCGCCGCGCGGACCGTGGCCCGCACCTGCGCGGCCGACGACACGTCGCAGGTCAGCGACACCGCGTCGGCGCCGGCGGCGCGCAGCTCGGCCGCCACCCGGTCGACCTGCGCGGTGGTGCGGCTGGCCACCGCGACCCGGGCGCCTTCCCGGGCGAACGCCAGGGCCACCGCCCGCCCGATGCCCCGCCCGCCGCCGCTGACCACGACGGTCCGGCCGGTGAACCGCTGGACCGGCGCCGGGCCGGGGTCCGCGGCCACCTCGTCCGACGCATCGGGCCAGTGCAGCGGAAGCAGCGGCCCGGTGACGGCGCTCACCTGCGGCGGAAGACGCCGAGCCAGTGCCACTGGTCCGGGCGTTTCTCGGTCGGCAGGTTGCGGAACCGGCGCAGCTCCTCGACGGAGAACAGCGGCGTCAGCGACTCCAGCAGGTCGTCGGAGGTCAGGCGGATCGGGCCCGAGCCGGGGGTCATCCGGTCGGAGAAGCCGACGAGGACGAACAGGCCGCCCGGCTTGAGGAGGCGGGCCACCTCGGCCGCGTACTGGGAGCGGGCCTCCGGCCGGACGTTGTGATAGACGAACGAGTCGTGCACGACGTCCGCGGAGTCGTCGGGCAGCGGCACGTCGAGGATGTCGCCCTCGACAAAGGTGGCGTCGGTGCCGTAGAAGCCGGTCAGGATGCGCGCCTTACGGAGCGCGTCGGCCGACTGGTCCACGCCGATGACGTGCATGCCGTGCCGGGCCAGGAAGTTGGCGTGCACACCCGGGCCGCAGGCCAGGTCGACAACGCGGGAGCCGCGGGCCAGGGTGCCGTCGATGACGAGGCCCTGCAGCGCGGGGCTCACGGAGGTCGTGACCCACGAGATGTCGGACAGTTCGGAGTTCTCGTACAGCGGGGCGAAGCCGTTCACCCAGCGGTCGACAAATGCTTCCATGACGCTCCAATCAGGAGGGTGAGAGGTGCGGGATGATGCGGTAGGGACGGCAGTCGACGTCCACGTAGTCGGGGAAATCGCGGGCGGCGGTGCCGGAGAGGGTGAGCCGGCGGACGGGCCCGCTCGCGGAACCCGATTCACTGAAACCGGCCAGCCGGTAGACCATGTACATCGGGCGGTTGACGTCGTTGGGCAGGAAGTCCGCGGTCAGGGCGAGCCCGGCCGCGTCGGCCGTGTGCATCAGGTGGGTGAGGACGGCGCCGCCGATGTTGCGGCCCATGACCCGGCAGGACATCAGCAGCAGCCGGATCCGCCACTCCCCCGGGTGCAGGCCGAGCAGAGCCACGCCGATGGTGCCGTAGGAGCCGAAGCGGTCCGTGAGCGACATCGTCAGCAGGGTCTGGTCCGGCGCGCCGAGCAGCTCCCGGAGGTCCTCGGCGGCGAAGGTCAGGCCGGTGGTGTTGAGCTGATGGGTGCGCTGGGTCAGCTCGGCGGCCCGGTCCAGGTCGGCCGGGGTGGCCGGGGCGATCGTCAGCGACATGCCGAGCGAGCGCAGGAACTCCGTACGCGGGCCTTCGAATGATTCCTCGTGCCGGCGTCGCTGCTCGTCGCGCCGGTACAGCACCCGGCGGTTGCGGGCATCGGCGGTGGCCGGCGGGTTCAGCTCGGGACGCTCGGCCAGACCGGCCAGGTCGGCGCTGTCCACGCAGCGGATCTGCGGGTGCACGTCGGCCACTTCGGCCCGCTCGAACGGCGAGTCGTCGACGAACATCAGCGTGTCCACGTTGATGTTGAGCTGGTCGGCCACGGCCCGCACGAGCTCGGATTTCGGGCTCCACGAGACCTGCGGATACAGGAAATACTCGTCGAGCCCGAACTGCCGCAGCCGCTCCAGGGCGTTGGCCGGTTCGTTCTTGCTCGCGACGGACTGCAGGATGCCGCGGGCGTCGAGGGTCCGGATGAGATCGGCGACCCCGTGGCGCAGAGTCGCCGCTCCGCCTTCCGCGAGCACACCGTCCCAGACCGTGTCGTCCAGGTCCCACACCACGCACTTGACCAGATCCGCGGGTACCGGCGGGGTCATCGGTCGTCCTCCTTCTCGTCGTCCCGGTCCGTCGCCCGGCGGTGCCGGAACCGGGCGAGTGCCTGTTCGGCGACGAGGTGCTGGAGCAGCTGTGTGCTGCCCTCGATCACCTCCATCACCCGGGCGTCGCCGACCAGCCGGTCCACGGCGCTGCCGGCGACCAGGCCCTCCGCACCGTGCAGCTGGGCCGCGACCGTGGCCGCGGTGGTCGCGGCCCGGGAGGCGGCCAGCTTGGCGGTGAGCACCTCGCCGGTGGCCCACTCGTCGTCGCGGTCGAGGGCCTCGGCCGCGCGCTCGCAGAGCAGCCCGGCGCCCTCGGTCGCCACCACCGCGTCGCTGAGCAGCCCGCGGACGAGCTGCAACCGGTGCAGGGGGGCACCGAATTGGTGCCGGTCGACCGCCCGGGCCAGCGCGGCGTCGCAGGCCGCCTCGGCGACACCCCAGGCTCCGTACGCGACGCTGAGACGCCCCAGCGTCAGCGCCGGCCCGGCGATCATCGTCAGGGCGGTGCCGGGCCGGGCCAGCAGCCGGCCGGCCGGCACCATGCAGTCGCGCAGTTCCAGCTCGGCCGGCATGGCGTCGCGCAGGCCGCTCATCGGCGGTCCCGGGTGCACGTGGACACCGGGATCGTCGCGGCGTAGGAGGATGGCGACGTCCTTGCCGTCCGCTTGCGCGAAGACCAGGAAGACGTCGGCGTGCGCCCCGAACGTGATCCACTTCTTGCGGCCGTTGAGCACCCAGCCGTCGCCGGTGTCGCGGGCGGTGGTGGTGATCGTCCGGATGTCGCTGCCGGCCTCCTGCTCGCTCAGCGCGAAGGCGGCGATCAGCTCACCGCGGGCGAGCTCCGGCAGCAGAGCCTGCAGCTCGGGGCGCGACGACCGGGTGAGCGCATGACAGACCATGCCGTGGACCGTCATGAGGCTCTGCAACGACGCCGAGCGTGCGGCCACGACGCGGTGCAGCTGCCCGTACCGGGCATGGGTCAGGGCCGCGCCGCCGTGCTCGGCCGGGACCATGGCCCCGAGCGCGCCGGTGGCGGCGAGGCGGGCGACCAGGTCCGGGCCGACCGCGCCGGGAGCCGTCAGATCCCCGGCCGCCGTCAGCAGGCGCGCCACAGCCGGGGCCGTTGTCGCGCTCATCCCGCTCGCTTCCGCGCGACGAACGCCACCACCTGGGCGACGCTGTCGAAGTTGGCGAGGTCCAGGTCCTCGTCGAGGACCTCGATGGCGAACCGCTTCTGCAGGAAGGCGATCAGGGCCACCGCGGCCAGCGAGTCGAGCAGCCCGCTGGAGATCAGGCGTTCCCGCTCCAGCAGGGTGACGTCGTCGACGTAACGGGCCAGGTAGCGGGACACCTCGGCGCCCACGATGTCGTCGCTGGATTCGGTGATGGCGGCGTCGGCCGATGTGCTCATGCGGGTTCCTCGTCGGAGTAGCGGTAGAAGCCTTGACCGGACTTGCGGCCGAGATGACCGTCGGCGACCATGCGCCGCAGGCGGGCCGACGGGGTGAACCGGTCCGGTCCGTGGTGCTCGGCCAGGACGTCCAAAGTGCGGACGATCGTGTCGACGCCGATGACGTCGGCGGTGCGCAGCGGGCCGGTGCGGTGCCCGAGGCAGCCCCGGAACAGCCGGTCGACCTGCTGCGGGGTGGCGACGTCGTCGTCGAGCAGGGCGGCGGCCTCGTTGACGAACATCATCAGGCAGCGGTTGATGACGAAGCCGGCGACGTCGCCGACGACGACCGCGCTCTTGTCGAGGGCGCCGATCAGGTCGTGCATCCGGTCGAGGGCCCAGTCCGCGGTGTACGGGCTGCGGATCACCTCCACCATCTCGGACAGCGCCACCGGGTTCATGAAGTGCGAGCCGAGGACCCGTTCCGGGTGCTCGGTGGCCAGTGCGAGGCCCGAGATCGGGACGGCCGAGGTGTTCACCGCGACGACGGTGTCCGCCGCCAGAACCGCGTCGAGCTCGCGATGGACCTTCTCCTTGGCCGCCGGGTCCTCGGTGATGTTCTCCACGACGATCCGGCAGCCGGCCAGGGCGGCCGTCGACGACGCGTAGGTGAGCTGACCGGGCGGCGTCTGCGGAGCGCCCCGGCGCAGGCGGGTGAGCCGGTCCGCCGCCGCGACGGCGTCGGCCGCGGACCGCAGCGCCGCCGGGTCGGTGTCGAGCAGGACGGTGTCGAAGCCCCGGCCGACCAGCGCCTGCGCCAGGCTGGCGCCCATCACGCCCGCGCCGACCACACCGACGGAGTACCCGTTCACGATTTTCCTCCCAGATCGATCTGCCATTGCCGGACCCGGCGGGTCATTCCGGCCAGCGTCGACTCCTCGAACACCGCGACCGCCGGCACGTGGACGCCGAGCTGGTCCTCGATGCCGAGGATCAGTTGCACGCTCATCAGCGAGTCACCGCCGAGCGCGAAGAAGTCGTCCCGGCCGTTGAGGTCGTCGACGCCCAGCACGAGCGTCCACACCTGGGCCAACTGGGCCTGCAAGCCGTCCCCGTCCTCGTCGGCGGTGTCCGGTGGCGGCGGCGCGGCCTTCGGGACCTCCGGGACGGTGCCGGGCAGCACCGGCATCGGTGCGGCGGCCGGTGCGACGCCGTCGGCCACAAAGATCCGCCGTACGTCAGTGGCCGTCGGCGGCAGGCTCACCGCGGCCGCTCGCTCACGGCCGCCGAGCGCCGTCCAGTCGGGAGCGCCCCCGGCCTGCCACACCGCGCCGAGTGCGCCGGCGAACACCGCATCGTCCGCGACGGTCTGGTAGTTCCGCCGGACGGTCGGCACGACCGGGCAGCCACCCAGATCGGCCCGGGCCTGAGAAGCCAGCGTGAGCAACTGCCCGGGGCCGATCTCCAGCAGGACGTCACAGCGCTGCGCGACGGTGCGCAACGCCCGGCCGAACTGCACCGGGGTGGTGAGCTGCCGGCTCCAGTACCGCGGCGAGGTGACGTCGCCGGCCCAGTCGCCGGTCACGTTCTCGACCATCGGGACGGCCGGAGGGCGCAGGCTCATCCCGCCGAGCAGCTCGGCCAGTTCGTCGCCGGCGGCCCGCAGCAGCGGTGTGTGGTAGGCGTGCCGGATGGGCATCAACCGGCTTTCCAGGCCACGCCCGGAGAGTTTTTCGGCGACGGCGCGTACGGCGTCGCGCTCGCCGGCCAGCACGGTGCTGCGCGGTGAGTTGACCGCGGCCACCCAGACGCCCTCGCCCAGCAGGTCGGTGACCCGTTCGGCCGGCAGGTTCGTCGCCAGCATGGCGCCCTCGGGCTGCGCGGCGACCAACTGGGCCCGCCGGACCACCACGCGCAGCGCGTCCCGGTCGTCGAAGACCCCGGCCACCGTGGCGGCGGCCAGTTCGCCGAGGCTGTGGCCGGTGACCGCGGCCGGGCGGACACCCAGCCGCTCCATCGACCGGGCGATCGCCAGTTGGACGGACATGAGCACGGCGTGCGAGGCGACCGGGTCGTACACGCCGGCGCCGCCGGGGTCCGGGCGGCTCAGCAGCCGGCGCAGGTCGACTCCGCCGCCCGCGACCACCGGCTCGGCCTCGCGGACGGGCTCGAGGAGGGGGCGCAGGTCCCGTCCGACGAGCGAGGAGCAGGTGTCGAGGTTGGCGTCGAGCAGATCCGCGAACCCGGGGACGGCGTCGCGCAGGCCCTGGCCCATGCCGGGGTACTGGTCGCCGACGCCGGGGAACACGAAGCCGACGGCTCCGGCGCCCGACTCGAGCGCGGCCGCGTTCCCGGCGAGATGCTCGGCGAGCGTGGCCGCGGTGCCTCCCACCGCCACCCGCCGGTAGCGGCGGTGGCGCCGCCCGAGCTGGGAAGCCCGGGCCGCGTCGACCGCCGGAACCTCCGACGACCGCAGCGTCCGGGACCAGGCCTGCGCCGTACGGTCCGCTGCCGCCGCCGACCCGGCCGAGATCAGCACCACGTGTGCCCGTTCCGAGGTGGGCGACGGGACGGGCCGGTCCGGCGGTTGTTCGACGATGACGTGGACGTTGGTCCCGCCCAGCCCGAAGGCGCTGACCCCGGCCCGGCGCGGGCCGGTCGCGGTCCACTCCTCGTCCCGGCGGGCGAGCCGCAGGCCGGTGTCGCCGCGCCGGACGAAGTCGGCCGGCACCCCCACGTTGAGGGTGGGCGGGATCCGGCCGTGGCGGACGCTGAACACGGCGCGGACCAGCCCGGCGAGGCCGGATGCCTCGCGCAGGTGGCCGAGCGACGACTTCACCGATCCGACCACGGTGGACGGCGATTTGCCGAAGACCGCGCTGAGCGCCGACCACTCCGTCGCATCCCCCAGCGGAGTGCCGGATCCGTGCGCCTCGACGGCGCCGATCATCTCCGCCTCGAGCTCCGCGAACAACAGCGCGTCCCGCAGGACCCGCTCCTGGGCGTCCGCGCTGACCGACGCGTAGCCGGTCTTGGCGCCGTCGTTGTTGGCGGCCGAGCCCCGGATGACCGCGTAGATCCGGTCGCCGTCGGCCTCGGCGTCGGCCAGACGCTTGAGGACGAGACCGACCGCACCGTCGCCGGCCACCGCACCGCCGGCCCGGGCGGAGAACGGCCGGCACACGCCGTCGGGCGATCCGATGCCGCCCGGCAGGTACAGATAGCCGTGCACGTGCGGCATGCGGACCGCGGCCGCGGCCGCGATCGCGATGTCCGTCTCGTAGCCGGCCAGGCTGCGGGCCGCCTGGTGGACCGCGAGCAGACCGGTCGAGCAGGCCGTCTGCACGGTCACCGCGGGCCCGCCGAGGCCGAGGCGGAACGCCGTCTTGGTGGCGGCGTGGTCCTTCTCGTTGCCGATCTCCAGGACCAGTTCGTTCGGTTCCTCGCCCCGGGCGGCGAGGACACCGCGGACGAGCTCCTCGTGGCGGCTGCGCCCCACCCCGGCGAACACGCCCGTTGTGGGCAGGGCGCCCGCCGGCAGGCAGGCGTCCTCGAGCGCCTCGTGCACGACGGTCAGCAGGAGCCGGTGCTGCGGATCGGTGACGAGCGCGTCCTTCGGCGCCATCCCGAAGAACGCCGGGTCGAAGTCGCACGCCCCGGCGATCGTCCCGGACGCGCCGATCCACCTCGGGTCGTCCAGCAGCCGGTCGTCGACGATGCCCCGCAGGGCGCCGGCGTCGGCCCGGGTGATCCGGTCGAGCCCGGCGCGCAGGTTCGCCCAGTAGGTGCCGAGGTCGGGCGCGCCAGGCAGGCGCCCGGCCATGCCGATGATGGCGACGTCGCTCATCGCAGGCTCTCTTCCGGTGTTGCCGCGGCCCGGAGCCCGGCGCGGCGGTTGGCCTCGGCGCGGGCCTGGCGGGTCCGGTCGGCGCGCCCGGCCGTGGGCGGCGGCACGTCCGGCCGGACACCGTCGAGCAGGTCGGCCTGCTGCCGGATCGTCGTGCGGCGCATCAGGTCGGCGATCCCGGGGGCGTCGCCGAACTCGTCCTGGATCGCGGCGCGCAGCAGGATCACCCGCAGCGAATCCCCGCCCAGGTCCACAAAGGTGTCGTCGATGCCCGTCTCGTCGGCGTGCAGGACCCGCCGCCAGAGGGCGGAGAGCCGGGCCTGGGTCGGCGTCTGCGGCGCGACGGGCGGCGGCAGGTCGGCGGACCGTTCGCGGCCGGGCGGCTGGAGCGAGGCCCGGTCCACCTTGCCGCTGGGCAGCACCGGCAGGCGCGGCAGACGGACGAAGTGTCTCGGCACCATCGCGGCCGGCAGCCGCTCGGCCAGGAACTCGCGCAGGCTCCGGTTGTCGGGTTCGGGTTCGCCCGCGACGAGGAAGGCGACCAGGACCGCTCCCTGCTGCGGATCCGGATAGCCGGCCACGGCCACGGCCTGTACGCCGGCGTGCTCCCGCAGGCGGTGTTCGACTTCGGTGGGCTCCACCCGATGACCTCGGACCTTGACTTGGAGGTCGCGCCGGCCCCGGTATTCGAGGGCGCCGTCGGCCCGGTGCCGGGCCAGATCGCCGGTGCGGAACAGCAGCGGGGCCTGCGGGTCGCCGAACGGGTTCGGGACGAAGCGCTCGGCGGTGCGGGCCGGGTCGCCGAGGTATCCGGTGGCCAGACCCGGGCCGCCGACCAGCATCTCGCCGTCCAGGCCCGGGGGCACCAGCCGGTCACGTTCGTCGCACAGGTACACCCGCATGTCGATCGGACGGCCGATCACGGTGGATTCGCCCGCCGGTTCGGCGAGCGGGCCGCCGCGGTGCGCGACGTAGTCGGCCTCGGTCAAGGTGTACGTGTTGTGGACCCCGTACCCGTGGGCGCGGACCGCCGCCTCGAGGTCCGGTGGCAGCGCCTCGCCGCCGACGAAGATGTGCCGCAGGTGTGGCAGGTCGTCGATCCCGCCGTCGGCGGCCAGGGCCCGCAGCATCGACGGGACCACGCTGATCACGGAGATCCGCTCGTCCCTCAGCACGGCCCGCAGATAGTCGTCGTCGCGCTCGCCGCCGGGCCGGGCGATGACGGCCGTGCCGCCGGTGGCCAGCGGCCAGAACAGTTCGCGGGCGCTGATCGGCAGCTTCAGCAGGTGCCGGTCGTCCGGCCCGAGGTGGTACATGCCCTGTTCCAGGAAGACCCGGGACACGTGCAGGCGGTGGGATCGCAGGACGCCCTTGGGCACGCCGGTCGACCCGGAGGTGAACAGCACGTACGCCGGGTCCTCCGGGCCCACGACCACGTCCGGGGCGGTCCGGGCCTCGATGCTCGCCGGGTCCCAGCCGGACGGCACCGCCACCTCCGGCAGGTCGGTGACCGGGATCCGGGCGCCGGCGGCCCGGACGACCAGCCGCGGACGGCCGACCTCGAGGAACTGTCGCAGCCGCGGTTCCGGCAGGTCGGGGTCGAGGTGGAGGAACACGCCGCCGGCCTTCAGCACGGCCAGCAGCGCGGTGAACAGGCCGAGCGAACGCTCGCCGCCGACCGCGACCACGTCCGAGGGGCGGAGCCCGGCGGCGACGAGCTGGTGCGCGAGGACGTTCGACACCTCGTTGAGCTCGCGGTAGGACAGCGCCTCGTCACCGCTCGCCAACGCGCAGGCGTCCGGTGTCTTCCAGGCCTGCAGCTCGACAAGCTGGTGCAGGGTGACCGGCGGGTAGACCGGCAGCAGGCGCGGTGTTCCGCCGTTGAGCCGGGTCTCCTCCTCGGTCAGGACGGTGACGAGCGAGAGCGGGCGGTCACCGTGGCCGGGCAGTTCGGCCAGCAGCCGGCGCAGGTGCCCGACCATCCGCGCCACCGACTGCTCGCCGAAGACGGCCGGGCGCAGGCGCACCTCGACGGTCGTCTCGCCGGCGATCCACACCAGGTCGCCCGCGGGTGTGGGGGTGTCGGAGTCGGTGACCAGGACGACCGGCCGATCGCCCGGCGGCTCGGTGTCCGCGGCGTCCGGTGCGCCGGTCACCGCGCTCAGCAGCGCCGGCCAGGCCGGGTCCGACCCGGCGAGCAGGGCCACGGCGGCCCCGGCCTCGCCGCAGCCCGGCGCCGCGACCAGGCGCATCGCCGCGCCGTAGCGGTCGAGGAGCACCGCGACCAGTGCACAGAGCACCTGGGACGGGGGCACGCCGGGGTGCGCGGCGCACCACTCGGCGAAACCGTCGAGCGTCCAGACGTGACCGGGCTCCGGTGGCCGTGCGTCCGCCGAGGTCCGGCTGGGCAGGTCGAACATGGGACTCCTTTCCGCGGGCGCAGTCAGTCGCGCAGGATCGATTCGGCGGCGACCAGACCGGTTGCCGCGCCGTACGTGACGCCGATGATCTTGGAGGAGCAGTCTCCGGTGAAGTAGAGCCCGGCCGCGCTGCTCTCCATGTCCGGCGAGAGCTCGATCGCGGGGTACAGCTTCTCGACGACCGGTGCGGCGACGACCGTCCGCGGCCCGATCAGCCCGGGTGCCAGCGCCTCCAGGCGGTGCACCATCCCGGCGATGTCGGCGACGCGCTCGGGGCCCATGGCGGCGGCCAGATCGACGTCGGCGGCATAGATCAGGCTGCTGCTCGGCCGCTCGGTCAGCCGCTCCCGGCCCAGCATCTCGACCAGCGGCTGGACCACCGGCAGTCCGCCCCCGGCCTGGTTCACCCGCCGGGCGAAGCCGAGCGCGTGCTCGGTCCCGTCGGCGCCGGCGGGCACGTCGACCGTGGTGACGATGCCGAAGTTCGTCCGCTTGGTCGGCGTCGTCAGGCAGTGCTGGCCGTCCAGGATCACCGTGTCGAGGAACGAGTACTGCATGATCCGGCCGCCGTCACAGACGCAGAACGTCCGGACCGGCTCGCCGCCGTCGTTGAGGAACGTGAACTTGGGGTTGTGGCAGGAAGCGGTCAGTGGCGCCGCGACCTCCTGCGGCATCTCCAGCCGGACACCGACGTCGACCCGCCGGGCCGGATCGTGGGCGATGCCGTGCCGCTGCAGCAGGGGACGGATCCAGTCGAGGCCGAGCTTGCCCACCGCCATCACGACGGACCGGCTCCGGAACTGCGTGCCGTCCGAGAGCCGCAGCGACCACACGCCGTCCTGCCGGTCCACATCCTCGACCCGGCAGCCGGTGCGCAGGTGCAGGCCGTTGGCCTCCGCCTTGAGCAGCAGCGCGTCGACCATGGTGAGCGCGTCGTCCACGGTGATCGCCTGGGACACGGCCTCGTCGGCGGCCGCGAAGCCTGTCCCGGCCGTACCGCCGGCCGCCTCGATGTGGGTCCCGGCCGGTGGCAGACCGAACTCGGCCATCAACTCGTAGACCCGGGCCACCTCGGCCGCGGCCCGGTCGAAGTCACCGAGGGTGCGCTCCAGCCCGCTGTACGCCCGGACCGCCCCCGAGCTGTCCTGCTCGATCTTCGAGCGGGACAGGCCGCGCACGTACCCGAGGTTCGTGTCGAAGTGGAAGGCGGCCCCACCCAGCCCGGTGAGGCAGTCGCACCGGTTGCACTGGAGACGGAACTTCTCGGCCGGGCGCACCTGCTGGCCCCGCATGCGGGCGGAGACGCGTGGGCACAGGCTCGCCCGCATGCCGCCGCCGGCCTCGACCAGGGCGACGCGGGCGCCGCCCTGGGCCAGGCGCCAGGCGGCGAACAGCCCGGCCGGGCCGCCTCCGACGACGACGGCATCCCAGATCGCGGGGGTCGTCATCGGCCGTCACCGTTCTCGGCCTCGAAACGGGCGGCGAACGGGCCGAAGAACAGGTGCCCGGCGGGCCGGCCCTGGTCCTCGATCCGGCGGATCATCCACCGGCAGAACAGCGGGGTGAGCTGGAGCAGGTCGTGCACCTGGCTGCCGGTCCGTTCCGCGTACCGGCGCAGCGCGTGGTCCGCGGCCGTACGGAACGGGTTGTCCTCGTGGAACACCCGGTCGTAGAGCCAGTCGAAACCGCGGTCCACGTAGTCGGGGAACGCCACCAGACCCGCGGTGAGCACGATGTTCAGCGCGTCGAGGGCGGGCAGGCCGACCGGGCGGTAGTCCTCCCAGTCGATGATGGCGAGGCCACCGTCACCATCCACCCGCAGATTCCACGGACCGAGGTCACCGTGCGCCGGGCCGACAGCCGCGCCGTCGAGGTAGCGCAGCGTGTTCGGTCCGATCCCGGCCAGGCCGGGCAGGTAACGGGCGGCGACCTCGGCCGCGGACTCCCGGCTCGCGTCGCCGTCGCTGGTGTGCAGCACCGCCGCGAGATCGACGGCCGCGCCAAGAAGCGCGGGCCACTCGTGCGCCGGGGCCTCGCTCATCGCCTGCGGGAAGTCGCGCGACGGTACGTACGTCATGGCGAAGCCGCGCCGCAAGCGCGCCACCGGCTGGGGGCTCGGCACCCCCACCCCGGCCGGGGCGGACAGGACGTCCCATTCCCGGTCGACCATCGTGTCCTCGAGATCGAGCGGCACCTTGGCCACCAGCCGCGGGACACCGTCCACCGACGACCGGACGAACAACCGCTGGCGCTGTTTACGCGCGCTGCGGGGGACCCAGGCGTCGAACGAGAGCCGGTCGCGGCCGGCGCCGTCCAGGTCGCGGTGCAGGGCGCTGAGCTCGTCCGCGATCGACTCGGCGTGGTCGCGCTGGGGCGCCTCGGCGAGGCTGTCGATCATCACCGGACACCGCCGATCAGGGCGTCGGACGACTGCTGGATCAGTTCGCCGACCAGATCGGCGAACGACTGGCCCTGCAGCAGGCTCTTCAGTTCCCGGACGCCCTCGGCGCGACCCTCGGCGCCGACGGCCAGGAAGGCCTCGATCCTGGTGTTCATGCCCTGACGGAACCGGTCGTAGCGGTCGTCGTCGGACAGGACGCGACCCACCTCCTCGACGATCGCGGCGGTGCCGGCGAAGTCGTCGGCCGGAATGTCGTAGTCCTCGATCAGGTCGGCGAACCGCGCTCCCAGGCGGTGGAAGCTGGTGCCGCCGAGACTCTCCAGGTTGGCCACGTGACCCGCGTGCTGCTCCGGCAGGGCCATCGGGAACTGCCCCAGCAGCAGCGACTCGTGGATCGCGGTCAGCCCCGGCGTCAGCATGTAGTTGCGGGCCGTGGCGACGGCCGGCAGGAACTCACGCTGCGGCAGGCAGCGGAACTCGGCCGTACGCCCGCCGACCCGCACCACCTTCTCGCGGCCGGCCCCGTATCCGCCGCCGCAGACCGCGATCCGTTCGAACTCCGGCCGGTCGGCCATCAGATCGGGCACCCAGCGCGCGATCAGGCGCAGGTAGTCGTTGTGGTGGTCGTAGTCGAGCAGGAAGTTCTTGAAGCCACCGAGGTTGATCAGCAGGTCGTAGCCGTCCCGGTCGCCTTCGGGCACCCCGGTGATCGCCGGCTCGTCGACGATCGGGCCGGTGACGTGGATGTTGCGGGCCCCGAGCTCGCGCAGCCGCTGGGCCCGTTCCGGCACGCCAGGGAAGGTCTGCACCAGCGAGCTTTCGGCCAGCAGATGCGCGGCGTAGATGCGCTCGTGCGGGGACAGCGCGGCGAAATGGGCGTCGAGCTTGGCGTAGTCGCCCCGGGGAGCGGTCGCGCACAACGCGGCGATCTCCGCCTCCGGGGTCCGCAGCTGCCAGAAGGCGAGCAAGCTGTCGAGGAACATCGTCGGGCGGTCCGCGGCGTAGGCCCGGAAGACCAGCTCGGCATCCATGACCGAGACGACGTGGTCGCAGTCCGCGACGAGCCCGCCCAGCAGCGCGGCGTCGGTACCGACATCGACGACCTCGTCGAACGCGCTGGCGTTACGCTGCGCGAAGTCGGCCGCCACGGTGACACCGGCGAAGATCCGGTGGTGGTGCGGGAGCAACCGGGACAGGGCCGTCAGCTTGGAGATCGGCCCGAAGCCGCAGCTCTGGGCGCCGAGGAGTATTCGCATCAGTCACTCCGGATCGGTTTCGGGGCCGACAAGGGCACGCGTGATCGTGTCCTCGCCGATGCCGTAGAAGGAGAAGAGCTCGGCCCGGTCGCCCACCGGTGCGGCGCGGCCGTCGACTGCGAGGGCGGTGAACCGCCCCTGCCACCGACCGGCCAGCGCCATCGCGGTCCGGGCACCGAGGCCGCTCGCGGCGACGTGTTCCTCGACCGTGACGACCGTGGACGCGGCCCGGGCGGCCCCCAGGATCTGTTCGGTGGGGAAAGGCTCCAGAACGGTGAGGGCGAGCACCCGGGCCGGGAGGCCGGCGGCACCGGCGCGCTCGGCGGCGCGGACGGCGTCACCAACAGTCGCGCCGAGCGCCACCACCAGAGCCGGGCCTGCTGCGCCGAGAATCTGTGGCGCGTCCCAGGAGAACTTTTCGTCGCCCTGGAACACGATCTCGTCGTCCCGGGCGCCCAGCCGGACGTAGGCGGGACCACGGTGCCGGACCGCCGCCCGGACCGCCCACGCGGCGTCGTGCCGGTCGACCGGGCACAGCACCCGGGTGCCGGGCATCGCTGCCATCGCGCCGAGGTCCTCGGTGATGTGGTGGGTGGCGCCGAGCGTGCCGTACGACAGTCCGCCGCCGACCCCGAGAAAGGTCACATCCAGGCCCGGGCGGCAGACGTCGAGCCGGATCTGCTCGGCGGCCCGGCGGACCAGGAACGGGGCCATCGTGCCGACCACCACCCGGTGGCCGTCGCGGGCCAGACCGGCCGCCACCCCGACCAGGTTGGCCTCGGCGATGCCGACGTCGATGAACCGCCGGGGGAACCGCCGGGCGAAACCGGCGGCCAGGGCATGGCCGTCCGCCGCGAGCACCATCAGGTCCGGGAACTGCTCCCCCAGGTCGGCGAGAACGTCCGCGACCACCGGTCGCATGCCCGCGCGGGGCCGTTCGGCCGTGATGGTGTCAGTCATGGCCACCGCCCACATCGCTGCCGCCCGTGGAATCGACCGCGGCCAGGGCCTCGGCGAGCTGGGCGGCGTCGAGCACGCCGACGTGCCAGGCGCTGCTGTGTTCCATGAACGGGATTCCTTTGCCCTTGACGGTCGTCGCCAGCACGACGGACGGCCGGCCGGCCTGGGACTCGGCCCGGTCCAGGGCCGCGGTCAGCGACACCGGGTCGTGGCCGTCCGCCGTGCGGACGTTCCAGCCGAACGCCCGCCACTTCTCGTCGAGCGGTGCCAGGTCCAGCACCGCGGAGGTCGGTCCCTCCTGTTGCATGCCGTTGAGGTCCACCACGGCGGTGAGCCGGTCCAGGCCCCGGTGAGCGGCGTACATCGCCGCCTCCCAAACGGAGCCCTCGTTGAGCTCGCCGTCGCCGAGGACCACGTACGTACGGCGGTCGCTGCCCGCCAGGCGGGCGGATTCGCAGAGCCCGGCTCCGATGGACAGGCCGTGACCGAGCGCGCCCGTGGACACGTCGATCCCGGGCAGGCCCTCGGGTGGATGGCCGGGCAGGCGGGGTGGTGGGTCGGCGGTGAGCAGCCCGAGTTCGGCCAGCACCGCGTACAGGGCCCAGACCGCGTGGCCCTTGCTGAGCACCAGGCGGTCCCGGGTCCGGTTCCCGGCCGTCGCCGGTCCGAGGCCGGCCCGGCACCCGAGGGTGTGCAGGATGTCCACCACCGACAGCGACGATCCGAGGTGGATCGCCTGGCCGGCGGCGTACCGCAGGATCCGGCGCCGGAGGGCGGCCGCGACGTCGGTGCGGTCGCGCACCCTCGGCGCGGCGTCGTTCCGTGCGTTCCGGTCACTCATCGGCGCCGGTCAGGCCTCGTCGCGGCGGAAGACTGACACCACGTTGCCGGACCGCGCGTTGAACGGCTCACCGTTCCAGCCGCCGTACCGCTCGACCAGGCGCATTCCGCACAGGCGGGCCATCAGGTCCATCTCCGAGGGCCAGACGTAGCGCAGGAACGCGGGGTACAGCTTGACCCCGTTCTGCGAGAAGTGCAGGTGCTGCTCCAGGATCTGCTGGGTGGACGGGTCGTGCTTGTCCGCCTCGATCAGCACGTGGTCCAGACCCATGTCGTGGACCTGCATCCAGGAGTTGCGCCGGAAGCGGGTCGGGTCGGGCATGAACGCCTCGACGACGAAGTGCCCGCCCGGTTCGACCGCGGCCGCGGCGCTGGCGAAACAGGCGAGTTGCTGTTCCTGGTCCTGCAGCGCGTAGATGGTGTTGAGCACCAGGAACGCGAGGCGGTAGGTCCGGTCGACGGTGAACGACGAGATGTCGCCCTCGGTGACCGGAATTCGCTCTCCGCCCTCTTTCTCGCGCAGTTTGGCAATCATTTCCGGCGACGAGTCGATCCCGTGCACCTCAATTCCGCGCTCGACCAGCGGAATAGCGATCCGGCCGGTCCCGATGGCGAGTTCGAGGGCCTCACCACCCTGCGCGAGCTTGGCCAGGAAACTGACAGCGTCGTCCGGCCCGGGCCAAGGGAGTCCGTCGTAGATCTGCGACCAGCGGCTGCCGTACGTTTCCGCGTCCCATGTGGTCATGTTGGTCCAACCCCTCCTCGATAAGGCTTCGTGCCGTACGTTCAGTTGCCCCAGCCGGTGTCGCCCCCGTTCGGCGCCGAGGTGGCGCCGAGGTTCACGAGCCGGCCCGGAAGTTCTGTCGATCGGTTCATAACGTGCTCCCCCGTGATTTGTCCTATCGAATTCGCAGCGACCGGTTTATCGGTGCCGCAACGAGGAGAACCGTATCGAGAGAACGCTCTCTCGAAGTCGCCCGTGACCTCTGGAATTGCTGTCTGGCAGCTAATACCCACCCGGACAATTCGGACGTTGCGGTTATTGATCCAACTTTCCGTCGACGGCATTGCCGTATCGGCCGGGGTGACTGAAGATATGTCCACCGCCCGCCGTGTCCGCGCTCTTCGCGCCCGGCCGCGCCATTCCCGTGACGATCTCAGGAGGTATCCCGCCGTGCCCGCATCCCCCGAGGTGGCGACGACTCTCGAGGCGGTCCGCTCCGCCTACCGTTCCGCCCTTGGCGCGTTGCGCGACTGCCCGGGGCCGGAGCTCACCGGATGGCACCGGGATCATCTGGGCCGGCGGTCCGCGCTGGCCGCCCTGCGGTCACGCGTGGGCGCTCTGCCCGCCGAGGACCGGGCGGCCGCCGGCCGGGCGGTCCGCCAGGCGGCCGACGATCTCGCCACGGCCCTGGCCGACCGGCGGGAGCAGACGGCGGCCGGCGATCCGGCCCCGGCCGACCGGGTCCGCCTCGACCCGACGCACATCCCGGACACCCCGCCGCCGGGCGGCCGGCATCCGGTGAGCCTGATCCTCGACGAGGCGGCCGCCCACTTCGCCGCCCTCGGCTTCGTGTTCCGCGACGCGCCCCAGATCGAGGACGAGGCACACTGCTTCGACCTGCTGGGGGTTCCGGCCGACCATCCCACCCGCAGTCCCGCGCACACCTTCTACGCCGAGGGCGCGGCGGTCCTGCGCAGCCACACCACCGCCTCCGTGCTGCGGGTGCTGCGGACCGAACCGGCCGGGCCGGCGTCACGGTTCGTCGTGGCCGGTCCCTGCCATCGCAACAACGTGCCCAACGCGCGGTTCGTGCACCAGTTCCACCAGTTGGAGGCGGTGGCGGCCGGACCGTCCGTGCGGATGAGCGATATCAAGGGACTGGCCACGGGTTTTGTCGACGCGGTGCTCGGCGACGGGTTCGACCCGCGGCTGCGCTTCCGCCGATTCCCGTACGTCTCGCCGGGGCTCGCGGTGGACGTCGAGTGCGCGCCGTGCGGCGCCGAGGGCTGCGGCCTGTGCCAGGGCAGCGGACGGCTGGAGATCATGAGTGGCGGGCTGCTGGCCGCCGGGGTGCTGCGCGCGGCCGGCTGGCCGGAGGACCTGCCGGTGGCGGCCCTGGCGATCTCGCTGGAACGGCTCCTCGCAGTCCGGCACGGGCTGGGCGACATCCGCCACTTCCTCCGTAACGATCTGCGCCTGCTGGCGCAGGCCCGGTGAAAGAGGAGACATCATGCGTGTACCGCTCTCGTGGCTCAACGAGTTTCTGAGCAAGCCCGTGACCGTGCGGGAGGCCGACGACCTGCTCGGCACCGCCGGCATGGCGATCACCCGGGTCGACGTGCCGGGGTGGCGCAGCCCGCGGATCGTCGCGGGACGTCTCGGGGAGGAACGCGACGGGACGACATTCGCGGCCCTCCCGGCACCGGAGCCCGTGCGGCTGCCCGCCGGCGCCCGTCCCGCGCCGGGCAGCATGGTGGCGGTCGCGCTGCCCGGGGCCCGGCTTTACGCCCCTGGTTCCGCGGGGACGGCCCACGGGCTCGACATCGTCCCCGCCCCGGCCCGCGACGGTGACCCGGTCGGGCTGGTGTGCACGCCGGCCGGGCTGGGGCTGGGCCCGTCCGGTACGGCCATCGTCCTGCCGCCCGCAACCGCACCCGGCACTCCCGTCGCCGCGGCCCTCGACCCGGCGCCGGCGTCGGTGGCCGATGACATCCTGCATCTGACCGTGCCCACCGAACTCGCCGACTGCGACGGCCTGTGGGGTCTCGCCGGGGAGATCGCCCAGCGCGACCGCGACCGCCACCGGGTGACACCGCACGGCGAACCGGGCCCGCACGGCGACGGCGACACCATCCGGCTCTCCGTCGACGGTTGCGGGTGGACGGTCTGCGCGGCGATCCTGCCTGGGGGCGCGGCCGAGCGGATGCCGGATCTGCTCCGCGACCGGCTGCGGCTGACCGGCCTGGACGACGACGATCCGGTGACCGGTGCGGTGCGCGTCGCCGCTTACGAGTTCGGGGTACGACTGGTCACGGTGGAGCTGTCGGCGGCCGGGCCGGTCGACGTCACCGTGGGCGGGGATCAAGCAGTCCGGACCGGTCCCGCCGTACGGTGGCCGGCCGAGCTCGCGGTACACGTCGCCGCCCGTACGCCCGAAAACACCGCGCCCCCGCGCCTGCTCGTCCTCGCCGCCGCCCGCACCGAGGTGTCCGCCGACGGCGACCGGTGCGACCGGGCCGTCCACCGGGTCGCCGCGCTGCTCGCGCCCGGCCGCCCACCGGTCCGGGCGACCACCGAGGGTCCCGCGGCCCCGCGCCACGAGATCCTGGTCGATGTCGCCGACACTGGTTCGCGCCTCGGCCTGCCGCTGTCCACCGACGAGTGCGCACGCCTTCTGACCGGACGCGGGCTGACGGTCCGGGCCGCGGGCCCCAACCGCCTGGTGGTCGCGATCCCGGCGCACCGCACCGATCTGCGCACCCGGCCGGATCTGATCGCGGAGATCGTCCGGCTCACCGGTTACCGCGCGCTGCCGGGAACTGTGCCGGGCGACCCGGTGCCGCCACCGCGCGACGACCGGTCCGCCCGGAGCCGGGCCGCGCGTGACGCCGCGGTCGCACACGGGTTCCAGGAGGTGGTCACGCCGATGGTGATCGACGCGGACGCACCTGTCCGGACCTCCGCCCTGCACCTGCACCGGGGCGGGAGCCGGACCGGGCGCATCGTCCGGCGCAGCCTGCTGCCCGGCCTGGCCGCCGTCGCGGCGGCCCAGACCGGCCGGCGCGGCCGGCACCTCGACCTCGTCGAGACCGGCGCCGTGGTTCTCCCCGAAGCCGGCGATCACCGGGAACGGCCCCAGCTCGCGGTGGTCCGGGCCCTGCCGGAAGGATCCGGACCGGACGCCGCCGAGACGGCGTTGCATCAGGTCGGAGCGGCCGTCCGGTCGGCGGCACGCGCCGCGGGCGTGCCCGTTCTGACAGTCCGGGCCGCCGAACGGGCACTGTATCGGCCCGGCACAGCGGTCGAGTTCGTCGCGGCGGGCCGCTGTGCCGGGTGGATGGGCCTGCTGGCCGGGTCCGCGCTCGGGGTACCGGGGACCTGGACGTTCGCCGCGGCCGAGGTCGACCTCGTCGCGCTGCTGGCCGATCCGGCCGTTCATCGCCGGCTGGTCGCACCCCCGGCCCAGCGGACCATCGAGACCGACGTCAACCTGCTCGTACCGGACGAGGTCCCAGCCGCCGAGCTGGCCGGACTGCTGCGTGCGGGGCCGGCCGCCCTTCGCCGCGCGGGCATCGTCGACGTCTACCGGGACGCGCGCCTGCCCGACGGGCATCGCAGGGTGACCGTACGGCTGGAGGTCGCCTCGGACTGGCGTCCGGTCACCCGGCAGGAGGCGGCGGCCGCCTGCGACGAGGCGATCTCGGCGATGACGGAGCTCGGTGTCCGGCGCTGGACGCCACCGCAGGAACAGAGCACACAGGACAACAACAGAAACGGTGTGATCCGATGACAACAACCAAGGTCGATCTGCGCATCTTCGTGGAGCCCCAGCAGGGCGCGAGCTACGCGACGCAGCTGGAGGCGGCGCAGCTGAGCGAGGATCTGGGGTTCGGCGGTTTCTTCCGCTCGGACCACTACCTCGCCGTGGGCGCGGTCGACGGCCGGCCCGGGCCGAGCGACGCCTGGACCACCCTCGCCGGTCTGGCCCGGGAGACCCGTTCGATCCGGCTGGGCACCCTGGTGTCACCGGTGACCCTGCGATCGCCGGGACCGCTCGCGATGCAGGTCGCCCAGGTGGACGAGATGGCCGGCGGCCGGATCGAGCTGGGACTGGGCACGGGCTGGTACGCCGAGGAGCACACCGCCTGGGGCCTGCCGTTTCCGGAGCGGCGCTTCGACCTGCTCGAGGAACAGCTCGAGGTGATCACCGGGATCTGGCGTACCCCGGAGGGCGAGCGGTTCACCCACACCGGGAAGCACTACGAGCTGGTGAACTGCCCGGCGTTGCCGAAGCCGAGCCAGCGCCCCGGTCCCCCGATCATCGTCGGCGGCAAGGGCGTGCGGCGTACCCCGGAGCTGGCGGCCCGGTACGCCGACGAGTTCAACATCGGCTTCGTCCGCCCGGACCAGGCGCGCGAGCAGTTCGACCGGGTCCGCGCGGCGTGCACGGCGATCGGCCGCGACCCGGGCGAGCTGACGTACTCGATCGCTCTGGTCGCGTGCTGCGGCAGCAGTGATGCGGAGGTGGCGGCCCGGGCGCGGTCGATCGACCGCGGGGTAGCGGAAGTTCGGGCAACCGGGCTCGGCGGATCGCCCGCGGAGATCGTCGACAAGATCGGCCGCTATGCCGAGGCGGGTGTGCAGCGCATCTACTTGCAGGTCCTGAACATGGCCGATTGCGACCACCTCGAACTCCTCGGCCACCAAGTCCTGGGACGGTTGGATTAACCGTTTCATCTATCGAGGGGAAATCGATCGGGGTTGCGGGTGATGAAGATTACCGGCTAGATTTCGAGCCGGTTGGCGATGCGGCCCGCCGCATCTGCACAACTGCGCTTGCTTCTCGGGGGAGAACATTGCATGAGTCACCCAACATTCCCGCATTGGATGACCTCGCCATTGCCGCGTACCAATGCGTTCTGCAGACGGGAAGGCGCGACAACGAAGCCCTGATCAGGGCCCACGACGTTTCCGCGGCCGCTGCGGCCACCGCATTCTCCACTTTGGAGACATTGCATCTGATCGAGCGGGTGAACGACACGACGTGGGTCGCGGCGAACCCGGATCTCGCCATCGGCAGCCTCGTGACGCCGATGGAGGTC
Organism: Paractinoplanes ovalisporus; assembly: GCF_016834655.1. GTDB lineage: Bacteria > Actinomycetota > Actinomycetes > Mycobacteriales > Micromonosporaceae > Actinoplanes > Actinoplanes ovalisporus. The sequence goes on from NZ_JAENHP010000014.1 coordinate 180,944, forward strand.
CAGAGCCGGCGGCTCGCCGAGATGGCCGAGCAGCTGCGCACCCAGGTGCGCACGCTGGTCCCGCTGCACGCCGCCCACCGCGATCCGACGGAGAACGAGTTCGCGACCGTGCTCGACGGCCGCGCGGTGAACCGGCTGATCGAGGTCGAGGCCGACCGCTGCGCCGAGGAGGTGCTCGCGCTGCAGCCCGGCGGGGGCCGTCCGGTCGAACGTCTTGCCCAGGCGCAGAAGCGCGACCTGGGGCTGCTGCGCCGGGGCGCCCAGTTACGCACGGTGTACCAGCACGGATCGCGCTACCACCTGCCGACATCCGGCTACGTGGAGACGCTCACCCGGGCGGGCGCCGATTTCCGTACGGTCGACGAGATCCCGGACCGGATGCTGCTGTTCGACCGCCGGGTCTGCTTCCTGCCGATGCGGTGGCGCACCGATCCGGACGACGTTCCGAATGGCGACGCGCAACCGGAAACGGGAAGTGGCGCAATTGTTATCCGCCAGCCTTCGCTTATCTCGTTCCTGGTGAAGATGTTTCACGTCACCTGGGACCGGGCGGAACCATTCCAACCGCACAGTCCACAGCCGGATAAAATCTCCGACCAGGTGAAGAACGCCATTCTGCAACTCATGGCCACCGGCGCCAAGGACGAAGTCATCGCCCGCCGCCTCGGCTTCTCGGTGCGCACCTGCCGCCGGCACATCTCCGAGGTGATGCAGAGCCTCGGCGCGGACAGCCGGTTCCAGGCCGGCGTGCAGGCTCAGAGCCAGATGATGGTGCATCCCCGGCCCCGCGCCGATCACGCCCGGGTGTCCGATTCGGAGTGATTCGTAGGCCTGGCGATGACGTGCCACGCCGGTTGTCCCACCCGGAGATCCCTGGTTCGCACCGACCGCCGTGCCCCCTAATGAGTGGGCACGGCCGGGCGTAATGCCGGCGCGGGCACACCGGAGCGAAAGGTGACAAGACATGACAGCGGCCGAGGGCAGAACCGGCGGCCACGGATCCCTTGCCTGGCAAGGGATCCGTCTCCTGGCGGCGGCGGTGCGGGCCGAACCCGCCTGCTTCGCCGGCGCCGTCGCGGGCAGCGCGCTGTACGCCGGCATGACGATCGCCTCGGCGTGGGCCCTGGGCAACGCCGTCGACGAGGTGCTGCTGCCGGCGGCCCGTGACGGTGGCCCGGCCGGAGCCGCACTCGCCGGGCTGTGCTGGCTGCTGACCGCGATCGCGCTGCTGAAGGTGCTGGGTTTTGTCGCCCGCGAATACCTCGCCGGTGTCCTGCACTTCCGCGTCGAGGCCGCCATGCAACGCCGGCTCATCCGCCGGTACAGCCACCTCCCGCTCGCCTGGCACCAGCGCAACCCGGCCGGTGACCTGCTGTCCACGATCAACGCCGACGTCTCCACCACCTGGCAGGCGCTCTACCTGCTGCCCTCGGCGTTGAGCGCGGTCTTCATGCTCGCCCTCGGGCTGGGCGACATGCTCGCCACCGATGTGAGCCTGGCCGTCGTGGGATTTGTGCTGTTCGCCCTGGTGCTCGGCTTCAGCCTGGTCTACGAGCGCTACGCCGGCCCCCTGGTCGCCCGGGCCCAGCATCTGCGCGGCGACCTCAGCGCCGTGACCCACGAGAGTGTCGACGGGGCGCTGGTGGTCAAGGCGCTCGGCCGTGAGGATCACGAGACCCGCCGGTTCGCCGAGTCCGTCGACCGGCTCCGGCACGCCAACGTCGCCGCCGGGCGGATCCGCTCCCTCTACGACCCGGTCATGGAGGCGCTGCCCAACATCGCCATGCTGACCGTGCTGCTGATCGGCGCGGTCCGGGTGTCCTCCGGCGACGCCCGCGCCGGTGACGTGGTGCACGTGGCCTACCTCATCGCGGTGCTGGCGTTCCCGGTCCTGTCGATCGGCTGGATCCTCGGCGAGTTCCCGGTCAACGCCACGGCCTACCAGCGGGTCCGCCGGGTGCTCGAGGCCGACGGCGAACTGACGTACGGCCCGGAGCAGGCACACGACGGCGGACACGCGACGCTGACCGCCGACCGGGTCGGCTACACCTATCCCGGCGCGGACACGGCAACCCTGCGCGACGTTGCGCTGACCCTGCGGCCGGGCCGCACGGTCGCCCTCGTCGGCCCGACCGGATGTGGCAAGTCCACGCTGGTCTCGCTGATCGGCCGGCTGGCCGACCCGGACCACGGCACGATCACCCTGGACGGGCAGGACCTGCGGTCGTACGCCCGAGGCGCGGTGGCCGAGCGAATCTCCGTCGTGCCGCAGCAGACCTTCCTGTTCAAGGACACGGTGCGCGGCAACGTGGCGCTGGACCGGCCGACGAGCGACGCCGACATCTGGGCGGCGCTGCACACCGCGCAGGCCGACAGTTTTGTCCGCGACCTGCCCGACGGCCTGGACTCGGCGGTCGGCGAACGCGGGACCACCCTCTCCGGCGGTCAGCGGCAGCGGCTGGCGATCGTCCGCGCCCTGATCCGTCGTCCCGGCCTGCTCGTCCTGGACGATGCCACCTCCGCGATCGACCCGCGGGTCGAGGCAGCCATCCTGGGCGGACTCGCCGAGTCCGCCGGGATGACCACGCTCGTGGTGACGCATCGGGTCGCCACCATCGCCCTGGCCGACGAGGTCGTCTACATGGAGGAGGGCCGCGTCGTCGCCACCGGCGAACACGAGAGCCTGCTGCGCGACTGCGCCGGCTACCGCGAGCTGATCACGGCCTATCAACGCGACCGCGAGGAACGTTCCGGGGCGACCCCGTCGAACCCGGCGTCGCCCGAGTTCGAGGAGGTGTCGGGCCGATGACCACGGCACCGGCGATCATCGCGGACGCGCGCGGGTCCGCGCTGTCCATCTTCCGGCGCGGGATCACGCTGTCCCCGCACTTCCTCTCCGGCATCGGCTGGACGCTCACTCTCGGCCTGGTCGCCATGGCCGGCCGGGTGATCGTCCCGGTGACCATCCAGCGCGGCATCGACCACGGGATCGCCGCGCCCGGCGGTGTCGACGTGGGCATGGTGACCACGATCGTCATCGTGGCCATCGTCGCCGCGGCGGTCACGGCCACCGCCGCGTACGCGCTGAGCCTGCGCCTCTACCACGCGACCGAGGCCGGCCTGGCCGACACCCGGATCCGCGCGTTCCGGCACGCGCACGACCTGTCGCTCGTGCACCAGCAGGCGGAGCACCGGGGCGTGCTGGTGTCCCGGGTGACCTCCGACATCGACACGGTCACGAGCTTCCTGCAGTACCGCGGCCTGCGGTTCGCGGTGTCGCTGGTACAGCTCGTCGTCACCACGATCGTGATGGCGTTCTACTCGTGGCAGCTGACCCTCGTCGTCCTGACCCTGTTCCTGCCCCTCATCGTCTTCCTGCGGTGGGCCCAGGCCCGGATGGCGCCGCTGTTCAGCGCGGTCCGCGAGGGTGTCGGGCGGCTTGTCGGCACCACCGCGGAGGGCCTGGTCGGCGCCTCGGTCGTCCGTGCGTACGCCATCGAGGACCGGACCATCGCCCGCACCGACACCATCATCGAGGAGAACCGTCGCCTGCACATGCGGGCGCACCGCATCAACACCGCCACGTTCGGGGTCGGCGAAGCCATCCCCGGCCTCGTCAACGTCGCGCTGATCGGCATCGGCTTCTGGCTGATCGGCGACGGCCTGACCGTCGGCGAGTTCGTCGCGGTGCTGTTCCTGGCGGCCTTCTTCGTCACCCCCATGCAGATCGGTGTCGCCGCGGTCGGAGACATCCAGCAGGCCGTAGCGGGCTGGCGCCGTGTCCTCGGCATCCTGGACGCCACCCCCGACGTGGTGGACCCCGGCCCGTCCGGACGCACACTGCCCGACGGCGCCCCGTCGATCCGTTTCGAAAACGTCGGATTCGCCTACCCCGGCGGCAAACAGGTGCTGCACGACGTGAACGTGACCATCCCCGCCGGCCGGCGCATCGCCGTGGTCGGTGAGACCGGCTCCGGCAAGACCACCTTCGCCCTGCTCGCCACCCGCCTGCTCGACCCCGGCTCCGGGCAGGTGCTGCTGGGCGACGTGCCGATCCGCGAGGTCCGCTTCCAGTCGCTACGCCGGCAGGTGGTCATGGTCCCCCAGGAGGGCTTCCTGTTCGGCGGCACGATCGCGGACAACATCCGGTACGGCGCCCCCGACGTGTCGGACGCCGAAGTAGAAACCGCCATGGAGGAACTGGGCCTCGGCGGCTGGCTGGCCACCTTACCGGCCGGTCTGACCACCGAGGTCGGCCAGCGCGGCGAGTCCCTCTCGGTCGGCGAACGCCAACTGGTCGCCCTGGCCCGCGCCTACCTGGCCCACCCCGACGTGCTGGTCTTCGACGAGGCCACCTCGGCCGTCGACCCGGCCACCGAGGTCTGCCTCCAGCAGGCCCTGAACAGGCTGACCCGCGGCCGCACGGCAATCTTCATCGCCCACCGGCTCGCCACCGCCGAAACCGCCGACGAAATCCTGGTCTTCAGCCAGGGCCGGCTGTCCGAACGAGGTTCACACGCCGAGCTCCTGGCGGCGGACGGGCAGTACACGGCCCTGCACAGCTCGTGGACCTCCGCCCGCGATTCGATCTGAGCCGGGCCGGACAGCGTTGCTCACATTGCTGCCGTACGGAGGTCCCAACCGTCTGTCGTGGATAGTCGAACGAGCGTCAGGCTTCAGGGTTTGCCCAGGTCCGCGGTCGGCGAACCAAGACATATTTCGCCCGGTGAGCGGCGCGCCAACGACAAATGCTCAGTCCTGAGCCGCGGCTTCGGCCTCGCCGACGCCCACTCACCTGGCCGAACACGCCAGCCGAACTACGACGGCAACGCACCATTGTCCTGATCGGACTCTGAACACGACTGCTCTTCGGACCCGGAGTATCGCCCGCCCGACACGCATCGCCCGGCTGGAGGCCGACGATGAAGGCGGATGAGGAGGGAACGATGGCGAACTTCACGGACAACTGGACCAGCAACCCGAAGCCCTACAAGCCACCCGTGCCCGTCGGCCCCGGGGTGCCGGTCGTCGGCTACCAGGTGACGGCCACGCAAGGAGTCGGCCTGCCGACCCTCGACGGTCTTCCGACTCCCGAAATAATGGCGATCTGGGAGGTGGCAGGCGACACGTGGGCGTCAGCCCCCGACGGCGCGCCGCTGGTGCTGATGCGCCCGTTCATGTCGGAGGAGAAGGACAAATATCGCTGGGGCCGCCGCGACTACCTGCGAGAACCTGGCTACGACGTAACCGACAGCAAGATCCGCGAAATGGCCGCCGCTCAGCGTGAGGAGTTGGAGAAGAACTTCTGGGCCGGGAAACAGCTGGCCTACGGGAAAGACGCGCCAGTGGTGGTTCCGGAGGGCGTAGTCGGCATTCGCTTCCGCGGTGGTGACTGGGAGGGCGTTCCGGCCGGCGAATACCACGTCGTCGACCTGATCGCCGAGAAGATCGACCAGGAGCAGCTGGCCCCGTTCACCCTGCAGATCGAGGGCGGGCACGGCACCTTCTGGATCAAGCCGGAGGTGCTGGGCGGCGTCGACGAGTCGGCGGCCGAAGCGGCGGCCGAAGCGGGGCTGAACAGGCCGGTCCCGGTCGCCACGATCATGGCCGCGTTTCAGGCGGCGCCGCAGAGCTGGGCGCAGTACCTGCCGCAAGACAAACTGCTGTCCAACGGCCCGGAGCTGCACTACGTGACAAACGAGCAGATGGGCGCCGCCAACGTCGTCGAGCGCATGCCCACCGATGACGAGGTGCGGCGAGCGGCTGCCGCAAGGGATCAGCGCTACGTCGACGGTTTGCAGGACCCGGGCGTCCGGCTCGGGAACGACATCCTCGTCAATGCCGGCCATCAGGGTATAGGCGTCGAGTATCACGAGGCCTTGCACTGGTTCAGCCATACCGCCGTACGCACGGTGCTGGGCTGGCATTTCAACGAAGGCACCACCGAGTACTTCACCCGCAAGCTGCTCGCCGAACCGGGCCTGGCCAACACCGTGAGGCGCGACCAGGACCAGTATCGGAACCAGATCGCCGGCGTGACCGGCCTGATCGAGCATCACATCGTCTCCGAGGCCCAGCTGGCCGCGGCGTACTTCTCGGGTGAGGTCGGTCCGTTGTTCCAGCAGTTCAGTGTGCACACGGAAGATTCGCTGAGCTTGCAGGCATACGCGGCGAACCTGGGCCGTAACAGCGGCGCCGCCCAGGAGGTGCTCGGCAACCTGCTGGGCTGATCCGTAATCCACACCTGGTGGCGTACCGGCGACCGGCTCTCAGCCAGGTTGATATGACGCGTCCCGGTGTGGGCGCATGGCCGCCCTCTCCGGAGCGCCGGTGCTGCCCGTCTCGAATCCCGCTACTGTTTCAGGGCCTTCGCCACCGCTGCCGATAGGTTCCGGATGTCGCCCGGAGTGGTGTCGAAGCTGGTCATCCAGCGGGCCTGCGTGCCGGATCCGGCCCAGTCATAGAAATGAAACTGCTGGTGCAGGACGGCCGAAGCGGGTTCGGGGAGGGAGACGAACACGGCGTTCATCTGCACCGGATACAGCACGTCCAGGCCGGGAAGGCCGCGGATCCGCTCGTGCAGCAACGTCGCCATCGTGTTGGCGTGGGTGGCGTTGCGCAGCCACAGGTCGCCCTCGAACAGGGCGAGCAACTGGGCGGAGATGAAACGCATCTTCGAGGCCAGCTGCATCGACGACTTGCGCAGCCGATGGACGCCGCGACCGGCGGCCGGGTTGAGGATCACGACGGCTTCGCCGAGGAGCATGCCGTTCTTGGTCCCGCCCAAGGAGAGCACGTCGACCCCGGCGTCGGTGGTGAGCGCCCGCAGCGGCAGGCCGAGGTGGGCGGCGGCGTTGGCCAGACGAGCGCCGTCCAGGTGGACCAGCATGTTGCGGGCGTGGCCGAACTCGGCGATGGCGCGGATCTCGTCCGGGGTGTAGACGGTGCCCAGCTCGGTGCCCTGGGCCAGGGAGATCACCTGCGGCTGCGCGCGGTGCTCGTCGTCGAAGTCCCGGGCCTCGCGCCGGATCGCGTCGATGGTCAGTTTGCCGTCGAGGGCCGGGACGGTGAGGAGCTTGAGGCCGGCGACCTTCTCGGGGGCTCCGCCCTCGTCGACGTGGAGGTGGGCGCTCTCGGCGCAGATGACGGCGGCCCAGCGGTCGCAGGCGGCCTGGAGAGCGAGCACATTGGCGCCGGTGCCGGTGAGCACCGGGTACGCCCGCGCCTCCGGGCCGAAGTGGCGACGGCACACCTCCTGCAGACGCTCGGTGTAGACGTCACCGCCGTAGCTGACCTGGTGGCCGCCGTTGGCGGCGGCGAGGGCGGCCAGAATCTCGGGGTGGACGCCGGAATAGTTGTCGCTGGCGAATCCGCGGAGGTCCGCGTCGTGCATCGTCACGCCTCTCATTCTGGGTCTCCGCGACCCCGGTTTCAGCGACGGCCGGATTCCCAGTCGGCCGGCACACCGCGCAGCGGCTTCCAGCCGACCGGCTCGTAGACGCTGAACCCGGCCCGGACGTAGGGCCCGCGCGACAGGAGGTTGCGGCCCTTCTAGTTGAGCTGGTCGAGTGCGGCGATCTCGGTGCTGGTCAGGGTGACGCGGGCGGCCGCGAGGTTGTCGGCCAGGTGGTCGGCGCGCGAGGTTCCGGGGATCGGCACCATGGCCGGCGGGCCAGACCTTCCGGGTACGGGTGCAGCGCCTCGCGGATCAGTTCCTCCGCGACCGCGGGGCCGTAGGAATCGGCCGTGTCGATGAAGTCGACCCCGGACGCGACCGCCAGCCGGAGCACCCGGATCGCCTCGTCGTGGTCGCGCGGCGGCCCCCAGATGCCGGGACCGGGCAGGCGCATGGTGCCGAACCCGAGCCGGTGCACGGTCAGGTCACCGCCGATGGCGATGGTGCGGGCGGCGGTCGGGGCGGAGCGGAACGGCCTGCGGGGCAGCCTGACGTTCGGCACCCTGCACAGCATCAGCAGCGTCGACGTGCCGGCGCTGGCCGGTGACTTCCACCGCCGCCACCCCGGCGTACGCCTCCGGGTCGAGATCTCGGCGCGCGGCGCGGCCGGGCACGCCGAACGGCTGATCGAGCTCCTCCCGGCCTACATCCGCACCGACACCCCCTTCTGACCAGACCCGGCGAGCTGACCGGCAAAACGCCGGGCGTTGCCCTGCGGTGTTATGGTCCCCAAGTCAACTAGTCCACTACATGATTGGTGCTTTCGTGATCTTCCGGATCGACCGACGAACCGGGATCGCCGTGTACGCGCAGCTGATGCAGCAGGTCCGTCAGGCGATCCGGATGGGTCGGCTGGCGCCCGGGGACCGGCTTCCCACCGCTCGCGAGGTCTCCGAGCAGACCGGCATCAATCCCAACACCGTCCTGAAGGCCTATCGGGAGCTGGAGACGGCGGGGCTCGTCGAGGCGAGGCAGGGCTCCGGCACGTTCGTACGCGAGCATCTGACCCCGCTGCCAGACAGCGTCGAGGTGCTACGACGTGAACTGGCGGGCTGGGCGGTCCGCGCCCACGCGGCCGGATTGGACGTCTCCGACATGCAGGCACTGATCGCTGAGGTAGCGGCTGGAACGGCGCCAGGTGCGCAGGGAGAACGCCGTGTCGGCTGACCGTGTGCCGGCGCTCGAGGTCACCGGGCTCACCCACGGCTTCGGAGGGCGGCGCGCGCTGGACGGCTGCTCGTTCACGGTGCCCGAGGGTGCCGTCACGGCGCTGGTCGGGCGGAACGGCGCCGGCAAGAGCACGCTGATGCGGGCCGCGGCCGGTCTGATGCAGCCGGACGGCGGTGCGGTGCGGGTGTTCGGCAACCCCGCTGGGGACGCCACACTGACCCGGATCGGATACGTGGCCCAGCAGCCGTCGCTGTACCCGATGCTGACCGTCGCACAGACGCTGGCTCTCGGGCACCGGCTGAATCCGCGCTGGGACACCGCCTACGCGCATCGGCTCGCCGACAACGCGGCGATGCCGACCCGGGCCCGGGTGGGCGCCCTGGCCCCCGGACACCGGACCCGCCTCGCCCTGATCATGGCCCTCGCCAAACGGCCCGGCCTACTTCTGCTGGACGAACCGCTGGCGCCGCTCGACCCGGTGGCCCGCGCCGAAGTAACCGGAATCCTGATGGCCGACGTCGCCGACCACGGCACGACCGTTTTGCTGTCGTCGCACGTGATCGCCGACATCGAGGGTGTCTGCGACCACGTGGTGGTCATGACCGGCGGACAGGTCCGCCTCGCCACCGAGGTGGCCCCGGCACTGGACCAGCACCTGGTCGTGGTGGGCGCCGGGAACGAACTCGACGCGCTCGGCGACACGGAGATCGTCACGGCTCGTACCGCCGGCCGCGACGTCACCGCTCTGGTCCGAGCGGCCGAACCTCTCCCGGACGGCGTCCTCGCCTGGCACCGGCCGACATTGGAGGAACTGCTCCTGGGCTACCTGCGCGTAGCCGGCCCGGAATCCCCACGGAAGGTGACCACATGACCTGGCTCGCCCTGCGTCTGCTGCGGCCGTACCTGATCGTCGCGGCCGCCCTGAGCGCGATCTCGGCGGCATTCATCCTGGTGGCATCGCGCACCATTCAGAGCCGCGCCGACGCGTACGGAATCATCATCGCGGACTACGCACCCGACCGGACGGGTCTCTGCGAACCGACGGTGACCTGCCTGCCCGCGGGCACCGCCACCAGCCTGGCCCAGGCGACGGCGCTCGTGGCCGCGTTCGTCCCCCTGCTGGTCGGCCTGATCCTGGGAGTGCCGCTGTTCGCCCGGGAACGGGAGGACCAGAGCGAAGCCTTCGTCCTCACCCAGTCCGTACCCCGGTCGCGGTGGCTGTTCACCAAACTCTTCTGGGCCCTGGCGATCGGCGCCACCGCCACCGCCGTGCTCGCTGTCGCCTTCCGGCTCACCGCCGCCCGGTACACGCTGATCCTCGAGAACGCCGGCTACTCATGGCTGCAGGAGATCCACCACAACAACGTCGGCCTCATGGTGATGCAGACCGTCTTCATGACCGCCCTGGCCGCCGTGGTCGGGCTGATCACCGGTCGTACGTTGCGCGCCCTGGTCGTCGCCGTCGCGGCCTGGCCCGTCGCGCTGATCATGGCGCAGATCGGCGGCTTGCTGCTCGGTCTCGCGGCCATGCTGCTCACCCTCTGGTCCGACTCTCTCTCCACGATTTTCGGAACCCTGGACCAGGACGAGACTGCGACCTTCTCGGCCCTGGTCCTCGCCGTGGGCACCGCCGTCGTCGTACGCCTCGGGAAGTCCCGCCTTCGGCGTGTTTCCTGATCAAACGGACGCGCGGGCCGGCCGGTTCGCCGGGATGGGGTCGAGGGCAGCGCCCTCGACGTCGACCCGGGGAACGATCCGGTCCAGCCACCTCGGGAGCCACCAGGCGGCCCGGCCGAACAGGGAGATGGCCGCCGGGACCAGGACGAGCCGCACGATGAAGGCGTCGACCAGCACGCCCACGGCCAGGGCGAAAGCGATGGGCCGGGTCACCGGGTCGCCGCCGGCCACACCGCCGCCGAAGACGCCGATCATGATGAGGGCGGCGGCGGTGACCACCTTGGCGCCGCGGGCGAAGCCGCCGGTCACGGTCGGCCGGGGTGGAGTGCCGCGGCGGTGCTCCTCATGCATGCCGGAGACGAGGAACATCTCGTAGTCCATAGAGAGTCCGAAGAGGACACCGATGACGATGGTGGGCAGGAAGCTGAGCAGCGGGCCGGTCGGGTCGACGCCGAAGACGTCGCCCAGCCAGCCCCACTGGAAGACAGCGACGGTGGCGCCCAGCGCCGCCCCCAGGCTGAGCAGGAAGCTGAGCACCGCCTTGGCCGGGATCAGCACCGAGCGGAAGACGACCATCAGCAACAGGAACGCGAACCCGGCGACCAGCGCGAGGTAGAGCGGAAGCGCGTGCGCCAAGTGGTCGGAGATGTCGATCGCGATGGCGGTCTGGCCGGTCACCAGCAGTGGGACGCCGAGGTCAAGCGACCGCAGGGTCGTCACCAGCTCCGCGGTCGCGGCGTCGGACGGGCCGCCGGCCGGGACGACGGTGAACAGCACATCGTCGCCGTGCGTGCCCGACGGCAGCACCCGCGCGACCCCCGGCACCCCGGCGATCCGGGCCGCCACCTCGGTCGCCCGGCCGGCGGCGGGGGCCAGCACCAGCAGCGGGCCGTTGGCGCCGGGGCCAAAGCCGTCGGCGATCAGGTCGTAGGCGCGGCGGTCGGTCGAGGACGCGGGGTCGTTGCCGTCGTTGGGCAGGCCCAGCCGCATGCTCAGCACCGGCACCGCGAGCACACCCAGCACCAGCACCGAGGCGACCACGGCCGGCCCGCGGTGGCGGACCAGGAATCCCGCCCAGCGGGGCGCCACCCGTACGGCGGGAAAGATCTTCCGCCCGGTCACCCGGCGACCGGCGAAGCTCAGCAACGCCGGGGTCAGGGTCAGCGCCAGCAGCATCGCCACCAGCACCGCACCGGCGGCGGCCAGACCCATCTGGGTGAGGAAACCGACGCGGGCGACAGCCAGCCCGGCCAGCGCGATGATGACGGTGAGCGCGGCGAAGAAGACCGCCGAGCCGGCCGTGCCGACCGCGTGCGCGATCGAGGCCCGTACGTCGGTCGCGCCCTCCCGGAGCTGGCGGCGGTGCCGGTCGACCAGGAAGAGCGCGTAGTCGATCCCCACCGCCAGCCCGAGCAGGACGGCCAGAGTCGGCGCGACCGAGTTGACCGGAGCAAAGGCGGTGACGGCGTACAGCCCGGTCAGGGAGACGGCCAGGCCCAGGACAGCGGTCAGCAGCGGCATCCCGGCCGCGGTCAGCGAACCGAACGTGACCAGCAGGACGATCAGCGCGATGAGCAGGCCGATACCCGGCGAGCTGCCCCCGTGCGGCGCCCCGGCCAGCTCGGACGATTCCTCCACCTGAAGCCCGGCGGCCCGCGCGGCGGACAGGGCGGGTTCGGGCGCGTGACCGGTCTCGAAGTATCCGATGCGGCCGTCCGGAGACAGGACCGGTTCCGTCCCGAGCGTCCGACCCAGGGCGGTCAGAGCCGGCCCGTACGTGGTGAGGGTCTGCCCGGCCGGTGCCGCGACCACCACCTTGCCGGCATCGTCGCCACCACCGCCGAACTCCCGGTCGACCCGGTCGAGCGTCTGCGTCGACTGCAGGCCGGGCAGGGTCAGCTCGTCGGTGAGCGGTTCGGCCAGGCGTACGGCCAAGCCGGTGGTCACCAGCAGCGCCGCCAGCCAGACGCCGAGCACGAGCCGGCGCCGGCGGGCGCAGAAGGCTCCGATACGAGCCAGTATCACGGCCATTCCCGCGGTCCTTCCCTCGAAGATGTCGCCGTCGATGCTCGGCTCGAGCGCTCGTCGACAACACCAACCAGGGGTGTCCACAACTACCACCCGTGGGTGGTACTGGCGCGGGCTCCACCGGCCGATGCTCGGTTCATGACTTCGACCACCCTGATCAACGCGCTCATCGGCCTGGCCCTGGTGACCTGGATCTGCTCGCGGCAGCTGCGCTGGCGGGCTGCCGACCCCGCGAAGATGTTCAAGCTGCCGATCGTTCTCGGCATCGTCGGCCTGGTGTCGATGTCGCGGGAGGCCACCACGATCAAGCCGATCGACGTTGCCGTGCTGGGCGTCTCGGCGGTGCTGGCGCTGGCCTCGGGTGCGGTCATGGGCCGGATCGCGCGCTTCCGGCCATCACCCACCGATTCCCGTACGGTCGAGACCCGCACCGGATGGGCCGGCGTCGGCATCTGGGCCGCTCTGATCGCGGTACGGGTGATCATCGACGTCATCGGCCACCGGATGGGCTCCGAGATGGCCGTGGCCACCGGCTCGATCCTGCTCGTCCTCGCGATCAACCGGATCGCCGGCGCCCTGGTGATCTCGGCGCGGCTGCCCCACCGCGTACCGGCGATGGCGGGAAGATAGCCACCGTGGCGAAACCCGCGGCCCGGCGCCGGAGCACCCCGGTTGTGCTCAACCTGTTCGGCCTGGTCCTGGTCGGTCTGGGCTTCGCGCGGGGCGGGCTCGACGACCTCCCACCCGGCCTGGTCGTGGTGGCCTGGGTGACCTGGGTGCTGTGGGCGGTGCACGTCGCGCTGCCCGAGGCCCGGAGCCGCGAACGGGTGATCGTCGCGCTGGGCATGATCGCGGGCGGGTCCCTGGTGGCGACCCCGACCCACGTGGCCGGACTGGTTCCCGGGATCGTCGGCATGCTGGTCCTCACCTCGATGCCGGCCGTGCCCCTGCGGCTGGTCGCCGCGGCCGCGGGCGGCGGAGTGGTCCTCGTCGGCGCCGGCGCGGCGATCGCGCCGACCAGCCGCGAACAGCTCATCAGCGCGCTGGCCACCCTGGTGGTGGTGAGCCTGGCCGGGCTCTGCAGCAGCGCCTGAAACAGCGCGGGGTCCTGGTTCTGAATGGCGACGAACGCCGCTTGGCCCTCCGGACTCGGAGATCCCGCCAGCATTGCCAGCACGGCCTCGACGGCGTCTGCCTCGGGCTGCTCCAGCTCGTGCCGGATGAGCTGCCGCACCAGGTCGCGGTGGTGATTCTTGGCGACCCCGGCCGCGGTCCGGGCGGCGTCGTCACGACTGTCGGTGAACAGGATGGTGCGCGACTCGGCGGCGGTCGTGCCCATGCTGCGGAACAACTGGGCGAGGTAGAGCTGAATCGATTGCGACTGGCCGGAACGGTGTCCCCGGATCGGAGAGCGGACGATGCCGCGCCAGAATTTCTGCAGGTCGTTGTTGAGGTTCTGAGCGCCGCAGCGCGGACACTTCTCCGGTAGCGCAGGCGCCTTCGCTCCGCTGTCGCCCAGGCCGGACACGCTCATGACGTAGCCGGTCGGCGTCTGATCTTTCTCGAAGATCAGACCGGCCGTCGGATCGAGTCGCGCCGCTTCGAATGAGAAGGCGACCTGACGGCCCTTTCCGGCCTTGCCATCGAGCTTGTGTCCCCAACCCTTCACCGTCATGGGGTTCGAGTCGGGCCAGTACCAAATGTATTCGCCGTGCGCCCGGCGGTTGACGGGCCGGGTCTGGTCGGACGGGATCTTGTCGGCCAGCGAACCGAGCGCGGGCACCGGCGGAGTTCCGGGAAGCCGGTCGATGACATAGCCGCCGAGGCTGACCTCGCCGCAGTCGAAGCAGTACAGCACCTCGAGGACACGGCCTCCGCACAGGCACGTCGTGGCCGGGCGGCTGAACAACCGGCCGATCTTCCGTTCCGCGTACGTGTACTCCGCCGGAATCTGGTCGCATGCTGGATTGGCGCAGGCCCACAGCCCACCGGCGGGGCGGGCGAACATGTGGGCCCGCAGGGGGATGGTGGCCGGATCGCTCCACGCCTCGGCGCCCGCTTCCAGCACAAGGTCGAAAGCGGCGCCGCCCTCGCCGTCGCGGGCCGGCTCGTCGAATAGGCGCTTCTCGATGTCGGGCAGCCGGGTGGCGCGCATCGGCGCGCCGCCGTGCGCACGGCACGCGGCGGCGACCGCCTCGGAGAGCCGGTGTTCCGTGGCCAGCGCGGCCAGGGCGGCCGCCCGCTCGCCCTCGTCCTCGGGCAGGGTGCGGGCGATCTCTTCGAAGGCGGCCCGTGACAGCGGCTCACGCTCAGGAACGGCCCGCGGCCGGCCCGCGGTCACATAGAACGTCGACTCGTCGACGCCGAAGAACTCCTGCAGATAGCGGCGGCCCTTGTCGTCGTCGGACAGTGATGCGCTCGTGGCCAGGCAACGAAGCTGCGGCGAGTCGGCGTCCAGGCCGATCCGCGACAGCAGGTTGCGCACCACCATGGCCACCTCGCTGCCCTGCGTGCCGCGGTAGAGGTGCATCTCGTCGATAACGATGGTGAAGGTGTTGGCCGGGTCGGACGCGAGCCAGTCAGCGGTGAGCTCGAACATCGGCCGCTCGATGTCGCGCATCAGCATCGCGTTCAGCATGGAATAGTTGGTGACCATGAGATCAGGAGGCGATGCCACCATGTCCCAGCGGGTCATCATCTCCGCGTCCCGGGGATCGGCGAACTGCGCGAGCATCTGCTCGTCGGTGTACACGTTGGCCAGCTGCAGGAAGTCCTGTGCGGCGCTGTTGATCTCGGTGGCGGCTTCGCGGACCTTGTCCTTGTCCTTCGCGCCCGGAAGATCGCCGGATCCCGCGGTGGCGCCGGTGTAGCGACCGAACCACAGTGGCGGCACTTCGCCGGTCTCGGCGATCCGGCGCAGCGCGCGGCGCAGACGCGAGACCTGGTCCTCGACCAGCGCGTTCGTGGGATACAGAACGACGGTGCGCAGCGCGGCCGGCCGGGTCTCGGGCCCGCGGAGCGGCCGCCAGGTCAGGTTGGTGCTTCCCGCGGATTCCCACCACCGGTCGACCTCGGGTTGTTTGTTCCAGGTGAGGGCCTCCTGCACCAGCCGAGCCAGCACCGGCAGCAGGAACGACTCTGTCTTGCCGGAGCCGGTGCCGGAGGTGACGACGGCGTTGCGCGGCTCACCGGGAGTCGTGCTGAGCGACCGCATGAGCGCCTCGGCCTGGTGGCGGCGCAGCATGATCTGCTGTCCCGGCTTGACGAAGTCGCCGAACAGCGCCTGACCGACGATCCGTGCCGCGGCTGGATCGAGGTGGGCCCGCTGCGCGGCCTCCTGCAGGGGAAAGTCGGCGTCGTACGGAACGACCGGTTCGAGCAGCACATCGGTGAACAAAAGCCCGGGAGCTTCGAGCAACGTCCGGCGCTCGTCTCGCAGCGGCTTGTCGCGCAGCCAGTACGCCGTGTCGAAATACCGCAGGTACGCCTCTTGCAGCTCGCGGTAGACCCGCGTCGGCATGGGGAAGCGCGGCCTTCCAGCGGCCTCACTCTGCGGCATGACAGACCTCATCTCGGAGCGTTCGAAGGATCAACTGGTAAGCAGAGCGGTGAGTATCTCGGCGATCTCAGCGGGCACGTTGTGGTAACGCAGCACCCGTTGCCGGCCGATCGCGCGAGGCGGCAGGCCGGCGCAAAGCACCGCGGCCCGGCCGTAGAGGCCCGGCAACTCCGCGCCGAGCGGCACGTCGAGAGCGCGTTCCGAGGCGCGGTAAGCCACCAGCGGCCGACCTGCCTGCAGGGCAGCGAGGTGCTTGACCAGATTGGCCGTCCCGATACGTGCGGTGCCGCCCGCCACGTCCTCTGCATCTCGGTACACGTACGTCTTGCCGAAAGACTCGAGGGCATACGCGCCCACCTCGTCCGGCCGAGACTGGGTTACCCAAGACGACGAGCCGAGGTGGAATTGCTCCACACTGCGCGCTCCCGGCATGCTCACCCGAGGCAGCGTGGCCAGCACCGAGCCGAGACCGGGAGTGACGCCGAGGATTCCGGCCGCCGCGCGGGCAACGGCCGCGACTTCCAGCTCGGCCGCTAGATCCTCAACCTGTTCAGCGGTCAGCCCGCGCAGCACTCGACGACTGGGGCCTTCCGGGTTGGGCTGCGTTTCGATGCGGCCCGCCGTGCCGGTGATCTGTTCCTCGATCGCCGCCACGTAGCCGTCGGGCCAATAGCCGACCAGCAGGTACGAGCCGTCGGCCAGTCCGGCCAGCGCTGAAGGAGAGATTTCCCAGGCGAGCGGCTCGAGCGTCCGGTAGTCGCGGCGGATCTGAACGTGGCCGAGCGACTCGAGCGTAAGGGCGAAGGTGTGGGCGAACAGCAACGAGCCCTCGATCTGCAGGGCGATCCGTTCGAACGTGGAGTAGTCACCGCCGCCCGCGTGCATCAGCGCGTCCAGGCCCACGTCCCAGGTCAGCTTCTCCGGCTGCACGACCGCGACGTGATTGACGTCCACGTGATAGCGCGCCTCAAGCTGATCGCGTGCCTTCTTCTTGGCCTCGATCGCCCACCAGGTGTTCGGGAACCGCTTGACCAATCCACACCGGCGGCAGGTGCCCTCCACCGCCATCGCTTGGCCGGCATACGGCAGATCCCAATGGTGCGCGCGCGTGACCAGGCACGATTTCGGATCCGGCACCGTCAGCGTCGTTGCCGGCAGGCGTACGCCGGCCTGTGGTCGCGGTTCGTTCCACCAGACGACCTGAGGTGCGGGCCGGCGCGGTGCCGGCCTTCCGCCGGTGACAATGACGCCATCGACGACGGACTCTGCCTCTCCGGTGTACCGTGCCGCGCCCAACACGACGGAGCCGTGCTCGGGTTCGGCCAAGTACGCGAGCCGGGGCGCCCGCGCCCAGAGCGCCAGGTCTACGTAGTCGCCGGAGCGCAGGAAGAACGGCAGCCGCTGAATGGCGTCCTTCGCCCGGTTGACGTAGAGCAGGGCTTCGTAGTCGCCTTCCGCCAAGTCGACGTCGGCCAGGGGAATCACCAGGGCAGCGTCGTCCGACTCGCGGGCGCAGACCACATGGTCGAGCGCGATCGGCGTGACGGCGTCTAGGGTCTCGAGCGCCTCGTTGTTCTTGCGGATGATTTCCAGCTTGATGTGTTCCGCGGCGACCGCCACAGCCCGCAACTCCGGCGGTGCCTGGACGGCGTACTTACGCAGTCGGCCCGGCAGCTTCAAGCCCTCGGCCAGGGTGAGCTGAGATGACACCGACGGCTGCAGAACATTGAGGTCGTCACGCAGCTTGGCGCGTTCCTCCGGCACGAGCAGCCCCAGCACCTGCACGTCGCTGAACAGCGTCCAGCCAACCGGAACGCCCTCTTGGCCGCCTGGAGTGCGCCGATAACCGGGCCGGGCAACCTGCGCCAGCACGGCGTCGACCTCGTCGGCCAGTCCGTCGAAGGCGAAGACGATGCCGTCCTCGGCGAGCTGAAGGCGCTCGGCCTCGAGGAACTGCCCCAGCGCCTCGTCCTTGCGCATGGGCAGCACCTGGCGCGGACGACGAACGACCGGAATCCCGCCGTCGGGATCGGTCAGACGCAGAACCCCGTCCAGGATGGACGAGTCCGCCAAATCGGCCGGACGATGCAGGCGATGCCACCCGTTGACGCCGGGCATGAAGTCCAGCACCGGCTTCTCGTCGCCGATCGCGCTGTCGATGTGCAGTCGCCGAGGCCCGTCGTGGCCGGGGAACTTGGCCACCAAGCTGAACTCGACCTTGCGGCCGAACAGGTTCGACCGAATGAGGACGACCAGCCGGACTTCGCCGGTGCGAGTGCCGGCTGCCTGCTGACGGGCTGCTGCCTCTTGGTCGCTGCCGTCCCACGTCTGCAACTCGAGCGCGACAACGCTGGCGATCCGCTCGCGCGCGGCGGGTTGCCGGGACCACAGTGTGGCGAGGTTGCGGCTGATCACCGGCGGAGTGCGCTTCATCCACTCGTCGAGGTAGGGCTCGATCTCACGCGGCGTGACCTCGCGGCCCGGGTCAAGGCCATAGGTGACGAAGAACTTGGGCAGCTTGCTGCGGTCGTGCTCTCGAACAAGCGCCTGCGACATCGACAGGCCCACATAGCGATGCGACAGCGCAACCGCCGACGGCAGACCGCGCATGCCGTCCAGCCCGTTGAGCCAAAGGCCGAGAACGTTCCAGAACGACTCGACGTGTTGCCGGTATTGGGTGGCCAGGCGCTCTTTTTGCTGCGCGTCTTTCAATCGCAGAAGTTGCGAAAGCGGACCGAAATAGTTGCTCACTGCCATGCTCGCGTCGCTGCCCATGCGCTCGGCGGCCATGCTGAACACGGCGAGCAGGGTCAGCACGGGCGGGGCAGGCAGGTCCATCCGCTCGTCACGCGGGGTCCCTTGCCAACGACGCAGCCACTCCCGGGTCTTCTGCAGCGGCACACCGAAGATGTCGCTGTGGCGCGTCCGCAGCGACAACACGCCGAGGACGGCGTTGGCCAGAGCGTCCCAGACTTTGTCGGTCGGCAGCTTCAGTCGCTGGCCCAGTTGAGTCAGCGTGTCGTCATCAAAGTCCAGGTAGATCGGAAGACCGGCCGAATCCGGAGTGAAGAACACGTCCGCGATGGCGCGATTAACGTAGTTGTAGATCTTCCATCGATCCACCGTTTGTGGCTGCATGCGTTAACCAGCTGTCCGCTTCCGTCTAAGCACTATCAGTTTCGAACTATAAAGGAAAGAGGTCCGCCCCAACAGCGACAGATCTGACCGCCCGTTTCATGGAGGATAGCGACACCGGACGCCTGCCTCCGGCTCAATGGCCGAGTCGATCCGTTCCGCAGCAGTTCAGGCACCTCAGGACTTCACCATGGCACCGATAGTTGATCTTTCGTGCTCCGGCCGTCGAGGGCGGTTCAGCCGTGCGGACGACAGGCATCAGCAGAATGGAGGACCGGATCTCTGCTCTCCGGGGTGTTGCTGAACGACGAGCCCGCGCCCCCCTATAGGCTCCGCAGCGACGATCGACCGAGGAGGACGCGTGGAGGAAGGTACGGCCATCCGAGCGGCGGAGTTCTTCGCCGGCATCGGGCTGGTGCGAACCGCCCTCGAACCGCTGGGTGTCAAGGTCGTCTGGGCCAACGACATCAAGCAGGGCAAGTTCGAGGCATACCGCGCGAACCACCCGGACGCCGACCACCACTTCAAGGTCCGCGACATCCGCGAAGTCGAGGCCGCGGACCTGCCGCCCCGCATCGACCTGGCGACCAGCAGCTTCCCCTGCATCGACCTCTCGCTGGCGGGCAACCGACTCGGTCTCGCCGGCACCCAGTCCGGGATGTTCTTCGAATTTGCCCGGGTCCTGGCCGGTATGCGGGAGCGCCCGTCGGTGGTGCTGCTCGAGAATGTGCACGGCTTCGCCACCAGCCACGGCGGCGAAGACATCCGGAGCGCCTTCAAAGAGCTCGCCAAGCTGGGCTACTCGCTCGACGTGCTGGCCATCGACGCCAAGCACTTCGTTCCTCAATCGCGGCCCCGCATGTTCATCGTCGGCATCGCCCACGACAAACTCCCCAAGAACGCACATGTCGGGGTTCCACCGCTCAGCGACGTGCGCCCCGCCTGGATCCGGAAGCTGCACGAACGCCACAGCCAAGAATTCTCCATGCACTACGTGGACCTCCCCGCGCTGCCCGAAGGCCCGACGGACCTGAGCGGCGTGATCGATCATGATGTCCAGGACGCAGACTGGTGGGACGCGAAGCGGGTGCAAGCCTTCGTCGACTCACTCAGCGACGTGCAACGAATCCGTTTCGAGGCGCTGCGTAACGGAGACGCCATCTCCTACCGGTCTGCCTACCGTCGCACCCGGCAGGGAAATTCCACGTGGGAGCTGCGACGAGACGCCATCGCCGGATGCCTGCGAACCACGGGCGGCGGATCCAGCAAGCAGGCACTGGTCGAGCTGGGCCGGGGCCGCGAGGCCCGAATGCGTTGGATGACCCCCAGGGAATACGCCCGGCTCATGGGGGCCGATGACTACCAGCTGATCGCCGGCACCCCCAACCAGCAACTTTTCGGCTTCGGCGACGCGGTCGTGGTCGACGTAGTGCGATGGATCGGGCAGCACTATCTGATGCCGGTCTTCTCGCCCGACGCAACATAGCCCGTTGGTTCCGCTACCCCCTTCGCCGCCGCCTTCGTCAGCTACTAAGACGATGAAGGCCAACCGCAGCGCGCACACAAAACCGGAGCTGGCGCTGCGACGCGCTCTATTCGCCGCCGGCTTCCGCTACCGAGTCAATCTAAAGGTGAGCGTCCCCGGCCGAAACGTTCGCCCGGACATAGTCTTCACGCGAACCCGCGTAGCCGTCTTTGTCGACGGTTGCTTCTGGCATGGCTGCCCTCAACACGGACGCATGCCCAGCGACCCAAGCGGCTATTGGCATCAAAAGATCGCCCGCAATCAAAACCGTGACAATGCAGTGGACCAGGCGCTGACCGAATCCGGTTGGCAAGTGGTTCGGCTCTGGGAACACCTCGCTATGGGCGATGCGGTAAATCAAGTCCGTACCGCTGTCGCCGAACGATCCGCAGAGTCACCTTAACCAAAACGCGGCGCGACAGACTTCTTCGCGCGTTGGTCCTCGACCTCCGCCAAGCGCTGCCTTATCACCAAGCCACCACCCGGATCCACACGAGAGAACGTCACATGATCGGGCCGTTTGCGGCTTCCCTTGTCCATCGAGTTGGCGGCGGTTGCGATCCGAGTTGGTCTATGGTCGGGCCACGACCTCGGCTCCTATGTCTGCACCCGGCATGTCCGCCTACGACGCCGATTACGCCGCGGCCGGCCGGGCCAAGAAGGTCGCCGGCGTCTACGGGCGTCGCTGTCGTGGCCGTGCACCACGTCCGCAAGGCCGGAGCCGACGACTTCCTCTCTAAGGTGTCCGGCGCCAATGGCCTCGCCGGTGCCACGCTGGTGCTCACGCGGGCACGTAACTAAAGGCGTGTTTTATTTGGTACAACGACCAAGAAGCACCATGCACCGGAGACCTCGCGGCCACCCTAGCGGTGACGAGGCGGCACGATCTGACCGACGCGCAAGGGGCGGCCCTCGCACCGCTGTTGCCTGCTCCGGCGCCGACGGGTCGGCCGCCGAAGTGGGAGAAACGACAGCTGATCGACGGGATCCGGTGGCGAATCCGGATCGGTGCCCCGTGGCGAGACGTGCCGGCCGAGTATGCGCTCTGGCCGAATATCTACGGACTGTTCCGTCGTTGGCAGCGTGACGGGACCTGGGATCGAATCCTGTCAGCGTTGCAGGCCCAGAGCGCCGCATAAGGCCGCATCGACTGGACGGTCAGCGTGGACTCTATGCCAAGTGTCGGCGTACTCGTTCCGTACGCCGACACCAAGCCGCGCTCATCAACACGCGTCGGCACCCGTACCGACGGGCGTGTCAGATGGTTTGTGTAACTGATCGACTTCTATGTCGAGGAGTACACAGGTGACCATGACTGATGAGCCACTTCGGGTTGAGCCGTCGGCGGGCGAGGTGTCGCCGGCGCGGGAGACCGTGAACGGCATAAGCTCGGCCGGTTCACTGGATGAGCTGATGGGCCGTGTCGACGGGAAGGTCTCGCGTTGACCGGTGACGGCGGCGTGCTGCCGGAGCTGGTCAAAGCTGTCCTCGAGCGTGGCCTGGCGGCCGAGCTGACCGGGCATCTGGGCTGCGAGAAAGGCGATCCGGCCGGGCGGGGCAGCCCGAACTCGCGCAACGTCAGCATCGAGAGGCAGTACGAAACGTTTAGCGCTGGCCGCATGGACTCAGCCGGCGGCCGGACCCGTTAGACGCGTTCGCCGATGCCGAGACGCGAACCCAGCCCTATCCCTCAGTTTCCGGAGCCGGATCTTGATGCCGTTCGGCTTCAGCGGCCGGGCGCCCTTCACGGCGATCCACAGCTGGTCGATGCCAATCAAACCCGGGCATCGGCTGCAGGCGCGCACATACCGGCGCGGAGCACCCGCAGTCTTGGCTACGAACCGCACCCGGCGTT
This sequence comes from Paractinoplanes ovalisporus, assembly GCF_016834655.1. Lineage (GTDB taxonomy): Bacteria > Actinomycetota > Actinomycetes > Mycobacteriales > Micromonosporaceae > Actinoplanes > Actinoplanes ovalisporus. The sequence goes on from NZ_JAENHP010000014.1 coordinate 203,349, forward strand.
GTTTGCCGCCCTTACCCGTCAGGACGACCGAGTCAGTATCCAGATCGACGTCAGGCACCAGGAGATCGCCGATCTCGGCCGAACGGCCGCCGGTGTTGTAGAACATCCTGACCAGCGCCTGGTCGCGCAGCTGCACGAAGCCGGACCTCTCACAGGCCTCAAGAATGCGTCGCGTTCCTCATCGCTGAGGACCTCGACAAGCTTCTGCACCGCTGTCGGCTGCGGCACGCCGTCCGTCGGCGACCGCTCAACTTCGCCCTCGATGACAAGCCAGCGGAAAACTGCTGCACCGCCTTGTACTTGTTCACCCCCCGAGCACTCCTCGATCACCGCCACTTGAATCGCTGTCACCTGCCGGTGTCTACCAGGCTCGGATCGCAAGCGCCGCCTACCTCCGGCATCCGCTCGCCCAATTACTCGGCCAGCTGCGAAGCAGCGAGCACATAGTTGTACCGAGGTGGTCTCCGGATGGTTCCCGGCGCGCACGAACGGTCCCGGTCTCTCAGCAGCACTGCCCAGGCCTGACTCTGAACACCCGTCAGGAGATTATCGATCTTCAACGCCAGTTCCCCGGTTAAGGAGTCGCTGCCCGGCACCGCAGCCCGAGTCAAGTGGTCGCGCAGCGGCGTGCTTACGTCCCGCAGCTGAAGACCCCAGTCCGCAGCCACGGCTCACGAGTAAAGGGTGGTGCCGATAGGCCGACGGCCACAGGGGGCTACACCAGAACGGCCTACAGGCCCCACTGACCTGCAGCGATACGCGACGAAGCCTCGAAGACCTAGTCGGTCATCCCTAGAGGAGGCCGCCGAGTAAAGGAGTCCGCCAGGACGACCTCCCGGCCCATAAATCGGCCTTGAGCTGCGGAAACACCTTCCAGAATTTACTTCGATCCACTCGCGCGGATGCCGAGTAAAGGGCTCCACACCCTGAGAATCGATCAGCGCAAATAAAAGAAAGTCTTCGCAGGCTTCTGACCTGCGAAGACTTTCCAAAAGTCGGGCTGACAGGATTTGAACCTGCGACCCCTTGACCCCCAGGCCGTTGGGCTTGACGTTTTCGCACGTCAAGCGCCCTGCGCAACGTTCACGCAGGGGTCAAGTGTGCAGGTCCGCGCACTAGCGTGCATGCCGTGTGGTCCCCAGATGGTCCCCGGCGTCGCTGGCGACTGCCGTGCTTAAGGGACAGCCGATCCCATACCTCTCGCCGGCTATCCACAGATCAGAGCCTGTCGAGTGACACGAGTGACAGGAGTGACAGAGGCGACACGTCCCGGACGCACCTCAGCCGTCCTCCGGAGTCTCGGCCAGCACCCCATTCGGATAGGCCGCGTTGCTGTCGGCGTGGCTTGACCGCATGAGCCGATTCCATCTGGTACCCACCGCTGTTATCGCGATACGCTCTGTCGCAAGCCACGGAGGTCGGTGCAGCCCAACGTAAATTTCGGGTCACAGATAAAGGAGACATGAGGCGGAATGGCGAATCGCGGCGGAGAAATCAGGCTCCCGGCCAGCGCGCGCGCAAAGCTCGCAGGACCGATTCGTGAGGCTATCAACTCCCCGTCGACTCTCCGATCGTCGCATACCGTTCCGATCCGACACAAGCTGTGGACCGCCCTCGGGCAGGTAATTCGCGAACACGTTTCCGAATTCGAAGATACGTTCGCGGGCGGCCCCAGCTCACACGACTTCATAGGTTTGCGGAAATGGCTCGAAGACCTACTTGAAATGCGCACTAGAATCCTCTCGACTACGCTTGCGTCGGCACCTTTCGAATTCTTCGACGATCAAGGCGCCCGCCAGATGCTCGGCCTAATAGATTCGCGTCTCCTTAAAGCCTCTGAAAATTTGAGCAGCCACATCTCTGCATCTGAATCTGCATCCTTGATGACGAGCACCAACTGGCTAACTGCCTTCAACGACCCGCAAGAAGATGTTATTGCACGGGCTTTCAAGGTCGATGCCGAACATGCGCGAGATGAGGCTGGAAATTTTAGTCCTAGCCGCATTCTCGCCTTCTATTACCACAGAAACGGAGAGCTTCTTCGGGCTGCCATTCCTCACCTTGCATCCCTTGGCTTGCCCAGCGTAAACGACCTATTGGTCGCCGTTTCCGCAATCGGTTGGATTGTAGACGCCGAGGATCCAATCGCGGCCTATTCGTCAATGGATGCATTCACTAATGCTATATCGCGGGCACATGGCAGCCAGGCCCTAGAAGAATCGCTGGAATACCTCCACTCGAACGAGTCCGCCCTCCGTCAAGGACGAGTGCGCATCAACCGAGCCATTGACAGCATCAAGAAAGCCGAATCCGACGAGGACAGGCACCTACACTTGGCAGATCTATACAAGAGAATTATTGAAGGCCCATTCAGAAGATATGGTTGGGTCTTTCACTGCCTCAACACCCGTAGCTGGTCACAACCTCCTATGTTAACTCAGCTAAGGGACACGCTCGTGTCCAGTGGCGGATGGCTCGGAAACTTTACGGAAAAGGTCGTGCTTCGAGACGTCAGGAATGGCGAAGCCCACGAGAGCCTTTTTTGGGACGGGCTTATCGAAAGGTTCGTTGCCGAGGGAATTGAGGTTGAGGCGTCGGTTGTAGCGTATGCGGCTATGTCAGCTGACGCGTTTTCCCGCGGATGCGAAAGCGCGGTTGCATGCTATAGAGCACTTGGCGCAGAGCATACTTCTGGTCCGCCGAGCGACAAGGATCGTGGACGGTTAGAGTCCTGGAGGCGGGCTGAAGCGTTCTTCGGAACAAATGGTATTCGCATGGTCCGTGCAGATTTCAACGCCAAGATTGCGAAAGTTGTTTGCGCGGACCTGAAGCGAGACGACATCAATCCATGCTTCCAAGCACTGCTTCTGTGCCATGGGCTGTTGCCTCACGTCGAGCGCTTTGAAGTCTTCTCTCCGGGCTCTTCAGAACCTGCTGTCTCGGTCTCAAAGGAAGCGTTGCTTCTCACGCGCCCGGTTTGGAAGTTGGCGCTTAAATCGTTTACCGCAATGCCGTTTTCGGCATTCCTACCAATGAACTTTGATGCGCGAACACGCCATGAGGATACGCGCCAAGCGGCCCTTTCCATAGCGTGGATTGCAGTCGATGACTTTCTCGATGCTCTCGACGGGAGCCCGGAGCAATGGGATAGAGATGAATTGGAACTTTTTTCCAAACGGGTGGCGCTCAACATTTTCGCCACGCATCAGTGCCTGACCTTGGTTCCCGCCAAATACCATACAAGGCTTCAATCGGTCCACCAAGAAGCGAAGGAAATGGCGGCTTGGCTGAGGCGCTCTTCTTCTCCTCTGCTCTGGCACAAGGTCAACAGAGCTGAGCCTGTCGGCAGATTTCGTTTCTGGTTGGACACCTGGGGTCCGATTGAGCGGCTCCCCTCAATAACGGCGCCATCCGGTACGTCACCGGACGATGACTTTCGCCCAAGTCTTCGGGATGATCCCGGAGACTTGCGGTGGCGCACGATATAGATATAAAGCAGCCACACGCCCATGACAGGCGTCGTTCCCTAGGTAGTCCCCCTCCCGACGAAGTCACGGCCGAATGAACGACAGAGTGACAGCCCGCTAAGAGGCTGTCACTCACGTTTTCACAGCTAGACAACCGTCGAGTGACACAGACAGGCCAACTATGCTGTGGGATCGACAGCACCGGGTGCCGCGTAGCAGAGAGCTGGAATGGTTCGGCCATCGGTGACGTGGTGCAGCGTACGGCCGAGCAAGACGCATCCCATTCGTTCGTACATGCCGATGGCGGTACGGTCCTTTTCCATCACGTCGAAGACCGCTCGCAGGCGCTTTCCCGCAGCGTAAGCGAGTGCGGCCTCGGCGAGCATTCGACCTACACCGCGGCCTCGCGCTTTCGGCCCTACGAAGAGCCGGGCAAGCACCGCGATCTCTGATTCAGCGGCACCGGTCTGCGCGACGAGCATCTCCACCGCAGCGTCACCGTTTGGCTCGCATACCGCGGCATGCCCGAGCAGCCCGCCCGTCTCGCCCGCCACGAACGCAGCCATAAGGCCGGCCGGGTACATCCATCCCTCGGCATCGGCGACACCTTCTACGGGGTAGCCATCGAGGGCGTAGACCTTACGGAGCAGCGCTGCACATTCGGGCACGTCTGCATCAGTACGTGCGCGAATCTGTACGGCTTCCTGGTCTTTCTGCGAATCCGCCATGATCAGTCCTCAATCGGCATGTTGTAATCCAGCCCATTCAAGTCGGCGCGAAGCACGAACCTCGTTACCTCGAATGGCCTTCCCTGGTCATCGATCCCCGTGTGAAGGACGTCAAGAACCGGAACGCCGTCCGGAACGGCGAGCCCGCTCACTTCCTCAGGCGTCGGCATGCGCGCCGATATCTCTTCACGAATACGTGCGATCGGGTGTCCCAATTCCTCGAAACGTGCGTAGAGGCTACCCTTTCCCATGTTGGCGCTTGTGGCGAGTAGCGATCCCTCCGAAATGCTGAACGGGATGTAGGTAATGCCTACCTGAACTGGCTCGTCGTCGGCGTAGTACCAATTTTCGCGCCGAGTTACAGAGCGGTCTTCGCGACTCAGGCCCAGCCGATCAGCGACGTCGTCAGGTGCGTCAACGCGCGTAATCGAAGTGCAATCGACTCGCGCCGTCCGGCCTTGCTTGGTCACCTCAGCTCGATAGGGAGAAAGTCCCGTCGATTCGCGCAGCGTGCGCGAGTAACGGTTGCTGCCGAGTCGCAGTAGCGGGCGATGCTGACGAACAAAGACGCCCGCGCCGTGCTTGGCGACCACCAGCCCCTCGCGTCGAAGCATGTCGATCGCCTCGGCTGCCGTGTTTCGCGCCGTCCCGTACTGCGCGGCTAAGGCTCGCTCGGACGGGAGCTTCTTGCCGGGCGGGTACGTCCCGTCCGCGATTTGGTCTCTGAGATCATCTGCGATCCGCCGGCTCGGTGGTCGGCGTTCGCCCTGGTCAGAAGTCATATTGTGGCCTTCCCTTACCCCTCAGCTAAGACCTCTGCGGCCATGGTAGCCAACTGGCTTGGGCCAGTTCTTGACACGGTATCCGCCGGTGGACTAGAACTGGCTCAAGCCAGTTTAGTGGCTCAAGCCAGTTTCGAGATCGTCCCGGAGGCTACACGTGAGGAAGAACGTCGAAGGCGGACCGTCGCCGGCCGACCTGTCCGCGATCGAGGCCGAGTGGCCGCTGATCGAGGCGGAGTTGTCGCTGCTGGACGCAGAGATCGCCAACATCTACGCCGCCGAGCACGGCGGCCCGTCGCCGCTGGACTGGCGGCGTCTGCGTCGGGCCGAGGCCCGCGTCACCCGCGTTGCCGCCGAGCTGGCTGCGCGTCCCGCCGCCCTGCGCGAGGTGGCGTGATGACCCAGGACATCAAGCGTCTGCGTCGCATCGGGTGGGGTGTCCGGGGTGTGTTCGCCCTCGGCATCGCCGCGTCGCTGGCGGGCAACGTGCTGCACGCCGCGGACAACCCGGTCAGCAAGGCCATCTCGGCGTGGTCGCCGTTGGCACTGCTACTGGCAGTCGAGCTGATCTCGCGCATCCCGGCCCGCCGCGGCCCGATGTCGGTCGCCCGGCTCGGCGCTACCGCGGTCATCGCCGGCATCGCCGCGTGGGTGTCGTACTGGCACATGGCCGGCGTCGCGGCCCGCTACGGCGAGACGGGCGCGAGCCCGTACCTGCTGCCGTTCAGCGTGGACGGCCTGATCGTGGTCGCCTCGATCAGCCTCGTCGAGATCGGCGGCCGACTCCGGGCGTTGAACGAGCCCGCGGCCGACGCCGCGCCAGCCACCGAGGCGACCGTCCCGGCCGTGCCTGAGCCGGTCACCGTCGCCCCGCTCGTCGAGCCTGAGCCCGCCCCGGCTGCACCAGTCACGAGGGCTCCCGCCAAGCGCGTCACGCCGCGGCCGGCGTCGGCCGAGAAGGTGGCGCGGGCCGCGGCCAAGCTGCCTGGCGCGAGCGTCGCCGAGATCGCTAAGAAGGCCGGCGTGTCCGTCTCGACGGCCCGGCGTCACCTGCCCGCCCGCGTCGCCGACGCGTCACCATTCGCCCCGGTTCCTGCGGAAACACCCGACCTGATCGCCGCCTGACCCCGATCACCCGAGAGGACCACCGAGCCACATGGCCAAGCACCGCTACGACCCTGACGAAGCCGCCGCCGCGGGCGTGATCAATCTGCTCTGCGACCGCCTAAAGGAACTCGGCAAGGAAGAGCAGATTCGCGCCGAGATGTCACCCGATCTGCGCCGCCGCGTCGATGACGCCGTGCGCTGGCACAAGCGCCACCAGAACCGATAGCTCCGCCCGGCGGCACGGCTCCTACCGACCAAAGCAGCGCCGTACCGCCGGTCTCCCATCCAGTTCGTGAACCGTCAGGAGAACACCAGTATGGCAAGCAGTCTCTTCGGCCCCGGCACCAAGGCCGAACGCAGCGCACAGGACATCAAGGCCGCTCAGGACGCCGCCCGCGCCGCCGACGCCCGTCGTGAGCGCGCCGCTGCCGCGGCCGGCCGCGACCGCCGTTCGATCGGCAGCAAGCGGTGACCCGCCGCACCGGCGGTCAGGTCAACCCGGACACCCGCCGCATCGAGGCCGGGCGGATGCCCAAGGGCAGCACCGAGGACCACACCACGATCCGCGAGAACCAGATCGCCCGCGTTGCCGGGGACGCCGCCGTCGCCGTCGCGCGGGGCCTGTTCGGAAGGAAGCGCTGATGACCACTCCCGACCGCAACCAGCCGGACGACTTCGACCGCACCACCGAGCCCGAGACGACCGACGCTGAGGTCGTCGACCTGGAGACCGCCCGCGCCCGCCGCGCCGCGGGGACGCCGGGCGAGGCGCCCGACGACGAGATCGAGGATGCCGAGACCGTTGACGACGCGCCGCCCGCGGAGGGCGGCCCGGTCGACGCGGCCGAGGACATCCCACACGAGGTGCTGCTGCGGCAGCGTGAGCGCCGGCCGATCCTGGCCGAGTGGGCGCGGTCGTGGCGCGGGATCAAGGCCGCGGCCAAGCACCAGACCAAGGACGCAGGGTACGTGCTGGCGTACCACGCGGTGCGCTCGCCGAAGTACGCGGCCAAGACCGCGATGTGGGCTCCGCTCGGGCTGTTCCGCGGGATCGGACAGGCCCTGCGCTGGGCGACCGCGGAGGAGGGCAACTGGCACCTGCGGCAGGCTGCCGCGCAGCGCGGCGAGGCGGACGTGTGGCTCAAGCTCGACGCCCGCCGGCAGCGTCAGACGACCTGGCGTTGGTGGGTCATCGCCCTGGCCGCGGCCCTGATCGTGACCGGCCTCGTGGCACTCGCGCTCGGCCCGGCGTGGTGGCGGCTGCTGGCCGCGCTCGTGGTGGTGCCGTTCCTGGCCACCCGCGGCCGGCCCGCGGACAAGCCGATCACCGACCGCGTCAGCGAGGGCAACCGATACCGCAAGCTGACCGCGGAGTTGGTGCGCCGCGCGCTGACCTCCGTGCAGATCGGCGCGATCAACAGCGCTGTGGCGAAGGACCCGAAGGCCATCACGTTCCCGGTGGACATCCACCGCGACGGCCCCGGGCACCTCGCGATCGTGGACCTGCCGTACGGCGTGGAAGCGTCCGAGGTGGTCGCCCGCCGCGGCCGGCTGGCCTCGGCGATGCGTCTGCCGATGGATCAGGTGTGGCCGGAGACCGCGCCGGGCCACACCGGCAGGTTGGCGCTGTGGGTCGGCTACGAGCCCGCGTCCGAGATGAAGCAGCCGGCGTGCCCGCTGCTGGCCGAGGCCGCGAAGGTGGACCTGTTCAAGCCGTTCGCGTTCGCGACCACCCCGAAGCTCGATCAGGTCATGGCCGAGATGATGTACCGCAACTGGCTGTTCGGTGGTCAGCCCGGATCCGGCAAGACGTTCGCGCTGCGGCTGCTGCTGCTGGCCGCGTCGCTGGACCCGCGGGCGGAGATCCGCGGCTACGAACTCAAGGGCGTCGGGGACTTCGCCGTTCTCGAGCCGGTCATGGCCGAGTACGGCAACGGCTTCGACGACGAGACCCTGGCCCGCGCGTTCGCGTTCATCGAGTGGCTGTACGAGGAGGCCCGCCGCCGGTCGAAGCGGATCGAGCACTACGCCCGCATGGGCAAGGCTCCGGAGAACAAGGTCACGCCCGAGCTGGCCTCGCTCAAGGGTTCCGGGCTGCACCCGCTGATCGCCTGGTTCGACGAGTTGCAGGAGCTGATGACCAGCAAGTTCGGCAAGGAGGCCGGCGAGATCCTGGAGAAGGTCATCAAGCTCGGCCGGGCGCTGGGGATCATCATCATCATCGGCACGCAGATCCCCGACAAGGACTCCCTGCCGACCGGGATCACCCGCAACGTCAACTCCCGGTTCTGCCTGTCGGTGGCTGACCAGACGGCTAACGACATGATCCTGGGCACGTCGGCGTACAAGCAGGGCCTGCGCGCGACGGTCTTCCAGCCGGTTACCGAGGCAGGGTGGGGCGTGCTGCGCGGGCTCGGCAAGCCGCAGTCGGTGCGCTCGTTCTACGTCGACACGACCGCGGCCGGGCGGATCGTGGCCCGCGCGGTCGCCCTGCGCACCGCGGCCGGCAACGTGCCGGTCTTCCCCGCGGAGCGCGACGTTGCGCCGCAGCACCACGTGCTCGATGACCTGGCGCGGGTGTGGCCCGGCGACGAGAAGTCGGCGTGGAACGAGACGCTGTGCGCCGGTCTCGTCGAGCTGCGGCCCGACGCGTACGAGGGCTGGGAGGCCGCGCAGCTCACCGCCGCGCTCAAGCCGTTCGCCGCGGTCAAGGTCGTCGACGTCGGCCGCCGCGTCGAGGGCAAGTCGGTCACCCGCCGCGGGATCCGGCACGCCGATCTCCTGTCCGCGATCGCGGAGCGTGACCGCAAGCGCTCCGGCGACTGACCGATCCGAGGCTGCTAGCGCTAGCGGCTGCACCTGCTAGCGCTAGCACCTCCGCTAGCACCCGATCACGATATTGAGCTGCGACCTAGCGGATAGCAGCTCACGGCCCTGCACACCCAAAAACAGGCCCTGGAGGCTGTTGTGGACCCCCAGCTCACCACCGCTATCACCCTCACCCTCGCCTCGCTGGCCGTCACCGTCGGTTACGCCGCCGCGTGCTGGATCTGGCCGTTCAAGGCGTGCCGCAAGTGCGACGGCAGCGGCAAGCGTCGGTCGCCGTCGGGCCGGGCGTTCCGGCTCTGCCGCCGCTGCGAGGGCACCGGCCGCCGGCTGCGCGCCGGGCGCTGGATCTACAACCGGCTCTCCGGCATCCGCCGGGACGCCCGATGAGCGCCCGCACGATGGCCCGGCTCACCCGGACCGCCACGCCGCACACCCAGTGGTGCGCCCGTGATCACACGTGCGGCATCGACACCCACCGCGGCCGGCCTATCGTCACGGCCCGCGGGAACGGCCGGGCCGTCATGACCCGCACCCGCGCCGCCGACGTCGAGTACGCCGAGGTGGTCATCCGGATCCCGTTGCACCGCAACGAAAACACCGCGCGCAAGCAGCTCGCCATCCTGCTGCGGTTGCTCGGTGAGCTACTGGACGCGGTCATCGTCCGCCCGCGCGTGCTGCCCGGCCGCGGCGAGCGGCCCGCGATCGGGCGGAGGGCCGCCTGATGTCCCGGGTCCGGGCCGCCTACTGGGATCCCGCGGGCACCCGGTACGGGCTCCCCACCTTCTGGTGGCAGGGCGCGCCCGCGGGCTACGCCACCCGGCGGCAGCTTCGCGCCCGCGGGCTGCGGCCGGGCGGTCAGCCGATCGCCGCGCAGATCCTGTGGCGCGGCGTCGGCGGCACCCGCGCGGCGTACCTGTACCGGCTCGACCTGGCCCGGCCCAAGCGCACCGCGACCGCGGCCCAGCTCGACGCCGTGCGGGCCGCGCTGCGGGCTCGGCGCACCTGCCCGACCTGCGGCGAGGTACGGCCCTACTACATCCCGCGCTCGTTCGGCGAGTGCCTCGACTGCCGCGACGAGCGGCACCCGGCGCACTGACATGACCACCACCGAGCCGGGCTTCCTCGACTGGCGCACCCACAGCACCGGCCCGGCGCTGCCCTGCCGGATCTGCGGACGCCCGTCGATCCTGCGCGACGAGAACGAGCGGCCCTGCCACAAGGTCTGCGCGGAAGCCCGGCTAGCACCATCCACAAGCGACACGAGGGAGCAGATCCCCATGCACAGCAACGACTTCCTGACCGCCGCGCTATCCGCCGCGGCCCGCGGCTGGCACGTCTTCCCGCTACGCCCGGACGACAAGCGGCCCGCGATCGACCGGTGGGAGCAGCGCGCTACCACCGACCCTGACCGGATCCGCCGATGCTGGACAGCCGGGCCGTACAACGTCGGTATCGCGTGCGGGCCGTCCGGCCTCGTGGTGGCCGACTTCGACGCCCGCAAGACCGGACAGACCGCGCCCGCCGGGTGCGAGGGCTACATGCACGGGTGGGGCGTGTTCACCGACCTGTGCGGCGACCTCGGCCACCCGGTACCCGACGACACGTACGCGGTCACGACCGGCCGCGGCGGGCTGCACCTGTACTTCCGCCACCCCGACGGGGCCGAGCTGCGCAACACCGCGGGCGCGCTCGGCTGGCTGATCGACACCCGCGCGCACGGCGGCTACGTCGTCGCCGCGGGCTCGATCGTCGCCGGCCGCGCGTACACGGTCAGGCAGGACGCGCACACGGCCGGGCTGCCCAGTTGGCTCGGCGAGCGGCTACGGCCCGCACCGCTACGCCCGGAAGGGCAGCCGGTCGTGATCGAGCTGCCCGCGGACCGCCGCGGCGCGTACGTGCGGGCCGCGATCGACGGCACCCTGACCAAGCTCGCCGAAGCGGCCGAGGGCGGGCGCAACCACGCGCTGTTCATGGCCGCGCAGACCCTCGGCCAACTCGTGGCCGGCGGCGCGGTCGACGAGGACACCGTGATCACGGTTCTTGTCGACGGCGCATCCCGGCTTGGACTCAGCTCACGCGAGATCGAGCGCACCATTCTGTCCGGGCTGCGGGCCGGTGCCCGCCGACCGCGGCAGGTGGCGTGATGAACGTGCTGGAGCTGTTCGCCGGGATCGGAGGACTATCCCTCGGTCTACAGCGGGCCGGGATGGCGATCGTCGGACACGTCGAAATTGATCCGTTCTGCCGGCAGGTCCTGCACAAACATTGGCCGGAGGTGCCCTGCCATGACGATGTACGCACTGCCCCCACCTGGTGGCGTGCCGAAGTCCGTCCACAGGTCGACGTCGTCGCCGGCGGGTTCCCCTGCCAGCCGTTCAGCGACGCCGGACGGCGCCGCGGACTCGCCGATGAGCGATGGGGCTGGCCCTGGATGGCCGACGTCATTCGCGCAGTACGACCCCGCTACGTCCTCGTGGAAAACGTCCCCGGGCTCGTCCGCGACGCCGCCGCGTTCGGATGGGTTCTCGGTGACCTGGCCGACCTCGGGTTCGATGCGCGCTGGTCACTGTTATCCGCATGCGCCATGGGCGCGCCACACACACGAAAGCGGCTGTTCCTTCTGGCCCACCCCGCGGGCCAACGGCGCCGGCAGCGCGGGTGGCTCGAACGCCAAGAAGAAAGCGCTGCGCAACGGTACCTACATCACTGGCAGGCGCAACCCGAGCCACACCGAGTGGCTGATGGGGTTCCCCGACGGATGGACCGAAACCGAACCCTCGGCAACGCCGCCATCCCCGCCATCGCCGAACACCTCGGCCACCTCATCCTCGACCACGCCGTCGGCAGGTGACGCCATGATCCCCGAACCCGCCGAACGGCCCGCGCTGCGCGTCGCCGGGCCCGAAGACGCCGCCGCGGTGCTGTCTGCCGACCGCCAGCGCGAGCCGGCGCGGATCCGCACGTCGTGGACGGCAGCGGACATCATGGCGATGGAGTTCGCCCCGCCCAAGTGGGCCGTTCCCGGCGTGATCGCCGAGGGGTTCACACTGCTGTGTGGGCCGCCCAAGGTCGGCAAGTCGTGGATGTCGCTCGGCCTCGGCGTGGACGTCGCCCGCGGCGACAACGCGTTCGGCTCGATCGGCGTGGAGGCCGGGCCGGTGCTCTACCTCGCGTTGGAGGACACCGCACGCAGGTTGCAAACCCGGCTGCGCAAGGTGCTCGGCGACCGGCCCGCCCCGGCCGGGCTGACCCTGGCCACCCAGTGCCCGCCGCTGCCGCAGGGCGGGGATCAGGCCATCGCCGCGTGGCTCGACCGGCACCCGCGGGCAAGGTTGGTCATCATCGACGTGTTCGCCAAGCTGCGCGGCAACTCCGCTCCGGGCGCGTCCGCCTACGATGCCGACTACGCCGCGGTCGGCCGGGCGAAGAAGATCGCCGACGACTACGGCGTCGCCGTCGTCGCCGTGCACCATGTGCGCAAGGCCGGCTCGGAGGACTTCCTGTCCGAGGTGTCCGGCACCAACGGGCTCGCCGGTGCCGCGGACGCGACCCTCGTGCTCAAGCGGGCACGCAACCAGGGTGACGGCGTGCTGCACGTGACCGGCCGCGACGTCGACGAGAACGAGTACCCGCTGACCTTCGACCCCGCCGCGGGCGCGTGGCGGATGCTCGACGGCCCGGCCGGCGACTACCAACTCAGCGACACCCGTGCCGCGATCCTGCGCTACCTGCGCGATGCGCCCGGCTCGACACCCAAGGTCATCGCCGAGGGGACCGGCCTCGCCGCGGCGACCGTGCGGCAGAACTGCACGCGCATGCTCGCCGATGGGCAGGTGGCCGCCGAGCCGGGCGGCCGGTACCGCGTGCCGGGTGTCACCGCTGTCACTCCTGTCACTGCCGTCACTCAACCCGAGCTGACCTGCGGAAACGGCAGTGACAGCGAGAGTGACAGCCGAGAGGACGGCTGATCATGGAAGACCGGCTGAAACACGAGGGATCCGGGATGATCCCGGTCGTATGTATAGGAACACCCCAGGGTGCCCGAGATTTTGGCTCAGCGTGGCTCTCAGCGGGCCGCGCAGAGGGCCGCAGCCACATTGACCCCCGTACCCTCGCCGTCACCGCAACACAGCACCGGGAGGCCGTCACCGTGCGACTCAGGGCCGTAGACAGCATCGATACGACCGCCGCCGAGACCGAACTGATCACCACTGAAGAGCTAGCCCGGATGCTGCGCGTGGATCCGTCCAGCGTGCGACGCTGGCGGACCGCCCGCCCGTTGCAAGGTCCGCCGTTCATCGTCCTGTCCGAGCGCGTGATCATGTACTCGATTGAGGACGTGCGCGCATGGCTGGCCAGCCGTCGAGTCACCCCGGAGGCGGCGTGACCAGCGCAGCGCAGCACCCGCCCCTCAGTGTTTCAGTCAAGTCCGACGTGGAGCACCGCGTCGGGCGGCCGAAGCCCTACAAGGCTCGCGTGCGCTGGACGGATCCGGCGACCGGCGACCGGCGGTCCAAGTCGCACTCGACGGCGACACCCAAGGACGCTCAGGAGTGGATCGACGGCATGATCCGCGCGGCAAACGGCGGGCTCAACCCGGCCGCGGCCACGCAGCGACTCGCCGAGTACGGCACCGACGTAATGCCGCTGGCCACCCGCGGCTTGGAGCGCAAGACGCTAGATCCCTACCTGGCCGGCTGGCGGTTGCGGGTCGTGCCGACCCTCGGCCACATCCCCATGCGGATGATCACCAACGGCGTGGTGGACCGGGCGGTCTACTCATGGATCGAGGACGAATGCAGCCGCTCGACGGTCAAGAACACGCTGGCCATCCTGGTCAGGGTGCTGGAACAGGCCGTACGGGACGGCGTGGTAGACCGCAACGTCGCGCGGGTCACGGGCTGGCAGCGCGAATACCAGCGGGCCGAGGACGAGTTGGACGACCCTCGCTCGCTCGCCCTGCCGAGCTGGGAAGCGCTGATCACCCTCGCAGACGCTCTCGTCGCCCGGTCGCACGGCCAGTTCACCGGATGGGGACACATCGTCACTTTCGCCGCATGCACCGCGGCCCGCATCGGCGAGGTGTCCGGCGCCCGGGCCGGGGACATCGACCGGGCGACGTGGACGTGGACTGTGCGGAGGCAGACCACACCGGGACCGGGCGGGCTGATCGACAAGGGCACCAAGGGCAAGCGCGCCCGCAGGGTGCCGATCATCGAAGAGGTCCGCCCGATGGTGATCGAGCGGCTCGACTCGGCGGCGGGCCCGGACGCGCGGTTGTTCACCGGCCCGCGGGGCGGCCGGATAAGTACCGCGGTGCTGCGGGACGCCACGCATTGGGACGAGGTAGTCACAGCGCTGGGATACGAGCACTTGCGGCGGCACGACCTGCGGCACACCGGCTTGACCTGGCTGGCCGATGCCGGCGTCAAGGTGCACGTACTGCGGAAAATCGCCGGGCACGGTTCACTGAGCACCACGCAGCGGTACTTGCACCCGGATCAGCGCTCGATCGAGGAGGCCGGATCGGCGCTCAGCGCACACCTAAAGGCACCCCGGTCCACAATCAGTCATCAGCTCCGTGCTGTTTAGGCGGAGACCTCCGCCCAAGTCCACTTCCCACTGAACGCTGATCCCGGCCGCCCGCGTTAGATATTAGGCGAGCGGCCGGGATCAGGCCGAGCTTCGGCATCGCTCACCGCGCATATGCTCAAGATATGCGCCAGTACAGTCACCTGTTCCTCGATGAAAGGCTTCTTGGTTTCTGCGCCTTCTGCGGCTTGGAGCCCGACACACGTGACCACGTGCCGCCCAAGGCGTTTCTGGACAAGCCCTACCCAGCCAATCTTGCTCAGGTCGGGGCATGCTTCGACTGCAATAACAGCGCCTCACTCGACGAGGAGTACGTGGCATGCCTACTAGAAGCATGTGTATGCAATACCGTCGATCCCGCGCACCTTCAACGCGAGAAGATCGCCGCTACCTTCCGCAAACAGCCCTCGTTGGCTGAACGCATCGGTGCGATGCTTACTCCCGGAGGGCTTCTCCTCACGGACGCGGACATCACCCGGCTCGAACGGGTAGTGAGCAAGATCGGACGCGGGCTATGGACGTTCGAGACGGGTGAACCGACTAACGCCGTAAACGTCGCCGTCGCGTGGTCCGCGCTTCCCAACCTCAGCGCTGAAGACACTGCGAGATTCATGCAGCCGCCCGTCGGCCAGCTCCTCCCCGAACTCGGTAGCCGCATGTTCCTCCGTCACTTCTCTGACGACGAGGACGCCTTCGACTGGACGATGGTGCAGGAAAAACGCTTCTCGTACCTCGTGGATACGGCAGGGCGGGTGCGTGTGCTCCTGCGGGACTACCTGGCCGCCGAGATCACCCTGGAGTGGAACGACTAGGGGCCAGCCTGCCCCCTTGGTCCCCAGGCGGTCCCCAGCTCCAAGCCGACCAGTAGGAATACCTTGATCTGAAGGAATGACAGAAGGGCCGCTGACCAGGGTGTTAACCCTAGCTAGCGGCCCCTCAAGATTGTCGGGCTGACAGGATTTGAACCTGCGACCCCTTGACCCCCAGTCAAGTGCGCTACCAAGCTGCGCTACAGCCCGCCGCCGCCCGGCACGAACACCGCGCGGCAACTCAGAAAGCTTAGCAAGCCCTACCCGTGGGCCTTGCCCCGACCCCCCGGGCCCGTCTTCTTGCGGGGTTTCACGGAGACCTCGATGGGTGAGCCCTCGAACCCGAACTCCTCGCGCAGCTTGCGCTCCACGAAACGCTGGTAGCCGGCGTCCAGGGGGCCCGTCGTGAACAACACGAACCGCGGCGGGGCGACACCGGCCTGGGTCGCGAACAGGATGCGGGGCGCGCGACCACCCCGTACGGGATGGGGGGTGGCCTGGGTCAACGCCGTCAGCCACTGGTTCAAAGCCCCGGTGGGAACGCGCTGCTCCCACGACGCAAGAGCGCGGCGCAGCGCGGGGGCCAGCTTGTCGACCGCCCGGCCCGTTTTGGCCGAGATGTTGACGCGGATGGCCCACGGGATGCGCTTGAGCTCTCGGTCGATTTCCTTGTCGAGGTAGAAGCGACGGTCGGCGTCGACCAGGTCCCACTTGTTGAAGGCGATCACCAGAGCGCGGCCGGCCTCGACGACCTGGGTCAGGACCCGCTGGTCCTGCTCGGAGATGGGCTCGGCGGCGTCCAGCAGGACCACCGCCACCTCGGCCGCTTCGACTGCGCCGGCCGTGCGTAGGGACGCGTAGTACTCCGTACCGGAAGCCTGGTTGACTCTCTTGCGCAGGCCGGCGGTGTCTACGAACTGCCAGAGCTCGCCGTCCATTTCGACCAGGCTGTCTACCGGGTCTACCGTGGTGCCGGCTACCGAGTCGACAACCGCGCGCTCCTCCTTGGACACGCGGTTGAGCAGCGACGACTTGCCGACGTTGGGGCGGCCGACCAGGGCCACACGGCGCGGGCCGCGCGGGCCGTCCTCGATGATCTCGGGCGGGGACGGGAGCGCGTTGAGGATGTCGTCGAGCAGGTCGCCGGAGCCGCGGCCGTGCAGGGCCGAGATGGGGTGGGGCTCGCCCAGGCCCAGGGACCAGAGCGACACCGCCTCGAGTTCCAGGTTGTTGTTGTCGGCCTTGTTGGCGACCAGGATCACCGGTTTGTGGGAACGGCGCAGCATCTTGACCGCGGCCTCGTCCACGTCGGTGGCACCGACCGAGACGTCGACCACGAAGACGACCACGTCGGCCGTCTGGACGGCGATCTCGGCCTGCGCCGCGATGGCGGCGGCGCGGTCCTTGGCGTCCGGTTCCCAGCCGCCGGTGTCGACCACCGTGAAGCGGCGGCCGTTCCACTGGGCGTCATAGGGGACGCGGTCGCGGGTGACGCCGGGGACGTCCTCGACCACCGCCTGGCGCCGGCCGATGATGCGGTTGACCAGGGTGGATTTGCCCACGTTGGGGCGACCGACCACGGCCACGACGGGGGCCGGACCGGTGTCAGAGTCCTCGGACAGAATGCCCAAAGGGACTTCACTCACGACTTCACCTTGCTGTTCAGAAGATTCAAGACGTACGCGACGACCTCGTCGATGCCGATGCCGGTCGTGTCGACCTCGACCGCGTCGTCGGCCAGCTTCAGCGGGTCGGTCTTGCGGGTCGAGTCGAGCTTGTCGCGGCGGGCCAGGTCGGCCTCGGTGGCGGCCACATCCGACGCGTCCTCGGCGCTGCGCCGGGCGGCGCGGGCGGCCGACGAGGCGGTCAGGTAGACCTTGAGGTCGGCGTCGGGCGCGACGACCGAGGCGATGTCGCGGCCCTCGACGATGATGCGCGGGTGGGCCGCGATGATCGCCTGCTGCAAAGACACCAGGTGCTTGCGTACGGCGGGTACGGCCGCGACCGCCGACACCGCCTGGGTGACCTCGACGCCGCGGATCGGGGCGTCGACGTTGGTGCCGTTGGCCGCGAAATGCGGAGCGGCGGGGTCGGTGCCGATCGACAGCTCGGTCTCGAGCACGATCTTGGCGATGGCGTCGGGGTCGTTCAGGTCGGCCCCGGCCTGCAGGACGGCCCAGGTCACGGCCCGGTACATGGCGCCGGTGTCGAGGTAGACGCCGTCAACCCGGGTGGCCAGCCGCCGGGACACGGTGGACTTGCCGGAACCGGACGGGCCGTCGACCGCGACCACGCACTTCTCCGGGCGTACTGCTTCCGCCACCGTTCCTCCTCAGTTTCCCCGCGCGACCAACCCTCCCATTGTGCCCGTCGCACCGATGAGTGACGAACTAGGGTATGTTACCGGCTAGTAACCTGGGAGGAGCAGCCATGCCTGCGCTCGAACGCCACGACTCGGTCTACGTTCTCGATCTCGGCGAGGGCGAGAACCGGTTCCACCCCGACTGGCTGACCGAGGTCGAGTCCCTTCTCGATGAGGTCGAGAAATCCGACGAACCCCGCGCTCTCGTGACAAAAGCCACCGGCAAGATCTGGTCGAACGGCCTCGATCTCGAGTGGCTGATGGAGCATCCGGAGCAGTACACCGCGTACGGCGTACGCGTTCAGGCCCTGCTCTCCCGCGTCCTGACCTCACCCTTCGTGACCGTCGCCGCCCTGCAGGGCCACACGTTCGCCGCCGGCGCGATGCTCTCGCTCGCCCACGACCTGCGGATCATGCGCGCCGACCGCGGCTTCTGGTGCCTGCCCGAGGCCGACATCAACATCCCGTTCACGCCCGGAATGTCCGCCCTGATCCAGTCCCGCCTCACGCCCCAGACCGCTCACGAGGCCATGGTCACCGCGCGCCGCTTCGGCGGAACCGAGGCCGAGACACGCCAGATCGTCGACCGCGCCGTACCCGAATCCGACGTGCTCACCACCGCCATCGAGCTCGCCGCCGCGCACGTCGACAAGGCCGGCCCGACGCTCGAAACCATCAAAACCCGCCTCTACGCACCCGTCATCGAAAAGCTCCGCACCCTCGATTAGAAGATTTCGTACGCCACGTCGACTCCCCCCACCACAACGAGGGCGGAACCGGGGGCACCTCGCGAGCCGATCACCCCGAACGGCCGTAGCGCGCCTACGGCCGTGGGGCGTCGGTCACCCTTTCGAAGTCCCGCCGGCGAGAAGCTGCGACGCTCAGACGCCGTAGCCCTGCTCCACGATGCGGGTGGCCATCGGCAGGTAGTCCTCCGGGCGCTCGGGCGCAAAAGTGCCCAGCCCGTCGACGTACCGGTTGTACATGCAGAACGCGGCGGCGATCAGCACGGTGTCGTGCAGTTCGACGTCGGTGGCCCCCTCGGCACGGGCGCCCTCGATCAGCTCGGGGGTGACCGCCCGGCCGCTCTGCTGGACCGCGCCGGCGATGCGCAGCAACGCCCTGAGCTTCGGGGTCACCGGCGCCGATTCCAGGTCGGCGCGCACCTTGTCCACGAGCGACATGCCCGCGTCGAGCTGCACGGCAGCGAACGCCGAGTGTGAGGAACAGCAGAAGTGGCAGTGGTTGAGACCGGACACGTACGCGGCGATCAGCTCGCGTTCGCCCGGAGGCAGGGAGTGCGGCGCGCGCAGCAGCACTTCGGCGAGCATGTTGAGTGGCTGGGCGGTTTCCGGCCGGAACCGCATCGGACCGGTGATGCCGGGGAACTCGTGCTCGTCCACGCCGAGGTCGATGTAAGCCATAACGTACGTTGTCACGCCCGGCCGAGCGGTGGATATCTTCGAAATTGCTCAGTTCGCGCGGAGCAGCTCCGAGACGCACATCATGTATCCGGTCGGCGCGGGCAGACGCTCGATGTAGTGGCGCAGGTCGGCGCCGAGCGCATAGACACGTACGGGTGTGCCGGCGTGGTGGGCGTCCTCGATGACCCGCCGCAACCCGTCGAGCACGGCCGGGTGACGGGTCCGGTAGTCGTCGGCCACCAGGTGATTGCTGCGGTCGGCCGCGAGGTAGAACTGCACCAGGTCCTTCGTGCCGACGAACAGTTCGTCGGCCCCCGCGGCGCAGATGTCCCTCGTGGCGTGCACGGCGGCCGGCGTCTCGATGAACGCGGACAGGCGGGTCTCGGGCGACAACCCCAGGTGGGGCCGCACCTTGGCGAACTCCTCGGCGTCGACCAGGAACGGGGCCGAGAGGTGCACCCGGCCGGCCTCGGCGCCGAGCCGGTCGCGCAGGGTGTCGAGCATGACGTGCAGCGCCTCCGGATAAGAGGCCGAGCGCAGCAGCCAGCGGGTGCCGTGCAGGCCCATGTCGGGGTTGGTCTCGCGCGGCACCGTGGCGTCGTCGGTGATGTGCACGGCGTCGTTCGAGCGCAGGTCGAGCATCCGGAGAATCAGGCGCTGGCCTGGCCGGAGCGCTTCGACGCAGGTTTGCAGCTGGTCGGCGAGAGCACGCCCGTAAGCGGTGACCGAGGCCCCGCCCCGCAGCGCGTCGATCGGGCTGAGAGACGCGGCGAAACAGAGAAATTCCTCGCGGACGAAGAAGGACTCCACTTCCGCCGTACGGGATCGGACGCTGTTGAGCTTGTGGATGTCGCCCCGGTCGGCGATCACCGCACAGGCCGAACCCAGAACGTCCGACAGCTCGGCGGGAAGGCCGAGGCCGGCCGCGCCGTCGCCGGCCTCCGCACCGGCGACGACCGTTCCCCGTTCCAGGTCGAGCGTTATCGTGCCGGTCAGCTCGTCGATGTCGGCCGGGTCGACGCGCAGGACCGGGATGCCCTTGGCCCGGCAGATCGACTGCATGTGGCCGGTGTGGCCGCCGTCGGTGCTGACGACCGCCCGGGCGGCCGTCAGCGCCACGTACATCGCCGGGTTCAGTGACCGCACGACGAGCACGGAACCCGCTACCGGCCGTTCGGTCCGGTTGCACGGCCCGGTCACCACGGGTTCGGCGCCGCGTACGAGCACGACGCCCTGGATCTGCCCTCGGGTCATGGGTACTCCGCCTCTTCATCGGTTGAGATGCCCAGCTGCCGGCGCAACTGCCGGGGTGTCACCGAGATGTCCGTGAGCCTCCGGACCGCCGCCTGGCTGATCGCGGCGCGCGGATGGAGGCCGGAACCCGGGTGGTTCGCCAGCTGCACGTCGTACTGCTCCCGTTCGCTCCGGGACCGCGCGGCCATCCGCTTGACCTCCAGAGCGACGGCCTCATCGAACAGGTCACCGTGGGTGTCGTCGTGCTCCAGCCTTTCGACGACGTGCGCCGCGACCACGATGGAATGGTTCTTGATCGCGGCGAGATTGAAGGCGAAAGCGCCCGTACGGCCGTTGCGGACGATCTCGTCACCCTCGCGCATGACACCGATCGCGGACAGCCTCTCGACCGGCTCGCCGTCGGGCCGCAACGGCGTGCCCCGCTGGTTGATCTCGATGCCGCGGCTGGTGCGCTGATGCGGGGTGACGAGGTTGTTCGCCAGCAGGTTCATCCACAGGGCGGAACCGACGTTGGTGTAGTCGAACTCGCGGGCGAAGTTGCACACCACGAGATCGGCCGGAATCTCGCGGGCGCCGTCCGGTGCCGCCACCCGCACCCGCAACCGGCCGGAGTCGCCCGGCTCGACCCGGTCGACCGTGCCGACGACCAGTTCGACCTGGCCCCGACCGGCGCCCATGGCCTCCTCGACGACGGACGTCGTGTAGGACACCGCGCCGACCCGCAGCGAGGCGATCGGGGTGCTGAAGTCGCGGAGCAGCGCGTGCAGGTCGTCGGTGGGGATCCGCTCGATGACCCGCGGCAGGTACGGCTCCCAGGCCTTGGCCACACGCTCGGTGACGATCCGCCGGTCCATGCCGGGGTGGTCGGCGGTGACGGCGGCGCAGGCGGCCTCCCACTCGGTTCGCACGCGGGTCAGGAACTCGGCCCGGCCCCCGTACGGAGCAAAAAGCGATGTGGGCGCCGGGAGCTGGATGACGCCGTGTTCGTGGTCCTCCGGATAGGTGCGCGGCGTCGTGCCCGATTTGGAGACGAGGTGGATCGGACCGGTGTGCCCCTGCCGAAGGAGAAGAGCGACCGAGTCGTACGCGCTGAGAACCGTCCCCACGATCACCACACTGGCGCCGGGTGGTGTGGCGGTGAGGCGCCGGACGCCGTCGGTCGAATACGGGTAGCGGATGAACGCGTCGTGGTCGAGCACGCCGGTGGCGAAGGCGGGCTGCTTGAGTTCCATGCCGGTCGCCAGGATGACGTGATCGGCCGTCAGCGTCTCCGTGTTCTGCCGCTGGACCGACACCGCGACATGGCCGGTTTCGATCCCGAGGGCGACCGCCTCGCCGTCCATCTCGGTCAGTTCGACACCCGGGTAGGCCTCGGCGCGGGCCTGGGCGACCCGGTCGGTCAGGTAGTCGTGGTAGATCCGCCGGGGCGCGGGCCCGTGCTCGACGAACGTGAAGTCCTTCCACTGCGGGGTCCAGGCGCTGCGGTCGGCCTCGTGGTTGGCCCAGCGGACGAAGTCGTTGACGTCCTCGCGGAACGCCGACATCCGACCGGCCTGGATGTTGAAGACGTGGTCCCAGGGGTTGCCGTCGCGGTGGTACGCGACACCCGCGTACCGGTAGTCATGGCGACGCTCAAGCAAGACGATCTCCAGTGGCTTGCGCGCGAACTGGAGCAGCCGGATGGCGGTGGCGGTGCCGGCCAGCCCGGCGCCGATGACGAGGACCCGAGGACGATGCAATCCAGCCTCCGTTGGCGTTGCCGGAGGGGTACGACGTCCTTACATTGTGGATCTTCATCGTCGCACCTCCTTACACGACAAGGAGAATCATCCTATGGATCCGTCGATCCTGGCGTCCCGTCGTGATCCGAAGCCACTCCCCGGATGCGCAGTGGGTGCGGAGATCGCTCGGCCGGAGTCGACGGGAGGACACATCGACGGCGATCATGCTGGCATGGATCAGATGACGGTGGCCCTTGACCAGAACGGCCGTACGGCGACGACCGCGACCATCCGGCAGTACACGATCGTGATGGACCGCCCGTCGGAGAACGGCGGCTCGGACGCCGGCCCGATGGGCGGGGAGACACTGCTCGCCGCGGTCGGCGGCTGCTTCATGAGCACGCTCTACGCCGCCGCCGGAGCCCGGTCGGTCACGGTGAAGGACGCGACCTGCCGGGTCACCGGCGAATTCGCGGCGAACCCCCGGCGGTTCGCCGCGATCCGCATCGAGGTGGCCTGCGACTCGTGCCCGCCCGCCGATCTCGCCCACCTCGTCGAGGTCGCCGAGCGCGGCTGCCTGGTGGCGGCCACCCTGCGGCAGGGGATGCCGGTGACCGCGTCGGTCTCTCAGCCCGGGGAGGGGTGAGGCAGCGGGTTCGCGCCGGCCGGGCGCAAACCGTCGAAAATGATCGCCAGGTAGCGCCGCCACAACTCGGGCGGGGCGCCGGGGACGAAGCTGACCACGTGGTTCGGGGCGCACATCAGCAAAATCACGTCCATCCCGGTGACGTCGGGGCGGATCGCGCCCGCCGACTTGGCCCGTTCGACCAGGGCGATGATCGCCTCGAACAACTCCGAGCGAGCCCCGTCCAGGCGCTCGTTGACGCCGCCGGCCTCGCGCAGGAACGACAGGTCGAGCTGGCGCTGACGACCCGCGGCGGCACCCATGAACTCCAGCAACGCCGCCCCCGCGTCCGCGGCCGGGATGAGCGTGCGAGCGAGCGAAGCCAGACCGTCGATCCGGTCGAGCACCACGGCGGCCAGCAGGTCGTCCTTGGTCGGGAAATGCCGGAACACCGTGCCCTTGCCGATGCCGGCCCGACGGGCGATGTCGGCCACCGACGCTTCCAGGCCCTGTTCGGCGAATTCCGCGGCCGCCGCGTCGAGCAGCGCCGCCCGGTTGCGGGCGGCGTCGGCACGCAGCGGGCGGTCGGGAGTCACGCTGCGAAGCCTAACAAGTTGACCGGCCGGTCCGTTCAGCCCTAACGTGACCAAGCGGTCCGCTTAACGCGACGACAGACGAAAGAGGAATCCGGTGAAGGCAGTCATCGCCAACGACTACGGCCCACCCGAGAGCTTCACCATCGCCGAGATACCCGTCCCCGAGCCCGGCCCCGGGCAGATCCAGGTCCGCATCGACGCCGTCTCGATCAACCCGGGTGACATCGTGATCCCGAGCGGCGCCTACCGCGCCCAGACCCCGCTGACGTTCCCGCACGTCCCCGGCAACGATTTCGTGGGCACCGTGACAAAACAGAGCGATTCCCCGTACGAGGTCGGTGATCAGATCTTCGGGCATGCTGTCCCGAGGGCGCTCAAGGCGATGGCCGGCGCCAACCCGTCGATGACCACGGGCGCGCTCGCCGAGTACGCCGTCTTCGAAGCGGGCACCCCGTTCATCACGCGCCGCCCGCCGGAACTGAGCCCGATCGACGCCGCGGCCCTGCCCACGGCCGGACTCACCGCCCGCGCCCTGATCGCCACCGCACAGCCCCAACCGGGCGAAACAGTTCTGGTCATCGGCGCCACGGGCGGGGTCGGAACCACCGTTCTGCCCCTGCTCACGCACACGAACGTGATCGCCACCGGCCGTCCCGGCGATCAGGACCTGCTCCACGGTCTGGGCGCCGAGACGGTCGTCGACTACGAGGACGACTACCCCGCCGACGTCGATGTGGTGCTCAACCTGGTTCTGCCCACCGACCGCCTCCAGCGGGCCGCGACCGCGCTCCGCCCCGGCGGCCGCCTCTTCACGATCACGTTCCCGCCGCCGCGCCCCGGGATGATCGACCGGGACGACATCCGTTTCGAGCTGGTCCTCGACCTGGACGGCCGCTTCGGTGGCATGGCCGAGGTGGCCGCGCTCCGCCCGACGATCGCCGCGACCTACCCGTTCGCGAACGCCGTGCAGGCCCTGACCGACTTCGCCCACCACCACACCGTCGGCAAACTGGTCGTCACGATCCCCTGAACGCGCTCAGGCCCCGGTCGCAGCGAGCAACCGGGGCCTGAGTGCAAACGAAAACTAGTCGCCGGCCGTCTTGTACAGGGCCGCGACCTCCGCGCTGGACAGGTGGCGGAAACCGCCCGGCCGCAGGTCACCGAGGCGCACCGGGCCGACCGCCGTGCGGATCAGGCGCGTCACCGGGTGACCGACCTCCTCCATCATCCGGCGCACGATGTGCTTGCGGCCCTCGTGCAGCACGATCTCGACCTGCGCGGTCTTGCCGAGCGCGCCCAGCAGCTTGAACGAGTCGGCCTTGGCCGGTCCGTCCTCGAGCTCGACGCCGGCCAGCAGCTGGCGGCCGACGTTGCGGGGCAGCGGGCCGTTGATGACCTCGGCCATGTACGTCTTCTGGATCTCGTACCGCGGGTGGGTGAGCTTGTTGGTCAGCTCGCCGTCGTTGGTGATCAGCAGCAGGCCCTCGGAGTCGGCGTCGAGCCGGCCCACGTGGTGCAGCCGCACGTCGAACTGGCCCACGAAGTCGGCGAGCTCGGTGCGGCCCTTCTCGTCGTCGAGCGAGGAGACGACGCCGCGGGGCTTGTTCAGCGCGAGGTAGACGAGCTTGGTGTTGGCGATCACCCGCTGCCCGTCGACGAGGATCTCCGCGGTGGTGGGGTCGACCTTGTCGCCGAGCTTGGCGACCTTGCCGTTGACCGTGACGCGCCGCTTGAAGATCAGGTCTTCGCAGGCGCGCCGGGATCCAACACCGGCCGCCGCCAGGACTTTCTGGAGGCGTTCGGCGGTGTCAGCCTGTGGCATCGAGCACTTCTTCCACATCGTCGGGCAGGAAAGGGGCGAGCGGCGGCAGCTGATCGACCGAGTTGAGGCCGAGCTTCTCGAGGAACAGCCCCGTCGTGCGATACAGGTGTGCCCCGGTTTCGCTCTCGGTGCCGCATTCCTCGATCAGGCCGCGGGTAGCAAGCGTACGCATGACACCGTCGCAGTTCACACCGCGGATGGCACTGATGCGCGACCGCGTCACCGGCTGCTTGTAAGCGACCACAGCCAGTGTCTCCAGCGCCGCCTGGGTCAGCCGCACAGACTGCCCGTCGAGAACAAACCTTTCCACGTACGCCGCATATTCCGGCCGTGTGTAGAGACGCCAGCCACCGGCCACCCGCCGAAGATCGAACCCGTGCCCCGCCGCCGTGTACCGCGCCGACAGGTTGTCCAACATCAACGCGATGCGCTCGGTCGGCTGCTCCAGAATCTGCGCCAGCTGCAACTCGGCCACCGGCTCATCCACGACCAGCATGATCGCCTCGAGAGCCCCCGCCAGCTCCGAGTCCTCGGTCAAACCCGGAAGATCAGATTCCAGTTCCCCCGTACGCGCGTCCGCCTCATCGTCCGCCCCCAGAGCCCCGCCCCCACGGCGTACCTGCCCCGGAACCGCCACATTCCCCGCGCGCGCCGAGCCGCCGCCGGCTTCCCCAGCCTTCTTGCCGCCCTTGCGCCCAGCCCCGGACGCCTTCTTGCCGCTCTCGGGCTCCGCGCCCTTGCCGCTCTCGGGCTCAGCGCCGTCCGCACCAGCCCCGCCCGCAGCCACCGCCCCCCCGGCCTCAAGCGCAGCATCGTCGCCCTCGCGACCGAGCGCAGCCGCAGCCTCGTCTACGCCGCGGTCCGCGCCTGTCCCGCTCGCACCTGCGGTTTCCCCGCCCGCGAAGTCGTCCCCGTCCTTGGCCGCAGCAGCCGCAGCGCCGCCCTCACCGTCGAGGTCGTCGTCGTCCTCGCGCCCAAGCTCAGCCGCAGCCTCGTCCTCGAGGTCGTCCTCATCGTCGTCCCGGTCGGACGCCGGAACCTCGTCAGCGAACGGCAGATCAATCTCACCGTCATCGCTCATATCGTCATCGGCGGCCGCGTCGAACACGTCCCCCGCGTCATCCCCGTCCGGCGGCAGGGGCGCATCGACCGGCGCCCCCGGCTCCCTGGCATCGGCGGCGTCCGCAGCTTCCTCGATCGGCTCCGGAAGCACCAGCTCAGGCCCCGGAGCAACATCGACGGCTTCCCGCTCCGGCTCATCCACGGCCACATCGACGCCGGCCGTCTCGTCCCCCGGCTCACTGAGCGCAGGTTCCTCCGCCGAGTCGCCACCCGCAGGCTCGTCGCGCGCGGCGGGCTCGTCAGCCTCGGACGACTGAGCAGGCGGATCGGCCCCCTCGAACGCGGGATCAAAATCGTCGTCGTCTGCGGAGAGGCCGGCCTCATCGATCGAGTCATCGTCGTCCGGCGCGCCCACCGCAGGCCTGGCGTCTCCCGGAACACGATCCCCGGCCGCGTCGTCGCTCCCCTGCTCAGCGCGCGCCTCGGACTCGGCCTTCGCCTGGAAGTCCCGATCGGGAGGCCGCGGGGCGCGTTCCCACGGCGGCACCCAGGCGGCCGCCTGCGCCGCAAGTGAGTCCTGCCGCTCGTCGCTGCTCACGATCGTTCCTCCGCGTCCTCGTCCGCCCCACCAAGATCATCACGCCCGTCAACTCGGGCCGAAGACTCCCGATCCCCCGACATACCCGTTTCCGACGCCCCGGCACCCTCACCCCGGCCCACCGGCAAACCGGGCCCGCCGTCGCCGCTGCCCACTTCAGCCCCGTGCCCGCCGTCGCCGCTGCCCACTTCAGCCCCGTGCCCGCCGTCGTCGCGGTCGAGAACAGCCCGCGGGCCGCCATCGGCACCGTCACGGCCATCTGTCCCGGCCAGGCTGTCGGCCGACTCGACGTCGTCATTCAGCTCGCCGGCGTGCCGCACGGCATCTCGATCATCGGTGGTGAGAACGGAGCCGTCACTCAGGCCGGACTCGGTCGACCGGCCGAGACGATCAAAGTCTTCCGGCAAGCCGGCGTTGTCGCCGACGTCGATGAGATCCAGCTCGGCATCGAACTCGTCGTCGTCCAGGTCGTCGTCGAGGTCAAAGCGGCCACCATTCGGGCCGGCCCCAGACCCATCGCCGCCCAAGTCAACGCCACCACCGTTCGGGCCGGCCTCGGAATCGTCGTCGTCCGGGTCGGCCTCGGAACCGGCCTGGGCTGCTTCCAAGGCCTCGTCGGGCTCCATCGCGGCGGTGTCGGGCTCGGGCTGGCTGCCCTCGTAGTCGTCGATGTCGAGCTCGGCATCGGGACTGTCACCGCCGATCCAGCGGACCGTCATCTCTTCCAGGGACACCGGCTGCTCGAAGTCGATCAGGCCCTCGCGGTAGAGCTCCAGCAACGCCAGGAAGCGGGCCACCACCTCGAGCGTGTTGTCGCAGTCGGCGACCAGCAGGCTGAACGTGGCCTGCCCGGCGCGGCGCAGGCGGTCACGCAGCAGGGCCGCGTGTTCGCGGACGCTCACCCGCACCTGGTGGATGTGGGCGATCGACACCTGGGGCGGGCCGGGCTTCGGCGCGAATTGTTTGAGGGCCAGCTTGAACAGGCGCTCGGGGCCGATTCCGAGGACGAGGTCGGGCAGCGCCTCGGCGTAGCGCGGCTCCATCGCCACCATGCGCGGCCAGCGCCGCAGGCCGGTGGCCTCGAGCTCCATGATGTGGGCCGCGGCCTCTTTGTACGCCTTGTATTGCAGGAGCCGGGCGAACAGCAGGTCGCGGGCCTCGAGCAGGGCGAGGTCTTCCTCGTCCTCGACGTCGGCGGCGGGCAGCAGCCGGGCCGCTTTCAGGTCGAGCAGGGTGGCCGCGACCAGCAGGAACTCGCTGGCCTCACCGAGATCCCAGTCGTCCCCCATGGCGCGGATGTACGCGATGAAGTCGTCGGTGACCTGGTGCAGCGCGACCTCGGTGACGTCGAGCTTGTGCTTGCCGATGAGCTGCAGCAGCAGGTCGAACGGGCCGGTGAAGTTGTCGAGCCGTACGAGGAATTTGCTCTCGTCGACCGGATTGCCCTCAGCATCGAGCACAACGCCGTCGCCCTTGACCGGATTGCCCCCGGCGTCGAGCACAACGCCGTCACCGTTGACCGGCGCGCCCTCGCCCGCGGGCGGTGACGCCTCGGGGACCGGCGGCGCGTCGGGCGCGGACGGGTGGGTCGACTCTTCAGGCACGAACTGACCGTAGACCACGGCTCCGACAACCTGCTCCCGCCTCACAGGTCACTCCCATCGCTCCAGATGATCAACGCATAACCGGCGAGACGGTGACTGCCACCAAACAAGTACAAATAGGGCAGCCGAGAGGAGCGGTCACGGGAGGACGGGCTGCCTGAGGATCGTACGGAGCTTGGCGGGTTCGGTCTTGCGACGATCACTCAGGTAGATCTCGTGGTGCTTGCCGGTCATCCGGAGCCCGTACGAGGGAATGAACGACCTGTGCATCTCGTCGAGCACCCCGGCCTCGTCGTCGTAGGAGCCGACGTGCAACGTCTGCACGCACCGCCCCTCGGACAGCGTCTCCAGCCGGACGCCGGGCGTGGCGACCGAAGCGACCATCTCGGCGCCGATCCACTCCGGGACCATGATCATGAGCGTCCAGTGCCACTGTGACTTGTCGCGGGCGGCGGTGAAGGAGTCCATGTCGTCGGCCCACCACAGACCCTCGAGCGGCATCACCACGTAGTCGCGGCCCAGGGTCTTCTTGCTGGCGAACTTCAGCTTGTACGCCACCGGGTAGAGCGCCTCGACGGCCTCGGTGAACACGCCGGTGTTGGGGTCGCCGTGCCCGTCGACCATGAGGTATTGCAGGTCGGGCACGTCGATCAGGTCGAAGCCGCGGCGGGCGCGGTACGCCGGGATCGTCTTCTTGAAGTCGACCTTGCCGGGGCCGGAGCCGGGATCCGCCATGCCGAGATCCTGTCACAGGCGAAAATGATCACAGTCCATGTAAGAATTTTCGCTGTCAACTAATCTTGGGCAATGGCTTCGTTCAATGACACAGTCATCGAGAACTTCCGCGCCAACGACGGCGTGCTCGGCGGGCACTGGGAGGGCAAGAAGACCCTCCTGCTGCACACGCCCGGCCGCAAGACCGGCAAGGTGACCATCAATCCGCTGGTCGCGGCGCCGGACGGCGACACCTACATCCTGTGTGGCAGCGCGGGAGGCGCGCCGCAGGACCCGCAGTGGATCCCGAACCTGGAGGCCCTCGACGGCCCCGTCACCATCGAGCTCGGCTCCGAGACGCTGAAGGCCGACCAGAAAGTGGTCCGCCCGGGCGACGAGAACTGGGAGCGTCTGTACGGCGTGTGGCGGGCCTACTGGCCGGACGCCGCCGACTACGAGACCAAGACCGACCGCAAGTTCCCGGTCGTCGTGATCAGCCCCCGTTGACGTGAAAGGGGCCGCGCCATCGGGCGTGGCCCCGACCGTCAAGCGGCCAACGCCATCTCGGCCGTGTCGGAACGTTCATAGGTGGTCTTGACAACGCTTCTCGCCCAGCGCATCCGGGCGCATGCGGTCTCGGGGTAGTCGCCGTAGGCGGCGGCGAGAGCGGCCACACAACCACGGGTTCCGCCGTTGTAGCGGACGGCCCGGGTGATGGCGGTTTCCACGACCTCGGCGCTGGGCCGGGATCCGGCCGGCAGGTCGCTGGCGAACAGGGCGGCGGCGCGGGCGGCGAGCAACTGGCTGCGCATCTCGATCATCTCCGGTGGCGGAACGAACGAAGCGAATGAACTGATGGCTACAGAGTGCGCCCTCCGCGCTACAGATCGCCTCCAGGTTTCCCCCTGAGGCACGAATCCGGGGGTTACCCCCACACCCTGACGAACACCAGCCCTAGTGCGTTGAGGATCTGCAGCAGGAACGGCATTCCGAAGGGGAAGATGCACAGGACAAGAAGGACGAGGACGCCGATGTTCTTGTCCTCGAACCACAGTCGCATCCACTGAAGTCCCTGGCCAGGCTTGCTCACGGCGTTGTAGAGGATGCCGAAGCCGTCGAGCGGCGGGATCGGGATCAGGGCCAGGATGCCGAAGCAGAGCAGCCCCACGGCCAGCGACAGCAGCACCTGGTGCGGGATCGGAAGCCCGATGCCGAGCAGGACGTCGGCCGGTCCGATAAACGACAGGGGATTGTCGGGGAACGTCAGGGCGTACGTCAGCAGGAGCAGTTGCGAGGCCAGGATGCAGACGACCGGCCCGGCCGCGAACACCGCGATGGCCTTGCCGCGGCCCTGGTAGCGAGGCACGTCGTCCACCGAGAGCATCTTGCCCCAGCCCATGCCGCCGATCGCGGCCGCGACGCCGCCGAACGGGTCGATGTCTTCGCGCAGCTGGGGTGCGATCGAGTCGCGTCGGTCGGCCAGGCCCAGGGTGCGGGCGGTCAGGCGGATGGCGACGGCACGCAACACGATCGCGAGCAGGAACGAGACGACCAGCGCGACGAACGCCACCGGCTCACCGAGAGCGAAGAGCACAGGACGGTCAGCCGCGCTCGGCCTTGGCGGCGATGACCTCGCGGGCGAGCTGGCGGTAGTTGCGGGCGCCCGAGGAGGCCGGGTCGAGCGTCAGGATCGGCGCGCCGGCCACGGTGGACTCGGGGAACTTGACGGTCTTGGTGATGACGGTCTGGTAGACCTTGTCGCCGAACGCCTCGACCACGCGCTGCAGCACCTGGCGGCAGTGGGTGGTGCGCGAGTCGTACATGGTGGCGAGGATGCCCTCGAGCTCGAGGTCGAAGTTGAGCCGCTCGCGCACCTTGTCGATCGTGTCGAGCAGCAGGGCGACACCGCGCAGCGAGAAGAACTCGCACTCGAGCGGGATGAGCACGCCGTGCGCGATGGTGAGCGCGTTGATCGCCAGCAGGCCCAGCGAGGGCTGGCAGTCGATCAGGATGAAGTCGTATTCCTTGCGGACCGAGCGCAGCACGCGGGCCAGCGCCATCTCGCGGGCGACCTCGTTGACCAGCTGGATCTCGGCCGCCGACAGGTCGATGTTGGCGGGCAGCAGGTGCAGGCCGGCCACGTCGGTCTTGATGATGACGTCTTCGGCGGTGACGTCGTCCTGCATGAGCAGGTTGTAGATGCTCAGGTCGAGGTTGTGCGGGTTGACGCCCAGACCGACCGAGCAGGCGCCCTGCGGGTCGAAGTCGACCAGCAGCACCTTGCGGCCGTATTCGGCGAGCGCGGCACCGAGGTTGATCGTCGTGGTGGTCTTGCCGACGCCGCCCTTCTGGTTGGCGAGGGCGATGATGCGTGCCGGACCGTGCCGGTCGGTCGGCATCGGTTCGGGGATGGGACGGCGCATCGTGTACGCCGTGGGGTCGGCCGGGCCCAGGTCAGCGCCCAGGTCCATGGATCCCTGCTGCTCCCGGAGCGCAGAGGTCCAGGCCTCCGCCCGATCGCCGTTGCCCGCCATGACCCTCGCCCCCTTCCGACTTGAACAGCCGGAGCCGATGCCCGACTCTACGCCACGACCGCCGTCGTTCTCGGGTGAGCTGTCGGCGTGTCGCTATCTATGGGTGCGCAGTCTCTAACGAGCGCGGGGGTGTGCGGTCGCGTACACCTCGCGAAGTCGGTCCACCGTGACCAGCGTGTATACCTGCGTGGTGGTCACCGAGGCGTGCCCCAGCAGCTCCTGGACGACCCGGACGTCGGCGCCGCCGTCGAGCAGGTGGGTGGCGTAGGAGTGCCGCAGAGTGTGCGGGCTCACGGCGTGCGGTCCCTCGACCGGGAGGCCGGCCGCTTCGGCGGCGCGGTGCAGGATCGTCCACGCGCTCTGTCTCGACAGTCGTCCGCCGCGCGCGTTCAGGAAGATGGCCGGCGTTCCGGTTCCGTTCGAGGCAAGACCGGGTCTCCCCCGTACGAGATAAGCCTCCAAGGCGGCCTTGGCGAACCCGCCCACCGGCACCAGACGGGTGCGGCCGCCCTTGCCGTGCAGGACGGCGGCCGGCTCGTCGTCGAGGTCGAGGTCGTCGATCGCCGCCCCGACCGCTTCGGAGATGCGGGCGCCGGTGCCGTAGAGGAATTCCAGCAGCGCCTTGTCACGCAGGCCGAGCGGCGTGTCGTCGGGCACGTCGAGCAGCCGGGTGACCTGGTCGACGTCGAGCGCCTTGGGCAGGCGCTTGGCCGGCGCCGGCGGGCGGACCTCGGCGGCGACATCCGTGCCGACCAGCCCCTCGCGCGCCGCGAACTTGTGCAGACCCCGTACGGCGCTGATCGCACGGGCCGCCGTCGACGTGGACAGGCCGTCGGCGCGCATGGTGGCCAGATGCCCGGTGATCCGGCCGGAGCCCACCGCGGCGAGATCGTCGATCCCGTCCGCGGCGAGCGCCTGCGCATAACGTTCGAGGTCGCGCCGGTACGACGCGAGGGTGTTGCGCGACAGCCCACGCTCGACGGTGAGATGGTCGAGGTAGGAGTCGATCACGCGTTGCACCGTCAGTGGAGCACCTCTGCCAGGTCGAGGGCCTGCATGCCGTGGGCCTCCGCGACCGGCCCGTACGTGACGTGCCCGTCGTGGGTGTTCAATCCGAGGCCGAGCGCGTGGTCGGCCTTCAGGGCGTCGCGCCAGCCGAGGTTGGCCAGTTCGAGAGCGTACGGCAGGGTGACGTTGGTCAGCGCGTAGGTGCTCGTGTGCGGCACCGCGCCCGGCATGTTGGCGACGCAGTAGAACAGCGATTCGTGCACCTTGTAGACGGGGTCGGCGTGGGTGGTGGGCCGCGAGTCCTCGAAGCAGCCGCCCTGGTCGATCGAGATGTCGACCAGCACGCTGCCCGGCTTCATCCGCGCCACCAGCTCGTTGGGCACCAGGTTGGGCGCCTTCGCCCCGGGCACCAGCACGGCCCCGATGACCAGGTCGGCGTCGAGCACCGCCTTCTCGATCTCGTACGCGTTGGAGGCCACAGTCTGCAGGTGGCCCCGGTAGTCGGCGTCGGCGGCGCGCAACCGGGCGATGTTGCGGTCGAGCACGAGGATCTCGGCCTGCATGCCGAGCGCGATCGCGGCCGCGTTCATGCCGGAGACGCCGGCGCCGATGACCACGACCTTGGCCGCGTACACACCCGGGACGCCACCCATCAGAACGCCGCGCCCGCCGCCCGAGCGCATCATGTGATAGGCCCCCACCTGCGGGGCGAGGCGGCCGGCGACCTCGCTCATCGGGGCCAGCAGGGGAAGCGAGCGGTCGGGAAGTTCGACCGTCTCGTACGCGATGCCGGTGACCTTGCGGTCGAGGAGCGCGTCGGTGCACTCCTTGGACGCGGCCAGGTGCAGATAGGTGAAGAGCACCTGGCCGGGCCGCATACGCGGGTACTCCTCGGCGATCGGTTCCTTGACCTTGAGGATGAGCTCGGCCGCGCCCCACACGTCGCCGGCCGTGGGCAGGATCGTCGCACCGGCGGCCACGTAGTCTCCGTCGGTGATCGACGACCCGGCGCCGGCACCCGCCTGAACCAGCACCTCGTGCCCGGCCCGGCGGAACTCGTACACGCCGGCCGGGGTGATGGCGACCCGGAATTCGTTGTTCTTGACCTCGCTGGGAATGCCGACCTTCATCGAGCCGACACCGTCCTTTCTCAACGCTGAGTGACGTCCCAGGCCGGCCCCTCCTTCGCCGGGCCCGCCCCGACGAAGACTACCCGGTTCAATGTCTGGTATGTCCGCTTCAGACGTTGCGAGCGTCGACGGTCAGCGCGTGGGCGTCGATGTCGGGCTGATCGAGACCGAAGCTGAGGATCCGGCGCGGATGAATCCGGATGATCGGCGCGCCGGACCCGTACGCGGAATCGGCCGGGGTCTCGAGCGCCTCGGCGGTGCCGCGAATCTCGATGCAGCGCACCCGCCACGGGTTGGTCGACGGGACGTCGTCGACGACAAAGGCGACCTGGGCCGTGGCGGCGACGTTGCGGAACTTGTGACTGTCGGCCATGTGGTGCCCGGCGATGTCGATGGTGCCGGTGCGCGGGTTGTGACGGAAACCGACCGGGCTGTTCTGCAGGGTGCCGTCGGTGCGCAGGGTGGCCAGCCGGCCCAGCGGCTGACCGGCCAGGTAGGCGAGCTCGCTCTCGGAGAAACTCATCCGGTGATGCTGCAACTTCAACCAATGTTGAGGTCAACCCTGGCGCATACGGGCGGCGATCGTCGCGAAGTCGGCTTCCGGAATTCCGAACAGGCCCCGGCGGAACGGGTAGCCCCAGTGCGCGGCGTCCGGGATGAACGAGAGCTCGCCGGCCAGCGGCTTGACGTCGACCGCGGTCACCGGCTCGAACTCGCAGGCGAGGCGCCAGTGCCCGGTCTCGGCCTGGTAGGGCTCGGTGCCGGTGACCACGGCGAGCGCGGTGAAACGCCGTACGGGATCGCCGGTTGTCATGGTCGTGCGAGGTGAATAGAAGACGATGTGATCACCGGGCCGCAGCCGCCGCAGACGGGTGTTCGCGCCGTGGTCGGCCTGCGTGAACCCGCCCGCGACGGCCCCTTCGACGTGGTCGAGGCTGGCCGTGCTGACCCAGAACCGCTCAGGCGCGGTCATGCAGCGTCACCTCGTATCCGTCGGGGTCGGCGAACGTGAACGTACGCCCGAACGGCCCGTCGACCGGCGCGGAAACGATCGTCACACCCGCCGCGACCAGGTCGTCGTGGATCTGCTGGGCGTCGGGGGCGTGCAGCCAGAGGGCCATGCCGCGGCCGGGCTGCTCGATCGGGCCGGCGACCAGGTCCCGTACGGCGAAAGCGATGGGTTTGGTGTCGAAGACGACCGCATGCGGCGGGCCCGGGCGGCGCTGCAGGCCCAGGTGCTGCTCGTAGAAGGCGGCGGAACGCTCGATGTCGCGCACCTGAAGGGAGACGAAGTCGGGACCGATGACCGGCATTTCTGCTCCTCGTAGTCGATGTCAGTTGACTGACATGCCCAAGAGTATGTCAGGATACTGACATGGGTCAAGTGGAGCTGGACACATCGGTGGGCTACCTGCTGAAGATGGCGTCGAGCGCGCTGCACAACGCGATGGAGGCGGTGCTGCGGCCACTCGGCATGACGATCACGCACTACTCGTGCCTGGAGCTGCTGTCCCAGCGGCCCGGCCTGTCCAACTCCGAGCTGGCCCGGGGCACGTTCGTGACCCGCCAGTCGATGAACGTGCTGCTGCAGGCCCTGGAACGCGACGGCCTGGTCACGCGCCCCGAACGCGCCCCGTCCGGGCGGGTGCTGCCGACCACGCTGACCGAGGCCGGTCGTCGCCAGCTGGCCTCGGCGAGCAGCGCCGTCCGGGCCGTGGAGGAAACCATGCTCAGCGGCATGTCGCCCGACGAGCAGAACCAGATGCGCCGCCTGTTGCGCTCCTGCGTGGACGAGCTGATTCGATGAACGTATGGATTTCGGGTACGTGGTCGCCATCGTCATCGCCGTCGTCGGCTTCAGCCTGGTTGTGGCCTCGAACCGGGCCCAGCGCACCGGCCAGAAGGCGGCCCGCCTGGCGGCGATCGAGCGCAAGCTGGACGCCGTCATGGCCCATCTGGGCATCGAGGAGCCGTCGCCGGCCGAGGACGCGCAGGTGCTGGCCCACCTGATGCGGGGCGAGAAGATCCAGGCGATCAAGGTCTACCGCGAGCGCACGGGCGCCGGCCTGGCCGAGGCGAAGGACGCCGTGGAGCGCCTGGCCCGCGACCGAGGCCTCGGCTGAGGTTATCCACAATTCCGGCCTGTCCACAGGGGGCGTCTTCCGGCGTCTCGAAGATCGCCCCCACTCGATAAAATGGCCGAGGGCGGGGGTCCCCCGGTAGGGCGGGCCCCTGTTGTTGACGTTGACCTTGGTGCGGCGTCGGCGGCGGGCTCGCGCGGTCTCAGCTCGAGTCTTCGCCGGACAACTCGCGGGCTCGGCGCTCGGCCCAGCGCGGGTCGAGCCCACGCAACAGGTCGATCTGGTCGGCCCCGTTCGGCGTGGTCGCGGCCACCGCGGCGGCGAACGACCAGTACAGGACGTCGTCGCGCGCAGTGGTCGGGCGATCCTCGTCGGCGACCACCCAGTGGTAGACACCGTCGGCGTCGACCAAAAGCCAGGGGCGGCCGTCATTGTTGGGCTCGAAAGTGAGCACGTCGGGCTGGGTGACTCCGATCAGTGCGGCCAAGCGGGCCACCTCGGCCGCCAGGACCTCGAGACCGTACGCGGACTGGCCCGGACCGGCGTCTCGGCGGAACTGCTTCATGAGGTCAACGGTAGGACGGGTTCCGGAAGACCACCTCGGGACAGCGCGGCAACGGTCCGGGCGCGGCTCGCAGGTGCTTGTCGAGCGTGGCGGCGACGTACGTGCGGGTGATCTGCATGCTGCGGGCGCCGTCCAGGGGCTGGATGGGGAGGCCGGCCTGGTCGCCCAGCGGGGCGAAGTCGGTGAACGACAAGTGGGTGGTGCCGGTGACCGACAGCCAGCGCTTCCAGCCGGTCAGCCTTGGCCAGGCGCCGGTCCACGTGGTGTCGTCGCCGGGCACGCCGTGCTCCTCGTTGCCGATCAGGACGAACGGGCGGTCCAGGCCGCGGGCCGGAAGCGGGATCTGGATCGTGCCGTCGAGGTTGACGCCGACGTCGATGCGGCGGTCGGCGACCATCGCGGCCGACGCCGCCGAACCGCCCAGCGAGTGGCCGACAACGGCGATCCGTTTCGGGTCGTAACCTCCGCGCAGGGCGTCGAGGACGAACCGCACGTCCCGTACGCGGGAAGAGGTGATCTTCGGACCGTCGGCGCGGCCGCACATCAGGCACTCGGCGATCCGGCCGTCGGGGAACGTGACCGCGGCCGACTCGTAGGTGTGGTCGATGCCCGCGACCACGTAGCCGCGGCTGGCCAGGTCTTCGGCGAGGCCGGTCAGCGACGAGCGCGGCAGCGTGAAACCGGGCGAGAGCACGACCAGCGGGCGACGGTTCTGCTGCGGCAGCGGCACCGCACCGGGGCGCGAGTGGGTGACGGTGGTGCTCAGGATCGCGGGTGGCACGCCGGTGACGTTCTGCCGTTCCAGGATGAGCGCGGACTCCGCCGGTGTCACGTACTGGCTGGCCGGGCCGTCGCCGCGCACCGCCGGGTACCAGATCGACACCATCAGCTCGCGCCGGCGTTCGGGCACCCACGGGTCGGCGCGGGACCGGTCGACGAGGTGCCGGTTGACCATGCCGACCGCGTACGGGCCGGTGGGCGCGGGCAGTTCCAAGGTCGCGGCGGGTGCCACCAACAGGGACGCGGCGGTGACGGCGACGGTGAGGACGCTCATGTGTCCACCCTGGCGGCCGGGCGCGGCGGGCACATCCAGGGCATCCCCTAAGTCGCCCGGATGATCGTCACATCGAGGTCGCCGACGTCGGCAACGTCGGTGATCACGCCGCTCACCTCGGTCAACGGCATCACCACGTACGGGGAAGCGGTGTTGATCTTTTCGGCGCTGGCCAGAACATAGGTCTCGGCGGCCCGGGTCGCGAGTGTGCGTTTCATGGCTGCCTCGTCGGGATCTCCGGTGGTCAGACCCGCTTTCGGATGTACGCCGGTGACCCCGAGCAGAAACAGGTCGGCGTGCACGGTGCGGGCCGCCTCGGCCGTGATCGCACCCGAGGCGACGGCCGAGTGCTTGAACAGGCGGCCGCCGAGCACCAGCACCTCGACCGTCGGGTGCTCGATCAGCGCGGCCGCCACGGTGACGCTGTGGGTGACGATCGTGGCCTCCAGGTCGAGCGGCAGGGCCTTGACCACGGCCAGTGCTGTCGTGCCGCCGTCGAGCAGGACCGTGGCGCCGGGCCGGATCAGCGCGGCGGCCGCGGCGGCGACCCGGCGTTTGGAATCGGGCGAAACCGTGGTGCGGGTCGCGTAGTCGACGGCCGCCGGTGCCGGGGGCAACGCACCGCCGTACACCCTCTGCAGCAGGCCCGCGGCGGCGAGTTCGCGCAGGTCGCGGCGGATGTTGTCCTCGGCGATGCCCAGTTCGAAGGCGATGTCGGTGACCACGAGCTTGCCCTCGGCGTGGAGCCGTTCGAGCAGGAGGTCGCGGCGCTCGGCGGGCAGCATTACGTGTTTCTCCTCATTGTTGTCGACTGTTACGCGTTTGCTGAGTAGCGTACGCGC
The DNA here is from genome assembly GCF_016834655.1 of Paractinoplanes ovalisporus. Taxonomy (GTDB): domain Bacteria; phylum Actinomycetota; class Actinomycetes; order Mycobacteriales; family Micromonosporaceae; genus Actinoplanes; species Actinoplanes ovalisporus. The sequence goes on from NZ_JAENHP010000014.1 coordinate 241,658, forward strand.
CATGACCGACCTCGGCACCCCCGGACTCGACCTCCCCGATCACCGCGGCCGCACCGGCCTCGACCAGGCCGGCCGCGACCTGACCGGCAACCCCGACGTGGTGATCCGCGACGTCGAACTGCTCGCGACCGCGTGGCATGTCCTCCGCCGGACGACCTACGACTACCGCCACCGCGACGGCCGCTGGACCACCGAGCAGCGCGAGACGTACGACCGGGGCGACGGCGCGACGATCCTGCTGTACGACGTCGCGCGCCGGACGGTGCTGCTCACGCGCCAGTTCCGCTACCCCGCCTACGTCAACGGCCACCCCGACGGGATGCTGGTCGAGGCCGCCGCCGGCCTGCTCGACGACGACGATCCGGCCAGCGCGATCCGGCGTGAGACCGCCGAGGAACTGGGCATCACGGTCGGCGAGCTCGAGCACGTTTTCGGCGTGTGGATGAGCCCGGGTTCGGTCACCGAGCGGCTGCACTTCTACGCCGCGCCCTACACGGCCGCCGACCGTACGGGTCCCGGCGGCGGCGTGGCCGACGAGGGCGAGGACATCGAGGCCGCCGAGTTCGACTTCGACGACGCCCTGGCCGCAATCACAGACGGCCGCATCGCCGACGCAAAGACGATCATGCTTCTCCAGTGGGCAGCGTTACAGGGCCCGTTCCGAAGCGGAAAGGCATAAAGATCAAATTCAGGAGGTCCCGGCTAAGTGGTGAGTAGCCGTGGCGCCACCTGGCTGACCTCTTGCCGTACAGCGCCGGCGAATCGTTCCACCGCGATGTCGTCGAGCGCCTTCGCAATTACGCGCTCTTCGTTTCCTATCTGCGGCCGCTCGTTGAATCAGGCGCGGTGGTCCTCGTATCCACCAATCTGCTGGGAGCCGACCTGACAACGGAGCTGCTCTCCGCAGAGGGACGAGTCGTGGAAGAGGTGGTCGATCGCGGGGATCTCCTCGACCTCGCCGCTGAGGTAGAAGGGCTGCAAGGGACTGCCGCGGCCGAGCGGATCGCGGAGCAGCGAGACGTCTTCGAACGCGTCGTCAGACACGGAGCGCACGACATCATGCTGTCGGCCGAGTTGAGCGCTCATCACGGCAGCTCACTCGACCTCTATCTGCCGTTCCGCTATCACCGGCATCTGCTGCAGCTGCTCAGTTCGGATCCGGCGGTCGCGACCGCATGGACGACCTACCTGCAGCAAGGCCGCAAGGCGTTGCCATGGACCGGCAACTGGCCGCGCGCCCGCGCCGACGAGGCCGCGGTACTCGCCGAGCTGGCCAATGTCGGCGTCACCGATCTGACGCTGACCGCCAAGGACCTGATCACCGTCCGGCCAGGCGACGAGTTCGCCGCCTGGCGACATGATCTACGCACCGCCCGTCTGGAGGTCCCGACCCTGCGCAGCCGGGACCTGCTGACGACCGGAACCGCCGCCGAAGTCGTCGGCGAGAGGTTGCGCGACGGCTCGGACCAGCTCCAAGCGAAGATCAGGAAGTCGCGGCTCTGGCGCGGGCGCAGAGCGGCGGCAAGTCGTTCGTCGTCGGTGCGGTGACCGCGCTCGGGCTCAGCCATTGGATGGAGCCGCGCGACGCGATCATCAAGGCGGCGGTTTCCGGGGTGGTCACGGCCGCGTGGGATTCGCGCACGAGCCGTAAACGACCGGGCGACATCGCCTTGCTGCAGCACTACCTCCAGTTTCTGCCGACGAATCCGAGCCGTAGCCGCGCTTGATTCCTGCTCGAGAAAGCAAGATCGGTTGACGGCAGGGCCGGACGGACGCAACAGCTCGTTCGGCCGCGCCCGGCTGTCTTGTCACGTGCGTTCCGCCGTTGCTGGAGATTGATGCTGGCATTGAGTTGGCCGATTGCGCTGGCCGCTGGTGGCTGAGCGGAGCGGTCGTTGCGCGTGGCCCCTCATCGGGAGCGCTGCTGATCGGCTCGCTGGTCGCTCGGCGCGTTGTCGAGCGGATCAGGGTGCGTACTCACGAAATCCTGATCGACCTCGTGCTTGCGCGCGGCGCGACCTCAATCGGGGCGGTTGTCAGATGAGCCGGTTGGCGGATCGAGGAATCCGGAGCTACTTTCGATACGCAACGGTAGCGTAGCGGAAATGGAGGAACAGTCGGTGACGGTTACTGGGAGGCCGCGAGATTCTGGACGTGACCTGGTCATTCTCGATGCGACGTTGTCGCTGCTGACCGAGGTGGGCTACGAGCAAATGTCGATCGAGGCGGTCGCCAGCCGTTCCGGTGCAGCCAAGACCACGATCTACCGCCGCTACCCCGACAAGGCCGCGCTCGTCGCTGCCGCGGTTGAGCAGCGCTCGCCCGCCGAGCCGCCGCAGCCGACCGGCGAGGACTTCCGCGAGAACGTCTTCGCCCTGGTGGCGTGGCTCGCGCGCAGCATCGCCGAGCAGGAAGTGGGGCTGCTCGGGGCTCTGTTCGCCGGCATGCGTCACGACCCGCGGCTCGCCCAGGAGATGCGCCGGATCCTGCGGCGCGACGAGACCGCCATGACGAGCGGGCTCGTCCGTCAGGTGGCCGAACAACTGGCACCGGGGGCGGCCGCACTCTTCGCCGAGGTCGCCCCGGCGGTGATCGTGCACCGCGTCGTGGTTGTGGGCGAGCCGTGTGACGACGCCTTCGCCGCGCACCTGGTCGACGACATCCTCATGCCGCTACTCAGCACACGGGAGACACCATGAAAGCAGTGCGCTACGACCGCTTCGCCGGTATCGACGGGATCTATCTCGCCGACGTACCCGAACCCGTGCCCGGCCCGGGCGAAGTCCTCGTCCGGGTCAAGGCCGGCGCTCTCAACCCGGGGTCGCTGCCGGCACTGCACGGCAGTTCGTACACGCCGGGCCGCGACCTCGCCGGAGAGGTCGTCACCGGTGCGGAGGCCGGTGACGCGGTTCTGGGCTGGCTCCAGAGCTGGGACGCCCACGCCGAGCTCGTGGCCGTCCCCGCCGCCCAGCTCGTCCGCAAGCCGCCCGCCCTCCCCTGGGACGTGGCGGGCTCGCTCTACACCACACCCATGGCCGGCCTCGGCGCCGTCCGGGCGGTCGAACCCCGGCCGGGCGAGACCATCGTCATCTCGGGCGCGTCCGGTGGCGTCGGATTCACCGCCGCCCAGCTCGCGGTCCGCGCCGGAGCGACGGTGATCGGGCTGACCAGCACCGCCCACTTCGACCTGCTCCGGGAGCACGGCATCACCCCGGTCCGGTACGGCGACGGTGAACAGGAACGGATCCGCGCCACGGCCGCGCGGGTCGACGCGTTCATCGACGCCGTCGGCGGGGACTACATCGACCTCGCTCTCGACCTCGGCGTCGCCAAGGACCGCATCGACACGGTCGTCGACTATCAGGGGGCGAAAGTGAAGGGCGTCAAGGCGCTCGGGACGACCGACGCCGGTGGCACCGCGGCCCTGGCCGAACTGGCCGCCCTCGCCGCGGCCGGCGACCTGCACATCCCCATCGCCGCGACCTATCCCCTCACCGCCGTGCAGGACGCCTACCGGGCCCTGGCCGACCGCAAACTCCACGGGCGCATCGTGCTCCGCCCGTAGTGTGTGACCGATGGGCTGGGAAGCATTGGGGCAGTGGGGTGACGACGTCACCCGGGTGGAACGGCTCACGGGTGGCGTGGCCAACGACGTGTGGAGCGTACGCATCGACGGCCGCCTCGCAGTCGGCCGGCTGGGCACGAGGAGCGACGCCGACCTGGCTTGGGAGACCGAGCTCATGCGCGACCTCGACGGCGCGGGCCTGACCGTTCCGGTGCCGATCCCCACCACGGACGGCCGGCTGTTCGCCGGTGGTCTGGTGGTCATGACCTATCTGGAGGGTGGCCCGCCCGAGACACCGGCCGACTGGAGACGTGTGGCCGCCACGCTCCGCGAAGTGCACCGGCTGACCCGCGGCCGGCCGCAGCGTCCGGGCTGGCGGTCGTCGGCCGACCTGCTGCACACCGAGACCGGCACGAAGGTCGACCTCGGCGCGATGCCGCCCGAGAGCGTGGCCCGCTGCCGGGCGGCGTGGGCGCGGTTGGCCGGGCGTCCGACGTGTGTCGTGCACGGCAACCCCACCAACCCGTCCAACATCCGCATGACCGCCGAGCGAGTGGCGCTGATCGACTGGGACGAGGCCCACGTCGACGTCCCCGACCTCGACCTCGTGCTGCCGGGCAACGCGGCCGGGCTCGACGACCACGCCCACGACATCGCCGCACAGGCGTCGGCCGCGTGGGAAGCCGCCGTCTGCTGGGACGACGACTACGCGGTCAGGCGACTGGCTAAGGTCCGAGCCGTTTAGGCACGGCCGCGCAACGGCGGAGGTCCAGACCGTTCAGGCGCGGCGGAGCAACGGCGGGGAGCCAGACCGTTCAGGCGCGGCGGAGCAACGGCGGGGAGCCAGGCCGTTCAGGCGCGGCGGCGGAACGCCAGGACTCCGAGGGCGATTCCGGCGAGGGCCGGCAGCCCGATCAACACCACGTCGTCCAGCCGGCTGTTCAGGTCGGATTCGACGTACGTCTCGTCCAGCACCAGAGTGAAGAACAGCCACCCACTCACGACTAGGAGGAGGGCGGCCAGCACAGCCAGCGTCCTCCACTGTGACGCCCGGAAGCCCCACACGACCACGCCGGCAAGGGCTACGGCGATGACGACGTACCAGAGTTCCAGCTGCACGGGACGAACCCTAGCGTCCGGGCGCACGCCCTGCGGTACCACCGGGAACATCCCGGTCGCGCGCTACGGCCGCACTACTCACGCACATCGCGCGCGGCAGCCGCCGAAGGCGGAGTTCGGCCCGAGTGCGGTTTGCCGGGTCGACGAGCCGTACGTCATCGTTGTTGGTATGTATTGATTGGGATGAGTGCATGAATCGATGCCGCTGACATGCTCGCGAGCACACACTCCCGAGCCCACGGAGGATCTTCGTGCGAGCACCCCTCGTCCTCGGCGTCGCCGCACTGGCGTTAGGGCTGGCCACCGCCCCGGCCCAGGCCGCACCGAACAACATCCTGGCCGCGCCCGACATCTCCGTCACCAACGTCAAGGCGCACCTCACGCAATTGCAGAACATCGCCACGGCCAACGGTGGCAATCGCGCGCACGGCCGGCCCGGTTATCTGGCCTCGGTGACGTACGTGAAGAATCTGCTCGACGCGGCCGGCTACACCACGCGCCAGCAGTCGTTCACCTACAACGGCGCGACCGGCTACAACCTGATCGCGGACTGGCCGGGCGGCGACACCGCGGACACGCTGATGATCGGCGGGCACCTGGACAGCGTCACGGCCGGCCCGGGCATCAACGACAACGGCTCCGGCTCGGCCGCGAACCTCGAGGTCGCCCTGGCCGTCGCGCGCACCGGCTTCCAGCCCGACCGGCACCTGCGTTTCGGCTGGTGGGGCGCGGAGGAGCTGGGGCTGCGGGGGTCGACCGCGTACGTCAATTCGCTCACGACCGCGCAGAAGCGCGAGATCACCGGCTATCTCAACTTCGACATGGTCGGATCACCCAACCCCGGCTATTTCCTGTACGACGGTGACAACTCCGACGGCACCGGCTCGGGTCCCGGCCCGGCCGGTTCGGCGCAGATCGAGCAGACGCTGGCCGACTACTTCACGTCGATCGGCGTGCCGACCCGCGGCACCGACTTCGACGGGCGCAGCGACTACGGTCCGTTCATCGCGAACGGCATCCCGGCCGGCGGCATCTTCACCGGCGCCGAGGGCCGCAAGACCGCCGCCCAGGTGCAGCTGTGGGGTGGCACGGCCACGACGTTCGACCCGTGCTACCACGCGTCCTGCGACACCACGGCCAACATCAACGACACCGCGCTCGACCGGAACTCGGACGCCATCGCGTACGCGGTCTGGACGCTGGCCGACGGCGGCACCACGGAACCGCCGACCGGCACGACCGTCTACTCCGACGGCTTCGAGACGGCGACCGGCTGGACCGCGGGCACGGCCGACACCGCCACGTCGGGCCGGTTCGAGCGCGGCGACCCGGCGGCCACCAGTTCGGGCGTGGCGACCCAGCTCGGCAACGCCGCGGGCGGCACGTACGACCTGGTCACCGGGGCGACCGCGGGATCCAGTGCGGGCGCCAACGACGTCGACGGCGGCACCACGACGATCGTCTCGCCGTCGATCACGCTGCCCACGGGCACGTTGACGCTGAGCTTCGACTGGTATCTGGCGCACCTGAACAACGCGTCCAGCGCCGACTACTTCCGCGTCCGGGTGATCTCGGGCAGCACCACGACCACGGTGTTCACCCAGGCCGGGGCGGCGTCGAACCGGGCCGCGGCCTGGGCGACCGGCTCGGTCAACCTGTCCTCGTTCGCCGGCCAGACGATCCGCCTGAGCGTGGAGGCGGCCGACCTGTCGACCGCGTCGCTCGTGGAGGCGGCCGTCGACAACGTCAAGATCACCAAGGCCTGAGACGTACGCGGGGTGATGGCACTCGCCGTCACCCCGCGCTCTCAAGCCAGCATTGTCAGGTATCCCACTCCGGCCCCGGCGAGCACCAATCCGGTGACGGCCGAGCCGAGCGTCAGCCGGATGCCGAGCGAGATGTCGGCCTGCCGCGCCGCGATGACCCGCTCCCGGCTATCGGTGGAGAAGACAGTCACTCCCGTACGGCTTTTGGTCAGCTTCCCGCCGCTCATCCGGCCGAGCGCATACACCGCCACGCCACGCGGCACCCGGGTCTCGGTGAGCGTGAGCCGTTCGTTCTTGCGCACGTCGTCCACGATCTCGCGCAGCACCACCGGCGGCAGGGTCCGAGGAGCCGATTTGCGGTGTACGACCGTGGTCTCCACGTGTACGCGGGGCTCGGTGAAGAACGGGTAGCCGAGGATCGCCGGATCGACCGGCGCCCGTCCACTGTGGTCGGCCAGCGCGAACCCGTCCGGCGACGAGAAGTCGAGCAGCACGTCGTAGTCGGGCCCGTCCCCGGTCGCGAACTGGCGTGTCGGCTCGCGGATGAGCCGCACGTGGAACCAGGCGCTGTCCTGCCCGCTCACCGGCGCGAACTGCCGACCGGCCGGCCCGTATTCGGTGCGGCCCTCGAACGCGACCCGCCCACCGCCCGGGTTCGCAGCCGGAACCACCGCGACCCGCCGCATGGTTCGCAGCGCCCGCAGGTCCCCGAGGTTCAGGAGGAAGAAGATGCCGGAGCCCCCGACGAGCAGGCCCCCCACGCAGAACGCCACAGTCGCGACGGCCATCACGCCGCCAAGGTAGAGCATGCCTTCCAGGGCCGCGCCGACCCCAGGCCTATCTGGTCGATCTCGAGGGCTGCGACGTGATCCACCAGACAGGCCCAGGCGCTTCGTCAGCCGATCTTCCCGGCCGCGAACTCGGCCCCGCGCCCCACGGTGCCGTTCCGGTTGTACGCGAGGTGGGCCGCGAAGTTGTTCCCGCCGCCGCAGACCGGGTCGCCGTTGTTGCAGAACTCGATCGCCTTGCCCGCGAACTCCGGCGCCGCCTGCGCGATCGTCTGCCGGCGGATACCCAGCGGATTGCCGTAGACGACCACGGCGGCCACACGCGACCGCAGGTCGGCCGGAATGGCCTTGCCCTGCGTCCCGACGCCCCGGATGCCGATGGCGATGTCGGTGACCGTGGCGCCCTGCGAATAGCCGCCGATCACGAACTGCGTCTCCGGGCAGCTCTGCGCGACCTGCTCGATGTGCTCGGTCATGTTGGTCGCGCCCGGCCCCGCGCTGCGCTGATTGGAGGCGGCGTCATAGACAACGGCGAACGAGCCCACCGTACGACCGGAGAGCTCACCGCCCAGGGCCTGCGCCAGTGGCCGGCCCACGATGCCCAGCCCCTGCGGTTCGCCGGTGCCCCGCGCGAAGACCAGTTCCACATCGGAGCACCCGGCCGCGTTGCCGCCACCGGCCTGGCCGTCGTTCTGGGCGAACCGTTCCCGCAGCCGCTGGAAGAAGGAGCCGCTGGAGGTCGCCGAGCTGCCGGACGCCGTACCGGCAAAGGCCTGAGGCGTGACCACCGCGCCCGCCGCCACGACAACCGCACTGATCCCGACCGCCACCAGGCGTCGCGTCCGCCGTCCCGCGGCCCGGTTCGCCCCCACACGTCGTTTTGCCATTACCACCATCCCCTTGACTCGTAGCCGGCCTTGCATCAACCGGTACGGCGGAGACAGCGACCCCGGTTCTGGCACTGGCAGTGCTGATTTACCGCGCTCCGACCCCAGGAACGTTTCCGCAGCTCAGAGCCCTGAGACGGCCATCTCAGGATTCCGCCGGGAGCGCGTCCCGGACGGGCGGCGGCGCTAGATCTGGGCCCCCGTCCAGGCTCGCATCTGCTCGGCCACCCGCTCGAGCTCGGCCGCCTCCGTGGCCGGCGAGGCGTTGTCGAGGCCGCTGTGCGCCACCGTCCGGCTCCGCAGAAAGCGCCGCAGCACGGCCACGAGCAACCCCTCCGGCAGGGTCCGGATCGCGGCGAACCCGCCCGGGACCGTCGCCCCCGGCAGGGCGGCCAGGTTCCGCCGCATCACCCGGACCATCTCCCGGATCGCGCCGGGATCGTCGGCGAGCACCCGCGGTCCGCCGGCCGCGATCACCGCCTGCCCGAGCGGCACCGCGAACGCCGCGTGCGTGCGGAGCCAGGCCTCCATCCGCGGCTCGGCCTTGGCGTTGATCCCCGCGGCGCGCACCGTCCGCACGATCCGTTCGAGTCGCGGGCTCGTGGAGCCGCCGGGTTCACCGATCGGCATCGGCACCCGCCGGGTCATCAGATTGGGCGTGCGGTAGCGGACCACGTCACCGTCCATGACGCCGCCGTCCGGCGGGAAGCCGAGCAGCACCCGCTCACGGCCGATCACCGCACCCAGCGGCTCGGCCCCGGCCGCCCAGTTGACCAGGAACAACACGTCGCCGTCGACGTCGGCCAGCGCGTGCAGCACCGGCTCCACCTGGTGGGCGCGGACAAAAACGGCGATCAGGTCGTACGCACCTCCCGGGCGCTCGACCACCGGCACCGGCACCCGCCGGACGACGGCGCTGTCCCCCTCGACGAGTCGCACGCCGTGCTCCCGGAGGGCAGCCAGCCGCTGGCCCCGGGCCAGAAGCGAGACATCGTGGCCCGCCTCGTGCAGCCGGGCCGCGAACAGACTCCCGCACACACCGGCGCCGTACACGAGCAGTTTCATCCCGCACCCTCATTCAAACGTTCGTTTTAATCAAACGTACGTTAGGATAGGTTGTCGTGGCCACCCCCGACACCCGAACCCAGCTCCTCGACGCGGCCGAACGCCTCTTCGCCGAGCGCGGCTTCAGCGGCACCTCGGTCCGCGCGATCACCGACCTGGCCGGCGCCAACCTGGCCGCGGTCGGCTACCACTTCGGCTCCAAGGCCGAGCTGCTGACCGCGGTGGTCCGCCGGGTGATCGAGCCCATCACCACCGAACAGCTCGCCGGGCTCGACCGCCTGCTCGCCCGATCCCCCGAGCCACCGGTCGCCGACCTGGTCGAGGCGTTCGCGGGCCCGCTGTTCGACGCCATGCGCACCGGCGACGAGGGCGGCGCCCGCACGTCGCGCCTGATCGTGCGCATCTTCGGCGACCCGTCCGAGGAGATGCGCAGCTGGACCGGCTCCGCCGAGAACACCCTCCGCGACCGCTACGTGGCTGCCTTCACGCGTGCCCGGCCCGACCTGACCCAGGACGAGCTGTGGTTCCGGATCCGCGGAATCCTGGCCGTGGCCGCCGTGGACCGCGTGGACCGGCACAACCAGACCCCCGCGCCCACCGACGCCCCCGAACCGGCCCGGCGCTGGGCGATCACTTTCCTGGCCGCAGCCATGAGCGCACCACCTTCCGAGCCTCGGGCAAACTAGAGTCGCGAGCCATGGGAGCCCTCGTCTTCAGCCTCAACGTCACCCTGGACGGTTGCGTCGACCACCAGGAGGGGATCGCCGACGACGAGACGCACGCCTACTTCACCCGGCTCATGCACGAGAGCGGCGCGATGCTGTGGGGCCGGGTCACCTACGAGATGATGGAGAGCTTCTGGCCGGCCGTCGCCCGCGGCGACCAGGAGGCGCCGCCGGCCCTCCGCGAGTGGGCGGTCGCTCTGGAGGCCAAGCCCAAATACGTGGTCTCGTCGACGCGCACGGACTTCCCGTGGACCAACAGCCACCACATCGCCGGTGACCTGCGCGAGGGCGTACAGAAGCTCAAGGACACGACCCCGGACGGGGTTCTGCTCGGCAGCGGCAAACTAGCGACCGAACTCGACCGGCTGGACCTGATCGACGAATACCGCCTGCTCGTCCACCCCATGATCGCCGGCCACGGCCCGACGCTGTACCAGGGCGGACTGCCCGCCACGCGCCGCCTCGAGCTGCTCTCGGCGCAGCCCCTCGACAACGGCACGGTGGCCATGCACTACCGCCGCGCAAGCTGATCCCCCACGCCGCGGGCAGCCGGTGCCCAACCAGCCGTTGGCGCCGCTGCCCCAGCACCTTAGGCCGCCGTCGACACCACCCACCTCGTCGGCTCCGCCTCACCGAGGGTTTTCCAGCGCGCGGTCGAGGACTGATACGGCGACAGACCTGTTTCCGTCGGGAGACAAAAAAGCGGCGGTGTGGGCCGGGATCGTCCCCACACCGCCGCCGTTCTGGGATGTGCTACTTCTTCGCGGGGGCTGCGCCCTCGGCACCGGACTCTTCGCCCGCACCGGCTTCCTCACCGGCTCCGGCCTCGTCGCCCGCGCCCGCTTCCTCGCCGGCTCCGGCGTCCTCGCCGCCCTGACCGGCTTCCTCACCGGCGCCCGCGTCCTCGCCCTGGCCCGCGTCCTCGCCCTGGCCCGCGTCGCCACCGGCGCCGGCCACTACGGCCTTCGCGTCGGCCAGCGCCAGGCAGGCCTGCAGGAAGCTCTGCTGAGCGGACGTCACGGCCTTGGCCGCCGCGTCGGCCGCGGCGCCGGCACCGGCGTCCTCGCCCTGACCGGCCTCACCCGCGCCGGCCTCGCCCGCGCCGGCTTCTTCGCCCGCACCAGCTTCTTCACCGGCGCCGGCTTCCTCGCCCTTGCCCGCCGCGCCCTTACCGGCCGCGCCGGCCTTCGCGCCCTTGCCGGCCGCGCGCTCGCGCAGCGACTTGACGTACTTCTTGGCCAGGGCCCGGTTCTTGGCCTTGGCCGCGGGGGAACCAGCCGCCGCTTCCTCGCCCGCACCCGCCTCATCGCCGGCGCCGGCCTCGTCGCCCGCACCGCCCGCAGCCGCCGCCGCGTCGGCCGCGAACGTGTCACAGGCCGCCTCGAGCGCCGCCGCCGAAGCGATGGCCGCGTCGCCGGGGGCCTGCTGCTCGACCGGCGCGAGCTCTTCGCCGTCACAGATCACGGCGCCCGCGTTGACCTGCACGTCGGCGCAGTTCGCCACGTCGAACTGCTGACCGTCCACAGTCACCAGGTCCACGGCCTTGGTCTCGGTGCTCGCCGAGGCCAGCTGAACGCCGGTCACGCCCAAGGCGACAACCACGCCGGCCACGGCGACCGCGCCGATCGTCTTCCGCCGGTTTCCCTCGCTGGGACGTCGGTACTTGCGGGACCTCATGACCACTCCTCGTCGTTGGACGTCGATGTCACCGGTGCTGCGGGCCAGTACGGGTCCCGACCGCCGCCCGGTTCAACCGCCCTCCCGGCCACGCCCCCGATATCGCGCCGCCACAACCACAAAACCCCAGGTCAGGGCCCTGCTAGAAAATCTTGAAAATTGGCCCCAATCCACCGATCCGGACGAGTCCGACTCCCGCCCCCGCCGCCGAGACGCAGACACACCGAGCCGAACGGGCCCCGAACCTCCCCCGGCCGACGGTCCAGCCGGCCCGCAACCGGGATCGGTGAGTCGCCACGCCGCCGGGCCCCACCGAGCCCGCGAGTCGCCACGCCGCCGGCCCCGCGGAGCCCGCGAGTCGCCACGCCGCCGGCCCCGCGGAGCCCGCGAGTCGCCACGCCGCCGGCCCCGCGGAGCCCGCGAGTCGCCACGCCGCCGGCCCCGCGGAGCCCGCGAGTCGCCACGCCGCCGGCC
>NZ_JAENHP010000015.1 GCF_016834655.1 Paractinoplanes ovalisporus
CGAACTCGGCTACCTCAGCCCCGATGAATACGAGACCGCCTGGCACACCCAGACCGAGCCAGATAACCTCACCCCTGCCCCGACCGGAGCCAGGTAACCCCCGCTCCCGGAAACCGGGGGGAACTCACGCGAACGTTACGCCCGACTGATTCTGGGACTCGACTGAGTTGCTCGGCGGTATCACTTGAAACTCAAGCCGCTTGAGACGCAACAGTGGTCGTCATGAACGAGTTCTACACCATCGGCGAGGTCGCCAAGCGGACCGGTTTGAGCGTCAGTGCAATCCGTTTCTACTGCGACGCGGGAATCGTCGCGCCGTCAAGACACACCACACACGGGCACCGGCGCTTCGACCTGCACGCCATCGCCGGCCTCGAGCTGATCCGCACGCTGCGGGAGTTGGATGCGGGTCTGGACGACATCCGGCGGTTGCTTTCCGGTGAGCTCACGCTCCAGGCGCTTGCTGCTGCCCATCTGGATATCGTCGAGGCGCAGCTGAACCGTTTCGAGGCCCGGCGAGCAGTCCTGCGCGCCATCGTCCATCAGGACACCGAAACCGACCAGGTCCTCCTCATGCACCAACTCGTGTCCATGGCGGACGAGGACCGTGCTCAGCTCATCGAGGACTTCTGGCGCGAAACGACCGACGGTCTGGTCCTGCATGACTTTGTGGGCGAGTTGCGCCCGCTGCGACCCGAACTGCCGATGAGCCCGTCCGGTGAACAGCTCCAAGCGTGGATCGAACTGGCGACACTGGTGCAGCGAAGCGAATTCCGGAAAGCGGTCCGCCAGTTCCTCCACGAAACCTTTGCTGCCGGCCCGCCGGATGAGCAGCAGCCGGCGACGGACATGGACGAGCAACACGACATCCTCATGCAGGCCAGGACCGCAGCCGAAGCCAACGTGCTGCCTGATTCCCTTCGAGGTCGCGAGTTGGCGGCACGATGGGTCGCGGCGGTCGCGGCGCACACCGGCAACTCGGACGTCCCCGAAGTGCAGCGTCACATCATCAAGGGCTTCCCGGCACAGGGCGCCACTCGGCACGCCGATCTGCTTGGCCGTTACCACGCGCTGACCGCCACGATCAATGGCACAACCCTCCCCGACGTGCGAGCCGCCCCGGCCTCAGCCTGGCTGCAGAAAGCCGTCGCCGCCCTGGGCTGACCGAACCCGGAATCCGGACTGACACCGTTGCCGTGCGGCTTTGTGCGGATTTGCAGATTTCACCCGTCCAGCCGTGCACGATCGTCGATGCCTGCGCATCGGCGCGACAAAGTGCCCGAAAGACCGGACTGCCCCGAAAGGACCTCCGTGTTCAACAACTCCCGAGTGTTCCGCACCGTGCTCGCCGGACTCATGATGACCGGGACGCTGACCTCAAGTGCGACGGCGGCTGCAGCACACCCGGCGGAGCATCCGCCGGGTGTCGGGTTGACCGCACTCGTCGGGTTGTCCGCTGAGCGCATCTTGCTGGCTGACAAGGTCGCCGCGGCAAAATTCGGGACGACCACCCCGATCGTGGACCCGGTTCGCGAGCAGCAGGTCCTTGACCAGGCCGCGGCTCTGGCCGTCCAAGCCGGCCTCGACACCACGGACACGGTCACGTTCTTCCGAGCCCAGATCGAAATGAGCAAGGTAGTGCAGCAAGGCCTCTTCGACCGGTGGACCGCACATCCTGAGCAGGCACCCACCGAGCGGCCCGACCTCGCCACCGAGGTTCGGCCTGAGCTCGACCGGATCACGTCCGCATTCATCGCCCAGTTGGCCGCCACCGCCAAGCTGCGCGCTACAGAAAGGCGATGCCACCTCGAACGGGCCGTTGCCGTCCGTATCGCCGCACGCCTCTACGACCTCGATCAGCTCCACGGGCAGGCCTTGCGGGGTGCTGCGGAGCCGGTCTGCCCTCGGCACCTCTGACCGTCGCGACGCTGACACCGCGCACCGGGCCTTTGCGAGGTTTGCGAAGGCCCGGCTTACGCACCTTTCGTCTTCCACTGCTGTCGAATACAGGTCCGGTCATCGCCCACCCGGAATCGGATCACGTCTCAGCGGGGTGCCGGAGGCGTTGACCGATCGCGGCGGCGGCTCGGCGAACGAGTGTGAAGCTCAAATCAGGATCCCGGCTCGGATCGCCCGTAGTCATTCCGGTCAGGGTGCAGAGGTGGCCGATGCCGAGTTGACTCTGCTCGGAGCCACTGAGCGTCGAGTGTCCGACGATGGCGTAAACCGGGCGCGGTGCTGCGCGCGCGGCGATGACGGCGGGCAACTTACCCCACAGGGTCTGCGCGTCCATGCTGCCCTCGCCGACCAGCACAGCCTGGCAGCGTTCAAGTTCGGTGTCGAATCCGAGTAGATCGAGGAAGAACTCGGCACCCGACACGGGCCGTGCGCCGAGCAGCATCGCGGCAAAGCCGATGCCGCCGGCGGCGCCGGCGCCAGGCTCGCTGCCTGCTGCCGGCCCGGCCACGGTACTGGCGAAGCTTTTCAAGCCCGCCTCGAGCAGGCGAACCTGGTCGGTGTTTGCGCCCTTTTGCGGGCCGAACACGGCGGCGGCTCCGTCCGGTCCGAGCAGCGGGTTGGCGACATCGGTCGCAACGATCAGTTCCACGTCGCGAGGCATCGCGATCGCGGCGAAGTCGGCCGAAGCGATGTCGGCCAGCGTGTCACCGCACGGCTCAACCTCCGCTCCTGCGACGTCATGGAAGCGGGCCCCCAGGGCGGCCAGCATGCCACTGCCACCGTCGGTGGAGGCGCTTCCCCCGAGCGCCAGCACAATGCGCCGCACGCCGGTCGCTGCCGCCGCGGCGACTGCTTGCCCGAAACCGTGACTGGACGCGGTGGTCGGGGCAAATGTGCCGGCGTCGAGCGTGGCCAGCCCGCATGTGCTTGCGACCTCGACCACGGCCGTCCGCCCGTCTGAGGCGAACTGGGCCTTCACCGTACGACCGTCGGCTCCGCGCACGGCGACGTCGTGCGCGGTAAACCCGGCGTGGAGCGCAGCCGCGACGCTGCCATCGCCGCCGTCGGCCAGGGGTAGCAGGCTGGCCTGGACGCCGGCGGTCGCCAGGCCCTGACCGGCTGCCGCGGCCACCTGCACGGCGCTCAGGGACCCTTTGAACTTGTCGGGGGCGACGAGGACTCGCACTTCACGCCCCGATTGTGGTGGGCTCGCGGTCCTTCGCCACCGGCTGCGCTTCGACGTCGGCCTGTGGGACGGTGTCACCGCGAAGGACGGCGCGGGCCCGCTCGTGATCAAGGGTTTTGTCCCAGCGCGCGATGAACAGCGTGGCCACAGCGTTGCCGCAGAAATTCACCAGGGCACGGCACTCGGACATGAACTTGTCGATACCGAAGATCAACATGATGCCGGCGGCAGGGATGGTGCCGACGGTCGCGAGGGTCGCGGTCAGTGCGATGAAACCGCCACCCGCCACACCGGCGGCGCCCTTGGAGGTGAGCAGCATGATGGCGAGCAAACCGAGTTGCTGGCCGATGGAGAGATCGGTGTTGGTGGCCTGGGCGATGTAAAGGGCGGCCAGTGAGAGGTAGATGGCGGCGCCGTCAAGGTTGAAGGAGTACCCGGTCGGTACCACCAGACCAACGGTCGATTTGTCGACGCCCGCGTACTCCATCTTGCGCATCAGGCCGGGCAGGGCCGGCTCAGCGGTGGAGGTGCCAAGAACCAGCAGCAGTTCCTCTCGCAGGTAGCGCAGCAGATGGAAGATGTTGAGCCGCAGATAGAGCATGACCGCGCCCAAGCCCACGATCACGAACAACGCCGAGGTGACGTAGAACAGCGCGATCAGCGAGCCGAGGCTGGTCAGGGTTTGCAGCCCGTACTTGCCGATGGCGTAGGCCATGGCGCCGAACGCGCCGAGCGGAGCCGCCTTCATGACGAAACCGAGAACCTTGAAGACGACGGCGGTCAACCGGTGTACGGCGCTGAGCACCGGGGCGCCGACGGATCCGACCGCGTTCAGTGCGATTCCGAAGATCACGGCGATAAAGATGATCTGCAGGATCTCGCCTTCGGCGAAGGGCGCGAGGATGTTGTCCGGCAGGACCCGCAGCAGGAAGTCCCACCAGTGCGACTCCTCACCCGCGTGCACCAGGGCGGTGACATCCTCGTCGGCCTGCAGCGAGGCGGGATCGGCATTCACGCCTTCGCCCAGTCGGAAGATGTTGATGGCGACCAGGCCGGTAGCCATCGCGACGATGGTGCCGACCTGGAAGTAGGTGAGGGCTTTGATGCCCGTGACGCCGACTTTCTTGAGGTCGGCGACGCTCGCGATACCGCCGACGATGGTCAGGAAGACCACCGGCCCGATCAGCATCTTCATCAAGCCCACGAAGGATGTGCCGATCGGCTCCAGGGCGACCCCGGCATCGGGCCAGACGGCGCCGACGACGATGCCGAGCACGATCGCGACGATGACGTAGAAGTAGAGCTGCCGGTACCACCGGGGGCGGGCGCCCGGAGCTGACGTTTCCATGAGGCTCCTCAGGTTGTGTGATGACTCACACGGTGGGGGCAACCTAGCCGAAACGTCTAAGACATATTCGCTAGACCTCCAGTAGGTTTTGCCTATCGATACTGTTGGGAGGCCGTGATGGATGCACGTCAGCTGTCCTATTTCCTGGCCGTCGTCGATCATCTGAACTTCAACCGAGCAGCTGAGCAACTGCACCTCGCACAGCCCTCGCTGTCGCAGGCCATGAGTCAGCTGGAGCGCGAGCTCGGCGTCCCGCTGTTTCATCGGGTGGGCCGCGGCATCGTGCTCAGTGACGCCGGCCGGCAGCTCGTCGAACCGGCCCGGCAGGTCATCCGGGACCTGGAGCACGCCAAGGCCGCTGCCCGGTCGACACAACGGCTGCAACGAGGGCGGGTGGAGCTGTCGGCCATGCCCAGCCCCGGCATGGAGCCGCTGTCGACGATCACCCGGACCTTCACCCAAACCTATCCGGGGATGAGTTTGATGATCGAGGCGGCGTTCACCCCGGAGGAGGTCGTGCACGCCGTCAAGACCGGATCGGTCGAGATCGGCCTGCTCGGCGCCGCCTCCGAGCCGCACACCGGAGGTCTCGAGGTGCTACACCTGGAGGACCAACCGCTGGTACTGCTGTCCCCGCCTGATGAGCCGGCCGCAGACGCCCTTGCGGGCGACACCGTTCATCGGACCGAACTGGCAGGCATGCGGTTGATCGTCAGCAAGCGCGGTAGCCTCATGCGCCAGCTCGTCGACGATGTGCTGGCCAGCGGCGTCGACGTGGAGATTGTCGTCGAGGTGGAACACCGGACCTCGATCCTGCCCATGGTGCTCAGCGGAGTCGGTCACGCCGTCATGCCGTCGTCGTGGACACCCCTCGCGCGGCGATCCGGTGCCCGGGTCCGGCAGATCGACCCTCCGTCGTTGTTGAAGATCTCGCTCGTCGTCCGCCGGGGGCAACTGACTCCGGCGGCCCGCGCTTTCGTCGGGTGCGTCCAGAGGTACGTCGCCAGCATTAACCGATAGGCGCCGCCTATCGATGCCATCGAGGTTCCGTCTTGGACGCCGGGCCAGTCGCGGGCGTTGACTCGAATCAACACCAACCTCGACAACGGAGACCCGCCATGACTACACCGCAGAAGTTCCGGATCGCCGCCATTCCCGCCGATGGTGTCGGTATCGAGGTCGTCGAGGCCGGCCGGGCCGTGCTCGACGCCCTCGCTGCCGCATCGCAGGGCCGCTTCACCTTCGAATGGCAGGAGTTCCCCTGGGGCAGCGACTACTACGCCAAGACCGGCCGGATGATGGACGAGGACGGCCTCGACCAGCTCAAGGACTTCGACGCCATCTACTTCGGCGCGGTCGGCTGGCCCACCGTGCCCGACCACGTCAGCCTCTGGGGCCTGCGCCTGAAGATCTGCCAGAACTTCGACCAGTGGGCCAACGTCCGGCCCGTCGAGTTCCTACCCGGCATCCAGAGCCCGCTGCGCAAGGCCGACACCACTGAACTCAACTGGGTCGTGGTGCGCGAGAACTCCGAGGGCGAATACGCCGGCATCGGCGGTCGCAACCTCAGCGCCCGTCCCGGCAGCGGTGAGGTCGCCATCCAGTCCGCCCTGTTCACCGAGTACGGCTGCGAAAGGATCATGCGCTTCGCGTTCGACCTGGCCCGCACCCGCACGCACAAGAAGGTCTCCAGCGTCACCAAGAGCAACGCCCAGCAGTACGGCATGGTGCTCTGGGACGAGGTCTTCACTAGCGTCGCCGCCGACTACCCGGACGTAGAAACCGAGAGCGTGCTCGTCGACGCTATGTCGGCCAAATTCGTGCTGCGCCCGGAGGAACTTTCCGTCGTGGTCGCCTCCAACCTCAACGCCGACATCCTCTCCGATCTCGGCAGCGCTCTGGCGGGCAGTCTGGGCCTCGCGGCCAGCGCCAACCTCAACCCTGAGCGCCGGTTCCCGTCGATGTTCGAGCCGGTGCACGGATCCGCTCCGGACATCGCCGGTCAGGGCGTGTGCAACCCGGTCGGCGCAATCGGCAGCGCCGCGCTGATGCTCGACCACTTCGGCCTGCACGACGAGGCCAAGGCCGTCCGGCACGCGATCGAGGTGGTCACCGGCGACGGTGTGCGGACCCGCGACGTGGGTGGCACCGCCACGACCCGCGAAGTCACCGCCGCCATCATCAGCAACATCGCATCCTGAGGAAGCACATCGATCATCGAGGATCTGCGCCATGACCGACATCGAGTATTTCGACCCCGCCAAGGTCACACCGACCGGAAGCGCCCCCGGCGTCCGCGTCCAGCTCCTGAGCGAATCCGAGGGCCGGCAGACCTACCTCGTCGCTTTGTCCCGCGGCGACGAAGTCGCCACCGCCCTCAATGACTTCGCCCGCGCCTACAAGGTCGGAGCAGGTCACTTCACGGCGATCGGAGCCCTGCGCGACGTTCGGCTCGGCTGGTACGACCTCCATCGCAAGCAGTACAAGGTCATCCCGATTCCGGGTCAGGTCGAAGCGCTGTCACTCATCGGCGACTTCGGCACGGCCGGCGACCAACCCATCGTGCACTGCCACATGGTTGTCGGCCTGGAGGACGCATCCGTGCGCGGCGGCCACCTCGTCTATGCGATCGTCTCACCCACCCTGGAAGTCACGGTCACCGTCGAACCGGCCACAGTCGCCAAGAAGTACGACGACCACTCCGGCCTCACCTTGATGAATCTTCCTGACCGTATTGCCAAAACCTGACAGCGATGGGGTACCTCGAATTTCGAGCCCGCCGAGTAGCAACGCGTCCGCACGACCGGCTGCGAACGGTTAAGCACCTCGCTCGCAGCCCGGTCGGACGACTCGTCGGCAGGCGATACGGACGGCTTGGTGGTTCTTGAGGTGACCGACGCCGGCGACGGCATCACACCGGTTCGGCCGGGAGTACCAGGTGATCAGAAGGCGAGTCCGCTTCCGCCGCCGACCACAAGGTTTTCTCCGGTGACATACCCGGCCGCGTCGGACGCCAGGAAAGCAACCACTTCTGCTACCTCGCGAGCCGTACCGAGGCGCCGGAGGGGCACACCGGCCGCGACGGTCTCGGTTACCTGGCTGAGCATCTCGGCCGGCATGCCCGTCTTGGCCCAGATCGGGGTCGCGATCGGTCCCGGGCTCACGGCGTTGACGCGGATACGCCGGGGTGCGAGCTCCAAGGCGAGCGACGGCACCATCGCCAGCAGGGCACCGCGGCTCGCCGCACCGACGCTGCCGCCTGCGGCGCCACGGGTCGCAGCGATTCCTACGGTGAAGACAATGGATGCTCCTTCGGAGAGCAGCGGCAACAGCTTCTGCAGGGTGAAGAACTGTCCCTTGGCGTTGACCGCGAACAGATCGTCGAAGGTCCTTTTCGTCCACTTCTTCGATAGGCGCCGAGCGGAAGATCCCTGCGTTCAGGAAGAGGAAATCGAGGTAGCCGAATCCATTCCGGACCTCGTCCACAACGCGGTCGGCGTCGGCCAGGGACCGGGAGTCAGCCTGCAGGACAGTGACGTCGGCGGGAAGCTCGCGGCGAGCCGAGGCGAGGGTGTCCGGGTTTTGGCCGGTCACCAGCACTCGGTATCCCCGATCATGCAGCAGTTCTGCTGTGGCACGGCCGATCCCGCTGGTTCCTCCGGTGATCAGGGCGAGGGGCTTGGGCATGGTGATCTCCATTCACGCAAATGGTAAACGGCGGGCTTTTCTTCGTGCCCTGACCGCTGAGCCCAGCCTGCGCCTGCCCTCGACGGACGGTCCAATGAGTGTTCGTCAACACCTGTTGCGAGCTCCGTATCATTCGAGGTGTTCCCGTTAGCGGCTTAAAATGTATGACGTGCATGACTTGCCGCCGCTCGTGGATATGGACCTGAGACTTGTCCGCAGCTTCGCTGTGCTGGCACATCATCGCCATTTCGGGCGCGCCGCGGAAGCGCTCCACAGCACGCAGCCGGCACTGAGCCGACAGATCAGCCGCTTGGAGCAGCAGGTCGGTGTGCGGTTGCTCGAGAGGTCCAGCCGGGGCACCGTCCTGACGGAGGCCGGGAAGGTGTTCGAATCTTTCGCCCTGGACATGCTGCGCTCGGCGAGTAACGCCCTGGCTCAGACACGCGCAGTGGAGTCACCCAGCCGGATCACCATCGGTTACATCACCAACATCATCGTCACGCCGGCCGTCCGGGCGTTGCGGCGCCTCTACCCCGAGGCAGAAGTACACACGCAGCACCTGACATGTGACCGGCCGCCGTCGGCCCTGCTTCAGGGCGACGTGGATGTCGTGCTCGGCAGACTGCCTTTGCCGCTTGAGGGACTCGAGGTCAGCGTTCTGTACGACGAACCGCGGGTTGTGCTCGTCCCGGCCGACCACCGTCTGGCCGGCAAGGAGAGCGTCACCATCGATGACATCGTCGACGAGCCCTTGCCGCGGACCCTCGACCCGGCCTGGAACGCGTTCTGGAGGATGGAACCCCGTTCGGACGGCAAGCCTGCGCCCGACGGGCCTCTTATCGATGACCTCGAGGACAGGATCGAGTCTGTCGCCGCGGGCGAGTCCCTCGCGGTCGTTCCGGCAAGTCCCTATCTCAACCGCTTGCGACCCGATGTCACCTCGGTCCCGCTGCACGGGGTCGAACCCAGCCACGTCGTGATCGCTACCCGGGCGCAGGAGAGCAGTCACCTGGTGAGAGCCTTCGAGACGCTGGCTCGCACATACCTGCCGGTTGGTGGACCACGCAACCCGTCCGGGTCATCGCGGCCGAGTCCGGCAATGCAGTAACGACGAAGAGCGCCGGGCCCGCGCACTGTTTCGTGCGCGGGCCCAGCGGGGCAGCTCTCGTCGGTGGCCGACGGGACGCTATCGCCTGAACTACTTGGACTCGACCTTGCCCAACGGCTGCGACGCACGGTTGAGCGCAGCGACGGCCGCGGGCCACGCCCGGTCGCCGGGGTAGAGCTGGCTGCGCAGGTACGCCCACGACATCGCGCGCACCACAGCCACCCGTTGCGGGTTCTCGTCGGTCGTCTCCTTGGCGTCGTAACCCGAAACACCGCCGAGCGAGTGCTGGGCGCCGAAGAGTGTCAGCAGGCTCTTCGGGCCGGGGCTCTGGAAGTAGGCGTCGGATCGCCAGTTCTTACGTGCGGAGAAGGCCGGGTTGAAGTCGTCGTCGCCGTAGACGATCAGAGCGGGCTTGGTCATCTTGTCGAACTTCATGGTCGCCAGCGCCGGTGACTGCGCCTTCGCGGGCTCGGTGAGGTCCGCGCCGTTGCCGGCGGGGGCCATCGCCACGCCGGCCTTGATCCGGCTGTCGGCGAGCTTCAAAGGTCCGGTCGCCGGATCGGTCACGCTCTGACCGAGGAGCATGGTCGCGGTCGTACCTCCGAGGGAGTGTCCGACGACGGCGATCCGCTTGCTGTCGAGGCGGCCGCGGAGATCAGGCGCAGACTTTTCGATCTTGTCGAGGTGGTCGAGGATGTACCGCATGTCGTTGACCCGGGACCGCCAGTAGAGCGGCGCCTCCGGATTGTTGGCCTCGCGCAGGCCCAGCACCTTCGAGTCCAGGTGCGTGGGCTGGATGACGACGAAGCCATGTGCGGCGTAGAAATCCGCCAGCGGGCCGTAGCCGTGCATCGAGGACAGGTAGTTCGTTTCACCGTGCCCGTGTGACAGCAGAATGATGGGCAGCGACCTGCCGGTCACCGGCGCGGAAACCTTGATCTCCAGGTTCACCGGCCGATGGGGGACGGCCAGCGTGAGGGGCTGGAAGGTGGTGAAAGGGGTGGGCTTGCTGACCGGGATGCCCCCTTCGGGTGTGGTCGGAGCGCCACGGTTCGCTGCGGGGCTCTTGCCGGCGGCGCTGGCGCCGGCTCCGGTGGCGATCCAACCGATCGGCAGCAGGGCCAGCGCAACGGCGGCTGCCACCCCCGCCCGGAACCGGTAGCGCGATCCCGTCCGGGCAGCGGCCTGTGTTGCCGGCTGCCCGGCGCCCTGAGAATCGGCTGCGGATTCCTTTTCTTCGATACTCATGAGTGCTCCCTGTCTGGATTGCGAGAGGTGTCGGCCGGACCAACCATAAGTGGAACGGCTTCTCACTTAGCGACTATACGGAACGCCTTCCCACTTACGCAAGAGCCCCGAAGGCGATTCTCACTGCCCCTGGCCAGCGCAGACGCAGGGCGGACGGGCAGGCGAAACGGCAACATCGGGGCAGCGGCGTGAGAGACTCGTCCAGCGGCCGATGCAGCGAGGTCACCGACGGCGATCAGCGTCACCACGAGCCAGCTTCACGGCCGCCAGAACGACGAGCACGACCGGACCGAAGAGGTTGAAGCTGAACAGGGTTGCGTAGATGTCGTCGGTGTTCCAGACCTGCCCGGCCGCGTCGGTCACGGTGGCGGCGTCCACGGTGAAGAACTGGATCATGGTGACGGCGACGATCATGAAGTAGACGATGAGAGCAAGGGCCAGTGGCTCGCGCCGCTCTCCCCCGGTCGGCAGATCGGAGGGCCGGCGCCGCGTCAGGACAAGAGCGAAAATCTGGAAGAAGACGTAGGTGACGAACCACCAGCCGAGGTAATTGGTCCACGGCACTCCGAAGACTCCCCCGCCGTTCTCCCAGATCCAGGTCTGCTGGATCGTGGAGGCCGCGGAGTCGATGCCGAGGTCGAACATGGTCATCAAGGCGGCAGCCAGGACGGGCAGAGCCACGACATTGACCCGCCAACCCGCGGCAGTCCGGTCACCCAGGCGCAGGTCGGCGTTGTCGAGCAGGGCTGCCGCGATGAGCCAGCAAATCATTCCGAGTGAGCAGTACGTCACGGCGACGATCACCGGGAAGTCCACGATCCGCAAACTCGAACCGGGATAGTGGTATGTGCCGAAGGGGAAGCCGGTATTGATGCTCAAGTTCTCGAAGACGTTCGCCACGAGGAACGTCACGGCCAGGTACAGCCCGGCCACGCGCCATCCGTAGCGGCGCCCGGCTATGACAGCACTGACCGGGATCGCCGCGAAAAGGACAGCATTCCTGGTCATTCCGAGGATGGGCATCGCCACGGTCAGCAGCACGGCTACACCGGTGAAGACTCGGGCAGCAAGATCCCACCCACTTCGCCGTGGCGGACCTTCGACGACACCGGTGCCGGCGGTACGGCTCGTTGCAGTCACGTTCTTTCCTCTCATTCGGCGCCCCGGGAAGGGGACGCGGTTCCGACTTGCGGTGGCTCACACTCGAGGCCATCCCGGCGCTCCGGCTCAGTCGGTTGTGGGCGCCGTACGCGTCGCCGCCCGACGGCAGGCCGGCGAGCATGCCTCGGATGTCAGATCGGCTCAGGTAGAACTCGTCAACGCCATGCCACGGCGACCGGGCCCGAGGACCTGAGAAGTCCGGCCTGGAACTGCGGTAGTGCACGGGCCACCCCATGCCGTACTATCCAGTAAGCGGAACGTCTTATCAGATAGTAAATATACGGAACATCTTCTCACTTGCAACAGGGGGGCTTGAGTGAGTCCGACGGCAGCTGGACGAACCCGGCGCACCCGCGCCGACGCCCAGCGCAACATCGATGCGCTTGTTGACGCGGCGCGGGAGGTCTTCGCTGCCTCCGGTCCGGATGCTCCGGTTCGCGAGATCGCCGCGCGGGCCGGCGTCGGGCTCGCTACTTTCTACCGGCACTTTCCGGAGCGAGCCGACCTGATCACCGCCGTGTTCCGGCAGGACGTCGATGCCTGCGCCGACGCTGCCACCGAGCTGAGGGCCGAGCACGATCCGTTCGAGGCCCTCGTTGCCTGGGTACGCCAGCTGACCGGCTTCCTCGGCGGCCGACGGGGGCTTGCGGTCTCGGTGCACGCCGGAGATCCGGCATTCGTTCAGCTCCCGGCCTATTTCCGGGAGCGGTTCGAGCCGACCCTTGGCGCCCTGCTCGAAGCGGCTGCGGACGCCGGCGAGATCCGCGGCGACGTCGACCCGGGGGAGCTCCTCGGCGCTATCAAGCGCCTGTGCTCCTCAGGTGATTCAGAAAGTAACGAGCGCATGGTGGCCCTGGTGATCGACGGCTTGCGCTTCGGCCACGACACACGCTGAGCCCGCGGCGCCCCGGCATGAAGGTGTTAACGGACCCACCGATGTTGCCGATCAGTACTGAGTGAGTGCTGTGCTCTACCAGAGCATGCGGACCAGGGTTGTCCGTGACGGAACGCTGATTCGTAAGTACCCACTGGGGCTGGACGCGGCTCAGCGACTGAGTGCCGAGCTGGCTGTGCTGCGCCAGCTCGCCGGCGTGCCCGGCGTCCCACGCCTGACTCCCGATCAGCAACCCGGCGCGGTGACAGTGCTCGACCCGCGCGGAACGATTATCAGCGAATTGCCGGCGCCCTGGCCCGTTGAGCCGTTGCTCGGGCTGGCATGCGAACTGGCGGGCGTTCTGGGCGGGATCCATCGGCGAGGCATCGTGCACCGCGACGTGAATCCCGGCAACATCCTCGTTTCACCCGATCGCCGCTCACCCACGTTGATCGATTTCGAGCTGTCCGTTCCGACGACCGAGGTAGGCGGCGATGTCGCCGGCACCGTGCCGTACCTCGCCCCGGAGCAGACCGGCCGCACCGGCCGGCGCGTTGATCATCGCGCTGATCTTTATGCGCTGGGCGCAACCCTCTTTGAGCTGGCCACAGGAAGCCCGCCCTTCGGCAGCGACCGCGACCCACTACACCTCATTCATGATCACCTGGCGAAGGTCCCGCCGTCTCCGGCACAAGCCAACCCTGAGGTCCCTGAACTGTTCGCGGCGGTCGTGCTGCGCCTGCTGGAGAAGGAACCTGAACAGCGGTACCAGAGCGCCGAGGGTCTTGAATACGATCTCCGTCGTATCCACGACGCCTATGTTGCGGGTACAGACATCGCACTGACGTTGGCCGAACGGGACTTCCCTATTCACTTGGAGGCACCGTCTCGCCTGATCGGCCGCAAGCAGCCGCTCGGTGAGCTCGAGCAGGTCGTGGCGCGGACGGCGTCCGGCGCATCCGGCATCGTGCTGATCACCGGCCCGCCCGGCGTAGGCAAGACCAGCCTGGTCAACCGGCTCCGGCCGGCGATCACCGAGTGCAGGGGCCATCTGGTGGCCGGCAAATTCGACCAGTACCAGCGTGACATCGGTAGCGACGCCGTCCGCCAGGCCTTCTGCGCTCTCGGCAATCAGTTGCTGACGGAGTCCGACACCGAACTTGCCCGGCTGCGCGTCGACCTGGTCCGGGCGCTCGGCCCGAACGCCCGGCTGGCGGCAACGGCCTTGCCACCGTTCGCGGCGCTGCTCGGCGTGCAAGCCGAGGTGGACGACGATCCCCTGCACATGGCTGACCGCTTGCACCAGATGAGCAGCGACCTCATCCGCGTCGTGGCCAGACCGGCGACACCTCTGATCATTTTCCTGGACGATCTGCAGTGGGCCGGCCCGCCCGCGTATCGCTTCCTCGACAGCATCCTCCACACGAATTTCGCCGGGCTGCTCGTGATCGGGGCGTATCGCGACGCCGAGGTGGACGCGGCGCACCCGCTCAGCGCCGTAATCGCCAAGTTGCACCACGCCAGCATCGATGCGCATCACCTTCACCTCGACAATCTGTCTCCGAGCAGCCTGAGTGAACTCATCGCCGCGATGTTGCGCATGCCCCCGGCAGAGGCGGAACCGCTGGCGCGGGCTTTGTCCGATCGGACCAAGGGCAACCCGTTCGACACGGTCGAGCTCATCAACGCCCTGCGCCGCGACGGTGCGCTCGTCCCTGACGGAGATCGCTGGACCTGGGACCCGGGAACAATTCGGCGCTTCGTCGGCCGCAGCGAGGTCGTCGACATGGTCACCGCACGCATCGACGCTCTTCCCGACAAGACACAGACTCTGCTCGACGTCATGGCACGCCTCGGCGAGAGCGCGACACTGCATCTGGTGCACGTCGCGGCCGATCGCTGCGTCGACTCCGTCCGGGTCGACCTCATGCCCGCTGTCGAGGAAGGCCTCGTCACGATCGGCACCGAGGAAGCACCCGTGGTGGCCTTCTCCCACGATCGGGTGCAGCAGGCGGCCTTCGGCCGGATCACACCGGACCGCCACGAGCGCCTAGCCCTCGACATTGCGAGGCGTCTCGCGCAGGACGAAGGCTTTTCCCTCACCGCCGCACAGCAGTACCGCCGCGCAGCAGCGCTGGTCACCGACAAAGACGAGCGCCCGCTAGCAGCCGCTCTCCTGCGCCAGGCAGGCAGACTTATGCGGTCGCTGTTCGACCACACGAGTGCTGAGGCCTTCCTGTCAGCGGCCTCATCTTTGCTGTCTGTGACCGACTCCGGATACCGGGAAACCCAGGCGGCATGGCACGTGGCACTGTGCAGCCTCGGCCGGTATGCCGACGCCGATGCCGTCTTCGCCGGGATGGACCTGGACCGGACCGACGCGTCCGAGCTGAACGAGGCCTACATCATGCAGGTGTCCGGCCTAGCGGTCAGAGGCCGTGCCGGCGAGGCACTCACCCTCGGGCTCCGAGGTCTGTCCTCCCTCGGCATCGACGTACCTGCGCCGGGACAGATGAACCAGAGCGCGAGCGCCGGCTTCAGCACCGCGCTGGCATGGCTTGCCGAAACGGACCCCGACTACGACCTTCGACGGCCCCTGCTCAACGATTCCCGCCTGCTCGCGGTGACCCGGCTCATCGACCGGCTGGCTCTGGTGGCGTTCTATGCCGACCGAACAACCATGCAGTGGCTCACGACAGTGGCAGTCTCGATCTGGACCAACCACGGCGCGGCGGCTGAACTGATCCACCCCATGAGCCACATCGGCGAGGTGCTCGCCGACCGGAAGGACTATCGGGCCAGCCACGACGCGATGAGCCGGATCACCGCCGTCGGCACAGCGCGCCACTGGGACTTCGATACCGCCCGAGTGCAGGCAGCGCATCTACTCACCACCTTCACGTGGTACGAGTCGCTGGAAGAAGGTCTGCGCCTGGCCCGTGAGACACGCGAGAACCTACTCAGGGGCGGGCTGGTGGTTGAGGCCGCCGGCACCTACTTCGGTTCGATCCCACAAACCCTGGACTGCGCGGATCTGGACTCCTTCGAGGCCGAGGTCGACTCTGCTCAAGCGGTGGCTGAGCGTACCGGCATGGCCCCTCTGTTCAGCGTCTTTTCCGACTACCGGCGGCTGGCAGAGTCTTTGCGGACCGACGCCGCTGAACCACGACTGCCCAGCGGCGACGACGATGACAGCCGGTCTGAATCCGGCGGTCTGATGGCGGCCTCCGAACGTCTTGTCGGCGCGGTCCTCCGAGCGCTGACCGCCGCCGTCTATCACGACGAGGCCGAGTTGGCGCGGTCCGGTGCCCATGCCAGTGAATTCAGTACGGGTGTGACCATCTCGTACCTCACTGTCCAGGCCCACCTGGTGGCGGCCTTGGGCGCCGCGCTTCGTGCCCGCTCTGCCGCCGATCCTGCTCTGCGGGCGGCGGCATTGTCGGATCTGGTCGCGAGCCGTGACTTCTTGGCCGCGCGCGCGGCCGAGCAGGTCAGCAACTTCCGCCACCTGCAACATTTCACCGACGGCATGCTGGCGTGGTCCAGTGGCAGTTTCGAGAACGCAGCAAAAGCCTTCGACGCCGCATTGGTCGATGTGGCCGCTGTCAACCGGCCTTTTCACGCCGCTCTCCTCGCCGAGCACGCCGGCTTGTTCTACCTGGCCCACGGCATGGAGCACGTGGGGCGGCAACTGCTGTCCGACGCCCTGCACAGATACGCGTCCTGGGGTGCGCACGGTAAGGTTCGCCACCTCGCCAGTGCGCATGAGTTCTTGGTAGCCGCCTTCGAGCCACAGATGGGGCAGTCACAGAGCTTGAATCTGTCGAGCGACACACTCGACGCCACCGGAGTCCTCGAAGCGGCCCGCGCCCTGAGCTCCGAGACAGAAATCGACCGGCTGCGCACCGCTGTCGAGCACGTCCTCGGCGCCATGACCGGGGCCACCGCTGTGCACCTCTTGCTATGGGACTCCGACGGAGACGGCTGGGTCCTGCCGGCGGCCGGTTCGCGCCCCGCCATCTCACACACCCAGGTAGACGCGCGCACGCTGCTTCCGCTCTCGGCCATCCGGTACGTCGAACGCACCCGTGAGCCGATGCTGGTCGATGACGCGTCGCAGGACGATCGGGTGGCTCGAGATCCGTACCTGGCCGGTGCCGAGCATTGTTCCCTTCTCGTCGTGCCGGTGCTCAGCCAGGGCATGCCCGTCGCCATGTTGGTGTTGGAGAACATGCTCAGCCGCCGCGCGTTCACCTCCGCCCGGGTCAATGCCGTGGCGATGTTGGCCGGCCAGTTGACGGTCTCGCTCGAGAACGCCCGGCTGTACGCAAAACTTGAACGCAAGGTCGCCGAGCGCACCGAGGAACTGGCCCAGGCCAATCGCCAGCTTGAACTGCTCACCATCACTGACGCTCTTACCGGCCTGCCCAATCGTCGCCGGATCGCCGAGGTTCTCGAGGCCGAATGGCAACGCTCGCTGCGCACCGGAACATCGTTGGGCCTGGCAATGATCGACATCGACAACTTCAAGGCCTACAACGACCACTACGGCCACCAAGGTGGTGACGAGTGCCTGCGACAGGTCGGTCAGACCCTTCTCGCCGGTGCGCGAAGCAGCGATCTGGTCGCCCGATACGGCGGGGAAGAGTTCTGCGTCATCATGCCAGGAGCCAACGACGACAACGCGTCAAGGGCAGCCGAGCGGATCCGCGCGGCGGTGGCCGATGTGCGGGTACCGCATGCCGCGGTGGCCTCGGGAATCGTGACGATCAGCGTCGGCGTGACGTCGCTGATACCGTCAGCCGACACGCAGCCCGATCACCTCATCGAGACCGCCGACCAGGCCTTGTACGAGGCCAAACGGTTAGGACGCAACCGGATCGCCACGCTCGTCCGGTGAGATTCTCGAATGATGCTCGGCCCGCTACGCCATCTCAGACGCCATAGAGAGCCGGTTCGGGCACCGCCGGGTTCGGGAGCCCGGCGAATCACGCAATGATGGCCCGAAGTGACCTTCGGGCCATCAAGTGTTGGTGTCACATATGGACGGCCGGGGCGGAGTCGGGGTCGTTGTCGAGCACACCCGAGCGCAGCATCAAGGCGCTCATGATCGCACCAGCGGCGAAGAAGCCGGCGACCCACGCGAACGTGGTGGTGTAGCTGCTGACCGTGGCCGCCGCGACCACGTCGGGCGTGACGTTCTTGCCGGTGAGGTAGTCGGTGAGAGCCGACGCCGCAATACTGCTCAGCACTGCGGTACCGACCGAGCCACCGACCTGCTGAGCGGTGTTGACCAAAGCCGAGGCGACGCCGGCATCGTCAGCGTCGACGCCAGCCGTCCCGGCGGTCATTGCGGGGGCCATGGCCAGGCCGATGCCGAAGCCCATGATCAGCAAGGGGCCGAGGATGTCGCCGACATAGGTCGAGCCGGCGTCGAGTTGGGTGAGCCACACCATGCCGGCGGCACCGATCAGGAAGCCGACCGGAATCAGCGGACGCGGGCCGACGCGAGGGATGAGCAGGCTGTTGGCCAGGGTCGCGATGACCGACAGGGCACCGATCATGGGCAGGAACGCGGCTCCGGATCGGATCGGTGAGAATCCGAGGTTTTGCTGCAAGAAGTAGGTGAGGAACAGGAAGACGGCGAACATGCCGCTGCCCAGCATGAGGATCGAGATGAGCGCTCCGCTTCGGGTGCGATCGCGCAGCACTCGCAACGGGATGAGCGGGTGAGAGACGCGGCTTTCGATGACAACAAAAGCGGCGAGCAGGACGACCGAGGCGGCCAACCAGCCCCAGACAGTCGGGTGGCTCCAGTCGTGGGTTTCCGCGTTGGCGAAACCGTAGACCAAGGCGAACAAGCCCAGCGAGACGGCGATGGTGCCGGGCACGTCCAGCTTCTTACGGGGGCCGGTCTGGCGTTGGTTGTGCAGCCACAGGACGGCACCGATGCTGGCGAGCACGGCGAAGATGACATTGACGTACATGCACCAGCGCCAGTCCAGGTACTCGGTGAGCACACCGCCGAGAAGCAGACCGATCGCACCACCGGCGCCGGCGATCGCGCCGTAGATCCCGAACGCTCGCGCCCGTTCCTTGGCGTCCGTGAAAGTCGTCGTCAGCAGAGACAGGACGGCGGGAGCGAGCAGCGCACCGAAGATGCCCTGTACGGCGCGAGCGACCACCAGCATCTCGAACGACTCGGCCGCGCCGCCGACGGCGGAGGCGATCGCGAAGCCGACCAGGCCCACCATCAGCGCGGTCTTGCGACCGATCAGGTCGCCGACTCGGCCGCCGAGCGGCAGCAGCGCCCCGAAGGCGAGCGCGTAGGCGGTGACGATCCACTGCCGGTCTTCATTGGAGAATCCCAAGTCGGCCTGGGCTGAGGGCAATGCGATGTTGACGATGGTCGCGTCGAGCACCACCATCAGCTGGGCGAGCCCGAGCACGGTCAAAATCAGCCATCGCCTGGAGTGATTAGGGTTTGAAGCGTTGCTCGCCCCGGTTCCGGCCGGCGTGTGCAGTTGAGCAGTCACGGTTTGCCTGTTCTTTCAGCTCGTAGGGAGTCGTGGAGCCTGGTGGCGCCTACCGTTTTCGGGATGTGCAGGCGCCCCACCTGCATGCCGGCCGAAGTGTTGTTTCCTGGACCGCTCACCCTCAGCCGGGATGGTCCACGGTCATTGATGGCCGAAGTGTCGGGAAAGTCAGCGCTGGGGTACGAGACCGACGTCGATCATGCTGGCCGCGGTGTCGAGCACGGACTCCGACGGCGGCCGGCTCACCCAGCCCAATTCCTGCCATGCCTTGGCCGCGCTCACCCGCTCCTGGCGCCCCCAGAAGTGCAGCACCAACCGGACGCTCGGGTCGAAGCGCGAGATGAGCCACATCATCGGGTACGGCATCGCCGCCGTCGGGATCCGATAGCCCCGCGACCGGTAACGCTCGGCCAGCACGAACGCCATCTCCCGGGCCCACATGAATTTCTCACCAGCGATGTAGCGCTGCCCCGCCGCCGCAGGCGTCTCCATCGCAAGACGGTGCAGCCGGGCCAGGTCCCGGACGTCCACGATCCCCCAGCCCAGTTTCGGCACGGCCGGCAGCGCACCGGCCATCAGCCGCCGGACGATCTCCACCGAGTTCCCCGCCTCGGCCCGCAGCACCGGACCCATGATCGAGCCTGCGTTGATCGCGACGAGCTCGAGGTCGGAAGTCTTGACGTAGTCCCAGGCCGCACGTTCCGCCAGCGTCTTGCTCTTGGCGTACGGCGCCGCCGTACGCACGTCGGTCCAGTCGTCCTCGGTGAAGACTCGGTTCTCACCCGGCCCGCCATAGACGGCTAGCCCGGAGGAGGTCATGACAACGCGGCGAACGGTGCCGCTGGCATCAGCTGCCCGCAGTACCCGCAACGTTCCGTCGACTGCGGGCCGGATCACCTCGTCCTCGTCACGCGGCGTCGTACTGGGAAACGGCGAGGCCGTGTGCCACACGTAGTCACATCCCGCCACCGCCTCGTGCCAGCCGGCGTCGGCCGACAAGTCGGCCTGGACGAACTCGAGGTCGCCGCCGATGCGGTCAGCGATCGCCCGCAAGTGGGCGACATCAGCGGTCTTCACGTTTCGCACCGTGCCTCGCACCGAGTAACCGTGCGTCAAAAGCTCGTTGATGCAGTGCCCGGCCAGGTAGCCGGTCGCGCCGGTGACGAGAACCTTCATGATCATCTCTCCGCAATCTATGCAGTGTTTAGTTTCGGGCAGGAAAAGCTCGAGCGCATACGAAAAGAACCCGGAGGAGTCACCGCCCCCGGAAGCGCTCAGCCACGACCCCCCTCGCTGCGGGCCGGTGCAGGCAATCCGGCTAAGCGGAACACCCTCTCAGGTGAGAATACGGAACACGTTCTCATTTACGCAACGGGGCTCGACGTGAGCATGACCACCGCAGTGCGAAGGTCCGTTCGCTTCGAGGCAGCCTCTTCATCGGCACCGTCCACGGCCAGTTGAGGCACCCAGCTTGCCTTTATGCAAAATTCTTCCAAGCACCACTCGAAGGCAAGGCCAGCCGGCACGACGGCCGTCCAGCACCACCGACAGCCCAACCGTCCGGCTTTTCTCATGCTGCGGAGCAGGCAAGCATCCTCTGGAACAACGCTGAAACCTGAGCAGCCAACTCGCCAAGGTCGGAACCCTGCTCGGCCGACATCTGCTCCAACGGCCCGTCCGCGGAAAGCATGGCCAAACCTGCGCACAGCGACCAGACCAACGTCACGAGCGGCATCGGGTCACCGGCCGGAGCCCCACCCTCGCGCTGCGCGGCCAGCACCGTATCCGTGGTCAGCTGAATAGCCTCCTGAGCCAACGCCTGCGCCGCCGGTCCACCCTTGGTCGTCTCAATCAGCTCCGGGCGGTACATCAGTTGCGCATAGCCCATGTGCCCGCGCACAAACCGCACATACGACTCGATGATCGCCCCGAGCGCCTCGACCGCAGTAGCCGCCCCGTCGCGAGCCGCTCGCATGTCCCCCACCAGAATTCCGAAACCCTGAGCGGTGATGACGTTCAGCAGGGTCGCTCGATCCTCGAAGTGATGGTAAGGCGCTCCAGCACTAACCCCAGCCTCCCGAGCAACCCGCCGCAAACTGACGGCGCCGATCCCCTCACTCTCGATCAAAACCAGACAGGCATTGATCAACTCCTCGCGGAGAGCACCATGATGGTAAGTATCTCTCGTCTCCCTGCCCGGCACGCCATGAGCTTACGGAGTCAACTGGCCGCACCAGCATTTCTCCACAATCTCGCTCGATCGAGGGCGTTGCGCCACCGAGGACATGCCGATGTTCCTCAAGGCCAACGCCGGCGTGCGCACCGCCACCGGCGACGCCGCCCCCGACACTTGGCGCCGCCTCGTCGGCTACCTTCTGCAGGCCTGCGCCGCCACGGCCGCGCAGCCCCTGCCCGACCCGCCCGCGCGGCGCAAGATGTACAAGGCGATGCTGCGCGTCACCTGGCAGCAACGTGAACGCGGACCTCGTACGAGAAAAGCTGAAGGAGACCGCCGTCAAAACCCCACGCCTGATTCTTCGCCGTTTCACGACCGACGATCTGGACGACTTCCTCGGATACCAGTCCGATCCCATCGTGCGGCGGCATCTGCTCGGTTCACCGATGACTGCCGCCCAGGCGGCCGACTACCTGACAACCCAATCCGTGCTCGACAACGGCGCGCTGGACTCGTGGCATGCCCTCGCCGTCCACCATGTGGCCGACGACCGCGTCATCGGCGACGTGGGTATCTGGTTGCCGGCGAATCCCCGTGCCACCCCCGACATCGGCTTCCAGTTCCACCCCGCCTATCACGGCGGCCGGAGGCCAGTCGTCTACTCAAGGCACTCGCCGACCCGCACCGCGGCTTCGAAGCGGTCGTCATCGGTGAACCCCACCGCGCCTTCTACGGCAATCAGTACGGGCTGACCATCCCTCTGTTCCACCACTTCGGCGTCCAACTCTGGGTGCCCGAGGTCGGCGGACCGATCGACCCCGACAACGAAGCCCACGACCTGGTCATGTCCGTCTTCGGCGGCATGAGCAAAGGTGAACGTAACCGGATCAAGGTCCGAGTCCGGACCGCAATGGCTTCGCAAACGGAGCTCGAAGGCCGCTATCTCGGCGGCAGACCACCGTACGGCTACACACTGCATGATCTCGGCCCGCACCCCAACCCGGCGAAGGCAGCTGACGGCCGCCGGCTTCGCGGCCTCGCTCCCGAGCCGAGCACGGCGCCGATCGTGCGACGCATCTTCGCCGACTACATCGCGGGTAACGGCATCTTCGCCATCGCCGAAGCACTCACCAACGACAACATCCCCTGCCCCTCGGCCGCCGACCCGAAGCGCAACTCACACCGGTCCGGCATCGCCTGGTCCAAGAGTGCCGTTCGCACCATCCTGACCAACCCCCGATACACCGGCCGACAGGTCTGGAACAAACAGCGCACCGACGAAGTCCTGGTCGACGTCCGCGACGTCTCGCTCGGCTACACCAACATCATGCGCTGGAACCCCACGAACCAAAGGATCACCTCCAAGGAACTCAGCCACGAACCCCTCGTCAGCGACGAAACCTTCGCACAGGCGCAGTCGCTGATGCACCGCCGCGCCACTCACAGCACCCCGCACCTCAAGCACCGAACACGGCACCCTTACATCTTCCGGGGACGCGTGCACTGCGACGTCTGCCAGCGACGCATGCAAGGCCAGCACAGCCACGGCGTCGCCTACTACCGGTGCCGCTACGCCAAGGAATACGCCATCGCGAACAAGGTCGATCACCCGATCAACGTGTTCCTGCGAGAAGACATCGTCGTCGGACCCATCGACGCCTGGCTCGCCTCAGCCTTCTCCCCCACCAACCTCGACCACACGATCACCATGCTGACCAACAGCCAGCCCACCGATCACAGCGACCTGCTCCGCGAACAAGCCCGCAAACGCATCGCCGAATGCGAGACCAAGCTCAACCGCTACCGCGCCACCCTCGACGCCGGAGCCGACCCCACCGTCGTCACCGCCTGGATCACCGACACCGAGACCGAACGTCGCCTCGCCGAGGCCGAACTCGCCACCATCACCGACAAGCCCGCCCGGCTCACCAGAGACGACATCACAGCACTGATCAAAAGACTCGGCGACATCCGAAGCGCTCTCGCCAACGCCGACCCCAACGACAAGGCCGAGGTCTACCGACAACTCAACCTACGGCTCAACTATCAACCGGAAGACGAAGCGGTGCACGCCATGATCGACCTAGGCGCACACCGTGGGGATTTAGTTTGTGTCCGGAGGGGGACTTGAACCCCCACGCCCGATAAAGGGCACTAGCACCTCAAGCTAGCGCGTCTGCCATTCCGCCACCCGGACCTGCACTGCGTCCCAGGTTAACCGATCAGAGGCGATCGGCGTCCCAGCGGGCCGCACAGGAAGGAACTCTACACGGCCCCCGGGAGGGGGTTCAGGGAGGGTGGGGTGGTTGACAAAACGGGGCAATCGGCGAGGTCGGGTGGGGGCGGGTCTGGCGGTTGTTGTGTGTTGCGGGCAGCATGGCCTGCGTGTCTCAGGCCTCTCCTCTTGCTCCTGCGCGGCAGCGTGCCCATGCCCTGGCCTCGTCGGGGGACCTTGCGGGGGCTCGGGCGCTGCTTGAGCAGGCGGTGGAACTGGGGAAGGTCAATCTTTCCGAGGACGATCCGGACGTTCTTCTTACCGCGCATGAGCTGGGGATTCTGCTTCAGCGGGCCGATGATCCGTCAGCCGCTCGGCGGGTGCTTGAGGAGGCTTACGCAGCTGGGCAGTGGCGGCTGGGGGACTCGGACGCTCTGATGCTGCAGATCTCTCATGAGATCGGTGTGGTGGCTGAGGAGCTGGGCAACCGGCATGAAGCCCGCAAGGCCTTCACCCGCGTTGCCGAGCTGGGGCCGTCCGTTCTGGGGGACGGGCATCCGGCGGTGGCCAAGGCTCGGGCCTATCTGGGGCCGGATCAAGAGCCTTCCCTCGTACGGGGGGAGCCTGCCCCGCCGCGAGCCGAGCCGGCGGCACCCCGGTTCGGGAGTGTCGCGCCGCCGCGGGAAGAGCAACCGCCGTGGCGGGAGCAACCGCCGTGGCGGGAGCAACCGCCGTGGCGGGAGCAACCGGCGCGACCAGAGCAACCAGTGCGACAACAGCAGCCGGTGGGGCAGGAGCAACTGCCGCCGCATGAGGCGCCGACGACCGTGTTCAACGCGGTGCCGCAAACCCGGCCGTCGACCGTGCAGCCGCCGTCGCCTGCGAACCAGCAAGTCTGGAGCGAGCCGGCGACCGCCCCGTTGAACGAGCCGACGATCGCCCAGCCGACGATCATGCCGCAGCAGCACCAAACCTCGGTGCCGCAACAACGCCACGCACCAGCGCCGCAGCAGTATCAAGCAGCCGTGCCGCAGCAGCGCCATGCCCCGCAGCCGGGCGTGTACGAGAGCCCGGCGCCCTGGCCCAACGTGCCCATGCAGCAGCATCCAACCGCCCCAACTAGCGGCCAAGTGTTCGCACCCGCGCACCAAAACCCACCCCCGTACGGGCAAGCAAGCGCGCCCACCCGCCGTGGCCTGGGGATCTTTGCGGCTATCGCCGCGGTTCTGGCGGCTGTCATGGCGGTGGCGGCACTTGTTTTTGTTCTCGCCAATCGGACGAGTGACCCTGCTGACACCGGCAACGTGCCAACTCTGGCGGGGCCGCCGCCCAGTGATGTGGAGCTCTCCGACAAGGGCACGACCATCGGGGTCACGTGGTCCGATCCGACCGACGGGACCGTCTCCTTCATGGTCATCATGGGGCGTCCGGGGCTCGAGCTGAAGCCGGCGGGCACGCTCGGACCAGGTAAAACATCGTTCGAGATGAGTGGGCTGAACGCGAACCTGAACTACTGCTTCGCAGTGGTAGCCGTCTATACCGGAAACAAGTTCGCGACCTCGCCTCAGGCCTGCACGTCACGGGCCTCGGCTACTCCTAGATAGACCTCTGCCACTCTCCGCGACCTTGATCACGGAGCGCGACCGGGGTTATCCACAACGGGTAGAACCACCCATCGGCCTCCCCCTATGATGGCCGGGTCCTGGACCGAGCCGACGGGGGAGGAAACGGCAGTGACCAGCGCAGACGGGGTGACATTGGACCGACCACGACGTCGTTGGCGTCGTGGCTATCTGGTCACGATGGGCACTGTCCTGAGTCTTGCGGGCGGTCTCGGCCTCACCGTGCTCGGTCTCGGTTCGGCCGATCAGGCCGTCGCCAGCTTCGACGCCGCCTCGTGGGTGTGGTCCAAGGCCAAGGGCGAGGTGGCACGCATCAACGGCGTCACCGCCAAGGTGGACACCCGCGTCGACGTCCCGAAGGCCCGCGGCCACCAGGTGCAGGTGGTGCAGAACGACCGGTTCGTGATCCTGCGCGACGTGACGACCGGCGCGATCGGGTCGATGGATCTGACGACGCTGCAGGAATATTGGAACGCCTCCAGCACCTCGGGCATCGGCGTGCGGGTCGCGCTGCATGAGGACGCTGTCTTTGTCATCGACACTGTTCAGGG
Organism: Paractinoplanes ovalisporus; assembly: GCF_016834655.1. GTDB lineage: Bacteria > Actinomycetota > Actinomycetes > Mycobacteriales > Micromonosporaceae > Actinoplanes > Actinoplanes ovalisporus. The sequence goes on from NZ_JAENHP010000015.1 coordinate 25,672, forward strand.
CCAGGTTCAACAGCTTGATCCCCGTACGCTCGGCGCGCTGGGCAATCCGCTGCGGTTCCCGCCGGGCATCACCGGGGGCGTGTTCGACGGTAAGGGCAAGCTCTGGATCGCCGCGCCCAGCGAGGGCACTGTCACCGCGATCACGCCGGCCGCCGTCAACTCGTCCGAGGCGGCCGCCCCGAAGACGCCGGTGCAGAGCCGCACCGAGCCGGTGGCGCAGCCGGCCCACGACCTGACGCTGTCCACGCTGGAAGACGGCGTGGCGGTGCTCGACCGTACGACCAATGCGCTGCACACCGTGCGCGACAGCGAGCCGGGGTTCAGCAGCGCGACGTTGCCGCTGGCGGGACCGGGGGCGATGGCCCCGCACACCGACGGCAAGCAGGTGCCGGTGACCGTGCCCGACTCCCGCCAGGTCTACGTGGTGCGTGACAAGGTCGTCAGCAGCAAGTTCGTGGTGCCGGGCGACAGCGACGGGCTGCAGCCGGCCGTGGCGTGGGAGGGCTACTTCTACGTCGCCGACAACAGCGGCCAGGTGCACGTGTTCGACTCGGCCGGCCGGCGGCAGAAGGACATCTCGTTCCCCAACCCGGGTGGGCCGCTCGAACTCGAGGTCCGCGAGGGCTACCTGTTCATCAACGCGCCGGGCTCGTCGATCGCCCGGGTCGTCGACAACTCCCACGCGGTGCGCACGGTCGATAAGTACGCCGATGACGTGCTCGGTGGCGACCGTCCGCCGGCACCGCCGCAGGCTCCTCCGCCGCCGCCCAAGCCGAAGAAGCCGGTGGTGTCCAAGCCGAGCGCGCCGCGCAACGTACGGGCCGCCGCCGGCAACGCCGAGGCGCGGGTCACCTGGCAGTCCGCGAACGACAACAACGCGGCCATCACCCGATACGTGGTGGTGGGCGCGGGACGCACCTTCCAGGTCGGCGCCGACCAGCGCGCGCTGACCGTGACGGGCCTGATCAACGGCCAGACCTACCAGTTCGCGGTGAGCGCGGTGAACAAGAAGGGGCAGGGCCCGGCCCGGACGAGCAATGCCGTGAAACCGACCTCCGAGGTGCCGGACGCCCCGACCGCGGTGACCGCCGAAGCCAAACCGGACGGAACCGTCGTGGTCTCGTGGCCGCCGGCCAACGGGCAGGGTCTGGAGATCCGGCGCTACACGGTGACGGCGATCTCCGAGGGCGGCAGCGCCCCGATCGGCGACTCGGCCGAGGCGTCGCTGACCATCAAGGACGGCCAGCTCGAATACGGCAAGCAGTACGCGTTCACGGTCGTGTCGATCAACGAGCGCGGGGCCGGGTCGAAGGCGTCGCCGGTCAGCGGCAGCGTGGTGCCGTACAACAAGCCGGGTAAGCCCGAGGGCACCGACGCGGCGACCGCGGGTGACCAGGCCGGCTCGATCCAGGTGGCGTGGCAGCCGGCGGCCGACAACGGGCGGCCGATCACCAAGTACGTGGTGAGCGCGGGTGGCAAGAGCACCGACGTCACCGACGGCACGGCGACGACGCTGACCGGGTTCGACTCGGGGGCCACGGTCGCGGTCGAGGTGCGCGCGGTCAACGAGGCCGGTGAGGGTGAGCCGGGCACGGCCACCGCCCGTACGGTGGCTCTGCCGCGCATCACCATGACCGGCGTGAACCCGACGTTCAACACGGCGACGGTGTCGTTCAGCGTGGACGCGGGCGGCGGCACGGCCAGCTGCTCGGTCGCCGCGAGCGGTGGCGGCGGGACGGCTTCGGGCAGCTGCAGCAGCCTGAAGGTGGCCAGCCTCAAGCCGAGCACGAAATACACGTTCACGGTGACGGCCAAGAACGCGGCGGGCACGGTCACCGCGCAGTCCAGCGCGACCACGGACGCGCTCTACGGCATCGCGACGTGCAAGAACGGTCAGAACGGGGAGACCGCGACCTACTGCGACAAGGACGTCGACGGCCGTAACGGCAATGAGATCTTCTCCGTCACCAAGCAGGACGACGACAAGCAGGTCGGCTGGGCCAAGCCGGGCACGCGTCTGCAGGCGTACTGCAAGAAGTCGGGCGAGTCGATCTACGCGTACATCTACAACAACGAGAAGCGCAGCACCTGGTGGATCCAGGTCAACTACAGCGGCAAGAACTACATCCCGTGGGCGTGGCTCAACCTCGAAGGCGGGGATGACCTGAACGACCTGCCAACCTGCTGAGCAACCCCGAGGTACCAACCGTGACGGAACAACTGCCGCCCCAGCACATCCATGGGTTCGCCGAGGTGGCGGCCGCGCTCGCCGACCGGGTGGGCGCGGTCGTGCTGGGCAAGCCCGAAGTCGTACGCCTGGCCCTGACCGCGCTGTTCGCGCAGGGGCACGTGCTGCTCGAGGACGTGCCCGGCGTCGGCAAGACCACGCTGGCCCGGGCCCTGGCCGCCTCGATCAAGGGGCAGTGGCGGCGCATCCAGTTCACGCCCGACCTGCTGCCGTCCGACGTGTCCGGTGTGACGATCTTCAACCAGGCCAGCCGCGGGTTCGAGTTCCACCCGGGGCCGGTGTTCGCCAACATCGTCATCGCCGACGAGATCAACCGGGCCTCGCCCAAGACCCAGTCGGCGCTGCTCGAGGTGATGGAGGAACGCCGGGTCACCGTCGACGGCGTGCCGCACCCGGTACCGCAGCCGTTCCTGGTGGTCGCCACTCAGAACCCGGTCGAAATGGACGGCACCTACCGTCTGCCCGAGGCCCAGCTCGACCGGTTCCTGGTGAAGCTGTCGGTCGGCTACCCGAGCGAAGAGGTCGAGGTCGAGGTGCTGCGCGGGGCGGCGATGCGTTCGCCCGACGCGCTCGAGCCGGTCACCGACACGGCCACGGTCGGTGAGATGGTGCGCATGGCGATGCGGGTGCACATCGCCGACCCGCTTTACACGTACGCGGTGAGGCTCGCGGCCGCCACCCGCAACCATCCGCAGGTTCGGGTCGGGGTCAGCCCCCGCGGGGTGATCGCGCTGACCCGGGCGGCGTGCGCGTTCGCGCTGATCAACGGGCGGGGCTACGTCCTGCCGGAAGACCTCAAGGAGCTGGTCGAGCCGGTGTTCGCGCACCGGGTGCTGCTGTCGGCCGACGCCCAGCTGCGCGGGGTGACGGCAACCGAGGTGCTGGCCGACGCGGTGCGGTCGGTGCCGGTGCCGCTGCCCGACAACAACCGCGTCACGGCCGGGGCGTGAGCACGCCCGCGACCGCCGGAGAGCCGCCGCTGCCGGTCGGCAGCGCTCCGCCGACCGGCGGCGGCCCCTCGGACGCCCCATCGCGCGCGGACACGCCCGGCGGCAGCCCCACGGGAGCACCACCGGGCGCGGACACGGCGGCCGGGCGAGGCAGAGGGGCGGCACAGGCGCGAGTCGGCGGTGGGCTGCGCAAGTGGCGGCGCGCCACGGGCGTGACGGCCCGCGGCTACGGTGTTGTCGTCGCGGCGGTCGGGTTGCTGGTGGCCGGATTCCAGTACGGCTACCCGGACCTGGCCCTGCTCGGGGCGGCGGCCGGGGTGGCGCTGGCCTGCGGGGTCGTGTTCGCGTTCTGGCGGCCGCGCCTCGGTGTCGAGCGGGTCGCCGATCCCGACCGGGTGGCCCGGGGCGAACCGGCCCAGATGACCCTGACCGTGCGCAACACCAGCCGGGTCCGGGCGGCCAACCTCATCGCCTCCGACCGGTGCGGCAACAACGCTGTCCCCGTACCGCTGCTGCGATTGCGGCCCGGCAAGGACACCACTGCCCACTACCCGGTGCCGACCAGCCGGCGCGGCGTCGTGCCGATCGGACCCCTGCGCGTCACCCGTGGGGATCCGCTCGGGCTCATCACGCTCGCCCGCACGTACGGGGGTCTGGCCGAAGTCTGGGTCCACCCCCGCATCCACCTGCTGCGGGCGGTCCCGGCCGGCATGGCCCGCAGCCTCGACGGGCGCATCGACAAGGTCCCGCACGGCACGATCACGTTCGACTCGCTGCGCGAATACGTGATCGGGGACGAGATGCGCCGGATCCACTGGCGGTCCAGCGCCAAGGTCGGCGAGCTGATGGTCCGCGAGCAGCTCGACACCTCCGAACCCACGATCGTCGTGCTGCTCGACGACCGGGCGAGTGTGCATCCGGAGGTGCGTGACGGCACGGCCGAGTCGTTCGAGGCCGCGTGTGAGGCCGCCGCGTCGATCGTGGCGGCCGCCGTTCGCGAGGACATCCCGGTCAGCCTGCACCTGGTCACCAGCGTGGCGAGCGGCCCCTACCTCGACGTGCTGACCCAGGCCGACCTGCGCCCGGGCGATCTGTCGGCAACCCTTCGCCGCGTACGGGCTCAGCGCCTCGGCGACACGCTGGTGTTCCTGACCGGCCCGGGCGGTCGTGACGATCTCGGTGCGGTCAGCGCCCTGCGCGGCCCGTACCCGGTGGTCATGGCCGGCCTGTTCGGCGACCGCGACAGCGCCCCGGTCTCCGGCGGCGACGGCCTGATCGTCATCGAGGCCGCCGACGGCTCCGAGTTCGCCGCCGCCTGGGACGGGGTCCGCGGATGGTGAGCCGGGAGCAGCCCGCCGTGGCCCGCGTCGCGGCCGTTTGGGGCGAGGTGCGCGGATGGTGAAGTGGGCCCGCGCGGCCGTCGTAGCTGTGACGCTGGCGGGGATGATCGCGCTGTCGGGGGCGGTTCTCGGGCGGATCTTCGCCGGGCCGCTGCTGCTGGAGTTGATGGCCGGGGCCGCTGTGGGGTCGGTCGGGCTCAGTTTGGCCTGCCGGCGCGTGCCCAACTGGGTGGTCGCGCCGATGTCGGCGGTGCTGATGGCGGCGTACGCCGTGCTGGCTCTGCGGTTGGCGGCGAATCAGGCCGAGCTCACCGATCCGCTGGCCGTCATCATCCGCGACAGTGTGCAGAACGGGATTCCGCGGCTGCTGACGGCCATGATTCCGGTCGAGCCGACCCCGGACACGATTGTGGTTCCGGTGATCGCGGCCTGGCTGGCGGGGCTGGCGGGGGCCGAGATCGCGGTCCGGGCGGGGCGGGTGTTGCTGGGGTTGCTGCCGGTGGCCGCGCTCTATGGCGGCGCGCTTTATGTGGTGGGGCCCAACGCGGACACGGCCGGCACGCCGACGCTGATCTTTGCCGCGCTGGCCGTGGTGGCGCTGGCGGCCAGTGCGCGGCCGGCCCAGGCTCCGGACTCTGGTACGGAGGCGATTACTAAAGCCGTACGGGGAAGGGCTCTTGCGGGTGCTGCAGCGGGGCTGGTCGCCGTCCTTGTGCTGATTGTTGCGGTGGGGCCGTTGATCGGAGGGCGGGTCGGGGAGACTCCGGTTGATCCGAGGCAGTATGTCGAGCCGCCGCAGGTGGACAGTTTGGACGAGAGTCCGCTCAACCGGATCTCGGGATGGGCTCTGACGCCGAAGGAGCCGTTGCTCAAGGTATCGCGGGCGTCGGCGTCGCCGGGCAAGCGGCTGCGGTTGCGGCTGGCGGTGCTGCCCGACTACGACGGTGTGACGTGGCGGGTCGGGGCGACGTACCGCAATGCGGGCCGGGTGTTGCCGGCGCAACCGCGGCTGCCCGACACCGAGCTGACCGAGGTGCGGCAGGACGTGATCATCGACGGCCTGACCGGGCGGCTTCTGCCGGTGGTGCCGACTCCTACGGGCGTACAGGGAGCTCGGGTTGCCTTTGATGCGGCGACCGGGACCATGATCCGGCCGGAGGGGCTGCAGGCGGGGCTGAAATACACGGTGACCTCGGAGTTGCAGACGCCCGATCTGAATCTGCTGCCGACGGCGGACGTGCCTTCGGGCGATGCGGTCGCGCGGTATCTGGCCGTCGGAACCCCGGTGCCGGACGGTATTCAGCGGCTGGCCGACCAGCTTGCGGACGGTAACGGCGCGGGGTTCGACCGGGCGCTCACGATCGAGGAGTTCCTGGCCGACCACTATCGCAAAGTTGCCGACGCGCCGAGCGGGCATGCCTACCCGAACCTGAACTTCTTCCTGTTCGGGCCGCGCGAGCAGGGCGGCCAGGTCGGCACGACCGAGCAGTTCGCGGCGTCGTTCGCGCTGCTGGCCCGGCTCACCGGCCTGCCCAGCCGGGTCGTGGTCGGGTTCGACGCGCCGGCCGCGGGGGGCACGGTCACGGCCGCGAGCGCGCTGGCCTGGCCGGAGGTGCTGTTCGACGGGCTGGGCTGGGTGGCGTTCGACCCGCTGCCCAAGAGCAAGAACCCGCGGCCGGTCGAGGAGGACTTCACGCCCAAGCCGACCAAGCCGCCGACCCCACCGTCCGAACCGCCCGCGCCCTCGGAGACGCCGTCGTCGTCGGGGCCACCCGCGGTCTTGGCGGCCGCGAAAGGCGGCGGGCCGTCCACCGTGGTGGTGGCGTCGGGCGCGTCGGGAACGGTGCTGCTCCTGCTGGTCGCGGCGGCCGGGACGATCGTGCTGATGCGGCGTTCGCTGCGCCGGCGGCGACTCACCGTAGGCAGCCCCGACGAGCGGATCACCGGAGCGTGGTCGGAGTTCCGTGACGCGCTGCGATTGGCGGGGCAGCCGGTGCCGTCGCATCTGGCGGCAACGGAGGCGGCGGCGTACGCGCAGAAACCGCAACCGCCCCGCAAGCGTCTGCGCAAGGCCGTGCCGGAGCCCGCCACCGGTGATCTGCCGCCGCTCGACGATCTTGTTGCGGGCATCAACACGGTCGGTTTCGCGCCGGGCGCCGCCGACGATGGTCAGGCCGCGCGGGCGGGTTCCCAGGCGGTCGCGTACGCGGATGCGTTGCGCTCACAACGTGGCCGGTGGCGCCGTTTCTGGTGGAGCATTCACCCGGGGCCGCTGCGATGGCGGTAATGGAGACGCTGGTGCAGTCGAATGCCTGGATGCGTGACGTTCTCCAAGCCGTACGGGAAGTGCGGCCGGACGCCCGGGCCGGCGCCGGAGTTCTGCGGGATCTCGTGTGGGGAACGCTTTTCGGCTCCGGATTCGAGCCGGGGAAAGTGCGCGATGTGGACGTCGTCTTCTTCGATTCGCGGGATGTGAGCCGCGCCAACGACGACCGGGTGACCGCGCTGCTGAGCGAACACCGGCCGGGCATTCCGTGGGAGGCGAAGAATCAGGCGGCCGTGCACACCTGGTATGCGCGCAAGTTCGGCGGGGAGCCGGTCGAGCCGCTCACGTCGATCGAGGACGCGGTGGGCACCTGGCCGGAAACTGCCACTGCGGTTGCCGTACGGCTGGACGCCCGCGACCGGATCGAGGTGTGCGCGCCGCTCGGGTTGGACGACCTGCTCAACGGCGTGTGGCGGCGCAACCCGCGACGGATCAGCGAGGAGCAGTCCCAGGCCCGTTTCCGCCGGCACGACCCGCTGACACGCTGGCCCGGCGTACGGGTGGCGCGTTCAAGCTGAGACCGGGCAGCCATCGCGCTCGCCGGTCCCGGTCAGCCGCAGCCACGATCGTGCGCCGTGCGGCCCCGTCGGGCAACACGTCACCGTATGAATGTCGCTCGTGTTGGGCTCCGGACACAAAATGCGGCGTCCTGTGTTTGCGGAAAGCGCAAACCAGGGCGTTTTGTCATGTCTGCTCAGGGGGCCGAGCCCCCTGAAACCCCACGGTGCGGCGGTCGCGGTTCTGAGGCACGCGATGGGTCGGCGCGGTGTTGCTGCTCCGCTTGCCCTAGCAGGCCGAGGAGCCTTTCGAGAGCCTCGACGATTGCGGCCATCCGCTCTTCGCTCATTCGTTCGGGTGGCGCCTCGATGAAGCCGAGTCGTGCCTGCGCCGCCTTCTTGATCGCGGTTGTCTCGCTGATCCAGCTTGGCCACAAGTTTCGGGTTTCCTCCGGCCTCGAGGGCGGTCCTGTATCGGGCGACCTTGGCGTCGCAATCGTTACTCGTCTCGCGCAGCTTTGGGCGCCTCGTCGTGCTGTTGATGCTGGGCGAGCGCGGCGCGGTGGCTTGCATCGGCGATGCGGTGAAGCGTCTCGGTCAGGTTGTCGCCTCCCAGCTCCTCGCTGAGGAACCGGTCAACCGGGTCCGTGATCGACTCTTGGCGGAGGTAGAGGACGGTCGGGTGCGCGATGCCGTGCTGGCTGAAGTTGTCGTGGGATGCCTTGCACCGGTAGTAGATGCGTCCGTGGTTGACGCTGCCCTCCATAATGCGATCGCACAGGCCGTACCGCAGTAGGCCGCGAAAGAGGTAGGCGTGCCGGCTCCGTCGCGGAGCCTTGCCGCCCTCGCCGATGGCGCCACGCGTCTTGACGGTTCGCTGGGCGCGTTCGTAGAGATCCGTGCTGACCAGCGGTGTGTGGGACCCCCGCGCGACCATGTCCACTGGCTCGGGTCGTTCCAGCGGTGACGGTTCTCGTGACCGAGCGCAACATCATCGACGTCGATCAGAACCTCATCCGTGCGCGCCCGGTTCCAGACCTGGCGGCCGGTGTAGCGCGGGTTCTGGAGGATGGCGCGGATCGCGGTCGTCTCCCATACCTGTGTGTGCCGGTGCGGGTTGCGTGCCCGGTCGTAGGCCGACGGGAACGCGATGCCGTCTTGCGTGAGTCCGCGCGCGATCGAGGTCATGCCTTGGCCTGCGACGTACTCGTTGAAGATCCGTGCCACAACCCGTGCCGTGACCGGGTCGGGTTCGAGACGGTGGAGTCGCTTTCCTTCGGCCGCCTTGCTGGGGTTTGGATGCGGGCCACCGTCGGCGAGCCGGTAGCCGTACGGTGGGCGCCCGCCGAGGAACCGGCCTTCCAACTCGGTCTGCGCCTTCATCGCCGAGCGGACGCGAACCTTGATGCGGTTGCGCTCGCCCTTGCTCATGCCGCCGTAGAGCGCCATCACGAGGTCGTGGGCGTCTGAGCCGGGGTCGATCGCTCCGCCGATCTCGGGCACCCACAGGCCGACGCCGTAGTGGACGAAGACCGGGAACGTCATGCCGAATTGGCTGCCGTAGAACGCGCGCTGTGGCTCGCCGATCACCACGGCGTCGAAGTCGCGAGCAGGGCTCTTGATCGTGTCGAGCAAGCGCAGCGCTTCCGGGCGCCGCTTCCATGGCAGGGAGCGCGACTGGCCGATGTCGAAGAATTCGGCGACGATCTCTCCACCGGCTGGCTCGATCAGGCTGCGTGCGCGGGAAAGCTGCCAGGCTTTCGACGACTGCGGGTCTTGTTGGTCCTCGGTCGACACGCGTCCGTAGAAGGCGAACCTCATGTCTGCCGAGTCTTCCGGGCTCGGTCGATGATGCGCCCACAGCACATCTGCGGCAGCCTCCGAGAGTAGGACTTCTTGGGACGTCTTGAGCTGCCCATTCTCGATTTCCAGCGTCTCGCACGTTCGTATGCTGCGATTTCTCCCCTCTGCGGTCGTGTCATCCATGGTGATCTCCAGGCCTCCTTTCTCCTTCTATGACGGGTCCGTGCGGTCGTCCGTCCGTCGTCCGTCCGCGCGCTGATATGCGCAGACGCGCGCGAGCGGACGGACGTCCGCACGGACGATCAGTTCACGCCTTCCACCGCCCCCGCGCGACTTGCCGGGCGCGGCCGGCGGCGGCATGCGCTTGAAGTCGGGCGTAAATCCACGTACGGCGCATGCCGGTCGCCTTGATGAGTTCCGGGATGGCCAGTCCGCCGTCGGGCGCCTCATCGAGTGCGCTCAGGAGGGCTGATTCTGGGTCGGCTGACGTGGCCTTCGGCGGTTCGAGGGCACGAGAGGGACGGTCGATCGCCGCCTGTGACAGCGGATCGAGTTCCGGTCGTCGGTCGGCGTAGCGAGCTGCCGTGTCGCGCACGTGGTCATCGGTGACGAGGTAGGCGCGGGCGCGTCGTGGTTGGTTGTGCCCGTCGGCCAGGACGTAGAGCTTGCCTGGGGCGTCCAGGGTGTGGGCGTGCCAGCCGGCGGCGAGCATGCCCTTGTCCAGGATGAGATCGACGTCGCGACGCTCGCGGACTCGGAGACAGACACGGACGCTCATCTGCGAGCGCAACGCCCCACCGCCCATCGCCTTCTGCGTCGGACGTTGTGTAGCGGCAAGCAAGTCGACGGCGAGCGCTCGGCCGCGCCGCGCTATCGATTCGGCGTGGCCGACGGCGTCCGGCACCGTGTCGACCAACTCCGCGTACTCGTCGATGACGATTACCAGTGCCGGTGCGTCTGGCGTGGTTTCCCAGACGCGGGAGTTGTCGCGGCTGGACGCGTGGGCGCGGGCTTCCAGTACGGCCACGGCGTCGGCAAGCAGCCGAGCGGCCTCGTCGGGTGTGGTCGCCAGCCGAGCGAGGCACGGCGCCCATGGCTGGAGCTCCATGCCGCCCTTGAGGTCGATGCCCCAGAGCACGACGTCGGTGCACGCGACGAGGTTGCCAAGGATGACGTTCAGGACACCGCTCTTACCTGAGTCCGTGGTGCCACCGATCAGTGGATGCCGTCGCAGGAGCGGCACGCGGACGCTTGTCGCGTCCTCGAAGACGCCCAGTTCGATCGGGTCGGCGAGCGTCGTTGCTGTAGGGCCGGGCCACGGGATGGCGCCGGCGTGCGGGTCGACGGCCAGGACGCGCATCGTGCAGCGGCCGGCATGGGCCGGGTCTTGCTCGACACGCACGGCGCCGGGCCGGGTGCCCAAGGCCGACTCGATGGCTGGCACGTGGGCGACGATGTCGGCGACGCTTTGTCCGGGCCGTAGCTTCATCCTGGCTCTCCAGCCCCAGGTGTCCACGACTGCCGACATGACGCGGGAGCCGTTGAGCCCGATCGTGTCCGCGAGGTTGGGCCAGGCATGGATGACGCGGTCTACGCGGACGCGGGCACGGCGCCGCCGATGCGCCCACCACGGAACACCCGAGCGCGATGGTTGCCAGCACGAGGATTGTGGGCAGTGGGGAGTGTCCTGGACTGAGCGCTGTGGCTGCGGTGAGCCAGCCGCCTGCGACGGCGGTAGAGGTCGTCGCGTACGCACGCTCCGTCCAGCGTTCGATTCCCCAGGGAGGTCTGCGGAGCCCAGCCGCGATTGTTGCTCCGGCCGCGATCAGCGCTACCAACGGCCAAGAGGTGCGATGGGAGTGGTACAGCAGCAGTCCGGTAGCCATCAGCGTGAGACCGGCGCAGATCGGGGCAGCTTCTGACCGGTATCGGAAAAGGCTCGGCCGATCGCGGTCATGACGAGGCGAAGGAGCGATTCGCGGGGCACGAAGAGCAGTGGTTGGGGATTGCGTCGGCTCCACCGGCGGTGCCGGCGCCCGTAGGCTCTCATGCGCCCGGCTGCCCATCATCCGGCATAGGCCATGGGCGGTGCTCGGTGACGGCATCGCGAAGGTAGGACAGCGGGTCAGCTTCGCCGTCGTAGTCGGCGGCGATGGTGGCTTGGGCGGCCGCGAGCAGGTCGGCGAAGTCCCATCGGGTACGGCTCAGCAGATCGGCGAGGCGTTCAATTTCGGCGAGCAGCGCCGGAACGTCGGCGATGGCGGTCCAAACGGCGGCTGGCGTGGGTCGGCTTCGTGCGGCGTGTAGGTGGGTGAGTACGGCCTCCGGGTCGATGGTCGGGCGCGGGATGCGCGGCTGGTTCGTCATGGGCGGGCTGATGCCTCCTTCCGGTCGTTGTTGACTGGGGCTGTGGCCTCGTCGGCGAGGCGTCGCCGAAGCTCGGTTGCCTTCGGCCCAGCGATGTGCAGGGCCGAGCGCAGTCCGTCGCGGCTGATTGGGCGTCCATGGTGTTCGGCTCGGTGTCGCGCGTCGGCTCTCCGAGCGGCTTGCAGTAGCTCGGCCTCGGTCCGTCGCCTCGGTCGCTCGGTCCGGACTTGAGTACGGGACTGCGGATCGTTGGCCGGTGCAGCTGGTTCGTCGGCGGAAGGCTCTGCGGCGGTGGTGAGCGCATGTAGGTGGGCAGTGAGTCCGAGTACGGCGGCCGGGACGGCGCCGACGAATACGACGACCGGCCAGGAAACAGAGACGATGCCGGCCGCGATGAGGTGATAGCCGGCGTTCCCGAGGATGCTCGTCACGATGGCGCCGATCGCGTTCGCACGAGCGAAGCCGCGTGCGCGCCGGGTCCCGAGCGTTCCGGCCAGCCACACCCGCGCGGAGGTCATGGCGTACGCGTCGATGGTGACGGGAAGCAGCCACGCCAGCCGGTCGGGCCAACCCGCAACCTCCGCCAGCCCTCGGAGACCGGCGAAGCTGGCCACCGCCGCGGAGATCGCTGCGACGGCCATCCCGACGATGACCCACCAATCGCGTTGACGGATCGTCGATTCGCTGGCCACGTCAGAGGTCCAGGCCTGCGACGAACCGTGCCAGTGCCCGGAGTCCGTCGCCGATCTCGGGCCCGATAGACGACGAGGCCAGGAAATAGCCGAAGGCGGCACAGACGGCGGCCTGCCAAAGCGGCAGCCGGGCGTACCGCCAGAGCAGGAACACGAGGACGCCGAGCAGAAGGACGGCTGAGACGGCAATCGTCATGCGTCAACGCCGTCATCGCCACGGTTGCGGCGCCGACGCGATCGGATGGCCTTGTCGGCGCCTCCGTGGCCGCCACACGCCAGATGCCACCGGTTCCAGCGCGTCCGGGCAACGCACTTGCGGCACATCGTTGGGTGTCCTGCCCCGAGCCGAGCGCCGCACAGACAGGTCGGGGTCTCACTGGCGAAGTGCTGGGTTTCCATCACTGGCTCCTCTCGATCGGCGATGCGCGGTTCGCATCGATGCCATCGAGAGTGCGGCCGGCGGCCGGGGCGTCAGCAGTTGCTAACTGGACGGGTTGTTGACGTCTTTCGTAGGGTGACCATGCTGGCTGGGACGTCCCGACGGGAAGACGATGCCGAACGAGCGACTACGCACCGCGATCCTTGAACGCGGCATCACTCCTGCTGGGCTGGCGGAAGCGCTTGAGGTTGACCCCAAGAGCGTGGAGCGTTGGATCAACGGCCGGACGCCCTATCGCCGTCACCGCTACGCGGTTGCCGCCCATCTAGGCGTTGACGAGGTCTACCTGTGGCCCGACGCGCTCAATCCTGATCAACTCGCCAGCGCAAGCGAGAGCGAGATCGTCAACATCTACCCGCACCGCTGGACCGTCCCGTCCGATCTGTGGCGCCGAGTGTTCGATCATGCCGAGGAAGACATCGGTGTCTTGGTCTACAGCGGCTTGTTCCTCTCCGAGGACACCGGCATCCAGCGGATCTTCCGCCAGAAGGCCGAGGCCGGCGCACGGGTCCGCATCCTCCTGGGCGACCCGGACAGCGAGGTCGTGGCGCAACGCGGCGCCGACGAGGGCGTCGACGACGCTCAAGCGGGAAAGATCAAGAACGCCGTCGTGCTGTACCGCCCACTTCGCCAGATCGACGGCATCGAGTTCCGCTTGCACCGGACGGTGCTCTACAACTCGATCTACCGCGCCGACGATCAGGTCTTGGTCAACACCCACATCTACGGCGTCACCGCTTCGCAAGCGCCGGTGCTGCACCTACGCCGAGTCGCCGGCGGCGGCATGGTCAACACCTACCTGGACAGCTTCGAGCGCGTCTGGAACGACGCGACCCCGCTGGCCTAGGTTGAGGCGCATGGCCGGACGTACGGACTTCTACGACGACCCTGATGCGCCAGCAGCAACGTCCCTCGTCCCGTCAGCGAACGTCGTCGTCACAGATGACGCCGGCCGTCTCCTGCTGGTCCGGCGTTCGGACAACGGGAACTGGGCGCTCCCCGGCGGTGCGATGGACCTGGGGGAGTCTTTGCCAGACGCCGCCATACGGGAGACAGCCGAGGAGACCGGAATTTACGTCGAGGTCACCGGCTTGGTCGGCATCTTCACCGACCCACGACACGTCATCCTCTACGCAAGCAACGGCGAGGTACGACAGGAGTTCTCCGTCGTCTTCGCCGCCCGCCCGATCGGCGGCACCCTCGCAGCCAGCCCGGAGACGACCGAGGTCCGGTGGGTCGCCGCGTCGGAGGCCGAAGCGCTGCCCATGGACCGCTCGATGCGCAAGAGGTTGAAGCACTTCATGACCTCAGCGGACGTGCACCTTGGATAGCGACTGGCTCGGTGCCTTCGCAGACTCGTTCTCCGCAGTCGGCACGGTCGGCGCGTTCCTCGTCGGCTTCATGCTGTTGCGCCGCGAGCACCGGCGAGAGGCCGAACGCTCTGAAGACGCGCGCCGAGTGCAGGCCGAGCGAATCAGCGCCTGGGTAGAGATGACCCGAAAGCCCGACGGCGAACGCGAGCTGGCGTTCCACATCCACAACGCCAGCGGCATGCCAATCTACGAGGTCGAACTGCCCATGCCCGCATACGGCAACGAGGAACAGCGCTCAGAGTTCATCGGCCTCGTACCACCAGGCCGAACCATCCAACGTCCCGCGCCGGCCGATTGGCTCCGAACGTACGTAGAGCCGGAACCGGTACAGATCGAGTTCCTGGACAGCTCAGGCCGCCGATGGAGCCGCGACGAGCAGGGAGCCCTCTCCCGAACCGAATGATCCTCAGGCGCGATGGAGCGCGGCAGACACGATGCGCACTGATTTGGTGATCAACGGGCTCGCTTCCCGGATCGATTCGGCAACGAGGTCGCCGTCGCCGTAGCGGGCAAGGATTTCGGCCAACCGCAGCTCCACGTCGGTGGGCTCCCCATCCGGCGTCGTAGTCATGTCTGCATAAGTGATCGCATCCGCGGCCAGGCCGCCGACAGGTGGGAACTCCTGCTCAAGCTGGTCGGACAACCGGCGGTTCCTAGCCTCGATGAAGGCGCACGAGTGATGGGCGACCAGCCGGCACACCAGGTCATCAGCTTGGGCGACATCGCGCAGATAGCGAGCACCGTCGAGCTGATGCATCCCAGTCACCACCAGGTCCGGCGCGTACCCGACATCGTGCAGCCAAGCAGCAGCGATCAGGGCTGACGCGTCATCACCAACCAAATGCGCGACCGTCTCGGCCTTCCGTCCAACTCCCTGACTGTGGAACCAACGGCGGGGGATCGGCTCAGCCAACAGCGAGCGCGTGAGGTCGCGGGCACGCTCAACCTGATCCACATAGCGAGCCTATGTGAACGTACCGTCGAGCGCACGTGACGTCCTGTTGCTGCTCCTTCGCCTAGATCGAACTACTGAGCGGAACGCCCCGCTAATAGAACGGCGAGCCGACCGGCCACAGTCGGATGGACATCGCCGATCCGGACGACGGCGTAACCGCTGCGGCCCATGGCGTCGTGCAGCGCCGGGAAGTCTTGGCCTACATCGAACCCGGCGTCTTCGAGCGCAAGCGCAAGCCGATCAGTAGCACGCCGCGCTACCTCTTCATTCGCTTGGTCATCTTGACTCACTGAGCCTGCCCAGTCCTATCCCTCGACGCACGATGTCTGCTTGAGAGTCTTCGTGCCAGATCACGCCGCGTGAACCACGGCGCTAGGACGTCTTGGGACTTCTTGGATACGATGGGTCATCGCCAGCGATGGGAGTCGTTGCGTGACCAGTCCACTCACCCGCGCGATGCGAAGCGCGGGCATCAACGAGATCGACGTTGCCGCACGACTTGGCGTCGACCCGAAGACCGTGCGTCGCTGGATGACCGGGCGTAAGCCTTACCCGCGCCACCGCAACGCTCTCGCCGGCTTGACGGGATGGTCCCAGTACGACCTGTGGCCAGACCTCCCACCGGCCGCGGCCGATGGGCACCACGCCGACGAGGTCGTAACCGTCTACCCCCATCGATCCGCCGTGCCGGTGGATACCTGGACACGCCTCTTCGTCAGCGCCCGCGAGGAGATCAATCTCCTCGCCTACAGCGCCCTCTTTCTCGCCGACGACGTGGCCGCATCCGCTCAACTGCGCTACAAGGCGGAGGCTGGCGTACGGGTGCGCATCGCTCTCGGAAAGCCGGAGGGCGCCCACGTGCTTGATCGCGGCGCGGAAGAGCGCATCGGGAACGGTATGAGTGCTCGTATCCGCACTGCGCTGGTCGGATTTCGACCAGTCGTCGATGCTGGCGCTGAGCTGCGGCTGCACGACACGGTGCTCTACAACTCGATCTACCGCGCAGACAACGACCTACTGATCAACGCCCATGTCTTCGGACGGCCAGCTTCACACGCGCCCGTACTGCACGTGCGGCGACATGTTCCTGAGGGAATGGCCGCAACCTACCTCGACTCTTTCGAGCGGGTCTGGGCCTCGTGTTCCGACGCGTCCGTTGAGGCGTAGGCGTTGGGCAGCCCGACCGCACGCTCATCTGGGGGCACGCACGGCCGGGGCCTCGGGCAGCCGGTGTCCCAATGCTCGCGCGATCTGGATACCGGCTGTCTTGCCCACACTGCCTGAGCCACCCGGTAATGAGCACCGCATCCTTCTGGACGTCCCGGCGCATCTTGGCGTCGCAGACGTCCGCCGGACCTACCGTGTTCCCTCGTTCGCGGGATCTTGATCTATTGCCTTGCATTCCCAGCTCAAGGCCGATCACTTTCGGCGACAGGTTCATGCGGAATCGCCCATCGCGCTTCGGCGCTACTCATCACTCGGAGCTATGCGCGCGAGTGCCCTTAGGAGTGCCCTACTTAGGACCGGGTTATCGGCTTCTCCCGTCCAAGTAACGGCTTCTACAGTGGGCCTTTCGGAGTCGTTTGGGATAACAGGAACGACAGACTGGTTGTTGCTCATAACGCTGGACGAAAGAGGAAGGTTGGTAATCACCAGTATGGGTACCACGCTGCCGCGGGCGAAGCTTTGAGCTTGATAGATGGCGTTCATGCCGAGGCTACCCCGCTCGCCGTACTTTACCTCCACGTCAACCATTTTTCTGTCAACAATGAGCGTCAAATCAGGACCGCGATCATGATCATTCCGGACTACCGTGGCTCCTGCCGCTTGGAGTGCAAGCGTTAATCGAGTCAGATAAAGGTCCGCTCTGTAGCGTGGCAACTGCATGAGTGAAGGCTCAATAATGGAGGCGGCCTCGACGATGCCCGCTGCCACTTCGACGCTGTCTTCTGTCCGCGCCTGTTCGATCGCCCTCTCGACGCGTCGTCGACGCCGCTCAAGCTCAACACCGTGTTCCCCAGTACCCAATCTGATCAGAGGTGTTCCCTGTAAGCCCATGAGGGCGAAGGCGGCTCCGCTCAGGACCAGTACGGCCGACCCCGCTTGGTTGTCCGTGGCGAAGACCGACCAGGCACCGCCGCCACCGGCGAGAGTGCCGAAGAGAAGCGCGCCCACGCGCTCCCACGCAGTTAGTGGGGTTGGCTCAAACTGGTCGTCTACCTGTTGATGGTCTGCTTCCGAGGGCGCGGCTTGATCTTGCAATGGATTGTCTGACACGCGTGGACCATAGTGGACAGAGTCGTAAGAGCTCCAGCGCCCTCCATGGCAGCGAAGCCGACAGTTGCCGGCCGAGGCTCGACCCGTGCCTTGGGGCAAGAGGCCCGTGCGTACGGCAGTTGGTGTTGGACCCGACCCGTACGAGATGAAGTGGGTTGGGCGCGGGCCGGCCGCAGGCTCATCCGGGGGTATGCACGGATGGGTCGGCGGCCGGTGTCCCAAAGTTCGCGCTACTGGATACCGGCCTGCATCTCACACCGATGCTGTCATGCGATCGTGAGCACCACAGTTCCCGACGTCCTAGCGCATCTTGACGCCCACAGTTGCCAAGCAAATGAGAATCGGGCATTGCGGGTGAAGCCCGCGGCAGTGGTTCGACTCCGTAGCGGCTGGAGTTCGTTGGTGACACCTCATGATCATCGCCAGCGGTTCACCGACGAGAGAAGCACAGGAACTTCGTCTCAAGAGAGATCTATTGTCGGACCATCCATCCGGAGGTTCGAAGGAATGGCGACATGCCCGACACGTGCGTATCATGTTGCGGGTCCCACTACACAACTCACTCTCAGGATAGCCATGACGGAGTTCAGGAACCGCCGCGGCGTGAATATCGTAGAAGGCGCCTCGCTGAGCATTGGATGGTTCTTCCGTGAACAAGAAGTTAGCGACCAGGGAATTGACGCACACGTTGAGAAAGCCATGGGCGAAGTCGGCACCGGTCGACTATTAGCGATTCAGATTAAAAGCGGGCCGAGCTATTTCTCGGAGCCGGTCGAAGGCGGGTGGACGTTTCGTTTCGACGCCAAGAAGGCGAAGCTCTGGCTAAACCACGCGTTGCCGGTTATTGTTGTTTTGGTCGACACTGAGCAACGCGAATGCTATTGGCAAGCTATATCAAGCCGTACCGTCTCGACAACTGGCAAGGGATACAAAGTTCTAATACCTCGATCAAACGAAGTATTGGAAGCCGACTTGGAGTGGACCGAACTCGCTAGCGGCATTCAATCCCGTGCGGAAAACCTATTTGACTTCGCGCTCACCCAACTGCCGCCGTCTGTTGGAACGAAGCTCACCAATGCGTCGCCGAATGAACATCTAGATCTCGCCATCTTGGCGCTTCACCTTGCGGAGGGACGGAACAATCCGCAAGGGACCGTAGAGTCACTACTGGCCGCGAGTCCAGGCTGGATACAGCGCCAAGCTCCCAAGTCGTGGGAAGTCTTAGCGGCTTACTCGGCCGAGCATGGGTTACCCGAGCTTAGTGCGGAGGCCTTCGACCTCGCAGCTCAAGCCGATCCGGCGCGTGCCGGAAAGCTGTGGGCTATAGCGTCTATAAATGTTCTTTATGTGAACCGAACGCGCGCCGAGTTCTTTCTTACGCGCTCGGTTGAGATGGATCCTGTATCGCTTGAGTTGCTTGTTGCAAAGGCTTTATTTGAACACCCGCTGGAAGATGCTAGACCTCTGATTGCAGACAAATCTCTCGAAAGGGATAGCCCGCAAAATCGTAGTAGCTACTTGGTTCAATCATTTCTTGCCGAGCAAGCGACTAGGTCGGGCGATCCCGAGGCGGCCTGTCGACACGCCCGCGTTGCTATTGAGGTTGAGCCCCAGAATAGTGAAGCAATGCTGGCTTATGCGGATAAGCTTTTGCGTAGGTCGCGCTCCGGTATGCGTCAGGTTGGCGATCTGGTTGAAGCGGTAAGGCATCTAGAAATGGCACTCGCGCAAAGAAGGTCTTGGGCAGGACCGACTATCCCGGTGCTACTTGTGCTCATCAAGGCCTATGGCTTGAATGGTCAATTCAACAAGGTGTTGACGGTGTGCACGCTCGCTCCAAGGGGCTCTGCCAATGCCGACGAAGCCAGTAACAAGGACGTTTGTCGCCAAGCGGTTCTGGCAGCGTGGGCCTCTGGGCAAAGAGCTATGGCTGAGGATCTCTCTCACCACTTAGGCGATGAGCTTGAGGACAAGGTAGTTAAGGTGCATGCCGGTCTCCTTGTTTTGACAACACAAGAGCTGTCGGAACTGTGGAACGCTGAGATTTCTAGAGCGATTGCCGCCAAAGACTACGAAGCGATTGCCAAGTCAGCGATCGAGCTCGCTTCTCTTGGGCACGACAAACGTAGTGTGATCAGGCCATTTGTCGATGCGTCGATAATCCCGGAATCATACATCCATCTGATCGACGCGCTCGTCGTTGCGTCGTCGGACCTTGACGCGGCTGTGCCGAAACTTCGAAGCTTGGCCCGTGGTGATTCAACTGCTGCAGAATTTCTTATGGTGAAGTTGGCTGCGGCGGGCAGGCTGATGGAGGCAGCGGACAATTGCCAAGCCTTATTTGAGTACAGCCATGAACCTTACCTACTTATTTCCCGGGCTCAACTGTTAATCGAGGCTGGCAGCGAAACTGCCGAGCTGGCTGCTCGTATTGCTATTGACATAACTTCGGGATTTCCTGCTGAGCGGGCCGGTCTACTGACATTTCTTGGTAAGTGCGCTGCTGACCGCGATATGTGGGAGGAAGCTGAGAAGCTTTTAACCCAGGCGCTTGAGATGCGCCCTTTACCGACATCTGATGATGTGTGGCGCATTGTTCTTGCGCAAGTCAATCAGGGCCGGCTATCGCGAGCAGCCCAAACAATATCAGCTCATAAACCTACCGTGGTAACGGTGGATGAGGCTAGGCTGTGGCTTCAGGCAAACTCAGCCGTACCCTGGGGTGAAGCAATCGCCTCAGAAGCTTTGACTCTGGCGCAGCGAATCAATGATCCAGTCGTCTCAACTGCTCTGCTAGGTAATATCGTTATGAGGACGCACGGCGTGCAGCCGGAAGGTGAATCTGGCCAAGCGGTCCGTAGCCCCGATACAGGTGAAGATCTTGAAGAGCGGCGGCGGCTGGCGCAGCTTCCCGTTTCAGCTGATTTACATGTACAAGCATTTGCTGCGCTGCAAGACCTAGTAGAACAATTTGGCGAGGCGACTGGAGTAACGGTCCTTAACGGCGATCCCGTAGAGTTAGTCAAACATATGAAAAGCGGTGCACAGCTAGATGCAGAGGATGCTAGCCAGCTCTTAGAGGTCGTGCAATCTGCCCGTGATGGCAGAATTCCTCGTGCGTTTCTTGCCAGCCTAAGAGGGGCAAGTTATACGACGATGCTGGTGCAAAGAACCTTGGGCTACCTTGTCTCCGGCGCCTCAGATGAGGGAGAACATGACCGTGACATAAAGGCGGCTAATGAGGCTATTGGAGGTGCGGTCGTGGTCGACGCATCAACGCTCTGTGTATTAAGCGGGCCGGTGAACTCGGGTAGCCTCGAAGGTCAGTTCATGAGGATTTTAGCTTCATCAGGGACACTCAGAGATATTCACCGCGCAGCCCTTGATATTCGTGGGTTCGCAGGCAGTCCAGGAACGCTCGGATGGGACTCGGCTCGGAACGCTGCGACTTTCTGGAGCCTGGATGACTCCGAATACTTGAGGCAACTCCGTCGCGTACAGGCGGTCGAAGATTTTTCTGAGCGTGTCAGCTCGCGCGTTGTTTCTCATCTGAGTCTATTCGACAATGTGCCGCACGGGCCAATGGATGATACCTGGACGGAGCCTATTCAACTAGCGCACGATGGTGGCTTTGCGCTTTGGAGTGACGACATCGGTCTGCGTCGGCTTGCCCGACAGTTCAACATTCCATGCTTTGGAACTCCTGCACTAATTGATTGCCTGCGTGACCGTCGGATTTTGGACAACCGAGACGGAGTTCACCTGCAGCTGATTCTTTCCGAAACGGCTGCGCTCAATCGCGCTATTGCCTCAGACATGATTGTCGATGTACCTTTGCATCTCGAGGATCTACTAGTCATGGCCGAACAGGATCAGTGGCGCCCGCGTGCTGGCGCCCTAGTTCTGAGCCGGCCGTCTTGGTGGGCATGGCAAACGCAGCCTATTCGAGACCTGCTAGTCTTTTACAAAGTCGTGGGGCAAAATGATCCCGATTCTCTCTCGGAGTGGCAATATGCAGCGATGGTGGGGGCGGCTCGTTCCTTACAAGTCCCTGAAGTGGCTAGTAAGCTCTTGGCCTACATTGGCCTTGTCGGTTTCGGCAATGGCATAGATGCGGAGGTGGCTGTGGAAGGTCTAAAGCAAGCCCGAAGGGTGGCAGTCGATTCCGGCTTGCCGGACCCTGTTTTGCAGGTCCCCGCAGCGATCGGAACCATGGCGACTGCCGGAGGCATTGAGCGACCAGTCGAGCTGACGGAATATATCTTGGAGAGAATTGATCAGTTGGGCGCAGAGCAGTAGTTGGTTCCGGCTCGTTCGTGCGCGCCGAGAGCGCGGATTCGGACTGAAGCACGTGAGCGATCCTAGCGCCGTGGCGGCAAAGGATTGCGGCGGCTAACGCGGCAGTGAACGGGCTATCCCGGTGGGGTCACGGTATAAAAGCGCAGCTCTCTAGTAGTGATCACCGTGTGGAAAGCCAGCGTGTTGGGCTCCGGACACAAAACGCGGCGTCCTGCGTTTGCGGAAAGCGCAAACCAGGGCGTTTTGTCATGTCTGCTCAGGGGGCCGAGCCCCCTGAAACCCCACGGTGCGGCGGTCGCGGTTCTGAGGCACGCTTCCGGGCGACGCTTCTATGGCAGCGAGCGCGATTGCCCAATGTCGAAAAGACTCCGCGACAATCTCGCCGCCAGCCGGGGCACCCACGTCGACGGCACCACATCACTCGCCGAGACCTTCCGCCTGGAAGTCTGACCGGCCACCACCACAGAATCCCTCGTTTGCGGGACGATGACCGCTGCGGGTCTCAGTTCCTGCGGTCCGCGAGTGGTTCTGAGCGCGAGTAGCGGAGTTTGGGACCTGCCCTGGTCGTGGGTGCTTCGTCATACCGACTTGGGTCGTGCCGCAGTCGGCGGCGCGCCGGCCTCCGAGCATGCCACCATCACCAGATGGAGGAGGCGTATCGCCCTCACGCTCTTCGCGTGATGGCTGAGTACATGAGCGACGACCCCGTCTGGGACTCGGACCTTGACCATATGGGTCCGGTCGTTCTCCAAGATCTCGGTGTCAGCTCGCAGCTTGTCCAACGGTTGCGGGCGTGGAACGAGCGCTTCAATGGCATCGCGCTGACGGACTTCGAGTTCACCAGCGTTGATGAGGAGCAAAGCTGGCGGCAGGAAGGGCTGACGCTCGCTTACGAGTTGCAGAATGAGCTGCCGGACATCGAGATCAGCTATGCCGAGGACACGGATGCGAGGCCCGTCCGCGATCGTCGCGGACCCTGATTGCACCAGCTCCCGCGGGTGCGTCAGTTTGCGCTCCGTTCGGTTCGCCGCGATGACGGATCGCTCCAGCGTTCGGGTTCGGGATGCAGGCCTGAACCCCTGGCTTCTTTCCATGCTGAGCGAACGGAAAGGGCAGTATGCAGCCCGCCGAGCCCGACGACGGCCTGCTACCGCTGCTGCTCGAGATCTGCGAGGACTACTTCGCCCACACTTGCCCGATCGGCCACCGCGAGGTCGACGCCCTTCTCCTCGCTCGGGACATCACCGGTGGCCCGGGCCGGCATACGCCTCAGCGCCCTGGACCGGCCGGAATCGGGTTTGTTGAGTGTGCGCTGGGATTGTCACCGACCGTTGGCGATCGCTTCGGTTCGTAGGGCCAGCGTGGCGTGGACCTGGGCCAGTTGGGTGGTTGCGGTGAGCATGGCGAGGTCGGCGCCGGGCACGTACGGCTCCCCTGAGTGGTCGTCCTCGTTGATGTTGGTGTGGTAGTCGACCAGACAGATCTGGTAGAGGCGTTCGGCTTCGGCAGTCAGTTCGGCGGCCCGGTCGGCGTGTTCGTCGGCGGTCATGGCGATCATGGTTTCATGCCGGCTTGGCGAAACCGGGCCGAGTTACCCGGCGATCTTTGTTGCGGGGCTGGTGGCACGGCCTGACCACCGCTCGGTGAGGGCGTCCGACGTCCGGAAACCGCCAGCACTTCCACGACGCCGCATGAGCTACGTTTCGCTCGGCGGGCCATGGTAGAGGTGATCGAAACCCTGGAGCATGACCTTCGGGGGTCACCGGATGGGGATGGATGGAGTGTCGCTGCCGACAGGTAACGACTCGCGGATCCTGTGCAGTCGGTCCGCGATCCGGGACCGGTATTCGGCCAGCACCTCGTTCTCGGGGATCGTGAACACTCCCCCGGTCAGTTCCTCTGTCAGCTCCTGGTCCCAGGGCGCATCGTCGAGCAGCCCGGCGCCGAGCAGGTCCTGCGCCGACAGGTAGAGCAGCCATGCCTCGGCCGTGCTTTCCTCGGTGTTCTGGCCGAACAGCAGGTCCGCCCATTCCAGCAGGTTGCCCACGTATGCCAGCACCACAGCATGCCGGTGGACGGCCGGGCGCAGCCTGGCGATGGCGTACGGGTCGGACGGCCGCTGCCGGAACATGGCCAGCAATCGCTCCCGCTCCGCCGGCACGTTCAGGGTGCGCAGAGGCTGGAACCGCCAAGGCGCGTCGGTATCGGCCGGAGCCAAGACGTACTCGTACCAGCGACGGGCCTGCGCGAAGCGTTGCGCGGCCTGCAACCGTTGTGCGATCAGCAGCGGCAGGTGAGCGAAGATCTCCCAGTAGTACGGCCCGTTCGCGCCGCTGAAGTCCAGGCCGGCGCCGCTGGTTAGGCGACTCAAGTCGACCATCGGGGCGCGCACCCGGACCGCGTCGGTCAGCTGTTCGTCGGTGCTGACCGGCTGCTCGTCGGTCTGCTGGGTGGCGGGGTAAAGCAGCGCGGGCAGGCCGCCGGTGAGCAGCTTGTGGTTGAGGTCGGCGGCGGTGCCGGTGGTCAGCCGGATGAGCTCCAACGGCAGCGCCGCGAGTTCGTACGGGCGGAGCACGGTCAGGTCCTTGGCGTGCCGGCAGTAGCTGTCGCGGACGAACAGGAACAGCCCGTCGGCGCTGTCGAGGGCGGCGTCGAACGGTATGGCAGTGGGGTTGGGCAGCTCGGCCCACGCGCCCGCCACCGGTTGCGCGGCGGGCAGCGTGCTCGGCTCCTGGCCGACCGGGATCCGGCAGTAGCGGTCTGCGCTGAACAGGTACAGCTGGTCGCCGCGGCTCCAAGCGGCGGAGATGGGCCGCGGCATCTGCTGCGGATACCCGGGGTCGGGGTGTTCGGCGATCGTCTGGTCGGCGCGAAGCGTGTAGCGGTGCACCTCGCGGCCGCTGGTCAGGTACAGCTTGTCGTCGGTCAGCCAGGCGGCGTCCACCCGGGAGTTGTCGGCCATCTCGCTGGTGGCGTAGAGCGGTCGCTCGTTGCGGCTGCCGTCCAGTGTGACCGTCAGCAGGGTTGCGCCGCGGTTGTCGATGTAGTGGACGGTGTCCTGCTCGGCGAACGCTTCGCTTATGGTGCGGTCGTCGGGCAGCCGGTCCGGGTTCCCCCGCAGCTCGCGCGGGTAGCCTGCGTCGAGTCCGTCCCACCAGTTGCGCGTCCGCCGGTTGGTGTAGCGGGCGTACCGGGTCTCGCCGATGACGTAGGTGCGCGGCCCGGACACCAGCATCGTGACGATGCGGCCGAAGTCGGGGCCCAGCTTGAGTTGCTGGAGGAAGTCGGCCATCCGGATCGGACGGTCCAGGTCGTTCGAGCTGACCATGAGATCGGCCCGCTCCTGGCCGAACCATTCGGTGCCGTCCACGTCGGTGAAAGCCAGGTCGATGCGCGGCCAGGCCGGCAGCCGCTCGGCCGCGGCGGCCTGCGCGATGGATTGGGGATAGCCGGCGTCGACCTGGCCGAACGCCTGCCCGGTGTAGCGCAGGCAGCGGTCGCCGATGAACACGTAGGTGTGTTGGCCGGGCCGGGTGAGCACGGCGTCGACCGGGCCGGGTATGGGCAACGCCGACGGCAGCCGGCCGAACCGGCTGTTGATCGGCTGCGCCGCCGTCATCCGCCCGCCCCGCGCCGGGACGACCGTGTACCGGCCACGCTCGTTGTCGAAGAAGTACCGGTCTCCGCCGGGTAGCTCGAACGCTGCGTCGATCCGGTCCCACTCGGGCAACCGGTCGAGGTTGCCCCGCAGCGGCCGCAGCGGCGCGTCCTCCGGCTCGGTGATCACCACCGGCCGGCCCAGGAAACTGCCGCCCCGCACGTCGGCGCTGAACCACGGCCACGACTCGGCACCGTCCGGCACGTCGAAGCGGACCACGTCGGCCGCCGCGATCGGGTCCACGAAGAGTCGGGCGACCCGGTCGGTGGCCCCCGCCGCTTCGGTGCGGGCCTTCAGATCGGCCGCGTACGCCAAGGCCGCGTCGGCCGGCGCAGCGTCGACCCACAGCTCGGGGTGCAGGATGAAGAGCGTCGCCCCGCCCCGGTCGCTCTGTCCGGCCACTGACACGGTGTACGAGCAGGACACCGTGATAGCGGCTGACTGCGGACGTACGAGCAAATTGATCGCGCCGATGGTGCCGTCCTCGCGGGTGCCGGTGCCCAGGGTCTGCACCGGCGCCCATTCCTCGTCGAGTTTCTGGTACGAGTAGCGGATCCGTACCTGCTGCCGCTCAGCCTCCACCCAGAACACGAAGAGCCGGCCGAACGCCCACACCGGGTGCACCCGGTCGGCATCGATCGGCACGTCGATCGGCAGCCAGGGCGACCACCGCTCCGTCGTGGCGTCGAGCTCGGCGTGCCGGTAGGAGAAACGGCGCGGCTCGGTGCGGCTGCGGCCGATCACCACCACCCGGCGTGCCCCGCCCGCGTCGCTGTCCGGGGTGTCGACGAAACCACCGGCCACGATCAGCCGGGACGTCTCGGTGTACTCGTCCATGTAACGGCGCAACGCCTGCTCGATCACGGCGTCGCCGGGCTCGTCGTCGAGCAGGTCGCGTTCCAGGGCTGCGAACGCCGGTGTCTTGTCCGGCCGGAGCGACGGTCGCAGGTAGTTCTCCGGGTGGAGCAGGCGTTTGCGGTCGGCGGCCCACTCCGGATAGCCGCGCATCCCGTCGGCCTCCCGGCCCGGCAGGTGGCGCTGCAGGTAGAGCCGCACCGCGGTGATCGCCTCGCGGACCCGCGAGGTCATCACCTGGGCGCCGGTCTCGACGTCGATCAGGAACCAGTCGGACAGCTCGCGAGGTTGGTGCCGACCCAGTTCGGCGAGCACCGCGGTGACCAGCTTGTCGCGGGTTCGCAGCTTCACGTCGCCCGGCCGGTTCCGCGACGGCTTCGGCACCTCGGCCCCGCGACGTTCGAGCTCGTGCGTCAGGATCTCGTTGACGATGTCCAGGTAGGGCACTTCGGTGTAGCCGTTCGCGGCGGTCGGAGCGCCGGCCAGGTCGGGCCGGCGCTCGGCCAGTTCCTTCTCATCACCCACGACCCTCAGCAGATCCGCCAGGTAGGCCGCCGGCGAGTAGACCGACCGGGATGCCTCGCCGGCCACCGAATCGAGGACATCGATCGGCTGCGAACGACTGGGGGACGAAGTCTCCGGGATCATGGGAAAGCCTCCATGTGATGATCCGGGGATCGGCCGCGGGTACGCGGAGGAGAGGCGTCTGATCGGACCGAATCCGTGCATCCTCGAGCAATTGAAGATCGACGCTCGTCATAGTCGGGCACACCGGTACGGCTGGATTGTAGGCCTGGCAACGGGTTGCGGACCTCCGCCGATCATCGGAGCGACACCGTCCGACCGGTCCCTACGAAGTTGACGAGCAGCACTCCGGGGCTCGGCCGCCCGGTCGCCGTCAGGGGACGGCGACCGGATACTGCGGTTTCGAGAAGGATCAGCAGAAGACGTTCACGACGTCGACTCCCAGGTTGGCGTGGAAATTGCCCGTGCCCGGGTTGGTGCCGACGACCCAGCCCTTCAGCTCATAGCCCTTGCCGTTCCAGTTGTAGAGCGAGGCTGAAGCGCCTCTTTGATTCTTGAGCGAGTGGACGTTGTCCATGACCGAACTGCCGCCCAGGCCCACGAAACCGCATCCGATCAGCCACTCACGTGAACCGGTGCCGTCGAGTCCACTGTAGAAGCAGGCCGAGGCTTGGGTGGGGCAGTCATAGGCGAAGAGGGCCCGGTCGCGGAACACCCTCACCCCTGAGCTGTTCATCGGCCCGTCGGTCGATGGCGCCGGGTCCGCGTCCGCCTTCAGTGCGCCGGCTTTGTCCGCGCTGACGGCCGTCGCCCGGGACTGGGCGACGAGTTTCGTCTCGACTCCTTCCGCCTGAGCCGTGCCGATGGGAAGCAGGGCGGTGAACAGCGCGAGGACGGCCAGCAAGCCGAACAGCCCCGCGACCCGGTGTTTGTTTCTCAGCATGGGAACCCTTCCATCCTTCGGTGATCGACATAGACCGCTGCGGTCGAGACCTTTGTCTAGCGCCCAAGGAGTTGTCTGGCCCCTGCTCAGGTTGGTCAGACAATCAACTCTGAACAACCCGGAGACAATCGACGGTTGACGATGACTGGGGCGGCGGTGAGCAGCGCGACATCGCGCCCACCCCGAGCGCCCGACAGCCGACGCGTGCCCAGCTCGGCGACCCCCTCGCGGTCAGCGAGCCGGATTGACTCGACCACCCCAAGATGAGGGTGCGCTGACACCGAGGCGGAATTTTGCCCGGTTTAAGCAATATTTATGACGGTTCAGTCAGCCAAGATAAAACCTGCTCGTAATATTTGTACGTACAGTCTCGACATGAAGTACGGGTGGTGCTTAGAGTCACGTCGACAACTCGCGAGGCCGTGCAGCCTCCAGCCAAGGAGAGTCTTCAATGACGCGAATTCCACGAGCTCGACGTGCCATAACGGCTCTCGCCGCCGCTAGCGCCCTGGTGGTCAGCGTGGCCGCCTGCGGCTCCGGCTCGGACTCCGGCTCGGCCGGTGGCTCGGACAAGGCCAAGGTGACGCTGATCCTCAAGGACCTGCAGAACCCGTTCTTCACGGCTCTCGCCGACGGGGCCAAGGCCGAGGCGGCGAAGGACAACGTCGAGCTGACCGTCGTGGCCGCCAAGAAGGACGGCGACGAGCAGGGGCAGATCGACGAGATCGAGAGCGCCGTGCTCAAGGGCCAGGACGGCATCCTGATCCTGCCCAGCGGTCCCGCGGTCAACAAGGCCATGAACGACGCCAAGGCCCAGGGGGTCACGGTCATCGCGCTGGACACGCCGCCGGACCCGATCGACACCGCCGACATCACCTTCGCCACCAACAACTTCGAGGCCGGTGAGCTGATCGGCCAGTGGTCGAAGGCGTTCATGGCCGGCAAGCCCGCCGTCATCGCGATGCTCGACCAGTTCAGCGACCGGACCATCCAGACCGACCTGAACCGGGACCAGGGCTTCCTGCAGGGCATGGGCATCGACCTGGCCGACAAGACCAAGAAGGGCGACGAGGCCAAGACCGGCAAGTACGGCGACAACGGCACCTACACGATCGCCTGCCAGGAGCCGACCACCGGGGCCGAGGACGGCGGCCGGACGGCCATGGAGAACTGCCTGACGAAGAACAAGAACATCAACCTCGTCTACACGATCAACGAGCCGTCCGCGTCCGGTGCGTACAAGGCGCTGCAGGCCGCCGGTCTTCAGGACAAGGTCACCATCGTCTCCATCGACGGCTCCTGCGACGGCGTCGAGAACGTGACGAAGGGCGTCATCGCCGCGACCTCGCAGCAGTACCCGGTGAAGATGGCCGAGCTGGGCGTGAAGGCGGTCGCGGACAAGGTGGCCGGCAAGGCGCTGCCCGCGGTGTCCGAGGGGCTGGACTTCTACAACACCGGCACCGCGCTGATCACCGACAAGGCCGAGGACGGCGTCAAGTCGACCTCGACCGCCGACGGCTCGAAGATCTGCTGGTGACATGACCGCCACCGACGTCGAGACGAAGGGTCCCGCGGCGAAGAGCCGCGGGGCCACCCCGCTGCAGCGGGCTCAGCACATCCTGCACGAGCATTCCTGGGTCAGCCC
This sequence comes from Paractinoplanes ovalisporus, assembly GCF_016834655.1. GTDB lineage: Bacteria > Actinomycetota > Actinomycetes > Mycobacteriales > Micromonosporaceae > Actinoplanes > Actinoplanes ovalisporus. Next base: position 54,864 of record NZ_JAENHP010000015.1, read on the forward strand.
GCTGGTGCTGCTGGTGCTGTCGATCGTGGTGTTCACCATCCTGAACCCCGCGTTCGCCCAGCCCCGCGCGATCTCGCTGCTGTTGCAGCAGACCGCCGTCATCGCCGCCCTGGCCGTCGGCCAGACGCTGATCATCATCACCGGTGGCATCGACCTGTCGGTCGGTGCGGCCGCGATCCTGGCCTGCATGTCCTCGGCGCTGCTGGCCGCCAACGGTGTGCTGCCGGCGCCGGCCGCGATCCTGGTCGGCGTTCTCATCGGCGCGATCTGCGGTCTGCTCAACGGGCTGCTGGTGTCGCGGGTCAAGCTGCCCCCGTTCATCGTCACGCTGGGCACGCTCAGCGTGTTCACGGCGATCACGTTGATGCTGACCGGTGGGTCCACGGTCCAGGGCGACGAGATGCCGTCGTGGATGACCGCCGCCGGTGAGCGGGTGCCGTTGTTCGGCCTCGATCTCAACGTGGGCATCATCGTGGTGGCCCTGATCTACGTGGCCGTCGGCTATGCCCTCGGGTTCACCGCGTGGGGCCGTCGGGTCTTCGCCGTCGGTGACGCGCCCGAGGCCGCCCGCCTCGCCGGTATCTCGGTCAGCCGGGTGCTGGTCAGCGTCTACCTGGTGGCCGGGGTCATCTACGGCATCGCCGCCTGGGTTCTGATCGGCCGGGCCGGGGCCGCCTCACCCAACGGTGTCGTCGACGCCAACCTGGCCAGCATCACGGCCGTCGTCATCGGCGGCACCAGCCTCTTCGGCGGGCGGGGCGGCGTGGTCGGCACGGTTCTGGGCGCCCTGATCGTGCAGAGCTTCGCCATCGGGCTGACCCTCGTCGGCCTCGACGACGAGTACCGCGTTCTGGCGGTCGGCATCCTCGTGATCGCTGCTGTGGCCGCCGACCAGTGGATCAGGAAGGTGCGCTCGTGACCGACACCCTGCAGAAGCGCCCGGTGCTGTCCGCCCGTGGCCTGCGCAAGACGTTCGGCAAGGTCGTCGGTCTGCGCGGCGTCGACCTCGACGTCTACCCGGGCGAGGTGCTGGCGATCATCGGCGACAACGGCGCCGGCAAGTCCACGCTGATCCAGTGCCTGACCGGGGCCCTGGTGCCCGACGAGGGAACGCTCGAGCTCGACGGGAAGCAGGTCTCGTTCAAGCGGCCCCAGGACGCCAAGGACGTCGGCATCGAGACGGTCTACCAGTCGCTGGCCATGTCGCCGGCCCTGGACATCGCCTCCAACATGTTCCTGGGCCGGGAGATCCGCCGGCCGGGCCCGCTCGGGTCGGTGCTGCGCCTGCTGGACACCAAGTCGATGCGTCAGAAGTCGATGGAAGCCGTGCAGCAGCTGGGTATCCGCACCATCCAGAACCCCGGCCAGCGCGTCGAGACGCTCTCCGGCGGTCAGCGCCAGGCGATCGCCGTGGCCCGGGCCGCCGCGTTCGGCTCCAAGCTGGTCGTCCTCGACGAGCCGACGGCTGCCCTCGGCGTACGGGAATCGGGTCTTGTCATCGACGCGATCAAGGCACTGCGGGACCGGGGCCTGCCGGTGATCCTGATCAGCCACAACATGCCGCACGTGTGGGAGATCGCCGACCGGATCCACATTCAGCGGCTCGGCGGATCGGCCGGTGTGATCACGCCGTCCAGCCACGACATGACGGAAGGCGTCGCGATCATGACCGGCGCGAAGACGCTCTGAACCCCGTACGGGAAATGAAGGGATTTTGACATGGGTCTCGTCAGTGGGCTTGAAGTCATCGACGAGTGCGTCTCGCGGGGGTTGGTGGCGGGCGCCTTCAACACCACCAACATCGAGACCACGATGGGCATCGTCCAGGCCGTCGAGAACACCGGCGTCCCGACCTTCATCCAGGTCGCCCCGACCAACGCGGTGCTGTCGGGCTACGAGTACATCTACGACATGGTCAGCCGGCGGCTCGCCTCGGTCGGCGTCCCGGTGGCGCTGCACCTCGATCACGGCCGCACGCTGGACGACGTCAGCGAGTCCCTGGCGGCCGGGTTCACCTCGATCATGATGGACGCGTCGGGGTACGAGTACGACAAGAACGTGTCGCTCTCGCAGAAGGCCCGGCAGCTCACCCCGGCCCGGTACGCGCTCGAGGTCGAGCTCGGCAGCATCGGCGGCAAGGAGGACGACCAGGGGCCGGAGCGCGAGGCGACCACCGACCCGGCCCAGGTGGCGGCGTTCGTCGAGGCGACCGGCGCCGAGCTGCTGGCGGTCTCGGTCGGCAACGTGCACGGCTACGCCCCCGACGTGCGCATCGACGAGGAGCTGCTGCGGCAGGTCCAGCAGGCCAGTGCCGTCCCGCTGGTCATCCACGGCGGTTCGGGGCTGCCGGCCGAGCAGCTGGCCCGCCTCAACGAGTTCGGGGTGGTCAAGGTCAACGTGGCCAGCGACCTGCGTAACGCCATGATCAGGACGTTCGGCGAGGCGTACGCGGCCAACCCGAACGAGACCTCGCTGATCCGGGTGTCGCGTCAGGCCGTCACGGCGATCACCGACGTGGTCGAGGCCCGCATCCGGACGCTCAACCCCAAGCTGTCATGAAGCCCACGATCACGATCGACATCGGCACGACCCGGGTCAAGCTCGGCTTCTTCGACGCCGACGGCAATCAGCTGGCGTCGGACAAGCAGCCCACGCCCAACGTGACCGACGCCTGGGGGATCGTCTACGACGTGGACGCCCTTCTGGCGATCATCATGCGATTCGTCAAGAACCTGGAACCGGCGCACAAGGACGCCGTCGAACGGATCGCCATCGCCGGTGTCGGCGAGTCCGGGGGCCTGGTCGGAGCCGATCTCCAGCTCCGCTCACCGATGATCCTCTGGCACGACCAGCGGGGCGCCGCCCTGATCAACGGGCTCGGCAACAGCGCGCGGTCGCGGATCTACCGGGTGACGGGACTTCCGCCGAACGCCAACTACGCGCTGTCGAAGGTCGCATGGGCGGTCGCCAACACCCCGGGCGGCACCGATGATCTGCGCTGGCTGAACGTCTCCGAATACGTGGCGGCCTGGCTGACCGGCGAGCGCTGGGCCGAGTACTCGCTGGCCAGCCGGACCATGGCCCTCGATCTGCGCGCGGGCGTCTGGTCGGAGGAGATGTGCGAGCTGGCCGGGGTCAGTCCCGGGCTCTTCCCGGAGCTGCGGCACGCCGATCAGGGGCAGGAGATCTCCAAGGAGATCGCGGGCGAGACGAAGCTGCCGTCGTCGGTCAGCGTGCATGTCGTCGGGCACGACCACATGGTGGGCGCGGTGGGCGCCGGTCTGCGCAAGGGCGAGGTGCTCAATTCGACCGGTACGACGGAGGGTGTGCTGCTGCTGAGCGACGAGCCGAGCCTGGACAGCTACTCGGCCCGGTCGATGCTCGCCAACGGCCTCGCCTGCGACGGCTCGGGCTACACCCTGTTCGCCTCGATCCCCACCGGCGGCTCGGCCTTCGAGACCCTGCAGCGGATGCTCGGCATGTCGGAGTCGATGCTGGCGACGTGCGTGGCCGCCCTGAGCGAACGGTATCTGTCCGGCAAGATCGACCTGGCGGCCATCCCGGTCGTCGTGCCCCAGTTCCGGGGCAGCCCGCCGCCGGAGAAATCCTCGAAGGCCCGCGGGCTCATCGCCAACCTCAGCAGCGACGTCCGGGCCGAGGACATCGTGTTCGGCTGCTTCCTCGGCCTGGCCATCCAGTTCAGCACGGTGCTGGAACTGTTCCGGACCGACACCACCACGATCAAGGTGATCGGGCCGGCCAGCGAGAACCGGCTCTGGCTGCACCTGAAGGCCGACTTCCTCGGAGCCGACCTGAGCGTCTCGAAGTTCCCCGAAGTGGTGTCCCGGGGTGCTCAGGCCCTGGCCTCGGCCCAGACCGGCAGCTGGGACTCGTGCCGGCCCTCGGCGGTGCAGGCCGACCCCGGCCGGCACGCCCAGCTGCGCGAATGGCGTGAATCGGTGCGACCGGTCATGCGCAACCTCGGGCACATCGCATGGTGACGCTCGTGGCCGGGATCGACTCCTCGACCCAGAGTTGCAAGGTCGAGGTCCGGGAACTGCACACCGGCCGGCTGATCCGGGAGGGCCGGGCGCCGCACCCGCCCCAGAAGATCGTCGACCCGGAGGAATGGTGGCAGGCCCTGCTGCTGGCCGTGCAGCGAGCCGGTGGCCTGCACGACGTGTCGGCGCTGTCGGTCAGCGGGCAGCAGCACACCCCGGTGTTCCTCGACCAGAACGGCGCGGTGGTCCGGGACTCGCCGCTGTGGAACGACACCGGTTCGCACCCGCAGGTCGTGGCGCTGAACTCCGAGCTCGGATCCGGCGAATGGGTACGGCGTACGGGACTGCCGATCACGTTGTCGGACACCGTCGTGAAGCTGCGCTGGCTGCGCGACACCGACCCGGAGAGCACCCGTCGCACCGCGGCCGTCGCCGTCGTCCACGACTGGCTCACCTGGCGCCTCATGGGCTTCGGACCGGGCCGGGCCGACTTCAGCCGGCTGGTCACCGACCGCTCGGAGGCCAGTGGCACGGGATACTGGTCGGGTGAGACCGGTGACTACTGCACCGACCTCGTGCAGCACGCCCTCGGCAAGAACGTGATTCTGCCCCGGTTGCTCGGTCCGCTGGACCGCGCCGGCGTCACGTCCCCGGGGATCCCGGGCATCCCGGCCGGAGTGGTGATCGGCGCGGGCAGCGGGGACAACGCCGCGGCCGCCCTGGCCCTGCAACTGCGGGTCGGCGACGCCGTCATGTCGCTCGGCACGTCCGGGGTGGTCTACAGCCGCAGCGCGCAACCCGTGCACGACTACTCGCGGGTCATCTGCAGCTACGCCGACGCCACCGGTGACCATCTGCCGCTGGGCGCGACGCTCAACGCCGCCCGCGACCTGGATGCCGGGATCGCCGTGCTGGGCTGCGACTACGACGAACTGTCGGCCCTGGCCCTGCAGGCCGCGCCCGGCGCCGGCGGTCTCACCCTGCTCCCCTACTTCGAGGGTGAGCGCACTCCCGACCTGCCGGAGGCGACGGCCTCGCTGCACGGCGCCACGCTGGCCAACTTCACCCGGCCGAACTTCGCGCGCGCGGTGATCGAGGGCATGCTGGCCAGCCAGGTGGTCATGATCGAGGCGATCCGCGCCTGCGACGTGCCGGTGAACCGGCTCCTGCTCATCGGCGGGGCCGCCCGGAGCCCCGCCGTGCAGCAGGTGCTGACCGAGATCATCGACGTTCCCCTGCTGCTGCCCGAGCCGGGCGAATACGTGACGATCGGCGCGGCGGTCCAGGCCGGCGGGGCGCTCAGCGGACACTTCCCGGACTGGCATCCGGTCGTCCGGGAGGTGCCGCGGGCCGAGACCTCGAGCCTGATCATGAGCCAGCACCGGGCCGCCCGGAAGGCTCTGGCCTACGACCCGGCACCCCCGATGGCCGCGGTGTCCCCGCTCGACCGGCTCCGTAACGCGGCCGCGAGTTGAGTCCGGCCGATCTTGTCATGACACTGGTCCGTAAGATTCGTCGGAGCCGATGGGAGGTGCGATGACAGGCATTGATCGGGCCTCTCCGGTGCCTTACTACGTGCAGCTCTACGACCTGTTGCTGCGCATGATCCAGGACGGGGAGCTGGAACCGGGGCAGAGACTGCCCGGCGAGAGCGAACTGCATCGTGACTACGCCCTCTCCCGGCCCACCGTCCGCCAGGCTCTCGACATGCTGGAGGCCAACGGCTACGCCCAGAAGGTGGCGCGGCGCGGCTATTTCGTGGCCGCGTCCGAGGCGCCGAAGGGCTGGCTGATCGAGGGCCTGGGCGGTTTCCTGGAGAACGGTCTGGGGCACGGCGATCCGCACGTGACCACCACGGTGGTGCACTCCGGCGAGCAGCAACTCTCCGACGAGATCACCGCCGCCCTGCGCATTCCGCGCAGTTCCGTCGGATTTGTTCTCGAGCGGGTCCGCAGCGTCGCCGGAACCCCGGCCCTGTTCAGCACGAACTGGACGCCACCGGCAGTGGCCGGCGTGGTCGCCGCCGCCACCGGCGTTCGCGACGGGACGTCGTCGCTGACGCTCGCCCTGCGCGCGGGCGGCTACGCGGCCGCCGGCGCACGACGGGTCATCCACGCTGTCACCCCGAGCCCGGAGATCGCCGAGCACCTCAAGGTCCCGCAGTCCACGCCGCTGCTGCGGATCCGCTCCACCACGTGGGACAAGCTGCACGTGCCCTACGACCACTACGAGACCTGGCTACGGACCGACATCGTGCCGATCGTGGTCGACGCCACCACCCGCGGAGCCGAGTCCACCTAGAACCACCCGGCCCGGACCATGCGGTCCGGGCCGGTTTTCTGACTATCGGAGGCGGGCCATGGCCGCCCGGGCGAGCCCGTTCGCCAGGGTCGGATCGCCGGCGCCCAGATACGAGTCGGACACCATGATCACTACGACGTGGCGGCCCACCGCTGCCGCCACGTAGGCGACCCAGCGGTCGCCCAGGTCGTAGTTGCCGAGGAACAACACGGTGTCGGGGCCCAGGTGGTCCTCGGCGACCGGGTCGAAGCCGTTGTCGGCGCCGCCGACGCCGCAGTCGGTGAGTTGGGACTTCAGCTCGGTGAGGTAGCGCTGAGCGCCGTCACCGCGGAAGCGGGCCACGTTCTGATAGATGCGGAACCGGGTGTCGTAGTCGGCGGCCTGGGCTCTGCTCGCCACGGGGTGCGGGATCGGACGGTCCGCGCAGGGCTGGGGCAGCAGCGGCCACGCCAGTCCCTCCTCGACCGGCCCAGGCACCGCGCCACCCAGGTCGTCCGGTTGCAGCATGAGCCGATCCGGGATCCCCCGTGGTCCCGCCGCGGCGGGCCCGGTCGCGGCCAGCAGGGCCACCACCACCGCAATCATCGCAGTCAATATGCGTCGCATGCCGGCCATCATTGCTGCCGCCCGCAACCCGAGCACAGATCGCGGCGTCCAGGTGATGTCCAGTGCGTGTCCAGCCCGGCTGAATAGCTTTTCCGCAATGGATCACAGCGCGACGGACAAACGCGCAGCGGAATGAAAGAGGGGACATGCGTAATCGTGTGTGGAAAGTCTGTGCCCGGACCGTAGTGGCGCTCACCGCCAGTGTCGCGGCCTTCGCCACCGCCGGAGTTTTGGCTGTCGCGGCGCCGGCCGCCGCCTCCGGCTCGTCGAGTTCGTCGGTCATCGACGTCACCAACGGTCAGTTCAGCGTCATCCTGTCGAACCCGAAGGTCGGGCGGCTGGCGGCGGCCGAGGACAACATCACGGCGTTCCACGGCTTCAGCTCGTTGCAGAACATCGTCATCCAGTCGCAGGGCTTCGACCTCGAGGGCCGTATTCAGGGCACCCTTCGGACGTACAACTTCCGGAGCCTGTGGCAGGTCTACAACCTTCCGTCGTCGTCCGGCTGGAAGGTGTGGGCGCTCAGCTTCAAGAAGGACACCAGTCAGAGCGTGCTGAAGGAGACCTTCCGCAGCGAGCAGCTGATCGACGTCGCCATCGACATCCGGTTCAAGGTGTCGGCGGCCGCGCTGCACGGGGTGTCCACTCTGCGCATCGGGTTCGAGACGTTGAGGCTGCAACTCAACGGCACGACCAAGGACTTCACGGTCGTCAACGGGGCCTCCGGCGGCGCCAAGGACCAGGACGGCGATGACGTCCCGGTCGACTTCGAGCCGCTCTGACCGACAACTTCCGGGGCGGTTGGTGGGGCCCGCCACCAACCGCCCTTCGGCCGAGGAGGCCTCCATGAACATTTCGGTATCCAGCACCGGCCGCCGCGCCCTGGCGACCTCTGCCGTGGCCGCCGTTCTCCTCCTGATCAGCGGCCCCAGCGCGGCCTTCGCGGGCGCTGAGGCGTCCTTCGTTCCCGAAGCCACCGAGGCCCACTGGGACGGGACCGTCGCCACGGTGACGTTCCGCGAGGCGGACGTGACGCTGGAGACGGACATGACCACGATCGCCGTCACGGTGACCGTCGACGCCGACGCCGTCTGCCGCCGGGGCGATTCGACGCTTCGCCTGCACCGGTCGGCGACCGCCGTGGATGTGCAGGACCACGCGATCAGCGACGAGGGCACGGTCGACGGTGTCGCCGAGGTGCCGATCCGGGTGACCGGGTTGAAGGTCACCGGATTCACCTGTGTGACCACGCAGGTGTCGGTCACGGCGGTCCTGGAGGATTTCTGGACCGGCGCGACCCTGACCCACCGGTCCGAGCATCGACCGGCGTGAGAGACCGGCCGGGGAGACCGGCCGGACGGAGCGATCTGACCGCGGCCACTGACGTCAATCCGGCCTGGGCGCGCGACTGCTCGAACCGGTGACCGATCTCCTCGGCGAGGCGAAGGGCGGACAGATGATGCACCCGTGCCTCGGCGGGGCGGCCCGCAGCCGCGGCGACCTCGCCGAGGCTGTTGGTCACCCGCGCCTCACCGGCCCGTTCCCCGATCCGCCGGAACAACGCGAGCGCCTCGCTGAGCCGGCCGAGGGCCCGCTCATGGTCACCACGCAGCAGGTCGACGCCGCCCAGGCCGTCCAGGGCGTACGCCTCCCCGGCCGGCTCGGCCGCACCACGGAACAGCGTGAGAGCGTGCTCGTGATGCCCGCCCGCCTCGTCGTACCGGCCGAGCGCGGACTCGACATGGCCGAGGTAGACCAGCGCGTAGGCCTCGCCCACGGCGTCACCGATGTCACGGCAGATGGCGACCGACGTACGGAGGTCGTCGGCCGCATCGGCATGCCGGCCCTGGCGCAGCCGCACCTGACCGAGGTTGCCCAGGCCACGCGCCTCGGTGACCCGGTCGTCGGCATTGCGGGCCATGGTCACCACCTCGGCGAGCGTGCGCGCGGCCTCGGCATACCGGCCCTGCCACTGGTAGACGTGCCCGAGATTGCCGAGCGCGCGGACCCGTACGAGGGAATCGCCGACCTCGTCGGCAAGGGTGAGCGCCTGCTGTAGCTCGGCGCTGGCGGTGGCGTACCGGCCCTGCTGAATCGCCACGACCCCGACGTTGATCCGCAGCTGGGCCGCGCTGTGCCGGTCGGCAACGCTCTCGGCGGCGCGCAACGCGTGCTCGTGCAGCGTGACGGCATCCGCGTAGTGCCCGCCGCTCTCCAGGTGGCGCAGAAGCACCAGGGCGAGTTGCACCGGGAACCAGGCCTGCCCGTGCTCGGCCGCGTGCACCGCCGTGGCCACCAGGTTGGCGCGCTCGGTGTCCAGCCAGGCCGGCGCCGTGGCTTCGTCCAGCGAGGGCAACGCACGCGCGGGACGCGGCACCCTGGGCCGGCGGCCGCGCTCGGCGGGATACAGCACATCCATCGCCATGGCCGCGGTGGACAGATAGAACTCCAGGATGCGGCGCGGCAGATCGGCCTCGCCGTCCTTCACCGCCAGATCTTTCGCGTACGCCCGGAGCAGGTCATGCATGCCGTACCGGTCACCGTTGCGCTGCACCAGATGCCGGCCCGCGAGCAGCGCCAGGCTCTCCCGGGCGGTCGCCTCCTCCCCGTCGATGAGGGCGGCCGCCGCGTACCCGTCGACGTCCGTGCCGGCATGCAGCCCGAGCAGACGGAACATGCGGGCCGCGGCGGGCGGCAGGTCACGGTAGGACCAGGAGAACACCGCGCCCATGTCGGAGTGCGGATCCCCGGTGGACAGCAGGTCCAGCCGCCGGCGGTGGTCGTCGAGTTCGACCACCACCTCGGTCAGGGCGCCCGGTGCCCGCTGGTGCACCAGTTCCGCCGCGATCCGCAGCGCGAGCGGCAGTCGGGCACACTGCGCCGCCAGCGCCTCGGCCGCGGCGTTCTGCGCGGTGGCCCACTCCCCCGCCAACCGCCGCAGCAGTTGCAGGGCATCCTCGCGGCGCAGGACATCGAGGTCGAGCCGGCGCGCACCGTGCCGCACGACGAGGCCGGGCAGGCGGTCCCGGCTGGTCACCAGCACGGCGCTGCCGACCGATCCGGGCAGCAGCGGCCGCACCTGGTCGACCGAGGCGGCGTTGTCCAGCAGAACGAGGACACGACGGCCGTCGAGCAGGCTGCGGTAGCGGGCGGCACGTTCCTCGACGTCGCTCGGCACCTGCTCACCCGGCAGCCCGAGCGACCGCAGGAACCGGGCCAGGGCGGCGCCCGGGGCCACCGGCTGTTCCGGGTCGTAGCCGCGCAAATCGATGTAGAGCAGGCCGTCCGGGAAGCGGGCGCGGGCACGGTGGGCCCATCGGGCGGCCAGAGCGGTCTTGCCGACGCCCGCGGTGCCGGACACGACGGTGATCACGATGGTGTCCGGTTCCGGGGCGAGGGTCAGCCGGTCGAGCTCACCCAGTTCGTGCTCCCGTCCGGTGAAACCCGGGACGTCGGGCGGCAACTCCGCGGGCACCGTACGGCTGACCGCGGCGGCTGAACTGACCGCCACCTGCGCCCGCGAATCCTCGTTCAGGAGCTCCTGATGCGCGGCGGTCAGCTCGGGTCCCGGGTCGACGCCGAGGTCGTCGGCCAGCCGGCGCCGCACCGCGTGATAGGTGGTGAACGCCTGAGCCCGGCGTCCGGCGACGGCGTACGCCCGTACGAGCCGAGCCTGCCCCGCCTCGTCCAGCGGATCGGCCGTCACGGCCTCCTCGAACGCGCCGATCGCCCGGTCCACCGCCCCGGCCGCCAGCATGGCGGCGCCGTAGCGGCCCAGCGCGGCCCGGTGCTCCGCCACGATCGGCCGCACCCGCGGGTGGTCGGCCAGCAGCGGCACGTCGGCGAAGGGCTGCCCCTGCCACAGCGCCAGCGCCTCGGTCAGAGCCGCCACTTCCCCACCGCCGGCGGCGTGGCGGACCAGGCGGCGGAACCGCATGATGTCGATCTGTTCCGAGGCGACACCGAGGCGGTAACCGTTGCCCAGATAGGGCAGCACCTCGCTGCGGGAGTGCGGCGCCCGCCCCGGTTCCAGCAGCCGGCGGAGCCGCTTCACGTGGGTCTGGATGACATTGAGCGCGCTGGCCGGCGGCCGGTCTCCCCAGAACGCGTCGATCAGATCGGCCAGCCCGACCGGCTGCCCGCCGGCCAGCACGAGCAGGCCCAGCACGGCGCGTTGGGCGGGCGGGCCGAGCGGGAGCGGCTCGTCGTCGAGCCAGACGCGCATCGGCCCGAGCACCTGGATCCGTAGCGTCATCGCGCGTCCAGTCCCCGTCCAGTCGGGCCGCCGACACTGAGCACTCAACGATATTTGTCGATGCAAACCGGAAACAAGCGTTGGAGAGGAGCAGCATATGTCGCGAATCGGACGGGCGTTGCTGGGTGTGGCGCTGACAATGGCGGGCGTCGCCGGACCGGCCGGGGCCGCCCGGGCCGACGACGTCGCGGCGTGCGGGGTGGTCTATCAGGCGTCCCGATACACCGGTGGGTTCACCGCCGCGATCACGGTGCTGAACATCGGTACCGAGACCATCCGGGGCTGGACCTTCCTTTTCCCGCTGGACACGAGCGCGACGATCGTCGACATCTGGAATGCCGACCTGCTGTCGGCCCGCAGCGGCGTCGTCACCACGCACGACCAGGGGTGGAACGCGGTGGTCCAGCCGGGCGGCTCGATCCACATCGGATTCCGCGCCGACGGTACGAGCGCCGCCCCGACGCGCTTCACCGTCAACGATCTCCCGTGCCAGGTGGTTTCCTGACCCACGACCTACGCCACCCTGCGATACTGCTGGCGTGTCGCGGGGCGCTCGAACAGCAGCCATTCCATCAGCCGCATCCCGCCCACGCCGGCCGGGTTCTCCTTATCGTCGCCGGGCTCGGTGAAGAATCCTTCGTGGAACGGCTTCGCGCGTGCGGCCTGAAACGGATGCGCGCACGGCAGAAGGAGTACGAACTCGACGCCGGCGATGCCGAGGACCGGGTTGCGGCCGCACTGGACGAATCCGACCGCGAATAAATGCGTTGTCCGCCGCGCGCGGGTTGCCTACCTTGGGAATCACCACCGACGACCACGTCAGGAGCATTCCGATGTTGAGCAAAGCCTCGATCACCTCGCAGCGACTCATGTCGCGCGATCAGGTCGTGCGCTTTGTCAGCAGCCGGGGTCGGTGGCGCCGCTAGCGAGAAGCTAGCCAGGCCGAAGCCGCCGACCCCGATCCGGGCCCGGCGGCTTTTTTGTGCTCCTTGACAAATCCACAGTGCACGTCCTCGTAGCTCAGCGGATAGAGCATCGGATTACGGATCCGAGGGCCGGGAGTTCGAATCTCTCCGAGGACACGTCACACGCCTCTCGAGCTCGGATGGTTGAGCGCACGCCTGAAAAGTGTGAGGTCGCCGGTTCGATTCCGGCGGGAGGCACGGTACGCCGCGGTAGCCCAACGGCAGAGGCAGCCGATTCAAGCTCGGCTCAGTGCGGGTTCGAATCCCGCCCGCGGTACGGCATCACCGATGCGGGCTGGTGCAACTGGCAGCACGTCCGGCTCTGAACCGGGAGGTTGGAGGTTCGAATCCTCCGCCCGCAGCGTTTGCGGCAAGTCCCGTCAACTCAATGGGCTTGTTGGAAGGCCCCGTTAGCTCAATGGGAGAGCGCCCGCCTGTCGAGCGGGAGGTCGCCGGTTCGATCCCGGTACGGGGCGCGCGTGGAGAGCTGGCCGAGTCCGGTTCAAGGCGGCGGACCGCTAATCCGCAGCAAGGGGAAACCTTTGTCGGGGGTTCAAATCCCTCGCTCTCCGCTCAAGTCGCCGTAGCTCAGCAGGTTGGAGCGCCGCCCTGATAAGGCGGAGGCCGGTGGTTCGAACCCACCCGGCGACACTTCGCGCCGCTAGCTCAATGGCTAGAGCAGCCGGCTTTTAACCGGCGGGTTCAGGGTTCGAGTCCCTGGCGGCGTACGTGGTCCCGGTAGCTCAGCTGGAAGAGCGCCGCCCCGACACGGCGGAGGTCGCTGGTTCGAACCCAGCCCGGGACACTCTTATGTCGGCAGCGGCGCCGCGGGGCGGACCGACGTGAACTGGTAGTGCTCGTAGCGGGTGGCGGAGAGCAGCAGCAGCCACTCGTCGCAGCCCTGCCATGGGGACAGGTCGGCCGCGCCGCCGCGGACTGCTCGGGGGCCGTCGCCGGTGCGGGGCTCGGCGGTGGACGGCGCTCCGGCGAAACCGGGGATCCACACGTCGGCGCAGATCTCGTTGGCCGAACCCATCGCGGCCAGTCCGAAGGCGTTCTCGGCCTCGGCCGTACGGGCCTCGGAAGCGAAGTTGTCGAGCAGATCGTCCTCGGACGGCTTGTCGTCGCCACGGAACGTGAGGGTGGTGGTGCCGGCGCGGGCCGCGTACTCCCATTCGGCCTCGCTCGGCAGCCGGAACGGCAACGCCGCCAGGAGGTCGTCGAGCGCGTCCTCGAGCCGGGCCGTCGTGCTGGAATTCTCGGCGTAGTCGTCGTCATAGTCGGGCAGGAAATGCTGCACCTGCGCGACGGTCAGCGGGTGCCGGGCGATCAGAAACGGTTCGACGTGCACTTCCCGTACGGGTTGAGCATCCGTCGCGCCCTCCAGGAACGAGTCGACCGTGTCCTCGACACCGCCGGCGCGCTCGATGGCGCGGACCGCGTCCAGTTCCTCGTCCGACAGCCCCATCCGGAACGTGCCACCCGGAACCTTCCGGAACACCACACCGGACGCCTCGTGCCGCCACGCGGGCTGGCCGGCCACGGTCTCCTCGATCCACATGGCGCGGAATCCTAGCGGGCCGCCGTTAGGCTCGGCGCATGCCGATCGACGAGCACCGCATGCTGACGAACCTGCTCGACGCGTTCGACCGGCTCCACGACGGCATGATCGAAGCGAGCGACGTGGCCGCCCTGCTGTTCGCGAGCAGTCGTGCGCTCGTCGAGTGGCCGTACGTCGAGGAAATGGTCGCCGCCGAAAGAGCGGTGCGGCAGTCCGGCGACCGGGCTTCGGACGTGCTGCAGCCCTTGCGTGTCCGCATCGCCGAGGAGTTGGAAGCGGCGGGCCCCAAGCCGCGGCACCGCATCTAGGACGGCTGCTGTCACGAGCTTCTCACGGGGGCGCCGGCAAGACCATCGGACGACGGGTGACTCAGCTGCCGGCCGGTTCGAACAGCTCGACGGGGTTGCCGGCCGGGTCGTCGAGCACGATCTGCCGGCCGCCGGGACCGGAGATGACGTCGCTGCGGAATCCGACGCCGTCGGCGCGCAGCCGGGCCACCTCGGTGTCGATGTCGGCGACGATCAGATGGATCCGGTTCCAGCCACCGGCCTGCGGGCGGCGCCCGTCGGGCATGGGCCGGGCGGCGGAGCTGTCCGGACCGGACAGCAGCAGCCGCAGGTTGCCCCGGCGTACGTCGGCGAACGCGGGCAGAAAGGTGGTGATCGGGGTGAATCCGAAGTGGGTGGTGTAGAAGGCGAGTGCTGTGGCGACGTCGTCAACGAGATAACGCACGCTGACGGTGCCATCATCGGCGGGCCCGGTCATGACTCCTCCGGTCTGGTCGCAAGGGTGTGCGGCAGGAAACCGATCCACCCGGCGAGCTGGCCGGCACCCGCTCGAACTCGGTGAGAGCTCCGGGCTCGGGAAACTCTCCGGGCGCCGATCCCCAGCCCGCAGAATACATCAAATTGGTTTGATGTGATGACCGTGAGGCATGGAAGGGTGCGGCCCTCCACCGGACGGCGGGCGGACGCTACTGCTCGTTGTCGAAGCCGGTGGGGGACGCGCCGTAGACCAGGCGCAGGATGGCGTCGGTCAACGTGTCGAGCAGTTCGTCCTCGTTGTGGCGGCCGGGGTTGGCGTAGGCGTCGGCGAACGTGATGCTGCGCAGGTGCACGGCCATCTTGGCGATCAGGTCGGGTGGGCCGGACACCGTACGGCCGGCTCGGGCGTCCCGCTCGATGCGCTTGCTGAACATCGTGCAGCCCTCGTCGACCAGGCGGTCGCGGACGTGCTGGACCTCGGGGCCGGGGTCGGGGGTGATGAACGCCTCGCGCAACCAGCGGCCGTCGACCTTCCAGCGGGCCAGCCCGCCCGCCAGGCCCCGGCGCAACGCGTCGCGGTCGAGGCCGTCGGAGGCCAGCCACTCGGCCATCTCGAGGTCGGCCTCGGCCAGGCGCTGGTCGACCAGCGCGGCCAGCAGCGCCTGCTTGGACTCGAAGTAGAAGTAGAAGCCGGAACGGGCGATGCCGGCCGCGCCGGCCAGCTCGTCGATCGTGACCTGGCTGATCGACTTGTCGCGGAAGACGGCCCGGGCGGCGTCGATCAGGGCCCGCTCACGCTGGTCGCCTTTGGTGGGGGCACGGCGGCTCTTAATGGCTGGCACGGCGTCGACTTTACAGGCCATCGGCTGGAATCGACGTCACATCCTTAATTTTCGACACAGTGTTGAGAATGCTGGGCTACGCGTCTAGCGTTCGGGGTCATGAGCCTCAAAGCGCGTCTCGCGCTACCCGTCGCCTGCTACGCGGTGCTGCTCGTCTCGGCGCTGCAGACCCTCGTGGTCCCGGTCGTCGCCAACATCCAGGCCGACCTCGGCGTCACCACCAGCGCGGCCAGCTGGGTCGTCACGGCCAACCTGCTCGCCGCGGCCGTGTTCACCCCGACGCTGGGCCGGCTGGGCGACCTGCACGGCCGCCGCCCGGTGATGCTGGGCGTGCTCATCCTCGTACTCCTGGGCTCGGTCCTCGCCGCCACCACCTCCAGCCTTCCGCTGCTGCTGCTCGGCCGGGTCGCCCAGGCCGCCAGCTTCGGGCTCTTCCCGCTGGCCATCGGCATGCTCCGCGAAGAGCTGGAGCCCAAGCGGCTGACCGGCGCAATGGCCCTGGTCAGCGGCATGCTCTCGGTCGGCGCCGGGTTCGGCCTGGCGGTCACCGGCCTGCTGATGCGCGACGGCGGCGACTACCACCGCCTGTTCTGGCTGGCCACCGCCCTCACCGCGATCGGCCTGGCCGGGGTGTGGCAACTCCCCCGCCGCGCCGGCGTGGCCACCGGAGGTCTCGACTGGGCCGGCGCCGCCCTGCTCGGCCTCGGCCTGGTGCTGCTCCTGCTGCCGCTCGAGGAGGGCAACGGCTGGGGCTGGGGTTCACCGCGCGTCCTCGGTTCCCTGGCCGCCTCGGTTGTGGTGCTCACTGCTTTCGTCCTGTACGAGCGGAGGATCGCCCATCCCCTGGTCAGCACGCGCATGCTGACACACCGTCCGATCGTGGTGGCCAACGCGGCCGGCCTGTTCCTCGGCTTCTCGATGTTCGCCGTCTTCCTGGCCGTCTCCGCGCTCGTCCAGACGCCGCACGAGATCGCCGGCTACGGCTTCGGCGCGTCCGTGCTGGCGGCCAGCCTCGTCTACCTGCTTCCCGGCACGGCCACCGGCGTGATCACCGCACCCCTCGGCGGCCGTCTCGTCGCCCGGTTCGGAGCGAAGGCGACCCTGGTGATCGCGGCGGTGCTGGCCGGGGCCGGTTTCGCGATGCTCGCGGTGCTGCACTCGGCCACCTGGGAGGTCATCGCCGGCGCCCTGATCGTCAACACCGCCGTCACGTTCGGCTACGCGGCCCTGCCGGCACTGCTGATCGCCCACGTCGAACCGGCCGAGACCGGCATCGCCAACAGCGTCAACTCGATCGCCCGCTCGGTCGGGATGACGCTCGGCACCGCCTTCGTGATCACCATGATGACCCGCAACCCCATTTCCCGTACGGTGCCTCTCCCGCAAGAAACGCAATTCGTGGCGGTCTTCGTGACCGGCGCGGTCCTGGCCGTCCTCGCCGCCGCCCTGGTCGCGTGGGCGCTCCCCCGGGTGCGCGAGCCGAAGCTGACCGTCCCCGAGGTCGAGGCCGACGAGGTCCTGGGCGCGGCCGGATTGAGCGTGCCCGCACGCCAGCCGTGACCGGCGTTAACCTCACCGGGTGACTGATCGCCCGGACTGGCCGACCGAGAAGCTGACCGCTCTTCGGCTCGGCCGGCGGCTGGCAGTCGAGGTGGCGGCGTCGGCACCGCAGCGACGTGCCTTCGTCGACATCACCCCGGGCGAGGTCGCCGACGACGCCCAGGCGCACCGTGAGGGGTGGACGCACCGCAGCACGGCCCGCAGCTTCCGGATCGAGCACTGGGAGTACGACGCCGACCTGATCGACGGCTACGACTACGACATCGGTGCGGTTCGCGTGCGCAGTGCCTCCGCGGCCGACGAGCCGGAGCTGCTGACGGTCCTCGAGAGCTGGCAGCTCAGTCCCGGCCAGTTCCAGTACGTCTGGGACACGGCCGATCCTCGGTGACCTCTCGGGCCCTCCGTACGGGAAATGGTTGTTGAGATCTCGGCAGTCGCCGGCCGGTGCGGTTCACGCTCCCCAGCGGTTGAACAGGTTGTCGTAAGGGTTGCCCTCCGGAGTGAAGATCAGAACGAAGTCCTGGCCGGTCACGGTTGCGGTGTGGCGCAGGCGGGTCAGGACTTCGGCCTCGGTGGGCAGGGTGATGTCGAGGGCCGCGGCGGCCCGGTCGCGGAGGGCGAACAATTCGGGAATGTCCTCCAGGTACTCGGCCTCCAGCTTGCGGCACTCCTCGGCCGTGAAATCGTCGAAGTCGCGCCACCACGGGGTGACCAGCAGCAGCTGCAACAGCTCCTCCAGGCCGATCGCGATCAGGGCCGCGCCGCCTTCGGAATCCGCGTACAGGACGGGACGTTCCTCTCCCCCGTCGCCGCAGAAGAAGTATGTGCCGCCGGTTCCGTCGCCCGCGAAACCCTCGAGCGTCGCGCCCGAGGCGAGGTGCACCGGCTCGACGTGGTCGTTGCGGTCGAGCTCGAAGTCGCCCGGCCAGGTCAGGTAATCCGTGGCCTCGTCGTGGGCGGTGATCGCGGTGAGAAGTGATCGCATGGGCGCACCCTAAGCGAAAAACTGTCGTACCCCTGGGCCAGGATTCACCGCATGACGAACTCCACGGGGCCGACCACCTATCCGATCCAGATGCTGATCCGAGACTGGCTGACCATCGACGGCACTCTCGACAACCATGCCCAGACGGCGATCGACAGTGCCGCGACGGAGATGCGGAAGTTCGACGACGAAGGGGATCCGGGCGCGTCGTTCGGATCGCCCGACCTTCCCCGGGTGACGAGGCTGGCCACCAGCATCCGCCAGGCCGGGTGGGACCAGGTCGAGGGCTGGCCACACACCGTCGAGGGTTTCGAGACGTGGCCCGCGCCGGGGCAGACGGCGACGGTCACGCTCAGCCGCGTCCAGTGGAAGCTGGTGGTCCACGCCCTGGAAGAGTGGGCGGAGGTCAGCGCCAGGGTGCAGAACACCGAAGAGGCGACCAGTCAGCGGGCCATCGCCGCCTCGGTCACTCAGCACCTCGCCAGTCGCGGCGTGCTGCTGAAACTGTCGTGACGTCGCGGTTTGACGCGGCTGGGGGTGGTGGCGCGCGTCGGGCAACTCTGATCAGGCGCTAGCGTACGGGGCATGGCCAGGGTTCTAGTGACGGGCATGTCGGGGACGGGCAAGACAACCGTTCTGCGCGAACTCGGCGGACGGGGCCTGCTCACTGTGGACACCGACTACGACGGCTGGACTCGGGACGACGGCCGGTGGGATGAGCCGCGCATGACCGAACTGCTCGCGTCGAACGACGGTGTCGTCGTGTCCGGAACCGTGGAGAACCAGGGCCACTTCTACGACCGTTTCGATCACGTGGTTCTGCTCAGTGCTCCGATCGAGGTGCTACTGCAGCGGGTGGCGCGGCGGGCGAATCCATACGGGCGCACACCCGAGCAGCGAGCCGAGATCACCGAGTACGTCCGGACGGTCGAACCGCTTCTGCGTCAGGGCGCCACGCTCGAACTCGACGGGTGCCGCCCGACCTCGGAACTGGCCGACGTCATCGAGGCTCTGGCCCGTTGAGCGCGCTGATCGGATTCTCACGCTGATCAGGCTGACGGGCCGGATCGATGAGCCGGATCGACGCGCCGCCGCCGGGGACCTTCGCCCCTGACCTCGAAGCGGGCGGGCGGCATGTCATGGTCGCGGCGGAGTCCGGATCGACGCGCCGCCGCCGGGGACGTGCACGCCTGACCTCGAAGCGGGCGGGCGGCACGTCACGATCGCGGCGGAGCCCGGATCGGCGGCCGAAGAAGGACCTCATCCGGTGCCGGGCTGAGGTATCCGGTCCTGTGAGACGTCGGCGTGCGTCCGGGTGGGCTGGTGATGGCGGCGACGATCAGCCGGTTCGCTTCGATGTCTGACGTCGGCGGCGCGCAGCGGTGACCCGTTGATCAGCCGGTGGGCGGCGTGGCTGCTTGTGCAAGGTGCCTACCGACGGATCTGGGACTCTCCCGGAACGCGCGAGCACCCGGTGCTCGACACTGGCCAGCATGAGCGCTGATTGGTTGCTCTCCGCGGACACGCTTCCGGTCGGTAAGGACGGGGCGTGCGGCGTGAAGCTGAACGATCGACAGGTTCTCTGGGCCGGCGGAACACCGGACGATCCGGCCGACAGCAACCGGGTTATCGTCTACGACGTCGTGACACGGCGGTTCCGTGAGGTCGCGCCGGTGCCTCCGGCCAAGCGCATGGACCGGAACGTCGCGGTGGGGGTGCTGAGCAACGGCCACGTCATCGTGACGGGCGGGAGCCTGTCCCAACCCGGCGGCGCCAATCGGCTGTCCTATCGTTACGACCCCGGCCGCGACAAGTGGTCCCGCACCGGGGACCTGCCCGAACGGCAGGAATGGTTGTTCACACCGGTCACCCGCCTGCGTGATGGAAGGCTGCTCGCGGTCGGCGGACGTGGTGACGACGGAGCCACGACGGGCGCCGGCAGTGTTCAGGCGTTCGTCTACGACGCCGAGCACACCTCCACGGTCGAGGCGGTCGATCCGCGCACCGCGGTTCCCACCGGAGACACGGTCGTGGTGCAGGGCCGCTGGGACTACACGAGGCGGGTCAGCGATCACCACCGAACCACCCTGGGGCGTGGACATCTGTTCGGCAACGCCGTCCGCCTCCGTGACGGCCGGGTGTTCGTGGTCGGTGGCCATGTCTTCTGGAGAACCACCACCGACGGGGTGTCGGTGCAGGCGGTGGACACCGACTACTTCGAGCCCGAGACTGGAGAATGGCGGACGGGCGCACCGCTGCCGGTCGTCGCGGGTGAGGACAACACCACGCCGAACTCGCACGGCGGCCGGACCAACGGCGTCGGCGTGGCGGTGATGGACGACGGCAAAGTTGTCATCGCCGGAGGGGCCACGCATACCGACGGCGCGGACTATTTCAAGACGATCCTCTGCCGTCGCAGCATCCTGGTGATGACGGCCCGTCCTCGTCCGGCGGAGAGCACGTATGTCATCGCCCCCGACCGAATCCCGTCCGGGAACGGATCCGGGGGCGTCACGGGAGACGGCGGACGCAACCAGCTTCCGTGCTATGCCGTGCCCGGCAACCGCGCAGTGCTGGCCGGTGGGCAGGACAGCAACGGTGACGACCTCTACGACACGTACGTCTTCCGCTCTCATGACGGGACACTGCACCGTGGTCCCGATCGGAGCCACAAAACACCCGGCTGGCTTCCCCAGCATCCGGAATATCCGGCCGGGTATCAGACCGCCTTCATCAGCACACGCGCCGTCTCGATGGCGAACTCGAAACTGGTCTTTCCCGGCGGCGTCCTGGTCCATGGCGGGGCCTACGACGCGGTGAGTGACAGCTTCGAGAACCCACCAGGCACCCGGTACGCCGACCAACTCGGCCACCACACGCCGGGCTGAAGTGCGCACAGTCGAGGAGTAGCCGGAGACCAGGTCGTCGGAGTGACACAGAGCTGCCGCGTTTCCCCGTACGGGAAATGGTGTTGATCATTGGGCCGAATCGAGGAACTGGGTGATCGCGCCGGCCAGGGCCTTGGGGTCTTCCAGCATCGGCAAGTGGCCGGTGGTGAGGTGGGTCGTCCACGTGGGCGCCAGACGCTCGGCTGAGGTGCGCTGTATCGCGGGCGGCAGTTCGCGGTCCTGGTCGGTGACGATGTAGCCGCGGGCGCCGGTCCAGGAACGGTGGGTGGTGCGGCCGCGGTAAAGGACGGGCGACTCGGGGGTGAAGTCGGCGATCAGGCGGGCGGTGGTCCCGGCGTCGAGGCCGTGGGCCAGGCCGCGCTGGATGGCCGAGTTCGGCGGGCGTGTGCCGGCTACACGCATCACCGCGCTCAGCAGCCAGCGGTTCGGGGCGGGCAGCGCGGAGAGGAACGAGCCCCGGGCCTGGGGGATCACGGCCGACACGGCCAGAAACGCGCTGACACGGTCGGGGGCCAGCGCCGCCAGCTCGGCGCCGATCACGCCGCCGGCCGAGTGGGCGACGATCGCGAACCGGCCGTCCGGCGCCGATTCGAGGGCAGCCTCGGCGTAGGCCCGCAGCCCAGCGCCGTGAGAGGGCCGGGCGGCGACACAGGTCTCGCCCAGCTGCGGCCGGACGTCGTCCCAGATCCACGACGGCAGGCCGGCGCCGCTGATCAGCAAAGTGTTCATGGGTTCATCCTGCTGGCCGGTGGTGTCACTGGTATGTCACTATTTGCCGATGAACCGCACCGACCGGCTGTACGCGTTGCGGGAGGAACTGCGCCGGGCCGGAAGTTCGGGGCGTACGGCCGAGCGGCTGGCCGAGATCTTCGAGGTCAGCACGCGGACGATCAAGCGGGACATCGCGTCACTGCAGCACGGGGGGTTCCCGGTGTGGGCGCGTCCGGGGCCGGGTGGCGGCTACGTCGTCGACAAGGCGGCCACGTTGCCACCGGTCAACTTCACCGACGCCGAGGTGGCCGGGCTGGCCGCGGCAGTGGCGGCGCATCAGGGCCAGCCGTTCGACGGGCACGCGCGGGCGGCCCTGGTCAAAGCCCTGAGCGTGATGGACGTGCAGGCCCGCAAGCGCGCCACCGTGGTCAACGACCGCGTCTGGATCGACCACACCGAGCCGCCAGGCGACACACGGATCCGGCGCACCGTCGAGCGGGCCCTGCATGAGCAGCGCATTCTCGCGGTGCATTACCAAGGGCAGAACGGCACTGCTTCCGTACGGGAAATCGACCCGGTTGTTCTCGCCCGGACGCAAGGCCACTGGTATCTCGTCGGTCACTGCCGAACCCGCCGGGCGATACGTTGGTTCCGCCTGGACCGGGTGTCGTCCGCGCGCCTGACCCGGGAGCGGTCGGCCACGATCCCGGTCGAGGACATCGGCACGCCGCCCCCAACAGCCAAGGCAGTGGGCAACTTCTGACGACACCCCGGACCGATTCATGTTCCGCTTCTCCTGTGCCGCTGTTGCTCCGAGGGCGGGAACGATCGCGGGTGCTGTGGCCCGCGGCTCGTCAGATCAGGGCGGCCCGGGCCCGGGCGATGTTCCAGCGGTGGGCGGGGTCGGGGGCCAGCAGCCCCTCGATGAGCGGGCGCAGCGGACCGGGCCGGCCCGAGGAAGCGGCGAACAGGGTGGCGCCCAACGAGATCAGGTCGCCGGAGCGCGACGGGTCGGTGATGCCGTGGCCAGAGGCGTGCAGGAGGGAAGCCTGTCCGTCATCGCTGAGCAGAACCGTTCCGGGGTGGATGTTGCCGTGGACAACACCGCTGAGGTGGGCGGCTTCGAGAAGTTCCAGGAGCTGTACGGCGATCGTGCGCACCTGAGCGACCGGCAAGGGCCCGTCCTCGCGGATCGCGGCCGCCAGCGTCCGGCCGCTCAGGGCGCTCTGCGTCGGGGCGTACGAAACAGCTGTCATGGTGTTCGACGATCCTCGGCGCGGCGTGTTCTGTCGTCCTGGTGAGCACCCAACGCCACTACCGGCTAGCCGGAATTCCTCGACGCCGGCGGTCACGCCAACATCGGCCAACGCCTCGTCGCCAAACGCTCGGACGGTCACGCCGACATCCGCCAACGCCTCACGGGCAAACGCTCGGGCAGTCACACCGACATCCGCCAACGCCTTGTGAGCAAACGCTCGGGCAGTCACACCGAAATCGGCGAAAGCCTCGTGGGCGATCACGCGTCCGACCGGGGCAGGTCGGACAGTTTGAACGGCTCCGACCAGTGGCTGTTCTTGTCGCTCGTGATGACGGCGTTCAGTTCCAGATCGAACTCGTCCTCCAGCGGGAAACTGGCCCAGAACAGGATCGGTTCCCCGGCCGCGTACGTCAGGGACTGCCCCTCCTTGCCCCGGCATTCCCAGTCGGTGGGGCGGAACGTGTCGTTGTCGTAGACGTCCCACAGGTGAGTGGCGACGATCCGGACGTTCTCCCCGAACCCGAGCCGCGGCGCGGAACCGGCAGCGGGACAGTTGATTCCGGTCGAATTGCCGGTCAGTTCGAAGGTGACGGTCATGGTGTCGTCCTTGACGACAATGTTGTGCAGCGACGCGATCGTGCTGGGGATCTGGCCGCTCACCTCGTACGTGCCGTCGCCGGGCTCCCAGACCGTGACAAGTTCCCACGCCCGCGCCCCGACGAACGCGATCACACCAAGGATCAGGGCCGCGATGGCCAGCACGAACATGCCGCCGAAGAAGCCGATGGCCCCTCCCCCGTTGCCGGCGTTGCGATAGGACGGGCTGTCCGACCAGCCGACCGGGCGGCCGTCCCGGGTCCATTCGCGTCCCATTTTGTCGATCGGCATGGCGTGCTCCCTCGGGTGGCAGCCGGCTCCGACAGCCGGCGTCACAGCCACCACGGGCGAGGGCCAAGGCCGGTTCATTCCCGTACGGACGTCGCAGTCGCGCCGCCACGACAAGATCTCGCCGGCGTGGTCGGCCGGTGCCCCCATAGA
Source organism: Paractinoplanes ovalisporus (assembly GCF_016834655.1). Classification (GTDB taxonomy): domain Bacteria; phylum Actinomycetota; class Actinomycetes; order Mycobacteriales; family Micromonosporaceae; genus Actinoplanes; species Actinoplanes ovalisporus. Next base: position 78,620 of record NZ_JAENHP010000015.1, read on the forward strand.
CAGGTGCGCGCGTCCTGGGACCAGAGTTGTGCCGCGCGCGATCACCCATCGGAACCGGTCGGCGCTGCCCGCATGGAAGCGGTGGGGCGGACGCGCCGCGGAAAGGTGCGCGACTTAGCGCGAGCTTGCCGCCTCTGCTCGACGTTGTTCGATCGCGAGGTCGAGCCGCCGGTTCCGGCGTGCTTGCGTGACAGCGGACGAGACCCCGGTGACGACACACAAGGCTGCGGCCCAGGACCAGGAGCCGAAGCTCCAGTCCTTGACCAGTGCGATGACACTGACGACGGCGATGCCCGCCAGAGCAGTCAGGGCGCCGGACCAGGGCGACTTCACGGCGCGGGTGTTCATGGCCCAGATCATGATCATCCGTTGGGGCCGAAGTCAAATGGTCGTGAAATGCCTCTCGGCGAATTCTTCCTAAGGGGCCTTTGCGGCTTTGCACGGGTTCTATTCCAACAACGAACGGATTCGTATTCGGTGGCCGTTTCCGACGAAGGCGGCCGACGTCATGGCCGCGGGCCTGCCGCGCCGAGACGGGTGCTCGGCCTCGGATCGAGCAACGGGCCAGGCCGCATATTCCGTCATCACCGCCACCGCCCACGAGCCGAAGGGCCAGGACGGTCAGCTGGTGGGCCAGCGGGAGGCACCGGACAGCTGGGCAAGCGCCCACGGTCAACGTCGGTTCATTCCGTACCGGGGTCAGGAAGGCCATTTTCCCTCGCTCGCGTATTGCATCGACGCATCGGTTCGGGCGTCTCGCGGCCAGGTCCAGGCCACGCGGGTGATGACCAGCAGGAGCGCTATCTGGATCAGGATGCCGACGAAGTAGTACGCCCAGGTCTCGCCGATGAGTGAGGCACCCGCGGTCGCCACATAGAAGAGGCTGACCGCGATGTTGGCGATCCGATTGGTGCGGGCCGGGGCGAGCAACGAGACCGGGACCATCAGCGCCGCGACCACGATGTAAAGCGTCGTGAGCACGAGGAACATCTGGTCGATCGCGAACCCGCCCACCTCACGGGCGAGTACGCCGTGGATCAGATCGGCGCGGTAGAAGCCGAAGATGTCGACGTAGGCGAACACCAGCAGCGTGGTGACCCACAGGCCGCCGAGCACGACCTTGACGTCCACTTTGTTGTCGCGAAGCTTGGTCACCGGTGGCCTCCTCTGGTCGGGCTGGTCGTCACAGTCTCGGCCGCACCGACGCTGGGCGCCCGAGTCCTCCGGACGGTGTTTCCCTGGCACATCGGCCAGGCAGTCGGCTGGTCGCGTGGCCGGGGTGGACCGGGTCCGCGATCGCTAGTGTGGCGTCATGTCCAACGCCGCGAGCACACTGCATCCGGCCGGGCGGCGCTCATCGCCGTACACCCGGCGGGATTGGGCGCCCGCTGCGCTGGTGCTGGCCGTGCTCGTGCTCGATGTGGCCCTGCGCGAGCTGGTCTGGCGGCCGGTCGCGATCGCGTTCGGCTGTGGCCTGGCGCTGGCTGTCCTCGTCCGGCGCACGCACCCGATGCCGGCCGTGGTGTTCGCCTTCGGCGGGTTCGCCGTGCTCGAGGTGGTCGCGTTCGCCGTGGGAAGCGAACCCGTCAACCTGTCCGGCGGGTGGGCGGTTCTCCTGCTGGCATATTCGCTGTTGCGGTGGGGTGCCGGCCGCGACGCGGTGATCGGGGTGGCGGTTCTGGCCGTGGCGCTGACCGTCATCGTCAGCGTCGACTTTCCCGGGATCGCCGAGACCGTCGCCGGGGTCGCCATCGTGCTGCTGGCGGCCGCCCTCGGGGCGTCCATGCGCTACCGGACCATCGTCCGCGCACACCGGACCGCCGCACGCGAACAGCTGATCGTGCAGGCCAAGCTTCAGGAACGCGAACAGCTGGCCCGGGAGTTGCACGACACCGTCGCCCACCATGTCTCCGCGATCGCGATCCAGGCGCAGGCCGGGCTCTTCCTCGCACGCTCGTCGTCGCTGAGCGGGGCGACCGAGGCCTTGGAGGTCATCGACCGTGAGGCGGCCCGGACCCTCGCGGAGATGCGCACGATGGTCACCGCGCTGCGTGACCGCGGGCGGGAACCGGCCGTGGCGGCCCAGCGCCGGATCGCCGACATCGTGGGCCTCGCCGCGGACAGCACCGACGCGCTGCGCATAGGCGTCGAGCTGAGCGGTGACCTGGCGAACCTGCCGCCGGCGGTCGAGGGCGCTCTCTACCGCGTGACGCAGGAGTCGATAACCAACGCTCAACGCCACGCCCGGCTGGCCACCCGGGTCGCGGTCGAGGTGATCGGCAGTGCCACCGACGTACGGCTGACGGTCACCGATGACGGCGCGCGCGTCGGTTCGGCCGCCGGCCGTTCCGGCTTCGGGCTGGTCGGTATGACTGAGAGGATCGGGCTCCTGGGCGGCACGCTCTCCGCCGGGCCGAATCCGGATCGCGGCTGGAGCGTCCAAGCCATCCTTCCCCGCACCGGAGCCGCGGCATGAGCATCCCTATCGTCATCGCCGACAACCAGGGCACCGAACGGGCCGTCCCTCCCCACGCGGGAGCCGCGGCATGAGCATCCGTGTTCTCATCGCCGACGATCAGGGCATTGTACGGGCCGGGCTGTCGACGATCCTCAATGGTCAGCCGGGCATCGAGGTCGTCGGCCAGGCCGCGGACGGACGGGAAGCGGTCGCGGTCGCCCGTCGGCTGCGTCCGGACGTGTGCTTGTTCGACATCCGGATGCCTGTCCTGGACGGTATCGAGGCCACTCGGATGCTCGCCGGGCCGGACGTCGCCGAGCCCGTCGCGGTTGTCATGATCACCACGTTCGACACCGACGAGAACGTCTACGGGGCGCTCCGCGCGGGTGCCCGCGGCTTCCTGCTCAAGGGCGCCGAACCGCAACAGCTGGTTCAGGCGATCCACGCCGCGGTGAACGGGGACGCGCTCATCGACCCGGCCGTCACCGGGCGGCTGCTCGCCACGTTCGCCGGTGCCGACCCGGCGGTCACGCCCGCGCAGCCGCTTACGCCGCTGACCGATCGGGAGGAGGACGTTCTGCGCCTGGTCGCGCGGGGCGCGACGAACGCCGAGATCGCCCGGGAGCTGCACATCAGCATGAGTACGGTCAAGTTTCACCTCGCCGGCCTCATGACCAAGCTCGCCACCCGCAACCGGGTCGAGCTCGCTCTCTGGGCCTACCAGACCAACCGCGTGACGTAAGGGTCGGCCTCGGCGTCGTAGACGCGCTCGTCACGGCAGCTTCCTTTCGAGCACCTCGCCTCGCCCGAGGCATTCCGGGCCGCGGTGCTGCGTTCCCAGCCACAGACTACGAGACGATGAGGACCGTCATGAGGGCTGGCCCGCGACGGCCGTTCGCCGCAGCCCGGACATGGGCGGCCGGGTGCTGGCCACCACGGTGGCTGCCAGCTGGCCGGAGAATCGGGTCCACCAGCGCGTGTTCAGTCCGGTCGTGTGCCGTCGCGGCGAAACCGACCACGGCATCCCGACCACCTGCGGGGGGACCGGATCGGCTGCCGGCCGTCCTGGGGAACCCGCCCACGGTGTCCCGACGATCTGCTGAGAGACCTGGGCAGCTGACAAACGCGTTGGGGAAACCGCCCACGGGGTTTCGACGATCTGTTGGAAGACCTCTTCGGCGGCGGTCTCGGGCAAGGCGACCTCGTGTGCGGCCCACGCTCGAAGGGTGTCGTCGAGGTTCATCACTGCTCCACGTCGTCGTAGGTGCTCAATGCCTCGGCCAGCGTGCGGCGGGCCAAAGACAACCGGTAGCGGACGGTTCCGGCCGGGACGCCCAGTGCGGTGGCTATCTCGGCGCTGGTCAGACCGCCGGCCGCGGCCAGGGTGAGGGTGATCCGTTGCTGCTCGGGCAGGCGCTTGATCGTCTCGCTGACCACGGCGACCCGTTCGGCGGCTATCACCGAAGTGCTTGCGGGCGCGGCCACGTCGGCCGTTTCGGCGCGCAGGGCGGCGTCGGTTGCGACACGTGTGCGGGCCTGGCGGTGCTCGTCGATCGACAGGTTGCGAGCGACCGTGAAGAGCCACGCCCGCCGGGCGTCGTCGGGGCGTCCGGCAAGTTCGGGAAACCGCCGCCACGCGCGCAGGAAAGTCTCCTGCATCAGGTCGGCGGCCAGCCAGCGATCGCCGGTTCGGGCGGTGAAATAGGCGTGCACGGCCGTCCGGTGCGTGTCGTAGAGCCGGCGGAACTCAGCCGCGCGGTCCATCAGCGACCTGGATCTGACCGTAGATATCCGTGGCCAGCACCTGGACGGCGGACACGGTCTCGGCCGTTGCGCGCACGTCGCCGAGCACGACGATGTCGGTCACCTTCTGCTTCAGCAGCTCGGCCGTGACCCCCGGGCCGATCGTCAGGTCACCGAACGAGATCAGGCTGATCGGATGGTCGAGCAGGCGGAAATAGTCCGGCCCGAGCTCGGTGTCGTCATAGAAGACCCGGGGGTCGCCGGAGCGGTACCAGACCGTCTGGCCCTGTGCCTCCAACCGGGTCTCGAGTTCTCCCTGCGCCGTCTGCGGAGCGAGCACCTGCCCGGCCGCGAAGATCTGGCCGTAGCCGATGGATCCCACCTCGCCGGTGATGATCACCTGGCCGGCGGCGATCAGGATGTCGTCGGGTTCGCCGCCGGGGTTGGCCAGTGCGGCTCCGGTCAGCCGCACCTGGCCGCTGAGCATCTTGACGTTCGGGGCGGACTGGCCCTCCCGATACCGGTAGTAGGTGAGCGTGCCGACACCACCGCCGAACACCCGGCCCAGCGCCGCCTCGCTGCCCCGCGGAGCGAAGACCGACCCGACGACGCTGATCCGGGCCGGCAGTTCCCCGGCGACCGTCCCGGTGATCACCAGGACGCCGACCACCACCAGTATCTCGTCCGGCGACCCGATGCCGTCCCCGCCGACCACCAGCGGCCCGACGTGCACGCGCACCGTCAGCCCGTCCGGCACATAGACGGTGCCGCCCACTGCCGAAACCGGAATTCCCGCGTACGCACCGGCCAGCGACTCGGGCACCACCACGGCACCGACCGAGCTGATCCGGGTGATCGCGGCCAGCTCGTCCGGACTGCTCAGGTGGCTGAGGTCGAGCACACCCTGTCCCTCGATCACGCCTCGTTCGTCGGTCATCGCGTCACTCCCGCCACGTCGCGTCCGGCTTCCGGCCACAGGCGCTCCGCCACGGCCATCAGCCACTGTGCCAGCACGATCCGCGGCCGGCTCACCGACGCCCGGTCGTCGTCGCGCGGGCCCCGCCCCCGCCGTGCGAGCTCGGCCTCGTGCCGCAACTCCTTCATCCGTACCGTCGCGAGCAGATAGAGATCAATCATCCGTGTCACCCCTCTCACCCAGTACTACGGACGAGCGAGAGAAGTGTTGGGCCGCGACGAGGCGGCGGTGAGGAGGGGGCCGCGTTCACCTCGCCCGGCCCGACCGCGGGTCGCAGGCGGTGGCGGAGTACGCGGCCCGGCGCGGCAGGAACAGCTGACGGCAGCCAGGCGGCGGGGCGTTCGGACACGGCCGCTGTCAGACGATGGTTCCCGGTCATGGGGTCGCTATGGACGTACGAGAACCACGGTTTTGCCCTTGCTTCGTTCGGTCGGGTTGAGGGCGGCGACGGCGTCGTCGAGCGGGGCGACGTGGCCGATGTTGGTCCGTAGGCGCCCGTCGCGGACCCGCTGGACGATCTCGGTCAGCTGGGCCCGGTCGGCCTCGACGACGAAGTCGACGGCCAGACCGTCGGCCGGCCGCGCCTCGACCGGCCCGACGACGGACACCAGCGTTCCTCCGGCTCGGACCAGACGAACGGACCGCTCCTGGATGTCTCCGCCGATGACGTCGAAGACCAGGTCGACGCCGCCGATGTCTTCCAGGGTGTCGTTCTCGAGGTCGACGAACTCGTGGGCGCCGAAGTCGAAGGCCTTCGGGCGGTCGGCGGAGCGTCCGGTGCCGATCACGTACGCACCGAACTCGCGTGCCAGCTGCGTCACCATGGTCCCGACGGCGCCGGCCGCCCCATGCACGAGCACGCTGCGCCCCGCCTGCAGACGGCCGTGGTCGAACAGGCCCTGCCACGCGGTCAGGCCCGAGATGGGCAGGCTCGCGCCGACGGTGAAGTCGACGTCGCCCGGCAGCGGCGCGAGGTTGCGCGCCTCGACGGCCACGAACTCGGCGAGGGTGCCGTCGCGATGCCAGTCCGCGAGGCCGAACACCCGCTGACCCACCGACAGACCCGTCGTGCCGTAGCCCAGGGCGCTGACCACGCCGGACAGTTCGTGGCCGGGGATCGACGGTGTGCGGTCCTGGTTGCGCCGATCGGTCCAGGTCGAGGGCCATGCCATTTCGGTCGGTACGAAGCCCGACGCGTGCACCTCGACGATGACGTCGTTGATCGCCGCCGTCGGCTCGGGTCGCTCCACCAGCGTCATCCCGGCCATTCCCGCGGCCTGGTCGTTCACCACGATGGCTTTCATGAGGACAGTCTCCTCGGTCGTTCAAGTGCCGCCGGGCGGGACCGAGGCGCGACGTGGAAGTGCCGGCGCGGCGGGCCGAGGCGTGACGGAGGCCGACGGGTGCTAGCTGTCGAACCAGACCACCAGCCGTACGTTGTCGCCACCGTGCTGCCCGGCGAGGCCGCGCACGGTTTCCAGTAACGCCCGCAGCTCGCGGTCGGCGTCCAGCACATCGCGGGCGCGGAGCCGTTCCACCCGCCAGATCCGGCTGCCGGAACGCCATTGCGTGCCTTCCGGGTAGCTGCTGCCCCGGGAATCGGCATCCGCGCCGGCCACCGCATGCCAGGCTTCCCCGTTCCGGCCGGACTTGCCCGCCGGAACCATGCGGTCGCCGGTCAGTTGGTACTGGTGGATCCGGTCGTCCACGCGGGGTGCCGGCGCGTCCCAGTCGATGGCGGCCAGTTCGGTCCCGGTCACCCAGGTGTGATCGTGTTCGTCGTCCGTGAGCCGGAGACGCAACAGTTCCGCGCTCGCGTCGTCCGGCAGGCCGCGGCCGGGCGCCACCGGAGTGAACCCGGCGAAGTTCCGGACGCCGAACAGCAGCCCGAAGGCGTCATAGTGGCGAGGCAGCTCGTCCAGACCGACGTCGGCCAGCCGCCACGGCGAGCCCGGGCCAAGCGGCCGCAACTCCACCCCGCCGGCGATATCAGTGCCCATGCCCTACTCGCATTCAGCCGCGCCTCTCATCCGGCAACGACGATACGTAAGCGCGCTGGAGGTGGGGCGGGGCGATCGGTTCATTCTGTACGGGCGTCGTAGTCGTTCTGGCGCGCCTGGATCTCGTCGGCGTGGTCGACGGTCCACGCGTAGAGGTGGCCGAACGGCTCGCGCAGCGACTCGCCGAGGGCGGTCAGCGAGTATTCGACGCCCACCGGTGAGGTGGGTAGCACCCGGCGTTCGACCATGCCGTTGCGTTCCAGGCGGCGCAGGGTCTGGGTGAGGACGCGCTGGGTCACGCCCTCGAGTTCGCGCCTGATGTCGTTGAAGCGGCGCGGCTCGTCCAGGACGGACAGCGCCATCATCGACCACTTGTCGGCGATCTGGTCGAGGATGGGCCGGCTCGGGCAGTCGGAGCGGAAGACGGGGGCGTCCACGGCGGTATCCTCCAGCATCCCTGGTGTCCCATAAGTGCGTTATTGACGCAGCTCAGGGGCGGTTTCATCGTGGAGACCATGATGAACCACAACGCGTACGAGACTCTGCGGGTGAGCCGGAAGGACGGCGTCACCTTCGTCACGATCGACAACCCGCCGGTCAATCTGCTCGGCGTGACCGTGATGACGGAGTTGCGGGACCTGCTGAGCGGGCTGGCGGGCGACGACACCGTACGGGTGATCGTGTTCGGCAGCGCCGACCCGGAGTTCTTCCTGGCCCACATCGACATGACGGCCACGCCGGAGGCTCTGGCGCCGCTGATGGCGGGGCTGCCGGACGGGGTCAACGTCTTCCAGGCGGTCGGCGAGCAGCTGCGCCACCAGCCGCAGGTGACCATCGTCAAACTGGCCGGGTTGGCGCACGGCGGTGGCGCCGAGTTCGTGGTGGCGGCCGACATGGCGTTCGCGGCGATCGGGACGGCGGGGCTGGGGCAGATCGAGGCGTTGATGGGGATCGTGCCGGGCGGGGGCGCCACGCAGTATCTGAGCGAGCGGATCGGGCGGAACCGGGCTCTGGAGGTGGTGCTCGGTGGGGAGTTGTTCGACGCGGAGACCGCCGAACGGTACGGCTGGGTGAACCGGGCCGTGCCCGCTGACGAGCTGGACGCGTACGTGGAACGCCTTGCTCTGACCATCGCCGCGCTGCCGGACGGTGTGATCGCGGCGGCCAAGCAGGCCATGCCCCCGCGCGATCTCACCGAGGGCCTGACGCGGGAGAACGACGCGTGGGCGGGCCTGATCTTCCGCCCGGTGACCGCCCAGCTGATGGGCGCCGGACTCGCCGCCGGCGCCCAGACCCGCGAGGGCGAGCGGGACCTGGAGGGCCTGTTCCGGCGGCTCTAGCCGCCGTCCAGAAACCGCTGGAGCCGGGCCAGCCCCTCGTCGATGCGGGGCGTGTCGATCATGCCGTACCCGAACACGACGCCGGGCGAGTCGGGCGCGGCGAGGGAGACCTCCGGGAAGCCGGCCACGCCGATGCCGCTGCGGCGGGCCCGGGTGAGCGCCTCGGCCGTGGCGGCTCCCCGCATCATCGCGCTCAGCTGCAGTCCGACCATGGACGGCAGGGCCGTCAGATGAGCCGAGAGCGGGCCGGCCAGGGCGGCTCGGATACGGTCGTGGCGCTGCCGGTAGACCCGGCGGACCCGGCGCAGGTGCCGCTCGAACATGCCCTGCTCGATGAAGCCGGCCATGGCGGCCTGGATCGGCAGGCTGGTGTGCCAGTCGGTGAGGAACTTGGCGGCGTGCAGGGCGTGGCCGAGCGACGACGGGTGGACGAGGTAGCCCAGCCGGAGCGTCGGCAACAGAACCTTCGAGAACGAGCCGACGTAGAGGACCCGGCCGCTGCGGTCGAGGCTGTGCAACGGTTCCAGCTGCTGCTCGGTGTAACGGAATTCGCTGTCGTAGTCGTCCTCGACGATGGCCGCGCCGTGGCGCTGCGCCCAGGCGAGCAGTTCGATCCGCCGGTGCAGGGCCAGGGGCACGCCGGTCGGGTACTGGTGGGTCGGCGTCACATAGACCACCCGCGCGTCCGGGGGCAGCGCGTCGACGACCAGGCCGTGCTCGTCGACCGGGACACCCACCACCCGTACGCCCTGGGACTTCCACACGAGTTTCGGCGGCACGTAGCCGGGCGTCTCGACCGCGGCCGTGGCGCCCGGTTCGAGCAGTACCCGGCCGATGAGGTCGAGCGCCTGCTGCACCCCGGAGGTCACCAGCACGTCCTGCGGCCGGGTCTCGATGGTGCGGGAGGCCCGCAGGTAACGGGCTACGGCCGTACGGAGCCCGATGTGGCCGGCCGGTTCGACCGGCATGCCGGTGCCGACCACCGACGTGCGGAACTGGTTGGTGAGGAGCCTTCGCCAGGCCGCGTACGGGAACAGTCGCGCGTCGGGCGCACCGACCCGGAAGTCGAATTCGGGCGCGTCGTCGTAGTCGGGTGGCAGCGGCATCCGCGACCACATCGCGCGGGGTGTGAGCGCGCCGGATGACAGCAGAGGCACAGCCGGGCCCGTACGGGACTGAGCGTTGACGAATGTGCCGGCGCCCGCCCTTGCGGTCAGGTAGCCCTCGGCGATCAGCCTTTCGTACGCGGTTGTCACCGTGTTGCGCGAGACCTGCAGTTGCTCCGCCAGCTCGCGGCTGGACGGCAGAGCCTCGTCCGGGCGCAGATGCCCGTCGAGAACGGCGTCGCGCAGTTGCCGGTAGATCTGCCCAGCCAGCCCGGTGCTCCGGTCGAGCCGGACGGCGACATCCACGACCAAGATCCTAAGTGGACCGGTCAAACTGCCGCCGAATTGGCTCTGAGGGAAAAAGATCCGTGAGCCCTACGGTGATCAGTGTTCAGCAATGCCGGGTGACAGTCAGCCCACGGGGAGGCGTTGATGGATGCTGGAATGCCGGCGACCAGTCGGGAGCCGATGTATCGGTTGACGATATATCTCGGCTGGCGTACGGTCGGCGGCCATGCAGGTACCGACGTTTCTGATTCTGGCCGGGCTCGCCGATCGGCCCCGCCACGGCTACGGCATCGTGCAGGTGGTCGATGAGCTCTCCGACGGCGAGGTGAAGCTGCGGCCGGGCACCCTCTACGGCGCGCTCGAGCGGCTCACCGAGCAGGGGCTCATCGAAGCCGACCACGAGGAGAGCGTGGAGGGCCGGCTGCGCCGCTACTACCGGCTCACCACGGACGGCGCCACCGCTCTCGGCGCAGAGGTCGAACGGCTTCAGCGCCACGCGGATGCGGCCCGCGAACAGTTGCGCCGGCGGTCCGGCATCGTCCCGGGGCTCCCCCGTCTTGCGACAACGGCGGGAGGCGCGGCATGAGCGACGGAACCTGGCCGACGGCCGACGAGCGGCTCGTACGCCGTTACCGTCGTCTGCTGCTGGCCTATTCGCGACGCTACCGGCGTGCGCACGGCACCGAGATGATCACCACGATGCTGGAGATGGCCGGGCCGGGCCGGTCGCGCCCGTCGGCCGGCGAGTCGTGGCATCTGGTCGTCAGCGGGGTGCGTCAGCGGTTCCGGCTGCCGTCGGGCCGTCCGTTCGCGGTGATCGCCGCCGGCCTGGTGACGTTGGTGCTGGGTCTGTTCGGTGCGGCCGCCGGTAGCCGGCTCGGCGAAAACGGCCTTCCGTCGCGGGCCGACGCCCTCGCGCTGATGTTCGGTCAGCATCTCGGCTATGACGGGCCGGTCTATTCACTGCACTCGGCTTTGCGGCCGGGCTCGCACCTCGACGGTGTCGCGCCGTGGCTCATCCCCGTCTGTGCCGTCGCGGCGGTGGCGGCGGGGGCGGTCGCAGCGGGCATCGTCGTCCTCGGCGCCGGCCCTGAGGAGCCGCCGGGCGCCGCTCAGCCGACCTGATCCCGGGCGTCGATGAAATGCCGGGCCGCGCGGCCGACGGGGCAGGCGGCACGGCCGAGCTTCCCCACGACCGTACGCGGAAAGGGCCCTTGGGGATCGAAGGCGTGAACCCGTTATCGCTTCGCCGACGCGGCGGTGGTGGTGTCGGCGAGCAGCGGCTACGAGACAGGCGTCAGGGCACCAGCGGGCCGCGGAGCAGTTCGCGGGCGGCGGCGTCGGGCACCGGGCGGCGGTTCCACAGAATCAGCAGAAGGTCCTCAGCCGTCCCGCTCACCGCCGCGACCGGCTCTCCCGGGCCGAGGGTCCAGGAGGTGCCGGTGTCGGTGGCGGTCAAACGGACGGCGGCCGCCATCGGGGCCATCCGGCCGAGGTTGATCTGACGCGGGACGAACATGTCGAGGACTTCGGCCACCCCGTCGGCGCACAGGGCCGGGTCCAGCGGCTCCGCGATGCCGAGCGCGTGCTGCGCGTCCCACCGGTGCACGAGGGTCTCCAGGCAACGGCGCCGGCGCCAGAATCCCACCGTACGGGGTGGTGCGAAGGTCCACGCCGGCGCCGACGGGTCGGCCGTCAGCGCCTCGGTGAGCTCCGCCGCGGTCGAGGCGAACCAGGGCCCGATGTCGGCCGGCGTCGGCTGCGGCTCGTAGTTTCCGCGCCGCTCACGGACGGCTGTGGCGGCCCACAGGTTCTCCTGCCCGAGGTGCTCGGCCAGATCACGCAGCGTCCAGTCACCGCAGTGCTCGACCGGCGCGCTCAGATCCCCCTCCAGGCAGCGCTGAAAAACGGCCAGTTCGTCGCGCAGAATCGCCAGATGATCCACCGCCGGATTGTTACTGATGAACCGTGGCGGCGGGAACCGGGTTCTCGGCGCGACGCCAGCGGTTGGCCACGGCGGGCGCCTTCTTCTCCACGGGACGGCGGACGGCGGCCTCGCCACGGTTGGGCAGCGCGAGGCGGAAGACCTTGTACCAGGCGGACGCCACCTGCTTGGGCAGAGGGCCGCTGGTGTAGGAGAGCCCGTACCGCTGGAAAAGGTCCTGGATCTTGGGCGCGATCTCCTTGTAGCGGTTGCTCGGCATGTCGGGGAACAGGTGGTGCTCGATCTGGTGCGACAGGTTGCCGGTCATCAGGTGCATGGCCTTGCTGCCGCTGATGTTGGCCGAGCCGAGCATCTGGCGCAGGTACCACTCGCCGCGGGTCTCGCCCTCGATCGACGTCTTCTCGAACGTCTCGACGCCGTTCGGGAAGTGGCCGCACATGATCACCGAGTGCGCCCAGATGTTGCGGACGACGTTGGCGGTGAAGTTGGCCGCGATGGTGTGCAGGAACGACGGGCCGGACAGGGCCGGGTGCACCACGTAGTCCTTGAGCATCTGCTTGCCGATCTTGCGGCGCACGCCCTTGAGCGCGGCCCGGAACTTCGGGTCCCGCCGGCGCTCCTTGGTCTGCAGGTTCTTGCCCAGTTCGAGGTCGTACGCGGCGATGCCGTACTCGAAGAAGCACGCGTTGACGAAGTTGTAGAACGGCTGGCCCAGGTGCGCCGGGTGCCACTTCTGGTCCTCGTCGACGCGCATGATGCCGTAGCCGAGGTCGTTGTCGCGGCCGACCACGTTGGTGTACGTGTGGTGCAGCTCGTTGTGCGAGTGCTTCCACTGCTCGGCCGGGGAGGCGTGGTCCCACTCCCACTTGGTCGAGTGGATCTTCGGGTCGCGCATCCAGTCCCACTGGCCGTGCATGATGTTGTGGCCGATCTCCATGTTCTCCAGGATCTTGGCCACGGAGAGCCCGGCCGTGCCGACCAGCCAGGCCGGCGGGAAGAGGGAGAACAGCAGCACCCCGCGGCTGCCGAGTTCGAGCCCGCGCTGCCACGCGATCACCCGCCGGATGTACGCGGCGTCCTTCTCACCCCGGCTGCCCATGACCTCGTCGCGGATGGCGTCGAGCTCGATGCCGATCTGCTCGATGTCCTCGGGCGTCAGGTGGGCGATCGGGTTGGACTTCTTGCGCTGGATCGTCGTCATGCGGGTCCTCAGTTTTCGATCTTGCAGGGGCCGGCGGCGGCCGAGATGCAGGTCTGGACGGGGATGCTGTCGCCCGCTTCGGCGACGGTGAGGGTGCCGTCGCGCAGGTCACGCACGGCGCCCTCCCGCAACGGCAGGACGCAGCTGAAACAGATGCCCATCCGGCAGCCGGAGGGCATCAGCACGCCCGCGCTCTCGGCGGAGTCGAGCAGCGGTTCGGAGCCGTCGGTCTCGACGACGGTGCCGGACTGGGTGAAGGTGACCGTGCCGCCCCCGCCGGCGCTGATCAGCGCCGGCCGGAACCGCTCGGTGCGCAGCCGGTCGGTGGCGCCGCTGTCGGCCCAGTGGGTCTCGAGGTCGTCGAGCATCTCGTTGGGGCCGCAGGCCCAGGCCTGCCGGTCGAACAGGTCGGGCACCAGCTCGTCGAGGTCGGCCGGTTTGAGGCGGCCGTCGGCGCGGGTGTGCCGCTCGATCAGCCGGATCCGGCCGGCGGCGGCCAGGGCGCGCAGCTCGGAGCCGAAGACGACGGCGTCGGCGGTGCCCGCGGAGTGCACGACCACGACGTCGGACATTTCGTGCAGGGCGCTGCGCAGCATGCCCATGACCGGGGTGATGCCGCTGCCCGCGGTCACGAACAGCGCCTTGGCCGGGCGGGGATCGCTGAGCCGGAACTCGCCGGTGGGCGGGTCGAGATGCACGATCATGCCGCGGCGGGCCCGGCGTACCAGGTGGGTGCTGACCAGGCCGCCGGTCACGGCGTTGACGGTGATGGTGATCCGGCCGTCGGCCCGCGCGGGCGGACTGGTGATCGAGTAGGAGCGCCACTGCCGGACGCCGTCGACGTCCACGCCGACCCGTACGTATTGTCCCGGCTCGTGCGGCACCCAGCCCCGGCCGGGCCGCAGCACCAGGGTGGCGCTGCGGTCGGTCTCCGGGCGCACCGCGTCGATCTTGGCCCGCAGGACCCGGGCGTTGCGCAGCGGAGCGATCACGTCGAGGTAGTCCGCCGGCACAACCGGAGTCGTGATCAGTTCGACCACGCGCCACGCGCCGCCGCGGAGGGTGCGTATCACAGCCACGTAACAAGCTTCCTGCGTCCGAGGGGTAGATTCCTGACCAGGTGAAGTGAAACAGCCCGTGTTTTTTGTTCACGAGGAACAAGAGTTGCCATGTCTGAGCCCCTCCCCGATGTGAGAACATTTCGCCTGGCACCGGCTGTGGTTAGGCCGTTGCGCTCGCGGCTGCCGCACGTGGCGACCCAGACCATCGACGCCATCATGGCCGAGGTACCGGCCTACAAGGAGGCATTCGCCGGCGTTCTGGGCGCAAAGATCGAGCGCGCGGTGCGGGCCGCCCTGGGCACGTTCCTCGAGCTGGTCTCGCGCGGGCACGGCCCCGACCCGCAGTCACCCCTGGCGCCGGCGCTGGCGGCGGCCTACGCGCTGGGACGGGGAGAAGCCCGCAGCGGCCGTACGCTCGACGCGCTGCTCGGTGCGTACCGGGTGGGCGCCCGTGTCTCATGGCACGAGCTGGCCAAGATCAGCGTCAGCAGCGGGCAGCCGGCCGCCACCATCGCGCACTTCGCCGAGCTGGTCTTCGCCTACATCGACGAACTCTCGGCGGCCAGCGTCGCCGGGCACGCCGACGAGCTCGCCTCCTCCGGCCGGGCCCGGTTGCGCCTGCTCGAACAGCTCGCCCAGGCCCTGCTGGCCGGTCAGGCCGAGCCCGCGCTCACCGAGGCCGCTCTGCGCGCCGACTGGTTCCCGCCGCGCACGCTGACCGCCGTGCTGGTGCCCGAGCACGCCAGCCGGGCCGTGATCGACCTGCTCGACCGGCGCACCCTGCAGCTGAGCGACGCCGGGCCGGGCGCGCAGGACCGCTCGGTGCTGCTCGTCCCCGACGCCGAGGGCACCTCCCGCGACGCGCTGGTGGGCCTGTTGCGGGGGCAGAGCGCGATCGTCGGCCCGGCCCGCCCGTGGGCCCAGGTCAAGGCGTCCTACGACCGGACCGTACGCATCCTGCAGATCCCCCGCCTCGCGTCCGGCCGCGGCGTCGTCGACAGCGAGGACCACCTGGCCGAACTGGTGCTGACGGCCGACCCGCAGGCGCTGGCCGACCTGCGCACCCGGATGCTGGCCCCGCTGGCCGCCGCCTCCGACGCGTCCGCGGCCAAGCTGGTCGAGACGTTGCGCAGCTGGCTGCGTCATCAGGGCCGCCGCGAGGAGGTGGCGGCCGAGCTGTTCATCCACCCGCAGACCGTGCGCTACCGGATGAGCCGCCTGCGCGAGCTCTACGGCGACCGCCTGCAGGACCCGGACTGGACGTCCTCGCTGATCATCGCCTTGTCGGCGCCCGACCCGATCGGCTGAACGAGGTCAGGAACGCTCCGGAGCCATCTGGAACGCCCGCTGGGCGAGCATCTCGGCAACCTGCCGTCGCTGCTCCCATTCCGTGCTGTCCGACGCCTCGAGCACGACCAGACAGGACCACGAGCTGGGATCAGCGATGTCGAACTGATCGCCCGTATGCAACCGGACATCCGCCTCGAGTACACCCGGCCAGGCCGACACCTCTTCCACGGCCGGGGCACACACAACGGTGCCGCTGCGGGAGGGGCCGAGATTCAGCCACCCGACCACGCGTTCCGGATCGCGGGGTGACGGCTCCACGTCACCATCGTCGCCCAGCAGTGCATCCACCCATCGCTCGGTCAGTGACCGTCCGGTGGCCGCGCCGACCATGTGGTCGACGAAGGCTCCACCCGGGCGGCTCGCGATCTCTGTCCAGACCGGGCCACGCCCCGTGAGGAAGAACTCGCCGTGGCTGATGCCGGTCTCGAAGCCACCCGCTTCGATGAGCCGCCTCTGGTCGTCGAGGAGGGATGCGTACAGGTCGGCCTCCTTGTCCGGGTCGAGGAGGATCGCACCGTTGCGGGTGGTGGAGGGAATCACCCGGGCCCGCGGCCGGAGATAGCGGGAGACGGAGAACCAGGTCACCCGCCCTCTGCTCCAGACGGCGTCGACGTGATACTCCTCGCCGTCCAGGCCGGACTCCAACTGTGCCCGCCCGGCGAGTTGGTCGACGGCCCGGGTCAGCTCCGCGGCTGAGGTCGCGATGACCGTGGCCCGTGCACCGGCCCCGTCGACCGGCTTCACCACCACCCCCACCGGTTCGAGGCCCCCCGCGAGCGCGGCAGCGGCCTTGGCGGCCGATGTGTACTCCTCACTGCTGCGCACGCCGGCCCGGCGGAACAGACCTTTCATGACCCGCTTGTCCCGGGTCTCCAGAACCTGCCGAGCGGTCATCGGAGTACCGGGAACGACCGATGCGAGGACCGCGAGGGCGTAGTGGCTGAATTCGCTGGGGCTCAGGACGAGGTCGTAACACCGGTCCTCGGCCAGCAGACGCGCCGCGACCCCGTACACGTCGGAGGCTGAGTCGTGTGACCGGATCCGATAGATGTCCTCGGCGTCCCGCAGATCCGCCAGGGTGAAGCGACGACGTTCGAGCTCGTAGTCCGTGACCACTACGGCGTAGGAGACACCTTGGGCGACCAGCGCCTCAACGAGTCGCCGGTTCCATTTGAGCAGCAAGGCGTTGCGGGGGCGGCTCATCGTTTCGCCAGCGGGCTGGGCGCCAGCCGCACGCCGAGCGGCGCGATCGAGGTCGTGTACCCGGCGAGGTCGGCGTCGCCTCGATCGGTGATGACCGCGACGCCGTACGCCGAGGTGGTGTCGCGGTACTCCAGTGCGACACAGGGATCGGCGAAAAAGTCCGCCCCGACCACCGCTTCGGCGTGGTCGCCGCCGAGGTCCGGTTCCAGGTGGTGCGAGGGCACGGGGACAAATCCCAGCCGTGCCTTGAAGCGGATCAGACCCGGCTCCGCGACATGGCCGTACAGGTTCGGGTCGACGCCGAGGCTGAACCGGGCCAGGCCCCGGTCACGGACCTCGTTCAGAGCCGACCAGATGAGAACGCGGGACAGACCCTGGGACCGCTGCTCGGGCGCATAGGCGGTGAACCGGGCGCGGGCGAAACTGTTCTCCGGCTCGAGGCGGACGATGCAGGCGCCGACCAGGTTGTCCCCCCGGGTTCCGGACACCATCATGTACCGGTCGAGATCGCCGAGTACCTCGTCGCGCTTGACGCCCGCGAAGTCCCAGCCCCAGCGCATGCCGGCAACCTGACGGACATAGAGCGCGTGAAAATCGTCGAAGGACCCGGCCGTGAGGGGTCGGCAGCCGATGGTCACGCCTTCGTCGTCGACGTGCCGACGGGCGTACGAAACCGCTTGGCGTGCCCGGCGGGCCAGCCCGGCGGCATAACTCTGCTCGGACTCACCCACGTCGCTGACCCAGTGCACGTATCCCGGCTTGACTACGAATCCGGCCCGGCGCAGTTGTTCCCACTGCTCGTCGTCGCGCTGGTCCAGACGTACCCGGACGAGGTTCACATCGTCCGGAACGTCGCGGCGCCTCAGGCCGGCTGCGTCTTCCGGCTGGATCCACCCGATACGCGCCCCGTAGCTCTCGGTGACCGACGTTACCGGCGTCATGGCCGGACCCCCCTGTGGACGAACCGGAACGGAGACGGCATGTCATCTCCCGAGAAGAACATGATCGAACTCTCCGATGGAACGATTGGGCACCTGTTGCACCGAGGAGAATCCGTGCTCGTCGGCCAGCACCCGGACGTCCTCGCCGCTCAGCACTGTCCCACCCCACCAGGCGGATCTCATCCGGGTCAGCCGGTCACGCTCGGACGACGGGTCCCGCACCACTCCGAAGAGCCAGACCACGCCATCCGGATTGAGCAACGAACGCCGCCTGCTCAACAGCGCGCGCAGAGCATCGGGGCCCACAAAAGCGTGCGGCAGCCAGACCAGGTCGAAGGCGGCACCGGGATCGACGGTGAGAGCGTCGCCGTCGAGCACGGTAAATCGCTGCTCGACACCCGCGGCCCGAGCGCGTTCCCGGGCCAGCTCGGCGATCCAGCCCACGCGCTCCACCCCGACCGCGGAAAGCCGGGGAAACGCCCGGAGCATTTGAATGGACAGTTCACCGGCGCCGCATCCGACGTCCAGGAAGCGAGGGCCGGCTCCGTGGCGCAACACCCTGTCCAGCGCGGCGGAGCACGTCAGCAGATGCCGCTCAAAAAATCCCACGAGCCCGGTGCCGCTGAGCTCGGCCTGGCTCCGGACGTACTCGCCGTCCGGCGGAAGCCATCCCGACCGCAACGCTCCGGTCGACAGCTGCTGAGCGAACTGCGAGGCCTGCAGGCGATTGGCGGTCAGCCGCGCGCGCACGAACCCCAGTTGCCCGCTGACGAGAAGGTCCGTCAGGGCGGCCGTCGGCTGCAGCCGGCCCTGCTCGACCACGATCAGGCCGAGGTCCGTCAGTACCGCCGCCATCCCGTCGCCCAGTTGCGGGTCAGCACCGGCACGAGCGCCGAGGTCGGCCGCAGTGAGGCCGCCCGCGGCGAGGTCCGCCAGCACGTCGGCCGCCAGTGCCCCTTCCAGCAGCGCGGAACGCCAGGCCCCGGACACCAGATCGTTGACCTGACCGAGTACGCGGTCCTCCGGGCGAACATCCCTGGACACCGACGTCATCGATTTCTGCCCTCCTCCACAAAGACGAGCCAACGTGAGTCCATCCGATGACGGACCCACCAGATGTAATAGACGGCGACGATCAGACAGGCGGCACCGGCGATCAGGATTGTGGGCCGGGCGCCGGCGGCGGCGGCCAGGTAGCCGGCCAGCACCGCACCCAGCGGAATCGACCCCATGGACACCAGCCGGTACGAAGCCACCACCCGCCCCAGAGCCTCCGGCGGCGAGGCGAGCTGCCGCACCGAATTGGACAGCGGGTTGTATACGCCGATGCCACATCCGTGCAGGAACAGGGACAAGGCGCATCCGATGACGCCGAGCACCCCGCTGCCCGGCCACAGCGCCACCGTCGCCAAGCCGAGCGCACCGGCGCCCATGCCCCACTGCATGGCCCGCACCGCCCCGACCGCCCGGATCACGGCCGGCGATCCCAGCCCCCCGAGCAGGCCGCCGACACCGCCGGCGGCCAGGCAGACGCCGAGCGTGGTGGCTGTCCGGCCCTGATCAGCCAGCAGATAGTAGAACAGCGCGGTCAGCACCATCCGCTCGCAGAGGTTGAACCAGGAGGCCATCAACGCCAGGCTGCGAAGTGTCCGGTCCCCGAACGCGATGCGCAGACCCTCCCCGATGTCGGCCCGCACCGGGCGGCGCCCGCGCGGCGGGGTCGTCCGGAACGTCACGATTCCGATCAGCAGGAGAGCGCTCGCCACGAATGTCGCCGCGTCGAGTGCGAGAACCCAGTTGTTGCCGACCAGATCGACGGCGAGCCCGGCGACAGCGGCGCCGCCGATGCCCAGGGCGGCCGTGGTGGCGGTGACCCGCGAATTGGCCAGAGTCAGGGCGGTAGGGCTGACGATCTCGGGCAGGAGTTTCGCGCTGCCCACGTTGACGAATACCCGGAAGACGCCGAGGGCGAATGCGGCGATCCCGAGAACGAGCAGAGCATCGGACTCGCCCCGGATCGCGATGAGGGGCATGGCCAGCAGGCACGCGGCGCAGCACAAATTGGCCACGGCGAGGGTTGCCTTCGTGTCGGAACGGTCGTAGTAGGCGCCCGCGAACAGGATGACAAAGACCGAGGGAAAAAATTGCGCGGCGTTGATCAGACCGAGCTGCGATTGGGTGGCGCCCCAGACCGACACGGCCAATGCGGGAATGGCGAAGGACGTGATCTCGTTGCCGGAGCCGGAAACGATCTGACCAATCCAGTACCGGCGGAAATTTCGTTGCCCGGCAACGTCGGTAACCGGTGATGGCCGCACGAACCGCTCCCCACTTTCGAGGACACCGCCGGACGACTGCGGCGGCACCGCACCGGATCGGTGTCCACGCGCCAGCTTGCCAGGTTCAGCCTCGGACGCAAGCCGGGAAGCCTTATCGAGGACGTTCGGGCAGTTCAACGGCGACCTTCTATTCGATGGACTGTCATCACTACCGGTGTCGTGTAGGGTTCGCTTGAACAGGTTGTGAACGGGGGAATGTGAGTAGATTCGCAGGAACAGCTGAGGATTACGCAGTGCACCGGCCACCGTATCCGGATGCATTGATCAACGACATCGACACCGGGGCCGGCGAAGGAGCTGTCCTCGACCTGGGATGCGGCCCGGGCAACCTCGCGGTACCGCTCGCCCAACGAGGGCGCGAGGTCGTCGCCGTGGATCCGGATCCGGACATGGTGGCGGTCGGGCAGCGGCATACCCCCGTCGGCCTGACTATCGACTGGCGCATTCAGACGGCCGAGTCTGTCCAGCTCAGTGCACATTCGACGGCCGCCGTCACGATCGGCGCAGCATTCCATTGGATGGATCGCGAACTGATTGCTACCCGCGCCCGCGAGTGGCTGAAGCCGGGTGGCCCCCTCGTCGTCGCCGGCAGCCCCAGCACCTGGACCAGCGGCGCCGCGTGGCAGCACGAGGTGCGGGCGGTGATCGAGCAGCGGCTGGGTCCACAGCGGCGTGCCGGCTCGGACGGCATATTCAAGCAACCGGCCAAGCGGCATGAGGACGTGTTGCGCGACTGCGGTTACAAGGTTGACAGCACCGAGTTCTCAACCATTTTCCACTGGTCGATCGACGGCATCCTGGGTTATCTTCGATCAACGTCGTTCGCGGGCCGTCACGTGGTCGGCGACGAGGGACACGACGATTTCGAGGAAGCGGTGCGCAAACGCCTTCTCGCATTCGACCCGTCGGGCACATATCCCGAGGAAATTCAGTTCTACCTTCTCACGGCCAGATGACCGTGCGATAGCCAGCATTCGGCTGCCCATTCGCATCGCATAACGTCGACGGCCTCATCGCGGATTCGTCCATGGTGAGGCTCAGCCCTGCCATGCTCGGAGGTTGTTTCGATGACGGCAATTCTCGAAGATTTCGAAGAACTCCGGTCTCTGTCACGGAAGTGGGATGTCAACGAGGAGGACATCCTGTTGATCGCCCTCAACAAATGCGGGGTCAGATCCCGCATCCCGAAGCCACGAATGCGTATCAAACTGCGGCTGGCGACCCGTTCTGACACCGACGTCTTCCTGATCCTGTCGCTGGGCCGGATCGACTCCCCCTTCGAGCTCACCGAGGACGCGCTGTACTTCCAGGGAAGCCGCATCGCCTCGGTCGAAGCCCTCGAGGATGACGACGCCGTCCTCGGCTATTTCCGCAACGGCACGAAGGTGCTGACGCTGAACTCCAACGCCCGTAGCCAGTGCATCGGCTGTGCGTTCTGCCCGAACACGATGGAGTCGGCGTCCGACCCGCGCCTGGCTGCCCTCGACGACCTGGACAGCTATCTGGCCGCCTTGGTGAAGGACTTCAGCTTGCCGGACATGTCCGGCATCGACAAGGTGACGATCTGTACCGGTTGCTTTCACTACGAGTCGCTCGCCCTCAAGCACCTCGCCGAGGTACGCGAGGCGATGGGCCGGCACGGTTGCACCGGATACATCCACTTCCTGTCCAGCGTGATGCGTTCGCCGGAGGCCATCGAGCAGGTCGCCGCCGCGGGGCCGTTCCACCTCACCACGACGGTCGAGTGCTTCGGACGGCGGCCGGAAGTGCTCAAGGAGTCCAAGGCCAGCCTTACGCCGACGGACGTGATCGACATCCTGCGCGAATGCGGTCATGCGGGCGTCCTGGCCGATTACACGTACATCGTCGGGCTGGACCCGGAAGACCTCGCGGTCAAGTACCTCGAGCAGTACGCCCCGCACACGACCACCTTCCCCCGGTTCCAGATCTTCCAGCCGCACAGCGCGTTCATGGATATGTACGTCACGCCGGGAGGGCAGCAGATGGACTACTACCTGTCCATGCGCAAACAGATCGAGCGGCTGTTCCACGACTCCGGGCTGCGGCCGAAGCCCTGGGAGAACTACCGCCCCTTGTGGTACTTCACCTTCGCCGACGAACAGATCACCGGCGCAAGGATCTGACCGTGCGGGCCGAGGCAGCAGTCACGGTGACGATCCGGGAGCTCGAACCCGCCCCGGTGGACGCGGCGGTTCCGGCGTGGGCGCAACCATGGATCCGGCCGGACACAACATGGCCGGAGGAGCGCTCGTTGTTCGCCCTGAGCGCCCGCGATCCGGCCGGCAACGAGGCGGTCGTCGGTCCGCTCAGCCCAGTCGTCACCCAGCTGGTCAAGGACCAGTTCGGCCCGTCGCTCAGCAGCCTCACCACCCTGCCCCGGCCGGACGGCCATCTGCCCTGCGAGGGACGGCATCGCAGCGGGAGCCATTTCCGGCTGGCGCAGGCCGCGGTGGACGAGCTCGCCTTCCGACTCGCCGTCGTCCCGGCCACCGAACCCGGACGCACCTCCGTCGCCTGCTACGCCACCGCGATGGGCTTCGACCTCACCGCTCAGATTGCCCCTGAACTGGCCCGATGGCTGCGCGACGAGGGGTACGCCGGTCAGAAGTGGCGCCTGGTCGCCGACGCCGGCGGTGACGTGAGCCGCGATGACCTGCGCGCCCTGGAGCGTGTTCTGCGCGCCGCCGATCCCTCGCCCGTCATGGTGGACGCCATCGGCACGTGGTCGAAGGCGACCGCGCGGCGGCTACTGCCCGTGCTGGGTGAACTGGGCGTGCGGTGGGTCGAGGAGCCGTGCGGCGACATGGCGGGCCTGGGGCAGCCGGACGCGACTTGGCCTCCCATCGCAGCCGGCGAACACGCCTACGAGCCCGCCGACCAGTGGCGACTGCTCGGCTCGGGCCGTGTGGACGTGTGGCAGCCCGACGTCGGCTGGGGCGGTGGCATCACGCAGGCCCTCGCCACGACAAGAGCCGCTCGTGAACTGGGCGTGCCGACGATTCCCCACGGCGGCACACTGCGCTCCGCGCTGCTCCTGGCCGCGCATACCGACGAGGTGGCCGTGCCGTGGGTGGAGTACCACCTCACTCAGGAACCGCGGCGGCAGAGGTGCAGTGCCGACCCGGCGAAACCGGCCGGCGGGCGGCTGTCCTGCCACGCCGGAGAAGAACTGCGGTTCCGCGCCGTCGACCCCGTCGCCCCGGAGGTGACGAGCTGATGCCGACCGACATCGACGTGGTATGCCTGGACATCGGTGGCACGGTCGTCCGGACGCCCCAGGGTTCGTTCACCCGGCAGCTCGCCACGCTGCTCGGTTGCGACTTCACCGAGGTGCGGGACCACCTTCAACCGTTCAAGGCGAGGCGGAGCTCGGTCAAGGAGCTTGCCGAGTCCCTCACAGACGCCTTCGACGCCGGCGATCGACAGTCCCGCCTGCTCGATCTGCTCGCTGCCCTGCAGGATCAGGCTCGGCGGCCCATCGTGTTCGACGACGCCGCCCCAGCCCTGGCCCGGTTGGCCGGTGGCGGCGTCCGGCTCGCCATGCTCAGCAACGTCCTGGGCGCGGTCGCCCCACCGAGCATCTGCCCTGTACCTGGTCTCGACGTCGCCGTCTTCCTCAGCTGCGACATCGGTGCGGCGAAACCCAGCCCGGCGGCGTTCGAGCGGGTCGCCGACGCGCTCGGTATCTCCGCATCCCGGATCCTGCACGTCGGCGACGCGTACGAGACCGACGTGGTGGCCGCGTCGAGGGCCGGATCGCCCGCGGTCTGGCTGCACCGGGATGCGGCGGCCACGAATCAGCAATTGTCCGTTCCCACGATCCGCGACCTGTACGAGCTTCCCGGGCTCCTGGGCATCGGCCCGATGCCACCCCATGCACCCGGCCGGCCGATGAGAACACGGGGGTAACTGAGCATGCTGCCACGACAGCTGGATCCGCGCCGTTGGGAAGAGCGCACGCCGCAGCCCTTGCCGACGCGCGGCTGGTGCCTCTCGGCGCGACAGGATCCCATCACAGGCCTGGTCGCTTTCCCGGACTTCAACGCCGCCCTGCCCGCGATGATCAACGACTGCTTCGGCGCGGGAGAGAGTCTGGGCCTGGCGATCGGCGATGTCGACGGCCTCAAGGAGTACGTCGAACGCTCCCGTGACGTCGACCCTCGCGCCTTCGGTCACATGGCCGGATGCGCGCTCATGAACGAACTCGGCTCGGTGGCCGCACAGTGGTTCGACGACACCCCGTACCCCGTCGGGTGCGTGGCCACTTTCGGCGGCGATGAAGTGATCGTGGCGGTCCGGTTGGACCGCCGGGAGCAGTCCCGGTTCCCCGAGCGACTGGCTTCCCTGCGCGACGACATGATCGCCCGGCTTCCCCGCACGGTCTCCTTCGGCTATGGCGTCTTCCCGCACGACACTGTCCTGGCCGCGCGGGAGGACGCCCGGGAGACGGCAGATCTGATGCTCGGTTCCGTCGATCAGGCGTTGTTCCGGGAGAAGGCCTCTGTGCGCGCGGCCGGGCAGACGGTTCGAGGCTTCCTCATCACCTTCCCGGTCCCGCAGAGATGAGGTTCCGATGACTCCCTCCTATCCCGTGCTGCCCAGCGATCCGGGACAGGCGATCACCACCGAGGGCCGAGTCGCCGACGTCCGCGGGCGGGCCGTGCTCCTGCTCCCGTTCACTGCGCCGGTGGGTCGCTCCCGGGGCGTCCGCTACCGGACGGAGCTGGACGGAGGACCGCCGCAGACACGGGTGGTGATCAGCTCGGACGGCCGGGCGATCCTGCTCGACCGTGCGGTCGCCTCGGTCGCGTCGGGCACGGTCCTGTCCGTACGGCTGAAGCCACTCGCGGCTCGTGGTGACCTGCACCTGCCGCGAGACCTGGTCGAGGAGGCCCACGACGCTGCGCTCGACCTCACCGGGGTGCCGGACCACGAACTCGCACTCATCATCACGATGCTCCGAGAGGCCTCCACGCCGCAGATCCGGCAGGCGCGCAAACAGCATGTGCTCGCCTCACTGCAACCGGTGTCCGGAGAGCAGACGTGACCGCCGGGACGATCGACCACCGTACGGCAGAGGTCAGATCGGCCTGGCTCGCCGACCTGACCACTGCCGACCCGGTCGATCTGCGAGCGCTCAAGAACGCGCTCGACTACCTCTGCGCGGCCCAGCTGTACCTGGACGACAACGTGCTGCTGGAGCGGCCGTTGAACACATCGGACGTCCGGGTGGATCCGGCCGGGCACTGGGGCGTGTGCCCTCCGGTCAACGCTGTCATCGCCGCCCTCGCTCCGCTGCGCTCTCGTCTCGCCGGTGACGAGGTGATGATCGTCCATGGTGCCGGGCATGCCGGCCCGAGCGCGCTCGCGATGTCCTACCTCAGCGGAGAGCTGGGTCGCCGCTATCCCCGGTTCGCCTGGTCCCGGGAGGCGCTCGAGCGGCTCGTCCGGCAGTTCCCGCGCGGGCGGCACGGCCTGGGCACCGAGATCGGACCGCAACTGCCGCACCAGCTCTACATGGGTGGGCAGCTGGGCGGCTCGCTGGCCTTCGCCTGCGGGGCGGTTCTCGACGCGCCGGGCCGGCTCGCCGTCCCCCTGATCGGCGACGGCGAATGCGAAACCGGCGCGCTGGCAAGTGCGTGGCTGGGCGCCAACGCGATGCGCGTCGACGGCTCGTCCCGGCACGGCTTCGTTCTGCCCGTGGTCCTGGCCAACGGCCTGCGAATGGGTGATCGATCGCTGTTGGGAAGGATGAGCGCGGATCAGTTGCGGGCGTACTTCGGCGGGCTCGGCTGGACCGCGCATCTGGTGGACGGCACCGACGTCGGCGTCCTACGTGACACCTTCGCCGACGCCCTCGCCGCAACCGACGACCTCGCCGGCGACCGCAGACATGTCGTTGTGGTCACGATGCCCAAGGGGTTGGGCGTCCCGGACCGCGTCGAGGGCCGCCAGATCCTGGGCACGCCCCGGGTGCACAAGGCGCCGTTGAAGCGACCACGGGACAACGCCTCGGAGTTCGCAGCGCTCTGCGGCTGGCTCAGTTCCTATCAACCGGCGGCCCTGATCGACGCCGACGGCGCTCCGGCGCCTTCGATCCAGCGGGCGTTGCGGCCGGCCCAGCCGGCTCCGGCCCAGCCGGCTCCGGCCCCGGATGTCGTGCCGGTCGCCGATCCCGAGCCGGCCGGACCAGACGACGAGCGCGACGGCACCTTCGCGGCTGCGGTCCTGCGGTCTCTCGGGCGCCGGCAGCGGCCGTGGCGTGTCTTCTCGCCCGACGAACTGATCTCCAACACCCTGGACCCTCAACATCCGGTGCTGGCGGGCCACAGCGTGGAGGTGCTCAACGAGGAGCTGTGCCACCTGTGGTTGCAGGGCTATCTCGAAACGGGTCGGTCAGGTCTGTTCATCTCGTACGAGGCCTTCGCCGTACTCAACTCGTCCCTGGTCCGGCAGTACGCCAAATATCGCCGGCTGGCCGCCGGCGGCCGCCCCAATACGACCGGGAGCTGCAACTATCTGCTGACCAGCCTCGGCTGGAACAACACCTACACCCACCAGGACCAGACGTTCCTGACGGCGCTGCTGGACGCCGGCTTTCCCGGGACGAGCATCTATCTTCCGGCCGACGACCTTCGCCTGGAAGCGACACTGGATCGCGTCATGGAGGACGCCGGGGGCCTGAACGTCGTCGTCGCCGGCAAGTACTTCGAGCCTGGCGTCCGGCTGCCGACCGGCACGATCGCGCAAGAGCTCGACATGGGCTACTCGATCCTCACCGACGACGACCCGGACGCCGACCCCGACGTCGTGCTGATCGGCATCGGCGACGTGACGCACCCGCAACTCAGCGGCGCGGCGGCTCTGTTGCGCGCGGACGATCCGTACCGGACAGTGCGCCAAGTCGTCATCCACGATCTGGCGGCGTTCGGCGTGCCCGGGGCGCGTCGGCGGTTCTCCCCGGCCGACGAACGGATGATCTTCGGGCAGAGATCCGCGGTAATCATCGCGTCGACCACTACCGCGATGCCCGTGCGTGCCCTGTTGTTCGACCGGGCCGGCCTGTCCGGCCGGTGCCACGTACGCGGGTACCTCGATCCGGGCCGCCACATCTCCGGCCGGGCGTTGCTCGAGCACTGCGGCCTGGACGCGCCGTCCCTGGCCGCGGCCGCCGAACGACTCGTGCGCCGCCGCGACCCCTCATTGCAGGACCATCTGCCGACTACGCGGACAGGAGAATCGTGAACCCGGAATTTGTTGCGCTGCGGCCGCAGGACACCGAGGACGGCGACCGCGTCGTCATCGAGTGGGTGATGTCGAGCATCTGCAACTACAAGTGCTCCTACTGCCCGGACATCCTCCACGACGGCCGCATCCGCTGGCCGGAGTATGACGACATGGTCGACTTCGCCCGGCGGGCGACCAGCCACTACACCGCCCTCGGCAAGGACGTGACGTTCCTGTACTCGGGCGGGGAACCGTCACGCTACCGCCGCTTCGTCGAACTGGCTGCGGCCACCCGTGCGATGGGCGCCTCGGTGGCCATTCTCTCCAACGGCAGCCGGCCCGAGGCGTGGTGGGCCGAAGCGCTGCCCCATCTCGACGAGGCCCTCCTGTCGTTCCATCTGGAGCAGGCCGACAAACAGCACTTCTCCGACCGCGTCGCCCAGCTCTCCGCGGTCATCCCCACCCAGGTGAACGTGGTCATGATTCCGGATCGCTTCGCGGAGTGCCTGGCCATGAGCGACGATCTGCGGGAACGGCATCCGGCCGCCACGGTGCACTACAAGCCGATGATGGAGCACTGGCGGCGGATGAGTGGCGGCTACGACGAACACGCCACCGACGTGCTCTGGCGCGCCAACATGGGCGGAGAGCGCCCCGTACGGTTCCCCCGCGGCACCACGCTCAAGGGCGACATGCTGCGGCTTTCCGCCGGCGGCGACGCCACCCCGGTCACGCCGATCGAGCTGATTCTCGGCGAGGACAACCATTGGCAGGGCTGGGAGTGCGCCATCGGTGAGGAGACCTTGTTCGTCGAGTTCGACCAGGTGCTACGGAGCGTGTGCGGCGTCGGCGAGCCGCTCGGCTCCATTCGTGACCGGAACCTCGCATTCCCCGTCGGCCCGGTCACCTGCACGCGAGGCAGCTGCACCTGCATCGCGGGCATCAAGGCGAGCAAGAGCAGCCCAGACACTCACCGCGTGCCGCTCCCCGCGCCGACCGTGCGGGGGGCCTAGCGCCTCAGCGCCGACCCGCCCGGCTGATCTGGTCGGGGGTGCTGCCGGTCCACGCGTGGAACGCCCGGTAGAACGAGTTGGTGTCGTCATAGCCGAGCAGGTACGAGATCTCCCCCGCGCTCATCCGCGACGTCGACAGGTAGTGCCGGGCCAGCTCTTCCCGGGTGCCGCGCAGCACCTCCTGGAAACTGGTCGCCTCGAGGCGCAGACGGCGCTGCAGGGTGCGGCCACTGAGGGCCAGTTCGCGAGCGACCGCGTCCACGGTGGCCGAGCCGGCCGGCAACAGGCGTACCAGCACCTGGCGTACGAGTTCGGCGGTCGACGGCTCGGCCTCGAACTCGGTCAGGCGCCGCCGCAGAGCGGGCTCGAAGTACTCCCACATGCGGTCGTTCGAGGTCAGGAAAGGGCGTTCGGAGTCCGTACGGGAGAAGGTGACGACAGGAATCGTGGAGTGCTCGATCGGCGTGCCCAGATAGTCGCGGTAAGCGGACGCGGGGACGGCGCCCGGGTCGATCGGGGCGGCGAACCGAAGCGGCCGGATCTCGTCGCGCGTCGCCATCCGGGACAGCGCCACCCAGAAGATCAACTCCATCAGCAGCAGTACGGGCGGAGCCTGCCCGGCGTCGGGCCAGTGCATCTCGATCCGCAGGTCGCCGCCGTTGCCGTCCACGACCAGCCGCAGCGGCCCGATGAGCTTCTTGTAGGTGGCCAGGCGGGCGGCGGCCACGCTCAGACTCGGGCTGCAGAACGCCGCGAACAGCGGTGGGTCGAAGATCTCGGCCCGCATCGCCTGACCGATCCGGATCGGCAGCAGCGGATCGCCGGCCTGCTCCTCGAGGGCCCGCCAGAACGCGTAGAACTCGGCCGTGCTCAGCTCGGCCGTCTCGTGCGCGTAGACCGCCATCGGCAGCCCGGCCCGGCGCAGCACGTCGGGCAGGCTGATCCCGAGGTCGGCCAGCAGCGCCCGCCCCGAAGGGCCGACGGTGAAACGGTCCGGGCTCATCACACGCCTACAACCGGGACATGACCGAACGGTCGTACACCCGGTCGCCGAGCCATCTGCGCATCAATATCAGCATCCTCGCGTACTTGCCGGCGACATAGCGGGTCCGCGGGCGCCGCGCCCCGATCGCCTCAGCGATCACGTCGGCGATCACCGACGGCGGCGTGGCGCCGTTCGCGTACTGCTGCCGCGTCCCCTCGACGACCCGTTTCGCCATGGTCGCATAGGGACCGGCCCCGGACCGTTGCAGAACCGGCCCCGCGGCCACGTCGGCAAACCCGGTGTCGATCAGCCCGGGTTCGATGATGACGACGTCGATCCCGAACGGCGCCAGCTCCAGCCGCAGGCAGTCGGACCAGCCCTCCAGGGCGTGCTTGGTGGCGTGGTACCAGGCCCCGAGCGGCGTGTAGATCCGCCCGCCCATCGACGACATGTTCACGATCCGGCCCGACCGGCGTTCCCGCATGCCCGGCAGCACCAGCTGGGCGAGCCGGGCCAGGGCGAACAGGTTGACCTCGAACTGGTAGCGCGCCTCATCCAGGGTGACGTCCTCGACCGCCCCGAACAGGCCGAACCCGGCGTTGTTGACCAGCACGTCGACGCCGCCCCGCTCGGCGGTGATCCGCTTGACCAACTGCACGACGTCGGGCTCGCTGGTGACGTCCACGGCCACCACCACCGCGCCGAGCTCAGCGAGATCCCGCATGCTCTCCTCCCGGCGCGCCACCGCATAGACGACGTGACCGTCGGCCAGCAGCCTGCGGGCCGCGGCCTTGCCCATCCCGGACGAAGCTCCGGTCACCAGAACGGTCTTCACAACTGGCCTCCCCAGCGCGGCGGCCCCACCGGCCCCCTGCCTTTGACGCTAGGAAGAGGTCGGCCGCCGTTCACTAGCCGAACGCGCCACCCCACTTGCCGTTCACGCCAGCCCTCACAGCGCCCCGGCCCGGATCACGCCGATGCCGCGCCGGGTCAGCACCTCGGCCGTGTAGTCGCGGGCCCGCCACGAGGCGACCCGGCCGCCGGCCATCTTCTCGATGTCGTCGTGGTAGAGCTGCTGGGACCGCAGAGCCGGGAACCCGCCGGGCCGGGACGGCGGATCGAACCAGATCTCGGCGAAGCTCTCGGGCAGGCTGCCGCCGTGCGCGCCCTCGCAGTAGTACTCCACCCACCGGGCCAGCGACCGCAGCTCGGCGTGGCTGTGCCCGCGGCGCTTGAGGGCCCACTGCAGCACGATGAACGCGATCTCGTCGAACCGGTTGGTGACCGAGGCCGCGTAGTGATTTCCCAGATCGCCGAGGATGATCACCGGCAGCCCGGCCCCGGGGCCGAACACGCGCAGGTGATAGGCGGCCTTGCCGAAACTGTCGGGCGACCTCCGCATGAGAGCCGCCTCGTCGACGACCAGAACCGCCTCCGCGATCATGGTCGGTCCGTTGGATCTGCGCCGCCCGAACACGGCATCGCCCCCGTCCACCGTAGACAACCACCGTACGAGCCCTGGTTCCACGCATCAACCTCCGCCGATATAGCAGGTCAGACAGTCTTTGATCTGTCATTGACTCGGCCTGCGGGCGGGACGACGGTTTGAGCATTCGACCTGGGATAGGTGACTGCTATGTCCGACGTAGCCGAACAAGAACCGCTCGAGTGCCTGCCCGATGGGCTGGTGGCTGCGCTCGAGGTCCGCGACCGCTGGCGGCAACAGGTCGCCGCGCAGTCGACCGGGCTGGAATTCATCGTCTCCGACCTGGCCCGGTGGCCGGTCGGCTCCCGGGTGCGCGTCGCGTTCCTCGACGGCGACAAAGCTCTGCACGCCAAGATCGTGGAAGCGACCGCCCAACTGACCGACAACGCCAACCTGGTGCTCGACTTCGGGCTCGACGCGACCACCGGTGAGTTCCGCCGGTGGACCACCAACGACACGACGTACGCGGCCGAGATCCGCGTCAGCTTCGACCAGCCGGGCTTCTGGTCCATGGTCGGCACCGACAGCAACGACCCCACGCTGGGGTCGCCGCTCGACCTGTCCGGCGGACGCCCCAACCAGCGCAGCCTCAACCTCGGCAAGTTCAAGGAGGTGCTGCCGGCCCGGTGGCAGGGCGTGGTGCGGCACGAGTTCCTGCATGCGATCGCGTTCACGCACGAGCACCAGAACATGCGCGGCCCGTGCGAGGACGAGTTCCGCTGGGAGGACGACGCGGGCTACGTTCCGACCACCGACGCACGGGGCGTGTTCGTGCCCGACGCGGCGGGGCGCCGGCCCGGCATCTACACCTATCTGGCCGGCCCGCCCAACGAGTGGCCGCGCCCCAAGGTCGACCACAACCTGCGTACGTCGGAGGACCCGACCCTCGTCGCGGGCCCGTTCGACAACAAGTCGATCATGCTGTACCAGTTCGCGGCGTTCTTCTACAAGTCGAACCCGAGCTCGTGCGCCCCGAAGGGCGACGGCATCAACCTCTCCGAGGAGGACGTCCGCGGTCTGCGGCTGCTCTACCCCGAGGTCGCGGACGAGCTGTCGGCGCGCGCCAACGAGGCCCTCAAGGAGCTGATGGACCTCGGCAGTGGCACCGACGCCCTCGGCGGCGGCAACTCGGCCTACTACGACCGGGCTACTGAACTGCTGCGGGCCTTCTGATCCCGGCACCCGATCCGGGCGGGCCGCGGCGTACAAGCGCCGGCCCGCCCGGCTTCACATCAGATCGCGCGGCATGTAGCCGAGGATCAGCCAGTCGAGCGCGTCCGGCATGCGGCCGAAGGTGGCCAGCCCGTCGATCACGGTGTAGATCTCGCCCCGCTCGTCGATGCCGAGGTTCGTCCACGAGCAGGTTCCGCCGGCCAGCTCGCCGATCGGGGCGAGGTCGTGGCCGATGTCCTGCCCCCACTCGATGAATCGGTCGGCTTCGCCGTCGCACAGCGTCGGCACCAACGCGATCGCCTCCCGGGCGCGGGAGATGCCGGAGCCACCGTACGGGATGGAGAGGCCCCCGAACTCAGCCAGGAACTCGACGGCGGCCGCGTGCAGGGGCGGGTAGCCGTCGGCCGCGAGCTCCGCACTCCACCGCGACGTGTCGACCCGGCGACCGGAATACCACCCGGCCCCACCCAGGATGCGGCGTGTCTGCGGCAGAAGCCGGTCCGAACTCTCCACGGCAACGACTGTAGACGGGCCGGGCTTCAGCTGAGGTCGTGCTGCTCGAGACCTCGCATGATCAGGGTCTGCATGGAGCCGAAACCGTAGAGATCCACGTCGGAGGACAGGGCGGCCACCTCGCGGAGCACGGGCTCGACGTCGATGCCCCGCTCGCGGGCGCGGTTGCACAGCCACCAGATCGTCATGAGCTCGTCGCGGGGGTCGGCGCCCTGGTCGCGCGCGGAGACGTGCACCAGGCGGCGGCGGAACTCCGGCCCGGTCTCCCAGTCGTACGGCAGGTGGGCGGCCCAGCTGAACGAGCCGTACGTGCGGAAGATGTCGCGGACCTCTTCGCGCGTCGGCGCACCGCCGGTCTCGTACGCGTCGAGCAGAGCCTCCAACGCTTCGGTGGCTTCGGCTGTCACACCGGCTTCCTCGAGCGGCGGCGTCCGGCGATGGGCGGCCGCCCAGTTCGGATCGCTCAGGTCGACCGGGCGCCGGGCGATCTCGCGCAGCATCTCGTCGAGGACGACGACATCGGCCCGCACAGCAGTGAGATCCATGCCGTCATTGTCGACGCCGCTGTCGACCCGCCCGCCCCGCACAAGCGGTTATGATCCCTGCTCCGAGCGATCACGGGGGATCCGATGCGGCACATTGGCAAGATTGTCACGGCACTGCTGGGGGGCGGTGGGCTCGTCGCCCTCGTGGCGGTGGCGACACCGGCGCAGGCCGCGACCAACGGGCTCGCCACCGTGGTCGGCACGAACATCGTGCAGTACCAGGCCGGGAAGGGCCGCACGAACGGCGTGGTGCTGACCCGCTCCGGCACGACCGTGACGATCGACGACCGTACGACGATCACGCCCGGCAAGGGATGCAAGGCCGTGGACGCGACCACCGTACGGTGCACGGCCCCGAAACTGTCCTGGGTGCGGGTCTATCTGTACGACGGCAACGACACCGTGGTCAACAAGGCCGACCTGCCCATCTCGGCCGACGGCGGCACGGGCGCCGACAAGATCGTCGGCGGGCCGTGGAACGACATCCTCAAGGGCGACGGCGGCAACGACGCCATCTGGGGCATGGCCGGCAACGACCAGATCGACGCGAGCTACGACAACGACCGGGTGTCCGGCGGGGACGGCAACGACGAGATCAAGGACGGTCCCGGTACGGACGTCGTGCTGGGCGGCAACGGCAAGGACGGATTCCACGGCGGCCCGGGCAACGACACGTACAACGGCGGCCCGGGCAGCGATGCGTTCATCCCGTCCCAGCCCTCCGGTGCCCAGGTCAAGGCGGATGCGGACCGGTTCATCGGCGGCCCCGACCAGGACGTCGTCACCTACAGCGCCTACTCCACCGGGGTGCGCATGGACGCGGACGGCGTGACCGGCGACGACGGCCTGCCCGGCGAACGCGACACGATCAGCACTGACATCGAAGTCCTCGTCGGCTCCCGAGGGGCCGACTGGATGGGCGGCACCGCCCGCGACGACACGTTCAACGGCATCCAGGGCAACGACACGATCTTCGGCTACGGCGGCAACGACACCATCGACGGGGATCAGGGCTCCGACAAGCTCTACGGCGGCGACGGCGACGACGTCCTCTACGGCAGCGACGACGACTTCGACGCCATCGACCAGCTCGATGCCGGCGCCGGCGCCGACACCTGCTACCTGACCCGCGGCGATGTGCACGTCGGCTGCGAAAGCACCGTCGGCCCGTAGCGCCTTTTCATACTTGCGGCGACGACGGAAGGACGTCCGAAAAGAATCAGTCGGAACGACGACAGAATTGATCCGCCTCCGTCGATAAGTTGATCTCGCCGCCGTGCCATGGTTGCGCATTCCTCCGGTATGGGAGTGGTCATGTCACGTGTTCCGAGATCGATGCGAGCGGGGCTGGGCGGTCTTGTCCTCGCCCTGGCGTTGGCGGTCGGCGCCTGCGGCGGCTCCGACCCCGACCAGCCCAGTTCCCCGGCCGCGTCCGCCAGTGCCGATCCGCAGGCGGCCTACCCGGCCACCGATCTGGGCGCGAGCGACCTGATAGGTCACATGGCGGCCACCGGTGATCTGGCGCTGCTCCAGTCGCTGCGACCGACGACGGCCGACTATCAGGCCCTGTTCGAGCCCGACTTCGCCGAGCGGGCGCAGCGCGCCTACGAGAAGCAGATGTGGTCCTCGATGCCGACGACGCCGAAGCCGTGGGCCGATCCCGACCAGACCGAGGTACGGGTCTGGGGCGCGAAGACCGAGGACATCCGCAAGTGGACAACCGCGGTCCGTCAGAACTTTCCGGGCGGCTACAACAAGATCAAGCACTATCTCAAGCCGGGCCTCACGATGTATTCGATCAAGGTGGTCCGGCCGGGCGACGATCTGGGGATGGCGTTCAACGGCCTGACCCATGTCAACGGCCACTGGGCGTACTTTCCGAAGCCCTGGCGCGTGCTCGATTCCTGACGTCCGACCGTGAACACTGAGGAGATCCATGACTGAGCTGGCTCGCATCCGCCTGGCCGGTGGCGGCACGATCCTGGTCGAGTCCGACGAGGACTTCGACGACGGCCCGGTCAAGGCCGGCAAGGTGGGCGATCGGGTGCGCGACGCCGCGGCGAGCCTGCAGGAACTGCTGGAACCGGTGACCGACACCGCCGAGGCGCTGCTCGGCCAGCTCAGCCGGGCCAAGCCGGCCGAACTGGAGGTCGAGTTCGGCGTCTCGCTGTCGGCCGCGGCGGGCGCGGTCATCACCAAGACCGCGCTCAGCGGCAACATCAAGGTCAAGATGAAGTGGCGGCAGGACGGCCTGGTCGAGCCGGTCGCGCCTGAGGAGTCCGCCGCCGATCAACCGTGAGCGCCGAACCCGGCCTCCCCGGGCCGTGGTGGGCGGTCTCCGTAGCCCGGGTCACCGGTTCGGACGGGGAGACCACCGGCGCCGGGTTCCTGGTCGCCAAGGATCTGGTGCTCACGTGCGCCCATGTGGCAGTGGGCGGCCCGGGCTCCAAGGTCCGGCTCGTGTTTCCCCGGGCCCCGGGCGCGCCGAGCGTGACCGGGCGCGTTCAGGCCGAGGGCTGGTCGCCGCCGGATGCCGAGGACATCGCCGTCGTCCGGCTCATCGAGACGCCCGCCGGCTTGCGACCGCTTCCGCTGGGCCGGTCCGAGGGGCGCCGAGGTCACTCGGTGCGCTCCTTCGGCTTCCCGGTCGGGCCGGAGGGCGAGTTCGGCGACGCCGAGGCGGGCGACCTCTTGCGCACGGGTCTGCTGCAACTGAGTGCGGCCAACGACGTCACCGTGGGGTTCAGCGGTGCCCCGGTGTGGGACGAGGTCGCCGAAGTGGTGATCGGCATGGTCTCGGCGGTGAGCCGGCCCGATCGGCTGGCCCGGCGCACCGGCATCACGTACGTCACCTCCAGCGCGGCGCTGCTGTCGGCGTGCCCGATGGC
The DNA here is from genome assembly GCF_016834655.1 of Paractinoplanes ovalisporus. Lineage (GTDB taxonomy): Bacteria > Actinomycetota > Actinomycetes > Mycobacteriales > Micromonosporaceae > Actinoplanes > Actinoplanes ovalisporus. Next base: position 114,422 of record NZ_JAENHP010000015.1, read on the forward strand.
GGCCTCGGAGGAAACCTGCCCCTATCTGGGGTTGGAGCCGTTCGGCGAGGAGCACCAACGGTTCTTCCACGGCCGGACGGCCGCGGTCAGGCAGCTGCTCGAAGGTCTGGACGGCCGGCCCGAACTGAGGATCCTGCTCGGACCCTCCGGCGCCGGGAAGTCGTCGCTGGTGCGGGCCGGCCTGCTCCCCGCGCTCGCCGAGGGCGGACTGCCCGGCAGCGCGCGCTGGTCGACGACGGTGATCCGCGCCGGCGACGACGTGCCGGCCGGCCCGGGGCCCGAGCACGAACTGCTGGTCGTGGACCAGTTCGAGGCCACGCTGACCGGCGAAGGGGCCGGCGCGGGGATCGAGGCTCTGGGCGCCCGGCCCGGCCGCACGGTCCTGCTGGTGATGCGGGACGACTTCTACCCCCGGCTGGCCCAGCAGGCGCCGGACCTGCTGGCGCTCGCCGGCCGGCTGATCAACGTTCCGGCCACCCTCGCCCCCGCCGAACTGCACGACATCATCGAGGCGCCGGCCAAGGAGGTCGGCCTCGGCATCGAGCCGGGCCTGCCCGAACGGATCATCGATGACGTCCGCGCCACACAGCCGCAAGCCTCCGCGGTGGTGCTCCCGCTGCTCGAAGTCGCGCTCAGACAGCTCTGGGAGGACCGGTCGGACGGCCGGCTGACCCACGCCGCCTACGAACGGCTGGGCAGGCTGAGCGGCAGCATCACCACGTGGTGCGACCGGGCGATCCGCGGGCTGCCCGAGGCGGTCGTGCGTGACGTGCTCATCGCGATGGTCCGGCCGGCTGAGGCGGCGCGCAACGTTCCGGCCGTACGCCGTCCGCGCACCCGCGACGAGCTGCGCACCCTGGGCGGGGACGGCGCCGACGACGTGCTGGCCGCCCTCATCGACCGGCGGCTGGTGGTGGCCCGCGACCTGGACGGCGAGCCGGGAGCCGAGCTGGCCCACGACACCCTGATCCGGGACTGGAACCGGCTCCAGAAGTGGGTCGAGCAGGACGACGGCTTCTACCGGTGGCTGGAACGGGTCGAGGGGCGGCAGCAGGCGAACGAACTGCTCGGAAGCCGGGAGCTGACCGACGGCGAGCGGTGGCTGGACGACCGGCGCCTGCCCGCGAACACCGCAGCGTTCGTCACGGCCAGCCGACGGGCCGCGCGCCGGATGGTCGTGGTCCGCCGGACGTTCCAGGCCGGCCTCGCCGTTCTCACCGTCGTGGCCACGGTGGCGGCGACGCTGGCGATCGTCTACGCCCGCCGCGCCGACAAGCAGCACGTCATCGCCCTGTCCCGCCAGCTCACGGCCCAGAGCGTCAGCATCGACGCCACCCGGCCGGCGACGGCCCGGCGGCTGGCGGCGGCCGCCTGGCAGGGGTCGCCGACCACCGAGGCCGGTGCCGCCATGACCACGCTCCTCACCGGACAGCAGTCCGTGCTGGCCGGCGGCTCCGCCCCGGTCACGACGGTGGCGTTCTCCCCCGACGGCGTGCACCTGGTCTCCGGCAGCGACGACGGCACCATCCGGTTCTGGCAGGCGGGCACGGGACGACCCGCCGGGCCGCCGGTCTCCGCGCACACACGGGCGATACTGGCGCTCGCCTACACGCCCCAGGGAGACGCGCTGGCAACGGCTTCGGTCGACGGCACCGTACGGCTGTGGGACACCGCCACCGGCAGGGCGATCGGGTCGCCGCTCGCCGCGTCCAGTAACCGGGTCAACGCCGTGGCGTTCTCGGCCGACGGCACCCGGCTCGCCACGGGCGGCGGGGACGGCAGCGTGCGGTTGTGGGATCGGCGTACGGGAAAGCCGGTCGGCACCCCCATGCGATATCCCAACCGGGTCGAGGCGGTCGCGTTCAGCCTGGACGGCCGATGGCTCGCCACGGCGGCCCACTCGGGAACGGTCGAGCTGCGCGACCCACGATCCGGCGCCGTCGCCTTCAGCCTGTCCAACCCGGACGACGATCCGGCTTACCGGTCGGCTGTCCGCACCCTGGCCTTCAACCAGGCGGGCACCAGGCTCGCCACCGGTGACAACGACGGCGGGGTCGGATTCTGGGACCTCGGAACACGCCGCTCGAAGCGGGTCGACACCGGCGAGGAACCCGTGCTCTCGGTGGCCTACAGCCCGGGCGGCACGCGGGTCGCGTCGGCCGGGGTCGACCGGACGGCCCGCCTGTGGGATCCGGCGGCCGGCGTCGCCCTCGGGGCACCGATCACGGCCCACGACGCGACGGTGTGGTCGGTGGCGTTCAACGGCAGCGGCAAGGTCCTGGCCACCGGCGGCGCCGACGGGACGGTCCGGCTCTGGGACTCCAGCACCGGCCGCGCCACCACCGCGCCGCTGGACACCACCGGTGCACGGCGGCTGGCGGTGACGATGACGCCCACCTCGTCGCTCATCGCCGACACGGACGACGAGAACACGGTTCAGCTGCGGGAGGCGGCATCCGGACGCCCGTACGGTGTCCCCCTGCGCGGTTCGGCCGACGGGGTGTACTGGCTGGCCGCCGACCGGCAACACGGCATCGCCGCCACCTCGGGCAACGAAGGCCTGATCCGGCTGTGGGACGTCCGCACCGGCCGCGAGATCGTGCCACCTCTGCCGTCGGCCGGCACCGACATGACGTTCAGTGCGGATGGAACCCACCTGGCCTCCGCCGACAACGACGGCCGGGTTTTTGTCTGGGAGATCGCCACCGGCCGCCAGGTCCGCGAGATCCGCACCGGCGACGACTTCCTCATAGCGGATCTGGAGTTCAGCCCCGACGGCACCCTGATGACAGCGGGTTCGGACACCCGGATCCGGTTCTGGAACATCACGACCGGAGCGCTCTCCGGCGAGATCGGCGCGGATCTGCGTGAGGATCCGGACGTGGCGGCTTACACCAGGAACGGCGATCTGCTGGCGGTCGGCGACGGATCGACCGTGGACCTGCGCGATCCGAAGACGGGCCGCTCGATCAGGAAGATGTTCGACCCGGGCGCGGAGGACATCACGGCGCTCGCGTTCAACGCCGACGGCACCGTGATCGCTTCCGGTCACGCCCGTACCGGTGGGGTCCGGCTGTGGGACGCCGGCACCGGCCGTCTGATCGGCAGCCGCCCGGGTCACACCAAGAAGATCGAGGGCCTGGCGCTGAGCGAGGACAACGCCTTCTTCGTCTCCGTGGACGAGGAGTTCCACACCCGCGCCTGGTTCGTGCCGAGCCCGACAGTGGCCCACCACGAGTTCTGCGCCCGCTTCGGGGGCCCGACCGGCGACGAATGGCAGCGGTACGCCCCGGGCGAACCCGGCCCTCCGAAGTGCGGAGACTAGCGCGCTCACCGAGCGGCCACCCCGGGGATCCTCTAGCGTCGGGGCATGAGCGCCTCACCGACGCATCGCCGCATCGGCCGGATTCCTGTGGTTGACGTCGCCCCGGTCGTGGACGGCGGCAACCGCCCCGCCAAGTCCGTCGTGGGCGAGGAATTCGAGGTCACGGCCACGGTCTTCCGGGAAGGGCACGACGCGGTCAACGCCACCGTCGTGCTGGTCGACCCGGCCGGACGGGAACGCCGGCTGCCCATGACGAGGGTGAACGCCGGGCTGGACGCGTGGGCGGTGACCGTCTCGGCCGACAGCGCGGGGCTCTGGTCGTACGGGATCGAGGGTTGGTCCGACCCGTACGGGACCTGGAACCACGACGCCGTCATCAAGGTCGGCGCCGGGGTCGACGTCGAACTGATGCTCGAGGAGGGCGCCCGCGTTCTGGAACGTGCGGTCGCCGAGGTGGTGCGCACCAAGGAACAGGTGGCCGTGCTGGACGACGCGGCGGCCGCGCTGCGTGACACTGCGACTTCCCCCGAGGTACGGCTCAACGCCGGTCTCTCCTCGTCCGTCGTGCGGGAGCTGCGGGAACGTCCGCTGCGCGAGCACGTGTCGGCCACCCCGCGCACGCCGTGGCTGGTCGAACGGGAACGAGCCCTCTACGGCGCCTGGTACGAGTTCTTCCCGCGCTCCGAGGGCGCCCACTTCGACGAGGCGGCCGGCGGCTGGGTCAGCGGCACCTTCCGGACGGCCGCCGAGCGCCTGGACGCCGTGGCCGGCATGGGCTTCGACGTCATCTACCTGACCCCGATCCACCCGATCGGCCGGATCAACCGCAAGGGCGCCAACAACAGCCTGCGCGCGAACGAGAGCGACCCCGGATCCCCGTACGCGATCGGTTCCGCCGACGGTGGTCACGACGCCATCCACCCCGACCTGGGCACGTTCGACGACTTCGACGCGTTCGTGGAGCGGGCCCGCGGGCTGGGCATGGAGGTCGCGCTCGACATCGCGCTCAACTGCGCGCCCGACCACCCGTGGGTCGCCGAGCACCCGGAGTGGTTCACCACCCGGGCCGACGGCTCGATCGCCTATGCGGAGAACCCGCCGAAGAAGTACCAGGACATCTATCCGCTCAACTTCGACAACGACCCCGAGGGCATCTACGCCGAGGTCCGCCGGATCATCCAGCTCTGGATCGACCACGGCGTGACGATCTTCCGGGTGGACAACCCGCACACCAAGCCGGTCGAGTTCTGGGAGTGGCTGATCGCCGACGTCGCCCAGGACCACCCGGAGATCATCTGGCTGGCCGAGGCGTTCACCCGGCCGCCGATGATGCACAACCTGGCCAAGGTGGGGTTCCAGCAGTCGTACACGTACTACGCCTGGCGGCACTCGAAGGCCGAGATCGAGGAGTATCTGCGCGAGCTGTCCGGGCCCGCGGCGGCGTACATGCGGCCCAGCTTCTGGCCGACCACGCACGACATCCTGACGCCGTTCATGCAGCGCAGCGGGCCGCCCGGGTGGGTGATGCGGGCGGCGCTGGCGGCGACCCTGGTTCCCACGTACGGGATCTACGCCGGTTACGAGCTGGTCGAGAACGTGGCCCGCCCCGGAGCCGAGGAACAGATCGACAACGAGAAGTACCAGTACAAGAACCGCCGCTGGGCCGAGCGGGGCGAGCAGTCACTGGCGCCGTTCCTGACCCGCCTCAACGAGATCCGGCGCGCCCACCCGGCCCTGCACTGGCTGCGCAACCTGCGCTTCCACTCCGCCGACGACCCCGAGGTGCTGGTCTTCTCGAAGGCCCGCCGGGTCTACGACCGCGACGACGTCATCCTGGTGGTGGCCAACCTCGACCCGTCCCAGACGCGGGAGACGACGATCCGCCTCGACATGCCGGAGCTGGGTCTGGGCTGGACCGACACGTTCGTGGCCCACGACCTGATCACCGGCCAGCACTGGAACTGGGGTCAGAACGCCTTCGTGCGGCTGGGCCCGGAGACCGAGGCCGTCCACATCATCCACGTCAGGCCCTATTGACCGGCAGCCACGCGGTGGCGAAGTCGACCACCGCCCGCTGCGGCATCAGCCGGGCCGGCGCGCTGCCGACCGTTCCGAGGTCGACAACGCCCTGCGCCTCATAGGCGGCGCCGATCTGGGGAAAGTCCGAGGCGTCGGCGTCCGGCGCGGTCCAGGTGACCCAGCGGCTGCCGCCTCCCGGCTCGCGGACCGCGGCGCCGTGGTCGGCCATCACCGGCGGCGTCTGGCGGCATTCGGCCAGGTGCATCGAGGTGTTGCGGTCGTGACCGCAGCCGAGCAGCAGAATCTTGCCGTCGGCGCGGTAGACGGCCCCGAGCGGCGAGCCGTCGCCGAGCCCGTCCTCGAGCGGGTGGTTGCCGGTCACGTCGGCCGCGCTCGCACCCAGCGCGGCGAAAGACACCTGCGGGTGGGAGCTGCGCCGGGCGCCGGGCCAGGTGCGGACGAGCTCGGGGAACACACCCATGTGCTGGCTGGGGGTGCGGGCCGGGTCGAAGCCGGGGCTCTGCTCGCGGATCACCGGCCACCACGCCTCGGGCACGGGCGGCCGGGTCCACTCGGCCGGGTCCGAGTTGGCCGGGTTGTGGGTCGGCACCACCAGGGTCCCGGCCGGGGTCAGCACGTCGAGGAAGGCCTCGACGACGGCCTGCACCCCGCCGGCCAGGGAACCCACCGCCCGCATCGACGAATGCACGATGACGGTGTCACCGGGGGCCAGACCGAGGGCGCGGAGGTCGGTGGCCAGCGAGGCGGCCGTGTGCGGAAGCGTCTGCATGTGGGGGCCCTAAATGTCGAGGATCAGGGGGCGATGGTCGGAGACCTCGGGCGCGGTCAGGATCTCGAAGTGCTTCACCGCGCCCACGTCCGAGACGAGCAGGTAGCTCGCGTGGCGTACGGGCTTGGTGTAGCGCGACGTGCGGGTGTCGGCGGCGCCCACCAGGTCGGTCAGGCCCGCCTCGGCGGCCAGGATCGTGAACGTCTCGCTGCCGGGGAGCAGGTTGAGGTCGCCGCACAGCACGACCAGATCGTCGGGACGGCGGATGCGCGCGACCAGCTCGGCCAGCTTCAGCGCCTGCTCACGCCGTACGGGGGAATCGGTCTTGCCCGCCTCGTCGCGAAGCCCGTGGGCCTGCACGACGCAGATCGCGCGGCCGGACGGACGGTCGACGGTGCGCACGGCCACCGCGTTGCGCGGGCGGTGGGTCGACGTCCACTCGTCGTGATCGACAAATGCGCCGTGCACGTACGCCGTGTCGACGCCGACGAGCGGCAGGTGCTCGGCCACCAGGGTCGCCACGCCGAACTCCTGGTGGTGCCGCCGGCCCGAGGCCTCGACCGGACCGGCGTCACTTGGCAGGAACAGGGCCTGATGACGGGGCAGCGCGGCCCGTACGTCGCCGAACAGGTCGGCCCGCTGCGGCAGGGACCGTTCCGCGTCTTCGAACCTGGTCCAGCCGGTCACGCCCGGAGTGCGGGTCACCTCCTGCAGGCAGGCCACGTCGGCGCCGCTCGCGGGCAGCCACGCCGCCAGCTCGTCGAACAGGGCCCCGCCCCACGCGTTCACGCTCACGATGCGCACGGCGAGACACCCTACGCGGCCCCCTCGATCAGGTCACCGAGGTTTACGCCGGCCTCGCCCAGCAGCCGCTCCACGGTCGCGATGGCCAGGCCGTCGATGACGTTGTCGCCGTGGATGATGCGGTAGAAGTCCTGCCGGCCACGGCGCACGGCCTCGACCCGCCAGCGGCCGTCCGGGGTCTGCATCGCGCCGATCACCGTGCCCTGGCTGGGCGGCGGTACGGGTTCGGGCGCGCGGCGGATCGAGGCCGGGGAACGGTCGGTCCGCAGGCCCCGCCACGAGGGGTGACGCAGGCGGCCGTCCGGGGTCCAGTTGCGGAACGCGACCTCGCCGATCAGGGCCGGCTCGACCCAGTGGGCGACGCGCGCATACTCGCGGGGCACGCCCTCGATCGGTGGGGTGCGGCGGGACAGCGCTGCGAGCTCGGTCTGCAGGTGCCGCAGCGCGCTGTCGGAGAAGCCGGTGCCCACGTGCCCGGCGAACACCAGCCGGTCGGCGTTGTCATAGACGGCCAACAGCAGCGAGCCGATCGTGCCGGAGCGGCGACCGGAGCCCGCCTTCCAGCCGATGACCAGCACCTCCTGGGTTTTGACGAGCGGGATCTTGGTCCAGTCGGAGGAGCGTTTTCCCGTACGGTACGGCGACGCCAGCCGCTTGGCGACGACTCCTTCGAGGCCGGCCAGTTCGGCGGCGCGCAGCACGGTTCTCCCGTCGGCCTCGGTGAAGCGGGCCGGGACCCGTACGTGGGCACCGACCAGACCCAGCCCCGAGAGCAGGTCACGCCGGGTCGCGTACGGCTGCGGGGTGAGGTCTTCGCCGTCCAGCCCGAGCAGGTCGAACACGTAGTAGAGCACCGGGACGGCGCCGATCAGGGCCTGGCTCGGCGTGTCGACGTGCATGCGCTGCTGGAGCAGGGCGAACGACGGCCGGTCCCCCTCGAGCGCGACGATCTCGCCGTCCAGGATCGCGTCGCGGCCGTTGAGCAGACCGGGCAACTCCCCCAGCTCGGGATAGCTGGCGGTGATGTCGTTGAGGTTGCGCGACCGGGCCTCGATCCGCCCGCCGCACACCTCGGTTATGGCACGCACGCCGTCGTACTTGAACTCGAACGCCCACCCCGGACCGCCCGGAAGCGGCCCGGCAGCCGCAAGCATCGGCGCGGAGATCACCTTCCCAGTGATCACCACTTCCTCCGGCCCGGCAACCGGTACGCGGAAAGATCACCTAACTACATCGGTGTCATTTTCCCTGTTCAGCGGCTGTCTGCTGGATCAGCACGGCGATGAGCCGGGCCAGCCCTTCGGCGCCGTGGGAGTCGGCGGCGGGCCAGCGGGTCATCAGCAGCGCCGCCGCCCGGTCCAACACCACTCCCTCGCGGGCCAGCACGAAGTACACCGCGTGCGCCGCCGACCGCGCGTTGCCGTCGGCGAACGGGTGGAAATGCAGCACGTCGAGATACACGCGCGCGGCCCGCGACGGCAGCGGCACGGCCGGGTCGGTGGCCTCGGCGAGGCAGGCCTCGAACAGCTCCGGCAGCTCGTCGCGGTACGCGTACCGTTCCCGGCCGTCCCGGGCATAGGCGGGCGTGGTGCGGAACGGCGCGGTGGTAACGGCAAGAACCTTCCGTTGCCACATCTCCAGCCGCGCGAACGTGAGCGGGCCGCCCTCGGCGACGTCCGCCCGCACCAGGTCCAAGGCGTTGTACCGGTGGTTCGAAAGGATTCTGGCGATGCCGTCGCGGGCGGTGCGCGCCGGTCCGGTGACGTGCTCGGTGGCGTGCTCCCATCGGGTCGCCGACCGGACCCGCAGCCAGGTTGCGAGGGCGTCCGGGACCGGCGGCGGGAGGATCCGCGGGGCCCGTTCGGCGGCCGGCAGTTCGGTGCTGCGCCGGCTCGGCCAGTCCTGCGGCCAGGTGTCGGGCCACGCGTCGTCCGGTGGCGGCGTGACGCCGGTCAGCGCCGCCGCCAGGGACTCCGCGGCGTCGGCGACCTCGGCGCCCAGCGGTGAGACGTAGCTCCAGAACCGCCCGCCGACCGCCTCGTCGACGAGCGCGTCGTGGTCCTCCCCCGGCACCTCAGCCACGGTGAGGAACCACTTCAGGGCCAGGACGCAGACCGGATGCCAGAACTCGTCCTCGCCGGACCGCGCCGCCACCGTCGCGACCAGCGATGCGGTCGTGGCTTCCCAGGCCTTGGCGGCCGCGCGGGGGTCGGCGGGCAGCGGCAGATACCGTTCGAAGAGTTCGGCCAGTTCTTCGAGGAACGTCCGCCAGTCCGACAACGCCCCCGCGACGGCGTCGAGCGTCTCGTCCGGCGTCGTGATCGAATCCTGGGCGCCGCTCCAGCGCACGACCAGCGCGCCGTCCGCCGTACGCCCGGCGGTCTGGGCGGCCCAGCCGCGGGCCCAGTCGCCGTAGTGCTCGACGAGAGCGATCGTCATCGCGCGCTGCCAGTTCCAGCGCTCGTCGTGCCCGGCGTTGTCGAAGCGGTGGCGGGGGTCGTACCGGTAGGGCGCGGGCACGCCGCCGGCCGGGGCCAAAGCCCGTACGACATCGAACACGGCATCGGCATCGAACGGGTGCCGGTCGGGGTCGACGTCAGCCCACGTAAGGGTGTTGAACCGCAGCCGCGGGTCGTCAGGCTCGATCGTCATCGACGGCCATCGTGCCACGACACCCCGTTGCCGCGCCGCCCGGACGTATCCTCGTTGGTCGTGACCGTCGACCGTGATCCGTCCATTACACCGGCCCACCTCGCCGTGGAGTTCGGGGATCTGCCGCGTCTGCGACAGCTGCTCGACGAAGGCGCGGACATCGAAGACGCGAACGCGGAGGGAATGACGTTGCTCATTCACGCCGTGGACATGGAGGGCGACGGCGCGGCGCAGAGCGGGAAGCAGGCCCATGTCGACACCACCGCGTTCCTGCTGGCCCGCGGAGCCGACCCCGGCGCAACCATGCACGACGGCGCGACGGCGTTGAGCCTCGCCCGCCAATACGGCCACTGGCTGGCGGTGGAGTTGCTGCAGGCGTGGACACACACGACTCACGACCGCAGCCGGATGCCCGGACGATAGACCGCCGCACGCCTCCGGCGCCGAAGATGCTCGACGGTGGTGTCGCTACGTTTCCGTCAGGCCGGCGTCTGCGGGTCCTTCGGACGGGCCGGTGTGGGTCGGGGGTATCTCGTAGCCGAACTTGCCGGCCAGGGCATGAACGTCGAGAAGGTCTTTCGGAGCCGGGTCAGTCGCCGTCGACCCACACGGTGATCCCGTCAGCAGCGAGGCCGCCGACAATCCCGGTCACGTCCTGCACGGCCATCTTTGGCACGGTTTCACGGTACCGGCGCGCTCCGACGATTACCGCTACCGGACGCGCCGGCGGTCACCTCGTTCAGGCGCGATCGTCATCGACGACCACCGTGCCACGACACTCCGCTGTCGCGGCGCCCGCCTTGACCACACGGACGGATCTGCCGAGAACAGTGAACCTGATCAAGCCAGGAGCCGGGCGCTTCGCAAATTTCAACCCTCGCAATGACCGAACCCGGCCAGATCGACCATCTCCGGGCTTGTTCCTTAACCTGTGCGGCTGGCTGATGAGCCCCGGTGGATCATGAGATCGCCCTTGGTTGATCATCTCTTGTCGAGGGAACCGATCATGCCGTTTGGCGCCGGAGCTGTGCTAAGCCCAAGACCGCGGCATATTTTTGTGATTGCTTCTCCGCCCGGTAATGGCTCAGTTCGGGCAACATACTGCGGCGTAACTGGCCGCACCTCGAGTCGGCGGCCTGCGACCACTGCGAGGAGCGCCCTGCGGAACGGGCCGGCACACGGACGACCCCCCCTCGCTCGTTCGGAGGGTGAGTCTAGCCCACCGGCCCATCCCTGCAACGCCTTTCACGTAGTTCAGTACTCCTAACATGAATGGCACCAAAAAATATCAACAGGCGGCGATTACTGACGATTCCCACAATTATTTACTACAGGATCGCGAAGCTAAGGATTGGTCGCAGCGGCGGTTCTACGGTGACGATCCCTACGCGACTCTAGCTAGATTCGGGCCGCTACAGCACCATAGGTCCATCAGAGACACATTTGGTGCCAAGACACAACGGTGGCAGCCCGCGGCGGAAAGCAGCCCGAAGCAATGGCAGCCGCAGGCAGCCAGCGCCATCAATGTTAACGGCGACGTGGGGACACCCGCACATGCTTGACACTTTGGGTAATGTCGGACTAGCGCTGCTTAGATTCATCCTCACGACGTTGCTGCCACTCGCCTTCCTGGTCCGGGTGGGGTATAAGGGGTGGCTGGGCGGGTTCGTGGTAAAAGCACCCGCCAAACTAATCATCAGTGGACTAGCCACCGGGATCGCGTCTGTGATCGGAGCTCGCGCCGTAGCGGAGTACACCGACCGATGCAGCAGGGCGCAGTACGCGTGGCCAGTCTTCCTGGCGACATTCCTGTTCGCATTCGTCTTGTTGATGTTCTTCGCACGTCTGTGGAATTTGGAGTGGCGCTGGTCGCAGCGGTTTCACCGGCACCGCTGGCCGGTCGTGCTCCGCGGCGTTGATGGAGTCGCGGGCGTCTTTGTGGAGGTGCTGGCGGGGTTATATATCGTCGGTTTTGTGCTCGCGAGTCTGAACGCGATACCGGGCTGGCTCGACGCGCTGTACCCGGCCACAAAGGCTGTCACCGCGGCCCTGCCGGACTGGCTTAACGGCACCGCCTTGTGGAACGACGCCTTGGAGAAGATCTCCAAGGCCACAGGCTTCAACGGCGTTCCCAGCAACGCCCCGGCGGTGGTGTGCACCGATTCGGCAGGAATCAAGAACGCTGGGGATGCCGTAATTTTCAGCTATGTGGTCATTGCGACGCTGGGGCCGCTCGCTGCGCTTCTGTCCTTCGAGGCGTTTACGTACGCGGGGCAGGTAACGACGCTGTCGCCGGGCACCGGTCCGGAATGCCCTGTCTGCGGTGGCTCCGGCCGCAACCCGAGTCCGCTGCTGTTCGGTTCGCTGTGTGAGAGCTGCGGTGGTTACGGCGTGGACCCGACGTCCGGCCTCATTAGGGGTCGGGCGCTCGACATGTCAATCGGCAGGATTGTTGGCGCTGCGATCTTGCTCGGATGCGGCGGGTGTTGCTGCTTCTGTCTCGCCTGGACGATCCCTACCTGACCTCTCCGCTGATGAAGTTCATCGGTGGCGTCAGCGCCGGGCCCGAACCAGCACTGTGTGGCGCGGGCGCCTACCCGTTCGGCCCTGTGGGGCGGCGGGCGGTTGCGGGTACGTCGCCCACCGGCGTGATCAAAGAGCATGAGCCCGAGCGTCCGGCGCCGGCAACATCCGGATCTGCCGCGTTCCGCGCGTGCTGACGCCGCACGCGTCCGCGTTCAGTCGCCCAGGCCCGGAGCCGTCCCGGTGGTGACCGTCGTGCCGTCCGCGGCGTGTGCGGTCAGCTGGGCACCCTCGACCGCGGTGCCTGGCGCCCAGATCACGAACAAGTTGCCGTCGGTGGAGCCGGTGAGCGTGGCACCGGACGGCAGTGATGCCGTGATCGAGGTCGCCTTGGAGGGCAGGCGCCCGACCAGCAAGTGTGCCTTGAGTACTGCGTCCGCCCCGCCGTAGAAGGTGATCCGGTCGGGTGGCCCGACGTTCGTTCTTCCGCCGAACGTCTCTTCTACCCCGGCGGCGCCGACCCGGCAGGTGCTGATCCACTCGTCGGGTTCGGAAACGTAGACGCGGATCTGATTGTCACCGTCGTGGGCCACGAAGCGCTGCTTGAGCCGGCTAGCGGTCTCGCCGTTGAGCTCGGTGAGGCTGCGCCGGCACGCCGCGCCTGCTTGTTCGTCGGTCAGCGGCTGCGGCGTCTCGTCGGCGCTCGTCGTGGCGCTGCACCCGGCCAGGGCGGCCAGGGCGGCCAGGACAGCGGTCACCGTGTGTGCCCGTCGGCGGACCGAGCTTGACATCGTGCTCCTTCAAGCTTCGGGCAGTCGTCATCCGATCAAGATCGGCTCCGCACTATACGCCGACGGTGCCGGGCCGCCATCGGCTGATCATGGCTTGGGAAGCCGACCCGCAGTTGGCTGATGTCGCCCCCTTGTCCGCGCATACGCGGCTCGGCGCCCCCAGTGCTACGTACCGCCGCCGCCGAGTGGTCGGCATCCGGATCCGCCGCATACAACGCGCGGTCTCGGCTCGGCTCCACCCTTGGCCGGCCCGTTCGCCAACACTCGGCTTGGCGGCTTGCGGTGATGCAGCGGGGCGTGCCGCAGCGACGCCGACCAGCGATGGGGGTCAAACGGCGGGCTGAGCCGTGACCAGTCAGTGTTGACCCGCGGTCAGAGGCGCTCGGCGAGGCGGGTCAGGGACGTTCGGGTGCTTTCGATCATGGCGTTGCCGAGCGCTTCCAAGTCGTCGCACGGACGCGACGGTATGTCGGCGTCGGTGCCGAGGCTGGCGGTGAGCCTCAGGTTCGAGTCGAGCACGTCGAGGTGCACGGAGCAGACCGCCGTGCCGTCGACGTTCCTTGCCTGCGAGTCGAGGCGCGCGGCTCGTCCCAGATTCGGGACATCGCGCGGGCTCCCCTCGGTTTTGTTGTATCGCCACCCGATCCACGCAGCGGCCGCGTTCGCGCCGTACGCGAGTTGCACGTTGCCGTAGCCGGCCCAGAGGCCGTTCTTGTTCTCGACGACGTAGGCGCAGGCACCGGCGTTCACCGACGGCCGCGGTCGCAGCGAGGGATCGCCGAGGCGAGCGGCGACGGCCGAGATGTCGAGACGGGAACAGACGTCACCGGTCTCGCGGTAGCGTTCGTCGTTCGATGCATAGACGACCACGCCACCCGCGGCGACGAGCGCGAGGATCATCACGGAGGAAAGGGACGCGCCGATCCAAGCGGGCGCGAGGCTGGGCCGGGACGGCGGCGGGTCCCAAAGCTCAGTCGAGGTATCGATCACCGCGAAACGGTATGCCATCAGCCGGCATCGGGTGGCATGGCCCTTGGTCTTGTCGTCCAGATCGCTGGGCTGCTCTGGATGCGCCGTCGAACCAACCGGAAAGCCGGCGTGGGCAGAAACGGCGGTCATCGCCTGTGAGCGCTGAAGTTGGCGAACGGGCGTGAGCGGCCGGTAGGCACTCGCCGCGCCGCTCAAGGCGACGCGCCCAGGGAGGATGACCCTGGTTCAACAGTCGTCGAACTGCTTGATGGTCGCCGTCCGCGAATCGCGGGAGCGGGGCATCGTCGTGACCATGATCTTCGTGTTGTAGTACGCACCCGTCTTGGGGCTGAACAACATCTTGTAGGGCACGCAGGTCAGGAACGAGACCTTCGTCTTGCCGTCCACGTCGACATCGTGAGTACGAGAACCCTTCCAGGTCTTGCCGATGTAGAGGTCCACCGCCAGGAAAGAAGCGATGTGCTTCTTGCGCAGCTTGACCGTCGTCCGGATCGCCGCGTCGTCCCCGCACCGGGAGTTGGCGTCCTCCACCTGGGCCGCGGTCATTCCGACCAGGATGGAGTGGCCGGCTGCCTGGGCCGGTGCGGCCATCATGCTCGCGGCGACGAGCGGGGCGAGGAAAAGAGCGGCCTTCTTCATCACGACATCCCTGGGTTGGCGTTGCGCGGGTGATCGACGAGTGCTCAATCGACTGCCACGGGCTCGTTGTTGAGGATTTCCGTGGCCGGCTGGGCGGTGACCACCCGGTTGCGGCCGGCGTGTTTGGCTGCGTACAGGGCCTCGTCGGCGCGGCGGATCAGGGTTGCCTCGTCGGGGGCGGTGGTGGGCATGGTGGCGGCGCCGATCGAGACCGTTACCCGGTGGGTGCGGCCGTCGCCGACCGGCATCAGATCGCGGGCCATCCGCTCGCGGATGCGTTCGGCGATCTCGGCGGCTCGGGCCTCGTCGGCTCGAGGTAGCAGGACCGCGAACTCCTCGCCGCCGTAACGGGCGACCAGGTCGTCGCCGCGTACGGAGTCGGCGAGGCGGCGGGCCACCTCGGTCAGGACGCGGTCGCCGCCGTCGTGGCCGAAAGTGTCGTTGACGCTCTTGAAGTGGTCGACGTCGAGCAGCAGCAAGCTCAAGCGGCCGCGGCGGGTGGTCTCGGAGCGCAGCGCCTGGACGAAGAAGCGGCGGCTGCGCAGGCCGGTCAGCTCGTCGGTGATCGCGGTGTGCCGTTGCGCGCCGACCAGGCCGGCCATGCGGCCCAGCACCAGCAGGATGAGCACGATGCAGGCGGTCGCGCCGACCACGACGTGCGGCGCGTCGCCGCGCAGGTACTGCACGATCATGCTGCCGGGGGCCATGACGGCGGCGCCGGCCAGCAGCAGCAGGCGGGCCGGAGTGGCGTCGGGGGTGGCGGTCGGGGAACGTTCGGCCATCTTCGGCAGGTCGGGGTGCAGCACCGCGGCCGCGAACAGGAAGCAGCCGACCATCCAGATGGCGTCCAGGTAGTTGCCGGTGCGGTAGGAGCCGGCCAGGGTCTGCACGCTGTACGTGCTGTCGGCGTAGAGCAGCGCGCCCAGGTAGACGCCGATCAGCTTGAGCGGCAGCGTGCGGGGGCCGGCGCCGAGCATGAGCCGGGCGCCGACCGTGATGAGCATGAGGTCGCCGACCGGGTAGGCGACGGCCACCATCGAGGCCAGGTCGCCGGTGGTGACGCGGGTGGTCGGGGCGATCACGAACTCGTAGGTCAGGTAGCCGGCGCTGACCGTGACGATGGCCGCGTCGATCACGCTGGCGGCGTCCCAGCCGGGAGTGCGGCGGCGGATGACGACCAGGAAAGCGCCCGCTACGAAGGGGAACAGGGCCAGGTAGAACAGGTCGGCGACGCTCGGGAACGGGGGTTCGCCGTCGCGCAGGGCCAGCGTGTAGAAGATCAGGTCGCCCACGACCGAGGACAGGCCGCCCGCGGCGAGCAGATAGAGCATCGGCCGCAGCGCCGGGTGGCGGCGGGCGGCGACCAGTGAGCAGAGACCCAGCAGGCCGTTGGCGCTGCCGTAGACGACCACGGCCGCGGCCGCCCACTCGCTGCCCAGTTGCAGCAGGCCGTAGTAGAGCAGAACGGCGACCGGCGCGGCGGCCAGGCACAGCTGCCAGGCGGCGGAGCGGTGCCGGGCGAGGGCGATGGTCACTCGACCAGCTTCGGGGCGCCTGGTTGCGTACGGGAAAGCCTTGGGGTTGCCCCTCGGTTGCCGCGAAGCCGGTCGGAAACCGGGTTGATCCGCCCCCGTACGCTGAATCAGCCTTTATCGAAACGGGGATCAATGCGTACTCTTCTCGCCGGTGTCGCCACCGTCGCGCTTCTCGGTGGCTGTGCCGCCCAGCAGTTCCAGGCGCTCGAGCCGAAGCTGGAGCTGCGCAACGCGGCTCAGCAGCTGGCCGACGCCCAGCAGGCCGGCTTCACCCTCAAGCTGACCGGCAACCCGGACGATCTGGTCGCCGCGGCCGGCAAGGACGCCGACGCCGCCGTGGTCAAGCAGATGTTCAACTCGTCCATCACCATGTCGTACGACAAGGGTGGCGCCGGCACCGAGGACGACAAGTCCAGCCTGGCCGCCACCATCGACGGGGTGAGCGGCACCGAGGTCCGGTTCGTCGGCGGCCTGGTCTATGTCAAGGCGCCGGTCACCGAGCTCGCGGCCAAGTTCGGCGCCACGCCGGCCGAGGTCAAGGAGCTCAGCGGCGGCGGCAGCGACTACGACGCCTTCTTCAACGGCAAGTGGGTCTCGCTCGACCCGTCCGCCCTCACCGAAACGCCGGCCAAGGGCACCACGGCCGAGCAGGAGAAGGCCCTGGCCGAGTTCACGACCAGCGCTACCAACCTGCTCGAGGGCGCCCAGGTCGTGCGGGACAGCAACGACGACAAGCACCTCGTCGTCACCTCGTCCACCACGAAGGCGTACGAGGAGGCCAAGCGGTTCGTCGCGGCGGTCCAGCCGTCGATGGCGTCGGAGTTTCCGAAGAAGGCCCCGGCCGACAAGCCGGTCGTGCTCGACCTGTGGATCGACAACGGCAAGCTGACCGCGGCCGAGATGAACGTGCTGCAGTTCGTCGACGGCGCGACCGGCCGCGTGGCCGCCCGCCTCGAGGTGAGCGACCCGGCCCCGATCGACGCCCCGGCCGACGCCACCAAGATCGACCTGTCCACCCTGCCGTACTTCGGCGCCGGCCTGGACGACCTGGGATCGATCGACTGATCTGCCGCCGGCGGCGGTGCGATGACGAGGCGGCCGGTCACCCCTGGAAGATCACGCGATCGCGTATCCGCGGCCAGGGGTGACCGGCCGCCGTCACACCCGTATCAGAGCGGGCGGATGTTGGCCGCCTGGAGGCCCTTCGCGCCCTGCTCGACGTCGAACTCCACGCGCTGGTTCTCCTCGAGGCTGCGGTAGCCCGAGGTCGCGATGGCGGAGAAGTGGGCGAACACGTCGGCGCCACCACCGTCCTGCGTGATGAAGCCGAAGCCCTTGTCGCCGTTGAACCACTTCACGGTGCCAGTAGCCATGTGCTACTTCCTCTCAAACTGGGAAGGACATGTCGCGGCCGTGATCGCCCCGTGAAAGCAAAAAAGACGCCGAGCGGGCTCAAAGACCCGTCAGGCGTCGAGAGAACACGTCCAAAAGGAAATCAGAACTGCAACGGCACCAACGTAGCACGGTGAGCACGGGCTGCCACTTTCGTGGCGCGGCCGGTGCGGCGAAGATGCGAGGATGCCGATCCCCCGTCCGCCCGCGCCGTGGCTCATCCGGCCGGCGAAGCTACCCGCGACCACTCCCCCGCCGCTGGACGGCGTGTGGGCGCCCGACGACACGCGGCTCGACGAGGTCGAGAAGCTGGAACTGCCGGACGGGCACGGGCCGGAAGACGTCGTGGTCGGGCCGGAAGGTCACATCTACACGGGAACCGAGCAGGGCCACATCTGGCGCTGGCGGCCCGACGCACACGCCGGTGACGTGCCGGAACTGGTGGCCGACACCGGTGGGCGGCCGCTCGGCATCGAGGTCGATCCGCGGGACGGCAGCCTGATCGTCTGCGACGCCTACCGGGGGCTGCTGCGGCTGACCGACGACGGCACGATCACCGACCTCGCGCACCGGGTCGGCGGCGAGCGGATCCTGTTGTGCAACAACGCCGCCGTGGCCCGGGACGGCACGGTCTACTTCACCGACAGCTCCACCCGGTTCCCGGTTTCGCACTGGCGGCGCGACCTGCTCGAACATCGGCCCAACGGGCGCGTGCTGGCCTACGAGCCGGGCTCCGGCCGTACGGACGTAGTGGCCGAAGGCTTCTATTTCCCCAACGGGATCGCGCTGACGCCGTCGGAGGACGCGCTGCTGCTGTGCGAGACCGTGTCACACACCCTGGTCCGGCTCGCCCTGCCGAGCGGCGCGAAGACGGTGCTGGACGACCTGCCCGCCTATCCGGACAACATGTCGTCGGCGGGTGACGGCACCTACTGGATCGCGCTGGCCAGCCCGCGGGTGGCGCTCGCCGAGAAGCTGCTGCCACATCCGATGCTGCGCCGGATCGCGGCCGTGCTGCCGGTCCGCCTGCAGCCGCAACCGCTGCCGCACACGATCGCCGCCGAGGTGGACGGCGACGGGACCGTGCTGCGTGCGCTGCACGGTCCCGCCGGGCGTTACGTGATGGCCACCGGTGTGCGGCGGCACGGCGACACCCTGTGGCTCGGCAGTCTCACCGAAAAGGCGATCGCCCGCGTCGAGCTGAGCTGAGCAAGTGAGAAAGGGTCCCGCTGGGGCGGTGAATGCCCACCGCCCCAGCGGGACGGCTCAGAGCCGCTGCCAGAGCGCCGGAACGTTCGGCGGCTCCCAGCCCACCAGCGAGGTGTGGGCCTGGATGCAGCGGTACCGCACGCCGCTGTAGGTGACGACGGCACCGATGGCGTACGAGGTGTTGGCCGCCCAAGCCGTGCCGGTCGGCGGCGTGGTCGTGGGCGGGGTCGTCGGAGGAGTCGTGGGCGGAGTGGTCGGAGGAGTAGTAGGCGGAGTAGTGGGAGGCGTCGTCGGCGGAGTGGTCGGAGAAACACCGCCGCCGGTCGCGTTACCGCCGGACCAGTTCACCGCGCCGCTCGCCACGGTCTTGCCGGCCGGGACGGCGAGCGTCCGCCCGTCGGTGAACGTCACGGTCAGCGCGCTGTTCGTGATGTTCGAGGCCACGTACGTCTTGGCGCCGTTCTTGCTGAACACCTTCGCCAACGGGTGGTTGGCCGCGACCGACGCGTCCACCTGGCCGAGGGCCTGCAGGTTGCGGATCCAGTGGAACGTGTGGGCCTTGCTGTCGCCCTCCTCGGACGTGTAGTTGCCGGCCGCCCGCCACTTGGCCATCGCCGCGTCGGGGTCACCCAGGGCGAGGTACTGCCACAGCATGTCCCGCCACACGGTCGGCTCGCCGCCCTTGTTGCGGACCATTTCCGCGTACGTGTTCCGGACCGCCGCCGGGTATTCGCCGAGATAGAGCTGGCCGCCCGTGATCGGGAGCATGTTGATACCGACGATCATCTCGTGCTCGCCGGAGAACCAGGTCGCGTACGCCCCGCCCGACCCCCACACGATGGCCGAGTAGTTGTGGCCCCAGTTGGCCGGGAAGTTCTCGTTGCGGACGTCGAACCAGTACTCGTTGATCGCCGCCGCCTGCGTGGTGTGGATCCAGATGCCGGCGTTGCGGATGGCCGTGTTGCCGGTGGCCTGACCCCACTGGATGAGCGCGTTGGCGAAGTTCTGGCCCTCGGACGAGGACTCCTGGTTGTTGCCCGCACCGAACGCGCCGTGCCCGGAGGCCCAGTCGTGACCCGCGTAGATGTCGAAGTCCCGCAGGTACGGGAACCGGGTGTCGTTGCGGTCGTAGTTGTTGGCGTCGCGGATCAGCAGGTCGACCATGCCGCCGTACCGGGAGGTCGAGGCCCACGCCGGGTCGAACTTGGCCAGGGTGGCCGCGGCCGCGATGAAGTAGCCGTAGTGGAAGTGGTGGTCGTTCAGGTCCTCGTCGGAGGCGTACGAAGCGGGGTAGCCGATCAGCGTGCCCCAGTTCTTGTCGTAGTAGAAGACCCGCTCGTTCTTGCCCGCCGACGCCGTGAACCAGTCGGTCAGACGCGTGCGGATGACGTTCAGAGCCGAGTCCCGTACGGACGTGATGTTCAGCTGGTCGGCGATCTCGGCGATCCGAGCCGCCCGGCCCAGGCCCTTACCGGTCCAGTAGGTGTCGTTGCCCTTGAAGTCGGCCGGGTTGTTCAGCTCGTTGGTGAGCAGCGTGGTGATCTGGGTCAGGTCGGCGCCGCTGGAGTCGCCGACGGCCGGCAGCTCGGGCAGCACACCCGAATACTTCATCGACGTCTGGAACTGCGTCCCGAGCACGATCTTCATGGCGCCGCGCGGCGAGACGTACGTACGGGAAAGCGGGGTTGATCCGGACAGGTAGCGCCATTGGTGCGGGTAGAGCGCGATGACCGTGCCGTTGCCGCCGCTGCCGCCGAGGTTCTGCGTGGTGAAGGCGTACGTGGTCGAGACCGTGCCGTTGGCCTGGTTGTAGCTGTACGTCATGCGGGTGCCGGTGACGTGGTTGTGCGCGTAGGTGCCGTACTGGTCGGCCAGCGCGATCTTGTCGGCCGTGCTCGCACTGGAGACGGTCGGCAGCACCGCGACCGAGAAGTAACCCTGGCCGTTCAGCGTCGAGCGCAGGTTGTTGCCCGACTGCGTCCAGGTCGACCCCGGGGCGCCGTACGCCACGTAGTCGTGCCCGCCGATCGAGAAGCCGATCCGTCCGTTGCCGTTCTGCCAGATCGTGGGCGGCCCGACGATGCTCAGCTGGGCGTCACCGCCGGTGATGCGGTAGTACGACAGCGGCAGACCGTGCCCGATCGTGGCCTTCATGGTGCGGGCGCCGTCGGTCCAGCTGGGCGTGACGGTCCAGTCGCTCCAGCCGTCGACGAGCGCGCGGGGTGCGTTCAGCCCGGCCACGCCGACGACGATGTGCTGCGCGTACGGGTAGTGGTACTCCCCCACGCCGGTGCCGCTGCCGCTGATGGCCGCGTCGGTCTGGTAGGACAGGCCCAGACCGTTCGCGGTGGGCCGGTAGGACGCCGGGCCCGCGAACAGCGGCTGCGAGAAGTTGCAGTCGTCGCCCTTCTTGAACAGCAGCGAGGACCACCAGTCGTTGGTGGGCACCGCGCCGCCCGGGGCGTTCGAGGTGACGTACTGGCGGGGGTTGGTCGACATGGCGCCACAACCGGTGGGCAGTTTGGCGCCGGCCGGAAGGGTCTCGGTGTAGCTGCCGGCGCCGACCGTGGCCGCCTCGGCAGTGCTGGTCAACGTCACGGCAAGTACTCCGGCTCCGGCCGCGAGCGCGGCCGCGGCCAAGGAGGAGACGAGTTTTCGTCGGGATTTCATCAGGGACGGACTCCGAGTCTGGGGGAACGGGGAGAGCGCTCTCACGGTACTGGGCTTTGACGAACGTGAATACACGGTGTTCGGGAAGCATCCGGCGGTAGACGGGCAAAAATCAGGTGCAACCTTGATCGCCGGTGACGCGTGTAGTCGCCGTGACGATCACGACGCAGGACCCGGACGAGGGGAGCACCGACGACGATGCCGGCCGATGATGTCTCGGCGGACTTCGACGCGGTGTACGCGGCCCAGTTCGCCGACCTGACCGTGCAGCTGTACGCGTACTTCGGCGACCGGCAGGAGGCCCAGGACGTCGTCCAGGAGGCGTTCTGCCGCGCGTTGCGCCGCTGGTCGAAGGTCTCGCGCTATGACGACCCGGTCGCCTGGGTGCGCCGGGTCGCCTGGAACCTGGCGGTCAGCCGCTGGCGGCGCTCCCGTACGGCGCTGTCGTTCCTGCGCCGCCAGCGACCGCAGGAGCCCGTGGTCGACGGCCCCACCACCGTGCGCATCGAACTGGTGCAGGCACTGGCCGCGCTGCCGCCGGTGCAGCGCCGCGCGGTGGTCCTGCACTACCTGGGCGACATGAGCGTGGCCGAGATCGCCGAACGGGAAGGCGTCGCCGTCGGCACCGTCAAGTCCTGGCTGCATCGCGGCCGCACCGGCCTCGCCGCCCAGCTGCACCAGCCCTCGGAGGAGGTCCGCCGTGCCTGACCCGCTGAACTCCCTCTTCGACGACCTGCGCCGCGACACCCTGCCCCAGGTGCGGCCGCCCGGCGCCGAGGCCGCCCGGCGCACCGTGCACCGGCGGGCCACCGTGCGGGCGGCCGCCCTCGCCGCCGTCGTGATCGCCGTCGGCGGCACCTGGATCGTCAGCCAGCGCAACCTCGACGGCACGATCACGCCCGCCGCCAGCGCGTCCGCCTCCACGTACGCCTCGGACATGCTCTGGCGCGGCCGGGCTGACAAGACCGAGATCGCCGCCGCCCTCGTGCCCGGCGCCAGCCACTCCGACGTGATGGCCGAGCACGACCAGGACGTCGGCCTGGAGGCGGACGGGGGCAACTACCGGCTGCGGGTGGGCTGCGCCGGCCCGGCGCCGCTCCCGGTGACGGTCATGGTGAACGAGACGGTCGACCAGCAGCAGACCCTGCAATGCACCGACGACGGCGTGGCCCGTGACTTCGAAATCACCGTGCCCTCGGCCGGGTCGGTCCGCGTGATCCTGAGCGGGATCGGCCAGTTCGACGCGTACGCGCTGAGACTGGAGAAGCTCTGATGGCCCGGTCCCGCCCCCGGCTGGCCGCGATCGACGGCCTGCGCCTGCTCGCCGCCCTGGCCGTGCTGTCGTACCACTACACCGTCGCGTGGCGCATCGACGGCGTCCGCCTGCCCGAGTACTTCCTGCCCACCACGGTCCACGTCACGATCTACGGCTTCCTCGGCGTCGAACTGTTCTTCCTGATCAGCGGCTTCGTCATCGGCATGAGCAGCTGGGGCCGCACGCTCGGGCAGTTCTTCGCCTCCCGGGTGAGCCGGCTGTTCCCCGCCTACTGGGCGGCCGTCGTGATCACCGGCCTGGCGGTCATGGCGTTTCCCCTGTCGGACGACCGGCCCAGCCTGCTCGACCTCGCCGTCAACCTGACGATGATGCAGCAGCCCCTCGGCCACGACCCGGTCGACGGCGTCTACTGGACCCTGTTCATCGAGCTCAAGTTCTATCTGATCATGGCGTTCGTGCTGGCCCGGGGCGGTCTGACCTATCGCCGGGCGGTGCTGCTGTGCACGGTGTGGATGACTGTCGCCGTGCTCGCGCCCACCCTCGGCAGCCCCGCCTTGAACGCGCTGACGATCAGCGACTACGCCCCCTACTTCATCGGTGGCATGGCCCTGTTCCTGATCCACAAATTCGGACCCACCCCTCTCCTGTACGGCATCACGGGGTTCGCCTGGCTGGTCTGCCTGGCCCGCGTCGACGACCGGATGCACGACGTCAACGCCGGTTTCCCGGTCCCGTCGTGGCCGGGCCTGCTGATCGTCACGCTGTCCTTCGCGGTGCTGCTGGCGGTCGCGCTGGGTCACACCGACCGTATCCAGTGGCGGTGGCTGACGATCGCGGGCGCCCTGACGTATCCGCTCTATCTGCTGCACAACGAGCTGGGCCACATCGTCATCCGGGCCGCGTACGTGCACACCGCGTTGCCGGTCTGGGTCGTGGTCGCCGCTACGACCGTGCTCATGCTGGGCCTGGCCTGCCTGGTGCACCGCTACGTCGAGCGGCCGCTGAGTCGCCGGTTGCTGCTGGCGGCCGGGCCGATGCCTTCCCCCGTACGGATCCCCGCGGCCCGCGCTCCCCGGCCGGTGGAGCTTCATGGGTCCTTGAAGTAGGCCGCCGTTCTTGTCGTCCCCCGCCGTCGGGGCCGTCTTGTCGTACCCACTCGTTAGGGTCGGCGCATGTCCCATCCAGGAGACGTGCCACCCGAGATCCTCGACCGGTTGCGCCCGATCTGCCGCCGGCTCCCCGAGGCGTACGAGGAACCGGCCTGGATCGGCCTCCGCTGGCGCATCCGCACCCGCACCGTCGCCCACGTCTACACCCCCGATCCCGTACGGTTTTCCGAATACGCCCGCCACGTCGTCAACGGCGAGCCCCCGATCGTCATGACGTTCCGCGTGCCCGCCGACGACCTGCTCGGCCTGACCGCCGCGTTCCCGTTCTTCCGGGCGCCGTGGGGCCGGAATGTGGCCGCCGCCGTGCTGGGCGACCACACCGACTGGACCGAGATCGCCGAGCTGGTGACCGACAGCTACCGCATGCAGGCCCCCAAGTTCCTGGCCGTCCAGCTCCCGGAGCCTTGTTGATTCCCTGTCCGCTCCTCCCGGAGCCTTGTTGATGCCCTGTCCCCTCCTCCCGGAGCCTTGTTGATGCCCTGTCCCCTCCTCCCGGTGCCGCGCTGATGCCTTATTCGCGGCAGACCGCCCTGATGACCAGGGTGCGTGCGGTGTCCGACGTGGCCGCACACATCCGGCAGATCGAGCTGATCGGCCCGGAACTGCGCCGTCTGCGCTGCCGGCCCGGCGCCCACCTGGTGGTCCAGGTTCCGCAGCGGCGGGTCTACTCGTTGTGGCGGCATGATCCTGGGGCGGCCTCGGTGACGCTGCGGATCGCGCTGCACGACGCCGGCGGGCCCGGGTGCACGTGGGCCCGCGAGGTGGCGGTGGGCGACCGCGTCACCGTGGAGCCCCCGCGCAGCAAAATCACGCTGGACGAGACGGCCTCCCACCACCTGTTCATCGGCGACGAGACGGGCGCGGTGCCGCTGCTGGCCATGCGGGCGGCCCTGGGTCACGAGGCTCCGACGTACGGCGTTTTCGAAACCACCGACGCCGCCAACGAGGTGCCGGATTTCGGCGCCTTCACTCCCCTGCCGTGGGTCCACCGGGGCGGCGCCTCAGCCGTGGCGTCGCGGGTGCTGCTGCGCGCCGTGCAGGAGCTGACATTGCCGGCCCGGCCGGGCGTCGCTTACGTGGCCGGCGAGAGCGACACGTGCCGGCTGGTGCAGCGTCACCTCGTGGAGCAGCGGGGCTGGCCCCGTCGCGCCGTCCTCCTCCAGCCCCAATGGGCAGCGGGTCGCCCCGGTTTCGGCGCCGGCCGCGACTGAGCCGGGCCACCTTCCAGCGTGTTGTCTTGTCGGCCTTCACGGTCATCTCCGCCGTCAGCCGTTCGCCGGGCACACCTCACGGAAGGTGATGCGCTCGCCCTTCTGAGCGTCCGGCGCCAGAACCTCCAGCTGCTGCCAGCCGTCGATCACTTCGCCCGCCTCGCCCCAGCGCTGCCAGGTCGTGGTGATGGCTTGCGTGCCGGCAGACATGAAGTCGAGGTGTTTGTCTGGCGCGATGGCCTGGTCGGACCGCAGCCACCGGTAGGTGAGCCGGCCGGGCTCGTTCAGGGAGACCGGTTGCACGAACGTCATCGTCAGGCCCTCGGCGCACGTCGCCTTCTGTGGAGCCGGGGAGACCGTCGCCGCCCCCAAGGCCACCGAGACACGAGTCAGCGCGGTGATCGGGCGCTCCGTTTCGACGTCGCGGGTGCGGGTCGAGGTGACGGCAGGTTCAGGGAATGACGACGGCGTCGGCTGTGGCGCGGAGACGGGACCGGCATCACTCCGCAACGGGCTCGACACCTCATGCTGAGGAGGCCGCGTGGTGCCGGCCACCGGCGCACGCGAAACCGGCGCCGCCTGCGGAAGGCTGCTCGCGACCGGCGGCACCGGCGGACGCCCGGCGAGGTGACTGTCGAGGACAAACGGCCGCGGAACCGCGACCACCGCCACCGTCAAAGCCACTACCCCCAGCAGGCCGACACCGCCGAGCCAGCCGGACCGGCTCCGTGACGGTCGCGGCGTTTCGCGCCCCCGCGGCCTCGGCACCGCGGGTGTCTGCGGCTCTTCCACCGGCGCGACCCGAGCCAGAACCGCCTCGTACACGGAGTCGAGCTCGGCTCGGGTGTGCGTGACCCTGGCATGGGCGCCGAGCTCACGCAGCGCGTCGTCGAGTTCGGTCAACTTCCGGTCTTCGAACGTCACGAGCTCACCTGTTCGTCGTCGTTCCACCCTCGCAGCCGGCGCGACAACCTCAGCGCCTCCCGGGCCTTTCCCAGCAGTGCAGCCGCACCTTGGCGAGTCATGTTCATCTCCCGTCCGACATCGGCGGTGTTCAGGTCCTGCGTATAGCGCAGATACAGCGCCTGCTGCTGACGAGGAGTCAGCTCACTCAGCGCCGCGCAAAGGTCAAGCCGGACGTCGGCGGAGTTGATCGAGTCCTCGTCCGCCGGCCCGTCCCCGTAGGCGCTTTCCGCGGGCGGCACTTTCCTGCTGCGACGGATCTGCATCTGCACACGCGTACGGGCCCGGTCGTAACTGATCTGGCGCAGTTCCGGCCACGGATCCTTCTGGTCGACGATCACCCGGATCCCTTTCCACACCTGCTCCCACACCTCCTGAGCAAGCTCTTCGGCCACCTCACGGTCGCCGGTCTTGAAGGCGATCCAGCGCACCATCCTGGTGTGGTAGCGGTGGATCAGCCCTTTGAGCTGACGACGCTTCTCATCGTCGCGATGGCCGGCGTTCACGATTCGCTAGCTCCGGTTGATGCGCCGACCGTGACCACCCAGCGGCAGCCCCGCCGGTCCACATGGGTGACCGTCCCGCCGGTTCCGGCGGCGGCCAGTTGCGCGGTCAAGGTGCTCATCGCTCTGACGACCGATGCGTTACGCGTCCGCCGGAAGCGGCCAAGAATGTCGGCGACAACGGACACCGCCAGCGGCGCAAACGCGACCAGTACGGGCGTCCAGTCCACGAGAATCACTGCTAACCCCTCCATCTCCGTCATAAGGGAAAGGTTGTGAGGGGGCCTTGGGCGCAACCGGTACCGCCGTCATGCATCCGATCGGGTGGCCACCGCCTGCATCACCCGATGAGAGAGATAGCGCCCGTGGGCATAACGGGGGCGAGACTCAACGGGTTGTCGCTACTTGCACTCGGCGGGCGTGTAGCCGACAAACGGGCGATGGCTGCCTTGCGGGTCCTCGGGCAGGCTCCACTTTGTTCCGGCGGCGTCGGTGACCTGGAACTTGTCGGCGATGGCCTGAGTCCGCCATGGGCCTTCGAGGGGGAACAGCGCGGTGGCCATGGACCCCGCTTGGCCGATGTCGAACTCCCACCGCTCGAACTCGCCCTGACCGCCGGGTGGTTGGCGCCGTGCGTCCTTCGCGTCCCGGCAGTTGTGCAGTGTCACCTGCCAGTCCACCGAGGCGTCGCGCAGGCCGGGCACGGTGGAGTCGACCTTGGCCACGCCCCGGCGCTTACCCTCCACCTCGTCCATGCACACGCTGAAGTAGACCGCCGGGGCGGTCACGGGATCGTGGTCGGCGGCGATGAGCGGGAGCCGGTTCTTCTCCGAGCAGTTGGCGGCGGCCGCGGGCAGCTTGTCCGGTGCGGCGCTCGCTTCGGGACTCGCGGCCGCCGAGGTCGGGCTCGAGCTGCTCGCACCACCGGGCGGCGCCGAACCGTTCGCCTCACTGTCCCCCATCCAAGGCCGCCAGATTCCGATCACCGTCGCCGTCGCCGCGAGCACGACGCCGGCCGCGACGGCAATCGTCTTCGGGCTGCGTCCTCGGCCGGGGACGGCGTCCTCGGCGGCAGGCCCACCCACCCCGGCCCCGGCGGCAGGATCGCCAGGCACGGGGATCGTGGTGCCGGCGTCGGGAGGCATGCCGGCGGTCGCGGCGGGCTCGGTCGGACCGGCGGCGGTACGGGCTATCAGCAGCTTGCCCTGCACTCCGAACTCCCACTTGCTCGGCGTCTGGTTCGGGTTGCGTTCGCGCACCCGCTCGTCGACGAAGTCGAAGAGTTCGCCCAGCGCCACGTAACCGTCCCCGTCGGCGTCGGCTGCCCCGGTCACGACGCCCTCGGTGAGCGCGCCGGTGAAGACCGACGTGCCCGGCGCGCCCGTACCGCTGAGGTCGGGACCCTCGAACGCGTACTGCAGAGCGGTCGACGCCGTGATGACCACGCGCCCACGGCCCGCCCCGGCGAAGTCGAACCGGTCCCGTACGTCCACCGCCGCGCCGCCGCGTCGCAGGAAGCCCCGCTCGAAGGCGCCGCCGAAGCAGCAGTCGAGCAGCAGGACCAGGCTCCGGGCCCGGCAGTCGGCGACCAACCCGGACAGCACCGTGGACGAGAGCGCGGTGGCCGGCAGCAGTCGCGGATCGGTGTCGGCGGCGGCCAGGTAGAGCTCGCCACTGTTGTCCTTGAGCCCGTGACAGCTGAAATGGATCAGCACGAGGTCGGCCGGTTTCCGGTCGCTCAGAAATTCGTTCACGCGGCGCGTCACCCGGCCGTGCGGAGCATTCACGACCGTGTCGACGGTGAAGGCCCCGATGGACGGGTCACCCAGGGCCGCCGCGAGCGCGCGGGCGTCCGCACCCGGCGCGCTCAGACGCTGCAGCGAGGCGTTCTCGTATTCATCACAGGCGATGACGAGCGCGAATCGACCCGGCCTCATGACCTCCATGAGAACCCGTTTCCGAGCGCCGATCGATGTCGGATTTCAGCGACGATCACCCGAGCGAGGTTGACGCTGTCAACCTGGACGCGTAGGTTGACAGCGTCAACCTGGACCGGAGGAAGCGGCATGACGACGATCTTGATTACGGGCGGGCACTCGGGCATCGGGCTGGCCGCGGTTCGGGCGCTGGCCGCCGAGAAGGTCGACCTGGTTCTGGCCGGGCGCAGCCCCGACCGGATGCGGGCGGTCGCCGACGAGCTGCGCGCTGGTCACGGGGTGAGCGCCACGACCCTGGCTGTGGACACGTCGTCGCTGGCGTCGGTGCGGTCCGCGGCCGGGCAGGTCGACCGGAAGCTGGACGCGGTTCTCCTGAACGCGGGCGGCCGGTTCGACGGGGATGTCACGTTCAGCGCGGACGGGTACGAGACGACCTTCGCGACCAACTGTCTCGGGCATTTTCTGCTGGTCGAGCTGCTGCTGCCCCGCCTGAGCGACCACGGCCGCGTGGTCTGGACCGCCAGCGGGACCCACGATCCGGACTCGATGGACGGGCGGCTGGTGGGCAAGGCCGTCGAGCCGGATGCTGTCGCCCTGTCCAGGGCCGCGACGCTGTCGGCCGGGAAGCGGTACTCCACCTCGAAACTGTGCACGGTCATGTATGCGTACGAGATGGACCGCCGTCTGCGTCGTCACGGCAGCAAGGTCTCCTCGATCGCGTACGACCCGGGGTCCGTGCCCGAGACCGGGCTTCTGCGCGGGTTGCCGGGGCCGGCCCGGAGGCTCGCGACCAGCGCCGCGATGAAGTGGGTGTCGCGGCGGATCGGCGTCACCACCTCCGACACCGCGTTCTCGGGCGCCTCCCTGGCCGCGCTGGCCGCCGGGCCCGACTACGCCGGCGTCACCGGCAAGTATTTCCAGGCCCAGGAGAACAACCTTTCGGCCGTACGGTCGGCCCGCGTCTCCTACGACGAACAGCGCGCGGCGAAGCTGTGGGACGATTCCAAGCGGCTCGTACACCTGCGACCGGACGAGGAACCCGCACAGCTTCGATGAACACCGCCGAGCGACTGATCGCCGCCGCGGCCGACCTGCTCGACGCCGGCGGGGACGCCGCCGTCACCCTGCGCGCGGTCGGGTCCGCGGTCGGCGTCTCCCACAACGCGCCCTACAAGCATTTCGCCAGTCGTGACGAGCTGCTCGCGGCCGTAGCGAACGCCGACTTCCACGCCCTGGCCGACGAATGGCGGAAGGTCCGCGCCTCGGACCGCGAACCCGAGCAACGCCTGCTCGACGCGCTCGACGTCGCGGTCCGTTTCAGCCGCGACCATCCGGCGCGCTATCGACTGCTCTTCAACCGCCCCGACATCGCCGGGCTGGGCGAGTCGCTGGCCCGGACCGCGGATGAGGCGCTGGGCGAGTTCGGCGCCATCGTCGCGGACGGTCAGGCGACCGGCCTGCTACCCGCCACGGACGGCAACGAGCTCGCCATCCTCCTGTTCGCCACCGCCCACGGCCTGATCGACGCCGAGGCCAGCGGACGCATCCTGCCCAAGACCGGCTGGCCCGAGATCGGCACCGGCCTGCAGATCCTGATCCGCCTCCTCGCCGGCGGGGCCCGCTCGTGAGATACGGCGGAAGCTCGATCGCGCAGAAGCGCCCGGACAACGGCCCGCGCACACCAGCGCCACAACGCGCGGACAACAGCGCCAACCCGAACGCGCAAAAACGCGCCGCCAACCACACACGCACACCGACGACACAACGCCCGAACAACACCGGCAACCCAAACGCGCAAGAACGCGCGGACAACCACGCACGCACACCGACGCCACAGGGCGCGGACAACGGCGGGAGCTCGATCGTGCGGGAGTGCCTGAGGAACGGCGGGGCCCGGTCGTGATCGAACGCGCACCGGGCCGGCCGCGCAGCGAGGACGCGCGCCTGGCGGTGCTGCACGCCGTCGACGATCTGCTGCTCGAGGTGGGCTACGCGGCGATGACCATGAAGGGCATTGCCGAGCGGGCGGGCGTCGGCCGTCAGACCGTCTACCGCTGGTGGCCGACCAAGGCGCACATCCTCATCGAGGCGTGCGCGGCCGACGCCCGGGGCGAACTGGCGGTCACCCCGAGCACCGAGCCGGCCCGGACGGTCACGGACTTTCTGGACGCGCTGTCTCGCTTCCTCACCGACTCCCCCGCCGGAGCCGCCTATCGGGCGCTGCTCGGGGAGGCTCAGCACGATCCCGCCGTACGGGACCTGATGGCGCAAGAGGATCTGCTGGCCGCACCGGCCCGGGTCGTTCTGGACAGCTTGCGTACGCAGCTGGCCATGGTCCCCTTGGACGACGAGATGGCCGTGGCCGAACTGTGCGGCCCGCTCGTCCTGGCCGCCCTCTCCGGCCGCCGATTGAAGACGGACGCGCTCGCCGCGCACCTCGTCCACGCCTGGGCGTGACAGGAACCGCGCACCACGCGCACGCCTCCAAGTGACAGAAGACGCGCACCACGTGCCCCCGGGCGCGACACAAACGTGCATCACGTGCACGCCTGAGCGCGACACAAACGCGCACCACATGCACGCCTGAGCGCGACACAAACACGCACCACATGCACGCCTGAGCGCGACACAAACACGCACCACGTCCACCCTGAGCGCGACACAAACACGCACCACATGCACGCCTGAGCGCGACAGACGCGCACCACATGCACGCCTAAGCGCGACACACGCGCACCACATGCACGCCTGAGCGCGACACAAACGCGCATCTTGCCAACACCCGGGCTCTACCGAAGGGGTGACATTAATAACGAGACACCGTGCACCGTTTTGGTATACAGTTTCGAGGCACGATGACTCGGAACTCATGAAGGAGGCACGCACATGCGTGTTTTTGTCACCGGAGCCACCGGCTGGATCGGCTCGGCGACCGTCGACGAACTGCTCGCCACCGGCCACGAGGTGATCGGCCTGGCCCGTTCGGACAAGTCCGCCGAAACGCTCGCGGCCAAGGGCGCCACCGCCCTGCGCGGCGACCTGGACGACCTCGGCTCGCTGCGTGCGGGCGCGAGCCGGTCCGACGCCGTCGTCCACCTGGCCAACAAGCACGACTGGGCCAATCCGGACGAGAGCGACCGCGCCGAACGCGCCGCCGTCGAGACGATGCTGGCCGCCATCGAGGGAACCCATCGCCCGTTCGTGGTCGCCAACGGCTTGTCCGGCATCACAGAGGGCCGGGCAGTGAGGGAAGACGACCCCTCCCCGGCGGTCGGCCCCGGCTCGGACCGCGGCGGCAGCGAGAACCTGGTCCTCGAAAGCAAAGTGCGCGGCATCGCCGTCCGGTTCGCGCCCAGCGTGCACGGCGCCGGCGACTGGGGCTTCGTCAACTGGCTGGCCGCCGCCGCCCGCAAGCAGGGCTTCTCGGCCTACATCGGCGACGGGACCAACCGCTGGTCGGCCGTCCACCGGTCCGACGCCGCCCGCCTCATCCGGCTCGGCCTCGAGAAAGCGCCCGCCGGCACCCGCATGCACGCCGTGGCCGAGGAGTCCGTGGCCACCCGGGAGATCGCCGAGGCGCTGGGCACCTTCCTCGGCCTGCCGGTGCGCGCGGTCGGTGCCGACGAGGCGGACGAGCACTTCGGCGTCGTCGGCGGGTTCTTCGGCCAGGACCTGATCGGCTCCTCGGCCCGTACGCGGGAACTGCTGCAGTGGACCCCGACCGGCCCGACGCTGGTCGAGGACATCCTGTCGGGCGCCTATCGGGTATAACAAGGATCTTGAAATGCGGAGGTAAGCGATGTCGGCCGACGGTGCTCTGATCGAGTGCGAGAGCCTCGTCCGGATCTACCAGTCCGGGCCGGTCGAGGTGCAGGCGCTGCAGGGCCTCGACCTGGTCGTCGAGCGGGGCGAGATGGTGGCCGTCGTCGGCGCCTCCGGGTCGGGCAAGTCGACGCTGCTGTCGATCCTGGCCGGCATCGACGCCCCGACCGCGGGCCGGGCCCGGGTCGACCGGTGGAACCTGCTGTCGATGTCGCGGCGGGACCGGGTGCGCTACCGCCGGCAGACCGTCGGGTTCGTGCGGCAGCAGACCGCCAGCAACCTCATCCCCTATCTGAACGCCCGGCAGATGGTCGACCTGCCGATGACCGCGTCCGGGGTGTCGACCGCCGAGCGCCGTCAGCGCAGCGGTGAGCTGCTGGAGGCGCTCGGTGTGGGCAGCTTCGCCGACCGGCGGCCCGCGCAGCTCTCCGGCGGGCAGCAGATGCGGGTCGCGATCGCCGTCGCGCTGGCCAACCGGCCGCACGTGCTGCTGGCCGACGAGCCGACCGGGGAACTGGACACCGCCACCTCGGCCGAGGTGTTCGCCGCGCTGCGCGACGTCAACCGCGACCTCGGCGTCACCGTCGTCGTGGTCACCCACGACCCGGCCGTCAGCGGGCAGGTCGAACGCACCGTGGCCATCCGCGACGGGCGTACCAGCAGCGAGGTGCTGCGCCGCACCGCGACCGCCGAGGACGGCGGCACCCATGTGATCGCCGAGGAGTACGCCGTGATGGACCGGGCCGGGCGCATCCAGGTGCCACGCGACTACCGCGAGGCGCTCGCGCTGACCAGACGGGTCCGGCTGGCGCTGGAGCCCGACCACATCACGATCCGGCCCGACGCGTGACCGGCGCCCTGCTGAGCGTCCAGGGTGTCCACCGCACCTTCGGCACCGGCCCGTCCGCCGTACACGCCCTGAACGACGTGTCGTTCGAGGTCGAGCCCGGAACCATGGTGGCGCTGGTCGGCCGGTCCGGCTCGGGCAAGACGACGCTGCTCAACGTGATCGGCGGGCTCGACCGCCCCGACGCCGGCACGGTGGTGGTCGACGGGCTCGACGTCACCGGCCTCGACGAGGACGGCCTGTCCCGCCTGCGCCGCGAACGGGTCTCGTACGTCTTCCAGACGTTCGGCCTGATCCCGGTGCTCTCGGCGGCCGAGAACGTCGGGGTGCCGCTGCGCCTGGCCAAGTCCGACCCGGCCGAGCGGGAGAAGCGGGTGGCCCTGCTGCTCGATCTGGTCGGGCTGGCCGACCACGCCCAGCAGCGCCCGGGTGAGCTCTCCGGCGGCCAGCAGCAGCGGGTGGCGATCGCCCGGGCCCTGGCCGCCTCGCCCCGGCTGCTCATCGCCGACGAGCCCACCGGCCAGCTCGACGCCGAGACCGGTCTGGCCGTGATGGCGCTGCTGCGCGGTGTGGTCGAGTCCGAGGGCGTCACCGCGGTCGTCGCCACCCACGACCCCGTGATGATGGCACTGGCCGACCGGGTCATCCGGATCGCCGACGGCGAGGTCACGTGCTGATCCTGGCCGCCCGGCGGGCCCGCGCCCAGTGGCCGTTGCTGAGCTCGCTGCTGGTGGTCCTGGTGATCGGCACGACCCTGCTCGGCACGAGCGCGCTGCTGATCACGCAGACCTCGCAGCGGGCGGTGGAGGTGTCGGCGACCCGGGCCGATCCGGACGACGTCACGGTCACCGCGTACGTGTCGGGGGTGGGCGCGGCCGACGCGCGGTCGGTCGCCGACGACACCAGGAGTGTGCTCACCTCGTCGGTCGCGCCGTTCACCGCGACGACCGTCACCCGCGCCTCGTCGGCGATGCGGCTGCTGCCGGTGGCCGACGACGCCGGGTCGGGCGTCAAGGGCGGCGGATATCTGGCCGGCATCGAGGACCTGCCGGCCCGGGCCGCCCTGGTGTCGGGGCGGTGGCCTCAGAAACCGCGAGAGGCCGCCGTCCTGCAGAGCACCGCCCGCCTCCTCGGGCTGAAAGTCGGTGATCCCGTACGGCTCGGGGCCGAGCTGGGCCGCGACCCGAGACCCCCGGTGACCGTCGTCGTCGCGGCGGTCGTCCGCCCGTTGCAGGACGCCGGCTGGGACCGCGATCCGCTGGGCGGCGCCGGCTACGACCCCGACCCGGCCGAGAGCACGTCGGCGCGGCAGATCCACGCGTACGGACCGTTCCTGGTCGACCTCGACGAGCTGTTCGCCGGCGGGTCCGCGCTGAGCCGGCTCGAGGTCTCGGCCCGGCCCGACCTGTCCGCGCCGACCAGCCGTGGCCTGGACGAGCTGACCGCCTCGCTGCTGCGGGCCGACCGCCGGCTGGGCGGCACGCTCGGCGACCGCATCGAGATCGAGCGGGTCTCGTCGCCGCTGCCCCAGGTGCTGATCAATGCCCGCAACCAGCAGCAGCTCACCTCGGGGGCGGTTCTGGCGCTGGCGGTGATCGGGCTGCTCCTGACGGTGATCGCGCTCGCGCTGGCGGTGCGGCTGACGACCGGGGTGCGTACGGGGGAATCGGACCTTCTCGCCGCGATCGGCATCAGCCGCCGGCAGTTCACCGCGGTGGCGGCGGCCGAAGCGGGTGGCATCGCCGTGCTCGCCGTCGCCCTGGCCGTGCCCGGATCGTCGCTGCTCTACTCGGCCCTGACCCACCTGCCTCCGCTGGCCGGCGCCGGGCTCACCGCGGGCGTGACCGTGACCGCGGCTCAGCTGCTCGTGGTCGTCTGCGGCGCGGTGGGCCTGGCCGGGCTGCACATGCTGCTGGCGACCCGGCCCGCGACCGGCAGCGGGGACCGCCGTTCCCAGCGCGAACTGCTCGCCCGCTCCGGTCTCGACGTGCTGCTGCTGGGCCTGGCCGCGGTCGGCTGGTGGCAACTGCGGTCCCAGCCCGCCGCGGGCGGCTATCGGGCCGACGCCGTACGGGTTCTCGCGCCCGCGCTCATCCTGGCCGCCGGAGCCGCGGTGGCGTTGCGCATCCTGCCGCCCCTGTTGCGTCTCGCCGAGCGGCTGGCCGGGCGGGCGCGCGGGTTCACGCCGGCGCTCGCCGCCTCGGGGGCCGCCCGGCGCCCGCAGGCCCTGGCCGCCGGACTGCTGATCTGCCTGGGCTGTGCCGCCGCCACGTTCGGGACGGCGTTCGGCTCGACCTGGCAGACCTCCCAGCGCGACCAGGCCGACCTGTCCGTGGGCACCGACCTGGCCGTCTCGCTGGCCGCGGTGCCGGTGACCGGGCAGAGCGCGGTGGTGCGCGAGGCCACCGGCGGCACGGTCGGGCCGGTCGCCCGGCAGAACATCGTGGTCGGCCAGTGGCTCGGCGGCCCCGATTCGGTGCCCCGCCTGGTCGCCGTCGACACCCGCCACGCCGACGCCCTGCTGCGCGGCCGCATCGACGACGACCGGGACTGGGCCGAGGTGACCGGTCCGCTGCGGCCCTCGGCGCCGGTGACCGGGGTCGCGTTGCCCCGCAACGGATCGCTGACGCTGACCGGAACGGTCACCGGGAGCAAGCCGGTCACGGTCTCGCCGCAGCTGATCCTGGAGGACGCCACCGGGCTGCGGACGGCCTGCACCCCCGACCCGCTGCCGCTGGACGGCCGCCGGCACCCGATCGCCGGGTGCGCGCCGATCGCCGGGCTGCGGCTGGTCGGGGTCGCGCTGCCGATCCTCGGCGAGACGGGAGTTCAGCACGTGGCCGCCGTCGACGCGACCCTGACCCTGCCGGCCGCCGGAACGGACAGCGGCCCGGCCGGACCCGCGTGGTCGGTGCGGCCCGCCTCCACCGAGACCAGTCAGCTCAACGGCGAGAAGGTCAGTTTCGACGGTGTACGGCTTCGGCTCAGCGCCGCCGTGAGCTTCGCCGACCCCACGCCCGCCAGCCGCGTGCTGGTCGCCACGGCCTTCCCCGACCCGGGGCCGATCCCGGTTGTCGTCTCGTCCCGGTTCGCCGCGACCGTGGGCGCCCACCGGGGTTCCGAGCTCACCTTCGCCGTCGACCAGACCGCCGTGGACGCCGTCGTGAGCGACATCGTGCCCCAGGTGCCGTCCGCCCCCGGGGCCGCCGCCGTGCTGGCCGACGTGGACTCGTTGACGCGGGTCATGGCCGTACGCGGGAACGTGAACTCGCCCGTGACCGACTGGTGGGTCGGGGATCCGGCGCGCGCCGACGCCGCCGAGCGGGCCGGTGCGCTGCGTCTGGGGGCGGTGTCGACGCGTACGGGGGAAACCGACCGTCTGACCGGCAGCCCGTTGCGCGCCTCCTATCCGGCGGTTCTGCGCGTGCTGGTGGTGGCCGCGGTCGTGCTGCTGCTCGGCGGAGTGCTGCTGCACGTGGTCTGCGACGTGCAGGCGCGGGCGGTGGAGGTGGCCCGGCTGCGCGGGATCGGGGTGTCCCGCAACGGCATCCGGGCCGCGCTGATCGGTGAGCACGCCCTCGTGGTGCTGCCGCTGCTCGCGGCCGGGACCGGGGTCGGCGCGCTCGCCTCGTATCTGGTCGCGCCGCTGCTGATCCGCTCCGACACCGGCGCCGCCGCCGTTCCGGCCGCGGTCGCGCACTGGCCCTGGGGCGCCGAGGCGATCCTGTTGGCCGTGCTGGTCGGCGCCTGCGCGCTGGCCGTCGGGGCCGCGGTCTTCGTGCAGGCGAGCCGGGCCGACGCCGCCCATCTGCGGGTGGCGTCATGAGGCTGCCGTTGCACTGGCCGAGCATCCGCGGCCGCGCCCGGGCCGACGCCGGGCCGCTGATGCTGGTCGCCCTGGTCGTCAGCGCCGTGGTCCTGCTGGCCGGCGCCACCCCGCCGCTGGTCCGATCCACATCGGACGACGCCACCCGGGAGGCGGTGCGCAACGCTTCGGACGACGCCGCCGTACGGGTCGAGGCCGACTGGCCGGACGACTACGGACCCACCGGCGGCCGGATGCGCGCCCCGAAGCTCGCGGAGGACGTGGCCGCTCTCGGCTCCCTGGCCGAGGGCGACCTCGACCCCGGGCTGCGTTCCGCCCTGCTGCCACCGGTCTCCACGGTCTCCAGCATCTCGCTGATGGTCACCGACGGCAGTGTCCAGCGCCGGCTCCAGCTCGAATATCTGCTCACCACCAAGGGCACGCCCGCCGTCACCTGGGTCGCGGGCCGGGAGCCGCAGGCCGCGACCGACGACGAGTTCCTCGAGGTCCCGCTCAACGGCCGCCCCTGGCCGGTGCAGGTCGGGCTGTCCGAGCCGGAGGCGGCCGCCCTCGGCGTGGGTCCGGGCGACCGGATCCCGGTGCAGGACGAGCGCCGCAACCCGTACGACGTGCGGGTCAGCGGAGTCTTCCGGCCGGTCGACGCCGGCGATCCGGCCTGGCGGCTCGCGCCGTGGGTGCTGAACCCGGCCGCCAACCGCGACGGTTTCGGCAGCACCCGGTTCGGCGGCCTGCTCTCGCCGGAGTCGCTGCCCGACGCCCGCCTGGCCTTCCGCTCCGACCAGCTGCGCCGTGCGGTCCGCTTCGACGCCGACCCGGAAACCCTGACCTGGCAGTCCGCGCAGGCCCTGGCGGCCGAGGTGGCCACGCTGAAGGCGGGATCGGCGGTCTCGGCCGCCCGCGACACGTCGCTGAAGTGGGCCACCCAGCTCGACAGCGTGCTGCGCGACCTGCGCGACCAGATCGCCACCGCCACCGCCCAGGCGTCCGTGCTGCTCATCGGGGTGCTGGCGGTCGCCCTGCTCGTGGTCGCGCTGGCCGCCGAGCTGCTGACCCGCCGCCGCGCGGCCGCCCTGACCACCGCCCGGCAGCGTGGCGCCTCGCTGCCCGCGCTCGCCGCCGAGCTGGTCGTCGAATCGCTCGCGGTCACCGTGCCGGCCGCCCTGCTCGGGCTGGGGCTGACCGTGCTGCTGGTGGGCAGCGCCGCGCTGACCTGGGCGGTGCCGTTCGTGCTGGTCGCGCTCTGCGCCGGGCCCGTCTTCGGCACGCTGGCGGCGGCCCGGGCCACCCGTGACCGCCGTACGCCCGCGAACCGCAGCGCCCGCCGGTGGGCCCGCCGCACCGAGGTGATCCGGCGCTTCGCCCTCGACGCGGCCGTGGTCGCGCTGGCCCTGGCCGCGCTCGTCGCGTTGAACCAGCGCGGTGTCGAGGCCGACCTGCCCGCCGCCGCCCCCGCCCTGTGCGCCGTGGCCGTCGCGCTGATGCTCGCGCGTCTGCTGCCGCCCGGCACCCGGCTCGTGCTGCGGCTCGCCCTGCGCTCCCGTTCGCCGCTGGCCCTGTTCGGAGCAGCCCGCGCGGCTGCCACGGCCTCGCGGGTGCTGCCCGTGCTCGCCCTGACCACCGCGATCGCCCTCGGATCCTTCGCGACCACCCTCTATGCCACCACGCAGCAGGGCCTGGCCGAGGGCGCCTGGCAGACGACCGGAGCGGACGTACGCCTGAACGTGAGCTCGGAGGCCGCGAGCTCCACGCCCGAGGTGGCGAAGAAGATCGCGGCCGCCCCCGGTGTGCGGCATGCGGTCGCGGCTCAGGTGACCGAGAACGCCCGCTTCATCGGCGACGACACCACGGTCACGGCCCGCCTGATCGTCGTCGACACGGCGGCCTTCCGGGCGCTGCTGGCCGACACTCCGCTGCCGGGCCTGCCTCCGATCCCTTCGGGCTCCGGGGACCTGGTTCCGGCCCTGGTTCGTACGGGGGATGGAAGCCTCACCCCCGGCATGGCGTTCCGCCTGCCCCGCCCGGCCTACAAGGCGATCAACATGACCGCGGCCGGCGCCGCTCCCGCCCTGGGCGCCGGCGACGACGTCGTGGTGGTCGACGCCGCGGCCGCCACCGCCGCGGGCATGGTCTTCGAGCCCAACACCGTCTGGGCCACCGGCCCCGGCGCCGCGCAGGCCGCCAGGTCGTCCGGGGCCCAGGTCACCGCCCGCACCGACCTGCTGGCCGAACGCCGGGAGGCCCCCTTGAGCTCCGGCCTGCTGCGGCTCAGCCTGGTGGCCGCCGCGATCCTGCTCGTCCTGGGCCTGCTGGGTTTCGCGCTGGCCGCCACGGCCAGCGCCCCGCAGCGCTGGGAAACCCTGGCCCGCTTGCGAACCCTGGGCCTGCGCCGGCGCGACACCCGCCGCGTGGCCGTGGGCGAGCTGCTGCCGGCCGCGGTGCTGGCGGCGTTGTGCGGCCCGGCGCTGGGCGCCCTGCTCGGCTGGCTCACGCTGGGCCCGCTGGCGCTGCGGCGGCTGACCGGCCAGGCCGTCGACCCCGCCACGGTGACGCCGTGGTGGACGATCGAGGCGGTCACCGTGGTCGCGCTGGCCGTCACCGTGGTCACGGTCGTGGCGGCCGAGTCGGCCGTCCGCCGGCGCCGCCGCCTGAGCGAGATCCTCCGGGTCGGCGGTCAGTGACGACCGTAGTGGTCGTGATCTATGGTCGATCCATTGAGGAGGGTGGTCGATGAACGCCGATGTGCCGCACACCGCTCGGATCTGGAACTACTGGCTCGGCGGCAAGGACAACTTCGCCGCTGATCGGGCCGTGGGCGACCAGGTGCGTCAGTTCCTGCCCGACATCGTCGCCTCCGCGCGGGCCGATCGGGCGTTCCTCCAACGCGCCGTGCGGCATCTGACCGCCGACGCCGGCATCCGGCAGTTCCTCGACATCGGCTCGGGCCTGCCCACCGCCGACAACACCCACGAGGTCGCGCAGTCCATCGCGCCGGCGACCCGGGTCGTGTACGCCGACAACGACCCGCTGGTGCTGGCGCACGCGCGGGCCCTGCTGCAGGGCAGCCCCGAGGGCGTCACCGACTACATCGACGCCGACGCGCGCGACACCACCACGATCCTCACCGAGGCGCGGCGCACGCTCGACTTCGACCAGCCGGTCGCGGTGCTGCTGCTCGGGGTTCTCAACTTCATCTCCGACGACCAGGAGGCGTACGGAATCGTCTCCCGCCTGATGGCCGCCGTGCCCGCCGGCAGCTATCTGGCCGTCGCGCACCCGACGCTCGAGGTGAAACCCGAGGAGTCGGCGGCGGCCGCGAAACAGTGGAACGCCACCGCCACACCCCCGATCACGTTGCGCTACAAGGCTCAGATGCTGCGCTGGTTCGACGGCCTCGACCTGCTCGAACCGGGCGTGGTCACCTGCACCCGCTGGCGCCCCGAACCGGGCGACCCGGCCGCCGACACCGACGTCTACCAGTTCGGCGGCCTGGCCCGGAAACCCTAGAGCAACCTCTCGTCACGGATCTGGGCCAGCACCGCCAGCGCCATCTGGCTTCCCCAGTCACCGCGTACGTAGTCGCGGAGCACAGCGTCGACGCTGACGCCCAGCCGTTCCGCGATGTCGGCCAGTCGCTCGCGCACCTCGTCCTCGACGGCACACCGCTCGACCTCCACCCCGTGGCGGCGTGTGGTCGAGACGAACTCGTCGACCAGACCGTCAATGCTGACAACAACCGCCATCTGTGTCTCCCCCGTTGCCGACGTCACGAACGATGATCGAAAGTGTGAGCGCAGACGGCGCGGAACGGGCGGCGACGCGACTTCAAGATCGGTTTCTCCACCGCAGGGGGTCGGCCACCCGGCCATCCGCCGCCACCCGGACGGATCACTACCGTTGTAGGCATGCTCTCCGAGGCCGAAATGCGCCGTGGCGTCGACGAACTCGCCCGGCGCGAGCCGCGCTTCGCCGCCATCGGTCAGCCGCTGATGTGGGCGCGCCCGCCCGGGTTCGCCTCGCTCGTGCACATCATGCTGGAGCAGCAGGTGTCGCTCGCCTCGGCCCGCGCCGCCTTCGACCGGGTCCGCGCGCTGGCCGACCCGCTGACCGCCGAGAACCTGCTGGCCCTGGACGACCAGCAGCTGCGCGCGGCCGGGTTCAGCCGGCAGAAGGCGCGCTACGCCCGGGCCCTGGCCACCGCCATCGTCGACGGTTCGCTGCGGCTCGACGCGCTGGCCGGCCTGGACGACGACGCAGTCGACCGGCAGCTGCAGGCGGTGCCCGGCATCGGCCCGTGGACGTCGGCCATCTATCGGCTGTCGGCCCTCGGCCGCCCCGACGCGTGGCCGGCCGGTGACCTCGCCGTCCGGGCCGCCATCGCCGAGCTGTGGCAGCTGGAGGCCCTGCCGTCGACGGCCGAGACGATGCTGCGGGCCGAACCCTGGCGGCCGTGGCGGGCGATCGCCGCAAGACTGCTCTGGAAGCACTACCTCGGGGCCGCCCCGTAGGCTTCCGGCATGTCTACCGAACCCCTGTCGGAGCAGGTCGTCGCCCTGCTCCGGCTCCCGAACCCGGCCGTCATGGCCACCGTCGCCGCCGACGGGCGGCCCGTCACCGTGGCCACCTGGTATCTGTACGAGGACGACGGGCGCATCCTGCTCAACCTCGACGGCCGCCGGGCCCGCCTCAAGCACCTGCGGAAGGACCCGCGCGTCTCACTGACCGTGCTGGCCGGCGACAACTGGTACACCCACGTGAGCCTGCAGGGCCGCATCGACAAGCTGACCGACGACGAGGACCTGGCCGACATCGACGCGCTGTCGCGGGCCTACACCGGCAACCCGTATCCCAACCGCGACTACCCCCGGGTCAGCGGCCGCCTGGTGGTCGAGCGCTGGCACGTCTGGGGCGACCTGTCGGACTGACCCGCCCGCCCTCGATCGGCGGTCGCGCCTCGGCCGTCAGTTCGCGCCCATCCTGATCAGGGCATTGCCGCCCAGCATCAGCAGGTCCGCGCCGGCCACCAGGGCCATGCTCAGGTGCAGCCGGCGCGAGGCCGTCTCGGGGTTGGCGTCGACCATTCCCCGTACGGCGAACACGGCCGCGGCCCCGACGAGCGGAATCCCGCCGATCAGCAGCCACCCCACCGACGACGGGGTGTGCCCACCGCTGACCAGCAGCGCGAGCATGACGGTGGGCACGATGCCGAACACCACCAGCGCGATCCCGCCGTACCACCGCAGCGCCGTCATCGTCTCCGCCATCCTCCCGCCGTCCGGCTCCCGAGGATAACGACGCGGTTTTGCCCCGGTTCAGCCGGTGGGCAGGTCGGGGGCCGGCAGTTTGCGCCGCTGTCGAAGTGAGGCCTACTGGGCTGGTCGGTCGTGGTGCTGATCGCGTTGGTCGTGGCGTCGCGGCGCTCCGGTCGTACGGGGTGCGGGAACTTGTTCTTGAATCGGGGCGCCGGGTCGAGCTCGGTCTCCTGGCCGTGGCGTCGATCGTGGCGTTCGTGGTGCCGGTGACCGGGCAGATCACGCTGCTGCTGGGCTTCGCCCTGCTCGGCTTCTTCGCGTTCTCCCTGTGGCGCGTCTCGCGGTCCGAGGCGTCGGAGCCCGAGTTGGTGGGCCCGGCGGCGCGCATCCGCCGGCTTCCCAGACCCGGCCGAAGGCGATGTCCTGCCAGGTCATCCCCCTGCTCCGGGCAACCTTCAGCAGGGCCAGTTCGGTGGAGTCGAGGTCGCCCTCTCACCTTCCACCATTATCTCATGACCCCGATTCTTGACTACCGCCGGTAGTGGCTTGTCGCCGATCCGGTAGTCGCTACGGTGCCCGGCATGCTTACTGGTGACGAGAAGTTTGTCGGCCCTGGGCGGTTGCGACTGTGGGCGCAGCGTTTCGGCCACCCGGCTGACCCGGCCGTTCTGCTGGTCATGGGCACATCCACCCAGGGCATCGGCTGGCCCGACGAGCTGCTGGAGGCGCTCGTGGCCGGCGGTCGGCAAGTGATCCGGTTCGATCATCGCGACACCGGCCGTTCCGACTGCGTTGACTTCGCCACGCATCCGTACGCGCTGGCCGACATGGCAGCCGACACGGTCGCCGTTCTCGACGGTTACGGCGTCACGGCCGCGCACATCGTCGGGATATCGCTGGGCGGCACGATCGGGCAGTGGCTTGCCGTGCACCGGGCGGCCCGGGTGCACACACTGACCCTGATGGCGTCGTCTCCGATGGCCAACAACCCCGGCCCGGCGTGGGCGCGAGCCATGGCGGGGCAGCCCGCCCGGGCCGATGAACTCCCGCCCCCGACGGCCCGGTTCCTCGACCACGTGATGGCCTCGGCGAGGACGCCCGGCACGACGCCGCAGCTGCGCATGGACGCCGACATTGAGACCTGGCGAGTGCTCAACGGTGATGTCCTGCCCTTCGACGAACCCGCCGCACGTCAGTTCGTCGAACACTGTTACGCCCGGGCCCACAACATCGCTGCCGCCTCGAATCATGATCTCGCCGGACGGCGCTGGGACGACGACCGGCGGGCCTCCTTGTCCGCCATCACCGCTCCGACCCTGGTCCTGCACGGCAGCGCCGATCCGCTGTTCCCCCCAGCTCACGGCGAAGCACTCGCGGCGCAGATCCCGGCGGCGCGGCTGGAGATCGTGCCGGGCATGGGCCACCACCCGTTCTTCTCGCCCGGGCTCACCGAGCGGATCGCCGACTCGACCATCCGCCACACGGGCTGACTTCCGGCCGCACAGGCCGGGGCACATGTGGAGCGCCGCCCTGGCCGCCCAGCCCACTTATCACGTGCACCGCCAAGTCAGGCCACTGCCGCCGGGCGGGTCGCGTATGCGCCGATCCCCCTTCCAGCAGAGCGAACGCCCTCGGCCACGCCGGTCGGAAGCTCGCCGGCCAGCACCATCTCGCGCACCAGCAGGACCAGGGACCGCTGGACGGCCAGCAACGAGTGGGCGACCACCCGGGCCGTCAGCGGGTCTCCGGTGTCGGCCGCGAGGTGTTCGGCC
Organism: Paractinoplanes ovalisporus; assembly: GCF_016834655.1. Taxonomy (GTDB): domain Bacteria; phylum Actinomycetota; class Actinomycetes; order Mycobacteriales; family Micromonosporaceae; genus Actinoplanes; species Actinoplanes ovalisporus. The sequence goes on from NZ_JAENHP010000015.1 coordinate 158,336, forward strand.
GGCGCGTCGGCGATGCGGGTCATCGACAGCAGTTCGCGGGCGCGCAGCGCGGGGCTTTCGGTGATCACGCGGCTGACCGTGCGCAGCTGCTCGAGCGCCTGCTGGTCGCCGCGAGTCGCGGGTGTCCCGTGCGACGCCTCGCGTTCGACGCGGGCGGGCCCCGGTGGAACTGTCGCCCCGGGTCAGGGCGCGTACGCAGCGGGCAGCCTCAGACGGCGTCCACGCCTCGGCGCGGGCTGGCCTGACTGGCGGCGTCGGCCCGGGTCAGGGCTCGGGCGCAACGCGCGATGAAGAGCCACTGCACCAACGGCACGGCCGGCCCGGCAATCTGACTGATCCAACGCGCCGGGCGGGCGGTGACCTCGGTGACGAACTGTACGGTGCCGTCGTCGTCGAGCCGGACCGTGAAGCGTTCGTCGCCGTGGAAGGTGTGGCCGGGTAGTGCCAGGTAGTGCAGGGACGTGCGTGCCGGGTCGCGCACCACCTCGAGCACCTCGCACGGCTCCGGCACCCGCAGGCGGCCGAACCCCAGGTCGGAACGCATGTGCTGACCGGTGAAGGCGGGCGGCGTGGCCGGGTCGACCCAGGCCCCGGCCCGGCGGTGCATCTCCCAGGTGAGCAGCGCCCGCGAGGCCGCCTCGAAGCGTTCCCGACCGGCGCCGACGTGGTGCGTCCAGGTGTGCGACTGCTCGCGGCCGGCGTAGGCGACGAACAGCGCCACCAGCACCGCGGCCGCGTTGAGCACGCCGTGGGTCAGCACCATCCAGGTCAGGTTGAGGTGCGGCAGGTCGACCACCTGCCCCGACGCGTAGAGCAGCGCGAGCCCCATCGTGACCAGGCTCAGACCGAGCAGGAGACGAGCCGCTTTTCCCGTACGGGTCGCGATCGCCAGCCACAGCCCGGCGCTGAGCACCCCGGCGCCGAGAAGCTCGATCAGGTCACCGGTCTCTCCGCCGACGACAAATCCGAATCCGACGATCGCGACGCCGGCCGGGGCCAGATAGCGGTTCTGGTCGGAGAGCAGCGCGAGCAGCAGCAACGCCCCGAACCCGGCGACGTGGAAGTGCGCGGCGGTCAGCCCGAGGATCCCGGGCGGGAAGCCGAGCAGCGCGTAACCACCCCGCTCGGCCAGCAGCCCGGCCGCCGCCACGGGCAGGCAGGCCGCGGCGAAGGCCACCAGCCGATCGCGCCGCAGCAGCACCGGCACCGCGCAGCAGGCCACCAGGTAGGGCACACAGAGCAAGGCCGCCCCGAGCCCGCGCGGCACCACCATCGCGACCACGGCCGGCACCGCCACCACCGGCCACCAGCGCGCGAGCCGACCGGCCCGGCCCAGCGCCCCCAGCCCGAGCGGCACGAACAGCAGCACGCACACCGCCACCACGGCGTGCAGCCCCACCCACCCAGCCCCACTGAGCCGATCCATGGCGACCTCACTTCTTGAACACGTTCAACTGAACACGTTCAAGTTACCACGGATTCGCAGACCGGCACGTCCACCGGCCGCCACCGCTCCCCACGTCGGGCGGGCAGCGTGGCCCTGAGCGCCCCGAGGGCTCGCCGACCGTTGTGCGCTACGCCGCCGTCGTCGACCCGGGACGCAACATCGACGCGTTCTCCGGCCACTCGCTCAGCGACCCGTTGCCCTCGTCCACGCTGCCGAGCGCGTCGGTGACACCGGCGGTGTGCAGGAGGGACGATGCGTGGATCAACGGGCGGCAGATCGACACGCTCCACCAACGGCCCCGGCCGACCAGCCTCCACCCCGACTACGAGGGGCAACGGGCGTACGCGGGCGTGGTGTTAGGTTCGCTGGATGGCTGAGGACGCTCGCCGCTATGCGGAGATCATGCTGGGGCGCGACACGGCCAGCCGGGGGCTCGGCATCGAGCTGCGGGATGTCGGGCCCGGGTGGGCCGTGCTCGCCATGGTGGTGCGCGACGACATGCTCAACGGCTACGAGCTGGTGCACGGCGGGCTGCTCGCGTCGCTGGCCGACAGTGCGTTTGCGGTCGCGTGCAACACGTACGGGGAAATCACCGTTGCCGCCGGGTTCGACATCACGTTTCTCGAGTCGGGGAAGGCCGGTGACGAGCTGACCGCCCACGCCGTGGAGCGGGCCCGGCGCGGGCGGTCGGGGCTCTACGACGTGACCGTCACGCGTCAGGACGGAACGGTGCTGGCCGAGTTCCGCGGGCGCAGCCGGTCACTCGGGCGTCCGATCAGCTGAGCCAATTCCCGTACGGCGGCTCGCAATCGGTCCTCGGTCATCTGCGAGTAACCGAGGATGAGCGTGGGCGGCCACCCGTCCGGGTCCGTCGCGTAGTCGGCCATCGTGGCCAGGGCGATCCACCGCGCGCGGGCCGCGGCGACGTCCACCGGCGCCGGGAGCTCGACCGTCACGTGCAGACCGGCGGCGATACCCCGTACGGTGGCCGAAGGCAGGAACTCGCCGAGGGCGGCCACCATGGCGTCCCGGCGACGGCGGTATCGCGTACGCATGCGCCGTAAATGACGATCGAGCTCGCCCCGCTGCAGGAAGCGCGCGAACGCCAGCTGCTCGATGCGGAACACGCCCTGGTTCTCCTCGCGCACGGCGGGCACGAGCGTGGGCGGCAGCACCATCCAGCCCAGCCGCAGCGCCGGCGCCAGCACCTTGCTCACCGTGCCCGCATAGACGACGTGTTGCTGGTCGAGACCCTGCAACGCGCCCACGGCGGGACGGTCGTAGCGGTACTCGGCGTCGTAGTCGTCCTCGATCGCGATCGCCCCCGTCGCCCGCAGCCACGCCACCAGCGCGGCCCGTCGCTTCGGGGCCAGCACCACGCCGGTCGGGTGCTGGTGCGCGGGCGTCAGGATCACCGCGTCCACCCCGGCCGACGCCAGCTCGTCCACCTTCAGACCAAGACTGTCCACCCGTACGCGTACGGGTTCGAGCCCGGCCCGGGCGGCGATCCGCGCTTCCTCGACGTTGCACGGGTCCTCGCAGGCGATGCGCCGGGCACCGCGCGCCCGTAGGGCTCGGCAGATCATCCCGAGGCCCTGCAGATAACCGGTGGTCACCACGATCCGGTCACGGACGGCGACCACGCCCCGCACCCGGCCCAGATGGTCGGCCAGGGTGTCACGCAGTTCGCCGCTGCCGAGCGGGTCGCCATAGCCGAGATCGTCGGCGGTGATGCCGGCGACCGCTTCGCGCAGGCAGCGGGCCCAGGCCGCGCGCGGGAATGCGGAGACGTCGGGGCGGGCGGGGCGCAGGTCGAAGCGGAGGACATCGCTCCGATCGGAGCGGGCATCGTGGCGGCGCCGGGGAACGGCCCGGGCGCGATCCGCGGTTGCGCGCCCTGGCGGAGCGCGAGATAACCCTCGGCGGCCAGTTGCGCGTACGCGTCGACCGTCACCTTCCGTGAGACGCCGAGCTGCCGGGCCAGGTCGCGGGTGGACGGCACCGGTGTGCCCGGGCGCAGCGTCCCCGCCCGTACGGCATCGCGCACCTGCCCCCGGATCTGCGCGCTCAGCGTGCCCGGTTGCTCCCTCGCGACGGTCAGCAGCAGCTCCACTGGTCCCCTCTTTCGCGCCGGGACTGGATCTGTTCTTTGTACCAGTCCGGCGCGAGGGTCGAAGCATGCTCTTCTCCACGTCGGTCGTCGCCCGCCTGCCGCTCGCCACGTTCAGCATCGGCCTGCTCGTGCACGTCGAACACCTCACCGGTTCGTACGCCGCCGCCGGTTCGGCCGCGGGCGCGCTCGCCGTCGCCCAGGGTTTCGGCGGTCCCCTGCTCGGCCGCCTCGCCGACCGGCGCGGCCAGACGGTGGTGCTGCTCGGTTCCGCGTCCTTGGCCGGGCTCGCGCTCGCTGCCTTCGCCCTGGTTCCTTCCCGTACGCCGTTGCCCGCGCTGCTGGCCCTGGCCGCGTTGCTCGGCTTGGCCACCCCACCCGTAGGCGCCTGCATGCGGACGCTGATTCCGTTGCTGCACAAGGGATCCGAGCACCGCGCCTATGCCGTCGACGCCGCCGCGACCGAACTGACGTGGATCGCCGGCCCGCCCTTGGCCCTCGGCGTCGGCTCCCTGGCCGGCACGGGCGTGGCGCTGGCTTCGGCCGGGGCAGTGCTGGTCGTGGCCACCGCTGCGTTCGCGCTCTCGCCGGTCTCCCGCTCCTGGAGATCAAGTTCCTTCCCCCGTACGAGGGAAACCGCTCTTGCCTCCCCACTGATGCGAGCGCTGGTGGTCGTCCTGGCCTGCGTCGGCATCGTCTTCGGCGCGACCGAGGTGGCCGTGACCGCGTCGTCCGGATCCCACGCGGGTTGGCTGCTCGCTTTGTGGGGCACCGGTTCCCTGGCCGGCGGCGTGCTGGCGGCCCGCCTCGGAGGCGGCGCCCGCGACGGCCGCACGTTCGCGCTCCTGCTGGCCGCGCTGGGGTTGGGCCACTTGTTGTTGGCCGTCGCCCCACCTGTGCTGATCGCCTTGGCCGGAACCGCGATCGCCCCGATCCTGGCCAGCGCCTACGCCATGGTCGACGCCGCCGCCCCGGCCGGAACCGCCACCGAGGCCTTCGCCTGGCTCGCCACCGCCACCGCGATCGGAACCGCCGTCGGGGCCGCGGCCGCCGGTTTCCTGGCCGATTTCGCTTCTCCCGCAACGGGTTTCGTCCTGGGCGGGGTGGCTGCCGGGGTGGCCGCCCTCATTGCCGCGGCCCGTTTCCCCGCGTCCGCTCCCGCCTTCGCACGGCCGACCGCTGACGTGCCCGGCTGAGCTGGACGCCTGCTCGTTTCGCTCGTTTCGCTCGTTTCGCTCGCTCGTCCGTCCGTCCGTTCGCTCGTCCGTCCGTCCGTTCGCTCGCTCGTCCGTTCGTTCGCTCGTCCGTTCGCTCGTTCGCTCGTTCGCTCGTTCGCTCGTTCGCTCGTTCGCTCGCTCAGCCATCACCGCCTGCGGAGCCAGGCCGCTTGTTTCGCATCACGGGGATCGTGCGGCGAGCGATCGAAATCGTCGAGGACCCGCTGCAGTCGCGGAGTCATTCCTTCGCCGGCCACTGCGTAGGCGAGGGCGAGTTCCTTCCGCCGCGTCACCCACCATCCAGGTGCGTCACCTTCGACGAAGGCGGCCAGGCCGCCCGGATCCAGGAGCGCCCGCAACTCGGGAATCGCAACCTGCTCGAGCTGTTCGCCCAGGACGATGCCCCCGTCATCCGCGTCATCCGCGCCGCCGACGACCCAGCCGTCCCGGAGACGAAACTTCACCGGCGGATCCAAACGACGCCGTAGCAGGCCATCCCGCTCGACCGGATTGGCCGGCCGTCTCTGCGGTGTTTCGTCGATCAAATACTCCCACCACGCTGCGGGCAGCACGGCCAGATTGACGTAGAAGTTGACTTCGTCGCCGTCGTTGTACGAGGACTTCTGCAGATTGACGATCGCGACATCACCGGCCGGTGACCTCAACCGCCAAGTCGGAGCCGAACCCTTGAATCCAGCCTCCCGCAGCGGCGGACCAACGTGCGTCTTGACCATCGCCCCAAAGGCTTCTCTGGCTGTCACAGGGCTATCAGAGCACGGCGAACAAGAACCGACGACATGCTCGTTCACGCGGTTGAGCCAGAGCCCAGAACGCACGCCGTGTTCTCCGCCGCGGTGGCCTTCCCGCCGCCTGCACCGCCATGGCCGGGCCGCCTCGTGGTGCGCCAACCGGTAGCGTGCCCGGGTGACGACTCGAAGCGAGGTCCTGTTTCTGGGCGGCCGTTCCGGCGTCGGGAAAAGCAGTGTCGGCAACGAGATCCACGCCCAGTTGTCGGCGGCCGGCGTCCGGCACTGCCTGATCGAGGGCGACAACCTCGACCTGGCCTTCCCTCCACCGTGGGAACACAACCTGGCTGAGCGAAATCTGGCCGCGATGTGGACCAACTACCGCGCACTCGGCTACCACCGCCTGATCTACACGAACACCGTGAGCGTGCGCACCGTCGAAAACCTGACCGCGGCGATGGGCGACGAACCGTCGGTAGCCGCAGTCCTCCTGACAGCCGACGACGCAACGGCGCGGGCAAGACTGGCGAGACGCGAGATAGGCACGACGTTGGACCTGCACATCGAACGCAGCGACCGCATGGCCCGCGAGCTGGAACAAACGGTCGCAAGCTGGGTACACCGCGTGCCAACCGACGCCCGCCCGGTCGCCGGCATCGCCCAGGAGATCATCACATTGACCGGCTGGTGCGCGAGCGCTTGATCGCACAGTCAGGCAAACACGCAGCGGACCAACACAGCGCGAACGCTCAACACACACAACCAGTCAGCCACAGCCGACGCCACAGCCAGAACGCCCAAGCACACGTCCGGCCAAACGCACACCACACGATACGGCGCGGACGCTCAAACGCGCACCACACGATACGGCGCGGACGCTCAAACGCGCACAACCAGCCAGCCACAGCCGACGCCACAACCAAAACGCTCAAGTACCCGACCGACCAAACGCGCACCACACGACGCGAACGCGAACGCGTACAGCCAGACGAATGGGCACTACAAGACACGAACCGAACGCTCAAACGCTCACACGCTCACAACCAGCCAGCCACGGCCGGCTGGTTGTGAGCGCAAGTCTCGGTCCCATCTCGGCGAGAAAATCGGGTCCCGCTGTCGGGCTTCACCTCGAGTCGGGTCGCCGGGAGCTCGGCTCGCGCAAGGCGTCTGACAGACGCTTGTATGTCTCCGCCACTGCACCCTCTGTGCTTGGCACTACCGTCGTTCCGGGGCGTTGACGTACAACCTTGATCAGGTTGACGTACATGGTTTCGAGCACGGCAGCGCCGCCGCTCAACTCGATGAGACGGTGGTGATGGCGTATCCACGGATCGTCGCTGTCCTTGGCGCGGAGGTTGAAACGATTGATCGCCGCTTCCTGCTCGTCGAGCAGGACAATTTCACGGAAGTCCGCCCCGTGCATGCGGGCGAGGTCCTCGAGTGCTGCGATCTCATCGAGCTGGCCGTGGTACTGAGGCACAACGACGTCGCGCCCACCGTCCAGATGGGTGGCCGCCATCGCCCGGGCCAGGGACCACACAAGTGGCCACGTGTCGGTCTGCTCGTGCTGCCATCCACCGACCAGGCGATGCAGGGCGTCGATATCGAGGTTCAGGGTGCCCGGGTTCCGGTCGGTGAAAAGAGCCGACAGCGTGGACTTCCCGATGCCCGGCGGGCCGTTCAGATGGACGAGTCGCGCCATCTCGTCACCATATCGACCCTGACCTGGGGTACCCGGATCTACCGCGACGAGGGACTACTTCGCGTTCGAGTGACGCGTTGACCTGCGGGTTGATCGCGACTTCGGGTACCACCTCGATCGGATGGATTCGATGGTCGCGAGTTTCGGGCTTTGGCGCGAACTGTGTGATGGACGCAATGGCCGACCCCGCCGCGCCCGGCTGTCGAACTGGTCCGTTCCTTCGCCGACATGATGACTCACCTGCACGGCGAGAGATTCGGCGCGTGGATCACCACAGCCGAACAGGCAGCACTGCCCGGCATCAGCCGCTTCGCCACCGGCCTGACCGCCGACCTCGCCGCGGTCACCGCTGGGCTGAGCCGGCCCTTCAGTTCCGGACCGGTCGAGGGCAACGTCAACCGCATCAAGATGATCAAACGCCAGATGTATGGCCGAGCCGGCTTTGATCTCCTCCGCAAACGGGTACTGCTCGCCGACTGATTACCGGATCGATACGCTCTCTCGGTGCCGTTCCAGCCTTTCCGAGCCGCCGTTGCGGTGTATGGGATCCTTCGCGACCAACAGCGATTGCTGGTGATGCGTCGGACGGGCACCGGCTACCGGGACGGACAACTCAGCCTTCCGGCCGGCCACCTCGATGGTGGCGAGGATGCCGTCACCGGCCTGGTTCGGGAGTTGCAAGAGGAGCTGGGGATCGAAGCCGACCCCACCAGCTGTCATCTGGCTCTGGTCATGCATTCCGCTCCCGAAGACGTGGATGATTCCGAATATCTTCATCTCTATTTCTTCGTGGACAGCTGGGACGGCGAGCCGCGCATCGCCGAGCCGGACAAATGCAGTGAGCTGCGATGGATCGACGATGAGATGCTTCCGGCCGATCTTGTGGACTATGTAGGAGAAGCATTGGGGGCCATCAGTCGAGGCGAGCGTCTGGCCCTGCGCGGCTGGTAATCCACATCGCTCGAGCGCAGACGTCGACGAAAGCGTCCTTACCAGCCCGTCATCATCATCACCAAGTTCGCGCCAGAGCCCGGTTCTCGCGACCGAAGCCAGCCGGCGATACAACCAAAGCGCTCAAGCACCTGGCCGGCCAAACGCGCACCGCACGTCGCGAACACGACATAAACAGCCAGACGAACGCGCACCACGCGACACGATCCGAGTGCTCAAACGCGCACGACCAGCCCGGCGGAGATGCGCGCTCGGCTTGGACACCACTGGCTTCTTCGGCTTGGGCGGCGGCGGAGCTTCAACGGCACAACGCTCGAACGCGCGGCCAAGCGAACACCCAGCCAAGCCAACACCCAGCCAAGCCAACACCCAGCCAAGCGAACACGCGCATGCGACGCGACGCGAACGCTCAAGTGCACAACCCGGCGGATGCGCGCCGAGCTGCACGGTGCGGACGCTCGCTTGTGTGGTCAGGCGGGTGCGTGGCGGGTGACGTGGACCAGGAACGGGTCCAGCCCGACCTCGGCGCGGCGGTCGTCCATGCGGTCGGGGTCTTCGCAGGGCCACGGGACGGGGGCGCCGTCGATCACGCCGGCGATCTGGGTGCCGTAGATCTGCGGGCGGCCCTCGTTGACCAGGATGCGGTCCCGGAGCATCGCCAAGTGCTGCGGATCCGCCTCGCCGGCGTTCACGGCCTGGGTCATGAGCGTCATCGCCCTCCGCTGAACGTCCAGCTGACGGTCGGCGTGCTGGGCGATCAGCCAGGCCCGGCGGGCGGCTTCGGCACCGACTGCGCTGGTCGCCGGCCATCCGTGGCTGTCCAGGATCTCGGCCAGGCGGTCCGCGTTGCGTACGGTGACCCGGCGATGCGCCAACTGGGCGGCGAAGTCGTTGCTGAGGGCGCCGCCCTGCAGCTGCCGGTCTTCGTCCGTCATCGTGATCAGTTCCTGGGCCAGCTCGTCGTCAGTCATGACGGGCACGCTAGGACACCGCTCGGGCCGGCCGGGGCGGTCCCACTCAGGCATTGATGTGTATCGATGGTAAAGAATTGATGAGGCGCCAAGCTCCCCCACCGTGTCCGGCGAACGGCGGGACGGAACCTGAAGGCGCGACACGAGGCTGCGGGCTACCTGCTCGGCGCCGTCGGTCACCGCCGACCACAACGGGTGGCGCTCGTCTGGGCCGCTGAGGAGCCGCAGTTCACCGGGGACGAGCTTCCGGGTCGCGGCCGAGCAGCAGCAGGATCTCGGTCATCGGATCAGCGCCGGGCGGGACCGGCAGCGCGGGAGCGAAAGGCGAGCCGGCGGCGAGGCGTTCCGGGCCGTTCGGAACGGCGCGGGAAACGGCCAGCGCCATGGCCAGCTCGCCGGAGCCCGGCGTGTAGGGCATGCCCAGGGTGCGGGCCACATCCCAGGCATGCACGACGTAGTCGACCAGGTGAAACCCGATCGCCATGCGGCCGGGCACGGGCCGGCCGAACTCGGGAATCATGAACGGTTGCTCCAGCTCCCCGACCGCGGCGAAGGCCGCCACCACCGCCTCGGCCGCCCGCTCGTAACGCTCAACGACGCCTCCTGCAGGGGCTACCAGCTCCGGCCGACCGCCGCCCGACCGCGCCGACTCCGCGACGCCACCACCCGCTGCCACTGACTCCAGGCGCCCGCCACTCGACTGCACCGAGCTCGGCATACCGCCACCGGATCGCCCCGACTCCGCCGTGCAACCGCCGGACCGCCCCGACTCCGCCATGCCACTGCTCGATGGCAGCGACTCCGGCATGCCGCTGTCGGATGGCATCGGCTTCGAAACGCTGCCACTCGACGACGCCGAGCCTGGGCCGCCGACGGCGGCTGCGGCGAAGACGTGGTGCTGGTCGGTCATGTGTTCCAGCAAAGCGGCCAAGTCCCAACCGGCGCACGGCGTGGTGCGGGTCAGGTCGGCATCGGTGACACGCGCTACCAGGGCGACGCCGGCACGGACGGCAGCAGCGTCAGCTGGTCTTGGATCCGGCTTATTCGTAAGCATGCGCCTATCATGTGCATGCGCTTACTAAAGAGTCAAGGGAGCGAGGGTGGTAGGAGTAGAACCGTGGAGGAGCGCGAAGATCTTGGCGCCATGGTGTTTCGGCTGGGTCGTCAGCTGCTGGCCATGGAGCGGCCGATCCTGGACCGGCACGGGATCTCGATGTGGGCCTACGCCGTGCTGACCGCGCTGCGCGAGCGGCCCATGCGCACCCAGGCGGCCCTGGCGGCCGGCATCGGCGCTGACAAGACGCGGCTGATCCCGGTGCTCGACGAGCTGCAGAAGCGCGAGCTCATCGACCGCGAGCCCGATCCGGACGACCGCCGCGTACGCCTCCTGGCCCTCACCCCGGCCGGCCGCCGTCTGCACCAGGCCGTCCAGGCCGAGATCCGCGCCGCCGAAGCCGACCTGCTGGCCGCCTTCCCACCCGGCGATCGAGAGGCCTTCGTACGCACTCTGATCGGCCTGACGCCCCGGTAAATCGAAGACGCCGCCCGAACACGCCCCCGGGAACGGCTCGACACCCGGCAAACCGAAGACACCACCCGAACACACCCCCGGAACGGCCGACACCCGGCAAACCGAAAACGTCACCCGAACACACCCTCGGAACGGCCCAACGCCCGGCAAACCGAAGACACCACCCGAACGATCCGACGCCCAGCTAAACCGAATGACGCTGCGCCAACGGGCCACGCGGATGGCGTCATGAACGAGGTCCAAGTGGTGGTGGCCCACACCGAACGCGCGACCCTGCGCGTGGGTGACGTTTTTCTGAAGGTCGACTCCGACCGGCGACGCACCGACGTCGAGGTCGAGGCGATGGCCCTGGCACCGGTACCGACGCCGGAGATCCGGTGGTATCAACCGCCCGCGCTGGCGATCGCTGCCGTGCGTGGTCAGGCCCTCGGGCGCCTCGGGAAGCCGTCGACCGCCTCGCCGGCGGCGTGGGCCGCGGCCGGTGCTGCCATCCGGGCGTTGCACGAAGCGCCGCTGCCGCCCTGGCCCGGTCCGAACCGCGACGAGACGGCGGCCGAACTCGACACCGAATGTGAACTGCTGGTCGCGAGGGGGCTGCTTCCGGCCGATCTGGTCGCGCGCAACCGGGAGATCGCCGAGGTCGCGCTCGGGCCGTGGGAGCCGGTTTTCGCCCACGGCGACCTGCAGATCAGTCACGTGTTCACCGAGGACGACGAAGTCACCGGCATCATCGACTGGTCCGAGGCGGGCCGGGGCAACGCCCTGCACGACCTGGCCACCCTGACCCTCGGCCACGAGGACCGCCTGGACGATCTGCTGGCCGGCTACGGCACCGATGTCGACGTCGACGTGATCCGCGCCTGGTGGTCGCTGCGCAGCCTGTGCGCGTCACGCTGGCTGATCGAGCACGGCTTCGACCCGTCCGCCCCGGGCTGCGAGTTCGACGTGCTACGAGCCCGGATGTGACGATCCGACACACAAAGGACCTGGGCACCACGAGCCACATGAGAAGCCCGCACGCCTGAAGTGGCAGCGCGGAATGCAACGGGAACGCCAGGGCGCTCACCGCCCAGCAACGCTGGACCGCCGAGGAAAACAGGCCACTCGCGCGGGCGATGGGCGTCGTGACGGCCACCCGTACGGCCTCCTCGGAACCCACGATGCGCAGGCCGCTCCTGGCCCGAGTACAGCCGTGTAGAACAGTTCCCGCGTCAGCAACGGTGACGTGGCCGGCGGCAACACCAGCGAGACCCGGTCGAACTGGCTGCACTGACTGCGGTGCACCGTCAGGGATCAACAGCGGATCGGGTTGCTCACCAGCCCGCCCGGGTTGACGACGTCCTTGCAGACCCCGACCCGCAGGACCGACCAGTCGTCGTAGTTGCGGTACGCGTTGTTGTTGATCCCGTCGGCCTTGGGGTGCAGCCACACCTCCCCGCTGCTCGCATAGGTGATGGCGGCGGCCACGTTGATGCTGAACGGCTTCTCGTAGAACAGGTCGACGCCCGAGGCCGTACGCCACTTGTTGTCGAAGTGGACGTCGAGGCCCACCCGCTGCCGCTTCACGCCACCGGTGACCCGGACGTGGGACATCATCATGCGGGCGACCCGGTCGGAACCGCGGGCGTAGACGATGTAGAGACGGCCCTGCTCGCTGATCCGGCCCGGCGGAACCCACGCCATCGCGGGCGCACCCGCGACCGGTCCCGGCCGGCTCTCCATGAGGTCGGTCTTCTCCCAGCGGCGCGTCCCCAGGTTGCGGTACCACAGGTCCAGCTTGTCGTCGGCACCAGCGAACAGCGCGTAGAGGCCGGCCTGCCCGTTGAGCGTCGCGATCACCGCGCCGGGACGGAACATCGAGCCGGCCGGGCGGGACAACGCGCCTCCGGCCGAGGAGAAGATCGGGGCCGGAAGTCCCGTGACTCCGGCGCTTCCGGCGTTCCAGGTCACGTACCGGTTGTCCGGGGCCACCGCGAACACCAGCGTACGGGTGGAGTCGCGGACGATCGTCGGGCCGCTGCCGGGTAAAGCCTGTCCGGAGAGCCGCGTCCACGGCGTCCACTGCTCCTGGCCGGCCACCGTGACGCTGCGCCGCTGCCACAGGTTGCGTTGGTCGTCGCCGGCCACGACCAGCAGCACCGGCCGTGTCGCGGAACCGACCTCGGCCGCGTCGACCGTCACCATGCGGCCGGGAGCGCCCGCACCCTGCGAGCTCGACCAGGTCGCGCCCCGGCAGCCTTGCGGCTCCGGTTCCGGGCAGGCCCACGCCGAGGCCGACGTCGAGTAGCGGACCTGACCGTTCGACACCACGAACGCGTACAGCCGGCCGGAATGCCGCACCAGGGCCGGCGACTGGGCACTCCGCAGATCGGCGACCCGGGTCTTGTTCCACCGGGTGTACTCGCAGCCGCCACCGCCCAGCGACAGATTCACGTAGGCGCTGACGTACTCCCCGGCCGGCGCGAACTCACCGTCGCGGTTCCAGTCGACGTGACCCCGCACCCGGTCCACGTAGTAGCCGAACACGGTCGTCAGCCGGTCGAAGAACGCGTCCGAGGCGTTGGCCGCCACACCGTGCTCCTGGACCGACAGATTGTTGAGGGTGGGCCCCTCGGTGATCCGGCCGTCGGCAAAACCGGTCGATCCCGAGCCGAAGGCGTAGTTCATCATGCTGGGATAGTTCGGCTTGCAGTTCACGTCCGGTTCGAGACCGTAGACGCCGGCGTGCCCCAGCCCGAGTGAGTGACCGGTCTCGTGCGGCGCCACGAACGAGCTGTCGAAGTTGTACGACGCCGTGAAACCGGGCGCGGTCTGTCCACCGCCACCGCTGTAGGCGAGGTGGTAGCGGAAGATGCCGCGCCGCTCGGCCCGCATGTGGATCGGCCAGGCCTGGCTCGCGCGCACCCCCCGGTAGGTGTCGCCCTCCTTGACCGCGTCCACGGCCGTATATCCGCCCCAGTCCCCGAAGATCGTCGCGTCGGCCGCGGTCTCGGGCGCCCGGCCGATGTCCAGATGAACCGAGATACCGGGTTTGCCGTCGGGGTTCTGCAGCGAGGCCGCGTGCCGGGCCCGCACCACGGGGTCGGTGGTCGCGTGGTCGCCGTAGAACTCCGCGAACTTGCGAGCCACCGCCGCGCTCATGAAGCGCCGTGTCCCGGCGTTGTTCTCAGCCAGCGTGCGGCGCATGAAGTCGACCTCGACGAAGAGGTCCTTGTGCCGTGGATCGGCGCCCCACGACGGCAGCGGAAGCGACGGTGTCCCCACCAGTTCCATCCGGTCCGAGATGCCGTCGCCGTCGGTGTCTCTGGGGTCGGCCAGGGCGGCACAATCCACACCCGGCGCCGAAGCCGTACGGGAGGAGCAGGTCCCCGCGGCGGCTTCGACCTCACGGGTGAGGCCGTCGCCGTCCTCGTCGGTCTGCCACCCGAGGTTCGTCGAGGGCGCCCTCGGCTGAGCACGCGCGACGGTTCCGTTCGCCGCCACGGCAGCGATGAGGGTTACGGTCAGGATTCCTTGTGCCGCACGGTTCATGGCGATGTTCCCTACGGGCGTGTTTCGTCGACGGTTGCGGTGCAACGGCCCACATTCGCATCGCGGGCAGGCGCCGGCGGAGTCAGAAATACGCCCTGGAGCGGGTATTAGTACGTGCTCGAGGGAGCCGCCATGTGCTCCCTCGGCACTGTTCTGTCAGTCCTAGGCTTTGTCAGTCCTCGACGCGGAAGCCGATCTTCACACGGACCTGGAAGTAGGCGACGTCACCGTCAACGACCTGGCCCCGGATCTCCTGCGATTCGAACCACTCGATATTGCGTACGGTCTGGGCCGCCTTGCGGATCGCCGTGCGGATGGCGTCGTCGACGCTCTCCTGGCTGCTCCCGACGACCTCGGTGAGCCGGTAGACGTGATTGCCCATGACAGCCTCCTCGAGTCGGATCTCCCCACTCAACCAGACCCCGGCCGACCGCGCCCCCGGAAACTATGGCCGGCCCTGCAAACCCCACCCCGTTCACTGGGTGGGGTGAGCAAACCAGGCAGGTCTGACACTTTTCCGTGGTCATCCACAGCCACGCCACTCCCCTACACACCCCACCCCGGTCACTGGGTGGGGCGAGTCAACCAGGCGGGTCCGACACTTTTCCGCCGCCATCCACAGCCACGCCACTCCCCTACACACCCCACCCCGGTCACTGGGTGGGGTGAGTCAACCAGGCGGGTCTGACACTTTCTCGCTGTCGTCCACAGCCCCTCCGCTGACGTGAGCCCGGTTCGCTGAAAATGCGTCGCGGCGGCGGGGCGGGCTGGCTACGGTGCCGGGCTATGGGGTCTCTTGTACGGCACCGACTGGGTACGGCTGACCTGGGGCGAGCTCTCCGGCCGCTCGCTGAGTGGATGCCCGTGGATGCGCCGGGCGGAGGTGTGCATCCGGGGGATCTCGGGTGGCAGACACGGTTCGACGGGGCGGAGTTTCTGCTCTGGACCGTCGACGACGAACCGGTGGCGGCGGGCTATTCCGATGGTGGCGTGCTGCGGGTGACTGCGGCGCCGGGGGCCGACCGGCAGGCTCTGGCGGCCGACCTGGCCGAGGGGGATGACCGGGCGGTGGACGGTGTGCCCATGCCGGGGTGGGGGCGCGACGAGGAACGCTGGTCGGTCATGTCCTGGGCGCCTCGGGCGGTGGAGAGCCGGGCCGAAGCGGTTGACTACGCATCGGCCGGGGATCGGGTTCTGGTTCAGAGGGCCTCGTTTGCGAACTCCATTTTCACGCTCGACAAGTGGCAGCGGATGCACGCTTCGCCCGCGGCGGGGCTGGCCGTCGAAATGCTGGTGCGCACGCCGTCGGGCGAGCCGGCGGCCGCGGCGACCGGGTGGTTCGCGGGGGTGGGGCGGTGCGGGCTGCTCGAACCGGTGGGCACGCATGAGGATCACCGGGGGCACGGTTACGGGCGCGATGTCGTACGGGGTGTGTGCGCCGCGCTCGCCGGGCGTGGGGCGAGCGCGGTCGCTGTGGTGACGCCGTCGGCCAACGTGGGGGCGGTGGCGCTCTACAAGTCGGCCGGGTTCACGGTGCTGCGCGAGAACCAGGACTGGCTCCGGCCCGCCGCGTAACCAAGCCAGAACCAGGAACCAACCCCGACCCACCACGCAACCAAACCAGAACCAGGAACCAGCCCGGCCATGGGCGTGACAAAGCCGAACCGCGACCGGATCCGGCCCCGTACATGGACAGGACGCGACCAGAATCGGGGGTCAGGCCTCGCCCATCACCAGGCCCTCGATGGTGTGCTTCTGGGTGATCGGGGTCAGCTTGTCGACCACGGGGCAGCGCAGGTGGTCGCGGACCTCCGGCGGCAGCGCCTCCCAATAGGGGCGGGTCACGGCCATGTCGTGTTTGTCGCCGTTCGTGGCGTCGGGGGCGTCCACGCCCAGCACCAGCACCGGGCGGGACAGCTCGGACCGGTTCGCGGTGCCGCGGTGGATGGTCAGCGCCGAGCGGGCCGAGATGTCGCCGCGCTGGGGGTATTTGCGGACGGCCAGTTCGTTGTAGCGGGCGTAGTGCGGCTTCGGCGGGAACATCTCGTGGCCGAACTCGGGGCTGTCGTCGAACTGGGTTCCGGGGGCGATCTCGAACGGGCCCATGTCGTCGGTGGTGTCGACGCCGGTCAGGTTGAAGGCGAGCGAGTTGAGCCGGCCCTCGTCGCGGGTGACGGCGGGCATCGGGAAGTCGCGGTGCCACGGCTGGTTGACCGCACCGGCGAACGGGATGTCGAAGCCGAGCTCGACGATCTCGTACTGCGGGCCCAGCACAGCGGTGCAGACCGCGGTCACCCACGGATGGGTCACCAGATCGACGAAGCCGCGTAGTTGTTCCGGGTGAATTTCCACGTAGTACCGCTTCGGGCCGCGGCCCACGGCGCCGCCGGGGCGGTCCTTGGCCTCGGCGAACGCGGTCTCGATGTCTTCGCGCATGGTGTCGGCCCAGGAAGCGCTGAACGCGCCGCGCAGGGCGGTGATGCCATCGGTGTAGATCGCCTCGCGGGCGGCTTCGCCAACATTCATGACTCTCATATTGCAACGTGGCATGCCACGTTGCAAGTGCTGGGTAGGATGGCCGCGTGGGAGCCAACCTGAGGCAGGTCGCCGAGCGCGCCGGCGTCTCCGTCCGCACGGTGTCGAACGTGGTGTCCGGCTTTCCGCTGGTCGCGCCCGAGACCCGTGAGCGCGTGCAGCGGGTGCTGGACGAGATGCAGTACAAGCCGAACGCCGCCGCGCGCCACCTCCGCGGCGGTCGGTCGGGGCTGGTCGCGCTCGTGCTGCCCGAGATCGCTTCGCCCTATTTCGGCGAGCTGGCGGGGCATCTGGCCGACGGCGCCGAGACGTACGAGTGGACGCTTCTGGTGCAGCAGACCGGCGGAGATCCCTCCCGGGAAAGAGAACTGCTCGATGGCGTACGCGGTCAGGCCGTCGACGGCTTGATCGTGAGCCCGTGGGCCCTGTCGCCGGCCGAGCTGACCCGCCGGCCCGACAGCGCCCCGCTCGTGCTGCTGGGCGAGCAGGACGCCGAGGGCCTCTACGACCACATCGCCATCGACAACGTGGCCGCGGCCGCCGCCATGACCACCCACCTGATCGCGAGCGGCCGCACCCGCATCGCCGCCATCGGGCTGCAGCCACACCTCGAGAACGGCACGGCGGCACGGCGGGCCCAGGGATACCGGCAGGCGCTGGCCGCGGCCGGAATCCCGTACGGGAAGGAACTGGAACTTGACGTGGAGAGCCTGCACCGGGCCGACGGCGCCGCGGCGATGCACCGGCTGCTCGACGGCGGCGCCCGGGTCGACGCCGTGTTCTGCTTCAGCGACCAGCTCGCCCTCGGCGCCATGCACGTCGCGATCGAACGCGGGCTGAGCGTGCCGGGTGATATCGCGGTGGCCGGTTTTGACGACATCGAGGACGGCCGGTACGCCAATCCCGCGCTGACGACCGTCTCGCCCGACAAGGCCGCGCTGGCCGGCGCCGCCCTGTCCTGCCTGGCCGAGCGGGTCAGCCGCCGCGATGATCCGCCGCCCGCGCGCCGGATCATCGTGCCGCACCACCTCGAAGTGCGAGGCAGCGCTCCGTCAAATGGTGGTGCCGGTCAACCAATCGATTAATTTAGGTTGGTGGATATCACGATCATCTCTGAAGCAGAGGAGAGCACAACGTGGTGTCTCGCTCCATTCGTCTGTTATCGGTGACCGCCGTGGCCGTGCTGCTGGGCGGATTCACCGTCGCGCAGCCCGCACAGGCTTCCGGCAATTCCACGAAGGACCTGGCGAAGGCCGTCACCCTGGCCGGTGTCATGCGGCATCTGGTGGCCTTCCAGGCGATCGCCAAGCTCAACGGCAACACCCGGGCTTCGGGAACGCCCGGGTTCACCCGCAGCGCCGACTATGTGGCGACGCTGATGCGGGCGGCGGGTTACAAGGTGACCCGCCAGCCGTTCTCGTTCAACTTCTGCGAGGACGACGCTTCCTCGTTCGCGCAAACTGCACCCACCCCGACCACGTACGTGGATCAGGTCGACTACGACGTCATGGACTGCTCGGGCCCGGGCACCGCCACCGGCGCCGTCGTCCCGGTCGACCTGCAGCTGACCACGCCGAACACCAGCAGCTCGGGCTGTGAGGCCGCCGACTTCGTGGGTGTCGCCGGCAAGATCGCACTCGTGCAGCGCGGCACCTGCAACTTCGGCGTCAAGGCGGCCAACGCGGAGGCGGCCGGCGCGATCGGCGTCATCATGATGAACCAGGGCAACACCGATACGCCCGACCGGCAGGAACTCTTCCTCGGCACGCTCGGCGACCCGGTCGGCATCCCGGTCATCGCGGTGTCCTACCCGCAGGGGGTCGCGTTCGCCGGCACGGCGGGCCTGACCGTCACCATCACGACCGACACCGTGGCCGAGGTGCGCCAGACCGAGAATGTCATCGCCGAATCGCGGTACGGCAACGCCGACAACGTCGTCATGACCGGCGCCCACCTCGACTCGGTTCCGGCCGGGCCGGGCATCAACGACAACGGCACCGGCAGCGCCGGCATCCTCGAAACCGCGCTGCAGGCCCGCAACCTCAAGACGAAGAACAAGCTGCGGTTCGCATGGTGGGGCGCCGAGGAGGCCAACCTGGTCGGCTCGACGTTCTATGTGAACAGCCTGTCCGAGGCCGACCACGCGAAGATCAAGCTGTATCTGAACTTCGACATGATCGGCTCACCCAACTACACATTCGGTGTGTACGACGGTGACGACTCGGCCGCCACCGGCGCCGGTCCCGGGCCGGCCGGTTCGGCCCAGATCGAGCAGGTCTTCCTGAAGTTCTTCGCGGCCCGCAAGCAGGCCACGGCGGCCTCCGACTTCACCGGCCGCTCCGACTACGGCCCGTTCATCGGCACCGGCATCCCGGCCGGCGGCCTGTTCACCGGGGCCGAGGTCGAGAAGACCGCCGACGACGTCACCAAGTGGGGCGGCATCGCCGGGGTGGCCTACGACCCGTGCTACCACCAGGCATGCGACAGCTTCACGCCCGAACGCGACGGCGCCGACAAGGCCGTCTATGCCCAGCTGCGCAAGAAGTACAAGCTGGTCGGCAACGTGAACACGTTCGCCCTCGACACGAACGCCGACGCCGTCGCGACCGCGGTGGCGACCTTCGCCCAGGACATCTCCTCGATCCCGCCGCGCCCCGCGGCCGCCGCCGCCCGCTCCGCTCCGGCCGCGGTCGACGTGCACGGTCACGCCCACTTCTAGAAGCTCGTCGCACCACCCGCCAGGGGCATACGAACGGTATGCCCCTGGCGGCCGTTCCGCGTCGTAGCACCTGCTCCCCCGCTGAGCGGCCGGTTTCAGGCGCCGAAGCGGCGGTGGCGCGCGGCGTAGGACCGCAGCGCCCGCAGGAAGTCGACCTTCCGGAAGCCCGGCCAGTAGACGTCGGTGAAATGCAGCTCGGAGTAGGCGGCCTGCCAGAGCAGGAAACCGGACATGCGCCGTTCGCCACTGGTCCGGATGACCAGGTCGGGGTCGGGCTGCCCGCTGGTGTAGAGGTGGGTGGCGATCTGGTCGGCGCTCAGCCGCTGGGCGATGTCGTCGATGCTGTGCCCGGCTCGCCCCTCCTCCTCCAGCAGGCAACGGATCGCGTTGAGGATCTCCTCGCGCCCGTCGTAGCCGATGGCCACGTTGAGGTGGAACCCGGCTTCGTGGTGCCGGGTGGCTTCCTCGGCCAGCTTGAGCGCGTGCCGGGTGGAGTCGGGCAGCACGTCGAGCCGGCCCGCCGTGTGCACCTGCCAGACGCTGGACGACCGGGTCAGCCGCTCGGCGACGACCTCCTCGATCATGCGCATCAGGTTGTCGACCTCACCCGAGTCCCGCTTCCGCAGGTTGTCGACGGACGCCACGAACGCGGTCACGTGCTTGATACCGATGTCGGCGCACCACTGAAGAACCTCGTCGAGGTGCTCGGCGCCGTAGCGGTGCCCGACCCGGGTGTCGGCGAACCCGGCCTGACGCGCCCAGCGCCGGTTCCCGTCCATCACGATCGCCACGTGCCGCGGCAGGCTCGCGCCGTCCAACTGGGCCCGGAGACGCCGCGCGTAGAGCGAATAGGCGGCGCCCTTCACTGACTTCCACATGCGCCGGATCCAACCACCGCGAAGCCCCGAACTCCGTGGTCTCCCCGGTTCCTGCACAGAACCCTCACAAAGCGCCGCCGGCCCTGACCCGGCGCCCCTCAGTGCCGTGGAGCGTGCGGGTCGGGACGGCCGGACGCTGACGCACGCCCGATACGCGGGCCGGAAGTCCTGCCGGTACGGGACCTCACGCACTGCCTGCGGAATATCGACACGGATCACGATGAAAGGAGAGCTCGAGAAGGAGGAGCCATGAGGACCAGAGCCATCGTCGTCGGGACCGACGGCACCGAGCCGAGCACCGTCGCCGTGGACTGGGCCGCGCACGAGGCCGCGCGCCGCCGTCGGCCCCTGCGGATCGTGTACGCCTTCGACTGGGACTGGCAGGAGGCGCGTTACTCCGCCGGCAACGAATACGTCGATGTCGCCCGCAAACTGGCCGAGGCGGTCGTGGCCGCGGCCTGGGACCGGGCCCGTGAGATCGCGCCGGACGTCACCATCGAGACCAGCACCCTGATCGGGCAGGCCACCCCTCGGCTGCTCGAAGCCGCGCGCGAAGCCGAACTTCTGGTGCTGGGCAGCCGCGGCCGCGGCGGCTTCGCCGGGCTGCTGCTCGGCTCGGTCAGCCAGCGCGTCGCCACCCACGCCGCCTGCCCCGTCGTCGTGGTCCGCGGTCACGCCGCCACCGCCGGTGGACCGATCGCGGTCGGGATGGACGACTCGCCCTCCGCCGACCTGGTCATGGACACCGCCTTCACCGCGGCCACCGAGCAGAACTGCCCGCTGACCATCGTGCGCAGCTACCTGCCGGTCATCCCGCTGTGGCTGTCCGACGTGGCACCGCCAACGGTGGACACCCCCGAGCAGGATGCCGCCGAGCGTGAGCGGCTCGAGGAACAGCTCGCCCCCTGGACCGCCAAATACCCGGACGTCCCGATCACCACCGTGGTGACCCACGAGAGCGCCGGGTTCGCCCTCGAACGAGCGTCCCGGCACGCCCGCCTGGTCATCGTCGGACACCGCGGCCACGGACTGCTCGCCGGCGCGTTCCTCGGCTCCACGACCCTACAGCTGTTGCATCACGCCGCCTGCCCCGTCCACGTCGTCCGGCCGCGCCCGGCCTGACGGGAACAGCCCGGCACGACCCTCCCGAGAGGAGACGCCATCATGACCGCCCGCAGAATCACCGTCGGCTACGACCGCTCCCCGGACGCCAAGGCAGCCGCCCGATGGGCCTTGGACGAAGCGTTGCGCACCGGCGCCCCGGTGGAATTCCTGTACGCCTACGAGTGGCCGACCTGGCTGCCGGCGACCTCGACGGTTCCGGCGCCGTCGGTCTGGCCCGACGGCGAGACCGACCGGGCCATCCGCGGCGCGCTGCACGAGGCCGTCGCCCTGGCCAAGCAGACCCACCCGTCGGTGCCCACCCACATCACCTTTGTTCACAACAGCGCCGCGCTCGAGCTCATCGGCCGCTCCGCCGACTCGAGCCTGATCGTGCTCGGTTGCCGGGGACACAGCGCCGTCACCGGCCTGCTCGGCTCGGTCAGCGTGGCCGTCAGCGCCCACGCCAAGTGCCCCGTCGTCGTGGTGCGGGGCGACCCGGCCGCGGACGCGCCGGTGGTGGTCGGCGTTGACGACTCCGCGCCGGCGCAGCTCGCCCTCGCGTTCGCCGTGGAGGAGGCCGTCGCCCGCAACGTCGCGCTCCGCGTGATCCGAGCCTGGCCCCCCGTGACCGGCATCTGGGAGGAGAGCCCGATGGTCGCCCGCGCGGTGACCGGACAGGAGCGCCGCCCCTTCGACGAACTCGTCGCCGACTGGCGGCGGAAGCACCCGGAGCTTTCCATCACCGCCGAGGCCGTGGTCGAGCACCCGGCGGCCGCGCTGGTCGAGGCGAGCAGGGACGCTCAGCTGCTGGTGGTCGGCACCCGGGGACGTGGCGCCGTGCGCGGCATGGTGCTCGGCTCGGTCAGCCAGCACCTGCTGCGCCACGCCGCCTGCACCGTCGCCGTGGCCCACGGCGACCACTGAGCCGGAACCGACGGCCGGGCCACCGGTCAGGCCGTCGGCACCTCGGTGCGGACCGAAACCACACCGGGCACCGTACGGGCGAGGACAGTGACGACCGCCCGCGCGGACTCGTCGGCGTAATCCCCCGTCACCGTGGCCGGGCGACATCACCTCGGTGACCGTTCCCGGCCGCTCGGCCGGATCCGTGTCCGGGAGGCGGCGTGCATGGGCGGTGGGGTCCGGCGGGACCCGGTGCCGCAACAGGTCCGAGCGATCAGTCCTTCCCCCTTGAGCGTTCCGCAGCCGAACCCGCAGCGGCAGGGCCGAAGGACCTACCCGGTCGCATCCTCTCCGAGGCGGTGGATCAGCGGGGCCGTCGAGCGGTACAACTCCAGGTAGTCGTCGAAACGAGCGTCGTAGAGGCCGGCCACGGCCGGGTCGGGCTTGATGTGGCGTACGGGTGGGTTCCAGGCCGCGGTCTCGGACGCGGTGGCCGCCCCGACCGCCTCGGCGGCCAGCATCGCGTCACCGTAGGCGGCGCCGACCGTCTCGCGGGGCAGCACCTGTTCCAGGCCGGTCACGTCGCTGACGATGTGGGTCCACAGGTCGCCGGTGGTGCCTCCGCCGACGGGAACAACACGGGCAGGCCGAACGCCTGCCGAAGTCATCGCGGCCAGGTTGTGCCGTACGCCGAAGGCCACGCCCTCCAGCGCCGCCCGGTAGAGGTGGCCCCGGGTGTGGGCCAGGGTCAGCCCGGCCACCACGCCCCGGGCCCGGGGGTCGAAGATGGGCGTCCGCTCGCCGGCCAGGTAGGGCAGCATCAGCAGGCCCTCACTGCCGGCGGGGACGTCGGCGGCCTCGGTGGTGAGGGACGCGAAATCGGCGCCGGTCAGGTCGGACAGCCACGCCGTGGCCGAGCCGGCCGTGGCCATGCCGCCGGCCAGACAGGTGACCGCGGGACGCACCCCGACCGCGGGCCACAGGTGGGCACTGGTCAACCGGCGGTCGGCCATCGCGATCAGGAACATCGTGCTGCCGTACATCAGCATCACGTCGCCGGGGTCGCGCACGGCCACGCTCTCGGCCTCGGCCCAGGCGTCGATCGTGCCCGCGGTCACCGGCAACCCGACAGGCAGCCCGGTCGCCGCGGCCGCCGACGGCGTCACCCGGCCGGCGACTTCGTTGGCCCAGGCCAGCGGCGGGCGCTGCACCGACGGCGCGATCTCGTCCCACCATTTCTCGTCCCAGGTGCCGCTCCGCTGGTCATACAGGGGGCTGACCTGGCTGGCCGAGTGGTGGTCGAGCACGTACGCCCCGGTCAGGCGGTGCACCAGGAACGAGCTCGCCATGAACAGCTTGCGGGTGGCCGCGAAGACCGACGGCTCCCGCAAAGACAGCCACAGCAGCTTCGGCCCGATCGCCTGCGAGGTCAGCACCGAGCCGCGCTCGACGATCGCCTCCGAACCCCACCGCGAGGTGAGCAGCTCGATCTCTTCCGACGCGCGGGTGTCGATGCCGTACAGGATGGCCGGCCGCAGGGGCCGGCCATCCTCGTCGGCGGGCAGCAGGCACGGGCCGATCCCGCTGACCGCGAGCCCGGCCGGACGGTGCCGGGTCTCGGTGGTGAGCTCTCCGATGACGCGCCGGAAGTCGGCCCACCAGACGGTTTCCGCGTCGTGCTCGAACCAGCCGGGTCGCGGGTTGCTGGTGCCGTGCGCGACCTGGGCCCGGGCGACGACCCGGCCGTCCGCCGAGACGGCCACGCCCTTGGTGCTGGCGGTGCCGACGTCGACGCCGAGAAACACGTCCACTCAGTCCTCCTGGATCCCGCAGAGGTTGACGTTCAGGCCGAGCTGCTGCGCGGCGAGCGCCTTGGCCGCCAGCACCTCGTCGGCGGCGGCCGCGTCCAGCGCGTAGCTGACCTGGATGTGGTTGGACTTGTGGCGGGCCATGAACTGGTCGCGGCTCACCCCGTGCAGCACAGCGTGCATGATCGGCCACTCGGGCGTGGTCGCGGCCCAGCGGCGTTCGGTCTCGGCCGCCGGCAGTTCGACCACGGTGGCCCGGCCGAGGTCCATGTGCAGTTCGCCGCCCTCGACCCAGATGCGCGACCAGACCAGCTCGCCGGGGCGGGAGACGCCACGCACGGTGCCACCGCCCATCTTGAAGTAGAGCGGGGGCTGGCGCCTCGAATCGGTGCCGGCATAGCCGCCGACGTTGAACGAGGGTGGGACGGCACCGGAGATCTCGAAGACCCACACGAAGTCGTCGACCGTGCCGCTGGCGTCGGCGTCCCCCCACCGTACGTCGTGCAGGGTCGTCTCCACCGGCTGGCCGAGCGCCCGGCTGATCCTCGTGGTGAGCAGCGCGTCCAGCCCGGAGCCCTCGTCGGCCTCGTTGAACAGGGTGATCGGCTCGCCGTCGCGGATGACACTGCCGTCGGCCCGGGTCACCGGCGGCCGTTCGGCGTTGTTGAGCAGCCCCTCGGCGAGATCGGAGGCGGGCAGCACGTCGGCCAGGCCGAGCTGGTACTGGATGCCGATCACGTCGACACCGAACCGGTCGGCCATGCGCGCGATGGCCGCGTACATCCGCAATTGCAGGATCACCTGCTCGCGGGTCAGCTCGGTCTCGGCATCAGTGCCGAAGTGGAACGTCATCCCGCGTTCGGTGAGCCAGTCGAGCGACCGCGCCGCCTCCTCCTCGGCGACGAGCAGGGTCTCGGCGTACAGGGCCGATTGCGACAGCCGCTCCTTGAAGACGCTCAGCGGGAACAGCAGCTCGTCGGGGATGATGCCGTTGTACATGCCCATACAGCCCTCGTCGAGCACGCCCATGATGACGCCCCGGGCGCGGATGCCGGCCACGACCTCGCCGGCCACCTCGCGGGCGCGGCCGCCGACCGAGGAGCCGTCGAACGGCTTCACGTGCGACACGTCGTGCCGGATGATGCCGTCGCGCAGCCACTCGCCGAGCCGGTCGGAGAACCAGTCGTCGTCGAAGGTGCGGCTCCACACCGTCTCGAACGCGCGGCCCGCCTTGGCCAGCGAGGCGTTGAGGTTGAGCAGGCCGACCAGTCCGGGCCACTCCCCCTCCCAGTTGGCGACGGTCAGCACCGGGCCGCGGTGCCGCAGCAGGCCACCCAGCACCTGCTGCGAGAACATCCAGACGCCTTCGGCCATCACGACCGGCGCGTCGGCCGGAATGCCGGCGAACACGGTCAGTCCCTGGGCCTGCGACGCGATGAAGCCGTGGCCCTCCGGCGTCTCGGCTGGGTGGGCCCGGGTGACGGTGACGCCGCGAGCCTCCAGCGCGGCCACCAGCAGCGCCTCGAACCGTTGCTGGGCGGGCCAGCAGAGCCGGTTCGCCGACAGGCGCTGGTCGCCGTTGGCGACGAGGTAGACGTGATCGATCATGACTGGCTCCCCCCGATGTAGCCGGCCTGACCGGCCGAACCGAACAGCCGCATCCGGGCCGCGACCATGCGCTGCATCGCCTCGCGACCGGCGCGCAGATAGGGGGCGGGGTCGACGTTGAGCCCGTCGGTGCCGAGCGATTCGCGGACGGCCCCGCTGAACGCCAGGTGCGAGTCCATCCCCTGGTTGATCTTGCGGACGCCCATGGCGATCGAGCGGACCTTCTCGGCGTCCGGCACGCCCCACGACTCGGGCAGGCCCGCGCCGTGGCGGTTGTTCTGCTCGCGCAGCTCGGCCGGCAACGACGACGAGCCGTGCATGACCAGGTGCGTCTCGGGGACCTGGGCCGCGATCTTCTCGATCAGGGCCATGTGCAGCACCGAGCCGTCGGGCGGGGAGTCGAACTTGTACGCCCCGTGCGAGGTGCCGATGGCCACCGCGAGCGCGTCGACGGCGGTCGCGGCCACGAACTCGCGCGCCTGGTCGGGGTCGGCCAGCACGATCGCCGCCCGGGATCCGTCGGTCTTGGAGCCGCCGATCGTGCCGAGCTCGCCCTCGACCGAGATGCCGCGCGGGTGGGCCACGGCAGCGACCTTGGCGGTGACGGCCACGTTCTCGTCGAAGGTGGCGGGCCGGCCGTCGTGGTTGAGGCTGCCGTCGATCATCACGCTGCTGAACCCGTTGTCCATGGCCCGCACGCACGTCTCGTACGTGGGCCCGTGGTCGAGGTGCAGCACGATCGGCAGCTGCGGGTAGCCGTCGATGAGCCGGTGCAGGCCGGCCCAGAACCGTTCGTCGCTCGCGTGCGCGGTGACGCCGGCCAGCGAGGCCAGGATGACCGGCGATTCGGCCTCGGCCGCCGCGTCGAGCACGGCCTCGGCCTGCAGCACGTCGCTGACGTTGAACGCGCCGACCGCGTAGCCGCCGGAGCGGGCCTGGTCGAGCGCCTGGCGCAGGGTGACGAGGGCCATCAGAGCGACCCGGTGATGCCGAGGGACTTGTAGTCCAGGACGATCGGCTTGTCGGTCAGGGCGCGGGCGTGCACCAGCACCTTGGCCGCGCTCTCGACGGCGACCGTGGTCTTGAACGCGTCGCGCAGGTTGTCGCCGACGGTCAGCAGCCCGTGGTTGGCCCAGACGACCGCGTTGAGGTCGCCCATCACGTCGCACATGGCGTCGCCGAACTCGGTGCGGTTACTCAGCGCGAACGGCATGATCGGCACGTCACCCTTGGTGTAGATGACCATGTTGACCAGCGCGCCGGTGATGGGTTCGCCGGCGACGCCGAACACGTTGGCGAAGACCGGTTCGGTGTGCACGATCGCGTTCACGTCGGGGCGGCGGCGATAGACGGCCAGGTGGACGGTGACCTCGGAGGACGGCTGGTGCGGGCCGCCGAGGACGTTGGCGTCGGCGTCGACCACGACCATGTCGTCGGCGGTCATCCGGTCGTACTCCAGGTCGGTCGGCGTGATGAGGAAGCGGTTCTCGCCGAGCCGTACGCTGATGTTGCCCTGGGTGTTGAAGTTGAGGCCGTACTGCATCGACAGCAGGCAGTAGTCCAGCACGCTCTGCTTGACGGCCTGGAGGTCGAGGTCGGTCACGGTTGCTCCTTTGTTTCCGGCAGGTCCGGCGTTTCCGGGTAGCTGCGGTCGTGCGGGATCAGGGTCGGATAGAGGTCACGGAAGCGCCGCGCCTGTGCGGCGTACCAGTCGGTGGTCGCGGGGTCGG
Source organism: Paractinoplanes ovalisporus (assembly GCF_016834655.1). Classification (GTDB taxonomy): domain Bacteria; phylum Actinomycetota; class Actinomycetes; order Mycobacteriales; family Micromonosporaceae; genus Actinoplanes; species Actinoplanes ovalisporus. Next base: position 185,827 of record NZ_JAENHP010000015.1, read on the forward strand.
GGGTCAGCGCCGGACCGGCGTCGGGTGCGGGCAGAGCGTCGATCGACGGGTACAGCCCGAGGCCCACTCCCGCGAGCAGCGCCGCACCACGAGCCGAGGCATTTCCCCGTACGGGCGTAAGGGGCCGACCGGCAGCCGACGCGCGAATGCCCAGCGAGCGCGAACTGCGTGCCCCGCCGCCCACCGCGTGCACGGCCCCGGGGTCGATGTCCCGCTCGCCCAGCGCCGCCACGATCTTGCGGATCTCGAAGCCGAACGACTCGAGGAACGCGCGGGCCAGATCCTCGCGGCTGGTGTTCAGGTCGAGCCCGACCACGGCCCCGCGAGCGAGGGGGTCGTTGTCGAGGGTGCCCGACCCGGCGAAGTACGGGAGCACGAGCACGCGCGGCGGCTCGGACGCGGCCTGCTCGAACAGTTCGTCCGGGTCACCGCCGGTCAGCCGGGCGAACCAGTCGAGCGCCCACCCACCGGCCGCGGTGCCGGCCAGCGTGAGCCAGCCGCTCGAACCCATCGCGTACGTCGCCAGGCCCGTCCCCACCAGCGCGCGGGGCCGGGCCGTGGTGCCCACGGTGAGGCAGTCGCTGGAGCCGAAGCTGACCACGCTTCGTTCCCCGGTCCGCCCTCCGCCGCCGAGGTAGGCCGCCGCCTGGTCGTGCGCGCCGGCCACCAGCGGCAGCCCGGCCACAAGACCGTCGATCGCGGTCGTCAGCTTGCCGACGACCGTGCCGGGAGCGACCACTTCGGGCAGCAGCCGCTCGTCGACGCCGGTGGCCCCGAGGATCGCGGCCGACCAGGCACCGGCGTCCACGTCGTACGTGCCGGTGCGGGCAGCCATGCTGGTGTCGATGGCGGGCCGGGCCCCGAGCCGGGCCGCAACGTAGTCGCCGAGACAGCGCAGGCCCGTCGCGCCCGTCCAGCCGGCGACCTTGTAGACCGAGAACATCGGGTGCGCCGGTTGCCCGGTGATCCGCTGAATCGTGTCCTCGCCCAGCTCGGCCGCGACCCGGGCGGCGAGGGCGGCACCGCGGCGGTCCATGCTGACCGGGGCCGGCGCCCGGGCGACCCCGTCGGCGCCGACCGGCACGACCGCCTCACCCTGCACGCTGAACGAGAGCGCCTCGGGCGGGTCGGCCCGCACGGCCGGGTGCGCGGCCACCTCGGCCAGCACCGCGATCGACGCGGCCAGGACCTCTTCGGTGTCGGTCTCGACCAGGCCGGGACCGGGGCGGGCGAGCGTCGTTGACCGCGCCGCCCCGGCCAGCTCGCGGCCGGCGTGGTCGACCGCCACGGCGCGCACGCCGCTGGTGCCGAGGTCGAGGCCGAGCAGGCTCATTTGATCGCTCCGGACAGGCCGTTGACCAGGTGCCGCTGCACGGCCAGGAAGACCACCACGATCGGGATCGAGATGAGCACCAGGATCGCGAACAGCGCGCCGGGCTGGCTCAGGAACACCCCGCGGTAGGCCAGCGGGATCAGCGTCAGCGGCTTGAGCTCGTTGTCCTGCAACGTGACCAGCGGGAGCAGGAAGTCGTTCCAGCTCGACATGGACTGCCACACGGCCACGACCGCGAGGGCCGGCTTGCTCAGCGGCAGATAGATCTTCCAGTAGACGCTGAACTTGTTGGCGCCGTCGAGCACGGCCGCCTCGTACATCTCCTCGGGCACGGCCAGGAACGACGTACGGATGATGATGACCGCGAACGGCAGGCCGAGTGCCGTGTAGACCAGCACCAGGCCGAGCAGGTTGTTGTAGAGGCCCATGCTCTGCAGGATCTTGAAGACCGAGACCACGATGCTCGACATGGGCAGGATCAGGGCCAGGGTCAGGGCCCCGAAGATGACCGCCTTGAGCGGCACCCGCAACCGGGCCAGGGCGAACGCGGTCATCGAGCCGAACAGCATCACCAGCAGCACCGACGGCACGGTGATGAGCGCGCTGTTGATCAGATTCCGCAGGATCGGGTTGTTGGTCCAGATCTCGATGTAGTTGCCGAACGAGGGTTCGGCCGGGAAGAGCCCGTACGCCGTGGTCGACGGGTTCGAGGTGGGCAGCAGCGACAACCCGAGCACCATGACGATCGGGATGAGCCAGAGCACCGCCATCGGGGTCAGGATCAGGTGCGCCCAGTGGGGGCGGCGCTTCTTCCCCCGTACGGGCAAATCGGTTGTCGCCGTGGGGGCCGGCTTGGTCTGGGGCTGGTCGGTGATGGTCATTTCTTGTCATCTCCGGTGAGGAAGCCCGAGCCGAACGCGCGCACCATCGACAGCGAGCTGACCACCGCGATGACCAGCAGCACCACGCTGATGGTGGACGCGTAGCCGACGCTCTGCAGCTGGAACGCCTGCTTGAAGGTGTAGGTCGGCAGCATCTCGGAGGCGTGGTTGGGCCCGCCCTCGGTGAGCACGTAGACCAGCTCGAAGGTCTTCAGCGAACCGATGATGCCGAGCAGCAGCAGCGACAGGTGGGTCGACTTGAGCAGCGGCCAGATGATGGCGGTGACCGTCTTCCAGGTGCTCGCGCCGTCGATCTTCGCCGCCTGGAGCACGCTGTCGTCGATGAGCTGCAGGCCGGCCAGGTAGAACAGCATCGAGAAGCCGGTCCACATCCAGACGTTGACCACGATGGCCGCGAAGATGGCGGTCTTGGGGTCGGCCAGGTAGCCCTTGGTCAGGAACTCCAGCCCGGTGGCCCGGCCGATCTTGGCGAAGACACCGTTGAACGGGTCGAGCATCCGCTGCCAGACGATGCCGACCACGACCGGCGAGAGCACGGCGGGGACGAAGAAGATGGCCCGGTAGATCGAACGGCCGCGGATCTTCTCGTTGAGCAGCAGCGCCAGGAAGAAGCCGATCAGCGCCTGCGGCACGATGGTCAGCAGGATCCACCAGCCGGAGTTCTTCAGCGTGGTGACGAAAATCGGGTCTTTGAGCAGTTCGGTGTAGTTGCCGAGCCCGACGAACTCGCCGACGTTGACGCCGTCCCAGTCGAGCGTGCTGGCCTGGACGTTGTAGACGATCGGGTAGACGACGAAGAGCGCGAACAACGCGAACGTCGGCAGCAGGAACAGCGTGCCGGGAAGCCAGTCCCGGCGCGGTTTCGGCCGGGCGAGGGTTGCAGAGGTCATGATGCTCAGCTCCGTGGCCCGCGGGCGGGAGGGGTGCTCCCGCCCGCGGAGGTAGGGCGGCTCGCGCCGCTCACTTCACCTTCTGCTGCGCGGCCTGCACCTTCTCGGCGGCAGCCTGCGGCGTCAGCTGTCCGGTCGCGACGGCCGACAGCGCGTCCCCGAGGGCGGTGTCCATCTCCGGGCTCTTCAGGTAGCGGGAGTACTTCACCTTCGGCATCCAGTCGGTGGTGAAGGTGTCCCAGATCTGCTTCTGCTTGTCGCTGGTGAACTTCTCCGGGTTGAGACCGGTCACGGCGGGCAGGTCGTTGAACGTGTTGATCAGCTTCTGCGCGCCGGCGCCGGCGATGAAGTCGGTCAGCGCCTTGCAGGCCAGGTCCGGGTTCTTGGTGTTCTTGCTGATGCCCAGGGCCACGTCGATGCCGCCGACGAACTGCGACTCGGCCGCGCCGCCCGGGATGGTCGGGAACAGGAAGGGCTGGTAGCCGCTCATGCCCTCGGACAGCGGGGGCAGGCCGGTCTTGCTCGGGTCGGACTGCTGGATCCACCAGGCGCCGAGCGGGATCATCGCCGCGTTACCGGCCTCGAACTGGTTGGCGCCGCTGGGGTAGGCGTCCAGGCCGATCGCGCCGTCCTGGGCGATCTTCTCGGTGAACAGCTTCTGCCAGTAGGAGAACGCCTCGACCAGCTTGGGGTCGGCCCACGACTTGGTGCCGTCCTCGGCCTCGTACGGCAGGCCGGGGGCGATGTTGTTGGCGATCTGCAGGAACACGACGTTGCGCAGCCAGCTGTCCTTGGCCGGGAGCATGAACGGCGCGTACTCGCCGCCCTTGAGCTGGTCGACCGTCGACTTGAGCTCGTCCCAGGTCTTGGGGATCTGGGCGTTCTTCTCCTCGAAGATCTTGGTGTTGGCCCAGAGGTTGACCGTCTGCACGAGCAGCGGGAGCGAGTAGAAGTTCTCGTCGCCGTCGGGGTTGCCGAGGCGGGCCTGGTCGATACCGATCGGGTAGAACTTGCTCTGCCAGTCGGCGCCCCAGGTCTTGGACGCGCAGTCCTGCAGCGGCATGAGGTTGGTGCGGTACTGCTGGGTGAGCGCGCCCGGCTGCAGGCCGATGATGTCCGGCATCGTGTTCGACGAGGCGCGGGTCTGCAGGTCGACCAGGTATTCGGGGTAGTTGAAGATGGTCGAGTCGATCTTCGAACCCGGGTTGGCCGCGGTGAAGGTGTCGACCATCTGCTTCGTCGTCTGTTCGATCGGGCTCCAGGACCGGAAGGTCAGCGTGCCCGAGGTTCCGCTTTCGCCGCCGGAGCTCTCGTCCTTGCTGGCGCCGCCGGCGCACCCGGCCAAAGTGATGCTGAGCGCGGTCGCCGCGGCAACCGCCATGAATGTCTTGTGCCGTTTCACGAAGGGTCCTTCCACGGGGGTGGAGGCCGCTTAGGCCCGGTGGATGTAGACGATTACATGAACCTCATCACTCACACAAGAGCTCTTCACCTGGCTATCTGTGTTTGATGGTCATCGCGTGGTGACAGACCTGAAACGTCTTGCCCTCATTCCATGGGATCGTTTACATTCGCCTTCACTCGGGGTCACGGCCGATCCTGTGAAGCAGGTAATCTGTGGCACTCCCTCGCCCCCGGAAAGGCCCACCTTGACCACGATCCGTGATGTGGCGCGACTCGCCGAGGTATCGACGGCGACGGTTTCCCGGGTCTTCACCTCCGACCCGGCGGTCCGCCCGGCGACGGCCGAGCGCGTCCGCGAGGCGGCCAAGCAACTCGGCTACGTGCCCAACACCCTGGCCCGCTCGCTGCGGCAGCAGACGTCGGCGACCTGGGCGCTGATCATCGCGGACATCGAGAACCCGTTCCTCACCCAGGTCACCCGGGGCGTGGAAGACGTCGCACAGTCCGCGGGCTATTCGCTGGTGCTCTGCAACACCGATGAGCAGCCGGAAAAGGAAGCGGCCTACCTCAACAGCGCCGAGCAGTACCGCGTGTCGGGCGTGCTGATCACTCCCACCTCGGCCACCAGCCCGGTCGACCAGCTGCTGGCCCGCGGCCTGCCGGTGATCACGATGGACCGTCCGCTGCGCCCCGACCTGGCCGTCGACACCGTGCTGATCGACTCCCGCCGGGCCGCCCGCTCGGCGGTCGACCGCATGATCGCCCGGGGCCGCCGGCAGATCGCCTGCATCACCGGCCCCCGGCGCGTGTTCACAGCGAGTGAGCGGGTGCTGGGTTATCGGGAGGCCCTGCTCGAGGCCGGTCTCCCGATCGACGAACAGCTGATCCACTACGCAGCGTTCAACGAGCAGGGCGGGCGCCAGGCGGCCGACGAGCTGCTGGGCCGGGCCGGCGCCGCTCCGGTCGAGGCCATCCTGGTCGCCAACAGCATGATGGCGGTCGGTGTCCTGCAGGTGCTGCGCGAACGCGGCCTGCGGCCCAGCCTCGACGTCGAGATCGTGGTCTTCGACGACGCGCCCTGGACGGGCCTGCTCACCCCGGCCATCTCCGTCATCCACCAGCCCGCGTACGAGCTGGGGCAGGCCGCGGGCAAGCTGCTGCTCGACCGCCTGCGCTCCCCCGGCCAGCCCGCCCGCACGGTGATGCTGAGCGCCACCCTGCCGCCGGAGGACGACACCCCGCCCCGCGACGACGTGCTCTCGTCGGCGCTGCTGGGTTGAGCCCGCTGTCCTTCGCCGCTGATGATCGACGCGGCGAGCTCAGGTGTTGATCGGGGGCGGGGGCAGCGTGCCGTTCCTCAGGACGCCGGCGTAGATCCGCTCCAGCGACCCGGCCAGCCCGGGCAGGTCGGCGCTCGGCAGGTCACCGAAGAACAGCTCCTTGACCAGCGCCGCGTGCCCCGGCGCGGCCTGGCGCAGCACACCCCAGCCGTCGTCGGTGAGCGCCACCTCGGTCACCCGCCGGTCGGCCTCGGCCGGCGCCATCACGACCAGCCCGCGGGTCGCCATCCGCTTCGCGTGGTGCGACACCCGGCTGCGCTCCCAGCCCAGGTGGTTGGCGAGCGCGCTGATCGGCAACCGGTTCCCGGGGATCTGGCTCAACCCGGTCAGCACGTCGTAGTCGGCCATCGAGAGCCCGCTGTCCGCCTGCAACTGACGATTGATCTCGTACGTCATGCGCAGTTGCAGACGGATCCAGGCGAGCCAGACCCGGCTCTGGTCGTCGTCCAGCCACGGGCTATCGGTCACCCGTCATTTATAGGCGGTCAGACCTGGTTCGCTTTGTACGCGGTCAGACCTGGTCGCTTTGTACGCGGTCAGACCTGGTCGCTTTTACCGGCGGTCAGACCTGGTTCGCGCCGCCGTCGACGTAGAGGGCGGCGCCGGTCATGAAGCTCGACTGGCCGGACGCGAGGAACAGCACCGCGTCGGCGATCTCGTCGGGGCGGCCCAGCCGGTCCATCGGCACGCTCGCGATCAGGCCCTTGAAGAGGGTGTCGACCTGCGAGGCGTCGGGCGCGAGCCCGGCCAGTCCCGGCGTCTCGACCGGCCCCGGCACGATCGTGTTGACCCGGATGCCCCGGCCGACGAGTTCCGCCGCCCAGGTGCGGCCGAGCGACCGGATCGCGGCCTTGGTCGCCGCGTACATGCCGAACGCCGAGCTGCTGCCGTCGGCCGCGGTCGAGCCGGTCAGCACGATCGACGCTCCCGGGTTGAGCAGGGGCAGCGCCTTCTGCACGGTGAAGACCGTGCCGCCCACGTTGCGGTGGAACGTCTGCTCGTAGTGCTCCCAGGTGGTGTCGCCGAGCGTCGCGAACTCACCGCCGCCGGCGTTGGCGAACAGCACGTCGAGCCCGCGGCCGCGCTCCGCGATGGTGGCGAACACCCGGTCGAGGTCGGCCGGGTCGCTGACGTCGCTGCGGATCGCCACCAGGCCGGCGGCGGCCGCCTCGTCGAGTTTGCCCTGGTCGCGCCCGGTCACGAAGACCGTCGCCCCCTCAGCCGCCAGCCGCCGGGCCGACGCCAGCCCGATCCCGCTGGTGCCACCGGTGACCAGAGCCGTCTTGCCATCCAGCTGTCCCATGTCCTTCTCCTGACGCTCAATTGCGTGACATGTCATGCATAGCCCCTGGAGGCGATAGATGACATGTCATGCTCATCACGTCGGTCCAGGTCACCCACCACCAGCCGGGGAGCGCGCGTCGGGCAGCAGTGTCAGGTCGCCGTCCAGGCGGCCCGCCCGGTAGTCCGCGGCCAGCGCGGTACTGGTGGTCGATGTGGTCGGCGTACGAGGTCTGCCGGGCCGCGGCGACGATGGCGGCGGCGGTCAGGGCCAGGCTCACCAGCGCGACTCCCCACGAGCGCCGGGCACCGCTTGCTGACCCCGGCGCGCTAGCCTGCCGGGCATGCCCAGCTTCGAGATCACCCCGATCGGTACGGTCCGGAACGAGCGTACGGATGTTCAGAACACCGACAACTGGGGTGCGGTCCGCAGCACGATCACCGTGGACGAGCGCTTCGGTGAGGCGTGCCTGCAGGGGCTGGAGGGCTTCTCGCACGTGGAGGTCCTGTTCGTCTTCGACCGGTTCACCGATGACGGCGACTACCGCGAACCACGCCCGTATCGCGGCCGCGCCGACCTTCCGCCCGTCGGCATCTTCGCCGGACGCGGCCCGCGACGGCCGAACCGTATCGGGGTGACCTGCTGCGCGATCGAGTCGGTCCGGGGGCGCGAACTGACCGTGGTGGGGCTCGACGCGATCTCCGGCACCCCGGTCATCGACCTGAAGCCGGCCATGGCCGAGTTCGTCCCGACAGGCGTGACGCAGCCGGGATGGGTCAGCGACATGATGGCGGACTACTTCAAGCCGTAGGCGGCGACTCCAGCACCAGCACCGCCATGTCGTGCAGACGCTGGAAGTAGGCGGCTTCCGCCCCGGACAGCTCCGGCAGCACCCGTTCCAGGTGAAGCTCGCAGGTCGCGAGGGTGTCCCACCGCCGCTCGTCGAGGGTGCCGCCGTTGTCCAGCCAGGTGGTGACACAGCCCGCCACATCGGCGTCGAGCAGCACCATCGTGACGCCCGCGACGTCGACCGACCTCAACCGGCCGGGGAAGGGCGTGCCGAGATGGGCGTCCCACAGCCGGGTCACGGCCACCGATCGATCGTCGTTCACGCGGACATCCTCGACCCGCCCGGTCCGGACCTCAACTCGCCGTCCCGGATGCCGACTGTGCGGCCGACCGATGAGGCGGGGAAAGGGGAACCGGGTGCGGCTGCGCTATCTGATGCCGGTGATGGTTGGTGGGCTGGCAGTGGCGATGACCGGGCCGGTCCCAGCCGAGGCCGCCTCGGCGAGCACGACCGCCGGTGGCGTGCGCCGGGCCTGCACGGTGGTCGGCACGGCCGGGAAAGACCGGCTCCGCGGAACCTCCGGCAACGACGTCATCTGCGGTCTCGGTGGCAACGACACCATCGACGGCCTCGGCGGTAACGACGTCATCGACGGCGGCACCGGGAACGACACCATCAACGGTGGCGCCGGCGACGACCGGATCTCCGGTGGCGCCGGGGCCGACTATCTCGAGGGCGGCCCGGGCATCAACAGCTGCCTGCGCGACGCGGCCGACACCTCCCCGGCCACTTCCTGCTCCGACCTTCAGGCGCCGGTTCTGCACACCGGCACGGCGAGCTGGGACAGCCCGGCCACCGTCGACAACTCCGCCCAGCGGATCCTGCACCTGCGGATGCGCGTCACCGACGACCGGGCCGGGATCCGGTACGCCCTGCTGAACTACAGCAACGGCTCGGTCACCGTCCGGTTCACCAGCCAGGGCCTGCTCTCCGGCACCGGCAACGACGGCGTCCACGACTTCCGCGCGGTGGTGCCCGCCTTCCTGCCGGCCGGTGAGTACCGGGCGATCGGTGGTGTGGCCGAGGACCGGGTCAACCGGCTGAGCTCGCCGGCCGATCTCACCAAGCTGCCCTCGTTCACCGTGACCGGGGATTCCGACCAGGCGGGACCGGTGCTCGACCGCTCCTCCCTGCGGTGGGTCACGCCGGCCACGCTCGACAACAGCGCGCCCCGCCCGGTCCGGCTCCGGATGCGGGTGACCGACGACCGGTCCGGCGTCGCCTCGGGCTACGTCATCCTGTCCAACAACAACGGCGGTCCGGCTGTCTACGTGAGAGGGTCCCGGCTGGTCTCGGGTACGGCGACCGACGGCATCTGGGAGTTCTCGGGCGTGATGCCCGCCAACGCGGTCCCGGGCGAGTGGATGGTCAACTCGATCGAGCTGGTCGACCGGGCCGGCCGCGAGTCGTCGGCGTCGGCCACGGACATGGCGCTCACCGTCACCGGCGTCGCGGACGAGGCCGACCCGGTGGCCGACCTCGCCGGCGCCCGCTGGATGACATCGCGGACGGTCGACAACGGCGCCGACCGGACCGTACGGCTGCTCCTGCGCATCACCGACGACCGTTCCGGCGTCACCACCCCGAACGACTGGACGCTCGCACTGGCCCCGGTCGGCGATCACGGTTCCAGCGCCTACATGTCGAGCACGCGCCTCGTCTCCGGCACCGCCACCGACGGTGTCTGGGAGTTCAGCGGCACGATCGAGGCGTCCTCACCGGCCGGCGTCTGGCACGTGCGGTGGCTCTCGTTCCACGACGGCGTCGGGCATCGCGCCCTCCTGACCGATGTCGACGAGATCCCCACGCTGACCGTCACGAACGCGCGCTGACGACGGCGTCGCGCAGACGCGGGATCAGGGCGTCACCCACGCGGGCGGTCTCCGTCCGGTACGGCGTGTCCGACAGCACGAAGTGGGTGACGCCCAGGTCCGCGTACCGGCGCAGGGCGTCGCTCACCTCGTCCGGCGTGCCGACCAGCCATGTCGTGCCCGCGCCACCGCCCCCGTGGCGGCCGGGGGCCGTGTAGAGGCAGCTGTCCAGCACGTCGCCCCGCTCGGCGAGGTCGAGCAGGCGCTGCTGGCCGACCGCGGGCCCGTGCCGGTCGCGCAGAAGGTCGCCGGGGCCGGACGCCGAGGCCATGGCGGCCACTCTCGCTTCCGCGTCGCGCCAGGCCTGCTCGGTCGTATCCCGTACGAGCGTGGTGATCCGCAACCCGAACTCGAGCGGCGGCAGCTCCCGGTCGGCGGAGAGGGCCCGCAGCCGGTCGATCCGCTCGGCGATGCCCGCCAACGGCTCACCCCAGAACAGCTGCACGTCCGCCTCGGTCGCCGCAACATGTTCCGCCGCCGCCGAAGCGCCGCCGAAGTACAGCCTGGGCCCGCCGCCGAACGGCCGGGGCACCACAGTGGACCCGGCGACCCGGAAGTGCTCCCCGGCGTACGTCACGTTCTCCTCGGTCCACAGCCGGCGAACCAGGTGCATGAATTCCTTCGTACGGGCATAGCGCTGCGCCGGGTCCCCTTCGACATCCCCGTACGCGGCCAGGTTGTCCCGCCCGCTCACGATGTTGACGAGCAGCCGCCCACCGCTGAGGTGGTCGAGCGTGGCGGCCGCGCTCGCGAAGTGCGCCGGTTGCCAGTAGCCGGGCCGGATCGCGGCCAGCGGGCGGAACGTGGTCGTCCGGGCCGCGATCGCCGTCGCCACCGTGAACGTGTCGGGCCGCCCCCAGCCGGTGCCGATCAACGCCCCCGACCAGCCGTGCTCCTCGGCCGTGCGGGCCAGATCGACGCTGTGTTCCAGGGTTCCGTAGCCGGCGACGGCGTCGTCCCCGCGGTGCCCGGGCTCGACGGTGTTGGGGATGTACCAGAGGAACGTGGGACTCATCGGGCGACTCCCTGCAGGGCGAAGCGGTTGGCCGGGCGGGGCAGCCCGTAGTGCTCGCGCAGTGTCGAGCCTTCGTATTCCGTACGGAAAAGCCCGCGCTCCTGAAGAATGGGAACAACCTCGGTGGCGAAGGCCTCGATCCCGGAGGGCAGCACGGCCGGCATGATGTTGAACCCGTCGGCGGCGCCGTTGTCGAAGTAGTGCTGGATGGTGTCGGCGACCTGGACCGGGGTGCCGGTGAAGGTTCGGTGCCCGCGACCACCGCCCAGTTTGCCGATGAGCTGGCGCACGGTCAGGTTCTCGCGGCGGGCCCAGTCCACGATGAGGGTGCGGCGGCTCTTCGCGCCCTCGATCTCGTCCTCACCCGGCAGATCGTCGGGCAGCGGCTCGTCCAGGTGCAGCACCGAAGGGTCGACGCGCAGCGTGTGCGCGAGCGTCCCGATGGCGTACCGCGGCGCGATCAGCCGGTCGAGTTCGGCGTCGAGCTCGCGCGCCTCGGCCTCGGTGGCGCCGATGACCGGCACGATGCCGGGCAGGATGACGACGTGGCCGGGGTCGCGGCCGGCCGCGGCGACCCGGCGTTTGAGGTCGGCGTAGAAGGCCTGGCTCTCGGCCAGGGTGGGCTGCGCGGTGAAGACGGCTTCGGCCCAGCGGGCGGCGAAATCCTTGCCGTCCTCGGACGACCCGGCCTGCACCAGCAGGGGGTAGGCCTGCGGCGAGCGCGGCACGTTCAGCGCGCCCTCGACCCGGAAGAAGTCACCCTCATGGCCGATCTCGTGGACCCGGTCGCGGAGGGCGTGCACGCCGGCCTGCTTGTCGGCGATCGTGGCGTCGTCGGCCCAGCTGTCCCACAACTTGGTGGAGACGTCGAGGAACTCGTCGGCCCGCTCGTACCGCGCGCGGTGCAACGGCTGGTCGGCCAGGCCGAAGTTGCGGGCAGCGGCGTCACCGGCGGTGGTGACGATGTTCCAGCCGGCCCGGCCGCCGGAGAGGTGGTCGAGCGAAGCGAACCGGCGGGCCAGGTTGTAGGGCTCGTTGTAGGACGTGGACGCGGTCGCGATCAGCCCGATCCGGCTGGTGCTGACGGCCAGCGCGGCCAGCAGCAGCGTCGGTTCCAGCTTGCCGGCCGGGCGGCGACCGGGATCGCTCCAGAGCACCGGGCTGTCGGCCAGGAACACCGAGTCGAACTTCGCGTCCTCGGCCACGCGGGCCAGATGCTGGTGGGCGGCGAGCGAGAGATTGGCGTACGGGTCGGAGCCGGGCAGCCGCCACGACGCCTCGTGGTGGCCGGTGTCGTGCAGGAACAGGTTGAAATGCAGTCGGCGGCTCATCGGCCCTCCCCTTCGACTCCCAGTTCGTCGAGCAGATATGCGCGCAGGTCGTCCCGCGAGCGGGTCCCGAGGTCGACGGGCACGTCGGCCCGCACCACGCCGCCGTCGAGCACGATGACCCGGTCGGCCAGCACGACGGCCTCGTCGACGTCGTGGGTGACCAGCAGGACCGCGGGCCGGTGGGCGGCACAGAGCTGGCGCAGCAACGCATGCATGCGGATGCGGGTGAGGGCGTCCAGCGCCCCGAACGGCTCGTCGGCCAGCAACAACTGCGGTTCCCGTACGAGGGAACGCGCGAGCGAGACACGCTGCTGCTCGCCTCCGGACAGTTCGAACGGCCAGGCCCGTTCCCGCCCGGCCAGGCCGACCTCGGCCAGCGCCTGCCGTCCCCGCTCGCCGGAACCGTGGCCGCGCAGACCGAAGGTGACATTGTCGAGCACCCGTTTCCACGGCAGCAGCCGCGAATCCTGGAAGACGACCGACACCGATGGCGGGACGGTGATGCGCCCGCGACCGGCGACGTCCCGGTCCAGCCCGGCCAGGGCCCGCAGCAGGGTGCTCTTGCCCGTGCCGGAGCGCCCGATCAGCGCCACGAACTCGCCCGCCGCGATGTCCAGGTCGAGCCCGTTGAGCACGCCGCCGTTGTCGTTGAAGCTGCGGTGGAGGTTGCGGACCCGTACGGCCGGGGTGGTGGTCAGCCCTCGAGTGTCTGTCGCCATGCGAGCACCCTCCTGGCGGTGAGGCGGACGGCGGTGTCGGCGCAGTAGCCGAAGACGCCGTAGATGACGAGGCCGACCACGATGACGTCGGTCTGGCCGTACTGCTCGGCCAGCGTGATCATGTGACCGATGCCGGCGGTGGCGTTGTACTGCTCGACCACGACCAGCCCGAGCAGCGACGAGGTGACCGCGAACCGCATGCCGAGCAGGAACCCGGGCAGGGCGCCGGGCAGCACGATGTGCCGGACGAACTCGCCGCGCCCGATGCCGATGGTCTCGGCCAGTTCGGCGTACCTGCCGTCGATGCCGCGCAGCCCGTTGTGCGTGTGCACATAGATCGGGACCAGGCTGATCAGGGCGATGGTCACGATCTTCATCTCCTGGCCGATGCCGAACCAGGCGATGAACAGCGGTATCAGCGCGAGCGTGGGCACCGACCGCTTGATCTGGATGGGCCCGTCGATCAGCGATTCGCCGGCCCGGGAGAGCCCCGAGACCACAGCCAGCACGCCGCCTGCGACCACCCCGAAGGCCAGCCCGGAGGCGGCCCGGGCCAGCGACGACAGGACGTTGCCGAGCAGGTCGTGGTTGACCCACTGGTCCTGGAAGGCGATGACCACGTCCCACGGCGCGGTCAGGATGGCCGGCTTGATGAGACCGGTGGCCGAGCCGGCTGACCAGAGCGCCAGCACAACCGCCGGGCCGATCCAGAAGGCGCCCCGGAAGCGGCGGCCCGGGCCGAGCCGGCGGCGTACGACCCGTTCGTCGCCCTCGAAGGCCGGGGCCGGGGCCTCGATGACGGTCATGCGGCATCACCGCTGACCACCTGCGAGCCGACGGCGTCGGCCTCGACCTTCTCGAAGCGCCGGTCGACCAGCGTGCTCACGTCGAGCTTTTCCTGCTTCTGCTCGGTGGCGAGCAGGTCGGCGGTGGCCTGGAGGCGGGCGATGGCGTTGTCCCACGTGGCCGGGATGCCCTTGACGCCGTCGCTGGCGATGACATCCTTGGCGTCCTCGGGCCCGAGCCCCTGCACCTTCTGCAGATACGCCTTCGAATACCCGTCGGGGTTCTCGTTCTGCCAGAGCAGCGCCCGCGCCCGCAGCCCGACGTAGACCTTCAGCGCCGCCGCCTTCTCCGCGTCCTGCACCGAGGAGGTGAGGCAGTAGAGGGTGGACGCGTCGTCGCGGATGCCGGTGAGGATCGCGGTCGCGCCCGGGTATTTCGCCTTGTAGATCTTCGCGTTGGCCGCCCCGATCGGGGCCACGTCGACGGCCTTGCTGCCCAGAGCGGTCACGTACGAATCACCGGTGCTGGTCAGCTCGACCAGTGTCACGTCCTTCTGGCTCAGGCCGGCCTTCTGCAGCACCCGCAGCACAAGCGCGCCCTGGGCCTGGCCGGCGCTGTAGGCGATCTTCTTGCCGCGCAGGTCGGCCAGGGACGTCACGGCGACGCCGGGCGCGACCCCGAGCTGATAGATGGGATGGGTCAGCGGGTCGACGGTGACCGACTGGAACACGATCCTGGTCGAGGTGCCGGTCCACGCGGCGAACAGCGACGGGATGTCGGCGACGGCGCTGCAGTCGAGTTTGTCGGCGCGGAAGGCCTGGATGCTCTGCGGGCCGCCGCTGATGTTGGCCCACTCGACCTCGACCCCGGCCTCGCTCAGCTCCTTGTCCAGGCCCGAGGCGCCGAGGACGGCCTGGATCGCCGGGTCGCCGATCCGGATCTCGGTGCCGCTGGGAACCTTCTCGGGCAGGGCGGCCGTCAGCTCCAGGGTGGCGCCGCCGTCGTCGCTCGCGCACCCGGCCAACAGCACCGCGGTCAGCAGGAATGACAGTCTCCTCACAAGGGGGCTCCGTTCAGGCGGAAGTCGGGGGGCGCGCGCTTCAATTCATACTATGCAGCTAGGAGAAGAAGGCAACTAAACGCCGGACTGAATTAACTCAGCGGCCGCGCGTAGACCTGATCGAGCGCGACCGCCCCACCGGCGACGGCCAGGACAGTGGCCGGGAAGCTGGTCGCCCGGACCACTTCGGGCACGTCGGCGCCCGCGGTCGACCAGGCCGCGACCTCGGCCCGCAGCACCTCGAGACAGGCCGGGATGCGGTTCGCGCCCGCCTCGGCCACCACCAGCACCTCGGGGTCGAACAGGTCGAGCAGCAGCGCGGCGGCCCGCCCGACCAGGCGGGCCCGCTCCTCGAACAGGGCCAGGGCGCGGGCGTCGCCGTTCTGGGCCGCGGCCACCATGGACAGCAGGTCGGTCGCCCCGCCCCGGCACACCAGCGTCTGCTCGGAGACTGCCGCTTGCAGGCAACCGGTCCGGCCGCAGGAGCAGCGCTCGGCGCAGCCCTCGACGCTCAGGTGAGCCACGGCGCCGGCGGCCGAACGGGGGCCCTGATGCACCACGCCACCGGTCGCGAAGGCCACGTCGACCACGTTGCCGACGAACAGGTGCACGGCGCTCTGGCGGGCCCGTCCGGCGACCGCACCGAAGAGTTGCTCGGCACGCAGCAGGGCGCGGGAGTTGCTGTCGACCCGTACGGGAAGGCCTGTCTCGGCCGTCAGCGTCGCGCCCACCGGCACGTCGCGCCAGCCCAGGGCCGGGTGTTCGACCACCGTGCCGGTGACCGCGTCGACCCAGCCGCCGGTCGCCACCCCGACCCCCAGGATCCGGCGCTTCCCGCGCTTCTCCCGCAGCGTCCGGATCCGCTCGGCCAGGGATGCCAGCACGCTTGCCGGATCCCGCCCGTCGTGCGGCGTGCGGTGCTGGGCGATGACCTGACCGCGCAGGTCGAGCAGGGCGACCGTGGCGTGCGGGACCGCAATGTGGGCCCCGACCACCGCGACCGCTTCGGGGTTGATGTCGAGCGGCACGTGCGGACGGCCGATCCCCGGAGGGCCGGCCGCCTCGGGCGCCTCCCGGATCAGCTCACGGTCGAGCAGCGAGGCCGCGACGCCGCTGATCGATGCCGCGGACAACCGGGTCGCCCGCGCCACCGAACTGCGGGGAACCGGCCCGTGGTCGAGAACGGCGCGCAGCACCGCACCCGCCGAGTCGCTGTGCCGGGTCATCTCCGCACGCTAGCCCGCCGCCGGCCGCCGGGTCGCGCCTCGTGACGGGACGTTTCAGGGTCGGTAACAGTCGGCCCGCGGTGTCGCCGGGGCATGGGTGCGACTCGGGACCGCTCTCGCTCACGGCCTTCTCCGCCCGGCACGCCGCGGGCCGGGAAATATGCCGTTTGCTCTATCCCGGCCCCGCCGGCGGCGTAGTTAGCTGGCAGCCGGGCACGGCCGGCCCGCTTACCGACCGGACGACGAAAGAGGAATTTGTGACACGCACCAGGATGGTGGGCTTGGGCGCGGTCGTGGCCGTGGCGGCCGTGGCCGGATGCTCCGGCGGAGACGCCCCGGAATCCGTTGCGGGCGCCGCTGATCCGGTCGCCGCCGCCCAGGCCGCGAGCCAGGGCAGCGGCGCCAAGGTGTGCGCGCTGCTCAAGACGTCCGAAGTGGAGGCGGTCTTCGGGACGACCGTCAAGACGCCCGAGCCGACCGACGGACCGATCGTCGCGAACTGCGGGTTCAAGGCCGACGGCGCCGGGTTTCATCTGGTCGCCACGGTCTCGGCCTACCAGGACAAGACCCAGGGGCAGTTCGACGAGCAGAAGGCCTACCAGGAAGGGAACGAGCCGGTGAGCGGGCTCGGCGACGAGGCGTACGCGGTGACCTCCGGGCACGAGACGATCGTGTCGTTCCGGCAGGGCGACCGGATCGGCGAGATCGCGAAGGTCTACACCGGCTCGCGCGACGAGGCGAAGACCGCCGAGGACACCGAGACGATGATCGGGCTGGCCCGCCAGATGTCCGCCCGTCTTTGATCGCCTTCGATACCCTCGCCCCGGCGACGGGTTGCGGAGGGTGGCGGTCGGGTGCGGGCCATGGTCGGCCGGGAGAACGAGTGGCGGACGGCGATCGGGGCGGTGGCGGCCGCGGCCCGCGCGCCGCAGGTGCTCGAGATAGCGGGCGCGCCGGGGATCGGCAAGACGCGTCTGCTGGCCGAACTGGCCGCCCATGCCCGCACCCGGGGCCACCGTACGCTGGCCGGCCGCGCCAGCGAGTACGAGCACGAGGTGCCGTTCGCGGTGCTGATCGGCGCGCTCGACGACTTCGTCCGCACCCACGCCGAACGGCTGCGGGACCGGCTCGGCGACGAGGACACCGAGCGGCTCGGCGAGATCCTGGACGGATTGCGGGCCGGCCCGGGGCGGGCCGCGGATGACAGTGCGGTCGCCCGCCATCGCACGCTGCGGGCACTGCGCCGGCTGCTCGAGGTGGCGGCCGAACCGGACGGGCTGGTGCTGATCCTCGACGACGTGCACTGGGGTGACCCGGCCACCATCGACCTCGTCGACTACCTGGTGCGCCACCCGCCGGCCGGCCCGGTCGTGCTGGCGCTGGCCTACCGCCCGGCCCAGGCGCCCGACCGGCTGGCCGCTGCGCTCACCGCCGGTCCGGCCGGGGCCGCGCATCACCGGATGACGTTGACGCCACTGGAGGAGGGGGAGGTGGGGCGTCTGCTCGGGCCGGACGCCGACCCCCGCGAGACCCGTCAGTTGTTCCGGCTCAGCGGTGGCAACCCGCTCTACGTCGACGCGCTGCTGCGCTGCGGCATCGCGGCCGCGGGTGGTGCCCGTACGCCGGACGACCTGGACCCGGCCCTGGCCGCGTTGCCGCCCGAGGTGCGGGCCGCCCTCGGCGCCGAACTCGCGATGCTGGGCCCGGACAGCCGCCTGGTCGCGGCGGCCGCGGCCGTCGGCGGCGACGAGTGCGAGCCGCCGCTGATCGCCGAGATCGCCGAGCTGCCGCCGGGCGCGGTGCTGCGGTGCGTCGACGAACTGGTGGCCCGCGACGTGCTCCAGGTGGTCGCCGGAACCGGTCGGCTGCGCTTCCGGCACCCGCTGATCCGGCACGTGGTCTACGCCTCGGCCGCGGCCGGGTGGCGGCTCGCCGCGCACGCCCGCGCCGCCGCCTGCCTGGAACGGGTGGGGGCGCCCCCACGGGCCCGCGCGCACCAGGTGGCCCGCTCGGCCGCGATCGGTGACGTGGGCGCGGCGCTCACGCTGATCGAGGCGGCCCGTTCGGTCGGCGCGCAGG
The DNA here is from genome assembly GCF_016834655.1 of Paractinoplanes ovalisporus. Lineage (GTDB taxonomy): Bacteria > Actinomycetota > Actinomycetes > Mycobacteriales > Micromonosporaceae > Actinoplanes > Actinoplanes ovalisporus. The sequence continues at coordinate 203,915 of NZ_JAENHP010000015.1, forward strand.
CCCCGGCGACAGCGGCCGAGTGGATGCAGACCGCGCTGCGGCTGCTGCCCAACCTCCCCCGCACCGGCCTGTCCAGCCGCGACCGCACCAGCCCCTCCTCGCGTGACCTCGCCGGGGACCGCCCTCTCTCGCGTGACCTCGCCAGGGACGGCCTTCCCTCCCGTGACCTCGCCGGGGGCGGCCTTCCCTCCCGGGCGGAGCTCGTCGGCTATCTCGCGGATCGGCAGGCCGCCGCCGGGCGGCTGGCCGACGCCCGGGCCAGCATGGGCCTCGTCCTGGACGAGCTGATCGGATCCGGGCACCCGGAACGGGCGGCCGCGGTCGCCTACACCGGGGCGCTGCTGCGGCTGCTCGACCGGCACGAGGAGGCGCAGGCCCTGCTCGCGGCCGAACTCGACCGGATGCCCGGCGCCGAACAGGCCGACGCCCTGCTGCTGCAACTGGCGACCTACGCGCTGATGCGCGGGCAGCTGGGTGAGGCCGGGCGCCGGCTCGCACAGGTCGAAGCGCTCGTGCCGGGAACGGCCTCGGCCGCGATCGCCGGGGCGATGCGCGGCATGACCGGCGACGGGGCGGTACTGTCCCGGACGGCGCTGATCGACACGCTCTCCGACGCCGAGATCGCCGACCGGCTCGACGTCTTCGCCTGGCTCTGCTGGGCCGGGCTCTATGTCGACGGTCCGCAGGACTCGCTGCGCCGGCTGCACCGGTGCCGGCAGATCGCGGTCCGCACCGGGCACAGCTTCGTGCTGCCGTACCTGTTGGCGATGCAGGCCCTGATGCTGGCGCGGCTGGGCCGGATCGGCGACGCCATGCTCATCGCCGAGGAGGCCGTCGACCTGGCCCGGCTGACCGGGGCCGGCGAACCGCTGGCCCTGGCGCTGCTCACCCGCTGCTGGCTGCAACGCTGCGCCGGTGACTTCCCGGCCGCCATCGCCACCGGCGAGCAGGCCGTGGCGGCGGCCGCGACCGGCCGGGGCTGGCTGGCCACCGCGCGGGCGATGCTGGCCTTCGCCCGGATCGCGGCCGGTGAGCAGGAACGCGGCGCGGCCGAGCTGAGGGCCGCGGGTGGCGGCCCGGAGCTGCCCGCGCTCTATCCGCACAACCGGCTCATCGCCTGCACGGTGCTGGCCGAGGTCGCCGCCGGCCGGGGCGACGGTGACGACGCCGCGCACTGGGCCGCGGTGGCCGGACGGGTCGCCGACCCGGGCCGCGGGGTGGGTGCCGGGCTGGTGCTGCTGGCCCGCGCGTACGCCACCGGCCACGACGACCCGGCCGCGGCCGCCCAGCTCGCCGAGCAGGCGGCCGGACGGCTCACCGAGGCCGAGCTGCTGCTGGTCGCCGGGCGGGCCTGGGTGGCGGCCGCGGGCCTGCACAAGCGGGCCGGTGCCGGTGACGCGGTGCGGCGTGCGCTCGACCGGGCCGAGACTGTCCTCGACGGTTCGGGCGCCGGTGACCTGGAAGCGAGCATCCGCCGCCTCCGCGAGAAGGAGACGGTCGCCCTGACTCCGCGCGAGGCCGAGATCGCCGCGCGGGTCGCCTCGGGACGCTCCAACGCCGACATCGCGGCCGAACTGCACCTCAGCATCCGTACGGTCGAGACCCACGTGTCCCGCATCTATCTCAAGCTCGGCGTGGCGACCCGGGCGGCCGCGGTGAGCCGTTTGGCGCGCGTCTGAGAGCTCGCGGCGGCGACCCGGGCGGTCGCGGTGAGCCGATCGGCGCGCGTCTGAGAGCTCATGGCGGCGATCCGGACGGCCGCGTCTGAGAGCTCATGTCGGCGATCCGGACGGCCGCGTCTGAGTCCGGTGCGGCCGCGTCCCAGCCCCTACGTGGGAAGGGTCCGTAAGCACCCGGATGTGCGGGTGAGCCGGGTGGGGCAGCCTGGTCCGGCGGTCGTGCGGCGCGGCCGGGCAGGGGGAATGATGCACGGCGGCCTGGAGTTCGGGACGTGGCTTCTCGAGACCGGCGACGGCGGCTGGCTGGAGGCGATCGCTGCCCTGGCCGCGACCGGTGACACCGAGGGCGCCCGCCGGCAATTGACGCGGGCGCACCGGGCCTTCGCCGCCGAGCGGGACGTTCCCGGGATCGCCGCCCTCACCCCGCGCGAGACCGAGGTGGTGACGCTCCTGGCCGACGGGCTGACCAACAGGGAGATCGCCGCCCGGCTGTTCGTCGCCCCGGGCACGGTCTCGATACACGTCGGACGGGCGTACGCGAAATTGGGTGTCTCCCGCCGTGCCGCCGCCGCGGCCCGCCTGGCCGAGGCGGGACTTGTCCGAGCGGGCGCGCGGTGAAGCGGCGGCGGTGGTAGAAGTGGACCGGTGAATGCCTTCGCTGACCTTGACGCGTACGTCCGTCTCCCGCACGTCGACGGGCTGTGGCTCTCGCCCGACGGTCGCCGGCTCGTGGTCGGGGTGGGCACGCCGACCAAGGAGAACAACCGCTACAGCACGGCGCTGTGGGAGGTCGACCCCGAGGGGCAGCGACCCGCCCGGCGCCTGACCCGCAGCGTCAAGGGCGAGGCGGCGGCCGCGTTCACCCCCGAGGGCGACCTGCTGTTCACCTCGGCCCGGCCCGCGCCCGACGGCGAGGACGACGACGACAAGTCGGCCGCGCTGTGGCGGCAACCGGCCGGCGGCGGCGACTCGCAGGTGATCGCCAAGCTGCCCGGGGGCCTGCACGGCGTGCGGGTCAGCGCGAACGGCACGTTCCTGGCCGCCTCGGCGATGCTGCCCGCGGCCGAGGGTGTCGACTCCGACCCGGAGGTCCGCAAGCAGCGCAAGGAGTCCGGGGTCTCGGCGGTGCTGCACGAGGGTTATCCGGTGCGTTTCTGGGACCACGACCTCGGTCCGGCGCGGCCCCGGCTGGTGACCGGCCTGCTCGACGTCGACGAGCTCGAACTGCGCGACCTCACCGGCCACGTCGGGTCGGCGCTGGACACCGAGGGCGACTGGGATCTCAGCGCCGACGGCCGCACGGTCGTGGCCACCTGGGCGGTCGACGAGCCGGGCGGATCGCTGCGGACCACGCTGGTCGCGATCGACGTGGCGACCGGTGCGCGCCGCGAGATCGCCGCCGACCCCAGCCACGAGTACGGGTCCCCGCGCCTGTCACCCGACGGCACCCGCGTGGCCTGCTCGGTGCGCGCCCGGTCCAGCCTGGAGGAGCCGGGCGACACGTGGGTGGCGGTCGTGCCGGTCGATGGCGGCGCCGAGCGGGCGCTGACCGCCGAGTGGGACCGGTGGCCCGGGCCCGCCCGCTGGACGCCGGACGGCGCCGCGCTGATCCTGGCGGCCGACGACAACGGGCGTGCGCCGCTGTGGCGGGTCGACGCCGAGACCGGCCAGGTCACCCGGCTGACCCCCGACGACGGCTTCTACTACGACGTGCGGATCGCACCGGACGGCCGGTGGGCGTACGCGATGCGCAGTGCCATCGACAGCGCGCCGGCCCCCGTGCGGGTGAGCCTGGAGAGCCCGGCGCCCTTCGCATTCCTGCGCAGCCCGGTCGAGCAGCCCGAGCTGCCCGGCCGGCTCGAAGACTTCACGGCGACCGCCGCCGACGGCACCCCGCTGCGCGGCTGGCTCGCGCTGCCCGAGGGCGCCGACGGCCCGGTGCCGCTGGTGCTGAAGATCCACGGCGGCCCGACCGCGTCGTTCAACTCGTGGTCGTGGCGCTGGAACCCGTGGGTGTGGGTGGCCCGCGGCTATGCGGTGCTGATGCCCGACCCGGCGCTGTCCACCGGCTACGGCTACGAGTTCATCAAGCGTGGCTGGGGCAAGTGGGGCGAGGCGCCGTACACCGACCTGATGGCCATCACCGACGCCGTGGTCGCCCGCCCCGACATCGACGAGACCCGCACCGCCGCGGCCGGCGGCTCGTTCGGCGGTTACATGGCCAACTGGATCGCCGGGCACACCGACCGGTTCGACGCCATCGTCACCCACGCCTCGTTGTGGGCGCTCGACCAGTTCTCGGCCACCACCGACTACTCGTTCTACTGGACGCGCGAGATGAGCCCCGAGCGCCGGCACGAGAACTCACCGCACCGCTTCGCCGACGCCATCACGACCCCGATGCTGGTCATCCACGGCGACAAGGACTACCGCGTCCCGATCGGCGAGGGCCTGCGCCTGTGGTGGGACCTGGTGTCGCGCTCGAAGGAACAGGGCGTGCCGCACAAGTTCCTCTACTATCCCGACGAGAACCACTGGGTCCTCACGCCGGGCAACGCGAAGGCCTGGTACGAGACCGTGCTCGCCTTCCTCGACCACCACGTCCTCGGCCACGACTGGCAGCGCCCGGAGTCGCTCGGCTAGCCGCGGCTCAGGTCACCGTCCGCAATGACGTTGCTGTGGGGCGGGCCGTGGGTGAAGATCGGTTCATGACTTACGGGAAGGGCGCCCTGCGCCGAGCGGTGTGAGCGCGGCCGAGGACGACTGGGGATGGCTGGACGCCGGGCTGGACTCGGGTGAGGTTCTGGATCCCGGCGACTTGCGGTCACGTGTCTTCGACGGGGTCGCGGCGGATCGGGACGGGGTGATGACCCGCCGGCTGCTGGGCTTTGCGGCGGATCGGCGGGTTTCGGTTCGGCGGACGCTGTTCGAGCTGCTGGATGATCTGTGCTTTCAGAATCCCGGCTGGCCGCTCGTGGCGGATGCCGCCGAGGCGGCTCTGGGCGACGAGGATCCACAGGTCCGGCGGGCCGCGGCGACGGTACTGGTAGGTGCTGCCGAACTCGATCGGGCCCTGGCGGCCCTGGATGTCGCGGGCGATCCGGTGGTGCGGGCCGCGCTCGTGGATGCGCTGCCCTGGCACCGGTTGCCGCAGCATCGTTCCCTTCTCGAGAGCCTGCGGTCGGATCCGGCGCTGGCCGTCCGTCTGCTGGCCAACGTGGCTGTCCTGAGCCGAGGCGAAGGCAAGGGCGCAGAAGAAGCAGCATGGAACGCGGCGATCCGGGCCGATCTCGAAGCCGACGTTCCGGGGGCCGGGCGCGGGCGGACCGGGGGCGAGCGGTGGGCGCTGGCGTTGACCCGGCTCGACCGGGAAGAGGACTGCTATGCCTGGGTGCACCGGCTGACCGATCCGGCCGAGAGCCCGCGGGTGCAGGTCAGGCTCGAAGGCGTACGGATGGCGGTCGAGGCCATGCGTACGTGGCGCGCGGCCCCCGGCCGGCTGACCCCCGTGCTCACCGGTCTGCGGGAGGAAGGCGCGGCGCTGCGGGCGGTGGCGGCCTCGTTGACCGCGTCCCGGCTGGCCGTCGAAGCACTCGCCGAACGTCTGGACGACCCCGAGCTCGGCCCGGTGGCCGCGACCGCGCTCGGCTGCGTCGGCGACCACCGGGCGTTCCCGTATCTGGTGCGGTCGATGCTCGTCCGCGACGAGCCGCGATTGGGCGAGGCGTTCCGCGCGCTCGCCCGGGCCGGCGCCGATCCGCGAGCACCAGTGGCGGCCGCCCGGGAGCTTCTGGCGGCCCGCCCGGACTCCCCGCCGGGTCTGGCGATGCGGGTGCTGGCCGCATTCGGCCCGGCGGCGGCGCCCGCGGTGCCGGAACTCATCGCCACGGTGCGGGCCGCCGGAAACGACACCCCGGCCAGTACGTTCCGGATCCTGGGCCGGATCGGTCCGGCCGCCGCGGACGCGGTCCCCCTGCTGCGGCAGCACCCGTCGCCACACGCGGTGCTCGCCCTCCTCCGGATCACGTCCGACCGGACGGTGGCCGACCGCTATCTCGCCGGGCGCCCCGAGGACCGTCGCCGCGACCGTCTGGCCCCGGCGCTGCTGACCTGGATCAGCGAGAACGGTGGGCTCACCGTCCGGCAGCACCGGCAGCTGCGGAACCTCTTCCGTACCCCTGGATTCGGGCAGGTGGACACGGCGGGTGCGCTCTGGCGCCACGAAGGTCCGGCGGCGGCCGCCGAGGTGGTGGAGGCGCTGTCGGAGTATCTGTTCGACGACCTGCTCGGGCCCCGGGCGCTGCGGGTGCTCGGTGCTATGGGCGTCCATGCGCGCCCGGTCCTGGACCGGCTGGACGGCTTCATCGGCCGACGGAGGCGCGGCGGGTTCCACATCGGCGACTACGACGCCGAGATGCGCGCGGACGAGATGATGCTCGCCGCCACCATCGCCGCCCGCAACCAGATCGCCGGGCCGGGGGAACAAAGCCCTCCCCCGACAGCGCTGAACCAGGGGTGATGATCAACGGCCTCTCGCTGCTGGACCGGTCCCGTACCCGCGCCGGGGAAGGCGGATCGGCGGCGCTGCGCGACACGGTGACGCGGGCCGAGCGGGCCGAACGCCTCGGCTATGACCGGTTCTGGGTGGCCGAGCACCACGGCGTTCCGGGGATCGCCGGTTCGGCCCCGGCCGTGCTTCTGGCCGCGGTCGCGGGGGCGACGACGACCATCCGGATCGGGTCGGCCGGTGTGATGCTGCCCCACCACCAGCCGCTTGTCGTGGCCGAGCAGTTCGCCACGCTCTCCGCCTTCGCGCCCGGCCGCGTCGATCTGGGGCTGGGGCGCTCCCCCGGCTTCACCGCGCCGGTGCGGCGGGCGCTGCGGCAGACCGACCGGGATTTCGCGGCCGACCTGGCCGAGCTACAGAGCTTTCTTGACGGTACGGCGGAGGTCAGCCTGCACCCGCAGCCCGAGGGCCGTCTGCCGGTCTACGTGCTGGCCACCGGCCGCGGGCTGGAGCTGGCGGCCGGACTCGGGTTGCCGGTGATCGTGGGCGGACCGATCCTGGGCATCGGCGGCGACCCCGGGCCGGGGCTGGCCGCGCTGGCCGGCTACCGACGCGCCTTCCAGCCGTCGAAACAGCAGGCCGAACCGTGGGTGGCGGTCAGCCTCGACGTGCTCGTCGCCGACACCGCCGCCGAAGCCGCCGACCTGCTGCTGCCGGAGGCGTGGGCGATGGCCCAGAGCCGTACGACGGGTGTGTTCCCGCCCCTGATCCCGGTGGCCGAGGTCAAGGCGGCGGCCAGGAGCACACGCCAGCAGCAGTACCTCGACCAGACCCTGGCCGCGGCGATCGCGGGCACGCCGGCCGACGTGGAAAGCCGGCTGGCCGAGCTATTCGAGCGCACTGGCGCCGCCGAGCTGGTCACGGCGGGCAGCACCTTCGACCGCGACGCCCTGGCCGCCTCGGACGCGGCACTGGCGGCGCTGTTCAGGGGCTGAGCCCACCGGGGCGTGCGGCGTGGCTCAGCTGCTGAGGAAGGCCGGCGAATCGGCGGCCGGACTGCCCGGCCGGACGCTGAAGGTCAGGATCGTCAGGGCGGGCCGGCCGGCAGATCGAGTTGCTCGTGGTCGAGCTCCAGCACCCCGGCGTCGCCCGTACGAAACGAGGCCGACCGACTCGGTTGCTGATCACGCGTTGACCGGCGCCGGGAACGGCTCCCGCAGCGTGAACGCCTCGGGTGTGGGTCCGTGCCGGCGCAGGTCGTCCAGCCGGTCGGCGGCCTCGGTGAGGTCGGGCCGCTGGCCGACCGGGATCCACCACAGCACGAGGTGCGGGGCGTCCAGCGGGACGAACCAGTCGCGGCGGCGCCGCAGCGGGCCCAGGTGGCCGGTGCGGTAGGTGAAGTTCCGCAGCGCCTCCACCGACTGCCACACCGTGAGGTTGACGATGACGTCGTCGCCGTACGGGCGGAGGGCGGTCGCGTCGCCGGAGTCGTCCTGCAGGCGCCAGACGAAGCCGGGTGAGCTCTCGGCAAGCTCGTTGATCTCGGGTAACTGGGCGACGAAGTCGGCGAGTTCGGGGCTGTCGAGCGGGGCCCGCAGCCGGGCGATGTTGAGCTGCGCGAGTTCGTGGTCGGCCATGCGGTCAGCCTAAACTCTATGTCAATCGGGATTGTTTTTAGAAGACAGGGCCACGCAGCAGCCGGTCGGACCCGGGTCGAGGCGGGCGTCGGCGCCGGTCAGGCCCTGCAGCAGGGCGAGGTTCATGCCGCAGACCAGACCCGGGTGCGACTGGGCGAGGGCATGGAACGGGCAGTTGCGCAGGCGGATGGTGCGGCCGGCGTCCTCGTACGGCTCATAGCCCAGTTCCTCGAGGCGGGGCATCAGCTCGCCCCCGGCCAGTTTGGCGCCCTGTTCCCGCGCGGCGGCATAGAGGGCGGGTTCGGCCCCGGCCTGCTCGACCGCGTCGGCCAGCACGGTCGCCAGCAGGCGGTAGTCGCGCGGGGGCAGCGTCACCGCGTGCTCGGTCTCGGAGCGGTGGTAGAGCTTGGCCGGCCGTCCCGCGCCCGGGCCGCCGGTGCGCCGGGCGTACGAGGTGTCGAGCAGCCCGGCCTCGGCCAGCTTGTCGAGGTGGAATGCGGCCAGGGTGCGGCCGACACCGACCGCCTCGGCCACCTCGTTGCGGCCGACCGGTTCGGCCCGCGCGACGACGAACTCGTAGACGGCTCGGCGCAGCGGCTCCCGCAACGCCCCCAGGGCCTCCAGCGACATGGCGTCGACGCTACCCCCGCGCCCGGGCGTGTCCGCCGGCCGCAAAGACCGGCTCCCGCGGCCGGGCGTGTCCGGGGATAGGACGACCCGCGCCGGCCCGCCGCCACGAGGCGGGCCGGCGCAGTTCTCAGGCCTGAAGAAATGCGGTCCTCAGGCGTCGGAGAGGACGCTCTCGCGGGCGCGCAGCCGGGCGATCAGCGCCGGCGTCACGCCGCGGTAGGCCGACGGGTCGACCGGGTTGATCCAGTGCGACGCGCGCACGCCCCGGCCGATGTTCAGGCCCAGGTCGTCCAGCACCTCGTCGGCGTTCTTCAGCGAGAACGGGATGATTTTGGTGCCGCGGCTGTGGTGGCGGTCGGTGGCCTCGTCCATGAAGGCGAGCTGGGCCTCGACCCGGCGGCGCATCTCCTCGGGCGCGGGCAGCGGCACCAGGCCGGCCAGGTGGGCGGTGATCCAGACGGCCGCCATCTCGGCGTTGAGCGGGCTGAAGAACGACGAGTTGTAGCCGTTGAAGTAGAGCCCGTCCACGCCGAGCGGCAGGATCTGCCGGTACAGCTGGAAGTTGCCGCGCTCGTCGAAGATCGCCTCTTGGACGGAGGAGTCGAGGAACGGCACCCCCTGCCGGAAGCCGGTGGCGCAGACGATCAGATCGGCGGGCAGGACCGTGCCGTCCGACAGCTCGGCCTCCCCGGCCCGCAGGCGCCCGATGGTCGTGTCGCGGTGCACGCGGATCTTCCCGGCTTCCACGCCTTCGAAGAAACCCTCGGTGGCCAGCCCGATTGCGCCCTTGACGATGCCCTCCATGGTGCCGGCCGGCACCAGGCCGAGCTGCTTGAGCTTGAACTGGCGCACCGACACCGAGCCGACCGAGTTGAGCATGCCGCGGCGCATCGGGGTGGCCGGGCCGTGCAGGAACTTTTCGAAGCCGCGCAACCGGTGGTAGCGGAACAGCGCCTCGCCCATGCGGGTCAGCAGCAGCATCTTGAAGTTGACCACGCCCGCGATCTTGCGGGGCACCTTCCAGAGCAGTTGCCGGGCGATGACGTCGGTGCTGGCGGCGACCTCGCTCAGCGGCACGGTCACGTCGCAGGCCGACTTGCCATAGCCGACGACCAAAACGTGTTTGCCCCGGGCGAGCGAGGCGTCGTGCATCTCCGTACCCGCAAGGATCTCGCCCTGGAATTCCTCCTGGCCCTCGAAGACCGGCATGTTGGGCTCGCAGAACACGCCGTTGGCCACCACGAGCTTGTCGAAGGTCTCGTCCGGGCCCGACGACAGGCCCAGCGTCCATCCGGCCGAGGAGCGCACGGCCCGAGTGACGCGGACACCGAGCCGCAGGTGCGGTTCGATCTTGAACTCGTGGGCGTAGGACTCGAGCCACGACTGGACCTGCTCCCCGGTCGGCCACTCGGGGAACTCCTTCGGCATCGGGTAGTCGGAGAGGCCGTACGTGGCCTTGGCGCTCTGGGTGGTCAGGCCGGGATAGCGGCGGGTGCGGCTCCACACCCCGCCCACGTCCGGCGCCGAGTCGAAGACGACGACCTCGTGCCCGGCCTGCAGCAGCGTCTTGGCGGTGGCCAGGCCGGCCACACCCGCTCCGATGATCCCGACGCGCATGGTCAGTGACCCCCGCCCGGCGGCAACTGCAGCTCGATGCCGAACTCCTCCATGATCGGCTTGAGCGTGGCCATGTCCTTGGGCCCGGGCGGCAGCTCCCCCAGCGCCTGGTAGTAGGCCTCGAGCCCGGCCGGCGACACGACCGAGATCACCCGAGCTTCATCCTGGTACGGGTTCCGGAACGTGTGCACGACGTTGCGCGGCAGGTAGAGGTAGTCCCCGAACTCGAGGACGAACTCCTCGTCGCCCAGTGACACGTCGAGCCGCCCGGCCAGGCAGATGAACGACTCGTCCTCGCGGGTGTGGATGTGCGCGGGCGGGCCGTTGGTCTCCGGCGGGATCGCGTACTCGAAAAGCGAGTAGGCGTCGCGGGTCGCGGACCCGTTGGCCTTCATCGTGATGTTCAGGCCGATCGCCGGGATCTGCGTCCCTTTGCGCGAGCTGAGCATGTAACCGCCACCAAGGCTCACGGCTCCTCCTCCACTTCGCCTGGCTGTTAGCTGGCTCACAGCCTGCGGCCCGGCGGCGGAGGGCCCAAACCCGGGTCCCGCTCAGCGGGACGGAAAGCTGGAATAGGCCCGGGATGTGGCGGCCGCGGCCAGCCGCACGGCCGGTCCGGCCCGGTCGGCCCGCACGAGCGCGGTCGGCCCGGTGACCGAGACCGCGGCCACCACGGCGCCGAGCGGGCCGAAGATCGGGGCGGCCACGCAGCTGATCCCAATGTTGCCCTCCTCCCGCTCGACGGCCAGCCCCCGGTCGGGAATCGCGGCCAGTTCCCGGCGCAGCGCGGTCGCCGTGGTCATCGTGCGCGGGGTGCGGCGCGGCATTCCGGCCTCGACCACCGCCCGTACGGCGTCCTCGTCGCTGTAGGCCAGGATGGCCAGGCCCAGCGCCGAGCAGTAGGCCGGCAGCAACGCACCGACCTGCGAGAGCATCGGCATCGGCCGATGGCCGGTGATCTTCTCGACGAGCAGCACCTGGGTGCCGCTGAGCACGCCCAGCTGCACGGTCATCCGGGTCGCGTGGTGCAGGTCCTGCAGATAGGGCAGGGCCGCCTCGCGCAGCTGGTGGCGCACCGGGGCCAGGCCGGACAGCTCGAAGATGCGGTTGCCCACGCGGTAGCGGTCGGCCGGTTTGTCGAGCCAGCCCAGCTTGAGCATCTTGTCGGCCGTGCGGTGGGTGGTCGAGCGGGGCAGTCCGCAGCGGGCGACCAGCGCGGCCAGGCTGAGTTCGCGGTGCTGCTCGTCGAACGCGCCGAGGATCGCGGCCGCCCGGTCGAGACCACCCAGCGAGCTGCCGTCCCGCTCAGCGGGACTCACGGTAGGGCCTCCACGGTCATGGCGGTCAGGCTAACCCCGTGTCCCACAGGAGAACAGCCCTCGTCGGCGGCGGCGGTTCCGGCATCGGGTTCGCCGCCGCCGAAGCCCTGGCCCGCGACGGCCACGACCTCGTGCTCGCCGGCCGCCGCCCGGACCGGCTCGACAAGGCGGCGGCCGCGATCGCCGAGCGTACGGGGGCCGGAGTGACCACCGTCGTCGCCGACCTCGCCACCGACCTCCCGCGCGTGACCGCGGCGGCCGACGTGCTGGTGCTCAACGCCGGCGGGCCGCCACCCGGACGCATCCTGACCGTCGACGACGACGGCTGGCAGCAGGCGTTCGACCTGTTGCTGCGCGGGCCGTTGCGGCTTGCCCGGGCGGCGCTGCCGGCCATGGCCAAGCGCGGGTTCGGCCGGATCGTGTTCGTGACGTCCACCGCCGTCCGGCAGCCGCAGCCCGACCTGGCCACGAGCGTGGTGCTGCGGGCGGCCGTCACCAGCGCGGCCAAGCTGCTCTCGCGCGAGTTCGCCGACCGGGGCGTGACGGTCAACTGCGTCGCGCCGGGCCCGACCGCGACCGAGCGGCGCCGCGAAGTTCTGAGCGCGCGGGCCGGCAACTACGACGACCTGGACGCCGCCGACGTGGCGACCGTGCCCGCCGGACGCGCCGGTCAGCCCGAGGAGATCGGCGCGGCCGTCGCGTTTCTCGCCTCGGCGGCCGCAAGCTACGTCAACGGGACCGTGCTCACGGTCGACGGCGGCAGAACGGAGACACCCTGATGTCCTTCGACATGGCGGCATTCCTCGGCGCTATCTCGGATGTGGTCAAGCCCGGCGAGGAGCGGCCCTTCGTCGTGCACGACACCGACCTAAAGACGCTGCCCGCGGCGAAGGTGCACAACCCGACCACGCTGCGGATCGCCGGGACATTGCCGACGAAGACGTTCGAGATCTTCCGGCAGACCATCCCGGCCGGGCTCAGCTCGGACATGCAGCGGCACTACCACGAGACCGTGCACTACGTGATCAGCGGACGCGGGCACACCGAGCTCGAGGACGAGACGGAGTCGTGGGAGACGGGCGCGTTCGTCTACACGCCGCCGTGGACGTGGCACCGGCACTACAACGACTCCGCCGACGAGCCGGTCGAGTTCCTCACCATCGAGAACTCGCGGCTGCTGGCCCTTTTCGGCATCGCGCGCCGGGAAAGCGCGGGACTGGTCACCGTGGACGAGGCGAGGAAGGTTCATGACACACATCAGCATCTGGGGTGAGCTGGCCACGGTCGAGCACACCCTGCGGTTCGTCGACGTGAACGGCGTACGGACGCGGGTGTTGCAGGCCGGCGCCGGGCCCGATCTGGTCCTGCTGCACGGGACGGGCGGGCATCTGGAGGCGTACGCGCGGGATCTGGCCGGGCTGGCCGAGGACTTCCGCGTCACCGCGTACGACATGATCGGGCACGGCTGGTCCGGCACGCCCGACACCCCGTACACCATCGACGTCTTGTCCGACCACCTGATCGGGCTGATGGACGCCCTGGGCATCGAGCGCGCGCACCTGAGCGGCGAATCGCTCGGCGGCTGGGTGGTGGCGTGGACGGCCGCGTTCCACCCGTCGCGCGTCGATCGGCTGGTGCTCAACACGCCGGGCAACATCGCCAACAAGCCCGAGGTGATGGCCCGGATGCGGGACAGCACGATGGCGGCGGTGCGCGACCCGAGCGACGAGACCGTGCGGCGGCGGGTCGAGTTCCTGTTCCACCACAAGGAAATGGTGACCGACGAACTCGTGAACCTGCGCCGGGCGGTCTACCGCCGGCCCGGGTTCGTGCAGGCCATGACGAACACGCTCGTGCTGCAGGATCCGGTGGTGCGTAAGGCGTACGCGTGGGAACCGGGCTGGGTCGGTAAGATAACCGCCCCCACGCTGCTGCTGTGGACCGAGCACGACCCGACCGGCGGGCTCGACGAAGCCGACATGCTGCTGTCGTGGCTGCCGGACGCCCGTCTGCACGTCATCGCCGATGCCGGGCACTGGCCGCAGTGGGAGAAGGTCCCCGAATACCTGCGCGCCCACCACGATTTCTTCGTCCTTCGGAAGGATCCGGCCGCATGAGTGAGATCGTGGGTTTCGTCGGCATGTCCCACTCGCCGTTCGCCACGCTGCTGCCGTCTATTCCAGGTGGGCCGGGCAGCAAGTTCCTGGCCGACGCCGCACGGGTAGCGGCCGCGGTCTCTGAAAAGAAGCCGGACGCGGTCGTGGTGATCGGGCCGGACCACTTCCACGCCAACTTCTACGACCAGATGCCGCCGTTCGTGCTCGGCGTCGAGAAGGCCATCGGGTTCGGCGACTTCGGCAGCTTCGAGGGGGAGTTGCCGGTCGCGTCCGGGCTGGCCTGGGCGATCCGGGACGGGCTGGACGACGCCGGGTTCGACGTCTCCCTGTCGTACGCGCTCACGGTCGACCACGGCGTGGTGCAGAGCTACGAGATGACGACCGGCTTCTCGGTGCCGGTTGTGCCGCTCGTGCTCAACACGGCCGCTCCCCCGCTGCCGACGCTCGCCCGCTGCGTGGCGCTGGGAACCGCGCTGGGCAAGGCGATCCGACAGTCCTCATCGGACGACCGGGTGCTGATCGTGGCCAGCGGCGGCCTGTCGCACTGGCTGCCCTCCAACGACCCGCGCGACCCGTCGGTGGTCGGCGACAAGCGCGAGTCGCTGATCCACGGCCGCAAGGACGCGCGCGCCTTCGCGGCGGTGCGGGAGCCCCGCGTACGGGCGATGGCCGGCAACCCGGAGGCCCCGGTGAACGCCGAGTGGGACCGGTGGTTCCTGCGGCAGCTCACCGACGGCGACCTCGCCCCGATCGTCGCGCTGGGTCACGACAAGCTGGAGCACGAGGCCGGCAGCGGAGGCCACGAGATCCGAACCTGGCTGGTCGGCGCCGCCGCCGTGGGCCTCCCCCTGGTGTGGGACAGCTACGAGCCGGTCCCCGAGTGGATCACCGGCATGGGCATCGGCACCACCTTCCAGGTTGAGGTCATCAACGATCATTGACGGGTGACGTTCTCGCTCGGCACCCCTCCCCTGTTCGCCGCCCTCGCCCCGGCCCGCCGCATCCTCATCGCCGGCGCGGGCGGCGGCTTCGACGTCTATGCCGGCCTGCCGCTCGCGCTGTCTCTGTGGCAGCGCGGCGCCGAAGTGCACCTGGCCAACCTGTCGTTCTCCGAGCTCGAACTGGTCGACCGTGCGGCGTGGGTCAACGAGCACGTCGTCGAGGTGACGCCCGCGACGACCACGCCCGACTGGTACTTCCCCGAGGGCGCGCTGGCCCGCTGGCTCGACTCACAAGACCTTCCCTCGACGGTGTACGCCTTCCCGCCGCTCGGTGTGCAGACACTGCGGGAGGCGTACGGCTATCTGGTCGAGCGGCTCGGCATCGACGCGATCGTGCTGGTCGACGGCGGCACCGACATTCTGCTGCGCGGCGACGAGAACGGGCTCGGCACACCCGTGGAAGACCTGACCAGTGTGGGTGCCGTGGCCGGGCTCGACGTGCCGGTGAAACTGGTGACCTGCCTGGGATTCGGGATCGACGCGTCCGACGGCGTCAACCACGTGCAGGTGCTGGAGAACCTGGCCGCGCTCGACCGGGAGGACGGTTATCTGGGGGCGCTTTCCATTCCCCGTACGAGCCGGGAAGCCGTTCTCTATCGCCAGGCCGTCGCCCACGCCCAGGCCGCCACACCGGACCGCCCCAGCATCGTCAACGGGCAGATCGCGGCGGCCACCAACGGCGAGTTCGGCAACGTGCAGTTCACCCGGCGCACCAGCGGCAGCACGCTGTTCGTGAACCCGCTGATGTCGGTCTACTTCACCGTCGACCTCGACAAGCTGGCCGCCCGCTGCCTCTACCTCGACCGCATCGAGCACACCGTGGGCCGCCGCCAGGTGATCACCCGGATCGAGGCCTTCCGCTCTTCGGTGGCGACCCGCATCCCTCGCGCATACCCGCACTAGGGCCCTAGGCAGCGGCGCGGAACAGCTCCGACAGCTCGGGCCACAGCGACGGCGCGGCGCCGATGGTGAGTTCGGTGGTGAAGTCGTCGCCGTGGCCGCCGAGCACCACGCCGGCCTCGCGGGCGATCAGGGCGCCGGCCGCGATGTCCCACAGGTTGGTGTCGAGGGCCACGCCGCCGTCGAGCCGGCCGGCGGCCTGGAAGACCAGGTTGAGCGCCGCGGGCAGCCGGCGGATGTCGCCGACCACGGGCAGCAGCCGCTCGACGACCCGGCCGGCCCGGGCGCGGGTCTTCGGGTTGGGCTGGAAACTGACGCCGACCAGGGCCTGACCCAACGGCGGGCCGGCCGGCGCCGACATGCGCTCGCCGTTGAGGAACGCCCCGCCACCGTCGACGGCGCTGAACGTCTCGCCGGCCACCGGCTCGTGCACGACCGCGACCCGCGGCTCGTCCCCCTCATAAAGAGCGATGCAGACCGACCAGGGTCCCGTACGGGAAACGTAGTTGCGGGTGCCGTCGAGAGGGTCGATGACCCACATCCAGCCGCTGGACCCCTCGCCGCCGTGCCCCTCCTCGGCCTGCACCGCGTCGTCCGGCCACTGCTCGCGGATGGCGTCGACGATGAGGCTCTCGCTGGCGATGTCGACGTCGGAGACCACGTCGTTGGCGTGGGCCTTGGGTGCGCCCATCCGCAGCGTGTCGCGCCGCTCGAGCTGGAGCTGACCGGCTCGGACGGCCAGGACGGCGGCGAGGTCACGGGCCTGGTGAAGATCGCGTGTCATCACCGGCCACGCTATCAGCCCGGAACCGGACGCCGATCGTCCGGAACCGGGTCTACGGTCGCATTCCATGGAAATGCTGAGCATGGAACAGATCACCGCCGCCGGCCTCGCCGACTGGCGCAAATTGGGCCAGGGGCTGCACGCCCGCTTCGTGACCGGCTCGTTCGGCGCGGGCGCCGATTTTGTGGCCGCGGTGGCGCGGGCCGGCGAGTCGCTGGGCCACCAGCCCCGGGTGACGATCGGCGACGGCTTCGTCGACCTCAAACTGATCAGCGACGACGCCGTCTACCGCGACGACAAGGGCACCGAGCACCGCGTCGAGTGGACCACGCAGCAGGACCTCGACCTGGCCCGCCGGATCAGCGAGGTCGCCGCCGAGCGGTCGATCCCCGCCGACCCGGCCTCGATCACCACGATCGAGCTGGCCCTCGACACCGCGAACGCCGCGGCGGTCGCCCCGATGTGGGCCGCGCTGCTGACCGGCAGCACCGACGCCAAGGGGCGCGGCACGATCGGCGACGACGTGCGCGACGCGACCGGCCGGGTGCCGATCCTGTGGTTCCAGGAGACCGACGAGCACGACACCCCGCGTCAGCGCTTCCACATCGACGTCTGGGTCGCGCCCGAGGTGGCCGAGCAGCGCATCGCGGCCGCCGTCGCCGCCGGCGGCAAGATCGTCGACGACAGCGAGGCGCCGTCGTTCACGGTGCTGGCCGACCAGGACGGCAACCGCGCCTGCGTCTGCACCGCCTCCTAGGCGCTGGGCAGAGTCGCGTAGAACTCGGCCGGGTCGTTGGCCAGCGACGCCTTCACCATGGCGCTCCAGTCGTCGACCACGACCTCGATCCGGCCGGCCTCGACGCCGTCGAGCGCGATCCGCGCCACGTCGGCCGGGTCGGCCTTGGGGCCCTCGTAACCGGCCATCATGTCGGTGTCGGCGGCCCCGAGGTGCACGCCGGTGACCAGCGTCTTCTGGGCGGCGAGCTCGATGCGTACGGCGTTGGTCAGGTTCCAGGCGGCCGCCTTGGCCGCGGCGTAGGCGCCGGAACCGGGGTAGGCGAACCACGACAGCGCCGAGAGGACGTTGACGACGGCGCCCCCGCCGAGCTGCGGGGCGAACGCCCGGATCATCCGCAGCGGACCCCAGTAGTTCGTCTCCATCTCGAGGGCGATCTTGTCGAGATCGCCGTCGACCAGGCCGTGGTACGTGGAGACGCCGGCGTTGTTGATCAGAAGGTTGACGTCGGGGGCGGCCTGCGCGGCGGCGGCCACCGAGGCCGGGTCGGTGACGTCGAGGCGTACCGGAATGACGCCCGGGATGTCGAGGGTCTCGGGGCGGCGGGCCGTGGCATAGACCTTGGCCGCGCCGCGCTCGACGAGCTGGGTGGCGAACTGCCGGCCGATGCCCCGGTTGGCGCCCGTGACCAGTGCGATTGCTCCGTTGATCTGCATGTCGGCTACGCTAAAACCTGACGTTGACGTCAGAGGCAAGGGCTGCGACGGGAGTCACTATGCGCATCGGAGAGCTGGCCGATCGGGCCGGGGTGAGCGTCCGCGCTCTGCGGTACTACGAGGAGCAGGGCCTGCTGTATTCGGAGCGGAGCTCGTCGGGGCAGCGGCACTATCCGGAGCCCGCGGTCGAGCGGGTCCAGCTGATCCAGCTGCTCTATTCGGCCGGGCTGAGCAGCCGCACGATCGCCGAGCTGCTGCCGTGTGTCGACGCCAAGGTCAGCACCCCGGAGTCGCGGGCCCGTCTGGCCGCCGAGCGCGAACGCATCGACGGCCAGATCACCGAACTGATCCGGGCCCGCGACCGACTCGACGCGGTCATCGCCTTCTCCGGCACGCCGGCCAGCGGCTGCACATACCAGGAGGTCGAGGACTACGCCGACGCGCTGGCCTCAGCGGGCAGCGGGCACCGAGAAGGAAGCCGGTAGCGCCGCGGTCAGGTTGACCTGGTGCCGCTGGAGGTAGGTGGCCTGGAACACGGCCGGCTTCCCCGCGGTGGCCACGTCGTCGGCCGGGTCGTCCACCGACAGCGTCAGCCGCGCGTCGGCGACCCGGATCCGCTCCCGCGTCGGCACGTCGAACCACGAGCCGGTCTGCACGGCCCCGATCTCGACGCCCAGCACGTGACCGGCGGCCAGGGTCCAGTCGGTCGACTTGAGGGCGAAGGCCGTGCGGCCGCCGGTGAGCACCGACGCGTTCTCGTTGATGATCACCGCTTGGCCGCCGGGGCCGACGTCGTAGAGCTTGACCATCACGTTGCCCGGCCCGCGAGCGGCGATCGACACCCGCGGCGTGCCCACGAGGCGGGTCGCCTGACCGACCGGCTGGGAGAACTTGTAGATCGCCGAGGTGGTCCTCCCAGCCTGGATCCGCTTCACCTGCAGCGCGGCCAGGTCCTTGGGGATGGTCGGCTCGAGCGCCCCGGCGCCGCCCTCGGTGTCGTTGGGGTCCGGCGCCGGCGGCGGCGGGACGGGCCTGCCGGCCTCGATCAGAGCGGCGTACGCGTCGGTGCCGCCGTCGTCGACGTAGGTGCCGCCGCCCAGCGAGACGGTGCCGGTGCGGTCGATGACCGGCCACTTGTCCTGGGCCCGCCACTTGCCGGTGCTGTCCTGCACGGCGAAGGCCGGGTACTTCGCGGCCGGCTTCACGCCCTTGAGGTACTGGTCGTAGAAGGCGAGGGTCTCGGCGAACCAGCCGTCCCGGCCCATCTTCAGCCGCCCGGCGTCGTCCTTGTCATTTCCCCGTACGTGGTTCCACTGGCCCATCCACGCGCGCTTCGGACCGTTGTGGTTGGCCAGGTATTCGTCCATGTCCTCGGGCTTGGTGTTGTCCTCGATGAAGCCCTGGGTGACGAACAGCGGGGTGTCGCTGCCCCGGGCCTGCTTCGGCAGGTCGCGGGCCCGCCAGAACGGGGACCGCTGGTCGCTGACCAGATAGCCGGATCCATAGTGGTCGACACACTGCGGGTGGTTGGCCTCGTACGCGGCGTTGGCCTTATAGCGGGCGTCGTCGTCCGGCATCTGCGGCAGCAGGGCGAGGCTGCTGTAGATGGCCGGCACGGTCAGCGAGTTCTGCCGCGGGATGCCGTTGGAATGGGGATTACGGTACGGGTCCCAGACCGGTTCCTGGGCCACGACCGCCTTCAGCGCGTCCTGGTTCAGGTTGTTGCCGATCAGGCCGGTCATGGCGTCGTACGACTTGCCGTACATGCCGACCGCGCCGGTCGACCACGGCTGCTTCGAAGCCCAGTCGATCGCGGCCCGCACGTCGTCCTGCTCGTCGCGGCCGGCGAAGTCGAGGCAGCCGCTCGAACCGCCGAAGCCGCGCGAGTCGACCATCACGAACGCGTAGCCCTTGTCGAACAGCTTGGTGCCCGTGAGGAAGTCGTAGAACCGGTCGGACGGGCCGGCGTGCTTCCAGTCTTCCTTGCTCCGCTCCCCCGAGTGCCCGAAGTAGGGGCCGATCGAGAGGATGACCGGCACCTTGGTTCCGGCCTTCATCCCCTCGGGGCGCAGCACATCGGCGTGCAGCTCGGCGCCTCCGGTGGTCGGGAAGTAGTGCTGGGTCCAGGCCGCACCCTCGATCACGCGGTC
This sequence comes from Paractinoplanes ovalisporus, assembly GCF_016834655.1. Taxonomy (GTDB): domain Bacteria; phylum Actinomycetota; class Actinomycetes; order Mycobacteriales; family Micromonosporaceae; genus Actinoplanes; species Actinoplanes ovalisporus. The sequence continues at coordinate 223,708 of NZ_JAENHP010000015.1, forward strand.
GTTCTGCGCGTGGGTGACCGGCTTGGTCGCGGTGGCGACGGCCGGCTTTCCGGCCGCGACCGCGGCGGCGCTCGCCCCCGTCACCGCGGCGACGCCGGCCAGGGCGACGACGGCCATGCGTACTGATTTCACGAACTCCTCCACGAGGATGAGCGGAATGATCTCGCTCCGGAGCAGAACATGTGCCCTTACGGCACAGTCAACTCCGATCCGTACGGAGGATTGACTTTCTCGCGAAGAATGACCTAAGCGGACGGGTCCCAGTCGATGAGCTGCTGGTAGATCCGGCGGTCGCCGTCCAGCTTCAGCGAATCCAGCTCGACGCGGCCGTAGAAGAGCAGGACCAGCTCGTTGGCCGTGCCCTCCAGGGTGCCGTCGGCCGGAGCGTCGGTGGGCTCGCCGAGCCGGGCGCCGTCGGCCGACAGCCACAACCGCCAGGTGCGGCCCCCGGTGACCCGGTGGTCGAGGGTGGCCGGGGCGTGCGGCCACGGGCTGGTCGTCGACGCGCAGGTCCGCAGGAACTCGTCGACGCCGTCGAGGGCGACCTCGTCGGGCAGCGGCTGCGGGGCGCCGCCGGCGAGCTGGGCGTCGTACGTGTGGACGGCGATCTCCTGCAGCTGGTGCCGGGCGGCGGCGCCACAGTTCTGCGGGGACTGCGAGTCACCCCACCAGGTCCAGCAGCCCTGCTCAGGCCCGGCCTCGCGCAGCGCGTCCAGCATCAACCGCGTCGACTCGGCCAGCCAGGCGTCGACATCCTCCCCCGGTTCGACGGCCTCCCAGGCCACGGGCGTGTCGGCCGGCCCGGCGGCAACGATGGCGGCCCACTTGCGGCGCCCGTTCCCGATGTGCCCCACCAGGTCGGCGAGCGTCCACCCGGGGCAGCTGGGCACCGGCACGTCAAGGCTGGGTGCGGCGGCCACGGCAGCCCGGAACGCCGCGGAACGCTCGTCGATCAGCTCCAAGATCCTGTCCACCGACGCTGTCTACCACCCGGCGCGAGCCAGGGACAGCGATTATCCGCCGGGCAGCGACCGCGCGACCTCGGCGGCCGGGAACGGGGTCTTCTTGCTGACGGTCTCGAACGCGTCTAAGAAGTCGCCCATCACCAGGGCGACCGGCAGGTGGCGGGCCACGATGCGGGTGGCCGCGTCCGGCAGGCCCAGACCGGCCGGGTCGGAGGCGTGCGCGCGCAGCCGCCCCATCACCTCGGGCCAGGGCACGTCGAGCAGCGTGCTCACCAGCCAGCGGGTCAGGTGGGTGGCCGTGTAGGCGTGGTCGTAGTCGGCGTGCCGGCGTACGAAGGCGGACTCGGCGGCGTCGAGGGCGAACCCGGCGTGCGTGGACAGGCCGAAGTCGGCGAAGTAGATGCGGTCACCGTCGGTCAGCAGGTTGCGGAAGTGCGCGTCGAAATGGGTCATGCCCCGCGCCCGCATGAACGTGGACCCGTCGTGCAGGAGGCGGTCGACGAAGGCGTACGCGTCGTCGCCCTGCCGGGCCAGCCACTGGTCCACGGTGGACGGAATGTGTTCCATGAACAGCACGACGGTTTCGGGTGCGGCGCTGATCGCCTCGAGCCGGGAACGGACCGCCTCGTCGCCGTCCCAGTGCTTTACCCAGCGTTCCAGTTCGGCGGCGTCGGCCGGGCCCGGCGGTTCGGGGCGGATCCGCCAGTGGTGCAGCAGCGGGAACCCGCCGAAACCGCCCTCCAGCACCCACTCGGTGGTCATCGTGTGCACGGCGACCTCACGCCACACGCCGAAGCCGGTCGACCCGAAACCGTACTGATAGAACGTGGGCAGGCCGAACAGGTTCGCCGTCGACCCCACATTTCCCGTACGCCGTTCGAGCTCGGTGAGCGGCACGTGCTTGACGAACGTGGGCACGCCGGCCACGTCGACGCTCGCCGTGCTGCCGCCGAAGCCCGCGGTCGGCGCCGACGCCCGCGCCAGCAGTTCCGACAATCCGGAATCGTCGAGGGCCGCCAAGGTCTGCGCCGCGGCCCGGTGCCGGTCGATGCGTTCGCTCAGATGCACCGCACCACGATGTCAGAAGGACTCGTTGCGCATGCGACGCTCGTTGATCTCCCAGGTCAGCACGTAGAGGCGGATCATCTGGGCCAGCGTCTCACCCGAGTTGAAGGTGAGCACGACGTGCTGGCCCGGGTCGCCGTGCGGGGCCTTGCGCACCGTGAGGATCGTGCCGGTGACGTCGATCTCGCCCGACCCGCCGAGCGAGACCGAGGCCCGCAGCCGGTCGCCGGGGGCCAGCTTCGCCGGCTCGTCGATCCAGCAGCGCAGCCCGCCCTCGCTGATGTCGAGCAGGGCGCCCTCGATCTCGTGGCCGTCCTCACCCTCGGTGGTCAGCAGCACCGCGGCGCCGCCGCCCCCGCGCATGAACTCGCGGCGGTTGCTCTGCCGCGGGGCCTCGAGCGGGACAAGCGTCCACCGGAAGGGCGCCTCGTCCGAGACGGAGACGAGACGGCAGCGGAGCACGACCCGGGTGCGCGGCGGCGCCCAGAAGACCTCGAACTCCTGGCCGGGCACGTGGCCGAGCGGGCCGGCGGTCTCGAGCGGGGCGGTGACCGTGAAGGTGTCACCGTCGACCGATTCCAGCCGCGACCGGAAGTTCACGCCCTCGCCGAGGACGAGGAACATCGACGTGCCGACGGCGGGAAGGTCGGTGGTAGCGGGAACCGCAAGAATCATGGCTGAGACACCTCGTGCAACGGGGATCCGGTCGAGGGAAGTAATCGGTCGCCGGTGCCGCCACGTGAGTGTTTCGGTAGCGAAACGGTTCGGGGCCCGGCCGTGAACACGGTCGGCCGGGCCCGATGCGGAAAGGCACGCTCATCAGCGGGGACAGTGAGCCGTCGGTGAACTCCCGTGGCACGTACAGGGTGTGGTCGCCTTCACTCGCCGGCCGACCGTCGACGCCCGTCAGTCCAGGCAGAACTCGTTGCCCTCGACGTCGTGCATGTTCTGGCACGACTCGTTCACGCCGTCGGCCAGCAGCAACTGCCCGCGGGTCGCGCCGAGGGCGACGAGCCGGGCGCTCTCGGCTTCGAGCGCGGCCAGCCGTTCCGCGCCGACCAGGCCGGACCCCACCCGTACGTCGAGGTGGAGCCGGTTCTTCACGACCTTGCCCTCGGGAACGCGCTGGAAGTAGAGCCGCGGCCCTTTCCCCGTCGGGTCGACACAGGCGAACGCCGACTCCTGACTCTCGGGCGGCGCCGCCACCGGCACATAGCCCAGCACCTCGCACCAGAACCGCCCCACCCGCGCGGGTTCCCGGCAGTCGAAGGTGACTTGAAACTCCTTGATCGACCCCATCCGCCCACCCTAGGACGCGACCACCGCCCGTACGGCGTCGACGCGCTCGTCCAGCGGCCCCGCCGCCACGTCGACGATCGTGAATCCCACTTCCCGGTAGACCTCCTCATGAACCCGCTCGAACGCCAGCGATTCCGCGAACCCGATCCGCCGGGCGGCGGTGGGCCGGACAAAGCCGAGGTTGCGCACGAAGAACACCACGGGTTCGACGCGCATCCGTTCGATCGCGGCCAGAAGCCCGGCCGGCGCCTCCACCCCGAGCCAGCGGCTCAGAGCCAGCGTGCACACCGGCGATCGGTCGAGAAACGTGACGCCGGGCCCGTCCCCCACGGCATACATCCGCCGGCATTGCAATTCCACAATCCGCGCGACGAAGTCATCCTCCCGCCACGGCTCATCCACCCCTTGGGCCTGCCGCAGAGCGATGACGTCAGTGGCGGCTTCCTCGACAACCCCGAACCCGTCCACTTCGAGCCGCCGCAGAACAGCCGTCTTCCCCGACCCCGGGGCCCCGGTCAACACGTACTTCCGCATGGCACCTTCCCCCGAGAGCGCGACCGCTGTCAGCAGGTCGAGTGGAACAGGCCGCCGGCCGGGCGGGTCTCCGCCAGCTTGTTGTAGAGCTTGAAATCCTTGCCCGGTGGCAGGCCCTCGACCTCCATGCGACCCCACTCGACCGCGATGATCCTGGGTGACTCAGCCATGGCTTCCCTCCGGCGGGTTGACGGGCAATAGTAGACAGCGGCAGGGGGTGAGGTCATGCGAGCCGCGATCGAGGAGCACTGGCGGGCCTCCGAGGCCGGTGACGTCGAGGCCGAACACGCGATCTACGCCGATGACGCCGTTCTCGACTATCCGCAGTCGGGTGAACGGTTCCGCGGCCGCGCGACGATCGCCGCCCAGCGTGGCGGCCACCCGGCCACCCGACACTTCACGGTCCGGCGCATCACCGGCTCGGGCGACCTGTGGGTGAGCGAGTGCGTCATCACCTACGACGGCGTCCCGACCCGTTCGGTGAGCATCATGGAGTTCGCCGGCGGCCTTGTGGTGCACGAGACGCCGTATTTCGCCGACCCGTTTCAGGCGCCCGCATCCCGGGCCGCCCTGGCCGAGCCGATGCCGGGCGATATCTGAGCGGAGAGCCGGCTCAGGCCGTCGCGGATCAGGTGGCCGTAGTCGTTGTCGGCGAGGGTGTCGACTGTGGAGCGGGCCTCGGCCAGGTGCTTGCGGGCCTGGGGCAGGTCGCCCAGCCGGTGGTAGCAGTCGGCCAGGTTCAGGTGCAGTGACGGGTACAGCTGGGCCACGGTCATCGGCACGCCGGCCGAAGCCAGATCGTCGTCGGTGAGCGAAGCGACCGCCGTCAGGGCGCGCTGGTCCCACAGCAACTCCGAACGCGGGTCGTCCTGGACGTCGGCCATCGAGTGGGCCAGCACGCAGACGTGCAGCGGGTCGCCGGCCTCGCCGCCGATCGCGGTCCAGATCTCGGTGAACATCACGCGCGCGGCCGCGCGGTCGCCGCCGACATGGTGCAGCTGCACGGCCTCGTTGATGCGGGCCAGGGTCGGATCGTCGGGCACGAGGGGATCCTTTCAAGTAATTTCGGGCAAGTTTCGAAGCAGAAAACAAAAGTTATAGACGTCCGTGCAGAAGTCTGCTTACGTCTTCAAGCATCGATCCATGTCGAAGTCTGGGCGGTCCGATGAAGAAGACGTTATTTGCCCTGGTCGCCACCACCACTCTCGCGGGTCTGTGGCCCGCCCTCCCGGCCGTCGCGGCCGACGTCCCGCCGCAGGAGCCGGGCGTCACCCTGCGCACGTACGACCTGCAGACCGCACGCGACTCGATCTGCGTGCTCAAACCCGGCCAGACCCCGAACGTCGACAAGAAGATGACGACGGTGAACTGGACGACCGCCGCCGACTTCGGCCTCGAGGACCGGTTCCAGTCCGAGGTCATCGGCAACGTCAACATCACCACCGCCGGTACGTACGGGTTCCGGCTGACCAGTGACGACGGCTCCCGCCTGAAGATCGACGGCGCCACCGTCATCGACCACGACGGCGCCCACGGGGCCACCGCCAAGGAGGGCTCGGTCAGCCTGACCACCGGCTACCACGCGCTGTTCGTCGAGTACTTCGAGCGCGACGGCGGCCAGCAGCTCACGTTGGAATGGCGTCCGCCGGGCGCGAGCGCGTACGCGGTGGTCCCGAACAGCGTGCTGAGCACCGACGCCGGCGTGGTGCGGGTGACCGCGCCCGGCCGCAAGGAGTGCGAGGGGGCCGGGGACAGCCCGGGTGACGGCCTGCCGCTGACCGGTGTGCACCCGGGCTACACGCTGACCAACCTGCGCCCCAACGGGTTCCAGCCCCAGGTGAGCGCGATGGACTGGTTCCCGGACGGCCGCCTGGCGATCGCGACCTGGGGCGGCAGCGACACCGTGGCCGGCAAGGTCTACATCCTCAGCGGGGTCACCGGCAGCACATCGCCGGGCCAGGTGACGTACAAGGAAATCGCCTCCGGTCTTCGCGAGCCGATGGGGCTGAAGATCGTCGACGGCAAGATCTACGTGTCGCAGAAGCACGAGCTGACCGAGCTCAACGACACCAACGGCGACGGCACCATCGACCAGTACCGGCGCGTGGCCACCTGGCCGTTCGACGGCAACTTCCACGAGTTCGCGTTCGGGCTGCTCTATCAGGACGGCTACTTCTATCTGAACCTGTCCGTCTCGATCAACCTGGGCGGCGCGACCACCGATCCGCAGGGCTCGCCCAACCGCGGGACCACGCTGAAGATCAACCGGTCGACCGGCGCGGTGCAGTACATCGCGGGCGGCCTGCGCACCCCGGACGGCCTCAACTTCGGGCCCGAGGGCGACATCTTCGTGCTGGACAACCAGGGCGGCTGGCTGCCCGCGTCGAAGCTGGTGCAGATCAAGCAGGACCGCTTCTTCGGCCACTACACCAACCCGGACGGCCCCTTCGACACCCAGCCGGTGACCGAGCCCGTGCTGTGGCTGCCCCAGAACGAGATCGCCAACTCGCCGAGCACCCCGGTGATGCTGAACTCGGGTCCGTACGCGGGCCAGATGCTCTTCGGCGACGTCACCTATGGCGGCGTGCAGCGGGCGTACCTGGAGAAGGTCAACGGCCAGTACCAGGGCGCGGTGTTCCGGCTCACCCAGGGCCTCGAGATGGGCGTGCTGCGGCTCAGCCAGGGCCCGGACGGCGCGCTCTACGCGGGCGGCCTCGGCGCGGGCGGCAACTGGGGGCAGGAGGGCAAATTGACGTACGGGCTGCAGAAGCTCACGCCGAACGGCTCCAGCGTCTTCGACATCAAGGCCATGCGCGCGATCGCCGACGGTTTCGAGATGGAGTACACGCAGCCGGTGGCCGCCGCGACCGCCGCCAGCTACAAGGTCAAGCAGTGGCGCTACCAGCCCACGCCCGACTACGGCGGCCCCAAGATCGACGAGGAGACGCTGTCGGTCACGTCGGCCACGCTGTCGGCCGACCGGCTCAAGGTGACGCTCAAGGTCGCCGGGCTGAAGCCGGGGCGGGTGGTGCACGTACGGTCGCCGCGGCCGTTCACCTCGACCACCGGCAGTTCACTGTGGAGCACCGAGGCCTGGTACACGCTGAACAGTCTGGCCGACGGCACCACCCTCAAGTCGGACCGGGTCGAGGCCGAATGGTCGGGTCAGACCGGCGCCGCCTCGTTCGCCAAGGACCACACCGGCTACACCGGGTCGGGCTTCTCGGCCGGGCACGGCGCGGCCGGCGCCGCGACGACGTTCACCGTCAACGTGCCGTCGGCCGGCGCCTATCCGGTCGCGTTGCGCTACAGCAACGGACCCAACCCGGCGGCCGGCACCAAGACGATGAGCCTGTACGTCAACGGGACGCGCATCAAGCAGGTCAGCCTGGCCGACACCGGCAACTGGGACACGTGGGCCACCCTGAACGACTCGGTGACCCTGCGGGCCGGTGGCAACACGATCGCCTACCGCGTCGACACCGGCGACTCCGGGCACATCAACCTGGACAGCCTGACGGTCGGGTCGGCCGGCTCGTCGGCCGTCAACAAGACCGGCACCATCACCGGGATCGCCGGCAAGTGCCTCGACGTCGACAACGCCAGCTCGGCCAACGGCGCCAAGATCCAGCTGCACACCTGCAACAACACGTCGGCCCAGAGCTGGACCCGCGAGGGCGACACGTTGCGGGTGCTCGGCAAGTGCCTCGACGTCGACAACGCGGGGACCGCCAACGGCACCAAGGTGCAGCTCTACACCTGCAACAACAGCGCCGCGCAGGTGTGGCAGACCCAGGCCAACGGGTCGCTGCTCAACCCGCAGTCGGGCAAGGTGCTCGACGCGGCCGGCGGGTCCAGCGCCGACGGCACCCAGATCCAGATCTGGGAGTGGGCCGACGTGGCCCAGCAGCGGTGGACGCACAACAACCCGAGCCGGGTGACGCTGTTCGACGGCGGCAACCTCAACGCGTTCCAGAACGCCGACGGCAGCGCACCGACCTGGCCGGTCTCGGGCGGTTCGGCCGAGGTGCTCGGCGGTGACCTGCGGACCAAGCAGACGTACGGCGACTTCAAACTGCACGTGGAGTTCTGGCTGCCCAACCTGCCGTCCGACGTGACCGGGCAGCAGCGGGCCAACAGCGGGATCTACCTGCAGGACCGGTACGAGGTTCAGGTGCTCGACTCGTACGGGAAAGCGACCCCGGCCAACGACGACGCGGCCGCCATCTATCTCAAACGGGCGCCCAGCTCGAACGCGGCCACGGCGCCCGAGACGTGGCAGACGTACGACATCACCTTCCGGGCCGCCCGCTGGAACGGCACCACGAAGACCGAGCAGGCCCGGGTCACGGTCGTCTGGAACGGGGTGACCGTGCACAACAACGTCACCATCGACGGCCCGACCGGGGCCGGCGCCGCCGAATCGGCCGCGGCCCTGCCGATCCGCCTGCAGGACCACGGCGACCCGGGCGCCAACGTCCGCTACCGCAACATCTGGATCGAACCGGCCTGACCCGACCAACGGCGTGAAGGCCTCCGGCTCCGGCTGGAGGCCTTCATCGGTTCACACTTCGGCGACGCCGGCGATCTGCGTGTTGAACGTGATGAACGGGGAGTGCAGGCGGTACGGCGTGAGGTCCACGCGGGCGAAGCCGGCTCCGCGCAGCCGGGCAGCCAGGTCGCGTTCGCACGAGCAGCCCTCGAAGGTCCACGCCCACGGGCGGCGGAGCAGGCGTTGCAGCGTACGGGTGGGGGTTCCGTCCGGCGCCGCGACGTGCTCGACAAAACGGAACGTGCCACCCGGCCGCAGCACCCGCCGGATCTCGGCCAGGACCTCGGCCGGGTCGGTCACCGTGCACAGCACCAGCGACGAGATCACGGCGTCGGCGCTCCCGCTGGGCAGGCCGGTGCTTTCCGCCGTACGGGCCCGCAGGTCCAGCCGCACGCCCCGGCGCTCGGCGGCGGCCCGCAGGCGGCCGTGCATGGGCTCGTTGGGTTCAACCGCGACGAGCGTCGAGCCCGGTCGCAGGTAGCGGAGGTTCGCGCCCACGCCCGAGCCGATCTCGACCACGGTCGCGGGCAGGTCGGCGTACACGCGCCGTTTGTGGTGCCGCACGTTCCATTCGATGTACGGGCCCATCACGCTGAAGAAGGCGGCGTTGAAGGGTCCGCGGGCCCGGTGCAGCTCGAAGCCGGTTGCCACTGTCATGACCCCATCGTCGCCGCCGGACGGCTCCCGGTCAGGCGTGGAAATACCCCACTGTCAGCGCCGTTCGCTGAACCACGCGGCGATCTGGGCGCGGGACCGGAACCCCAGCCGCAGCCGGATCCGCTCCACGTGGCCCTCGGCCGAGCGCTCGTCGATCCCCATCCGCACCGCGATCTCGCGGTTGGTGCACCCTTGGCTCACCAGTTCGGCCACCTCGAGCTGCCGGGCGGTGAGCCCGTCGGCCCGGCGGCGCGGCACACTCAGCCCGAGGAACCGTCGCACCACCCGCACGAGTTCGTCGCGGTCACCGGCGTACGGAAGATGGGACCGCCCCGGCAGCACCGCGAGCTGAGCCCCGCCGATGCCTTCCGCGAGCACACGGGCCTGCGCAACCGGCGCCGCCCGATCACCGTCACGATGAACGACCAGTGTCGGCGACCGAACCCGCCCGAGATATCCGGTGACGTCGAGCTCGTAACTGAGCGCCAGCAACGCCCGCGCGGTCGCCGCCGTCGAACAGGCACGCTGATAACGAGCCAACTCGGCCCGCGTGGCCCGGTCGGCATCCGGCGCGAAGATGTCGGTCAGCACGTCCGACCCGAGCCCCCAGTGCGCCTCCACCAGACCCAACACATTTTCCCGTACGGCGGGCAGCGACAACTCGTCCCCACGGGCCCATCCGCCGTAGAGCACCAGACGCCGTACGGAATCAGGGTTCTGCGCCGCCCAGGCCACGGCCACCGGCGCCCCCATCGAGGTGCCCATCAGATCGAACGGCTCCCCCAGCGTCGCCGCGACCGCCCCTAGTTGCTCGAGCTCGAACGCCAGCGACGCCGGCCGCTCCACCGCGGGCGACAGCCCACACCCGGCCCGGTCGTAGCGCACGAGCCGGCACCCCGGGGCCAGCGCCTCATAGAGCGCCCGCTCGGCCGCGAGTTCCCAGCCCAGCCGCAGATGGGTGAGCCACCCCATCACGTAGACCAGCGGCCGCCCCACCCCGGCCGTGGCATAGGCGACCACCGTGCCGTCGCCCAGCACCACCCGGTCGAGCCGCTGCCGCATCCCGCGATTGTCCCCCTACGGTTCGCGCAGCCAAACCATGACCGCCGCCGGTCTCGGCCGCACGCCGGTCCACCCTTGGAACTGCCGGACCGCGACCGTCTCCGAACACAGCCACCGGTCACACGGCCCCGACGCCTCTTCCACCAGACGCAGGTCCGCCGCCGGTGCGCCGAGACTCCCGGCGACCCATGTCTCCAGGGCGCTGCCCACGACCGGATGCCAGCCGGCGAGCTCGTCCATCAGGGCATGCCCTTCGATCATGTGGTTGATCGACGGGTTCACCTCCAGGAACGGCCCGCCCAGACTCACCCCGCACCGGCCGTCGGTGTGCACCAGATACCGCACAGGCGACGACACCCGTTCCCCGGTCCACCCGAAACACCACCCGCCGGCCTCCCGGCGGGCCCAGTGGCCCAGGCTGAAGTCCCAAACGCGTCCGGTGTCCAGCCGTTGCCCACCGACCGAAACGCTCCGCCGCACCGTGTACCGCAGCCCCGCATACCGAGCGGCGAACCCTTCCCGGCGCAGGGACAACTCGAACGGTGCGTCAATGGGAAGCCGGCTCTCGACGCCCGGTTCCCTCCAGGCGGAGCGCCGCAGAAACGACTGCGCTCGCGAGCTCAGACCTTCGAGGTCATCAAGCAGGTGCACGAAGAACTTCCCCAACAGACCGTCTCCTTCGGCAACCCTCTCACGAACGAGTGAGCGCACGGCGACCCGGAAGGGGTCCGGCGGACCACCCGCGGCCTGGTTTGTGGTCACTATGCTGGCCGGGTGGCAGCGTGTCCCGAGCTGGCCGTCGTCCGCCGTGAGCGGCGGCGAGGGCTCTTCGGGGTAACCCCGAGGAAGCAGGATTGACCACCGCAGCGCATCGCCGGCGCGCCGCAGCGCTTCGCGCTGGACAGCGCAGGCACGACCGGGAATCGTCGGGGCACGCTGCCGCCCTCAAGTGGTATGCGCCGCGCCGCCAACCCGCGTCGGTGGTGGCCGGCGCCCTGGCCGACGCGCTGCTCACCACGACCTGGCAGCCGGAAGAGATGGAAGCGGCCGTACGCTCCGTGGCCGCGGTCCCCGAGGCGTGGGCGCGACGACTGGTGCGGACCGTGCTGTCGGCCTACCCGCGCAACCCGGCCGACCGGCCCCGCGAGCTGCGCCGTTTCCTCACCGCGCGCCGGGCCTACATCCGGCATCGGCTGGTGACGCCGACCCACGCCGTACGGATGCGGTGGAACGCCCCGCCCATCAATGACCTGGCCGAACTCGCCGCGTTCCTGGAGCTCGACGGCGACGCCCTCGACTGGTACGCCGACCGCCGCGAGATCAACCGCCACGCCCGCGACGAGCGGCTGCGCCACTACCGGTACGCCTGGCTCCCGCACCGGCTGATCGAGGCACCCAAGCCCCTGCTGCGTGACCTGCAACGACGTCTGCTCGACGACGTTCTCGCGACGGCCCCGGTGCACGAGCACGCCCACGGTTTCGTGCCGGGCCGCGGAACCCACACGTTCGCGCGGGTCCACGCCGGGCGTGACGTGCTGGTGAGCATGGACCTGCGCGCGTTCTTCTCCAGCATCACCGCGGCCCGGATCTACGGCCTGTTCCGCGGCATCGGCTACCCCGAACCGGTCGCGCACGCCCTGACCGCGTTGACCACGACCCGTACGCCCGCTCATGTCCTGCGGGCCGCGCCGGACCCCCACCTGGCCGCGTTGTTGCGCCGGCCGCACCTGCCGCAGGGCGCGCCGACCTCGCCCGCCCTGGCCAACCTGTGCGCCTACCGCCTGGACCGCCGGCTGACCGGCCTGGCCGACCGGTTCGGCCTGACCTACGCGCGTTACGCCGACGACCTGGCCTTCTCGGGCACGCTCACGCACGCCCAGGTCGAACGGCTGGTCGCGCTGACCACGAGCATCGCCGCCGAGGAGGGCTTCCGGGTCCACCCGCACAAGACCCGCTTCCGCACCCAGGCCCAACGCCAGTCCGTGACCGGTCTGGTCGTCAACGACCGCCCGGCCGTTCCGCGCGAGGAGTACGACCGCCTGCGCGCGATCCTGCACAACGCCGCCACCCACGGCCTGGCCGAGGCCAACCGGGACGGCCACGCCGACTTCGCCGCCCATCTGACCGGGCGCGTCGCCTGGATGTCCCACCACCACCCGTCGCGGGCGGCCAAACTTCAAGACTTGCTCGTACGGGCGTTGTCCGCACCCTGAGTCACCAGTCGAGCGCCACCCGCCACTCGCTGCGGGGAACCACCGCGTATCGCTCCCCGTCACCGGGCGGGTGGCCCAGCACGTCTTCCACCGCCTGGGCCCGGCCCCGGCGAGCGGGCAGCCCGGGGCGCCGCGCCACCTCGCCGACCTCTTCCCAGGCGCCCGGGCCGGTCTCGCGGAGCACCACGTAGGCCGGCCGTGCCGGAACTGTCTCAGCCATGCCTCATTGTCCGTTGTCCCTGTGACAACCGTGACAGCCGGTCCTTTTTGATGGCAATGGCCCGGCTCGGAAACGGCCTGGTAACCGCCGCACAACGCGCCCAGCACGGGACGGGGGTCAACCGGCCGATCATCCGAACCGAACGGTCAGACCAATATCGGGTCGGCCTCCGATGGACGCGGCGACGTCCGTACGGAAAGACTCTTTGGCGCTTCACCTCTTTCCTACCAAGCGCGTGACGAGGAGAGACGTGGCTATCTACGCGTCCGGGCTGACATCGGTGGAACCCCGGCGAGGCGGGACGACCCCACCGCCGTCGGTCGTCCGGGCCGGAACCTGGCAGGGCCGGCTGTCGTGGCTGACTCCCCCGACCGACGCCGAACGGGACGAGTATCTGCGGCGCGGGCAGCACCGCTGGCTGTTCTGGGCCCAGGCCGCGGCCCTGGTCGGGGTCGCCGTCAGCCTCTACGGGCTGGCCCAGAACTCGTACTGGACCTTCGTCTTCGTCCTTCCGCTGCTCGCCTTCGTGATCGAGCAGGTGCTGGCGCTGCGCACCTCGACCTACCGGCGGCGCATCACCCTGGCCGGCCACCGCCGCAAGGTCGACACCTGGGCTCCGGCCTCGGTGCCGTCGGTGGACGTGTTCCTGCCGGTCTGCGGCGAGGAGATCTCACTCATCGACAACACCGCGTTCCACGCTGCCCGGCTGCGCTGGCCCGGCACGGTCACCGTCTATCTGCTGGACGACGCCGGTGACCCCGCGGTGGAACGGCTGGCCCGCCGGTACGGGTTCCGCTACCTGGCGCGGCCCGGATCCGCGTACAAGAAAGCCGGGAATCTGCAGTGGGCGTTCGAGCGGTCGACCGGTGACCACATCACGATCCTCGACGCCGACTTCGTGCCGCGCGACGACTACCTGCTGGAGCTCGTGCCGTACATGGACGACCCGGACGTCGGCATCGTGCAGAGCCCGCAGCTGTTCTTCACCGACCGCCGGATGACCTGGCTGGAACGCTGCGCGGGCGCCACCCAGGAGATGTTCTACCGGTTCATCCAGCCCAGCCGGGACGCGACCGGCGCCGCCATCTGCGTGGGCACGTCGGCCATCTATCGGCGCGCGGCGCTGGCCGCGATCGGTGGCTTCCCGCTGATCGGGCACAGCGAGGACGTCTACACCGGCATCGAGATGGCCAAGGTGGGCTACCGGCTGCGCTACGTCGCCACGCTGGTCAGCCGCGGCCGCTGCCCCGACGACGTGGACGCCTTCATCACCCAGCAGTACCGCTGGTGCGAGGGCTCGATGTCGCTGCTGGCCGACCCGGAGTTCCACCAGCAGGCCTGGATGACGCCCGGGCAGCGGGCCAGCTACTGGTCGGGCTTCGCCTACTACCTGACGACCAGCATGAACGCGCTGCTGGCGCCGCTCGCCTCGATCATCATGCTGTGGTTCTTCCCCGACCGGATCTCGAACATCGACGCCCTGCCCCTGGCCGGCGCGACCCTGGTCTGGCTGGTCCTGTTCCCGCTGGTCGCCGTGGGCCGGTGGCGGATCGACGTGCTGCGCGTGCAGACCGTCTACAGCTTCGCCCACCTGTTCTGCCTGCTGGACATGGCCCGGGGTCGCCGGCTCGACTGGGTTCCCACCGGGCGCAGCGGCCCGCGCAAGGGCGGCAGCGGGCGGGTGCGGGTCTTCATGTCCGCCTATCTCAGCGTCACCCAGCTTCTTGTGCTCGCCGGGCTGGCGGTCGAGGTGCTGCGCGCCGGGCCGGCCGACCGGTGGGCGTTGGTTCTGCTGACCGCGGTCAACGCGTACGTCTTCGTGCCCGTGGCGGTGCTGGGCTGGCGGGCGACGCTGGCCCGCCGGTCCGGGGCGCCCTCGCACCGGAGCGTGTTCGCGTGACTCTGGCGGGTGCGATCGCCACCTCGATGGTGCCGGCGCGGCACCGGTCCCGCGCCGCGCAGTGGCTGCCGTATCTGCCGGCCGCAGTGGTTCTGGCCGTCCAGGCCGTGCTGACGTTGCGCCTGGACAACATCGCGAACGTCGACGAGGCGCTCTACATCAACGCGGGGCACGCCTACATCGCCGAGTGGTCGGGCGGGCCGAAGGCACCGGACTACGGCGGCTTCTTCTCCGGCTTTCCGCTCGCCTACCCCGTCTTCGGCGCCGTGATCGACCATTTCGGCGGGCTGGAGGCGGCGCGCGTCGCCAGCCTGCTCCTGACCTTCGTCGCCGTCGCCTGCTGCGGCTCGATCGCCGCGTGGCTCGCCGGTCCGGACCGGGCCACGGTCGCCCGCCCGGTCGCCATGGCGTTCGCCGCGCTGGCCGGACCGACCCTCTTCGTGGGGAACCTGGCCACGTTCGACGCGCCCTGCGCAGTGGCGGTGATCGGATCGGCGGCACTGGCCATGACCCGCCGCTCGTACGCCACCGCCGTGCTGGCCGGGGTCATCGCGGGCGCCGGCGCGGTCGTGAAGTACACCGGCGCGCCCTTCATCCTGGTCACCGCCGGTCTGGCGCTGCTCTGCGAGCCGACCGTACGTCGCGGCATCGCCCGCGCGCTGGTGGTGCTGACCACCGCGGTGGCCAGTGTGCTCGCGGTCTACCTGCCGAACGCGTCGTGGATCAACGGCGGTATCGCCTTCACGACGACCAACCGCGAGGCGCACAACTATCGCGACCTCACCTTCCTGCTCGGCGAATACCTGCTCGGCATGGGTCTGCTCACCGCGCTCGCCCTGGCCGGGTTGATCCTCCTGGTACGGCGGACCCGCACGGTCCGGCACGCTCTGATCGGCTGCGCGATGATCGGCGCCGGGCTGGCGGTGTCGGTGAGCCAGGGCCGCCTGCACGAGTACACGTCGTTCAACAAGCACCTGATCTTCACGGCGCTCTTCCTCGCGCCGCTGGCCGCCCAGGCCGCGGTCCTCCCCCGCGTCCGCCTGGTCCGGCCCGCGGTCATCGTGCTGTCGCTCTACCTGCTCACCGTGGGCGCGCTGTACCGGTCCGACTTCATGTACCACGAATGGCCCGACTTCAGCCCGGTCGTCGAGCGCATCCACCAGATCGACCAGCCCGGCATCTACATGGGCATCGGCGGCCACGCCATGGCGTACTACTCGAAGGACTACCCCGAGATGGAGTGGGTGGAGCCCTTCACGCTGTACGGCTCCGGGCCGGGCCAGATGCGCGAAGAGGTCGCGGAGGCCCGATATGCGGGGATCGTTCTGACCACGGGCGCGACCGGGAGCGACGCCCTCGACCGCAACACCGCCCTGATGCTGGACCTGCTCGGCAAGAGCCCCGACTACGAGCTGGCCGGCCGCTGGCCGAAACACCGCTACGACACCAACGAGTTCTACCTCTATATGCGCAGATCCTGATCCCTGACGCTCAGGCGATCGCCGACCCGGCCGAACTGTGCAGGACGCGCCAGAACGCCCGGGGGAGGATCGGAAATGTCGCAGCAGGAGTGGATCTCGTCGTCGTCCGGCTACGGCAAGCCGGCTTCGGGCCGCAACAAGCTCCCGTACGTCCTGGGCACGCTGGGCGCCCTCGTAGCCTTCTTCGTGGTCGGCGTCATGGTCGTCGCCGCCGCCGCCGGCGTGATCGGCGGTGGCGCACCCATCGAGATCGTCGAGGCCCGCCCGGCCGAGCTCGTGCCCACCACCAAGCCCCCCGCCGCCACCAAGGTCAAGGCGGTCCCCGCGCGCACCACCAAGCCCACCGTCACCAAGACGACCACGGCCAAGCCGAAGCCGACCCGCACCGGCCCCACCTACAAGGAGCTGGACGCCCGCACCTGGCTCACGATCGTCAAGGACCCCGACGCCCACTCCGGCGACCGCATCCTCATCTACGGCCGCATCGCCCAGTTCGACGCCGCCACCGGCGCCGACCGTTTCCTGGCACTCACCGGCCCCACCCCGTACCAGGATTCCTCGGTGGTCGCGGCCGCGTTCCGGGGCAACCCGAAGCTGCTGAAGAACTTCGTCAAGGACGACCTGTTCCAGGCCAACGCCGTCGTCCTCGGCACCACCGCCTACCGCACCCTGGACGGCGTCACCACCAAGGTGCCCGACCTGCGCATCAAGTCGATCAAGGCCCTCTCCTGACCACTGCGGCCTCCTCGACGGCCCCCATCATGCACGCCACGGGGCCCGCCGCGTCCTCGGACGATGACACGGCGGGCCTGACTCCTTAGTGGCGACGCGGGTCGAGCATGTCTTCGAAGGGCAGGGGGTCGGCCGCGGCCCTGGTGGTCAGGGTGGCCGGCACGCCCGCCCAGCGGCGCAGCGTTGCGGTGGCCTCCGCGGCCTCGTCCGGGTTCAGGCGGGAGATGTTCGCGCCGTGGTTGGCGCCGGGTGCCACGTACAGCGCGGAATCACGGCGGCTCGGTGCAAAGCGTTCGGCGCCCCACGGGTCGTTCTCGCCGTAGACGAACATCATGCGCTGCGACGCCGTGCGGACCCACAGGTCGACGTCGATCATCGGGAACGGGTTGTGGCGGGAGCGCAGCTCGGCCGGCAGCGACGAGTTCGCCGTATAGATGCCGGGGTAGCGCCGCAGGTCGCGCAGGTGGGTGAAGCGCAGCGAGGGCCAGCCCAATTGCGTGGCGGCCTGGTAGTAGTACGGCCAGTAGGGCTCGAGCCCGGCGTCGGTGTAGAACGACCAGCCGGCCACGCCGTCGATCCAGTCGTAGATCTCGTCGTCGGTGGCGGTCGCCGGCGGCACCGAGGCGCAGTCGGCGGCCAGGCTGTACTGCCAGAACGCCCACACGGTGTCGAGCACGGTCAGCTCGAACGACCGGTCGGCGGTCCCGACCGTACGGGAGAAGGAAAAACCGGATGCGGCGAGTCTGGGCACAAGGCGGTCACGCCGCTTCAGAGCTTCCCGCTGTACGCCGTTCAACGCGCTGCGGCAGGCCGCGTCCCCGACCGTGGCGAAGAACCGGTCGTACGCGGAATCGAGGTCGTTGAGCGAGTCGTTCGGGGCCACGTAGGCCACCACGCCGTCGACGTCGTTCGGATAGAACCGCCGGTGGTAGACCGAGGTCATCCCGCCCTTGCTGCCACCGGTCTGGATCCACTTGGTCGAATAGATCGTCTTGAGCGCCGTGACGATCCGGTGCTCGTCGCTGGCTTCCTGCCAGATGGTGAGGTCGGACCAGTCGGCCGGCGCCGGCCGCGACGGCGTGAAGAAGCGGTGCTCGACCGACACCTGGTTGGCGTCGAGCAGCCGGGTCGGTTCGGTGCGGCCCGGCTGCGGGTTCGCGGCCAGCCCGTAGCCGCTGGTCGACAGCACCACCGGCGCGTCGGTCGAGCGGTGCAGCAGGGTGAGCCGTTGCTCGTACGTGCCCGCGTTCGGTCGTTTGTGGTCGACCGGCTGGCGATAGGTGAGAACGAAGAACCGGTAGCCGGTGGGGGCGCTCTGCGACACCACGGTCAGGCCGGGTATCGCCGTGAGCCGGTCGAGCAGGTCGTCGGCTGCTGCTGCCGGGATCGCCGGCAGCAGCAGGGCCATTACGGAGACGAGTACCGTCAGAAGTCGACGCATTGAAGCATGCTAATCCCCGGGCTTCCTGCTACGCCTTTCCCGCGGTCAGATCCAAGGCGATGTCGACGATCAGGTCCTCCTGGCCCCCGACCAGGCCGCGCTTGCCGACCTCGACCAGGATCGTGCGCACGTCCACGTTGTAGCGCTCGGCCGCGACCTCGGCGTGGCGCAGGAACGAGCTGTAGACACCGGCGTACCCGAGGGTCAACGTCTCGCGGTCGACCCGCACCGGGCGGTCCTGCAACGGCCGTACGAGATCCTCGGCCGCGTCCTGCAACGCGAACAGGTCGCAGCCGTGCTCCCAGCCCCTGAGGTTCGCCACCGCCACGAACGGCTCGATCGGGCAGTTGCCGGCGCCCGCGCCCTGACCGGCCAGCGAGGCGTCCACGCGATAGACGCCCTCCTCGACCGCGATCATCGAGTTCGCCACCGACAGCGACAGGTTCTCGTGAGCGTGGATGCCGATCTCGGTGGCCGGGTCGAGCACGTCCCGGTAGGCACGGATGCGGTCCCGGACGCCGTCCATCATCAGGCGGCCGCCCGAGTCGGTGACATAGACACAGTGCGCGCCGTACGACTCCATCAGTTTCGCCTGCCCGGCCAGCACCTCGGGCGGGGCCATGTGGCTCATCATCAGGAACCCGGAGACGTCCATGCCGAGCTCGCGGGCCGTCGCGATGTGCTGCGCCGACACGTCGGCCTCGGTGCAGTGGGTGGCGATGCGGACCGAGCGGACCCCCAGCGCGTACGCCTGCTTGAGCTCGGCGATCGTCCCGATGCCGGGCAGCAGCAGGGTGGTCAGGCGGGCCCGGTTGATGTTGGCCGCCGCGACCTCGAGCCACTGCCAGTCGGTGTGCGAGCCCGGGCCGTAGTTGAGGCTGCCGCCGGCCAGGCCGTCGCCGTGCGAGACCTCGATGCCGTCCACGCCCGCCGCGTCCAGGGCGCCGACGATCTTCGCGACCGCGTCCAGTTCCATGCGGTGCCGGACGGCGTGCATGCCGTCCCGCAGGGTCACGTCCTGGATGAAGAGCCGGGTCATGCCGCGATCCTCTCCGCCGCGGCGATCGCCGCCGACGTCATGATGTCGAGATTTCCCGCGTACGCGGGCAGGTAGTGAGCGGCCCCCTCGACCTCGAGGAACACCGACACCTGGTGGGTGACCGGAGCCGACCCGGCCAACGTGTGCACGGGCTGACCGTCGGGGATGGGCGTGATCTGCACCTGCTGCTTGAGCCGGTATCCGGGCACGTACCCCGACACGACCTTGACCATCGCCTCGACCGACGCCTTGATCTCCTCGCGCACCACGTTGTCGGGCGCGTTCACCAGGCACAGCACGGTGTCCCGCATGATCAGCGGCGGGTCGGCCGGGTTCAGCACGATGATCGCCTTGCCCCGGGTGGCGCCGCCGACCTTCTCGATGGCGTGCGCGGTCGTCTCGGTGAACTCGTCGATGTTGGCCCGCGTGCCCGGTCCGGCCGACTTGGAGGCGATCGAGGCGACAATTTCCGCGTACGGCACCGCCGCCACCTTGGAGACCGCGGCCACGATCGGAATCGTCGCCTGTCCCCCACAGGTCACCATGTTGATGTTGCGCGCGCCCTCGTGCTCGTCGAGGTTGACCGCCGGCACCACGAACGGCCCGATCGCGGCCGGGGTCAGATCGATCAGGATCTTCCCGTACGGCTCCAGCTTCTTCGCGTTGGCCAGATGCGCCCCCGCCGAGGTCGCATCAAAGATGATCTCGATGTCGGCAAACCCGTCCATCGCGATCAGGCCGTCCACCCCGTCGGCGGTCGTCGCGACGCCGAGACGGCCGGCCCGCGCCAGCCCGTCCGAGGCCGGGTCGATACCGACCATCGCCACGATCTCCAGCCGTTCCGACAGCCGAAGAATCTTGATCATGAGGTCGGTGCCGATGTTGCCCGACCCGATGACCGCTACTTTTGTCCCCATCAGGCCTCTCCGCCGTTAGTCGTTTCCGCCGCGCCGGCCGTTCTCGCTGCGCTGGTGGCTGGTGCCTTCATCAGGCGTCGCCGAAGTTGGTCGCGACCGTGCCCAGCCCGGTCAGCGTGGCCGACACCCGCATCCCCGGAGTCACCGGAACCATCGGCCCGAGCGCACCCGAGAGCACCACCTGTCCCGCCCGCAGCGGGTCGCCGTAGTCCCGGGCCGCCGTCGCCAGCCAGGCCAGCGCGGCCAGCGGATCCCCGAGGCAGGCCGCCCCCGACCCCTTGGACACGACTTCCCCGCCCACGGTCATCTCCATCTGGATGTCGACCGGGTTCACCTCGTCCAGAGTCTTCCGAGCCGCACCCAGCACGAACAGCCCACTGGAGGCGTTGTCCGCGATCGTGTCGGCGATGCTGATGTCCCACCCCGCGACCCGGCTGTCCACGATCTCGAGCGCGGGCGCCATCACGTCGACGGCCGCCCGTACGTCCTCGGCGGTGAAGTCCCCCACCAGGTCGGCCTTGAGCAGAAACGCCACTTCGGCTTCGATCCGCGGCTGCAGCAGCCCACTCACCGGCACCGGATCGAGCCCGCTGACGTCCATGTCCTCGAAGAGCACCCCGAAGTCCGGCTGATCCACCCCCAGCTGCTTCTGCACGGCCGGCGAGGTAAGCCCGATCTTGTGCCCCACAAGCCGGCGCGTCTTCAGCCGAAGCTCGGTCTGCTCCCGCTGCACGGCATAGGCAGCCGCAATATCCTCGGCGCCGATAAGGTCACGAACAGGCGCGCACGGAACCCCCGTACGCACCGCGTCAAGCAGGCGCTGAGCCGCTGGCGATGTCATAGCCCAGACGATGCCAACCCCAGCCGCATTTGTCCTAGCAATGAGTTCCGCTATGCGGAACACCCAAGCCGACCACCCTCCCGAACACGCCCCGCCTGCAGCATCACCGCCCACGCACACCGCGCAACGCCGCCTGCCCCCGCGCGACCAGCCGGCGCGCTAGGCGGAGCGCCGCGCCAGCGTGATCGCGATTCCCGCCGCGGCCGCCTTCACCGAGGCCCCGTGCTTACGCGGGTGGAACCGGGTCGCCGGCCCCGCCACGCTGATCGCCGCCACCGCCAGGTCATCGCCGTCCAGCACAGGCGCGCCCACACAGACGATCCCGACCGCCGATTCCTCCGCCTCGTATGTGAGCCCCGTCTCCGCCGCCTCGTCGAGCTGACGCCGCAGCATCACCGCCGAAGTCACCGTCCGCGGCGCGAGCCGGCCCAGGGGCCGGGTGAGCACGTCCTCCCGTACGGAATCCGGAGCGAACGCCAACAGCGCCTTCCCGATAGCCGTGGCATGCAGCGGAAGCCGCCCACCCAGCCGCGACGGCGCCCGGGCCTGCCGATGCCCACCGATCTTCGCCACGTAGACGACCTCACCCCCTTCCCGCAGCCCGAGGTGAACCGTCTCGTGCGTACGTTCATAGAGGTCTTCAAGAAACGGCGTAGCCACTTCGATCAGGCTCCGCTCGACCGAGGCCCGCATCCCGAGCGCGAACAGATGCCCACTGAGGTGAAACTTGCCGTCCACCCGGTCCAGCAACCGCGCGTCGACCATCTCACCGGTCAGCCGGTGAAGGGTCGCCTTGGCCAGCCCCGTACGCCGCTGCAACTCAGCAAACCCGATCCCCCGATCATCGGCCGTGAAGGAGTCCAGAATGAGCGACACCTTCCCGATCACAGACATGCCGCCAGCCTAACGACGCCCAGCCCCCACCAGGCGTTGTCCACAGCCGCGGGGTTATCCACAGCGCAGCCCCGCCGACCCCGCAAAGATCGCCATTTTGCGCCACACTTCAGCGCAGGGTGGTGGCCCCCTAGCCTCCGTCTTTCATTAAGCAGCGAGGGTTTGTTGCCGCGGTGAGCTGGCGGCGAGGTTAGTGGCCAGGGCAGGTGGTATCGCCCGGCCGGAGGCCGGGTTGCTCCCTGGGTCCTGGTTGTTGG
>NZ_JAENHP010000016.1 GCF_016834655.1 Paractinoplanes ovalisporus
CTCCGAGGCGTAACTCGGCCGCACCTCGGCGACCATCCGCACCGCTCGCTCACGAAGTTCCGCGGGGTACGGCGAAGGGCGTGACATGAACTCGATCCTCCAAGAGATCGGGCCGATATCAAACCCGAGGCGGTCCACCTCGCTCACAGAACGAACAACACCGCCGGCAAACAAGCAACGCCGCTGATGAACAAGCAACGCCGCTGGTGAACGAGCGCAGCGCGCACCAAGCGTGAACCCTGACGAACGAGCGACGCGCACACCAAACGGCAACACTGTCGACAGCCACGCAACACGCACACAGAACAAGCAACTGCACGCAACGCTGCTGACGAACGAGCGACGCGCGGACAAAACGAGCAACGAGCGACGCGCGGACGAAGCGAGCAACACTGTCGACAGCTGCGCAATGCGTGCACGGAACGAGCGACACTGGCGGCGAACGCGCGACGCTGCCGAAGACACGGAACTGGAGAGAGCATGCCGGAGCTGCCGGAAGTCGAGTCGGCGCGCGCGGTCATCGAACGGTCCGGGCTGGGCCGCAAGATTATCGACGTCGACGACACCGACTCGTACGTCTGCCGCCCGCACCTGCCGGGCCAGATCCGCGACGCCCTGGCCGGCCGGGAACTGGTTGCGGCTCGCCGCCGGGGCAAGAGCATGTGGTGCGAGACCAGCGACGACGGTCCCGAGCTGGGCATTCACCTGGGCATGTCCGGCAAGATCGTGATTGCCGACCCGGACGGCGGTGAGATCGACGGCGGCGACTACTGGGAGGGGCGTCGCGGTAAGGGCGACTACCGCTGGTCACGGTTCATGCTGACGTTCGCCGACGGTGGCCGCCTGATGCTGGTCGACCCGCGTCGGCTGGGCCGTGTCCGCCTGGACCCGCCGGTCGAGGCGTTGGGCCCGGACGCGGCCACCGTCACGCCGGCCCAATTCCGGGCGGCGCTCGCGTTCGGCACGGCGCCGGTCAAAGCCCGTCTGCTCGACCAGGACGCGATCGCCGGCATCGGCAATCTGCTGGCCGACCAGATTCTGTGGGCGGCCCGTCTCAACCCCGGCCGCCGCGTCGACAAACTGACCCCGGACGACGTCGGTCGTCTGCTCCGGGCGACCCGCCAGGCCGTACGGGCGGCCATCAAGAACGGCGGCGTCCACACGTTGAAGATCATCCCGTTCCGCCACGAGGGTGCCCACTGCCCCCGCGACGGCGCCCCGATGACCACCGGCAAGGTCGGCGGCCGCACAACCTGGTGGTGCACCGCCGAACAGTCCTGACCAGCGGCGTCAAACAGGCCAGGAGAGCAGGCCAGGAGAGCAGGCCAGGAGAGCAGGCCAGAACGACAGGCCAGAGGGCGTCCTCGCGGTCCACCGTTCTTGGCGGGCAGGTCCTGATATGCCAGGTCGAGGGCGAGTTCGGCAGGCCAGGAGGGCAGGCCGGCCCCTGGCCGAGTGACCGCGACCGGGCCGGGCTGAGCGCGACAGGGCCGGGCTGAGCGCGACCGGACCGGGCTGAGCACGACGGGGCCGGGCTGAGCGCCACCGGGCCGGGCTGAGCATGACAGGGCCGGGCTGAGCGCGACCGGACCGGGCTGAGCACGACAGGGCCGGGCTGAGCGCCACCGGGCCGGGCTGAGCACGACAGGGCCGGGCTGAGCGCGACCGGACCGGGCTGAGCACGACAGGGCCGGGCTGAGCGCCACCGGGCCGGGCTGAGCGCCACCGGGCCGGGCTGAGCGCGACTGGGCCGGGCTGAGCGCGACTGGGCCGGGCTGAGCGCGACTGGGCCGGCCCGCGTCAGAGGTGGCGGGTCAGAACGACAGGCCAGGAGGGCAGGTCAGAACGACCGGGCAGGAGGACGGGCCGGAACGATAAGGCTAGGTCGCCGCGGCAGCGATCAGGACGTCGAGCAGCGCGGTGAACGACAGGCCGGCCTGCTGCCACATCTGGGGGTACTGGGACGCGGCCGTCATCCCGGGGAACGTGTTGACCTCGTTGATCACGGGTTCGTCCGAGTCGGGCACGAAGAAGTCGACTCGTAGCAGGCCCCGGCAGCCGAGTGCGTGGAACGCGCGGATCGCCCGGTCCTGCAGCAACCGCGTGGTGGCGTCGTCGATCCGGGCCGGGATCTGGAAGACCGCGCCACCGTCGTACTTGGCCGCATAGTCGAAGAAGCCCCCGCTCACCGTGATCTCCAGCGGTGGCCCGGCTTCGATCCGCCCGTCCGGGTGCTGGAGCACCGCCACGTCGATCTCGCGGCCCGCCACGGCCTGCTCGACCAGCACTTTGGGGTCGAATTCCCGGGCTTCCCGTACGGCCGAGGGCAGCGAACCCCACTCATCGACGCGCGAGACACCGAGGCTCGACCCCGCGCGGGCCGGCTTGACGAACACCGGCAGCTCCAGCCCGTCCGGCCGGTCGTCGTCGCCGGGCGCCAGCGTGACACCGGTGGCGACGCGCAAACCGTCGGCCGCGAGCAGTTTCTTGGTGACCACCTTGTCCATGCCGGCCGCGCTGGCGAAAACCCCGTTCCCCACGTACGGGGTTCCGAGCCACTCCAGCATCGCCTGCAGACGGCCGTCCTCCCCGTACGGACCGTGCAGTGCGGGAAACGCCACGTCGTGGCTCTGGATCACGCGGAGCGCCCCGGCCAGCGGCACCGGCCGGCCGTCGACGTGCCACTGCCCGTCGCGGGCGATCAGCAGCTCAGTGACGTGGTAGGCCCGCGGGTCGAGGTGATCGAGGATGCTGCGGGCCGACTTGCGGGACACGTCGTGCTCGCCGCTGCGCCCGCCGTAGATCAGGGCCAGTTTCACCGGTGTCATGCCTCTCCGTGCTGGTGGCGGCGCGGCACACGGGGGCCGACGCCGGTCAGGATCTCGTGGGGGTTGGTGCCGGCCCAGCGCGCCCAGTCGGCGGCCGTGGGTTCGGCCGGGCCGGCGCCGAAGAGCACGACCGGGTCGCCCAGCCGTACGGGCCGGTCACCGGCATCGACAACGCACTGGTCCATGGCGATGCGGCCGACGATCGGGCAACGCCGCCCGCCGAGCCACACCTGGGCCCGGCCCTCGGCTGCTCGCGGCAACCCGTCCGCGTAACCGAGCGGCAACAGCACCAGCGTCGTGGGCCGGGTGGTCACGTGGTCGGGGCCGTAGGAGACGCCGGTTCCGGCCGGGACCCGCTTCACGTTGACGACTCGCGACCGCAGGGTCATGGCCGGTCGCAGCCCCAGGGGCGGGCCGCCGCGCGGCGAGCTCCGAGGCGCGACGCCCGCCGCAAGCGGGTGACCATCTGCGAGCGGGTGGCCAGCTGCAAACGGGTGACCGGCTCCAATCGTGTGGCCTGCTACGAGCGGATGGCCCTGCGCGAGCGGATGGCCCGGCCCGAGCGGATGGCCCGGCCCGAGCGGATGGCCCGGCCCGAGCGGATGGCCCGGCCCGAGCGGATGGCCCGCCGCAAACGGATGGCCGGCTGTGACCTCCGACGCGGTGGCCATGACGCCTGGCGCGTACCGGCGGCCCGGCGCGGGTTCGACCCCGTAGAGGGCGATCCCGATCCGGCAGAGGTCGAAACGGGCGCGGGGCACACCGAGCGCGGCCGCCGAGTTGGCCAGGTGCGTCAGCGGCGGGTCGAGGCCGGCCGACCGGGCCACCCGTACGGCTTCCTCGAACGCCTCGATCTGCCGCGTCACGCCGGGATCGCCGGGTTGTTCGGCGTTGGCCAGGTGCGACCAGATCCCCCGTACGTGCAGAAGGTCCTCGCCCTCGTATTTGCGCGCCCACGCCACCAGGTCGGGCCACTCGTCCGGACCGGCCCCGTTGCGCGACAGCCCGGTGTCCGCCTTGAGCTGCACGTGGGCGGGCGCGCCGAGCAGCCGGGCGGCGGCCGCCACCGCATGCAGCTGCGGCACCCCGGAGACGCCGATGTCGACGTGACCGCCGATCAGACGTCCGAAGTCCTCGTCGGGCGCGTGCAGCCAGCTCAGCACGGGCGCGGTCAACCCGGCCGCCCGCAGTTGAAGGGCCTCGGCGGCCGAGGTCGTGCCGAGCCAGCCCGCCCCGGCGGCGACGGCGGCCCGCGCAACCTCGACGGCACCGTGCCCGAAGGCGTCCGCTTTGACCACAGCCATCAGCGGGGTGCGGGCGACGGCCGCGACCGTACGCACGTTGGCCGCGACCGCGCCCAGGTCGACCACCGCCTCACCCAGGCTCACCGCTCCCGCCCGACACTGAGCGGCCGCGCCCCGACCCGAGGCCGCCGTGGGACAGCAGCAGAACGCGAGCGCACCGATGCGCCCCGGCCCGGCAAAAACAGCGGGCCGGCAGGGCGCGGGGTCATCGGTGCGCTCCCAGGTGACGGCGTGGGCGGGCCGAGCCGGCGCGTCGCCGTGGGCGGAGCAGCAGCAGGACGACGGCGACCAGGACTGCGGCCGCGGTGGCGGCGACGGCCAGGAAGCCGTACGAGCGGGGTGGCGAAGCCATGGTGTCGTTGATCCAGCCGGTGAGGTTGTCGGTGCGGGCGCTGAAGTCGGGGCCGGTGTGCGGGCAACCGGGGCCCGAGCTGACCACCGCCGCCAGCAGGTAGGTGCCGTTGCGTTGCTGGCGGAAGTACGGGCCGCCGGAGTCGTGCGGGCACGGGCTGGTGTCGGGGCGCGGCGAGCGGCCCGAGGTCTCGAGCAGCGAGTCGCCGACCGCATCCACCGTGAACAGGCCGGTCTGCATCCGGGTCGCCGGCACGGTTCCGCGGCCGTCGTCGACCAGGCCGAACCCGGCCAGCCGCAGCACCTCCCCCACCGCGGGCGGAGTGGTGGCGAGCCGGATCGGCGTGATTCCGGTGACCGGCTCGGCCAGCTCGGCCAGGGCCACGTCGGCGCCGCCCTCGGCCTGGTAGGCGGCCACCACCTCCACCTCGCGGCCGTCGCCGCTGCCCAGATCGGTGCGGCCGATGATGGCGGTGGTGCGGTCGGCGACCGTACGGCTCACTCGCTTGTCGCCGTCCCGGAAGCAGTGGCCGGCGGTGATCACCCATTGCGGGGCGATCAGCGCGCCCGAGCAGGAGCTGTCCCGGGTGGCTCCGCCGTCGGC
This sequence comes from Paractinoplanes ovalisporus, assembly GCF_016834655.1. Lineage (GTDB taxonomy): Bacteria > Actinomycetota > Actinomycetes > Mycobacteriales > Micromonosporaceae > Actinoplanes > Actinoplanes ovalisporus. Next base: position 5,088 of record NZ_JAENHP010000016.1, read on the forward strand.
GGGCAGGCCGGTCATGGTGAGCTGCACCGCGAACCGGTAGGCGCCGTCGGGCGCGTCCACCCCGTGGGCGATCGCGACCGCGGGCCGGGGCGACCACGGCACGGCGGCCGCGCATACCACGAGAACTGCGGCGAGATACCTGATAGACCTGGCCAAGACGACACCCCGTACGTCGGTTCGAGCGGAGCGACGATGTTGCCGTCCGGGCCGTCGGAGGAGCGTCAGCAGCGTCTTTATGGGCCACTTACGTTTGGTGTGCGAGCCTGACGGGCGGTGCCCGGCGGAATGCAGGTGCCGTGCCGTCGGCCCGCAAGCGGGGAGACGGCGTGTCAGCGAACGCCACGGGAAGGCGGCACGAAAAGTGAAGCACCGCGGGCCCGCAAGCGAGAAGCGGCCCGCGAGCAGGAGAACGACGCCCAACCGAGCCGCGCACAGGCAGCAACGGCTCAAATCGGGTCGCGAACGGCAACGCGGCGCGGAACCAGGCCGCGTACGAGAAAAACGGCTTGGAACCGGCCCCGCGAGCAGGCGAACGGCGCCCAACCGGGCCGCGTACAGGGAACAACGGCTCAGAATCGGGTCGCGAGCGGCAACGCGGCGCGGAACCAGGCCGCGTACGGGAAGAACGGTTTGGAACCGGCCCGCGAGCAGAGGGCGACGCGGAACCGGGCCGCGTACGGGAGAACGGCGAGGAGAGGACGAGGGATGCGCGTGCTGGTCGCCGACGACGAGCAGCTGCTGGCCGACACGGTCGCCCGGGGGCTGCGCAAGCTGTCCATGGCCGTCGACGTGGTCTATGACGGTGACAGCGCGCTCGAACGGCTCAGCGTCAACCGCTACGACGTGGCCGTCCTCGACCGGGACATGCCCGGCCGCACCGGTGACGAGGTCTGCCGCCAGGTCGTCGGCTCCGGCGACGGCACCAAGGTGCTCATGCTGACCGCCGCCGCCGGCATCCGTGACCGGGTCGAAGGGCTGGGGCTGGGCGCCGACGACTACCTGACCAAGCCGTTCGCGTTCGCCGAGCTGGCCGCCCGCGTGCAGGCGTTGTCGCGGCGGTCGGGGGCCGCGCTCGCGCCCGTGCTGGAACAGGACGGCATCGTGCTCGACAGCACCCGCCACACGGCCTCACGCGACGGGCAGGTGCTCGACCTGTCGTCCAAGGAGTTCGCCGTGCTGCATGTGCTCATGCGCGCTGGGGGCCGCGTCGTCAGCACCGAGGAACTGCTGGAGCAGGCCTGGGACGAGCACGCCGACCCGTTCACCAACACCGTACGGATGACCGTGATGACGTTGCGCCGCAAGCTCGGCGACCCGCCGGTGCTGCACACCGTGCGCCGGGCCGGATACCGGATCGGCTCGTGACCGGGCGCTCCCCGGCCCGGCGGATCCTCGCGCTGTGCGCCGGCGTGCTGATCGGCGCGCAGCTCACGACGACGATGGTGGGCTACCTGGTCGACCTGTTCTTCCTCGTGACGCCCAACCTGTGCTCCGACAACCGGAACCAGGCCCCCGACGCCAGCACCTCCCCCATATGCGCCGTGCTCTTCCGCTGGCCCAGCGTGCCCTACCTTTTCCTGTACGGGCTGGTGCTGCTCACCCTGCTGGCCGCCTGCTATCCGGCCGTGCGCTGGTGCCTGCGCCCGCTGCGCGACGTGACCGCCGTGATCGGCAACGTCGGCCCGCAGAACCTCGGCTACCGCCTGCGCCCCGGCAAGGGATCGGACGAGCTGACCGTTCTCGGCCGCACGGTCGACGACATGATGGACCGGATCGCCACCGGTTACGAGGCGCAGCGCCGGTTCGCCGCCGACGCCTCGCACGAGCTGCGCACCCCGCTTGCCGTGCAGCGGACGCTGATCGAGGTCAGCATGGCCGACGATCTCACCCGCGAGCAGGTCGAGCTGCTCACCGACCAGCTGCTGGCGACCAACGAACGCAACGAGCGCCTGATCGAGGGGCTGCTGGTGCTCAGTGAGAGCGACCGTGGGCTGGCCTCCCGCGCCCCCCTGCGCCTCGACCGGATCGCCGCGGCGGTGCTGGAGAGCTACCACAAGCGGGCGGCCGAGGCCGGCGTGACCGTCACCAGCGACCTGCGACCCCGTACGGTGCTGGGCGAACAGGTCCTGCTCGAACGGCTGGTGACCAACCTCGTGCAGAACGCGCTGAAGTACAACCGCCCCGGCGGCACCCTCGACGTGCGGGTCGGCGACGATCCGGCGTTGGTCGTCAGCAACACCGGCGACGATGTGCCGCCCGAGGAGGTGCCCGCGCTGTTCGAGCCGTTCCGGCGTCGCTCCGGCACCCGCATCGACCACAGCGGCGGCGCCGGCCTGGGCCTGTCCATCGCGCGCTCGATCACCCAGGCCCACGACGGCCTCATCACCGCCTCGTCCACCGGCAGCGACGGCCTACGCGTCGAGGTGGCTTTCCCCCGTACGCAATAGGCGGCGTCGCAACCGAAAGAGCAGGCCGACCCCGTACGCAACAGACGGCGTCGCAACCGAAAGAACGGGCCGACCCCCCGTACGGAACAGGCGGTGTCGCAGTCAGAAGAGCGGGCCGACCCCGTACGGGATAGACGGCGTCGCAAATGATTAAGAGCGGGCCGACCCCCGTACGGGATAGACGGCGTCGCAATGAAGAAGTGCGGGCTGACCCCGTACGGCAAAAGGGCTCTAGCCGAGCGAAAGCATGGGCAGCTTGGGCGCCCGGGGCAGCGGAGGCGCGTCGGCCCGGGCCCGGAAACCCTGGATCTGCAGGGCCGCGAACCGCCGGGCCGCCGCCAGCGCCTCGGCCGGTGTCGAGGCATGGACGCCGCTGTTGGCCTGCAGCACCAGAATCAGGTCGGCGATGACGAAGTCGGACCGCAGCTCCCCGGTCGCCTTGGCCCGCCGGGCCAGCTCGCCGACCGCCCGCAACGCCCGCTCCCGCTCGGCCACGAAGTCGATCGCGTCGGGGAAGGCGGCCAGGAACGCCGCGGTGAACCCCTGGTTGTAGGCGTGCAGCTCGCACACCCGCTCGATCATGCGGGAGAAGCCGTGCCACGGGTCGGGGTCGGCCAGCCCCTCCTCGACGATCGCCGTGCATTGCGCCATCTGCCCGGCGAAGGCCTCGGTGACCAGCGCTTCCTTGGTCGGGAAACGCCGATAGAGCGTGGCCGGCCCCACGTCGGCGCGCCGGGCGATCTCGCGCATCGGCACGCCCAGCCCCTCGGTGCCGAAGATCGCCCGGGCCACCGCGAGGATCCGCTCGCGGTTGTCCCGCGCGTCCGAACGCAGGTTCTTCTGAAGCAAACGGCCGCCCACCCGTCTCACTTTAGCCAAGTGGACGCGGTGTTCCACTAACGTCCGGCGGCATGAGAGCACTGCAGTTCGCCGAGTACGGTCCCCCGAGTGTGCTGCGCGTGGCCGACGTGCCCGAGCCGCACGCCGGGCCGGCCGAGATCCGCATCCGGGTCCGGACGTCCGGGGTCACGCCGGCCGACGCGTACGTCCGGTCCGGGCGCTTCCGCGAGATGATCCCGCTGGCGTTGCCGCACGTCCTGGGCGTCGATGCGGCGGGCATCGTCGATGAGATCGGGCCGGGCGTGACCGGCGTACGGGCGGGTGACGAGGTCTTCGGCATGACCGATCTGGCCCGGCTGGGCGGGGCCAACGCCGAGTTCGCCGTGCTGGCCGCCTGGGCTGCCAAGCCGGCCGCGATGAGCTGGGCCGAGGCGGGTGGCGCGGCCGCGAACGTGGAGACCGCCACCCGGGTGCTCGACCTCCTGGGCGTCGGTGCCGGGACCCACCTGCTGATCGAGGGCGCGGCCGGTGGGGTCGGCACGGTCGCGGTCCAGCTGGCGGTTGCTCGCGGCGCCCGGGTGACGGGCACGGCGAGCGAGCGCAACCACGAGTTCCTGGTTTCCCTCGGGGCGACCGCGACCACGTACGGGCCGGGTCTGGCCGACCGGGTGCCGGGCGGGGCCGACGCCGTTTTCGACTGTGCCGGCTCGGGTTCGCTGGCCGAGCTGGTGAAGCTGGCCGGTGACGCGGGCCGCGTGGTGACGATCGCCGACTTCGACGCGGCCGCCCACGGCGTGCACATGTCCCGTTCAGCCGGCCCCGGCGCCGACCCGCAGGCCTTGCACGGGCTCACGATCGCGGCCGATCTGGCCGGACAGGGCCGTTTCCGGGTGCCGGTCGCGGCCGAGTGGCCCCTCGAGCAGGCCGCCCGCGCCCATGAACTGTGCGAGAGCGGCCACGCCCGCGGGAAGATCGTGCTGACCGTCAGCTCGGAATGATCCGCCATCTCTGGTGGGCCAGACCGGCGTCGGCCCACTGACCGACCGTGGCGCTGTTGGCCGTGGAGCCGCCCTGCACCTCCAGCACCTTTCCGTCGTGCCGGGCCACCAGGGCGAAGACGCCGGCGCCCTTCCACGCCAGCCGCCACTGCTGGTTGCCCGTTCCGAGGTAGTCCCACAGGTGGGCCAGGGCGCCGTCGGCGGTGGACTGGCCGGCGATGTCGACGCACCGGTCCACCATGCTGCTGACGATCCGGAAATAGCCGCTGCCGACGTCGACGAACTTCCACACGTGGTCGGCGGTGCCGGTCGGCGGGTATTGCACGAGCTGCGCGCCGTTGGTGGTGGCCATGTTGTTCACCGCGAGCACCTGGTTGGTGTGGGTGACCTGCAACTTGACCGTGCCGTCGGGAATGAGCCGCCAGTTGTGGTCGGCGGTGCCGTTGTCGGCGAACTGCACGACGTTGGCCGAGTCGGCGGTCGACATGCCGGACACGCCGAGCACCTTGCCCGAGTTCTTGTTGCGAAGGCGCACATAGCCGTTGCCGTTGTCGAGCACCTGCCACAGGTGGTCGGCGGTGCCGTTGTCGGCGAACTGCACCACCTGGGCCGAATCGGCGGTCGACATGCCGGACACGCCCAGCACCTTGCCCGAGTTGACGTTGAGGATGCGGATCCAGCCGTCGCCGTTGTCGACGATCTGCCACAGGTGGTCGGCCGTCCCGGTGTCGCCGAACTGCACGACCCGCGCGCTGTCGCTGAGCGACATCTGGTCGACGCCGAGCACCTTGCCCGAGTTCTGGTTCTGGATGCGGAACGCGACCGCGGGCGGCAGCCACGGCTTGCCGTCGCCGATACGCGGGAACGAGGTGATGCGCAGCCGGGCCGCGCCCATCGGGATCAGCGTGACCCGTTCGACCGGTTCGCTCGACGGCGTCGGGCTGTCCTGCAGCGGCGTGACGACGGTGTCGGCGTCGGCCTTCCAGTTCGGGATCTTCCGCGCGTTGGTGGTGATCCGGATCGGGGCGTTGGCCGGCGTGAACGGGTCGGCCGCGTTGCCCAGTCCGGTGGTGACCGAGAAGCCGTCCAGGGCCAGGCCGTAGTTCCAGGCCGAGCCGGGCCGCACCTCGCTGGTCGGCCAGGCGTCGCTGCCCCCGATCCGGCTCCAGTTCTCGGTGACGGCCAGCGAGAAGGTCAGGGCTCCGAAGTCGACCGACACCGAGTTGTGCATGGCGGCCCACGTGCGGACCTTGGCCTGCATGGGCAGCCGGAGCACCACCTGGTCGCCGTTGTTCCAGGTCCGGGCGATTTTCCCGTACGTGGGTCCGGCCGCGACCGCCACCGCGGCGCCGTTCACGGTGAGCGTGGGGTTGGTGCACCACCGTGGGATGCGCAGGTAAAGCGGGAAGGCCAGCGCCTTCGGCGTGTTCACCGTGTACGTGATGGTGTCGCCGAACGGATAGGTCGTGGCGGCCGTGATGGTGACCGCCGTGCCGTCGCCCACCGCCGCGGTGACCGTCGACGGTCCGTGCAGCTGGGCGGCCAGACCGTTGTCGGGCGTGGCGGCCCACATCTCCTCGACGTAATAGGGCCAGCCCATGCCGTAGTTGTGCGGGCAGCACCGGTAGTTGTCGATGCCGAGCATGTAGGCCTGCATCGCGAACGTGTTGTCGAACTGCCGCGAGTGGCCCGGCCGGTCGAGCAGCGCGATCGTGTTGGCGCTGGTGACGTAGTGGATGCCCTGCTGTTTGGGGTCGAGCCCGGCCGGCAGGCTGTTGAACGCCAGGTCCTCGACCCGGTCGCCCCACACGGGATCGCCGGTGATCCGGCCCATGATCTCGTGGCTGAGCATGAACTCGACGACGCCGCAGGTCTCGAAGCCCTGCCGCGGGTCACCGAACCCGGGCCGGGCGTTCTCGTCACCGGCGAACCCACCACCGGGGAACTGCCCGTACGTATTCATGATCGTGTTGTAGTTGTTGTAGCTGGCCTGCGTGTGGGCGTTGTCGCCGGAGAGCATCCCGTAGACCGCCGGCTCGCGGAAACCCTGCGCCAGGTTCACGTTGTGCAGGGTCGGCAGGTTGTTCATGTAGTTGGCCGAGTTGGCGTGGATCTTGCGGGCCAGGTCGAGCAGGAACGCGTCGCCGGTGCGGTTGTAGACCCAGAAGACGACCTCCAGCGTGTCGGCCCAGCGCTGCGCGCCCCAGCTCTGGTTGAACGCGCTCAGCGGGGCCCGGTTGACGAACTGGAAGAACCGGGTGAAGAACGGGACCACCGCGGCGTCGTCGGTGAACTCCTGATAGGTCCGGATGGCGTGCAGCATCGGCATGTGCGGCCAGAAGTCGGGCCCGCCGCTGAGGCTGGTGCGCAGCGCGGTCGGTCCGAAGTAGCCGTCACTGGCCTGGGTGGCCATCACACCCTTGATCCACCGGGCGGTCTCGCGCTGCACGGTGGCGTTGCCGGTCACATAGCCGAGGCTGCTGTAGCCCTTCAGCCAGTACGGGAGTTCCTCCCAGCCACCGAGGTTCGGGGTGATCCAGCCGGTGTTCGAATACTGCAGGAAATGTGAGATCTCGGTCATCCGGCCGTTGATGCCGTTGAGCTGGTAGTTCAGCTGGGTCGAGAGCCAGCCGCCGGGCTTGACCGCCCCCGGGGCGAGGCGGATGAACGCGTCGGGACGCAGGGGCGCCCGGTTGGTGACGTAGCCGGGCGCGGCGGCCGCGGCCGGGCCTTCGGTCAGCCACAACGCGGCGGCCGCGGCGGGGATCGCGGCCGCGCCGGAAAGAACGGATCGTCGGTGCACCTTGTGCCTCCTGGCATGCCGACCAGCGTTCGAATGTGGGGATTCATGTGCGAACGCCTGGGAAACCCGATCGTAATTCACCGGTCTCGATGCGTAAACATTCCTGCCCGAACAGGCAAAGGCGGGCCAGATATTGACAATCGTCAACGCCAGGCATCAACTGACAACGATGTCAGTCAGTGGCCGGAAGGGCTCGGCCGCTCGCGAGCTCCCCCGCTCGCTCCCCGAATGCTCGCCCGTTCGAAGGTGAGGGTCCATGTCCGCACATCGTCGCGTCCTGGTGTCCGTCGCGCTCCTCGCGGCCACCGTCCTGACGCCGCTCGCCACCGGCCAACCCGCGTACGCCGTGACCAATCCGGCCGGCTCCGTCAACACGCTCATCGGCACACAGGGCGGCGAGACCTTGCCGGGCGCCGTGACCCCGTACGGGATGGTGCAGTGGAGCCCCGAGAACACCGCCGGCAACCAGACCCGGACCGTGCGCCCCGGCGGCTACGGCTACAACACCACCAAGATCCGCGGGTTCAGCCTGACCCACATGTCGGGCACCGGCTGTGCGGGCGGATCGGGTGACATTCCCTTCTTCCCGTACGCGGGAACGGTGTCCTCATCCCCCTCGGCCGACCGGACGGACGCCGTCTACGCGAGCACGTTCAGCCACGCCAACGAGACCGCCAAGGCGGGTTATTACCAGGTCAAGCTCGACTCGGGCGTCAACACCGAGCTCACCGCCTCGGCCCGTACGGGATCGGGCCGGTTCACCTATCCGGCCGGCGGCACCGCCTCGATGCTCGTGCGCACCTCGAACTCGGAGGTCGGCAGCAGCGCCGCCCAGATCAGCGTCAACGCCGCCACGCGCACCATCAGCGGCTCGGTGACCAGCGGCAACTTCTGCGGCTACATCAACGCGGTGGCCCGGCGCAGCTACTACACGCTCTACTTCACCGCGGTGTTCGACAAGCCGTTCGCCTCGACCGGCACCTGGCAGGACGGCACCGTCACCCCCGGCGGCACCAGCAGCAGCGGCGGAACCACCTATGGCACCGACGGCTGGCCGGTCGCCGGCAAGGGTTCCGGCGGCTACGTCACCTTCGACCTCAGCCAGGGCACGACCGTCAACGCGCGGGTCGGCATCTCGTACGTCAGCCCGGCCGGCGCCCAGGCCAACCTGGCCGCCGAGAACCCGGCCGGCACCAGCTTCGACACGCTGCGCCAGCGCGCCACCGACGCCTGGAACACCGAACTCGGGCGCATCGACGCCAACGGCGGCACGACCGCGCAGACCACCACGTTCTACTCCGCGCTCTACCACTCGCTGCTGCACCCGAACGTCTTCAACGACGTCAACGGCCAGTACATGGGCATGGACCAGCAGGTGCACACGCTGTCGAGCGGCCAGAAGGCGCAGTACGCCAACTTCTCGGGCTGGGACGTCTATCGCGGGCAGGTGCAACTGGTGACACTGTTGCGGCCCGACATCGGCGCTGACATCGCGCAGTCGCTGCTCAACCAGGCCGACCAGAACAACGGCGTCTGGGACCGGTGGACCCACAACCAGGGCGGCACCCACGTGATGACCGGCGACCCGGCCCACGCGGCCGTGCCGAGCATCTACGCCTTCGGTGGCACCGGATTCAACGCGTCGGCCGCCCTCACCTCGATGGTCCGCGCGGCCACCACGGTCACCCCGGCCGACCTGAGCCGCGACGGTTGGAACGTCATGGTGGTCGGTGAGCGGCCGTCGCTCGACAAATGGCTGTCGCTGCACTACATCCCGACCGAGGGCAACGCCTGGGGCGGCGCCGGCGAGACGCTGGAGGACGCGATCGCCGACTTCGGCCTCGCCCAACTGGCCCAGCGGCTGGGCAACACCGGCACGGCCCAGCAGTTCGGCGAGCGGGCGCAGTACTGGAAGAACGTCTTCAACCCGGGCAACGGCGGCTACATCCAGAACCGCAACACCAACGGCACCTGGCCGTCGTTCGACCCGGGCAGCAGCAGTGGATTCGCCGAGGGCAGCGCCGCCCAGTACACGTGGATGGTGCCGCACAACGTCCGCGGGCTGTTCGACCGGATGGGCGGCAACACCGCCGTCGTGAACCGGCTCGACACGTTCTTCCACAACAGCGACGGCAGCTGGTCGTTGAAGGGCGGCGGCGGCACCAAGTCGGCCCTGGACAATGAGCCGTCGATCTGGACGCCGTGGCTCTACAACTACGCCGGGCGCGCCGACAAGACACAGCAGACGGTCCGGCAGGTGCTGAACACGTTGTGGGCGCCCACCCCGACCGGCATCCCGGGTCAGGACGACCTGGGCGCCATGTCGGCCTGGTACGTCTGGTCGGCGATGGGGCTGCACCCGCTGACTCCGGGCCGTTCCGAGCTGCTCGTGTCGAGCCCGCTCTTCCCGCAGGTGACGGTCCACCGGGGCAACGGGCCGACGATCAGCGTCTCGGCGCCCGGGGCGACCAAAAACCCGTACGTGCAAAGCCTTTCGGTCAACGGCAGCGCCTCGAACCGGGCCTGGCTACCCGAATCGTTCGTGGCGACCGGTGGAACCCTGGACTTCACGCTGGGCGCCACCGCCAAGCCGTCGTGGGGAACCGAAGCGCCGCCGTCGTTCGACACGACCTCGGCCAACCTCGCGCTCGGCAAGCCGGCCACCGGCTCGGCCGCCTGCAACGCGAACGAGACACCGCCCAACGCGGTCAACGGCAGCGTCGCCGACAAGTGGTGCTCGACCGCCGCCACCAAGTATCTGCAGGTCGACCTGGGCGCCGCGACCGCGATCGGCTCGTTCACGGTGCGGCACGCGGCGGCCGGCGGGGAGACGGCCACCTGGAACACGCGCGACTTCGACATCCAGGTGTCGGCCGACGGCAGCGCGTGGACGACCGTGGTGCAGGCGCGCGGGAACACCGCCAACGTGTCGACGCACGCCGCGCCGGCCGGGACCCGAGGCCGCTACCTGCGTCTCAACGTTCTGACGCCGCAGCAGAACACCGGTGGCGCGGCCCGGATCTACGAGTTCGAGGCCTACTGAGGCCTCGCTGAACGCGGGCGGGCCGTTCGGCCCGCCCGATCGGGGGCCTACTGAACGCGGGCCGGCCGGCCGACCAGCGCCGGCAGGTCGGCCATGCTCGTGAAGATGTGGGTGGCGCCGGCGTCGAGCAGGGCCTTCGGCGGGTGGTGGGCGAGGCTGTCGGGCGGGCAGTAACCGAAGACGGTCGCGCCCGCCGCGACACCCGCGGTCACGCCGGGAACCGTGTCCTCGACGACCGCGGCCCGGGCGGGGTCGATGCCCAGGTGGGCCGCGGCGGCCAGATAGACGTCGGGGGCCGGCTTGCTGTGCGGCTGGTCCATGCCGCTGAACATCTTGCCCGCGAAGACGTCGTCGAGGCCGACCTTGCGCAGCTGCAACCGCACCTTGCCGAGGTCGGCCCCGCTGGCACAGGCGATCCGGCCGTCCATGAGGGCGTCGATCTCGCGGACGGCGGCCACCGCGCCCGGGATCGGCTGCAGCGAGGCGGCCAGGGCCTCGTTGCGGCGCTGCCGGAACTCGGCCAGCCAGGCATCGGTGACCTCGAACCCGGTGTGCGCGGTGATGATGGCGGTCTCGTCGCTGAGGGCCCGGCCGACGAACAGCCGGAAACAGTCCTCCGCGCTGACGTTCCAGCCGAGCTCGTGCAGCATCGCGCGGAGCACGCCGTTCGTGATGCTTTCCGAGTCGACCAGGACCCCGTCGCAGTCGAACAGGACAGCATCGAACGATCCGGGGTCAGACATGCCCGCGACACTACCCGGGCGACCGGGTGCGGCCTGCTCAGCGCTGACCGCCGGAGACGAGCACCACGTCACCGGTGATCCAGCGAGCGTCGTCCGACACGAGGAACGCGACCACCGGGCCGTAGTCGCCGGGCTCGCCGCTGCGCCCGAGCGGCGTGCCGGCCACCGACGCCGCCTCCAGCTCCGAGCCGACCCAGCCCATCGCGTGGGTGCCCTCGGTGACCGACGGCCCCGGCGCGATCCCGTTGACCCGGATGCCGCGCGGCCCCAGTTCCTTGGCGGCGACGATCGTGAACGCTTCCAGGGCGCTCTTGGTGGCGACGTAGAGGCTGCCGTATGCGGGGTGCTGCAGTGTGCCGGCGGTGGAGACGTTCACGATCGAGGCGCCGTCGATGTCGTCCTGGGCGGCCAGGGCCTGGGTGGTCAGCACCGGCCCGTACAGGTTGGTGCCGATCTGACGCTGGAACTCGTCGGCGGTGATCGCGGTCAGGGGCGCGAACGTGGCGACCCCGGCGTTGTTGACCAGCACGTCGACCGGCCCGAAGGCGGCCCGGGTCTGCTCGAACAGGCGGGTGACGTCGTCCGGGACGGCCACGTCGGCCTGGATCGCGACGGCCCGGCCGCCCTTGGCCACGATGTCGGCGACGACCCGCTCGGCGCCGGCGGCGTCGCTCCGGTAGTTGACGGCCACCGCCGCACCGGCATCGGCGAGCGTGCGGGCGATGGCCGCTCCGATCCCCTTCGAGGCTCCGGTGACGATCGCGGTACGGGTGTTCAGCCTGCTCACGGGTGACTCCTTCGGTTTCTCACGGTTCGCTGATCACCGTACGAAAGCGGGTTTCTGTTGGTAAGTAGGCACCTTTTTGTAAGCTGCTGACGTGACAGAACCCCACCAGCTGGCGGCCGCGGAACGGCTCCTGGCCGTCGACGCGTTCGGCACCAAGTGCGTGTTCCGGCCGATCATGGATCAGGTGACCACCCGCTGGGCGACGCTGATCCTGGCCGCGCTGCTGATCGGGCCGCACCGCTTCTCCGAACTCCACCAGCGGGTCGGCGGGATCAGCCAGAAGATGCTGTCGCAGAACCTGAAGGCCCTGGCCCGCAACGGTCTGGTCGCCCGCGAGGTCGAGCCGACCATTCCCCCACAGGTCACCTACAGCCTGACCCCGCTCGGGACCGACCTCGCCGGGCGGCTCACCGAGCTGATCAGCTGGTTCGGACGCAACGGCGAGGAGCTGCTGCGGGCCCAGAGCGACTACGACGCGGCCATGTCCTGACCCCCGCGCATCGGTGACTGTCGCTACAGTGCCGGTCGATGCTCGGAACAACGAAGCGGCGGCTGCGCCGCGCCTATCGCAACGGGACCCGGCTCGATCTCGGCGGCGCCGAGGTGACCGGTGACTTCCTGGCCGACCTGCTGCTCGGCGGTGCGCCCGGTGCGGCGGGCCGGGTCGCGCGGCTCGACCTGGAGAACGCCCGCATCACCGGCGAGCTCGACCTCACCAGCGCCCGGATCGAGACCCAGCTCCGGCTGCGGCACTGCGTGTTCGACGCGAAGCTGCGACTCGACCACGCCGAGCTGGTCTCGCTCAACCTCGACGGCAGTCGCCTGCCGGGCATCGCGGCCGAGGGGATCCGGGTGGCGGGCGTGTTCGGCGTACGGGACGCCACCGTCGACGGCGACATCTGGATGCTCCCCGCCCTCGTCCAGGGAATGGTGGAACTCGACCGCAGCACCGTGAACGGGACCGTCTATCTGCAGCGCTCCGAGATCGGCGGCGGTGTGCACCTGCGCGGTGTCACCGTCACCGGCGGGGTCAAGCTGGCCGGGTCGCGCGTCGGGGGCGATGTGGTGCTGGAAAAAGCCCACATCGGCCCGAGCCCCGACAACGGCACCGCGGTCGGGGGCTGGGGCATGACCGTCGGCGGCGCGTTCCTGGCGCACGACATCGTCGCCGACGGTCCCGTCCACCTCGTCGGCGCCCAGGTGACCGGGTCGATGTCGTTCCAGGGCAGCGCCCTGCGCAGCCCCGGCCAGTACTGCCTGCTGCTGATCGAGGCGCAGGCCCGGGTCCTGACGCTGCGCCTGACCGCCGAGTCGGCCGGCACGATCAGCCTGCGCGACGCCCGTTTCGGCCGGTTCGTCGACGACCCGGTGAACTGGCCGGCCGGATGCCGCATCGAGCTCGACGGCCTCACCTACGACCGGCTCACCCGCCGCTCCGAGGACGTCGAGGCCTGGACCGCGAAACAACGGCTGGCGTGGATGGCCCGGCACAGCACGGGCTTCTCCCCCGGCCCGTACGACCAATTGGCCGCCGCCCTGACCCGCGACGGCCGCGAACAGGAGGCCCGCCAGGTCCTGGTCGTCCGCGAACGCCTGCGCCACCGCGCCATGGGCACCCTCGGCTCACTGTGGGGCAGCGTCCAGAACGTGGCCATCGGCTTCGGTTACCGCCCGCTGCGGGCCCTGCTCTGGTTGCTGGTCGTGGTCGCCGCCGGCACCGGCTGGTTCGCCTGGTCGGGCCCGCTGCAGGCAGTGAAGCCGGACGAGGCCCCGACCTGGGACCCGTTCCTCTACACGGTCGACGTGCTGGTCCCGCTGGTCGACCTGGGCCACGACAAGGCCTGGGACCCGGTCGGCCCCGACAAGGCGGTGACCCTGGCCGTGATGGCCGCCGGCTGGATCCTGGCCACCACGGTCATCGCCGGAGCCGGCCGCGCCCTGCGACGCTGACGCGCTTCCCGGGCCTACTTCGCCACGAACGGGAGCAGGTGGGCGTTGACCTCGGCGGTGCGGGTGACGCCGATGCCGTGCGGGCCGCCCGCGATCTCGACGACCTCGGCGCCGGGGACGAACTCGGGGATGTTGCGGTCCTTGGTGCCGTGCAGGACCAGCAGCGGCACGTCGATCTTCGGCAGGTCGTCGTGGAAGGACTCCTGCCAGGCGTCGACGCAGTGCAGCACCGCGTAACCGTCGGCGGTCGCGGCGCTGTGGAAGTTGGCGCGCAGGGTTGCCGCGCTGACCCGGGTTCCGAGGTTCTGCTCGGCCACGTAGTGCTGCAGGAAGTAGTTCTCGAGGTACTGGAAGCGGTCGCGCACGATGCTGTCGCGCAGGGCGGCGAACACCTCGGGCGGCAGGCCGGTCGGATCCCCCTCCCGGGAAGCGAGTTGCGGGCCGAACGTCGCGAGCATGACGATCGAGCGCAGTCGCCCCGTGCCGTGCCGGCGCGACCAGGCCTAATCCGTACGGATGGCCCGCCGGAGCAGGGTCAGGCCGCGGTCGTAATACTCCTCCTCGTCGGGCAGGCCCAGGAAGAAGTCGGCGGTCTCGGTGAGGTGGGGCCAGGCCTCCGGGGGCAGTGACTTCAACCGGGCGCGCTTGGCCGCCAGCAGGGCGCCGCGCTGGGCCGGGTCGGGGACGGCGACCTCGCCCGGCTGCTGGACGACCAGGCCGATCAGGGCGTTGAGCAGGAAGATGCTCAGCTGGGCGGCGGCCACCGGGGAGTGACCCTCGGCGCGCAACAGGCCGACGACCCGCTCGGCCAGGGCGAGGCCGGCCTCCGTACGCATGCTGCGCAGTGGAGTGATCTCGGCGAGGGCCGGGTGTGCGCGCAGGACGCCGAGCATGGTCGTCATCACCGAGCGCAGGTCGTCGGAGTCGTCGAGCGTCACCTCGGCCAGCATCCGCTCGACCAGGGCGTCGAGCAGGGCGTCCTTGTCCTTGAAGTGCCAGTAGAGCGCCATCGGGGTGACGTGGAACTCGGTGGCGACGCGGCGCAGGGTGACGGCGTCGAGGCCGTCGGAGTCGGCGATCGCGAGCGCGGTGGACAGGAGCTCGTCGCGGTCGAGCCGGTCGGAGGCCGTGGGCCGGGGTGCCATGCGGCTAACTATATCCCGTAAAGGAAAACCGTTGACGACCGCCGGAGCGTGGAGCTACGGTCGCTATACGCCGTAAATTTATGGGATATAGTTAGGGAGTGGACATGACTCGGACCGTCCTCGTCACCGGCAGCTCATCCGGCTTCGGCCTGCACACGGTCGCCCGGTTCCGCGCCGAGGGGTGGAACGTCGTGGCGACCCTGCGCGACCCGTCGCACTGGCACGGCGAGATGTCCGACCAGCTTCTGGTTCAGGCTCTCGACGTACGGGAAGAAGCTTCTGTCGTTTCCGCCGTGGACGCCGCGATCGAGCGCTTCGGCCGGCTCGACGTGGTCGTCAACAACGCGGGCATGGGACTGTTCTCGGTCTTCGAGACGACGCCGCAGGCCGTGATCGAGGAGCTGTTCGACACCAACGTGTTCGGGCCGATGCGGGTCATCCGGGCCGCGCTGCCGGTGTTCGGGCGGCTGGGCGGTGGCCGGATCGTCAACGTGACCTCGAGCAGCGCCGTCGTGCCGACCCCGCTGCAGGCCGCCTATGGGGCGAGCAAGGGCGCGCTGCAGGCCTTCTCCGAGGGGCTGGACTACGAACTGGCCGGGCTCGGCGTCGAGGTCAAGGTGGTCGAACCGGGGTTCGTGCCGACCACCGATTTTGTCGCCCAGACCACCCGGCGGTTCCAGACCATCCCGGCGCCGCAGGCCTACCTGCCCTTCATCCAGCAGCAGATGGCCCGCTTCGAGGCCGAGGTGCCGGCCGGCTATTTCGGGACCGAGGACGACGTCGCGGCGGCCGTGTTCGCCGCCGCCACCGACACGACCGGCCTGTCCCGCTTCCGGGTCGGCGGCGACAGCGCCGACGCCGCCGAGGCGCGCCGCCAGTCCGATGTCGACTACGACGCCTGGCGCCGGGCGTTTTTCGCGACCACCTGAGCCGACCACCTGAGCCGACCAGCTGAGCCGACCGCCTGAGCCGACCTGGCCTGTCGGCATGCTGCCACCAGCCTGTCCGCCCGGCGCCGGTCTTCGTACGTTGAGGGCGGCGCGAGGGGGTCCTGGTGAGCGTGGACAGTACGGCGCGGCGCACGACGGCCCAGCGCGAACTCGGCGCGGCGATGCTGCGGCTCAAGGAGGCGAGCGGCAAGAGCTACGAGAGCCTGGGCCGGCGCAGCCTGATGAGCGCCTCGACCCTGCACCGGTACTGCCGGGGTGAGATCGCCGTGCCGACGACCGACGCGCTGGAACGGTTCGTGCGGGCCTGCGGCGCCACCCCGGACCAGCTGGCCGAGCTGCGGGAGCTGTGGTCGGCGGCGGTTGAGGCGCGCCGGGCCCCGGAGCCCACGCCGGAGCCGGAACCCGCGCCGCCCGACCGCCCGACCTGGCGGAGCCGATGGCCGGTGGCGGCGGTCATGGTGACCATGCTGGCCGGATCGCAGGCGCCACCCATGCCGGCCCCGGTCTCCGCGCCCGGCATGGATATCTGGACGCTCGGCACCGCCCTGGAGGTCAACCGGCGGCAGTGCCCGGTCGACGCGGTCACGTGCACGCCGCCGCGCCCGCTGGGCAGCGGCCCGGTGCGGGCGGCGCCGGCTGCGGTGCGTTGCCAGGGGCGCACGTACGTCTTCACGGTCGCCGCCGACGGACGCCTGCGCGCGTGGATGGACGGCACGAGCCACGACCTCGGCGGCGACCTGCGGACGGGCGTGGCCGCCACCTGTTACGGCCCCCAGGTGCAGGTGTTCGGGCAGGACACAAAGGGCCGGCTGCGCCAGTTCTGGTACGACGGCGCCGACGGGCTCTGGCACCGCGACGTGGACTTCGGGCCGGTCGCGTCGGCGCCGGCGGTCACCGGGTTCGGCGGGCAGCTGCAGGTCTTCGCAGCGGGCACCGACGGGCACCTGCGGCAGTGGTGGTTCGACAACGCGTACGGCATCTGGCACTACGGCGACGACCGGGGCGGCCGCCTGGCCTCGGCCCCCACGGCCATCTCGATCGAGGGGCGTCTGCACGTCTTCGGGCGCGGAGCGGACGGAAATCTGCGCCAGTGGTGGTACGACGGCAGCACCGGGATCTGGCGCCACGACATCGACCTCGGCCTGCCGATCCGGTCGGCGCCGGCCGCGGTGGCCTACAACGGGGAGATCCTGGTGCTGGCCGCCGGTGAGGACGGGCGGCTGCGGGCGGTCCGGTTCAACCGGTCCTGGCAGAGCGCGACCGACCTCGGCGGCACGGTCGACGCGGCCCCGGCCGCGGTGCGGGTCGGCAACCGGGTGCTCGTCTTCGCCGCGCAACGGGACGGCAGCCTGGCGCGGTGGACGTACGACGGCGTACGGGCGGCGTGGGAGGGACCCGTGGTGGCGGGCCGCGACGCGTGGTCGGTGCCGGCCGGCCTCTGACCCGGCGTCCCACGTCGTCCCATCCCAGGTCGGAGGCCTGGAAGTGGGACGGGACGCGGCTCAGTGTCGTCAGGAGTGCGGCGCCGCCCGGCGCCCCGCTCACGAGGGGAAACCTGACCATGACCACACCGCTCGACGCTCCCGCGACGACCGAGACCCGCCAGCCGACGCCCAGGTCCTTCGACGGCCGGACCATCCCGGCCGGCACCTACATCCTCGAGTACGGCATCACGGTGAGCCGCTACGCCGGCAACTACCAACTGTGGGTCGTCGGCAGCAACCACCACGTGTACGAGTCGTGGACGAAGGGGTCCTCGAACTTCACGTCGTGGAAGGACCTCGGCGGGTACGCCCTCAGTCAGGTCACCTTCAGCACCGGCGTGACTTCGGGCGGCGCGAAGTGGATCCAGATCTTCGTGACGGGCAAGGACGGCAACAAGTGGTGCAAGGACTACAACGGCACGAGGGAGCTGGCCTGGGCTCCCTCGGACACCGATTGGCGGCGCTACTACGAGTAGCCCGCGTGAGCCGGCTTCCCCTCAGTCCTCGCGGCCGCAGGGGAAACCGGTGACGCCGGCCGCCATGCGGATGCCTCCGAGCACGTGGGCCAGCAGCAGCGGGTCGGACCAGTACTCCGCCTTGTGGCCCATCGCGGTGTAGAAGGCACGGCCACTGTCGTACGGCTGGCACCACGCGATCGGGTGGTGCCGGCCCATGCCGGGCGAGCCGCCGGGTTCGCTGTAGCCGCGCGGGTCGTACGTGCTCTCGTCGACCTCGGCCAGGACCCGTACGGTGTCGCGGGGGTTGGTCCGGAAGTTGTACCACTCCTCCTCGCGTTGCCAGGTGCGCGGCAGCGGCCGGGTCGCCGCCGTGTCGCGGGTCAGGACCTTCAGCGTCGCGACCTGGAACTGAGCGTTGACCGAGCCCGGGTGGTCGCGGAAGTACGCCCCGACCAGACCGCCGTACCAGGCCCAGTCGTATTCGGTGTCCGAGGCGGCGTGGATGCCCGCGTAACCGCCGCCGCGCCGGATGTAGCGCTCGAAGGCGGCCTGCTGCGGCTCGTCGAGAACGTCGCCGGTGGTGCTCACCCAGACCACGACGTCGTAGCGGGCCAGGTTGCGGTCGGTGAACGCGGCCGCGTCCTCGGTGGCGTCGACCCGGAAGTGGTGCCGGGCGCCGAGCTGCTGGATCGCGGCCACCGCGGCCGGGATCGAGTCGTGCCGGAAGGCCGCGGTCTTCGAGAAGACCAGGGCACTGAACCGGTGATGCCCCTTTCCCGACGCCTCGGCCGGGCCCGCGGGACCGATCAACCCCACCGCCACCACCGCCGCCATCACGAACCTGACCACGAGCCGCATGACCCCTCCTCAGCGTCGATGCTCGTACGGGCCTTCGATCGAAGACTATGACTTTCTGGCCGGTCGGAGGAAGATGATGCGGCGGCACCGCCCTCAAGCGCCGAAAAATTTCTGGCCGCGCTTGTCCCAGTAAAAGATCTGAAATCCGGCAGAGGCCCAAGAGACGCAGACCACGTTTCCCGTACGGGCATTGTCGTTCCGCTAGGGTGGCCCGGTGCTGAGCAGACGTCTACGTCTTCCGCTGGCCGGAGCCGCCGCGGCGGTCGCAGTGGGAGGGGGGCTGGTCGTCGCCAACTTCTCCCCGGCCGAGACCACCACCCCGGTGAGCGCGCCCGGGCCGTCGTTGAGCGGGCCACCGCCCGGGTCCACCTCGGCGTCGGCGGCGCCCACGGTCAGCGTCGCGCCCAAGCTCGGCTCGGCCGCGTACATCACGTCACCGCCGCCGAAGGCGTCGACCGCCGCGACGCCCACCGAGCGCATCGACGTCCACGTCGACTGCAACAAGGGCAATGACGGCAACAAGGGCACGCTGGCTCAGCCGCTGCGCAGCGTCGACGCGGCCACCTCACGCTCGCTCGACGCGGGCACGGTGGTCGGACTGGCCCGCGGGTGCACCTGGCAGACCCGGATCGAGCTGCGCGGCGACGGCACCAGCAGCAAACCGGTCAAGCTCACCGCGTACGGGTCGGGGGCGCAGCCGGTCATCAACGGTGGCGGCACCGACAACGAGAGCGCGGTCCTGCTCACCGGCCGCTACCAGGTCGTCGAGAACATCCGGGTCACCAACGCCCAGAAGAACGGCATCGTGGTGCACGGCGAGAACAGCGGTGTCCGCTCCTCGACGATCGACAACACCGGCGTGGGCGTGCAGTTCCGGGCCCGTGACACGTTCGCCGACAAGGTCAAGGTGCGCGACCTCAAGATGGTCAAGGACACCCCGGGCGGCGACGACGACTACGGCGCGGTCGGCTTCCTGGTCGAGGCGCACGGCGTCGAGATCGGCTACAGCAGCTGCACCAACTGCCGGGCGCCGAGCAACGACTACGGCCACGACGGCGGATTCGTCGAGGTGTGGAACTACGGCGACAACCTCGACGTGCACCACAGCACGGGCTCGAACACCCAGGGCATCCTCGAGATCGGCGCCGACCAGGGCGACTCGTCGGCCCGCGGCATCAAGCTGCGCAGCAACAAGTTCAGCAACGCCCACGGCGGCATGGTGCTGCACACCTCGAACAACTTCGCCATCGCCGACGCGACGATCGCCTTCACCGGCAACACCAT
Organism: Paractinoplanes ovalisporus; assembly: GCF_016834655.1. Classification (GTDB taxonomy): domain Bacteria; phylum Actinomycetota; class Actinomycetes; order Mycobacteriales; family Micromonosporaceae; genus Actinoplanes; species Actinoplanes ovalisporus. Next base: position 24,878 of record NZ_JAENHP010000016.1, read on the forward strand.
CTCGAGCACCGGTTCCCAGGACCCGCCGATCCTCGACGGCGACCTGGGCAACGTGACCTTCACCAGCAACACGGTCAGCACGGCGAGCTTCGTGGCCCACTCCGCGCCGGGCGTCCACCGGTGCAACGGCATCACCCTGCGAGGCGGGGCCGAGGTCGGCTACCAGCGGCACAGCACCGAGAAGCTGAACAGCAAGGCCACCTGCTAGCACCGAGCCCGAGCCGACGGTCAGTGTCCACAGGGGCCTGGCCGCCTAGCTCGTGTCGCGATCCCGGCGGCGTTCCCGCGAGGCGCGCGGGTTCAGACGTCTGCGCCGCCGGTGACGGGCAGGACGGCGCCGTTGACGAAGGAAGCGCGGTCGCTCAGCAGCCATGCGGCCGCCTCGGCGATCTCCTCCGGGCGGGCGACCCGGCGCAGCGGGATCTGGCCGGTGATCGCGGCGGTGACTCCCGGCTGCTGTTCCTCCCACCCCGCGGTCATGTCGGTGGCGGTGAATCCCACGGCGATGGCGTTGACCCGGATCCCGTCCGGGCCGAAGCTGACCGCCGCGCTCTCGGTGAGGCTGTTCAGCGCGCGCTTGGCGGCGCTGTAGACCGGGGTCAGGTGATACTGGCGCAGGCTCGCGATGCTGCTGGTCCCGACGATCGCGCCGCCGCCCGCAGCGCGCATGACCCGCGCCTGGGCGGCCATTGCGACCCAGACCCCCTTGAGGTTGACACGCAGGATCTTGTCGAACTCGTCCTCGGTGCGATCGGCGAGATCGGCGGTGCGCTCGAAGATCCCGCCGTTGTTGAAGGCGCCGTCCAGGCCACCGAGACGCTCCGCGGCACCGGCGACGGCGTCCTCCACCGAGCGGGGGTCGGCCAGGTCGGCGGCGAGCACGTGGGCGGTGCCACCGGCTGCGGTGATTTCGTCGGCGACGGCGGCGAGCGCCTCGGTATCGCGGGCCGCGAGGGCGACGGCTGCACCTTCGCGGGCGAACAGCCGGGCCGCCGCCGCGCCGATACCGCGGCTGGCGCCGATGACGAGAACGTTCTTCCCGGCAAGCAATGAGCCGGCAAGCGATGAGTTGGTCATACCCCCACCATCCGGCCCGGTCCGGCGGCCTGGCAGGGACGAGTTGTCCCTGTCTGGCGGCGGCCGGACCGGCTACGTGGTGGCTACTGTTGGTGCGTGAACCGCCAAGCCCTGGGTCGTTTCCTGCGGCAGCGCCGCGAGGCCCTGACTCCCGCCGAAGCCGGTCTTCCCGCGTCCGGGCGGCGGCGCACCCCCGGTTTGCGGCGCGAAGAGGTAGCCGGCCTGGCGCACGTCTCGACCGATCACTACACCCGTTTGGAGCAGGCTCGCGGGTCGGCGCCGTCGCGGCACGTGCTGCGGTCGGTGGCCCGGGCCCTGCGCCTCGACGACACCGAGCGGGAGCATCTCTTCGAGCTGGCCGACGACGGGTGGGAACGGCGGCCCGGCAGCCCGCCGGCCGACGTGCCCGGCTACGTCCGCGAGCTCATCGCCCGGATGCCGTTGACCGCGGCGCTAGTGCGCGACGGCCGCTCCGACGTGCTGGCCTGGAATCCGCTGGCCCGGGTCGTGCTGGCGGGCTTCTTCGGGTCCTTTCCCCGCGAGCACAACCTGCTGCGCCGCTACTTCCTGCACCCCGACCCGGCCGTCCGCTACCTGTCCAGCCGGGACGAGAGCGCGTTCGCCCAGCAGGCCGTCGCCGCGCTGCGACGCACCGCCGACCGCTTTCCGCACGACGCACGGACCCGGCGGCTGGTGGCCGAACTGCACGAGGGCAGCGCGGCGTTCCGGAAGCTGTGGGCGCGGCCCGCCTATCCCGGCGGCCGCAGCGGGGTCAAGACCGTGCTCCATCCGTCGGCCGGCCGGCTCACGCTCAACTATGACGTGCTGGACATCCCCGACCACGACCACCAGATCCTGCTCTTCACCGCCGAACCAGGCAGCCCGACCGCCGCGAATTTCCGCAGCCTGGCTGCCTGACGCGGCCGAACAGGGGCTAGTCGGCGATAGTGCGGCCCAGAATGACCCCGATGGTGAGCGCGACCAACAAGGCCGTGAACACCCAGAGCGCCCACGGGCGGCGCAACTCCGGCTCGTGGGCGCAGACGGCCGGGGCCGCCACGACCGGGGCCGTGACCAGCGGCAACATCTGTGTGGGCTCGCTCATGACCGTCCACACCGGGGAAACGCTGCCGGGCGTGTCGGGCGGAACTTCCGGCCCGAAGCGTGACAGAACACCTTCAACCGCCATGTGGCACCCCTTTCGCGGACCGCCCTCTCATTCATGAGTACGGATGCCAGGCCGAGAAGGATCGACGGTTGCCACACGGATTCCGGGGAGTCGCACGGTGACCACCAGGCCGCCGTCCTGGCCGGGTGCGAGGTCGAGGCGGCCGTCGTGGGCGCGGACGATCCGCTTCACGATGGCCAGGCCGAGCCCGACCCCGGCGTGCCCGCCGCTGCGCGCCCGGCTGGTTCCGCGCTGGAACGGCTCGGTGAGGGTCGGGATCTGCTCCGCCGCGACCGGGGGCCCGGTGTTCTCGACCCGCAGCACCGCGGTGTCGCCGACCGTCTCGGTGTGAACCGTCGCGGTGCCGCCGTCGGGCCAGTTGTGGACCACGGCGTTCTGGACCAGGTTCGACACCATCCGCCGCAGCAGCTCGGCCGAGCCGGCAGCCGGGGCCGCTCCCCCGGTGACCTCCAGCGTGACCCGCCGCTGCTCGGCCAGCGGCAGCAGCGTCTCGGCGGCCTCCTCGGCCACGAGCGAGAGGTCGACCCGCCCACCGGCGAAGTCACCCCGGCTCAGCAGCAGCAGGGCCTCGGTGAGGTCGATGGCCCGGGTGTTGGCGGCGTGCAGGCGTTCGATGAGGTCCGGGGCCCGGGCCGGGTCCTTGCGGGCGAGGTCGAGCAGCGCCCGCGAGATGGCCAGGGGCGTCCGCAGTTCGTGGGAGGCGTTCGCGGCGAACCGTTCCTGCTCGGCGACGTGCGACTCGAGCTGGTCGAGCATCGAGTCGAACGCGTCGGCCAGCTCCCGGAACTCGTCGCGACGGCCGGGCAGGCGGATCCGGTGGGACAGCGATCCGGCGCCGGCCAGCCGGGTCGCCTCGGTGATCCGGGTCAGCGGCGCCAGCATCCGGCCGGCCAGGAGCCAGCCGCCGACCAGGCCGAACGCGAGCAGGAAGACCAGCACGGCGGCGGCCTTGGGGGCGAACGCCCGGAGCAGCTCCGACCGGATGGGGAACACCCCTTCGACCGGGACGTCGGGCGAGCCGAGCCGCAGGAGGGCCTGGTCGGGCACGTAGCGCAGCAGGAACACCCAGACCGTGGCGAGCAGCAGCACCCCGGCCAGCATGAGAAACCCGGCATAGCTGAGGGTGAGTTTGACGCGGACGCTCACCCCACGGGCCCGATCCGGTATCCGACGCCGGGCACGGTCGTGATGAGCCACGGCTCGCCGAGCCTCTTGCGCAGCGCCGACACGGTGATGCGTACGGCGTTGGTCATCGGATCGGCGTTGACGTCCCAGGCCCGTTCCAGCAGATCCTCGGCGCTGACCACCCCGCCCTCGGCGGCCACCAGCACCTCCAGCACGGCGAACTGCTTGCGGGTCAGGGCGACGTACCGGCCGTCGCGGAACACCTCGCGGCGGAACGGATCGAGCCGCAGGCCCGCGATCTCGCGCACCGGCGGCCGGGCGTGCCCGCGACGCCGGTCCAGGGCCCGCAGCCGGAGCACGAGTTCCCGCAGGTCGAACGGCTTGGTGAGGTAGTCGTCGGCGCCCAGCTCGAACCCGGACGCCTTGTCGTCGATCCGGTCGGCGGCGGTCAGCATGAGGATCGGCAGGCCGCTGCCGGAGGCGACGATGCGCCGGGCCACCTCGTCGCCGGACGGGCCGGGAATGTCCCGGTCGAGCACCGCGAGATCGTACGAGTTGACGCTCAGCAGTTCCAGGGCGGTGTCGCCGTCACCCGCGATGTCGGCCGCGATCGCCTCCAGGCGCAGGCCGTCGCGTACGGCCTCGGCCAGCTCGGGTTCGTCCTCCACGATGAGTACGCGCATGGTGTCAGTCTGCCGAAGCGGACGAGCCGGCGCGGGTGCGCCGTTCGCGAGGGGATTCCGGGCCGGCGCCGGTACGCCACCAGCGGCGCGACGCCAGCCCGGCCAGCACCGCGCCGGCCGCGTTGACCAGCACGTCGTCCACCGACGAGACCCGGTCGAGGCGGAACACGTACTGGGAGACCTCGATCAGCAGGGAACAGCCGGCCGCGAGGGCCAGGATCCGCGGCACCGAGGCCAGCGCCGCGAACCGGATCGGGGCGAAGAAGCCCAGCGGCGCGAGGATGAGCAGGTTGCCCCCGATCCCGAGCGGACCCATCGTGATCAGGTCCTGCAGCGGGATCAGGCTCACCCGGCCGGGCCCGACGCCGGCTCCCGGCCCGGGCATCAGCGTCAGCCACACCAGCGGCACGGTGCCGTAGACCAGGCCCACCTCGGCCACCGCCCGGCGCCAGTCGGAGGTGGCCAGCGCCAGCGCACCCACCACCAGGGCGGCCACCGGCAGCCCGACCAGCATCATGAGCACGATGCCGTTCTCGGTGTCGTAGCAGCCGTGCCACCGCCCGGCCAAGCACGTCGGAGCAGCCATCAGGAGCGGTTTCCGTACGGCGTAAAGCGCCCCCGACACTCCGAGCAGCACCAGACCAAGCAGCACCGTCCGGCGCGCACTGAGATTCACCCGACCATCGAAGCCGACGGCCCGTTGCCGGGGCGTATCCAAAAACGCATACGCCCGCGATACCCGTCAGTCGCCGATCTGGAGGGTGACCTTCGACAGCGGGCAGCCCACGCAGGTCAGCACATAGCCGTCGGCCCGCTGCTGCTCGGTCAGGCAGTTCGGCGTGTTCTGGGCGACCTCACCGGCGCGCAGCCGCACCATGCAGTCGCCGCAGTTGCCGACCGTGCACGAGTGCGGCATCGGCAGTCCGGCGGCGAGGCCGGCGTCGAGCAGGGTCTGGCCGGGTTCGACCACCACCGTACGGCTCGGCTGCCCGTCCTGCTCGACGGTCATCTCCTGCGGCACCGTCGTCACCGTCTCGGCGTCGGTGCCGCTGGTGTAGCGCTCGCTGTGCACGCGTTCGCCGGGAACGCCGAGCCCGGCCAGCACGCCGTGGACGAGGTCCATCAGCGGTTCCGGGCCGCAGACGTAGTAGCGGGTGTCTGCCGCCGGGCCCAGGCCGGTGACCCAGCGCCGGACGCCGTCCGCGTCGAGCCGCCCGTCCCGGTGGGTCAGCACGTGGGTGACCGACAGCCGACCGGGGTCCTCGGCGGCCAGGCGGTCCAGCTCGGCGGCGAAGATGATCTCGTCCTCGTTGCGGCTGCTGTAGAGCAGTGCGGCCCGGCCCCGACCGGCCCGGATCATGCTCATCATCGGCGTGATGCCGCTGCCGGCCGCGATCAGCACGCTGTCGCCCGAGGGCGCGGCGTGGAACGTTCCAGACGGCCCGCGCAGTTCCAGACGATCGCCGACCGCGAGTCCCTTGTGGACGTGGGTCGAGAAGCGGCCGCCCGCCACGAGTTTCACCGTCACTTCGAGGCGGGCGGAGCCGGGCGCCGACGATGCCGAGTAGGCCCGGCGCATAGGCCGGCCGTCGACGTCGGCCACCAGCGTGAAGAACTGGCCCGGCCGGAAGTCGAAGGGGCGCCCGCCCTCGTCCTGGAGCACCAGAGTGACGGCCTGCGGCGTTTCGCGGCGCACCTCGGCCACACGCACCGGCCGTACGGGGAAATCGGGTTTGATCTCGGCCCCCGGAAGCCGGCGCGGGTCGGCCGCGATCGGCTCGTAGCCCTCCTTGGCCAGCCCCGACCGATAGGCGCGGTCCATCGCGAACCGCATCAGCCGGGTCAGCCCCGGGATCGCCGTGACCGCCTTGAGCACCTTCGCCGACCGCCCGCTGGTGGCGAGATGCTGACCGGCCAGCGCCATCAGGTCGGGCGGCTCGTCGCGGGTGAGGCGGGCGCCGGGACTCCACATCCGGGAGCGGGCCACCGCGTCGTTGCCGGTCAGCTCGGCGTACTCGACGTCGATGAGCAGCGCCGCGTGCGGCACGACCCCGCGCAGCGCCATGGCCGGCAGCAGCTCGGGATCGTCGGTGATCGCGGCCCTCCCCCGCACGTGCAGCACGCCGGTGCGGCCCGGAACCAGCGCGGCCAGCGACAACCGGTCGTCCTGGAGCAGGTTGTGCAGGGAGTCGGCGCGCTTGTTGCCACGACGGTCGGGGATGACGAGCGTGCGGCCGTTCAGAATCCGTGCCACGGCCTGCTGGTCGCCCCGGGGGCTGGTGTCGCTGCCGCCGTTCGAGTCCCATGTGGAGAGTGCGAGGAACCGGGCCGCGGACAGGAAATCGGCGATGCCGGACGCGTTCAGGGGTCCGTCACCCGCGACCTCGGCGGCCGGTTCGGCGGCGGCCGGCGGTTGCCACAGGCCGGAGCGCAGAACGGCCTGGGCGCAATGCACGTACGCCTCGGTGATGTCCACGGCGGCCCGGGATCCGCGGTGGGTGGTGGCCGTGCCGTTGACCCGCAGCACCTCACCCACGCCGGGCAGCAGGAAGAAGAACGAGACCGGCCCGTACGCGATCCCGTTGCCGGCGAAGGAGATGCGTGTGGGCGAGTGGACCCGTACGAAACCCGGGGTGCCGCCGATGAACGTCGTCCGGCTGGTGCCGGCGGCGTCCCGGTAGCCGAACGCGGCGATCGGGCAGCGGGCCAGGATCGTGCGGCAGCCGTCGTCGAGGGCGCTGATCTGCTTGCGCATGATGACCGCGGCCGGGCGGCCGATGATCGCCTCGACCTCGTCGGTGGTAGTGAGTTGGTGCAGTGCCATGGATTTCCTCTCAGACCGATGCTCAGCCCGGGGCGGATCGGCCGGCTCGCCAGTAGCCGAAGAACGAGATGTCCCGCTTGGCCACGCCGCGGTCGTTGACCAGATGCCGCCGCACCGAGGTGGCCAGCCGGGACTCCGCCGCGGCCCACGTATAGAACCGGCCGGACGGCAGCGTCGCCTCGCGCAGAGCGTCGAGCACCCGGGCGCCGGGCCGCAGATCGGTGTCGTCGCGGCTGAACCAGTGGATGCGTACGTGGTCCGGCGTCTCCAACGCCCGGATGTCGGCCGCGGTCGCCACTTCGATGTACGCCTCGGTCGGCAGCCCGGCCGGTGTGCCCTCGAGGATCGCCAGGATCGCGGGCAGCGCCGTCTCGTCGCCGACCAGCAGTTGCCCGTCGATCTCGTCGGGCCGCCGGTACATGGTGCCGATGTCGAAGATGCCGGCCGGGCTGCCCACCTCGGCCCGGCGCACCCACGACGACATGGGCGAGTCGCCGTGCACCGCGAATTCGATGTCGATTTCCCCGTACGCCGTACGGGCGCTCCGGATGGTCAGGTTGCGCACCCACGGCCGTACGGCCTTGGGCAGCACCAGCAGCTGGGCGATCCACGCCTCGTTCGACACCGTCGGCATCCGCAGCGCCGCCTGCCCCTCGCGCGGGAAGAACAGACGTACGGCCTGGTCGTTGCCGGCGACGATCAGATCCCGCAGATCAGGCCCGCCGAGGGTGACGCTCGCAAAGCCCGGCGTCAGGAACTCGCGCCGCCGCACCTCCAGCGTGATCATGCGGCGGGAGGCCGGCAGCTGGACCTTGGGAATCACTGGGTAACCTTGTTATTGCAGCTCACACCACTATTGTGAGCAATAATTCAACTCTCTGGCTACTCGCTTTTCGCGCCCGGAAGGGGACTTCGGATGCCGTCGGCCGACCGCCGTCTTCAGCCACGTCGCAAGCCTCGCCAGGTGCGCGCCGAGCTCACCCGCGAGCGCATTCTCGCGTCGGCTGCTCACATTTTCGCCGAGCACGGCTACGCCGCCGGCACCACCAACCACATCGCCGAGCACGCCCGCGTCTCGATCGGCTCGCTGTATCAGTACTTTCCCAACAAGGACGCGATCCTGGCCGCGCTGCTGGTGCGCCACATCGACCGCGGCACCTGGATGCAGGCCGACGAGCTCGACATGTCGCCCGGCAGCCTGGAGACGGCGGTGCGGGCCATGGTGCGCGACGCGATCGACAACCACAGCGACGACCCGCGGCTGCTGCGCATCATGGTCGAGGAGGCCAAGTTCTCGCAGGAACTGCTCGACACGATCGACCGCCACGGCAAGATCCGTGTCGGTCAGGTGCGCGACCTGCTGTCCCGCCACCCCGACGTGACCGTGGCCGACGTCGGCGTGGCGGCCGAGCTCATCCAGTTCACCATCGAGATGAACACCCACAAGCTGATGGCGGCGCCCCGCACGATCGCGGTCGAGACGTTCGAGACCGAGCTGGTCACCATGGTGACCCGCTACCTACGCGGCCCCTGAGACCAGCACGGTGAACTCGGGGCTCGGCTCCACACCCCAGCTCCCGCCGCAGCCGCGACCGGTATTCGTCGTAGGTGCGGCGGGCGTCGGCCACGTTGCCGGCCGCGAGATGGGCCTGGGCCAGGGCCCGTTGAGCGCTCTCGCGCAGCGGGCGCTGATCCACAACGCCAACTCGTCCTCTATCGCGCGAAAGGTGCCGGCCGCGGCCGGATCGAGCGTTTCACCCCGGATCTGGCCGCCACCCGTCATGGCTAGCTCCCGGCCCGCAACTCACCTCTGAGCGCGCGACGCCGATGGTAAGACGTGCCCACCGCGTACGGCCGCCGGCCGCTCTTCGCCGACCGGGCGTTCCAGGTCGTCACGGCATTGTCGATCGCCAATGTCGTGGTGTTCCTGTGGCAGGAGCAGGTCGGGCGGCTGTGGCCGGCACCGCTGAACTGGCTCCTGATGATCGCGATCATCGGTGTGACCCAGGTGCTGTGCCGGCGGGTGCAGACCGATCCCGCGTCGTCGCCCGTGGTGCGGCGCTACTGGCGTACGGTCGAGATCGGCACCTGGTTCTTCGTCGGCGTCGCCGTTCTGCGCATCCTGTTCGAGCTCGGCGCCGGCGACTGGCTGCGGCCGGCCTCGGTCGTGCTGCACATCATCGGCGGTGTCGCGCTGACCTGGCCGCTGGTCGGCCTGCCGTTCAGCGCCCGCAGCCGGGCCCGCAAGCTCGGCGTCGCGCTCGACCTGGGCACCCTGTCGGCCGCGGCCGGGCTGCTCATCTGGCACTTCGCCGCGTCCTACCAGTTCGCCGACGGCCGGGTCACCGTGGGCCGGGTGATCGCGGCGGTCGTCATCATGGGCGCCGGGCTCAACGGCGTCTATCTGGCGGCCAAGGTCGTGCTCTCCGGCGTCGACTCGTTCGCGCGGCGCGGGCTGCACTGGATCGGCGCCTCGGCCCTGACCGGTGGTCTCGGCTCGGCCATCAGCTTCTTCGACCCGCGGCCGACAACGGGCAACCTGCTGGTGCTCGTGCTGCCGCTGGCCGCCTTCGCGGCCGCGGTCGGCGCCCGCATGCAGGTGGTCGACACCGCGGCCGGCGGCCGTCCGCGGCGTGCTCCGCGCGGCTACAACCTCATGCCGTACGTGGCCATCGCCGCGGTCGACGCCATGGTGGTCTACCACAACGTGCGGGGCACCAAGGACGGCATCCTGATCGACAGCGTCGCGGTCGCCCTGACCGTGCTGGTCGTGGTGCGCCAGCTCATCGCGTTCCGCCTCAACGACGCGCTGCTGGCCCGGATCGGCGTGCAGGAGAAGCGGTTCCGGCTGCTGGTGCAGAACTCCACCGACATGGTCACCATCGCGACCCCCGACGGCACCCTGTCCTACGTCAGCCCGGCCTCGGAGGGCGTTCTGGGCCTCCACCCGGACGAGCTGATCGGCACCGACCTGACGCCGCGGCTGCACCCCGACGACCTCGCCGCCCGGGAGGGGTTCCAGGCGGTGGCGGCCGCGCCCGGCAACACGGCGACGTTCCAGCTGCGCCTGCGGCACGCCGACGGGACGTACCGGTGGCTCGAGGCGATCATGGTCAACCTGACCCACGAGCCGAGCGTCGGCGGCATCGTCGGCAACGCCCGCGACATCACCGAGACCCGCCAGGTGCAGGACCGGCTCAGCTACGAGGCCAGCCACGACGTTCTCACCGGCCTGGCCAACCGGGCGCTGTTCGGTGAGCGGGTCGCCGCCGCCGTGGCCCGGACCACCGCGGACCAGCCGGTCAGCATCGTGCTGGTCGACCTGGACGACTTCAAGCTCGTCAACGACACCCTGGGGCACGCCACCGGCGACGCGCTGCTGGTGCACGTGGCCCAGCGGATGCGCTCCTGCGTGCGCCCCGACGACACGGTGGCCCGGCTGGGCGGCGACGAGTTCGCCATCCTGTTCGACGGGCTGGCCGGCGCCGACGTCGACCAGGTGCTGACCCGGATCGCGGCCACCCTGCTCGAGCCGGCCGTGGTCGACGGTGAGCCGATGACCGTGCGGGCCAGCTTCGGCGTGGTCGACGGCCACGGCGGCGACGACGCCGGTGACCTGCTGCGGCGGGCCGACATCGCCATGTACGCGGCCAAGGAGCGCGGCGAGGGCGGCTGCCAGCGGTACACGGCGGGCATGGAGGCCCGCGGCGCCGAGCGCAACCGCCGTACGGCCGCGCTGCGCACCGCCATCATGGAGGACCAGATGGTGGTGTTCTTCCAGCCCGTGGTGACGTTGCCCGAGGGCCGGATCACCGGCGCCGAGGCGCTGGTGCGCTGGCAGCACCCGACCGACGGGCTGGTCGGCCCGGGCGCGTTCATCGAGACCGCCGAGCAGTCCGGCCTGATCGTCCCGCTCGGCACCTGGGTGCTGCGCGCCGCCACCCGCGAGGCCGCCACCTGGCCCGGCGAGCAGACCGTGTCGGTCAACGTGTCGGCGCGGCAGCTGCGCGAGCCCGGCTTCCCCGGCGTGGTCGCGGCCGCGCTGCGCGACAGCGGCCTGCCCGCCCACCGCCTCACCGTCGAGATCACCGAGTCGGTGGCGGTCGGCGGCGGCGCGACCGGCGAGAACCTGCAGGGTCTGCGCGATCTGGGCGTACGGCTGTCCCTGGACGACTTCGGCACCGGCGCGTCCACGCTCAGCCTGCTCGCCACCTGCCCGGTGCACCAGATCAAGCTGGACCGCTCGTTCGTGCCCGACGCCGGTGGTTCGGACGCCATCGCCGACGCGGTGGCCCAGATGGCCCGGGCCTTCGCCGTGCAGGCGGTGGCCGAGGGCGTGGAGACCGCGGAGCAGGCGGCCCGGATGGCCGCGCTGGGCTACGACCGCGCCCAAGGCTTCTATTTCGCGCGCCCGATGCCGGCCGCCGACATGAAGGCTCGGCTGAACGTCGCCGAAGCCCGCCGCTGATCCGAGGCTCGGCTGAACGTCGCCGAAACCCGCCGCAGATCCGAGGCTCGGCTGAACGGGCCCGAAGCCCTAGCATAGAAAGCCGTGGATGTAGAAGCTGAACGCCGGCCTGTGCTGGACGTCGGGTTCGACGAGCGTGTCGCTCCGCCCAAACTGCTGCTGTTCGCCGTGCAGCACCTGCTGACCCTGTCCGCGATCTGGGTCTTCCCGGTGCTCATCGGCATCACCCTCGGCCTCGCCACCGGCGAAGTCACCCCGATGATCCAGGCGTCGTTCCTGCTGGCCGGCGTCGTCACCGTGCTGCAGTCCAGCCGCATCGTGCGGCTGCCCGTCGTGCAGGGACCCACCGCCGCCTTCTTCGCCGCCGTGCTCGCGTCCGGCGCCGCCTACGGACTCGACGCCGCGTTCGGTTCGATGATCGTGGCCGGGCTGATCTTCATGCTGCTGACCATCCCGATCCCGCGGTTCGGGGTGCTGATCCACGTGCTGCGCTTCGCCACCGACCCGCTGGTCTACGGCACCATGTGCATCATCATCGGCGCCCAGCTCGCCACCCTGGGCCTGCCCGCCTGGTTCGGGGCCGAGGGCGCACCCGGCTATGGCTGGGACCTGTTCTGGATCGGCCTGGCCACCCTGCTCACGGTCGTGGCCTGCCTGTTGTTCGGCGGCGGCACGCTGGTCCGGCGCGCCGCCGTCATCATCGGCATGGTCGTCGGATCCGTGCTGGCCGCGGTGACCGGGCTGTGGAGCGTTCCCGACCTGTCCGGGGTCTCGCTGATCGGCCCGCCCTCGCTGCTGCCGTTCGGGTTCGCGCTGGCCTGGCCGGCCGTGCTGCTGATGCTGCTCGCCTTCCTCGAGTCGAGCGCCGAGGCGGTCGGCATGTACACCCTCGTCTCCCGCTGGGGCGGCGCCGAACTGACCCGGGACCGCATCAACCGCGGCCTGTTCACCGAATACGCCGGATCGGTGGTGGGTGCCCTGTTCGGCGGGATCGGCACCGCCACCTACCCCGAGAACGCCGGCATCGTCCGCGTGACCCGCATCGGCAGCCGGTTCGTCACCATGGCGGCCGGGTGCATCGCGATCGCCCTGGCCTTCCTGCCGGTGTTCAGCACGTTCGTCGCGGGTCTGCCGAGCGCCGTGCTGGCCGCCGCGTCCACGGTGCTGTTCGGCATCATCGCGATGAGCGGCGTGCAGATGATGAGCACGGTCGACTGGGACGACCTCAACCTCACCGTGGCCGGCACCGCGTTCATCCTCGCGCTCGGCGGGCAGTGGCTGCCCGAGGCGATGGTCGCGACCATGCCGGACTGGGCCCGGGCGCTCGTCACGACCCCGATGATGTTCGGCGCGGTGCTGCTGATCGTGCTCAACGCCGCCGTCAACTACGGCCTGCGCCCGGTGCTGGCCCGCCGGTGACCACGCTCCGGCTCAACCACCAGCAACATGCTTTCCTGCAAGCCGTCGTCGACCGGGACTCCGAACTGGCCGACATCGGCGAACTCGTCCGCGCCGCCGTGCGAGACGCCCCCGCTCCTTCGCCGCTCGCCTTTTCCCCGAGCACAGACCCACCCGCCCGTACGGTCGTGGAGGAACGCATCCTGCAACCCGGAACCGGTAAGGCGTTCGAGGTCGTCGCGGGACGGGTCGTCCGGATCGCCCAGATCGAGGGCCACCAGTGCGTCGACATGAACGTCTTCGCCCTGGGCGACCGCCGCGAACGCCTGCACGTCGGGCGCACCCGGGGGATGCAGGGCCTCCACCCGGGGCCGGGCGACGTGCTGTGGTCGAACGCCCCGTGGGAACGCCCGATCATCGCGATCGTCGGCGGCACGGCCACGACCGACACCCAGTTCCCGTTCTGCAGCCGCCTGATCTACAGCGCCTTCTTCGGCGTGCACGACCGGACGAACTGTCAGGAGATCCAGAACGAGGCCCAGCGCGAGTACGGCCTCGACCTGTGGGACCTGCACGAGTCGCTCAACCTGTTCATGCACACCGGAACCGGCCCCGACGGCGAGGCGGTCATCCGGTCGAACCGGGCCCGGCCGGGCGATTACATCGAGTTCGTGGCCCTGCTGGATCTGCTGGTCGTGCCCAACGTGTGCGGCGACGACCTGTCCAACTGCAGCAACTACGGACTTCGGCCCGTACGGGTGACGGTCGAGGAAGGCCTTCCCGAGGACGCCGATCGGGCCCGGGCCGCACGGGACCGGGCCGTGGTGCTCGGCCTCCCTACGCCGTACGAGGGCCGTGGTGCTCTGCCTCTGAAACGCGATCGCAGTTATGTGGCCGCGTTCCCGCACCTGCCGCTGCGCGCCGCCGACGTCGAGGTGGAGATCGACGAGGCCCGCTTCGCCCGCGCCCGGAACACCGATCTGTATCCGGGCGACGACGCGGCCGCCCTGCGCGACATCACGCTGTCCTCGGCGATCGAACGGCTGGGCGCCTTCGCCGGCAACGAATAGAAACCGCCCCGGCCTTGGCGACCGGGGCGGCTGATCCGCTGATTACTGCGGGGCGATGACCCACGAGAGCTGGTCGTCGACGACCGCCGTCTCACCCGAGGTCACCGTGATGACCGTGGCCGAGTCGTAGTCGGGCTGCTGGTACGCGTACTGCCGGTTGCCGCCGGCGCTGAACCGCACCTTGTAGTTGCCCGGCTTCAGCAGGCCACTGAAGTCGTACGTGCCGTCGGCCGCCGTGGTGGTGTCCGACTGGTTGATGGTGTCCACGTTGATGAAGCTGACGTTGACGCCCCCGGCCGGCGCCCCCGCGGCGTCGGTCAGGCGGCCCGAGATGCCGGCCAGAGCGGCGGCCTGGTCAGTGACACGCACGGTCTGCCCCGACCGGACGGTGAACCGGGTGGCCTGGGCCGAGTCGAAGGTGTGCGGCACGTACTGACCGATTGCGCCCACCGCGTAGTTGACGATGAACGTCTGGTTGGGCTGGACCTTGATGCGGAACGTGCCGTCGGCCGCGGTGACCCCGCCGTGCTCGGCGGCGGTGTTCACGTTGGTGATGTTGACGGCCGCGTTCGCGGCGGGCGTGCCGTCCGGGCCGAAGAACCGGCCGGCGATGATGCCGGTCGCGGTGACGACGCTGCCGGCGTCCGTGGTGCGGTTGGCCCGCACCCGGTAGGTCCGGGCCTGGTCGGGGTCGCTGACGCGGCCCGGGGCCCACTCCGCCCAGCCGCCGAGGCCGATCCGGACCTTGTAGCTGCCGGTCTTCAGGCCGGTGATGGTGAACCGGCCGCGGGCGTCGGCCTGCAGCTCCTGAACGGCGTCGCTGGACGGGGTGACGTAGACGCCGATGGCGGCGCCGGGGACGACGGCCCCGCGGGTGTCGCGGACGACACCGGCGATGCTGCCGGTCGGGTCGGCGGCCAGGGCCGGCGCGGCTGCGGTGCCGGCGGCCACGACCCCGGCCAGGGTGGCGGCCAGGACGGACCGGCGGCGAACTCGAGACAACTGCACTTGGTGCTCCTCTTCCGTACGTTGGTGGTACGGAAGAAACTATTGACGCCCCCGTCCCCCGCCAGGGACGAGGGCGCCGAATGGCACGAAGCCAGTAGTGTCCGAAAAGGACTACCCGGGCGAGTCCGTCTTACCGGGCGCGCTTCTCGGCCCCGACCTCGTACGGGATGGGTTCCCAAGCCACGTTCTGGCCGACCGTGTCGTCGCCCTCGATCTCCCCGGCGACGTCCCAGATGTTCAGGCCGGCGCTCTTGGCCTCCTGCCGGGTCTCCTCGTCGTAGATCGACGCCCGGAAGGAGTTGACCATGTAGGTGCGGGTCTTCATGTATTCGACGTAGCGGTGGTGGTGGGCGTCGTCCAGCCCGAGCGCGGCGAACACCGCAACCCGGTCGCCGTCGGCCTTGGCCACCCGCCACTTCGGGAGATTCGGAACGTCCTTGGGCTCCGGGAAGACCCACCGGGGGAACTTGTAAAGAGCGCCGTTGCCGCTGTGCGTCGTGCGCATGCTCCACACGGCGAGATCACCGGGACGCGTACGGACATAAATGTTCTTCCCGTACGCGTGGTCGGTCGTATTGTGCGATTTCGCGCGCAGATTCAATCCGCCCGTGTGGGAGTAGTGGTCCTGCAGGTAGATCCCGAACCGCAGGAGCGTGTAGCGACCCTTCCAGTCCGGCCCCTTGGGATCCTTGCGGTCCACGTTGTCCTTGTGGAAGCCCCGCTGGCTGGAATTGATCGTGAACGAGCTGTCGCCCGAGTACCAGATGTCGTCGCTGCCCAGGAGCTGCTTGGCGACCGACACGAAACGCCCGTCGACCAGCACGTTGCGCATCTTCGGGTTGGAGAGCAGGTCGCCGGGCCCACGGCCACGCGAGGCCATGGCCGCCTCACGGATACGCTTGATCTCGTCGCGTGAGTAGGCGTTGCGGATGATCTGGTAACCGTTCTCCCAGAACGCACTCACGTCGACATTCAGCTCGCTGGCCATTGATCCCTCATCCGATTGCTCGTCGTATATACCGATGGCAACGAAGCCGGATTCGGCTCCCCCGTTGCACGTGCAGTGAAGCTTGAGGGGCCGGGGTGATCGAAGCAACGGCCAGATCGGAGAATTCTTCCGATCCGGCCCCCGTGAAACCACAATGAAGCCGAACTGAAGCCGCCCACTTCGCCCGGGCCCGCCCGGCCGATCCGGCAAAGATCGAAATTCACGGATAAAAGGCGGCACCGGTCCGACGCGTCCCGTCTGACAACCGGCCGACATTGTGATCCGCCGCCGGCAAGCGCGGACGCAGAATGGTTTACGCCCGAGAAGAGGCGCCGCCACGGGGGCGACCCTAGGGACAGTCATGGCAGCAGCCGCCACAACGGACTGGGTGCGGCTCACCCTCAACACCGCCTACAGCGACGTCTTCGTCTGGTACGACGACAGCCGCGGCGAGCAGGTGCGACCCGCTCTGACGGCTCCCCCGCCGCCCCTGGGATCGGAGTGGGTGCCGTTCCCCTCGGCCGGACCTCCGGGCCAGGTGCTCTGGCCCGCGCGGGCGACCCAGTTCCTGCTGGGCATGCTCGCCCGCCTGCCGATCGTGCGCCCGACCGCGCTCGAGCACGAGGACGACGTGACCAGGCTCGCTGTTCTGGTCAACGGGCCGGTGCCGTCGGACTGGCCGGCGACCCGGGACCGGCTCCGTCGCGTTCTGGAGACGATCGGGCTGAACGACAGCCGGATCGTCCTCATGCCCGAGTCCCGGCCGGGCGGTCACCCGGCGTTCTCGTTGCCGTTCGACGTCGTCGTGACCACCGCGGATCACGACGACCTCACCGGCTCGGCCGGCCGTCTGGTTTCGACGCTCACCGACGAGGAACGGCAAGCGGCCTTGCGGATCCGATACACCGCGGGGATCGATCCTGATGTCAGCGCCGACGTTCTGGTCACCTCGGCCGCGGAACTGTCCTCGTCATCCGATGCGGTCCTCCATCTGCGGCCGCGCGTCGTCGTGGCCGTCGGCCCGGTCGATCCCGGTGTGCTGCCGGCCGGCACCTCGCTGGTCATGCTGGACCCGGAGGCAGAGGTCGGGCCGGCCGTCTTCGCCGGGCGGCTTCTCCGGGAATTCACCCACGACCTGCCCTTGCACGAGGCCGTCACCACGGCCGCAGCCGATCTCGGGATCTCTGCGACCCTGCGCACGACCCCGGCCGGACTGGATGACCTTCGGCTGTCCTCGGCCGTGCAGAGCTTCCAGGACCGAACCCACGACCTTCCGCGTTACCACTCGGTCGGCCGGCCGTCCGCGAGCGCCTTCTCCTATCTGGTGCCGCCGGCTGACCAACTGAACATCGCCGCGGACCGTGCCCAGACCATCGACTTCGAGTTCCTGCGGGAGTCGTCCGGGTTCGCCGACCTGGCGCGGGCGGAGCATGCGTGGGCGTTGGCGCAACCGGAACGGCAGATGATCGACACAGCCGGACGCGCCATCGCCGCACAGCCCGATGCTCTTGACGACCTTGTCCAGTCACAGAAGCGTCGCGCCACCCTCTGGCTGACACACGACCGGACGGCCTCCGCGGGCTTCCGCGTCTACCGCATCGACGAGAGGGCGGTTCTCGCGCACGGCCGCACCTACGCGCTCCACGTCGGTATCGGGATCGACTGGCCGACCGACCTCGTCGACGCCGGCGCACTTCCGATCGGCCAGATCCTGCCGCCCACCTCCGAGGCCGAGCACGCCCTCGATGTCGCCGTCTTCTCCAGCACGGCCGAAATCCTCGACCAGCCCTCGCAGCGGCTCTCCCTGCCCCGGATGGGGCCCAGCGAGATTCTCGACTTCCGGCTGCGCATGCCCACCGGCGGGGATTCCTGCCTCGTCCGGGTGCACATCTACCATCGCGGGCACATCCTGCAGGCGTTCGCGCTGCGGATCACCCTGGACAGTCAGGAAGGGGACGCGGGACGGCCGGTGCTGCGCGCCGAGCTGGTCTACAGCCGACGCCGGCAACTGCGCGATCTCGACGACATCCCACCGCGTCTGCTCAGCATCGCCACCAACGACGACAACAACGGCAGCCACCGGCTGATGTTCGGCGACACCGGCGGGGCGGTCCGGCTGAACGAGTCGCATATCAAGCCGGCTCGCGATTTCCTGCGGGACCAGATGGCCGACGTGTTCGCGTTGCTCGACTCGGCCGGTCACGTCCCGTCCGAGACGTTCGAGAGGCGTATCAAGGCGATGGCGCTTCGCGGGCAGGACCTGTGGGGGAAGTTCTTCGACGAGCAGCAGCAGGTGCAGGACAAGCTCGACGAGGTGGCCGCCGCTACCACCGGAACTCTGCAGGTCGTCCGGCTCGTGCCGGGTTTCGCGTTCCCGTGGGCGATGCTCTATGACTGGGACCTGCCGGGGAAAGTGGCCGAGATCGAGGCCGCGGTCGTCTGCCGGGGCGTACGGGGCGGGCAGGTGTGCGATTGCGGTCCCACGACCGGGAATTTCTGCGTCCGCGGCTTCTGGGGGATCCGGTTGGTCGTCGAGGAACTCGTGGCGCAGCAGGATGCCGACGACTACATCACCTCGGTGTCCGGCGCCGACGACTTCCCGACGGTGGTCAGCACGGTCGGGCTCGTCCATGAGGATCACTGGGCGATGACGATGATCGACACGTTGGCCAAGGGCCTCGGCCCCGGTCGGTGCGAGGATCTGACCGCCGACCAGTCGCTGCTCGTACGGCTGTGGGATCCGCACCGCCGTCCCGCGGTGCTGGTGGTCGTCGGCCACCTGACGACCGCGCTGGTCGACTCCGAATCGCGCCACCCGCGCATCTACGTGCGGGCCACCGAGAAGTACCTGGACACGGCCAACCTGCGCACGGCGAAACGGACGAACGGGACCCGGCGGTGGGAGAAGCCCTACCGGCCGATCATCCTGCTGCTCGGCTGCGACACCGGACGCACCGGCCTCGACGACATGCACAGCTTCGTATCCAGCCTGTCCAGCGCCGGGGCCGCCGCCGTCATCGCCACCGAGGGAAAGATCGACACCCGGCTGGCCGGCGAGCTGGCCTGTGAGCTGGTGCCCGCGCTCGCGGAGCGCGGCGCCGGTGAGGCCCTGCGCTACTGGCGATCGCAACTCATGGCCGACGGCAACCCGCTCGGCCTGGTGTTCACCTGTTTCGGCAGCGCCGGCGCGGTCGTGCCGGCGCTTGCCGTCCGAACCCCATAGAAGGAGACATGATGGTCGTCAGTTTCGGAGCGTGCTGTTTCGGCATCGTCATCGGCTACGTCGCCTACCGCACCCTGATCCGCACCGACAGCTCGTCGATCTCCGACATCGCCGCCGTGGTCGCCGCCGTCGGTGGTGGCGCCGTGACGCAGCTCTACGATCCGACGGCGGGGGACGCGTTCGGCTGGTACGCCATCGGGCTGCTGATCGGCATGGCGGTGTTCCTGGTGCTCCGGCTTGTCCTCGAACATCCGCAGACTCCACGCAAGCCGGAGGATCCTCCGCAGCCGACCGTCCTGGGTGACTCCCCGGTCATCAGCGACAGCGGATCCGGCAGCGCGCGACAGGACATCTTCGGCACCTGACCGCCGGGGCGCCCTGATCAGCAGGCGAGGGCGATTAGGACGCCCGCTCAGCAGGCGGGGTCGAGCAGGGCGCAATGGCGGCCGTACAAGCCCGCGAGCGGGTTAACCCGGTAACGGTCGTGGTAGATCTGCTCGACCAGGTGCACGCCGACCAGGCGGTCGAGGTGATGGCGGACGGCGGGGACCGGCAGCGTCGCCGCCTCGGCCGCACCCTCGGTCGAGAACGCGCGGCTCCTGTGGGTGGCCAGGCGGCGCATCAGGTCGGCCGTCTCGGGGTCGAGGCGGCGGTAGGACCAGGACAGCGAACGGGGTAGGTCACCCGAGGCGCCGTCGCCCGCGTCGAGGGCGGCCAGGCGGTGCGGTTCGTCGGACAGCTCGGCTGCCCAGGAGGCCGGGGACACGTGGGGCAGGCGGGCCATGCGCTCGGCCAGGATGCGCAACGCCAGCGGTGTGCGGTCGCACAACTCGGCCAGGCGGGTCGCCTCTTCGGTGCCGGGGCGCAGACCGAGCAGGGCCGACGCCTCGGCCGGTTCCAGGCGGGGCACGGTCACCCGCACGGCGCCGTCGTGCACCACCAGGCCGCGCAGCTGGTTGCGGCTGGTGACGACCGTGGTCGTGCCGGGGCCGGGCAGCAGGGGGCGCACCTGGTCGGCGTCGAGCGCGTTGTCGAGCAGGACGGCCATCCGCCGGTTCGTGGTGAGCGTGCGGAACAGCTGGGCCCGGGCCGTGGCCTCGCAGGGGATCTCGGCCGCGGCCACGCCCAGCTCCTCGAGCAGGGCGGCCAACGCCTCGGACACCTCCATCGGGGGCTCGTCGGCATAGCCGCGCAGGTCGAGATAGAGCCGGCCGTCGGGGTGGTCGGCCGCGTTGTCGTGCAACCAGCGCAGCGCCAGGGCCGACTTGCCGATGCCGGCCGGCCCGTCCAGCACGAGCACCGCCGCCTCCTCGTCGCGGTGCCAGTCGAGGGTCGCGAACTCCTCGGCCCGGCCGACGAAGCGGGGCGCCCCAGCGGGCAGCGACTGGGGCACCGCGACCGGCGCCGGCGGGACGACCTGCACCGGGGTGGTTCCCTCGGCCAGCAGCGGGTGGAGGCCGTCGCCGCGCAGGATCTGCTGGTGGACCTCGCGCAGTTCGGCGCCGGGTTCGACCCCCAGCTCGTCGATGAAGCGGTGCGACAGGGTCTGGTAGGCGCTGAGCGCCTCGGCCTGGCGGCCCTGCCGATAGAGCGCGGCCATCAGCTGCACCCAGAAGCGTTCCCGGAACGGGTGTTCGACGGTCAGCTGCCGCAGCTCGGGGACGACCCCGTCGGTGCGGTGCAGCAGCAGGTCGACCTCGATGCGCCGTTCCAGGGCCAGCAGCCGGCGCTCGTCGATCGAGGGCAGGTCCATCTCGTGCAGCCACGGCGAGGCCACATCGGCGCAGGCCGGGCCGCGCCACAGGTCGAGCGCCGCGCGCAGCAGGCGGGCCTCGGCGTCGAGGGCGGGGGCGGCCGCGGCCTCGTCGGCCAGCCGGTCGAACTCGTGCAGGTCGAGCTCGCCGGGCGCGACCAGCAGCGAATAGCCGGCCGGGCCGGTGACCACTGAGCCGGGCCAGGGCAGTTCGTGGCGCAGCCGCACGATGTTGGTCTGCACCACGCGGCGCATCGAGTGGGGGGCGTCGCCGGCCCACATGCGCTGGGCGAGCTGGGCCACCGACAGCTGCTGGTTGGCGTGCAGCAGCAGCGCGGCCAGCATGGTCCGGACCTTGCCCCCGGTCACCGGCCGGGTCTGCTGCTCGTGCTCCACCAGCAGCGGACCGAGGATCTGATATCGCATGCTCACCTCCCCCGTGAAACGCCGCCCTCGGGCGCGAACAGGGCCCACGCTTCGACAAACCTGACCAGACCGTAGACACCTCGACCCGGCCTCGCTACCCCGCGAACGGCCTGCCTTCTCGCGACAGAGGCAAAAGCGACACGGTTCGTACGCGTACCACCGTGCAAAAAGGACCCTCGGCGTCAGACGCGGCTCATCCGTTTCGTCCGGTACATGGCGGCGTCGGCGGCGGCCAGGGCCTCGTCCGGTGACTGTCCCGGGCCGGCCAGGCCGAAGCCGATGCTGCCGCCCGCGCGGGCCACTCCCCCGTCCACCGCGAACTGTTCGTCGAAACACATCCGCACCGCTTCGGCCGTCCGCTCCGCCTCCGGGGCGCCGGCTCCGGGCAGCAGCACGGCGAACTCGTCACCGCCGAGCCGGGCCACGGTCGCGGCCGGCCCGCACACCCCGCTCACCCGCTCGGCCACCCCGCGCAGCAGGTCGTCACCGGCGTGGTGCCCGAGCGTGTCGTTGACCGCCTTGAAACCGTCAAGATCGATCAGCAGGACCGCGTACGGCTCCCCGGCCGCGACCACGGTCTCGAAGCGTTCCCACAGCAGGGCCCGGTTGGGCAGCCCGGTCAGCGCGTCGTGGAAAGCGGCCCGCTGCAGCCGCTCCTCGTAGTCGCGCCGCGCGGTCACGTCGGCCAGGGCCAGGATCGTGCCGTTCTCGGCCGGCACGGTCTCGACCAGCACCCGCACGCACACCCCGTCCCCGCGGACCAGGCGCAGCTCAAGACCCGTCACCCCGGCCGGCAGGCGCCACAGGTCGACCGGTGCGCCGTCATCCCCGTACGCGGAAAGCTCGTTGATCTCGCCGGTCAGGGCGGCCGCGGCCGGGTTGATGAGCACGATCCCGCCGTCGCCGTCCACCACGATCACCGGGGACGGCAGCCGGCGCAGCAGCTCGGCGCGCTCCCGGCTCTGCCCCTCGAGACGCCGCAGCAGCACCTGCATGCCATAGACGAGGAACGTGACGAACATCCCGGCGGTGGCGCCCGGCTGCATGTTGATCCCGGCCACCAGCGGCACGGCGACGGTGAGCCCCACGAATCCGGCGACCGTCGGCACGAGGCGGCGCAGGGGCCCGGAGACCGCGCGGAAGAACAGCAGGAAGTACATCAGGCACAGCACCGGGTCGAGGTTTGCCGACCGCGACCAGCGCGACCCAGAGCGCGGCCAGGTCCAGCAGGTCGGCCGTGATCGGCGCCAACCGGCCGGTGCGGTACTCGAGAAAGCGTCCGGCCAGCACGAACGCGAGCACGGCGGCGGCCACGAGCAGCCTTGTCGGCGTCGTGCCGGTCATGCCCGCGTGCACCAGCGCCATCGCGGACACGGGCAGCATGCACAGCAGGAACGACAGGCGAAGGCTGCGCAGCGGGTCACGGCTCACCGCATCAGCCTGCCTGTCATGGGGTCGCCGCCCGGTTATCCGCTCGGTTGCCGTCCGGTTGCGGGCAGGCGGACCCGCACCGCCAGCCCGCCGGACGGCCCGGGTTCGGCGGTCACCGTGCCACCGTGGGCGCGGGCCACCGCCCGGACGATCGACAGGCCGAGGCCGGTGCCGGTCGCCGAGCCGACCCGGTCGGTCAGGCGCTGAAAAGGCTCGAACAGCCCCGGGATCTCGAACGCGGCGATCAACGGCCCGGTGTTGGTCACCGTCAGCTCGCCCGGCCCGCAGGTCACGGTGACCGACCCGCCGGCGACGTTGTAGGCGACCGCGTTCTCGATCAGGTTCTGCACCAGGCGTTCGAGCAGCACCGGGTCGCCGGTCACGGCCGACGGCGACGTCGTCACGTTCACCGCCACCGGGCCGGGCGGAACCAGCGAGACCACGTGGGCGGTGACGGCGGCGAGGTCGACCGGCACCGGGCCGGCCAGTTCCTGGTCGCCGCGGGCGAGCAGCAGCAGGCCGTCGATCAGCCGTTCGTGCCGGGCGTTGACCACCAGCAGGGTCTCGCCGAGGCGGCGCACGTCGGGCGAGGGGTCGGGGTGGGCCAGCGCGACCTCGATCAGGGTGCGGTTGATCGCCAGTGGGGTGCGCAGCTCGTGGGAGGCGTTGGCGGCGAACCGGCGCTGCGCCGCGAACGCCGCGTCGAGCCGGGCCAGCATCTCGTCGAACGTGTCGGCCAGCCGGCGCAGCTCGTCGTGCGGCCCGGTCATGCCGATGCGCTCGTGCAGGCTGCGCCCGGCGACCCGGCGGGCGGTCGCGGTGATCTCGGCGAGCGGGCGCAGCGTGCGGCCGGCCGCGAGCCAGGCCGCCCACACCCCGGCCGCACCGACCACGGCCAGCGCCAGCCCGCCCTGCTGGAGCAGGGACTCGAGGGTCGCCGTACGGAACTCGGCCTGCAGGTCGTGGGCCACCTCGGTGCTGCGGATGAGCTCGGACACCGGCTGGGCCGGCGCGGCGGCGACCGAGGACGCGTCGGACGGGGTCCCGGCGATCGCCAGCACCGCGGCGGCGCTCACCGGCTGGCGGTTGAGCGCCTGTCCCAGCAGCACGTAGGTGACGCTCAGCAGTGCCGCCCCGGCCAGCACGAACAGGCCGCCGTAGAGGACGGTCAGGCGCAGGCGGACGGTCCAGCGGTGGCTCATCGGATCTGGTACCCCACTCCGGTGACGGTCTCGACCACCTGGGGCGGGCCGAGCTTGCGCCGCAGCGTCATCATCGTCACCCGTACGGCGTTGGTGAACGGATCGGTGTGTTCGTCCCAGGCCCGTTCCAGCAGCTGCTCGGTGGTGACCACGGCGCCGTCGGCGCGCAGCAGCTCCTCCAGCACGGCGAACTCCTTGCGGGACAACCCGACCACCCGGCCGTCGCGGAAGACCTCGCGGTGGGCGGTGTCCAGGCGCAGACCGGACCGTTCCAGCACCGGCGGCGCGGCGGGACGGGCCCGGCGGCCCAGGGCGCGGACCCGGGCCACCAGTTCGGCAAAGGCGAACGGCTTGGTCAGGTAGTCGTCCGCGCCCAGATCGAGGCCGCGGACCCGGTCGGTGAGGTCGCCGGCGGCGGTGAGCATGAGGATGCGGACGTCACCACCGGCGACTGCCCGGCACACGTCGTCGCCGTGCACGCGGGGCAGGTCCCGGTCGAGCACCAGCACGTCGTACTCGTTGACCGCGAGCCGCTGCAGGGCCATGTCACCGTCGTGCACGGTGTCGACGGCGAGCGCCTGGAGCCGCAGCCCCTCGGCGATCGCCTCCGCCATCACGACCTCGTCCTCGGCGATCAGAACACGCATCGGGACATGGTTACCGGCCCGGCTATAAGAATCCTGTAAGCGTCCGCGCTGATGATGATCTTATGGCCGGACGGGTGTGCTGGGCCGCATGCGAAAACTCCTCGTACCCCTGATGCTCCTGGCCCTGCCCCTCGCCGCCTGCTCCCCGTCCGAGAGGAGCGCTGCGCCGAATCCGTCGGCCTCCGCCACCGATCAGAACGCCCAGTTGCGCGCGTACGCGAAATGCATGCGGGCGAACGGCGTGGACATGCCCGACCCGAACGCGGACGGCGTGCTCTCGATGCCCGGGATCAAGGCGGACTCGCCCGAGATGAAGAACGTGGAGGCGGCCGCCGAGAAGTGCCGGGATCTGGCCCCGGCCATGGACGAACCCCGCAAGATCTCGGCCGAGGACCTGGCCAAGGCGCGCGAGCTGTCGAAGTGCATGCGCGAGAACGGACTGCCGGACTTCCCCGACCCCGACCCGGAGACGGGCGCGGTGTCGCTCTCCGGGACGACCGTCGACATGAAGAAGATGGAAGCGGCGGGCGACAAGTGCGGCGGCATGGTTCCCATGATGGGCGTGGGCTGATGCGGCGTCGCACCGTCATCGGCGCCGCGGTGGCCGTGGTCGTGGCGGGCGGAACGGGCACGGCGGCGGTGTTGCTGCGCTCCGGCGACGCCCCGGCCGCGACTCCCCCGCCGCCCGGGGCCACGGCCACGGTCGAGCGCGAGACCCTGTCGGGGTCGGTCACGGTCGACGGGCAGCTCGGATACGGCGAGGCGGTCCCGATCACCTCGAAGGCGCCCGGCACCGTCACGTGGCTGCCCAAGCCCGGCGCCACCGTCGAGCGGGGCGGTCAGGTGCTGCGCGCCGACGATCGGCCGGTCGTTCTGCTGTACGGGGTCCTGCCGGTCTACCGCGAGCTGCGTCCCGGCGCCGAGGGCCCGGACGTCGCCCTGCTGGAACGCAATCTGCGCGACCTCGGGTACGGCGGTTTCACCGTCGACGACGAGTACACCGCGATGACCGCCCGGGCTGTCCGGCGCTGGCAGAAGGACCTGGGACGCGACGAGAACGGCGTGGTCGACCCGTCGTGGGTGGTCGTCGCGAACGGCCCGATCCGGGTGGCCACGCTGCCGGTCCGGCTCGGCGCCCCGGCCACCGGCGAGGTGCTGACCTACACCGGGGCCGAAACGGTGGTCACGGTCGACGTCGAGGCCGACAAGGCGGGCTGGGTGCAGGCCGGCGTCAAGGTGACGGTCACGCTGCCCAACGGGAAGAAGACCGCGGGCACGGTGGCGGCGATCGGGGCCAAGGCCGAGCCCGAGGATCCGGGCGCCGAACCCACGGTCCCGGTGACGGTCGCCCTGGCCGACCCGGGCCGGGCCGGGAGGCTGCGCGAGGGACCGGTCACCGTCACGTACGTCAGCGAGCAGCGGAAGAACGTTCTCACGGTTCCGGTCGCCGCGCTGGTCGCCTTGGCCCAGGGTGGCTACGGCGTGGAGGTGGTCGAGGACGGGACCCGTCGATCCGTACGGGTAGAGCTGGGTCTGTTCGCCGACGGCAAGGTCGAGGTGCGGGGGGACGGTCTGGCCGAGGGCATGACGGTCGGGATGCCGGCGTGATCACGATGAGCGACGTCCGCAAGGTCTACCCGGGCGGGGTGACCGCCCTGGACGGCGTGTCGCTGTCGGTGTCGACGGGTGAGTTGCTGGCCGTGGTCGGGCCGTCCGGTTCCGGCAAGTCGACGATGCTGCATCTGCTCGGGGCACTCGACCGCCCGTCGGCCGGCACCGTGCGGATCGACGGCCACGACATCGCCGCGCTGCCCGACCGGGCCCTCTCCACGCTGCGCGCCCGCACGATCGGCTTCATCTTCCAGCAGTTCCACCTCTCGTCCGGGGTCTCCGCGCTCGACAACGTCGCCGACGGCCTGCTCTACACGGGGGTCCGCCGCCGCGAACGCCGTTCCCGGGCGGCGACCACGCTGGAACGGGTCGGGCTGATCCACCGCGCCCATCACCGCCCGCACGAGATGTCCGGGGGCGAGCGGCAGCGGGTAGCCATCGCCCGGGCCGTGGTGGCCGATCCGGCGCTGCTGCTGGCCGACGAGCCCACCGGCAACCTGGACTCGGCGTCCGGCGCGGTCGTCATGGAGCTGCTGCACGACCTGCACCGGGCCGGCACGACCACGGTCGTCATCACCCACGACCGGGACATCGCGGCCGCCCTGCCCCGGCGGGTGGCGCTGCGCGACGGAAAGCTGGTCACCGCATGACGAATCGTCTCCGCCCGGCCCGGCTGGCCGGCGCCGACGTGCTGCGGCTCGGGGCGGCCGGACTGCGCGCCCGGCCGCTGCGGATGGTGCTGTCGGCGGCCGGGATCGCGATCGGCATCGCGGCCATGCTGGCGGTGGTGGGCATCTCGGCGTCGAGCCGGGCCGACCTGGACCGGGCGCTGGCCGCGCTCGGCACGAACCTGCTGACCGCCTCGCCCGGTCAGACGCTGAGCGGCCAAGACGCGGCCCTGCCGGAGGAGTCGCTCGCGATGGTGGGGCGGATTCCCTCCGTACGGGCGGTCAGCGCCACCGGCAAGCTGAGTGCCCGTGTCTACCGCAACGAGTTCATCCCGGCCGCCGAGCACGGCAGCATCGCCGTCCTGGCCGCACGGCCCGACCTGCTCACCACCCTCGACGCGCGGATGGCCCGGGGCCGTTGGCTCACCACCACCAGGCCGGGAACCCCGACCGTGGTTCTCGGCCCGGCTGCGGCCGAACGGCTCGGCGTCCACACCCCGGGCGGCCGGGTCTGGCTGGGCGGCCGGTGGTTCTCGGTGGTCGGCATCCTGGCCGCCTCGCCGCTGGCGCCCGAACTGGACCTGGCGGCGCTGGTCGACTGGTCCACGGCGGTCTCGTCGCTGGGCTTCGACGGCCATCCGACCACCGTCTACACCCGATCCGACGAGGCGGCCGTGGAGCGGGTGCGCAGCCTGCTCGGGCCGACGGTGAACCCGGCCGCGCCCAACGAGGTGAAGGTGTCGCGCCCGTCCGACGCGCTGGCCGCGGCCCGGGCCACCGACGCCGCGCTCAACGGCCTGCTGCTCGGCCTGGGCGCGGTGGCGCTGCTGGTGGGCGGGGTCGGGGTGGCCAACACGATGGTCATCTCGGTGCTGGAACGCCGCGGCGAGATCGGCCTGCGCCGCGCCCTCGGGGCCACCGGCTCGCACGTGTGCCAGCAGTTCCTGACCGAGTCGCTGCTGCTGTCCACGGTCGGCGGCCTGGCCGGGGCGGTCATCGGGGCGCTGGTCACGGCGGGCTGGTCGTGGTGGCGGTCCTGGCCGGTGGCGATCCCGCTCTGGGCCCCGGCCGGCGGTCTGGCCGCCACGATCCTGGTCGGGGTGGTGGCGGGCCTCTATCCGGCCGTACGGGCGGCTCGCCTGCCCCCGACCGAGGCGCTGGCCCGCTGACCGGCCCCGCCGGCGCGTACGCTCCGCGGAGTGGGGGATCTCAGCCTGGGCACGTGGCGGCGTGACCCGGGCACGGTGGTGCGGCGCGGGGTGTCGGTGCCCGACGGCGCCCCGGCGGCGCTCACCATCGTCGCCGAGTCGGAGGTGCCCGGGGTGCCGACCGAGTGGTCGCCGCACTCGCATCCGATGCACCTGCTGGTGTGGGTGCGCGGCGGCACCCTGACCTCGCGCATCGGGAACCGGATCTTCACCGTGCCGCCGGGGTTCGGGCTGTGGCTGCCGGCCGGGGTGGTGCACGGCGGCCGGCTCACGGCGGCGGCCGAGCTGCACGACGCCTTCTTCGCGCCGGAGCGGACGCCGGTCGAGTTCGCCGGGCCGACCTCGATCGCGGTGACTCCCCTGCTGGAGTCGTTGCTGCTGCGCCTGGCCGGCACCGGCCTCGACGCCGGCGCGCGGGCGCGGACCGAGGCGGTCGTGTTCGACGTGCTCGACCCCGCGGAGCGGCAGTTCGCCCTGGAACTGCCCGGCGATCCGCGGATCGACACGATCGCCGAGGCGCTGCTCGGCAACCCGGCCGACGACCGCGGTCTGCCGGAGTGGGCGGCGCAGCTCGGGGTGAGCGAGCGCACCATCACCCGGGCCTTCCGCGAGGCGACCGGGTTGTCGTTCGCGCAGTGGCGGCAGGCGCTGCGGGTCCATGAGGCGCTGAAGCTGCTCTCCGAGGGCGTCGATGTGGGGAGCGTCTCCGAGCGGCTCGGCTATTCGCAGCCGAGCACGTTCATCGCCGCGTTCCGGCGGGTCATGAACGTGACCCCGGGAGCGGTCATGTCCGGAATCCCGTATCCGCTGTCCTGAGTGCGGGATTGCCGACATCATGATCATCTCCTAGCCTCCGTAAGGCAAGGCAAGCCTTACTTAAGCCGGACGGGCGGCCTGCGCGTCGAGGTCGGCACCGGCCCGCGCACCGGACGGCCCCGCATCGATCCCGTCGGGCGACACCCGGCACGCCAGAAAGTGAAAGTCACATGATCCGCCCGGTACGCCTAGCGGCCGCCCTCGCCGCCGTCACGATCGCCGCCACCGCCTGCGGCACGACCGAAGTCGACGAACCGGCCGCCGCCGACCAGACCCCCACGTCGCAGACCTGCGCCGACGACACCACGAAGACCTCGACCGACCCGGTGTCGATGACCGACGGCGTCGGCCGAAAGGTCGAGCTGGCCAAGCCCGCCCAGCGGGTCGCCGTGCTGGAGTGGCAGCAGACCGAAGACCTGCTCACGCTCTGCCTGAACCCGGTCGCGGTCGCCGACCCCGAGGGTTACGGCACCTACGTCAAGGCTGAGAAGCTGCCCTCGAGCGTGGTCAACGCCGGCGAGCGCGGCGAACCCGACCTCGACGCCCTCTATGCGACCAAGCCCGACCTCATCGTGGTGGAGGCGTTCAAGGCCGACGACGAGCTGATCACGAAGCTCGAGAAGCGCG
This sequence comes from Paractinoplanes ovalisporus, assembly GCF_016834655.1. Lineage (GTDB taxonomy): Bacteria > Actinomycetota > Actinomycetes > Mycobacteriales > Micromonosporaceae > Actinoplanes > Actinoplanes ovalisporus. The sequence continues at coordinate 54,320 of NZ_JAENHP010000016.1, forward strand.
GCGTGCCCGTGCTGGCCACGGTCGGGGCCGACGCCTCGGGGCAGATCGCGAACATGAAGGAGGTGTTCTCGATGATCGCCCAGGCCACCGGCCGCACCGACCGGGCCGACGTGGTGCTGCGCCAGTTCGACGGGCACCTGGCCGAGGCCAAGCAGAAGGTGGCGGCCGCGAACGTACCGGGGAAGGACTTTCTGTTCTTCGACGGCTGGATCGAGGGCGGCAACGTCGTCGTCCGCCCGTACGGCAAGGGCGCCCTCTTCACCGAGCTCGGTGAGCAGCTGGGTCTGACCCCGGCCTGGACTGACAAGATCAACGCGGCCTACGGCAGCGGGGGCGTCGATCCCGCGTACGGGCTGGCCCAGACCGACATCGAAGGACTCACCGCCGTCGGCAACGCCATGCTGTTCTACTCCGACGACGAGACCCCGGACAGCTACGTAAAGGAACTGACCAAGAGCCCGATCTGGACGGCGCTGCCGGCGGTCAAGGAGGGGCGCGCGTACGCGTTCCCGGCCGGCGTGTGGGGTGCCGGTGGTCCGCTCTCGAACGAGCAGGCGATCGACGCGTACGTCAAGATCCTCACGAAGGAGTGAGGACCGCCCGCGGGGTCGCCGTCCTGACCGGCCTGCTCGTCCTGGTCGTCGTCACCGGGCTGTGGCACATGACCCAGGGCACCTCGGGGGTCGGCTTCTGGGACCTGGTCGGCGGGCGCGGAGACGTCGGCGGGGTGCCGGTCACGGACGTGCTGGCCGGCTCCCGTCTTCCCCGCGTGCTGGCCGGAATCGCGGTCGGGGTGGCGCTGGGCTCGGCCGGGGCGCTGCTGCAGTCGGTCACCCGCAACACCCTGGCCGCCCCGGACACGCTCGCCGTCACCGCCGGCTCCTATTTCGCGCTGTGCGCGGTGGCCGCTTTCGGTCTGGCGGTGCCGCTGTGGGCCTCGGGCGCCGTCGCCTTCACCGGTGGTCTGCTCGCGGCCGCGCTCGTGCTCGGTCTCGTCGGCACCGCCTCCAGCGCCGGGTCGACCCGGCTGATCCTGGCCGGGTCGGCGGTCGCGATGGCTCTCGACGCGGCCACCGCGATGCTGCTGATCCTGTTCAAGGAGAACACCACCGGCCTGTACGCGTGGGGCAGCGGCTCGCTGGCGCAGCTAAACCTCGACGCCGCCACCCGCGCCGCCCCGGTCATCGTCCTCACGCTCGTCGCGGCGCTGCTGCTGGCCCGGCAGCTCGACGTGCTCGGCCTCGGCGACGACGCGGCCGCCTCGCTCGGCGTCCCCGTGCGCGCGACCCGGGTTCTGGCCGTGCTCGGCGCCGTTCTGCTGACCGCGATCTCGGTGACGCTGGCCGGCCCGATCGCGTTTGTCGGCCTGGCCGCGCCGGTGGCGGTGCGGCTGCTCGGGCTGGGCGGCCGGCACCTCTTCCTCGTCCCCGCCTGCGGGCTGGCCGGGGCGCTTCTGGTGCTGCTGGCCGATTCCGTGCTCCGGGCGGTCCTCGGCGCGCAGGCGGCGGCGTCGATCCCCACCGGCGTACCGACCGCGTTGCTCGGGGCCGCAGTCATCGTGATCCTGGCGCTACGGCAGCGCGACACGGGTTTGGCTCCCGCGTCCCACGTCGCCGTACGCTCGCGCCGGCGTTTCCTCACCGTCCTGGTCGTCGCGGCGGCGCTGCTCGGGGCGGCGGCTCTGACCGGGCTGCTGGCGGGGAGTCTGTGGTTGCGTACGGGAGATCTCGCGCTCTGGATCCAGGGCACCGCACCGGATCTGATCGCCGCCGCACTCGACGACCGGGCTCCACGGGTCGCCGCCGCGGTGGTCGCGGGCGCGGCGCTCGCCCTGGCCGGAACCGTGGTGCAGGGCACGGTGCGCAACCCGCTGGCCGAACCGGGCGTCCTCGGCATCACCGCCGGATCCGGGCTGGGCGCCGTCATCGTAGTGACCTCGGCCCTGTCCGGCGGCCGTCCCACGCTCGTCGTGACGGCGGTCGCCACCGGGCTCGCCACGTTCGCGCTGATCGCCGTGCTGGCCTGGCGCGGGGGCCTGCGGCCGGACCGTTTCCTGCTGATCGGCATCGGCTGCGGCTACGCGTTGAACGGCGTGAGCACGTTCCTGCTGCTGCGGGCCGACCCGTGGGACACGCCGCGCATTCTCACGTGGCTGTCCGGCACCACGTACGGCCGTTCCTTCACCGACGTGCTGCCGGTCGCGCTCGTGCTGCTGGTCGCGACGCCGGTGGTGCTGGGGATGCACCGCCAGCTCGACCTGCTGGCGATCGACGAGGACACCCCGAGGATCTTCGGCGTACGGGTCGAGGCCGCGCGACTGTCCCTGCTGACGATCGCGGCGGTCGTGGCGGCGGTGAGCGTGATCGCGGTCGGGGTGGTCGGCTTCGTCGGGCTGGTCGCTCCGCACCTCGCCCGGGGCCTGGTCGGTGTGCGGCACGGGCGCATCGTGCCGGTCGCCATGCTGCTGGGCGGTCTGCTCGTGAGCGTGGCCGACACCCTCGGCCGTACGCTGATCGCGCCCTCGCAGATTCCGGCCGGGCTCATGATGGCGCTGATCGGGGCGCCCTATTTCGTGTGGCTGCTGCGGTCACGAAGTCCCGGATCAGCGCGCTGACCACTGCGGGCTTCTCGGCGACAAGGTGGTGCGTGGTTCCCGGAACGACGCACAGCTGCGCGCCCGGGATCGACAACGCGATGAGCAGACTGTGGCCGGGCGGGATGGTGTCACGGTCGGCCGACATCACCAGGGTGGGCGCGGTGATCCGGCCGAGCTCCTTCGGGTCGATGTGCGGCTGGGTCGTCCAGAGGCGGAAGAGCTTTCCCAGTACGGCGTCAGCGTGCCCCGGCCCGTCCGGCGACAACCGTTCGTAGTGCCGGCGTTCGACGTCCGGCTTGGGCTCGGGCTCGCTCTCGTTCGCGGTCAGCGCCCCGTCCGACTCGAACGCCGACGGGTCCAGGTTCGCGCTGATGGCCGTCAGCGACCGAACCCGCTCCGGGTGGTCGAGCGCGAGCAGCAACCCGATGATGGCGCCGTCGCTGTATCCCACGACGTGCGCCGACTCGAGACCGACGGCGTCGAGCCAGGCCACCGTGTCGGCGAGCATCCGGTCGTACGCGTAATCCCCCTCGATGTCGGCCGAGCGCCCATGTCCCGGTCGTTCGAAGGCGTAGACCCGGTGATCGGGAACCAGCGCGTCGGACTGGGCCCGCAACGACTCGAGGGAACAGAAGCCGCCGTGCAGCAGCAGGACCGGTTCGCCCTCGCCGGCTATCTCCGAATAGAGGTCGACACCGTTGATCGGGAGATAGTCCGTCCGCACCCGTCCAGCCTATGGCCGGGACGTAGTGATCCAGGGCACAATCCTGCGCCATGGACTCGCCGTTGACCGCCGTCGGTCTGCCCATCGCGCTCGGCATCATCATGTTCGGGCTGGGTCTCGGCCTGACCGTCGCCGACTTCCGCCGCGTCGTCAGCTATCCCCGGGCGGCCCTGATCGCGCTCGGCTGCCAGGTGCTGCTGCTGCCCGTCCTGTGCTTCGGCTTGGTCGTGCTGCTCGATCTGCCCCCGGCCCTGGCCGTCGGCATGATGCTGCTCGCGGCCTCCCCCGGCGGCACCACGGCCAACCTCTACAGCCACCTGTTCGGCGGCCACGTCGCGCTCAACGTGACCCTGACCGCGGTCAACTCGGTGCTGGCGGTCGTCACCCTGCCGATCGTCGTCAACCTGTCGGCCACCCACTTCCTCGACGGCGGCGGATCCATCGGCCTCCAGTTCGACAAGGTGCTCCAGGTCTTCGCGATCGTGCTGGTGCCGGTCGCCATCGGCATGGCCGTGCGCGCCCGCTTCCCTTCTGTCGCCGAGCGTCTGGCCCGACCGGTCAAAATCGTGTCGGTCGTCGTCCTGGTCGCGGTGGTGGCCGGCACGATCCTGAAGGAGCGCGAGAACGTCGCCGACTACTTCGTAGCCGTGGGCCTGGCAGTCCTGCTGTTCAACGTGGTCAGTCTCGCCATCGGCTACGGCGCCCCTCGCCTGGCCGGCGTGGGCCGCCGCGAGTCGATCGCCGTCGGCATGGAGATCGGCATCCACAACAGCACGCTGGCCATCACCATCGCGGTCAGTCCGGTCCTGCTGAACAGCACCGAGATGGCCGTGCCGGCCGCCGTCTACGGCATCGTCATGTTCTTCACCGCCGCCGCCTTCGGCTACCTGGTGACCCGCCGCCACGCCCGCGAGACAGAGGCAGCCGCAATGTAGCCCGCGAGCGGAACCCTATCGATGGTCAGGCCGCCTGCGACTGCGAATCGCCGCAGCGGGCTCCCACACCTTCTCGCCTCATCCGTGCTCCTCCTCGTGACCGAGCCCGGCTGACTACCCACGCCCCCATCCCGACAGCATCATGGGCAGGAAAGCGCTTGCCTATATTGATGAGCGTTGATTTAATGGCGACATGGTGCTGGATCGGAGAACGCTGCTGCGGGCCGCCCTTGGCGGGGCGGTTGTCTCGGCGTACGGGACGGAACCGGCGCTGGCCGGAGGCCGCGGCAACCGCCGGACCGTCTTCGTGGCCGGCGATTCGACCGCCGCCACCTATGCGACCGCCGACGTGCCGCGCGCGGGCTGGGGGCAGGCGTTGCCCGTGTTCCTTCGGCCGGACATCGCGGTGGAGAACGCGGCACTGTCGGGGGCCAGCTCGAAGAGCTTCGCCGATCTGGGGCGGCTCGACCTCATCCTGGCCGCGATCCGGCCCGGCGACGTGTTGCTGATCTCGTTCGGGCACAACGACGAGAAGGCCGAGGATCCGGCGCGCTACACCGAGCCGTGGACCACCTTCCAGGACTATCTGCGGCTCTACCTGGACGGCGCTCGTGCGCGGCGGGCCCGGCCGATTCTGGTCACCCCGGTGGAACGACGCCGATTCCGTACGGACGGCACGCCCTATCTCTCGCACGGCGAATATCCGGACTCGATGCGGGCCCTGGCCGAGGCCACCCGTACGCCGCTGATCGACCTGACCGCCCGTTCGTTCGCGCTGTGGAGCGAGCTCGGGCCGGAACCGACCAAGGACTACTTCCTCTGGCTCGACCCGGGTGAGATGCCCAACTATCCGGACGGCGTCGCCGACAACACGCACTTCCAGGCGCACGGGGCGATCGAGGTGGCTCGCCTGGTGGCCGCCGCGGGCGCGGGGATTCCGGGCCGCGACCGGCGCGCCCTGCACGATCCGTCCATTCCGGACGACGTGCTGGCCTGGCCGCCCACCCGCCCGGCCGAGAGCTGATCGGCTCGCACCTTTCCGCCCGGCCGCGAGCCGCCCGGCCGCGAGCCGCCCGGCCGCGAGCCGCCCGGCCCGAACCTCGCCGCACGGCCGCGAGCCGACCGGCCCAGACCTCGCCGCGCGGCCGTGAGCTGACCGGCTCGGACCTCCGCACGGGTGATGGCCGCACGGGCGGTCACCGCGCTGCCGGTGATGGACCAGGCGGCGCCGCCGGAATGGCATTTCGGCCTATTTCCCTCTTGCCGTAAATGCAAGGAGCGGCTGTCGGATCTCGAACACGCAAGCGCATCGACTTTGACATGGCGGGCTCGGGAAACGAGACTGATTGACGTCTGAAATGGCTCGTCAATCGCCGGGAAAACAATTCCGGGCCGCCGTTCGCGCTGCCCACGGTGGCTCGACGGCGCCATGATTTCCCAAGCTTGTTCTCCGATCGGAGGTCATCCATGCCACGATCGAATGCTCTCGTCGACGAGGTCCGCGGCATCGGTCGGCCGCTTGGAATCGCCTCGAAAGCGGCCGACGCGGCGCCCCCGGGAATGGCGACCGTAGCCTTTGCCGGCGGGGTCAACGCACGTCTCGACATGTCGCAGGACCACGCGCCGGGCTGGCTCGCCGCGCTCGAGCAGATGCGGTCGGCGGGGCTGAACGCCTACGTGGAGATCGACCCGGGCACGGCCGAGATCACCCGGGTGCTGTGCCCGGTCGAGGTCGGCGTCGGTGCCATGGAGGAACGGGACGACGCGGTCGAGGTCGAGCTCGTGGTATCCCATGCCCGGCACTGGCTCCGCCGCGACAACCCCGACTTCGAGGAGCTGCGGGCGTTGCTCGAAGCCGCCCGGGCCGGCGACACGCTCGTGCTGGTGACCGAGACAATCGACCAACACGAGATCATCGACGTCCGGCCGACCCCAAAAGCGGTGCCGCGGCCCGCGGATGAGCAGGCCGCGACCGACAGCGGTCCCACCGCGGACGCGCCCGTGGCGTTCTCGGTCGCCCAGCAGATGTTCGACCTGGTCAACGGGCGCGTGTGCTGTTCCGCCGGTCCGGGCGGTTCCTGCATCCCGTTCACCTTCCCCGACGACGGGTGCTGGGGCCGGGCCCACGAGATGTGCCGGCTCATGCAGGCGGCCGGCACCCAGCCGGGCAAGGTGTGGATCTATGGAAACCTGCACGTGGTGAGCGCCAACAAGCCGGACTGCAACGTCTACTGGGGCTGGCACGTCGCGCCGACGCTGTCGGTGAACACCGGTTCCGGCCCACAGACGTACGTCGTCGATCCGGCACTGTTCCCCGGGCCGGTGACGCAGCCGGTCTGGGCCTCGGTGCAGGGCGACCCGAATCCGGCCCTGGTGCCCACCGGCGCCGACGTCTTCCACCGCTCGTTCAGCGGCGCCGTCGTGTTCGACCCCACCTACAGCCAGACGAACTCGGTGCTGGCCACCTACCGCGCCCAGCTTCAGCTGCGCTCCGCCTCCAGCGACGGGCCACCGCCCTACCTGAACTGCGAACCCAACCCGCCGCGGGTGCAGTGGCGCGGCACGATCGGGCCCGGCGCGACCCGGCGCTGGTTCACCTTCGGCTGGCCGGCCACCTGGCACGTGCTCTGGACCATCATGCCGACCTCGATCTGCCCGGGGGCGCCGCAACTGTCGTGGAAGGTCGCGGTGGAACGGGCGAGCGCCACGCAGTGCACGTACTGGATCACCGTCAAGAACCAGACCTCGCGGACGGTCCGTTTCGAGGGCCGCTATGACGTCCTGAGCAAGTGACCGGGAGCGAACCATGAGGACCGGAACCCAATTCACGGCGACCATCGGCCCCAACACCACCAGGCGCTGGTTCACGTTCGGCTGGCCGGCCGGGTGGCACGTCGTCTGGTACATCATGCCGACGTCGCCGGCGGTCGGCGCGCCGCAGATCGACTGGGACGTGGCCGTCGAACGCGCCTCGTCCACCCAGTGCACCTACTGGATCACGGTCACCAACCTGACCGGCGCCAACGTCACTTTCGACGGCCGCTACGCCGTCTTTCCCTGACCGGGCCCGGCTCGGCTCGGCTCGGGCTCACGAGCCTGACCGGGCCCGGCTCGGCTCGGCTCGGGCTCACGAGCCTGACCGGGCACAGCACACGAGGAGGCAACGTCATGCGTATCGCGGTCGAGCTCGACGGCTGGGACGGCAAGGGTGAGATCGTCGTGCGGATCAGCACGGAGGGGAACGCCCCGACGGCCGCCATCCGGACTGAGGACGACGCCGGCACCGACGCCGGAGCAGCCCCGGCCGACCTGGCCGACGGGAGCACCGACGCCGAAACGGCGGCCATCGACGCCGGCCCGGCCCCTGACCTGGACGACAACCGGTGATCCGGGCGATAGGGTCGAACCCGGAAGACATCAGGGCATGTCGATGGGGTGATCGATGGGGCGGCCGGACGGACCGGAGACCGACGCCGTCCGGGCGTTCGCCACGCTGCCCGATCCCGCCCAGGCCGGCAGCCTCGACGACGTGGCCGAGCGGCTGCGCCGTCTGAAGGTGTGGGCCGGCGACCCGTCGTACGACACCATCAAGGACCGGGTCAACGCGGCCTGGACCGCGGCCGGACGCCCGGCGCGGGAGCTGACCCGCCGGTCCACGGTGGCCGACTGTTTCCGGGCCGGCCGGCGGCGGCTCAACACCGACCTCGTCGTCGCGATCGTCGAGGCGCTGCACCCCGACCGGGGTTACGTCACCCAGTGGCAGCAGGCCCTGCGAGCGGTCGGCGCCGAGATCGACGCCGTGTCCCAGGTCCGCGTGCAGGACAGCCTGCCGCCGGAGGTGCCCGGGTTCACCGGACGGCGTGGGGAACTCCAGCGGCTGCGCCTCGCCCAGCAGCGCGGCGGCGCCGTCGTGATCTCGGCGATCGCGGGGATGGCCGGCGTCGGCAAGACGCAGCTCGCGATCCACGCCGGGCACGAACTGGGCCGTAGGAGACCGTTCGACCGGGTGCTGTTCGTCAACCTGCGGGGGTTCCACGCCGACCGGGCCCAGCCGCCGGCCGATCCGGCGGCGGTGCTCGACGGGTTCCTGCGTGTGCTCGGCGTTTCCGGTCACCGGATCCCGCACACGCTCGACGCCCGCGTCACCGCCTACCGGGGGCGGCTGGCCGGGACCCGTACGCTCGTCGTGCTGGACAACGCGGCCACCACCACGCAGGTGCGGCCGTTGCTGCCGGACACCCCGGGCTGCCTGGCCCTGATCACCAGCCGGCGTACCCTGACCGGCCTGGACACCGCCACCGCGCTCACCGTCGACGTGTTCACCCCGGACGAGGCGGCGGCTTTCCTGCGGCGCGCGGTGGCCGACCTGCACACGGCCCCGGAGCCGGAAGCGCTGGCCCGCATCGCCGACCGCTGCGGCCACCTGCCGCTGGCGCTGAGCCTGGTCGCCGGGCACATCCGCAGCTTCCCCCACTGGACGCTGGCCGACCACGCCGACCGCCTGGACGAACGCCACCGCGACCGGCGCCTCGACTCCGGGGTCGAGCTCGCCCTCGAACTGTCCTATCAGGATCTGCCGGCCGACCGGCAACGGCTGCTGCGCCTGGCCGCACTGCACCCGGGTCAGGACTTCGACGCGTACGCCGCGGCCGCCCTGGTCGACACCGACGCGCCGACCGCCGCGGCCCGGCTCGACCATCTCGCCCACGACCACCTGCTGCAGCCGACCACACCGGGCCGGTACGCCTTCCACGACCTGGTCCGCGCGTACGCCACCGACCGCGCCCACGACCAGGACCCGCCGGCCGCCCGCCGGGCCGCGCTGACCCGCCTGTTCGACTACTACCTGGCCACCGCCGGGGCGGCCATGAACACGCTGCACCCGGGCGAGGCCCAGCAACGACCCCCGGTGCGGGCGATCACCACCCCGGTCCCCGACCTGACCGGCTCGGAGAGCGCCATCGCCTGGCTGGACACCGAACGGCCGGTGCTGATCGCGGTCACGGCGCACGGCTCCCCCGAACACGCCGTCGCGCTGGCCCGAACCCTGTCGCGTCACCTCAAGGGTGGCCACCACAACGACGCCCTGACCGTGCACGGCCACGCCCTGCGGGCCGCGCGCGAGCTCGGCGACCTCGACGGGCAGGCCCACGCTCTCAACGGCCTCGGTGTGGCCCACCGGCGGCTCGGTTCGCCCAAGCGGGCCACCGACGACCTCGAGACCTCGCTGGAGTTGTTCCGCCGCACCGGGGACACCGCCGGGGAGGCGGCCACCCTCTATGAGCTGGCCACGGTCATGCAGTGGACGGGGCGCTACCCGGAGGCCATCGACTACAAGCAGCAGGCCCTCGCCCTCTACCGGCAGGCCGGCGACCGCATCGGCGAGGCCAACATGCTCAGCGGCATCGGCCTGACCCTGGAACGGCTGAGCCGGTTCACCGAGGCGATCGACCACTGCGAGCAGGCCCTCGCGCTGGACCGGCAGATCGGCAACCGCCACGGCGAGGCCCAGGCGCTGAACATCCTCGGGGACATCGAGACGCGGGCGGGCCGGCACGAGTCGGCGGCCGGCCACCTGGAGCAGGCCCTTGCCCTGTTCCGGCAGCTCGGCAACCACAACAACGAGGCCGGGGCGCTCGACAGCCTCGGCATCCTGAACACCGTCCTGGGCCGGCCGGAGCGGGCCATCGACTATTTCGAGGCGGCGCTGGCCGTCTTCCGCGAGCTCGGCAACAAGGGCGGCGAGGTCGGCACGCTCAACGGTCTCGGCGAGGCCGCCTTCGCCGCCGGGCGGCTGACCGACGCGCTCGCCTACCACGCCGAGGCGCTGACCACGGCGGTCGACGTCGACATGCCCGACGACCAGGCCATCGCCCACGCGGGCCTCGGCCACACCCACCGCGCCCTCGGCGACCACGCCCGGGCCCGGGACCATTACCAGCAGGCCCTGACGCTCTACACCGCCGTCGGCATGCCCGAGGCCGAGGAGATCAGGGCCCTGCTGGATCAGAATCCCGGGTAAAGCTCGCGTGCAGGCTGCCGAGCAGGGTCAGGGCCTCGGCGCTGGGGCCGGCGGGCTCGGGCTGGTAGACGACGAGGAGCTGACCCGCGGCCCCTCGTACGTCGAAGGACTGGGACACGAGCGCAAGCGGCCCGACATCGGGATGGTCGAACCTCGTCGCGGTGCGCGTCTTGCCATAGACCGCGTGGGACGACCAGAGCGCGGCGAAGTCGTCGCTCTCCTCGCTGAGGGCGTTCACCAGCTCGCGCAGGCGTGGGTAGTCCGGGTCGAGGCCGGCCGAGTGGCGCAGGCCGGCCACGATCGACTCGGCGAAGACGTCCCAGTCGGCGAAGAAGTGGCGGGCCACCGGGTCGAGGAACGTCATGCGGGCCAGGTTGCCGACCGCCTTGAACGGGGCGAACAGCGCCTCGGCGAGGGCGTTGACCGCCATGAAGTCCTTGGCCGGGTTGCGCACGAAGGCGGGCGCGCTCGGGTGCCCGTCGAGCAGGTGCTGAAGTGGTTCGCTGACCTTCTCGCGCGGGGCCGGGCGGGAGTCGGGTGCGGTGCCGGCCAGCCGGAACAGGTGGTCGCGGGCGTGGTCGTCCATCCGCAGGGCCTGGCTGAGGGCCTCGAGGATCTGCGGGGACGGGCTACGTTCGCGGCCCTGCTCCAGACGGGCGTAGTAGTCGCTGTTCATCCCGGCCAGCACGGCGACCTCCTCACGCCTCAGCCCGGCCACCCGGCGCCGCCCGTACGAGGGAAGCCCCACGTCCTCGGGTCGCAGCCGGGACCGGAGCGCGCGGAGGAAACCGCCGAGGTCGTTGCCCTGCATGCCTCGAGGCTAAGCCGGGCCCGGCCGTCGTGCCTGGGTATGTCATGCCCAGGAAAGACCTGTCCTGGCCCCGGGCGGCCGCGGCGAACAGGCTCGGTTCATGACCAAGACCTTTCTGATCACCGGGGTCAGCAGCGGCCTCGGCCGGGCCTTCGCCCTCGCCGCGCTGGAAGCCGGGCACACCGTTGTCGGGACCGTGCGCAAGGACACGGACGACTTCGCCGGCCTTCATCCAGAGCGTTCCCACGTACGCCTTCTCGACGTCACCGACGACGACGCCGTCCAAGCCGTGGCCGCCGACGTGGAGAAGTCGGTCGGTCCCATCGATGTGCTGATCGCCAACGCCGGGTACGGGCTGGAGGGCACGTTCGAGGAGACTCCGTTGGCGGCCGTGCGCGACCAGTTCGACGTGAACGTCTTCGGCACCGTGTCCACCGTCCAGGCCGTCCTGCCGTACATGCGCGAGCGCCGCCGCGGCCACATCCTCGCCGTCACGTCCATGGGCGGCCTCGCGGGTTTCCCCGGCGTCTCCGCCTATTGCGGCAGCAAGTTCGCCGTCGAGGGCATCCTCGAATCGCTCGCCCAGGAGGTCGCCGGGTTCGGCATCCACGTCACCGCGGTCGCACCGGGCTCGTTCCGCACCGACTGGGCCGGGCGCTCGATGACCCGGGCGCCGCGCCGCGTCGCCGACTACGACGAGCTGTTCGGCCCCATCCGCGACGCCCGGCGGGACGCGAGCGGCCGGCAGCTGGGCGACCCGGCCCGCGCGGCCGCGGCCGTCCTGCGGATCCTCGATGTGGATCAGCCGCCCCGGCACCTCGTGCTGGGCTCCGACGCGTTGCGGGTGGTCCGGACCGCCCGCGACGCCGTCGACCGCGACCTCGCCGCCTGGGACGAGCTCAGCCGCTCGACCGACTTTCCGCAGCCCGCTTGATCATCGCCCGGCAGCGGGCGGTCAGGTCGGCCCACTGCTGGTCGGAACCGCCCGCGCTGTCCGCGGCCGTGATCTCCTCCAGCAGCGTGGCGTAGTCCGCGGCCAGCCGCCGGGCGGCGGGACCGACAGCCGCCGGCCGGGCCGCACGGTCGAGGTCGATGATCTGCTGGGCCAGCGTGGCCGAGGCGGCGCTCAAGGTGCTGCGGGCGTCGGCGGCGGCCTCCCGGCGATCCAGGCGGGCGGCGGCCCGGCGCGCGGCTCGACGACCACCGGCCCACACGGCGGCCGCTCCGGCCAGCACTCCGGCGAAGGCCGCGGCCACGAGCAGGTAGCGGGGCAGCGACGGGCTGATGGTGCGGGCGCCGTCGGGCACGGTGCCGGCCCGCACGAGCCGGTCGTAGTTGACCGCGACGACCTTGAGGGCCTCCAGCGGGCGGTCGGCGAACGCGTCGATGCCGTCGCCGATCACGGTCTCGGCGACGGCGGCCCGGCCGAAGTTCTCGTCGTCACGGCCGGGCAGCCACGCACATCCGTACCGGTCGAATCCGCCCTCGCCGTCGGGCTTGACGGCCAGCACGACGGTGCCGGCGGCTGCCCGCTCGGTGCCGCCGCAGCTGTCCCGCAGGTCGGCTCCGGGATCGAGCAGCAACACGACCACGCGCCGGTTGCCGAGGACGCGTTCGGCCGCGGCCCGGTCCAGGTCGTAGCTGGGCGCCGCATAGACCGAGGAGCCGCGGACCGTACGGGCGACGGTGTCGTCCAGCAGCCCGCCGGTCCACAGCGCCCACCCGGCCAGAACTAGGCAGCCCACGACGGCCAGCCCGAACGGAGACCTGAGAAGGCGCCTCACGACGGACCGCCCCGCAGATATTCGCCGGGCCGGTAGCCAGGGAACGGCAGGCTCCGGCCGGATTCGTCGAGCTCGGCCTCCGCGGCGTCGAGCAGCCTCTGCACGTGCCGCTCGGGCAGGTTGTCGTCGAGGGCGGCACGGGCCGCGCTCAGCTGGGTGATGCCGCGGGTGAGGGCCGGATCGCCGGAGCGGCCGGTGAGGGCGGACTGCTCGACGGCCAGGGCGGCGAGGGCGGCCAGCCGGGCCGGGCCCGCGGTCGGTCGCCAGCGGCTGGTGGGGCGGGCCACGGGACGTACGGAAAGCAGCAGGAACACCAGAACGCAGGCGGCAAAGAGCCAGGGCAGCGCGGGCATCCCCACCCGGACGGGGTCGAACGGCACGTACGGCAGCGGGCGTTCGAACAGGCCCGCGTAGCGCAGGTCGGTGACCCGACCGAGGTAGGCGCCGAGGACGTTGCGCTGCGGGTACGCGTACCGGCTGATCCGATCGCCGCTCTGGGCGTAGAAGGTGACCGCGGCCAGCTCGGCGAAGTCGGCCGCCTGGGGTCCGCTGTACTCGATCCAGTCGCCGTACATCACCAGGATCGGGGTGTCCGGGAAGACGCTCTGCAGGGCTCGGCCGTAGTGCGGCAGGGGTTCGCCGAACGGTTGCCGGGGCAGCGCGGCCACCAGGGGAGCGCGGTCGGGAAACGCGGTCGTGACGGCCTTCGGCAGCTCGGTGAGGGTGGCGCCGGGGGCTGTGAAGCGTCCGGTGCTCCGCAGCCCGGTCACCATCGGGGCCAGTTCGGCCGACGTCGGCTCGCGCCACTGCGTCACGGCGGCCGGCTGGAGCTGTTCGTCCTCTTCACGGATCGCGAAGATCAGGCTGACCAGGGTCGCGGTGACGTCGCCGGTGGCGAACTCGGCCCGCCACTCGGGCACGGTGCTGTGCGACGACTGGTAGAAGCCTCCGGTCACCTGGGTCCCGATCACCCGTACGGTGGCCTCCTTGACGGCGCGTACCCGGTCGCGTTCGGCCTCGTCCAGGCCGGGCGGAGCGACGATGATGCGGATGTCGGCGCCCGCGATGGCCGCGCCCACGCGCTCGGTGTCCCAGCGCGCCACCGCGCCGGGCAGCCGCACCACCGGCTGCACCTTGACCAGGGCGGTCATCTCCTCGGCGGAAGGCACCGTGGCGGCGCTGAGCTCGCCCGCCGACCCCTCGGCGATGCGGCCGCCCGCCGAGGGTGACTGCCCATAGCTCACGGCGACGCTCTGTCGCTGAGCGAGCAGGAACAGCACGAACACCGCGGCCGCGATTCCCAGCACGATCCAGCGCGCCCAGCCGCGGGCCCGGCGCAGGTCAGGCATCCGTGGCCGCCCGCCACATCGAGTCGGCCCGGCGGGCGTGGTCGGTGGCGGTGCGGGCGGCCGCCGGGCCACCGCCACCGGCGACGACGAGCTCGGCCTCGGCCAGCAACCGCTCGGCCTCTTCAACGGTGACCGGTGCCGCGTCCCGGCTCACGGCCGCGCGGTCGATCGCGGCGCGGGCGGCCGACCAGGCCACGCGGCGTTCCAGGCTCGCGGCGCGCAGGCGGGGCACCAGGACCGAGCCGACGCCGGCCGCGCACAGCAGCACGACTCCGACCGGCCAGACCCACCAGGACAGCGACATGACCTGGGTCATTCTGCCCTATCGCCAGATGACAGCCCTTGATCCACCCCGTCACCCGATGACCCGCCTCCGCGAGCGGCTTCGGAGAAATACCGACGCCTCGTTTCACTGCGAGTCGGATCAAGATTATTAATGTTGATCTTGAATAAGTTAATCACAGGCCTATGAAGACTCAAGATAAGGCGGTATACCTAGAGGGCATCGCGTTACGGGAGAGGAGCCGGCGTTGGACTGGCAGGAGCTGACGGACCTGACCAAGGGGCAACCGTTCACGGTCGAGCGGGTGCGCCTCACCGGCAGCGGCATCGCGATCGAGGGAGCGTTCGAGCCGCCGCAGCTGGCCCAGCTCAGCATCGACGACCAGGTCTTCGTCGCCGCGTTCGTGCGGGCCCATGGCTCGATCAAGGAGATGGAGCGGATCTTCGGGGTGAGCTACCCGACGGTCAAGTCCCGGCTCAACCGGGTCGCGCAGCAGCTCGACTTCGCCGAACACGTCGAGGCCACCGAGACCGGCCCGGCCCCGGCGAGCGCCGAGGTCATCGACCGCCTGCAGCGCGGAGAGATCAGCGCCGAGGAGGCCCTGGCCGAGCTGGAACAGCAGCGGTGATCCCCATGCTGGCGGCTGTTCGCTACCGCGGCCGGGACGGTCGCCGGCGGCGCTGGTTCGTGCCGTTGCTGCCGTTGTTGCTGCTGCTCATCCCGATCCTGTTGATCGCCTGCGTCTACTTCCGGATCAGCCCCCTGGGCGGCCTGCGCGGTCTCGGGCGCGTGGTGTGGGCCCTGCCGGGCGCCGTCTTCGACCTCGACGACGGCGAGACCGCCTTTTCCATACATCTCAGATGAAGGACCCGTCATGAATGAGCAACGCCGTCAGATCCTGCAGATGCTCTCCGAGGGCAAGGTCACCGCCGACGAGGCCGAGCGCCTCCTCGACGCGCTCGACCGGCAACAGCCCGAACCTCCACCCACCCCCGCCGCCTATCCCAAGGCCCGGCCCAAATACCTGCGGGTCGTGGTGCATTCGGAAGAGGGCGGCAGCGACGGTCCGACCCGGATCAACGTACGGGTCCCGATCCAGCTGTTGCGGGCCGGCGTGAAGCTGGCCAGCCTCGTCCCGCCCCAGGCCCTGCTCAAGGTGAACGCCGAGCTGGGCAAGTCGGGGGTGCCGATCGACCTCACCCAGCTCAAGCCGGAGCAGCTGGAGGAGCTCATCGACCAGCTCGACGAGGTCACCATCGACGTCGACGATCCGGGCGCCAAGATCCAGGTCTTCGCCGAGTAGCCGGGACGAGACGCATGGACCAGAACCCGGCGATCCGGGTCCGCGGATTGCAGAAGTCCTTCCAGCAACTCCACGTTCTGACGGGTGTCGACTTCGACGTCGCCCGGGGCAGCGTCTTCGCCCTGCTCGGCTCGAACGGCGCCGGCAAGACCACCGTCGTGAGGATCCTGTCCACACTGCTGCGGCCCGACGACGGCACGGCCACCGTCAACGGTTGCGATGTCGTCGCGCAGCCGGCCCGCGTACGGGAATCGATCAGCCTGACCGGCCAGTTCGCGGCGGTCGACGAGATCCTGACCGGCCGCGAGAACCTGATCATGGTGGCGCGGCTGCGCCGGGTGCCCGATCCGCGCCGGGTCGCCGACGACCTGCTCGCGCAGTTCGGCCTGGCCGACGCGGGCGCACGCCGGGTCGCCACCTATTCCGGGGGCATGCGCCGCCGGCTCGACATCGCCATGAGCTTCATCGGCGACCCGCCGGTCATCTTCCTCGACGAACCCACCACCGGTCTCGACCCCGAGGCCCGGCTCGAGGTGTGGAAGATGATCCGCGACCTGGCCGGTGGCGGCACCACGATCCTGCTGACCACCCAGCACCTGGAAGAGGCCGAGAAGCTGGCCGACCGGATAGCGATCCTGCACCGGGGCACCATCATCGCCTCGGGCACCCTGGCCGAGCTGCGCGAACTGCTTCCGCCGGCGCGGGTCGAATACGTGGAGACGCAGCCCACCCTGGAAGAGATCTTCCTGGCCACCGTCGGCGGCGGGGAGGCCCAGCGATGACCACGCACGCGTTCAACGACACCAACGTGATGCTCGGGCGCTCGCTCAAGCATGTGACCCGCAGCGTCGACACCATCATCACGGTCACGATCATGCCGATCGCGTTCCTGCTGCTGTTCCGCTACGTGTTCGGCGGGGCCATCGAGGCGAACACCGACAACTACGTCAACTACCTCATGCCGGGCGTGCTGCTCATCGCGATCGCGAGCGGGATCTCGTACACGGGATTCCGGCTCTTCAACGACATGCAGAACGGCATCTTCGAACGCTTCCACTCGATGCCGATCACCCGCTCGTCCGTCCTCTGGGGCCACGTGCTGACCTCGCTGGTCGCCAACGCCATCTCGGTGGCCGTCATCGTCGGGGTCGGGCTGATCATCGGCTTCCGCACCTCGGCCGGCGTGCTCGCCTGGCTGGCCGTGGCCGGGATCCTGGCCCTGTTCACCCTCGCCCTGACCTGGATCGCGGTGCTGGCCGGCCTCTCCGCCTCCACCCCCGACGGCGCCAGCGCCTTCTCCTACCCGATCGTCTTCCTGCCGTTCGTCAGCTCGGCGTTCGTCCCGACCGAGACGATGCCCGGCCCGGTGCGCGCGTTCGCCGAGAACCAGCCGGTGACCTCCATCGTCGACTCGACCCGGGCCCTGCTCGACGGGCAGCCGGTCGGCAGCGACGTCTGGCTGGCCCTGGGCTGGTGCGCCGGCATCGGCATCGTCGCCTACGTGTTCGCTGTTCTGGCCTACCGGCGCAAGGTCCGGTGACCGGGTGGCCGCACCGGAGCGTGCGGCCACCCTTCCCCCACGATTCAGCAGCCGAGACGGCCCGCGGCGCTGGTGCGTTGCCAGCGCCCGGCACTGGCGCGACACCCTGACGATCCTGGACGACCTGGGTGATCGCGCCACCGCCGACGTGAGGAGGCTCATTTAGATTCATCCCATCATCCCATGATTTACTGCCGGGGTGACCTTGATGGCTCCTCCCCGGCTGCATCGTGGCGTCCTGCTGGCCGTCGCGCTGACCGCCCTCAACCTGCGCACCGCGGTGACCGGCTTCAGCGTGCTGACCGGCCAGGCGGGCGACGAACTGCACTTCGGCCCGGTGGTCGCGGGCGCCATCGGCACGATCGTGACGGCCTGTTTCGCGGTGGCCGCGTTCGCCGCGCCGCCGCTGGCCCGCCGCCTCGGGCTGGAACGGACGGCCGCGCTCGCGGTGACCGCGACGACGGCCGGCATCCTGCTGCGGGCCGTGGCCTGGTCGCCGACCGTCCTGATCGTCGCCACCGTGATCGCGTTCGCCGGGGTCGGCGCGGCCAACGTCATCCTGATCCCGATCGTGAAGCAGCACTTCCCGCAGCGACTGCACGCGGTCAGCACCATGTACATGGTTCTGCTGCAGGTCGGTCAGCTGGCCGCCCCGCTGCTCGCGTTGCCGCTCGCCCACGCGTACGGCTGGCGGGTCGCCGCGGGCGGCTGGGCCCTGGTGACCGCGGTGGCGGCGGTGCTGTGGTTCGTCACCGTCCCGAGGTCGAGTGCCCCGACCCCGACCCCGGCTCTTATTGACTGGCGTACACCGCTGGTGCTGGGCCTGATCGGGCTGATGGCGATGACCACGCTGCACGTCTACACGCTGGTCACCTGGTTCCCGGCCATGCTCGAGGACGCCGGGCTGAGCACCACCGGGAGCGCGCTGCTGCTGTCCTGGTTCGCCGGCCTGGGCCTGATCGCCGCCTTCGTGGTGCCGCCGCTGACCACACGACTGCGCAACCCGTATCCGATCGTCGTGGTGTGCGCGGCGCTGATGGCCGCCGGTTATCTGGGCATGTTCGCCGCCCCGGCCGCCGGAGCCTTCGTCTGGGCGACCGCGTTCGGCCTCGGGGTGAGCACGTTCCCGCTCTGCCTGACCCTGATCGGCGCCCGGTCGGCCGACGCCGCGAGCGCGTCCCGGCTCTCCGGCCTGGTCCAGGGTGTCGGCTACGGCATCGGCTGTGTCGGGCCGCTGGCGCTGGGCGCGATCCATCAGGTCACCGGCGGCTGGAACACGACGTACGGGCTGCTCGCCGTCACCCTGCTGATCACCCTCGCCGCCGGATGGGCGGCGTGCCGGCCGGTTAGGCTGCAGCGTGCCTCTTGATCGCGCCGGCCTCGGCACCCAGGTGACGGAGTTGTTCCGGTCGCGGATCACCGACGGCACGTGGCCGGTCGGCAGCAAGATCCCGACCGAGCCCGAGCTGGTCGAGTGGAGCGGCGCCGGCCGCAACACGGTCCGTGAGGCGATCAGCTCGCTGGTGCAGGCCGGGATCCTGCGGCGCGAACAGGGCCGCGGAACCTTCGTGGTGTCGACGTCGGACCTGCGCTCGTCGGTGTCGCGCCGGGTCGCCGCCACCTCCCGCCGCGACAGCCTGGAACTGCGACTGGCCCTCGACGCCGCCTCGGCCCGGATCGCCGCCACCCGCCGCACCGAGGCCGACGCCGAACGCCTGGTCACGCTGCTGCGCGAGCGAAACGCGGCGTGGACCGGCCACGACCTGCACGAACGGGTCCGCGCCGATTCGGCCCTGCACCGGGCGGTGGTCGAGGCCACCCACAACCCGCTGCTCGGCGACGTCTATGAGGGACTGCTCGAGGTGTTCGAGGAGGTGCAGCTGCACGACGTGGCCGGGGAGACCGACGACCTCGCGCAACTGCACGCCGACCTCGTCGACGCGATCGTCGCCGGCGACCCGGAGCGGGCCGCCGACGTCATGGCGGCCCTGCTCCAACCGATGATCAACGGTATTTAGCGCACCAGCGGCAGCTCGATGCTGCTGGCGGTCGGGTCGACCGAGAGGCGGGTGCCGGGCAGCGGGCGCAGCGTGTAGTCGTAGTCGGTCGAGATGACGGCGACACCGATCTGGTGGCCGGCCCGGAACACGTGCTCCTGCGGCTGCATGTTCCAGCGGATCCCGTACGCCTTCCCGGGCGCGACCGGCTGCGACCACGACCGGGAGACGCGGTTCTGCGGGTCGGTCCAGCCGCGGGTCACCACCACCGGCTCGGCGCCGCCCGGCCCGAAGTCGACCAGCAGCGCGGTGAGATTGGCGGCGGTGCGGTTGTCGACGCTGACCTTCAGTTTCACGTACGGGGTTCCGCTGAGCCGCACGTCGCGGGTGAGAACGGGCAGCCGGTAGACGAGCCGGTCGGCCGGATCCCCGGCGATCAGCTCCTCCGCCGTCCGGGTGCGGCCGTTGTCGGTGAACGTGTCGGTGCGCGCGGGCCCGGTCGCGAGCGGCACCACCGTCTTGCGGCTGCCGGGGACCGGCCACGACGTCGTCCGTTCGATGACATTGCCGTCGCCGTCCTCCAGCGTGACCGGGGCCTCGCGGTCGATCCCGTTGTCGGCGCCGTAGATGTAGTGGTCGATCCAGCGGTCGACGGCGTCGTTGAACTCCTGCGAGCTCGGGCTGCCGTGCCCACCCTCGTAGAGCCAGAGCTTGCGGTCGACCCCGGCCCGGCCGAGCGCCTGCCAGAACTGGATGCCCTGCTGCGTCTTGACGTTCCAGTCGCGCAGGCCCTGCGACACGAAGACGCTGGCCCGGATGTTGCCGGCGCGGGCCGTGTAGTCACGCTCGGCCCAGACGCGCGAGTAGTCGCCGGTGACCCTGTCCTGGATGCGGGTCAGCTCGTCCATGGCCGAGGCGCAGACCTCCGGGTTGGCCCGGGTGAGGATGTATTTCGCCATGACGTCGAGGTCTTCGCCCTGCCAGCCGCCCGGCGCCACGACCAGCCCGTTGGCGCGGTAGTAGTCGTACCAGCTGGTGACGGCCGAGATCGGGATGATCGTCTTGAGCGCCGACCGGCCGGTGATGGCGGCCATGATGGGCAGGGTGCCGTTGTAGGACACGCCATACATCGCCACCCGGCGCACCGACCAGCTCGCCGCGACCGTTTTTCCGGCGGTGTCGAAGGCACGGCCCTTGCCGTCGAGCCAGTCGACCACGGCCCGCATCGCGGCGGTCTCGTCGTTGCCGCCGGTGTCGGGGCAGCCGGTCGACAGGTTGGTGCCGAGGCTGTCCATCGCGATCATGGCGTAGCCACGCTCGGCGTAGTGCTTCCAGGCACCCTGCTGCCGCCGCTGGGCACTCAGCGCCGCGTCGGCGAGCCGGGCCGAGCGCGCGCCGACGGCGGTCTTCGTCTCCTGCGGCAGGCGGTCGACGTCGACGCTGGGATACGGAACGTCAGGACCGCTTCCCGCGTACGGCGTGGGGAAGACGATCGAGCCCACTCGCGCCCCCGCCGGCCGGGTGATGTTGAGGTGAACCCGGTCACGCACCCCGTCGCCGTCGGAGTCGAGCGGCGTCTCGACCCACACGTCCTCGACAACGTTCTCCGCGGCGGGCGCAGCCGCAGCGGGTGACCCCGGCAGAGCGGGCAACCCGATCACGGCGAGGGTCAGCACGCTCGCCCACATGCGTCGCATCATCCATAGAGGATGACCGATCTCATGATCGTCCGCAGCCCCGCCCCGATCTACGGCGGGAGGCGGTCTCGTCAACCGGGCATTCGAGCACATTGACCTCATCCGCACGCCTGACGATCTCCGCCGTGCTCCCCATACTGCTGGGCGTCGATGGACCGGTAGCCTTCCCCGGACTCCCCCACCCCGGAAGGCATCCCCCTAGTCGTGCGCGCCCTTTTTGTGATCGCCCTGGCCGTGCTGGCCGGTTTTGTACTCAGTCCGATGTTGAAAGCGGGCGCCGACTGCACACCCGCCGCCGCCACGGCGGTCCCGAGCCGGTGGAGCGAGGAACAGGTCGCCAACGCGCGCACGATCGTCACCATCGGCAACGAGCGGCGGGTGCCGACCGAGGCCCAGGTCATCGCGATCGCCACCGCCCTTCAGGAGTCGAGCCTGCGCAACCTGAAGGGCGGTGACCGCGACTCCATCGGCCTGTTCCAGCAGCGTCCGAGCCAGGGCTGGGGCACCCCGAAGCAGCTGCGTGACCCGGCCTACCAGACCCAGAAGTTCTACGACAAACTGCTGCGTACGGACGGCTGGCAGAAGATGCGGGTCACCGAGGCCGCCCAGGCCGTGCAGGTGTCGGCGTTCCCCGAGGCGTACGCGAAACATGTCCCCGCCGCCACCACTCTGGTCGATGCTCTGAGCGACTCGAAGTCCTGCGCCGCGTCCGTATAGTTCGGGCATGACCGATGGCGACATCCGGCTCCGCCCACCGCGTCATCCCGTCGACCGGCGCTCCGTCGGGTGGTGGTCGACGAACCTGATCCTGCTCTTCGCCACTCCGGTCGTGGTGCTGGTCCTGCTCGGTGCGCTGATCCGCCCGGCCCGGTTCTGGCTGGTCGCGCCGGCCGTCGTCATCGCGGTCGCCGGTCTGGTCCTCGTGCTGGCGTTGCCCCGCTGGTGGTTCCGCGTGCACCGCTGGGAAGTCACGGAAACGGCCGTCTACACCCGTACGGGCTTCTTCTGGCAGGAATGGCGGGTGGCACCGCTGTCGCGGATCCAGACCGTGGACACCCGTCGCGGCCCGGTCGAGCAACGGTTCGGACTGTCCACCGTGGTCGTGACCACGGCGTCGGCCAAGGGCGCGGTCACCATGCCGGGTCTCGACCACGCGCTCGCCGAAGAGGTGGCCGAGCAGCTCACCGTGGCCACCCAGGCCGTTCCCGGTGATGCCACGTGAGCCCGGAGTGGCAGCGGTTCGACCGGCGGGCCGTACCGGTGTCGGCGATCTTCATGACCGGGGTCGCGGTAATGGCCGGTGTGCCGTCGGCGATCGGCCTGTCCGACATCTCGGTGGCGGTCGCGCTGGGCTGGGTGCTTCCCGGCGCGGTCCTGGTGGTGGTGGCCGGCACCGTCGCCGAGTGGCTGCGCCTGCGCTACAGCCGCTACCGCGTCGGCCCCGAGCGGGTCGAGCTGCACACCGGCATGCTGATCCGGAACCGCCGTTCCCTGCAGCGCGACCGGATCCGTACGGTCGACGTCACCGCCAATCCCCTGCTGCGTGTCTTCGGCCTGGTGTCGGTGCGGATCGGCACCGGCGAACACGCCGAGAAGGGCACCGTACGGCTGAACCCCGTCACCCGCGCCACCGGGGACGAGCTGCGCCGAACCCTGTTGGACCGCGCCGCCGAACCGGTCGCCGATGGCACCCTGGCTGTGTTCGACCCCGGCTGGATCCGCTACGCACCCCTGTCGTTCGTCGCCCCGCTGCTGGGTGCATCCGCGGTCGGTGGCGCCCTCAACGTGGCCGACTGGGTCGGCCTGTCCGGCGGCCTGGTCGAGTGGACGATCGACCGGCTGGGCGGGCTGGGCCTGATCGGCGGCATCGCCGTGCTGGCCGGGGTGGCGCTGGTGCTCGGTGTGATCGGCGCGCTCGGGCTGTGGGTCGAGATGTGGTGGAGTTACCGGCTCGACCGGGAGCCGGGCGGCACGCTGCGGGTGCGGCGGGGCCTGCTGACCACCCGGTCCATCTCGGTCGAGGAGCAGCGCGTCCGGGGTGTCGACCTGGTCGAGGCGCTCGGCACGCGACTGGCCGGGGCGGCCCGGGTCGACGTGGTGGCGACCGGCCTGGCGACCGGCGCGGAGCAGAACAAGGCCCAGCACAGCACCCTGCTGCCGGCCGCACCCACCGAGCTGGCCCAGCGGGTCGCGGCCGGCATCCTGCGCGAGCCGGTCTCACCGACCGAGGCGGTCCAGCTGACCCCGCACCCGGTCGCGGCGCGCGGTCGCCGGCTGCGCTGGGCCTTGGCCGGGGTGCTGGCCGGCGAGTTCCCGCTGGTCCTTCTGGGCGTGCTGCTGACCGAGGTGCTGCTGCACATCGCGTGGATCTCGGCGCTGGTCGCCGTGCCGGTCGCCGTCGCCCTCGCCGTGGACGCCTACCGCAGCCTGGGTCACGGCATCCACGGCGACTATCTGGTGGCGCGCAGCGGTTCCGTACGCCGCAGCACCGTCGCGCTGCAACGCCGCGGCATCATCGGCTGGACCGTGCGGCAGTCGGTGTTCCAGCGCCGGGCCGGTCTGGCCACCGTGAGGGCGACGACCGCGGCCGGTTCCGGTGCGTACTCGATCCGCGACGTGGCGGCGGGCCGCGGCATCGAGGTGGCCGACGCCGCGGTTCCCGGCCTGTTGACGCCGTTCCTGGAAGAGCCGCCTCAGCAGCTCGACTTGTAGGCGGCCTGACCGCCCTCACCGTTCAGGTTCTCCTTGGTGATGGTCGTGAAGCCGGTCTGGATCTTCGGGGTGATCTGGCCGCCGTCGAGGGCGGCCACGGCCTCGTCGACGCCGTACTGGCCGATGTTGCCCGGCTGCTGGGCGATCAGGGCCTGGACCGTGCCCTCCTGCAGGGCCTTGATCTGGTTGGGTCCGGCGTCGAAACCGACGATCTTCACGGTGCTGGTCTTGCCCGCCTGCCGTACGCCGGTGGCGGTGCCCTCGGCCGCGAACAGGTTGGCCGCGAAGACGCCGATGATGTCGGGGTCGCGCTGCAACGCCGAGGTGATCAGGTTGGCCGCCGTGGCCGGGTCGTTGTGGGAGTACTGCACCGGCAGGTACTGGAACTTCGAGTCGGCCTTGGCCGCGTCCTCGAAGCCCTTGATGCGCAGGTCGACCGTGGAGACGCCGGGGTCGGTGGACATCACCATGACCTTGCCGCCGTCCGGGTTGAGCTTCTTGATGGCCTCGAACGCGGCCGCCCCGCCGCCGACGTTGTCCGAGGCGATGGCGCTCGCGGCGTACGACGGGTCCTCGGTCGTGGTGTCGACCAGGATCACCTTGATGCCGGCGGCGGCCGCGGCCTGCAACGGGGTCTGCATGGCGGTGACGTCGGTGGGGGCGATCAGGATCGCGTCGGGTTTGGCGGCCACGACCGAGTCGAGGATCGGTTTCTGCAGGGTGGGGTCGAACTTCTGCGGGCCCTGCGTCTTGACCGTGACGCCGAGCTTGGCCGCCTCGGCCTCGATGCCGCACTGCATGGTGATGTAGAACTCGTCGCCGGTGACGCCCTGGATGAACTGCAGGCTGTAGTTCTTCGACGCCTTGGCCGGGGCCGCGGGCGCCGAGGCGGCGGGGGCGCTGGGATCACCGGCGGCGGTGTTGGCGGCGCTTCCGGTCGGCTTCGAGCTGGTGCATCCGGCGAGGGCTACGAGCGCGGCGACGGCGACGGCGGAGGACTTCTTCATGAGACGGTCCTTTGCTTGACCTTTACCAGGGAGAGGATCGAGGGGCGGGAACTGCCGCGCTGGGCGGCGGCGCGGCGGGACTGGTCGACGTACACGGCGGCCACGAGCACCGAGCCCACGGCGACGCCCTGCCAGAAGGCCTCGACTCCGATGATCACGAACCCGGCCTGGAGAACGGCCGGGATGAAGAGGCCGACGACCGTACCGAAAATGGATCCTTGGCCGCCGAAGATCGAGGTGCCGCCGATCACCACGGCCGCGATCACGTTGAGATTGGTCAGGGACTGTCCGGCGATCGTGGTGGTGCCGAACTGGGCCAGGGCCAGCACAGCACCCAGCCCGGCGCACGCGCCCGAGAGGGCGTACACGTAAATCAGGTGTCGATCGACGTTGATGCCGACCCGGCGGGCGCCGAGCTCGTTGGAGCCGATCGCGAACGTGTAGCGGCCGAACCGGGTCTTGTGCAGCACGATGCCGCCGGCGATCACGACGACGAGCGCCACGAACGGCAGCGCCGGAATGCCGACAATCTTGATGTACGTGTTGAAGTCGGTCAGCGCCATGGGCACCGAACGGATGTCGATGCCGCTGGTGATCACCTGGGCCAGGCCGAGCGCGACCGAGAGCGCGCCGAGGGTGACGATAAGCGGCGGGATCTTGGCCTTGGCCACCAGGAAACCGTTGAGCGTGCCCCAGGCGATGCCCGCCACCAGCGCGCCGAGGATGCCGATGAACGCGGTGGACCAGCCGTCGCCGCCGACCGCCTCCATGATCTTCGCCGCCACGACCGAGGAGAAGACCAGGACCGAGCCGATCGACAGGTCGATGCCGGAAGTGATGATCACGAAGGTCATGCCGACGCCGAGCACCGCCCAGACCGCGATGTTCTGCGAGATGAGCGAGAAGTTGCTGGTGGACAGGAACTTGGTGCCGGCCGCCACCGAGAAGGCGGCCACGATGACGAGCAGGACCCCGAGGATCCACACCGACTGCATCCCGGCCAGGCGCCTCATGTGTCCCCGCTCCCGTTGACGTCCTTCATGTCCAGGGCGCCGGTCATGGCCCCGACCAGCTGCTCGACGGTCGTGCCGCGGGCCGGCATGGTGGCGACCCGGGTGCCCAGGCGCATCACCTGGATGCGGTCGGCGACCTCGAGCACGTGCGGCATGGAGTGGCTGATCAGCACGACGGCGATGCCCTTGTCCCGTACGCGCTTGATGGTGTCCAGGACGTTCTTGGTCTGCACCACCCCCAGGGCGGCAGTCGGCTCGTCGAGGAACACGATCTGGTCGGCCCAGCTGATCGCGCGCACGATGGCGATCTGCTGGCGCTGGCCGCCCGACATCGAACCGACCGGCGAGGAGAAGGCGGTGACGGTGCCGCCGAGCTCGGCGAACCCGGCCTCGGCCCGCGCCCGCATCAGCTTCTCGTCCATGAAGCCGAGGAACCCCAGAAGGCCGCGCCGGGGGATCTCACGACCGAGGAACATGTTCTGTACGGGGTTGAGGTGCGGAGCCAGGGCGAGGTCCTGGTAGACGACCTCCATCCCCATGCCGGACGCCTGGTGGGGGCTGGTGATGACGACCCGGTCGCCCCGGAACCAGACCTCGCCGGCGTCGACCGCGAGGTTGCCGGTCAGCGCTTTGACCATGGTGGATTTGCCGGCCCCGTTGTCGCCGATCAGGGCGACCACTTCACCGGCCTCGATGTCGAAGGACGCGTTGTCCAGGGCGCGGACGTGCCCGAAGCTCCGGGAGAGACCGCGTGCCTCGAGAAGTGGGGCCATCCCTCTGTAACCTCCTGGACACAAACAGTAGGACATTGATCGACGCCTGTCATCGGTGTCACGGTCCGTGGCGATACAGCGGACGGCGGGGCAGGCGCGACCCCGCTAGAGTGTCGGGTCCAAGGGGGACGTGACGATGTGGCATGGGGATCAGTTCGACGTGACGCGGCTCAAGCAGCTGCAGGGCGAGGCCGAGGCTCTGGCCGGCCAGCTGTCGGCGGCGGCCGAAGCGAGCAAGGGGCAGTTCACCGGTCGTGACAACGACGGCGCGGTCGAGGTCACCGTGGGCGACGACGGCTCGGCCACCCGGGTCGACCTCGACCCGCAGTGGCGGCGCACGGTCGGCGACGGTCTCGGGCTCGCCGTGGTGGCGGCGCTGCAAGACTCGGCGGCCCAGCGGATGGCCGCGTGGGGTTCGGCGCCGGCGGCTCCCGCCGAGGCCACGCCGGCCCCCGACCCCACCCGTGGCACCGAGATCGGTGACCCGTCGTCGCGGCAGTCGATGCTCGCGCTGCGTGACCTGTTCGACCTGATCGGCGAGGTCACGGCCGGGCTGCACGACCTCAGCCACCAGCCGGGCGCACAGCCGGTGAGCTCCACCAACAACAGCCGTACGGTACGGGTCACGGCCGCCGGCGGCACGGTCAGCAGTGTCGACTTCGACGACGAGTGGCTGCGGGCCGCTTCGCACGAGCGCATCGCTCAGGCCGTGCTCGAGGCTCTGGAGGCGTCCGCGCGCGATGCCGCCGCCGAACGGCAGCGGGCGGTCGACGCCGTGCCCGGCCTGGGCCGGGTCCAGCGGCTCACCGAGTCGCCCGAGACGCTGCTGCGTGAGATCGGCCTGATCAGATGAGCATGGTGACGACGGGAGGGCGGGCCGATGGGTAACCCGACGAGCGAAGAGGTCTACGCGGCGACCGGTGGCATGCGCGCCGACGCCGGTGTGTGGGGTGGCATGGCCGGTCAGCTCGACACCGCGGCCCAGGTCGCCCGCGGGCTGACGCTGAGCGCGTTCGAGTTCTCCGGGCTGGGCCATCTGGCCGGGCTCGACGACAAGTACGCCGAGCTGCAGAACCGGGTCGCCACCATGCTGAGCTCGGGTGCGGTCACCTTCGACGGCATCTCCGACGCGTTGAAGAAGAGCGCCGACGACTACGACCGGGACGAGCAGAACACCGTCCACCGCATGAAGAACGTCTACTGAGCTTTCTGCTTTCAATTCACGGGGAGACGAGCCACATGGGCTCCAGCGCAGCGGTGATGTCAGAGGGTGAGTTCCGCGAGAAGCTCGCCGACCTCGATCGGATGATGAAGGAGGTCAGCTCCACCGTCGAGACGCTGTTCAATCGCTGCAACCGGGCGATGCGGTTCATGCCGCCCGGCATCTCGCACGGCATGGCGGCCTCCCTGGGCAAGCTGAACGACCTGATCGCCGACTTCTTCGAGGAGATGGCGAAGATCCTGCTCAACCCCGGCTGGCCGTTCGGGCTGATGGCGGCCGGTGACGAGTGGACCTCGAAGGTCGGCGGGCCGCTCAGCGAGCTGTCGAACAAGCTCGGCCCCGACCAGATGAAGATCGACAACTACTGGACGGGCCGTGCGGCCGAGGCGTACGGCAATGTCATTCCCGCCCAGCAGAAGGCGCTCGACTCGATCAAGACGATCACCGACTCGATCGACAGCAACCTCACCAAGACCGCGGTCGGCATCTTCGCCATGTGGGCCGGTGTCATCCTGGCCGTCGTCAGCTATGTCGCCGAGCTGATCGCCGAGGCCGGCGCGGCCGCCACGGTGGTCGGCGCCCCACCCGCGGCGGCCGGCGCCGGCGTCTCCACGGCGAAGGTCATCGGCCTGGTCGTCGCGTGTGTCGCGCTGTTCGTGACCTTCGTCGGCACCATCGTCGACTCGGTGACCTCGCTCAACCAGACCCTGCACAACGGCGGCACCTGGCCGCAGGCCACGACCAGCGAGTTCAACGACGGCAGCCTCTCCGACGGCGACACCACCGACTGGCGGTACAAGACCGATGACTGACCCGGCCCGGCGCACCCTGAACCCCGGCGGCGGAGCGATCCTGCGCCGCACCTACGGCAAGCTGCTGGCGGTGTCCGTCGTGGCCGCGGTCCTGGTCTGGCTGATCGCGGTGTCGGTGGTGGTGGCGCTGGCCGGCGACGGCGACGGGGTGCTGGTCGTGCTCGCGTTCGTCGTGCTCGCGTTCGTCGTGCTCGCCGTGACCTCGGTGTGCCTGCTGGCCGCCATCGTCCGGGCCCGCGCCGCCATCCACGGCGACCAGGTCGGGGTGGCCGCGCTGCACGGTTCCGACGGCTTGTCCCGCACCGGAAGTGCAGTCGGCTGGGTCGGCGCGGCGGCGTTGGTGGTGCTGGGTTTCGTGCTGAACACGCAGGACGTCGACAACGCCCTGCTGTCCGGGATCGTCCTCGCCGGCACGGCCGTGATCCTGGCCGTAGGAAACGACGGCACCCACCGCATCACCAAGCGCCTCATCGCCGCCTGACCCCACCCGGCGCCGGCACTTCGGCCCCCGGCATCTCGGCGCCCGGACACCTCGACTCCGCGCACCTCGACCCCGCGCACCTCGGCGCCTGGACACCTTGACCCCGCGCACCTCGGCACGCGGACACCTTGATCCCGCTCACCTTGACCCGCGGTGGACCTCGTCGGGGATCGCCACGGTTAGGTTTCAGGCTGCGGTGAGAGCTGCGGCTGGGCTTTTACGCGGTGGCGAGGGCGGCGGCGACGAGCACGGCTGCGAACGAGGTGCCGTAGAGCGCCGCGCCGGTTGTTGTCCTGGCTTCCGTGCCTAGGAGGTGGCCTACCGGGCGATCGACCACTCCCCCGAAGGCCGGGACGACGTGCACGGTCATTTCGGGAGGGGCCGGGCAGTTGTAGTCGGCCGGCTCCTGCGTCTCGTCGGTGGCTACGGCCACGAGCGCGCCGGGCAGCAGGGCTGGGTAGGACATGAACTCGTCCGGGCCGCGGTTGCCGGCTGCGCAGACCACCACGGGCGTGCGGCTGTTCTGCTTTCGGGCGTGTTCGGCGATCCGCGCGATCAGGTTCCGTTGTCCGAGCTGGTCAGGAGTCAGATCGGCGCGCAGCGGCAGCACGACGATCTCGCAGCGGTCGGCCTGCAGCGCCACGTTCAGGGCGTTGAGCACGATGGACGACTCGGCTGCTTCCTGAGCGCTCTCCGTGATCCGGAAACTCTGCACCTCGGCCCCGGGAGCGGCCCAGCGGAGAAGGCTGCCGGTCGCCGTACCGTGCCCGTTGTAGTCCACCGGCTCCTCGGCCAGGGTGGTACGCGTCGCAAAGCCGACCTGGGACGACGCGCCTTGATCGCCGGTGTCGATCAGGATGATGCGGCGGCGTTGCGGCCACGCGGCGCGGTGGTCGGCGCCCAGCGCACCGGCCGGCAGAGGGACCTGCATCGAGGTGAACGGGCGGAGCCGGTCTTCCTCGAGCCGGACGGTCCATGCGCTTTCGTACCGCTCAGTGCCGGTCGTGGCCGGCCGGTAGAAGTAGCCCTCCTCGGCAACCACGTCGCGGATTTCCAGCCGGGCCAGGGCCGCCTCGAGTTCGGCCACGACCTGCGGCGACGAGACGCCTTTCCGGCCTGCATGCCGCGCCGCCCGCCCCAGGGCCGCCGTCGCCGTCGCCGTCGCCGGATCCTGATACGCGTTACCGTGACGCACCTGGGCGAGTCGCAGGGAATCGCCCGAATCCAAGCCGGACGAGGCGGGCACTGGCAACAGGACCGGCGGGTCGGTCGGCACGGAGAAGTCACGGGTGACCCGGCCCCAGAGAGCGATGAGTTCGGTCAGGCGTTCAAGCGGCCCGGCGAGCGTCGTGAAGTCAACCGGCGGTCGCACCCTCGTCCGGTCGGCCATGGTTTCATCCGGCGGGGTCGCCCGGGGTGGTTTCCGACCCGGCGTAGCTTCGAGGAGCCGGTCAATGAGCGCCTCGCTACCCGACTCCGCCCGGTCTGGCCGACTCCTCTTCTGAGCCCGGGCTGCAGACGCCGCCTCGGATTCCGGCTCGTGGTCAGGCCGGTTCGCGCCGTCGGCCGGCTTACGCACCGGATGCGTCATGGCCGCCTCCACACTCGAAGCGATTCACCCGAGCCTAGCGCCCACGCCAGCAGCGAAAGACCGACAACCATGACAAAAGCCCGACGATCCCGTACGGCCGGTGGAGCCGTTGCCCAAGACGACGTACGGACGGGGACGAGGTGCCAGATCTTGGAGTAAACCGTGTCAGCCACCGGCGAATGGGTAGGTGAACATCGATGGATTGGCCCCGGGCACCCGCAGGAGGTGGATCGTGCGAGGGAACATCGCAGCTCAGCGCATAGGTCGCCTACTGCTGCTGATCGCACTGGCGGCGGCCACCTACTTTGCGTTGACAATCTTCGATCACGCCGCACGAGCCGACGAAGGTGTGACCGACGGTTCCCCAAGCGCAAAGTCCCCCGTGCGCGAGATAGCGGCAAACGCCAAAGCGGAATCCCAGGCCGTCGCGGACACCATCGGCAGCGCCGGCAACAGCAATAAATCACGCGATAGCGACGACTCAGGCGCCGGCCGTGGCGACAGCTACAGCTCGGGTGCCGGGCGCAGCAATAGCGACAGCTCGGACGCCCGGCGCAGCAATAGCGACAGCTCGGACGCCCGGCGCAGCAATAGCGACAGCTCGGACGCCCGGCGCAGCAATAGCGACGACTCGGGCGCCGGGCGCGGCGATAGCGCGGGCGCTCGGCGCGGCAATAGCGATCACTCGGGTGTTGGCGCTTCGACGCTCACGAAGGTACGAGATGTCGCCAAGGCAGCCACCCGGGCCGAGCGGCCGAAGGCAGCCACGCAGACGGGACAGTTGAAGGCAGCCACGCGAGCGGAGCGACCCAAGCCGGTTCCGTCGAAGGTGGAGCGGGCGAGGGTAGTTCCTTCAAAGGCAAAGCCCCTGAGAGCTGAAGTTCAGAAAGCCGATCCCGCAAAGGTCGCCCCGGTGGCCCAGCCATCAAGGGTCGTGCTCCCAACAGTCAAGGAGCGCAGCAAGGCGGCTCCGGTGGTGTCTCGGGTGGTTTCGACTCTGAAGGCAGGCGACCGCGCGCTCGCAGCTTCACAGGACGAGCAACGCAAGACTGAGGTGCGGCTGACCAAACCAATCAGCGTGCCCGCAGCCAACAGCATCTCCCAGCGGACAGTGCCGGCCGTCCCGGTCGAGGTGACCAAGCCGCTCATCAACGCGCACAACACGCTCACAACCGCGACTACCCCGACGCTCCATCGCACGCTCACCGACGCGAAAAGACTGGCCGCATCTGCGCGAACGGCCAACGCATCGCTCATACACGCGCAAATACTGACCACAACTGCGCGAACGACCAACCCATCACTCATAGACGAGACGGCACTGACCACATCTGCGCGAACGGCCAACCCATCGCTCATACACGCGCAAATACTGACCACAACTGCGCGAACGACCAACCCATCGCTCATAGACACGACAGCACTGACCACAACTGCGCGAACGACCAACCTGTCGCTCGTGGACGGGACGGTGCTGACTGCGCGCGTGCCGTCTCGGGAGCTGTCTCTCGCGGAATCGAGTGCGCCGAATGTGTCCGTGGTGTCGCGTGAGCTGCCTGTCGTGAGCGTGGCCGCGGCGACAGTGCCCGTACGAGTGCAGGAAACACCAGTCGCGGGCGTGGTGAGGCCTGTTCCGCTCAAGCGTTCGGCGCATCGGGCGGGATCGCTGATCGCGACCTTCCAGGCGGTGACACCGTCCGTGGTGGCGTCGTTGGCACCGTCCGTCATCTCGGATCTGCCGGTCGCTGCGGTTCGGCACGACGCCGGTCTGCGGTCCGGGCGGGGTCCGGAGCCTGTGCCGCCGGGCTCGCCGCTCCGGCCGGGTAGCTCCTTCGCGGGCAGCGGCCACCTGCGCGACGCGGGTGGCGGCGGTAACGCGCCTCCGACGGGTACCGTCCCGTCGTCCTGGCGGCCGGAAATCACTGCCGCCGCCATCGCTTCACCCATCGATGCGAGCGCCTTCGGGCGGAGCGTCCGGTACAGCGGCCCTCCCAGCTGATTCTGCGGTCCGGAACCGGGCCGCCGCCGGTGAAACGCCCCGGCAACGGCCACCGGCCGGCTTCCGACGTCGAGATCGTCGAGAACTCCTGCGCCGCCGAAGACCTCCGCGAGGATGGGGAGGTCCAGAAGCATCAGGGACTTCCACGACGTCACGTCACGGGCCTCTTCGACGAGGAGGAATCCGCGACTCCGACCCGAGGGTGACCCGGGTGAGCGCGCGCGACAGAACCCGCGCTTTCGGATGCCGGCCTTCCCACCGCACATGACTTTCTGGCTGGGAGGCCACCGTGATCCGCATTCTGCTTGCTGAACCCATGAATCTGCTGCGCGGCGCCCTGGCGCTGGCGCTTTCGACGGAGGAGGACTTCGCTGTTGTCGCGGAGCTGCGCTGTCTCGATGAGGCGGCTCTAGACATTGCCCGCGCTTCGACGCCGGACGTTGCCGTGGTCAACGTCGAGCTGCTGACCGGCGACGGGCTGAGTCTGCTGAACCGGCTCAGCGTCGAGCGGCCGCACTGCGCCATCCTGGTGCTGGCCGGCCCGGACGCCCCCGGGAGGCTCCACCGCGCCCTCGACGTTCACGTGCGGGGTGTCGTCGGCACCCAGGCCACGCCGGGCGAGCTGGTGCACGGCATCCGCCAGCTGGTGCGCGGGGAACGGGTCATCGACGCCGGGCTGGCCGTCGCCCTGGTTGCCACGCCGCGAAGCCCCCTGTCGGCGCGGGAGCTGGACGTGCTCAGCGTGGCCGCCTCGGGGCTGCCGTCAGCGGAGGTCGCGGCCAAGCTGCATCTGACCGCCGGCACTGTCCGCAACTACATCTCGGTGATCCTCCACAAGACCGGCGCCCGCAACCGGCTCGAAGCGGTCCGGGTCGCCGAAAGCGCGGGCTGGCTCACCTGACGACAAAGACGTGCACAGACGCGCGGCTCGCGGGCACAACCAACGCGAACAGCGCGGACAGCAAAGCGAGCAACGCGAACAACGCGAACAACGCGAACAACGCGAACAACGCGAACAGCAAAGCGAACAGCGCGGACAGCAAAGCGAGCAACGCGAACAACGCGAAGCGAGCAACGCGCGGACAGCAAAGCGAGCAACGCGAAGAGCGAAGCGAGCAACGCGCGGACAGGAAACGACCAACACGCGCACCGCAGAACGACGCGCTGACGCGGAACGACGACAGCAGGGCAACGCGCACAAGCGCGCACAAGCGCGCACAAGGAGGACAAGGAGGCGACGAACGGGCGGGGCGGGACCTGACTTTTGTCAGCTACCGCCCCTCACTCCACTCATCGTCAACCGATGACAGCGCTCACTGGGACGGATCTCCGCAGACATCGAGGCTTGTCGGTGGATGGCGGCGCGGCCGGGGCAGGACTCCGGAGGACGGGCGCCGCACCACACCGGAGGAGGAACGATGACACACCGGCAACGGCTCACGATGATCGTCGTGACGGTGATCGCGGCCCTGGGGCTGGCCAGCACGGGAGCGAACGCGGCCGCCCCGCCCGAACAAGCAACACCAGCGGCCACGGCCCCGGGACAAGCAGCACCAGCGGCCAAGGCAGCCGCAATTCCCAGCACACCCGTGACCGGCAGCTTCACGGACGCCAAGGGCGGCACCGGCACCTTCGCCGGCAAGTTCACACCCAGGGCGTTCTCGGCGCCGGGCGGCAACCTCGTGGCGACCGGCACCCTGACCGGCACGCTCACCGACTCGACCGGCGCCGCCGTCGGCACCGTCACCCGTACGGTCAGCGCGCCGGCCGCCATCGCCCTGGCGACCTGCCGCGTGCTCGACCTGACCCTCGGCCCGCTGCATCTCGACCTGCTCGGCCTCGTGGTCGACCTCAACCAGGTGCACCTGGTCATCACCGCCGTCAGCGCGCCGGGAAACCTGCTCGGCAACCTGCTCTGCGCGATCGCCGGCCTGCTCGACGGGACCCCCAGCGCCGCCACGCTGGCCGCGATCCTGACCTTCCTGCTGGCACTGCTGGCGCAGCTGTAACGGGCGGCCGGCGGTAACGGGCGGGCGGCTCCGACAAGCGAGCGGCGACAAACGGACAGCCGAAACGAGTACCGCTCAGCGGGACTAGCCCTCGGCGATGCCATCGAGCGGAAACCAGACTGTCACGGCCAGGTGCAGTTCCCGGCCGTGACAGTCGAAGGAGAACCGCCATGAGCGATGGACGTCCCGTGCTCCCGGAGCCGGACGAGGACGAGACCGGGCCCTACACGCATCTGGGTTTTGCGCGGGCCCGGTCCGGCCACGAAGACGAGGTCGAACGCCTGATCCTGGCCCTGGTGGAACCGCTGCGGGCCGAGGAGGGCGCCCTCGAGTTCCATGTCCACCGCGACCGCGCCGACCGGAGCCTGTTCGTCATCTACGAGATGTTCCGGTCCAAGCCCGACCTCGAGAAGCACCTGGCACAGCAGCACACCCGTGATTTCGTACGGGAAATCGCCCCTCATGTCGAAGGCCCGCTGCGGCAACAGTTCCTGCGCATGTCGAGCGCTCTGCCGGCCACGGTGAGGTGAGCCGATGGGCCTCGTCGTGCTGGCCGTCGTGGCCCTGATCCTGGCGTTCGGGCGCCGGGGCTGGGCGGCGATCTCGGGCCGCCCCCTGCCGCGCGTCCACGTCCGCCCGGGCGCCACGGGCTTCCGCCGGTTCATCGACGGCATCGGAAAACACAAGGGCCAACCCGTTTCCCGTACGGCCACAGCACCGCACCCACCAGCAGAAACGGACGACACGCCGGTCGGCACCGAGGTTCTGGTGGTCGGCGCCGGCCCGAGCGGCCTGATGACCGCCGCCCTCCTGCTGCGCCAGGGCATCGCCGTACGCGTCGTCGACGCCGGCGCGGGCCCGGCCACCGAGTCGCGGGCGTTCGCTGTCCAGGCCCGCACCATCGAACTGTTCCGCTCACTGGGACTGGCCGACGAACTCCTGCGGCACGGCGTGGTCAACACCGGCATCACGTTCCACATCAAGGGCCGGCCGGTGGGCGGGCTCGACTTCGACCGGGCGCGGGCCGGCGACACCCCGTACCCGTTCATCCTCATGGCCCCGCAGAACGAGGTCGAGCAGGTGCTGCTGGACGACCTGGCCCGCCACGGCCTCACGGTCGAGCGCGGCGCCCGGCTGGAATCGCTGACCCAGAACGAGTCCGTCGTCAAGGCACGTCTGAGCACCG
This sequence comes from Paractinoplanes ovalisporus, assembly GCF_016834655.1. Lineage (GTDB taxonomy): Bacteria > Actinomycetota > Actinomycetes > Mycobacteriales > Micromonosporaceae > Actinoplanes > Actinoplanes ovalisporus. Next base: position 90,166 of record NZ_JAENHP010000016.1, read on the forward strand.
GCGAGGTCACCTGCCGCTATCTGGTCGGCGCGGACGGCGCCCACAGCACGGTCCGCAAGCAGCTCGGCCTGAGTTTCGCGGGAGACGGGTACGCGCAACGGTTCCTGCTCGCCGACTGCCGCGTGGACTGGCCGTTCGACCACACCCGGTTCCGCATCTTCATGAACTCCGAGCGCATCGGGCTGTTCCTGCCGCTCGACGGCGCCGCCTGTTCGCGGGTGATGACCACCGACCTGAGCGGTGGCGACGGACCGCTGGCCCTGGACGAGCTGCAGACCGCGCTGCGTCAGGCGATGCGGGTTCCGGTCACGCTTTCGAATCCAGTGTGGACAACGCGGTACCGCGCTTCCATCCGCCAGACCGACCGGTACCGGGCCGGCCGCGGGTTCCTCGTGGGCGACGCGGCCCACATCCACTCACCGGCCGGCGGGCAGGGCATGAACACCGGCCTCCACGACGCGGCCAACCTGGCGTGGAAGCTGGCGGCTGTGCTGCGTACGGGAGCAAGCGACGCGCTGCTGGAGAGCTATCACGACGAGCGTCACCCGGTCGGGGTCCGGCTTCTGCGCTTCACCGACCGGCTCTACAAGGTCGCCGCGGCGCTGCCCGGTTGGCGGGGACGCCTGCGCGATCTGGTCGGGCCGTTCCTGATCGGCCGGATGTCGGCGGCGCCGGTGCCGCACCGCAAGGCGTTCCGGCGGCTGTCCCAGATCGGGATGGCCTACCCGCCGGGCCCGTTCGTCGTCAACGACCTGCTCTACTCGCTGAACGGGCCGCACGCCGGGCAGCGGGCGCCGGACGCGCGGATCGGCAGCGGGCGTTCGATGTTCGACCTGCTGACCGGCTACCGGATGCACGTGGTCGCGTTGTCCCGCAAGCCGATCGGTGACGCCGAGACCACCGAACTGACCGCCCGGCTGGGTGAGCTCGGCGCCGCCACCCACGTGATCGCCCGGGTGGCGTGCCGCCCCGACGAGCGGGTCGAGCACGTCGAGTCGGTGGAGGTCTTCGAGCGGTACGGCCTGACCCACCCGGATGCGCAGGCTCTGTTCCTGATCCGCCCCGACGGCCACGTCGCCTGGCGGCGCGACGACCTCGACGTCGAGGCCTGCCGCCGTTTCCTGACCCAGCTGCAAGGCGGCCGCAGCCGCGCAACCGTGTGACAACGAAACGACCAGACGACGAAAGGACCGGCCATGGCCAGGGTTCTGGTGCTCTACCACAGCATGTACGGCCACATCGAGGCGATGGCGGAGGCGGTGGCCGACGGCGCGCGCAGTGTCAGCGGCGCCCAGGTGGCACTCAAACGGGTGCCCGAGACCATGCCCCCGGACGCGTTCGCCGCCATCGGAGGCCGGGCCGACCAACCGGCCCCGATCGCCGATCCGGCCGAGCTGGCCGACTACGACGCGCTCATCTTCGGCACCGGCACCCGCTTCGGCAACATGTCCGGCCAGATGCGGACGTTCCTCGACCAGACCGGTGGCCTGTGGGCGTCGGGCGCGCTGGTCGGCAAGGTCGGCTCGGTGTTCGTGTCGACCGCCACCCAGCACGGCGGCCAGGAGTCGACCGCGCTGTCGTTCCACACCACGCTGCTGCACCACGGGATGGTCGTGGTCGGCCTGCCCTACGCCGAGCAGCGCCAGATCGGCTTCGACGAGGTCAAGGGCGGCAGCCCGTACGGGGCCAGCACCATCACCGGCATGAAGGGTGAACGCATGCCCAGCGACCTGGAACTCAGCATGGCCGGTTTCCAGGGCCGTCACGTCACGCAGATCGCGAGCCGCCTCTTCGGCTGAACGATGCGTGGGGGCTCAGCCGGGCCACTCGCCGGTGCCGACCAGCTTCTCGGCCACGGCCACCAGCCTCTGATTGGTGTCTTGGGAGGTCTTCTTGAGCAGGGCGAAGGCCGCCTCCGGGGTGATCCGCAGCCGCTCGGCGAGGATGCCTTTGGCCTGCCCGATGAGGTCACGCGATTCCAGGGCGAGCGTCAGCTGGGCCACGCGCCGGCTGTCGGCCAGCGCGAGGGCGGCCAGCGTCGCGTAGAAGGCCGCCAACCGGCGCTCAGCGGCGGCGAAGGCGTGGGACTGCTCGCCGTAAAGGCTGAGCGTGCCGAGCCGGTGCCCGTCCACCCAGAGCGGCAGGCACAGCATGCTGCACACTCCCTGAGCGACGGCGGTGGCGGCGATTCCCGGCCACCGCCGGTCGGTTGCGGTGTCGTCGACGACCACTACCTGCTGGTCGCGGGCGGCGTCGATGCAGGGTCCCGTGTTCTGCTCCTGCTGCAGCCGATCGAGCACGCGCGGTGGATCACCGAGGGTGGCCTTCGGGGTCAACCGGCCACGCTCCAGCTCGATAACACCGGCCCACACCGCGGACGGAACCGTCTGCGCGGCCTGGGTGACGATCGCGGTGAGCACGTCCGGCGCCTCGACCCGCAGGGCTCGCGCGGTCGAGCTGAACAGTTCGAGCATCTCCTCCGGCTCCGCCACCGCACTCCCCTCTCGTCCGCGTGGGTCCGACCAGCACGAACACAGGAGTAACCCGTTGGAGTCGCCGCAAAACCCCGGGCATCCGTCACCTGATCGGATGCTCCGGCACCGGGACAGGCTCGGTCACCACAGCGTGGTTCAGCTCCCGATGGTGATCTTCCATTCCTTGAGCTGCCGGTCCTTCGTCACCCCGTGGCGGGTGTAAGGGTCCTGGTCGACCAGGGCCTGCGCGGCCTCCTCGTCGGCGGCGGTGAGCACGATGATGCCGCCGCTGAGATCGGCGAGGGGGCCGGCCAGCCGCAGCGAGCCTTCGGCCTGCAGCTTGGCGAGGTGTTCGAGATGCTCGGGCCGGCGCTCGGCCCGCTCCGGGGTGTCGTTGTACCCGTACGTGAGGATGAAGTGCTTCATGACTCAACCCTTCCCGCGTTTCCAAGGCCGTAGACCCGGCGGGCCGTACGGGCAAAGATGTCGGCCTGTTCGTCGCCGGTGCGATGCCGCAGGGCGTGTTTCCAGGCGCCGGTGAGCTCGGACGCGCTCGTCCACAGTGTCTCGACCGGCAGGTTGGTGCCGAACATGGCCCGGGCCGAGCCGAACTGGTCGAGCACCTCGTCGGCGACGAGCCGGATCAGCCCGGAGTCGACGCGGTGCACGAACGTTCCCTGACCGGTCAGTTTGACCACGACATTAGGGCAGGCGGCCAGCTCCCGCAGCCCGGCCCGCCATTCGGCGACGACGGCCGGGTCGGTGTGGTCGGTCAGCATCCCGGCATGGACGAGCACAAATGTCACGCCGGGGTGCTCGGCGACGAGCGCGGCCGCGTCGTGCATCTGCCCGGCGAACACCTGCAGCTCGAACAGCCAGCCCAGCTCGCCCAGGGCCGCGATGTTGGCCCGGAACACGGGATCCTTCATCCGGTCGGGCCCGTCGGCGAACCGGAATTCCGGGCGCTCGTGCCAGTGCAGCTGCAGGCGGGTGCCGACCACGAGCGGGCTGATCGCCTGCTGCGCGCGCATAACCTCGGGAGCGTCCGGCGAGAACAGATCGGCGCTGCCCACGACGGCCATCGGCCAGCCGGTCCGCTCGTGCTCCCCGGCGATCCAGCGCACCTCGTCGACGACCCGCTCCAACGGCCAGTTCGGCTGCACATAGACCGAGGCGCGGATGCCGGCCGACGTCGCGTCGCCGATGTACTCCTCGATGAGGTAGTCGCGCCGGATCGGTTCGTACGGACCGAAGATGCGCGGCACCATCGGCCCGGAGAGCCACGGCATGTCGGCCTGGCGCCAGACGTGGTGGTGCGAGTCGACGATGTCACCCGGATACATGAGAAAACCTTTCCCGTACGGCGGTGAGCGCGGTTTCCAGGTCCCGGACCCCGGCCAGCACATCCAGGTCGGGGCGGACCGCCGCCATTCCCCGGGTCAGCGGCCGGTAGGCGGGATCGCAGGCGAGCGGCGACCACCAGCACAACCGGTGGGCGAGCCGGGACAGCCGGCGGGTGGCCCCGGCCATGGCCCCGCAGTCACCCCGTTCGAGACCGTCGGACAGGACCAGGACGAGCGCGCCGCGGGACATGGTCACCAGGCGCGTGCTGCCCAGGAACGCCTGCAGGCTCTCGCCGATCCGGGTTCCGCCCTCGGCGTCGAGCACCAGGTGGGCCAGCGCACCGAGGGCGTCGTCGGTGTCGGGAGCGCGCAACGCCGGGGTCACCCGCGTCAGGCGGGTGCCGAACGTGAAGACCTCGGCCCGGGCGCAGGTGGCCACGACCGCGTGCGCGAACCGCAGGTAGTCGGCGCTGTACTGCTTCATCGAGCCGGACACGTCGACGAGCACGAGCACGCGGCGCTCGTGCGGCGGGCGGTGCCGCCAGTGCAGCCGGATCACCTCTCCTTGCGTACGCAGGGACCGGTGGTAGGTGGCGCGGAGGTCCAGGCGCTGGCGGCGGTGGCCGGGCCGGCTGCGCCGCGAGCGGGTCGCGGGGACGGCCCGGGGCAGCTCACGCGAGATCTGCCGCAGGAGCTCGCGGGCGTGGGAATCGGTGCCGGCGAACCGGACGACCGATTCCGGGCTGAAGCTCCCCGCCGCGAGCCCGGATCCTCCGCGACCCTGGTCGATGACCGCCTCGCCACTCCCGGAAGCACCGGTCGGCTGCTCGCCCGCCGAGGTGGCGACCGGCTCCTCGGCGACCACGGAGGCCGTACCGAAGAACTTGTGGAAAACCTCGTCGTAGGCCGCGCGGTCGGGCTCTGAGGTCACGAGGGTCGCGGCGCCGAGCCAGTAGAGGTCGCCCACTGTGGACGGTGGTAGGGTGTCGACCGCGGTGAAGAAGTCACGCTGTTTGGGGACCGGGACGGCCAACCCGCGGGCGTGCAGCTGCCGGAGAAAGGCGAACAGGTGGTCCCGCACCGCATCAGCCGACGTCATCGGGAAAGACCTCGCCGGCGTGGGCCAGGACCAGGGCCACGTCCTCCTCGTTCTTCAGCACCAGGCCGAGTGACGCGCGCAGAGCCTCGGCCGGTTCCGCGCCCTCGGCCGCGAGGACGAGCGAGCCCTGAGCCCAGGCGATGGCCTCGGCGATCCCGGGCCGTTTCAACGGGTTCAGCGAACGGATGATGTTCACCGAACGCACCAGCCGTTCCGCGCTGCGCGCGCTGAGCCCCGGAGCCTGGGCCTCGAGGATCGTGCGTTCGCGTTCCGGGTCGGGATAAGGGATCCAGTGGTAGAGGCAGCGGCGTTTCAGGGCGTCGTGCAGTTCCCGCGTACGGTTCGAGGTGAGCACCACCAACGGCGGGACAGTCGCCGCGATGGTGCCGATCTCGGGGATCGTGATCTGGAAGCCGTCGAGGAACTCGAGCAGGAACGCCTCGAACTCGCTGTCCGCGCGGTCGATCTCGTCGATGAGCAGCACCGCGCCCCGACGGCTGCGAAGCGCGCGCAACAGGGGCCGTTCCAGGAGGAATTCGCTCGCGTACAGATCGGCGACGGCCTCGCCCCGCACCTCGGCCGCCCGCAAACTCAGCAACTGCTTGGGATAATCCCACTCGTAGAGCACCTGGGACACGTCAATGCCCTCGTAGCACTGCAACCGGATCAGTTCGCGGCCCAGCGCGTCGGCCAGCACATGCGAGATCTGCGTCTTGCCGACACCGGGCTCCCCCTCCAGCAGCAGCGGCCGGCCGAGCGCGATCGCCAGCCGTACGGCGGTCAGCAGGCCCTCGTCGGCGAAGTAGCGCCGCTCCTCCAGCTGCCGGTTGAGGGTGTCGCGGCCGGGTGTCGTCATGCGCGCAACGCGTCCAGGCCGCGCAGAACCGACTCGGGGGTGAACGGCATGGTGGTCAGCCGGACCCCGCACGCGTCGAAGATGGCGTTGGCGATGGCCGGAATGGGCGCGTTGGCCGTCATCTCGCCGATGCCCTTGGCGCCGAACGGCCCGTTGGAGGCCGGGCGTTCCAGGATCACGCTGGACTGCACGGGGATCTCGGCCGGGCCCGGCATGAGGTATTCGCAGAAGTCGACCGGCCCGTGGTCGCGCGAGGCCGGATAGTAGGGCTCGGTCGACTCGAACACGGCGTGCGAGACACCCATCCACCCGCCGCCCTCGACCTGCTGGGCGGCCATCGCGGGATTCAGGGCACGGCCTATCTCGTACGCGTTGTGGAGGCTGAGCACGGTCACCACGCCGGTCTCGTCGTCGACCTCGACCTCGGCGACCGTGCAGGCGTGGGCCTGGCACGAGTCGGGATCCATCTCGCCGGTCTCGGGCACCGGATAGTTGCGCTCCTTGAGGAAGATGCCCCGCCCCGAGATGGTGCGGCCCTGCTTGAAGTGGGCGGCCAGGGTGATGTCAGCGATGTGGATCTTCGTCTCGGGGCTGCCCTTGAGCCGTACGAATCCCGTCCCGTCGGTCTCCAGATCGCCCGCGTCGACCTCGAGCTCGTCGGCCGCCACGGCCAGCATCACGTCGCGGGCCTCACGGGCGGCCATGATGACCGCGTTGCCGACCCGATGGGTGCCCCGGCTGGCGAACGTGCCCATGCAGTGCGGGCCGGTGTCGGTGTCGGCGGTGTCGACGATGACGTTCTCCATCGGCATGCCCAGCGTCTCGGCCGCGCACTGGGCGACCACGGTCTTGAGCCCCTGACCCAGGTCGACCGAGGACAGGCTGATGACGAAGGCGCCCATGGTGGTGGCGTGGATCAGCGCCTGGGACGGGTCACCGCCGAGGTTCATGCCGGTGGGGTAGTTGACCGAGGCGTACCCCCGGCCGCGCAGCAGCGTCATGGCTGGTCTCCTCGGGGCGTGCTCGACGTCAGGGCGCGGTATTCCTCGGGCAGCTCATGGCCGACGAGGGCGGCCGCCCGCTGGATGACCTCGATCAGGGCGGTGCCCTCGGCGATCTTGCGGTGGGCTTTCATGTCGCCGTCGCGGTAGGCGTTGCGCAGCCGGAACTGCAACGGGTCCATGCCGATCGCCCGGGCGACCCGGTCCATCTGCGACTCCAGCGCGAAGTCGGCGATCGTGACCCCGAAGCCCCGCATCGCGCTCGAGGGCGTCCGGTTCGTATAGACGCAATGGCAGTCCGCGTAGACGTTCGGGATCGTGTAGGGGCCCGGCAGGTGCGCGCACGCCTTCGTCGTCCCGTACGGGGAATGCCGTGAATAAGCCCCCGCATCGACGTAGAGCATCACCTTACGCGCGACAATCCGCCCGTCGTCCATGACGCCGTCCTTGATGTAGATGCGCTCGGCCGCCCGCGGCGACGAAACCTGCATCTCCTCCTCGCGCGAGTAGACGAACTTGACGGGCCGGTTGGTCAGCGTAGCCGCGATGCAGGCCAGCGGCTCGACCATGACGTCCACCTTGCCGCCGAACCCGCCCCCGACGGTGCCGCCCTTGACCTGCAGGTCGGAGAACGGGCGCTCGAGGATCAGGGCGGTGTTGTCGAGCGTGAAGAACGCGGCCTGGGTGTTGCTGTGGATCAGGAGCCGCCCACTGCTCTGCGGCACCACGACACAGCCGGTGGTCTCGGTCGGGGCGTGCTCGATCGGGGCCGAGCTGTAACGCCATTCGAAGATGTGGTCGGCCTCGGCGAAACCCCGCTCGACGTCACCGAACCGCAGCCGGCGGCAGTGGTGACCCTCGTACACGAAATAGTTGGTGCCGGCCTGCTTGATGATCGGCGCGTCCGGAGCCAGCGCCTCCTCGACATCGAGGACCGCGGGCAGCTCGGTGTAGCTCACCCGGACCCGGGCCGCGCCCTCGGTGGCGGCCGCCTCCGAGTCGGCCACCACGGCGACGATGGGTTCGCCCTTATAGAGCACGCGGTCCTCGGCCAGCACCGGCTCGTCGTTGGGTTCGATGCCGATCAGCCGCAACACCACATACCAGTTCGACGGCACGTCCCGGTGCGTGATGACCCGCAGCACGCCCGGCACCCGCAGCGCCTCCGAGACGTCGACGTCGTCGATCCGCGCATGGTGATGAGCCGATCGGTGGATCTTGACGTGGGCGAGATCGGGGAAGGTCCGGTCCTCGAAGAATTCCGTACGGCCGGTGACATGTCCCAGCGCGTCCGAACGCTGGACGGTCTTGCCGATGACGGTGAAGTCGCCGGTCCTACGCTCGTCCTTGAAGTACTCGGTGTCGATCGGGTTGACGCGCGGCATCAGAGGTTCGCCCCCGCGCGACGACGTTCGGCGGCGTCCAGGATGGCGCTGACGATCGGCTCGTAACCCGTGCACCGGCACACGTTCCCGCTGATCGCCTCGTTGACCTCGTCACGCGTCGGATTCGGGTTGCGGTCGAGCAGCGCCTCGGCCGACATGATCATCCCCGGTGTGCAGAAACCGCACTGGGTGGCGAACCCGTCGAGGAAGGCCTGCTGCACGTCGCTCAGCTTCCGGCCGTCGGCGAGCCCCTCGACCGTTGCCACGTCGGAGCCGTCCACGGTCACCGCCGGGACCAGGCAGGACACCACGGGCTGCCCGTCCAGCAGGACCGTGCACGAGCCGCAGGCGCCCTGGGCGCAGCCCCGCTTGGCGCCGGTCAGGCCCAGTTGCTCGCGCAGGGCGAGCAGCAGTGTCGTCTCGGGCCGGGCGATGAACGTCCGGCCGACCCCGTTGACCTTGAGATTGACGATTTTCACCGGCGGCCTCGTTCGGGTCAGCGGCTTGCGCCGCGGATGGACTGTTCGTTCGGTGCGTTTCCGCCGTGCGCGGGGTGCTCGTTCGGTGCGTTTCCGCCGTGCGCGGGCTGCTCGTTCGGTGCGTTTCCGCCGGGCGCGGGATGTTCGGACTGTGCGTTACGCCGGGCGCGGGATGTTCGGACTGTGCGTTACGCCGGGCGCGGGATGTTCGGACTGTGCGTTTCGCGGTGCGCGTGTTGAGCGGACTGTGCGTTGCGCCGTGCGCTTGGTGAGCGGACTGTGCGCTTTGCCTCGGCCGGGATGTTCGGAGGGTGCGTTTCGCTTGGGCGGGATGTTCGACGGTGCGCTCTTTGCCGTGGGCGATGTTCGGGCTGTGCGCTTTGCAGTGGGCGGGATGTTCGGACTGCGCGCTTCTTTGCCGTGGGCGGGCTGGTCGGTCAGTGACCCAGCAGCGCTCGCCGTAGGTGGACGGGGAAAACGCGCTTTCGGTACCAGGCGGAGGCGTACGCGTCGTCGGCCGGCGACAGCTCGGCCAGGCCGACCCGGGCGGCGGCGGCCACGGACTCCTCGGTCAGCGGCCGGCCGGCGAGCGCCTGCTCGACCGCGGTGGCCCGGACGATGTGGTCGCTGACCCCACCGAGGGCGACCCGAACTCCGTGCTCGGTGACGACGGCGGCCACCGTGACCACGGATGCGGAGTTGAAGCGGCGGCGGGAGGCCTTGAGATACCGGAACGTCCCGGGCGTGGGCAGCTCGAAGGTGACGGCCGTGACCAGGGCGTGCTCTCTCAGTGGCAGCTCCACCGGGGCGTCGTGGCCGAACAGCACGGCCCGCGCGTCAAGGGCGACCAGCGCGACGGTCAAATCCCCGTACGGCTGATGGGCGAAAAGGTTGCCCCCGACGGTCGCGAGGTTGCGCACCGGAACCGAGGCGATCGAGCGGACGACCGGGTTCAGGATCTCGAGCCGGGGGTCGTGCTCGACCTGAGACAGCGTGGTGGTCGCACCGATGGTCACTGTCGAGCCGGTGACGGTGATGCCCGCCAGCCCGGCGCGGCGGAGGCTGACCAGTTCGGTCGGCGGCGATCCGTGGTTGTTGAGGGACGGCATCAGGAGGGTGCCGCCACCGATGACGACGGCTCCCGAGTCGATCAGGCCCACAGCTGCGGGCACGTCCTCCGGGACATGAACCTCAGTCAACATGCGAGATCCTTTTATCGATAATCGATAATTCAACGTATCGGCGTCTTACTATGTTGGTCAACAGAGAGCGGTCATCAAGTCACGGTCCGCGTCGCACCGGCTGAGGACGTCAGGCGCAGGTGCCGCTGAGAGGAATTGCCAGCGCGGGCGTTTCCGGACGGGTTACTGGCGCGGGCGTTGCCGGAGGAGTTGCCGGACGGGTTACCGGCGCGGGCGTTGCCGGAGGAGTTGCCGGACGGGTTACCGGCGCGGGCGTTGCCGGAGGAGTTGCCGGACGGGTTACCGGCGCGGGCGTTGCTGGAAGAGTTGTCGGCGTACGTGCCGCTGAACGGGTTGTCGGCGCAGGCGTTGCCGGAGGAGTTGCCGGCGCCGGCGCTGCTGGACGGTTACCGGCGCGGGCGTTGCCGACGCGGGCGTTGCTGGAAAAGTTGCCGGCGCAGGTGCCGCTGGAAGGGTTGTCGGCGGAGGTGCCGGTGCAAGGGCTATCTGCGCGGGTGTCGTAGGAGGGCTGTCGGCGGGGCGCTGCTGGAAGAGTCGCGGGCGCTGGTGGGAGGACTGTCGGCGCGGCGTTGCTGGAAGAGTTGCCGGCGCGGGCGCTGCTGGGAGGGCTGTCGGCGCGGGTGCTGCTGGATGAGCCAGACGTGGGAAGGACGAGATTGACGAACCCAACGGGACACCTGTCGAGGCCCACTCTCAGTGACGGCATCCGGGACGGTCTGGTCGAGATGATCGTGTCGGGCCGCCTGCGGGCGGGTGAGCGGCTGGTCGAGACGAGGATCGCGGCCGATTTCGGGACGAGCCAGGCCCCCGTACGGGAAGCGTTGCGCGAGCTCGAAGGACTGGGCCTCGTCGAGAGCCGCCCCCGTCGTGGCCGGCACGTGTTGCCGTTCGTCGAGCAGACCATTCGGGAGGCGTACGTGGTGCGGGCCGCTCTGGAAGAGACGGCCACGCGGCTGGCGATGCTCAGCGGGAAGCTGCCGCTGGAGGCGATGCGCGAGGACGTCGCCGAGATGCGCCGGTGCGCGGCCGCCGGTGACGTGCGCGCGATCGGGCTGGCCAGCACCAGCTTCCACCGTCACGTGGTGCGGGCCGGCCGCAACTTCCTGCTCGAGCGGGCCTGGGAGGCGTTGCAGATCGAGGCCCGGACGGCGATCGCCCTGATGGTGCTCAAACCGGACCTGACCCACGTGGCCGACGAACACGCCGACCTGCTGACCGTCCTCGAAACCGGCGACGTGGAGGCGGCGTGCCTGCACACGCGGTCGCACCAATGGGCCTACGCCGACCTGCCCCACGACATGCACGGCGCCGCCCGGACGATCCGCTTCCCCACCGAGACCGCTGCGCAGACCTGACGTCCGACCGGGAGGATGCCGCCGCCCATGGCGAGGGTCAGTGCCTAACGGAAGGGAAGACGCCGCGCGGGAAGGGGTTCGCACACCGCCTCGGAAGGCGCTTCGCACGCCGCGCGCAACAGGCAGATCCCACACCGTGCGCGAAGGCAGCTCGCGCGGCGCGCGGGAAAGCAGTTCGCGCGGCGCGCGGGAAAGCAGTTCGCGCGGCGCGCGGGAAAGCAGTTCGCGCGGCGCGCGGGAAGGCAGTTCGCGCGCCGTATGGGAGGACTGTCGACACACTTAGCAGGCAGGGCGGTTCGCACGCCGTTAAGGAATCAGCTCGCACACCACGGCCAATGGGTGGTTCGCACGCCGCGCGCAACAGCAGTTCGCACTCCACAATCGCTAAAGCGTCCTAGGAACCTAGTTTGCAAGTGTCTCTCAACGTGAGGCGATCACATGACGCCGCACGGTGAGGCGGGAGGGTTGGACGACACCCGCGGCGAGAGCGGGACGGGCGGACGCCACCCCACGCGAGGCGGAGCGGCGCGCGAGGGCAGAAGAGGGCGCGCGAGGGCGGAAGGAGTGGCGCGAGGACGGAAGGCGACGCGCGAGCAGGAGGAGAGCGCGAGGACGGAAGGAGTAGCACGAGCGCGGAAGGAGTAGCACGAGCGCGGAAGGAGTAGCACGAGCGCGGAAGGCGACGCGAGCAGGAGGAGAGCGCAAGGACGGAAGGAGTAGCGCGAGGACGGAAGGAGTAGCGCGAGCGCGGAAGGCGACGCGAGCAGGAGGAGAGCGCGAGGACGGAAGGAGTAGCGCGAGGGTGCAAGGCGACGCGCGCGGGCGGAAGGAGATGCGCGACGGTGGAAGGGCGGCGCGAGGACAGCACGGGGGCACGGGGCGCGAGGGTGGGAGGGGTGGGGTGGTAGCCCGACGCCGTACGGGAAAGCGGTTGCCTGTTGGCGGCGGCCGAAGGTGTTGAAAAATCGATGTTGATGACTCGGTTGCTGGCGCTGAGCTGCCGGGTTACCGTTCGGGAGCGCTCCCACACCGGACGTCCCCTTCGGAAGGAAGCACCTTGTCCCCCATTACTCCCCGCCGCTCTGTTCTTGCGGTGTCGGTTGCTTGCGCCACGGTTGCTGTTGGGCTGGCCGCCGGCTCTGGCACCGCCTCGGCCGGCACGCTCTCCGGCACCCTCTACCGTGACCCCGACACCGCCGTTGCCCGGTGGGTGGCGGCCAACCCCGGCGATTCGCGTACGGCGCTGATCAGCTCTCGGATCGCGAGTCAGCCCGCCTCCCGCTGGCTGTCCAACTTCAACCTGAGCACCGTCCAGTCCGAAGTCTCCACGTACGTCGGTGCGGCCGCCGGCGCGGGGCAGGTTCCGGCGCTCACCGTCTATGGCATCCCCAACCGGGACTGCGGCGGCGCCAGCGCGGGCGGCGCGCCCGACCTGACCCAGTACCAGACCTGGATCGGTGGGATCGCCCGCGGGCTGGGTGGCCGCACCACGCTGATCCTGCTCGAACCCGACTCGATCGCGCTCCAGACCTGCCTCAGCGCCAGTGAGATCAGCGCCCGCAACCAGGCCCTGGCCACCGCCACCCGCACCCTCAAGGCGGCGGGGGCCAAGGTCTATCTGGACGGTGGGCACTCGGCCTGGAACGCCGGATCGGAACAGGCCCGCCGGCTGGTCAACGCGGGAGTCGCCGACGCCGACGGCTTCTATACCAACGCCTCGAACTTCCAGTCGACTGGGAACGAGACCACGTTCGGGCGGTCGGTGCTGAGTGCGCTGTCGGGCTCCGGCGTCACCGGCAAACGGCAGGTCATCGACACCAGCCGGAACGGTGGCGCGGCCGGCGACTGGTGCGGCGACGACAACACGGACCGGCGGATCGGGCGCTACCCGACGCTCGACACCGGCGACGCGAACATCGACGCCTTCCTGTGGATCAAGCCGCCGGGCGAGGCGGACGGGTGCGCGTACGCGGCCGGTTCGTTCCAGCCCAGCCTGGCCGCGAGCCTGGCCACCGGCGCCGCGAACCCGCCCACGACGACCCCGCCCACCACTCCCCCGACAACACCGCCCACCACGCCGCCGACGGCCCCGCCCACTACTCCTCCGACGACTCCGCCGACCACCAACCCTCCGGCGGGCGCGTGCGGCGCGGCCTACACCACGTCGAGCTCGTGGCAGGGCGGCTTCCAGGGCCAGGTGACGGTCAAGGCCGGCGGCAGCGCGATCAGCAGCTGGTCGGTCTCGTGGACCCTGGCCTCCGGACAGTCGGTGAGCCAGGTCTGGGGCGGCACACTCTCGGTGAACGGTTCGACGGTCACCGTGCGCAACGCCGCCTGGAACGGCTCACTCCAGCCCGGCGCGACGGCCGAGTTCGGTTTCATCGCCTCGGGCCCGGCCGGCGCATCCGGCCTCACCTGCACGGCCTGACGGCTCAGCGAGCCCGCGCAACCTGACGAAGTCAGCGAACCCGCACAACCTGACGGATCAGCGAGCCTACGCAAGCTGACGAATCAGCGAGCCTACGCAAGCTGACGAAAGCAGCGAGCCAGAACGGCACGACGGCGGCCCGGTAGCGGAGACGCGGCCGGGTCGCCGTCGTGCCGGATCAGTAAGCAGGCACGTCGGCCCACACCACCCCGGGTCGCCGCCCCAGCCCCGCACTAGCGAACCGGCAGGCTGACGCGCCGGCCCATGCCCACCTTCGCGGCGTCGGTGACGGTCACCATGGCGTACGCGCCGGACGGCACGCCCTCCCGGGTCGCCACCCGCGACGCCGCCTTGAGGAGCGTCCGCTCGTTGGCCCCGGCGATGAAGAAGACGTACTCGTCGCCGACCTCCTCGCCGTCCTCGACCTCTTCGAGGCGAAGTTCGTCCTCCAGGTCGATCAGGAAGTCGCCGACATCGTCGATCCACTCGTCATCCGCGGTCACCGGGAAGTGGATCTCCACCATCACTGCCATGCCGATGATGATTCAGCACCGGCCGCCGCCGGCCGCAGCTAGGGTCGGGGCCGAGGCGCGGCGAGGCCCCGGGGTCGGGCCCTCCAAACCCGCTCAGTACGCCAGGTTGAGGTGTGCCCGGTGGTGGTCGCCCGTCTCGATCAGGTCGAGGAGACCGGTCGCGTAGTCCATCCCTGAGATCGCGCCCCCGCCGTCGGGAGTCAGGGCGACGTCGTCACCGACCCGGTATTCGCCCCGCCGCTCCCCCGGCGCGTGCGCACCGAACCCGCCGGCCGGGCTGACGAACACCCAGTCCAGCGACGGCGGAGACGCGGGCAGCTCGTCGGTGATCAGCGCCGCGGCGGCGACGATCTCGTCGTGGAACGCGGCCGGGGCGTGGTTCAGGTCCTCCACGAACCGCGGGGCCCCGGGCGCCGGACGCAGCGACGAGAACCCGCCGACCACGTACAGGCGGGCCCCGGCCGCGTCGGCGAGACGCCCGATCGTGCGGTAGGCGTCACGGAACGCGGTTCCGGCGAGCTCACCACGCGGAGCGAGCGCACCCACCACCACATCCGCGCCGGAGACGACCGATGCCAGCGCGGCCTCGTCCGCGGCGTCGCCCTGGACGTAGGTCACGGCGGGGACCCGTACGGAGGGAACCGAACGACTGAACGCGGTGACCTCGTGACCGCGAGAGGCGGCCTCGGCGACGACGGCCGATCCGGCGTAACCGGTGCCGCCGATGACAACGATGCGGGACATGGGGTGCCCCTTCCTGGAGAGAATTCCGCGACCCGCGACCGGGCCGACTCGGTTACCGTAAGAGAGCAACTACCCGTCGGGAAGAAGGCACTTCTTGGAAACCAACGCACTCGGGAACCCGTATCAGGCCGGCTGTGCGACCCGTCGCATCCTCGATCGGATCGGCGACCGGTGGACCGTGCTGGTCGTGGGCGTGCTCGGCGAGGGCGACGCCCGCTTCTCCGAGCTGCGGCGGCGCATCGACGGTGTCTCGCAGAAGATGCTGACCCAGACGCTGCGGGGCCTCGAACGTGACGGGCTGGTCCGCCGCACGGTCTACCCCGAGGTGCCGGTGCGTGTCGAATACTCGCTCACCGTCGCCGGCCGTACGCTCCTCGAGCCGCTCCGCGCCCTGCAGAAGTGGTCGATCGAGCACCTCGGCGACGTAGCGACGTCCCAGGACGCCTATGACCGACGCGAGCAGGACGCGAGCGACCGGCGCGAACTCAGCGCCGCCACGCCTCGCGCACGTTGACCAGCAGCACACCGGCCGCGGCGGCGAACAGCACGAACGCCACGATGTAGCGCCCCTCGAACCACAACACCACCATCAGGGCGATGGCCGCCGCCGCGAGCAGCAGACGCAACAGAACGGCCAGGAACTTTCCCCGTACGAGGCCTTCCACGCACAGCAGCCCGAGGAGCCAGACGACGGCGAGGTCGAACCCGCCGGTCGCCAATGGCGAGATCGCCAAGCCCCCGGCCACCAGGATGAGCGGGGTGCTCAGCACGGCCCACCACGACCGCAGCCGGCCCCGGAAACCGATCGCCGCCTCCATCGGCAGTCGCCGGTGCATCAGATGGGCGTGCGGCGGCTGAGTGACGGTTTCGGCCATGACCGTACGGGCCTGTTCGTCGGCCAGCCGCGTGCGTTCCATCCGCAGGCCGAGGAGCCGGCGTTCCTCCTGGTGCAGCGCCCGCACCTCGGGCGACGCGACGGGCAGACCGGCCGCGGCCAGGGCCAGCTCCCGCTTGACCCGGGTGATCTCGGTGTCGAGCGCTACCAGCCGGTCGTCGTTCTCGCGCCGGCGCTGCTCGACCAGGGCGCGCTCGGCCTCGGGGCTCGGCGCGACCTTGGCCAGGCCGGCCCAGCCCACCGGGTCGGCCCACGACTGGCGGGCGGTGCCGTCGCGCTCGTACCGCGGGCCGGCCGGTCCCCGTTCACCGCCGAGCCGGTCGCGCGTGTCGCGGCCCCACAGGCCCCGGAAATCCCGTACCCAATCGGTGTCGTCGCCGATCACCACCGCGCGCCACGCCTCGGGCTGTCCGGGGCCGACCGCCCGGCCGTCACCCCGGGCGTAGTCGACGTACGGGATCCCGACCCCCTGACGGCTCTCGGCCGCCCACGGCGCGAACAGCCGGGCCGACCAGCGCAACGCACCGACGACACCCCGCAACGACGGCGGCCGTACGGTGATCAGGTAGTCCCCCGGCAGGTAGGCGCCCGAGTGTGAGCCGGCCCCGACGTAGACGACCGGGTGCCGCCCGTCGACCAGAGTCAGGTCGGGGTCGTCCCAGCGCCGCCGCAGGTCGTCACCGATCTCGTCGTGCGCCGAGAAGACGACCCAGCGGGGCGGCGGCAGTTCGCCGGGCCCGGTCTCGCCCGTACCGTCCAGATAGATCGTGACCTGCTCCCAGTCGGCCTCGTGCTCGTTGACCCCGCCGAACGCCGACCGCCAGTTGTTGAAGCTGTAGAAGTACCAGTACTGGCAGACGATCCACGGGTCGTCGCGCAGCACCCGGCCGTAGTAGATCGGCCGTTCCGGTTCGAGGTGGTCGCGCTGCAGCAGGAACGAGTGGGCCGCGCTGCCGCCCGGCACCCGCCCCCGGAAGAGCAGCGAGATCCGGTTGGCGGTGTCGATGAACCGCGCCATCAGCCCGACCGAGGCCAGCCGGCTCG
Organism: Paractinoplanes ovalisporus; assembly: GCF_016834655.1. Lineage (GTDB taxonomy): Bacteria > Actinomycetota > Actinomycetes > Mycobacteriales > Micromonosporaceae > Actinoplanes > Actinoplanes ovalisporus. The sequence continues at coordinate 107,004 of NZ_JAENHP010000016.1, forward strand.
ACCGCCGCAGGTGGGCCGGGCGTTCCCGCAGCGGGATGTGGGCCGTGCCGAGGCGCCCGTGCCCGTTGCCGATCCCCGACAGCGACAGTTGCAGGCCCTGCGCGGGCCCTCCGGCCCCGGCCAGCCCGTCGAGGGTCAGCCCGCCCGGCGCCACCTGCTGCACCGGGCTCTCCCCGGCTTCCAGGCGCCAGAGCCCGGCCCGGTTGACGTACCGCTCGGCCGAGACCGGGAAGAAGTATTCGCCCTGCGTGAAGCGGGCCGCCGGCTCGTAGGCGCGCAGCAGGCGCAGATCATCCTCAGTCCCCACGTCGGCACGCTACCGCTCGCGTCCGCCGGCGCCGGGGATAGGTTGGGGGTCATGGAATACCGCACTCTCGGGCGCAGCGGATGCGCCGTCTCCTCGCTCTGCCTGGGCACCATGACCTTCGGCAACGAATCCGACGAGAAGGTCTCCCACGCGCAGCTCGACCGGTTCGCCGAGGCCGGCGGCACGTTCGTGGACACCGCCGACGTCTACTCGGCCGGTGAGTCGGAACTGATCATCGGCCGCTGGCTGGCGTCGCGGCCGGCCGACGTCACCGACGCCGTGGTGCTCGCCACCAAGGGCCGGTTCCCGATGGCGTCCGACCCCAACGGCGCCGGGTTGTCGGCCCGCCACCTGACCCGCGCGCTCGACGCCTCGCTGACCCGGCTCGGCGTCGACGCGGTCGACCTCTATCAGGCCCACGCGTGGGACCCGATCACCCCGCTGGAAGAGACCCTGCGCACCCTGGACGGTTTCGTCCGGGCCGGCAAGATCCGCTACTACGGGTTCTCCAACTTCACCGGCTGGCAGCTGACCAAGGCGGTGTCGCTGGCCCGCGAGCTGGGACTGACCGGCCCGGTCAGCCTCCAGCCGCAGTACAACCTGCTGGTCCGCGAGATCGAGTACGAGATCGTCCCGGCCTCGCTCGACGCCGGCCTCGGCCTGCTGCCGTGGAGTCCGCTCGGCGGGGGCTGGCTGACCGGCAAATATCAGCGGGACCAGCGCCCGACCGGGGCCACGCGTCTCGGCGACAACCCGGAACGCGGCATGGAGGCCTATGACCGGCGCAACATCGCCCGTACGTGGGATGTGGTCGAAGCCGTGCAGCGGGTCGCCGAGGCCCGGGGCGTGTCGATGGCCGAGGTGGCGCTGGCCTGGGTGACCGACCGTCCCGGCGTCACGTCGACGATCCTGGGCGCCCGCACCCTCGACCAGCTGGAGGCCAACCTGAAGGCGGCCGGCCTGCACCTCACCGCCGACGAGACGAGCGCCCTCGACGAGGCCAGTGACCTGCGGCCGGGCGACTACCCGTACGGCCCGCTCGGCGTCGACCAGCGCAGCCGCACGATCTGACGCCTACAGGAACTCGCTCCGGTATTCCGGGGCCAGCTCGGCCGCGCGCCGTCGCCGTTCCGCCTGCTCTCCGGGCGAGAGCTGCGGCGGCGGCGCGTCCGGGCCCGCGATCACGTCACCGATGCGCAGGAAGTATTCGTCCTGGCCGGCCGGGGTGCACATGCAGAGCATCCGGGCCGGCGCGCCGGAGACGTTGCGGAAGTTGTGCGGCGCGTTGGCCGGGATGTTGATCGTCGACCCCGCCCGTACGGTGTGCTGCTCGCCCCGGAACGTGAACTCGATCTCGCCCTCGAGGATCGTGAACATCTCTTCGACGTCGTGCCGGTGCGGCGGCGGGCCCCCGCCGTCGGGCACGCGCATGTCGATCAGGCAGTAGCGGCCGTCGGTCTGCGCGCCGGTGATCAGCATGGCGTACATGTTGCCGACCAGCGAGACGTACGTGGTGCCGGGGTCGTCCGGGTTCGCCACGGTCAGCGAGCGGGACGGATCGTCGTCGGGGATCACGGTGGTGGGCTCCTTCACTTCTCAGACGGTGATGACGACCTTGCCGCTGGGCAGTTTCCCGGCGGCGGCGTCGGCGTGCAGGGCGGGCAGCTCGGCCAGTGGCACCCGGCGGGCGACCTCGACGCGCAGCTCACCCCGGTCGACCAGGGCCACCAGGTGCGCCAGCTGCTCGGCGTCGCTGCGGACGAACAGATCGATTCCCCGTACGCCGCGTTCCTCGTCACCGGGGGCGGGCATCCACACCGTGGTGTTGACCAGCACTCCCCCGGGCCGGATCAGGCCGGGCAACGCCGCCAGCCGCTCCGGGTCGATCGGTGCGAGGTTGAGCACCGCATCGACCGGCTCACCGACCGCCGTGGCGACATCGGCCGTCGTGTGGTCGATGACCTCGTCGGCGCCCTCGGCCATGACCCGGTCGCGACTGCGGGGCCCGGCCGTGGCGATCACGTGGGCGCCGGCCTGCTTGGCCAGCTGCACGGCGTAGCCGCCGACCGCACCGCCGGCGCCGTTGATCAGCACGCGCTGCCCGGTGGTCAGCTTGGCGTGCTCGAACAGCGCCTGCCACGCCGTGAGCCCCACCGCAGGCAGCGCCGCGGCGTCGGCGAGTTCGATGCCGGCGGGGGCGGCGGTCAGGATCCCGGCCGGGGCCAGCACGAACTCGGCCGAAGCGCCGTCGGCGGTCATCGGCAGGAACCCGATGACCCGGTCACCGACCTGGAAGCCGGTCACGCCGTCGCCGAGCGCGTCGACTGTGCCCGAGACGTCGATGCCCGGGGTGTGCGGCAGGGTCACCGGGATCGGCCCCTGCATGAAGCCGCCGCGGATATTGGCGTCGACTCCGTTGAACGAGGTCGCAGCGACCCGGACCCGCACCTGACCGGCGCCGGGAAGGGGCTGCTCGACGTCCTCGTACCGCAGGACGCCCGGATCGCCGTACTCGTGGAAACGCACTGCCTTCATGGTCCTGCTCCTCATGCTCCCGCTGTTCCGCTTCGAATTCGAAGCATCTGCGACCCAAGGTAGCCCCGCTTCGAATTCGAAGCAACACGTCGACCTGTGGCGTCAGGCACAGCAACATGGAGCCGCCCAGCAGAGCTGGAACTGACGGAAATTGCCGTGAACCTCGGGGCTTGGCGGTCCGTGTTGGCTGCGAACTCCGCTTCGGAGGCGGACACACCGCAAGCCTTGGAGGAACCATGAAGAAGTCCCGGATCATCGCCGGCGTGCTCGGCCTGACGACGGCCGCGCTGCTCGGGGGCACCGTCGCCGCGGCGCCGGCCCAGGCTGCGTCGGGTGGGGCGGGGGCCTGTGGCCTGGGTCTGCAGCCCGTCCTGCGGTTCGACGGGCTCGGGCACTACATCGTCACGGCCGGGTTCAGCGGGGCCAAGCGGGCGGTCGCCTACTCGTTCACCGAGTACATCGTGGTCAACGGCTCGGGCCGGTTGCACACCCAGCAGGGCACCCTGTTCTTCCGGTCCAGCCTGACCAAGCGGGTCATCGGCACCCTTCCGGCCGGCGGGCCCACCACCGTCGAGGTGGTGCTGGGCGGCTTCTACCGGGTGGCGGGCAACCCGATTCCCTGCCTCGTGACCGGCAGCGCCGCCGGAACCTATACCTAGGGAATCCTGGCCTCGATCGGCGTGGGGGCGCGCCTGACGGTCAGCACGGCTGCGGTGCCGAGCAGGCCGCTCAGGCCGGCCACCGTGGCCGGAGTCAGGCCGGCCTGCACGGCGGCGCCCGCCGCGAGGAAGGCGAGGCCCTGGCCGACCAGCAGGCCCGAGGAAGCCACGCCCATTGCGCGACCGCGGAACTCCGGGGCCACCCGGCGGACGAAGACGGCGTTGAGCGGGACGATGAAGGAGGCTCCGGCGCCGGCCAGCACGAGCAACAGCAGCACCACGGGCAGGCCGGGGTGGGCGAGGGCGGGGGTCAGCGCCAGAGTGGACAGCAGCGCGGCCGGGCGCAGCAGGCGCTCCCGGGTTTCCGGGGTCACCACGCGGGTGAACACGATCGCGCCGAGCAGGAAGCCGACGCAGGGCGCGGCCAGCAACAGACCGGCCGCGGCCGGGCCACCGCCCAACGTGACCGCATAGGGATAGGCGATCGCCTCGGGCGCGAACGAGAAGGCACTGGCCACCCATACCAGCGCCAGACACGTCCGCAGCCATGGATCGGCCAGGATGTAACGGAAACCGTCCCGGGTCTGGGCCAGCAGACCCTCCGGCGAACCCTCGGGCAACGCGGCCGGGCGATGCACGATGCCGGCCGCGATCAGCAGGGCCGACAGCACGAACGTCACCGCATTGCCCAGCAACGACCAGACCGGGCCGACCGCCGCGACGATCACACCGCCGGCCACGAACCCGAACAACTGGCCCAACTGCGAGGTGATGTTGCTCAGGCCGTTGCCGGCGATATACGCCTCGCCGGGCAGTACCTCCGGCATGATCGCCGCGCGGGCCGCCACGAACGGGGGCGAGAACAGGTGGGCCGCATACAGCAGGACGATCGCCACCCACAGCGGCAGGCCGGGCACGGCCACCAACGCGATGAGGGCCGCCCGGGCGATGTCACATCCGATCAGCACGGCGCGGCGGGGCAACCGGTCCGCGTACGTGGAAAGGATCGGACCCCCGAAAACGCCGGGCAGCCACGCACTCGCGTACGCGATCGCCGAGAGCAGCGCCGAATCCGTCCGGTCGAAGACGAGAACGGCCACGGCAACTGCCGCCACCTGGTCACCCAGATACGACAGGACCTGACCCGCGTACAGGAAACGGAATTCCCGGAAGCCGAAAAGCTCGCGATACGTCGCCATGATGGGTGGCGCCGCCCGACGTCCCGGGCGGCGCCGTTTCCCCTAACCCCAGGTCGCCCCGCGGCGGCCCCAGGTGGCACCCTTGCTGTTCGTGCTCATGCCGGACTCCCTTCCCTGACATCAGGTCGGGATCGACGATCTCTCACGAACCCTGCGGAATTCCTGCGGCCAGCCGCTCCCGCACGTCGGCCGCGTTGGGGTGGCCCAGGTCCTCGTAGATGCCGAGCGCCTCGCGCCACACCGCCGCCGCCTTCGCGTCGCGTCCGCAGGCCCGGTGGGTGTCGCCCAGGTGGACCAGGGTGTCGGCCACCCAGTAGCGGTCGCCGACCTGCCGGTACAGCCGCAGCGCGGTCTCGTAACAGTCGACCGCGGTGTCGTACTCCCCCAGGCCGTGCCGGATGAAGCCGAGGCTGTCCCAGACGGCGGCCCGGTTGTCGACGTCGCCGCTGTCGCCGTAGAGCGCCAGGGCCTGCTCGCAGGCCTCCAGCGCGCCGGTGAAGTCGCCGAGCTGGGCGCGGTAGAAGCCGATGGTGTTGAGCGTGTTGGCGGTGCCGTAGTCCGAGATCTCCAGGGCCCGCTCGGCGTGGGCCAGGGCGTCCCGCATCCGGCCCTGCCGTTCGCACAGGATCGCCATCTCGTGGTGCACGCTGGACTGTCCCGCACGGTCGCCGGCCCGGTCGTAGTGGTCGAGCGCCAGCCGGTAGTTCCGATCGGCCTCGGCCGCGCGCTCGAGCAGGGTCCAGGCTCGGGCCAACCGTCCGTACGCGTAAGCCCGCGCCCGCTCGTCGCCGACCGTGGCCAGCGCCGCCTCCCACACGGTGACCAGGTCGTGCCACGGGCCCTGCCGGTAGAGGAAGGTGTCGAGGGTCCACGCCAGCTGCCAGGCCCGGTCACCACCGGTGTGCGTGGCCCAGGCGAGCAGCACGGCCCGTTCCGCGGCGAACCAGCGCATCGCCGTCTCGGCGTCCGGCACCGGGCGCGCCGGCTCGATCGGCAGGATCGGGGCGAGCCGGGTCGGTGCCAGCAGCATCGCCGCCGCGACCGCGGTGCCGAGATAGTGGTCGAGCAATCGGGTCTCGGCCTCGTCCCGCGCGTCCAGATCAAGTTCCAGTTCTTGCGCGTACGCCTTCATGAGGTCGTGCACGAGGTATCGACCGGGTGCGTGCTCGGTGATCAGGCTCGCGCGCACCAGCTCGGACAGCTGCCCGGCCGAACCCACCGCGGCGGCCGCGAAGTCGGGGCCCGGATGGAGGCCGATCAGCCGGAACAACCGCGCCGCGGCCGGCGTCAGCGCCTCGTACGACCAGGAGAACACCGCCCGTACGTCCGTGTCGGGGGTGTCGCCGGCCAGCGTGGACCACCGCTCCCGCGTGCCGGCCAGGCCCTCGGCCAGCGCCGCCAGACCGAGCTCGGGCTGCATGACGGCGTGCGCGACGGCCAGCGTGAGCGCCAGCGGCAGCCGCGCGCACAACCCGATGATGGCGTCCCCGGCCGCCGGATCGGTCGCCGTCCGGTCCGCGCCGAGCCGCCGGTCCAGCAGCTCCTGGGCCTCGCCGGGGCTGAGCACGTCGAGCCGCACCGGGGTCGCGCCGTCCGCGGCGACCAGCCCGGTCAGCTGGTTGCGGCTGGTCACGATCGTCACGCAGGAACCCGCGCCGGGCAGCAGGGGACGCACCTGGTCGCTGTCGCGGGCGTTGTCGAGCACCAGCACCAGCCTCTTGCCGGCCAGCCGGCTGCGTAGCAGCGCCGACTGGGCGTCGGCCTCGGCCGGGATGCGCGGCGCCGGTACGCCGAGCGCACCGAGGAAGCCGCGGACCGCCTCTCCCGGTTCCATCGCCGACCGCTGCGGCCCGAATCCGCGCAGGTCGACATAGAGCTGGCCGTCGGGGAAGCGGGCGGCCGCGCGGTGCGCCCAGTGCACCGCGAGGGCGGTCTTCCCCACGCCGGCCGATCCGCCGATGACGGCCAGCGAGGAGACCTTGTCGAGGGCGGTGAGCGCCTCGGCCCGGCCCGCGAAGCCGGTCACGTCGGCCGGCAACTGGGCCGGCACCGGTTCGAACGGGACCGTAGCCACGGTGCCGTTGCTGGTCAGGATGGTGGCGTACGCGGCCTGGGTGGCCGGGGCGGGATCGGCGCCCAGCTCGTCGGCGAGGCGGCGGCGCAACGCCGCGTATTGGCCGAGCGCGTCGGCGGTGCGGCCGATCGTGTGCAGGGCCCGCATCAGCACGACCGCGACCGGCTCGACCAGCGGCTGCTCCTGCGTGATGGCGCCGAGCGGCCCGATCACCGAAGCCGGGTCACCCGACTCCAGCTCGGCCTCGGCCCAGGCCACGACGGCGAGCAGACGTTCGCGGTCCCAGGCGGCGCGCATCGCGGCCGCCCAGTCACCGGCCAGCCCGGCCAGCGGCTCGCCGCGCCACAGCCGTACGGCCGAACGCAGCCGCTCGACGTCACCGTGCGCCTTCCCGGTGAGCTCGCGGAACCGCAACAGGTCGACCCCGTCGGCGGGCAGGTCGATCAGGTAACCGCCGGACCGGCGGATCAGCGCGTCCCGGCCGCCGCGTCGCAGCGCACCCCGCACCCGGGCCAGATGGGACTGCAGGGTGTGCCGGGCCCGGGCCGGGGCCGACTCGCCCCAGACCCGGTCGATCAGCGTCTCGGCGGTCACCACCCGGCCCGCCTCACAGGCGAGGGCGGCCAGCACCGCGCGCTGACGGGGCTCCCCGATCGGCAGCTGTCGATCACCGGCCCACAGCTCGACCGGCCCCAGCAGACGTACCTCAAGATCCAGCGACATCGATCCTCGATCTTGGACCACATAGGACACGATCCGATACCAACCCGCCATTTTCACGGCCGTCAGTGGTTAGTGTCTCGCCATCGGTGACCACTCGTCACCGCACGACATTGTCCGTACCCATAGGACGAGGTGGATAGATGCGTGCATCAGGGAAAGGGCTCCGGTCGGCCCTCGCGGCCGGCACCATCGCGGTGCTGACGATCGGCGCGGCCGGCTGTGCGGAGAGCGACCGCGACAACGGAGGCGGAGAGGGCTCGGCGAGCGGAGGCACGTTCATCTTCGCCGGCGCCGGCGACCCGAAGAACTTCGACCCGATCTTCAACGACGACGGCGAGTCGTTCCGGCCGATCCGGCAGATGTACGACACCCTCATCACCCACAAGCCCGGCACCGCCGAACTGACCGGCGGCCTGGCCGAGAGCTGGGAGAACGACGCGTCCGGCAAGGTCTGGACGTTCAAGCTGCGCCAGGGCGTCAAGTTCCACGACGGCAGCCCGCTCGACGCCGCGGCCGTCTGCGCGAACTTCGACCGCTGGTTCAATATGAAGGGCGAGGCCGCCCAGTCCCAGATGATCTATTACCAGGACGTCTTCGGCGGGTTCGCCGGCAGCAAGGACGCCGTCTACGACAACTGCAAGGCGCAGGACGCCTCGACCGCGGTCGTGACGATGACCCGCTACAAGGGCGCTTTCCCGGGCGCGTTCACGCTCACCGCGTTCTCGATCGCCAGCCCGACTGCGATGAAGCAGTACGACTCCGACACCGTCACGCAGAACGGTGACTCGTTCTCGTACAGCGCCTTCGCCAACGAGCACCCGACCGGCACCGGCGCGTTCACGTTCGGCGGCTGGAACAAGGCCACCGGCGAGATCACGCTGAACAAGAACGCCGACTACTGGGGCGACAAGGCCAAGGTCGACAAGATGATCATCAAGATCATCAAGGATGAGAACACCCGGAAGCAGGAGCTGCGCGCGGGCACGGTGCAGGCGATCGACTACCCGGCCCCGGCCGACCGCAAGGCGCTGGCCGACGAGGGCTACAAGGTGCTCGACCGGCCCGCCTTCAACATCCTCTATCTGGGCATCAACCAGAAGAACCCCAAGCTCAAAGACCTGCGCGTACGCCAGGCGATCGCGTACGCCCTCAACCGCGCGCAACTGGTGCAGACCAAGGGGCCGGGCGGCGCCGCGGTGGCCGACGAGTTCCTGCCCAACACCGTGCTCGGCTACGCCCAGGACGTGCAGAAGTACGAGTACAACGTGGACAAGGCCAAGCAGCTGCTGTCCGAGGCCGGCGCGACCGGGCTGACCCTCAACTTCTACTACCCGACCGAGGTGACCCGGCCGTACATGCCGAACCCGCAGGAGATCTTCACGGTGCTGGCCAATGACCTGCAGGCGGCCGGCATCAAGGTCAACGGCGTGCCGCGGCCCTGGAACGGCGGGTTCAAGGACGACGTGCAGCAGTTCGGCAAGCAGGACCTGCACATCCTCGGCTGGACCGGCGACTACAACGACCCGGGCAACTTCGTGGGCACGTTCTTCGGCCGGGGCAAGGTCGAGTTCGGCGACCAGGCCATGACCGAGATGTTCGACGCCATCGGCAAGGCCGACGCGACCGTCGACCAGGCCGCCAAGAAGACCGCGTTCGAGCAGGTCAACCGCGACCTGGCGGCCAAGTGGCTGCCGGCCGTGCCGATCTGGCACGCGCCGCCGGCTTTGGCCACCACCAAGAACGTCGAAGGCCTGGTGCCGAGCCCCCTGACCGCGGAGGAGTTCAACACGGTCTCGGTCACCAAGTAAGCGTTCCAGCGCGACAATCCGGCGCGCCGGCCGCCCTGGGGCGGTCCGGCGCGTCGGTTCCGGCGTTTCGGTTCGGCGTGACACAAAGGAAAACCCATGCTCAGAGTGATCTCGCGCCGGCTCGTGCAGCTGGTCGTCACCCTGCTGGCCCTGATGACCCTGGTCTTCTTCTGGCTGCGCAGCCTGCCCGGCGGCCCGGTCGACGCGCTGCTGGGCGAACGGGCGACCCCGCAGACCCGCGAACTGCTGACCCGGGCCCTCGGCTACGACCAGCCGATCTGGGTGCAGTACGGCCGGTTCCTCAAGAACGTGGTGACCGGCAACTTCGGCAACTCCATCCGTACCGGCGAGCCGGTGACCGAGGTGATCAGCCGTGCCTTCCCGGCCACCGTCGAGCTGGCGGTCGCGGCCATCATCATCGCGATCGGGCTCGGTGTCCCGCTGGGCTACCTCGCGGCCCGGCACCGCGGCCGGCTGCTCGACAACGCGACCATCATCGTCACCCTGGTCGGCATCTCGATCCCGATCTTCTTCCTGGGCTATCTGCTCAAGGACTGGCTGACCCAGGGCCTGCACCTGTTCCCGCCGTCGGGCCGGATCAGCACCGGCATGGACAACACCGACGTGACCGGGTTCTTCGTGCTGGACGGGCTGCTGACCCGCGAACTCGACGCCTCGGCCGACGCGCTGTGGCATCTGGTGCTGCCCGCCGTCACGCTGGCCACCATCCCGCTGGCGATCATCATCCGGATCACCCGGGCCAGCGTCCTCGATGTGCTCGACGAGGACTACATCCGTACGGCGGACGCCAAAGGTCTTCGCAACCCGACCATCCGCAAGCGGCACGTGCTGCGGAACGCGCTGCTGCCGGTCGTCACGATCATCGGCCTGCAGACCGGCGCGCTGCTGGCCGGCGCGGTCCTGACCGAGAAGGTCTACAACTGGGGCGGGCTGGGCACGCTGATCACCGACTCGATCGGGGGCAGCCGCGACTACCCCGTACTGCAAGCTCTGATCCTGCTCGCCGCCGCCGTCTTCGTCGTGGTCAACCTGCTGGTCGACCTCTCGTACGCGGTGATCGACCCGAGGGTGCGTGTGCGATGACCCGGGCCCTCTCCGACCACAAGCGCCGCCGCATCGACGAGCTGATCGCCCGCACGTCCGAGCCGGGCGGGGTCAGCCTCCTGCGGGACGCCGGCCGGCGGCTGCTGCGCAACCCGACCGCGATCGTCGGGGGCACCATCATCCTGCTGTTCCTGGTCATCGCGATCTTCGCGCCGCTGGTGGCGCCGCACGACCCGATCCAGCGGTTTCCCGAACTCACCCAGAAGCTGACCGTCGACAGCATCCCCGGCGCCACCGCCGGCCACCCGCTGGGCAGCGACCCGCTCGGGCGTGACTTCGCGTCCCGGATGATCTTCGGCGCCCGCCAGACGCTGTTCGTGGGCGTGCTCGCCACCCTCATCGGCCTGCTGATCGGCGTGCTGCTGGGCGCTCTGGCCGGTGCGATCGGGGGCTGGGTCGACAACCTGCTGATGCGGCTGACCGATGTCATGCTGGCCCTGCCCAGCCTGCTGCTGGCGATCACCCTGGTCGCGCTGGCCAGCCGGTCCACCCAGTGGACGGTGATCATCGCGGTCGCGATCGTCAACGTACCCATCTTCGCCCGGCTGCTGCGCGGGTCGATGCTGGCGCAACGCGAGAGCGACCACGTGCTGGCGGCCCGCGCGCTGGGCGTGAAACGACGCGACATCGTGCTGCGGCACATGCTGCCGAACTCGCTCACCGCGGTCATCGTGCAGGCCACGCTGACGTTCGCGGTGGCGATCCTGGACGCGGCCGCGCTGTCGTTCCTCGGCCTCGGCGACCCCGACATCAACCGGGCCGAGTGGGGCCTGATGCTGGGCGTCGACGGCGTCCGCTATTTCGAGGTACGGCCCGAGCTGGCCTACTTCCCGGCCCTGGCGATCATCCTCGTGGCCCTCGGCTTCACCCTGCTGGGCGAAAGCATCCGTGAGGCGCTCGACCCGAAGAACCGGCGGTGACGGTCATGCCCCTGCTCGACGTCCGCGATCTCTCGGTCACCTTCGAAAGACGAGGAACACGGCCCGTACGGGCGGTGGACGGTGTCAGCTTCACCGTGGAACCCGGCCAGACCGTCGGGCTGGTCGGCGAATCGGGCTGCGGCAAGTCGGTGACCAGCCTGGCCATCATGGGTCTGCTCCCCCGGCGCGGCAACAAGGTCACCGGCGAGGTCCGTTTCGAAGACACCGACCTGCTCACGTTGCGCCCCAAGGACCTGCGGGACTGGCGGGGCCGCGACATCGGCATGATCTTCCAGGACCCGCTGTCCTCCCTGAACCCGGTGATACCGCTCGGCGTCCAGGTGGCCGAGGTGCTGGAACGCCACCAGGGCCGCACCCGGCAGGCGGCCCTGCGCGAGGCCCGGGAACTGCTCGACGCGGTCGGCATCCCCGACCCCGCGCGCCGGCTCAAGGAGTTCCCGCACCAGCTCTCCGGCGGCATGCGGCAGCGGGCCCTGATCGCGATCGCCCTGGCCTGCAAGCCACGCCTGCTGATCGCCGACGAGCCGACGACGGCGCTCGACGTGACCATCCAGGCCCAGATCCTCACGCTGCTCAAGGAGCTGGTCGACGACTCCGGCACGGCCCTGGTGATGATCACCCACGATCTGGGCGTGGTGGCCGGGCTCTGCGACACGGTCAACGTCCTGTACGCGGGGAAGGTCGTCGAACGGGCCTACCGGCACGACCTGTTCGCCGAGCCCCGGCACCCGTACACCCACGGTCTGCTGCAGTCGGTCCCCCGCCTCGACGTCGACCGGGGCGAGCGGCTGCACCAGATCCGCGGCTCGGTCAGCGACAACATCCCGTGGCCGGAGGGCTGCGCGTTCGCCCCGCGCTGCGACCGGCTGGTCGACGACTGCATCGGCGAGACGGTGCCGCTCGAGCCCACTTTCCGCGGCGGCGCGCTGCGGTGCACCAACCCCGTACCGAAGGAAGTGGCGGTATGAGCGACGCGCTGGTCGAGATCGACGACCTGAAGGTCCACTTCCCGATCAAGAGCGGCCTGCTCTTCGACCGTACGGTCGGCCACGTCTACGCCGTCGACGGTGTCTCGCTGACCATCGCCAAAGGCGAGACGTACGGCCTGGTCGGCGAGTCAGGCTGCGGCAAGTCGACGCTGGGCCGCGGCCTGCTGCGCCTGGTCGAGCCCACAAGCGGCAGCATCAAGTTCGACGGCACCGACGTACGGGCCCTGGCCGGCGAGAAGATGCGCCAGTTCCGCCGCCGCATGCAGATGGTGTTCCAAGACCCGATGTCGAGCTTGGATCCCCGGCAGTCAGTGCAGTCGTTGCTGGTGGAGGGCTTGAAGGCGCACGGCCTGCACGCGGACGCCCCGACCCGGTTGAAGTCCACGCTCGACGCGGTCGGCCTGCCGGCATCGGCCCTGAGCAAATATCCCCACGAGTTCTCGGGCGGCCAACGCCAGCGGATCGGCATCGCGCGGGCCCTGGTGCTGGGCCCCGAGCTGATCGTGGCCGACGAGCCGGTGTCGGCGTTGGACGTGTCGATCCAGGCTCAGGTGGTCAACCTGCTGGGCGACTTGCAGGACTCGTTGGGCTTGACCTACTTGGTGATCGCCCACGACCTGGCGGTGATCCGGCACATCTCGGACATAATCGGCGTGATGTATCTGGGTGCGCTCGTGGAGGAGGCGTCGGCGGATCAGCTGTATTCGCGGCCGTTGCACCCTTATACGCGGGCTTTGCTGTCGGCCGTGCCCATCCCTGATCCGCGCGTGGAGGACCGCCGCGAGCGGATGTTGCTGGCCGGCGACCTGCCTTCACCCGCCAATCCGCCCAGCGGTTGCCGTTTCCGCACGCGTTGTCCTTGGTCGCAGTTGCGCTGCGCTTCGGAGCGCCCTGCTCTGCGCGTCTTCGACGATTCCGGCCAACGGGTGGCGTGCCACTTCGCCGCCGAGATCTTGAGCGGCAAGTTGCGCCCACACGAGGTCCGAGCCGAGCTGGTCCGCCCCGACTCGCCCGGCGCCGACGCGGGTGGCGAGTTGATCCCTACCCAGCCCGACCTGCCCACCCAGTAGGCAGGGCCACTCGTCACCTACTTGGACGTCCCAGCTTGACCGGCCTTGTCGGCAGCTGGCGGCGGCGCGGGCGACGTCGCGAACACCGAAGCGACCGCGATCGTCGCGATGGCAGTAGCTGCTGTCGTTGCCCCCGCCACAACAATCGCAGTGACCGGCGCCCCGAGAGAACGCAAACTCCGGAAACTCCGAAGGCGGCTCCAAGCCACGCCCGCCTGATCACACAGGCGCCGTTCCCAGAGCAAGCCGAGCACCATGCAGAAGACTATGACTTGGCCGGCGCGAACTGCTACACCGAGGACCACAGTTGCGCCGGACGTCGGAGTTCCGAGCTCCAGCCAAGGCAGGACTGAGGCTCCGGTAGCGCCTCGCGCCACGGAGTTCGCGACTACTTGAAGAGTTTCCGGGACTATCATCAGCACCATGAGCGTCCGGGCCTTACTCATGGCATTGGAGCCTCGAATTACGGGGTAAAAGTACCCGAACAACAGTCCATATCCGATCCATCGCAACAAGTAGAACAACGCAGCCACGATCGCGGCACCGCTGATCGTAACGACATTCTCGTTAGCGTTTACGGTCACGAATGCCCATCCGTCAATAGCGATTGCCGGCAGCGCCAGCAGCAGAGCGTATCCGGCGGCAACCGAACCTGACCTCCACGGCAGGTCCCCGACGTGGCTGCCAAACGCTGCGCGCTCAAGAGTCATCGCACTACTGCCACCCTTCCGATAGCCGGAATTACGTGTGGCAGCATCGTCAAGGCGAGCCTGAAGCTCGTCGTACTCGGGCAGATCGACCTCGCCAGACACGATTTTACTGCGCGCAGAGCGAAACAAGTCCTCAGCGGTCGCGACCATGAAACGCTGACGCAACGCAGCGCGCACAAGCATCTTGTGGTCGGGCTTGGTAATTGACGAAAGGGTTCGGATATCCCCCCGACCCAGGTTCCCCCTGAACCAGATCAGGAACAACAGAAGCGCAAGGACCGGAGCGGCGAAGTCGCCGAACGACCGCGCGTTGGGAACCCGCGCCAACGATGCCACCAGAACCGTTGCCGCAACCCACGCCAGCGGATTTCGCAGCGCAGAGCCGGTGGCCGCCGCAGAACGCAGATAGGTGACGGACAGAATGACAGTCACGATGCCAAGCAAAGTGATCATGTAACCACCGACGAGGATCGCACTACTCGTGTCCACCATGGCGTCGAGGACGCCGGACGGATCGGAAACAACCAGGACCGGAGGCAACGTGGACAGGACAGCCAACATATGGGCCGCGATTCGTCCGCTCGGCCACCCAACCTCGGCTTCGCGCATCAGCACAGTCACGATCGGCGTCACCAGGACGCCGATCCCCAAGGCGAACCAACCCGCCGACGCCGTTGCTTCTTTCCCTTGATTCGCGAGCACGACAGCGGCAACCATGGCGATTACCGCTGTTCCAAGACATAGAGCCGCCTTGGAGAGAGGGTTTCCCCGGGACGCAACAGAACCAATATAATGACGTGTTGCTTCTCCCGGTAGAAACCAGGAGGAAGTCAGCAGAAGAACCAATCCGGCAATGACCGGCCAGCCAAATGATATTTCTACACCATCGGTTGTTCTGCTGTATGCCGCCCAGCCCAGGAAACAGATCGAGAATATCAAGGCCGACCGGACGGCACTCCACTCAAGGTGCGGCAGTCCGCGCCCACCGTTGAACACCGCAACGAATGCGACCGGCAACGCCACTAACGTCAGGGATATCAATGCTGACACACCACCCGCCGAAGCAGCCGAGGGAAAGAACCATTCCCATCTCGACCCGACCGCGGGCCACCACCCCAGTTCACTCAAACCGATCCATACCGACGACGCCGCCGCCAGAAAGACAATAGCCACCGCTACCCGGTTCGCGATAAGAGCCGTGGGATGACGTTTCCGACGTGTAAGCACGGCCAAAGCTATCCAAGGCAGCAGACCACAAACTGACCAGTAGAACGTCGACATCAGAACCGCGACGTCGCCTTCCGCCCGGGGCAGAATCGGCCGATCGGGATCCCTGACCTCATTTTCCGCAAATATTGGCACACCTGCACCGATGGACACTGTCAGGTTATCTTCGGCTGAACCGGGATCGAACTGCAGCTCAATCCCTTTCGCATTGATGACATCTGGTTTCGACGCCGTGACACCAGCGATCACAGCGGTCGTTGTGTGAATATGCCAGGTCTGCCGGCGTACAAGTGAGTCCCCGCCCACAGCACTGGCAAAGACAACGTCCTCGGCGCCCGTAGAGGGATCGAGTAGCTGCTCGTATCCGCCCGTGAAGGCCATACTCACCACGGATCGATCCTGCAGATAGTCAAGAGTCGGATCACTGAAGGTCCACGAATACGGGAGCCCGATCACATCGACGAGGTTTCCGATGCCGAGCTCATCACGATTCCAAGCCTGGACCAATTGATCTTCCGCGCGCAAAGTCAGCTTGTAGCTGCACCCCACGGCGGGGCGCGAAGCGGGTTCCACGTAACAGGAGGCGTCCAGGCTTCGCCCTGGATGGGCCCGGATCTCACTGTCATGATCGCTTTCTGCAGCTTCGGCATCGAGATCATAGAAACCGGTCGAATTACCGACCAAAGCGGCACCAAGAAGCCCTGCTACCAGGAGCGACAGGGTTGCGATGAGACGCCATGGTCGATCCCGGAACCGCATCACTCCTTAGTAGAATCACCGGCGGTCGCGCGCAATAGTCTGCCCGTACCCAACAAGCCACCCCTTTCCCGCTTGCCAATAAGCAATGCACGAGTTCGGAAGGTAAAGAGATCCAAAGGACTTCGCGGCACTGATATGATCGGCGGTTCGTTCAGCGCGTCGGAGTCTCGCCACACGCGTGCACTGCGAGGCGGACAATGTCGTCCTTCGCGCACCGGCCGAACCTCACCGAGCACATCGCTTTGATCAAGCACCTCGGAGGGCGGCAGCCAGTTTGCGGCGGGAGGTGATGGCCAGCTTTCGGTAGATGCGGGTCAAGTGATATTCGACGGTGGATGTGCTCAGGAACAAGCGGGCGGCTATCTCGCTGTTAGTGGCTCCGGCGGCGGCCAGCGCTGCTACCTGGCGTTCCTGTGGGGTCAGGTCGCGGTCGGGGCGGTTGGTTCTCGGGGTGGGGTGGTCGCCGGTTGCTTTCAGCTCCAGCTGGGCCCGTGCGGCGAAAGCCTCGGCTCCCATCTGGGCGAACATGTCGTGGGCTGTGCGTAGCTGGGAGCGGGCGTCGGCTCGGCGGCGACGGCGGCGTAGCCACTCGCCGTACAGCAGGTGGCTTCGGGCCTGTTCGGTGCGGATCTGGGTGTGGGCCAGCAACTCCAGCGACTCCTGGTAGAAGGCCTCGGCGTGGTCGTCGTCGGCCATCAGGGCGCGGCCGCGGGCCAGCAGGCCAAGACCCCAGGGAGTGCCGCTGACGGGAGCGCGTTCCTCCATGCGTACGAGGGCGGCTTTGGCTGCCTCGTGGTCTCCGCCGCGTACTCCAGACTCAACGATCTCGTGCAGGGAACGTGTTGCGGCGCCTGGCTTGTCGCGGTCGAACGAAGGCTTCAAGCAGTCCAGGGCCGCCGGGTAGTGGCCCAGGCTGATCTCCAGGATGGCCACGGAGTTGCGGACGAAATGGTCGAGGCCGGTGGCTTCGGCGGCCATGGCCCGGGTCTCGGCCTCGCGGCCCCGCCACGCCAGCAGTTCGATTCGCTGGGTTTCGCCGCGCAGCGGTTGTCCTACGAGGGTGGACAAGGCGGCCAACTCGTCCTGCAGGGCCTCGGCGGCGTCGAAGCGGCCCGCTCTCAGCTCCCAACCGGCTCCTACGGCGAGGGTGGTCCGCAACGTGCCCAAAGCGCCGGTTCGGCGGTCGTACTCCTCGAGCCGGGTCCAGGCCCGGCGGCCGGCGTCCTCGTCCCACAGGTCGTCGGCGGCCAGGGTGCTGATGACGGCAAGTGGAGGGCCTTCCTCCACTACGCCGGCGTCCAGGGTGGCCAGCGCGGCGCGCATCAGGGGCACGGCCGCCCGGTAGTCGCCCGTCAGGCGCGTGGCGTAGCCGATCAGGAACAGGTCCGCGTACGTCGGCCGGGCCGTTTCCATGGCCGGCGACGCCATCACCGTGCGGGCCAGTTCCAGGGTGGAGTTGTGGTCGCCGGCGATCAGGATGGCCTGCATCGCCTCGAACAGCATCCGACGGGTCAGCACGGCGTCCACGCCGGCGATCGACTCGGCCGCTTCCAGGAGCATCGCGGGCGCGGTGGCGTAGTGACCCGCGTACATCTCGGCGGTCGCGCGCGCCTGGCGGGCCAGCGTCAGGGAAAGGTCGGGGCCGCTCGGGTTCTGGGCGGTGCGCCGGGTGCCGTCATCAGCGCGTGCGACAGACACGGCGCGGGACTCGGGTTGCGCAGGGGGCCGGGACGCCGAGGGGACGGCGGGGACGAGGTGGGCCGCGTGGCTGGACTCGGCTCGGTCGAGGAGTTCGCCGGCTGCGGCCGGGTCGCCGAGAACGAGGTGGGCTCGGGCGGCGGCGACCAGGCGTGCGGCCCGGGCCCGGGGGTCGGGTGAGAGGTCGGCCGCGCGGGAGAGGAAGGCGGCCCGCTCGGAGTGGCCGCCGCGTTCGGCGGCCCTCTCCAGCAGGGTGGCCACCTCCTCGTCGAGCCCGATGGTGGCCTGCGCGCGGTGCCACGCATGGCGGTCGGCGTCGAGCACGGGGTCGTACACGGCAGCCAGGGCCGCGTGCACGCGCCGGCGCTCCGGTGCCTCGGCGCCCCGGTAGACGGCCGAACGGATCAGCGGGTGCCGGAAGTCGAGGGACGGGGTGAGGATGCCGGCGGCCAGTGCGTGGTCGATCTCGTCGGCGGCGATCTCCAGATGGATGGCGGCCCGCCAGAGCAACGACGGCTCGTTCGGTGGGGCGGCCGATACGAGCAACAGCAGCAACCGGGTCAGGGCGGGCAGCGGCCGGATCTGGTGCCGGAAGTGGGTTTCCAGCCGGTCGCCGACGGGGAGCGGGGTGGGCAGCGGGGCGATGCCGGCCAACTGCCCGGGGGTGAGTGTGCGGGCGAGCTCGATCAGGGCCAACGGATTGCCGCCGGTGCCGGCAACGATGGTCGCGGCGACCGCGTCGTCGAGGCGTACGGGAATGCCTGCCGGAAGCGGGTCACGACCATCGACACGTACGGGAATGGCTGTCGGAAGCGGCTCTGGGGCGTCGAGGCGTACGGGAATGGCTGTCGGAATGGGGTTTTGGGCGTCGACGCGTGCGGGAACGCTGGCCGACAACAGGTTTCGGGCGTCGCCGGGCGGCAGGCCGGTCAGCGTCAGCGCGGGAAGACCGCCGGGACTGTCCTCGCGGGTCGCGAAGAGCAGCCCCAGAGCCTCGGCGTGCAACCGGCGCGCGACGAACGTGAGGGCGTCGGCCGACTCGCGGTCGAGCCATTGCGCGTCGTCGATCAGGCACAGCAACGGTTGCGGCGCGGAGGCTTCGGCCAGCAGCGTGAGTGTGGCCATGCCGACGAGGTAGCGGTCGGGTGTGGGGCCGGCGGTGCGGCCGAACGCCGTACGCAGGGAATCGCTCTGTGGCTCGGGAAGCGCGTCGATCTCGCCTAGCCACGGACGCAGCAGGCGGTGCAGCGCGGCGTACCCGAGGCACATCTCCGGCTCGACCCCGGCGATCGCCACGACCCGTACGTCGGAGGAGCACCGCGCCTGGTCGAGCAGGCTGGTCTTGCCGACGCCGGGCTCACCGACCAGCACCAGGGTTCCGCTGCGGCCCTCGCGCACGCCGGCCAGCAGGTCGGCCAGGGCGCGCTGTTCCTCGTGACGACCGATGAACATCCCGGCCTCACCCCCCGCGTCTCAGGGGATCACCCGCGGGCGCCGGAATCGCCAGGGACGGACCCTAAGCGCCGGGACTAGGGTCTGTTCAAGAGGGGTTGCGCAGGGCCTCGGCCAGCAGGCGGCGGGACGAGATGCCGAGCTTGGCGTAGATGCGGGACAGGTGATATTCGACGGTCTTCTGGCTGACGTAGAGCTCGGCCGCGGCCTCCTGGTTCGTCCGGCCGTTGGCGATGACGTGCGCCACCGACAGCTCGCGTTCGGTCAGGGTGAGCGGTCGGCCGGGGGCGCCTTCGGCCACGGTCAGCCCGGTCGCGGTCAGGTCCTGTTCGCACCGCTGCTGGAACGGTGTGGCCCGCAGCGCGGCGAAGCGGCGGTGGGCCCGGGTGAGCCAGGTCGCGGCATCGCGGCGTGAGGTGGATCCGGTGGCCAGCAACAGTTTCCCGTACGCGTGCTCCAACGCGCCCCGATAGAGCGGCGCGGTGTCGGCGTCCACCTCGAACGTCAGTGCCTGCCGGTAGGTCTCCTCGGCGTCGCGCGGCCGGTTGCGGGCCTCGGCGATCTGGCCGGTCAGGCGGGCCACGACGTCGCGCAGGTAGCCGCCGTCGTGTTCGGCCCGCAGGTCGTGCAGCACCGCCTCGGCCTCGTCGAGCCGGCCGGTGCCGGTCAACGCCTCGACGAGCAGCGACTGCTGCCACAGCCGGAAGGGCCGGTATCGCAGGCGGGTGCCGTCGAGCAGCGGCCCCAACGAGCGGTGCATGCCGGCGTGGTCGGCGCGGGCCTGCGCGACGGTCGCGGCGGCCAGCGACGAGTAGACGATGTCGGGCGGCGACCCGAACGACTGCACGATGTGGGAAAGCTCGTCGAGCCGGCGCTCGGCACGCGGCCACTCGCCGCGGCCGGCGTCGACGCAGACCGCCGCGAACCGGCCCGCCGCGTCGAAGGCCAGCTGGTCCTGGGAGGCGGCGACGGCCCGGGCCCGCTCGGCGGCCGACTCGCTCTCGTCCCACTCGCCGGCGAGGTAGTGCACGACCGACTGCAGCGCCAGGGTCGCGGGGCCGAGCCGGGAACTCGCGCCCTGCTGGTCGCGCAGGGCGACCGTGCGCAGGTCGGCGCGGGCGGCGGGCAGGTGTCCCAGGAACAGCCGCATGACGCCCCGAGTGGCCAGGGTGTCGAGGTTGTCGTCGCGGACGTCGACGCCGGCCTCGGGCAGGTGGGTGAGGTCGTCCAGGGCCGCGGCCGGGCCCACGTGCCACATGCGGCCGGTGGCGAGCAACGCGCGGGTGAGATCGGTGGTGGACGGGTCGAGGTCGCCGATGTCCAGGGTGCGGCGGGCGATCCGTACGGTGTCGGCGCCGCGCCCGCTCGCGATGGTGATCTGGGCCAGGAACAGGCTCGCCAGGGCGGCGACCCAGCCGGCGCCGGGCGTCGCGCGGGCCTCTTCCCAGGCCTGGCCCAGGTGGGTCTCGGCGGTGGGGATCCGGCCCGCCATCATGTCCATGATGCCCAGCACACAACTGCGCAGCGGGCCGGGCGCGCAGTCCTCGACCTGCGGCCGCAGCGGCAGCACGGCGTCGGCCCGCAGGGTGAGCAGCGACTGGGCGCACGAGGTCAGCAGCCGTCGCTCCCGGTCGTCACGGCCGGTCGACAGGGCCGACGCCCAGCGCAGGCGGGTGGCGGCGACGGCGTTGCGCCCGAGGGCGGCCTCGGCCGTTCCGGACTGCTCGAGTTCGGCCGCCAGGTCGTCGTCGGTGCTGTCGGCCGCGGCGACCCGGTGACTCCAGCTGGCCGCCGTGCCGACGAGCCCGGCCGCGCCCGCGTGCAGGGCCCGTCGCCGGGCGGGGCTGAGCGCGTCGTAGATCGCGTCGCGTTGCAGGGCGTGCACCAGGGCGACCGGGCTCTGCGGTTCGCTGGGCCACCACACGGCCAGGCCGGCGGTCAGCGCCGGTCCGAGCGCCTCGGCCGGGTCGGCCAGACCGGCGAGCCGGCCGACGGCCGACAGCGGCATCCGGGCGTCCAGGACGGCCATCGCCTCGAGCATTTCGCGGGAACCGGCCGGCAGCCGGTCGAACTGGGTGTTGATGGCGAGCAGCAGTGAACGCGGCACCGGCCAGCGCTGCTGGGTGTCGTCGCGCAGCACGTCGGCCGGAACCTCGGTCAGCACCGTGCGGGCGTGCAGCGGGTGCCCGCCGGTGTAGGCGTGCAACCGCTCGCTCAGGCCGGGCGTCAGCGGGCCCGCGATCAGGGCCCGGGCCAGGCTCGCGACCTCGTCGCCGGACAGGCCGCCGAGTTCGAGCCGGGTCGCCCGCTCGGACGACCGCAGCAGGTTGTCGGACTCGGCCACCGGGCGGGTGGCCAGGATCGTCAGGACCCGGTCGGACCACAGGCGGCGCAGCACAAAACCCAGCGCCTGGACGGATTGCCGGTCGGCCCACTGCAGGTCGTCCACGACCACGGCGACGGGCCGGCCCGACTGCTGCAGTTCGCCCAGCAGGAGCAGCAGCTGCCCGCCGATCACATGCGGGGTGGACCCGGGAGCCGGCTCGGCCAGCAGGGGGAACCCGGCGACGGCGGCCCGGTCGAGCCGGCGTGTCAGTTGACCCGTGACGCCGTACGGGAAATCGGTCTCGGACGGATCCGCCGTGGCCCACAGGACGGTGAAGTCGTCGAGCGACGCCGTGAAACCACGCACCAGGGAGGTCTTGCCGATGCCGGCCTCGCCCTCGACGACGACCAGCCGGGAAGCACCGGCCCGGACCTCGTCGGCGCAGGCCCTCAGTTGCTCGGACTCCGCCGCCCGGCCGACGAAGAGCGTCACCCGATGACCTTATGAACCCCGGGTTCGCCGGCGCAACCCGTCGATCGGGACTGTGGTGTTTCCCTGATCCGCGGCACGGGTCGCCGTGGTGTCCTGACGCCCATGACGACACCGACGCCCGTCCTGTTCATCCACGGCCTGTGGCTGCACGCCACCTCGTGGCAGCCGTGGATCGAGCTGTTCCGTGAGCAGGGGTACGCACCGGCCGCGCCCGGCTGGCCCGGCGACCCCGACACCGTGGCCGAGGCCCGGGAGACGCCCGAGAGCATCGCCGACCACGGCATCGACGACGTGGTCGACCACTTCGCGGGAATCATCCGCGGCCTGGACTCGGCGCCCATCCTCGTCGGCCACTCCTTCGGCGGGATGATCGCGCAGAAGCTGCTCGGGCAGGATCTGGCCCGGGCCGCCGTGGCGATCGACGCCGCCCAGATCAAGGGGGTGCTGCCGCTGCCACTGTCCGCGCTGCGGGCCACGCTTCCGGTGTTCAAGAACCCGGCCAACAAGCACCGCGCGGTGTCGCTGACCGCCGAGCAGTTCCGGTTCGCGTTCGGCAACGCGATTCCCGAGGCCGAGTCGGACGCGCTGTTCGAGGCGTGGACGATCCCCGCCCCCGGCAAGCCGCTGTTCGAGGCGGCGGCCGCGAACTTCGACCCGCACTCGCCGGCCAAGGTCGACACCGCCAACCAGTCGCGCGGCCCGCTGCTGCTGATGACCGGGGGAAAGGACCACACCGTGCCGGAGGCGGTCGTGCGGGCCACGCTCAAGCAGTACCGGCACTCGGAGGCGGTCACCGACATCACCGAGTTCCCCGACCGGGGTCACTCGCTGACCATCGACAACGGCTGGCGTGAGGTCGCGGAGACCGCGCTGACCTGGCTGCGGCAGCAGGGTCTCTGATGGACGGCAAGCAGGTGATCGTCACCGGCGCGAGCCGCGGCATCGGCCTGGCCGTCACGGCCGCGCTGGCCGCCGCGGGCGCGTCGGTGACGGCGGTCTCCAAGGGGGGATCGCCCGAGCTGAAGGCCCTGGAGGAGACCGGCCGCGTGGTCTCGGTGCTGGCCGATCTGACCGATCCCGAGGCGCCGGCGGCGGTCGTCTCCGGGCTGCCGGGCGTGGACGTGCTGGTCAACAACGTGGGCGCGGTCCGGCCCCGCACCGGCGGGTTCCTGTCGGTGACCGATGCCGACTGGGAGGCGACGCTGGGGATCAACCTCCTTTCCGCCGTACGCATGACGCGCGCGGCACTCCCCCGGATGCTCGAGCGCAGGGCCGGCAGCGTCGTGACGGTCAGCTCGGTCAACGCGGTGCTGCCGGACCCGTTGGTGATCGACTACAGCGCCGCCAAGGCCGCTCTCACCAGCTTCTGCAAGTCGCTGGCCAAGGAGTACGGGCCGGCCGGGATCCGGGTGAACACGGTCAGCCCCGGCCCGGTCGCCACCGCCCTGTGGCTGGGCGGCGGCGGGGTGGCGGCCGCGGTCGCCGGTGCCACCGGAGGGGATCCGAAGGCGATCGCCGACCAGGCCGCGAGCCAGTCCGTCACCGGGCGGTTCACCCGTCCCGAGGAGGTCGCCGATCTCGTGGTGTACCTGGCCGGCGACCGGGCCGCCAACATCACCGGCGCCGACTTCGTCATCGACGGAGGGCTCGCCTTCCACTGAGAGACGGCCTTCACAGTTCGAACACGGCCCAACAGATTGACACATTTACATTGATGGAACGAACACGTAACGTACGGGCCGGGAGGTTCCGATGCGTGTTTCCGCGTGGCGTGTCTCGTTTCTGGCCCTTGTCCTGATCCTGGCGACCAGCCTGGCCGCGCCGGCGCAGGCCGCGGTCACCGGCGGCACCCGGATCCTGCCCCTCGGCGACTCGATCACCGACGGGTTCAACGTGCCCGGCGGTTACCGGATCAACCTGTGGCGCACGCTCATCGGCGCCGGCCACCTGGTCGACTTCGTCGGCTCGCAGTCCAACGGCCCGGCTGATCTGCCCGACCGGGAACACGAGGGCCACTCGGGCTGGCGGATCGACCAGGTGGACGCGCAGGCCACCGGCTGGGTGACCGCCACCGCGCCGCGCAGCGTGCTGGTACACCTCGGCACGAACGACATCGTGCAGAACTACGACCTGCCCAACGCGCCCGCCCGCCTGTCGGGGCTGATCGACAAGATCCGGGCCGCCGCACCCGGCGCCGACGTCTTCGTCGCGTCGATCGTGCCGTTCAGCGACCCGGCCCGCGAGTCCGCCGCCAACGCCTTCAACGCCACCCTGCCCGGCATCGTGCGCGGCAAGGGCTTCAAGGTGCACTTCGTCGACCTGCACGCCGCCCTGACCACCGCGCAGCTGGCCGACGGCGTGCACCCGAACCGCGAAGGGTACGACCGGATGGCCGCCGGCTGGGCCTCCGCGCTCGCCTCGGTGCCCGGAGCGGCGGGTGACGACGGCGCCGCGACCACCCTGCCGACCGGTTTCCGCTCGCTGCGCGTGACCACCAACGGCTACACCGACCGCTACGTACGTCATCAGGGCGGCCTGGGTTACACCGAGCACGTCGACGGCGGCAGCAGCGCGCTGCTCAAGCAGGACGCGACCTGGCAGGTGGTCCCGGGCCTGGCCGGCGGTTGCTACAGCCTGCAGTCGCGCAACTATCCCGGCCACTACCTGCGACACCAGAATTCCCGCGTACGCATCTCGGCCGACGACGGCACGTCCCTGATGCGAGCCGATGCGACCTGGTGCCCGCGAACCGCCCCGGGCGGCGTACGCCTGGCGTCGTGGAACTTCCCCGGCGCCTACCTGCGTCACTACGCGAGCGAGCTGTGGCTGGCCACTCCGGGCGGGGCCGGCACGTGGGAGAACGTCGCCAGCTATGCCCCCGATGTGACGTGGTCGTTCGACGCCCCGTGGGCCCCCTGATAGCGCCCTAGCATCTCGGCCGCCTGGGCGGTGATGTCGGCGATCACCGAGGCCGCGCTCTTCACCGCGTCGACCAGACCGACGCCCTGCCCGGCCAGCAGCGGCATCTCCTCCAGGTCGCCCGTGGTGGCGCGCGTCGGCACGAGGTTGGGGAACCGCGGGACTTCGATCTCCTGACCGCCCAGCACGGTGCGGCCGATCACCGGTCGCTCGGCGCCGGCCGGGTGGTCGAGGGCCCGGTTACGTAGCACCCGCATCGGATTGAAGTCGGGTGTCTCGGGGCCGAACTGCGATGTCCGTACGGTCTCGGTCGCCGTTGCCGTGATCAGACGCTCCTTGTAACCGTCGTGGGCCGCGGACTCGTCGGTGGCCACCAGGCGGGCGCCGATCCAGGCCCCGTCCGCGCCCAGCATCAACGCCGCCGCCAGCCCCCGCCCGTCCGCGATGCCGCCGGCCGCGAGCACCAGCGCCGGGGCGACGGCGTCGACCACGAGCGGTACAAGCGCGAACGTCGGCAGCGTGGCGAAGTTGTGCCCGCCTGCCTCCAGGCCCTGGGCGACCACCACGTCGACGCCGTCGCCGGCCGCCCGCTTGGCCGCCTCGACCGATCCGACCTGCTCGAAAACCCGCACCCCGGCCGTGTGCAGCCGGTCGATCCAGGCTCGCGGCGGATGCCCCCAGTAGAACGACACGGCCGGTACGGGGTCGGTGCAGACCACGTCGATCTGGTCGTCCGTGGTGAACCCGGTGATGAAGTTGACGTGGAACGGCCGGTCGGTGCCGGCCCGGATCCCGTCGACGACCTGCGCGAGCACCGGCGCCGGCAGCAGGCCGACCCCGAGCGCCCCGAGGGCACCGGCGTTGCTGACCGCGACCGGCAGTTCCGGTGTCATGGCGACGAAGGCCATTCCGGCCTGGGCGATCGGCGTGGAGAGTCCGTATTCCTCGGTGAATCTGGTCCGTAGCTCCATCCGGTCCACAGTGGCACCGTCGCCGCGCAAAGCCTGTCGCCCACCCGTCAGAGCGCGAACAGCAGAGCGGCACTGATCAGGACGGTGATGGCGGTGGCGAAGTGGACGCCGTACGCGGTGGCCTTGGAACCGCCGTTGCGCAGCACGATCAGCGTGTCACCGAACGGCGCCACGGCGACCACGAGCATGAACCAGGCCTCGGCCGGCGCGCCCGCGAAGGCGAGCAGGGCCAGGCCGACCAGACCGTACGTGAGGTCGCGGACGCCCTTCACCGTCAGGTAGGGGGTGTGCTGCTCCGGGACGCCGTATCCGGCCGCGGCCGCCTGGGGCGCCAGCAGGAACCGCGCGCCGATGAAGACGATGAACAGGTTGAGGACGATGGCGAGCCCGTACGCGAAGAAGGTGAGCATCTCGACTCCTTGCTAGCAGTGCTAGAACTACGAGCAACACTAACAAGGCATCGACAGGGGCGCTAGTGGCGCTAGGATTCCTGTCATGTCGATTCGGGAGCGCCGGGAGCGGGAACGTCAGGAGCGGGAGCGGCTGATCGTCGACGCCGCCCGGGAACTCGCCGAGTCCGAGGGGTGGGAGGCCGTCACCACGCGGCGGCTGGCCGAGCGGATCGAATACAGCCAGCCCGTGCTCTACAGCCACTTCAAGGGCAAGGACGCCATCATGGCCGCGGTCGCCCTCGACGGCTTCGCCGAGCTGGCCGCCGAACTGCGAGCGGCCCGCGCCTCGGCCGCCGACCCCCGCGCCGCGCTGGCCGGGGCCGCCGCGGCATACGCGAGGTTCGCCGAGACCCGGCCCGTCGTCTACGAGGCCATGTTCACCAGCAAGGTCGACCTCACGTTCGCCAGCGACGAGACGCCGCCCGCGCTGCAGGAGGGCTTCGCCGAACTGCGCGAGGCCGTACGCCCGTTCGCCGGTGACGACGACCTCGGTGCCCGTACGGAGGTGTTCTGGGCCGGCCTGCACGGCCTGGTGACCCTCACCCGGGGCGGCCGTCTGCCCGCCGAGGGCCACGAGGAGCGGCTGGCCCTGCTGATCCGCCGCTTCACCGGCTGACCGGGACGTCCCGCGCCCACAAGCGTGGTGACGACGCAGTGACGGACCGCTCCTACGGTTCTGCCCGAGGAGGCGAACCATGGAACGTCGCGACACTTACTCGACCGTGATGCCACCTGCATGGTGGACGGACCCGGAGCTGCAGGATCTCGCGGACGGTTTACGGTCGGCGCTGCGAGACGAGTACGCCGACGCCGACGACCAGGAGATGAGAACCGCCGTCACCTCGATGATGGACTCCCTCAGCCCGGCCGAGGCGTTCAACTTCGGATCGGTACTGGGCCAGCTCTCCAAGGGCGCCGGTCAGGTGCTGAACGACCCCACGTTCAAAGCAGTCGCCGGGACCGCTCTGCCCGCGGCCGGCAAACTGGTCGGTGGCCTCTACGGCGGTCCTGTCGGCAGCGCGCTCGGCGGCCGGCTGGGTGGTCTCGCGGCGGGAGCCCTGACCGGCGGTGGCCCCCGGCCACCGGTCGCCGCGCCCGCGGTTGCGCCGTCCTCCCCCCGGACTGCCGCGGTAGCCGCCGGGTCGGACGCGGCCAAGCAGGCCCTGATCCTCAGCAAGCAGCAGGATGTGATGCGGAGCCTGCTCGCCACCGCACTGGGCCAGCTCGGCCAGACAGCGGTCAGCGGCATTCCGAACGCCAAGCTCCTGAGCGAGATGAGCCGCCTGTTCGGCGAGGCCGCAGCGGATGCCGATGCGCTGATGTATTTCGAGCATGACGCGGATTCGGCCGAGGCCGCCGGGTACGGCGCACCTGCCGCGACGCTCTACGGCGACCTGATCGGGGCCGACGATCTGGAGCTCGCCGAGGCCGCCGAGTGGCAAGAGGCGTATTGATGAACGCAACCGAGCTCGATGACGTGCAGGCGCTTCTCGACCGGGTACGGCCCGATCCCACCGGTTTCGCTCAGCGGCTGCTGGTGCAGGTGATGGCCCGCTTCGGCGACGTGCCGGAACCGGACCCGGCCATCTTCTTCACCGAGAACGACGAACCGGACGACCGCGTCGCCGGACCGACCATCACCGTACCGGTCGAGCCGACGCCCTACCCCGACCCCGAGGTCGAGGTCGAGGTCGACACCAACATGTTGCTCGCCGCCGCACTCGGAGCCTGTCGGTGCTGGGGTCTGCAGCCCGGCTGCGCGGTCTGCGCCGGGCACGGCTGCACCGGCTGGGTGCGGCCCGACCGCGAGTTGTTCGACGAGTTGATCCAACCGGCCGTGGCGCGTATGCACGACCGCCCGAGCGAGAAGGAAGAGGACCGATGAGCGAGGCGACTTACGACAGCCTCGAGGCCGAGGCCTATGAGGGCGAGGCTTACGAAGGCGAAGCTTTCGAGGGCGAAGCCTACGAGGGCGAGGGTGAGGCGTACGAGGCGTACGAAGAGGCCTCCCGATCGCGGGCCGATCGCGAACGTCAGCGCCGCATCATGGTGGCACGTCAGCGTCAGCTGAGGCAGCGCCGGGGACCGGTGGTCCGGCCCGTGCCGCGCCCGCGCCGGACATCAGCCGGAGCTCCGGCACCACGCCCGGCGCCGGCCACGTTGAACGCGGTTCGCGCCGTGGACCTGGACGCCAAGGTGGCTCAGGACTCCCTGCAGCGCCAGCTGCAGCAGGCCAACCAGCGGGCCAGCCGGTCGATGTACTCGGCGTTGGCCACCGGCGCTGTCGGCCAGGCCCTCGACACCTATCAGGACAACCTCAAGGACCACCCGTTCGTGCGGGCGGCCATCCGTTGGGCGCCGCTTGCCGTTCTGCCTCCGGACAAGAGCCGCAAAGGTATCGAGGCGGTGGCCCTGCACCCGGCGTTCATCAGCGGTGCCCTGATCGGTGGCATCTTCCTGATCGGCAAGCTCACCAACCCGGACAAGACCGTCCGTTCGATCGAGCTGACCGTGCCCACCCTGCTCGACGTCGATGAGAAGGGCACACTGCTGGCCAAAGCCCTGGACCGCGACGGCCGGACGCTCACCGACGTGACGATTGCCTGGAAGTCCTCGAATCCTTCGATCCTCGCCTTCGACGGCGATACCGCGTCGTTCACGGCTCTGGCCGCCGGCCTGGTCACGGTGACGGCAAGCAGTGGCGACGTGCAGGAGAGCGCATCGATCCGAGTGGAGTCCGCTGCCGCGATCCGGTCGATCGCCGTTTTCGCGCCAACCGCGCTGACCGTCGGCGACGGTGGCACCGTGGTGGCCACTGCGGCCGATCGCGACGGCCGTCTGGTGCCCGGCGTGAACGTCAGCTGGAGTTCGTCGGACAACAAGATCGTCACGGTGACCCCGAACGGCACGTTGCAGGCGGTCGGCCGCGGAGTCGCGGTGGTGAGCGCGGTTGCGGCCGGTGTGCAGGGAAGCGTCGCGATCAGGGTGGCGCCCGCCACCACCCAGACGCCGAACGGCCCGGGCGAACAGCCGTCCGCGTCGTCCGAACCGTACTCCCCGCCGTCGGCACCCACCCTGACGGCTACGGCAACCGGCGAACAGAACGACAGCTGAGTCGGTGCGCGGTGGATCCGGCGCTCTGGGAGGAGCTGCGGGCCGGCGACGACCGGATGATCGAGGCGATCATCCGGCTCGTCCGGCCCGGGATGGACGTGCCCGGCGTACGGATCGTGTCCCGGTTCGGAACTATCGCTACTTGCCGGATTCCTGCGGCCGATGTGATCACTGTGCGGGCGCGGCCCGAAGTGCTCAGCCTCAAGGCCGCGCGGGGCGTGAGCCCCGGCTGGCGAGAAACCGACGAACCGCCGGCTGAGCCCCGGCGACTTCCCGGCGACGAGCGGCGTGGACCGTCGCTCGCGCCGACAGGGGCCGGCGTGGTGGTGGCCGCGGTCGACTTCGGGCTCGACTTCGACTGCGCGGCTTTCCGGACCGCAAGCGGCGACACCCGGCTGCTGTCGTTCTGGGACCAACGCGACCAGGCCTCCGGCGGTCCGGTCTCATCGTACGGCTATGGGGTCGAACACGATCGCGAGGCGATCGACAGTGCGTTGCATGACCCCGATCCGTACAAGGCTCTCGGCTATCACCCGGCCGTCGCTGACCCGCGCGGCCGAGGGGCACACGGGACCCGAGTGCTGGACATAGCGGCCGGTAACGGCCGGGCCGGTGGGCCGGCGGGCTTGGCCTCGGAGGCTGATCTGGTTTTCGTGCATCTCGCCGACCGGCGCACCGGTGGGGTGGGCAGCTTCGGCGACTCGGTGCGGCTGCTGGAAGCAGTCGATTTCGCGACCCGCACGGCCGGCGCGAAACCCTGTGTGGTGAACATCAGCGCCGGGCGCATCTGCGGGCCCAAGGACGGAACCACGCTGGTGGAGCAGGCGTTCGACCAGCTGCTCGGCGCCCGCCAGGGGACCTTCGTGGTGGACAGCGGCGGCAACTACTACCGATGGCGGGCCCACTCGTGCGGAGTCCTGCGACAGGGCGAGCGGAGGACACTCACGTTCGTGGTGGATCCGACCGACGTGACGCCCACCGAGCTGGAGATCTGGTACGACGGCCGGGACGAGTTCGCGGTTCGGATCGACCCGCCCGGTCACATCACGGCCCGGGCGGTGCGGCTCGGTGAGCAGGCCGAGCTGCTGGCCGACGGGCAGATGGCCGGACGGCTCTACCACCGCGCGTGCGACAGCAACAACGGCGACCATCACATCGAGGCCTATCTCAGCACACCAGGCCAAGCCGGCGAATGGACCGTCACCCTGGAGGGCCGCCGCGTCACCCACGGGCGGTTCCACGCTTTCATCGAACGCGACGACTCCTGCCCCAGCTGCCAGGCCCGGTTCAGCGCACGGGACGCACGCCGGCGCACTACGCTCGGCTCGATCGCCACCAGCCACTTACCCCTGGTGGTCGGCGCCTACGACGGTTTCCGGCCTGGTCGGCCCCCGGCCGGTTTCACCAGCGCGGGGCCGTGCCGGGACGGTCGTAGCAAGCCGGATCTGGTCGGCCCGGGCGTGGGCGTGCTGGCGGCCCGGTCGGCGCCGGCCGGAGCCACCGGCAGCACGGGCCTTCTGGTGCGGGGGAACGGGACCAGCTTCGCCGCGCCGCACGTGGCCGGCGCGGTGGCGCTCTGCTACCAGCTCGGCGGTGCCCGCCTCACCGCCGACGACATCCGCGCCCTGGTTCTAGGGAGCTGCGATCCGCCGCCGACAGCCGACCGCGGGCGACGGCTCGGGCGGGGCTACCTCAACGTCGACGCCTTGATCGCGGACACCGTCCGTTTCGTGACGGCACCTCGGACCTCCGAGGAAGAGCCGCCTGCCACGCCACGCCATCGGGACGTCGTGGTGATGATTCGCGAGATCGGCAAACCCGGGGACGTAGCCGACCACTGGCGTGCTCAGGCCCGCCCGGACTGGGCACATCCGTTGTCCGCCCTCGAGCGCGGCTACGTCGAGGCGTTCACGGACCTACGGACACCAGCCTCCCTGCGCATGCGGGGGCCGGTCGACCCCGCACGCCTGACCGCCGACGAGCGCGGCGAAGCCAACCGCTGGTTCGGTGGCGACGCCCAGCGCTATGCCGCTTACGAGACTCGCCGCCGCATCGTCGCCAACTACGTCTTTGCCCATCCGGCCACCATTCAGCTCGAACTCGGCCTCTACCGGCTGGTCCGCGACGTCGATCCGATGCACTTTGCGTTCGAACGGGGCTGGCAACTCGGGCGCGGGCGGGAGATGTTCACCGCCGACGACGTGTCCGAACTTGGTGCCGCCGGTGAGTTTCTCCTCGCGCTGACCGTCGTCTGGGGTTTGGGGCGTGTGCTGTCGGCCGTGCGGCCACCGGCCGGATCCAGCCGGTCGGCCGGGGCTCTCACCGACCCGGTCTGGGACCTGCCGCCGGAGGGCGGCGTCCGGATCAACGGGCGCTGGTATACCGAGCACGCCCTGGAACGCATGGCCCCGGATACACCGCCGGTCCGGGCCCGGCTACGCACCCGGGTCGGTCAACGATTGCTGCGGCTGGGCATCGGACCCGGCCATCCTGCCTACGACCGAGTGCTCTCCCGGGCCCTCGCCGGCCTCGATCCCCGGGGTGTACCGCCCTCCGTGGTCGAGGCCGAGATCGCCCGGGCCGGAAGCACCAATGTCCGGGTTGTCACCGCCGACCGGGGCCGCGTGGTGGTCACGGTCATCCGCCGGTAACGCCGAAAGGGAGTTCCGCCATGGAAGCCGAGGATGCCGTCGTCCTGCTCGCAGCCGCGCCCGCCACCGCCTACCGGGAGTACCTCTACCGGCCTGGTGGCCGACTGGCCCGTTGGATCGACGACCGGTTCGAGGTGCTGGCCAGGCCTGGCCTTCCGGTCCGGCGGCCGCCGCGGGCCGGAGACGTGTTGCTCGAAGTGCGCCTCGGCGCCGGCAGTGGCCGGTGCCGGACACTCGGCCCCGGCGAGGCCGGGCCAGGCCGGTCCAACGACGGGCTGCCGCCCGGCCAACTGCTCCTCCGGCCGCGGCGACCCACCACGGTCACCGAGCCGCAGGCCGTGGAGCCCGCCACGGTGCTGGAACATGCCTTCGGAGATGACGAGGCCGGCCCGCCCGCCCCGGCACCGGTGGACACGGCTGCGGCCGTGCCCCCGTTCGCCGCGGCCGAACGCTCGGCCCTCGCCCGCCCACTGCTCTCCGCGCGGCAATCGGCTGAGGCGGTGGCGTGGACGCGCCGCATGCACCCGGCCGTCTCGGGTGTCGGCCCCGACGACCTGAGGGCCCGCCTGCGCGAATACGTGGATGAGGCGGTCGTAGCGGCTGCCGTACGCGGCGACGCCGACGCTGTGCTGGTCGAGAGCGTGCACCAGTTCCAGATCAAGTGCTACCGCGATCCCCGTGAGCACGACGGCCGCGCGGGCGAGTCGACCCTGGACAGCCTCGGCCTGGTCATCCGGGCCGGCACCGGCTTCCGCGGTGCCGACCGGGGCAACGCCCGGGCGCTGCAGCGCCTCCGGAACCTCAAAGCGGGGGCCTTCACCGACGGTCTCACCGCGGCGAGCTGGTTCGACGCGATGGCCGACCCGTCGGTGTTCGGCCGGCGCACCGTGGGCGGCGCCGGCCTGCACCTGCTGCTGGTCCGGCGTCTGCGGGAGGCCGAGCGGTATCTGCTGTCTCTCCCGGCTTATCAGGGCAAGACCCCAGCCGCGCTCGGCGCCGCCCTCGGGATCACCGAGCCGCACGGGGGCGCTCGTCCGGGTCAGGCCACCAGCGGCAGCGTACATACGTTCGGGCTGGCCATCGATATCGGCTATCTTGCCAATCCCTGGATCAACCACGATACCTCCTGGACAGCCCTGAAGAACGCGGCGAACCTGGTCTCCGGCACCCGGCTGACCGCGCGGACCGTGACCGCCTACTTTGCCGCGCTCGGCGAGTCCGGCCGGCCTACCGGCGACATCTGGGACGAGTTGCACCGGCTCAGCGCGGAGCTGGTCACCTATCTTCGGCTGGCCGACGATCCAGCGGCATTGCGCGCGGCGCTCAGGCCGGGACTGACCCAACCGGGAGAGACCCCGGACGCAGCCGTCGAGCGGTGGCGCTCGCAGATCCGCCGGGATCGCGAGCGTCTCGTCGCCAACGACTTCAGCCATGGGCGGCGTCCCGAGAACGGCTTCCTCAAGCTTCCCCGCGACCTCGTCGTCGCCCTGCGCGACCGGGCGTGCCTGGCCTGGGGCGCGGTCGACTTCGGGCCGAGCGCCGACGGCAGCGGCGACATGATGCACTTCGACGCGCGGATCGGCGGGGTGGGTGAGGCGCTGGCCCGCGGTGTCAATTACGTGCCGCCCCGCGGCCACCCGTGCCTGACGGCCCGGCCCGCAACGCCCGTCGGCACCGTTGCCCCGACCGAGAAGACGGCCGAACACGCCGGTGGGCGGCTCTGGACCTTCGTGCCCGACGGGTACGGGCTGCCGGTGGCGGTCTACTGCCCGCCGGCCGCTCTCACGGCACCGGACGTCGAGATACTGCTGTTCGCCCATGGTCTGCTGGACGGCTGCCCACGACCCAGAAACGTGCCGGCCGGGTTCGTCACCGACCAGCCGTTCGCGCTCGGGCCGATCGTCGCGGCGTCCGGCCGGCCGATGGTCCTGGTGGTGCCGCTGCTCGACTGGCGTCGGCCCGGCGGTGAGGACGTCTTCGGACGCGGGCACGAGCTGTGGCACGCCTTGGCCGCCCCCGCCCGCTTCGATGCGCTGATCGGCGAGGTCATGGCCCAGGTCGGCCGGGTGCGCGGCTCGGCCGCGCCCGGCGCGGCATCCCTGGTGGTAGCGGGGCACTCCCGGGCGTACGACTTTCTCGATCCGCTGGCGGCCGACCACCGCCGGCACAATGGCGCTCTGCTGAAGCTGACCGAGGTGTGGGCCTTCGACACGACCTACGGCAAGCGGGTGGAACCGTGGGTGGAATGGCTGACGGCGAACCCGTCGCTGCGCGTGCGGGTCTTCTATCGCCCAGGCTCTCCCCACCGCTCCTCGCGGACCGCGGCCGGCGGCGAGGCGTTCGCCCGCCACGCCGGGCCCAGGCTGACGGTGACCCCGGTGACGGAGGAACACTGCGACATCCCGGCCGCACGGTTACGGGAGCTCCTGCCGGCGACGCACGCTGAGCAGACCTCTGAGACGTGGGAGGCCGAGGACGCGCCCCCGTCGGCCCAGGAGCTGACCACCCGCATCGTCCGGTCCATCGGCGTCTGGGAGACCAACCGAGGCGGCCGCCAACCGATGCCCCGGGAATCTGAGCTGGACACGGTTGCCGCAGTGCCGGCCAGCATGGCCACCGTCGAGCAGGCCACGATACCGTATGCGATCACCGTCCTCCGCCGGCACAAGGCGCTCAGGGACCAGGCACAACCGCCACTGACGCTCAAGGAGCTCAACGCCGCGGACGCCCGGGTGACTGCAGTCAAGGAACTGCTCGACGCGGTCGCCGTCGCATCGTCCGACGGCGTCACCCCGGACGCCTTCATAGCTGCTCACGGACCGGCCGTGAACGCAACCGGCCTCAGCCACGACGACGTGCGTACGATGTTCCGGGCGGAGATTCTCCGGGAGACCCTGAGCGTCGCTCGCGCCGAGAGGAACGCGGCCGGGCGGGCGGCCCGGGCCGGCGCCGTCGCGGAGAAGAAGCCGGCCCGGGAGCAGAAGGCAGCGGCTGACGCGGCCCGGCAGCGATCGGTGGTGGCCTCGGTGGCCGGCATTCCCGAGTACGACCGTCTGGGACTGGGCTCGGGGAGCCTCACGTCCTATGTCAACAGCCCGTCCAAGTGGGGTGAGAACGCGGCCGGCTGGGCACGCCGCGCGGTGCGGGCCATGCCGGGCGATGTCGCGGCCCGGATCGAGGCGGTCGCCACGTCGGATCATGGACAGGCTCTGGCCGTCCCCACCGTCCACAACCGGGTCGCCGACGAACTGGCCAAGACCCCGCAGCCCACCACGGAGCAGGTTGTCCGGGCGGTCGCCCGTCGCAACAATCCGAACGAGGCCGGATACGAGCTGAATGTCTGGAAGACCTACCAGCGTCTCTATCCCTGAGACGCGCGGTCGCGCCCGTCCGAGCATCGGGCGGGCGCGGCCGTCGTCACCCCACCGCCGTCGGGACCAGGCCGACCAGCACGGCCAGGTCCTTGCTCGGCGTAACACCCAGCTCGCGGCGCACGAGCCGCCGGTACGCCTCCAGACACCGACGTGCCTCGGCCAGATTGCCTCCGGCGACGTGGGCTTCGAGCAGCACCCGCTGAGTACTCTCCCGCAGCGGATCCGCGGCAAGCGCGACCATGACGGCATCGACCGCGTCGGCGCAGCGGCCGGACCGTACGAGAACGCGTCCCAGCACCTCGACCGCATGCAGCATCCGCTGTCGCAGCCGCTCGCGTTCCAGCAGTGCCCAGTCGTCGTACCAGCCCGGCAGAAGATCGAAGGCTTCGGCCATCGCCGGCCGGACAGTCAGGTCGGCCGGCGACGGACATCCGGTTATCAGCCGCGTCGCCCAGTCATCGAGCAGGTGCACGTCGACCGATACCCGCTCGTCGATGGCGATCGACGTTCTCCCGACGCGCAGCAGCGGAAGCCCGGTCGCCCGCAGCCGCCACAAGGCCGACCGCAGGCTGGCCGCGGCGCGGCTCTCCGGACTCCCCGGCCAGAGCGCACCCGCCGCGGATCTTCGCTCGACCGGGCCGTGATGGAGCGTCACAAACGTCAGAACCCGCTTGCTGACCTCGGGGATCTCGATGAGGCGGGAGCCGGCGGCGACGACCGGCCCGCCGAGCATCCGCAGAACAATCCGTTCGCTGCCGGCCTGGGCCGGGCTCAGCGCTTCCATCCAGTTCGCGGCCATGGCACCCCCCTGCGCAAACAACGACGCCGACTATAGGTGCGGTCCGTCACCACCGCGTCACTTGCGCTGCTGATCCGTCACCTCGTACCTCGCACCTCGCACAGAAATCTCAGCACCTCGTCCACGACGTCGGTGACATCGACAGTCCGCCGGACCCAGTCGTCCCCCGACCGGTCGCTGATGTCGGCGTTGGTGCTGACGGTGATCAGCAACTGGCCGGGCCGGGTCTCGGTACGGATCACGCAAATCCCGGTTCGGGGAATCTCGGCCACGACATCGATCCTCGCCCTCGCCCGTCACCCGGCCATCACTCGCCCAGCCGGAGCCTCCGGATGACGGCGGCCACCTCCTCCGGACGGAGGTGTTCCGGGCCGCCCGGCACGGTCTGGTGACACTGACCCCGGGGCGGCCGTCTGTCCGCCGGGGGCCACGAGGAGCGGCTGGCCCTGCTGATCGGGCGCTTCACCGGTTGACGCCCTGGATTCGAACAACGGTGGATGATCGGATGAATGCCCTCACCATTCACCGACCGTTCGGTGGATTACATTCCGGCTCGGAATTGACGCCGTAATACCGGCCCCGAAGAACGGGCAATACGGGCTTCTGGTGATCATGTCAAGGCGTGCGGTAAGGTCCGGTTGGCCGCTTCGGAAGATCGAATTCCGGCTCCTTTCCGCGCAATTCCGGGCGGCCGCCGGCGCGTAATCTTGAAGGCGATCGTGGGGTGACGATTTGCTGACCCGCATCGGGGCGTCCGGGTCGATCGGGGGCGCCCCGCCGGCGGATCGGCAGCGCGTCGACGAGGCCATCCCGCGCGACCTGGGCATCCACAACGCGATCACGGCTCCCGACGCGGCCGACGACCTGCCGACGTACGTGGAACGCGATTTTGACTTCAAACTCCGCGTCGCGCTCACCCCTAATGCCGATCGCGGGCCATTCGTGGTCATGCTCGGTTCCTCCTCGACCGGCAAGACGCGATCGCTGTACGAAGCGGTGCGCACGATGTATCCGGACTGGTGGCTGATCCAGCCGCCGCACGCCGAATACCTGCTCGACCTCAAGAACGATCCGCCCGGCCGCACCGTCTTCTGGCTGGACGAACTGCAGCAATACCTCGGCGGCCGCGCGCCGCTGACCGCCGAATGTGTGCACACCCTGGTGCGGCACGGCAACGTCGTGGTCGGCACGGTGTGGCCCAACCAGCTCGGGACCCTGACGTCGGCGTCGGAGGACATCCGGCGGCTGATGAAACGGGCGGTCCAGATCAGCGTCCCCGACGTGCTGACACCGGCCGAGCTGAACCAGGCGCGGGGTGTTGCCGAGAGCGACAGCCGGATCCGGCAGGCCCTGGACACCCGCGATGCCGGGCTGACACAGGCCCTCGCCGGGGGCCCGGCTCTGATCATGGCTTGGGAGCAACCGGCCAACCCGTACGCGAAAGCGATCATCACCGCCGCCGCCGACAGCCACCGCCTCGGGGTGCACGCGCCGCTGGGCGAGGAGCTGCTGGCGCGCGCGATGTTCGGCTATCTGCGGCCGGCCCAACGGGTGCTCCCGGCCCCGATGTGGATCGAGGAGGCGAAGCCGCACGCCACCCGGCCCCTGCACGGCGACGTCTCGGCGCTGTCCCCGGTCGACGACGGGAAACCCGGCAGCCTGGCCGGATACGTCGTCGCCGACTACCTCGCCCAGCACCTGCGGCAGATCCGGCGCACGGCACCGGTGCCGGACGAGACCTGGCGGGCCTTCGTGGAGGGGGTGGACCGCCCGTCCGACCTGCGCCGCCTCGCCGACGCCGCGACGGCCCGGATGCGCTACTGCTATGCCCTGCCCGCGCTGCGCCGCCTGGCCACCGAACACGACGACCCGCGGGCCGCGACCGAACTGGCCGACCTGCTGATCCGGCAGGGCCGGTTCGAACCGGCCCTCGAGGCGCTGCGCCACCGGCTCGACGCCGACCCCCGTGACCGTGAGACCGGCCGCCGGCTCTTCCACATCCAGGAGCTGTGGGACCGGGTCGAGCAGCTGCGTCCGGCGGCCGACGCCGGCGACCGGGCCGCCCGCGACCGCATCGCCGAGATTTTGGTCGACGGCGGCCGCAGCGACGACCTCCGGCGCCGCGAGGAACAGGGCGACGTGATCGCGACCGAGCGCCTCGTGGAACGCCTCGTCGAGCGCGGCTGCGTGGCCGAGGTCCGCGAACGAGCCGATCAGGGACAGGTCGTGGCGGCCGAGGCCCTGGCCGACCTCTATGTCGCGTGGGGCGAGGTCGATCTGCTGCGCGAACGGGCCGGCAAGGGTGATCGCACGGCTTCGCGGCGTCTGTCGCGGGTGCGCTCGGCGGGGGCCCGGGCGGCGGCGGCCGAGGTGGAACGCCGCGAGTTGAGCGCCGCCGTGGACGAGGGCAAACCCGAGGCCGCGCTGCAGCTGTCGGCTCTGCTGTTCGAGCTGCGCGACATGAACGGCCTCGCCGCCGAACTGGACGCCGGCACCGAGGGCGCGGCCGACCGTTTTCTGGCGCTGCACACCGCGATGAACACGCCGCCCGAATGGACGGCGCGCCTGCGGGCCTTCGGCCTGAACGCTGACGGGTCGGAGTTGCTCGGCCCCGATTCCTTCCCGTTATGACTCCGCTGTGAAAGGACCTTTGATGTCGGGCGACCTGACCCCCTCGGAATACGCGATCCTGCTGTTGCTCCGCGACGAGGACCGGGAGATCTCCAACACCGAACTCGACCACCGGTACGGGTTCCGGCTGACGGGGGCGCTGTACGCGAGGCTCAACGGCACCGGTTACGTCATCACGAACACTCAGCAGCGCCCCTATCGGCACCGGCTCTCGGCGGCGGGCACCAAGGTGCTGCGGGAGCCGCTGGTGACCGACGAGGAAGGCGACATCACCGAGAAGCGCACCTTCCGCGAGAAGGTGCTGTGGGCGGCGCTGTTGAGTCTGCACGCGAAGAGCAGCGTGCCGGCGCCGGACAATCGGAGCCTGGACGAGCGGGTGCGGGCCGCCTATGCCGAGGTGGCCGGTGGCGAGGGTGACTGGGTGAGCCTCACCGTCATCCGGCCGTTGCTGGCGGACGTCGCCAAGGCCGAGCTCGACCGGGCGCTGGAGAAGATGCTCGACGCGCCCGACGTGCGGCTGGACACCGAGGCGAACCGGCACCGCGTCGGCGACGAGGAGAAGGCGGCGGCCGTCCGCATCGGCGGCGAGGACAGGCACAAATTGGCGATCGGACTGCGATGACCGACGAGGAACGTGCCGCGCTGGCCGCGCTGCGGTTCAGCTGGGCCCAGGTGCCCGACGACGTATGGCGCAGCTCGCCGTTCCATGTCGACGGACTGCATGCGACCGTCGTCCAGGATGTGCTGGAGGGCATCGCCGAGGCGGAGGCCAGTGCCGACGCCAGCCCGATCGGCCTGGTCCTCCAGGGTCCGGCCGGGTCCGGCAAGACCCACCTGCTCGGCTGGGTCCGGGAG
The DNA here is from genome assembly GCF_016834655.1 of Paractinoplanes ovalisporus. Lineage (GTDB taxonomy): Bacteria > Actinomycetota > Actinomycetes > Mycobacteriales > Micromonosporaceae > Actinoplanes > Actinoplanes ovalisporus. The sequence goes on from NZ_JAENHP010000016.1 coordinate 146,864, forward strand.
CAGGTCCAGCGGCGCGGTGGCTACTTCTTCCTGATCGGTGTGCTCGACGGCCGCAAGTTCTGGGACGCGGTGCTCCTCTTCCTGATCGACGGGCTGGCGCGACCGGCCTTCGACGGGGAAACCCAGCTGAGCCTTCTGCTGCGACGGTTGTCGGCCCGAGTCGGCGCGCCCCGCAACGCGCGGCGCGCCGCGATGGGCCAGACGGGACTGACGCGCCCGGCCCTGGACGCCTTCATCGACGGACTGCGGGACTACGCACCACACCTCGCCCTGCAATGCCGGGACACCGCGCGGGCCCTGACCCTGCTGGCGTCCGGCGACGAGGAGCACCAGGACATCGCCGACACCTACCTCGCATGCGAACCGGAGGCCGTCCCGGGCGAACGCCGGGCCTGGGGCATCCGCTCGAAGTCGCGGACGCAACAGGAGATCGTCCGGGACATCTCCTGGTTGCTGGCGTTGACCGGTCCCACCGTCTTCGCCCTGGACCAGCTCGACACTCTGGTCGCGCAGGCCGCCGTGCAGGACGACCTCGCCAAGGTGTCGGGCGAACTGGTCGTCCTGCAGCAGACCGCCGCGCTGACGGGCCTCGCCGGAGGCCTCATGGAACTGCGCGAGTCGACCCGGCGCACACTCACTCTCGCCGCTACCCTCTCGACCACCTGGGATCTGATCGAGAGCCGGGCCATCAGTTCGTTCCCCGACCGGTTCCGGCGCAACCTGGCCCTCGGCGGCATCCGGAGCCCGGAGCTGGCCCGCCAGATCATCGAGAAACGGTTCGCCGCACGCTATACGTCGGTGGGCTTCACACCGCCCTACCCGACCTGGCCGATCCAGCCTCGGGTCTTCGCCGAGGCCGTCAACTACACGCCGCGCCGCCTGCTCGTCGACATCAACCGCCACATCCGCGCCTGCCTGCTCGACAACGAGGTGCGGGAACTCGGGAGCCTGGCCGAGCTGTCCCCCGAGGACTGGACGGTCCAACCGGCCGAGAAGATGGCGCCGGCCGCGTCCGACGAGGCGCTGCTGCGGGTGGAGGACCGCTTCCAGGAGCTGAAGCGGGAGGCGGACGTGACCTCACCGTTGGAGCATGACACCGAGGACAAGACCGTTCCCGCTCTGCTCTCGGCCGGCCTGCACGCCTGGATCGTCGAGCGCGGCGACGCGGGCCGGATGTTCAGCGTCGATCCCCCGCCGAGCGCCAAAGCCGACCTGCATGCCCGCCTCCGTCGTGGTTTCGCCGACGGCAGCGAGGAGGACCCCCGCTCGGAGGACCAGGTGCACTGGTGTTTCCGGGCCATCAGCGACACCCACCACGGCACGGCCGCACTCCACCGGATCCGCCGCGCCCGGACGGCGGCCGGCCTGAGCGCCGACGTCGCCAAGCGGAAGCTCTTCCTCATTCGGAACGGCCCGTGGTCCCAGTCGGCCAAGACCCAGGAGGAGACCGCCCAGTTGAGGGAGGACGGCGGCGTCACGCTGGGCATCGACGAGGCCGATCTGCGAGTGCTCGACGCCCTGCACCGGCTGCGCATGGAGAACCCGGCCGAACTGCACGCCTGGCTGATCCGGTACCGCCCGACCGAGCAGATCACGCTGTTCAAGGAGGCCCTGGCCGACGTCGATTCGTGGACCGTGCCGGCTTCGCCCCCGGCGGAGGCGCGGCCGCCAGTTGTGCCCGAGGCTGTGGCGGGGTTCCCGATCGGCCGGACCCACGGCGACGACCACGTGCCGGTGACCATCGACCTGGAGGCGCTGCGCAAGCACGCGGCGATCTTCGCGGCCTCGGGCTCCGGGAAGACGGTGCTGATCCGGCACCTGGTGGAGGAATGCGCGCTGCTCGGCGTCTCGGCCATCGTGCTCGACCCGAACAACGATCTGGCGCGGCTCGGCGACCCCTGGCCGGAACCACCGGACCGCTGGCGCGCGGGTGACGACTCCCGGGCGGTGGAATATCTGGCCGCGACCGAGGTCGTGGTGTGGACGCCGCGCCGGGAGACCGGCCGCCCACTGAGTTTCCAGCCGTTGCCCGACTTCGCGAGCGTGCGCGACGACCCCGACGAGTTCGCCGCCGCGGTCGAGGCAGCCGCCTCCGCGCTGGCCCCGCGCGCCAACGTGCTGGCCCGAACGAAGAAGGCCCACCTCGGGCTGGCCGTGCTGCGCAAGGCGATCGAACACTACGGCCGGCAGGGCGGAAGCAGCCTGCGCGGGCTGATCGAGCTGCTGGCCGACCTGCCCGAGGGGGTCAGCGAGCTCGCCGACGCCACCCGGATCGGGGCCGATCTCGGGCAGACGCTCACTGCTTCGATGGACAACGACCCGATGTTCGGCGGCGGCGGGACACCGGCCGATCCGGGGATCCTGCTCACCCCGTCGGCCGGCAAACGGGCCCGGATCTCGGTGATCAGCATGATCGGGCTGAACGACGAGGCGCGGCAGAGCTTCGTCAACCAGCTGCAGATGAGCCTGTTCGCGTGGATCAAGAAGCATCCCGCCACCGATCGGCCGTTGCTGGGGCTGCTGGTCATGGACGAGGCGCAGAACTTCGCGCCGTCCGGGGCGATGACCGCCTGCACCCAGAGCACGCTGGCGTTGGCGGCACAGGCCCGCAAGTACGGTCTCGGGCTGCTCTTCGCGACCCAGGCGCCCAAGAGCCTGCACAACCGGGTCTCCGGCAACGCCGCGACCCACCTGTTCGGCCGGCTGACCGTGCCGGCGCAGATCGCCGCGGCCCAGGAGATGGCCCGCGTGAAGGGCGGCGAGGTGCCGGACATCGGCAGCCTCACCTTCGGCGAGTTCTACGCGGCGCTGGAGGGCGAGGCGCCCCAGAAAATCGATACCCCGCTCTGCCTCAGCCACCACCCGAGCAGCCCGCTCACCGACGAGGAGGTCATGGAGCGGGCCCGCCGGCCCCTCCCCGTCAGCGGCTGACCCGGAGGAACGCCCGGATCGCGGCAGCGACCTCCTCGGGGTGGTGGTCGAGCATGGTGAAGTGGTCGCCGGGCACCTCGACGCGCTCGTGCGGGGCCGAGCGGGTTGCCCGCCACTCCCCCGCCGGCATGGTGTCCCGTGGGGACGCGGCGGCGACCAGCAGGCTCGGGGTGGTGAGGGGGCCGGGGCGCCAGCCGTGCATCAGGCGCAGGTAGGCGCCGGCCGCCAGCAGCGTGGTCTGTTCGGCGGCCGGGTCGAGGTGGGCCCGCAGCCGGCCCAGGCCCTCGGTGACCAGGGCGGCGATCCACTCGGTGGCGTCGTAACCCAGGTCGACCTCGTACGTGTCCAGCAGCATCAGCCCGGCGGCCGGAGTGCCGGTCTCGGCCAGGCGGGCGGCCACTCCGTGGGCCAGCAGGCCGCCGCTGGAACGGCCGATCAGCACCAGCGGGCGGTCGCCGGCGGCCGAGCGGGACGCGGCCGCCAGGAGGTCGAACAGGTCGTCGCGGGTCCCGGGCAGGTGGGCGCGGGACTGGAAGCCGGGCAGGGCCAGCACCGACGCGCCGCCCAGGGCTCGCGCGAGGCCCTGGAACTCGGCGGCTCCGGCCGGGCCGAACGACGGGACGCCGACGAACGCGGGCCGGCTCCGGCCGTCGTCGCGCACGGCCAGCAGCGACGGCGCCGGGGTTCGGGGGCCGATCGGCAGGGCGGAGGCGCTGATCAGCAGGTTGACGGCGAGCCGGGCGTCGGTGGCGGCGATCGCGTGGAACATCTCGGTCAGCGACCGTGGAGGCTCCGCCGGGGGCGGAACGGCGGTGGCGGGACGGCCGATCTCGGCGGCGATCCAGGTGGCCAGGGCGGCCGGAGTCGGGTGGTCGAAGACCACGGTGGCGGGCATCGTCACCCCGGTCGCGGCGACCAGGCGGGTCCGCAGCTGGATCGAGCTCACCGAGTCCAGGCCCTGGTCGGTGAACGCGCCCCGCACGTCGACGGTCGCGGCGTCGGTGTGGCCGAGCTCGGCCGCCACCTCGTCGCGGACCAGGGTCTCCAAGGCCGTCTGCAACTCGTCGCCGGTGAGGGCGCCCAGGTCGGGGCGCGGTGCGGAGGAGCGCGGCGAAGAGGCCGGCGCCGGCGTACGGGAGGCCAGGTGGATGGGGGCGAGCACCGGCTCGTCCGAGCGCAGCGCGGCGTCGAAGGCGGCGGTCACCTCGGACGGTGTCATGGGCCGGATCCGCGTACGGCCGATGGGCATGCCCCCGTCGAGGGCGAGCGGGCCCCAGGCCAGGGCCAGAGCCGGTTTCCCGGCGGCGTGGCGACGGCGGGCGAGGTCGTCGAGGAAGGCGTTGCCGGCGGCGTACGCGGCCTGGCCGGGGTTGCCGAGCAGGCCGGAGGCGGACGAGCAGAGCACGAACGCGGCCAGATCGCCGGTCAGCTCGTCCAGGTGCCAGGCCGCGTCGACCTTGGGCCGCAGCACGGCGTCGGCGCGTTCGCGGGTGAGGGTGGCCAGGGGTCCGTCGTCGATGACGCCGGCGGTGTGCACGACCGCGGTGACCGGCGGGTCGGCCTCGGTCAGAACGCGGGCCAGCGCGTCCCGGTCGGCCACGTCGGCGGCCCGTACGGTGACGGTCGCGCCCGCCACCTCGAACGGCGACCCGCTGCGGCTGACCATGAGCAGGTGCCGTACGCCGTGGGCCGCGACCAGGTGTCGGGCCAGCAACCCGGCCAGCGCACCGGATCCGCCGGTGACGAGAACCGTCCCGTCTCCGAAACCGGTGGCGGGGCCGTCGGGGGTGACCCGCACCAGCCGCGGCGGGACAAGGTCGATCTGGCCCGGATACTCGGCGGCGGCGACCCGGGCCAGCCCCGCCATGACCGGCGAGGTCGGCTCGACCACGATCGGCCCGGCGCCGTCCAGTTCCGTCCGCAGACGGGTGGCGGCCGCCCAGAACTGCTCGTGCACCTCGGCCGGGCTCCCCGGAGGTTCGAACTCCTGGGTCCACACCGGACGGTACAGCGGGGCGGGCAGCGACCTCAGGGTCAGGCGCTCCACGTCCAGCAGCGGCCGCCCGGCCGGTTCGGCGAGCTGGACGCTGAGCGTGTCCGGCCCGGTTACGGTCAGCCGGACCCTCGCCGCGGGCGTCCCGGCGCCGTAACGCCTGACACCGGACCAGACGAACGGCACCCGGGGCGTCGAGTCACGCCCGGCGGCCAGGCGAGCGGGGTGCAGGGCGGCGTCCATCAGCGCCGGGTGCAGCCCGGATCGGCCGCCGGCCGCGGAGGGCAGGCGGACATCGGCGTAGACGGTGTCGCCGTCACGCCAAGCCGCAGTCACGCCCTGGAAGGCGGGCCCGTAGTCGCCGTCGTCGTAGAGCCCGGTGAGGTCCAAAGGCTGCGCGCTCGGGGGCCAAGCGGTGGCCCAGGACCAGGACGGGGACGACTCTGTGCGCGGGGAGCAGTGGCCCGAGGCGTGCTGCTCGTCACCCGCGTAGATCTCGAGCGCGCCGTCGCCGCGCAGCACCAGCCGCAGCTCGATCTCGGTGTCACCCACCGGCAGCGGGCGGGTGATGGTCAGGTCGTCGAGCACGGGTGCGCCCGCCCGTTCGCCGAACGCCGTGGCCAGCTCGACGAAGAAGGTGCCGGGCACGATCGCCTCGCCGCCGACCCGGTGGTCGTGCAGCCACGGCTGTGTCACGGGTGACATGCGGGCGGTGGCCACGCGATCGCCGCTGCCGGGCACCTCGACCACGGTGTCCAGGCCGCTGGTCACACGGCGGGCAGTCGAGGACAGCCAGAACCGCTTGCGGTTGAACGGATACGTGGGCAGGGTCGCGGCCACGCGGGCATCCGCGACGCCGAGCAGAGCCGCCCGGTCGACGTCGACGCCGTGAGCCCACAGCGCGGCCGCGGCGGACTCGGACGCGACCAGCACGCCCTGCGGGATGAGCGGGGCCAGGGATGCGGCCGGGCTCATCTCGACGACCAGACCGGGCAGGGCGGTCACCGCGTCGCCGAAGCGCACGGGTTGCCGGATCTGGCGCACCCAGTAGGCGGCCGAGCGCATGTCACCGGTGTCGGCCGGGCGTCCGGTCACGGTCGAGATGATTCCCACGGCCGGTTCCCCGTACGAGATTCCGGCCGCGACCCGCTCGAACTCGGCGAGCATGGGCTCCATGCGTACGGAATGGAAAGCGTGACTGACCCGCAGCGCCGTGGTCCGGCGGCCGTCCTGCCGCAGGGAGGCGGCCAGCGCCTCGACCGCCGCGATGTCACCGGAGAGCACGACCGACCGGGGACCGTTGACCGCGGCCACGTCCACGCCCGGCGCGAGCAGCGGAAGAATCTCCTCCTCGGTGGCGTCGACGGCCACCATGGCCCCGCCCGAAGGCAGCGCGCCCATCAACCGCGCGCGGGCCGACACGAGGGCGGCCGCGTCTTCCAGGGTGAGGATGCCGGCCACGTGCGCCGCCGCGAACTCGCCCACCGAGTGTCCGATCAGGACATCGGGCCGGACGCCCCAGGAAGCCATCTGCCGATACGCGGCCACGCCGTACGCGAACAGGAAGGGCTGGGCATACTCCGTACGGGAGAAGTCCGGAACCGGATTCCCCAGCGCCGCCATGGCCTCGGCGAACGCCGCTCGGAAAACATCGAAGGGCAACAGGCCGGGCCGTTGCGCGCCCTGCCCGGGGAAGGCGAACGCGACCCGGCCCGCCGGCCGCCCGTCACCGGTGACAAGACCCGGATGCGCGCGCCCGGCCGCCAGGGCGGCCAACGCGTCCCGATCGCCGGCCGGCATGACCGCCCGGAATCGTTGCGCCGGCTTGGTTCCGAGCGCCGCCGGCGAAACCTCGCCACGCTCCAGCAGAAGCTCGGCCTGGCTTTGCAGGGCGGTCTCGTCGGCCGCGGACAACAGCAGCGGGCCGGCGCCGGACACGGATGACACCGGTGACTGAGCCGGCGCCTCCTCGAGGATCACGTGCGCGTTCGTGCCGGAGATGCCGAACGCCGACACCCCGGCCCGCCGCGGCTGCGCGGAGGCGGGCCAGGGACGGGATTCGGTCAGCAGCGCCGCGTCGCCCGCGGTCCAGTCGACGTGCGTGCTGGGCCGGTCGACGTGCAGGGTGCGGGGCAACCGCTCGTGCCGCATCGCCTCGACCATCTTGATGACACCGGCGACACCGGCCGCGGCCTGGGCGTGGCCGATGTTCGACTTCACCGTGCCCAGCCACAGCGGGCGGCCCGTGGGACGGTCCCGCCCGTAGGTGGCCAGCAGCGCCTGCGCCTCGATCGGGTCACCGAGCAGCGTCCCGGTGCCGTGCGCCTCGACGGCGTCCACATCGGACGAACGCAGGCCCGCGTCGGCCAGGGCGGCCCGGATCACGCGTTGCTGGGCCGGGCCGTGCGGGGCGGCGAGGCCGTTGGAAGCGCCGTCCGAGCCGACCGCGGAGCCCCGCAGCACCGCGAGCACGGGATGGCCGTGCCGCTGCGCGTCGGAAAGCCTTTCCAGCAGCAGCAATCCGGCGCCCTCGGACCAGACCGTGCCGTCCGCATCGGCCGAGAACGCCTTGACCCGGCCGTCGGGAGCGAGCCCGCGCAGCCGGCTGAACGCGACGAACGGACCCGGCGTGGACATCACCGTCACCCCGCCCGCCACGGCGAGGGAAATGTCACCGGCACGCAGGGCGCGGGCCGCCTGGTGCAGCGCGACCAGCGAGGACGAGCAGGCGGTGTCGATGGTGACGGCCGGGCCGGTGAGCCCGAACGTGTAGGCGATCCGGCCCGAGGCCACGCTGCCGGCCGAGCCCAGCCCGAGGTGCCCCTCCAGCTCGGCGGTCGGTTCCTCGGCTCGTCCGGCGTAGTCGCGGTACATCAGGCCGACGTACGTGCCGGTGTCGCTGCCCCGCACGGTGGCCGGGTCGATCCCGGCCCGTTCCCACAGCTCCCAGGCGGTCTCCAGCAACAGCCGCTGCTGCGGGTCCATGGCCAGCGCCTCGACCGGCCCGATGCCGAACGGCGCCGGGTCGAACCCGGTGACGTCGTCGAGGAATCCGCCCGCCTTCGCGTACGTGTGACCGGCCGCGTCCGGGTCGGGGTCGTAGAGGCCGGGATCCCAGCCGCGGTCGCGCGGGAACGGGGCGATGGCGTCGATTTCCTTGTCCACCAGCGACCACAGGTCTTCCGGTGACACGACACCGCCCGGGTAGCGGCAGGACATCGCCACGATCGCGATCGGGTCGTCCTGCTCCTGGGCGGAGCCGAGCTCGTGCCGGATCACCTTTCCCGACGCCGTACGGGGAATCGCGTCGATGAGGCGGATCTCGTCGGGCGCCTTGGCCGCGGACATTTTCTGGCGTACGGCCTGAAGCAGAGCCGCCGTGTCGAGGTGCGGCCCGGCGGGTACTACGTAGGCGACCGCCACCTGTCCGAGCCGGTGGTGCGGCCGCCCGGCCACGGCGACGTCGGCCACCTCGGGCCGGTCGCGCAGCACGTTCTCGATCTCGGCCGGGTGCACGTTGGCCCCGCCACGGATGATGAGGTCACCGGCCCGCCCGGTCAGCACGAGCTGGTCGCCGACGAGCCGCCCGAGGTCCCCGGTGCGATACCAGCCGTCCAGGTCGGGCTGCCCGCGGTAGCCGCGCATGACCGCGCCACCCACCAGCACCTCACCCTCGGCGCTGATGCGCACCTGGGCCAGCGGGCGGCCCACCGAGCCGTCGGCGACGATCTCCTGCCCCGGCTTCTCCATGGCGATCGCGCCGCAGGTCTCGGTGCTGCCGTAGCTGTTCACCAGCGGCGCCCCCAGGGCCCGCCGGACCGCGACCCGCATCGACGGCGGGCAGGGCGCGCCACCGGTGACACACATCTTGAGCGACGGCATCTCGACCGTGCGCTCACCGAGGGCGGAGAGCAGGCCGTGGTACGTCGTGGGGACGCCGGTCAGCACGGTCGGGCGCACCCGCTCCAGCGCCGCGACCAGCTCGCCGTCGGTCGGGTGGTCGAGGATCGTGGCCCGGGCCCCGAGCACCACGACACCGATGACACAGCGCGCGTGCCCGAGCGCGTGGAACATGGGCAGCGGCCAGAGCAGGTGGTCCTCGGCGGTCAGCCCGAGGTGGTCGACGAACATCCGGCGGGTGTTGGCCAGCCACACGCCCTGGCTCGACACGACGCCCTTGGGCCGCCCGGTGCTGCCCGACGTGTAGTGGATCCAGGCGTCCTCGTCCGGGCCGAGGTCGTCACGGGCCTGGCCGCCGCGCCCGGCCGCGACCAGCTCGTCGACCGTGACACCGGTGGCACCCACGACAACCGCCGGACGGCAGTCCTCGGCGAAGGCGGTCAGCTCGGCCGTCGAGGCTCGCGGGTTGACCGGCACCCCGACGCCGGCCGCGCGGACGGTCCCGAGCATGGCCACGGCCATGTCGGCGCCGGCCGGCAGGCTGATCAGGACGGGTTCGCCACGCCGGTGGCCGCGGGCCGCCAGCCCGGCCGCGAACCACCGGGTCCGTTCCTCCAGCCGGCCGAACGTCAGCTCGTCGTACGCTGTGTGGTCCGGTCGCTCGGATGCGTGACGCTGCAACAGTTCCGGGATCGTCTCGAGCACCCGGCAACCATGCCTGATCTTGCCCCGACCGTCGAATCTGGACCACGACAACCGTGGATGGGTCTTGATACCTTCGAGCGGCCATCTGTTTCCGGATCTCGGGGGAGCCATGAACATCAAGAGGCAGGCACAGGCAGCAGTCGCGATCGGCGCCGTCACGGCGGCGGCCGTCGCGGGTCTTCAGGCGCCGGCGAACGCGGCCTGGCCGTCGGACATCTTCCACATCGCCGACGTGCCGACGTGGGTGGTCCAGCACACCGACGGCCACGTCGAATGGGGCAACCGTACGGCGTACGTCGACGGCACGGTCACCGACAACGACAACCTGCCGATGTCGAGCACGGTCATCTTCGAGGCCTTCGCGGGCAGCAACAAGATCGATACCCAGACCCGCACCGCGAACGAGGACTCCAGCCTCGGCTGGTCCCGCAGCTTCGCCTTCAGCATCGGCGACCCCGACCTGCGCGGAGGCATCGACCGCATCAAGATCACGCTCCGGATCAACTACCCCGACGGCAGTTGGGTGAACGGCCCGACCTTCCAGATCCACCGCGACGCCGTGGCCGAGAACGTCGGCAACTACTAGCGGATCTCATCCCGCTAAGCAGGAGCGCGAGCTCGGCCGATTGTCAGGGCGTGGGTGGTGGCACGCAGCGGGCGCGGGATGACGGTTTCACCCTGATCGAGGTGGTCGTCGCCATGGGGATCATCACGGTGGTGATGACCTCCCTGACCGTCTTTCTGGTCAACTCCCGCAAAGCGGCCCGCCACGCCGCCCAGCGTGATACGGCGGTGCGGCTCGCGCTCGACGGCATGGAGAAGGCGCGCGGCCTTCGCGGCTCGGCCCTGCTCGGCGGGCGCCAGCAGTGCACGTCGTGCGCCGATGTCACCTCGGCCCAGGCCGTCTCCCTGCTCGGCGCGACGACGCGGTGGGACGCGGCCGGCACCGGGACGCTGGCGATTCCCCAGCCCGGCGTCCAGCCGGACGGCTCGGTCGTGTCCACGCCCGCCGACCCGGAAGTCGTGCTGCTCGACGCCGTTCCGTACCGGCGCTACTACTATCTCGGCGCCTGCTGGCAGCCGGCCGTCGGGGCGCTCACCACCAGCCTCACCTGCGGCACGACGGCCGCGGCGGCACCCCTGGTCCGTCTGGTCGTGGCGATCAGCTGGAACGACCCGCAATGCCCGGCCAACACCTGCGGCCATGCCGAAGCGGCGCTGTTCAGCACCGCCATCGTCGACCCCTTCCTCGTGGGCTGAGCGAGGCCGGATGAGCGACGGTGAGATGCGCGACGATGAGAGCCGCGATTCCGGATACAGCCTGGTCGAGATGCTGGTCGTGCTCGGCATCGTCTCCGTGATCGGCAGCATCTTCACGACCGCTGTGCTGCAGATCTATCGCACCGCGACCAACATCGAGGCCGAGTCGGTCGTCCAGTCCCAGCTGAGCACCGCGCTGCTGCAGCTCGACAAGACGATCCGGTACGCGTACTACATCTCCGCCGTGCACACCGAGGGCACCACCCCGTACGTCGAATATCTCGTCCAGGCCCCCGAACCGGGCGGCACCACCCTGCTCAAGCGGTGCGTCCAGCTCCGTCTGACGGGTACGGATCCGCAGAATCTGCAGCTGCAGTCGCGGTCGTGGACCGTGGCGGCGACCGTCAGCCCGAGCGCCTGGGTGCCGCTCGCCTCGAACCTCACGACCGTCGCCGGGACCGCCGCCTTCGTCCGCACGCAACCCACGACCTCGCTCAATCACCAGATGCTCGGCATCCGGCTGTCCGCCAGTTCGGCCACGACCCGGCGCACCAGCGCGGTGACCTACACGGCCCTCAACACGTACGCGAGCACCGCTCTGGACGCCTCCGCGCAGCCCTTGGCCCCCTCGGCGGAGCCCTGCTACAGCGCCTCGGCCCGGTCATGATCAGGTTGCGGGACTCCCGCGGATCGCTGCCGCTGGCCATGCTGCTCAGCATCGTCGGGATCGGCGCCGTCAGCCTGCTCGGCGCGGTCGTGGCCAGCCAGATCAGCACCACCCGGTACGACGTCAACCGCTCGGCCGCGATCAGCGCCGCCCAGAGCGGGATCGAGACCACCCTGGCCCAGCTGCGCGCCGTGCCGATCAACTCGTCGGGCGACGCCGCGCTGGCCAGCGTCCCCTGCTCGGCCACGGTGCAGGGCCCCAGCCTCAAGCTGAGCGGCGTCGTCAGCCCCGGCCAGCTCGCCGCGTTCGCGGTCAACATCTATTACCTGACCACGAACCCACCGGCCGGCGCCGACCCGGAGACCTGGGCCAAAACCAATCGGCTCGGCTGCGGCGGGGCGGGTGGTCCCTCTCTCGTTCCCATGTACGCCCTGATCGCGTCCACCGGCTCATCGGGCCCGGCCAGCCGTACGTTGCTGGCCACCTACCTGTTCCAGAGCCGCACCAAGCCCAACGTGCCGGGTGGGACGATCAAGGTCTACAACAGTGACCAGTGCCTGACCGCGCCGCGTGAGGTCACCGGGTCGTCGCCGATGACCGTGGGCACGCAGCTGGTCCTGGCGACCTGCGATGCCTCCGACCCGAAACAGACGTTCACCTACAATCCCACGCTGCAGGTCCAGCTCAAGAACAGCGAAGGCTCGACGTTCTTCCCCAACGGGGCCTGTCTCTCGGCGGCCAGTGTCGACAAGACACCGGTGACGTTCGTGCCGTGCGACGCGACCCAGCGCACCCAGATCTGGAGTCTCAACAACCGCGACAACTTCGAGGGCACCACCGACGGCGTGAATCCCAACGGCAAGTGCTTCAACGTCGACTGGACCGCGCTGCCGCCCAAGGTGCTCATCAACAACGTCATCGCCGGCAACGCGAACAAGGTGGCCAACACCCAGGGCGACGGCACCGACGGAACCCCGTGCAGCGGCATCTCGGGCGACTACACCAAGTACAAGACGTTCTTCCCCGACCCGAGCGCGGGCACCGGGGCGGCCGGCGAGGTCACCAAGCAGCTGGTCAACTACGAGCAGTTCGGGCGCTGCCTCGACGTCACGGCCAACACCTGGACGTACGCGTTCATGGTGATCTTCCCGTGCAAGCAGGCGCCCAACAAGGTCATCCAGTGGAACCAGGTCTGGTTCCTGCCGGCGGTCGCGGTCGGCGGCACCTCGGCCCAGGGCCGCGTCTACGTCAAGGGCAACGACGGCGTCACCACGTACTGCCTCTACAGCCCCGGTTCGATCGCGTGGGGCCAGTACGTGAAGCTCGCCGCCTGCTCGTTGAGCAGCGCCATCCCGGCCAACCAGCTGTGGACCCGGACCGTCTTCACCGGGGTCAGCCAGAACTCGTACCGGATCGAATCGACGTACGGGACCTCAGCCACGGCCCCCTACTGCCTGATGGCCTCCCCGACCGACTACTGGGACCAGTTCACCGCGATGCACATCAGCAAGCTCGTGCTCGGCGCGTGCAGCGGCTCGAACCTGCAGAAGTGGAACGCCTCGCCCAGCATCCTCAGCTCGGTCGTCTCCGACTACCAGGAGAAGTGATCTCGTTTGAGCAGCTCCTCGAGGATGACCCGGGTGTGTGCGGGCGGGTCGGCGTCGATGCTGACCCGGTCCATCGCCATCGCGTACTGGTCGATGTCCTCCCGCTTGTCGAGATAGATGGCGCTGGTCAGCTGTTCCACGTAGACCACGTCGGGCAGCTCGGGCTCGGGGAACCGCAGGATGGTGAACGGGCCACCGGCCGCGGCGTGACCGCCCGCGAGGAAGGGCACGATCTGCAGGCGTACGTTGGGCCGCTTCGACACCTCGACCAGATGCTCGATCTGCGCCCTCATCACCTGCTCCCCGCCGATCGGGCGCCGCAGGACGGCCTCGTCGATGACCGCCCACAACTGCGGGGCCTCGGGCTGGTCGAGGATCGACTGGCGAAGACGGCGCAGCGCGACCCGCCGGTCGATCTCCTCGGGGGGCAGGCCGGCGTGGCCCAGCATGATGACCGCACGGGCATAGTCGGGTGTCTGCAGCAGACCGGGGACGAACTGCACCTCGTACGTACGGATCACGCGGGCCGCCGCCTCGAGCCCGAGATAGGACTGGAACCAGCTGGGCATCACGTCGCCGAACTGCTGCCACCAGCCGGGGCTGTTGGCCTGACGGGCGAGGCCCAGCAACTGGTCGCGTTCGTCCTCGGCGGTCACGCCGTAGAGCGTCAGGAGGTCACTGACGTCGCGCTCCTTGAAACTGACCCGGCCCAGCTCCATCCGGCTGATCTTGGATCCGGAGCCGCGGATCGCCCACCCGGCGTCGTCGCGGGTGATCCCCTTGGCTTCCCGCAGACGCCGCAACTGGGTCCCGAGAAGGATGCGCAGGACGGTCGGGCCGGCGCCGGGCGAATCCTCCACCTGGGCCGGACCGCCCCCGGCCCCGACCTCCGCCGGAACCGTCTCACCGTCGCCCTCCACCACCCGCGGTCCTCCGCTCGTCGTCGACGTCCCTCATCACTCAGGGCCGCCGAACCGGCGCCGGTGTGAAGTTCACCGCGTGACTTTCCCAGAAAGTCAGCGCCCTGACCACAGCACGATCACCACCAGGACCACGGCCGTGACCGCCGCGACAACCGTGATGGCCAGCGACGATGTCGCCAGAAAGACACCGCCGACCGCCGTCAGCACGCCGTTTGTCACCAACACGACATCAACCTGCCCGCGCCGCTCCGGCTGCTCGGCCATGATCGGCCCCCTCGGTCACTCGTCCGTCACCGTCACGGGAGAGGGCCACCGAACCGGCCACGATGTGAAGGAGCCGGATGTCCGGCTTCGAGCGGTGGACGGAAGGCCGATGGACCGTGCCGCGCCCCACGGGTGATGCTCATCCGGCAAGAAGGCCGAGAGAGGGGCAAACGTGACGAGTGAGCTCATGAGCGTGCGGACCGAGGACGGCAGCGCCGCGCTGTTCGAGGTCGACGTCAATCCGGGTGGGCTCCGGGACGTGTCCTTCGACGGCAAAATCGTCAAGGCGAAGGAAACGCTCGAGCAGTCGCTGGTCGAGGTTCGCCGGGTCGCGCTCAAGGCGCTCGACACGTTCCGCGACGGCGGCGCCGACGGTCCGGATCAGGTGGAGCTCGAATTCGGCGTCAAGTTCAAGGCCGAGGCGGGCACCGCGGTTTTCGCCAAGGCCGCCGCCGAGGGCCACATCGTCGTACGGCTCTCCTGGAAGAGCGGCGTGGACGGACCGGGCGGACCGGGCGGTGGCGAGGCCGACGACGAATGACCTCGATGCAGTGGCAGGCACGCGTCGAGATCCCGGGCACCTCGGTGCACGGCAGCGGATTCCTCGTGACGGATCGGCACGTTCTCACGTGCGCGCATGTCGTGGCCGGCTCCGGAACAGTGAGCGTGACGCTCCGCAACGCCACGGAACCGATCACCGCGACCGTGCTCCGGTCGGGTCGCTGGTGGACGAAACGGTCCGAGGAGGCCGACGTCGCGGTCCTGGAACTGTCCGAGCCGGTGGACGTCGAGCCGGCCCGGTTCGCGCCGTACACCGCGGTTGAGCTGTATGCCGGCCAGGATCTGAACGCCCACGGCTACCCCCGCCACTTCTCCGTGGACGGTGTGAACTGCCGGTTCCACGCGCGCCCGCACCGCGAGATCCGCGCGAACGTCCAGATCGACGCGGTCGACGACTTCACGGTCTGGCTCGAGGAGGGCTTCAGCGGCGCGGCCGCCTACCATCTGGGCACCGGTCAGGTCGTCGGCATGGTGAAATCGGCCGGTCATGACCCGCGCGTGGGGGTCATCGTGCCGATCGCCGAGCTGGTGCGGCACTGCCCCGCACTGGCGGAGGTCATCGCGCTCGGTTCGCTCAGCCCGAAGGTCTACACCGAGCTGCGCGAGGCCGTCACGGCGGTGAAGCTCCGGCCGATCGAGGTCAGCCGGCTGCACAGTGCCATGCGGTCCGCGATCCCCAGCATGCCCACGCACCTCGGCACGCTGCTCGCGGTGGTGGAAGCCGTCGTGGTGGAAACGGTGCTGGTCGACGACGACCAGATGCACCGCCATCTGCGGACACTCCTCGACCACCTGGACACCCGGCCGCTCCGGAAATGGAGCCGGCGTCATCTGCCGGCCGGCCGGTCCGCGCCGTCACCGATCGAAACCCGCCGCGACGGTGCGGTCGTGGTGCGGCTGGAGCCCTCCGCGGATTCCGGGCACGAGGCGTACGACCTGACCGTGTGGACGGTGACGAGCCTGGACGGCGAGCTCACCGAGCCGGTCGTCGACGAGCGCGGCGTGGACCGTGGGCGGTGGCAGGAGCGCGTCGAGGCGGCGGTCGAACAGGGACTGACCCGGATGCCGGCGTCGGTCGAGGTCGTGATGGTGGAGTTCGTCCTGCCGCGCGAGTTCCTGGGCGAAGCGGTCGACGAGTGGACCGACCGCACCGACGACGACACACCGCTCGGCGTGTCCCGGGCGGTCGCCGTACGGGATCTCGACTGGTTCACCCACCCCAACCCGGCCGCCCTGGGCCGCCGCGCCCGCACTCTGCGCGACACCGGTAAGAGTCTCAGCGAGGTGCTGCGCTGGAAGGACTGCGGTGAAGCGCCGCCCGTCCGGACCACCAACTTCAAGGGATGGCTGCGCATGGGCGAAGGGACACTCGCGCTCGCGCTGGCCGGTGAGTGGACGGCCACGCAGTACGTCAGCGCCGCCGTCGCTTCCGGACCGCCGGTCATGCTCTGGCGCCGGCACGCCTGTTCCGCCGACGAGCACCGACATGGCGACTCGTGCACCGGCCGGTGGTTCTGTGGTGAGATGGCCGACCAGCTGCACGGGGTGACCATCGACGCGGTCGCCGAACGGGTCCGCGACCTGCGGGCACGGGCGCTGGCCTCGGCCGAGCAGGATGACCGGCACTGCGGCAGCGGACTCACGCTGCTGCTGGACGACGCGCGGCGGCGGCCGGCGCCGCTGAGCTTCGCGGAATGAGGGACGCCGTGACCGACGACGCTGACACCGCCTGGTACGTCTACCGCGGTACCGACCAGCAGCACGATCTCATCGAGACGCTTCCGGAGCCGCCGCCCTGGCGCGGCTTCGACCCCGATCCCAGTGCCGGGGAAGAGCCGCCGTTCGTGGCCGAGGACCGGGAGAAGGAGCTCCGCGCCGCGCGGCACTACCGCCCCGACCCGGAGACGGTCCGGCTGGTGAACGCCGCGCTGCTGCTGCGCCGCCCCATGTTGGTCACCGGGCGGCCCGGCACCGGAAAGTCCACACTGGCCACGGCGATCGCGCACGAGCTGGGTCTGGGCCGGGTGCTGCGGTGGAACATCACCAGCCGGGTCGGGCTGCGCGACGGGCTCTACGAGTACGACCCGCTGGCCCGGCTGTACGCCGCGAGCCGCAACGGCGACGCTCCCGCGGTGGCCGAAGAGGATCTTGGCCAATACCTCCGGCTCGGTCCGCTCGGCACGGCCCTGCTGCCTCGCCGCCGCCCCCGCGTCCTGCTGATCGACGAGATCGACAAGGCCGACCTCGACCTGCCGAACGACCTGCTGGCGCTCTTCGAGGACGGCGAGTTCGAGATCCCGGAGCTGCACCGCCAGCCCGAACGCTACGCGGAGACCGCAGTCCGGACGTACGACAGCCCCGACCGGGTCGTCATCCGCAAGGGCCGGGTCCGCTGCAGCCAGTTCCCGCTCGTGATCATGACCAGCAACGGCGAACGCGAGTTCCCGCCGGCGTTCCTGCGTCGCTGCGTCCAGATCCCGATCGCCGTCCCCGACCAGGCCAAACTCCAGGAGATCGTCGCCGCGCATCTGCCCGGCATGGCACCGGACAGCGCCGAGGTGATCCAGCAGTTCCTGCAGGAGCGGGAGGGGGCCGGCCTCGCCACCGACCAGCTGCTCAACGCCATCTATCTGGTCCACGCGGCCGGGCTCGACCGCGACGCGACCCGGAAGGCGCTCGCCCGTGCGGTGATGAGCCCACTGGTGCAGCAGTGAACCTGGAAGACCTTTACACCGCCGTACGCCGGGGCGGTGTGGAGCCCACGCCGCGGGAACTCGCCGAGACGTTGTGGCTGGCCGCCCAGATGCAGCGGAGCCGGCCCGAACCGGCGAGCGTCCGAGGCGACGACCCGGGTGCACCGGCGCCGCCGGGGCGGTTGCCGCGGCCGAAGGGCCGTCCAACTTCGGCCGGCCGGCCGGAGCCACCGCCCGCGACCGAGCTGCACCCCTACCGACCGGCGGTCCGCCGGACCCGGCCGGCTCGCGCCGAGAACGTGCCCCGGCCCATCGCCCTCTCCGACCGGCTGGCCTTCCAGCGGGCGCTCCGGCCGCTCCTGCGCCGCGTGCCGGCCCCTGGTCCCGGCACTCTGGACGAGGAAGCGACCGCCCGGCTCATCGGCGACCAACCCCCGGGGGCACCCTGGCCGGTGGTGATGCGTTCCGCCCGGCAGCGGTGGCTCGACGCGGTGGTGGTGGTCGACGACGGCGATTCCATGGCGATCTGGCGCGGGTTGGCCGCCGACGTCGTCCGGGTGCTGCGCGAGTCCGGGGTGTTCCGTCAGGTGACGACGTTCCGGCTGCGTCCGGCGCCCGGCGACGGAACGGTGGCCGAGGTGACCGACTGGCAGGGACGACCGGTGACGCCGGGCCACCTGGTCGACCCCATGAACCGCCGGGTGACCTTCGTGATCACCGATGGCGTGGACCCGATCTGGCGATCAGGGTCGGCGGGCGCGGTGGCGAGCGGCTGGGCCCGGCGTGGTCCGATGTCGATCCTGCAACCGCTGCCGGAACGGCTCTGGGCGCGAACCTGGACGCGTACGGTGGCGGGCACGCTCGCCGCACCACGGCCGGCCGCCCCGAACAGCGATCTGAGCCTCGCTCCCTTCGGCGGCCGCGCCGCACCGGACGGCGTTCTCGTGCCCGTCCTTCAGATGGATCACCGCTGGTTGCGCCGCTGGACCGCTTTGATCGCCGGAGGCCCACCGATGACCGCGGCCGTCACGGGAATCGGCGAGCCGCTGGAGGAGCCGGTGACACCGGCCGTGGAGCCGTTGACACCGGGGCAGCGCGTGCAACGGTTTCGGGCGGCTGCCTCGCCGGAGGCGTTCCGGCTCGCCCGGCTCGTCGCGCTGAGCGAGCCGCAGGTCGAGGTGATCCGCTACGTGCAGCAGGCGACGTTCCCCGACCCGCAACCGGCCTATCTGGCCGAGGTGCTGCTCAGCGGTCTGCTCCGGGTCGAGAACGCGGACCTCGGGCAGTACGGGTTCATCGAGGGCGTGGCCGAGGAACTGGTGGACACGCTCACCGTCAGCGAGACCCTGGGGGCCAACGAGTTGCTGGCCCAGGTGTCGGTCGAGGTGGCCCGGCAGAGGAACAGGACCGGGGCCGGCTTCCTCGCACTGACTCCCGCCGACGGTGACGAGCGGATGGCGTCGGGCAGCAGGCCGTTCGCGGTCACCTCGTACGGGCGTGAACGGGTGACGCTCGCCCGGCGCCGGCTCGAAGCACCGCCACCCGCTGCTCCGGCCCGCCCGGCGTCGAGACCGGTGCGGCCACGCGTCTCCAGCCGGGGCCGGCTGTCCTGCCCCTACTGCTATTCCGCGATTCGGCGGCGCGCCGATCTGTGGTTCGCCTGCACCGGACGAAAGCAGCCGGGAAAGGAGGTCTGCCGTCCCGTGGTCGATGAGGCTCGACGATCACTTACCGGCTACGCCGTTCCGTCCCGGCCGGTGTTCCCGCCCCCGTCAACGCTCCTCCCGTTCACCGGAACGTCCAGCACCGCGGACTGTCCGGACTGTGGCGGCCCGACCGGGATTCGGGTCTGTCCCCACTGCCATACCCGATTGCCTGCTGTGTTCGGTGAATCGGCGAGCCCGATGATCGCCATGGTCGGAGCGCGAGCGACCGGCAAGTCGGTCTATCTGACCGTGCTGACTCACCAAATGCGGTCGGTCCTTTTCCGCGAGTTCGACGCCGACGTTCGGCAGGTCGGCGGGGATGGCTCGGATTGGCTCGATCAAAACACTCGGAGGCTGTACGAGGACCGTTCCCTGCTCGCGACCACTGCGCGGGCGTTCGACGGCCGGACCGAAGCCATGGTGCTGGAGTGGCGGACCCGGGAGCGCACCTGGCTCGGCCAGAACCGGTTCCGGTCGAGCTACATCAGCTTCCAGCACGGCCTCGGCGACGATCTGACCGATGACACCTATCCGGGCGGGTCGCGCTATCTGGGAGCGGCCAGTCATCTCATCCTGTTGCTCGACCCGACGCAGCTGCCAGGAGCAGCCGAACGACTGCGTCTGCCCGTTTCGGGCCGACCGTACATCGACCCGGTCCGCGACGTGTTGAATTGGGTCACCGAGACGCTCAAGTCCACTGACCATTGGAACGGCCGGATGATCACCCTGCCGGTTGCGGTCGTGTTCACCAAGATGGACGCCTTCTACTCCGCCTTGGGGAAAACGCATCCGTTGCTCCTGACCCAGCGCCGGCCGGGCGGATACGACGAACAGCACGGGCGGCTGGTGCACGAGCTGGTGAGCGTCTTCCTCGACTCGTGGAACGGCCAGGACATCAACCGAACCCTGCGCGCCAATTATCGCGACTACCAGTACTTCTTCGTCTCAGCGCTGGGAGCCGAACCGAACTACGAGAACGCGACGGTGAGTCCCGCTGGGATCCGCCCGGAGCGGGTCGAAGAGCCGCTGCTGTGGCTGCTGCACCGGGCCGGAGTGGTTCCGGCGGCACCGTAGACCCTCTGTCGACGCCACATCCTGACGCCGGCGCGCGTCCTCCTTTGTGGAACTTCTCTTCTGCTGTGGAGGACATGTGCGACACCCAGTGAGGTCGGCCCTGGCCGCCGTCGGCGCGGGCTTGTTGGCCGCCCTGAGCGGGCTGCCCGCGCCGGCCACGGCCGCGACCAGCGGGCCGGCGACGATCGTAGTTCGTGACGGCGCGACCCAGCCCGTGTTCGACTACGCACAGGCGATCACCGAGGAGGTCTTCGTCGAGGTTCCGCTGGACACCGACGGGGACGGTGTGCGGGACCGGGTTCGGCTGGAGATCACCCGGCCCGGTGAGACCGAGACCGCCGGGCTCAAGGTCGGCTCGCTCATGATTGCCACGCCGTATCTGGGTGACGACTGGCCGGAGGTGCCCTATCACGACGTGGAGCCGGACCGGTTGCCGCAGGAGCGGGCCGCGGCCGTCTCGCTTGCCCGGTCCGCCGGACTGACCCGCGCCGGCGACGACGACTCGGGCTACCCGGAGGAGGGCACCTGGGAGTTCTTCGTCCGCCGCGGCTACGCCATGATCTCGATGGAGAGCCTGGGCACCGCCGGTTCGACCGGCTGCCCGGACGCCGGTGGGCCGCACGAGGCGGCCGCGACCCGGGCCGCCATCGACTGGCTGGGCGGGTCCGGACGGGCCTACGACGCCGCCGGGCGGGTGATCACCGCGCACTGGTCGGCCCGCAAGGTCGGCATGTACGGGGTCTCGTACAACGGAACGCTGCCCCTGGCCGCGGCGGTGACCGGGGCCTCCGCCCTCAAGACGATCATTCCGATGTCGGCCGTCTCCAGCTGGTACGACGAGTACCGCGCGAACGGGCTGGTCGTCGCCCCGTACGGCTGGCAGGGGGAGGACGTCGACATCCACGCCCGGGTCATCCTGTCGCGGCCGAACCCGCAAGTGTGCGCGGCCGCGATGGACCGGCTGGCCCAGCAACAGGACCGGGTCACCGGCGACTACTCGCCGTTCTGGGCCCAGCGCGACTACGCGGCCCGGGCCGGCAACATCCGGGCCAGCGTCTTCATCGTGCAGGGCCTGCGTGACTGGAACGTCAAGACGAAACAGGGCATTCAGCTCTGGGACGCCCTCGGCCGCCATGGCGTCGACCGCAAGCTGTGGCTCTACGACGGCGACCACGGCTCCGCCAACGCCCCGCAGTTCTTCCCGGCCATGCGCCGCTGGATCGACCACTACATCTACGACATCGACAGCGGCATCGAGGGTGAGGCGCCGGTGACGTTCGAGGACGCCGACGCGACGGTCACCGGCACCAGCCCGTCCTGGCCGGTGCCCGGTTCGGCCGCCGTGACGCTGCCCCTGGCCACCGGCCCGGCCCGCGTCGACACGTTCACCGACAACGGCCGCACCGCGCCGGCCGAGGAACTGCTGGAGCCCGCGGGCCACTCCCTGGCCTACCGCAGTCCGGCCCTGACGTCACCGGCCCGCCTGAGCGGCACGCCCCGGGTCGCCGTCGACGTGAGCATCGACAACCGTACGGCCGCCAACCTCACCGCCCTGCTGGTCGACTACGGCCCGGCCGGCACCGACCCGGTGATCGTCACCCGCGGCTGGATCGACCCGCAGAACCGCGACTCGCTCGCCCGTTCCGCCCCGGTCGTGCCGGGCCGGACATACCGGTTGCGCTGGGACATGCAGCCCCAGCAGCACACGTTCCCGGCCGGCCACCGCATCGGCGTGGTCGTCCTCGCCACCGACTACGACTACACGCTGCGCCCGCTGCCCGGCACCCGGATCTCGGTCCGCCCGGCGGCCAGCACGGTCACCCTCCCCCTGGTCGGGGGCCGCGCGTCCCTCCGCTTCTGAGGGCCGGTCCTCAGCCGGAACACGTGCCGGCCGAACGGACAGGCGTGCTGAGAAAAACTGGCAGCGTTGCCAAGAAAGCGGCGTCGGCCGGGGTGCTCGTCGGAGCGGGAGCAGCCATCGCGCTGCTCCTGCCGTCCGTCGCCCCGGCCGCGACCACCTACTTCTCGAAGACGACGAAGGCCACCGGGTCGGGCTCGGTGAGCTGTCCGGTGGGTTCGAAGGTCACCGGGGGTGGGGTGAACAAGCTTCCTTCCAACTCGTACGGGTCGTCGAGCTCGACCGAATACATCCTGGTCGCGTCGTATCCGAACGGGGAAGGGTGGAAGGGCGAAGGCCGTGTCGTCCGGGGCAGCCGGTCCTCGAGCGGTGACTGGCGCTACACCAGCGGAATCTTCATGCCGCCGGTGTTCGCGATCTGCATCCGCTGAGGTCAGTGCGGGTGGACGGGAGGGGCCGCCCGGCCAGCAGGCGCCGGCCGGCCTCGACCTTGGCGTCGGTCGGGTCCTTGAAGTTCCACAGCCGGGCCAGTTTCTCGGCGTCGCCCCAGTCGTAGCCGGCCTCGAAGAACGCGTCCAGCTCGCGCTGACCGGGGACGGCCTCGACCGTCCGGGTGGCGATGGAACTTGGCGTTGGCGATGCGGAAGAAGCCGGCAACGGCAGCGCGGTCGTGGCCGAGGGCGGCGGGGGCGTGGGGGCCGTGCCGCCCTCGAGGAAGTCGTGCATCTGGACCAGGCCGGCCATCAGGCCGACCCCGAGCACCGCGCTGCCGGCCGACTGGGCGATCCGGCGCCGCTTGCGGTAGCTCTGCGACAACGTCTGTACGCGGTTGTACACCACGGCGGGGTCGGTCGGCAGCCGCTCGCCCTCGGCCATCCCCTCCCGGATGCGGTCGTCGAACTCGTTCACAACCTCTAAGACGTACGTGGTGACGTGTCTGTGCAGCTGCGGGACCGGACGTGATCGGCGCGCCCGGCCCCGCGCGGTGCTCAGCGGCGGAACTGGATCCAGTTGACGTTGACGAAGTCGTTGGGCTGTCCGCTGGTGAAGGTCAGGAAGACCGTGTGCCGGCCCGACACGTTGGAGACGTTGCCGGGCACGGAACGCCAGCTCTGCCAGCCGCCCGTGTTGCCGATGGCGAAGCTGCCGATCGGCGCGTTGCCGCGGTTGTCGATGCGCACCTCGACCAGGCCGCTGACGCCGGCCCCGGCCCCCGAGGCGACCCGGGCCACGAAGTCACGGACCCCGCCCGAGCCGAACTCGACGTTGTTGAACTGCACCCAGTCGCCGGTGCGGACGGCGCCGATGTTCTGGCCGCCCTCACTCGCCGTTTCGACGATCACGCCGGACTGCGCGTTGAACGATTCGGCCTGAATTTGCGCGTACGCATCCCGGACGCCCCCGGTCGGCGGTGTCGTGGGCGGTGTGGTCGGCGGCGTGGTGCCACCGCCGCGGGTGTAGACGGCCACGTAGTCGACCAGCATGGGGTGGCCGGGCACGGTGGCCGAGGTCGGCGTGCCGAAACCGGCCACCCCGTTGGGGAAGCCGCCGCCCATCGCCACGTTGAGCAGGATGTGGTAGCCGGCGTGCCCGGTCATGTTCGTCCAGTGCGGCTCGCCGATCTGGTTCTGGTTGACCGCGTGGAACTGCTGCCCGTCCACGTACCACCGCAACTGGTTCGGTGACACGCTGCGGTCCCACTCGAAGGCGTACGTGTGGAAATTGCCCTGGCAGGTGGAGCCGGGGCAGGCCCGGTTGGCGCCGATGCCGTTGGTCTCGTTGCACGGCCCGCCCGGGTTGACGCCGCAGTGCAGCACGCCCCAGACGGCGTTGATGCCGTTGACGTTCTCCATGATGTCGTACTCGCCGATGGCCGGCCAGCTGTAGCGGTCGTTGCGGTAGGGCGCGCCGAGCGCCCAGAACGCGGGCCAGTAGCCGAGCGCGGCGTTGCCGGTGACATTGGGCATCTGGATGCGGCCCTCGATGCGCAGCACACCGTTGGCCGGGGCTTTGAAGTCGGTGCGCTGGGTCTCGATGCGCGCCGACGTCCACTGGCCGGAACCGCTGCGCAGCGGGGTGATGCGCAGGTTGCCGGAGCCGTCGTGGGCGAGGTTGCTGGTGCTGTTCGTGTAGGTCTGGATCTCGCCGGTGCCCCACTGCGGCGGGCCGCCGGGATAGCTGGTGCCGGTGTCGATGATCCAGTTCGAGCCGCTGGGCAGGGTGCCGGCGGCGCCGGTGAAGTCGTCGGCCCAGACCTGGGTCCAGCCGCTGGGAGGTGGGGGGAGGGCGGCGTTGGCGGCGACGGCCATCGCGGCCGAACCGGCCAGGGCGACGGTCGCCGCCGCGACGGCCAGGAGACGGGTTCGCAGGGTCATGGATACGCCCTTCTTCTCGGGCTTCCCGCGCGTGGAGCGCTCTCCTCGAAGTTTCCGGGGCGTTACAAGACCATTTCAAGAATGAACGGCGATCGATGCCCGTACGGGCAATTGACTGCTCTCTATTTCTTGAGCGAGGATCGCCGCGTGATGCGTGATCACCGTCCCCTGGCCCGGATCGGCGTCGTGTCCGGCCTCGCCGCGCTCATCGTCGCGGTCGTGGCGTCGCCGGCCTTCGCCGACCCGCCGCGTAACCTCCCCCAGAACGCCAACGGTTACGAGCAGTCCTTCTCCCCCGCCTACGACTACGACACCGACGGCTGTTACGCCACGCCCGCCATCGGTCCCGACGGCACGCTCAACGGCGGCCTCAACACGACCGGCGCGGTCAACGGCAGCTGCCGCGACCGCTCGGATCTCGACAACTCCCAGACCTACTCCCGCTCGAAATGCAACAACGGCTGGTGCGCGATCGTCTACGCCAGCTACTTCGAGAAGGACCAGGCCGTCGCCGGTAGCGGGCTCGGCGGCCACCGGCACGACTGGGAACACGTGATCTCGTGGGTCAGTCAAGCTTCCAACCAGGTCGAGTACGTGAGCACGACGCAGCACAGCTCGCAACGTACGTACGCCCGGTCGCAGGTACGGTTCGACGGCACCCACCCCAAGGTCGTCTATCACAAGGACGGCGCGTCGACCCACTTCTTCCGGCTGGCCAACAGCAACGACGAGCCGCCGGAGAACCACTACCACGACTGGCGCTACCCGCCGCTGGTCGGCTGGGACGGCTTCCCCACCATCGAACTGCGCGACAAGCTGACCTCGGCCAACTTCGGGTCGGCCACCCTGAAGACCCGCAACGGCTCGTTCGAGTCTCTGCTCAACGCGGCCAAGCCGGCCGGCATCCCCTTTGACCCGTACGAGGCCACACCGGGGTGAGCCGATGCGGCCCCTGAAGTCCGGTCAGGAGGTCGCGCTTGGAGCGGGCGCGGACGGAGCTCCGCTTTCCGACGGCGCCGGCGGGGTTCCGTTTTCTGACGGGGCGCCGCCCGGGCCGGGGCGTCCGTGCTTGCCGGGGCCGCCTTCGCCACGGCCGCCGTGGCCCCACGGGCCGCGCATGCCCTCGGGGCGGTCGGGGGCCAGGGTGACCGCGGTGGCGTCCAGCGAGACGCCGTCGGCGTTCACCGTGCCCTCCGCGTGCACCCGGACGCCTACCTTCACGTCCGCGGGTACGGTGGCGATGTTGATCTGCCGGGTGAAGCCGTCCCGGTCCTTGATCAGAATCTTGCCGCCGTCGATCGACGTGACCGTGCCGGCCAGGTGGGGCTTGTGCTCCCGCTGGGCCGGGGTCTCGGCCGGGGCCGAAGCGGACGGGGCCGAGGCCGACGGGTCGGGCGAGGGATCGGCGTGGGCCAGCCCGGCGACACCGAGCGCGAGCCCGCCGCCGGCCACCACGGCGATCGCGATCCGGCTCATCCGGCCGGTGGTGGTGGCGGAGTCAGGAAGGGACAGCTTCAACGTCAGCATCTCCTTGATCGGGGGCGCCGCCGCGATGGGGCGCCTGATCACCCACGCTGACCGGCGGTCCTGAAGACGACCTGAAGCGGGCGGCATCTTCAGCCGCTCTTCAGCTTCGTGAGGGCCCGGACATAGGTGCCCGGGCCAGACTGGGCCGATGGTCGCTCGGGTGCTGGTGGTGGAGGACGAGGAGGCGATCCGCGAACCGCTCACGGCGGCGCTGCAGGCCGCCGGTCACGAGGTCCGCGCCTGCGCCGACGGCGTCGGGTTCGAGGAGGTGGTCGACTCGTTCCGGCCCGACCTGGCGCTGCTCGACGTGCACCTGCCGGGCGGCCGGGACGGGTTCGAGCTGGCCCGCGCGCTGGGTGGCCGCAGCGACTGCGCCGTGCTGATGGTGACGGCCCGCGACACCGTCGCCGACCGGCTGACCGGATTCGAGTCGGGGGCCGACGACTACGTGGTCAAGCCGTTCGCCACCGTCGAGGTGCTGGCCCGGGTCGCGGCCATCCTGCGCCGCCTCGGCCGGGTGCCCTCCACGGTGCAGGTCGCCGACCTGATCGTCGACGAGGGGGCCCAGATCGCCACCCGGGCCGGTCAGGCGCTGACCCTGACCGGCACCGAGTTCAAGTTGCTGGCCTATCTGACCGGGCACCGCGGGCGGATCCTGTCCAAGACCCAGCTGCTGACCCAGGTCTGGGGGTACGACGAATATGACCCCAATCTGGTCGAGGTGCACGTCAGCGCCCTGCGCCGCAAGCTCGAACAGCACGGCCCGCGCCTGATCCACACCGCTCGCGGCCTGGGTTACGTGCTGCGGCCATGAGGAGGCCGGCGTCGCTGCGGGGTCGCGTCACCCTCGGCGTGCTGGCCCTGCTGTCGGTGGTGCTGGCCGGGCTGTTCACCGCGGTCGACATCGCGCTGTCGGCCCGGCTGCACGCCGACGCCCGCACCCGGCTGACCGACCGGATGGCCCTGGCCCAGCAGTTGCAGGGCACGCTGAGCATGCAGCGGCTGGCCGACCGGCTGCGCGGTGACGGCGTGGTCGTGCGGCTGTGCACGGCCGACGGCGCGACCTGTGCCACGGCCGCCTCCGACGCTCCTCCCCCGGGTGTGGGCCGCCCGCGCGGTGAACGCCCCCGGGGCCCGGCTCTGACCCGGACGGCCAGCGTGCCGGTGGAGACGGCCGGGAGCGTGATTTTCGTACGGTCGTCGCTGCCCGGTGATCAGATCCTGACGCTGAGCCTGGACACCACCCAGATCACCGAGGCGGTCAACCGGCTGATCGTCTTCGAGGTGGCCGGCGGGGTGCTGGCCCTCCTGCTGGCCGGCCTGGCCGCGTCCCGCATCTCGCGGGCGGCTCTGCGCCCGCTGGAGGACATGACCGTCGTGGCCCGGCAGATCGCGGCCGGCGACCGGGGGCAGCGTCTCGACGTACCCCGGACCGACACGGAGTTAGGCCGTACGGCCGCGGCCTTCGACGCCATGCTCGACGAGCTCGAAGCGGCCGAGATCCGGATGCGCTCGTTCCTCAGCGACGCGTCGCACGAACTGCGCACCCCGCTGGCCGGCATGCAGGCCAACGCCGAACTGCTGCTGCGCGAGAACCCCGACCGCGAGCAGCGGGAACGGATCGCGGTGGCGATGGTGCGCGAGTCGCGCCGGGCCGCCCGCCTGGTGGACGACCTGCTCACCATGGCCCGCGTCGGCCAGGGCGTGCCGCTGGTGGTCGAGCGGGTCGAGCTGCTCGCGCTGGCCGAGGCCGAAGCCGAGCGGGCCCGGTCGTTGTCGCCCGGCCTGGCCTACGAGGTCGCCGGCGAGCCCGGCCTGTTCGTCGACGGTGACCCGGTGCGGCTCGGTCAGATCATCACCAACCTGCTGGACAACGCCCGCTACGCCACCCCGGTGGGCGGCACGGTGACGGTGCGCGTCCACCGCGACGGCGCGCGGGTCCGGCTCGACGTCGGCGACACCGGCCCCGGCGTGTCCCCGGGCGAACGGGACCTCATTTTCGAGCGCTTCGCCCGGGGCGACGCCTCCCGTTCCCGTCACACCGGCGGGGCCGGGCTGGGTCTGCCGATCGCGCGCGGACTGGCCCAGGCCCACGGCGGCGACCTGACCTACGTCGACACCGGCCCGGGCGCGACGTTCCGCCTCGACCTGCCCGCGGCCACTTAAAAGGGGGTTCGGCGGCGTGCGGCGGCCAGCAGGAAGCCGCCGGCCACCATGACGGTGCCGCCGACGGTCAGCGGGGTGGTGGCGGCCGCACCGTCCACGAGCAGGCCGCCCACGATCGCGCCGGCGGCGATCGCGACCTGGAAGGCGACCACGGTGAGACCGCCCACCTGCTCGAGACGGGCCGGGTCGGCCCGGGCGCCCCAGGTCTGCGTCGTCGTCGGGACGCCGCCGAAGCCGAAACCCCACAGCGCGACCGCCGCGAACAGTCCGGCCACCGAGCCGCCGGACAGAACCATGGCGACCATGCCGATCCCGGACACCGCCGGGAAACCCACCGCGGCGACCCGCATCGACCGGTCGACCAGAAAACCGCTCGCGGCCGTGCCGAGCACGTTGGCGACGCCGTAGACGAGCAGCAACGCGGCCAGCCCACCGGCGTCGATGCCGGACACGAATTCCGCGGCGGGCCGGATGTAGGTGAAGCCGGTGAACTGCCCGGCCGCGATCAGCAGGATCGCCGTCAGCCCGAGCAGGAGGAATCCGGAGCGCAGGGCGGAACCGAGCGCGCGGAGCCCGCCCACCGCTTGCGGCGCGACGCCGGGCAGGGTGACCGCCTGCGCGACCAGGGCGAGCACCGCGACTCCCCCACCGAGCAGGAACACCGCCCGCCAGCCCCAGAGCTCGCCCAGCCAGGTGCCGAGCGGCACGGCGGCGATGGTCGCGACCGAGACCCCGGCGTTGATGACGGTCACCGCCCGGCCCAGACGGTCGCCGGGCACGAGCTGCGCCACCATCGCGATCGCCAGCGCCCAGTACCCGCCGAGCGCGACACCCAGGATCAGGCGCGCGGCCAGCATGACCGGCAGGTTGGGGGCCAGGGCCACGAGCACGTTGGACACGATCGCGGCCACCGTGAGGCCGAGTGTGACGTGACGCCGGTCCACGCGCGGAAGCCAGGCCGGCAGCAGCAAACCGGCCAGTCCGGCGCCGACCGCGGTGACGGTGACCGTCTGCCCGGCGGCGCCCGGCGACACACCGAGATCCCCCGCGATGCGCGGGAGCAGGCTGGCCGGCAGGAATTCGGCCATGACGAAGGCGAAGAACCCCAGGCTCAGCGAGACGACTCCCGCCCACGCGGCCCGGCTGCTCACGGCCGGGATCCTTTCAACGCACCTCGGAGTTGATCAAGAGTCGAGGTCGCCTAACCTGACAGTTGGTGTCAGTCATTCGGGCTAGCGTGCGCGGAATGAACGCAATCGGAACCTTCGACGTGGCCGACTTCACTCCCGCCCCCGGGCCCGCGCCGGAGATCAAGACCGGCCTGCCGGTCGGCATCGCCACCATGCGCAAGACCTTCGCCGGCGAGATCAGCGGCCGCTCGGAGACCCTGTTCACCGCCGCGTTCGACCCGGCGACCAACACCGGCACGTACGTGGCGATGGAGTCGTTCGAGGGCACGCTCGGCGGCCGCCCCGGGGCCTTCAACTTCGTGCACTCGGCCACCACGACCGGCCAGGACCGGCAGGCCGAGTTCCTGACGATCGTCCCCGGCAGCGGCACCGGCGACCTGGCCGGGATCCGCGGCACCGGCACCCTGGCCGTCGACGAGGACGGCACCCACCGCATCAGCTTCGACTACACGCTCGGCTGACGCCCGGGGCCGTCCACCTCCCGACCCAGGCCGCCTCCACCGACCGCGTTGTCGTCATGGAGCACGGCGCCATCGTCGAGGACGGCCGTCACGTCGAGCTGGTCGCCGCGGCTGTTCTTCAGTTGAAGGGCGGCCGCGTGTCGATCTCCATCCAGCGTTCGGGGTGTCCGACCGGGGTGAATCCGGCCTTCGCGTAGACCCCGTGCGCGTCGACCGTGGCCAGCACCACCCGCTTGACGCCCTGGCGCTGGGCCCAGTCGACGGCCCAGTTGGCGAGCGTCGTGCCCAGCCCGCGGCCACGGTGGTCGCGGTCGACGTAGACGTCGCAGAGCCAGACGAACGTCGCGCGGTCGGACACGATGCGGGCGACCGCGGCCTGCGTGCCGTCGTGGGCGAACAGGCCGACCGGGAACGAGTTGGCGAACGACCGCTCGATCACCTCGCGGGTGCGTCCCTTGGCCCAGTAGGCGTCGGTGCTGATCCACCGCACGACGCGATCCAGGTCGAGGTCGTCCGGGTCTTCGCTCAATCGATAGTCGCTCACCCGACCACTCTGGCGACGTCGGCGCGAAAGGGAAACGTCCAATCCCCGGCCGGTGGCGGCCGTCATCCGTCCGGGGTCAGCCGAGTCACGGCGGCCTCGGTTGATCAGCGGCTGGGGGCCGCCGAACGATCGGTACGGCCGAGCGGCGCTCAACATTAGGCTGAGATTCCGCATTATCGGGCCCCATCGTTCGCGTCCGGAGAACAATGCATGGAACTGCGCCAGCTCGAACTGTTCGTCGCGGTCGCCGAAGCGGGCGTCTTCGCCCGGGCGGCGGAACGCTGCGACATCGCCCCGTCGGCCCTGTCGGCGACGATCCGCTCCCTGGAGCGCGACCTGGGCGCTCAGCTGTTCGAGCGGACCACCCGCAAGGTCGAACTGACCGAGGCCGGGCGGGCCCTGCTGCCGCAGGCGCGGGAGGTCCTGACCACGGCCCGCGCCGCCCGCGCCACGGTTGACGCGGCCGGCTGCGGCCTCACGGTCGGCGGGATCCCCACCACCGGCCTGCTCGATCAGCCGGCCCTGCTGCAGCGCTTCGTCACCCGGTTCCCCGAGGTCGAGGTCCGCTACCGGCGGGAGACCTCGGACCGGCTGCTCGACGAGCTCCGGCAGCGGCGGCTCGACCTGGCCATCGTCTCGTTGCCGGCCGTGCCACCGGACGACCTCTCGTGGCAGACGCTCGCGGCCGGTCCGCTCCTGCTCGCCTGCCGCGACGACCATCCGCTGGCCGGCCGAAGGGCGGTCACCTGCCGCGACCTGGCCGGGGAACGGTTCGTCGCCGCCCAGCCGGGTTCCCGCGGCCACGACTACCTCCGGCACATCTCGGCCGCCGCGTGCGAGGCCACCACCGTCGCCCATCATGTCCACGACGTGCCCACGATGCTCGACTTCGTCGAGCGCGGCCTCGGCGTGGCGCTCGCCGTCGACGGCATGCTCGGCGACCGGCCCGGCCTGCGCGGCGTGCCGATCGCCGACTCGGCCCTGACCTGGACGCTGGCCGCGGTCACCCCGCCCGTCGCCACACCGGCCGCCCGCCGGCTGCTGGCCATGCTCGGTTAGCGGGGTCATGAGCGCCACCTTCACGTCGGACGACCTCGGCGAGATCATCGACTGGTACGCCGGTGAGGTCGACGTCCACCTGTCGGCCGAGGCGTCGCCGCCCGTCATGCCGCCCGCCCTGCGCCTCGAGAACCACGGGGTGGGACCGGTCCGGATCGCCCGCTCGCACGTCCCGGCCGAGCTGAGCCTGGTGACCGGCCGCAGTGCGGTCTACGCGCTGGCCACCGTGCACGCCGGGGCGCTGCGGGTCACCGAGGCCGCCCGGGAGTGGACGCTGACCCCGTCGGTGGCCGGGCTCTACCGGCCGGCCGACGTGCCCCGCCGCAACCGGGTCGCCGCCCGCACCGACATGACCTACCTGCAGATCCCGACGCGTGACCTCGAACGACATCTGGAGAACCTGATCGGCGAGTACGTCCACGGACCGATCGACTTCACCCCCGAGTTGAGCCTGCGGGGGCGGCCGGCCTGGCTGCGCATGTTCCAGGCGTTCACCGACGCGTTCGACGACCGGCACAGCGTCGTGCACCGCCCGCTGGTCGCCCGGCCACTGTTCGAAGCCCTGATGACGGCGTTGCTCTACACGGCCGACCATCCGTACCGGGAAAGCCTGCTGCGGCCGGAAGCCCCGGCGAAACCCCGCTTCGTCCGCGAGGCCGTGGACGCCATGCGGGCCGAGCCGGAGCATCCGTACACGGTCGCCCTGCTCGCCCGCATCGCCGGCGTCAGCGTGCGGTCGCTGCAGCACGGGTTCCGCGGCCACCTCGGCATGTCACCCCTGGCCTACCTGCGCCGGGTCCGGCTCGACCGGGTCCACGATCAGCTGCGCAGCGGGGACGGCGTGACCGTGGCGGAGGCGGCCCACCGCTGGGGTTTCACCCACCTCGGCCGGTTCGCCCACGAGTACGCCTCCGTCTACGGCGAGACACCGTCCACAACGGCCCGGGACTTCAGGCCGGTACGGGACCCAGCTGATCGGTGACGTCCCCGTACGCGCTGCGGACCCAGTCCTTGCCGGCAACCTTGAGGTGCAGCGCACGCAGAGCGGCCGCACGGCGTTGCGGCGGGACCGGGCGGACCACATCGGCGATACGCCGCAGCGGTGTCACGTCGTCGAGCCTGGGACTGGTCCCCGCCTGCCGGGCCCGGCGCAGCCCCGCCTGTGCGGGCAGCGTCGCCACCGGCTCGGTTCCCAGCTCGCGCCGCAGATAGTCGGCGTCCACCTCGTCGACCACCTTGTTCCCGACCAGGACCAGCAGGTCGGCGGTGCCGGCGGCCTCGGCCAGCTGCCGGTAGCGGCGGGCCACGGTCACCGACTCCGGGGTCGGTTCGACCACGACGACGATCGCGTCGAACTGCGCGTGCAGCGAGTTGGCGAAGGCGTCGGTGCCGGCCACCATGTCGCACACCACCCAGTCGCCGTCGCCGATCGCCAGGTGGGAGAGCAGGTTCTCGAGGACGGCCAGATGCCCGTGGTAGCAGCCGGCCCCGATGCTCTCCGGCTCGTAGGTGCCGACGTGCATGACGTGGGTGCGCTCGTCGAGCGCCACGGCGTGACCGGTCAGCACGGGGTCGGCCGGGTCCAGGGTGACCTCGCGCGAGCCCGGGCCGGGCGGCGTCGTCGCCACGAACCGGTCGGCCCCACCGATGAGGACGTTGGTTCCCAGCAGATGCTTCCGTACGGCCTCGGTCCGCGCCGGATGCGACAACGCGCGCTCGGCATCGGCCGTCACACCCAGCAGCGGAGCGAGATGGACGTTGACGTCGGCGTCGACGGCGAGAACCCGCCGGCCGGACTGCCGCAGATATCCCACGAACAGGGCCGCCAGGGTGCTCTTGCCACTGCCGCCCTTCCCAGTGAAAGCGATTTTCATTGTCGTTAAGTTAGTGAGGACCCGTCACCGGCGCAACGCGACTCGCGGGTGCCGCGTCATCGGCGCAACGCGACGTGCCCATCGGACTCCCGCGGGCGCCGCGTCACCGGCGCAACGCGACGTGCCCCATCGGACTCCCTTGGGTGCCGCGTCGATTGCGCAACGCGACTCGCCCACCAGACGACTACGGGCGCCGCGACGCCGGAAAGTGCGAACAACGCGCCGACTATGTACCAGCCGGGGCGGCCCCACTCGATGCACAGCCAGATCAGCAGTCCGGGCCCGACGGCCTCGGCCAGACCGGCGCCCAGCCCGAAGACGCCCAGGTATTGGCCGGTGGCATGCTCCGGAGCCAGCGCGAACGACACCTCGAACCCGGCGGCGGCGTGCCACAACTCCCCCACCGTGTGGACCACGATCGCGGCCAGGAGCAACATGGAGGCGCCCAGCGGGGACATACCCGCGGTCAGCGGGATCAGCGCGCAGGCGGCCAGAAAGGCGAACCCGGCCCGCCGATACGCGAGGGCGCCGGCCGCCGGGCTGTCGACGCCCCGGCTCGCCCGCACCTGGAAGACCACCACCATGACCGTGCCGGTGAGCATCGTGGCCGAGATGAGCCAGCGCGGCGCCGTCGTGGCACCGACAATCCACAAGGGAACGGCCACGGTGAGCACCTTGAACTGGATCGCCATGACGCCGTCGAGCGCGGTCAGCAGCAGATAGGGGCGGTCCCGCAGCGCGATCCACCGACGGGAACCCGTGGCCGGAGCCGGATCGACCGTGGGCACGAAGGCGAGGAAGGCCGCCGAAGCCAGGGTCAGCAACGCGATCGCCCAAATCATGGTCGAGTAGGCCGATGTGGTGCCGACCTGGACGGCCCATCCCGCACCGAGCGCGCCGAACGAGATCCCGACGTTGGTCACCGCGCGCAGGTAGGCGCGGAACTCCTGCGGGCGCTCCCCGCCGTAGCGCCGGATCAGCGGGCTGCGCGCGGCCACACCGGCCGCCTTGGATCCCGTGGCCAGGCTGACGATCGCTACGAACGGCCAGAAGTCATACGCCAGCAGGAAAGCCGCCGTGGCGACCGCCTGCACGATCAGCGTGACGGTGTAGACCCGGCGCGCGCCGTGCCGGTCGGCCAGATGCCCTACGCCCACGCCCAGGAGCAGGGCGACCAGCCCGGCGATCAGGAGACCCAGCCCGACCTGTCCGTTCGGTAGGTGCGCGGCCTCGGTGAAGTAGAGGACGCCGGCCGTCAGGTACATGCCGCTGCCCACGGTGAAGATCAGGTTGGATGCGGCGAGAGCTTGTTGAGCCTTGGTCAGACGCCTCATGGGTAAGGAACGTAGATCTCCCCACTCATTACGCTCAACCCTTACCGGCAGTGGATGAGGACCGGCTCAATCGCGCGGGTGAGTTGCGCCTCGGCTCGGTCCGAGCGGCAGGCGCCTGATCGTCAATCCTCGACCGCGACTGCCGTCCCGAAGGCGCGCGCTCTGGTCAGGGCGCGCTCAGCTCTCTCGTAGAGCTCGTCGAACCTCAAATCAGACGGCAAAAGGAACGGCCTTCCCCGCGCCAGGCCGCAGCGCGCATCGATCGGCATGACAACGTCCCCGACTCGGATCGTACGCAGCGCGCGAAACAGCTCGTTGGCACGGGCGAGGCCGGAGTCGGACTCCGGCAGGTCGATCAGCAGCACTGCGAACTGGTCACCACCGGCCCGGGCCACGATGTCTCCGAAGCGGGCCTGGTCCTTCAGGCGTCGGGCGCATTCCTCCATCACCCGGTCACCGACACCGGCCGGGAAGAACTCCCGGATCACGTCAAGATTGACCAGGGCGATCAACAGAAGCGCCCGTCGCTCCCATACGGCGGGATCACCAGCCTCGGCGGCCGCTTTCAGAGCGTCGCGATCCGGCAGTACGGACAGCGGAACCGCCTCGGCGTGGCCACCCCGACGTTGGCTGAGGACAACTCGGCGGACTGACCCGCGCGGACCACCCCGTACGCGATCGCCGACACCACCGTCATCACGAGCGCTGTCCACGTCGCCACGCCCTGGGCGATTGTGGCCAGGCCCTGGTTGCGTCGGTCAAAGACCAGTTCGCCCAGTCCACCGGCCACGATGGCCAGGCTTACGAGGAACGGCTCGCCGGTGAAGGTGATGTCCGCTACCGCCGTGGGTGTGCCGCTCAGCCAGTCGACCAGGATCGCCGCTGCCACCGACAGGAAACCGAGGATCAGCGAGAAGAACGCCCACTTCACCAGCTTGCGGCGGATCCGGACCACCCGGGCGTCGCCCCAGTACCCGCGCCAGAAATTCATGCTCTCCATCGTCGGCCCGTCGACGCCCGCGACCAGACGGGCGAGCCCAGCCTGACGGGATGTGTCACAAGTGGTGAGCCCCGTCTGTCCGGCGGGGCGGGTCTAGAGTGGCGCGGTGACTTCGGAGCCCGTACGCGATGCGTATTCGTCCAAGGCCGACCAGTACATCGCCCTGTTCGACGATGACTGGGAAGCCGACGAGAACGAGGCGTCGCTGATCAAGCGCTATCTGGGCGGGCTCGACGGGCCGGTGTTCGACCTTGGTTGCGGGCCCGGTCACTGGACCGGCTATCTGCACTCGCTGGGCGCCGACGTGACCGGGGTCGACATGGTTCCCGAGTTCATCGCGTACGCCCGCGAGCACTTCCCCGGACCCGAGTTCCGGCTCGGGTCGATGACCGAGGTGGACGTTCCCGAGCGCTCGGTCTCCGGCATCCTCTCGTGGTACTCCACCATCCACCTGCCGCCGGCCGAGCTGGACCGGGTGCTGGCCGGGTTCCGCCGCATGCTGGCCCCGGACGGCCGGCTGGTGATCGGCTTCTTCGACAGCGACGACGGGGTGGCCGCGTTCGACCACAAAGTCACCACGGCCTGGCGCTGGCCGGTCGACGAGTTCTCGGCGCGCCTGGCCCAGGCCGGTTTCACCGAGCTCGAGCGCAAGCAGAAGCAGTTCCCCGAGCGCCCCGACCGCATGTACGCGGCCATCGCCGCCGGCTAGTCGGCGGCCAGCGCGGCGACCGGGCTCACCTTGGCGGCGCGGCGGGCCGGGAGCACGCCGGCCAGCGCGGTGAACGCCACCAGCGCCAGGAAGACCGCCGCCAGCTGGCCCGCTGGGAACTCGAGCGGCGCGTTCAGGCCCATTGTGCGGACGGCCAGCCAGGCGTACGGGACGCCGATCGCCAGGCCGAAGCCGGCGCCGATGACGCCGTACAGGCTGGACTCGGCGGTCAGCATCGCGCGCAGGCCGGCCCGGGAGAGGCCCACCGCCCGCAGCAGACCGGACTCGCGGGTGCGCTCGACGACCGACAGGGCCGAGGTGCTGCCCACGCCGACCACGGCCACCAGCACGGTCAACCCGATCAGGGCGACGCCGGCCGCCAGCACCAGGGTGAACGCCTTGTCCAGCTCGTCGCGGCGGTCGGCCAGCACGTCGACGCCGAGACCGGGCTGGGCCGCCAGCACCTCGCGCAGCGCCTTGACCCCGGCCGCGCGGCCCGCCTCTCCCTCGGCGGCCGCGTCGGCGACCATCCGGGTCGGCGTGGCGGGGACGCCGAGCCTGGTCATGTCGGCCGGGTTCATGAGCGCCGACAGACCCATCGGAGCCGACGGCTCGAGCAGCGCGGCGACGGTGACATCGGCGGTGCGGTCCTTCAGCCGTACGGTGATCCGGTCGCCCTCCCGCACCCCCAGATAGCCCGCCGCCCAGCCGGCCACCGCGATCTGCCCGGGACCGACCGGCTTGACGTCGCCCAGCCGGGGCAGGGCCGCCGGATCGATGTCGCTGGCCTCGAAACCGGCCTCCTGGCCGTTCACGGTCAGCTGTGAGCTGGTGCGGAAGAACGCCACGTGCGTCAGTTCGGCGCGTGCGCGGGCCGCGTTGACGACGGCCGCGGGAAGCTTGGCGTCGTCCGCGAGGACCTGGAAATCGGCCGGCGCTTCCAGGGCGACCTGCTGTTCGAGCACCGTACGCAGGGACGCACCGGCGACCAGGGTGCCCCCGATCAGCGAGACGCCCAGCGCCACCACGACCGAGACCGCCGCCGCCCGCCGGGGTGCGCCGCCGACGCCACCGACCGCCAGCCGTCCCAGCGGGCCGAGCCGGCGCAGCGGCCAGCCCACCACGGCCAGGAACGGCCGCACCAGCACCGGACCGAGCGTGGCCAGCGCGAAGAAGGCCAGCGAGGCCGAGCCGACAGTGGCGAACAGCGGCACGAGCGGGTCGTAGTTCTCGGTCTCGGGGGTGGGCAGCAGCGAGAAGACGAGCGCGGCCAGCGCGGCCGAGCCGAGCACGAGCAGGATGCCGAGAACCCACCGCCCGGCCCCGATGTCGCGCCGGGCCCCGGTGGTGCCGGCCGACCGCAGCGCCTCCAACGGTGACACCCGGGCCGCCGAGCGGGCCGGCGAGAGCACGGCCACCAGGGTCAGGAAGACCGCCATCGCGATCACGGCGACGCCCTCGCCGACGGGGAAACCGGGACCGGAGATCTGGACGTCGAAGGCGGCCGCGATCGGTGCTGCCACCTGCCCGAGGACGAGCGCCGCCAGCACGCCCACCCCGCCGGTCACCAGCCCGGTGACCGCGCCCTCGACCGCGAGCGCGCGGGAGATCGAGCGGCGGCCCGCGCCGACCGCCCGCAGCAGCGCCAGCTGACGCATCCGCTGGGCGAAGACGATCCGGAAGGTGCAGATCGCGACCAGGACGGCCGCCACCACCGCGATGAGGACGAAGACGCTGACCACGAGCAGCACGTTCCGCGCGCCGTTGAGCGCACTCTCGACCTCGCGGGCGTGGTATTCGTCGCCGGTCAGGACGGTGGCGTCGCGCCCGGCGATCAGAGCGACCGCCTGCTTGGCGTCCGACTGCGTAGTGCCCGGGTCGAGCCGCAGGTCGGCCCGCCCGAAGGTCTCGGCGCCGAGCAGTCCGGTCACCGTGCGTTCGGTGCTGTAGGCGTTCTGCCCCCAGTCGGCCGGCGCGTCCACCATGCCGACGACGGTGAGGCCCTTGGCTTTGGCGCCGATCGGCAGGCCGAGCCGCTCGGCGGTGCGTGGGGTGACTGCGATCTCGCCGTCGGCCTTCGGGTAACGGCCCTGCGTGACGGTGACGTCGGCCAGCGGGCCGGCGCCGGGATCGGCGGTCACGTCCAGATAGCCGCCGGCGAGCTGCACCGAGCCGCTCATCCGGGCGGCGTGACCGGCGACGCCCGGAACCGCGTCGAGCTTCGGCAGGAGACTCACCGGCAGGTCGCCCTCGACGACCACGCCGGCCGCCGGGGTCTTCACGCCGTCCACGACGGTGTTCCCGGCGATCCGGTAGGCCAGCACCACCGAGTAGACGACGAACGAGGCCACCAGCATGGCCAGGCCGGTCAGCAGCAGGCGGCTGGGGCGGCGGGCCACCCCGGCGAGCTGGGTGCGCAGAACGGCGCGGCTCATCGCCGGCCGCCCGGGTGCGGGGTGGTCGAGGCGTACGGGCTCATGGTGGTCGTCCTCTGCGGAAGGCGGCGGGAGCCAGCAAATCCTGTCGGCCGCCGGTCGCACCGCGCATCGGTCGCTCGTCAGGAAGCCTGGCCGCCGCAGATCCGACTTTCGGCCGAGGAGGCGGCATTCACCTGCGCGCACTCGCCGACGGCCCGGAGGCCGGATTCACCTGCGCGCACTCGCCGGGGGCCCGGAGGCCGGGTTCACCTGCGGCGGCGGGCAGCGGCGAGGGCGTTCTCGTCGATGACCCGGGTGAGCGCGGCGGTCAGGGCCGGCAGGTCGAGCCCGGTCAAATGGTCCATGACGATGCGCCGCACGCTTTCAAGGTGGCTGGGCCACGCCGCCTGGAGCCGGGCCAGCCCGGCGTCGGTGAGCACCGCGCGGCTGCCGCGGCCGTCCCCCTCGATCTTTTCGCGCCGTACGCTGCTGTCGCGTTCCAGCCGTTCGACCAGCCGGGTCAGACCACTGAAGCTGATCAGGACGGAGTCGGCCAGCTCCGACATGCGCAGCGCACGACCGGGAGCCTCGGAGAGCGACATCAGCACGAGGTATTCGTTGAGCGTCAGCTTGGCCCGCTCGAGCAGATCGGCATCCATGATCCGCGGGAGCGCGACGATGACCCGGGTGAGCGCGCGCCAGGCCTCGTCCTCGACCGGCGTGAGCGGCTGAGTGCCGACCGGCGTGACCGGCTGAGGGCCGGACAGCGGCTGAGGGTCTGCCGCGTCCGCCGTCACATGGGGACATTAGCAACGGCACCCACCCTTGCGCAATCTGTTTGTTTGTACAAACATACGGGGCATGACCGTAGCGGACAGCAGTAGCGGAGTGCTCCACGTCCCGCCGGGCGAGGGCCTGGTCAAGTGGATGTCGGGCGACATCCTCACGTTCAAGGCGACCGGGGCCGAGACCGGCGGATCGCTGGCGTTCCTGGAGGTGGTCGTGCCGCCCGGCGGCGGCCCGGTGGCCCACCTCCACCCCCACTCCGACGAGGCGTTCTTTCTGATCGACGGCGCGCTGGAGTTCCTCGACGGCGACCGCACGTTCGTGGCCGAGCCCGGATCGTTCGTCTACGTCCCCCGCAACCACCGGCACCGCTTCAAGAACCTGGAGAAGACCGACGCCCGGATGGTCTTCCTGTTCACCCCGGCCGGCCCCGAAGACCTCTTCCTCGAAGGCGCCGACGACCCGATCCCCGGTCAGCGGCCCGGGAACTGGACGCCCGAACGCTTCGCGCGGCTGGCGCCCATCGTCGAGCGCACCGGCGACATCATGGTGCCCGAGCTATGAGGATCACCCTGTTCGGCGCCGGCTTCGTCGGCGCCGCCCTGGCCGGTGAGTTCGCCGGTCGCGGGCACGAGGTCACCGCGGTCGCCCGCCGTTCCGGCGGCGACGTCCACGACCCGGCCGCCGTCACCGCCGCGGTCCGGGAGGCCGATGTCATCGTGTCGGCGCTGCCGCCGCTCGACGACCAGGGCGGGCTCCCGGCCAGCACGCGGATCCTGATCGACGCCGCCCTGGCCGCCGGCGCCCGGCTCGGTGTCGTGGGCAGCTCCGCGATCCTGCCGGTCTCCACCGGCGGCCCCCGGCACGCCGACACCCCGGACTTCCCGGCGTTCCTGGCCGACCGCGTGGACGCCCACGACCGCACCCTCGCCCGGCTCCGGTCGGCCCCGGCCGGCCTCGACTGGTTCTATCTGGCCGCGGCCGGCGAGTTCGGCCAGTTCGCACCCGGCACCCGAACCGGGCACTACCGCAGCAGCACCACGTCGCAGGTTCAGGACGGGTCAGGCCGTTCCCGCATCGGTGTCGCTGACTACGCCATCGCTTTCGCCGACGAGTTGGAGAAGCCGACCGTCCACCGGGGATGGCTCACGGTCGCCTATTGAGCCGTGCCCGGGACGACGCTGGGCACTGTCAAGGGACGGCTCGGACGGGTACAGTCCTCGGCGGCAGCCACGCTCTGCCCGACTCCGAGTTCGGCTCGACGCCCATGCCGTCACCGCCGCGCGACCGAGGACAAGCCGTCGTTGACGCAGCGTGGGGACCATTTCGTGATCATTTTCGACCGCGCGGTGGCATGGGGTCGTCGCGGGAAGAAGATGAACATGGTCGACAACGACCGCATTTCCAACTCGGCGCGCCGGGCCCGTCAGCGGGCGATCCGGGCCCGGATGGCGGAGACCGGTGAGACGTACGCCGTGGCGGCCCGCCGGCATGACGAGCGCCGCGATCCGCGAACCCGGGAGACCGGGCGGCCTCCGGAGCCGATCGAGTGGCTCGTCCCGGCCCGCGGCGTCACCTACAACGTGATTGCCGGCGGACCGGACGACGGCGTGCCGGTTCTGCTGGTGCACGGCGACGGCTCGTCCGCCGGGTTCTGGCGGCCGCTCATCGACCGCCTCCCCGCCGGCGTCCGGGTTGTCGCCCCGCACCTGCGCGGCTACGGCCGCAGCGAGGCGGCACCGGTGGACGCCACCCGGGGTCTGCGCGACTTCGCCGACGACCTGGCCGAACTGCTCGACGACCGCGATCTGTTCCCCCGGGGCGGCCCGGTGATCGTGGCCGCCCACGCGATGGGTTGCGGCGTGGTCATGCAGATGATCGCCGACCACCCGGGCCGGTTCACGTCGGCTCTGCTGGAATCGCCGCTGAGCCCGTACGGCTTCGGCGGCACCCGCGACCTCGACGGCACCCCGACCGCCGAAGACTTCGCCGGCACCGGGGGCGGCAGCGCCCACCCCGACTTCGTGTCCCGCATCGAGGCCGGCGACCGCAGCTCCGATGCGCGGACCAGCCCCAGGTCCGTGCTGCGCTCCATGTTTGTCGCCGACCCGGCATCGCTCGACGACGACGAGGAGCTCCTCCTCGAGGCGATGCTCGGTATCGCGGTCGGTGCGGGCAACTACCCCGGCGACAGCCGGCCGGCGAACCGCTGGCCGTTCTTCGGTCCCGGTGACGGGGGTGTCCTCAACGCCATGTCGCCGCGGCACTTCAACGTCGCTGACGCCCTGGTCGGTGCCGTGCCGAAGCCCCCGATCGTCTGGGTCCGGGGCGACCGGGACGTGATCGTGTCGGACACGTCGCTGCTCGACCGGGCCTATCTCGGCTCGATCGGCGCCATTGCCGACTGGCCCGGCGCCGACGCGTGCCCGCCGCAGCCCATGGTCGGCCAGACCCGGGCGGTGCTGCAGCGATACGCGGGGAACGGTGGCCGCTACCGGGAGGTCGTCTACGACAACTGCGGCCACTCCCCGCATGTCGAACGTCCGGCCGAGTTCGTCGCCGAGCTCATGAAGCTCGTCAACGACGCGGCCGGCGACGACGGGATCAGACGAAGAAGGCGTTGATCGCGGCCACGACCGCGTCGGCGATGGAGCCGAACAGCCCCCGGCGACGGGTGTGCAGACCGCGGTGACCGCGCATGTCGGCCGGCCGGACGGGACGCTCGAGCTCGATGTCGGAAGTCATGTCCGTCAACCTATGAGCGGACCCTCGGCGGCCGCGTGAGCCGCCGTACTCAATCGCACCTAGGGTCTGCGCCGGAGTGAGGCGAGGTCCAGGTGGGCGCGCCGCGAGCGAAGAAAGCACCGGCGTGCGGCCAGACGGCGGCTCCGCCAGGGCGTACGAGGTTGTTGTGGGCAGGTCGTCGCCGAGGCCTCCGACGGGAAGGGCATGCACCCGATCACGCCGCAGTGAAGCAAGTGCAGGTGGTGGCCGGCGCCGGCCACATGCCGGTGCTGCATGTGGCCGGCTGGCGAAAGAGCTTCCCGCCACCGATGGTGATCGGACGGGGTTCTAGGGGTTCGGGCACGCCGGTGCGACGAAGCCGGCGTGCGTGCCGCGCGTCCAGCGGCACCCGAACGCCGGATCGGCCACCGCGCGGCGGCTCAGGATCGCGTCGCCGGCCGGGCGGCGGCCGGTGCCGATCCAGGTGGTGAGGTCGTCGAAGGCCTGGGTCAGCTCGGGCTGGGTGAAGTCGCAGTGGCCGACGCCCCGGATCGCCCGGGACACGAACAGCTTGGACCGGCCGTGGCGGGCCGCCCGTTCCGCGTACGCCTGTTCCATCGAGAGCGGCACGAACAGGTCGCCGATGTCGTGCAGGGACAGGACCGGCACCGGCGGGCGGCCGTCGACGCGGGGAATGCCGGACAGGCCCGGGTCGGCCGACGCGGTTCGGCGCACCCGCAGCACGTCGCGGTTGAGCCGCCACTCGGCGGTGGTCGGCCACAGCCGGTCGGTGCTGCGATAGATCGTGTGCCGGTTGTCGGCGACGTTGCCGGGTGCGATGCCCGCGGTGCCGCCCTGCAGGCCCGGGTAGAGGCCGAACAGGAACGGCAGGTCGGCCAGCGGCGGCAGCGAGGGGGCCGAGTTCCAGTAGGTGAAGGCGCCGTCGAATCCGGGCCGCTCCCCGCCGGTGCGCCGTTCCACGACCGCGGACCAGGTGCGCCCGGCCGCCGTGGAGCCGGACGGCAGGCCGAGAGCCGGCACGATGCGTCCCACCTGCTCGCGCCACCGTTGCTGGTATCCCGCGTCGGGCCGGAGCGGGAACTCGATGTCCACACCGGTCAGCGCGGCCGCCGTGACGTTCGCGTCGAGGAAGTAGTCGTAGAGGGCCGTGTCGCCGAGCACCCCGCAGTACGGCATCGCCCCGGCGAACGCCCGCGGATGCTCCTCGATCGCGACCGCGGTGACGTGCCCGCCCATCGACGCCCCCGACATGATCACCGAATGGGCCTTGACCCCGGTGACCCGCCGGAAGACGTCGATGAGGGCGACCGAGTCGCGCACCCCCTGACCGACGTCGTAGCCGTTGGTGGCATAGCTGGAGGCCGCCCACGCGTAGCCCCGGGCCACGTAGTGCGCGCGCAGCACCGGATTGTCGACGTAGACGGTCGTGCCGGTGCCGCGGTAGCCGTGGGCGTAGACGACCAGGCGGCCGTTCCAGGCGCCGGGAACCTCGATGCGGTAGGCCGCGCCGCCCACGATCCCGACGTGCACCTGAGCGCCGGGCAACGCGACGAACGGGGTCCCGTCGAGGTTGCACGCGGGATCGGCGACGAGATAGCCGGGCTGCGTCGTGCTGGGCACCGGCGCCACACACGCGGCTGCAGCGGGCAGGGCGGACGCGGCACGCAAAGCGGCAGGCAAAGCAGCAGGTAAGGCGGCCGCCGCAGGCGAAGTGGCCACAAAGGGCACGGCGGAGATCACTACGAGCAGGGATAAAACGACTGCGGCACGACACCGGATCATGACGTCACCTCCCGGTAACAATGAGAGGCCCGGCATCGACCGATGTCAAGGTGCGGGGAGGCGGGCGGATCGGGGCGGCTCCTGTCGCGGGTGACCGACGCGGAAGACGGCCAGGGGTGTCGCGCCGACCCGGGCACTCAGGCGGTCCGCGGTGACGGGGCAGTCGAGGAGCTGGCTGAGCGGGTGGACGGCCAGCCCGAACCGGGCCAGCAGCAGCCAGGTCCGCAGAAGGCGACGCCCCGCCTCCCGCCGATCGTCGAACGAGCCGGTCAGCACGAGCACGCTCCCGTCGTACCGGAGAAGATCGCGCCCACTCGCGGCCAGCAGGGCGGGCACCCCCGGGATCAGCCCGGAGACCCGCAGCGCGCCCGCCAGCACCCGCGCCTCGACGCGGCTCAGGCCGAGCGCGCGGTCGGTCAGCCCGTCGCGGTGGTAGCGCGGGTCGCGCGGGTCGAGCCGCAGCCAGTCGCGCAGCTCGCGGGCCACCGGCGGGGTCCCGAACATCCAGCGGTCGGCCACCTCCAGGTCGCCGGCCAGGTCGCGGCTGCGCACGTGCACGATCCCGGGTTCCAGGGCGGCGAGAATGACCAGATCCAAGAGCCCTTCCTCGTACGGCCCCCGAACGACCCGCCTCGCGTCGACGTCGGCCTGGTGGAAGATCGTCTCGTACGGCCGCTCGGCCGGCACCAGCCGGATCCGCCGCGGATCGCTGAGGTCGCAGCC
Source organism: Paractinoplanes ovalisporus (assembly GCF_016834655.1). Taxonomy (GTDB): domain Bacteria; phylum Actinomycetota; class Actinomycetes; order Mycobacteriales; family Micromonosporaceae; genus Actinoplanes; species Actinoplanes ovalisporus. The sequence continues at coordinate 191,698 of NZ_JAENHP010000016.1, forward strand.
GACGGCCAGGCCGGCCCCGGCCGCCACGATCAGGCAGGTCTCGGCGAACGCCCCCATGCCGAGCATCAGGTCGCGCCCGGTCGGGTCCGAGTCGGGCAGCGACCGCTGCGGGTCGACCCCGATGACGATCTCGTCGGCCCGGTAGTCGATGGTCCACGGCTGGGTGTTGTGCGCGCTCGGCGCCCGCCGGAACAGCGATTCGTGGTCGCGCAGGACGGAGACCCAGCTCATGCCGTACCTCGCTGATAGAAGGTGTATCCGTGCAAGGGACGACCACCGGCCCGTCGGTAGGAGGCGGCCGAGGCGGCGTTGCCGCGTTCCACGAAGGTGCTGCGCAGCGTCCGGTAGCCGCCCGCCTCGAGGTTCCGGTGCACCTCACGGCTCAGCAGCGTCATGTAGCCCCGGCCCTGCGCCTCGGGCACGACGCCCTTGATGACCAGCACCGCGTCCCGGCGGTAGCGCGACCGGGTGGCGAGCAGACGCAGCTGTTCGACCGGTCCGAGCCGGCCGCCGGTGCGCATCAGGAACTCGGAGATGTCGGGGACGGCGACCACGAACGCCACCGGACGGCCCGCCTTCTCGAGCCACAGCAGCAGCCCCTCGTCGAGCAGGAAGGCCAGGCCGTCGGTCTGCTCGGCGAGCTGGCCGGCCGAGATCTCGGTGTAGTAGCCGAGCTGCGCGAAGCTCGCGTTGAGCATCTCGCGCAGAATCGGCAGCTGGTGACGGAACCCGCGGCGGGAGCCGTGCCGGATCACCAGCTGCTCGGCGGCGATCCGGCGGTCGTCGAACGTGTAGGCGGCGGCCGAGCCCGCCACGTCCACCGCCCAGGTGTCGGCCTCGAACCGGCGGGTGAAGCCGTGCCGCTCGTACATGTCCGGGTAGTACGCCGGGTTCCAGGCCGAGTCGACGAAGCCCCGCGACTCGAAGCCGCTCGTGATGACGCCGCCGGTCTGGTTCGGCAGCAACGCCACCGGCCCGAACAGCTCGCGCCCTTCGGCCTCGCGGGTCACGACATCCAGCAGCGCCTCGAAGACGGCGTCGTCGTCGGTGAACTCGGTGTGCCCGAAAAGCTGGTAGGCGCCGAAGGCGGGATCGCGGTGCGTGCTCGTGCGACCGACCACCCGGCCGCGGCGGTCGCGCACGACATGGAGCGAAGCGGTCCGCGCATGGCGGGCGATGACGGGCGCGGGCAGTGGCACGTAGAGGTCGCGGGGATGCAGCCGCAGCGGCAGCTCGCAGAACTCGCGGAGGTCGGCCCGGGTGCGTACGGGAAAGGTCTTCATCGTCTGTGCACCGGCGGGCCGGCCGACTCGGTGGACAGGGGCGTCCAGGTCGGCATGTGCGACATGCTGCCGTCCTCGGCCCGCCACGTGCCGTTGCTGTAGCCGTGCGGCTGGGCGGTGAACAGCCGGATGAAGCCGGCGGTGGCGTTGGTCGCGCCCTCGTCGGTGAGCCAGCACATCAGGTCGCGGTGGTGGCGGCTGCGGGCGAACTTGAGCATGGCGTCCTGGTCTTCGAAGAACGCGATGGTGCCGATCGTGTACGGGAACTGGTAGTACACGGTGTGCCAGCGGTAGCCGGACATCCGCTTCATCTGGCGCACCATCGGGAACCAGGTGCGGATGGTGTGCCACATGGCGAGCGGCCCGGAATACTTCGTGGCCCCGATGAACATGGCGGTCGCCTGCCCCTGCGGCGGCGCGGCGCTGAAGTCGGTGGTCCTCATGCGGCCTGTCCTTTGATCAGATAGACGTTCTTGAGCTGGGCCGACGAGCCGGCGAACGGGCCCGTGCCGTGGTCGTGGACGGTGACGCGCAGGTCGGCGGCGGACGGGTCCTCGGCGAGGGATTCGGCGAAGTCGCGGCTCGACCGGGTCAGATGGGCCAGCACACCGGCCCGGCAGGCGTCGGCCAGCAGATCCCGTTGCGCGGCCTCCGGGCGTACGGAGGAACGCAGTTGAAGGTGGACGGTGGGACGGCTCTCCAGGTCGGCGCCCTGGACCAGCTCGAGACAGAAACCTTCGAGCATGTGCGCGTACGGGTTCCCGTCGTACAGCCCGTACTCGATGTCCTGGGGGTAGATGTTGGCCCCCATGTACGAGATCGTGCTGTCCTTGCGCCCGAACAGGAACAGCAGCGGCAGGCGCATGCCGTCGGCCCGCATCGCCACCTCGGCCTCGGCCCGGGCCGCCGGATCGGTGATGGCCGCCAGCACCTCGGGCATCGTGGCCAACCGGCCCTCGTCGCCGATGTTGTAGCGCACCTTCGGGTTCACCACCGAGGTCGAGTTGATCGTGCAGAGGATCTCGTGGCCGGCGGTGGTCTCGAGGTAGGTCTCGAGCGGGTTGTACTGGAACACCATCGGCAGCCGTTCCTCACCCGGCCCGAGCAGGCGGGCGCGCAGCTCGGCGTCGGTGCGCAGCCGGCGCCGGACCCAGACGCTGAAGTCGGTCTCGCCGGCCATGCCGATGGTGAGGTCGCTGGCGCCGTAGCCGGAGCGGACCTTGCGGAACCGCTTCTCCAGATAGTCGCGCAGGGCCTCGGTCATGCCCTCGCCGCCGACCAGGCCGGAGATGCGGTATTCGGCCCACGGGAACTGCTCGGCGTCGAGCTCGTCGAGCAGGCGCTTGAGGAACGGCGGGTACGCGGTGACCACGTACTCGAAACCGGGTCCGAAGTGCCGCAGCGTGTCGACGATCTTGCGGATGTCGGGGCCGGTGTTCTTGACCATCGCGATCCGGGACATCGCGATGCCGGTGTTGGTGCCGGTCGCCCACGCCCCCATCGAGTAGGCGTTGATGACGAACCGCCGCTTCGCGGGAAAGATCATGGTGGCGTACGCGGCCAGGTTGCGATGCACCGAGGCCAGCTCGGCCCGGCTGCGGACCCAGTTGAACGGCTGCCCCGACGACCCCGACGACTCGTCGACCACGCTGCCGGCGACCTCGAAGCGGCCGTTGCGGCACCGCTCGTGCTCCGGGTAGCCCCGCACATAGTCGGCTTTGCCGGTGGGTGGGTAGCTCTCCAGGTCGAACCAGCGGAACTCCCAGCCCCGGCGACGCAGGAAATCGCCGTACGCGGGCACGTCGAGCGCCGCGAACTGGCAGGTCATCCAGGCGTTGAGGCGGGCGAATCCGGCCATGCGGGGGTGGTAGTGGCGGGCCATCAAGCGCCACACCGCCGGGTGCAGCCGATAGAGGCCGTAGATGCCGCTGAGCGCGTAGCTGACGAGCCGGAGCGTCCATTGCCGGAAGGTCGAGATCACGGGATAGACGCTATGAACTCCCAGCTCGCGGGTGATCCTGGCGGCTACTCAACCCGTCTGAGTACGCGGCCTCAGCTCAGCTCAGGGCGGCCGCCTGGATGTCGACGTTGCCGCACGTGGGGTGGTGCTGGACGGCGTTGACCCAGGTGACCCGGAGCGTCTCGCCGGCCGGGGCGCGGAACTTCAGGATGAAGACGGCGGTGCCGTTCGTCTGCGGGTTCTCCAGCGTGGCGGTCACGGTCCGCCCGGCCAGGGTGGCCGTCAGCTGACCCTTGGCCGCCCAGACCCCGGCGTAGAGGCGCAAGGTCCGGATCGCCGGGGCCGCCGACACCGAGACGGCGAAGCTGCCGCCCGGCTGGCAGACGTAGAGCCCGGTCGGGGACGGCCCGGTCGCGGCCGTCGGGGCGCCACCGGTCCAGGTGAAGCTCTGCGGGTTGTTGTCGTACCGGTTGTGGCCGCCGGTGATGTCCAGGTCCTTGATCTCGCCGGTGCCGCCGCTGCGCCGGTTGACCGAGCCGGGGTCGGCCAGTCCCCAGTGCACCCAGTCGCGGGCGCCCTGGGCGGCCAGATCGACGACGGCTGGGACGTCCTGCTGGGTGACGGTCAGGGCCGGCGTGACCGCGGGCTTCCGCGTGGCGGGCGGCGTTGTCCGCTTGCGGGCCGGCGTGGTGGCGGCGGGGGTGGGCGTCGGATCTTCGGAAGGCGGTTCGGACGCATCGGGTACCGACAGCGGCGGCGGGTTCCACACCCCGGGCAGCGCGGCCGGTGACGGTTTCTCGCCGGGCTCACGGGTGAGGACCACGAACAGCGCGGTCGCCCCGATCAGCACGACGCTGACAGCCACGGCGATCCTCAGGGTCATGCGGGCCCGGCGGGTGCCGGCGCTCGGCTCGTCGTCGTCGCGGTGTGATGCCACGGAGTACCTCAGTCATGTCGCCCGGCGTTCCGGCGAGTCAGCGTACAGACACCGTCAGTCAGTCGATAGACCCATGTGAACGTTCCCGCGATTGTCCGGCGTTGTTTGTCTGATCACCGCGCCAAGGGCCGGACAATCCCCCGGCCGCTAGACAGAGATCCGTCCAAGGCTCATCGAGAAGGGACCGACCATGAGACGGATCGTCATGGTGTTCATCGCCTGCCTGAGCGTGCTGGGGGTGGCCCTGTCCGCGGCCCCGGCCGGGGCCGCCGGCAAGAACGAACTGGAAATCAGCAGGCTGGCCGTGGCCGACTGGGACTGCACGGCCGGCTACTCCTGCTACTACGACTCCGTCGGCGGCCGCGACAAGCTGTTCCGCGCCGAACGCTGCGGCCAGCACGACCTCCGGGGCGGCCCCTACCAGAACCGCATCAACTCGATCGCCAACTACGGCGCCAAGATCGTCTATGTGTACGCCTACGACGTCGAAGCACGCACCTGGCACCGCAAGGGCTGGGTCCAACCGGGCCAGCGCGGCAACCTGCCCGACATGCCGGGCGACCCGATCTCGATCGACATGATCAACATCATTTGCTGACGTCAGGCCGCCCGGCCCAGCCGGGCGGCTCCACCTTTCCGCTCATCCGATCGGTCAGCTTTCCCCGCCGAACGTAGGTCCGCCCACCGAAAGGAAATACGCCGGACAACGCGCATTTAACATCGGATCCGCCGTGCCGGATTTCCGGTTTCCGGCGTTTCCGCAAATGCATTCCTATTCGGAGATTCTTCATGTTCAAACCCGCGCTGCGCCTGCTGATCGGTGCCGCTGTCCTGGTTGCCGGAGTCGCTGTTCCCGCCGGAGCCTCCTGGGCGAATCCGGGAATTCGTTATATCGGTCCGTCGTCGCACTACGCCAATCCGCCGGACGGTGTCCGCTGTGTTCAGGAGGTCGTCGGCCTGGCCCAGGACGGGCAGTTCGGAGACCAGACCTATGCCGCCGTCCGCAACTGGCAGGCCGCGAAAACCATGATGGCGGACGGCATTGTCGGGCCCGACACCGGCGACCAGATGATCATGGCGTTGCCGGAGAGCCGCCGCTTCTTCTGCGCCCGGTTCATGCCGACGACCTTCTTCCTGATGGACGACTCCGGCAACACGCCGGAGGGTGGTGTCGTGACCAGCTCGACCCGCCCGGACGACGCGGGCGAAGCGGTGGAGCTGGGGCAACCGGTCGGCAAGTGCCTGATCAAGAACCTGGTCAGCCAGTTCGGCGGGGCCGGACGCGTGTTCAAGGTGGTCTGGAAGCGACGCCTTCCGTCGCGGGAGGAGTGGCTGGCAGCACCCAACCCAGTCGTCCTCGGGGGCAAAGTTCTCTGGTGCTCGCTGATGGGCTGAGGCCGGCATCCGGTGGCGGTTCCCGGTGACGCCCTGGGCGGCTGGCCGCTGCCGCGCGCTCACCACACGCTAGTTTGGGGCACCCGAAACAGAGGAGAGCGCCGTGGGCAAGGTGGTCATGTACAGCTCGGTCTCGGTGGACGGCTTCATCGCCGACGACCACGACCAGCCGGGACCGCTGTTCGACTGGTTGACCAGCGGTGACGTGCCGTTGGACGAGAGCGGCGTGCTGAAGGTGTCGCAGACCTCCTACGACCACACCCGGGCCTACTGGGACCAGATCGGGGTGACCGTCGCCGGTCGCCACGTCTTCGACATGACCGACGGCTGGGACGGCAAGCCTCCGGGCGGGATCGACCACGTGGTCGTCGTGACGCACCGGCCGGCGCCCGAGGGCTGGGACCCCGGGGCGCCGTTCCACTTCGTCGACGGCGTCGAGGCGGCCGTGGCCAAGGCGCAGGAGCTGGCCGGTGACCGCCTGGTCGAGGTCGCGGCGGGTGACGTCGGGGGCCAGGCGCTGGCCGCGGGCCTGGTCGACGAGGTGCGCATGGACGTCGTGCCGGTCGTGTTCGGCTCGGGCAAGCGCTTCTTCGGCTCGGTCGACGCGCAGCACCTGCTGGAAGACCCCGACGTGGTGATCCAGGGCAACCGGGTGCTCCACGTGCGATATCGGGTGCGCCGCTGACGGGTCTGGCCCCGGGCCGGGGACATCCGGTGTAATCACCGCATGCCGCACGCGTCATTGAGTGATCTGATCGGCCGCTATCTGCCGCCGGCCACCGAGGCGTGCCCGACGTTCACCGAGAACTCGCTGTTCGAGCCGATCGTCGACGGCGTCACCTACTTCACCGAACTGGCCGCGCACATGGAGGCCCTCGGGCCCGGTGACGCCGTCTACATCGCCGGCTACCAGGCCGACCCGCAGCTCGACCTCACCGGTCGGGTGGCCGGCGAGACCGGGTTCCGGCCCTTCACCGACGTGCTGGCCGAGAAGGCCGCGGGCGGCACCGACGTACGGATCGTGCTCAGCGCGGCCGAGTTCTCCGGTGGAGTGCCGTGGCTGCCGGTCGGGCCGTTCCGGGCCAACACCCTGGCCGCGCGGGTGATCCGGGCGTGGAAGCCCTCGACCCGCGACGTGGCGACGCCGCCGCTGGAGGACCGGGTGCTGCTCGACTGGTCGGGACCGGTGCTCGGCTCCAACCACCAGAAGCTGGTGGTGTTCAGCCACGGCGGCGTTCTCACCGCGTACGTGGGCGGGCTTGATCTCTCCCCCACCCGCTTCGACCACTCACCCCACCATCGGCTCAAGCTCGGCGAGCACCGGTGGGGATGGCACGACGCGGCGGCGCGGCTGCACGGCCCGGCCGCCGTACGCGTAAGGGAGACGTTCCAGTTCCGGTGGCAGAACACGGCCGCCCTGCCGCCCCGGCAGATCGCCAAGAATCTGCCGCCGGAGTATTTCCACCTGCCCAGCGGCGGGTTCACCTGGCTCAACCCGGTCGATCCGCCGCGCGATCTGCCGCCGGTGACCGCGCAGCCCGAGCACCCGGCCGAGGGAACCGCGGTGCAGGTGGTGCGCTCCTACCGGCCGTGGTCGCTCTATCGGCATCGCGCGTGGCACCGGATGCGGCGGGCCAACGTGGTGCGGGCCGGCATCCAGGAGATCTACCACGCGATGACCACCGCCATCGGGGCCGCCGAGCGCTACATCTACCTCGAGGATCAGTATTTCCACGAGTCCCCCGGCGGCGACCCGAGGTTCCAGCTCTACGGCCAGCTGCGGTCGGCCGCCCGGCGCGGCGTCAAGATAATCCTGATCGGGTCCGGCCGGCGTGACCCGGCCGACGGCGGCGACAGCACGGTCCACCCGGTGATCACCCACGACCTGCGGTGGCGGGTGCTGGCCCGGCTGCCGGTGGCCGCGCGCCGCAACGTGGTCATGTACCGCGTCGACAACCTGACCGTGCACACCAAGCTGATGCTGGTCGACGACGTGTTCGCCAGCATCGGCTCGGCCAACTTCTTCAGCCGCTCGATGGTGGGCACCGACAGCGAGATCACCTCGACGTTCGTCACCACCGGTTCCCTCGTACGGGATCTGCGCGTCAAGCTGTGGGCCGAGCACCTGCGCACGCCGCTGGACGAGCGGCTCGCGCCCGCCATGGCCGACCTGGACACCGCCCTGGGCATCTGGCGCCGCGAGTGGTTGCCCGACGGCCACCCGCCCGAGACGTGGCGCCGGCCCGGGCTGCCGGCGGGTTTCGCTCCGTCCGAGTGGGCGCTGACGCCGGCCCGCTACTCCCCCGCCGTCTGGCACCGCGAGCGCAAGACCGCTAGGTGGGGGCGCCCTGGCTCGGGGTGACGGTTTCGCGGGGCTGGGCGCCGGGGGCGTCCCGGCTCGGGGTGACGGTTTCGCGAGGCTGGGCTCCGGGGGCGTCCTGGCTCGGGGTGACCCCGAACAGTCGCCGGTATTCGCGGCTGAACTGCGACGAGCTCTCGTAACCGACCGAGTGCCCGACCCCCGCGATGTCGCCGGGTGCGGCGGTGATTCGGATCCGGGCCTGCTGCAGCCGAACCTGCTTCTGATACTGCAGCGGGCTCATCGTGGTGACCTCGCGGAAGCGCCGGTTCAGGGTGGGCACGCTGACCCGCACGTGCCGGGCCAGATCGTCGACGCGGATGGCCTGGTCGAAGCGGTCCTCGATGTAGCGGGTGGCCCGCCGGACCACGGTGAAACGGTCATCGGCCCGGCCGACCTGCCGCACCAGATCGCCCTGCGGTCCGGTCAGGAGCCGCCAGTGGATCTCCCGCTCGACACCGGGCGCCAGGACGGCGAAGTCGCGCGGCCGTTCCACCAGCCTCAGCAGCCGCAGCACCGCCTCCAGCAGCTCCTCGTCGGCGGCGGCAACACCCAGGCCGACGTACGGTTCGTCACGCGCGGCGATCTCCGGCGTCTCCAGCAGCAGCTCGGCGATGAGCTCGGGCCGCAACCGCACGCCGACGGCCAGGAACGGATCGGCGCGGGTGATCCGGGCCGTCACGGTCAGCTCGACCGAATAGATCAGGTAGTCGCCGGGCCCGCACGTGAACTCGCGCCCCGGCAGCATGGTGCGTTTCTCGCCGGCGACGACCAGGGCGACCATCGGTTCGAGCTTCGAGCAGTAGGGCGGGACCTCGGCCGTGAGCGCCACCAGATGCGCGCCGGGAAGCCAGCTGCCCCGCGGGGCGGCCGCCTCCAGGCGGGGTATCAGGCCGCTCAGCCGGGCCAGGGTGTCCACCGGTTGATCATCGCACCTGGTAGCTGTTCCGCCGGCTGACCGGGCTGCGGCGTGACCCGGAGTGATCGGATCGGGCGCGGCCGTGATCGGAATAATCTAGGGAACATCCGCAGGTCAGACCCAGGATGGAGGCATCACCGACGAACCTCCCCGGAAGGAACTGATCATGAACGAGGCAACCCTGCGGCCGTACGTGGAAGCCCATGTCGACGCCCTCAAGAGCAACGACGTGGCCGCGCTGACCGAGGACTTCGCGGCCGACCTGCGGCCGCAGCTGCCGGCGGTCATCGCGAGCCTGCCGACGCCGCTGCCCCTGACCGACGCCGAGATCCTGAGCATCGAGGCCGGCGACGAGGTGAGCGTCGTGCACAACCGTCTCGTGGGTGGCGACGGCAACGCGTTCACGATGCGCTCCGAGTGGCGGCTGCTCGACGGCCGCCCCCGGATCACGGCCGGCGCGCCGGCCTGAGGCCGGCTACCGAGGGGCGGCGCCGTCGAGAACGTTGGCCACCAGGGCGACGGCGTACTCCTCGGTGAGCGGCGCGTCGGGGACGAGCAGGCGGTTGTAGCAGGCTCCCCAGAGCTGGTCGACCAGGATGCCGAGGTCGATGTCGTCGCGCAGCTGGCCGCGGTCGCGGGCCTTCTCGAAGGCGGCCACGGCCAGCGCGCGACGGGGTGCCGAGTAGTGGCGGGAGAAGGCCGCGGACAACTCCGGGTCGGTCTGGGCGTTCCCGATCAGCCCGGCGATGACCGTTCCCGTCCCGTCGTGCGTGAGAAGCCGTACGAAGGCTCTCAACTGGGTGGTGATGTCGGCCCGGATGTCACCGGTGTCCGGGAATTCGAGCTGTTGCTCGCTGTGCGCGAAGAAGGCCTCGGCCGCCAACGCGCCGGCCGACGGCCACCACTTGTACAGGGTCATCTTGCTGGAACCGGCCGCGGTGGCGACCCGGTCGAAGGTGACGGCCTTGATCCCCTCGCCGAGCAGCAGGTCGGCGGCGGCCCGCAGCACGGAGGCCCGCACCTCGGCGGCGGGCCGGCGGCCGCGGCCCCGGCGTGGTGTCGCTGCTTCGCTCTGCATGCCTCCGAGATTAGTGGACAACGTGTCTTTATGGCGCTACCTTCATATGGACAGCTCGTCCATATCAATGAGGGGTTCCCATGACTGACACACGCGTCGCGATCGTCACCGGCGGGTCGGGCGGCATCGGCCGGGCCGTCGCCGAGCGGCTCGCCCAGCAGGGTGTCGCGGTGGTCGTGCACTACAGCGGCAACGAGGCCAAGGCGCAGGACACGGTGAAGTCGATCGTCGCGGCGGGCGGACAGGCCACCGCGTCCGGCGGCGACGTGGCCGACCCGGAGGCCATGACGGCGCTGTTCCGGCACGCCACCGACACGTTCGGCGGCATCGACGTCCTCGCGCACACGGCCGGCATCATGCCGCTGGCGCCGATCGCCGAGATGGACCTGGACACGTTCGACCTGATCCAGCGCACCAACGTCCGGGGCACGTTCGTCCTCAACCAGCTCGCCGCCCGGCGGCTGCGGGCGGGCGGAGCGATCATCAACTTCTCGTCGTCGCTGACCCGGTTGCAGATGCCGACCTACGGCCCGTACGCGGCGTCGAAGGGCGCGGTCGAGGCGATGACGCTGATCCTCGCCCGGGAGCTGCGCGGCCGCGACATCACCGTCAACGCGGTCGCGCCCGGGCCGACCGCCACCCCTCTGTTCTTCGAGGGCAAGAGCGAGCAGGTCATCAACCACATCGCGAGCCTCAACCCGATGGAACGCCTCGGCACCCCCGAGGACATCGCCGAGGTGACCGCCTTCCTGGCCGGCCCCGGTCGCTGGATCAACGGCCAGGTTCTGTACGCGAACGGCGGTGCCGCCTGATGCCGGTCGTCCTCATCACCGGCTCCAGCACCGGCATCGGGCGCCTGACCGCCCTGACCCTGGCCGCTCAGGGTCACCAGGTCTACGCCAGCATGCGCTCCACCACGAGCACGGACGGGGCGGCGACCGTGGCCGAGTTCGCCGCCGTCGAGAACCTGCACGTGGTGGAGCTCGACGTCACCTCGCAGGCATCGGCCGACGCCGCCGTGCGCTCGGTGGTCGAGCAGGCAGGCCGCCTCGACGTCGTCGTCAACAATGCCGGGCACTTGTACGTCGGCTACGTCGAGGCGTTCACCGACGACGACCTGACGCACCTGATCGACGTCAACGCGGTCGGCGCCCACCGGGTCAACCGGGCGGCCCTGCCCTACCTGCGCGAGCAGCGGTCGGGCACGCTGCTCTACGTCGGCAGCACCATCATCGTGACGACCCCGCCGTTCCTCGGCCCGTACGTCGCCTCGAAGGCCGCCTTCGACGCCCTGGCCGTGGTCACCTCCTACGAGGCGTCCCAGTTCGGCATCGAGACCAGCATCGTCATGCCGGGCGCCATCACCCGGGGCACCTCGCACTTCCCGAACGCGAGCCGGGCCTCCGACACCGCGGTGACGGCCGCCTACGCCGCGCTCGACCCGCTGGTCGCGCGCAACGAGGAGGCGACCGCGGCCCTGGTCCGTCCCGGTGTCGACGCCGACCCGCAGGGCGTCGCCGACGAGATCGCCCGCGTGCTCGCCCTGCCCCGCGGGCATAAGCCGTTCCGGACCGTCGTCGACTTCACCGAGGCCGGCGTCGAGCACGTCATGGCGTTCTCCGACCTCACCCGCGAAACGTTCGTCCACCGTCTCGGCTTCGGTCAGACCCTCCAGTTGCGATGACAGCACCGGACAGCGCCGGGCCCGCGTTGACCCGGATGCCGCGGCCTCACCGTCGACTGCGTTGCGCGGTCAACTCTGGCGGTGCGGGGGCGGGAGGTCTTTCACTCCGGCGCACGGGCCTTTCGCGGCGGTGCCGGGTCGAGGGCCTCGGCTATTTCATCGAGGAGCCGGGCCGCCGGGCGGACGCCGAGCAGCACCCGCTGGACGGAGCCGAGGTGCAGCAGCACCGAGGTCGGCGTCTGCGTGACGCCCCACCGCTGGGTGGTGACCGGGTTGGCGGCCACGTCGACGCCGGCCACCGTGACGCTGTCGCTCAGCTGCTGGGCGACCTCGGCCAGCACCGGCAGGAACGCCCGCCGCACCTCGTCGTCGGTGGGCAGGAACACCAGCAGCACAGGGTCGAGGCTGTCGACGACCCGCGCGCGATAGGTGGTGTCGGTGACCGGGACGACGTAGCTCATGGGCCCTCTTCCGGCTGCCGTTTCCATTCGAAGGCGGTCCGCCAGCGGTTGTCGTCGGACAGGTAGCTCAGAAACGCGTCGGTGACGGCCTCTTTGGTCTGCGGGAAAGGCGAGACGTACGCCCGGTCGGGGCCGCCCTCGCGATAGTCGACGTCGAGCCGGCCGTCGTCGAGGGCGTACGTCTGAATGAAATAGTGCGGCCGGATCCGCAGGACCGCGAAACGCGGGTAGCGGCTGTTCAGACGGGCCAGGCCGGCGCGGATGTCGGCCTCGGTCACGTCGTCGATCGGCTGTTCCAGGTCTTCGATATCAAGATTCATCGTCGACACCGTCGTAAAGGAACTTGTGCGTGTCCGCGACCAGGTCGTTGAGCTCGATGGCCTGACCGTCCAGGCGCAGGCCGTCTTCCCAGGAGGCGCGGCGCAGGATGTTCTGGAAGTTCTGGAAGTCGATCCAGGCGCCCTCGGCCCCGTCGAGTTTGCGCAGCTCGCTGAAGAGCAGATCGGGCGTGGCCAGACCGAGTTCGTCGCCGATGCTGCCACCGCCGGTCCTCGGGTTGTCGAAACGCATTTTGAGAAACGGCCGGGGCAGGCGCTTGATGTCGGCCGACTCGAGGAATTTGGTGAACCGGTCGGACGCCTCGATCTGAGTCTCCCGGCCGGAGAATTCGCACCGCCAGGCCGGGAACACCTGATAGGTGACTTCGGCCAGATCGGGAATCTTCTTGTGCAGCCGGTAAACGGCGGGCATCACCGCGCCGACGGTGTCGAACTGGTAGTCGGCGGGGGGCTTGTAACCGTCGAGAACGGCGAACGGCACCGCGGCCAGCACCTCGGAGCTGCGCTCCCGGGCGTACGACAGGACACTCGCCATCAGCTCCAGGTCGGCCTCACCCCGGACGTTCATCTGCACCGCGTGCCCGCCGTCGGGGGTCAGGGCCAGCCCGTACGCGAACCGGACGCCCATCGTCCAGGTCCACGCGTCGGTGAGGCCCGGCAGGGGCTGGACGCCGTTGAAGCCCTGAACGACGCCGGCTATGTCGACCACAAACACTCCCTCATTTCGGCGGGAATCCTCAGGGGCTGTATCCCGGGCCCGTATCCTGTTCATATCTGACGCCCAGTTGCGCGCCGGCACTGGAATTCTCCGAACGCAACTGCGGACGCAAATTATCGACGTTATTGTACCAGTCTATTCGGTATTGCCGATCATTGTTGCGGCCGTTCTCATTCCAGTCCACAACGGTCGGTGTGCGGTGATCGTAGGTGATGTCGTCGCCCGGTGGGACATCGATCTCCTCACCGTTCTCGTCGAACCATGTCATGTCCTCGCGCGGCATACGCCGGCCGTCCGGCATGCGCGGCCACTCCCCGGCCAGGGCACCCTCGTGGGTGTACCGGCGCGCCATCTCGTCGTGGGTGGACTCGCGGTAGCCGCCGGGATACTCGGTGTCGCGGTTGTGGGCTCCGGGCGGCGCCGAGGGGTCACGGGCGTAACCGCCGTCGGGACCGTGCAGACGGCCGTTGGCGTCGTAGCTGTACCCGGCCGGAAGCTGCTCGCCGGTCACCGTGCTGGTCACCGGCGAGCGGGTCGAGGCGGCCGGCGACGGGCTGCTGCCGCTGTTCACCCGGCCGGCCGTGAACGCCGCCTGCACCGATTCGTGACCGCCGTCGACGCTGCTGGCGTTTCCACCTCCCGGCCGGCGCCGCCGCGGCGACGGGGCCGGGGTGTCGACGTCGGGGCTCGATCCCGATCCCCCGCGACCTCTGGCCATGCCTCTTCCCCCGTGTCAGCCTTTGTCAGCCCGCGAGCAGCGTCTTCAAGTTGGTCAGGCTGGTGACCAGGGCCGTCGTGTAGCCGAGGATGCGGCCCGCCCACTTCAGCACGGCCGAGACGATCTGCGCCGCGACCACCGGAATGGTGACCACGAAGATGGCCTCGGCCGCCCACACGATCACCCGCGCCACCAGGTCGGCGATCAGGTCGCGGACGATGTCACGGGTGAACTGCACCAGGTTGCCGGCCGCCTGCGTGGCCGCCGACATGGTCGACGCCAGCACGCTCAGCCCGCCCAGACCGTCCACGTTGTTGGCCATCAGCGCCTGGTAGCCCTCGGCCGCCGCCCCCGACCAGTCGGGCAGGTCGGCGGCCAGACCCGAGTAGAGGTCTTCGGCCATGGTGGCCAGCGCGCCGGCCATGTTGTTCCAGGTCTCGGCGTGCGCGACGACCATGTCGGGGATGCCGGCCAGCTTGTCGAGCGCCTCGCGCAACGGTTCGAAATGCTCCATCGCCCAGCCGAGCCCGTTGGCCAGCAGCGCACTGAACGGGTCGATCACGGTGGCCGCCGCGTCGAGGGCGAACGCCCCGCCGGCGAGCATGCCGTCGACCCAGTTGCCACTCGCCACGGCCTGCTGGAGACCCTGAAAGCCTTCTCCGAGCGAAGACCCCGTATACGCCGTACGGGTGGTGGTGGTCTGCGCGATCAGGGTGTTGCTGGACACCACGGCGCGTTCACCCGGCCCTTCCGCCGGCTTGACGGATCCGGTCGGATGCCGCCGTGTCGGTCGCCTCGTAGTCCTTCGCCGTGGCGGTCAACGCCTCCGCCGCCAGCGACAGGTTCTCTTCCACGTACGTGTAGAGCGCGTCCTGCCGCACGTGCCGCGCCTCGAGGATCGCCGCGATCCACCCGCACAACAGCCCGTACGCCTGGTCGTTCTGGGTGATCGCCCGGCTCGCCGACTTGATCGCCACCAGCTGGTCGCGCACCGCCAGCACGTTCGACGCGTGGCGGTGCAGCTGAGCCGCGTCGACGTTGAACCCTTCCGCCATGGTCTACTCCCCGCGCCTCAGCACACCGTCGCCGGCCGCATCCAGTTGATCGACCAGCTGCTGGGCCCGCGCACCGATCGTGCGGGCGGTCAGCGAGCCGGGCCCCATCTCCTCGATCGCGATCTGTTTGGACCGCTCCGCGACCTGCACCCGGGCCTTGCGCAGCGCTTCCATCACCGCGCGGGCCACGACGTCGGGCTCGACCCGGTGGATCCGGTCGGTCAGTTTCAGGTCGACCAGCACCCCGGTCGACTCGACCGTGACCTCGGCCAGCCCGTTGCCGTCCTTGGCGCCGGCCCGCAGGTTCGCGATCCGCTCACTGGTCGCCTGAGCCCGAGCCGCCTGCGTCTCGACGCGCTGATGCCAGCCGCGCAGATATTCCCGCGAGGCGTCCGGATCGAGGAACGCCTCGGCGTCCGGAAAGCCCGTCATCGCCTTCACCCCCGCCTCAACACCAACCAGCCCGGGAGTCTAACAACGACATGCACGAATCAATCCGGACTTAAAGATCATTTGACCTCGGGACCGGGCCGGCGGGGGCGGGCCACCGGGGGCGGGCCAGCGGGGCGGGCCAGCGGGGGCAAGCCCGGCCCCGTCGGCCTACGTCACAGCCAGGGGCCGCTTCGGCAGCTTGCCCACGTCTGGGTGGTGCTTGCGTACGCGTTACGCGCCGTCACCGAGATCCGGGTGCTTGTGGTGCACGAGCCGGTGACCGAGCGCCGGCCGTTCCAGTCGGCTCGGACGACGTTGTTGACCTTCCACTGGAGGGTGACCGGGGCGTCGCCGGCGGGTGTGGCTGTGCAGAGGTACTGGTTGAGGCCGGACTCGCAGTTCAGGTGCACTGTGGCCGGGTTCGCGGTGAGCAGGGTCAAGTTGTACTTGTCGAGGATCTCCTGGAGCGGCTGGAACGCGGTCTCGCCGCCCGAGCTGCAGTTGCCGCTGGCGGCCACGGCCACACCCTGGGCCTGCCAGCCCGAGAGGAACGGACCGCCGGAGTCGCCCGGCTCGGCGCACGCGTTGGTCAGGGTCAGGCCGCTGACGTTGACGTTGTCCGTCTGGTAGTGGATGGTCACGTTCTTGTCGGTGATCTTGCCGCAGCGCCAGCCGGAGGCCATGCCGGAACGGCACACCGAGGAGTTGATGGACGAGACCCGGGCGCCGCCGACGACCGTACGGCTGGGGTAGCGGTTGACCCACACGGACGGCTGCCAGTTGGCGTTGAGCTCCACCCAGGCGTAGTCGTTGCCGGGGTACGACGAGCCGCGGAACGTGCCCTGGGCCGAACCGTCGGCGGCCCGGGCGGCCTGACCGGCCTTGCCGCAGTGGCCGGCCGTCACGTAGCCGCCGACCACGCCGAAACCGACCGAGCAGTCCCCGCCGCGCGGGGTGATGTAGGCGTCACCGCCGTCGACGGCGGCCACCGCGTTCATCTGCCCGGCCCGCTTCTCGACGGTCACCGCCGCCGCGGGCAGACCGGCTGCCGCGGCGTACGCGGCCGCCGCCTTCTCGGCCCCGGGCTCGGCGACGATCACCACGGTGTTGGTCTGCGGGTCGGCGTGCCAGCGGGTGACCCCGGCCGGGGCGGACGCGCGGTCGAGGCGGGCCCGCGCGGCCTCGAGGGCGGCCAGGCTGCGTCCGACCACCTGGGGGCGGGCGCCGGCGGCTTCGATGGCCGCCCGCTCGGACGGATCGGTGGTGGCGACCACCAGCTCGTTGCCCGCTTCGGAGAACCAGGCGCCGCCGAACGACGAGCCGAGCTTCGCGGCCAGATCCGATTCGGCTTTCGCGGCCACGGTTTCGGCCTCGAGCCGTACGGAAGCCGCCTCTGGGGTCAGCCCGAGGTCACGATGGAGAGCGGTGGCCATGTCCGGCGCGGGGCTGACGGTCGGAGCGGTCTCGGTGCCGGCCCAGGCGGTGGTGAGAGCGCCGGCCGGCACGACGACCGCGGCGGCGGTCACGACGGACAGCACGGCCCGCCGGCGGGAAAGGGTGATTTTCACGGGCGCCAGCGTGGCAGCGGCGGCGCCCGGCCCACATCCGTACGGGCACGTACTTCCCGGCACGTACGGATCAGCGTGCGAGCGCCTTCTCCAGCTCGGCCTTGCTCATCGACGAACGGCCCTGGATGTTGCGCTGCTTGGCCTCGTTGTAGAGCTGTTCCTTCGTACGGCCCTGGGCGCCGGTGTGGGAACGCTTGCCGCCCCGATGCCCGGAGGAGACGTCCTTGATCGAGGACCGGCTCGCGGTCTTCGACTCGCCGGCGCGGGCCCGCTCCTTGTTGACGGTGCGCGCCGCGATCTCGGTCGCCCGCTTCTTGGGCACGCCCCGCTTCTCGGCGCTCTCCTTGATGTGTTCGTACTGACGCTCACGTTTCGGGCTGGATCCTGCCGGCATGGCTACCTCCTCGATCTCACCGGTCGAATACCCACCCGGTGGGCTTTCACTCCAGCTGCTTGCGGAGCTTGGCCAGGGCCTTGGTCAGCAGGCGCGACACATGCATCTGGGAGATCCCGACGCGTTCGGCGATCTCCGACTGCGTCAGGTTGCCGTAGAACCGCAGGCTGATGATCTTCTGCTCGCGCTCGTCCAGCCGGGCGAGGGCCGGGCCGAGAGCGACGCGCAGCTCGGCGAGTTCGAACTCGGCGTCGACCCCGCCGAGGGTGTCGCCCAGGGTGAGGCTGCCTTCGCCGCTCGCCGGTGTGGAGAGGCTGGTCGAGTTGTAGGCGCGGGCGCCTTCGAGGCCTTCGAGGACGTCTTCCTCGGTGATGTTCAGGTGCTCCGCGATGTCCGCGACCGTGGGCGCCCGGCCCAGCGTGTGGGTCAGGGAGTTGTTGGCTGCGGTGATGGCGAGCCGGAGTTCCTGCAGGCGGCGGGGAACCCGGATGGACCAGGTGCGGTCGCGGAAGTGCCGCTTGAGCTCCCCCACGATGGTCGGGATGGCGAAGCCCGCGAACTCGATGCCGCGCTCGGCGTCGAAACGGTCGACGGCCTTGATCAGACCCATGGTGGCGACCTGGAAGAGGTCGTCCACGGGTTCGCCCCGGCCGGCGTAGCGGTTCGCGAGGTGGCGCGCCATCGGCAGCCAGGCCTCGATGGTCCGCTCCCGCAGGCGCGGCCGCGACGGGTGCCCCTCGGGCAGGGCAGCCAGCGCGTTGATCAGTTCACCGGCGCGGTCGGTGCTGTTCGACGCGTCCGGCGCGACCTCGGCGCGATCCGGATCTACGGCAACGTCGATCATGGAACTCCCTGCTTTCACGACGGCGGAACGGGCAGCCCCTAATCCCGCATTCCCGGTCCGCTCAAACTCCCCCGATCGGGTTGAACAGTTCTGCCACCGTGGGTCTCGCGGTAGAGACGTCTTGTGAGCTCACGTCACCCGGATCACCGCCGTGCGCCCTTCCTGGGTGCCCTCGCCGACTACCGCCGGCAGGAGCGCTACGGTTTCACGCCGCCCGGCCACCGGCAGGGACGCGGCGCCGAACCGCGGGCCCGTGACATCCTCGGCGCCGACACGCGCCGCCGCCGGAATGGTCCTACCCGACCCGGCCGACCCGGCACTCGACACCATCCGCGTCGTCGATCTCTGACCGGTCGCGGACGCCGGGCGGGTCGGGGGTGACCGTCAGCCGGGCCCAGACGCTCTTGCCGCCAGGGCAGCTGCGGACTCCCCAGTGATGGGAGATCGCGTCGATCAGCAGAAGGCCGCGGCCGCCGGCCTGGGAGAGGTGGGGTCGCCGTGCCCGGGGGACGGTGCTGTCGGCGTCCCCGACCTCGATCGTGATCATGCCGGATGCGACGGAGACGACGAGCTCGCCCGGGCTGCGGGTGTGCTGGGTGACGTTCTGGACCAGCTCGCTGATCACGACCAGCACGTCGTCCACCCACTCCGGCTCCGGGCCGGCCGCGGTGGAGTCGACAAGGACGGCGCGGGCCGCGTGTCGCAGCGTCTGGGCAGGCTCACCGTTGCGGAACCGCCGCCGCAGTACCTCCACCGAACCGCCGTCCTCCCCCATGACCATCTGGTTGCCCGCCATCATGCCCGGTAAACGACGACCCGTGGTCATGGGGTGTCTCTGCGTCCTCGGACGGCCGCCGAGACGCTCGTCGCCGAAGCTCGGAGCATGGAGCCGCCGGAGTATCAGGCTGGCCGTGGCCACACCACGACGAACGCCGGATGCGGCCTGTGGCCATGACCGGTCGAGAAAAGTGCGCCGACGGGCCGGGCGCATCCACCCGGCCCCGGATCCGGCCGTCGGCCTGTCCACGATTCGACATGGCACAACAATGTGAAGTAACTGTTGACAAACTTAACTGTATTGACGTTCGCTGATGGGACGATGCTCCGCGTATCCCCCGAAGGGAGCGACATGAGCCTGAAGAGAAGACTGGCCGCGCTTGCGGCCGCCGTTCTCATTGCTCCGCTTGTCGCCGTCATTGCCCCCGCGAGCCCAGCCAGCGCCCATGGCTGGATCACCAGTCCCCCGAGCCGTCAGGACCAGTGCGCCACCGGCGCCGTGTCCAACTGCGGTTCCATCCAGTACGAACCCCAGAGCGTGGAAGCGCCCAAGGGGTCGATGAGCTGCAGTGGCGGCAGCTCGTTCACGGTCCTGAACGACGACAACAAGGGCTGGCGGGTCACCTCGATCGGCAGCTCGACGGCGTTCACCTGGCGCAACACGGCCATGCACCGTACGCAGAACTGGCAGTACTACGTGGACGGCCGGTTGCACCAGACGTTCACCAACGGCAACGCCCAGCCGCCGCAGGTTCTCAGCCACCAGCTGACCGGGCTGCCGGGCGGGCGGCACAAGATCCTGGCCGTCTGGAACATCCTGGACACGGGCATGGCCTTCTACTCCTGCGTCGACGTCAACGTCAGCGGGGGCGGCACCACCCCGCCGACCACGCCGCCGACCAACCCGCCCACCAGTTGCGGGGCGGCCTGGAGCGCGTCGGCCGTCTACACCGGCGGCATGAACGTCTCGCACAAGGGACGGGCCTACACCGCGCGCTGGTGGACCCAGGGCGAGGAGCCCGGCACCACCGGTGAGTGGGGCGCCTGGCAGGACAAGGGCACCTGCTGATCCGTACGTCCGTTGCCGTCCGGCCCGGTTCGCCCCGGGCCGGACGGTTCCCAGCCGAGCGGAGCCCGATGACACCTCGCCGCCTCACCCTCGCCGCCGTCGCCGTCGCGCTCGGCCTGTCGGCGTGTTCCGGCCCGGCCACCCCCTCGGCCTCCGCCCCGATATCGGCGCCGCCCGCCCCCGAGGTCCCCGCCCACCACCATGAGCACAGCGCCGGCCCCGCACCCTCGGGCGCACCCGGCGGCACCATCGTCGTGCACGCCGCCGACCCGCTGCGCGACACGCTGACCAAACTCGTCCCCAGGTTCGAAGAGGCGTTCCCCGGGGCGCAGGTCGCGGTCGAGTACGGCGCCGGCCTCGAACACGCGCAGCACATCCTGCACGGCATGCCGGTCGACGTGTTCCTGTCGGCCGACGAGGCCGCCACCACGATGGTCACCGCCGCGCACGACCGCGGCACGCCGGCCGTCGTGGCCCGCAACCCGATCGTCATCGCGCTGCCCCCGGCCGGTGACCGGATCGCCGCGATCGGCGACCTGCGCGACGCGAAGGTGGCCCTCTGCGCCGACACCACCCCGTGCGGGCGCGGCAGTCGCGCCGCGCTCGAGGCGGCCGCGGTCGACGTACGGCAGCCGAGGGTCGAACCCGACGCGGCCACCGCGCTGGCCCAGGTCCGTACGGGCGCGGCCGACGCCGCCCTGACCTACCGCACCGATGTCGTGGCGGCGGGCGGTGACCTGCGGGCCGTCGACTTCGACCAGGCCACCCGCCTGGCCGACCAGTACATCGCGATCCGCCCCAGCACGGGCGTCAACCAGGTGGGGGCGGACGCCTTCGTGGCGTTCCTGAGCTCGGCCCTGGCCAAGCACATTTTCGCCGACGCCGGCCTGTCCCCCGCCTGAAGCGCGGCCCTGACCCGGCGCCGGCCCGTCCCCCCGCCCGACGCTGCCCGTTGATACATTGACTGAGGTCGATGCAATCCGACATCGTTACGTCATGTTCAAGGTTCGATCACGCATCGCCGCGGCAGCGGCCCTCCTCCTGACGGCCGTGCTGACGCCGGCCCCCGCTCAGGCCGCGACCCGCGGTTTCGTCGACCACCTGGGCTCGGAGGACACCGGCCGCTGGCACCGGGCCGACGGGTGGAGCAACGGCAGCGTCTTCGACGTCGGGTGGCGCGCCGACCACGTCGGCTTCCGGCGGGGCGACCTGACCCTCACCCTCGACGACGTGCCCTGCCCGGCCGGCTGCTCCGACAAGCCGTACGCCTCGGGCGAGTACCGCACGAACGACCTCTACTCGTCCGGGAAATTCGAGACGCGGATGAAGGCGGTCAAGCGCTCGGGCACCACAACCACGTTCTTCACCTACACCGGCCCCAGCGACAACCAGCCCTGGGACGAGATCGACATCGAGATCCTCGGCAGGAACACGCGCCTGATGCAGACCAACTACTTCACCGACGGCGTGGGTGGCCACGAGACCGTCATCGACCTCGGCTTCGACGCCGCGGCGGGCTATCACACGTACGGCTTCGAGTGGAGCCCGAGGGCGATCAAGTGGTATGTCGACGGGCGGCTCGTGCACCGCGAGGACGGCTCGCGCGGCCCGCTGCCGTCGCACCCGCAGCGCATCATGATGAACCTGTGGCCCGGCATCGGCGTCGACGACTGGCTCGGCCCGTTCACCTACCCCGGCCGCCCGCTGACCGCGCACTACGACTGGGTCCGCTTCACCCCCGGGCGAGGGTGACCCCCACCGCTGATTCTCAGGACCCGGGCCTCCCGGCCGATGAGGGCGCCCATGCGGGAGACGCCGTGGGACAGCCGAGCCCGGGCTGATCGCCCCCCTGGGCCGCTGGGTGCTGCGCGAGGCGCAGGGCTACCACTTCGGCCGCCCGGTGCCGGCCGACCGGCTCGGCGGCGTGCGGGAGCCGGTGAGCGTTAAGGTCCGCTGAGCGGATCTTTAAGGGTTCCTTTGGAAAGAGCCGGGGCCGGTGTGGATACCGATACTTGATCAGCCCACCCCCATGCCCCGAGGAGATTCACCGTGCCCGCCCACGCCGCCCGCCGTGCCCGCCCCCTCCTGATCGCCGCCGTCGCGGTCGGGGTGATCGGTGTCAGCTACGCCGGCATCGCCGTGGCGAAGTCCTCCTCCGACAACGGGGAAGCCCGCCTGACCGCGGCCGCACCCCAGGACCCGGCGCCCACCGACGCCTCGACCTTCAGCGCGGAGGACCTGGCCGCGCCGGTGCCGCCGTCCTCCGGGACGCCGAGCCCGTCCGCCACCGGGACCGCCACGCCCACGCCGACGGTGAAGCCCAGCACGACGACCCGGCCGACGACCACCGCCACCAAGCGCCCGACCAAGGCGCCGACGAAGACGACGTCGCCGACGAAGACCAAGGCCCCCAAGCCGACCAGGACGACCCAGCCGCCGACCTCGGGTGGTGGCAGCTCGGACACCGTCACCGAGGTGATCCGGCTGGTCAACGTGGAGCGCAAGGCGGCCGGCTGCGGCTCCCTGACCGGCGAGACCCGCCTGCACCGGGCGGCCCAGAAGCACTCCGACCGGCAGGCGGACCAGGACACCATGTCGCACCAGCTGCCGGGTGAGGCCTCGATGGGTGACCGGGTCACGGCCGAGGGCTACCGGTGGGGCGGCGTCGCCGAGAACGTCGCGGCCGGTTACCGCACCCCGGCCGACGTCATGGACGGCTGGATGAACAGCCCCGGCCACAAGGCCAACATCCTGAACTGCGGCTACAAGAACATCGGCGTCGGCGTGGCGAAGTCCTCCGGCGGCACCCTCTACTGGACGCAGAACTTCGCCTCGCCGCTCTGACCCTGCTTACGGCACCGATGCGGCCACGAACTCCTGATAGGCGGCGACGCCGTCCGGGTCGAGGTAGCTGCCGGTCGGCCCGGCCGTGGCGCCCAGATACCAGTTGTCCATCTGCCAGTAGTTGACGATCCGGAAGTTGCGGGCGGTCAGCCAGGTGCGGGACGCCCGGATCGCCGGCCCCCGTGACGCCCGCACGCCCTGGTCGTCGTCGATGCCCCACTCGGCCAGCGCGAGCGGCCGGCCCTGGCCGCTGACAGCGTTGTACCACCGCGTCATCCGGGGGTCGCTGCCCACGCTGACCGGGTTGTCGGGTTCGCTGCCGCGGGTGCTGGCCTGCCAGTAGAGGTCGAAGCCGTACGCGTCGGCGTACTGCGGCGGGACGATCCAGTCCTGGATCTCGCGGTCGCCGCCGGTGCCGTTGTTGGTGACGCCGGGCGAGCCGGGCCGCCACTGATAGGACATGTGGACCGGCACCACGTCGATCGCGGCGTTCACCGCCTTGGCCACCTGGTAGGCGCGGATGAAGGCCGCGACGAACTGGGTGCCCGTCATGTCGTCCTCGGGCTCGTGGAAATAGGTGAGCAGGCTGCCGGCGGGCATGGCGGCCGCGATGTTCTGGATCTCGGTGTCGCAGCCCCCGGCGGCCACGACCGTCGGCGCGCACGACGTCTTGAAGGAGTACCAGAGCTTTGCCCCGTACGTCGTATGACAGGCGATCGCGTCGGCGGACGGAACCTGGCCGGCCGAGGCGAACACCCGCCGTACGCCGAGGTTGCCGAGGTGGGTCCGCTCGTCGAGGAAGCCGGCGCACGTGTTGCCGCTGCCGACGGTGTCGTTCACTGAAGTGGTGGCGCCGACGCCCAGGGTGGGCAGAGCCGCCTGTGCCGCCGGGACGGGCCCGGCGGCACAGGTGAGGATGACGATCAGCCCCGCGGCGCAAAATCGGTACAGGACTCGTAACATGCCGTCACGGTAGGCGTGGACATCGATTGACCTGAATTAATGAGTTCGTGAGGCCGCGGGCTCACGCGCAATCGGGCATCGCTCTCAAGCCCGGGCCTTCTCCCACATCACGGTGTACGCTTCGGCGCCGCTGAGCAGGTCGCGGCGCAGGGCGGCGGCGTCGGGGCCGGCCTGGTTGATCAGGTCGACGATCCAGTCGGCGTAGAGCCCGTACTGGGCGACGCCGTCGGTGTTGAGGTCGAAGGTGCGCGAGCCGTGGACCTGTTTGGCGACCGTCGTGCCGTTGGTCGCGGTGAACGGGTAGGTCAGCGGGCGCGACGCGGCGTCCTGGCGCGGGGCGGGCTGGGTGCCCAGGCCGTTCACGTCGGTGCCGACCCCGTACCCGGTGATCTTCGAGCCGTTGGCCAGGCCCTTGTTGGTGCGGTACTGCTCGAGGAAGGTCGGCGTGTCCTGGCCGTCGGGCGTGGCCGAGAACGCGTAGCCGGCCACAAAACCGCCGACGCCGAGCATCCGGTTGACCATGGACGGGTCGGACCAGCTGTGCACCGAGGCGACGCCCGGGTAGGAGGCCTGCCGGGCCATGTCGAGCACGGCCGAGGCGGCCTTCACGCTCATGTGGTCGATGTGGATGATCATGCCGCGGTCCATCATCTTCTGGACGAGGTAGCGGCCGAGGTCGGTCAGACCGCGTACGTTGCAGATCTTGCCGCTCGGGTAGACCGGCAGGATCGTGCCCGCGGGCAGGCCCACACCGAGCTGCAGCAGCCGGGCGATGTCGTCGCTGACCAGGGGCTGCTCGTTGTCGGAGGGCCCGGTGCACGAGGTCGCCTGCCACCAGTGGCCGGTCGAGATCAGGTTGCCGACGTTGACCGCGGCGCCGGTGACGCCCTCGTCGAAGCGGGTGCCGCCGAACGCGTTGTCGAACTTGTGAACGGGGTAGAGGCCGCTGACGCCCATGCTCACCAGCTCGTCGAGGCCGGCGTCGATCTGCGCCTTGGTGCACTGCGGCACGTCGTTGACCTCGCGGCAGCCGAAGATCTCGGAGTTCTCGACGCCGATGGTGACGGCCAGCTTGCCCTGGGCGGCGATCTGCCGAACCTGGGCCGGGGTGGTGGCGAGCCGGAACCAGCCCTGGCCGGGCCCGCCGCTGCGGGCGTCCACATAGTCCTGCATCTTGCGCAGATATTGCGCCTGGGCCCGGATCTGGTCCATCTCGTCGCACGAGGTGTGTTCGAGGGTCAGCCCGCAGATCACCCGGTTCGCGACCAGCAGCACGTTGAGCACCCGCTGCCCCGACTTCCAGGCCCGCTCCAGGCTGCGGAAGTAGGAGGCCTCGTGCAGCATCGTGTCGTACTGCGGCCAGTCACCGAAGGTGGGCCAGCCGTCCTCGGCCGAGTTGATCGGGTCGGTGCCGGCGATGATGGCCTCGAGCAGTGCGCCCCAGCCGAGCGTCGCGTGCGAGGGGCAACCCTTCAGTGCGACCGGGGCGCCTCCCGATGCGTACGCGTCCCCGCAGTGCAGTGATCCCCCGAACGCCTCGCCGGCGGTGATGTGCGCGTGGGCGTCGATCCAGCCGACCAGTTTGCCGTTGGCGTCGACACCCGGGGCCGGTGTGCCGCTGACACCGGTGGCAATGTCCGGGATCGCCGCGCAGCCGGTGGCCGGCGACAGGGCGACGGTCGAGTTGGCGTTGCCCGCGCCGAGCCCGCCGAGGTAGACGCCCATCTGCTGACCGGTCGCGGTGGAGACGAAGCGGTACTTGCCGTCGGCGGCGCTGACCGTCCAATCAGCCCGATCCCCGTACGCATCCCCGGCCCACACCCAGCCGAGCACGCTCTGATAGGGCGGTTTGCCGGTGGAGTCCCGCAGCAGGTAACGGCCGAGCTGGGTGGCCTCGAAGCGGAACGGCTCGGCACCCGACGCGGTGGTGGTGAAGCCGTAGCCGACCGAGTCACGCCGTACGAAGCCCTTGGACGTCGTCCCGTCGAACACCTGGATCGTCGCGCACAGGCCTTCCAGATCCTGCGCGGGACTCCAGGCCGGTGCGGCCGAGGCGGGCGCGGGCGCCGCTCCGACAAGCCCCGCGACCAGCACGGTCGCGGCCAGTTTGCGCCATCTCGCCACCGGGAAACCCCCTCCGATTGATCACCGTCGGGCGAGTGTAAGAAACGTCACAGCGCGTTCATAGATGTAAATGTGAAATTTTCTCTCAGATGCATTCTCGCCCGTAGCGGTGGCGAAACAATCAATCGTCATGGATGGTTCCGGGCCCCGCCCAGGCACGCCGTCAGGCGGGATCAGGGTGAGCCGGCCGCGGACACCGCCGCCCACGACGACCACCCGTCAGGCGGTGCGGGCGATTCGAGGAAGGCCTGGTGGCGCGTGGGATGGAGTGGGAGGCCTTACCGCAGCCCCGCCGCAGCTGCGGAACAGGCGCCGGCGCTAAGGCGCGACGGCGATCGTCTGGAAGGCGGACCAGCCGCCCTCTTTGAGCAGCGAGCCGGTCTCGCTGCGCAGGGCGGTGTGGGCACCCTTGATCTCGAACAGACCCGAGTCGCCGGCCGGGGTCAGCTTCCAGGCCTGGGTGGCCTCCCCCGCGCGGCAGGGCTCCATCCGCAACACGGTCTCGCGCACGTCGGTCAGGCAGGCCGGGGCTCCGGCCGCGGGCACCTTGGGCGTGGCCACGATCTGGACCTGGTTCTGGTTGGCCTCGGAGCGCTTGCGGACCTGGGCCGGCTTGATCGTCATCCGGGTCGACTCGGTGACGCCGGTGCCGGTGAGGTCGACCGATCCGTCCGGGTGCGAGCGCAGGTGGTAGTCGCCGCCCGAGTCGCCGGTCAGGGTGATGACGACCGGCTTGCCGAGGTCGATCGCGTAGTTCTTCAGCATGGACACGTCGGCGTCGACGAGCTTCGGGCCGCTGGTCGACGAGGCCGGCGGCTTGGTCACGGCGGCCGGTTCGGGCGAGCCGGGCGCCGAGGTGGCGGCCGCCGCCGGGGGCTCCCCGCGGTCGACGAACGTGTATTTGTCGGCGTACCGGGCCTCGCCGACCTCGTCGACGTCCGAGCGCTTGGCCTCGGCGTCCCACAGCAGGAACCCGTACGCGTTGCCGATGGTGTAGGCGGGCCGCCCGTCGGCATCCCGGCCCGCCTCGCCCAGGGAGAACAGCGTGGCCTTGGTCGGCGTGCAGGCGGTGGCGACCAGCGGAGCGGTGCCCGGCTCCTCGGGGTCGATCTTGACGCCGAGGCAGATCGGCGCGGAGGCGTACCCCTCGTTGGTCAGCGACTGGATCATGTAGTCGACGCCGACCGGCTTCAGCACGAACTGGGACCGCGAGCCGGTGCCGTCGGAGAGGTCGAGCTCGGCGTTGCCGTCCTCCAGCATGAAGAACCGGCGGGAATCGCCGAGCTGCAGGGAGAAGCGGCGGTCACCGGCGAGGATCGCGGTGAGCGGGTCGACCGGGGCCTGAGCCGACGGCGGTGGCGTGGCCGTCGCGCCGGTCGTCCGGTTCGCGTTGAGCATGTGCCCGCCGACCAGACCGGCGACCGCCAGCACGACCAGGGCCGCACCGGCCACCGCCCATCGGCGCACCAGGTGACCGGGCCGGCGGTGCGGAGCCGGAACCGAAGTCGGAGCGTCGACGACCACGTCGTCCGGCGGTGCCGGCACGGCCACCGGGCGCACCGCCCCGGACTGGGTCGCGAGCAACAGGTCGAGCAGTTCGCGGGCGCTGGGCCGCTGCTCCGGATACTTCACCAGCGTGCGCTCGACCACGCTCCGCAGCGGCTCCGGCACGCCCGAGGTGTCCGGCGGCTGGGTCAGGATGCGCATCGCCGTCACGGTCGGGGATTCGCCGGTGAACGGGGTGTGACCGGTCGCGGCGTAGGTGACCACCGCTCCCCACGCGAAGACGTCGACGGCGGTGGTCACCTCGGCGCCGAAGGCGGGGTCGAGCCGCTCCGGCGCCATGTAGGCGACCGTGCCGACCATCTGATCGGTGCTGGTGTGCCGGCTGGTGGCCTCGAAGGCCCGGGCGATCCCGAAGTCGATCACCTTGATGCCGCCCAGGGCGAACAGCACGTTGCCGGGCTTGAGGTCGCGGTGGATGACACCGGCGCCGTGGATCGCGGTCAGTGCGGTGGCCACGCCGACGGCTACCGACTGCAGCGCGGCCCCGGTGAGCGGGCCCTGCTCGCGCACCAGCGCGGTCAGCGACGGGCCGTCGACATACTCGACCACCAGATAGGGCGGGTCATGGTCGGGGGCGGCGTCGAGCACCGCGGCGGTCGAGAACGGCGGCACCTGCCGGGCCCGGCTGACCTCGCTGCGGAAGCGGCCGCGGAACTCGGGGTCGTCGGCGAACTCGGGGCGGACCACCTTGACCGCGACCAGGCGGTCATCGGGCGCGCGACCCAGGAAGACGCTGCCCATGCCGCCCTGACCGAGCCGGGCGATCAGCCCGTACGGCCCGAGCCGGGTGGGGTCGCCGGGACGCAGCGGCATGCTCATGATGTGGTCAGAGCCCGTTCTGTCAGCGGTCGCGGCGAAGATTACCGACGTGCCGCCGCCAGGGTCAAACCGGACACGGTCGCAAACGGGCTCTGACCTGGCCGAATCCCGGGATGATGGGATCGGCGACACACCTCAACGTACGTAGCGGCTCACCGCCGGTAGATGGTCAGGTCGGCCATGTTGCGGTAGCTGATGTCCGCGAAGTCGATCGACTGCCCCGGGTTGGCGGTGCCACCGGGCGCGGAGTCCTGCTCCCAGTTGGCGTGGTGGTAGTCCTGCCGCCCGATCACCTCGAAGAACTGCTGGAAGTTGATGTCGCCCTCCCCCAGCGGCACCATCGTGTAGCCGTTGGCCTGAGTAGGCGCCTTGTCGCCGTCCTTGGCATGGAACAGCGGGAACCGCTCGGTGCGCGGCGCGACGGTGAGGATCGGGTCGAACAGGTCCTCGCGGGCGTTGCCCCGGGAGTCGACATAGGTGTGGTGCTTGAACCGGGCCACGTACGCCCAGTAGATGTCCATCTCGAAGAACACGTACCGCTCGTCGGTCCTGGTGAAGAAGTATTCGAGCTTGCGCTGCCCGGTGGAACGGGTCGGTTTGCCGTTCGCGTCGAGCGGCCCGACGTCGAGCAGGAAGCCGTACGCGGAATCGTGGTTGTGGGTGTAGAGCTTGATCCCCCGCTTGCGGGCCGTACGACCGAGGTCGTTCCAGAGATCGGCGGCCGCATCCCAGTCACTCTTGTAGGCGCTGCCGGTCGGGTCGCTGCCGGTGCCGATGTGCTTCATGCCGAGCGTCTCGGCGATGTCCAGCTGCTGCTCGAAGGTGTCCGCGTTGATCGAGGTGTGGGTGCCGTTGGCCACCAGGCCGTTGTCGTCGAGGATCTTGCGGATCTCGGCCGGGGTGATCTGCCGGCCCAGGATCGAGGTGTTCTGGGTGTAGCCGGCGAACTCGATCTCCTTGTAACCGATCTCGGCCAGCCGGGCCAGGACCCGCTCGAACCCGTACGGCACGCCGGAGTCGTCGGGCGCGGCCGAGATCCGGTCGCGGACGCTGTAGAGGATGATGCCGCGGTTGCGGGCCGGGATCAGCGGCTCGACGCGCAACTTCCCGTTGCCCTGCTTGTCGCCGGCGAGGGACGGGGTTCCGGTGGCGAGGACGGGGATGCCGGCGGCACCGATGGCGGCGGCCGCACCGGCCGAGGCGGTGAGGATCTGACGGCGGGAGACGGGCTTTTTGAACATGCGAACTCCACGGAGGACGTCGTCGGAGAACCCTTTGTGTCACGCATATTTCAGACTTGAAACGACGCTAGCGCTCGCGGGAGTCAAAAGATAGGTCGTTATGGATCTAACTTTTGCCTTGTTCGACAAAAGTGCACCAGCGTCCTCTCAGCCGCGCACCGAGCACGTTGCCGTGGCGCCGGCGGCCGGGCTGCTCTCGGAGGTGAAGGTCACCTGGGCGCGGCGGCTGTCCTTCAGCCACACCTCGACCGTGGACGTCCGGCCGGCGGGGAGGGCCACCACCGTACGGGGAAGGGTTGCGCCTGGGGCCTGGACGCGGAAGACGTCGGTGGCCTTTCCGGTGTTGCGCACGGGGATCAGGCAGCGGGCCCATCCGGAGTGGTCCCGGCGGGCCGTGGCCGGGGCAGCCCGGACGCCGCGGACGGCCGGGCCGGCGCCGTCGAGGGAGCGGACGGCCACCTCGTACGAGAGAACGCCCCGGCGGTCCCGTGCGCGGTCGAGAACGTAGAAGTGCAGGCGGTTGGCCGTGTCGACGTATTCGAAGCGGCTGCCGGAACCCGTACCGGCGTGGAAGAGAGCGTCGGAGAGCTGGCGGTAGTCGCCGATCGTCATCTTCTGCGGCGTGCCGTCGGGGAGAACGAAGTCGACCTTGTCGATGTCCTGCGGGTTGGCGTCGATCGTCCAGATGAACGGGGCGGCGTCGGCGTTCTTGGTCTTGGCCAGCAGCACGCCGGAGTCGGGCGTGAACGAGTCGAAGCCCATCCGGTCGACCACTTCGAGCGTGTAGTTGTCGTAGCCGCCGCCGTCACAGAACGGGTCGGTCGCCGTGTTGCAGGCCGCGCTCCGGTCGCCGCCCTCCAGGGTCACGTTGATGCCGGCCGACCCGGTCGCGCGGGCCTTCACCCGGGCCACCACGACGCCCGAGCCGGCCAGCCCGTCGCGCGACAGGCGGAGCACGTCGTCGCCCGCGATGCCGAGCTTCATCTTGTTGCGCAGCATGTGCTGGGCGCCCATCGACGAGCCGGCCGTGCCCGGGACCAGCCAGCGGCTGTGCGGCCCGCCGGGGCCGTTGAAGGTGCCGCGGCTGAGCATCTCCCACGGCCCGCTGTAGTCGCGGCGGGCCGGGATCCCGTACGGATTGTTGTAGTTGTCGCCGACGCCGAGGATGTGGCTGAACTCGTGCGCGTAGGTGGACATGCCGGAGCTCTCGGCCTGCAGCGAGCTGCCCTGGGTGGCGTTGGGCCAGATGGTGGCCGAGGCCTGCCACGACGTCCATTCGACATAGCGGGTGGCGTTCCAGTTGGGCAGCGCGGTGTCCGGCGGCCCCCACTCGTCGGTCACGTCCTCCTTGGTCGTGAACTTCATCGGCCCGAACTCCTGCCACGTGGCCGACTCGTCCTGGCCGGCCGAGAGGAAGAAGACGAAGTCGTACTTGGCCGCCTCGGTCTCGCCGACCGCGGCGATCCAGGCGGCGCGAGCGTCCGTACGAAGGTTGCGGTTGCAGGTGTCACCGGCCGGGCAGCCCTGGCCCCGCTGCATCTGCGCCTCGATGCCGTACTCGTGGCTCTTGGCGGGCATCTGATAGACCCCGTACGCGCTCAGCTCGATGCCGAACCGCCCGTCCGAGTCCTCCATCCAGTACTCGTGGATGGTGTGGCCGCGGTTGAGCTCGCCGGGCTGGTTGAGGAAGTCACGGTAGAACCGCGGCACGTCGGCCCGGTCCAGATTCTGTACGCCGGACGGGTTGCCGAAGATGGTGGAGTTCGCGGGTTGCGTCACGACGAACGGCTGGTTCGGGTAGTCGACGAGCACGAGGGCGCCGTTGAAGGTGCGTTCCGACCCTCGTACGGCCGGGTTGGCCCAGTCCGTGCCCGGCACCGGCTTGTAGTCGTCCCACGTCATCGTGTCGGGCAGCTCGTAGCGCTGCGGGTCGATCGGCTGCGGCCCGGTCTTGCCCGCGAGCGCGGCGGCCTGGTCGACCTGCCAGGGCTGGGTCTGCGGCCAGTGCCGCATGCGCCAGGGCGTGTCGGGGTCGGCACCGCCGGGCGGCGCCGCCACCGCCGGCGAGGCGATGAGGGCGCCGGCCACGGCCAGCACCACAACGGACGTTGCCGAGACCAGACGTCGCGCGCTCGTCATGCAGTCATCCTGACAAGCCCATAGATGTTAATCAATGCCTGGTCGGAGTCACGCTTTCTGTTCGTCGCCTTTGTCCTCGGTCGGATCGGTTACCACAGCGTCATTCACGGACCCGCCCTCGACCTTCGGCTCCGCTGTTCCTTTGGCGGCCGCCTGGTCAACCTCGCCCCTCGGCTCGTCGGCGGCGTTCGGAGGCGCAGCACCTCCTTCCGTAACGGTGCCCACCTTGCTGCCCTCATCCGCCGGCTGGACCACAGCAGCCGGAGCCACGACACCGGCACCCGCCTCTTCAACCCCGTCCGCCGGCTTGTTCGCAGGCTTATCTGCGGGCTTGTCCGCGGGCTTGGGTGGGGGTTTCGGTGCCACGGTGTCGTCGGCATTTGCCGGGGTGCGCGGGGCCGCCACTGCCGTCACCTTCTCGCCCTGCTTCACCGACGTGCCGGCCGTCGGCCGAGTTTCCGTGACCAGGTCGTCGTCGGCCGCTGTGGTGGGATCGGGTTCGAGCATCAGGCCGAGCGCCTGCGCGACCTGGCGTGAGTTGCCGATCGAGATGCCGACCAGGTTCGGCATGCGCATTGTCGGCGTTCCGAAAGCGGCGTTGAGCAAGTTCCGCTGGGTGTTCTCGGATTCCTTGGACGCGAAATAGAACGCCGTCGCCGTCCCGGCCGAAGCGATGATGCCGCCCATCAACAGGTTTCTCAGCTCGCCCGCGTCGAGGGTGAACGAGAGAACCCCGAAGACGAGCAGGCCCGACACCAGGGCGATGGCGAGCCAGCTGCGGATGAGCGTCGTGTCGGGCGAGGCATCGGATTGATTCTGCTGTCGCCGCGTGGGGGTCCCCTCGAGGACCACCCGGAAGATCAGGACCAGGACTCCCGACCCGAGAATCACGGCGACCATCCAAGCCAGGACCGTGGCTACCTGGTCGTCGCCCAACGTGACGGCGGTTTGCGCGGAGGTCAGTTCCATCACGACTCCTGACTGCTGGGCGCCGCACCCGGCGAGGCCTTGCGGCCAGTGTCGGGGCAGCGCCCAGAGAGTCAACGGTGCGATCACATATCCGACGGTGCAAGGCCTAGCGGGGCAGGCGGTTGGGGCCGCAGTCCGCGGTCTGTGCGTTCGGGCCGGGGGCCGGCGCCGCGTCGACGACCTCGACGCTCAGCACCGCGCGGGCGTCGACGGTCACGTTCGTCGCGGTTGTCACCTGGCGCTCGCCCAGGTAGCGGAAGGTGTCGGCGGCGAAGATCAGTTGGGCCCGGATTCCCTTGCCGGTGAGGGTCTTGCTGACCGCGATGCCGGGGCGGCCGGCGGCGTCGGTTGCCTCGGTGACCAGGTCCACGCCAGGCTGGTCGGCCATCAGGCGATAGATGGCCGCGCGCAGCTTCGGCGGGACGACGGCGGCGCGAGCGAGGCCGGACAACGTGTCCCAGGAGTCTTCCGGGTCGTCCGCCGTCACGCGTTTGGCCAATTCTTGCGGGTCGGTCGGCAGGGTGCTGAGGAACGCGTACGTCGGTGCGGTGAGGCTTCCGGTGCAGGCCGCGACCTGCCACTCGGCGTCGGCCGGCTGTCGCGTCTCCGTGGGGAGCGCTTGGCCGGGCAGCGGCTGCGGGGATCCGTACGCGATGCGGATGAGGCCGGGACGTTTGCTCGCCGCCGATTCCCAGCCCTGCCAGCGCGAAGGCTGCAGCCACGTCACGGCCGGCTTGGCCGAGGCGGGATTCTTCCCGACCGGAGTGGAGGCGGGGCCTCCGCCTACGGCCGCGACCTCGGTCATCGTGACGTGGACCAGCTGGTCGGGGCGTGGCGCCAGCTCCTCCTCGGCGGCCACCAGCGACGCCCGGCGTAGGAGGTCGGCCGCGCTCGCTGGTCGCGTTTCGCCGGGCGGGGTTCCGGGGGTTCCGGTCAGCGCGCCCGACGCTGCGGCCACGGCGACTCCGACGGCTGCGGCTGCGGTGGCCAGGCCGGCGCCCCAGGCGATCTGCCACCTACGGCGGGGCCGCCGGCCCTCCCGACGGGCGCGGATCGGCGGGCCTTCCTGCCGGGCGGGCGTCTGTGGGCTTTTCTGTCGGGCGGGCGTCGGCGCGCTTTCCTGTCGGGCGGGCGTCGGCGCGCTTTCCTGTCGGGCGAGCAGGAGAAGGCGGGCGCGGGCGTCGGCCACGACGGCCGCGCCCGGTGCCTCGGTGGGGCGGGCCTCCGACAGCAGGGAAAGTTCGTCCATCATGGTCATGGCCTCTCGTCCGTTTCCTGGTAGGGGTTCAGCGCATCCCGCAGCCGGCGTCGTGCGCGGTGTATGCGGGAGCCGATCGTGCCGACGGGCACCTGCAGCGCGGCGGCCGCCTCCTCGTGGGACATCTCGCCCCACACCACCAGCAGCAGGGCGTCGCGGTCACCGGTGGACAGGCCGGCCAGCGCGGCGAGGATGCGGTTGCGGGCGACGTCGGCCGCGGCGCGGGCCGTCGCGCTGTCCTCGTGACCGGGCTCGGCCGGATCGGTGGCCGCTCGCGCGTACGCCCGGTAACCGCGGATCTCGTCACGCTGCTGCCCGCGGATCAGGTTGGTGGCAATGCCGAACAGCCACGCCCGTACGGTCCCCTTGTCCGGGTCGAACGACGCGCGGCGGGTGAACGCTACGAGCATCGTCTCGGCCGCGACATCGTCGCCGCCCGCACGCCCCAGCCGGCGTGCGGCGTAACGGTGCAGCTGGGCGAAGTACCGGTCGAACAGCTCCGCGAAGCACTCCGGCTCGGTGCGGGACCGCCGCAGCAGGTCGCCGTCGCTGGTACTGCTCCCGCTCAACTCGTCAATGGCCGCATCCATCCGGGTCCCTTCGTCGAACTCCGCTGACATCGATGATTGGCCGCAACCCAAGTTGATCTTCACGGGCGGGCCCACGACCCGCGCGACGCACGGCTACGGCGGCGCCCCGGCCGCGGCTTTCCAGCGGCGCCTCGAACGCGGCTTCCCGGCAGCGCCCCGAACGCGGCTTCCCGGCAGCGCCCCGAACGCGGCTTCCCGGCAGCGCCCCGAACGCGGCTTCCCGGCAGCGCCCCGAACGCGGCTTCCCGGCAGCGCCCCGAACGCGGCTTCCCGGCGGCGCTGAACGGGCCTGACCAGGTACGGCCTAAGCTCTGCGACATGCTGCGGATCGGGTATCGGCTCGGCGACCGTTACCGGCTGGCGGACCGGATCGGCGCCGGTGGCATGGGTGAGGTGTGGCGGGGCGTCGACGAGGTGCTCGGGCGTACGGTCGCGGTGAAGGCGATGCTGCCCGCGGTGGCCGACGACCCCGACTTCGCGCGGCGGTTCCTGGCCGAGGCGACCGCGATGGCCCGGGTCAACCATCCGGCGGTGGCGTCGATCCACGACTACGGCCGCAGCCACGACATCACCTATCTGGTGATGGAGTTCGTCGAGGGCGAGTCGCTGGCCCAGACGCTGGCCCGGTCGGGGCGGATGACGCCCGAGGAGACCATGCGGGTGATCGCGCAGGCCGCGGACGGTCTGCAGGCCATCCACGACCAGGGCATCGTGCACCGCGACATCAAACCGGCCAACCTGCTGATCCGCCGCGACGGGGCGGTCCTGATCACCGACTTCGGCATCGCCCGCCACGACGACGCGAGCCGGCTGACCGCCTCCGGCGCGATCCTGGGTACGCCCAGTTACCTCTCGCCCGAACAGGTGCTGGGTCAACCGGCCACGGCTCGCAGCGACGTCTACTCGCTCGGGCTGACCGCGTACGAATGTCTGGCCGGGCAGAAGCCGTTCGAGGGCGACAACCCGTACGCGGTGGCCCTGCAACGCCTCCAGGCGGCGCCACGCACCATCGGCGTGCATCTGCCGGCCCCGATCCTCGGTGTGGTCGAGCGGGCCCTGGCCACCGATCCGGCACACCGCTGGCCGACGGCAGCCGCCCTGGCCGAGGCCGCCCGCACCGCCACCGACCCGCGCAACCCATGGCCGGGCCGGGCCGCCCACCCCGGCATCCACCAGCCGGGCGGGGCCGCACACGCCACCAACGACCCCCACAACCGCCAGCCGGGCCAGGCCGCACACGCCACCAACGACCCCCACAACCGCCAGCCGGGCGACGCCGCCTACGCCGCTTTCGATCCGGGCAACCGACCGCCGGGCGTGGCCACCGACCCCTCCGCCGTGCCCCGCTCCCGGCCGCCCGCCCGGGCGCGGAAACGAACCATGCTCGCCGCCTTGGCCGCCCTACTGGTGATCGGCGGCGTGGCCGGCTGGGGTATCAGCAGAATCGGCGGCGACTCCAACGCGGCCACGCCGGGAGTGACCACCACAACCACCACTGCGACGGCCGCCGGTGGGGTGCTCCGCGAGTGCGGAACCGGGTTCTGCCCGCTCGAACCGCTCTGCTGGGGCGGCTTGACGGCGATCAGCGGCAAGGCCCATCCCCCGTCCCGCATCGACTGCACCCAGGAACACGCCTGGGAGACCTTCGTGGCCTTGGCGATCCCGGACGGCGCCGCCGACGTACGCCAGGACTCCCTGATGGGCCGCGAGGAGATCGCCAACGCCTGCTCGGCGGCCGTCATGGCCTCGCGCAGCAAGGATCCCGACGCCACCCGCTCGTGGAGGCGGGACGCCTGGCCGATCACCCTGCCCGGAGGCGGCACACCCCTGCTGCACTGCCTCGCCACCCCGGCCGAGGGCGGCGACACCAGCGGCGGCGCTTTCCTGGTGGGCTAGGAGATCCCGTGCGACAGCCGGTCTGTGAGACGGGCGCGAAGCCGAAACCGGGCCGCGCGGCCGCCATTCTCACTCGCTGTGCGGGGCCATCGAGACCACCGATGAGGTCGCCGCCGGTCCCCGGAACGTTCATGATGGCCGCTTCCAGCTCACCGAATCCCCGCACGCCCGGCTCTTCTCCGCGCCCCAGCGACAGGTCCCGGATACCTCAAGCGCTCAGGAGCCGGCTGAATCCGGCCGACAGCTGGGCGCCGGCGTGGCCCACGGCCGCGAACGAGCGTTCTCCGCCGTCTTCGAGCTGCAGGGAAACGGTGACCTGGGCCGCCTCGGCACTGCTGCGGGCGTTCACGACCGTGGCGGGCGAGATGACGTACGGCGTCCGTCGCCTGTCTCGACGCGCCAACAGGAACCACCAGACCCCACCGCCGGCCGTGGCCGCGAGGGCCAGCGCGACGAGCACCCAGAGGGCCAGGTCGAGCCCGGCGAAGCCACGGTCGCCGGCGTTGACCGCGACCGCGGCCAGTCCGGTGCCCAGCAACAGCCCGCCGACGCAGGCGCGGACGGCACGCGGACGGGCCGGGGACGTCTCGTGCACCTCGACCTGCTCCGGGCCGAACTGCAGGGTCACCGACTGACCGGTCTCGGTGCTGACGTGGGGAACTTTCACCGGGCCCACGCTACCGATGGCCCCCGCCGGTTCGAGCCGGGCCCACGCCACCGATGGCCCGAGCCGGGCCCACGCTACCGGTGGGTCGGATGCTCGTGGTCGGCGTGCCCGGCCGGTTCGAGCTGGAACGTGGAGTGTTCGACGTCGAAGTGCCCGGTCAGGCAGCTCTGCATCGAGTCGAGCAGTTGGGGCGCGTGGCCGTCGTGGAAGCAGGAGTCGTCGACCACGACGTGCGCGCTGAGCACCGGCAGCCCCGACGTGACGGTG
Organism: Paractinoplanes ovalisporus; assembly: GCF_016834655.1. Classification (GTDB taxonomy): domain Bacteria; phylum Actinomycetota; class Actinomycetes; order Mycobacteriales; family Micromonosporaceae; genus Actinoplanes; species Actinoplanes ovalisporus. Next base: position 229,030 of record NZ_JAENHP010000016.1, read on the forward strand.
AGAACGTGCAGGTCGTGGACGTCCTTGACGTGGTCGAGGCCGACGATGTGGGCCCGCACCTGGTCGAGGTCGATGTCGGCCGGCGCCGTCTCGAGCAGGATGCTGCCCGCCTCGCGCAGCAGCTTGAGGGCGCGCGGCACGATGATCAGCCCGATCAGCACCGAGACCATCGGGTCGGCCCGGGTGAAGCCGGTCCAGGCGATCACCCCGGCCGCGATGAGCACGCCGACCGAGGTGGCCGTGTCGGTGGCGACCTCGAGGAACGCGCCCTTCATGTTGAGGCTGGCCGAGCGGGCGCGGTAGAGCAGGGCCACGCCGATGAGGTTGCCGACCAGGCCGATCACGCCGAACAGGGCCATGCCGCCGGGCTCGACCTCGGCCGGGTCGACCAGGCGGCGTACGCCCTCGACGAACACGTAGACGCCGATGCCGGACAGGATCAGCCCGTTGACCGCCGCGGCCAGGATCTCGGCCCGGGCCCACCCGAACGTCCGCCGCCCCGAGGCCGGGCGCGCCGCCAGCAGGGTGGCGCCGAGGGCGAGCGCGACACCACCGGCATCGGCCAGCACGTGACCCGCGTCGGCCAGCAGCGCGAGGCTGCCGGTGATCAGCGCACCGACGACCTCGACGGCGAAGATGCCGGCCGAGATGGCCAGGACGCCCGCCAGAAGCCCGCGGTGACTCCCGGTCGCCGTCTGCCCGTGATCGTGGCCGTGCCCCATCAGCTCTCCACCCGGCCGCTCGGAACCATGTTCATATGCGCACCCTACTATATGTCCAGGAGCCGCGGCAAAGGAGGCGGCAGACGCAGGTCACTGGGAGACCTCCTCGCGGAAACCGGACGGGTGAGCCTTTCCGCCTGCGTGACCCGACCGGGCCGTACGGCGTAACGGGTCACCGCGAGCGCACCGGGGGTGACCGTGAGGTGCGACACGCCCGGCACACCATCTGGTGTTGCTTGCACTGAGCCTCACCCATATATGGTGTCTCTCGCAGCTGGTTCGGGCGCCGCGTCGAGCGGTGTTCGAGGCAAGAGGGAATCCGGTGTGAATCCGGGACTGCCCCGCAGCGGTGAGTGGGAACGAAAGCTGTCACACAGCACTGGGCTCCGCCGAGCCTGGGAAGCGACGGCCGGTAGGAACGAGCACGACGCCCGCGAGTCCGAAGACCTGCCAGCGCACCGTGCGCCGCCGTGGCGTGCGGTGGTTGAAGGCCGCGCGGGACGGCCGACGCCATCAGGACGGCCGGAGTGTGGCCGTCGGCGTCCCCGTGTGCCTTCGCAGAGGCTTTGGGGGGACGCGAGAGATGACGGTCACGCACGACAAGACCGGTGTGCCGGAGCAGCGCCGGCACCAGATGCGGGTACGCAAGCGCAGCGGCGATCTGGAGACGGTCGACGTCAACAAGATCGTCAAGGCGGTCGAGCGGTGGGTGGCCGACCTCGACGAGGTGGATCCGCTGCGGGTCGCGACCAAGACGATCAGCGGGCTCTACGACGGTGCGACCACGGCCGAGCTCGACAAACTGTCCATCCAGACGGCGGCCGAGCTGATCGGCGAGGAGCCGCAATACTCCCGGCTGGGCGCGCGCCTGCTCGCCGCGTACGTGGAGAAGGAAGTTCGCCAGCAGGGGGTCGCGACCTTCAGCCAGTCGATCCGCTACGCCCACCAGCTGGGCCTGATCGGCGACGAGACCGCTGCGTTCGTCGCCGCCAACGCCCGCAAGCTCGACGACGCGGTGGACGAGAACCAGAACCTGCGCTTCGAATACTTCGGACTGCGTACGGTGGCCGACCGTTACCTGCTGCGCCACCCGCAGGCGCGGACCGTGGTCGAGACGCCGCAGTACTTCCTGCTGCGCGTGGCCTGCGGGCTGAGCACGAACCCGGCCGAGGCGATCGGCTTCTACCGGCTCATGTCGTCGCTGGCCTACCTGCCCAGCTCGCCGACCCTGTTCAACTCGGGCACCCGGCACACCCAGATGTCGAGCTGCTTCCTGGTCGACTCCCCCAAGGACGAGCTCGACTCGATCTACGAGCGGTACCACCAGGTCGCGAAGCTGTCGAAGTTCTCCGGCGGCATCGGCATCTCGTGGAGCCGGATCCGGGGGCGGGGCGCGCTGATCCGCGGGACGAACGGCAGGTCGAACGGGATCGTGCCGTTCCTCAAGACCCTCGACGCGGGCGTGGCCGCCGTCAACCAGGGCGGCCGGCGCAAGGGTGCGGCGTGCGTCTATCTGGAGCCGTGGCACCCGGACGTCGAGGAGTTCCTGGAGCTGCGGGACAACACCGGCGAGGACTCACGGCGTACGCACAACTTGAATCTGGCCAACTGGATCCCGGACGAGTTCATGCGCCGGGTCGAGGCCGACGAGGACTGGTCGCTCATCGACCCGTCGGACGCGCCCGAGCTGCCGGACCTGTTCGGTGACGAGTTCGACGCGGCCTACAAGGCGGCCGAGAAGAACGCCGTCAAAACCGTCAAGGCACGGGACCTGTACGGGCGGATGATGCGCACCCTGGCGCAGACCGGCAACGGGTGGATGACGTTCAAGGACCCGTCGAACCGGCTGTCCAACCAGACCGGCGCGCCCGGCAACACGATCCACCTGTCCAACCTGTGCACCGAGATCCTCGAGGTCAACTCGGACGACGAGACCGCGGTCTGCAACCTGGGCTCGATCAACCTGGGCGCGCACATCACCGACGGCGGCGTCGACTGGGAGAAACTGCGTTCCACCGTACGGACGGCGGTCGTCTTCCTCGATCGGGTCATCGACATCAACTACTACCCGTCGCCGCAGGCCGCGAAGTCGAACCCGCGCTGGCGGCCGATCGGGCTCGGGCTGATGGGCCTGCAGGACGCGTTCTTCCAGCTGCGGCTGCCGTTCGACTCCCCCGCCGCGAAGGAGCTGTCCACCCGCGTACAGGAAGAGATCTTCCTGACCGCCCTGGAGAGCTCGACCGGTCTGGCCGAGCAGTTCGGTTCCCATCCCTCGTACGCGGAAACGCGCGCGGCGAACGGCGATCTGCACCACGAGTTATGGGGCGCCACGCCGTCGCAGACCGAGCGGTGGGCCGCCCTCAAGGCCCGGATCGCCGAGCACGGGCTGCGCAACTCGCTGATGATCGCCATTGCTCCGACGGCGACCATCGCGTCGATCGCGGGCTGCTACGAGTGCATCGAGCCGCAGGTGTCCAACCTGTTCAAGCGCGAGACCATGTCGGGCGAGTTCCTGCAGATCAATTCCTATCTCGTACGGGAATTGAAGGCTCGCGGGTTGTGGACGGCCGCCATCCGGGAGCAGATCAAGCGGGCCGAGGGTTCGGTGCAGGGCATCGCCGACCTGCCGTCCGAGGTACGGGAACTCTTCCGCACCGCCTGGGAGCTGCCGCAGCGGGCGCTGATCGACCTGGCCGCGGCCCGGGCGCCCTACATCGACCAGTCGCAGTCGCTCAACCTGTTCATGAGCGCGCCGACCATCGGCAAGGTCTCCTCGATGTACCTGTACGCGTGGAAGGCCGGGCTGAAGACCTCGTACTACCTGCGCTCGCGACCCGCGACGCGCATTCAGCAGGCCACCGTCTCGGTCGCGCCCGCCGTGGCTCTCCCCGCCGTGGCTCTCCCCGTCGTGTCCGACGAGGAAGCGCTCGCCTGCTCCCTGGAAAACCCCGAAAGCTGTGAGGCCTGCCAGTGACCACGACCCCCGTTACGCAGATGCTCCTCGACCCCGGCATGGATCTGACGCTGCGGCCGATGCGCTACCCGCACTTCTTCGACCGGTTCAAGGACGCCATCAAGAACACCTGGACCGTCGAGGAGGTCGACCTGCACTCCGACCTCGCCGACCTGCAGCGGCTCTCCCCGGCCGAGCAGCACCTGGTGTCGCGCCTGGTCGCGTTCTTCGCCACCGGTGACACGATCGTGGCGAACAACCTCGTGCTCAACCTCTACCAGCACGTCAACTCGCCCGAGGGCCGGCTGTATCTGTCGCGGCAGCTGTTCGAGGAGGCCGTGCATGTGCAGTTCTATCTGAACCTGCTCGACACCTACGTCCCCGACGAACGGGAGCGGTTCGAGGCGTTCGCCGCGGTCGAGAACATCCCGTCGATCGCGCGCAAGGCCGAGTTCTGCTTCAAGTGGATCGACTCGATCTACTCGGTGCGGGAGTTGAAGACCCGGGAGGACCGTCGGGCCTTCCTGCTCAACGTGATCTGTTTCGCCGCCTGCATCGAGGGCCTGTTCTTCTACGGCGCTTTCGCGTACGTGTACTACCTGCGCTCGCGCGGCGTCCTGCAGGGCCTGGCCTCGGGCACCAACTGGGTGTTCCGCGACGAGAGCATGCACATGGCGTTCGCGTTCGACGTGGTCGACACCGTACGCCAGGAGGAGCCGGACCTGTTCGACGCGGCGATGGAGCAGCAGGTGCGCGACATGCTGTCCGAGGCCGTCGAGTGCGAGGTCCAGTTCGCCGAGGACCTGCTCGAACAGGGCGTGTCCGGCATGTCCCTGGCCGACATGCGCGAGTACCTGCAGCACGTCGCCGACCGCCGCCTGTCGGCGCTGGGCATCGACCCGATCTACGGCTCGAAGAACCCGTTCGCCTTCATGGAACTGCAGGACGTGCAGGAGCTGTCGAACTTCTTCGAGCGCCGGGTCTCGGCCTACCAGGTCGGTGTGACGGGCTCGGTCTCGTTCGACGACGACTTCTGACCGTCCCGGCCGGCGCCGCCCACTCCGGCGCCGGCCCCCGCTCTTCGAGGGAAGGACCCCCTGTTGTCTTTCGGTCAGAGCACCGTCCTCGGCTATCCGCGCATCGGCGCGAACCGTGAACTGAAGAAGGCCGTCGAGGCCTACTGGGCCGGGCGCATCGACGCCGCCGAGCTCGAGCGGACCGCCGCCGCGCTGCGGGCCGAGGTGTGGCAGTCGCTGCGCAACGCCCGCCTCGACGCCATCCCGTCCAACACCTTCTCGTTCTACGACCACGTTCTGGACACCGCCGTCGCCGTCGGGGCGGTCCCGGACCGGTTCCGCCGGCTCGGACTGTCCGAACTGGACACGTACTTCGCCATGGCGCGCGGGGCCGACACCGAGCCCGCTCTCGAACTGACCAAGTGGTTCGGCACCAACTACCACTACCTGGTCCCCGAGATCGACGCGAGCACCCTGTTCGCGGCCGACCCCGAGAAACCCCTGCGCGAGTTCGCCGAGGCGCGGGAACTCGGGATCACCACCCGGCCGGTGCTGGTCGGCCCGGCCACGTTCCTGTTGCTGGCCAAGGGTGAGAACCCGTTCGCCCGCCTCGACGAGCTGGTGCTGGTCTACGCCGACATCCTGCGGCAGCTGGCCACGGCCGGTGTCGAGTGGGTGCAGCTCGACGAGCCCGCGTACGTCGCCGACCGCACCCCCGATGAGATCGAGGCACTGGGCCGGGCCTACACCAGGCTCGGCCGCCTCGACCGGCGGCCGCGCATCTTCGTGGCGACCTACTTCGGCGAGCTCGGCGACGCCCTGCCGGCCCTGCTCGACACCCCGATCGACGCGCTCGGCCTCGACCTGGTCGCCGGCCCCGGCAACCTGGAACGGCTCGCCGCGGCCGGACCGTTGCGCGGCAAGACGATCGTGGCCGGGCTGGTCGACGGGCACAACGTGTGGCGGACCGACCTGCGAGCGGCCGTGACCGCGGGCGCGACCGTCGCCGGGCTGGCCGACCACCTCGCCGTCTCGACATCCTGCTCGCTGCTGCACGTGCCGGTCGACCTGTCGGCCGAGAAGCGCCTCGACCCCGATCTGTTCGCGCGGCTCGCGTTCGCCCGGCAGAAGGTCGACGAGGTCGTGCTGCTCGGCAAGGCGTTGCGGGACGGCACCGCCCATCTGCCCGAGCCCCTTCCACCCGTCCCGGCGTCGTGGCGGCGCCCCGACGTCCGTGAGCGGCTGGCCGCGCTCGGCCCGGCCGACCGGCAGCGCGGCGCCTACGCGGACCGGGCCACGGCCCAGCAGGCCCGGCTCGGCCTTCCGGACCTGCCCACGACGACCATCGGTTCCTTCCCGCAGACCGCCTCGCTGCGGGCGGCCCGCGCGGAGCTGAGGGGCGGCCGCCTCGACGAGGCCGGCTACGCACAACGGATGCGTGCCGAGATCGAGCGGGTCATCCGGCTCCAGGAAGAGCTCGGCCTGGACGTGCTGGTGCACGGCGAGCCCGAGCGCAACGACATGGTGCAGTACTTCGGCGACCAGCTCGACGGGTTCGCCACGACCGAACTCGGCTGGGTCCAGTCGTACGGCTCCCGCTGTGTCCGCCCGCCGATCATCCATGGCGACGTGGCCCGCCGGGCGCCGATGACGGTCGAGATGTCGGCCTACGCCCAGTCGCTCACGGCCAGGCCGGTCAAGGGCATGCTCACCGGCCCGGTCACCATCCTGGCGTGGTCGTTCGTGCGCAACGACCAGCCCCGCGCCGACACCGCCGACCAGGTCGCCCTCGCCCTGCGCGACGAGACGATCGACCTCGAAGCGGCCGGCATCCGGGTGATCCAGGTCGACGAGCCGGCCCTGCGCGAGACACTGCCGCTGCGCCGGGCCGGCCAGAAGGCGTACCTGGACTGGGCGGTTGGGTCGTTCCGGCTGGCCACCAGCGGCATGGCTGACGACACCCAGCTGCACACCCACCTCTGTTACTCGGAGTTCGGTGAGGTCATCACCGCCATCGACGCGCTCGACGCCGACGTCACCAGCATCGAGGCGTCCCGCTCCAAGATGGAGGTGCTCGACGACCTGGCCGCGATCGGCTACTCGCGGGGCGTCGGCCCCGGCGTCTGGGACATCCACTCCCCTCGCGTGCCGTCGCAGGACGAGGTGGTCGACGCCGTGCGCCGGGCGCTCGAAGCGGTCCCCGCCCGGAGGCTGTGGGTCAATCCCGACTGCGGCCTCAAGACCCGCGGCTACCCCGAGGTCGAGGCGTCGCTGAAGCATCTCGTGTCCGCGGCCGTCGAGCTGCGCGGCCGCCCCTGATCCGACTCCCGGCCGCACCCGCCTCAGGATGGTCCGGCGAGCGGCGATATCGGAGCTTTTGAGGTCGCCTGTCTTTCCTGGACGGAGGTGCCTAACGTGGCCGCAAGCCCCAGAGAATCGACCAGGAGTGATGTATGCGACGTACGTTCGTGGCCCTAGCGGTGGCAGTCGCCGCGCTCGTTCTCACGCCCGGCGCGGCGGCCGCCTCGCCATCCGCGCCCGACCGTGACTGCGGCACGATACGGCTGACCGGAAGCCTGCCCAAGCCCTCGGCCGGCACCTCCGTCCGCCAGTCGGTCACGATCGGGCCGGACTGCCGGGTCGTCACCGGCCCGGTCACTGTCGCACCGGCGGCGCGGGCCGCGGCCGCCGCGCCGTTCCACACCTACTCCGAGATGTACGACTGCTGCGGCATCGTGATGTCGGCGCTCTACACCGACAGCACCGCGACGACGGCCGGCGGTCAGGTGACCTCGTCGTCGACGACGTGGTCGACGCACGTCAACCGGGAACCGTGGAACGCCGGCTGGTCGGTGAGCACCGCGTCGAGCAGCGGGGGTTGCGCCGGCGCGTGCCCCACCGCCACCTACAACCACCACGCCGAGTTCTCCTACCAGGGAGTCTTCGACCCCACCGGGGACTGGTACTACAACGTCCACGACTCCAAGGTTGTGCTCAGCGGGAACGGCACGGCCCGCTGCGAGCAGAGCGTGACCCTCCGGCACTCCTTCATCGGCTGGAACTGGGTCCACGGCTGCTGACGCCCTCGGCCGGACAACGGGCCCGGAACGAGCATCGCTCGTTCCGGGCCCGGTTCGTCGCGGTCAGATGATGGTCCAGGTGTCGGCCTTGGTGAGCAGGTTGTCGAGCATCTGCTCGGCGGTGCCGTCGGCCTGCGCCTTGGCGTCGACCAGTTGCTTGGTGATCAGTTCGTCGTAGGACGGGCGTTGCACGTTGCGGAACACGCCGATCGGAGTGGTTCCCAGGTCGGAGCCGGAGAGCCGGGTCAGAGCGAACGCGTACGCCGGGTCGTCGACCGTGGCGTCGTGGACGATCGCCTCGCCACCCTCCTCGACCTTGAGCCCGAACCCGCCGGCGGGGTGGGTGACCGCGAACCGGCCGTCGGCGCCGAACGTGATCGGCTGGCCCTGCTCCAGGCGGATCAGGTGGTCGTCGCGGGTGCCCGCGTCTTTGATCAGCTCGAACGCGCCGTCGTTGAAGATGTTGCAGTTCTGGTAGATCTCCACGAACGCCGAGCCCTGGTGCTGGGCGGCGGCCCGCATCACCGACTGCAGGTGTTTGGCGTCCGAGTCGATGGTCCGGGCGACAAAGGTGGCCTCGGCGCCGAGGGCCAGGGAGAGCGGGTTGAACGGCGAGTCGGCCGAGCCGGCCGGGGTCGACTTGGTGATCTTGCCGAGTTCGGAGGTCGGCGAGTACTGCCCCTTGGTCAGGCCGTAGATCCGGTTGTTGAACAGCAGGATCTTCAGGTTGACGTTGCGGCGCAGCGCATGGATCAGATGGTTGCCACCGATCGACAACGCATCGCCGTCCCCCGTCACCACCCACACCGACAGATCCGGCCGCGACGCGGACAGTCCGGTGGCGATCGCCGGCGCGCGGCCGTGGATCGAGTGCATCCCGTAGGTGTTCATGTAGTACGGGAAGCGTGAGGAGCAGCCGATGCCGGAGACGAACACGATGTTCTCGC
>NZ_JAENHP010000017.1 GCF_016834655.1 Paractinoplanes ovalisporus
ACCCGCCGGCACGCCTCGCCGGTACCTACTCCCTGTTCCACAAGATCCAAATATGCGCGCCGCTGTTCAGCCTTGCCCAACCCATTGACCCAGCCCGCACCAGAACCCTCGAACACCTGACAACCCCACGTCAAAATCAGGCGTTGCGACGACCCCTTGAACCTGAGCTCCCTGGGTCAGAAGGAAGAGGCGCGGGAAGCCTATGTTCTCGCGGGCCGCCGCTGGGGGTTATCCACACTGGGGAGTTATCCACATGGGCACCGCACGGCCGGCGCCCGTTGGGCCAGGATGCTCGGCACGTGGAGGGGCAACAAGCGGCACCGAGTCGGCGGCCGACCCGGGCTCGGCACGGGCGCGGCCGGCATGGTGGCCGCGCGTCGTGCCCGGCCAGCGGGAACGTCCCGGTCGCGCGCTACGGCCGTGACCCGACGCCTGGGCCGCGCGCGGCAGCCGCCGAAGGCGGAGTCCGGCCCGAGTGCGGTTGGGGCGACGACGAGCCGTACGAAAGCAGTGTGGTTTCAGGCAGTGTGGCGGTTGACCAGCACCCGGCCCAGCACGAACGTCACCACGCCGGCCACGACGACGGTCAGCAGGCCGACGCGCAGCGACGAAAGGTCGGCCACGAACCCGACCAACGGCGGCGAGAGCAGGAACCCGCCGCGCAGCAGCCAGCTGACGATGGTCAGGCCGGTGCCGGGGGACAGGCCGGGGAGCTCGTCCGCCGTGTGCATGGCCGCGGGGACCAGGGTCGCCACGCCCAGGCCGGCCAGCGCGAAACCGCCCAGCGCGGTCGGCACGGAGGGGAAAGCCAGCGCCAGCCCCATGCCGACGGCGGCGAGCAGGCCGCCGGAGCGGACGACCGTGCGCTGGCCGAAGCGGTCGACGACGCGGTCGCCGAGGAGACGGCCGATGGTCATGGCGGTCTGCAGGGCGACCACGGCCAGACCGGCGGTGGCGGCGCCCGTGTGCAGCTCGTCGGTGAAGAACAGGGCGCCCCAGGACGAGCCGGCGTCTTCGACCAGGGCGCCGGCGGCCGCCAGCACACCGAGGGCGGCCAGCATGCGGATGGCGGCGCCGGTGAAACGCCGGGTGGGAGCCGTGGCGGCGGGCGGGTCGTCGCGTTCGGCGTCCTCGGCTCCGGGCAGCAGGTAGCGGAACGCCACCAGGGCAACCGCGCTGAACAGGACGGCCGAGATGGTCAGGTGGGCGGCGAGTGGCAGCGACAGGCCGGCCGCGGCCGCGCCCATCAGGCCGCCGAGCACGGCGCCGATGCTCCAGACGCCGTGCAGCGAGTTGAGGATCGAGCGGCCGTAGAGGCGCTGGACACGCAGGCCGTGGGCGTTCTGGGCGACGTCGACGATCGAGTCGAGCGCGCCGACCAGGAACAGCACCCCGGCGAAGGCCAGCCAGTGCGGGGTGAACGGGATGGCCAGCGTGGCCGCCGTCATGAGCACGATGCCGAACGAGGCGACCTTGGCCGAGCCCAACCACCGGATGGCGGTGCCGGCGAGCAGGCCGGCCAGCAGCGCGCCGATCGGGAACGCGGCCAGGGCGGTGCCGAAGAGGGCGTTGCTCACGCCGAGGTCGGCCTTGATCTGGGGGGTAGCGGGGGACGACGTTGAAGAAGACGGCGCCGTTCGTCAGGAACAGGGCGGCGACGGCGATGCGCGCACGGCGGGTGGGCGCCGCGACCAGGGTGCTCATATGTACGATCGTACACAGCAGGGGTCAGGTGCTGGCAAATCCCCGGAGCGCACGATCAACATCGGCGTCGGTGAGCTGGGTGAAGTCCTCGTACCACTGGCCGACCGCGCGGAAGGCGGGCGGCGCGCTCAGGCAGATCACCGTGTCGGCGTCGCCGGCCAGGTTGTCGCGGGCCTGGGGCGAGCAGACCGGCGCGGCGAACAGAAGGCGATGCGGATTCCGCGTACGCAACCAGCGCAGCGCGGCCCGGGCGGTGACCCCGGTGGCGAGCCCGTCGTCGACCACCACGACCTCGCGGCCGGTCGGGTCGGGCGGGGGCCGGTCGCCCCGGTACTCCCGCACCCGGCGGCTCAGCTCGGCCCGCTCCTCGGCGACGACGTCGGAGAACTCGGCCGGGTCGTAGTTGTCGGCGAAGACCGGTGGGCCGTCCTCGGCGATCGCGCCCACGCCGAACTCGGGGCGGCTGGGCAGGCCGATCTTGCGGGCGATCACGAGGTCGAGTTCGGCGCCGACGCGGGCCGCGACCCGTACGCCGATCGGGACCCCGCCGCGCGGCAGGGCCAGCACCAGCGGGGCCGGGCCGGGACGCCGTCGCACCTGGTCGGCGACCGCCTCGGCGAGCAGGCGGCCGGCCTCGTCCCGGTCGGCAAAGATCATCTCAGGTGCGTCGTGAACCACGTGCCCGCCTCCTCGGCGACCGTGTCGAGGGCGCCCGGTTCCTCGAACAGATGGGTGGCGCCGGGAACGACCCGCAGCTCGGCCGTGGTCGTCATGGTGTTGCGGGCCTGTTCGTTGAGGTCGAGCACGGCCTTGTCGTTCTCCCCCACGATCAGCATGGTCGGCGCGTCGACCTGCATCAGCGCCGGTCCCGCGAGGTCGGGCCGTCCACCCCGGGACACCACGGCCCGTACGACGGAAGGCCGCGCCGCCGCACAGACCAGCGCCGCCGCCGCGCCGGTGCTGGCCCCGAACAGCCCGACCGGCAGTCGCATGGTCTGGTCGTTCTCGGTCAGCCAGTCGGTGAGCCCGATCAGGCGGTCGGCGAGGAACCCGATGTCGAAGCGCAGGTCGCGGGCGTGGGCGTCGCGCACCTCCTCCTCGTGGGTGAGCAGGTCGACCAGCAGGGTGGCGAGGCCGCGCTGGTTCAGCGCCTCGGCGACCGCCCGGTTGCGGGGGCTGTGCCGGGAGCTGCCGCTGCCGTGGGCGAAGAGCACGATGCCGGTGGCGTTCATGGGCAGGGTGAGGTCGCCGTCGAGCTCCCGCTCCGCGATCAGAAACGACATGTATGGGGCGTACCCCGAACGGCCCGCCCCATACGTCCGAATTTTACTTTCGCGCCGCCAGCACCAGGTTGAGTCCGGTGTCCGCGGCCACCACCGGGTCGGCGAACCCGGCGTCGGCCAGCAGCTGCAGGCGCTTGGCCGGTCCGCCCTGCGTGCCCAGCCCGTACGCGCCGGGCTGGCTCAGCGATCCCGGCGTGCAGAGCGCCGTCGACGCGTTGTAGTTGGCCCGCGCGACCGGGTTGCCGATGACGGTCGTGAAGTCGTCGGCCGACCACGGTTCGACCGCCACCAGCAGGCCGCCCTCGGTCAGCGCGTGGTAGGCGGCCAGCAGCGCCGCCGGCGGGTCGCCGAGGTCGTGCAGCGAGTCGAAGAAGAACACCACGTCGAACGGGCCGGTGACCGCGGACGCGTCGGCGCGGCGGAACTCGACGTTGTCCACGCCGGCCTCGAGCGCGCCGGCCCGGGCGATCGCGATCGACGGCTCGTGGTTGTCGAACCCGGTCACGGTCGTGGCCGGCCAGGTCTGCCCGATCAGGGTCGTGGCGAAGCCGTGGCCGCAGCCGACGTCGGCCACCCGGGCGCCGGACTCGAGCCGGGCGACCAGGCCGGGCACGGCGGGGAACCAGGCCTGGACGAGGAAGCCCTCGTAGGCCGTACGGAAGAACCGCTCGATGCCGTGGTGCACGCAGGCGGGCATGTCGGCGTACGGGAGCCCGCCGTCGCCGCGGAAGGCGCGCTCGAGCTTGTCGAGCGTCAGGAAGTACCCGGCGACGATCTCGGCGCCCCCGACCAGGGACAGCCCGGCGGCGTGTTCGGCCGGCAGCTCGAAGGTCTCGCCGTCGCTGACCAGCTGACCGGAGACGGCCTGGGCGGTCAGCCACTCGGTGACCAGCCGCGGGTTGAGGCCGGTGGTGGCGGCGAGCTTGGCCGCGGTCGTCGGCCCGGCGCCGGTGAGCGCGCGGTAGAGGCCGAGACGGTCACCGAGCACGGTCAGCGCGGTGGTACCGGTGCCGGCGAAGTCGGTGAGGAGTTGTTCGGTGAAGGTGTCAGTCATGTCCCGTACGGTGCGGGCCGGCGCTTGCCACGACCTTGCTCGCCGCTTGCCGGAGGCGTTCGAGCGCGGTCTCGACCACGTCCTCCGGCTGCGGCGGCGGATCCGGGGCGCGCAGCCGGGCCAGGCGTTCGACGTCCTGCGGCGGCGGATCCGGGGCGCGCAGCCGGGCCAGGCGTTCGACGTCCGGGCCCATGACCGCCGGCGCGTACGGGTCGGCGTCCGCCGCCGCCACGATCACGGCCGCCGTGTCCGGGTCGCCCAGCCCGGCCAGCAGCTCGGCGGTGAGCCGCAGGACGGTCCACAGCTGCGCCGTCATCCCGGCGGCGCGCACCCGCACGATGGTGTCCGCGCAGGCCCCGATCGCCTCGTCGTGCCGGCCGGTCCGGATCAGCAGCGCCGCCCGTCCGACCCGGGCGATGTTCGCGGTGTAGCCGAGCCCGGCCCGTTCGGTGCGCCGCAGCGATTCGTCGTAGAACCCGAGCGCGGCCACCGGGTCGATGCCGGCCAGGAGCTCGGCGCGGGTGAACGGCACAAATCCGTCCAGCGGGTCGGCGGTGAGTTCCGTCCCGTACGCCTCCAGCCGGCGCAGCCCCGCGGCGGCGTCCCCGCCGTAGGCGTCCATCAGGGCCGCGCAGCAGAGTCCGGTCGAGCGCGTCCAGGCCGGGGCCGCGCGGTCCGCCCGCAGACGTGACGCGTCGGCCCGTACGCGGTCGGCGTCGCCCGCGAACATCGAGGTGGAGATCCGTCCCAGCAGCGCCGCCCCGCCCAGCGGATGCCCTTCCGGCAGCCGGTCGATCGCGGCACTGAGCAGCCGGTCCGCCTCGGCCAGGCGCCCGTCGAGCCACTGTCCGGTGCCCGCGGCGAGGGCCCGCAGCACGTCAGCCTCGGTCTCGACCCGCTCGGGGGCGAACCGGACGAGCTGGGCGGTCAGCCCGGGGTCGGGCGCGTCGGAGCCGGCGGCGGCCAGCCACGCGGCCAGCCGTGCGCCCTCGTCCCGGTCGGCCAGCCAGGCCAGCGCCTCCTGCAGGTTGGCCAGTTCGCGGCGCAGGGCGGGCGTGGTGTCGGGATTGCGGACCCGCTGGCGGCGCAGCAGGTCGGTGACGAAGTCGAGCATCCAGCGGGCGTGGGCGTCGCGGGCCGCACGCTCGTCTTCGGGTCCGAGGTGGGCCAGGGCCACGTGACGTACGGTCTCGAGCAGCCGGTACCGCGGCGGCGTGGCCCCGAGGTCGCAGGTGATCAGGGACGCGTCGACCAGCTCGGCCAGCAGGTTCTCCCCGGCCGCCAGGTAGGCCAGGATGTCGAGGCCGAACCCGCCCCGGCAGACGGCGAGCCGGTCCAGCAACCGCTGGGCGTCGGGGTCGAGCAGCCGGTACGACCATTCGACGGTCGCGGTCACGGCGGTCGAGCGGTCGCCGCCGCGGGCCGGTTCGAGCACGTGCAGTCCCGCGTGGAGCCGGTCGCGCAGGTGCGGCAGCCCGAAGACGGACTCGCGCCGGGCCGCCAGCTCGACCGCCAGCGGCAGGCCGTCGACCAGCCCGCACACCTCGGCGGCCAGAGCCCGGGTGCGGTCGTCGTCACCGAAGTCGGCGCGCAGCAGGGCGGCCCGGTCGCAGAACAGCGCTACCCGGTCGGCTTCGGGCAGCGGTCCGAGCCGCAGCACCCGCTCGCCGGTCGCGCCCAGCCTCTGGCGCGAGGTGGCGAGCACACGCACCCGGGGGCACCTCAGCAGGATCTCTTCGACCATTTCCCGTACGGCGTCAAGCAGGTGTTCGCAGTTGTCCAGCACCAGCAGCGCGGGCGCCGAACCGAGCCGGCTCGCGATCGCGGCGGCCCCGCCCCGGGGAGCGGCCCGCAGCCCGAGCGCACCGGCCACCGCGGTCGCGACGTCGTCCGGCACCGAACGCTCGGCCAGCTCGACCACCAGTTCGCCGCCGTTCAACGCCTCGGTCATCAGCCGGGTCTTGCCCACCCCGCCCGGGCCGACCAGCGTGGTCAACCGCCCGCCGGCCAGCGCGGCCCGCAGGGCGGCCATCTCGTCGTGCCGGCCGAAGAACCGGTCGGGCCGGCGCGGCGGCGGCGCCGTGACCCCGGGGCGCAGGGCCGGGTCCTCGGCCAGGATGCGTCCGCGCAGCTCGTCGAGCGCGGGCGACGGATCCACCCCGTGCCCGTCGACGACCCTTTCCCGGTACGCACGAGCGACGCCCAGCGCTTCCGCGGTGCGGCCGGCCTGGTGCAGCGCCCGCATGTGCAGCAGGTGGACCCGCTCGCGCAGCGGCTCGGCGGTGGCGTACTCCTCGATCTCGGGCAGCGCCCCCGCCGCGTGGCCCGCGCTGATCCGCCGGTCGAGGCATTCCTCGCGCAGGTGGTGACGCCATTCGGTGAGCCGGGCGACGTCGGGCGCGAAGGCGAGCCGGTCGGCCACGTCGGCCAGCGGGTCGCCGCGCCAGACCCGCAGGGCCGCGGCGAACGTCTCGGCCGCCCGTTCCGGGGGCTGGTCGCGAGCAGCAGCGGCCATCCGCTCGACCCGCTGGACGTCGACCGGCAGGTCGAGGCGGTAGCCGCCGGGCTCACGCCGGATCGCGTCGGCGCCGGTGTGCCGCCGCAGCCGGGAGACGTAGCTGTGCAGGTTGCCGGTGGCGTTGCCGGGCGGGTCGTCGCCCCAGAGCAGGTCGAGGAGGTCGCCGGTCGGCACGACCCGGCCCCCGGCCAGCGCGAGTCGGGCCAGCAGGGCGCGTTGCGGCGCTCCGGGCAGGGCGGCGGGCCGGTCGTCCCGCCGCAGCTCGATCGGGCCGAGCAGACCTACCTCGACGCGCACATGCTCACTCTTCCCACGGTGTCGTCGCGACGCCATAGGCCGCGAGGACAACGATCGCCGCGGCCGCCACCACGATCACGGCGATCATCAGGGGTCGCCGCCGGTGCGTGACGACCTGCTGCGGGCCGGGGACGGCGGGAACCGCGTCGAGCATGCGGACCAGCCGGGCCGTCGTACGGACCCGGCAGCGGGCGTTCATCCAGTAGCCGCGCGAGCTGTATTCCATGATCGGCGAGTCGACCCGGATGTCGACGAAGTCGCGGTTCTCCAGGCGCAGCCGCACCTCGAGGTCGCTGTGCTCGAACTTGCCGATCAGATGCCGGGGGACGCTGATGCGACGGAACGCGGTGTCGATGTGCAGAAACTCCGGAGTGACCACGAACCCGGCCGCGGGCCCGACGATCAGGCCCGCCAGCACGAGGGCGAGCCCGATGGCTGCGACGAGCGGAAACCCGTCGGACGCCGCGACCAGGAGCACGCCGAGCGCGACGGCGACGTACGGGACGCCGCTGCTGCGCCGCATCGACCGGCGGCGGGGCCCGGCGTGCGACCGCACCCCCGACGGCTGGGCCAGTGGAACCTGCCCGAACTTCGTCTCCAGGGTGGACCCGATGTAGCCGCTGATCGCCACGAACAGCGCGACCACCCCCAGGATGACGAGCCACTCCGTCCAGGGCGTCACGAAGGCCACCCCGATCAGCACCGCGCCGGCCGCCGAGACCAGCAGCGTGAGCGGCCGGCTCCAGATCATGGCGTCGTTGTCGTGAAAGTCGATCTCGAACGGCACCCGCGCCACCTCCCCGGGTAGTTTTCAGGTCATGGTGGACTCTCGGCGCCACGTTCCGCGGACGGACGTGATTCTGGCCGATCCCCGTTTGGCGGCCGCGACCCGGTCCGAGGGCCGGGCGGCGGTCAAGGCCGCGGTGGTGGCCACGCTTCAGCGTGTACGGGAGGGGGAGCTCAAGCCGGACGAGGTGGTGACCACCGCGCTGGCCGCCCTGCCCGGCGGGTTGCGGCCGGTGCTGAACGCGACCGGCGTCGTGCTGCACACGAACCTGGGACGGGCCGCGCTCTCGGCCGCCGCGCGCGAGGCGATCGTCGCCGCCGCCGGGCACACCGACGTCGAGCTCGACCTGACCACGGGCCGCCGGGCCAAGCGGGGCCGCACGGCGCTGACCGCACTGCACCGCCTGATTCCGGCCGCCGAAGACGTCCACGTGGTCAACAACGGCGCGGCCGCGCTGGTGCTGGCGGCCACGGCCCTGGCCGGGGGCGGCCGCGAGATCATCGTCAGCCGGGGCGAGATGGTGGAGATCGGCGACGGTTTCCGCCTGCCCGACCTGCTCGAGTCGACCGGGGCGCGGCTGCGCGAGGTCGGCACGACGAACCGTACGTCGGTGGCCGACTACAAGCGCGCGATCGGCCCCGCCACCGGGTTCATCCTCAAGGTCCACCCCTCCAATTTCGTCGTACGGGGTTTCACCAGCGCGGCTTCGCTGCCCGAGCTGGCCTTGCTCGGGCCGCCGGTGGTCGCCGACATCGGTTCCGGCCTGCTGGCGCCCGACCCGCTGCTGCCCTTCGAGCCCGACGCGGCGACCACGCTCGGTGAGGGCGCGTCGCTGGTGATCGCCAGTGGGGACAAGCTGCTCGGTGGGCCCCAGGCCGGGCTGCTGCTCGGGTCGTCCGCTCTGGTCAACCAGCTCAGGCGGCATCCGCTGGCTCGGGCGCTGCGGGTCGACAAGCTGACGTTGGCCGCTCTTCAGGCCACCCTCACCGGTCCGACCACCCCAACTCGTGACGCTCTGCATTACGATCCGGTTGCTCTGCGTGCTCGCACTTTGCGGGTGCAGGCTACTTTGGCCGCGCGGGACATTTCGGTCGAGGTGGTCGAATCGGACGCGGTGGTGGGCGGTGGCGGCGCGCCCGAGGTCACGCTGCCGTCGTGGTCACTCTCACTGCCTTCCCCGTACGCGGGTCCGCTGCGCACCGCCCCCACACCGGTGGTCGGGCGGGTCGACCGGGGACGGTTGCTGCTCGACCTGCGATGCGTCCCCGAGGAGGCCGACGGCGTGCTGACCGACATGGTCATCGCCGTCGCCGCGCAGGAGGTCTGACATGCGCCCGTCCCGTCCGCCGGCCGCTGCCGGGCGCGCGTCTTCCGCGCTCCCGCCCCCGCGGCCGACCGCCGCCGGCCGAGCGTCTGACATGCGCCTGTTTTGCTTGCCGACCGTTGTCTGCCGGGTGGGCTGACATGCGTGTGCTGGCCACCGCCGGGCACGTCGATCACGGCAAGTCGACGCTGGTGCGGGCGCTCACCGGCATGGAACCCGACCGGTGGGCCGAGGAACGCCGCCGGGGCATGACGATCGACCTGGGCTTCGCCTGGACGACGCTGGACTCGGGCGAGACCGTCGCGTTCGTCGACGTGCCCGGCCACGAGCGCTTCGTGCCGAACATGCTGGCCGGCATCGGTCCCGTCCCGGCCGCGATGATCGTGGTGGCCGCGGACGAGGGCTGGATGCCCCAGTCGGCCGAACACCTCTCGGCACTGGCGGCGTTGGACGTACGGCATGGGCTGCTCGTCGTGACCCGAAGTGACCTGGCCTCCCCCGACCGGGCCACCGCGGAGGCCCTCGACCGGATCGCCGCGACGCCGCTCGGACCCGTGCCTTCGGTGGCCGTCAGCGGAACCACGGGCGAGGGCCTGGACCTGCTGAGGGCCGAACTCGACCAGCTGATCGGCCGGCTTCCAGCTCCGGTTCACGATGCGCCGGTGCGGTTGTGGATCGACCGGGCGTTCACGGTCAAGGGCGCCGGCACCGTGGTGACCGGCACGCTGGGCGCGGGCGTCCTACGGACCGGCGACGAGCTGACGCTGGGCGGGACCACCGTGCGCGTACGGGGTCTGCAGTCTCTCGGGAAGCCGGTAGACGTGGTGAACGCCGTGTCCCGGGTGGCCGTCAACCTCCGCGGCGCCGCACGCGACGACGTGAGCCGGGGCGACGCCCTGCTGACCCCCGGCCGCTTCCGACCCACCGAGTTGATCGACATACGCCTGCACGGTGATCCGGTGGCCGACCTGCCGGCCGCGATGACACTGCATGCCGGTTCAGCTGCTGTCCCCGTACGCGTCCGGCCTCTGGGTTCCGACACCGCCCGCCTGCGCCTGGCGCGCCCCCTGCCGTTACGCATCGGCGACCGTCTGCTGCTACGCGACCCCGGCCGTCACCACGTGGCCGGCGGCGTGACGGTCCTCGACGTAACCCCACCCACCCTCCAGCGTCGCGGCGCCGCCGCAGCCCGAGCCGACATCCTGACCACGATGGACGGCCACCCGTCCCTGGAGAGCGAACTGTCCCGCCGCCTCCTGATGAGGGCCGCCGACCTGTCCGCCATGGGCGTCCCCCTACCCACACCCACGACGGCCCCCTCGCAGGCGGCTCCGAAGCGCGCTTCCCACCCCTCCTCCACCGCCGCCCGTCACCCTTCCGCCGCCGGCGCCCACCCTTCGTCAGACGCTGCCGTCGCCCCCACCTCAGCCACCGCCGACGCCCGCCCCTCCTCCTCAGCCACTGCCGACGCCCGCCCCTCCTCCTCAGCCACTGCCGACGCCCCCTCCTCAGCTTCACGAGCCGGCGCGGAGCCGGTTGCCGGGGATTGGTTCGCCGATCCTGGCTATTGGGCGGCTCTGGGCGAGCGACTGCCCGGTGAGGTCGCGGCCTATCAGCGCGAGCATCCGCTGGAGCCCGGCATGCCGATCGAGGCGCTGCGGCACCGCCTCGGACTGCCCGACCGCGCGCTCGTCACCGCACTGGTGCGGCCGCCGCTCTCCATCCGCGGCGGACGGGTGGCGACCAGTGCCTCCGGGCCGCCCGAAGAGCTGATCGCCCTCGTGACCACGGCGTTCGAAGGCCTCGGCCCGTTCACCGCCCCCGAAGCCAACGATCTGACCGCCCTCGGCCTGGGCCCGCGCCAGTTGGCCGCCGCCGCCCGCACCGGCCTCGTCATCCAGCTGTCACCTCAGGTGGTGCTGGCCGCCAACGCCGTCGAAGCGGCCGCCGAAGCACTCGGCGCCGTGCCGCAGCCGTTCACCCTGAGCGAGGCCCGGCGCGCCCTCGATACCACCCGCCGGGTGGCCGTGCCGCTCCTCGAACTCCTCGACCGCCGCTCGATCACCGAACGCCTCGCCGACGACCGCCGCCGCCTCCGCTGACCCACCACATCCCGCCACCACCTCGGCCGAGTGTCACCGGCCTGCTCACCCTCCGCCAGCCCCCTCTGACCCGCTGGTGGGCTTACGATCACGGCGCAACCGCGGTTACCTCGATCTCGAGCACCGCGCCGGGCAGGAACAGCCTGCTCACCTCGACCGTCGTGCTGGCGGGCGGGTTCTGGCCGGGCGCGGGAAACAGGCGGCGGCGGACCGCCCCGTACGCCGGAAGGTCGTCCAGGCTGGTCATGAACGTGCGGATGTGAAGCACACCGGCCAGGCTCGAACCGTGCGCCTCGAGCAGGCCGCCGACGATCTCGAAGATGCGTTCGGCCTGCTTGCCCGCGTCGCCCGGGGCCACCACCTCACCGTGGTCGTCCACCGCAACCTGCCCGGTCAGCATGAGCAGCGCCCCGCCACCCACATCGACGCGGGCCACGTGCGCGAACCGGTCCCCGAACGGCGCGGCGACCGAAGCGGGGTTGTCGAGCGTCATCTTCACCATGCCGACGACGCTAGGCCCGCACCCAGCCATGCCACCAGCGAATGTCACGCATACGTGCCATGCTGCCGGGTCATGGATACCGTGTTGCTGGACGTGTTCCGCACCGTCGCCCACTCCGGCTCGATCACCGCGGCCGCCCGGCGCCTGCGCTACACCCAGTCGGCGGTGTCCCGACAGATCGCCGCCTTGGAGGCCGAGGTCGGCGCGCCCGTCTTCGACCGGGTACCCCGCGGGGTCACCCTCACCGAAGAGGGCCGCACCCTGCTCCCGCACGCCGAGGCGATCCTCGGCCAGCTGGTCACCGCTCGGCGGGCCGTCGACGACCTCCGCACGCTGAGCACCGGCCGGCTTCGGGTGGGCGCTTTCCCCACGGCCGTGGCCGCTCTGGTCCCCCGGGCCCTGGCGCGCTTCCGGGGTGCGTACGGGGAAGTGGCCTTAAGTCTTGTCGAAGGCCTGACCCCCACCCTGTTGGACCGTTTGGCCGCAGGCGAGGCCGACGTGGCCGTGGTGAGCGAGTCCCCCGCCGGCCCGATCGACACCACGCGCTTCGAACTGCACCACCTCCTCGACGAGCGCCTGCTGGTGGCCGTCGCCCGCAACCATCGCCTGGCCAAACGCCGTACGGTCCGCCTCGCCGACCTGGCCGACGACGCGTTCATAGCAGGCTCCGCCGACGCCGAGTCAACGCTGCTGCGGGCCGCCCTGCCCACCGGTTTCCACCCGCGCATCGACATCGTCGCCGCCGACTGGACCGGCAAGCTGGGCTGCGTAGCCGCCGGCTTGGGAGTGGCCCTGATCCCAGCCTTGGCCATGCGCAGCAAGCCGGCCGACGTGGCCCTGTTGCGCCTGCACCGAGACGACGAGCCCACCCGGCGCATCTACGCCGCCACCCCCGCCGGCCGCACCCACCCCGCCACCGTCGATCATTTTCTTCCCCTCCTGGCCGCGGCTGTCGACCCTCTGTGGACCCGCTGAGCCATCATGAGGTTGTGAGGATCCTCTGGGTCGCAGTCCCGCTCCTCTTCCTCGGCTTCGCGTGGTGGCTGGTGAGCGTGACATCCGTGCGCAATCCGGACACCTGGGCGACCGTGCTCGGATTTCTGGTCGCTACCATCGCTCTCGTCCTCTCCCTGATCAGCGAGACCGTCAAGCGCAGAGGGTCACGCCCCGATCGGCGACGCCGACCCCCCGGCAGCGAGAAAACGCAGATGACGAGCGACGATGACGACTGACGATCCACCCGTCGTTCCCACCGCCATCAAATGGTTCGCGACCTTCGCACTCGCCGGCCTCCCCGCCCTGATTGCCCTGGCCTCCCTGATCCATCTGTCCAGGGGTGACTCTCAATCGCTGCGCGTGTTGACCCAGCACGTTCCGGTGACCGGGTTGCTGATGTCCGCCTTCTACGACGCCATACGTTTCGGCGTCACTGCGGCGGCCATCCCCCTCGTGTGGGTCGCGCACATCATGCAGCCGGACACCCTGAAGCCATGGATCAACTGGGTATACGCCGCCGCGAGCGCCTGTGCGGCCTTCCTCGCCGCGATCACAACCTTCTCGTGGCTCCTCACCGGACTGGTGATCGCGGTCTGCTGGTCGAGCGCTTTCCTGATCTGGCGCCGCAGCCGGATTCCCGCCGCACGGCATGGCTGGCACCGGAAGCTTCTGGTCGCCCTGCCCCCGGCCATTGCCGCGATTGCTGTCCTGCAGGTCTTCTCCCTCACCGCGCCGATGCCACTCGAGATTGTCGAGAACCGTCAATGGCCTGCCCCGAGGGTCGTATACGTCGTCGCCGTGCAGGACATCAATACCATCGTGCTGAACTTCGACGGCTCTATCGAGATCATCCCGAACGACGACGTTACGTCACGCACCGTGTGCAACGACGAGGTCGCCTATTCGTCGATGGCCCAGAACCGCAATCTCATCGCGCTTCTCAACGGCGCTGCCGACCACGACCGGTCGGAGCTGTGCCGCGACTTCGACCATTACGTCCCGGAGTAGAGCGGAGGCGGACGGGAATCGAACCCGCCCAACTCGGATGCCGAGTTGCACCGGTTTTGAAGACCGGGAGGGGCACCAGCCACCTGAACGCCTCCGGGGCAAACACTAGCGGGGCGGTGGGCGGGGCGGTGGGCGGCATGCCAGAGTGGGGTGGTGACGACCACCGATGCACCGCGCCTCACCCAGTACGCGCACGGTGGGGGGTGTGCCTGCAAGATCCCGCCCGGCGAGCTCGAAGCCGTGGTGGCGGGGCTGGTCGGGACCGGCACGCCCAAGGGGCCCGGTGAGCTGCTCGTCGGGCTGGATGACGGGGATGACGCGGCCGTGGTCAGTTTGGCTGCGGGCACGGCTGTGGTGGCGACCGCCGACTTCTTCACTCCGGTGGTTGACGATGCGTACGACTGGGGACGCATCGCCGCGGCCAATGCGCTCTCCGATGTTTATGCGATGGGTGGCACGCCTGTCGTCGCGGTCAATTTGCTGGCCTGGCCCCGGGATCTGCTGCCGATGGAGCTCGCGGCCGAAGTGCTGGCGGGTGGGCTGGCGATCGCGCGGGAGGCCGGCTGTCATCTGGCCGGTGGGCACAGCGTGGACGATCCGGAACCCAAGTACGGCATGGCGGTCACCGGCATCGCCGATCCGGAACGGCTCATGCGCAACGACGCCGGTGTGGCGGGGGTGCCGCTGACACTCACCAAACCGCTCGGCGTCGGAGTGCTCAACAGCCGGCACAAGGCGACCGGCGAGGTGTTCGACGAGGCGGTCGCCGCCATGACCACGCTCAACCTGGCCGCCTCGTCAAAGGCACTGGGAGCGGGAGCCGTCTGCGCGACCGACGTGACCGGCTTCGGGCTGCTCGGCCATCTGCACAAGCTGGCCCGGGCCAGCGGCGTCACGGCCCGGGTCGAAGCAGCCAAGGTTCCCTATCTGGCGGGGGCCCGGCAGGCGCTCGCGGACGGGTACGTCAGTGGGGGCACCCGCCGCAACCTCGACTGGGTCCGCCCGCACCTCGACGCCGGCGTGGACGAGGACGAACTGCTGCTGCTGGCCGACGCCCAGACCTCGGGCGGGCTGCTCGTGGCCGGTGAGGTGCCGGGCTACCCGGTGATCGGCGAGCTGATCCCGGCCCGCGCCGACGGCACGACACTCGAAGTGGTGCGATAACAAGGATCCGCACCGGCGAGAAGCAACCGGCGAGAGGCGGTACGGCGGCGCTTGACTTCGAGTGCACTCTAACTGGAAGGCTGAGGGCCGCAGCGAGTGCTGAAAAGTGAACGCCGCAGCGCTCCGAAAAGCGGACGAACCGGGGGTACGGGTATGGCGAACGGAGTCACCGTCGGCGAGGCCGCGGACATGGTCGGCCTCAGCGTGCACACCCTGCGCTGGTACGAGCAGGAGGGCCTGGTCGAGCCGATCGACCGCGACTCGGCCGGCCGCCGTCGTTACTGCGACGACGACATCGGCTGGCTGCGGCTGCTGATCAGGCTTCGGAGCACCGGCATGCCCGTACGGGAAATGCGCCGTTATGCCGAGATGGTGCGAGCCGGCGACGAAACGCTCACTGACCGTCTGCAGCTTTTTGTCGAGCACCGCGAGCGCGTCCTGGCCCGCATCGACGAGCTGCAGCAGGACCTCGCGATGCTCGACATCAAGATTTCCCTGTACGGGGAGATGGCCCGGGCTCACCAGGAGTCGCTGCCCGTGAGTTGAGCCGTTCCCGCTGCGGCACCACGGTGTAGCGCGGGTCCTTGGCCGACTCGACACCAGCCTCGAACACGCCGAAACGGGTCAGCGCCGAACCCGCCAGCAACGACACGCCGGCCAGCGCCGACACGACCCGACTGCGCCGCCCGACCACCGCCCCCACCGCCCCGGCCACCGTCAACGCCCGCGCGAGCCGCAGCAGCTTGCCCGGCCGTCCGTGGTGGTAGGGCTCGCTGAGCAGCCCGTAGTTGTTCTCGACCCGGTGCCCGGCCGCCAGCTCGACCGCCGCGCCCGCCACCGCCATCCGCCGCGCCGGTTTGCCCGGGGCCGCGATCAGCCCGACGCCGGCGCCACTGGCCAGCGCACTTCCGGCGAACATGAACGGCAGATCCGGGTAGACGGCGTTCCAACTGGGCACCGCAGTGTCGGCGAAGAGCACGGCCGTGTACGTCGCCAGCCCCGGAGCAAGCGCAGCCGCCCCGTAGCCCGCGGCCGCGCCCACCGGTGGCAGCACCCGCCGGGCCAGCCCGAGCACGCCGCGCTCCGGCAGCAGCGGCGCGACCTCGGCCGCCGCCGCCACACCGGCCGCGCCACCGAAGAAGCTCAGCAGCCAGGTGCCCATCGACATCGGGGACGTCGGTTTGGCCACGCGCAGCATGTGGTGGAACCGCTCGGGGCGGCCCAGGTCTTTGATCAGGAAGAACGCGCTCGCGCCCAGCGCCCCCATCGTCGCCGCCCGGCCGGCCCGGCGCAGCACGACGTCACCGGTCGCCTGCCCACCCGCCGCGAGCAGCGCCGACCCCGCGGCCAGCCCACCGGTGAACAGGTAGATCGCGATGTCGTGGGTCCACACCGGAGGCCGCACGATCGGCCGCCCGTAGTAGGACTGGAAGTCGGCGCGCGGAACCATGGACCGGTCACCGCCGCCGCGCTTGCCCCCATCACGACCGGAGCGCTGCGAGCCCTGCGAGCCGCTATCCGCCGCGCGAAAACCGGACCGTTGCGAACCGCCGCCCGGCCCGTGAGAACCGGAACGCTGCGAACCGCCGCCCGGCCCGTCAGAACCGGAACGCTGCGAACCGCCGCCCGGCCCGTGAGAACCGGAGCGCTGCGAACCGCCGTCCGGCGCGGGAGAAGGCGCGGGAGAAGCGGGGCTCACGGACGCCTCCCCGCGAACGCCACCACAGCCGCCGCGGCCATGGTCAACGCCGCCCACCCCGCCCGCTTCCACATGTGCGGCAGGTCGCGCGTCGGCACGATCGGGTCGGGCGGCAACCCGTACACCTCGGGCTCGTCGAGGAGCAGGAAGAACGCGCCGTCCCCGCCCACACCGTCGTCCTCGCTCTCCCCGTAGAGCTGGGCCGAAGCGACGCCCTCCGCGTGCAGTTTCTCGACCCGGGCCCGGGCCCGCTCCCGCAGTTCGTCGAGCTCACCGAACTGGATCGACTCGGTCGGGCACGCCTTGGCGCACGCCGGTTCCAGTCCGTCACCAAGGCGGTCGTAACAGAGCGTGCACTTCCACGCGCGCCCGTCACCCTCGCGACGGTCGATCACCCCGTACGGGCATCCGGAAATGCAGTAACCGCAACCGTTGCAGATGTCGTCCTGCACGACGACCGTGCCGAACTCGGTGCGGAAGAGCGCGCCGGTCGGGCAGACGTCGAGGCAGCCGGCGTGGGTGCAGTGCTTGCAGACGTTCGACATCATCAGCCAGCGGAAGTCGCTGCGCGGCGCCGGGTCCGTACGGCCCGGCAGATCCGTCCCCGGCATACCAAGGAACTCAGGGCCAGCGCCGTGGAACCCGGTGCCGGCGCCGTGGAACTTAGGGCCGGCGCCCACGAACTCAGTGCCGGCCGTGGCCGCCGCGGCGAGGGCGTCGACGGCCGGCGGGATACCCGGCTCGGTCCCGGTCGGCACGACTTGCTGGGACGCGACAACATTGGCCGCGGGAGCCGACGAAGGCCCGGTCGGGAGCCCGAGAAACGCTTGCGACCCCCGGGACGGCTGCTCGATGAACGCCACATGCCGCCACGAATCCGCGCTCAACCCGCCCGTGTTGTCGTACGACTGCCCGAGCAGGTTGAACCCGTCGTCCGGCACCGCGTTCCACGTCTTGCAGGCCACCTCGCACGCCTTGCACCCGATGCACACGGACGTGTCGGTGAAGAACCCCATCCGCGGCGGCGCATCGGTGTACCCGGCGTCGGGCGCGGGATCGACCGGCCCGTACAGGCTGTTACTGCCCATCGTCGTCCGGCTCCTCCACGGTCACGATCGGTGTGTGGTGCCCGGGAACCAGCCCCGCCCGCTCCCGATAATCCTGCACGTACCGCAGCAGATCATGCCCGGTGGGGCGGCGGCCCGGCCGGATGTCGCAGGTGCCCACCTTGCTCTCCTGGATGAGCACGTTGGGGTCGAGCGTGATCCCGATCAGGTCGTTGGCCGAGTCGCCGGTGACCAGGCCCTCGCCACCCCAGTGGTACGGCATCCAGAGCTGATGCACCGTGCGGCCCTCGATGCGCAGCGGCACGAGCCGGTCGGTGATCAGCACCTTGGCCTCGATGGCGGCGCGGGCGGTGACGATGTGCGCCCACCCCGTGTGCTCGAGGCCGCGCTCGGCCGCCAGCTCGGGTGACACCTCGACGAACATCTCCGGTTGCAGCTCCGACAGGTAGGCCAGCTGCCGGCTCATGCCGCCCGCGGTGTGATGCTCGGTGAGGCGGGAGGTGCTGAAGACGTACGGGAAAACCTCGGAATGTCGCTCGGGCGGGCTCGGATTGGTGGGGTTGTCGGAGCGGTCGTAGACCTTGCGGGTCGGGTTCGCCTGCTGGCCGTAGAGCGGGTTCCGCACCATCGATTCGGCCGGTTCGTAGTGTGTCGGCATCGGCCCGTCGATCAGGCCACCGGGCACGTAGAGCCAGCCCTTCCCGTCGCCCTGCATGATGAACGCGTCGTCACCCGAGATGGCCTCGACGCCGGACGCGCCCTCGGGCGGCCGATAGGAGGGCGGCTTCTTCTTCTCGAAGTCGGGCACGTCCTCGCCGACCCATTCGCCCTTGTCGGCGTCCCACCACACGTACTTCTTCCGCTCCGACCAGGGATTACCCTCCGGGTCGGCCGACGCGCGGTTGTAAAGGGTGCGCCGGTTGGCCGGCCAGGCCCAGCCCCACTCGGGCGCGACGTAGTTCTGCTCACGCCCCGGTTTGCGCCGATTGGCCTGGTTGACGCCGTCGGCGAAGACACCCGTGTAGATCCAGCAGCCACCCGACGTGGAGCCGTCCGGTTTCATCTCGTTGAACGTGCTCAGCAGCTTGCCGGTGGTGAGGTCGTACCCGTTGATCTCCTTGAGCACGGCCTCGCCATCCGGCTCGTCACCCGAGCCGTAGTCCCAGGTCAAATTCAGAAGAGCCTGGTCCCGCGTACGGGTCGATCCAGCCAGCCGTTCCCGGATGATCCGCCCGAGGTGGTAGAAGAACCACAGCTCGCTGCGCGCGTCGCCCGGCGGGTCGACAGCTTTCTCCCGCCACTGCAGCATGCGCTGGGTCTGCGTGAACGTGCCCTCCTTCTCGGCGTGGGAGGCGGCCGGCATGAAGAAGACCTCGGTCTTGCACTCCTCGGGCGACATCTCCCCGGTGGCGATCTCGGGCCCGTTCTTCCAGAACGTCGCGCTCTCGATCATGTAGAGATCGCGGACCACGAGCCAGTCCAGGTTGGCCATACCCAGCCGTTGGGCCCGCCCGTGGGCCGAACCGACGGCCGGGTTCTGCCCGAGCAGGAAGTACCCCTTGATCTTCCCGTCGATCATGTCGAGGACCTGCTGGTAGGTGCCGTGGTCGCCGGTCAGGCGCGGCATCCAGCCGTAACCCCAGTCGTTCTCGGCCGTCGCCGCGTCACCGAAGTACGCCTTCATGAGACTCACCGCGTACGACTCGGCGTTGGCCCAGAAGCCCTTCTGCCCCGGATGGCGGATGTCGTCGACCCACTGCCGGAACGTCTCGTGCGTCTTGTAGTGCGGCATCGGCAGGTAGCCCGGCAGCAGGTTGAACAGCGTCGGGATGTCGGTCGAGCCCTGGATGCTGGCGTGCCCGCGCAGCGCCATCACCCCGCCACCCGGCCGGCCCATGTTGCCCAGCAGCAGCTGGATGATCGCGCCGGTGCGGATGTACTGCACGCCCACGCTGTGCTGCGTCCAGCCCACCGAGTAGACCAGCGCGGTCGTACGTTCGCGGCCCGAGTTCGCGGTCCACGCCTCACAGACCTCGAGGAACTTCGCTTGCGGTACGCCGCACAGCCGCTCGACGACCTCCGGCGTGTAGCGCGAGTAGTGCCGCTTGAGGATCTGATAGACGCAGCGCGGGTCCTTCAGAGTGGGGTCGCGGGGCACGTCGGCGGGCACCGGCGGGCCGTGCGACTCGTGCTGCTGGGCGCTGGCCGTCTCGCGGTCGGCGTGCGACTCGCCGTGGCTCTGCCCCTCGTGCTCCTGCCCCGCGTACATCCAGCTGGACTGGTCGTACGTGTTGGTCTCGGGGTTGTAGCCGCTGAACAGCCCGTCGAGATCCTCGGTGTCGAGGAAGTCCTCGCTGACGAGCATGGACGCGTTGGTGTACGCCAGCACGTACTCGCGGAAGTCCTTCTCGTTGCTGAGGATGTAGTTGACCACGCCGCCCAGGAACGCGATGTCGGCCCCCGCGCGCACCGGCAGATACGTGTGGGCCAGCGCGCTCGTACGCGTGAACCGCGGGTCGACGTGGATGACCTTCGCACCCCGGTTCTTGGCCTCGACGACCCACTGGAAGCCCACCGGGTGCGCCTCGGCCATGTTCGAGCCCTGGATGACGATGCAGTCGGCGTTAGCCAGATCCTGGAGGAATCCGGTGGCCCCGCCCCGGCCGAAGGAGGTTCCCAGACCGGGAACCGTGGCGGAGTGTCAAATACGCGCCTGGTTCTCGATCTGTATCGCGCCCATGGCGGTGAACAGCTTCTTGATCAGGTAGTTCTCTTCGTTGTCGAGCGTCGCCCCGCCGAGGCTGGAGATTCCCAACGTACGGTTGAGCGCCGTCCCGTGCTCGTCCGCGTCCTGCCAGGTCGCGTCGCGGGCCGCGAGCACCCGATCGGCGATCATCTCCATCGCCGTCGGAAGATCAAGTTCTTCCCAGTCTTTCCCGTACGGCCTCCGGTAGAGCACCTTCTGCTGCCGGCGCTCGCTGTTCACGAGGCTGAGACTGGCCGAGCCCTTGGGACAGAGCCGCCCCCGCGAGACCGGGCTGTCGGGGTCGCCCTCGATCTGGACAACTTTCTCGTCCTTCACGAAGATCCGCTGCCCGCACCCCACCGCACAGTAGGGGCAGACCGACTTGGCGACCCGGTCGGCGGTCTCGGTGCGGGCCGTGAGCTCCTTGGACTTCCTGGACTGGGCGGCCGCTCCCCGCCCGAGCGGGTCCGTGCCCGTCAGCTGCCGATAGACCGGCCAGCCTTCGATCCACGTCTTGACGCCCACGATCAAACCCTAGCCCCCGTACGGGCGCCCCGCACCCGGACCACACGCGCGCTCCGCGAGGTTGTCCACAGATCGTGCCGACATAGCGCCCGGCGGCGATACTTGGACCGATGGCCAGCTCCACGAACGCCGAGATGCGACGGTGTCCCCGCTGCGGGCACCTCACGCGCGCCGACCGCATGGTCAAGGGCTTCGGCCGCGACTGCGCCACCCAGCTCGGCCTGGTCGGCCGTTCGATCGACGTCGGCCACGAGGGCCCCGACCTCTTCGACCTCCTGCCCGAGACGGAACCACCGGACGAATGCGACGGCGGCGACCGCCCGGCCGACCGCCCGTTCGGAGGGTGATTCTGTCGCACCCCTGCGCTTACATGATGGGGTGCGAACGCTGCGGGTCGGAGGTGCGGCGCTGCTGGCCGCCCTCGCCGCGGCCCTGTCCGGTGTCGCGATCAACGCTGCCACCGGCTCCCGGGCGCCGTGGTTCCCCACGATGGACAGCCACTACCTGTGGTGGGTGGCCGCCTCGGTCGTCGCGGTCTCCGTCGCTGCCCTGGTCTCGGCCCACGTCGTCGACAACCGTCTGGTCGCGCTGGTCCCGGCCCGGCACCAGGTCGAGCCGTGGGTGGAAGACCGCCCGGCCGAGGTCAACCTGATCGTCCGAGCCCTGCGACGCCGAGGCGCCCGCACGGTCGGCATCACCACGGCGGTGCACGGCGCGGGCGGCTTCGGCAAGACGACGGTCGCCCGCATGGTCCGCTCCGACCGCCGCATCCTGCGCCGCTTCCGCGGCCGGGTCTACTGGGTGACCCTGGGCCGCGACACCCGCCGCGGCGGCCTCGTCGAGCAGGTGAACGACCTGGTCAGACAGCTGGCCCCCGACCGCGCCCAGCCGTTCACCGACGTCCGCCAGGCCGCCGACCATCTGGCCGCCGTGCTCGCCGCCGGCCCCCGGCGCCTGCTGATTCTCGACGACGTGTGGTTCGACGACCAGCTGGCGGCCTTCCCGGTCGCGGGCCGGGCCGCCCGCCTGGTCACCACCCGCAACCCAGCCCTGGTCGGCGCCGACGGCGTGCCGGTCAAGGTCGACCAGATGTCGTCGTCGCAGGCCCGCAAGGTTCTCACCGCCGGGCTTCCGGAGCTCTCCCCTGCCCTGGTTGAGTCACTGCTGGCCGAAACCGGGCGCTGGCCCCTGCTCCTGCGCCTGCTCAACAAGATCCTCGTCGAACAGCTCAGGCTGCGCTCCGACGCCGGGTCTCTGGCGACCGAGCTGCTGAGCCATCTGCGCCGCGGTGTCTCCTCGATCGACAACCTGACCGGCGTGCCGGTGCGCGAGCTCGACCTCGACGACCCCGACCAACGCGACGACGCGATCGCCGCGACCATCGAGGCGAGCACGAGCCTGCTCGACCAGGCCGAACGGCAGCTCTTCACCGAGCTGGCCGTCTTCGCCGAGGACGAGACGATCCCCGAGAGCCTGGTGAGTGCCCTCTGGGAGCGGACGAGCGACCGGTCCCGGCCCGAAAGCGTGGCGCTGTGCGGCAAGCTCGCCCGCCTGGCGCTGATCACGGCCGCGGACAACGGAACGATCACCCTTCACGACGTCGTCCGCGACTACCTGGGCGCCGAACTGGGCGAGTCCCGCATACGAGATCTGCACGGTTTCCTGGTCGAAGCGGCGGTCCCCGACATCAGTGAGGCCTGGCGTCAGCCGGTGTCGAACCGCTACCTCGGCGACCACCTGATCCAGCACCTGATCGCGGCCGGGCGCGGCGAGGTCGCCGAGGCGGTGGCCACCGACTTCCGCTGGGCCGAAGCACGCTTCCGGGCATCCGGTCCGCTCGCGCCGCACGCCGACCTCAGCCTCGTCGAGGGCTCCCGCGCCGAACGTCTCCGGCGGCTGCTCGGCCAGATCAGCCACCTCGTGCGCCCGACT
This sequence comes from Paractinoplanes ovalisporus, assembly GCF_016834655.1. Classification (GTDB taxonomy): domain Bacteria; phylum Actinomycetota; class Actinomycetes; order Mycobacteriales; family Micromonosporaceae; genus Actinoplanes; species Actinoplanes ovalisporus. The sequence goes on from NZ_JAENHP010000017.1 coordinate 22,709, forward strand.
TTGCCCGAGTCGTCGGCCGTCGACATCTTCTACAGCCGGACGGCCCACGACGCGGATTGGGGCCCGCCTGCCCGGGCGGCGGCCGAGACGGCCGGCTGGCCAGGTCTGGTTGCCGACTGGCCGCTGCCCGACGTTCCGAACCCCGCGCTCCGGCGGACGCTCACCGGTCACGACGACGCCGTCCGCGCCCTGGCCATCGCGCCGGACGGGTCCTGGCTGGCGTCGGCCGGTGACGACCGCACCATCCGGATCTGGGACCCGCACACCGGCCGGCAGCTCCGCCGCATCGACTGCCAACAGAACTGGACGGCCGCGATCGAGATCTCCCCGGACGGCACCTGGATCGCCTCGGCGGGCGCCGACCGGACGGTACGTCTCTGGGACAGCCGGACGGGTCGCCAGCGACTGCGATTGTCCGGGCATCGCTTGCCGGTCTCCGCCGTCGCGATCTCACCCGACGGCACCTGGCTCGCGTCGGCTTCTCAAGACTCGACAATCCGGATCTGGGACACCGGCTCGGGAAAAGAACTTCGCCAGCTTCGCGCGCAGACCGAACCGCTCGTGGCTCTGGTCGTCGGGCCGGACGGCCGGTGGCTGGCATCTGGCTCGGCCGAGGGCACCATCCGGACCTGGGACACGGCAACGGGAACCGAGCAACAGAGCTTCCGTACGCTTCCGATCACCAGCCTCACAGTTCACTCTGATGGCCGGAGCATCGTGGCGGGCGCCTTCTCTGGTGAACTCACTGTCTGGGATCCCGCCGTCCCTTCCGAAAGCCAGAGAATGGTCGACCGCCCCGGCACGCTGAAGGCGCTGGCGTGCTCGCCGGACGGCATGTGGCTCGCCACCGGCAGCGACGCCAAGGTCGAACTGCGCCACCCCGGCACAGGTCTCCTGCTCTCGGAGCTGGCCGGGCACATGTCGACCGTCACTGACCTGACTTTCGCCCCGGACGGCTCCTGGCTGGCTTCATCAAGCGACGACGGAACGATCCGTGTCTGGGACCCGGCCGCCGCTGCTCTTGTTCAAGACAGCACGAGACCGCCGTCGCGGGTGACGTCGTTGGCCGTCGCGCCAGACGGAACATGGTTGGCCGCGGCCGGCACCGTCGGGCTACGCATCATCGACGGGGTCACCGCCGCCACGAGGTTCAGGCTCGACGGCTACGCCCGCGAGCCCTACCAGATTCTGGGGACGGCGCCGGACGGTTCCTGGCTGCGAGCCGCGGTCGCCCGTGGTGTCCTCACCTGGGGTTCGAAGACCGGGGAGGTCCTGGACGGGTCACCTCCCCGACGCGCGGACCGGGCGGCGCAATCCCACGACGGAACCTGGTTCGCGACCAGCCACCGCCAAGGCTCGATCCATCTGTGGGACGCCGACACCCACATGCAGCTGATGCGATTGAGCTGCCGCAATCGCTACGTGACGGCACTGGCCGTCGCCGTGGACGGCTCCTGGCTGGCGGCCGCCTGCCAGGGACGAGCCCGACCGGGTGGTTCCGACGGTGCGCGGCGCGTGATCCAGATCTGGGACGCGGCCACTGGCGCGGAGCGTGTGTTCATCCGCCAGACCTCCGAGGTCCATGCGCTGGCGGCGTCCCCCGACGGCACATGGCTGGCGTCGGCGAGCCTGCAGCCCTGGATCCGGATCTGGGACTCCGGCACGGGACGACACCTTCGCGACCTCGACGGGCACGTGGGCGGGGCGACCGATCTGGCCGTCGCCGTCGACGGAGGGTTGCTGGCTTCGGTGGGTCGGGATCAGTCCGTACGGGTCTGGGATCTCACGACTTTCAGCTGTGTCGCAGTCATGCGTCTCGAGCAGCCGATAGCTCACTGCGCATGGGATTCCGGCGGCAATGTTCTGTTCGTCGGGGGCGAGGCCGGGCTCTACCGGTTCACGTTCCGCAGGCTGGCCCACGACTCGCCGGAAAGACACTCCGAACCAGGGCTGCGCAGCGGCTGATCAGGGGTCTAATCTGCATCCGCTCCCGTCACCCGGATCGGGGAGGGCGGGGACTCCGGCCGTCGCCCTCGGGCTTGGCCTGCTGCTTGCTGGAACCTGCGCCCGCGTGGCGTCGCGAAGGAGAAACTGATGCGCCGGATCATTGCCGCCCTGCTGGGCGCGGCCCTGGCCCTGGCTCCGGCTGCCGTCGCGCAGGCCGCGCCGGGTGAGGTTCTGCGGGTCGGCAACGTCAGCGTGGCGCCCGGTGGCACCGGCGAGGCGTGGGCGATGTTCAGCGCGCAGCGCAACAACCAGCCGTCGCCGTTCGCGATCGAGCTCGACGTCACCGAGGCCTCCCGGCTGGTCACGATCACCACTGACTACCCGTGCACGATCACCACGACCAAGATCAGCTGCCCGTCCCCGCGCACGTTCTCCCTCGATCTGCGGCTGCGGATCACCGCGAAGCCGGGCGTCGAAGCCGGGGCGACCGCGACCCTGCCCGCGCGGGCCGTGGCTGCGGGCACCACGCGGGCGAGCGCGACCGGCCGCATCACCATCGCCGAGGGCGTCGACCTGGCCGCGGTCGAGTTGCAGAACGACGTGAGCATCGCCACCGGGGCCAGGGCCGATCTGGCCGCGGGGGTCCGCAACAACGGCGACGAGCCGATCAACGGCGTGGTGCTCTCCCTCCGTACAGCGGAAGGGTTCGGTCTTGAAGCACGGCGGAACTGCGCCCGGATCGATCACGGATTCGCCTGCCGGTTCGCCGATGAACTGGCGCCCGGTCAGGAATACCGGCTGGCCACACCGTTCCCGCTGATCGCGGCCAAGACGCTCTGGGCGCCGGCCAAGTGGGGCGCCCGGTTCGAGTGGTCGACCGAACAGGACTGGATCGACCGCGAGGGCAAGCTGCCGGCCGGGACGAGCGGCCCGCAGCTCGAGCTGGCGCCGGTCATGCGGGCCGCCGCGCCGCAGACCGACGTCGGGCCGAGCGCCAACGACGACGACTTCTCCATGACCATCACCGGTGTCAACAAGTCCAACATCAACGCGATCGGCGCCACCGCGAAGGCCAAACCCGGAGAGACGATTACGGTACGGGTCGGCGTGCGCAACAACGGCCCGGCGCGGTTGGAGGGGTACGGCGCGGAGCTCGGCTCGTACCTGACGGTCGGGGTCACGCCGCCCGCCGGCACCACCGTGGTCGGCACTCCGAAGCTGTGCATGCCCTGGAACATGAACAGCCCGGTCCCGCCGCCGTGGCCGGCCGGCGCCCACTACGAAGACGGCAACATCTACTGCTTCAGTGACGACATCTCCTGGTCGCCGTACTACCCGGGCGAGACCACCACGTGGGAGTTCAAGCTGCGCGTCGACCGCCCCGGCACGCTGCGCGGCAAGATCTTCACCCAGGTGGTCGGCCCGTCGATCGCACCCCAGGGCGACTCCGATCCCGCCGACGACGACGCCGCGATCGTCATCACGGCGGCGGCCGCCGGGGGCGGCGCGGGCGGCGGAGGCGGCGGCCTCCCGATCACCGGCAGCAACACCACACTCGTTGCCGTGATCGGTTTGGCCTTGCTGCTCGCGGGAGCGGCCGCCATGGCGTTCACGCGCCGTCGCCGCTGAGCGCCCGGCCCCTCACTCCCCGCCGGTCGACGCACCGGCCACCGGTAGCGCCGCCGCCGCGGGCCGGGCCTCAGTCGCCGTGGGGCTCGCACGCGCCGCAGCGGCCGCCCGGTCAGGGCCGCCGACCACCGCGATCGTGCGGCAGGCCGGCGACGCCGAGACGATCCGGGCCCTGATAAAGGCGGAGGTGCCGCTCAGGACGACTCTTCGTCGGACCACCAGGCGGAGAGCTGTTTCAGGCTTTCTTCCGCGCCCGTGCCCGGGATCGGTGTGTAGACGACGACGGACAAGCCGCTGTCGTCCGGAACCTCCAGGACCTCCATCCGGAGATCGATCACTCCGACGGCGGGGTGCCGCAGACGCTTGTCGTCGCGGAAGAGGTTGACGGTGTGGGCGGCCCACGCGGTGCGGAAGTCTTCGCTGCGGGTCGACAGGTCGTCGATGAGGTCGGCCAGGATCTTGTCGTCCGGGCGCTTGGCCGCCTCGGCCCGCAACGCCCCGGCGGCGAAGCCGGTGATCGATTCCCAGTCGAGGTAAAAATCGCGCGCCGCCGGGTGGAGGAACCCCCAGCGGGCGGCGTTCAGACCGCTGGCGGGGTCATCCCACATCGGTGCGTACAGGGCCCGGCCGAGCTTGTTGGCCGCGAGCGTGTCCAGCCGGTGGTTGTTGACGAACGCCGGCAGGCCGGGCATCGACTCGATGATGCGCCGCAATGACCAGGGCAGCGGGACCGCTTCGGGTTCCGCGCGCCGGCTGCCGACCGGCTCGTTCACCCCACGGGAGAGATCGCGCAGATATTGCTGTTCCACCGGGTCCAGGCGCAACGCGCGGGCGATCGCGGCCAGAACGTCGCTCGACACCCCGCGGAGATCGCCTCGTTCGAGCCGGGTGTAGTACTCGACGCTGATGCCGGCCAGCTCGGCGACCTCGCCCCGGCGCAACCCCGGCACCCGGCGCTGCCCGTGGAACGTGACACCGGCGTCGTGCGGGGTGATCCGGTCACGACGGGACCGCAGGAACCGGCCGGCGTCGTCGCGTCCGTTCATGACGATCACGGTAGCTCGTCCGTCGGCCCTGGGGGTCTCTCGCAGTACCCCTCACAGCGGAGTCTTTCTGGCCCGCCCGCCGGCGGATTTCATGGTCCCCGGGCCCGAGCGAAACGGGCCCGAGCGAAACGGCCCCGGGTGAACGGGCCCGGGTGAACGGGCCGAACCGGATCCGGACGGACAGATGGGATGAACATGAACACGACCGAGGTTCTGCGATCGCTGTACGAGGCCTTGAGCAAGGGTGACGTCGCGGGGGTGCTCGCCCGGCTCGATCCCGACGTCGTCGTCGACGAGCCGGCCGAGCTTCCCTACGGCGGCGTCAACCGGGGCCGCGACGTCTTCCTGCAGTCGGTCCTGGGCGTGATGATGAGCCATGCGGCCGTCGCCCTGGCCGGCTTCACCGTCTATGACGGCGGAGACGGCAAGGCGATCGGCGTCCTCGAGGGCACCCTGACCGCGCACGCGACGGGCGAGCAGTTCCCGCTCACGATGGTCGAGGTCCACGAGATCGCCGGGGAGGTCAGCCGCCGGATCGACGTGTATCTCAAGAACCCGGCGGACCTGGCCGCCTTCTACGCCCGCAGCGCGCCCGCCAGCTAGCAGGCGACCTGCGCGTACACGGGGCGTCCGGCCGAGCGGCACCCGAGCCACGTCTCCGTGAAGCCGTTGTTGCTGACCACCCAGACGTCCGTGGCCGACGAGTACCGCAGGCCCACGATGCGCTGCGTACCGCCGTACGGGAAGGTCGTCAGGTTGTATGTGGCCCCGGAACGCTGGTAGCTGAAGCCGGTCTGGCGCTGCACCGGCCACCCGGTCAGGCTCGGAATGTAGCTGCGCTTGTAACCCGTGCCGGCGCCGTCGAACTTCCACAGCATCGACGGCATGAACTGGTCACCGGCGTGGAACCAGACCCGCCCGGACGAGGCGGCCTGCGCGGTCGAGGGCACGGCGAACAGCGCAGCGGCGACTGCGGTGGCGGCGAGGACGGAGAAAAGACGGCGCATGGCGGGCTCCTGGTGCTCATGCCCGCCGCCACGTCGGCAACGGGTCGCACGTAGGAGCAGGGGCGGCGACGGAAAGTTCCCGGGTCACCCGTTCGGGGGTTCGGTGTGCACGGCGACGCTGGCCAGGGCCTCGGTCCACGCCTGGTCCTGGTCCGGCGCGACCAGCTTGATCTCCAGCGCGACCAGGTAGCGGTGGTGCGCGGGCCATCCGTACGCATATCGCCACCGGATGCCGCCGGGACAGGACCATTCCCCCTGTACGCCGGTGAGGCCGAGCCGGTCGAGACGGAACGGTCCCCCGGCGGCGGCCGTGCAGCCGTTCGGCCCGAAGTACTGCCGCATGAAATCGGGGCTGAACTTCCCCTGTTTCACCACCCGCGACGAGACACCGGCGAACACGCCCGGGACGGCCGCCTTGGTGAACCAGTCGGAGACGTTGGGCGAGGCGTTCAGACCGGGGCCGACGTTGACGTTGCCATAGAACGGGCTCTGCCCCGGATGCCAGCCGTTGCCCCAGTGCTGGCTCCACGCCGCGGGCACCCGCAGCGAGATCGAGCGGGTGTCGTCGAACACCTCCTCGAAGCGGATCGCGGGCGCGGGCGCGGCCGCCGGTGCTTCCGGACGCGGCCAGGCAACGAAGGCGGCCGCCGCCACGCCGACGGCGACCACCAGGGCGGCGGCGAGCAGCGGGACAAGACGGCGACGGCGGGGTTTCCGGTCGGCCGCCACCGCGGTGTCGAGGTCGGACAGCCACTGCCCGGCCGACGCGGGCCGGCGGGCGGGAGCCGGGTCGAGGCCGGAGAGCAGAGTACGGCGTACGGCCGGGCCGATCTCGCCGCTCAGCGACTCCTCGAGCGCGCCGCCCGAGGGCAGACGCCCGGCCAGAATGCGGGTCAGCAGCGCGGTGCACGCGTAGACGTCGGCGCGCTGGTCGACCGCGGCCCCGGCATCGGACTGCTCGGGCGCCATGTATCCCGGGGTCCCGACCGGCAGGCTCAGCGCGGTGCCGCCCTGGCTCAGGTCCTTGGCCAGGCCGAAGTCGCCGAGCACGAGCCGCTCGTCCGCCGCGACCAGGGGCGACGCGTCCCCGTCGCCGCCACTCCCACTTCCGCTTCCGCCTCCACCGAAAATCAGCACGTTGCCCGGTTTCACGTCGCGGTGCACCACGCCGGCCTCGTGCACCGGGCGCAGCGCGAGGGCCACCGCCCGCACGGCCGTGAACGCGGCGTCCGGCGGCACCACCCGACCGGCCGCGGCCAGTTCGGCGAGGCGTTCCTCCAGCGTGCCCCGATCCGCGTACGGCATCACGAAATAGGGCCGCCCGTCCGGCGTCTGGCCGATGTCGTGCACGCTGACCAGCCGCTCGCCACCGAGCCGGCGCAGCAGCCGGGCCTCGTTGAGGAAACGCTCGCGGACGTCGGGGTCGAACGCCCACCGCTCGGCCAGCACCTTGATCGCCACCGGCGACTCGAGGTCTTCGTCGACGGCGAGAAACACGTCGGCGAAGGCGCCGCTGCCGAGCCGGCGGACCGTTCGATAACGACCGATGAATGCAAAGTCCGCCATGCGACCCCTTCGGCGATTGCGAATACCGCCGGTTATACCATTCCCGGGTGCCGTCGCCATTCGAGCAATCACCCGGACGACTGCCGGAATCACACGACGATCTTCAAGAAATAGCTTTGCGGGCGGCCGCCGGGTCGCGCCGCGATCTGCAGGAACTGCTCCGCGAGATCCACACCCGGCGGCTCGCGCACGGTGGCGCCCGGCGGGTGCTGGCCGACGCCGCCGACGTCGAGGACGCCGCTCAGGAAACGCTGATCGCGGTGGCCCGCGGCATCACCACGTTCGAGGGACGCTCGCGTTTCACCTCGTGGCTGCACCGGATCGCGGTCAACGCGGCCCTCGAGACGCTGCGCCGCAAGTCACGCGGCGGCACCCCCACCGACGACCCACCCGAGCCCGCGGCGGCCGCCGGTGCGCTGCGGCGGATGAGCTCGATGGCCGCGACCCGGCTCGACGTCGAGAACGCGATGCGCCGATTGCCCGAGCCCTATCGCGAGGCGCTGCACATGCGCGAGATCGACCAGAGATCGTACGAGGAAATTGCCGAGATCATGAATTTGCCGCTGGGTACCGTGCGGTCGCGGATCTCGCGGGCCCGGCGCCTTCTGGCCGTTTATCTGAATATTATTCCGGACTCCGGCTGACCGTCGGCAGAATGGTGCGGCTGCGGCCCGGGCGCGGATAGGCCTCGGCCGCCGCGGCCAGCCGCTGGGCGTGGGCGCGCTGTTTCTGCCAGTGTCCGTAGAGCGCCCCGCGCTGCGACAACCGGTCGACCTCGGTGATCGTCGCCGGGTCGACGTCTCCGGGCGGCGCGTCGCGCCACGGCGTCCCCGGCAGCGGCATGAACGTGTGCGCGTGAATCCGGGCCCCCAGATCGGCCAGCTCGCGGGCCAGCCCGAGCGAGGCGTCCACATCGGCGCGGTCCTCCCCCGGCATCCCGAAGATCATGTCCACGTTGATCTGGAAGCCCTCCTCGATCCCGAGCCGCACGGCCCGGCGCACCTCCTCGACGCCGTGCCCCCGCTTGGCCGCGCCCAGCACCCGGTCGGAGCCGGACTGCGCGCCCACGATGATGTTGGTGTTGGTGCAGAACCGGCGGACCAGCCGCAGCGTCTCCCGGGTCACGTGCTCGGGCCGGATCTCGCTCGGGAACGACCCGAAGAACACCCGCCCGTTCGGCCCGATCCCCTCCTTGCAGGTCGCGAGCAGCTCCTCGACCGCGGCCAGGTTGGGCGACTCGTCCTGGCTGCCGTAGGAGAGCGCGGTCGGCGTGATGAACCGGACGTCGCGCAGCCCCCGGGCCCGCATCTGGTCGACATGCCAGCGCACGTTGGCCACGCTGCGGTGCCGGAACCGGGCCGAGAACATGAACGGTGTCTGGCAGAACCGGCACGCGTACACGCACCCCCGGGTGATCTCGAGGGCGTTGAACCGGTCCCACTTCAGCGCGAAACCCGGGAAGTCGTCCAACGGCCTTTGACGAGCTTTCCCCGTACGGATCAGGGCTCCCGCCGCATCCCGGTAGGCGAGCCCGGTGATCCCCGTCGGGTCCCCCTGGGAGTCCACCAGGCTGAGCAGCGTCGACTCCCCCTCACCGACCGCCGCCACGTCCCATCCCGCGTCGAGCGTCTGCACGGGTTCGGCGGTCGCGTGCACACCTCCGGCGATGTGCGTGACCCGGGGCCCGTCGGCCAGGGCTCGTACGGCCTTGAGCTCTTCGGCCATCCCCGCCGCGTCGGGTGAGTAGAACGACCACAGCACGAGCACACGAGCCCCGGCGTCAACCCCGGCCCGGATGTGCTCGGCCGTCTCCTCGGGCGTCGAGCCGAACCGCACCTCGTAGCGGGTCGCGGTCTCGTGCTCCCCCAGCGCACCCAGCAGAACGTGAAAGCCGTACGTCACCGCCTTGCGGTAACGCAGCACCAGCACCAGTTCCGGCTCACTCATGCCCGCGATTTTGCCAGGTACCGGAGCGGAGTTCCGTCTGCGAGCCACAGTGTTGTCGGTTGTCTAGCTAACGATGCCAGCTCCGTTCGCACCGATCGTGAACGTACAGGTCGGATCCAGAAGACCCGATCTTGGAGATGCTGTCTTCATCGAGCGACTGCCGCCCCATGGCGGCCAAACGGCGCCCCTCCTCATCGAGATAGAAGGCAGGCCCAATATCCGTCGCCTCGGAGCCGCCATGGACGACGGGGGTGAGCGAGCCGGACATCGGCGGAACGATCCAGGACCAATCGGCCGGCACCGACCGTCCAGCCCTCTCCTCATTTTGGATGTGGGCGAGAAACCGCTGGGACTCGGAACGATGGTCGGAGATCTTGACGCCGGCTCGTTCGAAGCTCCAGAGGACGGCGCGGTTCAGTTCGACCAGCGCCCGGTCTCGCCACAGCGTCGACTCACGGCTTGTGTCCAGACGCAACCTGGACGCGATGACTGGAAGCATGTCGTATCGGTCATCGGCGGCGAGGATGCGCGCGCCAATCTCAGTGCCCATGAACCAGCCGTTGAAGGGCGCCAGAGGGTAATGCAACCCACCGATGGCGAGCCGCATGTTGGAGATCGCCGGGACAGCGTGCCAGCGCAGCCCCAATTCGGCGAACCAGCCGTACTCGGGATGCGTGACAGGCACTTCACGAATAGCCCTTTCCGGCAGCTCGTAGAGCCTCACCCCTTCGGCCGGCGTCTCGACCACCAAGGGGAGAACGTCGAAGTTCTCACCCTTACCCTGCCAGCCAAGAGCATGCACGGCAGCAGTAAATTCCACGTGCAGCGGATCGCCTACCAAAGTGTTTTCAATCCGCCGATAGCCCGCATATCCAATGAGGCGGTCATTCCACACGTTGGCGAAGGGGAGCCCTGGCACGGCCGGCGGAAAGATTGAGACCATCGGCCGGATCGAGCCCTGCCCGGCAAGGCTCAGATGCTGGACAAGTTCACTGAATATCTCGTCCGCGGTGGTGACTCTTCTGAGATCGCGGACGGTGAGACTTCTCCAGTCGAGCCGGCCGATGCAGCGGTCCGCGTTGCGCCACGCCACACGGGCACCGAAGGTCAGCTCGGATTTTGTGTGAACGTAGGTTCCGGTCCTTTCGATCGCTTCGACAACAGCTTTTTTGCGCAGCTCCAGACCATCAAGATTGCCGTTTTCTCCATAGTAGAGTTCAAGAAATTCCAACGCTTGTTCCTTATCGACCACCGTTTCGCACATTCCGGCTCGCTGCCCAGGAGAATGACGCTTCACCCGAACTGCGGTCCGCGCCGAAAAACCTGCTAGAGCGCGGATCTCGTCCACGTCGGACGGGTCGACCTTCGATTGCAGAAGCAGTGAATCCTTCGAACCCAGTGATGAATTTTCTATCAGATAGTCGATATCACTGAAGGGCGCACGCTCATCATGAGACGGGCAATAGTAGGTGGGACTTGTGAAGCTACGGTCATTCATCTTCCGCGCCCCTCCGCTTGCCCTCAAGACGCTTCCTGGCCCGATAGATTCTTCCTTCTATCGCCCGCGACGTGGTGTTTTGGATCGCCGCGATCTCGTCCGTCAAGTATCCGGCCGAGCGAAGCTCGAAAATCTGCTGGTCGTCTCGACTCAACTCAAGCATCGCGCATCGCAGTTCGTCCGCCATGGCTGCGAGTTCCGCCGGCCCGAATCCCGTATCTACTCTGTCTTCCAGCCCGTCGAGGGTGTCTGTGAACTGAGCGGCATGGGTAAATTTGCTCCACCGGCGCAGTTCGTTCGGGAGCGCATCAATGCAGTAGTTGATGAAGTGGGTGGTCAGACTTGCTCCGCCGGCGGGCTGCCAGCCGCCTTCAACCATCGCCTCGTCGTAAAACCTTATCAAGGCCGCCGCAACAGTAGCTAACATGACCTCTCGGCAGTCCGAGTGGTTCCAACCCACTGGAAAGGACAGGCGAATGCTCGCATTGCGCCGTCGGCAGGCGGCGAACACTGCACCGCTCTTCAGTCCAGCCGCGATGTACCCAGCTCCAGCGGCCATCAGCCCGTCAAGAAATCTGTTGTATCGAGCACCGCTGAAGTTATCTGCATGAAACTCATGGAAAAGCTTCGCGTCCCCAATTAGATGTTCATGCTCGCCTGCCGGCTGATCAGCGCTCATGCCAGACGACACTCACCCTCCCCTCGCGTCGCCGCGCCGTGATCACGCGAGCAAACCTGACTGACAGGTCTTGTGTGTCGGCCGCAGTCATCCAACCCACGGCCCTGCCGACGCATTCACCTGATGGAGTGAGTGATCGTGGGATCAGCTCAATTCCGAGACATATGCCTTGTGTCCGAAGTGAATGCGCCGCAGTAGCCACACCGTCACCGGCGAACGGTAGCAGTTACCGCCGTGGAGACCGAACCCCGTTGAATGATCCCATCAGAGCCTTGATCAAATGGAGCCGGAAACGATGACCGATGAAGTGGATCAAAGAAAGGCCGTCGAGGACGATGACATCAGTCGTCAGGAAACCAGAAGGGAATTCGTACACGGACCTTGGTTTCCGCTTGTCTGCGTTCTGCTCGTCGTGACGGTTGTTGTGGTTTCGATGCTGGTCGCCGGCTCCGCCTCCGGTGTGCCTGGTGCACTCGCGGCACTTGCGACAGTGATCGGCGCCGTGGGTGGTCTGATCGCCGCCACAAGGTCACGCAGGAGATGATCGCGGCCAAGCCACCGCACGGTGAGCCGGGCGGGCCGGTCAGGCGCCCATGGCCAGCTTGATGGCGGCGGTTGCGGCGGCCAAGGCCAACTGCTCGGCGACCCCCAGGGCCCACTTGCCGGCGCGGGCCAGGTTGGTTCGGGTGGCCTCCTCGTCGTTGCGGCCGGCGGCTTCGTGGGCGGCGGTCACGGCCTCGACCGTTTCGCGTTCCTGAGGGGTGCGGGCCGCGCCGGCCAGGACCTCTCGCAAGTCGGCCAGCTGGCGGGTCAGTTCGCGCAGGTCGGTTGAGGCGTTGGCCTGGTTGGCGGTGGCCGACTCGATTCTGGCCTCGTTGCCGATGATGTTGGAGCTGACGGGGGCGTTGAAGTTGAAGTTGCTTGACGACGGCATGGCGTTTCCTCCCTGGCCGACGGCCTGGATCTCGATGCGGTTGGAGTGGGTGAGCTTGGCGTTCAACGCGTCGATCTCCATCCGGAACGCCAGCTCGCGGTCGCAGCGCCGCAGTGTGCTCTGCAGCAGCATGTCGGTGTTTCCGTCCTCGGGGCGCTGCGCGATGATGCCCATGTAGAAGTTGCGGGTGGCGGCCCGGGCGGCGCGGTTCCAGTGGCCGCGGGCGGCCCGGATGTGCTCGCGGCAAGCGGCCCAGCGCCCCTCGTCGACCGCCAGCTCGCCGCTCACCCAGCTGAGCCAGCCGTTGACCCGCGCCAGTTCCATCTCGAACAGCGAATGGGCGTTGCGGGAGGCCTGCCGGGCCACCGCCTCGGCCACGATCCGCTCGAAGTGGGCGACCGCCTCCTGGCCCGAGACGACCGCGTCGCGGTAGTTGCCGTTCTGGGCCTCCCGCAGCACCTCGGCGAAGCTCTGCACCGCCTGCACGTAGCGCATGCTGTCGGCCAGGTCGCGCCGCAGCTCCTCGAACTGGGGGTCGTTGGCGTCACCGGCCCGGGCGTGCTCCTCCTCGGCCTGCGCCAGCAATTCGTCAAACGCGACGTGCGTACGGTCGAGGCTCTGATACGCGCCCTTGAAGTCACCGGCCCGCATGTGGGCGAGCCCGGCCATCATCTGCCCGGTGGCCTCGGACAGGGTGTAGCGCAGCTCCCCCACCGGTTGCAGCGGCACGTCGCTGCGGGCCAGCTGGGCGAAGCAGCGCATCGCCTCGCGCAGGTGCTTCTCGGCGGAGTCGTAGTCGCTGGCCAGCCGGCGCTGCTCGGCCCGGTTGGCGTGCTGCTGGCCCTCGGCGAGCAGGATGTTGCCCGCGGTGGCGGCGCCGATGTAGTCGAGCTGGCGCCGGTAGTCGTCGTCCAGGCCGGGGCGGGCGCGTTCCCGCTCGGCGATGTCGCGCTGCGAGGTGTTCAGCGCCAGGAACTGGTCGAGCAACTCCTCGGCCTCGGCGAACCCGAAGTCCTTCTGCCGCCGCGCCGCCTCGGCACTGATCATGTTCTCGAGGGTGGCCTCGGCCCGCACGTACCGGTCGAAGTCGTCGCGGTCGAGCGACCCCAGGTTCTCGTAGTAGGCGACCTCGACGACCAGGCTGTCCATGTCGTCGGGGTTGGACATGGGAGGCGGCGAGCTCATGACGGATCGTCCATGGCGTCGACTACGAACGGAGGTGACGTGTCCGCTCGGTGCACGAAGATGCGGGTGCCGGGCGGTGGCTGGTTCTCCAGCACCCAGCGGTTGAGCGGGACCCGCACCCACTGTTCGAGCAGCGGACTGCGGATCTGCCGGGCCCCCAGCGCCACCCCGCGGCGGGTCAGCTCGTCGATGACCGCGCGACCGATGGCCGTACGGTCGAACACGAGGTCGTAGCCGCGCGCCCGGGCCGACGTGCGGATCTGGTCGAGGAACTTGTCGCAGATGCCGGCGATGACGCTCTCGCGCAGCAGGTCGAACACGACGATGCCGCTGCCGAGGCGGCCCAGCAGTTCGGGGCGGCGCAGCGTGGTCGTGAAGTGGTCGGCCACCGCCTGGGTGAAGTGCTCCTTGACCGCTTCGTACGACATGGAGGGGTCGCCGAACGTACGGCGCAGGTCCCCGGCCCCGATGTTCGAGGTGAAGATGACGATGGAGTGGGTGAAGTAGGCCGTGCGGCCCTGCCCGTCGGTGAGCCGGCCGTCGTCGATGATCTGCAGGAACTTGTCCATGATCTTCTCGTGGGCCTTCTCGATCTCGTCGAACAGCAGCACGCTGAACGGCCGTTCGAGCACCCAGTTGGTCAGGGTGCCGCCGTGGTCGTGGCCCACGAAACCGGGCGGCGCCCCGGTCAGCCGCTCGCTGGTGTGTTCCTGGCTGTACTCGCTCATGTCGAAGCGGCGCAGCGCCGACTCGTCGTCGAAGACCAGCTCGGCCAGCGCCTTGGCCAGCTCGGTCTTGCCCACCCCGGTCGGCCCGACGAAGAAGAACACCCCCTTGGGACGGGTTCCGGTCTGCTGGCCGTCCGAGACGAAATCCAGTCCCACACGGGCGTTCACCAGAACGTCGGTCACCGCCCGTACGGCGGGAAGCTGACCCACCACCCGGCGCGAGAGAAGCTCCTCGGCTGATTTGATCTTCGAGATGTCGAGCTGCTCCCACGGGTCGTCGCGCAGCCCGAAGCGGTGCCGGGCGACCAGCCGGCGGGGCATGGTGGGCGCGATCCGGGCGACCTGCGAGGTGACGCTGAGCGCGCCGATGTCCACGATGGTCATGCCGTCGGTGAGGTTCGCGAGCACCCGGGTCGCGGTGTCGCGGGCCTCGGCCGTCATCTCGCCCGCGCCGTAGTAGGCCGGGACGCTCTCGCGCAGGAAGGCGGCCCGCTCGGCCAGCCCCGGCCGATCGGCCAGAACCGTGGCCACGTGCGGGTTGTCGCGGCGCAGCCAGGTCGGCAGCGACCCCAGCTCCCGGGTCACGAAGATCATTGTGTTGTGGTGGCGCTGCTCGCCGGGCGGGGCGGCGGCGCCCGAGGCCAGCAGCCGGCGCACATAGGCCACCTGTTCCACGTGGTCGGCGCTGAGCTCGGAGGCGGCCCCGACGAGCAGGTCGGCCGACTCGACGATGACCACGCACGGCTTCTCGGTCTGGGTCATGAGCCGCAATGCCACGGCGAGAACATCGAGCGCCGTACGGGGTTGGGCCTGCCCCGCCGCCAGCAACTGCTGCTCGAGCACGTCGGCCGAGGTGGCCGGACGGTCCCGGCGGTTGATCGGCGGGGCCGTGCGGACCTTGCGATCGCTCAGATGCCCGCGTACGAACTCCCGGCTGCTCTCGGTGCAGTAGGTCAGCCCGTCGACCAGGTTGTAGCGCACGATGACCTCAAAACCGGCCACCGCCAGGAAGTCGACCAGGGTCACCGCGAACGGCTCGTAACGGTCGTTCCACCGTACGAGGTCATCGACGTTGCCGTGCACCACCAGATGCCGCCGGCGCTGCAGTTCGTGATAGGCGCGGATCAGCCACGGCGCGCCGCGCGGGGCCGTCAATGCGCCCACGGCGGCCGCCCCTTCTGCTGCTTCACCTCTTCGGCGTGCGGTCGACGGGCCGCGGCCTCCTCGGCGTGCGGACGACGGGTGGCGTTGTGCGGCGGCGGGGGCGGACGGTCGGGGCCGTCCCACCCGACGGCGCTCAGCTCGATCCCGTCGTGGCCGGCCGAGGCCTGCACGGTGTCGATGACCTCGACCAACTTGGCGCAGGCGGCCTCGCCCCGGCCCTGCCGCTGTTCCTGCTGCAGACGGTCCGAGGTGTAGAGCACCCGGTGGCCACCCTCGTCGGCCGGCTCGACGACGACCGCCATGGTCTCGCCGCCGGCCCGCACCGCGCGCAGCCCGATGGCGCCGTCCGCGCTCTCGCTCAGGCTGCCGCGGTCGACGGCGAACCCGACCTCGGGCAACGCCTTGATCAGCGAGCCCAGGATGGCCCGGCGGCGGCTGAGCTGGTCGATGGCGGCGTCCAGGGCCTCCTCGCTGGCGTCGAGGCGCTTCTCGAGGCCGGAGCAGAGCCGCAGCACGTCGGCGATGTCGCCGTGCACCACCTGGGCGCTCAGCAGTTCCAGGGCCTCCGCGGCCCGGGCGCCGTCGCGCAGCGGCACCCCGGCCGCCCGCGCGTCCTGCTCGAGGGCGCGCAGCCGGGCGGTCAGTTCCCGGATGCGGGTGTCGCCGGCCCGGCGCTGCCGCTCGCGTTCGGCCCGCTGGGCGGCGACGAGGTCGAAGGACGCCCGCGGCCCGGCGTTGCGGCGCTCCACCTGGTCGAGCAGGCCGGTGGCGGCGGCCAGTTCCGACTCGGTGGTGACCCGGTCGAGCCGGGACTGCGCCTCGGCCAACTTCTGGCGCAGGCCCGTGTCCGACACCTCGGCGGCCAGCCGGCGCTGCCGTTCGGTGGCGGCCCGGCGCTCGTCGCGCAGCGCGCTGTCCCGTTCCTGGACGGCCGCGCGCTCGCGCCGCTCCCGGCGGGCCCGCTGGTCGCGCAGCAACTGCTCGTTCACCTGGCGGCCGAACTTGGCGAAGCTGTACTTGGGTGATCCGCTCATGGCGACCCCATGGCCTGTTCGAGGCGCCGGCGGAAGCCCGGCACCGGCGGCACGCCCATCCACCTCAGCGACCCGTCGGCGCCCACCTCGAACTGCAGCCCGGCGCCCGGTCCGGCCGCACCGGGCAGGTCGGCGTGCCGGTCGGTCAGGCGGTGGATGCGCTGGTTGTCCGAGCCCCGCCAGAGCAGGTCGGCGTGCCGGTCGGGCCGGTAGGGCCCGTCGATCAGCAGGTCGAGCCGGTCGAGCAGCCGGTGCTGGTCGGGTGTGCCGTGCCGGCGCAGGTGCTCGATCGTGTAGCCGCTGTAGGACAGCACCGACAGGTCACGGCGCCGGCGGACCGTCTCGACCAGCCGGACCAGCGCGTCGGCCTGGGCGAACGGTTCGCCGCCGGAGAGGGTGAGCCCGTCGGCGGCCTCGGCGATGATCCGGTCGGCCAGCTCGGCCACGGGCACGACGCGGCCGCCGCGGGCCGGGATCCATTGCGGGCTCACGCAATCGCGGCAGTTCAGCGGACAGCCCTGCACCCACACCACGAAGCGGCGGCCCGGCCCGAGAACCGTGCAGGAGGGGTGCAGCGCGGCGATCCGCACGGTCGGCCCGGTCATAGAGCCGCCACGACGATGATGACGAGCACGATCAGGGCGATCAGGGCGATCAGGGCAATCGTCCGGAGCTGCTTGGACGACCGCGACGGTACGACGGCCGGGGGCGCGGCTTCCCGGCCGTTCACCGGGGCCGGCGGCGCCGGATAGGTAGACAACGTTGTCGGGGCCGGGGCCAGCATCAGGCCGCCCCGCACGGGCGCGTCCAGCGGCATCGTCCAGTCGGCCGGCGGCGGGAAGTGGTCCCCATAGCCGGCGACGATCCGCGCACACCACACGCAGGCGACCGACGAGCGGTGGTAGGCGTGCCGCGGGTTGTAGCGGCATCCCATCATCTGATAAGCGGCCTGGTCCAGTTCGTACGCCCAGGCCCGGCCGTTGGGACGCCGCTCGGGCCGCTCGTAGCCCTCCTCGAAGCACTGCCGGATCAGGTCGAGGATCTTGCCCGGCAGGATCTCGGCGGTCAGCGCGTCGGCCGAGGGCACCAGGCGGTCGGGCCGGGTGACCCGGTTGTTGTGGTGTTTGATGTTCTGCTCGACGCTCTCCGACGGCGGCTGCGCGGTCGAGACACCCCCGAAGGGGTGCTGCCCCTCCATGATCAGCTCGCAGATCATCACGCCGAGCCCGAAGAGGTCGTGCTCGCGGCTCAGGGGCCGGCCGTCGAGCACCTCGGGCGCCGCGTACTCGGGGGTGAACTTCTCGCCCCGGTGCAGCAGGCCGGTCTGCGGGTCGGTGAACTGCACGCCGTCGCAGTCGAGCAGCGTGACGTGGCCGTGCCGGTCGACGAGCACGTTGGACGGACTGACGTCGCCGATCACGACACCGGCCCCGTGCAACATGTCGAACAGCCGCCCGACCCGCGCCGCCACCGCGAACGTGGACCGCCAGGTGGCCTCGTCGAGCAGGTCGGCCCGCCGCCCGGGGTCGAGCAGCCGCAGCATCGGGGTGCCGTCGATGCGGGGCACCACCACGCCGCGCAGCTGGCCGCTGTGGTCGCGCAGCGTCGTGCGGGGCCACGCCACGTGCAGGTGCTCGGGGCAGTCGCCGCCCCACAGCACGGGCGAGAGACCGGTCAGCGCCTCCATGCGGGGGCCGAGCTGGGCGGCCCGGGTGAAGTCGGAATAGAGCTTGGCGCAGACGTGGGGCGAGTCGGCCACCGGATAGACGACGCCCTCGGCGCCGCTGCCGATCTCCTGGTCGACCAGGATCTGCACCGGCCGCCCGGTCAGGGTCCGCAGGGTGAGAACGGTCATTTCCGCACCGCCAGAACCATGGTCTTGTCGTCCCCGGAGGAGGCGGCGAACTCCCGCGACTGCAGCTTGCGGCTCAGCTCGCTGCCGTCCACACCGGGAGCCCGGAACGCCGCGAAGTAGGCGTCGAAGTCCTCCGGCGCCCGCAGATGCGTACGGCCGTCGGACGCGCGGGTGGCGTCGAGCAGCCCGTCGATGAGCCCGTCGGTGCAGAGCGCGATGCCGCAGACCGCGGTGTCGACGACGACCCCGTAGCGCAGGTCGCGTTCCCGCCCGGGCGAGGTCATGAACACCGTCTCGCTGGCCGTGTCCCGGCCCGAGGGCGGCGGCAGCACGAGGTGGGAGCCGCCGGGCACCCGTTCCATGACCAGGAAACCGTCGCCGACACAGACGTACGCGTAGAAGGGCGGATCGGCCACCAGCGCCAGCAGGGTGGTGGCGAACTCGGCCCGGGCCGCCATGTTGGCCCCGGTGGCGGTCGGGCGGGCCCGCAGCGGGGTCAGCGCCCGGTCGACGAGGTCGTCGAAGTGGGCCAGGCAGGCCGCCGCGAACCGATGGGAAGCGGCCCGCCATTCGGCCAGGGTGCGCGGGGCGACCGGAAAGACCCGGTCCGCGGCGTCACGGGCGGCGTCGACCGACAGCCGGGAGCCGTGCGCGGCCCGCGGCTGGGAACCGGCGCCGTCCGCGATCGCGAGCAGGTGCAGGCCCTTGCCGACCACGCCGGTCCGCATGCTGTCCTGGTTCTCCACGCCGACGCTGGCGTGGTTGGGGCCGGCCACCGAGGCCGAGATGACCCGCCAGCCCGAGTCGAGCCGGCTGCTAACCATCGTCGACGGCGCCTTCCCGCTCGAGCCAGCGCCGCATCTCGTCCTGCTTGCGGTTGTCGCGCTGGAAGTGGTCGTAGATGACGTCGGCCGGCGCATCCCGCGACTCCGCCTGGGCCGAGCCGATGCTGGTCGAGACGAGCCGCAGCACCTTGCTGAAGTCGGTGTCCTCGAGCAGGAACCAGGCCTTGGGGGCGAGCCCGCTGAGCACGGCCTGGTCGGCCCCGCGCACGCCGAGCGCGAAGAACAGCAGGTGCTTGCCGGCCTCGTGCTGGCGCAGCATGGCGGCCACGTCACGCCAGCGGTCGGTGCGATTCCCGTACGGGTCGGTCGGCACGCCATCGGTGATCAGGTGGATCATCGGCCGGTAGGCCAGCCCGACCCCCTCGGCGCTCAGCTCGTTGCGCCGCACGCTGAGCACGTCCAGCGCGTACTGGATGGCCTCGACCATCGGGGTCACGCCGTCCGATTCGAGCGTGGGCGGGTCGAAGTCCCGCAGCGGCACGTACGGGCGTGGGGTGTTGCCGCTGACCCGCCCGCTCGGGTCGACGGCCTGCACGTGGTCCTTGCCGAACGTGATCATCGCGATCTCGCCGGACATCTGCAGGGCGTCGTTGCCGCGCAGCTCCTCGCACCACTTGCGCAGCGCGTCGTTGAGCTCGTCGATCGCCCCGGTCTGCCGCATCGACGACGACGTGTCGAGGACCAGCGTGATGAGCGTGCGATTGCGGGACTGGCGGACGGGCAGGGCGTCGATCGTCATCGCCGGACCTCCTCGGTGACATTCGGGGTCCTCATGGCCGGACCTCCTCGATGACGGGTGGGTTCCTCGCCGCCAGATTCCTCGCCGTGGAATTTCATCGCCGCCGGATTCATCGCCGGACCTCCTCGGTGACGTTCGGGGAGACGACGAGGGCGTCCTGGGCGCGGGCCGGGCCGATGACGGTCATCGACTGGCCGGGGACCACTCCGCCGCCGGGGTCGATCAGGCGCGCCCACAGCACGACGCCGCCCGCGTCGACGTAACCCCCGTACGGGCCGAAGTGGGTGCGGGCCACCACGGCGGTGCCCGGCGGCGGGATCGCGTCGGCCGGCAGCGGGTCGGAGATCGGCGTCGGCGCCACCGGGGCGGGTTGTCCGCCCCGCCCGGCCGCGGGTTGAGGGACCCGCCCGGTTGCTGGTTGCGTGACACGCGCGGGCGCGGGTTCCGCCGATGGTGACGGTGACGGCGGCGGGACCGGGCTCGCCGCCGACGTGTACGCGGGCAGCACGCGCGAACGACGGCGCAGGGCGACGAAGACGGCAGCCGCGGCAACGACGGTCATCACCAGACCTACCTTCCACGCCACGCCCCAGGCGACCGTGTCGCTCAGTGGCCTCTCACCGGTCCGCACATAGACGTTCTGGCCCTCGTCGTCCGGTCCGGCGCGGTAGAGCGCGATCAACGTCGTGGTGAAGGCGGTCACGTCGCTGGCGACGATCCGCCGGGGGAAGTCGTGCAGCACGGGGCAGGATTTCGGCAGCGCCTCGTTCGAGCAGTCGAAATCCGGAGCCCCGGATTCAAGATCGGCGGGCGGAATTATGATCAGAATATCGGCGGGCCCGCCGGCCTTCTCCAGCTCGCGGTCGAGAAGGCTGTCATTGATATTCGGATAGCCCGCGAGATTCACCACGGTGACGCTGCGATCCGACGCCCACGCGCCCGCGAGCAGTGGGCTCAGCACGATGACGGCGCCGCTCAGCAGGGCCGTCGCGATCGCGACGGCCATCGGCCGGATCCGGTCGACCACCGTGCCAGTCATACGAAAAAATCTAGGCTTCCGACCCCGCACAGGTCATCTCCGGTGCGTTACCCGACAGCGGAAATAACCGAAAGTCCGTCACCTCGGAGCCGATCGGTGCGCCTGCCGAAAATGATCGTACGAGCATCCGGCGCCGCCAATTCGAAGCCCTAATTAATCGTTTAGCGCCGTTTAATGCGACAGGGCCGGACGCCCCCGGCCCGCCCGCGGTGTGACCGGAGTCTCCCGATCATGATTTGACCTGAAGTTAGGTTGAGGTTCTAAGTTAGGCGAGCCTAACAATTAACGGGGCCAGCAAGCCGGCGGCACCGCGGCGCGAAGGGATCGGCCGACGTCGAGGTCGCCGACAAGCTGCTCGCGAAGATCGACGAGATCTCGAAGATCTTCTGGGCTACGAAGCAGAGCTGAGGACAGACGTATATGGATCGCCCTCTCAGGGTCGCCGTCATCGGCGCCGGCCCGGCCGGCATCTACGCGGCCGACATTCTCACCAAGGCCGCCCCGAACGCCACGGTCGACATCATCGACCGCCTCCCGACCCCGTACGGGCTCATCCGGTACGGCGTCGCGCCCGACCACCCGCGGATCAAAGAGATCATCGTGGCCCTGCACAACGTGCTGGAGAGCCCGCGGATCCGCTTCATCGGCAACGTCGACTACGGCGTCGACGTCAAGCCGGAGGAGCTCGAGCAGTTCTACGACGCCACGATCATCGCGACCGGCGCCGAGAAGGACCGCGAGCTGAACATCCCCGGGATCGACCGGCCCGGCAGCTTCGGCGGCGCCGACTTCGTCTCCTGGTACGACGGCCATCCCGACGTACCCCGGGAATGGCCTCTGACCGCGACCAAGGTGGCCGTGATCGGGGCCGGCAACGTCGCCGTCGACGTCGCCCGGGTGCTCGCGAAGACCGCCGACGAACTGCTCGAGACCGAAATCCCCGACAACGTGTACCAGGGCCTGCTGGCCAGCCCGGTGACCGACGTCCACCTGTTCTCGCGCCGTGGCCCGGGCCAGGTCAAGTTCACGCCGATGGAGCTGCGTGAGCTCGACGAGTCGCCCAACGTCGAGGTGATCGTGCACCCCGAGGGCATGGAGTTCGACGAGGGCAGCCTGGCCGCGATCCGGGCCAAGCGCTCGCTCAAGATGTGCGTCGACGTGCTGCAGAACTGGTGCGCCCGCGACCCCCGCGACCGTCCGCGCCGCCTGCACCTGCACTTCCTGCAGGCGCCGGCCGAGATCCTGGGCGACGACACCGGCGTGACCGGCCTGCGCACCGAGACCCAGGAGCTGACCGGCGACGGCACCGTACGCGGCACCGGCGAGTTCACCGACTGGGACGTGCAGGCCGTCTACCGGGCGATCGGCTACCTGAGCCGGCCCATCGCCGACCTGCCGTTCGACCACGTCACCGGCACCATCCCGCACGACGCGGGACGGGTGCTCGACCTCGACGGCGAGCGCGTCCCCGGCCTGTACGCGACCGGCTGGATCAAGCGGGGCCCGGTCGGCCTGATCGGCCACACCAAGAAGGACGCCAGCGAGACGGTCGCCAGTCTGCTGGCCGACGTCGAGAGCCTGACGCCGGCCGCGCAGGGCGACGTGCTGCCCTACTTCGACCGGCGTGGCATCAGCTACACGACGTGGGACGGCTGGAAGCGCCTGGACGAGCACGAGATCGGCCTCGGCGCCCCGCACAACCGCAAGCGCGTCAAGGTCGTCCCGCGCCAGCACATGATCGACATCAGCAACGGCATCTAGGTCTCAGGCGGCCACCGGGCGAGGCTCCAGAACGATCACCACGGCTTCTGTGCTCCGCAACGCGGCCCATTCGTCGAGCCGCTTGTCGTACACGTGCCAGCGTTCCCAGAGCCTCGCCCGCTCGTCACCGTCCGTACGGCGTCCGCGCACCTCCCGCCGGGCGCCGTCGACCTCGACCGTCGCGTCGGGGTGCTCCCGCAGGTTGAGCCACCAGGCCGGGTGTCCCTCGCCCCAGCCGTTCATCGACATCAGCACCAGGTCGGGGCCGTCCTCGAAATAGGCGAGGAGCACCGACCGGGCCTGGCCGCTGCGCCGGCCCACCGTCGTCAGCCGCAGCGTTCCGTACTTCGCGGGCCCGGGCTTCGACAGCCCCACACGCCCACCGGTCACCTTGTAGATCCCGCGATGAATCGCCCACGCCGTACGCACCACCCAGCGAGGCGGAACCCGGACAGCCATACCTCCGACGCTAACCACCCTCGGCAACCGTCCCGCGGCCTCCGACGAGGCCCCGGCGGCTCTGACCCGCTCACCGCTCCGTACGTACGCTGATTTGTCTTTCGACAGTGTCGCGTTGTGCCTTCGGCCAGTACGGTCGCCTGGGTGAAGCGCGCAACGATCGCTGGAGCGGCTGCCATGGGACGGGCCGTTGACCCAGGGCTTTTGCTGACCGGGTTCGCGGTCGTGTTCGCCGGTCTGGGCCTGGTGAGTGGGTGGTGGTTGTTGCCGGCAGTGGTCACCGCGTTCCTGGCCGGACGCCGCCCGGGGCGGACCGGTCCGACGGTGCTCGCGCTGGTGGCGGTGCTCTCGGCCGGTGTGGTGGTGTTCTCAGTCGTGCCCGGCTGGTTGCCGCTGGCGAGCCGTTTCCTGATCCTGTTCGTGGCCGGCGCGATGTCGCCGTGGTTCGCAGGGCGATTCTGGCGCCAATATCAGGATCTGGTTCGGGCCGGCTGGGAACGGGCCGAGCAGGCGCAGCGTGAACAGCGGCTGGTCGCTGAGCAAGCTCGGTTGCAGGAACGGGCGCGGATCGCCCAGGACATGCATGACCTGCTCGGTCACGACCTGAGCCTGATCGCGTTGTCCGCAGGCGCGTTGAAACTGGCGCCCGGCCTGGAGGAGCAGCATCGCCAGGCCGCCGCCGACCTCAGGGTCCGGGCCGGAGCCGCGGTGGAACGCCTCGGCGAGGTGATCGGGGTTCTGCGTGAGCAGGCGGACAGCGCCCCCATGGACGTCGACGGCCCGGATCTCGAAACGCTGACGGCTTCGGCTTCCGCATCGGGGCTGGCGGTGAAGCTGACCATCGAAGGGGAGGCGAGCGATCGGCCGACGATGGCCGAGCGAGCCATGCGCCGGGTCGCGCAGGAGGCATTGACCAATGTGGCCAAGCACGCGCCCGGGGCGACGGCGACCATTTCCGTGACGTACACGGCGACCGAGATGACGATCGTGGTGGAGAACGGCCCGTCACCGGCCCGAGGGCCGGCCCGGCCCGGCGGCGGGCGTGGTCTGGTCGGCCTGGCCGAACGGATGCGGCTGGTCGGCGGCACATTCGAGTACGGTCCGCACCACGGAGGTTTCGCCGTCACGGCGCGGATCCCGCGGACCACGGTGCCACCCCCGGTGGCCTCTCGGGCCGACCGGCCGTTGCCGCAGGAGCATCGCCGCGTCCGGCGGAGGGCGGGGCGGTCCTTGGGCATAGCGGTGATGGTGCCGCTGTTGACCGGGGGATTGCTGAGCGGGGCTCTGGCGGGCTGGGAGACACTGTCCGCGGCACGGGCGGTCCTGCACCCGGGCGACTACGCCCGTCTGCGCATCGGGCAGGATCGATCCGAATTGGAGAGTGTCCTGCCACATCGGCAGGCGCGCAACCCGCCGGCGGCCGCCGAGCCGATCGACAAGGGTCTGACGTGCGAGTACTACGCGATGACGGCCGATCGCTTCGACGACCGGTCCGGAGACGCCTACCGGCTTTGCTTCCGCGACGACGTGCTGGTGTCCCGCGACTCGCTCATCTCGTGAGCTGCCGATGATTCGCGTACTGATTGCCGACGACGAGCCGATGATCCGGGCCGGACTACGCGCGGTTCTCACCACTGATGCGGACATCGAGGTGATCGGTGAGGCCGGCGACGGCCGGCACGCCGTCGAGCTGGCGCGGCGGCACCGGCCTGCGGTGGCTGTCCTCGACATTCGGATGCCCGGCATGAACGGCATCGAGGCGATGGCGGAGCTCCGCAGAACCGTGCCGGCCACGCAGGTGATCATTTTGACGACGTTCGGGGAGGACGACTACATCCTGCGGGCGCTTGGCGGTGGTGCGGCCGGCTTCCTGATCAAGTCGGGCGAGCCCGAGGAACTGATCAGGGGCGTCCGCGCGGTGGCCGACGGCGCCGCCTACCTGTCACCGGCAGTCGCGGCCCGCGTCGTAGCCCACCTCGCCGCGACGGGCGCGGGCACCGAGGCCACGCGCCGCTCCAGCGCCCGGAACCGGGTCGACGGTCTCAGCCCCCGGGAACGGGAGGTGCTGGTGTTCCTCGGCAGCGGACTGTCCAACGGGCAGATCGCCCGACGGCTGCACGTGGTCGAAGGAACGGTCAAGGCGCACGTGAGTTCCATCCTGGCCAGACTCGGTGTGGAGAATCGGGCCGCGGCCGCGGTGGTCGCCCACGAAGCGGGGGTCGCTGCTCCACCGCCTCCGCAGCAGTATTGACACCGCCCGCTGAGCTGGAAGCAGGAACGCCAGAATTGCAGCCGCCACCACCGCCCCGCCGAGCGTCGCACCGGCCAGGACATCGTGCGGGTAGTGAACTCCCACAAGCACCCGCAGCAACGCGGCCGCCCCGGCCACCGGTAGCGTCAACGCGGCAAGGCGCGGCCACAGCACCGCCAGCCCAACGGCCAGCCCCGCGGCCAAGGTGGCGTGGTTGCTCGGGAACGACCAATCCCCGCTCTCAGGACAATCGGCGGTCAGCTCGATCCCCGTACGCAACACGCGACACGGCCGTTCCTCATCAACGACCAGCTTGAGCGCTTCGCTGACGACGTAAGCCACCACGGTGCCGACGCCGGTGAGCCCCGCCCCGGCAACCCCTCGTAGGTCCTCGCGGCGCATCGCCATCCACCACATCCCAGTCAGCAGCAGGCCGAGGAACACCAGCGTTCCGTCGGTAGTAACCTCCAGCGCCGGCCCGAACCACGACGGCATGTCGCCTACCGCCCCGATGACCGCTCGGTAGCCGGACACCGAAACACCGCCGGTAACCTGCACCACCCCGGCCCGACCCCACCCGTCCGGGGAAAGCCAGGCGACTGACGCCGCCCCCGCTCCCAGAACGCCAACAGCAGCCAGCAATCGACCAGTCCCGCGGGTTGCTCGTGTTTCTCGTTTCATGGGGGCCGACCGTAGAAGCGGAAACAACGGGAAACCCGACTCGAACGACAATCCCGCACCCCCGACGATCGTCAGGGTTGACCGACCTGCGTCCCCCTTCCCCGGGAGCCCGGCGATCTACCGTTCGATGTGGCCGAAGAAGAGGCTGGCGGGCGAGTCGAGCTCGGGTGAGGTGAAGAAATCCCGGATGGCACCGACGAATTCGCTGCGGCTGATCCGGCCGTCGTCGTCGGTGTCCAGTTCCAGGAACACGTTCAGCGCCTCGAGGTCCGACACTCCCCACGCCTCCAGGAACACCTTGTACTCCGGCTTGCTGATGGTGTCGTCGGCGTCGGTGTCCATCACGTCGAAGATCGCTTGCGGGACCAGCTCGGCCATGGTGAACCCGCTCCGGTCGGCGCCCGCCGCCTTGTTCGCCGCCACGAACTGCTCTTTGGACAGCCGATCGACGCCGTCCACCTGGCGCAGCAGTTCCGACCAGTACGTCTGATAGGCAGCCCACAACGCATGCGCACGGCTGTCCTCGGCCGCGATGCCGTACCCGTCGAGGTAGCGACTGATCAGGCGCTCATAGTCGCTCCAGTCGACGAATCCGTCGCGGTCGGTGTCGCTCGCCCCGAAGAGATGCCCCAGCTTGACGGCGATCGGATCATCAGCGCTGTCGGTCATATGCCTTCGCCCCCATATACGTAGCTTGGCACCAACCTATCCGAGGGAGAGGGCGACGGCTGCTGCAACAAACCTGCGCAGCCAACTTATTGACCATCATGTATCTACGGTGGGACATTGCAGGGGCCCGGGCGCCGGCGAGGGCTCCCGCCGGCGCCCGGCTGAACCCGCCCCGCCCGGCGACCGGGCGTTCCTGATCGGCCCGCACAAAGAGCTGCGGCGCGACGCGCCCTCAGAGCGCACGCAGCCGCTCGGCCACCCGCTCCGGGGTCGTGTCGCTGACCCAGGACGCCATCGCCGACTCGACCCCGGCCAGATATTTGAGCTTGCCGGGCGCGCGCAGCACCGAGAACACCTGCAGGTGCAGCCGGAACAGGTCGCGCCCCTGCCGGACGGGCGCCTGGAAGACCCCGGAAATATAAGGCAGCGGCTCGTCGTAGTAGCGGTCGAGCCGCCCCAGCACGTCGAGATAGATCACGGCCAGGTCGTCACGCTCGTCGTCGGTCAGCGCGGGCAGGTCGGGCACGTCGCGGTGCGGCGCCAGGTGCACCTCGACCGGCCAGCGCGCGGCCGCCGGCACGTACGCGGTCCAGTGCTCGGTCGACGCCACGACCCGGGTCCGGGCGCGTCGCTCGGCCGCGAGGATGTCGGCGAACAGCCGGCCGGGGTGGGCGGCCGCCCGTGACAGCATCCGCGCCATCTTGGGCGGCACGAACGGGAACGCGTAGATCTGCCCGTGCGGGTGCGGCAGCGTCACCCCGATCTCGCGTCCCCGGTTCTCGAACGCGAACACGTGCTCCACGCCGGGAAGAGCCGACAGCGCCACCGTACGGTCGGCCCAGGCGTCGATGACGGTCCGCGCGCGCGACGGCGACAGGGTGCCGAACGAGCCCTCCAGAGAGGACGAGAAGCAGACCACTTCCGTACGCCCGGAGGCCGGCCGGACGGGCCACAGCGGGTCCCCGTCGATCAGCTCGAGCGTGCCCGTCGCCCGGGGCGAGAACGCGGGGAAGCGGTTCTCGAAGACCACCACGTCGTACGCGGCCTCGGCCACCTCGGTCGGGACGCCGCCCGGGACCGTCGGCGCCAACGGGTCGGCCGTGGGCCGGAAGGTCCGGTCGTTGCGGTGCGCCGCGATCGCGATCCACTCCCCGGTCAGCGGGTCGAGCCGCATCTCCGGCTGCGCCCCGCCCACCGGCAGCGGCCGAGGGTCAACGGCCTTGCGCGGTACGAACGGCCAGGTGTCGTCGTAGTAGATGATCTCGCGCCCGTCCGCCATGTGCCGCACCGTCCTGCGCACCCGGTGCCCGCGCTCGCGCCAGGTCGCCCGCCCGATCACCCGCACCGCGCCGACCTCGAGCAGCTGCTGCCCGTCGGCGGCGAGCAGACGTTCGCGGGCCTCGTGCGGCAGCGACACGGTCGACCCCGCGGCCAGCGGCAGCAGGTGCAGGGTCAGCTCGGCGCCGGGCCGCCAGCCGATGTCGCGCAGGTTCACGGTCCAGGCCGAGCCGTCCCAGAACCGGTCGGTGACCGGGCGCCCGTCCACGCGCAGCTGCCCGACGTCGCCCGCCCATTCGATACGCAGAACGGCGTCGATTCCCTCGGTCAGCGGCGGAACGGTCAGGCGGTGAACGGCGGCCAGCTCGTCGAACGTTTCCGGGCCGGGCGCCGACTGCCGGCCGTCGTATTTCCCGTACGCCACCGGAACGGTCGCCGCCGCCGGGCGAACGCATTCCCGGGCCGCCTCGGTGGTGAACCCGGAAACCTCGCCGTCGAGCGGGAGGTCCGTGAAATCCCCGGCCACCGGATCGTAGAACCGCACCGACGGCGTGCCGGTCGTGAGAACGTCGACCCGGCCGTCCGCGCCCCACCGCAATTCGTCTCCGGAAAGCAGCAGGCGCCGCCGCGGGCCGTCCTCGTCGACCCAGACCGCGGCCGCCTCCGAGGCGGGCAGAACGAGCAGGTCGAAAGCGCCGAGCCGCACCGGGGAAAGGCCCGGGGAAGCGGCCGCGACGACCCCGTCGGCCGAGTACGTCACGTCGACGCCCTCGGCCGCGACGAGCACCAGGGTCGGCACGTCGCCGGGCAGCACCGTCAGCGCCGAGGCGGTGGCCCAGTCCAGGAGCCCGCCGCCGAGCCTCAGCCGCAGGGGCCAGCAGGCAATCGTTCCGGCCGGGATGTCGACCGGGGACGAGGGCAGCGTCAGTTCGTGGTTTCCGAGGTCGACCCGGAACTGGGCCCGGGCGTACGGCGGCAACGGGAAATGCGGCTGGTGCCAAGCGAGGAAGAGAAATCCACTCTCCCCGTCGCCGCGCAACGCGAAGCGCATCGTGGTCGAATCTTCCACGCCCTGAGGCCGTACGGCGGGAAGGGTTGACGGCATTTCCGCGAGCCGGTCTCCGAAGGCAGCCAGAAAGGCGTGCTGCCGCCGCAGTTCGGCGTGGCTGGCGGTGAGGACCCCGCTTTCCCCGATCGGCGCGTGGAAGTCGTATCCCAGGGGCGGCAGGTCGTTCGGGTAACCCGTGGCGTGCGATTCCTGGGCGCCGCCGGGCAGCGCCGGGTTCGTCCCTCCGGCGTACATGTAATAGCCCTGCCAGGCCGATCCGTTGCCGATCTTGCAGTGCGCGATCGTCGCCACGTCGAGCGCGCCGGGCCAGGGCCGCCGGTGGTAGGCGGTCGCCATGCCGCCGCCGAGCTCGCAGGTGGCCGGCGGGAACAGCGGCGACGGCGTACGCGGCTGGGGTGTGCTCAGTTTCGCCTCGTGCATGCGCCGCAGGTCGGCGCCGATGCCCGGGTCGTCCCAGACGTGCGAGAAGAAGTAGTGGTCGCGGAACGTCGGGTCCCAGGGTGCGCCGGCGTCCACCCAGAACCCGTCGCCGTAACCGCCGTAGAGCGGCAGCACCTCACCCTCGGGCAGGTCGGCGCCGCCCCACGCGGTCGCCGTCCACAGCGGGGCCGTGATGCCGGCCGCGCGGGCCAGCCGCTTGAGCGTGACCAGGTGGCCGGGCTGGTCGTAGAGCTCGTTCTCGAGCTGCACACCGAGCAGCTCGGCGCCGCCGGTGTGCGCGGCCAGCTGCCCGAACCACTCCTCGACCAGCTCCAGATAGGCCGGGTCGTCGGTGCGGTGCGCGACCGGCGCCCGCTGCACCCAGTCGGGGAAACCGCCGTTGCGGCTCTCGCCGTGGCACCACGGGCCGATCCGCAGCACCATGTCGAGCCCGGCGTTGCGCACCTCGTCGAGGAAGGCGGCCACGTCGAGGTTGCCGTCGAAGCGGGGCTGGCCGCGGCGCGGCACGTGATGCAGCCAGAACACGTAGCTGGCGACGACCGTGACGCCGCCCGCGCGCATCTGGCGCAGCCGCTCGGCCCAGCGGTCGCGGGGCACCCGGCTGTAGTGCAGCTCGCCCGAGACCGGGATGACCGGGACGCCGCTCTTCAGCACCGACCGGCTGGTCAGGGCAACCCCCGGCCGTACGTCCTCGTCGTTGCTCATCCGCGGCCGCCGCGGCGGCTCGGACCACGGACGATGTGCGACTGACAGCACGGGGCCTCCCTCAATACCTGTAACCGGTCACAGGCTCCTGAGCCCGCACGATACATCGGCTTAACCGCCCCGACGCAAGGCCTTGACAATCATGAAAAGGACCATCACTGTAACCGGTCACAGGTCCTGTTCGGTGACGCACGTCTCTTCCGGCAGCGACCAGGTCGCGCGCCTCCGCGGCCCCATCGATCGAGGAGTACCGATGAAGAAGACGCTCGCCTCGGTGTTCGCCGCGGCGCTGATTTTGACGACCGCCGCGTGCAGTTCCGACGACTCCGACGACACCCCCGCCGCCAACCCCGACGAGAAGGTCGCGCTCACCTACTGGAGCTGGGCGCCGAACATGGACAAGGTCGTCGAGGGCTGGAACGCCTCGCACCCGAACATCCAGGTGACCGTCAACAAGCAGGACGGCGGCGACCCGGCCGTGGCCAAGCTGCTCACCGCGATCAAGGCCGGCAGCGGCGCCCCCGACGTCATGCAGGCCGAATACCAGAAGATCCCGACCCTGGTGGCGGCCGACGCCGTGGCCGACATCGCCAAGGAGGCGGGCGACCTCAAGGCGAAGTTCCCCGAGTCGGCCTGGAACGCGGTCACCCTGGGCGGCGAGGCCCTCTACGGCGTGCCGCAGGACTCGGGCCCGATGATGTTCTTCTACCGGTCCGACGTCTTCGACAAGGCCGGCGTGCAGGTGCCGAAGACCTGGGACGAGTACGCGGCGGCCGCCCGCACGATCCACCAGAAGAACCCGAAGCAGTACCTGGGCACGTTCTCCTCCAACGACCCGGGCTGGTTCGCGGGCCTCTCGCAGCAGGCGGGCGCCTCGTGGTGGGGCGTGCAGGGCGAGTCGTGGACGGTCGCGATCAACGACGCCACCACGAAGAAGGTCGCCGACTACTGGGGTGGCCTGGTGCAGGAGGGCGTGATCGACAACAAGCCGATGTACACGCCCGAGTGGAACGCCGCCCTCAACGACGGCACCCAGGTCGGCTGGCTCGGTGCGGTCTGGGGCCCGGGCGTGCTGGAGGGCAACGCGGCCTCGACCAAGGGCAAGTGGAAGACCGCGCTGCTGCCCAACTGGGACGCCGCGGCCCCGGCCAACGGCAACTGGGGCGGCTCGGCCACCAGCGTCACCTCGCAGAGCAAGCACAAGGCCCAGGCGGCCGAGTTCGTGAAGTGGCTCAACACCGACCCGGCCGCGGTCAAGGCCCTCGCCGGCACGGCCAACGTCTATCCGGCCGCCAACGACGCCACCAGCGTCGCGCTGACCCAGCCGCCGGCCTTCTTCAGCAACCAGCCCGACTTCTACACGATCGCCGCCGAGGCCGGGAAGATCACCAAGCCGTTCACCTACGGCCCCAACGTCAACGTGGCCTACAGCTCGTACAACGACGCGTTCGGCAAGGCGGCCGAGGGCAAGAAGGCGGCCGACTTCGGCGCCGCGCTCGACACCATCCAGCAGGCCACCGTCGGTGACCTGAAGAACGCCGGATTCACCGTCGCCGGATGAAAACCAAAGGGGCGCCGTACGCCTTCCTCGCCCCGGCGCTGGTGCTGTTCGCGGCGTTCCTGGCGGCACCGATCGTCTACGCCGGCTATCTGAGCCTGCGCCGGGTCAAGGTCAGCGGCCTCGGCCTCGGTGCGGGCGCCCGCACCGAGGTGTGGGCCGGGCTCGGCAACTACGCCCGGTCGCTGACCGACCCCGAGTTCGTGCCCAGTGTGCTGCGCGTGGGGGCGTACGGGCTGATCGTGGTTCCCGTCATGCTCGGCCTGGCGCTGGTCATGGCCCTGCTGCTCGACGCCGGACGGACCCGGGTGGGCACGTTCGCGAGAACCTCGATCTTCCTTCCGTACGCCGTCCCGGCCGTGATCGCCTCGCTCCTGTGGGGCTTTCTCTACCTGCCGCGGGTGAGCCCGATCGTCGACGTGCTGGACCGCGTCGGCATCACGGCGCCGGACGCGCTCAGTTCCTCCTGGGTGCTCTACGCGGTCGCCAACATCGCGGTCTGGGGCGGCACCGGCTTCAACATGATCGTGCTCTACACCGCGCTGCGGGCCATCCCGACCGACCTGTTCGAGGCGGCCCGCATCGACGGCGCCTCGGACATCCAGATCGCGCTGCGCATCAAGATCCCGGTGATCGGGCCGTCGCTGGTCATGACGTTCCTGTTCTCGCTCATCGCCACGCTGCAGGTCTTCGCCGAACCGATGACGCTGCGGCCGCTCAGCAACACCATCTCGACCACCTGGACCCCGCTGATGAAGGTCTACCGGGACGCGTTCGTGCGCAACGACATCTACTCCGCGGCGGCCACCTCGGTGATCATCGCGGCCGCCACGTTCGTCATCTCCTACGGGTTCCTCAAGCTCGTGGGCTCGCGGGCCTTCAGTCAGGAGAACTGATCATGGCGGTTGACATCGCGCCGGTTCCGGTCGCCGCCCGGCCGGCTCCGAAACCCGCGGCCTTCCGACGGACCAGCCCCACCGCCACCGTGCTGTTGCTGCTCGGGGCCGCGTACTGCCTCCTGCCGGTCCTCTGGGTCCTCGTCGCCTCGACCAAGAGCGCGAGCGAGCTGTTCAACACGTTCACGTTCATGCCCAGCACCCACCTGTTCGACAACATCGCGTTCCTGAGCAGCTATCGCGACGGGCTCTACTGGCGCTGGATGGTCAACTCGGCCGTCTTCGCCGGGGGCGGCGCCGCGGTGTCGACGCTGGTCAGCGCGATGGCCGGCTTCGCCCTGGCCAAGTACACGTTCCGCGGCAAGTCGCTCGTCTTCAACCTGGTGCTGGCGGGCGTGCTGGTTCCGGCGGTGATCCTGGCCGTGCCGCAATACCTGCTGCTGGCCAAGGTGGGGATGACCAACACCTACTGGGCCGTGCTCCTGCCGAGCTTCATTTCCCCGTACGGGATCTATCTGTGCCGGATCTTCGCCGCTGCCACCGTGCCCAACGAGGTCCTGGAGGCGGCCCGGATGGACGGCGCGAACGACTGGCGCGCCTTCGTCCGGGTCGCGCTGCCGATGATGCGCTCGGGCCTGGTGACCGTGTTCCTGTTCCAGTTCGTGGCGATCTGGAACAACTACATGCTGCCGTTCATCATGCTCGGCGACGACAAGCTGTTCCCGGTCACGGTCGGGCTCAGCGGACTGCTCAACCAGGGCGCCACCCAGCCCGCCATGTACACCTCGGTCGTCACCGGCGCGTTCCTGTCGATCATCCCGCTCGTCGTGTTGTTCCTGACCCTGCAGCGCTATTGGCGGGTCGACCTCGGCGCGGGCGCGGTGAAAGCCTGATGACAGCTATGATCCCCACCGTGCCAACCCCGTCCGGACCTGGGCGCAAGCGGCCCACCATCCGCGACGTCGCGCGCGAGGCCGGGGTCTCCTACGCCACCGTCTCCCGCGTCCTCAACGGCCGCGAGTGGGTGAGTCCCGAGGCCGTCCGCAGCGTCCGCGAGGCCATTTCCCGTACGGGATACACGGCGAACCCGCACGCCCGCTCGCTCGCCACCGGCAAGTCGGGGTCGATCGCCTTCCTGCTCACCGAGCCGCAGCACCTGCTGTTCGAAGACCCGAACTTCTCCGTGCTGCTGCGCGGGGTGGCCCAGGCGCTGTCCGACCGTGAGCTGACGCTGATTCTGATGATCGCCTCGACCCCCGAGGAGCGCACCCGTACGGTCGCCTACCTCTCCGGTGGCCACGTCGACGGCGTGTTGCTGGTGTCCCCGCACTCCGGTGACCCGCTGCTCAGCCAGCTCGTGCGGGCCGAAGTGCCGATCGTGGCGTGCGGCCGGGTCCTCGGCTACGAACAGGTGATCAGCTCGGTGATGGCCGACGACCGCAACGGCGGCCGTTCGGCGGTCGAGCACCTGATCGCGGCCGGCTGCCAGCGGATCGCCACGATCACCGGCCCGCAGGACACGGCCGGCGGCGTCGACCGCTTGCAGGGTTACCACGACGCGCTGATCGCCCACGGTCTGACCATCGAACCCGGGCGCATCGTGCACGGCGACTGGAGCCGCGAGTCGGGCGCGGCGGCGATGCGGACGCTGCTCGACCAGTCCCCCGACCTCGACGCGGTGTTCGCCGCGTCCGACGCCATGGCCGCCGGCGCCCTGCGGGTGCTGCGCGAGGCCGGCCGCGACGTCCCCGGCGAGGTCCGGGTGGTCGGCTTCGACGACTCCGGGCTGGCCGCCACCACCGAGCCCCCGCTGACGACGGTCCGCCATCCCCTGGACCGGGTCAGCGAGGAAATGGTCCGCCTGCTCACCGATGTGATCGCCGGTCGGACCCCTCTCTCCATCACCGTGCCCACGACCCTGGTCGTGCGCGCGTCCTCCCCGGCCTGAGCCTTCCCCGCTCCGGCCCGCCTGGGCTTCCCGTTCGGGCACCGCTCCACCGCTTGGGCTTTCCCCGCCCGGGCACCGCTTGGGCTTTCCCCGCCCGGGCACCGCTCCACGGCTCCAGATCGGCGTCTCCACCGACGCCGGTTTCGTCCCCCTTCGTCCGTGAAGGAGCGCGCTTTGAAACCGTCCCGTGTCGCCGCCGCTGTGATCGCCACCGTTCTGGCCCTCGCCGCGGCAGCCACCCCCGCCCACGCCGCCAACACGCTGACCATGCGCGGCGCCGACGTGTCGTCGCTGCAGCGCACGCTCGACCTCGGCGGCAAGTACTACAACGCCTCCGGAGGCCAGGCCGACCCCTACGACATCCTCAAGTCGGCCGGCGTCAACTACGCCCGGCTGCGCATCTGGAACAACCCGGCCAGTGGCTACAACAACAAGGCCAAGGTCCTGCAGCAGGCCAAGGCGATCAAGGCCAAGGGTCTGAAGCTGCTGATCGACTTCCACTACTCCGACACGTGGGCCGACCCCGGCAAGCAGTTCACGCCCGCGGCGTGGTCGTCACACTCGATCAGCCAGCTCGGTACCGACGTCTACAACTACACGTACGACGTCTGCACCGCCCTCAAAGCTCAAGGCACCACGCCCGACAGCGTCCAGGTCGGCAACGAGATCAACGTGGGCATGCTGTGGCCCCGTGGTCAGGTCGTCAACAACAACTTCGCGCCGCTGGCCTCGCTGTTGAAGCAGGGCTACAACGCGGTGAAGGCCTGCAACAGCGCCACCCAGGTCTGGATCCACGTGGCCGACGCCGACAGCATGGCCAACATGCGCTGGTTCTACGACGGGATCAAGTCGCAGGGGGTGCCGTGGGATGTGACCGCGCTTTCCTACTACTGCATGTGGCACGGCACGCTGGCCAACCTCTACAACGTCATCACCGACGCCCGCACCCGCTACGGCAAGCCGGTGGTGATCGCGGAGACGGCGTACCAGTTCACAACGGCCGACGCCGACAGTGAGCCCAATTCGATCCCGGGGACGGTCCTCTGCGACAACATCCCAGCCACGTGGGCGGGGCAGGCCCAGCAGTTCACGTGGGTGCAGAATACGGCCCGCAATGCGGGGGCCGTGGGCGTCTTCTATTGGGAGCCGACCTGGTATGCCATCAAGGGCAACGGCTGGGACCCGGCAAACATCAACGGTACGGGGGATGGCTGGGACAACATGGCCGTCTTTGATTGGACGGGCCGCGTGAACCCGAACATCCGCTGGACCCCCTAACCCCTTCCCCTTTCCCTAGCGCGGGTCTAGCGTGCGTGCCCTCACGCTGGACCCGCCCTCCTTTGTGGCCCGCTGATCAGGCTCCACCCCACCCTGGCCGACTCACCCGCCCCTTCCCCGTCTCAGCCGCAACGACCCCAGCCCCGGGCCTGTCCCCCACCACAGCACTGCCCCACTCTGGCCGCGCCTACCACCAAGACTGTTCCACGAACGGTACTTCTGGCCCGATTCGCTGGATTTCGATCCGGCGGGATGGGCACTGTGAGTAATGACCGCAGAAATCTAAAGTCCGCGTAAGAACCCGCCCCGAAAGGGCGCGCGCTGTCGCCTGAGCAGGCTGCGGCAGCGGCGATGGTGGCCGAGGCTCGGGAACGCGGGCTCGAGCTGACCGGCCCGAACGGGCTGTTGAAACTGTTCACCGAAAAGGCAGCCTCGGCGCTAAATTGTGGAAGCAGGCGAGCCCACTCGCCAAGCGAGAGCCCCGAACCGGTGCGTAGCAAGCAGGCTCTCTGGTCCCGCTCGCCGCTGCTGCATGCTCAAGCAGTCTCACGTTGAACTGGCTTCCACGGTAGATCCTCGTTCGCGCCAAAGATCACAAGCTGATCCGTATTCCACATGTGCAGGACTACGGACTGCAGGTGCTGCAACGGCACCATGCCTTCCAGGATGTTGACGCCCGCCAGATGGCTATCACGCAATAGCTGGAAAATCGAGCTGTCCACTGAACAGACGTAGCCCTGTGGATCAGGGGCGCCGCAGGTGACAAGCAATACCTCGTTCGACGGCACATCCTTGTCGAGCACCCGTGCTACCAGCGCCGCGATCGCTTCTGATCGTTTGATGTTCGTTGGAGTCGACGCCGACACCACCACCGCGCCGTCGGCGACGCCCTGCTGAACGGTGATCGAGAACGGCCCGTGATCGCCATGAAAGCCTCGGTCCATCGGCAGCGTCTCCGGCGGCCCGGAGCTGAGGTCGATGCCCTCGCCGACGAACCCGATGTCGGTGGTGAGCAGCTGAGCGATCTCGTCGAGCAGGGCGGCGGGCCGGCGTGGGATGGCGCCTTCATCGCAAGAAAGAAGCACGAGTCGATCACGTAGATGGGCGTAGCGGTCGAGTTCGGCGTTGAGGCGCGCCGAAAGTGTGCGAGCGAACATCCGGGGCGGTGCCACCGTCTGGCGCACGTCTTGGATGGTCAACTCCGTCAACTCGGCGGCCCATCGCCGGTCGGCGTGCACCAACCACCGATCCGGAGGATCTTGACCTACCTCGACCGTCAGCGGGTTCCGAGCGAACCCCGCCACCGACATCGCCTTCAAGACCGAGTAGACCTGCATGTCCTCTCGGCGATCCTTGATGAGCGGTCCAACGATCTGCGGCAGATCCCACATCGGCGCACCGATGAGAAACGGATCCTCCGGATCGTCCTGTTCATAACCACCAAGCTTGACTTCGAACATCTTCTTTCTCCTGCGACCAATTAACTCAGCTTCGTCAGATTAGTGGCCTACTGTGCTGACATAACAGCCGTTTCTTGCCGCCGCCGACGCGAGACGGGTGGGGCAGGGACCGCAACGGATTGCCGTTCGCCAACCGAGCGGCTCACAGCGGGTCTACTCTGCTCGGCATTCCGGCGTACAGGAACGCCCGGGCGGGCTCTCGTCGTGGCCGACGTTGTCACGCGGACAGCGCACGCGGAAGCGGCGGTCGTCCCCGCGAGCTGTTGCCGTCCGCGAAGGGCGTGTCCTGGCGCGCCATGCAGCGCAGGTAGGCGGCGGGAACTTTGAGTCTCGAGCCGACACCGTTCAACGCCACGTCGGAGAGCCGCAGACTGCTTGCGGCCAGGTCCAAGCCGGGCCTGGCCGTCCGGTCCCGTGACGTCCCGCGGATCGACTTCATCACCGATCCCATCGAGGACGCGAGAAAGGTCCCGGAAGCATCGCGAGCTCGCCTGGCACCGTCAACCTTGTCGACACGGCCGCTTCGCCGCCATCCGCAGTGGCGGACTTCGAGGCCCTTCGGCTGCCGTCCGGTGCTCTGCATGACCTCGACGGAGGGATGCTGCCGAGTTCGGTGGGGGTTTCTGTCAGAGGGGCCTCCTACCCTGTGCTCGAAGACCGAGGGGGAGCACGTGACGACGACCGACGCCGAGCGGCGCAACTGGACCACCCCGGGCACGCAGGACGCGGCCCAGAACACCTATACATCGGTCAAGGCTGCCCTGGACCGTTCCACGGCCCTACGCAACCTCCGATGGGAGGTCTTCCTGCAGGGGTCGTACGCGAACGCGACCAACACGCGGGGTGACTCCGACGTCGACGTGGTCGTGATGCTTACGTCCACCATGTACCCCGACGTCAGTCGCCTGCTGCCGGCCGACCAGGACCGCCAACAGCGGGGTCGACGAGCTGGCACAACGAGCGCCGGCCGCTTCCGAACGCTGGTCCACCAGGCATTGATCGACTACTACGGCACCGACCGAGTGCATCCGAAGAACAAGTGCCTGCGTGTCGACAGGACCGCTGGATACGTCGACGCCGACGTGGTTCCGACGCTTCAGCACCGGCTCTACACCTCGTATCCGGCCTACGGGCAGCCCACCTGGATCGAGGGTGTCGCCATCGACCCGCTGCACGGTCCCCGGGTCGTGAACTACCCGAAGGAGCACATCAAGAACGGCAGGGACAAGAACAAGCGCTGCTCCGAGCGCTACAAGCCGACCGTCCGTCAGATCAAGAACCTCCGCAAACGGGCGGTCGCGACCGGTCTGCTCGCCGACGGAA
This sequence comes from Paractinoplanes ovalisporus, assembly GCF_016834655.1. Classification (GTDB taxonomy): domain Bacteria; phylum Actinomycetota; class Actinomycetes; order Mycobacteriales; family Micromonosporaceae; genus Actinoplanes; species Actinoplanes ovalisporus. Next base: position 61,328 of record NZ_JAENHP010000017.1, read on the forward strand.
TCGCCCCCGGCTACCTGCTGGAGTGCATGACCTACAACGTCCCCGACACATACTTCCTCACCGACGACTCCGCGCGGCTCTCCGCCGTCCTCGCCTGGCTGAACAACCTGTCGATCGTCGACCTGACCAACACCTTCAAGTCAGGAGACGAGGTCCACCGGCTGTTCGTCAACGACCCCGGTCACCACGACGCTGCCACCGCTTCCCAGATCCTTGCCGCGCTCTGGCGGACCCTCTAGCTGTGCACCTCTACAGCAGCACCGACAGCCGGATCTCCGCCTACGGCATCATCGCCCTGATCGCGGTTCTGACCGCGATCGCCGCGGACTCTGTCACTGACGCACTCGACATCGGACCCGGCTGGCTCTTCAGCGCACCTACTGTCGCCGCGGCGTACGGCCTGCTCTACCGGCTGATCGACTCCACAGCGTGGCGCTGGATCTGGCTCCGCCGGCTCGGCTTCATCAAGACTCCGGTCGTCGAGGGTGTCTACGAAGGGCAACTCGTCTCCTCGTACAACAACACGATGCTGCCTATCAAGATCTGCATCGACCAGAGCTGGACCAACATCACCATCCGGTTCGAGGTCCTCGGCACCCGAACGTCCAGCTCCTACTCCATCGCCGCGAACCTCAGCACCGAAGGACACCTGCACGCACGACTCACCTACACCTACCGCAACGCCGTCCAGCCCGGCATAGCCGACCCCGACATGAACGACCAGGAAGGCACCGCCGAGGTCGTGATCGACACCGCCAGCGGCGAGATGCGGGGCCGCTACTTCAACTCCCGCGGACGCAAAGGCACCCTGACGCTTACCCGGCAGTAGAGAATTTCCCTTCAGAAGCACCGGCGGCGTCGCAGCTCGCTGACGGGGACCGCGCCCACTACCGCGCCGTTTTCCACCTCTACCGAAGCGATTACTTACCTACGTTGGGTGGAAGAGCGAGGACCCTGGGGCGCTGCCCCAGACCCCGGCGCGTCGTCGGAGATCGGTTAAGGGCCAAGTCAAGAACAAGGGGTGGAGCAGTGGGTTTGGGTGATCTCCGCGCGACGGCGGCCAGAGCGAATCGCAAGGAAGGGCTGGGCGCAACCAAACCCCGGTTGCGCCCAGCCCTTCCTCACGATGAGCCGAGGCTGCCGTCGCGCGGAGATCACCCAAACCAGTAGAGCTATGTGGCAACGGCGAGGTCCGTCACACCAGCCGCCACCCGGGTTGGCCTGGGCTGCGCGGCAGGCGGAGGCAGCGAGCCGTTGCGGAGCGGTGTGAGCCGATCTACCCCACCAAACACTCACGGTAGACGGGCCACGTCCGGCATGATGGCGGAAACCGGGTTTTCCCCCGGCCGGGCTGGGAAAACAGATCTTCGAGAGGCCCGTGCGTGAAGTGCGCAGGGCCTCCACAGTGTTGATACTCACGGCATAATCGGCCTGGTCAGGGTGCTCTACTAAGTGAGACACCGAGCACCGAGGGAGTGGTAATGCAGCGGCATCGGGTGGCAGTTATCGGCGCCGGCTTCGGGGGTCTGTTCGCGATCAGGGCCCTTCGGAACGCGAACGTCGACATCACACTCATCAACGGCACGGCTTACCACCTGTTTCAGCCTCTTCTCTACCAAGTTGCGACGGGCGTGCTCTCTGAAGGCGAGATTGCCCCTCCTATCCGTGAGGTGTTGAAGGGGCAGGACAACGTCGACGTCAAGCTCGGCTGGGCCAAAGATATCGACACCGAGCGCAAGCTCATCTCGGTGGCGGGGCCGGGCATCGACTACACGGTGGAGTACGACTCGCTGATCGTGGCCGCGGGCGCGTCGCAGTCGTATTTCGGCAACGACCACTTCAACGACTACGCGCCGGGTATGAAGAGCATCGACGACGCGCTGGAGTTGCGGGCCAAGGTGTTCGGCGCGTTTGAGATCGCTGATCTGCAGACCGACCCGGAGGCCCAGGAGCGCTGGCTGACTTTCGTGGTGGTCGGGGCTGGTCCGACGGGTGTGGAGATGGCCGGTCAGATCGCCGAGCTGGCCCACCGCAACCTGGTCGGGCAGTACAAGCACATCGACCCCCGCAAGGCGCGGATCATCCTGATCGACGCGGTCGGCGCGGTGCTGAACACGTTCGGTGATCACCTTTCGACCCGGGCGCTGCGTCAGCTGCACCTGATGGGGGTCGAGGTCGAGCTGAACACGAAGGTGGTGGACGTCGACCTGACCGGTATCGAGGTCGAGTCGGAGCGTGGTCACCAGCGCATCCCGTCGATGACCAAGGTGTGGGCGGCCGGTGTGCAGGCGCCGCCGCTGGCCCGGCAGCTGGCCGAGTCGGCGGGGGCCGAGACCGACCGCGCGGGGCGGGTCATGGTGCAGCCCGACCTGACGGTTCCGGGGCACCCGGAGATCTTCGTGCTGGGCGACATGATGCACCTGCCGGGTGACGACGGCCGTCCGTTGCCGGGTGTGGCGCAGGTGGCGATCCAGGGTGGGCGTTACGCGGCCGACGTCATCAAGCGTCGTCTGCGCAACAAGCCGGCGCCCGACAAGTTCAAATACTTCGACAAGGGCAGCATGGCCACGATCTCGCGGTTCTCGGCCGTGGCGAGTGTGGGCAAGTTGCGGCTGTCGGGCTTCTTCGCCTGGCTCATGTGGCTGGCGGTGCACGTGGTCTACCTGGTCGGCTTCAAGAACCGGTTCACGACGGTGCTGCACTGGGCGGTCAGCTTCATCGGCCGCGGGCGGTCGGAGCGGGTGGCGACCGAGCAGCAGGCGTTCGCGCGGCGGGCCATGAAGGATTACGGCGACCCGTTCCGCAGGGTGCGTGAGGCCGAGGAGGCCGAGGCGCTGGGCTCGACCGAGGTGCCGAGCGAGAAGCATCCGGCCGAGGCTGAGAAGGCCGCCACCGAGAAGGCGGAGGCCGAGAAGGCCACAGTGGGCCGCTGAGGCCACGCTGACGTTCTGATCTGGGCCACGCTGCTGAGCGGCGTGGCCCACGTCGTGTCCGGGCCTGGGCGCCTCAGAACCAACGCGCGGGCGGGTCAAGGGCGGACGGTGGCCCAGACCATCTTGCCGTCGCGGGTGGGTAGCGCGCCCCAGGCCGTGGAGGCCGCCTGGACGGTGCGGAGGCCTTGGCCGCGGAGGTCCCACAGGTTGCCGGGCGGGTCGTGGGGCGGGTCGACCAGGTAGGGCATGCGCGGCTCGTGGTCGCTGACGATCAGGTGCACGCCGGCGCCTCGGCGCGCCACGACCGCGCAGAACGGCGTCGCGGCGTGTTCGATCGCGTTGGCCGCCAGTTCGCTCATCACGAGCCGGGCCGGGTAGAGCACCTCGGGCAGTCCCCACGCCGCGCACGCCTCGCTGACCAGGTTGCGGGCGAGCGCGGGGCTGTCCGGGTGCGGTGGCAGGTCGAGCCGCAGCCGGTCGGTGACCGGGCCTCCGGCCATCACGGCCGCCCGGGCCCGCCCGAGGTCGTCGAAGGTCGGCAGGAAACGCGACGAGCCCAGCCGGTCGAGCCGCTGGTTGAGGGCGGTACGGCGGGGCAGGCAGGCGGCGACCCGTACGCGAGGCTGCATCGAGGCGCCCACCTTGGACACGGTCAGCCAGGTCGAGGCGCTCGCGGCACCGGTGTCGATCACCTCGAACAGGTCCATGACCATGGCCGCCGGGTGTTCGCTGAGTGCTTTCTTCACGGCCGTGAAGGTGTCACGGCGCAGGGGGCTGCCCCAGGCGCCGCGCACGGTGACGACCGTGACGGCGCCTTCCGCGTCCGCCGTTACGGCGACGGCGCCGCTGATGTCGCGGGTTTCGTGACGGCCGGGGGCATGACGTCCGCGCATGACCGGCCAACGATTGCTCTCCATGACCGGCGACGGCTACCCCGCGAAGAGATCACCATGCGCAAATACCGGCGATTACCTTCTAAAGGGCGTCACCTGATCGGGTCACCGGCGTCTCCGCGGGCAGGATCTCGCCGGAGATGGCCCGGTACGGGGGCCATTCCGGGACGGACAACTGGTCGACACCGACCGGGTCGGCCAGGGCCCGGTCGATCGCGGCGCGCAGCCGGTTCTGCTCCTCGGCCGGGTTCTGATACCAGGCCACCGACCAGATCCGGTGCATGTGCCAGCCCAGGGCCCGCAGTTCCTCGTCGCGCAGCCGGTCGCGGTCGCGCGAGGACGGGATGGACTGGTATTCCGGGCCGTCGAACTCGATGCCGATGGCGAACACGTCGTCGTCCTGGTCGGGATGCAGCACGGCCAGGTCGATCCAGTGCCCGGCGGCGCCGACCCTCCGCCGTACGGTGTAACCCCACTCGGTCAGGGAGCTGAGCACGGCGTCCTCGAAGGGCGTCGCGTCCTGGCGGTCGGAGGCTTCGCGGCCCAGGGTGGCGGCGGCCCGCTCGGCGTACTCGAGGTAGGCCTTGAGGTGCCGCACGCTCTCGTTGCCCATGTCGGGCACGTCACCGGCCCGGATCGAGGCGACCACCTCGACGCGCTCGCGGGCCCGGGTGATCGCCACGTTGAGGCGGCGCCAGCCCATCGGGCGGTTGAGCGACCCGAAGTTCGTACTGATCTTGTCGTTCTCGTCGTAGCCGTACCCGATCGACAGGATGATCACGTCGCGCACGTCGCCCTGGACGGCTTCCAGGCTCTTGCAGAAGAAGCCGGAGAGCCGGTCGTTGTCCTCCAGGAAGTGCTCGAGGTCGGGCCGCTCGGCGACCGCCCGCCGCACGGCCTCGTCGACCGCGTCGGCCTGCGCCACCGACAGCGTCACCACGCCGAGCGACTTCTCGGGACGGGTCGCGTAGTGGTGCAGCACCCGCTCGGCCACCGCGTCGGCCTCGATCGGGTTGTCCGACGTGGTCTGCCGCCGGTAGACGCCGTCGACCACGAACATCTCGACGCCGTGGTCGGGTTCCTGCGGATAGCAGCGGGTCAGCCCGACCAGCCGGCCGTGGTAGTAGGCGAGGTTGGCGAACGCGAACAGCGCCTCGTGCCGGCTGCGGTGGTGCCAGCCCAGGTGCAGCACCGGGAACGTGTCGCGGGCCAGCTCGAGGATGGACGGGAGGTCGGTGACGTCGTCCTCGACCCGGTCGTAGTAGGACGTGGGCGGCAGCTGCCGCTCGTCGCCCGAGACCACCAGCGCGTCGCCGCGGTAGACGCAGTTGATCGCGTCGGCCGTGGTCACCTGCGACGCCTCGTCGATGATGACCATGTCGAATTCCATCTCGGGCGGCAGGTAGCGGCTCACCGCGAGCGGGGACATCAGCAGGCACGGCTTGAGGCCCTGCACCGCGTGCCGGGCCTGGGCCAGAAGTTCCTGCACGGGCAGGTGGCCGGACTGTTTGTTGCCCTCGCGCCGGATCACCCCGGGTTCGCCGCTGGCCGAGGCCGACGGGCGGCGGGCCTCGACGGCGTAGACGATGTCGGCCAGGGCGGCCGAGGTGAGTTCACGGTCGAGCAGCCGGTAGACCTCGACCAGGTGGGTGCGGTCCTCGGCCGAGACGGGTTGCAGGCCCGGGTCCTCCTCGATGACCGCGTCGGCCCAGCCCCGGTAGAGCGCCCGTTCGAGCACCGGCCAGACCTGGTCGATCGGGGTCTCCTCGTCGGCGCAGAACTCCAGCGCGTCGGCCAGGCCGTGCTCGACCAGCACCCGGCGCGCGTCCTCGTGCCGGAACCACTCCTGCTGGCCCTCGGGGTCGTGCAGCAGCTCGACGAGCAGGTCGCGGGCGTTGTCGTAGTCGCCCAGCCGCTCGTTGAGCTCGCCGTGCCGGTCGGGGCCGAACGCGTCGAGCACCTGTCCCCGGGCGGTCTCCCAGCCGGCCACCGCCGCCGGCAGTCCTTCGGTCGGGTGGGCCTCCATGAGGGCGTGCGCCTGCTCGCGCGACATGGCCGCGTCCTCGCCGGTCATCAGCCGCCGGGCCTGGGCCGTCCACGCGACGACCTCGTTCATCGCCTCGTCGTCGGTCTTGGTGCCCCGGTAGACCGTGCCCAGCACCGCCGAGTGGGTGGTGGCCTCGGCCCAGATCGCCGCCTCGGCGTCGGTCGCGGCCTGCCGCTGCTCGGCGATGTCCATGGCCTCGGCCAGCGTGAGGTCGCGGCCGGTGGGCACGCTGTAGGACCGGATCATCTCGGCCGCGGCGTGCAGCGGCTTGATGTGGGCCCGCAGCCACGACACGGCGTCGGCGATCGCGCCCTCCCCCAGCTCGGGCCGCGGCGCGCGGGCCGGGGCCGGGCGCAGGGTGGTGCGGAAGCGGGTGAACTCGTCGCGGGCCTCGCCCACGATGCGCAGCAGCGCGCTGTTGGGGCGGGGCGCGCAGACGTGCACGGTGACGGCGGGCAGCGCGTCGGCCGGCACCTCGCGGATCACCTCGTCGGCGGTGTGCATCGCTTCCTGGACGGCGTGGAAGTCGGTGTTCAGGCCCTTCCAGTGGCTGCCGAGCATGGCGGCGTGCTCGGCCTCGGCCGCGGCCAGGTCCTCGAGCGCGTTCTTCCAGGCGGCGGCGTCCTCGACGTTGGCCACCGCATCGGACGGCTTGACGTCGGGCAGCGCGACCTCGGCGGCCAGCTTCTTGTCGCGCCGATAGGGCCGGAGCAGCTTGCGCGGGCCGCGGTTGCGGGTGAGCCGGTCGGCGACCTCGGTGATCGGCTCACCCAGCACGGTCTCGTCGAAGTGCTGACGGGCCTGGGACTCGGTTTCCCGTACGCGCTCGATCGCCAGCCGCAGGGCGCGCACCGCCGCGTGGGCGGCCGGCATTCCGCCGGTCTCGAACCAGGCCGGCTCGGGTTTGTGCTCCCGTTCGATCAGGTCGGCGATCGTGATCACCCGGGCCGAGTCGCTGAACGTCACCACGTTGGGCAGGCCGAGCCGGGCGGTGACCCGGTCCAGGCTCTCCTGGCGGCCCTCGAGCCGGTCGGCCTCCTCGGCGAACTTGTTGGCCAGGTGGTCGGCCTGGGCGGCGTTGAGCGGCTTGAGGTCGACCGCCTCGGGCACCAGGTGCGACAGGTCCGGGATGGCGGCCATGTCGTCGGCCGAGGGCAGCTCCGACCACGGGATGCCGCCGTAGCGCAGGGCGGCCAGGTGGTGGGTGAGGTCGGTGGCCGCCTTCTGCACGGGCTGGATGCTGTCGATCGTCAGCCAGTCCTCCTCGACCTTCACCGGGCGCTTGCCGGCGTGCGCCGAGAGCGCGGCCAGCTGGGCGGCGCCGGAGGGCTCGTGCAGGTCGAACGCGTCGGCCAGGGTCGAGTTGGCGATCACCGTCTCGGCCAGTTTGCCGAGCGAGGTCATGGCCTGGCGCAGGCGGGCGTCCAGGGGCTCGCGGTCGATCGCCTCCCGCCACAGGTAGGTCTCGCTGCGTACGCGCCCGAGCCGGGACACCGCGTCGCGGATGCGCAGGACGGCCTCGCCGGTGAGGTCGTGCGGGTTGACCCCGGCGACCGGGGCCGACGGCACGTCGAGCAGGCGGGCACAGATGCCGAGCACCTCGAACAGGCTGCGGCCGAGCGGCTGACGGACACGGTTCAAGGCTTCCGCGTACGAGGTCAGCCTCTCCCGCCTCTCGCGGACGGCGCGCCGGTCGATCGGGTCCATGGTCGCCAGCGGCACGGCGTCGGTCTCGAGCGCGGCGGCCAGCGCGTCGGCCACCTCGCGGCGCCCGGTCAGGTCGCTGTGCAGCGCGAGCAGGTAGTTGCCGAGCCCGGCCTCGGTGAGCCGGCGCTGCACGGTGTCGAGCGCGGCCGCCTTCTCCGAGACGACCAGCACCCGCTTGCCGGCGTGCAGCAGCCCGCCCACCATGTTGGCGATCGTCTGCGACTTGCCGGTGCCGGGCGGCCCGTCGAGCACGAAGCTGCGCCCGGCCACGGCGGCGGCGACCGCGACGCGCTGGGTGGCGTCGGCGTCGAGGATCAGCGGGACGTCCTCGGGCGGCGCGACCACGTCGATCCGCTCGACCGCGGTCGGCTCGAAGGCGAACGCGCGGTCGGCGTCCTGGGTGGCGAGCGCACGGACGATCGGGTGCTCGACGATGTGCGGCTCGTTCTCGAACAGGTCGTAGTACATGGCCTCGCGGTGCACGCTGAGGCAGCTGAGGGTGACCGTCTCGTCGGCGTACCAGCCGCGCCGCTCGCCGATGGCCACGTCGACCTTGGCCCAGAGCACGGTGACGTCGAGCTCGGCCAGGGAGTTGATCTCGGGGATTTCGATGTCGAGCTCGGCCATGCGCACGACCAGGGCCGGGTTGACGATCGGGTCCTCGGGGCGGGCGATCAGCCGCGGGCCGGTCGGGTCGATCTCGACCGGGACGAGCAGGATCGGGCTTTCGTACGGGGATCCGTCGTCGTCCGACCAGTGCAGCATGCCCAGGCCCAGATAGAGCGGGGAGACGCCCCGGTCGAGCATCTCCTGGCGGGACCGCCGCCAGAAGTGGTGCAGGAGCGCGCCCAGCTGCTCCAGGGCCAGCTCGGTGCGCAGCACGTGCACCGGGGCGTCGGGGTCGTCGGAGTGGAAGCTGTAGCCGCCACCCTCCTGCAGCACCTTGACGATCGCCTTGGGCGACGGGCCGGTGATCTCGACGGCGCCCGAGGCGACCCGGGCGAAGTTGAGCAGGGGGTTGGTGCCGGTCAGGTCGACCAGGCCGGAGCGCCAGGTCTCCAGGGCCGACCTGACCTCGGCACCCGGGAGCCCACCCAAATCCTCTTCATGTTCCGGCCACATGCCTCAATTCCAGCAAGCCGGACGCCCGTTACGTGGGGGATTCGCCGACCTGCTTGAGGATATTTCCGGCATACGGCTTTTCGAGGCCGTTTCGCGGCGTCTCCGGGGACGGCTGGAAGCCACTTGCAGCACCCCGGCGCCCCGAACGCACGCGGCGGCTCCGGGGCTGCCCCGGAGCCGCCGCGTGCGCCTCAGGCGGCGTGCGCGTGTTCCTCGATGTCGCGCGCGTCGTCCGGGACCTGCCGCTCCAGGGCGGCGCCCTCCACGTCCACGGCCGGCAGCCAGGCCAGCCAGCGCGGCAGCCACCAGGCCGAGCGGCCCAGCATCGCGATCGCCGCCGGCACCGCGACCATGCGGATCACCAGGGCGTCGAACAGGATGCCGATGGCCAGGGCGAACGCGATCGGCTTGATCGTGTCGTTGCCCTCGGGCACGAAGCCGGCGAACACCGCGAACATGATCGTCGCGGCCGCCACGACCACCGGGGCCGCCTGCCGGAAGCCCGTGGTCACCGCCGCACGCGGGTCGGCGCCGTGGGCGTGCGCCTCGTGCATCCGCGACACCAGGAAGACCTGGTAGTCCATCGCGAGGCCGAACAGGATGCCGACGATGATGATCGGAGCCAGGCTCAGCAGCGGCCCGGTCGTCTCGGCGTTGACCACGCCGGCCAGCCAGCCCCACTGGAAGACGGCGGTGGTCGCGCCGAGCGCGGCGCCGATCGTGAGCAGGAAGCCGAGCACGCCGACGACCGGCACCAGCAGCGACCGGAAGACCAGCACGAGCAGCACGAAGGCCAGGCCGACGACCAGGATCAGATAGACCGGCAGGGCGTCGTCGAGCTTCTGCGACACGTCGATGCTGACCGCGGTCTGCCCGGTCACGTAGACATCGGCGTCCGGCCCGTCGGCCACGTCGTCACGGATGGCGTGCACCAGGTCGATGGTGGCGGTGTCCTCCGGCCCCGACTTCGGGATGACCGAGATCAGGGTGGCGTTGCCGGCCTGGTTGGGCTGGGGCTCGGCCACGAAGGCAACATCGGGAAGAGCGGAGATCTTTTCCCGTACGGTCGTCGCGTACGCGGGCGAGCCGGTGCCGTCGACCAGCACGAGCAGCGGCCCCGCGAAGCCCGGCCCGAACCGCTCGGCGATGATCTCGTCGGCCTTGGCCTGGGAGCTGCCCTCGGCGGCCCGCTGGATGAGCGTGGTCTGCATCGAGAAGAACGGGATGGCGATCACGGCGAGGGCGGCGACCGCGACGATCAGGCTGAGCACGCGCTGGTGGGTGACCATGTGCGCCCACCCGCGGTAGAACCCCCTGTCCCGTACGGGGGAATCGGTGGAGTTCTGACGGGCGGCCTTGGGCAGGGCCCGCAGGCCGACCGCGCCCAGGAAGGCGGGCACGAGCGTGATCGCGACCAGCACGGCCACGACGATGGTGGCGGCCGCGGCGAGACCCATCTCGGTCAGGAACGGGATGCCGGCCACGGACAGGCCGGCCAGCGCGATGACCACGGTCAGACCGGCCGTGACCACGGCCGAACCGGCGGTGCCGACCGAGAGCGCGACCGCCTCGGGCACCGGCAGGCCGCGGCGCAGCTCCTGCCGGAAGCGGGTGACGATGAACAGCGCGTAGTCGATGCCGACGGCCAGGCCCAGCATGATCGCGAGGATCGGGGTGGTCGCCTGCAGGTCGGTGAAGCCGCTGAGCGTGGTGATGCCGAGCGCGCCGATGGCGACGCCGATCAGCGCGGTCAGCAGGTTCATGCCGGCCAGCACCAGCGAGCCGTAGGTGACCGCGAGCACGATCAGCGCCACGACCACACCGAGGATCTCGCCCGCGCCGCCGATGTCGGCGCCCGACTCCTGGGTGGCCTCGCCGCGCGCCTCGACGGTCAGGGCGGCGCCGCTCGACTCGTCGACCACCGCGGTCAGCGCCTCCCGCTGCTCGGGGGTGATCTGCTCGGCCTTCACGTCGTAGGTGACCGTGCTGTAAGCGGCGCTCTGGTCCTGCGAGACGGTCGGCGCCTGCGGGTCGAGCGGGTTGGTGGCCGAGACCACGCCCGGCAGCTTCTGCAGCTTGGCGACGACCTGGGCGACCTGCCCGGCCGTGGCCTGGTCGGTGATCCTGCCGCCGCCGGGGGCCTCCATCACGACCTGGGCGGTGGCGCCGGCCGAGGCCGAACCGAACCGCTTCTCCATCAGGTCGAGGGCGGTGGTCGACTCCTGGCCCGGGATCGAGAAGGTGTTGACCATCGTGCCGGAGAGCGTGCCGGCGCCGACGCCGAGCGCGACCACGGCGACCAGCCAGGCGATCATGACCAGGGCCTTGTGGCGTACGGCGCCCAGGCCGAGTCGGTGCAGCAACGTTGCCATGTGCTTGTTCCCTTGCTTGGAGGGGCCTTGCGTTTACCGAGGTCCCTTACTTGGAGGGGCCTTGCCGTTCCTTGCCTTGCGCCTACTTCGCTGTGGCTTTCTCCGTCGTCGCGGCTTCTACCTCGCCGCGGTTTCCACCTCGCCGCGGTTTCCACCTCGCCGCGGTTTCCACTTCGCCGCGGTTTCCACTTCGCCGCGGTTTCCACTTCGCCGCGGCTTCTACTTCGCCGCACCGCGCCCGTGACCTAGCGCGTCGTAGCTGAGGTCGACGAGGTCGTCGAGGGTGACGGCCAGGGGTTTCTCGCGCAGCGTGACGCCGACGACGGCGAGCGCACCCAGGGCGCCGATCACGCGGGCCGCCCGGACGGGATCGGTCTCGGGGTCGGCCGCGAAGCACTCGAAGATCACTTCACCGATGGCCTCGAGGGTGCAGCCGAGATCGTTCTCCTGCTCGCTGGCGAGACCGCTGAGCAGCAGCGACACCGTGCCCCGGCCTTCCATGGCGAGGCGGGCGATGCCGGTGACGGCGGCCCGGTCACGCTCGGGGCCGGGCGGTTGGTCGCGCACCCCGTCGGCGACCTCGCGGATGTCGCGCAGGACGCGGTCGACGACCGCCTGCTGCAGCGCCTCCTTGGTCGGATAGCGGTGGAGCAGGCCGGTCTTGGAATAGCCCACCGCGTCGGCGATGCGCTGAATCGACGTCTCCTTGAAGCCGTGCCGCGCGAAAAGGGTCGCGGCGGTCTCCAGGATCTCGTCGTCGATCTGCTGCTTGGTCGGGCGCGGCATGCGGACCACCCTAGTCGGAATAGGACCAGGTTGGTCGGTAACCGACCGTGTCGGTCCTCACAGTTCGACCGGGCGTCCCTCGGTTCACCGCTCTTCGACCGGGCATTCCTCAGTTCACCGCATACGAAAGGGCCGGTTCCGGGTTTCCCCGCAACCGGCCCGGCGAACAGGGGTCAGTGTGTGACTTCGGAGACCCAGGAGGCGAGGTTGTCCACCCGGGCGGCGTTCTCGATGCTCTCGTGCGGGCACGACGGCCCGTTGCTGACCACGGCGACCAGCGCCGGCGGCCGCTTGCCCCGTTCGACGAAGAACGGGCCGCCCGAGTCGTACGGGCAGGGTGTGGTGTCGGCCTGCGGGGAGTTGCCCCGGACCTGGGTCACCGAGTCGCTGAGCGCGACCACCTCCATCTTTCCTGTACGCAGCCAGGTCACCGGAGCCGGATTCACACTGGTGGTGGATCCGTAACCCGTGACCCGCAGGATGTCCCCGGCCTCCGGCGCAGCCCGGCCGACCTTGATCGGGCGGACGTCACGCACCGGCTCGGCGAGCTTGGCCAGCGACACGTCGGCCGTGCTGGACTGGCGCACGGCCACGATCTCCAGCTCGTGCCCCCGCGTGGTGTCCGTGAGATCGGTGCGGCCGATCGTCGCGATCGTCGAGTCGGCGACGGGCCGCTCGACCCGCACACCGTTCTCGTCGCGGAAGCAGTGCCCGGCCGTGATCACCCACTGGGGTGCGATCAACGCGCCGGAACACGCGCTGTTGCGCTTGCCGCCGTCGGCGGTCGGGATTCCGGTCATGGTCAGCTTGACCGAGAAGGCGTATCGGCCCGGCTTGACCGGGTCACCGTTCGCAATCGCGTTCGCCGGGCCCGCGGACCCGAGAAGCACGACGGCGAAGGCACCGATCGCGGTGAGAATCGACCTCTTTCGCTGTCCCATGTGGACAACCTAACCCCGGCGATCAAGGCCTGCGAATCGGGGAAGTCCCGGGGGAAACCCTGAGCCGTATGCCCGGTTTGCAGGTCTTTCCACGGCGTGGCGTCGTGTTTCCGACCGTCCACGGCGTGTCGCAGGCTCCGGGATCGACCGGGGTCAGGCCCCGATGTACCCAGCTCCCTCACTCCATAACTTCAGCTTCGACACAGGTTTCTCGAGGGGGCTGACAATGGGCAGGCGACCGGTGACGGTACGCATGGCGCGGTGGAGCGCCGAACATCCGTGGCGCGCGATCGCGCTCTGGGTGGTCTTCGTGGCGGTGTGCTTCGTGGGCGGCAACGCGGCCGGCCTCAAGGAGGCGACGGCTCAGGACGACGCGATCGGCGAGGCCGGACGCGCGTACGTGATGATCGACGAGGGCGGGTTCGCGGACGAGCCGGCCGTCGACAATGTGCTGATCACCGCCCGTACGGGAAAGCTCGACACCGCGGCCGCGCAGAAGGCCGCCGCCGACGCCACCGCCAAGCTGAGCTCGGTCACCGGCGTCGCCGAAGTGGGCAAGCCCATCCCGGCCAACGACGGCTCGGCCCTGCTGGTGCCGATCACCATGAGCGGCGACCCCGAGTCGGCCTCGGACCGGGTCGAGCCGTTGCGCGCGGCCACCGCCGAGGTGCAGCAGGCCCACCCCGATCTGCGGGTGGAACAGGTCGGTGGGCCGTCCATCGGCAAGGCCCTCGACGACACCCTGGGCGAGGACTTCAAGCGGGCCGAACTGCTCAGCCTGCCGGTCACCCTGGCCATCCTGATCCTGGTCTTCGGCGCGCTGATCGCGGCCGGAGTGCCGGTGCTGCTGGCGTTGTCGTCGGTGGCAGCCGCGATGGGTCTGTCCACCCTGGCCTCCCACCTGATCCCGTCGACCGACGTCACGGCCAGCGTCATCCTGCTGATCGGCATGGCCGTCGGCGTGGACTACTCGCTGTTCTACGTACGGCGGGAACGCGAGGAACGGGCCAAGGGCCGCGGGCACGTCGACGCGGTCGAGATCGCCGCCGAGACCTCCGGGCACGCCGTGGTGGTCAGCGGCACGGCCGTCGTCATCGCCATGGCCGGGCTGTTCCTGGCCGGCGACTCCACGTTCTCGTCGCTCGCCGTCGGCTCGATCCTCGTGGTCGCGGTGGCCGTGCTGGGCTCGCTGACCGTGCTGCCCGCGATCCTGGCCAAGCTGGGCCGCTGGGTCGACCGGCCGCGGGTGCCGTTCGTGTGGCGCCTGACCGCCCGCAACTCCGGTTCGGGTTCGCGTTTCTGGCGGGCGATTCTCTACCCGGCGCTGCGCTGGCCCGCGGCGACCCTGATCGTGAGCGTGCTCGCGCTGCTGGCCTTGGCCGCGCCCGCGCTGAACATGAACCTCAAGTTCCCGGGTACGGAGGATCTGCCGCGCACCACGCCGGCCATGCAGGCGTACGACCGGTTGACCGCCTCCTATCCCAGCAACGGCACCAACCACCTGGTCGCCGTCACCGCGCCCGCGGGATCCGCCGGCGCCGTGTCTTCCGCGCTGACTCGTCTCTCCGAGAGCACCCAGGGCGACCCTCTGTTCGCGCCTCTCGAGCAGAGCGGGCCCGACATCGAGGTCTCCCCCGACAAGACGGTCACCGTTCTGCACGTGGCGACGCCGTTCTCGTCGCGCAGTGACCAGGCGGCCGACTCGCTGCACCGGCTGCGCTCCGACCTCGTGCCGGCCGCGCTCGACGGGGTTCCGGGCGTCACCTATGCGGTCGGTGGCGACGTGGCCAACAACGAGGACTACGCCAAGCACATCTGGCAGACGCTGCCGATCGTGGCCGGGGTCGTGCTGCTGCTGACGTTCCTGATGATGGCGTGGACGTTCCGCTCGATCGTGGTCGCGTTGACGTCGATCCTGTTGAACCTGCTCTCGGTCGGCGCCGCGTACGGGCTGCTGGTGCTGGTCTTCCAGGGCAGCTGGGCCCCCGACCTGCTCAACTTCACCTCGATGGACGCGATCGTCAGCTGGCTGCCGCTGTTCCTGTTCGTGGTGCTGTTCGGGCTGTCGATGGACTACCACGTGTTCGTGGTGTCCCGGATCCGCGAGGCGGTGCTGCGCGGCGTGCCGACCCGCGCGGCGGTGGCCGAGGGCATCACCGGCTCGGCCGGCACGGTCAGCAGCGCGGCTCTGGTCATGGTGGCGGTGTTCTCCATCTTCGCCACGCTGTCCACGATCGACATGAAGCAGCTGGGCATCGGCCTGGCCGCGGCCATCCTGCTCGACGCCACGATCATCCGGGCCGTGGTCCTGCCGTCGGCGATGACGTTGCTGGGCAAGGCCAACTGGTGGGCGCCGCGCTTCATGCGCCCGCGTGGCCGCCACACGGCGTCGGCCGTGGTCACGCCGCCCACACCCGAGCCGGAGCTGGTCGGCCACCACTGACCGCTCGACACCGGAAGGGGGCGCCCGTCGCGGCGCCCCCCTTTCGGTCTTGCCGCCGGCCGTCGCGGCGCCCCGCGTTCAGCCTTGCCGTCAACCCCCTCGCGAGATCCCGCGTTCGGCCCCTCCGCCAACGCCCTCGCGACAGCCCGCGTTCGGCTCTTGCGCCAACGCCCTCGCGACAGCCCGCGTTCGGCCCCTCCGCCAAGGCCCTCGCGACAGCCCGCGTTCGGCCCCTCCGCCAACGCCCTCACGACAGCCCGCCTTCGGCCCCTCCGCCAACGCCCTCACGACACCCCCGCCTTCGGCTCTTGCGCCAACGCCCTCACGTCGCGACGCTCCGCAGCCGACCCCTCCGCCAATCGTCGCGGCGCCCACGTTTGCCTTTCTGCAGACCGGTTGCGACGCTCGCGTTCAGCTCTTCCGCAGGCCGGTTGCGACGCTCGCGTTCAGCTCTTTCGCAGGCCGGCCGCGCGAGCCAGGCTGATCGCCTCGTCGCGGGTGGCCACGCCCAGTTTGCCGAGCATCTCCGAGATCCGGTTCCGCACCGTCTTGGGCGCCAGATAGAGCCGCGACGCGACCTGCCCGACCGGCAGCCCGTCCACCAACAGCTCGAGAATCTCCAGATCACGGGCATCAAGACGACCCAGAGCGTCCGTACGGGGTGCCGCCCGCGCCGCCGCGATCACCGCCGCGCTGACGCTGCGCCCGACCACGAGCGACCCGCCCGCCGCCGAGTGGACCGCCGCCAGCACATCCTCCGGGTCGGCGTCCTTGAGCAGATACCCGTCCAGCCCGCTGGTGAGGCTGCGGATCACGGTCGCGTCGTCCGCGTGCATGGTCAGCAGCAGAACCCGCGTGGCCGGCCACCGCCGCTTGATCTGGACCCCGAGCCCGATCCCGTCCCCGTCCGGCAGGTGAAGATCGAGCACCGCCACCGCCGGCCCTCCGTCGGCCGTCGCTTCCAGGGCCGCGGCCGCGCTGCGAGCCACGCCGAAGACTTCCAGCTGCGGATCCGAGTCGATGAGGGCGCTGAGCCCCGTCAGCACAACCGGATGGTCGTCCACCACCAGCACGCTGATCACGTATCCGCCCCCGTCCGTCCGGTCCCGGCCCGGCGGACGCCGACCTCTGCTCCCCCGGTGACCGGCCTCCCGCGAGTCCCCGTTCGTTCCACCATCTCCGGCGTGCCGGGCGCTTTCCGCGTGTCGGGCGTTTCCTGCCTACCCGCCGCATCCTGCATGGCCGCCGCGTCCTGCATGTCGGGCGCTTTCCGCATATCCGGTACCTCGTTCAAGCACGCCGACTCCTGCGTGCCTGCCGCCTCCCGCACGCCCGGCGCCTCCTGCGTGTCGGGCGCGTCCTGCGTGTCCGGCGTCTCCTGTGCGGCGGACGCGGTCGGGTCGTGGGCCTCGGCGGGCAGGTCGAGCCACAGGCGGGTGCCGTGGGGTGCGGCGGTGGTGATCCGTAGCTGTCCGCCCAGAGCGCCGGCCCGCTGCCGCAGCGAGGACAAGCCGACACCGGGGGCGATCGGGCCGCCGGTGCCGTCGTCGGCGACCTCCGCCCGTACGGAATGGGAATTGGTCCGGACGTCGACCCGGATGGTGGAGGCGGCCGCGTGCCGCAGGGCGTTGGTGACGCCCTCGGCGACCGAACGGTAGACCGCCACCTGCACGGCCGGCGAAAGCTCCCGTTCCACCGCGAACTCGAGCGTCAGGCGCGGGCCGCCGGAGACCCGTTGGAACGATTCGACCAGCCGATCGAGGGCCGTCGCGAGATCGCCGTCGTCCAGCGTGGACGGCGTGATCCCGGCGACGATCCGGCGGAGATCGGTGCGGCTCTCAGCGAGTCCCCGGCTCAGATCCTCGAGCAGCGCCTCCTCCCGCGCGCCCGGGCGTGCGCGAAGGGCGGCCTGGACCCGCATGCTCATTCCGGCCAGGATCGGCCCCAGCCCGTCGTGCAGATCTCCCAGCACCCGCCGGCGTTCCGCGTCGCGCTCCCGGGCCACGTCGCGGCGAGCGTGTTCCGCCTCGACGGCCAGGCCCACGGCCCGGGCCACCAGGGCCACCGTCGGCAACAGCTGAGCCGCTACTTCGCGTTGCCGGGGCTCGGGACCTTCGGCGCTGCGGTACTCGATGACCAGGGCCCCCACCCGGTTGGCTCCGACCACGAGCGCGTGCTGCACCCAGTGCCCGGCCGCAGGCGGATCCCCGTCGCCGCCGGCGTCGTCCGGGGTCAGCACGATGCGGGCGTGCCCACCGCCGCTGGCCGTCGCGACCATCCGGGCCGCTTCGTCCAGCAGTTCGCGAGGGTCGGTGCGACTTTGGAGGCCGGCGGTGATCGCGGCGAAGTCGGCCGGTGCGAGCAGGCCGCTGCCGTACCGGCGGGACAGAGCCGCGCGGCGTATCCACAGGGCGGCCGGGGTGGCCATGGCGGCGGTGGTCAGGCTGGCGAACAGGGCCGACGTGCCGGGTGAGGGCAGGTGCAGGACGACCGAGATCGCGCGGACCAGCAGGCCGGTCAGCGACGCCGTGGTGACGACCGCGACGGCCAGGCCCAGGTCGAACAGGTGCTCGTCGAGCGGGCGGAAGTCCGTGGTGAGCGACAACCAGGGCGTGATCAGGGCGATCAGCGCCAGGACCGACATGGTGACGTACGCGCCGAGGCCCGGGCTCGGGACCGCCCACGCCACCGCCAGGACGACGGCGCTCGCCGCGAGGCTCATGACGACCCACGCCGTACGGCGGCGGGCTGCTCTCGGGTCTGAGCGGACGGCCGCCAGGATCAGTGTCCAGACGATCGCGCACCCCACGACCGACAGAACCCAGGCCGCGTTGCCCCGGATCGCGTCGCCCGCCGCGTTATCCGAGACCATGGTGCCGGCCGCGTTGGCCGTGGCCGCATTGCCCACCGCGTTGGTCGTGATCACACTGCCCACCGCGTTGGTCGTGATCGCTTTGGCTGTGGCCGCCGCGGCCGCTCCGGCGATCGCCAGGGCCGCGACGGCTGCGGACCATCGGGGGAAGCGCGGGGTTCGGAACGACCATGGCAGCGCGAGACCGACGGCGACGGCCTGCAGCGGAGCCAGGGTGGCTACGGCGTCGGTCAGTTCGCCCGCCGTCGGCACCCCGCGGGCCCGGATCAGCGCCCACACCAGATCGACCACCGGCATCAGCGAGAGCACGATCAGCACGCGCCCGGGCCGGCGGCCAGGCTGCTGGTCGAGCAGAACCGCCCCGGCCAGCGCGAACACGGGCCAGCCGACCAGCAGGGCCAGAACCGGCGGGTCCTGCGGCATCATGGCCGAGATCGCCGTCGCGCCACAGCTCGCGACGAAGCAGGCGCCACCGGCCAGCACCTCGACGCTGACACCGGCTTCCTGTGAGCGGGCCATCTTCGAAGCATGAGGCACCGGGGCGACCGCCGGTAGGCTGCGGGACACGGCGGGAAACCGCGGGACACCCCGGGAACGCCAGGCCTCGCCCCCGGGACAGCGCCGGCGTGACGGTGTCTCCGACGGCCGGAACCGCCGGCCATTTCGGAGGTAGCCATGTCCGCACCCACCGCGAGCGCCCGGAGGATCCCGCTCCCGACCGCCCCGGTTCTGATCTCCACTGTCTACGGCATCTGCGTGATCGGCCTGATCGCCTTCTTCGTCGGTGAGATCGTCTTCACCGACCACGACCCGTGGGCCACCGACGGCCCCGTCGACTCGATCCGGAACATCCTCATCGTCGGCACGGGCGCGCTCGTGCTGGCCGTGCTCCTCGGTCAGCGCCTGGTGCAGACCCCCGAACGGGCCCGCGTCGGCGCCATCCTGTTCGGCGCCCTCTCAGTGGTGAGCATCGTCTTCTTCTGGTCGGGCGCCCCCGGCATCTTCGGCGCCTGCTCGGCCTGGCTGGCCGGTCTGACCCGCTGTTCCCGCCCGCTGGGCGGCGCCGCCCGGGTGGTCGGCCTGGTCGGTCTGTTCATGGCCGTGCTCAACGTGCTCCTCACCGTCGGCGGCGTCCTCTGGGCCGTAGCCGGCCTGGACAGCTGACCCGCCCGGCGGCTTCTCCCCATCGGAACCGCCCGCAGCGCCCAGAGCCTGCGGGCGGAGGAGCTCTCTGAACCACCACCAGACCGCACAACTTGAACTGCTCCGGAGCAGCACCTTCGGGGCCGCCTATCTCACGCGGCGCGGCCATCCTCTACCCCGCAACTGCCTGGAGGGGCACCAGCGGGCTGCGGCCGCCCTCCGCCGCCACCCCGAGACTGCCGCCTGCGGTCAGATGGTCCAGAAGTCGTGAGGTTCGCGGCCGGGGCGGAAGCCGTGGGCCTCGACCATGTGGGTGGCTTCGCGGAATCCCTTGGCCAGGGCCGACGGCGTGTGGGCGTCGCTGCCGAACGAGACCGTACGGCCGCCCTCCTCACGCCACCACCGCACGATCTGCGGGTGCAGCGGCAGGCGGGTGTTGACCTCCAGCGTGCGGCCGCCCTCGGCCAGGGCGCGCAGCGCGTGCCGGAACTCGGGCTCGAAGTCGACCGGTTCGAACGGCGCGGCGTCGACAGGCCAGAAACGCACCGCATAGTCGATGTGTGCGAACACGGCGAACGCCTCGCTCGCGGCGACAACCGACGGAACCTCGGCCAGATAGCGGCGGACGAGTTCGCCCGGCTTGATCTGCTCGAGCAGCACCGGCGGGCTGGTGTGGCCGCTCGGCACGGGCAGGCAGTGCAGCGACCCGAGCACCCGATCGAACGGGCCCGCACTCAGCACCTCGGCGACGGCAGCCGGGTTCAGGTGCGGTTCCCCGATCTCGAGCCCGCTGAGGATGCGCAGGCCGGGGAAGCGTTCGCGGCATTCCTCGATCGCCGCGAGATAGGCCGCCGCGTCGAACACCGGCGGCCGCACCACCAGATCATTCCCCGTGTACGGCACATAGTGCGGGCTCACGGCGAGCGAATCCGCGGTGGCGAGCCAGTGGTTGAAGTCCAGGTGCTCGGTGAAGGCAACCGCCGGAAGCCCGATCTCCACGGCCCGGGCACAGGTCCCGGCCATGTCACCGGCCGACGTGTCCCACGACCACTCACTGTGCACGTGGCTGTCACCCGGCAATGTGTCCGGCATGTCCACCCCCTTCGTCGGCGCCCACGCTATCCAGCGCCAACAGCCCGCTCGGAGACAGACATCCGAAGCGCAGGCAAACAATCGCCACGCACAGCTATTTCCGCCCCAACTCACCAGCCCACCGCGCGATGACCTCAGACGCCAAGCTCCCGCCGTCAGGCCGACCCGCCGCCGTCCTCCCGCCTACCGCCGCCTTGATACGCAGAGGCCGCCGGCAACAAGGGCTGGCCGGGACCGGTGACGTGCGGGCTCGGCCCGTCAGCGCGTCCAGAAATCGTGCGGCTCGCGGCCCGGGCGGAACCCGTGGGCCTCGACCATGTGGGCCACCTCGCGGAAGCCGCCGGCCAGCGTCGTGGGGTCGTGAGCGTCGCTGCCGAACGAGACCGCGTCGCCACCCTCTTCGCGCCACCACCGCAGGATCTCCGGATGCAACGGCACCTGCGAGTTGACTTCGAGCACCCGCCCGCCATCGGCGACAGCGCGCAGGGCGAGCCGGAACTCCTCCTCCCATCCGTACGGGTCGAACGGCTCGGCATCAACCGGCCAGAACCGCACCGGGTAGTCGATGTGCGCGAACACGGCGAAGACATCACTACCGGCGACAACAGCCGGGATCCCCAGGAGATAGCGGCGTATCGCTTCCACTCGCCCGTAGTGCTCGAACATCCCCGGCGGCTCGTAATACTCGCCGGCAATCGGCAGCGCATGCATCGACCCGAGAACCCGATCGAAACGCCCGGCGCTCAGAACCCGCGCGACGGCCTCGGTATGCAGGTGCGGCTCCCCGATCTCGAGCCCGCTGAGCACGCGCAGATCCGGAAATCTCTGCCGGCACCGCTCGATCGCCGCCAGATAGCCGACCGCATCAAACGGTGGTGCGGTCACCTGTCCTAGGCCGTCGGCAAACGAGGCCAGATGCGGACTTTCCTCAAGCGTCCTCCGGTCGGCCGTCCAGACGATGTGGTCAAGGTGTTCGGTGAAGGCAACCGCCGGCACCCCCAGCTCAACGGCCCGCGCACAGGTAGCTTCCATGTCGCCGATCGGCGTGTCCCACGACCATTCGCTGTGCACATGACTGTCGGCCGGCAGTTCGTCCCGCATGGCCGCTCCCCCACGATCGACGATCACCCCACCCTAGGACAAAACCGCGCCCGAGGCAGGGCCGTGCCCTTCGACCGCCGACGGAGACCCGCTCGCTGTCACTACACCGACACGCTGATCAAGGCCTGACCTTGCGACTGTGGAAGTGAGCCGACGGCGAAGGAGGAGACCGATGGCGACCAAGATTTTCGAGCAGACGGACAGTTCCCGGCTCGTGACGACCGCGGTGTTCCTGAACCAGGCGCCCGACCCGCCGAAGCCGGCCTTCTTCGATCTGGCGGCCGAGGTGGACCGGGACATGGTGGTCGTGGGCGGCGGCGCCACGGCGGCGGAAGTGCCCAACGGAGCGCTGCTGACCGCGTCCTACCCGAACGAGAACCGGACGGCCTGGCTGGCGTCCTCCAAGGACCACCGGGTGCCGAACCCGCACCGCCTCACAGTCTTCGCGATCGGCATGCGGATCAACCACCCGGACATGCCACGGGCGGCGCTGCTGAGCAACCTGCTCTACCGGAAAGCGACCAGCCCCCCGGCGAACCATCCCCGTGTCTCCGCCGCGGTGCCCGACGACTTCACGCTGATCAGCGGCGGTTTCCGGGTGAACTGGCCGCCGGGCGCCGGCAACCTGGCAACCGGCTCCTTCCCGGGCGACAACGAAGCGACCAACACGTGGTCGGCCCGCTCGAAGGACCATTTCATACCGTCACCCTGCACGATCGACGTGTGGTCGATCGCGATCCTGACGACGCTGCTCATCGACCACCGGGTGTTTCAGGTCCAGCGACGCATCGACCGGCTGGCAAACGCCGTCGCGGCCCAGCATCCCACCGCCCTGCTGGAGTTCAAGGGCGAGCACGTGCTGACCGGCATAGGAGCGAAGGCGCGAGTGGAGGAACCCGGGCAACTGCTCTGGCGGCTGGAGCCGGTAGCAAGGGGCCGGGTGGGCGCGACCGCCTCGTCCAAGGATCACGAACAGCCGCTGAGCAGCTTCGTCACGGTGTCGGCGCTCGGCATCAAGCTGGTGCCCCGGTGATTGGGGTCGTCGGGGTGGCGGTGTTTTCGTCGTGCCAGGCCAGAGAGCTGATGCGCCAGCCGGTTTTCGTACGCACAAACTGCATCGTCTTCATCCCACGCCCGGTGAACGGGATTCCGTCGAGCACGCCGGCTTTCGCGTACGAGCAGAAGTGCTGGGCGATATCACCGAACATCTCGGTGTGGCCGCCGGTCTCCCACTCCCGGAACTCACTGAGTGCCCCGCCAAGCAGAAGATCCCGCCGTGGTTTCAGGAAGCTGTCCACCGTGTAGATCGCCGGGTCCCCGTCGCCGGTCTTGATGATGACCGCCTCGGGAAGGAAAAGGCCGGGGAGGGAGGTCAGCCGTTCGGTGCAGCCGTCACCGGAGGTGAACGCTGCAAAGAAGGTGCGTACGAGGTACGAAAGCTCGTCGCCGCTCATGCAGATCCTGTCGGGGGCTGGAGAGTTTGGGGGGCGTGGTCGCGGGTCGTCGTCAGAGTTCACGCCGTACGGGGGCGGCGATGATTGGTCATTACGAGGCTACAGAGACCGATTACGACGAGGCTCGCACCAACCCGAGGCTGCAAAGATCGACCACTACCAGGCTCGCGCCACGCACCACACCGAGGCTGCGAAGTCCGATCGCCACCGTCGCCGATGAGCGACCCGTGAGGCCATGACAGTCGTCTGGGCTGCGAAGAAACTCAAGAGCTAAGACCTTGGGGCTCCGCCCCAAACCCCGGCCATCGCTCGGAGATCGGTGAAAAGGCTCGGTCAAAGACGAGGCAGGAAGCAACGACGGCGTGGGTTTGGGTGGTCTCCTCGCGGCGGCGGCCGAGAGCGAATCGCAAGGAAGGGCAGGGCGCAACCAAACCCCGGTTGCACCCTGCCCTTCCTCACGATGAGCTGAGGCTGCCGTCGCGAGGAGATCACCCAAACCAAGCAGGGCACTATTCAGAAACGAGGTGAACCCTGGCTGGGCGGGGAGAAAAACAGGCCCGACGCCAACTGTCTGGTTCGTCACCGCACCTTCTGGCGGCGCGATCCCAGGCTGGCTGTCCTCAGACCAGCCGCCTTCCGCTAGGCAGCACGACCCCATCCGGGCTGCTATAGCCCGCCGCCAAAACCACCGCGCGAGCAGAGTCGAAGCCGGCCGCCGGGACGCCGAACCGGTAGGTGGCGTGTGAGCGGGTCGTGCTCGGCCGGCGCCCGCCTGCCGTCGGTAGTTCGGTTGTAAGACCGACCCGTGGTTACCGCGAAGCGGTGCGCAACCGGCGAGGTCCGTCACACCAGCCACCCACCCACGTCGGCCTGCGGAAGCAATATCCCCTGGAATGACCGGCGCGGAGCCAGACCACCCGGCGCAACGGGGGTCCCTCAGCCTTCTCGGCACGGACCAGTCGGCGACCAAAGTCCTGGCCGTCACTGATTCCCATGCAAGGTTGGGGGCCGGGGTGACCCCTCATGGCAATAGATGGGTTACCGCCGTGAGGGGTCACCCCGGCCCCCAACCGTCCAAGCGCAAGCAAGCCGCCCGACCCCAAAGCAGTTCAGGCTTGAACAGCCGAAGCACCATCAGAGGAAGCAGCAGCCGGATGAGGAATCCCCGGCGCAGGCAAGGACCCAGGAGCCTCCCCCCGGGCCACAGCCCCAGGAGCATCAGACGGATCAAGACCAGCAGCCGCATACGCATCGGCCTCATCCAGGGTCTCGGTCTCGAGCAGACGACGGGCCAGGCTGTCGAGCTGCGGCCTGTGCGAGCGCAACAGCTCCAACGCCTCGGCGTAACAGGCTTCCACGATCTTTCGGACCTCGGCGTCGATCAACTCCTTGGTGGCGGGCGCCACCCCATCGAGACCCAAAGGCGACTCACGGCCTGGGGGTGGCAGGACGGTGACTGGACCGATCGCCTCGGACATGCCCCAGCGGCCGACCATCTGGCGGGCAATGTTGCTGACCTGGTCGAGGTCGCTCTCGGCGCCTGTGGTCATGTCACCGAAGACGACCTCTTCGGCGGCGCGGCCGCCCAGCGCGCCGATGATGCGGCCCCGCAAGTACTTCGCGGAGTAGCCGTAACGGTCGGTGGACGGGCTCTGGAACGTGACGCCGAGGGCCTGGCCGCGGGGGATGATGGAGATCTTGCGTACGGGGTCGGCGCCGGGGGTCAGCATGCCGAGCAGGGCGTGGCCGGACTCGTGGAACGCGGTCCGCTCCTTTTCGCCCGCCGTCAGCATGATGCCCCGGACGGTGCCCAGCACCACTTTCTCCAGCGCGTCGGTGAAGTCGGCGTTTTCCACCTGGGTGTGCCCGCGGCGGGCGGCCAGCAGGGCGGCCTCGTTGACCAGGTTTTTCAGGTCGGCGCCGACCATGCCGGGGGTGGTGGCGGCGATGCCGTCGAGGTCGACGCCGGACGCGAGCGGGACGCCGCGTGTGTGCACGGCCAGGATGGCGCGGCGGCCGGCCAGGTCGGGCGGGCTCACCACGACGCGGCGGTCGAAGCGGCCGGGGCGCAGCAGGGCCGGGTCGAGGACTTCGGAGCGGTTGGTGGCGGCGAGCACGACTACGCCTTCGCTGCCGGTGAAGCCGTCCATCTCGGTGAGGATCTGGTTGAGGGTCTGTTCGCGTTCGTCGTTGCCGCCCAGGGACTGCGCGCTGCCGCGGGCCCGGCCGATGGCGTCGAGCTCGTCGATGAAGATGATCGACGGGGCGACCTTCTTGGCCTGGTCGAACAGGTCGCGGACGCGGCTGGCGCCGACACCCACGATCGCTTCGATGAACTCGGACGCCGAGATCGAGAAGAACGGCACTTTGGCCTCGCCGGCGACCGCGCGGGCCAGCAGGGTCTTGCCGGTGCCGGGCGGGCCGGACAGCAGCACGCCGTGGGGGATCTGGGCGCCGAGTTTGCGGTACTTGTCGGGCTCGCGCAGGAAGTCGACGATCTCGGTGACCTCCTTCTCGACCTCTTCGATGCCGGCGACGTCGGCGAACGTCGTACGCGGGCCGGATTCTGGTTGGTAGAGCTTGGCGCGGGAGCGGCCGAACGAGCCCAGCGCTCCCCCGGCGCCGCCCGCCATCCGGCGGCTGATCCAGATGAACAGCGCGACCAGCAGGATCGTGGGGCCGAACCCGATCAGCAGCTGTTGCCAGACCGGCCTCGCCGCGTCGGGCGGGTTGGCGTTCACCGGCACGTCGTTGGCCTGCAGCGACGCGAACAGGTTGTCTTCGGCGAACGAGGGCCGCTGGGTGGTGAACCGTTCGACCTGCTCGGACTTGGTCTCGCCGGTCGGCGTGTAGGCCGTCTCCTTCTTGAACTGGCCCTCGATGGTGTCGGCGGTCGAGGTGATCTCGCTGACGTTGTCGGCCTGCACCTGGCTGAGGAAGAACGTGTAGGACACCGGGGCGCGCTCGGGCGGGGCCAGGAAGAACGACGAGATGATCCAGTTGAGGGCGAGCAGGACGACCAGCATGCCGCCGAAGCGGAGCCAGGTGGAGCGCGACCCTTTCGGGCCACCGGGAGGGTTGCCGGACGGTGCACCCTCCACCCGCCACGGGTGTGGGCGCTCCGGCGGCTTCGCGTTCGGCGAATCGGCGGGCATGGCGCGAAGCTACCCCGGTCGTGTGACAGGAATGCGCTCTCGTGACGCGCATGACTCGTGCCAAATTCACGAGCGGTTTCCTGTACGCGGTGACGAGCTCTCCGCCGTACGGGAAACCGCGTTTGTTCCCGTACGGCATGACGCGCGCCCGGGTGGGGGTCCGGGCGCGCGCCTGTCTGCGGTGGTGCAGTGGTCGTTACTGGTTGAGGGTGCAGGTCTTGAGGCCCTCGGCGTTCAGGTCGGGCTTGGCGGCGTTGCGGCCGATCGCCGTCTCGATCCGGTTGATGGTGGCGAACCGCTTGTCGGCCAGCGGGCCGAGGATGGCGTTCTGGATGAAGTTCGCGCCGCCCTGGCCGACCGACGAGGCGATCCGGGCGTTGGCCTCGGCGATCTGGGTGTCGAGCAGTTCCAGGTTGCGCTGCACCTCGGCCGCGGCCTGGGCCGGGATGGCCGGCAGGTTGTTGACGGCCGGGCAGTTCACGGTCGCGACCGCCGCGTTGTTGCCGCCCCCCGCGTTGCCACTGCCCGCGTTGCCACCGCCGGTGTTGCCCGCCGGCACCTCGGTCGGCTGCTCGGCCGAGTTCCCGCCGTTCTGGTTCAGCGAGCACACCGACAGGCCCTCGGCGTTCAGGTCGGGCTTGGCGGCGTTACGGCCGATCGCCGTCTCGATCCGGTTGATCGTGGCGAACCGCTTGCTCTGCAGCGGGCCGAGGATGGCGTTCTGGATGAAGTTGGCGCCGCCCTGGCCGACCGTCGACGCGATCCGGGCGTTGGCCTCGCTGATCTGCGTGTTGAGCAGTTCCAGGTTGCGCTGCACCTCGGCCGCGGCCTGGGCCGGGATGGCGGGCAGGTTGGTCAGCTGCGGGCAGTTCACGGTCGGCAGGGCGGCGTTGCTGCCGCCGTCGCCGGCGTTCTCGCCGCCGCCCGCGTTGCCGTTGTCGCCCGCGGCCGGGACGTCGGTCGGCTGCTGCGCCGAGTTCCCGCCGTCCTCGTTGAGCGTGCAGGTCTTGAGACCCTCGGCGTTGAGGTTCGGCTTGGCGGCGTTACGGCCGATCGCGGTCTCGATGCGGTTGATGGTGGCGAACCGCTTGTCGGCCAGCGGGCCCAGGATGGCGTTCTGGATGAAGTTCGCGCCGCCCTGCCCCACCGACGTACGGAGGCGGTTGTTGGCCTCGGAGATCTGCGTGTTGAGCAGTTCCAGGTTGCGCTGCACCTCGGCCTGGGCCTGAGCCGGCACCGCGGGAAGGTTGGTCAGCGTCGGGCAGTTCACGGTCGGCACCGACTCCGCGGCCGACGCCACACCCAGGCCGACCCCGACCATGGCCACGGCGACCCCCGCGACCGCACCGATCTGCCAGCGACGCGTGTTCTTGGAGGAAGACTTGTTGAAGCGTGCTCTGTACATTGGGAGTGCGCCTTCCGCGAAGGGGGACCGTTTTTGGCTACGGCCATCCATACGGGAGCGCTCCCATGGTCGATCAGCACTTAAGGATTTCTTAAGGTGATCTCTGTGAGTGGGTCACAAAAGGCCAGCTCAGAGCACATTAGACGGCTGCAAAGTTTTGTAGCCGGCCACCCGGAGGCCCGGCGCGACGGCCCGGACCCGGCTCCGGCGCGAACTCCGTGAAACCAAGCCGGCGGCGCAGCGGCATCACGCCGGTCATGCGCAGCCCAGAATCGCCGCGCTGAAGCAGGCAACGGCCACCGTGACCAAGGCCAGGGTCGCCGCGGTGTCGGCTCGATGAGACTTCGCGGCGGCGACGACCAGCGGAACGAGCGCGGGCAACAGCAGCAGGCCGACGACCATGAAGCACACCACGTTGAGCAGGAACACGATCACAGCTTCGATGCGGCAGGCGAGGCGAAAGGCGCGGATTCTCCGGGTGAACAGGGGCGCGACGGTCACCGCGACACCGGCCGCGAACCACCCGACGCCCACTCGCCAAGTCAGGGCGTCACCGATGTAGGCGGAGGCGAACCCGGTGTAGATGACCGCGACCGCAGCTGTCGCGTACCGAAGCTTCCCCACCGGCCGGGAAGCGCGTGGCCGAGACGACCGTCCCGGCGGTCGACGTTCCGCAATTTGAACGTGTTCAATCACAGGTCGACACTATGCTCATGACGGATCGGGCGCCATCCCGGCCGTGCAAAGTGGTTGAGCAGGACCCGATCGACGTCGGCACTGAAACGGCCGACGGAGAGACCGGTGCCGCGTGCTGAAGATCGTTTCGGGGCCTTGGGGGTACCCCCCGATTTCCATTGTTTCAGGAGTGGGAGATCTTGGCGGGCTGCCCTGTGGACAACCCGCCAGTGTGGACAACGACGGTCAGGACGGGTCGTACTCGCCGGCCGCGAACACCTCGAGCAGCGTGGGGCGTGACGGCTTCCAGTCGAGGGTCTGGCGGGCCTTCTCGCCTGATGCCTGCTGGTCCATCAGCAACGCCTCGCCGAAAGCGCCCAGCCGCGCGACCGTGTCGGCCGGGTCCTCGGCGACCACCCGGCCGTCCAGGCCCAGGCGACGGCTGGCGACGTCGGCGAGGGACGCCACCGACGGGCTGTCGCCGCCGACACCCAGGAAACGGTCGCCGGTCGAGCCGTGGGTCAGCGTGGCCACATAGAGCTCGGCCAGGTCGTCTACGTGCACGGTGGCCCAGTGCTGGGTTCCGGGGCCGATCAGCTGCAACGCGGCCGGGTCGCCGAGCTGGGCTCCCCCGAACACCATGGCGGGGATGCCGGCGCCGTCGCCGTACACGACGCCGGGCTCGACCAGCAGCGAGCGGATTCCGGGGGAGGTCAGTGCGCGGCGGTCGATCTCCTCGCGCCAGGCGACGATGGCGGGCGGCGACAGGGGTGACTCCTCGGTGATGGCGTCTCCGGAGCCATAGACCCAGATTCCCCCCGTACGTACGAGGGTGGCGCCCGGCCGCAGACCGGCGAGCACAGCCTCGACGAAGTCGTTGTCGGCGGCGGCGCTGGTCGCGTCTCCGGGTGCGGCGGTGGCGATCACGGCGTCGGCCTCGGCGGCGAGCCCTCGGACGAGGTCGCGGTCGCGCATGTCACCGGTCACCAGTCGGGCGGTCTCAGCCCGTACGCGGGAAGGGTCTCGGACCAACGCCGTGACGCTGTGACCGGCCTGGATCAGCGCGAGAAGGACACGGGAGCCGATGTAGCCGGTCGCACCGGTCAGGAAAACGTTCATGACAGCCACCTTGGCCCGGGCGACTATGCGCCGCCAACGAATAGTTCCGATCTCACTGATAGCCGATGGCGATAGGCTGCGGGGGTGGAACAACGTCAGCTTCAGTTCTTCGTGGCCGTCGCCGAGGAGCTGAGCTTCACGCGGGCCGCGCGGCGTACCCACGCCGTGCAGTCGACCGTCTCGGCGAGCATCCGGGCGCTGGAACGTGACCTCGGCGCCCCGCTGTTCAAGCGCACCACGACCAGCGTCGCCCTCACCGGGGCCGGCAAGGCGCTGCTGCCCGAGGCCCGCCGCGCCCTCGACTCCCTGGACCAGGCCCGCGCCGCCGTCGACGGGGTGCGCGAAGGCATCACCGGCAGCCTGCGCATCGGCACGCTGTCGGGCCTGACCGCGGTGAACCTGCCGGCGCTGGTGCGCGACTTCCGGGAACGGCACCCCCGCGTGCTGCTCAGCCTCAACGTCGACTCGGAAGGCACCGACGGGCTGGTCGGCGCGCTGCGCTCGGGTGAGCTGGACGCGGCGTTCGTCGGGCTGCCCAAGACCAACGTGCCCGGGCTGCACGTCGAGTCGATCGCCACGTTCCAGCCGCGGCTGCTCGTGCCCGCGAGCCACCCGCTGGCCGGCCGGAAGTGTGTCAGCGCGGCCGCGGTGGCCGACGAACCGTTCATCGACCTGCCGCCCGGGTTCTGCAACCGGGTCCACACCGACAACGACTTCCGCCTGGCCGGGATCGTCCGGCGGATCGCCATCGAGGTCGGTGACCTGAGCACGATCCCGGGCTATGTGGAGTCGGGGATCGGGCTGGCGCTGGTGCCGCCGCTGGTCGCCGAGGCGGGGGCCCGGGTGGTGCCGGTCGACCTGGACCCGCCGGCGGCGACGTGGGTGCTGGCGGTGGCCCGCAGCGCGGACGTGGCGCCGACCCGGGCCGCGGCGGCGTTCCTGGCCATGGTCGACGATCACGTCGTACGGCGTGACCGCTTCTGATCGTTTCCCGGTCACTCCGACTTTTCCGCGAACTCCAGGGCGGCGGCGGCCGGTCGCTCCGCTTCGTCCACGAACTCCAGGGCGGCCGGTCACTCCGCCCTGTCCCACGAACTCCAGGGCGGACGGTCACTCCGCCCTGTCCCACGAACTCCAGGGCGGACGGTCACTCCGCCCTGTCCCACGAACTCCAGGGCGGTCGGTCACTCCGCCTTGTCCACGAACTCCAGGGCGGCCGCGGCGAAGAGCGGGGACATGAACAGGTTGTAGTGGGTCAGGCCGGGCAGGATGGCGAGCGCGTGGCCGCCCTTGGGACGGCCCTCGCCCATCCAGCCGCCGTCGCGCTGACCGCCGTCGAGCAGGCCGAAGACCTCGACGAAGTGGGCGGGCGGGCACATGTCGGCGTCGGCCGCCATGACCAGCGTCGGCACCTGCAGGTTGCGGACCTCCTCGGTGTAGTCGTAGTCGACGGCCATCGACTTGCCGATCTTGTCGAGCAGGCGGGGGAAGTCTTCCGGGCGGGGCGCGACCCGTGCGTACAGCTCGTACATCGGGGTCTCCTTCATGAACTCCGCGGCCTCGGCGCCGACCTGGCCCTGCTGCGCCAGGATCTCGGGGTAGGTGGCGTCGCGCCGGATGCCGGCCGAGGCCGTGACCAGGCGGCCGACCTTCTGCGGGTGCCGGATCGCGAGCAGCAGGGCGACCCCGCCGCCGAGCGAGTAGCCGACCACGTCGGGCTTCTCGAGGCCCAGGTGGTCGATCAGGGCGGCGACGTCGTCGGCCATGAACTTGATGTCGAGCGGCCGGTCGATGTCGGCGGTGCGGCCGTGGCCCTGCAGGTCGACCAGGATGACCTGGTGCCCCGCGGCGAACCGGCCGATGATCGGGCCGAACATCTCGCCCGAGCCGAGCCCGCCGTGCAGCAGGATCAGCGGGCGGCCCGCGCCGTGCGTCTCGTAGTAGAGGTTGATCCCGTTGACCTCGGCGTACGCGCCGTTGCCGTGCTGCTCGGCGGTCCAGGTGGTGGTCATTTCGGCTCCTTCGTCGTCGGTTGCGGGTAGGACCGGGACCGTCGCGCGAACTCATCGGTGTGAGCGGAGGTTTTTTCTGTCGTACCCCTGGGCTAGTTTCGGTCCCGTGAGCGACGTGGCCACCCCGATCGAAACCCAGCTCGAGACGTTCCGACCCGAGCTGACCGGTTACTGCTACCGCATGCTCGGCTCCGCCTTCGAGGCCGAGGATGCCGTCCAGGACACCCTCGTGCGTGCGTGGAAGAGCTACGAGGGCTTCGAGGGCCGCTCGGCCCTGCGCTCCTGGCTCTATCGCATCGCCACCAACGTCTGCCTGACCATGCTCGGCAGCGCCCAGCGGCGGGCCCGGCCGATGGACCTCGCGCCGGCCGGCTCCGGCCATGCCACCCACCCGGGCGAGCCGAAACCCGACGAGATCTGGGTCGGCCCGGTGCCCGACGGGCGGGTGCTGGCCTCGGTCGCCGACCCGGCCCAGGTGGTCGCCGACCGCGAGTCGATCCGGCTGGCCTTCGTGGCCGCACTGCAGCACCTGCCGCCCAAGCAGCGGGCGGTGCTGATCCTGCGCGAGGTGCTGGCCTGGTCGGCGCAAGAGGTGGCCGACCTGCTCGAGTTGTCGGTGCCGAGCGTCAACAGCGCACTCCAGCGGGCCCGGGCGACGATCGCGTCGACCGACAAGACCGCCCAGGTGCTCGAACCCGGCGACGAGGAACAGAAGAAGCTGCTGGCCCGCTATGTGCAGGCCTTCGAGGCGTACGACCTGACGGCTCTCACGGCCCTGCTCCACGAAGACGCGACGCTCTCGATGCCGCCGCTGCCGCTGTGGCTGCGCGGTCCGGCCGACATCATCGCCTGGATGACCGGCACCGGGGCCGGCTGCGAGGGGTCGCGGCTGATTCCGGTGGCGGCGAACGGGCTGCCGGCGTTCGCGCAATACCGTCCGGCCGAAGACGGCGACGGCCACACGCCGTGGGCGTTGATCGTGCTCGAGATCTCCGACGGGCGGATCACCGGCGTCAACAACTTCATCGACACCGTGCGGCTGTTCCCGCTGTTCGGCCTGCCCGACCGCCTGCCGGCCTGACGGCGCGCGTGTTGGGCAGGCCGCGCGTGTCAGGTGGGCGGAGTTTCGACGGCGCGCGTGTCGGGCGGGCGGCGCGGCTGCCTGCCCAGGCCCCGTGTGTCAGGTGAGCGGCGTGTCGGCGCGCGGCGTGGACGGCTGTCCGTGTCAGGTGGGCGGAGTTTCGACGGCGCGCGTGTCGGGCGGGCGGCGCGGCTGCCTGCCTCAGGCTGCGTGTGTCAGGTGGGCGGCGCGTGTGTTGGACGGGCGGCGTGACTGGCTGCGCGTGTCAGGTGGGCGGTTCGGCGGCGGTTTTTCGGGTGGCGGCCAGGAAACCGCCCAGGCCCATCAGGGAGAACAGGCCGAGCAACTCGGGGGTGGCGCCGCGGATGAGGAAACGGCGGCCGTGACGGCCCGCGGTCAGGCGCAGGCGGGCCAGGGCCTCGACGGTCACCACGTCGGGGCGGGCGAGCGCGGACACGTCGCACACGACGTCGCCCGATTCCGGACGGCCGCGTAACAGGTCGGCCAGGCCCGAGCACAGGCACGGAACGTCCGCGCGGGTGATCGTCGCGCCGACGGCGAACACAACCGTCATACCTAGTGGGACTCCCCGGGGGCGCGGAACTCATCGGTCGTGCGGGGCTCGGCCCGTTTCGTACTGTCTTCGGCGCCGCCACCGGGGCGGAACGGGCTGCCGGTCGTACGCGGGAAGGTCTGCCCGTTACGTGCCGTCTTCACGCCGGGGATCTGACTCGGGCGCCGCCACCGGGGCGGAACGGGCTGCCGGTCGTACGTGGAAAGGTCTGCCTGTTTTGTGCTGTCTTCGCGCTGGGGTCCGATTCGGGTGCTCTACCAGGGCGGAACGGGCTGCCGACCGTACGGGAAAGGGATTTAGGGTGGTCTGATGAGCGAGCAAGTCAGCAACTTCTTGTGCCAGCCCGGCAACATCGCGGAAAGTCTCGTGGTCTGATGAGCGAGCAAGTCAGGAACTGGGCCGGCAACATTGTCTTCAACGCGCGGATGTTGCGCCGGCCGGGCTCGGTGTCCGAGGTGCAGGAGATCGTGGCCGGTGGTGGGCCGATTCATGTGCTGGGCAGCGGTCACTCCTTCAACCGCATGGCCGACACCGACGGCACCCTGATCTCGCTCGCCGACCTGCCGCGGGTCACCGAGATCAGTGCCGACCACAAGTCCGTACGGGTCGACGGCGGCATCCGCTACGGCGAGCTCGCCGCCTACCTGTATGCGCACGGCCTGGCCCTGCACAACACGGCGTCGCTGCCGCACATCTCGGTTGCCGGCGCCATCGCCACCGCCACGCACGGCTCGGGGATGACCCACGGCAACCTGGCCACCGTCGTCTCGTCGATCGAGTTCGTCGACGGCTCGGGCAAGCTCGTGACGCTGTCGCGCGGCGACGCCGACTTCAACGGCGCGGTCGTCCACCTCGGCGCCCTCGGCGTGATCACCGCGCTCACCCTCGACGTGGTGCCGACGTTCGACATCCGGCAGTACGTGTTCGACAACGTGCCCCGGGCCTCGCTCGACGACCACCTCTACGACATGCTCGGCGACGGGTACAGCGTCAGCCTGTTCACGAACTGGACGAGCCGCGACATCAGCCACGCCTGGCTCAAGCGCACCGAGCCGATGGGCGACGAGTGGTACGGCGGCCGGCTCGCCGACGGTCCGCGCCACCCGGTGCCCGGCATGCCCGCCATGAACAGCACCGAGCAGGGCGGCGTGCCCGGCCCGTGGCACACCCGGCTGCCGCACTTCCGCATGGAGTTCACGCCGTCCAGCGGTGAGGAGCTGCAGTCGGAATACCACGTGGGCCGCGAGGACGGGCTGGCCGCGATCGACGCCGTCGCCTCGATCCGGGAACGGGTCGCTCCGGTGCTGCAGGTCTGCGAGGTCCGTACGATCAAGGCGGACGACCTGTGGCTGAGCCCGAACTACCACCGGGACAGTCTGGCGCTGCACTTCACGTGGATCGCCGACGCCGACGCGGTGACCCCGGTCGTGGCCGA
Organism: Paractinoplanes ovalisporus; assembly: GCF_016834655.1. GTDB lineage: Bacteria > Actinomycetota > Actinomycetes > Mycobacteriales > Micromonosporaceae > Actinoplanes > Actinoplanes ovalisporus. Next base: position 95,690 of record NZ_JAENHP010000017.1, read on the forward strand.
GATCGAGCAGCGCCTGGCCCCGCTGGCGCCGCGCCCGCACGTCGGCAAGGTGTTCACGATGACGCCCGAGACGATCCGCGAGGGGTGGGAGCGTTTCGGCGACTTCCAGGAACTCGTCCGTAAATACGACCCGGCCGGAACGTTCCGCAACGACTGGCTGAACACGATTCTCGGGTAGCCCGGAAACCGCACGACCCCGTACGGGTGATTGGGCGGTGAAACGCCGCCGCTCCGGCCTGCGAACGTTTCCGGAGCGGCGGCGGGGTTATTTTGTGCCCCTGTTTCTTCCGCCGATCAGGGGTAGGCCGAGAATGAGATTAGCATTCACGTCGGGTGGGTTTGTCGCCACCGTTGTCGCGATGTCCGCCATCGGGGGCGGGGTGAGTCATGCCTCGCCCGGGCGCAACGCCGTGTGCAGTGTCCCGTCCACCGCTTACCCGACGATCCAGTCGGCCGTGAACGCCACCGCGTGCCGGACGGTCAAGGTCGCGCCGGGCAGCTTCACCGAGAACGTCGCGATCGCCCGCAGCCTCACCCTGAACGGGGCGAAGGCCGGTCAGGACGCCCGGACGCGCCGTGGCTCGGGCGAGTCGGCGCTGACCGGCACCATCACCATCAGCGCGAACGACGTGACGGTGGACGGGTTCACCGTGAACGGCCCGCCCGGCGGCGGGACGGCGGCGCTGGTCATGCAGAACGGCAACAGCGGCGAGACGATCCAGAACACCGTCATCAACAACCCGGGCCGGGCGGCGTCCATCACGACCAGCCGTACGACGTTCCGCCGCAACCTGGTGAAGAATACGTCCACGGCGTCCGACGGATTCCAGGCCAACAGCACGCCCGTACGCGACGTGACCATTGTTGAGAATGTTTTCACGGGCCCGGTTCCGTCGAATTACAACGCCGACATCACCTTCATCGAAGGTAATGCGAATCTGATTGTCTCCGGCAACAAGAGCACCGCCGGCGGAACTTTGGTCGCGTTGTTCAAGACGACCGGGGCCACAATCTCGGGCAACACGGTGACCGGCAACGGGTCGTCGTCGGCGATCTACGTCGGTGGTGGCAACAGCCAGGTCGTGGTCAGTGGCAACACGATCAGCTCGTCCGCGTCGGGCGTCAAGCTGGCGAACGACTTCGGCGTCGGCACCAACTCCGCCGTCAGCATCACGGGCAACACGCTGCGCAACAACCAGTACGGCGTGAACGTCGCCGCCGCCTCCGGCACCGTCAAGATCAACCGCAACAACCTGACGGGCAATTCCCAGTACGGCGTCTTCAACAACCCGGCCTCGGGCGCGGCGGCCGACGCGACGTGCAACTGGTGGGGCGCCATCACCGGCCCGGGCGCGGTCGCCGCGGGCCGTGGCGACAAGGTCAGCTCCGGCGTCACCTACCGCCCGTGGCTGAGGCTGCCCGGTCTGACCGTCCTCTGCCGCTGACGTTCTGTCGGTGGGCCGGCCCGCGCGGGTGGGTTGGTGGGCCGCCTCGCGTGGGCGGGTTGGTGGGCCGCCTCGCGTGGGCGGGTTGGTGGGCCGCCTCGCGCGGGTGGGTTGGTGGGCCGCCTCGCGTGGGCGGGTTGGTGGGCCGCCTCGCGTGGGCGGGTTAGTGGGCCGCCTCGCGTGGGCGGGTTGGTGGGCCGCCTCGCGTGGGCGGTCCACCACGGGGCATCAGCGGGTTGGCTTCCGGTTCTCGCGGCGGATGACCAGCCGCAGGCCCGACCAGATCTCGTCGATCGCACACACCTTGTTGTCGACCAGCCCGGTCGGCAGCGCGATCTCACGGACGACGTCCTCGGTGACGTCCGTGGGCACTTTTGACGCCCGCTTCGGCCAGGCGACCCAGAAGCCGCCGTCCTGGGCCATGGCTGCCCTGACCTCGTCGAGGCGGGCCTGCAGCTCATCGCGTTCGGTCACGAACAGCACGACCACGTCGCTCGGCGCATCGACGGCCAGCCCGGGCCGGAGGACGACCCCGTCCGGAAGTCCGTCGAGAGTGCCCGCGAAACCGTCCGGCGCGTCGAGCAACGCGACCCGATGCCCCGGCTTGATGCCGAGCTTGCGATGCAGCGGCGTGCCCGAGTAACCAGCCATGCCAGCCCCGCCTTCGCGATCGTCGGATACCCGAGGATGGTAACCGCGCCGCCGTCCACCCAGAACAGACCTGCGGCCGCGCCGGGTGATCGGCCCCGCACGTCTCAAGATCCTGAGTGGCACCGTCAAGCCGCCACCGGATTGGCTCTGGGCGACGATCGCCGGGACTCCTACGGTGGTCGGCAGGGAAAGAATCGGAATGCGATTCTTGTCCGGTCGCGACGCCATTTGATTCGAGCTCATCGGATCACGGTGAGCCTGGAACGGGGGAACGGGAAAAATGAACATCCTGAAACGCTCTTCTTTTGTCGCCACTGTTGCCGTGGCGGCACTTCTGTCGACCGCTGCGCCCGCCTTGGCCGCCACCTCGGAGATGGGTGCCCCGTCCGGTGCGGGGTACGCCTGGTACAACGCGGGCACGCATTATCACGTCGGCCGTAACCTCTTCACGGTCAAGGACGACAACTGCGGTGACGGATACCGGCCGTTCGTCTACTACGAGATCTACGACCGACGCACTGAGGACAGGACGGGCTACCACTATTCCGGGCTCCTCGCCAATGGTTGGGTCGGCCCGGCCGGGGATTGCGGCGGGGAGGTCAACATATCCGTCTACGGCCCGACTGCGACGACCGACTACATCAAATGGGTGGCAGCGCGCAGGAATCTCAGCAACGGCAAAGAGAACTACGGCTATCCGTGGCGGAATGACACGGTTTGGTGATCGCGCTGCGGCCGCTTGCCTCGATGGACGGCCGAAGCCGCTGAGGCGGGGAGCGTGTTTCCCAGCCAGGACGACCACGGCGCCGAGCACGCCGTAGGACAGGCGGCTCGGCATGATCAGGCCCAGCACCGGTGTGCGGTCGGAGATCAGAGCCCACGGTCCCGAAAGGTCCGTGGGCTCGCCGTTGATCTGGGTTTGCGGGCCCAGGGCGGGCGAAGGCAAGGACCACCGCGAAATGCCCGACTGGGTCCCCGCTGTCCCGGCGGCATGAGAGACAGAATCTACTGCCCGGTCCCGGGGGTGTAGAGGTCGTCCTCGGTGACGACCGGGGCGAGGTCGTCCTCCGGGCGGCCGACACGCGCGGCCGAGCCGAACATCGCGCCGCGGGCCGGGTGCACCGGGGCGAAGGAGGCGAAGCCGAGGCGCTGCGGGACGTCGTCGTAGACCGCCTCCATGCCGCCGCGCCGCAGGTAGGTCTCGTGCCAGAAGCCGGTGCCGCCGCTGTCGCGCAGGAAGTCGCGCCACCACACGCGGTGCGGCTCGGAACGGGCCCAGGTCAGCAGCGAGGGCAGGTCGCGCCAGTACTGGCGGATGCCGAGGTGCATGGGGAACAACGACCAGAGGAGTGGCTCGTGCGCGAGCAACCCGTCCGGCTTGTCGGCCGACTGGTCGATCCGCGGGCCGCGGGCCATCAGGGTGCGCAGGCCGTAGAGCCGGTTGACGCGCATGCCCAGATAGACCACCACGAGGTCGGGATAGGACGACAGGTCGACGGTTTCTCGATTGACGCGGCTCAGCATCACCGGATCTCCTTCCGGTCAAGGGATCCTCCGATGGTAAGGCCGCGCACCGACCATCCACTTTGGTGCGTGCGGCCTTCTCGGTCAGCTATCGGCGCCTGCTCCGAACGAGGTTCCCAGCGCCGGCCGCACGCTCCGGCAAAGCGCGACCGGGTTTCTCCGGTCGGAGACGCTCCATCTGCGGGTCGCAGCAAACAAGGTCATGATCGGACCCGCGTCCCGCTAGGCCGAAGGCCGGAAGCGGGGCGGCTCAGTCGAGCGGAGTGAAGGGTTCACGCCGCCACGGCTGATCGGGGCCGGCGCGGTACGCCTCGTATCCGTGGGGCAGGTCGACCAGCTGTGCCATGGACGGGTCCCGGTCGACCAACCGCCGGAGGCAGGTGACCACGACGGCTCCGGGCTCGTTCGGGTCGTTGACCCCGTCGCCCACGTTCCACGAGTTGTCCGCGGTGTGGAAGACCTGGCGGGCCGGCTCGACACCCTCCAGAACCGTGCGCTGGACGACCGCGCCCAGGCTGTGCGGGAACTGCCCCTCCGGGAAAGGGAACGGCACGTACCGGAAGACCTCGTGCTCCTCATGGACGTACGAGCCGTCGGCGGCAGCGGGACTGTGATCGTGCATGCGGGCCAGGGTAGAGGAACGGCCTCAGCGCACGGTCCAGAGCCACACGTCTGAGTGGCGCTCGCCCGGGCCTAGCAGGTCGACCAGCAGGGAACGGAGCTGAGCCTCGGCCGGCTGGGGAGCCAGGACGACCACGGCGGCGTTCCAGCGGGTCAGGTCGGCTTGTACGGCGGCGCGTGTCGCGGCCGTGACGGTGGGCACCTCGCGGGTATAGATGACGTCGAGGATCAGCTGGACGGTGGTTACCCGGGCGCCGGGGTTCATGCGGGCCACGCCGTGTTCGTCGGGGCCCAGGAAGTAGCCGCACGGGACGGGGAACTCGTGGTGGGCGGCGGCGCTCCACGTGAGGGTGGTGCGGCCCAGGCCCAGGCCGGGCAACGGTACGGGGACCAGGGTGGTGCCGGGTGGGACGTACGGGCGCCAGGCTCCGGACGTGATGAAGTGCGGAGGCCTCGGGTCGGGGACCGTCTGGATGGGGACGGGGAGTAGCGGGAGCAGGGCGGCGACGATGATCGGGCGGCCGAAGCGGCTGAGACGGGGTGCGTGTTCCCAGCCCAGGGCGACCAGGACGACCACAGCGCCGAGCACGCCGTAGGACAGGCGGCTCGGCATGATCAGGCCCAGCACCGGTGTGCGGTCGGAGATCAGGGCCCACGGTCCGGGGACGTACGTGGGCTCGTTGTTGATCTGGATCTGGGGGCCGAGGGCGGCGAAGGCGAGGACCAGCGCGACCACGGCGGCGGTGCGCGCGGCGACCGAGGTGCGGCGCAGCAGGAATGCGAGCAGCACGGCGACGATGGTCAGGGCCCAGCCGAACCAGGTGTTCTGTTCGGTGCGGCTGAACGGGGGCTCGACGCCGAACGCGCCGATGGAGTCGCGGGGCAGGGTGACGACCGCAGCGATGTCCTCGCCCCACCAGTGGAAGTCGGGGAGGGCCTGGTAGCTCTGCGGGCCGGCGAACTGCATCCAGAGCGGGTAGGCGCACAGCGCGGCCGCGATCACCGCGCAGACGGCGAGCGACGCGGCGAACGGGCGCAGTCGGGCGCGGGCGGCCTGGGGGCGCTGCCAGGCGTACGCGATGACCGTGACGGCCAAGGTGCAGGCCGTGATCAGCAGCATCTCCTCGTTGATGAACACCTGCCACGTCACCAGCAGGGCCAGAACCAAGCCGTCGCGCAAAGGGCGGCCGAGGGTCAGCACCTTGACGACGATCAGCGGCAGCAGGAAGTGGGAGACGAAGTTGGGCTGGCCGCTCGCGTGGTTGACCACCCCGGGCGCGAAACCGGCCAGGGCGGCCCCGGCGAACGCGGCCGCCCGCGAGCGGACCAGGTGGCGGGCGAGGGCCCAGTAGGTGGTGGTCGCGGTGGCGATGGTGGCGGCGACGATCCACACCACGTAGACGATCTTCGGGCCGAGCAGCAGGGTGAGCGGCGCCAGCGGGAGGGTCACGCCGAGCACCGACGTGTTGGCCATCATGTTCACGCCGTCGGGCGCGTTCTGCCGGAACGAGAACAGCGGATTGCTGAGATGACGTACGGAGTAGGCGCCGTGCGCCAGCAACCACTCGAACCACGTGTTGTCGATGTCGAGGTGCGCGGCGACCCGGCCGTCGGGATCGGGCAGGTACTGGCCCATCACCACGAGGCCGAGCACGACGAAGACGCCGACCGCGAGGCCGTCGGCGCGGTGCCGGACGATCCAGCCGCGAGCGACCACGCACCATGGTTACATCGGCGATGGGCTCCCACCGGCGGATCCGCGGATAAAGGCGACGCGCCCCAGCACGGCGTGCACGGCGAAGAGCGCGAACCCGGCCAGCACCGGGACCAGCGCGGGATGCACGAAGGCGGCCAGCATCGCCGCGACCAGCACCACGCCGGTCACGGCGGGCAACGCAGCCGGCCGGGCCGCCACGAGCGCGCGGGCCCGGCGGATCGAACCGGGGCGGGCCGCCGCGCCGGGTGCGGCCTCCATGCGTACGGGAAAAGCGCCGGAGAGCCCGGCCACCACAGCGGCGAAGCCGGCTCCCAGCGCGGCGGCCAGCAACACCGCACCGACCACCACTCCCCCGCCCGGCACCGCGCCTCGCCGCAACGCCGCCACGTCGACCGCGATCAGCCAGGCGGCGACCAGAACCAGCGGCCCGGCCCACACACCGGGCACGAGGCGCGATCGGAACGACGCCCAGCATTCGGCCGCCGTGGGCCACCGGCCGATGGTGAGCAGCCGGTGGACGGCCATGCTTCCGGTGCCCACGGCCGCGCCCGCCGTCACGATCGGCAGAGACCCGACCGTCACCAGGATGCCGAGCAGGGCCAGGTCGGCCGCCAGCCGCAGCGAATCGCGCCAGTCGTGAGGCATCAGGAACTCACCCCTTCAGGCCGCTGGTGTTGATGCCCTCGACCAGCAGCCGCTGGAAGGCCACGAAGAACAGGAACACCGGGATCAGCGAGAGCAGCGACATCGCGAACATCGGACCGACCGCGCTTTCGCTGGTGGAGTCGATGAACAGGGTCAGCGCCACCGGAGCCGTGTAGTCCTTGAGCTCGGACAGGAAGACCAGCTGGCGGAAGAAGTCGTTCCAGGTCCAGATGAACGAGAAGATCGCCGTGGTGACCAGGGCCGGGCGGGACAGCGGCAGGATGACGTGCCGGAAGATCCCGTACGGGGAAGCGCCGTCGATCACCGCCGCCTCGTCGAGCTCGCGGGGGATGCCGCGCATGAACTGGACGATCAGGAACACGAAGAAGGCCTCGGTGGCCAGGAACGCCGGCACCAGCAGCGGCAGGTAGGGCCAGTCGCCGCCGACCCAGCCCAGGGTCCGGAACAGGATGTACTGCGGGATGATCAGCACGTGGCCGGGCAGCAGCAGCGTGCCGATCATCAGGGCGAACCACACGCCGCGCAGGCGGAACCGCAGACGGCCCAGCGCGTACGCCGCGAGCAGGCACGAGATCGTGTTGCCGGCCACGGTCAGCAGCGAGACGAGCGCGCTGTTGAGGAAGAAGCGGCCGAAGCTGACGTCGAACTTGGTCCAGCCCTCGGCGAAGTTGCCGGGGGTGAACTCGCGCGGGATCAACCCGATGTTGTTGACGATCTCGGACGGCGACTTGACCGAGGTGCCGACCATCCACACCAACGGGTAGAGCACGACCGCGAGGATCAACAGCAGAGCGAGAAGCCGTACGTACGAACGCATCACCGCTCCTCGTTGTCGGAGTAGTGGACCCAGAAGCGGCCCGTGGAGAACAGCACGACCGTGATGGCTCCGATCACGAGCAGGAAGACCCACGCCATGGCCGACGCGTAGCCCATGTCCAGCTCGACGAATCCCTTGATGTAGAGGTTCAGCGTGTACATGAGGGTGGAGTCGACCGGGCCGCCGGTGCCGTTGGAGAGCACGAAGGCCGACGTGAAGCCCTGGAACCCGTTGATCGTCTCGAGGACCAGGTTGAAGAAGATGACCGGCGAGAGCATCGGCAGCGTGATGTGCACGAACTTGCGCCACGGGCTGGCGCCGTCGACCGACGCCGCCTCGTAGAGCTCGGACGGCACCTGCTTGAGGCCGGCCAGGAAGATCACCATGGGGGCGCCGAACTGCCAGACCGCGAGCAGGATCAGCGTGTACAGCGCCCAGTCGGGGTCGTTGACCCAGGGCAGGCCCTCGATGCCGAACAGCGCGAGGAACGAGTTGAACGCGCCCTCGCGGTTGAACATGCTGACCCACACGATGGCCAGGGCGACACTGCCGCCGAGCAGCGACGGCAGGTAGAACAGGCCGCGGAACACCGAGATGCCGCGCATGGTGCGGTTCAGCAGCATGGCGACGCCGAGCGCGGCGGCCAGCTTCAGGGGCACCGCGACCAGCGCGAAGGTGATGGTCACGGTGACCGCGTGCCAGTAGGACTGGTCGGCGGTGAACATGCGCCGGTAGTTGTCGAACCCGACCCAGCTCGCGTCGCCCAGCGAGATCAGCGGGCTGTAGTCGGTGAAGCTCAGGTAGAGCGAGATGAGCATCGGGACCGCCGTGATGCCGAGCAGGCCCAGCAGCCACGGGGACAGGAAGACGTATCCGGCCAGGTTCTCCCGGCGCCGGCGGACCCGCCGCCCCGGCCGGTGAGCGGCGGGGGCAGCGGGGTCGCGGGTCAAAGTCGAGGCGGTCACGAGGCGCCGATCGCCGCCTTGGCGGCCGAGACGTACGCCGCGGCGGCCTGCTCCGGGGTCTGCCGGCCGTAGACGACCTCTTCGGCCACCCGGACCAGCTCGGAGCGCACCTTGCTGTGGCCCTGCGGCGGCACGGTCGGCGGGTTCGGCCCGAACTGCTTGCCCAGCTCGTCCTGGACGGCGATGGTCTGCTTCATGTTGGGGTCGGTCACGCTGGCCGCGATCTGCGCCCGGATGTCGGTGTTGGGCGGCAGGCCACGGTCGGTGCCGAGGATCTTCGCCGCGTCCGGGTCGTTGGCCAGGAAGTTGATCACGTCGACCGCGACGTCCTTGTTCTTGCTGCCGCGGAACGCCGAGAAGTAGAGCGACGCGCGCGCCCACTGCACCTTGGAGTCACCCGGGTAGGCCATCAGGCCCAGCTCGTCCTCGGTGTTCTTCTTCAGCTCGGGCATCTGGTTGGTCCAGACCCACGACGTGCCGGCCTTGCCGGTCACGATCAGCTGCTTGCTGACGTCGCTGGCGTTGCCCTCGTGGATCACGTCCGGGGTCGGCGTGGCCCCCTTGGCGCGGGCGTCCTTCCAGAGCGTGAACCACTTGGTCATGTCGGCCTCGTCGAAGCCGAGCTGCTTGCCGGAGTAGAGGTCCTTGCCGTTCTGCCGCAGGTAGACCCAGAGCGCCTGGTAGACCGCGCTCGCGTCCTGGGTGCCGGGCAGCTTGGACACCTTGGTCACGTTGGCCGCCCAGTCGATGAACTCCTCCCAGCTCATGCCGGTCTTGGGCTCGGGCAGCTTGAACTTTTCGAGCAGCGTCTTGTTGTAGACCAGGCCCTGGGTGTTCTCGCCCATGGCGACGCCGGCCAGCTTGCCGTCGACCTCGCCGTACTTGCGCAGGCTCTCGGGGAACTTGCTGACGTCGAGCTTGCCGTTCTGCGTGTACGGGGTCAGGTCGAGCGTGACGCCCCGACCCGCGTACTCGGAGATGTAGTTGTCGTCGATCTGGAAGATGTCGGGCGCGTTGCCACCGGCCGTGAGGGTGGCCAGCTTGTCGAAGTAGCCCTGGTTTCCCTGCCAGGTCTTCTTGAACGTGACGTCCGGGTGTTTCTGGGTGTAGAGCGCGAGCGCCTGGTCGGTGAGTTCGGCGCGTTTCTCCGCACCCCACCAGAAGATCGACAGTTCGGTCTTGCCACCACTGGAGGAATCATCGTCGCCGCAGGCTGCGGCGCCGCCGAGCAGAAGGGGAACGGTAAGGGCGGCGGCGAGTAACCGGCGCCGGGTAGTACGTTGAGCGGGCGTGCCCGCTCTCGGGTTGGGCTCCATGACGCTTCTCCTAATCAGGAAGCGACACCTCCGGGGGCGTTCACGTCGCCCGGGTCCGCAGGGCTGTGCGGACCCGGGCCCCGCCCCGTCGAGTCGCGTATGACCAGTTCGGTCTGCAGATGTATCTGGGCGGTGGTGCGACGGTCGTCGCCATGCGCGAGGAGCATGTCGACGGCCGCCCGACCAGCGGCGGCGGTGGGGGTCGCCACCGTGGTCAGCTTCGGACGGGTGAGCCGGCTGAGCATGATGTCGTCGATCCCGACGACGCTGACGTCGGCGGGCACGCGTGCCCCGGCGGCCAGCAGACCCTCGATGAGACCGATCGCCATGAGGTCGTTGTAGGCGAGCACGGCGGTGGCGCCGGCCCGCAGCACGTCCTCGGCGATCGTGAGCCCGCCGACCTCGGTCGGCGGGTTGGGGCCGATGATGGTGAGCTCGGCCCCGCCGGCCTTCGCGGTCGCGGCCGCCGACCGCCGGATCTCCCGGCTGGTCCACGAGCCGCGGGGGCCGCTGAGCAGCGCGACCCGGCGATGGCCGAGCGCGACGAGGTGCTCGATCGCGATGCGGGCGCCGCGGGCGACGTCCATCACGACGGCCGGGATGCCGGCGATCTGCCGGTTCACCACGACCAGCGGCACCTCGCGGCTGAGCTGCTCGATCAGCGTGTTGCTCATCCGGGGGCTGACGAGCAGCACGCCGTCGACCTGCTTGGCCAGGGCGCGCACCACCTCTTCCTCGACGGCCGCGTCCTCGTTGGTGTCGGCCACGAAGATGTGGTGGTCGTGCTTGCGGGCCTGGCTCTCGGCCGCCTTGATCAGCGGCGGGAAGAACGGGTTGGCGATGTCGGCCACGATCAGGCCGATGTTGTAGGTGCGGCCGGTGATGAGCGCGCGGGCGGCCCGGTTGGGCCGGTATCCCAGTTGCTCGGCGCAGGCCAGCACGCGACTGCGGGTGTTCGGGTTGACCAGGTGCGGGGCCGAGAACGTGCGGGACACGGTGGAGATGTGCACGCCGGACGCCCGCGCGACGTCGCGAATGGTGACGGCCATGCGGACCTCCTCTGTGGACGACGTGGGTGGTGTGGCCCCGGTCACGTGATGACAGCCATTAATGCAAGCGGTTGCACGCAAGTCAATGGGTGAGAGTTACGAAAACATTGCATGGGAGCGCTCCGCACGCACTCTTAATTGGGCAAATCACCACCAAGTACCACGTGGTCATTGACGCCCGGAAATCGATCTGTCTAACTTCCCTGCAAACCTTTGCCGCCGGGAGGCCCCCATGCGCCGCATCGCTGTGATCGGCACCGGCTCGCGTGCCGAGATGTTCATCCGCGCGGTCACCGACGACCACGCCGACACCGCCGAGCTGGTCGCCCTGGCCGACGTCAACCAGTCCCGCATGGACGTCCACAACGGCTGGCTGAAGCGGCCCGTGCCGACCTACCAGGCCGCCGACCTGGCTCGGATGCTGGACGAGCAACGCGTGGACGAACTGATCGTGACCAGCGTGGACAGCACCCACGCGGGCCACATCGTCACCGCCCTCGAGGCCGGCTGCGACGTCATCACCGAGAAGCCGATGACCGTCGACGCGCCCAGCTGCGAACGCATCCTCGACGCCGTCGAGCGCACCGGCCGCCGGGTGCAGGTCGCCTTCAACTACCGGTTCAACCCGGTGCACGAGGTGGTGCGCACCCTGCTGGCCGGTGGGGAGATCGGCGAGATCGGCTCGGTCCACTTCGAGTGGATGCTCGACGTGCGGCACGGCGCCGACTACTTCCGCCGCTGGCACCGCGACAAGGCCAACTCGGGCGGCCTGCTCGTGCACAAGTCGGGCCACCACTTCGACCTGGTCAACTGGTGGCTGGGCGCCGCGCCGTTCGAGGTCTTCGCGTCGGGGCGGCTGTTCTTCTACGGCGACCGGGGGCGGGGCCGGGGGCTCGACGACGAGCGGTTCACGCTCGACCTCACGGCCGACCCGAGACTGGAGGCGCTCTATGAGGAGCCGTCAGCTGAGGACGGCTACCGCCGCGACCAGGACGTCTTCGCGCCCGGTGTGACGATCGAGGACGACCTGGCCGTGCTGGTCCGCTATGACACCGGCGCCACGATGACCTACCACCTCACCGCGTACGCGCCCTGGGAGGGCTACCGGCTGATGGTCAACGGCAGCAAGGGCCGGCTCGAGCTCGAGGTCGTCGAGAGCGACCACGTCAGCCCGGCGGCGTCCGGGATGGTCAAGCACGGCGCCAGCCCCGAGTCGGGCTCGGTGCGGCTGACCATCCGGCCGTACTGGACACCGCCGTACGCGGTCGAACTGCAACCGGTCGAACGCGAGGGCCACGGTGGGGCCGACAAGCGGATGACCGGCGTGCTGCTCGGCGGCCAGACCGACCCGATGAACCGCTCCGCGACCGCCCGCGACGGCACCCTGGCCCTGCTCACCGGGCTCGCCGCCAACCAGAGCCTGCGGGACGCGGCGCCGGTGCGGGTCGACGATCTGCTCAAGAAGGAGTAACCCCGTGCCCGACCCCATCTTCGTCACCGATCCGCGGCACGCCGGCATCGCCCGCGACCTGTACGCGGTGGCGCGCGACCTGCCGCTGATCAGCCCGCACGGGCACGTCGACCCGGCGCTGCTGGCCGACGACGAACCGTTCGGAGATCCGGCCCGGCTGCTGATCGTCCCCGACCACTACGTCACGCGCATGCTGCTCAGCCAGGGCATCCCGCCCGACCGGCTGGGCGTTCCCCGACGCGACGGCGGCCCGGTCGAGACCGATCCCCGCGCGATCTGGCGCCTGCTCGCCGCGAACTGGCACCTGTTCCGAGGCACCCCGTCCCGGCTGTGGCTGGAGCAGACGTTCCGTACGGTCTTCCAGGTCGACACTCCCCTGACCACCGAGACCGCGGACGAGGTGTACGACGCGATCGCCGCGCGGCTGGCCGAGCCCGGGTTCCGCCCGCGGGCGCTGTTCGAGCGGTTCGGCATCGAGGTGCTGGCCACCACCGAGTCGCCCACCGACGACCTCGCGCGGCACGCCAAGCTCGCCGCCGACGGGTGGGGCGGTCCGGGCGGCCGGGTGATCACCACCTTCCGGCCGGACGACGTGGTCGACCTGGAACGCGACGGCTGGGCCGGCAACGTGGCGCGGATGGGCGAACTGGCCGGGGAGGACACGGGCACGTACGACGGGTATCTCTCGGCGCTGCGCCGGCGGCGGGAAGCCTTCATCGAGGCCGGCGCCACCTCGTCCGACCACGGGCACCCCACCGCCCGTACGGTGGCGCTCTCCCCCACCGAAGCCGCGCGGCTCTACGAACGCGGGTTGCGCGGGGAGGCGACCGCCGACGACGCCGAGACCTTCCGGGGGCACATGATCCTCGAGTTCGCGCGCATGTCGATCGACGACGGCCTGGTCATGCAACTGCACCCGGGCGCGTCGCGCGACCACAACCGGGTCCTGTTCGCCGCGCACGGCCGGGATGTGGGCGGCGACATCCCGCAGGCGACCGGGTACGTCCACGCTCTGCGGCCGCTCCTGGATGCGTACGGGATGGAACCGCGCCTTCGCGTCGTGCTGTACACGCTGGACGAGACGGCGTTCAGCCGGGAGCTGGCCCCGCTCGCCGGCGGATACCCGGCGCTGTTCCTGGGCGCGCCGTGGTGGTTCCTCGACACGCCCGACGCCATGCGCCGGTTCCGGGAGGCGGTCACCGACTCGGCCGGCTTCTACAACACGGCGGGATTCGTCGACGACACACGGGCTTTCTGTTCCATTCCCGTACGCCATGACGTCGCGCGCCGGGTCGACGCCGCCTACCTGGCCTCGCTCGTCGTGCAGGACCGCCTGCCGTTCGGCGAAGCGGCCGAGACGATGGCCGACCTGGCCTACCACCTGCCCAAGCGCATCTTCAAGCTGGAGAAGTCATGACCACCATCACGGGCGTCGACGTGCACGACGTGCGGTTCCCGACCGCCGAGGCGGGCGACGGATCCGACTCGATCAACCGGGGCGACTACTCGGCCACGTACGTCGAACTGAGCACCGACGCGGGGGTGACCGGCACCGGCTTCACCTTCACCAACGGGCAGGGGAACGAGATCACCTGCGCGGCCGTACGGGCTCTGGCTCCTTCTCTGATCGGTGTGGACCTGGCTGGTGACCCGTTGGAGTTTCTCCGCTCGCTGACCGCTCATCCGCAGCTGCGGTGGATCGGGCCCGAGAAGGGGGCGCTGCATATGGCGACCGGGGCCGTGGTGAATGCCGCCTGGGACGCCCGGGCCAAGGTGGCCGGTAAGCCGATGTGGGAGTTCTTGGCTTTTTCGTCGACAGAAGACCTTGTCGCCTGCGTGGACTTTCGGCACATTTCGGACGCGCTCACGCCTTCCGAAGCGGCCGCGATTCTCGACAAGGGGCGGGTCGGTATCGAGGACCGGCTCTCGCTCCTCCGCGCCGACGGATTTCCGTCCTATACGACCAGCGTCGGCTGGCTCGGCTACCCCGACGACAAGGTGCGGGCGCTGACCAAGCAGGCGTACGCCGAAGGCTGGCGCGCGATGAAGATGAAGGTCGGCGGCCCGATCGAGGACGACGTGCGGCGGGCCGGGATCATCCGCTCCGAGATCGGCCCCGACGCGCTGCTGATGATGGACGCCAACCAGATCTGGGGCGTCGACGAGGCGATCGCGAACATGGCCCGGCTGGCCGAATTTGATCCCTATTGGATCGAGGAGCCGACCCATCCCGACGACGTGCTCGGCCACGCACGCATTCAACAAGCGGTTTCCCCCGTACGGGTCGCGACCGGCGAAGTGGCGGCCAACCGCGTCATCTTCAAGCAACTTCTGCAGGCGTCGGCGATCCGGGTGATGCAGGTCGACGCCTGCCGGGTCGCGGGCATCCCCGAGGTGCTGGCCGAGTTGCTGCTGGCCGCCAAGTTCGGGGTGCCGGTCTGCCCGCACTCGGGCGGGGTCGGGCTGTGCGAGCTGGTGCAGCACATCGCGATCTTCGACTACCTGCGGGTCGGGACGTCGCTGGACGGGCGCATGGTCGAGTACGTCGATCACCTGCACGAACACTTCGCGGACCCGGTGCGTACGCGGGAAGGCCGTTATCTCGTGCCCGACCAGCCCGGCTACAGCTCCGACATGCTCCCCGCCTCGATCGCCGAGTTCTCGTTCCCGGACGGCCCGGCATGGAACTGAACCGGGCCTCCCTCCCCCACGTGCCGGCCTCGTCCCGGCCCCGCATCGACGCGCCCGCCGCCGGGATCGTGCACCTCGGGCTGGGCGCGTTCCACCGCGCGCACCAGGCCGTCTTCACCGAGGACGCGATGGCCGCGGCCGGTGGCGACTGGGGCATCGTCGGTGTCGCGCCGCGCTCGCCGCAGGTCGTCGACGCCATGCGCGCTCAGGACGGGCTGTTCAGCGTCACCACGCTCGACCCGGCCGGCAACAGCACCCGGGTCGTCGGCTCGTCGGCCGGGCAGATGCGGGCCGCCGCCGACCCGGACGCCGTGGTGGCGCTGCTGGCCGACCCGGCAATCAAAATCGTCACGCTGACCGTGACCGAAAAGGGCTACAAGCTCGACGCGGCCACCGGACGGCTGCTGCTCGACGACGACCTGCGCGCCGACCTCGAGACCGGGCGGCCCCCGCAGACCGTGCCCGGCCTGCTGATCCGGGGGCTCTGCGCGCGGCGCAAAGCCGACGCCGGGCCGATCGCGCTGGCCAGTTGCGACAACCTGCCGGCCAATGGGCACCGGCTGCGCGGGCTGATCGACAAGCTGGCGGCGGCCACCGCGATCGGCGACTGGGTGCGCGAGAGCGTCACGTTCCCCGGGTCGATGGTCGACCGGATCGTGCCGGCCACGACTCCCTCGACGCTGGCGGAGGCGTTTTCGTCACTCGGCGTGCGGGACCGGGCGGCCGTTTCCGGCGAGCCGTACTCGGCGTGGGTGATCGAGGACAACTTCCCGGCCGGGCGGCCCGCGTGGGAGCGGGCCGGGGCGGTGATGACCGGTGACCCCCGCCCGTACGAGCGGTTGAAGCTGCGGACGCTCAACGGTGTGCACTCGGCGATCGCCTATCTGGGCGCGGTGGCCGGGCGGTCGACGATCGCGTCGTCGCTGGAGGTGCCGGGGATGCGCGAGGTCGTACGGCAGTACATCGCGTCCGACGTGGCACCCAGTTTTGTTCCGCCGTCCGGGGTCGACACCATCGCGTACGGGGAAGAGGTTTTGACCCGGTTCGCCAACCCGGCCATCGAATATCAGACCGTGCAGGTGGCGATGGACGGCTCGCAGAAGATGCCGCAGCGGGTGCTGCAGACGGTGCAGGACCGGCTGGCGGCCGGGGACGTGCCGCGCTGGGGTGCGCTGGTGGTGGCGGCGTGGATGCGGTTCGTGCAGGGCGTGTCCGACAACGGGCAGCCGCTGCCCTTGAACGATCCGTTGGCCGACCGGATCCGGGCCCGGCTCGCGGCGGCGCCCGACACTCCCGACGGCGTGGTCGGCGCACTGCTCGGGTTGGACACGGTGTTCACGCCCGCGCTGGCCGAGGACGATGCGTTGCGCGCTGTGCTGGTGGAGTGGTTGACCGCTTTCGACAAGCACGGCGTCGAGGCGACCCTGGTGGGGGCGCTTTCATGACCGTTCGTGTCGCGCTGATCGGGGCTCTTTCATGACGGTTCGTGTCGGGCTGATCGGGGCTCTTTCATGACGGTTCGTGTCGCGCTTGTTGGCGCTAATGGGCATGGGCGGTGGCATCGGCGGACGATCGCTTCGCTGTCCGGGGTGTCGCTGGTCGGGCTGGCCGACGTGCGGCCGATCGACCCGCCGCCGGACGCGCCCTCGTTCACCGACCATCGGGCGTTGCTGGCCGAGACCAAGCCCGACGTCGTGGTGATCTGCACGCCGCCGCACACCCACCTGCCGATCGCCCTCGACGCCCTCGACGCCGGCTGCGACCTGCTGCTCGAGAAGCCGCCGGTCACCTCACTGGCCGCGCACCACACGCTGGTCGAGGCGGCCTCCCGGGCCGGGCGCGCGTGCCAGGTCGGTTTCCAGGCGCTGGGATCGCTGGCCTGGGCCCGCTTCCGGACGGCCCTCGACCCCTCCCTGACCGCCCTGACCGCGATCGCGTCGTGGAAGCGGGACGACGCCTATTACGCCCGCTCCCCCTGGGCCGGTCGCCGCACGGTGAACGGCCGGCCAGTGGTCGACGGCGCGCTGGTCAATCCGCTGGCCCACGCGGTGATGCAGGCCCTGGCGGCGGGGGCGGCGGCGGGCGCGGGGCGTCCTCGCCTGCTCGAGGTCGAGCGCTACCGGGTGCGGCCGATCGAGGTGGAGGACACGGCGTTCGCCCGCGTCACCTTCGAGAGCGGGCTGCCGTTGCTGGTCGCCGTCACCCTGGCCGGCGAGGATTTCATTCCGGGTGAGATCGAGGCCCGCGGTCCTTTCGGCCGGGCTCTGCTCGAATATCCCACCGACCGACTGGCGCTGCCCGGTGATCCGGCCCTGACCGAGGTTCCCGGCCGGGCCGACCTGCTGACCAATTTGCTCGCCCACCGGGTCGACGGTGCCCCGCTGCTGGTGCCGCTCGAATCCACCGTCGCGTTCACGACCGTGCTGGAGGCGCTGACCCTGCCCGACGCCGCCGTCCCGAAGTTGCTGAAGGTTCCCGGCCGGACGATCCCCGGGATCAACGACCTGCTGCGGGTTTCGGCCGACACACTGTCACTCCCCTCTGAACTGGGAGTTCCGTGGGCCGGCCGACCCGAGCGGCGTAGGTTGCCGGTCTCGTGACCTTTGCGGGGTCAGTATTGGAAGTGGTCGAACGTCCAGGTGCGCTCGCCCCAGACGGTGCAGAGCGGCGTGGTGCCGCTGAGCGTGAAGTACATCAGCATCTTCTTGCGCGTGTCCGGCCCGTACACGCCGTCCGTGTCGGTCTTCATCTTGCCCTGTGCGTAGATCAGCGCGTTCTTGGTGTTCTGGCCGAAATCGCCGTCGAGGGCGAGATTGCGCTGATAGCAGATGTTCAGGTTGGACTGCAGGCCCGTCACGGCCCCGCTGTTGTTGCCCTTGGAAAGAATGCAGTTGGTGCTCCTGCCCGAGGTGACCGGCACGTAGTTGGCGAGATATCCGCCCGACGTGAACTGCGCGGCCCGGGTGCACGAGACCGAGGCGGCAAGGCCCCCGGCCGGAACGTCGGCGCTGGCCGGGCCGGTCGCCGACAGGACGATCGCGAGGCCGGCCAGCACGGCCAGGGCGGCCCGTATCAGGATTCTGCTCATGGAATTCTTCCTCTCCCCGTTTTCCACTATGGAGCGGAATCTATGACCGCAATTCGACGACAGTCAATGAACCGTTCGGGGGAGATGACTTTCTCCGTCATCGAATCAGAACAGCCTTCTTGATCGAATCAGGACGGGCTGCTTGATCGAATCAAGGCGGGCGGGATGCCGTTGCGAGGGGTGCGCTCGACCCAGGCCACGATCGGAGCCGCCGCGGCCCAGGCAGCCAGGAAGATGGCCGCGATCAGCCACCAGCCCCAGCCGCCGGTATGGATGGCCAGGAACGTGAGGGAGGCCGGGCCGATCATCTTGGTCACGCCGCCGACCGACTTGCTGGCGCCCATGTAGGCGCCGCGCTGGTCCGGGGGTGGGATCTCGGTCTGCAGGTACCACTGGGCGCCCGACATCCACAGCTCAGTGGCCGTCAGCAACACGATCGCGGCCGCCAGCAGCGCGATCGTCACCCAGCCGTGGGTGGCGCCGCTGAGCGCGACCACCGGGCAGGCCGCGACCGAGGCCAGCGCGGCCCAGCGCAGCAACCGGGTCGAGCCGGCCAGGCTGTCGGCGCCGCGGGTGGCCCGCACCTGCAACGCCACGGCCATGACCGTGTTGATCGCGAAGAGCACGCCGAGCAGCGGTCTCGGCGCGTCGGTCATGGTGATCGCCCAGAGCGGCACCACCTCGCCGAAGAGCGTCGCGTTCAGCCAGAGCACCCCGAACAGCGAGGCGAGCGCGGTGTAGGGGTGATCGCGTAGGACGCCCCAGGGGCTGGGTTTCTTCGCCTTCTCCGCGTACGGCGTGGTGCTCTCCGTTGGCGTGGTGCTCTCTGCTTTTGGTGCGGTGCTCCCCGCGTACGGCGTGTTGCTCTCTGCTTGTGGTTCGGTTGCCGGTGTCGCGGGCATGCGGGACACGAAGATTGCGTTGAGGACGAGGCCCACCGCGTTGGCCAGCACCAGCACGAGCAGCCCCGCCCGCGAGTCGAGAGCAAGTGCCGCGGCGCCGAGCCCCGAGCCGACCGTGAAGCCCACATTCAGGTACGCCCGGGTGAACGCCATCGTGCGTACGCGGTCCTCACGCCGCAGGGCCGCCGCCGTATAGACGATGCGCCCCGAGTTGGCGAGCGTGTCCGCCGCCGCCTCAAGCGTGATCAGCAGAATGAACGTCCAGAACCCCGACGTGAACGGGTAGAGCGCGAAGGTGGCCGCCCCACCCAGCGCACCGAGCACCCAGGCCCGGCGCCCACCGATCCGGTCGGCCAGATGCCCCAGAGGCAACGAGCCGACGAGCCCGACCAGCCCCGCAACACTGAACCCGATGCCCACCTGGATCGGCGACAACCCGACGTACAGCGTGAAGAAGACGACGCTGCCGGTGAGAAACGTGCCCCCACCGATCCCCAGCACGGCCGACTGGGTGGCCAGCCGCCGAGGCAACCCGGCGGGCGGCAGCACAGAACGCAAAGATCCCCGTAAATCCCCCATAGCCGCATCGCACCATGATCAACACAAGCGCCGCAACCCCGTTCCCCACGCCAACGCCAGCGTCTGCTCGTCGTCTGACAGCTCGCCGTAGCCTTCCCTCCAAGGCAGAGGCCCGACCGCTACCTTCTCGCGGCCTCCGTCGGTCTCACGCCGTCGAACAAGACAAACGTCGTCAGCGACTTCGCGCCTTTCGTGAAGACCCCGGCTGACGTCTACGGCCGGCACGATCTGATCGGAGCGCTGAGAGACCGGCCCGGGCTCGTCGAACGGCACTTTCGGCTCTGGCTGAGCAGCACGGCGGTGCTACAGACCGTTCTCAACAAGGCCGCTCACCTGCGATCGTCGTGGCTTCGGGACGAGTTGATGCGCATCGCCGACACCTTCGTACCGCACGACGGATTCGAACGCGCCCGCGAAATGCTCGGCACTCAGCACGTCTGTGTGATCACGGGCGCGCCCCGCGTCGGCAAGACCACGGTCGCCATGATGCTCGCGTACTGGCTCATGGGTCAGGACTACCAGGTCCACGAGATCACAAGGGACGTGGACGAGATTCATGATCTGTGGCGTGATGACGAACCGCAGATGTTTCTCTACGACGACTTCCTCGGCCGGACCATGCTGGACCAGCCGAACCGCAACGAGGACCGCCGGCTGGTCTCGCTCATCCGCCGCATCCGGGAGACACCCGGTAAGGCGTTCGTCATGACCACACGCGAGCACATCCTGAACCAGGCTCGCCTGCGGTCCGACCAGCTCGACGGCCGGGATGTGACGGTCGCGACCAGCGCCGTGGAACTGACCGATCTCGACATGGGTGTGCGCGGGCAGATCGTCTACAACTACGTGTCGCGCAGCGCGATCGCGCTGCAGGAGAAGGCCCGGTTCGCCGATCCCACGGTTTGGCGGCCGATCGTTACGCACCGGAAGTTCAACCCCCGGCTGATTCAGGAAACATTGCGCCTCGCCGACACGCATGATCGGGACGTAGCCGCTCTCATGCGAGCGAACCTGGAAGATCCGCTGCACATCTGGGAGCGCATTGTTGAGCACGAACTGCCCGACGAAGCCGTGCATCTGCTGGAGGTTCTGTTTCTCGACGACGGAGCGTCCGTCGACGAGCTGGCCCGGTCCTGGTCGGAGTACCGACGAAGCATGGGGCGAGGATCCGACCGCCGCCTCTACCGTCAAGCTGTGGGACTACTCGACGGATCACTGATCCGCATCGAACGAGAGTCCGTCAGCTTCCACAACCCGTCCGTGGAGGACTACTTCCGTCATCATCTCAGTGTCGGCCGAGCGGACTTCTCGGCCATCCTGGACATCGTCGAGAACTCGCAGCAGACGTACCGCCTGATGGAGATCGCGGCCGCCACCGGAGGAGAGGACGTTCTCAGTTTCCTGCGGAACAATCGCGGGCGCATCGAAAGCGCGATCGTCAGTGCCCACCAGGAAACGACGTACGGATTTGTTGGTCAGCACGAGGACGAGGGCGCCTACCTGGACTGACTGCTATCAGCGGCCGAGCTCCTGAACTCCCCTCGGCTCGTCGAGGACCTCATGTCAGAGAGCAGTGAGCTTTCCCTGCACGAGATCAGCCCACCGCTGATTTGGCTGGCCAATGTGCTTCTGTCGCATGACATGGTGCCGGGCGAGTTCGCGGTTGCCTTCCGGCAGAGGGTTGGAGGTCGTCTCGTCGAGGCGATCGACGATGCCGTCGGCCAAGGGAGTCTGTCGTACGCGATCGACTTGTACGACATGGTCGAGAGTCTGCACAGCTTCATCGCCGACGCCGAGCCGTTTCACTCGATCGCCGGACTGATCTCGGAAAGGCTCGAGGAGCTGACCGACCTCCCCGAGCACGAGATCTCGGCGAGCGTCGTGGACGAGCTGGAAGATCTGCTCGACTATTTGGACAAGGGTTTCGCGCCGCACGTGGACACCTCGCTTGCGGAAGAGATCGTCGGGCGCATGAAGGATCGCGATGACCATCCGCCGACTCAGCAGCCGCGATCACGACCCGCGGATTCCGATGTCGACGCTGTTGCCGCATTGATGCGACGGCTCGGCGAGGCTTAGTCCTCCAGCGTTCGCAGGAGGCGCAAGGTGTCGCCTCTACGAACGAACGTGCGCAACGCGACCAGGTCGGTGCGGTCGAAACCGCGTACGCGGACCTCGCGAGCGCCGGCGCAACCGGTCACCACGACCGGTTTGCCGTCGAGGTCGGCGCTGCATCGGGGACGGCCGTCGACCTCGATGTCGGCCCGGGTCACGCCGAGCACGTCGAAGACCGCCTTGAGCTCGCCCGCCGCCTCCGAGAGCGACACGTCGAACCGGCGGGCCGGCGCCTTTTCGAGCAGCGCCACGGCGG
Source organism: Paractinoplanes ovalisporus (assembly GCF_016834655.1). GTDB lineage: Bacteria > Actinomycetota > Actinomycetes > Mycobacteriales > Micromonosporaceae > Actinoplanes > Actinoplanes ovalisporus. The sequence goes on from NZ_JAENHP010000017.1 coordinate 117,563, forward strand.
CCGCCATCAGGTCGGCGTCGTCGGCCAGGATGTCGCGGCGGGTGGTGACATGCAGTTCGTCCGGCACGACGCCGTAGTCCTCCAGCGGCGTGCCCGCGTTCGGGCCGACCCGCAGCACGCGCCGGATCACCAGGGACAAGCCGGCGCCCAGGGGCAGCGGCTTGTAGGGCGTGCTGGGCTGGGCGTCGAGCGCCCCGATCAGGTCGCCGAGCTGCCAGATGTTGCCGCCGCCGGCGCCGGTGTTGCCGTCGGTGCCGAGCACCTGTCCGATGCCGTTGTCCTGGAAGCCGGCGGCGAAGATGTCGGTGGCCGAATAGCAACGGGCGTCGGTGAGCAGCACGATCGGGCCGAAGTACGACTGGGGCACCGCCCGGAAATACTCCGGTTGGGTGAAGGGGATGCCCGCCGAGTAGGGGGCACCCGAGTCGAGCGCCTGGTCCATCGAAGGCACCCAGGGCTGCAGATCGTCGACGGCCCGGCACAGGCGCAGGTTGAGCGCGGTGGCCGCGAACTGGGCCGGCTCCGGCTCGACCGGCCGGGCGGTGAGCGCCTGCAGGCACAGCTCGGAGGCCATGACCGCGCCGCCGCCGTTGCCGCGCACGTCGAGCACCAGACCCTCCGGGGGCAGGGCCTCGAGCAGCCGGGCGAACTCCTGAACGAACGCGACGATGCCGCCCGGCGGAGGCAGGAAGGTCCGGATCCGCAGGTGCCCGACCGTCCGGCCGCCTACGGTGACGCGCCGCGCCTCGAAGACGGTGGCCAGCTCGGGCGACACCGGCACGCTGTCGGGGCCGGCCAGGGCGGGCTGCCCGGTCTCTTCGGCGGCGAGGGCGGCCGGGGCGAACAGTTCGGCCCGCAGCCGGGCCAGCTGGGCACCTTCGACGTCGACGCCGATCGGGGTGCCGGCCGTGTCGGCGGCGGTGTCGGCGCTGGCCGCGATCGGCGTCGCACTCCACACCATGCGGGTCTCGCGCGGCTGGTTCCGCTCGTCGAGGAACCCGATCGTGATCCAGTCCTCGTCGGGCGGCGCCGCGAAGGCCAGCGACCGTACGGTGAACATCTGCAGCGCGCGGGCGTGGCGGGCGTCCGGGTTGGCGCCCGGCAGCCGTTCGCCGAACCGTTCGACGGCGCGGGCGATCGGCACACCGTTCCAATAGGTCACCTCGACGCCGAAGACGAACCCGTCCCGGTCGAGCTCGGGTGCGTCGGCCTGCCGGCGGCTCACCAGGTAACGCCGGCGGCCGTCCTCGGTGAACTCCTTGAGCAGGAACGGAAGGAACACCGCGGCGCCCCCGAACGGCTGCGGCAACGAATAGCGGGTGTGCAGGTCACGCAGCGAGTTGAAGATGTCCACGAGCTCGGCGTGCATCCGGAACTCGAGCTCCGCGCTGCCGCGGTCGAGGCGCTGGGCGAGCAACCGCAGGCGCTGCAACGGGTTGATGCCGTAGCGGGCCATCTTGAACGGCAGCAGCGCGTAGTTCTGCTCCAGCACGAGCAGCGCCTGCTCGACGATCAGTTTGCGCTGCTCGCGGGTCAGACGCCCGACTTCGGTCGCGCCGAGAAAGTCGGTCAGCGTGACCGCCTGGGTCATGTGCGTCCCCCTCCACCACGGCGTGACGGCCCTCAGCGTAGATCCGCCGGGCACACACGCCACTGTCCGATCAAGGACGCACACCGCTCTCCGGAGAACCCCAGAACGCCGTGGGCGACGTCACTCACATTTGCCGACGCTCCGGAGATGCCCGATTTTGTGAGGGCGATGTGGCGGGATCTTTTCACGATGACCACGAACCGTTTGAGGCGTGCGTCGACGGTCGATCCAAATGCTCCAAAGCGTGAATTTCGCGTCGCCGAGCGGGAGAAGGCATGCCGCCCTCCATGCTGATGCGTTGAGACTTGCCCCTGAAATCAGACATTCCTGGCCACGTCGTAGCTGATCGACAGGTCGTCGAAGCCGATGACACCAGGAGAGCCGGCTGTGCGCGGAAAGGCAGTCGCCGTGATCAGGGATGAGGTTCGCGACTTTGTCCGGCTGGGGCCGCTGACCTCGGAGCTCGATGACTCGGAAGAGGGTGACGAGGCCTTCGAGGAGATGGAGCGTGCGCTTCATGCGATCGAGAAGCCGGTCACCGACGAGGAAGCCCGGCTCCTGCTCGGATCCTTCGGTGAAGACGCTTCATTCGGTCTGGCGTGGACTCTCCTGCATCTGATCGAGTCGGCCCCGTCGCCGCCGGTTGTGTCTGAGCCGCCGGCCGGGGCGAATCCCTGGATCGAGATGATGTGGGTCCGCTATCGGAACCGCCGTGCTGACTGATGTGCTCCAGGGTGCTTGTTCAGCCTTTGACTGTCGTCCCGGGCATGCATGCGAGCCGAATCTCAGCGGGGCTGGGAGACCGGCCAGGTGCTTTCGCGGCGGATCAGCTCGGCTGACACGATCTCCACGCGGGGGGCCGTGTCGGGTGGAGGCGGGTTCAAGGCCAGCTCCATGGCCCGCTCGCCCAACTCGGTCAGCGGCAAGCGGATCGAGGTCAGCGAAGGTGTGACGTCGCGGGCTATCGGCATGTCGTCGAAGCCGATCACGCTCAGGAAACGGCCTGCTGTGCGCATGGCGGCCAGAGCGCCCACGGCCATCGAGTCGTTGAGGGCGGCGATAGCGGTCACCGACGGGTCGGAGGCCAGCAGCGCGGCCGTTGCCGTTTCGCCGCCGTCGCGGGTGAAGTCGGAGTGGACCACGTGCAGGGTGCGACCGTACGAGGAAGCGGCCCTTTGCAAGCCCGCCAGGCGGTCGGCCGTCGTCGTCAGGGCGGCGGGGCCGGCGATCACGCCCACCGAGGTGTGGCCCAGCTCGAACAAATGCGAACCGGCCAGGAAGCCGCCCTCCTCATTGGCCGGCAGCACGGCGTCGGAGGCGTGGTGGTGGCGGCCGATCACCGCGATCCGGCCGCCGGTGGCCTCGAACGCTGTCATGCGCTCGTCGAGTTCCTGTTCCGCGTCCGAGGACAGGTAGCCCGAGCCGGCCACCACGATCGCGGCCACCTGGTGGGCGTGGAGCAGGTCGATGTATTCGAGTTCGCGTGCGGGCTCGCGGAACGTGTTGCAGATGATGGTCAGGCGACCGCTCGCCGTGGCTACGCGTTGCAGGCCCCGGGTGATCTCGGCGAAGTAGGGGTCCGAGACGTCGTGGACCAGGACGCCGACCGCGTTGCGGTTGTTCCGGGCCAGCATCTGGGCGTGCGCGTTGGGCACGTAGCGCAGTTCGGCCACGGCGGCCAGCACGCGGGCGCGCAGCTCGTCGGTCACCGGCTTCGGGCTGCCGTTGATGATGCGTGACGCGGTCGCCGTCGACACCCCGGCGCGGCGGGCCACATCGGCCAACGTCGCCACGACCACCTCCGGTTCTCAGAACGCCTGAGGATACCGCCGCCGGTCTTGCCCGCTCGGCACCACGCCCCGTACGGTAGCAGGAAAGCGCTTACCTAAGGCAAATACCGCCGACCGCGGAGGCAGCAGAGCATGGACCGAACCCCCCTCGGCATTGTCATGAACGGCGTCACCGGCCGGATGGGCCTGCGCCAGCACCTGATCCGCTCGATTCTCGCGATCCGCGAGGACGGCGGCCTGCCGCTGAGCAACGGCACCGTCCTGTGGCCCGAACCCGTGCTGGTCGGCCGCAGCGAGACCAAGCTGCGCACGCTGGCCGAGCAGCACGGCCTCACCGACTGGACCACCGACCTCGACGGCGCCCTGGCCCGCCCGGACGTGCAGATCTACTTCGACGCCCAGGTCACGTCGGCCCGGGTGAAGGCGCTGCGCACCGCGATCGAGGCCGGCAAGCACATCTACACCGAGAAGCCGGTCGCCGAGAGCCTGACCGAAGCCGTCGACCTGGCCAAGGAGGCGGACGCGGCCGGCATCAAGCACGGCGTGGTGCAGGACAAACTCTTCCTGCCGGGCCTGCAGAAATTGCTCCGGCTGGTGCGCGGCGGATTCTTCGGGCGGATTCTCTCCGTACGCGGGGAATTCGGTTATTGGGTTTTCGAAGGTGACTGGCAGGCCGCGCAACGCCCGTCGTGGAACTACCGGGCGGCCGACGGCGGTGGCATCACGCTCGACATGTTTCCGCACTGGCACTACGTACTGGAGCAGATCTTCGGTCCCGTGCGGGCGGTGACCGCGCGCTCGGTCACGCACATCGACCGCCGCTGGGACGAGACCGGCGACCCGTACGCGGCCACCGCCGACGACGCCGTCTATGGGCTGTTCGAGCTCGACGGCGGCATCATGGCGCAGATCAACAGTTCCTGGGCCGTCCGGGTGAACCGCGACGAACTGGTCGAGTTCCAGGTCGACGGCACGCACGGCAGCGCGGTCGCGGGCCTGCACCACTGCCGCATCCAGCCGCGGGCCGCCACACCGAAGCCGGTCTGGGACCCCGACGTGCCGACCGCGCAACGCTTCCGCGACCAGTGGCAGCAGGTGCCCGACAACGAGGTCTTCGTCAACGGCTTCCGGGCCCAGTGGGAGCAGTTCCTCCGGTACGTGGCCGAGGACGGTCCCTACACCGGCGACCTGTGGGCCGGGGCGCGCGGCGTACAGGTGGCCGAGCTCGGGTTGCAGTCGTCGCGCGAGGGCCGTCGCCTGGAGATCCCGGAGCTGGGCCGATGAGGTTCAGCGGCCGCGGGAGTGAGTTCGTGCCGGGCAGACCCTTCACGAGCCGGATCGCGTACGCCGCCGCGCCCGTCACGGCTGACCCGCAGGCCGAGAACATCCCCGGCGCCCCGGCCGCGCTCGACTGGGACACCACCCTGCGGTTCCGGCACCACCTGTGGTCGTACGGCTTCGGGGTGGCCGAGGCGATGGACACCGCGCAGCGTGGCGCGGGGCTGGACTACCCGGCCACCCGCGAACTGATCCGCCGCAGCGCCGCCGAGGCCCGTGCGGTCGGCGGCGCGATCGTGGCCGGTGTCGCCACCGACCAGCTGCCCCCGGGGCCCGCGACCATCGACGAGATCACGAAGGCCTATCTGGAACAGCTTCACGACGTACGGGACGCCGGTGCGACTCCCGTGCTGATGTGCAGCCGCCACCTGGCCGCAGCCGCGCGGGATGCCGACGATTACAAGCGCGTGTACGGCGAACTGTTGTCCCAGTCGGACAAACCTGTGCTGCTGCACTGGCTGGGTGAGGCGTTCGACCCCGCGCTGGCCGGCTACTGGGGGAACCGCGACGCCGTGCTCGACATCATCACCGAGCACCGGGACCGGGTGGCCGGCATCAAGTTGTCGCTGCTCGACGCCGACTACGAGATCGAGATGCGGCGTCGGCTGCCCGAGGGCGTACGGATGTACACCGGCGACGACTTCAACTATCCGGCGCTCATCGCCGGTGACGAGCACGGGCACTCGGAGGCGCTGCTCGGGGTGCTCGCGGTCATCGCTCCCCCCGCCGCGGCGGCACTGCGGGCGCTCGACCAGGGCGACCTCACGGCGTACGGGAAAGCCTTGGATCCGACGCTGCCGCTGGCCAGGCACTTGTTCGCGGCGCCGACCTACCACTACAAGACGGGCATCGTGTTCCTGAACTGGCTCGCCGGCCATCAGGACCACTTCACGATGGTCAACGGGGCCCAGTCCGGGCGCTCGCCGCGGCATCTACTCAGGCTGATGGAGCTGGCCGACGAGGCCGGTTTGCTGCCCGACGCCGAGCTGGCCGAGCGCCGCGCCGACGCGTGGCTGACAACGGTGGGGTTGAGCCGATGAAGAGTTTCTCGCTCAACCAGGCCACCACCAAGCGCTGGCCGCTCGACGAGCTGGTGGCCGGTTGCGTGGCCGCCGGCGTCGAGGCCGTGGGCCTGTGGCGTGAGGAGGTCACGGACTACGGCACGGAAAAAGCGGCTTCCCTCGTACGGGATTCCGGGTTGACGGTGTCCTCCCTGTGCCGCGGCGGCTTCTTCCACGACGCCGGCTGGTACGACGAGAACCGGCGCGCCATCGAGCAGGCCCACGATCTGGGCACCGACACCCTCGTGCTGGTCAGCGGAGGGCTGCCGGACGGTTCGCGCGACATCGACGGCGCCCGCCGCCACGTGGGCGAGGCGATCGGCGCGCTGGTGCCCGACGCGCAGGCCGCGGGCGTACGGCTGGCGATCGAACCGCTGCATCCCATGTTCGCCTCCGACCGCTGCGTGGTGTCCACCCTCGACCAGGCCCTGCAACTGGCCTCGCCCTATCCCGCCGACGCGGTCGGGGTGGTGATCGACACCTATCACCTGTGGTGGGACGACACGGTCTGGGACGGTATCGCGCTGGCCGGTCAGGAGAACCGGATCGCCGCCTTCCAGCTGGCCGACTGGATCACCCCTTTGCCGTCCGGGGTGCTGCTGGGCCGCGGCCTGCCCGGCACCGGCGCGATCGACATGCGCCGCTTCGCTCAGGCCGTACGGGAAACCGGTTATGACGGCTACGTCGAGGTGGAGGTCTTCCACGAGGACGTGTGGTCGCGCCCCGGCCCCGCGGTGCTGGCCGAGGCGATCGCCGGCTACGAGGCGGCCGTCGCGTGAGCTTCCTCCGCGTCGGCGATGTCGAGGTCGCCACCTACGTCGTCGATCCGCCCCTCGACATCCGGCTGGCGCCTCGCCCGTACCTGCATCCCGTGCGAACTTTGGGCGGCACGGTCGTGACCGACGAGTTGTGCTTCGACCACCCCTGGCACCTGGGCGCGTCGGTGACGCTGGCCGACGTGAACGGCTGGAACTTCTGGGGCGGCCGCACCTATGTCCGCGACGAGGGTTACACGTGGCTGGACGATCACGGCAGCATCCGCCACGATTCCTGGCAGCCCGACCCCGGCGGTTTGACCGAGACGCTGCTCTGGCGCGACGGCGATTCGCGAACCCAGCTCACCGAACATCGCCGTATCGCGGCGGCGCCGGCTTTGGGCGGGTGGGAGCTTTCTTTCCGGTACGCGTTGACGGCGCCCCCGACCCGCGAGGTGTCCTTGGGCAGCCCAGCCACGAACGGCCGTACGGGCGGCGCGGGTTATGGCGGCTTCTTCTGGCGTTGCCCCGGCGGCCGAGCCGTCGCCGACCAGCCTCACGGCAGCACAGCTTCGGCCGTTACCCTGACCGTCGACGACCGGTATGCGCTGACCTTCCGAGGCCTGGCCGACGACGACCGCTGGTTCATCCGAACCGACGACTACATCGGCGTGTGCGCGGCCCTGGCCTGGGAGAAACCCTTGATCATCCCCGCCGGCGAAACCCTGACCCGCGACCTCACCGTGCTGATCCGCGACCTCTGAACGATCCGCTCGGCCGCAGCCGGCGCGGTCCGTCACGCATTGCCGGACTGCGGAGGTGGTCCACAAACCGGCCAAACGCGGGGTCGAGCCAACAAAGCCCGAAGTCGGAAGGTTCTACAGCCGCCTTCCGCCGATAGGCATCCAGAACCAAGGCGCTCTCGTTGATTAACTCATCGAAGGACTCGTCCTTGCGTTCGTCATAGCCGTTCTCCACAACCTCGAACCAATTCGGCGAGTAAGTCCGCACCCTCCGCGAGGCCATCGGCCACGAACTCGACGAACTGGCCGACGCCGTTTCCTGAGCCGGCCCCGTCAACTTCCGGTCTGATCGCGGAACCGGGTGACCAGGTAGTCGACCATCCGGTCCGCGGCGCCCTCGAACTCGACGCTGGGATCGTCGCCAGGGGCGTAGACCACGTACCAACCCGGGCGGTGGGCGAACACGGCGACCAGGATTCTGTCGCTGAACTCGTCGGGGAACAGCGCCAAACGGTGGCCCCACTGCGGGAAGAGCCGCCGCAGCACCTCGTTTTGCGAGGCCAGGACGGCCAGCTCGCGGAAGCTCGAATAGTCCCCGTCGACCGCCTCGAGCAGCGCGGCCCACTGGTAGTCGAGGGCGTTCCCCCGCTCGTAGGCGAGTTGCAGGCCCGAATACTTCACGAACGGATGGGCGGCGGCCAGGCTTTCCAGGCCGGCGCCCTCGACCCATCGGCGTGCCGCATCGGCGATCGCGGCGGGGTCGGAGACCGATCCGTGGGCTTGCTGCCGGCCCCTCCAGCCGAACGACAGTGAGTAGGTGCCGTCGAGGTCAAGGACGCTCACCGAGCGGTCCGCGAGGGTCAGGTAGGCCACCCCCGCACTGCCCGGACGAAACGCTGCGGGCAGACGGCGGCCCAGCGCCTCGTTGAGTGCACCGACGAGATCGTGCATTCGTCCTCCCGAAACGGCCGACGCTGCCGACGCTGCCGACGCTGCCGACGCTGCCGACGCTGCCGACGCTGCCGAGTGAAGGTACACCGAGCGATCATCGGCGGGCTGTTTGCAGATCTTGGGGCTCTAGCTGGGCTTCCCGGCTGAGTGTTTGCAGGAATGGGCGCGGCTATTGATTTGTGTCGATCGGGCGGCCTACGGTGCGACAGGAAAGGGCTTACCTCAGGGGTTTTATTCGATCTGGAGCGGTGTGGCATGCGTAGACGAACCTTCCTCGGGCTGTCCACGGGGGCCCTCACGGCCGCCTCGCTGGTCGGTGGGCGGGCCGCCTCCGCGTCGGCCTCGCCGGGGCTTCCGCTGGGCGGGCACGAAAGGCGGATCGTGGTGGCGGCGGACGGCAGTGGGGACTTCGCCGGGATTCAGGAAGCGGTCGACGCGGCCGTCGGTGGTGACACGGTCATCGCGGTGCGGCCGGGGACGTACATGGGAAGGGTTGTCGTTCCCTCGGATCGGCCGGGCGTCACGATGGTCGGGCTCGGACGGCGGATGGGCGACGTGGTGATCGCCGATGACCGTGCCAACGGCACGCCGAACCCGGCCGGGGGCACCTGGGGGACGACCGGCAGCGCCTCGGTGACGATCGACGGGGCCGGGTTCCGGGCGCACAATCTCACGTTCGCCAACCTGTTCGACGAGGCCGCGCACCCGGAGATCACGAACCGGCAGGCGGTGGCCGTGCTGACGCGGGGCGACCGGGTGGCCTTCACGCGCGTACGGTTCCTCGGCAACCAGGACACGCTCTATGCCAACAGCAGCGCGGCGACGACGGTGGCTCGGGCGTATTTTCGGGACTGCTACGTCGAAGGGGACGTCGACTTCATCTTCGGGCGGGCCACGGCCGTCTTCGAGCGGTGCCGGGTGCACTCGCTCGACCGGGGTTCGATTCCCAACGGGTACGTCACCGCGCCCAGCACCGACATCGGCAACCCGCACGGGTTTCTGTTCGCCCGGTGCGCGTTCACGTCGGACGCGGCGGCGGCCACGGTCTTTCTGGGGCGGCCGTGGCACCCGAGTCAGGACCCGAACGCGATCGGGCAGACGATCATTCGCGACTCGCGCATCGAGGCCCACATCGGGGCGACGGCATGGAGCGATTTCGGTACGTGGCCCTGGCCGGACGCACGGTTCGCCGAGTACCGGAACTTCGGGCCGGGCGCTGCGCCCTCCCCGGACCCGGACCGGCCCCAGCTGACGCCGGCCGAGGCCGCTACGCAGACGGTCCCAGCCTTCCTGCGCGGCGCCGACGGCTGGGCCCCCGACCGGCACCTCTGAGAGATCCGACGACGGCAGCGGCACGGGGGCACCCGAGCGGCACAGCATGCAGAGCAAAGCAGGGCGGGGCGGCGCGGCGGGGCGGCGGGGCGGCGCGGCGGGTGCGGCGCGGCGGGGCGGCGGGGCGGGGCGGGGCGGCGCGGCGGGGCGGCGCGGCGGGGCGGGGCGGCGGCGCGGCGGGGCGGGACTGCAAATTTCCTGCGTTGTTCGATCCATTGACGACGGTCGGCCGGCGTGTGACCGTGGCGGCAAGCGCTTTCCCGCATGTCAGAGCGGCTGCCACCGGCCGCTGGAAAGGACCGTGATGCGCCTAGCTCTCGCTGCCGCCATGCTTCTCACCCTTGCTGCCCCGATCCCGGCCGGCGCCGCGTCGCCAAACCCGAGCAACGCCGCGTTGCGGGTCGCGCGCGAGGGCATCGCCGCCAACGACGGCTGGGCAGCCGCGGGCGCGGGCACCACGGGTGGAGCGGCCGCCGCCGACGTGGCCGTGGTGCGCACCCGGGCCGAGCTGATCGAGGCGCTGGGCGGCGACCCGCTGACCAACGGCCAGAACGCCACCCCGAAGATCGTGCTCGTCAGCGGCCGCATCGACCTGCGGAAGGACGACGCCGGCAACACGCTGGGCTGTGACGACTTCGCCGATCCGGACTACTCGCTCGAGGCTTTCCTGGCCGCCTATGACCCGGCCGTCTGGGGGCGGGCCACCAAGCCGACCGGACCGCTCGAGGAAGCCCGGGTGCGGTCGGCCAAGCGGCAGTCCGACCACATCCGGATCAACGTCGGCAGCAACACGACGATCCTCGGCGTCAACGGGGGCCGGCTCGAGCACGGCAGTCTGGTGCTCACCAACGTCAGCAACGTGATCGTCCGCAATCTGGAGGTCACCGACGCCGCCGACTGTTTCCCGGCCTGGGACCCGACCGACGGCGCCGCGGGCAACTGGAATTCCCTGTACGACCTGGTGTCGCTGAGCGGCGCGACCAACGTGTGGATCGACCACAACACGTTCAGCGACGGCAACAACCACGACCGGGACCAGCCCCTGTACTTCGACCGGCCCTATCAGGTGCACGACGGCGCGACCGACATCATCCGCGGCTCCGACCTGGTCACGGTGTCGTGGAACGACTACTACGACCACGACAAGACGATGCTGATCGGCTCGACCGACACGCCCGGGGTCGACGTCGGCAAGTTGCGGGTCACCGTGCACCACAACCGTTTCGGCAACGTCGGTCAGAGAGCTCCCCGCGTACGGTTCGGTCAGGTCGACGTGTTCAACAACAGTTACCTGGCCACGGGCGACGAATACGTCTACTCGCTGGGTGTGGGTGTCGAGTCGAGCATCTACGCCGAGAACAACCATTTCCGGTTGAGCGCCGACGTGCCGCCGTCAGACGTGATCGCGTACTGGAAAGGCACCCGGATCACCGCCAAGGGCACGCTGGTGCAGGACTCCCACCGCCCGGGCCGGCCGGTCGACCTGGTGGCCGCCTACAACGCCGCGTACGACCCCGACCTGACCCCGGATGCCGGCTGGACACCCACCCTGCGCACCCGGCTCGACCCCACCGCGACGGTCCCGGCCGTGGTCAACGCCGGCGTCGGAATCCGGCGCATTCTCTGAAGCGCGCAATGCGGCGCCACGCAGCCATAAAAGACATAACGCGGCGCCGCACGGCCGTCAAAAGACATAACGCGGCGCCGCACGGCCGTCAAAAGACATAACGCGGCGCCGCGCGCCCGTCAAAAGGCGTAACGCGGCGCCGCACGGCCGCCAAAAAGGCGTAACGCTATTCAACGGCCGGAACGCAGCTCCTCCTGCAACCAGCGGTACGAGGCCCGGGGCGTACGGGCCTGGGAATCGAAGTCGACGTGCACCAGGCCGAACCGTTGTGAATAGCCCTCGGCCCACTCGAAGTTGTCGAGCAGCGACCAGACGAAATAGCCGCGCACGTCGACCCCGGCCGTGATGGCGTCGTGCACCGCCCGCAGGTGCGAGTCGAGGTAGTCGATGCGGAACTGGTCGTCGACGTCGGGCGCGGTCGAGCAGCCGTTCTCGGTGATGTAGATCGGCGGCAGCGCCTCGCCGTACGTGTCGCGCAGCCCGGTCAGCAGCTCGGTGAGCCCCTCCGGCACCACGGGCCAGCCGAACGCCGTGGTGGGCACGCCCTCGATCGGCAGCATCTCGAACGGCAGCGGCGACTCACCCGTGGGCGCCCCGATCAGCGTCGGGTTGTAGTAGTTGATGCCGAGGGCGTCGAGCGGCGTACGGATGATGTCGAGGTCACCCGGCAGCACGACCGGCGCCAGGGCCTCGGCGAGAAAATCGGGATAAGTTCCCAGCAGTACGGGGTCGTTGAACAGTCGATTGTGGAACGCGTCGTAGATCGCCGCCGCCGGTGACTCGTCGGCCGCCCGTACGGGAGTGCAGTTGTTGGTGATCATGACTTCGGTGGCGCCCGCGGCTCGCAGCGCCTGAACGGCCAGGCCGTGACCCAGCAGCTGGTGGTGCGCGACCGGCAGCGCCTCGAGCATCAGCGTGTGTCCGGGGGCGTGAGTGCCGTACGCGTACCCCTGCGCCATGTGCACGACGGGCTCGTTCAGCGTGATCCACCGCCGTACGCGGTCACCCAGACGCTCCGCCACATGCCCGGCATAGTCGGCGAGCCGCGACGAGGTGTCACGCGACAGCCAGCCGCCCTGGTCCTCGAGCGCCTGCGGGAGGTCCCAGTGGAACAGCGTCGGCAGCGGGACCAGGCCCTTCTCGAGCAGCGCGTCGACCAGGCGGTCATAGAAGTCGAGCCCCGCCTTGTTCGGCTCGCCGACGCCGGTGGGCTGCACGCGCGGCCACGCGATCGAGAACCGGTAGGCGCCCACGCCGAGATCGCCGAGCAGGTCGATGTCGGCCGGATAGCGGTGGAAGTGGTCGCAGGCCACGTCGCCGGTGTCGCCGTCGAGCGTCTTGCCGGGCGTGTGCGAGAACGTGTCCCAGATCGAGGGCCCGCGGCCGTCCTCGTGCACCGCCCCCTCGATCTGGTAGGAGGCCGTGGAGCAACCGAACAGGAACCCGTCAGGGAAGCGCGGCAACATGATCCGACCCTATGCGCCCGTACGGGAGAGCACCATCTCCCGGAATCGCGGGCACTCCCGATAGTTCTCGTGCCGGCACCGCAACCCGTGTTCCAGCAGGGCCTGCGCATCCTGGAGCCGGACGATCCGTTCGCGCACCCGGCCCAGCTGTTCCCGCAGCAGCTCGTCGCGGCGCGCACGCCCGGGCGCGGCGAACAGGTCGCGCAGCTGGTCCAGGCTGAAGCCGGCCTCCTTGCAGAGCAGGATCTCGGCCACCCGGGCCGTGTCGGCCTCGCCGTAGACGCGGCGCCCGTTGCCGTCGCGCACCGGAGACAGCAGCCCTTCCTCCTCCCAGTGCCGCAGCACGTGCGTGGCCAGGCCGAACCGTTCGGCCAGCTCCCCGATCGTCTGGTCCATCCGCCCTCCTCACCGGGCCTTGACTTCAGGTCGACCTTAAGCCGCACACTCGGCCGCATGCCCGAGACGCACAGCGCTTTCACGGATTCCGAGACCCTGATCCGCACGCTCGACGCCGCGGAGTCGGCCCCCGAGGCGGTGGCTTTGCGACAGCACACGTACGCGGCCCTGCGGCGCGGGCCCGGGGCGGTGCTGCTCGACGTGGGCTGCGGAACCGGACGGGCCGTGGCCGAGCTGGGCCCGGGCGCGATCGGTGTGGACCTCGACCCGGCGATGCTGGACGCGGCGCGGGCCCGGTTCCCCGGAATCGACGTACGGGAAGCCGATGTCAACGCCCTGCCTCTGGCCGACGGGTCGGTGCACGGCTATCGCGCGGACAAGGTCTTCCACATGCTGCCCGATCCGGCGGTCGCGCTGGCCGAGGCCCGGCGGGTGCTGGCTCCCGGCGGGCGGATCGTGCTGGTGGGGCAGGACTGGGACACGATCGTCGTCGACTCCGCGCACCCCGAACTGACACGCCGGATCGTGCACGCCCGCGCCGGCACGATCCCGCAGCCGAGGGTCGCTCGCGCCTACCGCAATCTGTTGCTGGAAGCGGGTTTCCACGAGGCCGAGCTGGTCGTGCACACCCTGGTCCTCACCGACGCCACCGCGCTCGGGCTGCTGACCAACCATGCCGAGGCGGCCCGGCGGCTCGGCGCCATCACCGACACGGAGGCCGGCGCGTGGCTGGCCGACCAGTCAGCCCGCGCCGACACCGACCGCCTGATGGTGGCCGTCCCGATGTTCCTGGCCGCCGCTACGAACTGATCCGCCGGGCGATGCGGCCACCGTAGAGGTATCGGCCGCCCTCGAGGAACGTCAGCGTCTCGTGCACGCCCTCCTCGGGCTCGACGGCCACGAAGGTGGTGCCGCTCAGGGCCACAAAACGCCGGGTCGACGGCTGCTCCCCCATCTCGGCCACCACCCCGCGGGGAACGGCGGTGATCTCCAGGCCGTCCGGGGCGACCGAGACCTCGTACGCGGCGAGGGGGAACTCGTAGCGCCCGGCGAACTCGGCCGGACCGGGCCGGAAGGGACCGCTCGGCGGGGTCGGCCGGCCCGGCACCGTGAGGTCGACGACCCCGTCCAGCACCTCGTCGAGGAACGGCGACAGGGCCCCACCGTTGGCGCTGATCGCGACCACCAGCGAGTGCGAAGGCACCACGCGCCACAGCGCCCCCTGGCCGAACGTGCCGCCGTTGTGGCCGAAGGCCGTCGTGCCCGACCAGTCGTAGACCTCGGGCCCGAGCCCACGCCGGCCGTGGCCGCGCTTGGGGACGCCGGGAAGAGTGAGGCAGGGTGTGGTCATCCGCTCGACCGTCTCCTTCGAGAGCACGTCGCCGGTGAGGAACGCCCGGCCGAACCGGACGAGGTCGCGCGGCGCCGCGCAGAGGGACGCGCCGGCCGGGCTCTGCGAGCGGGCCATCGCCCAGGGCCGGGCCACCTCGCCGGAGGGCAGGTGGCCGGCGGCGACACGGAACAGCACCGCCTCTTCGGGCAGCGCGGCCATGTGGCGGGCGCCGAGCGGGTCGATCAGGCGTTCGCGCAGCACCGATTCCCAGGTGCCGCCGCGCAGACGGGCGACCAGGGCGCCGAGCACGCTGTAGCCGGCGTTGGAGTAGGAGTAGATCTCGCCGGGCGGCGCGAACTGCTCGGCGTGGCCGGCCACGAAGTCCAGGTAGCGGTCGAGGGCGTCGTCGCCGCGGCCGGTGTCCTCGAACAGGTCGCCGAAGAACCCGCCGGTGTGCAGCAGCAGGTGGCGGACGGTCACGGCGTCGGTCGCGGCCGGGTCGGGCAGCGCGAAGCCGGGCAGGTGCCGGCGGACCGGGTCGTCCAGGTCGACCAGCCCGTCCTCGACCAGTTGCAGCACCAGCGCGGCGGTCCACACCTTGGTGACCGAACCGATCTGGAAGACCGTCCCGGGGGTGGCCGCGACCCCGGTCTCCCGGTTGACCACTCCGGTGGCCGCTTCGACGAGCTCGTCACCACGAGCCACCGCGACCGCCGCCCCCGGAACCCCGTGCCGCGCGGCCGCTTGCGCGAGGAGGTCGTCCACAGTGTTCATCGACTCCCGACCATACGCTGGGTGCCGATCACCGACAGCAGACGCAGCGCCTCCTCGGAGGGTGAGCCGGGGACGGCCGTGTAGATGACCACGCGCTGGTCGCGGTCGGCGATGTCGAGAACGTCGCAGTTCACCGTGATCGGGCCGACCGTCGGATGCTGGAACGTCTTGCGGAGCGTGGGCTCGTCGGTGACGTCGTGGGACTCCCACAGCTCGCGGAAGCGGGGGCTGCCGGCCAGCAGGTCGCGGACGAGCGACGCCACGGCGGGGTCGTCGGGGTAGCGGGCGGCGGTCGCGCGCAGCCGCTGGGCGGAGTGCAGCGCGAAGTCGTCGAGGTCGGACACCCCGTACAGGATCTGGCCGTCCCGATGCGGGCCGAGGAACGCACGCCGTACGAGGTTGCGCTCGCGCGGCGGCACCGCGGAGAAGTCTTCGAGCAGGGCCGCGGCGAGATCGTTCCAGGCCAGGATGTCGAAGCCGGCGGAGATCACCGTGGCCGCGGCCTGGGGCAGGCGCTGGATCAGGTCGAGGATGCTCGGGCGGACCTCGCGGGACGGCCCCCGCGGGGCGGGTGGCGCACCGGCCAGGTGGTGCAGGTGGGCCCGCTCGGCGTCGGAGAGGCGCAGCGCCCGCGCGAGACCGCTCAGCACCTCGGCCGACGGGCGCGGGGCCCGGGACTGCTCCAGCCGCGCGTAGTACTCCGGGGAGATGAACGCCAGCTGGGCCACCTCTTCGCGGCGCAGGCCCGGGGTGCGGCGGCGGGCTCCCGCGGGCAGGCCGACGTCGGCCGGGGTGATCCGTTCGCGCCGCGACCGCAGGAAGGCGGCCAGTTCTGCTCGGTCCACGCGGTCCATGGTCCCTCCCGCCCGGCGCCCCAGCCAGGACCTGTCTGTGCCTGGCTGTCGCGGGCGGCCCGGAGCAGGGTCGGGGCATGACATCTCTGCTCGAGAACAAGGTCGCGTTCGTCAGCGGGGCTGGGCGCGGCATCGGGGCCGCGGCGGCCCGTCTCTTCGCCCGCGAGGGTGCTTCGGTGCTGCTGGCGGCGCGCACCGAGGACCAGCTGAAGAACGTGGTGGACGAGATCCGGGTGGCCGGCGGCACGGCCGATCACGTCGTGTGCGACCTCGCCGACCCGGACAGCGTGCGGGCGGCCGTCGACCGGGCGGTGACGTTGTTCGGGCGGCTCGACGTGGCGTTCAACAACGGGGCGACAAACGCGGCGCCGGGCCCGCTCGACGCCGTTTCCCAGCACGACTTCGACCGGCTCTACGAGGTCAACCTGCGCGGGGTGTGGCTGGCCATGGTCGCCCAGGTCGCCGCGATCCGGGCCACGTCGGGGCGCGGCGCGATCGTCAACAACTCCAGCGTCGGCAGCCTGATGGGAAACCCGGCCCTGCCCGCGTACGGGGCGATGAAGCGCGCGGTGAACAGCCTCACCGAGTCGGCGGCCATCACGTACGGCCCCGAGGGCATCCGGGTGAACGCGATCGCTCCGGGCAACACCCGTACGGAAATGATCGAAGCCTGGGAAGCCGAGTCGCCGGGCCTGGTGGACCGTCTGGTCGCGGCCACCCCGCTGGCCCGGCAGGCCGACCCCGCCGAGATCGCCGAGGCCGCCGCGTGGTTGCTGAGCGACCGCGCCTCCTACGTGACCGGCACGGTGCTGCGCGTCGACGGTGGTGCGCGCGCCTGACCTTCGCGCGGCGAAATTACCGATTCACCACTCGGACGAGGGTCGCAGCGGGCACCCTGAGGGCATGCATGTCGGCGTGATCGGGGCAGGTCAGCACGGTGCGACGCTGGCCGAGTGGTGCGCGGAGAGCGGGCACGACGTGGCGGTGACGTCGCGGCATCCGGAGCGGCTCGGCGACGTGGTCGACCATCTCTTCGGCCACGGCACGGCGCTGCCGATCGCCGAGACGGTCACGTTCGCCGACGTGGTGCTGTTCGCACCCACCTGGGAGACCGCCTACCAGGCGATCGAGCTGGCCGGGACCACGCTCGACGGCAAAATCATCATCGACGCCACCAACCCCACGGGGGCGGCGGCCGGTGATACGAGCGGGTTCGAGCAGCTCGTGTCGATGGCGCCCACGGCACACTGGGCGAAGGCGCTCAACACGCTGCCGACCTCGGTGCTGGACCGCCGCCGCGGGCACGATCCGCTGCTGGCCGAGTTCGTGTGCAGCGATCACCGGGACGCCCGCCTGGCCGCCTCGGCGCTGATCCGCGACATGGGGTTCGCGCCGTTCTACGCGGGCGGCGCCCAGACGGCCCGCCTCACCGAGCCCGGCGGCCCGCTGCAGCAGAACGAGGTCGACGTCTTCCACGCGCAGGACGCCCTGGCCGAGGCCCTGACGACCCTGCGCTAGACGTCGACCGCGACGAACTGCTTTCCGCTCGTGTTCACGACCCGGACCGACTGGACCTGCTCGGGGTCGATCAGGGCGCTGCCGTTGAGCGTCGTCCCGTCCGCCTCGCCGGCCGGGGACACCAGCCAGCTGCCGGCGACCGCCGTGGAGCCGTCGCGGCCGACCACCTCGAGCACACACTTCTCCCCGGCCGGGATGCCGCCGACGGTGGCCGTCACCCGGACCCACCCGGCGGCGGGGGTCATCGCCACCTCCATGCGGGCCCCGGTCGACGCGTCGGTCGCCGAGCCGACCCGCGCGCCGGCGGGCACCGACGAGGTCGCCGGCGGCTGAGCCAGCTGCTGTTCCGAGGGAGCCGTGCCCCGGCCGACCAGCACGCCGCCCGCGACCGCGATCGCGGCGACGGCCGCGGCGATGCCGGTGACGGTGGCCATCCGCTTGTAGCGGCGGCCGGACGACTCGCGCCGCACCTGGCGCAGCGTGCGCTGCAGCAGCAGGTCGGCGTCGTCGGGCGGGCCGTCGAGAAGCATCTCCTCGGGCACCTCGCCCAGTTGATCGGACCACTGGCGCAGCGAGTCACGTTCGGCCCGGCACTCGGCGCAGCCGGCCAGGTGGGCGTCGGCCTGGGCCTTCTCGTCGGTGGAGAGCATCTCCAGCAGGTAGCCGGCCATGTCGACGTGCTCGTTCGCCGTGTTGTTCGCGCTGTCCGGCGTACTCATGATGCTGCCAACCGTTCCGTGCCGGCCTCGCGCAAGGCCCGCAACGCGTAGAAGGATCGGGATTTGACCGTCCCGGGCGGGATGCCGAGCGCCTCCGCGGCCTCGGCGACGGTGTTGCCTTTGAGATAGACCTGTTCGAGCACTTCACGGTGTTCCGTGGAGAGGCGGCTGAGCGCGTCGACCACGACCATCGACGTGACCACGCGGTCGGAGTGGTCCTGTTCCACCGCGGCGTCGGGCGGGCTCTCGGCGACCTCGGGCGGACGCCGGTTCCGGGCGCGGATCTGATCCAGCACGATGTTGCGGCACACGGTGAGCAACCATCCCCGTACGGAGCCCTTGCCGTTGTTCAGGCTCTCGGGGTGACGCCAGGCGCGCACCAGCGCCTCCTGGACCACGTCTTCGGCGGCGGCGCGATCGCGGGTCAGCTGCGTGGCGTACGCCAGCATGGCCCGTCCGTGTTCTTGGAACAACGATCTGACCAGCGCTTCATCGGCCACCTCCCGGTGCGGTCTCTGTCTGCTCGACGGCATCCGTCTCTCTCCCCGCGGCACTCTGCGTACCCGCCTCGTATGTCCATCCCGCGCGCTGGTTCGCGGCGCTGCGAGAAACGACATCGATGAAAGTACTGTGCCGCGGCTACTCGGAGTACGTCGGTATTGGCCTGCCCGGATCAAGATTTTTCGAATGTGGCACATCCCGGTGAACCGGCCCGGGAGCACCGACGTGTGGGAGGCAGGCCTCGAAAGTAACTCAGACGGGAGACGGCCATGAGGAAGCGGAGCAGGACGATCTACGTCGCGGCCATGCTGGCCGGTCTGGCGAGTGTGGCGGCCTGCGGAAGCCGGCCGTCGACCGGGGATGAGGCGACCGTTCCGGTGGCCGTGCAGCAGTCGCAGGCCCCGTTGAACCCCGAGGGCCCGGGCGAGCTGCCCGATCTGGCCGGCATCGACGAGAACCCGTCCGCCACCGAGGAACTGCCCGCCACCGCCGAGCCCGACCCGGCTGCCTCCGACTCCAACTCTGACGCAGCCTCTGACGCCGCTTCTGACTCCGCCGCTGAGCAGGAACAGGCGGCTCCGGCGCCCGCGGCCTCGCCGACCGTCGCGAAGACGCAGAAGTGGGTCAAGATCTTCAGTGGACCGTCGCAGGCGGACATCACCCCGCCCAAGTCGCGCACCAGCGGCAGCAAGACGGTCGAGCTCAACGCCACCGACAACGCCCAGATCGGCACGTACGTGGCCGACGGCGCCGGGCGCACGCTGTACCGCTTCGACAACGACACGAACAAGCCGCCGAAGTCGACCTGCAACGGCGACTGCGCGACCGCTTGGCCGCCGCTGCTCATCAAGTCCCCCGGCAAGATCTTCCCGGACGGCATCGACCCCAAGATCATCGGCTATGTCGAGCGGGCCGACGGGCACTGCCAGGTCACGATCAACGGCTGGCCGGTCTACTACTTCGTCGCCGACGCCAAGCCGGGCGACATCAACGGCCAGGGCCTGAACGGCAAGTGGTTCGCGATCAAGCCGGACGGCGGCAAGACCAAGGCGGCGCCGGGCCCGCTCTCCTCCAGCGGAACCGGCAAGTAACCAGACTTCTCTTTCCATCGGGGGCGCGCCCGGCGGTTGCCAAAACCGCCGGGCGCGGCTGTGTCCGGCGGTTGTGACAACCGCCGGGCGCAACCATGCCTCTCGCGCGTGATGCCCGGCCTTGCTCTCGCGGGTGCACGGCCCCTGCCTGGCTCGGGTGCGCGGCCTTACGTAGGTTGGGTGTCCGGAATCGGGCACCCGGAAGCACGAGCCGGAATCATGCACACGGGCCGTGACGATCCGGTAGCCCGTAGGTCATCATGTGTCGTGCCCATCCCCCGACGGCCTGACCTCCGACGACTCAGCAGCCGTGCCAAGTGGACGATCTCGATCGTCGCCGCGTTGGTGGCCATCGCCTCACTCCTGCTCGCCCTCGGGTTCGGCCGCACCAATGTGCGCGACGCAGCAGACTCACTGGCCAGCGTAGGCTCCGCCTTCCTCAGCCTCCTGTCGGTGGTGGTGTCAGTCTATTTCGGGGTTACTGCTAAACCCTCTTCCCATACGCCGGAGGCCCACCTCACCGCCGCGGCGGAGTTGCTGCGCAGCCGGGTCCGTACGCAGTGGGAGCAGGAGATCGTCACCCGCCGGCTGGAGCACCCGAGGCCGCTCCGCCTGCGTTGGGTCCGCACCGGACGACCGGCCGGCGAACGCTCTCCGGCGATCACGGACGGGCAGCTGCTGGAGCCGAATGACCCGGTGCCTGCGGCCGGAATGGTGCGCCAGTTCCGCGAGCTGGCCAACCGGCAGCTCCTGATCCTAGGCGACCCTGGCTCGGGTAAGAGCACGCTGGCGCTGCTGTTCACGGTCGCAGCCCTCGACACGCCGAACCCGGAAGACCCGGTACCCGTGCTGCTGCCGCTCGCCCAGTGGCGGCCCGACCAGGAGGATCTGCGCACCTGGGCGGCCCAGTGGATCAGTGACACAAACCCCGAGCTCGCCGACGCGGAGAGGTACGGCGAGGACGCGGCCCGGGCGCTGGTCGACAGCAACCGGGTGCTGCTGGTGCTGGACGGCTTGGACGAGATGCACGAGCGGTTGCGGGTGCCGGCAGCACGGCACCTGGGCGGCATCGCGCTTCCTCAAGGGCTGAGCACGGTAGTCACCTGCCGGGCGCTCGCGTACGAGGAGCTGGTAGCTGAGGCCGGGCGGCTCCCGATGGCGGCCGAGGTCACGATCAGCCCGGTCACGGTGGACGATGCGATCGAGTTCCTGGTCGAGGCCGAGCAGGCTGGCAATAAGCGCTGGCACAAGGTCACCCGGGCCATGCGGGCCGAGCCGGATGGCCCACTAGCCAAGGCGCTGTCGACACCGCTGATGATCTCCTTGGCGCGGGCGGTCTACGAGCCCGCCGCCAACCATCCGGCCGAACTCGCCCGGTTCTCGTCCCGGGCCGAGGTCGAGGAACATCTGCTCGATCAGTTCCTGATCACCGCGTACGGAGGCCGGGACGAGGCCGGAAAACCGGAGCGATGGTTGACGACCCTGGCTCGTCACCTGAGACATCGTCTGTTCAGCCCGACGCTGACGTGGTGGGATCTGCCCCGGGCGGTGCCCTCGTCGGTGATCGTCGGAACAGTGACGGCCGTCATCGGGCTGGTCGGGTTGATCAGCTGCACCTTGATCACCCCTTTCCCGGCCGACAACGCGGTGCTGGGGCTGGCCCTCGGCTTGGGCGCAGGCATCGTCTCGGGTCTGGGGGCCGGCCGCAGCCGGGCCCGGCGGGCGCTGCCGAGGACCGGTCGGTTGCGGCGCGCCGGCAGCATCGCAGCGACCACGGCGCGGGATGCGTTGGCGGCGGTCGTGCTCGCCACCTTGGTCACCGAGGTCGCCTCGCGGGCCGGCAGCGGCGCCTATCAGGATCCGGTCGAGGCTCTCACGAGCGCGGTTTTCGTGGCGGCGCTGGCCGGCGCGTTCAGCCTCATCAACACGGTCCTGAGCACCTGGCGGTCCGCGCTGCCGACCCGGCCGTCGTGGAATCTGCGGCGTCTGCCGGCCCAACTGCTGTCCGGCATCGCGACCGGGCTCACCTTCGCGCTGCCGGTGGGCCTGCTGGTGGGGGTGGTCGCCGGCATCAACTCGCTGAATTCGGGCGAGAGCATCGCCGGATCACTGCTGTTCGGCGGGGGCTGGCTGGCCCTCATCACAGCCATCGCGATCACCGTCGGGATCGGACTGCCGATCGGCGTCGGACGGTGGCTGGCCACGCCGCTCGACGGCCAGGATCCGGTGTCGCCACGATCGGTGCTGCGGTCCGACCGGTTGACCTGCTTCGTGATCGCAGTCGCGGCCGGGGTGTCGGTCGGGTCGGGCATCGCGCTGGTCGCCACCGTCGAGCCGGCCCTGATTCAGTTCGCGGGGTACGGGGGCGGGCCCGCGATCGGTCCGGCCCTGTTCGGTGGGCTCGCCGTGTTCGGGTCGGTGCTGCTCGGGGCGGGTTCGCCGTGGACGTCGTACACGGTAGCTCGGATCTGGCTCGCCCTGTGGGGGCTGCTGCCGTGGCGGATACTGAGTTTCCTCGAAAACGCGCACGAGCGTGGGGTCCTGCGGCAGGTCGGCCCGGACTACGAATTCCGCCATCTCCACGTGCAGCGGCACCTTGCGGGTCGGCCGGACCTGCGGCGCCGGGTGGCACCCCGACGTGTGGCACGCGAGTACGCGAACCCCAGGCAACAGGCGCGGAGCGCGCTCACGGACCGTCGACGGTCCCGGGTCGGCACCGTGGCCGCCTGTGCCGTGTTGCCGCTAGCCGTCGGCACGCTGACGGTCCCGGTGGTCCGCGACGAGTTCACGCTCTACTTCTCAAGGCTGCGCGACCAGCGGGCGGCGCTACTCGACGCCCGTGCCGACGAGCTCGACACCGAAGCAGCGATGGATGCCCTGCGCCTGCGCATCGCCGCGCGCGAGATCGACTCGGACCGGGGTGCCGCCCACGAGCTCGGCGCGGCCGTGGAAACGATGGGGGCGTCAGGTGTCGATCCCGTTCGGTTCCGATCCGGCCCGATCGTGCGGACCGGGCACTGGGCGCTGACCTCCGGACCGGACGAGCCGGTGCGCGCGTGGGATCTGTCGGCTGACCGGCCCAGTCCGCGGGAGATGGTGGGCAAGCCGGGTCAACCGGAGCTCCTGAACGTGGGCTCGATCAAGATCAGCCATGGGGACGGCACGCAGACCCTGCTGGGATACGACGACGACACCTTCTGGAGCCGGCCGATCCCCGCCGGCTCCGTCAACGTGGCTTGCCTGGGCGAACGCTGGTGCTCGTACAGTAACGGCGGCGACACCTACGTCTTCGACCTTCGCCGTCCGGACTCGGCCCTGGTCAGGATCGGCGTCGTGCGCTGGTTGTCGGCTTACACGGCGCCGGGATGGCTGGTCTACGAACGTGCCGACGGCGTCCTCCTGACGCAGCCGTTGACGACAGCGACGTGGGAACCGGTGGAGATCGGACCGTCGAACGTTCTGCGGCAGACCAAAACCCGGGGAGTCCTCTCTTTCTCGTCTGGCGGGAGGGGCGCCGTTCGTGTCCTGGACACCGGCCGGGTAATCGACCGTCCGAACACCTTCGACCTACCCCTGGGCGAGCACTGGTTCGTGCTCCTGGATGCCTCGGGATCGGCGATGTTGCACCACCGGAGCACCGCGGCGAAAGACGTCTTCCTGGGCGACGACGTGACGGATCTGCGGGGGCTGCCGGACGCCTCCCTGGCTGTGCTGCACTCGTCAGGAAAGGTGGACCGCTGGCGGATAAGCGCCGGCCGGCCTGTCAAACAGGCGATGCTCGACGGAATCGCCGACCTGACGGTCGACCGGAACAGACGCATTGTCACGGCCCGGTTAAACGACGGAACGTCCAGCCTGGTCGATCTGTCGGGTCCGGCACCGAAGATCTACCCGGTCGGACGAGGTGGCAAAGTGGTCTACATCGGCCTGACCGACCGCTGGGCGTTCGTCGTCGCCGATGCGGCCACCCCGTCCACCGAGTTGTGGGACATCGGCGGAGTTCCCCGTCGCATCGGCGACCTGGCCGGACTGCCGTTGTCAGCCAGCGCGCCGTTTCCGATCAAGGGTTATGACATCGACGCCGGCGGGTCGTGGATAGTGATGCGCCGGAACGCGCTGAGCCCCACACCCCTCGATCTGTGGCACCTCGGAAACAACCCGAAGCATGTCAGGCTGTCCCCGGTGAACCACGGCGGCCCCTACTTCGCCGGCCCCTACGCCATGGAGATCGACGACGCCGGGTCGATGTCCCTCTTCGATCTACCACAGAGCACAGCGCCTCCCCACGAGAAGGTGCGCAGGGAGTACGTCTCCGGTCTGCAGCTCGCTGACAACGGGGCTTGGGGCCTGTTCGAGCACGGCGATCGGAGCGACGGCGCTTGGAAAGATCTCCTAGTCACGGTGAGGCTGCTGCAACCCGCGCCAGCCATCTTGCGGCCGGATGCGTGGGCCGTTGCTTGCACGCTCGTAGGCCAGAAGCCGCTGTCGAAGGAGCGCTGGCAGCAGATCGTCCCGGACGTTCCCTACCGGGAGATCTGCCGCAGCAAGGTGTACTGATTCCTAGGAGAACAGGGCGCTGTAACCGTTCAGGGCCGGCTGGCCGCCGAGGTGGGCGTAGAGCACGGTCGAGTCCTTGGCGATCTCGCCGCGGGAAACGAGGTCGATGAGCGCGGCCATCGACTTGCCCTCGTAGACCGGGTCGGTGACCATTCCCTCCGTACGGGCGGCGACCCGCATCGCCTCGAGTGTGGTCTCGTCGGGGATGCCGTAGACGCCCGCGTGGTAGCGCTCGTCGAGCAGGATCTCGTCCTCGGTCAGGTCGCGGCCCAGGCCGATCAGGGCGGCCGTGTTGCGGGCGATCCGGGCCACCTGCTCACGGGTCTCGGCGGGCTTGGCCGACGCGTCGATGCCGAGCACGCGGCGGGGGCGGCCGCCGGCGTCCTTCAGGGCGGCGAAACCGGCGATCATGCCGGCCTGGGTGCTGCCGGTGACCGAGCAGACGATCACGGTGTCGAAGAAGACGCCCAACTCCTCTTCCTGCTGCGCTACCTCGTACGCCCAATTGGCGAAGCCCAGACCCCCGAGCTTGTGGTCGGAGGCGCCGGCCGGGATCGCGTACGGCTTGCCGCCCGAAGCCTCGATGTCGCGCAGGGCCTGCTCCCAGCTCTCCTTGAAGCCGATGCCGAACTCGGACCGTACGAGCCGCACCTCGGCCCCGGCGAGCCGGCTGATCAGGATGTTGCCGACCTTGTCGTAGACGGAGTCGGGCCACTCGACCCAGCTCTCCTGCACGAGCACGCACTTGAGACCGGCCCGCGCGGCGACGGCGGCGACCTGACGGGTGTGGTTCGACTGCACGCCGCCGATCGAGACCAGGGTGTCGCACCCCTGCGCGAGCGCGTCGGCGACCAGATACTCCAGCTTGCGCGTCTTGTTTCCCCCGTACGCAATTCCGCTGTTGCAGTCCTCCCGCTTGGCCCAGACGGCGGCGCCGCCGAGGTGGGCGGTGAGCCGGTCGAGGCGGTGCACCGGGGAGGGGCCGAAGAGCAGCGGGTAGCGCTCAAAGTTGATCATGCGGTTCTCTCTTCCAACGAGCGCCAGATCAGCGACGTGAGGTGGGTGGCGTGCGGGACATCGCCGGCGGCGCAGGCGGCGATCAGGTCGTCGTGCCGCTCGACCGAACGGCGGGCCTGGCTGCGCGCGAACTGCAGGCGCTCGAGCCGGCGGATCAGCGGGGTGTAACGCTCGATGGTGGCGGCCAGGGCCCGGTTGCCGCTGGCCCGTACGAGAACTCCGTGCAGCTCGTCGTCGGCCGCCATGGCCGCGTCGATGTCACCGGTGCGGGTCGCGGCCTCGAAGCGCCGGTTGGCCTCCCGCATCGCCTCGACATCACCCGGGGTGAGCCGGCCGACGGTGGTGCTCGCGGCGAGCTCGTGCATCGCCCGTACGACGGCGGCGGCGTCGCTGACCTCACGCGCCAGCACCTCGGTGACCCGGGTGTAGCTCTGCGGCTTCATCTCGACGAGCCCTTCACCGGCGAGCCGGGCCAGAGCGTCACGCACCGGGGCCCGCGACAGCCCGAGCCGGTCGGCCAGGTCGGCGCTGTTCACCACGGCTCCCGGCGCCAGGTCACCGCGCACGACGGCATCACGAATCGACTCGTACGCCGTCTCCCGCAGCAGCCGCCGCTCCACCCGTTCCACAGCTTGTGGTCCTCTCACCCGGCACTCCGGCAACTGAAATGTTAGATGTCAGCTCACAAAAAAGCGAGCGCCCGATGAGTTCCGTCCGCTTCCCGGGTCCTACAGGCGATATCGCCGTTTCAGAGGAGGACTCGAATGACCGTCCCGCCCGTTGTCGACCTGGCCACCTGGCAGGCCGCCCGCGACGAGCTGCTGACACGCGAGAAGGCGCACACCCGGGCCGGCGACGCCCTGGCCGCGGCCCGGCGCCGGTTGCCGATGGTGGAGTTCGACCCGAAGGTCCCGGTCGTGGGCGCCGACGGCCCGGTCCCGTTCCTCGACCTCTTCCAGGGGCGCGACGAACTCATCATCTACAAGCACATGTGGTACGACGGAGCACCGCACCAGGGGCAGTGCGAGGGGTGCACCTACGCCGCCTGGCACCTGCGGGACCAGACCTACCTCAACACCCGCGGCGTCTCGCTGGCGATCGTGACCACCGGGCGGTGGGACGAGGTGGCCGCCTTCACCGGGTTCATGGGCTACGACCAGCCCTGGTACTCCGTGCGCGACGCCCCGGCGCCGGTCGGGAACGAGATGGGCAGCTTCGCCTGTTACCTGCGCGACGGCGAGCGGGCCTTCCTCACCTACACGACCACGGGCCGAGGCACGGAACCCACGAACGGCACCTTCGCGCTGCTCGACATGACCCCGTACGGGCGGGGTGAAGCCTGGCAGGAAAACCCGGCCGGCTGGCCCGAGGGGCGGAACCCCTGCTGGTATTGGCGCACCGACACCGACGGGAACCCCGGCTGGGGCCCGACCACCCGGCCCGTGCCGCAGTGGACACGCCCCGGGGCGACGCCACCGGAGACCCTCGGCCGCACTGGCCATCATCACTGACCAGTCACGGCGCGGTCAGACCGGGCAGTTGCCGTGCGTCATGAGCCGCGACTGCCATCAGTAGACGCCGATGCCCACAGCCCCACAAGCGGCGCTGTCCACAGTTCTCGGTTGTCCACAGCGCGGCGTCGTCGGGGGCGTGACGATCGGCGAAAACGGCCATAATGCTGGTGGCGGTGGCCCCCAGGGAGGGCGGGTCTCTATGCGGGGACCCCCTATCCAGCAGCAAGCGGTGGAGTTCGATCGAGTGGTGCCGGCGTCGGGGAACCTGCGGGGCGCGGGGAACAGCTCGACGCGGACCTTTTGGCCGGCGGCGGCCGACAGGAGCAAGCGCACCCAATGCCACGCCGGGTGCACCGACAGCCCCCGCTGATACGCCCACGATGGTGCCGGGGACCGTACGCTGGTCGCCGGCACCGCCGTGTGGACGGAGAGCACCATGGCCCGGCAGCAATGGGCACAGCTCCCCGCGGCGCTCCGTAATCTGATCACCGCTCACGAAGGCTCCATCGAGCACGTCCACGATCCGGGCGCCGGGTCGAATGCCGACTTCGCCGCGACGCTCACTGTTCTCGACGTCGGTCGGGTCTTCTGCAAAGGCGTTCGGGTCGACACCGACCGGGCCGGCTTCCTGCGCAACGAGATTCGGCTCAACCGGCACCTCCCCCGGGACCTGGTCCCGAGGCTGCGCTGGAGCACAGAAGCGGAAGGCTGGCTGATCGCCGTCTTCGATCACGTCCCCGGCCTGCGTGGTGCGGGATACCGCGGGCCTTGTCGCGAACGATCGTGACGTCGGCGCGGGGTGAGATCGTGCTCTCCACGTCGGCGGCGGCGACCGTATGAGCTGTCGTTGAAGAACTGGTTGATCTGCAGTGGTGTGAGGCCGGTGTAGCTGTGAGCGAGAGCCGCGTACAGGGCGAGCTGGTCGGCGGCGTGCGGTGACTTCGAGCCGAACGCCTGCGAGGCGAGGATCTGCAGGAGGTCGGCGCCGGTTCCCGCGCACACGAATGCGGCGGCACCGCGATGGTGCCGCCGCATCCTCCCCAGGCCAGGCTTTCGGTAGCGCCGCCGACGACGGGTCAGGTTGTCAGTTGCGCCGGCGACGATGGTTCAGGTTGTCAGTTGCGCCGGCGACGATGGTTCAGGTTCTAGCTGCGCCGGCGACGGCGGGTCAGGACGACTGCGGCGACGCCGAGGATGAGTAGCAGGAGGCCTCCGCCGGCCGCGGCGGCGATGTTGGCGCCGGTCAGGGCCAGAGCGCCGCTCTCTTTGTCGGGCTCGGCGGCGGTGTTGACGGCCGGCGGCGGGGTGGCTGCGGGCGTGGCGCTGGGGCTCGACGCGGGCTCCACCGGCTCCTCGTCGGCGGGCTCCTCCGCGGGCGTCCCGGCCGGGGGACGGACGGTGTAGGTGGTCCTCGGGCGGGTGGCGACGGTCAGCAGCGGCGGGGCCGACGCCTCCGCCGAAAGGTGACCGAGAGCGACGTCGAGCAGGTGGGTGCCACCGAGGGTCACCTCGACGCGCAGGGCCGCGGCCTCCGCCCGTACGGCGGAATCGGTGATCGTCTGACGCGGACCGCCCAGCGAGACCTTGGCCGAGAGCAGCGACGAACCGGTGAGACCGCCGAACAGGTCGAGGCCGACGCTGGTGTCCCGGGTGTCCAGGGTGGCGACCGGTTTGCCGGCGGCGGTCACCCGGAGCACGGCGGGCCGGTAGTCGACCTCGCTGTACCGACGGTCACCGGTCGCCGTGACGGTCAGCGTCGGCTGCGTGATCACTTTGATCGACACCTCCTGCGGGGTGCCGCCGAACAGCGTCAGATCCGACAGGGCGACCCCGGCCGCGGCGCTCACGGCGAGACGACCCTTCCTCCGTACGAGGTCGGTGGCGCTCTGCGTCGATCCGGTGGGCCCGAGTTTGAGCAGGCTGGTCGGCTGCCCGGTTCCGGACGGGCGCATGGCGCGGATGGCCGGGGTGGCGCCACCCCCGCCGAGGAACTGCGCGCCGGCCAGCATGGTGGCGCTGCGGGTGAGCGGTCCGGTTTCGCCGCAGAGGTACGCGTCGTCCCAGCGCGCGTCCGCGGTCGTCCTTCCGAGCTGGATCGTCGCCAGCCCGCCGGCGTTGACGCTGACCAGGCTCTTGTCGTCGCGTTTACCCAGTCCCGTCACCGACCGGTTCGCCCCGGCCGCGACACTCTCATCCGCCCCCGCCGCGCGGCTCTCGTCGTCCCCGGCGCGGTCGCCGCGCTCCCCCGGGGCGCGACTCTCGTCCTTCCCGGCGCGGCCGCCGCGCTCCCCCGGGGCGCGACTCTCATCCTTCCCGGCGCGGCCGCCGTGTTCTCCCGGGGCGCGGCTCTCGGCGACTGTGCCCGCTATCGGGACGCCGGGGACGCGCAGGCCGAGCAGCCTGGCGTCGGCGTAGCGGCCGGTGGCGACCGTGCGGTGCGGGCGCCCGGCGCTGTCGGCGCTGCCCTGGGCCGAGGCCAGCCGCACGTCGGCCAGGGCGGGCAGGCCGGGGCGCAGCAGGCCGGCGTCCAGGACGCTGACCTTGGCGAGGTCGGCCCGGGCGGTGGCGGTGAAGCGGGCTCCCTCGCACTCGCCGGTCGCGCCCGTGCGTCCCTGCGCCTCGGCCGGAACGGCGACGACGGCGAGGGCAGCCACAGCGGCGGCCACCCCGGAGAATGCAGGATGCGTCCGAGGGGTGTGGAAGGGGCGCGGGTGGAGCATGAAGGCCTCGCATGCCGGTCGACGACGGTGTCCGGCTTGACCATCGGGACAGGTTTTGCGGAGGGAACGGACGGATAAGCGGGTTTCCTTCATGAGCACATTCCGGCAAGTCAGACATGTCTGGGCTTATCGGAGCCCCGTGGGTACTAACGACCGATCTTCCGGTTCGTCACTCGTCGATCATCCACTGTGGATGGGCAGCTCGGGCCCAGGTTGGCGAGATAGATTGCTCGTCATGAGCGCTGAGGGCTGGTGAGCGGCGATGATGACTCCGACACAGCTGCGCGCCTATTCGGCCGTCGTACGGCTCGGCTCGGTCAAGTCGGCCGCCGCCCACCTGTCGGTCTCCGAGGCGGCGGTGTCGTTGCACATCGGCCAGTTGCGCCGTGAGCTGGGCGATCAGTTGTTCTCCCGCACGGCCGCGGGCCTGGCCTTCACCCCCGGCGGGCTGCGCCTGGCCAGCCGCGCCACCGAACTGCTCGGCCTGCAGGACATCACCGTCCTCGAAGTGAGCGCCGCCGGTCGCGGCCGCCGCCTGCTGCGGGTCGGCGCGTCCAGCCTGTTCGCCGAACACGCCGCGCCCGGCCTCATCGAACTGTTCGCGGGCCGCGCCGACGACCTCGACCTGGAACTGAGCGTCCGCGACCCGGGCGCGTTCGAGACGTTGCTGCAGACCCGCACGATCGACATCGCGATCGGCCCGCACCCGGCCGTGCTCGACGCGCCGTTCACGTCGCGGCCGGTGATGAACTACCGCGTGGTGGTCGTCGCCGGGCCTGACCACCCGATCGTCCACCTGCGCCCCTCGGCGGCCCAGCTGCGCGACCAGACCTGGTTGCTCGGCCCGTCGGCCGCCGCCAAGGTGGGCGCGGTGCCCGACCTGATGCGCCGGCTGGGCGTCCCCGAGGCCAACCAGCAGATCTACCAGAGCAACGCTGCCGCCCTCGAAGAGGCCAAACGCGGCCGCGGCCTGACTCCGGCGCTGTCGTTCGCCGTCGCCCCCGACGTCCGCAACGGTCTGCTGGTGCAGTTGCCCGGCCCCCACGCGGTGCTCGAGGCCGGCTGGCACGCGATCACCTTGGCCGATCAGGGCGGCCCGTCGGCGGCGGCCGAGCTCTGCCGTTTCGCCTCGACGCCGCGCGCGATCCAGGCCATGATGCGCGGTTCCGGCGCCAAGGTCGGCCACTTCCGCCCGTCCGTGCACGTCACGCTCTGGAGCTGACCGGCTTCCAGTCTTCGGAAGCGCGACGAGCGACCAGCTTTCAGTTGGCGGACACGCGACCGGCTTTCAGTTGGCCGACGCGCGACCGGCTTTCAGTTGGCGGGCGGTCGACCGGTCTTCGGTTGGCGGGCGATCGACCGGCTTTCAAGTGGCGGGCGGTCGATGCGCGACCAGATTCAGGCCCAGCCGATACAGCTGGTCGGCGGGCACCCCGGCCGCCGCGGCCCGGATCGCCTTGACCTCTCGGGCGTGGAACGCGCCGGTGACGGTGACCCGGGCGGTCATGCCGTGGTCGACGACGGGTAGGTCCCGGTAGCTCCAGATGGTGGCCACAGTCAGCCCGTCGACGACGGGCCCGTCCACGGCCGACGCGGTCAGCCACACCGCGTCGCCGACGTGGACGGCGACATCCAGGCACCGGACCAGGCAGGTCATCGTCCCGTAGGCGAGATGCGTGATCTCGATGAGCTGCAGCCGCGCTTCCTCGACCATGCCGGGCCTCTCGTATCCGGGCGTGAACAGGCGCTGGGATCCGTGAGTCTGCCATGCCGGTCACAACGTCTGCAGGAGCTGGGCGGCCGCGGTCAGGTCGTGGAACGTGGCCGCGGGCAGCAGACGGTCGCAGAACGGCAGAGCGGCGGACATGCCGGCCACACGTGGGGTGAAGCCGGGGGCGCCGGCCCGCGGGTTGAGCCAGAGAATCCGGTGGGCGCGTCGGCGCAGACGGGCCATGGCGGCGGCCATCTCGTCGGGCGGGTCGCTGTCCCAGCCGTCGGAGGCGACGATCACCAGGGCGCCGCGCACCGTGTTGCCGTGGTGGGAGGCGAGCAGGGCGGCGATGTTGGTGGCGATCTTCGTGCCGCCGAAACGGTCAGTCACCAGGTCGCTCGCGCGGGCCACGGCGTCGGCGGCCGACGTGTGGCGCAGGGCCGGGGTCAGGCGGGTCAGGGTGGTGGCGAACGCGAACACCTCGGCGTCGGCGACCAGGGCGAACGCGCGCATCAGGTGGAGGTAGGCGGCGGCCTGGGCGCGCATCGATTCGCTGACGTCACAGAGCAGCACGGCTCGGCGGGGGCGTCGCAGGGGGCTTTCCCGTACGAGGGTGGCCGGCTCCCAGGCCGTGCGGCGAGCCCGGGTGATGGTCGCCCGCAACGCGATCCGGCGGCCGGACGGATCGGTGGTGTGCCGGCGGCTGCGGCGCGTCGGCCAGCGGGTGAGGATGGCGCGCAACTCCTCGCCGAGCAGCGCGGTCCGGGTGGCGTCGAGGTCTTCGAACGGGAGCTCGGCCAGGGCGGCCAGCGCGCTCGGGCGACGGTCGGGCGCCAGCAGGCCGGTGTCGGAGGAATCCTCGGCGTCCACGACCGGGGGCAGGGTCGCCCAGGGCAGGCCACCGCCGTCGGCGACCTCCTCGGTGTCGGCCGGCACCGGGACCTGGACGTCGTCGTCGCGGCGGGCGGCGGGGGCGACGGCCTCGCGGATGAACGGCAGCGGCGGGGCGTCCGCGAACACGGCGGTGAACACCTTGTCGAACGCGGCGAGGTCGGTCTGACGGCGTACGAGGGAAACGCGGGCCGTCCAATAGAGCGTGTCGAGGGTCAGCGGCGGGCTCACCTCGAGGGCGTGGACGAAGTCGCCGGTCTCGGTCAGCCCCGTCGGCACGCCCGCGCGCCGCAGACGGTCGGTGAGGGCCACGGCGACACCGGCCCGGTCGGTGCCGCGTAACAGCACCGGCTGGGCCGGCGGGGGCGTGCCCGGGCCGGGTTTCCGGGACGCCGCGCGGTCAGCCTCGGGCAACGAACCACACGATCACGCCGACGACCACGACCGCGCCGATGGCGACCGGGATGGCGCGCTTGTAGATGGAACTGCCGGCCACGGCGAGCAGGTCGAGGGGTTCCGGTTCCTCGGTGGCGAGCGGTTTCGCCGGTACGGACGAGGGGGCCGCCGAGTTGTTGACCGGGAACGCCGAGGAAGGGCTGCTGTCGTTGGCCGCGGCCGTGGAGGTCGAGGCGGCGTTGGCGGCGGCCGCGGGGGTGGTGGTCGGCGCGGGCGGGGTCGTGGTGGCCGGCGGGGTGGCGACGGCGTCGGCGGTGTTGTCGGTCGTGGACGCCGCGAGTGGTTCGCTGCCGCCCACGGCGGGGGTGGCGGGTTCGGCCGCGCCCGGTTCGGCGGGAATCAGGTTGGCCGTGAGCTTTTCGGGGCTGGGCGCCTCGGAACTCGGGGTGGCGGCCACAACGGCCGGCGCGGCGGACTCGGATGCGGCAGACGCGGGCGCGGCGGACCCGGGCGAGGCGGACCCGGGCGCGGCGGACCCGGGCGCGGCGGACCCAGGCGCGGCGGACCCGGGCGCGGCGGACCCGGGCGCGGCGGACCCGGGTGCGGCGGACCCGGGCGCGGCGGACCCGGGTGCAGGTGCGGCAGACGCGGGTGCGGGCGCGGCGGACCCGGGCGCGGGTGCGGGCCCAGCAGACGCGGGTGCGGGCGCGGCGGACGCGGTGGGAGCAGTCGGCGCGGTCTCAGCGGCAGGCGCGAGCGCGGGTGCCGGTGCGGCGTCGTCGGTGGCCAGCTTCGCCTCCAGGTTGGCGACGAACTGGGTCAGCAGCTTGTTCGAGATCTCCTTGATCATGCCGCTGCCGAACTGGGCCAGCTTCCCGCTGATCTTCAGGTCGGTGTCGACGCTGACCAGCGTACTGTCGCCGTCCGGTTTCAAAGCGGCCGTCACCAGCGCCGAGGCGTTGCCCCCGGCGCGCGCGTCCCGCCCCTTGGCGTCGATGACCGCGCGGTAGGCCGAGTCGTCCTTCTCGGTGAACTGGGCGGTCCCGGCGAAGTCGGAGATGACCGGCCCGACCTTGACCTTCACCTTGCCCTTGTAGACGTCGCCGTCCACCCCGGTGAGCTGCGCGCCGGGCAGGCACGGGGCGATGCCCTCGAGATCGGTCAGCACCTGCCAGGCACGGTCGATCGGGGTGTGCACCGTGAACTCGTTGGTGATCTTCATGTTGTCTCCTCCCGGGCGGCGTCGGCGACCACCGCGGCGTCGGCGACGACCGCGGTCCGGGCGTCGGCGACGACCGCGGCCAGGTCGTCGGGGGTCTTCGCGATCGTGCCGAGCGTGCTGACGACGGCGGCGTCGGTGAGGTCGGCGACGCCGAGGGCGGACAGCGCCGACACCCAGTCGATGGTCTCGGCCAGGCCGGGCGCCTTGTCGAGTTCGAGCCCACGCACCCGCCCCACGAACTCGGTGGCGCTGCGGATCAACGGCTCGGCCGCGCCCGGCACCGACCGGCGTACGATCTCGGCCGCCCGCGCCGGCGCCGGGAACTCGATCCAGTGGTAGAGGCAGCGCCGGCGCAGCGCGTCGTGCAGGTCGCGGCTGCGGTTCGAGGTGAGCACGACGACCGGCGGCCGCAGCGCGGTGAAGGTGCCCAGTTCGGGGACGGTGACCGCGGCCTCGCCCAGGAACTCGAACAGCAGCGCCTCGAACTCGTCGTCGGCCCGGTCGATCTCGTCGATCAGCAGCACGGGCGGGGTGCGGCCGGAATGCCGTACGGCGCGAAGAATGGGTCTCTCCTGCAGGAACTCGGCCGTGAACAGGTCGGCGTCGGCCAGCTTCTCGTGGCGGGCCTCGGCGAGCCGGATCGCCAGCAGCTGCCGCTGGTAGTTCCACTCGTAGAGCGCCTCCCCGGCGGTCAGCCCCTCGTAGCACTGCAACCGGATCAGCGGCGTGTCCAGCGCGAGCGACAGCGCCTTGGCGGCCGCGGTCTTGCCGACTCCGGGTTCGCCCTCGAGCAGCAGCGGTTTGCCGAGCCGGACGGCCAGGAACATCGCCATCGCGAGGCCGTCGTCGATCAGGTAGTCCACGGCGTCCAGGCGGGCGCTGACCTCGTGCGGGTCGTTCACGAGTCGGCCAGCAGACGGTCGTAGTCGTCCCGCGTGTCCACGTCGATCGGCACCGGCCCGTCCACCCTCACCTCGGTGACCTCGTACGGTCCCTCGTGCAGCACTTTCCAGACCGCCTTGTCGCCGTGCAGGGCCGACAGCTCGGGAAACGTCGGCTCGCGGAAGAGGAACGGGTGCCCGAGGCCGTTGTCGTAGCGGCACACCGCCATCGGCGTCGGCGCCGGCAGCAGCGACCGCACGGTGGCGGCCGAGATCCCGGGCTGGTCGCCGAGAAGCAGGATCAGGGCGGATTCCCGTACGGACGCCATCGCCGTGCTGATCGAGGAACCGCAGCCGGACGAGTAGCCGGGGTTCTGGACGACCGTGCACCCGGACAGGTCGACGCGTCGGTGGATCTCGCCGGCCGACCCGCCCAGCGTCACCAGGAGCTGGTCGAAGCCGCAGGCGCGGGCCACGTCGAGGGTGGCGTCGAGCAGGGTGCGGCCGCGGTACGGCAGAAGCTGTTTCGCCTCGCCGAGCCGCAGCGATCCGCCCGCCGCCAGCACCAGGCCCGTGACACCCATCGGTCAGGCCGCCGCCACGAAGGTGTCGCGGCAGCCGGGGCGGCAGAACCAGTGGTCCTGGCCGTCGACGACGGCGTGCGGGGTGTCGTCGTCGATGAAGACGGTCATGCCGCAGACGGGG
The DNA here is from genome assembly GCF_016834655.1 of Paractinoplanes ovalisporus. Taxonomy (GTDB): domain Bacteria; phylum Actinomycetota; class Actinomycetes; order Mycobacteriales; family Micromonosporaceae; genus Actinoplanes; species Actinoplanes ovalisporus. The sequence continues at coordinate 153,017 of NZ_JAENHP010000017.1, forward strand.
TCGATCGCCCGGCGCGGAGGCGAGGCCGAGAGCGAGACCGCGACGGGGCCGCCAAGATCACCAACCCCAAGATCAACTCTCCCAAGGGGCCCGCCCTCCACGGGGGCTCCCCCACTGCCCATTATCGCGGTGGGGGGCTTGATCGTGTTGGGGGGCTGTGGATAACCCGGCACTGTGGATAACGTCGAGCCGTCGGTGCGCAGCTCACGCACGACTTCGGCCAGGATGGACAGGGCGATCTCCTTGGGCGTACGGGCTCCGATGTCCAGCCCCGCATGCGGCCGCACCCGGGCCCGCTCCTCGGCGGTCAGGCCCATCCCGTCGAGCACCACCGCGCCCCGAGTGTGGCTGGCCACCAACGCGATGTACCCCACCCCGGCATCCAGCGCGGCCCGGATCGCCTCCTCCTCGTCCCGTCCGAGCCCGGCCACGACCACGGCCGCCGCCCCGGCGTAACTTTTTGCCGGGGCCGTCTCGAAGTCGAGGAACCCGGCCAGCTCGGCGACGGCCCGCGCGATCGGCGTGGTGCCCACGACGCCGACCAGGGGCCGCGGCAGCACCGGGCGCAGGAAGATCTCGATCGCCCCGCCGGAGTGGCACGGGTTGACCACGACCATCGCCCCGGGCGTCTCGGGGAATCCCGCCGCGTCGTCGGGCAGCACCCGCAGCAGCAGCGTGTTGCCCGACGAAAGCGTGTCCAGCGCGGCCGCCCGTACGGACGATTCGGCGCACACCCCGCCCACGAAGCCCTCGATGGACCCGTCGTCGAGGATCACGGCATCGTCCCCGGGGCGCGCCGAGGTCGGTTCCTGGGCGCGCACCACGGTGGCGTGGACGAACGGCCGCCGGGCAACGGTGAGCTCGCGAGCTCGTTCCACAACAGTCATGGTTACCTCAGATCGGCGGGGTCGCACGGCCCCGCATGGCGTCCCACACCCGCGAGGGGGTCAGGGGCATGTCGGCGTGCCGCACGCCGAACGGCTGGAGCGCGTCGACCACGGCGTTGACGATGGCCGGCGGCGAACCCACGGTGGCCGACTCCCCCACACCCTTGGCGCCGATCGGGTGGTGCGGCGACGGGGTGACCGTGTAGCCGGTCTCCCAGTCGGGCACCTCGAGCGACGTCGGGATCAGGTAGTCCATCAGGGAGGCGCCGAGGCAGTTGCCGTCCTCGTCGAACGAGATCATCTCCATCAGGGCCATGCCGACGCCGTCGGTGAGCCCGCCGTGCACCTGCCCCTCGATGATCATCGGGTTGATCCGGGTGCCGCAGTCGTCGACCGCGATGAAGCGGCGCACCTTGACCTGCGCGGTGCCGGGGTCGACGTCGACGACGCAGATGTACGCCCCGTGCGGGTAGGTGAGGTTCGACGGGTTGTAGCAGATCTGCGCCTCGAGCCCGCCCTCCACGCCGTCGGGCAGGTCACCGGCGCCGTGGGCCCGCATCGCGATCTGCTGGATGGTGACGCTCTTGGACGGGTCGCCCTTGACCTGGAACGAGCCCTTGACCCAGTCCAGGTCGGCCACGGTCACCTCGAGCATGGCCGAGGCGATCAGCTGGGCCTTGTCGCGGACCTTGCGCGCGACCAGGGCGGCCGCGGCTCCCGAGACCGGTGTCGAGCGGCTCCCGTACGTCCCGAGGCCGAACGGTGTCTGGTCGGTGTCCCCGTGCACGACCTCGATGTCCGCGGGCGGGATACCGATCTCCTCGGCCACGATCTGCGCGAAGGTCGTCTCGTGGCCCTGGCCCTGCGTCTTGACCGAGAGCCGCACGACCGCCTTGCCGGTGGGGTGCACCCGCAGCTCGCAGCCGTCGGCCATGCCGAGGCCGAGGATGTCCATGTTCTTGCGCGGGCCGGCGCCGACCGCCTCGGTGAAGAACGAGATGCCGATGCCCATCAGCTCGCCCCGGGCCCGTTTCTCGGCCTGCTCCCGGCGCAGTTCGGCGTACCCGGCGATGTCCATGGCCTGGCGCATCGTGGGCTCGTAGTTGCCCGAGTCGTACACCCAGCCGGTCTTGGTCGTGTACGGGAACTGGTCGGGCTGGATGAAGTTTTTCAGGCGCAGTTCGGCCGGGTCCATCTCGAGTTCGGCGGCGAGGCAGTCGACGATGCGCTCGACCAGGTAGACCGCCTCGGTGATGCGGAAACTGCACGCGTACGCGACCCCGCCCGGCGCCTTGTTGGTGTAGACCGCGGTCATCTTGCAGTACGCCGCTTCGAGGTCGTAGCTGCCGGTGAAGACGCCGAAGAAGCCGGCCGGGTATTTCACCGGTGCCGCCGTGCCGTTGAACGCGCCGTGGTCGGCCAGCACGTTCGTACGGATGGCCAGGATCTTGCCGTCGCGGGTGGCCGCGATCTCGCCGCGCATGATGTAGTCGCGCGCGAACCCGGTGCTGATCAGGTTCTCCGACCGGTCCTCCATCCACTTCACCGGTTTGCCGGTGACGATGGAACCGACGATCGCGCACACGTAGCCGGGATAGATCGGGACCTTGTTGCCGAAGCCGCCACCGATGTCCGGCGCGATCACCTGGATCTTGTGTTCGGGCAGGCCGGCCACGATCGCATAGAGGGTGCGGTGCGCGTGCGGGGCCTGGGTCGTCGACCACAGCTTGAGCCGGCCCTCGACCGCGTCGAAGTCGGCGACCGCGCCGCAGGTCTCCATCGGCGCCGGGTGCACACGCGGATAGACGATGTCCTGCTGGACGACCACGTCGGCCCGGGCGAACACGGCCTCGGTCTCGTCGGCGTCGCCGGTCTCCCAGTCGAAGCAGTGGTTGTTGGTCTTGCCTTCGAGGTCGTCGCGGATCAGCGGCGCGTCGGGGGCGAGGGCCTGCCGCACATCGATGACCGGGTCGAGCACGTCGTACTCGACGTCGATCAGTTCGAGGGCGTCGCGGGCGGCGTAGCGGTCCTCGGCGACGACGAACGCGACCTCCTGGCCCTGGAAACGCACCTTGTCGGTGGCGAGCACGGCCTGCACGTCGTTGGAGAGCGTCGGCATCCAGGCCAGGCCCAGCCCGGCCAGGGTCTCGCCGGTGACCACCGCCTTGACGCCCGGGGCGGCCTCGGCGGCGCTGGTGTCGACGCTGACGATCTTCGCGTGGGCGAACGGGGAACGCAGGATGGCCAGGTGCAGCATGCCGGGCAGCTGCACGTCGTCGGTGAACCGGCCCCGCCCGCGGATCAGGCGCGGGTCCTCCTTGCGGAGCATGCGGCCGTAGCCGACCGGCTTCTGGTCGTTGTCGTCGAAGGTGTCGGTCTTCGGTTCCTGCACTGTGGTCACTGGTTCACCGCCGCTGCCGCCTCGTGTACGGACGCCCACCGCACCGAGCGGACGATCGTGGAATAGCCCGTGCACCGGCAGATCTGGCCGGAGATGGCCTCCCGGATCTCGGCGTCGGTCGGGTCGGGGTTCTTGTCGAGCAGGGCCCGGCAGGTCATCATCATGCCCGGCGTGCAGAAGCCGCACTGCAGGCCGTGACACTGCATGAAGCCTTCCTGGATCGGGTCGAGTTCCCCACCCTTGGCCAGGCCTTCCACCGTACGGACCTCGTGCCCGTCAGCCATCGCGGCGAGCACCGTGCACGATTTGACGGGCTCGCCGTCCAGCCACACCACACACGTGCCGCAGTTGCTGGTGTCGCAACCCCAGTGCGTGCCGGTCAGGCTCAGCGTGTCGCGCAGGAAGTGCACGAGCAGCAGCCGGCCCTCGATCTCCCGGGTGACCTCGACGTCGTTGACGATCATCGTGACCTGCATGGACTCAGCTCCTCGCCCGTTCGACGGCCTTACGCAACGTGCGCCGGGTGAGCTCGTCCGCGAGGTGGCGCTTGTAGTCCTCGCTGCCCCGCTGGTCGGTGGCCGGGTCACAGCTGCGCGCGGCGATCGCACCGGCCTGCTCGTACAGCTCCTCGGCGGGCGTGTTGCCCCACAGCGCGGCCGAGATCTCCGGAATGCCCGTGGTGTTGGGGCCGACGGCGGCCAGGCCCACGCGGGCGTCGGCGATCGTGCCGTCGGGGGCCAGCCACACCGCGGCGCCGGCCGACACCACGGCCCAGTCCCCGGCGCGGCGCTCGACCTTCTCGTACGCGCTGCCGCCCTGTTTCCGGACGGGCAGCCGCACCTCGATCAGCATCTCGCCGTCACCGACCGCGGTCTCGTACGGCCCGACGTGGAACTCCTCCATCCCGACGACCCGCTCGGCGCCGCCCGGACCCCGGATCACGCAGCTCGCGTCGAGAGTCGTGCACACCGCGGACAGGTCTTCGGACGGGTCGGCCTGGCACAGCGAACCGCCGAGCGTGCCCCGGTTACGCACCACGGGGTCGGCGATCACCCGCTCGGCGTCCCGGAAGATCGGGAACGCGGCGGCCAGCTCGTCGGACTCGAGCAGTTCCCGGTGCCGGGTCATGGCCCCGATGCGTACCTCGTCCGCCTCGAACCGGATGTAGCCCAGCTCGGCGTGCAGAGGGTTGATGTCGATCAGATATTCGAAGTTCGCCAGCCGCAGCTTCATCATCGGCAGCAGGCTGTGCCCGCCCGCCACCAACCGCGCTGAGTTGCCCAGACGTTCCAGCAGGCCGATGGCCTGATCCACACTGGTGGCGCGTTCGTATTCGAACGGAGCCGGTACCTGCACGCCGCACCTCCATCGATTGCGTCGCAATCTTTCGCGGCTCCGGTCCAATGTCAACAGCTACCTAAGTGATGCCTTAAGTTGCTCCGCGTAGCCGGACGGGGTGCGGCTCGGGAGCGCTTTCCGCCCGGGCGGCCCGGGCCGCGAACCGAATTCGGTGACGAGACTCACCAGCTCGCACGCCGGAAATCACGCCGCATCCCCGGCGTTGGCCCCCGATGTCCGTTGCGACATGACGCCGCGGGCCCGATTTGTGGCAGTCGAGTTTTTTGAGGCCGCTGAGAAATAGTGGCGAATCGCCGGGTCCGGCCGATCGTCATTTCGCGTCCCCGGCAGCGGGTGACGCATCCGGTCGCCCCGGGGTCGCCGAACCCCGCCCACCAGGGGCGGCCCGACCTGTCATCGACGGAACTTCAGTGGGCGGGAGCGGGGGAACCAGGTTGCCGGCCGACGAGCCGGCTCGGGGTGAGGTCGCGCAAGCGACGGGCCGCCTTCAAGGCCTAATCCGACAGCTAACCTCGCAGGCGGTTGAAGGACCGAGGATCGTCTTGTCTTTCCCCATGACGCTGCGCCGCCTGCTGCTACTGGCCGCGGCGGCGGTCATCGCCACCACTCTGCTCGTCGCCCCGATGCCGGCCTCGGCCGCACCCGCCGTCTCCCCGTCGGCCGCCGCCGCAGCCGCCCTGACCGCCCGCGGCAACCAGATCGTCGCGGCCGCCCGGGCCCAGCGCGGCAAGCCCTACAAGTACGGCTCCCGCGGGCCCACCGCGTTCGACTGCTCCGGGCTCACCGGGTTCGTCTATTCCAAGGTCAAGGTCAACCTTCCCCGTACGGCCCAGGCCCAGTACGCCGCTGCCCGCAAGATCCCGGGTTCCGTGGTCCGTCCGGGTGACCTCGTGTTCTGGGTGTCCGGCAGCCACGCCTACCACGTGGCCGTCTACGCCGGGGCGGGCCGCGTGTGGCACGCCCCCAAGCCCGGCGACCGGGTCAAGCTGGCCCAGATCTGGAACTGGAAGCAGGTCCGCTTCGGCCGCATCCCGGCCTGAGCCAGACCTCAGGCCGTCGTCTTCTGAGGAGACGCGACCCCGTCCGCCTCGGCCGCGTGCGGAGCGGGCGGGGCGGGGGCCGGCGGGCGGCTGGTCAGGCGCGCGGCGAGGCGGTCGATGCCCAGCAGCACGGCCCCGAGGAACCCGAAGATCACGGCGAGCCGCACGAACTGGCCACCGACCCACCCGTACCCGTGTTCGGTCGGGTCGAGGAAAAAATACGGGTAGCGGTCGGAGACGGCCGGGAACAGCACCGCGCGGGCCACCGAGGAGACGCCGTAGCCCAGCGGGAACAGGATCCACAACCACAGGTCACGCCACGGCGACACCCGGCGCGGCCCGAACGCCACCCAGTCGGCCAGCACCAGCACCGGCACCACGTAGTGCACCAGGAACGCCGACCAGTTCGTCACCTGCTCGGCGGCACTGTCGACCACCAGGCCGGGCAGCGGGTTCTCGCCGTTCTGCAGCATGAAGTGCGAGATCAGCCCGGTGATGACGATCCACAGCGTGACCGCGCCACGCAGCCGGGGCGCGGCCGGCGCCGTGGTGCCCCGGCGCACCATCCAATAGAGCACGCCACCGAAATAGCCCAGCGTGATCAGGTTGCTCTGGCTCGTGTAATAGACGATGCGGTGATCGCCCAGCAGCAGCCCGGACGCTCCCGCGACGACGATGACCGCGCGCAGCCAGAACTGCGGTGTGAACCAGACCCTCGTCGACATCCGCCTACCGTAGTGCGGCCTTCTGGACCTTGCCCATGGCGTTGCGGGGCAGGCTCTCGACCAGGTGCACGGCCCGGGGCCGCTTGTGCACGGACAGCCCGCCGGCCACGAAGTCGATCAGCTCCCGCTCGGTCGCGCCTTCGGCCACCACGTACGCGGTGATCTGCTCCCCGAGATCAGGGTGCGGGGTGCCCACCACGGCCGCCTCCCGCACCGCGGGATGTTGCAGCAACGCGTCCTCGACCTCGCCCGCGCCGACCCGGTAGCCCCCGGTCTTGATCAGGTCGGTCGACGCCCGGCCGACGATCCGGTGCCACCCGTCCACGCCGATCGTGGCGACGTCGCCGGTCTGGTACCAGCCGTCCGCGGTCAGCGGCCGCCCCTGACGCAGGTAGCCGTCGAACAGGGTGGCCCCGCGAACCTGCAGGTGGCCGATCTCGCCGCCCGGCGGCAGCGCCTCCCCGCCGTCACCGACCAGCCGCGTCTCGACCCCGGGCACGGGACGCCCGACGTGACCCGCCCTGCGTTCCCCGTCGGCGTGGGTGCTCACCGTGATCAGGGTTTCCGTCATGCCGTACCGCTCGACGGGGGCCTGACCGGTCAGCGTCTTCAGTTGCTCGAACACCGACACCGGCAGGGGCGCGCTTCCCGAGACCAGCAGGCGGGCCTTGCTCAGGGCGCGGGCCTCGGAGGGGGCGGCGCACACCCGCGACCAGACCGTGGGCACACCGAAATAGAGGGTGCCGGGCGCGGCCGCGTACGCCTGCGGGGTGGGTTTGCCGGTGTGCACGAGCCGGGAGCCGATGCGCAGCGGACCCAGGACACCCAGGACCAGGCCGTGCACGTGGAAGAGCGGAAGCCCGTGCACCAGGGTGTCGTCGGCCGTCCACTGCCAGACCGTCGCCAGCGCGTCGAGATCGGCGGCCAGCGCGGCCCGGGAGAGCACCACACCTTTCGGCGGGCCGGTCGTCCCACTGGTGTAGAGCACCAAAGCCGGGGTGGCCGGGTCGGGTTCGGCCGGGATGTCATCGCTGACGGCCGGATTCCCGACGGTGATCAACTCGGCCCCGGAGTCGCGCAGGATGTGGGCCCGCTCGAGCTCACCGGCGTCGGGCGGGATCGGCACCACCGGAACCCCCGCGAGCAGAGCGCCCGTGACGGCCACGACGGTTTCCCGCGTCGGCCGCGCCTCCACGGCGATCATGCGACGGCCGGCGATCTCGCGCGCCAGCCCGGCGGCCCGGCCGAGCAACTCGTGGGATGACAAAGAGCCTTCCGGGTCCCGTACGGCGTCAGCCAGGTCCCCGGCCTCGTGCAGCGCCCCCAGAAGCCTCGTCGTCATCGGCCGTTCTCCAATTCGGTCACCATCGGCGCCAGCAGGTCGTTGAGCTCGCGGGCCAGCACGGTCACCGCACGTTCGGCCAGGTCGGGCAGCTCGGGCCCGGGACTGTCGGGGATCGCGGGCAGACCGGCGAACGGCAGGGGCGCCTGGACGGCGAGGGTCGACCGGACGTGCGGGATGCGACTGAGTTCCTGCTGCGACGGCGCCAGGAACTGGCCGAACGTCTCGGGCCAGTCCCGCCAGCCCCGGTCCTGGGTCCAGCTGCGCGAGGTCGTCAGCGCGGCCGGCCACGGCGCGACCAGGTCGACGGCGGCGGTCAGCGACCCGTCCCAGCTGTTGCGGACGAGTTCGGCACGCACCACCCGTCGGTGCAGCCGCACGAAGCCGGGATCGAGATGCGGGGCGGTGGCCAGCCGCCAGGCCACACAGGCGAACCCGACCGGCGAGATGTCACCCCAGCAGTCGTCGAACTCCTTGGCGTGCACCCAGACATGCTCGGCGAACCGGCTGCGGCCGAGGCCGGCATTCTCCCGGTCGTAGTGCTGATCAACCCAGGCAACGTCCAGCAAGGCCACGGCGCCAGCCTAGCCCTCGCCCGGATCAGGGCCACGGCGCCAGCCGTGCCTTCGCTCGGATCAGGGCCGGGGACGCAGGCCGTCGAAGACGATGGCCAGCACCCGCGCCCGCAGGGCCGTTCCCTCGGGCGTCTCGTCGGGAACCCGGGCGACGGCGAGCATCAGGGCGATCAGCTCGGGAACGGTGACGTCGGCGCGGATGGCCCCCACCTGCTGGGCCCGGGCCAGCAGCGCACCCAGGACGCGGGGCAGCTGCTCGCGGGCCGGGGTGAGCACGTCGTGCAGGTTGGCCGAGGTGAACGCGTCGGCCCAGGCCTGCTTGCCGGCCGCCACCTCGGCCACCCGGCTGAGGAACGTCCAGATCGCCGCCGCCGGGTCGTCGGAGGCGACCAGCTGATCGGCCTCCTCACCGAAGCGCCGCAGCCGCTCGCGGAACACGGCCTCGATGAGCGCCGCCTTGGTCGGAAAGTGCCGGAAGACCGTCCCGATCCCCACTCCGGCCGAGCGGGCGACCTCCTCGGTCGAGACCGACGTGCCTCGCGCCACGAACACCTGCTCGGCCGCGGCCAAGACCCGTGACCGATTCCGTAAAGCATCAGCACGCGGCGCCCGCGCGGTCATGATTCCGCCCCCGTCCCTTATGTCGCATTGACAGCCGACTGACCGATCATCAGCCTAGCGTCCCCTTTGTAACGGAGTTATCACTCCACTTTAGACAATCGGGCCGCGAGAGGAGACACCGTTTCCACTACCTGCGGAACGATCACGAACCACCCCCCGCGAAACGCTCACAAGTTGGTCAGAAATTTTTTTCGGGCGTGTTGCCGCACCGTCGAAATCGATCAACCACTCCGCTTCGAGCCACTTTCCCGCGCCGGCTGGCTCCGCCCATCGACCGCTCGCCCCGACCCCACAGCCGCCCGCCGCGCGCACCCGAGGCACCTCCCGCTGCCGTGAACGTGCACCCACCGTCCTGGACGCGCAATCGCCCTCCCCGACCCGTGCCCCCAACCCGCCCGGACGCCCACCAACCCCACTGGCCTGAAGCACCGATCTCTGGACGCAAACCCGCCCCGCCTGGACGCACACCGCCTCTTCCCGGAACACATCCGCCCTCGCGGCGGCGAGATCCACCCCTCATGCCGGCATCCAGCTCAACCGACACCCCTTGCCGGCATCCAGCTCAACCCACATCCCTTGTTCGGCGTCGAGCTCAACCGACACCCCTCTTCGGCGCCCAGCTCAACCAGCACCCCCTTTCGGCGTCGAGCTCAACCAGCACCCCTCTCCGGCGTCCAGCTCAACCAACGCCCCTTCGGCGCCCAGCTCGAACATCTCTTCTCGGCGCCCAGCTCAACCAACGCCCCTTCGGCGCCCAGCTCGAACATCTCTTCTCGGCGCCCAGCTCAACCCACATCCCTTTTGGGCGCCCAGCTCGAACATCTCTTTCGGGGCTCAACTCGATCCACATCCCTTTTGGGCATCCTAGGAGGCTAGGTCGTCAGGAATGCCCGCGCCTCGCAACGGACGGCGCACGCGTCGGCGGCAGCGCCCTCCGCACGACAGGCACGCTCGCCGGACCCCACACAACGGCCCGCCGCACCCAGCACAACCGGGTGCAGCGCCACAACGAATACCGCCGTACCCGGCAAGATCGAGCGCGGCGCAACGCAGATCGGCCCGCCGCATCCGGCAGGACCGAGCGCGGCGCAACGCAGAACGGCACGCCGCACCCAGCACAACCCGGGCGCGGCGCTACGCAGAACGGCCCGCCCCACCCGGCAGGACCGAGCGCGGCGGGCCGCTGAGCGGGAGACGCTACTTGAGCAGCCGCCGGTCGACGTTCAGCGACCTCGGCAGCGCCATCGTGATCCACTCATTGTTGTCGGCCGCGGTGGCGGAGCGGCCGGTCGAGAACGGGAAGTTGTTGTCGTTCAGCACCGCGATCGTACGGTCGTCGAGGATGACGACGTCCTCGATGGTCTGGAACGGGAACGTGAAGGTGGTCCCGAAGCCGCCCAGCTTGCGCGGGTTGGCGACGTTCATGAGGTCGACCACGAGCGTCTTCTCCAGACGATCGCCGCGCGCCGTGGCCAGATAGATCTTCTTGGTCACCGCGGTGGCGCCCTGCCCGTTGTCCCGCTCGATGATCAGGAAACGCCCGGCCGAGACCGAGATCGCGTCCCCGATGGCGAAGTCCGGGTTGTCCAGCTGGTAGCTCCACCGCTTCCCGGTGTAGGCACCGCGACGCAGGTCGAACTCGTTCAGCCGCAGCGACCCGGCCGGGTCACCGGTCACCGTGCCCTCGAGCAGCGCGTACAGGTAGCGGCCGTCAGCCGACTGGGCCAGCCCCTCGAACCCCTTGCTGCTGCGCGCGGTGGCCGTGACACCGGTGCGCGCCGCGGTCTCGGGCGCGACCACACCCTCCAGTGGCACCGGGGCGTCGAGCAGGCGACCGGCCCGGTCGAAGTGCAGCAGGTACGGCCCGAACTCCTCCCCGATCCAGTACGATCCGTCAGCCACCCGCACGATCGACTCGGGGTCGAAGTCGGCGCCGGTCAGCACACGGTCCTCGCGGGTCAGCTTCCACGACACCTTGCCGTCCGGATCGGTCAGCGTGATGCCACCGAGCACGTCGACTTCCCCCGTACGGAAAACCGGAGCGAGCTTCTGCACCCGCAACAGGAAGTCCCCGGAGTTGGCCTGGTTGCCGTACCCGTTGTCGGACAGCACGTCGAAGGTGCCGTCCCCGTTGTCGACGATCCCCGAGAAACCCTGGACCGGCTGGTCGGCGAAGGGCGCCGTGAACCCGTTCAGATTGCCGGTGACGAGCGCGCCGGAGGGCTCGCTGCCCGGGACGAAGGTGCCGGCGGGCAGCGAGGCCCACCCGGTCAGCGTGGGCGTGGTGACCTTGTGGCCGCCGGCGTAGGACGCGGTGCCCCCGAGCGGCAGCACCACCGCGAGCACACCGGCCCCGGCCAGAAGATTGCGGACGATCTTTCGCATGAGCCCGCACGCTAGGCACCCACGGTGAATCGGCGCCCCTGAATACAAGACCGCAAGGCCAAGACAGATGAACGTACGGGGGTGAGGCCGCCTTGTACGGGCCGCTGGTGTCGATGTCCGGCAGAGCGCGGCAACCCCGCACCCAACCGCAGCCCGCTCGTCCGCTACTTGGCGCGGCTGACGACGATCCCTCGGCCCGGTCCGATCTCACACCCGGCCGGCACCGCCGTCGCCTTGAAGCTGGTCCACCCCTGTTTGGCAACGGCCAGAAGGAGGGCCTGGTTACAGTCCTTCCCGCCCTCGACGATCACCAGCCGGTACGTCTTCCGCTCGTCGCCGGGATCACCGATCGGACCGTCCATGACCGCCCACTCGGCGCCGTCGAGCGGAATGTCGCTGACCGAGTAGTAGGTCTGATCCTCGTTGTCGTACTCGAACAGCCACCCGAACCGGTCGTCGTCGTCCGGGTCGCAACTCTTGCCGGTGACCACGACCCCGACGGCGCCGTTGACGCTCTGCCCGTTGGCCGGCGCGTCGAAGCTGAAGTCCTCGGTGCAGGTCCACGGCCTGATCCAGTTGTGGAAGAAGGGCTGGCTGATGACGGCCCCGAGAAACGCCGCGACGGCCGTGATGATCGCCGCGAGCACCGTGCCGTTGCTTCGGCTGCTGGTCGTGGTCACCTGGGAGTCCTTCGTTCGTGGGTGCGATCTGGCGCTCCACAGTGGCCGGGTCGTAGCCTGTGCGGCCAGGCAGATTGAACGCTGTTGCACGGTCCTGCACAGGGGTGCGCATGGAGTCACCGTTCACGTCGGGCATCCACAGCCGGGAGGAATTCGGCGCCGCGCTCGAATGGCTGCGTCAGCGGCACGCGCGCGTCAACCAGCTCGACGACCCGCTGTCGCTGCGCGAGATCGCGAACCGCACCGGCGGCGGAGTCCCCAACACGATCCGCAACTACCTGAACGGCCGTACCGTGCCTCCCCGCGTGGCGCTCGAACGGCTGGCCGAGCTCTTCGGGGCCGATGCCGCCCAGCTCGATGCCCTGTTGCGGGCGCGGGAGGAGCTTTCCCGCGTACGGACGTTCAAGGTCCCGCCGCTCGCGCCACAACCCGGTCCAGCGCAGCCCGGCTCCGAGCAACCGGGTCCCGGGCAGCTCGCGCCACAACCCGGTCCAGGACAGCCCGGCTCCGAGCAACCAGGTCCCGGGCAGCTCGCGCCACAACCCGGTCCAGGACAGCCCGGCTCCGAGCAACCAGGCCCCGGGCAAGCGGAATCACCGCTCTCGTCCGCGACACCGCCGGAGCCTCAACAGTCGAGCCCACAAGCCCCGGCCACTGAACAGCTGAACCCACGGACGACGGGCCGACAGCCGCCGCTGGGGTCGCAACCACCGCGGCGCACCACGCGTCGACGGCTGATCCTGGCCGTGGCGGCGACCGCGGTCCTCGCGTCGGCGGCGACGCTGGTGGCGGTGTTGCTCGCCCGGGAAGACCCGCCGGCAACGTCCGGGCCGGTGCCCGTGATCGTGCAGAACATGGTCGCGGTCGGAGCGGACGGCCTGGTCGAGGACGAGACCCCGGCCTATCTGTCGGCCCGGCCGGTGCCCCGCTGCGCGGCCAACGGCTGCAAGCTGGCCGGCACCGAGATGTGGAGCGGCGCGGCCCTGACGGTCGAATGCCGGGCCGAGGGCTCGGTCATGCACAACTACAACGTCGCCGAGGGCACGGCCAACCCGCACAGCGCGCGCTCGACGATCTGGTACCGGGCCCGGACCGCCGACGGCCGGGCCGGCTTCGTCTCCGAGGTCTACCTGGCCCCACGCTTCCGTGGCGGCCTCGACCTCCCCCGCTGCTCCTGACCCCGGGCCTCAGCGTGTGACGGGCCCCGGGCCTCAGCGAATGGCGGCCCCGGTTCAGCGGGTGGCGGACTCCGATTCGCTCAGGGCGGCCAGAGTCTCGACGCCTCCGCCGACTCCGGCCGCGGCCACGGCGGCAATTACGGTGGCCGCGCGCAGGGCGTGGTAGCCGCCCCGGCCCAGGGTGGCGGCCTTCAGGTTGCTGGCCACCGCGCGCGGGAGGGTGCGGCGGATGTAGTTCTGTTCGGCGCCCAGCTTCTGGTCCTTGGGCAGCAGGCCGGCCATCTGGACCTTGCCGCGGCCCTCGGCGTAGCAGCGGCGCAGGAAGAAGCGGAACGTGGAACGGTCCAGGGGGACGTCGTGCTCGATGACCGAGTCGGGGACGTACATCCAGTGGCCGCCGGTTTCGGCGCTGATGCGCAGGCAGAGCTCGGTGTCCTCGGGGCGGTTCTGGTCGCCCAGCTTGCCGAAGCCGACCCGGAAGCCGCCGACCTGGAGGAAGGCCTCGCGGCGGACCATCATGCTGGCCGACCACACGTTGCGGATCTCGGCGACCGAGGTGGGCATGCCGGCGTACGAGACACCAACGGTCCACAGAAGTTCGTCGGGCATCCAGCTCGGGCGGGTCCGCTCCCAGGCCGGGACGATGCTGCCGCCGGCGCCGACCACGGCCGGGTTGTCGAACGGGCGGGCCAGGTGGCCGAGCCAGGTGGGGTGGGCGACGGTGTCGTCGTCGAGGAACGCGATCAGCTCGGACCGGGAGTGGAATGCGCCGGTGTTGCGGTTGCCGGAGGCGCCCCGCACCGAGGTGTTCTCGAGCACGGTCACGCCCGGGAACTCGTCCTGGCACCGCTTGAACAGCTCGGGGTTGTGATCGACAACCACGATGATCTCGGCCGGGGTCAGCTTCTGCTGCTGGGCCGAGGCGACGGTGCGTTGCAGGGAGGCCCAGCGGCGTTCGCTGTGCGTGGGGATGACGACGCTGACGTCGATGCTCTCGGTCATGACGAGCCGCTCCAGGGGGTGTGAAGGGCCGAGCATCACGTACGGGGTGAGGCCGCGACGTCATGCCTGGTGGCACGGGCCACCTTCGGTTGTTCAGGGCGTTCACGGGCTAGTTGATCAACCCGCGGGCGAGACCATACACAGGGAATCTATGAATTGCATAAGAGGTTGGCCGACCCCCATTTACAGTTCCGGACGCTATTGTTTCGGCCACGCAAACGATTAGGGCAAGTCGGGAGATGCCGCTTTTGGACGCATCAGCGCCGATGGCGGCAGTTGCACCGGAAACCACATGTCATCGGTGGTCACAGGCCCGGCCGGGGACCGGTCCGGACTGACGGCCGGCCAAGCGCTGAAAGCGGATCCAGCAGGGATCTGCCATTCTTTCGGCTTGCCGGTGATCACCCGTTCACCCGATGACGGCCCGAGCCGGGACGGCCGCGCAAAACCATTTAGCAATACGAACGACTTACGATTCGCTGTTGCGCGGATCACGTGCCGGAAAACCATTCCCACTCCGGTTCCGGGACGACCCGAAGCCGGTGCGCGGCCACGCGTGGATCACACGCTGGGTCACAGGTGGTCGCCACTGAGAGTTAGGAGCCGGACCACCGGGTAACGTCCCGGCGCCCGCGCTACGGCCCGTTGTTCCGCTCAGGCCGCGTGCGGCAGCCGCCGAAGGCGGAGTTCGGCCGTGGTGCTCCTCGGGACCCGACGTGGCGTACGGGATCTGCGGTCTTGGCCGACGAACAAGCGCAAGCCCGGGTCGAAGCCGCCGCGTCATCCAGCGACCGGCCGTGCGCCGTCGTGTCCGCAAGCGAGCGGAAGAGCGCCGCAGACAACCGGGAGAACGCCGCGAGCGACCGGGGGAACGCCATAAACGATCGGGAGAGCGCCGCTCGGACGCGAGCGATCGGGACAGCGCCGCAAACAACCAGGAGAACGCCGCTCAGACACGAGCGATCGGGACAGCGCCGCAAACAACCAGGAGAACGCCGCTCAGACACGAGCGATCGGGACAGCGCCGCAAACAACCAGGAGAACGCCGCTCAGACACGAGCGATCGGGAGAACGCCGCTCGAACGCGAGCGATCGGGAGGGCGCCGCCCGAACACGAACGATCGGCAGAGCGCCGCCCGGACGCGAGGGTCAGCGCCAGAAGACGGCGACCGCAGCGTTGACCAAGGTCAGCGTGATGATGCCGATGAAGTGGCCCTTGTTCACAGCCTCACGCCTACGCGGGATGAACACCATGATGAAGATCAGGACGGCCAGCACGAGCTTCACGCCGAGCTTGATCGGGTCGGGTTCGGCGTCGCCGCCGCCGCGCAACGGGGCCGCCAGGCCGATGCCCGACACGAGCTGGATGATCGAGCCCCAGAGGACGGCCGGGTTGATGCGGAACTTGCCCGACACGAACTGAGCGACCGCCCCGCCGAGCAGCAGCGCGAAACCGATCAGGTGAACGAACAGCAGGATCAGCCGGAGTGCTTCCACGCCCGGAAGCTTGCCAAATCCCGGTCAGGCCGGCTGACCCGGGGTCACGGGCAGCGTGAACAGGCCGCGCAGCAGCAACCCGGGCCGCCACGCCAGATCGGACTCGGCGGCGGCCAGCGCCAGACCCGGGTAACGCGACGTGAGACCGGTGAACGCGATCTGCGCCTCGAGCCGGGCCAGCGGCGCGCCCAGGCAGTAGTGGATGCCGTGCCCGAAGGCCAGGTGCGGGTTCTGCGGGCGGTCGAGCACGACCTCGGCCGCGTCGGGGAAGCGCGCCTCGTCGTGGTTGGCCGAGAGCAGGCCGATCAGCACGGGGGCGTGGGCCGGGATGGTCCGGTCGCCGATCGTGACGGGCTCGCTGGTGATGCGGAAGGTGGCGGTCTCGACCGGGGATTCGTACCGCAGGAACTCCTCGATCGCGGCCGGGATCAGGGCCGGCTCGGCGCACAGTCGCTCCCAGCGTTCCCGGCGGGAGAGCAGCAGATAGACGCCGTTGCCGATCAGGTTGACCGTGGTCTCGTGGCCGGCGATCAGCAGCAGGAACACCATCGAGACGAGTTCGTCCTCGGTGAGGCTGTCGCCGCTGTCACGCACCTGGATCAGGCCGGAGAGCAGGTCGTCGCCGGGCTCGGCGCGGCGGGCGGCGAGCAGGCCCTGGATGTAGCCGACCATCGCGGCCGCGGCGCCGGGGAACTGGTCGCGGTAGGCCACGCCGCCGACGATGATGTTGGACCAGGCCCGGAAGGCGTCGCGGTCGTCGGCCGGGATGCCGAGCAGTTCGCAGATGACCTGGATGGGCAGCGGGAACGCGAACGCGTCGATCAGGTCGAACGGGGCACCGCCGCTGGGGAACGCGTCGAGCAGCTCGGCGGTGATCGCCTCGATGCGGGGACGCATGGCCTCGATGCGGCGGGCGGTGAAGGCGGCCGACACCAGGCGGCGCAGGCGGGTGTGATCGGGCGGGTCGACGGCGAGCATGTGGCGGGACAGGGCGCGGTCGATGGCGCTGGACGGGTGGTTGTCGTCGCCGCCGTTCTTGGAGAACCGCGGGTCGGTCAGGGCCTGCCGCGCCTCGTCGTACCGGGTGATCAGCCACGCCTCGAGCCCGCTGGCCAGTCGCACTTTCCGGGTCGGGCCTTCGCGCCGCCACGATGCGTACGCGGGATGGGGGTTGGCATGGAAAGCGGGATCAGCGAGATTGTCCGGCATCCACGCGCCTCCCCGTTATCGGCGGATATCCATCACCGTACGCCCTTCGAGCCCGTGCCAGGTTCGCAGGCGCTCGCCCTCTTCTTCCACGGCCTCGGCGCCCTCCGGCGCGAACAGCCTGACCTGCAGATCCGGGCCGGCGACCTTCCACATGCCGGCGACACGCCCGTCAACCAGGACAAAACGCGCGCCCTCGACGCTGAGCCCGCGATAGGCGTCGTCGATGACGCGGCTGCGGTCGTCGAAGCCGAGCACGACGTTGTCGAACGCGGGCAGGAAGCGGGGTTCGACGTTCTGCTCGGGTGCCGGGAGCGGCGCGTCGAGAACGTCAAGAAGTTCCCTCCCCCGTACGTCGCGGAAGGTGCGCAACTGAGGCCGGAGCCGCTTGATCGACTCGCGGAGGCCGCTCAGCCCCGACCACGCGCGGATGTCGGCCGACGCCGCCGGCCCGAACGCGCGCAGATACCGCAGGACGAGCTCGTCGGCCGTACCGGCGGGTTCGGGCTCTTTCCCGAGCCACGCCCCGATCGTGGTGTTGCGGGCCGGCGCCTTCTGCCCCCACACGCCACGCGGGGGCACCTGCACCAGCGGCACGAGCGAGCTGAGCATGTCGCCCAGAACGCGCGGCGCCACCTCGGGCCACCGCTCCCCCACGGCCCGCCCGGCTTCGGCCAGGATGCTGGGCGCGCGGGTGAAGACCGGCAGCCCGGCGGCGGCCAGCTCCCGCAGGTCGACCCCTTCGAGCTCGCGACGATAGACGGCCCGCACACGCGCCTCGAGCATCGGCTGGTGCAGCCCGCGCAGCGCGAGGCAGTCCTCGGCGGTCACCAGGTGGATCGTGCGCCGCATCAGCAACGTGCGCACCACCCGGCGCGTCTCGAGCAGCTCGACCAGCTCGGCCGGCCGGAAACCGTCGAGACGGCTCCACAGACCGACGTACGGCTCGTGCGGCTCCTGGGCCTGCAACCCGCACAGGTGCGCGATGGCGTCGAAGGCCGTCCGGTCGTGCCGCCGGTCGAGCATCTGCCGGGCGAGCAACGCCCGGTTGAGAGCGCGGTTGTCCAGCACCGTCATGCGCCGACGGTAGTTCAGAACGATCCGGGCCGGGTATTCACCTCTTCTCAACGGGGGGAGTCAGTCATGACCAGCATGTCGGGACCGCAGGCGATACCGTTCGTCGCCACGATCACCGAGGACTTCGGCCGGAAGGTGCGCGAGGAGGGCGGCGTCTATCCGGGCGGCCCGATCGTCGGCGCCTCGGACGCCGAGGAGGACGCCGTCCACTCCGGCGCCCGCGACGAGCAACTCGCCGTCGACGTCACCCGCGACTCCGACGGGGTGCCGGTCGGCGCGGACGACGTCGAGGAGGACAAGCGCCGCTCAGGCGTCTGACGACGGAGGGCGGCCGGCTCGCCGGTGGGCGCCGCTCGCCGGTGGGCGCCGCTCGCCGGTGGGCGCCGCTCGCCGGTGGGCGCCGCTCGCACGGCCCGCCGGCGGGCGCCGTTCAGGCGCCTGACGCCTCGCCGATCAGCTCGACCAGCTTGGCCGCCTCGGGGATCGCCACCGTGTGGGAGCCGCCGGCCAGCTCGACCGTGCGCCGTGAGCCGGCCCGCTCGGCCATGAACCGCAGCGCGGCGACCGGGATGTTCAGATCGTCGCTGCCGAACAGGAACCAGGACGGGATCGACTTCCACGCCGGCTCACCCGGGGACGCCTCACCAAGGGCGGCCTCGGTGATCGGGCGCTGGGTGACGGCCAGGACCGCGGCGGCCTCGGCGGACGAGTCGGCGGCGAACTGGTGGTGGTAGAGCTCCTGCTGGATGTAGAGGTCGGTGCTGCCGTCGGGCAGCTTGACCGGCCGGAGGGTCTCACCGAGCGAGCTGCCCGGGAACTTGCCGGCCAGGTCGCCCGCGCTCTCCCCCTGGTCGGGCGCAAACGCTCCGACGTAGACCAACGCCTTCACGGCCGGGTTGCCGGTGGCCGCGTTGGTGATCAGCATTCCGCCATATGAGTGCCCGACCAGCACCACGTCGCCCTCGACCGAGGCCAGGGTCGCGCGCAGGTAGTCGGAGTCGTACTTGACGCCACGCAGCGGATTGGCCACGGCGATCGCCGGATAGCCCTCCGCCCGGAGCAGCTCGATCACGCCGTTCCAGCTGGCCGACTCGGCGAACGCGCCGTGCACGAGGACGATCGTCGGTTTCATGGCAACTCCCCCAAGGTCTCGCGGTTCAGATGCCCCGCAAGCTTGCTCCTCGGCGCCCGGATCCGGAAAGGATCGATCGGAGGGTCACAACACGGAACTTAAGTACCGGTCCGTGTTGTTGAACCTCCTCCCTCCGTCGGGGGTCACGGTGACGATGTCCTCGATGCGCACGCCGAAGCGGCCCGGCAGATAGATCCCCGGCTCGATCGAGAAGCACATGCCGGGCACCAGAGGCCGCGTCTCACCCCGTACGAGATAAGGGGGTTCATGGGTTTCCAGCCCGATGCCGTGACCGGTGCGGTGAATGAAGAACTCGCCATATCCCGCGTCCTCGATGACCCGGCGGGCCACCCGGTCGATCTCCTGACATTCCACCCCCGGCCGTACGGCTTCGAAAGCGGCCTGCTGCGCGAGGCGCACGACGTCGTGGACTTCCTGTTCCTCGCTCGTCGGCGGTCCGACGTGAACCGTGCGGGTGGTGTCGGAGCCGTAACCGTTCTTGAGTCCGCCGAAATCGAGCACCACCATGTCGCCGGTCTCGATGACGCGGTCGCCGATCTCGTGGTGCGGATTCGCGCCGTTGGGACCGGAACCGACGATGGTGAAGTCGACCTGTTCGTGACCGTACTCCCGCAGCATCCCGGCCAGAATGACCGCCACTTCCCGTTCGGTGCGACCGGAGAAACGGACGGTCCTGATGTCTTCGAAGGCTCGGTCGGCGGCCGCGCCCGCCTCGGCGAGCAGTTCGATTTCCTCGGCGTCCTTGACCGCCCGCAGCATGGGCAACACCTCGGTCATGCCGACCAGACTCAGCTCCGGGCATTTCCGTTGCAGATTGAGGACGTGCAGGGCCCAGGCCGAGTCCGAGATGGCGAACCGCCCCGTCAACGACACGTCATAGGGGTCTTCGCCGTCGGGCCAGGTCCGCACTTCCAGGTCGAGACCGTGCGGTTCCTCGAGCGCCGGAACAATGAGGAACGGGTCGTGGCCGTTCCGCAGAACGAGCAGAGTGAGCCGTTCGGTGATCGGCGGGCGCAGACCGGTGAAATAGGTGAGGTCGGGGCCGGGTGTGAGAAGCAGGCCGTCGAGCCCGGCCTCCGCCGCGCTTCTCAGGGCCTTCTCGATGCGCACTACTCCACCTCCAGGACGTGGAATCCCCACGCGGGCAGGTCGACGAAGAGCCCGGCGTCGGCCAGTTCCCTGCCGTCCCGGTCGAAAACGCGGCCGTCGAGCAGGTCGGTCAGACGCCATTGCGGTTTCTCGTCCGACCACCAGGGCGCCCGTACGCGGGTCCGCGCCGGACCGTCCGCGTAATTGACGACGACGAGGTGGCGTTTCCCGTCGTTCTGCCACGTCCACGCGAGCACGTCGTGGGTGTCGAGCAGCTGCCACTCCCCCGTGTTCACCTTCAACCGGGAAAGCTTTTCGCAGAAGGCTTTCAGCTCGTTGTCGGGCTGTTCGTCGGGATAGCGGCCCAGGAAGACAGGCAGTTTCACCCGGCGCCCCTCGAACTGGCCGTCGTGCCAGAGGGTGGCGCCGGGCAGAGTGGCGACGGCGACCGCGGCGGCCCGGTTCCGGGGCCCGAACGCGGTGGCGGCGCGGGGCTCGTCGTGGTTCTCGGTGAACCGGATCAGCCTGTCCTGATAGCCCCGATCGGCCCGCAGATGGGCGCGCACGGCGTCGGCGCTCTCGTGGGCCAGGCGGTCGTAGAGGCGCTTGTCGTAGCAGTAGTGGAAGCCCTGCTGCTGCAGCGTCCATTCGGTGTCCCAATAGGCCTCGGCGATCAGCAGGAAACCGTCGGGGAGGGCCTTGATGACCTCGGGCCAGAATTCCTGCGCCGGCTTGGGGCCCGCGCGGTCGCCCCACGTACGGACGAAAATGTCGTTGAAGAACAGCATGGCCATGTCGACGCGGACACCGTCACATTGCTCGGCGATGGATTTGAGCGTCTCGACGGTGGCCTTGCGCAGGCCGGGGTGGAAGGCGTTGAGCTGGGCCACGTCGGGCCACGGCGGGAAATACGGGTCGCGGCCGTGGGCGATGACGCGGTCACCCGCTTCGAACCAACCGGTGGGATCCGACTTCAGGTCGTCCGGAGTGCCGTTGATGAACCAGTCCGGATATTCGGTGATGGCCGGGTGATCAGGGGCCACGTGGTTGGGGACGTAGTCGAGGATCAGCTTCAGGCCGCGGTTCCGCAGTTCTTCGCGCGCCGTCCGGAGGCCACTTTGTCCGCCGAGGCGCTCGTCGACTTCATAACGCCGTACGCAATAGGGCGAGCCCACGATGTCGTCTTTCTCCGACAAATCGGGCAGCGCATTCCGGAATTCCCGCTGCAAGCCTTCGTTCGCGCTCGCGATGGCCAGGCCGGCCGGGCTGCGTTCCCAGACGCCCATGAGCCAGACCGCGTCGAGGCCGCGCAGCTCGTCCCACACCTCGCCGGGCACGTCGCCGAGCGTCACCGTCCGCCCGTAGCGGCGGCTCAGGCCGGTCAGCCAGGGCCAGGTGTCGAGCTCGTAGACCGCCGTCATGCGTTGCTCCTTCGGAAGGCTGCTACTGCATCATCCAGCGTCGGGTAGAAATGCGCGGGGTCGATGGTGCCGGTCAGCCCGTACCGGTCGATTTTCCTCTTCACCGGGTTCTTCATCTCGGCGAACACGAGCGAGATCCCCTTCGCGTTGAGTTCCTGGTCGAGTTCTTCCAGCATGTCGGCGGCCGTGGTGTCGACGTCGGTGATCGGCTCGGCCGCCACGAGAATCCACCGGGGTCCGGTGATGGCCAGGTGGCGGATCTCCTCCCGGAAGGTCCGGGCATTGGCGAAGATGAGCGGTGCGTCGAACCGGAAAATGGCGAGCGCGGGGATCTCGGCCGCGTCCGGATATTGCCGCAGATCGTGGTAGCCGTCGACGTCGGCCGGTTTTCCGAGCACCGCTCGATAAGGCCACCAGGCCCGCCGGAAGACGTTGAGAACCGACAGCCCGACCGCCACCGCGATGCCCGGCAGCACGCCCACCACGGCGACCCCGACAAAGGCGGCCACGGCCAGCGCGAACTCGATGCGACGCTGCCGATAGAGCCGGACCATGCCTTTGATGTCGGCCAGCCCGATACTGGCCGCGATGACCACGGCCGCCAGCATCGGTTGCGGCATGTCCTTGAGCAGCCCCGGCACCAGAACGAGCATGAGCGTAATGGCGACGGCCCCCACCAGCCCCGTGACTTGAGACTTGGCCCCCGCCGCGAAGGCCACCGCCGTACGGGATCCGCTCGTGCTGACCGGAAACCCTTGAAACAGCCCCGCGGCGAGGTTGGCCGCCCCGATTCCCGCCATCTCCTGATTGCCGCGCACTTCCTGTCCCGTACGGGCGGCGAAGGTCGTGGCCGTGGAGATGGTGTCGGTGACCGAAACCAGCGTGATGCCGACCGCCGCCGCGGCGAGGATGCCGAGCTCGTCCCAGGAGACGGTAGGAATGGTGAACGGCGGAAACCCCCGGGGAAGCGGCCCGACCACGTCAACGTCGAGGTCGAGAACGGTGACCGCCCCGATGGCCCCCACCACGGCGACGAGAATGGCCGGCACTTTGGGCAGCAGCCTCTGCAGCAGCAGAATGACGAGAAGCCCACCACCCCCGATGGCAACGGCCGCCGGAACAGTCTCGCCAAGGCCGGTGACGAACCCCGAGATGTCGGCGAAGAGCCCGTCCCCTTCGACGGAGAACCCGAACAGTTTGGGCAGCTGCCCGAAAAAGATGGTGACGGCCAGCCCGTTCACATAGCCGAGCTGAGTCGGATGAGACAGCAGATCGGCGACAAACCCCAGCTTGGCGACGGCCGCCACAGTCATGAACAGCCCCACCAACAGGGCCAGAACGGAGGCCATGGCGACGGCTTGGGCCGGGTCCCCACCGGAAACCACCATGGGCACGACAACGGCCGCAATCATCGGCCCGAGCGCCGAGTCGGGCCCCAGAACAAGCACACGGGAGGGCCCGAAAACGGCGTAGGCAAGAAGGCAGAGGATCGAGGTATAGAGCCCAGTGATCGGCGGTAGCCCGGCCAGCTCGGCATAGGCCATCCCCTGCGGCACGAGCAGGGTGGTGAGCACAATCCCCGCCATCAGGTCTTTCGGAAACCACGGGGCCCGATATCCCCGAGCCGCCCCGATCCCCGGAACCCACTCCGTGACGCCCATCCAGCCCCCTCACCCGCCGTGAGGCCACCTTAAAAGGCGAGATCGTCAGGCCCAGACCGGCACCCACCACTGCCAGCCGTCGGGGGCCGGTTTCCACGCCGGGTCGGGTTGCCAGCCGGGTGGGGGTGTCCAGCCGTCCGGTGGGGACGGCCACTCCGGCGGGACCGTGAAACGGACGCCGGTCGGTGGGGGCGGGATCGGGCTGTGGGCGCTCGGGACCACCACGACCTCGGCGCGGGCGCCCAGCCAGCTTTCGGGAAGCTCGTGGGCGCGGGCGCAGTAGAGGACCACCTCGGCCTTGATGCGGTTGCCCTTGACGATGGCCCGCACGAGCGTCGTCACGCCCTGTTCGGCCAGGTGGTGGATGGCGGGCAGCAGGTCGCCGCTCATTTTCGGGCTCAGCTGGCCGACCCGGGCGCCGTCGAGGCGGACCTCGACCAGGGCCTTCGTCGTACGGGCGGTCTGCTCGGTGATCTCGTGCAGGGTGGCGTGGACCCAGCACTCCCCCTCGGGCCGCAGATAGGGCGTCAGGTCGGCGAGGTGTTTCTCTTCGCCGGTGACCTGGATGGCGTTGCCGTACGGCAGTTCCCGGTGCTGGTCGGCGGGCGGCAGGTTGGCCGGCACGATCAGGTGCGGCTCGGCCAGGTCGAGGCGGACCGAGCCGCGGAAGCCGTCCCAGTCGGCGCCCCACACCCGCGCGTTCACCTGCGGCTCCCAGCCGCGCTCGGTCAGGCGGGTGAGGGTCGGCGCGTACCGGGCCGCTTCCTCGCGTGGCAGGTAGCCGACCTGGTTTCCGCGGATCCACACCCCGACCGCGTTCCGGTCGTAGCGATTGCCCGGTTCGGGCGTCAGGACGGCCGTTTCGAACACCTCGGTGCCGTCCTCGTTCACGTTCCGGCCGAGGACGGCTCGGATCGCCGCGTAGTAGTGCGATTCCCCGACGATGTCCGCGTGTGGATAGCCGCGCTGGCCCCACAGCTCAAAGGCGATGGCCATCAGCAGACCGTAGGGCTTGCGGAGGGATCCGGCGTGAGGCCTTCGGACGGCACCGGCACGCCGATCATCCGAGAATACTCAACGGGTGACATCAATGTCCTCCGCGGTGAGGGCGCCGACCATGCCGGCCACCTCGGAGTGCAGGTGGCGCAGCTCGACGGCGCTGGGGGCGAGTTCGTAGCCGCGGTGGTGGCCGGCTCGCGACAGCGCCCACCACAGATAGGCGATCCGGCTGGCCGTGTCGGGACCGAGGTGGTCACGCAGCAGGACGAGCTGGGCGCGGCGGCTGCGGCAGTCGGCCACGGCCGGCGCCACCCGCAGCCAGTAGCGGTCGATCGCCGCTTCCAGGGCCAGCCGCAGGAGCCACGCGCTGGCCCGGGGCCAGAGTCCGCGCGTACCGGTGGCGCTTTTGGTCATGAGGGAGCCGGCGTTGAGCAGATAGTTCTCGGCGGTGATCACTTGAGCCTCGCTACGAGTCGGCTGATGTCGGCCACGAGTTCGGAGGGGTCGGAGCGGTAGTGGCCGTGGGCGCCTTCCTTGCAGGCGCGCACGGCGTCGGCCGCCCAGGGCCCGTGGGCGCTGTTGAGGCGGGCGAAGACCTTGCCGCCGGCGTCGGCGTCGTCGAACAGGGCCAGCGCGGCGACCTGCATGGTGGTGCGGGCGCCGGCCAGCGCGGTGTCGACGTCGCGGTGCTTCTCGCCGCGGCCGATGCGGCGGGCCCGCACGATCTGGTGGCAGCGGGCTTCGAGCGCCGAGCGGCAGCAGGTGAGGACCACGGGCGTACGGACCTCGATCGGCATGTCGTCGGTCTTGGCGAGCGCCTTCGCGTCGGAGAGGTAGCGGTCGACCGGATCGGTGTTCTTGCGGATGTCCACGGTGGAGTTCTCGCGACGCGTGACCTCCCAGATGGTGGCGTCGATCTCGAGCCGCCGCACGGCCTCGGCCAGCCGGTCGTCGTGGGTGAAGACGACCACCTGCCGGGTGCCCGACAGCGAGGCGAGCACGCGGGC
The DNA here is from genome assembly GCF_016834655.1 of Paractinoplanes ovalisporus. Lineage (GTDB taxonomy): Bacteria > Actinomycetota > Actinomycetes > Mycobacteriales > Micromonosporaceae > Actinoplanes > Actinoplanes ovalisporus. Next base: position 178,322 of record NZ_JAENHP010000017.1, read on the forward strand.
CAGGCCGTCGACCTTGGCCGGGTCCATGCTCTGCACCGGGTCGTCGATGACGAGGAACCGGAACGGGCTGGCTTCGGCGCCGGCCCGCGGGAGGAAGACGGCGAGCCCGAGCGCCTGCATCTCGCCCTGGCTCATCACCGACATGGCCGAGGTGGCGGTGCCGTCGACCGTGGCCGGGAAGGCGACCCGGCGCCGGGTGCTGGAGCCGTCGAGTTTCATGCCGGCCAGTTCGACGTTGCTCTCCTGCCGCAGCTCCTGCCAGATCCGCTGGGACTGCTCGGCGAACGGCGCGAGCTGCTCGGCCCGCAGGTTCTCGATGACCGGCCGGTACCAGTCGATCGCCTCCTTGACCCGGGTCAGCGGCTCCTCGTGCACACGGGCCTCGCGCGCCTGGGCCAGCCACTGCTGGAGTTCCGCGGCGGACGCACGCCACTGGTCATGCCGCGACTGCAGAAAAGCCAGAGCGGTTTCCCGTACGGCGGTGAGCGCGCCCGACAGCGCCGGGTAGGTGCTGATGAGGTGTCCCGCGAGGGCGTCGGGGTCGGCGTCGGAGGTGACCGCGTCCCACGCCTCGCGTGCCACCCGCAGCTGTTCGCCCACCGCGGCCGGGAAGCCGTCGGGCAGCACGGGCCGGTCGATCCGCAGCGACGACACCGCCCGGCGGGCCGCCGTCAGAGCCTGCGCCGCCTCGCGCCGGGCCTGGGCGTCGTCGTGGACCCGTTCGAGGTGTTCGGCCGCCCGGGCGCGCCAGTCCGCGTCGAGCTCACCCGAGAGGCAGAGCGGGCAGGCGCCGCCGCCGTGCCGGTCGTAGTGCTCGGTGGCCGTTTCGAGCAGCCGGATCAGCGTCTCGGCCGCACCACCGGCCGGGGTCTCCCGCGCGAGCCGGGCCGCCTCGATCAGGCCGTCGGCGACCGCGGTGATCTCGGCCGGCGACGGCATCGCGGCCAGGTCGGCGATGCGCCGGTACGCGGCAACCTGCGGATCGGCGTCGTCGGTGTCGGCCAGCAGCGCGTCGAGGGCCTCGAGGTCGGGCCGGGTCGAGGCGAACAGCCGGGCGGCTTTGCGGGCCCGGTCGTCGTCGATGCCGCCCAGGATCGGCCGCAGCGCCTTGCGCCGGTCCGAGACGGCCTTGACGTGGGCGTCGAGCTCGCGCTTGATCCGCTTGAGCCGGGCCTCGGCCTCGGTGACCGGTTCGATCGCGAGCAGTGGGGCCAGGGCGTCGAACAGGTCGCTGGGCCGCGACGAGATGAGCCGGCCGAGATCGTTGGCCGACAGCAGCGGACGGTAGGCCTCGAGCGGCTGGCGCCAGCCGAGCTCGTCGACGTCGGCGTACTGCCGGTTGCCGTGGCGCACCTCGGCCACGGCCTGGCCGGGCTCGGTGTCCTCGTCACGCCAGCGGCGCTTGAGCCGTACGGGATCGGGATCGCCGTCGAAGCGGGCGGTGACCTCGATCGCCGCCGGTGAGGGATGGTGCAGGTTGCGCCACCCCTCCCGGAAGATCCGGTTGTGGTCGGCCCAGCGCTTGCTGTCGCCGGTCAGCGCCAGCTCGACCGCCTCGGCGAAGCTGGACTTGCCGGAGCCGTTGCGGCCGATGACGAGGGTCAGGCCGGGTCGCGCCGGCAGGTGCAGCATGGCCGCCGGTCCGATGCCCCGGAACCCGGCCACGGTGATGCGCTCGAGATAGACGTGCCGCTGCTCGGCCGTGGTGTCCTCACGTTCGGGCAGGTCAGCGGGCGCGCCGTCGAGCACGGCGCGCAGCTGCTCCTCCCCGGCGAAGGCGCCGAGAACGGTCTCGGCGACCCGGTCGGGGGTGTGCTGGTCGGCCAACCGGTCGAAAAGATGCTCCAGAAGTGCGTGTTCCGTGCTCACCGTCTGCTCCTATGCCGACGTTACGGTGGGCAGCCTGGGGGGTGGCCGCGTGCGAAGACTGGGGATTGCTGGAACTTGCTGGAAGACTGTACGGTATCGCCATGGAACAAGTCGAGGCCCTCGATCGGCGGATCGAATCTCTGCGCACCCAGGTGCGGCAGGCGCTGACCGCCGGCGACCGCGAGCGCGTCGCCGGCCTGCGCCGGGAGCTGCGGGAGGCTCAGCGCGAGTGGGACGCTCTGCTGGACGACGAGCTGGAGACGGCGCCCCGGGTTCCCGCGCCACGGCCGGCGACCGGGCCGCTTCTTCCCGTACGGGAACAGGTGCACCAGGCGCTGACCCTGCTCGGCGCCCCGGCCGCCCCGAAACTGGTGGTCGCGGTCCACGACGCGTTCTCCACCGGCGAGCTGACCCCGACCAAGCTCACCAGCCTGCGACGTGACGAGGAGCGCTCGTTCCAGTCCGCGCCCTACTCCCGGCCGTACTATCTGTGCGCCGCGCTGACCGCCGACCTGCTCGCGCCCGCGCGGGGCCTGATCGCGGTCTCGACCTGGCCGATGGCAACCCGCGTCATCGGCCCGCTGAGCCAGCGGGTCGACTTCCTGACCGCCGCCATCAACCTGGCCGACCATCTCGACCGGCTCGCCGAGACCGGCCCGAACACCCGGCGGCTGCTGTGGCGGTTCGCCGCGACCATCCCGGGCGCGGCCACCAGCGCCAGTTCCATGAGCCCGGCCGAGGTCGCCGACGCGGCCCGGGCCGAGCTCGCCATCCACATCGACGACGACCGGTCGCACCGCGAAGCGGCCGCGAAGCGTGCGGTCGAACAGCTCAGTCCCGCACAGCAGCTGTTCGGCACCCGGCTGGGCGGCGTGGCCGCCGCCACCGGCACCTGACCCCTGTCACCACCGTTTCGCCGCGAAGGAACGCCCGATGGAACCTGCCACCCAGGCCCGATTAAGCCAGTTGCGCGGCAACGCCCCCGCCAAGCGCCACAACGCGCGCACGGTCGCCGCGCTCACCGGCAACCCCGGCTGCGCCCGCCGGGCCGTGCTCGACGCGGCCGGCATCGACAAGAACGCCCTCGCCGCCCAGGTCGGTTTCCCGGCCAAGTTCGGCCAGTCCCAGTTCGCCATCACCCGCGGCAACTCCTTCGAGGCCCAGGTCAAGGCCAACGGATACGCCCAACTGGTGCGCATGCTGCGGGAAACCCTCGGCCTCGACATCGAAGAGGTCGGCAGCAAGGATCTCGAAACCGTCGGCGGCAACGAAAGCCAGGAACTGCGCCACATCCGGGCCCGGCAGGCGCTGCAGGCGGCCGTCGAGGGGCGCGAGCCGCTGACGTTCCTCGACCACCCGCTGCTGCGGCTCGACGTCGGCGGCAACAACGTCTATCTCGAGCCCGACCTGGTCGCCTTCCACCACGACGGCGTCCTGCACGTCGTCGAGATCAAGTCGTTCGCGATCATCGACGACCAGGCCGACGGCAGCAAGGTCGCCGCGGCCGCGCGCCAGTCCGCGGTCTACGTGCTCGCGCTGCGCCGCCTGCTCGGCGACGACCGGGTCTCGCACGACGTGGTGCTGGTCTGCCCCAAGGACTTCTCCAACCAGCCGACCGCCGTCAAGATCGACGTACGCAAGCAGCTCATCATCCTCGACCACCAGCTGACCCGGCTGGCGCGCATCGAGTCGCTGGTCGAGCTGCTGCCCCCGGGTGTCAGCCTCGACCTCGCCACCCACACCCGCGAGGAGCTGCTGACCACGCTGGCCACGATGGAGGCCCGGTACGAGCCGTCATGCCTGAACAGCTGCGAGATGGCGTACCTGTGCCGGCACGAGGCGGCCGGGTGCACGTCGGCGCTGGGTGCGACGGTCCGCGAGGAACTGGGGGGCGTCGAGACCGTGGCGCGGGCCCTCGAACTGGCGGCCGGCCGGGCCGTGCCCTCAGTCGAGGAGAACGACGCCGCGGCGATGCTGCGGAACACGGCCCGCATCTACGGTTCGGTGGCCCCGGCATGAGCGCGATCTCCTCGTACGCCCGCGCCCTGGCCGTGGACGGCGGCCGCGCCTTCCCGATCGCCACCCGCCGGCATGTGCACATCGCCGGCGAGCCGCTGGTGCTCATCCCGCTGACGATGGCCGGCGAGGCGAACGCGCCGCTGGCCGCGATGGTGGGCACCCGTCGCGACGACCCGGCGCTGCTGATCGTTCCGCAGCCGCGCAACCGGGACCTGCGGTTCGCGTTCGCCGACGAACTCGCGGCGGTGGTGCTGCGCTACGTGGAGGATCGCACGCGACAGGGCATCGAGACGTACGGGAAAAACCAGGACCCCCGCTATCTGGACGCGCCGCAGCTGCTGGTGCCGAACCCCGGTGGCGTGGGTTTCGTGCGTCTTTTCGGGCGCTCGACCCGGTTCCGGCGCACAACCGGCGAATACGCGGTCTCGCCCGACGTGCCGCTGCTGGGGCGGTGGCTGAGCTTCCTGGCCGAGCGGGCCGAACATCCGGGATCGTCGGCGCTGCTGCCGATGACCAGCGCGCTCAACCTGCACTGGGCGACCGGGCAGAGCTCGCTGGAAGACACGAACCTCGCCGCCACGCTGGGCTGGATCACCTCGGGACCCGACGCCGCCCGCGAGGCTGAAGACCCGACCGTGTGGCCGCCGGCCGGCCCGAGCACCGACCCCACGTTCGACAACGAGATCCTCGCCCCGGCCCTGCGCCAATGGGACGAGGGCCGGCATGAGCGGGCCCGCGCGCTGCTCGACCGCGACCTGCGTACGCAGCTCGAACCGACCTGGCGTCTCATGTGGCAGGCCATCGACCTGCTGCGCGCGCTGCCGGCCGGTGACAGCGTCGACGCCCGCTGGACCGAGGACCGCAACGAGTTCACCAGCTACTACATGTACGTCAACAGCGGCGGCTACCCGCAACCGCGGCGCGACCAGGCCGTGGCGGCGGCCCGGCGGCTGCAGCGGCTGGAACGCGAACAGACCGCGTTCGACGCGACCCTGGCCCTCGACGACCCGCTGGTGATGGCGAACTACCGGGTCACCGGCGAGGCGTTCGCCGGCACGGTCGTCGAGTCCGAACCCGACCGCAAGGTGCCCGGCGACAAGGGCCGCCGCGTCCTGCGGCCGCTGCTGGTGGTGCGCAGCGACGACCCGCTGCGGCTGACCGTGGGCACCGACGTGGTGTCGCCGGGCCGCCGCAAACAGGTCGCGAAGATCCTCGAGATCGACGGCGACCGGGTGACCCTGCAGATCGAGAAGGGCATGACCGTCGCGCCCACCCCCGCGGTCGGTGAGGAGATCACCTACACCAGCGTCTTCCCCGAGGGCATGCAGTCGCCGAAGCTGCCCACCGCCGAAGACACTCCGTGGACGCACGGCGGGCCACCCCAGCCGTACGTGGCCTCCGACGACGACGCGCGTGAGGTGTGGGAATGACCCCTGCTTTTCTTTCTGAGCAGGCCACGCTGGCCATTCTCGACGACTTCCGGTCCGGGCAGCACCGCGGCGTCGTCGTGGACTCGCCACCCGGCGCCGGCAAGTCGACCCTGGTCGTGCGGGCCGCGGCCGAGCTGGTCGAGGACGGTCAGCGCCTGATGATCGTCGCCCAGACCAACGAGCAGGTCGACGACCTCACCGTCAACCTGGCCGGACGCCTGCCCGGTGCGCTGATCGGCCGGTTGAGCGGCGGCAGCTACGTCCGCTCGGAGCGCCTGGCCCGGCTGGCCAACGTCGCCTGCGACACCGCCGTGGCGGCGCTCACCGGATGCGCGGTCACCATCGCGACCGCGGCCAAATGGGCGTACGTGAAGGACCACTCGTGGGAGTGGGCGATCGTCGACGAGGCGTACCAGATGCGCTCGGACGCCCTGCTCGCCGTCGCGCCCCGCTTCGAACGCGCACTGTTCGTCGGCGACCCCGGCCAGCTCGACCCGTTCTCGGTCGTCGAGAACGACCGCTGGCGCGGCCTCACCTGGGACCCGATGCAGAGCGCGGTGGCCGGCCTGCTGCGCAACAACCCCGGCCTGCCCGTGCACCGCCTGCCGGTTTCCTGGCGTCTGCCGTCCACCGCCCAGCCGGTCATCGCGCCCGCCTTCTATCCGTTCACCGGCTTCCGCACCGGCACCGGCCCCGGCGAACGCGAGCTGACCTACACCACAACCGGCTTCGGCCGTACGCCGGTAGACCGGGTACTGGCCACCGCGGCGTCCAGTGGGTGGGGCTACCTGGAACTCCCGGCCCGCCACACGATGCGCACCGACGGCGAGGCCGTCGAGGCGGTGGCCGACGTGGCCCGGCGCTTCCTGCACCGCGGCACGATGGCCCGCTCCGGCGACAAGGTCGAGCCGGTGACCGCGGACCGCATCGCGGTCGGAGCCGCCCACCGCGACCAGGTGGCCGCCCTGCAAGCGGCCCTCGCGGACGCCCCCGGCATCACGGTCGACACAGCCAACCGCTTGCAGGGCCGCGAATACGACGTGACGGTGGTCCTGCACCCGCTCTCAGGCCGCCGCGACGCCACCGCGTTCCACCTGGAGGCGGGCCGCTTGTGCGTCCTGACTTCCCGCCACCGCCAGGCGTGCGTGGTCGTGGGCCGCGCCGGCATCCACGAACTGCTCGACGCGCACCCCTCGGTCGAGCCGGTCCACCTGCACGAGCCGGTCAAGTTCCCGGACGGGTGGGCCGCCAACCAGACAGTCATGACCCATTTGGAACAGCACCGCGTCCCGGCCTGAGGACCTTAACGGCCACCCGCCACGGCGATTCTGGAGAGATGCTGGCGGAGCGCCGCGACATCCTCGATTTCGGAGGGATCAGGTCCGGGGTTTGCCCGCATGTCACCGAGCAACTCGTCGAGCGCTTCCAACGCCTCGGAAAAGTTGCCAAGCCCGCCCTCGATCAGGGCGACTTGGTGACGCAGCGGGTAGCTGGCCGGTCCTGGTTCGGCCGCGGCCAGGGATCTGAGCCCACGAAGTGCTTCGGTCGCCTCGCCCAGCTCGGCCTGACAGGTCGCGATCTGGTGGCGGCATTCACGGACGAGCTCGTGGCCGGTGCCGTAGCGGGCAGACAAGTCAGCTACGAGCTGTTCAAAGGTCGGGAGAGCGGTGCGGTAGTCGCCGGCCAGCATGAGCATGCCAGCGTAGTCAAGACGAGCTTCCAGAATCTCAGGCGAGCGCTGTCCGTATATCGGTGCGACGTAACGCAACATGGTCGCCAGAGCGTCCGCGGCCTGGCCGAACCGCTCATCGTCAGCGAGCGCCAACGCCTGAGCGCGAACATCCTCCAGTTCGTCGAGGCTCGGAATACTCGACGGGTCGGAGGCAGCATTCTGCGGGCGTGGAGGAGCAGCTGTGTCGCGAGGCAGTGGGCCGAAGGGGAACCGATACGGCGATGTCGGGTCGGCACCGCCCAGCGAGGTCTTCCGGCCGGCCGGCACATCGTCACCAGCCCATCGCAGGAGCTGCGAGTAGACGCTCGCCGCGGATTCCGGGCGGTCTTGTGGATCCTTTGCGAGCAGGGTGGCGATCAGGTCGCTCAGGTCCTGTGGGACGTCGTCGCGGGTGTCTGCCACACGCGGGATGGACGCCTCGAGATGCTGGTGCAGCATGCCGAGAGGGTTGTCCGCCACGTAAGGAGGATTGCCTGTGAGCAGTTCGTAGAGGACGCATCCGAGAGCGTAGAGATCGACGCGCGGGCCGACCGAGGACGTGCCGAGGGCCTGCTCCGGCGCCATGTATGTGGGAGTGCCGATCGTCTCGCCGGTAACGGTGAGGCGGGGCAGGTCGGCATCGAGGACGGCGGCGACACCGAAATCCAGCACCTTGACCAAGCCGTTCGGGCCGAGGATCAGGTTGCTGGGCTTGAGGTCGCGGTGCACCAGCGAGGCGGCGTGGGCGGCGGCCAGCACCGAGCAGATCTGCGCTCCGATGGCCGCGACCCAGGGCACCGGCATCGGGCCGGTCTCGTCGATCAGATAGCTGAAAAGCGTGCCGGGGACGAGCTGCATCACGATGAACAGGTCTTCGCCGACCACCCCGGCATCGTGGACGGTGGGGACCCCGGGGTGGTCGAGCCGGGCCGTGATGCGGGCCTCGCGCCGGAAGCGGTCGGCGATCGCCTGCCGGTCGGCGTCGTTGGCCAGGCCCGGCTTGAGGAATTTGACCGCGACCGGGCGGTCGAGCCGCTCGTCGTAGCCGGCCCACACGTGTCCCATGCCGCCGCTGCCGATCGGCTGTGTCAGCTCGTACCGGTCGGCGATGCGCGTTCCCGCCTGAAGCAACTCTCCCCCGCACCTAGTGACGACGTCAGGTCAGGCCGTGCTTGCGACGGATCAGCTTGTACGCCTGACTCCGGCCCAGCTGGTTCATGCGCTGACGCAACAAGTCATCGTCCAGATAGCGCTGCATCAGTTTGCCGTTGTCGTCATGGCGGTTCAAGATGACCGACTCGATCCGCCGGTCGAAGACGACACCGAAGTTGTCCTCGTCGTTGACGAGGGCCGCGGCCTCCATCGTCGGGTCTTCGCTCATCGCGACGATCTGCTGCTCGTACCAGACCTTGTCGGCGTCGCCGAGCCCGAGCCCGAACCGGTCGTTGAGGTCCTCGATCAGCTCCGAGAGCGCAACCTTGTCCGGGTCGTTCTGCGGGCCGGCACCACCGCCGGTGAAACCGGGCAGCATCTGCTCGCCCTCCGCCTCCAGCGACGCGTCCGATTCCCCGGTCTTACTGACCCGCAGGTGCGTGAGCTGAACCTCGCCGATGTCGACCGACGGGTCCTGCCGCCGCGGAAGCCGGTTGAGCAGGGCCCGCCCGTAGAGGTACAGACGCTCCAGGCCCTCGTCGTGGTAGGGCACCACCTGACTCAGGAACGCGTACATCCGGGTGTAGTCGCGCAGCGCGGCCCGGAAGGTGTCGGCCGCCTCCGGATCGTCGGCGGCGAGAGCGATGTAGCGGTCCCGGGCCGGGTCGGTAAAGCGGTAGAGCGCGGCGTGAGCCTTCTGCAGGGCGGCGTCGGTCTTCGCCTTGCCTTCGGCGGCGAGTAGAGCTTCCACGTACGCCTGCATCTCCGAGTCAACGAGCAGCGCGTACGACATCACCGCGTTCTCGGCCGTGTAGAGCAGATTCGGATCGGTCGGAACCGTCGCGGCGGTCTCGAAGTAGGGCTTGAACTGCTCGGTGATGTCGGCGGCCTCGTTGACGAAGTCGAGCACGAACACGTCGCCTTGCGCCTTGAGCGGGTGCGTGCGGTTGAGCCGTGACAGCGTCTGCACCGCAGCGACGCCCTTGAGCGGCTTGTCGACGTACATCGTGGTAAGCAGCGGCTGGTCGAAACCGGTCTGGTACTTCTCCGCCACCACGAGAATCTTGAACTCGACGGGCTGCTTGGCCTTGGGCGTGCCGGCATGCTTGTCGTCGGCGGCCGTGTAAGCGAACCTCTCCGGCAGTTCGCTCTCGCCGAACCCGTTGATCCGGGCCTCGGTGACGTCGATGCCGTCGAGGTTCAGCTCGCCGGAGAAGGCCACCAGAGTTCCAAGGCCGCGGTAGCCGTTGGTCTCGATGTACTTGTTGATGGCCGTGTAGAGCTTCGCTGCGGCTTCACGCGACCCCGTGACCACCATCGCCTTGGCCCGGCCGCCCATCCGCCGCGCCGTGTGTTTCTTGAAATGCTCGACGATGATTTCGGCCTTCTGCGCCATCATCGTCGGGTGCAGCACGGCGAAGCGGGCCAGCTGCGACGCCGCCTTCTTCGGATCGACCTCGGGGTCGTCCGGGTTCTGGTTGGCCAGCTTCCAGTACGACTTGTAGGTCACGTACTGCCGGAGCACGTCGAGGATGAAGCCCTCCTCGATCGCCTGCCGCATCGAGTACGTGTGGAACGGGTGCATGTTCCCGTCGGCCCCACGCGTGCCGAACAGTTCGAGGGTCTTCGGCTTCGGCGTGGCGGTGAAGGCAAAGTACGAAAGCGTCTCGTGCCGGCCGCGCGCCAACGCCGAGGCGGTCAGCAGGTCGCCGTCCTCGTCGATGTCGTCGCTTCCCTTACGCAGCAACACTTTCTTGAGCGAGGCGGCGTTGTCACCGGACTGGGATGAGTGCGCCTCGTCGACGATGACCGCGAACCGCTTGCCCCGCAGGCCGTCGACCTTCTCGAGGATGAAGCCGAACTTCTGCATCGTGCTGATGATGACCTTGGCGGTCTCCCCTTGCAGCGCCGCGGCGAGCTGGTTGGAGTCCTTGTCGATGCGCTGCACCACGCCCGGCACATGCTCGAACTGGAACACGGTGTCCTGCAGCTGCCGATCCAGCACGACCCGGTCGGTGATGATGATGACCTTGTCGAACACCGGCTCGTTCGCCTTGATGCTCTTCTCCGGGATCGCCTGCGTGGTGTGCAGGCTGGAGAGCCGATGCGCCAGCCAGGCGATGGTGTTCGACTTGCCGGAGCCGGCCGAGTGCATGACCAGGTAGTTGTCACCCGAGCCGTGCGCCGCCGCGTGGCTGGTCAGCGCGGTGACCGCATGCCACTGGTGGTAGCGCGGGAAGATCAGCGCCTGCGACGCCTTCTCGGTGTGCAGGAACCGCCGCATCAGGTCCATCCAGGTGTCCGGATGCCAGATCTGCTCCCACAGGTAGGCGGACCGGTAGCCCTCGGCCGGCGGGTTGCCCGCGCCGCCGGACACGCCGGGCCCCTCCGACCCCGTGTTGAACGGCAGGAACCGGGTCTTCTCCCCCGCCAGCTTCGTGGTCACAAAAACCAGGTCAGGATCAACGGCAAAGTGCACGAGGGTACGGCGGGAGAACAGCAGTTCCTTCGGGTCGCGCTTCTCGCGGTACTGCTTCTTGGCGTCCTCGACGGTCTGGTTGGTCAGCGGGTTCTTGAGCTCAGCGGTGGCCAGCGGGATGCCGTTCACGAAGAGGGCAAGGTCGAGGCTCTTCTCATCGTGCGCAGAGAAGTGCAGTTGCCGGGTGACGGAAAGCCGGTTGGCCCGGTAGAGGTTCAGCGCGTCGTCGGTGATCGAGTGAGCCGGCTTGAAGTACGCCAGCCGGAACTGGATCCCCTTGTCCTTGATCCCACGTCGAAGCACATCAAGCGGCCCCCGCTCGTCGATCTGCTTCGCCAGATACTCCTTGAAGTGCCGCTGCGTCTCGGCAACGTCGTTCCCGTGGTAGGCGACCAGCTTCAGCCAAGCGTCATTCTGAGTTGCCCCGATGAACGCGAACAGCTCTGAAGTGTCGAGCCCCAACTGTCGGTCGTAGTTCCCCGGAATCCCGCGCAGCCACCCCTGATCGAGCGGCGTCTGCTCGATCGCCGCCTCGAACGCACCCTCCCCGTGCACCTTCACATCAATCCACTCCCCGCGCCGTAGTCACATCAATCTGCCCGGTAACCGCCGCCGTAATCAACGCCTGTCGCCGCTCAGCCATAAGCGTTTCAGCCGAATTAATAGCGCCTACCAACCGGTTGATTTCTGCAATCTCGAGGCCCAGTTCCGCGACTCGCCGTAGGCCGTCCGGCGGGATTGGGATCCTGCATGCCCGCAGTTGCTCCCCGGTGAGGTGTGGGATTGTCGCCACATTTCCTTCCGAGGCGAACAAGCCAACTTCCTTCGCCAGCCTAAGCCAATACATCAGCCATTCGACAGGAACGTTCTGGCGGGCGCGCACTCGGTGCAGAGATTTTTGGTAATAACACTCCGCAACTCGCCCATCCCAGACAGCAGACTCAGCTACTCCTGCGCCGCCCTCACAGACGAGAAGGTCGCCCGGCTCGATCCGAAAGCGGCCGCGTTCGCTAGGCTCGAAACTCATCTCTGCGAGATCATCAGTACCAATTCGGTACCAGTGCACGTTTGCATTCCGCAGATAGGGCCGTGGATGACGACCGGAAGCCCGCTCAGGATTGAGCATCTTTCCAAGCATCACGTCGAAGTAGGCGTGCACGGGCCCGATGAGCCAGTCGGAAGGTACATCAGGGAGCCATCGCCAACCAGTCGAACGCCGCGACCCCGCAGTCGCCGCGCCGGTTAGTGTCTCCGAAATGGCCGCGAACTCACGTTGACGCAGAAGTGACACCTGCGCGCGCCGCATCTCCGTGAGGTGTGTGAGCCTGCAAGTCTCAGCCTCGAGGAAGTCAGCAATGCGCCGCTGCTCCTCCATCCGCGGAACAGGGCTCCGCAACTCTTCGATATCTGGCATGTAGATCGTCTTGTGGGTTGAACCCGCTGCAATCCTCCTCAAGTCCGGCGCCATGGCTCGCAAGACATAGAGCAGGTACTTCGGATGAAGCCTAGGCCCACACGTCCAAGTCGCGAAGTCTTGGCTGGTCGCCATATCGCGTCCCATGATCCCCGAGAACCCTACGGAAGCGGTCCGGGAGAGGATCACCGTTCCCTCCGGATGAAGCACAGCCGCCGAGTTAGCCAAGCCGACTTTGCTGATCATGTCGTTAGTCTGTTGCACATAGTCGACCGTGCCATCCCGCAACTGCCATACATCAGCCAGAGTCATCCACGGAATGTCACAGTCCTGCCAATACTCAGGATGCTGGCGACTGGGTGTGTGGCCCGTTCCGAGCTTGGCGAGATACCTGATGGGGACAGTTGGCCAACGGGAGTCGACCAGCCATGGTGCAACCTGACTCATTTCGTCACCTCGCCGAGCAGGTCCTGGATCTGGGCTTCGAGAGCCTTGATCTCGGCGTCGATTTCGGACAGCGGGCGTGGTGGCTGGTAGACGTAGAAGTAGCGAGTGAAGGGGATCTCGTAGCCGATCTTCGTCTTCGGCTCGTCGATCCAGGCGTCGGGGACGTGTGGGAGGACTTCGCGCTTGACGTAGTCGTGCATGTCCTCGTTGAGGGGGACGTTCTCGTTGTCGCGCAGGTCGGCGTCCGGGAGCGGGTGGCCCTTACGGTCGGTCTGGACCTCGCCCTCCGGGTCGCTGATCGAAAACGCGTCCCAGACGGCCTTCTCCACGGGGGCGGGCAGTTTGCCCAGCGCGGCCAAACTCATCGCGAACTCCGAGCGAGTGCTCGCTGTCGTACCCATCAGGGACTTCGCCGTGGTCAGCAGGGCCTCGCTCTCGGCGTACCGAAGAACGGGCTTGGCCTCGGCGAGCAGGGCGAGCGTCTCCTCGGTGATCTCGAAGCGCAGCCGCAGCGGACGCTCGACGGTGATTCGCTGGTAGCCGAAGTCGGTGGTCCGGAAGAGCTTCACCTTGCTGTGCTGCTCGTGGGACGGGTCGTCCGCGATGGCCAGCGCATCCACATATGCCTTCGTCAGTGTGGCAATGTGGTCGTCGTTGAGCATCTTGCGCTTGTCGCCCAGACTCTTGCGCATCTTGACCCAGTAGTCGCGGCCGTCGAGCAGTACGACCTTCTTCTCGCGGGCGGGCGACTTGCGGTTGCTGAGAATCCAGAAGTAGGTGGAGATGCCCGTGTTGTAGAAGAGCTGGTCAGGCAGAGCCACGATGCCTTCGAGCAGGTCTCTGTCCAGAATCCAGCGGCGGATCTCCGACTCGCCGGAGCCGGCGGCACCGGTGAAGAGCGGCGAGCCGTTGAAGACGATGGCTAGGCGACTGCCGCCGTCTTCGGGACGCTTCATTTTGGAGATCATGTGCTGAAGGAAGAGCAACGAGCCGTCGTTGATGCGAGGTAGGCCGAACCCGAAACGGCCGGCATGGCCGCGGGCGGCTTCGTCCTTGATGAACTTCTCGACCTTTTTCCACTCCACGCCGAACGGCGGGTTGGCCAGCATGTAGTCGAACTTCTCGGCCTCGTGGCCGTCCTGGCTGAACGAGTTGCCGAAGACGATCTTATTCGGGTCGCCGCCCTTCATCATCATGTCGGAGCGGCAGATCGCGTACGTCTCACCGTTGAGTTCCTGGCCGTAGACCTCGACCGTCGCGTGTGAGTTGTGGGCCTCGATGTGGTCCTGGGCCTCACTCAGCATGCCGCCGGTCCCGCACGCCGGGTCGTAGATCTTGCGCACGATGCCGGGAGTGACCAGGTCTTCCTCGTCAGGCGCCAGCAGCAGGTTGACCATCAGCTTGATGACCTCGCGCGGCGTGAAGTGTTCACCGGCGGTCTCGTTGCTGATTTCGGAGAACTTCCGGACGAGTTCTTCGAAGAGGTAGCCCATCTGGTGGTTGCTGACCGTCTCCGGCCGCAGGTCGATCTCGACGAATTTGCTGACCACCTGATAGAGCAGTCCGGCCTCGTCCAGCCGGGTGATCTGCGCGTCGAAGCCGTACTTCTCGAGCACGTCGACTGCACCGGGTGAGAAGCCACCGATGTAGGACCGCAGGTTTGTGGCCACATGATCTTGATCGGCCGTCAGGGCCCGGAAGTTGAGCGGGCTGATGTTGTAGAAGCCCAGCCCGGCCACCTTGCGGAGCACCGGATCCACATTCTTGACGCCGGCCGCGGTCAGCGACTCGTTCCGGGCCAGCACCTCGTCCTTGGTCGGCTCGAGGACCCAGTCGAGGCGCCGCAGCACGGTCAGCGGCAGGATGACCCGCCCGTACTCGGACTGCTTGTAATCGCCGCGCAGAAGGTCGGCGACCGACCAGATGAAGTTCGCCAGTTTCTGGTGATCGGTGCTCACCTGTGGGTCCTTCCTCAGTTCTTCTCAGTGGGACGAAGCTTGCCAAATGCCAGGCCCTCGACGGTCAGCCGAGTCAGCTCCGCCGAAAGGTCCGTGACCTGCCTGGCCATTTGGTTCAACTGGTGGAGTTGCGCAAACGCTTCGCCGTGTCGGCGTTGCTCCGCGATCGGGATCCTTGGTATCTGCACTCTCTTGAGGTCGAGGCGCAGGGTCCCGGAAAGGCTGCTCATGTTGCGCTCGTTCGAGGCCGTACCGACATAGCCGGCGAGGAACCATGCGTTCAGCACCTCCGGGTTCGGGCGCAGGACGTACAGGTTGCGCCCGGCCAGCGTCCGGCCCGGCTCGGTGATGACCCTGGTGGCCAGATGCCGGGCCACCAGAGGAACGACGACATCGCCCTCCTCCAGAACAATGCGCTGGTTGAGCCGCTCGTCGGCGCCGGAGGGCGCGCGGCCGCGCAGGACATCCTCGGCCGTGAGAACAGGTGCATCGATCAGGTCTCCATCGACCCCACGGATAGGGCCAAGGATCTCCAGCGCGCCGGCACGAGCCAGCTCGGCCACCGACAACGTTGGCAGCGACGGTCCTTCTGCAGCGGCCATCAGTTCGGGGACACGTTTGTCGAGGCCCTTTGTCTGCGCACGTAGGACGCGGTGTACGGCCTGGATCTCCCGGACGAGGTTTCCCTGCTCGCTCCCGATCGGAGCGCGCCGCGACGGGGACAGGTCGACCTCGTCGTCGAGCACGTCGATGGCCGGGACCACATACGCGAAAGTGGGGTCGGACGATTCACCCGCGTCGAGGAAACGCGCGATGGCCGTCCTGATCTGGTCGAAGGCCTCCGGCACGTCCAGCGGGTCAGCGGTGGTGAGCGCACGCCCGTCGACGAGCAGCACAGTCGGACGGGGTGCGTCCGTATTGCGCTGCAGGATCCACAGGTGCAGGGCACCGGCCTGCGGCGTGGAGACGCCCTGCGGCAGCGCGACCACTGCCCTGAGCGCCCCCCGACGCAGCATCTCCGCACGAATACGCCGGCCCGCACGGCGCGCGGCCGCCGAGGGCGGCATCAGCAGGACAGCCGTGCCGCTGGGAGCGAGGTGGGAGAAGGCGTGCTGCACCCACGCCAGTTCAGGCTCGGTGCGCGGCGGTACGCCGAACTCCCACCGCGCGTCATAACTGAGTTCGTCCTGCCACCAGTTCGTCTGCCCGAAAGGCAGGTGTCCGAGAACCGCATCGACCGTCAGTCCAGGAAAGGCGTCGGCGCGAAGGGAATCGCCTCCCCGGACCTCGCCGACGACGTCGCCCAGAGCGAGCCACGCCGCGGCCAGCCGGACCGTCAAGTCGTCGACGTCCTGGCCGTAGACGCGGTTGGCACCCGCCGTCGCGGCCATCCGGAGCAACTGGCCATTGCCGCAAGCCGGGTCGAGGACAACGCCTCCCCGTACGCCAGCGAGATCGACCATCAGCGACGCCAGCAGGTCGGGTGTGCCAGCCGCGCGGCGTGCGGGGGTATCGGCAAAGAGAAGCCAGAGCTGACGCAGGGTCTCCCGGGCGCCGCCCCGGTCGGTCCGCGAGACCAACTGGTCGAGTTCGTCGCGTCGGGCGGCGTCGGACAACGGCCGGGCACCGCTCAGGTGCTCGGCAACCATCGTGATGGCCTCGGCCGGATCGGAGACGGACTCGAGATGGTCGCGCCAGAAACGCTGCTCGTCGGGTATGGCGAGCGCCTTGCCGTTCTCCGCCAGCCATCGGTCGACCTCGACGAGATCGAACTGCGGGCTCGCGGCAGTGCCACCCACGGGTGCGGGGAACGACTCGTAGCGCTTGCGCCAGTTGCTCACCGCGGCCCGGCCGACCCCGGCGAAGCGGGCGATGTCGGCCGCGGTGACTCTCGCTTTTCCTGTCACGCCAGCAGTGTACACATCCTTCAAGAAATCCGCTTGTTGACAGCGTTCACAAGCGGTGCTCTCATAGACGTCGTTGCGGGATGCCGTTCCCGTGTACACGACCCTTCGCTTTGTGGAGTGCTCCCATGACTTATCCGCAGCCGCCGCAGCCCGCCTTCTATCCGCCTGCGCCTGCCCCGGCCAAGCGCCGCAAGTGGCCCTGGATCGCCGGCGGCGCCGGAGTCTTTGTGCTACTCCTGTGTGGTATCGGGGCCATCAGCGCGGCCAGCGGTGGTGGAACGGAATCTCCGAACGAGACGATCGCCGCGGCCGAGACGAGCGTTGCGCCGAAAGCTGCCGGGACGACCGCGCCGAAGAAGACTGCGCCCAAGACTCCTGGAATCGGCGTGCCGGCCAAGGACGGGGACTTTCAGTTCACGGTCACCGGCGTGAAGTGCGGGGTCGCCAAGGTCGGCAATCAGTACTTCGGGGAGAAGGCCCAGGGCCAGTTCTGCCTCGTGAGCGTTCAGGTCAAGAACATCGGGAAAGAGGCGCAGACGCTCATCGACTCGGTGCAGAAGGCCTTTGACGCGCAGGGCACCGAATACTCCGTGGATTCCGGGGCCGCGATCTATGCCAACGGGGACCAGCAGGTCTTCTTCGAGGACGTCAACCCGGGCAACACCGTACGGGGAAAGCTTGTCTTCGATGTTCCGAAGGGCACCAAGCTGACCACCGTCGAACTGCATGACTCGCTCTTCTCCGGCGGTGTGAAGGTGGCCCTCAAATGAGCTACCCCTTCCCGGCGCCGGCGAAGAAGCGCATCAGGCTCCCGTACGTTCTCGGTGGTGTCGTCGGCGGGCTGGTGCTCTGTCTAGGCGGGGTAGCGGTCGGCGCGGTCATCGCATCTCCCGACTCAACGGCCGCCGCGGAACCGAGCGCGTCGTTCGCGGAACCGAGTTCGACGCCGACGACACCTGCGACAACCACGCCGACCACTCCCCCGCCCACCACGAAGGCGGCCGCCACGGCAGCGCCGACAACAAAAGCGCCGAAGCCGAAACCGATCACTTTCAAGCGGCTGAGCGCCCGGGAGTGGAAGAAGATCGCGAAGACTCCGGACGACTACATCGGCAAGACGTACGTGGTCTACGGCGTCGTGACGCAGTTCGACGCGGCTACCGGCCCGGACGGTTTCCGCGCCGATGCCGACGGGGTGCGGCACCGGGACGAGTACGACTACGACACGAACAGCCTCTTTCTGGGGGATGCCGCTCTGCTGGCTGACCTCGTGGAGGACGACCAGTTTGTGGCCAAGGTGACCGTCGCCGGCTCATACAGCTATGACACGCAGATCGGTGGCAGCACCACGGCACCACAGTTCTACGTGGCCTCCATCCAGGTCCTGTGAAGACGAAACGGGGAACAATGAGCGACACCACCCAACTCGAACGGCACGAACCCGGACTGCGCGTATTTGCCGAATGGACCCGTAGCGACGAAGGGCCGCAGCGACTCGTGATCGAGGCTCCGAAAGTCACCCGGGACACGCTGCGGCGGGCGGCCCGGCACCTCGGCGACATGTCGAACGAGTTCGCCGGCACGTTGGCGGTGGGTGCGCGGCAGGTCATGGTCATGCGGTACACCGAGGACCAGTTCGCCTCGCTGCCGAGCGGTGGGAACGCGTATCACCGGGGACTTCTCGACATTCGTGACGATCTCGCGGCCCGCGGCATCGAGGACCCGGAAAAGCTCATGGCACTGGCCATGCGCGTACCGCTGGAAACTCTTCAGGCCTGCCTCGAGATCGCGCGCAAGCGGCTTCAGTAACCCGCGTCGTCCAGGGCCTTGGCGGCCAGGTCGCGGCCGATGGCTATCAGGTCGGCGGCCTTGTGGAAGTCCATGATGCCGCTCGCGCTCACCGGGACCGTGATGTGGATGTCGGGTGGCAGGCCGGCCATCCGGTAACGGGCGATCAAATCTTGCATCGCGTCGAGGGAGAGGCCGAGCACGTCTCCGATTCTGAGGTCGTCGGGGAGGGGTGAGGCCGGCGTGGCCTGGGCGCTTCTGCTGCTGAACACTTGCCGCAGTCGTGCCCACGAGGGGGCCGCGGCCGCGCGTACGGGGCTGGCGGGCTCCTGCGCCGGCCGCGGCGCCTGCAACGACACCGCGACCGTCAGGTCGGCGCCGGAAGCGGCGGTCGGCTCGATCGGGACGGGGTTGAGCAGGCCGCCGTCGGCCAGCAGGCGGCCGTTGACCACGACTGGAGTGATCACGCCGGGGATCGCGATGGACGCGCGGATCGCCGAGCGGAGCTGGCCCTTCTGGAACCAGACCTCGCGGCGGGCGGTCAGGTCGGTCGCGACCGCCGTGTACGGGATCGGCAGGTTCTCGATCTCGACGTCGGTCAGGAAGTCGTTGAGGTGGTTGATCAGGCGGTCGGCGGCCATGGCGCCGGCGGCCGACCACTTGGGGTCGATCAGGCGCAGCACGTCCTGCCGTTTGAGGGCGACCGCCCAGTCGGTGAACGCCTTCAGGCGGCCCGCGGCCATGACGCCGCCGACCAGCGCGCCCATCGACGAGCCGGCCACCGCGCAGACCTCGAACCCGCGTTCCTCGAGCACCTGGATCACGCCGATGTGCGCGTAACCCCGGGCGCCTCCCGACCCCAGCGCCAGCGCGACCCGCTGTGACATGCCCCGATGCTAACGGAGCCGGGTGGCGGCCCGGCCCCGTCAGCGGCCCCGGTCACACCGGGCGAAGAGTCACACCGGGCGAAGAGTCACACCGGGCGAGTGGTCACACCGGCATCCGTTCGGCGAACACCAACCCATCGTCATCAGCGTCGACTACTACGTGTTGCCCCGGTCGCAGTTCGTTGAAGAGGATCTTCTCGGCCAGGGCGTCCTCGATCTCGCGCTGAATGGTGCGTCGCAAGGGGCGCGCGCCCATGGCCGGGTCGAATCCCTTACGGGCCAGATAGGCGCGGGCGCCATCGGTGAGTTCCAGCCCGATGTCCTTGTTGCGCAGTTGCTTCTCGATCCGCGCCATCATCACGTCGACGATCCGCAGCACCTCCTCCTGGCCCAGCGGCGGAAACACGATCGTGTCGTCGATGCGGTTGAGGAACTCGGGCCGGAAATGCTGTTTCAGCGCCTCCCGCGCCTGCCGTCCGGGAGCCTCCGCGGCCGAGTTGAAACCGAGCGGGACACCGGAGAACGACCGTGTTCCCAAATTGGTCGTCATGATGATGACCGTGTTCTTGAAGTCGACGACCCGGCCCTGGCCGTCGGTCAGCCGGCCGTCCTCGAGAATCTGCAGCAGCGTGTTGAACACGTCCGGATGCGCCTTCTCGATCTCGTCGAACAGCACCACCGAGAACGGCTTGCGGCGCACCTTCTCGGTCAGCTGGCCGCCCTCGTCGAAGCCGACGTATCCGGGCGGGGCGCCGACCAGCCGGGAAACCGTCGAGTGGTCGTGGAATTCCGACATGTCCAGTTGCAGGAGCGCATCTTCCGAGCCGAACAGGAATTCGGCCAGCGCCCGCGCCAAAGACGTCTTTCCCACCCCGGACGGCCCGGCGAAGATGAACGATCCCGAGGGCCGCCGAGGATCTTTCAACCCGGCCCGCGTACGCCGTATCGCGCGCGACACCGCGGCCACCGCCTCGTCCTGGCCGACGATCTGGCGGTGCAGTTCGTCCTCCATGCCCAGCAGCCGGGTCGTCTCCTCCTCGGTCATCTTGTAGACCGGGATCCCGGTCCAGTTCGCCAGCACCTCGGCGATCTGTTCGTGGTCGACCTCGACCCGGTTCTCGGCCTTGGCCCGTTTCTCGTCGTCCCGGATCCGCGCCGCCCGTTCGAAATCCTGGGCGTCGATCGCCGCTTCCTTCTCGCGCCGTAACCGGGTCAGCGCGGCATTGTGCTCCGGCTCGTTCAGCTGCCGCATCCGGGCCCGGGCGCCCGATTCGTCGATGAGGTCGATCGCCTTGTCGGGCAGGAAGCGGTCGGCGACGTAACGGTCGGCCAGGGTCACCGCCGCGGTCAGGGCGGCATCGGTGTAGGTGACGCGGTGATGCGCCTCGTACCGGTCGCGCAGTCCTTTCAAAATCTCAATGGCTTGCGCGTACGTGGGTTCGCCGATCTCCACCGACTGGAAGCGCCGGGCCAGCGCCGCATCCTTCTCGAAGTACTTGCGGTATTCGGCCGTGGTCGTGGCGCCGATCGTCTGCAGTTCGCCCCGGGCCAACATCGGTTTGAGAATGCTGGCCGCGTCGATCGCGCCCTCGGCCGCGCCGGCCCCGACCAGCGTGTGAATCTCGTCGATGAACAGGATGATGTCGCCGCGGGTGCGGCACTCCTTGACGACCTTCTTGAGCCGTTCCTCGAAGTCGCCGCGGTAGCGTGAACCGGCCACCAGCAGGCTCATGTCGAGCGTGTAGACCTGTTTCGAGGCCAGCGATTCCGGCGCCCGGCCGCTCACGATCCGGTGGCAGAGGCCGTCGACGACCGACGTCTTACCGACTCCGGGTTCGCCGAGCAGGATCGGGTTGTTCTTCATGCGGCACGACAGGATCACCATGACGCGTTCGATCTCGCGTTCGCGGCCGATGACCGGGTCGAGTTTCCCGTCGCGGGCCCGCTGCGTCAGGTTCTCGCCGAACTGGTCGAGAAGCGTGGAGTGGACGGGCTCGGGGGCCTTTCCCGGCTCCGATTCCGGTTCGCCTCGCAGCATGGTGAGCACGATGTGCCGTACGGCGGAAGGGTCGGCTTGGAGAACGCGCATGGCGGTTCCTTCGCCCTCGCGCATCAACCCCAGAAGGATGTGTTCGGTGCCGATGTAGTTGTGGCCGAGCTGCAGCGCTTCCCGCAACGCCAGTTCGAGCACCTTCTTGGCGCGGGGTGTGAACGGGATGTGCCCGGCGGGCGAGGTTTCGGCCCTTTCCTCGAGTTGCGCGCGAACCCCGTCGAGCGTCACTCCGGCGCTGTGCAGGGCCTGACCGGCGATGCCGTCACCCTCACGGATGAGGCCGAGCAGAAGGTGTTCCGTGCCGATGTAGTTGTGGTTGAGCGTGCGGGCTTCTTCCTGAGCCAGCACAACGACCCGGCGGGCACGATCGGTGAACCGTTCGAACACGACACTCACGTCCTCGCGGTGAGGCCCCACGCACCCCACCCGGATAGACGCGTGCGTCGTCGCGATCGGGTGGATTGCGCTGAGTCCTGGCCTCTTGGCGTGAACGCGTGGCCCGCGTGGGTGGCCTCGCTACGCTCGTGCAGGCGCTGCTGCCCCCTCAACATACAACGGCCGTCCTACGATGGCGCGAAGGGAGGACAGCGATGACCGGAACACAACGACGCCACCCCGTCCCCGACCGCGCCCGCCGCCGCGCCATCCGCACGCTCGCCGCCCAGCTGGGAGTGGCCTATTCGGTCGCCGCGCGGCTGCTCGCCAATGAACATCGGGCCCTGGTGTTCGCCCAGCGCGAACAGCGCCCGTTCCACGCCCGGGTGCGCGACACCCACGAGGCGGTAGAGCTGCCTCTGGGCCGGGCCGCCCACATTTCCGCGCGTTTTCCCCGTTTGCTGACCACCGTCGGCGTCCTCTACGACGGCCCCCACCGGTCGACGATTCTGGCCATGCTCTATGCGACGCTGCTGCACGAATCCCCGTCGCTGCGCCCCGAGACCGAGGAATTGCAATGGGTGGCCGAACTGGGCGAGGAGGCCGCCGTCGACATCACGTGCGGGGCCCTCGACCGTGCGGCCCGGCTGCTGCTCGACGAAGACCCGTGGCGCCTGTGGACCCGCATCGAGTCGGCCCTGACCGCCGGTGAGTCCGGCGCCGACCGCCGCGTACGCGACGTAGCGATCACCCTGAACCGGGAACTACGGACGGTGAGCCTACGAGGTTCGCTGCCCGGCACGAGACAGACCCTGGACGCGTTACTGGTCGAGCCGTACCAGGGTCACGCCCCCGGCGCCCGCCTCGGCTCGGCCACGGTGGTCGGCGTGCGCTGGCCCCGGTCGGGCCCGCCCAGCGCCTACGAGACCCGCCGCGGCGGCGACGCCCCCACGCAGCTGGTGCCGACCGGCCGGGAACCGCTCGGAGTCTGACCTATTCGGCCACGATCGCCTGATAGTCCAGGTGGCGGGCGTCGGATCCCAGGTCCGGGTGCGGCTCGCCGGAGGCGTAGGCCAGGGCGCGGGCGGTCAGCTCCGCGGAGAGGCCCGTACGTCCGGCGAGCCACGTGACCCAGCTCGGGAGCAGGGCGAGCACCCGCCGCCCGTACTCGGCACCGAACTCGAGCTCGGCAATGAGCGCGAAGCATGCCACCCGATGGGGTGAGCAGCAGTGGTCGAGGGCGGGGACCGCGCAGCCCCAGGATTCCGCCAGCGCGTCGGCCAGCTCGTCGAGGTCCTCCGGCACCGGCCCGCTCGCGGACTCGCGATACCACTGCGCGAAGACCGACGGCTCGATGCTTTCGGGGCGGCGACCGGAGGCCGGGGACGCGTCGAGCAGTTCCTCGGCGAGCAGGCGGCAGCGGTAGTACTCGGCGAGCTGGTCGGCCGTCTCGCCACCCAGCACCGGCAGGGAATCCGCCCGGGGCAGGATCTCCTCCAGCAGCGAGGCGTCGTCGACTTCGGACCATCGGGCGTCGCCCGCGGCCAGTTCGCCGACGTCGGCCCGCCAGGCGGCCAGCGCTTCCTCCGGCGAGTCGAAATAGCCGCTGCGTACGGTGATGGGACTCAGAGTGCAGGCGTCGATGTCCCACAGATAGGACCGAGGCGGGTTGCCCGGCGCCGCGAACGGGGCGGTCACCGCGAACCGGCTGCCATAGACATCCCGCGCCCACTGCACCTCACCGGCCAGGGCGGTCGCCTCCGGCTGGGCCGGCGGTTCGGCCCCACCGGGAAGCTCGCGCAGCTGCGGAAGCAGTTCGTCGACCTCGGCCAGCTGCACGCCGGGCAGAATGTCGAGCGCCGCATCCAGCGCACGCCAGGCCGCCGCCGGATCCGCACCGTCCGCAAGAACCTGCTCAACCCCGGCGCGGGCCGCCCGCACAAGCGCCACGGCGAAGTCGTCCGGACCCACGTACTGCGGGTACTCGCGCTGACCCCACTCGTGCAGCAGCGGCCCGAGCCGGGCGCACAACTCGTCCTCCAGCTCGGGGCCCTGGTGGTCGGCCGCATACATCGTCAGCCCCGCGACCAGCTCGGCCGCCGAGGGACCGGCCAGCGCGGCCCGGCGGACCCGGCTCCGCTGCGCCTCCGCGAGGGCGTCACGCTCGGCTCTGGCTTCGCGCGCTTTCTTCGCGAGGAGCTGGTGCTGGTTGGCGGTCTTCTTCGACTTGCGCTTCCGTGACACAGGCACCCGGCGAGCCTAGGCCACCCCATCACCACCGAAACGCGACGTCACACCTTAGGGGCCACCGCTTGGCTCACAGCGAACAGGGCAACTTCTACCGCCACCGCCGCAAAGAGAACCGTGAACCACCCCTGCCACGGCCGGACCGTCGCCAGAACAGCGATCAGCGTCGCCGCGGTCAGGGCAGCAAGGTCTGGATGTGGGTCAGGAACGGCTCGGTCAAAGGCAGCGTCACCGTGCCCTGGTGGTCTGTTCTCTCCAGGGTCCACTCGTTGTGGAGGCGGCGGACCGTCACCTCGGTGTTGGGGGCTGTGCCGTGCCAGACCGCGTCGCCTCGGGCTGCTCCGTAACGGGAGCGGGACAGCGCGCCGACCTTGGTCAGGGCTGCGCATGCGGGGCAGCGGCCGTCCTCGGTGGCCACGCAGCGGCGGCATACCAGGCCGGCGCACAAGCGGCACGGAGTGACGCCGTCGGTGCAGGCGCCGCATGTGGAGGTCAGGCACGTGGCGCACGGGCGTACGGCGGCTACCAGGTGGTGGCTTCGGCACGCCTGCGGCTCGGCCAACGGTATGCCGGTCACGGCGTCGGGGACCCGGCCCTGCGTCTGGCCCGCGGGTACCTCGTACGCCACCTGCATCTGGGAGCCGTCGGGCAAGGACCAGACCTCCTCGACGTCCAAGCCGATCGCCAGGCAGGAAGGAGTGATGGGCGGGAGCCGGCGGGACAGGTGGTCGATCAGGGCGGCGGGCAGGTCGGCCTGGGATGTCGGGGCGGCGGGAACCCCGGTGGGAGCGACCGTCGAGCGCGCGAGGTCGGGTGCGACCTCGTCGGGCTGGGGCGGCACCACGACGCCGCGGTACCACAAACTGCGGCCGAGAAGAGTGGCGCCGGCGAGGGTGAGGCCGGTGAGCTGGTCGGCGCGGGTGAGCGCGGTGACCCGTACGGTGGTGTGCGGCCCGACCACGGTGGCGCCGACCAGGCCGCGGTCCAACTCGGCCGGGTCGTCGGTGATGGTGTGCCAGACGGGTTGGTGCTGTCCGGGGGCGAGGACGCCGAGCAGGGCGTGACCACCGACCCGTACGAGGGCCGCCTCCCAGTCCTCGAGCTGGGCGTGGGCGACAACCGACGGCTGCGGGCTCCAACCGGCCTCGGCCCAGGCCACCGGCTCACCGGAAGGCTGCCACTCGGCGACTGTCTCGGACACGGCGGGGCCGGTGGCTTTGCGGCGTACGAGGCCCCGGCCGTCCACCGCGAGCAGGTCGTCAGTGCGCATCCGGCAGGCCACCACCCGCGCGGTCGACGGGGAGGGCGTCACCTCGACGGCGTCCAAGACCGCTCTTGACGGCACGCGCGTCGGGGCGCCCACCAGCGCGGTCAGCTCGTCGCGCAATGACGGGTCGGGGGAAGCGCCGTCGGTCACCGGTGGCGGGTCGAACGTGCCGGCCCGCCGGGTGTCGCCGGCCATGACCGCCCAGTGCAGCTCTGTTCCGGACTCGCGGTCGAGCGCCAGCCAGTCGCGGGGCGCCGGTGGGCAGTGCTGCTCGGGCAGGGCGTGCACGTCCACATCACCCGTGCCGGCCGCGCGGGCAGCCGCGATCCGCAACGGGAGCAGGTCGTCTTCGGTTGCGGTCTTCCACCGTACGATCTCGGGGCCGTTCAGCACGACGAGCTCGCGCCGGTGGGTTCCGGTCAGCCGGACGATCCGGCCGCCCTTGTCCTCGGCCGCGACCACAGTGAGCCCGTTCGCGGCCAGTTCCGGGGGCAGGCCGTCGGCCGTGGCGGGGGCCAGAGCCTGGCAGGTGCGGCAGATCGAGTCGTCGCGGCAGGAGCGGCACATGTCGCGCTCGCACATCCGGCAGGTCTCGACCGCCAGCTCGCGCGAGCAGGCCCGGCAGGAAGTGTCGCCGCACCGGGCGCACCGGGTCTCGGCGACCTCGGCGCCTTCCAGACAGGTTCCGCAGGCGGGGCGGCGACAGGCCGTACAGCGGAAGAGCTTGGCCACGTCGCCGCAGCAGGGGCCGTAGATGTTGCCGCAGCCGGGGCAACCGGTGGCCCGGCGCACGTCGAACAGGTGCCCGAGGCTGTCCACCGACACGTCGCGGTGGGCCTGGGAACCGTCGGCGAGCAGCACCGGCAGCGGCCCGCCGGGGTCACCCAGCGGCGCCCCCGGGAAGACCAGGTAGGTCCGGGACGCGGTGGCGTGCGGCGACGTCCAGACCTCCTCGACCTCGAGGCTTTCCCCGATCACGAACGGTTCGAGTTTGCGGTCGAGGGCGGTCAGCGCCGAGCGCAGCGGCTCGTCGTCGAGGACCACGGAGACATCCGCGAGCCGTTCCGGCAGCGGCTCGTCGGAGAGCAGAGACACCATCGGCTCACCCGAGGCGTCGGCCAGCAACGCGGGCGGCCGGGCGGTGCTGCGGCGGGTGACCTCGGTGCCGGGCGCGGGCGTGCTGAAGTCCAGCCCGTTGTCGCTCGCGTGCCACGGATTCCGCACGACGACGAGGCCGTTGTCCCTCACCAGGTGGGCGAGCTGGTCCTCGGCCCGCAGGGTGGCGCCGGGCAGACCGGGGACAAACACGGTTTCCGTACGGGAATGAGCCGTCAGCCGGCACACGAAGGAGCGGTGCAGCCCGTCGACCTCGACCGCGACCGGCCCGGCCTGCGCGACCGCGATCGCCCGTCCGCCCGGCACCGGCGTGTGACGGCTCGGCACCAACGCGCCGGTCGACTCGTCGGCGAGCATCGGATCGTCGTCGCCCTCGTGCCAGAGCTCCCGGTAGTGGAAGCGGCCCGATTCGACGTCGACCCGCCGGACGACGGCGAACGGAACGGCGGCGACGGCCGGCGGGATCGGGGCCGTTTCGCGGTGGCGGAGTTCGGCGATCAGCTCGGCCAGCGACTCCTCGCCGTCGACCGGTTCGCCGGCCAGTCCGGGCAGCAACGCGGCCGCGGCCGGATCGACCGTTCCGTCCGTGGCGGGTCGCGTCGACCACCACGCCGACTGCTCGACGTCGGCCCACAACGCGTCCCCGGTCAGCGCGGCCACGCCGGGCACGGCAGCGGTCAGCACCAGACCGGCCGACGGCGTCAGACCGAGGGCGGCGGCCACGGCCCTCCGGCGTACGTGGGAAGGATCTTGAACCTGCTCGTCGGGAACGAGCGTGCGGCGGTCGCCGGCGGTCGTCACGTGGACGGCGTGCCGGGCGCCGACCAGCAGGATGGCACCGTCGCCGAGACGCCAGGCCAGCTCGGCGTCGGTGTCCAGCTCGGGCTCGCGCTCCGGCCCGCAGGCGTCGCACCATTCACCGGCGCAGACGGCGCAGGTGTGAGCGGCGGACGCGTCGACCACATGCGCATCGTCGCACAACATCATCTTCGTGACGACGTCTCCGGTCGTACGCGGCCGTTCGCGAGCACCCGACGCCTGGTCAAGCGGCCTTTCTGCTCTTCTTCGGCTTCGTGGCCTTCGCCGGCTTCGCGGTCTTCTTCGGCTTGCTCGTCGCCCGGCTCTTGGAGGCCGCCTCCACGCTCTTGCGCAGGATCTCGAACAGGTCCGAAGCCGCGGTCGGGTCGGGCGCCGGCTCGGCCGCCTTCACCTTCTTGCCCTTCGACTTGGCCTTGATGAGTTTCTTGACCCGGTCGGTGTAGGTGTCGCGGTAGTCGGCCGGCTTCCACGGCCCCGACATCGAGTCGATCAGCTGCTGGGCCATGTGCATCTCGGCCGGCTTGGCTTTGTTGCGCTGCGGCAGCGAGTCGATCTGCTCGGCCGGGTCACGCACCTCGTCGGCGAAGTACATGGTCTGCAGCACCAGCAGCTTGCCGTCGGCGCGGATGGCCGTGAGGTATTCCTTGCCCCGCATGACCAGCGTGCCGATCGCCGCCCGCCCGCTGTCGGCCATCGCGTCGCGCAACAGCCCGTACACCTTGGCCGTCTCATCACTGCCCGGGCCCAGCCAGTACGTCTTCTGGTAGTAGAGCGGGTCGATCTCGGCCAGCTCGACGAACCGGTGGATGTCGAGGCTCCGGGAGCGGCCGGGCGCCACCGAGTCGAGTTCCTCCTGGTCGAGCATCACGCCGTCGGCGCCCTTGACGATGTCGTCGAAGTCGACTTCTTTGCCCGTACGCTCGTTCACCCGCCGATACCGGATGCGGTCCTCGGTGCCCTTCTCGAACTGGTGGAAGCTCACCTCGTGGTCGTGCGTGGCCGAGTACATCGCCACGGGAACCGACACCAGGCCGAAAGTGATCGCACCGGTCCAGAGAGGTCGCGCCATGACGCGGAGTTACCCTCGGCGCCCGCCGGAAAACGTAATGGTCTGAGAACTAGCTGATCAACGCTGGGAACCGGCACGAAGGCCCGCGCAACGGGCGTATTTTCGCAAATGTGACCCCCAGCGCCGACCCGTCCGCCCGGCCCGCCGGGCTACGCCGGTCGGTGGTGGTGCTCGTGCTGGTCGCCGTAGTGGGGCTGGCCGGCACCGGCATGGCGGCCCTGGCCCTGCACAACGCCGAACGGGACCGGCTGGCCCGATCCCTCGGCCAGCGCAGCACGATCATCTCGCAGGCGATCTCGGCCGAGGTCAGCCGCTACTCGGCCTCGCTGCTCGACCTGGCCGCGGCCGTCGGGGCGCAGTCGGAGCTGGAGGCGGCCGAGTTCACCGCGATCACGGCGGCGGTCGACCGGCGGCGGTTCCCGGGCGGCACCGGCCTCTCGTTCGTCGTCCCCGCCGCCGACGGCGACGTGGCCACCCTGCAGGAACGCTGGCGCAAACTCGGGGCCACCGGCCTGACGCTGCGCCCGAACGGCGCCTCGGCCCATCGTTTCGCCGTGCTCAGCAAGTCGATGGACGACATGGGCTCGTCCATCGGGACCGACATGTCGACCTCGGCCCAGGCGGTCGAGGCCATGGACATCGCCGAGCAGGGGCACCGGGTCGCCGTCAGCCGCACGTACCGGCTGCTCAAAGACTCCGACCTGCCGCTCGAACGCCGCCAGCTGTCGTTCGTCTTCGTCGCCCCGGTCTATGCGACCTCGCCCGGCGCCGCCGACAACGGGCGGTTCCGGGGCTGGCTGATGCTCGGCGTGCGGGGCGGCGACTTCCTGAGCGAGGTGGTGGCCGGTTCGGCCGGCGACCGGGTGGCGGTCACGCTGCTCGACGACGCGTCCGGCGACCCGCTGCCGATGGCCACCTGGGCGCCCGGCGTGCCGCTGGACACCAGCATCGGCGCCCGCGACGAGCCGCTCCCCGTCGCCCAGCGCTCCTGGACCCTGCGCGTCGAAGCCACCAAGCGGCTGCTCACCGGCACCGACCAGGGCCTCGACAAGGTGGCCGGGGCGGTCGGACTCGTGCTCACGGCCCTGCTGGTCGCGCTCACCGGCACCATCGTGACGTCGCGCAACCGGGCCCTGCGCCGGGTCGACGAGGCCACGGCCGCCCTGCGCACCGACATCGCCCGCCGCGAGGAGGTCGAACACCGGCTGCGGCAGCGGGAGACCGAACTGGTCGGGTTCGCCGGTGTTGTCGCGCACGACCTGCGCAGCCCGCTCGCCCGGATCATGGGCTACGCCGACTTCCTGCAGGAGGAGGCGTTCGACCGGCTCGACCCCATGCAACGCGACTTCCTGGCCCGGCTGCGCAAGGGCGCCGACCACATGCGGGTGCTCATCGACGACCTGCTCGACTACGCCACCGCCGAGAACCGGCCCATGGCCAACGTGCCGGTCGACCTGCACCGCCTGGCCGAGGAGATCGCCCGCGAACGCGCCGCCGACCGCCCGGCCGAGGTGGTGGTGGGCGACCTGCCCACGGTCTACGGCGACCCGACCCTGCTGCGGCAGGTGCTCGACAACCTGATCGGCAACGCGATCAAATACACGCCCGCCGAACGCGAACCCCACGTCCGGATCGGTTGCCACCCGATAGCCGAGGGCCGCTGGCGCTGCGAGGTGAGCGACAACGGCATCGGCATCCCCGAGAACGACCGGTCCGCGGTGTTCGACGCTTTCCGTCGCGTCGGCGGCAGCGAGAACTTCCCCGGAACCGGCCTCGGGCTCGCCATCGTGCACCGCATCGTCGAGCGTCACCACGGCCGGGTCGGCGTCGACTCCAACCCCGAGGGGGGAAGCGTCTTCTGGTTCACCGTGCCCGAGGATTCGCGCATCCCGGTGTCCCACGCCCCGCCCGCCCAGAAGCAGATGTCATAGCCGGGCCAGGTTCAAGGATCAGATCAAGAGCTGGCGTTCGTTGCGGATTCCTGGATATCCCGCGCCCGTTCGAGATTCCAGAGCCGCATTCGTAGCGGGTTGATGGACAGCCGCCGGCCACGCTCGAAATCCCGGAAACCCAAGGTCAAGAGCCGGCGTTCGCTGCGGGTTCGTGAATAGCCGCCGGCCACGCTCGAATCCCAGAACCCAAGGTCAAGAGCCGGATGTCCCAGCCGGGCGGTGGGTGACGGACCGTCGCTCCCGCGGGGACCGCGGCGGGCTTCGCTGGCCGCTGCGCGTCCAGAACGCGAACCCCACCACGGCGACGTGAGTAAGTGGTGGCGCCCAACCCCAGGACCGTCATGGCCGTGATCAGGCATGGTGAGTCCGCCGTGATGGCACCGGCGTGCGCCGCGGCCGCGTGGTTCAGGCACGCGTCCGTGCACGTACCAGCCCGACGATCCTGGACCGTGATCGAACGGCTCCCCGGGCTAGGCTGCCGAGAGTTCGTGGCTGCCGCCGCCCCGCCGGCCGTCGTCGTGATCGCGACCGTGGCCGTGGCCGTGGCTGTGGCTGTGGCCGTGGCTGTCGTCGTGATCGCGGCCGGGGCTGTGGCCGTCGTCGTGATCGCGGTCGGGGCTGTGGCCGTCGTCGTGATCGCGGTCGGGGCCATTGTCGTGATCGCGGTCGTCGTCGAAGCCGTCGTCCGGGTCGTGGTCATGGCCGTCGTCGTGGCCGTGGCCCTGGTTGCCGTGGCCCTCGTGGCCGTGGCACACGTGATCGCGGTCGTCGTGGCCGTGGCACACGTGATCGCGGTCGTCGTGGCCGTGGTCATGATCGTGATCAAAACAGGGCCCGCCCTACCGGGGGACCCCCGCCCAGCCCCATTTTAGTGAGGTGGGCCGATCTTCGGGGTGGTGAGAGCGGGCTCCTGTGGACAAGTGCGCGGCTGTGGATAGCGCCCCGCGAGCGGTCGGATTGTGCTACGGCGAGCTGGACGGTCGGCACGAGGCTGCGGCCGATGAATCGGCTTGACGTGCAGGTCGTCGGCGTCGCAGTTAGTTGTGCTGAGGGAACCCGGTCAGCTCACGACGTAGCTGACCGGGTCCCGTAGTCAGCTCAAGGTGCAGGTGATGGGGGCCGGCGTGGTGGCCGGGCCGCTGCCGATGAAGCCGAACGTGGTGCTTGCGCCGGCGGCCAGGGCGCCGTTGTGGTCGGCGTTGCGGACCGTTACGGCCGGGGTTGTGAGCACGCCGTTCCACAGCGACGCGACCGTGGTGCCGCTGGGGTACGTCCAGGAAACGGTCCAGCGCGTGCCGGCGGAGGTGCCGGTGTTGCGTACGGTGACCTCGCCCTGGAAACCGCCGGTCCATGAACTGGTCGTCTTGTAGACGGCCTCACAGCCCTGGCTGGTGCCGCCGCCTCCGCCCGCGGTCGTCGTCACCGAACGGGCGGCCGACGCGGCGGAGACGTTGCCGGCCGCATCACGGGCTCGGACAGTGAACGAGTAGGCCGTGGACGGGGTCAGGCCGGTCACCGCGTACGTCGTTCCGGACACGGTGGCGATGACTGCGCTTCCGCGGAGGACGTCGTACGAGGTCACGCCCACGTTGTCGGTCGAGGCGGCCCAGGTCAGGGTCACCCCCGTACCGGAAATGTCGCTCGCCGCGGGCTGGCCGGGCGTGGTCGGCGCGGTGGTGTCGCCCGTTCCCCCGCCGCTGCTGTAACGCTGGCCGAGGCTGATGCCGGTCGTGCTGCCGGTGCCACCCAGCGGCACCTGGTGGTCGAGGCTGACGAACTTGCCGCCGTACTGCCACAGGGCCGGCTTGAGCAGCGCGTACTTCTGCTCGTCCCACGTCTTCCAGTCGTCGAGCAGCAGGCCGCCGGTGTCGCCCGAGTTCGGGTTGAGCACCCAGAACGTCTGGTGCAGCTTGTGCTCGACGATGAGGTCACGCAGCGCGGTCATCCACTTGTCCTGGCGCGCGTCCTGTCCGAGCCGGCCGCCCCACTCGCCGATCAGCAGCGGCGCGGTGCCGTTCTCGTGCAGGTAGAGCCAGTTCGGGCGCCACACGTCATTGGTCAGCGTGGTCTTGTCGAACGGCTTGTCGAACCACGGCTGGTTGTAGACCAGCGGCCCGTAGTCGTGCGGGGAGTAGACGAGCTGGTCCTGGTTCGTGCCCAGGTTGATCGGGTAGTCCTTGACGCCGCGCAGGTTGCCGCCCCACCAGTTGTAGTAGTAGTTCGGCGACAGGTCGGGGTTGGTGTTCGGGGAGCTCCAGGTCTTGCCCTCGCGCGGGTAGACCTCCTGACCCTCGACCAGGATCAGCACCTCGGGGTTGATCGCGAGGATGCGCTTGGCCGCGGTCTCGGCCGTGTACTTCCAGTTGTCGACGTCGGTCGAGTTGTCCCACTTGGCGCGGGTGGTGTCGTTGGGCGTGCCGTGGGGCTCGTTCTTGAGGTCGAACGCGACCACCGTGTCGTTGTTCTTCCAGCGCGTCGCCGCCCACTCCCAGGCCTGGTAGTACAGCTCCGGCGTGATCGAGCCCTTGTACCAGACCGGGTGGACGTGCCCCGAGTTGTCGGCCTCGGCCGAGTGCACGTCGAGAAGGACCTTGATTCCGTACGTCTCGCAGAGGCCCAGCCAAAACTCGAAGATCTGCAGACTGTTCTTACCCTCGAGTTCCGGGTTGGCGTAGGTGTTGACGTTGGGCGCGGTGGCCTGGCCGTTCTTCCACTCGAGCAGCAGCTGCGTCGAGATCGGCACCCGCACGATGTTGATGCCGCGGTCGGCCATCGACTTGGTGACCTGGGTGATGTTGGCCGACCAGAGCCCGTGGAAGACGCGTTCGGACGCGTTGAACCCGAACCAGTTGACGCCGGTGAGCCAGACCGGGTTGCCCGCGGCGTCAACGATCTGATTGCCCTGGACGTGCAGCCAGTCCGAGCCCGGGGCGGCTGCTGCCTGCTGCTGCACGATGGCGGCCTTCTCGGTGGTGCTCGCGGCCGACGCGGCTACGCCGGGCATGGCCAGCGTAAGGCCGATTGCGACGGCTACGGCCTTGGTTGCTCTCTTCAGAAACACATGTACTCCCGGATCGAGGACGGGGATCGGGGTGACGGGTGGGAGCGCTCCCATCGACAGTATTTAATGTGTTCGACAAACGGAACAACCTTTTCGAAACTCCTTGCCCGACCACCCGACCACCCGACCGCCCCACCGCCCGACGCGCGACTGCCCGGCAGGGCCCGCCCGAGCACGCCCGACCGCCCGACAGCGCCCGCCCGAGCACGCCCGACCGCCCGACAGCGCTCGCCCGACCACGCCCGACCGCCCGACGGCGCCTGCACGACCGCGCCCGCCTGACCGCGCCCGACCGCCCGACAGCGCCCGCCCTGACTGTCAGCGCCCGTCTGACTGTCAGGGCACGTCACCGCCAACGGCTCATCGACTCACGGCCGGGCGGACAACACGCCCGTACGGGCTCGGAGGCGCGACCACCCCGTCGCGATCAGGGCCAGCGCCGCGCAGTAGGTGCTCATGACCAGGATGTCGTGAGCGGGCGCCCGCGTCCCGGCCGCGCCGACGCCGATCAGCAGGTCGGAGACGAGGAAGAACGCGCCCCCGACGGCCACCGTCCGGGAGACTCCGGCCGCGGTGGCCGCCATCACGGTCAGGGCGAGGCTGTAAAAAAGCACCGGGATACGCAGGGCACCCAACTGGCCCCAGAGCAGGGCGTTCACCCCCAGCCAGAGCAACCCGTAAACGGCGAACGCCGCCCCGGCCACCGGCCGCCGCGCGAAGGCGACGATCAGGCTGATCTGCGTACCCAGGAAGAAGACCATGCCGATCAGGAACGCGGGCCGGCCGGGGACCAGCAGCGCGATGTCGCCGGCCGTGGCGAAGACCAGCGCTACGACCACGGCCCGGGAAGCCGCGCCGCGCTGGACGAGATACGCGATCAGCAGCGGCGCCAGCAGGGGCTTGGCGATCCACTGGAGGGCCGCCCAGTCCGCCGCGACCGCGATCAGCTCCACGACGGCGACGACGCCGAACCAGAGCAGGGGCGCCGGGGTCATGCGGCGGGCCTCCAGCCGGGGCGGCCGAAGACGTAGCCGGCCCGGGCGCGCCACGTGGGGGCGGAGCGGAAGTCGGCCCAGATCGCCGCGTACTCGTGGGTGGCGACTTTCAGCGGGTTGAACGTGGTGATGTTGCTGGTCAGGCCATAGCGCACCTTTTCGCCCTCGGGCTCGAAGCTGCGGAACAGGCGGTCCCAGATGATCAGGATGCCGCCGTAGTTGCGATCGAGGTACGGATCGTTGGACCCGTGGTGCACGCGGTGGTGCGACGGCGTGTTGAAGAACCACTCCACCGGCCGCGGAAGCTTGTTGATGCGCTCGGTGTGCAGGAAGAACTGGTACGCCAGGCTGATCGACTGCTGCAGGAAGATCATCCACGGCGGCATGCCGAGCAGCGCCAGGCCCAGCCAGAACGGCAGCGCGGTCATCGGGGTCCAGCTCTGCCGCAGCGCGGTCGACAAATTGAAGAACTGGCTCGAGTGGTGCACGACGTGCCCGGCCCAGAGCACGCGCACCTCGTGGTGGAGCCGGTGGAACCAGTAGTAGGCGAAGTCGTCGGCGAAGAACAGCAGCACCCACACCCACCAGTCGCCCGGGTCGAGCCGGAACGGGCTGATCACGTAGAGCCCGGCGAACGCGACGGCGGTGAACAGCTTCCACGGCACGCCGATGATCTGACTACCCAGGCCCATGGAGAGGCTGGTGGCGGTGTCGCGGGCCTCGTAGCCGCGCTCCTCGTCGTCCGGCAGGAACCGGAACGACAGCACCTCCATCACGATGAGCAGCAGAAACGCGGGAACCGCATAGAGGACGGCGGGAATCATCGGCGGTGGACTCCGATCTTTCGGGTACGCCGGAAGCACCGGCACACAGCGGATGCGGCAAGACCCGGCCGCGTCAGCCGGGCCCGGCAGCTCCAGCCCAAGCGGGTCAGAGCCGAGCCGCCAGTGGACGACGGGGCCGAAGCTGATGTCGGGGGCGGGCCGAAGGTGATGTCGGGGGCGAGCCGAACGAGCGTCGGGCGTCGTAACGAAAGCGGGGTCGAAGACGCGTCGAGGCCGCGCCGAAGGTGCGGTAGGGAGCCGGGCCGGAGGTGCGGTAGGGAGCCGGGCCGGAGGTGCGGTAGAGAGCCGGGCCGAAGGTGCGGTGGGAGGCGGGCCGAAGGTGGCGTGGGAGGCGCGCCGGAGGTGGATCGGCGGCGGGTCAGGAGTGCGTTGACTCGGATTCGCGACCGGCGGGGACGGCCAGCAGGGACCGGGCGGCGGACTCGGCGCCGGGAGCGTCGCCCGCGGTGATGAGCTCGGAGAGACGGCGGTGGGCGGTGACATCGAGCAGTTCGGCCGTGCGGCGGGGGGCCGGAACCGAGCCGATGGCGAGCGTCCCCGCGGTAAGGCTGTTGAAGGCCAGCAGATACGCGATGTTGCCGGACCCCTCGACGATGCGGCGCCACAGTGCACGGTCGGCCGCGCCCATCTGTTCCAGGTCGGGAACGGCTTGCGCGTACGCCTCGACGGCCGCGGCGATGGCGGCCCGCGCGGACGGATCGGACCGTTCCGCGCACAACCGTGCGGCGTCGGCACCGATGCACGCCCGCATCTCGAGCACGTCGCGTCCCAGGGTCGCGACCGGCAGCACGTCTTCGGCGCCGGCGAGCACCATCGCCAGGTCGAGCCCCGCGGTCGAGCGCCAGTCGAGCACCCGGGTCGCGCCACCCTGACTGACTTTGACCAGGCCGAGTTGCTGCAGGCGGCGCAGGGCCTCCCGTACGGCGTGACGGTTGACCCCGAACAGCGTGGCGAGCTCGCGTTCGCTCGGCAGTGGCTCGTCGGCCGCATACCGCCCGCTGACCACGGCGTCGCGCAGCCGGCCGAACACCTGGTCGGAGACGGAGTGCCGCGGGATCGGATCGAACGTCATGCCCCGCAGTGTGCCCGCCCTCACATCAACCCGTCAACTGGTTGGACCAGTAGATGTTCGGCGGAGCGCGAGGGTGGAACGCGAACCAGCAATCGACAAGCTTCGTTTCGCGTCGTATCGTGCAGGACCAGTGGGAGCGCTCCCACCCACCCGACTCCCGAAACCTAGGGGTGCTCATGCGCCGCACCGCACACGTCCTGCTCGCCGCCGGCCTGCTGGGGGCCGTCGCCTCCTGCGGCACCGCCACCAATTCGGGCAACCCGGCGGTAGGCACTCCGGGCGCGGCCGCGGCGCCCGCCTCCACGGCCCCGGCCGCGATCCGGACGACCTGCGAGGCGCTGGGTCAGGCGTACGGGAAGAACATGGCCCCCTTCGCCGAGGCACTGACCCGGTTCGTGACGGACCGCAAGACCATCGCCACCGCCCAGCAGTCGCTGGCCGCCTTCGCCACGGCCGTGCAGGACGCGACCGCCGCCAGCACCGACGCCCAGCTGAAGGCCGACGGCAAGCAGGCCGCGGACCGCATGCACGCCAAGTCGACCGACGCCCAGTTCTTCGGCGCCATCAAGACCACGAAGGACGTCGACAAGACACTCGGCCCGACCCTGACCGAATGGCTCTCCCCCGTCCAGCGCCACTGCACCTGATCCACGCGGCGAAACCCGCAGGGCCACCACCACCACCGCAAGCCGGGCCCGGCACAAAGCAGCAACCGGACCCGGCTCAAAGCAGCCGTCCGCGGACCAGGAACTTCGACGTGATCGGCGGATCGACCTCGGCCAACGCGGGCGGCAATGGATATGGCCGCCACCAGTCCGGCCGGGCCGTCGGGTCCTCGATGTAGCGGCGGTCGGCCAGCCGGTCGAGAACGCCGGCCAGCTCGAGCAGATACCAGTCCGCACCCCCCGTACGGGCTTTGCGCACGACTTCGGTGATGTCCGCGTTGTACTGGTCGGTCGACCCGCTGGTCGACCTGGGCCGGTTCCTCGCGGAAGTCTTCGGGGCGCCAGACCGTGAAGTCCTTCTTGCCGGCCAGGGTGTCGTAGCCCCGCTCGCTCCACACCACCCTCAGCTTGGTGACCGCGGGCAGCACGTTGTTCGAGCCCGCACCGAGCTCGGCGGCAAGGTCGAAGACGGTCCGGCTCCGTCCGGCGGACGGCTCGGTCGGGTAAAGGCACAGGGTCGCCGATGGTGACCAGCCGATGAGGAGGATCGCCGTTTCCCGTGACCGGCACGTCGACGCCGAGACTGGGGTCGGATTCGGGAACGCGCGGGGCCGGGGTGATGGTCGTGATCGCCATGGCAGCCTTCGGAAAGAGCCGGCAAATACCATTCCATCGTCATTCCGGTAAAGGCCCCGGGCATCGGTTTATCCGCGCTTGCCGCGCCCTCGGAATACGTCGCAAGGCATACGCGGATCGGCCGGGATGATCGTTTTTCTACGTCCCAGATCCGACACCGCGGACCGGAGAAAAGGCTGACGCGCACCGCCCGCGGCCGCACCAGAATCGAGTCGGACGCGGACAGAGAATCGAGGTTCTCATGATTGACGGACGGTACGACGGCGCGAACGGCCGGTTCCTCGTGGAGCTGCGGATCGACCAGACCGGCGACGACGGCCGCGGCGTGATCAGCGGCGACGTCGCCCTGTCGAGGGCGGCCGGGCCGGCCTATCTGGCGTCCTTCCGCACCAGCACCGCCCTCGCGGCGACGCCGGGCGGGCCGTGGGCAGTGGTGTGCGACGCGCAGAACGGCGACGTGACCCGGGGAACGGTGCAGGTCAGGCCGGACGGCGCCGACGCGGTCGCCGTCGAGTTCAAGCTCGACGGGCCGCTGAACGGTCTGCCGTTCGGCACAGTGGTGAAGGCCGCCCTGAAACGCCAGGGCGAGGCGTACCGGCAGCTGGGCGTCGAGACGGAGATCGAGGAAGGTGTCGCGCTGCCCAAGCCGGTCGACGGCAGCGGCATTCCCGTCACCTTCAAGAAGTGGATGGCGTACGCCGGCGTCGAGGTCGTCCCGGCCGGCGACAAATCACTGATCCCCGCGCACAACGGCGGCTGGGACTGGAACGAGGCCAACGTTCTCGGCGTGATCAGCGGCATCGACCAGTTCAACCTGGCGATGAGCCGCTACACCGAGCTGGATCTCGATGTGCCGGCGTGGCAGGTGCACATGCTGATGCTCTCGGAACCCACCCGGCCGGAGTTGTACGGTGTCATGTTCGATCTGCGGGGAGACAACCCCCGGCAGGGTTGCGCGATCTTCGTCGACGAGATCCGGCGGAGCTTCGCGAACAACCAGCCCGAGCGTCAGATCCTCTGGACGATGGTCCACGAGGTCGGGCACGCCCTCAATCTGACCCACCGATTCGAACCGGCCATCGGTCGCAACGCATCGACCTCCTTCATGAACTACCCCTGGGAATACCTCGGCGGCAAGGAGGAGGAGCAGTACTGGCTGGATTCGAAGCAGCAATTCGACCCGGACGAACTTGCCTTCCTGCGGCACGGCAACCGTTCCTCGGTGATTCCCGGGGGCGCGGAGTTCCACTCGTTCGACTACTGGAGCCTGGCGCCCGGCGGCAAACCCGCTTTCACGCCCACTCTTCCCGATTCCAAGCTGCAGTTGAAGCTCGTACCGAAGTCGGGCGACCCGTTCTTCGCCTTCGGCCAGCAGGTGCAGCTGAAGATCGCCCTGCTCAACCGGAGCGGCCAGACGATAGTGCTGCCCGCGGGCGCCCTCGACATCAAGGCCGGCTATCTGGGCATCTCGGTGCGGCGGACAACGAGAAACGCGCCGCCGCCGCAGTCCTTCGTCCCCATGGTGCAGCGGTGCCTGAACCAGTCGGCGGGTCAGACGACGCTCGAGACGAACCGGATGGTGGAGAGCAACGTCTCCCTCTGGTTCGGCGCCGGCGGCTTCCCCATGGCCGAACCAGGCGGCTACGAGTTGACCCCGGTGCTGTCCCTGTCCTCCCCGGACCCCAGCCCGGACGAGAGCCCGCTCGTGGTGGTGGGCGCGCCGCTGAAGGTCTGGATCGAATACCCGAAGACCCGCGACGACGAGCGGCACGGGGTCCAGTTGCTGGAACCGGACGTCGGCGCGTTCCAGGCGCTCGGCGGCGGGAACGCGTGCGGCAGCGCGGCCGACACCGTACAGGCCATCCAGGAGGAGCGGGTGTCGCGGTTCGGCATGAGCGATCCGCTGGCGGCGTCCCTCACCCGGACGCTCGGAATCCATTACTCACGGGCCTACCTGACGTACGGGGGAAAGCGC
Source organism: Paractinoplanes ovalisporus (assembly GCF_016834655.1). Lineage (GTDB taxonomy): Bacteria > Actinomycetota > Actinomycetes > Mycobacteriales > Micromonosporaceae > Actinoplanes > Actinoplanes ovalisporus. The sequence continues at coordinate 217,530 of NZ_JAENHP010000017.1, forward strand.
TTCGCCCCGGGGCGGGCCGACAACGCCCGCGCCGGCCGGCTGCTGAGCCGTCTCACCGGCGACCCGGTGGCCATGCTCAACTTCGACGAGGTCACGGCCCGGGAGACCCGGGAACTGGCCGAGCGGGTGCTTCACCAGTGAGGCAGCGCGCCGACCAGGCCCGTGCGATAGGCGGTCACGACCGCGCGGGTCCGGTCGCGGCACTCCAGCTTCATCAGGATGTGCCCGATGTGCGTGCGGACGGTGCCCTCGCTGAGGAACAGGTGCTCGGCGATCTCCTCGTTGCCGAGGCCGTTGGCCAGCAGCACCAGCACCTCCCGCTCACGCGGGGTCAGCCGGCGGATCAGCACCGACGAGGTGGCGCGGTCGGGCGCGCGGCCCGCCATCTCGCCCAGCATGTCGGTGACGAACACGTCGTCGAGCCAGACCCCGGCCAGCGCGACCGCGCGGACGGCGGCCTGCAGCACCTCGGGGGGCCGCGACTTGAGCAGGAATCCGGCCGCGCCCGCGCGCAGGGCGGCCCAGACGCGCGGCGCCGAGTAGTCGGCGGTGGTGGCGAGGACCCGCACGGACCGGGCCGCGTCGGCGATCACATCCGGTTCGTCGCCGGACGGGAGGCCCAGCACCAGCACGTCCGGCTCCAGCACGGAGGCGGCGGTGACGGCGTCGAACCCCGTACGGGCCTCGGCCACCACGTCGATGCCGGTGTCCGCCGAGAGCAGGGCGGCCAGGCCGGCGCGGATCAGCGGCTCGTCGTCCGCGACCACGACCCGGATGGTCGTCGGCGCGGCGAGGCCGAGCGGGGTTTCGTGACCAAGCATGGGAGCAATCGTCTTTTCTGCGAGGGTGCGCGGGCGTCAGGGTGCCCACCCTGAGATTTGCGCTCGGAGGTGGTCGCGGCCGGGTACGGCCAGTTTGCGGTAGACCGCGGCGAGGTGCGTCTCGACCGTCTTGATGGTCACGTAGAGGCTTTCGGCGATCTCCCGGTTGGTGTGTCCGTCGGCCGCGAGCCGGGCCACCGCGGCCTGGCTGCCGGTCAGCGACGCCCATCCGGTGACCCGGGTGCGCCGGGGGCGACCGCCGGCGGCCCGGATGTCGGCCGTCACGCGGCGCGACAGGCGGTTCATCCCGAGCCGTTCGGCCAGATCGAGGGCCGAGGCCAGTTCGGTGCGGGCCTCGCGCAGCCGACCGGCCCGGCGCAACGCGGCGCCGTAGCTGGCCTGGACCCGGGCCCGGATCGGCAACCGCGGGGTGCCCGCGCACTCCCCCATCGCCCGTTCGAGCAGTTCGACCGCCTCGCGGGCCGGGGCGAACGAGGCCCGCCGCCGCAGGGCGAGGGCGAGCCGGAAGGAGGGGCCGTGCCGCAGTCGTACGGCGAGTTCGTGCTCCGCCTCGCGCAACGCGAGATCGCGGTGGCCGAGCATCTGGTGGGCGTGGCTGGCCAGCAGGTGAACCTCGTCCTCGATCTCGCGCTCGGTGACGGCCCCGCCGTCGCCCTCGGGCGGGTCGAGAAGCAGCAGAGCCTGTTCCGGGCGTCCGGCCACCAGCTCGCCCAGCGCGGTCGCGAAGACCGTCTCGGCCGGCCCCGACTTGAGGTGGCGGGCCGCCCCGGCGTAGTCGCCGCGTTCCAGCGCGATGCAGCCCCGGGCGTAGTTGGCCACGCTCTGATAGAGGGTCAGCCCGTGCCGGTCGGCGAACGTCTCGGCCTCGGCGAGCGCCACCAGGGCCTCCTCGAACCGCCCGCACCGCAGCCAGTTCAGCACGCTGCGATGCGACCACTCGGCCTGCAGCCCGGGCGACACGCGGCGCAGCCGGGCCACGTCGGGACGCAGCCGTTCGAGCACCTCGTCGGCGTCGGCCATGGCCTCGGCCGAGGCGAGGAACGCCGCCGATTCGAGCGCCGCGGTCACCTCCCAGCCGGTGAGCGGGCGGCCCTCGGGCAGGTCCTGGACCACGCGCCGCAGATGCCCCAGGAACTCCTCGGGCGGGCACTCTCCGGTCGCCCGGTGGTGGATGGCGACGCAGAGAAGCAGGTAGCGCTGCTCTCCGGTCTGGATGTCGATGCTGCTCAGGTCGATCCGGGTCAGTCGCTCGGGCGCCTGATCGGCACGACCGGCGGCCACGTCCAGCAGCAGTTCGGCGCGGAGGCGGACCTCGGCCGGGCTGATTCCGTAAGGCTCCGCCTCGAAGGCCCGGCGGCGCAACCGGTCCACGCCGGTCTGGTCGTCGAGCTCGTACAGCAGATCGAAGAGCTCGGCCATGGCCGTGATCGAGAGGTCGCGCGGCCCGGTCTCCATCACCTCGACCAGGTGTTCCTGGGCCCGGGCGGGCGCGCCGGTCGCCCGGTCGGCCTGGGCCAGCGCGAGCAGCACGGACGGCCGGGCCGAGGGCGCCGGCGGTTCGGCCAGGGCCCGGGTCAGCAACCGCTGCGCGGTCTCCGGCGAGCCGGAATCGAGGCTGCGCCGGGCCTCCTCGGTGAGCAGACCGGCCACGCGGGCCGAACCCTCGGGCGGCGCCCGCAGCAGGTGACGGGCGACCTTCGCGGTGGAGGCCGCCGCGTCGAGCAGGACCCGCGCAGCCCGGGCGTGCAGCCGTCCGAGCTGTCCGGGTGGGACGGTGCGTTCGACCGCCGCCCGCACGAGCGGGTGTGGGAAGACCACCGGGTCGGCCCGGCCCAGGATGGAAGCCGCCTCGAGCGCGGCCGCCGCCCGTCCGGCCGGATCGCCGCCGGTCTCGGCCAGCGCGGCGACCACCCGCAGCGGGGAGTCGTCGCCGAGCACGGCGGCGGCCTGGGCCAGCGCGGTGGCGAGCGGGCCGAGCTGGTCGAGGCGCCACCGCACGGTGGCCGCCAGCGCGTGGGGACCGCTCGCCGCCAGTTCGGCCGCCGCGGCCGCGGTCGGGGACAGGCCCGCCGCCACCAGCGGGCGCACCAGCTCACGCAGATAGAAGACGTTGCCACCGCTCGCCTGGGCGCAGGCCAGCGTGAAGTGCGGGTGGGGATCCTCGCCGAACGCGGCGCACAGCACGGCGGCGACGCCGGCCTCGGTCAGCGGGCCCGGCCGCACCACGCTCGCGCCGGGCAGCGTGGCGAGCCGGGCCAGCATCGCCTCGACGGCCGGGTCGGCCGCCATCGGCCGCGAGGTGGCCACGATGCCCAGCGGGGCGCCGCGCAGGTCTTCCAGCGCGTCGACCAGGATCCGGAGCGAGTCGACGTCGGCCCAGTGCACGTCGTCGACCGCGAGCAGCAGCGGGCCGGCATCGGCGATCGCGGCGAGGAGCCACTGGCAGCCGTAGTCCACTCCGGAGCCCGCGGTCGCGCCCGGCGTGAACAGGGGTGCCGCGAAGGCCGCGGCGCCGGTGAGAGCCTGCGGCCCGCCGAGCCGATCCACTTCGGGGCCGAACAGCCGGCGCAGCAGCTCGTGGGGCGCGGTGGCGGCCAGATGGGGCATGCGGGCCCCGAGAACGCGGAAGCCTTCCGCCTCGGCGTGGTCGCGGGCTTCGCGCAAGAGGGCGGTCTTGCCGACGCCGGCCGCGCCCTCGAGCACGACCACGCGGGCCTGGCCGTCGCGGACGTCGTGCAGGCACGCGCGCAGGGCGGCGAGCTCCCGCACGCGTTCGACCATCGTGGCGGGTTGCGTCACGACTGCGGTGACGACCCGCGGCCGTCCAGCCATGCCGCGATGCTAGGCGGACCCGCCGCGTCGCCGCATCTCGTTTACGGGCACCGGAATCGGCCGCTCACCTTATTGACATCCGCTTTTTTCGGCGGAAGCTCAGAAAAGGGAAGAACCGCCATTCCGATCATTGATGTCAGATCATTTATTGATCCAATGGAGTGATCGCCATGTCTGATGGCACGGACACGTCCCCCTTCGGCCGGCTGGCGGTACGCGGCCCCCACGCCCAACCGGTCCCCGACGAGATCGGCTGGGCCGTCGACATCATCGTGGCCTATCTCAACGGGTTCACCGACGGCGCCCGCAAGGCGAGCGAGCTGCAAACCAAGCCGATCGACGACGATGCGCCGGCGCCCCAGGGCCTGCCGGCACCTGCGGGCAGGAGCGCCAAGGAGACACGGGCCAAGGTGGAGGCGGGCCTGGCGGCCATGACCGATGATCTGGGCTCGTCCGCCGGGGGCCGGCCGTGCACCATCGTGACCGGGCGGCTGGTCCGCAGCGGCATGGACGTCGTCCTGCTCTGGGGTCCCGGCGCCGCCGAGTGGCTCGAGCTGGCGCTGAAGCCGAAGAAGAAGAAATGAAGGAGTCGCGGTACAACACCTGGCTCGACGACGGTCCCACGACGTACGTCCACAACGGCTTCTCCGGCCGTACGGTGTCGATGCCGTTGTCGCAGCGTGAACCGACCCGCCGTTTCATCGCGGGCGACGACACCGTCACGATCGACCCGGCGCTCATCGACACCCTGGTCGACGCCCGCGCGATCGTGGCCGACCACGCCGACGAACTCGACCTGCTGCGGCAGCGCTACGAGCGGACGCGGCGCAATCGCGGCCGGTTCCACCTGACCATCGTGCCGAGTCTCGGCTGCGACCTCGACTGCCCCTACTGCTTCGAGGCCAAGCATCCGTCACTGCTGGACGACGACGTCGAGACCAGTCTGCTGCGCCTCGTCGATCAGAAGCTTTCCGCCGTACGCTCCCTGGGCGTGCTCTGGTATGGCGGCGAGCCCCTGGTGGGCCTGAAATCGCTGCTCAGCCTCTCGGACAACTTCATCGCGCGCTGCTCGGCGGCCGGTGTGGCCTACGCCGCCGAGATCGTCACGAACGGTCATCTGCTGACCGCGCCGACCGCCCGGCTCCTGCGTGAACGGCGGGTGGAGGCCGCGCAGGTCACCATCGACGGCCCGCCCGAGGTGCACGACCGCCGCCGCCCGCTCGCCGGTGGCCGCGGCACCTTCGAGCAACTGCTCGCCAACGTCACCGCCGTCGCCGGCATCCTCGACGTGACCGTGCGGGTCAACCTGGACACCGCCAACGTCGGCGAGGCGCCGCGGCTGCTCGAGATCCTGGCCGCGGCCGGGCTGGCCGGGCGCATCGGCGTCTACGCGGCGCAGGTGGTCGCGACGACGGCCAACCCGCTCGCGCCGAGCGCCCGCTATGCGACCGCCTGCCTGTCGAGGACCGGGTTCGCGGAGGCCGAGGAGCAATTCACCGAAGCCGCAGCCCGACTCGGCTTTGTCACCGCCGGCCTGCCCGAGCCGACCGGCGCGCCGTGCACGGCGGTCCGCGACAACGAACTGGTGATCGGGTCGCGGGGCGAGATCTACAAGTGCACGGAGACGATCGGCGATCCGGCCGAAGTGATCGGCAATCTGCGGAACTGGCCGCAGGCGGGTGATCGATTGTCGAAATGGCTGACGTACGACCCGTTCGGCGATCCGGAATGCCGGACGTGCGTCGCCCTGCCGGTCTGCATGGGCGGTTGTGCGTACCATGCGATGACCTCGGCCGCCCCCGACACCCGCTGCTCGACCTTCCGGCTCCGCACCGAGCAGCAGATCCGCCGGGTGGTCACGGGGCGAAGAGGCCCGTCAGCCCTCCGCTCGCCGACTGCCGGGCCATCGTGAGCTGACCGGCCGCGACGCGTTGTTCCTCGGCCAGCACCTCGGCCGCCACGCCGGCGACGTGTGCCTGCTGCCGCAGCCGCACGGCCTCGGCGGCGGCGGTCTCGTACTGGCGGCGGGCGTGCTGCACGGCGTCCTCACGCACGTCCAGGCCGGTGCCGGGCACCTGCTGCCAGATGGCGTCCAGCTGGGCGGCCGAGAGATCACCGCGCCCGTACGCGTCCAGGGCCGCCCGTTCCACCAGCCGCCACGGCTCGTCCTCGTCGGGGCGCGGGCCGTACTGCGCTTCGCGGTAGCGGTACTCGGCCTGGTCCCGTACGCGCTCGGCCGAATCCACCCGCCGCCGCGCGTCGTCGGCCTCCGCCCGGGCCCGCTGCGCCGCCGAACCGACCGCCTCGGCCTCGGCCGCCATGTCCTCCAGCGGCAGATTCACCACCGGCGCCGAATCGGCGGCCTGAGCGTGCTGGCGCCGGGCGAGCCAGGCCAGGAGGGCCAGAAGAGCGACGCCGAGCAGGAAACCGGTGGTGATGATCAGTGGAACCATGCGTCCGGGTTTAACCGGGGCGCGCATCGTGAAACACCGATTTACGATCGGGCGCATGAGTCCACGGAGCCTGACCCAGGTCGAGGCCGAGGAGCGCGCGGCCCTCGTCGACGTCGACCGCTACGACATCGCCATCGACCTCACCGACCTGCCGACCGGCTCGACCGTGGTCTGCGTGTCGACGGTGACCTTCACCTGCCGCGAGCCGGGCGCCGCGACGTTCGCCGACTGCGTGGCGCCGGTCATCTCGGCGACCCTCAACGGCGAGCCGCTGCCGCCGGCGGTCGACGGCCGCATCCCGCTTCCCCGGCTCGCCGAGCACAACGTGCTGCGGGTCGAGAGTGTGCAGGCCGACACCACCGACGGGCCGGGGGTGCACAAGGCGGTCGACCCGGCCGACGGCGAGGTCTACGTCTGGACGACGTTCGCGCCCGACGAGGCCCGCTACCTGTTCGCCTGTTTCGACCAGCCCGACCTCAAGGCGCCGCACGCGTTCGTCGTGACCGCGCCCGAGGCGTGGAAGGTGGCCTCCAACACCGGTTCTCCCCAGATCGAAAGGCTTGCGGGTGTACGCCGGTGGAGCTTCCCGGACACCCCGGTGCTCGCCACCTACAACTGTGTCGTCAACGCCGGCCCGCTGCACGAGGTGCGCCGCGAGGCCGGCGGTTACGACCTCGGCCTGTTCTGCCGCCGATCGCTGGCCCCGATGCTCGACCGTGACGCCGACGAGATCTTCACGGTCACCGCGCAGGGCCTGAAGTTCTACGGCGACGTCTTCGCCATGCCGTTCCCGCAGCACAAGTACGACCAGATGTTCATGCCCGACTTCGGCGGCGCGATGGAGAACTGGGGCTGCGTCACCTGGGAAGACTCTTTCCTGCGGCGTTCCGAGCCGACCCCGGCCGAGCGGCAGGCGCTGGCCGTGGTGCTGCTGCACGAGATGGCGCACATGTGGTTCGGCAACCTGGTGACGATGCGCTGGTGGGACGACCTGTGGCTGAACGAGGCGTTCGCCGAGTTCGCCTGCTACTGGGCGGCGGTCGGCGCGACCCGGCACACCGACGCCTGGGTCGAGCTGCTCGCGACCGGCAAGCTGGTGGCCTACGTGGTCGACCAGGGCCCGGTCTCGCATCCGATCCGCCAGCCGGTGCGCGACGTCGCTCAGGCCTCCTCCATCTTCGACGCGATCACCTATCCCAAGGGCGCGGCGGTGCTGCGGCAACTGATGACGTACGTCGGTGAGGAGAACTTCGTCACCGGCATGCGCGCATACTTCGCCCGCCACGCGTGGGGCAGCACGACTTTGCAGGATCTGATCGACGCCTTGGCCGCGACGTCGGGCCGCGACCTGGACACGTGGCGGGCCGGCTGGCTGGAGACGGCCGGGGTCGACCGGTTCACGTTCGAGCCGGGCACGCTGACCGGGCGGGGTCCGGCCGGCCCGCCGCGACCCCAGGTGCTCGCCGTCGGCTCCTACGTTTTCGACGGCGACGACCTGCGACGTACGGCGCTGGCCCCGCTCGACGTGCAGGGCGCCTCGACCGCCGTCGACCTGCCCCCGGAGGCCGACTTCTATCTGGTCAACGACGAGGATCTGACGTTCGCCACGGTCCGCCCGTCGGCCCGCGACCGCGCGACGCTGGTGAACTCCGCCGGCGCGTTGCCGACCGCGGTGTCACGTGGTGTCGCCGTGTCGACGGTCTGGGATATGCTGACCACCGGCGACGCGACCCCGGACGAGGCGCTGAGCTGCCTGATCTCCGTGCTCGACCGCGAGACCTCGGACGCGGTGATCGAGCCCTACCTGCATCTGGCCGGCGACGCGGCCGAGTTCTGGGCCGGCGACGACCGCCTGATGGGCGACTTCCACGCGCTGTGCACGAGGCTGGCCGGGCAGCCGGGCCGCGAGCAGGTGGGTCTGCGCGGCATGATCCGGTCGGCACCCGATCTCGACACGATCGACCGGCTGCGCGAGCGGGCCGGCAACGACGTCGACCTGCACTGGCGTGCCCTGATCCGCGCGGCTCAGCTGGGTGGTGAGACCGATTCCGCCGTACGGGATCTGCTCGCGCGTGACCCCGACCCCGACGCCACCTATCGGGCCCTCGCGGTGCGGGCGGCCCGCCCCGACGCCGGTGAGAAAGCGGCGGTCTGGCAGGTGCTGGCGGTCGACCGGGCGGTGCCGATCGGGTCGACCGGCGCCGTCGCGAACGCGTTCTGGCGGCCCGGGCAGGAGACGATCCTGGCCCCGTACGGGGAAAAGTATTTGACCCTTCTACCCGATCTGGGGCGCAGTGGCCTGGTGCCCTCGGTCGTCTATCCTGGCCGGCTGATTCCGCGCTTCGGTGTCGGGGCCGACTTCCCCGACCGGGCCGACAAAGCCGCCGCCGACGCCACGCCGGTGGTCCGCCAGGGCGTGCTCGAGTATGCCGACCTGCTACGCCGGATGATCCGCGCCCGAGCCTGACCAGGGTCTCGCTCGTTGCCTGATTAGAGAGTTGTCACATCACAGGAAGCTCCCAGCCGACGTCCTCACTATTTTGATCAATTTTGTTGTAAAGTCCCTGGACGCCACGCCAGTCAAGATCATTTCCGCCGGCGACCCCGCGATTTCGTACGCAAAGGACTCGGGCTCCGACGATGTTCAACAGCGCAGTCATGTACGCCAAGCAACACCTGCCGGAGCCGGTGCGCGTCCTCGCGCGCCGGGGGCAGCTCGAGGCGTACAACGCCCGGCTGCGCATGACCGTGCCGGTGGCGACCCGGGCCGACGTCGAAAACATCTACCACTGCGCGGTCCGCAAGACCGCCAGCCAGTGGATCAAAGAGGTGTTCAGCGACTCGCTCGTCTACAAACACTCCGGCCTGCTGACGTACGACCCGCGCTTCTACGGCTGGAAGCACCCGCGCGTCGTGCCGCCGAACCGCATCGGTTTGTCGCTGTTCTTCCCCCGCGCGCGTTTCGACAAGATGCCGAAGCCGGAGAAATACCGCGCCTTCTTCGTCATGCGCGACCCGCGCGACATGGTCGTCTCCAGCTACTTCTCCACGCGCAACTCCCACGGCCCCATGGGCGACGTGCTCGAACAGCGCAAGGTGCTGATGGAGCTGCCCCGCAAGGAGGGCATGCTCTGGCTGATCGGCGACATGGCCAAGAAGAACCGCTTCGGCGCGATCCGCTCGTGGGTCGACGCGCCCCAGTCGCCCGAGGTCAAGCTGGTCAAATACGAGGACCTGACCGGCGACAACCAGTCCGACGAGATGGCGGCCCTGCTCAGCCACTGCGGCATCAATCTGCCGCCGGACGCCCTCGAGACGGTGTTGTCGCGCTACAGCTTCGCGAAGATGAACGAACGCAAGGGGACGTCGACGGTCTCCCACTACCGCAAGGGTCAGCCCGGAGACTGGGCCAACCACTTCGACGACGACATCTACGAGGCCTTCAACAAGGTCACGGGAGATCTCGTCGAGCGGTTGGGCTACCCGTCCTACCAGCAAAAGTAGTCCCGCCGACCTCCTCCGACGCGCGGCCGCCAGTCTTCTCGTGCCGGCCCTTCCGGCGCACGGCCGCGAGCCCTCCCCGTGCCGGCTTTCTCTGCGCGCGGCCAGCCCCTCCCGTTCCGACCCTTTCCGGCGCGCTGCCGCCAGCCGTTCCTGTGCCGGCCTTCTCTGGCGCGCGGTCACCAGCCTGTCCCGGGCTGACCTTTCCGGCGCGCGGTCACCAGCCTGTCCCGGGCTGACCCCTTCCGGCGCGCGGCCACCACCCTCTTCCGGCGTGTGGCGGCCGCTCTCTTCGCTGCCTATGGGGCTCGGAACAGGCGGCCCAGCTGGTCCTCGAGGATACGGAGCGCCGCTGCGCCGTTCCGCTGACCGCCCAGCACGCTCGAACCCAGCCCGTTGGTCAGCGCGACCAACGCGGCCGCGGTCAGCGGCGGGTCGACGTCGGCCGCGACTTCGCCCGCGTCCTGAGCTGCGGCGATGTGCCGGGCCAGCAGCGACTCCAGCTTGTCGGGGTAGGTGGCACCGTGACGCTCGCCCATCTCCGGCTCGCTGAAAACCAGCGTGTAGAAGCCGGTGTACGCCCGCGTCAGCCGCACACTCTCGTCGTCCGTCGGCAGCACAGCCGTGAGCGTGCCGTAGACGACCGTGCGCGGAGTCACCGGACCGAGCGCGCGGATGCTCGCCGAGACCCGCTCGGTGAGCTGCTCGCCGAGGTAGGCGAGGGCGGCCAGCAGCAATGCCTCCTTGGTGTGGAAGTAGTACTGCACGAGCCGCAGCGAGACCCCGGCCTCGGCCGCCACCTCCCGCATGGTCGCCGACTGCAGGCCACGCGTGCTCGCGATCCGCAGCAGCGCCTCACCGATCTGCCGCCGCCGCTGCTCATGGTCCACCCGTTTCGGCACATCAATGATGATACGCATGTATCACATTTCGTGGTACGGTCGTATCAGAAAAGCACGGCCACCCTGTCGGTCACCTTCGGCCACCTCTCCCGCGGCGTCGGTGACCGGCACGTACGCATCCGAGAGCACGTGCACCGGAGGCCCAGATGCCCGTCGGCGAGTTCCGCAACGATCAGGCCCGCGACCGTTTCCTCAGCGTCTACGACGACCTCGTCGACCGGCTCTGGCCGTCGTCCTCGGTCCCGTCCGACGTGGACACCAGCTTCGGCACGACCCGGGTCCACCGGCTCGGCTCCGGCGACGGAAGCCCCTTCGTCCTGCTCCCCGGCTCGGGCGGCCCCGCGCTGATGTGGCACGCATATGTCGGCACCCTCGCCGCCTCCCGCCCCGTGATCGCGATCGACACCATCGGCGAGCCCGGCCCGTCCGTCCAGACCCGACCCCTCACAAGCGGCGACGAGTGGTCCCAGTGGCTGCGCGAAACCCTGACGGCGCTGGGCGTCGACCAGGCCCACCTGGTCGCGACGTCGTACGGCGGCTGGATCGCCCTGTGTCACGCACTGCGCGCCCCGCAGTCGGTAGCCAGCCTCGCCCTGCTCGATCCCGGCGGTTTCGGCCAGGTCAGCCCGAAGTTCCTGGCCTGGATCATCGCCGGCGGCCTGGCCAGCTTCACCCCCCGCCCGGTCCGGCACGCCCTGGCCCGCCCGCTACGCAACGTGACCCTCCGCGACGACAACGCGATGCCCCTGGTCAAGGCCACGTTCGGCTTCCGCCGCCGCCACATCATGCCCACCCCATTGACCGACCAGGAGCTGAACCGAATCACGGCTCCCACGCTGCTCCTGCTAGGCGGTCACAGCCAGCTCTACAACGCCCGCGAAGTGGCAGCCACCGTAACCACCCACATGCCACACGCCACCGCCGAAATCATCCCCGAAGCCGCCCACGACGTGGTCCTGTGGCGCCCCGAAGAGCTGGCCCAGCGCATAGTCACGTTCGCCGCCAACACTCCCAGCCGAACCTGACACCCCCTGCCCCGCCACCACCGCTCTGCGCCTCCCCGCCACGCACGCGCATCGCCCCCGAACGTCGCCCTCACGCGTATGCGCACGCCACTTCGCGGGTCGCCCTCACGCCGCCTTCGCACGCCACCTTCGACGCCGCCTTCGCGCGTCGCCCTCATTCGCCACCCCTCGAACGTCGCCTTCGCGCGTCGCGCCACCCACGAACGTCGCCCTCACGCGTATGCGCACCGCCACCTCGCACGTCGCCCTCACACGCCGCCCTCGAACATCGCCTTCGCCCGTCGCCTTCGCATGCCACCCGAGCGCGTCACCCTCACGCGTCGCCTTCGCATGCCACCCACGCGCGTCGCTCTCACACGCCGCCTTCGCATGCCACCCGAGCGCGTCACCCTCACGCGTCGCCTTCGCACGCCACCCACGCGCGTCGCTCTCACACGCCGCCTTCGCATGCCACTTCGCGCGTCCTCTTCGCGTGGTTCGCCCCCGCGCGCAGCCGGAAGGTGCACGCGGGGCGATCCGGGAACGGTGGCTCAGGCAATGCCGGCCAGGGCCCGTCCGGCCAGGCCGAGGCCGACCACAATGATCAGCGCCGCGGTAGCTGGTGGCGAGATGGCCTGCCAACGGCGGGCCAGGCGCCAACGGCCCTGGAAGCGATCACGCAGCCGAACGAGCAGGAGCCCGGCCGCGGTGAGCGTCGCCGCCATGCCAAGTCCGTAGGCGATGACCAGCAGGACTCCGAACACGGTGCGTCCCAGCGCAGCCGCGCCCAGAAGCACAATCAGCGCAGACGGACTCGGCACCAGCCCACCAGCCACCCCAAGCCCCGCGATCCCCCACTTCCCCGGCCCATGATCGTGCGAGTGTCCGTGACCGTGCGGATGTGCGTGACCGTGCGGATGTGCGTGCCCGGCAGCTTCGCTCACGTCGTACGCATGCGCATGGCCGGACGCAGCCTCGGCGTGCGAATGCGCGTGGCCGAGCGTCGCGTCGTTGCGCGAATGCGCATGAACGAGCAATCCGCTGTCGTGCGAATGCGCATGCCCGGACGCCACCTCGTCGTCCGAAAGCACATGACCGGACGCTGCGTCGTTGCGCGAATACGCATGAACGAGCAATCCGCTGTCGTGC
>NZ_JAENHP010000018.1 GCF_016834655.1 Paractinoplanes ovalisporus
CGGCGTGTGGACACGCCGCACCCTGCAACCACCCGACCGGGCGGCTACGACGCCATGCCGATGTCCGGAGACATACCTATTCCGATGACGCGAGACACCCTATTCCGATGTGCTGAGCCAGGACACTGTCCCCGCTACGAGTCAGGAGGCCTCTGTCCGCGGAACGCGCGGACCGGGGCCTCTTCGCCATTTCTGCTTGGGGGCCGAGCCCCCAGACCCCCACGGTGCGAGCGGCTTGGGCTTTGCGTTTGGTTACGCGACGTGAAAACGGAGCTTCCGGAGCGCGCGGTGCGAGCGGCTCGGCCATTGCGTTTGGTTACGCGACGAGAAAAAACGAGACCCCAGCCCTTAGCCCCGCCCATGAATTACTTGGCGTAATCGTTGGAGATTTCGGTGGCGTAGTTGCTCCAGAGGGGCTTCATGGTTTCGGCGTTTATGGGGCGGCCGGAGTCGATCAGGGCCTTGAAGTCGCGGAAGTACTGGATGTAGAGGTCGGGCGTGAAAGTGTTCAGCATGACCGCTGGTTCGGTGCCGGGGTTGGCGAAGGTGTGTGGTGCGCCGGTCGGCACGATGATCCAGGTGCCGGGGCCGGCGTCGTAGTTGTCCTCGCCGACTGTGAAGCGCAAGGTTCCCCGGAGCACGTAGAAGCCCTCGTCGTGCTGGGCGTGGCGGTGCTGCAGCGGGCTCGGGAAGCCCGGCGGGATGGTGATCTCGGCGAATCCCAGGCGGTGCTCGGTGTGTTCGCCGTTCTCCAGGATCCGGATCTGCGCCGGGCCGCTCTCCAGGATCTCGCCCTCGCCGGGACGGACGATGGATACCTGCGCCATGGGTTTCTCCCCGCTATCGCGTTTGTTGACGACCACCATCCTGTTCCGGCGGGGCCGTGAGCGTCTTGGTCGTCCGTGCACTGTTGCTGGTCACGAGTGCGCGGGCGGTGTAGCCGTACGTCGCCTTGAACAGCTTGCTGAAATGTGTGGGATCGGCGAATCCCCAGCGGGCGGCCACGGCCGTGATCGTCCGTCCGCTTCCGGCCAGCTCGGCCCGGCAGTGTTCCAGGCGGCGACGGCGGATCAGGGCCGCGACCGTGAGCGGCTGGTCCTCGAAGAGCTTGTGCAGGCGGCGTACGGAGATGTGGTGGGCGGCGGCGATGCCGGGCGGGGAAAGACCGGGGTCGGCCAGCCGGGCCTCGATGTAGCCGGTGATCCGGTCGCGCAGCCGCTCGTCCGGGCCGGGCCGGTTGTCGCCCAGCCGGGCCTCGAGCGCGACCGAGATCAGCTCGACGACGGCCGCCGCCGACCGCAGCGCGTCACCGGCGCGGAACCCGGTCACCGACCGGGCCGATTCGCGGGCCAGCGCGGAGACGAGAGCGCCCGGACCGTTGTTGCCGTCGATGCGTACGCCGATGAGCCGGTCGACCTGGGCGGGGCGGATTCTCAGTTCGCGGCGCGGAACCAGGATGGTGACGTGCGCCGAGGCGGTGCTCTCGAACCGCACCCCTCGGGTGGGGTCGAGCAGCACCAGGTCGGCCGGCCCGAGCTCGGCCTCGCCGCGGCCCTGCCCGATCCGGGTCCGGCCCCGCGTCATCACCTTGACCGCCAGATTCTCGCCGTCGCGGGCGTCGCGCTCGCGGCCGACGCAGGCGCTCTCGGGTGTGGCCAGGGAGACCAGCCGCAGCGGGCCGAGGTCGCGCGTGGCGATCCGGGCCCGGAAACCCCTCCCGGCCAGCTTGTTGGCCAGCGGCGGAAATCCGCTGGCCGCCAGTTCGTCCTGGACCGCATCGAGGTTGCTGACCATCGGCCAACGATACGGTGCGGGAGCGCCCGCGGATGGCGCCGAGTTTGTCCACTTCGTCGCCGGCGCGGCCGTGTGCTCGCGGATCTTGGATGAGCCATTCCCCTGGACCGCTATCGACACTACGATTCGGCGGCATTGGAAGGCGTCCGGGCGGTGGGAGCCCTGTGCGATGCTTAGCGCGAACGGGGCGTTGCGCTTCCGAGTGCCCTGAAACCGGACAAAACAGCATCTTTTACACGAGTCTCGCCCGTGGCGTCACTCGTTAGGACTCGCAGCGGCCGGCCGCGAGCTCGATACTTTTGAACGATCCTGGAGACACCGTGAAGACCGTGAACGCGACAACGGAGACGCTCGCCGAGCCCCTGGCCGCGATCGGTTCGACTCCGTTGCGGGACATCCGGGCCGAGCAGGCCGCCCGCGTGGTGCGACGGATCGTCGACAAGGAGACGCTGCTGCGACGACTGGACGTCGCGGCCTTCCAGTCCGCGCACTGACATGCCGGTCTCGGCGGGTGGTGTCCCGCACCCGCTGAGCCAGTTCGTCCTCAAGGTCCACGGCCGCTGCGACCTCTCCTGCGACCACTGCTACGTCTATGAGCACGCCGACCAGAGCTGGCGGACCAAACCGCGGGCCATGTCGAGGGACGTGCTGCGGGCCGCGGTCCGCCGGATCGCCGAGCACGCCGTCGCGCACGCCCTGCCGCTGGTGCGGGTGATCGTGCACGGCGGCGAGCCCCTGTTGCTCGGCCCGCAGCGGATGGACGACTACCTCACCGAGATCCGCGGCCCCGTCGAGGCCGTCACCCGTCTCGAGCTCACCTTGCAGACCAACGGCGTCCGGCTCCGGCCCGAGATGTGCGACGTGCTCCTGCGGCACGGCGTGCGGGTCGGCGTCTCGCTCGACGGTGACCGTGCCGCCAACGACCTCCATCGGCGCTTCGCCAACGGCTCCGGCAGCTTCGACCACGTACGGGCGGCTCTGGCTCTGCTCCGGTCGCGGCCCTACCGGGAGCTCTACGCCGGCCTGCTCTGCACGATCGACGTGCGCAACGACCCCGAGCGGGTCTACGAGGCGCTGCTGGCCGAGCAGCCGCCGCGCATCGACTTCCTGCTTCCGCACGCCACATGGGACGACCCGCCGCTGCGGCCCGGTGACGACCCCACGCCGTACGCGACCTGGCTCTCCACCATCCATCGGCGGTGGCTGGCCGACGGTCGTCCGGTGCGGGTGCGGCTCTTCGAGGGTCTGCGCTCCACCGCCGAGGGCGGGCCCAGCGGCAGCGAACAGCTGGGCGCCGACACGGTCGACGTGGTGGTGATCGAGACCGACGGCCGGTACGAGCAGGCCGATTCGCTCAAGACCGCGTACGACGGAGCTCCCGCCACCGGGTTGAGCGTGCTGACCCACCCGGTCGACGACGTCTCCCGGCTCGACGCGGTCGCCGTCCGGCAGACCGGCGTGCGCGGCCTGAGCGCCATCTGCCGTGAGTGCCCGGTGGTGCGGCAGTGCGGAGGCGGCCTCTACGCCCACCGATACCGCAGCGGCCACGGCTTCGACAATCCGTCCGTCTACTGTGCCGACCTGCGTGCTCTGATCGACCGGAGCAACGAGGAGACCACGATGCACGCGACCACCCAGTCCGAGGCTTCCGGTGCGGTGCCCACCGACCTCGTCGCCCGGATCGCCTCCGGTTTCGGCGACGAGCGGACCATCGGCTGGCTGGTGGAGCAGCAGCGGTCCATCACCCGGGCCCTGCTCTACGCGACGATCGACCAGCACGGCGCGACCCCGGCCTGGCGGACGCTCACCGATCTCGAGGCGGACCACCCCGATTCCATACGGGCGGTGCTCGCCCACCCCTATGTGCGGTCGTGGGCGGTCGACCAGTTGCGACCCGGAAGCGGCCCGGCCACGCTCTCCTACCTGGGGTCGCTGGCCGCCGCGGCCGCCGTGCGGGCCGGGACCCCGGTCGAGGTCGACGTCGAGATCGCCGACGGTGTCGTCACCCTGCCCACGGTCGGCACCCTCCACGGCCCGCCCGGCGTCAACGGCCCGGCCCGGCTCACGGCCGAACAGGGCAAGCTGTGGGTCGCCGGTCCGGAGGGCACGATCACGGCCGACCTCGCCCACCCGGCCGCCGACGCCGCCTGGCAACCCGCGCGGTGGGTGCCCCTCGACGACTGGGGTGTCCGGCTCGAGGACGGCGATCCCGCTCGCGACTGTCACCGCTGGACTCCGGCCGGCCGGCTCGACGCCGCGGCCGAACGGGCCTGGCGGTCGGCGCTGACCGAGGCCTGGCGGTGGATCCGGGCCGAGGTGCCGGGTTACGCCCCCGCCCTGCGTACGGGCCTGCAGGTCGTTGTGCCGCTGCGGCCGGACCCGTCCGGAGCCCAGCGCGCGTCCACCGCCCGCGACGCGTTCGGCTCGCTCGCGGCCGCCCTGACCGGCCCCGAAGACCTGGCCGTGCTGCTGGTCCACGAGTTCCAGCACGCCAAGCTGGGGGCGCTGCTCGACCTCTGCGACCTCTACGACGCACGGTCGGAGGCGACGGTCATGGTGGGCTGGCGGCCGGATCCACGCCCGGTCGAGGCGGCTCTGCAGGGCGTCTACGCGCACGCGGCCGTCGCCGACGTCTGGCGGGTGCGAGACGGCAACGACCAGTCGTATGCGAAATATCTCCGTTGGACGACCGACGCGATCGCCGCGCTGCGGGGCACCGACGCTCTCACCCCGCTCGGGGCCGAGTTCGTCGACACCATGGCGGCCACGGTGGAGGGCTGGGAGTCGTGATCGGCCGCGACGCGCTCGTCGCCGACCTGGCCGGCCTCGACCTGCCCGCGGGCGGCACGGTTCTGGTGCACTGCGCGATGCGCCGCGTCGGGTGGATCGACGGCGGGGCAGCCACGCTGCTGGCCGCTCTGCGCGAGGTGATCGGTCCGGCCGGCACGGTCGTCGTTCCGGCCCTGACGCCGGACAACTCGCTGACGAGCCCGGTCTATCGCGCCGCCACGTCGGGTATGACGGTCGAGCAGCGGACGCGCTACGAGGCCGCGATGCCCGGCTTCGACCCGGCCACCACCGCGTCGTACGGCGTGGGGACGCTCGCCGAGGAGGTCCGCCGGCACCCGGACGCCCGCCGCAGCCGGCATCCGCAGACCTCGTTCGCCGCGCTCGGCCCGGCGGCGGCCGACGTCGTCCGCATTCATGATCTGCGTTGTCACCTCGGTGAGAGATCACCTCTGGGTGCGCTCTACCGCCGGCGGGCGACGATTCTGCTGCTCGGTGTGGGAATGGACAAGTGCACCGCGCTGCATCTCGCCGAGTACCGTCTCGAGCCGAGGATCATGAGATATTCCTGCTTCGTCGCCGACAACGGTCGTCGCCGGCGCGAGGAATTCGATGCTCCGGCGCTGGACGACACCGATTTCGAGCAGGCCGGAAAGGATCTTCTGACCCGTCCGTGGGCGGTTCCGGGCCGGGTCGGCGCCGCCGCCGTACACGTGTTTCCCATGGTCGAGGCGGTGGACCGGGCCACCGAATGGTTCCGGACGAATCGACGGTCGTCCGCCGCGAAAGTGGACGATGACAGAGTGGTACGGGCCCATTACGCTGGATCCGGGATCGCAGCAGAATCGCCCTAGCCCGGGGAGTCGACGTGCGCGTTGAGGGAATCCGACCTGCCCTCCGTGCATTGATCGGGTTCTGGTCGTGAACCGACCCGACCTCTACTTTTCCTTGATCCACGCGCGGACCCCGTTTCCCAATCAATGGGTCGAGCGCTTCTATCGCCGTCTCGACGAAGAGGTGCGCAGCCGCGCCGAACCGGTGCCCGGCCTGCGTCCCGGTTCGCTCTTCTTCGCCACCGAGGGCGAGGCCCGGCTGGCCCTGGCCGGTTCCCCTCCCGGGGTCCGCGTGCTGGTGCCGCTCTACACCCGCGAGTTCCTGCACGACCCGCCGCCCGACTTCAGCGACCACCTCTACCGCCGGGCCGAACCGGGCGAGCTGCCGTTCGTGCATCCGGTGCTCTGGGACACCTATGTGCCCGCGCGCACCGTCGGCGGGCTGGCCCAGGCCCGGTCGCTGGGCAACTCGGTGCAGGAATACGCCGACTGCGGGATGGCGGCGCTGTGCCGGCTCAACGCGTACGCGGTCGAACTGCGCCAGCTCGTCCAGCTGCTGGCCGAGCGGATCGTGCACGCCGCGCAGAACCCGGACCAGGCTCCGGAGTGGACCCGGGGTGAGCCCACACAGGAGCCGGGCGCTCCCGAGGCCCGCTTCATCGTCTATCTGGTGCGGCGTCCCGGCGCCGGGGCCGAGTGGGCGCCGTTCGGGCCCGAGCCGGGCGTGCTGGGCGACTGGGCCCGCCGCGCCGCCCAGCGGCTCATCCTGCTGCCCGAGCTCGTCGACTATCTGACCGCGCCGGCGATTCCGGCCGGTGGGGTGCCGCGGGCGGCCGGTGTCGTCCTGCTCGACCCGATCGCCCTCGACGAACCGGTCGCGCGGCAGAAGATCAAGCGCCTGTTCGAGCGGCTGCCGGCGTGGATCTCGGTGGTGCTGGTGATCGGCCGTGATTCCGAGGAGCACGAGGCCGAGGCCGTACGGGCCCTGACCGACGAGGCCCGCATGCTCGCGCCGGACGGGGTGCGGCTGGCCCGCAACGCACCCGAGTTCGGCCGGGTGATCGACGAGGCGATCCACCGGGCCCGCAACAACTATCTGCGGCTGGCCCGGCGCGACGGGGGGTGAGGAGTCCGCATGGGACAGGTCATCACGTTCTACTCCTACAAGGGCGGCACCGGCCGCACGATGGCGCTGGCCAACGTGGCCTGGATCCTGGCCGCCAACGGCCACCGCGTGCTGGCCGTCGACTGGGACCTCGAATCGCCCGGCCTGCACCGGTTCTTCACCCCGTTCGTCGACCAGGGCGTGCTGGCCAGCACCCGCGGGGTGATCGACATGATCCGCCAGTACGAGTGGGAGACCACCCGGGCCGACTGGACCCCGGGCCGGATCGGGCGCTCGGCCTCGGTCCGACGGCACGCGTTCTCGCTGGACTGGGAGTTCCCCGGCGGCGGCACCCTCGACTACCTCTCAGCCGGCCAGCAGAACCACGAGTACGCGGGCGCTCTGACCGAGGTGAACTGGGACGACTTCTACGCGCACCAGGACGGCGGGCGGTTCTTCGACGCCATGCGGGCCGACATGAAGGAGCACTACGACTACACGCTGATCGACAGCCGGACCGGGCACAGCGACATCGCCGGCATCTGCACCGGTCACCTGCCGGACGTTCTGGTCGACTGCTTCACGCTCAGCGAGCAGGGCATCGACGGCGCCGCCCAGATGGCCCGGCAGCTGCTGAGCCGTCGCGAGATCCGGGTGCTGCCGGTGCCGATGCGGGTCGACCCGGCCGAGAAGCGCAAGGCCGACATCGGGCGCACCGTCGCCATGCGACAGTTCCCGGGGCTGCCGGGCGGGCTCAGCGAGAGCGACCGGACGGCCTACTGGCTCGGCGTCCAGGTCCCCTATCAGGCGTATTACGCGTACGAGGAAACCCTGGCCGCGTTCTGTGACGTGCCCGGCAGCAGCGGGACGTTGCTCAGCGCGTACGAGGCCCTGGTCGGCCACATCACCGAGGGCGCGGTCGATGCGCTGCCGCCGATGGCCGCGGCCGTGCGGGCCCAGATCAGTGCCCGCTTCGAGCGCAAACCGTTCTCCGAGGCCGACGTGGTGCTGCTCTCGGGCACCGGGGTCGACCACGTCTGGCACGAGTGGGTCGAGCACCTGCTGGTGGCGGCCGGGTTCCGGGTCGTACGGGTGGGAACCGGGCCGGACGGCGACGCGCCGGCGGGGAACGCTCAGCGCCTGAAAATCATCTCGCGGGCCGACGCCGGCACCGCCGGTCCGGAAGATCCCGACCTGCGGGCGATCTACACCGCCGACGTGCCCCGCTGGCAGCGGATCGCCCCGGCCAACGCCGCCGACATCGCCGGGGTGGGCGCCGCGATCGCCGCCGAACGCATCCTCGACCTGGTCGGGCGGCCGATCGCCGACACCGACGCCCTGCTCTCGGGCGCGCCCCGTTTCCCCGGCAGCGAGCCCGACCTGGTGGTGAACCTGCCGGCCCGCAACGCCCGCTTCACCGGCCGCGAGGCGGGGCTGCGGCGGCTCCGCGAGCAGTTGCGCGGGGGCGCGGCCGTGGTGCTGGCCGAGACCAAGCAGATCGCGTTGCAGGGCATGGGCGGCGTCGGCAAGACCCAGATGGCGATCGAGTACGCCCATCGCTACCGCACCGCGTACGACGTGGTGGCCTGGTTGAACGCGGCGACCGACGAGAGCCTGGAGAGCTCCCTGCGCGACCTCGGCGTTCCGTTGCACGTCACGACCGAGCTCTCCGGGCCGGAGTACGTGCGCGCGGTCGTGCAGGACCTCAGCCGGGACAAGCGCCGCTGGCTGATGATCTTCGACAACGCCGACGAGCCCGAGACCGTGCGCAACTACATCCCGTACGGGCCGGGGCACGTGCTCATCACCTCGCGGAACCTGTCGTGGGGTGAGCAGACGCAGCCGCTGCAGGTCGACGTGTTCACCCGCGACGAGAGCATCGACCACCTGGTGCAGCGGGTGTCCACGTTGACCCGCCCCGAGGCCGACCTGATCGCCGAGCAGCTGGCCGACCTGCCGATCGCGGTGGCGGCGGCCGGCGCCTGGCTGGCCGAGACCGGCACCGAGGTCGAGGAATACCTGCGCCTGATCCGGCAGGAGGGCCCGACCGCCGTCCTCGAGGCCACCGACCGGTCGATCGCGCGCACCTGGGACCTCTCGCTCAACCGGCTGCGCGACCGCGACCCGGCCGCCTACCGGATGTTCCAGCTGTGCAGCGTGATGGCCCCGGAGATCTCCCTCGACCTGGTCTACAGCGACCAGATGGCGCAATACCTCAAGCCGTACAACCCGGCCCTGTCCGAACGGCTGCTGCGCGGCGCTCTGGTGCAGCAGATCAACCGGCTCGCCCTGCTGCGCCTCGACCCGCGCCCGGCCTCGGCCGGTCAGGGTGACCGCGGCGGCCAGATCCTCATCCACCGGGTCGTGCAGAATGTCGTCCGCGACCGGATGACCGACGCCGAACTGGCCGAGGCCCGCCTGCAGGTGCACCAGGTGCTGGCCAAGGCCCGGCCCGACGCCGAGATCGAGGCCCAGGAGCACTGGCCCCGGTTCCGGCAGCTCTGGCCGCACCTCGACGCCTCCGGCGCGGTGCACAGCGCCGACGAGTCGGTGCGTCAGCTGCTGATCGACCGCGTCCGTTACTACTACATGCGTGGCGACGCGGCCGTCGGGCGTGAGCGGGCCGAACGCACCAGCGAGGTCTGGTCGGCCCAGCTCGCCGATCTGACCGACGCCGAGCAGGCCCGGGTTCTGCACCGGCAGCTGCTCCATCTGCGGTTCAACATGGCCAACCTGATCCGCGACCAGGGCGAGTTCGAACTGTCCCGCCAGGTCGACGAACAGGTGCTGGACGAACAGCAGCAGCTCCTGCCGGCCAACCACGCGCACATCCTGATGACCCGCGGCGGCTACGCGGCCGACCTGCGCGGGCTGGGCCGCTATCCGGAAGCCCTCGAGCTGGACATCGAGACGTACAACGCCTGGCGCGAGGAGTACGGCGAGGAATACTCGCGCACCCTCAACGCCCGCAACAACCTGGCCGTCTCCTACCGGCTCATGGGGCAGTTCCGGCTCGCCGCCGAGCACGACGAGCAGGTGGTGGCGCGGCGGCGCGAACTGAACGGCGAGACGCACATCTACACCCTGGCCAGCTCGGCCTGCCTGGCCCGCGACTGGCGGGACACCGGAGACTTCAGCCGGTCGGCGGCGCTGCTCGAACAGGTGCTGCGCGACCACATCGAGGTGCGCGGGCCGGACACCCGGGCGACGCTGACCACCCAGGCCAACTACGCGGTCTCGCTGCGCAGCCTGGGGCGGGTCGACGAGGCCGTCCGGTTGCACCAGGACGCCTACCTGCGGCTGGCCGAACTGACCGGCCCGGACAGCCCCGACACGGTGCAGTGCCGGCTCAGCTTCGCCCTGAGCGTGCTGATGTCGGGTGACGCCGAGCGGGCCGCGGGGGAGTTGCGCGGCATCCTCAAGTTCTATCGCGAACGGCTCGGGGCGCGGCACCCGTACGCGCTGGTCTGCATGAACGACCTCGCCATCGCCGAGCGGACCTGTGCCCGGTTCGATTCGGCGCAGGCCCTGATCGCGCTCGCCGCCGAGAGCCTGACCGAGGTGCTCGGACCGGACCACCCTTACTCGCTGTCGTCGCAGATGAACCTGGTGATCTGCCGGACCGAGCCGCTCGACGTGAACGGCGGCGAGGAGAACCTGCGGCGCGCGCGGGAGAGCCTGCTCGCGATCGCCCAGAACACGCGCCGGGTGCTCGGCGCGGAACACCCCAACATGCTGCGCTTCGAGGCCAACCTCGCGTTCATCGAGGGCATGCTCGGCGACCGTACGGCCGGTGACCGCGTCGCCGCCCTGCGCGCGCGGACCGCCACCCGCCTCGGCGACGAGCACCCGATCATCGCCGGGCTGGAGAACCGCAGCTACCTCTTCCGCATGATCGACCCCCACCAGTTCTAGGACGGCCCCTGATGCCCGAATCCCGCGTGACGGTGCCCTCGCTGGTCGTCTCGGCGTGGCGCACCGCCCCTCCGGTGCTGCGCCGGTTCGCGTACTGGGTATGGGGAATCGGTTTTGTCAGCGTCGTGCTCGCGGTCGTGGCCGACACCCGGAACTGGTGGGGTGGCCTGCAGTTCACCTCGAACATCATCGCCGAGATCGTGTGCAGCATGGTCGCCCTGCCGGTGGCGCTGGTCATCATCGGCCGGCTCGCCGAGTATCAGGTCAAGGAGATCGACCGGGTGCGGCTGGACCGGCGTTACGGCGCGCTGCGCAAGCAGATGGCCGTGGCCGTGCGGGACACTGTGGGCCGCATCCAGGACGTCGAGCAGGAGGTGTCGGCCAGCACCAACGACTTCGCCCGGGCGGTCAAGGCCGAGAACGGCGCGCTGGCCGACGTGCATCTGGCCAACGAGGCCGCCCGCACGATCCACGCGCAGACCGACTCCCAGCAGTGGCTGTTCTACGAGCACATCATGGCGCGGCTGCGGATCCTCGGCACCCACCTGCAGAACCTGCTGGACGAGCGGGACCGCAACGGCGACCCGATCGACGAGTCGGCCGACTTCGCCCGGCTGTGGATCGACCTGGAGTCCGCGCTCGCGCATCAGCGGCAGATCATGGCGACCGCGCACGAGCTTTTCCGTACGCGGCCGGCCGTGACCGTGCGCAACGTGACCCGGGCCAACCGGTTGCGCGACGCCGCGATCGAGCACCTGCGCGGTATCGACCGGCTGCTCGAGCTCTGCGAGGCCGTGGAGAAGGAGGTGACCGGGCCCGACCTCAGGCCGTCGTGAGCCAGGCCAGCATCCGCGGCAGCACCTCCATGGCCGCGAAATGGGCCGCGCCGTGCTGCACGACGACCTCGGCCCGGGGGATCCGCTCGGCCAGCCAGCGGCTGTGGCTGGCCGGCGAGAACGTGTCGTGGGCGCCGTGCCAGAGCCGGACCGGCGGCACGATGGTGTCGAGCGCGAACCCCCAGTCGCCGCGGAACGCGAGCACGTCGTCGACCCAGCCGTACGGGCCCAGGCGCAGCGCGTCGGCGTAACTGGCCACGAGCAGGCGGCGGTACATGACGCTCTGCATGAACCGCAGGTCCGGCCCCGACATCTGGGTGCGCAGCTCCTCGATGAGGCTCTCCGGGTCGGCCGCGGTCTGCTCCACGAGGGCGCGCATCTCCTGCATCAGCTCCTCGGCGCCCCGGTCGGCGGCCGAGTGCTTGCGGGCGTTGGTCTCGGACATGCCGCCGTACCAGTCGAGGTCGTCGGCGTCCGAGGGCGCGAGACCGACCAGGACGGCCGCACGTTCGACCCGGTGCGGCAGCAGTGAGGCGCAGGCCAGCGCGTGCGGGCCGCCGCCGGAGCGGCCGACGACGGCGAACCGTTCGACCCCGAGATGGTCGGCGACGGCGTTGACGTCACGGGCGGCGTCGGCCACGCGGCGGCCGGGCAGGCGGGTGGAGCCGCCGTACCCGGGGCGGTCGTAGCTGATGAGCCGGATGCCCTGGCGGTAGAGCAGGCTGTTGCGGGGTTTGGGGCCGCCGCGCGAACCCGGGGTGCCGTGCAGCAGGAAGACCGGGGCGCCGTCGGGGGCGCCGGACACCTCGACCGCGAGGACCCGGCCGTCGACGTCGATCTCGAAACGGGATCTCACGGCGGTCTCCATCCCGAGAGTGACTGTCTGTCTACGGACAGTCATCGATGGTAGCCGCGGTTTTGTCGTACGGGCGCGGTACCGTTCCGCCGTCGTTGGGGTTGTCGTCGTTTTCGAGGTGAGTCGATGTATCGCCAGGGAGACGTGTTGATCGTGCCGGTGGCTTCGGTGCCGGTCTGCTCGGCCGTGCCGCGTGACCGCCGTGGGCGGATGGTGCTGGCCCGCGGGGAGGCGACCGGTCACGCCCACGTGATCGGCGGTCCCGGGCTGCGGCTGCTGGCCGACGTCGACGATCCCGAGAGCATGTTTCTCGACGTGCCGTCCTACGGCCGGGTCACCCACGAGGAGCACGGGCCGATCTCGCTGCCGGCCGGGCACTACCGCGTGGTCCGCCAGCGCGAATACGTGCCCGGTTCGTTCCGCCCGGTCGCGGACTGAGAGGCGGCGTCATGCGACTCACCGACGAGCAGGAAACGGCGGCCGCAGCCGTCGAAGATCAGTGGCTGGCCGCGGCGCTCGAGACGGCGCCCGCCGACCGGGCCGCGGCCGAGGCCGGGGTGCGCTCGGCCTATCGGCAGGCCGGGTTGCCTGAGCCCGAGCGGGTGTTCTGGCTGGGTTCTCCCCGGGCCGGCGCGGTGGCGGCCGCGTTGCTGGGCGGGGCCGCTCCTGAGGGGCCCGACTGGATTTTCCGCCTGCGCGACTCCTTGGCTCTTTCCGGGTCGCGCTCGTCGGCCTCTTCCGAGGCGCGTGGGTCCGTGGCTGCTCCGGGCTGGGTTTCCGTACGTCGTCAGGTGCGCACCGAGCCGTGGGCGGCCGCTCGTGAGCGGGCCGCCGGGGTGCTCGGACCCGAGGGTTGGGCGCAGCTGGGCGCCGCGGCCGGGCGGCGCTCGTGGGGGCTGGTGATGGACCGGGTGGCCGGTCGTCTCCGGCTGCGCCTGGGCGAAGACCTGCTCGCCGAGTTGCCGGGCGGCCTGGGCCGGGCCGCGCGTTCGCGGCTGCTCGACGCGATCTACGGGCAGCACGACGGCGTCTGGCTGTCGACGTTCGAGGCGGCCGACAAGCTGCGGCCCGGGGCCGGGCTGATGGACGGCTTGGGCGGGCTCGCCGCCGTGGCCCGCCACTGTGGCTGGTGGTGGGCCGGTTCACGCTGGGCGATCCTCACCGAGCGCCCGTCCCGGCTGGCCCGCGACAACGTCGGCCGCCTGCACCGCGGCGAGGGCCCGGCCATGGAGTTCCCCGACGGTTATGCGCTGTGGGCGTGGCGCGGCATGCCCATCCCGACCGAACTGGCGGCCGAGCTGCCGTCGCTCACGGCCGAACGCATCGGCGCCGAGTCGAACGCCGAACTGCGCCGGGTGATGCTGGAACACTTCGGTTACGACCGCTACCTGCGCGAGGCCGGCGCCCGGGCCATGCACCAGGACGAGACCGGCACACTGTGGTTCCTGGCCCTCCCCGGCGACGAACCGCTGGTGATGGTCGAGGTCGTCAACGCAACCCCCGAGCCCGACGGCACAAGCCGCGTCTACTGGCTGCGCGTGCCACCCACCACGCGTACGGCCCGCGAGGGCGTGGCCTGGACGTTCGGCCTGACCGCCGACGAATACCACCCGCTGGTGCAGACCTAGGCCGGGTGTTCCCGCTCGTCGCCCATCCCACAGCGGGTTCGGTGCGCGGGAACTGGTTCCCTGCTTCAGCGCTGGCTCGCTGCGCGGGGTTCGTTTCGCGTCTGAGCGCGGGGATGTCGGGTGCGGCGGCTCGTGTCTTGCCCAAGCCTGGGAAAGCCGCGTGCGGTGGCTCGTGGCGTGGTGTCTCTCAGCCCGGGCTCGCTGCGTGGTGGTTCGTGTCGCGTCTGAGCGGGGGATTGCTGTGTGCGGTGGTTCGTGTCGCGTCTGAGCGCGGGACTGCCGTATGCGGTGGTTCGTGTCTCCGGCCCAGCGTGAGGACGCCGCGTGCGGTGCCTCGTGGCATGTCCCCGCGTGGGAGCACTGCGCGCCGCAACCAAGATCGGCTGCTACTGACTCCTACCCATGACCCGCCCTTACCGTGGGACCCCCGCCCTCGGCCATAAGTGTGGCGGGAAAAGGCGATCTCTGCGGGGGTGGGAGGCATCGGCTGTGGACAAACGAGGATTGTGGATAACGACGCTAATCGATTCGGACCGTGCGGGGGTGGGGCGGCGGCACGGTCACACCGACGAACGGCCCGGCGCTAGGTTGCGGGCCAGGTGGCGGGGATGCGTTCCAGCAAGCCCTCGGTGTAGACGTCGCGCAGGGCCAGCGGCTTCAGGTGGACGTAGCCGATGTGGCAGTCGCACAGGGTGTTCGTGCACGGGCGGGGACGTAGGGCGGTGCGCCACGAACCGTCGTACAGGTTGCCCAGCGGGGTGGGGATGAAGTGGCAACGGCGTACGGTGCCGTCGCCCAGCACCGAGATCGCGGTCTCGCCCGCGTGACAGGGCAGGCCCAGCGATCGGTGCGGCCGCACGCTGTCGCCGAACCGGGGGTCCACGGCCGTCCACCGGGCCTCCTCGGCGGCCGTGTAGACGTGGCCCTCGGCGGCGTTGATCCAGAGGTAGACCGAGGGTGGAAGCGCGGCCCGCAGGGCCACCGCCTCGTCGTAGTGCTCGGGCAGGCCGACCACGCCGACCGAGTAGCGCACGCCCAGATCGTCGAGCTGCCGGCAGCGGGCCAGGAAGCGGTCGCGGGTCACCTGGCCCGGGTGGTAGGTCGCCCACAACGCCGCCACTCGGGTGTCCGCTGTGGAGAGCCAGTCCACCCGTACGGCAAGATTGGTCTGGATCGCCACCCGGGCGACGTGCGGCAGGTGGGACAGCCGCGCGATCGTCTCGCGGTACCAGCTGCGCGTCAGGCCCTCGCCCCACGGCGTGAACAGCACCGACAGCCGGCGGTCGTCCGTGGCCTCGACCCACGCGGCGAAGCGCAGCAGGTCGGCCTTGTCGGCGCGCAGCAGCTCGGGCGGGTCGACCCGCTTGGCGAACGGGCAGTACGGGCAGTCGTAGTTGCAGCTCGCCAGCGGCCCCCGATAGAGCACGTACAGGTCGTCGGTCATCGTGGGACGTACGCCCCCATCGCCTCGCGGACCGGCCCGGAGACCAGCCACGGCCCGATGGCGTCGGACTGCGCCAGCCCGGCGGCGGTCAGCGTGCACCGGTCGTCGCTCAGCCAGCCCCGCTCGACCAGTTCGCCCAGCTGCGGAAAGTCGTCGGTGTGGGAGCCGCCGAAACGCTCCCGGTAGGCCACCGCGTCGACGCCCTCGCAGCGCAGGATCGACTTGAGCAACCACCGCCGCCGCTGTTCCGTGCCGTCGAGGTCGAAGCCGATCCCGGCGTACCGAAAGTCCTCCTCGGGCCGGGCCAGATAGTCGTCGATCACCGCTCGCACCTCGGAGACGCCGACCGCGTAGTCGAACGAGTAGTGCAGTGACGTCGTGTACGACCGGGCCCCGCAGCCCAGCCCGACCATGCCGTCGTCCTGGCAGCAGTAGTCCGGCCCGTCGATCACCGGGGCGCCGGCTCGGCGGAACTGCCGCATCGACCGCTGCTCGTACCCCGCCGCGGTCAGCACCTCGACCGCCTGCCGATACAAGTCCTGTCGCTGGGCGTCCCAGCCGTCCCGGCCGTGCGCGCGCCGGCCCAGCCCGGTGAGCGGCCGCACATAGAGCGGATAGAGATACAACTCCTCCGGACTCCACTTCAGCGCCTCGTCCAGCGAATGCTGCCAGGTCGCGGCCGTCTGCCCGTCGATGCCGTAGATCAGGTCGACATTGAGCACGGGGATTTCCGCCGTACGGATGGTCTCGAGCGCCCCGAGCACATCGGCGAGCCGTTGTGGGCGCCCGGCCGCGTGCGCCTCGGCGTCGAGAAAGCTCTGGATCCCCATGCTGATCCGGGTCGTGCCGTGCGCGGCCAGCACCGCCAGCCGGTCGGCCGTCGCGGTCGCCGGTGATGTCTCGACCGACATCGGCAGTGTCCCGACCCCGAACGCCGCCCCGACGATCGCGAACAGCTCCGCCAGCTCCGGCGCGGTCAGGTAGGTCGGTGTGCCGCCGCCGATCGCTAGCTGGGCGAAGGTGGCGTCGGTGGCGAGGGACTCCCGCACCGCGACCGCTTGGCGGCGAAGCTGGGCCAGATAGGCGGTCACCTGCTCGGCGGGCGGATTGGCCCGGGTGAACAGGTTGCAGAACCCGCAGCGCATCTCGCAGAACGGCAGATGCACGTAGCCGAAGAGCGCATCCTGTCGTTCCCGCGCCCACACGTCGCTGAGCGCCCGCCGCGGTTCCAGCCGTCGGTAGGCGGTCTTGTGCGGGTAGGCGTAGAGGTAGCCCTGGTAGGGCGATTCGTCGAGTTTCATCGTGTTCCCGGGTTCGTCCTGCGGGCAGTCTCTTCGGCTTCGGGAAGCGTGGGGGTCGCGCGGGCGTCGCGGGGTGTGGGGGTCGCGCGGGCGTCGCGGGGTGTGGGGGTCGCGCGGGCCTCCAGGACGAACTGGGCGTACGGGACCGTCCAGACTGCCTCGTGGGCGACTCGGTGCCCGGTGTGGCCGTCCTCGCCGTAGAGGGTTCCGTGGTCGGAGCAGATGATGACCTGGCAGGGGCGGCCGCGGCTCGTGACCAGGTCGAAGAGGCCTTGCAAGCGGCTGTCCACATAGGCCAGCGCGGCGGCGTGGCTGGTGAGGCTGTCTTCGGAGGCGCCCCGAAGGTAGTGCTTGTTGGGCTGGTGCAGGGCGGCCACGTTGACAAACGTGAACAGCGGCCGTTCCGGCGGCAGGGCCGCGACGACCGTCTCGAGCCGGGCGATCTGCGCGCCGAGGCCGTCGGGGGCGGTCACGCCGAACTCGCGCTCCCAATGAGCCTCGGCGAAGAGGCCCGGCAGCACCCGCCCGAGCGGCGTCTGCGGGTTGAAGAACCCGACACCACCGAGGCAGACCGTGTGATAGCCGGCTTCGGCGAGCCCGCTCGGCAGGTCGGCGGCCTCGAAGACGTACGTCGTGGGTCCGCTCGTCTCGCTGCCCCCGAAGCGCGCCGCGAACATCCGCTCGTGCGGGCCCGGCGTCACCGGCGTCGGCAGAAACCCGGCGAAGAACGCGTGGTGCGCGGCATAGGTGAAGGACGCCGGCGTGTGCCTTTTCTCCCACTGCCCGCCCGGAAGGTGTTTCGCCAGCGTCGGCGTGCGGCCACCCTCCAGTTCGGACACCGCTACGTCGTAGCGCAAGGTATCGAGCGTCACGAGAAGCAGATCGTGGCTGCCGATCAGCTCACGCACGCGCCGGTCCAGCTGTCGTAGCGCCCGTCCAGGAGGGCCTCGATCTGCGCGCCGTACGTGTCGAGCCCGTCCCGTCCCGGCCCGCGCAGGGGCTCGCCGCCGGCCGGTCGGGTGGCCAGGACGCCGGGGAGCAGGTCGCCGAACGCGTTGACCTCGGCCACGGCGTGGGTGCGCCAACCCGCGCGGAACATCAGGTCGACGCCGACGTGCAGGCTGCGCGGAAAGCAGCGTGCGACCGCCACGCACGTCTGCATGGCCTGGTTCCAGGCGGTGGGACCGGCGGCGGCCCGGACCGCGGCCACGTCGCCCCGGGCGTTGCCCAGGTGGAGGTTGGTCAGTGGGGTGCGGCTCGTGCGGGCGACGATGTGGGAGGGCTCGCCCGCGATCACGACCACCCGCAGGTCGAGGACGCGGTCGCCCAGGCCGGCCTTGGGGAACCAGCGTTCCACGTGCAGGCCGTCGGGTGCGAGACGGTCGACGATGCCAGCGATGGTGGGTTCGTCCTCGTAACGCCGTACGCGCAAGTTGTTGTAAAGACGCCCGTCGGCACCGATCTCGACCGAAGTCGTCGCCAGGATGCGGCGCCCGGAGACGGCGAGCGCCACGACACCCGAGGCCGAGGATCCGTGGGCGGGTTTCACAAAGACCCGGGCCCAGCCGTACGCCGCCATGGCCGCCCGCAACTCCGCGAAACTCGTCACCGGTGGCAGTGCGGGCGGAACCGGAATGCCCGCCTCCACAAGCAGACCATGACAGCGTCGCTTGTCGTTCATGGTCAGGATGTCGCCGACCGGATTGAGAAGCCGCCCACCGCCGGCCGCCACCCGTTCAAGCGCAAGCCCGAGCCCCGCAAAGGCCGCCGCACCCCCGCCGATTTCATGCGGCCGCGCCTGAGCCACCTCGCCCAACGGGTGGGTGGGCTGCGGTCGGGCGGTGGTGATGTGGGGAAGGTGACGCATGTCGGATGGCCACGCCCGGGCCGCGTGATTGCGGTGTTCCTGGGCGGCGGTGATGTGGGGAAGGCGGTCTACTTCGGATGGCTGCGCCTGGGCGGCGGTGGCGCGGAGGAGGTGGTCTACCTCGGGGTCTTCGCCGGGGGAGTCGATGCGGACTGTCTCGTCGGGGGTGGGCACGGGGCCGCCGGTGAGGATGTCTCGCCACGCGTAGACCGTGGGGGCCGGTAGGCCGGCGCGGGCCACGGCGGCGGCGAAGAGGGCGACCCGGCGGTTGGCCGGGTTGCCCACGATCGCCAGGCGCATTACTCCGCGACCGCTGTGTAGCGGCCCCACTCCTCCTCCTGCTGGCGGTCGGAGACGTCGACGCGGACGCCGGGCAACTCCTCGGCCAGGCGCTGTGCGAGCTCTTCGCTGAGGAAGTGGTGGGCCAGGGTGAGCGACGTCAGGTGGGTGAGCGGCTGACCGGCCAGCAGAGCCTCGCCGCCCGCGTCGGAGAGCGCGCCCATCGACAGGTCGAGACTGTCGAGCCGGGCCACGACCGGCGCGGCGGCCAGGGCGGCCGCCACCTCGTCGGCGATCTCGGCGTTGCGCACGGCCAGCGAGGTGAGCGCGGGCAGGGAACGGCCGGAGAGGATCGGGGCCAGATCTTCGGCGCGGGCGTCGCCGCCGTAGTTGTCGACGCCCAGCCACAGCTCGAGGTGGGTCAGGGCGGGGAAGTCGGACGCGCCGACCGCACGGACCACGTCGACCGGCAGGCCGCCCGACTGGAGAACCAGCTCGCGCAGGGACTCGTGACGCACCGGCTTGAGCTCGAGGCCGTCGGCGCCGCGCACCCACAGCCGTTCGAGCTGGGGGAACGCCTCGAGCAGCGGGGTGATGTCGGTCTGCTTGATCCAGGAGATCTCGCACTGCTCGAAGGTGAGCTCGGCGGCGAACAGCGAGCGCAGCCGGCTCAGGCGCGGGGCGTGACGCACCAGCAGGTCGGCCGGGAAGGTGCGTTCGTAGGCCTCGCCCCACTCGCCGACGACCAGGGCGACCGGGCCGCCCTCGCCGGTGCGTTTCAGCAGGGCCTCGAGGGCCTGCTCGAACTCCTCCTCGGGGGCGTCGAACTCCTCGACCTCGAGGCGCCACGCAACGGCGGCCGGATCGTCGGGGGTCTCGTCGGCGTCCCAGGCCACGATCGGAAGGCCCGCGAACGTGCTGATCTTCGAACTGATCGTCACGGGCGAGACCCTAGCAACGCCCCCTGACATTTTGCTGGTCAGCAGGAAAGCTGCTGGTGAAGCCGGGCGACCGCGGTGAATAAGGGGCAGGAGGAACGCTGCTGGTGAAGTCGGGCGGCGCGCGAGCTGCGGCGAACGAGGGTCAGCGGGTGAGCTGGGGGTAGAGCAGCGCCAAATCGCCGGCCAGGGCCGACTTCACGTTGCGGGACACCTCGTCGGCCAGGACCTCGTACGCGTCGGCCTCGATCCCGTCCAGGGCGGCCGCGGCCACGTCGACCGCGTCCGACTTCGGGGCGTCGATGCGGGCGGTCATGTCGGTGTCCACGTACGCGACGTGCAGACCGGTCACCTTGATGCCGCGCTCGCGCAGCTGGAGCCGCAGAGAATTGGTCTGCGACCACAGGGCAGCCTTGGAGGCGCTGTACGGGCCGCCGTCGGCCAGCCACGAGAGCGCGGAGTGCACGTTGAGGATGTGGCCGCCGCCGTTGCGCTCGATCACCGGCACGAACGCCCTGGTCACGAGCAGCGGGCCATAGAAGTTGGTCTCCAGGTCGCGGCGCACGTCGTCGAGCGGCGAGTCGAGGTATGACGCCCCGGCCGCGGCGCCCGCGTTGTTGATCAGAATCGTGACGTCGGAGGCCCGCGCGGCCGCCTCGGCGATCGATGCCTCGTCGGTGACCTCGAGCCGCAGCGGGACGGCGTCGGGGTGGGTGACCGTGCGCGGGTCACGTGCGGTGGCGTACACCTTGGCCGCTCCTCGCCGGAACAGATCGTCGACCAGGGCCTTGCCGATGCCACGGCTGCCGCCGGTGACGAGGACGACCGAATCCTTGATCGCAGTCATGACGAGCCTTTCCACGTACGGAGGTAAACCGATCGGTTTCCACGAACCGTAAACCGATCGTTTTCCGTACGGCAAGGCTTTGTGATCTGCGAAACCGATCAGTTTCCAGACCGGGTAGTCTGGTCGTCGTGACCGACACCCGGGACCGCCTGCTCGACGCGGCGGCCGACCTGTTCTATCGCGAAGGACTCAGCGTGGGCGTCGAGGCGCTGACCCGGGCCGCCGGCGTGTCCAAGCGGTCGATGTACCAGCTCTTCGGCAGCAAGGACGAGGTGGTCGCGGCCAGCCTCGACCGCATCGGCCCCGGCTTCAACGCGAGCCTGTTGCCCGGCGACGAGGCCGGTGGTGGCTCGCGCGGGCGGATCCTGCACGTCTTCCGGGTGCTCGACGAGGTGTCGGCCCAGGCCGGCTTTCACGGCTGCCCGTTCGTGGCCACCGCGATCGAGATCAAGGCGGCCGACCACCCGGCGCGGGACGTGGCCCGGCGCTACAAGGACGCGCTCACCGCGTTCTTCCGGCACGAGGCCACAGCGGGCGGGGCGGCCGACCCGGAGCGGCTGGCCCGGCAGCTCACCATGACCTTCGACGGCGCCAGCGCGTGGGCCGTGATGCACGGCGGCGGGCTGGACGGGGAGGGCGTACGAATGGCCGAAACCCTGCTCGACGCGGCGGGCTTGCGCGAGAGCTGAAGGCCGGCGCCCGACGCCACAACGAACGCCCGGCGCGACAACGGAGGACGCTCGGCGACAACAAAAGCGCGGCAAACGAGAAGGCCCGGCGCCGGGCGAAAACTGGGAGAGGCCCGGCTCCCTCACGGGAACCGGGCCTCTCGATCAGCTCAGAGAAGGATCAGCAAGCGGTGTAACCGGGGGAGACGGTGCGCCACACGCAGGCGTCGATGTTCGTGCCGGCCGCGTTGCGCAGGGTGGCCTGCTCACCGTCGTTGTTCCAGACGTAGCCCACCTTGCCCGCGCGACCCCAGTAACGCTGGTTGCCCGAGTTGGTGCCCTTGCCGCTGCGGATGAACACCGACGCGCCGGCCGCCAGGTTGTAGCTGGGGAACGTGTAGATGATCTTCGCCTGGTCGCGGACGGTCCAACCCTTGAGGTTGATGGTGGACTTCGTCGTGTTGGTGATCTTGGCCCACTCGGTGTTCAGGCTGCCGTTGCTGCCCGAGTCGACGCCGGGGGAGTCGTACTGGATCCCGGTGAACTTGACCGAACCGACGGCCGGGTTGGCCGGCGGGGTCGTCGGCGTGGTGGTGCCGCCGGCGATCCACTGCGAGGTCTCGGCCGACGTCGCGCCGCGCACGGCGTTCGACGGGTCGCCGCTGACGACCGCCCGGAAGGTCTGGTCGCCACCCGGCTGGCCGCTGAGCGCGCTGGTCGTGACGCCCGTGTCGTTGTCGGCGGTCTCGAAGGACTTCACGTTGACCCAGCTGCTGCCCGACTTGCGCTGCACTTGCACACCCAGACCGGGCTGGTTGGGCAGGATGCTGATGGCGGCGACGGCCGTGCCGGCCGCGGCGCTGCGGTCGACCCAGAAGGTCGGGCTGATCCGGCTGTAGACCGTGATCTTGTTGGACACCGCGGTGCCCTGGTGGACCTCGAAGTAGAAGCCCGAGTCGAGCCAGCGCCGGATCGTGAACTTGCCGGCGGTGTCGGCGGTCGCCTTGACGGTGCCGCCGCCGTTCTCCCAGTCGTCCGCGGGCTGCATGTCGTCGAAGCCGTACGCGCTTTCGTACAGCTCGACCACGGTGCCCGGGTCGGCGGTGCCCGTCAGGGTGATCTGGGTGTAGCCCACGCCTTCCTCGGGGCCGGAGAGGGTGGGGGTGGCGGCGGCCGATGCCGGGGCAGCAATGGCGAACGTCGCCGCGACTCCGATCAGGGCGGCCTTGGACACGAGCCTGGAGATCATTCGCAGGAGTGTAGTGATGTCTGCAGACCCATGGATGGCCCGGTTGGACAATTACGGACAACTGTCAGGTCACCGACGAGGACGCCTTTAGTCGGTGGGTTCCGGCGCGCGGCGGGGCTTTTCAGCGCTCGCTATTGCCCTGGTCACAGCCGGTTGTTGGCGTAGCGTGGCGGGCTGGTTGCAGAAGGCTACGATCTTGACCCGTACCTCGGGTTATAACGATTTGGTCGCGGCTGGAAGAACGGGAGAAGAATCGGTCGAAGGGCCGGTCGGATACGGTGATATTTCGGACGTCAGAAAGAGGCGTCCCGGGTTTGGGTCAGTCTGAAACAAGTGGGAGAAATGGCCGAACGAGATCTTCGTGCCGACTGTGCGCGGTGCTCCGGACTGTGCTGCGTGGCGCCCGCCTTCGCCAAGTCGTCCGATTTCGCGATCAACAAACCGGCCGGCACGCCCTGCCGAAACCTGGGTGACGACTTCCGCTGCACGATCCACGACCGGCTCGACTCCAGCGGCTTCCACGGGTGCGTCGTCTTCGACTGCTTCGGGGCGGGGCAGCGGCTGACCCAGGAGACGTTCGGCGGCGCCGACTGGCGGCAGCCGGGGCTGGCCGGTCCCATGTTCATGACCCTGCCGATCATGCGGCAGCTGCACGAGCTGATGTGGTACGTCACCGAGGCGCTGAAGCTGGACGAGGCGGAACCCGTACACCCGGAACTGCGGGACGCTCTCGCCGAGACCGACCACCTCGCCGCCGGGTCACCGGCGGAGCTGAGAACCCTCGATCTCGACGCCCACCGCCACCGGGTCAACCCGCTGCTGCAGCGGGCCAGCGAGCTCGCCCGGGCCTCGATCCCGAAGAAGAAGGACCACCGCGGGGCCAATCTGATCGGGAAGCGGCTGCGCGGCGCGCGGCTGCGGGGGGCCAGTTTCCGGGGTGCGCTGCTGATCGGAGCCGACCTGCGCGACGCCGATCTTCGCCGGGCCGACTTCACCGGGGCTGACGTGCGCGGGGCCGACCTGCGCGGCGCTGACCTGACCGGAGTGCTTTTCTTCACCGAATCGCAGCGTAAGGCGGCTGTCGTGTCGGGCGGATAGAAACACATCACCTCTACGATGTGCGGATGCAGGATGTGTCGGGTTTGGTGTGGCTGCTGACTGTTCTCGGCATCATCGGTCTGCTGCTGTACGACTTCTTCTTCCACGTGCGCAAGGCGCACATCCCCTCGCTCGGCGAGGCGACCCGCTGGACGATCGTCTACGTCTCGATCGCCGTGCTCTTCGGCGTCGGGGTGTGGGTCTTCGGCGGCAACGACATGGGCCAGGAGTACTTCGCGGGCTATGTCACCGAGAAGGCGCTGTCGGTCGACAACCTCTTCGTCTTCCTGCTGCTGTTCTCGAGCTTCAAGGTGCCCCGGGCCGACCAGCAGAAGGTGCTGCTCGTCGGCATCGTCGTGTCGCTGCTCGCGCGCACCGGGTTCATCTTCCTGGGCTCCGCGCTGATCAACTCGTTCGCCTGGGTGTTCTACCTGTTCGGGCTGATCCTGCTGATCACCGCCGGCAACCTGCTGCGCGAGCAGCGCAACGACGACGAGGCGCCGGACAACTTCGTCATCAAGATCGCCCGGCGGGTGCTGCGGACCTCGGACGAGTACGACGGCGACAAGCTCTTCACCGTGCAGGACGGCAAGCGCGTGCTCACGCCGATGCTGCTGGTCATGGTGGCGATCGGCGGCACCGACATCCTGTTCGCGCTCGACTCGATCCCGGCCATCTTCGGCCTGACCCAGAACGTCTACCTGGTCTTCACCGCGACCGCGTTCTCGCTGCTGGGCCTGCGCCAGCTCTACTTCCTGATCGACGGGCTGCTCGACCGGCTCGTCTACCTCTCGTACGGGCTGGCCGCGATCCTGGCCCTGATCGGCGTCAAGCTGATCCTGCACGCCATGCACGAGAACAACGTGCCGTTCATCAACAGCGGCGAGCACATCGACGTCGTCGAGATCTCCACCGCGATGTCGCTCTCGCTGATCATCGGCATCCTGGTCATCACGGTGATCGCGTCGTTGCTCAGCCCCAAGGGCCGGGCCCAGACCTACGTCGCGGCGGCCCGCCGGCACGCCAACGAGTTCCTCGACATCGAGAAGGACCCGGCGTACTGCGACGAGATCTTCCACCGCCTCCTGGTCGAGGAGGCGCACCTCAAGAGCCTGCCCGAGAAGTACCGGGCCCGGATCCGCTCCGAGGACGAGCTGATGGCGCTGCTCGGCAAGGCGCACCGGCTGCACGACGAGCGCGTCGCCAACGGCACCTGCTTCGTGCCGGCGGGCGCACCCATGGAGAACTCACCCCTCCGGAGCGCCGAGCAGTAAACGGACGCCGAGCAGCGGCGCGGGCGTTCAGGGACGGCGCGGACCCGGCGCGCCGGGCCGGGAGGTCATGCGGAATGCGGGAAGACCGGGCCGCCCCGAGACGGCCCGGTCTTCATCAGCCCTGGCGGTGGCTGCCCCGTCCGCTGCTGCCCACCTCGCCGTCGTGGCGGGCGGTGGTGCTGCGCCCGCGCGCCGCGTTCCCGGCGAACCGGGCGGCCGTCCGGCGGACCGACTCGGCCCGGTCGCCGGCCTCACTCGGCCACTCGTCGGCGGCCTCGCGCGGCCGGGGAGCCGAGGCGGGCGGGACGTCGAGATAGGCGGAGAGGTTGGTCTGGTTGTCGAACTCGACGAGCGGCCCCGCGCCGAGCCCCGCGCCACCGGCGACCAGGTTGGCCACGCGGGCGGCCAGCTCGGCGGCCCGGGTGTCGAGGTCGGGGTGTCCGTTGAGGGTGGCGTCGTCGGCCGGGCGGGCCCGCCACTCGCGCTGCGGAACCTCAGGGCGTACGTCGATGTGGGGTCGCGCCTCGTCCGCGGCCGGCTCGGCGTACGCATCGATCGCGGGCCGGATGTCGGAGGCGGCGGGCACCACCGGCGGCCGCCCGGCAGCCGGTTCGGAGGCCGCGGGCACGACCGGGGTCCGCATGGCAGCCGGGTCGGAGGAGACGGGCCGCGACGCATACGGGTCGGAGGAGACGGGCCGCGACGCATACGGGTCGGAGGAGACGGGCCGCGACGCATACGGGTCGGAGGAGACAGGCCGCGAAGCGTGCGGGTCGGAGGAGACGGGGGCCACCGAGGGCCGCGACGCATAGGGGTCGGAGGAAACCGGGGCGACCGGCGGCCGGGAAGACTGCGAGGCGGCCGGGCTGACCGGCGGCAGCGAGGCGTACGACTGGTGGGGCACCGACGGGATCGCCGCCGAGCCGTTGACCGGCTGCGCCGAGCCGGGCTGAGCCACCGGCGCATAGCCGGGCCGCGAGTCGTACGACGGCGGGGCCGCCTCGACCGACACCGCCCCGATCAGCGACACCGTCTGGCCCTCGCCACCCTGGAAGTTGTTGAACTCGGGGCCGATCACCAGGCGGGAGAGCATGCGGACCTGTTGCGCCGCGATGCCGAGCTCGGTGGCGTTCTCCACGCGGTAACGGGCGATGGCCTGGCGCAGCGTGTTGGCCAGACGGTCGGCATCACTCACCGTGGCCAGATCGCCACCGGCGAAGACGAGCGCGGGAAAGCTTCCGCCCGGCCCGGCGCACACGAGCTGGATCTGCGTGACTGTGGCCTGGCGGCCGGTGTCGCGGTTTCCCGGCTGCACCCGCAGATGCTGCGGCCAGGGCCAGCGCAGCTCGCCGGAATCGGCCGCGCCGGGGCCGCGGTAGAGGACGCGCTGGTCGGTGACGACGACCTCGGTCTCTTCGGGCAGAGTCCACCGGGGAAGCGAGGCCGGCTCGTCGAACGCGTATTCGGCCACGGCGGTATGGCCGCTCCAGAGGATGCGCTCGGTGGCGGGCGAGATCGTGTCGCGCAGGGTGGTGGGCGACGCGGGCGCGGACGCGTCGGTCACGAAGTACTGCTCGGGCATAGGTGTTCCCCCCACTGACGCCGCGCCCCGATAACGCGACCGTTACCGATTACAACCGCGCGCCATCGCCCAGACAAGTCGGCAGCCGCGAATCACACCGGATTTCCTGACGAGAACACGACAGGCCGAAAATACTTGCACATTCGGCCGAGGAGATGTTACGCACGGTTACCGAAGAGTCCGACTGGTGGGGAAGGTGACGCCACCGCGACACTGTCCGTGACGGGTTTCGTTCCGCCGGCGAAGCGGTCGAGGTCGGTCTCGAGGCGGCCCGGGAACCAGTCCCCGGCGGCCCGCCGGGCGAGCCCGGCCACCGGCGGCGGGGTGCGGCCGGCGATCACCACGACGTTGCCGAAGCGGCGGCCGCGCAGCACGGTCGAGTCGGCCACGAGGCAGGCCTCGGGCAGCGCGGCGCGGATCGTGGCGACCTGGGCCTTGGCGTGCCGCAGCGGTGGCCCGTCGGTGATGTTGGCGATCAGGTGACCGGCCGGGTCGAGCACCCGGGCCAGCTCGCGGGTGAACTCGACCGACGTCAGGTGGGCCGGGGTGCGGGCGCCGGCGAAGACGTCGAGCACGATCACGTCGTACCCGCCGTCGCGCATGCCCTCGACCGCGGCTCGCGCGTCCCCCACCCGTACGCGGACATTGGCCTTGGCCGGAAGAGGCAGCGCCTTGCGCACGAACTCGACCAGCGGGCCGTCGATCTCGACCACGCGCTGGGCGGAACCGGGCCGGGTGGTGGCGATGTAACGCGGCACGGTCAGCGCGCCCCCGCCGAGGTGCAGCGCGCGCAGCGGCCGGCCGGGCGGGGCGAGCAGGTCGATCGCCGCGGCCATCCGGCGGACGTATTCGAACTGCAGGTGGGTGGGGTCGGCCAGGTCGACGTGGGACTGCGGGGCGCCGTCGAGCAGCAACGTGTACGCCGTGTCGCGGTCGGGGTCGGGCCGCAGCTCGGCAACGCCCGAGGCGACCGTCTCGACCAGTCGTTCCGACCTCTTGCGCTGCGCCACGCAGCAAGTATCCACGCCCCGTCGAACAGCCCGATCGGGGCTATTTAGGGGAAAACGACTCATCCGGCCGGAAGACACTCAAAACTGAGGTCTGCGCGACAGAGGAGGTACAGCCGTGTCCACGAGCAATGTCTTGGCGCAGATCATCGGCGAGCAGCAGCGACGCCCGCCCGCGCCCCCGTCGGCCGGGGACATGCCGGCGATCATCGCCGCGGCTCAGGAGGAGGCGGGACCGCCCCTGAAGATCCGGCGGCACCTCTCCGAGGAGGGCCCGGCGTTCTGGCGCTGGGACTGCGCCAACTGCGGCGAGTACGGTGGTGGGCGGCACCACTCGGACGCGGTCAACCGGGCCACCCGGCACTGCTCCGAGCACCCGGAGCACAAGTCCTCGCTGCTCCCGCCGCTGCTGTGCCGCCAGCGGGACACCTACATGCCGCCGCACCCGATGCTGTTCGCGGTCGACGACGACCCGCCGCCCCCGCCGCTCGCCGTCTGAGAAAAGACGAGCCGCCGCCTCCGCCGCTCGCCGTCTGAGAAGGACGACGAGACGTGCGGGGACGGCGGCGAAAACGCGCGTTACGGGCGGGTGTCGCCTTCCCCCGTACGCTTCTGGGCCTCGTCGACGGCCCGGTCGATGTGCGCGGAGTGCTTGTGGCCGGTCCGCTTGTCGACCTCGTCGCCGATCTTCTCGAGCGCCTGGTCGACCTTCTCGTCGTTCTTGTCCAGGAAGTCCTTGGCCTTGTCGAGGAAACTCATCCGTCTGCCTTTCTCCGGGCGAGGATCGCGGCGATCGAGTGAACGCGCGGGTCCTCGGCTATCTCCTCGAGACCGGCGGTCAACGGCATCCGCCAGTTCGGGTATTCGTTCATAGTGCCTGGAAGGTTGGGCTGCGCGAGCTCACCCAGCACGTCATAAAGCGAAGCGGTGACAAACCGGCACGGCGTACGGGCGAGGAACTCGTGCATCGCCACGATGATCTCGGCATCCGACGCGCCCTCGGCGATCAGGCCGTCGCCCCGCAGCACGGCGACCAGGGCGTCGCGGTCGGCCCGGGCGTTGCGGCGCTCCTGTTCGACCGGACCGGCCAGCTGGCCCAGCTCGGCCCGCACCTTCACCTGCTCACCGGTGAGAAACCCGGCCGCGGTCGGCAGGTCGTGGGTCGACACCGTGGCCAGTGCGTTGCGCGGGTATTCCTCGGCCGGGAAGAACGGCTGGTCCTTCTCGGTCCACTCGCGGGTGAAGTAGAGCACCGCCGAGCCGAGCATGTTCATCCGCTCCAGCGTCTCGGTCACCACCGGCTGAACCGTGCCCAGGTCCTCACCGATCACCACGGCGCCCGCGCGCGAGGCCTCCAGGGCGAGAATGCCGAGCATGGCCTCGGGGTCGTACTGCACATAGGTGCCCTCGGCCGGCCCCAGGCCCGGCGGCACCCACCACAGGCGCCAGAGCCCGGCCACGTGGTCGACCCGCAGGCCACCGGCGTGCTTGAAGATCCGCCGCAGCATGTCGCGGTAGGCCGCGTATCCGGTCTCGATCAGCATGTCGGGCCGCCAGGCGGCCAGGCCCCAGTCCTGGCCCAGCTGGTTGAACGCGTCCGGCGGAGCGCCCGTGTGCACCCCGGCGGCCAGCACGTCCTGCAACAGCCAGCCGTCGGCGCCGTTCGGGTCGATGCCGACGGCCAGGTCGTGCACCACCCCGACCGGCATGCCCCCGGCCCGGGCCGCCTCGTTGGCCGCCTCCAGCTGGGCGTTGAGCAGCCGCTGGAGCCAGGCGTGGAACGCGACCCGGTCGCTGTGGAACGCGCGGACGGCCGGGGAGTCGGGGCGGCGCAGTTCCTCGGGCCACTCCGTCCAGTTCGGGCCGTGCCGTTCGGCCAGCGCGCAGAACCGGGCGAAGTCGGTGAGGCCGGGGTCGGACTCCAGGTCGACCTCGCCCGCCAGCGGCCAGAGCAGGTCGAGGGCGGCCCGTTTGGCCTGCCAGACCGCGCTGTAGTCGATCAGCCCGTCCGCGGTGGGCACGGGCTTGAGCCGGTCGACGGTCGCCCGCAGCTCGGGGTCGGCCCGGCGGTACTCGTCGGTGTCGGCGATCCGCAGATAGAGCGGGTTCGAGAAGCGCCGGCTGGACGGAGAATAGGGCGAGGCCGGCACCGGCAGCGTCGGCGTGATCGCGTGCAGCGGGTTGAGCAGCACCAGCCCGGGACCGCCGGAGACGCCCAGGAACTCGCGCAGGTCGCCGAGGTCGCCCATGCCCCACGAGCGCGCCGAGTGCAGCGCATACAGCTGGAGCATCCAACCCCAGGTCGCGGGCGGTTCGGGCAGCGCCGTGGGCACCACGACGAGCGTGACCTCCTGCTCCCCGATGTGCAGCCGGTGCCAGCCCAGCGGCAGGTCGGCGGGGATTCCGGCCGGCGCGTCGCGGGTGGTGCCGTCCTCGAGCGTGATCCGGGCCGGCGCGGGCAACTCACGGGTCGCTCCCTCGCGCACGACCACGGTGCCGGGCATCAGACCAAGGGCCACCTTCCCCCGTACGGCGGAAAGCTCCTCCGAAATCGCCGACGGGCTGGACGCGTCCACACCCAGAAGTCGCAGGACCCCCACCACCGACTCGTC
Source organism: Paractinoplanes ovalisporus (assembly GCF_016834655.1). GTDB lineage: Bacteria > Actinomycetota > Actinomycetes > Mycobacteriales > Micromonosporaceae > Actinoplanes > Actinoplanes ovalisporus. The sequence goes on from NZ_JAENHP010000018.1 coordinate 29,921, forward strand.
GGCGACGTCTTTGCGTTCGCGGTGCCAGTCCTCGTACCAGGTGGCCACCCCGTGTGCCGTCGCCAGTTCCGCCAGATCGGCGTCCATCCGGGCCCCTCTCGTTGCCTGTCGCTGCTCATACCCTGCCCGATGCGGGGGTAGTCCGGGGACACGTCGTTGCGAGGATCGGTCAGGATGGAACACATGTCTGCAGCTATTCAGTGGTGGTCGCGCCTGGCCGCGGCCGTGACCGGGGCGACCCTGGCGCTCGTGGTGCCCGTGCACGCCTGGGCCGCGAGCAACGGTGTGACCGACGTCGCGATCGAGGCGGCCCGGTCGCGCCGGCGGGGCGGGTTCGGGTTCTTCGGCATCTTCGGGGCCTTGTGCTGCCTCTTTGTGGTCGCCGCGATCGTGCTGGTGATCGTTCTGGTGGGGCGCAACCGCAAGCGGAAGTAGGGGGATTTCCCGAACTCCGGTGATCTTGGCCGGGCGCGACCTAGCGTTGAAGGATGCGTATCCGCGCCGGCCACGTCCGAACCGTCGCGCTCGGCGGCGGGATCGCCGTCGTGCTGTGCGCGCCGCTGGCCGTCTCGGTGGTCGCGGGCGCCGACGACAACGTGCTGATCTCGCGCGGCCGCCCGGCCCTGGCGACGTCGAACACCGGCAACGAGGTCGCGGCCCGGGCCAACGACGCCAGCACGGTCACCCGCTGGGCCAGCGCCGCCGGTCCGGGCACTCAGTGGCTGCGGATCGACCTCGGCTCGGTGCAGCGGATCGAGCGCGTACGTCTGAACTGGTCCGGCGCCTATGCCCGGACCTACCGCGTGCAGGCCTCGGCCGACGGCTCGAACTGGGCCACCCTCTATGCGACGAGCGCCGGCAACGGCGGCGCCGACGACCTCAAACGGCTCAACGGCACCGGCCGTTATCTGCGGGTGCTCGCCACCCAGCGGGCCCGCACGACCGGCGGCTACGCACTGAGCGACCTGAGGGCGTACGGACCGTCGGCCAAGGTGTTGCCGGCCGCCGCCACACCCACCGGTTCGCTGGTGTCGGGCCTGGACGACCGCCGCAAGAAGGAGCGGGCCCTCGAGCTCGTCTCGAGCGCGGAGAACTCGACGCTGAGCTGGCGCCATTCGTTCGCCTACATCGAGGACATCGGCGACGGGCGTGGCTACACGGCCGGGATCGTGGGCTTCACGTCGGGCACGTCGGACATGCTGGCCGTCGTCGCCGAGTACACCCGCCGCAAGCCGGTCAACGGCCTGGCCAAGTTCCTGCCGGCGTTGCGGGCGGTCGACGGTTCGGACTCGCACGCCGGGCTCGACCCGGGCTTCCCGGCCGCATGGCGGGCCGCCGCCCAGGACCCGGTGTTCCAGCGGGTGCAGGAAAACGCCCGCGACACCTACTACTTCAACCCGGCCCTGCGGTTCGCCCGGGCCGACGGGCTGCGGGCGCTGGGCCAGTTCGCCTATTTCGACGCGGCCGTCATGCACGGCGTCTCGGGCATGCGGGCGATCCGGGCCGCGGCCCTGCGCACCGCGAAGACGCCGGCCCAGGGCGGTGACGAGCTGGCCTATCTGAACGCGTTCCTCAACGCCCGGGTGGCCGAGATGCGTACCGAGGAGGCGCACAGCGACGTCAGTCGGGTCGAGACCGCCCAGCGGATGTTCCTGCGCCGCAGCAACCTCGACCTGACCACGCCGCTGACCTGGCACGTCTACGGAGATCAATACCGCATAGCGCAGTGAAGCCGGGAACCCCCGCGAGGGCTCCCGGCTTCAGCGTGTCAGCGAGCTGTCAGGCCTTGGTCCACTTCTGGTTGGACGTGCCAGCGCAGTCCCAGAGCTGCAGCTGCGCGCCGTTGCCGCCGTTCCAGTCCTTGATGTCGACGCACCGGTTGGCCGAGAGGTTCACCAGGTCGCCGGCGCCCGAGAGGGTCCAGCGCTGCACCGGGTTGCCGTTGCAGGTGACCAGCTGGATCGGCGTGCCGTTGCCGAGCGCGCCACCGGCCGGGTCGAAGCACTTGCCGAGCGCGGTCAGGGTGCCGTTGGAGTTGAAGGTCCACTTCTGGGCGCCCGAGCCGTTGCAGTCCCACATCTGGATCCGGACGCCGTCCGCGGCGTTGCCGTTCGGGATGTCGATGCAGCGGCCGCTGAAGTTGCTCTTGAGCATGGTGCCGCCGGTCGAGGGCGGCGGGGTGGTGCCACCGTCGTTGTTCCAGGCGTTGACGCGCACCCAGTCGACCAGCATGGTCTGCGGCATCTGGGTGGTGCCGTCCGGGTAGCCCGGCCAGTAACCGCCGACGGCCACGTTCAGGATCATGAAGAAGTTGTGGTCGAAGACCCACTGACCCGGCACGTTGGACGGGGTGACCCGGAAGTACTCGGAGCCGTCGAGGAACCAGCGGATCAGGTTGGGCGACCACTCCACGGCGTAGTTGTGGAAGTCGTTGCCGAGCGGCGCGCCGGTGACCCGGTTGCCGCCGACGCTCGCGCCGCCCGAGTAGCCCGGGCCGTGCACCGTGCCGTAGACGGTGTTGGGCTCCTTGCCGACGTTCTCCATGATGTCGATCTCGCCGGTGGTCGGCCAGTTGTTGCCGCCGAGCATCCAGAACGCCGGCCAGATGCCCTGACCCTTGGGGATCTTGATGCGGGCCTCGAACCTGCCGTACGTCTGCGCGAACTTGTCCGCGGTCAGGATGCGACCCGACGTGTACTGGCAGGTGCCGTAGTGGCACTGGTAACCGGCCGGGTTCTCACGACGGGCGGTGATCTCGAGCTGGCCCGCGCCGTTGACCCGGACGTTGCTCTGCGAGTTGGTGTAGTACTGCTGCTCGTTGTTGCCCCAGCCGCTGCCGCCGATGTCGAACTTCCACTTGTTGGAGTCGATCGGGCCGGCGGCGCCGTTGAACTCGTCGGACCAGGTGACGGCTCCGACCGCGGCTTCGGCGGTGTCGTTGCGGGAGGCGGCGAACAGGCCGCCCGTGAGTGTCGTCGCGATCACGGCCGCGGCGAGAAGAACCCTTGCCTTACGCATGGGGGATGCCTCCGGGGGAAGAGGTGCGTATCGGAAACAGTCTTTAGAGATTGACGTCATGCAGTCAATGGAGACCGGTCCCGGAACCCCGGATAACGCCTTTTCTTACAACTTCTTGAAAAGATTGGGCAGCGCGGACGGCTCCCACCCGGGCAGCGCCGTGTGCGCCTCCTTGACCTGGTAGGTCACGCCCTCGTAGGTCACCAGGTCGCCCGCCTCGTAGTCGGTGAACGCCTTCCAGGCGGCCGGCTTCGGCGCGGCCGGCGGCTTCGACGTGGCCGGAGGTGCCGCGGGCGGCTTTGACGTGGCCGGGGGAGTCGTGGGCGCGGCGGGAGGGGTGGAGGAAGGGGGCGAGGACGGCGCGGCCGACGGGGTGGTCGGCGCGGGCATCGGCTTCTTGCCCGCCGTCACCTTCACGAAGTCGACCTCCATGCGGGCCGGCCGCCGCCCGTCGGTCGCGAGGTTGAGCACCAGCGCGATCGGCAGCCCCGGCTCGTCCGGCGTCAGCTTCAGGCTCGGCCGTCCGTCGACCGACCAGATCACGCTCCGCGGCGTCCAGTCGATCGTGTACGTGTGGAAGCTGCGGCCTGAGGTCGGGTCGGCGTCCCGGTCCAGCGTCTCGACATTGCCCCGCAGCACCCGGCCGTACTTGTCGACCACGCCGAAGGCCCGCCACGGCCCTGCCGCGCGCCGCACCTTGATCCGCGCCTCGGCGTGCCCGTACGGCTCCGCGAAGGCCCGCCGCGTGCTGATCAGCCGGTCCACGACGAGGGTGCCGTCGCCGTCCTGGCGACCGTGCCGTTCGTCGCCGTCGAGCAGCCAGCGCGACCGGTCGAGGCCGGCGCCACGCTCACCGCCGAAGCTGTCGTCGAAGACCGGGCGGTGCTCGGAGGCGACCGCCACGCCGCCCTGCCCGGTGAAGAAGATCGTGCCCGCGAGGCCGGCGCTCGCCACCGCCAGCAGGGCCAGCGCGCGCGGCAACTTCGACCGACCGGAACGATGCCGTGCGTCATTCACCTGGTGCCCCCTTACTGACAGCAGGACGACTTTCATAAAGGTGAGAGCTTCTCGCAAGATCGGCGAGGCAGGTTTAAGGCTGACTTAAGGAAGACCGGCTGGACACTCGAACCGTGGTGCCGTCCGTCCCCGTGATGAGCTCGAACGAGTCGGTCAACTCCTCGGCCAGCCACAGCCCCCAGCCGCCCGGCTGGTCGGCCGGCGGGCGCACTGCGGGTTCCAGCCGGGCCCCGGCCAGGCCGCTCCCGGAATCGCTGACCTGACAGACCACGTCGCCGGCGGCCGACCACATCTGGACCCGGCCCAGGCCACCCCCGTGCCGCACGGCGTTGGTCAGCAGCTCGTTGACCGCGACCACGAAGTCGTCGAGGCGGTCACCGGTCAGGCCGGCCGCCCGGGCGCAGGACGCGACGGAGTGCCGCAGCGTCGTGATGGCGTCGCGGTCGAAGGTTTCGTCGAGCAGAACTTCGGTGCTGATGCCCTCGACGGTAGGCCACGCCTGATCTTCCCGCAGGGCGGCCCACGGGTGGTGCACGTCATGTGGGAGGGTCGGCGCATGGCGGACGCACGCAACAGCGGCCTCGAAGCGCCGCTGTGGCGGGCGATCGCGGTCTATCGCATCGCCGCCCTGGCCTACACCTCCGGCCTGGTCATCGTCTACGTCAGCGACTACTGGCACCCCGTCTGGGCCTGGCCCGTGCTGGCGGTGATGGCCGGGTGGACGGTCGTGACCACGTACGGGTACGCCGACCCGGCCCGCCGCCGCACCCCGCTGCTCGTGGCCGACCAGCTGGTCACGATGGCCGTGCTCACCTCCAGCCTCTACATCGTCGGCGCCGACGAGCTCGCGCTGGGCACGCCCACCATCGCCGTCGCCTGGCACGTCGCCCCGGTGCTGTGCTGGGCGGTGGCCCGCGGCCGCCGGGCCGGCATCACCGCGGCGCTGGCCATGGGCGCCACCGACCTGGTCGTCCGCGCCCACTGGGACCAGTCCGCGTGGACCGGCACCGTGCTCATGCTGCTGGCCGCCATCGCGGTCGGCTACCTCATGCGGATCGCCCAGGTGGCCCAGGAACGCCTCGAACGCGCGGTCGAGCTCGAGGCGGCCACCCGGGAGCGGGAGCGGCTGGCCCGCGACATCCACGACTCCGTGCTGCAGGTGCTGGCGCTGGTCAAGCGGCGCGGCGCCGGTCTCGACGGCGAGGCGGGCGAGCTGGCCCGGCTGGCCGGCGAACAGGAGGCCGCGCTGCGCAGCCTGGTGGCGGGACGGCAGACCAGCGAACCGGTCGGTGACGAGCTCGATCTCATGGCGCTGCTGCACCCGTACGCGGGACCCGACGTGACCGTCTCGGGCCCGGCCGGCGCCGTCCGCCTGCCCGCCCACACCGCCCGCGAGCTGCGCGCCGCCGTGGGCGCCGCCCTTGACAACGTGACCCGGCACTGCGGGCCCGGCACCAAGGTCTATCTGTTCGTCGAGGACGAGCCGGACGAAGTCGTCGTGACCGTCCGCGACGACGGCTGTGGCATCGCGACCGACCGGCTGGCCCAGGCCGAGGCCCAGGGCCGGCTCGGTGTCGCCCAGTCGATCCGCGGGCGCGTGGCCGACCTCGGTGGCCGGGTGCAGATCGTCTCCGCACCCGACCAGGGCACGGAGGTGGAGATGACGGTGCCGCGGGTCCCGATATCGTGACGGGCATGACGGCAGCGATCCGGGTGATGGTGGTCGACGACCACCCGATGTGGCGTGAGGGCGTCAGCCGTGACCTGACCGCGGCGGGCTACGACGTGGTGGCGACCAGCGGCGAGGGGCGGCAGGCGGTGCGCATCGCGGCCGCGGCCCGGCCCGACGTCGTGATCCTCGACCTCCAGCTGCCCGACGTGTCCGGCGTCGAGGTCATCAACGGACTGCAGACCGAAGTTCCCGGCGTACGGGTCCTGATGCTCTCGGCCAGCGGCGAGCAGCAGGACGTGCTGGACGCGATGAAGGCCGGCGCCACGGGCTACCTGCTCAAGTCGGCCGCCCAGGCCGAGTTCCTCGACGCGGTGAGCCGCACGGCCGCCGGCGACACCGTTTTCACACCCGGACTGGCCGGGCTGGTGCTCGGCGAGTTCCGCCGGCTGGCCACCGCGCCGCCGGCCGACAAGAGCGAGCCGGCGCCGAAGCTCACCGAGCGCGAGACCGAGGTGCTGCGGCTGGTGGCGAAGGGCCTGTCGTACCGGCAGATCGCCGAACGGCTCGTGCTGAGCCATCGCACCGTGCAGAACCACGTGCAGAACACGCTCGGCAAGCTCCAGCTGCACAACCGCGTGGAACTCACCAGGTACGCCATCGAACAGGGCTTGGACTGACCTACTCGTACTTCGGGGCGTTCGTCTCGTGCATGGCCAGCTCCTCGGCGCTGGCGCCGCCACCGGACGCGCCGGCGTCGTAGGCCACGCTGTCGGCCTCGTCGTCGAACCCGTAACCCTCGTCGGGCGCGACCAGGCGGCCCACCGGCTGCGGGCTGTCGTCGTCGAGCTGGCCGTCGTCGTAGAGCGACACCTGCGAGTCGGGGTCGGAGGTCGGGCTCGCGCCCCAGACGTCGGCGTCGAAGTTGCGCTGCTCCGAGCTGTCGACGGTCTCGTCGTCGGGGTCGCGGCGCGGCGGGATCGGGTCTTCCGCGCCGAAGTCGGGCTCCTCCTGCCGGAGGCGGCGGTCGAGGGACTCACCCTCGCGCGCCTCCTCGGCGGTGTCGCCGAAGCGGTTGGACCCGCCCGGTCCGACGCCCGCGAGCGCCGCCGGATCGGGGCCGTCGGCCCAGCGCGAGCTCTCCATCTGGTCGTACGCGGTCGAATCGTCATCCGCGGTGTCGGGCAGACCGGACGCTTCCGGGTCGGACACCTCGGCGGGGTAGTCGTTGTCTCGCATGACCGCAATCTACCCGCGTACGGGGTCGGGCATGCTTGCCGTTTCCGCCGCTTCTTCCCCGTCCTCCTCGGCCGCGAGCAACGCCCACACCACTTTGCCTTCGTCGAGCCGCAGGCTGCCCCAGCGCTCGGCCACCGAGTCGATCAGAAGCATCCCGCGACCCCCGTACGACGTGGGTGGCACCGGACCCCCGGTGAAGGTGGGCACCCGGGGCGTGTGGTCGCGCACCGCCACGCTGAGGCCGCTGCCGTGGGTCGCGACGAGCACGACCATGGGCGTACGGGCGTGGACGACGACGTTGTTGACGAGCTCGGTGACCACGATGCAGGCGGGCCCGGCCAGATCGGGCCGCTCCCAGCGTCCGCAGGCCTCGGTGACCAGCTCGCGGGCTCGGCGGGCGGCGCCCAGCGCTGGTTCCTGATCGAGGCTCAGCCGGTGGTCGGGGTCGGGCTTGCCCAGTTCGGCCAGGGCTTCCCGGGTGCTCGGCCAGACCGGCCAGCCCAGGCCGGGCCAGGCGTCGGCGCCGCGGGGGTCGCAGAGGGCGAGATGGGCGGCGGGCCAGTCGGCGGTCTCGTCGCGCAGGGCGCGCAGCACGGCCACCGCCTCGGTCGTCGGGCCGGTCACCGCGGCGGCGTCGACGAGCACGGCCTCGGGCTGCCCGGCGAGCAGGTCGAGGAGGGCGGACCGCACTGTCCGCGCGGTGTCGGCGTCCAGCGCTCCGGTCAGCATCACCAGCGGGTACTCCGACCCGCGGTCGACCGGATGTCGCGTCTCGCTCGCCATGGTCGCTCCATTGTGCATAACGCGTCCCCTTTTCGCATTTTCCGTGCGTTCGGAGGACCGGGACCGCCTTCCGTGGAGAGCCGCATGGCGTCAGAGGCTGTCCTGCCGCTCTGATAGCCGGCCCGACGCCCCTGGTGCCTGTTTCACGGCTGAGGCGGGGGCCATGGTCAGCAAATACCCGGGGCCACGGGACTCATGCCCGCGGGAAGTTCCGGAAATGCCCCAGATTCCGGAACGTTTGGGTTCCGGAAGTGGCGGTTGCGCGTTCGGGAGCATTCCGGCACGCCTGGGCGAGGGGTGTGGGTCAGCGGCCGGCCGGTGCTGCGCGGGGGTGTTTGCGGCGCGCTTGGACGAAGGCGTGTGGGTCAGCGGCTGGTCGGGGCGGTGCGCAGCGCCGCGGGCTCGGGCCGCCGCGTGGGCGGGGCCGGCGCCTGGTGGTGCTGCGGCTCGGCGTAGCGGGTCAGCGCGATCACCGACGCCAGCGTCACGACGAAGCCGACCCCGGCCAGCCACTCCTTGCCCGGCTCGATGCGGTCGCCGAGCAGCAGCAGGCCGACGATCGCGGCCGGAACGGCACCCGCGGCGTCCATCGCCGCGACCGCCGCCGTGGTCGAGCCGCGCTGCATCGCCAGTCCCAGCAGCAACTGGCCGACCAGCGAGTGCACGACGAGCAGATAGAGCAGCGGGTTGGCGAAGAAACCGACGGCCGAGTGCTCGTTGGCCAGCGGGCGGGCGGCGATGGCGGCGGCGGAGAAACCCACGCCGGCCAGCGAGCCGAGCACCACCGAGCCGAGCGCGCCCTGAAGGCGTACGGCGAAGAAACCGAGACCACCGATGAGCAGGAGCGCCAGGGTCAGGCCGGCGATCGCGGCCGCCCCCAGCGGCCGCGCGTGGGCCGGCTGCGCCGATTTGACCAGCGCGGCGATGCCGACCATGAGCAGCACCAGCAGCACCACCTCGGCCGTGGGCAGGGTCCACTTGAGGAACAGCACGCCCAGCACCGCGGTCACGCCCAGTCCGGCCGCCACGCTGGCCTGCACGAGGAACAGCGGCAGATCTTCGCGGGCGAGGAAGGCGAGCACAAAACCGGCCACCTGGCAGCCGAGGCCCATCAGGTAGGTCCGCTGGCCGGCCAGCCGCACGAGCAGGCTCGGGTCGAAGGTGTGGTGCACCGTCGTGCGGGCCGCGGCCGCCGACTGCAAGAGGTTCGCCACCCCGTACGCCAGGATCATGGCGGCGAGGAAGCACCAACCCGAGGACACCACCTGACGCACGATAGACCAGCCGCCGCCCGGCATCAGCGCTTCGGGGGACACCGTCGCCGTGGGGTGTTTGTCCGCTTACGCAGCGCCATGACTTCTGGGGCTTATGTCCGGTTAACGGGTAAGGGCCGTAAGTACCGTCTCGTGCAGCAGCCCGTTCGTGGCGATCACCGAGGACTTGTCGGCCGGCGGGCGCCCGGCGAGGTCGGTGATCGTGCCACCGGCCTCCTGCACGATCGGGATCAGCGCCGCCATGTCCCACAGCGAGAGCTCGGGCTCGACCATCGCGTCGAGCGCGCCCTCGGCCAGCAGCATGTAGCCGTAGAAGTCCCCGTAGGCCCGGCTCCGCCACGCGGCCAGGCTCAGGTCGACCAGCTTGCCCAGCCGGCCGATCTGCTGCCATCCGTCGAGGCTGGCGTAACAGACGCTGGAGTCGGCGACCCGGCCCACACCCGAGACCTGGATGCGGGTCGCGGCGTGCTGGTGCTTTCCCGCGTACGCCCCGTGGCCGCGCGCCGCCCACCAGCGACGCCCCAGAGCCGGGGCGCTCACCAGGCCCGCCACCGGGGTGTCGCCCTCGAGCAGGGCGATCAGCGTGCCCCAGATCGGCACCCCGCGCACGAAGTTCTTGGTGCCGTCGATCGGGTCGATCACCCAGCGCCGGCTGCCCGGCCCGGCCGCCGCGTGGGTCAGGCCGAACTCCTCACCGAGCACCCCGTCGCGCGGCCGGGCCCGGCCCAGCGTCGACCGGATCGCCTGCTCGACGGCCGTGTCGGCGTCGGAGACCGGGGTCAGGTCGGGTTTGCTCTCGACCTTGAGGTCGAGCGCCCGGAACCGGCTCATCGAGATCGAGTCGGCGGTGTCGGCGAGAAGGTGGGCGAGCGAGAGATCGTCGGCATAACCGGCCATGGTGCGAACGCTAGCCGATCGGGTGCGGTTCCTCGTCGCCGCCGGTGTCTTCCCTCGGGTCGGTCTCGCCGGCCCGGGAGGCCAGCAGCCGCCGGTACGACTCCAGGCGTCGCGGGTCGGCCTTGCCCTCGGCCACCCAGGCGTCGAGCCGGCAGCCCGCGTCGCCGGCCGTGTGCCCGCAGTTGGGCTGGTCCTCCAGGGTGCCCTCGACCAGGTCGGGGAAGCCGTGCAGCAGGCTCTCGGCGCTCACGTGGGCCAGGCCGAAACTGCGGATGCCGGGCGTGTCGATGATCCAGCCTGGATCTTTGCGGCTCTTGCCGATCGGCGGCAGCCGGAGCGCGACCGCGCTGGTCGAGGTGTGCCGGCCCTTGCCGACCGCGCTGACCACCCCGACCGCGCGCAGGGCGTCCGGCACCAGGCGGTTGACCAGCGTCGACTTGCCGACCCCGGAGTGGCCGACCAGGACCGAGATGTTGCCGGCCAGACGTTGGCGCAGCTCGGCCAGGTCGCTGCCGGGGCGGATGGTCACGTACGGCAGGTCGAGCTCGGCGTAGTAGTCGAGGATCTCCTCCGGGCCCGCCAGGTCGGCCTTGGTGAGGCAGAGCAGCGGCTCGATGTCCGCGTCGTACGCCGCGACGAGGCAGCGGTCGATGAATCCCGTACGCGGGGGCGGGTCGGACAGGGCACTGACGATCACGAGCTGGTCGGCGTTGGCCACCACGACCCGCTCGAGGCGGCCCTCGGGGGTCGTGTCGTCGTCGTCGGCCGTGCGGCGCAGCACCGACGTGCGCTCGCCGATGCGCACGATGCGGGCCAGCGCGCCCGGCGCCCCCGACACGTCACCGACGAGCGCGACCCGGTCGCCGACGACAACCGACTTGCGGCCCAGTTCGCGGGCGCGCATGGCGGTGATGACCGGGCTGTCGGGCGGCGCCTCCTCGCGGACACAGCCGTAACGGCCCCGGTCGACGGTGATCACCAGCCCGTCGACGGCGTCGTCGTGTTTCGGCCGGGTGCGGGTGCGCGGGCGGGACGACCGGCCCGGCCGGATCCGGACGTCGTCCTCGTCGTACTCCCGCTTGCGTGCCGGCAGGTCTAGCTCCTCGCCACGAGTCCGGCCCAGAGTTCGGGGAACTCGGGCAACGTCTTCGAGGTACACGCTACGTCGGTGAGGCGGACACCCGGCACGGCGAGCCCCAGAACCGCCGCCGCGTGAGCCATCCGGTGGTCGGCGTACGTCTCGAACTCGGTCTCGTGCAGCGGGCGCGGCTCGATGCGGAAGCCGTCGCGGAACTCGGTGACCTCGGCCCCGGCCTTGGACAGCTCGGCCACCAGGGCGGCGATGCGGTCGGTCTCGTGGCCCCGGATGTGCTCGACCCCGCGCAGCTCGGTCGGGGAGTCGGCCAGGGCGCCCAGCGCGGCGATCACCGGGGTCAGCTCGCTCACCTCGGACAGGTCGGCCGTGATGCCGTGGATGGTGTCGCCGCCGGTCACGGTCAGGCCCTCGGCCGACTGCGTGACCCCGGCGCCCATCGCGGTCAGCAGCTCGATCAGGCGGCCCACCGGCTGCCAGCTCTCGGCCGGCCACCCGGCGAGCGTCACGGCGCCCCCGGTGACCATCGCGGCGGCGAAGAACGGGGCGGCGCCGGAGAGGTCGGGCTCGATCACCCACGTGCGGCCCTGCAGCGGGCCCGGCTCGACGGTCCAGACGTCGGGCACCGACTCGTCGACCGTCGCCCCCGCGGCCCGCAGCATGTGGGTGGTCATGCGCAGGTGGGGCGCGGACGGCACCGGCGGCCCCTCGTGGCGCAGCGTCAGGCCCTTGCTGAACCGGGGCGCCGAGAGCAGCAGCCCCGAGACGAACTGGCTGGAGGCGGAGGCGTCGATGACGGCCTCGCCGCCCTCGACCAGCCCCGCGCCGTGCACGGTGAGCGGCAGCCCGCCGGTCTCCGAGGCGTCGATCGACACCCCGAGCGTCCGCAGCGCCTCGACGATCGGGCGCAGCGGCCGGTTGCGGGCGTGCGGATCGCCGTCGAACTCGACCACCCCGTCGGCCAGCGCGGCGGCCGGCGGCAGGAACCGCATGATCGTCCCGGCCAGCCCCACGTCGACCCGGGCCGGTCCCCGCAACGGCCCCGGCTCGACCAGCCAGCGCTCGGTGTCGCTCGAGTCGACCCGTACGCCCAGCGCCCGCAGCCCCGCCGCCATGAGCTCGGTGTCGCGGGCGCGCAGTGGCCGCTCGACCACCGAGGGCCCGTCGGCCAGCCCGGCCAGCACGAGGGCGCGGGCCGTCATCGACTTCGAGCCCGGCAGCCGGACGGTGGCACCGACCGGCCCGGTCGCGGACGGGGCCACCCACACACGCTTCTCCACACTCACGTGGCCATTGTGCCGAAGCGCCCCGCCGGTCACCCGTGGCGGGGCCTGTGCGGGCCGGCTCCGGTGTAGCGTTCCCGGACATGTGCGGGCGGTACGCGACGACCAGGAGCGAAGCCGACCTCGAAGACCTGTTCGAGGCCGTGAGCATCGCCGAGCGGGCTGCCCCGAGCTGGAACGTCGCCCCCACCGATCCGGTGCCGGTGATCCGCATGTCCGCGTCCCGCGACGCCCGGGTGCTCGACGCCGCCCGCTGGGGCCTGGTGCCGCCCTGGGCCAAGGACCTCCGGGCCGGTGCCCGCATGATCAATGCTCGCTCCGAGACCGTGGCCACCTCCCGGGCGTTCGCCCCGTCCTTCGCACGGCGCCGCTGCCTGGTGCCGGCCGACGGGTGGTTCGAGTGGGTCCGCGAGGGCAAGCAGCGCCGGCCGTTCTACATGACCCCGGCCGACGGTTCGCCGCTGGCCTTCGCGGGCCTGTGGACCACCTGGGGCCCCGACGCCGTGCTCACCTGCACGGTCCTGACGACGGCGGCCGTCGGCCCGCTGGCGCGCATCCACGACCGCATGCCGCTGATCCTGCCGGGCGACCGCTGGCCCGACTGGCTGGCCGGGGGCGGCGCCCCCGAGACGCTCCTGACCCCGCTGACTCCGGCCGAGCTGGCGGCGATCGAGGCCCGCCCCGTGCGGCCCGACGTCGGGAACGTCCGCAACAACGGCCCTCACCTGCTGGAACCTCCGCCCGTGGCGGCCGATCCGGAGCCGTCCACCCTCTTCTGAGGTCCGGTGTGGACAGACCGCCCTTCCCGATGACAGCGGGCCGGGCGGGTTCTGCTACGTTCCTCGCGCCCTCGCCGCCCGCCATGAGAAGACCGAACTCACCGACCCCGCTCTCGCCGCCGCGCCGAGAGGACCGAACCCTCCGGCACCACTCTCGCGTGCGCGCCGAGAGGGCTGAGCTCGCCGCCGCCCTCGCTTGTCCCCACATGCGCGACGTCCGAATTGGGTGCTTAGCGGGTTTTTCGGGTGGCTGGGCGAGGGGTGCCGGGTCGGCCTTGCGAGTGGTTGACGGCGGGCGCCACGCGGCTGAGCTGGGACAAGATCAACATTCGACTTTGTCAATAGATGTCCGCATTTTATATTGGCAACTTTGTTTCAAGATAGATAAGACCCTTGTTCTGATCTCCTACCCTGCGATAGAAAACTGCGCCGGAGTGGTGCAGGTTCGCACGGTGCGAGCCCGTTGCCACACGCAGTACCGGTCCCACGGGGGAGGTGGGCTGATGACACGGGCTCGTATGCCGCGTCCACATGAGGTAGCCATCGCGCGGCGTGATCCGCGCCTGATCGAAGCGATCAGCGAACGACGCAGCGACGAGGCTTGGCGGACCCGCGGCGCATGCCGCACGGTCGACCCGGAAACGTTCTTTCCGGCGCCGAACGAACCGTCCGAAGGCGCGGTTTCGCTCTGCGGCACCTGCACTGTCCAAGGGCCGTGCCTGGCCTGGGCGTTGCAGGTCGGCGACTGTCACGGCGTCTGGGGCGGCACGACGCCCCGCGAACGCCGCGCCATGCTGGTCGCCTGGCGTGAACGCGTCGGGCCGAACGGCGAAACCATCGACGACGACACCGACGAAGAAGACCGCAGGTTGCTCAGCCTCACACCGATCAGCCGCTGACACATCGTCATCCGCTTGCCGACACGTCCTGAGCGGCGTGCCGGCAAGCGGCGTGTCGGTGCGGGCCGGGCTGGTTTCATAGGGCCGTGACCGAGATCGAGATCGAGACGCCCCGCGGGCCCGCCCTGGTGCGGGTCAGCCCGCCCAGGGGGAAGACGTTCAGCGTCCTGGTGCTGGGGCACGGCGCCGGCGGTGGGGTCGACGCGCCTGACCTCCGGGCGGTGCACGACGCCGCCGTCGCCGGTGGGGTGCGCGTGGTTCTGGTGACGCAGCCCTATCGCGTGGCCGGGCGGCGCGCGCCGGCCCCGGCGGCCCAGCTCGACGAGGCCTGGAGTGCCGTGGTCGGGCAGGTGGGCGTACGGGGAAAGCCTCTGATCGTGGGTGGCCGGTCGAGTGGCGCGCGGGTGGCGTGCCGAACCGCGGCCCCGCTCGGCGCCAAGGGTGTGCTCGCGCTGGCGTTCCCGCTGCACCCGCCGGGCAAGCCGGAGAAGAGTCGCGCCGACGAGTTGCCGGTCGGGCTGCCCACGCTGGTGCTCAACGGCGACCGCGACGCGTTCGGGGTGCCCGGGGCGACGGCCGACGTCGAGGTGGTCGTACGCCCGGGGGCCACCCATGACCTGCGCAAGGGCGTCGCCGAGACCGCCGATCTGGCCGTCGCGTGGCTGCGGCGGCACGGGTGGGCGCGCTGAAGGAATGCAAGTTGCGTGTTCGTGGTTGTAAGCCCCGGAGCTTGAAAGTCGGAAGGGGTTTTACTGGTGCGAGCCGGAACCGAGAGCCTCGAGCGCGGGGGCCGGAACGTCGACCGGGTGCGGGACCTGCTGGGTTCCCCCGAGTGGCCGGCCACCGAGACCACGAACACCACCACATCGGTGAGTGTCAGCACACCGGCGGTTTTCGAAGCCGCTGACGGGGTAGTGCCCGTATCCTCGGCGGGGCGGTCGAGGGGAGAGCACAGGGTGGCCCAGACAGAACGGACCGAGGAGCGCAGAGCCCGCTTCGAGCGGGACGCGTTGCCTTTTGTGGACCAGCTTTATGCTGCTGGTCTGCGGATGACGCGCAACCCGGCCGACGCCGAAGACCTGGTGCAGGAGACGTATCTGAAGGCGTTCTCCGCGTTTCACCAGTTCGAGGAGGGCACGAACCTCAAGGCGTGGCTGTACCGCATCCTCACGAACACCTATATCAACTCGTATCGGCGCAAGCAGCGTCAGCCGGTGCAGGCTCCCACCGAGGAGATCACCGACTGGCAGCTCGCCTCGTCGGAGTCGCACACGTCGGTGGGCCTGCGCTCGGCCGAGACCGAGGCGCTCGACCGGCTGCCCGACAGTGACATCAAGGAAGCCCTGCAGGCCCTGCCCGAAGACTTCCGTCTGGCCGTCTACCTCGCTGATGTCGAGGGTTTCTCATACAAGGAGATCGCCGACATCATGAACACGCCGATCGGGACCGTCATGTCCCGTCTGCACCGCGGCCGGCGCAACCTGCGCAAGCTTCTGGAGCAGTACGCTGCCGACCGGGGAATCACCCGGACCGCTTCGGAACCGCAGGAGGCGTGACGCAGATGAGCGGCCTGAACGGCGAGGACCACGAGACCGACTGCGGCATCGTGCTCAGCGAGGTCTACCTCTATCTCGATCTGGAGTGCAGCGAGGACCGCCGCACGCTGATCCAGAAGCACTTGGACGACTGCGACGGGTGCCTCCGCGAATACGGCATCGAGCACGAGGTGAAGGCGCTGGTGTCGCGCTGCTGCGGCGACGAGAAGGCGCCGCGCGAGCTGCGTGACCGGCTCCGCATCAAGCTCGACCAGCTCGAGGTGCAGGTGGAGACCCGGGAGTTCCTCCCGTAAAGACATGCGACACGAAGAAGCCCCGCGGCCTGCGCCGCGGGGCTTCTTTCGTCACGTCCACGGTCAGCTGTTGGGCCGCTTGCCGTGGTTCGCGCTGCTCTTCTTACGAGCCTTCTTCTTGCGGGCCTTCTTAGCCATGGAACGACTCCTTGTCCGTGCTGTGTTTCCCGGGCCGATGGTAGTCGGCGCGTCCGGTCGCCTCGGACTCGCCCGAGGGAGATCCGTGATTTGATGACCGGTAACGACAGACCGAGGAGGGTCCCATGGCCGACGAGATCCGGGCCGAAATGGTCGCCAACGTGTGGAAGGTCGTGGCCAACAGCGGCGACACCGTGGCCGAGGGGGACACTCTCGTGATTCTCGAGTCGATGAAGATGGAGATCCCGGTCGTCGCCGAGACCGACGGCACGGTGGCGGAACTCGCGGTGCACGAGGGCGACGTGGTGCAGGAAGGTGACCTGATCGCCATCATCCAGGGCTGATGTCGACATCTGTCCCGGGCTGATCAGACGGCTCAGGCCGTGTCGACCGGCCCGCCCGGCAGCTGCAGCTCGATCGCGGGAAAAGTGGCGGCCTGCGGCTGGTCGGCCCAGAGCGCGCGCAACTGACCCTGCAGGAAGGCCATGAGCCGGCGCCGGTATTCGGCGTCGAAGATCTCCAGGGTCTCGATCTGTTCCTGCAACGCCTTCCGCTTGACCGAAAGCCCGCCGACCGCATCCTCGTACCGGCGCTGCGCGCGCTGTTCGAGCTGCTCGGCGGTCTCGTTCCCGCCGGCGACGATACTTTCCGCCTCGGCCCGCGCCTCGGTGAGCAACAACTCGGCCTGCCGCCGGATGTCGGCCGCCTGAACCTGCGCCTCCCGGTGGGTGAGCTCGGCCGTGGCCCGGGCCGCGGTCAGCAGTTTGTCGGCCTCGGAACGCATCTGCTCGGCATATTCGCGAGCCTCCTGGCGGCAGTGTTCGGCGTTCGTCTCCGCCTCTTCCCGCACCGCCTGGGCCGCCTTGTTCGCGGCGGCGACGTACTCCTCGGCCGTTCGCTGCGCCAGGGTCAGAACCTGCAGTGCCTCGCCCGGCAGCGCGGCCGGCACCGGCGTCGACAGGGATTCCGGGGACGGGGACGGGGGCGCTTCGTGCGATGTCAGGGACACCGGTGCGCTCTCAGGCGGCGCCGATGACGGTGTCATCGGAGAGATGACGGGATGAACCGCGGTCACGCTGTCGACGGAGGCGCGGCCGAGCAACAACCGGACGCGTCCGGTCAAGGGGTTGTCGTTCACGAGTGTCTCCCGTCCCTCTCAGGGGGTGGTGCCGCTGGGCGAAAGGCGTTACCCAGCGGCACCAAAGGGGTAGAGCAAGGCGTTGTCAGCCCGATGTTTCTTACAATCAGAGCCGTGGTTGCGTCGCGATTCCCCTGCCGACTGACCCATATTTCATGACGGCAGGGAAACCTCGGCGTCCTCCGGCCCGCCCTCAGTTACGGACGGCCGCCCGGGCCCTGGTGACCGGGGCGCACGATCGGGCCCTGGTTGCCGGGGCCGATCGGGCCCTGGTTGCCGGGACGGACGATCGGACCCTGGTTACCGGGACGCACGATCGGACCCTGGTTGCCGGGGCGGATGACCGGGCCACCGGGGCGGACGATCGGGCCGGGGTGACCCGGACGGAAGAACGGACGCGGGTGACCGGGCCGGAACATGCCCCGGTGCCCCGGACGGATCTGACCCCACCAGCCCGGCCGGAACTGGGCCGGGAAGCCGCGGACCACGGTGAACGGGCGGCCGAAGCCGGCCGGGCCCCAGTCGTCGTCGCTCGCGACCTCGAGCGCCCACGTGCCCCGGCGCACACCGAGCTGCACCAGGTCACAGTCGTGGTCGTCCCAGGCGCCGCTCCGCTCGCCGAACTGCCCCGCGAGCTCGCAGGCCCGCAGCGACCGGTAGAAGCCGACGACCTGGGTGCCGTCGCGCCACTGAGCGACGTGGCCGGCGCCGGACTTGCTCTCCGCGGCAACGCCGGCCGTGGTCGACGCCTGGGCCGGCGCGGTTCCGACGGCCAGTGCGGCGAGTACGCCGAACCCTCCCATGGTGAGGGCGCGGGTGAGCTTCTTCATCGCATTTCCTTTCGTACCGTGTTGCGCGGTGACTTACGGAATGGAAAACCGCATTTGAACCACGTCGGAAGTCGAACGCGCGTATGCCGTCGAGCGCCGGAATGACGGTCGGCCGATAGCCGTTCGGCGGACCTTTCTCGAAGGTCCGGAACCGGCTCGCCAGGCCCGTGCGGGAACGGTAATCAATGAATTTCCGGGGGAGTGCTGGGAAAGTGTCCGGCGGGCCGGGCCGACCCCGGTTCCGGCGACACCGCGACAACACGGGAGCACGGAAGGTGACCGGAGCCGGGTGTGGCCGTGCGTGCCGAGAGCGGCCGGGGCGTCGCGCACCGTGTGTGTGCGGCCCGGCGCCCCGAAAGAGAGCTCAGTCCAGGCCGTTCCCGGTCGCCGGGAGGGATGCGACGGCCGGCCGGACGTGAAGGAAAGCGGCTGTGCCTGCGCTAAATCGGATTTGCGGCCGCTTCCGACCGCCGTGCGTTGCTTCGCCGCCCACCGGTGGAACCGGCTCGCCGAGCTCGCGGGAGCCGGAGCGTGTGCGTCACCGGCACCCGTACGGCTTAGTACGACAGGATCGGCGGCACAAATTTTCGGACGCGCCGGGCGGTCCGGCTGGTCGTGCCGGTCGAGAAAAGACCGAGGAGCTACCTGGCCGCCGGTCGTTCATTTTTGTAGCTCCTCCCTCGAAATGATTGCCGACCGGGTTCCACGCCCTATTGCTCTGCGCCGGTCGCCCTGATAGCGGGTCGTTGCCTCACAGCAACAGTGCGTGGAAGCGAGGTCAGACGTTTCTGGCAAAATCCTTGGCATGTCGAATGCCAGAAGTCTTTCGGCCGGATTCCTTGTGCGCCGACCTTGATCGTTGATGTTGAGCGGCGGTGGCGACCGGAACGATTTCGCAATGAAACTCGCATTGTGCGAACTTGATCGCCTCTTCGAAGAATGGCGTCGCCGGTCCACTGCGCCGCTATTCGGATCCGGGATGCGCGCGAAGTGATCGCGTCGTATCGGTTCTAGCATCCCCACCCGGCCGCCGGTCCACCGCCGGCCGGCCGGTTTGTCGCATGCCCGGCTGAATTTCGGCCGGTACGAGCGAGACCAGGTTTGGCCACCTGATCCGCGGTTATCGCTCGACTCGTCGCGGGCCGCCCGACCGCGATCTTCGTTGAATCAGTAAGGAAACACCCGATGGGAACGAGCAACATCGCCCTTCCGGCCCGCTGGCGAACGGCGTACAAGGCGGCTCTGGAGCTCCTCGAGAGCGACAAGCCCTACAACGACCCCCAGGACGCCCAGGCCCGGGCCCGCGTGCAGCGCATGCGGACGGACACACGCCGGTGGATACGGGAGCAGAAGATCATGGCGGCGGCCGGACTCCTTTCTCCGGTTCAGACGTTGTTCATCGCCCACATCCCGGACAACTGGCGTGAGATCGACCTGCGGCGCCGGACCCTGCGGCAATGAATTGACGTCCGAGGCCAAGACAAAAAGAAGGGCGTCCGGGCCGCGGTTTCGCGGTCCGGACGCCCATTGTTCGGGGATTCAGTTCATGCGGAGCGGCCGGCCATGACGGGTGACGTCGCCGGCTCCGGCGGAAGGCCGGCCTCGAGGGAACCGTTCCACAGCATGGTCAACTGCCGCTGTATCGAGCTGATCAGTTGTTGCCGGCAATAGGCGTCGAACATCTCCAGCGCCCGTACCTGTTCCTCCAGGGCCAGTCGCCTGGTCGGGAAACTGCCGACGGCATCCTCGTAGCGGTGCCGGGCCCGCTGTTTCAGCTGATCGAGCCGATCGCGGCCGTCGGCCCGGATGCGCTCGGCCTCCACCCGGGCGTCGGCCAGGACCAGCTCGGCCCGGCGCATGGTGCCCGCGGCCCGATCGGCCGCGTCACGATCGGTGAGAACGGCGGCGGCCTGCGCGTCCGCCAGCGACTCCTCGGCCTCTGCGCGGATCTTCTCGGCGTCCAGCCGTGCGTCCTGCCTGATCTGTCCGGCCCGGGTCCGGGCCTCGGCGCGGATCTGCCGCGCACGTTCCCCGGCCGCGGTGACATAGGCCTCGGCGGTGCGCCGGGCCAGCGTCAGCACTTCCTGGATCTCAGCGTCCCCGCGCTCCGCGTGCCGGGCGGTCACGAGTTCGTCTTCTCGGACATGTAGCCGCTGTAGTAGACCGTGGTGGAACCGACCGGCAACGCCGTGTCCCCCTCAGCGGACGGCAGCTCCAGCGGCGACCGGCCGTACGGTTCCCCATCCGGCCGGCCGGACGCGCGAGAAGGAAAAAGCGCGAGGAACCTGATCGCGCCGACACCGAGCAGGTTGCAGACCGCCTCCACCGGTGTCAGCAGGATCCAGGTCCGCAGCTTCTCCGACCGGCTCATGGCCGGCCGGACGGCCAGGTAGTGGCCCGCCTTGGCATATCGCACGAGCAGGTAGAGCGCACCGTAGAGAATGAGCCAGGGCGCCTGCGACGTCTCACCGGAGGCGGCCTCGACGAGCAGGACGACGGCGCAGAAGACCCACGCCGGACCGCACAGAAGCCGGAGCAGGACAATCGCGCGGGTCCGGTTCCGGTTCGGGGGCTCTGGCGCCAAGGTCGTCGCCAGCACCCGCCACCGCCTGGCCGCCGTACGCATCAGCTGCCGGCGGACGGTCGCGAAGTCGGTCGGGGCCGTCGTCCACACGATCGCCTCGGGTACCGGAACCACCTCGCCGTCCAGATCCGGATACCTCGCCAGGCAATGGTCGTCACCGTCGGCGGCCGGGTCCACCACGGGGCGCTCGTGCTCGAACAGGACACGGGCCCGGTAGACCGACAGTGCCCCTGGGCCGATCTGCACCGCCCGCAGGGCCGATCGGCGCGTCGGACGCATGACGCCGGTGCCGGTGTTCAGATCGACCAGGCGGGTCAGCATGTTGTGCCCGCCGTTGCGCATCACCACCATCGCGGTGGTCGCCACGACGTTCGGCTGGGCGAACTCCCGGAGCTGACATTCCACCGCGTGCTCGTCGAGCACGCAGTTGCCGTCGACGGCCATCACGAAGTCCCAGTCCTCCGGGTCGAGACGGTCGAGAACATAGCGCTGAGCGGCCCGGGCGCCGCCGTGCTCGGTCCGATGCCACCGCACACGCGGATGGGCGAAGGGCTGCACCGGCGCGTGGGTCGAGCCGTCGTCGACCACGTGGACCTCGTCGACGACCACGCGGCTCTGGTTGAGGATCGACCAGATGCAGGCGCGGAGGTCGGATTCGTTCTGCTCGTGCACGCTCACCACGGCGACCACGCGGCCGGTCACCGATCCGGAGCCGGCCCGGCGACGATTCCGGGCGAGGGGATACAGCGAATAGATCACGGCGCCGTTGCTGATCCACCAGAAAGTGAGCAGAGCCGGGTGGTCGATCCGCCCGCGGAAGTGCCATGTGGCTGCGATCAGGCCGAGGAAGAACGCGCCGGCGATCACCGTGCAGATGAAGAACACACGCCGGGAGGCGAGTTTGTCGAACCACATGGGAACTCCTCAGCAGAGCTTCTCGGAAAAGTCGGCAAACGGCATTGCCGAACGTGCGTGATGACTGGCCGGGCCCCCGCGGCTCAGTATTGTGACGATCCGGACACGGCCGAGGAAACTGTGTCGGCCGACGTTCGCACGAAAGTGCGCGGCGGCCGGGCGGTGCGGCCCGCTCTCTACGACGGCGATCATCCGAACGGTCAGCCGGGCCTTATCCATTCTCCGGAACGGCTATCCCCGCGACCGAATTCGGGCGTTGCCGCGGCCGAGTTCTACCTCCTGCAAGAAGCGGTTCCCGGAGCAATCGGTGCTCCTTCGCCGGACAACCGCCCGTAACCGGCGGCGCCGCCGGTGGCGAGCCGGCGAAATCGATGGCCCGGCATGAACCCGCCGGGGGTTCCCGACGTCCCCCGTGAGGGAGCCCCCGGTTGCAGCACATACGACACAGGAAAGGTACGGCGGCCCGGCTCATGACCAAAGTGGAGATTCTGGCGCTGTTGTTGTCGTGTGCCGTAGCGCTGAGTCATCAGCCGCCGCGGGACCGGCGGCCGGGTTCACCGCCGTACGACGACGACGCCGGCCGGCCGGTCTTCGGTCCCCGTGACGCCTGGCCGAGCTGCGGCGGGCGGTATCCCCAAACCGGCGCGCTGCCCCGCCGTCAGCCGGTACGCCGCCACCGGATGCTGCCCGGGAGCTGCTTCGTCCGCCGCCGGCGGTGAAAGTCCGGACCGTCCCACCTCGTCTCACCTGATCAAAGGCTCACCACATGGCAGGCAAACGATGATCGCCCCCGGCAACGAAAGTGTCGTGCTGACACTCGCCCTCGGATTCCTCCTGTCCAGCGCCTACGCGTTCGGCCGGATCCACCAATGGCACAAGCGTGGTCTCGAACGGGACCAGGCGTACCGCACCGGATATGACAGCGCGTCGCAGTCGATCATCAACATGATGACCGCACGACATTCTCCGGCCTCGACGAATTCGTTCGTCCACCGCCCCCATAATGACCGGCCGCAGGCATATGCGGCCGACCGCGAAGAAGTCAGGCCGTTCTGAATCCGTTGCCGGGCGTCTTTGCTCCGCCCGCTCCGACGTGGCCGTCGAAATGACCTGGATGATCGGCCATAAATGCCGTACAGAAGTTGCGTCACGGGTCCACTCGGGCCTTATTTCGCTCGTCGTGATGCAGACTCTAAAGTCAGGGCATGCCGATCGGTAACAGTGGCTCCCTGCAGATCATCGCCGGTGTCGTGCTTTCCATGATGAGCGCATACGGCGGCGGACGTATTCATCAGTGGTACATGCATGGCATGGACCGGGACCGGGCTTTCCGCGAGGGGTACGCCCACGGGTACCAGGCGCTTTTCCCCCTGGCCGCCCGGGGCACCCGTCCCACACCCGGCCCGGCGGGCCCGGCGACCCGTGCCCGGCAACTGTCCGACGCGCCCGTCGACTGAAAACCGTGCCGGCGCAAGGCCCTTCATCCGATGGCGCTACCTGTGCGTGTCGCGCCGACGCCGGGAACGGATCTGCGTGCTCTTCTGATCTTGCGCAAGCGTGATCTTGCGCGGTTCGGTACTCGAAAAGGAGCACGTCAGTGAAGAAAACCATGCGCGTCTTCTCGGCGGCCGGCCTGGGCCTGATGGCCGGTCTCGCGATCGCCGCCGGTCCGGCTCAGGCGTCCGGCGCCACCGCGCAGTCGGGCAGCGCGCCGAGCGCGCAGCAGGGACTCGGCCGGGACAACATCATCGGCTACTTCCGTTCCCCGGCCGTCTGCGAGGTCGCCGGCCGCCTCGGTGAGCGGCAGGGCCGCTGGGACTACTACGACTGCGAGTTCGTGCACGTCGGTTTCCGTCCGGGCTGGGTGCTCCGGGCCGCGTGCGAGTGCGGACGGGGCGTGCACGGCCACCACAAGCCGGGCAAGCCGCACGGCACCAAGGGCGACGACGGCTACAGCAAGCCCCAGGGTTCCAAGAACGACGACGGTTACGGCAAGCCGCAGGGCGACAAGAACGACGACGGCTACGGCAAGCCGAAGGGTGACCAGAACGACGACAAGTACTGACCGGCCGGTTGGCACGTCGCCGATGAGGCGAACCGGCCACAGCTGAGCAGCGTCACGACGTCACTTTCGTTGCCGGGTATGCCATGGGCGTGTCCGGCAACGACGTTTTTCACCGCGGACTAACCCCGCCGCCAGCGCAGGGAGAGACGGCTCCGGCCGCGCTGACGGGGCACGGCGGGCGTCCGGGTGATCGCCGCGGCGAGCTGTCGCGCCGGCTCGTCGAGGGCGGGCGTGGCCAAGGCCAGCTCGGCGAACGACCGCGCACCGGACCGCGAGCCCACCTCGGCCAGCCGGGCGGTCACCACGGCCGCCACCTCGGGGCGCGCCGCCGGGTCGACCCACGCGGCCACGATCAGCGCGAACAGGGCGGCCTCGGTGACCCGGTCGACGCCTCCCTCGACCAGACCCAGCAGCATCCGCCGCCGCTCGGAGTCGGGCCAGGGCTCCTCCGGGCGGTTGTGCAGCAGACCGATGCAGGCCCAGACCTCGGCCGCGGCCACGTCGGCCGGCGGGTGGGCGACCAGCGCGATCAGGTCGGACGGCGACAGCATGATCAGCGGCATCGCCGCGTCGTAGGCCGCCGGCGGGTGCGCCCACGAGAGCGACGCCACCTGCCGCAGCCGGCGAACGGCGTCGTCCGACGGCTCGGCCGGCGCCGGGGCGTTGCCCGGGGGCAGGGGCGCCGCCGCGGGCGTGCCGCTCAGCCACGGGGTGTCGCGGCAGCAGTCGGCCAGGTCGGTGTGCTCGTGCGACTCGTCGGGGTGGTCGCGGATGTAGTCGGCCAGGCGCACCAGGTGCATGAGGTCGCCGTCGGCGCGGTGGCGCAGGCGGTGCGCGGTATGCACGGCGCAGTCGTACTCGGGGTCGCGTTCCAGGGCGCGGTCGACCCAGCTCAACGCGTCGTCCAGGCGACCGTTGTCGGCCAGGGTGCCGGCGATGTCGGCGTACACGGAAAGGTCGTCGGGGTCATGGGCGACCGCGCGGCGCAGGGCCGCGAGCGCCTCGGGCAGACGGCCGGCGCTGCGGTAGGCGTAGCCCAGCCAGATCTCGCCGAGCTTGGACGGCCGGACCCGGGCGCCGCGCGAGGCCCAGTCGACGGCCAGGTCGAACTCGCCGACCCGGCGGGCCAGCGCGGAACCGGCGCCCAGCAGCATCGCGTGCTCCGGATAGGCGGCCAAGGCGTGGCGGACCACGGACAGGTAGGGGCGCAGCGTCGGCGGAGCCGGTTCGCCGACCCGGGTGCAGAGGCGCATGAGAACCTGGGCGAGCAGGCCCGGTTCGATGCGGACGCCCAGCGCGGGCTCGGCCACCCAGGGGACGCCGGCCCAGTCGGCGGTGGGTGACTGCCCACTGGCGGCGGCCAGCAACGGGAGGCCGTCTTCGGGGCGGCCGGCGGCGGCCAGCAGATGGGCCCGGGCCGCGAGCCGGCCGGGTGACGCGTGCGGGCCGGCGCGGAAGAGATCGAGCCCGCCGCCGGGCCGGGCCGCGAGCCGTCCGAGCACCTCGTGGACCTCGGGAAGCGTGGGGGCGTGGGCGAGCGCACCGGCGATGTGATCGGCGGCCTTGGCCGGCTCGTCGGTCGCCAGGGCCGATCTTGCCTGTTCAAGAGCGCGGTCGGCGGCGCGGCGTACATCCACGATGCAAGACAGTAGGGGAAAGAGCCCTTCCTGTCAGTAGGAGGTTTGCTGCGCATTAGTGCTCGAAACGTTGACGAAGTAAGCTCATTCTTGCAAGACTGCGCATAAATCGCACATGCAGGTGCTCACCAGGGGAGGAACACGTGTCATCACGAGGCCAGGGCATGGCCGCGGACATCGCGGAACAACCGGGCGGATTCGCACGGTTGCTCGAGGGTGAGCACGCCGGCGCGATCGCCGCCGTCGCCGCCGAGGTGGCCCGCCGGCGGCCCCGCAACGTCGTGTTCGTGGCCCGGGGCACCTCCGATCACGCGGCGCTCTACGGGGCGTACCTCACCGAGATCCGCCTGGGCCTGCCGGTGGCCAGCGCCTCGCCCAGCGCGATCACGCTCTTCGGGGCGCGCCCCAACTTCTCCGACACGCTCGTGGTCGGCGTCAGCCAGAGCGGCGGCTCGCCCGACCTCACCGGCGTGCTCCAGGTCGCCCGCGAGACCGGCGGCCTTACCCTGGCGGTCACCAACAATCCCGATTCGCCGCTGGCCCGGGCGGCCGAGCTCTCGATCGACGTGGCGGCCGGTCACGAGCGGGCGGTCGCGGCCACCAAGACGTACACGGCCGAACTTCTCGCTCTTCTGCTTCTGGTCGAGGGCATCCGCTCGGGCGACGGCTCGCTGCCCGACGACGAGCGGGCCGCGCTCGACAAGCTGCCCCAGCTGGCCGAGGACGCCCTGGCCGACCGCACCGCGGACGACCTCGCGCAGCGCTACCGGTTCGCCTCCCGGCTGGTGACCACCGGGCGCGGGTACGCCTATCCGACCGCCCGCGAGGCCGCGCTGAAGCTGATGGAGACGTCGTACCTGCCGGCGCTCGCCTTCTCGGGCGCCGACCTGCTGCACGGGCCGCTGGCCATGACCGACCCGGACGTGCCGGTGCTCGCCGTCGTGGGCGACGGGCCGGGCGGGCAGTCGATGCGCGACGTGGTGACCCGGCTCGGCGAGCGGCGGGCCGACGTGGTGACGATCGGCGCGACCGACGTCGAGGGCGCGGCCGGGCGGCTCCCGGTGCCGGCGGTGACCGACGAGCGGTACAGCGCGCTGCTCGACATCCTGCCGCTGCAGAAACTGGCCCTGGCGCTGGCTCTGGCCCGCGGTGAGGACCCCGACGCGCCGCGCGGGCTCAAGAAGGTCACCACAACGCTGTAGGAAACAAGGACGTGGCACGCTTGGCGCGTGTCAACGTTGCGTGATCTGGCCGAGGAGCACACCGGTCTGGGGCCGGCCGACATCGACCACCTGCACCGGCTCGCCGGTGACTGGCAGCTGCTGTCCGACCTCTCCTTCGCCGACCTGCTCATGTGGGTGCCGGTGAAGGTGGAGGCCGGGCCGCCGCGCGAGTACCTCTGCGTGGCCCAGGTGCGGCCGACCACGGCGCCGACGGCGTACCAGGACGACCAGGTCGGCAAGATCGTCGGCGGCCCCGAGGTGGCCCACCTCGACATCGCCTTCCGCCAGGAGCGGATCTGGCGGGAGGGCGACCCGGTCTGGTACGGCGACACCCCGGCCCGGCACGAGGCGATTCCCGTACGCCTGCGCGACCCCAACGACCACGAAGAGGGCTTCAGCGAGGTCATCGCGGTGATCGGCCGCGACACCAACCTCTCCACCGCGCGTACGCCCAGCCAGCTCGAGCTCAACTATCTGACCACCGCCGACGACCTGGCCCAGATGGTCGCCGACGGCACCTTCCCGCCGCCCCGGCACCCGGGCGAGACCACCTCGGCGCCCCGGGTCGGTGACGGGCTCATCCGGCTCGACGCGGGCGGCAAGGTCACGTACGCCAGCCCCAACGCGCAGTCGGCCTACCGGCGCCTCGGCTTCAACGCCCACCTGGTCGGCGAGGAGCTCTCGGCGCTCACCAGCCGGCTCGCGGCCGACCCGCTGGAGGGCAACGACGCCGCCGAGCGGGTCCTGTCGGCGTTGCGCGGCGAGTCCCCGCCCCGGCAGGAGATGGAGGCCCGCGGCGCGACCGTGCTGATCCGGTCGCTGCCGTTGATGCCGGCCGGGGTGCCGATCGGCGCGCTCGTCCTCGTCCGGGACGTGACCGAGGTCCGACGCCGCGACCGCGCGCTGATGACCAAGGACGCGACGATCCGCGAGATCCACCACCGGGTCAAGAACAACCTGCAGACCGTGGCCGCGCTGCTGCGCCTGCAGGCCCGCCGGGTCGACGCCCCCGAGGCCCGGATCGCCCTGCAGGAGTCCGTGCGCCGGGTCGCGTCGATCGCCCTGGTGCACGAGACGCTGTCGATGTCGAGCGACGAGGCGGTCGAGTTCGACGGGATCGTCGACCGGGTCGCCACCGCGGCCACCGAGGTCGCCGCGACCAGCGTGCCGGTGAAGATGCGCCGCGAGGGCACGTTCGGGGTGCTGCCCGCCGAGATCGCCACGTCGCTGGTCATGGTGCTCAACGAACTGCTGATCAACGCGGTCGAGCACGGCTTCCCGGCCTCGGAGGACGACGACGCCCCCGCGCCGGGTGAGGCGGAGGGGGACGGTGAGGTCGTCGTCTCGGCCCACCGGTTCCGCAAGCAGCTGCACGTGACGGTGGCCGACAACGGCCAGGGACTGCCGGACGACTTCCGGGCCGACGACAGCCAGCGCCTCGGACTGCAGATCGTGCGCGCCCTGGCCACCGGTGAGCTGCGCGGCAGCATCGAGCTGCGCAACCGGGCCGGCGGGGGCACGGAGGCCGTCCTGGTCGTGCCGTTGGGCAAACGCTGAAAGCTCCCACCAGGTGGGCCGGGACACACTCCCGAAATCTGGACCGCACTGGCCCAGATTGGTTCGGCGTGAGAGGCTTGCCGACATGACCGCTGCTCTGGACCGCCGCTTCGTGGCTCGCCGCCACGTTGATTACGGCCGTGTCCGCAGCGCGATGTGTCCGGCTTCCTGACGCCGTCCGATTTTTATTTCGGGCGCGCGAAGACGCGCCGGCCACTCCTGACACTGTAGTCACGAGCCTTCTGAGCCGTGAGCGTCCGGTCGCGCCCACGAGTCCAGGAGGACCGCCGACATGGTGACCCCAGCTAAGCCGACCGCTCGCCCCCGCAAGGCGCGCGGCGAGGGTCAGTGGGCGCTCGGACACCGCGAGCCGCTGAACCCCAACGAGCGGATCAAGAAGGACGACAACCCGCTCAACGTCCGCGCCCGCATCGAGAACATCTATGCCCACTCGGGCTTCGCCTCGATCGACCCGCAGGACCTTCGCGGTCGTTTCCGCTGGTGGGGGCTCTACACCCAGCGCAAGGCGGGCATCGACGGCGGCCGCACGGCGGTGCTCGAGCCGCACGAGCTCGAGGACGAGTTCTTCATGCTCCGCGTCCGCATCGACGGCGGCGCGCTTTCCGTGGCCCAGCTCCGCACGATCGCGCAGATCTCGCAGGAGTTCGGCCGCGACTCGGCCGACATCACCGACCGGCAGAACATCCAGCTGCACTGGATCCGGGTCGAGGACATGCCGGAGATCTGGCGCCGGCTCGAGGCGGTCGGGCTGCAGACCACCGAGGCCTGCGGCGACTGCCCGCGCATCGTGCTCGGCTCGCCCGTGGCCGGGGTGGCGGTCGACGAGGTGATCGACGCGACGCCCGCGATTGACGAAATTCTCAAGCGCTACATCGGCGACCCGCGCTATTCCAACCTGCCGCGCAAGTTCAAGTCGTCGATCGGCTGGCTGGCCGACGCGCCGTACGAGACCAACGACATCTCGCTGGTCGGCGTCGAGCACCCGCAGCACGGCCCCGGCTTCGACCTGTGGGTCGGCGGCGGCCTCTCCACCAACCCGCGCCTGGCCGAGCGGCTGGGCGTGTGGGTGCCGCTCGAAGACATCCCGGACGTGTGGGAGGGCGTCGTCGGCATCTTCCGCGACTACGGCTACCGCCGCCTGCGCAACCGGGCCCGCCTGAAGTTCCTGCTGGCCGACTGGGGCGTCGCGAAGTTCCGCGAGATCCTGGAGAAGGAATACCTGGGTCGCGCGCTGATCGACGGCCCGGCGCCCGACCTGCCGGCCAAGCCGATCGACCACATCGGCGTGCACAAGCAGATCGACGGCCGCAACTACATCGGCGCGGCGCCGGTCGTGGGCCGGTCCTCCGGCTCGCAGCTGAGCAAGCTGGCCGACCTCGTCGAGACGCACGGCTCCGACCGGGTGCGGCTCACGGCGTACCAGAAACTCCTGGTTCTTGACGTTGCCGACGACCAGGTCGAGCCGCTCATCTCCGGGATGCGCGCCATCGGTCTGGAGGCGCGGCCCTCGGCGTGGCGGCGCGGCACCATGGCCTGCACCGGCATCGAGTACTGCAAGCTCGCGATCGTCGAGACCAAGGCCCGCGGCGAGGAGCTGGTGGCCCGGCTCGAGGAGCGGCTCAAGGAGTTCGACGCCGACATCTCGATCCACATCAACGGTTGCCCCAACGCCTGCGCGCGCACCCAGGTGGCCGACATCGGCCTCAAGGGCCAGCTCGTGATGAACGCGCACGGCGAGCAGGTCGAGGGCTTCCAGGTGCACCTCGGCGGTGGCCTCGGCATGGCCCAGGGGCAGACCTCCGGCTTCGGACGCAAGCTCCGGGGCCTCAAGACGACGGCGGAGGAGCTTCCCGCGTACGTCGAGAAGGTCGCCCGCCACTACCTCGACGGCCGCACGTCGAAGGACGAGTCGTTCGCCCAGTGGGTGCTCCGCGCCGACGAGGAGCTCCTGAAATGAGCGACGCCCGATCCACACCCCTGTACTGCCCCTACTGCGGCGAAGAGGACCTCCGCCCCAACGAGGCTTCGCACGGCGCGTGGGAGTGCCACTCCTGCGCCCGGGTTTTCACGGTCAAGTTCAACGGCTTGCTTTCCAAGGGAGTCAACCGATGACAGTCGTGGCCGCCACCTCTCTCAACCTGGTCAACCTCGGTGCTCCGGTCGTCTCGGACCCGACTCGCCGCTCCCGTGACGAGCTCGAGGCGCTGGCGCGCGACGCCGGCCGCGATCTCGAGGGCGCCCCCGCCGAGGTCATCGCCAAGTGGGCGACCGACACCTTCGGCGACCGGTTCTGCGTCACCAGCTCGATGGCCGACGCCGTCGTGGCCCACCTCTTCTCCCGGGTTGCGCCCGGCGTCGACGTGGTCTTCCTCGACACCGGCCTGCACTTCCCCGAGACGCTCAAGGTGCGCGACATCGTGGCCGCCACGATGGACGTGAACGTCCGCTCGATCCGTCCCCGCAAGACGGTCGGGCAGCAGGACGGCGAGTACGGGCCGCGGCTGTTCGCCCGTAGCCCCGACGAGTGCTGCTTCCTGCGCAAGGTCGAGCCGCTCGAGCGCGCCCTGTCCGAGTACGACTCCTGGGCCACCGGCCTGCGCCGCGACGAGTCGCCGACCCGCGCCAACACGCCGGTCGTCGCGTTCGACGCCAAGAAGGGCAAGGTCAAGGTCAACCCGATCGCCGCCTGGACCCAGGCCGACGTGGACCGCTACATCGGCCGGTGGAACGTGCCGGTCAACGAGCTGTTCAAGAAGGGCTACGGCTCGATCGGCTGCTGGCCGTGCACCCGGCGCACGAAGGCCGGCGAGGACCCGCGCGCCGGCCGCTGGGCGATGTTCGAGAAGACCGAATGCGGACTGCACGTCTGACCGACCGCCTCGCGGTGGTCCTGGTGGCCCACGGCAGCCGGGACCCGCGGGCCGCGGCGTCAACTCAAGCCCTGGCCCGGGCCGTGCGCCGGGCCCATCCGGCGTGGGACGTCTACGCGTCGTTCCTCGACCACGCCGGGCCGCGCCCGCTCGACGTGCTGGAGTCGCTGCCCGGCCGCCGGGCGGTCCTGGTGCCGCTGTTGCTGACCGAGGCCTTCCACGGCCGTGTGGACGTGCCCGCGATCGTTGCCGAGGCGGCCAGTCTGCCGGTCGACGTGTCGCTGGCCGGTGTGCTGGGGCCGTCCCCGTCGACGTCTTCGCCCGTGCCCGGCTCGCTGATCGACGGTCTCGTGCGCCGTCTGGAGCCGGTGGGCCTCGACGCCGTCGTGCTGGCCGCCGCCGGCACGCGGGACGCTCGGGCCCGGGAAACGATCACGTGGGCCGCCGACGCCCTGAGCGCCCGTCTGAGCCTGCCGTGTGTGGCGGCGTATGCCTCGGCCTCTCCGCCGCTCCCTGGGGCCGTTGTGGGGCGTTTGCGGGCGTCGGGTGCTCGACGGGTGGGGATGGCCAGCTATTTCCTCGCGCCGGGCTTCTTGTACGACGTCGCGGTTCGCTCGGCTCGTGAGGCCGGCGCGGTCGTGGTGGCGCCGCCGCTCGGGGATGCGCCGGAGTTGGTGCGGCTCGTGGCTTCACGGGTGCTGGCTGCTGTGGGGAGTGCTCTCAGCGCTGCCGCGTAAGGGTCTGTAAGGCGACCCTAAATTCGTCGCTCACCGTTACCGGCCGTTGTGCGCTCCGCCGACGTCCACGGCGCGTGAGGTGAATGTGGACCATTCGTAGCGGTGACGCAATTTCGAGATCATTTCGTGGATTCTCGATGAAACCCAACGTGATCGAATTAGTGCGGTCGGCGAACCTTCTCGGGAACCTCTCAGGATTCGGCGCGCTGAGTAATCGGGCCGAAACAGCAAGACGCCCCGGAGCCGTTCGGCCCGGGGCGCAAATGCTGTGGGGGATTGGTTCAGGCGGTAGGAGCGCCGACCCGCAGGCCGCCACGACGCTTGACCGCGCGTCGCTCGTCTTCGCTCATCCCGCCCCAGACGCCGGCATCCTGTCCGGACTCGAGTGCCCAGGTAAGGCAGTCCTCGGTCACGGGACACCGCCGGCACACGGCCTTGGCCTGCTCGACCTGCAGGAGCGCGGGGCCGGACGTCCCGATCGGGAAGAACAGCTCCGGGTCCTCGTCGCGGCAGATCGCATCGTGACGCCAGTCCATGGCGGCAACACTCCTTGTTTCGGATGGGGTAATGAATTGCGTTACTGGTTTTACCTATGCGTCGCGGTCGGTGGCCGACGGGAGCGCACCCGTCTGCTCGCCGTGCGTAGCAAGCTTTTGTGTTTGGTAGCCGTTCGGCGCTTCTTGATTAGGAACGCGCGCAACCAGCAACCGGTTACTTCTTATCGCTTGTGAATGCTTTCACGAACTCGTGCGATGTCAAGGGTAGCGCCGGAAGTTTCTCCGGGCGGGTGAGCTGGCTCACGCCCTCTTTGTCCGGATCTGAGGTCTTGCGTCAGAGCCGGTTGAACTACGCCTCCATCAATGTAGTACGGTCCGTGCCCTTCTGCCGACCTTTTGCCCGCGTTTCTGTAACGGATTGTGAGCTTGGGCGGAGTGGGCGGCCGACCGTGACCTGGTGGTCACCGAAGGTTGATCGGTTGATCGATCTTCTTCGACTACCCAGTGGTCAGCAGATCACACGTAGCGCCTCGGGGACGGACACGAAGTGCACCTTCTGCCGTTCGCCGAGATAGTCGCCATCGAGCTGGAAGGCCTGTGGCCGGGTCGCGACCACGGTGAACTCGTCCTGGTCGTGCAGGTGCACCACCTGCTTGCCGTGCGGCTCGGCCTTGCGCAGGGCGAGCTGGGCCATGGTGCGGCTCGTGCTGGTGACGGCGAGACCACGCAACGCCATCACGTCGAGGCCGCGGTCGAACGAGGCGCCCGGGCTCGGGTTGATCGGGCGATCACCGAGGTACGTCCACGGCGCGGTGTTCTGGATGATCACGGTCCCCAGCTCGGCCTCGGGCGGTTCGCCGGGGCGCTCGATGGTCAGCGGCGGGGACTTGCGGTCCTCGCCGTTGAGGAAATGACCGACGATCGACCGGAAGTAGAGGCCGGGGGTCGAGGTGCGGCCGCGGAGCCGGGCCTGCTCGACCCGGCGCACCACCGCGGCGTCCAGGCCCATGCCGGCGGCGAACGTGAAGTAGCGGTCGTCGGCGCGCCCGAGCCCGATCACCCGGTGCCGTCCGTCGCGCAGGCCGTCGAGGATCACGCTGGTGCCCTCGACCCAGTCGCGCGGCAGGCCGAGCGCGCGGGCGAAGACGTTGGTCGAACCGCCCGGGACCACGGCGAGCGCCGGCAGCACCGAGGCGCGGGGGCCGGTCAGCCCGCTCAGCACGGCCTCGGCGGTCATCAGGCCGTTCACGGCCTCGTTGACCGTGCCGTCGCCGCCCAGGGTGACCACCACGTCGACCCCGCTCTCGGCGGCGGCCCGGGCCAGCGTCGCGGCGTGCCCGCGGCGGGTCGTGTATTCCACCGACAGCTCGACCGCGCTGCGCAGTGCCCTGACCAGGACGTCCCGGCTGCGCTCGCTGGTGGTCGTGGCCTTGGGGTTGACCAGCAGTAACGCTCGCATGCGCGGCACTGTACCCAAGAGCACGCCAAAACTCTGTCGGTATGGTGCTCGAGTGACCGGTGAGAAGGCGAGCATTGACAACCCCGCGGC
Organism: Paractinoplanes ovalisporus; assembly: GCF_016834655.1. Taxonomy (GTDB): domain Bacteria; phylum Actinomycetota; class Actinomycetes; order Mycobacteriales; family Micromonosporaceae; genus Actinoplanes; species Actinoplanes ovalisporus. Next base: position 63,482 of record NZ_JAENHP010000018.1, read on the forward strand.
GCTGATGTGGGCGGTGCGGCTGCTCTTTCTGGAGTGCGCGGCCCTGGCCGGGCTCACCTTCTGGCTCGTGGTGCTCGATGTGACGGGTGATTCGGCGCACCTCGGCGTGGCCGTGGCGCTGACCGTTTTCGCCGCTCTCGGCGTGGCGGCGATCTTCTTCGTGGCCCGCGGGCTGGCCCGGCGCACCCGGGGCGCGCGCGGCCCGGCCATCGTCGTCCAGCTGTTCACCATCGCCACCGGTGGCTTCCTGGTTCAGGTCGGCCCGCTCTGGCTGGGCGTCGTGCTGATCCTGCTCGGGGTGCTCACGGCCCTGCTGATCGTGCTCCCGTCCAGCACAAGAGCGTTGGGCATCGATTAATCGCATCCATTCGCACGCCCAGGGCCTACCCTGATGACGTGACCGGATCAACGGTGCGCCCGCCCGCGTATCAGCTGCTGGCGGACGAGTTACGAGCCGACATCACCTCGGGGCGTCTGCAACCCGGCGAGCGACTGCCGCCGGAGCCCGAGTTGTGTGTCAAAACCGGAGTCAGCCGCAGCACCGTCCGCGAGGCGTTGCGCCTGCTGGCCAGTCAGCATCTGATCGTCACCACCCGCGGTGTCACGGGTGGCAGCTTCGTCGCCCATCCGGACGCCGAGCAGCTGGCCGAGGCCTTGACCACCGGCTTCACCCTGCTCACGAACTCGGACGGGGTGGGCTTCGCCGACCTGCTCGAGCTGCGCCGGGCCCTCGAGGTGCCGGCCGCGGGCCTGGCCGCGCTGCGCCGCGACGACGACCACCTCATCGAGATCCGGGGTGCGCTGTTCGACCCCGCGGTCGACGAGTTCGAGACGATGATGGAGGCGCACGCGGCGTTCCACATGGCCGTGGCCAAGGCGACCCAGAACCCGCTCTTCGAGCTGGTGGTGCGCCCGCTCTACCACGCGAAGTTCGGCGAGGACGTCACCGAGAACCTGCCGGCGGGCTATTGGCGGCAGATCGACACCGACCACCGGCTGATCCTCGACTGCCTGATGGTGCGTGACGCCGAGTCGGCGACCAAGGCGGCCACCCAGCACATCGACTACATCGCGGCCGTGGTGCGTTAGACGGGCTCAGCCGCCCGTGCGCCGGGTGACCAGCCGGATCGTGGCGCGCTGACCGGTCGCCTCGGCCGCAGCCGAGGTGGTCAGGGCGGTCAGCACCTTCCACGCGAACGACGACTCGGCCGGCAGTTTGGCGCCCCGCACGGTCGTGACCGTGACCTCGACGGTCAGGGCGTCTTCGGTGACGGCGAAGCGGCACTCGAGCTCGGCGCCGCGGGTCGCGATGGCGAGCAGCATCGCGCACGCCTCGTCGACGGCGATGCGCAGGTCTTCGATCTCGTCGAGCGCGAAGTGCAGGCGGGCGGCCAGGCCGGCCGTGGCCGTGCGGAGCACACCCAGGTAGCCCCCGTCGGCGGGCACGGTCAGCATGACGACGTCGTCGCCGATTGCCGGGTCCGGGTGTGTGTCCAGCTGAGTCACCGTTGCTCCTCCCACCGTGAGCAGACTCTAGTCGCAGAGCGCAGTCGGCCGGTACGCCCGGTGGGCGTACCGGCCGGAACCGTGCGTGGAACTCAGGCCTGCTTGGTCTCCCAGAAGATCTTCGAGATCTCCTCGATCTTGCCCAGCAGCTGGTCGGCGACCGCGGGGTCGACCGAGCCCTTGGCGCCCGAGGCGCCGGCGAGCTTGGTGGCCTCGTTGAAGAGCTGGTGCAGGTTCGGGTACTTCTCGAAGTGCGGGGGCTTGAAGTAGTCGGTCCACAGCACCCAGAGGTGGTGCTTGACCAGCTCGGCCCGCTGCTCCTTGATCAGGATGGCCCGGGTGCGGAACTCGGGGTCGGTGTTCGCCTGGTACTTCTCGGCGATGGCCTTGACCGACTCGGCCTCGATCCGGGCCTGGGCCGGGTCGTAGACGCCACAGGGCAGGTCGCAGTGGGCGCTGACCTCGGTCTTAGGCGTGAGGAAACGCGGAAGTCGCATCAGGACTCCTCCATAGGAATTTGCGATGATCCGTGGTTGACACTACCCCTTACACCTTGCCCGTAACGTGACGGAGGACTGATGCCGTGAGGTGGCAACTACCACTGTTCGCGGTGCTTGTCCGGGGTCCCTCCATGGCACCGGCCCTGCGCTCCGGCGATGCCCTCGTGGTGCGCCGCGGCGGGCGGGCCCGGGCCGGTGACGTGGTCGTCGCGCGCTTCCGGTCCCGCCCCGACCTGCTGGTCGTCAAGCGGGCCGTCCGCGAGCAGGCGGGCGGCTGGTGGATCGAGGGCGACAACACCCTGGTCGAGGACGACAGCCGGGCGTACGGGGTGGCGGATGTCATCGGTCGGGTGTGGTTCCGGTACTACCCGCGGCTCGGTCGGCTAGGTTAAGGTCTGACATCCGCTGCGCACACTCGCGCTTCGCGGTTGCTTCTTACGGGTGATCCCCGCATCGCGCTCCGCTCCGGCGCACAACTCGCCGCTGTGATCGGTGAGCGCCCAGTCGACCCACGTCGGAATGCCGGTAGGAGTCACCCATGTCGTACTTCAGTTTTGAGCTCGATCCCGCCCTCGCCGCCGATCCCGTCTTCGACCTGCACAAACGCGGCAAGATGGAGATCAACCTGACCGTCCCGCTGGCCAGCCGCGACCACCTGTCGCTGGCCTACACGCCCGGCGTGGCCCGGGTCTGCGAGGCCATCGCCGACGACCCCGCCCTCTATCCGGACTACACCTGGACGGCCAACACCGTCGCGGTCGTCACCGACGGCTCGGCCGTGCTCGGCTTGGGCAACATCGGCCCCAAGGCCGCGATGCCGGTCATGGAGGGCAAGGCGATCCTGTTCAAGCAGTTCGGGGGCGTCGACTCGATCCCGATCTGCCTCGACACCCAGGACGTCGACGGGATCGTGGCCGCGGTCAAGGCGATGGCGCCCTCCTTCGGCGGCATCAACCTCGAGGACATCAGCGCCCCGCGCTGCTTCGAGATCGAGCGCCGGCTCGACGCCGAGCTCGACATCCCGGTCTTCCACGACGACCAGCACGGCACCGCGGTGGTCACGCTGGCCGCGCTGCGCAACGCGGCCAAGCTGCTCGACCGCCGCTTCGGCGATCTGCGGGTGGTCATCAGCGGGGCGGGCGCGGCCGGGGTCGCGATCACCCAGATGCTGATCGCCGCCGGCGTGGACGGCGCCAACGTCATCATCTGCGACTCGCGCGGCATCATCCACGCCGAGCGCGCCGACCTCACCCCGATCAAGGCCGAGCTGGCCGCGACGACCAACTTCTCCGCCCGTACGGGAGGAATCGCCGAGGCCCTGATCGGCGCGGACGTCCTGATCGGGGTCTCGGGTGGCCGGATCGAGGAGAGCGCGGTGGCCGGCATGGCCCCCGACGCGATCATCTTCGCCATGGCCAACCCGACCCCCGAGGTGGCGCCCGAGATCGCCCACAAGTACGCGGCGATCGTCGCCACCGGCCGCAGCGACTTCCCCAACCAGATCAACAACGTGCTCGCGTTCCCGGGCATCTTCCGGGGCGCCCTCGACACCCGGGCGACCACGATCACCGACCGCATGAAGGTGGCCGCGGCCGACGCCATCGCCGAGGTGGTCTCGGACGACCTGCGCGCCGACGCGATCGTCCCGTCGCCGCTCGACCCGCGCGTCGCCCCCGCGGTGAGCGCCGCCGTGGCCACGGCCGCGCAGACCGACGGTGTGGCCCGGCGTGCCGCCGCCCCCGCACCCGAACCCCGCGCGGCTGTTCTGCCCTGAGGCCGGATCGACCACTATGGTCGGAAGCTATGCGCGCCGCCTACGCCATAGCTTCCGACCCCGCCGACCCGCGCTCCGTGCTGCGCGTGGCCGACCAGCCCGACCCCGCCCCGCCCGAGGGCTGGGTGACCGTCGAGGTGCGGGCCGCCTCGCTCAACCAGCACGACCTGTGGTCGCTGCGCGGCGTGGGCCTGCCCGCCGACCGGCTGCCGATGATCCTGGGCTGTGACGCGGCCGGGGTCGACCACGACGGCAACGAGGTCGTCATCTTCCCCGTGGTCGAGGACAAGGCCGACCCCCGCGGTTACTCGCTGCTCTCCGAACGGCACCCCGGCACGCTGGCCGAGCGCGTCGCCGTACCCCGGGAAAACCTCGTGCCGAAGCCGGCCGGCCTGTCCTTCCTCGACGCCGCGTGCCTGCCGACGGCCTGGCTCACCGCCTATCACATGCTGGTCACGCGCGGCCGGGTCGCCGACGCCTCGGCGGTGCTGGTCCAGGGCGCCGGCGGCGGCGTGGCCACGGCCGCGGTCGCGCTGGCGGCCGCGATGGGCAAGCGGGTGTACGCCACCAGCCGCGACCCGGGCAAGCGGGAGCGGATCGCCGAGCTGGGCGCGACGGCCGTGGAGCCCGGCGCCCGGCTGCCCGAGCGGGTCGACGTGGTGATCGAGTCGGTCGGCGCCCCCACCTTCGAACACTCGATGAAGTGCAGCGCGCCCGGGGCCCGGATCGTGGTGTGCGGCGCGACCGGCGGGCACCTGGCCACGGTCGACCTGCGCCGGGTGTTCGCGATGCAGCTCGACATCCTGGGCAGCTCGATGGGCACCGGCCCGGAGCTGGCCGCCCTGCTCGACCTGCTGGTGACCACCGGGGTGCGCCCGGTGGTCGACTCGACGTACGGGTTCAGCGCGATCGCCGACGCCTTCGCACGGCTCGAGTCGGGCGACATCTTCGGCAAGGTCGCGATCGACTTCCTGCACTGATTTCTAGAGGTCGTCGTCGAATGTGGCGATGCTGCCGCTGGTGGCGTCGCCCTTCAGCCGTTCCCGGGCCGTGACGTCGCCGTAGAGGCTCCAGCGCCAGAAGTCGGTGCTCGTGGCCACCACGACCCGCAGCGCCCGCCCGCTGACGACGTGGCCCCCGTCGGTGACGCTGACGAACGCCTTGGGCCAGGTCAGGTTGTCGTAGGCGGCCCGGCCCTCGGCGTACGTCACCGTGCGGTCCTTGCGGCCGTGCACAAAGAGCAGGGGCGCCTCGGCGCCGGTGAACGGCACCCGCGTGATCTGGCGGCCGGCCAGCACCAGGCCCGCGCGCAGTCGCTCGTCGCGGGCCGTGCTGAACATGCCGAGCGTGGTGACGCCCCCGGCCGAGTGCCCGGCGGCCGCGATCCGTTGCGGGTCGGCGCTCCTGACGGCGGCCAGCGTCTCGGTGATCACGTACGAGGCGTCGGCGGGCTGGTTGAGTACGTCGATCACGTTCACCTCCTTCGCCGTGCCCGAGGTGCCGGGGTAGGACGGCGCGGCGACCACGAAGCCGGCCCGCGCCCACGGGATCAGCAGCTCGCGGTAGTCGGACGGGTTGCCGCCGAGGCCGTGGCTGAACAGGATCAGCGGGAACGGTCCGTTGCCCTCGGGTACCCAGACCGTGGTGGTCAACGGCCGGTCGGCGCCGCGTCGCAGCTCGAGTGTCCGCGTCGAGACGTCAAAGGCCCGGGCCGGCGCCGCGGCAACCGGGGCCGCAGACGTCGGGGCCGGAGATGGGGGCGCGGGCTCCGCTGTGCAGGCGGCAAGAAGGGCCGGCAGAACCGCGAGGGCGAGGATTCGGCGATGCACCCGACCCATTGTGCGTTTCTCGCGTCCGCCGTTGCCACGATGGGGTGAATTCCCCGTACGGATGACGTTTGTCCTGGTAGGAACCGTGGCCGGTATCATGCTGGGCTCGGCCGGCGTGCATTCTTTCGCTATGGTCTTGCGCATGTCTGACAACAGCGTCGACCCGAGCGGCAACACCGAGGCGTTCCGGGCCTTCACCCAGAACGAGCCTCAGGAATCCGCGACGGCCACCAGGACCCCACTGCTCATCGGCGGCGCGGCCGTCGCGGTGGTGCTGATCGCCCTCATCATCTGGCTGGTCGCCTGAATCAGCGCGACAGCGAGAGCGCCGTCCGGGACTGGTCGGCGATCTCCAACTCCTCGTCCGTCGGGACCACACAGACGGGGATACGGGCGCCGTGCGGGGAGATCACCTCGTCGCGGCGCTCGTTGCGTTCCGGGTCGACGCTGATGCCGAGCGGGTCGAGGCCCGAGAGCGAGGCCGCCCGGACGACCGGCGAGTTCTCCCCGACGCCGGCGGTGAACGTGATCGCGTCGACCCGGCCCAGCACCGCCAGATAGGCCCCCACATATTCGCGGATCCGCCGGCAGTAGACGTCGAAGGCCAGCGTCGCGTCCGGGTCGCCGGCCGTCCGCCGCTCCAGCACCGAGCGCAGGTCGTTGACCCCGGTCATGCCCTGCAGCCCGCCGTGCCGGGTCAGCGAATTCTCGATCTCGTCGAGCGGCAGGCCGGCCACCCGGTGCAGATGGAAGATCACGGTCGGGTCGATGTCGCCGCTGCGGGTCCCCATCACCAGGCCGGGCAGCGGGGACATGCCCATCGAGGTGGCGACGCTGCGGCCGCCCTCGACCGCGCACGCGCTCGCGCCGTTGCCGAGGTGCAGGGTGATCACGTTGGTCTCGGCCGGGTCGCGGCCCAGCAGCTGGGCCGTACGGCGCGAGACGTACGCGTGGGAGGTGCCGTGGAAGCCGTACCGGCGGATCTGCCAGCGCTCGGCCAGCGACTTGTCGATGGCCCAGGTGACGCCCTCGGGCGGGATCGTCGCGTGGAACGCCGTGTCGAAGACGGCCACCTGTGGCACGTCGGGCAGCAGCTTGCGGGCCACCTCGATGCCGGTCAGCGCGGCCGGGTTGTGCAGCGGCGCCAGCGGCACCAGCGCCTCGACCCGCGCGACCACCGCGTCGTCGATCACCGTGGGTCCGGTGAACTCGGCACCCCCGTGCACCACCCGGTGACCGACCGCGGCCAGCCCCTCCAGGTCGATCTCGTCCATGATCCCCTGAAGCGCGGCCCGGTGGTCGGCCACCTCGCCGCCGCTCTCGCCGATCCGCTCGACCAGCCCCTTGGCCACCGTCGCGGCCCCGTCGAACAGCCGGTACTTCACCGACGACGACCCGCTGTTGAGCACCAGCACCCGGCTCATCGCGCCGCCGCCTGGATCGCCGTGATCGCCACTGTGTTCACGATGTCCTTCACCGTCGCGCCGCGGGACAGGTCGTTCACCGGCCGCCGCAGGCCCTGCATGACCGGCCCGACGGCGACCGCGCCGGCCGACCGTTGCACTGCCTTGTAGGTGTTGTTGCCGGTGTTGAGGTCGGGGAAGATCAGCACCGTGGCCTGGCCGGCCACCTCGCTGCCGGGCAACTTGGTCGCGGCCACCGCCGGATCGACCGCCGCGTCGTACTGGATCGGCCCCTCCACCGGCAGATCGGGCCGGCGCTCCCGCACCAGCGCGGTGGCCGCGGCGACCTTCTCCACGTCGGCGCCCGCCCCGGAACTGCCCGTCGAGTAGGACAGCATCGCCACCCGCGGCTCGATGCCGAAGGCGGCCGCCGTCTGCGCCGACGAGAGCGCGATGTCGGCCAGCTGGGCCGCGTCGGGGTCGGGGTTGACCGCGCAGTCGCCATAGACCAGCACCCGGTCGGCCAGCAGCATGAAGAACACGCTGGACGCCACCGACACCTCCGGGACCGTCTTGATGATCTCGAAGGCGGGCCGGATGGTCGCCGCCGTCGTGTGGTTGGCACCCGACACCATGCCGTCGGCCAGGCCCTCGGCCACCATCATCGTGCCGAAGTAGTTGACGTCGCGGACCACGTCGTACGCCAGGTCGAGCGAGACGCCCCGCTTCTTGCGCAGCTCGGCGTAGCGCTCGGCGAAGTCGTCGCGCCACGGGCTGTGGGCCGGGTCCACCATTTTCGCCGCCCCGATCTCGACACCCAGCTCGCGGGCCCGCCGGGCGATCTCGGCCGGGTCGCCCAGCAGGGTCAGATCGGCCACGCCGCGCCGCAGCAGCGTCTCGGTGGCCCGCAGGATGCGCTCGTCGGTGCCCTCGGGCAGCACCAGGTGGCGGCGCTCGGCCCGGGCCCGGTCGATCAGGTCGTTCTCGAACATCAGCGGCGTGACCCGGCTCGACCGCGCCACGTCGAGCACGCGGGTCAGCTCGGCCGTGTCCACGTTCTCCTCGAACGCGCCCAGCGCCGCCTCGATCTTGCGGGGCGTGCCCGTGCCCAGGCGGGCCTGGATGTGCGAGGCGGCCGCGATCGTGTGGTAGCTGTCGCTGTCGACCAGCAGCATCGCCAGGCCGGTGTTGAGCCGCTCGATGACCCGTACGACGCGCGGGTCGGGCGGCTCACCCAGCGTCAGCACCAGCCCGGACAGCGTCACGTTGCCCGCCGCGTGCGCCGCGCTCGCGGCCAGCAGCAGGTCGGCCCGGTCGCCCGGCGTGATCATCAGCGCGCCGTCGGTCAGGTGGTCGAGCACGGTCGGCACGTGGGCGGCACCGACGACGTAGTCGAGCACGTCACGGTCGAACGCGCCCTCGCCGCCCGACACCACCGTGGCATCGAGCGCCGCCGCGACCTCGGCCACGGTCGGCGCGGCGACGGCGGCCACGGACGGGATCGACCACATCGGCACCGGCAGACCGGCATCGGAGCGGAGTTTTTCCGTGACCCGGTTGGCGATCACCGCGACGACCGTGGCGTCCAGGTCGGCGAGCGAGTGATAGGCGCTGCGAGCGGTAGCCGCCAGTGATTCCGCGCCACGTCCCTCACCACTGATCACCGGGATCACGACGCTGCCGAACTCGGTCGCCAGCCGCGCGTTGAACCCCAGCTCACGCGGGATCTCGTCACGTTCCTTGGCCCCACCGGCGGCGAAGTCGCTGCCGATCACCACCACCGAGGCGGCCCGCCGCTCGACCTCGCGGTAGCGCTCGACGATCCGCGAGATCAGCTCTTCCCACTTGCCGTCGGCGACCAGGGCGCTCGCTTCGGCCGTGGTGACGCCGTAGGAGTCCGCATAGGGCGCGACCACCGGGTAGCGCTTGGTCAGCAGCGTGAGCAGCGGATCGTCACCGTCGCCGGCAACCAGCGGACGGAACACCCCGATCCGCGCGACCTGCCGGGACAACAGTTCGACCAGCCCGAGCGCGACGGTGCCTTTGCCGACACCGGGGCCCAGACCCGCCACATAGACGCTTCGTGCCACGGGTTCAACCTACCGGCCGGTGCGGTGCCGCGCCGGGCCGAAAGTCCTAACTCCGGATGACGTCGGGCCCCTCTGCGCAAGATCAAATGCATGATGTCCCGGCTGGGTGGTGGGTGGCCGTGGCTCCTGCTCAGGCTGCCGAACCTGAAGATCAAGTGCAGGATGTCCCGGCTGGGTGGTGGATGGCCGTGGCTCCTGCCCAGGCTGCCAAACCTGAAGATCAAATTCATGATGTCCCGGCTGGGTGGTGGGTGACGGACCGTCGCTCCCGCGGGGGCCGCGGCGGCTTTCGCTGGCCGCTGGCGCGTCCAGAACGCGAAACCCACCACGGCGACGTGCGTGAGCGGTGGCGCTCACCCCAAAAACTCGATCACCCACAGCCGAGTGGCCACACGGAGCCCTCCTGGGCTGGCGGCGAAATCCGGACCGCGCCTCGCTCCCACCTCCACTACCGAACTGGCGGCTAGCACGAAGTTGCCGAGCGCGGTGCGTTGTCCACAGTTCCGGGTTGTCCACAGGGCAGACATAAGGCGCGCGCAGAGATCGACAAATCTCGTCACAATGGGTCGTGGCGGGGGTCCCCCAGGGAGGGCGGGTCTCTGGGGAGGTGGGTCTCTGGGGAGGTGGGTCTCTGGGGAGGGCGGCTTTCTGAGGAGGCGGTCCCTGGGAGGGCTGCGTGGCGACGTGCGGTCCGTGTGTGGGGCGGTCGCTATCGTCGCGGGCGCGAGTGTTCGTTTTGGCGGGGGCGTAGCGATGACAGTCGTGTTGGGGCCGTATCCGTTGTGTGCGGCCTGCCGGCTGACCAACGGTGGGCTGATCGCCGTTCGGCATCGGCAGGTTCATCTGCGGGCGCACGGCAAAGAGGCCTGCGTCGACCGTGGCCTGGCCGGGCTCCTGACCCATCTGTGGGCGGTGTGCGACACCCGGAGTTGCTGCGAGGACGATGACGGGGACGCCTACGTGGTGCCGACCGCGGACACCCTCGACGCGGCCGTGGAGATGCTGAGCGCCCTCCGTCTTGAGCCGGCTGTGACCGACGGCGTTGTCTCGTTCCCGGTGTGGACCACGTTCCGGCTGGATGATGCCGCATGGGTGCGGCAGCGGCTTTCGGGGCGATCCCGGCCGGCCGCGGTCTGGCGGGTGAACGAGAGCGGGGTCTTCGAACGCTCCGATCCGGCCGACAGTGCCGAAGACTGAAACCGACGCCAAGCGGTGTTCGGGGTCAGCGCAACCGCTCACGCACGTCGCCGTGGGGGGTTTCGCGTTCTGGACGCGTCAGCGGCCAGCGAAAGCCGCCGCGGCCCCCGCGGGAGCGACGGTCCGTCACCCACCACCCAGCCGGGACATCCTGCATTTGATCTTGCGCATGGGGATGGTCCGACGCACCGCCCAGGACTTATGAAGGCGACTGCAGGTGGCGCAGATACGCCTGCGGGGAGTCGAGGAAGCCGCGCCAGTGGGACACGATGTCCAGGTCGGCCCACTGGGTGCGGCGGATGCCGTGGGCGCCCAGCTCGAGCACAGTGGCGCCGGGTAGGGCGGTCAGCAGCGGGGAATGCGTGGCCACCACCACCTGCGAACCGGCCGCGCGCAGCTCGTCGAGGCGCGAGAGCAGACCCAGCGTCGACGTGAACGACAGGGGCGCCTCGGGCTCGTCCATCAGGTAGAAGCCGTAGCCGCGGAACTTGCGCTCCAGGATCTCCAGGAAACCCTCGCCGTGGCTCTGGTCGTGCAAGCCGGCGTCGGGGTTGGGGCCGGTCAGGCTCTCCAGGCTCTCCAGGTAGGTGTAGAGCCCGTGTGTCGTCTCGGCCCGCAGGAAGTACGCGTTGGCGCGGCGGCCGGGGGTGCGGATCACCCGCAACGCCGCGCCCAGCGGGGACTCGGTCGCGCGGGTCGAGTGCATGGCGTCGCGGGAACCGCCCTCGGGGTTCAGGCCGTGGGCGGTCGCCAGCGCCTCCACCAGGGTCGACTTGCCGGAGCCGTTCTCGCCGACGAGGAACGTGACCCCGGCCGGGATGTTCAGACCGTGGTCGAGCACCGCCCGTACGGCGGGGATCCGCGCCCACCACGCCGACCGGTCGATCAGGGCGTCGGCGTGGAGTTCGACGCGGCGGATCGGGCGGGACTCGGCGGACCTACTCGTCATCCTCGTCGTCGGCGCGGGCCAGCCAGGTGGCGAAGCGCTCGATCGGGGTCTCGAACTCGGGGTTCTGGTCGACGAAGGTGCGCAGCTGGTCGCCCAGCCACTCCAGCGTCACGCTTTCCTCGCCGCGCCGGTCGACGAGCTCCTCGATGCCACGATCGGTGAAGTACATGACCGGATAGTAAAAGGGGGCGCCCCGCCGCAGCGGAGCGCCCCCTTCACGATGAGATCACGGACGCGGCAGCGCGGCCTCGATCAGCGCCGACTGCTCGGCCTCGTGCATCTTGGCCGAACCCACCGCCGGGGCGGCCGCGGCCGGGCGCGAGATGCGCCGCAGGCGGACCCCCTCGAGGTGTTCGAGCAGGTTGAGCGCGACGAACGACCAGGCGCCCTGGTTGGCCGGCTCCTCCTGCACCCAGACGAAGTCTTCGGCGTTCGGGAACTGGGCCAGAACCGCCTTCAGCTCGTCGACCGGGAGCGGGTAGATCTGCTCCATCCGCACGATCGCGGTGTCGGTGATGCCCCGCTCGGCCCGGGCCTGGAACAGGTCGTAGTAGACCTTGCCCGAGCAGAGCAGCACCCGCTTGACCGAACCGGCGTCGAGCGGCGAGCCGTTGACGCCGGCGTCGCCGATCACCGGCTGGAACGTGCCCTGGGTGAAGTCGGCGACCGACGACACCGCGAGCTTGTGACGCAGCAGCGACTTCGGCGAGAAGACCACCAGCGGCTTGCGCTTGGGCGACAGGGCCTGGCGGCGCAGCAGGTGGAAGTAGTTGGCCGGGGTGGTCGTGTTGGCGACGCGCATGTTGTCCTGCGCGCAGAGCTGCAGGAACCGCTCGGGGCGGCCGGAGGAGTGGTCGGGACCCTGGCCCTCCTGGCCGTGCGGGAGCAGCAGCACCAGCGACGACTGCTGACCCCACTTGACCTCGCCGGACGAGATGAACTCGTCGACGATCGACTGGGCGCCGTTGACGAAGTCGCCGAACTGGGCCTCCCAGAGGACCAGCGCCTCGGGGTTCTCGACCGAGTAGCCGTATTCGAAGCCCATCGCCGCGTATTCGCTGAGCAGCGAGTCGTGCACGAAGAAGCGGGCCGAGCCGGTGGTCAGCGTGGACAGCGGCAGGAAGTCCTTGCCGGTCTTGGCGTCGACCACCGAGGCGTGCCGGGAGACGAACGTGCCCCGGCGCGAGTCCTGCCCGGCCAGCCGCACGGTGACGCCCTGGGCCAGCAGCGAGCCGAACGCGACCAGCTCGCCGAAGCCCCAGTCGATGCCGCCCTCGGTGCCCATCTTGGCCCGCCGCTCGAGCAGCTGCTGCACCCGCTTGTGCGGGGTGAAGCCCTCGGGCAGTTCCAGGTGGGCCTGGCCGACCGCGCCCACGGTGGCGGCGTCGATCGCGGTCTCGACCTCGGGCTCGGGCTCCTCCGAGATGACCCGCGGGCGGGGCGGGGTGCCGGCCGCGTCCCGGGTGGCCTTGAAGACCTGCTCCAGCTGGGACTGGTAGTCGCGCAGCTGCTCCTGGGCGTCGTCCACGGTGATGTCACCCCGGCCGATCAGCTCCTCGGTGTAGAGCTTCCGCACCGAGCGCTTCTGGTCGATGATCTCGTACATCCGCGGGTTGGTCATCGAGGGGTCGTCGCCCTCGTTGTGACCGCGGCGGCGGTAGCAGACCAGGTCGATCACGACGTCCTTGTTGAACGCCTGGCGGTATTCGAAAGCGAGCTTCGCGACCCGGACCACGGCCTCGGGGTCGTCGCCGTTCACGTGGAAGATCGGCGCCTGGATCATCCGGGCCACGTCGGTCGAGTACATCGACGAACGGCTGTATTCCGGGGCGGTGGTGAAGCCGACCTGGTTGTTGACGATCACGTGGACCGTGCCGCCCGTGCGGTAGCCGCGCAGCTGGGAGAGGTTGAGCGTCTCGGCCACCACGCCCTGACCGGCGAACGCGGCGTCACCGTGCACGAGCACGGGCAGCACCGTGTAGCCGTGCAGGCCCAGGTCGAGGCGGTCCTGCTTGGCGCGGACGATGCCCTCGAGCACGGGGTCGACGGCCTCGAGGTGGGACGGGTTGGCCACCACGCTGACGGTCGTCGAGTTCTCGCCGTCGGGCGTCGTGTACTTGCCGGACTGGCCCAGGTGGTACTTGACGTCGCCGGAGCCGTGGGCCGACTTCGGGTCCATCTGACCCTCGAACTCGTTGAAGATCTTCTCGTACGGCTTGCCGACGATGTTGGCGAGCACGTTGAGCCGGCCGCGGTGGGCCATGCCGATGACCATCTCGTCGAGACCGGCGTCGGCCGACGACTCGAGCACGGCGTCGAGCAGCGGGATCAGCGACTCGCCGCCCTCGAGCGAGAACCGCTTCTGGCCGACGAACTTGGTCTGCAGGAACGTCTCGAACGCCTCGGCCGCGTTCAGCCGGTTGAGGATGTGCTTCTGCTCGTCCGAGTCGGGCTTCGTGTACTTGATCTCGATGCGGTCCTGGATCCAGCGCCGCTCCTCGGGGCCCTGGATGTGCATGTACTCGATGCCGACGCGGCGGCAGTACGTGTCACGCAGGACGCCGAGCACGTCGCGCAGCTTCATCCGCTGCTTGGCCGCGAACCCGCCGACCGGGAACGTGCGGTCGAGGTCCCACAGCGTGAGGCCGTGCTGCAGCACGTCGAGGTCGGGGTGGCGGCGGATCTCGAACTCGAGCGGGTCGGTGTCGGCCATCAGGTGACCGCGGACCCGGTAGGCGTGGATCAGCTCGACGACCCGGGCCGCCTTGTCGATCTGGCCCTCGGAGGTGCGGGCGACGTCGCGCACCCAGCGGACCGGCTCGTACGGGATCCGCAGCGAGGTGAAGATCTCGTCGTAGAAGTCGTGCTCGCCGAGCAGGAACTCGTGCATGGCCTTGAGGAACTCGCCGGACTGCGCACCCTGGATGACCCGGTGGTCATAGGTGCTGGTCAGCGTGGTGACCTTGCTGACGCCGTGCTCGGTGAGGGTCTCGTCGCTCATGCCGGAGTAGGGCGCCGGGTATTCCATCGCGCCGACGCCGATGATGGCGCTCTGACCGGCCATCAGACGCGGGATGGAGTGGACCGTGCCGATGCCGCCCGGGTTGGTGAGCGAGATCGTGGTGCCCGAGTAGTCGTCCATCGTCAGCTCGTTGCGCCGGGCGCGGCGGACGACGTCCTCGTAGGCCTGCCAGAACTTGCGGAAGTCCATCCGCTCGCAGTTCTTGATGGACGGCACGACCAGCGTGCGCGAGCCGTCCTTCTTGGCCAGGTCGATCGCGATGCCGAGGTTGATGTGTTCGGGCTGCACCATCGCGGGCTTGCCGTCGACCTCGGTGAACGAGTTGTTCATCTCGGGGTGCTGGGCGACCGCGCGCACCAGGGCCCAGCCGATGAGGTGGGTGAAGCTGACCTTCCCGCCCCGCCCACGGGCGAGGTGGTTGTTGATGACGATGCGGTTGTCGACCATGAGCTTCGCGGGGACGGCGCGCACCGACGTGGCGGTCGGCACCTCCAGCGAGGCGTCCATGTTCTGCACGATCTTGGCGGCGACGCCGCGCAGCGTGGTGACCTTGGCGCCGTCGGCCTTCCCGTTCGCGGCGGCGGGCGCCGGCTTGGCGGCCGGCTTGGGTGCGGGCTCCGGCTTCTTGGTGGGAGCAGACTCCGTGGTGGGAACAGTCGGCTTGACCGGTGCGACCGTGGCCGCCGCCGGGGCGTCGGTGCCGGCGCGGGCCGCGGATGCGGTCGCGTTGGCGGCCTTCGCCTCGTCGGGCGTCACGATCGAACCCGTGGCCATCGCGGGCTTGTAGTCGGCGAAGAAGTCGTGCCAGGCCGGGTCGACGCTGGTGGGGTCGGCCAGGTAGCGCTGGTACATCTCGTCGACGATCCACTCATTCGGCCCGAAGTCCGCGAGTGGGTTCTCGTGCGAAGTCTGCTGGGTCGACACTTCCGTGTTCGCCTCTTTCACCATGTTTGTCAGCACGCG
The DNA here is from genome assembly GCF_016834655.1 of Paractinoplanes ovalisporus. Classification (GTDB taxonomy): domain Bacteria; phylum Actinomycetota; class Actinomycetes; order Mycobacteriales; family Micromonosporaceae; genus Actinoplanes; species Actinoplanes ovalisporus. Next base: position 78,715 of record NZ_JAENHP010000018.1, read on the forward strand.
ACTGGTTCGTCACATGGGACGGGAAGGATTCGGCATCCAGGCTACGCCGTGGATCCGGGCGAACATTCTCCCATGGTCCGGGGTGTGACCCGTTAGCTGATGTCCCGTCGCTTCGTCAGCCAGGTGCCGAAGAAACCGAGGACCGCGGCGTAGCCGATCAGCACGACTGCGCCGACCCACTGCGGCGGGCTGCCGGGCAGATCGGTGCCCGAGATCATCAGCTGCGAGGCGGTCGTCGGGACGATCACCTGGAGGTTGTTGATCCACTCGGCGACGTACTCGCTGAGCAGGAAGAAGATGAGCCCGATGGCCGAGGTGCCGACCACGTAGGTGATGCCCAGGATCAGCGTGGCCGCGATCTGGCTGCGGATCAGCACGCCGGCGCCGACCCCGAGGACGCCCCACAGGACGAAGGCGAGCGCGTTGAGGCCGATGGCCCGCCACACCGCCGGCTCGCCGAGCTGGGCGCCGAGGTCGAGGTTGCTCAGGATCAGCGGCACCACGATCAGGTTGAGGACCGTGGTGAACAGCCAGACGGCGAGGCCGATGATGATCGCTGCGCCGAACTTGGCCAGGATGACGGCCTCGCGGCGCGGCGTCGTGAGGAACGTGGTGGTCGCCGTGAGGTGGAAGAACTCGCTGGTCACGATGATGGCCGCGAGCAGCAGCACGACCAGCACGCCGAAATACTGGCCGCTGGTGTAGAGGTTGGTCGCGATGTTGATCGGCTGGAGCGAGGCCTCGATCTGCGCGCTCTGGGTGTCGGTGACCCCGGCGTCGTCGGGGACGGTGGTGATGTTGGCGTTGGCCCAGTTGACCAGCACGCTGGCCGCGTACAGCGGAACCAGGATGATCGCCATGATCCACCACAGCGAGGTTGTGCGGACCTTGAAGAGCTCGGCGTTGACCAGACTCATCGGATGCCCGCCTTTCCGGCCGTGAGCTGCAGGAAGACCTGTTCGAGATCGCCGCGCTCGGCGGACAGCTCGTGCAGCTCGACGCCGGCCGCGAAGGCCGCGTGGCCCACCGCGGCGATCTCGGCGCCATGCACCAGCAGGGCGCCGTCGGCGGTGGGGGTGACGGTCGCGTTCAGCTCGGAGAGCGCGGCGCTCAGCTGCTCGGGCTGCGGCGAGCGCACCTTGACCTGCACGCCGCCGCTCATGTCGCCCAGCACCTCGTCGACCGGGCCCTGCCGCACCAGCTTGCCCGCGGCCACGATCACCACGTCGTCGGCCAGCAGCTGCATCTCGCCCAGCAGGTGGCTGGAGACCAGCACCGTACGGCCGTCGGCGGCGAGCGACTTGAGCAGGTCACGCATCCACCGGATGCCCTCGGGGTCGAGGCCGTTGGCCGGCTCGTCGAGGATCAGCACCCGGGGGTCGCCCAGCATGGCGGCCGCGATGCCCAGCCGCTGCTTCATGCCCAGGGAGTAGCCCTTGAATTTGCGACCGGCGGCCGGGGTCAGGCCGACCAGCTCGAGAACCTCGTCGGCGCGGGTGTCGGGCAGGCCGGCCGCGCGGCAGATCATCCGCAGGTGGTTGCGGCCGGTGCGGCCGCGGTGGGCGCTGGAGGCCTCGAGCACCGCGCCGACCTTGCGGACGGGGTCGGTGAGGTCGGTGTAGCGCTGGTTGCCGAAGGTCGCGGTGCCGGCGGTCGGCGTGACCAGGCCCAGCAGCATGCGCAGCGTGGTGGTCTTACCGGCGCCGTTGGGGCCCAGGAAGCCGGTCACCCGGCCCGAGCGGACCCGGAAGGACAGGTCGTCGACGGCACGAAGTTTCTTGTACTGCTTGGTGAGGCGATCGACGACGATCTCGTCGGTGCCGGGCGCGGTCATCGACGATGCTCCCTTCCCCCGGTTGCGGAAAGGTCAACTTACTAGGTCGTGGCGATCCATGTGGCCCTGGCCTTGGCCACGGGCGTGCCGTCGGCGGCGTAGACCGTCGAGAGCACCATCGCCTTGCGCCCGGAGAAGCCGGTCGCCGCACCGACCACGACACAGGTCGACCCGGGCTCCGGCAGCGCGTCGGCGACGACCGCGATCCGTCCGAGCACATAGGTGCGCCCGTTGCGCAGGGCCGTCCAGCCGCCGGGGCAGTCGAGCGCGGCCCAGACGACCCTCAGATCGGCCTCGGCGGGCACGACCCAGGGCGCGGCCGTACGCCCGTCGGGCAGTGGACCGGAGAAGATGCGCAGCCCGTCCGGCCGTTCGGGCCCGCAGACGTAACAGGTGGGGAAGGGGTGCCGGGTGAAGCCCTCGTACGCCTCGGCCGCCTCGACCGCGACCGCCAGACCGACCGGGGTGACGGCCGGGATGTCGCCCTCGGCCGCGGTCACGGTCGCCACCAGCGTGTCGCCGTCGTGCACCGCCCCCTCGGCGAAGGTCAGCTCGGTCTCGAGCGGCGGCGGCACCCGCAGGGTCACCTCGAGCGCCGGCCCACCGATGCGAGCCCCGGCCTCGACCGCGAACGCCCCGGCCGACCACCCGCCGTTGCCGGAGCCGGGCGGGCCGTTGAAGCGCTCAGAAATCCTCATCCGGGAAGGCTCGCACAAGCCGTTCATTTTCCCGCCATGAATCGCCTCCTGAGGCGACATTCCATCGGCAGGTATCGCCCTTACACACATCACATGGCCGTTCTACTGACTGCCGCCGCCCCCACCGGGACCAGCGGCTACACCCTGCTCCTGGCCGACGAACCGGGCCAGGTCGCCGCCGCCCAGCGGCTGCGCCACGACGTGTTCGCCGGTGAGCTGGGCGCGACCCTGCCCGGCGCCACCCCCGACGGGCGCGACGTCGACGAGTTCGACGACTTCTGCGACCACCTGATCGTGCGCGACGACGCGACCGGCGCCGTGGTCGGCACCTACCGGATGCTTCCCCCCAAGGCCGCCGAACGGGCCGGTCGCCGCTACGGCGACGGCGAGTTCGACCTCTCCCCGCTGCACCCGCTGCGCGACCAGCTCGTCGAGACCGGCCGCTCGTGCGTGCACCCGGACCACCGCTCCGGCTCGGTGATCAACCTGATGTGGGCCGGCATCGCCCGCTACCTGCACCTGAACAACCTGCGCTGGCTGGCCGGCTGCGCCTCGGTGCCGCTCGACGACGGCGGCGTGACCGCGGCCGGCGTCTGGGCCCGCGTGCAGGCCAAGCACCTCTCGCCGCCCGCCCTGCGGGTCGCCCCGCGCCGCGACTGGCTGGCCGAGACTCCGCTGACCGGCGACCCCAGGATCCAGCCGCCGGCGCTGCTCAAGGGCTATCTGCGGCTGGGCAGCTGGGTCTGCGGCCGGCCCGCCTACGACCCGGACTTCAACTGCGCCGACTTCTACGTGCTGTTCTCGATGGACCGGCTGGACCCGCGTTACCGCCGGCACTTCCTGGGAGCCGCGCGGTGATCGCCGCGCTCTGGCAGCCCGTCTCCGGCTGCGGTGACCACTGCCGCGACGGCGCCGACCGGCACCCCGCACCCGGCACGGCCACGCTGCGCATGATCGTCCTGGCCTTCGTCCTGATCGGCGGCCTCCTGATGGTGCCGTTGCTGCGCGGTCCGGCCGTACGCGGCCTGGCCCGCACCATGCTGCGGGTGCTCGGCATCCGGGTGGTGCGCCGGGGTCCCGCGCTGCGGCCGGGCAGCCTGATCGTCGCCAACCACGTCTCCTGGCTCGACATCCTGGTGCTGATGGCGGTCGCGCCGATGCGCCTGGTGGCCAAGGGTGAGGTCGGCGCGTGGCCGGGCATCGGATCGCTGGCCGGGCTGTCCGGGGCGATCTTCATCGACCGGTCGCGGCCCAAGGCGCTGCCCAGCACGGTGGCCGAGGTGGCGGCGGCGCTGCGGGCGGGCCGTACGGTCGCCGCCTTCCCCGAGGGCACGACGTTCTGCGGCGTCAACCGGGGACAGTTCCGGCCGGCCCTGTTCCAGGCCGCGGTCGACGCGGGCGCGCCCGTGGTGCCGGCCTCGATCAACTACGACTCCACGGCGGCGGCCTTCATCGGCGACGACACCCTGTTCGCTTCGGTACGCCGGGTGGCCGCGCTACGGTCGCTGACGGTGACCGTGGTGACCGCGCCCGCGCTGCGGCCCACGCCGGGTGCCGACCGCCGGGCGCTCGCCCGCGCTGCTCAGGCCTCCATGGGAGTGGGCGGATACCGGCTGGCGGCGTGACCCGGCCCTCCTCAGCCTGGGAAGTCTTACAGAAAACTTTCAGCTTCCGTGCAGGCGGGGTGCAGCGGGTTGATAAACAATGGTGCCCATGGCCGCCCAGACCCAGCCCAAGCAGAGCGAGGCGAAACTGCTCGTCGTCGAGGACGACGCGAACATCCTCGAGCTGCTCTCCGCCAGCCTTCGCTTCGCCGGTTTCGACGTGAGCACCGCGACGAGCGGCAGCGCGGCGGTCAGCGCGGCGAAGAACACCACCCCCGACCTCGTCGTGCTCGACGTGATGCTGCCCGACCTCGACGGGTTCGAGGTCATCCGGCTCATGCGCGAGGGGGGCCAGCGCACCCCGGTCGTCTTCCTGACCGCCCGCGACGGCACCGACGACAAGATCCGCGGTCTGACGCTGGGCGGCGACGACTACGTCACCAAGCCGTTCAGCCTCGAGGAGCTCACCGCCCGCATCCGGGCGGTGCTGCGCCGCACCACCCAGGGCGACGACGAGCCGTCCCGCCTGGTCTTCGCCGACCTCGAGCTCGACGAGGAGACCCACGAGGTCTACCGCGCCGGCCAGCGGGTCCAGCTGTCGCCGACCGAGTTCAAGCTCCTGCGCTATCTCATGCTCAACGCCAACCGGGTGCTCTCCAAGGCGCAGATCCTCGACCACGTCTGGAAATACGACTTCCGCGGCGACGACAACATCGTCGAGTCCTACATCTCGTACCTCCGCCGCAAGGTCGACAACGTGCAGCCCCGCCTGATCCACACGCTTCGCGGGGTGGGTTACGTGCTGCGCAAGCCAGCCGTCTGAGCCGCCGGCCGTGACGCTCACCGAGCGGGTCCGCAACTCGATCCCGCCGCAGCCGAGCCTGCGAAAGGTCTCGCTGCGCATCAAGCTGGTGGCGTCCGTCCTCGTCCTGGTGTTCGCGGCGCTCACCGCGATCAGCGCCGCCAGCACCTACGCGCTGCACAACTACCTGCTCGACCGCCTCGACACGTCGCTGTCGATCTATGCGGTGACCATCGCCAAGGCGCGCGTCGGCTCCAAGATCCCGGTGCCCAATGACTACTACGTGTCGTCCAGCAGCGTCGACGGCGTCCGGTCGGAGAGCCCGATCGTCGGCGACCTCAACCTCGACCCGGACGACACGCCGCCGCTGGTCAAGGGCTTCAACAACGTCAACGCGCTGCTGGGCGAGCCCTACACGGTGCGCTCGCCCAGCGGTGACGTCACGTGGCGGGTCGTGCTCGTCGTCGACGAGTGGGGCCAGGTCATCCAGGTCGGCGAGAAGCTGTCGGTGATCGGTCTCGCGGTCAACCAGATGGTCTGGGTCGATCTGCTGGTCGGCGTCGGCGTGCTCATCGCGCTGGCCTCGATCGGGGCCGCCATCGTGCGGCAGAGCCTGGTGCCGTTGCTGCAGATCGAACGCACGGCGGCCGCCATCGGGGCCGGCGACCTCACCCAGCGCGTGCCCGATCCCGAGGCCCACGACGGCGAGCCCCAGACCGAACTCGGGCGGCTGGCCAAGGCGCTCAACGCGATGCTGGCCCAGATCGAGGCCGCGTTCAGCGCCCGGGCCCAGTCCGAGGCGGCGGCGCGTGCGGCCGAGGCGGTCGCGGTCGAGGCGGCCGACCAGGCCCAGGCGTCCGAGGCCCGGGCGGTGCAGTCCGAGGGCAAGATGCGCCAGTTCGTGGCCGACGCGTCGCACGAGTTGCGCACGCCGCTGACCACCATCCGGGGCTTCGCCGAGCTCTACCGACAGGGTGCGGTCACCGATCCCGACGACGTCGCCAAGCTCGTCCGCCGCATCGAGGACGAGGCCGCCCGCATGGGCCTGCTCGTGGAAGACCTGCTGCTGCTGGCCCGGCTCGACCGGGAACGCCCGCTCACGCTGGCGCCGGTCGAGCTGCCGGTGCTCGCGCTCGACGCGGTGCAGGCGGCCGAGGCGTCGGCGCCCGAGCGCACCATCGAGCTGCATGTCGAAGACTCGCCCGAGCGCCTGGTGGCCTACGGCGACGACGCCCGGCTGCGCCAGGTGATCGGCAACTTGATGACCAACGCTTTGGTCCACACCCCGCCCGACGCCAAGGTCACGTTGAGCCTGCGGGCCGGCGCCGGTGACGAGGCGGTCGTCGAGGTGTCGGACACCGGTCCGGGGCTGAGCGAGCAGCAGACCGCGCACGTCTTCGAGCGGTTCTACCGGGCCGATGAGGCCCGCACCCGGCGCACTGGTCAGACGGCCACCGGCACCGGCCTGGGCCTGGCCATCGTGGCCGCCATCGTCCGCGCCCACGACGGCCGGGTCGAGGTGCTGAGCGAGCCGGGCCGGGGGGCCACCTTCCGGGTGACGCTGCCCACAGTGCTCCGCGAGGTGCCCGCGGACGACGATTCACCTTCGAGTGACCACTGAGCCGCCTGAACTGTCGCTGAGTGTCGGCGGGGCTCGGCCGCCGTCGAAACGGAGTGGTCGCCGGCCTCGCGGCGCCGCCGACCGCCCGCCCACGGCGGCTTGCTGACCGTGGACCGGTCGTGGGGCCGCCGCGACGGGGGTCCGTCCGGCATCGACCGAACCGGATTCCCCGGTGGCCGCCACTCACAGAATTCCTTCAGGCGGTCTACAGGTCGGGCCTAGCGGTGTGAGGCAGGCTAGAGCCCATGAACGAGAACGAGACCGACCCGCGCCCTACGGACGCCTCCTCTGAGAGCAGCAGCCCGGAGCGGGGACAGTCTGAGCAGCCGACCGCCGTGCAGCCCGCCGCGCCCCAGCCGCCGGCGGCGCCGCACGCCCCCCAGTGGGCACGGCCGGTGTCGAGCGCTCCCCAGCCGAGCGTTCCGCAGTCAGCTGCCCCGCACTCGGGTGTTCCGCAGTCCGCTGCTCCCCAGTCCGGTGTTCCGCAGTCCGCTGTTCCGCAGTCCGGCGTCCCGGTGACAGGCGCCCCCCAGTGGAACCAGCAGCCGCATCATCCCCAGCAGTCGCCCTGGCAGCAGGCGGGCTATCAGCCGGGCCACCCCGGCTACCCGCAGCAACCCCAGCCGAGCTATCCGCCCTACGGCGCCTATGCGGGCGGCTGGGAGGGCGCGACCCAGGCCCAGCACCAGGGCCAGCACCAGACGCAGCCGCTCGGCATCGAGGGCCAGGCCTGGAGCGAGGGCCAGACCTGGTCGACGAGCGCCCACGGGCAGCCCGCCTGGGCCCAGCCGGTCGGCCAGCAGCCGCCGCGCAACCCGGGCCGGGGCCGCAAGATCTTCGTGGCCGGCGCGGCCGCGGTCGTCATCGCGCTCGCCGCCGGCGGTGTGGGTGCGGCCACCGCGCTCGCGTTCGACGACGGCGGCTCGTCCCCGTCGGTGCAGACCGGCAACTCGTCGGTCACCCGGGTGGTCGACCGCTCGTCGCTGGCTCAGATCGCCGCCGCCGTGCAGGACAGCGTCGTCTCGATCACCACCGGCAGTGGTGAGGGCTCCGGCGTCGTGATTTCCGGCGAGGGCTTCATCGTCACCAACAACCACGTGGTGGCCAGCGCCCAGGGCAAGTCGGTCACGGTCATCTTCGCCAACGGCACCAAGTCGACCGCCACCATCGTCGGCACCGACGAGCGCACCGACCTGGCCGTGGTCAAGGTCTCGGGCGTCTCCGACCTCAAGCCGGCCACCTTCGGCAGCAGCGCCAAGATGCAGGTCGGCGACACCGTGCTCGCGATCGGCAGCCCGCTCGGCCTCGAGGGTTCGGTCACCGCCGGCATCATCAGCGCCAAGGACCGCACGATCACGTCCAGCAGCGGCGACCAGGGTCAGGGCCAGGAAGACCCGTTCGGCCAGCAGCAACAGCAGCAGCAGGGCTCGTCCACCACGATGTCCGGCCTGCTGCAGACCGACGCGCCGATCAACCCCGGAAACTCGGGCGGGGCCCTGGTCAACACGAACGGCGAGATCATCGGCATCAACTCGGCCATCGCCACCCAGGGCAGCGGCACCGGCAACATCGGCCTGGGCTTCGCGATCCCGAGCGACAAGGCCAAGCAGGTCGTCAACGACCTGATGGCCGGCAAGAAGGTCAGCCACCCGGCGCTGGGCGTCAGCGTCACCGCCGCCGAGAACGGCGGCGCCCTGGTCAGCCAGGTCACGCCGAACAGCGCGGCGGCCAAGGCGGGCCTCCAGCAGGGCGACGTGATCACGTCGGCCGACGGGAAGGCCGTCGGTGACTCCGAAGACCTCATCGCGGCCGTTCAGGGCGGCAAGGTCGGCCAGCAGATGGTCGTCCAGTTCACCCGTAACGGTGAGAAGAAGGAGGTCACGGTCACGCTGACCGAGGCCCAGTAGAAAAGCTTTGCCCTGCTGTTACGGCGGGTGGTGTGCCAAGGGGGTTGGCGCGCCACCCGCCGTACGTTTGTACGGCGCTAATCTCCGACTTCCGGAGGAATCATCTCTTTTCCCCCGGGGGACTCGCCATTGTGCTCGTGGACCGCCTAATCTTCCTTCGCCATCGGCGGTTTCCCGGCAGTGAGAGGCACCAGGTTGACCTACGTCGAGACCCGGATGAACGTCTGGGAGGCGCTGGCAGGGCGCGCTCCCGGTGAGCCGTCCGGCCCGGCGGATCCCGGGCTGTGGGGTGCGGTCGTCGACCGCCTGAACCCCACCAGCGCCCGTCCCGTGCTCCGTGCCGGAGTCGAATACGTGCAGCTCACCGGCGCACGCGGCGGCGACTACATCATGCTCCGCTCGCCCGACGACGGCGAGCGTGCCAGCTATCTGCGCCTCACCCCCGAGGAGTGGGAGCTCGCGCTGCTGATGGACGGCGAGCACACGGTGGCCCGCCTGGTCGCCGAGTTCGCCCGCATCGCCGGCCGCCTCGCCCCCGACCAGGTGCGCCGCGTCGTGGCCGACCTGGCCGGCAACCGCATGCTCGACGAACTGCCGATGGACGCGTTCCGCCCCCTGCAGGAGCTGCGCCGCAAGCCGGTGGGCGAGCGCGTCGGCAACTCGCTGCTCGCCGCCGCCCGCGGCCGCAAGATGCTGCTGCTCAACGTGGACGGCCTGGTCACCGCGCTCTACCGGGCGGGTGGCCGGTTCTATTTCACCAAGGCCGTCGGCGTCGTCACCGCCGTGCTCACCGTGCTCGGCCTGGGCCTGTTCGTGGCCACGTGGACGCGCGGCAGCCGCTCGTTGTTCCTGACCGGCGACTCCTATCTGGTCGGCGCGATCACCCTGATCCTGCTCAACCTGCTCGTGGTCGGGGTCCGCGAATACGCCCGGGCCATGGCGGCCAAACACTCCGGCCGCGAGGTGCCGGCTGCCGGCTTCCTCGTCTGGTTCGGGCTGCCCTCGCTGTTCGTCGACACCAGTGACGTCTGGATGGCCGGCCGCCGGGCCCGCCTGCTCGTCTCGGCCGCCGGGCCGCTGAGCGCGCTGCTGCTGGGCGGCCTGGCCCAGCTGGTCGGGTTCGCCCTGCCCCCGGTCGCCGACCTGGCCTTCAAGCTCGCCTTCCTGTGCTACCTGAGCGCGTTCGTCCACCTCAGCCCGCTGCTGCCGCTCGACGGGCAATACCTGCTGATGAACTGGCTCGAGATCCCGCAGCTGCGCAACCGGGCGCTGGCCTGGGTGAGCGGCCGCCTGCGGGGCCAGCCGCCGCAGTGGGGCAAGCTCGACCGCGAGGGCCGCCTGATCGCCCTGTACGGCTTCCTGGCCGTCTGCTGGCTCGCCGCCGCCGCCAACGTGGCCGTCCGCATCTGGGAGGACAGGCTCTCCGGCGTCGCCACCGGACTGTGGCACGAGGGTGTCGCCGGGGCCCTGCTGCTGATCGCCGTGATGCTCGGCCTGGCCGCGCCGATCGTCTACTTCCTCGTCGGCCGGTTCACCCGGTGGTGGAGCCTGTCCCGGCTGCGCCGCGCCGAGAACGACCGCGAGGCCGACAGCCCACGCCGGCTGGCCGCTCTGCGGGCGTCCGACCTGGGCGGCCTGCCCGAGCCGGCGCTGCAGGGCCTGGCCTCCCGCGCCCGCTGGGTGCACCCGCCCACCGGCCGCCAGGTGGTCAGCGCCGGCGGCGCCCAGCAGGCCGTCTTCGTGGTGGTCGAGGGTGCCCTGGAGGCCCGCCGCCCCGGCGACCCGCCCGGCACGATCCGCCACCACGTCGGCCCCGGCGCCGTCGTCGGCCTGGTCAACGCCATCACCGGCCGGTCCACCCAGCTCGACTGGCACACCGCGGGCACGACCCTGCTCTCGATCCCGACCGCCACGGTGGCCACTGTGGTCGGTCCGCTGCCCGGGCCGCCGCCGCAGGACCGGGCCGAGGCCGAGGCGCTGTTCGCCGACACCCCGGCCCTGGCCGGCCTCGCCACCGACCAGCGGCTCGCCCTGATCGCCTCGGCCCACCCGGTCGACCTCGACCCGGGCGCGCCGGTGATCCTGCCCGGCCCCACCCACGCGGTGGTGGTCGAGAGCGGCGTCATCGCGCTGCCCGACGGCATGGAGCTGCGGCGGGGCACCCTCGTCGGCCCGGTCGGCGACGGCAGCCCCGGCATGGTGGCCCAGACCATCACCCCCGTGCGGCTGTGGGTCCTGCCCGACGCCTCCGACCTGCCGCCGCTGGTCGGCGCCACCCACCGCCCCGGCTCGCCGATGCCGGTGGTCTCCGTGAAGGGCTCGCTGCGTCCCGGCGCTCCCGGCGGTGCCGCCTACCCGCCGCTAACGCTCCCGCCCGGCCCGCCCGACGGCCACGCCGACCCCGCCGTCGACGGCAAGTTCGAACGCGGGCTCATCTGGCTGGTGGTCGTGCTGCTGACCGTGGCCCTGTTCCTCACCGGCCTGTCGTTCCGCCCCGGCCCGGCCTGGGCCGAGATGCCGGCCGACCGGGTGCTGCTCACGATCGAGCAGGGACTGGTGACGGCGACCTTCGACGGCGCACCGGAAAACCTGTCCGAGGGCGCCCGGCGCTACCTCGACCAGGGTGAGGTGATCGAGGTGCCGTCGCGGGCCTCGGCCAAGCTCACGTTCGCGGGCGGGGCGACCACGCTGCTCTGCGCGAACACCCGGCTCGGCATCGGCAACCTCAGCACCGGCGGTGGTCGCGACCAGACTCCGCGGGCGGCCGTCTCGCTGCAGAGCGGCCGGGTGCTGGCCGGCACCGGCAGCACCAGCGGCGCCTACAAGCCGCTGGCCCTCAGCGTCGACCGCGACGGCGGAACGGTGACCAACGCCGGCGCCGCCTGGTATTCGGTCGAGCCGGTGGCGGTGGTCGTGTCGCAGGGCGCGGTCGCGATCGACGGGCAGGTCAGCGCGCCCACCGGCAAGCAGCTGGCCTGCGCCGACGGGGTGCCGGTGGAGGCGCCGCCGTCGAGCAGCCCCGAGCCGCTGCCGAGCGACCTCCTACCGTCCGATCTGGAATCGATCAATCCGTCGATCGCCCCGAGCGCGTCGGTGTCGCCCAGCGCTACTGTAGTCACACCGTCACAGACCGCTGATCCCGACGAGGATGACAACCCCGGCCCGACCGACGATCCCACGACGAACCCGACGACGACCCGGCCGCCGACCGAGCCGACGGCCCCGCCGACGACCAACCGGCCGCCGACGACGTCGCCGACCAACCCCAGGCCCCCCACAACGCCTCAGACGACGCCCCCCACCACGCCTCCGGAAACGTCCGAACCGACTCCGGAACCCGAGGTGACGTCCACGGATCCGACCTGACGTGGGGGCGCTGTCGTGGCGTCCGTACGTCAGGAGGTTCGATGCTCTGCTGGTTCTGCGCCGAGTCGGCGCGGGCGAGCTGCCGCTTCTGCGGCCGCGGTGTCTGTGCCGACCATGCCCGTTTCGGTCCCTACCTCCTGCAGGTGAGCCGCTCCGAGACGAGGCGGAGGGCGGAGGCCCTGGTGGTGGACGACGCGGTGCAGTGCGGCACGTGCCGGCCACGTCCGCACGCGGTGGCCATGCCGGAACTGGACTAGAGGCCGTACCTTCAGGGAATGGCTCGCAACGACGGCTACGAAGACCTGGGCGCCTGGTCGGAGTTCGGCACGGTGAGCGGCATGGTCGCCGGGCGCACCTCGGAGAACCTCGTCACCGACGTGCACACCGGCTTCGGTGACCGTCCCGACGCCCTTGACCTCGACGGCCTGCCCGACGTCACGCTGGGCGCGAGCGTCGCGCAGGCCGCGATCGACCTGGCGCCGCCCGAGGGCTACGACAACACGGTCGACGCCGACGGCGACGGCACCGACGACGCCGCCGTCTATCTGGGCCGTGCCGACGGGGGTGTCGACATCCTGGTCGACGCGGACGGCGACGGCCGGGTCGACTTCGTCGGCACCGACACCGACCTCGACAACCGGGTCGACTACGCCGACTACGACAAGGACCGCGACGGCGTCTTCGAGAAGCGCATGTTCGACGACGACGGCGACGGCTTCCTCGACCGCTCGGAGTGGCTGCACGGCGGCAGCTGACGGCCGGCCGGCAACGTCATCGGTCGCGCGTCAGGTCTGCCACATCTGCTCGGCGTTCAGGATGCGACCGCCGTCGATGTCGAACTTGACCAGCTTCCTGGTTCCGCGCACCGACCTGAGGAACCGGTCCATGCTGACCGTCTTCCAGCCCTGCTCGGCAACGATGATCTCGTAGTGGCCGCCGGGGTCGGCGCCCAGCCAGCGCAGACGTGGGTTCTTGTTGCGGATGTAGTACTCGAGGCACCAGATGCCGTCCCGCGGCTCGCGGTCCTGCTTGCAGGCCCGTTGCGCCTTCTCCCACTCGAAGAACTCGACCAGGTCGAAGGTCACCCGATTTCCCTTGTACGCCTTCACGTAGGCGTACTGGGTGCCGTAGAGGTCGGTGGCAGGCCGGTTGGGCACCGGGTGGGGTTGTTTCTTCTTCTTCTTCTTCACCGGCGTCTTCGTGGTCACCGGCGCCTTCTGCGGCGCGGGCAGTTTCCTGGGCGCCGGTTGTGTGGTCGCGGTGGTCGGGTCGGGGGCCGCGGTGACGTCGGCGACGACGCGGCAGGCGGCCAGCGGCAGGAGCAGCGCGATCGAGGTCGCGACGGCGGCGGTGCGGTTCCGGAGAGCTGAAGTAGTCATGCCAGGCAGGGGCGCGCCGACGGGCCGCGATACCGTCTGTCGCGGAGCCGACCGGCCCGGTTTATGCCGTGAGCTGATTCGCCCAGAGGGGAATCGGTGGGCGGAAGACGCTCGCTGAGGAAAGCTGGGAGACGTCGAACGGCCGGTCGGGTTCCGGCTCCACCGGCGGATGCGAGAGGGTGTTGTCATGACTGTTGACGAGTTGACGATGCGGGGCGGCGGCGCATCCTTCGATGACCAGGTGTTCGAGCGGCTCCTGCGGGAGCGCATCATCTTCCTCGGCAGCGAGGTCAACGACGAGGTGACCAACCGCATCTGTGCCCAGATGCTGCTGCTGGCCTCGGCCGACAGCGAGAAGGACATCGCGCTCTACATCAACTCGCCCGGTGGCTCGATCAGCGCCGGCATGGCGGTGTACGACACGATGCAGTACATCAAGAACGACGTGGCGACGATCGCCATGGGCATGGCGGCCTCGATGGGCCAGTTCCTGCTCTGCGCCGGCACCCCCGGCAAGCGGTACGCGCTGCCCCACGCGCGCATCATGATGCACCAGCTCTCCGGCGGCATCGGTGGCACCGCGGCCGACATCGCCATCCAGGCCGAGAGCATGCTGCACATCAAGCACGTGATGAACGAGCGGATCGCCTTCCACAGCGGTCACACGCCCGAGGAGATCGAGCGCGACTCCGACCGTGACCGCTGGTTCACCGCCCAGCAGGCGAAGGACTACGGCCTGGTCGACCACGTGATCAGCAAGGCGGCCGAGGTCGGCACCAACTCCGCACTGGTCTGACCTGCGGTTCTCCGGCCTTTTCGACGGGCTCGCGGCTTCGGCCGCGGGCCCGTTGTGTCGTCCGCGACAGTTTCGGGTAGTAGCGCTGTCATCCCCGAATCTGTCAAGGAGGTGCTGGACGTGAGGATCCCGACGTTCTCCCGCCAGACCACTAGCGATACCACGGAGACTCCCGCGCGCCCGGCGACCACCGGCACTGTGACCCGGCCGCGGGACGACAACACGACCGAGGTCCGGCCCACTCCCGTCCGCCCCCGGCGCGACGAGGAGGACACGCTGACCGACCTTCCCCCGGCCCCGCCGGCGGCGTCGCGGCGCACCGAGCCGCCGCCCCCGCCGTCCGCCGTCACCACCCGCCCGTCCGGCACCGCCACCGTCGATCGCCCGTCCGACAAGGACGTCCCGGTGGCCGCCGGGCCCAAGCCGCGCGCCAGCTTCCTGGCCACGCTCGGCCTGATCCTCGGCGTGGCCTCGGTGCTGCTGGTGCTCTCCGGGCCGCTGCTGGGCTATGGCATCGGCGTCGCCGGCCTGGCCCTGATCCTGTCGCTGAGCGGCATCCACGCGACCGGCAAGCGCCACGTCGCGGGCAAGACCGACGCGCTGCTGGGCATGGTTCTCTCGCTCGGCGCGATCGTGCTGGGTGTGCTCGCGCTCACCGGCTCGCTGAACTGGCTCGGCACCGACGTGCAGCCGGTCAACAGCCTGCGGGAGTGGCTTGACGCACAGTTCGTGAACCGCTTCTGACGGTTTACGTCCGGCAACAGTCGGGTATCAGACATTCGCGGTCGGCGGTTCGCCGAACTCGCTACCGGAACCGGGACTGGTCGCACACCAGTCCCGCCCCGGGACCGGTCCGGCGGTTCGCCGGCAACACTTCGCCTCGGGGGCGGCCTGGTTCGGGCCGCCCCCGACGCATGTGCAACGAATCTTCGTCGCGGCCGCTGATCACGCAACGATCGAACGCTACGCGCATGGTTGAACTAACGCATTCGACGGTGCGGCGGATCTAGCGTTTCCCTCATGACGACCACGGCTTCGCCGCGCCGCTACCTCATGTGCCGGCCCACCCACTTCGCGGTGACCTACCGCATCAACCCGTGGATGGATCCCACGGCGCCCTACGACAACGCGCTCGCCGTCAGCCAGTGGGAGAACCTCCGGCAGACGTACCTCGACCTGGGACATCAGGTCGAGCTGATCGAGCCGCTGCCCGGGCTGCCCGACATGGTGTTCTCCGCGAACGGCGCGACGGTGGTCGACGGCCGTGTGCTGGCGGTGCAGTTCCGTGACGCCGAGCGGGCCGACGAGGCTCCGGCCTACGCCGCCTGGTTCCGCGAGCGTGGCTTCGAGGTGATCGAGCCCAAGCACACCAACGAGGGCGAGGGCGACATCCTGCTCGCCGGCGACGTGCTGCTGGCCGGCACCGGCTTCCGCACCGCGCACGCCTCGCACGCCGAGACGCAGGAGGCACTGCGCCGACCGGTGATCACGCTCCAGCTGGTCGACCCGTCGCTCTACCACCTCGACACGGCGCTCTGCGTGCTCGACGACACCAACATCGCGTACCTGCCCGCGGCCTTCTCTCCCGGCTCCCAGGCCGTGCTCAAGCAGCTCTACCCGCACGCGGTGATCGCCGATGCGGAAGATGCGGCGGTGCTCGGCCTCAACGCGGTCAGCGACGGCCGTACGGTTGTGCTGCCGGTGCAGGCCACGCACCTCGCCGCGGAACTGCGGGCCGCCGGTTACCAGACCGTCGGGGTCGACGTCTCCGAGCTGCGCAAGGCCGGCGGCGGACCCAAGTGCTGCACGTTGGAGGTGCGCTCATGACAAGCGTTGACATTCTCCGTACGCCGGACGAGCTCGCCGAGGCCGAGCGGTACACGGCGCACAACTACCACCCGCTGCCGGTCGTGATCACCGAGGGCGAGGGCGCCTGGGTCACCGACGTCGACGGCCGCCGCTACCTCGACTTTCTCGCCGGCTACTCGGCGCTGAACTTCGGGCACCGGCACCCCGGCCTGATCGCGGCCGCGCACGCCCAGCTCGACCGGATCACGCTGACCAGCCGCGCGTTCGTGCACGACCAGTTCGCCGAGTTCTGCCGGTCGCTGGCCGAGCTCTGCGGCAAAGACCTGGTGCTGCCGATGAACACCGGCGCCGAGGCCGTCGAGACCGCGATCAAGGTCTCCCGCAAGTGGGGTTACCAGGTCAAGGGCGTGCCGGACGGGCAGGCCGAGATCATCGTGGCCGCCGACAACTTCCACGGCCGGACGACGACGATCGTCAGCTTCTCCACCGATCCCGACGCCAAGGCGGACTTCGGGCCGTACACACCGGGCTTCGTCGTGGTCCCGTACGGCGATGAGGCCGCCCTGCGCGAGGCGATCACCCCGAACACGGTTGCCGTGCTGATGGAGCCGATCCAGGGCGAGGCGGGCGTGCTCGTGCCCCCGGCCGGCTATTTCGCCGCCGTGCGCGCGCTCTGCGACGAGCACAACGTGCTGATGGTCGCCGACGAGATCCAGTCCGGGCTGGGCCGCACCGGGCGCACGTTCGCGATCGAGCACGAGGGCGTCGTTCCCGACATGTACGTGCTGGGCAAGGCGCTGGGCGGCGGCATCGTGCCGGTCTCGGCCGTGGCCGCCGACCGTGACGTGCTCGGCGTGCTCAAGCCGGGCGAGCACGGCTCGACCTTCGGCGGCAACCCGCTGGCCTGCGCGGTCGGCGGCGAGGTGGTCCGGCTGCTGGCCACCGGCGAGTTCCAGCGCCGCTCAGCCGAGCTGGGCGAGCACCTGCACGCCCGCCTGAACGCGCTGATCGGCCACGGCGTGGTGGCGGTGCGCGGCCGCGGCCTCTGGGCCGGCGTCGACATCGACCCGGCGCTGCTAACCGGCCGTCAGGCGTGCGAGCGCCTAGCCGAGCGAGGCGTCCTGGCCAAAGACACCCACGGCTCCACGATCCGCTTGGCCCCACCCTTGGTCGTGACCCGGGAAGAGATCGACCACGCGTTCGAACAGCTAGCGGCGATCCTCGCCTAATCCTTGGTTCGGCCCCGCATCTAACCAGCGGGCGGCCCTACTTCGCGATTGCCGCCGGTGAGATGACGAGTGATTTTTCGACGCAGCGGGGTTTGCTGTGGCGGAAAATCACCCGTCATCTCACCGGTTACAAGGCAATCGCCGCGGCGCGAAGCGACGCCGGAGAGACAGTTGCGTTTGTCCAGCTCCCAAGCTCAGCTGCGCTCGAACTTGCGCAAGGCCATCGTCGGGGCCTCGGCCATGACCGACTCGGGCTGGACCACGCCGCCGGTGGCCCACATCTTCGAGCGGCCCACCTGGACGCCCGCGTAGAGCTCGACCACGTCGTTCGGGCCCAGCGTGCGGCTCTCCTGGCGGTGCAGGGCGATCCGCTCGTCGTCGTTCGTCGAGCCGCCGAGGCGGACGCCGCTGCCGTTGGTGCTGATGTCCTGCACCGTGAGGTTGCCGTCGGTGCGCAACGTGAACTGGACGTGGCCCCGGCTGATCCACTTGCGGGCGTCGTCGGTGAGCCACTGGCCGAGCATGACGCCGCGCCCGCCCTCGGGAGCGCGGCCGACGACGGTCGGCTCCTCGGTCGAGACCACGAACCGGCGGCGGATCACGCCGTCGATGCGGACGGAAAGCACCTCGACCGACGGCCGGGGACCGGCGTCACGCAGCTGCGCGCCGTGCCGCGGGCAGGTGGGCACGCCGGAACGCAGCGCGGGCGGGGGCTGGTTGACCGGGCTGGTGTAGGTGCGCATGTCGGCGAACGGGCTGTCCGGGTCGCCGCCGGAGCCGAAGCTCGTGCAGTTCGGCTCGGGGCAGCTCCAGACGCGGGCCAGCAGGCGCTCGCCGATCGGGGAGCGCTCGGCCTGCCTCGGCGGCTCGCCGCGGCCGACCCGGGCCATCAGCACCGTGCTGCCACCCTCGCCGGCCACCGCGGCCAGCAGGCGGCCCGGCTCCTCGACCCACGGGTGCCGGTCGCGGTTGCCCCGGGTGCGGGTGAGCACCGGCAGCCCCAGGAGCTCGGCCACCTCGAAGACACGGTCGTCGAGCTGGGGGACGACCTCGACCTTGCCGTCGTCGGCCCAGCGGCGGATGACCATTCGCTCGTTCGAGGTCAGGTCGGTGTCGGAGAGCAGGCCGCGCGGCGCCACTACGTAGACGGGGACGTTCTCCTCGCTGACGCGCTTGCCGAGGGCGTCGATCACCAGACCGAGGCGCACCGAGCTGGCGGGACGGCCGCCATCCAGGTCGGCATATCGGATGATCTCCGACATGTCGACCACGGCGCGGGCGAGCGCCGGGTCGGTGGTGAGGCGGGCCTCGATAGCGTCGAGGACCTTGCTGACCTCGAATCTCACGGGTCCTCCCGGGGGTCCGCATCTGTCAGTGCCACGGCCATCATGCCGCGTCCCGCTCCGGGGGAGAGCCATACCCCCTCCCGGTGTCCGTGGTGTCCGTTTGCTGGGTCCACCCATCGGGAATTGATGTAGGTGAGCCGGCGTCACTCGGACGGCGGCCGGGCGGAAGGGACGGACATGCGGACACCACGGCTCGCCGGGCTGGGTCTCGCGGCGATGGCGACGGCGGCGATCACGCTCGCCGGTTGCGGCGACGGAGGCAGCGCGGCGCCCGGTGCGAGCGCCTCCGCACCCGGCGCGGGCGTCACCGCGTCGGCCTCGGGCAGCGCCGCCGACCCGGCTGCGGTCGAGGCGCTGACCAAGGCGACCTCGCAGCTCGGCACGACCAGCTTCAAGGTCACGGCCAGCTCCGGGCCCGGCTTCAAGCTGACCGGTCAGGTCGACCCGGCTCAGGGCGTCGGCACCGCCGACCTCGCCGCGACCGGCCCCAACGCCGAGGTCAGCGTCAAGACGCTGCTGGCCGGGCAGGACCTCTATCTGCAGGTTCCGGGTATCACCAAGGCCGGAACGTGGACCCACGTCGACGTGGCGCGGCTGCCCGAGGGCGCCAACGTCGGGCTGCGCCCGGGCCAGATCGACCCGGTGAACACCTCGAACCTGCTCAGCTCGTCCACCGACGTGCACGCCACCGGCGGGAACGCGTACGCCGGAACGCTTGATCTGACCAAGGCGATCGGGCTGGCCGGCGTCTCGCAGGTGACCATCGACGAGTCGGGCGCGCAGGCGCAGAAGGTGCCGTTCACGGCGGGCCTGGACGACCAGGGCCGGCTGGCCGAGCTGACCGTGCAGATCCCGGCCATGAACGGGCAGGCGGCGCAGCCGCTCGAGGTGCTCTACAGCGACTACGGGGTGCCGGTGACCGTCACCAAGCCTGCCGCCTCCGAGGTGACCGAGGCCCCGGACAGCCTCTATACCTCGCTCGGCAGCTAGTTCCCCTACGGCGTGGGAGCGGATTTGCGTGCGGTCCAGTCCGTGCTCAGCGGGCGGAACGCCGGGCGGTTCTCCTCGATCCAGGCGTCGATCCGCTCCCACCAGTCGTAGAGCCAGGCCACCCGCTCCTCCTCGCCGGCCGGCACCTCCTCGGGCGGGACGCTCCAGAACTTCATCACCAGCCGCTTGTCCATCGGCAGCTCCTGCCAGACGTCGGCCACCGTCACCATCCGGTCGAGGCCGGTGTGCGCCACGAAGATGACCCCGGCGTCGGGCGCGGCGTCGACCGCCGCGAACAGCCCGCCCGGCTTGGGTGGCAGCACGTGCCGCATGTTCTCGGCCCGCTCGGCAGCGTCGGCCAGACCCCGGGCCCGCAGCCGGGCGATCGCGCTCATCCGGCGGCGCGGCGTGAAGTTGCCGCCCTCGGGGAAGATCACGAAGGCGTCGTTCTCGTCGAGGCCGTCCGCCGTCTCGCCGATCTGCTGCTCGAGTGTCGACGTGCCGGTACGGCCGGGCGAGATGAACCGGTTGGGCAGACGGTTGAGCAGCACGTCGACGGCCGGGTCCCACTGCAGCGTGGCCTTGAGCACGATCCGCGGCTCGCGCTGGAACCAGTTGGTCAGCGCGTGGATCAGCACGAACGAGTCACCGGGCCCGGCGTGCCGGCTCACCACGATCTCGGGGCGGCCCGGGAGCGCCGTGTCGGGGTCGGTGCCGACCACGTCGATGGTCAGGTGCAGCGCCCACTTGGCGATCCAGAACAGGATGGCCAGGAAGCGGCCGGTCACCACGTAGTGCGCCCGCTGGAACCACGGGTTGCGGATCTTGGCGCCGAACCCGGAGGCCACCCAGAGCACGGCCAGCACCACGAGCGCGGCCGCGTCCCAGATCAGGTAGAGGACGGCCAGCAGCACGAGGCGGGGCACCCGCAGGTGGCCCGGCACCAGCGGCGAGGCCAGCAGGGCCAGCACGAGCCAGACCGGCAACGTGGTCAGCAGCGCGGCGGCGAGCACCACGACGGCGGGGGCGATGACCAGGCGGCGTACCCAGATGGGGGGAAGGGGCATCAGGACACGTCCGGCCCGGGCTGCGGTGGCACGTTCGCGGCCAGATAGCGGCGGGACGCGGTGTAGGCGCGGCTGATGCGGCGGCCGACGGCGGCCATGTCACGGTAGGCCCAGGGACTGTCGTCCCGGCTCTCGCCGCCGCCGGTGGGGAGCACGTGCACCCGTACATGGTCGGGCAGGGACGCAAGCTCGCGGGCGAACCGGTGCCGCCGGGCGATCTCGAACGCCACCTGGGCCACCTCCCAGGGCCGGCGGGGGACGCTGAGCGTGCGTTCGACCCGGCCCACCTGAAGTACGAAGATCAGTTCGGCGCCGAGCCGGACCGCCTCGCCGATCGGGATCGAGTTGACGATGCCACCGTCCACATAGTGCTCACCCGCGATCTCCATCGGCGGCAGCAGGCCCGGGACGGCCGAGGAGGCCAGCACCGCGTCGACCAGCGGGCCGCTGTCGAACCAGTGCTCGGCGGCCCGCTCGATGCTCGCCGCGCAACAGTGGAACGGCACCTTGAGGTCGGCGAACGTGGTCTGCTCGCCCAGTTCGGCCTCGAGCAGGCGGCGCAGCGGCAGGGGCGAGTGCAGGTGCGTACGGGCGGCGAACCGGCGCAGCTGGCGGCCGATCGAGTCACCGTAGACCGTGGCTGCCTCGGGCGACGTCCAGAGCCGCACCAGCCGGTCGGTGACGGTCTCGCTGGGATCGGTGGCGACCAGGGCGCCGTTGACCGCTCCGATCGAGGTGCCGACCACCACGTCCGGCCGGAACCCGGCCCGGAACAGGGCGCGCAGCATGCCCACCTCGACGGCGCCGAGCACGCCGCCTCCGCCGAGCACGAACGCCACCGGAGTGTTGACCATGACTTCATCGTTCCACGCGGGGTTCTCGAAAGGGTCCGCCACCTGTCATCATCGTCGCCGTGCCTATTTCACGCCGTGCCGTAGTTCTCGCCGCCGGAGGCGTCGTCGGCGCCACGCTGACGGGCTGCGGCAAGACCGGCGGGTCCTCGGCCTGGGCCGAGCCGGCGGGCGGCGCGGGGGGCTCGCAGACGATCCTGCCAGTCACGCCGGCCCGGCCGACGGTGAACGCTTCCTCGGCCTCGGCGTCCCAGGTGCGGGCGGTGCTCACCAAATACCTCAAACCGACCCCGGACAACCCCAAGCATCCCGGGTACGCCGGTGCGGTCGCGCACGTGCTCAAGGACAACCGGACCCTGCTGACCGTCAACGTGGGGCACGCCCTGCGCTACAAGGCGGGCCCGGTCGAGTTGCCCGCCGCCCAGCGGGTCGCCATGCGGACCGACTCGATCTTCGATCTGGCCTCGATCACCAAGGTCTACACCGCGATCCTCGTGCTCCAGCTGGTCGACCAGGGCAAGGTCGACCTGGCGGCGCCGGTCCGCCGCTATCTGCCCGAGTTCACCGGCGCCGGCAAAGACAAGATCACGGTCGCCATGCTGCTGGCCCACACCAGCGCGCTGCCGGTCGGAGCCAAGGTCACCGGCTTCAGCACGAACGCCCAGCGCTGGCAGTCGGTGATGACGACGCCGCTGGTCAAGGGCGGCGTTCCCGGCACGACGTTCCGCTATTCGAGCGTGGGCCTGATGGTGCTGGGCCGCCTGGTCGAGAAGCTGGCCGGCAAGACCCTGGACAAGGTGCTGGCCGACCGCATCACGACGCCGCTGGGCCTCAAGGACACCGGGTTCCTGCCGCTGAAGTGGGTCAAGGACAAGAGCCGCCTGGTCGCCACCGACGCCCGTTCGTCGCGGGGGCTGTTGCGCGGCACGGTGCACGACGACGTCGCCAACCGCCTGGGCGGGGTGGCCGGGCACGCGGGCCTGTTCTCGACCGCCCGCGAGGTGGCGGTGGTCGGGCAGATGCTGCTGAACGGCGGCACGTACGGCGGCAAGCGCATCCTCTCGGCCGCCGTCGTCGCGCAGATGCTGACCAACGTCAACAAGGGCAAGCCGGCCGTCGACGCGGAACGCCCCAAGCGCACCGCCGACCACGGGCTGGGCGTCGAGATGAACCAGACCTGGTTCATGGGCCGGCTGGCTTCGGCGACCGCGTTCGGTCACACCGGCTTCTCGGGCACGTCATTGCTGGTCGTGCCGGCCCGCAAAGAGGTCATCGTGCTGCTGACGAACCGCGCCCACCCGAACTGGTCCTGGTCCAACCCGGACACCCACCGCGTGGCGCTGCACAACACCCTGGCCGCCTGACCGCCACATCAACGATCTTCGATCAATCAAAGACGGGGGCCCGCCCTCCACCGGGGGGTCCCCCACCTCGGCCATTTTAGTGTCGTGGGGCGATCTTGACCGGGGTGAGGCCGGGGGTCTGTGGACAACGGCGGATTGTGGATAACGCGGGCGGCCCTGGTCGGGGTTGATCGTTCTTGGTTTGAGCGTCACCGCTTACGCACGTCGCGCGGGCGGGGTGAGCGTTCTGGGCGCGCCAGCGCCCTGCTCACCCCGCCCGCGTCCCGGCGGGAGCGACGGTCCGTCACCCACCACCCAGGCACGACATCCTGATTTTGATCTTCAAGAGGGCGAGTTATCCGATGCCCTTCAGGTATGCGCCGTTCTGGTTCTGGAATTCGTAGCCGTAGAACTTGTCCCAGTTGATCGACCACGTCATCAGCCCGCGGAAGTTCGGGTTGGTGCCGCTGCGCAGCGTGTACGACCCGCAGCCGGTGTTGCGGATCAGGCAGTTGACCGCCGACTGGATGGCCGACGGCGCCACATATCCGTTGCCCGCGCTGACCGACGACGGCGCGCCGAAGGCGATCTGGTCCTCACGCAGCCCCGGGAAGACGTTGGCGGTGTTGCCCGTCACCGGGAAGCCGGCCAGCAGCATGTCGGTCATGGCGATGTGGAAGTCGGCGCCGCCCATCGAGTGGTACTGGTTGTCCAGGCCCATGATCGAGCCCGAGTTGTAGTCCTGGACGTGCAGGACGGTGATGTCGTTGCGCAGCGCGTGGATCACCGGCAGGTAGGAGCCGGCCCGCGGGTCCTGGCCGCCCCACGGGCCCGAGCCGTAGTACTGGTAGCCGAGCTGCACGAAGAACGTCTCGGGGGCCATCGTCAGCACGAAGCCGGCGCCGTAGCGGGCCTTCAGCGACCGCAGCGCCGAGATCAGGTTGACGATGACGGGCGTGGTCGGGTTCTTGAAGTCGGTGTCGCCGGTGTTCAGCGAGAGCGAGTGGCCCTCGAAGTCGACGTCGACGCCGTCCAGTCCGTACTCGTCGATGATGGCGCTGACCGAGCTGACGAACTTGTCCCGGGCGGTGGTGGTGGTGAGCTGCACCTGGCCGTTCTGGCCGCCGATGGAGAGCAGCACCTTCTTGCCGGCGGCGCGCTTGGCCTTGATGGCGTTGATGAAGTCGGCCTTGCTCTCGACGCCGGGGCACTCGGTGGCCGGGCAGAGCGTGAACCGGATGTCGCCCGAGGTCACCGAGGTCGGCTCGCCGAACGCCAGGTTGATGATGTCCCAGTTGGCGGGGACGTCGGCCATCCGGACGTAGCCGGAGCCGTTGGCGAAGCTGGAGTGCAGGTAGCCGATCAGCGCCCGCTTGGGGAGGCCCGTGTTGGGCGGGGTGGTGGGCGGCGTCGTCGGCGGGGTCGTCGGGGGCGTGGTGGGGGGAGTGGTCGGGGGCGTGGTCGGGGGCGTCGTGGGGGGAGTCGTCGGCGGCGTGGTCGGGGGTGTGGTGCCGCCGCAGGTCCCGTTGTCGATCCAGACGTCCCACTGTCCGCTGTGGGTCGACGGGGCCTCGTTCTGGGTCCACCACTTGGCGGTGTAGTTGCGGCCGTTCTGCGAGGCCGTGTTGTCCTTGACGTAGACGGCGGTGGCGCTCCACGCCGGTGCGCAGGCCGCGGCGGCGCTGGCGCTGGAGGCGAGGTAGACGGTGCCACCGCCGGCCGCGAGAGCCGCGGTCATGACGAAGATCATCGATCGGCGCATGACCAGAGTATGAATACTGTAAAGTTTATTTGTAAATAGGCTCACAGTTTCGGGGGTGCTACGGGACGCCCGGGGACTGGGTACCGTTGCCGCCGTGCCAGAGGGACACACCATCCGCCTCCTGAGCCGTCGGTAATCGGCCATCTAGCTGCGCCTACCGCCTCTGGCGCCCACGGCCGAGCCCACCCCGGCCCCACTCGTGCAGGCCTAGCCGGGCCTGACCAGGGCCGATCAAGCACCGAACTACTCGGTTGAGGTTCGATTCCGAAGGTATCTACATCGACACGTTTGTCTTTAGCGTTCGTGGCATGAGCACGCCGCCTGCACTGCCGCCAGAGAATGCCGACCCGATGGTTTGGGCGCTCGCCCGCCAGGTGTGGATTGACCACATGCCCGACCGGGATGGGTTCTGTGTGATCTGCAAAGAATGGTCGCCCTGCGGCCCGCGCGAAAGCGCAGGCATCGCCATCGCGCTCGGCGCGCAAGTGTCGTGGGACGCCGATGCGTTCGGGCAGCAGTAGAACCCAAAAGAGTGACGGCGCTATAGCGCTGCGCGTCTATCCTCGGACCGCGTGATTGCGTCGACGTGGGAGAACCGAGATCGCCCGGTACTGGGGGCCATCGTTGAGTTGTGCGACGAAGGCAGCTTCAGCGTTACTCCGGAGGATGTGGCTGCCCGCCTAGATATGCCGCTGCTGCCGGTCCAATCCTCGTTTCGAGCTTTGGAGTTCGAGGACGGAGATCCGTTCTTCTACCGGAACCTTGGGGTGAGCGGCCGAGCGGTACAGCATGTGACCGGCAAGGCGCGAAGGGCTGTCGGTTCGTGGCCCTCCCCGGAGGTGATGGCTGGCCGCCTCGTCGCTGGCATGGAGCAGGCGGCCGAGCGGGAGCCCGACGAGGAGAACCGCAGCCTCCTCCGACGCACGGCCGAATGGTTCGGAGGGGCTGGCCGCGACGTAGCCGTGGACGTGGCCGCTGCTGTCATCAACCGGCAGATCGGCGGCGCTTAGGTGGACATCTCCACGTGGGGCGGCTCGGAGTGGCAAGCCGTCGCGGCCTTCGTCGCCGTGTTCGTAGGCGGACCTATCGCCTTGATGCAGGCGAATGAGGCTCGTCGGCTGCGGCTCGAACAGGCTCGTCCGTATGTCATCGTCGATTTCGAGTTCCGCAGCGTCGTCGTTTACCTGAAGATCCATAACATCGGCAAGACGATGGCGCGTGATGTGCGGATCAAGTTCGACCACCCGCTCACGTCCACGCTGTCTAGCGTTGAAGCTCTTGAGTCCCGCCTGTTGAGCGAGCCGATCCCCATGCTTGCGCCCGGTCGGAGCATCAGTTTGGTCTTCGATTCCTTTCCCGCTCGGTACAGCCGCAGGGACGAGTTCCCGATGGACTATGCGGTCACGGTTGAATACGACGACGATCTCGGGAAGCCATATAGCGACCCGCCGTATCCACTCGACCTGCGTACATACGTCGGATCTGCGGTGGACCCGAAGGGCCTCCCGGAGCTTGTTGACGAAGTCGGAAAAGTGCGACGCGAACTCCACAAGTGGACGGACGGTAGCCGCGGGCTCCTCGTGAACGCTGTTGATCGAGATGCAAAACAGAAGCGAGAGATACGGCCTTACCGCCTGCAGGAGTACGTCACCGTCTTCAAAGAGCAGGGTGTGCGAGCGGTCGCTCGCCACGGTGCCAACCGGACCATGAAGAGGCTCGGTTGGCGATCGTGACGGCTGCGACCGGCTAGCGCCCGAGTCCGTAAACCGGCGGTTCGGGCTCGGTGCCGCCTTCGCGTCCGCGCGTGGGGAGCCGGAGGCCGGGGTCATGCTCGCTGGCTCCGAGCCGACCGTGCGCTCGCGCCCTCGCCGCGTCGGCCACTCCGGCCTCCGCCACGGCAAGCTTCTCGGCGGCTTCCTGCTCCGCCTCCCACGCCTGCTGCCGAGCAGCCCGCTGCTCCTCGGTCATCTCTGCCGGCCTGGGTGGAGGAGTCCACGCACGCGGCGTCCCCACCTAGACCACCGCCGAGTATCGGCCCTGCTGCCCGGCCGTACCTGCGATGACGTTCTGCACGAGGTGCTGCGTGCCGCCCCGCAGGAACACCTTCAGGTCGTGGACGTTGCTGCCGTAGTCGTGTACGACCAGGGCCGGGAGCGTGGTGCCCGCCGTCGGGTCGGGGATGCCCGCGAGCCGGAAGTTGCCCGTCGGCCCGCCCCGCTGTCCGAGGATGCTCGCCTGCGCCGCGTCGAACGTGTAGAGGACCATCGTCCCGAGAGTTGCCATGCTGCCGCCCTTCGCTGTTGCGCCCTCTGCAGGCGCACCATCCTCTGTGGATGGTTGAGCCAGGCTATGGAGGAGCACCCCAGTTCCGGCCATCGTTCTGTCAAGCGCCGGTCGTGGGAACCGCTGTCGCAAGTCGGACAGTGAGTCCGTTGCTAATGATCTTCCGGATCGCACACTTGTTCCCATGACAGATTTGTGGATCACAAAAGACCTGCCCGTGCTCAAGGCGGCGGTCGAGCTGTGCGACGAGGGTGACGACACCGCCGCCACCGTGGGCGGGATCGCGGAGCGGACGGGGTTCACGGAGGCGGAGGTAACTAAGTCCTTGCTGCGGCTCGACGGAGAGCAGCCGCCGTTCTTCGGCAAGATGATCCGGACCTTTGGCAGCGGCGTATCGCACGTGTTCTCCCCGACGGGTCATGCGAGACGTGCCGTTCAGCAGTGGCCGCAGGCTGAGGACAAGCTGGAAGAGATCGTCAAGCTGCTCACCGCGCTTGCAGAGAAGGAGCCCGACGAGGAGAAGGCCAAGGGATACCGCAAGGTGATTGAGCACGTCACCACGGGCGGTCGCGACCTAGCCATCGGCGTAATCAGCAGCCTTATCACCGGAGGCTGACCGCATCGTCGAGGCCGCCAGCGTCAGCCAGCGGCCTCGATAGGTGGCTCGGTGTCAGCGGCGGCGGCGTGGGTTTGGCATCTCGAGGTAGCCGCTCTTCTGGTTGTAGTAGTAAACCCAATCACCGCCGAGGTTGCGGACCCTGATGCCTTCCTCGGCCAACGCGTCGATGGCGGTGTCACGCACTGTGTCCATCATGCGGTCAAGGCGCTGCTGGGTTACATGTGTGCTGCCAGAAACATCTACCCACATCCTCACCTCGATGTATCGGTTCTCTGGACTGCGTTCGTCGTCCGTCATGCCACGCCCCTCCATAAATCTCACGGGAAAGAGTGTCGCAAACTTGTGGCAAGTTTGTCGAGACCTTCTGCTAACCCGTACGGCGGGTGCGCCAGGCCGCCATGTCAACGACCCCGCCCGCTGTGGCCGACGCTGCGGGCTCGGGGGTCGGTGGCTCGGCTGCGGCTATGGCCTGGCGTGCTGTGGCCCGCAGATC
Source organism: Paractinoplanes ovalisporus (assembly GCF_016834655.1). GTDB lineage: Bacteria > Actinomycetota > Actinomycetes > Mycobacteriales > Micromonosporaceae > Actinoplanes > Actinoplanes ovalisporus. The sequence continues at coordinate 106,514 of NZ_JAENHP010000018.1, forward strand.
GGCGAAGGCGGCCGATATGTCGCGCCCCTGGTGGTCGAGTACGTGCCCGTACACGTCGAGCGTGATGGACGGCCGCGCGTGCCCGAGCCGCTTGCTGACGTACTGCACGTCGCCGTTGGTCAGGAGGAGCATCGCGCTGGCGTGATAGTGCCGCAGGTCGTGGAACCGGACGCCGGTCATGCCGAGGCGCTGGAGCGTTGGCCGCCAGATGCGGTGACCGAAGTCCCGCTGCCGGTGTGGCTTGGTGCCCTCCCCGAACACGTAGTCCTCCGGGCACATGCCCGCGACGTGGGCGGAGAGGCGAAGGCACAGTTCGGGGCTCAGGCTGTCGATGGTGCGGAACCCCGCCGTACTCTTCGGAGGCCCAACCGTGATGCGTCCGCTCACCTCCTGGCTGGTCTCCTCCACCGTGAGCCGGCGGCGAGATAACGCCAGCGCACGCACCCGCAAGCCGAACAGCTCACCGGCCCGGCAGCCGGTCTCCACCGCCAGCTCGACGAGCAGCCGCCACTTGTCCTGCCGGTCTCCCCACGCCTCCGGGATCGCCGCCAAGATGCGCTCCACGTCCGGCGGCTGCAACACGATCTCCGCGCGCCTTCGGGTGGCTGCGGGCTTCTTCAGCTCTCGCGCCGGGTTGCTGCGGATGTAGCCGCTCTTCACCGCGTGGTCCAGCACGGCCCGCAGCACGTGGATGACGTGCCGCACGGTGCTCGGCGCGTGCGTGGTCATCACCTCACCCACGAGTCGGCTGCACTCCCGGTAGCCGAGGCGGCCGACGGGGACGCGGACCAGCGGCTTGCAGTGGCTGTTGTAGACCACCCGGTACGCCTGCTGCGTGCTCGGCTTGAGCCCACGGACGTGCGGGCTGACGAGCCAGTCTTCCGCGACCTCGCCGAACCGCACGTCACCTGCTCTCTTGGCGACGTAGGTACCGGCCGTCACGTCGGCCCGCGCCTCGATGCTGGCCAACCGGGCGGCTGGCTTGTCGTCATACGTGCCGACGTTGTGGAGCTTGCCGAGGGCGTCCTTGACCCGTACCTCGTACTTCGTCGTGGTGCGCCCGTCCTCGTAGCGGCGCACCACCTTGCGGACGCCCGGCACGTCGGTGCCGGTGCGCGTGACCTTGGGGCGGGGCATCAGTCCTCCTTGACGCGATGTGCTGGTGAGCTCGATTGGCTGGCAACGCGCTCGCGAGCGGCGTCGGCGGCCAGGTCGAGCGCGTGACTGTTGAGCAGACGGCGGACGGTGCTGTGCCGCCAGACGCCACCGCCCACGGTCGGTACTGCGGCATCGTTGAGGTGCGCGGCTATGCCTCGGTGGCTCATGCCGCGAACGTGCGCCAGGTCGGCGACCAGGGCCACCACGTCGGCCGCGTACTGGCGCGGACGGCCGAGGCGCTGGCCACGGGCGCGGGCTTCGGCCAAGGCGTCGCGGGTGCGCTGGCGGATGAGCTCTCGCTCGAACTCTGCGAAGGCAGCGAATACGTTGGCGAGCAGCCGCCCGCTCGGGCTGGCCGTGTCGACGCCGAGGTCCAGCGTGACCAGCGACCACCGCTGCGCGCGGCTCCACTCCATGACCCCGGCGAAGTCGATCATGCTGCGGCTGAGCCGGTCCAACTTCGCGACGGCGAGCCCGTCGGCTTGGCCGTCCCGGAGGAGGCCGAAGCCTTCCGTGAGAGCCGGCCTGTCGAGAGTGCCTGCGCTGTACCCCTCGTCCACCAGCCAGCGCATGTCCCAATCGCGCGCCTGACCGGCTGCCGTCAGCGCCTCCCGTTGCGCGGCCAGACCGAGCCCGCTGCGCGCCTGCTCCTGAGTCGAGACCCGCAGATAGCACAGCATCCGCGGGCGAGCCGTGGGCGGGAGCGGAGCGGGGTCAAGGAGCTCAGGAAGAGCGAGGGCGCCGGTCATCCTTCACCTCCACGAACAGCACGTTGGTCGGGTCGCTGAGAGCGCTGTGGAACTTGACGGTGCGCCAGCACTGCCAGCACCAGGCCCACACGCCCCGACGAGGAAGACGGACGACGTGGCCGCACCGCGCGTTGCCCTTCACTCGGTCACCTCCGCCACGAGCACCCGGAAGCGCTGGCCGTTCCGCATCGTGATGACGAAGGTGCTGCCGTTCACCTCGCCCACGGTCTGCGCTCCCACGCCGTCGACGTACAGCCAGTCGCAGTCCTGCACGAGGTCTTCCAGGTCGCTGGCCATCTCGGCTGCGAACGCTTCGCTGCGGACCATCACGCCTCCTCGTCCTCGTAGCCGCCGAAGATGACCTCAGCCAGGCCGTCCTCCCAGATGTCGTCGTGCAGGCCGCTTTCGATCTCCTCGGTGAGCGCGAGCGCCGCCAGGTTGCGCCGGACGGTGGCCCGGCTGGTCTCCACCTCGACGGCGATGGTGGCCACGCTGTCGCCGGTGGCCAGGCGGTAGGCGTAGTACTCGGCTTCCTCGCGGGCGAGGCCGGTCAGGTACGGCAGCCGCCGCAACGTGCCGGTGCCGCGCAGCTTGAACAGCCGGACCTTGCCCGCCGCGCAGGCCGCCGCGAGTGCGCCAGGTGCAGCCGGGCTCGGGGCCTCGGGTTCTACGGGCTCTACGTCGGTTTCAGGCCCGATGGCGTCGGCAGCAGGCACGGCGGCTACCACCGGCAGCAGCGCAGCCGTGGGCGGGACGGGCAGGAAGGTGGTCTCGGGTGTCTCTTCCTCGACCGCCACCTGTGCGGTAGCGGCCGAAGTCGTGGTGCTGGTCATGCTGGCCTCCCGGCTGAGTCGATGTACCGATGTCGGTACTAACTCAGCGTGTAGAAGACCGGTCGATTTGTTCAGGAGGGAGGGGTGTCTATCTCTCAGGTGTGCCGACGTAGGTCGCGGCGTCGCAGGTGCGGCACCAGACTCGTTCGCCGGAACCGGGCGGGCTGACCGGAGACCGGAACCAATGCCCGCACTTGAGCTGCGTGCCCTGACGCGGCGCAGCCGTGGCTCGTTTGACGCGGCGCGGCGGGAACCGCTCCGGGTCGCTCCGCACGATGCGGCCTACGACGTTCTTCGGGATGCCGGTGTGCTCGCTCATCTCGCGTTGAGTCAGGCCGCGCGACCACAGCTCGGCTAGTTGCTCGCGGCCGGTCATCTGCCACTCGGGCTTGTCCATCTCACCTCCTTACGGTGCGTAGTGGTCGAGCTGAACGCGAGAGGGCGGGTTCGGGCGCGGTGAGAATGGCCGGCTCGCGTGGGAGGAGCAGGGCGGGTCAGTAGTTGGATTCCTCTTCACCGCTCGGGTCGGGGAGACCGTCGCCGACGCGCTCCGAGTAGCGGGCGTACCGCTCGGTCAGATGCGGAGCCATCGCGGGGTCGTCCGGGCTCCGCATCACGTTCACCACCATCTGCTCCCACGGCTGTTCGACCGCGTTCGCCTTGGCGACGTCCCCGATGTCGAGCACTTCCTTCGCCGCGACGATGGCTGCCCGCTCGTCCGGGCTCTCCAGAGCGATGCGGATGAGCCGACCCATCACGGTGTCGCTCGCGAGCTGCGCCCGAAGCTTGGCCGCTCTGACGACCTGCGGCGCGCTGCCCCCGTGCTTGTGACACACCGTCCCGCCTCGGATGGGTGGGAGGCCGCACGGGTTGCCGTGACGGTTGTGCGCGACGCACATCACCTTCATGGGTTCGTCGCCTCTAGGGTCAGCGGGCACGACCTCGCCTTCTAGCGCCGGACTCTGAGACGCCGGCCGAGCCCTGGATCGAACCCGCTTTCGCGGTTCCTCGGTCATGAGTAGCCCTTCGCAGATCCGCTCGGATTGAGGTCGTACGTGCGAACTATGGGGAGACTTCTAGGAACCGCACTGTCCTTGCGGTACTCGACGAACCCCTCGACCTCGGCCGCGTCGTACATCGGGTCTCCGACACCCTGACCGGAGATGCGCCCACTGACCGCGCCGTCTCGCCGAAGCACGAAACACAGAACCTTCTCGGCTGCCTCGCCACCTTCTTTCTCGTGGTAGACCGCCCACCATCCGTCGGCGGGCATCATCGCTACGAACTCTTCGGATCGGTCTTGCTCGCTGTACTTAGTCATCTCTCTCCCTCCAAACTGGCCCAACCCACCGCCACCCGCCCCCTACTAAAGGGGGGCGGTTGTGCCGGTTGGGTGGCAAACCACGTGCTTAGAACGGTGTGTTGTTTGCTTCTACCTGCGGAAACGCTGGATCTGCTGTTTGCTGCGCTTCGGTTTGTCGTTTGCTATGCGTAGTTTGTGCTGCGGTTTGGCCGCCACCAGGGGAAATGCCTCCCGGCGCTGTTTGCTTGTGGTTTGCCCCTAGCCCTCCGCCAGGACGTATCTCTCCGGCGTGCTGCCCCCGACACCGCCGCGCTTGCCCTTCACGTGGAGAGCGCGCCCGGCGGATACTTCCTTCTCGAGCTGCCGCTTCGCTCGGCTCACGAGCGCGGTAGTCAACTCGTTGTCTTCCTTGGCGAACATGAGCGCAGCCACCTCCCGCACCGTCGCGCCCACGGATCCGTAGTCAGTGAGGATCAGGTCCACGTCGCGGCTGATCCGCACCGGTCGCGTTCGACCCGTGGCCCGGTCGTGTTGCAAGAGCAGCCGTGGCACGTTGTCCATCGGCTGCTTGACCTGGTGCATCTCGACGTAGTCGTTGTTGTCGTCGCCGGTCTTGCTCAGCATCACGATGGAGCCGTGCCCGGCGACCAGCCATCGGCTGCCGTACACATCGCTCAGGTCATCGCCGCCGCCCCTCCTCCGGTCCTCGCGACTGCTCTTGCGTTGGTGGTGCAGCCCGACCCAATTGATGCCGCGTTCGACCACGGCCTGAATGCTGCTGTTGAGCCCGCTGCCGACCGCGTCGTCGGTCAAGCGACTGGTGATGTCCTTGAGGCTGTCGACGTGCACCTCGCAGATGTCGCGCCCGAACTCGGCGCGGATCCAGTCGGCCAGCGCCTCCGGGCCGCTCAACGGGTCGACCGGTAGCGGACCACGCCACACCGCCAAGCGTTCGCGGAGGACGTCTCGGTGTTCCTTGTCGCGGAAGCTCGGGAAGAGACGGCCACCGGCTCGCCGCGCCTGTTCGGGCCTGTCCATCGCCAGGTACAGCAGCCGCCCCGGTGCGGGCTCAACGGTGTAGCCCAGCAACGTTCCGTCGCCCAGAAGCCCGAGGCGGCAAGCCATGAGCTGATGGTCAAGCGTGCTCTTACCCGTCCCGTCGTCCCCCACGACCATGAAGGGCTCGCCATCGATCCATAGGCAACGCGACCCGTCACCCCAGAGCACTGGGGCCTGCTTCGGGATGTCCAGGAAGAAGTCGGCGCCATCGGCCACTCGCGGACGAGTGCTGGCCGCGTGCCTTGCCGCTGCCTGCTCGCTCTGGAACAGCAGCTTCGCAGCGTGGGCGGCACGGAGGTCTTCAAGCTTGGAGTGCACCCGGTCGTCGTATTCATCCTGCGCGGCCGTCGTCTCGTCGTAGGGCTGGCCGGCCTTGGCGAGATCCAGCAGTTCCCCGGCGGGAATCCCCAGCTTGACCAGCCAATCTCGGACGTCCCCCTTGTCCGGCAGACCGAGATCCGCGATGCACACCGACCGGGCCGCACCGACCAGGGCAGCCGCGAGTTTCCGCGCTCCCTTGCGGCCTTCGTCGTCGCTGTCGAACACGATGGACACGTCGCAGCCGGTGAGCGCGCTGAGGTCCTTCGGAACGCTGCCCGCTCCGCCTGTCACACCCACGGCGTTCAAGCCGTGCTGACGCGCGGCCAGCACATCCCAGACCCCCTCGCAGACCAGCACCAAGCTGCTCGGGTCGAAACCTTCGGGCGTCGCGTACAGCCGAGCCTTACCGCCCTTGCGGTGCACGAGCTTCCCGCCGATGGCGTACCGCTGAAGGTCCACTAGCTCATGACTCGCCGGGTCGTAGACGGGGATGGTGTACTCCCGCCCGTTCCATCCCACGTCGGCATCGTCGAGCGTCGCCGCCGCCAGGCCGCGATTCTGTGCGAGCGTGGCCAGGCGTGGCCCCTCCGCCTGGTAAACCCACCGGTCGACGCTGTCCTGGCTCGGCGGGGTGGCTTCGACTAACGGTGCCGACGGGGTCGGGCTTAAAACCGACGCTGCCGCCTTAGAACGCCGCGTAGCCAGGCCGGTCGGCCCTACGGCCTCTACGGGTGCACCAGCGGCCATCAGCGCACGCCGCGCCTTGTGCACCCAAGGCAGCCGAGCGCGACCCGTGCGTTTCGAGTCCGGGCAGCCCGTGTGGCACGTCAGGACGGGGTACCCGTTGCCCTCTTTGCCCACGCCGATGCTGAAGGCGCTGCGCTTGTCGCCGCCGTGCACCGGACACGCGGTAGTCACCTGGTCGGCGCTCGTGGGAGGAAGGCCGAGGGCCTTCACGACGGCGTCGAACCTTTCTCGTTCCGTCACGCTGCACCGCCGCAGTGGGAGCACCGGTGCTTGAGCGGGACGACCGTGAGGCCGCTGCGCGGGTCGTTCAGCAGGCGCACCAGAAAGGCGATGGCATCGTGCTTGACCTGACGACGTTCGCGAGCGCTCCAAGCGCCGAACCAGTGCCACTCGACCCGTCGCAGCACATCGTGAACCGACAGCGACTGACCCCAGCCGTGCTCGCGGTTGTCTTCAACCCAGACCCGCACCTCCGCGCCCACGGGCGAGAAGTCGCCGCACTCCTCGTTGACCTGAACGCCGTACTCGTGCTGGCGGATTCGGAGAAGGTCCTCCGTCCAGCGCGGCCTTAGAATGGTGCTACGCATTGCCTTTCCTCCCTTTCAGTTCTGCGGTTGACAGGGCGGGTGCCGGAAGTCCGACCGGCCCCGCCCTTCTGGATTTGCGCGACTCGCTGCTTCTCCTCAGCTCCTCGCACGGCGGTACTAGCGGCGGCGCATCGCTTCTTTGGTGGAGTGTTGGTCGCTGACCTTGCGGAACAGGTCTGGCGTGCCCGGTCGGAAGCCGACGGGCGGCAACTCCTCTCGCCGCTTGGGGTCGTGGAAGATGGACGGGGCGTAGCCGTTCGGCAGCCGCCGGTTCAGCGCGTCGCGGTAGCGGTGCGGGTGCGCACTCTTCAGCTCGCTGACCCGCGTGTTGATGGCGATGCGGTCGCGCTCACCCCGCAGATAAGCCAGCGCTGCTCGTGCGGAGTCGATCTCCACGAGCCCCTCGGCCGCGCTGCCCCGGCCAGCACCGAGCCGGTCAACGAGCCGCAGCAGGCCATCCCGGACCTCGCCGACCTGACCGTGCGCCTTGTCGGTGTCGGCGATGTGGCGCTTCATCTCCATAGAGACGCCCTCGTTCACCTCGCGCTCCACCTTGGCCTTGTAGGCGGCGAGCAACTTCTTGGCGGCCTTCAGCTCAGCCTCCGGCCGAACGACCATCGTGAACTGCTCGTACTCGCGGTCAGCGGCAGACACGTACTCTGCGTCGAGGCCTTCCAGACCCACGCCGAAGGCGTTGAGCAGGTTGTTCTCCAGGATCTCTTCCGGGTCCATGTCGTCTCCTAGTCGGTGAATCGCTTGTAGCGATCGGGGATGCCAGCTGTGGGAGTAGAGCTGCGCAGTCTGGCCAGGTCGGTCTCGCGGCGACGGGCGGCGATGGCGGCGTCCTCGGCCTCGCGGATCACCTCTTCGAGCGTGGTGATGGCGCTGTCCAGCCGGGCGATGTCCGGCCTGTCCGTGGTCGGCCTACCGGCGTGCGGGTGGGAACTGATGGTCATTTACTGTCCTCCTTGACTGCGGCGCGGCGGTTCAGCTCGGCCGCGATGTCGGGGTGTTCACGGGCCACTTCCAGCAGGCCGCCCATCAGCTCCATGACGGCCTGGTGGCTGCGCATGACGCCTTCGTTCACCAGGCCTCGCACAAAGTCGGCGGGCGATTTTCCGAGCGAAGCTGCGGTTTCCTTGAGATGCGCGAATTGCGTGTCGTCAAAGTAGATCTGCACGCGGTTCGGATACTTCATCTCTCTCGGCACGATGCCTCCTGTCAGCGGCTTGCCTACGTTTTGGCGTTAGCAACTTGCCTACAAACAGCTTGCAGAAGGCGCGGGCTCTGTGCGGCTCGAATTTGTTGAACGCTCCTCCAACCCACGCCGGCCATTTCTGAGACGAGACGTGGGCGGGAGGAGCGGAGGGTCTGGCAGCTAACCCATCGGGTGCTTCTTGATGAGGGCAGCCAGCTCTGAAGACATCCACAGGACGGCCTCGCAGGCCATCTGTGGGCCGGTGCGCTCGGGCGCATCGGGCTCGACGCAGCCCTTGTCATCCAGGCACCAGCGCATCTCTTCGAGTAGCGGGCGCAGCCGTGCGATGGCCGTTGCTTTGCGCTCGCCGCTGTGTCGAGACATGCGAACGATGCGCATCGCCGTCCAGAGGATTTCGGTCATGCGGCCACCGCCGACCGTTCGGTCAGGACACTCGAGATGTAGGCGTCAAGGTCGCGGCTGCTAACGCGCAACTGACCGCGTACGAATCCGGCGGCGAGCGTGCCGTCCTTGATCAATCGGCGCACCGTAGAAACGGATACGTCGAGAATTGTGGCGACCTTGTTAAGCCGCAGCATTTCATTTTGCATGGCTTTCTCTTTCGTGTCGGGTCGCCGTGCCCCGAGCACAAAAAACTCGGGACGCGGCAATGGTGAATGCCGACTCTCCCGAGTAGTAATTCTTTAGTTATACGCTGGCCCAGCGAGCCACGAAGCGGCGTGACCGACGGTCTAGAAATGTGCCGCCCCGGCTGCCCTGCGGCGGCCGTGCGTGAACCAAGGTAGTCGCGGACGAGATCACCTGGCAAGCGTGAGGAGCGTCCCGTCTCGGAGCCCACCCCGGCCCCACGTGCGTCAGGCGTACCCACCTCTGACCAGGCGACATCTCACAAGCCGCTCACCAGCTCAGATGGCGTGGAAACGGGCGCGCTGGGTACTGTTGCTGACCGTGCCAGAGGGACACACCATTCATCGGCTCGCCGCGCGGCATCGGGAGCTCTTCGCCGGGCAGGCGCTCCGGGTCAGCAGTCCCCAGGGCCGGTTCACGGCCGGGGCCGAGCGCATCGACGCCCGCCGTCTGATCGACACCGAGGCGTACGGAAAGCATCTCTTCCACCACTACGAGGGCGACCTCAGCGTGCATGTGCACCTCGGGCTCTACGGCAAGTTCGCCGACGGCGCGCCGCCCGTGCCCGAGCCGGTCGGGCAGGTACGCATGCGGCTGGTCGGCGACGCGCACTGGCTCGACCTGCGCGGCCCGACCGCGTGCGAGATCTTCGACCCGGCCCAGGCCCAGCTGCTGCGCGACCGGCTGGGGGCCGACCCGTTGCGCGACGACGCCGACCCCACCCTCGTGCTGAAGCGGGCCGGGGCGAGCACCAAGCCGGTCTTCGCGTTGCTGCTCGACCAGTCGGTCATCGCCGGGTGCGGGCTCATCTATGCCAACGAGGTGCTGTTCCGGGCGGGTCTGGCGCCGTCCACGCCGGGCCGCCGGGTCAGCGCCGACCAGTGGGACGAGCTCTGGACCGACCTGCGCGCGCTGATGAAGGAGGGCGTGGCCCGGGGCCGCATCGACACCGTGCACACCCGGCACACGCCCGAGGCGATGAAGCGGGCGCCCCGGGTCGACCGGCACGGCGGCGAGGTCTATGTCTACCGGCGGCCGGGGCAGCCCTGCCTGGTCTGCGGCACCGAGGTCGCACGGGCCGAGCTGGCCGCGCGCAATCTCTATTGGTGTCCTAGGTGCCAGCCGTCGGTGTGACGCTCGGCTGAGGAGAGTCCGGCTCGGGCTTCTCCGGTGACGACTCTTCCTGTTCGCCCGGGATGCCGAGCGTGAAGTTCTCGGCGAGCCAGGGGAGCAGTTTCCCGTACGCCGTGATGGTCGCCGGCTGGTTGAAGTCGTGCGAGAGCACGATGGCCCCCGGTCGCACCTGCTTCTGGATCTCGCTGACGACCCGGGTGATGTGCTGCTTCTCGGTCTCCTTCTCGGGGTGGTCCCAGTCGCGCGGGTCCACCTCCCAGTAGAGCGAGGTCATCCCGGACCTGCCGGCCACGGTGACCAGCCGCTCGGTGAAGTTGCCCCCCGGCGCCCGGAAGAACGGGATCTTCGCGTCGGGCACGGCGGCCTGGATCGCGGCGTTCGTCCGCTGGAGATCCGCCTGGATCTTGGCCGGCGAGTCCTTGCCGATCTTGAGGCTGTGGTCCCACGTGTGGTTGCAGAGCGTGTGACCCCGGGCGGCGATCTGCCGGACGATCTCGGGGTGCCGCTCGACCTGGGTGCCGACCAGGCAGAAGGTGGCCTTGACCTGATATTGGTCGAGCAGTTCGAGGATCTTCGGCGTCTGCACCGGGTCGGGGCCGTCGTCGAAGGTGAGAGCGACGACCTCACTGCCGGTGGTGCGCAGCGACTTGCCCGGCCCGAGGTCGGAACCCGGCTTGGTGCCGGCCTGGGTCGCTTCGGCGTCCGGGGTGCTCGGCTTCTGCTCGGTCGCGGTGGGTTCCGGCGCCGGCTTCTCCGTCGCCTTCTGGCCGCCGTCGTCCTTCTGCTCCGGCGCGCTCTGTTCCTCGCGCTCGGGCGTGGCCGGCGCCTCCGGTTCCGGCTTCTTCTCGGTCTGCACGCCGGCCACCGCCTGCGCGGCCGCGTTCACCGCGTCGAAGCCGTCGCGGCGCTGCTCGGCCGGCAGGGCCAGCAGCAGGATGCCCGCCGCGACCAGCGAGGCGAGCAGGACCTGTTGCCGCTTCTTGCCCATCAGCAGCCACGACTCGATCGGCAGGGTGCCGGGGGCGCGGTGCGAACCGGTGGCCGGGGGCCGGCCGGCGGGCGGGCGCTGGGCCGGAACGCGGGCGGCGGCGTGCCGGCCGACCCGGGTGGGGCGCTGATGACGGGCCGAACGGCTTCGCTGCGAGATCGGCGAATCGGCCAGGGTCGTCACCGCGACGCGCGGGGTGCTGCGGACGTCTGCGAGGGACTCGGGTCGCCGGTGCCGGCCGCTGGGCGAAGTCTCTCCGCCCTGGACCGGGATGCGAGGAGATTGCGGCGACATGCAAAGTTCCTACCGTGCCGCAAGATCAAGCGCGATACCGGATCGGTGGCGCGATCGCTACGGTCAGCGATAGCTGCTGGTGGCGCTCAGTGATACCCGAATCACAAATCTGGTCAAAGGCTGGCGTGTACCGCCTCAGTGGCCTTTCGGGCAGCGATCAGCACCGGATCCCACACCGGCGCGAACGGCGGTGCGTAGCTGAGATCGAGCGACGTCATCTCCTCGACGGTCATCCGGTTCCAGGTCGCGACGGCCAGCGCATCGATCCGTTTGGCGGCCTCGGCGCGGCCGACGATCTGGGCGCCGAGCAGCACACCGGTGCGCTTCTCGGCGATCAGTTTGATGGTCATCGTCTCGGCGCCCGGGTAGTAGCCGGCCCGGCTGGTCGAGTCGACGCTCGCGGTCACGAAGGCATATCCGGCGGCCCGGGCCTCCTTCGACGTCAGGCCGGTGCGCGCCACCTCGAGGTCGCAGACCTTGGTGACCGCGGTGCCGATCACGCCGGGGAAGGTCGCGTATCCGCCGCCGATGTTGATGCCCGCGACCCGGCCCTGCTTGTTGGCGTGGGTGCCGAGCGGCACGTGCACGGGGTGGCCGGTGAGCAGGTGGCGGGTCTCGACGCAGTCGCCGGCGGCCCACACCCCCTCGACCCCCTCGACACGCATGCGCAGATCGGTGCGGACGCCCCCGGTCGGGCCCAGCGGCAGGCCGGCCTTGCCGGCCAGGGCGGTGTTGGGGCGTACGCCCAGACCCAGCACCACGATGTCGGCCGGCAGCTCGCCGCCCGGCGTGCGCACCGCCCGCACCCGCCCGTCCGCGGTCTTCAGGCCGTCGACGTGGGCGTCGGTGACCACCTCGATGCCCAGGGCCCGCATGGCCTTGCTCACCAGCGCGCCCATCTCGGGGTCGACGGTCTTGGCCATCGGTTCCGGCGACTTCTCGAGCAGCGTGACGTCGAGCCCGCGCAGCACCATCGCCTCGGCCATCTCGACGCCGATGTAGCCGCCGCCGATCACCACCGCCCGGCGCGGCTCGGGTTGCCGGTCGAGCCAGGCGTGGATGGCCTGACCGTCGTCGAGCGTCTGCACGCCGAAGACGCCGGAGTCACGCACACGGGCCCACTCCGGCGTGACCGGGGTGGCGCCGGTGGCGTACACGAGATGGTCGAACGCCTCACGCACCTCGCCGCCGCCCTCGAGGTCGTGGGCGACGACCTGGCGCCGGTCGAGGTCGATGCCGACCACCTCGTGGCGCAACCGCACGTCGATCCCGGCCTTGCGGTGCTCCTCGGGACTGCGGGCGACCAGCTTGTCGCGCTCCTGGACGGCGCCGCCGATCCAGTACGGGATGCCACAGGCCGAGTACGACGTGAAGTGGCCCCGCTCGAAGACGACGATCGACAGGTCGCTCTCACCCAGGCGTTTGCGGGCCTGCGACGCGGCCGACATCCCGGCCGCGTCCCCGCCGATGACCACGAGCTTCATGGTTCCAACCTACGTCGCCGGGATGTCCCCGCGGGTCAGTCGCGCGAACCGGTCGACGACGTCGCTGACCGTGCCGCCCTGGGCCAGGATCGCCCGCTGGCGGGCGGCGCCGGTGCCGTGCGCGCGCAGGCGTCCCATCAGGACGGTGGCCGTCTCGAGGTCGCCGTGCCGCTCCAGCTCGGGCCCCACGTAGTCGAACAGCTGCCGCATGAGCCGCCAGGCCGGGCGCGGCTCGCGGGTGGCCATGTCGATGTTCAGGCCCTCGAGCCCGTCGTGCGCGGCCCGCCAGTGCGCGGCCATCAGCAGCGGGTGCGGCACGTCGGGGGCCGGCTTGCCCTCGCGCACCTCGTTGAGCAACGTGGCGACCAGGGCCCGGGCCAGCGCGGCCAGGAGAACGGCATCGTCGGCGGTGGGCATGACATCGCCCATCCGGATCTCGACGGTGGGATACCGGGCGGACAGGCGGGCATACCAGTACAACATGCCCTCGTCGAGCATCGCGCCGCTCGATTCGAGGTCGGCCACGAGCGTCTCGTACTCGGCGAACGAGCGCAGATACGGCGTGGGGCCGACGGTAGGCCAGCGTTCCCACATCAGCGAGCGCCAGCTGGCGTAGCCCGTCTCGCGCCCGCCGAACAGCGGGGAGTTGGCGGTGGCGGCCTGGAAGATCGGCAGCCAGGGCCGCAGGTGGTTGAGGATCTGCACGCCGGTCTCGTCGTCGGGCACGCTCACGTGCACGTGGGTGCCGCACAAGCCGGGGCCGGGGGAGAGGTCGCCGAAGCGCTCCCGCATGCGGTGGTAGCGCGGTTTGTCGACGATGCGGACGTTGGGACCGGCGGCCGGGCCGGCGCCCATCGCCAGCAGCCGCACGCCGGCCTGCTCGGCCGCGCCGGCTACGGCCGAACGCAGCTCATGCAGAGCCTTGGCCAGCACCGGGAGGTCGAGCTGGGGTGGGCTGGCCACCTCGATCTGCGCGCGGGTCAGCTCGTGCTGCACCGCGTCGCCCAGTTCGGGCGGCACGAAGTCGAAAACCTGTTCGACCGCCTCCACGGCGCGCGGCTCCACCGCGTCCACCAGCAGGTATTCCTCTTCGACGCCGAGCGTCAGCAGATCGTGCGCCTCCGCGCGCTCGGCCAGTTCCTCGGAGATCGTGGTCGCGCCCGTGGCACCCGTGTCCATGCGGCCGGGTTTACCCGGTCGTTGCCGCACAGAAACTGTGCCAGTTCCGGGTATGGACGGGCAATTGACGACGGTCCATGTTGACAGCCCTTTGTAACAAGCGTGAAATCCGCCTGAGAGCGCTCTCACACCCCCCTTACGGAAGGCGCACAACCATGTCTCGAAAGCGGATACGTGGCCTGCTGGCGGTGGCTGCGGCCCTGCTCGCGGTCGCCGCGACCACGGTGTTCACGTTAAACGCGAACGCCGCCGTGCCCACCTCCCCGGCCGGCATGTCGCTGGTCTTCAGCGACGATTTCACCGGCGCCGCCGGAGCCGGGCTGAACCGCTCCAACTGGCTCTACGACATCGGCCACGGCTATCCCGGCGGCGCCTCCAACTGGGGCACCGGCGAGATCGAGTACATGACCGATTCGACGAGCAACGTCTACCAGGACGGCGGCGGCAATCTGGTGATCAAGCCGCTGCGCGACTCGGCCGGCAACTGGACCTCGGGCCGGGTCGAGACGCAGCGCACCGACTTCGCCGCCCCGACCGGCGGCAAGGTGCGCATCGAGGCGCGGATCCAGCAGCCCAACGTCAGCGGGGCGGCGGCCGCCGGTTACTGGCCCGCGTTCTGGGCGCTCGGTGCGGCCGCCCGCCCGGTCGGCGCGACGAACTGGCCGAGCATCGGCGAGTGGGACATCATGGAGAACATCAACGGCCGTGAGTCCGTGTTCGCCGCCCTGCACTGCGGCTCCAACCCCGGCGGCCCGTGCAACGAGACGACCGGCCTGACCAGCGGCGAGCGCGCCTGCAGCGGGTGCAAGACCGGGTTCCACACGTACGCCGTGGAGTATGACCGCAGCACGTCGCCCGAGCAGATGCGCTGGTATCTGGACGGCAACAACTACTTCACGCTCACCTCGAACTCGGTCGACGCGACGACCTGGAACAACGCCACGCACCACGGCATGTTCGTGATCCTCAACGTGGCCATGGGCGGCGGGTTCCCGGCGGCGTTCGGCGGCGGCCCCACCTCGGCCACCCAGCCCGGCGTGCCCATGGTCGTCGACTACGTGGCGGTGTGGCAGAGCTCAGGCGGTGGCACCACTCCGCCGACCACGACTCCTCCCAGCGGGACGCGCGACGCCTTCTCGCGGATCGAGGCCGAGTCCTTCAACGCCTCGGCCGGTGTGCAGCTCGAGACGTGCTCCGAAGGCGGCCAGAACGTCTCCTATGTCGCGAACGGCGACTGGCTCCAGTTCGACGGCGTCAACTTCGGCTCGGGCGGGGTGAAGGACTTCGTCGCGCGGGTCGCCTCGGGCGCCGGCTCGGGGGTGAGCGGGCTGATCGAGGTGCGGGTCGACAGCCGGAGCAACGCGCCGATCGGCAGCTTCGCGCTCGGCGGCACGGGCGGCTGGCAGACCTGGCAGTCCATTCCCGGCAACGTCTCGAACGTCAGTGGCACCCACACGGTCTTCCTGACCTTCACGAGCGGGCAGCCGGCCGACTTCGTCAATGTGAACTGGATCCAGTTCCGTCGATAGCCGCACCCGTGCATCGGGGGTCGGACCTTTAAGGATGTTTAAGGTCCGGCCCTCTGGACTTTTACTGTTAACAGTCCTAATGATTGATACATCTCATTGGGTTGTGCGTGGAGGGACGTCATGAAGCGCTCCAGATCGATAGTCCTGACGACCGTGGCGGCGCTCGTTGCCGGTGGTGCGGCGACCTATTTCTCCAGTACGGCCTCGGCCGCCGCGGCCTGCGCTCCGGCCTGGAGCGCCACGCAGGTCTACACCGGCGGCAACACCGCCTCGCAGAACGGCACCAACTACAGCGCCAAGTGGTGGACCCAGAACGAGTCCCCGGCCACGCACAGTGGACAGTGGGACGTCTGGAAGAACGACGGCGCCTGCGGCAGCGGCCCGACGACCCCGCCGACCACGCCACCCACCACCCCGCCGACGACGCCTCCCACGACGCCGCCGACGACCCCGCCCACCACCCCGCCGTCGAACGGCCAGCTGCCCAAGCACTTCCTCACCGGTTACTGGCAGAACTTCGACAACGGCGCCGCCCCGCTCAAGCTGGCCGCCGTCCCGAACAACTACGACCTGATCGCGGTCGCCTTCGCCGACGCCACCAGCACCCAGGGCGCGGTCACCTTCAACCTCGACCCGGGCCTGTCGGCCGCGGTCGGCGGCTACACCGACGCCCAGTTCAAGGCCGACATCGCCACGCTGCACCAGCGCGGCAAGAAGGTCGTCATCTCGGTCGGCGGTGAGAAGGGCACGGTCAGCGTGGCCAGCTCGGCCGCGGCCACCGCGTTCGCCGACTCGGTGCACCGCCTGATCACCACGTACGGCTTCGACGGCGTCGACATCGACCTCGAGAACGGGCTCAACGCGACCTACATGGCCCAGGCGCTGCGCAGCCTGCGGGCCAAGGTGGGCTCGAGCCTGATCATCACGATGGCCCCGCAGACCATCGACATGCAGAACCCGCAGTCCTCGTACTTCGCGCTCGCGCTGAGCATCAAGGACATCCTCACCGTGGTGTTCACGCAGTTCTACAACTCGGGCGCGATGCTCGGCTGCGACCAGATGAACGCGTACTCGCAGGGCACGGTCAACTTCATCACCGCGCTGACCTGCATCCAGACCCAGGGCGGCCTGCGCCCCGACCAGGTCGCGGTGGGCCTGCCGGCCAGCACCCGCGCCGCCGGTGGCGGTTACGTCGCCCCGACGGTCGTCAACCAGGCGCTCGACTGCCTGGCCCGCGGCACCAACTGCGGTTCCTTCAAGCCGCCGGCCACCTACCCGGGCATCGCCGGCGCGATGACCTGGTCGATCAACTGGGACGTCACCAACGGCAACGGCTTCGCCAACACGGTCAAGCCCCACCTGGCGACCCTGCCCTGACGGTCCCCGCCCGTCCCCCCACCCCCACCCCCACCAGGAGAATCCCCGTGAAACTGAGCCGGAAGTTGCTCATCGCGAGCACCGTCATGCTGGCCGGTACGGCCGCCGCGGTGCTGCCGATGGCCACCTCGAGCGCGGCGGCGGCGTGTGCCCCCGCGTGGAGCGCCACGCAGGTCTACACCGGCGGCATGACCGCCTCGCAGAACGGCACCAACTACAGCGCCAAGTGGTGGACGCAGAACGAGTCGCCCGCCACTCACAGTGGACAGTGGGACGTATGGAAGAACGACGGCGCCTGTGGTGGCACCACGCCCCCGACGACGCCGCCTACCACCCCGCCCACGACACCCCCGACCACGCCGCCCACCACGGGCACGAAGATGGCCTCGGCGCCGTACGTCTACCCCGGCTGGGGCA
Source organism: Paractinoplanes ovalisporus (assembly GCF_016834655.1). Classification (GTDB taxonomy): domain Bacteria; phylum Actinomycetota; class Actinomycetes; order Mycobacteriales; family Micromonosporaceae; genus Actinoplanes; species Actinoplanes ovalisporus. The sequence continues at coordinate 123,519 of NZ_JAENHP010000018.1, forward strand.
ACCCGCCGGCGCCCTCGACGGTCACCTCGGCGACCGGCGTCAAGGCGTTCACCATCGCCTTCGTGCTCGCCAGCAACGGCTGCAACCCGGCCTGGGACGGCGAGAGCGGCCTGACCGGCGGTGTCCACGCCAGCTACATCGCGCAGGTCCGGGCGGCCGGCGCCGACATCGTCCCGTCCGTGGGCGGCTGGAGCGGCAACAAGCTCGGCCCCAACTGCTCGACGGCCGAGGCGCTGGCCGGGGCGTACCAGAAGCTCATCGACGCGTTCCAGCTCAAGTCGATCGACATCGACATCGAGAACTCCGACGAGTTCGAGAACACCGTCGTGCAGGACCGCATCCTGAACGCGCTGAAGATCGTCAAGCAGAAGAACCCGTCGGTGAAGACGATCCTCACCTTCGGCACCTCGCCGACCGGCCCGAACTACTACGGCACCCGGCTGGTGCAGCAGGCCAAGGCACTGAACGCGAACATCGACATCTTCACCCAGATGCCGTTCGACTTCGGCGGCGGCGCGGACATGTACGGCTCGACCGTCGGCGCCACCGAGGGCCTGAAGAACCTGCTGAAGACCACCTTCGGCTACACCGACGCCCAGGCGTACTCGCGCATCGGCATCTCCGGCATGAACGGTCTCTCGGACCAGCAGGAGCTGACGACGGTCGACACCTGGACGCGGATCCGGGACTACGCCAAGAGCAAGGGCCTCTCGCGGTTCACGTTCTGGTCGGTCAACCGGGACCGTGGCTGCGCCGGCGGCGGCGTGGTCTCCAACTGCTCCGGCATCGCGCAGGCCGACTGGGCCTTCACGAAGGTCAGCGCCGGGTTCTGATCTCTCTTCCTAAGAAGCGCGGCCGCTCCGTCCAGCGGCCGCGCTTCGCCGTTTGCGCACCTTCTTGACGACCCAGCTGACGATCGTGACGATGAAGAACGCCCAGATCGCGTAGTCGAAGTACTGGCTGTAGGTCTCGAGGTCCTGATAGCGCGAGCCGAGCAGATAGCCGCCGCCGACGAAGATGGCGTTCCACACCCCGCTGCCGATCGCGGTGAACAGCGTGAACTGCCCGAGTTTCATGTGGTTGGCACCGGCCGGGATCGACACGAGGCTGCGGACCACCGGGGCGCAGCGTCCGAACAGGACGGCCGAGCGTTCGTGCTTCTCGAACCACCGGTCGGCCTTCTCCAGGTCGTCCGCGTCGACCAGCGGGATGCGGTCGAGCCAGCGGCGCAGCCTCTCCTCGCCCAGGCCGTAGCCGAGCCAGTAGAGCAGCAGCGCGCCGCCGACCGAGCCGGCCGTGGCGGCCAGGAAGACCAGGGTCAGGTTGACGCGGCCCTCGCTGGCCAGGTAGCCGCCGAGCGAGAGCACGATCTCGCTCGGGATCGGCGGGATGAGGTTTTCCAGGGCGACAAGCAGGCCGACGCCCACCTCGCCCCACGACTCGATGACGGACGCCACCCACCCTGTCAGCCCACCTTGCTGACTCAGACCCGCTTCAGCCACGGCTTTTTCATACCCGCCGCACCTGAAACGAACCTGAATCAGCGACCGGCCGTTGGTATATGCCGACCGTCGGTATATGCTGCCGGGCATGAACGAGCCGACCTTCCTCATCCTCACGGCCCTGGCCGGCGAGCCGATGCACGGTTACGCCGTCATCGAGGACGTCGAGCACATGACCGACGGCCGCGTCCGCCTGCGGGCGGGCACGCTCTATGCCGCGCTCGACCGCCTGCGCGGCGAGGGCCTGATCGAGGTCGACCGGGAAGAGGTCGTCCAGTCCCGCCTCCGGCGCTACTACCGGCTCACAGGGGCCGGCGAGCAGAGCCTCGAGGCCGAGACCGCCCGCCTGCGCGCGCAGGCCACGCTCGCGGAGGGCCGGTTGCGCGCCCGCCGCACCAACTTCGGGGGAGCCACCGCATGACCGAGAACCGTTACCGGCGCCTGCTCGCGCTCTATCCGCGCGACTTCCGTCAGGAATACGGCGACGAGATGCTCGGCGTGCTGATGGCCGACCCGCGTCCCGGTCCGGCCCAGGCGTTCGACATCGTGCGCGGGGCGATCGCGGCCCACCTGCGGCTGATGGTCAGCGGTCAGAGCCGGGTGGCCCGCATCGTGCAGATCTTCGGCGCGATGCTGCTGTTCTCCATCGCGCTGGGCCGGGTCGCGGTCGAGGTGCGAGCGCGGGTGAAATACCCGGAATTCGTGTCATCGGTCGAGACGGTCAGCTGGGCCCGGCTGGCCGGCTGGGGCGTCGCCATGGTTGCGGCCTATCTGGGTTGGCGCCTGGTCGGGGCGGCCGGGGCGACCGTCGGGCTGGCCGGCGAGATCGCCGCTCCCGCCCAGTTCTATCTGGACACTCCGGCCACGGTCCTGCACGCGTACTGGATGATCGTCGCGGCCGCGATCGTGCTGATCGCGGGCCTGGTGGCGGTGCGTGGCGGTCGCGAGGAGCCGCGGGGGATCTTCTGGGTGGCCGCGGCCGGTGCGCTGTTGGTCGCCGAGGCCACGCTGTTCGACCGCCTGTTCAGCCCGGTCGGCAACGGCCTCGTGATGGCCGCCGCAGGGCTCGCCGGTGTGGCCGTCTTCCGGCAGGAGCCCGAGATCCGCGCCAGGCTGCTCTGCTGGGTCGCGCCCGTGCTCGTGACGGTTCCGTTGGTGCAGTGGGGTTTCGGCGGGTTCGTCGAACACAACATGCGCCACCCCGAGTCGTTGCAGCTGATCAACCCGGTGCAGTGGGCCGTCCTCGTGCTGGTCCCGCTGGCGGCCTTCGCCGGCGTTTCGATGCTCAGCTGCCGCGACCTGCCGGGCCTGTCGGCTCGCCGCTGACCCGATCGACGCCGGCCGCCGCCCGACGCCGGCCGCCGCCCGACGCCGGCCGTCGTTGATCCGGTGCGGGCGGCGGTTTCGGGGCGTCGGGTCGTGGTGAAGTAAGGGGGCATGACTGACCGGTGGTATCGGAAGGCCGTTGTCTACTGCGCCGACATCGACACGTTCGCCGACTCGAACGGGGACGGCTGCGGTGACATCCGCGGCATGATCGGCCGGCTCGACTATCTCGCCCGGCTGGGCGTGAACACGTTGTGGCTCAACCCGATCCACCCGACGCCCGACCGGGACGACGGCTACGACGTCTCCGACTTCTACGGCATCGACCCCCGCTTCGGGAACCTGGGTGACTTCGCCGAACTGCTGCACCAGGCGGGCAACCTCGGCATCAAGGTCATCATCGATCTGGTCGTCAACCACACCTCCGACAAGCACCCGTGGTTCCAGTCGGCGCGCTCGTCACCGGATTCGCCGTACCGCGACTGGTATGTCTGGTCCGAGACCGAGCCCGCCGACCGCAAGCAGGGCATGGTCTTCCCCGGCGAGCAGGACGAGACCTGGAGCTACGACCGCACGGCCAAGCTCTGGTACTACCACCGGTTCTACAAGTTCCAGCCCGACCTCAACATCAACAACCCGGCCGTCCGCGAGGAGATCAAGAAGATCTGCTCGTTCTGGCTGCAGCTGGGTGTCGCCGGCTTCCGGATGGACGCGGTGCCGTTCATCATCGAGCAGACCGAGCCGGGCAACCCCGACTCGCCCAAGGACCTCGACTTCCTCTCCGACCTGCGACAGCACGTGCAGTGGCGCAAGGGCGACGCCGTGCTGCTGGCCGAGGCCAACGTCGAGCCCGACCAGCTGGTGCAGTTCTTCGGCGACGCCGGCGGCTCGAACAACCGCATCCACATGCTGTTCGACTTCATGCTGAACGGCCGGCTGATCCTGGCCCTGGCCCGCGAGGACGCCGAGCCGATCATCGACGGCCTGCGCGACACCCCCAAGCTGCCCGAAGGTGGTCAGTGGGCCACGTTCCTGCGCAACCACGACGAGATCGACCTGTCCCGCCTCACCGCCGAGCAGCGCGAGGAGGTCTTCGCCAAGTTCGGCCCCGAGCCCGAGATGCAGCTCTACGGCCGGGGCATCCGGCGGCGGCTGGCCCCGATGCTCGGCAACGACCGGCGGCGCCTCGAGCTCGCGTACGCATTGCAGTTCAGCCTGCGCGGCACCCCGGTGCTGCGTTACGGCGAAGAGATCGGCATGGGCGACGCGCTCGATGAGGACGGGCGTTACGCGATCCGGACCGCGATGCAGTGGTCGCTGCTGCCCAACGGCGGGTTCTCCACGGCGAAGCCGGAGGATCTGGCCCGCCCGGTGATCAGCGGCGGTGACTTCGGCTGGGAGAAGGTCAACGTGACCCTCCAGCGGCACGACCCGAATTCGCTCCTCTCGTGGTTCGAGCGCATGATCCGTACGCTCCGGGAGGCTCCCGAGGTCGGCACCGGAAGCTGCACGCACGTCGATATTCCGGGTCCGACCAGTGTGTTGGTCCACCGCGCGGACGGCGAGACCGGCACGATGGTGTTCGTGCACAACCTGGGAACCGAGGCGGCGACGCTCGACCTCAGCTCGCTGTATCCGGAGGCGGAACAGCCCAACGACGTCCTGGCCGACCAGGAATATCCGGAGCTGGGCAAATGCGACAAGGTCGAGGTCGCCGGGCACGGATACCGGTGGATTCGCCTACGTCGTACGGCCTGATCCTGGGTTAAAGTGCACTCCCAGTGCAAATATTCGGAGGCATAAGTGTCGCAGTCCGTTCCCACCCGCGTCGCCATCGTGACCGGGGCCGCCCGGGGCATCGGTGAGGCCACCGCCCGCAAGCTCGCCGCCGACGGGATGGCCGTCGCGGTCGTCGACCTCGACGAGGGCGCCTGCGCCAACACGGTGACGGCGATCCACGACGCCGGTGGCACGGCCCTCGCGGTGGGCGCCGACGTCTCCGACGCGATCCAGGTGGGCGCCGCCGTCGAGCGGGTCAAGGCCGAGCTCGGCACGCCGACCGTGCTGGTCAACAACGCCGGCGTGCTGCGCGACAACCTGCTGTTCAAGATGACCGACGACGACTGGGAGACCGTGATGGCGGTCCACCTGCGCGGCGCCTTCCTGTTCAGCCGGGCCGTGCAGAAGCACATGGTCGACGCCGGGTGGGGCCGCATCGTCAGCCTCTCCAGCACCTCGGCCCTCGGCAATCGGGGCCAGGCCAACTACGCCGCGGCCAAGGCCGGTCTGCAGGGCTTCACCAAGACCCTCGCGATCGAGCTCGGCCGTTACGGCATCACCGCCAACGCGGTCGCTCCCGGGTTTATCGTCACCGACATGACGGCAGCCACCGCGGCCCGCGTCGGGGTCGATTTCGCCCAGTTCGAGAAGGCTGCGGTGGCTCAGATTCCCGTGGGCCGGGCGGGTCGCCCCGAGGATGTCGCCAACACCGTATCCTTCCTCGTCAGCGAGGGTGCCGGCTTCGTGTCCGGGCAGGTCATCTATGTTGCCGGGGGCCCGCGCGCATAGGTCGCGGTTGCTGGGAGGCGCTACAAAGAGATGATGATGAACCGACGCATGAGCTCGCGCAGCGTGTCGCTCACCAGCACGTTCTTGCTCCTCGCGGCGGGCGGGGCGGCGGCGTGCGACAACGACGACGACTACCAGGACGCCGGGTTCTACTGCGCCGACGCGAACGGCACGGTTGTCGACGAGGACTACTGCGACGACGACGACAACAACGGCTCCGGGGTGGGCGCGTTGCCGTTCTTCATCTGGTATTCGTCCGGCTACCGCTCCGGTTATCCGGTCGGCTACAAGCTGCCCCCGGGCGGCAACAAGTTCGCGTACAACGACACGAAGGCGCGGCAGTCGTTCGGGCTGCCCGCCTCCGGCAAGATCGGCAATGGCACGGTGAAGACCAGCGTCGTCGGCAAGGGCGGCAGCGCCCGCAGCTCCAACAAGAGCTCGGGCGGCTGAGCGTGCGCCGAGTTCCGCACGGTCCGGTCCGCGACGGCTGGAAGCTCACCAACTTCAGCCTCGGCCTGACCTACAACGACACCGAACTGCCCGACGGCTCGATGGTCTCGTACTGGCAGGAGGGTCCGTACTACGACTTCACCGCCGGCGAGATCGAGGAGCTCGAGACCGCCACCGCCACGATCTACGAGATGTGCCTCGAAGCCGGCGACTGGATGGTCAAGCAGTGCCCGCGCCACACGGTGCAGGGCCGCAAGGACGGCTTCTTCGCCTCCATCTGCAACCCGCAGTCGTGTTACCTGGCCCGGATCGGCATCCCGGAGTTCGCCCACGAGCAGATCATCCGTACGTGGTTCGACGGTGACGCCGAGACGTGGACGCACTACGACAAAGACCCGGACATGCGGCTGCCGATGGAGACGCCGGACTACTCGCCGAGCGTCTACGGCCGTTTCGACCTCTGGTACAACGGCGCCGGCAGCATCCCCAAGCTGCTCGAGTTCAACGCGCAGACGCCCACCTCGCTGGTCGAGGGTGCGGTCATCCAGTGGCACTGGCTCGACCAGACCGGTCTGACCAAACACCCGTGGCGCCAGTGGAACTCGATCCACGACCGGCTGGTCGGCTGGCCCGCGAGCCCCGGCGAGCCGGCCGAGCCGGGCGCGTGGCGGCGCAACATCGACAAGCTCCGCGAGGCGCGCACCTGGCTCCCCGAGAAGCCCAAGATCTTTTTTGCGTACGAGACGTCGGAGCGCACCGGCGAGGACCGGATGAACGTCGCCTACCTGATGGCGACGGCCGAGGAGGCCGGCTACCCGGTCGAGCTGATCGCGATGAGCCAGATCGGCTGGGACGTCGCCGGCGACCGCGTGGTGTTCGTGCCCGGCCCCGGCCAGGAGCACAAGTCCGAGCCGATCGACATCATCTTCATGCTCTACCCGTGGGAATGGTTCTGGACCGAGGAGGGCGGCAAGGCCTTCTTCCGCAACATGGCCGACCCCACCAAGCACGGCACGGTCTGGATCGAGCCGCCCTACAAGGCCGCGCTGCTCGGCAACAAGGCCCTGCTCCCCGTACTGTGGATGCTCTTCGGCGACCACCCCGAGCGCGGCAAATACCTGCTCCCGGCCTACTTCGCCGAGTCGTCCAAGGCGGCCACCCTCACCAGCTACGCCAAGAAGCCGATCTGGGGCCGCGAGGGGGGCTCGGTCACGCTGGTCAAGGACGGGCAGACGATCACCGAGAACCCTTCCGAGTACGGCGCGGACGGGCGCTTCATCGTGCAGGAGCTCTGTGAGCTGCCGCCCTTCGAGGGCCTGGAGGGGACGGTCCACCCGGTGATCGGCTCGTGGCTCATCGACGGCGAGCCGGCCGGCATGGGCATCCGCGAGGGCCTCGGCACGTCGGGCCTGGTCACGAACGACGCCAGCTTCTTCGTGCCGCACACCATCGAAGCCGACGACTAGGCAGGCGTTTCGAGGCGGGGGCGGTGGCGCCAGATCCACCACAGGCCGATGAACGGCAGCACCAGGGGGACGTAGCCGTAGCCGCTGCCGAAGCGCGACCACACCGAATCGTCGGGGAAGTCGACCGCGTCGGCGATGCTCAGGATGCCCACCGCGAGCACGCCGATCAGCTCGATGCTGCAGCTGACCAGGGCGATCAGGCGGCCCCGGGTGCCGCCGACCGCGAGGCCGACGGTGGCTGAGATGTAGACCAGGCCCGCGAACGCGGAGAGCAGGTAGGCCAGCGGGGCCTCGCTGAACTTGGTGGTGATCTGCACCAGGGCGCGGGCGCTGGCCGAGAGCGCGAAGATGCCGTACACCAGCAGCAGGACCCGGCCGAGGCCGGAGCCGAGCGCGGCGTCCTGGGGGCGGGTGGAGGCTTCAGGCACCGGTCACCGACGCAATCTGCTGCAGCCGCAGCACCAGAACCGGCACCACCAGGCAGGCGATGCCGAGGATGAGGCTTCCCCAGCGGGTCGGCTCCATCCGGGCCAGATAGGCGCCGACCGGCACGAAGGCGATCGTGGTGACCAGGTAACCGCCGAAGGTGGCGGTGTCAGTGGGCCGGGAGTCGCCGAACAGGCCGGCGACGGCGATCACGACCAGGACCGCGACCAGCGCGCTGAAGACCGCGGCGGCCAGCAGGTCGAAGCGGCTCGGCGCGCGGTTGAGGGCGGAGCGCAGCAGGTACCACACCGCCAGCACCAGGGCGGCGACGATCGTCACCACCGACAGAGGACCGTTCACCCGGCACAGCGTACTGATTGATCTCGGCCTGGTAGCTTGCGGCTCAGCAGCCAAGAAAGGCAGGGCAAGAAATGCGCTTCGGACTCTTCGGCACCGGACCCTGGGCGCATCTCGCGCACGCCCCGGCCCTGACCGCCCACCCCGACGTCGAGTTCGTCGGGGTATGGGGTCGCAATCCCGACAAGGCGGCCGCGCTGGCCGGGGAACACAACACCCGCCCGTACGCGGACCAGGACGAATTGATCGCCGACGTCGACGCCATCGCGGTCGCCCTACCGCCCGACGTGCAGGCCCCACTCGCGCTGCGGGCCGCCCGGGCCGGCCGGCACCTGCTGCTCGACAAGCCGATCGCGTTCACCACGGCCGAGGCCGGCGAGCTGGTGGCCGCGGTGGCCGAGCACGACGTCGCCTCTGTGGTGTTCTTCACCCGGCGGCTGATGCCCCAGCTCGCCGAGTTCCTGGCCGACGCCGCCGCGACCGGCGGCTGGACCGAGACCCGCGTCGACCACCTGGGCTCGATCTTCACCGACGACAACCCGTTCGGCGCGTCGCCGTGGCGCAAGGAGAGCGGCGGCCTCTGGGACGTCGGCCCGCACGCTCTGGCCATGGTGCTGCCGGTGCTGGGCCCGGTGACCGAGGTGACCGGCATGGCCGGCCCGCGCGACATGACCCACCTGCTGCTGCGCCACACCAGCGGCACGATCAGCAACCTGACGCTCTCGGTGGACGCGCCGCCGGCCGCCGAGCGCGAGGAGGCGCTGTTCGCGGGCGAGGCCGGCCTGCGTACCCCGCCCGACATGCCGTGGTCGCCGGTCGACGCCCTGGGCCGGGCCATCGACCAGCTGATCGCCGCGGCGTCCGGCGGCCCGGCCTCCGAGCTGGACGTCCGTTTCGGCGCGGAGATCACCGCCGTGCTGGTCGCCGCCCGGGAGGCGATCGCCTCGGGCCGTACGGTCACGGTCGGCACCGCCAGATGACCGGCTGAATCGGCAGCGTGAGGTCGGCCGGGCCGCTCATCGCGATTCCGGCCACCACATGCGCGTCGTCGCTGATGCCGGCGACCACGAACGAGCCCAGGTAGGCGTCGATCGCCGGCAGGTAGGCGGGCAGCGACAGGACCTGCCGGCCGACGAAGACGGACGGCTTCTCCTCGCCGAAGCGCCACTGCCCGGTCGGCGCGGCGACCTGCGTCTTCATGATCTCGGTACTCAGCTGCTGCCACATCCCGGTGCCCGGGTGGAACCGGTACACGATGTTCCGCGTGCCCAACCCGCCCTCCGCCGGCGCCGACGAGACCACACCGTAGAGCCATCCGTACCGGAAGACGAGCGGGTCGAAGGTGAGGGCGGGCCGGCCGTCGACGGGCGGTGGCGTGATCGCCCGTCGCGTGCCGTCCGGCATCCACAGATAGCCCTGCTCGGAAACGGTGCCGGCGACCGTGCCGTCGGGCGCGATGTCCCGGACCTCGGCCCGGGCCTCATCCGGCACCGCCAGCGGCACCGGATCAGCGTCCGCCGACGGCCACCGTACGGGCTGTTCGTGCTGGTCACGGCCGAGCTGACCGGCGATCTGGCCGTTGTCGTTGATCGCGACGGCGAAACCGGTGCCGCCCCTCAGCCGGGTGAACCTCCCGTCCCGATAGGCCCACGGGTGGTCGGCCCGGCTGTCGCTGAGCCCGACCGCGACCCCGGACGCGTTGATGTCCCTCATCGTCACCCCGGTGACCGGTGGCACGACGTCCTCGACCAGGGCGCCGTCGTGCCATACGAGGTGGGACTTCGACAACGACGGCGTCATCATGTCGGGTTCGGCCCGGCCGATCAGCCAACGGCCGCTCGAGTCGCCCGCATCGACCTCGGCCGAGCGGTACTTCGCGGCCGGGAGGGCCGCGGCCGTGCAGGAGGACGGGACGGCCGGGTCGGGCGGCGGCGTGGGCAGGGGAGTGGGCGCCGGGTTGGGCCGGGCGGCCACCAGGACGCCACCGGTCACGGCCGTGACGGCGACCGCGGAGAGCGCGGACCCGCCGGCCCACCACCGGCGCCGGCGCCGGCGGCCGTCGCGCATGGCCTTGGAAACGTCGATCGCGGGCGGCCCGGACGGCTCGCCGCTGAGCGGGCGCAACAGGAGGGCGCCGTACTCGTCGTCGCTGTTGTTGTTCATCGAGCACCTCCGACGCGGTCACCGAGAATGCGGCGCAGGGCGGTCAACCCGTGCGAGGTCTGGCTCTTCACCGTGCCCTCCGAGCAGTCGAGCAGCCGGGCCACGTCGGCCACCGACTGGTCACAGAGGAACCGCAGCACCAGGACGGCCTGCTGACGGGCGGGAACCCGGCGCAGCGCAGCCCGCAGCACCGCCTTCTCCTCGGTCGAGCCGCCGCCCTCGGCGGCTGGGCGTTCCGGGGGCACATCCCGCAGGCTGACCCGCCACCAGCCCCGGCGCTTCTCGTCGAGAAACGCGCGGACGAGCATCCGGTGGACGTACGCGTCGACGTTCTCGACCCTCGCGATGCGCGGCCACTTCGCGTACAGCTTGGTGATGGTCTCCTGCACCAGGTCGTCGGCCTGATGCTCGTCCCCGCTGAGCAGGAACGCGACCCGCCGCAGGGCCGGCACCCGTCCGTTCACGTAGGCGAGGTAGCCCGCGTCCGATTCGTCATCCATCCCCGCTCCTGTCCCTCGTCCACCCATAGACGGGGATTGCCGTTCCGAGGTTGTACGGAATTTTCGGTCCTGTGACCCGTCCGGGCGCCCCGGCGTGCCGAATCAGCGCTTGAATAGCTGCAACGGCGAAAGGCGGACCCATGGCGGAGCGCGGAGCAAGCCGTCGCCCCGAACACCTGGCGGCGGTCCCGGACAGCGGTGCACCGCCCCCGGCCGACGCTGGTGACCTGCTGCGCGAGGTGGCTCGAGGCGACGAGAAGGCGTTCGGGCGGCTCTACGACCTGGTCGCGCCCCGCGTCTACGGCCTGATCCGGCGGGTGCTGCGCGATCCGGCCCAGGCCGAGGAGGTCGCACAGGAGGCGCTGGTCGAGGTGTGGCGCACGGCGGTCCGCTTCGACCCGGCGCGCGGCTCGGCCACGTCATGGATCTTCACCATCGCGCACCGGCGCGCGGTCGACCGGGTGCGCTCCGAACAGGCGGCGACCGACCGGACGATCCGGGCCGGGGTGGCCTCGGTCGACACCCCGTACGACGCGGTGGCCGACGAGGTCTCGGGCCGGCTCGAACGGCAGCAGGTGCGCCGATGTCTCGACGGCCTGACTGAACTGCAACGGCAGGCGGTGACGTTGGCTTATTACCAGGGCCACTCGTATCCGCGGGTGGCCGAACTGCTCGGCACGCCGCTGCCGACGGTGAAGACGAGGATGCGCGACGGGCTGATCCGCCTGCGCGACTGCATGGGAACGGGGGCCTCGGCGTGACCACCGAGATTCACACCCTGGTCGGCGCCTATGTGCTCGACGCCGTGGACGACATCGAGCGCGCGTCGTTCGAACGTCACCTGCGCGAGTGCGACAGCTGCCGCACCGAGGTCACCGAGCTGCGCGAGACCACGGCCCAGCTGGCCCACGACACCTGGTCGGTGCCGCCGCCCTGGTTGCGCGAGAACGTGATGGCCGAGGTCTCCCGCACCCGCCAGCTCCCGCCGAACGTTCCGGACGCCCCCGCCGCGCCCCCGGTCCGCACGCCGTCGCGGTGGCGGCGGCTCACCGCGGTGGCGGCCGCGGTGGTCGCCGCGGCCGGCACCGGCACGGCGGTCTTCGTGGTGCAGGACCAGCGCGTCCGCGACGAACGGGCGGTCGCCGAGGCGGCCCGTCTCAACGAGGCCCGCGTGCGGGCGATCCTCTCCGCGCCCGACGTCAAGCTCAGCGAGCAGGCGATGTCGACCGGGGGCCGGGTCACCGTCGCCACCTCGCAGCTGCACAACGCGGGCGTGGTGATGCTGGCCGGTGAGGCCGCTCCGGCCGGCCGGGTCTACCAGCTCTGGACGATCCGGCCCGGCGGCGATCCGCAGAACGCGGGTGTGCTGCGCGAGGGCCAGACGGCCGAACTCGTCGTGGTCGACGGGCTGCCCGGGGCGACCGACGTGGGAGTGACGATCGAACCGCCGAACGGGTCCCCGGCTCCCACGACGCCGATGGTGGCCGACGTCAAACTCACCTGAGGCCCGGCCCCATCCTCAGGGGACGGTGCGCTCGATGGCGGCCGCGCCGTCCCGCTCGAGTTCCTGGCGGGCGCGCTCGATGTTCTCCGGCGTGGGGTCGCGGCCCTCGGCGACGGCGAGGTCTTCGGGGTCCCAGGGCTGATCGGCTCCCGTACGCACCGGGGGCTCCTCGCCGGGCTGGAGGAACTCGGGGTTGTCGCTGTCGGGGCCGCCCCCGGTGATGAAGGCCTCGACCGCGACGTCGTCCTCGACGGCGTCCGCGACTTCCGGCGTCTCCTCCAACGGCTGGCGTATCTCGTCGGTCATGATTCCTCCATCGCTCGGCTCACCTCCGGTACTACCCCATCGGCTCGGGCCCGGAACAGGGGTCGGGCCCATCGATTCGCGCCTGGAACCGGGGGCCGGGCCCGTCGGCTCGCGCCCGGAACCGGGGGTGGACTCTCGATTCGCGCCTGGAAGAGGGGTCGGAAAGGGACGATCATGCTGTCGGCCGGTCAAACTGAGCGCTAACTGGACAGGACCTGCGCGTTACGGATGGACGCTTAGTAGCGGGCCGAATACATTTTCGCCTTGACGCTCGTTCTCGGGGGCCTGGTGGGATGCGCCGGGCCCGTCCGGGCGGGCGTGGTGAGGGGGAAACGCATGACCGAGAGTCGGGGAGGGCGGTCGTGACCAGCCTGTCCGATGCGGAACGGGACGCGTGCGACGTGTTGCAGGCCCTCGCGGGCCTGGCCGCGCTGCTGCGCCGCCCCGCCGCGGACGTGCCGGGCCTCGACCCGGCCGACCCCGCAGTCGACGACGCCCGCCGGCTGCTGCTGAACCTGGCCGAGGACGGTGGTCAGTCCGCCGCCCGGGTGCTGGCCTATCTGCGCACCCAGCGCGGCGCCGGTGACGGTGACCTCGCCGCGGTGCCCCCGCGGCTGGGTCAGTGGCGTGAGTGGGTGCCGCCGCGCGGTCACCTCTTCGGCCTGACGACGACCCGGCCCACCCCGAACGAGGTTCCGCAGCCTCGTCGCAGCGACCCCGGCGAATAGGCGCTCGCTCCCCTCGGCGCACGAGTCGGGGGTTCCCTCCCGATGAGCGGGCGTACCTCAGTGCGCCGGTCGCTCTTCAGCGTGCCGACCGCAGGGTCTCCGAGGGGGATTCGCCGAACCGGGCCCGGTACGCCGACGCGAACCGGCCCAGGTGTGCGAAGCCCCACCGGTGCGCCACGGACGCGACCGTCACCCGTGCTGGGTCGGCCCGGCGCAATGCCTCGTGCACCCGGCCCAGGCGCACCTGCTGGAGGTAGGTCATCGGGGCCATGCCCATGTGCCGGCGGAAGCCCTCCTGCAGCGACCGGACGCTCATGTTGGCGACGCGGGCCAGGTCGGTCACCGTGAACGCGCGTTCCGGCTCGTGCTGGATGGAGTCGACCACGCGGCGGATCGCCCGCGGCGGGCCGGTCACGGTCGGGCCGGTCAGCTCGTCGTGATAGCGGTGGGGGAGGCTGAGCAGCAGGCCGCTGAGCACGGTGCTGCGCAGCTGCTCGGCCATCAGCGGCTCGTAGAACAGGCTGGTCTCGAACTCGAGCTCGTCACACAGAAGGCTGATCAGCCGGCGCCAGCTCTGCCCCGGGCCGGTGGAAAGGTCCACCTCCGGGGGAAGGTCGAGGGGTCCCTCGATCGGGTGTCCCAACAGTCCAGACAATTCCTCCTCGAGAGCTTTCCGCTCGACCTTGACGGCGAGTTCGGCGCAGTTGCCCTCGCGGGAGGTGTAGACCGGGCTGCCCGGCCCGAAGACGACCCCCGTCGAGGGGCCCACGACCACCTCACGGCCGGCGTGGCGGGCGCGCAGGTGCCCCTGGGTCGGCATGCTCACGTGGTAGGCGTCGAGCTCGGCCACGAGCAGGGTCACGGGGGTGTTGAAGCTCAGGTGCCCGACCGTCAGGGGTCCGAGTTGGATCACTCCGACGCCGAGCTCGAAGTCGCCGGCGGCATCGGGCATCCCGACCGCTACCGGGTAGTAGAAACGATTTAGCACAGACCGTGCCTCATCGATGTCGACCCCGCTGAAGTGGACTATGTCCGGAGCGTCGGGGCACACGTGGGGCGGCCTCGGAAAGACGTCAACCATGCCCAGAGGTGTCCCATCGCATACCGTGAGTATTCGACCCCGACACATGGAACGTCAACGTTCCCGCCACGCGCTGACCGTTCCAGCACATTCAGGCCATATGAACTACTCTGGCGTTCCGCGCCTACGTGGCGTAACTTGCAGACCAGCGGATTGTTGTAGGAACGCGGTCGGAGAGCGGCGCCCGGGCGAGGCGTCCGACGCCCATGAAGGCCTTTCAGGGCCAGTGGTGCGTCCTTCCCGCGGAAGTCGGCGTCGGCCCGCTCGACGCCAGGAAGAGGGCAGCCGTGTATCTGCCGATCACCACGCGCCAGTTGGCTGATGGCACCGTCGAGATCGCTCCCAGCGGGGAAATTGATCTTGATAATGCTCACGTGATGCGGGACGCCGTCAACGACGTGCTGACCAGCTCCACGCCGGGCAAGATCTGCCTCGATCTCCAACGCGTGATGCTGATCGACAGCATCGGCATCGGCATCCTGGTGGCCTGCTTCCACACCGCGGCCGCCAGTGGCATCAAGCTCGTGGTGAGCCACCCGAGCCCGACGGTCTATCGCCAGCTCTGGGTCTCGGGCCTGGTGGGCCTGCTGGGCTGCGCCGAGCCGCCGTCACCCCGCACGTCGGTCGGCCTGCGCCCGTCCTGACCCGCGGTCTTATCGGGCGCCGCAGCACAACGCCCCCATGAAGAGCGCGTGACCGCGGCTCGTCCATGGGGGCGCGACGCCCGTCAGTGCGCCTGCAGAGCCGCTTCCTCCCGGGCGCGCCGCTCCTCACCGCTCAGGTCGGAGAGCGGCTTCTCCTTGATGAACAGCACCGCGATGATGGCCAGGAACGCGATCGGCGCTCCGATCAGGAACAGCTCGGCCGTGGCGGTGCCGTAGATGTCCTTGACCACGTCGAGGACCTGCGGGGGCAGGGCGCTCAGGTCGGGCACCTCGGACGTGCCGCCGGTCGCCGCCCCGGCGCCCCCGAACTTCTCGGCCGACAACGACGTCACCCGGCTCGCCAGCACGGCGCCCAGGGCGCTCACCCCGATCGCGCCGCCCATGCTGCGGAAGAACGTCAGGGTCGACGTCGCGGCGCCCAGCTCGGCCGCCGGAACGTCGTTCTGGGCGGCCAGCACCAGGTTCTGCATGAGCATGCCGACGCCCACGCCCAGCACGGCCATGTGCACCGAGAGCACCAGCACGCTGGTGCGGGCGTCGATAGTGCTCAGCAGCAGCATGCCGGCGGTCATGATGACAGCCCCCGCCACCAGGTAAATCTTCCACTTACCGAACTTCGTGATGAGCGCTCCGGCGACAATCGAGGAGACCAGAAGACCGAAAATCATCGGCAGGCTCATGAGGCCGGCCACGGTCGGAGACTTACCGAGCGCAACCTGGAAGTACTGCGACAGGAACACCGTGCCGCCGAACATCGCCACGCCGACCAGCACGCTGGCCACGATGGTCAGGGTGACGGTGCGGTTGCGGAAGATGCGGAGCGGGATGATGGGCTCCGCGGCGCGGGACTCGACCCACACCGCCAGCGCCAGCAGCACCACGCCGCCGGCCACGAACGCCACCGTCTCCCAGGACGCCCAGTCGAAGTGCTGACCAGCGAGCGTCGACCAGATCAGGAGCGTGCTCACCCCGGCCGTGATGAGGAAGGCGCCCAGCCAGTCGATCTTCACACCGGACCGCCGTACGGAGGGAAGGTGGAGGGTCTTCTGCAGGAGGGCGATCGCCGCCAGCGAGAAGGGCACGCCGATGAAGAAGCACCAGCGCCAGCCCAGCCACGAGGTGTCGACCATGACGCCGCCGATCAGCGGGCCGGCGATGGTGGCGACACCGAAGACGGCGCCGAACATGCCGGCGTAGCGGCCCATCTCGCGCGGCGGGATGATCGCGGCGAGAACGATCGTGGCCAGCGCGGTCATGCCGCCGGCGCCGATGCCCTGCACCACGCGGCTGACGACGAGCACCTCGACGTTGGGCGTGAAGCCGGCGATCAGCGAGCCGGCCACGAACAGCAGCAGCGAGAGCTGGACCAGCAGCTTCTTGTTGTAGATGTCGGCCAGTTTGCCCCAGAGCGGGACGGTGGCCGTCATGGCGAGCAGTTCGGCGGTGACGATCCAGGTGTAGACCGACTGGGTGCCGTTGAGGTCGGCGATGATCCGGGGCAGCGCGTTGGAGACGACGGTCGAGGCGAGGATCGCCACGAACATGCCCAGCATCAGGCCGGACAGCGCCTGGACGACCTCGCCGCGGGACATCCGGCCGGGCGTGGCGTCGTCGGCGACCGCCTCCGCCGGCGTCGGCGCGCCGGCCAGGGCGGCAGCGTCGTCGGCGACGACGGACTCCGGGCCGTCGGGCGGACTGGTGAGTGTCATCGGGTGACTTCCTCGTGAGTAGGTGCTGGTGACGGCTCGGTCGGGATGACCTCGTCGTGGGCGGGGGAGGGCTCGGTCAGGCCGGAGCCGAGGAGGTCGAAGGCCTCGCGGACGAGATCGATGAGCTCGACGCCCTCGTCGGCGGTGGCCCAGCGCATCATCGAGGTGCGGAAGGCGGCGCCCACGGTGGTCGCGGCGAGCTGCGGAAACATGCTGTCGGCGGGCAGACCCGTACGCGCGGCGACGGCGGCGATCGTCTCCTCCTCGGCGCACTCCCCGCGGGCGACCAGGATCGGCAGCAGCGACGGGTTGCTCTTGATCACGCGGAGGCGTAGCAGCCAGACGTCCCGTTCGGCCTGGATGTCGGCGATGTCGGGCGTCATGGCTTCGAGCAGCGCCCGCACCAGCGGCACCCCGGCCGGCACCGCGAGCAGCCGGTCGTGGATGGACGGACCGTCCGGCAGCGGGCCGCCGATCAGGGCGTCGTCCTTGGTGGCGAAGTAGTTGAAGAACGTCCGCGGCGACACGTCGGCCGCCTCGGCGATCTCCTCAACGGTGACGTGGTCGCGGCCGCGCTCATCAACCAGCCGCAATGCGGCAGCGGTGAGCGCGGCCCGGGTCTGCTGTTTCTTCCGATCACGCCGCCCGGGCGCGGTCGGTGCTGTGGTGGCCACAAGCGCAGGCTAGGGCCAATCTTGCAGGCTCTGCAAACTTTTATTGACTGCAGTGATCAGGGTTACCTGCGGCGCAGGAACTCCGCCGTCGCGGTGACGGCCTGAGAGACGTACGCCTCCTGGTCGTAGAAGTCCGTGTGGCGTTCGCTGTCCAGCCAGACCGTCTCGTCGGCCGCCATCAGCTCGGCCAGCTCCGGCGAGCAGTAGTCGTCGCGGCGCCCGTGCACGATCAGGCTCGGCGGCAGCAGCGGGCGCACCCCGAGCACGTCCAGGGTCATCAGGCTGTGCAGCGAGCCCCGCGTGACCCGGTTCGTCCAGTTCGCGGGGTGCTGCGAGTAGTACTCCCACGGTTCCTCGCCCGGCATCGCCGCCTCACCCTCGGCGGCCACCGCGGGCAGGAAATCGTCATACCTCTCGATCATCTGAGACAGGGCTTTCCCGTACGCCTCCCGGCCCATCCGCCGCACGAACCAGGCCGGACTGTTGTAGGCCCCGGCAATGCCCGCCACCGCCACCACCCGCGGATCGGTTGCCGCCGCCCGCATCGCGTAGCCGCCGCCGAGGCAGATGCCGACAAGCGCGACCTCGTGGCCGTCGAGAAGGCTCACCGCCGCTCGCAGGTCGGCGAGTTTGCCCTGACTGTCCTCGTGCTGCGGCCGGCCCTCGCTCTCGCCGAAGCCGCGGTGGTCGAAGGTGAGCGTGGTGAACCCCTCGGCGGCGAAGCGTTCGGCGTAGAGGCCGGTCACCTGCTCCTTGACGCCGGTGAAGGGCCCGGTGAGCACGATCGCCCGCGGGCCGGGGGAGGGGTGGAGGACACCGGAGAGGGCCAGGCCCTCGCTGTGGACAGTCACGCGTTCGGTCACGCCGCGACACTAGGCTGCTACGCGACGGGAGGGCAGAAGGCACTTCCGGGTACCCATAGGCGGTGCTGCTCGTGGATCTGGTCGTCCCCGATGTGCTCGAGGAAAGCTGCGCCACCCGGCAGGCCCTGGAACGCCTGGCCGCGAAGTGGCGTGTCCTGCTGGTCTATTCGCTGCTGCCCGGCCCGCGCCGCCCGGCCGAGCTGCGTCGGCGCGTGCCCGGCATCACACAGAAGATGCTGACCGAGACGCTGCGGGGCATGGAGGCCGACGGTCTCGTCGAACGCCGCGTGCTCAAGGAGAGCGCGCCGCAACATGTCGAGTACGATCTGACGCCGCTCGGGCGCACGCTCGAGGAGCCGCTGGCCGCGATCTGCCGGTGGGCGGCTCAGCCCGCGGTCAGGCCGGCTCCCGCCGGCTGATCTTCAGGAGCAGACCCTCGGGCGTACGGACGTGGAGCTGGTCGCCGTAGTCGCGGTCGTGGCCCACGTCGTCGACCGGGAAGCCGGCCCGGTGCAGGTGGGACTCCAGTTCGGACAGGGGCATCGACGCGTCGAACGTGAGCTCGACCGTGTCTTCGCCGCGGTCGCGGTCGGGCGGTCGCACCAGCAGGCCGATCTGGACGGTCCCGAGCTGCATGAGCACCCAGTCGCTCTCTTCACCGCCGTGGATGATCTCGCCGCCGAGCAGGCGGTAGAACGCGATCGAGGCGGCCAGGTCGTCGACGTGCAGCATCGGGCGCAGCAGCAGCCCCGGGTCTGTTCGTGTGGTCATGCGTCTGCCCCCTTCGGTCCAACGCCGGCGAGGACTCAACGACTCAGTCGTTCAGCTGGGTGCGTTCAATTTCGGACAAAGCGGCCGTAATGACCCGCTCCGGCGGGCGGGGGCCGAGCAGGTCGGCCAGCAGCAGGGCCGCGTGACGGGCCAGCACGTCGGGTTTGGGCGGCGGGGTGCTGCCGTCCTCCTCGAGCACGCCGAGGGCGCCCGCGAGCAGGTAGAGCACCGCATGCGGGTCGGTGTCGGGGTGCCACGTGACGGCCGAGCGGACGCAGTGTTCGAGCACCCCGCGCACGGCGTCGCTGTCGAGCCCGTCGGGGTTGGCCTGCTCGAGCAGCAGGCGGGTGGCGGTGCCGAGGACGAGGCCGGTCTGCGCCGGGTCGAGCGCGGCCAGGCCGGCGGTGGCCGAGTCGAGCGCGTCGGTGTCGTGCCCCTGGGCCGCGGTCACCGCCGCCGACGCCGCGGCCGCGATGGGCCGGGCCGGGGCCGGCAGGTGCCGCCAGTTCTGTTCCATGGCGAGACCTTAATGGCCCCGACCGACAGGAACGGAAAATGTCGGAGGGGCCTGGCAGGCTGGTCGCATGTCGAGTCAGCTCAAGCAGGCGATGGCCGCGCGGGTCGAGCGCGGCGAGTTTCCCGGTCTCGTGGCGCTGGTGGCGCGCGGTGACGATGTGCGGGTCGAGACGGTCGGGGTCACCGAGTTCGGCGGCGACCGGCCGATGCGCCGCGACACCCCGTTCCGCATCACCTCGATGACCAAGCCGGTGATGGCCGCGGTCACCATGATGCTGGCCGAGGACGACGTGTTCGACCTCGAGCAGCCGGTCGCCCGCCTCCTGCCCGAGCTGGCCGGTCAGCGGGTGCTCACCAGTCCCGGCGCCGGGCTCGACGAGACCATTCCTCCCGTACGCCCCATGACCGTCGAAGATCTGCTGACGTTCACCCTCGGCTTCGGCAACGTGCTGTCGCCCGAGGGTGAGGTCGACCCGCCCTATCCGGTTGTCACCGCCTGGCGCGATCTCGAGCTGCGGCTGGCCGAGCCCGAGCCGCGCACGACGCTCGACCCCGACGAGTGGATCAGACGGTTCGGTTCGCTGCCGCTGATCCACCAGCCGGGCGAGAAGTGGATGTACAACACCGGCACGCTGGTGCTGGGCGCCCTGCTGACCCGGGTCACCGGCCGGCCGCTGGGTGACCTGCTGCACGAGCGCGTCTTCGCCCCGCTCGGCATGACCAGCACCGGTTTCTGGCTGCCGGCCGAGCGCATCGCCGACGTGCCGCCGCACTATCTGAACGGCGAACGGTCGACGGGCGATCCGGCCGAGAGCTGGACCAGGCCGCCGTCCTTCCCGAGCGGGTCGGCCGGGCTGCTCTCCACCGCCGACGACTATCTGGCTTTCGCCCGCATGCTGCTGCGCGGCGGGGTCCACGGCGGCACCCGGCTGATGTCCGAGAAATCGGTGGCCGCGATGACCACCAACCACCTCTCGGCCGAGCAGATCGGGAGCGGCGGCTTCTTCCTGGGCGGGTCCGGCTGGGGCTACGGCCTCGCCGTCACGATCGAGGCCGACGAGGTCAGCGGCCCCGGGCGCTATGGCTGGGCCGGCGGCTACGGCACCGACTGGTTCACCGACCCCCGCGAAGACCTGATCTTCATCGTGCTCAGCCAGGTGAGCGACCTGCTGTGGAGCGGCGCGCTGACCGAGTTCGGCAAGCTCGCGTACGCGGAAAATCCGTAAGGTGGATCCGGGCCCCGGCCAACGGCTGGGCGGGGCCGGCCTGGGGAGGCTCGATGACCAGTCTCGACGCGGTGACGGCATGGGTGGACAACTACCGCAAGGCGTGGGAGTCCAACGATCCGCGGGACATCGCCGACCTCTTCGCCGAGGACGCGGCCTACTTCACCGAGCCCTACGCGAAACCCTGGCTCGGCCGCGACGCGATCGTCGAGCAATGGCTCAAGATCAAGGACGAGCCGGGGAGCACCACCTTCGAGTGGCATCCGTTGATCGTCACCGAAGATCTCGCGATTCTCGAGGCGAAGACGACCTATCCGAAAGACACGTACAGCAATTTGTGGGTTCTGCGGCTCGACAATCTGGGCCAGGCCCGCCAATTCACCGAATGGTGGATGAAACACCCCGCCTGATCAATGGAGGGTGATCGCGGACAACTGATTCCCGCGGATGATCAGGTTGCGGCGACCGGGATGGTGAGCCGGGAATCCGCACAGTGGACGGTGTGCTCCTGCGGTTTCAGGTCGTGGGCCTCCGCGGGATCGCCCGGCGTGCCCAGGTTGCGGGCGAAACGCGGGAACGAACCGCCCGAGATCTGCAGACGCAGGCGGTGACCGGCGGCGAGCCGGTGGAAGCACGGGTCGAGCATGAGCGACAGGTTCTGCACCTGACCGGCCGGGATCGCGGGATCGAGCCGCAGCATCCGGTCGGCGAAGTTGCGGGAGCGGCCGCGCCGGTCGACGTCGCAGAGGCGCACGAAGACGTCCGCGTGAGCCGGATCGACGGCCAGGGCCAGGTCGAGCACGGGGGAACCGATCACGTCGACCGCCGTCGGCAGCGGGTCGGTGGTGAAGGTCAGGACGTCGGACCGGGCCTCCAGCTTGCGGTTGTCCTTGACCCCCATCGAGCCGGTCAGCGTGCGTCCGCCCACGGTCGGAGTCGGGTCGGCCGGGTCGTACCGGAAACGCACCGTGCCCTCCGACGGCCGCGACGCCGAGGCTGGTTGCGGCGGCTCGGCGGGCGTCGTGGCGAGGCCGGAGGGGTCGGGAGGCGTCGGGGCGGGATCGGCGGGCGTCGAGGCGAGGCCGGAAGATTCGGGCGGCGTCGGGGCGGGGGAGGCGGCCAGCGTCAGCGTCCGGTCGGCGTGCAACTGGAAGACGGCGGGGGCGGCCGGTGGCGGCCAGGAGGCGAGTTCGTGCCAGCGCCGCTCGCCGGTGCGGAACACCCGTACGGGTGACTTCCGGGCGGCCGGCGCCGAGGCCATGTGCTGGTCGAGCCAGGCCAGACTCTCGCGGGCCAGCGTCATCGCGCCCTGCAGGCCCAGCTGCAGGTGCGTCCACGGGCCGACGGTCAGGCCCACGTCGACGCCGCGGGCGCTCAGGGTGTCGTACTGCTGAAGCGACTGCTCGAGAAAGAGGTCCTGCCAGCCGCTGATGATCAGCACGGGGGTGGAGACGCTGGTCAGAGCGTCGCCGGCCCGGTACGGCAGCCACCACGGATCGTCGCCGTCGGGGTGCGAGAGCCACTCGCGGTACCAGGGAGCACGCCCGCGCAGCACGGGGTCGGCCGCGTCCGGCAGCGGGACACCCGCGAGCGCGGGACGCAGCCGACGCTCGGCCGAGGCCCCGTTGAGGAGGCGTCGTAGCAGGCCACCGTCCTCCTGGCGGGCGATCATGTCGCTCCAGCCCAGGAAGTCGCCGACCGTGAACGCGCCCGTGCCGAAGACGGCCTCGCGGAAGTCGTGCGGCCCGACGTAGACCACCGCCGTACGCAGCTCGGGCGGTGGATCCTGCAGGAGCGCCCACTGCGCCCAGCCCAGATAGGACGCCCCCAGCGTGGCCAGCCGCCCGTCGAACCAGGGCTGTTCGCGCAGCCAGGCGACGGTGTCGAGGCCGTCCTCGGCCTCCTGGGCCATCGGCCGGAACCGCCCGCCCGACCCGAACGTGCCGCGCACGCTCTGGATGATCACGTGGTAACCGCGCGCCGCGAAGAGCCGGCCGTTGAGCGCCGAGGCCGGGAAGCCGCGCCCGTACGGGGTCCGGATCAGCACCGTTCCCCGGGGCCGGGCGGTGACCGGGGCGAAATGGTCGCCCACCAGCACCACACCGTCGCGCATGGGGGTACGCGCGGTTGTCAGCACGTAGTCGTTCGCGGCCGGTCCCTGGCGCAGCAGACGGGAGAGCGCGGCGTCCGCGAGCCGCTGCCGGATCGAATGGGCCATGACGCTCCTTGATCAATTATTCCGGGGCGGAGAAACCCAACGACGATCATCGCGGAATATGAAAGCGAGCGCGATTCGAACCGTACTCGGATGTGCGAATTCGCGGCCGGGTTGGCAGACTGCCACGGTGGAAGTCCGGCAGGCACTCGGCGGCCGCTACACATTGCTGAACGAACTCGGCAGTGGGGGCATGGCCGTCGTGTGGCGTGCGCGCGACGAAGTGCTCGGCCGTCCGGTCGCGGTCAAGGTGCTCGCCGGTCGCTACGCCGGTGATCCGCAGTCGCGTGCCCGCATCCGCGACGAGGCCCGCTCCGCGGCGACCCTGTCGCACCCGAACATCGCCCAGGTCTACGACTACGGCGAGGCCGACGACCTTCCGTACGTGGTGATGGAACTCGTCAACGGGCCGACGCTGCAGCAGCGGGTGTCGTCCGGGCCGCTGCCGCCGCGCACGATCTTCCGCATCTGTGGCGAGGTCGCGGCCGCGCTCGCCGCCGCCCACGACGACGGCCTGGTCCACCGCGACATCAAGATGGCCAACATCATGATCGCGCCCTCCGGGGTGAAGGTGGTCGACTTCGGCATCGCGGCCGCGGCCGGTCCCGCCGCTCCCGAAGACATGCTGGTCGGCACGCCCGCCTACCTCGCGCCCGAACGCCTCACGGGCGACGCGGTCGAGCCGGCGTCCGATGTGTACGCCTTGGGTGTGCTGCTCTACCGGCTTCTGGCGCACGAGTCGCCGTGGAGCGTCGAGAGCACGACCCAGATGCTGCAGGCGCACGTCCACATCGACCCCGAGCCGCTGCCGGAACTGCCCGGGGTGCCCGAGGCGGTGGCCGACCTGATCGACCGCTGCCTGCTCAAGAATCCGGCCGAGCGGCCGAGCGCGAGCCAGGTGTCGGCCACGCTGGGCGACGCGTCCGAGGCCGCGACCATTGATTCCGTACGGGATGACCTCGAGCCGACGGCGTTGCACGTGCCCCGGCCGTCCCCGCCGGTCGCGCCGCCCCGCTATGGGGCCCAGCCGGTCGGGACTCCCCGCAACGCCGCCCCCGCGCCGGCTTCTCCCGCTTCTCCGCGGGCTGGGTCGCCGGGCGCCACTCGGCCGAACGAAGGGCCGACGACGGCACCCTCCTCGCGCGGGAACATGGCCGGCGCGCGGGCCGACGACCGGGCGCACAACTCGGCCTGGCCGGCGACGATGGTCGACGGTGCTGCGGGGTCAGGGCGCGACGCCGGTGCGATGCGGGACGGCGGTGGCGACCGTCCGTCACGTGGCTCGCGGCGACGCTCCGCTGCGGCCGGGGGCTGGTTCTCCGGCGTACGGAGGAAATATGTCGTTGCCGGTGGTGGCCTCGTGGTCGTGGTCGTGGCGGCGCTGCTGGCCTGGCTGCTGCCCGGCGACCCGGAGGCGGCGGGCAGACCGCAGGCGGCCGACCCGACGGTCTCGGCCGCACCCGCCGTGACCAGCGCGCCCGTCTCGCCTTCGGCCGGAGCGCAACCCGGCGGAACCGTCCCCGCGGCCACCGACCGGCCCGGACCGGGCGCGATCGTCGGAAGTGGACCGGTGCCGTCGGTGGTGCCCTCCGGATCGGTCGTGGTCCCGCCCAGGGTGAGCAGTGCTCCCCAACCCAGCACGTCGAGTGACGGTTCGACGTCACCCTCGGCGCCGCCGCCCGGCAAGAGGCTGGAGTCGCCGGGCGGTGCCGCGTTCGCCGTCTGCAAGGACGGGAAGGCGCAGCTGACCGGGTTCGAGCCCGCCGACGGCTTCACCGCCCAGCCGATCGAACCCGGGCCGGCGCTCACGGCACGTGTCCTGTTCGACGGGGCGAAAACGAAGTACCGGATGGCGGTGACGTGCTTCGGCGACGCCCCGACACCCGTGGTGCTGCCTCTGTAGCGTCTCGCGGCGCTGTTCGGGTTCCTCAGACCCGGAGCGTCTCGCGGGGTGTCACGCCGTACTCGGTCCGGTAGTCGGCGGCGAACCGGCCCAGGTTGACGAAGCCCCAGCGGCGGGCCACACCCTGCACGGTCACGCCGTCGTGCGGGTCGCCGGCCAGCAGTTCCCGGTGCACATGATCGAGCCGTACGCGGCGCAGATAGGTCATCGGCGTGATCGCGAGGTGCAGGCGGAACGAGGTCTGCAACGCGCGGATGCCGACGCCGGCCGCGGCCGCGATCTGGGCCACGGTCAGATGGCTCTCGGGATGCGCCTCGATGAAGGCGGTCGCCTTGCGCAGGACGGCCGGCAGCGCGGTCTTCTCCGGCGGCTTGGACGGAGTGAGGAATTCCAGTCCGGATACGGACGCGGCCATTCCGGCCGCGATGTCGACGGGTAGGCGTAGCAGGACAAATGTCGTATTCGCGGGTGCCATTGTTCGGTTCCCTCCGCGGAGCCACCTCACCTGGGGCGGCTCGACTACCCCGAAATCCGCGAGAGTGCACATTGGATGGAAGAACCGTGATGCGATCCGTGGCACGCTGCGGTTACCGGGCCGAGGCATCGGGGTAGGACAGCCCCGGGCACGAAGCCCAGAGGGAAGGGGAAGCGACATGACTAGGGAAAACGTGAACACGGAGGCGGCCGAGGGCGACCGTGACCGCCGATTCCACGGCGGCGCCCCCGCACACCTCGACGACGACGAGCTGGCTCGCCGCACCGATGAGGAACGCGCCGACGCCGGCGTGACCGACTACAACCCCTCGGACGTCCCGCCGGCCACCGACGACCCGGTGCCGTACGACCCCGACGCCGACGTCATCGAACAGGACATCGAGAGCGTCACCGCGCGCCAGGAGGCCGAGGGCGAGACCGCGCCGCTCACCGAGAACAACCCGTTCCCGCCCACCCGCTACGCGGAGTAGGGCGTTCCAGGCATCGGTGGCGGCGTGGGCCGCCGCCTTTCCTTCCGGTGCCGCGTTCCTTCACGCCTCGCGGGACGACATCTGCTGCATGCCGATCGCGGCGACCAGGTCGAGTTTGCCGCGCGCGTCGGTGCCCGGCCGTGGCGTGCTGACCACCATCCGCAGGTCGGTGCCCTGGGTGGTCAGCACGTTGGCGTCGATCGCGATGTCGCCGACCTGCGGATGCTCCACGATTTTGCTCGCGGTCTCGTGCTCGGCGACCGCGCGCACCTTCCACAGTTCCTCGAACCGTGGGACGCGCAGCAGCCGGGACACCAGGCTGGTCAGCCCGGGGTCGGCCGGATATCGGCCGGTGCTCGCCCGCAGATCGGCGACCAGGGACTTCTCGAATTCGGCGCGTTCGTCGTCGGTCTGCCGGATCCGGGACAGCCGCCCTTCGAACTGGCCGAGCAGGGCACTGCGGCCCGCCTCGCCCTGCCGGCTCGGGTCACCGAAGGTAGCCGCGAACAGCGGGTTCCAGTGCAGCAGCTGCCAGGTCGCGTCGTAGATCCCGATCGGGTTGGCGGCCAGCTGCTCCATGATCCGGTAGAGGGCGGCCGGGATCAGCCGCGGCACCCGCCCCGGGCCGGCGGCGTGTCCCGCGAGCCGCATCAGATGGGCCAGTTCGTCGTCCGACAGCTGCAACGCGCGGGCCAGCGCCGAACAGACCTGGGCCGACGGCGTGGTCGTCTTGCCCTGTTCCAGCCGGATCACGTATTCGACCGAGATCCCGGCCAGCATCGCCAGCTCCGACCGCCGCAGCCCAGCCACCCGCCGCGGCGAGTTGTGCGCGAGCCCCAGCTCCGCCGGATCCAGCCTGTCCCGCCAGGCCCGCAGCTGCGCACCGAGGTGACTCATGACCCCATGGTCCACCGAGCGGCCCGGCCGTGGGTGGTAAAGGTTTTGCCACCAACGGCCTTGGCTCCCGCCGCCCTCATGGCAGTCACAGACTCGAACACATGCAGAACTCGATCACCCTCGCCGAGGACCTGACCCTGGGCCGCATCGGCTACGGAGCCATGCAGCTGGCCGGGCCCAACGCTTTCGGCCCGCCCCAAGACCGCGCCGCCGCGATCCAGGTGCTGCGAACCGCAATCGACCTGGGCGTAACGCACCTCGACACCAGCGACTACTACGGCCCCCACATCACCAACGAGCTCATCCGCGAGGCACTGCACCCCTACCCCTCCGACCTACGCATAGTCACCAAGGTCGGCTTCCGCCGAGGCCCCACCGGAAGCTGGGACCCGTCCCCCCACGACCTACGCACCCAGGTAGAAGCCAACCTCCAGCGCCTGAACCTGGAGGTCCTGGACGCCGTGAACCTGCGCGTAGCGGGCCCCGGTTCCTTGGCCAAGCCGTTCACCGAGCTGGCCGCCCTACGCAAGGAGGGCTTGATCCGTCACCTGGGCGTCTCGAACGTCACCGCCGCCCAGGTAACCGAGGCCCGCACAATCGCCCCCATCGTCTTCGTCCAGAACATGTACAACCTGGCCCTACGAACCGACGACGACCTCATCGACGCCCTGGCAACAGACGGCATCGGCTACGTCCCGTTCTTCCCCCTAGGCGGCTGGACCCCTCTCCAGTCCACAACCCTCAACGAGGTAGCAGCTTCAATCCACGCAACCCCTCAGCAGACCGCCCTGGCGTGGCTGCTGCAGCGTTCCCCCAACCTGCTACCCATCCCAGGCACGTCCTCGCAGTCCCACCTACGCGAGAACCTGGCCGCCACCTCTCTGACGCTGCCCCCCGAGGCAAAGTCCCGCCTAGACAACGCGACCGCCCCAGCCACAAAAGCCGAGTAGCACCCACCCGCAGACGGGGTTGCCGACGACAGCCGCTAGTTTCGCGCTCGCGCGATGGTTTTCCGCCGTGACCGCCGCTCCAACCGCGCCCCACTCGATGGGTTCACCGTGACCGTCGCTCCAACCGCACCCCACGCAATGGGTTCGCCGTGACCGCCGCGCCGACCGCGCCCCACTCGATGGGGGGTCCGGGGGGCTTGCCCCCACGGCGTGGGGTCTGGGGCTCGGGCCCCAGGAAGGAATGCACGAGCCCTCCGGTCCGCGGTAAGCGCGGACAGAGGGCTCCCTGGATCGTGCCCCCGGCAGGATTCGAACCTGCGCTTTCGCCTCCGGAGGGCGACGCTCTATCCCCTGAGCTACGGGGGCTCAGCGAGGAAAGACTAGCAGGCGGGTCCTTGGTGGGGCCAACCGGTATGCCCGGCCCCGAGCGCATCCGCGACGGGGCCGGGCCGCCCCGCGGTGGCCGACCCCGCCCGGCATCGCTCGGGGCGGTCTTCGTCTCATCGGGCCGGAGCGGAATGGCAGCGCATTCAGCGTCTCGCCGAACAGAATCTGGCCGTTCCGGAAGGGTCCGGCGTCGCCGGCGAAGGCGCACCGCAATTCGGTGGGGCAGCTTCACACGCGGCAAACAGAAAGAGCCGGGCGGTGCGCCCGGCTCTTTCTGACGTACGGAGGTCGTGCGGAGGCTCAGCTCGCCTGGACCTTCTTGAGCAGGTCGTCGATCAGGCCCAGCTCGGTCTGCTGGGACTTGACCATGCTTTCGGCGATCCAGTCGACGTCTTTGTTGTCGGACAGCTCCACGGCTTCCTGGGCCATGTGGATGCCGCCCAGGTGGTGCTGGCGCATCAGGGTCAGGAACTCGATGTTGAGCTCCTTGCCGCTGGCCGCCCGCAGCTTGGTGAGCTGTTCGGGGGTGGCCATGCCGGGCATGAGACCGTTGACGATCGAGCCGGCCGAGTTGGGCATCCAGGCCATCGCCGGCTCGGAGCCGGTGGGGCTGAGGCCCCAGTCGCGCAGCCAGGCCTGCATGTAGCCGATCTGGCCGTGCTGGGTGAGCGCGATGTCGTTGGCCACGTAGACGATCTCGGCGTCGTCGGACTTCTGGTGGGCGATCATCGACATCTCCACCGCCTGGGCGTGGTGGGTCGACATGTCGCGCAGGAAGCCGGCCTCGACCGAGTCGTCGCCGGGCTTGGTGAAGTGGGGGATCGACAGGCCGATGCCGATGCCGAGGGCCACCCCGAGAACGAGTGCCAGGACGGCCAGGATCGGGCCGCGGGAGCGCCGGGCCGTTTCTTCCCCGTCGTGCGGCGCGGCGGCGTCGGCCGCCGCGCCGGGGTCGGTCGAGACAGTCATTACTTGTTCATGACCGTGCCGTCGCTGCCGGCCGCCTGCAGCGGGCCGGTCGTGGTGTTGCCGCCGGAGCACGAGATGCCGGGCTCGAGGGCGGAGACCAGACGGGTGTCCTTGATGAACTCGTCGATCTTGGGGTCGTTGACGTCGTCGGTCTTGTACTGGAAGCCCCAGACCTGCACCGAGACGTTCTTGTCGAGGCCCGCGTACGGCGACATCATCGTGTAGTCCTGGCCTTCGACCTTGCCCTTGAGCACGTTGACCTGGTCGGCCGCCAGACCCTGCTTGTAGGTGATCCAGACCGCGCCGTGCTCGAGGCTGTGCACCGCGTGCTCGTTGGCGATCGGCGCGTCGTAGACGTCACCCGAGCAGTTCTGCGGGGTCGCGTTGTGCGCGCCACCGACCGGCGGGCTCGTCACGTACTGCTGGGTGCCCTGCTTGTGCGAGGTGTCGTTGATCTGCGCGTTGTTCTGCTTGCGGTAGTTGACCACGCCGGCGATCTCGGAGACCTTGTCCTGCCAGTCCCGCGAGCCCTGCACGGCCGCGAAGACGCCGTAGCCGATGATGCCGACCGCGACCAGGACGACCACACCGGCCACCGCGATCGGCCCCCAGTTGCGGCCGCCTGCGACCTTGACCGGGGTGACCGGCTTGCGGCCCTTGCCACCACCCTTGCCGGCCGGGCCCTTGGCGCCGGGCTTCTTGCCGGAGGAGCCGGACGAAGAGGAGGGCGGCTTGCCCTGGCCGGAGGTCTTGGAGACCTTGACGGAGGACGGGACCCGCTCGGGACCCGGCGTGCTCATGCTCATCGTGCCTCGTCGATTCTTTCGATGAAGGAGGGCGGGGCTCGGGTGGCCGCCGAGCGACGAAGTCTACCCCCGATAGCATGGCTGAGTGACTCCCGCCAAGCTTGCTGCCACCGTTCTCTCAGCTGCTCGTGCCGTGTTCGAGACCCGCGGGCTCGACACCTCGGCCCTGCCTGAGGCCACGACGGTCGAGCGACCCCGCAACCCCGAGCACGGTGATTACGCCTCCACGCTGGCCCTGCAGCTGGGCAAAAAGGCCGGGGTGCCGCCGCGCGAGCTGGCCGCCGCCCTCGCCGAGGAGCTGGGTCGGCAGCCGGGGGTCAAGTCGGTGGAGATCGCCGGGCCGGGCTTCCTGAACATCCGTCTCGACGCGGCCGCGGCCGGCGTGCTGGCCCGTGACATCGTGCTGGCCGGCGAGAGCTACGGGCACACCGGGTCGCTGACCGGCGAGAAGATCAACCTCGAGTTCGTCTCGGCCAACCCGACCGGCCCGGTGCACATCGGCGGCGTGCGGTGGGCCGCGGTCGGTGATGCGCTCTCCCGGCTGCTGCGCGCGGCCGGCGCCACGGTCGGCACGGAGTACTACTTCAACGACGCCGGGTCCCAGATCGACCGGTTCGCGAAGTCTCTCTACGCCAGCGCCAAGGGCGAGCCCGCCCCCGAGGACGGCTACGGCGGCGAATACATCGCCGAGATCGCCACCGCCGTCCAGGCCGAGGCCCCCGACGTGCTGAAGCTGGGCGAGCCCGAGGCGCTCGAGACGTTCCGCCGGGTCGGCGTCGAGCTGATGTTCGCCGAGATCAAGCAGTCGCTGACCGAGTTCGGTGTGCATTTCGACACCTATTTCAACGAGAAGGACCTGCACAACCGGGGTGAGTTGCAGGAGGCGCTCGACCGGCTGCGCGAGCAGGGTCACATCTTCGAGGCCGACGGCGCGACCTGGCTGCGGACGACCGAGTTCGGCGACGACAAGGACCGCGTGCTCCGCAAGTCGGACGGCGACTGGACCTACTTCGCAGCCGACTGCGCCTACTACCTCGACAAGCGCAAGCGCGGCTTCGACCGGGTCGTGATCATGCTGGGCGCCGACCACCACGGTTACATCGGCCGGATGAAGGCGATGTCGGCCTGCTTCGGCGACGACCCGTCGAAGAACCTCGAGATCCTGATCGGCCAGCTGGTCAACCTGGTGCGCGACGGCGAGCCCGTACGGATGAGCAAGCGCGCCGGCACGGTGGTGACCCTGGAGGACTTCGTCGACGCGCTCGGGGTCGACGCCACGCGCTACGCGCTGGCCCGCTACTCGTCCGACTCGCCGATCAACCTGGACATCGCGGTCTGGACCCGGGCGACCAACGACAACCCGGTCTACTACGTGCAATACGTCGCGGCCCGCACGTTCAACGTGGCGCGGCAGGCGGCCGAGATCGGCATGGCCCGGGGCGACGCGGCGGATTTCCGGCCCGACCTGCTCGGCCACGAGAAGGAGAACGAGCTGCTCAAGACGCTGGGCGAATACCCCGACGTGGTGGCCCGCTCGGCCCAGCTGCGCGAACCGCACCACGTCGCGCGCTATCTCGAAGAGGTCGCCGGGGCCTACCACCGTTTCTACAGCGAGTGCCGGGTGAAGCCGCAGGGTGACGACCCGGTCACCGAGGTCAACGTGGCCCGGCTCTGGCTCAACGACGCCACCCGTACGGTGATTGCCAACGGGTTGGGCCTGCTCGGCGTCTCGGCGCCCGAAAGGATGTAGGGATGCGAGCTCATGAGGCCGGGGCGCTGCACGGCGACCTCGGACAGCGGGGCCCCGCCTGGCTGCGTACGCCGGAGGACGTGAACGCCCTGGTGCCGCAGCTGTGGCCGCGGACCGTGAGCCGCGCCGAGGCGGGCCACCTGGAGATCGGCGGCGTCAGCGTCACCGACCTGGCGGCCGAGCACGGCACCCCGGCCTATCTGCTGGACGAGGACGACCTGCGGGCCCGATGCCGTGACTTCGCGGCCGCGTTCGCCGACTGCGACGTCTATTACGCGGGCAAGTCGTTCCTGTGCAAGGCGGTCGTCCGGATCGTCGACGAGGAGGGCCTGCACCTCGACGTCTGCTCGGGCGGCGAGCTCGCGGTGGCGCTGGCGGCCGGCTTCCCGGCCGAGCGGATGGGGTTCCACGGCAACAACAAGTCGATCTCCGAGCTGCGCCGGGCCCTCGAGGCCGGGGTGGGCCGGATCATCGTGGACTCGTTCGACGAGATCGATCGGCTGACCGAACTGTCGGAAAAGATGAACAAGCGCCCGGATGTCCTGGTGCGCGTCACCGTGGGTGTCGAAGCACACACCCACGAGTTCATCGCGACCGCCCACGAGGACCAGAAGTTCGGGTTCTCCCTGGCCGGCGGTTCGGCTTTCCAGGCCGCGGTCAAGATCCTGGACGAGGGCGTCCTCGAGCTGAAGGGTCTGCACTCGCACATCGGGTCGCAGATCTTCGACACCAGCGGCTTCGAGGTCGCGGCCCGCCGCGTGCTCGAGCTGCAGGCCCAGATCCGCGACGCCCGCGGGGTCGAGCTCGAAGACCTCGACCTGGGCGGCGGCTTCGGCATCGCCTACACCACCCAGGACGACCCCAGCACCCCGGGCGACCTGGCTAAACGGCTTCACAAGATCGTCGAGTCGGAGTGCGAGCTGGCGTCGCTGCGCAAGCCGCGTCTCTCGATCGAACCGGGCCGGGCGATCGTCGGGCCCGCGGTCCTCACGCTCTACGAGGTCGGCACGGTCAAGGACGTCGACGGCATCCGTACGTACGTCAGTGTCGACGGCGGCATGAGCGACAACATCCGTACGGCGCTGTACGACGCTTCCTACTCGGCCACGGTGGCCGGCCGGGCCAGTTCCGCCGAGCCGCTGCTGGCCCGCGTGGTGGGAAAGCATTGTGAATCCGGGGACATCGTCGTGAAGGATGAATTCCTGCCCGCCGACGTGCAGCCCGGAGATCTTCTCGCCGTGCCCGGCACCGGCGCCTACTGCCGGAGCATGGCCAGCAACTACAACCACGTGCCTCGGCCACCCGTGGTGGCGGTGCGCGATGGCGCCTCGCGCGTGATCGTGCGGCGGGAGACCGAGGCCGACCTGCTCGCATTGGATGTTGGATGACCCAGGGTGAACCGAAGAAGCCCGTCCGCCTCGCCCTGCTGGGGTGCGGCACCGTCGGGTCGGAAGTCGTACGCCTGCTGCACGACCAGGCCGAAGATCTGACGGCCCGGATCGGCGCCCCGATCGAGATCGTCGGGATCGCGGTCCGGCGGCTCGGACGCGAGCGCGGCGACCTGCCGGTCGACCCGGGCCTGTTCACCACCGACGCCCTGGGCCTGGTCAAGCGGGACGACGTCGACGTGGTGGTCGAGGTCGTGGGCGGCATCGAGCCCGCCCGCACCTGGCTGGTCGAGGCGCTGCGGGCCGGCCGGAGCGTCATCACCGCGAACAAGGCCCTGCTGGCCGAGGACGGCGCGACCCTGCACGACGCCGCCGCTGAGGGCAACGCCGACCTCTACTACGAGGCGGCCGTGGCCGGTGCCATCCCGCTGCTGCGCCCGCTGCGTGAGTCGCTGCACGGCGACCGCGTCACCCGGGTCACCGGCATCGTGAACGGCACGACCAACTTCATCCTCTCGTCGATGGATTCGTCCGGCGCCGGGTTCAGCGAGGCGCTCGACGAGGCCACCGAGCTCGGATACGCCGAGGCCGACCCCACGGCCGACGTCGAGGGCTTC
Source organism: Paractinoplanes ovalisporus (assembly GCF_016834655.1). Taxonomy (GTDB): domain Bacteria; phylum Actinomycetota; class Actinomycetes; order Mycobacteriales; family Micromonosporaceae; genus Actinoplanes; species Actinoplanes ovalisporus. The sequence continues at coordinate 157,167 of NZ_JAENHP010000018.1, forward strand.
GACGCCGCGGCCAAGGCGGCCATCCTGGCCTCGCTCGCCTTCCACTCGCGGGTCACCGCGGCCGACGTGTTCCGCGAGGGCATGACCGGGGTGACCGCCGGCGACATGGCCAGCGCCAAGGAGATGGGCTGCACGATCAAGCTGCTCTGCATCGCCGAGCGCGGGCCCGACTCGTCCGGGCAGGAATCGGTGAGCGTCCGCGTGCACCCGGCGATGATCCCGCGGAGCCACCCGCTGGCCGGGGTCGGCGACGCCTTCAACGCCGTGTTCGTCGAGGCCGAGGCGGCCGGGCAGCTCATGTTCTACGGCCGTGGGGCCGGGGGCACGCCGACCGCCAGCGCGGTGCTCGGCGACATCGTCGCGGCGGCGCGCAACCGGCTCTCGGGCACCCGCGCGCCGAGCGAGAGCAACTATGCCCACCTGCCCGTACGCCCGATCGGCGAGGCCGTGACGAGGTACCACATCAGCCTCGACGTGGCCGAGCGCCCGGGCGTGCTGGCCGCGGTGGCCGGTGTCTTCGCGCAGCACGAGGTGTCCATCGCGACGGTCCGCCAGTCGGGCCGGGCCGAGGACGCCAAGCTGGTGATCGTCACGCACGGCGCACCCGACGCGAACCTGGCCGCCACCGTCGAGGAGCTGTCGCGGCTGGACATCGTGCGCTCGATCGCGAGCGTGCTGCGGGTCGAGGGCGGCGCCTGACCGTCCCGAGGAGTGAACTTCCGTCCCAAGATTCGGCATTCTGCGACACTCTTGGGCGTCGAGGTCGAACCGTGAGGAGAAGTGCCATGTATCGGGGACTCATCGAGGCATATCGGGACCGGCTGCCGGTCACCGACAAGACCCCGGTGATCACGCTGCACGAGGGCAACACGCCGCTCGTGCCGGCGCCGGTGCTGTCGGCGCGCACCGGGGCCGACGTCTACCTCAAGGTCGAGGGGGCCAACCCGACCGGCTCGTTCAAGGACCGCGGCATGACCATGGCCGTGTCCAAGGCGGTCGAGGAGGGCGCCAAGGCGATCATCTGCGCGTCCACCGGCAACACCAGCGCCTCGGCCGCGGCCTATGCGGCCCGGGCCGGGGTGACCTGTGCCGTGCTCGTGCCCCAGGGCAAGATCGCGCTGGGCAAGCTGGCCCAGGCCCTCGTCCACGGCGCGAAGTTGCTGCAGGTCAGTGGCAACTTCGACGACTGCCTGGCGCTCGCCTCGAAGCTCTCGCAGGACTTCCCGGTCTCGCTGGTCAACTCGGTCAACATCTTCCGGCTGCACGGCCAGAAGACGGCCTCCTTCGAGATCGTCGAGGCGCTGGGCGACGCGCCCGACATCCACTGCCTCCCCGTGGGCAACGCCGGCAACATCTCGGCCTACTGGATGGGCTATCAGGAGGACAAGGAGGCGGGCAACAGCACCCGCCTGCCGCGCATGTTCGGCTTCCAGGCCTCGGGGGCCGCGCCGATCGTCACCGGCAAGGTCGTCGAGGAGCCCTCCACGATCGCCACCGCCATCCGCATCGGCAACCCGGCCAGCTGGACCAAGGCGCTCGACGCGCGGGACGCCTCGGGCGGCCTGATCTCCGCCGTCACCGACCGCGAGATCCTGAGCGCCTATCGGCTGCTGGCCCGCGAGGTCGGCGTGTTCGTCGAGCTCGGCAGCGCGGCCAGCGTCGCCGGTCTGCTGCAGCAGGCGGCCGACGGCAAGATCCCGGCCGGCTCGACCGTCGTCTGCACGGTCACCGGGCACGGCCTCAAGGACCCGGAGTGGGCGATCTCGACCGCCCCGTCGCCGACCACCATCCAGAACGACGTGCTGATCGCGGCCCGCGAGCTGGGCCTGGCCTGACCCGGCCGGGTGGGAAAAGGGGCTAGGCCTCGCCGGCCTCGCCGGCTTCGCCGGCCTCGGCCGCCTTGATGATCAGCGCCGTCGCCTGAGCGACCAGATCGAGCTCCTCGGCTGAGAGGCGGCTGAGGAGCGCGCGCATCTTCTCGTCCCCGGCGTTGAAGATGCTCCCGATGAGATCGCGGCCCGTGCGTGTCAGCGCGATCCGGCGTACGCGCCGGTCGTGCGGATCTTCCGCGCGGGCCACCAGGTCCTGCACCACGAGCCGGTCGACCATGCCGGTCAGCGCGGCCGCGCCGATCCCGAGCATTCCGGCCAGCTCACTGCCCGAGACACTGCCGTGGCGGGCGAGCAGCATGAGGATTTTGAGCTGCGACAGGGTCAGGTGCGAGGAGAAGAGAGGATCCTCTCGGTCCTCCGCAATCAGATCCTTCAGCCGCTCCTGCGCGCCCATAATGTCCGCGATGAGCTGTTCTTTGTCGGCCATCGCGGACCCCTCCTCTGTGACGCGCTCGAGATGGGATGACCGATCTGCGTCCATCCGTCGCGGAGCTCTCTGTGTCGCGGTGATGGCCGGCCTGCGTCCCCGTCCGACCACCTCGCCCGCCACCCGAACCGGAACAGGGGCGGTCTTTCGAGTCGGACGCTACCAGCGCGCCCCGGCGGAAAACCATTTGTTCGTGTCGGGCAAAATATTTATGCTGGACGAACTTTTACCGGGGGAGCGCACATGTCATTCCTGACCCGGCTGAGCCTCGCCAACCGAGGCCTCGTCGCCCTGATCGCCATCATCGTCGCCGGCTTCGGCCTCGTCGCCATCCCATCGCTGAAACAGCAGCTGTTCCCGTCGATCGAGTTCCCCGCGGCCTTCGTGACCGCGACCCTGCCGGGCGCCGGCCCGGAGATCATCCAGGACCAGATCACCGAACCGCTCGAGGACGCCGCGAAGGGCCTCGACGGCATCGACAGCGTCACGTCCAGCACCCGCGAGGGCCTGGCGACCGTGACCGTCATGTTCGTCTACGGCACCGACGTCGACTCGGCCGTCAACCAGCTCACCACCGCGGTGAACCGGATCCAGCCGACCCTGCCCGACAACGTCACCCCGACGATCTTCGCGGGCGGCACCGACGACATCCCGGCGATCGTGCTGGCCGCGTCGGGTGGCGGCGGTGACGAGAGCGCGCTGCTCGAGCGGCTCAACGACACCGTGGTGCCCGAGCTCAACGCGATCGACGGCGTCCGCGACACGCAGGTCACGGGCGCCCGCGAGGCCCAGGTCGTGATCACGCCCGACCTGGCCAAGCTGACCGCGGCCGGGGTCACCCCGCAGGCGATCACCACCGTGCTGCAGCAGAACGGCATCTCGGTGCCGGCGGGCGCGGTCACCGAGGGCAGCCGGTCGTTGTCGGTGCAGGTGGGCTCGGCGCTCACCTCGGTCGACCAGCTCAAGCAGGTCTACCTCACCGGTTCCAAGGGCCCGGTGCAGCTCGGCTCGGTCGCCACGGTCGAGAGCAAGCTGCCCGCCGCCACGTCCTACACCCGCACCGACGGCGTCGACAGCCTGGGCATCGCGGTCACCGCCCGGCCCGACGGCAACCCGGTCGAGATCTCGCACGAGGTGCGCGACAAGCTGGCCGACCTGCAGAAGGCCTCCGGCGCCACCCTGACCGTGGTGGTCGACCAGGCGCCGTTCGTCGAGCGCTCGATCGAGAGCCTCACCACCGAGGGTCTGCTCGGTCTGGTCATGGCCGTGATCGTCATCCTGGTCTTCCTGCTCTCGATCCGCTCGACGCTGGTCACGGCCGTGTCGATCCCGCTGTCGGTGCTGATCGCCCTGATCGCGCTCTGGACCGGCGACTACACCCTCAACCTGCTCACCCTGGGCGCGCTGACCATCGCGGTCGGGCGCGTGGTGGACGACTCGATCGTCGTCCTGGAGAACATCAAGAGACATCTCGAGTACGGGGAACCGAAGGTCCACGCGATCATCTCGGCCGTCCGTGAGGTCTCCGGCGCGGTGACCGCGTCCACCCTGACCACGGTGGCCGTGTTCGCCCCGATCGCCCTGGTCGGCGGTCTGGTCGGTCAGATCTTCTCGTCGTTCGCCATCACCGTCACCGTGGCCCTGCTGGCCTCGCTGTTCGTGGCCCTGACGGTGGTGCCGGTGCTGGCCTACTGGTTCCTCAAGCCGCCGCCCGAGGGCGCCGACTCCGAGGCGACCCGCAAGGCGGCCGAGGAGAAGGAGCTCCGCAGCCCGCTGCAGCGCGGCTATCTGCCGGTCATCCGGTTCGCGACCAAGCGGCGCTGGACCACCCTGGCGATCGGCCTGGTCGTGCTGATCGGCACGCTCGGCCTGGCGTCCCGGCTCGAGACCAACTTCATCGACCAGTCCGGCCAGGACTCGCTGTCGATCACGCAGGAGATGCCGGTCGGCACCAACCTGGCCGCCACCAATGCCGCGGCCAAGCAGGTCGAGCAGGTGCTGGCCGACACCGAGGGCGTCAAGACCTACCAGGTGTCGCTCGGCAGCGGCGGCGACTTCAACCCGTTCGTCGGTGGCGGCGGCGCCAGCGCGGCCAGCTTCAACGTCGGTCTCGACGAGGACGTCGACTCGGTGAAGCTCACCGACGAGCTGCGTGACAAGTTCGCCGCGATGAACGGGATCGGTGAGGTCAGCGTCGGCGGCGACAGCTCCGGTCTGGGCGGCGGCAACGAGCTGACCGTGCAGGTCAAGGCGGCCGACACCGACGCGCTGACCCAGGCCACCGAGCAGGTCCAGCAGGCCATGTCCGGCACCGCGGGCCTGGTCGAGGTCAAGAGCTCGCTCGCGGCCAGCGTCCCGCGGCTCGACGTGACGGTGAAGCGCGAGGTCGCCGCCTCGTACGGGCTGACCGAGGCCGGGATCGCCCAGAGCGTGGCCGGCGCCTTCCGGTCGGCCCCGGCCGGCTCGATGAGCGTCGACGGCTCCTCGCAAGATGTCGTGATCTCGTTCGGCTCGGCCCCGGCCGACCCGGAGGCGCTGCGGAAGATGCCGATCACCACGGCCCGCGGCCCGGTGCCGCTGAGCACGCTGGCCGACGTCAAGGAGGTCAACGGGCCCGAGGAGGTCACCCGCATCGACGGCGACCGCACGGTCTCCGTGACCGGCACGGCGACCGGCTCCGACCTCGGCGCCGCCACCCGCGACCTGCAGAGCAAGCTCGACGACCTGACCCTGCCGGCCGGCGCCACCGCGACCATCGGCGGCACCAGCGCCGACCAGGCCGAGGCGTTCCAGCAGCTGGGGCTGGCCGTGCTGGCCGCCATCGCGATCGTCTTCATCATCATGGTGGCGACGTTCCGCAGCCTGATCCAGCCGGTGATCCTGCTGGTGTCGATCCCGTTCGCGGCGACCGGCGCGATCGCGCTGCTGCTGATCACCGGCACCCCGCTCGGCGTACCGGCGCTGATCGGTGTATTGATGCTCGTCGGCATCGTTGTGACAAATGCCATCGTGCTGATGGATCTGATCAATCACTACCGCGCGGCCGGCATGGGCGTGCAGGAAGCGGTGATCGAGGGCGGCCGGCACCGTCTGCGGCCGATCCTCATGACCGCCATCGCGACCATCTTCGCGCTGATCCCGATGGCCCTCGGCCTCACCGGCGAGGGCGGCTTCATCTCGCAGCCACTGGCCATTGTGGTCATCGGCGGCCTGGTCAGCTCGACGCTGCTCACGCTGGTGCTGGTGCCGACGCTCTACACCATGGTCGAGAACAGCAAGGAGAAGCGGCGCCTCAAGCGGATCGCCAAGCGGGGCGGCGCCCCGGTGCCGGCCGACGACACGCCGGCCGACGCCCCGGCGCCGGACGACGAGGAGCGTGAGGAGGAGCCGAAGCCGCAGCCGAGCGGCGCGCTCCGCGGCTACACCGACCAGTTCGAGGTGCTCAAGATGCCGAAGCGTCCCGACACCGCCTGACAGCAGTTCCCTCGTTCCCCGGGCGGCCGGTCAAGGTCGCCCGGGGTAACGTCCCCGTACGTGGCAACAGCGTTTTCGGTCGTTACCGGCAACCGGGATTTCCGTCGGCTCTTCGCGGCCGAGCTCGTGGTCTTCGGCGCCGACTGGTTCGTGATGGTTCCGCTGCTCGTGCTGCTGCCCGAGCTCACCGGCAGCGGCGTGTGGGGCGGCCTGGTGCTCGCCGCCGACACCGGCATCAACGCGCTGCTTCTGCCCTACACCGGCACGATCGCCGACCGGTTCGACCGGCGGAAGATCCTCATCGTGGCGAACCTGGCCGCGTTCGCCGCTGTTCTCCTTCTTTTCACCGTCCGCTCACCGGCCACGGCCCCGCTCGCCCTCGTCGCGATCGGGGCGATGGCCGTGGCCAAGGCGTTCTATTCACCCGCCGCCTCGGCCGCGCTGCCCAACGTGGTGGACAAGGCCGACCTGGCCGCCGCCAACACCGTGTCAGGCTCGGCCTGGGGCACGATGACGATCGTCGGGGCCTCGCTCGGCGGCGTGGTGGGCGCGGCCTTCGGCCCGTACGTCTGCTTCGGGGTCACCGCCGCTCTGCTGCTCATGGGCGCCGCGGTCACCGCCACGATCCGCCGCCCGCTGCAGGCCGAGCGGGAGACGGACACGCCGGCGCCACGCACCCGGCACGCGCTGCGCGAGTCGTTCGGCTATCTGCGGCAGAACCCGCGCATCCGGGCCCTGGTGACCGTGAAGATGGCGGCCGGCCTGGGCAACGGCGTGCTGACCGTCTTCCCGCTGATCGCCGCCATGCACGGCGCCGGGGTGCTGGGCGCGGGCCTCCTTTTCGCCGTACGCGGGGCGGGCGCGCTGGCCGGCCCGTTCGTGCTGGGCCCGGTGATCCGCCGGCGCTCGTGGCTCTTCCCCGGGCTCGCGCTCTCGATGTCGCTCTACGGCCTCGGCTACCTCGGTGTGGCCGTCGCCCCGTGGTTCCCGGTCGTGCTGCTGCTGGTCTTCGTCGCGCATCTCGCGGGCGGCGCCAACTGGACCCTGTCGAACTACGCGCTGCAGGGTGAGGTGCCCGACCGGCTGCGCGGGCGGGTCTTCTCCACCGATCTGATGCTCGCGACGCTGGCCATCGCGCTCAGTCAGCTGGGTGCGACCGCCGTGGTCGACCTGGTCGACGAGCGGGTGATCCTGGCCGGCTGTGGCCTGGTCACGCTGGTCTACGCGATCGGCTGGCGGATCGCGACGCGGCGGATGGCCCCGGCCGGGCCGTCAGTGATCACCACCCGGTGACCGCGCCGACTCGGCCCGGAGGATCGCGAACGCGCCCACCAGCAGGCCCAGCCCGCCCGCGAAGACCACCGCCAGCATGAGCCCGACCACGCTGCTGATCAGGCCGAACTGGGCCGCCGACCAGCCGGAGCGGCCGATGATCTGGGTGAACGTGATGTTCCACGCGACCGACGCCAGAGCCTGGCTGAGCAGCACGACCAGGCCGGCCCGGGCCAGCGTCTGGCTGCGGCCGGGCAGCCGGCGCTGTGGCGAGGCGAGCACGACCAGACCGCCGACCAGCACGGCGATGACCGGGAGCTGCACCACGAAGAACCCGATGAAGGAGCCCAGAGCAATCACGACGCCGAACGTACCGGGGGCATATGACAAAAGATCAAGACCTAACATGTGGCGATGGGCCTGACCTTCGCCACCGAGCCGGTGTCCGTGCGCACGCCGGCGACCAGCGCCAACCTCGGTCCGGGCTTCGACGCGCTGGGTCTCGCGCTGACCCTCTACGACGATCTGAGCGCCCGGGTCACCGGGAGCGGCTGCACCGTGACCGTGACCGGCGAGGGCGCGGGTGAGCTGCCCGGTGACGAGACGCATCTCGTGGTGCGGGCGATGCTGGCGACGTTCGACGAGTTCGGCGAGCGCCCGCCCGGTCTGGCCGTGGAGTGTGTCAACCGCATCCCGCAGGCCCGCGGTCTCGGGTCGTCCTCGGCCGCCATCGTCGGCGGCGTCCAGCTGGCCCGTGGCCTGGTGGCGGGGGGCCTGAGCCGGATCGACGACGAGGCCGCGCTGCGCATCGCGGGCCGGCTCGAGGGCCACCCCGACAACGTCGCTCCCTGCCTGCTGGGCGGGTTCACCATCGCCTGGACCGAGGGGCCGGGGGCCCGGGCCGTGCGGCTGGCGCCGGCCGCGAACGTAAATCCGACAGTCTTCATCCCGGCCGAGCGCGGATACACGTCCTCGGCGCGCGCGGCCCTTCCGCCGACCGTGCCGCACGCCGACGCCTCGTTCAACGCCGGCCGGGCCGCGCTGCTGACCCACGCCCTGACCAGCGATCCCAGCCTGCTGTGGGCGGCCACCGAAGACCGGCTGCACCAGGGCTACCGGGCCGAGGGCATGCCGGGCACGGCGTCGCTCGTGGCGTCGCTGCGCTCGGTCGGTGTGGCGGCTGTGGTCAGTGGTGCGGGGCCCACGGTGCTGGCGTTGACCCAGGTGCCGGCCGATTTCCACCCCGGAACAGAATGGCGCGCCGAGTCGTTGGGCGTGGATGGCGCCGGTGCTCTTGTCAAAGGGAGTATGGTGGAACTCGCCTAGCGGGGCCCTGTTGCCGCAGGTCGCACGAGTTGACTACGCTCAAGACCTAGCACAGCCGCGAAGCAAGCGATCTCTGCGGTTCGGCGCGCACCCCGAGACTCCCAAGGCCTTGCCGGCCGTCTCACCTCTCCACAGGCACACGCCTAGCAGAGATCGAACATCGCTGCACTCGCCGAGACCTACTCGTCAAAGTCTGACTAGCAGGGACACCGTCGGGCTGCCGTGCTGCAAACTCCCGCGCCGCTTTGCGAGGCGGGTAACCGGAACTCCCGGCCACCAGGCTGCAGAACCGGGAGTCTCGGGCTTTTTCCGACGGAAGGAATCCATTGAGCGACACCACCGACGTGACGTCGGGTGTTTCTGACGTCGCTGACGCCGGCGCTAGCACCACCGCGACGGCCACGAAGCGCCGCCGAGGCGGCACCGGCCTGTCCGCGATGCTGCTGCCCGAGCTGCAGAGCCTCGCCGCGTCCCTGGGCATCTCCGGCACCGCCCGGATGCGCAAGGGCGAGCTGATCACCGCGATCACCGAGCGCCAGAGCGGAGGCGCGCCGGCCGAGAGCGCGCCGAAGCCGCGCAGCAGCAAGGCCGCCGCGGAAGCCCCGGCCCCGGTCGTCGCCACGGCCCCCGTGGTCGCGTCGGCCAAGGTCGAGCCGCCGGCCGTGCAGGCCGCCCCGGCCGAGGCCCCCACCGGGCCGATCGAGGCCAAGCCGACCGTTGCCGCGCAGCCGGAGGCTGCTCCGGCCGGAGACGGCGAGGGCCAGCGGGCCGAGGGTGGCAGCCGCCGCGGCCGCAACCGTGACGGCGGGCCGCGGGAGTCGCGGGAGCGGGAGCCGCGCGAGTCCCGTGAGACGGCCGCCCCGGCCGCCGAGACCGAGACGGCCGAGCGCACCGAGCGTCCGGAGCGGGGCGAGCGCAACCGCGACCGCCAGCGCAACGACCGGCAGCGCGACGACCGTCCCCGTGAGGACCGTCAGCGCGAGGACCGCTCGCGCAACGACGGCCGGAACGAGGGTCGCAACGACCAGGGCCGCAACAACAACGACGACGACGATGACAACGACGGCGGCGAGGGCGGCCGGCGGAGTCGTCGCAGCCGGTTCCGTGACCGTCGCCGTGGCCGCGGCGACCGTGACGGCAACGAGGGCGGTCAGCGCGACGGTGGCGGCCGCGAGCCGCACGTCAGCGAGGACGACGTTCTCGTCCCGGTGGCCGGCATCCTCGACGTGCTCGACAACTACGCGTTCGTCCGCACGACCGGTTACCTCTCCGGCCCGAACGACGTCTACGTGTCGATGTCGCAGGTCAAGAAGCACGGCCTGCGCCGCGGCGACGCGGTCACCGGCGCCGTGCGGGCCACGCCCCGCGAGGGCGGCGGCGACCAGCGCCGCGACAAGTACAACCCGCTGGTCCGGCTCGACACGATCAACGGGATGGAGCCCGAGGAAGCCCGGCGCCGTCCGGAGTTCTACAAGCTCACCCCGCTCTACCCGCAGGAGCGTCTGCGCCTCGAGACCGAGCCGCACATCCTGACCACCCGCGTCATCGACCTGGTCATGCCGATCGGCAAGGGCCAGCGCGCGCTCATCGTGTCGCCGCCCAAGGCCGGCAAGACGATGGTGTTGCAGGCGATCGCCAACGCGATCACCCACAACAACCCCGAGTGCCACCTGATGGTCGTGCTGGTCGACGAGCGGCCCGAAGAGGTCACCGACATGCAGCGCTCGGTCAAGGGCGAGGTCGTCGCGGCCACGTTCGACCGGCCGCCGCAGGACCACACCACGGTCGCCGAGCTGGCGATCGAGCGGGCCAAGCGCCTGGTCGAGCTCGGCCACGACGTGGTCGTCCTGCTCGACTCGGTGACGCGGCTCGGCCGGTCGTACAACCTGGCGGCGCCGGCCTCCGGCCGCATCATGTCGGGTGGTATCGATTCGACGGCGCTCTATCCGCCGAAGCGGTTCCTGGGCGCGGCGCGCAACATCGAGAACGGTGGCTCGCTCACCATCCTCGCGACCGCGCTGGTCGAGACCGGCTCGATGATGGACACGGTGATCTTCGAGGAGTTCAAGGGCACGGGTAACGCCGAGCTCAAGCTCGACCGCAAGATCGCCGACAAGCGGGTCTTCCCGGCCATCGACATCGACCCGTCCGGAACGCGTAAGGAAGAGATCCTGCTCGGCAAGGAAGAGCTGGCGATCATCCACAAGCTCCGGAAGGTGCTGCACTCGCTCGACTCGGGTGCCGCGCTCGACCTGCTGCTCGACCGGCTCAAGCAGACCCGCACGAACGTCGAGTTCCTGATGCAGATCGCGAAATCGACGCCCGGCGAGTAAAAGTCGCAATTGGGGCGCGGCCCTCCCTCGTACGGGAGAGGTCGCGCCCCTTTTGTCGCACAAGGAGTGTGTGCGACACCGGTCAGGGTCATGCGAACCTCCCATTCCAAATGTAAGAACGGTGGGAGGCGCCGATGAACGTGCCAGGCTACCGGGACGTACCGACGGAGCCGTGGGACCCGGCCGCGCCCGCCGACCCGGGCGAGGCCGAGGACTTTCTCCGGCAGTGCTACACCGAGAACCCCCGGCTCGGCCCGGTCGAACCGCGGCTGGCCATCGTCCGGGCCCAGATCGCCGCCACCGGCACCTATGTGCACACCACGGAGGAACTCGCGTACGGCGCGAAGCTGGCCTGGCGCAACGCGAGCCGGTGCATCGGGCGCCTCTACTGGCGCAGCCTCGTCGTGCTCGACCGGCGCCGGGCCCGTACCGCCGATGAGATCTTCTCGCTGCTGGTCAACCACCTGCAGACGGCGGGGGCCGGCCAGATCCGCCCGGTGATCAGCGTCTTCGCCGCCGCCCAGCCCGGCCAGCCCTTCGCACGGGTCTGGAACGAGCAGCTGATCCGGTACGCCGGATACCGCGGCTCCGACGGGTGCCCGGTCGGCGACGGGCGGCTGGAGGAGTTCACCGCCGCGATGCGGGGGTTCGGGTGGCGCGGCAAGAACGACCAGTTCGACGTGCTCCCCCTCGCGATCGAGACCCCGTCCGAGGGCGTCCGCCTCTACGAGCTGCCCGAACGTGCCATCCGGGAGGTTCCGCTGACCCACCCCGAGTACGGCTGGTTCGCCGAACTGGGCCTACGCTGGCACGCCGTCCCGGCCATCTCGAACATGCGCCTCACCATCGGCGGCGTGCACTACCCGCTGGCGCCGTTCAACGGCTGGTACCTCGGCACCGAGATCGGCGCCCGCAACCTGGCCGACACCGACCGCTACGACATGCTGCCGGTGGTCGCGGATCGGATGGGCCTGGACACCAGCCGCGAGTCGACCCTGTGGCGCGATCGGGCGCTGGTCGAGCTCAACCGGGCCGTGCTGCACTCGTTCGAGCTGGCCGGGGTGAAGATGAGCGACCACCACACCGAGTCCCAGCGGTTCCTCAAGCACATCGCCAACGAGGAGAAGGCCGGCCGCCGGGTGCCCGCCGACTGGACGTGGATCGTGCCGCCGATGTCGGGCGGGATCACCCCGGTCTTCCACCGCTACTACGACGAGGCGGACCTGCGGCCGGCGTTCTACCTCGACGAGGAGGCGTCCGAGCGGGCCCGTGGGGGGTGCCCGGTCAGGCGAACTCATTGACCGCGAAGTCGTCGCGGTGGCGCCAGCTGTCGGGGGTGCGTACGTGGTCGGACCGCACCCATTTGAGCACCCGGACCGCGAACTGGTCGGCCGGGATGCGCCCGGCCGCCCGTACGACGAAGCCCTCCGAGGTCTCCGGCTCGCGCTGGGCCGCCCACGCCGCCCGGGCCTCGGACAGGCTGCCGCCCCGGTAGAGCACCGGCACCACGGGCAGCTCCAGGCGCTGCGCCCAGTCGACCGTGTCGTCCCAGCCCAGCAGCGTGTCGGTCTCGTCCCAGATGCCGAAGACGATGAAGACGCCGGGCAGGTCGGAGTAGGGGATGCTGCGCCGGGCCCACATCGACTCGCCGCAGACCCGCCAGTCGTCCGGGATCCGGTACGACGTCATGGCCCACAGCGCCTTGGCCGGGCGGTCCCAGGGCTGGGTGCCGGAGTCGGGCGAACGCCCGTACATCGCGTCCCGGGTGAAGGTCAGATTGCCGCCGTCGAGTTTCTCGGTGACCACCAGTTCGCCGTCGAGCCAGGTCAGGTCGTGCTGCACCTTGTCGTCGTCCGTGGCCCCGGGCGAGTCGGGCAGGTGGAACGTACGCGGGTACTTCACCGTTCAGAAGTCCCCCTCCGCCACCTGGAACACGGTCAGCCCCAGCTCACGCCACATGCGCACCACCTGCTGCCGGTCGTCGAAGACCCCGGCGATGCGCCAGCGCTCACTGATCTCGTTCTCGAAGATCTCGCGTTTGACCACCGCGTCCTTGCGGTTGTCGCCCGCGGGCCGCATGAATAGTGCTTCGTACGGCACGTCCACGTAAAGGTCCAGCCACGCCTCGGTCTCCGAGCGGGCCGCCTCGTCGCGCCCCGAGCAGAAGACGATCGCGTTGCCGGCCGCGTGCATGGCCCGCACCGCGGCGATCACGGCCGGGTTGGGGGAGTCCTCACCGACCCGGTCCCAGTCGTACGGGCGGCGCCCGTTCATCAGCGCGACGGTGCCGTCGATGTCGACCAGGATCGCCGGAGGCAACTCCTCGGGCGGGTCGTAGATCACACCCGGGCCGCCCGTCTCGGCGTACGGAATGGGAAGGGGAAGGTTCTTGCCGGCCAGGTAGCGGTCGTACATGCGCCGGATGCCGTCCTCGCCGACCCGCTCCTCGGAATCGCGCCCGGCGTCACGCCGGATGCACTCCTCCAGCGGCACGTCGGTGAAGTCGTGCACCTCGAAGCTGGCCTGGTGCCGGGCGGCCATCTCGGCCCACCGCCGTACGGTCTCGGTGCGCAGGTTGGTGTCGTCGACGATCACACTGGCGCCCTTGCGCAGCAGCCCCTCGACCGTGGTCCGCTGGGCCAGGGTGACCTGAGCCTCGGCCCATTCGGTGTAGAGCAGGCTCCCGTGCAGCATGCGGCGCAGGTCGTCGCGGTTGACCCGGACGACGCGGGGCTGGAGCAGGCGGGCGAAGCTGGTCTTGCCGGACCCCGGCAGCCCCCGAGTGATCAGAAGTCGTGTCATCAACTCGCTCCGGACAAAGCAGGGCAAAAACGCCGGGAATAGCCCGCCCGCAGCTTATGTTGAAGCCCAGGTCACGCCGATTTCGCCAAGACGCGGCGACATGGCAGACTAGTACATCGGCCAGTAAAGGTTCCGGTTCACGCCTCAGCACAGTCGGCGACCCGGCGACCGATTCCATTGAGGGAGACCGAGTTACATGAAGAGCGGCATCCACCCGGAGTACACGACCACCGAGGTCATCTGCTCCTGCGGCAGCACCTTCACCACCCGTAGCACCGCCAAGGGCGGCGAGATCCGCGTCGAGACCTGCAGCGCCTGCCACCCGTTCTACACCGGCAAGCAGCGCGTCCTCGACACCGCGGGCCGGGTCGCGAAGTTCCAGGCCAAGTACGCCAAGGTCAACGCCGCGAAGAAGAAGTAACTGCTTCAACGGCGCCCGTTCCCGGTTCCCCGGGGCGGGCGCCGTTCGCATGTCAGCTTTTTTCACCAGCCGGGAGACGAAGATGAGCACGGATCGGCTGACCACCCTTCTCGCCGAGTACGCCGAGCTCGAGAAGCGGATGGAGGACCCCTCCATCCACTCGGACCAGGCCCTCGTGCGCCGGGTCGGCCGACGCTTCGCCGAGCTGGCCCCGCTCTATGCCGCCAACGCCGAGCTCGAGGCGGCCCGGGCCGACCTGGCCGCGGCCAAGGAGCTCGCGGCCGAGGACCCGGGCTTCGCGGCCGAGGTCGACGCGGTCGCGGCCACGCTCCCGCCGCTCGAGGAGAAGCTCGGCGAGATGCTGATCCCGCGCGACCCCAACGACGCCAAAGACGTGATCATCGAGATCAAGGCGGGCGAGGGCGGCCAGGAGTCGGCGCTGTTCGCGGGCGATCTGCTGCGCATGTACACCCGCTACGCGGAGCGCCACGGCTGGGTCGTCGAGGTGATCGACTCGCAGGAGTCGGACCTGGGCGGGGTCAAGGACATCTCGGTCGGCGTACGGACCAAGGGTGTGCCCGACGGTGGCCACGGTGTCTGGTCCCGCATGAAGTGGGAGGGCGGCGTGCACCGGGTGCAGCGCGTCCCGGTCACCGAGTCGCAGGGCCGCATCCACACCTCGGCCGCCGGCGTGCTCGTGCTGCCCGAGGCCGAAGAGGTCGACGTCGAGATCGCGCCGAACGACCTGCGCATCGACGTGTTCCGCTCGTCCGGGCCGGGCGGTCAGTCGGTCAACACCACCGACTCGGCCGTGCGCATCACCCACATCCCCACCGGCACCGTGGTGAGCTGCCAGAACGAGAAGAGCCAGCTGCAGAACAAGGAGTCGGCGCTGCGCATCCTGCGGTCCCGGCTGCTGGCCATCGCCCAGGAGGAGGCCGACGCGGCCGCCTCCGACTCGCGCAAGGCCCAGGTGCGCACGGTCGACCGTTCGGAGCGGATCCGCACCTACAACTTCCCGCAGAACCGCATCACCGACCACCGGATCGGCTACACCGCCTACAACCTCGACCTGGTGCTCGGCGGGGAGCTCGACGCCGTGCTCGACGCGCTGGCCGAGGCCGACCGGGCGGCGCGGCTGGCCGGCGAGTCCGAAATCGGCCGGCGGCCGTGAGCGGCCGGCCTCACATCACGGCGATGATCTCGTAGCGGTCGCCGATCGTGCAGGCCAGATAGCCGGGCACGGTCGAGCACGGGCGGCCCGCCATGGCGCCGAGCGTGCCGATCGTGGTCTGCTCGCCCGTCCCGAGGTCCCAGCGGACCACCGCCGTACGGTCGGGGGGCGAGACGGTCGAGCGCAGCAGCAGCACCGACCGCTCCCGCGGGTCGTTCCAGGCCAGGGTGCCGTTCACCGGACCGCCCACCGGACGGCCCGACTCGGCGTCGACCAGCAGGTTGCGGCCGTCGTCGAGACCCTCGCCGAGCACCAGCCGGTCGGGGCTCACCTGGAACGCGTTGACCGCGCCGTCGAGCCGCCAGCGGCGGGCGCCGGTCATCGGGTCGTGCGCCACGAGACCGCCCCCGTCGTTGAGGCAGAGCGCCGAGCCGCACGGGAACGCGTAACCGTTGGTGTCGCGCGAGCGCCACAACTCGGTCATCGTGTCGGTGCGGTAGACGCTCATCTCGAACACCTCGCGGCGTGACCGGTTGACCACCAGCACCTCGCCGTTGCCGCTGAGGTCGTTGAAATAACCCTCGTCGGGGCTGCCCTTGACCCAGGGCACGCGGGCCGAGCTGACCAGCATTCCGGTGCCGTACGCATAGACCCTGATCTGCCCGGCGTCGGTGGCCGTGACGATCTTGTCGGGGCGTTCGTACGGAATGACGGTGTGATTGCTGACCCCGGGGGTGTCGTGGCTCCAGACCGTGCTGTGGTCGCGCAGCCGGATCAGCCGCATGCGGGCGAGATCGGCCCGATCCGTGTACTCGGTGAGCAGCGCGGTCTCGCCGCCGACGGTGTACGGCTCGCCGGCCGTGCGCCACAGCTCGGCGCCGGTCGCGGTCGAGATCGCGATCGTCTGCCGGTGGAACTCGGCCTGGAAGGCCGACCCGTCGTTGACCGAGGGCAGCTGGACGACGTGCCCCTCGGTGGGCACCAGCAGCATGCCCGCGGACTCGGCGGCCTGCAGATAGCCGATCGTGCCGTCGAAGCCGCGCCGCCAGCGCACCGCGCCGGTGGACAGGTCGTAGGCCGTGACCGTGGTCGAGCCGCCATAGGAACTGTGCACGAACAGCCCGTCGCGGGTCAGCGTCGTGCCCTGCGCCTGCTCGATCGAGACGCTCCACACCGGACGAACACCACGCGGCTCGGGCACCTCGGAACCGGCGAGCCCGGCCACGGCGAGAACCGCGACGAGCCCGAAGCTCACCTTCCGGACGAGCCGGCGGTCGAACCCCGGCGAGCCGGCGGGCTCCGGGCCGTCACGGGCCGAGGAGATCTCGCCGAGCTCGATCGTGCTCATGACCGTGGCTACGTCATCTCGGAAAGGGGCCTGGTGGGAAGCCTGTTCGCCGCGGCCGCGGCGAGCGCCGCACTCAGCGTACGCCCGTTGGTGCCCACCTCGGACCATCCCGCGGCCAGGCTGATCGGCGTTCCCGGAACCAGGATCTGCCAGTTCTCGGCGTTGGTGGCCGCGGTGATGCGGCGCGACACCTCGGCCGCCTGGGCCGTGCCCGCGCCCGGCAGCACCACCACGAACTCGTCGCCGGCGAACCGGGCCACGAAGTCGCCCCGGCGCATCACGCGGTTGAGCACCCCGGCGATGCGCTGCAGAACCAGGTCGCCGCAGTGCCGGCCGTGCCGGGCGTTGACCTCGGTGAAGCCGATCAGGTCGCAGACCCCGATCGCCGCGCGCTCGCCGCGGGTCAGCATGGTGGCGACGTAACGCTCCAGCTGGCGCCGGTTGGGCAGGCCGGTCAGCGGGTCGGTGAGGGTCTCGTCGCCGTAGCGGCTGGGGTCGCGCTGGGTCTCCTGGGCGTCGAGGCGGGCCGCGACGCCGTCGAGATAACCGTCGCGGAGCCGGTCGATGCGCTGGGCGGCGAGGCGGAACGCGTAACGGTCGGCGGCGTGCGCGGCCGCGTGGTCGCCGGCCGCGGCGTGGCAGATGCTGCGCAGCCGGGCCGGTTCGGCCGCGCCCAGGATCTCGGCCGAGACCGGCACCGAGTCGAGCATGGACAGTGCCTGCTGGGGGCGGCCGGCGGCCATGGTCAGGCAGACGTGGCCCAGATGTTGCAGGTCGCGGGTGCGGACACTGTCACCGCCGCCGGTCAGCCACTGGGCCGCGTCGGCCTCGGTCTCCTCGCCCAGGGCGGCCCGGCGGGCCAGCGAATAGCCGTAGGCCGCGCGGCTTCCGGGGCGCATCTGGTCGGCGCCGATCGCCACGTAGCGGGTCAGCTCGGCGTCGATGTCGCGCAGCACCCGCAGGCAGCCGTCGGTGTCGCCCTGGTGGTCGAGCGAGACCGCGTTGCGCAGCCGGATGCCGGGCGCCGCGAAGATCTCGGAGGCCAGCCCGGCCGCGGCGCCGACCTGACGGGCCTGCTCGATCGCGGTCAGCGCGTGGCCGTGGAACCCGAGATAGGAATAGGCCATCGCGAGGTCGTGCCAGCCCCACGCGGTCTCGGAGTCTTTCTCCTGCACCGCCGCCAGCGATCGGGACGCCTGCACGAGGTGGGTCACGCCGCGGTCCAGGTTGCGTTCGAGGTGCGCGCCGAGCGCCGCGAAGGCGTGCATCTGGCCGCGCAGGAAGGCGTCGGGGATCTCGCGGACGGC
Source organism: Paractinoplanes ovalisporus (assembly GCF_016834655.1). Lineage (GTDB taxonomy): Bacteria > Actinomycetota > Actinomycetes > Mycobacteriales > Micromonosporaceae > Actinoplanes > Actinoplanes ovalisporus. The sequence continues at coordinate 174,943 of NZ_JAENHP010000018.1, forward strand.
GTTGTCGGCGATCGTCATGGCGGTCGCGAGCTCGGCTATCCGGCCCAGGTTGATGAGCGCGCCGAACCGCTGCACCAGCGCGTACGCCCGCGTGGTCGGATCGGTGGCGACGGCGAGCACCCCGTCGAGGATCGGTAACGCCTCGGCCGAGCGCCCGTTCTGCTGGAGCCGGCCGGCACGGCGCAGCTCGTCGACATTTTCCGCGAGCTGGTCCAACCAACTCACCAGGCGCCTCCCACCGGTGCCGCGCTCCGCACCGACCCGGCCGGTCGGCGTCGCACGTGACGTCCGATGATTATGCCGTGGACCCGGACCTCGAAGACACCTCCCGGCCTTCCGTACGGACGTCGCTCAGCGCGGCGCTCGCAACGGCGGTCGCCGATCTCTCGGCGTCCGGGGTGGAGTCGCCCCGGGTCGACGCCGAGCTGCTCGCCGCGCACGTCCTGGGCATCTCACGTGGACGACTGCTGCTGGTCGACGCTCTGCGCCCGGAGGAGCTGAGCCGGTTCAGCGCGCTCGTGGCCGAGCGGGCCCGGCGCATCCCGCTGCAGCACCTGCTCGGCACGGCCGCGTTCCGGCACCTCGAACTTTCCGTCGGCGACGGCGTCTTCGTCCCACGACCCGAGACGGAGCTGCTCGCCGGCTGGGGGATCGAGCACACCGCGCCGGGCGCGACGGTCGTCGATCTGTGCAGCGGGAGCGGCGCGATCGCCCTGTCGGTGGCGGACGAGGCCGAGCCGGGCCGCGTCGTGGCGGTCGAACGGTCGGCGGCGGCGCTGCCCTGGCTGCGCCGCAACGCGGCCGGCGTCGACGCGGTCGAGGTGGTCGAGGGGGACGTGACCGACCCCGGTCTGCTGCCCGGGCTGCGGGGCGCGGTGGACGTGCTGCTCTGCAACCCGCCGTACGTCCCGGTCGGCACGCCCGTCCCGCCCGAGGTGGCCGATCACGACCCGGACGAGGCGGTGTTCGGCGGCGCCGACGGGCTCACCGTGATCCGGCCGGTGGTCGCGCTGGCCGCGGCCCTGCTGCGGTCCGGGGGCGTGGTCGGCATCGAGCACGACGACGTGCACGGCGAGGCGGTCCCGGCCTTGCTGCGCGCCGACGGCCGGTTCACCGAGGTGACCGCCCATGACGACCTGACCGGGCGGCCGCGGTACGCGACGGCGAGGCGGGCCTGATCGATATCCCGGATCGCATGGCAGACTGCACGGTGTGATGCTCTACGACTGCCGTACCACCGCGGACCGGGATCGCGGCATCGCCGCTGCCGTCGAGGCGGTCAAGAGCGGTGAGCTGGTGGTCATGCCGACCGACACGGTCTATGGCGTCGGCGCCGACGCGTTCACCCCGCACGCGATCACCTCGCTGCACCATGCGCGCAGCGTCACCAACCAGGTCCCGCCGCCGGTGCTGGTCGGTTCCCGCCACACACTCGACGGCCTGGTCTATTCGCTGCCCAAGGCGGCGCGCGAGCTGGCCGACGCGTTCTGGCCGGGCGCGCTGACCCTCTATGTCGAGCATTCGCCGAGCCTGCAGTGGGACCTCGGCGAGACCGGCGGGCGGGTCGCGGTCCGCATGCCGCTGCACCCGGTCGCGCTCGAGGTGCTGCGCGCGGTCGGCCCGATGGCGGTCACCACCGCCAACAAGGTCGGCCAGCCCGCCCCGGGCACCGCCGAGGCGGCCCGCGATCAGCTGGAATACGCGGTCCGGGTCTACCTCGAAGCGGGCGAGGCGCACGACCCGGCCCCGAGCACGATCGTCGACGTGACCGGCGAGGTGCCGCAGGTGCTGCGCGCGGGCGCGATCCCGATCGGCAAGCTGCGGGACGTCGTCCCCGACATCGTCGCGGCGGAGGACTGAGGTGGCGCCCTTCACCGTCCTGCACGTCTGCATGGGAAACATCTGCCGGTCCCCGATGGCCGAGCGCCTGCTGGCCCGGGCCGTCCGTGACCGCGTCGGCGAGCAGGGCGACCAGCTGGTCCGCAGCGTCAGCGCCGGCACCGGCGGCTGGCACGAGGGCGAGGAGATGAACCCGCCCGCCGCCCGCCAGGTGCGCGCCCGCCGCGGGTCCGACGCCGGCTTCGAGGCCCGCAAGCTGCGCGGCGACTTCATCGACGAGGCCGACCTGATCCTCACGGCCACCGCCGACCAGTACGACTACGTGGTCGCGCTGCGCCCCGCCGCGGCCGGCCGCACGTTCGTCACCGGCGAGTTCGGCCGGCTGCTGGGCGCGGTCGACGCGGCCGCGCTGCCGGCCGGAGAGCCCAAGCCCGACGCCGTGCACGCCCGCGGGGTCGCCATCGTCGAGGCCGTGCACGTGCTGCGCGGCGACGACGGCCCGCGGCCGGCCGACGACCTCGACGACCCGTGGGGCCGCGGCGACCAGACGTTCCAGCGCATCGGCGACGAGATCGAGGACACCACCGTCCCGTTCGCCACGCTTCTGCTGCCGTGACGATCGTCCGTCCCGACGCCGACGGTCTGCGCCGGGCCGTCGAGGTGCTGCGCGCCGAATCGGTCGTCGCGTTCCCCACCGAGACCGTCTACGGCCTGGGCGCGAACGCGTTCTCCGAGAAGGCGGTCGGCGAGATCTACCGCCTCAAGCGGCGGCCGTCCTGGAACCCGCTGATCGTGCACGTGGCGAACATCGAGGCCGCCCGCGGCCTGGCCGAAGACTGGCCCGACCTGGCTCACGAGATGGCCGCCCGGTTCTGGCCCGGGCCGCTGACCCTGGTCGTGCCGCGGGCCCGCCACCTGGACGGGGTGGGCGCGAGCAACGACACCATCGCGATCCGGATCCCGGCCCACGAGGTCGCGCTGAGCCTGCTCGAGGCCTCCGGGCTGCCGCTGGCCGCGCCCAGCGCCAACCGCTCCGAGAGCATCTCGCCGACCACGGCCGAGCACGTGCTGCGCAGCCTGCCCGACGTGCCGCTGGTGCTCGACGGCGGCCCGGCCTCGTGGGGCATCGAGTCGACCGTGCTCGACGTGACCGGCGAGACCCCGCGGCTGCTGCGGCCAGGTGCGCTGCCGCTGCGCACGCTGCGCGATGTGGCCGGCTCGATCCTGCTCCCGTCCGACGGCCCGGAGGACGGCGCGGTGCGCTCCTCGCCGGGCATGAGCCGCCGCCACTATGCCCCGCGGGCCAAGGTGCTGCTGGTCAAGGACGTCGCCGATGTTGACCAGACCGGTCTGTCCGGTCCGGTCGGGGTGCTCACCTACGAGACCGCCGACGTGCCGGGCGCCGAGATTTTGTCCGGTGACCCGCGCGAATACGCCGCCGACCTCTACGCCGCCCTGCACCGGCTGGACGACGCCGGGGTGGCGACGATCCTGGTGCAGGAGCCGCCGCAGACCGAGGACTGGCTGGCCGTCCGCGACCGCCTCGGCCGGGCGGCGGCTTAGCGCTCGGCGCCCTTGGCGATGTTGTTCACCATGCCCTGGAAGATGAAGCCGTGGAAGGGCAGGACGGCCGCCCAGTAGGCGTGCCCGGCCAGTCCGCGGGGCAGGAAGACGGCCCGCTGGCGATAGACGCTGCCGCCGTTGCCGTCGGGGGCGGCGCGCATCTCCAGCCAGGCCCGGCCCGGCACCCGCATCTCGGCCCGCAACCGCAGCAGCTTGCCCGGCTCGATCTCCTCGACCCGCCACCAGTCCAGCGCCTCGCCCACCCACAGGCGTTCCCGGTCGCGGCGGCCCCGGCGCAGGCCGACCCCGCCCACCATCCGGTCCATCCAGCCGCGCACCGCCCACGCCAACGGGAACGAGTACCAGCCGTTCTCGCCGCCGACGCCCTCGATGACCCGCCACAGCGCCTCGGCCGGGGCCTTCACCTCGCGGCAGCGCTCGTCGACATAGATGCTGCCGCCGGACCAGTCCGGGTCGGTGGGCAGCGGCTCGGCCGCCCAGTCCCGGCCGGCCGCGTTCGACCAGCGGGTCTCCACGTTCGCGTCCCGGATCTTGCCGAGCGCCACCCGGACGGCCTGCTCGAAGCCGAGCGGTTCCCCCGGGGCGTACGCGCGGATGTCGTTCTCGTGGGCCACCGCCTCGTGCACCAGGCTGGCCACGAGCGGGCGCGCGATCGCGTTGGGAACCGGAGTGACCACCCCGACCCAGTGGGCCGACAACCACGGGCTGAGCGGGCGCAACGGCACGATCACGCGGCGGCGCAGGCCGGCCACATGGGCGTAGCCCTGCATCATCTGGCCGTACGTGAGGACGTCCTGGCCCCCGACGTCGAAGCCGCGGTTGACCTCGGGCGGCATGGTCGCCGCGGCGATCAGGTAGCGCAGCACGTCGCGGACGGCGATCGGCTGGATCCGGTTCCGGACCCAGCGCGGGGTGACCATCACGGGCAGCCGTTCGGTCAGGTAGCGCAGCATCTCGAACGACGCCGAACCGGAGCCGATGATCACGGGAGCGCGCAGCACCGTGGTCGGCACCCCGGATGCCAGCAGGATCTTCGCGACCTCGGCCCGCGAGCGCAGGTGCGGGGAGGGCTTGTCGCCGGGCGGGGGCTCGGGGCCGCCCAGATAGACGATCCGCGAGACGCCGGCCGCCTTGGCCGCGACCGCGAAGTTCTTCGCCGCCTCCCGGTCCAGCCGCTCGAAGTCGGAGTGACCCAGCGAATGGACCAGGAAGTACGCCACGTCGACGCCCTCCAGCGCCGCCGGCAGCGTCTCGGCCTGGTTCAGATCGCCCTCGACCACCTCGGTCCGGCCGGCCCACGGCACGTCCCGCAGCCGGCGCGCGCCCCGGGTCAGGCACCGCACCTCGTGGCCCGCCTCGAGCAGCCGGGGCGCGAGCCGTCCGCCGATGTATCCCGTCGCACCCGTCACCAAGCACCGCATAAAGCCAGACTGTGCCCTCGAAAGGCCCGGCTGAAGCCATATGCTCAAACCCGGCAGCGTTGCCTACTCGGGGAGGGCACGTGGACACCTTCTGGGGGCCGGATTTCGCCGCGCTCGAGCGTGCCGATCCGGAGATCGCGCGTGTCCTGCTGGCCGAGGTCGACCGGCAGGGCAGCGGGCTCCAGCTGATCGCCAGCGAGAACTTCACCTCCTCGGCGGTGCTGGCCGCGCTGGGCTCGACGCTCGCCAACAAATACGCCGAGGGCTACCCGGGGGAGCGCTACTACGGCGGCTGCCTCGAGGCCGATCGCGCCGAGACGCTCGCCGTCGAGCGGGCCAAGGCCCTGTTCGGCGCCGAGCACGCCAACGTGCAGCCGCATTCGGGGGCGGCGGCCAACCTCGCGGCGTACGCGGCTCTGGCCGAACCCGGCGACCCGGTGCTGGCCATGGAGCTGCCGCACGGCGGGCACCTGACGCACGGCAGCCGGGTCAACTTCAGCGGCAAGTGGTTCCACCCCATCGGCTACCGGGTCTGCCCCGACACCGAGGAGATCGACTACGACGAGGTCCGCGACCTGGCGCTCGCCCACCGCCCGAAAATGATCATCTGTGGGGCCACCGCGTACCCCCGCCTGATCGACTTCGCCCGGTTCCGCGAGATCGCCGACGAGGTCGGCGCCTACCTGATGGTCGACGCGGCCCACTTCATCGGCCTGGTCGCCGGTCAGGCCGTGCCGTCGCCGGTGCCGCACGCCGACGTCGTCACCTGCACCACCCACAAGGTGCTGCGCGGCCCGCGCGGCGGCATGATCCTGTGCCGGGCCGAGCTGGCCCAGCGCGTCGACAAGGCGGTCTTCCCGTTCAGCCAGGGCGGCCCGATGATGCACGCCATCGCGGCCAAGGCGGTGGCATTCCGCGAGGCGTCACAGCCGGAATTCCGTACGTACGCCCGGCAGGTCGTCACCAACGCGCAGGCTCTGGCCGCGGGTCTGGAGGCGGAGGGCATGCGGCCGGTGGCTGGAGGCACCGACACCCACCTGGCGCTGGCCGACCTGCGCGGGCTCGGCATCAGCGGGCGTGACGCCGAGACCCGGTGCGATCTCGCCCGCATCACCTTGAACAAAAATGCGATCCCGTACGATCCGGAGCGACCCGCGGTGGCTTCGGGCATCCGGGTGGGCTCGCCGAGCGTCACCACCCAGGGGATGCGCGAGGCCGAGATGCGGCAGATCGCCGCGCTGATCGGCGTGGCCGTGCGCAGCGATCCGGACTCCGCGGGCGGGGCGTCCCGTCTGGCCGACGCCGCGGACGAAGTGGCCGCCCTGGTACGACGGTTCCCGGCGTACGGGCGGCAGGAGGTGATGGCATGAGCGGCACCGAAGTCGACGAGTTCGAGCTCGAGCGTCAGCGGGCGCTGGAGTTCCAGAAGCAGCGCGCGGTCGAGGACGAGGACGACGACCGGCCGCTGCCCGACCTGCCGCCGTTGCCGGCCGACCCGCGCTGGCGGGTGGCGCACCTGCCGTTCCTCACCATCGTCTCGTTCGCCCTGATCCTCTGCGCCGCCTCGGCCGGGTTCTTCGCGGGCGGCACCACCTCGGCCCTGGGCGCGGCGCTGGGGGTGGTGATCGTGACGATCAGCTACACCATGTCGACGCTGATCATCGCGTGGGCCGACACGGTGCGCCCGGCCCTGCTGATGCCGCTGGCCCTCTTCACGTACGTGCTGAAGTACAGCGTGCTCGGTGTGGTGCTGGCCTACGGCGTCGAAAGCGAGTGGCAGGGCAAGGACGCGCTCGGCTGGGGCATCGTCGCCGGCGTGATCGTCTGGACCGCGGTCCAGGCTTGGTGGTTCCACAAGCTGAGTCGCCCGAAGTGATCGTTCAGAGGCCGTTTCGCCTCGTCAAAGCCCCATTCGTGGTTTGTTGACCTCGAAACGGTGACGTGAACGGTTGTGGCTTGTCCGGTTATGGCGAAGGGGGAGTACCGTGTCCTTCCAGTTGCGAGACCCCTGACGCCTGGACAACTGCGGTTGTGCGGGGGGTCCCGCTTAGCCTCGTGTTTCCTGCTGATATCGTTCGGGCCGTCATGACCGGTCAAGAACCTCCCACCAAACCCAGCGGTGACGACGACCAGCCCCCGCCCGACACGGGCATGGGAATGACGGCGGTCGCTTATCTCATCTCGGGCATGTTGGTGTGGGGAGCGATCGGTTTGCTGGTCGACCACTGGGTCGGGACCAAGGGCATATTCGCCGGTATCGGTGCTGTCGTTGGAATCGGCGGCGGTGTCTACCTCATCGTGCGCCGTCTCGGCGCCTGACAGGAAAGGGCTACGGTGATCGGTCAGTCGATCGTCCTCGCAGCGGAAGTTCCGTTCCCGCCGAGTGTCGAGGACTTCTACCTGCCCAGCATCCTGCCTTGGGGAGAGCACAACTCCTACTGGTTCACCAAGATCACGGCGCTGCTGTGGATCACGGTGGCCGCGATCATCATCTTCTTCCTGGCCACGTACCGGAAGCCGCAGCTCGTACCGACCAAGAAGCAGTGGATCGCCGAGAGCATCTACGGCTTCGTGCGGAACAACATCGCGGTCGACATGCTGGGCAAGCGCGGCATCAACTTCGCGCCTTACCTGACGACGCTGTTCGTCTTCATCCTGCTGATGAACTTCTGGGCGATCGTGCCGTTCGCTCAGATCTCGCCGAACTCGCACATCGCGTTCCCGGCGATTCTCGCGGTCATCAGTTACGTGATGTTCATCTACATCGGCATGAAGCACCACGGCGGCCTGAAGTACTTCAAGCACGCGCTCATTCCGCCGGCGCCGTGGTTCATCCTGCCGTTGCTGATTCCGATCGAGTTCTTCTCGACGTTCCTCGTTCGGCCGTTCTCGCTCGCCGTCCGTCTGTTCGCCAACATGTTCGCCGGCCACATGCTGCTGCTGGTGTTCACGCTCGGCGGCTTCGCGATGCTGAACGCCAACGTCTGGTTCGCGCCGTTCTCGGTCGTCTCCTGGGTGATGACCATCGCCCTGACCTTCCTGGAGTTCCTGGTCATCTGCCTCCAGGCCTACGTCTTCACGGTGCTGACCGCGAGCTACGTCCAGGGCGCGCTCGCCGACGAGCACTGAGTCAGACCCAGCAACACCCCGTAACACCCCGTTGTCGTCCCGCGTGACAGTCACGCGAGATACCAGGAGGAATTGCAATGGTTGACGTTATTGCCGCCGTCGGTGGTAGCACCGCCGCCATCGGCTACGGCCTCGCCGCCATCGGCCCCGGCATCGGTGTTGGTCTCGTCTTCTCGGCCTACATCCAGTCGACCGCCCGTCAGCCGGAGTCGTCGCGCCTGACCCTGCCGTACGTCTGGATCGGCTTCGCCGTCATCGAGGCGCTCGCCCTGCTGGGTATCGCGTTCGGCTTCATCTGGGCCGGCGAGTTCTAAGCCCCTTCCCGCGCAGCGGAGGTCTTTATGATCACCAAACTAGCGACTGACGTCACCACGCTGGCTGCTGAGGGCGCTACTGAGCACAACCCGATCATCCCGCTCTGGCAGGAGGTCGTCCTCGGCCTCATCGCCTTCTCGATCCTCTGCTTCGTGCTGATGAAGTTCGTCTTCCCCATGATGGAGAAGACCTTCGCGGCGCGGGTCGACGCGATCGAGGGTGGCATCAAGCGGGCCGAGGCCGCTCAGGCCGAGGCCAACCAGCTTCTCGAGCAGTACAAGGCCCAGCTGGCCGAGGCTCGCACCGAGGCCGCGCGCATCCGCGACGAGGCCCGGGCCGACGCCGAGGGCATCCGCCAGGACATCCTGGCCAAGGCCCGCGAGGAGTCGGACCGCATCATCGGGGCCGGCCAGGAGCAGCTCGCCGTGCAGCGCGAAAGCATCGTGCGTGAGCTTCGCTCCGAGGTCGGATCGCTCGCGGTCGACCTGGCCAGCAAGATCGTCGGCGAGAGCCTTGCCGACGAGGCGCGCAGCCGGGGCACCGTGGAGCGGTTCATCAACGAGCTCGGCACGGCCGGCTCGGCGGGCGGGCGGCGCTGATGGCGTCGACCGTCAGCCAGCAGGCCACGGCCGAGGCGAGCGCGAAGTTCGCCGCCGGCACCGCCACGGCCACGGCCGCGCAGGTCGCCTCGGCCGCCGACGAGATCCTGTCGGTGGCCGGCCTGCTGCGGGCGCAGCCCCGGCTCCGCCGGGCGCTGACCGACCCGTCGCGCTCCGGCGACGACCGGGCCGGGCTGGTCCGTTCGCTGCTGTCGGGCAAGGTCGCCGAGGTCGTTCTCGACACCTTGGCGACCCTGGTGTCCGGCCGGTTCTCCCGTCCGACCGAGCTGCTCGACTCCGTCGAGCGGCTGGGTGCCGACGCCGTGCTCGACTCGGCGCAGAAGGACGGCAAGCTGGCCGACATCGAGGACGAGCTGTTCCGCTTCGGGCAGATCGTCTCGGGCAACCCGCAGCTCGCGGTCACGCTCAGTGATGCCGGTGCTCCCACCGGGCTCCGGGTTAAGCTGGTGGAGGACTTGCTGAAGGGCAAGGCCCAGCCGGCCACGGTGCGGCTCGCCGAGATCGCTCTCGAGGGCTTCGGGGGTCGTGGCTTCGAGTCGTCGTTGACCCGGTTGGTGGAGCTGACCGCCGCGAAGCGTGACCGCGAGGTCGCGTACGTGACGGTCGCCAAGCCGCTTTCCGACGCCGACGAGCAGGCGATGGCTGCCAAGTTGTCCGACATCTACGGTCGCTCGGTCTCGCTGAAGGTCGACGTCGATCCCGAGATCATCGGTGGCGTCAGTGTCCGGGTCGGCTCCGACCTCTACGACGGCACGATCCTGCGTCGGCTCAACGCCGCCAAGCAGGCATTCGCGAAGTAGATTTTTCCCTCGGTCCGGCGGCGACGCGGATCGAGCAGGCCCCTCGGTGGCGGGAACGTCCCGAGCTAGACAGAGAAGGCAGAGGATGGCCGAGCTGACCATCTCCTCGGACGAGATCCGGGGGGCGCTAGAGCGCTACGTCTCGTCCGCTACCAATACGGTGACCCGCGAAGAGGTCGGCATCGTCTCCGATGCGGGCGACGGCATCGCGCACGTCGAGGGTCTGCCCTCGGTGATGGCGAACGAACTGCTCGAGTTCGAGGACGGCACGCTGGGTGTCGCGCAGAACCTCGACGTCCGCGAGATCGGCGTCGTGGTCCTGGGTGACTTCGCCGGCATCGAGGAGGGCCAGCAGGTCAAGCGGACCGGCCGCGTCCTCTCGGTTCCGGTCGGCGACGCCTTCCTCGGTCGCGTGGTCGACCCGCTGGGCCGGCCGATCGACGACCGCGGCGAGATCGTCAGTGAGGGCGACCGGGAGCTCGAGCTCCAGGCCCCCAACGTGATGGCCCGCCAGCCGGTGAAGCAGCCGCTGCAGACCGGCATCAAGGCGATCGACGCCATGACGCCGATCGGCCGCGGCCAGCGCCAGCTGATCATCGGCGACCGCAAGACCGGTAAGACCACGGTCGCGATCGACACGATCATCAACCAGCGCGCGAACTGGGAGTCCGGCGACCCGGAGAAGCAGGTCCGCTGCATCTACGTCGCGATCGGTCAGAAGGCGACCACCATCGCCTCGATCCGCGGGACGCTGGAGGAGCAGGGCGCGCTCGAGTACACGACGATCGTCGCCGCCCCGGCCTCCGACCCGGCCGGCTTCAAGTACATCGCGCCGTACACCGGCTCGGCCATCGGCCAGCACTGGATGTACGCCGGCAAGCACGTCCTGATCGTCTTCGACGACCTGACGAAGCAGGCCGAGGCCTACCGCGCGGTGTCGCTGCTGCTGCGCCGCCCGCCGGGCCGCGAGGCGTACCCGGGTGACGTCTTCTACCTGCACTCCCGGTTGCTCGAGCGTTGCGCCAAGCTCTCCAACGAGCTCGGTGGCGGTTCGATGACCGGTCTGCCGATCATCGAGACCAAGGCCAACGACATCTCGGCCTACATCCCGACCAACGTCATCTCGATCACCGACGGCCAGATCTTCCTGGAGACCGACCTGTTCGCCTCGGGTGTCCGCCCGGCGATCAACGTCGGCACCTCGGTGTCCCGGGTGGGTGGCTCGGCGCAGGTCAAGGCGATGCGCTCGGTCTCCGGCCGTCTGCGCCTCGACCTGGCCCAGTTCCGTGAGCTGGAGGCCTTCTCGGCCTTCGCCTCCGACCTGGACCGTGCGTCGCGGGCCCAGCTCGAGAAGGGCGTACGCCTGGTCGAGCTGCTCAAGCAGCCGCAGTACTCGCCGTACTCGGTGGTCGAAGAGGTCATCGTGATCTGGGCCGGCACCACCGGCCAGCTCGACGACATCGCGGTCGGCGACGTGCGCCGCTTCGAGCAGGACTTCCTGGGCTGGGTCAAGCGGCACCGCAGCGACACCTACACCGCGATCGACTCGACCGGCCTGCTGTCGGACGACGACGTCGAGAACCTGAAGAGCGGCGTGACCGAGTTCAAGGAGCTCTTCAAGCGCGGCGAGACCGGTTCCGCGGTCAACGAGAACCCGGCCGAGCCGCTCGAAGAGGGCCGCCAGACGCGCGAGACGGTGACCCGCGAGGTTCCCCGTCCGACCGAAGGCCAGTAGTCATGGCCGGTCAGGTACAGGCACTTCGGCGGCGCATCCGCACCGTCAAGTCGACCAAGAAGATCGCGAAGGCGCAGGAGCTGGTGGCCACCAGCCGCATCGCCAAGGCTCAGGAGCGCGTTCAGGCCTCCAAGCCGTACGCGGAGGCGATCACCCAGGTCCTGACCGCCTTGGCGTCCAACGCGACGATCGACAACCCCCTGCTGGTCCCGCGTGAGCGGGTCCGGCGGGCGGGTGTCCTGCTCATCACCAGCGACCGCGGCCTGGCCGGCGCCTACAACGCCAACGCCATCCGCACCGCCGAGCAGCTGATCGAGCGGCTCAAGGCGGACGGCAAGGAGCCGGTCCTGTACGTCGTCGGCCGCAAGGGCGTCGGCTACTACCGGTTCCGCAACCGGCCGATCGAGGCCAGCTGGACGGGCTTCTCCGAGCGGCCGTCGTTCTCCGACGCCAAGGCGATCGGTGACGCTCTGCTCGACGCGTTCGTCGCGGGTGCGGACGACACCGACACCACCTACGGCCCCGACGGGATCCAGGGCGTCGACGAGCTGCACATCGTCAGCACGCAGTTCAAGTCGCTGATGACGCAGAGCGCCGAGGCGCACTTCCTGGCTCCGATGCAGGTCGAGGAGCGCGAGGTCGAGCCCGGGCTGCGCCCGGCCTACGAGTTCGAGCCGGACGCCGACGAGCTGCTCGACGCGCTGCTGCCGAAGTACCTCAACACGCGGATCTACGCGGCGTTGCTGGACTCGGCGGCCAGCGAGTCGGCCTCGCGCCGGCGGGCGATGAAGAGCGCGTCGGACAACGCGGACGACCTGCTCAAGCGGTACACGCGCGAGATGAACTCCGCGCGGCAGGCCGCGATCACCCAGGAAATCAGTGAGATCGTTGGCGGCGTCGAGGCGCTGTCCTCGGCAGGAAGTGATACGTGATGACTGCTGTAGCTGAGCCCACCAAGGCGGAGACCGGTGTCGGCCGCGTCGTCCGGGTCATCGGCCCGGTCGTCGACGCCGAGTTCCCCCGTGACGCCATGCCGGACATCTTCAACGCGCTGCACGTCGAGGTGACCCTCTCCGAGGGCACCAAGAAGCTGACGCTCGAGGTCGCCCAGCACCTGGGTGACAACATCGTCCGCGCCATCTCGATGCAGCCGACCGACGGCCTGGTCCGTGGCGCCGAGGTCTCCGACACCGGCGCGCCGATCTCGGTGCCCGTCGGTGACGTGACCAAGGGCCACGTGTTCAACGCCCTCGGCGAGGTGCTCAACGTCGACCCGTCGACCCTGGACATCCAGGAGCGCTGGGCGATCCACCGCAAGCCCCCGGCGTTCGCCGACCTCGAGCCGAAGACCGAGATGCTGGAGACCGGCATCAAGGTGCTCGACCTGCTCGCGCCGTACGTGCGCGGTGGCAAGATCGGCCTGTTCGGCGGCGCGGGCGTGGGCAAGACGGTGCTCATCCAGGAGATGATCATCCGGGTTGCCCGCAACTTCGGTGGTACGTCGGTGTTCGCCGGCGTGGGTGAGCGCACCCGTGAGGGCAACGACCTCATCCTGGAGATGGAGGAGGGTGGCGTTCTCGACAAGACCGCCCTCGTCTTCGGCCAGATGGACGAGCCGCCGGGCACCCGCCTGCGGGTCGCCCTGTCCGCGCTGACCATGGCGGAGTACTTCCGGGACGTCCAGAACCAGGAGGTGCTGCTCTTCATCGACAACATCTTCCGGTTCACCCAGGCCGGTTCCGAGGTCTCCACCCTGCTCGGCCGCATGCCCTCTGCCGTGGGTTACCAGCCCACGCTGGCCGACGAGATGGGCGAGCTCCAGGAGCGCATCACCTCGGTCCGGGGCAAGGCCATCACCTCGCTCCAGGCGATCTACGTGCCCGCCGACGACTACACCGACCCGGCGCCGGCCACCACGTTCGCGCACCTCGACGCGACCACGAACCTCGAGCGGTCGATCTCCGACAAGGGCATCTACCCCGCCGTGGACCCGCTGGCCTCCAGCTCGCGGATCCTGGCGCCCGAGTTCGTCGGCGCCGAGCACTACGCGGTCGCCCGTGAGGTGCAGCGGATCCTGCAGAAGTACAAGGACCTGCAGGACATCATCGCCATCCTCGGTATGGACGAGCTCTCGGAAGAGGACAAGGTCACGGTGCAGCGGGCCCGCCGCATCGAGCGTTTCCTCTCGCAGAACACGTACGCCGCCGAGCAGTTCACCGGCGTCCCCGGCTCGACGGTCCCGCTGAAGGAGACCATCGAGGCGTTCAAGAAGATCAGCGAGGGCGAGTACGACAACTTCCCCGAGCAGGCCTTCTTCATGTGCGGTGGCCTCGAGGACCTCGAGAAGAACGCGCACGAGCTGATGAAGGGCTGACGCCCACTCAGTGTCAACGGAGCCGCGCCGACTGTAACAGTGGGCGCGGCTTCGTCGTACCCGGGAAAAGTCGTGTCCGTTTTGTGGCTAAGTGATGCGATTTGGAGAGCGCCCACTCGTTAGTGTTGTCGGCGTCCGTTCGGAGCATTGGGGAGCAAGTGGCGAAGTCCGGGAAACGACGCGCGCCTCTCTGGGCGCGGCTCAGCGCGATCTTCGGTTGCGTCCTCATGGTCGTCGCCGGCGGTGCCATCGTCGCCCAGCAGGTGCTGGTGTCGAGGTATGCCGGGGCGATCGAGACCCAGAACCTGCTGGGCGCTCCCGCCGCCAACGCCGCCAAGGCCTCCGACATCAAGGGGCCGCTCAACATCCTGCTGGTCGGCATCGACCCGCGCAGCGACGAGCAGACCCCGCTGAGCGACTCGATCATCGTGGCCCACATCCCGAAGGACATGAAGCAGGCCTACCTGTTCTCGGTCCCGCGTGACCTGGTGGTCGACATCCCGCCGTTCGAGAAGACCGGCTTCAAGGGCGGCCGCTCCAAGATCAACGCCGCGATGGGCTACGGCAGTGCGGTCGGCAACGGCAAGCACGACGTCGTGCAGGGCTTCGAGCTGCTGGCCAAGACGGTCGGTCAGCTCACCGGCATCCCCAAGTTCGACGCCGGCGCGATCATCAACTTCAACGGTTTCAAGGCGATCGTCGAGGCCATGGGCGGCGTCACGATGACGATCGACCAGAACGTGAAGTCGGAGCACCTGCAGCCCAACGGCAAGCCGCGTCCGCGTCTGTCCCGCTGCGCCGACAACTCGTGCGCCCACCCCTACTACGGCCCTCAGGCCGAGTACAAGAAGGGCACCTACCACCTGCAGGCCTGGCAGGCCCTCGACTACGTGCGTCAGCGCTACGGCCTTCCCCGGGGCGACTACGACCGTCAGCGCCACCAGCAGCAGTTCATCAAGGCGATGGCGAAGCAGGCCCTCGGCAAAGACGTCGTGACCAACCCGGCCAAGCTCGACAAGGTGCTCAAGGCGGCCGGCAAGGCGCTGATCTTCGACGGCGGCGGCCACGACGTGGTCGACTGGGCGTTCTCGATGAAGAACATCCGCTCCGACGACATGACGCTGATCAAGCTCCCGGGCAGCTCGATCATCGACAACGGGCGCTACCGCGGCGAGGAGCTCGACGCCACCGCGAAAGACTTCTTCGCCTCGGTCCGGCAGGACACGGTGCAGGACTTCGTCTTCCGTAACCCGGAGTACATCAACAACAACGCCGCCTGACGCGTGTGGTGGTTGCCACCCCGTACCACGCCTGATCGCGGCGCCGTTTAGACTTCACCCATTCGGCTGTGCCGCCGGAGACCGAAGCAGGCCCAACAGGAGGACAGCGTGGCCAACCAGCTGCCCGTCAAGGTAGTCGCCGTCGAGGAACGCGTGTGGTCCGGCGAAGCGGAAATGCTCGTCGCCCGCACTACCGAGGGTGAGATCGGTGTGCTGCCCGGCCACTCGCCGCTTCTCGGCCTGCTGAAGGAGCCGTCCCAGGTGCGGGTCAAGCTCGCCGGCGGCGAACAGCTCACCTACGACGTGTCCGGCGGGTTCCTCTCGATCGACGCCGACGGTGTGACCGTCCTGGCCGAGAGCGCCACGCCCGCCACCCCCGAGTCCCACTGACTCCGGCGATGCGGGTTCTGGAAGTCTTCGGAATCTGCGTCGTCGCGCTGCTCGCGCTTCTCTTCGCGGTCTTCTTCCGCCGCCGGCTGCTTATGTTCGGCGGCGGGACGATCCGCCTCCAGATCCGGGTCACCGCGCTCGTGCCCGGCCGTGGCTGGTCCACGGCGATCGGCCAGTTCGCGGGGGGCACGCTGCGGATCCACCGCTTGTTCAGTTTCGCGTTCCGCCCCAAACGCATCCTCGACCGTGGCACGACCACGGTCGAGGGCCGCCGTCCCCCCGAGGGTCCCGAGCGCCTCACGATGCCCGCCCACTGGGTGATCCTGCGCCTCGCCACCACCCTCGACGAGATCGAGATCGCCATGGCCGAGTCCACGGTCACCGGCTTCCTCTCCTGGCTCGAGGCCGCGCCGCCGGGCCCGCCGGGCAGTGTCGCGCCCCGCCCGGCGATCCGCCCCGGCCCGGTCGAGCAGTAACGGCCGCGCCTTTCCGATTGGCTGTCGCCCCGCCCCGGATCGCTCTCTAGCGTCGAAGCCATGCGGATCAGAATCGTCGACGCCTTCACCGACCGCCCGTTCGCCGGCAACCCGGCCGGGGTGGTCGTGCTCGACCGCACCGAGTTCCCCTCCGACGAGTGGATGAGCCGGGTCGCGGCCGAGGTCAACCTCTCCGAGACGGCGTTCGTGCACCCGGTCGCGGGCGACGCCGACTACGCGCTGCGCTGGTTCACGCCCGCGGTCGAGGTGGCGCTGTGCGGCCACGCCACGCTGGCCACCGCGCACGTTTTAGGCGGTTCCTCGGTCGTACGCTTCGACACCCGCAGCGGCATCCTGACCGCCACCCCCGGCGACGACGGCTGGATCACGCTCGACTTCCCGACCGCGCCCCTGACTCCCGTCGAGCCCGACCCCCGCCTGCTCGACATGCTGGGCGCCACCCCGATCTCGGTGCACCACACCGGCCCCAACACCGACGATCTGATGCTGGAGCTCGTCGACGAGGCCGCCGTACGGGACCTGACCCCCGACCTGTCCGCGCTGGCCGGCTACGAGCGGCGCGGCGTGGTCGTGACCGCCCGCGCCGACAAGCCCGACGCCGGCTACGACTTCGTGTCGCGCTTCTTCGGCGCCGCCGCCGGGGTGGGCGAAGACCCGGTGACCGGGAGCGCCCACACCGCGCTGGCGCCGTTCTGGTCGGGCCGGTTGGGCGGTCGCACCGAGCTGGTCGGGTATCAGGCGTCGGCCCGGGGCGGGTTTGTGCGGGTGTCGCTACGCGGCGACCGGACCCGGCTGACCGGCAAGGCTGTCACCGTCATCGACGGCGAGCTGCTGGCCTGACCAGGCTCGGTCGCCCATCAGGCCGGCGTAGAGGCGGTCGCGCAGGGCGTTCGCGGTCTGCTTGGGCAGCGCCCGGCGCAGGTCACGCAGCACGACCCGCAGCAGCACGTTCACCTCGCCCTCGCGGATGCCCAGGCGCTCACGCGACGCCAGAGGCAGCGCGGACGGCAGGGTGACCGACTCGATCGCCACCTCCTCGACCAAGTGCGCGTCCGGGCCCAGCAGCTCGCGCACCCGATCGCCCAGATCCTCGGCCGTCACCCCCGCGGGCAGGGCCACCGAGAGGTCACGGCGGGCGGCCGGCTGCGCTGAGACGGGCCGGTAGGGAGCCAGGTCGAGCATCTGGCCACTCACCCGCGGGTCGTCCGAGCGCAGCAACCGGATGTCGTCGATGCCCTTACGCAGCATCAGCAGCCGGTCGAGGCCCAAGCCGAGAGCCAACCCGTGCCGGTCCGGGCCGATGACGTGCGCCGCGGCCAGACCACACTCGCCGATCTCGACCCAGGCATCGCCCACCCGGGCCTCGATCTCCAGACCGCTTTCCGTGTACGGATGGACGGCCGGATTCGTGCGCCACTCCGCACCCGGCAGGGCCGCCGCCATCACGGCCCCGACCAAGGTGATCAGAGAGCCCGGCGAGGAACCCACCCACCACAGGTCGAGCTGATGGGGTGTGCCGGTGTGCAGCCGGTCGATGGAGTCGCGGCGATAGACGATCCCGGGGCACACAATCAGCGCCTCGGGCACGGACAGTTCCCGCAACGCGCCGGGAATGAGGGCGGATGTCTGAGAGCGCAGCATGCGCCGCTCGTCGACATACCGGCTGTAGCGGCCGTCGCGAGCGGCCGCGGCCGGGCTGTATCCCAGGCGGTCGTAGTTGTCGGCTATGTCGACGATCCGTTCGCCGCGGTGCACGACCACGGTGGCGTCCGGGTGCTGGGCGTGCGCGGCCCGGACCACGGTGTCGACGATGGTCTGCATGGCGTGCGGGCCTGCGGCGGGATCGGTGAGGTCGCGGACGGTCAGGGACATCGGCTTCTCCTGTTCGTGAAGGGAACGGGGAGGCCGGAACGAGAAGATGGCCGCCCCGGTGGGACGGCCATGAAGGGAACGCGCAGGTCAGCCGGCCGCCGGAAGGGGCCGGGCAAAGACAGCAGCGCGGGACGTCATGTTCCGATGGTGACACCCGTCGCCGACGCTGTCACGCGGGTTCCGGCGGGCCGGACTGCAGCTCCACCTCGAAACCCCAGGCGTCCTCCAGATAAGCGGCGTACGAGTCGGGGCCGCCCGCGCGAGGATGCCGGTCGGGGAAGAGCAGCGCCCAGCCGTGCTCGGTGGCCGAGGCGGTCAACCGGTCGACCTCGGCCCGGCTGCCCGCGTCGAACGCCAGGTGGTTGAGCCCGGGCGCGAGCCGGTCGTGCACCTCGCCGGAGAGGGCGGGCGACTGCTCAAGCACCAGATAGACACCGCCGCACAGCCACGAGCGGCCGCCGGGCCAGTCCTGGTACTGCTTCCAGCCCAGCTCGCCCAGCAGCCAGCCCCACGGGCCGAGCGCGCCGGGCAGGTCGGGCACCCAGAGCTCGACGTGGTGCAGCATCAGGCCGCGCCCCCACCGGGCACCCACTTCACGTCGCCGCCCGGGTTTGCGATGCGGGACAGGATGAAGAGCAGGTCGGAGAGGCGGTTCAGGTATTTGGCGGGCAGCTCACCCGTACGGGACGGGTCGGTCTGCAGCAGGGCCCAGGTGGAGCGCTCGGCCCGGCGCGCGACCGTGCGGGCCACGTGCAGCAGCGCGGCGCCGGGGGTGCCACCCGGCAGGACGAAACTGTCGAGGGCGGGCAGCCGTTCGTTGAACTCGTCGCACCAGCCCTCGAGGCGGGTCACGTATTCCTCGGTGATCCGCAGCGGCGGGTACGGCGGGTTCTCCGTCTCGGGGTTGCAGAGATCGGCCCCGACGTCGAAGAGATCGTTCTGGATGGCGGTGAGCACCTTACGGACGTCGCCGGGCAGGTCACCGAGGGCCAGCGCGACCCCGATGGCGGCGTTGCACTCGTCGGTGTCGGCGTACGCCACGATGCGCGGATCGGTCTTTCCGGCGACCTCGTTGTTGCCGAGACGGGTCTGCCCGCCGTCGCCGGCGCGGGTGTAGATGCGGGTGAGGTGAACGGCCATAGTGACACCCTACGGAGGCGCGGTTGTGCCCCAGCCCATACCATGGCCCGCGTGGATGTGATCAGGGTGAAGGGCGGCACGCCGCTGACCGGTGAGGTCACTGTGGGTGGCGCGAAGAACTCGGCGCTCAAGCTGATGGCGGTCGCGCTGCTGGCGCCGGGCCGCAGCGTCGTCGAGAACGTTCCGCGGATCACCGACATCGCCATCATGGCCGAGGTGCTGCGCCGGCTGGGCTGCCAGGTCTCCCTGGACGGTGGTCAGGCGACGATCGACGTGCCCGACAACCCGGGCAGCGAGGCCGACTACGACCTGGTCCGCCGTCTGCGCGCGTCGATCTGTGTGCTCGGCCCGCTTCTCGCCCGTACGGGCTATGTCCGCGTCGCGCTCCCCGGCGGCGACATGATCGGCTCCCGCGGTCTCGACATGCACGTCTCGGGCCTGGCCCGGATGGGCGCGCAGATCTCCGGTGAGCACGGCTTCGTGATCGCCTCGGCGCCGGGCGGTCTGCGCGGCGGCAAGATCTGGCTCGACTTCCCGAGCGTCGGCGCCACCGAGAACCTGCTGATGGCGGCCGTTCTGGCCAAGGGCGTCACCGAGATCGACAACGCCGCTCGCGAGCCCGAGATCGTCGACATCTGCGAGATGCTGACCGCGATGGGCGCCAAGATCGAGGGCGCCGGCTCGTCGACGCTGACCATCGAGGGCGTACAGGAGCTTTCCCCCGTACGGCATCGGACCGTGGGCGACCGCATCGTCGGCGGCACCTGGGCCTTCGCGTCGGCGATGACCCGGGGCGACGTGACCGTGCAGGGCGTGCGGCCCGAGTTCCTCGACGTGGCGCTCGACAAACTCGTCACGGCGGGCGCGACGGTCGAGCCCGGTGACAACCAGTTCCGGGTACGGATGACCGACCGTCCCCAGGCCGTCGACATCGTGACGCTGCCCTATCCCGGCTTCGCGACCGACCTGCTGCCCATGGCGATCGGCCTGGCCGCCGTGGCCGAGGGCTCCTCGCTGATCACCGAGAACATCTTCGACGGCCGGTTCATGTTCGTGAACGAGATGGTGCGGCTCGGCGCCGACATCCGTACCGACGGGCATCACGCCGTGGTCAACGGGCGGGAAAGGCTCTCGGGGGCGCCGGTGCGGGCGACCGACATCCGGGCCGGGGCCGGGCTGGTCATCGCCGGTCTGTGCGCCGAGGGCGTGACCGAGGTCGGCGAGGTGCACCACATTGACCGCGGCTATCCCGACTTCGTGGCCGACCTGGCCAAGCTGGGCGTCGAGGTGGAACGGGCCGACGTGCCCGAGCCGACGTTCGACTTCTGAGCGCCGGCGTCTCAGAGGGCGGGGCTGTCGCCGACCAGGCGCCGCGCCGCCTCCACCTCTTCCGCGAACACCAGCACGACCGTACGGCCGTCCCGGTCGTACGTCTGGGTGGCTCGGATGCCCGCGTCGCCGAGCAGTTGCTTGATCTCGTCGGCGACGTCGGCGTCGGTGGTGACCGCGGCCGGGCAGAGCAGGCCGTAGTCGTCGATGTCGCCGAAGATGGTCAGTCCGGGGCCCGGGTCGGGTTCCGACGCGAGCGTCCACTGCAGGCCCATCCGCCAGAAGACCGCTCCGAGAAGGCCGACCAGACCGACGGCGATGAGTGGCCCGATGAGGTACCAGCCGTTGCCTGAGGCCATGGGCATAGTCTCGCACCGGTTCGCGGCTGATTTCCGAGGAATTGCCCCGATCGAGCTAGGGCTTATCTGGTGGATCACGCGGGCCGCAGCCCCTCGTGATCCACCGGATAAGCCTAGGACCCTGGGCTGAGTTCCCGTTAAGGAGCCCCGTTAATGTGAGCCTGTCGTTTCGGGTAGAGGGAGGCAACATGGCGGGTCGACTCGCGGTCATCGGCTCCGGGCTGATGGGTTCCGGCATCGCGCAGGTCTCGGCGCAGGCCGGCTGGCAGGTCACGATGCGGGACGTCGACGACGCCGCGACCGGTCGCGGCATGGCGGCCATCCGTGACTCGCTGAGCCGGTTCGCGGCCAAGGGCAAGATCACCGAGGAGGAGGCCGAGGCCACGCTGGCCCGGATCACTCCGACCACCGACCTCGAGGCCGCCGCCGACGCCGACGTGGTGGTCGAGGCCATCTACGAGAAGGTCGAGGCCAAGCACGAGGTCTTCCGCACGCTCGACAAGATCTGCAAGGCCGACGTGGTGCTCGGCACCAACACCTCGGCCATCCCGATCACCCAGATCGCCACGGTCACCGAGCGGCCCGAGTCGGTCGTCGGCATCCACTTCTTCTCGCCGGTGCCGATGATGAAGCTGGTCGAGCTCGTCCGGGGCTACCAGACCTCCGACGAGACGCTGGCCGCCGCCCGGTCGTACGCGGAAGAGGTCGGCAAGACCTGCGTCGAGGTCAAGCGGGACGTGGCCGGCTTCGTCTCCAACCGGCTGTTCAGCGCGATCCTGGTCGAGGCGATCCAGCTGGTCGAGTCGGGCGTGGTCAGCGCGGCCGACCTCGACACCGTGATGAAGCTGGGCTTCGGTCACTCCATGGGCCCGCTGGCCACGGTCGACCTCACCGGCCTCGACGTCATGCTCAACGCGGCGACCAACATCTACCGCGACACCGCCGACGAGAAGTTCTTCCCGCCCGAGCTGCTGCAGCGCATGGTTCAGGCGGGCGACCTGGGCCGGAAGACCGGCAAGGGCTTCTACACGTACTAAAAGTCTTATTATTCCCTTATGACGCGTACGGGACCGGCTCCGGAAGACATGCAATGGGCGCTCGCCGAGGCGAGCCGGGAAGCCCTGGCCGTCGCTCCGGGCTGGTTCCGCGCATGGCCGCCGGGGTCGGACGAGCGGTGGTCGGCCGTGAACGTCCGGGCGGCCACCCAGGTCGTCGTCAACCACAGCCGTGAGGACGACCGGCATCCGAACAGCTGGACCGTGCGGGCCCTGTTCGGTGGGCACGCGGTCGAGCTGCGCGTCGGCCCGTACGACTCGAAGGACGAGGCGATCCTGGTCGCCCACGCCGTCCTGTCGATCGCCTACAAAGAGAGCTAGATCCCTAGCTGGTCTGTTCCTCGCGCTCGCGTGGGGCCACGCGCAGCCGGATCCGGGTGATCGCGCGGCCGGTCACCTCGACCACCTCGGCCGTGTGCCCGTCGACCTGCACGATCTCGCCCGGCTCGGTCGGGATGTGGCCGAGGTGGGCCAGCACCAGACCGGCCACCGTCGTGTAGTCGCCCTCGTCCAGATGCTCGACGTCGACGCCGATGTCGGGCAGGTCGTGGATCGGGAACGTGCCCGGCAGCAGCATCGAACCGTCCGGCTCGCGCACGACCGACTGCACGTCGCGGTCGGTCTCGTCGTAGATCTCGCCGACGACTTCCTCGACCAGGTCCTCCATGGTCACGATGCCGTCGATGGCGCCGCGCTCGTCGACGATCAGCGCGAGTTGCTGGCGCTGCATCCGCATCTGCTTCATCGCGTCCGACACCTTCAGCGTCTCGGGCAGGAACAGAGGCGCGAACATGTGATCCCGTACGGGACCCTGGGCGTCGACGAGATCACGCAGGTGCACCACGCCGAGCACGTCGTCGAGGCCCATCGGCCCGGTGACCGGCGCCCGTGAGTGCCCGGCGGCGATCAGCTGAGCCAGGGCCTCGTGCGAGGGAGCCTCGGCCGAGACCACCAGCACGTCCCGCCGGGGCACCAGGATCTCGCGCAGGATCCGGTCGGCGATCTCGAACGCCCCGCTGATGATCGTGCGCTGCTCCGGGGTGAACTCCTGCTGCTGCGTCACCAGATCGCGGATCTCCTCGGTGGTGACCTCCTCGCGGGCGGCGTTCGGGTCGGCCCCGGTGAGCCGGACGACCATGTCGGTCGACTTGCCGAGCAGCCAGATGATCGGCCGGGACAGCGAGGAGAGCATGTCGAGCGGCCGCGCGACCAGCAGCGCCCAGCCCTCGGCCCGCTGCATGGCGATGCGCTTGGGGGCGAGCTCGCCGACGACCAGGGTGAAGAACGTCAGGATGATCGTGACGATGACGATCGAGACCGGTTCGGCGGCGGTGCCGAGGAAGTCGAGGGGGCCGTTGAGCGGCGCCGCCAGCGACACGGCGGCCGAGGCGGAGGCCAGGAAGCCGGCCAGCGTGATCCCGATCTGGATCGTGGCCAGGAACCGGTTGGGGTCGCGGGCCAGCTTGGCCAGCGTACGGCCGGTGCGGGTCTGCCGCTCCAGCCGCTGGAGCTGACTGTCCCGCAGCGAGATCAGCGCCATCTCGCTGCCGGAGAACGCCGCGTTGAGCAGCACCAGCACGACGACGAGCACGATCTGCCAGCCATAACTACCCATGGCGGCGATCAACCCCTTCGATTTTGTGGTCCCGCCGCTTTACCCGCGGGGCGCAGAGATCAAGCCTGTCAGAATCGGCGGCCGCGTTGGGCCCGACACGGTGACCCTTTACCGGAAATGGCCGCGGCGGGTTTACCTTCGAGAAACGGAGGCGGCAACTTCCGTCCGCCGTAGTCGAAGCAGACCCCCCGTTTTGGTTGTGCTGGACCGTGGGGCCTGCCTGGCTACGGCACTCGGGACGCAGGGGCCGTAGTCGGCGTCCCCTGGCTGGAGCCGGGAGGTAGCCGTCGTGTTCTCTCTCCTCGAGACCCTGAGCCCGGCGATGGGCTGGGTCGCTGTCGTCATCGCCTGTCTGGTGGGCGCCTTCGTCGTCTACGTCGGCGCGACCCTGGGCGTCACGCTCTTCCACCCGCGGGCCGAGGTGCGCCGCCACGCGGCCCGCGTGTTGCGGCAGTTGCTGGCCTTCCTGCGGAGCTCGCGATGAGGCCGCGACCGTTGCCCCATCAGCGCCGGGCGGCGACGGCGGACGGACAGAGTCCGGTCGCCCCGGTCGAGGGGCAGCGTCTGGTTGCGCCGGTCGAGGGGCAGCGTCTGGTTGCGCCGGTCGAGGGGCAGCGTCTGGTTGCGCCGGTCGAGGGGCAGCGTCTGGTTGCGCCGGCCGACGAGTTGCGGCGCCGGGTCATTGCCGAACGCACCACCGAGGCGCTGGCGTCGCTGCGGCGGCAGGGCGTACGGCTGGGTCGTCCTCGTCGATGTCCCGACGAGGTGTTGCTGCGGGTGCTGGCCGAGCGCGAGGCCGGTCGCCGGTTGGGCGAGATCTGCGCGGCCCTGAACGCTGACGGCGTGCCCACCCCGGCCGGCGGCGAGCGCTGGTACCCGTCTCACCTATCACGCCTGCTACGCACTCAGGACGCCAGGATTGTGGGACGTTCCTCACTTGTGGACAACCCGATTCGGCCGCCCTCGCCGCAGTAGCGTTACCCCACGTTTTTCCCTGGGCGGGCGGGGGAGGCGGTGGCTGCTCCCCGAAGATCAACCATCCGAAGATCAACCATCCGAAGATCAGCACCCCCCACCGGACGACCCCGAGGAAGATGATCAGTGGGTGGAGGCGAACGCCAGCGACATCAGCGTTGCCGCCACCATGCCGCCCAGCAGCGTCAGGCCGATGCCGCCGATGTCGAGGCGCGCCTGCAACCGGCGATGCGCGATGAACGCCGCCACCGGCACCCCGGCCGACGGCGCCACCAGGAAAGCCAGCCACCCCAGGCCCCGGATCACCGCGCCGCCCCAGATCCCGGTGTCGCCGAAAGTCACCAGGCCTGACCCGACCAGCCCGGCCATCGCCGCGATCAGGGCGCCGAGCAACGGGAGCAGCGGCAACGACCAGCGCGGCAGCGAACGCCGGCCGGCCGGGCGGATCGTGTGGTCGATGCGTTCGGCGGCCCGGGCCAGCAGCGCCCGCGGGGACTGTCGCGGTGCCGGCGGGGTGTCCGAACCGGAGCCGGAGTCGGGGTTTCGGGGGAGCGCCACCCGCGGCAGCGCGTCCACGGGAGCCGGCTCGGGCATTTCGCCCAGGGCCCGTACGCGCACCCCGCGCGCCTGGCGCAACTGGTCCCACAACCGGGCCGCCTCGCGATCCACGTCGAGCACCTGGGCGGCCGCCGCGCCGGCCCAGCGGTCGGCCGACAGCGCGTCCCCCTCGGCCCGGGCCAGTTCGCCCGCGGCCTGGGCGGCGTTCTCCTGATAGGCGTTGTCGGCGTTGCCCAGCTCGTGGTCGCGGCGGCGGGTGGCCTCGGCCAGGGCGCTCACCATCAACTGGTAGTCCCGGCCGATCGGCTGGCGGTCACGTGTGGTCACTGTTCACCTCGTACGGGACGATGACTTCGGGTGTGCGGTGCACCGAGCGGTCGAAGAACAGGGCCCGCCGCGTGCGGGGATACCAGGCCGGGCCGCCGGGCTGGGGATAGAGCGGGGCCAGGTCGGCGCCCTGCACGTCGAGCGCGACCCATGCGCCGACCGGGTCGAGACGGGCCGCGGGGCCGCCCAGCGAGTCGCGCAGCCGGGCCACCGAGCGCCACCAGCCCAGCACGTGGGTGCGCTGCTCGGGGCCCTCGGTCAGCAGTTTGCGCAGCCGGGCCTGGTCGGCGCCGGCGTCCAGGGCGTAGCCGATCACGTAGTGCGGCACGTCGGAGCGGGCCGCTTCGGGTAGCGCGTCGCACCAGTCGGCCGACGGCAGTTCCGCGATCAGGCGGGCCGCGGGCCGGGCGGCGTCGGGGTCCAGGCAGACGATGCTGAAGTGGGCGGGACCCTGCGCGGCCAGCGAGAGCGCGGCCGCCGCGAGCACGTCACAGGCTTCGTCCGTACGGGTCCCGAGCACCGCCAGATTGCGGCCCGGCATGCGTCCGAGGCGGAGCCGGGCCGGTCGGGCCGCCACGTCGATGCGCTCGCCGAGCACCGCTCCGGGGGACGAACCGACGGGGGCGGCGGCGTCGGGGACGGGACCGGAGGGCCGGCAGCTCTCGGGCAGCAGCGGCACCGCGTCGCCGTCGAACAGGCGGGGCTCCTCGCAACCGTCGGGCCGGTCCCGCCACAGGCGTCGTTGCAGGCTGCGCCAGACCAGGCGGTCGCCGGCGTCGGGCAGTCGCACGATCTGGTTGGCGCCGGACGTGCCGGACTGGGCGTTCACGACGGCGTGGAAGCGGGGGATCACCGCGGCCGCCAGGTTGTCGTCGGCCAGGATGCGGCGGGCCTTGGGCAGGGCGATCCGCAGCGTGAACTGTCCGATCAGGCCGGAGCGGCCCCACAGCGCCTCGATGCCGCTGACGTCCTGGCTGGCCAGGATCAGGTGGATGCCCTGCGACCGGCCGCGCCGGGCCAGGTCCTCGAGCAGGGTCACGGCCTCGTCGGCGACCGCGTCCCGGCCGGCCAGCAGCACCTGGAACTCGTCGATCACGGCCACGATGCGGGGCCAGTGCCCGCCCGGGTCCTCTGCGCGCAGCTCGGCCAGTTTGGACGCGTCGACGCGTTTGGCCGCCTGCGCCCGCGTACGCAATTCCTCGCTGAGATGTCGAAGCATGGCCAGCCCGAACTCGCGGTCGCCGTTGACGTTGATGCCGGCCAGGCGCACCTGGGGCAGCCAGCCGGGGTCGCGCGGCCCGGGCACGAACCGGGCGAACGACACGCCCTCCTTGAAGTCGAGCAGGTAGAACGCGAGTTCCTCGGGGCCGTAGCGGGTCGACAGCGCGGCCAGCCAGGCGTACAGGAGGTTGGTCTTGCCCGAACCGGAGGGCCCGCCGATCAGCGCGTGCGGCGGGTCGTCGCCGAGCGGCACGTCGATCAGCGATCCGTCGGTGCTGTCGCCGATCGGGGCGACCAGCCCGTGCGCCGACGACTCGGCCCAGAACTCGCGCGGCTCCAGATCGGACAACCGGGCCGGAGGGGGGCCGGCCCGCAGCCGCTCTGCGGTGCTGCGGCAGAACGCGGCCACCCGGTCGGCGGGCGGCGGCGGATCGAGGCGGATCTCCAGGTCGCCGGTGATGTCGGCGGTGGCGGTCTGGTCGTGCACCTCCAGGCGGCGCACGGTCGGGTGCTCGGCCAGCTCGAGCCCGCGGACCAGCAGATGGACGCCGCACGCGACGCCGGTGCGCACGATCCGGTCGAGCTGGGCGCGCTGGGCGTTGGTCAGTTCCTCGGCGGTGGCCGCGTCGGCCAGCAGCACGATCACCCGCCACGGCTCGGCCCGCGCGCCGGGGGTGGCCGCGGTCAGCTCGGCCAGCGACTGGTATTCGCCGGCCAGCACCGTCTCGTTGACCCGGCAGATGTGCTCGACCAGCTCGTCCAGGGCCGGGCCGAGCGCGCCCGGACCCACGAACGAGATGCCGAGCGGGGCGAACGACGCCAGTGTGCCGCCGAGGTATTCGGGGTCGTAGACGGTGAGCTGGATGTCCCCCGGCCGGGTGGTGCCGAGCGCCCGCAGCAGCAGGCCGGTGATCACGCCGTCGGCGGTGGCGGCCGGCCCGTCGAGGTTGATGTGGGCCGCGTCCAGGAACGGCACCAGGGCCGGCAGCGCGGCCGTGTCGTCGAGGGTCAGCGTGCCGATCCGCAGCAGGCCGGGCCGGGTGCCGGGTTCGGGCTCGCTGGGGGCCCACATGCGCCAGGGCAGACCGGCCGCCCCGGTGGCGCTGCGTGCGGCGAGCTGGCGCACGTTGCCGGCCAGGCGGGACGACTCGAACTGGAAGCGGCGCTGGATGTCGCGGCGAGCGGCGTCGCGGGCCTCGGCGAGCTGGTTGAGACACGTCGAATACGCGTCCCGGACGAGCTGCTTGCGGTTCTGCGCCTCGCCCCGGGCCGACTCGGCCTCGGCCAGCACCGCACGGGCGGCCCCGCGCGCCTCGGCAAGTTCCTGCCGGACGGCGGCGACCAGCGCGTTGCGGTGGTTACCCACACGACCCCCCGAAATTCACGTTGGGGGATTTTACCCATTTTCGCCCAAAGCGCCGGATTATGTGCTGCGTGTCGGCGCGGTCCGGTGGCCGCGTTGCCGGGCCAGCAGGCGGGGGTCGGTGGCGATCAGCTCGTCCCACAGCCGGGCCGCCACCAGCGCGGCCGCCTCGTTGTGCCAGCGCCGCAGGGTGCCGCGCGGCACATAGCGGCGCATCCAGTCGACGGCCCGCCGGGTGTCTCGCTCCAGGCCGTCCGTGCGGAGCTTGCGCCCGTACGGGTTGAGCCCGAGCACGGTGCAGAAGAA
This sequence comes from Paractinoplanes ovalisporus, assembly GCF_016834655.1. Taxonomy (GTDB): domain Bacteria; phylum Actinomycetota; class Actinomycetes; order Mycobacteriales; family Micromonosporaceae; genus Actinoplanes; species Actinoplanes ovalisporus. The sequence continues at coordinate 203,047 of NZ_JAENHP010000018.1, forward strand.
CAGCGCGTTGTAGTGCCGCCACTCGTCGGTCGTCTCGAACGGCCCCGACGGGCGCAGCCGTTCCACCTTGTCCTTGAGCAGCGCCCGCAACTCGACCGCGCGCTCCAGCGGCTGGTCGAGCGCCCGCCCGCTCAGCCGGCGGTCGACGGCGGGCAGGTCGGTCAGCGGGCTGCGCATCAGCCGGCCGAGGTCGCCGTAGTTGTCGAGCGCCTGCCGTGCGTACCGCAGAAAGTCGTCCTCGCCGGTGGACAGCAGATCGTGTCGTTCCCGGTGGCGGGGCAGCGCCTCGGCCAGCAGCAGCAGCGCCGACCGATCGCGTCGCAGCCGCTCGTCACCGCGGAACGCGAGCACGTCGAGCCCCCGGCTCACCGGCCCGATCAGCCCGGACACCGTCATCACGACCGCGACCACCAGGAACAGCAGGACCGTGACGGCCGTCCGGTCGACCGCGAGCAGGGTGACCGCGACCGGCCCGCCGACCAGCACGGTCATCACGACGGCGGCGGTCGCCGAGCGCAGCAGGTCGGGGCGCAGCCGTTCGCCGACGTCGAGCGCGTCCGACACCGCGATCAGGAACCCGAGCACGAGCAGGTCGAGGCCGATCGCGGCCAGCACCAGGCCGGGCGAGCCCAGGTCGACCGGCAGCAGCAGGGCGGCCAGGGCCAGTGCATAGAGGGCGGCGGCGACCGTGAGCGCGCCGGTGAGCCGGGGCGGTCGCACCTGGTCACGGAACCGCCAGAGCAGCACCAGCCCGCCGGCCAGCGGCGCGATCGCGACCAGCCGGACCACCGGGGGCAGCAGCACCAGCATCACCAGGAAGACGCCGGCCAGGATCATCCAGCCGAGGTCGATCTGGCGCCGCTCGGGCACCGACGAGGGCAGCAGCGCGACGGTCGCCCCCGCCCAGAGCAGGGCCGGAAGGCAGAGCAGCACCTGAGCCGCCGTGCCGTCCGGGTCGATCGTCCACAGTGCCACCCCGGCCGCGTACGTGAGCAGCGCGCCGGCCGCCCGCAGCGCCGCCGGCCGCATCGGGTCACGGCCGGCCAGATAGCAGGCAGCCCACCAGGTGAGGGCGAAGGCGGGTACGGCGAGCGCTGGCACGGCGAAGAGTCAACCACCCAGCCCGGGGGCGCCGGAAGCCGCGAGGATTTTCTTCCGGCGGCGCCGGCGCACCACCCAGACCCCCGCGAGGACCATCAGCAACAGTCCGAGCAGGACCAATACCGGCAGGAGGATGGCCAGAACGGACATCACGACGCTGCCGATGTCTTCCGCCGTGCTCGCCACGGGCGCGCCGAACCCGGCCGTAGTGGCGTTCACCACCGGACGGGAGGAGGCCTTCACCCCGTGCACGACCAGGGCGATGACCACGCCGGCGGCGATCGGCACCCACTGATGCGAGCCGAAGAACGACCCGGGGTCGCTGACCGTCACCGTCTCGGAGGACGAGCCGGCGCCGAACGCGAGGCCGCCCGCGGTCGGCCGCACCACCGTCTGCACCACGTCGTTCACGTGGTCGACCACCGGCACCTTGTCGGCCACCATCTCGATGACCAGCAACACCGCCAGGATCAGCAGGGTCCAGCCGTTGGACAGCCAGTCCCATCCGGTGGGCAGGTCGATCGTGTCGGTCCAGCGGGCCAGCAGGCCCATGATCATCAGGGGGATGTAGGCATTGAGACCGGCGGATGCGGCCAGGCCGGTGCCGGTCAGAGCTTCGAGCACGGATCCAGGATGACAAACGCACGCGAGCGGCGCCTGGTGAGCGCGGGGCGGTCCGGTACTGTCGTGCGGTGCGTCTGGTCATCGCGAAGTGCTCCGTCGACTACGTCGGCCGGTTGTCCGCCCACCTGCCCACGGCCACCCGGCTGCTGATGGTCAAGGCCGACGGCTCGGTCTCGATCCACGCCGACGACCGTGCCTACAAGCCTCTGAACTGGATGAGCCCACCCTGCAAGCTGCAGGAGGCGCCGGGCGTCTGGAAGGTCGTCAACAAGGCGGGCGAGGAGCTGCGGATCACCCTCGAGGAGATCTTCCAAGACACCTCGTACGAGTTGGGGGTCGATCCCGGCCTGGTCAAGGACGGTGTCGAGGCCCACCTCCAGGAGCTGCTGGCCGCCCTGCCCGAGACGTTCGGCGAGGGCTGGACGCTGGTGCGCCGCGAGTTCATGACCGCGATCGGCCCGGTCGACCTGCTCTGCAAGGACGCAAACGGCGGCTCGGTGGCGGTCGAGATCAAGCGTCGAGGCGAGATCGACGGCGTCGAGCAGCTGACGCGTTACCTCGAACTGATGAACCGCGACCCGCTGTTGGCCCCGGTGCAGGGCGTCTTCGCCGCCCAGGAGATCAAGCCGCAGGCCCGGGTGCTCGCCACCGACCGAGGCATCCGTTGCGTGGTCGTCGACTACGACAAGCTGCGCGGCATGGAACGCGACGAGCTCACCCTCTTTTGACGCCGGCGGCGGATCCGCGGAGGTCTCGCGCAGGTACCAGCAAGTGCGGACGAGCCGGGACAGATGCGACGGATACCAGCGGGGAGACCCGGCCGGCGTCGGAATCTGATCCTCGTTGAGAATCGCGCAGACCGTCCGGTAACTCGTTCCGACCTTCAAAAGAGCGGCGATTCGGCGCGCGATGCTTGCTGGGCATCGCGTCGGCCGGCTCATCGCTCACCCTCAGCGGTGTCCGAGCGGTCCGGCTGCCGTCCGGTCAGGCAGGTGAGCACTGCGAGGATCAGCTGAATGAGCTGGCGCTGTTGCGAACGGGCATGCCGGCCACGCTTACCGTCGCCGAGCCCGACAAGGGTCACCACAAGAAACGCGGCGCCGATGACGACGAGCAGAAAGGCGGCCGCCCAGATCAGCGGCGCCCACGACGATGTCTCAGCCGCCGCCGGTAGGGACAGAATGCGCACGGTTGACTCCCGAGGTGATGAGCGGGAGACCCAGTGCGCACCCGGGAACCCGCAGGCCGGCAACGTCGAGGTGTTGCCGGGCCGCACTCGGACCACGGGGGATGACAGGGGTGTGCGTTATCCGTCGGCGAGGTGCGACGGTCTCGGCTCGGCCCCGACGCGCCAGTCGGCGCTGGGCGCGTAACGAAAGAAGCCGGGCCAGAACACGGACAGCCAGGCAGAACACAACGGCGACCAGCGATCTGTGACCGGCGTGCCAAGGCTCGTCCGGAACGCCCGTGCTTTCACCGCTCAGGAGATGAGGGTCGGACGGCAAGCCGGACAGGACGATGGCTCCGAGGTCACAGTCCGCACAGATCAACGACGCCGGCAGAGATGGGTATGAACGTTTTGCGTTCGGGCCGGGCCGCACGACTGGTCGGAGCGATTCATGGTCGAGCTTGTTCTGCGGCTTCGGTGCGCAGGTAGACGGCGTTCTGACCGGACCGGCCTGGGTCTGCTCGGGACGGTGCCGCCACGTGCGATCGACCGGGTCCGGGCGCGCCAGGTCGGCACAGCAAGGCTGGGGCGGAGTCCAGTCCCACGTCGCGAGGTCTTCAGTCGATTGCCATTCGGGAACAGGGCGCTCGCCGTTACGTTTCTCGGGAAGCGCAAGCTTGATCTTGATCCGCGAGGCGCTCGAATACGCGATCAAGACAACGGGAGTCGCATCGTGCCGCTTCCAGCGGCGGACCTCGCGAGAGGACCACTCGCTCAGCAGCCGGTCCAGCATGGCGCGGGTCTTAGTGGGGGCGGACTCGTATGACTTGGCGGCCATGATCCATTCCCCCCGCCGCGGCCACAGGTCGTCCGGGTCACCGGGGGCGCAGGCGCTCGTGACGAGCCACTGGCAGCAGGTTTCACTGCTTTCGGGGCTCGGCCGCCATACGTCTGTTCCGGGCATGAGGGCACGTTAGCGCCTGCCGCACGGTGTTCCGGTAATCGAAATTTCGGCGGCGGTGGCGGCGGAAAAGCCTAGTTCGAGAGTTCCGTACGGTCGTCGCCCGTTGTGCCGGAGAGGTAGATGCGGGCGCCGGCCACGGCGATCACGGCCTGGACCAGCAGCATTGTCGGGGTCAGCTCGCCCCGGGCGATCGCTATCCAGGCCGGGATGCCCAGCAGCAGCAGGTCGGGGCCCATCACCGCGTTGACCAGCGGGCCGGTGGAGAGCGTGCCCATCGGGGTGTCCAGCGGCAGCAGTTCGTTGCGCACGAAGCCGACCCGGGCCCGGTGCACCGCCGCGGCCGCGCCGACCGGGCCGAGCGCGACGCCCAGCGCCCACCACGGGCCGGACGACAGGTCGCCCAGCAGGTCGAGCGCGGTCAGCGCCAGCGCCGCCCACAGGCCGGCCAGCACGCCGGGCACCCACAAGCGCTGCAGCACGGCGTCGCGCGACGACAGGCCGAGCATGCGCAGCAGCACCGGGTTGCCGGCGTCGGTCTTCACGTTGCCGGTGGCGGTCATCCCGGCGATCAGCAGGCCGAGCAGCACGGCCGCGCCCAGCACCCAGCCCGGCGCGCTGCCCAGCAGCAGCGGCAGCGCGGCCGCCAGCACCAGCCACAGCAGCCGGCTCCGGCGCCTCAGGGCCAGCAGCAGGTCCTGCGCGACCAGCACCGGGAGCCTCGGGAACAGGCGGGTCGACCGCAGGCGCCGCCGGGCCCAGTAGCGCCGCTCGATCATGTCGGTGAGGAAGGACGGCTCGATGCCGAACGCCGTGTCGAACAGCGTGCCGGCGGTGCGTGACGCCTCCAGGATGCGGTCACTCGGCGTGGCCGCCAGCCCCCGGACCACCAGGGCGAACGCGATCACGACGACCAGCGCGACCGCGCCCACGACCGGCAGCAGGGTCGACACCGGGGGCCACCGGTCGACGGCGGGCGCCCGGTCCAGCGTGGTCGCGGTGACCAGCCCGGCCAGCCCGGCCGCGAAGATCAGGCCGGCCAGCCGGTCGAGCATGTCGCCCCAGCCGCGGCCGGCCTGCGCGGCCGTCGCGATCAGCAGCAGCACCAGCCCGACCAGCGCGCCACCGGTGATTAGCAGCGCGACCTCGTCGCCGGCCTCGGCCCGCGGGGCGGCGTGACCGACGACGGCCAGGGTGGCGAGCCCGCCGATCACCGCGGCGACCAGGCCGGTCAGCCGCAGCGAGGGCAGCAGCAGGCGGCGCCGGCTCACCGGGGCCGGCAGCAGCCACGACGCGGCCGGACGGCTCAGCGCGAGCGGCCCGAACCGGCGCAGCGCGAGATAGAGCAACCCGTAACAGACCGCGGTCAGCGACCCGGCGGCGAGCGCCGAGGTGTCCGGCGCGGACGGCCAGAAGATCGCGGCGACCTGCCGGTGCAGCATCCCACCGATGATCGCGATGGTCAGGACGCCGATGTAGAGGCTGCTCAGCGTGGCCCCGCGTTCGCGGTGGGACGACTGGGTGCGGCTGATCCAGCGCCGGACGGGAGCGAGCGGGACGACCGTCATGGCGTGACCGAACTGATCGACTCCATGGTGGTGACGGCCGCGCCCGAGGCGGCCGCGAAGGCGTCGTCGTGGCTGGCCATCAGCAGCGAGCCGCCGCCGGCGACGTAATCGGCGAGCAGCCTCGCCACGTCGGCCCGGCCCTCCCGGTCGAGGCGCTGCTCGGGTTCGTCGAGGATCAGCAGCGAACTGGGCCGCAACAGCGCCACGGCGAGCACCAGCCGCTGCTTCTGACCCGAGGAGAGCTGCGGCGGGATCGCGTCGGCGTGCCCGCCCAGGCCGAACCGTTCGAGCGCCTCGTCGACGCCGGCCTCCTCCGGGTCCTGGCCGTGGGCGCGGCAGACCAGCTCGGCGTGCTCGCGCGCGGTCAGGCCGGGGTACCAGGTCGGGGGCTCGACCGTGGTGACCACGGCCCGCCAGAACTCGGGGGTGGCGCCCGGGTCGCCGCCGAACACCCGGATCGTGCCCTCGTCGGGCTGCTGCAGGCCGCTCACACAGCGCAGCAGGGTCGACTTGCCGATGCCGTTCTCGCCGGTGACGCAGATGCCACCGCCGACCGGCACGGTCAGCGAGACCCCCACCAGCACCGGTGTGGAGCCGTAACCGACATGCAGGCCGTCCACCTCGACCGCGGGATGATCCACCACTTCACGGACGCTAGCAGCCGGGGCCGAGGGCCTACTTCCGGCCGTACAGAATCCGCAGGGCCTTGACGATGGTGGCGACCTGGGCCGGCGTGCGTTCGAAGGTCATCGCGGGCAGCACCGAGGGGGCCCGGCGGACGGTGATGGATTTCGCCCGGGCGAACTCGCGGAGGCCGTCCTCGCCGTGGATGCGCCCGAAACCGGACTCGCCCACGCCGCCGAACGGCAGGTTGCCCATGCCGACGAAGGTGAGCGTGGAGTTGACCGCGACCATCCCGGAGCGCAGCCGGCGGGCGATGCGCAGCGCGTTCTTCTTGCCGAAAACGGCGCCACCCAGCCCGTACGGGGTGTCGTTGGCCTGCCGCACGGCCTCGTTCGCGTCGGCCACCTTGGTGATCGTCAGCGTGGGCCCGAAGGTCTCGTCGCGGATCTCGCTCGAGTCGGCCGGCACGTCGACCAGCACGGTGGGGGAGACGTACGGGGGTTGCACCGCCCCGGCCCCGCCCAGCACCGCCTGACCGCCCTTGGCGAGCGCGTCGTCGATGTGCTCGCGGATGATGTCGATCTGCCGGGGCATGGTGATCGGGCCGATCTCCTCGCCCGTGCGCAGCTGGCCCGCCTTCTCGACCACCGCGTCGACGAAGGCGTCGTAGATCGGGGCGACCGCGTAGACCCGTTCGATGCCGATGCAGGTCTGCCCGGCGTTGGTCATCGAGCCCCAGACCGCCGCCTCGGCCGCGGCCGCGATGTCGGCGTCGGCGTCGACGATCAACGCGTCCTTGCCACCGGCTTCGATCACCGCCGGTACGAGATTTTCCGCGCACGCGGCCAGCACCTTCTTGGCGGTGGTGGTCGAGCCGGTGAACGACATCTTGCCCACGCCCGAGCGGCAGAGCGCGGCGCCGACCTCGCCCAGGCCGTGCACCGCCTGCAGCACCGGCTGCTCGGGCACCACCTCGGCGAACGTGTCGACCAGCCACTGGCCGACGATCGGGGTGTATTCGCTCGGCTTGAAGACCACGGCGTTGCCCGCGGCCAGGGCGCCGCTGATCGGCCCGACCGGCGTGACGATGGGGTAGTTCCACGGGCCGATGACACCCACGACCCCGTACGGCTGATATTCCACGTGACCCGAGTGCTCGGCCAGCAGCAACCGGGTGCGCATTTTGCGTGGCCCGAGCACCCGCCGGGCGTTGCGGGCGGCCCAGTCCACGTGTTCGACCGCGGCCGTGGCCTCGACGATCGCGTCCGCGTTCGGCTTGCCGGTCTCGAGGCTGGTCAGTTCGGCCAGTTCTTCGACCCGCCGCACGATCAACGACCGCCAGCGCAGCAGCCGTTCCCGTCGGCCGTCGTAGCCGAGCGCCTGCCACCACCGCGCGGCCTCGGCGGCCCGCCGGACGGTCTCGTTCACGGCCTCGGCGTCGGCGACCGGAACCCGGCCGGCCTCCGCGCCCGAGGCGGGGTTGGTGGAGATCAGCACGCCGTCCTCGACGACCGGGATGCCGGGCACACGGGTAGCGGTCATGAACGCGAGTCTAATTCGCTTGTTACTGGCGAGTCATCAACTGATTTCGGGTCCGGGCCCTGATTTCGGTCCGGCCCCTTCACGTCCGGCTCCGCCGCGCCGGTGATCGGCCTCACCCGTACGCTTGTTATGTGAGCCCTCGCCGTAACCATCCCCGCCGCCGTGAGAGCGGGGTGACCCCGCCCGAACTGACCGACGAGCGGGTGCGTAAGGGTGTTGAGGGCGTCCAGCAGTGGCAGGACGGCGAGTGGATGGTCCGGTCGATCTTCGGCGGCGCGGCCGTGAAGACGTACCGGTGCCCCGGCTGCGTGCAGGAGATCCGCCCCGGCGTCGCCCACGTGGTGGCGTGGCCGGTCGACGGCAGCGGCGACCTGACCGACCGCCGCCACTGGCACACCGGCTGCTGGCGGGCCCGCGACCGGCGCGGCCCGGGTGTCGAGCGCTCACGCAACGCGCCGCGCTACGGATGACGGGATCCTGAACCATGAGCAACCCCATTCGCGCCAACTCGATCCTGCCCGCCCACCGGGAGGACATCGAGCTGGAGACCGCCGACGGCCTCACCCTGGTCGGTGAGCTGGCCCGTCCGCTCGACCGTGACCCGGTGGCCACGCTGGTCTGCCTGCACCCGCTGCCCACCCACGGCGGCATGATGGACAGCCACGTCTTCCGCAAGGCCGCGTGGCGGCTGCCCGCCCTGGCCGGCATCGCGGTGCTGCGCTTCAACTCGCGCGGCACGTCCAGCGTGCGCGGCACCAGCGAGGGCACCTTCTCGGCCGGGGTCGACGAGAAGTACGACGTGGCCGCCGCGATCGAGTACGCCGAGTTCGCCGACCTGCCGAACATCTGGCTGCTGGGCTGGTCGTTCGGCACCGACCTGACGCTCATGCACGGGCTCGACCCGGCCGTGACCGGCGCGGTCCTGCTCTCGCCGCCGCTGCGCTATTCGCAGCCCGAGCACCTGAAGGCGTGGGCGGCCGACGGCAAGCCGCTGACCGCGATCATCCCCGAGTTCGACGACTATCTGCGCCCGGCCGAGGCCGCCGAGCGGTTCGCGGCCGTGCCGCACGCCGAGGTGCTGCCGATCCCGGGCGGCAAGCACCTCTGGGTCGGCGACGCCGAGAAGGTGCTCGACGAGGTCGTGAAGCGGGTCGCCCCGGGCGTCGAGGTTCCGCTGCCCCGCACGTGGGACGGTCCGATGGAGACGGGCGACATGAACGCGTACGCCGACCGGACGACCTCGGCCTTCGCCGACGTGCCGATGCCCAAGGCCAACTAGGGCCTATCTGGTCAGCGGGCTTCCTGGCTCGGGATGACCACCTCGCGCATGATCAGCTGGATGGCGGCCACCATCGGGATCGCCACCAGCGCGCCCACCACGCCGAAGAGCGCAACCCCGAGCAGGGCGGCGACCACGGCCGCGACGTCGCTGACCTTCACCGAGCGGCGCATCACGTTCGGATAGATCAGGTAGTTCTCGACCTGCTGGTAGATGACGAAGAAGACGACGCAGACGATGCCGTCGGTCAGTGACGACGCGAACCCGACCAGGCTCACGACGATCGCGCCGAGCGTGGCGCCGATCTGCGGGATCAGGTCGGTGATGGCCACGACCACGGCCAGCGCGAACGGGTAGGCCAGGCCGAGGATCACGGCCAGCAGCCAGGTGCTGGCGCCGGCCAGGACGGCGATCGAGATCGCGCCGACCATGTAGGCGCCGACCTTGGTCAGGATCTCGTCGGTCAGGAGCCGTACGCGGACCCGCCGTGATGCCGGCACGAGGGAGTAGCCCGTCTCGCGGATGCGGTCGAACGAGGCCATGAAATAGATCGTCAGCACCAGCACGGTGAGCAGGTTGAAGATCGTCCCCGCGAGCATGCGGCCGACGCCCACCACACCGCCGACGGCGTTGCCGACCGTGCCCGCGTTGAGCGCGCTGGTCACCCGGTTGACGATGTCGTAACGCTGGACCAGCTCGTTGATCGTCTCGTTGCGCTGCAGGCTCTGGATGTATTCCGGCACGTTCTCGATCAGCTGGGTGGTCTGGCTGACCAGCGGCGGGATCAGCGCGACGATGCCGCCCGCGAGCAGCGCCACCACCGAGAGCGCCACGATCGCCACCGCGAACCCGCGGGGAACGCCCCAGCTGCGCAGGCGGACCACCGCGGGGTTGAGCCCGATCGCCAGGAACAGCGCGATGAAGATCAGCACGAGAATGCCGGCGGCGTTGCGCAGACCCAGGAAGATCCCGTACGCCAGCAGGATGCCCAGCCCGCCCAACAGGCCGATCATGAACGGGTTGCGGCGGTCGAGCGGCGGCCCGGGGCGGCCGAACCGACCGGCCAGGTGGTCTTCGGCGACCGGGTCGAGGCTCTCGTCGTCGGCCGGTTTGTCGTCGTCTTCGCTGGACACCCGGATCCTCCACACTGGTGGGAGAGCCGGAGTTCGCTCGCGCCGGCCGCACAGTTCCCGGCGGCGACGTTATCGCTGTGTGGCAAGGGGCGCCACCCACCGCCCCCGGCGGGTGGCGGGCCGCTACTCGGCGTCGACCCCGACGCGGGACGACGGTGGCACGGTGACCTTGGCCGAGGCGGTGACCTTGGCGGGCGTGGCGTGCTGACCGGTGGGCTTGTCGGCGGCGTGCTGACCGGCGGGCTTCTCGGCCGCGTGCTGACCCGTGGCCTTCTCGGCCGCGTGCTGACCGGTGGGCTTGTCGGCCGCGTGCGCCCCGACGGACTTTTCCTCCTCGGCGGCCGGGGCCTCCTCCTGCTCGTCGGAGGAGCCGGCGGCGGCGAGCACGGCGGCGGCGGCCAGCTCGGCCACCCGCTTCGCCTCTTTCTGCACCTGGCGGCGGACGTCGGCGGCGTGCCGCTCGGCGGCCTCCCCGGCCTGCTTGGCCTCGGACACCCGCTTCTGCTCGGACTCGAGCTCCTTGCGGACCTCGGCGAGCCGCTTGTGCACCTGGTCGGCCTCGTCGGACCCGGCCCGGGCCCGTTCCTGAGCCGTGGCCAGGTCACGCTCGGCGTCGGCGACCTTGGCCCGGGCGGTCTCGAGCTCGCGGCCGGCCTCGGCGATCTTCTCCTGCTGGGAGGCGATCTCGTTGCGGACCGCGGTGGCCTGGTCGTCGGAGCGGCGCAGGACCTCTTCGGCGTACTTGTCGGCCTCGCTGCGCAGGTCGGCGCACTGCTTCTCGGCGGCCGAACGCGTCTGGGCCAGTTCCTGGGTCAGGGTCTGGCGCTTCTGGGCCATCTCCTGCTCGAACGCCTGGCGCTGCTCGGCCGCGTCGCGGTCGGCGGTGCTGCGGTTGGCGGCGATCTCCTGCTGGGCCTTGTCGCGCAGCGCCTTGATCTCCTGCTCGGCCTGCATGCGCGTGGACTTCGCATAGCCGTCGGCCTCGGCCCGGGTGCGGTGGGCGGCCTGCGCCGCCTGGTCGGTGTGCTGCTGGGCCTCGGCCCGGGCCCGGGTCAGCACGTTTTCGGCCTCGCTGCGCATCTGCTCGGCGGACTGACGGGCGGCGGCCAGAGCCTTCTCGGAGGCGGCGCGCTTGGCCGCGTCGGCCCGCTCCTCCTCGGCCCGGCGGGCGGCCAGCGCGATCTCGAAGTCGCGGATGCCGTTGTGGGCGTGCGCCTCGGCCTCGGCCCGCACCCGCTCGGCCTCGGCCAGCCGGGCCGCGATGTCGTCGGTGGCCGACGCCTTGATCGCCTCGCCCTGCTCCTCGGCCAGCGTGAGGATCTGCTCGACGCGCGGGCCCAGGTGGCGGAAGGAGATCTCGGGGCCGATGCCGTTCTGCTTGCGGGCCTGAACGATCTCCTGCTGGAGGCGCTCGATCTGCGCGTTCATGGCCTGCATCTGCGAGTACGCCTGCTCGCGCTCGGCAGCCAGCGCGGCGATCTCGTTCTCGGCCCGGGTGACGTAGCGCTCGACCTGCTTCTTCTCATAGCCCCGCAGAGCGATGTCGAAGCTGGGTTCGGTGGCCGCGTCTCCGCCGAGACCAAGAATTTCTCCGCCGTGCGACATGCTTCCCATCCTCACACACGCAACGTCCGCCCTCGGGGGGATACACACCGTCCCGGGGGGAGTATGCGTCTAGTTGTGATTTGTCTGACCCGATGTGCCAAAGCGCAAACGATCGAGGCCGTACCGGAGAAACTCCGATACGGCCCGCATCGATGTGTCGAAGATGACTACCGGGCGCCCCATACGGTTGCGCACCCCGAGGGGTCTTGCAACCGGAGAGCTTCCGGGAGACGAATCAGGAGTTCGTCTTCGCGCCCACCGGCTTCTCGGGCTCGGCCGCGGGCTTCGGGGCCTCGTTGGCCCGCTGAGCAGGCGCGGCCTCGGCCGCCTTGGCGACCACCTCGGCGGCCTTGGCCGGACCGACTCCGGGAACCAGACCGGACAGGCCGGAGAGCATCTGGCCCAGCTGGTTGGTGACCGCGTCCTTCTGGCGGGTCAGGTCTTCCACCTCGCGCTTGGCGGCCTGGGTGGTGAGCTCGGCCTCGGTGCGGGCCTCGCTGAGCAGGCGCTGCGCCTCGGAACGGGCCTCGCTGACGTTCTTCTCGGCTAGGGCGCGCGCCTTGTCGGTGGTCTCGGCGGCGTTGCGCTCCGACTCGATGCGGCGCTGCTCGGCGCGCTGCGAGATCTCCTTGGAACGGTCTTCGGCGGCGCGGGCGCGCTCCTCGGCCTCGGCCACCATCTTCTGGGTGGCGCTGACCTGGGCGGCGTGGCGCTGCGATTCCTCGCGCTCGGCCTTCTCGCGACGCTCGGCGATCTCGAGCGCGAGCGACTGGAGGTCTTTGTCGCGCTTGTCACGCGCGTCGGTCAGCAGCTTGGTCGCCTCGGCCCGCTTCTCCTCGGCCTCGCGCGACGCCTTGGCCCGCTGCTGGGTGATCTCACGCTCGGCGGTGGCGCGCAGCGACGCCACCTCGCGCTCGACCGTCGACTTGAGCTCGGCCACCTCGTGCGCGGTGACCGTGCGCAGCTGCTTGGTCTCGCGGTCGGCGTCGGAGCGCAGCGTGTCGGCCTCGCGGCGGGCCTGCACCCGGGCCTCGGCCGCCTCGCGCTCGGCGTGGGTGCGCACCTGGCCGGCCTCGCGCTCGGCGGTGGCCTTCATCGCGGCCGCCTCGGCGCGCGCCTTGTCGGTGATCTCCCGTGCCTCGAGGCGGGCGGCGGAGAGGATGCCCTCGGACTCTCGCTTCGCCTCGCTCCGGTGGTCGTTCGCCTGTTCCTCGGCCAGCCGCAGGATCTGCTCGACCCGGGTGCCCAGCCCGGAGAGCGTCGGCCGGTTGTTCTCCTCCAGCAGCTTGTTGCTGTCGGCGAGCTTCTGCTCCACCGCGTTGAGCCGCTGCTCGGCCTGGCGCAGCCGGCGCTGCGCGTCGTTCATCCGCTGCTCGGCCTCACCGCGGGCCTGCTCGGACTGGTTGAGCGCGGCGACCAGGCGCCCGAGGTGGGCGTCGACCTGCCCGCGGTCATATCCACGCAGTACAACAGTGAAGTCGTGCTGGGAGTTCGCGGTGTCGAAGAATGCCAGATTCTGATCCTGCTGCTGGGGCATTGGGCCATCCTGGCGAAGACGCACGAGCCACGCAAGAGCGGAACGGCTACGGAAAAGACACGTAGATCAGCTTTGAGCTGGCCCGCAACCCGCGGCTCCGCCGTTCGGCCGGTGGACGTCACCCGGGCGGTTGCCCGGGTTCGCCACGGTGTCACCTGCTGTATCCGGGGTTCCGGTGATGATCGTCTCGGCGGAGCCGGACTCGCCGCCCGCTATGTCCCGAGATCCTGCCAGGCCTCCGACTCCACGTCAGGATGATTCATCCTTAAGGCGTACGAACTCCGGCAGGCTCCACCAACTCCACCAGAACGCCCCCGGCGTCCTTGGGGTGCACGAAGTTGATCCGTGAGCCGGCCGTGCCGCGGCGCGGGGTGTCGTAGAGCAGGCGCAGCCCACGGGCGCGCAGTGCGGCCGAGGCGGCCTCGACGTCGGGCACCGTGTAGGCCAGCTGCTGCAGGCCGGGGCCGCTGCGGTCGAGGAACTTGGCGATCGCCGAGTCGGGCCGGGCCGGGGCGAGCAACTGGAGGCGGGGGCCGTCGCCGTCGCCGACCGCGAGCATCGCTTCCCGGACGCCTTGCTCCTCGTTGGTCTCTTCGTGCACACAGTGCATGCCGAACGTCTCGGCGTAGAACCGCACGGCGTCGTCCAGGTCGGGCACGGCGATGCCGACGTGATCAATCCGCAGGAGCGTCACCTCGCCAAATGTGACATTCTCGGGTCCGGCGGCACTAGGTCGGGTCTCGGTCATACTTATAGTCTTACCTAAACGGCCGTTAAGGCCACGGAGGAGTCCCCCCTTCGTCCCGGCGGCAGATCGGAAAGAAGACGTGACCAGCTCGGTGATTGTGAGCGGCGCCCGGACCCCGATGGGCCGCCTGCTCGGCAACCTGAAGAACGTGCAGGCCACGACCCTGGGCGGCTATGCCATCGAGGCTGCTCTCTCCCGGGGCGGGGTGCGGCCCGACCAGGTGCAGTACGTCATCATGGGCCAGGTGCTGCAGGCCGGTGCGGGTCAGATCACGGCCCGCCAGGCCGCCGTCGCCGCGGGCATTCCGATGAGCACACCTGCCCTCACGGTCAACAAGGTGTGCCTCTCCGGCCTCGACGCGATCGCCCTGGCCGACCAGCTCATCCGGGCCGGTGAGTTCGACATCGTGGTGGCCGGCGGCATGGAGTCGATGACCAACGCGCCCCACCTGCTGATGACCCAGCGGCAGGGCGTCAAGTTCGGCGACGTGCTGGTGCGTGACCACACCGCGTACGACGGTCTGATCGACCCGTGGGACGGCACCTCGATGGGCGAGTCCACCGAGCGCAGCGGCGTGGCCCTGGGCATCACCCGCGCCGAACAGGACTCGTTCGCCGCGTCCAGCCACCGGCGGGCCGCCGCCGCCCAGCGGGAGGGCCGTTTCGCCGAAGAGATCGTGCCGGTCCGGGCGGGACAGCGGGAGGACGACCCGATCGTCGACACCGACGAGGGCGTGCGCCCCGACGCCAGCCAGGAATCGCTGTCCAAGCTGCGGCCGGCCTTCACCCCCGGCGGCACGATCACCGCCGGCAGCTCGTCGCCGATCTCGGACGGCGCGGCCGCGGTCGTGGTGATGAACAAGGCCAAGGCCGAGGCGCTGGGGCTGCGCTGGCTGGCCGAGATCACCGCCCACGGCAACGTCGCCGGGCCCGACAACTCGCTGCAGTCGCAGCCGGCCAACGCCATCAAGCACGCGCTCGACAAGTGCGGGCTGACCGTCGACGACCTCGATCTGATCGAGATGAACGAGGCGTTCGCCCAGGTCGTGATCCAGTCGACGCGCGAGCTCAAGGTCGACGAGGACATCGTCAACGTGAACGGCGGGGCGATCGCGCTGGGCCACCCGATCGGCATGTCCGGGGCGCGGCTGGTGCTGACGCTGGCGCTCGAGCTGCGGCGCCGGGGCGGTGTCTATGGCGCGGCGGGCCTGTGCGGTGGCGGCGGCCAGGGCGACGCGCTGATCATCAAGGCCGCCCAGGCGTGAGCAGTCGCACCGGGCGCGGTGTGCGACCCCGGCCCGACGTCGCGGCGCTGGTTGCGAAGGCGCGGGACGGTGACGTGCGGTCGGTGGCCCGGCTGATCAGCCTGGTCGAGAACGGCGACCCGGCGCTGCCCGAGGTGGCCGCGGCCCTCGCCCCGTACGCGGGAACCGCTCTGGTCATCGGTCTCACCGGCTCACCCGGCGTGGGCAAGTCGACCACCACCAACGAGATCGTGCGGGTGCTGCGGGCCCAGGGCAAGCGGGTCGGTGTGCTCGCGGTCGACCCGTCGAGCCCGTTCTCGGGCGGGGCGATCCTCGGCGACCGCATCCGCATGCAGGACCACACCACCGACCCCGGCGTCTACATCCGTTCGATGTCGAGCCGCGGACAGCTGGGCGGGCTGGCGGCGGCGACACCCCAGGCCGTACGCGTTCTGGAGGGCGCCGGCTGCGAGGTGATCCTGGTCGAGACCGTCGGGGTGGGCCAGGCCGAGGTCGAGATCGCCTCGCTCGCCGACACGACGCTGGTGCTGCTCGCGCCGGGCATGGGCGACGCGATCCAGGCGGTCAAGGCGGGCGTGCTCGAGGTGGCCGACGTCTTCGTGATCAACAAGGCCGACCGGCCCGGCGCCGACGCCACCTACCGCGACATCCAGGGCATGCTCGGGCTCGGCGAGCGCGCTCCCGGCGAGTGGCGTCCGCTGGTCGTGCGGGCCACGGCGGTCAAGGCCGAGGGCATCGACGACGTGGTGGCGGCGGTCGGCAAACACCAGGAGTGGCTTTCCCGTACGGGCAATCTGGTGACGAGCCGTGAGCGCCGGGCCGCCGTCGAGGTCGAGGCGATCGCGCTCGGCGTGCTGCGGGCCCGCATCGGCGACCTGCGTCAGGGCACCGCGCTGGGCACACTCGCGGCCGCGGTGGCGGGCGGGGAGATCGATCCTTATGCGGCCGCCGACGAGTTGATCAAAGGCCTCTAGCTCTTCTCGCTTTTCTCGTCGCTTTCTTGCCCCGCCTCTGCTTTTTCTCGCCCTGCCTCGCCGCCTTTGCTCGCCCCTGCCTCGTTCAGCCGAACTCCTCCAGCGTGGTCGCGATCAGCTCGCGGTCCCAGGTCAGCGTGCCCGCGTCGAGGTCGGCCACCACGCCCCGCAGCCAGGCGATCTCGGCCGTGAGCATGGCCGCCCGGTATTCGTCCTCGATCAGGAACAGGCGGGGCAGGCCGGGCGGTGCGGCCTCGCGGATCGCGGCCACCCTCGTCGCCTGGGCCTCGGCGCGCTGCGCGAGCAGATCCCGTACGAGGGAAGGGGTCATCGCGGCGATGAAGGCGAGCGCGGCCGGGAACTCGGGGAACTCCCGGGCCGGGGTGGGCAACGCGGCCGCGAGCCAGCGCTTCATCGTGGCGTCGCCCTCGTCGGTGATCTCGTAGACCGTGCGTTCGGGGCGGCCGGCCTCGCGGGTCGTGCTCGCCGCCCGGGCCAGTCCGTCGCGCACCAGACGGTCGAGGGCCTGGTAGACGCTGTTGCGCTGGGCCACGTTGACCAGCTGGTCCTGGCCCCGCTCCTTGATCATCTGCTGCATCCGGTACGGGTGCATGGGCGCCTCCATGAGCAGCGCCAGCAGCAGCATGCCCAGCGTCGAGCGCCGCGGTTCGGAGGTTGCCACCGATCAAGCCTAAGGGGTTGACGGCTCTTAGTCATGAGATGGATAGTCATCCTATGACTAAGCCACGCGTGATCATCGCCGGCGGAGGCATCGCCGGAACCGTCGCCGCGCTCGCCCTCGACCGGGCCGGCTGGGCACCCCGCGTCTACGAGGCCCGAGCGGCCGCGGCCGACGAACGGGGTGCGTTCCTCACCGTCGCCGTCAACGGGCTGGCCGCCCTGCGCGCGCTCGACCTCGACCCGGCCGTCGTGCTGGCGGCCGGGTTCGCCACACCGACGCTGACCATGACCAACGGCGCCGGCCGCAAGCTCGGGGTGCTGCCGCTGGGCGGGCCCACCGCCGACGGCACGACAACCACGACCATCCGGCGGGCCGACCTCTACTCGGCGTTGCGGCAGGCCGCCGCGGCGAGAGGCATTCCCATCGCGTACGGGAAAGGGCTGCGCGACTTCACCGAGGGGCCGGACGGGGTGTCGGTGACGTTCGCCGACGGGACGGTCTCGGAGGGCGAGCTGCTGGTCGGGGCGGACGGGATCAGATCGCGTACGCGGGAACTGCTCGACCCCGGCGGCCCGGCCCCCTCCTACCTGGGGTTGCTGAACGCGGGCGGGTTCACGCCAGGCCCCGTCGAAGGGGTCGACGCGTCGGTGCCCGGCATGGTTCACATGGCGTTCGGGCGGCGGGCGTTCTTCGGTTGGACCTCGGCGCCCGACGGCTCGGTGTGGTGGTTCGCCAACCCGCCTCGCAAGCAGCCCGTACGGCCCGGTGACTACACGCCCGAGTCCTGGCGGGCGCATCTGGTCGAGCTCTTCTCGGGCGACGCATTCCCGGCGGCGGCCATCATCCGGGCCACGCCCGAGGTGCTGGGTCCGTGGAACACCGACGACCTCCGGCGCGTACGGGTGTGGCGCACGCGGCGGGCCGTGCTGATCGGCGACGCGGCTCATGCGGTGGCGCCTTCGTCGGGTCAGGGGGCGTCAATGGCTCTCGAGGACGCTGTGACGTTGGGGCTCTGCCTGCCCGCTTCCGCCGCCACCTCTGGTTCCTCGGGTTTCTCCGCCGCCGCCTCCTCTGGGCCCTCCGCCGCTTCTGGTTTCGCCGCCTCCTCCCTCTCCCTCTCTTACCCGGCTTTGTCCGTCGCGGACGGGCTCGCGGAGTACGAGCGGCGCCGGCGTCGGCGGGTGGAGCGGGTAGTGGCGGTCGGCCGGCGCAACGGCAGCGGGAAGACGGCCGGCCCGGTCGGGGCGGTCATCCGGGACGCGATGTTCCCGCTCGTGATGAAGCTCGTCCATCGCAAGGGCGACCCGCAGGCGTGGATCTACGACCACCGCGTGGCTTGAGTGTTTTTCGGTCACACTTAGTGAGACTTCGGATGACCGCCCACACCCTCCGTTGACCCGATCGGCAACCCCTTGGCAACGCCCTAAGCTGGGACTACGCCAGTTTTGTGAATCGTCGCGAGAGGAGGGGGCGTCATGGTCAACCCGGTCACGTTCCCCCGGGCGGTCGGTACGACGGCCACCTATCTTCACCCTCTGTTGCAGTCGACGGTGCTGCAGTCAACGGTCCTCGCCTCCGCGGCGAAGCCCACCGAGAGCGTCACGCCGGTGCCCCAGCCCGCCGTGCCCGCCGTCGCCCCGGTGCAGCCGACCGCCGCCTACGCCGAGAGCCTGGCCCGCGACGCCGCCACCGCAGTGCGCACGGCCACGATGACCGCCAAGACCTCCCGGCGCAGCAACGAGGAGACGGCGGTCGACGACCCGTTCGCCGAGCTGGCCCGCCAGGCCACCCTCGACCGCGCGTCGACCCAGGTCGGCATGCTGCTGACCCGTGCCGCAGCCGAGCGCCGGGTCGCCGTCACGTCGGGTCTGCCGGCCGCGCGGCTGGCCCAGATCGACACCACTACTTCGCGCCTGTACCACGCCCTGGACGTCCTCGTCTGAGGTCGTTCCGCCGCGCCTGACGCCCACGCCGTGTCCTGTCACGGCGTGGGCGTCTTCTGTTGAGGGCTGGCCTTCCTTCGTGCAGGGCGTAGTTCTACGGAGGCGGTATCCGAAGTCGAGTTCGCTGCGCGAGGTGTGATGGCGGCGGTCTGCCAGGCGTGGGGCGTCGTGGTTGCGGGTGGCTGCCGCCCTGGCTGCTGGGTGGGTGGTTGCGCGGCTTGCCAGGCGCGCGGCGTCGTGGCTGGGCTGGGTGCCGCCGCTTGCGGTGGGGTGGTGGCTGGGCGGCTTGCCAGGCGTGGGGCGTCGTGGTTGCGGTGGCTGCCGCTCTGACTGCTGGGTGGGTGGTTGCGCGGCTTGCCAGGCGCGGGGCGTCGTGGCTGGGCTGGGTGCCGCCCTCGCTGCTGGGTGGGTGGCTGGGCGGCTTGCCAGGCGCGGGGCGTCGTGGCTGGGCTGGGTGCCGCCGCTCGGGCTTTGAGCGTGGCCGGGCGAGTTTGGCGAGCAACGAATGTGGCCTGGCTGGGCGTTGCCACCTCGGCTGGTGGGCGAGTGTTTCTTTCGGGGCGTGAATTGTTGCCAATCGACGATCGGTGGGATTTGTTTCTCGGCCTGGTCGATTTTCCTGGCGGGGTGAATTGTGGCGGAGCTTACTTTTCTGTCGTGGTGAATGGTAATTTTCTCTGAAGGCTCAGGCGCTCGAGACTCTGTCGGTGTCGGTGTCGGTGTCGGTGTCGGTGTCGGTGTCGGTGTCGGTGTCGGTGTCGGTGTCGGTGTCGGCCGCGTGGATGCGGCGCGGGTGGCGAGGGGCTGCTCTTTGGGTGATGCTGCGGGGTTCTGCTTCGGCTCCGCTGGGTGCCTGGACGAGTCGGCGTTCGGCGCGCTGCTAACACGCGAGCTGTCTGCTGGTTTTGCTTTCTGCTGTTCAACGGGCTGATGGCGCTCTCGCTCTTCGCGCTCGAATTGTTCCCGCTCCCGTTCTCGCTGGATCTGACGCAGGCGCAGCGCGTGACGTTGGGCCAGCCCCCACGCTCGGTGCCTCGCATGCTCGCGGCGAAACTCCTCACCCTCCGGGGAGTAGTTGCGGCGCTTGGTCCGGTCGCGCATCTTGGCGAGTTGGGAAGCGTTGAACAATTGCATCTGGCCCATGCCCAATTATCCCGCGCCCAGGCGAAAGAATGGCAATTCGATCATGCCAAAATAGATCCGCCGATATTCCTTAGGCGTTCTGGAAATGCTTCAGATCTGCAAATCATTACCGCAAGCCAAAATCGATGGCAGAGCGCCACGCGCCGAGCTGACGGGGTGGCAGTCACCGCAACCACGACGCCGCGCGCCTGGCAAGCCGCGCAACCAGGTACGGACCGTGAGGGGCGGCAGTGACCGTGACCACGACGCCGCGCGCCTGGCAAGCCGCGCACCCAGGTACGGACCGTGAGGGGCGGCAGTGACCGTGGCCACGACGCCGCGCGCCTGGCAAGCCGCGCAACCAGGTACGGACCGTGAGGGGCGGCAGTGACCGTGGCCACGACGCCGCGCGCCTGGCAA
>NZ_JAENHP010000019.1 GCF_016834655.1 Paractinoplanes ovalisporus
CCGACCTCGCCGCCCACGACCCCGAACATCTAGCCGCGGTCGCGGCCGAACTCAACAGCCGCCCCCGCATGACCCTCGACTGGGACACCCCCGCCGAACGCCTCGCTAAACTCCTCAACACCGACCGCGTTGCAACGACCCCCTGAAACCGCCGAGGGTGGGGGAGGTGGGGGCGGAACTGTATACCCAGATATCCAGGGTGCTGTTGGCGGGCCGTATCCGGGAGGCAGCGGCGGGGTGGCTGACAAGATTCACTTTCGGGGAGCTGCGGGTGTCGGAATCGGGGTGAGCCGTTCGTTGGAAGGGCGTGCAAGCAGGATCGCTGAGAGGGGAGCGCCCGATGTTCATCGACCGCCCAGGCCTGGCCCGCCGCATGTTCGAGCTGCTGGAGCCGATCTGTCTGGTCACGTTCTTCGCTGACGAGTGCAACGAGGAGCTGGCCGCGCTCGGGCACCGCACCTACTGGGACGGCTACTTCGCCAGCCGGGCCGCGCCGCTGGGGTGGGTGCCGGCTCAGGTCGTGCACGCGGCCTTCTACAGCTTCGCCGAGGGTGAGGCCGCCCGGCACATCCCGAGCGCGTGGGAGAAGATCCCGCCCGAGGCGTCCGTCGCGGCGCGGGAACGGGGCAGTGCCGCCTCGCTGCGCCGGATCCTGGGCGACGAACTGGCCACCTCGGCCGGCCTGGGGCGCGCCGCCGACCTGGTCACCAAGGCCGCGACGAGCGCACCCACGAACGGCCGGGTCATGTACGCCGGGATGCGCACCCTGGCCGTGCCGAGCGACCCGGTGGCCCGGCTGTGGCACTCGGCGACCATGCTGCGTGAGCACCGCGGCGACGGCCACGTGGCCGCGCTGGTCGGGGCGGGCATCGGCGGCACCGAGGCGCACGTGATCAGCGCGCTGGCCCACGGCATCTACCCGGCGGAGTCGTTCGGGCGCATCCACCACCTGCCCGAGCAGCGGCTGGCCGCGGTCATGGACGGGCTGCGCGAGCGCGGGCTCATCGACGCCGACGGCCGGTTCACCGACGCCGGCCGCGAGACCCAGCAGCGCATCGAGGCCCTGACCGACGAGCTGGCCACCCCGCCGTACGACGCCCTCACCCCCGGCGAGCTCGACGAGCTGATCGCCGCACTCGAGCCCCTCACCGCGACCCTGGTTGCCGCCGGGTCACAGTGAGGGCGGCGGCCGCTCCCAGCCCGTGCGGGTGCTGCCTACCCGGCCGTGCGGGTGCGCCTTCCTACGGGGTTCGGGTCAGGCGCCACCAGACCGACGGGTCACCGGTCGCGGAGTCGGCGCGCAGGTCGACCCGTACGCCGGAAGCCTGCACCGAACCGACCGCCTGCCCCGCGGTCACCGACGCGCCCGGCGCCGAGGTCGTGACCTTCACCGGCACCGTCAGGCCGGGCCAGCCGACCACCTGGAGCGGCTTCACGGGCCGGACCGTGCTCGTCGCGCCCCAGGCCGTGCGGACCTCGCCCACCGGATCGGCCGGCAGCAGCGTGTACTGCTTCACGGTCTGGCGCACCGCCTTGAGCAGGGCCTTCACCTCGCGGTTGACGTTGGCCAACTGCTCCGGCGTGTGCAGGCCGGGCTGGTTGAACACGGCCCCGACAATCGTGAGCTTGCGGCCGCCGACCGTGAGGTACGCCGAGAACAACAGGTTGCCGCCGGCCTCGTCGGTCGACCCGGTCTTGATGCCGAAGACCCCCTCCACACCGAGCAGGTCGTTGTAGTTGCGGATCTTCCCGGCGACCGGGATCCGCGCGTCGGGCAGCGCGACGATCTCGGCGAACACCTCCATCTTGAGCGCGGCCCGTCCGAGCTTCACCTGGTCGGAGGCCGTACTGATGGTGGTCGGCAGATAGCCACTGGGATCGGTGTACTTGGTGTCGGTCATGCCCAGCTCGTCCGCCGCCGCGTTCATCTTGTCGACGAACGCCGCCTCCGACCCCGCGTCCCAGATGGCCAGCTGGTGAGCGATGTTGTTGGCCGACGGCAGCATCAGGGCTTCGATGGCGTCACGCTCGGTCAGCTTCTCGCCCACCTGTACGGGCACGAGCGACTGGTTGCTGGCGATACGCGAGTTGTAGTCGGCCACGTCGGCCGCGGTCACGGTGAGGCTCGGCCCTTCCTCGTCGCCCTTGAGCGGGTGATCACGAAGAATGACGTACGCGGTCATGACCTTCGCGACGCTCCCGATGGGCGCCGCATCCTCGCGGCCGGACCCGCCGAGCCGTCCCAGCCCTTCGATCATGAGCTCGGCCGACCCTTGTTCCGGCCACGGCAGCGACGGAGCTTCCCCCGGAATCCGCATGCTGGCCGCCACCGTGGTGGCCAGAGTGGCTACCGGAAGCGCTCGCGTGAGCTGAACCCCGGCTCCGCCGCCCACAAGCCCCAGAAGCAGAACCACGGCCACGAGTACGCCGACAAGCCGCCCCCGCCGACGCCGAGGCCGGCCATCCGCAGCCGCACCACGTACGCCCGAACCACCGGTTCCGCCGCCCGCCGCGCCCCCTCCGGCGACAACGCTGCCCGCCGCAGCGCCGCCGTAGGTGCCGCTCGTCTTGGCCGGGGCCGCACCCCCGTAGACCCCCGCTTGCCCACTCCCGCGGCTCTGTGCCGGCGCCGCACTCCCATAAGTCCCGTAGGTTCCAGGAGACGTAGGCGGCGCCTTCGAGCCATAGGTCGCCGGCGTTGCCCCGGCACGCGCTTGCGGCGCCGCACTCCCGTAGATCCCCGCCCGCGCCGACGGATCGTCCTTCGGGCCCTGGCCGGGCGACCCCGGTTTAGCGCTGCCGTAGGTGCCAGGCGACGGGGGTGCCGTGTTCCCCTGGGTTGGGGCCGGCGCTTCGCTCGTACGGCCTTGGGCAGGTGCGGTGCTTCCGTACGTTCCGGGGGCCTGGGCCGGACTCCCGTAGGTGCCAGACCGAGCCGAGGGGCCGCCACTCCTGGACCCACCAGCAGACGTGGAGGCCGGGGGAGTCGTGGCCCGGCCTGGTGGCGTGGTCGTCGGAGGAGGTTCGGCCTGAGCGCTTTCCGAGGTGGGAGTGGCCGGCGGCCTGGGCGCCGGAACGGGCATCCGACCCGGAGCCCCATCAGCCGGAGGTCGCTCAGCGGGAACCGCGACCGCCCCACCTGATCCCGCCTTGTCCGAAGCCTGCTCACCGGCCTTCGGCTTGCCCTCGGCGGTCGCCGGTGGGGTGCGATCCGCCTCCTTCGCCGGATTCAGAGTGATGGCCCTGGTGGCATCCGGGTCCTGCGGGTCTGAGGTACGGGCTGAGCTCGGTCCCGCGGAATCCCGTGAACTCGGGCCGTCAGCGCTCGACTTTCGCTCGGGTGTTGTCGGGCGGTCAGCCTCGGCCGGTGTCGACGTTCTCGCCGTGCGGGGGCGTGGAGCGGGTGTATCAGCGAGCGTCGCGGCCCGGGCCGGTTTCGGGGGCGCTGCGGTCTGCGCCTCTCGTGCCGGCGGGCCGGGAACAACGGAGATGGGCGCCGTGAGGTCAGGATCGTCGGCGGCCGCCGAAGTCGTTGCCGAAATGGGACCTGCGCCCGGTCCCGGACGCGTGTCCGGTGAGCCGCCCGGAGCGGGGCGCACGCCCGGCGAGCCGTCCGGTCCGGGGCGCGTGTCGGGCGAGCCGACCGTACCCGCGGCGGGGCGTGGATCCGTACCCCCGGAAGCCGGACGATCGGACGCCCGCGGACCGGCATCTGAACTCGTGGTGGGAGCCGGTGACGAGGGCTTCTGAGCTGGCCTTCCGGCCGGTACCGCTATGGACGGGGCGGGAGCAGCAGGCGACGCCGGAGCGGGGATGGCCTCGGTGGGCTCGTCCGTCGCCGGAGCGGGGATTTGCTGGGTCTCGTCGGTCGGCTTGGCCGGCTGCGTCACTACTGCTCCCTCCAGCCCGGCTGCCCGGGCGCAGGGGCAAGTATCGCCGGGGCGCGCCACTCCGGCACGGCGGGCCTGAACCAAGGGGGTCCACCTGTCGTGTGAGTGATTGCGCGATCACCCGGTCGCCCGCTAAAGAAGATTCACACCTCGGGGAGGGCCGGATGATCACCGCAACCCCACCGCGCGTCCGCCGCACCGGTCAGGCCGTGACCGCGTACGGGCTGCTCTGGGTCTTTTTGCTGCTCAACCTCGCGATTGTCGAGTTGATGCTGGCGAACCCGAAGACCCCGGCCCACAACACGCTCACGTCGATCGGCCGGATTCTCGGTCTGCACCTCGCGTTCGTGATGGCGCTCCAGCTGCTGCTCATCGCCCGGCTGCCCTTCCTGGACCGCCGTCTCGGCATGGACCGGCTCACCGCCTGGCACCGCTGGACCGGCTTCACCATCTTCTGGCTGGTGCTGCTGCATCCGACATTCGTGATGCTGGGCTACTCGCAATTCGACAAGATCCCGTTCCTGAGCGAGATCCCCAACCTGGCCAAGCAGATGCCCGTGCTGCTCGGCATGATCGCCGCCGTGCTGGTCGGGATCATCGCGGTGACTTCGGTGCGGGCGGCGCGCCGGCGTTTCTCGTACGAGGCCTGGCACACGATCCACCTCCTCGTCTACATCGTGGTGGTGCTCGGCGTGATCCATCAGGTCTACGAGGGGAGCGCCTTCAAGACCAACAACTTCACCCAGGCGTACTGGTGGGGCCTGTGGACCTTCGCCATCGGCGCGCTGCTCACCGGCCGCCTGTTCCTGCCGCTCGCGCGAAACCTGCGCCACCGTCTGCGAGTGGCCGCGGTGATCGCCGAATCCGACGACGTGGTCTCGGTGCACATCACCGGCCGTAACCTGCACAAGCTGCACGCCCGCGCCGGCCAGTTCTTCCTGTGGCGGTTCCCCGGGCACAACCGCTGGTGGCAGGTCAACCCGTGGTCGCTGTCGGCCGCCCCCGACGGTCACTCGCTGCGACTGACCGCAAAGGCGATCGGCCGTACGAGCGCGGGCCTGCGCGAGCTCCCGGTCGGCACGCGGGTGTTCGCCGAGGGCCCGTACGGTGCCTTCACCGCCGCCGCCCGCACCCGCCAGGACACGCTGCTGATCGCCGGTGGCATCGGCGTCACTCCGATCCGCGCGCTCTTCGAGGACGAGACGCTGGCCGGTGACATCGTGGTGCTTTATCGCGTACGCACCCCCGCCGACGCCGTGCTCCTGGGCGAGCTCCGCAACCTGGCCCGCCTGCGGAACGCCCGCCTGCACCTGCTGACCGGCCGCACCACCGAGGGCAACCAGCCGTTCAGTCCCGACAACCTGCTCGCCTTGGTCCCCGACATAACCGAGCGCGACGTGTACGTATGCGGCCCGGCCCCGATGACCAACGAGGTGCTGCGCAGTCTCCGCACCTTGCGGGTCCCCGCCCGGCAACGTCACGCCGAGCTGTTCCGCCTGGCCGCCTGACAGCGTTCCCCGTGGCCGACAGGCTCAGCCGCGATCACCGGTGGACCGCGCCCGGACCGTCTCGCTTCGTCGCGGTGGCGGCCGGTCCGTGCTCGGGCCGACCTGCTCAGCCGTGATCGCGGTAGGAGCGTGCCCTCACGAACCTGCTCAACCGCCCGACCCCTGTTCTTCATCGCCAGTCGAGTTGTCGCCTGTCTCGGTGTCCCGCCGAGGCGCCGAATCCGACCCTCACGAACCCCGCCGGAAGCCTCTGTGGACAACCGAATGATGGCACCGCCGACCGCTACGGCGTACGGGACGTCTACAGCGGCCACAACGAGCTGGCCAACTTCGGCCCGCCGCCGGACGACAGGACCATCGCCGTGGCGGTCTCGCAGGCGCCGAGCGGTGAGGTCGACGCCACCTTCGGCGGGTGCGAGCGGGGCGGCCGCCTCTCCAACAACTCCGGCGTCGGCAACGAGGAGACCGAGGCTTTCCCGTACGTCTGCCGGCAGCTCCCCGCTCCGTGGAATCAGATGTGGCCCGGGCTGCGGCATTTCTCCTGAGAAGGAATGATCGGGGGCATGACGACGGATACCGCGCACGTGGCCGAGCGCATCGATCGGCCGGTCAACGACGTTTACGCGTACGTCTCGAACCCCGCCCACCTGACGACCTGGGCGCCCGGGCTGGGCAGTTCGGTCGAGCAGGTCGACGGTTCCTGGTATGTCCAGTCGGACGTCCTGGGCCGCGTGAAGGTGGACTTCGCTCCGAAGAACGGGTTCGGGGTGCTCGACCACGTCGTGACGCTGGAGACCGGGGAGCAGGTTCTCAATCCGGTGCGCGTGGTCCCGTACGGGGAAGGCTCTGAGATCGTCTTCTCGGTGCGCCGCCCGCCGGGCACGTCGGACGAGGCGTTCGCGCGGGACACCGGGGCGGTGACGGCCGACCTGGCCCGCCTCAAGGACATCCTCGAGAAGGGGAACTAGATCAAGCGGCGCGGTGTCTTCCCGAACATGAGGATGGTTGCGGCGCTGGTGGGCGCCCTGCTGCTGGCCGGCTGCTCCGGAGCCGACGACACACCCGGAAACGGGTCGAGCGCGTCGGCCGACACGCGCGGGAGCGGGTCGAGCGCGCCGGCCGACACGCCCGGGAGCGGGGCGAGCGCAACGCCCGGGCGCGGGTCAGGCGGCACGCCCGGAAGCGGGACAGGGGGCACCCGCGTGGACTGCGCACACGACATCGGCGGACGGCCGCCCGACAACAGCTACCGCCTCGTCCTCGACGCGGTCGCCCTGCCCACCGGCCGGCTCCAGACGGCCGGGTCGGGAGAGCCGGGCCGCCTGTTCGCCAAGACCGGCCTGCTCGTCCGGGCCGGCACCGAGGTCGAACTGACGGCCACCACCGAGGACGTGACGATCGGCTGGGGCAGCCCCGGCCCGGAAGCCACGACGATCACCGTCCCGGCCTGTCCGAGCGCCGCCGGCTGGCTGGCCTTTCCCGGCGGCTACCACGTGCCGAAGCCCATGTGCGTCAACTTGATCGTCCGAGCCCACGGCCGTGAGGAACGCGCGGAAGTACGAGTCGGCGCCGACTGCTGACACGCCCGGCACCGCTTGCTGACACGCCCGGGCGCCGCTTCCTGACACGCCCGGCGCCGCCTGCTGACACGCCCGAGCCGACGTGCGCGGCGGGCGTGTCAGTCCAGGTAGCGCTCCGCGACCGCCGCCGGCTGCTCGGTGATCCGCCGCTCATCCAGGTTGCGGGCCAGCCGCAGGTACTGGGCGTGGGCCCACGTCAGCGGAGTCGCCGAGAAGGTCGGCGTGCCCGGCGCACCCGGCCCCTGGCGGTCCCACACCTGCTCCGGAAGCATGCCCCCGGGCCCGGCGGCCCGAGCCATCGCGGCCAGGTTCCGGCGGGCAGCCGCGAAGTCTCCGGCCGCGATGTCGTACTCGCCGCGCTCCCCACTCAGCAGCGGCCACGCCCGGCCGCGGGTCAGCAGCGACCCGCCGGGCAGGTTGTACTCCCACTGGCTGCCGTCCAGCTTCTCGCCGAAGCCGTCGAACGACGCCCGATGCCAGAAGAACCCGTTCGGCGTCCGCACCCCCAGCTGCGCGTCCACGACCGACAGCGTGTTCACGACGTCCGGGTCCGAGGCCTTCAGGACCCCCAGCCGTACGAGGTCGAGGAAGCTCGGATCGACCACGCGGCGCTGATCGACACCGGTCGGCCCGCTGTCCCCGATGTCGTAGGTGGTGCCCGCGTCCGGCTTGCCGTCCTTGGTCAGCCGCAGGAAGTAGGGCCGGCTCGAATAGGGCCCGTTGGTCGTGACGGTCCACGACTTCAGTGCCGCCCGCCACGCGTCGGCGGTCGTGAGATAGCGCCGCGCCGAGGCGGTGTCGCCGTTCCTGACCGCCAGCTCCGCCGCGCAGACGAGCCCGGCGACGGCGGTGGCGATGGTGTTGGGGGAGTAGCCCGACTGGTTCTCCCAGCGTTCCTGCGGCGTGAACGGCGCTTGCGGATACGCCACCAGGAAGTCCGCCGCTTTCCTGACACCGCTCCAATGTCCGCCGTCGCCGAGCTGATAGGCGAGCACGATCGGCAACGCCACCTCGTCCAGCTGCAGACCCTCCCAGACGGGCGTTCCGTCCACGCGCGAGTTCTGCGGGAACGAGCCGTCCGGCTTCTGCTGCACCTCGAACAGGAACTGCAGCGCCCGTTCCGCCCCCGCCCGATCACCGGCGGCCAGCAGCCCCGGTCGCGATCTGGTAGAGGTCACGCGACCACACCAGGTGATAGGGCCCCGACGGGTCATCCGTGCCGAATGCCCACGGCGAGGCCGGCGCCGCCACGTACGCACCCGGATGTGTCTTGTCCTCAGCCGCCGCGAGCACCAGCGCCGACGTGGTCCAGAGCCGCCGTTGCGCGCCGGTCAGCCCATGCGGCGGCTCGCTCAGCCCGGCCAGATAACCCTTCCATCCGTACGTGTAATCGCCCGCGACCTTCCCGAAGCCGTCCCGCAACGAGGCCCGTGCCGTGGCCAGCGCTTCGGCCTCGCCACCGCCGAACGAGAGGGCCAGCGTCGTGTGCTTCGTCCGCAGCTCGGCGGTCTGCACCAGACTCCCGGCCGCCGCCGACCGGTAGTGCCAGTCCATCCGCCCGTCCCGCAGATCCGTACGGCCGTCGCTGACCCCCGCGAACCCACTGGACGTGCCCGCGAAGTTTCCCACCAGCGCACTGGCCACCCCGCCGTCCGACGCCACCAGCCCACCGTCGACGCTGCGCCCCGCATCGCCGCCACGCGAGTTCCCAAGAGCCGGGTCATAGACGGCGTAGAGCCCGTGCCCACCACCCCCACCGAACGCCAGGTCGACCAGCACCGTCGACCGCGCCGGATCGGTGACGTAGTCGGCCGTCAACCGCCACCCGTCCCCGTCGAAGACCTGCCGGAACCGCAGCCCGTCAACCCGCTCGGTGCTCACCTTCCGCGCCGCCGCCACCCCACCCCGGCCCGTCACCACGAACTCCAGGGCTCGCGCGCCGGGCTCGCCGATGGTCGGGTAGAAGATTTCCCCAAGACCACCTTGACGCTGCACGGTGGCCCAGACCTTGCTGACCGCCGTACGAGACGTCAGCAGCCCCGACTTCGACGCCGGCAGGTACTGCTGATCAACCCCAGGAGCTCCCGGCGCACCCCACCACCCGGCAGGGGCGCAAGCCCCATAGCGGCCACCAGCACGACAGGCATCAATGGCGTCATCCCCTGGGTCTACTCCCACGGCTTCTAGATCGCATCCGTCCGGGAAGAACGGGGGCCGAGCGTCCCGGCGACACGAGCTTGACCCGGAACGACAGGAACCGGCTCCGCACCGCAAACTCCAGGTCGACCGGCTGCCGCGCCGGGGCGGGGACGGCAGTCGTTTTCGCCGGCCTCGACACCAGCCTTGCTTGGTAGGCCTCGCTCGCAATCGTGAGGAAGTGCTGCTGGCGCTTGGTGAGACGCGGGCTCGCAAACCAGTTCGCACCCTCGACCGACCACCAGTCCATGGCCAGGTCCTCCCGGAAGACACCGTCGAAGAGGGACCGGAGCGTGGGCGGGTCGATGTTCCCGATCTCCCACAGCGTCGACCAGTAGGCGACCCACTGGTTGAGGACCATCAGGCGGCGGGCCTCGACGTCCGGCTTCCCAGCTTGAAGCGGGACAGCCATGCGGGGGTCGTCGATCGCGATCATCGACAGCTCGAAGTGGCGTTGCCGTAACACCATCGTCTGCGTGAGCCGTACCTGGCGCCACTGCAGCAGCAGAGAACCGGCGATGCCGCAGAATGCGAGGCCGGACAGGATGGCGGAGATCCCGCCATATGCCTGTCCGACCTCGGAGAGCTGGTGCCAGTCCTCAGACCGGCCGATCAGTGAACCCAGCAGTCGGGGCGACGTGACGATCAATGCAAGGAAGCCGCCGAGTCCGGCCGCCGCAACAAGTGTGAGAGCCCGACGCTGCCATCCAGTCCGGTGAATTCTCCTCATGAAGCATGGTTGCCCGGCGCACCACAGCCGGCCTCAATGAGTGAATCCCGGTAGGCGACGATGAGGGCTCCGGTTCAAGGGCGTGAGTGGTGCCACTGGGTCGTCGGCATGTGGCTTCCCCGTGCCATGGGCGACAGCAGTACCGTGAACAGTGATAGTGCTACCGCGGCCGCGAACAGGCTCCACAAGAGAGTTCTCACCGCAGCAAGCATGACTGCCTTGGGGATGACAACAATGCGCTCGTAGTCGGCCACGCCGGAGCCGGGCGGAAGATGATTTTGGAGTTCGTCGGTGCGGTTGGTGCCGATGATCGCGAAGTTGCCGTCCTGCAGCCGGAAGACCGCGGGGCAGGTGATGTTGTTGGAGCAGTCCGCGTGCCGCCTGTCCAAGCGACGATCGATCGGCGAGGTGGGTAGGGCGCCGTTGGTGTGCATCTTCGGTGACACAGCTGGTTCCTATGGGTTCGGATTGATGGCGGCGTCTGGCCAACGTTCGGGCGTCGTGACAGTGACCGTAGTGTCCTATATATGACAGATTTAGTGATATGTGCCCTTGGAGAGTTAGATTCGTAGGTTTGTCGTGTGGTGCCAGTTCAAGATCACATTGAGCCCGGACCGTTCCGGTGGACAGTTGCGAGTGGGCGGGTAAGGCTGGTCGAAGCGCTTCCGATGGGTTGAGAAAGAGGGAATGACGATGCAGTACCGGCAGCTCGGCCGCACCGGCCTGAGGGTCTCTACGTTCACTCTGGGCACCATGGGGTTCGGCGGCACCGGGTGGGCTTCTCCGGTTGGCAAGATCGATGTGGCGGGGGCGCGGGAGCAGATCGCGATCGCCAAGGATGCTGGGGTCAACCTCATCGACACCGCTGATGTCTACTCGGCGGGGCTCAGTGAGGAGATTCTGGGCGAGGCCCTGGGTGACTCGCGCGACGACGTGCTGATCGCGACCAAGGTGCGGATGCCGATGGGGGACGGGCAGAACGACGCCGGTCTGTCGCGGCACCACATCATCCGGGGCGCGGAGGCCAGCCTGCGGCGGCTCGGCACCGACTACATCGACCTGTTCCAGGTGCACGAGTGGGACGGGCACACTCCGCTGGAAGAGACGCTGACCGCGCTTGACGATCTTGTTCGTAGCGGCAAGGTGCGCTACATCGGCTGCTCCAACTATGCGGCCTGGCAGATGGTCAAGGCGCTCGGCATCTCCGACGCGCGGCAGATCGAGCGCTTCGCCAGCACGCAGGTGTTCTACTCGCTGGTCTCGCGGGACATTGAGGCCGAGATCGTGCCGGCCGCGGTCGACCAAGGGGTCGGCATCCTGGTCTGGAGCCCGCTCGCGGGTGGCCTGACCTCGGGCAAGTACCGGCGCGGGGTGACCGCCCCGGAAGGCAGCCGGCACCTCTCCGAGTGGAGCGAGCCGCCGATCGCCGACGAGGACAAGCTGTACGACACCATCGAGGTCGCCGTGAAGATCGGGGAATCGCACGGGGTGTCGGCGGCGCAGGTGTCGCTCGCCTACATCGCGCAGAAGCCGGGCGTGACCTCGCTGATCGTGGGGGCGCGCACGCCCGACCAGCTGCGCGACAACCTGGCCGCGGCCGATCTGGAGCTGACCGCGGACGAGGTCAAGGCGCTCGACGACGTGAGCGGCGAGCCGCTGCGCTACCCGTTCTGGCACCAGCGCAACACGAGCTCCGACCGGCTCAGTGCTGCGGACCTGACGCAGATCCAGCGGCACCTGTAGAAGAAGACGTCAAAGGGCCGCCCCGACGCCGGGGCGGCCCTCCACCGTGCTGGGTCAGGCGAGAACGGAGTCGATCTCGACCGAAGGGAGGCCCAGCGCGGCGCCGACCGACGCGTTGGTCAGCTGGCCGTCGTGCACGCTCAGGCCGGCGGCCAGGGCGGCGTCGGCGCGCAGCGCGTCCTTCCAGCCCAGGTCGGCCAGGCGCAGCGCGTACGGAAGGGTGGCGTTGGTCAGGGCGTACGTGGAGGTGTTGGGTACCGCCCCGGGCATGTTGGCCACGCAGTAGAACACCGACTCGTGCACCTTGTAGACCGGGTTCTCGTGGGTGGTGGGGCGCGAGTCCTCGAAGCAGCCGCCCTGGTCGATCGCGATGTCGACGAGCACCGCGCCCGGCTTCATCCGCTTCACGAGCTCGTTCGACACCAGCGTGGGGGCCTTGGCGCCGGGCACGAGCACCGCGCCGATCACCATGTCGGCCTCGATCACCTGCTGCTCGATGGCGTACGAGGACGAGACCAGCGTCTTGACCCGGCCGCCGAACTGGGCGTCGATCTGGCGCAGCCGCGCGATGTTCAGGTCGAGGACGGTGACGTCGGCGCCCATGCCGAGCGCGATGGTGGCCGCGTTGACGCCGGAGACGCCGCCGCCGATGACGACGACCTTGGCCGGGCTGACGCCCGGAACCCCGCCGGGGAGCACGCCGCGGCCGCCCGAGTTGCGCATGAGGCTGTACGCACCGACCTGCGGGGCGAGCCGTCCGGCGACCTCGCTCATCGGGGCCAGCAGGGGCAGCGACCCGTCGGCGAGCTGCACCGTCTCGTACGCGATGGCGGTGGTGCCGCTGGCGAGCAGGGCCTTGGTGCCGTCGGCGTCGGCCGCGAGGTGCAGGTAGGTGAACAGCACCTGGCCCGCGCGCAGCCGGTGGTACTCGGCGGCGATCGGCTCCTTGACCTTGAGCAGCAGGTCGGCGCGGCGCCAGACGGTGTCGACGTCCTGCACGATCTCGGCGCCGGCGGCGATGAAGTCCTGGTCGGTGATGGCCGAGCCGACGCCCGCGCCGGCCTGGATGAGCACGTCGTGGCCGCGGCGCACGAACTCGGCGACACCCGCGGGGGTGATCGCGACCCGGTACTCGTGGTTCTTGATCTCTGCCGGCACACCGATGTGCATGACGTCATCCCTTCGTCGTTGACATCAGCGTGAAACGATGTGCTGTTTGAACGCAATGCGACCGCATAAGATTCTGTGCAGACGATGTGAACAGAAGAAGATGCCAGCAGTGGGGGCGAATTGACCGACGTACCGAAGGATCTTCGAGCTCTTGATCACACCGACCGTGAGCTGCTGGCGCTGCTCGAGGTCGACGGCCGCATGCCCAACAACGCCCTCGCCGAGCGCGTCGGCATCGCGCCGAGCACCTGCCTCACCCGCATCCGGAGGCTGCGCGAGATCGGCGCGATCCGTGGTTTCCACGCCGACGTCGACCCGGCCTGGATCGGCCGTCCCATCCAGGCGATGATCGCGGTGCGCATCCGCTCGGAGTCGCGCGACGCGATCGGCAAGTTCGCCGAGTCGCTGGCCGGCATTCCCGCCGTTCGCGACGTGTACTTCGTCTCCGGCTCGTACGATTTCCTTCTGCACGTCGCGACGGTCGATGTCGAGGACCTCCGCGAAGTGATCACCGAGCGCCTCAGCGGCACCCGCCTGATCGCCGGCACGGAAACGTACCTGATCTTCGAGCACCGGCGAGGCAACTCCTGATCACCGCCCTGCACCCGGCCCATTGCTCAGCCCCGGCGCCGGTCAGCCGACCGTTCACCCGTGACGGGATGTAGCCCTTTCACTTGTGAAGGACACGGGATATGTCGGACACACTGGTCGCGGAGCGCGCCGCCGAGGAGCGGCGTCTGGCCGCCCTGCGCAACTACCGCGTGCTCGACACGGCGCCCGAGAGCGACTTCGACGACATCGCCGTGCTCGCCGCCCAGCTCTGCCGCACCCCGATCGCCGCGGTCTCGCTGATCGACGCCGACCGCCAGTGGCACAAGGCGCAGGTCGGCATCGAGGTCTGCGAGGTCTCGCGCGAGCACTCGTTCTGCACTCACGCCATGTATTCCGACGAGGTCATGCAGGTGCCGGACGCCCGCCTCGACCCCCGTTTCCGCGACAACCCGCTGGTCACCGGCGACGCCAACATCGTCTTCTACGCCGGCGCCCCGCTGATCAGCTCGACCGGCGAGCCGCTGGGCAGCCTGTGCGTCATCGACCACGAGCCGCGCCTGCTCACCCCGGCCGAGAGCCAGGGGCTGCGGACGCTGGCCCGGCACGTCATGGCCCAGCTCGAACTGCGCCAGTACGCCCGCGGGCTGGACGCGGCCAACGAGCGGCTGCGTGACGCCGACCGGATCAAGGACGAGTTCATCTCGCGGGTCACCCACGAGCTCCGTACGCCCCTGACCTCGATCAACGGTTATCTGGAGATGCTGGCCGAGGACGGCCTCGAGCCGGGCACGGGCGAGGAGTTCCTGACCCGCATCCGGCGCAACTCCGACCGGCTGATGGCGCTGGTCGACGACATGCTGCTGGCCGCGCAGGCCGAGCTCCGCCTCTCGAAGCGGGTGATGGACATCGCGGAGCTCTCCCGGGCCGCGGTCGTCCGCAACAGCACACTGGCCCACTCCCGGGGCCTCGAGATCACCGCCGAGGCGCCCGAGCCCGTGCTGGTCGAGGCGGACGAGGCCCGGCTCATCCAGGTGCTCGAACGCCTCGTGCTCAACGCGGTCAAGTTCACCACCAGTGGCGGCATCACCGTGGGCGCGACGGCCTCGGGTGACATGGCGCGGCTGGTCGTGCGGGACACCGGGATCGGGATGAGCGCGGAGGACCAGCAGCGGGTGCTCGCGCCCTTCCGCCGCTCGGCCGACGCCGAACGCCGCGAGGTGCAGGGCGCCGGCCTGGGGCTGAGCATCGTCAAGGCGATCGTCGACAGCCACGGCGGATCGATCCGCATCGAGAGCGAGCCGGGCCGGGGCGTCACCGTCGTGGTCGAGCTGCCTCGGGTCACCGAAATTCTATAAGCGCTGTTACATTTTTCCGGTGGACCTTCTCGACAGCAACCACTGGAGCGACCTGCACGCGCTGCTGGCCGAGCTCGACCAGGACATCGCGGCGCTCTACACCGACGCCGGCATCGAGGGCATGCGCACCCGGTTCGTCGGGCCGCTCATCGCCCTGCACCGGTTCGGGCCGATGACCATCCGGCAGCTCGCCCAGCGCCGCGGCGTGTCGCACTCGGCCATGAGCCAGACCGCCGCCGCCATGATCAGAGCCGGGTTCGCCGAGAGCGCCGTCGGAGCTGACGCCCGTACGCGGGAAATCGCTCTGTCGGCCCGCGCCCGCGAGATCATGCCGTTCCTCGTCGACGAGTGGAGGGCGACCGAGGCCACCGTGCGGCAGTTGGATTCCGAGCTCCCGTACGCCCTCAGCCAGGTCACCGCCGACCTCCGCGCGCTGCTGGAGGCCCGTCCCTTCGCCGAGCGCCTGCGTTCCCAGCTGCCGTGAGGGTCCTGACCGACCTGCGGCCGTTGCGCGAGAACCGCACGTTTCGCCGTCTCTGGCTGGGGACGACCGCCTCCGGGCTCGGCGGACAGTTCGGGGCCTTCGCCGTCACCTTCTACATCTACGACCGCACGCACAGCGCCGCCGCCCTCGGCCTCGTGGGGCTGGTCACCGCGGTGCCGCTGATCGTGCTGGCCCTGGCCGGCAGCGGGTTCACCGACCACGTCGACCGGCGCCGCCTCGCCCTGAACTGCACCGCGGCCGAGATCGTGGTGACCGCCGCCATGACGGTCGTCGCCTTCACCGATGCCGGGGGCGTGCCGGCCATGCTCCTGCTGGTCGCCGTTCAGTCATCGCTGTCGGCCCTGGTCGGCCCGGCCCGCCAGACCTTCGTGCCCGCCCTTCTGACCGGGGACCGCCTGGCCGCGGGGCTGGCCCTCAACGGGCTCTCGTTCCAGGTCGCGATGCTGCTCGGCCCGGCCCTCGCGGGCGGGCTCACCGCCGTCGCCGGGGTCGGCTGGTGCCTCGCGTTCGACACCCTCACCTTCGTGGCGGCGCTGGCCGGGCTGGCCGGGCTGCCCTCCGGCGGGCCGGCCGACTCCGGCGCGCCCGGCTGGCGGGCGGTCGCGGCCGGTCTCTCGTACGCGGTGCGGACCCCCACCGTGCGCGGCGCGCTGCTGGCCGACCTGGCCGCCACCGTGCTCGCAATGCCGGTGGGCCTGTTCCTGGTGCTCAACACCGAGAGGTTCGGCGGCCGGGCCGAGATCGTGGGCCTGTTCACCACCGCGGTCGCGGTCGGCGGTGTCGCCGCCTCGATCCTCTCCGGCTTCGCCACCCGGCAGACCCGTCCCGGCCGCCTGCTGCTGATCTGTGGCGCGATCTGGGCCGTCGCCCTGGGCCTGGCCGGGGTGACGGGCAGCCTGCTGCTGGTCCTGGCGTTGCTGGCCCTGGCCGGTGGGGCCGACACCTGGGCCGTGGTGTCGCGGGGCACGGTGATCCAGACCGTGACCCCGCCCGGCTACCGCGGCCGTATCTCCTCCCTGGAACACATCGTGGGCGTGGCGGG
Organism: Paractinoplanes ovalisporus; assembly: GCF_016834655.1. Lineage (GTDB taxonomy): Bacteria > Actinomycetota > Actinomycetes > Mycobacteriales > Micromonosporaceae > Actinoplanes > Actinoplanes ovalisporus. The sequence goes on from NZ_JAENHP010000019.1 coordinate 16,272, forward strand.
CCCCCAGATCGGCATCCTGCGCTCGGGACTGGTCGCGGCGGCCACCTCGGGCGGCGCGGCCCTGACCCTGGGCGGCGTCACCGCTCTGCTGGCGACCGGCCTGATCGCACTGTCCACACCGCAGCTCCGCGCTTTCAAGAGTCGCTAGCGGCCGGTGCAGGTGGTCGGGGCCTCGCCGTCCACGCGGTCGACCAGCACGGTGTCGAGGACCGCTCCCAGTTCGGCCGGCTCCACGCCGTACTGGTCGCTGCGCCCCTCGTGGAAGTCTGTGGCCGCGCTCATCGGAACCACGCTCAGCCGGACCTCGTAGCGCTGCCCGGACGACTCGTTGCCCTGGCCGAAATACTGGGCACCCTCCCACGAGCTGAGGCCGGCCGGCTCGTCCCAGTCGTGGACCATCCGGCTCGGTCATCCCAGCCTCCGTGGCGGCAGATCGCCGAGATCGGCCCGGGTGACCGCGCCGTACTCCACGGCCCATCGGGCGAGCGCGAGCCGCAGATCGACCCGTACGTCCGGTGACAGCAGCCCCGGCACTCCGGCCGCCGACAACCGTTCCCGGACCTCCTTGACGACGTTGCGGGCGTAGTCGTGGGTGAGCCCGAGCCGGGCCGCGATCTCGCCGGTGGTCCGCGGCCGGGCGTCGTCGCCGTTGCGCGTCAGCAGCGGCTCGCAGAGGGCGATCAGCGCCCGCCGCTGGGACGGGGTGAGCAATGCTGCCTTGTCCCGTCCGGCCCGGCGCCCGCCGAGGCTCAGCGCGCGATGGCCGACCAGGTCGCGGTCCTCGGCGCCACGGGTCGGTGGCTCGCGCGGGTCGGGGACCACCGGCGCCGGGTGGAGCAGGCCACCGGCGTCGACCCGGACGCTCACCGGCTCGTCGTCGCGCCCGGCGAACACCACGTCGAAGACGGGACGGCCCACCGAGGTGCCGGCCTTGCCCGGGGCGACGCGCTCGTCCTCGCCGGCCGGGGGCCGGATCGCCAGCGGCTTCTGCTCCGACTGGTTGAGGACGACCACCATGTCGGACCCGACGCGCAGCAGGCACGCGTGCCGCGAGATCTCGTCGGGCGCGAGCCGCAGGTCGCAGTCCTGGCCGCGGCCGATCGTCAGGGAATCGCCCGGCCGCAGCGCCCAGCGCTGCCCGCCGTAGCTCACCAGGACCCCACCGGTGATACCACTCATGGCCCGTGTCCTCCTCGACGACCGCCAAGCCGAGGCGCAGCGTAGACCGGGCTCACGCATACCGGTCAATTCGATCTTCGTCACCGTGTGTAAGGGGCTGAGCTGGGAAAATGCCCGCCAGGAAGATCGAGAGTGACGATTCTGTCGCCAACTCGACTCAGAGAAGTGACGCGACCCGGAGCGTGGCCGGACGCTCTCCGTGACCCCCGGTGGTGCCGGAGCCGGCGGCGGCCCGCGCCCGCAGTCCACCTGATCATGTTCTGAGGAGCGCCGGGCAGGTACCTTGTGTCGGGCGCGTCCTCCGATCGCGCTGGGGAGGTGGCATGGGATGACTACGGAGCGGAATCGGGCCAGCGGGCGACCGACCCTCGAAGAGGTCGCCGTGCGTGCCGGCGTCGGTCGGGGCACCGTGTCCCGGGTGGTGAACGGCTCGGCCCAGGTCAGCCCGCGGGCGCGGCAGGCCGTCGAAGACGCCATCCAGGAGCTCGGCTACGTGCCCAACCGGGCCGCCCGCACCCTGGTCACCCAGCGGACCGACTCGATCGCCCTGGTGATCTTCGAGTCGGGCGAGCGGTTCTTCGCCGAGCCGTTCTTCGGGCGCATCGTGCAGTCGATCTCCTCGGTGCTCGTGGCCCGCAACCTCCAGATGGTCCTCATGATCGCGCAGGCGCCGGAGGAGCGCCGCCGGTTGGAGGGCTACCTGACCCGTCAGCACGTCGACGGCGCGCTCCTGCTCTCGCTGCACGGGGACGACCCGCTGCCGGCGGTGCTCGAGGAGCGGGGAGTCGCCACCGTCCGGGCCGGGCGTCCCACGTACGCGGAAAGGGGCACCTACGTCGACGCGGACAACCGGGCCGGCGCGCGCGAGGCCGTCTCCTACCTGTGGTCGCAGGGGCGCCGCCGCATCGCCGCGATCACCGGGCCGCTCGACATGGCGGCCGGCATCGCCCGCCTCGAGGGCTACCGCGACGTGGTCGGCGACGGTCCGGTCGCGTTCGGCGACTTCAGCGAGGAGTCGGGCGCGGCGGCCATGTGGCGGCTGATCGAGCAGTACCCCGACCTCGACGCCGTCTTCGCCGCCTCCGACATGATGGCCGCGGGTGCGCTGCAGGTGCTGCGCCAGCACGGGCGCCGCGTCCCCGACGACGTCGCCGTGATCGGCTTCGACGACTCGGTGATCGCCCGGCACACCGATCCGCCGCTGACCAGCGTCGACCAGCCCATCGCCGAGATGGGCCGCGAGATGGTGCGCCTGCTGCTCGCCAAGATCGACGGCGACGAGATCGGCGACAGCGAGATCGTGCTCCCGACAAGCCTGGTGATCCGCGGTTCGGCCTGAGAGTTATCCACAATTCTGGACTGTCCACAGCACGGCCATGGTGGGGCTCCCTAGATCGGCCGATCCTGGGATAATTGCTGGTGGCGGGGGACCCCCGGTGGAGGGCGGGCCCCTGTGTTGGGCGTGTTGGGCGTGTCTTGGCGTGGCGGCTCGGCGGTGGGTTGTGGCGGGCCGGGTCACATGCCGGCGGCTCGGTCCAAGTCGGCCAAGCGGGAGCGCAGCTGGGATGCCTGGGACGACGACAGGCTGCCCTCACCGGCGCGGTCGTTGACTTTGCGGCGCAGGGCGTCGATCCGGCTGTCGATGTTGTCGGCGTCCGGGTTGTTCAGGGGCTGCAGCAGGTTGAGCAGGTCGGTCTGCACGTCGGAGCGGATGTCGGCGCCCTCGACCGCGCTGCGGAAGCGGCTCACCGCGTCGTCGAAGTCGAGCGTGGGGGCCGGCTTCGGGGTGGGGGAGAACGACGACGGCGTGGTTGTCCGGGGGCTGACGGGAGTGCGCAGGGGCGCGGCCGACGGCGAGACTATGACCGCGGGCGGCGGGGGCTCGGGGGCGGCGGTCTCGTCGCCCTCGCGGGGCCAGTTGATGGCGACCAGTGCGCCACCGGCCGCGGCGATCAGGGCCACCACCGCGGCGCCGAGCACCCAGCGCCGGGTCGGCGAGGGAGTCAGCGCGACCGTCGCGGCCGCCGCCCGGCCGGGGGTGTAGGCGCGTCCGCCCGCGCGGGACGGGAGGTCGGGAGTAGTGGAACGGGCGCCCGTCGGGCGGAGCGGTGCGGTTCCCTGGTGGGCGCCCGTGCCGTTCATCGGGTGGGCGCCGCTCGGGCGGTTGGCGGGGGCGGGAGCCGTGGAGTCGTCCTTGAGCCACAGTGCGGTCAGGTCGAAGCGGATCTCGTCGGCGCCGGGGCGTTCCTCGGGCAGTTCGGCCAGGCAGCGCCCGACGATGTCGCGGAACCGGGGCGGCAGCTGGGCGGGCAGCTCGCGGGGGCCGGTGGCCCGGGCCGCGGCCAGTTCCTCCCACGTGTCCACCGGGTAGGGCGGGTCGCCCGTCACCATCTCGAACAGCAGCACACCCAGCCCGTACACGTCGGTCGCGGGTTCGGCCGGCATGCCGTCGAGGCGTTCCGGGGCGACGTAGGCGGGGGTGCCGAACGTCGAGCCGGTGTCGTCGTCGTCCGGCTCGCCGGCGGTCGCGCTGATGCCGAAGTCGAGGATCTTGATGCCGTTGGGGGTGAGCATGACGTTGCCGGGCTTGATGTCTCGGTGTACGACGCCGTTGGCGTGGGCCGCGGCCAGCGCGTCGGCCACCGCGGCCCCGATGCGGGCGGCTTCGGGCAGTTCGATCGCCTCGCGTTCGAGCCGGGCCGCCACACTCTCGCCGGCCAGCAACTCCATCACCACGAAGGGCGCGACCGTCCCGTCCGGACGGACCGCCTCACGGTAGTCGTGGACGGCCGCGATGTTGGGGTGGGAGAGCTTGGCCGCCATGCGGGCCTCGCGCCAGACGACCTGGGCGCCCAGGGGCAGCTTGACCGCCACCGGCCGGGCCAGGAGTTCGTCGTCGGCGCGCCAGATCGTCGACATGCCACCGGTTTCGAGGAGCGTGACCAGGCGGTAACGCGCCGCCAGCAGGGTTCCCGCATTCGGCCACTCTTCGCTCACCCGCAGAACATTCGCCCGGATCGTGACGGGTGTCAACACCTGTTACCTGGTGTTACCAGCCGGGGTCGTCTACGTCCACGGCGATGTAGTCGATGTCTCCGGCGAAGTAGTCGCAGCCCACATCGACCTGGTCGCAGTTCGTCTTGCCGCCGATCGAGATGGGCCACGAGTTCGCGATCGTTCCGGTCCAGCCGGCGCGGGAAGCGACCACGCGCTGGTCGACGATCAGGGTCACGCCGTCGCGGGTGCGCTCACAGCGGACGGTGTGCCACTGCCCGTCGTTGATCGGCTTGGGGGCGGTCACGAGCAGCGACGTGCGGGAGCCGCGGAACCAGCACTGCACCCGTCCGTTGGGGATCTGGAGTTTGAAGCTGCCGCCCGGGACGGTGGCCTGTCCCTTCTGGACGATGTTGCCGAAGTGGTCGCGGGTGCGCAGCCGCATGCCGATGGCGTAGTCGCGGTCGCCGGGGTCGAGCCGGTCGTCGTCGGGGACGATCACCACGTGGCCGGGCCTGGTGGGCGGGGTGTCCGGCTCCAGCCGTTCGAAGCCGTACGCGATGCGGTCGCCGGACCGGAGGCCGACCGCGACGTCACGCCCGATGCGGCCGTCGAAGCCGTGCCCGGTGACGTCGCGCATGGTGCGGGAGCCGGGCGGCTCGTTCATGGTCCAGTAGGCCAGCTCGTAGTCCGGTGAGGCGGTGGCCGCGCCCCCGCTGGTGGCCAGCAGGCCCAAGGTGGCCATGGAGACAACCCAAAAACGTCGCTTCTTCATGGCTCATCCCCAATAGCGTTTTATTTCCAGATATGACGTTTTGATCCTACGCAGGCCGGATCGTGCCTGTACAGGCGTGGTGCGGATTCGCTCGGTCGCCGGACATCGTTGGGAACCGCGTATGCGGATGTCATGATGTGACCGGTCGCGCAGGGGAGGAGTCGAGGCAGCGGTGGGGCGCTTCGAGGCGAAAACGGACGAGCATGCCGGTCACGTGCGCGTGACCCTGGCCGGCGACTGCGACCTCGCGGTCCGCGACCAGCTGCACACCGTCCTGGCCGACGCGCTCGGGTCGTCCCCGGTGGTCGTGGTCGACCTCGGGGCCGTCGAGTTCCTCGACTCGAGCGGCGTCCACGCGCTGATCGTCGCCCACCACGCGGCCCGGGCCCGGGGCGGCCGGGTCACCGTGGTCAACGCGACCGGCGCCGTCGCCTCCGTCCTCGACATCACCGGCGTGGCCGAACTGCTGGGCCCCCAAGACGTCCCGGCGCCGCCGGAGCAGGCACGAGCCGACGGATGAACGCCCGGAGCTTCGAGACCTCGTACGCGGAACCGGGCGACCTGGCCAAGGTGCGTGCGTTCGTCCGGGACCGTTCGACCGGCCTGGGCCTGCCCGAGGAACGCGCCGAACTGCTCACCCTGGCCGTCAGCGAGCTGGCCACGAACACGCTGCAGCACACCGCGGGCGGCGGCGTCGTGCGTCTGTGGGCCTCGGACGGCCGCGTGATCTGCGACGTGATCGACGGCGGGCCGATCCGCACGCTGGGCCGGACGATGCCGGCCGCCGACGCGCTGCGCGGGCGCGGCCTGGCGATCGTCGAGAGCATCTGCGACGAGGTGGGCGTCGAGACGGCCGGAGACGGCACCCGCGTCCGCCTCGAGCTCAACCTCAAAGCGAGCTGAACCCCGTCAGTCGACGGCCACCAGCAGTGTGCACGTGTCGTCGCCGGGGCTCGGCCGGGTCAGGCGGACGACCAGCGCCGCCATCTCGGCCGGGTCGTGCGAGGCCGACGCCAGCCGGTCGAGCACCTCGGGCAGCAGCGGTGGCCCGCTGCGCCGCTCGACCAGGCCGTCGGTGTAGAGCAGCAGCAGGTCACCCCGGGCCAGCTGCGGGCTCAGGGTCGAATAGGTGGCCCGCTCGTCGGCGCCCAGCAGCATGCCCTCGGTCAGGGGCAGTGGCTCGGCCCGGCCGTCGCGGGCCAGCAGCGGCGCCGCGTGACCGGCCCGGCCCCACACCAGCGAGCGCGACACCGGGTCGAAGACGCCCAGCACGGCCGTGCCGGTCAGGCGCAGCTTGCCGCACAGGCGGTTGAGATGGCCGAGCAGCACCGCGGGGTCGTGCACGCCGATCGACAGCCACGCGATGAGCGCGAACCTCAGGTGCGCCATCCCGTTCGCCGCGCCCAGACCGTGCCCGGCCACGTCGCCCACCGCCAGCATCACCCGGCCGTCGGCCAGCTCCTCGGCGTGGTACCAGTCGCCGCCGACCTGGATCGTGTTCTCGGCCGGTAGATAGTTGACCAGCACGCTCAGCCCGGGCAGCGGCAGCGGCTCGCGCGGCACCGGCTGGATCATGTGCTGGAGCTGGGCGGCCAGGCGGTGCTCGGCCAGCGCGGTCATCTCACGGCTGCGCAGCTGGTCACGGAGACGGTCGATGGCCGTACGGGAATCTTCCCGGGCCGTCACGTCCTGCACCACCGCGTTGATCTTCAGGGGCTGGCCGGTGGCGTCGCTGACCAGGTCGGAGAGAACGCGCAGATGCTTCACGGCCGAGCCGACCCGGAAGCGGACGGTCACGTCGGACGCGGCGCCGCTGTCCAGCGTCTGCCAGGCCGTCTCGCTCAGGCCACGGTCCTCGCTGAGCATCGCCGTCGCCTGCTCGGTGCGCGACAGCGGACCCAGCGCGGGGTCGCGCTCGAAGATCCGGTACATGCCGGGTGACCACTCGGTGGCGCCCGTGGTCAGGTCGTACTCCGACCATCCGAGGCTGCCCAGCAGTTCGGTGTTGTGGGCGCGCCGGCGGTCCTCGTCGAGCCGCTGCCACCAGACCAGCAGGCCGCCGAGCACCCGGTGGACGGTCACGTCGAAGAGTGAATGTGCGACGACGCCGGACTTCTTCTCGTCGTACCGGAAATCGGCGATCTTCCCCGGCTCGCCGGTGCGCAGGACCTCGAGGTAGATCTGCCAGAGCTCACCGCCGACGATGCTCGGGTAGAGCTCGCTGAGAAGCTCGTCGATCCGGCGGGCGCCACGGTGGTAGATGTCGTCGGCCGTTCCGCCCGCCGCCGCCACAAGGAAGTCCGTCACCGTGCCGTCTTCGCTGGTCACGGGCAGCAGCCACGAGCAGCCCGCCGGAATGACGGACAACATTTCCCGTACGACGCGGGCGACGTCAGCGTCGGCCATGCGCTCAGCGTAGTGGGGCCGGGAACGGCGTCGCGGTGACGCACCGCAGCCCCTCGCTAATCCCCTGTTGAGCTTGGTAGCATCCCGCGGATCACGCCAGCCCCGTGCGAGTGGGCGTATCCCCGGGCTCGCAAAAACGGAGGTCTATCCATGTCCGACAACCGCATGAAGGATCGTGTCAAAGTGCTGCTCAATGGGACATCAGCGGACAGCCAGACCTCGGAGCATGCCCTCGTCGCGCCGCCGCAGGGTCAGCAGCCCCAGCAGCAGGCCGCTCAGCAGCAGGCGGCCCAGCCCGTCTCCGCCGCCCCCGGGGGCGCTCAGCCCGGCAACCAGGCCCTGCAGGTGCTGACGCTCGCACAGCGTACGGCCGAGGAGCACGTGGCCCGGGCCCACCACCAGGCCGACAAGATCCGTACGGACGCTCTGGCCGCCGCCGAGCAGGTCGCCCGCGACGCCCAGGTGCACGCCCACAACGTCCGCCGCGAGGCCGAGAAGATCCTGACCGACGCGCGGGCCGCCGCCGAGCAGATCGCCCGCGACTCGCACGCGCGCACCGAAGAGGCCCGCCGCACCGCCGAGAAGATCGTCAACGACGCCCGCACGCAGGCCGAGACCGTGGGCGAGGACGCCCAGGCCAACGCCGACCACCTCAACCTGCAGGCCCGCCAGCGCTACGACGACGTCGTGGGCAGCCTCGGCGCCAAGCGTGAGGCCCTCCAGCAGCAGATCGAGGCGCTCGAGCAGTTCGACCGGGAATACCGCTCCCGCCTGACCACCTTCATGCAGGGCCAGCTGCGCGCCCTCTGGGTCGACCAGCCGCAGGTCCAGGGCGAGGTCGACCCCGACGCCGGCAAGCCCGAGACCGGCGGCCGGCACGGCGCCGACGCCGAGGACGCGGTTCCCGCGCAGCGGCACAGCGAAGAGGACGCCGTGGAATCCGAGGAGGAAGAGCGCGCCGAGCGCTGATTCCGCGCGAACAGGGCACGCTGGGTTATGGACTCACGTGCATCGGGGTCTTACCGTCGGTAGGTGCGTGGCTCGCCCGGGGCCGCGCCCGACGGGAGCCGTCGCATGGCCGAGTTCGTGGGACGCCGCGCCGAGCTGCGGGAGCTGCTCGGCGCCGCCTGCCGCGCCGGGTTCGTCATCCACGGCGTCGAGGGCATCGGCAAGACCCGCCTGGTCGCCGAGCTGCTGCGCCGCCTGGCCGCCGATCAGCTCGGCGGCCGCACTGTGCGGCTGCCGGGCACGGCCACCGCGGACGACCTGATGATCGCTCTCGGTGATCCGCAGGCCGTCACCGAAACGATCACCCTGGTCGTCGACGACCTCGCCACGGTGCCGATCCCCGGCGGGGGCGGCCGGGGCGAGCCGGTCGACGCCGGGCTGGCCGGATTCCTGGCCGCCTGGATCCGCGAGCCGGGCCCGCGCCGACTGGTGATCACTAGCCGCTACCCGTTCGCCCTGCCCGGCCGGGCCCACCGGCGCCTGGCCGAGCTGCGCCTGGGCCCACTGCTCCCGGCCGACGCCCGCCGGCTCATGGCCGCCCTGCCCGGCCTGGCCCGGCTCCCGGCCGAGCAGCAGACCCGGGCCTGGGCCTGCTGCGCCGGCCACCCGCGGGCACTGGAATACCTCGACACGCTGCTGTGCCACGGCGCCACCGGTTTCGCCGAGGTCGCCGAGCGACTGGAAGGCGTGCTGGCCGAGAACGGGATCCGGGAGCCGGCCGAGTGGATCCACCGCGGCGGCCCGCTGGCCGAGGCGATCACCGCCACCGTCGACGACGTGCTGATGCGTGACCTGCTGGAGCTGCGCTACGACGCGCGCCGGGCGGGCGAGACGGCACATCGGCTGGGCGACCCCGACGAGGCCTCCGGCCATCAGCGCCGGGCCCTGGCCATCGACGAACGACTGGGCCGGCGGGCCGGTCCGGCCGGCTGGGACCGGCTCGGCCTGCTGGCCGGCGAGGGCGACGGCGACGACCCGGCCGAGCTCGAGCGGGAGTTGCGACAGTCCCTGGCGGCCGACGCCGAGCGCGGCAACCGGGCCGCCATGGCCTCCGGCCTGCACCGGCTGGGCCTGGTCTGCACGCTCACCGGGCGGTTGCCGGCGGCGGTCGCGCTGCACTGCCGGGCCCTGGCCACCGAGCTGGCGCTCGGCTCACCCGGGTCGCCGCTCGAACTGGCCGAGCTCAGCCGGCTGCGGGCCGCCCTCGGCGACGACGAGTTCCGGCGGGCCGCGGCCGAGGTGCTGCCCGAGCAGTCGATGAACGGCCTGACCCGGATGCTCGACGCGTTCCTGACCGCGGGCGAGCACCGCTGCAACTGACCCCACCGGGCGCGACCAGAGCCTGGCCGCGGTCCCGCCTCGGCTGCGATACGGGCGCTAACCCTCGTCCAGCACCTTCTGGATGGCGGTGAGCAGCTGGTTCTTGCTGAACGGCTTCTCGACCAGGGTGACCCCGGGCGCCAGCGTGCCCTGCGAGGCCAGCACCGGACGGGCGTAGCCGGACATGAACAGCACCTTCGCGCCCGGGCGCAGCGCCGCGAAGTGGCCGGCCAGGTCGCGGCCCAGCATCTGGGGCATGACCACGTCGGTCAGCAGCAGGTCGATCGCGCCCTCGTGCGCCTCGGCCAGGGCCAGCGCGGACGGGCCGTCGGCGGCGATCAGCACCTCGTGACCGGCGCCGAGCAGAATGCGGTGCAGCACGCCGCGCAGCGCCTCCTCGTCCTCCACGGCCAGGACCGTGGCGCGGCGGGCGTGGCCGGGCGCGGCCTCGGACTGCTCGTCGGCCACGGCGGCCGGGGCGGCGTCGGTGGTGGGCAGCAGGATCGTGAACGTCGTGCCCATGCCCTGCTCGGAATAGATGTTCAGGTCACCGCCGGCCGCGGTCACGATCCCGTACACCGTGGCCAGGCCGAGCCCGGTGCCCTCCCCGGCCGGTTTGGTCGTGTAGAACGGCTCGAACGCCCGCTCGATCACCTCGGGCGGCATCCCGGTGCCGGTGTCGCTGACCCGCAGCCGCACGTAGCGGCCGGTGCGCAGGTTCGGCCGCCCGGCCGCATAGTCGAGGTCGACCTCGATCGCCTCGGTCTCGATGGTCAGTTCGCCGCCGCGCGGCATCGCGTCCCGGGCGTTGACCGCCAGGTTGACCAGCACCTGGTCGAGCTGACCGGGGTCGGCGGTCACGGCGGGCAGATCCGGCGACACCCGTACGGACAGAGCGATGTGCTCGCCGATCGAGCGGCGCAGCATCTCCTCGATGTCGGTGACCACGTCGTTGATGTCCAGCGGCCGTGGACGCACCACTTCACGCCGGGCGAACGCGAGCAGCTGGTGGGTGAGGTCGGCGCCGCGCTGGGCGGCCCGGGTGATCTGGCCCGCGTCGCCGGCGATCTCGGTCAGCCCCGACTCGGTGGCCGACTCCTCGATGAAGGTCGCGTAGTTGGCGATCACCGCGATCAGGTTGTTGAAGTCGTGGGCCACCCCGCCGGCCAGCTGCCCCAGGCCCTCCAGCCGCTGGGTGCGCTGCAGCTGGGCCTCCATCCGGGCCCGCTCGGCCTCGGCCTGCAGCTGGCGCAGGCGGTCCTGGGCCCGTACGCGTTCGGTGATGTCCCTGATCACCGCGCAGCGCAGCCGGCCCTCGTCGGTGGGCAGCAGGCTCATCGACACCTCGACCGGAACCGTGGTGCCGTCCATCCGGTGCGCGAGCGTCGGCTCCGCCTCGGGATCGGGCCCGGGCGGCGGTGACTCGGGCAGCGGCGGGGAGAGCAGGTCGCCGATCGCGCGGCCGATCAGACCGGAGCGGGTCTGCCCGAACAGCTGCTCGGCCTGGGTGTTGGACAGCACGATCCGGCCGTCGTCGCCGACCCCGATGAACGCGTCGGGTGCGGCCTCGAGCAGGGCCTGCAGGCTCGACTCGAGGCGTTCGCGGGGCCCGACGGCGCGGGCGATCACGGTGAAGCCGAGCAACTGGCCGTCCTCGCGCAGCGGCGACATCGCCAGCGTGACCAGGATCCAGCGGCCGTCGCGGTGGCGGCGCTGGGTGCGGAAGCGTTCCAGCCGGGCGCCCGCGGCGAGCAGGGTCAGCATCTCGCGCTGGTCGCCGCGACGGTCGGGCGGGACGATCAGGTCGGCGCTGCGTCCGATGATCTCGGCGGCCGGCCAGCCGAGCAACGCCTCGGCCGCCGGGTTCCACGAGCTGACGGTGAAGTCGGCGCCGACCGTCCAGATCGCGTCATGCGCCGATCGCACCGCCGCGTCGATCATCTGCGCCGGTCCGGCCTGCCGAGTCGATCCGTACGTTCCGCCCATATGCGGACCACGTTAACGATTTACGCGGGTTGGTCGTACCACTTTGCCTAGGCTGACCCCGTGAGCGTGCTGGGGGAGCAGGCGGCGGTTCTGCCCGAGGTGGACCCGCAGCGTCCCAGCGTTGCCCGCATCTACAACTTCCTGCTCGGCGGCCGGCACAACTTCGCCGCCGACCGGCAGGCCGCGGCCGCCGCCCAGGCCGTGATGCCCGAGCTGCCCGCCATCCTGCGGCTCAACCGGCAGTTCCTGCGCGAGGCGGTGCGGCTGGCCGACGCGGCCGGCATCGACCAGTATCTCGACCTGGGCTGCGGCATCCCGTCCGCGGGCAACACCTATGACGTCGTACGGCGGTTGCGCCCGGCCGCCCGGGTGATCGGCGTCGACATCGAGCCCGTCGCGTTCGTGCACGGGCGGCTCCAACTGGCCCACGATCCGGCGGCCGACGTGCTCTACGGCGACCTGCTGGACGCGTACGAGGTGCTCGGTTCGCCGCCCGTACGGGAAATGATCGACCTCGGCCGCCCGGTGTGCCTGATGCTGGTCGCCGTCGCGCACTTCATCCCCGACACCGGGCGGCTCCACGAGGCCCTGGCCGTCTATCGCGACGCTCTGCCCCGGGGCAGCCTGCTGGTGCTGACCCACGCCTGCCGCAAGGGCGCCTCGCCGCGGGTCGAGCAGGTGCGGCGGATCTACAACAACACCACCGCACCCATGGCGGCTCGGGACGCGGCCGAGACCTTGGAGCTCTTCGGCGACTGGCCGCTGCTCGAACCGGGGCTGATGACCTTCGGCGAATGGTGCTCGGCGCCCGGGCGGCAGTGCGAGAGCGATATCGCCGAGGCGGCTTTCCTCGTCGGGGTGGCTCGCAAGCCATAACCCTGAAATCTGCACATCCCGGACTTTGTGCGCGCATGCTGGGGGTACATGCCCCCGAAACTGCGGAGCGAAGATGCCGGTAGTACTCATCGCCGAGGACGACGAAGACATCGCCCTGATCCTGACCCGGCTGCTCAAGCGCGCCGGTTACACGGTGATGCACGCGCCGGACGGCGAGCGGGCGTTCGAGCTGGCGGTGGCCAACCGGCCCGATGTGCTGCTGACCGACCTCGGGATGCCCCGGATGGACGGCCTCGAGCTGACCCGGGCGATCCGCGAGCACGCCGATCTGCGGGACACCCCGATCATCATGCTCAGCGGCCACCTGCACCCCGGCGACGGCGAGCCGGTCACCGCCGGCGTCTGTGTCGTGCTGCTCAAGCCGTGCCCGAACGACAAGCTCCGCGAGGTCGTCAACGAACTGGCCGAGCTGGGACCGCACGGGCACCAGGGCGCGGACAGCGCCTGCCCGGCCCGCTGGCCCGTCTCGGCCTGACCAGAGCGCCCGTCCTGCTCTGACCAGAGCGCCTGTCCGGCCCTGGCCGGGGCGCCTGTCCGGCCCTGATCAGAGTGCCTGTCCTGCCCTGTCCCACCCTGCCGGCCCGACTCGGTCCGAAGAAAGTTGTCATCAGGCATATAAAAGCGGACCTAGGGTATAAATAGCGCAAGCCCGCAACCGCGGGCGGGCCGCGCGGGGGATCGGGCTACCCATGGTCGTCGTCGATGAGGCTGTCCTGGCCGACCCGGACCGCCTCGGCGCGGTCCGCACCGCGAAACACGCCCTCCCCGCCCTCCCGCTCGCCCCGGACGACCTCGCCCGTCTGGCCGCCCGCCTGCTCGAGACGCCCGAGGCCCAGCTCACCCTGGTCGACCGCGAGGGCGTCCTGCTCGCCGGCGGCCAGGGCCCGCCCGACGCCGACATCGCCCGGTGGGCCGTCTCGGCCGGTCAGGCCGTGCAGCGGGAGGCGCCGCCCTCGTTCCTCGCCGTGCCGGTGCTCGACGGCGCCGGGCTGCCGGTCGGCGCGCTGGCCGTGCTCGACTCCGCCGCCCGCCGGTGGAGCGGCGAGAACGCCCGCATCCTGACCGAACTGACCGCCCTGGCCCGGCCCGGCGCGAGCACCTCGTTCCTGGCCGCCCTGATCGACAACATGCCGGTCGGGGTGCTCGCCAGCGACGCCGACGGTGACATCGCCGTGGTCAACCGGCCCGTCCGCGAAATGATCGGCCTGCCCGCCGACGCCGCCCCCAGGCTCTATCCCACCCGGGCGACCGGCGCCCTCTTCGACGCCCAGGGCCGGGTCGTGCCGTGGCGGGAGTCGCCGATCCAGCGGGCCCTGCGGGGCGAACGGGTCGACACCGACCTGGTGGTGCGGGTGGCCGGACGCCGGGAACGGATCATCGCGGCGACCGCGCAACCGATCCTGGACGACGACGGCCGGCACCTGGGCGCGGTGGCGGTCGCCCGTGACATCACCGCGCTGCGCCGGGCCGAGCGATTCCGGGACTGCCACCGGGCCGTCGAGGAGGCGCTGCGCCACGCCGAATCGGCCCAGGCGGCCGCCCCGGGGGTGCTGGCCGCGCTCGGCACCACCCTCGGCTGGCCCGCGGCCGAGCTGTGGCTGGCCGACGAGGACACCGGCGAGCTGACCGTCGGCGGCCGCTGGTGCGCGCCCGACCGGGGCCTGGAAGAGGTGTTGACGTTCGCGCCGATCAAGGGGGCCGGCATCACCGGCCGGGTCTGGGCCAGCGGCAAGGCGCTCTGGGTGCCCGACATCGCCGACTCGTCCAGCCTGCGCACCCCGCTGGAGCGGCAGCGCGCCGCCGCGTGCCTGCGCGCCGGTCTGCGGACGGTCCTGGCCGTGCCGGTGCGCGACGCCGACACCGTGCTCGGCGTGCTCACCTGTTACGGCGACGCCCCCGAACCGCACGAGGACCTGCTCGCGCTGCTGCTCGACGGGGTGGCGGCCCGGATCGGCGTCTACGTCGCGCTGCGGCGGGCCGAGGCGCTGGCCCGGCAGCTGTCCCGCGCCAAGGACGACTTCATCGCGCTGGTCAGCCACGAGATGCGGACGCCGCTCACCTCGATCGTGGCCAGCGCGTCGATGCTCGGCGACGAGAAGTCCGGGCTCGACGAGGAGAGCCGGGCGATGGTGGACGCCGTGCACCGCAACGCCACCAGCTTGCGGGCCGTGGTCGACACCCTGCTCGACCTGGCCGGCCTCGACTCCGGCCACGTCGCTCTGCGGCCCGAGCCGGTCGACCTGGCCGAGATCGTCGCGGCCGCGCTGGCCGCCGCCGCCCCGCACGCCGTGACCAACGGCGTGCGCCTCCGGCACCAGCGGGACGAGCCGCTGCCGCTGCACGGCGACGCGCGGCGGCTGCGTCAGGTCGTCGACGACCTGCTGGCCAACGCGATCAAATACAGCCCCCGCGGTGGCGACGTCGAGGTCGTGCTGACCGAGCGGGCCGGCATGGCCGAGCTGACCGTGGCCGACGACGGCATCGGCACGCCGGCCGAGGAGCGCGACCGGGTCTTCGACCGCTTCTACCGCGCCAGCAACGTGCGTCACCAGGGCATCGCCGGCAAGGGGCTGGGTCTGAGCCTGGCCCGCACCATCGTCAACCTGCACGGCGGCACCATCCGCCTCAGCGGCCACCCGCCGCACGGCACGACGGTACTCATCCGGTTGCCGATCGCGTCCGGCGGCCAAAACGCTTAGCCGTCTTCGTCAATCGTCCGATTAACCGGGTACAGGGACGACCGATCACGGTTCTGCGGGGGACAAATGACGAACGTGCTGGCGCCGGCGCCGGGTGCGGCCACTCGGCCGACCGTGCTGCTCGTGGACGACGAGTCCGCGATCCTCGAGACGCTGTCGTTGCAGCTCCGGCGCGACCACAAGGTGCTCGTGGCCGGGAGCGGGGCCGAGGCGCTGCGCCTGCTCGCCTCGTCCGGGCCGGTGGCGGCCGTCATCAGCGACCTGCGCATGCCCGAGATGGACGGCGTCGAGCTGCTGCGCCGGGTGCAGCTCGAATACCCGGACACCACCCGGGTGCTGCACACCGCGCAGAGCGATCTGAGCGCGGCCATCGCGGCCATCAACGACGGTGGTGTCTACCGCTACCTGTCCAAGCCGGTCACCACCGACGAGCTGCGCACCACCGTGCAGAGCGCGGTCGAGATGCACGGCCGTTCGACCGCCGACCGGCAGCTGCTCGACAAGACCCTCAAGGCCAGCCTCCACGCCCTGTTCGGCTGTCTCGAGCTGGCCAGCCCGCTCGCCTTCGCCCGGGCCGGCCGCATCCGTACGCTCGTCTCCGAGCTCTGCCACGAGATGCAGCTCGACTCGCTCTGGGAGATCGAGGTCGCCGCGATGGCGTCCCAGCTCGGCGCGGTCACCCTGCCGCCGAGCGTGCTGGTCAAACTCGACAAGGGCCTGCCCTGCACCGACGAGGAGCAGGCGATGGTCGACGCCATGCCGGGCGTCGCCGTGCAGCTGCTCAAGACCATCCCGATGCTCGAGGACGTGATCGAGATCGTCCGCGGGCTCAGCCTGAACCCGCCGCCGCACCCGAGCCCGCTGGTCGAGGCCGCGATCGCGGTGGTCCGCACGGCCATCGACTTCGAGACGCTGGAGAGCCGCGGCCTCGAGGTGGAGAGCGCGATCACCGTGCTCGAGTGCCGTGACCACAGCGCCCTGCTCGTGCTGGCGGCGCTGCGCCAGGTCAAGGGCTGCGTGCAGGTCAAGGAGAAGGTCCGCGGGCTGCGCGTGGTCGACCTCGAGGTGGGCATGCGCGTCGCCGAGGACATCGTGGCCGCCAACGGCCTGGTGCTGATCGGCCGGGGCATGGTCGTCACCGACCTGCTGCTCGACCGGCTGACCAACTTCGCCCGGATGATCGAGATCATCGAGCCCGTGCTGGCCGTGCCCGGAGCACGCCGGTTCTAGGCGTTCTCGGCCGCGATCTTTTCCAGGACGGGGTGGACCAGCGCCTGCTCGCAGGCGACGCGGCCGAGCATCACGTCGGGATCGGGCACGACCCCCTCGCGGGCGGACTGCTCGATCTCGGCGAACACCCGGGCCAGACTCGCGGCGCCGATGTTCGACGCCGAACCCTTCATCGCGTGCGCGTGTTCGCGCAGCATGTCCGGGTCGCCGCCGCGCAACAGCACGGCGAGCTGGTCGACGCCGCGTGGTGTCTTGTCCAGGAACGAACGGATCAACCGGCCGATCAGCGCCCGCTCGGCCGGTCCCGGATCGTCGCCGGCGATATCGGCCATACGATCACGAACCTCGTCCTCGCGGGTGCGTTCCATGCGCATATCCTGCGTCGCCGTGTCCCCGGCCGGGGCCCGAACACCCGAACACCCGAACGGAGAGTCGGTGAATAGTCCTACGCCGCCGCCCGGCGCTGCCGATTCTTCCGGGGTGGCCAACTCGCGGAACGTACCTCTGAGGTTCGTCCTGGCTGCCCTTGCCCTCACCGTGACCGGTGCGCTGTGGTTCCTGACCCGCCCGGGTCCGGACGCTGTCGCCTACCTGTTCATGCCCGTCGGCGGGGCGGCCGCCGTCTCCTCGGTCGTCGCGCTGCTGCGCCACGGCCGGCTCGAAGGTGACGCCCGCCGCTTCTGGCGGCTGCTGCTGGTCGCGATCGCCATCTTCACCTCGGGCTACCTGTGGCTGGCGGTGCAGGCTTTCATCAGTTCCCCGCAGCTGCCCACCATGTCACTGGGCACCGCCGTGCCCGCCGGTATCGGACTGGTCGTCGCGATGTGGGCGGTGGGACGCGTGCCGCTCGGTGTCACCAGCCCGGATGCCCGTCGCAAGCAGCTCGTGGACCGCGCGATCGCCTTCGTCGGCGGCGGCGCCCTGATGTGGGGCTTCGGCCTCGCGCCCCTGATCACCGACCAGCACGGCTGGACGGTCCAGTCGGTCGTCCTGATCGGCCTGACCTTCCTGCTCGGGCTGGGCGCGGTCGTCAAGGTCTCCTACATCCGTGGCGGCCCGGTCGACCGGGTGGCGCTGCGGCTCATCGCCGGGGCCGCCATCGTCGCCGCCGGGGTGTCCCTGCTGGCCTTCTACGGCGACGAGGGCGCGCTGCTGGCCCAGTCCGTCGTCATGCCGGCCGCCTTCGTCCTCTGCATCATCGCCGTGCACCGGCAGTGGAGTTCGGACGGCGGCTCGGCGCGCCGGGCCAACGTGTGGCTGCCCTACCTGTCGGTGATCGCCATCGACCTGGCCATGATCGGTTTGCTCGACGGCACCATGTCCTGGCCCGACCGGGTGGTCATCGTCGCTGTCGTGGCGCTCACCGCGCTCATCGCGCTGCGGCAGCTCATCGCCATGCGCGACAACCGCCGGCTGATGAACGAGAAGCGGCTCACCGAGGACCGCCTGCGTCACGAGGTCACCCACGACGCCCTGACCGGCCTGGCCAACCGCAGCCTGTTCCGCGAGCGGCTGGCCGACGCGGTCGACGCCGGCGACGCGACCGTGCTGCTGGTCGACCTCGACGACTTCAAGACCGTGAACGACTCGCTCGGTCACGACGTCGGCGACGAACTGCTGGTCGCCGTGGCCGAGGCGCTGCGCGTCGCGTCCGCCCCGGACGGGCTCACCGCCCGCCTCGGCGGCGACGAGTTCGCCGTGCTGCTGACCGGCGGCGGGGCCGACGGCGAGACCGTGGCCGACCGGGTGCTGGCCGCCCTGGCCCAGCCGATCGGCAGCCACCAGCTGCTCACCCACTGCAGTGTCGGCATCGCCGCCGCGACGCCCGGCATCGCCCTGGACCAGCTGATGCGGCACGCCGACATCGCCATGTACGCCGCCAAGCAGCGCGGCAAGGGCAACCGGGTGCGTTACCACGAGGGCATGGAGCAGCCCGTGCTCGCGCACGCCCGGATCGGTGGCGAGCTGCGCCGGGCCCTCGACGCCGGCGAGTTCCGGGTGCACTACCAGCCGATCATCGCGCTCGACGAGGGCCGCGTGATCGGTGTCGAGGCCCTGGTGCGCTGGCAGCACCCGACCCGTGGCCTGGTCCCGCCGAGCGAGTTCATCCCGGCCGCCGAGGCGACCGGCCTGATCGTGCCGCTGGGCCGGTTCGTGCTGCGCGAGGCGTGCCGGCAGGCGGCGGCGTGGCTGGCCGCGTTCGGCCCGGACGCGATGCAGAAGATCGCGCCCAACGTGTCGGTGCGTCAGCTGCACGACCCCGACTTCGTCAGCGACGTGCGGGCGGCTCTGGCCGAGACCGGCCTGCCCGCCGACCGCCTGGTCCTCGAGCTGACCGAGTCGGCCGTGCTGCGCGGCAAGCAGGTCTCGCGCACCCTGCACGAGCTGCACGAGATGGGCGTCCGGCTGGCGCTCGACGACTTCGGCACCGGCGAGTCGTCGCTGAGCCTGCTGCGCTCGTTCCCGGCCTCGATCATCAAGCTGGACAAGTCGTTCGTGGACGGCATCGAGCTCGACGAGCCGGGCACCCCGGCCGCCGACGCCCGGCAGGCCGTGGCGCACGCGGTCGTCCAGCTGGCCGGCGCGCTCGGCCTGGACACCGTGGCCGAGGGCATCGAGAGCCAGGAACAGGCCGACCGGCTGCTCCGCCTCGGCTACACGCTGGGCCAGGGCTACCACCTGGCCCGCCCGATGCCCGCGGTGCAGATGACCGAGCTGTTCGCCGGCCGCCTCGAACCCGTCAAGGTCGGGGGTGACCCGGCGTGGGCTTAGGGTTTGGCGATGGAGACAGCGGACGACGGCACCCGGACGGCGCAGTCCCTGGCGGACTGGCTGGAGGCGGTGCATTTCGCCGAGTTGAGCAACGACCAGGCGACCACCAGGATCCTCGACGCGATCGCCGAGTGGGGCGAGAAGCAGGGCTGGCGGGTCTATCGGCGGGCGCCGAGCGTCTTCCCGCTGCCGCCGCCGTTGCGCGGTCACTCGGTGCTGGACATCGCCTGCGCCCGTCCGGACGCCCAGCCGATCGCGATCGAGATCGACCGGCTCGACCGGCCGCGCACGGTCGACAAGCTGCTCGCCGAGGCGGCGGCCGGCCGGATAGCGATCTGGGTGCGGTGGGGCGCCGGCCCGTTCACCCCGCCTCCGCTGCCCGTACACATGGTCACCCGCGCGGCGGCCCGCAAGGCCGGCACGTGGCACACCGTCGCCGACCGTCCGCCACCCCGGCATTCGGAAGCGCCGATCGAGGCGGCCGAGCCGGAGGAACTGCCATGGAACTGAGGAGAGGTTCACTGTGAGCGAGTCCCCGCAACGGCGGGCCTGGCGCGTGACCGAGCCGATCCACGCCATGATCTATTTCGCGCCGGAGGCCCCGGCCCGCTACGCCGAGCTCGGTGTCGGCCCGATGGACGGCTACTTCGCGTCCCGGGGTGCGGCGTTCGGCGAGTGCGGTCCCGGTGTCGTGGCCGCCACCTTCTACAACTTCAACCCCGACGTGGTCGCCCGCGCGCTGCCGTCGGTCTGGGACAGCACGTCGCCGGCCGCGATGACCGAGGCCCGGCTGTCCGCCGTGGACGCCGCCCTGGTCCGCGGGCTCGGCGCCGACGTGCTCGCCTCACCCGAGGTGGCCGAGGCGGCCGCACTGGCCCGGCGCGCGGCCGAGGCGGCGACAGCCTGGCCGCAGGGCCGCCCGCTGTTCGCCGCGCACGCCGAACTGCCCTGGCCCGAGGCGCCGCACCTGGTGCTCTGGCACGCCCAGACGCTGCTGCGCGAGTTCCGCGGCGACGGGCATGTGGCCGCGCTGCTGGCCGCGGGCGTCGGCGGGATCGAGGCGCTGGTGCTGCACGTCGCCTCGGGCGAGGCCGACGAGAGGTTCCTGCGGGTCAGCCGCGGCTGGCGGCGGGACGCGTGGGCGGCCGCGGCCGAGGGTCTGCGCGAGCGCGGTCTGCTCGACGCCGAGGGCGCGCTCACCGACGCCGGCCGGGCGCTGCGGGCCGGGCTCGAGGCGACCACCGACCGGCTGGCCGAGCCGGCCTACGACGCCATCGGGGAAGACGCCTGCGTGCGGCTGGCCGAGCTGACCCGGCCGTTGAGCCGGGCCCTGGTCAAGGCCGGAATGCTGAACCCGAACTCGCTGACGGGAGGAGAAAAGTCATGAGTGCCGATGTGATCAATGTGCGGCCGGGGCACGCGGCGGCGTGGTGGGAGAAGTTCCTCGACGTCTCCGACCGGTTCGACGCCGCCTCGGTCGCCGAGAACCTGAGCGACGCGATCATTCCGAAGATCTCGTCCCGGCTGCTGCGGCGTGAGGCCGAGCTGGCTGCCGATGTGGTGGTGCGGCACCTCAACAAGCCGGCCAGCGGCGAGCTCTCGGAACGGGCCGGCCGCGCGGTCGACCGGCTCGAGGCGACCGTGGAGCGGCTCGACCAGCGCGCCGCCGACGATTCCGGCATCGCCGAGACGTACGCGCTCTGTCATGTGCTGCGGGGCCGTTTCGCCGAGGGCGCGGCCGAGGCCGAGCAGTTCATCGGCACGGCGCCGATCCTGCAGGCGTTCGTGACCGCGTTGCGGCTGGAGCGTTTCGACATGACGCTGGCCACCCGCCTGATGCGGGCCGGGCAGAGTCCCGAGGTCGCGGTCCAGGCCGGCCTGATCGTCGGCAAGTACGCGTGGTGGCCGGACTGGCTGATCACGATCGTCTCGGAGCGGGCCCTGGCCGGCACGCTGGACGCGGCGACGATCACCGCGCTCGACCAGTGCGCCTACGCCGAGCTCACCCCCACCCAGGCCCGCGTCGCCCGTCGGCTGCTCAGCGGCGACGAGCAGCTGATCGAGGCCACCGCCCAGCGGCTGGAGAGCCTCGGTGCGTTCGGGGCGGCGGGCAAGCTGCGCGGCGGCGACCTGATGGCGGTCGCGCTGGCCGCCCGGATGGTTCCTCTCTGAGAAGGGAACCACCCGGGCGACCGGGAGATCAGGCCCCGCCCTCGGTCAGGGTGACCTCGGTCGGTGCGAACGACGTGCCGTTGACGTCCACCCCGGCCGCCTTGGCCGCGGTGATCGCCTGGTTGATGTAGTCGTTGGTGTAGGCCATGCCCTCGGGCGCCTTCGTGAGCACCGAGTCGCCGGTCTGGTTCTTGGTGGTCATCGAGATGTCCACGGTCTGCTTCCAGGCCGCCTCGTCGACCACGCCGATCCCGGCCGGGGCCGGCCAGATCAGCTTGCTGGTCTCGTTCATCTGCCACAGCTGGTGGCTCTTGCCGAGCTTGGATCCCTTGGCCACCACCAGGTCGCGGCATTTCTCGGCGTTGTCGCGGCAGAACGCCCAGCCCTGGATCGTGGCCGTGAGGAACTTGACGGTCTGCTGCTGATAGGCCGGGTCGCTGAGCTTCTCGGTGTTGGCCCAGACCGCGTCCTGGAGCATCGAGGAGCCCTCGGTCTTCCAGTCGATGATCGAGAAGTCGTCGGCCGTGTAGAGCTTGCCGGTGGCCGGGTTCTTGGCCTCGAGCAGCTGGGCGTACTCGTTGTAGCTCATCGCCTGGGCGGCGTCGATCTCCTTCTTGAGCAGCGCCTGCATGTCGAACTGCTGCTGCACCAGCGTGACGTCCTTGCCCGGGTCGAGCCCGGCCTTGGTCATGCCGGCGAACAGTTCGAACTCGTTGCCGAAGCCCCAGTTGCCGACCTTCTTGCCCTTGAGGTCGGCCGCCTTGGTGATGCCGCTGTCCTTCCAGGCCACCTGGTAGGTGCCGGAGCGGCCGAAGATCTGGCCGACGTCGGTGATGCCGGCGCCCTGCTCGCGGGACGCCAGGGCCTTGGGCACCCAGGCCACCGCGTAGTCGGCCTTGCCCTGCGCGAGGACGGTCTGCGGGACGATGTCGACGCCGCCCTCGAGCAGCTGCACGTCGAGACCCTGGTCCTTGTAGAAGCCCTGGTCGACGGCCGCGATGTAGCCGGCGAACTGGGCCTGGAAGAACCACTGGAGCTGGAGCTTGACCGGGGTCAGGGCGCCGCCGCTGCCGCCGGGGGCAGGGGTGGCGGAGTCCTGGTCGGCCGTGCCGCAGCCGGTCAGGACGAGAGTTGCGGCGGCGATAGCGCTAAATATCCGGATTCGACGCATTAAGGCCCTCCAGGTGATCTGGCGTAAAAAGGGTCAGGCGAAACAGGGGGTCAGGCGATCAGACGGGTACGCCAGGGCATGGCGAGCCGTTCCAGCAGAAGCGTGGTGAGGTAGAAGACGAGTCCGAGCAGGCAGGCGCCGACCACGAAGGCCCAGGCACGGGGATAGGCGGTGAACGCGGCGGCGGAGGTGATCCGCGAGCCGAGCCCGTTCTGCAGGCCACCGAAATACTCGGCGACGACCGCGGCGATCACGGCCAGCGACGACGCCTGCCGCAGGCCGGTGAAGACATGGGGGAGGGAGCCGGGCAGGCGCACCTTCACCGCGAAGGTCCAGCCACTGGCCGCGTACGTGTGCATGAGTTCCTGATGGATGGGGTCGACCTCACGCAGGCCGCGCAGGGTGTTGATGAAGACCGGGAAGAACACGATGATCCCGGCCACCAGCCGCCGCGGGATGCTGCTGGTCGACTCGAACATGTTGTTGAGGATCGGGGCCAGCGCGATGATCGGCAGCGCGTTGAGCACGGCCGCGAACGGGATCGACACGTCGGCCAGCGGCCGGAAGCGGCTCGACACCATGGCCGCCAGCACGCCGACGACGGTGCCGCCGACCAGACCGATCAGCGCGTTGGCGCCGCTGGCCAGGGCGGCCTCCCAGATGTTCTGCCGCTGCTCGAGGAACTGCTCCCAGATCGCCGAGGGCGCCGGCAGGATGAACGGCGCGATCCGGCCCGCCGTGACGATCAGTTCCCAGAGCGCGATCGCCACGACGCCGAAGACCACGGGCGGCAGGACCGCCTTCATCCACTTCATGACGCGCTCTTCAAAGGGGCGCCGCGGAGCGCCTGCCGCACCGACGTGACGCTTTCGAAGTAGGCCGGGGACTGGCGGGCCGCCTCGTCGCGGCTCTCCAGAGAGATCGGGATGGACGCCGTGATCCGGCCCGGCCGCGCCGACATCACCACGACCCGGTTCGAAAGGAACACCGCCTCCGAGATCGAGTGCGTGACGAAGACCGTACTGGTGCCGGTCGTGGCGCAGATCGCCAGCAGCTCGGACTGCAGTCGTTCGCGGGTCATCTCGTCGAGCGCGCCGAACGGCTCGTCCATCAGCAGCAGCGGCGGCTGCACGGCCAGGGCCCGGGCGATCGCCACCCGCTGCTGCATGCCGCCGGAGAGCTGGGCCGGGTAGTGCCCGGCAAACTCCTCCAAGCCGACCAGCGCCAGCATCTCGGACGCCTTGTCCTTGCGCTCGGCCCGCGACATCCCGCGCAGTTCGAGGGGCAGCTCGACGTTCTTGAGCACGGTCCGCCACTCGAACAGGCCGGCCTGCTGGAAGGCGATGCCGTACGCCTGTTCCTTGCGCGCCGCGCCGGCCGTCTTGCCCGCGACCGTGACCGTGCCGGTGCTGGGCGCGATCAGATCGGCGATCAGCCGCAGCAGCGTGCTCTTGCCGCACCCGGACGGGCCGATCAGGGACACGAACTCGCCTTGGCCGACGGAGAGGTCGACATCGGACAGGGCGACGACCTCGTCCGTACGGCCCTGGTTGAAGACCTTCGTGACACCCGAGACCTCGACGGCGCTCATAGCGTGACCACCTCCACGTGCCTCCGGTGCCGCATGAGCGGAAATTCCAGCAGGCTGACAAGACCGGCGACGACCAGGCCGAGCAGGGCGGCGCCGAGCATCGCGGTGTAGACCTTCGCGGGGTCCGAGGTGGCCTCGCGGGAGTACTCGATGATGAGACGGCCGATGCCGCCGCGGGTGCCGGTGGAGATCTCGCCGACCACCGCGCCGACCACTGCCGCCGCCCCGGCCAGGCGCAGCGCCGGGAAGAGATAGGGCAGGGAGGCCGGGAAGCGCAGTTTGACCAGCGTGCGCCACCAGCCGGCGGCGTAGCTGCGCATCAGCTCGACCCCGGCCGAGGCGGGTGACTGCAGACCCCGCAGCATGCCCACCGCGACCGGGAAGAAGGCCAGGTAGGCGGCGATCAGCGACACCGTCATCCAGTCCGGCCACAGCACGTTCCACCCGGCCACCAGCGGCGCCAGCGCGACCAGGGGCACAGTCTGGGACAGGATCACGTACGGGAGAAGCCCGCGCTCGACGATGCGGAAGCGCTGCATCGCGACCGCCAGCAGCAGCCCGACGAACGCCCCGATGACGAACCCGGCGGCCGTGATGCCGAGCGTGAACAGGCACGCCTGCACCACCACGATCCAGACCGGCCGGCCGCCCGTGAGCTCCGGACGGCCCAGCCGTTCCACCACCGTCCACAGGTGCGGCATCGAGAGATCGTCGGCGCGCGGCAGGACCCGCACCCCGAAGAGCACCGTGCCCTCCGGGTTGCCGACGAGTTTGTAGCCCTCCCAGAGCGCCGCGACGACCGCGAGCCCGAGGAGGACGTACAGAAGCTTCTTCACGAGATCGCCGGGATGATGTGGTCGCCGTACGCCTTCAGGGTTTCTTCCTTCGCGTCGTGCTGCAGATAGACCGCGAACTGGTCGACACCCAGGGCCCTGAGCTCCTCCAGCCGCTTGAGGTGGTTCTCGACCGGCCCGAGGATGCAGAACCGGTCGACCACCTCGTCCGGCACGAACGTCGTGTGCGTGTTGCCCGCGCGCCCGTGCTCGGCGTAGTCGTATCCCTGCCGGCCCTTGATGTAGTCGGTCAGCACCTGCGGGACCGTGCCGTCGCTGCCGTACCGCGCGACGATGTCGGCCACGTGGTTGCCGACCATGCCGCCGAACCAGCGCGTCTGCTCCCGCTGATGGTCAAGATCATTTCCCACGTACGCGGGAGCGGCCACACAGAACTTGATGGCCATCGGATCCCGGCCCGCCTGCTCGGCCGCCTTGCGCACGGCCGCGATCATCCAGGCGGCGATGTCGGGGTCGGCCAGCTGCAGGATGTACCCGTCGCCGACCTCGCCGGTCAGGGCCAGAGCCTTCGGCCCGTACGCGGCCACCCACACCTCGAGCCGGCTGTCGGGCGCCCACGCGAACTGCTGTTCGGTGCCCCGCAGCCCGACCTTCTCACCGTTGGCCAGCCCGCGGATCACGCCGATCGACTCGCGCAGCTGGGCCAGGCTCTGCGGCGGCGCGCCGAGCACGCGCAACGCCGAGTCGCCCCGGCCGATGCCGCAGATGGTCCGGTTGCCGTACATCTCGTTCAGCGTCGCGAACATCGAGGCCAGCACGGTCCAGTCGCGGGTGCCGGGGTTGGTCACCATGGGCCCGACGATCACGCGTTCGGTCTCGTCGAGGATCTTCGAGTAGATGACGAACGGCTCCTGCCAGAGCACGTGCGAGTCGAAGGTCCAGACGTGGCTGAAACCCGCTGCCTCGGCCTGCTTGGCCATCTCGACCACCGCTCGCGCGGGCGGATTGTTCTGCAGCACCACACCGATATCCATGCGCCGCCCCCTCAGACCAGGTAGTCCGAGAGACCGCGGGGGACATATCTGCCCCGGCCGGCCCGCCCGGTGTATTCGCCGCCCGACGCGATGACCTCGCCACGGGACAGGACCGTGTCGACCTTGCCGTCGATCTCCCAGCCCTCCCAGGCCGAGTGGTCCATGTTCATGTGGTGGGTCTCGACGCTGATCCGGGTGCGCCCGGCCGGGTCGTAGAGCACGATGTCGGCGTCCGAGCCGGGCGCGATGATGCCCTTCTTCGGATACATGCCGAACATGCGGGCCGGGGTGGTCGCGATCGTCTCGACCCAGCGCGCCAGCGACAGCTTGCCGTCGACCACACCCTGGTAGAGCAGGTCGACGCGGTGCTCGACGCTGCCGATGCCGTTCGGGATCTTCGAGAAGTCGCCCCGGCCGAGCTCCTTCTGGTCCTTCATGCAGAACGGGCAGTGGTCGGTCGACACCACCGAGAGGTCGTTGGTGCGCAGGCCCTGCCACAGGTCGGCCCGGTGACTCTCGTGCTTGCTGCGCAGCGGCGTCGAGCAGACCCACTTGGCGCCCTCGAAGCCGGGCGCGCCGAGCTGGTCCTCCAGCGTCAGATAGAGGTATTGCGGGCAGGTCTCGGCGAACACGTTGCGACCCAGGTCGCGGGCCGCCTTCACCTGCTCCAGGGCCTTCGAGGCGCTGAGGTGCACGATGTAGAGCGGGCAGTCGGCGGCCACACTGGCCAGCCAGATGGCCCGGCTCGTGGCCTCGGCCTCGAGCTCCTGGGGCCGGGTCAGGCCGTGGTGGATCGGGTCGGTCTCGCCGCGTTCCAGGGCCTGCTTGACCAGCACGTCGATGGCCGGCCCGTTCTCCGCGTGCATCATGATCATGGCGCCGTTGTCGCGGGCCTTCTGCATCGCGCGCAGGATCTGCCCGTCGTCGGAGTAGAAGACGCCCGGGTACGCCATGAACAGCTTGAAGCTGGTGATGCCCTCGCCCGTGACGAGCTGGTCCATGGCCTTGAGGGCATCGTCGTCCACGCCGCCCAGGATCATGTGGAAGCCGTAGTCGATGTGGCAGTTGCCGCCGGCCTTGGCGTGCCAGGCGGCCAGCCCGTCCTGGACGACCTCGCCGTAGCGCTGCACCGCGAAGTCGATGATCGTGGTGGTGCCGCCGATCGCCGCCGCCCGGGTGCCGGTGTCGAAGGTGTCGCTGGCCGCGGTGCCGCCGAAGGGCAGCTCCATGTGGGTGTGGGCGTCGACCGCGCCCGGGATCACGTATTTGCCGGTCGCGTCGATGACCTCGGGACCCTCGGCCGGGCCCAGGCCGGGCGCGAAGATCGCCGCGATGGTCTCGCCGTCGACGAGCACGTCGGCCGCGTACGGGCCGGTCGGACCGATGACGGTGCCGCCCTTGATCAGGATCGTCACAGTTCCACCGTCCGGGTGTAGCTCTCCGGGCGACGGTCGCGATAGAACTGCCAACGCTCCCGTACGGTCTTGATCAGGCCGAGGTCGAGGTCCCGTACGATCAATTCGGGGTTGTGGGTGTCACCGACCTCGCCGACGAACTTGCCCTCGGGATCGACGAAGTAGCTCTGACCGTAGAAGTCGTCGTCGCCCAGCTCCTCGATGCCGACCCGGTTGATGGCGCCGATGAAGTATTCGTTGGCGACCGCGCTGGCCGGCTGTTCGAGCTGCCACAGATAGCTCGACAGGCCGCGGCTGGTGGCCGACGGGTTGAAGACGATCTGCGCGCCGCCCAGGCCCAGCTCACGCCAGCCCTCGGGGAAGTGCCGGTCGTAGCAGATGTAGACGGCGACCTTGCCGACCGCGGTGTCGAAGACCGGGTAGCCGAGGTTGCCGGGGCGGAAGTAGAACTTCTCCCAGAAGCCCTTCACCTGCGGGATGTGGTGCTTGCGATATTTGCCGAGGTAGGAGCCGTCGGCGTCGACCACGGCCGCGGTGTTGTAGAGGACGCCCTCCTGCTCCTTCTCATACATCGGCAGCACCATGACCATGCCCAGCTCGGCGGCCAGGACCTGGAAGCGTTCGGTGGTCGGGCCCGGGATCGACTCGGCGTACTCGTAGTAGGCCGCGTCCTGCACCTGGCAGAAATACGGGCCGTAGAAGAGCTCCTGGAAGCAGATCACCTTCGCCCCTTGGGCGGCGGCGTCGCGGGCGTAGTCCTCGTGCGCCTTGATCATCGATTCTTTATCGCCCGTCCACGTTGTCTGGACGAGGGCGGCGCGAACGATGTCGCTCATGACTGCCCCTTTCTTGATGCTGCGGCGCGGTGGAAGCGCCCGTGATCGTGTGTCTACTCCCCGTCATAGGCGCTGCGCTAGGCCTTGCTTGTAGGTCTCAGATGCCGTAGGACACTAACGACACACATTCAGGCGGACAATTGCCTGAACGTAACCAAATGTTTCGGAGAGGTAATTTGCTCGCGCTGATCACGGGAGCGGTCGACGACCGCAGCGCCCGGGGGATAGCCGCGGCCGTGAGCCGTCTGGTCACCGCCGGGCAGCTGTCGGCCGGCACCCGGCTGCCCACGGTCCGCGACGTCGCGCGCGAGCTCGGGGTCAGCCCGACGACGGTCAGCGAGGCCTGGCGCAGCCTGACCCGGGCCGGGGCGATCCAGACCCGGGGGCGGTCGGGCACCTTCGTGGCGGCGCCGGTGCTGCCCCGCCAGCGGTGGCGTTACTCGCAACTGGGCGGCCGCGCCGTCGAGGCGTCACGCGACCTGTCCACCGGCGTACCCGACCATGACCTGCTGCCCGACCTGACCGACGCGCTCAAGCGCATCGGGGACGGGCGGCTGACCACGAGCTATCTCGACGAGCCGGTGCTGCCCGCGCTCGAGACCGAGCTGCGCACGCGGTGGCCGTTCCCGCCCGAGCGACTGACCGTTGTGGACGGCGCCCTGGACGCGCTCGACCGCGTGATCGGTGAGGTGGTGCGCTTCGGCGACCACGTGGTGGTGGAGAACCCGGCCTTCCCGCCCCTGCTCGACCTGCTGCAGACGGTCGGCGCGACGGTGGTCGGGGTGCCGATGGACGCGTACGGGATGCGACCCGACCTGCTGCACGACGTGCTGGCGTCCTACCCGGCCGTGGCCGTGTTCCTGCAACCCCGCGCGCACAACCCGACCGGCGTCAGCATGCCTTCCACACGCGCGTCCGAGCTGGCCACCGTGCTCGGCGGCTTCCCCGACGTACTGGTGGTGGAGGACGATCACGTCGGCGATATCGCCACGGCCGCGCCGGTCAGCCTGGGTTCCTTCTTGCCGGCCCGGACGGTGCACGTGGCCAGCTTCTCCAAGAGCCACGGCCCCGACCTGCGGCTCGCGGCGGTCGGTGGCCCGGCCCGCGTGATCGCCCCGGTGGCGGATCGTCGGCTGCTCGGCCCCGGCTGGTCCAGCCGCCTGCTGCAGGGCGTGCTGCTCGATCTGCTGACGGATCCCGTCGCCATCGCGCAAGTGTCAAAGGCCCGCTCCACGTACGCCACCAGGCGCGCGACTCTGCTGACAGAGTTGCGCGCCCGCGGCGTGGCCGCCACCGCCGCCGACGGCATCAACTTGTGGATGGCCGTCGACGACCAGCAGATCGCCATGGTGTCGCTGGCCGCCCACGGCATTGCCGTCTCGCCCGGCACCCCCTTCTGCGTCACCCCGCTCGACGGTGACCACGTGCGGGTCACGGCAGGCCTGGTCGCGTCCGGTTTCGACGAGCTGGCCGACGTGCTGGCCGGCGCCGCCCTGCTGGACAGCCGGGGAAGTGGCTCTCGATCCCGCCCGCACCCGCGAGGCTGGCGATGAACCTCCGCCCCCCTGACTCCTGTGGACAGCCCTGCAAAACTGTCACACCCGGCTGCTCTACTCGTCCCCTCCCAAGAGCAGGGGTGGGGGCGGTCTGTGGCGCGCTGTCTGTGGCGTGTCGACAAATAACCGGCGTATCCGACAAAAGCCGCGTGCGGGCTGGGTTGGCTGGGTCGGGCGACGGTGGTGCGCGGGGTTGGGCGCAACCACTCACTCACGTCGCCCGGGTGGCTTTCGCGCCTTGGACGCGCCAGCGGCCAGCGAAAACCGCCCGGGCCCCCGCGGGAGCGACGGTCCGTACGCACCACCCCGCTCGGACATCCGTTTCTGAATTTGATTGCGCAGGAGTGACGGCCACGCACCACCCCGCTGGGACATCTGCTTCTGAATGTGAATGCTCTGGAGCGACGGCCACGCACCATCCCGCTGGGACATCCGCTTTCTGAGTTTGAACGTGATTCTTGACTACTGCGAAGGAGCCGATCATGAGTGATGACCTGTTGGCACGGCACCGCGCGGTGATGCCGACCTGGATGCCGGTCTACTACGGCGATGATGCCCTCGAGATCGTCTCCGGGTCGGGGCGTCACGTCGTCGGTGCCGACGGGCGCACCTACCTGGACTTCTTCGGTGGCGTGCTGACCAACATGATCGGCTACGACATTCCGGAGATCAACGAGGCCGTGCGGCGCCAGCTGGCCACCGGCGTGGTCCATACGTCGACGCTCTATCTCATCCGGCAGCAGGTCGAGCTGGCCGAGCGGGTGGCCCGGGTCTCCGGCATCCCGGACGCGCGCGTGTTCTTCACCAACTCGGGCAGCGAGGCCAACGAGACCGCGCTCCTGATGGCCGCGAACGTGCGCCGCTCCAACCAGATCCTGGCGATCAAGAACAGTTACCACGGACGCACGTTCGCGACCATGGCCGTCACCGGGCACCGCAGCTGGTCGTCGAGCTCGCTCAGCCCGCTCAACGTCTCGTGGCTGGCCTCGGGCGACCGGCTGCGCGGGCGGATGGCCGGCCTGGCCGCCGGTGACATCCTCGACGCGGCGGTCGACGACCTGCGCGAGGTGCTGGCCACGGTCACCGCCGGAGACGTCGCGGCGATGATCGCCGAGCCCATCCAGGGTGTCGGCGGGTTCGTGGCCGGGCCCGACGGGCTGCTCGGGGCCTATCAGAAGGTGCTGGGCGAGACGGGCATCCTGCTGATCGCGGACGAGGTGCAGACGGGCTGGGGGCGTACGGGGGAGCACTTCTGGGGTTATCAGGCGCATGGCGTCACGCCCGACCTGATCACCTTTGCCAAGGGGATCGGCAACGGCTTCGCGCTGGGCGGGGTGGCCGGGCGGGCCGACGTGATGAACGCGGTGCCGGCGATCAGCTTCTCGACGTTCGGCGGCAATCCCCTGTCGATGGCGGCCGGCACCGCCGTGCTGGACTATCTGCTCGATCGCGACCTGCAGGGCAACGCGGCCCGCACGGGCGCGATCCTGCTCGACGGTCTGCGCGCGCTCGACCTGCCGATCGTGGGCGAGGTGCGCGGCAAGGGCCTGATGATCGGGGTCGAGATCGTGCGGCCGGGCACCACCGAGCCCGACGCGGCGGCGACGGTGCGCGTCTTCGACGAGTGCCGGGCCGGCGGACTTCTGGTCGGCAAGGGCGGCCTCTATGGCAACGTGCTCCGGATGGGCCCGCCGCTGACCCTCACCGAGGCCGAGGCGCGCGACGGTTTGTCGATTTTGACCGACGCGCTCTCCCGTGTGGACGCCGAGGCGCGCATCGCCTGATCTCGACATGCGGGACCCGTTGGCCCCTTCCCGGGGGCAGGGAGGGGCCAACGGCGATCACCCGCTGTGAACGTTTACATCGATCTCAGCGCAGCCTGGGAATCGACCGGTAGGTCGACCCGCGCGCCGACTCTTCGAGTTCGGCGCGCTTTTCTGTAGGACGCGGCTGGGCGGGCCGGCGTTGCAGTTCTCGAAACACTTCGAAGCAGTGTCGATGATCGATACGCAGAGTGACTGAGTCGTTTTGACCCTGCGTTGAAAACTTTCGCTCAATCTGAGGAAACTTAGGTTCCCTTCGAACGAAACACCTGCGTAATGTATCGAACGATGTCGTTCGAAGGAGACCGCAATGCCGCAGTCACTGAACCGTCGTCAACTACTCGGCGCCGCGGCCGCGGCCGGCGCCGCCGCCACCCTCGCCGTACCGGGCGCCGCCTCCGCGGGCGGCTCGCACTCGTCGTCCCGGCGGGTTCCCCGTGACCAGATCAGCGTTCAGCTCTACACGCTGCGCAACCAGCTGAGCATCAACCTGGAGGCGAGCCTCGCGGAGCTCGCCGAGATCGGCTACAAGCGGGTCGAGCACGCCGGCTTTGTCGGCCGCACGGCGGCCCAGTTCCGGGCCGCTCTCGACGCCGCCGGCCTGCGCGCCACCTCGGGCCACGTCGGCATCCCGCAGCCGTTCGACGCGAACGCCTGGGAGGCGGCCCTCCAGGACGCGAACGTCGTGGGCAACAAGTTCATCGTCCACCCGTTCTTCGGGCAGGGCGCCAACGGCCCGATCCGGGACGCCGCCGTCTACCGCGCCTTCGCGGCCGACCTCAACAAGGCCGGCAAGCTGGCCAAGCGGGCCGGTCTGTCGTTCGGCTACCACAACCACCACGCCGAGTTCTTCCGGCAGAACGGCACCAAGCTCACCGGCATGGACATCCTGTTCAACGAGACCGACGAGCGTTACGTGCACTTCGAGGTCGACCTCTTCTGGGCCTTCCGCGGTGCGCACGACCCGGTCGACCTGATCGAGGAGAACAACGGCCGCATCAAGCAGGTGCATGTCAAGGATCTCGACATCAACGCCAGCTTCGCCGACGCCGGCGACGGGCTCATCGACTTCGGCCGCATCTTCGCGCACGCCCGCGAGGCCGGCCTGGTCGAGTACATCGTGGAGCGTGACGACGCCGGCTCGCCACCGCGCACCCCGGCCGACGCGCTCGTCACCGCGCAGCGTGCCTTCACCTACCTGGAGGGGCTCCGATTCTGATGCTGCGCCGTCTGGCAACCCTGAGCGTCGCGGGTGCGGCTCTGCTCGTCACCCCGTCCGTGGCCGTGGCCGGGGGAGGGTCCCCCGCCCAGCCGCTGCCGCCGTCCTCCGACTTCCAGAAGGTCACCCTCAACGACTTCCCGGGCGAGCCGATCGCCATCGCCGTGCTGCCCGACAAGCGGGTGCTGCACACGGCGCGCGGGGGCGAGGTCCGCATCCACGAGCCGGCCACCGGCCGCAACGTTCTGGCCGCGACCATCCCGGTCTACCTGCACGACGAGGAGGGTGTGCAGGGCATCGCGATCGACCCCGACTTCGAGCACAACAAGTGGGTCTACGTCTACTATTCGCCGCCCCTGGACACGCCCGCCGACGACCCGAACACCCCGCAGGTCAACGAAGGTGACGCGCCGGCCGAGGGCACCGCGGCCGACTTCGCGCGGTTCAAGGGACACATGCAGCTGTCGCGCTACAAGCTTCAGGGCAGCACCCTGAAGCTGAACACCGAGCAGAAGATCATGCAGGTCAACACCGACCGCGGGCAGTGCTGCCACGTCGGCGGCAAGATCGACTTCGACAGCAAGGGCAACCTCTACCTGTCGACCGGTGACGACAGCAACCCGTTCTTCTCCGACGGCTACGCCCCGATCGACGAGCGCGCGAACCGCAACCCGGTCTTCGACGCCCAGCGCACCGCGGGCAACACCAACGACCTGCGCGGCAAGGTCCTGCGCATCAAGGTGAGCAGCAGCGGCAAGTACTCGATCCCCAAGGGCAACCTCTTCAAGCCGGGCACACCCAAGACCCGGCCCGAGATCTATGCCATGGGCCTGCGCAACCCGTTCCGGTTCACCATCGACCCGCGTACGGACGTGGTCTACGTCGGCGACTACTCGCCCGATGCGCAGACCGCCAACCCGGCGCGCGGCCCGGCCGGTCAGGGTCGCTGGGTCGCGATCGACAAGCCCGCGAACTACGGCTGGCCGTACTGTGTGGCGCCCGATCAGCCGTACGTGGACTACGACTTCGCCACCGGCACCAGCGGCGCGCCGTTCAACTGCGCCAAGCCGGTCAACGAGTCGCCCAACAACACCGGCCTGAAGAACCTGCCGCCGGTCGAGAAGCCCGAGGTCATCTACGGGTACGGCGCCAGCGCGCAGTTCCCCGAGCTGGGCACGGGCGGCATCGGTCCGATGGGCGGGCCGGCCTACGAGTACGACAAGCGCTCGCGCTCGCAGGTCAAGTGGCCCCAGGCGTTCGACGGCAAGCCGCTGTTCGCCGAGTGGACCCGCGACTACGTCAAGGCCTTCACGCTCGACCGCCGCAACCAGGTGACGAAGATCGAGTCGGTGCTGCCGGACCTGGTCTTCGACAACCCGATGGATCTGGAGTTCGGCCCCGACGGCGCGCTCTACGTCCTCGAGTACGGCGACGGCTACTTCAACGAGAACCCGGACGCCCAGCTGGCCCGCTTCGACTTCGTACGCGGCAACCGGACCCCGATCCCGAAGGTGTCGGCCACCCCGACGTCGGGCCAGGCTCCGCTGACCGTCCAGTTCTCCAGCGCCGGCACCACCGACCCGGACGGCGACGCGCTGAAGTACGCCTGGTACCTCGACAACGACAACAAGGTCGACTCGACCGATCCGAACCCGACCTTCACGTTCACCGAGAACGCCGACTACCGCCCGACGCTGAAGGTCACCGACAGCACCGGCCGGTCGGCCTCGGCCGAGGTGATCCTGCCGGTCGGCACGGCGGCTCCGGTCGTCACGTTCACCACCCCCACCGAGGGGCAGCCGTTCGCCTTCGGTGACACGGTGAACTTCCAGGTGAACGTCGTCGACGACGCGCCGGTCGACTGCTCGCGGGTCACCGTGACCTACATCCTCGGGCACGACCAGCACGGTCACCCGCTCAGCACGGCGACTGGCTGCACCGGCTCGATCGTCACGTTCCTCGACCCCGGACACGCCGGGGCCGGCAACCTGACCGGTGTGTTCGTCGCGTCCTACACGGACACTGGCGTCCCGCCGCAGACGGGCCGCGACACGGTGGTTCTCCAGCCGTCGAACTGACGCTCGCTCGAATGAGGGAAGGCCGGGTCCACGGGGCCCGGCCTTCTCAATGCGCAAAGTTTGACTGCCGTTCGTCTCAGCTTTCTTTCAGCTCGGCGTTACCGGAGTGACGCTGACGGGGTGACAGAGACAACGGTCATTCTGGCCCTGGTGGTGGTCACGGCCCTCGGCTTCGACTTCACCAACGGGTTCCACGACACGGCGAACGCGATGGCCACGTCCATCGCCACGGGAGCACTGCGGCCGAAGGTGGCCGTTGCCCTCTCCGGCATCCTCAACCTGATCGGCGCGTTCCTCTCCGTCGAGGTCGCCCTGACCGTCAGCAATGCGGTCGTCCGCATCCAGAACTCGGACGGCACACCCAAGGACAGCCTGACGTCCGACGGTGGCACGGCATTACTCCTGATCGTGCTGGCCGGTCTGGTCGGCGGCATCGTCTGGAACCTGCTGACCTGGCTGCTCGGCCTGCCCTCGAGCTCGTCGCACGCGCTGTTCGGCGGGCTCATCGGCGCCACCATCGCGGGCCTGGGCTGGGCCGGGGTCAACTGGAACGGCGACGGCTCCAAGCTCGACGGTGTGATCGGCAAGGTGATCCTGCCCGCGCTGATGTCCCCGGTGATCGCCGGTGTGGTGGCCGCGGTCGGCACCTGGGTCATCTACAAGGTGACGATCGGGGTGGCGCAGCGCTTCACCGACAACGGGTTCCGGTGGGGCCAGATCGGCAGCGCCTCGCTGGTCTCGCTGGCCCACGGCACCAACGACGCGCAGAAGACGATGGGCGTCATCACCCTGGCCCTCATCGCGACCGGCGACTGGACCGACACCAAGAACATTCCGTTCTGGGTGAAGGCGGCCTGCGCCCTGGCGATCGCGCTCGGCACCTACCTGGGGGGCTGGAGGATCATCCGTACGCTGGGAAAGGGTCTGGTCGAGATCGCACCCCCGCAGGGCATGGCCGCCGAGTCCGCCTCGGCCGCGGTCATCCTGGCGTCGAGTCATCTCGGGTTCGCGCTGTCGACCACGCATGTGGCGACCGGCTCGATCCTCGGCTCGGGCGTGGGCAAGCCCGGCGCCCAGGTGCGCTGGCGGGTGGCCGGTCGCATGGTCGCGGCCTGGCTGATCACGCTCCCGTCGGCCGCGGTCGTCGGCGCGATCATGTGGTACATCGGCAACCTGCTGGGCGGTGGCCTCGCCGGCGCGGTCGTCGTCTTCGTGCTGCTGCTCGCGGCGGCCGGATACATGTACTGGCACTCCCGCAAGACGCCGGTCGACCACAACAACGTCAACGACGAGTGGGACGAGCAGCCTTCGCCGCGCGTGCCCGCCGGCACGGCGAGCTGAGAGGACTGCTGACATGCACAACCTGGGATTCGCCCTCGAAGGCGCCTGGAAGGTTCTGGCCGCCAGCCTCATCCTCGGGGCCGGCCTGCCCGCACTGTTCGCGCTCGGCATCCGCTCGCTGGCCTGGGGTGCGGGCGGCGACGCCGAGGTGCATGAGACGGGAGTCACCGGTCCACGGCCGCGGCCTATCGGTAACGTGGTCGGCTGGATACTCTTCGCGGTTGTCGTGCTCGGTGTTCTGCTCGGCATCACGTTCATCGTGGCGAGCGGCTTCGGCAAGGCGCTCAGCTTCGAGCACATTTTCCCGACGATCGTCGACAAGTAGGGGACCGGCCGTGACCGACAACCGCTCCAACTTCCTGGTCCGGGCCGTCGACTGGTTGCGCGCCGGCTACCCCGGCGGCGTGCCTCGCCAGGACTACGTGGCCCTGCTCGGCCTGCTGCGCCGCAAGCTGACCGAGGACGAGATCCGCAAGATCGCCGCTGACCTGGCCGAGCAGTCGCTGACCAGCGACGACCCGATCACCGGGGACGACATCGAGGCGATGATCAGTGATTCGATGCTGCAGACCGCCACGCCCGCCGACGTCGCGCGGGTCTCGGCCCACCTGGCGGCCGGTGGCTGGCCTCTGGCGGATCCGCCGATCGAGTGATATTTCGGTGAGGTTTCGCACTCGGGGTTGCGCCGGGGTCTCCGGACCCTGGCGCATCGCTCATGCAAGATGAACATCCGGTAAACGGTTCGTGAGCGGCGAGGTAACGACCGCGAAATATCAAATTCACAGGAGTTGAACTCTTCTGATCTGATCTTTCGGCAGCGACCCTGACGGTGTGACAGAAACATCGGTGATCCTGGCCTTGGTGGTGGTCACGGCCCTCGGCTTCGACTTCACCAACGGGTTCCACGACACGGCGAACGCGATGGCCACCTCCATCGCCACCCGCGCCCTCCGGCCCAAAACGGCCGTTGCCCTCTCCGGCATCCTCAACCTGATCGGCGCCTTCCTGTCGGTCGAGGTCGCGCTGACCGTCAGCAACGCGGTCGTGCGCATCCAGAACCCCGACGGCACCCCCAAGGCGTCGCTGCTCGCCGACGGTGGCACGGCCCTGCTGCTGATCGTGCTGGCCGGCCTGATCGGCGGCATCGTCTGGAACCTGTTCACGTGGCTGCTGGGCCTGCCCTCGAGCTCGTCCCACGCGCTGTTCGGCGGTCTGGTCGGCGCGACCATCGCCGGTCTCGGCTGGGCCGGGGTCAACTGGAACGGCAACGGCACCAAGCTCGACGGGGTCGTGGGCAAGGTGATCCTGCCCGCGCTGATCTCGCCCGTGATCGCCGGTGTGGTGGCCGCGGTCGGCACCTGGATCATCTACAAGATCACCGTCGGGGTGGCCCAGCGGTTCACCGAGAACGGGTTCCGGTGGGGCCAGATCGGCAGCGCCTCGCTGGTCTCGCTGGCCCACGGCACCAACGACGCGCAGAAGACGATGGGCGTCATCACGCTCGCGCTGATCGCGGCCGGCGACTGGACGGACACCGGCAGCATCCCGTTCTGGGTGAAGGCGGCCTGTGCGATCGCGATCGCGCTCGGCACCTACCTCGGGGGCTGGCGGATCATCCGTACGCTGGGAAAGGGTCTGGTCGAGATCTCGCCGCCGCAGGGAATGGCGGCCGAGTCCTCGTCCGCGGCGGTCATCCTGGCGTCCAGTCACCTCGGGTTCGCGCTGTCGACGACGCACGTGGCGACCGGCTCGATCCTCGGCTCGGGCGTCGGCAAGCCCGGCGCCCAGGTGCGCTGGCGGGTGGCCGGTCGCATGGTCGCGGCCTGGCTGATCACCCTGCCCGCGGCGGCCGTGGTGGGCGCGCTGATGTTCTACCTGGGCGACTTCATCGGCGGCGTGGCCGGCGCGGTCGTCATCTTCGTGCTGCTGCTGGTCGCGGCGGCGGGCATGTGGGTGCGGTCCCGCTTCACCCCGGTCGACCACACCAACGTCAACGATGAGTGGGACCGGGCTCCGGATGCGGCCGCCCCGGTCGAGCCTGTTTCTGCCGGGAGTGCCTTGTGAGCAACGTCGGATTCGCCCTCGAAGGCGCCTGGAAGGTCCTGGCCGCCGGTCTGATCCTCGGGGCCGGGCTGCCGGCACTGTTCGCGCTGGGCATCCGAGCGCTGGCCTGGGGTGCGGGCGGTGACGCCGAGGTGCCGGCCGCACCGCCCCGCCCGGCCGGCAAAGTGCTGGCCTACGGGCTGTTCGCGGTGGTCGTTCTCGGCGTGTTGCTGGGCATCACGTTCATCGTGGCGAGCGGTTTCGGAAAGACGATCAGTTTCGACCACCTCTACCCGACGATCGTCGACAAGTAACTGACCCCGGTCATCTCCTCCGACGCCGACCACAGGCGCTGCGCGGTCTGTGGGTCGGTGGCGCTCGGGGCGGGCTTGACCACGCGCGGGGCGCCGCGCATCTCACCCGGGCCGCCGGGGCCGATGAACTGGCCGCCGGCCACGCCGGGGTCGGTCGCTGCGAACACGGTCGGGCGGGCGCCGTCGGCGGCTGAAGCGGCGATCAGGCGGTTGCCCAGCAGCAGCGCCAGGCGGTAGAGGCCGGGGCGTGCCTTGCCCTGCAGGCTGGTCGCCGCGTAGCCGGGGTGGGCCAGCACGCTCCGCACCGGTGAACCGGCAGCGGTCAGGCGGCGCTGCAGCTCCAGGCCGAAGACCGCGTTGGCCAGCTTCGACTGGTTGTAGGCGGGGCCGGGCTGGTAGCCGCGCGTGGCGTTCAGGTCGTCGAAGTTCAGGCGGCCCTGTTTGTGCAGCGTGGAGCTGACCGTCACCACCCGGTCGGTGAGGCGGTCGAGCAGCAGGCCGGTCAGCGCGAAGTGCGCCAGGTGGTTGACCGCGAACTGCAGCTCGTAGCCCTGGGCGCTCAGCGTGTGGGGCAGGCCCATCACCCCGGCGTTGTTGATCAGCACGTCGGCCCGTTCGATGCCGGCCGCGAACGTGCGCACCGAGTCCAGGTCGGCCAGGTCGACCACCCGCACCTCGCTGCTGCCCGCGGTCAGGCGGGCTTGCGCCGCACGGCCGTTCTTCTCGTCCCGTACGGCCATGATCACGTGAGCGCCACGGTCGGTGAGCGCTCGGGTCGTGGCGAATCCCAGTCCGCTGTTGGCGCCGGTGACGACGTAGACGGGTGTCATACGGCTCATCGTGCCTCCACTGACACAGTGTGTCAACCATGCCATGGCGTAGCATCGCTGTCATGGTTTCCCTGGCCGAGCGCAAGCGGCAACTCGTGGGCGAGGAACTGCGCGAGATCGCCCTGCAGTTGCTGGCGGCGAAGGGCTACGACGTCACCACGGTCGACGAGATCGCGGCCGCGGCCGGCATGTCGCGGCGCACGTTCCACCGGTACTACGCCTCGAAGGAGGACGTGGTCATCCAGCTGCTGGCCGACGTCGGTGAGCAGGTGCGGACCGTGCTGGCCGCGCGTCCGGCGGCCGAGCCCCCGGCGGTGGCGTTGCGGCAGGCGGTCGGCATGGCGATCGACTTCTGCGCGGGTCACCACGATCCGGTCAAAATGCTTGCGGTGGTACGGCTGATCCTGGGCACGCCGAGCCTGCACGCCCGCTTCCTGGAGCTTCAGGCGGGTGCGCAGGCCGAACTGACCGCGGTTCTGGCCGCCCGGCTGGGCGTCGACGGCGACGACATGTTCCCCGAGATGGCCGTCCGGATGGCGCTGACCGCGTTCGACGCGGCCCTGGAACGGTGGGCGGCCAGCAACGGATCGGCCGACCCGCAGGAGCTGACCGACCGGGCGTTCGCCGTGCTGGAACCCGCGTTGCGACCGCCCGCGTGAGCGTCGGGCCGATGGCCGGCGCTGCCCCCGGTCTTGTTCGATGAGGCCGGACCTTCCGGGGGCCCGCGGCGGGCTGTGCGCTAGGCCGGGGGCGCGGAGAGGAGCTCGACGAGGCGGGCCGCCACCTCGCTGTGGTTGGTTACGTCGACGATGCGTACGAACGGATGACCCGCCAGAGACGCCAGGCGTTCGTCGCGGCACCCGGCCGGATGGGACGCGGCGGCCGCGATTTTGTCGGCCGAGCGACCGGTGCCGGCCAGCACGAGCACGGGACGCCGCTGGGCCAGGCTGTGCTCGGCGTCGAGGAGCGCGATGTCACCGCCGTTGGCCAGCACGGTGACGCTTGGACAGCCGCCCGCGAGGGTGGAGGCGACGGCGCCCATGTACGGGACCTCGTCACCCCACGTGTTGCCGGGCGCCAGCACGAAGTGTGAGTGGTGGCGGTCGAGCGGGGCCGCGTGCGGGTTGGTGCCGGTGTGGCCGGGATAGGTGACCGTGCCCAGGGCGGCCACGCCGACCAGCGGGAACGGGGCGCCGGCGGCCCGGGCCGAACCGAGCAGGCGCATCACCCCGGCGTCGGTGCCGCCGTCGACCGCGACCGCACCGAGGGAACGGATCGCGGGGGCGATCAGGCCGGTGAAGACCGGGGCGAGCGCACTGCCGGTGAGACCGCCCGCGCCGCCGACCATGACGAGCACGGGCCGGGGAGCGGGCAGGCCGAGCGACGCGACCGCGGCGGGCACGGCGCCGGGGTCGGTGACGAACGCCGCGACGGCGGTGCGGTCACCGGGCCACCGCACCACTGTCGACATGCTGGAACCCTACTGGGAGCCGAGCGCGCGGGACAGGACGCCGATGTCGGGCTGGTCGGTGAACAGGCCGTCGATGCCCGTACGCAGGAACGTGATCTGCTCGTCGATGGCCTTCCCGTACGCGTTGGGATCGGTGCCCACCCGCAGCTCGGCCGGCAGGAACTGGTTCTCGGCGCGGAACGTGTATGGGATGACCTTGAGCCCGGCGGCGTGCGCGTCCTTGACCAGCGATGTCGGCGTGCCCAGGGTCGCGTCGGCGGTGCGCGGGATGATCTGGTTCTTCTCGGGGCCGATCCCGTCGACGTAGGAGGAGAGCTCCTTCAGGCCGGCCGGGGTCAGATATTGCGCGTACGTCTTGGGGTCGTTGAACGGGCTGCCGGCCGCGCTGGTCAGGAAGACCAGGTTGACCTGCACCCGGTGTTGCTGGTTGAGGACCTTCAGGTTGGCCGCCTCGAACGACTGGATCCACACCTTGGCACCGCGCTTGTCCAGCCGGTAGCGCCGGAGGGTCTGCACGAGGGGGGTCTCGAGTTCCAGGCCGAGGCGACGGAAGTACGTGGGGTGCTTGGTCTCCGGGATGACGCCGATGTCGCGGCCCAGCTCCTTGGACAGCTTGGCCCGCAGCTCCAGCACCTCGGCGAAGGTCGGCACCGGGAACAGGCCGTCGTAGAGCGTGTTCTCCTGGCGG
Organism: Paractinoplanes ovalisporus; assembly: GCF_016834655.1. Classification (GTDB taxonomy): domain Bacteria; phylum Actinomycetota; class Actinomycetes; order Mycobacteriales; family Micromonosporaceae; genus Actinoplanes; species Actinoplanes ovalisporus. The sequence continues at coordinate 57,914 of NZ_JAENHP010000019.1, forward strand.
ACGGCGGGCAGCCGCTCGATCGCGCGCAGGCTCTTCAGCTCGGCCAGCGTGAAGTCCTCGGTGAACCAGCCGGTGACGCTGACCCCGTCGAGCAGGACCGTCTTCTTGCGATCGGCGAACTCCTCGCGCGTGGCCACGTCGGTGGTGCCGCCGATCTCGGGCTCGTGCCGGCACACCAGCACGTGGTCCTTCGTGGCGACCAGGTCGGGCTCGATGTAGTCGGCGCCCATCCGGGCGGCCAGCTCGTACGACGCGAGGGTGTGCTCCGGCCGGTAACCGGAGGCGCCGCGGTGGCCGAAGACTTCGGGCTTCCGGCGGCCCGCGCCGTGCGCGAGGGCGGGGGCGGGGGCGGCAACCGTTCCGGCCAGTGCCGGGGCCGCTGCGGCGACGGCGCCCATGCGCAGCACCTGACGTCGGTCAGCCACGTGATCCTCCACGGGACTCGCCGCCGGCGTCCCTCGCCGGGGGTCCCGGGGAAAGTCGATGGGACTCGATCAACGGCTCGGCGACCTTGACGTGGCGAACGCGGGAACGAAACGGGAAGCGTGCGCGGGTTCACGCGGCGTTAACCCAGCGTGATTAGGGTGTGCGCGTCATCGGAGACTCCGTCTGGAGTGACGCCATGCAGCCGAACGTCGTACCACGAAGCGACCTGACCCAGCTGCTCGGACAGAACCTGCTCGAAGGGCAGGCCCTTGCCGTCAGCCGTGAGTACGGTCTGATGGCCACCCAGGGGGCACGCACCTACGAGTCCCGCGAGTTCGGCGTCCGGGTCGCGGTCGACGAGTACGACACGGTGTCCTGGGTGATGCTGCACTTCAACGGCGACAGCGGCTTCCAGGCCTTCCGGGGCGCCATCCCCGGCCGCGGCGGCACGATCCCGCGCCGGAGCAGCCTGTGGGCGGCGCTGGGCCGGCCCGCGCAGAGCACCGACCCGAGCCGTACGGGCCGGGGCGACGTCGCCGACGAGTGGGTCTTCCCCTGGTTCGTCATGCACGCCCAGTACGCCCCCGAAGGCGAGATGCTGCTGCGTCTGACCCTGCTGCGCTAGTACTTTGGGCCGGCCCGCATCCTTCCGCGGTCCAAGAGAAGCCGAGCCCGCGCGCCGATGATTGCGGCTCCCGCTCGCGGCCACGATGACCGGCATGTCGAAGCTTGTGCCGGCCGGCCTGATCGCCCTGTCCCTGGTCCCGTCCATAGCCGGGGCCGCCCGCCTCGGCTCCCTCGCCGGCGGTGACGCTCCCGCCCGTTTCGCCGACGTGCCCGCGCCGGTCGTGGTGCACATCATCGGCGCCCTCCTCTACAGCCTGATCGGCGCTTTCCAGTTCGACGCGGCGTTCCGTCGCGACCACCGGGCCTGGCACCGCCGCGCAGGCCGCATCCTGGTGGCGGCCGGCTTGGCGGTAGCCCTGAGCGGCGCCTGGATGACCCTGTTCGCGGAGCTGCCCGCCCACGACGGCACGGTGGTGAACGCCGCGCGCCTGGTGGTGTCGGCCGTCATGACGTACGGCCTGGTGGTCGCGGTCGTGGCCATCCGCCGCCGCGACATCCGGCGGCACCGGGCCTGGATGATCCGCGCGTACGCGCTGGCCCTGGGCGCGGGCACGCAGGCCTTCACGCTGGGCCCGTTGACAGCGATCGCGGGCGAGCCGGGCGTCGGCTTGCGGGCGGTGGGGATGCTGCTGGGCTGGGCCATCAACGTAGCCGTGGCGGAGTGGGTCATCCGCCGTCCCTCTCCTGGTCGATCGCGCAGCTCGCGCAAGCTGCCTAGGGTGGACGGATCGAACGAGATCCCCGCGAACTGAGCACACTCTTCGTCGGCCTGTTCTTCGGCTTCGCGATCAACATCCTGACGGCCGAGACCGAGTGGCTTCCCCAGCCGTTGACCGCATATCCGTGGGCGTGGGTCCCGTTGTCGGCGTTGGCCTGGTTCGCGTGGCGGTGGTGGCGACGCCGGCAATCGGCGATCACCTGGACCGGCGACGAGAACCCCTACCCGGGCCTGGCCGCATTCGATGAGGACCGGGTAGGCGTGTTCTTCGGGCGGAGCCAGGAGACCTGGACCGTCCTGCGAAGGCTGGAGCGATCCGGAATCGCGCCGCAGCAACGTTTTCTCGCTCTGGTCGGGCCGTCGGGAAGCGGCAAATCGTCTCTTCTACGCGCCGGGGTGCTGCCGGGGCTGCCGAGGCGATGGCGAGTGATCGGCCCGATGCAACCCGGCCCGGACGTCTTCGACGATCTGCGTGCCGCCTGCGGGGGCGCTGCACTCCGGGACCACCTCTCCGGCGCGAGTGGCCGGGTGGTCCTGGTGATCGACCAGCTCGAGGATCTCTTCACACAGTCACGGCCGGCGGATCGGGGGCCCTTTCTCGATCTGTTGCACGAAACCTTGCGGGATCGGCGCGAACTGCATGTAGTCGTGACGATGCGCCCCGAGTTCCTCGCGGTTGCCGCCGGACTCCGGCCCGGTCTGTTCGATCAGCCCATCCCGGTCGCGGTGCTCGATCCGCGACAGATGCGGGATGCGATCGAGAGACCTGCGGCCGCGGCCGGAGTGACCTTCGCGCCTGGTCTGGTTGACCTCATGCTGGCCGAAGCGACCGTCGGAGACGCTTTGCCCCTGCTCGGCCTGCTGTTGCAACAGCTCTACCAGCAACGGGAGAGTGGCCGGATCTCGCACGCCCGGTACGACGCGGCCGGGCGCGTGGGAGGCGCGATCGCCGAGCACGCCGGCACGGTCTATCAGGGCCTGATCGTCGCGTATCCGCGGGCGGTAGTGGACGCCACGCTGCTGAGCCTGGTCGGCATCGAAGGGGAAAGACGCGTACGCAGAACGATCGTCCGTGCGTCGCTCGACGGCGAAGTCGCCGCAATCGTGACGGAACTGCGGCAAGCACGCCTGCTCACTGACCGGGACGAGGGGACGGCGGTCGTACTGGCGCATGATGCGCTGTTCCGGCAGTGGCAGACCCTGGCCGAGCTGGTCGAGGAGCACCGGCAGGAACTGGCCGAGGTCACCTTGCTGGAGCGGCGCGCAACCGCTTGGCAGAAATCCGGGACGACCGACGACCTGTTGCGGGGCCAAGCACTGTCCAGGGCGGAGACAGTGATTGCGGACGTCACCGCGACATCGGCGTTGCGGGACTTTCTTGCCGCCGCGGGGCAGCTGCGCGAATACGAGCTGGGCGGACGGGCGGCCGGCATCATCGAGCGAGCGCAGCTCCGTGCGTCCAGGGACTCTGCGGTGCTGGAAGCCGCCGTGGCAACCGCGATGCGTGAGATCACGCCGACCCGTGCCGGCGAGCTGGTCGTCTGGAGCCGGGAAGCAAGGCCGACAGAGCATCAGATCCGGACCGGGCACACCACCGCGCTGTCCGGTGTGGTGTGGCTGACCGACGGTCGGGTTCGTACGGCGGACCACTACGGCAAGATCTGCACCTGGGACGGCCACGGTGGCTTGCTCGATGTGGCGCGCGCCGGTGGACGTACCGGGGAGATCTGCCAACTCAGCCCCAGCGGCTCCTATGCGCTACGCGAGAACGCTGTGTGGCGCGTGGATGACACGGCGAAGCTGGCTGATTTGCCCGGCCCCCCGGTCGGCTGGATCGGAGACGACCGGTTCGTTGTGGCCACCGGCGGAGGCGGGTTCGCGTTCTTCCACATGGACGACGACATGCCGCGGTCGATTCGGCGGACGGTGATGCCCGGCATCCAGATCGCCTCGTGGTCCCCCGATGGCGGTCTGATGGCGGCCGTCTTCGACGATCAGTTGGAGGTGCATGCCGCTGGTTCGGAGACCGGACTGTTCACGAGAACCCGCTTCCAGGTGAGCGGCGTTCCGGAATGGTCGCCGGACGGATTGTTCATCGCCGCAATGCGGAAGCAGGTCGATGCGATGACCTGCATGATCTTTGACCGCGACGGTGTCCCTCGTGCGGAGTGGCCGGTGGCCACCGATGCGGCGATGTGCTGGTCGCGGGACGGGCGCGCGTTGCTGGCAACCCAGGAAGACCCGGATGCGCGGTCTGTGGTGGTCCGGTCGGCGCTGGGCGGCGATCTGCATCACCTGTTGCGGGCTTCCGCGGTGCCACGAGCGATCTACTGGTCACCGGACGGGCGGACTTTGATGACTGAGACCGCAAACGGCGTCGAAGCTTGGACGCTTCCCCGGGACGATCCGGAGAGCACGAACAAACGGGTTGAGCTCATGCGAACTCGAGCGTTGACGAGTGCCTCACTCGATGATTCGGGTGTTGTCGCGGCGCTCGTCGGGAAGGGGCGTCCCGCCGTTTTCTCGGAGTCGGAACCGCCGAAATTGCTTTCCGGCCAAGCATCGGGGATCCGGTTGTCACCTCGTGGCGACCTTGTGGCGGTGACGGAGGGCGCCCGAGTGCGGCTGTGGGAAGTCTCGACCGGCAATCTGCATGCCCAGTGGGAGGCGCCGGAAGCGCACGGCCTTGCATGGTCGCCGGACGGCCGCCACGTCGCTTGTGAGCTGGCTCGTCCCGCGGGGAAGTCCGAGGCGGGCCAACGTGTGGTCTCCGTCTTCGATGCATCGGACGGCCGGTTGATGTGGGAGCTTCCCGGATTCGGCCTGCCCGACCCCGGTGCCTGGTCGTCGACCGGAGAACTACTCGCCCTCTCCGATTCGTCCGGCGTCGCGCTGCTCGACGTCACCGATGGAACGGCTCGGCATCGTTTGACGGTGCCGACCGCATGCGTGGCATTGGCCTGGTCGGCGGAAGGTGACCGTATCGCGCTGATTGCCGACGAACGGATCGCCGTCTGGCGGGTGGGAAACGCCGAACCCCATCTGCAGCGTCAGTTGGACTCGACCTTGCAGGCGATGACGTGGTCTCCGGACGGAGACTTTGTCGCGGCTTACGGGATCGGTGTGACTCTGTTCGACACGGACTACGGCGGGCTCGTCGAGCTTCCCGTACAGCGACGTTTTCTGGACTGTGTCTGGTCCGACTGTCTCATGGCGGTCACGCCCGACGGCACGGTATACCGATGGGACGTCCCACCACCGGGATCCACGAACTGGGCCGGGGTGGGACGTGTGCTGACCGCGGAAGAGCGGCGGGACTTCGGGTTGCCGCCGGCTAGAGGCGGAGCTCCGGCCAGTCCAGCAGACCTGCGCCCAGATCGCGGACCGTAGCCAGCAAGCCCAGGCGGGCCGCGCGCAGGGAGGGGTCTTCGGCCATGACGAAGACCTCGTCGAAGAAGCGGGACAACGGCTCGACCAGAGGCTCGACCGCGGCCGTGAAAGCGTTCAAGTCGGTGCCGAAGTCGGCCTTCACGTTGGACACCGCCTCGTGCAGGGCCAGCTCGGCGGGCTCTGTCAGCAGAGCGGGGTCGTAACCGGCGGCCGTGTCGGGTGGGAGGATTCGGCGGGACCGCTGGATGGCGGCGGCCACGGCCACAAAATCGGGGTTTCCGACCAGGGTTTCGAGCTGGGCCAGCATGGCGTCGACCACCGACGGGCGGGCGTAGTGGCCGATCGCGGCCCGGACGCGGTCCACCGGGTGGCCCTCCTCGGTGAGGACCTGTTCCAGGCGGCGGGCCAGGAAGTCGCCCGCGGCGTCCAGGACCTGGGACGAGACTTCTACGGGCTGCTGGGCCGCGGCGGTTCGCAGGGCCTCGGTCAAGGACAGGGCGGCCAGCGCGGGATGGGCCCGGTGCACCGCGAGCAGGCCGAGGACGGCCCGCCGTACGGCGAAAGGGTCGCTGCTTCCGGTGGGCAGGCCGACCGTCGCGGCCAGCCCGGCCACCAGGTCCAGGCGGTCGGCCAGGGAGAGCAGGGCCCCGGGCACCGAGGCGGGGAGGGCGTCGCCGGTGTTGCGGGGGAGCTCGGTCTCGTAGACGGCCTGGGCCACGTCGCGAGGCTCGCCGGCGTGCAGGGCGTAGTCGCGGGCCATCACGCCGGCCAGGCTGGTCATCTCGGTGACCAGCTGGGAGCCCAGGTCGAACTTGACCAGGCGGGCGGCCCGGCCCAGCGTCGCCGAGCCGAGGCCCAGCGAGTCGGCCAGTGACAGGGCGAGGGTGGCGATGCGGGCGGCGCGGTCGGCCATCGAGCCCAGCTTGTCGGTGAAGGTGAGACGGGTCAGGCGGTCCCGCATCTCGGCCACCGGCAGGGCGCGGTCGGCGCGGTAGAAGAACGCCGCGTCCTCGTAGCGGGCCCGCAGCACGGCCTCGTTGCCGGCCCGCACCAGTTCGACGTCGACCGGGCCGTTGGCGACCGTGACGAACATGGGGAGCAGCGAGCCGTCCTCACCGCGTACGGGAAGGTATCTCTGGTGTTTGCGCATCACCGTGGTGAGCACCGCGTCGGGCAGGGACAGGTAACCCTCGTCGAACGTGCCCAGCAAGGGTGTGGGCGCCTCGACCAGATAGCTGATCTGCTCGATCAGCGCGGCCTCACCGGTGACGTCGACGCGGCCGTCGGGATAGACCTCGTCCTGGGCGCCGGTCACGATCAGGTCGTGGCGGTCCTCGGGGTCGGCCACGATGCCGGCCAGGGCGAGGGTCTCCATGAACGTCTCGGCCGACGCGATCTCGACCACCGGCTCGGCGGCCGTACGCAGCAGGCGGGTGCGACGGCCGGCGGCGAGCGTGCCCACCGCCACCGGCACCACGTCGTCGCCCCACAGCGCGGTCAGCCAGCGGATCGGACGGCTGAACGAGAGCTGCGGGTCGTTCCAGCGCATGTTCTTGGCCGCGCGCAGACCCGTCACGACCTTGGCCAGCACCGGGGCCAGCACCTCGGACGCATGACCGCCGACTTCTTCCCGCGAGACCACGTGATGATCGACGCCGCCCACCGACGCAACGGACAACTCGGACGCCGAGACGCCCTGGCCGCGGGCGAAACCCTCGACGGCCTTGGCCGGGGCGCCGACGCGGGGGCCCTTCACCTGCCGTACGTGATCGGCCTCCCGGGCCGCGACCGAAGGCACCAGGGCGACCAGCCGCCGGGGGGTCGCGAAGACCCGCACCTCCTCGTGCTCGAGGCGGGTGCCGGCCAGACCTTCGGTCAGCGCCCGCTGCACATAGTCACGGGCCGCCCGCGCCTCGGACGGCGGCAGCTCCTCGGTGCCGATCTCGAAGATCAGAGTGCGCGCGTTCTCGCGGGCGGCCGGAAGCGCGGCGGCGACCGCGGCCGGCAGCGGCGGCACCAGGCCCAGCGGGTGGCCCATCTCGTCGCGGCGGGCCACCCACAGCTTGGCGACCTCGCCGGCCAGGCGGCGCATGCGGCCGAACTCGGCGGCCCGGTCGGCGGTGGAGACGGCGCCACGGGAGTCGAGCACGTTGAACGCCTGCGAGCACTTCAGCACGTACGTGTGGGCGGGCACCGGCAGGCCGGCGTCGATCAGCCGCTGGGCCTCGGCCGCGTAGATCTCCAGGAGCTGACGGTTGGCGGCGACGTCGGCGTCGTCCAGGTAGTACCGGGACATCTCGTACTCACTCTGGCCGAACACCTCCCCGTACGAGATGGCGTCGCCGTACTCGATGTCCTTGAAGTGGGTCTTCTCCTGCAGCGCCATGATGATGCGCTCGATGCCGTAGGTGATCTCGACCGACACCGGTTCCAGGTTGAGCCCGCCGGCCTGCTGGAAATAGGTGAACTGGGTGATCTCGAGCCCGTCGAGCCAGACCTCCCAGCCCAGCCCCCACGCGCCCAGCGCCGGCGACGCCCAGTTGTCCTCGACGAACCGGATGTCGTGCGCCTTCACGTCGATGCCGAGCGCTTCGAGGCTGCCCAGGTAGAGCTCCTGCGGGTTGCCCGGGTCGGGCTTGAGGATCACCTGCATCTGGGTGTGGGTCTGCAGGCGGTTGGGGTTCTCGCCGTAGCGCGAGTCGTCGGGCCGCACCGAGGGCTCGACATAGACGACCCGCCACGGCTCGGGACCCAGCACACGCAGGAAGGTCGCCGGGTTCAGCGTCCCCGCCCCGACCTCGGTGTTCATGGGCTGGACGGTCAGGCACCCCTGAGCCGTCCAGTACGCGGTCAACCGGGCCAGCGCGTCCTGCATGGTGAGCATGGGACCGAAGTCTAGGACGGGGTCCGCGCGGGTAGGTACCGAACATGCTCGACGGAGATCTTTACGCCTTTCAGGACCTGCTCTCGGAGGACGAGGCCGCCGTCGTGCGCCGGGTCCGCGACTTTCTCGAGGCCGAGGTTGTGCCCATCGCCAACGACCACTGGCAGCGCTCCGACTTCCCGCATCACCTGATCAAGCGGTACGCCGAACTGGAGATCGCCGGGCGGGAGGGCTCGTCGCTGCTCAACGGGTGGCTCGCCCTCGAGATGGCCCGGGCCGACGCGTCGATGGCCACCTTCTACGGCGTGCACGCGGGCCTGGCGATGGGCAGCATCACGATGTGCGGCTCGCCCGAGCAGCAGCAGCGGTGGCTGCCCGCGATGGCCTCGTTCGACCGGGTCGGGGCGTTCGCGCTGACCGAGCCGACGGGCGGTTCCGACGTGGCGGCCGGCCTGCGCACGACGGCCCGCCGCGAGGGCGACGAGTGGGTGCTCGACGGCGCCAAGCGCTGGATCGGCAACGCCACCTTCGCCGACCTGGTCGTGGTCTGGGCCCGCGACGTCGAGGACAACCAGGTCAAAGGCTTTGTCGTACGCGGTGACGCCCCCGGCTTCGTCGCCACCAAGATCGAGAACAAGATCGCCCTGCGTACGGTGCAGAACGCCGACATCACGCTGACCGGCGTACGGGTTCCGGAGGCCGACCGCCTGCAGAACGCGAACTCGTTCAAGGACACCGCGAAGGTTCTGCGACAGACCCGCAGCGGGGTCGCGTGGGAGGCCGTGGGGGTCATGCTGGCCGCGTACGAGATCGCGCTGAACTATGCGAAGGAGCGCGAGCAGTTCGGACGGCCGATCGCGAAGTTCCAGCTCGTGCAGGATCTGCTGGTCCGCATGCTCGGCAACGTCACCGGCTCGCTCGGCATGTGCGTGCGGCTGGCCCAGCTGCAGGACGCCGGCAAATACCGCGACGAGCACTCGGCGCTGGCCAAGGCCTACTGCACGACCCGGATGCGCGAGGTGGCCGGCTGGGCGCGCGAACTGCTGGCCGGCAACGGCATCGTCCTCGACTACGACATCGGCCGCTTCGTCGCCGACGCCGAGGCGCTCTACTCGTACGAGGGCACCCGCGAGATCAACACCCTGATCGTCGGTCGGGCGGTGACCGGCCAGAGCGCCTTCGTGTAAGACTGCGCTGCATGTGGGCGTGGGTGCGCAAGCGTGACCCGCAACTGGTCGTCGTGCGGCGGGCGGTCCGGGTCACCCTGGTCGCCTGCCTGGGGTTCTATTTCTGCCGGTACGTCCTGGGCAGCGCGACCATGGCGCCGTACGCGCTGTTCGGTGTGGTCGCCCTCGGCGCGCTCTCACAGATTCCCGGGTCACCCCGGCAGCGCGCCCGCACGCTGATCGCCGTTCTGCCGGTCGGCTGGGTGCTCGTGTCGTTCGGCACGCTGCTGTCGGTCACCACCTGGGCCGCCGCCGCGGGCATGTTCGTGCTCGGGTTCGCGGTGAGCTTCGCCGGTGTCGGCGGGCCGCGGATCGTCGGGCTCGCGGCCGGCATGCAGCTCCTCTACATCCTCCCGTGTTTCCCTCCGTACGATCCCAGCTCGCTCCCGGAACGGCTGGCCGGCCTGACCCTGGCCGTCGTGCTGCTGGCCGCGGCCGAGTTGTGGCTCTGGCCCGACCCGACCCCGCCGTCCTACCGGCAACGCCTCGGCGACGCGGTGAGCGCCCTGGCCGGTTGCCTGCGGGCGCTCGCCGACGACCGGTCCCGCCTGGCCGCCCTCCTGCCCGAGGCGACCGACGCCGCCGACGCGCTGCGGCCGTCGCGCCTGCCACCCACCGAACGGCCCGCCTCGGCCGGTCGCTGCGACCGTGCGCTCTCCTCGGCCGCGGGCACCGCCCGGCTGCTGCTGGGCCGGGTGGTCGACCTGTATTTCACCGACGACCGCGAGGCGGTCACCGGGCCCGCGGCGACCAAGCTGCTGCGGGCCACCGCGGGCTGTGTCGAGGCCACCGGGGCCTGGCTGCGCGCCGAGGGCCCGCTGCCCGACACCGACCGGGTCACCGCGGCGATCGCCGACTTCCGGATCGCCCGCATGAACACCCCACCCGACGGGCTGCCGCCGGAGCGGCTGCATCTCGGTGCGCTCGCGTTGTCGCTCGGGGAGTGGACCAAGACGCTGGTCGTCGCGGTGCGTCTGGCCGCCGGGGAACGGCCGCAGCGGGTCGATCCGGCCGGGCAGTTCTGGTATGCCGACCGGCGCGACGCCTTCCTGTTCTGGCACCGCCTGCGGGAAAACCTCACGCCCCGGTCGGTCGCCTTCCAGGGCGCCCTGCGCCTGGCCGCCGCCCTCGCGGTGGCCCGCCTGATCGCCGGCGTGCTCGACCTGTCGCACGGCTTCTGGGTGCTGCTGACGATCCTGACCGTGCTGCGCGCCTCGGCCGCCGAGACCCGTTCGACCCTGCGGCCCGCGATCGCCGGCACGGTCGCCGGCTCGGTCGTGGCCGCCCTGCTGCTGATCCTCGGCCTCGACCCGCTGGTCTACGTGGTCGCGCTCCCGCTGGTGATGATCGCCGGCTTCGCGGCCGGCCCGCTCCTCGGCCTGGGCTGGTCGCAGGGGCTGTTCACGCTGGTCATCACGCTCGTCTTCGCCCAGGTCACGCCGGTCGACTGGCGGCTGGCCGAGCAGCGCGTGGCCGACGTGCTGGTGGGCGCGGCCATCGGCGTGCTGATCGGGTTGTTCGCGTGGCCGCGGGGCGGGGGCGGCGAGCTGCACCGGGCGGCCGGCACGTTCCTGGCGTCGTCGGCGGCGGTGGTCCGCGAGACGGTCGCGGTGATGGCAAATGGGCAGTCGCCGGGTGACGCGCTGCCCCGGGCCCGGTTCGCCGGGCAGCTGGCCGAGGCGTCGTTCGCGCTCTATCAGAGCGAGCGCCACCCGGCGGCGACGATCGACTGGCAGGCCACGCTGGTGGCCGGGCACCACGCCGTCCGCGGCGCCGAGGCGCTGGTCAAGTCGTGCCCGGCGGGCGGCCTGCTGCCCTGCGTGACCCAGCTGACGACGCTGGCCGGCTCGGTCGCCGGGTGCTACGACCGCTCGGCGTCGGCCCTGCAACGGCACGAGACCCCGCCGCGGCCGCCCTCGGCGACCTCGCAGCAGTGGCCCGACGACCTCGGCCAGGACCTCTACATCATCGCCGACCTGCGCGTCTGGCTGGACGGCCTGCGGGAGGACCTGATCAACGTGACCGGCCGCCCCGAGCCCGGCGACGACCTGCGCGACCGTGTGGCCCGGGTCGCCGACGGAGCGACATAGGCGGGCCACCCGGTCGTACGGGTTATCTCCGCTTGGTGTTGATGCTGTCCAGCGCGCTGCAGCCGCGCCAGACCGTGTTGGCCGACCCGGGCGGGTTGAGCTCGAGGTTGCCGGCGTCGTCGTACTCCAGGAAGAACCGGTAGTCGCGCAGGTCCTTCAGCGCGGACAGGGTGCGGGTCCAGTCGACGTCACCCTTGCCGACGTCGACGAACCGGAACTTCCGGCCGCCGGCCCTCGTGCCCGCGGCCGCCGTCCGGTTGCCGTTCGGGTCCCACTTGATGTCCTTGATGTGGAACGCGATGAACCGCTTGCCGTGCTTCTTGATCCACGCGTACGGGTCCTCGCCCGCGACCGACACCCAGCCCAGGTCGACCTCGAACTTCACGTAGCGGGGGTCGGTGCGATCGAGCAGGATCTCGAAGATCGGCCGGCCCTTCTCCAGCTTGAACTCGCTGTCGTGGTTGTGGAAGAAGAAACCGCCGAAGCCCTGCTTGACGGCGTGCTCGCCGCACTTGTTGAACTGGTCGGCCAGAACCTTCATGTTCTCGCCGGTGAACGGGCCGAACCCGCCGCCGTCGAAGCCGAAGGCGCTGCCGGTGCCCACATAGGGGAACCGGCCCAGCGTCCGGGCGTCTTCGAAGATCTGCATGCGACCGTCGTAGGTGGCCCACGGGTTGGGCAGACCGGCTCCGCGCGGTCCGAAGTGGTTGCTCACGATCTTCAGTCCGTACGACTGGACGAGCGACTTGAGCTGGGCGGTCGTCTTCTCGTAGTACGTGCCGGCGAGTTCGAGCTCGCGGACACCGGCGTCGTGGACCGCCTCCAAGGCGATCTCGAGGTTCTTGAAGTCGGCGCCGATCAACTCCCGGACGGTGAAGATCTGCAGGCCGACGCGGTCGGCCGGAATCGTGTTCGGGCCGCCTCCGGAGTGGCCGTACGAGGAGCCGGCCAGGGCCGGGCCCGCGGTGGCGGCGAGAGCCCCGGTGGTCAGGACTCCGGCGCCGGCGCCCAGGACGAGGCGGCGACTTACCTTGTGGTCCACGGCTTCTCCTTCGAGTCTTTCGAGGACGTTCGAGCAAGTGACTGCGAGTTTCGAGAACCTTCGAAGGCTTAGCGGTCTGCTCGCGCCCTCGGGTGAGGCCGCCTCGACCGGTGGCCGCCCGCCGGCCCGGTTCGCCTTCAACCCGCAGGCCCGGGTCGCGGTCGGGGTCGACCTCGGCGCCACCCACGGCAACGTCGCGCTCACCGACCTGCACGGGCGGGTGCTCTCCGAGGCCGCGGAACGGGTCGACATCACGGCCGGGCCGGTCGTGGTGCTCGATCGGGTCGCCGCGACGATCGGGCGGCTGCTCGACGCGGCCGGTCGCGGCGCCGGTGACCTGGCCGGCATCGGGATCGGCGTGCCCGGCCCGGTCGAGCACTCCAGCGGCCGGCCCCGGCGCCCGCCGATCATGCCGGGCTGGGACGGCTTCGACGTGCCAGGTCACGTGCGCCGGCACTGGGACGTTCCCGTGCTGGTCGACAACGACGTCAACATCATGGCCCTCGGCGAGCACGTCACCGCCCATCCGGGCCTCGACCACCTGCTGTTCGTCAAGGTCGCCACCGGGATCGGGGCCGGGATCATCAGCGGCCGCCGCCTGCTGCGTGGCGCGGTCGGGGCGGCCGGCGACCTCGGCCACGTCGCGGCGCCGCACGCCCCCGACGTGCTCTGCGCCTGCGGCAACACCGGCTGCCTGGAAGCCGTGGCCGGTGGCCGCGCGATCATCCGGCAGCTCACTGCGGCCGGGGTGCCCGCCGCGACCAACAGCGACATCGTCGCGCTCGTCCACGGCGGCAACCTGGTCGTCGCCCAGGCGCTGCGCCAGGCCGGACGCACCATCGGCGAGGTGGTCGCGACCTGCGTGAGCCTGCTCAACCCCGAGCTCGTGGTGATCGGCGGATCCCTGGCCGGCGCGGGCGAGAGCCTGGTCGCCGGGGTGCGCGAGGTCGTCTACGGCCGGTCGCTGCCGCTCGCCACCGGTCACCTCCAGATCGTGACCGCCACCAGCGGGTTCCAGGCCGGGGTGATCGGCGCGGCGACGATGGTCGTCCAGCACACCCTGGCCGCCGAGCGGGTCGACCGGGAGCTGGCGAATTCCGGATAAAAAGACCGGAATGCGGGACGCTGTGTCGGGTGAAGTCCGGGCGGAGCGAGGCCATCGAGGGCGTGGAGCAGCGCCTCGAGACGACCCTGCACGCGTACCCGGGACTGCACCTCGTCCGGATCCCGCCGTCGCAGCTCATGCCGCCGCCGACCCGGGAAGGCGTCCGGATCATGCGCGGCGGCCGGCTGCCCGGGCTGGGGGAGCTGACCGACGAGGTGTACGCGGCCGTCCGCGAACTCTGGGAGCAGGCCGGCTGCCGCATCGAGGGCTACGGCCGCACGCTCGTCGTCCACGACCCGGCGGGGTATGTGATCACGCTGACGCAGCAGCCGGGGGACGACCCGGTGCTGGCCGTGGCCTCGCCGGCGGTCCCGGCCCGGCTCATCGACCCGCCGCTGCTCGCGGGGCTGCTGGGCGGTCTCGCGCTGGGCTGCATCGGGCCGTGCGCCGCGGTCGGGCCGATGACGCTGTTCCCGTCCATGGCCGGGCTGGCGGCGCCGTTCTGGGGCTGGATCCCGCTCTATCTGCTGATCGGCGGGGGATCGGTGTGGCGGCCCGAGACCCGCCGGTTCGGGACGGGCCTGCTGGCCAGTGGCGCGCTGGTCGGCATCACGGTGGCCTGGTTCTTCAGCTGAACCTCCGGTAGCCGCCCCCGCTGTGTTTGGTGTCGCGCTTGGCCACGTACATGGCCTCGTCGGCGCCCTTGATCAACGCCTCGTAGCCGGTCGCGTCGTCCGGATAGAGCGCGAAGCCCACACTGCCGCCGATGGTGACCTCCCGGCCCTCGATGGTGAAGGGCTGCCGCAGCCGCTCGCAGATCCGGGCCGCCACCGCGTTCGCGATGCTCTCGTCGGGGTCGTGGGTGAGCAGGATGGCGAACTCGTCGCCGCCCAGCCGCGCCACCACGTCGTCGTCCCGCACGGCGCCCAGCAGCCGCTGGGACACCTGCTGGAGCAGCACGTCGCCCGCCTGGTGCCCGGCGGTGTCGTTGACCTGCTTGAAGCCGTTCAGATCGAGCATCATCATCGCCACCCGGCGGTGCGCGGACGCGGCCTGCAGCACGGCCTGCTCGGCCTGCTCGATCAGGTGGGTGCGGTTGGGCAGCCCGGTCAGCGAGTCGTGGAACGCCTGGTGGCTGAGCTCGGCCACGTGGGCCTGGGCGGCCTGGCGCATGCCGGCGCTGTCGACGATGAGCGCGCCCTCGACCGACAGCTGCTCGGCCAGGATGCGGTCCTGGCTCGTCCACGTCCGGGTCGCCGTCGAGTCCCCGATCATGATCAGGCCGATCGGGCCCTGGGCCGACATCAGGGGCATGGCCACGTACGCCTTCAGGTTCATCAGCCGCACCAGGCCACCCGGCTGCACCTGGGCGGTGGCCGAGTCGGCGACCAGCGTGGCCCGGCCGTCCTGGATCGCCTGCCAGACCGGCGAATCGGCGGCCGACCGGCCCACCAGCCCACCGAGCTGGTCGTCACCGTCGGGCAGGTTGACCGCGTGCACATAGCGGATCGTGCCGTCGGCGTCGGTCAGGCAGACGGCGCCGTGCTCGGTGCGGAAGCCATCGGCAGCCGACGCGGCCAGCACGCGGCCGGCGGCCTCGACGCTCGCGGCGGCCATCCCCTCCTCGAAGAGCCGGCGGACGGTGGTCGACGAATGCGTGAGGAACTGGCGCTGCCGCTCGGCCGCGAGCCCCTGCAGGGTGGTGGCGACGTGCAGGGCGAGGGCGGCGAGCACGTCGGGACGCAGCACCCCGAGGTCGCTGCCGGTGAGCAGCAGCACGCCGACGGTCTGCCCGCCGATCCGCAGCCGTACGGGCATCTGCTCGCCCGAGACGGCCGGCTTCGCACCCGCCGCCTGTCGCAGCACCTTCCCGGCGACGAACAGGTCGCGGCTGCCGGGCTCGCCGACACGCGCGGTCACGAGCATGCCGGTCTCGGCGTTCAGCTCGAAGACGGTGGCCGCGGTCAGCCCGGCCGCCGTGCGCAGGTGCGGCTCGGAAAGTTCGAGCACGTGCTGGACCGAGGGCGTGTCCTTGGTCATGAACGACACGAGATCGGCGACCAGCGCGTCCTGGGGATCCGCCCCGAGGACCGCGCCGGCCACGCCCGCACTGGTGCTCACGCTCATGCCCCTCAAGGTCGGCATCGCATCGGCGTGGTTGACGGACGGCCGGTCGCGGTTCGGGTGCAGACGGTCAGATATCGATGCTCATAAAACCTTGACGACATCTGTAGAAGGTTGTTGAGTTGTGTTTGCTCCTGAGTGAGCCCGAGCGCAACCTTTGCCACCGAAGGGAACATCGCGCGTGAAAAAACATCGCGGCCTGCTTGCCGCCCTGTCCGTAACTGCCCTGCTCGTGGCCGGCGCGGCCGCCCCCGCCAGCGCCGCCACCGAGTGGCGTCCCGGCATCCCGCCCATCGCCACTCCCTGGACCAGCAAGGTCGGTCCGAACAACGCCCTGCCCGAATACCCCCGCCCGCAACTGACCCGCGACAAGTGGCAGAACCTCAACGGCGTCTGGGAGTTCGCCAAGGCCACAACCGGACAGGCCGTGCCCACCGGCCAGACCCTCGGCGAGCGCGTCCTGGTGCCGTACCCCATCGAATCGGCTCTCTCCGGCATCCAGCGGCACGAGGACCGGATGTGGTACCGCCGGACCTTCACCGTGCCCGCGAACTGGAAGGTCGGGTCGGCCAACCGGCTGCGCCTCAACTTCGGGGCGGTCGACTACGACGCCAAGATCTACGTCAACGGCACCGAGGTCGCCACCCACCGCGGCGGGTACGACGGTTTCGAGGTCGACGTCACCGACGCGCTGAAGGGCACCGGCCCGCAGGAACTGATCGTCTGGGCCGAGGACCTCACCGACTCGACCGGGCAGCCCATCGGCAAGCAGCGCCGGGTCAGTGACCGCGGCATCTTCTACCTCGGCAGCTCGGGCATCTGGCGTACGGTCTGGATGGAACCCGTCCCGACGGCGTCGATCGCCGGTGTTTCGATGACGCCGACGCTCTCCTCGCTTCGTCTGACGGTGAACGCGCCGGCCGGCCTCACCGTCAAGGCCGTCGCGCGCGACGGTTCGCGGACGGTGGGCACGGTTACCGGCGCCTCCGGCGCTGCTCTGACGCTGCCGATCAGCAAGCCCAAGCTGTGGTCGCCCGACAACCCCTTCCTGTACGACCTCGACGTGTCCCTGATCAGCGGGGGCAGGACGGTCGACACGGTCGGGTCGTACTTCGGGCTGCGCACCATCGGCTCGAAGAAGGGCCCCGACGGGCGGCTGCGCATCACGCTCAACGGCAAGATCCTGTTCAACATGATGAACCTCGACCAGGGGTTCTGGCCCGACGGCCTCTACACCGCGCCCACCGACGCCGCGCTCAAGTGGGACCTGCAGCAGGACAAGGCGATGGGCTTCAACGCCGTCCGCAAGCACATCAAGGTCGAGCCCGACCGCTGGTACTACTGGGCCGACAAACTGGGCCTGATGATCTGGCAGGACATGCCGAGCGGCAACACCGGCCCGCTCCCGGCCGAGTGGCGTGACCAGTTCGAGGCCGAGCTGCACGAGATGGTCCGCGAGCACAGCTCCTGGACTTCGGTCGTCGCCTGGGTGCCGTTCAACGAGGGCTGGGGTGAGTGGGACCGGGCCGCCACCGGGCGCATCGCCGACGCCGTCAAGGAGCAGGACCCGTCCCGTCTGGTCAACGCGCACAGCGGGGTGAACTGCTGCAACTCCAAGGGTGACTCCGGCCGCGGCGACGTGATCGACTTCCACCAGTACCTCGGCCCGGCCTCGCCGTCGCCCTCGGAGACGCGGGTGGCGATCGACGGCGAGCACGGCGGTTACGGCCTCAAGACGTCCAACCACATGTGGTTCGGCGACGGGCAGGCCTACGAGATGGTGCCCGACCAGGCCACGCTGACCGCCAAGTACGTCGCCAACCAGACCGACGTGCTCACCTCGGCCCAGCGCTGCGGCATCAGCGCGGCCATCTACACCCAGATCACCGACGTCGAGGCCGAGCTCAACGGCTTCTTCACGTATGACCGGCAGGTCACCAAGATGGATCTGCGCAAGGTCAAGGCGATCAACCAGAAGATCATCCGTGAGGCGGACGGGTCGGCCACCTCGATCCCGCCCCCGCCGCCCGGCACGCCCGGACTCGAGGGAATCGCGTTCTGGCCGCTCGACGGCGACTACGGAACTCTCACTCCGGTCGGCGATCCCGCATTCGCCGAGGGCCACCAGGGTCAGGGCGTCGCGGTGAACGGCTCGTCGCAATTCCTGGACGCCGGAAAGCCCGTTCTCAACACGGCCTCCGACTATTCGGCGGCCGCCTGGGTCAAGCTCGACAAGGCCGACGGCGCTTTCCAGACCGTGGTCTCGCAGGACGGGCCCTCCAACAGCGACTTCTTCCTGCAGTACTCGGGCGCCGACCAGCGCTTCGCGATGAGCTTCGCCGGGGTCCGCGCCCTGGGCCCGGTCAAGCCCGAGGTGGGCCGCTGGTACCACCTGGTCGGCGTGCGCGACACCGTGAAGGGCGAGCTCAGGCTCTACGTCGACGGCGAGCTGGCCGGCACCGCCGGTGCCTGCCTGCCGCAGGGGTCGCCGACCGGAAACACGGTGATCGGGCGCGGCAAGTACGGCGGCAACCCGGTCGATTACCTGGACGGAACGGTCGACCAGGTGCACCTTTACGACCGCGCTCTTTCGGCGGCCGAGATCAAGGAGCTCTACACCTCGAACAATTAGTCACCATTGACGGGAAGCGTCGCGCCGGGGCATTACGGCGCGGCGCTTTCTTTTGCTTTCCCGGGCTTCCGGCGGTGCTTCAGTCGGTGGCCGGCTGCATCGAGGGGGACTGGGCGGCCTCGGTCTGGCGGCGGGCCTCGGCCACGTCGGACATCAGGTCGTCCCAGTCGGGGTCGGAGCGCAGCGGC
This sequence comes from Paractinoplanes ovalisporus, assembly GCF_016834655.1. Classification (GTDB taxonomy): domain Bacteria; phylum Actinomycetota; class Actinomycetes; order Mycobacteriales; family Micromonosporaceae; genus Actinoplanes; species Actinoplanes ovalisporus. The sequence continues at coordinate 76,366 of NZ_JAENHP010000019.1, forward strand.
GCCAGGCCGGCCGGGCCGCCGACCCGGGCGTTGGCGTATTCCCACCAGGCGGCCACCCGTACGGGCCAGAGGCCGACCCGCATCGCGCCGGCGAGAAAACAACGGTGCGCGAGCAGCGTCGCGGCCAGGCTTTCCGGGTCGAGGTCGAGCTTCGGGTCGTCGATCGACTTGCCGAGGGCGCGGACGTCGCGGTGCATCTCGGAATACGAGATGAGGGCGGGCATCGCGGGGATGCGGCGGTGGGCGCCCTTCTCGACCAGATCGTCGGCGTAGACCGGGTTGAACACCATGTCGTCGACCGTGACGATCAGCGGCAGCACCTCGTGGCCGCGCCGGATGTCGAGCTGCACGGCCGGTTTGCGCGTCGGCACGAAGACCGGCTCGGCGGCCATGATCGCGTCGGGATCGAGCTGGGCCGTGTCGCCGATCGCGGGGATGTGCACCCAGAGGAGCCCCCGCTTGACCTTGACCTCGACCCCGGGAACTTCGGCCAATGCCTCGGTGAGCTCGTATACCTGCACGCGTCCGTTATACGGCATGAACCCAAGCCGAGCCGGTTGTTAACAGGCGATTGCGGTGGGAGCGCTCCCATGTCATGCTGTCGAAACAGCCGGGGAGCGATGCCCCTCGATGTATCTCCGGCTGATCCCCCGGCGTCCCCTGGGGCGCCCGCCGCATGTCTCGAGGAGCCACCACATGAGACCTGTCCTCATCCGCGGTCTGACCGCGGCCGCCGCCGCATCGCTCATCACTGGGGCCGGCATCTTCGCCGCCACCAGTGCGAGCGCCGCGGCCGGCTGTCGCGTCGACTATTCCGCCAACAGCTGGAGCACCGGCTTCACCGGCACGGTCAACGTGACCAACCTCGGTGACCCGATCTCCGGCGGCTGGCGGCTGACCTGGTCCTTCGCGGGCAACCAGCAGATCACCCAGGGCTGGAGCGCCACGATCACCCAGTCCGGTCAGAACGTGACGGCGACCAACCCGTCGTGGGCGTCGTCGCTGCCGACCAACGGCAGCGCGAACTTCGGCTTCAACGCCAACTACTCGGGCACGAACGCCGCGCCCACCTCGTTCTCGCTGAACGGCACGGCCTGCACCGGTTCGACCGGCCCGACGACGCCTCCCACGACGCCGCCGACCACACCGCCGACGACGCCGCCGACCACGCCGCCCACGACCCCGCCGACGTCGCCTCCGCCGGCCGGCAGCAAGGTCGACAACCCGTACGCGGGTGCGAAGGGTTATGTGAACCCGGAGTGGAAGGCCAAGGCCGACGCCGAGCCCGGCGGCAACCGGGTCTCGAGCAACCCGACCGCCGTCTGGCTGGACCGGATCGCCGCGATCGAGGGCACCGACGACAGCAGCTCCAACGGCTCGATGGGCGTACGGGACCACCTGGACGCCGCCCTCAGCCAGGGCGCCGGCTACATCCAGTTCGTGATCTACAACCTGCCCGGCCGCGACTGCGCCGCTCTCGCCTCCAACGGTGAGCTCGGCCCGAACGAGCTGCCGCGCTACAAGAGCGAGTACATCGACCCGATCGCCGCCATCCAGGCCGACTCGAAGTACCGCAGCCTGCGCATCATCAACATCATCGAGATCGACTCGCTGCCGAACCTGATCACCAACACCTCCGGTCAGGCCGGCGGCACGGCGACCTGCGACACGATGAAGGCCAACGGCGGGTACGTGCAGGGTGTCGGCTACGCGCTGAACAAGCTGGGCGCGCTCGGCAACACCTACAACTACGTGGACGCCGCGCACCACGGCTGGATCGGCTGGGACTCGAACTTCAACCCCACCGCCGACATCATGCTGCAGGCCGCGCAGGCTTCGGGCAGCGTCAACAACGTCCACGGCTTCATCACCAACACGGCCAACTACTCCGCGCTGCGGGAGCCGTTCGTGCAGCCGACCACCCAGGTCGGTGGCCAGAGCGTCCGGCAGTCGAAGTGGGTGGACTGGAACCAGTACACCGACGAGCTGACCTTCGCTCAGGCCTTCCGCCAGCGCCTGGTCTCGATCGGCTTCAACTCGAGCATCGGCATGCTGATCGACACCAGCCGCAACGGCTGGGGCGGCTCGGCCCGCCCGACCGCGGCCAGCACCTCCACCGTGATCGACACCTTCGTCAACGAGTCGCGCATCGACCGCCGGATCCACGCCGGCAACTGGTGCAACCAGTCCGGTGCGGGCCTGGGCGAGCGTCCGACGGCCGCCCCGGCCAGCGGTATCGACGCGTACGTCTGGGTCAAGCCCCCGGGTGAGTCGGACGGCTCCTCCTCGCTCATCCCGAACGACGAGGGCAAGGGCTTCGACCGGATGTGCGACCCGACCTACACCGGCAACGCCCGCAACGGCAACAGCATGAGCGGTGCCCTGCCCAACGCGCCGATCTCCGGCGCCTGGTTCTCGGCTCAGTTCCGCCAGCTGATGGCCAACGCTTACCCGCCGCTCTCCTGACGGGTAGATAGGACCGCCGGGCCCCGCTCTAACCCACGAGGAGCGGGGCCCGGTGCTTTCCGGCCGGGCGGGGCTCGGCGTGTACTACAAAGAACAGGTGGAGATAACCAAGGTCGCCTGGACCGCTGCCGGTCGTCGGCTCACCGCCGCGGCCGGCAGCGTCGTGGGGGAGCGCTACCACGACAACTACGACGTGTTGCACCTCGACCCCGGCGTCCCGCTGGCGGTGGTGGCCGACGGCATGGGCGACGGTCCGGGCAGCACGATCGCCGGCAGCACGGCGGTCGAGGTCTTCGTGCGCTCGGTCCTCGAGACGCCGGTGGGTGACGCGCCATCCGCGCTGCGGGCGGCGGTGACTCAGGCCCAGGATTCCGTACGGCAGGCCGGCCGCACCCTGGACGAGCTGACCGGCTGCACCCTGACCGCTTTCGTGTCGGCCGGCGACGCCTCGGCCTGGATCGTCCAGTTGGGCGACTCCCGCGCCTACCGCCTGCGGGACGGCCTGCTCGACCTGCTGACCGTCGACCACACCATCGCCTGGCTGGGCATCCTGAACGGCTGGTTCGCGGCCGACTCGGACGAGGCCCGGGCCGCCCGCTACCGCCTGACCCGTTACGCCGGGCACCCCGACGCTCCCGAGCCCGACCTGATGCACGTGACCCTGCACCCCGGCGACGTCTATCTGCTCTGCACCGACGGCGTCTCCGACCAGCTCACGTACGAGCGCCTGACCCGGGTCCTGGCCACCGACGACCCCGGCGCCACGGTCCACGCTCTGCTCGACGACACCCTGACCGCCGGTGGCCGCGACAACGCCACCGCCGTGGTGATCCGGGTCGAGCGCACCGTCCTCTAGCGTGCCGTGTGACTAGTAGACGCCGCATACTACCGTCAGTATTATGTGCCGCATGATAGTGGCGGACGATGCCTCCGAGCGGCAGGCTCAGTTGCTTCGTGGCTGTCTCGACATGTGCCTGCTCGCCCTGCTGGTCGACGAGCCGGCCCACGGCTACGAACTCGTCCGGCGCCTGGAGGTCGCCGGGTTCGGCACCGTGAGCTACGGGACCGTCTATCCGCTGATCACCCGGCTGCATCGTTCCGGGCTCATCACGAACGCGCTCGAGCCCAGCCCCAGCGGTCCGCCCCGCAAGGTCTACCGCCTCACCGATCCTGGTCACGACCGGCTGCGGGCCTGGCGTGACCAGTGGACCCACTTCGCCGGCGTCGTGAACGCGACCGTCGCCGCCGCCCCCTCGGCTGCTGTCGTTCCGCCCTCGGCTGCTGTTGTTCCGCCGCTCGACTCCAGGAGGACGCCATGAGCGTTGACGCTTTGATCGACTCTGCGGACCGGGAGTGGCGAGCTCTCGGCGTACGCCCGGGCGACCGTTCGACGCTGGTGGCCGAACTCCGGACCGAGCTGGAGGCGGCCGCCGCCGACGGCCTCGATCCGGCCGAGCTGGTCGGCACCGATGTCGCCCGGTTCGCCCTGCGGGTGGCCGAAGAATCCGGTGTGGACCGCACCCCGGCGCGCTACGGCCAGGTCCTCGGCGTGGCGACCGTGGGCGCGCTGCTCGCCGTCGTGGTCGGCTTCGTGGTGGTCATGGGTCTGCACCAGGCGTTCGTGGCCGCGTTCGATCTGCCCCGAAACTTCCGCGTCCCGGTCTGGCTGGCCGCGGGTGTCTTCTACGGCGGCGTAGGCGCGGTCGTCGTGGCCGGAGCGGTCCTGGCCGTACGCATCGTCCTGCGCGACGCGGCCCGCATCCGTCACACCGCGGCGCGCATGACCCTGCTGCTGCCCCCGGCCGTCACGGCCGCGGTCGCCGGCGCGGTCGCTCTCGGCTGGTCGATGGACTTCCCGCTGACTCCCATCGTGATCGGAGCCGAGGCGGCCATCGTCGTAGCCGGATTCCTGGCGGCCACGGCCCTGGCCCGCCGCTGGTCCGTGACCGCCCGGAGGTGAGTGGCCAGGGTCGGCCGCTGATGGCGTTCGACCAGATGGCGCGGTGGCCCGGAGCGTAGACAACGACGTTGCGGTCGTCCTGCGCCTGCCGGACCGAGCCGGGGCGCCCGCCGGCCCGGGTCGACCAGGCGGGGCGGTTGCCCGGCGCGATGACGACCATGTTGCCGTCGCTCTGGGCCCAGACGACCGAGCGGGGACTCCTGGTGCCGGACGTCCACACGACCCGTCCGCCGGGGATGTGCTTGACCAGGATGCCTGCTCCTTAGGGCTGGTCCTCTTCGCCCAGTGGCCGCGCTGGAAGGTCAGTTGCAGCCGATGCCGCCCGCGATCAGAAGCCCGCTTACGACCGAAGTCGCCCATTTGTTAGTTGGCATGCTACTGATCCCCTTTTCCGCAATTGGTTGCTGGCGGTGACGCTATGTGGCGGCCTGCTTCCTCAGTGGAGAGATAAAGAGCATGAAGTTCCGGACGAGCATGCGAACCCGAAAGTGTCTGGGAAATCACGGGGCGTCGCCTGTGGATAAGTAGGATTGCCCGTTTTGCGGCGCGTATTTTCTTGGCCAGCCCCCTGTGGTGCGGTGGGGAGGGTCTAGTTGGGCGAGATCAATTCGGGCGTGATCTTTCGGGCGAGATCTATCCGGGTGAGACCTGTTCGGCCGAGATCTATCCGGGTGAGACCTGTTCGGCCGAGATCTTCTCCAGCTCGATGATCTGGCCGGTTCGGGACTCGACGATCTGGCGGGCGAAAGCCAGCGCCTCCGGGTTGGTGCCGTTGGCCTGTTCCTGCTGGGCCAGCTTGATGGCCTGCTCCTGGTGGGCGATGAACGCCCGCACGGGGTCGGGGCCGGCCGAGGGCGGCGCCGACGGATTGACGGACGGCGGCTGGCCCGCGCCCCACGCGCGGAGCCAGCCGCTCATCCGCACCACTTCGTCCTGCTGCGTCGCGATGACGGCCGAGGCGAGCGTGCGCGCCTGTGGCGTCGCTTCGGCCAGGGCCGAGGCGAGCCCGATGCCCGCCTGGTGGTGCGGGATCAGGGCGCGTACGAACGCGGTATCGGCATCACCGTGTCGCGCGGAGACTCCGCCCTCACGGGGCGACGCCGGCGCGGCCGAGGTGCCCGCCCCGGCCGGCCCGGAGTCGCATCCGCCGAGAAACACGAGCGAAGCAGTGAGCCATATCAATGCGCGGCGCATGCGCCGAACGTAGTGGCTCGCGGGCTGTAGGTAAACAAACTAGCGGTCACCAGGCCGTGGGGACCTTAACGGGACCGGAACACATCTACAGAAGTCTCTTAAGTTCGCCGCCGCCGCGGCATGCTGTTGAAGCCGGTCGGCATCTGCTGGGTCTCGGTCGGCCAGGCCGGCTGCTGCCGGTTGCGCGAGCGCAGGCGCAGCAGCATGCCGACGCCGAGGAACACCATCAGGGCGCCGACGATCAGGCCGATGCCGAGCACGTTGGAGCTGCTCGACGCGGGCGTGAGCGCCGCGTTGTCGGTCGAAGTGGGTGCGGCCGCGGCGTCCGGCTCCTCCTCGACGACTTCCTCATCCTCTTCGGCCGGTGGTTCCTCTGTGGTGGCCGACGGGGACGGGGACGGGGATTCGCTGGGCTTGGCGGCGACCGGGCTCACCACCGGGATCTCGGTGCCGGTCGAGCTGAGCAGGCGGCCGGTGCCGTCGAAGGCCTGCGCCTGGAAGGTCACCTCGCCGTCGTCGGGACCGGTGAACGCGACGTCCCAGCGGCCGGTCACCGTGCGCCCCTGGCAGAGCTGGCCCGGGTCGGGCTGCTCGTCGACCACCGTGGCCTGCTCGTCCTGCACCCCCGCGCGTACGGGGAAGGACTGGTTGTTCTCGACCCGGGTGACCCGCACCTGGTCGAGGCTGATCCCCTTGGTCTGGATGGTCAGCGCCCACCGGACCTTGAGGCAACGCCGGCCGCGATCGGTGGAGGCGACCGCGGTGACCGTGCGGGCGTCCTTGCCGATCGTGAACGTCTGGGGTGCCTGTCCCACCTTCACCTCGAACCCCGGCACGTCGGCGCGGGCGGGCGAACTCCAGGCCAGCGCCGCAACCGCGATCAGGGCAGCAGCGCTGACTCGAGCCCCGCCCCGGGTCAGGTGTCGCATGCCGATCAACTCCTTCATGACGTCGGCCCCGCCGACCAACACAGCGGGGGGCCTCACCCGATGGTTCGCAGCCGAGGGCCGAAAGGTTCACCGGGTGCGCTGGGTCACTGGCCCGTGACGCCTTATTTTTCGCTTAGGCAACTGTTTCTTCGGCATGTCTTCGCAGGTCAGCGCCCATGTAGGGGGTGGCGCTGGAAAGTAGGCGACAAAAGAACCGTCCGGCGTTCATCCGAACCCGCGTGCCGCACGTAGTTGGGGGATGGGCAGGGACCGGCCAACGCCGGCCGCTGCCCGGCAAGTGAAGCAGGGGGCACTCCCCACGGGTGCCTGCGTCCCACCGCCCACGGGACGTGACCGCTGCGGAGAACGAGGAGTTATGGCCCGGACGAGTAACAAAGAGCGATCCGCCGAACGGATGCCCGTCGATGTCGGTGCCACCGGGAAAGGCGCCCCGTCCCGGGGCGCGGTGGCGATTCTGGCCGTGAGCGTGATCGCGGCCATCTGGGCGGTCGCGATGCTGACCAAGCCCGGCCGCGTCGGATACGTCTACGTATTCACCTACACCGAGTACTACATCGGCGTCATCACGCTCGTGTCGCTATCCATCACGATCATGATCGGCCTGGTCTCCACCGACCGGCTGGTGCTCTCGATCCGGCAACGGGTGCTGCTGCAGTCCGCGCACCGCACCACCGGCATCATCGCCGTCACCTCGCTCTTCCTGCACGTCTGGATGAAGGTCGTCGAGAAGCACGCCTCGGTGATCGACGCGTTCATCCCGTTCCTCTACCCCGGCGACAACAAGGTCTGGGTCGGCTTCGGCACGATCTCGGGCTGGGTCATGATCCTCGTGATGTGGACCGGCATCGCGCGCTCGCGGTTCATCGGCCGCGGCAGCCCCTGGATGTGGCGCGGTATCCACTCCGTCTCCTACCTGATCTGGCCGACCGCCCTGATGCACGGCCTCAGCGCCGGCCGCCCGGCCGCGACCTGGGTCATCGTCAGCTACATCGTCTGTGTGCTGGGTGTGCTGGTCGGTCTGGCCGTCCGCCTCTCGGTCTCGCTCAACCGCAACAAGGACTTCGCCTCGGCCGCCGGTGCGGGCGCCATGAAGCCGGTCGGCACGCTGGTGCCCACCAGCTCGCCCGCGATGAAGCGCCCGGGCCGCCGCGACCGTGAGCGTGTCGCCCCGGTCGAGCCCGAGCGGCTCGGCCCGGTCGCCGTGGTCGACGCGTTCCAGCCGGCCGCGGTCACCGCCCCGCCCGTGGCGCCGCCGCCCGCCGACGACCTGGTCGCTCCGCGCCAGCGCCGGGCCCGCGCCGAGGAGTCGTTCGACGAGCCCACCGGCATGATGCCGCGCTACGACCAGGACGAACGCCCGCGCCGCGGCCGCCGCGCCGAGGACGAGATCGAGTACGACGAGCCGCGCGGCCGCCGCTTCCCGGGTGAAGACACCAACACCCGCATGCGGCGTCCCGAGCTCGAAGACACCAACACCCGCATGCGCCGGGTCGAGATGGACGGCTTCGAAGACACCCAGACGCGCATGCGCCGGGTCGAGATGGACGGCTTCGAAGACACGGGCACACGGATGCGTCGGCCCGACTTCGAAGACACCCAGACCCGCATGCGGCGGGTCGAGATGGACGGGTACGACGAGCCGCCGCGCCGCCGCCGCTACGCCGAGGAGGACGACGAGCCCGCTCCGCGCTCGCGCCGCCGCGGTGACATGCCGCTCTACGAGGAACCGACCCGGTCCGGCCGGCGCGCCGACCGCGGCTACGAGGACCGGGGCGGCTACGACGAGATGCCCCGCCAACGCGGCCGCTACGACGACGAGGCATCGCCGCCACGCCGTTCGCGCTCGGAATCCCGTTACGACCGGGAGGCCGAGGATGCGCCCCGGGGTCGGCGCGACCGGGGCGCCGACATCTCAGGCGCCGATTCAGGGCGGCACAGCCGCAGCGGGTTCGTCGATCTCGCCGACGACCCCGATCACATGGAGCCCGACGAGACGCCGACCCTGGTCGACATGGCGTCCCGCCGAGCTCGGCGGGAGCAGCAGGATTCCGGACGCGTCCAGGCGGGCAGGGGAGCCCGTCGCGGTGGCCGCGGCCGGGTGGAGGACGAGGCTGACGACGGTTACTGGTCGCAGCTGCGAGGGGAAGCGAATTGAGCGCGTCGCAGGTTCCGCCGGTCACCGCGATCGGCACGCCGCGGATCACCGCGGGCTTCGACGAGTACGGCCGTCTCGACCTGCTCGCGCACCAGGAGGTGCACGGCGGGTTCGCGGCCCTGTCGTCCGGTGAGCTGATCGGCCTGGCCGACCGGATCGAGCTGCGCGGCCGGGGCGGCGCGGGTTTCCCGTTCGCCCGCAAGGTGCGCGCGGTGCTCGACTCGTGCCGCCGGCAGGAGCTGCCGCCGGTGATCGTGGTCAACGCGACCGAGGGTGAGCCGCCGTCCTGGAAGGACAAGGCGGTGCTCACCCGGGCGCCGCACCTGATCCTGGACGGCGCCGCCCTGGCCGCGGCCGCGCTCGACGCCGAAGAGATCGTCATCGGCATCGCCGACGACGGCATCGGGCAGAGCTCGATCACGGCGGCCCTGGCCGAGCGGCGCATGCCCTGCCCGACCCGCATCGTCACCGTCCCGCACCGGTTCATCTCGGGTGAGGGCGGCGCGCTGGTGCGCGGCATCAACGGCGAGGCGCACATCCCGCCCGGCCGCAAGGTCCGTTCCAGCGACAACGGCGTCATGGGCCTGCCCACGCTGTTGTCCAACGCCGAGACGTACTCGCAGCTGGCGATCGCGGCCCGGCTCGGCCCGTGGGAGTACAACGCGGTCGGCATCCCCGAGGAGCCGGGCACGGTCATGCTGACCGTGGGCGGTTCGGCCAGCAACCCGGCCGTGGTCGAGGCGCCCACCGGCACCCCGCTCATGGACGTGCTCAACATGTGCGGCGCCGACATCGGCCCCGGCCTGCTGGTCGGCGGCTACCACGGCAAGTGGATCACTGCCGAGGCCGCGCAGACCGTCACCATCTCGCGCAAGGGCTTCGCCGGCGTGGGCGGCACGCTCGGCGCCGGCATGCTGATCCCGATCGGCTCCAAGACCTGCCCGCTCGGCGAGGTCTCGCAGGTCGTGCAATACCTCGCGGGTGAGTCGGCCGGTCAGTGCGGGCCGTGCCGGCTGGGCCTGCCCGACCTGGCCCGCGCGGTCACGCTGGTCTCGCTGGGCGGCAACGCGGTCGAGAACGTGCGTCAGGCGGCCGGTGTGGTCAAGGGCCGCGGTGCCTGCAGCCACCCCGACGGCACGGCCCGGTTCGCGCTCTCCGCGCTCGAGGTCTTCGCGAAGGACGTCGAGGCGCACACCAACGGCGAGGGCTGCGGCAAGAACGTACGGGGAATCCTGCCTCTGCCCTACACGGCCGAGCAGGGTGCGCGGCGCCTCGCGGTGGACTGGTCACGTTGTGACGGGCACGGGCTCTGCTCGGCCGTCGCGCCCGAGATCATCCGGCTCGACGCGAACGGGTTCCCGGCGTTCCCGCAGACCCCGCTGCCGCCGTGGCTCGAGAACGGCGCCCGCAAGGCCGTCAACGTCTGCCCGGCCCTGGCTCTGCGACTCACGGAGGCGGGCAGCAAGTGATCGGCCCGGCCCTGGCTCTGCGACTCCCGGAGGCGGGCAGCAAACGATCGGCCCTGGCTCTGCGACTCACGGAGGCGGGCAGCAAACGATCGGCCCTGGCCCTGCGACTCACGGAGGCGGAAAGCAAGTGAGAAGGCGCGCTGCCGTACTGGCGATGGCGGGAGTCTTGTTCGTGGCCGCGTGCGGCAGCGAGCCGGCCCCGTCGTTCGTGGAGCCGGCAGCGGCGCCCGCCGCCGAGGGTGTGAAGCCGGGCGACGCGGCCGGCCGGACGGACGAGAAGGCGGCTGAGGAAGCGGGCGCACCGGTCACCGTGCCCGCCACGCTCAAGTTCAGCGGCAAGACGCTGGACGGGAAGGCGTTCGACGCGACCACCCTGGCCGGCAAGCCGACGATCCTGTGGTTCTGGGCGCCCTGGTGCGCCACCTGCGCGAGCGAGGCCCAGAGCGTCCGCGACCTGCAGGAGGAGTACGGCGACAAGCTGTCCTTCCTCGGCATCGCGGGCATGGGCGGCAACAAGGAGATGCACCAGTTCGTCTCCGACCTCGAGGTCGGCAACGTGACGCACCTCGACGACGGCGCCGGCAAGATTTGGAAGAAATTCAAGATCACCGAGCAGAGCCTGTACGTGGTTCTGGACCGCGACGGCAAGGTCCAGCACACCGGCTACATGGACGACTTGCAGCTCACCAAGCAGGTCAAGGCGCTGACGGCCTGACATGGGCGGGGAGCTGCTGCTCGCGTTGACCGCCGGCATGCTGGGCGCGGTCAACCCGTGCGGGTTCGCGCTCCTGCCCGCCTATCTGTCGGTGCTGGTCGCGGCCGAACCCGGCCGCCCGGCCCGTGCCGTCGGTCGCGCGCTCAAGGCCGGCGCCGCGCTGGCGATCGGATACGCGGTCGTGTTCGGTGCGTTCGGCCTGGTGCTGACCCCGATCGCCGGGGCGTTGCAACCCCGCCTGCCCTGGCTGACCGTGGTGCTCGGCCTGGCCCTGGCCGCGCTCGGGGTGTGGCTGCTGGCCGGGCGCTCCCTGCCGTCGGTGAACCTGCGCGCGCCCGCCCTGACCGGCTCGACCGGGTCGACCGTGCTGTTCGGGATGGCGTACGCGGTGGCCTCACTGGGTTGCGCGGTCGGGCCCTTCCTGGCGCTCGTCGTGTCGAGCCTCCGGGCGGGTTCGCTCACTGAGGGTGTCGCGCTCTTTCTCGCGTACGCGGGAGGAATGGCTCTTGTGGTGAGCGCGACCGCGGTGGCCGTGGCCCTTGTGCGGGTCTCGCTGATCACCCGGATGCGGCGGCTGCTCGGCCTGGTGCCGCGCGTGGGTGGCGCGATCCTCGTGGTGTGCGGGCTCTATGTGGCGTACTACGGCTGGTACGAGCTGCGGCTGGCCGGAAACCTGCGGCTGGCCGGCACCGACCCCGTGATCAACGCGGCCGCCGGGGTGCAGCGGTGGCTCAGTTCATCGGTGTCCGCCGCCGGCGCCTGGCCGTTCGTGGTCGTGGTGGCCGCCGCGCTGGTGATCGTGCTGGTGACGAAGAAACGGCCCGCACGAGGCGGGCCGTTCTCCAGCGAAAGAGTTGAGGATTCGGGGCCGCCCTACGACGGCGCTGCGACAGTGCCGCCTTCCGGCGGCGTCAGTGTCAGGCGGCCGGCGGGTACGCGCTGACGAAGGCGGGCTTCTCCGACGGCATCACGATCCAGAGGATCGGGTAGACCAGGATCTGGCTGCCCGGGATGGCCAGCAGGATCACGACGAAGAGCAGGCGGGCCAGCCACGGGTCGATGCCGAAGCGGCGAGCCAGACCCGCGCAGACACCGGCGAGGAGCCGGCCCTCGCGCGGCCGGGTGAGGCCCTGGCGGGACATGCTGTCGTGCACGGCGTTCATGAGGTCTTTGTTCTCCATCTCTGCGGCTCGTTCGGCCTGATACATCAATGGTGGGCCCTGGGCGGGCCCGTCAACATCCGGAAGCTCCCTGGCTCGACCCTGATCCGGGAACCCTGAGAACCCACTTGCTAGAGACTTCTTTCTAAAGCATTCTCTAGTAATGAAGGTGACCGACCCCCGCACCATGCGCGCGTACGCCCACCCGCTGCGGATCCGGCTGATCGGGCTGTTGCGCTCGGAGGGGCCGATGACGGCGACCCGGGCCGCGGCCGCGCTCGACGACAACGTGCCCAACTGCTCGTTCCACCTGCGGCAGCTCGCCAAGTACGGGTTCGCCGAGCGGGTGCCGGGGGCCGACGCCCGGGAACGGCCCTGGCGGGCGACGGCGGCCACGACCTCCTGGGACGACGACTCCGACGACCCGGCCATGAAGGCCGCCACCGACCAGCTCAACAGCGTGCTGCTCGGGGAGTTCACCCGGCGGGCCCAGGACTATCTGGCGATCCGCGCCGACGAGCCCACCGAATGGCGGGCCGCAGCCGGGTTCGGCGACGCGCTGGTCTATGTCACGGCCGACGAGCTGCGCGAACTCACCGAGGAGATCGACGCGCTGGCGGCCCGGTTCGCCGACCGCGCGACCCGGTCCGAGGGGTCCCGTCCGGTGCAACTGATCCAGCTGGCCATACCGCGCGGACCGGTGCCGGAATGACGGCCGTCCTGGGAACGGGCCTGCTGCGCGAGACCGCGTTCCGGCGCTACTGGGGTGCCCAGACCGTCTCGCTCGTCGGCGACCAGATCACCCTCATCGCCGTACCGCTGCTCGCGGTTCTGGCCGTCGGCGCCGGCCCGGCCCAGATGGGCTATCTGACCGCGGCTGCCCTGCTGCCCAACCTGTTCCTCTCGCTGCCCGCCGGGGCCTGGGCCGACCGGCGCCCGGACAAGCGCGCGATCATGATTGTGGCCGACGTGGCCCGGGCCGTCCTGCTGCTGGCCGTGCCGGCGCTGTGGTGGGCCGATGCGCTCACGCTGCCCCTGCTCTGCACGGTGGCGTTCCTGGTCGGCTCGTTCTCGGTGCTGTTCGAGGTCGCGCACGCCAGCCTGTTCGCCTCGCTCGTGCGCCGGGCCGACTACGTGGACGCCAACACCCTGCTCAACGGCAGCCGGGCCGCCTCGTTCGTGGCCGGGCCGAGCCTGGGCGGCCTGCTCGTGCAGTGGCTGACCGCCCCGGTCGCGCTGATCGCCGACGTGCTGACCTACCTGGCCTCGGCCGTGTTCCTGGCCCGGGTGCGTGTTCCCGACGGTCCCGCCGACGAGCCGGGAGAGATCAAAGGCATGCTTGCGGGCGTACGGTACGTGGCCCGTTCCGCCGTGCTGCGGGCGCTGCTGCTCGGCGCCACCACGCTGAACCTCTTCAACTACATCTTCGCCGCGCTGTTCGTCCTCTACGTCACCACCGAGCTGCACGTCTCGCCGGGCGCGCTGGGCCTGATCATCGGTCTGGGCTCGGTCGGCGGCCTGCTCGGGGCCGCCCTGGCCGGCCCGCTCAGCCGCCGCATCGGTCTGGGCCCGGCCGTGGTCGTCGGCTACCTGCTCTTCCCGGCCCCGCTGATCCTGGTGCCGTGGGTCGAGGGCGCGCAGTGGCTGATCTTCACCGCGCTCGTCGCCGCCGAGTTCTTCTCCGCGCTCGGCGTGATGGTGCTGGACATCACCGGGGGAGCGGCCCAGACCGCGGCCACGCCCCGGACGATGCTGGCCGTCGTCTCCGGCTTCAAACGCACCGTCAACTACGGCATCCGGCCCGTCGGCGCTCTGCTCGGCGGCGGGCTGGGCGCCCTCATCGGCGTACGGCCGTCGCTCTGGATCGCCACCGTGGGCGCGCTGCTGGGCGCCGTGTGGATCTGGTTCTCCCCGCTACGGACGATGCAGGAGTTGCCCGAGTATTAGCCCTCGGTGATGTCGGCGACGATGACCGTCACGTTGTCGGGGGCGCCGTTCTCCAGGGTGCGGTGCACAAGCTCGGCCGCCGCCGTCTTGCGGTCGGCGTTGGTCAGCAGCGTCTCGGCGATCACGCTGTCTTCCACGTAGTCGGAGAGGCCGTCGCTGCACAGCAGGAAACGGTCACCGGCCTGGACTCCGATCATGCGACCGGCGGGGCGGTAGGGGCCGCCCTGCACCGCCTGGGTGACGAGCGCGCGCTGCGGATGGCGCCGGGCGTCGGCCGCGCTCAGCACACCCTGGTCGACCAGCGCCTGCACGTACGTGTCGTCGCGGGTCAGCTGGGTCAGCTCGCCGTCGCGGACGAGATAGCACCGGGAGTCACCGACATTGAGCGCCGCTACACGATCGCCGGCCAGCATGATCGCGGTGACCGTCGTGCCCATGCCGTCGCGGGCGTCGTCGTCGGCCACGGCGGCCTCGATCCGGCCGTTCGCCGTCTCCAGCGCCGCGATCAGATCCTGCAGGGGCTCACCGGTGTCGTCCATCGCGTCGACCACGCTGAGCGCCTGCACGAGGATGTCGCTGGCGAGCTCGCCGGCGGGTAGCCCGCCCATGCCGTCCGCGACCACGAGGAGACGGTTTCCGACGAAGACCGCGTCCTCGTTGTTGGACCGCACCAGGCCCTGATCGGTGGCGGCGACCGCCCGGACAACAAGCGTCATGTGACAAGACTGCCAAAGCCCCGATCAGATGTCTCTAGTACCTCCTACGTAGTGCGGCCACGAGTTTGTGTTAAGGACGGACGTAACGCGATGAACTGGTCCTTCTCGGCAGCTCAACCACACCGGAGGGCTACCTCGCGCGGGGCGGCGGGACAACCGGTGCGGCCGTGGACGACAATCGTCGTCGTGACGACAGCCATCCATCAGCGCATTGCCACCGAACTCGGCGTCCGTGAGGGCCAGGTCACCGCGGCGGTCGATCTGCTCGACGGCGGGGCCACGGTCCCGTTCATCGCCCGGTACCGCAAGGAGGTGACCGGGGCCCTCGACGACGCCCAGCTGCGCACCCTCGACGAGCGCCTGGGCTACCTGCGCGAGCTGGAGGACCGGCGCGCCGCGGTGCTGGAGTCGATCCGCTCGCAGGGCAAGCTCGACGACGCGCTGGAGCAGGCGATTCTGGCCGCCGACTCGAAGGCCCGGCTCGAAGACATCTATCTGCCCTACAAGCCCAAGCGCCGTACGCGGGCCCAGGTCGCGCGTGAGGCAGGCCTCGAGCCGCTGGCCGACAAGCTGTTCGGCGATCCCACCCTCGACCCCCGCACCGAAGCGGCCGCCTTCCTGACCGAGGAGGTGAAGGACGAGCAGGCCGCCCTCGACGGGGCACGGGCCATTCTCATCGAGCGCTTCTCGGAAGACGCCGACCTCATCGGTGACCTGCGGGAACGGATGTGGACGCGGGGCCGCCTGGTCGCCAAGGTGCGCGAGGGCAAGGAGACCGACGGCGCGAAGTTCGCCGACTACTTCGACTTCGCCGAGCCGTACGCGAAACTCCCTTCGCACCGCATCCTGGCGATGTTCCGCGGTGAGAAGGAGGAGGTCCTCGACCTCACCATGGAACCCGAGCCCGAAGACGAGTCGACCTTCGAGCCGCGCATCGCCGCCCGCTTCGGCATCACCGACCAGGGCCGCCCCGGCGACAAGTGGATGAGCGACACCGTGCGCTGGACCTGGCGCACGCGCGTGCTCATCCACCTCGGCGCCGACACCCGCGTCCGGCTGTGGCAGGCGGCCGAGGACGAAGCCGTCCGCGTGTTCGCCGCCAACCTGCGCGACCTGCTGCTCGCGGCCCCGGCCGGCACACGCTCCACGATGGGGCTCGACCCCGGATTCCGTACGGGCGTGAAGGTCGCCGTGGTCGACCCCACCGGCAAGGTCGTGGCCACCGACGTGATCTATCCGCACGTGCCCCAGAACAAGTGGGACGAGTCGATCCACCGGCTGGCCGCCCTGGCCTCGAAGCACAACGTGGACCTGATCGCCATCGGCAACGGCACCGCCTCCCGCGAGACCGACAAACTCGCCGGCGATCTGATCAAGCGGCACCCCGAGGCCAACCTGACCAAGGTGATGGTCAGTGAGGCCGGGGCGTCGGTCTACAGCGCTTCCGCGTACGCGTCCCAGGAGCTCCCGGGCATGGACGTGTCGCTGCGCGGCGCCGTCTCGATCGCCCGCCGCCTGCAGGACCCCCTCGCCGAGCTGGTGAAGATCGACCCGCGCTCGATCGGCGTCGGTCAGTACCAGCACGACCTGTCCGAGTCGAAGCTGTCCAAGTCGCTCGACGCCGTCGTCGAAGACTGTGTGAACGCGGTCGGCGTCGACATCAACACCGCCTCGGCGCCGCTGCTCTCGCGGGTCTCCGGCATCACGACCGGCCTGGCCGAGAACATCGTGCTGCACCGCGACTCGAACGGGCCGTTCAAGAACCGCAACGAGATCAAGAAGGTGGCCCGGCTCGGCCCCAAGGCGTTCGAGCAGTGCGCCGGCTTCCTGCGCATCCCCGACGGCGACGACCCGCTCGACTCGTCGGCCGTGCACCCCGAGTCCTACCCGGTGGTCCGTACGATCCTGGCCTCGGCCCAGACCGACATCAAGTCGCTGATCGGCAACAGCCCGCTGCTGCGGGGTCTGCGTCCCGAGCAGTTCATCACCGACACCGTCGGCGTGCTGACCGTGACCGACATCCTGCGCGAGCTCGACAAGCCGGGGCGTGACCCGCGGCCCGAGTTCACGACGGCCACGTTCGCCGAGGGCGTCGAGAAGATCGCCGACCTCGAGCCGGGCATGATCCTCGAGGGCGTCGTGACCAATGTGGCGGCGTTCGGGGCGTTCGTCGACATCGGCGTGCACCAGGACGGGCTCGTGCACGTGTCGGCGCTGTCGAACACCTTCGTCAAGGATCCGCGCGAGGTCGTGAAATCGGGCGACGTCGTGAAGGTGCGGGTCGTCGAGGTGGACGAGCAGCGCAAGCGGATCTCGCTGACGATGCGACTGCAGGACGAGCCCGTCCGCAAGCAGCGTGAGGACCGGCCGCAGCGGGGGCAGCAGGATCGTCCTCGTCAGGGGCAGCCCCGCCAGGGCGGCGGTGGTCAGCCACGCCAGGGTGGCGGGGGTCAGCAGCGCCAGGGTGGCGGGGGTCAGCGCCAAGGGCAGGGTCAGGGCCGGCAGGGTGGTGGCGGTCAGCGTCAGCAGCCGCAGACCAGTTTCAACGGTGGTGCCATGGCCGACGCGTTGCGCCGGGCGGGCCTGACCAAGGACTGACCGTACGGGCCGGCCGGGCGTGTCGTTCGTGGGCGCGCCCGGTTCCGGGATCTGGTCGGGCGTGTCGTCCGCGGGCGCGCCCGGCTCCGGGACCCCGCCGGGCGTGTCTCAGCGTGCGCTCGGACCCCGTACCTCGATCTGGTCGAAGGCGACCTCGGCCGCTCCCGCCTCGGGCACGTCGCGGTCGAGGATGATGCCCAGCAGCACCCGGCTCCCGCTGATCTCGGCCGCGCCCAGCGGAGCGTCGCCCAAGGTCACGCCGTTGCGGGTCACGGTCACGGTGTCGCCCACGACCCGCAGGCCGATCCGCGTCGCCGGACCGCCGGCCAGGATCGGGTGGTCGAGCGGCAGCGTGCGCGACACGGTGACGTCCGAGCCCTGATGGGCGCCGACGAAGACGTTGTTCTGACAGACCCGTACGAGATGACCGCCCCGCGGAAGCTTGAAGTGGAACCAGATCGCCGCGCACGCGTTGTCGGTCAGAAGCCGCACGCCGACGTCGATGCTCAGATCGTCGGGCAGGGTGTCCTGCGGGCCGCGGCACTTGTAGAGCGACCTGGATTGGATCCGCACGCGCAGTTCACCCTCGGTGAACGCGCACGACGAGAACCCGTCTGGCTCGGTCTTGGCCAGCCACAGCCGTTGCTTGTCGAGGTCGTCGGAGATCAGCACCGGCCCCGGTGGCGGGGTGGCCGACGACGACACGACCGGCGGCTCGGGGGTGCCCGAACCGGCGACCGGCTCGGACCGCGGGTCGAAGACGAGCATCATCGTGCCGGCGATCACCGCCAGCACCAGCATCGCGATCGAGGCGGGCAGGAACCAGCGCCGACGACGACCGTGATCGTCGTCGACCGCCTCCGACATGCCCGGCACCGCCGACAGCGCGACGGTCGGCTCGGCCGGGGCCGGGCCGGGCATCAGGCCGGTCACCGACTGGGCCTGGTTGGCCGCCGCGCGCAGGTCAGGCTGCCCCTCCAGAGCCGACGCGGCGGGCCGGGACGGGCTCGAGACGAGCAGGTCGAGCAGTTCGCGGGCGGAGGGGCGCTCGGCCGGGTTCTTGTGCAGGGCCCGGGCGACCAGATCGCGCAGCGGACCACTCAGGCCGGACAGGTCGGGTTCCTGCGTGAGGATGCGACCCGCCGTGGCCGGGGGCGAGTCACCGCCGAACGGGGTGCGACCGGTTCCCGCGTACGCCACCACGCCGCCCCACGCGAACACATCGGCCGCGGCGGTGAGCGCCACATCGTCGCCGAACCGTTCGGGCGCCATGTAGGCGACCGTGCCCATCATGAACTCGGGTGACGTGTTGGCCGTGTGTGCGCCGTCGATGTCCCGCGCGATCCCGAAGTCGATCACCTTGGGCGTGCCGGGGGCGAGCAGCACGTTGCGGGGCTTGAGGTCGCGGTGGATGATGCCGGCGCCGTGGATGGCGGTGAGGGCGGTCGCCACCCCGATCGCGACACTGTGGAGGTTGGCCGCGGTGAGCGGGCCCTTCTCGTCGACGACCTGCTGCAGGGTCGGGCCCTCGACGTATTCGACCACGAGGTAGGGGTGTTCGGCGTCGGGGTCGGCGTCGATGACCTCGGCCGTGCAGAACGGCGGCACCTGCCGGGCGCGGGCCACCTCACTCCGGAAACGGCGGCGGAACTCGTCGTCGGGCGCCAGGTCGTCGCGCACCACCTTGACCGCCACCTGCTGGCCCGCCGGTGTCCTTGCCAGGTAAACCGTGCCCATGCCGCCCTCGCCGAGCCGGCCGACGAGCTCGTAAGAGCCCAGCCGAACCGGATCGCGCGGACGCAACGGCTCCGGACGCATGACCGCCCCCAGTCCCGGAGAAATAAGAAGGTGTCACTGTATCGGGTGACGTCCGCGTCCCGCTGTCGGCCGCGCGGCACGGCACGGTCTGGGGAGCACGGCTTATCCTCGGCAAATGCTGATCGAGACGGAACGGTTGCTCCTGCGGCGCTTCCACAAGACGGACGCCCCCGTTCTCGCCGCATACCGGTCGGATCCGGACGTCGCCCGTTATCAGTCCTGGGACGCCCCGTTCTCGTTGCTGCGCGCCGAGACCGCGGTGGCCAACTTCATGGCCTCCGATCCCGACCGGCCCGGCTGGTTCCAATACGCGGTGGAGCGCACCACCGACCGCCGGCTCGTGGGTGACGTCGCGGTGCATCTGCACGACAACCTTCTGCAGGCCGAGATCGGCTTCACGGTGGCCCGGGAACACCAGCGGCACGGGTACGCCCGCGAGGCCGTCACCGCCGTGCTGGACCGGCTGTTCAAGGTGCAGGGGCTGCACAAGGTCACGGGGGAGTGCGACTCCCGCAACGTCGCGTCGGCGACCCTGATGGAGCGGCTCGGCTTCACCCGCGAGGGCCTGCTGCGCCAGCAGACCTACATCAAGGGCGAATGGACCGACGATCTGCTGTACGGCCTCCTGGCCGGAGAATGGCTGCGGCCCGCCTGACGGTTCTGTCGTACGTGTGTGGTTGAGTTCCGGCGTGGATCTCGACGGGTTCTGGGCGCTGATCGAGCGCAGCGCGCGCAGGAAGAAGGATCAGGACGAGCGGGCCGACTGGCTGACCGGCCAGTTGGTGAAGCTGTCCCGCGCCGAGATCGAGGAATTTGAGATCCTTTATTACGGTCTGCGCGACCGCGTCGACACCTGGCACATGTGGGGCGCCGCGGTCCTGGTCTGCGACGGCGCGTCCGACGACGGCTTCTGGTATTTCCAGGCGTGGCTGATCGGGCAGGGCCGCGAGGTCTTTGAGGCAGCCGCGGCCGATCCCGACTCGCTGGCCGACGTGCCCGCCGTGCGGTCGCTGGCCGGGCGTGACAGCGACGACTGGGCCGAAGACGAGTGGCCCGACTGGGAGATGCTCGACTATGTCGCCTCCGAGGCCTACGAAGAGGTCAGCGACGGCGACGATCTCGACGACGCGCTCGAGGCCCGCGGGCTGATCTTCCGGGCGTCGCCCGAGCCGTCCGATCCCCGGTTCGACCTGGAAGACCTGTCCGAGCGCCGGCGGCGTTATCCGCGGCTGAGCGCTCTGTTCGACCCGGTTCCGTCAATTTAGTTCGACCCGGTTCGGTCAATTTAGGAGGTTGCCGTGGCTCATCGCAGCCGGTTGTCCACGATCCTGATCGACGTGCCCGCGGGCGAGGCGGCCCCGGCCGTCTCGTTCTGGTCCCGGGCGCTCGGTGTCGAGACCCGTCAGCCGCCGGGCGAGCCGCAGTTCACCGGGCTGATCGGGGCGCTGCCCGGGCTGACGCTGGCGATCCAGGCGATCGACGGCGACGCGCGCTACCACGTCGACTTCGAGACCGACGACGTCGAGGCCGAGACGGCCCGGCTCATCGGGCTCGGCGCCGAGCAGATCGACCAGTGGCTCGAGTGCCGCATCCTGCGCATCCCCGGCGGCCAGCTGGCGTGCGTGATCCCGCGCCACAGCGACGACGAGACGTTCGAGCGCCTGTCGACACTCTGGGAGTGACTTGCGTGGGCCGGCGCTCGGGACGCGAGGTGCGCGGGTCGATGTCCCCATCGTGGGTCGGCGTGGCGGGCGCGGGTGCTTGAGCCGACGTTCGGCATGGGCCGGCGTGGCGGGCGCCGGGTGCTCGAGTCGACGTTCCAGCGTGAGTCGCGTGGCGGGCGCGGGGTGCGTGGGTCGGCGTGGCGGGCAGGGTGCTCGAGTCGACGTTCCAGCGTGAGTCGCGTGGCGGGCGCGGGGTGCGTGGGTCGGCGTGGCGGGCAGGGCGCTTGAGTCGACGTTCCGGCGTGAGTCGCGCGAGTTGCGTGGCGTGCGTGAGGTGCGTGGGTCGGCGTAGCGGGCGCGGCTGGTGGGTGTGGGTCGATGCGTCCGAGCATGAGAAAGGCCCCGCATGGGCGGGGCCTTGGTCTTGTACGTGGCTGGCCGGGGTCGTCGGGGGTCGGCATCAGCCCGCGACCACCCGGTCGGTGAAGGCGCGCATATGGGTCATCGCACGGTCGACCCTTTCGTCCAGCGTGAGCGTCTCCTCGCGGTGCACCAGGCGCATCTTCGGCTTGCGGCGGCCGCGCAGATAGAGCGAGCACGCCAGGTCCGAGCAGATGTATTCACCGACCGTGTTGCCCTTACGACCGGCGGCGCCGGCCAGCGGCGCGACGAAGAGCGCCACCCCCGACGACGCGTGCTCGGTCAGGCAGATCCGGCACATGCTCGACTTGAGCGCGCTGGACTTGCCCGGCTCGGGCCGGCGCAGCACGAGCCCGGTCGGCCCTTCCCCGCCCCGGCCCGGAACGACGATCAGTGCCCGGAGCGGCGCCGCCGGGTCGGTCCAGCCGAGGAAGTCGAGATCCCGCCAGGGGAGTTCGGCCAGCCCGGCCGGCATCTTGATCCGCCCGGCCTCGCCCTTGCTGCAGTTGACGAAGGAGTCTCGGATCTCCTTCTCATCCAATGGTTCCATGATCGCGAACCTAATCGACCGGCCCGCCGAGTTCATCCGCATTTCGCCCCGGCCCGGCTGCGCTCCGTTTCGTCGCCGGTCACGCTCGTCCGGGTTCGCCGCTCATGCTTGTCCGCTCTCGTCGCTGTTCACGCTGGCCGCTGTTCACGCTGGTCGCTGTTCACGCTGGTCGCTGGTTGCGCTGGTTGCGCTGGTTGCGCTGGTTGCGCTGGTTGCGCTGGTCGCTGTTCACGCTGGTCGCTGTTCACGCTGGTCGCTGGTTGCGCTGGTCGCTGTTCACGCTGGTCGCTGGTTGCGCTGGTTGCTGGTTGCGCTCGTCCGCTCTCGCCGCCACACGTGGTGGACGATCCCCTCCCAGTCCGGCTCGGAGTCCTGGGCCCGGAACCCGGCCGCGGCCACGCACCGCACGCTGGCCGTGTTGTCGGGCTCGATGCCGGCCGCGAACACCACGACGTCCGCCACCTCGGCCGCTCCGATCATCGCGAGCACGGTCGAGGTCCCGTACCCCCGAAGCCGTTGACCTGGATCGACGACATAGGCGAACCCCAGGGAGGGCCCCGGCTCGATCCGGTCGACGACGGGCCCGGCGGGAGTCTCGCGATAGCGGCACCACCGGTCGTAGACCTCGCCGCCGATGTGGGCGACGGGCACACCCCGGCCGTCGAGCGCCACCCACGAATGCGAGCGGAGCACCAGCCGGCCCCGGAACTCCTCCCCGAACCCTTCCCGCCCGTGGTCGAACTCCCGCGCCGGCCAGTCCGGCCCACCCAGCCACCGCTGAACCTCGGCATCGTAGAACCACACCTGCACGGCCGGCAGCAGATCCTCGGTGAACGGCACCAGCTCAACCGGCGGAAGTCTCCTCATCCCCCGATGGTCCCGCCTCTCCACCCGGCCCGGGTAGCGTGAAGTGCGTGCCGGATCCCACCTCACGCCCGCCCCTGGCTCTGGCCCCGATGGTGCGGCTGCTGAACGACCATCGTGTCGAGTGGGTGTTGACGGGTTCGGCGGTGCTCGCGCTGTACGGCGCCGACCTGGAACCGGCCGACCTCGACGTGACACCCGCGCTCGACCCCGCCAACCTCGAACGGCTGGCCGGCGCGTTGCGGGCCGCGGAGGCGATCCCCGCCTACACCCCCGGGTGGCGCGACGATTTCACCCTGGAGACCTGCCGCGCGTGGCGCCCGGAGCCCGCAACCGAGGAACAGCTGGAGTGGCTCTACGTCACCCGCCTGGGCATGCTCGACGTGCCGATGCGCATGTGCGGCACCTACGACGAGCTGCTCCCCGGCGCCACGACCATGGACATCGACGGCACCCCGGTGTCGGTGTGCGACCCGAGGCAGGTGCTGGCCCGCGTCACCAGGCTGACCAGCCCCAAACATCAAGAGCGAGCTCTCCTGTACGCCGGATTGGCCCTCCCATGACCGGCTACGAGTTCGCCGAGGCCGGTCCCGTACGCCGATTGGTCCGCCGGACCGTGACCAGCCGTCCCGTGGCGTGGTTGTCGGTGCGCTACCTCCCGTCGATGGACCGGTTCGCGCTGCGCCTGAGCCGTGGGCGGGGCACGTTCTCCGGGTGGGTCTCCGGCCTGCCGGTGGTCCGCCTGACCACGACCGGCGCCCGCAGCGGCCGCCTCCGAACCACACCCGTGCTGGGCGTCCCCGACGGCGACGGCCTGGTGGTGATAGCCGCGAACTTCGGCGAGCCCCGGAACCCGGCCTGGTACCACAACCTGAAAGCCCACCCCCGGGCCACGGTGACCCGCGGCAGCGTGTCCCGCGAGTTCACCGCCCTGGAACTGACCGGAACCGACCGGGACCGCCGCTTCGAGGCCGCGGTGCGCATGAACCCGGGCTGGCTCAACTTCCGCTCCCGGGCCGGTGCCCGCCAGATCCCGGTAGTCCGCCTGACGCCGATCAGTTCCCCACCGCCAACCTGAC
This sequence comes from Paractinoplanes ovalisporus, assembly GCF_016834655.1. Lineage (GTDB taxonomy): Bacteria > Actinomycetota > Actinomycetes > Mycobacteriales > Micromonosporaceae > Actinoplanes > Actinoplanes ovalisporus. Next base: position 100,091 of record NZ_JAENHP010000019.1, read on the forward strand.
CCGCGCGTCCCGTCCCGCGCGCTCGCGCACGTTCGCAGTTCGCTCGCCCGCAGGCGTTTCGGGCTGCGCGTTCGCGCGTGCTTGTGGTTTGCGCACTTGCGCGCGTTCCGGCCCGCGCGCTCGCGCACGTTCGCAGTTCGCTCGCCCGCAGGCGTTTCGGGCTGCGCGTTCGCGCGTGCTTGTGGTTTGCGCACTTGTGCGCGTTCCGGCCCGCGCGCTCGCGCACGTTCGCAGTTCGCTCGCCCGCAGGCGTTTCGGGCTGCGCGTTCGCGCGTGCTTGTGGTTTGCGCACTTGCGCGCGTTCCGGGTTGCGCATTTGCGCGCGTTATAGCTGGCTGCTCGTTGCGCGGTTCCGGTTGCTCGCTTGCGGAAGTTTGCGGGTTGCTCGCCCGCGCGTGTTCGTGGGGCTGCTCGTTTGCGCCTGTTTGCAGGTTGCCGTCCCACACGGTCTTGGTTGCCCGCCCGTGCCTTCCAGGTTTGCTCGTTTGCGCGTGTTTGTAGGGTGCGCGCGTTCTTGGGTTACTCGCTCGCGCACGCTCCGGGTTGCTCGTTTGTGCACGTTTGTAGGTTGCTCGTTTGCGCGGGCTCCGGTTGTTCGTTTGCGCGTGTTGTGGGGCTGCTCGCCCGCGCGCCGTTTCGGGGTTTGTTCGTTGGCGCGTGTTGTGGGGTGCTCGCATGCGCGTGTTTGGGGCTGCTCGTTTGCGCGCGTTTGCGGCCGCCCGGTGCGTGCGTCAGCCGGTTGTGTGTGAGCCGACCCAGTCCAGGTCGGGTGCGTGGTAGACGAACTCGGTGAGCAGGCGTTCGGCCTCGTGCCTGGTGGGGGGCTGGGCGGGTTCGGGGCCGAGGACGCCTGGAGTGTCTTCGGGGATCGAGAGCCAGACGCCGTCGGAGCGGTGGACCTTGTGGAGGGTGGGCTCGGTCGGCTCGGTCGTTCGGGCGGTTATCCGCAGGGTCTGGGCGTGGTTCGGGGAGCTGAACGTCATGTCCTGGCGCCAGCCGCCGTCGACCCCGGGGAGCAGCGCGGCGGTGACGGTTCCCCGGAAACGGGCGGGGATCCACGCGGCCTGTGCCCAGACGGGCATCGTCGCGCGGGTCGGGATGACTGAGCGGGCCATCCGCAACGCCACCGCCGTGCTGTCGGGCAGGCCGTAGACGCTGACGATCAGGGACGGGCCGCCGGGTGGCGTCCACTCGACGAACGACGAGTCGGTCACGCGGAGCTTGCCGGTGACGTCGCCGATCGTGACGGGGGTGCCCGAGTTGTCGTCGATGCGTTCGCCGATGCTCAGGGTGACGCCCTTGGCGACGCTGCCGTCCGTGGGGTAGGGCACGCCGTTCAGCGTCCAGCTGCGCGTGCTGCCGGCCACGGTCGCGCCGCGCAGCGTCGCCGTCCGGTACTGCTCGCCGACGCCGGTCGGCAACCAGCCGACGGTCAGGCGGAGGGGTACGAGGCTGAGCGGCCCGGCCGGTGCCGACGGGGAAGCAGCGGCCGATGCGGACGGGGCAGTGGCGGACGGTGTGGAACGGCGGGCCAGCGGCACCCCGACGGCGGTGACGGCGGCGACCGCACCCAGCGACCCGGCCCCGACCAGCACCGCGCGGCGCTGCCGGTGGGCCTGCGAACGGGCCAGGATTCGCGCCCGGACGCGCTCGGGCGGGGGAGCGGCGGCGGCGATTTTCTCGTACGCGGCCTCGATGATCTTCTCGTCACTCACGGCGTCCTCCCGGGCCGGTGTTGATGGGGGTCGCGGGCGCGGAAACGTGCTTGCGGAGCGTGGCCAGCGCCCGCGAGGCATGGCTGCGCACGGTGACCGGACGGCAGCCGAGCAGGTCGGCTATCTCGTCGTCGTCCAGCCCCTCGTAGAACCTCAGCGCCACCACGATGCGCTGTTTGAGCGGCAGCGCGGCGATCCGGCGGATCATCGCGTCGCGTTCGCCGAACTCGGCCGCCGGGTCGGCGATCTCCCGGCTCACCGCGTCGAGCGCCGGCAGGGACATCGGCACGACCCGGGCCGCACGACGCCGCCGCCACGAGGCCAGCTCGTTGACGATCATCCGTTTGACGTACGCCTCGGGCACATCGGCCGCGGCGATGCGGTGCCACCGCGGCTGCGCGCGGGCCAGGACCTCCTGCACAATGTCCTCGGCCAGATGCGGGTCGCAGGCGAGCACGGTCGCATAGCGCAGCAGCGCCGCCAACCGGGCCGAGAGAAACTCCTCGAACGTCACGAGCCGGCCTCCTTTCCGCCCCTTGTGACGCACTTTCCCCCACGTTTTGTTGCGGCCCCGCCCAAGTTTTCCCCAGCCGACCCGCGCGCCCGATCCGTGGTCGGCTCGTGTGTTCGTTCGTGGTCGGTCTGTGCGTTCGTTTCGTGGTCGGCTCGTGTGTTCGTTCGTGGTCGGTCTGTGCGTTCGTTTCGTGGTCGGCTCGTGTGTTCGTTCGTGGTCGGTCTGTGCGTTCGTTTCGTGGTCGGCTCGTGTGTTCGTTCGTGGTCGGTCTGTGCGTTCGTTTCGTGGTCGGCTCGCGTGCTCGTTCGTGGCCGACCCGTGCGCCCGATCCGCGGTCGATCTGCGCGCCTGTTTCGTGGCCGACCCGTGCGCCTGTTTCGTGGCTGGCTCGCGCGCTCGTTTCGTGGTCGATCCGCGCGGTCGTTTGGTGGTCGAGTCGCGCAGCCGACCCGCGGTAGACGCGCGTAGCCGATCCGTGGTCGACCGCGCAGCGCCGACCCGTGACGGATCCGCGCAGTCGATCCACGGCAGACTCACGGTCGTCCTCGAGGTCGCGCGGAGCAGTTCAGTGTGCGAGATCGTCCAGGCGGGCGCGCTGCATGGCGGAGAGGCGCAACGCTTCGGCGGCCACATTTTGCTCCAAGTGGTCCAGGCTCGCCGTGCCGGGGATCGGCAGCATCACTGGCGACCGTCCGAGCAGCCAGGCCAACGCCACCTGCTGTGCTGTCGCACCGAGCTCGGCGGCGATCGCCTCCACCACGCTGCCCGCGTGCTCGCCGGTCGCAGGGGTTCCGACGGCAGTCGCGCTCGAGTGCGCCGATTCCGTCGGGGTGGTGTGCGCTTCACTCGTGTACGCCAGCGGCCGCCACGGCAGGAAGGCGATCCCCGACTCCGTGCAGGCCTGCAACACCGGCTCATGCGTGCGGTCGACCAGGTTGTAGCGGTTCTGCACCGACGCGATCTCGGTGACGGCGCGTGCCGACGCCAGCTCACACACGGTCACCTCGGACAGGCCGACCAGCTCCGCCTTGCCGGCTGCGACCACCTCGCGCAGGGTGCCCACCTGGTCGGCGAGCGGCACCTCGGGATCGATCCGGTGCAGTTGCAACAGCGTGATCCGATCGACGCGCAGCCGCCGCAGACAGCCGTCCACCTGCCGCCGCAGCGATTCCGGCCGGCCGTCGAGCCGCCACCCGCTCAACGGGCCCGACCCGCTCACGCCCACTTTCGTCGTGACGACCAGGCTTTCCCCGTACGGATGGAGCGCCCCGGCCACAAGCTCCTCATTGGCGCCCCCGCCGTACAGGTAAGCGGTGTCGATCAGCGGCACCCCCAGCTCGACGGCCCGCCGCAGTACAGCGATCGACGACTCCCAGCTCTCGGGCGTGGTGGGAAGTTGCATGGCCCCGAACCCGACCCGGCCCACACTCAGATGCGGCATCGTTTCATCCCCATCCGCGAGCGTCCGGTGTAGGGCGCGCCCAGTTCGGCTGCGGAGGCGAAGCTTGCGTCCGTGCTCAGATGCGGCATCGTTCCATCCCCATCCGCGAGTATCCGGTGTAGGGCGCGCCAAGCTCGGCTGCGGTGGCGAAGCTCGCGTACGCCTCTTCGCTCCGTCCGCACCGCACCAGGTGATCGCCGAGCGTCACATGCGTCTGCGGATCTTCCGGGTCGAGCTCCACCGCCCGCCGGTACCAGCTTTCGGCCTCCAGCGGATCGCGGGCCGCTCGCCCACGCGTCTGACTGAGCACCCGCAGATTCTCCACCGCCAGAAGCCGATCGTCCGCCCCGGCGTCCCGGCCCTCAGCGTCGGCTCGGCCGGTCGTGGTCGCCGGGCTGGTTGGGGCTACGTGGCCCAACTGTGCCGCTTCGACTGCCGCCGGACCCGGTTGTGCCGCTTCGACTGTCGCGGGACCCGGTTGTGCCGCCTCGAGTGCGGCGCGGCCCAGGCGCTCCGCTTCGTCCAGCATGGTTGCCACCGCTCGGTGGTCGCTGCGGTAGTACGGCAGGAAGCAGATGGCCCGCCACGCGGCGCTGGCCAGCAGCGGGGTCAGGGCCGAACTCTGCACCAGACGCATGGCGAGCTCGGCCCACGGCGCGATGTCGTCGGCCACGCGGTCGTTCCGTCCGTGGTGGGCGGCGAGATTGACCGCGGCGCTGATCCGTTCCTCCAGCGGCGTTCCGGGATCGTGCGCGGCCGCCGCGTAGACCTCGTACATGTCGGGCGGGATCGGGAAGTCGTCCTCGCCGCGCATCTTGAGCGTCGCCATCCGCCGCAGACGTGTCAGCGCCCGCCACACCCCGGCGTCGACGGTCTCCGCGTGCCGGTCGGTCGGCGGCGGGGTCAGTGTCAGGAGCGTGGCCCAGAACCCCAGTTTGTGCAGCACCCGCGCGACCCGCAACCGGTCGGCCGGCGTGAGGTCGTCCCACGCGTCCACGAGGGTGCAGAGGTGAGCCCACTCGGGAGAACGCCGTGCAGCGGTGAGCGCCCGGGGGGCGTCGATCAGCGGCAGTTCGGGGGCGTCCAGCGAGATCGCGTAGCGCAGGCCACTCGGAGTCACGGTCTGGCACGCCGGGACAGCAGCGCCCGAGACCAGCCGGCGGCCCATGAGACCCACGATCCGCGCGTGCACCGGGCCGCAGTCGCTCCGCAGGTCGAAGTAGGCGGCGAGCATTTCCCCCGTACGCGTGCTCATCGGTTGACCGCTCTGGTCGGGTGGATCGCTAGGGCTGCGCGGGCTGAGTGGATCGCGCTGGTCGGGTGGATGGGGTGGGCCCTGCGGGTCGGAAGGGCCGCGCGGGTTGAGTGGACCGCGTTGGTCGAGTGGATCGGTAGGGCTGCGCCGGCTGAGTGGACCGCGCTGGTCGGCTGGATCGGGCGGGCCGCGCGGTTCCGGCGGGTCGGGAGGGACCTGCCGGTCGGGTGAGCTGCGCGGGCTGAGTAGATCGCGCTGGTCCGGTGGATCAGTAGGGCTGCGCGAGTCGGGAGGGCCGCGTTGGTCGGGTGGATCAGTAGGGCTGCGCGGGACGGGTGAGCCGAGCGAGTCGGGAGGGCCACGTCGGTTCAGTGGGCCACGCGGGCTGAGTGGATCCCGCGGGTCGGAAGGCCACGTCGGTTGAGTGGGCCGCGCGGGCTGAGTGGATCGTGCGGGTCGGGAGGGCCACGTCGGTGGGGTGGGCCGCGCGGGCTGAGTGGATCGCGCTGGTCCGGTGGATCAGTAGGGCTGCGCGAGTCGGGAGGGCCGCGTTGGTCGGGTGGATCGGGACGGCTGCGCAGGTCGAGTGGACCGCGCCAGCCGGGTGAGCCGCGTTGATAGGGAGGGTCGAGAGGGCCGCGCGGATCAGGATGGCCGGGCAGGTCGAGAGGGCTGCATGGGTCGGATGGACCGGGCGGATCGGGAGGGCGGCGTGGATGCGGAGGGTCCTGCGGGCCGGGAGGGCCGGGTAAACAGCGCGAACTGGGTGGGACGAGCGGATCGGGACGGCTGCGCGGATCCGGCACACCGTGCACATCGGAACAGGCTCTATTCGTGAGCCGCGGACAACCGGGACGCACTGTCTACGGGAGCGGGACGGAGCAGTCTCGTGCACACCAGCGCCGCCAGCAGCATGGCGGCCAACAGCACCCAGGCCGTAGTTTCGGGCCCGGCCGCGGCCAGCAGATAACCGCCCAGCACCGCCCCGATCGGGACCGCCCCGTCGGTGATGACCGAGGCCGCGCTCACGATGCGGCCCAGCGCCGAATCGGGGACGGCCCGCGCGCGGGTCACGGTGAGGGTCACCGCGACCACCGTGCCGACCGCGCCCACCCCGGCCCACGCCGCCACCAGCACCACCGTGTGAGTGCTGACCGCGATCAGCGCCAGCATCACCGTCCACACCCACACGCAGCCCAGGAACAGCGCGCGGGGGGAGAAACGGCGTTCCAGCCGGGGCGCGGCGAACGAGCCCAGGATGCCGCCGACGCCGGCCGCGGCCAGGATGGCCCCGACCGTCCAGGCCGGGCGGCCCTCGCGGGTGCCGACCACCAGCACCATCAGGATCACGCACTGGAACAGGATGTTCGTGAAGCCGGTGACGATGGTGGTGATGCGCAGGTAGGGGATCTGCCACATCCAGACCAGCCCCTCGCCCATGCGGCGCCAGAAACGGGCGACCGATTCCGCCGACGGGACCGGGCGGGGATCGAACAGGTGCTTCGGCATGGCCGCCAGCGTGAGCAGGCAGAAGACGTACGAGAAAGCGTTGAACAGGAACGGCGCCCAGCGGGACAGGTCGAAGAGCGCGCCGCCCACCGCGCGGCCCGCGAGGTTGCCGATCGGCTGCTCGGCCTCGAGGAACGAGAACGCCACCGTGCGCTCCCGCTCGTCGACGACGTCGCGCACCGCGCCCACCTCGGCGATGCCGAACACGACGAACGCCGACCCCTCGAGCACCGCCGCCACGATCAGGATGACGGCCAGGCCGCGCAGGTCGAGGGCGGAGGCCAGCAGCACGCAGACGGTGGCGGCCAGACCGACCGCCTGCGCCACCAGCATGAGCAGGCGGCGGTTGACCGTGTCGGCGATCAGGCCGGCCGGCACCTGCAGGATCAGGGTGGGGATGGTGGCCGCGAACGCTATCCAACCGGCCAGTTCGGGCGAGTCGAACAGGGCCAGGGCCAGCAGGGGATACGCGATGCGGACACCCGCGGTGCCGACCAGCGAGAGGGCGTTGCCGCTCCACAGCGCGAGGAAACGCCGGTTCTGCAGGATCACGACGACAGCCAGGCGGTGAGCTGGACGATGTCGCTCGGCTCGGCCCGGTGCACCGCGGCCACCACCTCGGGCCGGCGGAACAGCGCCGACACCGATGCCTCCTCGGTGAGGTGGCGCAGGCTGAGCGCGAGCCCCGCCCACGCTTCGGGGCCGGCGTCGGGCCCGGTCACCTCGGCCGTGTAGAGCGTCAGGGCCCGCTCGTAGTCGCCTTCGGTGTAGGCCACGTCGGAGGCGGGGATGTCACCCTGATCCACCGGCTGCCCGGCGGCCTGGCTCATCTTCACATAGCCGACCGGCAGCCGGGCCCGCGTCGACGGGGGAGCCGCGACCACCGTCGACTCGGGCAGCTCGCCCGGCGCCAGCCCGGCCCGCCACCGCTCGACCAGGGCGCCGACGTCCACCGTCATGTTCCGCACCCGCCACGCCACCAGGTGAGCGGCCGACGACTCGCGGGCCAGGGATTCGAGACCGCCCGGCACCGTCTCGTCGGCCCAGCGCCCGGCCGACGCGCTCATCGCCTCGACGAAGGCCGTGCCGGCGTCGGTGAGCAGCGGCGACGCGGCGGCCACGAGCAGGGCCTGGCGCACCTGCGTACGCCACCGGGCGAACTCGACGTCGGCCATCAGCGACTTGTCGCCGGCCACTTTGCGGTAGGTGCGCCAGAAGTCGGTCACGCCGAGGTGCGCGTAGATGCCCTGCAGCAGCCCGGACAGCGGCCGCGGGTCGTCGCGCCACGGGGCGTAGAGATCCTTGACCACCGACGGCTTCTGCAGCTCGACCTGGTCGGTGAGGGCGGCCAGTTTCGCGTGCTGGCACTCGTGGATCAGGGTGAGCGCGAACTGGTGCGGCCCGCCCGCGGCGCTCATGTTCACACCCCCGTACGCATGCAGGGACGTGTTGCTGACCCCGTTGGTCACCGGTTCGGCGGTCAGCGGCACCACCGCGCGCAGCACGTCGTCGATCCCGGCCGAATACTCCTCGTACTGCCGGCGCAGGATCTCCAGACCGCCGTGGAAGGCCCGGGACCAGCCCGCCGCCTGCGCCGCCGTCAGCCGTGGGGGCGGGGCGGTCAACTGGGCTTTCGTGTACGGGTCGGACATGTCGCGGAACGGGTCGAGATCGTCGAGGTGGACCGTGCGCAGGGTCGAATACGTCGTGCCGAGCCGGCGCAGCGGCAGCCACCGTTCGTCGGCCTCGCTGCCCAGGTCGCGCAGCACCAGCCGCACGTCGTCGCGGGTGATGTCGACCCGGCCCGGCGACACGGTCACCATCGCCGTGCCGTGTGTCCCCGGTGGAGCGAGCCGCGCCAGCCCGAGCCCGGGCAGCATCACCGCGCCGTCGCGCACGACCACTTCGACGCTGCCGTCGTGGCGGGACGTGATGGCGTGCGCGGCGGCCAGCCACCCGAGGTAGCCCAGGTCGGCCCAGAGCGGCACCGGGGATTCGACGTTGTGGGCGAGCCGCCGGATGCAGTGCGCCAGCCAGACACCGACGTTGGGGTAGTCGAGGAGCTCGTCCGGCACGCGCGTCGCGATCTCGGCCAGGCCGGCCTGTTCGGCCCGTTCGCAGTCGTTGATCAGCATCCGCAGCAGCACCTTGCGTTTGCGTCGCTGACCGGCGGCGAGCAGGGCCCGGCTGCCGGGCGAGCCGAAGCCCCGCCCGAGGTCACGGGCCAGTCGGTCGGGCTCAGTCTCCACCGGGTGGCCTCCTCGCGGGGATCTTCGCCAGCTCGCCGGACACCCGCGCCCGGACGTGCTCGATCAGGAACATCAGGTCGGGGCAGTAGACGGAGGGGTTGAGGAAGCCCGAGCCCTCGCGGAAGCGGTGCGTGTAGTTGCCGCCGCCGCAGATCCGGTGGATCGGGCAGGCCCGGCAGGTCTCGCACAGCGCCTCGCGCCCGAGTTGGCGGGCCACGATCGGCGGCTGGCGGATCGCGGCGTCGAACGGGTTGCCGCCGCCCGGCGCCCGCACCCGGGTCGCGCCCGCGAACGCGGTCTTCAGCGAGTCGACCTGTTCGATCGTGCCGTCGGTCTCGATCACGGCGACGCGGATCGGTTGCAGGCCCACCGATTCCGACGTTCCGGTGCCGCCCAGGATCAGCGCCAGGATGTCGTCGAAGAGCCGCACACCCGTCTCACGCACCGGCGCGTCGAACCAGCGGTCGAAGATCGAGGCCAACCATTTCCCGTACGCCGGAGGGCCGCCCTCCTCCCGCCCGGGCGGCGGTGTCGTCCAGTTGCCGTGCGGCAGCAGGAAGTCCACGGTCGGTGGCGCGTGGTCGAGCAGGGCCTCGTACGTCGTCACCGGGTCGTTCCGCAGATCGACCGTGCACAGCAGCCCGGCGTAGAGCCGGGGGTGTCGCCGCAGCAACCGCAACCCGCTCACCACCTCGGCGTGGCTGCCGCGGCCGTCGCGAAACGTGCGGTGCCGGTCGTGGCCGGTCTCGTCGCCGTCGACGCTGACCGCCACCCGGATGTCCCACCGGTCGCAGACCTCGGCCACCCGCTCGTCGAACAGCAGCCCGTTGGTCTGCATGCCCAGCCGCAACCGCCGGCCGGGCCCGATCACCCGCGTGGCCAGCCCGGCCAGACGGTCGAGGTGGGCGGCCCCGGCGAGCAGCGGCTCACCGCCGTGGAAGACCAGGCTCACCGACGGGCCGGCGTGCCCGGCGATCTGGTCGCAGGCCGTGGCGAACACGGCCTCGCTCATCACCCGGGGCTGGGACCGCCAGCTCTGGTCGGCCGACTCGTAGACATAGCAGTAGCCGCAGGCCAGGTTGCACCGGCTGTGAATCTTGACCACGAACTGGGTGAAGGGCCGGGGCCGCCATCCGCGCGCGGTCAGCGCCGTGACGTCGATGTCGTCCGGCCACGCCACAGTCATCAGCCGACTCCCGGCCCGGTGGTGCCGGCCCGATCAGAGATCGGCGTCCACGAACGAGTTGAACCCGCCGGGCCCTTCGAGGGCGTCGGGGGAGTAGACGCGCTCGATCGCCGCGCGCAGGGCGGGGCTGAGCTCGTCGAGAAGGTCGTCGCCGGTTTCGCGCAGGTCGACGATCTGTGGTTCCTGGTTGTCCATGGCTGCCTCCGATCGCCCCGGACCCGCCGGGCGGGGTTGCCGCCCGGCGGGCCGAAAGGAGTTCCTCGATACAACCTACCGCGGCACCACGACGACGGGCGCCGTGTTGTTGAGCGGCCAGGCCTCGGTGCCGCGCGGGTAGTCGCCCGACACGCGCACATATCCCGGCAGGGTGAGAGGCGACTTTATCTTCAGCGGAATCGTGTGCTGCCAGTTACCCGATCCGGAATAGAGGGTCGGGAAGTAGCCGCCGCCACCGCACTCCACCGCGGCCGATTCGGGCCGTTGCTCGCCGTCGGTACCCGCTGTCCAGCAAGATTCGGAGGGCAACAGAACGGTGCCGACCGGCGCGGCGACATAGACCCGCGGGCCGACGCCGTCGGACGGGCCCTTGTTGACGACCGTGATGGTCAGATCGGCCGTGTCTCCGGCCGACCCCCGCACGACCGGCGCCGAGACCGCGACGTCGATCGTGTTGCGCCGGGTCCAGAAACTGAATTCGCCGGAAGCCAGGACCTCGTCGCCCACGACCGCCGCGACGTGGCCGTTGAACTCCGCCGGGCCCGGCAGGTTGCGGCCGGCCCGGACGGTGAAGCCGGTGACGGACAGTGACTCACCGGGCGCGAGGCCCTGTGGCGCCGCGCAGGTGGCCTCCCCGGGCCCGTAGGCCCAAGGCCCGCCGGCGTCGTCGGGCCACCAGTCGATGTAGGTGCAGTCGGCGGGCCCGCTCAGGGTCAAGCCGTCAGGGACGCTGACTTGCACCGAGAACGGGCCGGTCGGGGCGTCGCCCTCGTTGCGGATCTCGGCCTTGACGGGCCGCCGGTCGCCCTCGCCGATCCGGGTGGATGGCGTGTTGAGATCTTCGACCGTGACGACGAGATTCGGCTGAGGGTCGGCTGCTTGTGCGGCGAGGGGCGCGCAGAGAAGGGTGGCCGCCGTGAGCGCGACGGCCCCCGCGCCGGCGCGCCCCCAGGCGGACTTGCTGTGACGCATTGATCACCTCCAGTGAGGATGAGCGAATGCGCCGGACTCTACAGCGGACGGACGGGCCTGGTTGTCCCGTCCGTCCGGGCTGTCGGCTATCTAGCTCTCGAGACGCAGCCAGACCGCGCCCAGCGGCGGGACCCGCAGCGACACCGAGTGGTCGAAGCCGTGCCACGGCACGTCGTCCGTGTCGACCCCGCCGAGGTTGCCGACGCCGGAACCGCCGTACAGCTCGCTGTCGGTGTTGATCACCTCGGCCCAGCGGCCGCCCTTGGGCAGGCCGATGCGGTATTCCTCGTGCGGGACGGCCGCGAAGTTCACGATGCACGCCATCGGGTCGCCGTTGGGGGCGAACCGCACGAACGAGAACGTGTTGTGCTGCGAGTCCTCGCTGGTGATCCAGCGGAAGCCGGTCGGCGACGTGTCCTGCGTCCAGACCGCCGGCGTCTCCTTGTAGACCCGGTTCAGGTCTTTGACCAGCTGCTGCACGCCACCGAACTGCGGGTCCTCGACGAGCCCCCAGTCGAGGCCGCGCTCCTCGCTCCACTCGCGCAGGTCACCCAGCTCGGCCCCCATGAACAGCAGCTGCTTGCCGGTGAAGGCCCACATGAAGCCGAGCAGGGCGCGCGTGTTGGCCAGCTTCTGCCACAGATCGCCGGGCATCTTGCCGGTCAGCGAGCCCTTGCCGTGCACGACCTCGTCGTGGCTGATCGGCAGGATGTAGTTCTCGCTCCAGGCGTACACCGTCGCGAACGTCATCTGGTGGTGGTGCCACTGGCGGTAGATGGGCTCCTTCTCGATGTACGACAGGGTGTCGTTCATCCAGCCCATGTTCCACTTGAAGCCGAACCCGAGACCGCCCAGGTGGGTCGGGCGGGTGACGCCGGGCCACGCGGTCGACTCCTCGGCCACGGTGACCACGCCGGGATAGTTCTTGTAGACAGTCGCGTTCATCTCCTGCAGGAAGCTGATCGCGTCGAGGTTCTCGCGCCCGCCGTACTGGTTGGGCGTCCACTCGCCGTCCTTGCGCGAGTAGTCGAGGTAGAGCATCGAGGCCACCGCGTCGACCCGCAGGCCGTCGGCGTGGAACTCCTCGCACCAGTAGAGCGCGTTGGCCACCAGGAAGTTACGGACCTCCTTGCGGCCGAAGTCGAACACGTACGTGCCCCAGTCGGGGTGCTCGCCGCGGCGCCAGTCACCGTGCTCGTAGAGAGGGGTGCCGTCGAAGCGCGCGAGGGCCCACTCGTCCTTGGGGAAGTGGGCCGGCACCCAGTCGAGGATCACGCCGATGCCGGCCTGGTGCAGCTTGTCGACCAGGTAGCGGAACTCGTCGGGGGTGCCGAAACGCGACGTGGGCGCGTAGTAGCCGGTGACCTGATAACCCCAGGAGCCGCCGAACGGGTGCTCCATGACCGGCATCATCTCGACGTGCGTGAAGCCGGTCTCCAGAACGTATTCGACGAGCTGCTCGGCCATCTCGGTGTAGGACAGGCCGGGCCGCCACGAGCCGAGATGCACCTCGTACGCGCTCATCGGCTCCTGGTGCCACTGCTTGCCGGCGCGCTCGCGCATCCAGTCGCCGTCGGACCACTCGTACGAGCTCTCGTAGACCACCGACGCCGTGGCCGGCGGCACCTCGGTGTGCTGGGCCAGCGGGTCGGCGTGCTCGCGCCACTGCCCGTCCCGCCCCAGGATCTTGAACTTGTACTTGCTGCCCAGGTGCGCGTCGGGCAGATAGATCTCCCACACGCCGCTGGAGCCGAGCGAGCGCATCGGCCATCCGTCGTACGGGCCCCAGCCGGTGAAGTCGCCGATCACCTGCACGCCGCGGGCACCCGGGGCCCACACCGCGAAGCCGACACCGCTCTCGCGGGGCTGCGCGCCGAGCACCTTCCACAGCTTCTCGTGCCGGCCCTCGCCGATCAGGTGCAGGTCGAGCTCGCCCAGCGTGGGCAGGTGCCGGTAGGGGTCGTCGACCACGTCACCGTCGACGTCGAGGCGGTAGTCGAGCACCAGGCCGGGCACCTCGGCCGCGAAGACGCCGTCGGCGTGCACCCGGGTCATCTCGACCTGCTCGCCCTCGTGCAGCAGCGTGACGGCTTTGGCGCCCTTGCGCAGCGTACGGATGACGGTGTTGCCGCCGCCCGGGTGCGCACCCAGGATCGCGTGGGGGTCGTGGGTGTCACCGGCCACGACGCTGTTCATGGCGCGCTGGTCGGCGGCGAGCGAGGAGTCGGAGTGGCCGATCACGGGGGAGTCTCCTTAGATGATGTCGTCAGCCGACGAGCCGGGCGATCGACCGCAGCGGGATCCGCAGCCAGCCGGGCCGGTGCCGGGCTTCGTAGGCGGCCTCGTAGACCGCCTTGTCCAGCTCGTACGCCGCCAGCAACGGGCCCTGCTCGCGCGGGTCCGAGCCGGCCACATGGGCGTAACCGTCACAGAATGCGGCCCGGTTGCGGTCGACCCACTCGCGGGCCCGCGCCGCCAGGTGCTCGTCGTCGTCCTGATCGACCAGCAGCTGATAGGCCGCATATTCATAAGAGCGCAGAACCCCGGCCACGTCGCGCAGCGGCGAGTCGGGCAGGCGCCGTTGGTCGAGCGGCGAGCCGGGCTCACCCTCGAAGTCGATGAGCAGCCACGCCTCGGGCACCCGCAGCACCTGTCCCAGGTGCAGGTCGCCGTGCACGCGCTGCACCTGCACCGGCTCGCTGGTGAGGGCGCGGAACTGTTCCTCGATCGTCGGCACGTACTGCTGGATCTCGGCGACGGCCTGGGCCGCCTCGCGCAGCCGGGCCAGCATGGCGTCGACCGGGAACGACGACGGGCCGGAGCCCAGCGCCTCGGCCAGGTCGGCGTGCACCGACGCCACCGCCTCGCCCAGGCGGTAGGACTCGCCCTGGAAGTCGCCGCCCACCTGGTCGGCCCGCAGTTCCGCGTCGGCGAACAGGTCACGGGCCGAGGCCGTGGCCATGGCCCAGCCCTCGGCCGAGTTCGCCGCGTACTGCGTCACCATGCCCAGCGGGCAGGGCTCGCCGCTCTCGGTGGTCTCGAACGAGCCGAGCAGCCGGGCCACGTGCGGGTTGTCGCGGCGGCCGAGCACCCGGTTGAGCTCGATGTCGGGGTTGATGCCGGGCGAGACCCGGCGGAACACCTTGAGAATGGCGTCCTGCTCGAAGATCACGCTGCTGTTGCTCTGCTCGGCGTCGAACACCCGCGGCCACAGGTCGACCGGGAACGTCGCGCCCGGCTCGGGCTCGAAGATGACGTCACCGATCGTGCCGCCGGCCGCGATCAGCGACAGCAGCTTGCGCGCGGCCGCCGTGTCGTAGAGCGCGTCGTAGCCGATCCGGTCGCCGTCGGCGCCGATCGTCGCGACCTCGCTGTATTCCACCATCGGCCCGGAGCCCCAGGCCACGATCACCTGGTAGCGCTCGGAGCTGCCGTCGGTGTACGAGACGTCGATCAGCACCAGGTCGAGGTTGTCGTCGAGCGTGGTGCTCGACGCCTCCTTGACCGAGGCCAGGGTGCGGGACCGGCCGGCGTACCACCGTTGCTGCGGCAGCCATTCAGCGAAAGGCAACGTCATTGCTTCTCCTCGGACCCACACAGCTGGAACCAGTAGAAGCCGTGCCCGGGGAGGGTCAGCAGGTACGGCAGCTGGCCGATACGCGGGAAGTTCACATGCCCGGTCAGCTCGACCGGCGTGTATCCGTTCCAGTGCTGCAGGTTCAGCTCGATCGGTTGCGGGAAGCGCGACAGGTTGTTCACGCACAGCACGACGTCGTCGCCGTCCTCGCGCAGGTACGCCAGCACCGACGGGTTCGATCCGCCCAGTTCGCGGAAGGTTCCGACGGCGAACGCTTCGTGGCGGCGTCGCACCGCCAGCATGGTACGCGTCCAGTTGAGCAACGAGGTGGAACTGTCCCGCTGCGCCTCGACGTTGACCGCCTGATAGCCGTACACCGGGTCCTGGTTGGCGGGCAGATAGAGCCGGCCCGGATGCGCCGTCGAGAACCCGGCGTTGCGGTCGGGCGTCCACTGCATCGGCGTACGGACGCCGTCGCGGTCACCGAGCCAGATGTTGTCGCCCATGCCGATCTCGTCGCCGTAGTAGAGCACCGGCGAGCCGGGCAGCGACAGCAGCAGGGCCGTGAACAGCTCGATCTGGTTGCGGTCGTTCTCGAGCAGCGGGGCCAGGCGGCGCCGGATACCGACGTTCGCCTTCATCCGCGGGTCCTTGGCGTATTCCGAGTACATGTAGTCGCGCTCTTCGTCGGTCACCATCTCGAGCGTCAGCTCGTCGTGGTTGCGCAGGAAGATGCCCCACTGGCAGTTGTCGGGGATGGCCGGCGTCTGGGCCAGGATCTCCGAGATCGGGAAGCGGGACTCGCGCCGGACCGCCATGAAGATGCGTGGCATCAGCGGGAAGTGGAACGCCATGTGGCACTCGTCGCCGCCGGCCTTCGCGTCGCCGAAGTACTCGACCACGTCGGCCGGCCACTGGTTGGCCTCGGCCAGCAACACCCGCCCCGGGAACTCGTCGTCGATCACCTTGCGGCAGTGCTTGAGGAACGCGTGGGTCTCGGGCAGGTTCTCGCCGTTGGTGCCCTCGCGCTCGAACAGGTAGGGCACGGCGTCGAGCCGGAAGCCGTCGATGCCGAGGTCGAGCCAGAAGCGCAGGACGTCGAGCATCGCCTCCTGCACCGCCGGGTTGTCGTAGTTGAGGTCGGGCTGGTGCGAGAAGAACCGGTGCCAGAAGAACTGCCGGCGCACCGGGTCGAACGTCCAGTTCGACTCCTCGGTGTCGACGAAGATGACCCGGGCGTCGGTGTACTTGTCGCTGGTGTCGCTCCAGACGTAGAAGTCGCCGTACGGCCCGTCGGGGTCACGCCGCGACTCCTGGAACCACATGTGCTGGTCCGAGGTGTGGTTCATGACCAGGTCGGTGATCACGCGGATGCCCCGCTTGTGGGCCGCGTCGAGCAGCGCCACGAAGTCTTCGACCGTGCCGAACTCGGGCAGGACCTGGTAGAAGTCGCTGATGTCGTAGCCGCCGTCGCGCAGCGGCGACTGATAGAACGGCGGCAGCCACAGGCAGTCGACACCGAGCCATTGCAGATAGTCGAGCCGTTCGATCAGGCCGCGCAGGTCGCCCGAGCCGTCCGAGCTCGAGTCGTAGAACGCCCGGACCAGCACCTCGTAGAAGACCGCGCGCTGGAACCAGGTGCGGTCGGCGGGCAGCGTGCGGGCGTGCTCGAAGTCGTCGGCCGAGGGGTGTTCCACCACCCCGTCCTCGACGTGGCTGCCCTCGGCCGGGTCGTGCTCGTCAGCAGCGAGGCCGGCCGCCTCGAGGTCGAGATCGTCTTTCTGGTCCATCAGGTTCCCCACCTACCCACCCGCAGGTACTTGAATCTTTACTTCGGCGCGATCACGAAGATGTGCGCCGGCTCGACGAACGGATCGATCCGTACGGCGTTGTGCTGCCCCCACTCGTACGTGGCCCCGGAGATCTGGTCGACCACCGTGAACCGGTCGTGCCAGTCCAGCCCGAGAGCCGGCATGTCCAGCACCGTGTTGCCCCACTGCGTGGTCGTCGAGTCGAAGCTGACGACCACAAGAACCGTGTTACCGGTGTCGGGGTCACGCTTGGAGAAGCAGAGCAGCGCGCCGTTGTCGATCTCGTGGAACTTCAGGTTGCGCAGCCAGTGCAGAGCCGGGTTCTCGTCGCGGATCCGGTTGAGCCGGGTGAGGTACGGCGCGAGGGACCGGCCGGACCGCTCCGCCGCGGCCCAGTCGCGTGGCTTGAGCTCGAACTTCTCGTTGTCGATGTACTCCTCGGCGCCCGGCCTCGGAACGTGCTCGAAGAGCTCGTAACCGGAGTACATGCCCCAGGACGGCGTGAGCATGCTTGCCAGGACGGCCCGAATCTTGAACATCGGCGGACCGCCGTGCTGCAGCGACTCGTGGAGGATGTCGGGGGTGTTGGGCCAGAAGTTGGGGCGCATCCAGTCGATCGTGGTGAGCAGCTGCTCCATGTACTGGCGCATCTCCCACGCGGTCGTGCGCCACGTGAAGTACGTGTAGGACTGGGTGAAGCCGACCTTGCCGAGCCCGTTCATCATCGCGGGCCGGGTGAACGCCTCGGCCAGGAACAGCACCTCGGGGTTGGTCTCCTTGACCTTGGCGATCAGCCACTGCCAGAAGTTCAGCGCCTTGGTGTGGGGGTTGTCGACGCGGAAGATCTTGACGCCGGTCTCCACCCAGTGCATGACGACGCGGTAGACCTCCTCGCGCAACGCCTTGTAGTCGTTGTCCCAGTTGATCGGGTAGATGTCCTGGTATTTCTTGGGCGGGTTCTCGGCGTAGGCGATGGTGCCGTCGGCGCGCCGGGTGAAGAACTCGGGGTGCGACTTGACCCACGGGTGGTCGGGGGCGGCCTGCAGCGCCAGGTCCATGGCGATCTCGAGGCCGTGCTCCTCGGCCTTCGCGATGAACGCCTTGAAGTCGTCGAGCGTGCCCAGCTGCGGGTGGATCGCGTCGTGGCCGCCCTCGTCGGAGCCGATCGCCCACGGCGAGCCCACGTCTTCGGGCCGGGCCACCAGCGTGTTGTTGCGGCCCTTCCGATTGATCTTGCCGATCGGGTGGATCGGGGGCAGGTAGAGCACGTTGAAGCCCATGGCGGCGACGGCCGGGATGCGCTCGGCCGCGGTCGCGAACGTGCCGTGCTTGATCGGTGTCGACTCGGGACCGATCTCGGCGCCCTCCGAGCGGGGGAAGAACTCGTACCAGGCCGAGTAGAGCGCGCGCTTGCGGTCGACCCAGATCGCGTACGACCGGGTGGTCGTCACCAGCTGGCGCACCGGGTTGTGCCAGAGCAGTTCCTCGAGGTCGAGCGCGGGGGAGACCCGGGCGAACAGCGAGCGCTGCTCGTCGCGCAGGGCCGCCGCCGCGACGCGGACCCGTTCCTCGTCCTGCGGCGGCACCAGCTTGGTGGCCAGGTCGAGCACGTCGGCGCCCTCGGCGAGGTCGTTGGCCAGGTCTTCCAGCCCCTGTCCGGCCCCGATCTTCTTCACCACGGCGTCGCGCCAGGTGCGGTAAGGGTCGTCGAACGCCTCGACGGTGAACGTCCAGCGGCCGACCCGGTCGGGACGGATCGTGCCGTGCCACTGGTCGAGGCCGGGTTCGCCGGGACGCATGCGGGTGAACGGTTCGGACTCTCCGTCGGGGCCACGCCATACCACGTTGACGCCGAGCGAGTTATGACCTTCGCGATAGGACACGGCCGAGACCGGCACCAATTCGCCGACCACAGCCTTCGCCGGATAACGGCCACAGGACACCGAGGGCGTCACGTCTTCGATGGGAAAGCGACCGGTCATGATCTCCACCGTAATCTTCAAGGGCGCGGGCGGGTGCGGCGAATCCAGACCGCCGTCAGGGCATACTTCTCCGCAGTGGAGGCGCCGCAAACGGTGGCGTGCCGATGCGCTAAACCTACCGGAGTCCGTTGCGCGGAGCGCATCCAGGCGCGGCGTTGCACCGCCGATGAATTCCGCCATTTCGGTGGCACGGATGATCCGTTGATGCTTACCGAGTTTGATCATCGGAACGTTACCGGCCGGCAAAATAACGTTTCCCCGACGCCACACCCGTCCGCCTGACATCACGTGTCCCCGGTCCCGCACGGACGGGAGCGCGTCGGTTGCCGTGCGGTCCCATCCCGGTGCCCCGGCTCAGATCCCCCTCCGCCGCGGCCGAGTGGTACCTCGTGACGCGGACCGACCGGGCCGCGCCGGAGCGGAGGAGACCACGTGGCTGGACCGTCTGTCGAGCTGTCGCCCGTCATCGCGGCAAGCACGCACTGGCTCTCGCGTGCCTACCCGGCTGGTAGCACCGACACGATCGCCCACACGCTGTCGGAACTGCAGTGCCGGCAGGCCGTGACGGTCGCCGCCTGGCTGCGGTACCCGACCGAGGTCGACGCCGCGCTGGTCGCGATCGCCGGTCCCGGTGGCTCGGCGGTGCTCGACTGGCGGGTCGGCAGCGAGCCCGAGGACGAGGAGTCCGAGGACGAGGGCTGGCGCACCTGGGTCGACGAGATCGTCGTCAGCTGGGCCGCCTGCCTGCTGGCCGACCCCGAGCTGGCCCGCCGTGGCGTCGACGCCGTGATCGCCGCGGTGCCGCTGGCCGCCGACCGGCCGCTGCCGTACTCGCGCCGCACGGGCGGGGCGCCGGCCGAGTTCCGTCGTCTGCTCGAGCCGGACCAGCGTGACCGGGACGCGGCCGTGCTGCTGCGCCACCCCGACCTGCTCGAGCCGGTGGCCGAGATGCACCGCGACGCGCTGCTCTACCTCCTGGACGCTGAGCCTGCTGGCCTCGCCTCCGGCTCGGCGGGGATTGCGCCCCTAGGGGCCGATGTCGCGGACACCGAAAACGGCCTCGGCTTCGCCTAGCCGTTTTCGGCGCCCGCAACATCGACGGGCGCAATCCGACTGACCTTGCGCATGTGACAGAGGCCGACACCCCACAGCGGGTGTCGGCCTTCTGTTTTTGCTCTTGGGCGCAACCACTCACTCACGTCGCCGTGGTGGGCTTCGCGTTCTGGACGCGCAGCGGCCAGCGAAGCCCACCGCGGTCCCCGCGGGAGCGACGGTCCGTCACCCACCACCCCGCTGGGACATCCGGATCTTGATCTTAGTTCGGGTAGGAGTGCAGCTCGCCGCGCAGTTTCGTCAGCGCCTTGGTGAGCAGCCGCGAGACGTGCATCTGGGAGATGCCGATCTGGTCGGCGATCTGCGACTGGGTCAGGTTGCCGTAGAAGCGCAGCGTCAGGATCTTCTGCTCGCGCTCGTCCAGCGTCGCCAGGGCCGGCCCCAGCGCCACGCGCGTCTCGGCCAGCTCGAACTCGTCGTCCTCGCCGCCCAGCGTGTCGCCCAGCGACGTGGTGCCGTCGGCGCTGATCGGGGTCGAGAGCGAGGTGGCGTTGTAGGCGCGGGCGCCCTCCAGACCCTCCAGCACGTCCTCCTCAGTCACCCCGAGGTGGGCGGCGACGTCGGCGACGGTGGGCGAACGGCCCAGCGAGTGGCTCAGGGTGGCGTTGGCCTCGGTGATCGCCAGCCGGAGTTCCTGCAGGCGGCGGGGCACACGCACCGACCACGTGCGGTCGCGGAAGTGGCGCTTGATCTCACCGATGACGGTGGGGATCGCGTAGCCCGCGAAGTCGACCCCGCGGCTCGCGTCGAACCGGTCCACCGCCTTGATCAGGCCGACCGTGGCGGTCTGGACCAGGTCGTCGGTGGGCTCGCCGCGGCCGGAGTAGCGGTGGGCGAGGTGCCGGGCCAGGGGCAGCCAGGCCTCGATGGCACGTTCCCGCAGGTGCGGGCGGTCGGGGTGGGTGTCGGGCAGCTCAGCGAGCGCGGACAGTAGCTCCGTGGCGGTTTCGGGCACCGTCGTGTACACGGTCATTACGGGTCCTCCAGAGAGCGGGCAGAGAGCCGTGCCCGCTTGCGGCGA
Source organism: Paractinoplanes ovalisporus (assembly GCF_016834655.1). Classification (GTDB taxonomy): domain Bacteria; phylum Actinomycetota; class Actinomycetes; order Mycobacteriales; family Micromonosporaceae; genus Actinoplanes; species Actinoplanes ovalisporus. Next base: position 120,652 of record NZ_JAENHP010000019.1, read on the forward strand.
CCGTTCAGATGGTTTAACGCTAACTGAGAAGTTGATGCCTGACTAGCCGAAAGTACGAGGGTCACCCGTCAACCCCTTGGGCGCCGGGAGCAGTGGGGGGATTTAATGTCGGAGCTCCGTGGTAAACAGCGGGAGCACAACCTGGCACCTCAAGACGGGAAACAAGATGGCCATTCTCGGCATCGACATCGGCGGCTCCGGCGTGAAGGGCGCCCCGGTCGACACCGCCACCGGCGAGCTGCTCGCCGAGCGGCACCGGGTGCCCACGCCCCAGCCGTCCGACGTCACCAGCGTGGTCGAGGCGGTCGCCGAGGTCGCGGCCCAGTTCGACGGATTCGACCGGGTCGGCATCACCTTCCCCGGTGTGGTGGTCGACGGCGTCACCCGCACGGCGGCCAACGTCGACAAGTCCTGGCTCGACGCCCCGGCCGCCCAGTTGTTCAGCGACCGGCTGGGCAAGCCGGTGTCGGTGCTCAACGACGCCGACGCCGCGGGCGTGGCCGAGGTGGCGTTCGGCGCCGGCCGCGACCAGGCCGGCCTGATCATGATGCTCACGTTCGGCACGGGCATCGGCAGCGCGCTCTTCCTCGACGGCACCCTGATCCCCAACACCGAGTTCGGCCACCTCGAGCTCGACGGTCACGACGCCGAGTCCAAGGCGGCCGACCGGGCCCGCGAGGTCGAGGACCTGAGCTGGGAGAAGTGGGCAGGCCGGGTCCGCGACTATCTGGCCCACGTCGAGATGCTGCTCTCGCCGCGGCTGTTCATCATCGGCGGCGGCGTCAGCAAGAAGGCCGACCGCTGGCTGCCCCTGATCGACATCCGCACCCCGATGGTCCCGGCCACGCTGCTCAACAACGCCGGCATCATCGGCGCCGCCCGCATCGCCGAGATCGACGGCGAGCACGAGAGCCGGGCCGGCGTCACACCGCACGAGGCCGGCGAGAAGGTGGCCCACTGATGCCGCGCACCGTCGCCACCAACACCGAGGTCGAGCGCGAGCAGCTCCTCGAGTTCCTGCGCCCGCGCCACCACGCGATCCTCATGACGACCCGCCGCGACGGCCGTCCCCAGGCGTCACCCAACACGTGCGGGGTCGACACCGAGGGCCGCATCGTCATCTCGACCTACCCCGAGCGGGCCAAGGTCTACAACCTGCGGCGCAACCCGCAGGTGTCGGTCTGCGTGCTCTCCGACGAGTTCGGCGGCGCGTGGGTCCAGGTCGACGGCACGGCTGAGGTGCTCGACCTGCCCGAGGCGCTCGAGCCCCTGGTCGAATACTTCCGGGTCATCGCCGGCGAACACTCCGACTGGGACGAATACCGGCAGGCCATGCGCGACCAGGGCAAGTCCCTGATCCGCATCACGATCGACCGCTGGGGCCCGATCGCCACCGGCGGTTTCCCGGCCCGCCTGGCCTGACCGTGACGGCCGGGCCCCGCGACAGGGCCCGGCCTCAGCGTCACCGCCAGTCGGCCAGGTGCTCGGCCGCGATCTTGGCCAGCTTCTCGATCTCGCCGCGGTCCGACGCCAGGTTCTCGTAGCCCTGGCTCTCGAGCAGCGTCACCGCGTCCCCGACCCGCACCGCCGCGATGTAGGTGGCGGTACGCGACCCGTTGTTCATCGGCTCGCCCTCGCCGTCGAGCGCCGCGTACGACCGCTCGATCAGCACCGACTCGTCGCCCAGCCCGAGCGAGCCCAGGTTGTCGAACTGCGCGTCGAGGTCGCCGATCTTCCCCTCGGGGCAGAGCTGCACGGCCCGGCGCAGCTCGGTCAGGTAGTCCTGCGCCCCTTCGCCCCGGAACACGGTGACGGTGTCGTAGACGACGTCGTCCGGGATGCTGCCCTCGGGCGCCGAAGCCGACCGGTAGATCAGCATCACCGAGGCCGCCACCCCCTTCTGCCCGGCGCTCGGGAACTTCGCCTTGGAACAGAACTCCGGCACCCCGCGGGCCTCGTCCTGGCGGGTCAGCTCCCCGGTGCGGCTCTCGGCCTTGGTGAGCAGCGCCCGGGCCGGGATCGACTTCGGGATGGACGGGGCGTTGGTCGTGGGCGTGGACGACGGGGGTGACGACGGCGGCGTGGACGACGGCGAGGACGTGGGCGGCGACGACGGCAGCGTCACGGACGGCGACGGCGCGACGGTCGGGCTCGCACTCGTCACCGGGGGCAGCGCTGTCTTCTGATTGTTGCCGGCCAGCGCGAAGCCGACCCCGATCGCGCCCGCGACCAGCACGGCGGCGGTCCCGGCGGTCACCGCCATGCCCCGGTTGCGGCGGTTGCCGGACTGGCGGCGCAGCTCGGGCCCGGACAGCAGCAATCCCCGCTCGGCGTCCGTGGACAGCGCGGAGAACGCCCGCTCCACGGCCGGATCTGACTCAGTGTTCGACATCGGTGACCTCCGGCTTCCGGGTGGAGGAGGGAGCAAGGATGGCCGCCAGCTCGGCCCGTCCACGGCTCAGCCGCGAGGTGACCGTGCCGACCGGCGCATCGAGCTCGGCGGCGATGTCCGCCACCGGGAGGTCGAAGAGGTAGTGCAGCGCGACCGCCTGCCGCATCGGTGCCGGCAGCCTTCGCAGCGCGGCCGTGAGCAGCACGGCGTCCTCGCTGGGCGGACCCACCGGCTCGGGCGGACCGGCCCGGCGCACCGCGGCCCGCCAGCCGCTGAGCCGGCGCCACCGGTCGGTCGACAGGCGGCTCACGGTCAGGCGCAGCCAGCCCTCCGGCGTCGGGTGTGCGGTCACCTTCCGCCAGTGGCGCCACGCCCTCGTGTAGGCCTCCTGCACCACATCCTGAGCCTCGGCGAGATCCCCGGTCAGCGCGTATCCGTAGCGCAACATCCGTGCGGACGTGTCCCGGTAGAACTCGTCGAAGCTGTCCGCATCGCGCATCCGCGAACTCCCCGCTCGTCCTTGACTTGTGCACCGGAAACGCCCGGTGAACAGAGAATGCTGCAACGGAGGAGGATTTTCTTCCTGGATTCGCGCCAATGAACGGGCAACATCAAGATCAAGAGCCAGATGTCCCGGCCAGGTGGTGGGTGGCGGACCGTCGCTCCCGCGGGGACCGCGGCGGGCTTCGCTGGCCGCTGGCGCGTCCAGAACGCGAAGCCCACCACGGTGACGTGCGTGAATGGTTGCGCCCAAAACGAAATGCAGGTCGGCCCCGGTGCCGCGGTTCGCGGGCGGGGCCGACCTGGTGACGAAAGAGCTGCTACTGGGCGCCGCTGGCCTGCCAGTTGAGCTGGACCAGCAGCTGGCGGGCCTGGTCGGCGACCTCGGCGTCGGTCACGACCGCGTACTGGCCGGCCTGGATCGAGGAGCGGGAGGCGAAGTCGCGCCGGCCGCCCGTGGCGGCGTGGGCGATCGCCCCGAAGACCGCGCCCCAGGCCGCGCCGATGAGCAGGCAGACCAGGATCACGCCGAACCAGCCGGAGTCGCTGAACAGGCCGAACAGCAGGCCCACGAAGAGGCCGAACCACGCGCCGCTGGCCGCGCCGGCCAGGGCCGCCCGGCCGGTGGTGAGCCGGCCCAGCACGTTCTCGACCAGACGCAGCTCGGTGCCGATGATCGCGGTGCGCTCGACCGGGAACTTGTTGTCGGACAGGGTGTCGACGGCCTTCTGGGCCTGCGCGTAGTCGGGGTAGGTGCCGACCACCACGGTCGGTGAACCGGCCGCGGACTGGGTCTGCGAGGGCAGGCTGGGCACTCCGGCCGGCCCGGGCGGGACGGCGGCGCCGGTTGTCGGGTTATCGGGGGTATTGGGCGTCGTCATTTCTTGGTGCCTCCCTTGACGCGGCGCGCGGTGGCGCCGGACTTCTTCGGGCGAGCGGGCGCGGCCGGCGCGACCGGGGGGACCAGCCGGTCACCGGCGGCGAACCGCACCCAGACGAGAAAGACCGCGGCCGCGGCGGCGGCGATCGCGGCCGAGCCGGTCAGGAACGCGAACCGGCCCGAGACGAGGTCGGGCATCGAGCGCTCGGACATCGAGACCGCGGCCAGGCCGACGGCGCCGGCCGCCCCGGCCACGGCGCCGATCGCGAGCAGCGGCACGGTCACCAGACGGCTGGGCGGCTGGGTGCCGCCGGGGGCGTTCCACCGGCGTACGCGGATCAGGAAAACGGCCACCGACGCCCACGCCGTCGTCACCGCCAGCGCGGCCACGGTGTCGCTCGGCCGGTGCCACTCGGCCCAGACCGTGGCGACCGCGATCACCGTGACGTACGCGAAACCGACCAGGGCCACCATGCCGCGCAGGGCCTGCGGCAGCACCAGGATCACCGCGAACGCCACCGAGGCGGCGGCCGTGGTGTGGCCGGACGGGAACGAGTTCGGCATCGAGAAGCCGTCGAGGTCGGGCCGGGTGAGGTGGGTCTTCATCAGCTGCGTCGTCACGTTGGCGCCGATCACCAGCATGGCCGCGCCCAGAGCCAGGTCGATCCGCTTGCGCAGCACGCCGACGACCGCGGCGAACAGGCAGACGAGCACGAGGCTGGCCAGCGACGTGCCGTTGAGCGTGCGGTCGAGCACCTCGACGACGCGGGGGTGGCTGACGTCGCCGCCGCGCATCGCCGTCGTGTCGACCCGCTGGCCCAGCGTGGTGCGGACGAAGACCTGGTAGAGAGCGCCGGCCGCGACCGCGGCGAGCAGCGCGATGGCGATCGGCGCGAGCAGGTGGCGCGCGCCGCGGGGACGCGCAACCGTCGTCGGCTGCTCGGGGGACGCCAGGACCGTCATGGGCGGTGTCCTTCTGATGCGTGGGCGGTGGGCGAGGCGCCTGCGGTTTGCCCAGCCGGCCGCTTTTCTAAGCGCGAGAAATCATATGTCCCTGCGGGCGCGGGAGCCGCAACGGATTCGCACCCGTTCGCGATCCGGGCCCGCAACGCCGTTTCGCGACCTTCTTACGGACGCCGCCGTAACGAAGGAGACGTTCTTACATGAGGCAGTACGCCCGCCGGTTCGCCGGACCCCTGCTGGTTGCCGCCGTCGGTGCCGGTCTCGTAGTCGCGCCCGCCGCCGCCAACGCGGCCGGGGCCACGCTCACGGTCGACGTGCGCAGCACGCTCAAGGTGCGCTCCGAGCCGTCCCTGGCCGCCAAGGTGGTCGGTTCGCTGCGTGACAACCAGCGGGTCTCCGCGGTCTGCTCGGTCACCGGCCAGAGCGTCCGGGGCTCGGTGCGCACCACCGCCCAGTGGGACAGGCTCAGCACGGGTGGTTACATCACCCACGCGTACGTGAGCGTCAGCGGAAGCCTCCCCAAGTGCGCCACCAGGTCGCCGCAGGCCGAGGCGGTCAAGACCAAGCCCGCGACGGCCAAGCCGGCCGCCTCCAAGTACAAGACCGGCACGGTGAAGAGCGCCGACGGCAAGGTCAACATCCGGACCGGCCCGTCGACCGCCTCGCCGGTCAAGCGCGTGGTCGCCACCGGTGCCAAGGTCAGCGGGGTCTGCTACGTGGCCGGCACCAAGGTCGTGGGCACGGTCCGCACCACCACCCAGTGGAACCGTCTCTCCGACGGCACCTACATCTCGCACGCGTACGTGGTCTCGCCCGCCCTGTCGGTCTGCCCGGGCACCTCGGCCACGCCGTCGACGCCGGCCACCTCGCTGACGCCGGAGCAGTTCATCAAGGCCGCCGTCCCGGGTGCCCAGCAGGGCTGGCGCGAGTACGGCGTGCCGGCGTCGGTGACCATCGCGCAGGCGATCCTGGAGTCGGGCTGGGGCCGCAGTGGTCTGTCGACGGTCGACCGCAACTACTTCGGCATCAAGTGCCAGAGCGGCAGGTACGGCACGCTGGCCAACGGTTGCCACGACTACAACACCCAGGAGTGCACCAAGGCCGGCAGCTGCTTCTCGACCACGGCCAGCTTCCGCACGTACGCCTCGATGGGCCACTCGTTCCGTGACCACGGCAACTTCCTGCGGGTGAACCCCCGCTACGCCGGTGCCTTCAACTACACCAAGCAGGCCAACAGCTTCATCTGGAAGGTGTGGAAGGCCGGGTACGCGACCGACCCGAACTACTACACCAAGGTCACCACCCTGATGGCGCAGCAGAACCTCTACCAGTACGACACCTGGAAGTAAGCCGTTCCGAACAGCTCACCCCCGTCGGCCGAACCGCGCCGACGGGGGTGATTTGCACTTTATGCTCAATTCAGTGAAGCGTCGGGAGCCCTCAACCGCCGCGGCGGGCCTCCTGTCCGCCGCCGTGGTCCTCGTCGTCGGGCTCACCGTCGTGGTGTCGGTCTACGCCTCGATGCGGGCGAACCAGCGCGAGAACGCCGACCGGGTGATGGACCAGCGGACCGCCGTGGCCGCGGCGGCCGTGCGCACCGAGACCGAGCGCTACCGCTCCCTGGTCGAGACGGCGGCCGCCGGCATCAGCACCAACACCGCGCTGACCTGGGACGACTTCGACACCGCGACCGCGCCGCTGGCCTCGGCCAACCTGATCGGCGCGGCCTCCCTGGCCTTCGTGGTGCCGGTGGGCACGACCGGGATCGCGGCCGCGCAGACCCTGTGGCGGGGCCGCGGGGCGGAGGGGCTGACCCTGAAGCCCGTCGTGGCCGCCGAGGAGCACTACTTCACGATCTTCACCCGTACGCTCAACGCGACCGGCCCGCCGATGAACGGGCTCGACATCGCGGCGGCCCCCGAGGCGGCCACGACCCTGGACGACTCCCGCCGGGTCGGGCAGCCCAGCGTCTCCGACACGTACGTGCTGCTGCGCGACCGCAACCTGCCGGCCGCCCAGCAGCAGCGTTCGTTCGTCTTCGCGGCGCCGATCTGGACGCGCGCCAACCATCCCGAGTTCCGCGGCTGGATCGTCCTGGGCCTGCGCGGCGAGGACTTCCTCTCCGGCGTGCTGGCCACCGTCAGCCAGGGCCAGCTGGACGGTGAACTGCTCGCCACCGGCCGCGACGGCACCCGGCCGGTGGTCGCCGCCTACACCGTTCCCGGTGACGCCGACCTGACCCGCAGCGTCGACCTCGTGGTCGCCGACCGGGGCTGGACGCTGATCACCCGGGCCGACGCTTCGCACCTGCCGGGCGCGTCCAGCCGCCTGCCGCTGACCCTGCTGCTCACCGGCAGCGGGATGTCGGTGCTGCTGGCCGGCCTGATCTATGTGCTGGCGACCGGCCGGGCCCGGGCCGTGGCCCGGGTGCACGAGGCCACCGTCGAGCTGCGCCAGGCCGAAGCGGAGAGCCGGCACCAGGCCGGGCTGCTCAGCGCGATCATGTCGAGCATCAGCGACGCGGTCGGCGTGGTCGACGACAAGGGCGCCTTCCTGCTGCACAACCCGGCCGCGCGGGAGCTGCTCGGGGTGGACGAGGACGCGGACGACCCGGACGCCTGGCAGCAGCACTACGGGCTCTTCCGGCCGGACGGGCGCACGCCGTTCCCGGTCGAGGACATGCCGCTGATCCGGGCGTTGCGCGGCGAGTCCTGCGACAACGTCGAGATGATCGTCCGCAACGCCCAGCGGCCCGAGGGCATCCTGGTCAGCGTCGACGGGCGGCCCCTGGACACGAGCGCGGGCCGGCACGGCGCGGTCGCCGTCTTCCACGACATCACCGAGATGCGGCGCTACGAGAACGACCTGGCGGTCTTCGCCGGGGTGGTGGCACACGACCTCAAGGCCCCGCTCACCGTCATCCGCGGGCACTGCGAGGCGGCCTCCGAGGACCTCGACGAGGCGCCGGCCGACGTGCGGGGCAGCCTGGACCGGATCATCCTGGCCGTCGACCGGATGGCAGCCCTGATCGACACGCTGCTGGCCTACACGACGGCCCGGGACGCCCCGCTGCGCACCCGGCGGGTCGATCTGGGCGCGCTGGTGGCCGAGGTGGTGCACGACCGTACGGCGCATCTGCGCGACGACGACCGGCCGCAGATCGACGTCGCGTCGCTGCCGGCGGTGACGGCCGACCCGGCGATGCTGCGGCACGTGCTGGACAACCTGCTCGGCAACGCCCTCAAGTACGTGCGGCCGGGCACGACCCCGCAGGTGCAGGTGACCGCGGAGGCGCACGGCGAGCACTGGGCGCGCATCGAGGTCGCGGACCGGGGGATCGGCATCCCGGACACCGCCAAGCCCGAGATCTTCGACAGCTTCCACCGGGCCCACGCCGAGGCCGGTTACGCCGGCACGGGACTGGGCCTGGCCATCTGCAAACGCATCGTGGAGCGCCACGGCGGCGAGATCGGCGTGGCCGACAACCCGGGTGGGGGCACCCGCTTCCACTTCACGCTGCCGTTGCCCGTACGGGAAGGGGAATTTGACATGACCGGGAACAACGACGAGGCCGTCGCGCGGGCCGCCCTGGAACGGGCTCTGGCCGAGCGGGCCGCCATGGAGAACTCGCGCCTGCCCGGGCTGAGCGCGCTGCCCGCGGCCGAGCCGTCGGCGCACGACCCGGCCGCGGCCCGGCTGCGCGCGCCCGTGCCCGACCACCACCCGACGACGACCAGCGCCGAATGAGCACGGTGGCAGGATGGGCGCATGACAATTCCCGCCCTGCCCCTGGCCGGCACTTCCGTCCGGATGCCGCTGCTCGGCTTCGGAACCTGGCAGTTGCGCGGTGAGTCCGCGTACCAGGCGGTCCGGGACGCGCTCGAGGCCGGCTACCGCCACATCGACACCGCGACCATGTACGGCAACGAGGCCGAGGTGGGCCGGGCCCTGAAAGACTCCGGCGTGCCCCGCGACGAGGTCTTCGTGACCACGAAGCTGCCGCCGGAGCGGGCCGGCCAGGAACGCGCCACGATCGAGGCGTCGTTGCGCGCGCTCGGCCTGGCCGCGGTCGACCTGTGGCTGATCCACTGGCCGCCGTCACGGGGCCGCTCGGTGCGGGTGTGGCGTGAGTTCGTCCAGGCCCGTGACCAGGGCCTGACCCGCGCGATCGGTGTCAGCAACTTCGGCGCCGACGAGATCGACGAGCTGTCCGCCGAGACCGGCGAGCGACCCGCGGTCAACCAGATCCGCTTCGGCCCGTCCCTCTACGACCCGGCGATCGTGGCCGCCCACCGCGAGCGGGGCGTGGTGCTCGAGGGCTACTCGCCGTTCAAGACCACCAACCTGCACGACCCGGTGCTGACCGGCGTCGCCGCGACCCACGGCGTCGACCCGGCCCGCGTGGTGCTGCGCTGGCACATCCAGCACGAGTTCGTGGTCATCCCCAAGTCGGCGACCCCGGAACGCATCGCCCGCAACGCCGACATCGACGGCTTCGTCCTCACCCCGGCCGAGATGGAGGCGATCAACAGCCTGGGGCGGCGTTAATCACCAGGCGTTCGCGGGCCGATCCGCCTATTCTTGCTGCGCGATGTCGACAACACCCGAACTCCGTAACCGCCTGGCCGATCTTCTTCCGCGTGACAGTCACCGCCTCGGGCGGCGGCTCGAGGGCACCCGGCGCATCAAGGACTCCGCGGCCCGGGCGGCCGCGCTGAGCGAGATCTCGGCCGAGATCGACCGGGCCGCGGAGCGGCTGGCCGCGCGGGTCGCGAGCGTGCCCCCGATCAGCTATCCCGAGTCGCTGCCGGTCAGCCAGCGCAAGGACGACATCGCCGCGGCCATCCGCGACCACCAGGTCGTCGTGGTGGCCGGTGAGACCGGCTCGGGCAAGACGACGCAGATCCCCAAGATCTGCATGGAGCTGGGCCGGGGCGTCCGCGGGCAGATCGGGCACACCCAGCCGCGCCGGATCGCCGCCCGCACGGTCGCCGAGCGCATCGCCGAAGAGGTCGGGCGGCCGCTCGGCACCACCGTCGGCTACAAGGTGCGCTTCACCGACCAGGCCGGCGACGACACCATGGTCAAGGTCATGACCGACGGCATCCTGCTGGCCGAGATCCAGAACGACCGCAACCTGTTCCGCTACGACACGCTGATCATCGACGAGGCCCACGAGCGCAGCCTCAACATCGACTTCATCCTGGGCTATCTGCGCGAGCTGCTGCCCCGCCGGCCCGACCTCAAGCTGATCATCACGTCGGCCACGATCGAGACGCAGCGCTTCGCCGAGCACTTCGCCGACGCCGACGGCAAGCCGGCCCCGGTCATCGAGGTCTCCGGCCGCACGTTCCCGGTCGAGGTGCGCTATCGCCCTCTGCTCACGATGACCGAGGACGAGACCGAAGAACCCATGGACCAGGTCGACGGCATCGCCGAGGCGGTCGACGAGCTGGGCCGCGAGGGCGACGGCGACATCCTCGTGTTCCTCTCCGGCGAGCGCGAGATCCGCGACACGGCCGACGCGCTGGGCAAACGCAACCTCCGAAACACCGACATCGTTCCCCTGTACGGCCGTCTGTCCGCGGCCGAGCAGCACAAGGTGTTCGAGCGGCATTCGCAGCGCCGGGTCGTGCTGGCCACCAACGTCGCCGAGACGTCGCTGACCGTCCCCGGCATCCGTTACGTCATCGACCCCGGCACCGCCCGCATCAGCCGCTATTCGCACCGCCTCAAGGTGCAGCGGCTCCCGATCGAGCCGGTGTCGCAGGCCAGTGCCAACCAGCGCAAGGGCCGCTGCGGCCGGGTCGCCGACGGCATCTGCATCCGGCTCTACTCGGAGGAGGACTTCGACGGCCGCCCCGAGTTCACCGAGCCCGAGATCCTGCGCACCAACCTGGCCAGCGTCATCCTGCAGATGACCAACCTGGGCCTGGGCGACCTGGCCCGGTTCCCGTTCATCGACCCGCCCGACCGCCGCAACATCACCGACGGCGTCAAGCTGCTCGAAGAGCTGGGCGCGCTGGCCGAGCGCAAACTCACCCCGCTCGGCCGCCAGCTGGCCCAGCTGCCGGTCGACCCGCGGCTGGCCCGCATGGTCATCGAGGCCGACCGGCAGGAATGTGTGGCCGAGGTGATGGTGATCGCGGCCGCCTTGTCCATTCAGGATCCGCGCGAGCGCCCGACCGAGAAACAGCAGCAGGCCGACGAGAAGCACGCCCGGTTCACCGACAAGGAATCGGACTTCTTCAGCTACCTCAACCTGTGGCGCTATCTGCGCGAGCGGCAGCAGGAACTGTCCGGCAACCAGTTCCGCCGGTTGTGCCGCAACGAATTCCTCAACTACCTGCGCGTGCGGGAATGGCAGGACATCTACGCGCAGCTGCGCCAGGTCGCCCGCACGCTCAATCTGTCCATCACCGAGGATCGCGAGGAGGTCGCCGAGGGCCAGCACGTGCACACCGCGCTGCTGTCCGGCCTGCTCTCGCACATCGGCCTCAAAGACACCGACAAGCGCGAATACCTGGGTGCCCGCGGGGCGAAGTTCGCCATCTTCCCGGGGTCGGCGCTGTTCAAGAAGCAGCCCCGCTGGGTGATGTCGGCCGAACTGGTCGAGACCAGCCGCCTCTGGGGCCGCGTCAACGCCCGCATCGAACCCGAGTGGGCCGAGAAGCTCGCGCCGCACCTGGTGAAACGGTCCTACTCGGAGCCGCACTGGGAGAAGAAGCAGGGCGCCGTCATGGCGTACGAGAAGGTGACCCTGTACGGCCTTCCGATCGTGCCCCGGCGCAAGGTCGGCTATGCCAAGGTCGACCCGGTGGTGTCGCGCGAGCTGTTCATCCGGCACGCGCTGGTCGAGGGCGACTGGGACACCCACCACAAGTTCTTCACCGACAACGCCAAGCTGCTGGCCCAGATCGAGGAGATCGAGAACCGGGCCCGCCGCCGTGACATCGCGGTCGACGACGAGACCGTGTACGCCCTCTACGACGCCCGCATCCCGGCCGACGTGGTCTCGGCGCGGCACTTCGACGCGTGGTGGAAGAAGGCCCGCCGCGACGATCCCGAGCGGCTGACGTTCACCCGCGAGCTGCTGGTCAACTCGGGGCGTGACTCGGTCGACCCCAACGCCTATCCGGACGCCTGGCTGGCCGGCGGGGTGCGGCTGCCCCTGTCGTACTCCTTCGAACCGAACACGACGGCCGACGGCGTCACCGTGACCGTGCCGCTGCCGCTGCTCAACAAGCTCGACCCGGAAGACTTCGTCTGGTCGGTGCCCGGCTTCCGCAAAGACGTGGTCATCGCCCTCATCCGGGCCCTGCCCAAGGCGTTGCGCACCAACTTCGTGCCGGTGCCGGACTGGGCCGAGGCCGTGCTCGACCGGGTGCCGGCCCGCCGCGGCCCGCTGCCCGACGCGATCGCGGGCGAGCTGCGCCGGCTCACCGGCACCATCGTCCCGCGTGACGCGTGGCGGCCCGACCAGGTGCCCGATCATCTGCGGGTCAACTTCCGGGTGGTCGACGAGAACGACAAGGTGCTGGGGGAGGGGCGCGACCTCGAGGTGCTGCGCCGGTCGCTGGCGCCCAAGGTGCAGCAGACCATCTCGAAGGCGGCCGGCGACATCGAGCGCCGCGGCATCACCACCAACGACTTCGGGGTGCTGCCCCGGCGGGTCGCCCAGATGCGGGGCGGCTACGAGGTCAACGTCTGGCCGGCGCTGGTCGACGAGGGCGAGAGCGTCGCCATCAGGGTCTTCGAGAGCGAGGCCGAGCAGCGGGTGGCGATGGTCGCGGGCACCCGCAAGCTGCTCCTGCTGACCCTGCCGCCGGCCGCGCGCTATCTGCAGGGCCGGCTCGACAACAAGGCCAAGCTCGAGCTCTCGCGCGGGAACCCGTACCGGTCGATCGCCGATCTTCTCGACGACTGCGCGGGTGCGGCGGTCGACAAGCTGGTGACCGACGCGGGGGGTCCGGTGTGGTCGTCGATCGAGTTCGCCTCGCTGCGCGACGCCGTACGCCAGGATCTGGTCGACGCCGTGGCCAACGTGGTCACGCAGGTGCGGCAGGTGCTGGCCACCGCGTACGACATCGACCAGCGCCTCGCCTCGGTGCGTGATCCGTCGATGCTGGCCGCCCTGGCCGACATCCGCCAGCAGCTCAAGGGCCTGGTGCACCCCGGGTTCGTGACCGAGACCGGCTGGCGGCAGCTGCACCACCTGCCCCGCTATCTGCGCGGCATCGTCTATCGCCTCGACCGGTTGGGCGGCAACCTGGCCCGCGACCGGCAGCTGATGGCCCAGATCCACGAGATCGAGGCCGAATACCGCGAGCTGGCGGGCCTCGGCGCACCGGCCGAGGGTTTATCGGAAATCCGCTGGATGATCGAGGAGCTGCGGATCAACTTCTTCGCCCAATCGTTGGGTACCGCCTATCCGATATCGGACAAACGGATCTTCAAGGCCATGGACCAGCTGCCTGTGTAGCGCGCTCGTTGGCGCTCGGGTGCCGTTCGGTTACCCCCCTGTCGTGGGGGTCCGGCAGGCCCTAGCGTTCTCGCCATGACGAACGAATTCCTCGCCTTCGCCCCGATTTCCGCCCTCGTTCCGGCCTCCCCGGCGACCGGCCTGCTGGACGAAATGATGGCGCGCGTGGGCGTCGACGGCATCGTCGCCGCGCTCGCCGACCCGGGTCTGCTGGCCCTGGTCGACCAGCACGCCGCCGCCGTTCGTGACGCGCTCGAGTCGGCGGGCCGCGACGCCGACGCCGAGGGCCTGGCCGGCTACGCCCGCGCGATCGTGGCCGGCGCCCGCCGGGCGAGCAAGGTGCTCCCCGAGCCGGGTGAGGCGCCGATGGCCCCGTCCGAGTGGAAGGCGGCCGACTGGCACCTGCTGCGTCTCGTCGCGATCTGCGCGATCGCCGAGGAGAACGCGATCCTCTGATCATCAACGGCCCGCTTCGGCGGGCCGTTTCGCATTTCCGGGCAAGTTTCCCCCGGCCGGGCTCGGTCGTTCGTCAGGAAGTAACGCCCCGAAACGGCGATAAAGAAGATTTGCCCCAAAACGGTCTATACGCCATGGTGGGGGGATGAAGCTCGCGATCGCGCTCGCCGCCGTGTCCGGACTCGTGTTCCCGGCGGCGCCCGCCCTGGCCGCACCGGCCCCGACTCCCTCGGCTTCGGCCGCTGCTCCCGCTCCTCAGCTCGTCGCGCGCTGGACGTTCGATGCCGGCGCGGTCAACGGCCAGGTCTCCGACGCCTCCGGCCGCGGTCCGGCGCTCACCACCCGTACGGCCGACTCGGGCGCGGTCCGCTTCGACACCGCCACCCCCAGCGGTCGCTACGTGTCGTTCCCGGCCGCCTGCGCCACCACCGCCTCCACCTGCCCGCGGGCACTGTTCGAGACGGCCAGCGTCGCCAACCTCAACCCCGGCACCCGGCTGTTCCGCTGGTCGGCCCGCCTGCAGCTGACCAGGACGCAGATCGTCGGGTCGGCCAACGTCATGCAGAAGGGCGTCGCCAATACGACGAGCCAGTGGAAGATGCAGGTCGGCAAGACCAACGGCAAGGCCCAGTGCGTCGTGGTCGGGGCCGGCTCGAAGCAGGTCTACATCGCGCGTTCGTCGGCCTCGGTCGCCGACGGCCAGTGGCACAAGGTGCTGTGCCAGCGCAGCGGCACGACCCTGTCGGTGTCCGTCGACGACAAGCCGGCCGGCCAGGTCACCATCCCGTCGAACCTGTCGATCAGCAACACGCTGCCGCTGCGCGTGGGCGGCCCGAACTTCAACACCAAGTCCGACATGTACCACGGCCGCCTCGACGACGTGTACGCCGAGCTCGGCTAGGGCGGCGGTTACCTGAAGGTGCCCTGGGCTCGGAAAAGTGCATTCTTCCGGGGCCGGGGCATCGCTCGTACGGTCGTGACATGGCCGTTTCCTTGATCAACCCGCCCGGACTACCGGAGATCCCGATCTACAAGCAGATCTCGATCGCGACCGGTTCGAAGCTCGTCCACGTCGCCGGCCAGGTCGCCTGGGACGGTGGTGACCTGGCCACCCAGGTCGAACAGAGCTACCTCAACGTGGCCACCGCGCTGGCCGGCGCCGGGGCGACGTTCGCCGACGTGGTGAAGCTGACCATGCACGTGGTCGACTGGAAGCCCGAGCTGATGCCGCAGGTGCTGGACGGGATCGCCCGCGCCTCGGCCAAGCTGGGCGTCGCGATCGAGGCCCCGGCGTCGCTGTTCGGCATCGTGGCCCTCGACGTCCCCGAGCACCTGGTCGAGGTCGAGGCCACGGCAGTTCTGGATTAGCCCTCGAAGCGGGACCGTGAGGCCTCGATGTGGCCGAGGTAGGTCTGGGTCCAGTCGCACATGCCGTCGACCACCTTGCGCAGCGCCTGGCCGGCCTCGGTGAGCGCATAGTCGACGCTGGGCGGGACGGTGGGGTGCACGGTGCGCTCGACCAGGCCGTTGCGTTCAAGGGTGCGCAGATTTTGGGTCAGCACCTTGTGGCTGATGCCGCCGATCTCGCGGCGCAGCTCGTTGAAGCGCATCGTGCGCAGCCCGAGAAACTCGATGATCAGCAGGGACCACTTGGTGGCGATGTCCGAGAAGATCTCGCGGGCCAGCGAGTCGGCCCGCGCCAGATCGGCCTCGGGCGGAAGCGCCCCGATCTCCGCCCTGGTCCCCATCGGCCCAGCCTAGACCGCGGGCGCCCGGGGTGACCCCGGACGCCCGCGGTGGGGTCGGCCTAGCTGCGACGGAACGCGTAGGAACGGCCTCCGCCGGTGCCGGTGGCGCGGCCCGCGTGGGCCCGCTCGGAGCGCTGCCGGGCGGCCTGCTTGTCGTCGCCGGCGCCGTGGTGCTTGGCGCCGGCTGATTTGCGGTCGGGGCGCTTGCCGTCGTCGAGCCCCGCGGGACGGGGGAGTGCGGCGTCGTCGAGCTGAACGGTGAAACGTTGACCAGGCATACGGGCCTCCTCGAAGCCCCGCGGAACAGGCGGGGCCGGGCGCGGTGGAGCCAGGGAAAGAGAACGCGTGTGTGCTCCGGGTGTCGGCACGATGCGGCTCCACGGCGGACGAAATCACGCCGGAGCACCCGGAAACCGAGCACGGTGGACGGCCCGGACGGGCCGGAGCATCAGGAGATCATGCGCACCAGGCTAGGGAAGCCGTGGCGGGCGCGCTACCTATTTACGAGCCGGGTTCCCGCGGTCAGGATCGCTGTGGCCGCCGGGTAGTCGCGCAGCTGCGCCTGCACGGCCTCGAGGCCGACGCGCAACGCCACCGGCGGCACCCCGCGCGCCTGCAGCACGCCGTCGGTCCAGGCCACGAAGTCGGTGAAGATCTGGGTCTCGCTCACGTAGAGCGCGGCCGCCAGGAAGTCGACGATGTGCGCCATGTCCTCGGCGGTCGAGTCGAGCTGGCGCTGGTTGTAGTCGCGCATGGCCGGATACCGCTCGGTGAGCTGCCGCATGGCCGAGTCGATGAGTTGGGGGCGATTGCGCACCACGTACGTGTATTCCTCGTCGCCCAGGAAGGCCGACAACTGCGGGTCGGAGTTGTGCGGCGGCCAGTTGCGGGCCAGGCGCAGAACCGCCTCCTCGGCGCCGGCGGCCCACGCGTCGGCGCCCAGGTGCTGTGCGTAGCGCCCACCCGGCCCGAAGCCGCGCCCGCCCGCGATGACCGGCACCCCGGCCGCCCGGCAGGCGGTGATCGCCGCGTGCGCCCGCGGCAGCCGGGTCGCGATCATGCAGCTCAGCGCGACCACGTCGGGGCCGGTCTGGTGCAGGTGGGTGACCAGGTGCGGGCCGGGCACGTTGGCGCCCAGGAAGTCGACGCGCCACCCGTCCAGGCGCAGCATCTCGGCCAGGATGCGGGTCGGCAGCGCATGCCATTCGCCGTCGACGCAGGCGATCGTCACCCGGCCGCGGGACGGGCGCACATTCGTCCGGGCGGCCAGCGCGGCCAGGGCCCGTTCGCTGATCGCGGTCGCCGCGTGCTCGCGGGCCACCGACCACTCGTTGGCCGCCCACAGCTCGCCGACGCGGGTCTGGGCGCCGCCGATCAGGTCGATCATGATGCGCTGCGGGGTGGCGCCGCCGTCGAGGAGCTCGGTGACCAGCTCGACCGCGCCG
This sequence comes from Paractinoplanes ovalisporus, assembly GCF_016834655.1. Classification (GTDB taxonomy): domain Bacteria; phylum Actinomycetota; class Actinomycetes; order Mycobacteriales; family Micromonosporaceae; genus Actinoplanes; species Actinoplanes ovalisporus. The sequence goes on from NZ_JAENHP010000019.1 coordinate 137,519, forward strand.
TACTCGTCCCCCTCACCGACCAGGGAGAGGAACTCGTCGTGCAGACCAGGGTCGTCGAGCGACCGGCGGGACGCGACGCTCATGAGCCGGCGCGGCGGGGGTCGACGCTCATGCCCGGGTCCGGATGCGGCGGTCGTTGCGGCGGGCGTCGATGGCGAACGGGGACGCGTTGCGGCGGGAGCCGTTGCGCAGGCTCAGCTGGGTGCGGGCGGGCGCGCGGACGGCCAGCATGGCGATGTCGTCGCGGGTGCCGCCGTGGACCCAGTCGCTGACCAGCTGGCGTACGCGCTCAACCGTGGCCACGGCGGGCATCCCGCGGCACTCGGCCAGCGCGTCGTGCAGCCGGGCCTCACCGAACTGTTCGTCACCGGTGGGACCGCCCCGGGCCTCGGTCAGGCCGTCGCTGTAGAGCAGGCAGAGCTCGCCCGGCGCGAGTTCCACATCGGCGGGGTTCACCACCGTACGGGGAACCGCTCCGATCAAAGTTCCCGTGGTCGGCACCTCTTCCACCCGGCCGTCGATCCGCAGCACCAGCGGCGGCGGGTGACCGCCGGTGGCCAGAGTGAGCCGCACCCGGCCGTGCTCGGCGCGGGCGACCGACCCGACCACCATGGTGACGAACCTGTGCTGACGGCCCGAATCGAGCAGCGCCCGGTTGAGCACGCGCAGCATCTCGTCGGGCGGCGCGCCGACCAGCCGGAGCGCCCGCAGCGTCTGCCGCACCTTGCCGGTGAGCACCGCGGCCTCGGGGCCCTTGCCGCAGACGTCACCGAGCGCGATCACCGTGTCGGAGCTGTTCTCGGTCGGTCCGAACACGTCGTAGAAGTCGCCGCCGATGCGCAGCGCCTCGCGGGCGGCCTGGTAGGAGCCGACCAGTTCGATGCCGTCGGGCTGGGGCAGCTCGGGCGGCAGAAGGTCGGCCTGCAGCACCGCCGTCGTGTCGACCTGTTCGCGATAGAGCCCGGCGGCCGAGATGGCGGCGCCGGCCCGGGCCGCGAAGATGCGGGCCAGGATCTCGTCTTCCGGGCTGAACTCGGCGTCGTCGCCCCGGCGGGCCAGGATCAGGGCCCCGGCCGGCTCGGCGTTGCCCGGCAGGGGAGTGACCAGCAGGGCTCCGATCGGCCCGAAACGGCCGGGCAGCAGCCACTCGGGGGCCTGGGACGCGTCGAGCCACTTGCTCGGGATGGGCGGGAACCCGCCGAGCGCCTCGACCAGCCCCGGCACGTCGCTGAGGGACCGCTCGCGGAGCGTGCCCTCCTCGATCGTGCCGCCGGCGATCAGCCGCATCCACTGGCTCTGGCGGCGGTTGACCGGCAGCACGACCATGGCGGCGTCGGCCAGGTGGGCCACCGCCAGTTCGGCCGTGATCCGCTGGCAGCGGCCCTGGTGCAGTGACGAGGAGAGACGGCGGCCGGCCTCGGCCAGGAAAGCCGTGCGGCTCCGTTCGGCGCGCAGCGCGTCGGCCCGGGCCACCTCGTCGGTGCGGTCACGCAGAAACCACGCGTAGTGGTCGTCGCCGAGCGGCTGGCGCCGTCCCTGCAGGTGGCGGCCCGAGTGGGTGTCGGTGAAGGAGTCGTCGCCCGAGGCAAGCGCTCCGGCCAGGCCGGGCAGCGGGCCGTCGAGGGCCGTAGCGCCCGCGGTCAGGCCCGGAACCAGCGCCTGAGCAGCGGCGTTGACCAGCAGAATGGTGTCGTCGGAGGCGTCGCACAGCAACACGGCCTCGCTGGCGGCGTCGAGCGCCGCGCGCAGCAGGGCCGGCGCGGGTCCTTCGGTCAGCCGTTCGCCGGCCGTTGCCGGCGATTGCGCTGTCATGGTCCCTCCCGTCTCTCCCCGCCCGACACGATCTCTGCCCACAGACTACGTGCTTATGGGCATGACGGCCGGGTCCAGGTGGTCGGTCAGGACGCCGCGTCGGCCAGATCGACCACGATCGGAGCATGGTCGCTGGGACCTTTTCCCTTGCGCGCCTCGCGGTCCACCACGGCATCTGTGACCCGACCGGCCACCGACGGGGTCGCGTAGACGAGGTCGATCCGCATCCCCTTGTTCTGGTGGAACATTCCGGCCCGGTAATCCCAATAGGTGAACGGATGGTCCCCCTTCATGGGCCGGCCGACGATGTCCTGGAGCCCGGCGCTGCGCAATCCGGACAGCGCCTCGCGCTCGGGCGGGGTGACGTGCGTCGATCCGACGAAGACGGCCGGGTCCCAGACGTCGTCGTCCGTGGGTGCGACGTTGAAGTCGCCGGCCAGGACCAGCGGACCGGCGTCGATCTCGGCGGTCAGGGCGCTGCGCAATGCGGACAGCCACGACAACTTGTACGTGTAGTGCGGGTCGTCCGGCGTACGTCCGTTCGGCACGTAGATCGACCAGAACCGGATCCCGCCGGCCCGGGCACTGATGGCGCGCGCTTCCGGGTCGGGATATCCGGGTTCGCCCGCGAATCCCTTGCGCACCTCGTCGAGCCCCACCCGCGAGAGCAGGGCGACTCCGTTCCAGCGGCCTTGCCCGTACGCGGCCACCTCGTACCCGAGCTCACCGGCCTCGTCGGAGGGGAACGCGTCCTCGCCGACCTTGGTCTCCTGCAGGCACAGGACGTCGGGTTTGGTGGTGTCGAGCCACTCCAGCAGGCGCGGCAGGCGGGCCTTGACCGAGTTGACGTTCCACGTGGCGAAGCGCATGCGTCCAGCCTGCTACATCTTCGGGTCGGGCGCTGCTTTGGAGGCGGCGGGTCGTGCGGCCGGGCGTTGCTTCAGAGGCGGCGGGTTGCGCGGGTGGCGGCGAGCAGCGCCGCACCGAGACCGGCCATCAGGACGAGCAGCACCGCGACCAGCCAGACCACTGCTCCGTCCGAGCCGACCAGCGCCGCCATGCTCGCTCCTTTCCGCTACTAAACATAAGCCGAGTGTGATCCGCGTTACGGCAGAACCCGGTCAGCGAATAATGCCCGAGTCGCGAACACGACGCCAGTCGTGATGGCAGGTTTGTCAGCATGCGAGTGGACGTGACGCCGGCGCTGCCCGACTGCCTCCTCGACTCGGCCTGGGAGTTCTACCGCGACACGTTCGACGAGTTGCGGGTCCTGGCGGTCAACCGGCACATGCTCTACCGCCACGAGTTCGAGGAGCTCATGGCGGACAAGCGCAACGAGAAGTACGTCATCCAGGACGACGAAGGGGTCACCGGCCTCGCGGTCATGACCAGTGATCTGCACGCCGCCCCGCTGATCTCACCCGACTACTTCCGGCACCACTGGCCCGACCTGTACGTCGAGAACCGCCTGTTCTTCGTGCACTTCGTCGGCGTGCGGCCGGGCAGCCGGGGCCGGGGCGTCTTCATCAAGCTGCTGCGCGAGATGTACAAGCAGATCGAGGAGGCCGACGGACTGGTCTTCATCGACGTCTGCACGTACAACGAGGACGTGCACCAGCTGCCCGACATGATCGGCAAGGTGCTCAACCGGATCGCCGGAAACGCCGTCTCCACGCGGATCGATTCGCAGTCGTTCTGGATGTACGAGTTCCCCAAGCAGACCGCCGACGCCTGATTTCGCTCAGCCTCGCCGGTGGCGGCCGGCCAGGGCGACCGCGCCTCCCGCGTGCCAGTGCCGGGCGAACTCGGCCGGCGGCACGGCCGGCCCCCACAGCCAGCCCTGCCCCCGCGTCACGCCCACCGCGGCCAGCGCGTCGCGCTGCAGTCTCGTCTCCACGCCCTCGGCGATCACGGTCAGGTCGAGCGCGTGACTCATCGCCACCACCGCCCGCACGATCGCGTCGTCCTCGGGGCTCAGGCCCAGCCCGGTCACGAACGAGCGGTCTATCTTGATGCCGGTGACCGGGAAGCGCCGCAGGTTGCCCAGCGCCGAGAAGCCGGTGCCGAAGTCGTCGATGAGCACCTGGCAGCCCAGTTCGCGCAGCTCGAACAGGACCCGCCCGGGAACGCCGGACGAGTCGACCAGCACCGACTCGGTCATCTCGAGGGCGACGCAGCGCGCCGGGATTCCGTACTGCAGCATCTCGGACGAGACGACCAGCGGCAGGCGCGGGTCGGTGAGCTGACGTCCGGAGACGTTGATCGAGAGGTAGAAGTTGTCGTCGACCGTGCCGTCGGTGCGCCACGACCCCAGTTGGCGCAGCGCCTCCTGCCGCACCCGGTCGCCGAGGGCGCCGATCAGCCCGGCCTCCTCGGCGATCGGGATGAAGGTGGCGGGTGGGATCGGGCCGCGTTCCGGGTGGACCCAGCGCACCAGCGCCTCCGCGCCCGCCGGCACCCCGGGCACCAGGTCGACGATCGGCTGGTAGGCCACGCTGAGCTGACCCTCGCCGAGCGCCCGGCGCAGCGCCACCTCGAGCTCGATCCGTTCGCGCACCTGGTCGTGCATGGCGGCGTCGAAGATCATGGAGCGGCCGGTGTCGGCGTCGCGCATCAGGGCCTCGGCGACCCGGGCGGGACGGCCCAGCATGCGCGCGACCTCCTCGGTGATCATGTAGCGGTTGGGCAGCCCGGTCAGGGCGTCGTGCATGGCCTGGTGCTCGGCGCGTACCTGGGCCGCGACCTGCGCCTGTACGGCGGTCACGGCCCGTACGAGCAGCAGCACGACGCTCACCGCTCCCGCCACGGCGATCGTCGTGCGCTGTTCCCGGGATACGTCGGGGAGCACCAGCAGCAGCACGAACGGGCCGGTCAGGGCCGGCGCCAGCAGCGCGATGCGCCCACCCGACCAGGCCGGCACGGGCGGGCGCGCGGCCTGCCCGAGGCGGGTGACCGACGGGTGCAGCGCGGTCACCCCGATCAGCCCGTACGCCACCAGGAACGGCACGTCGAACAGGGGTGACGCGTATGTGCGGCCGGAGATGCCGATGACGGCGTACGCGATGTCGCCCGCGAGCAGCGAGACCATCGCGCTCAGCAGGGTCACCAGGCTCGCCGGCCACGTGGTGGCGGTGAACGTCAGGTTGATCACCAGCAGCAGCACGACCACGTCGAACAGCGGGTAGAGCCCGGCCAGCACCGATTCCGGCGCGGGGCGGTCGGTGATGGCGGCGGCCGGGGCGGCCAGCAGCAGGATCACCACGAGCGCGCCGGCCACGCAGACGATCAGCCCGTCGAGCACGGCGTGGCGTTCCAGGCTCTGCCGCTGCCGCAGCATCACGTACAGGAAGGCGCAGAGCATCATGTAGCCGGGCACGGTGGCGCAGTCGGCGAGCAGGGGCCGGAGCCCGTCCGCGTCGGCGACGACCGGTCGCAGCAGCACCCCGATCAGGAAGGCCAGCGCCGCCGAGCCGAGCAGCAGCCAGGCCGTACGGGGTTCGGTGCCCTGCCCGCGGGGTCCGGCGAAGCAGGCCCAGACCGTTCCCGCGCCGAGCAGCAGCACGCAGGCAGCGTTGACCACCGGCGACAGGTTGCCCACAAAGAGAACCGTCGTCGCAAGCCCGGCCAACGCGAACAGCCGCCACTTTTCGGTCATCACCGATCAGTTCGGTCTATACGGCGCGCGGCTGAGCCCTAGGTGACCAGCGCGCTCCCGGGGTGCCGAACGGGCGCCGAGGTCGAGCGGCACTCAGGTAACGGGCTGCCGTGGGCGAACAGCGTCGGGCTGGCGGCCCGGCGCAGCACCGCCCGGGCCACCGAGCCCAGCAGCCCCGCGTCGTGCGTGCCGCGCGGGCCCAGCACCGTGACGCGGGCCCGGCTCGACGCGCGGATCAGGGTCAGGGCCGGCGCCCCGGTCATCAGCCGTACCTGGTAGTCGGTGAGCTCGGGAACGGCCTCGACCGCACGGGCCAGGACGGCGTGCCCGGCCTTCTCGGCGCCCGCCTGTTCGACCACGTGGGCGACGACCACGGGGACGTTGCGGCGCGCGCCCTCCTCGGCCGCCTGACGCAGGCCCAGCATGGAACATTCGGAACCGTCGACGGCAGCCAGGATCGGGCCCGCCTGCGGTCGCGGGCCGCGCGCCACCAGCACCGGGCACCAGGCGCGGGCCACCGTCTGCACCAGCACCGAGCCGGTCGGCAGCCACGGGGTGGTGGCCAGGTCGTCGTCGCCCAGCACCAGCATCTCGGCGGTGCGGCCCAGGCGTAGCAGCGTGCGGTCGGGCAACCCGTCGACGAGTTGACCTGTCACCCGCACCCCGGGTGTGGAACGCTGGGCAGTGGCGACCGCCGCGTCGACGATCTGCGAGGCGGTGCGCCGGGCTCGGTCGTAGTGCTGGTCGAGCTTCGGGTGGGACCACGTGAAAGCGTGCACGATCCGGAGTTCACGGTCGCGCGAGACGGCTTCGCGGGCGGCCAGGCGCACCGCGGCGAGCCCCGCCGATGTGCCGGTCACGCCCACGACGACGGGAGACGGACTCGGATTCGGCATTGGCTTGCACCTCCGCGTTCGACTAGAACCATTATCTATACAAGTTCGCCACTCTTCGTGATCAATCCCTCAGCAGGGAGCCGCCTGATGACCCATTCAGGTTGAGGGTTTACGGTGAACTTCACAATTTCTGGGACATCTGCCGGTGAAGTGAGGGAAATACATGACGGATGTCAAGCTCGACCACCCCGGCGGTCAGCTGTCGATGCCCGTGCGCGAAGCGGTCGAGGGCCCGGGCGGCATCGACGTCAGCGCGCTCCTCAAGGAGACCGGCTTCGTCACCCTTGACCAGGGTTTCGTCAACACCGCCTCGACCACGTCGACGATCACCTATATCGATGGTGACGCCGGCATTCTCCGCTACCGCGGTTATCCGATCGAGCAACTGGCCGAGCGGTCGTCGTTCCTCGAGGTCTCGTACCTTCTGATGCACGACGCGCTGCCGACTCCGCAGCAGCTCAAGGACTTCGCCGACAAGATCCGGGTGCACACCCTGCTCCAGGAGGAGATGCGCACCTTCTTCTCCGGCTTCCCGCGTGACGCGCACCCGATGGCCGTGCTCTCGTCGGCCACCACCGCGCTGTCGACGTTCTACCAGGACGCGCTCGACCCGCTCGATCCTGAGCAGGTGGAGATTTCCGGCATCCGGCTGATGGCGAAGCTTCCGACCATCGCGGCGTACGCCTACAAGAAGTCCATCGGGCACCCGCTGCCCTACCCGGACAACAGCCTGGACTACGTCGACAACTTCCTGCGGATGACGTTCGGCCTGCCGACCGTGCAGTACGACGTCGACCCCAAGATCGCCAAGATCCTGGACATGCTGTTCATCCTGCACGCCGACCACGAGCAGAACTGCTCGACGTCGTCGGTGCGGCTGGTCGGCTCGGCGCAGGCCAACCTGTTCGCCTCGATCTCGGCCGGCATCAACGCGCTGTCCGGCCCGCTGCACGGCGGCGCCAACGCGGCCGTGCTCGAGATGCTCGAGCAGATCCGCAAGGACGGCGGAGACGTCAACTCGTTCGTCACGCGAGTGAAGAACAAGGAAAAGGGCGTCAAGCTCATGGGCTTCGGCCACCGGGTCTACAAGAACTACGACCCGCGGGCCGCCATTGTGAAGAAGGCCGCGCAGGAGATGCTGGCCACGCTCGACAAGCCCGACCCGCTGCTCGAGATCGCGTTCCAGCTCGAGGAGATCGCGCTCAACGACGACTACTTCGTCTCGCGCAAGCTCTACCCGAACGTGGACTTCTACACGGGCCTCATCTACAAGGCGATGGGTTTCCCGACGAAGATGTTCACCGTTCTCTTCGCGATCGGCCGCCTGCCCGGCTGGATCGCGCAGTGGACCGAGATGATGAACGACCCGGCCAACAAGATCGGCCGGCCGCGGCAGCTCTACACGGGCGCCCCGGAGCGCGAGTTCATCGCGATCGACAAGCGCTGACCCCCGACGGTCAGAAAGGCCCCGTCCGGCACATGCCGGGCGGGGCCTTCGTCATACGATCGTCGTGCGGTCCGCTAAGAGGGAGTTAGGAAACAATGGAGACGTTGGAGTTCCAGGCCGAGGCCCGGCAGCTGCTGCAGTTGATGGTCCACTCGATCTATTCGAACAAGGACATCTTCCTGCGCGAGCTGATCTCGAACGCCTCGGACGCGCTCGACAAACTGCGCCTGGCCACCCTGCAGGACGGCGTCGAGGCCGACGCCTCCGACCTGCACATCGAGGTGACCGCCGACAAGGAGGCGCGCACGCTGACCGTGCGCGACAACGGCATCGGCATGACCCACGACGAGGTCGTCGAGCTGATCGGCACGATCGCCAAGTCGGGCACGGCCGAGCTGCTGGTCAAGCTGCGCGAGGCCAAGGAGAGCCCCGAGCTGATCGGCCAGTTCGGCGTCGGCTTCTATTCCACGTTCATGGTCGCCGAGAAGGTCACGCTGGTGACCCGCAAGGCCGGCACCGAGGGCCACGGCACCCGCTGGGAGTCCAGCGGCGAGGGCACCTACACGATCGAGGACGTGCCCGACGCCCCGGTCGGCACGAGCGTCACTGTCCACCTGCGCCCCTCCGACGAGGAGGACGCGCTCTACGACTACACGGACGACTGGAAGATCCGGGAGATCGTCAAGAAGTACTCGGACTTCATCTCGTTCCCCATCCGGATGGGCGACGACACGCTCAACTCGATGAAGGCGCTCTGGGCCCGCCCCCGGTCCGAGGTGTCCGACGAGGAGTACCACGAGTTCTACCGGCACATCAGCCACGACTGGTCCGAGCCGCTCGAGATCATCAACATGAAGGCCGAGGGCACCTTCGAGTACGAGGCCCTGCTCTTCCTGCCGTCGCGGGCCCCGCACGACCTGTTCCAGCGCGACTCGCGGCGCGGCCTCCAGCTCTATGTCAAGCGCGTCTTCATCATGGACGACAGCCGGGAGCTGATCCCCGACTACCTGCGCTTCGTCAAGGGCGTGGTGGATGCGGCCGATCTGTCGCTGAACATCTCGCGCGAGATCCTGCAGCAGGACCGGCACATCCAGATGATCCGCCGGCGGCTGGTCAAGAAGGTGCTGTCCACCGTCAAGGACCTGCTGAACAACAACACCGAGAAGTACACGACGTTCTGGCGCGAGTTCGGCCGGGCGCTCAAGGAGGGTCTGCTCAACGACCCCGACAACCAGAAGGCCATCCTCGACGTCGCCACCTTCTCGTCGACCGCCGGCAGCGAGCCGACCACGCTGACCTCCTACATCGAGCGGATGAAGGAGGGGCAGGAGGAGATCTACTACCTGACCGGTGACAGCCGGGCCCAGGTCGAGAACTCGCCCCACATGGAGGCGTTCCAGCAGCAGGGGTACGAGGTCCTGATCCTCACCGACCCGGTCGACGAGATCTGGGTCGAGGCCGTCCCCGACTACGACGGCAAGAAGTTCCAGTCGATCGCGCGGGGCTCGGTCGACCTGCCCAAGGACTCCGAGGAGCCGGAGCCCGAGGGCGACTTCGCGCCGCTGCTCACCTTTCTCAAGGAGCAGCTGACCGAGCAGATCAAGGACGTACGGCTGTCGCACCGCCTGATCAGCTCGCCCGCCTGCCTGGTCAGCGACACCGACGACATCACGCCGGCGCTCGAGAAGATGTACCGGGCGATGGGGCAGGAGGGCCCGCGGGTCAAGCGGATCCTCGAGCTCAACCCGAACCACGCGCTGGTCAGCGGTCTGCGGGCGGCGTTCGAGGAGCGGTCCGACGACCCGGCGCTGCCCGAGACGGCCGAACTGCTCTACGGCACGGCGCTGCTGGCCGAGGGCGGCGACCTGGACGACCCGGCGCGTTTCGCCAAGCTCCTGGCCGAGCGCCTGGCGAAGACGATCTAGTCGCTAGAGCTGGTCCAGCCAGCTTCGGGGGCCGGGGTGCCGTACGCGCACTCCGGCCACCCGGATCGCTGATGTGATGGCGTCCCGCATAGGTGCCCCCGAGTGCAGGGCGAACGCCAGAGCACCGTGGAAGGCGTCGCCCGCGCCCGCTGTGTCAGCCGCGTCGACGGGCGGCACCGGGATGCGTTCGACCCGGCCGTCGCGGGTCCAGGTCACCGGGTCGGGGCCGTGGGTGACGATCACGTCGGGCGCGGTGAAGCCGTCAGGGTGGTGGAACGCGGCCGAGCAGGCGACCACGTCCGCGTGCGGGAGGATGTCGGCGAAGACCGGCCGCCACGTTCCGGCGTCGACCACCAACCTCCGGGCGGCGCGGGCGGCGGCCACGGCGAGCACGGGGTGATGCCCGTCCACGAGTGTCAGATCGGCGTCCGGCAGACCCGTTTCCGGTACGCGATAAGCCAGGTCACCCGCGTTACGACTCACGATCGTGCGCCGGCCCGTGGCATCCTCGACCACCACGGTCGAGATCGGCGGCAACCCGTCGGAGCCCTCGGCCGCGTCTATCAGCCGTACGGAACGCTTCTCCAGATCGGAGCGGATGAGGCCGCCCAGCGGATGCGCGCCGATGGCCGTGACCAGAGTGACCGGCGCGCCGAGCGCGGCCGCCGTGACCGCGGCGTTGGCGGCGGGACCACCGGCGGCGACCTCGGCCGAGAGGGCCTGAGCCTTCTCGTCCACGCCGGGGACGCGGTCGACCCGATAGACGAGATCGACAGTGGCCAGTCCGACGCAGAGGATCATTCCGCGACCGAGCGTACCGCCTCCCGGATCGCGGTCACCCCGGCCGCCGCCAGCGCCGCCGCGCCCCGGACGGTCGCCGCCACGAACTGGTGCTCGGGCGGCACGCGCTCGACGATCGCCTGCCACTGCTCGGGCGTGAGCGGGAACGGGTTGCTGCCGCCGGCCATCCGCAGCACGAGCGCGTCCCGGAAGCGTTCGTCCTGCTTGAGCACGTCGCGGGGGATGGGCCGGCCGGTGAACTCGCGGGTGAAGTTCACCTTGATCACCGAATCGGCCGGGGCGTCGGCGATCGTGCCGACCGCCGCCACGCCGCCGTCGCGGCCGCTGAGCCACAGGGCCACGTCGTCACCGGCCGTGATGAGCTCGCGGTAACGGCGGACGGTCCAGTCGCCGCTGCCACATACGCCGCGGGCCGGGTTGTGCTGGAGAAGCCAGTGCGCCATGCAGCCAGTCTGGTCAGCGGGTGACGGTCAGGTTGCCAGTTCGCGGACGAATACCCCGATGTTGCGGAAGACCTCGGCGATGCCGTCGCCGATGCCCTGCGCGATCTCCGAGGCCGGACCGGGGTTGGTGCCGATGTAGAAGATGACGAGGATGAGCACGATCCAGCCGAGGGCTTTCTTCATCAGATCGGCTCCCTTCCGCGACCGGGCGACTGCCTACATGATCGTGGCACGTCCGCGCACGCGTTTCGTGCAACTTCACCCGCGCGGCGCGAACAGGGCCTGCGCATTCCCCCAGCAGACCGCCCGCAACCACTCGTCACCGAGATCGAGCCGCTGCAGGGATTCGATCTGGTGCTCGTACGGATACGGAATGTTGGGGAAGTCGCTGCCGAGCAGAACCTTGCCCGCCAGCCCCAGATCGCGCAGCCGCGGCCGGAGCTCGCGGGGGAACGGCGCCATCTCCTCGAAGAAGTCGGTGAACGCCATCGTCGTGTCGAGCCGTACGTTCTCGTAACGCTCGGCCAGCTCGAAGAAGCCCTCGTATTCCGGGGCCCCCGCGTGCGCGATGATCACGCCGAGCCGCGGGTGGCGGGCGATGACCTCACCGATCGGGCCCGGCCCGGTGTAGCCGGCGGCGACCGGCCCGGAACCCGCGTGCACGACCACCGGCGACCCGGCCCCGGCGAGCAGTCCCCACACCCGGTCGAGCTCGGCGTCGCGCGGATCGAAGCCGCCGACCTGCAGATGCAGCTTCCAGATCAGAGCCCCACGATCAAGAGCCTTCCCCGCGTACGCCTCCACGCCTGCTTCGGGAAAGAACGTGGCACTGGGCAGGCAGCCCGGGGTGCGCGCGGCGAAGTCGAGCGTCCAGTCGTTGAGGTCGGACGCCATGCCGGGGCGATGGGCGTAGGCCAGCGCGCTGAACATTCTGACGCCCTTGCTCCGCAGCGTCTCGACCCGTTCCTGCTCGTCGCCGCGATAGGTGATCGGCCACGGCCGGCCGATCAGCGGGCCGGCCTGGTCGAAGTGGGCCCAGACGCGGCGTTGCATGCGCGGGGGCAGGAAGTGGGTGTGCACATCGGCGAGTATCACGGGCCCACTTTACAACTTGACAGTCGCTATGAAGTGACAGCTACTCTCAAATTATGCTGACTTCCACTTCGCGCTGGTACGCGCTCGCCGCCATGGCGTTGAGCACGCTCGCGGTCGGCCTCGACACGACCGTGCTCAGCGTCGCGCTGCCCACCCTGGCCCGTGACCTCGACGCCTCCACCGGTGACCTGCAGTGGTTCACCACCGCCTACCTGCTCGTGCTGGCCGCGGCGCTGCTGCCGGCCGGCCTGCTCGGCGACCGCCTCGGCCGCAAACGGATGCTGATCGGGGCGCTCGTGCTCTTCGGCGCGGCCTCGGTGGCCTGTGCCTACGCCCAGACCTCGGCTCAGTTGATCGGCGCCCGGGCCGTGCTCGGCCTGGGCGCGGCGGTGATCATGCCGTTGTCCGGGGCGGTGCTGACCACGCTGTTCGACGCCCGCGAACGCGCCCGCGCCATGTCGATCTGGGTCACCGCGAGCGCGCTCGGCATCCCGCTCGGCCCGCTGCTGGGCGGCTGGCTGCTCGACAACTTCTGGTGGGGCTCGGTCTTCCTGATCAACGTGCCGGTGGTCGTGGCCGGGGTGATCGCGCTGGCCGTGTGGCTGCCCTCGTCGCGCGGCGAGTCGGCCCGGCTCGACCTGCCCGGGATCGTGCTGTCGACGGCCGGGCTGGTCGCCGTGACGTACGGGATCATCGAGGCCGGCTCCCGTGGCTGGTCGGACGTCCGTTCGCTGGTGACCATGGCGGCCGGGGTCGTGCTGCTGGCCGGTTTCGTGCTGTGGCAGCGCCGCGCGTCGTCGCCGCTGGTCGACCTGGCCCTGTTCCGCAACCGGGCCTTCACCGGCGGGGCGGTGCTGGCCACGGTGGCCAGCTTCGCGATGCTCGGCCTGCTGTTCTCGCTGCCCCAGCTGTTCTCAGCGGTCGGGGGAGAAGACGCGTTCGGCTCCGGGATCCGCCTGCTGCCGGTGATCGGCGGTCTGCTCGTGGGCGCCCGGGTCGGCGAGAAGCTGGCCTCCGCGTTGGGCGCCCGCGTGGTGATCGCGGGTGGCTTGGCCCTCATCGCGGTGGCGTCCCTGCTCGGAGCCCGGACGTCGGCCACCACCGGCTACGGCTACATCGCCGTGTGGATCACCCTGACCGGCATCGGGCTCGGGCTGACCATGCCGCCGGCGCTGGCCGCGGCCATCGGGGCGCTGTCACCGGCCCGGGCCGGCATCGGGAACGCGCTGCTGCAGGCGTTACGGCAGGTGGGCGGGGCGATCGGGGTGGCCGTACTGGGGACCGTGCTCAACTCGGCCTACCGCTCGCACGTCGACGTGGCTGGGCTGCCCGCAGCCGCCGCGTCTGCCGTGCGCGAGAGTGTGACGGCGGGCGTGGCGGTGGCGGCGCAGACCGGGAGTGACGGGCTTGGTGCGTCGGTGCGGGAGGCCTTCGCGTACGGGATGGACCGCTCTTTGATCGTGGCGGGCGTCCTGGCCGCGGTGGGCGCCGTGCTCGCGCTCGTGCTCATGCCCGCGCGGCCCGCGGAGGCGCAGCCGGAGGTTTTGGCAGAATCGCTGGTATGACCTCTGACGCTCCCGCCTCCGCTGCTTCCCCCGCGGCCGTTTCGGGATCTGGTGGGGGCGTCGGGCGGGTCGCTGGGGCCGGCGGGGTTGTTTCGTCGGCGCGCCCGGGAGCGGGGGCCAGCGGGGCTGTTTCGTCGGCGCGCCCGGGAGCGGGGGCCGGGCTGCGGGAGCGCAAGAAGGCCAAGACGCGGGCAGCGATCCGCGAGGCGGCGATGGACCTGTTCAACTCACAGGGCTACGCGGCGACAACGGTCGAGCAGATCGCCGAGGCGGCCGAGGTCTCCCCGAGCACGTTCTTCCGCTACTTCCCGACCAAGGAAGACGTAGTCCTGATCGACGACTACGACCCCCTGATCGTCGAGGCGATCCGGGCCCAGCCGCCCGAGCTGCCCGTGGTCGACGCCCTGTTGCTGGGCATGCGGGAGGTCTTCGAGCATCTGACCGAGGAGGAGTGGGCGAGCGAGCGGCGTCGCCAGGAGCTGTTCCGCAGCGTCCCCGAACTGCTGGCCCGCCAGATGCAGGCCACCGTGTCGGCGATCGACCTGCTGACCGGCGTGATCGCCGAGCGGATGGGCGTGCCGCGCGACAACACGGGAGCCCGCGCGCTGGCCGGAGCCTTTGTCGGGGTGGCGCTGACGTTCCTGCCACCGGGTCGCCCCGGCCACTTCGACTCCCACGATTTCGACCGCATCCGCAGTGCCATGATCGGCTTGCGCACCCACCTGGACCCGCTGACGCCGTAACTCACACCGAGCGCTCGGGTGTGGACAGGCCGATCAGCGCGACCCGGGCGTCGTGCTCGGCGGCCAGGACGCGGTCGGCGAGTTCGGGGCGCAGGCCGGGTTCGCCGGAGGCCACCTCGAAAGCCTCGCGCATCGTCGCCACCGCCAGCACCAGACGGCGACCCTGCTCTATCGCAGTCACCCCGGACGGGCCGTCGCCGACATGTCCGCGCTGTCCATGATCGCTCTCGCTACTGGTCGTCACCCCCAACCCGCCCGACCGGGGGACCCCCACCCTAGGCGGCTCGGCGGACGAGCTGGATGAGTTTTGCACAGAAGCGGGTGGGCGTGCTTCGGGTTGTCCACAGGGGTGGCAGTCGGTTGTCGCGGTTTCCACTGCGGTGATCGCGTCGGTCAAGTGGCGTGTGGCGGCGCGGTTGCGGATGACCAAGGCCGCGGCCAGGCCGAACGCGACGCCCAGCACGGTCTGCGCCAGGCGGTCGCCGATCAGGTCGAGCGGTGGGGTCTCGTGACCGAGCTCACCGACCAGCAGGGCCAGGGGTGTGACGGCCAGCATCGCGAGGCCGTAGTTTCGCACCACCAGCAACTCGGCCACGACCTGGGCGATGACGATCTCGGCGACCAGCATCCAGGGGCCGCCGGGGACGGCGACCGCGGCGCCGGCGATCAACAGGCCGATCAGGGTGCCGACGCCGCGCTGGAGGGCCCGGTGCAGGGAGAGCCGCAGCGAGGCCGCCTGCAGGACGGCCACGGCCGAGACCGCAGCCCAATACGGGTGGCCGAGGCCCGTCAGGTGGGCGAGCAGGCCGGCTGCGGCGCCGGCGGTCAGGGCGCCCACGGCAGCTCGGGCGGCGGCGGGCCAGAGCGGGCCGTGCGCACGGGTGGGCAGGCTGCGCAGGAGGGTGGCGGCCATGCGGCGTCCGGCGATTTCGCGGTCTTCGGTGGCGGTCGCGGTGAGCTGGGGGAGCGGGCCGCGGCGGGTCACCCGGGCGGCCAGGGCGCGGAGGCCGGCGGCGGCCCGGGGGTCGTGGCCGTGCAGGCCGCTCAGCTCGGTCTCGGCGTGGGCGACCAGGACCTGTTCGGCGTGGTGGTCGCGGGCTCGGCGATCCGATCCGGCCGGACCGGGGGCGAGAGCGCGCCACGCCCGCTCGACCGCCAGCGCCGCCTGCTGGCGGGCGAGCAGACCGGCGGGGCCGGATGGAGTGTCGGCCAGGGCCGCGGCGGCGCGCAGAGCCCGGGCGATGGCCAGGCGACGCGGGGCCTCGGGGGCCACCAGACGGCCGGACATGACGATCAGCCACGAGACGGCGGCGGTGGCGGTGGCCAGCAGGACGTTGCGGGGCAGGTCGGCCCAGGTGGCGGGGAGGGCGCTGCACACGGCGGTGGCGAAGGTGAACATCAGGCCGCCGGGTGGGCCGACCCGGAAGCGGTTGGACAACGCGGTCGACACGGCGCCGACCAGGGCCACCGCGACCACCGCCGGCACGGCCGGGTGAGGGGCCAGGGCGGCGAGGGTGCCGACGGCGACCGCGGCCACCAGGCCCGCGGCGGCGCCCGCGGTGATCCGGGCGCGGCGGCGGTACGGCTCGTCACGTCCGTACAGGGCCGTGAACGCTCCGAACGTGGCGACGCCGGCCCAGGCGGTGTGGCCGGTGGCGACGAGGACGACCAACGGGACGGCGACCGCGGTGCCGGCGCGCAGGGCGAAGGGCCACGCTGTGTCGGGGGTGCGGAGCCGGGCGGCCGCGCGCATCTCAGCCCGGAGCTGCGCCGCCGCGCGCATCTCAGCCGGGAGCCGGGCGGCCGCGTGCAGGTCAGGGCGCATCCGGGGCATGGTTGAAAATTACTCGCGCGGGGTAGCCGCGGGGGTATGACGTCCGTCGCGGCTGAGGCCATCACCGATGCGGGTACGGGGCAGCTGGTCCTCGCCGCGGTGCTCGGGATCATCGTTGTCGTTCTGCTGATCGCCTGGGCCAAGTGGCATCCGTTTCTGGCTCTCATCCTCGGGTCGGCCACGCTCGGCATCGTTGCGGGCGCCTCGCCCGGGGACACGATCGACTCCTTCACCGCGGGGCTCGGCAGCACCGTCGGCAACGTCGGGTTGCTGATCGCGCTCGGCTCGATGATCGGGGCGCTGCTGGCCGAGTCGGGTGGCGCCGACGGGATCGTGAACCGCATCGTCAACAGCGTCTCCGGCTCGGCGCTGCCGTGGGCCATGGCGGGAGTGGCGGCGCTGATCGGGTTGCCGCTGTTCTTCGAGGTCGGGGTGGTGCTGCTGGTGCCGATCGTGCTGCTGGTGGCCCGCCGCACCGACATCGGGCTGCTGCGGATCGGCATTCCGGCGCTGGCCGGCCTCTCGGTGCTGCACGGGCTGGTGCCGCCGCACCCCGGTCCGCTGGTCGCGATCGCCAACCTGAACGCCGACCTCGGGCTGACGCTGATGTTCGGTCTGATCTGCGCGATCCCGACCGTGATCATCGCGGGCCCGGTCTTCGGCAACTGGATCTCCAAGCGGGTGCCGCTGCAGGTGCCGCCGCTGCTGGCCGCGAGCGGCGACCGGCCCGGGGAAAGCGGACCCCGGGGCGGCGACCGGCCCGGGGAAAGCGGACCCCGGGGCGGCGACCGGCCCGAGGGAAGCGGACCCCGGGGCGGGCAGGACTTCGTCGACCGGGACGACATCGCCAACCCGGGCGCCGAGAATCCCGACGAGCTGGTCGACGAGAAGGTCACAGCCCGGCGCAACCCGGGGTTCTGGCCCGCCGTCCTGACCGTGCTGGTGCCGATCGTCCTCATGCTCGCCCGCGCGATCGGCGAGCTGACCCTGAAGGAGGGCAACAGTGTCCGCGGCGCCCTCGAGGTGATCGGCGAACCGGTCGTCGCGCTGCTGGCCGGCCTGCTGCTGGCGATGTGGAGTCTGGGCAAGCGGGCCGGGTTCGACCGTCAGCAGACCTCGGCCGTCATCGGTGGCTCGCTGCCCCCGATCGCCGGCATCCTGCTGATCGTGGCCGCGGGCGGCGGCTTCAAGCAGGTGCTGGTCGACGCGGGCGTGGGCAACGTGGTCGCCGACGCCGCCAAGGACGCGAACATCAACGCGCTGGTGCTCGGCTTCCTGGTCTCGGTGGGCATCCGGCTGGCCACCGGATCGGCCACCGTCGCGACGATCACCGCGGCCGGCATCGTCTCGCCGCTCGCCACCACCCTCGACAAGCCGACGGTCGCGCTGCTCGCGCTCGCCATCGGCGCCGGGTCGCTGTTCTTCTCGCACGTCAACGACGCCGGATTCTGGCTGGTCAAGGAGTATTTCGGGATGACCGTGGGCCAGACCATCAAGACCTGGTCGGTGATGGAGACGATCATCTCGGTGGTCGGCTTCGCCTGCGTGATGCTCCTCAGCCTGATCGTCTGAGGCTCATTCGCAGTGCCCGTCGAGTTTCTGACCCACCGTCTGGAAGTCCCCGTTGATGTACGCCTTGGGGTCGGGCCGGGCCGCCCCCGCCGCGAGTTCCTGGCTGATCTTCTGCATCGCGTCGAGCAACCCGATGTCGGTCGCCCGGGTGCGCTCCTCCTCGACCTGGGCCGCCATGTCGGTGAGCGTCTGTCTCATCCCGGCCGTGGCGTCGTCACCCGACCCGGCGGCGTAGGTGGCCAGCCGTAACGCGCCCTCGGTGAGGGTCTTGTAGACGGCCGAGCAGACGTACTTCGGCTGTCCCACCGATGCCGACGGGGCGGGCGCGATGCTGATCGGCGCCGGGATCGAGCCGGCCGGGAGTTCCACTTCGCAGCCGGCCAGAAACGCGGCCAGGAGGAGCGGCAGAGCGGCGAGTCGACGGTGACGCATCCCCGACATAGTAGTGAATGTCGATACGACCACCACTGGAGGAATGCGCGCATCCCCGAGAGGGCCGCGTAGTTAACGAGCTATGTGCCCAACATCCGAAAAAGTGCGTTCCGTCGTAGCCTGACAGTCGCCGTGGCCGGGCTCGTGATCACGGCGGGCGGCGCCGCGATCGCCGAGGTGGTCACGTCCGTGCCGGCGACGTCCCCGTCGTTCAACGGCCCGGTGTATGCGGTGGCCTACCGCGGCTCGACCGTCTATGTCGGCGGAAACTTCACCAGCGCCATCGTCGGCGGCAAGACCGTGGCGCGGACCCGCCTGGCCGCGCTCGACGCCCGTACGGGAACCCTCTTGGACTGGCAGCCCACGGCCGACGCCAATGTCCGCGCGCTCGCGGTCTCGGGAGACGTCGTCTATGCGGCCGGCGACTTCGACAACGTCAACGGCACCTCCCGCGACGCCGTGGCCGGGATCGGCGCCACCAACGGGCAGCTCACGCCCATGAAGCACACGGTTCTCGGCCAGCCCAACGCGATCGCCGCCGGGAACGGCCGGCTCTACCTCGGCGGCCGGATCACCGCGGTGAACGGGATGCCGCGCACCAACCTGGCCGCGTTCACGCTGAGCACGGGCGCGCTCGACCCGTGGGCGCCCACGACCGACGACGTGGTCAACGCCGTCGCGGTCACACCCCGGCGGGTGTACGTCGGGGGCCGGTTCCACAAGACCAATGGCAAGGGCTCGACCCTGCGGCTGTCCGCCGTCGACCCGGACACGGGCGCGCTCGACCCGGCGTTCGTCGCCAAACCGGTGTCGCAGGTGTTCGCGCTCGCGGCCGATGCGGCGGGTGTCTATGCGGCGCTCGGTGGGCAGGGCGGTCGCGCGGTGGCGTACAACCTGACCGGCGCGACCCGCTGGACGCGCGTGTTCGACGGTGACGCGCAGGCGGTCGCGGTGCTCGACGGGACGACGTACGTCGGCGGGCACTTCGACAAGGCCTGCACGACCACCAACAACGGCGTCAAGGGGGTCTGCACCGACGGTTCGGTGCCGCGCGGCAAGCTGGCCGCGGTCGACGCCCAGGGCAACCTGCTCGAGTGGGCGCCGCAGGCCAACGGCGTGGTCGGCACCCGGCAGATCGCGACCAGCGCCGAACTCGGCTCGATCAGCGCGGTCGGTGACTTCACCACGATCAGCTCGGTCCCGCGCAAGCGGTACGTGGCATTCGGGGGCGTGACCCCGCGCCGGCAAAGCGCAGGCGGCGTGAACTCGCGCCGGGAGAACGCGTCGGCGGACGGCCCGGTGGCGTCGTACAACTTCGACTCCACGATCGCCGACGGCACCTTCGACGACGGCTCCGGGCACGGGCACCTGCTGCGCGCGGTCACCCGCAACGGCGGTCAGGTCGCGATGGAGCCGCACGGTTCGGGGCAGGCCCTGACGTTCCCGCCGCGCTGCTCGGGCGACGACTGCCCGCGTCTGGTGCTGCAGGCCGAGGCGACACCCGATCTCAACCCCGGAACCAAGCCCATCCGGTACGGCGCAGGGCTGCGACTGCCGACCGCCCCCGACGACGCCAAGGGCCCGGACGGGCAGAACGTGCTGCAGAAGGGTTACGCCGCCGAGGGCGGTCAGTACAAGCTGCAGGTCGACGGCGTCACGGGCAAGCCCAGCTGCGCCATGACCGATCGCGACGGCGGGACGACGTACGTGGCCCGCAGCCGCACCTCGATCGCCGACGACCAGTGGCACGCGGTGGAGTGCCGCCGCACCGGCCCGACGCTCGCGATCGCGGTCGACGACCAGGTGCGGGCGAGCGCGGCGATCCCGGAGACGCTCGCGGTCGACAGCGCCCAGCCGTTCAGCCTCGGCGGCAAGGGCGTCGGCGTGAACAACGACCAGTTCCACGGCGCCCTGGACGACGTCTGGATCAGCATCGGCTGAGTCCTGTTCGGACGGGAAGTTTGCTGAGAGGATCCGATGGCGGGCGCGGGGCGACCATCCGGCAGCGGGTCACCGTCACCGGGTACACCGATATGGCGGCCTTCGCACCGGGTGCACTGATCGTCGGGAGCAAGTTCTCATATTGCGAACCGGCCGAACCGGAGCCGTACTGCTATGACCGGTTCCTCAACGACACCGTCCGTCTGACCTGACCGATCGCAGGTGACGGGGCCGCCGGGCACGTGCCGGCGGCCCTTTTGCGTAGTTCGATAGTCACCGATTGTTCATGGTCAAAGTGGAGAGTTGGATTTCCCACATGCGACAATCTGGCCCAATTAGAGTGATGACCTCGCTGTACGGGTACTGGTAGCGTTGCCCGCCGTTGTCTACGCAGCGTGAGGAGTGACGAATGGCCAGCTGGATCTTGGTTCCCTGCCTGGTGAAGCTGCGCTCCGAGTTCAATGTGCTCGCGCCGAACCGCGACAAGTCCAGTGACGGTTCTGTCGGCGACGCGGCGCATGCTCAGAACCAGTCGGATCACAACCCGGACGAGACGGGCAACGTCCCGATCCGTGATGCCGACAAGATCAACGAGGTACACGCGATCGACGTCGACGTGGACCTGCGCGTGCCGGGCCTGACGATGGAGAAGGTCGTGCAGTTCCTGCTGACCCGCTGTCGTTCGGGTGCCGAGACCCGCCTGCGCTACATCATCTACAACCGGCGGATCTGGTCGGCCAGCACCGGGTGGCGGCAGGAGTCGTACACCGGAGCCAACCCGCATGACCACCACGCGCACTTCTCATCCTCGTACGAGACGAACCGCGAAGCCTCCACGGCTTCCTGGCATTTGGAGGACGTCCCCGTGGCACTCACGGCCGATGACAAGAAGTGGATCTCCGCGGAGATCGCCAAGCAGGTCAAGGCGCAGATCGACGACATCTGGGCCTACAACATCGGCAAGGCGACGGGCACGCCGACGCAGCGCGCCGACGGTGCCCTGGTGACCGCGAACCTGCGCGCCGGCACCCTCGCCAACGACCAGGTGCCCAAGCTGTTCGACGCGATCGAGCAGCTCACCGCCGAGGTCGCGCAGCTCAAGGCGGCGATGGCCGCCCGCTAGGGATTCGTCACCACCGAGCCGGTTCCCGTCGTGGAGCCGGCTTCGGTCTCTTGGCCGCCGCTGCCGCTGCCGCTGCCACTGCCGTTGCCGGTGCCGTCTCCGCCACCGGTCGGCGACGACGGGTCGTCCCCACCGGGTTCCTCCCCTTCCCCGGGCGGCTCCTCGGGGGGCGAGACCGATGTGCTGTCGTCGGGCTGCGGTTCCGGTTCCTCCGGCTCGGGCGAGTCGGACGGGACGTTCGCCGGGGGCGCCGGGCGGGTCGTGGTGGTCGTTCCCGGCGGCCGGGTGCGGGTCTTCGTGCTCACCGGCTCGGGCGCGTCGCCGGTTCCGGCCGAGCCCTGCACCGACTGGGACGGCGAGGCCGGGCCGGGATCCTTGTCGTCGTCGGGCAGCAGGAAGGCCAGCGCCGCGATCGCCGCGACCAGCACCAGAGCCCCGGCGCCGGCGAGCACCATCGTCGAGCGGCGTGCTCCGGAACCCCGTACGGGCTGCTCGGAAAGGGTCTTGGGCGTCGCCGCCGCCGCATAGCGGGGCGCCGCCAGAATCGCCGTGGTGTCGCCACCGGAGACGCCGGGAGAGCTGGACATGGCGCGGTCGGCCGCCTCGGCCATCGCGGCGGCGTTGGGGAACCGGTCTTCCGGCTGCTTGGCCATGGCGCGCAGGGCGACGGCCCGTACGGCGGGAGGAATGTCCCCGGGCAGATCGGGCGGCGCCTCGGTGACGTGCTGCATCGCGATCGCGATCGGGTTCTCGCCGGTGAACGGCGGCTGGCCGGCCAGGCAATGATAGGCCACCACCCCCAGCGCGTAGATGTCGGCCGGCGGCCCGGTCGTCTCCTTCGAGACCTGCTCGGGCGCGATGTACATGGCCGTGCCGACGACCTCGCGGGCCCCGGTCAGCGTCGACGAGGAGGCCGAGCGGGCCACCCCGAAGTCGACCAGCACCACGGTGCCGTCGGGCTTGATGATCAGGTTGCTGGGCTTGACGTCGCGGTGCACGATGCCGGCCTCGTGCGCGGCCTCGAGGGCCCGCGCCGCCTGGGCCACCACCGACATGGTCTCGGCCGGAGTGAGCCGGCCGCGTTCGGCGATGCGCTCGTTGAGCGGTTCCCCGTCGATGCGGGCCATCACGATGTACGCGTCGGCGCCGCCCTCGGTCTCTCCGAAGTCATAGACGTCGGCCACACCGGGGTGGTGCAGCGCGGCCATCGACCGGGCCTCGTGGCGGAACCTCTCCTGGAAGCCGGGGTCACCGGCCCGGTCGGCGTGCAGCGTCTTGACGGCGACGTCACGGCCGAGCACCGTGTCGGTCGCCCGCCAGACCTCGCCCATGCCGCCGGCCGCGATCCGGTCGTCCAACCGGTATCGGCCACCGAGAATCTCACCTGGGGATGGCATGGACCTCCTCTACCCGAACACCGCTGAGACCATACGCGACAACGACGGAGGTCAACGTCCCGCAACGGGCGCGGAGCTGAGATCGCCCGTGCGGTGGATCGTCTGCCACTTCAGGCGGCGGCCGGTGACCGCGGCCAGCGCCGAGTGCAGCAGCACCAGGTACATGACCTGGCGATAGACGATCTGCTGGAGGGGCAGGGTCCACAGCGGGCGCAGCGGTTCCCGGTCGAGCCGGAACGCCAGCACCGCGGTCAGCGCCTGGACGACCAGCATGGCCAGCCAGCCGATCAGCGTGATCTCGCGGTCGAGGAACAGAAGGCCGTACACCGCCATCAGGTCGATCAGCGGCGCCAGCAACGGCAGCAGCACACTGAAGAGGGCGATGAACAGCAGCCCGCGCCGGCCGAACCGCCCCGAGGCGCCCCGATCGGTGACCGCCCCGCGGTGCTTCCACATCGACTGCATCGTGCCGTAGCTCCACCGGTAGCGCTGCCGCCACAACTGCTTCACCGTCGCCGGCGCCTCGGTGTAGGCCCGCGCCGACTCCTCGAAGACCACCCTCCAGCCCGCCCGGTGGATCGCGATGGTCAGGTCGGTGTCCTCGGCCAGGGTGTCGGTGCTCAGCCCGCCGGTCTCGGTGAGGGCGGCCCGCCGGAACGCGCCCAGGGCGCCCGGGATGGTGGGGATGCAGCCGAACGTGTCGTACAGCCGCCGGTCCAGGTTGAAGCCGATCACGTATTCGATGTGCTGCCACTTGCCGATCAGGCCGCGCCGGTTGCCGACCTTGACGTTGCCGGCCACCGCGCCCACCCGCGGGTCGGCGAACGGCTGCACCAGCCGGTGGACGGCCTCGGCCTCGACGACGGTGTCGGCGTCGACCATCACGATCAGCTCGTTGCGCGAGAGCCGGACCCCGGCATTGAGCGCGTTCGCCTTGCCGCCGTTGGGAATGCGCACGATCCGCACATTCTTCAACCCGATTTCCCGTACGGCGTCAGCGGTGCCATCGGTCGAGCCGTCATCCACGACCAGCACCTCGACCCCCGGGTGGACCGAGCGGGCCAGCGATCGCACCGCGGGCCCGATCGTCATCTCCTCGTTGTAGGCGGGCACGACGATCGTGACCGGCGTGTTCACCGGCAGCCCCCACGACCAGTCCGGCCCGTGCCGGTGCCGGGAGTGGCGCCACGCGAACAGGAACAGGATCAGGGTCCGGATGACGATCAGGCCGCCCGCGGTGATCAGCAGAACCCAGAGCAGATTCAGGACGGCGTCGGAGATCCGTACGGTCCAGACGAGTGTCCGCCCCCGCCAGACCGCGTCGGACCCGGCCGCCGGGTTGGCCTGCCCGCCGATCGCCGCGCTGACCGTGCTGAACCGGTAGCCCCGCTGCTGCAGGATCGGGATCAGCCGGTCGAGGGCGGCCACCGTCTGGGCCCGGTCGCCGCCCGCGTCGTGCAGCAGCACGATCTGACCCTCGTTGCCCTTCGGCGTCAGGTTGCGGACGATGGCGTCGGCCCCCGGCCGCTTCCAGTCCTCACTGTCCATCGTGTCCAGCACGGTCAGATAGCCCTGGGCGCCGACCGCCTGCACGGTCTGCCAGTCCTTGTCGGTCAGCGCGTCCGCGAACGACGAGTAGGGCGGGCGCATCAGCCGCGTCGACCGGCCGGTGGCGTTGGCGATCGCCAGCTGGGTCTGCGAGTTCTCCATCTCGCGCCGCCACTCCGGCAGCTCGGCCAGGTCGGGGTGGGTGAACGTGTGCCCGCCCAGCTCGTGGCCCTCCCGCGCGATCCGCTCGGTGATCGAGGGATGCCGCGCGACCTGCGAGCCCACGACGAAGAAGGTGGCCGGGGTGCGGTGCTTGGCGAGCACGTCGAGAATCTTGGGCGTCCACTGCGGATCGGGCCCGTCGTCGAACGTCAGCGCGATCGTCCTGGCCGGCATCCCGTACGTCCGCACCTCGCCCCCGCCGGTCAGGTCGATCACCGGCCCGCCGTCGCGCACCTTCTCGGGCACACGGTCGTTCGAGGCCGAGGCCGGGGTGGTTCCGTCCGGGCTGAACCCGGCATCGGTGTAGACCGACACCAGGATGACCGTCGCCAGCAGCAGCAACAGGGTCAGGCCGAGCGCGCCCGCCATCACCCGCCGCCGCCGGATCCGCCGCTTGCGCCGGACCGGGGGAAGCCGCGAGGTCGTCTCGGCCGGATCCGGTGGCGGCGGCGTGGCGCGGTAGACCGTCACCGCGAGCGCACCCCGGCGCTCGGGGCGGGCGCATGCGGCGGCGGATCGGCCGACCCGACGAGCTGGCTGACCCAGATCGCGATCAGAGCCAGGATCAGGAGCACCCCGACCGCGTACGCCGTTCTCCGCAGCCACTTGCGCCGGCCACCCGTGGGATCGACGAACACCGGCGGTGGCCCGGCCTCGCCGACCTCGAACATTTCGGTCCGGGCGTTTTCCGGAGTCGCCGCCTTGCCGACCGCGCGGCCCACCCGTGCACGCCCCCGGGGCGGACGCCCGACCGGGGCCCGCCCGATGCTCGGTTCCTCAGGCACACCATCGACGCTAGAAGATGCCCCGCGAATGCGCACTTCCGCGTAAAAGATACGTCAGTGTTTTCCACCGACGTTTGATCGATAAAGGACGGTGAATGCGTCTCAGGAATCCGGCTCCGCCTCGAGGATTTTCTGGACCGCCTCGTGAAGCGTGCGGTCGGAGATCGCGTCACCCTGGACCCGCCTCGCGCAGATCGGTGATCAGCTCGGTGGTGGCCAGCCGCAGCGGATCGTCGCCGGGGGAGAGGCCCGGCAGGCCGGGGCGCAGGTATAGGAGCACGTCGCCCGGGTAGATCGTGTCGGCCATAGTGGAGCTGTGTATCGCGCGCTGCTGGTGTGCAACTCCACCTATCCCGCCGACCCGCGGCTCGACGATCTGCACGGGCCCCGCACCGACGGGCGGGAACTCGCTGCGGCCCTCGCCGACGAGCGGAGCGGCATGTTCGAGCCGGCCCAGGTCGAGGTGTTCTTCGACGAGACCGGCCGCGAGATCACCCGGCACGTCAACGCGTTCTTCCGCGCGGCCCAGCCCGAGGACGTTCTGCTGTTCTACTTCAGCGGACACGGCCGCAGCCGCAACGGCAAGCTCTATCTCTGCGCCACCGACACCGTCGCCGACCTGTTGCCGGGCACCGCGATCTCGAACGAGACGCTGAGCGACATCCTGTCCGACTCGCTCGCCCACGCCATCGTGATCGTTCTTGACTGCTGTCACGCCGGAGCCTTCAAGGGCGGACCGGTCAACGTGGAGCAGCTGCTCTCGGGCAAGGGCCGGTTCGTGCTCACCGCCACCGGCGCGGCCCAGCTCGCCGACGACGCCGCCGAGGACGGGAAACCCAGCCCGTTCACGCACGCCCTGATCGAGGGCCTGCGGACGGGCGCCTCCGACGCCGACGGCGACGGCCACGTCGACCTGGCCGACCTCTACAAATATCTGCAGGCCACGCTGAAGGGCAGCCCCGAGCCGCGGCACAAGTTCGACGGGTACGGGTCGGTCGCGATCGCCCGACGCGACGCCGCCGTTCCGGCTCCGGCTCCCCTTCCGGAAGCGCCGGACCAGGAGGACCGGCAGTTTCTCGACGTCACCACCGGCGACACCGTGATCGACGCACGGCGGGTGGCCGAGTTCCGCGACCGGATCCGGCCCGATGTGGGCCGGTCGGCGGCCGGCAGCGCCACCGCCTTCCTGCAGTCCGCGCACCTCATGCGGTCGGGCCGGCTGACCCGGGCCGGCGCGCTGCTGTTCGGCGCCGACCCGATGGCGGTGATCCCGACCGCCACCGTGCAGTGCACGCAGTTCCACGGCGTCCGACGGGATGCGCCGATGGACAAGACGGTGCTGGACGGCAGCGTCCCCGAGCAGATCGAACGGGCCCGGTCGTTCGTGGCCGGGCTGGCCCGCCGGGGCGAGGTTCCCACGGCCGAGTCGGCGACGACCGAGCCGGTCTACCGGTTCCCGATGGTGGCGGTGCGCGAGATCATCGCCAACGCCCTGGTGCACCGCGACTACGGCCACGCCCAGATGTGTGTCCACGTGCGGGTCTTCGCCGACCGCGTCGAGGTCACCAGCCCGGGCGAGTGGAACGGCGCCGACCTCGCCGAGGGTGATCCGGTGCCGCTGGGGCGGTTGGCCGGAGAGTCCCGGCAGCGCAACTTCTGGCTCGCCCATGTGCTGACCTGGAACAGCCTGGTCGAGGCGGAGGGCGCGGGCATCCCGCGGGCGCTGGCCGACTGCCAGGCCCACGGGGCCGCCGAACCCACGGTCACCCGCTCCGGCGACGCGGTCACCGTCACCGTCTATCCCCGGGCCGAGCCCAGCGCCGCCTCGGAGACGAGCACCCAGATGATCGACAACCTGCCGCCGAGAGCCGCCGTCTTCGAGGGCCGTGATCCCGACATGATCGACGAGCTGCTGTTCGACGGGACGGCAGCCGGAGTGGCGATCTCGGGGCCCGGCGGCGTCGGCAAGACCCAACTGGCGGTCGAGTACG
The DNA here is from genome assembly GCF_016834655.1 of Paractinoplanes ovalisporus. GTDB lineage: Bacteria > Actinomycetota > Actinomycetes > Mycobacteriales > Micromonosporaceae > Actinoplanes > Actinoplanes ovalisporus. The sequence goes on from NZ_JAENHP010000019.1 coordinate 164,746, forward strand.
CCCGGGCCCGGCGCGACCGTTACCGGGTGGTGTGGGTGCTCACCTCGGACAGCCCGGGCAACCTCGGCCTGGGGCTGGCGGCGCTGGCCGCCCGTCTGCAGCCGAGCGGGATTCTGGCCGACGCGCAGGCGTGGGCGCTGAACTGGCTGCAGAACAACCACGACTGGTTGCTGATCTTCGACGACGTGCACAGCCTGGGCGAGATCTCGGCCGTGCTCGGACCGGTGGCCGGTCGCGGCCGGGTGCTGGTCACCACGCGGCCGCACCAGAGCGACGTGCGGTGGGGGCAGCTGGGTCTGCGGCAGTTGCGCCTCGACGTGCTGGACCGGGCGGCGAGCGTGCGGTTGCTGATCCGCCTGACCGGCTCGGACGACGTCGAGGGGGCTGATCGGTTGGCCGCCCAGCTCGGCGACCTCCCGCTCGCGCTGCACCAGGCCGCGGCCCTGATCAGCGACGGCCGGCTGACGTTCGGCGATTTCCAGGCCCGGATCGAAGCCGAACCGGAGGGCCGGAATCTCACCGAGCTCATCAACGCCGGGTTCCGGGCGGCGGACGAACGCTCGCCGCTGGCCCGCCGGATCCTGGACGTCCTGGTCTGGCTGGCCCCGGAGCCCTTGCCGGAAGACGTCCTGCTGCCCCTCGTCTCCGACCCGGCCGCCCTCGACGACGCACTCGGAATCCTCGACTCGTACAACCTGGTGCTCCGGGAGCCGGGCACGGTGCGACCCCACCGCCTGGTGCAGGAGATCGCGGCCACCACGGGGTCGTGGCCGCCGGCTGATCCCGAGGTGGTGGCCTGGCTCCTGCGCCGGGCCGGCCCGGGTGACCCGGCGAGCGGCGTCGCGGGCTGGCCACGGTGGAACCAGCTTCTTCCGCACATCGACGCCATGGTCGACAAGATGGTGAGCACGGTGGACACGCGGGTGCTGCGGCCCGGGAAGGGCGGCCACCTGAGGGACCTGCCACTGCCGCCCGACCTGCTCTTCGTCGTGGATCTGGCCGCGACCTACCGGCTCTTCCAGGGCGAGAGCGAGATCGCGATCCGGTCGTTCGAGCGGAATCTCGCCGTACGCCGCCACCAGCTCGGCAACGACCACCCGGACACCCTGACCTCGCGTCACAACCTCGCCTCGGCCTATCAGACCGTGGGCCGCCTGGACGCGGCGATCGAGCTGCAGGAGGCGGTCCTGGCCGACTACGAGCGGTTGCTCGGCCCGGACAACCCGGACACGCTGGCCGCCCGCAACAACCTGGCCCGCGCGTTCCGGCTGGCCGGTCGCCCGTCCGAGGCGATCGCCCTGCACCAGCAGGTCGTGGCCGACTCGGGCCGGGTGCTCGGCGTCGACGCCCCGGACACGCTGGTCGCCCGGATCAACCTGGCCGCCGCGCATCGGGAGGCGGGGCTCGGCGGCGAGGCGATCGCTCAGGCCGAGCGGGTGTTCTTCGACTGCCGCCGGGTGCTGGGCCGCGATCATCCGACCACGCTCAACGCCCGGGCCGTGCTGGCCGAGGCCTATCGGCGGGTGGGCCGGAACGCCGAGGCGGTCGAGGCGCTGCGGGAGGTGCTCGAGGCGCGTCGCCGGGTGCTCGGGGAGGAACACCCGGCGACCCGGGAAACCGCACGCGAACTGGGCCTCGGCTGACGGCGAGGCCCAGTTCAGGGGTGGTTCGGGTGTGGGTCAGGCGTGGTTGCGGCGGGGGAGCCGGAGGGCGACCACCGCGCCCGCCGCGACGATCAGGGCTCCGACGATCACGGCCGGGCGCAGGCCGTCGACGAAGGACTGCAGGCTGGTGTAACCGCCGTACGAGCTGAAGATCGAGGCCAGGGCGGCGACACCCGCGGCCACGCCGACCTCGCGGATCGTGTTGTTGACGCCGGAGGCGACGCCCCGGTCCTGGTCGGTGACGCTGGCCAGCGCGACCGTGCTGATCGGGGCGAAGGTCAGGCCCATGCCGATGCCGGCCAGCAGGAACGCGACCATCAGGCTGCCGTAGGTGACCGTGGTGCTGGTGGCCAGGCCGATCCAGAGAATGCCGGCGGCCAGGAACAACTGGCCGGTGAAGATCAGGGCGCGCTGGCCGATGCGGTCGCCGAACAGGCCGGCCAGGGGGGCCACGATCATCGGGGCCGCCGTCCAGGGCAGGGTGCGCAGGCCGGCGTCGAGCGGGCTCAGGCCCTGCACCACCTGGAAGAACTGGGCCAGCAGGAACACCGAGCCGAAGGCGCCGGCCGAGAACGTCAGGGTGACCGTGTTGACCAGGCTGAAGCCGGGGGCGCGGAACAGCCGCAGCGGCAGCATCGGCGACGGGTTCCGGGACTGCCAGACCACGAACGCCGCGAGCAGGGCGGCGCCGCCGATCAGCATGGTGAGGATGCGGGCCGAGGTCCAGCCGCGGTCGGGGCCGTCGACGACGCCCCAGATGACCAGCAACATGCCGGCCGCCGAGAGCAGCAGGCCGAGCGGGTCGAGACGGCGGGCGCCGCCGCGGGACTCGCCGAGCACGGTGAGGGCCAGCACCACGGCCACGACACCGATCGGCACGTTCAGCCAGAAGATCCAGTGCCAGTCCAGGCCCTCGACGACCGCGCCGCCGACGACCGGGCCCACCGCCACACCCAGGCCGCTGATGCCACCCCAGATTCCCACTGCGGCCGTACGCAATCGGTCCGGCACCGCCTCGGCGAGAAGTGTCAGTGCCAGCGGGGCGACGGCCGCCCCGCCCAGGCCCTGCACCGCCCGCGCGGCGGTGAGCTGCCACGACTCGGTGGCCAGGGCGGCGGCGGCCGAGGCGAGGGTGAAGACGACCAGGCCGGCGATGAACATGCGGCGGCGGCCGAGGCGGTCGCCCAGCGCGGCCGCGGTGAGCAGGAAGGCCGCGAACGGCAGCGTGTACGCGTTGACGAACCACTGCAGGTCGGCCAGTGACGCGTTCAGGTCGGTGCGGATCACCGGCAGCGCCGTGCTCACGACCAGGTTGTCGAGCGTGACCATGAAGGTCGGGATGCCGACGGCGGCCAGCACCGCGGCGAGCGGGCGACGGCGGCGCTGCGGCGGCGCAGGCGCCTCGAGTACAGCGGTCATGACGTTTCTCCCCGGATGTTGTTATCCACTGATAACTTCCGGAGCCGACGTTAGTTATTGACTGATAACATGTCAACCGTGACCCGAACCCGCCTCACCGCCACCGAGCGCCAGGAGCAACTGATCGCGGCCGCCATCCAGGCCTTCAGTCAGAGCGGCTACGCCGGCACCACCACCGATCAGGTGGCCCGGCTGGCCGGCGTCTCCCAGCCGTACGTGATCCGCCTGTTCCGTACGAAGCAGGAACTCTTCCTGGCCGCGGTGCAGCACGCGGGCAACCGGATCGAGGCGAAGTGGCGCAAGGCGGCCGAGGAGGAACCCACCCTGGAGAGCCTCGGGCGCGCGTACAAGGACCTGCTCCAGCAGCCCGAGCTGGTCACCATGCTGCTGCACGGGTTCGGGGCCGCCAGCGACCCGGCGATCGGCGACCCGGTGCGGACCTGCTTCGGCCGCCTCTACGACGTGGTCCGCGAACTCACCGGCGCCAGCAACGAGGAGGCTCGCGACTTCTTCGCCTTCGGCATGCTGCTGACCTGCCTGGGCGGGATGCGGCTGGTCGGGCCGGACGCGGTGCCGCCGCAGCCGTGGGCGGCCGACCTGCTGGGCACCTTCGAGAACCTGACCTAGGCGCTGGAGGTCAGATGTTGTGCCGGGTGTAGGCGGGTTCCCGCCAGCCCAGCATCGCCTCCGTCATGCGTACGGCGTCGACCGTGGCCCGCACGTCGTGCACCCGCACGATCCGGGCGCCGCGCAGCACGCAGAAGACCACGGCGGCCAGCGTGCCGGCGAGACGTTCGCTCTGCTTGGCGTCGAGCGTCTCGCCGATGAAGTCCTTGTTGCTCACCGCGGCCAGCAGCGGATAGCCGATCGCGGCGATCTCGTCGAGCCGCCGGGTCAGCTCCAGCGTGTGCAATGTGTTCTTGTTCAGGTCGTGGCCCGGATCGATGATGATCTGGTCGGGCCGCACCCCGCGCTCGAGCGCCGTCGCCACCCGCTCACGCAGGAACTTCTGGATGGCGGCGGTGACGTCGTCGTACTGCGGGCTCGGCCACAGCGTGCGCGGCGCGGCCAGGCTGTGGCAGATCACCAGCTGGGCGTCGGTGCCCGCGACGACGTCGGCCATCGCCGGATCGCGCAGCCCCGACGTGTCGTTGACGACCGCCGCGCCGGCCCGGATCACCTCGGCCGCGACCTCGGGCCGGAAGGTGTCGACCGAGACGGCGCAGCGGGACTTCGCGAACTCCACCACGGGCAGCACCCGCTCAAGCTCCTCGGCCGCCGACACCTCGGGCCCGGGCGCGAACGGCACCCCGCCGACGTCGATCCAGTCGGCCCCGGCATCGGCCGCCGCGGTGACCGCCTCCAGCGCCCTCTCGAGCGCGAACGTGCTGCCCCGATCGTGAAAGGAATCCGGCGTCCGGTTGACGATCGCCATCACCGCGACGCGCCGGGAAAAGTCGAACGGGCGCCCGCCGATGACCCGCGTTCCGATCGTCTCGCTCACGAGCAGGGACGCTATCAGGCCTGCTCGCAGGTATTTCGAGCGGTGCACGAATTAAAGCGGGCGACATGGGTACCCGGAATATGCGGTTCTATACGGTGCCATTTTATCTTTATTGCGCTAGGGAAACTATGAATGACCGGAAGGCGGTTCGGGTAGCCATTGCGGCGAAGGCACAACGACGAATCCTTTCTGGAGGAATCCCCATGAGTGACGTGCCATCGGGCGCTCGTCGGCCGGACGACGCCTATTCCGTCGGCGTGCCGACCACGGCCGACTACCCGACCACGGCCGACTATCCGACCCAGGCCTACGCCACCGAGAGCTACCGCGACCCCTCGCCGTCCGGTTCGGACCTCGGCGGCAACCAGGACGGTGGCGCCAAGGAGAAGGCCAAGGAGGTCGCGAGCCAGACCGGGCACGCGGCGGGCGAGGCGGCGACCGACGTCAAGGACACGGCCAAGGAGCAGGCGGCCAAGGTCGGTCACGAGGCCAAGGCCCAGGCGAGCAACCTCGCCTCGGACGTGCGCAACCGGGTCAACGACCAGGCCCGCACCCAGAACGACAAGCTTGTGAGCCAGATCCGCGACACCGCCGACCAGCTCGACGAGATGCGCGGCGAGCGCGGCGACTCCCCGGCCGCGGCGGTCGTCTCGCGGGTGGCCGAGGGTGGCCGTCAGTTCGCCGACTACCTCGACCGCAACGGCCCCGACGGCGTGCTGCGCGAGGTGCAGGACTTCGCCCGTCGCCGCCCCGGCGCGTTCCTCGCCACGGCCCTGGCCGCCGGCTTCGTCGTGGGCCGCCTGGGCAAGGTCGTCGCCAAGGCCGACCCGGACGCCGGTGTCTCCAAGCCGCAGACCGATTCGTTCGTGTCGCGCCCGGAGGCCACCGCCTACCCGACGACCCCGGTCACTCCCGCGCCGGAGACGACCCCCGCCTATCCCGCCGCCACGACCGGCTTCACCGAGCCGACGCCCGGCTACGCCTCCGCGACCGAGTACAGCGCGACCGGCACCGGCACGCCCTCGGTGCGCGAGGAGTACGTGGTCGAGAGCCCGGAGCGCCTGCGATGACCGCACCGCACCGCCACGACGCCGAAGAGGTTGCCGAGACCTCGGTCGGCGAGATGATCGGCAACATCAGCAACGACCTGTCGCAGCTGTTCCGGCAGGAGGTCGAACTGGCCAAGGCCGAGCTCAAGCAGGAGGCGGCCAAGGCCGGCAAGGCCGGGGGAATGCTCGGCGGCGCCGCGTTCGCCGCCTATCTGGCCGTCGTGCTGCTCAGCTTCGCCCTGGTGTTCGCGCTCGACGCCGTCATGCCCGCGGGCTGGGCGGCCCTCATCGTCGCCGTCCTGTGGGGCGTCATCGGTGGCGTCCTCTATGTGACCGGCAAGAACAAGCTCAAGACCGTCGACCCCATGCCCCGTCGCACCGTCGACACGCTCAAGGAGGACGCCCAATGGCTGAAGAACCCGACCGGCTGAGGCAGCAGATCGAGAACACCCGGGCGTCGCTGACCCGCGACGTCGACCTGCTGGCCGAGAAGACGAGCCCGTCCCGGGTCGCGCAGCGGCGGTGGACGGCGGTGAAGGAGAAGGTGATGGGCACCAGCGAGCACGCCACCAGCACGGTGAGCGACAAGGCGTCGCAGGTCGGCAGCGCGGTCAGCGACAAGGCCTCGCACGCCTCCGACGTGGCGGGTGACAAGGCGCACCAGGCGGCCGACGCCGTGCGCAGCGCCCCGCAGGCGGTCGCCTCGCAGACCCAGGGCAACCCGCTCGCGGCCGGCATCATCGCGTTCGGCGTGGGCCTGCTGGCCTCGACGCTGATCCCGGTCAGCGACGCCGAGAAGCGGGCCGGTCAGCAGCTCAAGGACCACAGCGGCGACCTCACCGAGAAGGTCAAGGACGTCGCCACCGAGCTCAAGGACGACCTGGCCGGTCCGGCGCAGCAGGCCCTGAACGAGGTCAAGTCGACCGCCCAGGACGCCGTGCAGACGACCAAGGAGACCGCGCGTTCCGACGCCCAGGACGTGAAGGAGCAGGCCCGGTCGGCCGCTTCCTGACCGTCGCGTGCATCCAGGGCCGGTTCCCGTACGGGGACCGGCCCGGTTGCGTTTGCACCGGTCACGCCGGGGAAGCCGAGAGGTATGAAACTCGGATACAAGCTGGCCGCCGAGGCCTTCGGACCCAAGGAACTGATCCGCCAGGCCGTACGGGCCGAACAGGCCGGGTTCGACTTCGTCGAGATCAGCGACCACTACCATCCGTGGCTCGACGTGCAGGGGCACTCGCCGTTCGCCTGGAACGTGCTCAGCGCCATCGCCGTGCAGACCGACCGCCTCGGGCTCGCCACGGGCGTGACCTGCCCGACCGTGCGCTACCACCCGGCGATCGTCGCGCAGGCCGCAGCCACCCTCGCGATCATCTCGGACGACCGTTTCACGCTGGGCATCGGCGCCGGCGAACGGCTCAACGAGCACGTCGTGGGCCAGGGCTTCCCGAGCGTCCGGGGACGGCACGAGCGCCTGGTGGAGGCGCTCGACATCATCAATCTGCTGTGGCAGGGCGGCTATCAGTCGTACGAGGGAAAGCACTTGCAGCTGGAGGACGCGCGGGTGTTCGACCTGCCCGACAAGCTGCCGGTGATCGCCGTGGCCGCGGGGGGCAGGCAGGCCGCCGAACTGGCCGCGACCCACGCCACCGGCCTGTTCGCCACCGAGCCGCGCGCCGACCTGATCGAGACGTACACCGGGGCCGGCGGCAAGGGCCCCCGTTACGCCGAGGCGTCGGTCGCGTGGGCACCCAGTGCGGAGGAGGCGGTCAAGGCCGCGCACGAGACCACCCGCTGGGCCGTGACCGGCTGGAAGGTGATGGCGGAACTGCCGAACCCGGTCAATTTCGAGGCGGCCTCGGCCACGGTGCGCCCCGAGGACATCGCCGAGCAGTTCGCCGTCGGGCCCGACCCCGAGCCGTACGTGAAGATGGTCGGCGAGTACAAGAAGGCCGGATTCGACCACATCGTGCTCATGAACGCCGGCCCCGATCCCGACGGTTTCCTCGACTTCTTCGCCAAGGAGCTGAAGGGCCGTCTGTAAAGGTCACTCCTTCCGGGGGCTTGGCGATGCCCGGGCCGGGTACTCGCCGCCCCCGTGACCCTGACCCCCGAGATCCGTTGCGCCGCCGTCGAGACCGAGGACGTGACCGTCGTCGTCGCCACCCGCAACCGCGGTGAGCGCCTGCGGGAGACCTTTCCGCACCACCGCGCCCGCACGGTTCTGGTCGACAACGGTTCCGACGAGCCGCCGCCGGTGTTCCGCGGCGTCGAGATTGTCCGGCTGCCGGAGAACCGCGGGGCCGCCGCCCGCAACGTCGGGGTCGAGCGGGCCCGTACGCCGTTCGTGGCGTTCGCCGACGACGACTCGTACTGGGCGCCTGGATCGCTGGCCCGGGCCGCCGAGCTGATGCGGGCCCACCCGCGCGCGGCGCTGCTGGCGGCCCGGGTGCTCGTCGGCCCCGAGCAGCGCGAGGACCCGGTGTCGGCGCAGATGGCGGCCTCCCCGCTCGGCACGCCGCCGGGCGCGGCCGGGCCGTCGGTGCTCGGATTCCTGGCATGCTCGGTCGTCGTGCGCCGGGACGCGTTCCTGGCGGCCGGCGGCTTCGAGGCCAGGCTGTTCGTCTATGGCGAGGAGGCCCTGCTCGCGATGGACCTGGCCGCGGCCCGCCACGAACTGTCCTACGTCGGGGAACTGACCGTCCGGCACTTCCCGCGACCGGCCGGACGTGACAACGGCGCCCGGGCCCGCATCGAGGCCCGCAACCGGGTGCTCACCGCGATGCTGCGCCGCCCGCCCGCGGTGGTGGCCCGCACGCTCATGGCGAACCCGCGCGGCGCCGCCGGCGCGCTGCGGCACGTGGCCTGGGCCCGGCGCCACCGCAGCATGCTGCCGCCGCAGGTCGAGAACGACCTGCGGCGGCTCGGCTGAGCAACCGTCACCAGCCCTGCGGCGGGGCCTCGATGTGGACGGCCTTCACGACCGTCATCTCGTCGAGCAGTTCGGGGCCGTAGCCGAAGCCCTGGCCGCTGCCCCGCCGCGGATGCGCGGCCCCGCCCGGTGCCCCGCCGAAGACGGCGTTGACCTTCACGGTTCCCGCCGGCAGCCGCCGCCAGGCCCGCTGCGCGTTGCTCATCAACGTGGTCAGCACCGAGGCCGCCAGCCCGTACGGCGAATCCGCGGCCCGCTCCAGGGCCTCGTCGAACGAATCTACGGTGACCACGGGCGCGACCGGTCCGAACGTCTCCTCCCGGACCACGGCCATGTCGTCCGTGCAGTCGGCCAGCACGGTCGGCGGATACCAGGCGCCCGGACCGGCCGGGGCGGCGCCGCCGCTGAGCACCCGGGCGCCCGCCTTGACCGCCTTCTGCACCTGCTCGTCCACCGCGTCCCGCATCCGCCGGTCGACCATCGGGCCGATCTCCCACCGGGAGGCCTCGCCGGCCAGCGCCTCGAGGAAGGCCCCGGCGACCTCGCGGTGCACGTAGACACGCTCGACCGCGACACAGATCTGCCCCGAGTTGACGAAGGCGCCCAGGGCGACCTGCGACGCCGCCCACACGGGGTCGACGCCGGCGTCCACGATCACCGGGTCGCTGCCGCCGTTCTCCAGAAGGGCCTTCGCCCCCGTACGGGCGCACGCCGCCGCGATCGATCGACCGGTCGCGGTCGAGCCCACCTGGGCCACCACGTCGACCGGGGCGGCGGCCAGCCGGGCGCCGACCTCGCCGTCGCCGTTCACCAGGGTGAGCACGCCGGTGGGGAAGTGCGGCGCCAGCAGCTGCACGAGGCGCCAGCCCGTGGCCGGCGTCCGTTCGCTGGGCTTGTGGACGACCGTGTTGCCGGTGACGAGGGCCGCCCCGAGCAGGCCGCACGACACCGCGACCGGGTCGTTCCACGGCGTGATCACCGCTACGACGCCGCGCGGCTCGTAGGCCATCAGGTCGATCGCCTCATGGTCGCCGGCCAGCGCGCGGCCCCGATGGGTGGGTCCCAGCTCGGCGTACTGCCGCAGGGTCCCCACCCCGGCCATGATCGATTCCCGGGCGCCGTCGACCGGCTTGCCCATTTCGGCGGTCATGATCGCGGCCAGCTCGTCCGCGGCCGCCGCCACGGCGTCGGCCGCCGCATGCAGGGCCGTGGCCCGGGCCGCCGGGGCCGTCCGGGCCCACTCGGGAAGGGCGGAACGGGCCGACCGCACGGCCCCGGCCACATCCTCCTCACTGGAGAACGGGACCCGGGTCACCGGCGTGCCGTCGGCCGGATTCAGAACGGTCAGAGCGCGGCCCGAGCCACCCGGTTGCCATTCGCCGGCGATGTGTTGCAGAACCTCGAACATGGCGCGCGGTTGCCCCCGGTCCAGGGCCCTAAACGTGTCATCCGTGCAGGTGACATCGCCGCAATTTTATTTGTAAGAAGTCAATGATCTCCCGAGTAGGGCGGAGAAGCAGGGGTACGCCGCGCGCCATGCGAGTGCTGGGAATCAATGCGGTCTTCCACGATCCGGCCGCCGCGCTGGTCGTCGACGGCCGGGTGGTGGCCGCGGCCGAGGAGGAGCGGTTCAGCCGCCGGAAGCACGGCAAGCGGCCGGTGCCGTTCGCCGCCTGGGAACTGCCCGAGCTGGCCGCGACCTGGTGTCTGGAGGAGGCCGGTCTGCGGCCGGATGACCTCGACGCCGTCGCCTACTCCTTCGACCCGGGGCTGTCGCGTGACGCCGCGAGCCTCGGTCTGAACGACCCGTGGGACCACCTGCGGGTCGACTACGCCCGGCGGGCGCCGCAGTTCCTGGCCGCAGCGCTGCCGGGCCTCGACCCCGAGCAGGTCCGTTTCGTGCCGCACCACGTCGCGCACGCGGCCTCGGCCGGCCTGTCGGTGCCCGAGGACAGCGCGACCCTGGTGCTCGACGGGCGGGGCGAGGTCGCCAGCCACCTCGCCGGCGCCTTCCGGGGTGGCGAGCTCGAGGTGTTCCGGAGCCAGGAACTACCGCACTCGCTGGGGCTGCTCTACGAGGACCTGACCCGCCACCTGGGGTTCATGCACTCCAGCGACGAATACAAGGTGATGGCGCTGGCCTCGTACGGGCGTCCGCGGTTCCTGAATCTGTTCCGCGAGCTCGTCCGGGCCACCGACGACGGCGGCTTCACGGTCGAGCGGATCGACTGGGACGCACTCGCCAAGGCCCGCGCCGCCGACGGCGAGATGACCGAGGCCCACGCCGACCTCGCCTCCAGCGTGCAGACCCGGCTCGAGGAGGTGCTGCTCGACCTGGTCCGGTGGACGTACGAGGCCTCGGGCGGTCTGACGACGCTGACCATGGCCGGAGGCACGGCGCTGAACTGCGTGGCCAACGGCCGGATCGCCGCCGAGGGGCCGTTCGAGCGGGTCTGGGTGCAGCCCGCCGCCGGGGACTCCGGCACGGCACTGGGCGCGGCTCTGGCCGTACCGGGAAAGAATGTGCCGTTCGGGAGCGCCGCCCTCGGTCGTGGGTGGACCGACGAGGAGCTCGAGGCCGAGCTGCGGCGCGCCGACCTGCCGTTCACCCGGCCCGCGTCGATCGCCGCCGAGGCCGCCCGGGTGCTCGCCGGCAACGGCATCGTCGCCTGGTATCAGGGCCGCAGCGAGTACGGCCCGCGCGCGCTCGGCCACCGCTCGCTGCTCGCCCACCCCGGCGACCCGGACACCCAGACACGCATGAACAACGTGAAGGGCCGCGAGCAGTTCCGCCCGATCGCTCCCATGGTGCGGGCCGAGCGGTTCGGCGACATCTTCGAGGGCGTCTACCCGAGCCCGTACATGCTCTTCGTGCACCGGGTGAAGCCGGAGTGGAAGGACCGCATCCCGGCCGTCACCCACGTCGACGGCACCGCCCGCGTGCAGACCGTCCACACCGGCACTGAGCCCCTGGTGGCCGAGATGCTGGCCGAGTTCGAACGGCTCAGCGGCCTGCCGGTGGTCGTCAACACGTCGCTCAACACGGCCGGTCGCCCGATGGTGGACACGCCGCGGGAGGCGATGGAGCTGTTCGGGTCGGCGCCGGTCGACCTGCTCGCGATCGGCCCGTTCGCGGTGCACCGGGCGAAGGCGTTCACCGCGTGAGCATCACCGTCGTCGTGCCCACGCTCGGCCGGCTGAGCCTGCTCGACCTGCTGGCCCGCGTGCCGGCCGGGCCCGGGCTCGAGGTGCTGGTCGTGGACGACCGCCCCGACCAGGCCCGCCCACTCCCGGTCCCCGACGGCGTCCGGGTGATCGCCGGTCGCGCCCACGGGCCGGCCGCCGCGCGTAACGACGGCTGGCGGGTCGCCGGCAACGAGTGGGTCGCGTTCCTCGACGACGACGTCGTGCCCGACCGCGATTGGGCTGGTCAACTCGCCGCGGACCTGGCCGGGGCCGGGGACGACGTCGGCGGCGTCCAGGGTGTGGTGCGGGTGCCGCGGCCCGAGGGCCGCCGCCCGACCGACTGGGAGCGGGTCACGGCCGGTCTCGCCGAGGGCGCGTGGATCACGGCCGACATGGCATACCGGCGCGCCGCGCTGGAACGGTGCGGAGGCTTCGACGAGCGTCTGCCGAGGGCCTTCCGCGAGGATGCGGAGCTGGCTTTCCGCGTACGCAAGCAGGGGTGGAAGCTGACCCACGGCCGACGCCGGATCACCCACCCGGTGCGCCCCGAGAGCCCCTGGGTCAGTGTGCGCACCCAGCGTGGCAACGCGGACGACGCCCTGCTGCGCCGTCTCTACGGCCGGCGCTGGCGGGAACTGCTCGACATCCCGCCCGGCCGCCGGCCCCGGCACGTGGCCGTCACGGCGGCCGGCCTGACCGCTCTGGCGCTCGCCGCTTGCCGCCGGCCCGTCCCGGCTGCCGCCGCCGGGCTGGTCTGGGCGGCCGGGACCGCGGAGTTCGCCGCCGCCCGCATCGGGCCCGGCCCGCGCGACGCCCGCGAGGTCGCCACCATGCTGGCGACCAGCGCCGTCATCCCGCCCGTGGCCACCTGGCACTGGCTGCGCGGCTGGTGGAAGTGGCGTACGGCATGAGCAGGCTCTTCGACGCCGTCCTGTTCGACCGGGACGGCACCCTGATCGTGGACGTGCCCTACAACGGGGACCCGGCGAAGGTCGAGCCCATGCCCGGCGCCCGCGAGGCCCTGGACCGGCTGCGCGCCGCCGGGCTGCGCGTGGGCGTGGTCACCAACCAGTCCGGCCTGGCCCGCGGCCGTTTTGATGCGGCCCAGCTGCAGGCCGTCCACCGCCGGGTCGGCGAGCTGCTGGGCCCGTTCGACACGTGGCAGTTCTGCCCGCACGACGACACCGCCGGCTGCCGTTGCCGCAAGCCCGCCCCCGGCCTGGTCGAGGCCGCGGCCGAGGCCCTGGGAACCACCCCCGCCCGGTGTGTGATGGTCGGCGACATCGGCCGTGACGTCGAGGCCGCCCAGGCCGCCGGCGCCGCCGCGATCCTCGTTCCCACCCCGGTGACGCTGCCCGGCGAGGTCGCCGCCGCGCCGGTGGTGGCGGGCACGCTGACCGAAGCGGCCGACCTGATCCTGCGGCGGGTGCGCCTGCAGCAGGCGCCGGTCCGGGCCAGGGGCGGGACCGTGCTGGTGGTCCGGTCCGACTCGGCCGGGGACGTGCTGGTCACCGGGCCCGCCGTCCGGGCCGTCGCGGCCGGCGCCGACCGGGTCGTCCTGCTGTGCGGGCCGCGCGGCCGGTCCGCCGCCGAGCTGCTGCCGGGCGTCGACGAGATCGTCGAATGGCGGCTGCCCTGGATCGACCCGCAACCCGGCCCGGTCGACCCGCCGGACATCGCCGCGCTCACCGAGCGGCTGCGCGGCACCGGCGCCGGCGAGGCGGTCGTCTTCACCTCGTTCCACCAGTCGGCGCTGCCGCTCGCGCTGCTGATGCGGATGGCCGGGATCGGCCGGATCACCGCGATCAGCGAGGACTACCCGGGCTCGTTGCTCGACGTCCGGCACCGTGTGCCGGACGACCTGCCCGAACCCGAACGGGCCCGCAGCGTCGCCGCGGCCGCGGGGTTCGCCCTGCCCGCGGGCGACGACGGGCGGCTGCGCGTCACCGGCGCGGTCCACGCCGGGCCCGGTCGCTACGTCGTCGTCCACCCGGGGGCCAGCTGCGAGGCCCGGGCCTGTCCGCCCGGCACGATGCGCGCGATCGTCGCCGCGCTCACCGCCGCCGGCCACCGCGTGCTGGTCACCGCCGGTCCCGGCGAGCACCACCTGGCCGCGTACGTGGCCGGGAACTCGGGCGAGACGGCCGGGCGCACCTCCATGGCCGAGCTCACCGGAATTCTGGCCGGCGCGACGGCGGTGGTCGTCGCCAACACCGGGCCGGCCCACCTTGCCGCCGCCGTCGGCACCCCTGTCGTCAGCCTCTACGCCCCGACCGTCCCGTACGGCCGGTGGGGCCCCTACCGCGTCCCCACCGTGCGCCTCGGCGATGCCGCCGCGCCCTGCCGGGACACCCGGGCCACGACCTGTCCGGTCGACGGCCACCCCTGCCTGTCCACCGTCGAGCCGGCCGCGGTGGTCACCGCCGTCGCCCGGCTCGCCACCCCCGCCGAGACAACCGAGGCCGCCGCGTGAACATCCTGCTCTGGCACGTGCACGGTTCCTGGACGACGTCGTTCGTTCAGGGCAAGCACCGCTACCTGATTCCCGTCAACGACGCCCGCGACGAATGGGGCCGCGGCCGGGCCCGCACCTTCGACTGGCCCGCCTCCGCCGAGGAGCTGCCGCTGGACCGGATCGTCGACGCCGACGTGGCGATCGTCCAGCGGCCCGAAGAACTCGACCTGGTGCCCCGCGGCGTGCCCGTGATCTATGTGGAGCACAACACGCCCAAGGGCGACGTGCCCGACAGCCGCCACCCGATGGCCGGCCGCGACGACCTCGTGATCGCCCACGTCACCGACTTCAACGAGCTGATGTGGGACAACGGCGGCACCCGGACCACGGTGATCGAGCACGGCATCGTCGAGCCCCGGGCGCGCTGGACGGGCGAGCTGAGCCGCCTGGCGGTGGTGACCAACGAGCCCGTACGGCGTCAGCGCGTCACCGGCACCGACCTGTTCCCGCGGTTCGCCGGCGTGGCGCCCCTGGACGTCTTCGGGATGGGTGTGCGGGGCCTGGACGGTGTCACCGCCCACGACGACCCGCCCCAGCACGAGATGCACACCCAGGTCGCGCGTCGCCGCGCCTACCTGCACCTGTGCCGCTGGACCTCGCTCGGGCTGAGCCTGATCGAGGCCATGCAGATGGGCATGCCGGTCATCGGCCTGGCCACCACCGAGGCGGTCGTGGCCGTGCCGCCGGACGCCGGGGTGCTCGACACCCGCGTCAGCACTCTCGTCGAGGCCGCGCACTGGTTGCTCGAGGACGACGCCGCGGCCCGCAGCCTCGGCGCCCGGGCCCGCCAGGTCGCCCTCGCCCGCTACGGGCTGGACCGGTTCCTCGCGGACTGGGACCGCCTGCTCGAGGAGGAAACATGCGCATCGCGATGATCTCGGAACACGCCAGCCCGCTGGCCGCCCTCGGCGGCGTCGACGCGGGCGGGCAGAACACCCACGTGGCCGAGCTGGCCGGGGCGCTGGCGGCGGCCGGGCACCAGGTCCGCGTGTACACGCGCCGGGACAGCCCCGACCAGCCGGACGTGACACCGACCGGGTTCGGCGACGTCGTGCACGTGCCCGCCGGGCCGGCGTCCGCCCTGCCCAAGGATGAGCTGCTGCCGTACATGGGTGCTTTCGCGGACCGGCTGGCCGAGGACTGGCGTACGGAATGGAAGCCGGACGTCGCCCACGCCCACTTCTGGATGAGCGGGCTGGCCGCGGTCACGGCCGGACGCCGCTGCGACGTGCCGGTCGTGCAGACCTATCACGCGCTCGGCTCGGTCAAACGCCGTCACCAGGGGCGGGCCGACACCAGCCCGCCGCACCGCGTCGCCTACGAGCGGGAGCTGGGCCGGACCGTCGACCGGGTGATCGTGCAATGCCACGACGAGATCCGCGAGCTGACCCGGCTCGGCATCCCCCGCACGCGGATGACCCTGGTCCCCTCGGGGGTCAACGTCGAACGGTTCCGGCCGGACGGTCCGGCCGTGCCGCGCGACCCGGACCGGACCCGCATCCTGACCGTCGCGCGGCTGGTCGAGCGCAAGGGCGTCGAGGACCTGATCCGGGCCCTGCCCGCGGTCCGCAACGCCGAACTGGTGGTGGTCGGCGGCCCGCCCGACGGCGACCTCGACGGCGACCCGTACGCCCGTAAGCTGCGCCGCCTGGCCGAGGCGAGCCGTGTGGCCGACCGGGTGGTGCTCGCCGGCGCCGTGCCGGCGCACGAGATGCCGCAGTGGTACCGCTCGGCCGACCTGCTCGCCGCCACACCCTGGTACGAGCCGTTCGGCCTGACCGTGCTGGAAGCGATGGCCTGCGGTGTCCCGGTCGTCGCGACCGGCGTCGGCGGTCTGGCCGACACCGTGGTCGACGGCGTGACCGGCGACCTCGTGCCCCCGCGCGATCCGGCCCGCCTCAGCACGGCCCTGCGCAAGCTGGCCGGCGACGACATGCGCCGGCTCGGCTATGCGGCCGCCGCCGCCGACCGGATCGAGTTCACCTATGCCTGGCCCCGCATCGCCGAGCGGCTGGCCGACGTCTATGCGGGAGTCGCCGCCAACACCCCGGAGGTCGTCGCCTGATGGCCGCACTGACCGATGCCCATCTGACCGCGCTGGCCGCGGCGATCATCCCGTTCCGCGCCGAGGCCGAACGGCTCAGCCGCTGGGGCGCCGGCCTCGCCTGGCACCTCGGCCAGGGCGGGCGTCTGCTGGTGGCCGGCAACGGTGGCAGCGCGGCCGAGGCCCAGCACCTCGCGGCCGAGCTCGTCGGGCGGCTCCGCGACGAACGCAGGCCCCTGTCGGCGATCGCGCTCACCCCGGACTCGTCGACCGTCACCGCGATCGGCAACGACTACGGCTTCGACGAGGTCTTCGCCCGGCAGGTCCGCGCGCACGGCCGCCCCGGCGACGTGCTGATCGCGCTGTCGACCAGTGGCCGCAGCCCCAACCTGCTGGCCGCCGTGCGGGCCGCCAAGGAGTGCGGCCTGCGCACCTGGGCCATGACCGGGCCCGACGGCCCGCTGGCCGACGCCTGCGACGAGGCGCTGCGCTGCCCGTCGCCGGAGAGCCAGGTCGTGCAGGAGCTCCATCTGGTGGCGGTCCACCTGATGTGCGAATACCTCGACCAGGCGCTGCCGGCGGTGCTCGCCGCCCCTTTCGCGGATCTCAAGGTGGAGGTCGGAGTATGAGGCTGGTCATCGTCGGCGACACCCTGCTCGACCGGGACGTCGACGGCAGCGTACGGCGCATCGCCCCGGACGCCCCGGCGCCCGTGCTCGACGAGGAGCGGGTGACCGAACGCCCGGGCGGAGCGGGCCTGGCCGCCCTGCTCGTCGCGCGGTCGGGGCAGGAGGTCGCGCTGGTCACGGCCCTGGCGGACGACGCCGGGGGCGCTGCCCTGCGCCGGCTGCTGGCCGAGGCCGGAGTGAAGGTCTACGCGCTGCCGCTGCCCGGGGCGACCCCCGAGAAGGTACGTCTGCGGGCCGGCGGTCAGGTGTTGCTGCGCCTCGACCGCGGGGGAGAACCACAAGCGCCCGGCGAAGCCCCCGAGGCCGCGCTCGACGTGCTCCGCGATGCCACCGCGATCCTGGTCAGCGACTACGGACGAGGTGTGGCTCGGCACCCGGCGGTCCGGCACGCGCTCGGCGCGGCCAAGGCGCCGATCGTCTGGGACCCGCACCCCAACGGGCCGCCGCCGGTGCCGGGCGCCCGGCTCGTGACCCCCAACCTGGCCGAGGTCGGCCGTCTGACCGGCGACGTGGGCGACGGCACGACCCTGGTCACCGCGCAGCGTGGCGGTCACGCCCTGCGGCAGCGGTGGCAGGCCGGGGCGGTGGCGGTCACGTGTGGCGCCGACGGGGCCGTGCTCTGCCACAACGGCCCGACGCCGCTCGTGGTGGCGGCGCCCTTCGTCTCGGATGGCGACACCTGTGGGGCCGGTGACCGGTTCGCGGCCACGGCGGCGCTCGCGCTGGCCCGTGGGGCGCTGGTCTCCGAGGCCGTGCAGGAGGCGGTTGCGGCGGCTTCGGCGTACGTGGCCTCTCCCCTCCAGGCGGACTCGCCCCCGGTCGACCGAGGCCGTGACGTGCGCGAGATCGTGGCCCGGGCGCGCGAGCGCGGCGGCACGGTGGTGGCGACCGGCGGCTGCTTCGACCTGCTGCACGTCGGTCATCTGGCGACCCTGCGCGCCGCCCGCAAACTCGGCGACTGCCTGATCGTCTGTCTCAACAGCGACGATTCCGTACGCGGTCTGAAGGGCCCCGGACGCCCGATCAACCCGCAGGCCGACCGTAGCCGGCTGCTCGCCGCCCTGGACTGTGTCGACGCCGTCGTGGTCTTCGACGAGCCGACACCCGAGGCCGTGCTCACCCGGCTGCGCCCCGACGTCTGGGTCAAGGGCGGCGACTACGACTCCCTGCCCGAGACCGAACTCGTCGAGAGCTGGGGCGGGCAGACCGTGATCGTGCCCTATCTGGACGGGCGTTCAACGACAAGCACCATCGCCGCGGCTTCTTCCCGGAGGTAGACACAGACATGGATGCAGTGATCGTCACCGGCGGTTCGAGCGGGCTCGGCGCGGCCGTGGTCGACGCCGTCATCAAGGCCGGCGGACGCCCGTACGTCATCGACCGGCAGCAACCCGCGGACGGCGTGCCGTGGATCGAGTGCGACCTGGCCGACACCCGCGCGGCCGAGGAGGCCACCCGGCGCGCGATCGCCGAGGCCGGCGGCAGCATCGACGGCGTCGTCACGGCGGCCGGCATGGACGTGCCGGGCGCGCTGGCCGACATCCCGGGGGAGACCTGGGACCGGATCGTCACCATCGACCTGCTCGCCACCGCGGCCGTGATCCGGGCCGCGATCCCGGCGCTCAAGGAGTCGCACGGCGGCATCGTCACCGTCGCGTCCACGCTGGGCATCAAGGCGGTCAGCGACGCCACCGCGTACTGCGCGGCCAAGTTCGGCGTCGTCGGGTTCACCCGGGCGCTCTCGGCCGAGCTGGCCGGCGAGGTCAATGTGACGCTGGTGATCCCGGGCGGGATGCGGACGAAATTCTTCGACGACCGGGACGCACAGTACAAGCCGGGGCCGGACGCGATCCTCAACGACCCCGCCCACGTGGCCGGGGCGATCATGTTCGCGCTCGGGCAACCGCGCGGGTGTGCCGTCCGGGAGCTGGTGATCGCGGCCGAGACGGAGACGTCGTACCCGTGATCCTGGTCCTGCGCGCGCTCGGGGTGGGTGACCTGCTGACCGCGGTGCCCGCCCTGCGCGGGATCCGGGCCGCCTTTCCCGGCGAGACCTTGGCGCTCGCTACGCCTTCCTGGTTGACGCCGCTGGTCTCCCTGATCGGCGGCGTGGATCGGATTGTTCCGGTCTCGGGGCTCTCTCCGGTGGTGCTGCCGCACGCTTCGCTGGCGGTCAACCTGCACGGGTCGGGGCCGGAGTCGCACCGGCTTCTCCAGGCGGGGTCACCTGATCGGTTGTGGGCGTTTGCCTGCGCCCCGGCCGGGCACCTGGACGGTCCTGCCTGGGATGATGGGGAGCACGAAGTGCGTCGATGGGGTCGGTTGTTGCGCTTCCACGGTGTCGTCGTTGACGATTCCGACATTTCGCTTTTATCGCCCCTTTCCGCTTCTTCTGGCGACTCTCGTGTGCGTTCTGGCGTTTCTCTCGCGCAACCTCGCGTTTCGCTTGCGCCTCCTGGCGTTTCTCTTGTGCGTACCGGCTTCTCTCTTGTGCATCCCGGGGCCAAGTCGCCGTCGCGTCGCTGGCCGGTCGACCGGTTCGCGGCGGTGGCCCGCCGGCTGCACGCCTGGGGCCACCGCGTGCTGATCACCGGCTCCGAATCCGAGAGAGAGCTTGCCGTACGGGTCGCCACCCGCGCCGGCCTCGACGAGTCGGCCGTGCCGCGGACCGGGCTGGGTGAGCTCGCCGGCCTGGTCGCGCACGCCCGGGTCGTGATCAGCGGAGACACCGGCATCGCCCATCTCGCGTCGGCCTACCGTACGCCCTCGGTGATCTTGTTCGGCCCGATGTCGCCGGCGAGGTGGGGGCCGCCCGACCGGCCGCAGCACCATGCGATCTGGCACGGCACCCGCAGCGAACCCGGGGACAGCCCGCGGCCCGGCGTCCATCCGGCGTTGCTGGCCGTCTCACCCGACGAGGTCCTGGACGCCGTCCGTGAGGTGACCGGTGCGCCTGCGACGGTCTGACCTGAGCAAGCCCGGCTACACGCGGCAGCGGTCGGGCAAGGGATTCACGTACCGCGACACCGACGGCTCCCGTCTCGACTCCGCGGAGGAGGTCGAGCGGATCAAGGCGCTGGTCCTGCCGCCGGCCTGGACCGACGTGTGGATCTCGGCCGATCCCCGCGGGCACATCCAGGCCACCGGGGTCGACGCGGCCGGGCGCAAGCAGTACCGCTACCACGACGAATGGCGCACGGCCCGGGACGAGAAGAAGTTCGACCACGCCCTCGAAGTGGCGGCGCGACTGCCGAAGATCCGCGACCGGCTCCGCGACGACCTGGCCGGCCGGGGACTCACCCGGGAGCGGGTGCTGGCGGCGATCGTACGGCTGCTCGACATGGGCATGTTCCGGATCGGCAGCGACCAGTACGCCGTACGCGAGGACGACCCGTCGTTCGGCCTGTCCACGCTGCGTCCGTCCCACGTGAGCACCCGGGGTGGGTGCGTGCTGCTGGAGTTCGAGGGCAAGTCGGGCGTCTCCCACTCCGGCACGGTCGGCGACGGCGAGGTGTGCCAGGTCCTGCGCGACCTGAAGCGGCGGCGCCGGGGTTCGGAGCGCTTGTTCGCCTGTTACGACCGGTCGGCGCGGCGCTGGCGGGAGATCCACGCCGACGACATCAACGAGTATCTGCGCGCGATCAGCGGGGAACAGATGACGGCCAAGGATTTCCGTACGTGGCACGGCACGGTCTCGGCGGCGCGGTCTCTGGCCAAGGCCGGACCGCAGCCGACCGAGGCCAAGCGGCGCCGGGCCGTGTCGCACGCGATGAAGGAGGTGGCCGACCTGCTGGGCAACACGCCGGCGGTGGCGCGCGCTTCCTACGTCGACCCGCGGGTCATCGAGGCCTACGAGGAGGGCGAGGTCGTGAAGTCCGACAGCGAGCGTGCCGTCCGCAAGCTGCTGACCGACTAGCCCTTCCGGGGGCTGTCTGGCGAATCACAGCGGTTGGCATGTGGATAACTGGGTTCGTCCCTTTTGTGCGGCGTATTTTTTGGCCAGCCCCCTGTGGTGCGGTGGGGTATGGCTGGTTGGGGGTCAGGCGGGGTTTCTCGCGCTGCGCGGGTGGCGGTCCGGTGGCAGGATCGTTGGTATGACCGTCATCGCTACGCTTACCGTCGAGCGGCCCTCGGGGCACTGGTTCGACCGGGCCCGGGCGTACGAGATCGTCGTCGACGGCGCCGTCAAAGGGGCCGTGCGCTGTGGGCGTGAGCTGTCGCTGGCTCTGCCGCCCGGCACCCACACCGTGCGCGCCCGGCTCGACTGGACCGGCAGTGAGGCTGTGCCCGTCCATCTGGGACCGGGCGCTACCGTCCGGCTGCGCGTCGAGCCTCGGGGAGCGGTGCATGCGGCCGGTCGCCGCTACCTGCGCCTGACCCGCATCGACGAGCCGGCGCGCGACCGGACCGCGCGTGACGAGCCGGCCCGTGACCGGACCGCGCGTGACGAGCCGGCCCGTGACCGGACCGCGCGTGACGAGCCGGCCCGTGACCGGACCGCGCGTGACGAGCCGGCCCGTGACCGGACCGCGCGTGACGAGCCGGGGAGCGACGAACCGGCGTGAGCGCCAGGCCGCGCGCGACGAAACTGCGCGCGACGACAACCAGGGCGGCGGATCGGGCGAAACGGGCTGAGTGAACATTTGGTTTCCGGGGCGGGAATCGACGAACTTGCCGCGTAGCCTTGCGGAGCGATGACGGAGGCACCGGCGCTGGGCGCACTCGCCACGCCGGTATCGGTGATCAGCGCGGACACCGAGGTCGGTGTGATCGAGGCGTTGCTGCGTACGCACCCCGAGTCGATCGGGCTGGTCGCGTCGGACGCGGGGCGGCTGTTCGTGCTCGACCGGCCGCAGCTCGAAACGTTCCTGGCCGGCCGCCTCGGCTATGGGCGGGCGCTGCTCTTCCACCGGCCGGTGCGGGTGCTGCTCGGGGCGTCGGCCCTGGTTCTGCCGGCCGCCATGCCCTGGGACGATGCCGCCCGCGCCTGCCTGGCCCGCCCGGCGCCCGACCGCGGCACCCCGGTTGTGGTCGAGCTGGGTGGTGGCCGGCTCGGCATCGCGCCGGTGGGGCCGCTGGTCGAGCATCTCAGCCGGCAGTACGAGTCCCTGGCCCTGCGGGACGCGCTGACCGGGCTCGGCAACCGGCGGATGCTGACCGAGACCGCGGGCGCGATGCTCGACGCGGGACGGCAGGTGGCGTTGCTGCTCATCGACCTCGACCGGTTCAAGGAGATCAACGACTCGCTCGGCCACTCCCGCGGCGACCAGCTTCTGGGCAAGGTCGCGGAGGCGCTCGGTCCGGCTCACACGTTCCGGCTCGGCGGTGACGAGTTCGTGGTGCTGACCGACAACCTGGGCGACGGCTCCGGCGACTACCTGACCGGGCTCGGCCGGCGGCTGCTGCGCGCGATTCAGGGGCCGTTCGTGGTGGCGGGCGTGCCGATCACCGTGGAGGCGTCACTGGGCATCGCCCGCACGGCGGCCGGGCGGCGCACGCTCTCGGATCTGCTCGCCGGCGCCGACACGGCCATGTACGCGGCCAAGCGCCACCGCACCGCCGTCGAGGTGTGGCGGCCCGAGTTCGCCGCGGAACAGGGCATCGACCTGCGCCTCCAGTCCGAGCTGCGCGCCGCCGTCGACCAGGGCCAGCTGGAGTTGCACTATCAAAGGCTGGTCGATGCCCGTACGGGGGAAACCCGCTCGTTGGAAGCCCTCGTGCGCTGGCGTCATCCTCGCCACGGACTGCTGCTGCCGGGAGTCTTCGTGCCCGGCGCCGAACGCTCCGAAGTCATCAACCCGCTGACCGACCGGATCCTGGCCGATGCGATCGGGCAGGCCGCGCGCTGGCACCACGCCGGCCGTCCGGTGCCGGTCGCGGTCAACCTGCCCGCGCCGGTGCTGGCCCAGGACCGGATCGTCGAGGTGATCCGGGGCCTGCTCGCCTGGCACGGCCTGCCGGGCCGTTCGCTGATCGTCGAGATCACCGAGAGCGCGGTCATGACCCGTCCCGAAGAGAGCGCGGAACGCCTGCGACGGCTGCGCGAGCAGGGCGTACGGGTGGCGGTGGACGACTTCGGGGCCGGGTACACGTCGCTGGCCCTGCTCACCCAGCTGCCGCTCGACGAGCTCAAGCTGGACCGCGCGTTCGTGCAGCGGATCCACCACGACCGGGACCGCGCCATCGTGGACGCGGTGGCAGCCATGGCCCGCGGACTCGGGCTGACGCTGGTCGCCGAGGGTGTCGAGGACCAGGCGACCGCCGACATTCTGGCCGGTGCGGGCTTCGACCTGTTGCAGGGCTACCACTTCGGCCGCCCCATGCCCCCGGACCGGCTGGAAACAGTTGCGGCTTGAACCGCCCCCGGGTGGGTATGAGGGAATCATGACCGACCGGGTGATGGTTTTTGCCCCCGCGCCGATCCTGACCGTGACTATCGAGAAGCACAACGCCGAGCCACAACTGCACGTCCATCCGGGCGGGCAGGGCGTATGGCAGGCGCGCATGATCTCGGCCCTGGGCGTGCCGGTGACCCTGTGCGCGGCCCTCGGCGGCGAACCGGGCTCGCTCGTCGAGACCCTGCTCGCGCAGGAGGAGTTCGACGTCCGCGCGTTGCCGGGGCGTTCGGCGACCGGGTGGTACGTGCACGACCGGCGTGAGGGGAAACGCGAGCAGGTGGCCGAACATCCGGGGGAGCCCCTGGAACGCCACGACTTGGACGAGCTGCACAACATGGCGCTGATCGAGGGGCTGCGCTCGTCGGTGGCCGTCCTCAGTGGACCGCACGGGCCGTCGGTGGTCGCCCCCGCGCTGTACGAGCGGCTGGCCGCGGACCTCACCGCCAACGGCGTGAAGGTGGTGGCCGACTTGTCCGGGGACTACCTTTCCGCCGTACTGGAAGGCGGGGTGGCCGTGGTGAAGGTCAGCCACGAGGAGCTGATCGACGACGGGCTGGCCAAGGACGACAGCGTCGACGCGCTGCTGGAAGCCGGGCGGGCGCTGTTGGACCGCGGGGTCGAGGCGGTGCTGATCAGCCGGGCCGGCGATCCGGCGCTGGCACTCTACGACGGGCACGAGTGCGAGGTGCATCCGCCACCGCTCCGGGTGAACGAGCACCGCGGCGCGGGGGATTCGATGACCGCGGGAGTGGTATCGGTGCTCGCGCGCGGGGGTTCTCTCGACGAAGCTTTCCGTACGGGGTCGGCCGCCGGAGCGTTGAACGTGACGCGGCACGGATTGGGGACCGGGAGGGGCGAGGCAGTGCGGGAGTTGATGAGTCGCGTGCGGATCGAGCCGCGATGAGGGTGCTGGTCACGAACGACGACGGGATCGGTGCGCCGGGGATCCGGGCGCTGGCGCTGGCTGCGGCCTCCCGATATGACGTGGTTGTCGCGGCCCCGCAGGACGAGGCCAGCGGGATGAGCGCGGCCCTCTCGGCGGTCGTGTCGGATGGGCAGATCGTGGTCCGCCGCGCCGACATTTCGGGCTTGTCGGCATACGGCGTGGCCGCCTCACCGGCGTACATCGTGGTCCTGGCCTCTCTGGGCGCCTTCGGGCCGCCGCCCGATCTGGTGCTCTCGGGAATCAACCGTGGCGCCAACGCGGGCCGGGCGGTGCTGCACTCGGCGACCGTCGGGGCGGCCCTGACCGCGGCCAACAACGGGATGCGGGCCATGGCGGTCTCCCTCGACGTGCTCAACCCGCTGGTCCCGGGCTCGGTCGCGAGCGGCGGCAACGCGATCGTGCTGCCCTCCGACGACGTGCTGCACTGGGAGACCGCGGCCACGACGGCCATGACCCTGATGGACTCGCTGATCGCGGCGCCGGCCGGCACGGTGCTCAACGTGAACGTGCCCGACCGGCCCGCGGTGGCCGAGCTGCGGGAGGCCTCGCTGGCGTGGTTCGGTCAGGCCGGTCTGGCGATCGCCGAGGCCGGGGAGGGCTTCGTCCGTACGGCGATCGAGCGCGTCGACGAACCCATGGTCCCCGGCACCGACCTGGCGCTGCTGGCCGAGGGGTATGCGACAGTCACCGCCCTGCGGCCGCCGGCTGCGGTGAGCGGGGTGCCGATTCCCGCGCAGCGTCCGGCGACCGCATAGTTCGCAACGGCACCAGCGCCGCCACCGCGACGGCCAGCAGCAGACGCGACTCGCTCAACGGTTCGAGCGCGGTCACCGGCAGGATCATCAGGGCCAGTACGGTGATCGGCCAGGCCAGCCGCGCCCAGCCCGGCCCGTCGACCGGCAGCAGGGCGGCGAGCACCAGCCAGATCTGGTGATGCGTCCACGAGACGGGCGACAGCACCACGCTGGCCGCTCCCACGACGATGACGGCGCCCAGCCAGTTGCCGTCCTTTGCCAGCCGTACGCCCCGCAGCAGCGCCGCCACCGCAACGGCCCCGCCGATCACGAGAACCAGCACCGTACGCGCGTGCTCCGGAACGTCGAGCCGCATCAACGCCCCGTTGAACGACTGGTTGCCGACCCCCGTGACATAGCCCAGGCGGCTCACCTGAAATCCCTCGCCGCCCCAGAACCGCCACGAATCCCCCGGCAACGCGATCGCCCCCAGAGCCGCGCATCCGGCAAACGTGCCCACCGCGACGACCGCCGCCCGTCTGCGCCCCGAGAACCAGAGCAGCGGAATGAAGATGAGTGGCGTGAGCTTGACGGCGGCCGCCATTCCGAGCAAAACCCCGTTCCCTCCCGTACGGCGGAGAGCCAGCACATCCACCACGACCAGTGCCGCCAGAAACAGGCTGACCTGCCCGTACTTGACATCCGACGAGACCGGCGCCGAGAGCGTCAGCAGGAGCGCCGCCCCCGCCACCCCGCCCCACACGCCCCGCCCGGCTTTGACGGCCGCGTCGTCTTCTCTCTCGTGCGTTCGCCGCTTGTGGTTGAGGTGGTGCGTGGCGTCGGTGGCGGCGTCGTCTAGTTGTCGCCGTCCGCAGGTGGCGTCTCGCATGGTGCTCTCGCTGGTTTGTGGCGTCGCGGTGTCGGCGGCCCTTCCGATCGTTGGCTCTTTTCGGGCCGGGCGCGCGTGCTTGGTGGCCAGGTGGGCCAGGGTCACGACCGTGGCGAGGGTCGCGAGGGTCCAAGCCACCTGCACGACCAGGATCGGGGGCCAGGTCAGCGGCATGAACAGGAGCGCCGCGAACGGCGGGTAGGTGAAGGGCGCCGCGCCGCGGGTGAAGTCGTACAGGCTGTCGCCGTCGGCCAGACCGGAGACCGCGCCCAGATAGACCGAGAGATCCGTGAGGCGCGCCTCGGCCGGCCGCCAGAACGCCGCCGTCACCGTGGCCGCAGCAACCAGCGCGGTGACCGTCCAGAGCCGTCGATTACCCATAGTCGAAACTCTACATAGGGTCTGGCTTGGAAGCGAGCCCTCGTGTCGAGACCGTTACCGGCTCGCCGCCCGCGCCCCGACGGCCCGCATCACCAGCACGGCGGCCAGAAGCGCGACCGCGCCGAGCCCCACCGGATGCTCCACGAACCCGAAACCGAACGCCGCCGAGTTGTCCACCATCGCCCGCAGCGCGGCGTCCCCGCTGTCGAACGAGGCGGGCAGCTTCGGCCCGGCCGCCAACGCGACGAGCGCAGCCGCCAGCCCGGCCGGAAGACGCAGATCACGCCCGGCGAGTGCGACCGTGTTCGCGGCGTGGCGTGCCAACCCCGTCAGCCTCGGGGAAAGCCGCGAAGCGCGCCGCGCGAGTGCGTCCGTGGCGAGCCGGGGGAGAGGTCGCAGACTCAGGGCGGGGACTGCGGCCGACCCGGGTCGGGATTTCCGAGCCGAGGCGTCGGTGCCGGGTTGATGGCGATGCACCCCGTGCTCGATGGCGGCGGGTTGCCCGGGGCGGCCTCCTCGGTGCAACAGGAAAGCCGTGCACAGCAGGAGCGGGCCGGCCATCACCGCGGCGTTGGCGAGCAGGATGTCGGACGCGTGGAACGCCGGCCCGACGGCCTGCAGACTGCCGAAGGCGGCCGATCCGTCGGCGAAGTAGGGGCCGAACGTGACCGTTCCGCCCGGCAGCAGCGCGAGCGGAAACCAGGCCGGCGCCGTCCAGGCCGGGATGCCCAGCGCGGCGGCAGCGCGCGCGGAGCCGGCGATTGTCGCCAGCATCACCGCAGCCGACCCGCCGAGGATCGCCGTCCGGACATAGCCCCGGTTCCGTTCGCGGTCGGCGACTCGACCCCGGGCCCCGCCGGGTTCCGCGCCTCGGCCCCGGATCCGGCCGTGGTCCTCGTCCCGGTTTTGGTTGCGGCGGAGGCTTCGCTGAAGCAGGGTCATGACGAGCACCCAGGTGACTATGGCCGGCGCGATGTCGGCGGCACCCATGAACGGCATGACCGGCACGGGATTGCCGGCGAAGAGAAAGACGAACATCGCCGCGCCGACCAGCGGGACCGAGACCCGCACCCGACGGCCGATCGCCGCGAGGACGATGGCGGCCAGAACAAGCAACAGGGGAGCGAACACACCCGACCCGCGCGCGAGGTTCGCCACCACGGCGGCCGCCAGCGTCACACCGGCCGCCCGCCCAAGACCCGCGAACCGGTCGGCCCACGACGGCCCGTCCAGCGCGGGCGACACCAGCAGCGACCCGGCGAACGCCAGCTTCGCGCGGGCCCCACGGACGTACGCGAGTTCGGCCAGCCACTCCTCCCGCATGGTCCCGGCGAGTTCGGCCGGCCACCGGCGAGCCGCCATCCGCACCGCGAACCGCGCGAGTCGTTCCACCATCACGCCTCCCATGCCGCGAGCCGGGCAGGACGGCCCATGGTCACGGCTCCCGCGCCGCGAGCGGGTCGGGATGAATCGCCCATCACGCCTCCTGCGCTCGGCCCGGCATGCCGGTCACGCGGGACATCTGCTGCTGCATGGCCTCCACCTCACGGCGAGCGGCGGTGGCGCCGTCGGCCGTCAGCACGTAGTAGCGGCGGCTCGGCCGGCCCTCCGCCACCGGGTCGATCTCTTCCCAGCGGGACTCCACCCAGCCGGCCTTCTCGAGCCGGGCCAGGATCGGATAGAGCGTGCCGCTCGGCAGCCCGGTGGCCTGCATCAGCTGAAGCCCATAGCGCTGCGCTCCCATCTCGGCCAGCAGCGCCGCCAGCACTTTCAGCACCGAAGCGGTCATCCTGGGCTCAGCCATGTACGCACTCTACATAGGGTCGGCCACCGCCGGAACGGCTCATCGCGGAGCGGCTGCGCGGGCACGCCGTCGTGGCGCACAACCTGCCCTTCGATGCGCAGTTCCTGGCCGCCGAGTTCCGGCGCCTCGGGTTCGACGTGCCGGTCGGCGCCGAGCACGGGCTCTGCACGATGCGTCTGGCCGGCCACTTTCTCCCGCACGCGAGCCGCAGTCTGCACGGATGCCGCGAGGCCGCCGGACTTCCGCCGCACCGGGCCCACTCGGCCCTGCACGACGCCCGCGCCGCCGCTGATCTGCTGGCCTGCTTCCTGCGTACGGCGGGCGCGCCGCCACCCTGGGACCGGATCGTCGACCAGGCGGCTCGGGCGATGTGGCCCGCTCTGCCGACGGCACTCGCCGTCCCGGTGTCGCGGCGCCGGCCCGAGGCACGCGAGCCGCACTTTCTGACCCGGCTCGTCGACCGTCTGCCCCGGCTGCGCGACCCGCAGGCCGATGCGTACCTGGGAATGCTCGACCGGGCCCTGCTCGACCGGCACATTTCCGAGAGTGAGGCCGACGGGCTGGTCGAGACGGCCACCATGCTCGGCCTGGCCCGCGTGGATGTCGAGGTCGTGCACCGGCGCTACCTGGCCGGGCTGGCCGCGATCGCGCTCGAGGACGGCGTTCTCACCACCGACGAGCGGAGCGATCTGGCCGGCGTCGCGCATCTGGTCGGGCTGCCGGAACATGCGGTGGACGAGGCGCTGGCTGAGGCCCGCGATGTCGCTCCGCCACGAGCGCGGTGGCACCTGCGTACGGGAGATCAGGTCGTCTTCACCGGCAAGATGGACCCGCCGAGGGAGGACTGGGAAGCCGAAGCGCGGGATGCCGGGTTTGACGTCGGCGGCAACGTCACGAAGAAGACGCGCCTGCTCGTGGCGGCCGACCCCGACTCGATGTCCGGCGAGGCGAAGAAGGCCCGCCAGTACGGGATTCCGATCGTCCATCCGCGGGCCTACCGGCAGATGCTCGCCAACCCGGTAGCGGTCTGACGTATCGTTCCGGGGCAATTCGGAGTATGAAGAGCGACATGCTGATCTCGTTCCCCCGGCTGTACGCGCGGACCCAAGGGTTCCGGCTCGGGCGTCCGCAACGATTTGTCGTCGCGCCGGACGGGAAACGGCTGCTCTTCCTGCGCAGCGGGGGCGGCGAGGATGCCGTACGCCGGCTCTACAGTCTCGACCTGGCCACCGGGGACGAGAAGCTGCTGGTCGATCCGGACGCGCCCGCCGACGGAACCGTCATGTCGGCGGCGGAGCGGGCCCGGCGGGAACGGGCACGGGACCGGTCGGCCGGCATCTCCGATTACAGTGCCGATTCCCCCGTACGCCTCGTCGCCTTCACGGCCGACGAGAAGCTCTTCGTGGTCGACACGGCCGACGGGCGCCGCACCGAACTGCCCGCCCGCACTCCGCTGCTCGACGCCACGATGAGCCCGGACGGGACGACGGTCGCCTACGTGCACGACGGTGAACTGCGCACGATCGGGGTCGACGGCACCGGGGACCGCGCGCTGGCGACGCCCGAGGCCGGCGAGGTGACGTACGGGCTGGCCGAACACGTCGCCGGCGAGTCGATGGAGCGGCACCGCGGGTTCTGGTGGTCGCCCGACGGCCGCCGGCTCGCGGTCGCGCGCGTCGACAACTCGCCGGTCGAGGTCTGGTATCTCAGCGACCCCGCCGAGCCGTCCCAGCCGCCGACCGCGCACCGCTACCCGGTCGCGGGCACGGCCAACGCGATCGTCGAGCTGCTGATCATGGGCGAGGGCGAGCCGGTCAAGGTCAACTTCGACTGGGACGAGTACGAGTATCTGGTCGACGTGGTCTGGGACGCGCACGGTCTGATGGCCGTGGTGCAGAACCGTTCCCAGGGGACGCTGCGCATCGTGGCCGTCGAGCCCGAAACCGGCCGCACCCGGGTTCTGGCTGAGACCACCGACCCGAGTTGGACGACGATTGTGCCCGGCTTCCCCCGGCGTACGCGGGAAGGCTCTTTGATCTGGACCGCCGACCGGGGCGACACCCGGCGCCTGACCGTCGACGGCGAACCCGTCACGCCGGCCGGACTGCAGGTCGCCGAGTTGTGCGCGGTCGACGGCGACACCGTGCTGTTCACCGCCTCGTCGGAACCCACCGAACGGCACCTCTGGACGTGGTCGGCCGCGGACGGGCTGACCCGGCTGACCACCGAACCCGGCTGGCACACGGGTTTCCGCGCGGGCGGCACGACGGTGATCAGCTCCGGGACCCTCGACCGGACGACAACCACATGGCCCGGAGGCACCGTACGGGATCTCGCCGTCAAGTCGCCCGTCGTCCCCAAGGTCTCGCTGGTGCGGGCCGGCCGTCTCGAACTGCGGACCGCGGTGCTGTTCCCGTCCGTGTGGCAGCGCGGCGAACGCCTGCCGGTGCTGATGGACCCGTACGGCGGTCCGGGCGCGCAGATCGCCGTGGCCGACCGGCGGATGTACTACGTGTCGCAGTGGTTCGCCGACCAGGGGTTCGCGGTGATCGTCGCGGACGGACGCGGCACGCCCGGCCGGGGACCGCGCTGGGAACGCGAGGCCGCGGGCCGCTCGGCCACGAAACTGCTCGACGATCAGATCGAGGCCCTCGAGACGGTGGCCGCGCTCTACCCCGAACTCGACCTCGACCGGGTCGGCATCCGTGGCTGGTCGGCCGGCGGATACCTGGCGGCCCTGGCCGTGTTGCGCCGCCCCGACGTGTTCCACGCCGCGGTGGCCGGCGCGCCGGTGACCGACCTGCGGCTCTACGACACGCACTGGCAGGAACGGTTCATGGGCCTGCCGTCGGACAACCCCACCACGTACGAGGAAAACTCTCTGATCGCCGACGCGCCGAAGCTGGAGCGGCCGCTCATGCTGATCCACGGCCTGAGCGACGACAACGTCTATCCCGTGCACACCATGCGGCTGTCCGCGGCCCTGCTCGCCGCCGGGAAGACGCACACCGTGCTGCCGCTCCCCGGGGCGAGCCACATCCCGCCCGACACCGACCTGCTCACCCCGGAACTGCACTTCCTGCGGGAGTCGTTAGCCGCCCCGCGCTGAGTTCCAGAATCCGGTCGACCCGCTGCAGCCCGTCACGCCGGTGCGTCAGCAGCAGCACGGTCCGCCCGCCGGCGGCGTCGAGCAGGTCGGCCATGACCGCCTCGGCGACCTCCTCGTCGAGGCCTTCGGTCGGCTCGTCGAGGATCAGCACCTCGGGCTCGGCGAGCAGCGCCCGCGCCACCGCGAATCGCCGGGCCTGCCCGCCCGACATCGTGGTGCCTCCGCTGCCCAGCCACGTGTCCATTCCTTGCGGCAGGGCGTCGAGCCAGCTTCCCAGCCGTACGCGGTCGAGCACGCCCCGCAGCTCGAGGTCGCTCGCCGCCGGACGCGCGAGGCGCAGGTTCTCCCGAACACTCGAGGCGAACACGTGCCCCGTGTCGTCCCCGACCAGAACGATGCGGCCCCGGATCCGTTCTTCGGGCAGTTCGCCGTGGCTGAGCTCGCCTTCCCACGGATCCAGAAGGCGCGCCACAACGGCGGCCAATGTGGACTTCCCCGAGCCCGACCGCCCGACGACCGCGACCTTCTCACCCGGCCGCAGCCACAGATCCAGCCCGTTGAGAGCCGGCGCCGCCGCCCGATCCCATCCCGCGGTGACATCACTGAGCCGAATGCCCGCAGTGACTTCCACCGCGCCAGGCCCGGTTGTCGCTTGGGTTCGCGAGTGGGCGTCGGTGAAAGTGGCGCTCGGCTCGGCGGTTGTGAGGGCGGCGAGGCGCTGCTCGGCGGCGTAGGCCCGGAAGCGGGCGACGGCGGCGTCGGGCAGCGTGAGGACGGTCTCGCCGAGCACCACAGTCGTCAGCAGCAGCACGGCCGCCCACTCGGGGCTGAGCCCGCCGACCGAGAGCGCGACCCCGACCACGGCGACACCCCAGCCGACATGCGCGAGCGCGGTCGCCTTTCCCGCGGCGTGGGCGGCTTTCGCTTCGAGCCGGACCAGGTCACGGCTGCGCCGATACGGTACGTCGTTCCCCGCACCGCCGGTCGCGAGGTCTTCGAGCCCGTCGACCGTTTCAACCATGGCGTCCTTGAGGCGGGCCCGAGCTTCCCCGGTGGCCGTCTCGTCCCGCCGAGCCTGCCGAACAGCCACCCGCGACGCGACGATCCCCGCGACCACAACTCCGACGGCCAGCGGAACCAGCGCCGCCGGACTGGCCGGCCCAACCGCAAAGCCGGCAACGGCGACGGTCGCGGCCGCGACGAGGGCCGGCAACCGCCCCCGCAGCAGCCCGTCCACCCGGGCGTCGACGTCATCGACCACTTTGGAGAGCAGGTCCCCGCGCCGCCGCAGCCGTGGCCCCGGGACCCGCGGAATCAACTCGGCGAACACCCGGGACCGCCAGGCCCCGAGCCGCGCGAACGCCACATCGTGCGCGACAAGCCGTTCGAGATAGCGAAGCAACGGCCGCGCAACAGCACTCCCACGCACCAGCACCACAGCCGTCGACAGCGACAGCACCGGCGGCAGCGAGGAGGCCCGCACGAGCAACCAGGCCGCCGCCCCGGTGAGCACAAGCCCGGCCAACGACGACCCACTGCCGAGCGCCACCGCCACAACCGGCCGCCGCCAGATCCCCGCATTTCCACGGGCGTTGCTGCCCCGCGCCGCTTCTGCCACCGATCCGGTCGCCTCGGGAGCGCTGGTCTCCGGACGTCGCGGTCCATGCAATGCGCTGTGGTGCTGCGCGGGCGGTTGTGTCGGGCCAGCCGTCGCGCTCGATGAGGCCGCGGGCGGCACGCGCGTGGCAGCGGCTGATGGCGTCAGCCCGGCATCGGACGGCGCTGTGTGGTCACCGGCATCGGACGGCGGTGTGTGGTCACCGGCATCGGACGGCGGTGTGTGGTCACCGGCATCGGACGGCGGTGTGTGGTCACCGGCATCGGACGGCGGTGTGTGGTCACCGGCATCGGACGGCGGTGTGTGGTCACCGGCATCG
>NZ_JAENHP010000001.1 GCF_016834655.1 Paractinoplanes ovalisporus
ACAGCCACCCGTCGCCCCGCCACCACAACCACCCCACCTCGTCGCGCCACCACAACCACCCGACCTCGTCGCGCCATCACGGCCGGCCGTCGCCCCGCCACCACAACCACCCGACCTCGTCGCGCCACCACGGCCAGCCGTCGTCTCGCCACCACGACCGCCCGGCCTCAGCGCGCCACCACAGCCACCCGTCGCCCCGCCACCACAACCACCCCACCTCGTCGCGCCACCACAACCACCCGACCTCGTCGCGCCATCACGGCCGGCCGTCGCCCCGCCACCACAACCACCCGACCTCGTCGCGCCATCACGGCCGGCCGTCGTCTCGCCACCACGACCGCCCGGCCTCAGCGCGCCACCACAGCCACCCGTCGCCCCGCCACCACAACCACCCGATCTCATCCCGCCATCAGGGCGACGCGGCCGAGCAGGCGCCAGGCCAGGACGCCCACCGAGCCCGCGACGACGGCGGCGCCCAGAAGGCAGGGCCAGGCACGCCAAAGACGGTGGGCGGTGGCCAGCCAGACCAGGACCAAGAGCGGGAGCTGGATCCGTACGGCCTGGGCGGCGACGTAACCGTTGGCGAACGGGTCGGTCAGCGCGAGCAGCCGCCACGGCGGAACCTGGACGGAAGACCAGCCCTCGCTGGCGAGCAGGCCACAGGCCAGGCCCAGCGCCACGGCCGCGCTCATGGCGGGAGCCGTCCGGACGAGGTGTCCCAAGTATCCGAACACCGGACCGGCGACGAGCGAAGCGACCAGCCACACCCCGGTCATGAACGCGACGTCGCGCAGGCCGTCGGCGGCGCCGCCCGCAAGCCAGCGCTTCGTCCCGACCAGCACCAACCCGTAGTAGACGAGGGTCGCGACCGCCAGCACCGCGGTGGCCCGCAGCATCGCCGGCCGCGCGCCTCTCTCTTCGGACCGCACGTCAGTCGCTCGCTCGGTCGCTTGCCTAGTCGCTCCTCCGGCCGCTTGCCCAGTCGCTCCACCGGCCCCTTGCCCAGTCGCTCCACCGGCCCCTTGCCCAGTCGCTCCACCGGCCCCTTGCCCAGTCGCTCCACCGGCCCCTTGCCCAGTCGCTCCACCGGCCCCTTGCCCGGTCACTCCACCGGCCGCTTGCCCGACCGCACGGCTGGTCGCACGGCTGGTCGCTCGGCCCGTCAGGAACGCAGCCAGGCCCCACGCGAAGCCACTGCTGGTCAGCGCGATCATGACCTGGCCGGCGGGGCCGTCGATCAGGTCGGCCAGGAAGGCGAAGAACCCGAGCGCCACCGCCGGCAGCAGAACCGCGGCCACTTTGCCTCCCCCTCGCGTGGACCCGCGCCACGCCGGGACCAGTGAACACGAAACGGATTCCGGTGGCGGAGTGACCTGGTTCGGCGCGATATGGAATTCTTGCGGGCTATGACGACGCCGCAGCCGCCCGAGCAGTCTCAGCCCGCTCCGGTCCCGCCGCCTCATCAGGACACGCCGGGTTCCGGCACGCCGAGCTCCGACCGGCCGTCTGCGCTGGACACGCCGGGCGCGGGTGCGTCGCCCCAGCTCGACACGCCGGGAGCGGGTGCGCCGCTCCGGGCCGACACGCCGGGCGCGGGTGCATCGCCCCACGCCGACACGCCGGGCGCGGGTGCGCCGCTCCAGGCCGACACACCGGGCGCGGGTGCGCCGTCGAACGCCGTTGAGCCCGCTCATGTCCCACCGCCGAACGTCGTCGAGCCCGCTCGGGAGGTCTGGGGTCCACCGGCACAGCCCGCTGACGAGACGCCGTGGCAGGAGCAGGTCACGGTTCCCGCTCCGGAGGCCGCGCAAGCCGAAACACCGCCACCGGCCACGGGCGGCTCGCGGACGATCCTGCTCGCCGGTGGCGCCGGGGCTCTCGTCGGAGCCCTGGTCGTCGGCATTTTCTGGGCGGCCAGTTCGTTCGTCGGAAGCAGCGGCAGCGACGCCTCCGACGACGCCGCGGCCGCGTGCGGCGTGTTCGAGCGGGTGCCCGACTCGTGGCAGCCCGAGACCGTCACCGAGCTCACCACCTACCAGGTCGGCGGCGCCATCGCGCTCGCGCAGGCGGCAGGCCAGGGTGACGCGAAGTACCGGGTGCTGGCGGCCCAGGCACAACAGGTGCAGCAGGCCTACGTCACGTTCAACGTCGACCGGGTGGCCCAGCTCATCAACGACGTCCGCAACACCTGCAACGAGCTGTAGACCTAACGCTTCTTCGGACCGGCGTCGATCTCGTCGCGGCGGCCAGTCACGAGACCGTCGAACGCGTCGTCGGGCAGCGGCTGGGCGTCGCTGAACTTGATTCCGCCCTTGGTCGACTCGTACCCGTCGAGTCCCGCCACCACCGCCGCGACGACGTCGGCGCTGAACGGGAACACCGAGTTGCCGTGCTTGGCCGCCACGACGCTGATCAGTGGCTTGCCGCGGTACCGGTGGGCGGCCATGCCGTAGCTCCGCCCCTCTTCGGCGTCGGGCACCAGAGAGACAACGCGTTCCCGGAGCCGTTCGAGCATCGCCCGCGACGGCTCGCCGACTCCGGCGATGTAGTCCGTGACCTCACCCATGCTTGTCATCCTGCCCGCGCGGGCGGCCGTTCCGCAGCCACCGGACGCCAGTCAGGCCCACCCGCGCCGTCGACGCGGGCGCATACCCGGTAGACGCCGGCCATGTCGACCCGGACCGTGACTCCGCAACCACCAAACGCCGGTCAGGCCCACCCGGGACCGTCGCTCCGCGGCCACCGGACGCCGGTCAGGCCCACCCGGGACCGTCGCTCCGCAACCACCGGACGTCGGTCAGGCCCACACCCCGGACCGTCACTCCGCGGCCACCAGACGCCGGTCAGGCCCACCCGGGACCGTCACTCCGCGGCCACCAGACGCCGGTCAGGCCCACCCGGGACCGTCGCTCCGCGGCCACCGGACGTCGGTCTGGCCCACCCCGGTCCGTCGCTCCGCAACCACCGGACGCCGGTCAGGCCGCCGCGGTCGAGCGGCGCATCATCGAACCGATCAGGGTGGTGGACCGGCGGCGGCTGAGCAGGACCCGGCTCGCGGCCACGGCGAAGCGGTTGGCGCGTCCGACGACCACGCTGGGTGGCGGGTTACGTCGTGACAGCGCGCTGAACGCCGTGTCGACCACCTGCGCGGGAGTCATGCGGCGGGAACCACCGTCGGCGCTGCTGCCGGCCACGTCGAAGAACTCGGTCTGGGTGGCGCCGGGCGACAGGGCGAACACGCGCAGCCCGGTGCCACGCGATTCGTACCAGAGGGCCTCGGTGAAACTCAGCACGAACGCCTTGGTCGCGCCGTAGACGGCCATCGTGGGGTTGGCCTGATACGCGGCGACGCTGGCCACGTTGATGAGGAAGCCGTCAAGACGGTCGATGAACGTACGGCTGATGTCGACCACGCTCGTCACGTCGACCGCGATCTCGGCCCGCAGCCGCGCCGGGTCCTCCTCACGGAACGGACCGTGGGTCGCGAATCCGGCGTTGTTGACGATGCTCGTGATCTTCACGCCGCGGTCGGCCAGCTCCTTGTCGAGCACGGCGCCGACCTCCGGCGTGGTGAGGTCGGCGGCGATCGTGTGCGCCCTCACGCCGTACGTGCTGGTCAGTTCCTCGGCCAGAGCGTTCAGGCGGTCGAGGCGCCGCGC
Organism: Paractinoplanes ovalisporus; assembly: GCF_016834655.1. Classification (GTDB taxonomy): domain Bacteria; phylum Actinomycetota; class Actinomycetes; order Mycobacteriales; family Micromonosporaceae; genus Actinoplanes; species Actinoplanes ovalisporus. The sequence continues at coordinate 3,660 of NZ_JAENHP010000001.1, forward strand.
GACAAGAACGAGGTTGGCGCCGCGGGCAGCGAGCCGTCGGGCGAACTCGGCACCGATGCCCGAACTGGCGCCGGTGACGAGAACGGTCTGGGTGCGATAGTCGATCGGCTTCATGCTGTCACGGTAGGCCTGTCTGGCACTAAGTGTCAATCAGGCACCTCATGGCATACTGCACGGGTGAGCACTCTGTGGAGCCGATCCCGGCAGGCCGCCATCACCGAGGTCATCGCGGTGGCCATGGACCTGTTCCTCGACAAGGGCTTCGAGGCGACGACGTTCGACGACATCGCCGCGGCGGCCGGCATCTCCCGGCGGTCCCTGTTCCGCTATTTCGGGACGAAGGAAGACATCGTCCTGTTCCACATGGCCGACGAGGGCCCTCGAGCGGCCGCCGCGCTGGCCGCCCGCCCCGACGACGAGCCCGTATGGACCGCGCTGCTGGCCATCCTGAAGCAGATCGAGAACGAGACCGGCGACCCCGCGCGGCTCCTCAAGATCTCCGAGATGATGTACGGGACCCCGTCGTTGCGCGCCCGCAGCCTCGAAAAACACCTGCAGTGGCAGTCCGACCTGCTGCCCGAGGTCAAGCGCCGCCTCGCCACCGAAGCCGACCTCCCCGCCATCGCGATCATCGCCAGCGCCGTGGCCTGCCTCGACGCCGCGGGCGAGCAGTGGACCCGGGCCCGAGGCGCCATCCCCTTGGCCGACCTGCTCGAGGAGGCGTTCACCGCCGTACGGGAAGCTCGGTAGTGCACACCAACCGGTGGAAGCAACCGACGTCGTACGGGAGGCCGTTGTGATGCACGTCGACCGGCTGGACGAAACATCAGGCTTCGGACGGGAGACCGTCTTGATGCACGCCGACCGGCTGGACGGAACATCAGGCTTCGGACGGGAGACCGTGTAGTGCACGCGGATCAGCTGGTGATCACGCCGGACATGGTTCGCGCGCTGGTCGACGCCCAGTTTCCCGAGTGGCGCGACCTGCCCGTCCGCGAGCTGGCGACCCAGGGCACCGTCAACGCCATCTTCCGCCTGGGCGACGCGTACACCGCCCGCTTCCCGCTCCAACTCCGTGCCGACGCCCGCGCCTGGCTGGAACGCGAGGCCGCAGCCGCCGCCGAACTCTTCGGACGGACCCGCTTCGCCACGCCCGAGCCGATAGCCCTCGGTGATCCCGGCGCCGGTTACCCTTCGCCGTGGTCGGTCCAGACCTGGCTACCCGGCGCGACCGTCACCGACGAGCCCCTGGGTGACGCTTTCGCCGGCGACCTGGCCGAGTTCATTTCCTCCGTACGCGCCATGCCCACCCACGGCCGCACGTTCACCGGCCCCGGCCGCGGCGGCGACCTGAAGTCCCAGGACGAGTGGCTGGAGACGTGTTTCCGCGAGAGCGAGTCCATGCTGGACGTCCCCGCCCTGCGCAGCCTCTGGTCCGAGCTACGCACCCTCCCCCGCGGCGACACACCAGACACCATGACCCACGGAGACCTGATCCCCGGCAACGTCCTGGTCACCAACGGCCGCCTGACCGGTGTCCTCGACGTGGGCGGCCTGGCCCCCGCCGACCCCGCGCTCGACCTGGTGAGCGCCTGGCACCTGCTGGACGCCGCCCCACGCCAGGCCTTGCGCGACGCCCTGCCGCACAGCAACGCGGAGTGGCAACGCGGCCGGGCGTGGGCCTTCGCCCAGGCGATGGGCCTCCCCTGGTACTACGCCCGCACCAACCCACCGATGGCCCAGCTGGGCCTGCGAACCCTGTCCCGAGTCCTCGCCGCCTGAAACACCCGCAGGCCCCAGCCATCGCCCCACGCACGCTCCCCATTCGACTGAACGCTCCAGCCCCCGACACCGAGACCTGGCACTCAGTCAACGCACCCCTTGAAGATCCACCCCCCGGCACAGGGGCAGCTGGGGAAGATGTCGGGGCGGCCGCGCGGCGCGACACGGCACTCAGGCAACACGCGCCCGGGGACCCCCAGCACGCGACACGGCATTCAGGCAACGCACGCCCGGAGGCCCCCAGGACGCGACACGGCACTCAGGCAACACGCGCCCGGAGACCCCCAGCACGCGACACGGCATTCAGGTAGACACGCACCCTCTCGACTGCAAGCCCAGCCCCGCACCGCACTCGAGCCACGCGCTCTCCCCGTTTACGGGCCCCAGCCCGGCTCCATGGCACCGTGGTCGAGCCCCACGTAAGCCCCCCGACGAACTGGGCACGCGAGCTCGTCGGGCCGTAGGAGGCGGTCGAGGTGAACGGTCCGGGTAGCGACTCCTATCCCACTACCCGCCCTACCAGGGGGCCTCCGCCCACGGCCAATTATGGCGGGGAAAGGCGATCTTTGCGGGTGATCGAGGGGTGGCCTGTGGACAGACCGCCGGCTGTGGATAACCGTGCGGAGGGTGGCGGCCGGGTGGAGCTGGGGTTTTGACATTGATCTGGGCGGATGGTGGGGTTGGGGCGTGAAGGGTCAAGTTGTGCACTCCCCGGCCGGTGACGCGGTTGTGCTGGATGACGTCGGGCAGACGGTGCTTCTCGACAACGATGTCGTACGGGTCTGGGACGTCGCGCTTCGAGCCGGCGAGAACCACCCCTGGCATCTGCACCACAACCCGTACGTGGTGTTGTCGATCTCGGGGTCGGAAGCTCGCATGGACTGGCTCGACGGCAGCGAACCGCGGTTCTTGAACGAGTATCGCGGCGGGTCCGTCTATCGGCCGCTGTCGCCTGTGCACCGGCTTACCAACATCGGAGAGCGGTTTTATCAGAACCGGCTGGTTGAGCTCAAAGACCTGGGGGAGAACCTTCCAGAACCGGTCGACATCGGGGTCGGGGATCGTAGCGTCGAAGGGGAGCGTCCGGGGCCGGCTACCGCTGACGGGCGGCTTCCGGTGATTCTGCACCCGCACGCGTCGGTGTGGACGGTCGCTGTTGAGGAGGGGGACGCCCGCAAGCTCGACCTTGGAGACCGGCCGCACGTCATCGCCGAGCTCGAGCGGGACGGGGGCGTCGCGTTCCACCCGGGTGGGCCGGTCACGCTGACCGGGCCCGGTGAGTGGTTCGTGCTGGAGCTGAGCTACTAGCGAAAGCGGGAGCGGAACGGGCCGAAGCGGGAGCGGAACAGGCCGAAGCGGGAGCGGAACAGGCCGAAGCGGGAGCGGAACAGGCCGAAGCGGAAGCGGAACAGGCCGACGCTAGCCGACGGTGAACACCTCGAAACCGGCCGCATACTTGACGCCCAGCCGACTGCCGGCCTGGCGGGAGAAGCCCTCCAGGAACTCCTCGGCATCGAAACCGGAGCCGTCGGGGCCACCCCAGTTCAGGCCGCGCAAATAGGCGTCATGAGCCTCCAGCGAACGCACCCCGAGCGCGAACGTGTCGGTGACGTCCACGCCGTGGCGGGACAGCGGCGAACCGGCGGCCCACACCTGACGGACGCCGCCCCACTTCTCCAGGCCCTGGTCGCGGAACACCCAGCGGTTGGCGGCGTCGCGGACCGCGTCCAGCACCGAGCGGCCGGTCACGATGTGGTCGGCCATGTTGAGGGCCGTGCCCTCGCGGTCCCAGCTGTCGCGGAAGTTGTTCGTGATGACGATCTCGGGACGGTGCGTACGGATCGAGCGGGCCAGGATCTCCCGCAACGGCACCCCGCCCTCGAGCACGCCGTCGGGCTGGCCCAGGAACTCGACCTGGGACACGCCGACGATCGCGGCCGAGGCGCGTTGCTCCTGTTCGCGCAGGGGGCCGGCCTCGGCGGGGTCGATGCCGTCGATGCCGGCCTCGCCGCTGGTGAGCAGCACGTAGATCACTTCTTTGCCCTGGGCGGTCCAGCGGGCGATCGCCGCGGCGGCGCCGAACTCCAGGTCGTCGGGGTGCGCCACGATCGCGAGGGCACGCTTCCAGTCTTCGTCGAGCGGCTGCCACTGAACGTCATCGGTCATGCGTCCCATCATGCGCCGGCCGGGGCGGCAGAGCGCGAGGCTCATTCCGTACGGGGTGAAGCGAAGCTCATTCCCGTACGGGGGAAAGTGCCGCCCGACCGAGCCGACGCGCCAGCACATCGCAGCGGTCGCGCAGCTCGGGCGGCTCCACCACCTCGAAGTCGTGACCGAGCAGCACGATGTGCATGAGGATGAAGTCGAGACTGCCCGCCCCACTGGTCACCTCGCACGTGTCGCCGGCCAGGGGACGTACGACGGCCGCGGTCGCCGGAATCTGGGCGCGGACCGTGTCGAAAGGCGCGTGCACGACGAACCGGGCCTGGTAGCGGTAGACGCGGCTGGACACGCTCTCCTGCACGTACGAGGCCGCGTCCGGCGCCTCCCGCGGACGGAACCGCCACGTCCGTACGGAAATATCTGACATGCGGTCGAGCCGGAACGTCCGCCAATCGTCGCGCCCCAGGTCGTACGCCAGCAGGTACCACCGCCGGTCCGAGGCGACCAGGCGGTACGGCTCGATCCGCCGCTCCTGCCCCTTGTAGACGAAACCGACCTCAACCTCGTCGCGGCAGGCCCGCGCCAGCGTCATCAACGCCTCGGACTCCACGGGTGGCCGCCCGGCCGCGCCTAAGGACGAGACCGAACCGGCCAGCGCCCGCATCTCGTGCCGCAACCGAGTGGGCAGCACCCGGTCGAGCTTGGTCAGCGCCCGCAGCGCGGCGTCACCCGACTCGGCCCCGGCCAGCAGGGCGACCGCGGTCGCGATGGCCTCCTCGTCGTCGAACAGCAGCGGCGGCAGATCCTGGCCGGGGCCGAGCTGGTAGCCGCCGCCGACACCCTGGCCGGCGTGCACGGGATAGCCGAGGACACGCAGGCGTTCGACGTCGCGCCGGACCGTCCGGGTGGTGACCCCGAGCCGCTCAGCGAGCTCGGGTCCGGTCCAGACGCGGCGCTGCTGGAGCAGCCCGAGCAGGGCGAGCACCCGCTCGGTGGTCCCCATGTCCTCCATGCGGATCACTCTTCCAGACATTGCGGACCGATCCTGTCCTCCTTCCGTGCGAGGGTGGGGTCATGGACCGATTCGACTGGAACCGGACGCTGCGTGAGCAGTGGGAATGGCACTGGGACAACCAGGTGCGGGAGCGGTTGGAGGGGCTGACCGACGACGAGTACTTCTGGGAGCCCGTGCCCGGCGCGTGGAACGTACGGCCGCGGGGCGCGGACTGGACGATCGACTTCGCTTTCCCGCAGCCCGATCCGGCGCCCGTGACGACGATCGCGTGGCGGCTCGGGCACGTCATCGTGGGCGTGCTGGCCGTGCGCAACGCCGCCCACTTCGGCGCGGCGCCGGCGTCGTACGAGGATTGGCCGTACGCGGGAAACGCCGCCCTCGCCCGCAAACAGCTCGAAGAACAGCTCGACCTGTGGATGGCGGGGGTGCGCGCCCTCGGCGAGGATGGGCTGCGCCGCCCGTGCGGGCCCGCCGAACCCTACCCGGACGCGCCGATGGCGACGCTCGTTCTGCACATCCACCGTGAACTGATCCACCACCTGTCCGAGGTCGCCCTGCTGCGCGACCTCTACCTGAGGGGAGCCACCCGATGAGCCGTACGATCCAGGTCACTTTTGACGCGCACGACCCGAAGATGCTGTCCACCTTTTGGCGCGACGCCCTCGGCTACGTGCATCCCGGCCCGCCCGGGGTCACGGTGGAACCGGGCACCGACCCCCTGGACGCGTGGGACGAGTTTCTCGAACGCAACAACGTGCCGATGGAGCGCCGCAACGCCGCGTCGGCCCTGGAAGACCCGGACGGTACGGGCCCGCGCATCTTCTTCCAGCAGGTGCCGGAGGACAAGGTCGCCAAGAACCGGCTGCATCTGGACGTCCGGGCGGCGCCCGGTCTCGACGGCGACGACCGGATGGCCGCCCTCGAGAAGGAGTGCGACCGCCTGGTGGGCCTCGGCGCCAAGCGGATCAGCCGGTCCGAGCCCGCTCCCCCGATGAGTTTCGGGTTCATCGTGATGAACGACCCCGAGGGAAATGAGTTCTGCCTGGACTGACCGTTCGGCACGATGGGGCCATGGCGAATCTCGGTCTGGTGTTCAACGACGTTCCGGAACTGTACGAGCGGGCCCGCCCCGGCTACCCCGACGCCCTGTTCGACGACCTGTCGGCGATCACCGGTCTGGGCGCCGGCGCGAAGGTGGTCGAGGTCGGGGCGGGCACCGGCCAGGCGACGCGGTCGCTGGCGAGGCTCGGCTGCGCGGTGACGGCGCTGGAACCCGGCCCCGACCTGGCCGCCGCGCTGGCCCGCAAGCAGCTGCCCGACGTTGACGTGCTGAACACGACCTTCGAGGAGTGGCAGGCCGGCGCCGGGGGCTTCGACGCGGTGGTGGCCGCCTCCTCGTGGCACTGGGTCGACCCGGCCGTCGGCTGGCGCAAGGCGTACGACGTGTTGCGCCCCGGCGGCTGGCTGGCCCTGCTGGGTCACGTGGTGGTCCGCCGGGAGGGCGAGCCCGAGAACTACGCCGAGACGGCCGACCTGCACGAGCGCTACTCCCCCGGCAACCCGGTCTGGGGGCACCCGCCGCTGGAGGAGGAGGCCCGCGGCTCCGACCAGTCGCTCGACCCCCGTTTCGGGCCGGCGATCGTCCGCTGGTATCCGACGGCCCAGGAGTTCGACGGCGCGGGCTTTGCCGATCATCTGCGCACCCTGTCGCCGTACCGCAGCCTGCCCGCCGACGTCCGGGAGCCGCTGCTCGACGCGGTGGCCGAACGCATCCGCACCCGCCTGGGCGACCGGGTCACCCGCCGCTACCTCACCGTGCTGCGCCTGGGGCAGCGAGGCGAGGACTAGCGGCGGCCGCCGACCCGCCACGGGTAGACCGACGCGCCCGCCGGGGCTGAATGGGTGGCGGCTTCGAGCGACGGGGCTTCCAGCAGGGCGGCCCGGCCCAGGTGGGCGGCGCCGTCCAGGGCGAAGAGTTCCCCGTACGCAATGAGGTGTTTGGAGGTTATCGGAGTGTTGCCGCCGGCGATGACCAGGAAGCCGGTGCCGCTCGGGGTGACCGTGCGACGCAGCAGGTTGACGTAGCGGCACAGCATCACCGACTCGAAGACGCCGCCCCGGTAGTACGGCTCCTCATAGGCGAACACGCGCGCCGCCTCCACGTCGGGCAGGTCGGCGATGTGCAGGCTGCCGGTGGGGTCGCCGTGCTCGTCGAGCGTCGGCCCGCGGGCGATGAGACGGTCCGCGTACTCGTCGAGGAACCCCCAGTGCTCCTCGGTGAGCTTCATCTTGAGACCGAGCGAGCCGGGCTTGTCCCGGCCGTACACAAAGAACTGCACGTATACCTCTGTCGGACACGCGCGGCCGCCCGGTGTGCCAGGCACCGGGCGGCAGCAACAAGAACGGTCAGGAACAGTACGTGGTCTGCTTGCCGATCACTTTGTACGGGCAGTCTGCCACCTCGGCCAGAAGCAGCGCGGCCTCCCGGTTGCGGGTCGTCTCACGGGTGATGACGCTGGCCGGCGGATAGAAGCCACCACCCGACGCCGACCGCGGGTACATCTCGAACGTGTAGGCGAAGATCTTGTGCGTGCCCCACAGCCAGTCCAGCAGGTCACCGTCGGTGATGTACAGGTCGGACGACTGCTCCGGCGTGTAGTTGTTGGTGGCGGCCATCTGCCGGCCGAACGTCGAGAACGTGTTGTAGTCGTCGGTCGTCATGCCGGTGGTGGTGTTCGCGGTGGTGTGCCCGAACGGCCAGAGAACCAGTTCCGAGTACGTGTGGAAGTCCATCGCGGCCCGGATCTGCTGCTTGCCACCCACCACCCGGCTGTTCACGAAGTCCCGCACCGCACGCGTCTCCGGCGCCGAGAAGGCCGAGGGCCCACGGTACGTCGCCGAGGACGTGCTGCCCGACGAGCCACCGCAGCAGCCCCAGCGGTAGCCGTAGTTGCGGTTCAGGTCGGTGCCGACGTTCGACGATCCGCTGTTGGGCTGCCGGTTCTTACGCCATGACCGGTAGCTGCCGGTAGCAACGTCGTATTCGGAGCCGTCCGGGTTGACCGACGGGATGATCCAGATCTCGCGGCTGTTCACGATGGAGCGGATCCGGCTGTCCCCCGCATAGTTGCCGGTGTACAGGTTGAGCAGGTAGACCGCCATCTCGACGGTCAGGTGCTCCCGAGCGTGGTGGTTGGCGTCGTAGAGCACTTCCGGCTCGTTCTCATCGGTGCCGACATTGTCCGAGATCTTCACAGCGACGATGTCGCGTCCCTCGTACGTCTTCCCGAGCACCCGCTTGCTGGCGATAGCCGGATAGGCGGCCACGACCCGGTTGACCTCGGTGATCAGCTCGCTGTAGTTGTGGTAAGGAGCGTCCGACGGCGGAAAGTCGAAGGTGGAGAGCACGGGCTGCACGGTGAAGCCCTGCCGCTGAAGGGCCCGCACCTCTTGCGGCGTGGCAGTCACGGTCACCACGGCATGCTCAACACTGTCGATGGCAACGCCGGTGCGGGCAATCTGGTTGCGCTGCCCCTGATTCCGTACGTCGTAGATCTCGTACTGCGCCGGTTCGGTGCTCACGGTCGGCGCCGCATCGGCCGGGACCCCGGCGATCAACGCGCCCAGCATGGCGACGGTCAGGGCGGCCACAGCGGTACGTCGTCGTCTCATGAACGACCTCCAGGTGGGGGAAGATGTCCACCACCCCACCATTGCGCTGCATTGATGGCAATCTATTCGGTCATGCCAATGACTACCTCTTTCCGGAGTGATAGTCGGTCGGCCTGCTTCGGTCGTGGCTTGCCGGGCGCGCGGCGTCGTGGTCCCGCTGACTGCCGCCCCTTCGGCTGCGTGCATGGTTGCGCGGCGTCCCAGGCGGCCGTCGTCGTGGTCAAGGTGGGTGCCGCCGCGCACGCTTTGTTGGGGGCGGGCCGATGCCGTCTCTTGGATTGCGGGAGATTTCATGCTGCCGTTTCTTGCCGCTATTGTTTCGCGGGGCGCACGGCCATTCCGTCAGACGGGAGCGGCGCGGAACATAACCAGCCTCCGGGTGCCTGCGAGGTTCCTTTCTGTTGGCTTCGCCGCTTGGGTCGGTGACGGTTTCGGAACTCCTGGAACCGTCGCGGGGAATGCTTGATTGAGTGGGGCTCGGCAACTGGCTGACGGGCGCGGCTGCGGCTGCGCCTGGCCCCGCTGCGGTTTGCTCTGCGTTCGCGGAAGGCTACGCCGAGACTTCACGACTCGCCGGGTCAGCGTCCCGGTTCACGATCGGGTCTGCCGCCTCCGCGCGCCGTTGCTGGTCAGCGGGCAGTTCCGGCGACGCCTCGCGCGGGCTCGCGGGCGCACCACTTGCCGTCGGCCGGTCACTGGGGCGATCGCGGTCGAGGTTGCGCAGGTAACGCAGGCGCGCGGCGTGGCGCTGAGCAAGACCCCAGGCGCGGTGCCGTTCGTGCTCGCGGCGAAACTCCTCACCCGCCTCAGAATAGTTGCGACGCTTCGTCCGGTCGCGCATTTTGGCGAGTTCGGATGAGGTGAACAATTGAAGCTGGCGCATGCTTAATTATCCCGCACGACCGCCACTCAAGCACCGTTCGATCATGCCAAAATATGTCGATCAACCCATCACCACCGGGTCATTGATAAACTGTTTTCAGAAAGAGAATGGACTCCTCACCGCAAGCGGCCGCAGCAACCCGGACCACGACGCCGCACGCCTGGCAAGCCACGCAACCACCAGCAAAGCGCGAGCGGCCGCAGCAAGCCCGACCACGACGGCGGCCGCCTGGCAAGCGCGCAACCACAAACCGAGCGCAAGCGGCGGCAACAAGCCCAGCCACGACGCCGCGCGCCTGGCGAGCCGCGCAACCACGCACCCAGCTGAAGGGGCGGCAGACAGCGGGACTACGACGCCGCACGCCTGGCAAGCCGCCCAGCCATGCACTCACCGCAAGGGGCGGCAGTCAGCAGGACCACGACGCCGCACGCCTGGCAAGCCGCGGCAACAAACCGATCCTAATGAAATGGCGGCTCCCCAAACGAAGCCCGAATCCGAACAAGATCCCGCAACCGAGGCTCAGTAACCCCCGCCATCCACCGACTGATCGTCTTGGTGGAAACCTCCAACCGCCGAGCAGCAGCCTCAATGGTCAGACCTTCAGCCCGCAACCGATCAGTAAGCCAAGCCGCAAACGTCTGCCCCGACACCAACGGCGGCGGCGCCGGCGCCGTAGCCGGTACGAACACCACGTCCACCTCGGCCGAGGACGGCAAGATGCGCAGCGAGACCTCGATGACCCCGGCCGAGCCGGCGCCCGAGAGCAGCACCCCCGCCACCCTCTCCCCCAGCACCCGCACATCATCGTCCGACACGGGACGGTCGCTCAGGTGGCGGCGTACGAAGTCCCGGACGTCGGGCAGGGCGGACGGGCGGGCCGGGAAGGCTCGCGTCACGATCTCCAGAGGACGTATCTCCACGTGCTCGGGCACGTCCGGCAGCCTATCGGGTGACGGGACAGTCACTGTACGGCGCTACCATCGGCCGATGTCGCCTGCAGAAGAACCGGACGTTCTCCACATTCTCTGGATGAACGGCGGGCTCAGCTGCGACGGCGAGTCGGTGGCGTTGACCGCGGCCACCCAGCCCAGCATCGAGGAGATCGTGGCGGGGGCGCTGCCGGGATTACCGCCGGTGGCTTTGCACTGGCCCTATTTCGACTTCGACAGTGGGCCCGAGCACGCGCGGGACGGGTTCATCCAGTGGTTCCACCGGGCCGACCGGGGGGAGCTCGACCCGTTCATCCTGATCGTCGAAGGTTCCGTGCCGGATGAGGGCAACAAGGACGCCGGGTATTGGAGCGGGTTCGGCAACGATCCGCGGACGGGGCAGCCGATCACGGCTACCGAGTGGCTGGGCCGGCTCGCTCCCAAGGCCACCGCGGTCATGGCGGTCGGCACCTGTGCCGCGTACGGGGGAATCCACGCGATGGCCGGGAACCCGACCGGCGCCATGGGCGTGCCCGATTTTCTCGGCGCGCGGTGGCGGTCGAAGGCGGGGCTTCCGATTGTCTGTGTGCCGGGCTGCCCGACCCACCCGGACAATCTGGCCGAGACCATTCTTCAGCTGCTCTACCAGGTCGGCGGGCAGGCGCCCGCGATGGAACTGGACGAGGCGCTGCGGCCGACCTGGCTGTTCGGGCACACCGTGCACGAGGGGTGTGACCGCGCCTCCTATTACGACTCGAGTGACTTCGCTTCGTCGTACGGCACCTCGAACTGCCTGGTCAAGGTCGGTTGCTGGGGTCAGGTGGTGCGGTGCAACGTGGCCAAACGAGGGTGGATCAACGGGGTGGGTGGCTGCCCGAACGTGGGCGGCATCTGTATCGGCTGCACGATGCCGGGGTTCCCGGACAAGTTCATGCCGTTCATGGAGGCGCCGGCCGTCGAACCGGAGTACGCGCCGCTGGTGCGGACGCTGCGCGGGTTCACGCTGCGGATCGCCGGGGGTTGACGTCCGACATCGCCCGGACGGGGTGGACAGATGTGTCCGACAACAGTGGGTCTGGTGCGGTGGTGGCCGCCGGTAGCAACGTGTGGGCCGGAACAACCAGCGAACCGACGAGGTGGATCCCGTGATCTGGCGAAAACTGTGGGCGCGACGGACGCTCACCGAGATTCCCGTCAGCTGTGGCGGCAGCAAGCGGGAAGGCAGCGCGGGTGCGAAGGCCGGCAGCGCGGGGGTGAAGGGCGGCCGCGCCGGAACCACCCTGGTCGTCCGCGAACCCGAGGCGCAGTGGTGGGCGGAACCGGCCCGGTCGACGATGACCGTCGCCGCCCTCCACGAGGACGAGTGCCTCACAGCAGCGGCGGACCGCCTTGCGCCGCTGGCCGCCGAGGACGAGTTGCTGGTTGTCCTCGGAACGGGCAGGCCGGAGGTGCGGGACACCGTGGTCCGACACCTGCGCCTCCGCCTGCCCCGGCACGACGTGGTCGGGCTGACCACCCGCCCCGGCAACCTGCTGCGGGACGCGGCCACCGTCGAATGCCTGCTCGACCACGGCAGCCTGCCGGTTGTCGTCACCGGCGCGGAAAACCTGTTCGAGGTCACCGCGGCCATCGCCAGTTATCTGCGCGCCGACCGGGTGCTGCGGACCGTCCACACGGCGTGGGAACGCCGGAGAGTGAGTGTCACTTCGTGAGCAACCAGTCCAGCCAGGCGTCCACCCCGTCGCCCCGGGTCGCCGAGAGCGCCAGCACCTCCCGCGGGCCCAGGTATTTCCGGCAGAGGTCGAGGTCGAAGTCGACGTACGGCAACAGGTCCAGCTTGTTCACCACGACCAGATCCGCGGCGGCGAACATGGCCGGATACTTCAGCGGCTTGTCGGTGCCCTCGGTGACCGAGACGACCACGACCCGGGCCGCCTCCCCCAGGTCGAACAGGGCCGGGCAGACCAGGTTGCCCACGTTCTCGACGAACAGCCAGGAGCCGGGGACCGGGTCGAGGCGTTCCACGGCGTCGCGCACCATCGCGGCGTCGAGGTGACAGCCGGCGCCGGTGTTGACCTGCACGGCGGGGACGCCGGTGGCGCGGATCCGGTCGGCGTCCAGGGCCGTCTCCTGATCGCCCTCGATCACGGCGGCCGGCCCGGGGAAGGTCCGCAGGGTGCGTTCGAGCAGGGTGGTCTTGCCCGACCCGGGCGAGCTCATCAGGTTGATCACGCGCAGCGAACGTGACGCGAACCAGTCCCGGTTGTGCGCGGCCAGGTGGTCGTTGCGCGCGAGCACTTTCTGCTCGAGGGTGATCTCTTCGTGGGGATGCCCGCATCCGCAGGTCGCACACATCGGGTCAGCTCACCTCCATCGAGACGATCTGGAGTTCCCGTCCGGCGGTCACGTCGACGTCGGCGCTGCCGCAGGGGCACAGCAGTCCGTGGATCGGACCGTGGTGTCCGCACGTGCGGCACTGCCCGGCCGCCGGCACCGCGACCATCTCGAGCCGGGCTCCGGCGGCCAGGGTCCCCTCGGTGGCGAGGTCGAAGCTGAAGCTCATCGCCTCGGGGACGACCGCGGTCAGGGCGCCGATCCGGAGAGTCACGCGGTGTACCCGCCGGTCGCCGGCGCGGGTGCACACGGCCTCGACGACGCTCTGGGCAATTGCCAGCTCATGCACGGTATGTCCCCATGAGACACATGTGGGTACGAAGGCACGGAACGGATTGACATCATTACACACCGAGGTCCAATCTGTTAGCTGTCTCACACTCCGGGCCGAGCCTTGACCCTGACTGCGCAAGGGGTCCCTGGCCCCGGAAAGCGGGTCTGTCATGTCCGATGCCGGCGACCCCCTGATCCACGTTCTCTGGATCAACGCGGGGCTGAGCTGTGACGGCGACTCGGTCGCGCTGACCGCGGCCACCCAGCCCAGCATCGAAGAGATCGCGCTGGGGGCGTTGCCCGGCCTGCCCCGGATCGCCGTGCACTGGCCGCTGATCGACTTCGAGTGCGGGCCGACCGGCGGCGCCGACGACTTCCTCGAGTGGTTCTTCAAGGCCGAGCGGGGTGAGCTGGAGCCGTTCGTGCTGATCGTCGAGGGGTCGATCCCGAACGAGCTGCTGCACGACGACGGCTACTGGAGCGGGTTCGGCAACGACCCGGTGACCGGGCAGCCGCGCACGACCAGTGACTGGGTGGACCGGCTGGCCCGCAAGGCGCTCGCTGTGGTCGCGGTGGGGACCTGTGCGACGTACGGGGGAATCCACGCGATGGCCGGGAACCCGACCGGCGCCATGGGAGTGCCCGACTATCTGGGGTGGGAGTGGAAGTCGCACGCGGGGATCCCGATCGTGTGCGTGCCGGGGTGCCCGATCCAGCCCGACAACCTGTCCGAGACGCTGACCTACCTGCTCTACCAGGCCACCGGTCAGGCCCCGATGATCCCGCTGGACGACCAGTTGCGGCCGCGGTGGCTGTTCGGCTCGACGGTGCACGAGGGCTGCGACCGGGCCGGCTATTACGAGCAGGCCGACTTCGCCGACGAGTACGGCTCGCCGAAGTGCATCGTCAAGCTGGGCTGCTGGGGTCCGGTCGTGATGTGCAACGTACCCAAGCGGGGCTGGCTCAACGGTGTGGGCGGCTGTCCCAACGTGGGCGGCATCTGCATCGGCTGCACCATGCCGGGCTTCCCCGACAAGTTCATGCCGTTCATGGACGAGCCGCCGGGCGGGAAGCTCTCCACGACCGCGGTCGGCTGGTACGGCACCACGGTGAAGCGGCTGCGCGGGATCACCACGCACACCCTGGACCGGGAGCCGAAGTGGCGGCGGCCGGGCAAGGAACTGACCACCGGCGCGACCCGGACCTGGTGAGGGAGGACGACCATGACCGGCACCACCGAACTCGTCGACATGGCCTGGGACCCGATCACCCGGATCGTCGGCAGCCTCGGCATCTACACCAAGATCGATTTCGCCGGCAAGGTCGTGGCCGAGTGCAAGAGCACCAGCTCGATCTTCCGCGGCTACTCGATCTTCATGAAGGGCAAGGACCCGCGCGACGCGCACTTCATCACGAGCCGGATCTGCGGCATCTGCGGCGACAACCACGCCACCTGCTCCTGTTACGCGCAGAACATGGCGTACGGGGTGAAGCCGCCGCACCTGGGTGAGTGGATCGTCAACCTCGGCGAGGCGGCCGAGTACATGTTCGACCACAACATCTTCCAGGAGAACCTGGTCGGGGTGGACTACTGCGAGAAGATGGTCGCCGAGACCAACCCCGGGGTGCTCGAACGGGCCAACCGCACCGAAGCGCCGCACGCCGGCGAGCACGGCTACAAGAGCATCGGCGACATCATGCGCTCGCTCAACCCGTTCACCGGCGAGTTCTACCGCGAGGCGCTGCAGGTGAGCCGGATGACCCGCGAGATGTTCTGCCTCATGGAGGGCCGCCATGTGCACCCCTCCACGCTCTATCCGGGCGGGGTCGGCACGGTCGCGACGATCCAGCTGATGACCGACTACCTGACCCGGCTCATGCGCTACGTCGAGTTCATGAAGAAGGTCGTGCCCATGCACGACGACCTGTTCGACTTCTTCTACGAGGCACTGCCCGGCTACGAGGAGGTCGGTAACCGGCGCGTGCTGCTCGGCTGCTGGGGGTCGTTCCAGGACCCGGAGGTGTGCAACTTCAAGTACGCCGACATGACCGACTGGGGCCGCCGGATGTACGTGACCCCGGGCATCGTCGTCGACGGCAAGCTCGTCACCACCGACCTGGTCGAGATCAACCTGGGCATCCGGATCCTGCTCGGCTCGTCCTACTACGACGACTGGACCGAGCAGGAGATGTTCGTGACCCGCGACCCGCTCGGCAACGAGGTCGACCGGCGCCATCCGTGGAACCAGCACACCAACCCGAAACCACAGAAACGCGACCTGGACGGCAACTACAGCTGGGTCATGTCGCCGCGCTGGTACGACGGGAAGAACTACCTGGCCCTGGACACCGGCGGCGGCCCGCTGGCCCGGCTCTGGTCGACCGCTCTGGCGGGGCTGGTCGACATCGGCTACGTGAAGTCGACCGGGAGCAGCGTGAAGATCAATCTGCCCAAGACCGCGCTCAAGGGCCCGGTCGAGTTCGAGTGGAAGATCCCGCGCTGGAGCAACACGATCGAGCGCAACCGGGCGCGGACCTACTTCCAGGCGTACGCGGCGGCCTGCGCGCTCCACTTCGCCGAGAAGGCCCTGGCCGAGATCCGGGCCGGCCGCACCAGGACGTGGGAGTCGTTCGAGGTGCCGGACGAGGGCATCGGGTGCGGGTTCACCGAGGCCGTCCGGGGTGTCCTGTCGCACCACATGGTGATCCGCGACGGGAAGATCGCCAACTACCACCCGTACCCGCCGACGCCCTGGAACGCGAACCCGCGCGACAGCTACGGAACCCCGGGCCCGTACGAGGACGCCGTCCAGGGCCAGCCCATCTTCGAGGAGAACGACCGGGAGCACTTCAAGGGCATCGACATCATGCGTACGGTCCGCAGCTTCGACCCCTGCCTGCCGTGCGGCGTGCACATGTATCTGGGCGGCGGGAAGAAACTCGACCTGCTGCACTCGCCCACCCAGTCCGCCGGGATCGAGTGATCCGTGGGCCCGTACGACTGGCGGTCCGCCGCCCGGCGCATCGACGCGCTCGCCGTCGGCGACTCGGCCGAGGAACTGGTCCGGGTCGTGGCCGACCTCTACGGCGCCGGGCTGGAACGGATCCTGGAGGTGCTGCACGAGCAGGGCGCGCTGACCGACGAGGTGGCGGCCGCGCTGGCCGGCGACGACCTGGTGACCGGGCTGCTGCTGGTGCACGGCCTGCACCCGTACGACGCGAAGACCCGCATCACGGCCGCCCTCGAGGGCACGGGCGTGGAGGTGGTCGAGGTGACGGCCGACGGGGTGTGCCGGTTGCGGCTTCCGGCCGGGCACCCGCCGCACGGCCTGCAACAGACCGTGGAAGCGGTCGCCCCCGAGGTGACCCGCATCGAGACCGAGCAGCCGCCGCCGGTCATCCCCGTGTCGTCGCTGTTCTCCCGCGTAGGCGGCTCGTCGTGACCTCACCCCTGAACACGTTGCGCCGCATCGTCCGCGCCGAGAAAAGCCCGGCCGAAGAGCGCTGCGACATGTGCGCGGAGCGGGTCGCCCCGGACCATCAGCACCTGGTCGACCTGCAGTCGCGGCAGCTCATGTGCGCCTGCCGGCCGTGCTGGCTGCTGTTCGCCGACGACAACGCGCACCAGCGTTACCGGGCCGTCCCCGACCGTGTGCTGGCCGTCGACCCGCCGGCGCTGGACGACCAGCAGATCCCGGTCGGGCTGGTGTTCCTGTTCCGCAACTCGGCCCGCGACCGCATCGTCGCCCTCTATCCCGGCCCGGCCGGCGCCACCGAGTCCGAACTGGACATCGCGGCCGACGACCCGGCCTTCGCCCAGCTGCGCCCCGACGTCGAGGCGTTACTCGTGCGGCAGGGCCGGGACGCCTACCTTGCCCCGATCGACGCCTGCTACGAGCTGACCGGGCGGCTGCGTACGGTGTGGCGCGGTTTCGACGGCGGCCAGGAGGCGCGCGACGCGGTCGACGAGTTCTTCACGCGGCTGGCCGGAAAAGTCGGGCGCGGAAAATGACCGCGTACGTCTTCGAGGTGCTCGACGTGTCCGCCGAGCCCTACGCCGTCGCCCCGCAACTTACTGCGCGTTTGCGCATCGCGGAGACCACCGGGGAGCGCGTGCACGCAATCGCGCTGCGCTGCCAGGTGCGCATCGAGCCCCAGCGCCGCCGATACGACGAGAACGAACAGGACGCGCTGCGCGGATTGTTCGGTGAGCGCAGCCGGTGGGCCGAAACGCTCAAACCGTTCCAGTGGATGCAGACGAACACCACCGTGCAGGGTTTCACCGGCGGGACCGAGGTCGACCTGGCGCTGCCGTGCACCTACGACCTGGACGTCATCGGCACCCGTTTCCTGCACGCGCTCGACGCCGGGGACGTGCCGCTGGACTTCCTGTTCTCCGGCACCATCTTTCTGCGCGGCCGCACCGGTTTTGAGGTCGAGCAGGTGCCCTGGGCCTGCGAGGCCCGCCACGCGATGCCGGCGCAGGTGTGGCGCGACATGATGGCGCTGTACTTCCCCGACAGCGGCTGGCTGCGGGTGAGCGCCGACGTGCTCGACGACCTCGCCGCCTACCGCGCGCGGCACGACCTGATCAGCTGGGACGAGACCCTGCGGCGTCTGCTGGGGACCGAGCCGTGAGCGCGCTCGCCGCCGCCCGGGCGGTCGCCGACGCCGTCCTCTACGAGGGCTACCTGCTCTATCCCTACCGCGCGAGCGCCGTCAAGAACCGGTCCCGCTGGCAGTTCGGCGTCCTCGGCCCGCCGGCGGCGGCGCCATCGGCCTGCGCCGAGCCTCCCTCACTCTCGCTGCAATGCCTGCTTGCTTCCCCCGTACGGCCCCCGGCCGTGACCCTGCATCTGCGCTTCCTCCAGGTGCAGGCCCGGCAACTGCTGGACGCGGCCCGCAATCCGGTGCCGTCGCTCGCACCCGGGTCGCGGACGCTGGTCAGCTGGGACGAGGCGGTCGAGCACGAGATCACGCTGTCGCCGTGGGCCGCGACCTTCGACGTCGACGTGCCAGGCGGCGAGGACGAGGAGCGGGTCGACGGTGGCTGGATCGTGCGCCGCCGCGAACCACTGACCGCCCTGGTGCGCACGACGGCCGAGCCGGACGGCGACCTGCTGCGCCTCACGGTCACGGTCGCCAACACCGAACCGCGCGTGGTGACCGGCAAGGAGGAGGCCGCCCGCCGCTCGCTGGTCGGCGCCCACCTGCTGCTGGCCGCGCGCGACGGCACGTTCGTCTCACTGATCGACCCGCCGCCCGGGGCCGCGGCCGCCGCCGCCCGCTGCCGCCAGGACCGCTGCTGGCCCGTGCTCGCCGGGCCGGACGACCTGTTGCTGGGCGCGCCCATCATCCTCTACGACCACCCCGCGGTGGCCGCGCAGAGCCCCGGTGACCTGTTCGACCTCACCGAGATCGACGAGATCCTGACGCTGCGGGTGATGACGATGACGGACGCCGAGAAGGCCGAGGCCCGCGCGACCGACGAGCGGGCCCGGGCGATCGTCGACCGCTGCGACAACCTCGAACCCGGTGACCTGGAACGGCTGCACGGCGCCTGGCTCGACGCCCCGGCCGACAGTTCGCTGCTGATCGACGGGGTCCCGGTGGCCGAGGGCAGCCTGGTCCGGCTCCGGCCGTCGCGGCGGGCCGACGCGCAGGACATCTTCTTCGCCGGCCAGGTCGCCCGGGTCACCGCCGTGGTGTCCGATGTGGACGACAACACACACGTGGCCGTCGTGCTCGTCGACGACCCGGCGGCCGACCTGCACGACTGGTACGGCCGCTACCTCTATTTCGCGCCCGGCGAGCTGGAACCGCTCGGAGAGGGGACCTGAATGCTGAAGTTCATCGGTTTCGTGACGCTCGTGGTGACCGGCCTGGTGTTCGTGTGGCTGGCGAACCTGCTGCTGGCCTCGATTCCCGACATCCAGCGCTACCTGAGGATCCGTTCGATGTGAACGTGCTGGTGGCCGGAATCGGCAACATCTTCCTGGGCGACGACGGCTTCGGGCCCGAGGTCGTCCGGCAGCTCGGCGCCTCGGAACAGCCGCCGGGGGTGCGGGTGGCCGACTACGGCATCCGCGGCATGCACCTGGCCTACGACCTGCTCGACGGCTACGACCGGCTCGTTCTCGTGGACGCGCTGCCCGGCCCCGCCCATGCGCCGGGCGAGGTGGTCGTGCTCTCGGTCGGGCCGGACGACCTCGGAGAGGGCGACTTCGACGCGCACGGCATGAACCCGGTCGCGGTGCTGGCCTCGGTGACGCGGCTCGGCGGGACGCTGCCCCCGACGTACGTGGTGGGCTGCGGGGTCGCCTCGACGGCCCAGGGCATCGGGCTGTCGCCCCGGGTGTCGGCGGCGGTCCCGGCGGCCATGGAAGCGGTCCGCTCGCTCTACGCCGGCGCGGGGAGGCCCTGATGTGCCTCGGCATCCCCGGTCAGGTGGTGGAGGTTCTCGACGGGTTCGCCGGGCAGCTCGCGACGGTCGACGTGGCCGGGGCGAACCGCCGGGTCAACATCGGCATGCTGGACGCCCCGCCGGCCCCGGGCACGTGGGTGCTGATCCACCTCGGGTTCGCGGTCGAGGTCATCGACGCCGAGGGGGCCCGGACCGCGATGGCCGGGCTCGAACTGGTCGGTCGGGGTCGCCGGATCCGCCGCCGCTACACCGTTTCCGGGCTCGTGCAGGGGGTCGGGTTCCGGCCCTTCGCCTACGCGACCGCGGCCGAGCTGGGGCTCACCGGGTCGGTCGCCAACACCGGCGAGGGCGTGGTGGCCGAGGTGGAGGGCGACCCGGAGGCGGTGGACGAGTACGGGCGCCGGCTGCGCGCGGACGCTCCCCCGCTCGCGATGGTCGTCGCGGTGACCGCCACGGATCTGGCCGTGCAGGGCGGCACCGGTTTCACCATCTCGGAGTCGCACGGCGGCAGCGTCCCGGCGCGCACACTCGCCTCGCCGGACGTGGCGATCTGCGAGGACTGCCGCCGCGAACTGCGCGACCCGGCCGATCGTCGCTACCGGCACCCGTTCATCACCTGCACCAACTGCGGGCCCCGATTCACGATCATCAGTTCCCTCCCGTACGACCGGGACCGCACCACCATGGCCGGATTCCCGATGTGCGCCGCATGCCGGGCCGAATACTCGGATCCGGCCGACCGCCGCTTCCACGCCCAGCCGATCGCCTGCCCCGCGTGCGGGCCACGGCTCTCGCTCGTGGATGCCGCGGGCGCGACGCTGGACGGCGATCCGATCGGGGCGGCCCGCGAGCTCCTCGCGGCCGGGCGGATCGTTGCCGTGAAAGGGCTCGGCGGCTATCACCTGGCCTGTGACGCCCGCAACCCGGCCGCCGTGGCCCGGCTGCGGCGTCGCAAGCAGCGCGGCGGCAAACCGTTCGCGGTGATGGCGGCCGACCTGGCCGTGGCGCGGAAACTGGTCGAGGTCGACACCCCGGCGGAACGGCTCCTCAGTGGCGTACACCGTCCGATCGTGTTGCTGCCCCGCCTTCCTGGCGCGGGATTGGCCGACGAGGTCGCGCCGGACAACCCCGACCTCGGCGTGATGCTGCCCTACACCCCGGTGCACCTGCTGCTGTTCGGGCTGCCCGGGGACCCGCCGGGGCCGGACGTGCTCGTGATGACGTCGGGCAACCTCTCGGGCGAACCGATCGTCTACGACGATGCCGAGGCGCGGCAGCGGCTCGGGGCGCTCGCGGACGCGTGGCTGGCGCACGACCGGCCGATCCGGGTGCCCTGCGACGACTCGGTGAGCCGGCCCGGTCTGCCGATCCGGCGCTCCCGGGGTTACGCGCCCCTGCCGGTCGCGCTGCCGTTCGAGGTCGCGCCGATCCTGGCCGCCGGCGCCGACCTCAAGAACACGTGCGCGGTGGCGGCCGGCCGGTACGCGTGGATCAGCCAGCACGTCGGGGACATGGACGACCTGGCCACCATCAACGCGCTGAGCGCCACCGCCGAGCATCTGTCGGCGCTGACCGGGGTGGAACCCGGGGTCGTCGTGGCCGACCTGCATCCGGACTACCGGTCGGCGCAGTGGGCGCGGCGCCGGCATCCGGAGGTGCGGCTGGTGCAGCACCACCACGCGCACATCGCCTCGGTGATGGCCGAACACGGCCTGGGCCCGGACGAGCGGGTCATCGGGATCGCGTTCGACGGCACCGGATTCGGGCCGGACGGCGCGGTGTGGGGCGGTGAGGTGCTGGTCTGCGACTACAAGGCGTACGAGCGGGCGGCGCACCTGGCCTACGTGCCGCTGGCCGGCGGGGACGCCAGTGTGCGGCGGCCCTATCGGATGGCGCTGGCCCACCTGCACGCGGCCGGGGTGCCGTGGGATCCGGCGCTGCCGCCGGTCGCGGCCTGCCCGGACGACGAACGGGATCTGCTGGGGCGGCAGTTCGCGAGCGGGGCCGGGTGCGTGCCGACGTCGAGCATGGGCCGCCTGTTCGACGCGGTGGCCTCGCTGACCGGGGTGCGTCAGATCGCCGAGTACGAGGCGGAGGCGGCCATGGTCCTCGAAGGGCGGTCGCGTACCGCGTTGAGCGCGCTCGGGGATTCGTACGGAAGAGGTTCACGCACCGCTCCGGACGCGGGCGCGGGTGCGTACGGATGGGAACTGAAAGCCGACGGACCGCTCGTCGCCTCACCCGGCCCGATGATCCGCCGGATCGCGTCCGACGTACTGGGCGGAGTGCCGGCGGCCGTGATCGGGGCGCGCTTCCATGCGGCGGTGGCCACGCTCATCGCCGAGCTGGCCGAGTATTGCCGCGCCCGCAACGGGATCGACGTGGTCGCGCTCGGCGGCGGGGTGTTCCAGAACGCGCTGCTTCTCGGGCTCGTCGAGCCGTTGCTTGGCGAGCGTGGCTTCACGGTGCTCCGGCCGAGGTTGCTGCCGCCCAACGACGGCGGCATCGCGCTCGGTCAGATCGCCATCGGATCGGTATAGGAGGGCCGGCTCATGTGTCTGGCGGTTCCGGGGCGCGTGCTCGCCGTCACCGAGGTCGACGGGGTGCCGACGGCCGAGGTCGACTTCGGCGGCGTCCGCAAGAGCGTCTGCCTGCAGTACGTGCCGGACGCCGCGGTGGGCGAGTACGTGGTGGTGCACGTCGGTTTCGCGATCCAGAGGCTCGACGAGCAGTCGGCCCAGCGCACGCTGGCCGAGTTCGAGCGGATGGGCTATCTCGAGGAGGAGTTCGGCGCGCGATGAAATATCTGGACGAGTTCAGCAACCCCGAACTGGCGCTGCGCCTGGTCGAGCAGATCCACGCGGTGACCACCCGGCCCTGGGCGATGATGGAGGTCTGCGGCGGGCAGACCCACTCGATCATCCGGCACGGCATCGACCAGCTGCTGCCGGACGGGGTCGAGATGATCCACGGGCCGGGTTGCCCGGTCTGCGTGACCCCGCTCGAGACCATCGACAAGGCGCTGGCGATCGCGTCCCGGCCCGACGTCATCTTCTGCTCGTTCGGCGACATGCTGCGGGTGCCGGGCAGCGGACGTGACCTGTTCTCGGTGAAGAGCGCGGGCGCCGACGTACGGGTCGTGTATTCGCCGCTGGACGCGCTGAACCTGGCCCGCGAGAACCCGGACCGGCCGGTGGTGTTCTTCGGGATCGGGTTCGAGACCACGGCCCCGGCCAACGCGATGACCGTGTATCAGGCGCGACGGCTCGGCGTGCGCAACTTCTCGCTGCTCGTGTCGCACGTGCTGGTGCCGCCCGCGATCGCCGCCATCATGGAGTCGCCGCGCTGCCGGGTGCAGGCGTTCCTGGCCGCCGGGCACGTGTGCAGCGTGATGGGCACCGGTGAATATCCCGCGCTGGCCTCCAAATACGGGGTGCCGATCGTGGTGACCGGGTTCGAGCCGCTGGACATCCTCGAAGGGATCCGGCAGACGGTCGTGCAGCTCGAGGCGGGACGGCACGAGCTGCAGAACGCCTATCCGCGGGCCGTCCGCGACGAGGGGAACCCGGCCGCCAAGGCGATGCTGCGGGACGTCTTCGAGGTGACCGACCGGGCGTGGCGGGGCATCGGGATGATCCCGGACAGCGGGTGGCGGTTGTCGTCGCGCTATCGGGAGTTCGACGCCGAGGAACGCTTCCAGGTCGGCGACGTACGGACCTCGGAATCGCCGCTGTGCCGGTCGGGTGAGGTGTTGCAGGGGTTGCTGAAACCGCACGAGTGCGCGGCGTTCGGCAAGGAGTGCACGCCGCGCAACCCGCTCGGGGCGACGATGGTGTCCTCGGAAGGGGCGTGCGCGGCCTACTACGCGTACCGCCGGCTCGACGTGGTGCACATCTGATGCTCGACTTCGAGAACTGGACCTGCCCGCTGCCGCTGCGCGACACGCCGACCGTGGTGATGGGCCACGGCGGTGGTGGGGCGATGTCGGGCGAGCTCGTGGAACACCTGTTCCTCCCCGCGTACGGGAAATCGGCCGAACTCACCGACAGCGCGGTCATGCCTTTCCCGGGCGGGCGGCTGGCGTTCTCGACCGACTCGTACGTGGTGAAGCCGATGTTCTTCCCCGGCGGTTCGATCGGGGATCTGGCCGTCAACGGGACCGTCAACGACCTGGCCATGTCGGGGGCGCGGCCGCTCTATCTGTCGGTGGCCTTCATCCTGCAGGAGGGGACGCCGCTGGCCGAGGTGGGGCGGATCGCGACGGCGATCGGGGCGGCGGCTTCGGCGGCGGGCGTTCAGGTGGTCACCGGGGACACCAAAGTGGTCGACAGCGGCAGCGGGGACGGGGTGTTCGTCAACACGGCCGGAGTAGGGGTGGTGCCCGCCGGGGTGGACATCCGGCCCGCCCGGGCCGCCGCCGGGGACGCCATTCTGATCAGCGGGGACATCGGGGTGCACGGTGTGGCCGTCATGAGTGTGCGGTCGGGGCTGGAGTTCTCCACGGCCGTCACCTCGGATACGGCCCCGTTGCACGGGCTCGTCTCGGACATTCTGGAAACGAACACGGACGTGCACGTTCTGCGCGATCCGACGCGCGGTGGGGTGTCCGCATCGCTCAACGAGATTGCGCGTGCCGCTCAGGTCGGCGTGTCCCTGATCGAACGTGATCTGCCGGTCCCGGCCGGGGTGTCCGATGCGTGCAGTCTGCTCGGGCTGGATCCGTTGCAGGTGGCCAACGAGGGCAAGCTGCTCGCTTTTGTGCCCGCCGCGGACGCGCCGACGGTGCTGGAGGCGATGCGCGCTCATCCGTACGGTCGTGGCGCGCGGCAGATCGGAACGTGCGTGAACGAGCATCCGGGCATGGTCGTGGCGCGCACAGCCCTGGGCGGAACGCGCGTGGTGACCATGCCGATCGGTGAACAGCTCCCCCGGATCTGCTGATGTCGGAAGCCGGGGCGTTGCTCTTCGCCCGCTACGCATACCCGCCCAACCTGCTGGGCTACTGCGGCCCGCCGGACGCGCACTCGTTGCTGTCCTCGCCGGCCGACGAGATCGCCCGCCGGGCCCGCGGTTTCGAGGGAGCATGGCCCTACCTGGAGTTCCTGGCCGCCCGCACCGGCCTGCACGACCCGCTGGACGAGCGCGTGGTCGAGGCCTACTGGGTGGGCAACGAGCTCGTGGGCAAGCCCTCCCCGGCCGACCTGCACGACTTCCTGCGCGACCGGTTCGCCGGGCAGGTCGGCGGGACGTGGGTGTCGGCGGGCGACCGGGCCGTGGTGCACCACAGTTTCCACGTGTTCGAGGTGTACCCGTGGGCGGCGTTGCTGCGCCGCACCGGCAACCCGGCGGCGGTGACCGTGCTGGACCGCTGCCGCATCCGCACGGGCACGGTGACCTCGGTCGCCGGGGAGACCGCGACGGTGGTGTGCCGGCCGCTGATCTGGGACGGCAGCGCGTTGCGGGCCGGCCCGCCCCTCTCCGAACAGGTCACGTGGTCGGCCAACGGCCAGTCCCTGCTGCCGGTCCCATCCGCCGGCGACCGGGTCGCCCTGCATTGGCACTGGATCTGCGACATCCTCACCGACGACCAGGTCGAGGAGTTGCAGTCCCGCGAGAGCCGCCAGTTGAGCCGCGTGTGAAACCGGCCACCGGCTCAGTCCAGGCGGTACTCCCAGCCCTCCGGCTGCCACTCGAAGGTCCCGGCGACCAGGTCGTGCACAGGACGGCCGGTCGTGACGTGTTCGAGGGCGCGCCAGGTGGCGAGGTGACCGATGAGCATGACCCGCGCGCCGGCCCAGCGGGTGGACAGGTCGGCCAGGCAGCGGGCGTTCCGGGCGACCGACTGGCGGTGGCTCTCGCCGCCCGGGTAGGGCACGTCGACGAAGTCGAGACGGTCGGCCGCCACCTCGGGCGAGGGCGACCCGTTGCGGGCGCCGAAATCCGTCTCGCGCAGCCTCCAGTCGTACAGGACCGGAATGTCGCGGCCGCCGAACGCGATCTCGGCTGTCTCCACCGACCGCCGCAGGTCCGACACGAAGACCGCCGCGATTCCGTCGGCCCGGCGCCGCTGTCCCATGGCGGCGGCGTTGGCCCGGCCCTGCTCGCTGAGCCGCCCTGGAAGCCACCCCGTGGCGAAACCGCGCTCGTTGTCCTCGGTGAGAGCGTGCGTCTCGTACACAACCTCGATCGACATGCGCCTCAGTCTTCCCGAAGGCCGTGCCTCCGGCTCCACAGGTCGGCGCCGTGGCTTGAGGCCTCCGGCGCGGCCTCGTGCAGGCGGAACGAACGGTCACGGTCAGCGCGCAGGAACCGGGCGGGGAGGGCGTCCTCGTAACAGCCCTGCGCCAGCTCGTGCAGGTGGGTGACGAACACGACGGTGACACCGGCATCGGTCATCGCGTCGACGATGCGGCGGGCGATGCCGGAGCCCTCGCGCTCGTTGGTGGACTGGAACGATTCGTTGCACAGCAGGAGCCCGTACGGGGAAATGCCGTCAGCCACCTGCGATATGCGCCGCAGCTCCTCGTCGAACTTGCCGCTGGTGCGGGAGTCGTCCTCGTCCCGGGTGAAATGCGTGAACACCCCGCTGCGGGCGGACGTGGTGAACGCGGTCGCCCCGACGAACGTCCCGGCGTCCGCCATCAGCTGGGCCAGGCCGAGGCTGCGCAGGAAGGTGGACTTCCCGCCTCGGTTGGCGCCGGTCACCATGATCAGTGACTTGCCGTCGGCGTCGAGGTCGTTCGCCACAACCGGTTCGTCGAGGCGGAGTTGCAGGCCCGGGTCGTAGAGTCCCCGGGCGTGGAGCACGCGTGATTCCGCGTCCCGCACGTCCGGCAGACCGACCGGTGCGCCGCGCTCCTGCAGGGCCTGACGCAGGTTGAGCGAGCCGAGGTGGAACGCGGTCTCGGTGCGCAGCGCGGTGAAGAAGGCGAGCACGTGCTGAGCGGATCGGTGAACGGCGTCGGCCAGCCCGGCCAGCGACATGTCCTGCAGGGAGCTCAACGCCCGGTGGGCGGCCTCGTCCCCGTACGGAATCTTGTAGGTCGCGCTGGGCCCACTGGCCCGGCCGGCCCGGCGGAAGAGGCTCCGCGCCGACCGGTGGGGACGACGCATCACCAGGGCCTCGCTCTGGTGGCCGGCGCCGAGGCGGGCCGAGACGAGCAGGGTTCCGCCGGGGCCCAGCCCGCCCAGCCACGCCGCAGCCGAGCTCACGTACTCCTCGCCGAACTGCGTCTCGACCATCGTGAAGAACTGCTGGAAGCCGGCCGACGAGACGCGCGTCCGGTACCGCTCGGCCAGGGCCCGCAGCTCGCGCAGGAGCTGCAGGAAGGCGGTCAGGGTCCCGATCGACTGGTTCAGCAGCGTTTCCGGCGTCGCGAAGAAGACCGCCCGGGACGCGTTCTCATGAACCTCGACCGCCCGGCCGGCCAGGTCGTACAGCTCGCGGGCCAGGCCGGGCTCCCGCACGCAGTCGGTCAGAACCTGCTGCCGGTAGGCGATGTGCTCCGCTGACGGCGGCATCGCGAGCAGCACGACCCGCGCGGTCTCGGCGATGACCGGGTCACCGCCGGCCATGGCCTCGATCACGGCCGCGAGCCCGAGGTCGGCCGCCACCGACTCGGCCTGGGGACGCGGTTCCGGCCCGGTGTCGCCGTCCAGGAGTCCCGGCCTCACGCGTGAGCCTCGATGCGGGCGCGCAGCTGGTCGTGGGTCAGCCCGTACCGGGCGGCGAGGGCGAGCGATCGAGCATCACCGTCGGCCGGGCCGCGGGTGACCGTGAAAGTCTCGATGCCGGTGACCAGCGAGACGATCCGCGGGTCGAGCGTGGACAGCTCGTCGATGAACGTGACGCAGACGCCGACCGCGTCCGCGGCCAGAACCTCCCGCAGGACGTCGACGCTCATCGTGCGCGCGTCGACGAACGTGGTGGAGCTGAACATCTCGTTGAGGATGACCACCGAGCGGGGCGTTGCCCGCGCCAGCAGGCCGGTCATCCGGGTGACCTCCTCCTCGAGCCGGCTCTGCTGCTCACCGGCGCGGTCGCCACGGTCGAAGTGGGTCAGGATCGCGTCGGGCGGGTGCAGCGCCGCCGCGCGACCCGGAACCGGCAGACCCAGTGCGGCCAGGTGGTACAGCTGACCGGCCGTACGGGCAAAGGTTGTCTTGCCGCCCTGATTCGGCCCGGTGACCACGAGCATCCGCTCCTCGCCGCGCAGCGCGACGCTGTTGGTGACCGGCGACTGCCCGGCCGCGACGAGAGTGCGGGCCAGCAGCACGTCGAAGGTGTCCACGACGTCGAACCGGGCCGCCTCCGACATCGCCGGGACGCAGAAGGGCAGACCGGCCTGCCGTACGGGGGCGATGAAGTCGAGCCAGCTCAGGGCGAACCGGAATTCGCGTTCGACGACGTCGACCATCGGGGCCCGGAACGTGGAGTGCTCGTCCAGGAAGCGAGCGACCCGGTCGAAGACCTCGGGGAAGAGCTGCACGACCAGGTCGAGGACGGCCCCCTGCAGCTGGTTCATCTCGGCCCCGGGCCGCAGGTCGAAGTCGTGCGGCGGGACCTCGCCGGCATGGAACCGTTCGAACATCGCGAGCGTGCCGGCCACCAGATCCTCCTGGCCGTCGAAAGGGCTGACGGTGATCGCGTCGCCGCTGATCGACAGCGTGTAGCGCAGCTCGCCGAGCTCGGCCAGCAGGGCCCGCGCGCCCTTGGCCATGGCGTCGAAACTCGCGCTCGCCCGGTAGTGGCGCAGCCACGTCTGCCACTCCGGCAACCCGGCTGCTTCCATCGACTCCACGACCCGCACGTACGCGGCGACGGCGTTCAGCCGCCACCGTTGCGCCATCGCCGGGTGCCGCACCTGCTTCGCGGCCTGGAACAGCTGTTCGCTGCGGGCCAGGCCGTCGCAGAACGCCCGCACCGCCGAGCGCAGCGTTTCGTCTTCAAGCGCGGCAAACACAGCTTGCCGCCGCTCGACGGCGGCGACATCCTCGAGGCGCGCGTGGAAGGCCGGCTTCAGGTTGTACGCGTCCCGCTCCCCCACCACGGCCCCGACCAGCTGATCGAGCTGGAGATCCGGGAAGTAACCAGGTTCCGGCCCCGTCGCCGGCAGAGCCAGCAGACCGTCGTCCCCAACATGATCCACTACCCCACCGTACGCGGGGCTCTTTATTGACCGGGGGCGGCTTTGCCACCATCAGCCCATGACTGACATCTGCGTCCGCGACTACCGGGAAGCCGACCGGCCCGCGGTCATGGCACTCGCACCGCGCCTCACCGCCGGTGTCGCCCCGTGGCGGGATCCGGCGGCGGTGCGGCTGGCCGTTCTGGGCTGGGTCGAGGCCGCGATCGATCACACACTCCTGGTGGCCGTCCGCGGCGACTTGGTCGTGGGGCTGGTGAGCGTGGCCGAACGGCGGCACTTCGCGGGCGAGCTGGACGCCTATGTGGGCGAGCTCGTGGTGGACGCCGGCCACGAGGGCCAGGGCGTGGGCTCACTGCTGATGCGCGCGGCCGAGGACTGGGGCCGCCGGCGGGGGCTGGGCCGGTTGGTGCTCGAGACGGGCGCCGCGAACCGGCGGGCCCGCGCCTTCTACGACCGGCTCGGCTACGTCGAGGAGGACGTGCGCCTGAGCAAACCGCTCGTATGACGCGGTTACGACGGGCGGAAGAGCCAGCGGTCGAGCGCGGGACGTTATCCGGCCTCCCAGACGTCGACCGGCGGCAGGCCACGCTCGGCCCGGGCGTCGTCCATCATCCGCTGGATCAGGGCCGTCTTTCCGCGCGTGTACGCATCGGGATCGTCGCCCGCCGCGGCCAGCTCGCGCTTCAGGGCGGCGTACGCCTCCCGGTCCCCGGCGTTGGCGCGCAGGTGATCGCGCAGGATCCGCTGGTTCCGCGTGTCCCACGTGTCGGCCGTGACGATGTGCAGGTGGTAGCCGGGACGGCGGTAGAGCAGGCGCCGCGGCATGCCCGTGTCGATGTAGCCGTAGCCGCGGGCGCGCAGGGCCGGCTCCCGATCCCGTACGGCGTCGAGGTCGGGCGCCGCCGCCATCAGGTCGATGATCGGTTTGGCGGGCAGGCCGGGCACCGCGGTGCTCCCCACGTGCTCGGCGACCGTGATCGTGTCGCCCAGCACCTCGAACGCCTCCGTCAGCGCCCGCTCCGCGAGCGCGGGCCACCCGGGGTCGTACTCACGGATCTCGATCGTCACCCCTTGGACGATAGCGAAGGAAACGTCACCACCATGGCCACCCCGGGCTCGCGCTCCTCGGCGAACGCCCGCCCGCCGTGGGCCGCCGCCAGCTGCCGCACGATCCACAGGCCGAGCCCGATCCCCTCGGAACCACCGGCCGCGAACTGGCCGAACATCCGCTCGCGCAGCCCGGCCGGGATGCCCGGCCCGTGGTCGCGCACCTCGAGACGGTCGTGGCCGTTCTCCCGCACCACGCGCACGACCACCGGCGGCGCCCCGTACCGCATCGCGTTGGTGAGCAGGTTGACCAGGATCTGCTCGAAGCGCTGCTTGTCCACGTACAGGGTCTGCTCGTCGGCGACGTCGACCGTCACGTCACCGTCCGAGGCGCGGATGTGCGACAGCGCCTCCTTGACCAGCGCGCTCGCCGGGTGTTCACGCCGGTCGAGCTGGAGATGCCCCTCGCTGTCGATCCGCTGCACGTCGAGCAGCCCTTCGGCGAGCCGGGTGATGCGCGTGGTCTGCCGCAGGGCGGCGTCGAGCATGCGCACGACCGGCGGGGGCGCCTCGGTCCTCAGTTCCTCGAGCACCATCCGTACGGTGCTGAGCGGTGTGCGCACATCATGGGCGAGCGTGCTCATCATGGCGCCGCGCCACTGCTCGATGCGTGCCAGCCGCTCGCGGTCCTCCCGCAGGTGACGCGCCTGCGCCTCGATGAGCAGGGCGACCGCGACCGCGATCGGCATCAGGATGAACGCGCTGCCCAGAATGAGCGGCGGCTGATCGGTGAGGATGAGCGGCACCAGGTACGCGAGGGTGGCCGGCACGGCGTAGGCGAGCAGGATCCAGCGTGGGAAGTGCAGCGCTGCCCACGCGTAGAGCAGCACCAGGAAAGGGCCGGTGCCGCTCGCCGACCCGCCGAACGACCAGGTCGAAAGTCCGAGCACCAGGAACGACGGCAGCCCGAGCCAGGCCGGCGTGTTCGGCTCGGCCCGGGCCCACTGGGGCAGCAGCGCCACCGCCCCGAGCACGAAGTCGCAGACGGCGACCATCAGCAGGCGGCTCGCGTGGGCCGGGTCGTTCCCGATCCCCAGCAGCGCCAGCAGTCCCGCCAGGATCAGAAGCACCCCGGCCTGCCGGGCCGCCGCACGCGGCCCGGTCCCCAGCAGGCGAAAAGGTCCGTTCTGTGCGATTTGCCCATCATAGTGGGCGGTCCCCCGCCCCTACGCCGTACGACGGCAAGCCGGGCGAAAGATCCTCCACAGCGGTTTCCCAGCAACCTTTGAGGTTCGCCGGGCGGCGGGAGCGCTTACCGTCTACATCGAAGTTCATCGATTAGTAACCATGCGGCAAGTCCCTGTTCAGGAGGTTCCGGCCATGCAGCGGCTCGCGCTCTTCGCTCTCGATCTGGCGGCGGTGTGCCTGCTGGTGTTCGGCCTCTATTTTCCCCGGCACCGGCGGCGCGACCTGGTCGTCGCCTACCTGGGCGTGAACGTGGGCGTGCTCGCCGTCGCCGGGTCGCTGAGCAGCGGCACGGTCGGGGCCGGGCTCGGGCTGGGCCTGTTCGGCGTGCTGTCGATCATCCGGCTCCGGTCGACCGAACTCGACCAGCACGAGGTCGCCTACTACTTCTCGGCGCTCGCGCTGGGCATCCTCGGGCCGCTCAGCAGCGGGCCGCTCTGGCTGTGCCCGGCGTTGATGGCGCTCATCCTGGTCGTGATGTACCTGGGCGACCATCCCCGCCTGCTGCGGTCGTACCGGCGGCAGACGCTCGTGCTCGACTCCGCCATCACCGATCAGGCCCAGCTCGTGGCGCAGCTGGAACAGATTTTGGGCGCCCGGGTCCACGTGGCCCACGTCGAACGGGTCGACCTGGTCAACGAGACGACGGTGGTGGAGGCGCGTTACTCGTACGACCGCGCCGCCCTGCGGGACCGGGAACTGGTCGGATGATCGGGCATCTGGACGCCATCACGCTCGCCGAACTGATGGCCACGGCCGAGCTGCAGACCCGCGTCGACCGCAAGTACGTGCTCCCGCTGACCGCGCTGGACGGGCTGATCACCCGCCTGGACCCGCGCAGCCGCGTGCTCGAGATCGACGGGCGGCGCACGTTCCGCTACCGCTCGGTCTACTTCGACACGGCCGATCTGATCAGCTTCCGGCAGACCGTGCACCGGCGGCGGCGCCGATTCAAGGTCAGAACCCGCACGTACGTCGATTCGGCGCTCTGCTGGCTCGAGGTGAAGACGGAGGGACAGCGCGGCGGCACGGTCAAGGACCGCCTCCCGTACGCCGAGAGCGACCACCGGACCGTCGAACCCGGCCGCCCGTTCCTGGACAACGTGCTCGGTGACCGCTCCGCGCCGGATCTCGCGCCGACCCTCGTCACCAGCTATCGGCGCACCACCGTCCACCAGCCCGCGGGCAACTCGCGGGTCACCATCGACATCGACCTGAGCTGGACCGACGCGGAGGGCCGCACCCTGCACCTGCCGCACCTGGCCGTGGTCGAGACCAAGACCAGCGCGGCCGCGTCCCCGGCGGACCGTCTGCTGTGGGCCGGCGGGTACCGCCCCACGGCCCTCTCGAAGTACGCCACCGGGCTCGCAGCGCTGCGGCCCGACCTGCCCTCCGCACCGTGGCGCCGCACCCTGCGCCGCCACTTCACCGTGTGACGAGGACCCGACAGACAGGACTTCCACCATGTCCCGCAGAAGAGTCGCCCCCGCTCTGCTCACCACGGCCGCGATCGCCGCCTGGGCCGTCGGAGCGTCGCCCGCCTACGCGGCCGGTCCCGCCGCCGCCGCGGCGCTCGCGGCCAACCAGGCCGACCACGACAGCGCGGCCGACCACACCTGGAACGAGTCGGACGTCGCGGCCGTGACCCTCACCGGCAGCGGCGCGACGACGACCAGCCCGAACGTATCGGTCAGCGGCAGCACGGTCACCGTGAACGCGGCCGGGACCTACCGGCTGAGCGGTTCGCTCACCAACGGCCAGATCGTGGTCAACAGCCCCGGCACCGGGATCGTCCGGCTGATCCTCAACGGTGTCACCGTCACCAGCACCACCTCGGCCGCGGTCAACGTGGTCGCCGCCGACGAGGTGCTGGTGCATCTGCAGGCCGGCACCACCAACCGGCTCACCGACGCCGCCACCTACCAGTACCCGAGCGGGGCCGACGAGCCCGACGCCGCGCTGTTCTCGGCGGCCGACCTGACCGTCGACGGCACCGGGTCGCTCGTCGTGACCGGCAACGCGTACGACGGCATCGCGAGCAAGGACGGCCTGGTGATCACGGCCGGCTCGATCACGGTGACCGCCAAGGACGACGCCGTCCGCGGCCGGGACTACGTGGTCGTGGACGGCGGCACGGTCACGGCCACCGCCGGCGGGGACGGCCTGAAGGCGACCAACGACGAGGACGCGACCCGCGGCTACGTCTCGGTCACCGGCGGGACGGTCAGCTCCACGGCCACCGGGGACGCGGTGTCGGCCGAGACCGACGTCATCGTCTCCGGCGGCACGATCACCGCGAAATCCGGGGGTGGCAGCACCGTCACGCCCGGGACGGCCTCGGCCAAGGGGCTCAAGGCCGGGGTGCTCGCCGTCATCAGCGACGGCCGGGTGACGGTGGACGCCTCGGACGACGGGGTGCACTCCAACGGCGCGGTGACCATCGACGGCGGCACCACGACGGTCGCCACCGGGGACGACGGCGTGCACGGCGAGACGACCGTGACGCTCGCCGCGGGAACCGTGAACGTGACGAAGTCGTACGAGGGAATCGAGGGTCTGAAGGTCCTGCTGACCGGGGCCGCCGTGAACGCGACGGCCACCGACGACGCGGTCAACGCCGCCGACCCGACCATGGGCGAGATGCAGAACTCCCCGAACGCCCTCATCTCGGTCACCGGGGGCACGGTGGTGGCGAGCGGTGGCACGGACGCCCTCGACTCGAACGGCGCGCTCAGCATCGGCGGCGGCACGGTCGTAGTGAGCGGCTCGGCCACCCGCGGCGGCGGCGAGGGCGGCCTGGACTCGAACGGCGCGCTCACCATCACCGGCGGCACGGTGCTGTCGACCGGCATCAGCGCCAGCACGAGCACGCTGCCGTCGTCGGGCCAGGGCTGGGTGTCGGTGACGTTCAGCGCCAACCAGGCCGCGGGCACGGTCGTGCACCTGGCGACCACGTCGGGCACGCAGATCGCCGCGTTCCAGCCGTCGAAGGCCTTCCGCGGCGTCGTGTTCTCGTCGAGCCAGATCACGCGGGGCACCACGTACGCGATCCGCACCGGCGGCACGGTCTCGGGCACCGCTGTCGGGGGCGGCCTCTACACCGGCGGCACCCTCTCGGGCACCCAGGTCACCACCGTGACGGCCGGCACCCAGACCGGCGGCGGCCGCCCCTGACCGGGACGACCGGTCACCGGCGCCGCAGCTCGAAGAGGTCGGCGTCGTAGGTAGGGGTCCAGCGGACCGGCAGGCCGACCGCCATCAGGTGGGCTCCGGAGTAGTCGCCGTAGCGGGCGGCCGGGTCGAGGCTGTGCAACGGCAGGCGGATGTCGCGGCCGGGGACGCCGTCGCGGCCGTCGAGGCCGCCGGCGTTCCAGGCCGCCACGACCACGCGGTCGTCCAGCGTGTACTGGATCGCGCACCGGGAGGACGTGGGTGAGCCGATCCGGGTGACCGTTCCGCGCATGATGACGTCGCGGACCCGCTTGTAACGAGCGATCCAGTCGGTTGCGGTTGCGCGTTCGTGCTCGTTCCAGCGGGTGATGTCGGCGCCGATGCCGAGCACGCCCGCGCAAGCGAGCACGAAACGGAAGTTGAGCGAACGCTCACGGGAATCGAACATGCCCTGCGCGTCG
Organism: Paractinoplanes ovalisporus; assembly: GCF_016834655.1. Lineage (GTDB taxonomy): Bacteria > Actinomycetota > Actinomycetes > Mycobacteriales > Micromonosporaceae > Actinoplanes > Actinoplanes ovalisporus. The sequence goes on from NZ_JAENHP010000001.1 coordinate 38,268, forward strand.
GTCACCCACGAGCTCATCAGGTGGGGTGCGTACGCGCTGAGGAAACCCCACTGGATGCGCAGACGGTCGAGCGGCGCCGTGTTGTCGCTCGGCCACAGCACGTCCGTGCGCGCGGCCATGGCCAGGTCGACGCGCGCGCCGCCGGCCGCGCAGCCCTCGACCGTGACCGACGGGTGCGCGTTCCGCAGGTGGTCGAGCACCCGATAGAGGTTGCGGATGTGCGCGCCGTCCAGGTCGGCGGCGGGGGCGGACTCGGTGCGGGGGCGGTTGAAATCCCATTTCAGGTACGCGATGGGATAGGAACTCAGCAGTCCGTCGAGGGTGTCGCGGACGAACTCGAACACGTCCTCGCGGCCGAGGTTCAGCAGGTACTGGTTGCGGATCGTGGACATCGGCCGCCCGCCGGCCCGATAGACCCAGTCGGGATGGGCCGCGTAGAGCGCCGACTTCGGGTTCACCATCTCCGGCTCGACCCACAGGCCGAATTCCAGACCCCGGTCCCGTACGGCGGAGACGAACGCCCCGAAGCCACCGGGGAACTTGGCCGGATCGGGGGTCCAGTCGCCGAGCCCGCCGTGGTCGTCGTGGCGGCCCACGAACCATCCGTCGTCGACCACGAACGTCTCGACGCCCAGGGCGGCCGCGGCCGTGGCGAGGGCCAGCTGCCCGTCCGCGGTCACGTCGAACGTGGTCGCCTCCCACGAGTTGTAGATGACCTTGCGCGGTGTCAGGTCGCGGGACCGGCCACGCTCGTACGCGTGCCATTGGCGGGCCAGGCCGTCGAGCCCGTCAGCGCTGTAGACGCCGGACGCGACCGGTGTCGTGACGCTTTCGCCCGGCGCGAGCGTGATCGGCGCCCCGTCCAGGGCCCGGCCGGCCCGCACCCGGGTGAGCCCGGCGGTGTCCACGTCCACGGTGATCTGCCACGACCCGCTCCAGGCGAGGCCTATCCCGTACGCGGCCCGGCCGTGGGAAATCGCGACGACCGGCGAGAACTGGTGCCCGGTGACGCCCTGCCCGCTCCCGATCTCGAACCGCCCCCGCGGGAGCCGCACCGACGACGGGGTGAACTCCTGCGACCACTGCCCAGACAGGTAGGAGATGTCGTGGCCGAAGACGGTGAAGGCGGCCGACCCGAGCCGCGTGATCGTCACCGGCGCCGGCCCTCCGTTGCGCACGGACACCCAGCGCTCGATGACGTCGGTGCCGGGCGCGAACCGCCAGAACAGGTCGACGACGAGGCCGGTCACGTCGTCCGCGAGCGAGGCGCGGAGCCCGTCCGCGTGGTCGACCGAGACCAGCCGCCAGGTGAGCGACTCCCCCGCCACGGCCAGATCGGCGCCCAGGAACGGGCGCAGGCCGGTCGGGGCGTACTCGACCGCCGCCACATCCCCTTCGAGCATGTATTGGACGCGACCGTGGAAGGCGTACGGGGAAGGCCCGTCCGAGACGCCGATCGGTCCCCAGGCGATCAGGCCGAGGTCGTCGCCGACGGTGTATTCGGTGGTGGCGCCCGTGATCGTCCACATGGTCAGCGCGGCTCCCGGAATGCGGCGTTCAATCGCGTCTGCAAGGCCACGTCGGCCCACATCGGGTGGTGCGGGGCGGCGTTGGAGCAGACGATCGTTCCCCAGGCGCCGATCTCGCGGGACCGGCGTACGGCGTGTTCGCAGATCTCGGCCCCGACCGGCCCTTCCTCGAACGAGGCGTGCAGCGGCGTGTAACCGACCCAGCCCTCACCGAAGACGAGCGGGATCCCGCGCCCGTACGCGAAATCGGCCGCCACATCGAGCCACGCGTCGAGGGTTTCGCGCATCGCCCGCCGGTGTTCGCCGTAGCGGTCGTAGAGCCACCGGTCCCACTTGCCGGGGTCGCACCAGTCGTGGGTGTAGATCTCGCGGTGCGGCACGACCGTCGCCGCCGTCTTCCACGAGTCGGGCGGCCGCCAGTCCTCCAGCTTGGGCGCGTCGTCGCGCAGCAGTTCGGCGAACGCGCGCTCCTGCGGGTAGGGCCGGGTGGTGTCGCGCAGCGCGAACTCGTCCACCAGCTGGCGCAGCACCCCGTAGACGTACGGATGGAAGACCGCGACCTCCATGTTGCGCGGAAGTGTTCGCATGGACGCGATCGGAACGTGCGCGTAGTTGACCGTTGCGAGCACGTCCGGCTGGCGTTGTTTGAAACGCGCGATGCCGGCCTCGAGCTGATCGCGATCGTTCGGGACGCCGCTGAACTGCACCTCGTTGTGCAGTTCCACAAACGCGACGACGTCGTCCAGACCTTCGGCGCGCACACAATCGATCAGGTCGGCGTGCGCTTCGGCCAGAGCGAGCGCCCGCTGCTCGGGCGGAACAGCCTGCAGGGCCCGGAACCACGCGTCGTCCACGCCGAACGACGGTGACTGCTGGATTTCCCAGCTCGACACGATGATGCGGCACCCGTGCGCCCGCGCGGCCCGGAACAGGTCGAGCAGGCGCGCGCGGCCGTCGACCGGCGGGGACGGCGGCACGTCGTACCACCGGGTCCGCTGCCCGAACTCGCCACCGAGCCCGTCGAAACGCAACGCCGACGTGTCGAGGCCCGAGCGGAAAAGCAGAAACGGCATCGCGCAGATCCGTACGGTGTCGTACCCGCGGTCGACCGCCTCCCGGAACGCCGCATCCAGGTCGTGGAACAACGCGGGCCGGGTGTACCAGGTGAAGTCCCACAGCGTGATGGTCATCGGCGTGGTCATTTGGTCGATCCCATCAGCAGGCCGGACACGAAGTGACGCTGGAAGGCGAAGAAGACGATCGCGGTCGGCACGGCGGCGATGACCGACGCCGCCGCGACCACGTTCCAGTTGCTCACATAGCCGCCCTGCAGGTTGAGCAGCGCGGCCGTCACCGGCAGCTTGGCCTCGGTGCGCAGCACGGTGATGGCCCAGATCAGGTCGTTGAAGATCCAGGTGGTGGCCAGGGCGCCCAGCGCGGCGAGCGAGGGCCGGCACAGGGGCATGATGATGCGCGCGTAGATCTGCACCGGGCCGGCGCCGTCGATGCGCGCGGCCTCGGTCAGCTCACCCGGGATCGAGCGCATGAAACCGTGCAGCACGAACGTGTAGAAGCCGAGCCCGAAACCGACATGAATGGCCACCAGCGCGACCAGGGTGTCGTAGATGCCGAGCGACTCCATCACGCGCGAGACCGGGATGAGCAGGATCTGCGGCGGCAGCAGGTTGCCGGCGAGCATCGTGAGCAGGATCGCGCGGCGGCCGGGGATGCGGAAACGGCTCAGCGCGTACGCCGCCCACGAGGCCAGCAGCAGGCTGAGCAGCACGGCCGGCACGGTCACCTGGATGCTCGTCCACAACGCCCGGCCCATCGTGCCGCGGCCCAGTGCCTCCTGGAAGCCTTCGAGGCTGAAGGAATCCGGCCAGGCGGCCGTGCCGCGGGCGGCGATGTCGTCGAACGAGCGGAACGCCAGCACGAGCACGAACACCATGGGCGCCACCCAGAGCAGGGTGAGCGGCACCATGACGGCGTGGAAGCCCCAGCCCCGCTTACGGCGGTTGAGCGGTGCCGGTTCGCCGGCCCGCGCGGAGTCGACCGGGGTGAGGGTCGCCGAGGTCATCAGGCCGCCTCCTCCTTCGTGGCCCGCACCAGATAGGTGATGATGAAGATCAGGGCGAGCGCGAAGATGACCACGGCGATCGCCGAGGCGTAGCCGAGGTTCAGGAACGTGAAGCCCTGCTGGAACATGTAGGTGCTGAGCAGTTCGGACGAGTGGTACGGCCCGCCCTGCGTCATCGCCCACACGATGTCGAAGGTGCGCAGCGAGTCGATGACGGTCACGGCGAAGACGACGGTGTTCACGCCGCGCAGCTGGGGCCAGGTGACGAACCGGAACCGTTGCCAGGCCGAGGCGCCGTCCACCGCCGAGGCGTCGTCGAGGGTCGGGTCGGTGCTCTTCAGACCGGCCAGATAGAGCACCATCACATAGCCGACCTGGCGCCACACGGCCGCGATCAGAACGGCGTACAGGGCCGTATCGGGGTTGGCCAGCCACTGCTTCTCGAGGCTCTCCAGACCGATCGCGCCGAGGAAGGTGTTGATCGTGCCGTCCGGCTGATACTGCACCCGCCAGAACAGGCCGGTGACGGCCAGGGAGAACACCATCGGCAGATAGATCGCGCTGCGGTAGAGGCCGACTCCCCGGCGGGGACGGTTGAGCGCCACCGCCAGGGCCAGGCCGCCGAGCACGGACAGCCCGCCGAAGCCGACCGCCCAGATCACGTTGTTCTCGAACGCGCCGCGGAAGACGTCGTCCGACGCGAGGTTGCGGAAGTTGTCCAGCCCGATCGGCTTGGCCGCGCCCAGCCCGTTCCACTCGGTGAACGACAGGTAGAAGCTGTTGAGCGCCGGCCAGAACACCATCGCGAGCTCGACCAGGGCCGGGACGGCGAGGAAGGCCCAGACCACCGCCGGCACCCGCGTCCGGCGGCGCGGCCGGTCCGGAGCCGCGACGGCGGTCACGAGCCGAGGACCTTCTTCGCGGACGCCTGCCACTCGGTGAGGATCTTGCCGACGTCACCGGGGGCGTCGAGGAACTTGGTCAGCGCGGTGTCGGCGGTGGTCTGCAACTCGTCGCTGGAGTCCCGGTTGAAGAACTGGGTGATCGCCTTGCTCTCGTTGAGCAGCGTGATGCCCTTCTGCACCAGCGGCGAGAACTTGCTGGTGTCCACGGTCGGCGAGGTCGGCAGGTTGGACGACTTGGCCAGCTCGATGAACTGCTGCTGGGCCGGGGCCGAGGCGAGATAGGCCAGCAGATCCTTGGCGCCGGCCACGTTGCGCGACTTGGCGCTGGCGAAGTAGCCGTCGGTCGGGGCCTCCTCGGCCACCGGCACGCTCGGGTCGATGATCGGCACCCGGAAGAAGTCGAGGTCGTCCACCGAGTCCTGCGGCACCGCCGAGGTGATGAACGCGCCGATCAGGTACATGCCGGCCTTCTTCGAGGCGAGCGGGGTCACCGCGTCCTGCCACGAGTAGGAGCGGCCCTTGGGGTCGATGTATTCGACGAGCTGGCGGTAGTGCTCCATGACGGCCTTGACCTCGGGCCCGTCGAAGGAGTGTTTGCCGGCCAGCAGGTCGCGGTGGAACTCGGCGCCGTTGACGCGCAGGTTCAGATAGTCGAACCATCCCGAGGCGACCCACGGGGTGGAGCCGGTGCCCATGCTGAGCGGGGGCACGCCCTTGCCCTTGATGGTCTTGCAGACGGCGATGAACTCGTCCCATGTGGCCGGGACCTCGACGCCCCACTCCTGGAACGCGGACTTCCGATAGAACACGCCCCACCAGTAGTAGTTGGTCGGGATGAAGATCTGCTTGCCGTCCGCGGTGGACAGCTCCTTGAGCGCGGGCGAGAAGTTCGCGCACGGGCCGTCGCCGGCCCACAGGTCGCTCACGTCGAGCAGGAAGCCCTTGCTCGCGTAGTCACGGGCGACCGAACCCGCGTACCAGGTCAGCACGTCCGGCGGGTTGCCCGAGTTGAGATACGTCGGCAGCTGCGCGCGGAACGTCTCGATGGCGATCGTGTTGAGCGTCGTCTTGTTCTTCGTATATCCCTCGACCACCTTCGTCAGCGCGGCCTTGGGGTCGGGGTCGGAGAGCGAGGACTGCAGGGTCAGCGTCGAGGAGGCGGCCGTGCCGGAGCTGTCGTCACTGCCGGTAGCGCACGCACCGAGGAGCGCGGCCGCGCCGACACCGCCGAGACCGGCCAGGAACCCGCGGCGACTGAGAGGAGCAGAGATCATGCTGAGCCTCCTGGGGTGTGTTTCCAGAAGGTTGCATCACTGTGGATGGCCTGTCAACATATCTTCGTAATTAATGAAGAGTCGCCGTCGGAGGTGCGTGCATGACAGGTCGCTTCGCTGGTCGAACCGCCGTGGTGACCGGTGCTGCCTCCGGCATCGGCGCCGCCTGCGCGGTCCGGCTGGCCTCCGAGGGCGCCGCCGTGGTGCTCGCCGACATCCGCCCGGCGGGCGACGTGGCCGACCGGATCACCGCCGCCGGGGGCCGCTGCCGCGCGATGAAGGCGGACGTGTCGAGCGAGTACGACTGGGCCCGGGTGGCCGCTACCGCGCGTGACGAGTTCGGCCCGGTCGGCGTGTTCGTGAGCAATGCGTACACGGTCGACGTCGCCCCAGCCGGTCAGACCACGCTCGCCTCGTGGGAGCGGCAGATGGCGGTCAACCTGACGGGCACGTTCCTCGGCTTCCGGGCTCTGCTGACCGACCTTTCCGCGTACGAGGGAAGCGTGGTCGTTGTCTCGTCGGTGCACGCCCTCGTCGGGCTGCCCGGCCGCCCCGCCTACGCCGCCGCCAAGGGTGGACTGGTCGCGCTGGCCCGGCAGCTCGCGGTCGAGTACGGTCCGGCCCTGCGGGTGAACGCCGTGCTGCCCGGGCCGATCCTGACCGCCGCCTGGGACTGGGTGTCCGAAGAGGACCGTGCCGCCAGCGTGGCCGAGACGGTCGCCGGACGCTTCGGCACACCCGGCGAGGTCGCCGCCGCCGTCGCCTTCCTGGCCTCCGCCGAGGCCGCCTTCATCACCGGCACCAGCCTGGTGGTCGACGGCGGCTGGACCGCGACCAAGTCCTCCTCATAGAAAAGAGACAGCCCGGATGCAGCAGTACAACGCGCGTGGCGTGCACGGACAGACGGTGGAAGTGCTCGCTCAGCGCATTCTCGACGGCCGGATGCCCGAGGGGTCGACCCTCGACCTGACCGCGCTGCAGTCCGAGTTCGACGTGAGCCTGACCGTGCTGCGCGAGGCGTTGCGCGTTCTGGCCGCCAAGGGCATGGTCGACGCGCGTCCCAAACGCGGCACGTTCGTGCGTCCCCGCGCGAACTGGAGCCTGCTCGATGCCGACGTCCTGCGGTGGCAGTTCGCGCGGTCACCGCACCGGCCAGGGCTCTTCGACGACCTGCACGAACTGCGCGCGATCGTCGAGCCGGGCGCCGCCAGCCTGGCCGCGGCCCGCGCGACCGACACCGACATCGAGGCCCTCGACGCCGCCCTGGCCGACATGGCCGCCGCCGGCGACGACCCGTCGGCCGCGGTCGCGGCCGACCTGGCGTTCCACCGCGCCCTGCTGGCGGCCACACACAACGAGCTCATCCAGCGCATGGAGGTGGTGATCGAGACCGGCCTGGCCGAACGCGACCGGATGGTGCACGGCACGGCCGGCGCCGACGACCCGGTGCCCAGCCACAAAGCCGTGGTGGACGCGATCCGGCGCCACAACCCGGCCCAGGCCGCGCGGGCCATGGGCAAGCTGCTCGACCAGGCCATCGAGGACGTGGCCCGGCTGGAAAGGACGCAGCATGAAGATCGACAGGATTGAGACCTTCCTCGTTCCCCCACGCTGGTTGTTCTGCCGGGTCGCCACCGACGACGGGATCGTCGGCTGGGGCGAGCCGGTGGTCGAGGGCCGCGCCGAGGTGGTCCGGGCCGCAATCGACGTCCTCGCCGAATACCTGGTCGGCGAGGACCCGCTCCGCATCGAGCACCACTGGCAGATCCTCACCAAGGGCGGGTTCTATCGGGGCGGGCCGGTGCTCTCCAGCGCCGTGGCCGGGCTCGATCAGGCGCTCTGGGACATCGCCGGCCAGGCGTACGGCGCTCCGGTGCACGCTCTGCTCGGCGGCCCGCTGCGCGATCGTGCGCGGGTCTACGCCTGGGTCGGCGGTGACGAGCCGTCCGAGGTCGCCGACGCCGTGGCCGCGCACGTGTCGGCCGGGATGACCGCGGTCAAGATGAACGCGAGCGGACGTCTTTCGCTCATCCCGACCGTGCGCGAAGTGGACGACATCGTGCAAAGGGTGGCGGCCGCGCGCGACGCCCTCGGCGACGACCGGGACGTGGCGATCGATCTGCACGGGCGCGCGAGCCTGCCCGCCGCGCGCATGATCCTGCCGGCGGTGGCGCCGTTGCGGCCGTTGCTGGTCGAAGAACCGCTCGTCCCCGAACAGACACACCTGCTGGGCGATCTCGTGCGCTGCTCGCCGGTTCCGGTCGCGACCGGTGAGCGTCTGTACGACCGCGCGGGCTTCCTGCCGGCCGTGCAGGCGGGCGTTTCCGTGGTGCAGCCCGACCTCTCGCACGCCGGGGGCATTTCCGAGGTACGCCGGATCGCCGCGCTGGCCGAGACGTACGGTGCTCTGCTCGCACCGCACTGCCCCCTCGGGCCGATCGCGCTGGCGGCCAGTCTGCAGGTCGCTTTGGCCACGCCCAACTTCCTGATCCAGGAGCAGAGCATGGGTATCCACTACCACTCGGAGTCGGCCGACCTGCTCTCGTACGTGGCCGATCCGGCACCCCTGCGGATCGTCGACGGGCATATCGCGCGCTGGGACCGGCCGGGCCTGGGGATCCAGATCGACGAAGCGGCCGTACGGCGGGCCGACGCCTCGGGGCATGCGTGGCGCAACCCGGTGTGGCGCCACGAAGACGGCTCGTTCGCCGAATGGTGACCGTGACCGCGGATCCGTCGCTGGGTGGCCGCTGGACGTCGTTGCAGTCGGCTCTTGTTCCGCGCGCAGTTTCCGACCCGCGCTGCAGCCCTCACCCGCACGCCGCTGTCGACCCGCGCCACGACTCTCACCGGTACGCCGCTTCCCATCCGCGCCACGACTCTCACCTGCACGCCGCTTCCCATCCGCGCCACGACTCTCACCTGCACGCCGCTATCGACGCGCGCGACAGCTTCATGCCGGCCGCGGCTTCGAGGCCGGGACGCCGCGAATGGCTCTGGCATCGGGCGGCTCCGGGGCGCGCGGCTGTGAGACTCGGTGATGCGTTTGTCGACGCGGGCGGGCTCGAGGAGTGCATCCCGACGATCCGGGGTGTGCCCGACCACGGTGATGCCTGGTCGCGGCCGTGGACTGTCCTGTCGCCGGATGTCGCGATGGTGGCGGGTCGGGACTTCACACTGCGACGCGAATTCGGTTCGGTAGGAGACGCGCTGGTTGCGGCCTATCGTCTCGAAGCGACGCCCGGATGGCGGTTTCTCTGGGCGGCGCACGCGCTGCTCGACCTGTCGGCCGACGCGTGGCTGCGTGCGCCGGCCGGAACCGAAACGCGCATCGATGGCGGCGCGGTCGACAAGTGGCCGTGCGGGTTGGAACGGCTCGGGCCGGATGACGGAACGGCCGTCGGCGCGATCCTGGTCGACTGTCCGATCGTGCATGTCGACGACGGCGAAACGCTCATGTTCGCGCTCGACGCGCCGGGACAGCCGGTTTCGACCGCGTTATGGCGCAACCTGCGCGGATGGCCCGAGGGCAACCCGTATCGCAGCGTCGGCGTCGAACCCATGCTCGGCCGCGTCTTCGACCTCGCGGAGGCGGGACCGGACGACGCCGCGGTGGTGCCGGCCGGTGGAGTCTACGAGTGGACGCTGTCGGTGGTGGCGGGATGACGGCCGACGTGGCCTGTCTGGGCGAGACGATGGTGCTGGTCACGCCGGCCGGTCCGCTCGCGCGCGGCGGGGCCGCCGAGATCGACGTCGCGGGCGCGGAGTCGACCGTGGCCTGCTGTCTCGCGCAGCTCGGCGTGCGTTCGGCCTGGGTCAGCCGGGTCGGCGACGATCCCCAGGGTGAGCTGGTGCGTTCGCGCGTCGGCGGTTTCGGGGTCGACGTGTCGGGGGTGGAGGTCGACCCGGCCGCTCCGACCGGCGTGTTCTTCAAGGATCCCGGTCCGGACACTCGGGTCTACTACTACCGGGACGGGTCGGCGGCCTCGCGGCTCGGGCCGGAAACGGTCGTGCCGGATGCGCGTTTCGTTCATCTGAGCGGGATCACGCCGGCGCTGTCCGTTTCGTGCGCGGCGCTCGTCGAACGGTTGCTGGCGACACGAACGTGCAGCTTCGACGTCAACTACCGGGCTCGGCTCTGGTCGCCCGACGTGGCCGCGCCGGTGTTGCGCGCGCTGGCCGCACGGGCGGCGATCGTGTTCGTGGGCCTGGACGAAGCGCGGACGCTGTGGGACGTGAGCGGTCCGGACGACGTGCGAGCACTCCTGCCCGAACCCGAGCTGCTGGTGGTCAAGGACGGCGACGTCGGCGTGACCTCGTACGGACCGCACGGTTTGGCCTTCGCGCCCGCACCGGAGGTGGACGTGGTGGAACCGGTCGGGGCCGGGGACGCGTACGCGGCCGGTTATCTCGCCGGGATGCTGCGCGGGTGGGACGAACATGAGCGTTTGAAGCTGGGTCATCGGGTCGCCGGAGCCACGCTGCGCGTGACCGGCGACGTGGCCGTTCTGGAGGGGGACCTGTGACATTCGACGACATCTTCGACGGCCGCCGGGTGATGGCGATCCTGCGCGGGCTGCCACCGGACGAGACGGTCCAGGTGGCCGGCGCACTCTGGGACGCGGGCGTGACCGTGCTCGAAGTGCCCATCGCCACGCCCGAGGCGGTCGCCTCGTTGCGCGCGGCCGTCGGTGCCGCCACTGAGCGCGGACTGCGCGTCGGTGCGGGCACGGTCATCACGGCCGAGCAGGTTCGCGCGGCCGCCGACGCGAACGCGCAATACACCGTCGCGCCCGGGCTCGACCTGAGCGTGCTCGCCGCCAGCCAGGCCGCGGGCATGCCGCATCTGCCGGGCGTCGGTTCGGCCACCGAGGTGCAGCGGGCGTGGCTGGCCGGTTGCCGTTGGCTCAAGGCCTTCCCCGCCGCCGCCCTGGGTCCGGCCTGGATCTCCGGGCTGCTCGGACCGTTCCCCGACGTGCGTTTCGTCGCCACCGGCGGCCTGTCCGTCGCCTCCGCCCCCGGCTTGCTCGACGCAGGCGCGCGGGTGGTCGCGCTCGGCGCCGCGATGGCCGACCCCGAGCAACGCGACCAGATCGGCCGGCTCCTCACCCCCTGACCCCACCCAATAAGGAGTGACCGTGCGAATTCTCCGTGCCGCTGCTCTCTCCCTCCTCCTCCTCATCTCCCTCTTCGCGACTCCCGCCGAAGCCGCCACGCCACCTCCCAGCGCGGTCGGCGCGCCGGCGGCCGGGCGGACGCCGTACATGGGCTGGAACACCTACTTCGGGCTGGGCGGTGACCCGACCGAGGCCGAGGTGAAGTCGATCGCGGGCTTCATGGCCTCGAACGGGCTGCGCGACGCCGGCTACCGCATCATCTGGATCGACGGGAACTGGGCCGCACCCACCCCGCGCAACGCCGAGGGTGAACTCGTGGCCGATCCGGCCCGGTTCCCGTCGGGCCTGGCGTCGCTGACCCGATGGCTGCACCAGCGCGGGTTCCGGGCCGGCATCTACACCGACGCCGGCCCCTACATCCCGGGACAGTGCGGGCTCGGAAGTCACGGGCACTACCGGGACGACGTACGGCAATTCGCCCGGTGGGGTTTTGACGCGCTCAAGGCCGACTGGTTGTGCGGGCGGGCGGCCGGGCTGGATCCGGAGGCGACGTTCCGCGAGCTGGCGGCCGAGGTGGACCGGTCGCCGCGACCCATGGTGTTCAACCTGTGCAACCCGGTGAGCAGCGACTGGGGTGGCGGGCCGTATCCGCCGGCGGCGCTGTCGACGTGGAGTCACACGTACGCGCCGGAGATCGCGGACTCGTGGCGCACCTACACCGACGTCGGGCTGGTCGACCCGCAACCGCAGTGGCAGTGGCAGTGGGTGCTGCGCAACATGGACGTCAACGCCTACCACCCGGCCGCGACAAGCCCCGGGCACTTCAACGATCCGGACTATCTCGTGCCGATGCGGCCGCTGCCCGGCGGCGGCACCGAGCTCACCTTCGACGAGTCGAAGACGCAGCTGGGGATGTGGGCGATGATGGCCGCGCCGCTCGTCATCGGATCGGATCCGCGCACACTGCCGGCGCCGATGATCGCGGCGCTGCGCAACCCGGAGATCCTGGCCGTCGACCAGGATCCGCTCGTGCGGCAGGGTGTGAAGGTGGCCGACGGGCCGAACTCGACGCAGGTGTGGAGCAAGCTGCTCGCCGGGAGCGGGCGCCGGGCGGTCGCGCTGCTCAACCGCGGTGACACCGCCCAGCCGGTCACCGTGACATTCGCGGATGTCACCCTGAGGGGCCCGGCCGCGGTGCGCGATCTGTGGACACGCCGGGATGCCGGACGTTTCGCCGACTCGTTTACGACGACCGTTCCGGCACACGGCGTCGCCATGCTGGGACTGACCGGTCACGACGACGTGCTCGGCGCCGACCTCGGACCGGCCTCGGACAGCCCGGCGATCGCGGGCGGCGAGGTCTTCGCGCGCGGCATGGACGGCACGCTGCTCGGGCGGCGCATCACCGGACAGCCCGCCGCGTACGCCTCCTCGGGTGGCCGCATCGACTTGTTCGTTCGCTCATCCGAGGGCAAGGTGTTGCACCGCGCGCGCACAAACGGACGGTGGGGTGCGTGGATCGACCTGGGCGGTCCCGTCGCCGACTCGCCGTCCGTGGCGTTCACCGGACCGTCGTCGTGGACCGTGTTCGCTCGCGGTAGCGACGGCCTGATTCGCTCACGCGGTGTGACCGGCGGCTGGACCAGCATCGGCGGTCCCGGCGGGCGCGGCGTGCGGGGCCGTCCCGGCGTGGCGGTCGACGGCACCGGCGCGGTGCACGTGGCCGTGCGGCACCGCACCGACGAGGTGTGGGAGCGGGTCCGGGCGAACGGCGTCTGGTCGGACTGGCAGAACCTGGGCGGCACCTTGAGCGGCAGCCCGACGCTGCTGGCCGCGGCCGGCCGGGTCTACGCGTTCGCGGTCGCCGCCGACAACCGGCTCTGGCAGCGCAACTTCGTCGACGGGGCGTGGGAGGGCTGGTTCCAGCGGCCGGAGTTCGCCACCGACGAGATCCAGGGCACGGTCGGCGCCGAGGCCGGAGCGGACGGTTCCGCCGTGATCGTGCTGCGCGGGGTGGACGGGCGGATCCACCGAACGACCCTCTGACCGGCCGGGGCGGCCGGAGGGATGGGCGGATCGACCGTACGACCCTCTGACCGGCCGGGGTGGCCGGACTAGGATCAACAGCCGTGACCTCGACGCCGCGTTATGTCCTGTTCCCCGGCCGCCACCACCTGCTGACCCAGTTCCAGGCCGACTACCTGCAGAGACTCGCGGACGAAGGGGCCGAGACGATCGTCTGGGCGGTCACCTCGGCCAACCACGAGAACACGAAGCGTAACCCCATTCCGTACCACCGGCGCGAGGCCGCGATCGAGCGGTTCAGCGTGGTGACCGGGCTGCGGTCGGTGGTGGTGCCGATCTTCGACACCGCCCCGACCGACCAGTTCGCCGAGGTCACCCTCAAGACGGTCACCGTGTCGACCGGGCTCGACCTGACCCCGGCCGACACCGTCGTCGCGTGCTCGACGCCGCAGGTGGCGGCCCTCTACGAGAAGCTGGGCTTCACCATCGCGCTGGTCGAGGCCGAGCCGTCGCTGCCGGCCGTGCCCGAGCGCCCATGGGACGTGTTGCTGCGCCTGGCCGCCGGTGACGATTCGTGGCGCAAGCTCGCTCACCCGGCGTCGGTCGACGTCATCGATCGTTACGGGCTGTCACATGTGGTGCGGACGGTCGTCAACGACCCGGTCGTCGGCGACGAGGGCGGACTGACCGCGACGCGCGATTACCGCACATATGTGGAGGCTTTCGCCGACGCCGCCGCGCGCAAATGGACAGCCGTGCGCCAATACGTGCAACCCGGCCGGATCGTGGACATCGGCTGCGGCGCGGGCGCTGTGCTCGAACTGGCCGACCGCGACGACGCCCTGCACGAGAGCGACCTGATCGGGGTCGAGGTCGCCCGTCACCTCTACCAGGAATGCGTGCACAAGAAGGCGCAGGGCGTCTTCCGCAACGCCAACGTCTACTTCTATCAGCGCAACGTGCTCGGCGGGGCGGTGCTGCCCGACCGCTCGGTGGACACCACGCTCACATTCGCGCTCACGCACGAAATCTGGTCGTACGGACAACAACGCGCATCTCTCGTGCAGTTCGCGCAACGCATTCACGACCACACCGTCCCCGGCGGCGTCTGGATCAACAGCGACGTCTGCGGCCCCGGCGACCGCTCCCGCCCGGTGCTTCTGCGCTTGACGAGCGACGACGGAGCAAACCCGAGTTCCCCGCGCACGGATCTCGCCTCGCTCGCCTCGGCCGAGGTCGCCGCCTATGTCGGTTCGCTGTCCACGCGCGCTCGTCTTGACCAGTTCGCGGTCGACTTCGCGTTCCCGTTCGAATACGCCGCGACCCCCGACGGCGACGTCCGCCTCCCGCTGGGCCAGGCCATGGACTTCCTGACGCGCAAGGATTACACCGACAACTGGCTGTCCGAGACCCACGAGCAGTTCTGCGGCCTCGACTTCTCCGACTGGGTCGAACTGCTGGCCGAGGCCGGCTTCGACCTCGACCCGGCCTCCCACCCGCTGCGCAACGACTGGGTGATCGACAACCGCATCGCCCCGGTGGCATCCCTGTTCGACGAGGACGGGAAGCCCCTCGACTGGCCCACCACCCACGCGGTCATCGTGGCCCGCCGCCCCCGCAACAGCTGAGTCCTGTCTCGTAGACCGGCGAACACCGGCGTCCAGCCGATCGTGGCGTCCAGCGCGCGGCCGACGCCGCCAGGACCGCGAAACGGGCCTCAGGGATCACCCGCCGCCTTGGGGTATCTGGTGAGCAGATCGGGCAGGGTGACCTTCGCGCCGTCGCGGTGGTAGAAGAACTGCCCGGCGGCGTCGCGCCACAGGGCAGGCTTGAACACCGGGATCGGCTTGCCGCGGGCGTCCACGTTCGCATAGGCGGCTTCCTGCGTGGTCAGCAGTGCGCCGACGTGCTGTGGGCGGCCCTCGGGGTCAGGGATCTCGATCCGCCATCCGGTGGGCGCGGCCGCCGAGGTCTTTGATGAAGGCGCGGCGGCCGGCACGTTCGATGCGGGCGCGGCCGGCGACTTCGACGCGGGCTCGACGGCGGGTGCGGCGGCTGGCGACTTCGGTGGGGGCGCCGGGGTGCTTCGCTTGGGTGCGGGCGCCGGCGCCTTCTTCGGCGGCGGAGCCGAGGGCTTCGGAACGGGAAGCGTGGCGGGCGGGGCCGGCGGCCCATAGATCGGGGGTGGAGCCGGCGGGCCGTAGAGCGGCGGCGGCTCCAGGCTCGTCAGGAAATCGTCGAGCAGTTTGTCCAGCTTGTCGGGACCGAGGGTAGCCGTGTCGTGGGCGGCGTGGAGGCGGTCGAACTCCGCCGCGTGGTTCTCCAGCATCTCGGAGGGGGTCGTTCCCTTGGAGCCGAACAGGCCCTTGCGGGCGTAGGCGTCCTTCGCGAACCACATGCGGGCGAAGGCGAGCACCCGCTCCTTGACGAAGGCCTTGCGTGTCGCCGCTGGGCGCCCGGTGGCCCGGTCGAACATTGCGCCCACGGCCGTCGACGGAACCGCCCCGCCATAGAGGCCGCGCAGGATCCGGGAGACCGGAACGGAGCCGGCCGGACCCGGCGATGCGGGAACGGCGATGTATCCCTGGACATCGCCCAGCAACTCGTCGGGTGGCGCCTTCGCCGCCACGAGGTCCGCCAGCGTCGCGGTCCCCTTCTTCACGTAACGGTCGATCAGAAAGTCGGCGTACGCCTGCCCGAGGTCGCCGGCCCAGGTCGCGAAGTCCCGGCTGTCGCCGCCCGTGGCCTTCTGCAGGGCGTCGTACTTGGCCTCGTTCTTGAAGGTGTCGCTGCCCGTCTCCTCCAGGAACTTCTCCGGGTACGCCGCTGGGCTGCCGCTGATCGCGGTGTCGATCCCGGCCATGACGTGTCCCACGTCGACGGGCCCGCCCGGTGTCATCACGGACAGGCTTCCCGCGGGTCTCGGCGCGACCTGGTTCATGTCGTACGTCTGGGCCAGAGTCCCGGCGTCGCGGATGTCCACCTGCGCGCCGCCCGCACGCATGCCCTGCCCGGCCGCGAGCAGCTGCCAGTTCGCGTCGTGGTACCAGAGTTGCCGCACCTCGGACGCCACCTCGGCCGGCGTCGCGTGCGGATGGGCCCGCTCGACCTCCTCGACGAAGACGATGAACTCGGCGATGGTGAGGATCTTGCGAGGGGCGGACGGCGAGCACAGCACACTTTCCGGCGCGGCCCGCCCGAGCGCCGGAGCGCCGGTCAGCGCCGACACGTTGGCGAGCGCCTCCAGACGCCCGGGCGGCAGCACCGGACCGGTCTCCGACCGCTGCTGGGCCACGTGTGCCAGCTCGTGGGCGAGCAACGGCGATGTCAGCTTGCCCGGCGCCACATGCACGTCGGTTCCCCGTGTGAAAGCGTGCAGCGGCGCCACCGTGGGGTCGTCCAGGTGCACCGCGACGCGCTCCATGCCTTCAGCATCCGCGCCGGACCGCCGCACCGGTAGCGGGAGTTCCCGACGCTTCCGGCCGCCCTCCGCGTGACGCCAGCGGGAACTCCCTCGGACGGCGGTCGGCGCGCCCGTCCCGGGCGTTAGGAAGTTCCCCGAAGCGCCGGACCGCGCCCGGGGTCGACGCTGTCAGCCAGGGGGAAGGGGACACCTATGTCGCAGGCCTTGCGCCGGCTGGACCGTTTGCTCGGCCCGGCGCTCGACGCCGCCCGGCGCCGGTCCGGACCGGAACCCGGCTCCTTCCGCGGGCCCGACGCCGAGAACAGAGACACAAGCGGGCCCGACGCCGAGAACAAAGCCACAAGCGGGCCCGACGCCGAGAACAAAGACACGAGCGGGCCCGACGCCGAGAACAAAGACGCCAGCAGGCCCGACCACCAGGACAAAAACCCGCGCGGGCCCGGCGACCAGGACAACAGAACCAACGAAGAGGACGAGGCGCCGACCTGGCCCGAGATCGCCCGCGACGAACCTGGATGGCGCTGGTTGCGGGACACATACGCCCTGACCGACCGCGAATGCGACGTCGTGCTGCTGGCCCTGGCCCCCGAACTCGACCTGCGCTACGAACGCATCTACGCCTACCTGCAGGACGACCCGGTCCACCGCCGCCCTACAGTCGACCTCGCCCTGACCGTCGTGGCACCGGCCGGACGACAGCAGGCGCGGGCCCTCTTCGGCACGGCCGCACCCCTGTCCGTCCACAGCATCGTGACCCTCTCCCCCGGCCCGGACCGGGCCAACCCACCACTCCTGGCTCACGCCGTCATGGTCGACCCGCAGATCGCCGACGTCCTACTGGGCCAGGTCGGGCTCGACCGCCGCCTGGCCGCCACCTGCACCCTCTCCCTGCCACCGGCCGCGCCGGCCGACGAGGACCTGGTGCGGATGTGCCGGAGCGGACGGCCCCTGCGAATCCGGTTCACCGTCAGCGATGACGACGGCGGGCAGGAGACAGCCGAGGCCGTCGCCGGCGCGCTCGGGGTGCCGCTGCTGACCGCCGGCGGCGGCGAGCCCGAGAAACTGCTGCTGCGCGAGGCCGCCCTCCACGGCGCCCTGCTCTACACCGACCGGCAACTGATCGTCGGCAGCGAACGGCACACCGAGATCACCGTCGAGATCCGGCCGCCGGCCGAGGCCGTACGACGGCGGATCTGGCAGGAGGCGCTGAAGGACGAGGGCCACGACCCGGACGAGAACGACCTCGACGACCTGGCCGACCGGTTCCGGTTGCGCGCCGGCCAGATCCGGGACGCGGCCCGCGCCGCGACCGCCAGTGGCCGCCCGCCCGGCCGCGAGACCTGGTTCGCCGCCGCCCGCGCCCGGGGTGGCCACCAGCTGGCCGCCCTGGCCCACCGGATCAGCCCGGTGCACGGCTGGGACGACCTGATTCTCCCGGTCGAGGCCGGCGACCAGCTGCGGGACATCTGCGACCGGGTCGTGCACCGCCGCCATGTGCTGGAGGACTGGGGTTTCGGCCGCCGGATGTCGCAGGGCCGCGGGGTCAGCGCCCTGTTCGCCGGGCCGCCGGGCACCGGCAAGACCATGGCGGCCGAGGTGGTGGCCCGCGACCTCGGCCTCGACCTCTACCGGATCGATCTGGCCGCGGTGGTCAGCAAGTACATCGGCGAGACCGAGAAGAACCTGGAGCGCATCTTCACCGCGGCCGCCGGGGCCGACGCGATCCTGTTCTTCGACGAGGCGGACGCCCTGTTCGGCAAGCGCTCGGACGTGCGGGACGCGCATGACCGCTACGCGAACATCGAGGTCGCCTATCTGCTGCAGCGCATCGAACGGCTCGACGGGCTGGCGATCCTGGCCACCAACCTGCGCACCCACCTGGACGACGCGTTCGTGCGACGGCTGCACTTCGTCGTCGACTTCCCCCAGCCCGAGAAGGCCGAACGCCGCCGCATCTGGCAGGTCTGCTTCCCGCCCGAGACGCCCCGCGACCCGGCGCTCGACCTCGACCGGCTGGCGGCCCGGTTCCGGTTGTCCGGCGCCGAGATCCACAACATCGTGCTGGCCGCGGCCTACGCGGCGGCCGGGGCGGGTGAGCGGATCAGCGAGACGCAGGTGCTGGCGGCGACCCGGCGCGAGCTGAGCAAGGCCGGGCGGGTCTTTCCCGAGGCGGAGGCGGACTGATGATCGACGAGGCGGAGGCGGGCTGATGATCGACGAGCTCGACACCACGATCGCCGCCCTGCTCGACGACGCGGAGGCGCCGGCCGAGCTGCGGGCGGCCGACGTGAGTTTCGCCGGACCCGACAAGGACTTCAAACCGGCCCAGCCCACGGTCAACCTCTTCCTGTACGCGTTGCGCGAGAACCGGGAGCTGCGCGCCACCACGCCGGTGTATCAGCGGACGAACGACACCACGTACAAGTCCACTCCCCCGCCGGCCCGGGTCGACTGCACCTATCTGGTCACCGCCTGGTCGCCCAAGTCGGGCGGGCTACGCGTCGCCGAGGAGCACCGGCTGCTCGGCCTGTGCCTGTGGTGGCTCGGCCATTTCCCGCTGATCGGCCCGGCCCAGCTGCCGGCCGAGGTGGCCCGGGCCCCCGAGGACCGCAGCATGGGCCAGTTCTGGAGCGCGCTGGGCATCGTGCCGCGCGCGGCGTTCGACCTCACCGTCACCGTCGCCCTGCGGTCGCTCGACCCCGACGGCGAGTTCGGGGTGGTCAAGACCTTCGAGATCCACGAGGAGCTGCTGAGAAAGGACGGCCCATGACCGACATCTACGAGGGCGCCGCCCCGGGTGTGCACATCGAGGAGGTGACCCCGGCCGGGCCCATCGCGGGCGCCGGGACCAGCACCGCCGCGCTGATCGGCACCGTGGCCGACCTCGGCAGCCAGACGCTGGACGTGCCCGTCGCGGTGACCAGCTGGAGCGACTACACCCGGGCGTTCGGTGGCTACGACTCCACGAAGATCCTCCCGTACGCGGTCCGCGGCTTCTTCGAGAACGGCGGCTCGCTGGCCTACGTCGTGCCGGTCAAGGACGACAAGAAACTCGACGGCGCCATCGACAAGCTCAGCCGCAACGCCGAGATCAGCCTGGTCGCCGCGCCCGGAGTCACCGACGCGGCCGCCCAGAAGGCGCTCATCGGGCACTGCGAGGCGATGGGTGACCGGTTCGCGATCCTCGACGGCGTGCCCGACGCGACCCCGCTCAAGGGCGACGGCGCGTTGCAGACACAGCGAAAAGGCCTGGTTTCCGTACGGGGTTACGCCGCGCTCTACTGGCCGTGGCTGGTCGTCGCCAACCCGGCCGCGACCAAGGAGCCGTTCACGCTGCCGATGCCGCCGTCCGGGCACATCGCCGGCGTGATGGCCCGCAGCGACGCCACCCGGGGTGTGCACAAGGCCCCGGCCAACGAACCGGTCCGCGGCGCGCTCGACCTCGGCTACGCGCTCAACGACACCGAACAGGGCGCACTGAACAAGGCCAACATCAACGCGATCCGCTCGTTCCCGGGCGGCGGCCCGGCCACCGTCTGGGGCGCGCGCACGCTCACCAGCGACACCCCGTGGCGTTTCGTGAACGTCCGGCGCCTCTTCTCCTACGTCGAGGACTCGATCCTGCAGGGCGTGCGGTGGGCGGTGTTCGAGCCGAACAACACGGCACTGTGGAAGGGGCTGGAACGCACGATCAGCGAGTTCCTGACCCGGGTCTGGCAGTCGGGGGCGCTGTTCGGCACGACGGCGGCCGAGGCGTTCTACGTCAAGATCGACGAGGAGCTCAACCCGCCCGCCACGCGCGCGCTGGGCCGCGTCGTCATCGAGATCGGCATGAACCCGGCCGGCACGGCCGAGCACGTCGTGGTGCGCATCGGCATCTGGGCCGGTGGCGACGGGAACCAAGGTTAGGGGGCGCCGGAGATGCCACAGACAGGACAGCTGGTCGACCCGTTCCGCAGCTTCAACTTCCTGGTCGAGCTCGACGGCATCGCGCAGGCCGGGTTCACCGAGTGCAGCGGGCTGGAGTCGACGACCGAGGTCACCGAGTTCCGGCAGGGCGGCGAGAACACGCACGTCCGCAAGCTGCCCGGCAAGACCACGTTCAGCGACATCACGCTCAAGTGGGGGATGACCGGCTCGATGGAGTTGTGGGACTGGCGGCAGCAGATCGTGACCGGGCAGGTCGTGCTCAAGAACGGCTCGGTGGTCGTGTTCGACCTGGCCAACCGCACCGAGGTGGCGCGCTGGAACTTCTTCCGGGCCTGGCCGACCAAGTACACGGCGACGACGTGCGGGTCGACATGACCGTGCAGCGCGGCCTGTTCTTCGGCTCCCCCACCGTCTCGAACCTGGTCGGCGCGGCGGTCGCGCTCGTGCGCGGCTCGGAGGGGGTGCATGTCACCCGGGCCGGCGACACGCTCTCGGCGCTGGCCGGGCAGTATCTCGGCGACCCGGCGCTGTGGCGCGACATCGCCCGGGCCAACGGCATCGACGACCCGTTGAACCTGCCGCCGGGGCAGGCGCTGGTGATCCCGGCACGGGAGGGCCGATGAGCGAGCCGTTCTACGCGCCGCGCTTCGCGATCCGCGTCTCCGGGCTGACCATGGCGGCCGACGTGACCGACCAGGTGCTGCGGCTCAGCGTCGAGACCGACCTCGACCTGGCCGGCACGTTCAGCCTGACCATGCGCAACCCGGACAACAACGTGCTCGACTCGGCCCTGTTCGACCTGGGCAAGACCGTCGAGATCCACCTGGGGTACGGCGACGAGCTGGTTCCGGCGTTCCTGGGCGAGGTGGCCGGGATCGAGCCTTCGTTCCCGTCCGACGGGCCGCCGGTGCTGCAGGTTTCCGGCTACGACCGGTCGTACCGGCTGCGCCGCTCCTATCCCGAGCCGGTCAGCTACACGTACGCCAACGACAGCCTGCTGGCCGCCCGGATCGCCGTCGAGCACGGGCTGATCCCGGTGGTCGACCCGACGGCCGGGTTCGAGGAGACGGTGTCGCAGTCGGAGAGCGACATGGCCTTCCTCAAGCGGCGCGCCCGGCAGTACCACTTCGACGTCTTCGTGGAGTGGGACCGGCTGCACTTCCAGTTCCCCCGCCCGCAGACCGCCGCCCACGTGCTGGAGTGGGGGCGCAACCTGTCCAGCTTCGAGCCGCGCATCTCCAGCGCCGGGCTGGCCGGGGTGCAGGTCGTGCGCGGCTACAACCAGGAGCTCGCGCAGACCGTCTACGGGGTCGCGGCCGCGCTCGACTTCGACGTCGACAACCTCGAGGAGAAGCTGGGCGGCGCCGCCCTCGACCTGCTCGGCACGATGGTGCGCAAGGGCATCGCCGACGAGCCGGTCAGCAACCCGCTCAAGGCCGCCGAGTTCGCCAAGGCGCTGCTCGACGACCTGCTCGACGGCATGTACGAGGGCACCGGCTCCTGCATCGGCGTGCCCACCCTGGCCGCCGGGCAGCACGTCGTCATCCAGGGTGTGGGCAAGCGGTTCGGCGGCACCTACCGGCTGCGCAAGGTCAGCCACCGGATCGACGACTCGGGGTTCCGCACCGACTTCACCGTCGGGCAGAGCGGCCACTCCAGCCTGATGGGCGTGCTGCGCGGGCAGCTCATCGACGAGCCGCCACCGGACGGGTCGCGGCGCATCGACGGCGTCGTGGTCGGCACGGTGGTCGACAACGACGAGACCAAGGCCGGCCCGACCGTGATCCCGCTGGGCCGGGTCAAGGTGCGCTACCCCGGCCTCACCGGCGACAAGCTGATCAGCCGCTGGGCGCCGTGCGCGCGGCCGATGGCCGGGTCGGGCATGGGCTTCTACGCGCTGCCGGAACGCGACGAGCAGGTGCTGGTCGCGTTCGAGCAGGGCGACCTGGACCGGCCGGTGGTGCTGGGCAGCCTGTGGCACGCGGGTTCCCGGCCTCCGCTGACCAATGTGGACGGCGGCAACAACAAGCGGGCGCTGCGCAGCCGGGCCGGGCACATGATCACGTTCGACGACACCGGCGGCACCGGCAAGCTGACCGTCGAGGCCAAGGGCGGCAGCTCGGTCACGCTCGACGCCGCCGACGGCTCGATCACCATCAACGCCAAGGGCGACCTCACGCTGAAAGCCGCGGGCAAGGTCAGCATCGAAGCGGCCCAGAGCAAGACCAAGATCATCATGACCGGGGACGGTGTCGATGTCACCTGAGCAGAACACGGACTTCTTCGGGCGCGGGCTGCGGCACCCGATGCGGCTCGGCGCGGCCGGTGTGCAGGAGTCGGGCGGCGTGGCCAAGGTCGAGGAGTCGATCCGGATCATCCTCGGCACCCGGCACGGCGAACGGGTCATGCGCCCCGGCTTCGGATCCGACCTGGGCACGCTCGTCTTCGCGCCCAACAACACGGCCACCGCCAACCTCGCCCGCTATCACGTCGAGGACGCGCTGGCCCGGCACGAACCGCGGATCGAAGTGGTCGACGTGGCGGTGACCAACGACCGGGACCGCGGGCGGCTGCACATCGACATCACCTATCGGCTGCGCGCCACCCGCGACGTGCACACCCTGTCGGTGCCGTTCGGGCTGGAGCCGCAGTCATGAGCGCCGACCGGGGCCGGATCGTGCCGCCCGACCTCGACGACCGTACGTGGCAGGACCTCGTCGACGAGATGCGCGCGCTCATCCCGGCGTACGCGCCGCAGTGGACCGACCACAACCCGAGCGACCTCGGTATCACGCTGATCGAGCTGTTCGCGTGGCTGGGCGAGACGGTGATCTACCGCCTCAACCGCACGCCCGAGAAGACGTACCTGGCCTTCCTCGAACTGCTCGGCATCACGCGGGACCCGGCCACCCCGGCCTACGCGCCGCTGACCTTCGCGGCCGGGGCGGGCAAGGTGGTGGTTCCGGCCGGCACCGAGGCACGCACCGCGGCCGCCGAGGCCGAGGAACCGATCGTCTTCGAGACCGACGAGGACGTCACGGTCCTGCCCGTGAACCTGCGCGACTCTCTGCTCATCGCCGCCGACACCAAATACGGGCCGGTGTCGGCGAGCCCGTACGAGATAAGCCTCAACGGCAAAGTCACGGCGCAGATCTGCCTCGGCTTCGACCGTGCCACCGCCGAGCGGATCGACCTGCGCGTCCGGCTGGGCCGCCCGGCCGCCGACGTGAAGGTGACGTGGGTGGGCTCGGCCGCGGCGACCGACCCGCTGGCCTGGCCCGAGATCCCGGGCGTGGCCGACGGCACCGGCGGCCTGACCCACGACGGTGTCGCCCGCCTGACGCTGCCGGCCACGTGGGGCGCCCAGCGGCCCGATGCCTGGACCACGCCCAAGCCCCGGACCGGGCCCGCCGGCACCGATCCCGCCTTCTGGGTGGGCATCCGCCTGACCGGCACCACCGACGCCGCGCGAACCGTCGGCGTCGACCGGATCCTGTTCAACAGCGCCTCGGCGCATCACGCCCGCACGATCCGCACGCCCGAGGTCCTGGGCGTGAGCACCGGCGGCAGGTTCCAGATCTTCCCGCTGGCCCACCGGCCGCTCTATCGCATCCCGGCCTCCGACGAGCCGTACGGGCATCTGGTCGTCGACGTCGGCACCGGCACCCCACCGGTGTGGGAGACGTGGACGCGCGCCGACGACCTGCCCGCCGGGCCGGGCAAGGTCTACCGCGCCGACCCGGTGACCGGTGAGATCCTGTTCGGCGACCACGACGAGCGCACCGGCCAGGGTCACGGCAGCATTCCCGTGGCCGGGGCGCAGGTGCGGGCCGCCCGCTACCGCTACGTCGCGGGTGGCGCGGACGGCAACGTGGGGCCGCAGCGGCTCACCGACGTCGGCACCACCCCCTCCGGCGACCTGCCGGCCGGGATCACCGCGGTCACCAACCTCGGCGCGGCCCGCGACGGCTCCGACGAGGAAGCGCTCGAGGACGCGCTGCGGCGGGCGCCGCTGCAGCTGAAGACCCGCAACCGGGCCATCACCGCCGAGGACTACGAGTTCCTGGCCAAGGAGGCCACCACCGACGTCCGGGTGGCGCGGGCGCTGCCGCCCCGGCTGCTCGACGCCGCGGTCGGGCCGTTCAAGGCGGGCGACCCTTGGCCGTACGCCGGCCTGACCCGCTCGCCCGGGTCGGTGTTCGTCGTCGTGGTGCCCGACCAGGGCGACACCGTCGACCGTCCGGTGCCGCCGCCGGAACTGCTGCGCGAGGTGCAGGAATACCTCGACCAGCGCCGCGACCTGAGCGCCCAGTTGCGGGTGGTCGGGCCGCTCTATCTGCCGGTGGTGGTCGAGACGCAGATCTTCGTGTGGGACGCGGCGTTCAAGGCGGGCGTCGAGCTCAAGGCGGTGGAGACCGAGACCCGGCGCCGGATCAAGCAGTTCCTGCATCCGACCCGGGGCGGCCCGGCCGGAACGGGCTGGGAGGTCGGGCAGCCCGTGCTCGTCAGTGACCTGTTCCGCGCGCTCATGCCGGCCGACGACGTGGGCACGATCGCGCGCCTGCAGATCCGGGCCGACGTGCCCGCCTACCACCCCGGCGACCCGTCCACCTTCGCCTGGCAGAACGAGCGGCCGTTCCCGCTGTCGCCGCCCGGCGCCTCGGTGCGGCTGGCCGACTACGAACTGGCCTGCGCCGCCGCCGACGGCGCCCACGATGTGACGGCCGTCGTCCCGCCGATGTGAGGTGCCATGACCGAGCCCAGCAGCTACCTGCGATACCTGCCACCCGTGCTGTGGCGGGACGATCCGGCCCCGCCCGAGTTCTCGCTGGGCGCGGCGCTGCGCATCTTCGAGAAGGTGCTGACCGGGATCGACGACGGGGTGCGTCTGCCGCACGGCGACCACGACCACCCGGCGATCACGGCCGCGGTGGACCGGCTGCCCGAGCTGGCCGACCCCTGGCGTACGCCGGAACCGTTCCTGCCCTGGCTGGCCTCGTGGCTGTCACTGGAGTTCCCGGCCCTGCAGGGCACCGGGCTGTGGGACGAGTACCAGCGGCGCAAGGCCACGGCCGAGATCGCGGCCATCCACCGGCAGCGCGGGTTGCGGGCCGGGCTCAACCGCTATCTCGACCTGACCGCGGCCGGAGCGGTGCGGCCGCGCGTCGCCATCGACGACGGCAGCCGCCTGCTCGCGGTCGTGCCCCGGCCGGGCGAACGGGTGGTGCCGTTCTCGCTGCAGAGCCAGGGCCCGGTCATCAACGGCAGCACGGTCTCGGCCGAGGGGCTGATCCGGCCGTGGGCGGTTGCGGCCGCTCCCGACGGCA
Organism: Paractinoplanes ovalisporus; assembly: GCF_016834655.1. GTDB lineage: Bacteria > Actinomycetota > Actinomycetes > Mycobacteriales > Micromonosporaceae > Actinoplanes > Actinoplanes ovalisporus. The sequence goes on from NZ_JAENHP010000001.1 coordinate 63,879, forward strand.
CCCTGTTCGTCGGCGACGCCGGAGTGTCGGCGTCGATCCCGCTGCCGCTGAAGAGCCGGGTCTGGCGGCTCGGCCCGTCCGGCGCCTACGACCTGACCGAACCGCCCGTCCGGCCGCTGCCGCTGGCCCGCGACACCCTCGCCCTGACCCAGGTGGCCGGCGTGGCCCTGCGGCCGGCCGCGGGCGGCGCCGCCGAGACCCTGTTCATCCTCGACCGGCCCGGCCGGCTCTCCTCGCTCGCCGCGCCCTACCTGACCTCCGCTCCGGTCACGGTGGCCAACCTGACCAACGGCAACATCCCGTTCCGGCCGATCGCGATGACCGTGGACACCAACGGCGACGTGCTGGTGCTCGACCGCGCGGGCGGGGCCGGCACCCCGAACCCGCCGCAGATCGTCACGGTCGCCGGCTCGACCGTGACCCGCAAGCCGCTCAAGACGGTCACCGAACCGCTCTCGCTGCTCGTGCTGCCCGACCGCCGGCTCGTGATCGGCGACGGCACCGGCACCCTCGTGCGGGTCGACCGGTCGGGCGCCGACTGGACCGAGACCGCCCTGCTGCCGCCGGGAAACACCCTGATCGCACCCACCGCCGTGGTCCGGTCCACCGACACCCTGTTCTACGTGCTCGACGCCGGCCTGCGCCCCTTCACGCCACCCGGTGCGGATCCGTTCGTGCTGACCGTGGCCGAGCCCGCCGTGGTGCGCGCCGTCGATCTGACAACCACACCTGTTCGCGTACGGGCGGTGACCGAACCCGGCCATCTGGTGTTCCCGACGGCGATGGTGGCGGCCGGCGGGCGGCTCGTCGTCTGCGATCCGGGCCAGCCCGAGGTCCCCGGCATCGCGCCCGTCTGGAGCCGCCTGCAGCCGTCCCGCTTCGGGGTCGTCCTGCACTTCACCGACGGCCGTCTGCCCGCCGAGGCCAAGGCCCGTACGGCCGTGCGCCGCCGGGTCGCGGCCCACATCCGCACCACCGTCGACCAGCAGAAACCCGCACACACCCTGTGGAACCTCGTCTCAGCGATCTAGGGGGCACACCGATGACCACGGAAGATGACGAGCGCATGACCAGCCGGCTGGCCGATCTGCGCCGCGACTACCAGCTCGGCCAGGGACAGCTGCAGCAGCTCGGCCGGCAGGAGGAGATGCTGCGCGAGACCCTGCTGCGCATCAGCGGCGCGATCCAGGTGCTCGAAGAGTTCCTGGCCCCCTCGGACGCGGACTCCCCCGCGACCCTGCGCGTGCCATGAGCGCGCTGGCCCTGGCCCGGACGGCCTATCTGGACCCCGCGACCGGAACCCTGCGCGGCGGCCCGACCGGCCACGGCGAGTCGCACGTCGACCTCGAGTCCTTCGTGCTGCCCTCGGCCCGCATGACGCTCAACGCGCTCGCCTCGTGGGGTGTCGCCGACGGCCTGGCCGTGCGCGCGCAGCCGGGCGCGACCACGGTCACCGTCTCGACCGGCACGGCCTTCGACCGCAACGGCCATCTCGTCTCGCTGGGTGCGGGCGGGAGCGCGGTGGTGGACCCCGACGTCGACCCCAACCAGGTCGCCAACGTCCCCACGGTCCTCGTCAGCGAGCAGGGCGTGGGTCTGTCCACGGCCGGGCTCAGCGGCGAGCGGTTGCTCACGCTCACCTGGCGCGAGGTGTTCGACGACACGCTGCTCGGCAACGCCCCGATGCTCGTGCACGCCCCGTGGTTGCGGCTGCTCGCCCCGGCCGACGTGCCGACCGGCAGCAGCCAGGTCGTGCTGGCCACGGTGACCCTCGACGCGAACGGCGGGGTGACCGCGCTCAGCGCCGACCGCCGGCGCGTCACCGGAGCGTCGCTCTCGCTGCGCCGGGCCACCGCCGCCGGCCCGCCGCTCGCCGTGGACCAGACCGAGGCCGCCACGGTCAGCGCCGGTAAGGACGGGACGGTCGCGCTCGGTCCCGGTCTTGAGTTCCACGACCGCAACGAGTCCGCCTTCGGCTGGACGCTGTACGGCTCGGACCACAAGGCCCGCCTGCTGGCGAACGGATCCGAACGCCTTTCGGTCAGCGCCGTCGCGAGCGATCAGGTCGGGCTCGACGTGGTCCGGCGCATGCGGGTCAGCCAGGAGACGGGCGGACCGTCAGCCGGCATCTGGTTCCACCGCTCCGCACCGGCCCGCGACGAGGCGTTCGTGGGGCTGGACGACGAGGGCCGGATCGGGTTCTGGGGCAACACCGGCTCGGGCTGGGGCCTGCTGATGGACTCCGGCACCGGGGCGCTGACGTTCCGCGGCGACTACGGGACGCCGTGGGGGCCGGCCTCGCTGTCGCTGTGGGGCTCCCGGATCGGCGACGTCGGCAACGGCACCCTGTTCATCCGCAGCGGCGGCGCCGTGGTCGCGTTCGACGGCGACGACAACGTCGGCATCGGCACTGCGTCTCCCCAGTTCCCGCTCGACGTGCGGGGCGCCGGCACGGCCATCCATGGCCACGGCGCCGACAAGCCCTTCGCCGCGGGCGTCTATGCCACCGGCCGCATGGGCATGTGGTCCAACGCCGATCAGGTCGGCATCATGGCCGTCGGCCGCAACACCGCCGTCCTGGGCATCAGCAGCGGCACGGCCGGCCAGTTCTTCGGCAACGTGAGCATCACCGGCAACCTCAACAAGGGTGGCGGCGGCTTCCGGATCGACCACCCCGACGACCCCGGCGGCCGCTATCTGACCCACTCGTTCGTCGAGGCCCCGGAACGGCTCAACCTGTATCGCGGCACGGTGACCACCGACGGCTCGGGCACGGCGACGGTGACGCTGCCCGGCTACTTCGCCGCGCTCAACCGCGACGTCACCTGCCAGCTGACCGTGGTCGGCGAACCCGCCCTGGCCTCGGTGGGCGGGGCCGGGGACAACACCTTCACCGTCCGCACGGACCGGCCCGGCGTGACCGTGTCGTGGCTCGTCCTCGGCGCGCGGCGCGACGCGTGGGCCGAGGCCAACCCGCTGACCGTCGAGGAGGACAAGCCCGACGGCGAGCGTGACTTCTATCTGCATCCCGAGGTGCACCGGCAGGCCGAGGACCGCGGGATGGCGTACGCCCGGCACGGTGACGCCATGAGACGACTGAGGGAGCCGTCATGACCAGACCCGTCGAGCCGATCCGCCGCACCCAATATTGGGACTACTCCTTCGGCACGGTCCGGGGCGCGCCCACCGCCGACGGCGAGAGCTGGGTCGACGCCGAGAGCTACGACCAGCCGATCACCCGCGCCTCCGCGAGCTCGTTCCACGAGTGGGGTGTCGGCACCGGGCTCGAGGTCACCGCCGTCCAGGGCCAGCCCGGCCTGACCGTCGCCGCCGGCTCCGCCCTGGACGGCGCCGGGAACCTGATCGTGCTGGCCGACAAGAGCCGCGCGATCGTCGACCCGAACGCCCCGACCGGGGTCCTCAACGTGCCGACGGTGGCCGTGACCGCGAACGGCGTCACCCTCGACACCGCCGGCCTGACCGGCGACGTGGTGGTGGCCCTGGGCTGGCGCGAGGTGCAGGACGACACCCAGCCCGACGCCCCCGTGCTGCTGCACGCTCCCCAGCTGACGCTGGTGCCGGGCGCCTATCCGGCCGACGGCACGACCGTTCCGCTGGCCCGGGCCACGCTGGCCGCGGGACAGGTGACCGCGCTGACCGCTGGACCCCGCCGGGTGGCCGTCGACCGGGCCGGGCGGCTCACGCTGACCCGGCCCCGGGCCTCGGGCCTGACCGTCGGCCAGACGGTCGCGGCCGAGCTCGCGGTGAACGCCCCCGACGGGCGCCTCGACGTGATCGTGGGCGGCAGCCCGGCGCTCTCGGTGCAGCCGGCCACCGGCAACGTGGGCGTCGGCGTTCCGGCGCCACGCGCGCGGCTGCACGTCGAGCAGGACACCCCCGACGCGGCCGGGCTGCGGGTCAGCTCGTCCGGCGCCGCCTGGGGTTCGGGGTTGCAGCTGGCCAACCACTCCGGAGGCGGCCGCACGTACGGCACGTACGCGGGGTCGGACGGCCGCTGGCACTTCGCCGACGTGGACGACAACGTGGACCGTCTCGTCGTCGACCAGGCCGGCAACGTCGGCATCGGCGCCGACGGCCCGCTCGCGCGCACCCTGCACGTGGAGGGCTCGGAGATCCACAGCGGGGGCGGCGGGGCCGGTTTCTCGTTCGCCGACCGCGGCCAGGACACGTTCGTCGACATCCCCGGCGCCGGGGAACGGTGGGTCTGGTACTCGCACGGCGGCACGGCCAGCCTGTGGTCGGGACGCGACCTGCTGTCCGTACGGCCGGACGGCTCGGTCGACCTCGGTGGCGACAGCCGGTCCCCGCTGCGCGTGCACGGCGACGCGATCGTCGGCTCGACCGGCAACGGCGTGCTGACCGTCCGGCACGTCGACGGCAAGAACCAGGCCAACGACACCAAGGACGACCTCTATCTGAACTGGTCGACCGGCCGCGGCGTGCACGTGGGCGGCGGCAACCCGGCCGGCCTGTTCGTGCACGGCCCGGCCACCGTCGACACCGACCTGCAGGTGCAGGGCCAGCTACGCGCCCCCAACGGCCTGGCCATCAACAACGGCGGCACCATCGCCAGCGGCGGCCGCATGCACATCGCCGGCGAGGAGTTGCTCTACCTCCTCAACCGGAGCGGCGTCATCGTCAGCAGCGCGTGGGGCGGCAACGGCAACCTGACCGTCGAGGGCAAGCAGCTCAACGTGTTCGACCGCCGGGTGCCGGACTGGTCGGCCGGTGGTGTCGCCGCGCCGGATCTCTTCGCCGGCCTCGCGATCTACGTCGGGAACCCGGCCGGCGCCTCCATCCAGATGCTGGCCGAAGGCGGGAGCATCGCGGCCGGCCGGATCAGCGCGCCGAGGAAGAGCTTCGTCATCGACCACCCGCTCGACCCGGAGAACCGCGACCTCGTCCACGGCTGTCTGGAAGGGCCCGAGCTCGCCGTCTACTACCGGGGCGAGGCACAACTGGCGGATGGGGTCGCCCACATCCGGCTGCCCAGCTACTTCGAGGCCCTGACCAGCGGCGGCGGCCGCACGGTACAACTGACCGCCGTCTCCGAACTCGACGAGCCGGTCAGCATGCTGGCCGCGACCCCGGTGTGCGACGGCGGTTTCTCCGTACGCGCGGCCGACCCCCACAACCCCGCCCAGCGCTTCTGCTGGGAGGTCAAGGCCGTCCGCGCCGATGTCGAACCGCTGATCGTCGAGGAGGCCAAGACCCGGACCCCGGCGTTCGCCGGGTGACACGCGTCAGGCGGAGGTCACTGGCCCGGGCCGGTGTGCAGCTTCCACGCCGCCGAGGCGCTGAGCTTGTTGCCGAACGTGCCGGTGGCCTCGTCGCCGTTGCGCAGCACCGCCGCGCGGAGCTTGGTCGAGCCCGCTTTCAGGGTGACCGTCTCGGTTCCGGTCACCACCGCCCCCGCGTCGTTCTTGCCGGTGAAGCTGAAGACGCACGACGCGGAGACGAGCGCCTTGCTGAGCTTCGTATGGGTCGTCTCGCTGACCGAGCCCGCCGTCCAGCTTCCGGAGGTGGCGCCGGTGAAGAACGTGGTGCCCGCGGTGGCGGTGACGTCGCCGGATCGGGCGACCGCCTTCGGTCCGTCCATGTCATCACTCCGGCATCGGCACGTCGCTGAGGCCGGGCGTGGGCACCGACTTGGGGGCGATCTTCATGGTGGCGCTCTCGGCCCAGACCTCGACGGCGAAGGGCGCGGCCTCGCCGGGGCGGTAGAGCGGGCGTACGCCGAACCGGACGGTCTCGCCGCGTTCCAGGGCGGCCCGGACCGGGTTCTCGAATTCGGTCTTGAAGTGTGAGTTGTTGACGGTCTTGTGCATCCAGGCCAGGTTGCGCACGTCGCGGCCGGAGCCGCCGAACAGGTTGCCCAGCAGGTGTCCGCGGCGGGCGCCGAGCGGGTCGAGTTCGCCACGTTGCAGGCCGGGTGGGTAGACGTCGCCGGTGCGGGTGCCGGTGCGCAGATCCCGCGGGTGGAGCTCGCCGATCACGCCGGTCGGGCGGCCGTTCTCCAGGTCGCCGTAGTGGACCCGTTCCGAGAAGGGCCGCACGGGAACCGGCGGTGGCACGGGCTTGGCCGCAACCAGTGCCGGAGCCGCGGGGACGGGAACGGGTGCGGCAGCGACGGGCGCGGTCGGAGCAGGCGTGACGACGGCGGGCGCGACCGGGGCCGCCGGGGTCTTCGGGGGCGTCGTCGTACGCCCGGGCACCGCCGGCCCGTACTGCGCGGGGACATCGCGGGGGGATACCGCGGACGGCATGTCGCGGAACGCCTGACGGGTCTGGCGCATCTGCGCGAACGCGCCCCCGACCTGGTCGGCGATCGCCCCGAGGTCGGACCCCTGGTCGCCCCCGGCGATGTAGCCGATCGTGCCGAAGATGCCGCCGGTGATGTTGCCGAGCGTCCGTAACGACCGCTGCTGACGCTGATAGGCGTACGCCCGCTCGAAGTTCCGCCGCGTCCCGATGTAGCCGGTGCCGTCGGGCAGCGCGTCCAGGATCACCTCGTTGGCCCGCACCTCCATGCGGGCCATCTCCTCGGGGCCGATCGGCTCGGCCAGCCGCCGCATCGCCGACTCGAGCATCCATGCCTGCACCGCCGCGTCGAACCGGGCGAGATAGGCCTCGTCGCTCAAGGCTCCGGCCCCGCCGGTGAACCCGTAGCGGCGCAGCAGGGGCAGCACGTCGGCCTCCCGTTCCCGCAGCCGCCGCAGAAACTGCTCGGGCTTCCGGTAGCGCGCCGCGACCAGCGCCGTCATCGCCTGGTCGACCTCGGCCGGCTTCGGGGCCCGCGTCACCGGCGGGGCGGTCGCCGCCGCCGGGGCGGGCTGCGGCACGTGGAGCGGCATGCTGCTCATCCGGGCCTCCTTCAGTCGGCCAGGCCGGCCGCGACCAGGGCCCGGGTCAGGTCGGTGCGGGAACGGACGCCCAGCTTGCGGTAGACGCGGGTCAGGTGGGCCTCGACCGTCTTGCGCGAGACGAACAGCGCGCCCGCCGCCTCGGCGTTGTTCATGCCCCGCGCGATCGCCCGGGCGACCTGCACCTCCTGCGGCGAGAGCAGGGCGAGCGCGCTGGGGACCACGTCGGGCAGGCCGCGCTGGCCGGCGGCGGCCAGCTCGGCGGCGGCGCGGCGGGTCCAGGGCACAGCGCCCAGCGACTCGAACGTGGCGTGCGCGGCCATCAGGGCGGCCCGGGCCGCGGCGGGCCGGCGGAAGCGGCGGACCGCCTCGCCGTAGCACAGCAGCGTCCGGGCCTGTTCGAACGGCTCCTCGCCCCGGCGGTGCAGCGCCCCGGCCTCGGCGAACCAGCGTCCGGCCTCCTCGGCCCCGGTGGCGAGCAGGCCCCGGCAGCGGGCCAGCGCCGCCGCCGGCCAGGTCATCCCGGTGAGCTCGGCCGCGGTGGTGAGCCACTCGAGGGGCTCGGCCGCCAGCTCGGGGCGCCCGGCCCGAACGTGGGCCTCGACCAGGTCGGCCGCGAACGGGATGATCCGGGGATTGCCCAGGCCCTGTTTGCGTACGAGGGAAAGGGTCTGCTCGAGCTGGGCCGTCGCGCCGTCGTAGTCCCCGTAGGCCAGCGCCGACAGCCCGAGGATCTGGGTGAAGTAGGTGTCGAGGCAGCCCACCCCGTACGGGCCGATGTCGCGCCGGGCCCGGGCGATCCGGTCCTCGCAGCGGGCCCGCTCACCGCGCAGCGCGTCCAGATGGGACAGACAGGCCAGGCTGAACCCGATCGCGCTGGTCTGCCCCAGCTCCTCGGCCCAGCGCAGCGATTCCGTGGCGTCGGCCTCGGCCGCCGCCCACCGCCCGGCCCAGCGGTCGATCTCGCTGCGCGCGCCGAGCGCGATCGGCAGCACCGAGGGCACCGAGTGGCGGCGGGCCGCGTCCACCACCAGCGTGATCATGCGGCGGCCCAGGGCGGGTTGTTCGCAGTAGCCGTAGGACTGGCCGACCATGGCGACCATCTGCTGATCGGCGACCGGGTCGGCGGCGGCGATCAGTTCGGCCGCGCGGTCGAGCCCGGCCCGGCCCTGGGCGACCCGGCCCGCGACGATGAGCGCCTGCCCGTGGGTGATGAGCGGGCGGACGGTGGTCAGCCCCTCCTGCGCGGCCAGGGCAACGCTCTCCTCGCCCCGGCGCACCGAGGTGGCGACGTCGCCGTCCATCGCGGCCGGCAGCGCCGCTTCGCTGAGCAGCGCGCAGGCCCGGCCGGGGTCGTGCGGGCGCACCGCCGCGGCCGCGGCGACCAGGTCGTCGTGGGCGGCTGCGGTCTGCCCGAGCCAGGTGCGCACCCGCCCGCGCAGTTGTTCGACGTCGGCGCGCATGAGCGGTTCAGTGACCACCGCCAGGGCCTCGTCGCACCACGCGACGCACCGGGCCGCGGCCCCGCCGAGCAGCGCGTCGGACGCGGCCTGATAGAGCAGTTCGGCCCGGGCGGCCGGGGCCGCGGTGAGCTCGGCGGCGCGGTGCCAGGCCTGGCTGGCCGCGTCATAACCGCTGCGGCGCCGGGCCTCGCGGGCGGCGGCGGCCAGCTCGGCCGCGATCTCGTCGTCCGGGCCGGTCGCACCGGACGCGCGGTACCAGGCCCGGGTGGCGCCGTCGCTGACCGCGGCGAGGGCGGCGTAGGCGGCCCGGCGGTCGGCCAGCGAGGTCTGGCGCAGCACGGCCGACCGCAGCAGCGGGTGCCGGAACTCGTAGGAGGCGCCGTCGGTCAGCACGATCGCGGCCGCCTCGGCCGGGGCCAGGTCGGCCAGGCCGAGCCCGAGACCGGCCAGCGCGGATTCGAGCAGCGCCACGGCCGACGGCCGGCTGGAGCCCAGCACGGCCAGCGCGGCCCGGGTGCGTTCGGGCAACCGGCCGATGCCGGCCAGCCAGGCGTCCTCGACCGGCGAGCCCGGCACCGGTTCGGCCGCGATCGGCTCGTCCCCGGCGAGCTGGGCCGGCCGCAGCGAGCCGGCCCATTCCAGCAGTGCGAGGGGGTTGCCGCCGGTGTGCTCGGCCAGCATCTCGGCGACGTGCGGGCCCGCGGTCAGGCCGTGGCGGCCCAGCAGCAGCGCGCAGTCGGCGGCGGACAGGCCCGCGACGTCGAGCGCGGGCACGTCGCAGCGGCCGCGCAGCTCGGCGTCGTCGCGGGCGCTGAGCACGAGCGCGACCCGTTCCGAGCCGAGCCGGCGGGCGATGAACAGCAGCACCCGCTGCGAGGACTGGTCGACCCAGTGCAGGTCGTCCACGAGCAGCACGACCGGGCCGGTCTCGGCCGCGGCGGCCAGCACGTTGAGGGCGGCGGCGCAGACCGCGTACGGGTTGGGGGCGTCGTTGTCGGCCAGCGCGAGGCATCCCTCGAGGGCTTCCCGCTGCACCGCGGGGATGTCCCTGAAATGGCGTCGAAGCGGGACGAGAAGGTCGGCCAGTGTGGCGTACGGCAGGACCGCCTCGGACTCGACCCCGCGGGCGCGCAGCACGGGCCCTCCGGCGCGGGCCGCCGTGTAGTCGAGCAGCGTGGTCTTGTCGACGCCGGGGTCGCCCCACAGCATCAGGGCGGCGCCGCGGGCGGTCACGGCGTCGAGCAGCGCGTCGAGCACCCGGCATTCCCGGCCGCGCCCGACGGGGGTCTGTTCCAGATCGACGGTCATCCCGGCTCCCTCGCGTCCCCATTGTTGAGCGCCCCGCGATGACGGTGATGCGCGTTTGTCGGGATGCCGACCGGACAGGACCGGGAATTCACCGATGCGGGCGGGCCGGGTCGGCGCTTTGGCTGATGGGCATGACCCGCCTCGACGCGGTGCAGATCAAGGTGACGCTGACCGGTGCCGGCGCGGCCGGGGCGGCCGGGCTGCTCGGCCTGTCCGGGCCGGGCGAGCCGTGGTCGGTGCTGTTCTGCGAGCGGGCGGGGGCCGGGCTTTCCCTGTACGACCGGGGGGTGATCCTGCGGCTACGGCAACGCCCGGCCGCCGGCGGTTCCACCGTGAAGCTGCGCCCGTGCCGGCGCTCCCGGCTGACCGGCCGGTGGCTGCGCGATCAGCGGGTCCGGATCGAGGAGGACTGGTCGGACGACCGGGTGCTCGCCGCCTCGCTCGACGCCCGGCTGAGACCGGAGACGATCGCCGGCGTCCACCGCGGGGCGCTCCCGCTCGGGGCCGCGTTCACGGCCGACCAGCGGGCGTTCCTGGCCGACTGCGGCGAGCTGCCGGGCCCGCTGGACGAGCTGGTCGTGCTCGGCCCGGTGCGGGTGCGGTCGCACGGCCGGCGGGTGTGGGCCGGCTACGACGTCGAGGCGGCCTGGTGGTTCCCGCCGGGCACGCCGCCGGTGCTGGAGCTGACCCTGCGCGTCGAGGTCGCCGGGGCCGAGGTGGTGTGGCGCGGCTTCGACGCCCGCCTGGCCCGGGCGGGCGTCACCCAGCGCCGTCAGGAGCGGACGACCCGGCTGATCCTGGACGGGTCAGCGGGCGATCAGGACCGGGCAGCCGGAGCGCTGTAGCAGACGGCTGCCGATCGAGCCGAGCATCAGGCCCTGGTAGCCGTGGGTGCGGGGGCCGACGACCATCAGGCGGGCCGAGCGGGAACGCTGGACCAGGACCCGGTCGGTGCGGCCGGAGACGTACTCGATGTTGGCCGGCACGCCGGGGTATTTCCGGCGCCAGGGGTCGAGCCGGCCGTCCAGGTCGGCGTCGGGCGAGCCCGGGCCGACGGTGACGGCTTCGACCGCCGCGTCTTGCAGGGCGGCCTCCTCGAAGGCGTGACCGGCCACCGTCTCGGCGGCCCGGCCGTCGTCCAGGCCGGCCACGACCGGGCCTGCGTCCGGGCCGTAACGGCCGCGCACGACCACCACCGAGCTGCGCGCCCGCGTCGCCACCTGGCTGCTCACCGAGCCGGTCGGCAGCACAGGCAGGCCGCCCTCGTGCCGGCTGCCGACGACCAGCAGCGCGGCTTCCTCGGCCGCGTGCAGCAGGACCGGAACCGCGTACCCGGGAAGGGCCTGGCATTTGACCTCGACCTCGGGGGCGGCCGAGCGGGCCTGGGCGACCGCGCGCTGCAGGATCGCCGACGCGTGTTCCTCGGCCGAGTGGCTGCCGGAGCGACCGGGGGTGGACCGGTGCCGGTAGAACGCCGTCAGCACCCTGAGCTCGGCCCCTCGGCGCACGGCCTCGGCCGCGGCCCAGCCGACGGCCGCGGTGGCCTGGGGCGAGCCGTCGACCCCGACCACAATCCGCGTTTTGATCATGTCCGCCTCCTGAGAAAGACAGGCGGTCGCCAAACGGCGGCACAATCTCCAGCCTTGCCCTCTGCGGGCCCGGATGACAAGTCCGGATGCACAGCGTGACGAACCGGGCCGGAGGATGCGAACAACCGTCGATCACGGCAGACTGCCCCGAATGGACGTGAACAGCGATCTCGCCGGTGCGGTTCTCGGCGAACGCTACGAGCTGAGGGAACCGATCGGTGCCGGCGGCATGGCCGTGGTGTGGCGGGCGTACGACCATGTGCTCGCCCGCACCGTGGCCGTCAAGATCGTGGCCCCGGAGCCGGGCGAGGAACATCGCATCCGGCGGGAGGCCCGGGCGGCGGCCGCGCTGTCGCACCCGAACATCGCCCAGGTGCACGACTACGGCGAGCTGACGGTTGGCGGGCGCAGTTTCCCGTACGTGGTGATGGAGCTGGTCGAGGGTGGCACGCTGGGCGAACGGCTGTCGTCCGGGCCGGTGACGCCCCGCCTGGCGATGCGGATCTGCTCCGAGATCGCCGCTGCGCTCGCCGCCGCCCACGCCGCGGGCCTGGTGCACCGCGACATCAAACCGGCCAACGTCATGCTCGGGCCCACCGGCGCCAAGGTTGTCGACTTCGGCATCGCCGCCGCCACCTCGCCCAGCGGAACCGGGGAACTCACGGCCGAGGTGCTGGGCACCCCGGCCTACCTCGCGCCGGAGCGGTTGATCGACGACGCGGTGGTGCCGGCCTCGGACGTCTATGCGCTGGGGGTGGTGCTCTACCGCCTGTTGTCCGGGCATTCGCCGTGGACCAGCGAGGACACGACGCAGATGCTGACCGCGCACGTCTATCTCGAACCGGCGCCCTTGCCGCCGGTAGCCGGGGTTCCGGGTTATGTCGCCGAGCTGTGCGAGCGCTGCCTGATCAAGGACCCGGCGCGGCGGCCGAGCGCCCGCGAGGTGGCCGCGCTGCTCGGACAGGGTGCGGTCGCCGTCGATCCCGCTCCGCCGTTGCCCGCCGCGGCGGTGGCCTCGCGCAGCCGCACCCGGTGGGCGGCGGCCGGCGCGCTCCTGGTTGCCGTGGTCGGCGCGGCCGGCTGGATGCTGGTGCCGGACGACCCCGATCCGAGCAGCCCCGACCCGGGCGCCGCGCCGGCGATCGGGTCGGCGATCGGGAGCAGCCCCGCGGCACCGGCCACGACGGCGTCGGCAGCGACCCGGATGACCACACCTGCGACCAGGCAGTCGTCCGGCACCCGCCCCGCCGCCACCCCACCGCCGTCCATCCCGGCGGCAAGGCCCGGCGTCACCGCGACAACCGCACCCACTCTCACCGCGGCTCCCAGCGCTACGGCCGCGCCGACAACCGCCGCTCCCCGGACCCTGTCGTCGGACGCCGGCACGGTGGTGGCGACCTGCCCGAGCGCCGGCATGGCGGAGATCCTGCGCTACACGGCCCAGAAGCCGTACAAGGTGGAGTCGGCCGATTCCGGGCCGTCGGCCGCCCCCGAGGTCACGTTCAAGCACGGCAAGGCCGTCACCACGATGACGGTCACCTGCGCGAGCGGGCGGGCAGAGGCAGCAATCTCCGAGACGTGACCGGCTCAGTGTGACTCGCGGGAGACCCTGTCGCCGCTCGCGCCGAGCAGGAAGTCTAGGTCAGCGCCGGTGTTTGCCTGGCCGACGGTGTCGACGTAGAGCTTCTCCCAGCCCCGTTTCGGCGCGGCGTAGGCCCGGGCGGCCTCGGCCGACGGCTCGCGGGCGGCCCACTCGTCGGCGGGCAGGTCGACGTCGAGGCGGCGGTTCTCCAGGTCGAGGATGATCATGTCGCCGGTGCGAACCTTGGCCAGGGGGCCTCCGGCAGCGGCCTCGGGGGCGACGTGCAGGACCACCGTGCCGTACGCGGTCCCGCTCATCCGCCCGTCGCAGACACGCACCATGTCACGGACGCCGTCGGCCAGCAGTTTCGCCGGCAGGGGCATGTTCGACACCTCGGGCATGCCGGGATAGCCCTTCGGCCCGCAGCCGCGCAGGATCAGCACCGAGTCGGCGGTCACTTCGAGCGCGGGGTCGTCGAGCCGGGCCTTCAGATCCTCCACCGAGTCGAAGACGACGGCCGGGCCGCGGTGCTGCAGCAGCTCGGGCGTGGCCGCGGCCGGTTTGACCAGCGCGCCGTCGGGGGCCAGGTTGCCGTAGAGCACCGCGATGCCCGCTTCCATCTGCAGCGGGTCGGCGCGGGGACGGATCACCTCGCGGTCGTAGACCCGCGCGGCGTTCAGCGCCGACACGAGCGGGTCTCCGAGCACCGTGATCGCCGAGGGATCGAGCAGATCCTGGACCTCGGCCAGCACGGCGTGCAGCCCGCCCGCGCGGAACAGGTCCTCCATGAGGAAACGCCCGGCCGGTTGCAGGTCGACCAGCAGCGGAACGCCCGCCCCGACCCGGTCGAAGTCGTCCTGGCTGAGGTCGACACCGAGCCGCCCGGCGATGGCGAGCAGGTGCACGACCGCGTTGGTCGACCCGCCCATCGCGGCCAGGGCGACGATGGCGTTGTGGAACGACTCGCGGGTCATGATCGCGCTGGGTCGCAGGTCACGCTCGACCAGGTCGACCGCGAGCATCCCGGTGGCGTGGGCGGCCTCGAGCAGGCGGCTGTCCGGCGCCGGCGTGCCCGCGATGCCCGGCAGCGTCATGCCCAGCACCTCGGCCAGTAGGCCCATGGTGGAGGCGGTGCCCATGGTGTTGCAGTGGCCCCGGCTACGGATCATCGACGACTCCGAACGTTGGAACTCGCCGGCGCTCAACGTGCCCGCCCGCACCTCCTCGCTCAGCTTCCAGACGTCGGTCCCGCAGCCCAGCGGCACCCCGCTGAACGTTCCGGTGAGCATCGGCCCACCCGGCACCACCACCGCCGGCAGGTCGACCGAGGAGGCGGCCATGAGCAGGGCCGGGATCGTCTTGTCGCAGCCGCCGAGCAGCACCACGCCGTCGATCGGGTTGGCCCGGATCATCTCCTCGATCGCCATCGCGGCCATGTTGCGCCACAGCATGGCCGTCGGGCGCACCTGCGTCTCGCCGATGGACACCACGGGCAGGTCGAGCGCGATGCCGCCCGCGCGGTGGATGCCGTCGGCGACACTGCGCCCGACCTCGTTCAGGTGCGCGTTGCACGGGGTCAGGTCGCTGGCGGTGTTCGCGATGGCGATGTGCGGGCGACCGTCGAACGCGTCGGCCGGCAGCCCCCGCCGCATCCAGGCGCGATGGATGTAGCTGTTCCGGTCGTCGCCGCCGTACCACTGTGCGCTGCGCCGATCAGACATGTCCTGACCGTAACGCCGAAGGTCATTGAACGGGAAGATCCTTCATCTGACCGGAACTTCCGCCTACCATCCGGAACATGACTGCGCGCTTTGTTGCCCGGCCCGCCGGGGCGCAGGCGTACGCGCTGGGCGAGGGTCCGGTCTGGGACGCGGACCGGCGGCGGCTGCTCTGGGTCGACATCCTGGGCGGCACGGTGCACGCCGGGGAGTTGTCGGCGGACGCGATCACCGTGACCGCCACCTGGGAGTTCGACGATCTGGCGTGCGCGGTGGCGGTCTCCGCGGGCGGCGAGCTGCTGGTGGCCACGCGGGGCGAGATCATCAAGATCAAAGACGACGTTTCCCGTACGGTGGTAGCCCGCCTCGGACGAGCGGACTCCCGCCTGAACGACGGCGGGGTCGATCCCCAGGGACACTTCCTGATCGGGAGCATGGCCCTGGACTCCGCGCGCGGCAACCAGCGGCTCGTGCGACTGGACGGCGATGCGGTGACCGTGCTCGACGACGACCTGACCTTGTCCAACGGGCTGGCCTGGAGCCCGGACGGGGGGACGCTCTACAGCATCGACTCGATCCCGGGCGTCGTCTACGGGCGCGACTACCCTTCGGATGCGGCCGCCGGTGTCCTTTCGAGCGCCGCCTCCGACACAACCTCGGGCGTCGCCTCCAGCCACCCTTCGAGCGCCGCCTCTGACACGACCTCCGGCGTCGCCTCCAGCCACCCTTCGAGCGACCCCTCCGACACGATCTCGGGCATTTCCTCCGACATAGCCTCGGGCGGCCCTCACGGCGTACGGCGGGAACTCTTTCGCCTCTCGGAGGGCCTGCCCGATGGGCTGTGCGTCGACGCGATCGGCAACCTCTGGATCGCCGTCTGGGGCGAGGGACGCGTCGAGTGCCGCACGCCCTCGGGTGACCTGCTGGCCGTGGTCGAGGTCGACGCGCCGCACACGACCAGCTGCGCGTTCGCCGGCGACGACCTCGGCACCCTGGTCATCACGACCGCCACGCAGGACCTCTCCCCCGCCGACCTGACCCGGCACCCGGCCTCGGGACGCCTGTTCACCGCCGGCGTCGGGGTGAAAGGCCTGCGTACGCCGTACTGGATCCCGTAAGGAAGAGGAGAGTCACCCCCGTGTTCCTCATGCGCATCGGTGCCCCCGGCGCCGAAAAGCCCGCCGTCCGGGCCGGTGAGACCGACTACGTCGACGTGTCCGACCTGGTGACCGATTTCGACGAGGAGTTCTTCGGCACCGACGGCCCGGCCCGGATCGCCGGCCCGGTGGCCGACCGGATCGCCGCGGGCGACGTGCGCCTCATCGGTGACCAGCGGATCGGCGCCCCCATCGCGCGGCCGCACCAGATCCTCTGCATCGGGCTCAACTACAGCGACCACGCCGCCGAGACCGGGCAGGCCGTGCCCGACGAGCCGATCCTGTTCACCAAGTCGCCGAACACGCTGGTCGGCCCGAACGACGACGTCCGCATCCCGCGCGGCTCCACCAAGACCGACTGGGAGGTGGAGCTGGGCATCGTGATCGGCAAACGCACGTCCTACCTGGGCTCGGTCGAGGAGGCGGCGGCCTCGATCGCCGGGTACGTGCTGGTCAACGACGTGAGCGAACGCGCGTTCCAGATGGAGCGGGGCGGGCAGTGGGTGAAGGGCAAGTCGGCCGAGACGTTCAACCCGGCCGGGCCGTGGCTGGCCACCCCCGACGAGATCCCCGACGTGCGTGACCTGGCGATGTGGCTCGACGTGAACGGCGTCCGCCGGCAGACCGGCAACACCAAGACCATGATCTTCGACCCGTACTTCGTGGTGCACTACCTGAGCCAGTTCCTGGTGCTCGAACCCGGCGACCTGATCAACACCGGCACCCCGCCCGGCGTCGGCCTCGGCCTCAAGCCCCCGGCCTATCTGCAGCCCGGTGACGTCATGACGCTCGGCATCGAACTGCTCGGCAGCGCCCGCCAGCAGGTCGTGGGCCCCCGATGACCGGCCTGCGCGCGATCGTCACCGGCGGCGCGTCCGGCATCGGCCTGGCCACCGCATGCCTGCTCGCCGAGCGCGGCTACCGGGTGGCGACGCTCGACCTCAACACCGACGTGCCCGCGCCGCTGCTCGGCCTGCGCTGCGACGTGACCGACGACGCTTCCGTACGGGCGGCGGTGGCCGAAGCCGCGTCCGCGTTCGGCGGGCTCGACGTCGTGGTCAACAACGCCGGCATCGGCGCCCAGGGCACGGTCGAGGAGAACGACGACGCCGAGTGGGCGCGGGTCTTCGACGTGAACGTGCAGGGCATGGTGCGGGTCAGCCGGGCCGCGCTGCCGCACCTGCGCGAATCGGCCCACGCTTCGATCGTCAACACGTGCTCGATCGCCGCCACCGCCGGGCTGCCCCGCCGGGCCCTCTACGGCGCGACCAAGGGGGCGGTGCTGTCGCTCACCCTGTCGATGGCGGCCGACCACCTGCCCGAGGGCATCCGGGTGAACTGCGTCAACCCCGGAACCGCGGACACACCCTGGGTGCAGCGCCTGCTCGCGGCGGCCGACGACCCCGAGGCCGAGCGGGACGCGCTGGAGGCCCGGCAGCCCTCGGGCCGCCTGGTCACGGCCGAGGAGATCGCCCACGCGATCGCCTACCTGGCCGGTCCGGACGCGGCGGCGACAACCGGGACGGCGCTCGCGGTCGACGGCGGGATGCAGGGTCTGCGGCTGCGCAGATGACGCTTCGGCGTGTCACTACGACGTGATGGCCGCGGGTCTGTGGCTGCGCGGATGACGCTTCGGCGCGTCGCGATGACGTGATAGCCGCGGGTCTGTGGCTGCGCGGATGACGCGCCGGCGTGTCACGATGTCGTGATGGCCGACTCCCGCACGGCGTACCGGACCTGTCCGCTCTGCGAGGCCGCCTGCGGTCTCGAACTGACCCTCCACGACGAACGGGTGACCGCCGCCCGCGGCGACAAGGAGCACGTCTTCAGCCACGGTTTCGTGTGTCCCAAGGGGGCGACGTTCGGGTCGTTGAACGACGACCCCGACCGGTTGCGGCGCCCGCTGGTCAAGCGCGGCGGTGAGCACGTCGAGGTCACCTGGGAAGAGGCCTTCGAGGCGGTGGCGGCCGGGCTGCGACCGGTCCTGGAGACGTACGGGCCGCACGCCGTCGCCCTCTATCTCGGCAACCCGAACGTGCACACGATGGCCGGCGGCCTCTACGTGTCGCCGCTGGTCAAGGCTCTGGGCACGCGCAACGTGTTCTCGGCCAGCACGGTCGACCAGATGCCCAAACACGTGTCCAGCGGCTATCTGTTCGGCAACCCGCTGACCATCGCCGTACCCGACCTCGACCGCACCGACCTGTTGCTGCTGCTCGGCGCCAACCCGTGGGAGTCGAACGGCAGCCTGGCCACGGCGGCCGACTTCCCCGGCCGGCTCAAGGCGGTCCAGGAGCGCGGCGGCCGCTTCATCGTCGTCGACCCGCGGCACACCCGTACGGCCGCGCACGCCGACGAGCACCTGTTCATCCGCCCCGGCACCGACGCCTACCTCCTGTTCGGCATCGTGCACACCCTGTTCGCCGACAACCTGGTATCGCTCGGCGACGTCGCAAATCACGTGACCGGCGTGTCGGCGGTCGCCGACCTGGCGTCCCCGTTCACCCCCGCGGCCGTGAGCCCCGTCTGCGGCGTACCCGCCGAACGAATCCGCTCCCTGGCCCACGAGCTGGCGGCCGCCCCGCGCGCCGCCGTCTACGGGCGGATCGGCACGTGCACGGTCGAGTTCGGAACCCTGACCAGCTGGCTGGTCGACGTGATCAACGTGCTGACCGGCAACCTCGACCGCCCCGGCGGCGTGATGTTCCCGCTGGCACCCCACCTGCGAAAGTCTTCCCGCCCCGGCGGCCGCGGTTTCCAGACCGGCCGGTGGCGCAGCCGGGTGCGGAACCTGCCCGAGGTCAAGGGCGAACTGCCGGTGGCCACGCTGGCCGACGAGATCGAAACCCCCGGCGACGACCAGGTCCGGGCATTCATCACGGTGGCCGGCAATCCCGTGCTGTCCACACCGAACAGCGCCCGCCTCGACCGCGCCCTGGCCAGCTTGCAGTTCATGGTGAGCGTCGACCCATACCTCAACGAGACCACCCGCCACGCCGACGTCGTGCTGCCGCCGCCGGACGCCTTACGCAAGGGCCACTACGACTTCTCGTTCCTGGCCCTTGCGGTGCGCAACTTCGCCGCCTATTCCCCGCCGGTGCTGCCACCGCTGCCCGACGCCATGGACGAGTGCGACATCCTGGCCCGCCTGACGCTGATCGCCGCCGGCCATCCCGGCACAGTCGACGACTTGCACGCCCAGATGTTGTCGCAGGCCCTCGCCCGCGCCGTCCCGGGGTCGTCACCCGCTTCTCCCGCTGCTCCCGCGTCGACGCCAACTTCACCCACGGTGCCAGAATCGTCGCTTGCGTCTCCGGCAACATCTGTGTCGACGCCCGCTTCGCCCGCGGTTCCGGGGTCGTCGTCCGCATCGCCCGCGGTTCCCGGGTCGTCGTGCGTATCGCCCGCTACTTCCGCGTCGACACCCTCAGCGCCCGCTACTTCCGCCTCAGCGCCTATTTCGCCTGGGGTTCCCGGATCATCACCCGCATCGCCCGCACTTTCCGCGTCGACGCCCGCATCACCCTCGGCTTCGGGGTCGTCGCCCGCATCACCCTCGGTTTCGGGGTCCTCGCCGGCCGAGCGGCTGCTCGATGTGGCGTTGCGCTCCGGCGCGTACGGGGACCACTTCGGCCAGAACCCCGGCGGCCTGTCACTCGACCGCCTGATCGCGAACCCGCACGGCATCGACTTGGGCCCGCTGCAGCCGCGCATCCCCGAGGTGCTGCGCACACCAAGCGCCAAGGTCGAGCTGTGCCCCGCCCCGATCGCCGCCGATGTCCCCCGCCTGCTCGCGGCCATGGACCGCCCCCGCGACGGCCTGGTCCTCATCGGCCGACGCCATCTGCGCTCCAACAACAGCTGGATGCACAACGTCCCCGCCCTGGTGAAGGGCCGCGACCGCTGCACCCTGCTCATCCACCCGTCCGACGCCGCCCGCCTCGATCTGCAAGACGGCGACGACGCCCAGGTGACATCCCGGGCCGGCACCCTGACAGCCCACGTAGAGCTGACCGACACCGTCATGCCCGGCGTGGTGAGCCTTCCCCACGGCTGGGGCCACGGCCTGCCCGGCACCCGAATGACAGTCGCCGCCGATCACCCCGGCGTGAACTCGAACCTGCTCACCGACGAGACCACCATCGACCCGCTCTCGGGCAACAGCGTCCTCAACGGCATCCCCGTCGACCTGAAGTCCCTGACCCGCGCCCACTGACCCGCGCCCGCTGACCCGCGCCCGCTGATCCGTGCTGACTAGTGCTCGCTGATCCGTGCCCACGGATCCGCACCCACGGACCGGCGCTCGCCGTCCTGTGCTCACTGACCCATGTCCGCTGATGCGTCAGCGACCGCTCAGTCGCCGGGCCGGTTTGCGCGGGTCTGATGCGCGGGGCCGCTCGACCTCCGGGCCGCTCTGCGCGGGCCTGACGCGCAAGGCCGCTCGGCCCGTCTTCCACGACACCGTCACCCGTGAACCCACCGAGGAAACAAAGCTGGGCCCTGACGCAAGGGGCTGCTCAGTCTCCGGGCCGTTTTTCGCGGGCCTGACGCGTCGGCGACCACCGCGGAAGGCCAGGAATTCCCCGGGCCGCGATCGATCCTCCGGCCACGCTCATCGCAAACCCCACGAGGTAGAAGTCGGCGGTCGAGAAGATCGAGTACTGCACGATCCCCAGGCCGGCCAGGAACACCGCGATGCCCGGACCAACCAGCACCCACCGAACGCGCGGACGAGATCCCCCACTCATACGCCCAGCCGACCATCGCGACGATCTTGCCGCAACCCCCGATCGGTCTGGCCGTGTCGACAATCGAGCTGCCATGCCCCACCTCCAGGGAAACGGTTCGTGCACGATGCCTCAACCGGGCCGGCGATTCAGGTGCACAGCCGGCACTTCCGCCCCGGACGTGACGGCCTGTCGAGAAGACGCGCCCGCGAGGCCCACGCCGGCCCACCCTGAATGCGCACACCCGGCCAACAGGTCCTCCCGAAATCGCTCGTCGTCCGGGGATGAGCATGCCGCAACTGGGCTCCGGGCGGCGGCGGGCCTGTGGACAACGCGGGAATGTGGATAACTCCAGCCCGGCCTCGCGCTGCCCTAGGATCAAAAGCCCTGGGAGGGCGGGGGAGGCGGCGGCGTACAGGCGTACAGGCGTACAGGCGTACAGGCGTACAGGCGATCTTGGGACGCGGCAGAGTGGCCCTTGAGAAGCGGCCGGGCGGATCTTGGAGTACGGCAGGGTGGATTTTGACGTGGTGCGGCTGGTCAGTGATCGGGAACGGCGGGCTCGGATAGCGGTTCGGCACGCGGTGGCGCCGGGCACCAGGGTCGCGACGCCGGAAGCGGCCACGCAAGCCATGACGGTGCTGCACTCGACTGAGCCGGCCACGGTCTATCTCTCGTGCTGGGCTCGGGTGGCGGGGCTGACCGTGAAAGACGTCGACCGGGCGCTCTACACGGATCGCTCCTTGGTCAAGCAGCTTGCTATGCGGCGCACGCTGTTCGTGTTTCCGCGTGAGCTGCTGGCGGCCGCTTGGGCCAGCGCCTCGGCACGGGTGGCGGCTACCGAACGGGCGCGCATGACTCAGGACGCGGTGACCGCGGGATTTGCCGAGGACGGGCACGCGTGGCTCGAACGGGCGCGGGCGGGCGTGATTGAGTTTCTGGAGTCGCAGCCGGAGGGGCGGATTGCGCTCGAACTGCGGCAGGCGGTGCCGATCATTGACGTACGGGTGTCGGTGCGGCCAGGCGAGATGTGGACGGCGGGGCGGGTGCTGACCCATCTCGGACTGACCGGTGATCTGGTACGCGGGGTCAATACCGGGGGCTGGCACGTGTCGCGGCCTCGGTGGACACTCATGCGGCACTGGCTCGGGGACGTTCCGGAGTCGCTGTCGATGGCGGAGGGCTATCGGGAACTCGTACGCCGTTGGCTGTACTCGTTCGGGCCGGGCACCGAGGACGACCTCGTGTGGTGGCTGGGCTCGACCAAGGCGGTCGTCCGGGGGGCGTTGCGGGAGCTCGGTGCGGCGGCGGTGACGCTGGAAGACGGCTCCACCGGCTGGCTGCTGGCCGACGACCTCGACGAGGTTGTCTTCGACGAGCCGTGGGCGGCGTTGCTGCCGGTGCTCGATCCGACCGTCATGGGCTGGAAGGGGCGCGACTTCTATCTCGGGCCACATCGCGACCTGCTCTTCGACCGGCGGGGCAACGCGGGCGCGACCGCCTGGTTCAACGGGCGCGCGGTGGGCAGCTGGGTGCAGGATCCGGCCGGCATGGTCGAACTCCGGCTGCTCGAAGACGTGCCGGCGGCCGGGCGTGAACTCCTCGACGCCGAGGCCGCGCGGCTCACCGCCTGGCTGGACGGGTTCCGCGTCTCGAGCGTCTACTCTTCCCCCACGATGAAAGCCAGCCGACGAAGAACCAGCCCTGACGAATCCGCGACGACGGGCCACGCACGACAACCCAGCCACAACGAGCGGACCACGCACGACAACCCAGCCACAACGAGCGAGCCACGCACGACAAGCCGGCCGCAGCGAGCCGGCATGAAAGACCACCTATGACAGGCCAGCCCGAGAGGCCACACTGGACGGCGTGAATTCCGTACGGACGCGATGGGCGTGCCGCCTCGGGCGCCACTCCCCGGTGACGACCCGCCCGCAGACGTGCCAGTACGAAAGGCGCTGCACCAACTGCGACGCGCTCCTGGAGTCGGGCGTGATGCACGACTGGGACGAGGGCGGCGACAAGGACGCCACCTGCGCGATCACCCAGCGGTGCCGGCAGTGCGGGCTGAAACGCGCGGGCTACCGGCACCGCACGGTCCGGAGAACAGCCGCCGATCTGGGCGACACGACGATCGAGCCGTGCGAGGTGGTCGAGGTCTGCTTCGACTGTGACGACCGGCGACGGACCTGGCACGCGGAGCACGTCCCCGACTCGTTCAGCTGCCGTCGCTGCGGCCACAGCGACGACCTCGAGGCGTGACTATCAGGGCCACAGCGATGACCTCAAAGCGTGACGGTCAAGGGGCGCAACGACGACCGCGAAGGTGACGGCCAGGGACTAAGCGTAGCGGGACGATCAAGGGCGCAGGATGGTCAGCACGACCCCGGCCGCCAGGCGGTACGGGTTCGTGGCAACCAGTGCACCTATCGCCCGGCGCAGACGCGACACCTCGGCCCGGACGGTGATCACGTGGTCGGCATCCCCGTACAGGAAACGGCTCATCTGCGCCGCCGTCAGCCCGCCGGGACCGCACGCCGCGAGCAGGCCGAGGATCTCGGCGTGACGGCGGGTCAGCGGGGTGCGCCACGGCTCGGACTCCCCCCGTACCTCCAGAACCGGAGCCGCACGCACATCAAGCGTGGCCTGGATGGTGACCTGCGGGCCGGCCGGGCGCACCAACCAGCCCTCGGGCAGCCGTTCGGGAAGACACAGACCCATTCCCGGTACGCCGAGGGCCGCCCCCTCCCGCGGCGCGCCGATCC
Organism: Paractinoplanes ovalisporus; assembly: GCF_016834655.1. Classification (GTDB taxonomy): domain Bacteria; phylum Actinomycetota; class Actinomycetes; order Mycobacteriales; family Micromonosporaceae; genus Actinoplanes; species Actinoplanes ovalisporus. The sequence goes on from NZ_JAENHP010000001.1 coordinate 87,075, forward strand.
GGTCGCGGGCCGCCACCCCGCTCGCCGCCGCCACCCAGCCCTGCTCGTCCACGATCAGCACCGGGCCGGGGGTCGCCGCCACCACGTGGGCGGCCGTGCGGCGCAGGCGTTCGAGCCGGTCGGCGTGATGCCGCCACAGTTGCGCCTCGGCCAGGCGCACACCCGTGGCCACCAGGGCTTCGATCGCCGGGTGCAGGGTGAGCGCGGGACCGCTGACGTCGACGATGCCGAGCATTTCCCCCGTACGCGGGTCGTGCACCGGATGCGCGGTGCAGTACCAGGCGTGCTGGGCCTGTTCGAAGTGTTCGGCCGAGAACAGCTGCACGGGTGCCGCCTCGACCAGGGCCGTCCCGATCGCGTTGGTGCCGACCACCGACTCCGTCCACTGGGCGCCCTCGCCGAAGCCGAGCACATCGGCCCGGCGCAGCAGCGCGGGAGGGCCGGCCCGCCAGAGAATCACGCCCTCGGCGTCGGTGACGACCAGCAGGAAGCCGTCGGCCAGGCGCAAAAGGTCGTCGATCACCACCGACAGGGGTGACTCGCGGCGCAGACGCTCGACCTCGTCGAACGGCACGGGGTCGCGGGCGTTGGCCCGGCCGGGGTCGAGGCCCAGCCCGAGCACGCGGGACCAGGACCGCTCGACCAGCGCGCGGGGACGGTGCGGCGGGCGGGCGCCGGTCAGCACGGCGTCGTGGACCCGGCGCAGCTCACGGGCGTGCCGGGTCAGGTCGGTGCCCGGCCGTACGGCGCTGAAATCGCCCACGACTGAGCATGGCCCCCGCGTGCAATGTGTTGCAACCCTGTTGCGGAACGAAGTCGTCGCGGTCTCGTGGTCGCATGACGCAGACAACCGAGCTCTCCGTACGGCAGCGCGTGGACGACTGGCTCGCGTCCTTCGAAGCCGCGCTGCGGGCCCGGGACGTGCCGGCCGCGGCCGCGCTGTTCGCCCCCGGCTGTTTCTGGCGTGACCTGGTCGCCTTCACCTGGAACATCACCACGGTCGAGGGCCGCGACGGGGTGACCGATCTGCTGACCAGCACGCTCGACGCCGCCGACCCGTCCGGCTTCGAGCTCACCGAGGACCCCACCGAGGCCGACGGGGTGATCGACGCGTGGATCCGGTTCGAGACCGCGACCGGCCGCGGCACCGGGCACCTGCGCCTGACCTCGGAGGGCGCGTGGACGCTGCTGACGACCCTGCGTGAGCTCAAGGGCTTCGAGGAGTCGAAGGGTGAGCGGCGGCCGCAGGGTGTGGAGCATGAGCTCAGCAAGGGGCGGCCGTCGTGGAAGGAACGGCGCGAGGCCGAGGCGGCCACACTGGGGGTCAGCGATCAGCCGTACGTCGTCGTGATCGGCGGCGGGCAGGGCGGGATCGCGCTCGGGGCCCGTCTGCGGCAGCTGGGCGTGCCGGCGCTGGTGATCGACAAGAACGCGCGGCCCGGTGACCAGTGGCGCGGCCGGTACAAGAGTCTCTGCCTGCACGACCCGGTCTGGTACGACCACCTGCCCTACCTGCCGTTCCCCGCCAACTGGCCGGTCTTCTCGCCCAAGGACAAGATCGGTGACTGGCTGGAGATGTACACACGGGTCATGGAGGTGCCGTACTGGACCTCTTCCACCGTACGGACGGCGGCCTTTGATCCGGAGACGAAGCGCTGGAACGTGGTCGTCGAGCGCGCGGGCGGCGACACCGTGCAGCTGACGCCGGCCCACGTGGTGTTCGCGACCGGGATGTCCGGCAAGCCCAACTATCCGGAGCTGCCGGGTCAGGACGTCTTCCGCGGCGAGCAACACCACTCGAGCCGGCATCCGGGCCCGGAGGCGTACGAGGGAAAGCGGGTTGTGGTTGTCGGGTCGAACAACTCAGCGTTCGACATCTGCGGTGCACTGTGGGAGCACGACGCCGACGTGACCATGGTGCAGCGTTCGTCGACGCACATCGTGAAGTCGGCTTCGCTCATGGACATCGGGCTCGGCGACCTCTACTCGGAGCGGGCGGTCGCGAACGGGGTGACCACCGACAAGGCCGACATGATCTTCGCATCGATCCCGTACCGGATCATGCATGAGTTCCAGATCCCGCTGTACGAGCAGATGGCCGAGCGCGACGCCGAGTTCTACGCCCGCCTCGAGAAGGCCGGGTTCCGGCACGACTGGGGCGCCGACGGTTCCGGGCTGTTCATGAAGTACCTGCGACGCGGTTCCGGCTACTACATCGACGTGGGCGCGGCCGACCTGGTCGCCGACGGGCGGGTCAAGCTCGCGCACGGCCAGGTGGACCATCTCACCGAGGACGCGGTGGTGCTGGAGGACGGCACCACGCTGCCGGCCGACCTGGTGGTCTACGCGACCGGGTACGGCTCGATGAACGGCTGGGTGGCCGACATCGTCGACGCTCGGACGGCCGAGCGGGTCGGGAAGGTGTGGGGCCTCGGCTCGGACACACCGAAGGACCCGGGGCCGTGGGAGGGCGAGCAGCGCAACATGTGGAAGCCCACCCAGCAGGAGAACCTGTGGTTCCACGGCGGCAACCTGCACCAGTCGCGGCACTACTCGCTCTATCTGGCGTTGCAGCTCAAGGCCCGGTACGAGGGTGTGCCCACTCCCGTTTACCGGTTGCAGGAGTCGCATCACACCGGATGACCCCGCGGGCGCCGGCCGGGATGTGATTCCCGGCCGGCGATGCCGGGTCAGGCTACGGCCGCGAACCCGCCGTTCCACGAGAGCTTCTCGCCGGCGGCCAGGGTGATCTGCAGGAAGGCGAGCGACTCGAGCTCGCGCGCCCGCTTGAGCGAACCGGCGTCGACCGCGCGCAGGCCGGCCGCGCTGACCACGTCGGCCACGGCGGCCTTGGCGTCGGTGTCGTCGCCGGCGATCAGCACGGCGGTGGTCTCGGTGCCGACCGAGCCGGTGGCCAGGGTGCCGGCGAAGTTGGTGTTGAACGCCTTCACGACCTGGGACTGCGGCAGCGCCCGGGCCAGCTCGGCCGCGGCCGAACCGTCGGCGGGGACGGTCAGGTTGTCGAAGGTGGCGAAGTCGACCGGGTTGGTGATGTCGACGACGACCTTGCCGGCGAGCTGGGCGCCGCGGGTGGCGACGATGTCGGCCAGCGCGGCGTGCGGGACCGCGAGGATGACGATGTCGCCGGTCACGGCCTGGTCGGCGCTCGACGTGTTGAGCTGCTGGACGGTGTGGCCGCCCTTGGCGACGAGCCCGCCGATGGCCTGACCCATGTTGCCGGTGCCGAGGATGCTGATGTTCGCCATGATGCCCTCCCGAGCCGTCATTGGTTGTTGCGACAACCATTGCACGTACGGGAGGTTGTAGCAACAACTAATGTCGTGCGAAACTGGTGACCGTGGACACGCGATGGCTCGACAGCAAGCAGAAGGCGGCCTGGGTACGACTGGCGGCCGTGCTCGAACTCCTGCCGGCCGCCCTGGACTCGCAACTCAGACGCGACGCCCAGCTGACGCACTTCGACTACTTCGTGCTCGCCATGCTCTCCGAGGCGCCCGGCCGGACATTGCGCATGACGGCCCTGGCCGAACACACGACGGCGACCCTGGCCCGCCTGTCCCATGTTGTGCAGCGGCTGGAAACGCGCGGACTGCTCGAGCGTTTCCCGTGCCCCGAGGACAAACGCGCAACCAATGCGCGCCTCACCGACGACGGGTGGGCGAAAGTGCGCGAAGCCGCACCGGGACACGTGGCGACCGTACGGGAAAACGTCATTGATGCCCTGACGCCCGAACAGGTCACGCAGCTGGCCGGCATCGCCGACGCGATCCTGCACCGGCTCGATCCGGAACGCGCGCGGGCGGCCGTTTACGAGCGATACGACCTCAACCACTCAGAAGACGGGCCTACCGGCCGACGCTAACGGCGTGACAAAGCCACTGCGCGCTCAGCTGGCGGCGGTGGCGGTCTTCGCCGTCGCCGTCCAGGTGCTGCTGCCGTGGCTGCCCGTCGGTTTCGGGCGCGCCCTGGCCGACGTGCTCATCGCCGTCCCGGCCGGTTTCGCCTCGTACTTCTACTGGCGTCGCATCCGTCACGAGACCGGCCGGGCCCGGGCGTCGGTTCTGGTCGGCGCGGTCGCGGGCGGCTTCTGGTCGCTGGCCAACCTGATGTTCCTGGCCGACGACATCTTCCACGAGCCGCCGATCTACCTCGCCGGCAACCTGTCCGCGCTCGTCGCCGCCGTGCTGCTGCCGGTCGGGGTCTATCTGCACGCGCCGCCGACGCGCGGCGCCAACCGTTACCGGGCCCTGCTCGACGTGGCCGCGGTCTCCGGCGCCGTGTTCGCGCTGGCCTGGGTGCATGTGCTGGCCCAGGCCGCCGGCAACACGGGCTACACCTTCGCGTCCGCCCTCACGGCCTTCGAGGTGCTGGCGGCGGCGGTCGCGGTGGTCACCATGTCGCAGAACCTTCCCGGCCGCACGGGATATGCCCCGCGCACGCTCGGCGCGGCCTCGGTGACCCTGGCCGCGATCGCCATGACCGGTCTGCACAACAGCATCGAGGGGCATCCGTGGTACGCGCACGGTGTCGGCGGCGGTTACCTGCTCGCGGCCGGGCTCGCCCTGGTCGCCAGCCGCCTCGAGACGCCCCGCGAGGCACCGGCCGGCGCGTCACGACACTTCTCGGGCGTGTGGGCTTTCCTCCCGTACGTCCCGTTCCTGCTCGCCGTCGCCGCGAGCGCGGCCGAGCAACTGCGCGACGGATCGCTCAGCCCGGTGCTCGTCTGGGTTCTGCTCGCCACGTTCACGCTCGTGCTCGTACGCCAGTTCCTGACCGTCGCGATCGTCGGCGGACTCGCGGTCAAACTCGAGCAACAACGCACGGAACTCGCGCATCAGGCGCACCACGACGCGCTGACCGGTCTGCACAATCGCGCAGCCTTCCACAAGCTGGGCGCCGCGCTGGTCCGCGCCGAGGCGACGGTCCTGCTGATCGACCTCGACCGGTTCAAACCGATCAACGACCGGTTGGGGCACGCCGCCGGCGACGAGGCGCTGACGGTCGTGGCCCGGCGACTTCTTGGCGCCGTACGGCCGGAGGACCTGATCGCACGCATCGGAGGCGACGAGTTCGCGCTGGTGCTGCCCGGCCCGCCCGGCGACGACGCGGCCGCGCGTATCCGTACGGCGTTGACCGCACCCATGTCGATCCGCGGCGAGACGGTGTCCGTGGGTGCGAGCGTCGGCGCCGCCACCACGACCGGGAACCGTCCGCTGGACGACCTGTTGCACGAGGCCGACACCGCCATGTACGCCGCCAAGTCGGCCCGCGTGCGCGTACGTGTTTGACGGCCGATCATGCGCGTTTCACGGCCATGCGCGTTTCACGGCCATGCGCGTTGAGCTCCCGCTCGTTCTCAGCGTGCGGCGTTTGACTGCCCATTCGTTCGTTCAGCCTGCGCGTTTGCCAGCTGCTCGTTCGTTTGACGACCGCTCGTTCGTTCAGGGTGCACGTTTGCCGGCTGCTCGTTCGTTCAGCGGAGGGCCACGGTCACGCCGCCGGAGAGCAGCGAGTCGTGCAGCTCCAGGCGGGTCAATGCCGTTTTGCGGGGGACGTCGAAGACCAGCTTGCCGGTGACACGCTCGCCGGGGTCGAGCCTCTCCAGGAACGTCTTCGTGTTGCGGTTCGCGTAGACGCCGGCCAGGTCGTCGTTGTCGTACGACGCGCCGGTCTTGTCGAACGCCTTCTGGGCGCGGCCCACGAAGTACTTCGGCTCGCCGGCGATGTTTCGTACTGACAGGCTCACCACGCAGAAACGGCCCTTCGCCGTGCGGGCGAGGTGTTCGAGACCCACCCGCGTCCGCGTGCAGTCGACCTTGGAGACCACGAACTCGAATTTCCCGTCACGCACCCGGTCACCCACGCCCGGCGGTGGTTTCGGCGACTTCGACACGGCCGGGCGGGACGCGGTGGCGGCGGCCGGCTCGCCGCGGACGCCGTATTGCTGCGCGGCGACCCCGGCGAAGAACAGGACGACGATGGCAACGCACGCGAGCAGGGCCGCTAGGAGGGGCTTCCTGCTCGCGCGCGTCATTCCCTAACTGTGCGTCACAGGGCGAACCCGGTCAGTGGATTCGCCCCTGATCCGACAAATCAGCGGCCGTACCGGCTCTTCAGATGGCGCCACCAGTCGCGCAGCATCCACTTGTCGAAGTCGGTGATCTGGGTGGCGGAACCGGCCTTCATGATGAAGCCCTGCCCGGGCGTGGGGTCCCAGTCGTAGAAGTCGTCCAGGCCGTACGTGTGCCCGAGCTCGTGCAGATAGATGTGGATGTTCGAGGCGTTCACGTTGCTCAGGAAGTATTCGGATCCGACCCGCTGACCCCAGTCCCCGCCCGCGCCGCCCTGGAAGCCGGCGGTCAGCCACAGCGAGTGGTCGTAGTGACGGGACGCGCCGCCCGGGCAACCGTTGTAGTTGCCGTCCTGATGGAAGAACCGGCCGCACGCGGGTGCGCATTGTGGCGCGTTCTCGTTGATGTTGTTGACGTAGATGTCCACGGAGTTGTCGGTCCACTCCAACTGTGCACGATCGCGCACCGCCCAGCCGACGACCTTCACCGGCACCTGCTTGTACGGCCAGTTGTTCCAGCCCTGCCCGTTGTCGAGCATGACGTCCATCCACTTCTGGTACTGCCGTTGCAGCGCCGCCGCGATGGCGTCCCGCTGGGTGGCCGTGACGTGCGCGGTCGAGTCCCAGCGCACGCAGTAGTTGATGGCGCCGCCGCCCGCGACGAGTTGGTCCCAGCCGTAGTTCCTGAAGCCGTACAGGTTGCTGTAGGTCTGTTCCTGATGTGACCAGACCGCGGCGAGCGGTTGCACGAGGCTCGACGGCGGGTTCCACGGATCACCGGTCGGCGGAGTCGTCGGTGGCGTCGTGGGCGGTGTTGTCGGGGGCGTTGTTGGTGGCGTCGTCGGGGGTGTTGTCGGTGGCGTCGTTCCGGTGCAGGCGGTTCCGTTCACGGCGAACGACGCCGGCACCGGGTTCGCGCTCGTGAACGAACCGTTGAAACCGAGCGACACCGTGCCGCCGGCGGGTACCGAGCCGTTCCAGCTCGCGTTCGCGACGCTCACGGTCGAACCGCTCTGCGCGAACGTCCCGTTCCAGCCCTGCACGACTTTCTGCCCCGCATCGGGGAACGCGAACGTGAGCGTCCACCCGTTGAGGGCGTCGCCCAGGTTCGCGATCGTCACCGAAGCCCCGAACCCGCCCGACCACTGGTTGGTCACCGCGTACGTGACGCGGCACCCCACCGCCGCGTACGCGGGACGCAGCACCGCGATGACCGAGAACGCCGCCATGAGGCAGGCGGCCAGCCAGACGACCCGTCGTTTCATCGCTCCTCCGATTGCGTGGTCCGTTTTTCGCTAGCGACCGAACGATCGCCAGGGTGGGATGGGCCCATGACTTCTCCCCGCGTGCCGGGTGCGGCCGTTGCCGCCGCGTCCGTCACGGTCGTTTTCTGGGCCTCGGCGTTCGTCGGGATCCGGGCCGCGGCCCCCCACTTCTCCCCCGGCGCGCTCGCGCTCGGCCGCCTTCTGTCCGGTTCCGTGGTGCTGTTGCTGTTTCTGGCCGTACGGCGTCAGGGCCTCCCGCCGCGCGCCGCGTGGCCCGGCATCGCGATCAGCGGCGTGCTCTGGTTCGGGCTGTACATGGTGGCGCTGAACTGGGGCGAGGAACTCGTCGACGCCGGCACCGCCGCGATGGTGGTCAACGTCGGCCCGGCCCTGATGGCCCTGCTCGCCGGTTGGCTGCTGCACGAGGGTTTCCCGCCGCGCCTGCTGGCCGGCATCGGGGTGTCGTTCGCCGGCGCGGTCGTGGTCGGCGTGTCGATGTCGGGCGGCGGCCGGGCGTCGGTGCTGGGCGTGCTGCTGTGCCTGGTCGCCGCGGTCACGTACGCGTCCGGGGTGGTGGCCCAGAAGCCGGCCCTGCGGCACGCGTCGGCCCTGCAGGCCACCACGTTCGGCTGCCTGATCGGGGCGGTGGCCTGCCTCCCGTTCGCCGGTCAGCTGATCTCCGACGTCGCCCGGGCGCCGCTGTCGGCCACGCTCAACGTGGTCTACCTGGGCGTCTTCCCGACGGCGGTGGCGTTCACGACCTGGGCGTACGCGCTCGCGCGCACTACCGCGGGCAAGATGGGCTCCACGACGTACGCGGTTCCGGTCGTCGTGATCCTCCTGTCGTGGCTGATCCTCGACGAGGTTCCCGGCCTGCTCGCCCTCGCCGGCGGGGCGTTGTGCCTGGCCGGTGTGGCCGTTTCCCGCAGCCGCCCCCGGGCCGCCCTTATGCGCGCGCACCAGTGACCGCGCTTCGCGTCGGGTCATCTTGGCGCCGTCGTCGACCTCCGCCGTCAGCGCGACCGTGCCGACCGCGCGGCGTCGCCTGGGAGGATGAGCCATCGGCCCCTCGATCCGCCTCGGGGAAACACACACGTAACAGGTTCGGCGCAGGTTAACGATGCTTTTCGATGGACGTCAATCGATGCGTTCAGATGGTGGGAGCGCTCCCAGAATTCGTTCGTAAGTCTTGCGTAAAGGAATCGAGGCTCGTACGATCTTTCGCCTTGTTAGCGTTAACAGCGCACGCTCGGTGCGCGGCTGCCGCCAGCCGTCGTGCCGGGTGATGTGGTGGCCGAGCCGCGCGAGGCCGTCAGTCGAGCAACCAGCCGCTCACGGACTGGGCCGCCGGAGTCAGCGACACAACCAGCACCAGCAGCATCGCGACGGTGCTGCCGATCAGGGCGTACACGTGGCGGCGGCCGTGGGTGTAGCCGAGCAGGAACGCCATCACCGAGACGAACAGGCCGAGCCCAGCCAGAACCGGCCCCAACGACAGAACGACACCAACCGGCAGCGTCCACACCCAGCCCGAACTGATGTCGAGATCGGCAGTGACCGCGTCACCCTGGGCCGGGATGTACCAGTGACCGGCCAGATCGGCGGCCCGCGCCATAGCGAGGTAGCCGCAGAGGGCATACAGGGCGGAAAAGCCGTACTGCACACCAACCAGGGTCCACGCCCCGGCGCGGTCCGAGGTCGGCGCGCTGCCACGCGTAGCCACCGTCGTCGTCATCGGCGCATCGTAACGGAGCGTCGCCACTTGTCGAATCCGCCGGGTTCCACACAGTGAGACAGCAATGGAGCAGCCACCGCCTCCCCCGCCCACCCCAGGGGAGTTGGGCTGGACGCTACACCTTGTCAAGCCACAGGTGGCTGGTTGTCCACAGCGGCGGGTGACCGCCTTCGGCAGTTGTCCACAGCGGCGGGGACATCAGCGGCGCGGCTGCCCTCGTACGCCGGTGGCGGTTCCCGATCGGACCCCTACGGGGCGTGCCGGTTCCGCGCCGATCTGACGTGCGACCGCATGAACCTGACCTCCTCGGGCACGGATGGCAGGTTCACAAGGGCGCAATCTTGGCGTAACGGGGTCGTTCTCGCCGGCACGCCGCCTCGCGACGGCGTTGATCACGCAGCGAAGCGGCCAGCGGGGCGGCCAGCGGAGCGACCAGTAGGGCGGCCAGCAGGGGGCAGCCAGCGGGGGCGCGCGGCCAAGCGGCCAGCGGGGCGGTTTGCGGGCAGCCAGCGGGGCGGGGCCTCAGGCGGCCGCCAGAGCAGCGCCGGCGCGGGCCAAGACGGTGTTCAGGACATGCGCGGCCGCGGTGCGGTCGGACTCGGGGAGGTCGGACCAGAGGGAGTCGGTGATGCGGACCGTGGCGGCCCGCACGGAGTTCCACACGTCGAGGCCGTAGGCGGTGGGCGTCGCACCAGTGCTGCCGGCCTCGACCAGACCCGCGGCGGTCAGGGCCGCCAGGTGGTCGTGCGCGTCAGGTTCGGGGACTCGCAAGGCCTCGGCTATGCGGGCGGGCAAGCCGGGCTCACCCTTGGAGAGGACGGTCAGCGTCAGGACCACCCACTGCGGTTCGGTCAGGCCGGTGCCGGACAGTTCGCGGTTGAGCAGGGCGTTCAGGGCCTTCTCGGTGCGGCCGATCAGCTGCGGACCGAACGGGATCGTCGTCATGGCTACGCTCCTATTGTTAGTCACACTAACGCTAGATAGTTAGTGTGACTAACGCAAGGAGGTAAGGTGCCTCCCGTGGGAGCGGAAAGACTGCGGACGCTGCGTACGCGGCTGTTGTCCCTGGCGGCCGTGCACTCCGATCGGCGCGTCAACGAGGAACTGGCCGGGGCCGACGCCCGCAAGTGGCACTACGCGGTTCTGGCCACTCTGGACGAGTTCGGACCGGCCAGCCAGGCGCAGCTCAGCGACCACACCCGCATCTACCGCAGCGACCTGGTCGCCGTGCTCAACGAGCTGACCGAGCGCGGGCAGGTGTCACGCGAGCCCGACCCGAGCGACCGGCGCCGGAACCTCGTCACGATCACCGCCGCCGGTCACCGGCAGCTGCACCGGCTCGACGAGATCCTCGCCCGCGTCGACGACGAGATCTTCGCGCCGCTCGACCAACGGCAACGCGAGCAACTGACGACCCTGCTGTCCCTGCTGGTGGAGCGCCCGGGAGAACCGCCACAGCAGGCCGAGGAACTGCCACAGCACGCCGTAAAACCCGCCGCAACAGGCCGGAGAACTGCAGGAGCAGTCAGGAGAACCGGCGCACGACCGGCGAAAACCGAGCAGGCGACGTGACCGCGGCCGCCGGAACTTCGATCGACGGAAGCACGACGTAAAGCTCTAGGTTGTGCGCATGACGATGCAGCTGGAACGGATGATCGCCGCGCAACCTGAGGTCATCGCGGGGCTCGCCGACCCGGCCCTGACGGCGGCGGCCGCGGAGCAGCTGGCCGGGGCGCGACGGATCTGGCTCATCGGGACCGGCACCAGCCTGCATGCGGCCGAACTGGGCGCGGCCGAGATGATCCGCGGCGGTCTGGATGCTCGCGCGATCGCGTCCAACGCGTTCGGGCCGGAGCTGCTGCGCGACGGTGACGCGGGCGTGGTCATCAGCCACACCGGTCACACCGCGTACGCAAGACGTAGTCGCTCTCTGCTTCTCGAGACCGGCACGCCGTTCGTCTCCGTGACCGGGCCGGACGCCGCGTGGCCCGAAGCGGTTCGGACGCCGCTCGCCGAGGCCTCCGAGACCTACACGGTCAGTTACACGGCCGCGCTGGCGGTGCTCGCCCAGGTCGCCCACCACCTCGGCACGCCGGGCGGCGGGCCGGATGCCGTACGAGCCGTCGCCCGAGCCATCCAGGATGAGGACGACGACGTGCCCCTGCCGGCCCGCGCCATGGCGATTGTCGGGCCGGGACTCTGGTCGGTGACAGCCCGTGAGGGCGCCCTGAAGATCCGGGAGGGCGCGCGCATCCTGTGCGAGGGGTTCGACCCCGATCGGTTGCTGCACGGCGGCGCCGTTCCGTACACGCCGGCCGACACCCTGCTCGTGCTGCAACCGGATGAGCTGACCCGCGGCCTCGCCCACGCCGCGCGGCTCGAACGGATGCCGGTGGCGACGCTGACCAGCGACGTACGGACGGGCTCGCCGCTTCTCGATCAGATTCCGATGACCGTACGGCTGCAGAAGCTCGCCCTCCGGTTCGCGCGCCTGCGGGGGCAGAACGCGGACACGGCGATCACGGGGGCGTGGGCCGACCCGGAGCTGTGGCCCGAGGCGGACTGACCGCACGACAGGGCGTGGCCGTCGTGATGGACATCCGGCCGCGGTCGGCGACGGCGGCGGCGACGACAACGGCGACGGCGACCGCAACCGAGCGAACGCATTGACAACCGTCAGCACTAGACACTGATAGTAAAACTGACTAATAATCGTCCTCCCCCGATATCCCCAGTGGAGGACGTCAATGCGCCGCTCCCGTTCGCTGTTACTGTCCGTCGCCGCCGCTGTCGTCGCCGCGGGCATGGCTCTCTATGCCGTCACCCCGGCCAGCGCCGCCGCCACCACCGCCACGTTCGCCAAGACCTCCGATTGGGGGTCGGGCTGGCAGGGCCAGTTCACGATCACCAACGGCGGCTCGTCCGACATGACCTCGTGGCGGGTCGAATTCGCCCTTCCCTCCGGTACGAGCGTGGGCTCGTACTGGGATGCGCTCCTCACCACCTCGGGGCAGCGCTACACATTCACCAACCGCGAGTACAACGGCCGGGTCGCGCCGGGCCAGTCGGTCACGTTCGGTTTCGTCGGCAGCGGCTCCGGCAGCCCCACCGGATGCCTGCTCAACGGAGTGTCGTGCAATGGAACCGTGACGCCCCCGACCACACCACCGACCACACCACCGACCACTCCCCCGACGACGAACCCGCCGTCCGGCACCACCCCGGTCGCGAAGAACGGCCAGCTCAAGGTCTGCGGTCGTCAGTTGTGCAACGCCCAGGGCAAGGCGATCCAACTGCGGGGCATGAGCACGCACGGCCTGCAGTGGTATGCGAACTGCGTCAACGACTCCTCGCTGGACGTGCTGGCCAAGGAGTGGAACGCCGACGTCCTGCGGATCTCGATGTACATCCAGGAGGGCGGCTACGAGACCGACCCGGCCGGCTTCACCGCCAAGGTCAACGACCTGATCGAGAAGGCCACCGCCCGCGGCATGTACGCGATCGTCGACTGGCACATGCTCTCGCCCGGCGACCCCAACTTCAACCTGGCGCGGGCCAAGACGTTCTTCACCACCATCGCCGCGCGGCACAAGAACAAGACCAACATCCTGTACGAGATCGCGAACGAGCCGAGCGAGGTCAACTGGTCGTCGATCAAGTCGTACGCCGATCAGATCATCCCGGTCATCCGGGCCCAGGACGCGGACGGTGTGGTGCTGGTCGGCACCGAGGACTGGTCGTCGCTGGGCGCCTCGGGTGACGGTCAGGGCGTGTCGCGCATCCTCGCCAACCCGGTGAACGCGTCGAACATCATGTACACGTTCCACTTCTACGCGGCCTCGCACGACGACTACTACCTGAACACTTTCCGGGACGCGATCGCCAAGCTGCCCATGTTCGTCACCGAGTTCGGCACCCAGCAGGCGTCCGGCGACGGCGGCAACAACTTCGCCATGGCGCAGCGCTACCTCGACCTGATGGCCCAGAACAAGGTGAGCTGGGTGAACTGGAACTACTCGGACGACATGCGCACCGGCGCGGTCTTCACCCAGGGCACCTGCAACGCCGGGGCCTACTCCGGCACCTCACGACTGAAGGAGGCCGGCGTCTGGGTCCGTGACCGGATCCGCACCGCCGACGACTTCTGACGACCAGCACGGCAGGTCCTCCGGCCCCCGGAAGAGGACCTGCCGTGCCGGTGGTGCGCCGGCGCGGGTGACGGCAGACTGGTGATCCATGCGCCACTACTCGGTTCACCTCGGTCAAGGAACCGTCGCCGTCTACGGTCACTGGGGACGGCCGGTGCTGGTGTTCCCCACCGAGAAGGGCGGCGCCTGGGAGTGGCCGGACAACGGCATGGTGGCCGCGGCCGAAGACCTGATCGAGGCCGGCCGGGTCAAGCTCTACTGCGTCGACTCGTTCGACGCCGGAACCTGGTCGGCCCACCATCTGCCGCTCGAGGAGAGGGCGAGACAGCACGGCACGTACGAATCCTGGATCCTCGACACCGTGGTCCCGCACATCCGCACCGACAGCGGTGACGACGCCGAGATCACGACTGCGGGGTGTTCGCTCGGCGCCTACCACGCCCTGAACTTCGCGTTCCGCCGCGCCGACCTGTTCCCCTTGGCGCTGTGCTTCTCGGGCAACTACGACCCCGGAACCTGGAACGCATGGGGCGACCGCGGCGACGCCGTCTATTTCCACAACCCCACCGACTACATCCCCAACCTGCACGGCGACCACCTGGACTGGTTGCGCAAACGCTTGTCGATCCTGCTCGTCTGCGGTCAGGGCCAGTGGGAGGACACAACCGGCGCCCTCGCCTCGACCCCTCACATGGACGCCTTGCTCTCGGACAAGGGCATCCGGCACGAGCTCGACATGTGGGGCCCCGACACCCCGCACGACTGGCCCTCCTGGCGGGCCCAGCTCACGAAGCATCTCCCCCGCTTCTGCTGACCCGGCGCAACAGGACGCCGCTGAGCACAAACACCAGCCCCGCCACGAACGTGAACAGCACCGACGAGCCCGTAACGGGCAACGGTTCGCCGGCCGCGACCACCGTGACGTCGAGCCGCATCGCGCGGGCGACACCGCTCGGATCGATCCCGGCCGCGACGAGCGCGTGCGAGCCCGCGGGCAGGCCATCCGGCACGCTCACCCGCACCCGGAAGGCGCCGCTCGCATCCGCGACCACCTCGCCGAGCGCGACCGGTTCGGAATAGACGCTTATCCGTACGGTGGAGTGTGCCGCATAACCGTTCCCGGAGAGGACGATGCTGCGGCCCGGCCTCGTAGTCGCGCTGCCGTCGGTCCCGAGCTTCGGCGCGCTGTTGGGCGGCTCGTCCGCGACCGGGGGCGCGATCGGCGTCACGGCGGCCGTGGTGTCCGATTCGGCCCAGGCGCCGGTCTCATCGAAGGCAAAAACGCTTACTGTGTACGGCTTCCCGGCCGCACCGCCGAGCACACAACTCGTCGCCGTCGTCTCGCAGGAGGCCGGCCCTGGCTCGGCGACGGCCCGGTAGCGGGTCGCGCCCGACGCGGAGTTCCACGACACCGTGATCGACGAGTAGCCGGCCCGCGCACTGACGCCGCTCGGCGCGGACGGCACCCGCCGCGTCGGCGGAACTGTAGTCGGCGTCGTAGCAGGAACGCCGGGAGAAGCCGACGGCGCACCAGTGACAGGCGCAGTGGGGACAGGAGCACTGGTGACCGGCTCAGTGGGGACAGGAGCACTGGTGACCGACGCAGTAGGGACGGGAACAGCAGGGACGGGAACAGTGGGGACGGGAACAGTGGGGACGGGAACAGTGGGGACTGGAGCACCAGTGGCCGGCGTCGTGGGCGGGGTCGTGGTCGGAGGCAAGGTGACCGGAGCACCAGTAACCGGCCCCGAGGTGACCGGCACAGTGGGGACGGGAGCGGTGGGGATAGGAGTAGTGGGGACAGGAGCAGTAGTGACCGGCCTGGAGGTGACTGGCGCGGTGGGGACGGGAGCAGTGGGGACGGGAGCAGTGGGGACGGGAGCAGTGGGGACGGGAGCAGTAGTGACCGGCTCAGTGGGGACAGGCCCAGCAGTGACGGGCACAGTGGGGATGGGAGCCCCACTGACGGAAGCAGCAGTGGCGGGCCCGCCGATGCTGGGCGAGGACCCGCTGGCGAGGTCGGAAGGCGCCGTGGTGACAGGGGTCTTGACGGGACCCACGGGGCGCACGATCTCCGAGACCACGCTCGGAACCGAAGCCCCGACCACGTTACCGGTGTTCGAGGCCCGCACCGTGAAGCTGTAGTCCACCCCGTTGGTCAGCCCGGCCACGCTGCACTCGCTTTCCCCCTTGGTGGTGCAGCCGAGGCCGCCCGGGTCGGCCGTGACGATGTAGTGGTTGATCGGCCGCCCACCCGAATCCTTCGCACCGGACCACGAAACCGCGACCTTCCCGTCTCCGGCCGCAACCTTGACCTTGGTCGGCGGCGACGGAACCGTTCGCGCCACCAGCGCGGAAACGCCGGCCAGCCCGGTGACGACCGGCGTGTATGCCCCGTCCACCCCCAGCCGGACCACCCGGTCGTTGTCGATGTCGGTGACGTAGACCCCGTCGGCCGCGACGGCCAGACTCTCCGGCGCGAAGGTGCCCGGCTTGAGCAACGGTTTACGGACGATGCCCTGACCGAACCGGATCACCTCGTCGGTGTCCCGGTCGACGGCGTAGAAGTACTTGTTGGCGTCGACCGCCAGGGCGACCACCCGGCTGTCCAACCCCGGCAGATAGCTCGTCGTCTGCGCACCGGCGGCGGTCCGGGTCACGACCCGGCCCATGTCCACGCTCGCGGCGTGCAGGTTTCCGGAGTCGTCGACAGCGAGCGCGCTGATGTAGTGAAGCCCGGCCACGGCCACCTTGCCCTCCACCCCGCCGGCCGTCATGGTCCGGATCCCGCCGGACCGCATCGCGACGTAGACCGTGCCCGCCTGATCGACCGCGAGCCCGGTGATCTGGCTGAGACCGTTGAACGGCAGCGGGACGCGAGTGCCGTCCGGCCGCGCCCGGACGACCAGGTCGTCCGACACGACCGCGTACAGGCTGCCGTCGTCGCCCAACGCGAGCAGACGCGCGCCCAACCCCTCGGCGACCGTCCGGGTTCCGTCCGGCCCGATACGCACGATTCCGGTCGTGTCAGCGACGTAGAAGACGGTCCCGGGCACGGGAGGATCAGCGGGCGCGACCGGGGAGGCGACCGGAGCACAGGCGGAAGCAAGCGCCAAGGCGAGCACCACAGCCGCGACAGTTTTCGACAGCAGACCACGCACGGCAAGCACCCCGACCGCGACAGCTCTCGGCAGCAGACCACGCCTGGCGAGCACCGCGGCGGCGGCAGTTCTCAACAGCTGACCACGCATGGCGTTTCCCCGCGGGACAAGATCCTGGCCCCTCGAACGCTAATCGGGTTCCGGCCCGCCCACCCCAGGCATTGATTGGTATGAATCTTTACTACATAGATCGTTCAGCCGGAGGGCCGCGACCGTTCGCACCATTGATTGACGTAACTCGATGGGCGCCCGCAACTACGACCCGGACACCGGGCGGTTCGACTCGACCGACCCGCAGGCGCAGCCGAACACCGACCCCTCGGTGTCGACCTACTCCTACACCAACGCCCGGCCGACCGTGCTGACCGACCCGACCGGCGAGGACCCGGACAACGGCGGCGTCTTCTACGGCAGCGCCACCGCGGCCGAGTACCGGATGAACAACCCCGACGCGGCCGCCGCCACCACCGACGCCAACGTGCCCGACGGCGGCACGGTCGAGGTCGACAACCCGGAGTTCCTCAACGCCAAGAAGCTGGTCGACGAGGCCGAGGGCTTCGTCAAGCAGATCGGCGACGAGATCGTCAACCTGATCCTCGACCTGGTCGGGTTCAACGACGCCAAGGCCTGCATCACCGAGGGCGACATCGTCGCCTGCATCTCGACGGCGCTGCAGGCGGTGCCGTGGGGCAAGATGTTCAAGGCGGCGAAGGTAGCCATCAAGGCCGTCGGCGTCGGGCGGCGGCTGATCGACGCGTACAGCAACCTCAAGACCGCCCGCAAGGCGCTGTCGGCGATCCCGCAGCGCATCAAGAAGGTGATCGACAAACCGGTCACGGCGGTGAAGTCGGGCGCGGCCCGACAGGTCGAGAACACGGTCAAGGCCGCCAAGGACATCGGCGGCAAAGCGAAAGCGACCGCGAAGAAGGCGACGACCCGGGCCCGCAACGCGGTCAAATCGGCGACCGAGGAGAGCTGCAAGGTCGTCAAGGGCGCGAGCAAGCGGCTGTCGAACTCGTTCGTCGCCGGGACGCTCGTGCTGATGGCCGACGGCACCAGCCGGCCCATCGAGAAGGTGCAGCCGGGCGACACCGTCCAGGCCACCGACGCGGAAACCGGGGTCACCGAGCCGCGACAGGTCACCGCGACCATCGTCGGCACCGGCGACAAGAACCTGGTGTCGGTCGGGTTCAAGAACGGCGAGGGTGTCACCGCGACCGCGGGCCACAAGTTCTACCGGCCGGGCCAGGGCTGGGTGTCGGCGGCCGACCTGAAGGCCGGCGACCAGCTGCGCGGCACCACGGTCACGGCGACCCGCTCCTGGGATGCCCGCACCACGGTCTACAACCTGACCGTCGACGGCGCCCACACCTACTACGTGGTGTCGGGCACCTCGAAGGCGCTCGTGCACAACTGCATGTCCACTCAGGCCATCACGGAACGCCTCCAGGACCACGTGAACGCGGTCGTGGAGGACTTCGAGATGGGAAGGATCGGCCTGAGCCGGGCCCAGCAGGCGGCGGTCTGGAAGCGGGCCGAGGAGAAGAGCCGGGAGACCGGGGCTTCGATGTACGAGATGTTCCGCGGCGACGTCATCGACGAGCTGGTCAAGAACCGGGTCAAGCAGGATCCGAAGCTCAACAAGATCCTCAAGATCTGCCGCCGGTACGAGGCCTGCCCGGACTTCCACGAACCGGGCCGGAACGTATGGTGGGACATCACCACCGAGGGCGACTGGGGTCAGCACGGCAAGGACTACACCAAGCCGTTCGGTCGCGGCATCCATCTCCCGACCCGATAGGGGAATCCTTGTGGCGCGCAGGGAACTGATCGACCGCTGGCGTACGGGTGAGGCCCGCTCGGCCGTTCTCGCCCGGCTCGCGGAAGGCGGTTCCCTGCCCACCCTTGACCTGCGGGGCCTGCCCGCGGCCGGCCTCGAGTCGCAGAACGCCGAGTTCAGCGGGGCCGACCTGCAATGGGCGACCCTGGCCGAGGCCCGCATCGAGGGCGTCCGCTGGGAAAAGTGCCGGTTCGACGGCGCCGACCTGGCCGACGCCGTCCTCACCGGCGGCGCGGTCACCGGCTCCACCATGGTCCGCACGATCCTGCGCGACACGCTGATCGCCGGCACCGTGTGGGAGTCGGTCGACCTGACCGGCGCCAAGATGAACCACTTCAAGGCCGAGCGCACCACGTTCCGGCAGTGCACGTTCCCGGCCCTGCGCAAGGTCGACTTCACCGCCTGCGTGTTCGAGGAGTGCCGGTTCACCGGTGGCCTCGACGAGGTGCGGTTCCTGGGCCGCGGCGCCGACCCGGCGGCGGCGCTGCGCCGGGTGACGTTCAAGTCCGGCGCCTTCCGCTACGCCGAGTTCGACGGCATGGAGTTCGACCAGGTCACCTTCCCCGCGGGTGACGCGGTCGTCGTCGTGCCCGGCCGGTTCCGGGCCGTGGCCCAGCGCGCCGGGGAGCTGTCGGACGATCCGGCCGTACGCCGCTTCCTGTCCCACGAGTCGCTGCGTCCCGGGCTGAGCGAGTCGGCCGGGTGGGCCGCGGGCACGGCCGACCTTCCCGGGGCCACGGCCGAGGTGCTGCGCGAGGCCCAGGCCCAGTTGCGCGCCGAGGGCGTGGTTTCGTAGCGCTCAGAATCCGGCCGCACCCGCCGACTGGGCGAGTATGTGGACGGGTGCTGCATCTCGGGTGGTGTCGGCCCTCCGCGTGGGCGCGACAGCGCTCACGGTGCTGTTCGCCCTGACCCAGCTGATCGGGTCGGCGCCGTTCTGGGTTTCCGCGGTGACGCTGAACAGTGTCTACCTGTGCGCCACCGCCCTGGTTCTGCTGCGGGCGGCGCGGGTGCGCGCCTATCGCGTCGTCTGGGCCCTGATCGGGGCCGGGCTCTGCTGCTACACGGCCGGCACCGCCTACACGTGGACCGTGCAGTGGCGCGGTGAAGTCCTGCCGTATCCGTCGCTGGCCGACTCCGCCTGGCTCAGCTTCTATCCGCTCGCCTACTGCGGGATCCTCGGCTTCTTCGGCCGGCGGCGACCGTCACGCCGGCTGGTGCTCGACGGTGCGATCGCCGGGCTGGGCGGGGCCGCCCTGTTCTCGGTCCTGGTGGTCGACGTCCTGCTCGGCAACGACGCCGGCGAGGGTTTCACCCGGCTGGTGACCCTCTGCTACCCGCTGGGCGATTCGCTGCTGCTGGGCACGCTGGTGGGTCAGGTGACCGCGGGTGAAGCGGCGGCCCGCCGCAATCCGATGCTGATGGCCGGGCTCGGCACCTTCGTGGTCGCCGACACCGCCTACGTGGTGCTGTCGGCCAAGGGCCTCTACCACTCCGGCGACGGCGTCAACGTGCTCTATCTGGCCGGGCTCACCCTCATCGGCCTGGCCGCCTGGTACCACCGGGACAAAACGGCCACCGTACGGGCGAGACCGGCCCGGATGGGGGTGCCGATCTCGCTCGCGATCGGCGCGCTCGTGCTGCTGACGGTGGCGACCCGTGTGCACCTGTCGAGCGTCACGGTGGCCCTGGCCGGCGCCACCCTCGTGCTGGTCGTGGCCCGCGTGGTGGTCGCGCTGCGCGAGCTCGAGTCGATCGGGCAGGAACGTCACAGCGAGGCCCGCCGCGATCCGCTGACCGGGCTGGCCAACCGCCGGGCCGTCCACGAGCACATCGACGCGCTGCTCGACCGCGTCCGGCGGCCGCCGATCGCGATGCTGCTGCTCGACCTCGACCGCTTCAAGGAGGTCAACGACTCGTACGGGCACCCGGCGGGCGACCTCCTGCTCCAGCTCGTCACCCGGCGGCTGCAGCAGGTCACCCGGCAGTCCGACCTGCTCGGCCGGCTCGGCGGCGACGAGTTCGTGCTGGTCATGGCCGGTGAGAACCTGACCGTGAGCGAGGCCAACCGGCTGGCCGGCCGCATCCGGGCCGAGCTGACCAAGCCGTTCCCGATCGACGGCGTGCAGATCACCATCGACGTCAGCATCGGCATCGCCCACGACGGCGGCCAGGACGCCGACTCGCTGTTCCAGCACGCCGACATCGCCATGTACAACGCCAAACGGGCCGGCGGCGGGCACGTCGTCTATCAGCGCGACGACGACCAGGAGTCACGCCGGCGCCTCGAACTGACCACCGCGTTGCGCCGCGACGTCAGCACCGAGGCGATGGTCCTGCACTACCAGCCGAAGCTCGACCTTCGTACGGGAAGCATCCGGGGTTTCGAGGCCCTGGTCCGCTGGCAGCATCCCGAGCTGGGGCTGCTGAGCCCCGACCAGTTCCTGCCGATCGCCGAGCAGACCGGGCTGATGTCGGCCCTCACCTGCAACGTGATGACCAAGGCGGTGCGCCAGTGCGCCCGCTGGCACGCCGAGGGCAGCCCGGTGTCGGTCGCCGTCAACGCCTCGGCCACCGACCTGCGCCACGAGAACTTCCCGCAGCACATCTCGGAACTGCTCGACCGGCACAGCCTGCCCGCCGGGGCGCTCACCGTCGAGATCACCGAGACGATGATGCTCAGCGACTGGGCCACCACCGACCGGGTGCTCGACCGGCTCACCTCGATGGGCGTGGCGGTGTCGATCGACGACTACGGCACCCACCACTCGACGCTGTCGTATCTGCGCCGGCTGCACACCGCCCGCGAGCTCAAGCTGGACCGCTCGTTCATCGCGGACATGCTGACCGCGCCCCGGTCGGCCGCGATCGTGCGATCGACCATCGACCTGGCCCACGACCTGGGCATCACGGTCGTGGCCGAGGGGGTGGAGGACGCCGCGACCCTGGACGCGCTGCGCGAGTGGGGCTGTGACCAGGCGCAGGGCTACCACATCGGCCGCCCCGCGCCCGCCACCTCGGCCGCCTCCTTGTCTCAGCCGGCTCGCTGAGCGCTCAGTTGGCGAAGTCCTGCGTCAGCCAGACCCGGCCGTCGGTGCCGCGGCTGACGGCCAGGCCGATCCGCTTGAAGCCGGTGTTGAGCAGGTTCTTCCGGTGGCCGTCGTTCGGCGGCGTCTCGGCCAGCATCAGGTCGGTCAGGCCGTTGGCGGCGGCCAGGATCGACGCGTCGTTGTTCTGGGCGTTGCCCTGCCCGATGTTCTCGCCGGCCGAGTTCCACTTCACGCCGGCCGCGGTGAAGCGCTCGCCCAGGCCCAGCTCGCCGGGGCACTGGTGGGACAGGCCGCAACCGCCCACCATCAGCGCCGTGTGGGCCTCGGCCGCCTTGGTCAGGTTGGCGTCCAGCGTGAGAGGGGCCAGGTTCCCGGCCGTACGGGCGGCGTTGATGTGCGCCAGGGCCTGCTCGATCACGCTGCCGGTCGACGGTGGGGTCGTCGTCGGAGCGGTGGTCGGCGGAACCGTCGTCGGCGGCGTGGTTGTGGGGGCCGTCGTCGTCGGCGCCGTTGTGGGCGCAGTCGTGGGGGCTGATGTGGGGGTGGTTGTCGGGCGCGGCTTCTTCCGCCGCTGGGCCTCATAGGTGTCGGCCAGCCGGGTCGCCTTCGCAACAGCCGGGGCCGGGGAGGAAGCCGCCGGGCGGGTGGGGGCCGCCTGGCGGTGGAACCCGCCGGTCTGGGCGAAGGCGACCCCGGCGCCGCCCGCGCCCAGCACACCGACGACAACGGTGGCCAGGACGAGCGTGCGGGTGCGGGTGGGCCTGCGGTGACGCGTACGCAAGGGGACAAACCTCATCGATCGGCGAACAGCGCGCCGGTGGGAGCGCCGCAGGTACTCTCCGCCGCAACGGTGCGTAACGCACTCTTTCTGAGGAAAACTTAAAGATCGATGGTCATTGGTCCTGGTGATTCACCCCGGATTGGCTTTCTGACCGGGCCGCATGATCCGTACCGTGGAGTGGTGACAAAAGTTGACTTCTACTTCGATCCGGCCTGCCCGTTCGCCTGGATCAGCTCCCGCTGGATTCTCGAGGTCGAGAAGCACCGCGAGCTCGACCTGCGCTTCCGGGTCATGAGCCTGTACGTGCTGAACGAGAACCGCGACCTCGACGACTGGTACCGCGACCTGATCAACCGCTCGCTCGGCACGGTCCGGGTGGTCACCGCCGCCGCCCAGCAGCACGGCGAGGAGGTTCTGCGCGACCTCTACACCGCGCTCGGCACCCGCATCCACAACCAGGGCAACAAGGACTTCGAGATCGTCATCCGCGAGGCCCTGGCCGAGGTGGGGCTGCCGGCCGACCTGGCCTCGGCCGCCACCAGCGACGACTACGACGAGGCGCTGCGCAAGAGCCACCACGAGGGCATGGACCCGGTCGGTGACGACGTCGGCACCCCGACCATTCACATCGACGGGGTGGCGTTCTTCGGGCCGGTGCTCAACAGCATCCCCCGCGGGGAGCAGGCCGTGAAGGTCTTCGACGGCGCCGTGGCGCTGGCCGGTTACCCGGACTTCTTCGAGCTGAAGAGAACCCGTACGGGGGAACTCAGGTTCGACTGAAGCGCGTCGCCGGGGGCCGGTTCGTGGATAGTCTGACCTCGTGCACTTGATCGTCGAGGTGGGCAGCCAACTCGATCCCTCCGTGAGCTGGCCGGAGGGCGCGGCGCTGACCATGTTCGCCGGTGAGCCGGTGCAGCTGATGCTCTTCCTGAGCCATCCGCACGAGCTCGAGGTGCGGGCGGTCGCGGCGGCCCCCACCCAGTTCGCGTGGGTCGACAGCGAGCACGCGGGCGTCCTGCTCTACCGGCTCGGACCGGTGCTGTCGTGGTCGGAGGCGACCTACACACCGCACCTGTTCGAGCCGGACGAGGGCCTGCCCAGCATCGACGACGACGCGCTGGTGCAGATCGTGCTGGTCGACCGCGACACCAACATCGTCAAGGCCTTGCACCGGGTGCGCTGGCCCGAGGAGTTCGCCGCGGCCGTCCGGGCCTCGGTGACCCGGATGCGGGACACCCCGTTCAGCCCGCTCGCCTACGAGCACGCCCTGCACGCCCTGCACCGGCGCTACCCGTCACCGGAAGACATGGTGGTCGACCGGGCCGACGCGCACTGCACGGCCGAGCCGGTCAGCGGCGGCCCGGGGTGACCAGCCCGTTCTCATAGCCGAAGACCACCGCGTGCACCCGGTCGCGCAGGCTCAGCTTGTGCAGGATCCGGCTCACGTGGGTCTTGATGGTCTGCTCGGCGATGAACAGCTCCTTGGCGATCTCGGCGTTCGACATCCCCATCGCCACGTGCCGCAGCACCTCGCGTTCGCGGTCGGTCAGCGCGTTCAGCGCCGTCGACGGCCGGGCCGGCTGGGTCTCGACGAAGTTCTCGATCAGGCGGCGGGTGATCCGCGGGGACAGCAGGGACTCGCTGCCGGCCACGACCCGTACGGCCCGCATCAGCTCTTCGGGCTCGCTGTCCTTGAGCAGGAAACCGCTGGCGCCGGCTCGCAGCGCCTCGTAGACGTAGTCGTCGATGTCGAAGGTCGTCAGCATCAGCACCTTCGGCGTCGCTCCGGAGGCGCTTAGGATCTCGCGGGTCGCGGCCAGCCCGTCGAGTTCGGGCATGCGGACGTCCATCAGTACGACGTCGGGGCGCAGGCTGCGCGACCGGTCGACGGCCACCCGTCCGTTCTCGGCCTCGCCGACCACGGTCAGGTCGGGCTGCGAGTCCAGGATCGCGTGGATCCCCGCCCGGATCATCGGCTGATCGTCGACGACAAGAACGCGGATCATTCGGGGCCGTCCTCTTTCTGTCCCTGGTTCAACGGGCCGTCCTCATCCTGGCTCAACGGGAAGCGCGCTGTGACACGGTAGCCGCCCTCGGGGCGGGGGCCGGTCTCGACCGAGCCGCCGGCCAGCCGGGCCCGCTCGCGCATGCCGACCAGGCCGTGGCTCGCCCCGTGACCGTCCTCGATCGGGCGCGGCACCTGGGTGGGGAGGTCGTTCTCGACCACGACGAGCAGGTCGCCGTCGCCGTCGGTGACGCTGACCCGGGTCGGGGCGCCGGGGGCGTGCCGCACCACGTTGCTCAGCGACTCCTGCACGATCCGGTAGGCGGCCAGGCCCACCGTGTCGGGCAGCTCGACGCCGCGCAGCTCGCCGCCGACCTCCAGCTCGACCGGGATGCCGCCGCGGCGGGCCGAACCGGCCAGCTCCTCGAGGTGTTCCAGGTCGGGCATCGGGCGCAGCTCGCTCTCGGCGTCCTCGTCGCGCAGCAGCGCCAGCAGCTGCCGCATCTCGCGCAGGGCCCCGCGGGTGCCGGCGGCGATCCGGCCGAACTCGGCGCGCGCCTCCGGGTCGAGATCCTTGATCCGGTACGCGGCCGAGGTGGCCTGCATGTGGATGACCGACATGCTGTGGGCCACGACGTCGTGCAGCTCCCGGGCGATGCGGTTGCGCTCCTCGACCAGGGCCCGCTGCGCCTGTTCCAGCTCGACGTCGCGGCGCACCTCGGCCAGCTGCCGGCGGGCGGTCTCGCGCTGGTTCCACGCGATCATGCCGAACAGCACCAGCACCGACACCGTGGCGTACAGGACCAGCGAGAAGTCGCCGTCGTCGAGCGGGCGGCCGCGCGGGTCGGCCAGCACCAGCACGATGCAGACCAGGGCGCTGGCCCACCAGGCGATGACGGCGTCGCGCCACGGCCGGGTCGCCCCGATCAGGCCGATGTGCGCGACGAGCAGGATCAGCACCGGGATCGGCAGCGGCCACATGCCCTCGCCGGTCGGCTGCATCCACGCGAACGTGCCGACTCCGGCCAGTTGCAGCGCCAGGGCCGCCCACGGCCGCCGTAACGCCAGGGGCAGGGCCGCGCACTGGGCGGTGGCGGCGGCGTACGACACCAGCAGCGGAACCTCGTACGTCGACGTCATCAGCAGCGACGTGACGACCAGCAGGAAACCGGACACGGCTCCGACCACCAGCACCCATACGCGGCGCACCGGTTCGCTGTTCGCACCGCGTGCGCTCATGCCGCCCACGCTCATGCCGCCCGCGCTCGCGCTGCCTACGGTCACGTTCTCCCCACCCACGCGAGCGACGTTACCGGCCTGATCAGGCGGGCGCGTCCCGCCCGGGAGCCATCCGACCCCCTACCACGGAGCTACATCGAACGGCTCCGCGGACGGACGCCGGGGGCACAACCGTGGCCCGAATCTTCTCGGCATGGATCCGACACAGGCCGTGCTCGAGCACCCTTACACGTTGCTCGGACCCCTCGTGCTCCTGGAGGGACCGGCCGCCACCATCACCGCGGGCACGCTCGTCGGCGCCGGGCTGGCCGTGTTCTGGCCGATCTGGCTGATCGTCGTGGTGGCCGAGGTGGTGGGCGACAGCCTGCTCTACCTGGCCGGCCGGTCGGCGCGACGGCCCTGGGTGGCCCGGTGGCTGCGAAAACTCAAGGTGGACCGGCTGGCCGCGGTCCCGCTGCCCCGGCTGGTCATCACCGCGAAGATCGTTGACGTCGTGGCGCTGCCCGCCTTCGTCTGGGCCGGGCTGTCCCGGATCCCGTACCGCCGGTTCGCCGCCTGGGTCGGGGCCACGGCCGCCGTACGCGGTCTGGTCCTGATCGGTCTCGGCGCGCTGCTCGGCAGCCGCCTCACCGGGCTGCTCGAACGGCCCGGCGGCATCTTCCTGCTCACCGCGGCCGTCGCCGTGCCGGTCGCGCTCTTCCATCTCGCCATGAAGCGATACCACCAGAGAAAGGCCACTGCGGAATGCGCATCCTCATCGGAGCCGACACCTACGCCCCCCACGTCAACGGCGCCTCCTACTTTGCCCAGCGCCTGGCCGTGGCGCTGAGCGCGCGGCACGAGGTGCACG
This sequence comes from Paractinoplanes ovalisporus, assembly GCF_016834655.1. Taxonomy (GTDB): domain Bacteria; phylum Actinomycetota; class Actinomycetes; order Mycobacteriales; family Micromonosporaceae; genus Actinoplanes; species Actinoplanes ovalisporus. The sequence continues at coordinate 113,240 of NZ_JAENHP010000001.1, forward strand.
TCGCCGCGCCGTCGACGCGGTCGCGCAGCTTCACCGGCATGACCCGCGAGGGCATCGTCGAGCACCGGGTCCGGTCGCTGCCGGTCCCCGGCCACCCCGGTTTCCGGTTCTGCCCGCCGTTCGGGCTGCGGTCGGAGGCCCGCCGGATCCTCGACGAGGTTCGTCCGGACGTCGTGCACGTGCAGAGCCACTTCCCGCTGTGCCGGGCGCTGATCGACGCCGCCAACGAGCGCGGCATCCTGGTTGTGGCGACCAACCACTTCATGCCCGAGAACCTGGTGCACTACCTGCCGATCGGCTCGTCCGGCCGGGCGACGGTGCACGAGTGGGCGTGGCGCGACGCGGCCCGGGTCTATGCCAGGGCCGACGTCGTGACGGCCCCGACCCCGTACGCGGCCGCGCTGGCGACCGTGGCCGGCGTGCCCGGTCCGGTGCTTCCGCTGTCCAACGGCATCGACCTGACCCGGTTCCGCGAGCAGCAGGGCACGGCGGCCGAGTTCCGGCTGCGCTACGGGGTTCCGGACAAGCCCACCATCACATACGTGGGACGGCTCGACGCCGAGAAGAACCTCGACGTCGTGGTCCGCGCGTTCGCCGCGGTGCGCCGCAGCCTCGACGCCCAGCTGCTGATCGTCGGGGCCGGCGCCGAGCGGCACATCCTGACCGCGCTCGCCGCCGAGCTGGGCCTCTCCGAGCATGTGACGTTCACCGGTTTCGTGGCCGATTCCGACCTTCCTTCCGCGTACGCGGCCACGACCGTCTTCGTCAACGCGGGCACCGCCGAGCTGCAGAGCCTGGTCACGCTGGAGGCGATGGCCAGCGGGCGCCCGGTGGTCGGCGCCGACGCCGCGGCCCTGCCCCACCTGGTGCTGGACGACGAGACCGGCTACCTGTTCCCGCCCGGCGACAGCGAGATCCTGGCCGACCGCTTGGTGAAGCTGCTGTGCGACCCGAAGCTGGTGGCCGAGATGGGTCACCGGGCCCGGCTCGTCGCCGAACAGCACGACGAGGTCCGTACGGTGGCGGCGTTCGAGCAGCTGTACGCGATCCGTCCCGCCCGCGAGACCACCGAGGTCGCCGCGTGACGGCGACCGCCGCGACGACGGGCACGTCCCGCTGGTTCCGCAACGCCCAGCTGAGCCTCGGAACGGCCACCGTCGCCGGCACGGGCCTGCTCCTGGTCGGCGACGTCGACCCGGTCAACGAGATGATCAGCGACGCGGTCCAAACCGTGCCCGGCGCGTTGCTGCTGATGGTGGCGGCGTGCGGCCTGGCGTCGGCCGGGCTCTGGCTCCTGGCCGGGGCCCGCCGCACGCTCCCCCGCTCGCCGCTGCTGACCACGATGCTGGCGGTGTGGTGCGCCTCTCTGGTGGCGGTCGCTTTCTTCCCCACCAACCTGCCCGGCGCCGAACCGGGCGTGGCCGCTGTGGTGCACCGGGTCGGCGCGGGCCTGATGGCGGCCCTGCCACCGTTGATCGCGCTGCTGGTGGCCGACCTCGCCGGCCGCCGCACCCCTGGCGAGCCGGGTCGTGTGCGGCTGCTGCGAGCTGCGGGGCTGACCAGCTTGGCTGTTTGCGTCGCGTTCGGGGCGCTGCACGGGCCGGCCGTGCTGGCGGGGACGGGCGTCCTCCCATATGCGGGCCTGTTCGAACGCATCCTGATGGCGCTCGTGATCGTGGTCGCCGGGCTGTGCGCTTGGGTCATCGCCGATCAGGAGCGCACCTGATGGACTTGATGCACCTCATCGAGGGCGCGATGGCGTCGCCCCTGATCTATCCCGTGATTCTCGTGCTGGCCCTGCTCGACGCGTTCCTGCCGATCGTGCCGTCGGAAACGGTGGTCATCGCAGCCGCCGTGTTCGCGGTGTCGGGCGTGCCGTCGCTACCGCTCATCATCGTGATGGCCGCGGTGGGCGCGTTCGTGGGCGACCACATCGGCTACGGCCTGGGCCGGCTTCTGCGACGGCACGGCCGCCCGCGCCGCCTGGCCCAGGCCGTCGACCGCATCGCGCCGCACCTGCATCGCCGCGGCGGGGCCCTGATCCTGGCCGGCCGCTTCATTCCCGGCGGCCGCACCGCGATCGTCACCACCAGCGGCGCGACCGGCTATCCCCTGGCCCGCTTCTCGTTGTTCGCCGCCCTGGCCGCGGTGCTGTGGGCCGCGTACTCGGGCCTGATCGGCTTTGTCGGTGGCGCCGCGTTCGAGTCCAACCCGGCCCTGGGCCTCGCCGTCGGCCTCGGCCTGGCCCTGGCGATCACGGTCTTGGGCGAGTTGTTCCGTTACGTGCGCGCTCGCCGCCGCCCGGCGGTGGCCGAATGCTGACGCACACCAACCCGGGCGACAATGAGCGAACGCACAACGCGCCACAACCAACCCGCGCAATCCGAACAGTGACGCGCACCAACCCGGACAACACTGAGCGAACGCGCAACGCGCAACCGCCGGCGGACGGTGGCCGGCCGCCAGAGCTAGCGTTCGCGGACTCGGGTCGCGATGGCCTCGCCCAACTCCACCGTCGTGCCTTTGCCGTGCAGGTCGGGGGTCAGCGGCGCCTCGGACGGGCCCAGCGCCAGTACGTCCTCGATCGCGCCGAGCAGGTGGGCCGCCGCCTCGGGGTGGCCCAGGTGGTCGAGCATCATCGAACCGCACCAGATCTGGCCCACCGGGTTGGCGATGCCGCGCCCGGCGATGTCGGGGGCGGAACCGTGCACCGGCTCGAACAGGCTCGGGTGGGCGCGGTCGGGGTTGATGTTCGCGCTGGGGGCGATCCCGAGCGTGCCGGTGCAGGCCGGCCCGAGGTCGGACAGGATGTCGCCGAACAGGTTGCTCGCCACCACGACGTCGAACCACTCGGGGTGCAGCACGAATTGGGCCGCCAGGGCGTCGATGTGGAACTTGTCGACCCGTACGGCCGCGAACTCCGACGCCATCGCGGCCACACGCTCGTCCCAGTAGGGCATCGAGATGGAGATGCCGTTGCTCTTCGTGGCCGAGGTCAGGTGCTGTTCCGGGCGGCGGGCGGCCTGCTCGAACGCGAACCGCAGCACCCGGTCGACGCCGACACGCGTCATGACCGTCTCCTGCATCACGGTCTCGCGCTCGGTGCCCTCGAAGATGCGGCCGCCGATGCTCGAGTACTCCCCCTCGGTGTTCTCGCGCACGACGACGAAGTCGATGTCGCCGGGTTCACGGCCCGCGAGGGGGCTGCGGACACCGGGCATCAGGCGGCACGGGCGCAGGTTCACGTACTGGTCGAAGGTGCGCCGGAACTGCAGCAGGCTCCCCCACAGCGAGATGTGGTCGGGCACGACCTCGGGCCAGCCGACCGCGCCGAAGAAGATGGCGTCGTACTGCCGCAGGGTCGGCTCCCAATCGGGCGGGAGCATCGTGCCGTGTTTCTGCCAGTATTCGGCGCTGGCGAAGTCGAAGTGGTCGAACGCGAGCGTGATGCCGAACCGGCCGGCGGTCGCTCGGAGCGCCTCGAGCCCGGCCGGCACGACCTCACGGCCGATGCCGTCGCCCGGAATCACGGCGATGCGGTGGGTGGTCACGGCGCCTCCCTCAACGCGGCGAGCCCGCCCTGCGCGTCCTCGAGGGCCAGACGCTCGGCGGCGGCCGAGTCGCCGGCGCGCAGGGCACGGACCAGGGCGCGGTGGCTGGTGTACCTCTCCAGGCCGAACGTATCGTCCTCGGCCACCTTGCGCAGCAGGAGCTCGCGGCGGCGGGGGCGGCTGAACACACGGCTCTGTTCGAGCATGCGGACGAGCACCGGGTTGTGCGCGCAGGCGCTGACGGTGTCGTTGAACTCCTGCATCGTGTCGAACAGGTCGTTCAGGTGACGGCCGGTCGGCTGCTCCTGGCGGCGCCGCTCCTTGAGCAGAATCAGCAGGTCGTCGGCCCGGTCGAGGATAGCGTCGAGGGCGTCGAGCTGGTCGGGGGCGGCGTGCCGGGCGGCGAACCGGGCGACCAGGCCGCGCAGGCCGACCTCCACCTCGGCCAGGTCATCGATGGCGGCGTCGCGGATGGCGGCGACCAGGACCGTACGCGGGCCGATCCGTTCGATGAGCCCGTCGAGTTCGAGGCGCCGCAGAGCTTCCCGCACGGGGGTGGGACTGATCGCGAGCCGCTCGGCCATGCCGCGCTCGGTCACCTTCTCTCCCGGCGCCAGTTCGCCGGTGGCGATCGCGGTGCGGACATGACGATACGCCTGGTCGGCGAGCGTCTCGGTGGCTGTCATGACGGCACTCTAGCTCATGATGTTTTTAAAGACGATGCAACTGTTGACGCTTTTGCTACAGCAAATTAACGTGACCGCGGACACATGGAGGCGACATGGCCGAAATGAAAACCCGCGACGTCGCGGCATCCCCCTCCCACCGCACAATCACGTTCTTCATCGCCCTGACGCTGTTCGCGCAGGAGTCGACCTGGAACTTCTACGACAACCAGGTGCCGGTCCTGCTGCGCGAACACGTGGCCAGCGCGGCCCTGGTCGGCGCGCTGATGGGCATGGACAACCTGCTGGGGATCTTCATCCAGCCGTGGATCGGCAACCGCTCGGACAACACCCGTACGCGGTGGGGCCGGCGCGTCCCCTACCTCGCGGTCGGCATGCCGCTGGCCGCCGTCCTCTTCGTGTTCCTGCCCTGGACCACCTCGGCCGCCATGCTGATCGCGGTCATGGTCGGCTACGCGCTGGTCGCCAACACCATGCGGCCCCTGGCCGAGTCGCTGGTGCCCGACTTCATCCCGCCCGAGCGGCGCAGCCGGGCCAACGCCATCGTGAAGATCGCGGCCGCGCTGACCATCATCGTGGCGTCGCTGATCAGCCTGCTCGTGGTCGACGACCATCCGAAGGCCTCGTTCGCCATCCCGGCTGCGATCCTGTTGGCCGTCACGGCCGTCGTCGTGGTAAAGGTGCGCGACAGCCGTTCGACCGGCTACCAGCAGGCGCTGGCGTCGGACGCCGAGTCGGAGACGGCGCGGGTCCCGTTCCGCGAGGTGGTGACCGACCTGGTCACCGACCGCGACCGCCGACGGGTTCTGCTGTTGCTCACGGTCATGCTGTTCGGCGGGGCGTGGTTCGCCTCCCGGTCACTCATCACCCCGTACGGGATGGAAGCTCTTGATCTCACGCGGGGTGAGGCCGGTGGCCTGACGCTGCCGAGCGGGATCGCCTATGTCGTCGCGGCCTATCCGGCGGCGCTGCTGGCCGAACGGTTCGGGCGGCTCAAGACCATGGGCGTGGGCATGGCGTTGTTCGCGGCCGCGATGGCCGCCGGTGCCGTGGTGCGAACCCCGACGGCGACCGTGATCGTCTTCTGCGTGGCGGCGGTGGGCGCGGCCGGGTTCCTGATCAACGCGGCGGTCGCGCTGTGGAATCTGGCGCCCTCGAGCCGGGTCCTCGGGACCTACACCGGCCTGTACGCGGTCACGTGGTACCTGGGCGGCTTCGGCGGCCCGGCCCTGATCGGCGGGGTCGTCGACCTGACCGGGTGGGACGGGATGCTGCTGGACATCGCTGTCCTGGCCGTGCTCGCCATCCTCGTCGTCGCCCGTCTGGGCCGGCTGCAGCGCCGCGCGAACTCCCCGATCCTCAAGTGACCCTCCAGTGATTTCTCAGTGCCTCTGATTTCTCAGTTGCCTCCAGTGATTTCTCAAGTGCCTCCAGTGATTTCTCAAGTGAAGGAAGCGATGTCGACCATTCTGATCACCACGGACTACCTGGTTCCGGGCGACGAAGTGGACACCTACCTGACCGGGCTCGGCTTCACGACACGACATTCGCCGTTGCGCGGGAAGCGCTCGGCCGACGATCTGATCGCCGCGCTGGACGGGGTCGAGGGCGCGTTGATCGCGAACGAGCCGATGACGGCCGAAGTGCTCACGCAGGCGCCGTCGTTGCGCGCGATCGTCCGTACGGGCGTCGGATATGACTCGGTCGACGTGGCCGCGGCTGCACGAATGAACATCAGCGTGAGCAACCTGCCCGGCATCAACGCCAACGCGGTCGCCGAGTACACGATCGCGCTCATGCTCGCTCAAGCGCGCAATCTGGTCGGCATGGCCACGGGTGTCGCCGCCGGTGGGTGGCCGCGCCGTGACGGTTTCGAACTGCGCGGACGGACATTGGGCATCATCGGGCGCGGTGCGGTCGCGCAGCAGGTGCGTCCGCTGGCGTCGGCGTTCGGGATGACCGTTCTGGACGGCGACCTGGACAAGGTGTTGCGCGAATCCGACTTCGTGTCCGTTCACACGGCATTGAGCGAACGCACACGACACCTGATCGATGCGGACGCTCTGGCCAAGATGAAACCGACCGCGCATCTCATCAACACCGCGCGCGGTCCGATCGTGGACGAGGTGGCGCTGGTCGAGGCTGTTCGTTCCGGCCGGATCGCCGGCGCCGCCCTGGACGTGGTCGACGTCGAACCGTTGCCCGCCGACAGCATCCTGCGCGGTGTCGCCGGCATCACGGTCTATTCGCACATGGCCGGGCAGACGGCCGAGGCCCGCCGCGACGCCGGTCTGCTCGGCGCCCGCGAGCTGGTCGCCGCCCTGGCCGGAAACCCGCAGCACGCCGTCGCTGCCCCGGCCGGAAACCCGCAGCATGCCGTAGCCGACCTGGCCGGAAAGCCGCAGCACGCCGTAGCCGACCTGGCCGGAAAGCCGCAGCAGGCCGCCGCCCTCGCCGTAAACCCGCAGCACGCCGTCGCCGATCGAGTGGAGGGCGCATGAACGCCGACGTCATTGTGGTCGGGGCCGGGCTGTCCGGGCTCGTCGCCACCGCCGAACTGGCCGCCGCCGGCAAGTCGGTCATCCTGGTCGACCAGGAGCCCGAGCAGAGCCTGGGCGGTCAGGCGCACTGGTCGTTCGGCGGGCTGTTCCTGGTCGGCTCGCCCGAGCAGCGCCGCATGGGCATCCGCGACTCGTGCGACCTGGCCTGGCAGGACTGGCTGACCAACGCCGGGTTCGACCGGGCCGAGGACGAGTGGCCGCGCCGGTGGGCCGAGGCGTATGTGGGCTGGGCGGCCGGCGAAAAACGCGCATGGTTGCGCGACCGGGGCATCAAGTTGTTCCCGATCGTGGGCTGGGCCGAGCGCGCGAACAATTCGGTTCCGCGCTTCCACATCACCTGGGGCACCGGGCCGGGGGTGCTCGAACCGTTCATCGCGGCGGCGGTCTCGTCCAGCCGGGTGACGATCGCTCACCGCCATCGTGTCGATTCGCTCATCACGACCGGCGGCGTGGTCACTGGCGTGTCCGGGCGGGTGCTGGCACCGAGCGATGTCGCGCGCGGTCAGGCCAGCTCCCGCGAGGAGGTCGGGGAGTTCGAGTTCACGGCCCAGGCGGTGGTGGTCACGTCGGGCGGCATCGGGGGCAACCATTCCCTCGTACGGAAAAATTGGCCGTCCCGCCTCGGCGAACCTCCGGCGCACATGATCAGCGGCGTGCCCGCGCACGTGGACGGCCGGATGCTCGGCATCGCGTCGGATGCGGGCGCGGCGATCATCAACCCGGACCGGATGTGGCACTACGTCGAGGGCATCCAGAACTGGGACCCGATCTGGGAACGGCACGGCATCCGGATCCTGCCCGGCCCGTCGTCGCTGTGGCTCGACGCGCGCGGACGCCGGTTGCCGGTACCGCTCTATCCCGGTTTCGACACCCTGGGCACGCTCGCTCATCTGCGCACGACCGGACATGACCACAGCTGGTTCATCCTCACCCAGAAGATCATCGAGAAGGAGTTCGCGCTCTCGGGATCCGAGCAGAACCCCGACCTGACCGGCCGTGACGTGCGCAAGGTGCTCGGACGTGTCCGCGGGGGCGCGCCGGCGCCGGTCGAGGCGTTCAAGAACAAGGGCGTCGACTTCGTGGTCGCGGACGGTCTGGAGGAACTCGTCAAAGGCATGAACGCGCTCACCGACACGCCGTTGCTGGACGCGGCCGGCGTGCGGCGCACGGTCGAATCGCGCGACCGGGAGCTGATGAACAACTTCGGCAAGGACATGCAGATCGCCGCCATCCGAGGGTTCCGCAACTACCGGGGTGACCGCCTGATGCGTACCGCTCCCCCACACCGGCTGCTCGATCGCTCAGCCGGACCGCTCATCGCTGTTCGTTTGCACGTTCTGACGCGCAAATCGCTCGGTGGTCTGCACACCGATCTGGACGCTCGCGTACTGAACGCTTCCGGTGATCCCGTCCCCGGGCTGTACGCCGCGGGCGAGGCCGCCGGGTTCGGTGGCGGTGGCATGCACGGTTATCGGGCTTTGGAAGGCACCTTCCTCGGCGGGTGCCTGTTCTCCGGCCGCCAAGCCGGGCGCGCCGCCGCGTCCGCCGTCTCGTGAGCCTCCGTTGTCGCATCGGCGTCGGCGCGCTCTTGAGCGTCGGGCGTTGCCTGCGCACTTCTGAGCGTTCGGCGTTGCCTGCGCACTTCTCAGCGTTCGGCGTTGCCTGCGCGCTTCTGAGCGTTTCGGCGTTTCCTGCGCACTTTTCGAAAGGACACCATGACTGACTCTGTACGCGTTCTCACGCCGGTCGGGATGCTCGGTGCCGGGTTCCCGCCCGAGACGGTCACGCGCGGCCTCGAACTGGGCGCCGACGTCATCGCCGTGGACGGTGGATCGACCGACTCCGGCCCGTACTACCTGGGCACGGGCACGGCCAAGACCGCCGCCGGGGCCGTCGCCCAGGACCTGCGGCTGCTGCTGCGGGCGGCCGCCTCGGCGGGCATTCCGCTGATCATCGGGTCGTGCGGCACCAGCGGCACCGACTCCGGCGTCGACTGGGTCGCCGGGATCGCCCGCGAGATCCTGGAATCCGAGGGGCTGAACCTGCGCGTCGCCACCGTCTACAGCGAACAGCGGGCCGCCGACCTGGTGGAATCCCTGGACCGGATCCACCCGTTGCCGCCCGCCGGCGAGATCGACCCGGCGACGCTGGAGAGCTGCACGCACATCGTCGGCATGATGGGACACGAGCCGATCGTGGCCGCCCTGGAAGCCGGCGCCGACGTGGTGCTGGCCGGGCGGGCCACCGACACGGCGGTCGCGGCGGCCTACCCGCTCATGAAGGGGATGCCGGCCGGCCCGGTCTGGCACGCGGCGAAGATTGTCGAGTGCGGCGGGCAGTGCACGACCAATCCGCGCGCGGGCGGGGTGCTGGCGACGATCGACGCGTACGGCTTCACGATCGAACCGCTCGACCCGGACAACTCCTGCACGCCGACGTCCGTGGCCGCGCACATGCTGTACGAGACGGTCAACCCGTTCTCGATGCGCGAACCGGCCGGGACGATCGTGGTGTCCGACGCGACCTACCAGGCGCTGGACGACCGGCGCGTACGGGTGGAGGGTTCCCGTTTCGAACCGGCCGCGCAGCACACGATCAAGCTGGAGGGTTCGCGCATCACCGGCTACGAGACGATGTCGTTCACCGCGATCCGCGACCCGCACATCCTCGGCCAGATCGACACCTGGGCCGCCCTGATGCGCAAGATGATCGGCGAGTGGGTCAGCCGCACGCTGGGGCTGGGCGACGGCGACTACGAGATCGACCTGCGGCTCTACGGCTACAACGCGATCCTCGACGAGATCGAACCTGACCGCAGTCCGCCCCGCGAGGTGGGCGCGATGCTGCTCGTCCACGCGGCCGACCAGGCGACCGCCACCGCCGTGGCCAAGGTCGCCAACCCGCTGATGCTGCACCTGCCCACGCCGGACATGAGCTACCTGCCCAGCCTGGCCTTCGCGACCTCCCCGGCCGAGACCGAGCGCGGGGCGGTCTACGAGTTCGCGCTGAACCACGTCGTCGACGTGGACTCCCCCACCAGCCTGTTCCGCATCACCTTGCCGGAGGCCCAGGATGACTGACGCCCGTACGATCGCCGACCTGGCCGTGGAGGTCCGCTCCAAGAACGCGGGCCCGTTCTGGGTGACGATGGAGTTGTTCATGCGTGACGCCGCGGGCTACGCGCTGGTGGCCGACCCCGCCTACCTGGACGCCTCGATGGTCGCGCGCCTCTACGGCGTGCCCGCCGACACGATCCAGATCTTCCGGCTGCCCGCCCTGAACGTCGTCAAGATCTCGTTCCCGCGCCCGGTCTCCCAGGGCAGCCTGCGCGATCGGGACATCCACGCGGGTCAGCACCACGTGCCGCTGGCCCTCTATCCCCTGCCCGCTTCGGCCCCGGCCGCCGGATGAAAGCGCCGGGCGCTGTTCCCCTCGTCGCCGCCCGCCTGGTCGCGGCTTCCCTGGTCGCCGCCACCACTGCCGCCCTGCTCGCCGCGCCCGCGGCTGGCTCCTTGACCGCGCGGCCCTCGGCTGGAGCGTTGTCCGCACGGCCCGCGGCTGGCTCCCTGCCCGCGCGACCCAAGGCTGGGTCGTCGTGCTTGCCGGCGGCCACGTGTGTGACCGGGCGCGACGCCAACGGCGCGTACTACACGATGGCCGTGCCCGACCATTGGAACGGTTCGCTCGTGGTGCACGCCCACGGCGGTCCGGCCCGTTCGTACGACCAGTCGAGCACCGACGAGGACCTGGCCGAATGGGCGGTGATGGTCGAACAGGGCTACGCGTGGGTCGCCTCGTCGTACCGTCGCGGCGGCTACGGCGTACGCATGGCCGCCGCCGACACCGACAACGCGCGCCGCTTGTTCATTGCGCGTTTCGGCCCGCCCCGACGCACATACCTGCACGGCCAGTCTTTCGGCGGCAACGTGGCCGCCAAGGTCGCCGAGACCTACGACGGCTACGACGGGGTCCTGCTGACGAGCGGCCTGCTTGCGGGCGGCTCGCGCGGCTACGACCATCGCGTGGATCTGCGCGTGGTCTATCAGTACTACTGCCGGAACCTGCCGCGCCCGTCCGAACCGCAGTACCCGCTGTGGCAGGGCCTGCCGGCCGATTCCCCGCTCACCCCCGACGACGTGAGCGAACGGCTGCACGAATGCACAGGAACGTCCACCGCGCGCACCGAACAACAGCAACGCAACCTCGACGACATTCTGGCCGTGACGCGCATCCCGGAACGTTCCCTCGAGACCCACCTGCAGTACGCGACGTTCCTGTTCCAGGACATCGTCGCCAACCGCCTGGGCGGCCGGAACCCGTTCAGCAACCGCGGCGTGCATTACTCCGGCTCCCACGACGACAAAGCCCTCAACGCCGGCGTCGCACGTTTCCAGGCCGACCCGACCGCACGGCGGAACCTGTCCTACGACAGCGACCTCACCGGCCGGGTGTCCGTCCCCGTGCTCACTTTGCACGCCATCGACGACCCGTCGGTGTTCGTCGAACACGAGTCGGCCTACCGCGCGACGCTCCGAACGAGCAACCTCGTGCAGACGTTCACGCGCGAATCCGACCACGACGGCCTGAGCAAGGACGAGTACGCGGCTTCGATCAACGCCTTGGACCGCTGGGCGCGCACCGGCCACAAACCGACACCCCGTTCCATAGCCCGCTCATGCACCGGCAACTGCTTCTACGACCCGTCCTTCCGGCCGGCGCCCTTCGCCACACGCATCAACCCACGCCCGGGCGGCCAGACCTGGCCGGCCATGACCGCCGCCCAGGAAAGGGCGTGGAGCCGCATCCCGGGCATAGGCATCGCACCCTGAGCTCGTATCGGACGCGGTGCTCGCGCTAGCGGATGACGGCGTCGCACTCGGCCACGATCTGCTGCAGGGCGGACCGGATGCGTTGGCCGTCCTCCAGCATCGAGGTGAGCTCCCGAGACTCGCTTTCCGACACAACCTCACCTGTTTCCAGCGCCCGCGAAACCGTCCGCCGCTCACCATGGAGATCCGTCCGGAGTCTGATCCGGAACAGATCGACGCCGCTCACCAGCTCCTGCACCTGACTGTTCATCTGCAGCTCGAAGCCCTGAATGACCTCGGCCGCGGTCTTGTCGAGCGTCCGCTTGAAGTCGTCCCGCTTCTCCCTGAGCGCGAGGCGGCCCTTGGTGGCGCGCCAGGCGACGTAGCCCGCCGACGCCAGCACCAGACCGGCGCCGACCGGGGTCAGGACGGCAACGGCCGCCGCGGGAAGACCGACCGCCGCGGCGGCCTGAGCCGCGCCGGTGGCGATCACCGCCGTCGCGGCACCCACACCGGGCAGGTTCTTCAGGATTCCGGCGGCCCGCTCCAAAAGAGGCGGCCGTTCCGTGGCCGGCTGCTCCCGATCCGCCTTACGGGCGAGTTCCTGAACGTCGATCCACGCCGACGGAATCTTTATACGCCGGCTGTCGGTGGCGCTCATCCGGGTGACGAGATCACCCATGGCCTTGTTCACGATGTCCGTCAATTCGGAATAGCTTCGATCCCAACGCTCGGCCGGGCCATCCGGTTCCTCCAGCCAATCCGCGATCACACCCGCCTGTTCGGTCTCGAGACGGTCGAACGCGTCGGGTTTGAGCAGGTCGGCGCCGGCGATCCGTTTGTCGAGCCGCGCATGCAGGCGGTTGGCCAACTGCCCGGTCAGGTTCTGAGACACCAGACTTCGTACGGTGGCCGATCCGGCGCTCTGCAACGACCGCAGGAGGCTCTCGGTGCCGGTCTCCAGCAACTCCAGTTCCGTATCGACGGCCCTGAGCCGGTGACCCCGTTCGGCGTCTGACTGCTTACGGGCGTGGGCTGCCCCTTCCAGCCCACGCAATGCTTCGAACATGGCGTCCGACAGGTCGTCCGCATAGTCCTTCAGATACGACGCGCCGGTCGCGGACTCGATCATCGCGTTCAGCGCGCCGCGCAGCCCGTTCATCCGGCTGTCGAGGCGCAACGAGAGAGATTCCCGGGGCGGGCGTAGCTCGGCCTCGGCCTCCCACGCGGGCGAGACGGGGATGAATCCGTCACCTATGAACGACTCGCCCAGCTTGCCGGCCCCGCCGAACTTCTCGCGCAGATACTCGTTGTTGACCTGCTGGATCTTCTGCCAGTTGAGCAGGCCGCTACGCCGATCCGGAGCTTCGCCCTCGTCGATGGCTGTCAGCACCCATATGACCTTCCGGCGGTGAGCCGAATGCTCCCGGAAGAGGCGCCGGATCATGTCCGCATCCGCTTGCCCGAGAGCCCGCACGGCCCGGGTGACATACACGTAGCAGTCCGCCTCGGCCAGCTCCCGGTTGATGATGTCGGCGTGGTCCGGGACGGGACTGCTGTGCCCGGGCAGATCCCAGAGAACGGCAGGAAAGGGCGCTCCCTGGACAGCCACCTCGGCTTCGCTCACCGGGCGGTCACGATGTTCCCGCAGATGGAGATGTTCGCTGCCGACGGTCACGTAGCTGTCGACCTGATCCAGCGACTGCACGGGACCGATGTCCGTCCACTCGGTCTCTCCGGCGAACCTCACCCGCAGCCGCGGCGCCGGCTTGTCTCGCGACTCGCGGCGCTGGTGGCGACCTCGACCGCCCTGATCCTCACCCGGTTCCGGCACGGAGACCACCCGCACCGGGCACGCGCTCACGGCCTCGGGACCGGACGGAAGCAACCCCTCGTACGAGAACGTCGTACGTCGCCCCGAGGTGTCCTCCGTCGCTGACAGGCGGCCGTACAACCCGCTGATCAGGAAGCTCTTGCCGGACGAGAACTCTCCAAGAAAGGCGACGTTCAACAGGCTGGACTCCGCGCCGCTGCGGGCCCGGGACAACATCGCCCGGATCTCGGCCAGCCGGGACTTGTCGACGTGTTGCGCATGCGCGGGATCTCGATCGACATAGGCACCGAGCCGGTCGAACCAGGCGCCGGCCAGCCCTGACTGCTCTCGGAAATAGGACCTGAGCTGGTCGATCGACACGCTGCCTCCTGAGCGACAAGCCAAGACGATCATGCTTGTTGATCTGACGTTAGCTACTCCACGTGTCGGCGCCATCACCGTTTTGGTCAATGGCTCAGCCAGTGAGGGGTACCAATCGACCCGGACGGCCCAAAGCGGACCCGACTTTGCGGGGTACCCCACCCTGCGACCTCTCTGGACGCCGACTGACCTGGCCTGACCAGACCCAAGCGGACGGCCTCCGAAACGGAGTACGGCCGTTCCGGTGTCCCAGCGGATCGTTCGGACCGGCGTGCGGGCCCTGGCTCTATGCTGCGTCGCGTGGGTGGATCTTCAGAGGGTGTCCGGGGCCTGGCCGCACTGTCGACCTTGCCGGTTGAGCTTCCCCGGGGGCGGCTGGTTCACGGGGACGAGGGCTCCGACGAGCAGCCCGCGATGTGGGTCAGCGAGAGCCCGGTCAGCGCCGAGGTGTGGGCCGCTCTTCGGCAGGCCCACCGGTTCTCCGGGCTCTGGCCGCTGCTGCTGGACACGTTGCGCGGCGAGACTCGGCGTCCGTGGGACGACGGTGAGCTGTGGCCGGCCTCCATGGGACGGCCCTCGGAGTTCGACCCCGAGGAGTTGCTGGCCGACTGGTGGGACGCCTACGCCGACGGCGACGATCCGTGGCCCGGACTGGCGGACGCCGTTCCGGTCACTCAGGATCAGGGCGCGCATGCGGATCGGTGTGCGACGGCCCTGCTGGCGGACAAGCCGTCGCTGCGGTTGGGCCTGGTCGCCGCCGACCGGCCCAGCGACGCGATCACGGTCGCCGGTTGGCAGGGCGCGGTCAACTACACCAATGACACCGCCGAACTGTCGGCCGTTCTGCGCTCCTGGAAGAGCCGTTTCGGGGCGGCCGTCATCGGGGCCGGATTCGCCGATCTCTACGTCAGCGTCGCGGCGCCGCCCGGCACGCTGGAAGAGGCGCTCTACGTCGCCGCTGAGCATTTCGCGTTCTGCCCGGACAACGTCTGGCAGGGCGGCTCCCCGTCGGACCTGGCGGGCTACGCCGAGCGGCTGATCGACGCGCCGATCTGGTCCTTCAGGTGGGACTGACGATCGGCCCCCGGTATGCGATCACCACTCGAAACGCGCAACCGCCAGCGGTTGGGCACGCAACCTCCCGTGACGCGCGACGGCCCGGAACGCGCATTCGCTCAGAACGCGCATCGCCCGGAACGCGCAAACGCCCAGAACGCGCATCGCCCGGGGCGCGCAATCGCTCGGAACGCGCAATCGCTCAGAACGCGCAATCGCTCGGAACGCGCAATCGCTCAGAACGCGCATCGCCCGGGGCGCGCAATCGCTCGGAACGCGCAATCGCTCGGGGCGCGCAATCGCCCGGGGCGCGTAACCGCCCGGAACGCGCAATCGCTCGGAACGCGCAACCGCTCGGGGCGCGCAACCGCTCGGGGCGCGCAACCGCCGGCCGTGTGCGATCCGTCATCGGGGCGTGACTGAACTTGCAACTGTGGTGCTCGCCGACCTCGAACGTGGCCGGCGCGCGCTTCGTCGTCGCCGATGCGCGGGCGTGTTCGTTTCCGGCGTTCTGATTGTGCTCGCCTTGTGGGCGGGCGGAGCGTTCGCCACGGACGAACCAATCACTCTCGCTCACTCACCGGCCTCGTCGATGGCGCCGGCCGCCTCCGGGCAGGGCAGGTTCCGGCCAGCGTGAGGCCGGTCGGACGCCTTGTGTGTCGGCGACCGCGGTGGCGGCCGGATCGACGTGCCTAACTCCTTCGGGTAGGCGACAGAACGCCGCCCAGCCGGGAGTGTGGAGGGTGACCCGGTGGCTACGTGGAGTGAGGTGGCTGTGAGCGTCACGGAGGAGACCGTCCTGCCCGAACTGCGCAACGCCTGGTGGGAGCACGGGGTGCGGCGGCGAGCCGAGACGGGCGTGTTCGGGGTGTTCGCGGAGTTGCCTCAGTTCGTGCGGCAGGCGGTGGCCGTCGCCTGGCAGGCCGACAAGGTGCGTACGGCGCTGGTCGGCCTGGCCACGATCGCGGCGGGCACGATGGCCACGTTCGGTCTGCTGTCGACCCAGCGGGTGCTGGTCGAGCTGTTCGGCGCCGGTCCCACGCCGGAACGGGTGGAGGCGGCCCTGCCCGCGCTCGCCGTCCTGGCCGCGGTCACGGCCGCGCGCGGCGCGCTGGGCATCGCGGTCGGCTACGCGCAGAACGGCCTCACACCGCGGGTCAACCAGGCGGCCGAGCGCCGGCTTTTCGAGACCACTACCGCCGTACGGCTGGACGCCTTCGACGCCGACGCCTTCTCCGATGACATGGAGCGGGCGACACGCGGCAGCGACGCGGCGAACGGTCTCGTCTCCGACACCACCAACCTGCTCGCCGGCGCGGTAGGTTTGGCCGCCGTCGCGGTGGCCGTCGTCGTCATCAACCCGCTGCTGCTGCTCGCCCTGCTCGTCGCCACCCTGCCCAACGGGTACGCGGCCCTGCGCGCGGGGCATCTGCGCTACGCGAACTTCCTGGCCGGTTCCGTACGCCGGCGCCGGCTGTTCGTGCTCGGACGGCAGATGGCCGAACGGGAATCGGCGCCGGAGCTGCGTTCGTACGGGCTCCGGCGGTTTCTGCTCGGTCAGTACGACATGGTCATGGGCGCGCAGACCCGGGAGGAGTTGACGCTGGCCCGGCGCGTCACCACGACCATGAGCGTCGGGGCGGTGATCAGCGGGGTCGGGCTCGGCGGGGTGTGGGTGCTGCTCGGACTGTTGCTGGCCGGTGGGCACATCCCGCTGTCGGCCGCCGTGACGTGTGTCGTCGCCGTGCAGGCCGCGCAACGAGCGCTCACCACGGTCACCATGCAACTCGACCACATGTTCACCGACGGGCAGTTCTTCAAGGAGTACGTGGGTTTTCTCGAGCGCGCCGGACAGTACATGCCGCCCGACTCCACGTCCGATCAGCCCGAGCCCGACCCGTTGCGGCGCCTGGCCATCCGCAATGTGAGCCTGCGCTACCCCGACCGGGACACGCCGGCCGTCGACGACGTCTCGATCAGCATCGAGGCCGGGCAGACGGTGGCGTTCGTGGGCGAGAACGGTTCGGGGAAGTCGACGCTGGCCGCGATGATCGCCGCGCTGCGGTCACCCAGCGAGGGTGCGATCGAGTGGAACGGGCGGCCCCTGTCCGAATGGGACCGTTCCGCGCTGCGATCGCGTATCGCGGTGGTGCTGCAGGAGCATCACAACTGGCCCTACACCGCGGCCACGAACATCGCCATGGGCGACCTGGACACCGACGCCGACCAGGAACGCATCGAGTCGGCGGCGGTGAAGGCGGCCGCGCACGAGACGATCCTGGCGCTGCCGCGCGGCTACCGCACCCTGCTGGACCGTACGTTCAAGGAGGGCCACGACCTGTCCGGCGGCCAGTGGCAGCGCATCACCGCCGCGCGCGGCTTCTATCGCGACGCCGACCTGCTCATCATGGACGAGCCGTCGTCGGCCCTGGACCCGCGCGCCGAGGACGCGCTGTTCCAGGCCATCCGCGGCCGTCAGGGCCACCGCACCACCATCCTGATCACCCATCGCCTGGCCAACGTCATCCACGCCGACCAGATCTTCGTGCTGCACGAGGGGGTGCTGGTCGAACGCGGCAACCACGCCGACCTGATGGCGGCCGACGGCCGTTACGCGGGCCTGTTCCGCATCCAGGCCGCCGGCTACCAGCCGGCCTGACCCGCTCGGGTTTTCGGGCGCAACCACTCACTCACGTCGCCGTGGTGGGTTCCGCGTTCTGGACGCGTCAGCGGCCAGCGGAACCCGCCGCGGTCCCCGCGGGAGCGACGGTCCGTCACCCACCACCCAGCTGGGACATCCGGCTCTTGATCTTGGTCTTCTGCGGCTACTGACGACTCGGCCGCGGTCAGCGATGGTGGTTGATGTGGTCCTGGATCTGGCTGGCGAATCCTTCGGCCATGTCGAGTTGTTCGCGCAGGGCCTGGACGCGGTTCTGCGCGGCGGTGTGGAACATGGCGAGCCTGTCCTGCAGCCGGACGCGCTCAGGCCCGGTGGCGGTGGCCAGCGCGTCGAGGATCTGCAACAGGTCGCGCATCTCCTCGAGGGTGAAGCCGAGCGGTTTCATCCGCTTGATGACGCGCAGACGGTCGAGGTCGGGCTCGGTGTAGAGGCGGAAGCCGCCCTCGCTGCGGGCCGAGGGGACGACCAGGCCGGCCTCCTCGTAGTGGCGGATGGTGCGGATGCTCAGTCCGACGCGTTCGGCCGCCTCGCCGATCTGCATGAGCCCTGCCGTCATCGGACCAGTCTGCCTGATCAGTGTCCGGCGCCCAGACGGCCCGCCAGGTTCTCGTGGAAACGGGCGCTCGCCTCGTTCAGGCCGGTGATCTCGACGTGTTTGCCGCGCGCCTCGTACTTGGTCGTGATCGCGTCGAGCGCGGCGACCGAGGACGCATCCCAGATGTGCGCGGCGCTCATGTCGATGACCACCTGCGCCGGGTCGTGCGCGTAGTCGAACTGGTGGACGATGTCGTTGCTGGACGCGAAGAACAACTCGCCGTGCACGCGGTAGATGCGCGTTTCGCCGTCGGGCGTGAGCGAACTTGTCACTTCGGCGAAGTGTGCGACCCGGCGCGCGAAAACGACCATCGCGGTGAGCACTCCGAGCACGACGCCGACGGCCAGGTTGTGCGTGACGAGCGTTCCGGCGACGGTCACGACCATCACGATGATCTCGCCGGCGGGCATCCGCCTGAGCGTGGACGGCGCGATGCTGTGCCAGTCGAACGTGCTCACCGACACGATCACCATCACGGCCACCAGCGCGGCCATCGGGATCGTCGCGACCACGTCGCCCAGGGCCACGACCAGGATGAGCAGGAACACTCCGGCCAGGAACGTGGAGAGCCGCGTACGGGCTCCGGACGCCTTCACGTTGATCATCGTTTGACCGATCATCGCGCAGCCGCCCATGCCGCCGAAGAACCCGGTGACGATGTTGGCGACGCCCTGGCCCCACGACTCGCGCGTCTTGTCCGAGCGGGTGTCGGTGATGTCGTCGACGAGCTTGGCCGTCATGAGCGATTCCATCAGGCCGACCAGAGCGATTCCCAGCGCGTACGGCGCAATGACCGTCAGAGTGTCGAGCGTGAACGGCACGTCGGGCAGTCCGGGCACGGGCAGACTGCTCGGCAGCGTGCCCTCGTCACCGACCGTGGGCACCGTGACGTGGGCGATCGCGGTGAACGCGGTGAGCAGCACGATCGCGACCAGCGGGGCCGGGACGGCGGTGGTGACCCGGGGCAGGAACCAGATGATGGCCAGCGCGACGGCGACGAGCGGATAGACCAGCCATGGCACACCGATCAGGTGCGGAAGTTGCGCGGTGAAGATGAGGATGGCGAGCGCGTTGACGAAGCCGACCATGACGCTGCGCGGGATGAAACGCATGAGCTTGGCGACGCCGGCCACGGCCAGCACGACCTGGAAGATGCCGCCGAGCACGACCGCGGCGACCAGATAGCCGAGCCCGTGATCCTGGGCGAGCGGCGCCACGACCAGGGCGATCGCGCCGGTCGCGGCCGAGATCATGGCCGGGCGACCGCCGGTGAAGGCGATCGTGACGGCCATGGTGAACGACGCGAACAGACCGATCTTGGGGTCGACGCCGGCCAGGATCGAGAAGGAGATGGCCTCGGGGATGAGCGCGAGCGCCACGACCAGACCGGCGAGCACCTCGGTGCGCAGGACACGCGGGGAGGCCAGCCATGCGGGCTTGCGCAGACGCGCGGGTGCGGGCACTTCGGCTGATGAAGGCATGTGTTTCCATTCGGTTTGCGCAGAACGTTCTTCCGGCGGCAACCCTCTGAGCGTGCCGCCGCCGAGGGGCGAATCGCGCCACTTCCCGGCAACAGGGGTACTCTACCCTCACGTGAGGGTAGAGTTCGACGTGGTGATGATCACGGCCGCCGGGTGTCTCGCGGTAACACGGGCCGTACAGAATCTCCGGCGCGAGATAGCCTTCCCGGCATGTAGGACGGCGGCTGACCGCACGCCCTCGCCGGACGAAACACCAGAAGGTCACCATGCACGACACATCAACCGCATCATCCCTACGCGCGTTCCGGGCCGCCCTCGACCTGCTCGCCTCGTCCCGCCGGCGCTCCCACCTGCGCAGCCGCCCCCGGCAGCGCCCGGCGGCCGCCCCCGCGCTCGGGCTCGGCGAGGCGCAGATCTTCATGGTCGCCGCGAACCAGGGCCGCCGGTCGACCGGGTCCGTCCCCGACGGCCTGGCCCTGGTCCGCCGCCTGGCCAGCGACGAGTACGAGACGTTCGCCGACGTCATCGGGCGCGCCTTCGACGTGCCGGCCGAAGAGGTGGCACGCGTCTACACGGCCGAGGTGCTGGCCAACCCGCTGATCGGTGCGTACGTCGCCGAGACGGGGAACGGCACCCCGGTCGCGGCCGGGGTCGGCATCGTGCAGGACGGGCACTTGGGAATCGCCAACGTCGGGACGGTGCCCGCGTTCCGCCGCCAGGGCTACGCGCGGGTGCTGACCGAGACGATCCTGCGGCGGGGCGCACTGGCCGGGGCCCACACGGCCTACCTGCACGCCGGCGACACCACGGCGCCGTTCTTCGAGCGGCTCGGCTTCACCGCCCGCACCGACTCGACCATGCCCCGCGCCTCGTAGGCGGGGCCGGTCGCGGGCCGTCGAGTTCGGCCAGGCGGGCGCGGGTCTCCCCCGCCTCCGGGGTGCCCAGCTCGGCGTGGACGGCAACGGCGTGCCGGTAGTGGTCCCGCGCCAGCTCGATGCGGCCCAGTGCCTGGTAGGCCCGCCCGAGGCCGGCGTAGGCCCGCGCCCGCTGGGTCGGCGCGCCGATCCTGGTGGCCAGTGCGCGGGCGGCGGCGTGGTGGCCGGCGGATTCGACCGGCCGGCCCGCGACCAGGGCGGCCTCGCCGAGGCCGTTCAGCACGTAGGTCTCGGCGTCCTGGTCGCCGATCTCCCGGGTGATGACGAGAGCCTGCTCATGCAGGCTGATGGCGGGACCGGCCCGCCCGGTGCGGGAGTGGAGAAGCCCGAGACTGTCCAGCGCGGCGGCCTCACCGACCCGGTTTCCCCGCTGCCGGCAGAGGGTGAGCGCCCGGTGCAGGTTCTCGGCGGCGCCCGCGTAGGCACCCTGGCGGGTGTCCACCACTCCGAGGCCGTTCCGCGCGAAGGCCTCGGCTCCCTGGTGACCGGCCCGCCGGGCCAGGTCGAGAGCTTTGCGGTAGTAGCGGGTGGCCTCGGGCAGCCGGCCGGTCTGTTCGGCGATGAACCCGAGGTGGTTCAACGCCCGGGCCTCGCCTTTCCGGTCACGGGCCAGCCGGAACAGCTTCAGGGCATGCCGCAGATGGCCGGTGGCCCGGGCGCGGCGGGCCTGCCGGGTGTGGGCGACGCCGAGGTCGATCAGCGCATGGGCCTGGCCGGCCAGGTCGTCGTTGCGGCGCGCGGCTTGCAGGGCCTGCTCGTGCAGGATCAGCGCGTCGGTGTGGTGCCCGCCCTGGAAGTAGCGGTAGAGAACGTGGGCCAGGCGCGTGGTGTGGTCGGGCCAGCCGTGGTGTGCGGTGTGGATGGCGGCCGCGACCAGGTTGGTCCGCTCGGCGTCCAGCCACCGCATGGCCGCGGCGGCATCCGTCAGCTCGGGCCCGGTCCGCCCGGCGACGGAGCCGGCGGGCCGGCGACACGCCTCGGCCGGGTGCAGCACGGCCATCGCCGACACCGAGGTGGCCAGGTACTGGTCGAAGAGCCGGGTGAGGGCGTCCCGGCGTACGGCCGGCGGGTCCTCGTCGTGGGCGCGGCCGGCGGCGTAGGCGCGGATCAGGTCGTGGAAGGCGTACCGGTCCGCGGCGATCCGCTGAACCAGGCTGTCGCGGTGCAGAAGGTCGAGTGCGGCCACGGCGGTGGCGAGTTCCGAGCCGGCGAGGGCGGCGGCGGCGTACGCATCGAAGTCCTGACCCGGATGCAGGGCCGACAGGCGCAGCAGCCGGCGCGTCCCGGCCGCGAGATGGTGGTAGGACATGGCGAGCGCGTTCTCGACGGCCGAGTCGAGCCGCCGGTCGCGGTGCCGGTCGTCGAGGCGTTCGGCGTGGTCGGTCAGCGTCCAGCCCGCCGCCCCACGCATGTGCCCCACGACGAGGCTCAGGGCCAGCGGCAGGTATCCGCAGCGCTGGGCGACATGGTCCGCAGCCAGCGGATCGGAGCCGACCGGCATGCCGGGGACGGCGCTCGTCACATAGGCCGTGGCCTCGGCCGGCGTGAAGACCCCGACGGGCACACGGGTGACCCGGCGCAGACCGGCCAGGTGTCGCCGACTGGTGATCAGGGTGACGCAGCCCGGCGTCCGCGGCAGGAGCGGGCGGATCTGGTCCACGGTGGCCGCGTCGTCCAGCACGACCAGAACCCGGCGGCCGGCCAGCCGGGAACGATAGGCGGCGACGCACGCGGTGACGTCGTGCGGGATCCGGTGGCCGGGCACTCCGAGCAGGCGGAGGAATCCGTCGAGAACGGCTCCGGGGTCGGCCGGCGGCTGGGCCGGGTCGGGGTGGAAGCCGCGCAGGTTGACGAACAACACCTGGTCGTACGCGTCGTCCCGGGCCAGGTCGTGACCGACGTGGACCACGAGGTGGGTCTTGCCGACCCCGGCCATTCCCTCGACCAGCACCGGTGAACCACTCCGGACCGCGGCGCGGAGCCGGGCCAGTTCCCCGGTGCGCCCGGCGAACCCGGCCGGATCAGGTGGCAGCGCGGCCTGGACCCGGACCTGCGACACCGCCTCGGCCTCCCCACCGAGGATCCGGAGGGCCTGCCGCCACTGCGTCACATAGCCGCCGTCCGGATGGAGCACCTCGACGATCGCCAGCACCAGGTCGTTGTTCACCCGGCGCCGCCCCGGCCGGAAGCAGTTCGCCACGGTGGGCCGGACGGTCAGCTCGCCGGGCGGCCGTCCCCGCGCACTCCAAGTCGCGTTCACCCGGCGCCGGATCGTCTCGTACGACGGGTCACCGGCCCACACCTTCAACCGGCGCAACATCTCGGACAGCTCGTCGAGGCAGGTGATCCCGGCCGGGTCGGGCAGCTTCAGGAACAGATTCAAGGCACGCTCCGCACCACATGGGGCATTCCGACCCGACCCACGCTGCGTCGTGCCGGTGAGCGCGCGCTGTCGAGGACGGGACAGTCACCGATTTCCGACCGGCCGTTCGACGGCGCTCCCGCCCCCTGGACCGGGGGCGGGAGATGCGCCGGGTCAGGCCTTCAGCCAGGCCAGGATGTCGGCGTCGAGCTTGTCCTGGTAGTCGCCCTGAATGCCGTGCGGGGCGCCCTCGTAGACCTTGAGCGTGCCGTCCTTGACCAGCTTGATGGATTTGAGCGCGGCGTCGCCGATCGGCACGATCTGGTCGTCGTCGCCCTGCGCGATCAGGATCGGCACGGTCAGCGCCTTCAGGTCCTCGGTGAAGTCGGTCTCGGAGAACGCCTTCACGCAGTCGTACGCGGCGGCCAGGTTCACCAGCATGCCCTGCCGCCAGAAGTCGTCCTTGTCGCCCTGCGAGACGGCCCGGCCGTGGTTGGCGCCGAAGAAGCTCTCGGACAGGTCTTTCCAGAACTGCGACCGGTCCTTGAGCACGTTGGCCCGGATGTCGTCGAACACCTCGATCGGCAGGCCGTCCGGGTTGCTCTCCGACCTGACCATCACGGGCGGCACGGCCCCGGCGGTGACGACCTTCGCGACCCGGCCCTGCGCCTGTCCGTGCTGGGCGGCGTACCGGACGACTTCCCCGCCACCCGTCGAGTGGCCGACCAGGACGACATCACGCAGGTCGAGCGCCTCGATGACGGCGGCCAGATCCTTCGCGTACGTGTCCATGTCGTTGCCGTAGTAGGTCTTCTGCGACCGCCCGTGGCCGCGACGGTCGTGCGCGATCGTCCGGTAGCCGGCGTCGGCGAACCTCTTCAACTCGACCTGCCAGGCGTCCGAGCTGAGCGGCCAGCCGTGGCTGAGCACAATCGGCTGCCCCTGGCCCTGCTCGGTGTAGTAGATCTCGACTCCGTCGGGGGTGGTGATGTACGGCATCAGGGTTCTTCTTTCGCGTCAAGGACGAGACTTGCGGACGCCGACCCGATTGCCCGCACTCCCCCGCCACCGAACCCGTTCGCGCCGCTCCTCACACTTCCCCGTCACCGCGTTTGCCCAGCTCAGCAGTGGTGCTACCCGGAACCCGCGGTGGGGGCTAACCCCCACCGCGGCCGTTCCGTCACTGCTGGCTGTCGCCCTCGCCGGTGCGCTTCTGAGCCTCGTCCTGGGCCCGGTCCACCTGCGACGTGTACTTGTCACCGGTGCGCTGGTCCACCTGGTCACCGGCCTTCTCGATGCCCTGGTCGACCTGCTCGTCGTGCTGGTCGGCGAAGTCCTTGGCCTTGTCCATGAAGCCCATCACATGCTCCTTCTCACGGGGAGTTACATGTATTGGCTTCCCGCTGCGTGCCGCCGGAAACACAACGGTTCGCGGCGGGACCGACCGCCCACCGCCCGTGCCCTCAGACTCACGTTCCGAAGATGACGGCCCGGGAATCGACGTTGACGATGTGGCCGTCGCCGAGAGTGGCCACCGGCGCCTCCCAGTGGACGTGTCCGCACAGGGTCAGCGCCGGCGGCCGTGCCTCCAGCATGCCGCGCATCGTGGATCGCCCGAGCTGACCGGCCCCGACCCCGTCCGGCCCCTCATGCAGGAGCAGCACGTCCGGGGGCGGCGTCGTCAGCTTCTCGGCCAGATGCAGAAATTCCTTTTCCGTACGCCGGAGGGCGCGCGCCGGATCACCCACGATGCCGGAGATCCCAGCGACCGTCAGGCCACCGAACCCGCGGCGGTCGCCGTCCAGCAGTGCGACGCCGGGGCCGAGCTCGGCCACCTGCGCGGCGGTCACCTCGTCGTGGTTGCCGGCCACACCGAACACCATCGGGCAGCCCGCGGCGGCGAAAGCCAGCCACACGTCGAGCACGGCCCCTGAAGCCCCACGGCGGTCGGCGCCGGGAGCCGAATACAGGTCGCCGGTGAGCAGGACCCCGACCCGCTCGGGCGGCGGGAGCAGTCCACTATCAGCCCAGACACCCAGGTAGTCGGCGAGCGCCACCCCGAGCAGCCCCGCTTCCCCACCAAGCGGCGACGGCGCCACCCCCTGAAGATCCCCAGCGGCCAGCACCGCGTCACAGCCGGCCGGTAGCCGGTCGACCCGCAGCCGCTCAACCCCGAGCAGCACATTCTGCGGTACGCCACCGGGCCCAGCCGCGCGGTACGGAACCGTCACCAGCCGCTGCGGTCGGGTGTCGACCAGTCGCATCAACCGCTACTCCACAACGCGAGTCAGGCATCAGGGCCGTAGAGGCGGGCCACATCGGGGGAATCCAGCCAACCGCTGTAGGCCGGGGACTGCGGCCACCCTGCTGGGGAATCCTGCCAGTCCTCCTGGCGGCCGTACGGCAGGGTGTCGACCAGGGCGAACGTGTGTGTCAGCTGTTCGACGCCGCGGCCGGAGGTGTGCCATGTGCGGTAGACCGTGTCGCCGTCGCGGAGGAAGACGTTCAGGGCGAAACCGCCGTTGGGGCCGGCGTCGACATCGGCGCCGAAGGGGCTGTCGGCGGTGGAGTACCAGTCCATCTTGTTGCCGACCCGGTCGGCGTAGGCGATGGCCTCCTTGATCGGGCCCTGGGTGACGATCACAAAGCGGGCGTCGTAGTTGGCGAGGAAGCCCAGCCGGGTGAAGACCGAGGTGAAGCTGGTGCAGCCGCCACACTGCCACTCGGCGCCGGGGTTCCACATGTGGTTGTAGACGATCAGCTGGGAGCGGCCGTCGAAGATGTCGGCCAGGCGCACCGGGCCCTCGGCGCCGACCAGGGTGTAGTCGGGCATGCGCACCATGGGCAGGCGGCGCCGCTGAGCGGCGATCGCGTCGAGTTCACGGGTGGCGGCCTTCTCGCGGGCGCGCAGCGCGTCCAGTTCCTTGCGCCAGGTGGCCTGGTCGACGACGGGCGGCATTGCCATGATCGACATCTCCTTCGGTTCAGGGTCACTCAGAGGTCAGACTCTCCGGGCCACCTGAACTCATCGGTCTAGGGAGACACAATCGGCAGGGTGGTGGCGATCGGCCAGGCGACCAGGATCGCGCCGGTCAGGGCAGTCAACCACGGCGGCGCGTTGGCGGCTCGCAGCACGACGGCCAGGGCGGCCTGGATCAGCATGAGGACAGCCAGCAGGGGCACGACCAGCAGCAGGAAACCGGACGCCAAGCCGACGACGGCCGCGGCGGTGAGGGCGACCACCACGATCGCCGACACGATCAGGTCGCCGCGGAAGGTGCCCCCGGCCAGGCGTCCGGCGGCGTAGGCGAGCACGGCCAGGCCGGCCCACACCGCGAGCAGCAGCCACCAGCGCGGGCCGACCGGCACGGCATGGGTGAATCCCAGGTGCAGGGGTACGGCGATTGCGGCCGCCGCGTACGGGATGAGCAACAGCGCCGCCAGGAGGGGACGCGGACCGCCGAGGGGTGACGAGAACGCGCGCAGGTAGGCGAGGATCGCGACGCCCGCCACTGCGGTGAACCCGGCCGTGTAGCCGCCGAGCTCCCAACGCGTGGTCGGCAGGAACGGGACCACGACCACGGCCAGGGCAGCCGCGCCGGCTGTCACCACGACGACCCGGACGAGCTGGGCGGACGGCGGGGCCGGACGTCCGCCGGCACCCACGGTGAGACGGACGAGCGGGACGAACCCGAGGAGCAGTCCCAGCAGCAGAATTCCGGCGGGAACGAGACGCCGCACCGGGGACGGGAGCGTGGTGTCGACAGGTGTGCGGGCGAACGCGTCATCGATCCAGTCGGCGGTCAGGCGGTGCGTCCGGGAGGCGTACAGGATGGAAATGTGCTCCACCCCGGGGACCTCTTCGGCGCCGCCCACCGCGGTGGCCGTCTCGTGGAAACTGGCGAACTCCAACTGGCCGACCAGCAACAGCAGATGGGCGGGCCGGTTGGGGGTGACGTCGTCGGCGCCGGGCAGTGAGATCGCCACGGTGGCCGTGATGTCGGGGTGGGTGGCCGCGTAACGGGTGACCGCCCCGGCTCCCATCGAGTGCCCGACCAGCGCGATCCGCGCGGGGTCGACCGTGGGCAGGCGGCGCAGGTGGGCCACCGCCACGTCGAGGTCGTGCTGCAGGTCGACCGGCTTGCGGGTGCTGGCGCCGTGGCCGTCGAGGTCGGGCAGCACCACGGTGTAGCCGCGCGCCACCAGGGTGTCGCCGAACTGGGCCATCAGCCGGGCCGAGCCGGCGTAGCCGTGTGCCACCACCACGCCGGGAGCGCGGGCGGCGGAGGCCGGCCGCATCACGTCGAGCGGCACGCCGTCGACCACCACGTGATCGGTCACGATGCCGTCGTCCACACGGGCCAGCAGAACTCCCCCGGTGACGACGGCGAGCAGCGCGAGCAGGGGCGGCAACCACCGCCGGGCCAGTTCCACGGCCGGACCGTATCGTCTCCGGGCCAGTGTCGGGACTCTGCGCTGGCGCCGCCTGAGCCGGGAGAACCCGGAGGCGTACGCGCGGCCGGTCCGCTTGTCACGTCGCCCGGCGCCCTCACCGTGACCAAGGCGATCGGCGTCCAGAAGAGCACCTGCGGCGACGTCCAGGTCCGGATCCGGATGGCGGACGGCCGGCCGTACACGCTCCAGAACGATGGGCGCCAGATCTGGTTCGATCTGCGCTGACGAATAATCGGGGGCGGCACCGGAGAACGTCGGCTAACCTGGCCCGCATGTTCAAAGGTGTCGCCTTCATGAGGTTGCGTACCGGCCGCTGACGGCGGCTGGAGACGAGAACCCCTCTGCACCGCCGTCCTGGCGTTCCTGTCCGGGCGGTGCCTCAGCGCTGCCCGGCTCCCAGACGAGCCGAGAGCAGAACCTTGAACATCGTAGAAAAGACCCATTCCCACGTACGGGCGGAAGCCCTCCGACTCGTGCGGAGTGACCGTGTTGTCCTCGACGGCGTCGACGTCACCGTCTCCACCCGCTCCCGCCTCGCGGTCGTCGGGCAGAACGGCAGCGGCAAGACGACCCTGCTCCATGTGCTGGCCGGGCTGACCGAACCCGATCAGGGCAGCGTGCACCGGTCGGGCACGATCGGTGTCGTCGAGCAGGCCCTCGACGCCGACACCGTCGGATCCCTGGTCGACGAAGCGATCCGCCCGGCCCGGAACGCCCTGGCCGCGCTGGACGCCGCGCTGCTGACCGTCGAGGACGACCCCGACGCGTACGGGAAAGCCCTGGAAAGCGCCGTCCGGCTGGACGCCTGGGACGCCGAGCGACGCGTCGACGTGGCCCTGGAAGCCCTCGAAGCGTGCACCGACCGGGAACGCCGGCTCGACACGCTCTCGGTGGGGCAACGCTATCGGGTGCGGCTGGCCTGCGTGCTCGGCGCGCACCACGACCTGCTGATGCTGGACGAGCCGACCAACCACCTCGACGCGGGCGGGCTGGCGTTCCTCACCGAGCGGCTGCGGCAGCATCCGGGCGGCGTCCTGGTCGTCACCCACGACCGGGCGTTGCTGCGCGACGTGGCTTCGGAGTTTCTCGACCTCGACCCGACACCGGACGGCCGTCCGCGGCTCTATGCGGGCGGCTACGCAGCCTGGCAGGAGGGGCGCCGGCGCGAGCGGGAGAGCTGGCAGCAGGAGTACGACGCCCAGGTCGCCGAGCATCAGCGGCTGGCCGGCGCTGTCGAGGAGGCCCGGGGGCGGCTGAGCACGGGCTGGCGGCCCGACAAGGGCACCGGCCGGCACAAGCGGCAGAGCCGGGCGCCGGGCATCGTGCAGACGATCAGACGGCGGCAGGAGACCCTGGAGGCGCATCGGATCACGCTGCCGTCGCCGCCCAAGCCGCTGCGGTGGCCGCCGGGCGCGACCCGGGCCGGTGTTCCGCTGCTCGACGCCGAGAACCTGACAGTCAACGGCCGCCTCCGTACGGCGGTAGGTCTGCGTCTCAGCGGCGGCGACCGGCTGCTCGTGACCGGCCCGAACGGCGCCGGCAAGTCCACATTGCTGGCCGTGCTGGCGGGCGTGCTCGAACCGTCGACCGGTGATGTGCGCCGGCTGTCGGGGGCGACCGTCGGTTATGTGGCGCAGGAGGTGTTCACGGCGGCGGCCCGGATGTCGCCGGGTCAGCACCGGCGGCGCCACCTGGAGGAGATCCTGGCCGGGCGGCCCGACGTGCTGTTGCTCGACGAGCCGACCAACCACCTGTCGGCAACGCTGGTGGACGAGCTGACGGCGGCCCTGGCGACGGCCCCGGCGGCGGTGATCATCGCCACCCACGACCGGCAGATGCTGGACGATCTCGACGGGTGGCCCCGGTTGCGGATGTGACGAAGTCGTCAAAGCGCAACGCGGACTAACCGCTGGAAACGTCATGTCGATCGGAGGGATGGCATGACGATGCGAATGAGCCGATGGGCCGCGGCGTTGCTGGCGGCCGGTCTCGTGACCGGTTGCAGCACGGCCGCGTCCCCGTCCCCGCCGCCGCCGGAGGACCCACCGGTCACCCAGGCCACGGCGCCGAGGACCACCACCAGGCCGGCCCGTGCCCCTGTCAAGATCACGTATCCGCGCGAGGGCACCGGGCGCTGGATCGTCGCGCCGGCCGCGAGTGAGACGGCGGGCACCGGGGGGCGGCTGATGCGCTACCGGGTGGTGGTCGAGGGCGGCATCAAAGGCGTGTCGCCCGCCGGTTTCGCCGCCGCCGCGGGCGCGACGCTGGAAGACCCCCGCGGCTGGACCGGTGGCGGGCAGTGGCGTTTCCGGCGGGTCGGGCCGGGTCAGAGGTACGACTTCACGCTCTACCTGGCCACGCCGGCCACCCGCGGCAAGCTGTGCGGCGATGCCTCCGACGACTACACGTCGTGCCGCAACGGCGCCAAAGTGGTCCTCAACGTGGCCCGCTGGGTCGGTGGGGTGCCCGGATACAAGGGCGACCTCAAGATCTACCGGCAGTACATGGTGAACCACGAGGTCGGCCACCGCCTGGGCAACGGCCACGAGCTGTGCCCCGGCAAGGGCGAGCTCGCGCCGGTCATGCTCCAGCAGACGCTCGGCCTGCACGGTTGTAAGAAGAACGCCTGGCCCTACCCGGACGGCGACCTGTATCGCGGGCCGTCCGGGCATTACTGAGAAACGTCTCCACCCACCACGGCCGGCGCCCGCGTTACGTGCCCGGTGTTCCGCCCGGCTCGCGAGGAACGGCGGGTGCCGGCCGTGGTGTGTTGGTGGGAGTCGTATTCCCGTACGAAATCCTGTGAAGTTAAAGCCCGTACTCGTTGAAGAAGTAGAGCCATACCTCGCTTCGGGTGGGGAACGACGGGATGGCGTGGCGCAGGCGGGTCACCGGCACCTCGCCCACGATCGCGATGGTCGCGGCCTGCAGGAAGTCGGCCACCTGGGTGCCGGTGATCGTGACGCCGACCAGCACCCCGCGGTCCTCGTCGACCAGGAACCGGGTCGTGCCGACCACGCCGCCCGAATAGGAACCGCCCGCGTTGCCGTCGGTGGGCACGTCGACCACCCGCACGTTCAGGCCGGCCGCCCGCGCCGTCGCGGTGGTGTGCCCGACCGCGGCGACCTGCGGCGACGTGAAGATGACCCGCGGCGCGCCCGGACCGTCGGCCAGGTGCTGTGCGGCCATCGGCTTGCCCAGGATCTCGCCCGAGGCGATCGCGGCCTGGTATTTGGCCATGTGCGTGAACAGCGCCCGCCCGTTGAGGTCGCCGATCACATAGAGCCACTCCTGCCCGGGCACCCGCATGTGCTCGTCGACCTCGACATAGCCGTCCGCCTTGACCCCCACGGAGTCCAGACCGAGATCAACCGATTGCGGCGTACGGCCGGTGGCGACCAGGATCTCCTCGGCGTTCACGGCGCTGCCGTCGGCCAGCGTCACCGTGACCCCGTCGGTGTCACGCCGCACGGCCGTCGGGCGCTGGCCCTGGCGTACGTCGACGCCCTGCTCGGCGAGCCGCGCGGCCACCTGCTCGCCGGCGAAGTCCTCCTCGCGGGTCAGCAGCCCGCGCCCGGCCACCAGCGTGACCCGCGCGCCGAGCGAGGCGTAGGCCTGGGCCATCTCGGAGCCGACCACGCCCGCCCCCACGATGACCAGCGACGCCGGGATCTCCTTGGCCGTGGTCGCCTCGCGGTTGGTCCACGGGTCGGCCTCGGCCAGGCCGTCGATCGCGGGGATGGTGGCCCGGGTGCCGCCGGCCAGGATGACGGCCTGCCGCACTTCCAGGATCTCGTCGCCGACCGCGACCCGCTTCTCCCCCGCCAGCCGTCCCCAGCCGCGCACCAGGGTGACACCCCGGTCGGTCAGCCACGGCACCTGCGAGCTGTCGTCCTCGTTGTTGATCAGCTCGTCGCGCCGGCGCAGCACCGCGGCCACGTCGAGCCGGCCGCTGACCGCCTCGGCCGCGCCGGGCACGTGCCGCGCCTCCTCGAGCAGTTCACCGGGCCGCAGCAGGGCCTTCGACGGGATGCACGCATAGAACGAGCACTCCCCGCCGACATGGTCCCCCTCCACGATCGCCACGCTCAGGCCCGCCTCGGCCAGCCGGCCCGCCGCGACCTCGCCACCGGGCCCGGCTCCCACCACCACCACGTCGAAACTCTGCATGCCCCCAATGATCGTCCCATCGGGCCGCGGCCGACACCGTCACCGCCCAGTTGCGGGCTGCACCACTTCCGGCCCGCCGTGGTGCGGGGTGGCGACATAGTTCTGGCGGCCCGGCGGCAGGGCCTCGACGCAGGCCTGCGAACAGGCGTTGACCAGCAGCGGGAGCGCGTCGGTGCCGACGCCGCGGGTGAGCCAGACCTGGTGCAGGCCGTCGGTGAACGGGCCGTCGCAGACGCTGCACGTGGTGAGGTGGTCGGCGCCGTGCACGGCCGGGTCGAGTTCGGCGCCGGGCGACGGGGTGAACGGCCGCAGGGCGGGGAACGGCGGGCGGTGCTTGTAGTTGCCGAACAGCGCCCGGGTGCTGACCGTGCTGTCGACCAGGTTGGCGACCGTGTCAGGCCGCGACGCCTTGGAATAGCCGACACATTTGCCACTCAGCTTGCCGCGACCCGGGCCGCCCGCCCCTTCGAACCGGTTGTGCCAGAGCGTCATCCGCCACCCAGCAGGGCCTCGGTCTGCGCCGCGCTCATGGCGCTCGCCGGGCGTTCCGGCACGGTGCGCACGTCGACGGACTCCTGCGGCAACACGCGCGCGGGGAGCCGGCCGAACCGCTCCTGGCGCGCCCGCTTCTCCTCGTCCTTGTCCATGACCACGATTGTGCGGGGCAGGCGCAAAAAATGGGGAGACCCCGCCCGAAACTCCTGCGATCATCGCGGCGTGCCGATGCCACCCGCCCAAGTTCTGGACGCGTTCGGGGTGGCCGGGCCGGCCACTCTGCTGGCCGGAGGGCAGGGCACGTCGTGGCGGGCCGGTCACCTGGTGCTCAAGCCCGAGGTGGGTGCGGCTCACGAGTGGCTGGCCGACGTCGCCGAGGACGGGTTCCGGCTCGCCCGGCCCGCCCGCACCCGCGACGGCGCCTGGAGTCACGACGGCTGGTCGGCCACGCACTGGGTCGACGGCGTCGAGGCCTGGGACTTCCGCACCGTCATCGCTGCCGGCCGGGCCTTCCACCGGGCCGTCGCGCATCTCGGGCGGCCGGCCGGGCTCGACGACCGCGACGACCGGTGGGCGGTGGCCGACCGGATCGCGTGGGGTGAGCGGGAAGCCGCCTGGCGGCCCGGGTTCGCCGACATCGCGCGCCGGCTCGACTCGGCGCTGCAACCGCTCGGTCCCGCGCAGATCGTCCACTGTGACCTGACCCAGAACGTGCTCGTGGCGCCCGGTCAGCCGCCCGCCGTGATCGACGTGTCGCCCTACTGGCGGCCTCCCGCGTACGCCGACGGGGTGGTCATCGCCGACGCCCTGACCTGGCACGACGCGCCCGGCTCGCTGGCCGCCGAGACCGGGGTGAGCGTTCCCGCGGTGGCGCGCGCCCTGCTGTTCCGGATGGCGACCGACGTCGTCGACGACTGGGCGTGGCGTTACGACCGCGCCACGACAGCGATCGGGCTTTGAGACCCTTTTCCCGTACGGGACCACGCCTCGCACAACCACACCACGGCCGGCCCGTGGGTTCCTCGCGAGCCGGCCGGAACACCGGGTCCGTGCCGCGGCCGCCGGTCGTGGTGCATGGAGACCTTCCTCAGTGATCCAGCGCCTGTTTCGTAGCTGGGGCGGGGCTGCGGCGCGGCCCAGCTACGAAACAGGCGCTTGAAACGACCGGTCCATCAGCTCCGTCATCGCCTGCTGGAAGTCGCGCCGCCGCTGGTCGCTCCAGCCCTCGGTGAGCCGGTCGAACACCTGCTCCTGCCACTCGTGGGCGTGGCCCAGCATCACGTGCCCGGCCTCGGTGACGCTCGCCGCCCGTCGACGCCCGTCCCCGGCCGCGCCACCGACCACGAGGTGACCGGCCTCGGCCGCACCCTTGATCAGGCGGGACGCGCCGCTCTGGTCGATGCCGATCTCGTCGGCCACCGCGTTGACCGTGGCCGCGACACCGCGCTGCTCCAGCGCGTGCACGGCCTCGACGACCAGAACTTCGCGACCCCGGTCGGACTTGCGTGACCAGTGGCGGACGAACCCGAACAGCACCTGCCCCGGCCCGCTCACTCGGTGGCCGCCATCTCGCGGCACAGGTAGGCGAGTTCCAGCGCGGCCTTCAGGTCGGGCAGCCGCAGCGCCGCCGTCACCTTGTCGCCGGCCACCCGGAACACGGTCGCGACCCGGGTCGGGGCCGCGCCGCCGGGCCAGGTGGCGTCCTCCTCCACCACCATCAGCCGGTCGCTGACCGGATGCCACGAACGCGGGACCAGCCGGATGCCCGACCGCTCGACCCACTCCCCGAACTGCGCGGGCGTGATCGGCCCGGCGCCCCTGGGCCCCAGCACCACGATCGGGTCGCCGACCGCGCGGGCGGCCCGGCCGGTGTCACCGGCGTTCACACTCGCGTGCCACTCGTTGATCGCTGCTTCCATGACGCAACTGTATGCGAATCGCATACAGTTGCCCACTAGACCGCGCGGGGGAACAGTCTCAGGGCGGCGTCCCGGCACTTCGGGGAGCGACGGGCGGCCAGCGAGGTGCCGTGGCGGCGGCGGAGCGTGACCGGGCAGCGCCCACCGGCGATCGCCCGGCGGCCGGATCGGTGCGACCAACCGTGGGTGTTGCGGGGCTGCATACGGGCACCTGTCATCCGCGGGTAGGACCGGGCGCCATTTCATCGGAAACAGGCCCGCCACGGAGCCGGATCTCACTGGCTGGACTGAGTACCGTCGTCACCATGACTGTGCTGGACATCCGGAAGGTCGGCGACCCCGTTCTGCGCCTCGTCGCCGAGCCGGTGACCGTCTTCGACGCCGAGCTCCACAAGCTGGTCGACGACCTCAATCAGACCCTCGAGAAGTCGCGCGGCGCCGGCCTGGCCGCCCCGCAGATCGGGGTCAGCCTGCGGTTGTTCGCCATCAACCCCGACCTGCCGGGCAACGAGGCCCGCCTCGACCACCTGATCAATCCGGGCCTCGAGTTCCCCAACGACGAGGAGCAGGACGGCCCCGAGGGCTGCCTGTCGATCCCGGGCATCTATCTGGACACCAAGCGCCGCATGAACGTCGTGGCCACCGGCCTGACCAAGCACGGCGACCCGGTGCAGATCGTCGGGGCCGGACTGCTCGCGCGGTGTGTGCAGCACGAGACCGACCATCTCGACGGCGTGCTGTTCATCGACCGGCAGGACCAGGCCGGACAGGAACGCATCCTGGCCACACTGCGCGAGGCGGCCTGGGCCGACGCCGAAATCAAGACGAGCCCCCACTGAGGAAAATACTTGCCTGCCAGGAAAGTGACCTGCATACTTTCCTGGCAGGCAAGTACATGCCCGAGGGGGAAGTGATGGAGACACCGCACATACCCGCGATCGACGCCGAACTCGCCCTGGCCGAGGTGCGGGCCCGCCGCGCCGAGGTCGTCGATGCCAACCTGGTCCCGCGCTGGTTCTGGCCGTCGGTCGGGGTGCTCATGCTGATGTTCGTGGCCGCCGTCGAGAGCGGACGGCCGTGGGCGGTCGCCACCGGCAGCGTCTTCTACGCGATCGGCCTGGCCACACTGATCGTCGCCGTGGTGCGCCACACCCGCGTGCAGGTCCGCAACGAGCTCATCGGGCTCCGCGGCGGACTTGCGATCGCCGCGTTCGCGGTGGTGCTGGCCGGCATCGGGGTCGGGCTCGGCCTCACCCTCGAGGCGCTCGCGGTTCCGGCCCCGGCGACGATCGCCTGCGCCCCGGTCGCCGCCGGGCTCGCGTTCGGCGGTCCGGCCCTCATGGCGTACCTGCGCCGGGTCATGATGTCGCGCCCCCTGGCGGGCTCCCGGTGACGGTCGAGGCGCGGTTCGACGAGCTGATCCACGCACCGACCCGGCTGTCGATCGTGAGCCTGCTGACCGCCACCGAGTGGGCCGAGTTCAAGTTCCTGCGCGACCAGGTCGGCCTCACCGACTCGGCCCTGTCCAAGCAGCTCACCACCCTCGAGGAGGCGGGCTACGTGGAGATCCGCAAGTCGTTCATCGGCAAACGGCCGCGCACCTCGGTGCGGCTGAGCGCGCACGGGCAGCAGGCGTTCGCGGGCCACGTCGCCGCGCTGCAGGAGATCGTGGCCCGCTCCGGCCTGGCCGTCATGCCCTCAGCCCAGACCTGACGTCGCCCGCCTTACAGCGCAGGCCCGACGCCGCCCGGGTTTCAGCGCACGCCCGACGCCGCCCGGGTTTCAGCGCACGCCCGACGCCGCCCGGGTCTCAGCGCACGCCCGACGCCATCTCCATCAGGTGGCCGAGCACGGCGTCACCCGACGTCCGCAGGCCGTCGTGCTCGTGCTCGTTGGTGACCCAGGTGCGCACGTTGCCGACGGCGGCCGCGGTCTCCAGCGACAGGCCCATGTCGACGTACATGTCGTCGGCGTAGACGGCGGCCACCACCGGAACGTCGTTGGCGGCCAGACGGTCCAGGTCGTAGAGGGCGGTCCAGTCGTCCGTCTCGGCCAGGATGTCGGCCGCCCCGGCGAACGGGCGCAGCGCCGCGATCTGCTCGAACATCCAGGGGAACATCATCTCGCCGGTGAACAGCAACGGGTCGGCGCCGGCGGCGAACTCGGGCCGCTGCTCCAGCGCACGGGCGGCGGCCCAGCCGGTCGGGCCGTTGCCCTGGCCGTAGCAGTATTCCTGCAACGCGAACAGCGGCTTGTCGATGTAACCGGTGTGGGCCATCACCTCGTAGAGGAAGGTCGCCGACAGCTGATCGCCGTGCCAGGCCTCGTCGAGAAGCCAGTGGATGTGCGCGTAGCCGTAGCTCATCCCGAAGCTGTCCCCCATCAGGCGGAACCGCTCGGCGGTGAGCCGGTCACCGTCGGGCAGCCGCACGTCGTGGTCGCGCAGGTGGTCGGCGATGCGGCGCACGGCGGCCCGGTCCTGCGGGAAGTCGCGGTAGAACTCGGCGTTCTTCGCGGCCACCCGCGGGTAGGTCCGCGCATAGACGTCGTCGGCCGTCGCGGTCAGCCCCGGCAGCCCGCCCGTGACGTAGCAGGTGCGCAGCCCCTGCGGCGCGGCCGACAGATAGGCCATGGTGACGAACCCGCCGTAGCTCTGCCCGAGCGTGTCCCACTTCGCGCCGCCCGCCACCCGCTCCCGCAGGATCTCGGCGTCGGCCACGATGCTGTCGGCGCGGAACAGCTTGAGATAGTCGGCCAGCTCCTTGGCGGGGCGCCCGCCGACGGTGTTCGCGTTCAACGGGGTGCTGCGCCCCGTGCCCCGCTGGTCGAGCAGCAGCACCCGGTGGGTGCGCACGGCCTTGCCGACCCAGCTCTCGGCCCGCGCCGGACGCGGCGACTTGCCACCCGGCCCACCCTGCAGGAACACCAGCCAGGGCAGGTCGTCACCCACCCGGTCGGACGCCACCACCTCGCGCGCGAACACCTCGATCGTCTCGCCACCCGGATCCCGGTGGTCGAGCGGCACGGAGACAGCGTGGTCAGTGAAGCGGACACCCGGGTGAGCAATCATGGCCCAACACTAGAGGCGGCGTCTGACATAAAGGACCGCGTCGAGGCGGCCGCCGTTCGGGGCGGGCAGGATGCCGACCTGCTTGGCCTCGATCTCGAACCCGGCCGCCTGCAGCGTCTTCTGCGAGGCGATGTTGTCGACCGCGGTGCCGGCCACCACGCGCTGCAGCCGGGCCTCGTTGAACGCCCACTTCGTGACCAGCTGGACGGCCCGCCGCGCATAACCGCGCCCCCGGAACGCGGGCAGCACGCCGTAACCGAGCATGCCCTCGCGGTGGTGCGGCTGGAAGTAGTAGAGCGCGATCTGCCCGGCGAACTTGCCGCTGCGCGCGTCGAGGATGGTCATCGCCGCCACCTCGCCGGCCAGCCAGCGACCCTCCGCGTACGAGAAGAACCGCTCGACCTCCTCGCGGGGCGGCACCACCGGCGGCACCGAGGCCGCGACCGACTCGGGCAGGCTGCGCAGCTCGTACCAGCCGTCGAGGTCGTCCGGGTGCAGCGCCCGGATCCGGATCACCCCGTCGGTGAGTTCCCCGCCCGGCAGGTCGGGCAGCACCCGCGGCGAGGGCCCCTCGGGGTCGTCCTCCAGCCGCGCCCAGACGACCATGTCTTCCCGGTCGGGACCGGCGCCGCGAGCTATCCCCTCACGCCGGTAGCCGAGCGCGATCACGTCACGCTGCGCGGCGGGGTCGTCAAGGCGGAGCCGGATCTCAGAACGGTAGGGCGATGTCACCAGCTCACGCTACTGCGGACCCACCCAGTCGGTGGCAGCGGCCGTCCGCTCCTGCGGTTCCACCTGCGCCAGCCGCTCCCGCAGGGCGGTGGTGATGAACCGGTACGCGTCGCTGCCCAGCACGAGCCGAAGCGGGGCCGGCTCCTCGTCGGCGGCGGCGACGATCCGCTCGGCCATCTTCACCGGGTCACCGAGCGAGGGACGGCTACGGTCCTGGGCACCACGCACCATGGCCGCCGGCGTGTCGTCGTACGCGGTCATCGGTGTCGCGAGCTGCAGGCTGCCGAACCGGAACTCGGTGCGCGCGCCACCCGGCTCGACGATCGTCACACCGATGCCGAACGGAGCCACCTCCTTGGCGACGCTCTCCATGAAGCCCTCGATCCCCCACTTGCCGGCGTGGTAAAGCGAGGCGCCCGGGTTGGTGGCCAGTCCCCCGTACGTGGAAATCTGCATCAATCGACCACCGCCCTGAACTCGCAGGTGGGGCAGGGCCGCGCGGACCACCGCGATCGAGCCGAGCAGATTCGTGCCGATCTGATCGACCACCTGCGCGTCGGTCAGCTCCTCGGCGGCGCCGAACAATCCGTAGCCGGCGTTGTTCACCACCACGTCCAGCCGGCCCAGCTCGTCCCAGGCGAGATCAACCACTTCCCGTACGCGGGGAAGGTCGCGCACGTCGAGATGAGCGACCCAGAACTGGTCGCCGTACTTCGCGCGCAGGTCGTCGACCGACCCCTCCCGCCGCACGGTGCCCGCCACCCGGTCGCCCCGCTCGAGCAGCCGCTCGGTCATCGCACGCCCCAGACCGCTGTTCACGCCGGTGATGAACCACGTCGCCATCGTTGTCCTCCTCGAAGTCACCCAGCGACTGTGCGCCCACCGGCGACGGCCCGGGGAGTCCCGATTCATCCTGGTAGAGCCAGGACCAGGTTGGGGCGCGCGGCAGGGCCTACCGTGGGAACCGTGCGGAGCGAACTGGGCGACTTCCTGCGGGCGCGGCGTGAGCTGGTCCAGCCCGCCGAGGTCGGCCTGCCGCCCAGCACCCGCCGCCGGGTCCGCGGCCTGCGCCGCGAAGAGGTGGCGATGCTGGCCGGCATCAGCGCCGAGTACTACCTTCGCCTCGAGCAGGGCCGCGACCGCACCCCGTCGGCCCAGGTCGTCACGGCGCTGGCCCGGGTGCTGCGCCTCCAGCCCGAGGCCGAGGCCCACCTGATGGCCCTTTCCCGCCCCGCGCCGGCCCGGCCGTCACGTCTCGACGAGCCGGTCCCGGCCGGCATCACGATGCTCCTGACCACTCTGAACGTCCCCGCCTTCGTGGTGAACCGCTACCGCGACGTCCTGGCCGCCAACCCGCTCGCGGTGGCTCTGTCGCCGCTGATGGCCCCCGGCGTGAACCGTCTGGTGGCCGCCTTCACCGATCCGGTGGCCGCCGCCTACCACCCTGACCTGGCGGAGAACGCCGCCGCGGTGGTGGCCCAGCTCCGAGCCGAGGTAGGGCCCGACACCGACGACCCGCGCTTCCAGTCCCTGATCGCCGACCTGTCGGCCCGGAGCCCGGAGTTCCGCGCGTTGTGGTCCCGACACGACATCAGCCGCGGCGGCAGCAACACCGCCGTGATCCACCACCCCGAGGCCGGCCCCCTGCACCTCCGGCGCGAGAAGCTCGCCATCGTCGGCGCCGAGACCTTGCAGCTGGTCATGTATCACGCCGAGCCCGGCACACCCTCCGCCGACGGCCTCGCCCTGCTGGCCGGCGGTACAGGGTCCGGGCCAGGATGCGGGTCTGCGCCTGCTTTCCCCGCACCGGCCCGCTCCCACGCCGCCGGCGCTTGACCGTTCACAGCACGCGCGAGTCGGCACGCCCGGCACAACGCCCTGTGCCGCACGCGCGAGTCGGCACGCCCGGCACAACGCCTAAGGCATCCTAGGAGGCTAGTTTGATTCCTCCGGGTCGGCACCAGTCGTGTTCGTGACGGCGCTCCGGGTGAACGGTGGCTAGGGTCCGGGGCACCCCGTCACTGCGACAGCCGGGAGGCTCCGATGAGTGTGGAAAGTGCCGAGAAGGCGCTCCGCGCCCGGCTCGACGACCGTCTCGTGGCGGCCGGCCAGGGTGAGTTCGAAGACGCCCGGCGGGTCTGGAACGCGGCCGTGACCAGGCAACCGGCCATGATCGCGAAGTGCCGGGACGTCGGCGAGGTGAGCGAGGTCGTCCGCATCGCCGGGGACTGCGGGGTGGCTTTGTCCGTACGGGCCGGCGGGCACGACTGGGCAGGGCGGGCGCTGCGTGAGGGCGGTGTTGTCCTCGATCTGACCGGGATGCGGGATGTCACCGTGGACGCGGCCGGGCGCACGGCGGCGGTGCGGGGTGGCGCGCTCACGGTCGATCTGGTGACGGCGCTGGAGCCGTACGGGATGGTCGCCCCGACCGGTGTGGTGGGCGGAGTCGGGCTGGTGGGGCTGAGCACGGTGGGTGGCTACGGCGCTCTCATCGGGCGCCACGGTCTGTCCGCCGACAATCTGATCGGCGCCGACGTCGTGCTGGCCGACGGATCCCTCGTGGTCGCGGGCCCGGAGGGTGACGAGGACCTGTGGTGGGCGCTGCGCGGGGGTGGCGGCAACTTCGGCGTGGTGACCTCGCTGCGGTTCCGGGTGCACGAGATGCGGACCGTGCTGGCCGGCATCCTGATGTTCCCGCTCGACCAGGGGGCGGCCGTGCTCGACGGGTACGCCGAGATCGTCGCCGACGGGCCCGACGACCTGACCGTGATGACCGGGTTCCTGCCGGGGCCACAGGGGCCGCTGGCGTTCCTCTGCCCGTTCTGGAGCGGCCCCGACCAGGGCGCCGGGGCTCGGGTGATCGCCCGGATGCGCACGCTTGGCAACCCGGTGGTCGACCAGATCATGCCCATGCCGTACGCGGCGGCGCTGCGCATGTTCGACGCGAGCATCGTCGAGGGCAACCACTACCTGCTGCGCAGCCGTTCCCTGGCCGCCGTCACTCCGCCCGCGGCCGAGGCGCTGGTCGACGCCGCGGCCCGCCTGACCTCGCCGTACTCGGCCCTGATCCTGAACCACTTCCACGGCACGGCGGCCCGGGTCGACCCGGCGGCGACGGCCTTCGCGCAGCGCACGCCGCACCACCCGGTCGAGGTGATCGCCTCGTGGGCGCCGGACGACTCCCCGGAACGGCACCGGGCCTGGGCCGACTCCGTGGTCGCGGCCCTCGACCCGGTCGCACCGCCCGGCGGCTACCCCAACCTGCTCGGACCCGACGACGGGCCGCGCGCCCGGGATTCGTACGGGGAAAATCTCGGTCGCCTGCTGACGTTGAAGCGGCGCTACGACCCGGAGGCGATGTTCACGGCCATTCCTGATCTGTCCTAGGCGGCGGCCGGCGAGGAATGGTGCGTCCCCATCTCGACGAACAGCGCGGCGTTGAGCTTGAACGCCAGCTGCGACTCGGCCACGAGAACGTCGAGCTCGGCCGGGGCGAAGACGCTGGGCAGGGCGTCGAGCCGCGTACGGTAAGCGCTCTTGTAGGCCTTGGCGTCGGGGATGTCGAGGAACGAATAGAACGCGATCCCGCCCGGCCCGAGCCCGTAGGTCTGGGCCACCTTGCGGCCGACCATCAGGCCACCGCTGAGGTCGCCCAGGTAGCGGACGTAGTGGTGGGCGATGAAGTGGACGGCCGAGTGGTGGCACTGCTCGCGCAGCCGCTCGACGTAGCGGCGGGTGGCGTCCAGGGGGCGTACGCCGGCCGCGTCCAGGAACTCGACGTCGGCCTCGAGCGAGGGCACCCGGTCGAGCAGCGGATCGGCGAAACCGGCGGCGACCTCGTCGGTGCGCATCCGCGCGGCGGCCGACTCGAGCTCACGGTAGATGTACAGGTATTGCGCGGTCAGGGCCGCGTACCCGTCGTAGGGAACCTCCCCCGCCATCAGCCGCGAGATGAAACTGCGGGTCTCGGCCTCGCGGTGCTCGGCCATGGTGGCTCGGCGGATCCGGGCGGCGAACTCGGTCATGACGACACAACCTTTCGGATACGACGGCGACGGACAAGCCTGAACATGGAGCAGCCCCGCGCCGAGCACGGCCCGGTTCGGTTAGCCTCACCTAATCCCATGACCAATTGCAAGATCACGAACGGTTCTTTTTCGGAGGGCAGCACGCTGGCCGAGAAAAGCGGTGGCCGGGTCCGCCTGGACCCGGCCACCCCCACCGGCGTCGACGCCGTGGTCGTCCTCCCGTCAGCCGATCCGACCCCCTCCGACCGGACCGGCTGGATCAGTTGCGGTCAGTCGTCGTCACGGTCGTCGCCACCGTGGCGGCCACCCCGGTCGTCGTGGTCGTCGTCGCCACCGTGACGGCCCTTGTCGTCCCGGTCGTCTC
Source organism: Paractinoplanes ovalisporus (assembly GCF_016834655.1). Classification (GTDB taxonomy): domain Bacteria; phylum Actinomycetota; class Actinomycetes; order Mycobacteriales; family Micromonosporaceae; genus Actinoplanes; species Actinoplanes ovalisporus. Next base: position 155,382 of record NZ_JAENHP010000001.1, read on the forward strand.
CGCCACGGTCGTCGTCGCGGTCACGGTCGTGGTCGGTGACGGCGCCGGTCCTGCGGTCGATGTCCAGGTCGTGCTCGACCCCGTTGTGGTAGACCTCGACCTCCCATACGGCCCGCCCGTGCTCGGTCTCGGCCTCCACCTTGGTCACCCGGCCGCCGCCGACGACCGACAGCGCCTTCGCCTTGGCCTGGGCGATCGAGATGGAAGTCACCGCGCTGCCCAGGCCCGACGTGGCCGACGGGCTGCTGCTACTGCTGCGCGGGGCCGGGGTGACCGTGCCGGGTTCGACCGTCTCGAACGGCGCCGGGTCGGTGGAGGCCGACGGCGACGGCGAACTGTTGTCGTCGAGGCTGCCGTCGCCGCGGAACGTCTCCGAGGGCGAAGAGGACGGCGAAGAGGGTGAAGAGGACGGCGACGCCGACGGGCCGGCGTCGTCCCCGCCGGCGGCCAGGGCCGTACCGGTCACCCCGAGGACGGCGGCCGCACCGACGGCGGCGGCGATGGCGTACGAGCGTTTCATGATGTTTCCTCCCGGTTGTTCGGTGCTGACAGGAGGAAGATTGCCGCGAACTTGGATAGCGGCGCGCTGCATGATCGCTAAGGGCGGGTTAAGAGCATCGTGACCACCGACCCGCCCTCGTCACCCTTGATCTCGAACTGCCCGCCGGCGGCCTGAGCGGCCCGGCGGGCGATGTCGAGGCCCAGCCCGGTCGAGTCGCCGCCGCTGACCCCGCGACGGGCCACACCGGCCGGCATGCCGGGGCCACGGTCGGCGATCGTGAGCAGGACGCCGGTGGGGACGGCTTCCAGCCGTACGGAAAACGGGGTCTCGTCCGGCGTATGCGCGAAGACGTTGCCCAGCAGGGCGTCGACCGCCGCGGCCAGCTCGTCGGCCGAGACCGCGGCCGGTTGCGGGCCTCCGACGAGGTCGACCGACATCTCGCGGCCGGTGTCCTCGGCCAGCACCGCCCAGAACGCCGCCCGGTCGGCCACCACCTCGGCCGCGTCGCACCGGGCGGGCTCGGCCGTCTCGGGGTCGGTGCGGCGGCGGGCCTGCTGGATCAGGCCGCTCACCGCGCGTTCCAGGGCGTCGGCGGCGGCGCTCAGGCGGGCGCTCTCCTCCTCGTCCCGCAGGCCCTCGGCCTCCAGGCGCAGCGCGGTCAGCGGGGTGCGCAGGCGGTGGGACAGGTCGGCGACCTGCTCACGTTCGGCCCGTAGCAGCTCCTGGATGCGGCCGGCCAGGTGGTTGAGGGCGCCGGCCACCTCCCGCACCTCGGCCGGGCCCTCGGGTGCGGCGCGGGCGGTCAGCTCGGCGTTGGCCAGTCGGTGCGAGACGTCCGAGAGGTCGGTGATCGGGCGGGTGATCGTACGGGCGAGACGGTCGGCCACGAGCACCCCGAGCGCGACGAGCAGCGCCCCCAGGCCGAACAGCACGATCCAGGAACGGGTGACGCCGGCGCTGCCCTCGGCCGGGGAGACCACCGTACGGATGACCGCCGTGCCGTCCCGTCCGGTGACCGCGACGACGATCTCACGGCCGCCACCCGACTCGACGGTGAGGCTGCGCCCCCGCATCGCCAGCTGCACGGCCGGGGTGGCGGCCTGCTGTGTGCCCAGCACCTGCCCGCCCAGATAGACGGTGACGGGGCGGCCGGACGTGACGGCCAGCTGCTCGACGGTCAGCCGGATCTCCTCGGGGCTCTTCGTGCCGACGTCGCTCACGATGCCCTGGATGTCGGCCGTCGCGCGTACGGTGGCCCGGTCCTGCGCGACCTGACGTACGAGGAAGGCCAGCGGAACCAGGAACGCGATCATCATGAGGCTGGTCGTGGCGAGCACGAGCAGCCGGAGCTGATTCCTCACGGCTGCGGCTCCGACGTTCCCAGGCGGACCCCGACCCCCCGTACGGTGTGCAGGTAACGCGGCGCCGTCGCGCTCTCGCCCAGCTTGCGGCGCAGCCACGACAGGTGCACGTCGACCGTCTTGTCGGCGCCGCCGTAGGGGATCTGCCACACCTCGGTCAGCAGCTCACGCTTGGTCACCACCTGCCCGGCGCGCGTGGCCAGGTGGTGCAGCAGGTCGAACTCGCGCGGGGTCAGCTCGACGTTCTCGCCGGCCAGACGAACCTGCCGGCCGGCCGGGTCGATGACCAGCTCGCCGACGGTGATCGTGGGGTCGGCGTGCGGGGTGGCGCCGCGCCGCAGCACGGCCCGGATCCGCGACTCCATCTGGGCGGCGGTGAACGGCTTGACCACGTAGTCGTCGGCGCCGGCGTCGAGCACCCGCACGATCTCGGTCTCGTCGTCGCGGGCGGTCGCCACGATCACCGGCACCTGGCTGACCGCGCGCAGCATGCGCAGCACCTCGCGGCCGTCGAGGTCGGGCAGCCCGAGGTCGAGCACGACCAGATCAGGCCGGTCGGTGAGGGCGGCCTGCACGCCCTCCATGGCGGTCGCGACGGAGGCGACGGCGTGACCGCGCTCCTTGAGGGCACGCATCAGGGGCGTACGGATGGTCGCGTCATCCTCGATCAGCAGCAGCCGGGCCATTGGCCCGAGGGTAGTCGGCCCCGCCGCGCTGACCTGCGCTCTTAACCGTCCCTTAGCGCGGGCCGGGGACAGTCTTAGTGATCAGTCGGGCATAGTTGCTGTTCATGCAGCCTCCTCGTTCCCTCGTGGCCGGCGCCGGCTGGCTGGCCACCGCCCTGGTCGCGACCGTGGCCGGCCTGGGCGGCATCCGTCTGGTCGGCGAGAGCCTGACCGGTACGGCGGGAGGCGTGCTCAGCGAGGAGGACGTGTCGCGGGCCCTGGCCGCCGCGACGCCGTCCCCCACGCCCTCTTCCGCCGCGCCCTCCTCCGCCGCGCCGTCGTCCGCCCCCACGTCGCGTCCCCCCGCCCTGACCCGTTTCCCCAGTTCGGGCGGGTCGGCGATCGCGGGCTGCGCCGGCGGCCAGGCGTTCCTGCGGGGCTGGTCACCCAATCCCGGCTACGAGGTACGCGACGTCGACGAGGGCCCGGACGACGAGGTCGAGGTCCGCTTCGAGGGCGCCGACCGGCACGTCGAGCTGAAGATCACCTGCTCGGGCGGGGAGCCGCACGCCGTCGAGCACGCCAACCACGGCGGGGACGACGACTGAGCCCGTCGCGCGACTCCAGGACTTCGACATCCGTCGATAGATGGCCGCGCGGTGTTCACCCGGCGGCCAGCGACGGCCAGCAGCCTGACGGGACCACCCCCACGAGGAGGACCCATCCATGGACCGTCGCACCCTGCTGCGCGCCACCGTCGCCGGAGCCGGAGGGCTCGCGCTGCCCTTCACCGCCTGGCCGGCGGCGTACGCGGCGCCCGCACAGAACGCCACCGGGCCGTACGGGCCCCTGCAGGCCGCCGACGCCAACGGCATCCGGCTCCCGGCCGGGTTCACCAGCCAGGTCGTGGCCCGCTCCCGGCAGACGGTGCCCGGCACCTCGTACGTCTGGCACGACGCCCCCGACGGTGGCGCGGTGATCCCGAACGGGAGCGGGTGGGTCTACGTCTCGAACTCGGAGGTGTCGTCCTCGGCCGGCGGCGGCGCGTCCCGCCTCGTGTTCAACTCGGCCGGGCAGGTCACCGGGGCGTCGCGGATCCTCAGCGGCACCAACCAGAACTGCGCCGGCGGCAAGACGCCCTGGAACACCTGGCTCTCATGCGAGGAGATCAGCCTCGGCCGGGTGTGGGAGACCTACCCGCTCGGCGGCTCGGCGGTGGTGCGGCCCGCCATGGGCCGGTTCAAGCACGAGGCCGCAGCCGCCGATCCCGTACGGCAGGTCATCTACCTGACCGAGGACGAGACCGACGGCAAGTTCTACCGGTACATCCCGGCCGCCTGGGGCAACCTCACCGCCGGCACGCTGCAGGTGTTCCGGGCCGGCAGCGGCACCTCGGGCACGTTCACGTGGGCCGACGTCCCCGACCCGGACGGCTCCCCCACCCAGACCCGCTACCAGGTGTCGGGCGCCAAGTCGTTCAACGGCGGCGAGGGCTGCCACTACGCCGACAACAAGGTCTGGTTCACCACCAAGGGCGACAACCGGGTGTGGCAGGTCGACCTGGCCGCCGGCACGTACGAGCTCGCGTACGACGACAACCTGGTCACCTCGGGCACGGCGCCGCTGACCGGGGTCGACAACGTGACCGGAACACCGTCGGGCGACCTCTACGTGGCCGAGGACGGCGGCACCATGGAGATCTGCCTGATCACCCCGTCGGCCGCCACCGTGTCGGTGTTCCTGCGGATCATTGGGCAGAGCGCATCAGAGATCACCGGCCCGGCCTTCACCCCGGCCGGGAACCGGCTCTACTTCTCGTCACAGCGCGGCACCTCCGGAGCGTCCTCCGGAGGCATCACCTACTGCGTGACCGGGCCGTTCCGCTAGGATTTTCGGGCGTCGAGGATCGCGGCCACCGCCGCGACCGTGACGACCGCGCAGGTCAGCAGCACGCCGCGCATCCCCCAGGCGACCATCGCCACCGAGAGGAAACCCCAGACGATCCCCGCTGTCACCAACACGGTCACGAGCACCGGCCGGGGCCAGCGGGGCCAGGGGGCGCGGCTCAGCGTGGGATAGTCCGTGGTCAGCCGGGCGACGATGTCGTCGAACTCCCTGCGCTTGTCCTCGGTGCTCATCCGGATCGACCTCCTAGTCGAGCACTGTGCTTCCGATCGCACTGTACGTCGAAGAGCTGTCCCCGGGTTCGAAAGATCTTCACGAAAGTTCCCGGCGGCACCAATGTCTTCCCCTCGGGACGCGTTTTCAACCGGCGCTCCCCTACCACTTGGCGAACACTCGGGCCTGCCCACCCGAGCCATCCAGATAAGGAATCAGCCCGACGGTCAGGGTGGCGCCCCGCGGCGGAACCCGGTCGAGGCCGGCCAGGTTCTCCACGCCGTACCGGTCGGCGCCGGTCAGGGCCAGATGCGTCTCGAAACCGGTCGAGACACCCGGGTCGATGCTGAGCGTGTCGACCCCGAGGCAGCGGATGTGCCGCTTGGCGAGCAGCCACTCACAGGCGTCCACACTGAACCCCGGGAAGTGCAGGGTGCCCGCACTGTCGGTTCCCCGATAGGCCGCGACGTCACCGGCCTTGGCGGCCCAGCCACTGAAGAGCAGAACGGAGGCGTTGCGCGGAATCCGGTCGTACCTTCGCTCGTACGCCACCAGATCGGCCACGGTGACCGTGGTGTCCGGCTCCCGGGCCGCCCGGCGCGCGATGTCGATGACCACGGCCGGCGTGATGAGTTCCTCGAGAGCCAGTTCCTCCGACGTACGTCCCCCGGCCGTGAAGTGGGCAGGCGCGTCCACATGGGTGCCGAAGTGCTCGAGGATCGTCCATTCCTGCATGTAATACCCGTCTTCGGCCACCGTCGTGGCCGTGCGGCGCGATGGCTCCTCGCCCGGCTCGAAGGCGGGGAACGACGGGCTGACGACGTGGGTGAGGTCCTGGAGGCCGGACCGGCGTGGTGTCGCCTGGGCGGGAGCCGGCGTGGCAACCGCGGCGGCCGTGGCCGCCGCGCCGAAGATCAGTGAACGGCGGGTGACTCTGTCGACACACATGGTCGCAATTTAGCGGCTCACAGAAAACTGTCATACCCCTCCACCAGGATGTTCGTCGAAGCCCAACGGAGGGATTTCCCATGGACGCACCGGCCATCGAGACAGCCGGGCTGATCAAGACGTTCGGAGACAACCGGGCCGTCGACGGGGTGGACCTGACGGTTCCGCCGGGAACGGTCTACGGCCTGCTCGGCCCCAACGGCGCGGGCAAGACCACCGTCGTCCGCATGCTGGCCACGCTGTTGCGGCCCGACGGCGGCCAGGCCCGGGTGTTCGGGCGTGACGTGGTGCGCGAGGCCGACGCCGTCCGCAGCCGGGTCAGCCTGACCGGGCAATACGCGTCGGTCGACGAAGACCTGACGGGCGCCGAAAATCTGGTGCTGCTGGCGCGACTGCTGGGTCATTCCAAGGCGCAGGCGCGCGAGCGGGCGGCGCAGTTGCTGGCCGCGTTCGGGCTCACCGAGGCGGCCGACCGGCAGGTGAAGAAATACTCCGGCGGCATGCGGCGGCGCATCGACATCGGCGCCAGCATTCTCAACACGCCCGATCTGCTGTTTCTCGACGAGCCGACCACGGGGCTCGACCCGCGCAGCCGCAACCAGGTGTGGGACATCGTCCGGATCGTGGTCGCCAACGGCACGACGGTGCTGCTGACCACGCAATATCTCGACGAGGCAGACCAGCTCGCCGGGCGGATCGCGGTGATCGATCACGGCAAGGTGATCGCCGAGGGGACGCCGGGCCAGCTCAAGTCGTCGATCGGGGCCGGCACGGTTCACGTCCGGCTGCGCGACGCGGCGCAACGGCCGGCGGCGGAACGGATCCTGGCCGAGGTGCTGGGTTCGGCCGTGCAGCAGGAGTCCGATCCGGTGGCGCTGACCGCCCGGGCCGAGGCCGAGCCGGCCGCACGGGCACTGGCCCGGCTCACCGAGGCCGACATCGCCGTGGACAACTTCTCGCTGGGGCAGCCCAGCCTCGACGAGGTTTTCCTGGCCCTGACCGACCGTCCGGCCGGCGCCAAGCCGTCGGTCGCCGCCGCCGAGGGGGCTGTCGCATGAGCACGACGACCGAGCCGGCCGAGGCCGTCACCGCATACGCGCCGTCGAGCGAGACGCTGGGGGCCGTGCTGGCGCGGGCCGACCGGCCGAAGCGTCCGAGCGCCCTGTCGGCGTCGCTGACGTTCGGCTGGCGGGCCGTGCTGAAGATCAAGCACGTGCCCGAGCAGCTGTTCGACGTGACCGCGTTCCCGATCATCATGACGCTGATGTTCACGTACCTGTTCGGCGGCGCGCTGGCCGGCTCCACCGGCGAATACCTGCAGTTCTTCCTGCCCGGCATCATGGTCACCAGCGTCGTGATGATCACCATGTACACCGGCGTGGGCCTGAACACCGACATCGAGAAGGGCGTGTTCGACCGCTTCCGCACGCTGCCGGTGTGGCGCCCGGCCGCCCTGGTCGGCATGATCTTCGGCGACGTGCTCCGCTACATCCTGGCCGCCACCACCATCATGGTGATCGGCCTGGCCCTGGGTTTCCGCCCGGCCGGCGGCGTCCTGGGCGTGATCGGCGGCGTGGCCCTGCTTGTGGTCTTCTCGTTCGCGTTCTCCTGGATCTGGACCATGTTCGGCCTGTTCCTGCGCTCCGAGAAGTCCGTGATGGGCGTGAGCATGCTGGTGCTGTTCCCGCTGACATTCCTGAGCAACGTCTTCGTCGAGCCCTCCACCATGCCCGGTTGGTTGCAGGCGTTCGTCGAGGTGAACCCGGTGACCCACTTGGTCTCAGCCATCCGCTCCATCATGGCCGGCACCCCCGACATGCCCGAGATCATGTGGACCCTCATCGCCAGCGCCGCCTTGGTGGCCGTCTTCGGCACGCTGACCATGCGCCTCTACAACCGCAAATAGCCGGCGCCCTCTCGCGAGCCCGTCGGCCTGGCCGTCCATCGCTCACGCCTCCGGCCTCGGGCGCAGGGTGGGCAACAGGACCGCGCCGACGGCCTCGCGAGAACGGTCCTCGTCATCAGGCCACAGGTGCTGTGGATCGCCGGAATCTCGGCCCGCCCCATAACGGCGCCGTGGTCATACCTGCTTCGCAGCATCTCGTAGTGGCCCGGGCCGACGCAGCGGGCGTAGACCGTGCGGACGTCGGGGGCCGGGCCGAGTAGGCCGGGCCGCTCGCCGATGATCCCGCGCAGGAAGAACCAGCCGTCGATGTACGGCTTCGTATCCTTCTCCACTTACAGGAACTCCATGTCGTAGTCGCGCGGGCCGTTCGGCCACTCGACCTTGATCTGGTCACCCCGGGCCGGCATCCGCAGGTCGTCGGCCAGCGGACCGATCGCCTCGCGCGTGAGGGGCCATTTCTCCCGGTCCACCATGTCCGCCTCCGGGTCGAGTGGCGGCGGCCACCGCCTCGCCTGCCCGGCAGGTGGCCGCCGCCGCGGCTATGGGTGGCGACGGGCGTCGTTCTGGGGAACCGGCACCCGCCGTCACCAGCCCTGATCGTGCGCTGCCCGATCGCCCGGTGTGGAGCAGGTTGACGTCCGCTGACGCTGTCCGCCTGTCCGCCGATCAGCGGACAGCCACGCGGACAGAGCGGGACGGTGAAGCTCGGCGATCTCGCGCAGGTCGCGCGCCTCGACAATCCCCGAGCTGTGCACGCCGGCGACAACCTCGGCCGCCCGCCACCAGTTCGACGCAACGATCCGGCCAGAGGCGATCGCGAGTCCGAACGCGTCGGCCGCCTCGTCAGACTTTCCCGCAGCCAGCAGCGCCAAGCCAAGGTCAAGGTGGGCCGAAGCGACCCGACGCGGCCACGCCCCCTCGGCCTGCAGCTCGGCAATCACCTCCCGCGCCACTACCTCGGCCGCCGGATCTCGGGCCCACGCCAGCGTCGTGGCGGCATACGATTGCGCCTTACCCGGGTCGTACCGGTAGTGGTGCTCTGGCTGCTCCGGCGGTGTGCGCCGCCCGGCTAGCCGCTCGACACGATCGAGAGCACGGCCGGTCTGCCGGCGGTCGCCGAGACGAGCCCACGCCCACCCTTCCTGGGCGGTCGCCTGCACGACGGCCGACTCGTCCGCGGGTCCGATTGCCCTGGGCACGCTGCGACAGCTCAAGCGCCTGCCGGAAGTCTCCGGCGGTCAGCCTGTCCCACGCGCGGGTTTCGAGGCACCACGCGGCGATTTCGGCGTGCCCGGTCTGCTCGGCCAGCGCGGCGGCGGTGGCGAGGTAGGCGTCGGAGGCGGCGCCCTGCTGCAGATCTATATGCAGGGTGGCGCGCAACAGCGAGAACCAGCCTCCGATGACCAGGAGCCGCTGGTGCTGGGCGAGGGTTTTGCGCGCGTCGACGAGCGTGCCGACGTAGTCGAGGTGGCGGCGAACCCGGGGCAGCAGTTGCTCGGGCGGGGTGGTCGCGTACGCCATGGCCATCGTGTCCGCCGCATGTTCCAGCCGTTCGAGGGTTTCGGCGCTGACATCCGACGCGGTGACCCGGCGTGCCAGCTCGATCGCCTCGAGCTCAACGTCGGCACCGCCGTCAGCGGCTGGTTGCCGCAGCGTCGCGGCGAGCCTGCCACCGGCCGGCAGGACGTTGTCGAGGCGCGCGGCCACCACCGGGTTGGGTGGTTTGCGGCCCTTCTCGAGGTCCTCGACATAGCTCTTGCCGTGGTGGGCGAGTTCGGCGAGCACCCGGTAAGACAGGCCACGCGCAGCGCGCAGTCGGCGCAGTTCGTCGGCGAACGGCGACGGGGAGTTCGTCATCGGCACATCCCTGCTTGCGGTCAGGGTGGCGGACCGGTCCGCAAGAACCGGCCGCCACCTTCGACGCTATCGCGACTGTGTCAACCTGGGGGCTCGCCCCGGGGCCGCGCATACCCTGCCCGGAGCCGAACGAGTGGCCCAGACCGCTGGGAGTGGTGAGCCCGCTAGCGCGCCGGTGCAAACGCTCTCCCCTGCCTGGGTGGAGTGGAAGGATGCTGTCGTGGCGATCGACAAGTCCGGGCCGCTGTGGCGCGGGGAGACGTTTGACGACCTGGCCGAGCTGGTTCGCGCGTTCGAGGCCGGTGGCTACCGCGTCGATACCGTGGCCGAGTCGCGCTGTGGGGCCTGTGACGGGGTGGGCTTTCGGGTTGAGGTCGATGAGGACGAGAACTGCCGGCGGGTCTGTCTGGGATGTGGCGCGGCGGCCTTCATCGGTGACAGCGCCGACTACTGGGACGAGGAGTCGGCCGACTCGTGTGCGTGCCCGTGTGGTGGCGAGGAGTTCGCCGTCGCGGTCGGGTTTGCCCTCTTCGACGACGGGGAGGTGCGCTGGGTCAGCGTGGGGTTGCGTTGCCTGAAGGACGGTGCGCTGGGGGTCTACGCCGAGACCAAAATCGACTACTCCCCCTCGCGGCACCTGCTCGACCAGGCATAGCTGGGCCGGCTCCTGGGCGCGCACCGGCGACGATCGGTGAGTCGCAGAGTACGAGGGCGTGACGGGAGTCAGGCGCTGGCGTGGCAGACGAGCGGGAAGTGCTCCGAGCGGGTGACGACGACGATGTCGGCGAGGCCGTCCAGGACCATGCGCAGGGCGTCCACGTGGTTCTGCGGGTCGATGACGGCGACCAGCTCCCAGCCCGTACGGGCAATGTGGTCGAGGGCGCGGGTCAGGCGGGCGTCGGCGTGGAGCTTGCCGTCGCGGGGGATGACGAGCACGGCTCGCGAGGGCTGGGGCATGACGGGTCGGCCTCCTGGGACTCCGGCGGAGTCGTCCATGCTGACGCCTGGCCGGGCCCGGAAGCCGTACGCACTTGCGAACCGTTCGCCCGGGCCGCCACGAAGAGAGCGACGGGACGGCAACGCCGCGCGGCCCAGCCCGGGCGCGGCTGGGGACGAGCCCGGCCGCGCTCGAGCGGGCTCAGATCCAGGTGGGCGTGCGGCCGCCGGCGTAACGCTCGCCGAAACCGCCGTCGGGCAGGATCTCGTCGATGGCGGCCAGGTCCTCCTTGCTGAGCTCGAGGTCGGCGGCGGCGAAGTTCTCGTCGACACGGGCGATGCTGCGGGTGCCGGGGATCGGCACGATGTGGTCGCCGCGGGTGAGCAGCCACGCCAGGGCCAACTGGGAGACCGTCGCGCCCTTCGTGGTGGCAAGTTCGGTCAGACGGCGTACGGCGTCAACGTTCTTCTCGTAGTTGCCGGGCTGCCAGCGCGGGTCGGTGCGCCGCATGTCGGTCTCGTCGTACTGGTCGGCGGGCTGGGCGGCGCCGGTCAGGAAGCCCCGGCCCAGCGGTGAGTAGGCGACGAAGCCGATGCCGAGCTCGTCGAGCGTGGGGAACAGCTGCTCGACGTCGCGCTCGAACAGTGAGTACTCGGTCTGCAGCACCGAGACCGGCTGCACGGCGTGGGCGGCCCGGATGGTCGCGGGGCCGGCCTCGCTCAGGCCGAAATACTTGACCTTGCCGGCGTCGATGAACTCCTTGACCGTGCCGGCCACGTCCTCGATCGGGACGGTGGGGTCGACGCGGTGCTGGTAGAGCACGTCGATGGTGTCGACGCCGAGGTAGCGCAGGCTGTTGTCGACGACCTCGCGGATGTGCGAGGGGCGGCTGTCGAAGCCGAAGTCGCGGGTGAAGCCGAACTTCGTGGCGATGACGATCTCGTCGCGGAAACCGGCGACGGCCCGGCCGACGGCCTTCTCGTTCTCGCCCCAGCCGTACAGCTCGGCGGTGTCGAAGAACGTGACGCCGAGCTCGTGGGCGCGCTGGATGGCGGCGATGCCCTGCTGCTCGTCGCTGGGCCCGTAGGCCAGGTGCAGGCCCATCGCGCCGTACCCGAGTGCGGAGGCGGTCAGGCCCTGCTGTCCAAGTGTCCTCTGCTGCACGACAATCTCCCTAGCGGTCGTCAAACCAAACGGTTCGGTTCGACCGTACCGCGCGGACGGAGGCGGCGCCACGAAAGGTAATCTCGCTGACATGGACTCGACCGGTGACCGGATCGTCGCGGCCGCGACCGCCGAGTTCTCCGAACACGGCGTGGCCGGCGCGCGCATCGACCGCATCGCCCGGTCCGCGCGCACCAGCAAGGAACGCGTCTACGCCTATTTCCGCAGCAAGGAAGCCCTCTACCGGCACGTGCTGCGCCAGGAACTGACCGCGGTGGCCGAGGCGACGCGGATGGACCCGACCGACCTCCCGGAATACGCGGGACGCATCCACGACTACTTCACGACTCATCCCGGGCGCTACCGCCTGATGATGTGGGGCCAGATGGACGCCGTCCCGGACGACGACCCGATCCGCGAGGCCACCACCTACAAGGTCGACAAGCTGCGCCAGGCCCAGAAGGACGGCACCCTCGACCCGGCCTGGGATCCGCTCGACATCCTCGTCTTCGTCAACCAGATCGCCATGTCGTGGGCGGCCCAGCCGGCCAAGGTCCCCGAGGCGCGAGGCGAACTGACCGACCGGCGGGCCGCCATCGTCGCCGCGGTCGAGCGCCTGTTCCCAGCCGCGCAGAAACAGCCCTAAACCGCCACCACGCGAACAGCAAACGCGCAACACGGACGCGGACAGCAAACGCGCAACACGAACCCGGACAGCAAACGCGCAACACGAACCCGAACAGCCAACGCGCAACACGAACCCGAACAGCCAACGCGCAACACGAACGCGGACAGCCAACGCGCATCACGAACGCGCGCCACACGAAACGAACGCTAAACGCCACCCGAAACGGGCATCAACGCGTCGAGCATCCCGGCGCAGTCGGAGTCACCGGGCGGCCCGTCATGGGTCTGGTCCCACATGACAACGCCGGCGAACGCCAGGTGCGCGATCAGGTCGGACACCCCGGCCCGCCGGAACGGGGCCATCGCCCGCGAGGTCACCACCGCCAGCAGATCACCCAACTCCCCCGTACCACCGGCCCGTACCGCCTCCACGAGCGCTCGTCCCTCGGGCCGGGCAGCGTTGTCCCGGATCATTAACATGATCGCGAGCACGTCGCCGCGGACCGAGCCCGTACGGGGATCGTGGTCGTACTGCTCGAGCAACGGCTCGACCACCGCCGCCAGCAACGCCGCCTTGGTCGGCCAGCGCCGATAGATGGTCGTGCGGTTGACACCGGCCGCCCGGGCGACCCCCTCGATGGTCAGGCCCCCGAACCCGGCCCGGGCCAGTTCGGCCAGCGTCGCCGCGCGCACGTTCTCGATCACCTGGGTGCTGCGGGGCCCGGTTTGAAGCCCCCGGGTCCGGCGTGCCGTCGTACCGCTCATCCCCTAATGGCAACACACTGTTGCCTTCGCCCGGTAGGCGGGCTTAGCGTGAGATCCGGGCCGACGAGAGCGGGTGCGCACATGAGCGAGCACAACTTCGACTTCGTCGTGATCGGTTCGGGCACCGGAATGCTCGCGGCGCTCACCGCCGCCGAGGCCGGCCTGTCCGTTCTGATCGTCGAGAAGTCGCGCTACTTCGGCGGTTCGACCGCGCTGTCCGGTGGCGGTTTCTGGATGCCGGGCAACAGCCTGCTGCGCGAGGCCGGCGTCTCCGACTCCCCCGAGCGCGCGAACGAATATTTGAGCCATGTCACCGCCGGCGAGACCCCCGAGGACCGCTGGCGCACCCACCTCGCGCACGGTCCGGCCGCGGTCGACGTGCTGCGCCGCCGCACCCCGCTGAAGTTCCAGTGGATGACCGGTTACGCCGACTACTTCCCCGAGCTGCCCGGCGGTTCGGCGGCCGGCCGCGCGATGGAGCCCAAACCTTTCGACGTACGGCGTCTGGGCCCCGACCGGGAACGTCTGCGCCCGCCCGCTCTGGCCGCACCCTTCCCCATGCCGGTGTCGGGACTAACGTACAAGTGGCTGAATCTGGTCGCCCGCCACCCGCGCGGCATCGTCACCGGAGCCCGCCTGCTCGGTCTGGGTCTGGGCGGCCTGGCCATCAAGCGCGAATATGTCGCCGGTGGTGGCGCTCTGGCCGCCGGATTGTTCGCGGGAGTGCGCGCGGCGAACATCCCGGTCTGGTTCGACACGTCACTCAAGGATCTGGTGATCGAGGACGGCCGGGTCACCGGTGTCGTGGTGACAAGAGACGGCAAAGACGTTCCCGTACGGGCGGAGCGCGGTGTGCTGCTTTCGGCCGGTGGCTTCGACCGGAACGCCGCCCTGCGCCACGAACACCAGTCCGACCAGCTCGACACCGACTGGTGTCTCGGCAACCCCGACAACACCGGTGACGTCCTGCCGATCGCCCGCGCGGCCGGGGCCGATCTCGCGTTCATGAACGAGGCCTGGTGGTTCCCGGCCGTGCCGGTGCCCGGTCCCATGCCCGGCCCGCTGCTGGCCGAGCGCAGCCTGCCCGGTCAGATCATCGTCGATCAGCAGGGCCGCCGCTTCATGAACGAGGCCGTCAACTACATGACGGCCGGCCAGATCCTGATCAAGCAGCAGTTGCCGGTGTGGATGGTGTTCGACCAGCGCTACCGCAACCGCTACGTCTTCGCCGGCAGCGTCTTCCCGCGTCAGCCGTTGCCCGCGGCTTGGTACGACGCCGGGATCGCGGTCAAGGCCGGCTCGCTGGACGATCTGGCCAAGCAGGTGGGCCTGACCGAGTTGGCGGCCACGGTCGCACGCTTCAACGTGCAGGCCGGCGCCGGCCGCGACGACGACTTCCACCGCGGCGACAGCGTGTACGACCGCTACTACGGCGACCCGACCATCACCCCGAACCCGTGTCTGGGCCCACTCGACCAGGGCCCGTTCTATGCCGTGAAGGTGGTCCCAGGCGACCTGGGGACGTGCGGCGGCATCCGGGCCGACGGTTTCGCGCGGGCGTTGCGGTCCGACGGCAGCGTCATCGAGGGCCTCTACGCCACCGGGAACGCGGCCGGCAACGCCTTCGGCCGCGTCTATCCCGGTCCCGGCGCCACCATCGGTCAGGGCCTGAGTTTCGGGTACGCGGCGGCCCGTCACGCCGCGGGCAAGCTGGCAGCCTGAGCCCCCACCCGCCGCGCGCGCAGCCTGAGCCCTGCCCGCGATCTTTCGGAGCTGCTATTTGCGGGCCAGGGCCAGCCAGAAGTGCGGGGTGCCGTCGCGGCGGTGTCCCATGGCATCGAGGGGTTCGGTCGTCACGGTGAAGCCGGCCGCCTGCAGGTCCTTGGTCATGGCGGCGATCGGGGTGGTGCGGTAGTACATGACGAACGGCGGCTTCCACACGGCGTTACGCACCCGCATGACCCCGTCGAAGCCGAGCAGGACCCAGTGCGCGAGCGTGGTGACCGGCGGTGGGTCACTGATCGCGAACGCGAACAGCCCACCGGGCCGCAGCGCGCGATAGACCCCCTCGAACAGCGCCGGCCGTTCCTCCGGCAGGAAGTGCCCGAAGGCGCCGAACGACACCGCGAGGTCGAACCCTTCCCGGAACGGCATCGCCCGTACGTCGGCCCGCACGAAATTGGCGTCCGGATACGCGCGCCGGGCTTGCCCGATCATCCCGCTGCTGAAATCGACCCCCGTGATCGACCCGGTGCACATGGCCCGGGCCACCAACAGTCCCGCTCCGGTGCCGCAGCAGACGTCGAGCCCGTCCCCGAACGGCCCGTATTCGTCCAGCGCCTCGGCCGTGGCTTCGAGGATCCCTTCCGGCGTACGGAACGGGGTGTGGTCGAACTTGGGCGCCAGCAGGTCGTAGCCGCGCTCGACCGAGGACAGCGCCTGAACGGTCAGTTCGCGCAGGGAGGGACCGTGAGCCGAGAACATCGGCCGAGCCTATCGTTCCCGACCTGCGCACCTGCACCGGAAAGGCCGTTCACCGCCTGCGCACCCGCACCTGAAAGGCCGTTCGTCGCCTGCGCGCGCGTGGAAGGCCGTTCACCGCTTGCGCGCCCGCGCCTGAAAGGTCGTTCGTCGCCTGCGCGCGCGTGAAAGGCCGTTCACCGCTTGCGCGCCCGCGCCTGAAAGGTCGTTCATCGACTGCGCGCGCATGAAAGGCCGTTCACCGTTTGCGCGCCCGCACGAGAAAGCGGTGTGAATGCACGCGGAACTCGCCGTCAGCACGGATCCGCGAGTCGATCCGGCGCAGCGCCTGTTCGTAACGGGCAACCGTGAAGTCGCGAACCTGCCACGGCACCGCCCGCAGCTGGAAGACGAGGGCGCCGATGTCGTAGAACGTGAACGCCGGCCGTTCCTCCCGCACGTCCAGGATCGTCAGGCCGGCGGCGGTCAGCCTCCGCACCGCCACGTCGGCGTTCCACGCCTCGTCGTAGGCCGGTGGCGCCCCGAGGGCCTCGTTGATCTCGGAGCAGTCGTCGCTGCCGACCTGCTGGGTCAGCAGCACGCCGCCCGCCGCGAGGACCCGGGCGGCCTCGGCCGGTTCCAGGTGTCCGTGCCGGTTGAGCATCAGATCGGCCGACCCGTCGTCGACGGGCAGGTGCGTGTTTTCCCGGAAACGCACATCAACGCGCAACGGCGCCAGACGTTCCCGCGCAACCGGTACGTTCGGCGCCCAGCCCTCGACGGCCACCGTCCGCGCGGGCAGGGGCGCCAGTGACGACAACAACTCGCCACCGCCGGTGTCGACATCGATCAGACTCGCGCAGTCACCCACCAGCTCGGCCGCCAGCTCGGGATAGGACCAGCTCGGAGCCGACCCCGACGCACGCCCCTCGAGCCATCGGAAATCCCAGCCCGTCAAAGGCACCTCTACGGCTTCCGCCACCATCTGCTCGAACATCCGCCGACCGTAACGATCCCGTGTGCGTGGGCGCTCCCCAATATCGGGCGCGCCCACGCACGGTCAGGAGGTCAGAAACGGACCTCGCCCTGGTTCAGGACCCTCGGGTGGAAGTAGGCGGCCTGGATCTCGGCGTTCGAGTTCTGGCCGCGCAGCTGTTCGGACCAGAGCATGAAGTACGCCCAGCGCGTCTGCGAGGTGAGCAGCGCGCCGGTCGGCATCTTGCCCATCTCGGCGATGGCGATCGGCTTGCCGGCCGCGATCGACTGGATCTGTTGATAGTCCGACGTGGACGGCAGCCCCTTGTACCAGACGTCGAGCGACACCACGTCGACGTAGTTGCTGCCCGGGTAGTACTGCGACCAGCCGCCGGCCGGGTTGTCCTGCACGTTCCAGACCCAGATCAGGTTGTCCAGGCCCTGGCTGTCGAAGTAGTCCTTCATCTGCTGGAAGATCTTCGAACCGCCGTTGGCGCCGGGGCGGCCGCCCCACCAGTTCCAGGTCTCGTTCATCTCGTGGAACGGGCGCCACAGCACCGGCACGCCCGCGTCCTTGAGCTGCCGCAGGTAGGGCACGACCTCGGCCATCCGGCTGCGCCACGTCTGGTTGAGCGCGGTGCCGCCGGTGACCACCTGCTGGAACTGGCTGTCCGAGATGCGCGTCTTGACGCCGCCTTCGAACTCACATGTGCGTCCGACCGTGGGCGAACACGCATGCCAGGTGAGCGCGACGAGCGATCCGTTGCGCCATTCCGTCTTGGCCTGATCGATCACGCGCTGCCGGTTGTTCACATCGTCGGAGCGGAACATCATGTCGCCGCCCCACAGACCCGGCCACTGCCCGGTCACGTCGTGCACCTGCTGGGTGTAGGCGCCGGGCGCGCTGGCTGGTTCCTTGTTGTGCTGGCCGGAGACGATCGAGGTGCCGCTGATCGTCCGCAGATAGTTGATGACCGTGCTCTTCGGGGTGGCCGCGAACGCCGAGGCGTCCGTGGCCTGGTGGACCATGCCCACGCCGAGCAGCACCGTGACGGCGCCGACGGCGAGAGCCGGTCGGGGGATCTTCATGGGGATGTTCCTTCCGTTGGGGGACGGGGGGTCTGCATCCGCGGGACTCGTGAGGAGCCGCCGCGCGGACGGATCGGGGGTCTATCTCCGCAGGACTGTCGCGAGGCCGGTGAGGAACCGCCGCGCGGACGGATCGGGGTTTACGTCTGCAGAACTGTCGCGAGGCCGGTGAGGAACCGCCGCGCGGACGGATCGGGGTCTATGTCCGCAGGACCGTGGCAAGGTCGGTGAGGAACCGCCGCGCGGACGGATCAGGGCCTATCTCCGCAGGACCGTGGCGAGGCCGGTGAGGAACCGCCACGCGGACGGATCAGGGCCTATCTCCGCAGGACCGTGGCGAGGTCGGTGAGGACCCACGGCGCGCGGATCAGATCAGGGTCGAGCGCGGCCACACCACGTACGCGGAAAGTGGTTGTCTCACCCGGAAGCAACGTGACGAACCCCTGGTCGACGGTGGCGCCGGGATGCAGGCGGTCGGGTTGCAGCAGCACGTCCCGGGCCAGGCCGCCCACCCGCACGTGCACATCGAGGCCGTCCGCCACCACGTCGACGGTCACGTCCAGCCCCGGATCGTCCAGATCAAAATCAGTGAAGAACCACAGGTCCCGTACGGCGGAAGCCCGCGCGACAAGCACATCCGAGGTGTTCGCGCCGTCCGTCGTCAGGTCGTCCGGGACCGGGATGAGCGCATTCGACCGCGCCGCCACCTCGACGACCGTTTCGAACACGGCCAGTTCCACGCCGCGGTTGTCCATTCGCGCAATCCGAACAGTTTCCGTCCACGGTTTTGCGTGGTCGTTCAGGAGCACAACGACCAGTCCGCCGTCCCGGGGCTGCACGGTCAGTGCGCGTTCCGCGTACAGGTTGCGCGTTTCGAACCAGAGCGGCTTGTACCGGCCGGCGCCGTCGATCGCCGCCCACGAGATGACCGGCCACAGATCGTTGAGCTGCCACAGAATGGTCCCGGCGGTGTGCGGCCAGTACGACCGCCAGTGCGCGATCCCGGTCCGTACCGCGCGAACCTGATTGAGCTGCGTCAGGAAGTGCCACGCCTCGGTGCTCGTCGGTGCGGGAAAGTGAGCGTCCAGGCCGCGCGCGAGTTTGTCGTTGCCGTCGATGGCCTTCTGGTGGTGCAGAACACCCGGCGAGTCGGGCCGCAGCGGTTCGTCGGTGACCGCCTCGCGCAGAGTGCGCCAGGCCGGCGGCGCCTGCCAGCCGAACTCGGCCACGAACCGCGGCGTGGAATCGCGGTAGTGCGTGTAGTCCTCACGGTTCCAGACGTCCCACGAGTGGAACGTGCCGGCCTCGGCCGAGTTGGGTTCGATCTCCCACGAGCCCGACCAGGGGCTGCCGGCCATGTAGGGCCGGGTCGGGTCGAGCGTGGCCACGATGTCGGGCAGCGTCTTCAGGTAGTACGTCTCGCCCCAGCTCAGGTCGCCGCCCGGTCGCTCGGCCCAGTTGTCAGCGCCGTGCAGCCAGAGGTTCTCGTTGTTGCCGTTCCAGGCGACCAGGCTCGGGTGCGGGGACAGCCGGACGACGTTCTCGCGCGCCTCGGCCACCACCTCGGAGTGCAGCGGTTCCTCCTCGGGATAGCACGCGCAGGCGAACAGGAAGTCCTGCCACACCATCAGGCCGAGCTCGTCGCACACCTCGTAGAAGTCGCGGTTCTCATAGATGCCGCCACCCCAGACGCGCACCAGGTTGACGCCGGCGGCCGCGGCCTGGCCCAGCCGCAGCGCGTACCGTTCGCGCGTCATCCGGGACGGGAAGATGTCGTCGGGGATCCAGTTGACGCCCTTCACGAGCACCGGTTCGCCGTTCACATGGAAGACGAACTGTCCGTCGGTCTGGTCGATGCGCACGCCGCGGAACCCGGTGCGACGTTCCCAGCGGTCCAGTTCGGTGTCGCCGTCGAGCAGCAGAACGGTCAACGCGTACAGGTGAGCGTTTCCATAGCCCCGCGGGTTCCACGGCTGCACGTTTCCGGCGTCGAGACCGAGCGTTTCCGCGTACGGGCCGTCGTAGAGCGGCCGCCCGTCGAGCAGAACCCGCATCCGCAGTTCGCGTGTTTGCGCACCCGCCTCCTCGCGCGTTTGTGCACACTCCTCGCGCGTTTGTGCGCGTTCGATCGAGACGTTCAGGTCGAGGTGGCCGCGCCCTCCGGCGTACGTGGGAAGGGTTTTGACCTCGCTGAGCCGCGCTGTGCTCCAGCCCTCCAGACGCACACCGCGCCAGATGCCCGCCGTGACCAGGGTCGGTCCCCAGTCCCAGCCGAAGCTGCACGCCATCTTGCGCACGAAGTTGAACGGCTCCGGATACGCGTTCGGCCGTGCCCCGAGTTGCGCCTGCAGTCGCTCAGCCTCGGTGTAGGCGGAGGTGAACCGTACGCGCAAGGGTTTGGGCCCGTCGCTCAGCAGCCCGGTCACGTCGAACCGGTAGCCGCGGTGCATGTTGCGGGTCGAGCCGAGCACCACCCCGTCGAGTTCGATGTCGGCCACCGTGTCGAGGCCGTCGAAGACCAGCTCGAGGCGGTCGGCGCGCGGCCCGTCCCAGCTGATGTCGCGCGAGTAGACCCAGTTCGCGCGGCCGACCCAGTCGACCGCCTTCTCGTTCTCGCCCAGGAACGGGTCGACGATCTTGCCGGCCGCGAGCAGGTCGGTGTGCACACATCCGGGCACGGTCGCCGGGATCTCCCCCGGTGGCCCGCCGAGTGTCCACGGGCCGGCCAGCGACTGCTCGATTCTGCTCATGCGATTGCTCATTCCGCTCGAGGCTCCAGCGGGAGCGCGGTCAGTGCGAATGCTCATTTCGAGGCTCCAGCGGGAGCGCGGTCGGTGTGAGTGCTCATTTCGTGGCTCCGGCGGTCACGCCGTTGTAGATGAAGCGCTGCAGCAGCAGGAAGACGACGACCGTGGGGAGGATGACGATCATCGTGCAGGCGGCGATCGTCTCCCACTGCGCGCCGTACGGGCCCTTGAAGCGGAACAGCGCGGTCGAGATGACGTTGAGGTCGGGCGAGCGCAGATAGAGGAACGGGATGTAGAACTCGTTGTAGATCGCGATGCCCTTGATGATCACGACGGTGGCGATCGCGGGGCGCATCAGCGGCAGGATGATCCGGCGGTAGACGGTGAACCGGCCGGCGCCGTCGATCACGGCGGCCTCGTCCAGGCTGCGCGGGATGGACGCCATGAACTGGATGAAGATGTAGATCGAGACGATGTCCGTGCCGAGGAACAGCACGATCGCGGCCCACGGGGTGTTGACCAGGTCCATCGACTTGACGATCTGGTAGGTCGCGACCTGGGTGGTCACGCCGGGCACGAGCGCGGCGACCAGGAACAGGCCGAGCACCACGCGCTTGAGAGCGAACGAGAAGCGGCTGATCGCGTACGCCGCAAGCGTGCCGACGAACACCGTGCCGGTCAGGGAGATCACCAGGATGACGGTGGTGTTCCAGAAGCCGCGGAGCATGTGCCCCTTGGACCAGGCGGTCGCGAAGTTGTCGAGGTTGAACCAGTCGCGCGGTGGGGTGAGCGGTCCGGTCGTGCTGTATTCGGTGCGCGTTTTGAACGCGGCGAACAACACGACGATGAGCGGTACGAGCACTATCGCCGACGCGACGATCAGACTCGCGTACTTTCCGGCCGCGCCAAGTCGGCGGGCTACGACAGGGCTGGGTTTGCCGGCTCGTACGGTCACGACAGGCTCACCTCGTCGTCGGGTCTGCCGGCTTCCACGGTCATGACAGGCTCACCTCGTCGTCGGGGATCAGTCGGCGCTGGATCCACGTGATCAGCAGGACGATCAGCAGCAGCACCACGGCCATGGCGGAGGCCAGGCCGATCTGGCGGAACTGGAACGCCGTCTCGTAGGCCTGGATCACGAACGTGCGGGTGCCGTTCGCGCCGCCGGTCATGATGAACGGGATCTCGAAGACGGCCAGGCTGCCCGAGATGGCCAGGATGAAGCTCAGGCTGATGATGCGGCGGATGCCGGGGGCGATGATGTAACGGAACTGGTGCCAGCGGTTGGCGCCGTCCAGGTCGGCCGCCTCGTAGATCTCGTTCGGGATCGACTGGATCGCACCGAGGAACAGCACGAAACTCAAGCCGGTGAAACGCCACACCGACGTGCCGGCCAGCGAGATGTTCGCGATGTCCGGGTCGCCCAGCCACAACCGGGCCTGATCACCCAGGCCGACCGCGCTCAGCACGCTGTCGAGGGTGCCGCCGGGCTGGAACAGGTAGAGGAAGACGAACCCGACGGCGACACCGTTGAGCAGGTACGGGAAGAACAGGATGCCCTTGAACAGGTTGCGGAACCGGGTGCTGAACGACAGGACGACCGCGAAGTACAGGGCGATCGCGATCTGCGCGAACGACGCGACGAAGTAGTACAGGCTGATCAGGAAGACGTGCCAGTACCGTTCGTCGGTGAACACGCGTACGTAGTTGTCCCAGCCGACCGGGTCCATCACCGGGTCGAGGCCGTCCCACTTGTGGAAGCTGTACCAGACCATGTTGCCGACCGGCACGTACGTGAACGTGATGAGCAGAATGAGCGCGGGCGCCAGATACAGCCAGTGTTTCGGTATGCGGCGCGTACGTCGTACGGGAACCGGGCCTTTGACCGTCGTGGGACGCCGGTCGAGCAGCGCCGTCATCCCATGACCCGGGACTGCGCCTCACCCCAGCGCTTGTTCAGCTCGGCGAAGTACGACTCCTTGCTGCCCTTGGCCGCCCCGCGCGCGATGTCGACCAGCTTCTGCCGGTAGATGTTGCCGGTCAGGTCGATCTCGGACTCCTTGATGATCTCGTCCTCCTTACCCGCGTACGTGGTGGCCGCGGGCAGTTCGACGAGCTCGACCCCGGTGTCCTGGAAGGCCTTGAGCGACGCGGGCAGCGGCTGACCGATCGCGGGCGGGATGGCCTCCTGATCGTTCGCGAACCCGGACTCGTTCACGAACCAGTCCAGCCATGCGCGGGCTGTCGCTTTGTTGTTCGAACTGCGCGAAACCGCCGCTTTGTAGTCGCCCTCGATGCGCGAATGGAACTTGCCGCCGGTCTGGTAGGGGAACGGCCAGAACGCGATGTCGTCCGGGTTCGCGCCGGCCGCCCTGGCCGCGTCCTTCATCTGCGGCACCGCCCACGAACCGAGCAGCATGGTGGCGACCTTGCCGGTGGCAATCATCGGCTTGGAGCCTTCCCAGTTCGTCGTGAGCGGGTCCTTCTCGTTCAGACCGCCGTGCACGATGTCGAACAGGAGACCGTCGGTGACGTACTCGAGCTTGCCGGGCTGCCAGGGTGCGGGATCGGTCGGGAACTTGTCGTTGACGGCCGGATCGGCCAGAATCGCGCGCTGGCTGTTGAAGAAACTGAGCGGCCAGCCGTCCTTGTAGTTCGTGTAGAACGGCACCGCCCCGGTCTTCTTCACGGCGGCCAGCCCGGCCAGGAACTCGTCGGGCGTCTTGGGTGGGACGGTCACGCCGGCCTGCTGCCAGATCCGCTTGTTGACGACGAGCCCGTTGGCCACGCCACCGATCGACAGACCGTAGACCTGCCCGTCGTACGCCTTCTCGTCGACGAACCGGTACTTCGACTTGAGCTGCTCGACCCCGCCCAGCGGCTCGAAGAACTGCCCCAGTTGATCGACGGCGACGGTGTTGGGAATGAGCAGCACATCGCCGTAGTCACCCGAGCTGAGCTGGGTGGTGACGTCGCCCTCGTAGTTGGTGACGGCCTCGAAGCTGACCTTCGTCCCCGGATACTTCGATTCAAATTCCTTCCCGTACGCGGGGAGGGCCGTCTCGGCCAGGTCGGTGCGGTTGGTCAGCACCGTGATCTCGCCGGTGATCTCGCCACCCGCGCCGGCGTCGTCGCTGCCCGCGCCGCCCGTGCACCCGGCCGTGAGGGCGAGCGCCGTGGCCAGGCCCAGCCCCAGGAAGTGCCGTCTATCGACCATGTCGCTGTCCGTTCGCTCAGTTTGGTATCGAGGCGGGCGGATGCTTCCTCGCCCGTCGAGCGCCCAGCATGCGTGCGTCGTTGCGGCCATGTCAAGCTTAGATTAATAATTTAAGTGGTCATCGGATCCGCGATACGTCTCGTCGGAATCGCGCGCCGTGGCCATCTGAGCCGCGCATCGGAGGTCAGCGATATCCACAGTTCCGCTCTGTCCACAGCCAGGACAGCAGAGATCGCCTCTCCCTGCCAGACTGGAATCGGGGGGCGCCCCCGGGGTCAAAAGCCCAGTTCAGATCCATGATCGCCGCGGCCTCGACGACGACGCGCGCCCCTTCGAGAGCCACCCTCGCCCGCTCGGTCGTCGGACCGCCGGCCGACCCGCCGCACGCTCGCCCAACCGTCAGAGCGCTCAGCCGACCCGCCGAACGCTCACCCAACCGCCAGAACGCTCAGCCAACCCGCCACACGCCCGCCCCGCCGCCAGAGCGCTCAGCCGACCCGCCACACGCTCACCCAACCGCCAGAACGCTCAGCCGACCCGCCACACGCTCACCCAACCGTGATACGCCCACACCCAACTGGGATGCGGTCGGCAGGGTTGGCCCCGGCCCCCTGCCGGCCGGTGCGGGCCGGTCAGTTCGTGCTGGCTCGGGCCACGATGTGAGCGGCCGGGGCCTCGTACACCTCGGGCGGCTTTCCGGCCATGGCGTCGAGCAGCGCTCCCCCGGCCAGCTCGCCGATCCGGCCCACGTCGTGACTCATCGCCGACAGCGGGGGTGTCGCCAGCTGGCACAGAGCCGAGTCGTCCCAGGCGACCACCGATACGTCACCGGGGACCGCCATGCCACGGTCGCGCAGCTCGTCCAGCACAGCGAGCGCCATCAGGTCGTTGTCGCACATGATGGCGGTGGGATGCTGCGGCAGCAGTCCCGCGAGGGCGGCGCGGCCCGACTCGTACGAGTAATCGCCCTCGGCGCGCAGCAGGGTCACCCCGCGTACGTCGGCCTCGGTCTCCGCACCCATCTGACGCAACTGGGTGTGAGCGAAGGTGAGCGGGCCGCTGATGTGCCCGATCACCACGTGACCGCGGTCGGCCAGGAAACGGACGGCCTCCTGCGCGAATCCGGCGTCGTCCGTCCACACCGTCGGCAACCCGGACGCGGTCGACGGCGCGCCCAGCACCACCGCGGGCAGCTCGAGCCGGCCGACCAGGGCGACCCGTTCGTCGTCGGGGGCCAGGTCGACCAGCACGACCCCGTCGACGCGGCCCTCGGCGGCCCAGCGTTCATAGACGGCGCTCTCGGCCTCGCGGTCGGTCACCACCTGCACCAGCACCGACACGCCGGCCGGGGTGAGCACACGTTCGAGACCTTCGAGAAACTCGTGGTAGTACGGCTCCTCGCCCAGCACCCGCGACGCACGCGCGAGAACCAGGCCGACCCGCCGCTGAGGCTGTGTCACCCAGGTACGGTAGCGCCTGAGCAGCCGGACAAGACAAGGACGACACTCCATGGCACGACGTGAAGCGCCCGCGGCCGGGCCGGGCAGCCGCGCCCTCGTCGTCGACGTGGTCCGGTCGGCCACTGCGATCAGCCGGGTCGAACTGGCCGAACTGACGGGGCTCACCCAGCCGTCCATCTCCGGCATCGTGCGCGACCTGATCGCCGACGGGGTCATCCACGAGACCGGTTCGGCCGACTCGGTGCGGGGCGCCCCGCGCAAACTGCTGTCCATCAACCCGGCCAACCGGTTCGGCATCGGTTTCCAGATCGGCGCCGAATCCGTGACGTGCGTGGCGATCGACCTCACCGGCGGGGTGGTGGGCCGCGAGGTCGTTCCGCGCGGGGACGACCGGCTGCAGTCGCGTTTCGAAGACTTCACGTCCGGGCTGGACCTTCCCCGCGGCCGCATCGAGGGGCTGGCCGTCGTCGCCCCGGCCGACCGGGTCGCCCCCGACCTGGGCGCGGTGCTGGCCGAACGGCTGGGCATCCCCGTCCTGGTCGAGAACGACGCGGCCGCCGCGGCGCTGGGCGAGTTCTGGAGCCGCCGGGTCTCCCGCGACCAGTCGTTCGGCAGCGTCTACCTGTCCACCGGCATAGGCGCCGGCCTGGTCTTCGGGGGCGCGCTGTTCCGCGGCGCCAGCTTCGACGCCGGGGAGCTGGGACACCTTTCCATCGCGTACGACGGTAGGCCGTGCCCCTGCGGCAACGTCGGCTGTGTCGAGCGGTACGCCTCCATGGCCGCCACCGTCGCGGCCGCGCGCGAGCATCCCGCGCTGTCGTCCCGCTTGCGCTTGGCGGGTTCCCTGTCCAGCGCGTACGACGCGGTGGCGCGCGCCGCCGTGAACGGTGATCCCGAGGCGTTCGAGCTGGTCGACCAGGCCGCCGCCCACCTGGCCGTGGCCGTGACGTCGATGGTGAACCTGCTCGACCTGGGCCGCCTGGTGCTGACCGGCCCCGGAATGGCCGTGGCCGGTTCCATCTACGCCCGCCGCCTCCGCGAGCACCTGTCCGCGCGGGCCCACGCCCGGCACCGTCACGAGATCGTCGTCGAGCTCTCGGCCCAGCCCCGAGACGCAGCCGCCATCGGCGCGGCGGCCCTGGTCGTGCAGGCATCGATCGCTCCCGGCCACACCCCGTCGCCCGCCTTGCAACCGCAGTAGCGGGCCGCCTTTTCAGACCGACAGCCGCCCGGCGACACGACAACACACGCGCACAACACGCACAGACCGCCGCCAACCGGTGCGCCACGTCGCACGCGCACGACCCCGCTCAACGCGTCGGCTGCCCGGTGACCCGACAACGCCGTACACGGGAACGTTTTGATCCTGGCCATCCGGCGTCGCCGACGGAGGCCGCCTGGTGAATCCCTGCCCCATTGGCTAGGTTGCGGTTACCCCATCCGATCCTCGCAGGGAGTGGCAGTCGTGCGGCAACCGCGCAAGACCTTCCGGGCGATCGAGGTCGGCGACGGCCTCGACGGGCGGTGGGCCGCCTACGCCCGGGGCCTCTGGCACGAGATGGAGGGCCTGCTGACCGAGGAGGGCCGGACTCCGGAGGGCGCAGATCGGGTTGGGGCGCTGTTCCGTGCGCACATGCCGGAACTGGTCCCGGTTCTGGACCGCCTGGCCGCCCAACTCGACCGGTCCGAGGCGGAAACCTTCCTCACCCACGCGGCACTGCGGCCGTTCTCGGCGGGCTGCACCCAGATCGGCCGGAACGGCACTCTGCTGCGCAACTACGACCTACGGCCCGACCAGTGCGAAGGGACCATCGCCTCCTCCTGCTTCCTGCGGCCCGTGATCGGGATGCAGGACATGCTGTGGGGGCTGCTGGACGGGATGAACGACGCCGGTCTCGCGGTCTCGCTCACCTGGGGCGGACGTTCCGTCTACGGACGCGGCTTCGCCATTCTCATCCTCGTGCGCTACCTGCTGGAGACGTGCGACACCGTCGATGAGGCGGTCGACCGGCTGCGGTCCCTGCCGGTCGCCGTCCCCCAGAACCTCACCCTGGTCGATCCCACCAAGGCGATGACGGTGTTCGTGGGGCCGGACATCTCGCCGACGGTGGCACCGGACGACTGCGCCGCCAATCACCAGCACCTGCCGGTGACCGACGAACAGGAACGGGCCATGCGGACGCAGGAGCGGCTGCGAGCCATCCGCGCCGCGGGCGCCGATGATGTGGCGGCGATGCTGAAGCCGCCGCTTTACCGATCCGTCGACGAGCAGGGGTCAAGAACGCTCTACACCGCCCGCTACCAGCCCATCGAGGGCCGTGTGACGTACTACTGGCCCGGCGAGTCCTGGCACCAGTCCTTCCGTGACTTCGCGCCCGGATCCCGTACTGTGACCTTGGGCCGGGCCGGCTGAGAGGCAGCTGCCGACCCCCGCGGACACGTCAGCGGTTGTCGGAGCGGCCGCTGAAGACGGACAGGAAGACGTTCAGGATGTCGAGGAAGATGGACGCGGCCAGCAGCGGCGCCGAGGTCACGTCGGTGTTGCGGCGCAGGCGTTGGAAGTCGACCATGGTCAGCACCGCGAAGATGACCAGGCCGAGGATCGCGTAGATGAGCGCGCCGTCCGGGATGTTCACGAAAATGAGCACGATGTTGAAGCCGATGAGCGCAACGAGCGCCCAGAACGCGTAACGCGCAAGAACGGACAGGTCGCGGCGCGTCGCGTAACCGGCGGCGCCGAACCCGGCGATGAACAGGGCCCCGGCCGGGGCGCGAGCGCCGCGTTCCGGTGTCCGGGGTCACGCGTGACGCCCGTTACCGGGTCACCTCGTAGTCGAGCAGGAGCCCGCCCGAGGAGGTCGACTGTGAGCGAATCAGGCCAAGTTTGCGCGTTCGACCGTCCTCATCGAACAACTTGCGTCCGCGGCCGGCGACCACCGGGTAGACGACCAGGCTGATCCGGTCGATCAGCCCGGCCGCCAGCATCGCCCGGGCGAGGGTGATGCTTCCGTGGACGCCGATGTCGCCGCCGGGCTGCGCTTTGAGCTCCCGTACGGCGTCGAGCGACGTCAGCACGGCCGATTCCGCCCACGCTCCGGTGAGCGGTGACGACGTGAAGACGTATTTGGGAACGCTGTTGATGAAATCGGCGAACGGCTGCATATCCGATGTCGGCCAGTAGGGCGCCCATTCGTCGTACTGGGCGCGGCCGAGCAGCACGGCGTCCTGCGATCCGATGACCTCGCCGAGGTTGGCGTGCATTTCCTCGTCGAACTCGGACACGAAGTTGTCGGGGCTTTCGGCCACGCCGTCCAGGGACATGAGGGTGTAGAGCACAACGTTGCGCATGCCGGTCAGACCGGCCCGTGGCCGGGAACTAATCGTCGAGTTCGACGATTTCTCGGCCGAGGGGCCAGAAGGCCACCGGGACCAGCTTGAAGTTCGCGATGCCGAACGGGATGCCGATGATGGTCACGCACAGGGCGATACCGGCCAGGATGTGCGTCAGGGCCAGCCACCAGCCGGCCACGACGACCCAGATGATGTTGCCGATGCCGGACGCCACGCCGACGCCGGGGCGGCTGACCACGGTGCGCCCGAACGGCCACAACGAATACACGGCGAGCCGCAACGAGGCGATGCCGAACGGGATCGTCACGATCAGCACGAAGCAGATGAGGGCGGCCAACCCGTAGCCGATCGCGAGCACGAAGCCGCTGCCGAAGATGAACCAGAGGATGTTCAGGATCAGTCGCACAGATCAAGCATGCCTGGTGCGCGCCAGTGTCCGGCGTCGTCGTTCTGTTCTCAGGCGTCGTCGCTTTGTTGTCAGGCGTCGTCGTTCTGTTGTCAGGCGTCGTCGTTCTGTTTGCGGTTGGCGTCGTCAGCGGTCTCGGCGATCGCGGTGGCGGCGGCCAGGGCGGCCGCGTCGTGGTCGGGCGTGACCGGGTCGCCCGGGTCGGCCGGACGGTCGTCGGGTTCGCCGTCGGACGGGCCGACCGCCGAGGCCAGCAGCGCCGAGTTGGGGATGTTCAGCGGCCCCTCGGACGTCT
Source organism: Paractinoplanes ovalisporus (assembly GCF_016834655.1). Taxonomy (GTDB): domain Bacteria; phylum Actinomycetota; class Actinomycetes; order Mycobacteriales; family Micromonosporaceae; genus Actinoplanes; species Actinoplanes ovalisporus. The sequence continues at coordinate 184,232 of NZ_JAENHP010000001.1, forward strand.
CGAGCACCGTGTAGAGCAGCCCGGCCGAGATGATCGTTCCGTAGTGCGGGCCGCCGATCGCGCCGGACAGGACGCGCACCTGCTGACCCGGGATGTACGGCCGGGCGAACATGAGCACCAGGCCCGCGAACAGATTGCTCAGCACCGGCTGCGCGGCCAGACCAAGGATGACGCCGGTGACCGCGCCGCCCACGAGCAGATGTTCGAGGCCGACGCCCAGCAGGTCGCACACCGCGAACACGGCGATCAGATAGCCGCCGAGCAGCACCACCAGGCGTAGCGGAGTCGCGGCGGCATCTCCGGCCCGCGCCTGCGTGACCCGGTGCACTTCGCGCGCGGCGGTGCGACTGGCGAGCACGCCGCCCACCGCGACCACCAACGCGCATCCGTACGCCACCAGACGATCGCGCAGTTCGATCGAATTGACGTTCCCGATCTGGCTTCCGACGATCAGCGCGACAAGCGCGATCAGCCCGAACACCACCGTCTTGCGGAAGTCGGGACGAACATGCTGTTCCAGCAGCGGCATTCCGAACATGGTGACGCGATCCTATCGGGGCTTCGGCAAGATCAGACGGCCACCTCCAAACGTCCGACCAAACTCCGAAACTTCCGAATTCCCTCGTACGGTGGTCCGGCCGCAACTCGGACGCACATGGCAAGCAACGTCTTCGAGCTGCGAATCTGTACGCAGCGCGACCATCCAACTACCGCTAACTTTCCGGAAGTTGTTGACATCGGACGGTGCTCGACACAGTATGGAGGCCATCGACGGGCCTGAAAATCCGTTGGTCCGGGCCCCCGGAAAGGCCCGGCTTGCCGGGGTCGTCCCCGCCGGGCGCCGGCCGGCATTTCCACGCCGCGACGACGCCGGCGTGCGGTGGCCCCCACCCTTGGCCACCGAATCCGCCACGCCGGCGTCGTCGCTCGCGCGCAACAGACAGCGCGGCCCAGCCCCGACCGGCCCGGATCATGCTCGTCGTCGGCGCGATGCGACCGCCCGCCGCGATCAAGCGAGCGCCACAAACGACCGCCCGCCGCGCACAGACGAGCGCCGCGCGCAACCGAACACCGCGAACAATCAGCCTGCGCGATCAACTGAGCGCCGCGAACAACCGAACACCGCGAACAAACCGGCCGCTGCGAACGACTGAGCGCCGCGAACAACCGAACACCGCGCGCAACCGAGCACCGCGAACAACTGAGCGGCACGAACAACCGAACACCGCGCGCAACCGAGCACCGCGAACAACTGAGCGGCACGAACAACCGAACACCGCGCGCAACCGAGCACCGCGAACAACTGAGCGGCGCGAACAACCGAACACCGCGAACAAACCGGCCGCTGCGAACAACTGAGCGCCGCGAACAACCGAACACCAGAAACAGCTGAGCGCGACGAGCAACCGAACACCAGGTACGGCTGGGCACTGCGAACAACCACGAACAGCCGAACTTTGCGGGCAGCCCGTCAGGGCGTGGCGGCGGCCAAGCGGTCGCGGCGTTCGTGGGAGAGCTCGGAGTGGCAGTGGTCGCCCGGATGGCTCTCGGGGTCGACGTGCACGGTGGCGCCGGCCAGCTTGGGCACCTGGTGGGTCAGCTGATGCTCGGCGTCGGCGGCGATTTCGTGGGCGGCCAGCAGGGTCAGGTCGGCGGCGACGGTGATGGCGGCCTCGGCGTGCATGCGGTGGCCGATCCAGCGGAGCTTCAGGTTCGAGACGTCGCGTACGCCGGTCACGCCGCGCAGCGCCTCCTCGGCCCGGTCGACCAGGTCGGGGTCGACTCGGTCCATCAGGCGGTGGTAGACCTCGCGGGCCGCGTCCTTGAGGACGAAGGCGATCGCCACCGTGATGGCCAGGCCGACGACCGGGTCGGCCCAGCCCCAGCCGAGCCCGGCGCCGCCCGCCGCCAGCACGACGGCCAGAGAGGTGAAGCCGTCGGTCCGCGCGTGCAGGCCGTCGGCGACCAGGGCAGCCGAGCCGATCCGCCGGCCCACGGTGATCCGGTAGCGGGCGACGATCTCGTTGCCGATGAACCCGACGACCCCGGCCGCGAACACCCAGGGCAGGTGGGTCATGGCCCGGGGGTTCACCAGACGGTCGACCGCGAACCAGCCGGCCGCGACCGCCGACCCGGCGATGACCAGCACGATGATGACACCGGCCAGATCCTCGGCCCGCCCGAACCCGTACGTGTAGGCCCGGGTTGCCGCTCGCCGCCCGAGCAGGAAAGCGATGCCCAGCGGAACGGCCGTCAGCGCGTCCGCCACGTTGTGCAGCGTGTCGCCGAGCAGCGCGACCGAGCCCGAGAAGACCACGATGAACGCCTGCAGCAGCGCGGTCACGCCCAGCCCGGCCAGCGAGATCCAGAGCGCGCGCAGCCCTTCCCGGGACGCCTCGAGCGCGGAGTCCACCTTGTCCGCGCTGTCATGGGAGTGCGGCCGAACCAGATGCCCCACCCGATGCCACAGCCCGCGCCCGTGATCGTGTTCGTGGCCTTGATCGTGCTCGGGGCTGCGGTCGTGGGTGTGGGCGTGGCTGTGATGGGCGGTGTGGTGGTGCTCGGTCATCGGAGCGTTCCTCAGGGTGGTCGGATTCCGATCACCGGCCATATTATGTGCTCATGTACGCACGCGACAACGTTGCAGATGCCAATGACCTGCAGAAACGCGCGCTACGCGACAACGTGATCGAGGCAGCTGCCACGGCCCTGTCGTTGCTCGGCGACCCGACCCGGCTCCGGCTGGCGGCGGTTCTGCTCGATGGCGAGCACGACGTCACGACGCTCACCTCCGCCGTGGGTGCGGCCCGCCCGGCCGTTTCGCAACACCTCGCCAAGCTCCGCCTGGCCGGCCTGGTGGCGATGCGCCGCGACGGCCGCCGGGCTGTCTACGCGCTGCCCGACGAGCACGTCCAGCGTCTGGTCACCGAGGCGCTCCACATGGCCGAACACCGTCTCTCCGACCGCCCCCGCCACCACAACTCCTAGCGGACCTCACCCGGCCAACGACACACACGCGGTCGCGAACCCCGGGCCCGACGCCACCTGTCCCGGCAGCTGCAAAGACTGGTAGCCGGGGGTGGGAGCGCGGCGGGGCCGTGGAGGACACACACGCAGTCGCGAGCACCGGGCTCGACGCCACCTGTCCTGGCAGCTGCACAAACCGAGCAACGGGCGCGTGGAGGCCCGGCTCCCGATGCTGAAGCGCGGTTTACGGCCGTCACCCGCGAATCGGCGTCGGCCGGCTCCAGCAACGAGCAACCGCCCGACAATGCGGCGCGGCCAGGCCGGGGCTGCGCGACCGGCGCTAATCGTCGGCCTGGGCCTCGGCCATCGAGCGGGGCGCGGGCACGTTCTCGAAGCGGAGGTTGCCGGCCGGCACCATCCAGGTCATCACCTGTACGGCCAGGCGACCCGCCCGCACCGCGGGGTCGGCACTGCACAGCTCGCGCGCCGTGGCGGGGTCGGTGGCCATCACCGAGATGCCGCGCAGGCGTTCGTCGTCCTGGTCGGTGAGCGGTCCCCCGCCGAGCAGGTAACCCTGGTCGCGCAGGCCGGCCCGGAACGCGAGGTGCGCGTCCTGCAGCGCGTCGGCCTCGGCGTCGCTCAGGTCGGGCGCGTCCGGCGGGCGCACCAGCAGAACCAGCGTGTGCTGATCGAACCTCATCCCGTCACCATAGGACCGGCGACAAGACGTACGGCGCATGCCGGTGACGTTCAACAAGCGGGGCGCGGCGGTGGTTGCGGTCGCGGTCGACCGCACCGGCCGTACGGGAATCGGATCTGGACTTTCTGGGTCGCTTCGACGCCGCCAGGGCTGATCGGGTCGAGCCCGGGCTGATCGGGTCGAGCCGGGCTGATCGGGTCGAGCCCGGGCTGATCGGGTCGAGCCAGGGCTAATCGGGCCGCACTGCGCGCGACGCGGGGCGGCAGCGCCGGCGCTTCGAGTTCCGTGAAGACCACGACCGACGCGAAGACCACGAAGCTGACCTCATCGAGGCACGCGATCGCCCCGTTCCGCCGCGGCCCGCTCGGTCCTGATGAAGGCGTCCCACGCGATCGCCGGCCGGGTCAGGTCGCGCCGGGTCAGATAGCGGGCCGCGGTCCGGCGCAGGCCCCGGATCGTGCGGACCATGGTGACCGGGCCCATCCGGTCGGCGGTGGACACGTACCGGGACGGGGTCAGCTTCCACGTCGAGCCCGACCTGGTCAGATCGCCGGCGACCACGAAGGCCTTCAACGAGTCGACCTTGTCGTCATGGCTGTGCCAGAGCAGGCTCGCCCGGCCCGGAGCCGTCTCCTCGCCGGCCTCGAAGACGAACATGCCGTCCACGGCCGCCGGGTGCACGCGCCGCATGGTCGGCAACCCGTCCGCGTCGTACGCGCTCAGCACCGCGCCGCCGAAGCCGGACATCCGCTGTACGGCGGGAAAGGCCGTGTCGCCGATCGGCTCGGGCGCCCGGGAAGGCCGGTAGGGCGGTAGAAGCGCGGTCCGCGCCGGGGTGACCGTGATGAGCAGGCGCATGTAGTACCAGTCCATGAACCGGCGCAGGCCGGGCACCCGGTGATAGGTCGACGACGGCTGGAGACGGCGGATGCGCAGCCACAGGTCGGCCCACGGGCCCGGTGTCGTGACGAGTTCGTCGGGGCAGGTGGCGGTGCCCTGCATGAGCACCTGCTCCGGCGCGTCGAGGCCGCTGGCCGTGGGGTCGGAGAAGAGCACGGCGACGCGCCCGTCCCGCCGTACGTTGAAAGCCTTCTGCGGCAAGCCGATCGAAGTGCTGATGAGGAAGGTGCCGTCGGGGCGGCGGATGCCGATCGTGGGCCAGGCGATGGGTGTGCCGTCGCGGCTGACGGTCAGCAGTTCGCAGGTGCGGTACGCGTCGATGAGTGAATCCATGCTCGCAGGGTCGGCCGGGGCGCTTGCAAACGGCTGAAGGCCGGTCTTCAGTGGCTCTCAAGCGGGCGCGCGCACGCTGCGGGACATGACGATGACACAGCAGTTGATGCTTCCCGGTCAGGCCGCGGCGCCGGACGGGCCCAATGACCTCACCGGCATGTTCCTCATCCACCACGCGTTCCGCCGGGATCTGCGCGCGTTCGCGGCGGCGGTGGCGAACACACCCGCGCACGAAACGAACACCTGGCGCGCACTCGATGAACGGTGGAAACTGTTCGGCACGTTCCTGCACCACCATCACACCATTGAGGACGCCTCGATCTGGCCGGTTCTGCTCGACCGGGTGGACGCCGCCGGCCGCGCGACCCTGGAGGCGATGGAGGCCGAGCACGGCGAGATCGACCCGCTGCTCGAGGCGTGCGGCGCCGGGTTCGCGAAGCTGGCGGCGGGACCGGACGAGGACGTACGGCGGTCGCTCGAGATCCGCGTCGTGGCGGCGGCGGAACGGCTCAGCCGGCATCTCGCGCACGAGGAGACCGAGGCGCTCGTGCTGGTGCAGCAGCATCTGACGACGGCCGAGTGGGAGGTCGTCGAGAAGAAGAGCGCGAAGGGCGAGTACACGTTCCGCGAATCGATGACCGCGGTGCCGTGGGTGATGCACGAGTTGCCCGCCGACGCACAGAAGCGGCTGCTCACTCTGGCCGGTCCGGTGCTGGCCGTGCTGTGGCGCCTGACCCGCGGCGGCTTCCTCAGGCGGGAGAAGACTGCATTCCCGTACGCATGACCGCAGCGGCTCCCCCAGGCAGGAGAAGACTGCATTCCCGTACGCATGACCGCAGCGGCTCCTCAAGCAGAAGAAGACTGCATTCCCGTACGCCGGATCCACTCGGCCACCAGCGGGATGCGCCACCGCTCACACAACTCGAGGGCGTCGCGCGCATGCCGGGCCGCCACCTCACGTTCCCCCGCCGCGGCGGCCGCCATGGCCAGGTACGCGTCGACGGGCGGCTGCCCGACCGCGCCGCCCGCCGAGCACGGTCTCCCGGCGTACGGGGAAAGCCTCTGATAGACCTCGGCCGCCAGCGCCGGATCACCCAACCCGGCCGTCGCCTCCGCCGCCTGGCACAGGTTGACCAGCGTGTACCAGTCCTCCGGGTGGTCGAGCCCGAGCCCGTGGTCGGCTCGCCAGGCCCGGGCCTCGTCCACCTGCCCCGCCCGCAGCAACAGCATCACGATGCTCGAGTCCAGGGGCAGGCGACTGTGCGGGGCCAGGGCCTGCAACTGCCCGGCCATCTCGGCTCCGCCCTCGCCGCGGAGCATCCGCAGCAGCAGGGCCGAACCGGCCGCGCTCTCCCGGGCCTGGGGCATCGAGGTGCGCGACATCAGGTCGTCGGTCTCGGCGAACAGCTTCTCGGCCTCGGCGAACCGTCCGCGCAGAGCCAGCCACGGCATCTCCAGCCACCCGAGCGCGACCAGCGGGGCGGCGAGCCGGTAGCGCTCGGCATCGGCCCGGGCGCGGGTGATCGCCTCGTCCATCTCGTCGATGCGCCCGGTCTCCTGCGCGCTGATCGCGACCAGCGTGCGAACGGTCACCTCGCGCATCCGGTCGCCGCTGCGGGTGGCCGCGTCCAGGGCCTCCTGCGCGAGCGCCCATCGTTGCTCCGCAGTGGACGGTCGCCAGATCGCCTGCCACGCCACCGTGCACGCCCAGTCGAGCAACGCCGGGTCGCCGAGGCGCCGGGCCAGTGCGAGGCCCTGCTCGACGAGGGCCCGGCGCTCCTCGGGGGCGTCGGCGAAATACAGCTCGACGGCGAGCGCGAGCATCACCTGGCAGCGCAGCTCGGTGTCGGCCGCGGGCAGGCGGCGCAGCACCCCGCGCAGCGCGGCCGGCATGGTCGGGTGCACGGTGAGATGCGGCCGGGGCAGCCAGACCGCGGCCCCGACGGCGGCGATCGCGGCCCGGGCCTCGGCGTTGACGTCGCCCAGTCCGGCGGCCACGGCCACCGCGGCCACCTGAGCGGCGTCGAGGCCATCGAGGTCGCCGCCCTGCCCGCAGGCGGTGGCCCGGTCCATCAGGACGGCGTACCGCTCCGGGCCGGTCACCGCGGGATCGTCGGCCTGGACGGCGATCGCGGCCGCGAGCAGCCCGGCCGCCTCCTCCCAGGCGTGCACGGCCGTGGCCCGGCGGGCCGCCGCCGCGCAGGCCAGCCAGGCGTCGCGGGCGTGCCGGGGTCCCGCTTCGAGCCAGTGCCGGGCGGCCCGGGCCGGGTCGGTGACTTTCGCCGCCACCGCCGCGTGCCGGCGGGCCCGCCGGGTGAGCGGAATGCCGTCGTGCACGGCGTCGCGGACCAGGGCGTGGGAGAAGCGGAACTCCTCGGGGGCGGTCTCGGCCACCAACCCCTCGGCGAGGGCGGGGTCGAGCTGGTCGAGGACGTCTTCGGGATGCTCGCCGGTGACCGCGGCCAGCAGGGCCAGGTCGAAGTCGCGGCCGATCACCGAGGCGAGACGCAGCAGCTCGCGGGTGGGGTCGGGCAGCTGGGCCGAGCGGGCGGCGACGACGTCGGTGACCGCGGCCGGCACGGCTCCGGCGGTGTCCAGCCGGGCCAGTTCGGTGAGCAGGAAGGCGTTGCCGCCGGTGCGGTCGCGCAGGGCCGCGGCCTCGCCGTCGCGCGTCTCCCGGCCGGCGACGGCCCGGACGAGGGCGCGGACCTCGGGCTCGGCCAGGCCCGCGAGGTCGATGCGGGTGGTGCCGTGGCGGGCCAGGGCTTCGAGCACGTCGGCCAGGGCGCCGGCCGGTTCGGGGCGGGAGCGGCGGGTGCCGAGGACGGCCATGCGGCCCGCGGCGCCGGCGATCAGGTGGCGGAGCAGTTTGAGGCTCGACGGGTCGGCCCAGTGCAGGTCGTCGAGGACGATCAGCAACGGGCGCCGGGTGGCGGCCTCGATCAGGGTCTCGGTCACCTTGTGCCAGAGCGCGAACTGGTTGTCCCAGGTGCCGGTGAGCAGTTGCGCGGACAGGCCCGGCTCGTCGAGGTCGCGGAGGATCGCGGCCCACGGCCAGAGCGGCGGGGCGCCCTCGTCCTGGGAGCATCGGCCGACCCCGACGGCGAATCCGCGGGTGGTGGCGTGGTCGGTGACGGCCCGGGCCAGACGGGTCTTGCCGATGCCGGGTTCGCCGGTGAGCAGGGCGGCGGACAGGGCGCCGGTGGCGGCGTGCGCGAGGATCTGGTCCAGTTCGGACAGTTCGGCCTCGCGACCGATCAGGGGCGTTTCGCGGGTGGGGGCGGGCTTCGGGCGTACGGGGAAAGCCTGTTGCCTCAGGACGGCCGTCTCCAGGGCCTGCAGGGCCGGGCCGGGTTCGATGCCCAGCTCGTCGTCGAGACGGCGGCGCATCTCGCGCAGCAACTCGAGCGCGCGGCCCTGATGACCGGCGCGGGTGTGGGCCCGGACGCGTAGCGCGCAGATCGACTCACGCAGCGGATGTTCGGCGGCGAGCGCGGCCAGTTCGGCGGCGACGGCGGAATGTTCGCCGAGCGCCAGACGGACGAGTGCGCGGTCCTCGACGGCGACGACGCGCAGTTCGCTCAGGCGGGCCCGCTCGGCGGTGACCGGGTCGCTGTCGGGCAGGTCCGCGTACGGGGTTCCGGCCCACAACGCGAGCGCACGGTCGAGCATTTCGCGCATCTGCCGCAGTTCGGTCGTCGCGCGTTCGTCGGGCGGTTCGGCGGTGCCGAGTGAGCGATGTGACTGTTCGATCAGGCGGGTGAACTGCTCGGCGTCGCCCGGGATGGTCAAGCGGTAGCCCTGACCGGTGGTGAGCAGGACGGTGGCCGGGGCGCGGGCCGGGCGCCCGGGTTCCAGGGCGCGGCGCAGGTGAGCGACGTAGGTCTGCAGCGCGGCCGCGGCGGCGGGCGGGGCGTTGTCACCCCAGAGCAGGCCGATGAGCGTTTCGGCGCGCGCTTCCCGCTGACCGTGCAGCGCGAGGGCGGCCAGAAGTGCGCGATGTTTGGGTGCTCCGAGCGTGACCAGTTCACCCGCGCGCGTGACGCGGGTGGGGCCCAGGACCGCTACCTGCACGGGCCGAGACTAGGCCCGCACGTCCACCGAAGCCAGCGTCGGTTTGCGCGCAACGAACACCGCCCCCGTTCGCGCGCGTGCCGAGCGCCGCTCTGAGCGCAACGAACACCGGCACGCCCCACTCTCGCGCACCGAAGCGCGGCTTTGCACGCAACGAACACCAGCCCGCCCGGCTCTCGCGCGCCGAAGCGCCGGTTTGCACGCAACGAACACCAACCCGCCCGGGCCCTCGCGCACTGAAGCGCCACCTTGCACGCAACGAACACCAGCCTGCTCGCTCGCCGAAGCACCGGCATGCACGAACGGACACCGGCCTGCTCGCGCGTCGAAACGCGCAAGCGGACACCGGTCTGCTCGCGGGCGGCGCTGCAACAAACCTGCAAATGGAATTTATTGACCGCCGTATATTCACGGTGCAATTCTGCAGTTCGGTATCACCGTCCCGGACGACTGCAAATTCGCCGTCAATATTTGCAGAGGTCATTCTCCTCGCGCGGCGCCGGTCGTCCATTTGCGTCAAGGAGAATTGTCCATGTCACCCTCCCCGCACGCCCGCCGTGGGCTGCTCGCCGGCGGTGTCGCCGGCCTGGTCACGGCCGGGCTGATCGTCTCGGTCGCCACCGCCGAGGCGGCCACCGTGTTCTCCGCCGATTTCGAGTCCGGGTCGAGCGGCTGGTCCAAGTCGGGCGGCACCTGGTCGGTCGTCTCCGACGGGTCGCAGGCCTTGCAACAGTCGGACACCGGCAGTGAACGGGCCCGCCAGTTCGCCGGCGACACCGGCTGGACCAACTATTCCGTGCAGGCCCGGGTCAAGGCGACCGCGTTCGGTTCCACCGCCGGCGTGGTCGCGTTGACGGCCCGGGCCGCGGGGGCCACCAAGATGTACCGGCTGTCGCTGACCGGGGCCAACCGGGTCCAGCTGGAGGCCATGAACGGCAGCGCGATCGCCGTGCTGGGCGGCCTCAGCCAGACCATCTCGACCAGCACCTGGTACACGCTGCGGCTCACCGTCAGCGGCAGCACGATCAGCGGCACGGTGAACGGGACCAGCGTGGGCTCGGCCACCGACACGTCGATCGCGGCCGGACGGATCGGCCTGCTCACCGAGTCGGCCGCCGGGCGCTTCGACGACGTGGTCGTGGACGACGGGGGCACCACCACCCCGACGACTCCCCCGACCACGCCACCCACGACGCCGCCGACCACACCACCCACGACGCCACCCACGACCACTCCTCCGCCCACCAGCGGCGCCCTCTACGTGGCGCCCAACGGCAGCGCCTCGGCCGACGGCTCGCTGTCCAACCCGACCACCCTGGCCAGTGCGATCACGCGGGTCGCGGCCGGCGGGACCATCTATCTGCGCGGCGGCACCTATTCGTTCGCGCAGACGGTCACGATCGCGGCCGGAAACAACGGCACGTCGAGCGCGCGGAAGAAGCTCACCGCGTACGCGGGGGAAGTGCCGATCCTGAATTTCGCGGCCCAGGCCGAAGACCCGGCCAACCGTGGGCTCGCGGTGAACGGCAACTATTGGCACGTGTACGGGATCGTGGTCGAACGCGCCGGCGACAACGGCATCTTCGTGGGCGGCAGCAACAACATCTTCGAGCGTACGGTCACGCGTTTCAACCGGGACAGCGGGTTGCAGATCTCGCGCATCGCCTCGGACACGCCGAACAGCCAGTGGCCGGCGAACAACCTCGTGCTGAGCGCGGAATCGCACGACAACGCCGACTCGGACGGTGAGGACGCGGACGGGTTCGCGGCCAAGCTGACGGTCGGCAGCGGCAACACATTCCGGTACGCGGTGTCTCACAACAACATCGACGACGGGTGGGACCTCTACACCAAGACGGACACCGGCCCGATCGGACCGGTCACCATCGAGGACTCGCTCGCCTACAACAACGGGACCCTGTCGAACGGCGGCCAGGCCGGCGCGGGCGACCGCAACGGCTACAAGCTGGGCGGCGAGGACATCGGCGTCAACCACACGATCCGGCGCAACATCGCGTACAAGAACGGCAAGCACGGGTTCACGTACAACCGGAACCTGGGCACGATGAGCGTTTCGAACAACGTGAGCATCGACAACACCGAGCGCAACTTCTCGTTCGACGGCGGCACGTCGGTGTTCCGCAGCAACACGTCGTGTCGTTTCGCGAGCGGTTCGAACGACAAGATTGTCGGCAACAGCGACAGTTCGAACCAGTTCTGGAGCGGAACGAACGGTTCGCGCTGCTCGACCATGAGCGGTTCGCTCACTTGGTCGTTCGCGAGCGACGGCAAGCTGGTCGTCTCACTCGGCGGCCGGGTCGTCACGCCCTGAGGCCGTTCTTATAGCTGCTGCGGAGGTCCGGCTCGCCCGGCGCCACCATGCACAGGGCCGGGCACATCCGCGTCGACCGGCGCGTGTTGGAACCGGGCCTCCGCCGGAGTGGGGTCTGAGCCGTCCGCAGCCTTGGCCCCTCGACGGCCCCGACGCGGCCCGCCCTACAATCCACTGGCTTCGATCTGAGAGACGGGGGCCGGAATGGACAACTGGGATCACGGGCGGGACCGCATCAAGGACAAGGAACAGGGCCGGAGGCTCCTGATCGTGTACGCCCTGGTGGCGCTGGCGATGCTGGTCATCGGCGTCGTGACGGGGTTCCTCAAGTAAGCGGACTGCCCTCGGCGGAAGTGAGCGAGGCGGCCCAGGCGGCGACGGTCGTGACGGTGGCCTGGGCCGGGAAGACCTTCTCGGTGAGCACCCGGTGCACCTCGGGGTCGTTGTCCAGGCAGCCGTCGGCCAGGACGGTCACGACAAAATCGCGGTCGGCGGCCTCGCGCAGGGTCGACAGGACGACGCCGCTGGTCGCGATTCCGGTCAACACCAGCTCCCGTACGCCCTGAGCCCGCAACACCACCTCGAGATCGCTCCCGGTGAACGCGCTGACCCGCCGCTTGACGACCACGACATCCCCGTCGAGCGGTGCCACGTCGGGGTGGATCGGGTTCGGGCGGGCCGGCATGCCACGCAGCCGCCCGAACATCCGGTTGTCTCCGCTGACCTCGGGCGCCCCGTCGCGGAAGCCGACCGTCACGTAGACCACCGGAACGCCCCCGGCCCGCGCCGCCGCGATCGCCTCGGCCAGCCGCGGCAGATACTCCGGGTCCGGATAGCGGGCCACCACCGCTTCCTGCACATCCATCACCAGCAGGGCCCTCGTCATCGCCCACCTCCCTGAAGCCAACCACGCGCGCCGCGAAGCCCGAGCCGGCCGCACGTGCCACGAAGCCCGAGCCGGCCGCACCTGCAGCATCAAGAGTCATCACATGATTACTTATGCCCCGGGGCGTGTCAACAGCTGATGACTTAGACTGCCCGCATGCGCCCCCGGAACGCCGCCGCCACCCGCCAGGCCCTGCTCGAAGCCGCCCGGGACAGGTTCACCCGGGCCGGCTACGAGGGCACCACCCTGCGCGACGTGGCCGCCGACGCGGGCGTCAACCTGGCCCTGATCAAGCGCTACTTCGGCTCGAAGGAGGGCCTGTTCAAGGCCGCGCTGGCCGCCTCGCCGCGCCTGCTCACCGACGTCCCGTCCGACCGGGCCGCGTTCGCCGAGGCCCTGAGCCGGCAACTGTCGGCCGACACGTGGCCCGAGTTCGGCGAACATCCCGTCCTCATGCTGCTGCGGGCCTCCGGCGACGAATCGGTGACGGCCCGGCGGCGCGAGGCCCTGGAGGGCGCCGCCCAGCGCATCGTCGACGCCCTCGGCCCGGCCCCGGACGCCCTGCTGCGCGCCGAGCTGCTGGTCGCCCTCGGCGTCGGCGTGGCCGTGCTGCGCTCCGCGGTCGGCGTCGAACCCCTGAGCGAGGCCACCGCCGACGATCTGACCGGTCCCCTGCGGGCCATCGTGGACGCCCTGATGCCCTCCTGACCGCCCCCGTCACAATTCCGGCCCGCGCGGTGACTTGAGGTCGTACCCCGTACAAACGGAGGAGGATCTCGATGAATGTCGCGCTGTGGATCGCCGCGGGACTGCTGGCGGCGGTGGCGCTGACCGGCGGTGTGACGAAGACGTTCGTACGCCGGGAACGCCTGGCCGCGCAGCACGGCGGGGAATGGACCGCGGACGTGAGCCCCGGTTTCGTGAAGACTCTGGGTGTGCTCGAACTCCTGGCCGCGGCCGGCCTGATCCTGCCCGCGCTCACCGGCATCGCGCCCGGGATGGTCGCGGTGACGGCCGGCTGCTGGGTGCTGCTGATGATCGGCGCCATGATCACCCACTACCGACGCGGTGGCCTCGACCGGTTCGTCCTGCTCAACGTGATCTATCTGACGATCGCCGCGTTCGTCGCCTGGGGACGGCTGCCGGCATGAGCGAGCAGCACACCGAAGCCTTCGTCGCGCACCGGAACCTGCTCTTCACGGTGGCCTACGAGATGCTGGGCTCGGCCGCCGACGCCGAGGACGTGCTCCAGGAGACGTGGCTGCAGTGGATCAAAATCGAGTTCCCGTCCGTACGGGATCCCCGCGCGTTCCTGGTCCGGGTGACCACCCGCCAGGCGCTGAACCGGCTGCGCACGATGCGGCGGCGCAAGGAGTCGTACGTCGGTTCGTGGCTCCCCGAGCCGTTGCTCACCGCGCCCGACGTGGCCGAGGACGCGGAGCTCGCCGAGAGCGTGTCGATCGCCCTCATGCTGGTGCTGGAGACGCTGTCGCCGACCGAACGTGCGGTGTTCGTGCTGCGGGAGGCGTTCGCGTTCGGCTACGACGAGATCGCCGCTGCGGTCGGCAAGACCCCGGCCGCCGTACGGCAGATCGCGCACCGCGCCCGCAAACACGTCGACGCCCGGCGGCCGCGCGAGGCCGTCACCGTCGCCGAGACGCGCGCCGCCCTGGAGTCGTTCCGGCGCGCGCTCGAAACCGGCGACCTCCAGGGCATGCTCGACGTGCTGGCCCCCGACGTGGTGCTGATAGCCGACGGCGGCGGCGTGAAACAGGCCGTCCAGCGCCCGATCGCCGGCGCGGACAAGGTAGCCCGGCTCATGCAGGGCGGCTTCTCCCGTGTCGCCGACCGCATGACAATGGAGCCGGCCACGATCAACGGCGGCTTCGCCATGACGACGTACCTGGACGGCGCCCTCGACGGCGTCATGACCGCCCGCGTCGAGGGCGGCCGGATCGTTGCCCTGTACTACGTCCGCAACCCGGACAAGCTCTCCCGCATCGGGACCGAGACCCCGCTGTCCCGCTGACCCACCCTCTCGGGTGAATCCGAACTCGGCACGGTCCGCAGCTCCGGCGTCACCGATGTGGCCCTAATGTGGAGCGGAGGCCCGTGGGATCCGGGCAACCTGGTCGCTGGAGGTAGCCCGCCGGTGGACGAGATCACCACGATCGTGACCGCACTCGCGGCCGGCGCCGCCGCCGGTGTCTCGGGTACGGCGTCCGACGCCGTGAAGGATGCCTACGATCTGCTCAAGGCCCTTCTGCGACGCCGGTTCACCGGGCGCGATGCGGCCCGCCGCGAACTCGACGCCGAAGAGACCGAACCCGGCGTCTGGCGGGCCCGCATCGGCGACGACCTCAACGAGTCCGGTGCTGCCGCCGACAGCCAGGTGCTCACCACGGCGCAGGAGCTGCTCACGGCGGCCCGAGCCTCCCGGGCATCCCGGACGACCATCAACGTCGACACCAATCACGGCGCCGTCGGCGAGTTCAGCGGGCCCATAACCTTTGATCAGCGCACCCAACTCCCCCCGACAGCACCGGCAGCCGAGTAGAGGCGACGACTGCCGGCGGTCGTTCACCCACGCCCGCCCTGACCGTCCAGGAAGTGTCCGGCGCGGTCGGGACTTTCTACGCTCCGGTCACGATCGGCGGCCGCAGTCCCGTCCGCTGGCCCTACCGCGTCGGCGTGGTGCCCAGGCTGGCGGCCGGCCGCCAGCCGCGCCCGGTCGACGACGAGCTGGCCGAGGCGGTCGACGCCGGCGGCACGGCCGTGGTGTGTCAGGTGCTGGCGGGGCTGGGTGGCGTCGGGAAGACACAGCTCGCGGCCCACCTGGCCGAGCAGATGTGGCTGGCCCGGCGGATCGACCTGCTCATGTGGGTGACAGCGGGCACCCGCGCCGGAATCCTGACCACGTTCGCCCGCACCGGCGCCGACATCACCGGCGTGGAAGACCCCGACCTCGGATTGGCCGCAGGTCGTCTGCTGGCATGGTTGGCCGGCACCGATCGACCATGGCTGATCGTCCTGGATGACGTCACCGATCCCATGGACCTGTCCGAGCTGTGGCCACCCGACACCCCGTACGGCCGTACGGTCGTGACCACCCGCCGCCGCGACGCCGCCCTGCTGTCCGGCCGGTCTCTCGTGGACGTGGGCGTGTTCGCCGCCGAGGAGGCCGTCTCCTATCTGAACCGGCAGCTCGGCGCCTCTCCGCACCGGGTCGAGGAAGCCGGGCAGTTGGCGGCCGATCTCGGCTATCTGCCGCTCGCGCTGGCCCAGGCGGCGACGTACATCCGCGATCAGGATCTCACCTGCGCGGACTATCGCACCCGCCTGGCCCGGCGCCGGCTCCTGGAGATGAGCCCCCGGGTGCGGCCGGACGGACAGCGGCGTCCGGTCACGGCCACGTGGACGGTGTCGGTCGAACTCGCGAACGCCGATACGGACGGCCTGGCCGACCGGCTGTTGCAGATAGCCGCCGTGCTCGACCCGAACGGCATTCCGGCCGGTCTGTTCACCACCCGCGCGGCATTCGCGCTCTACCGGCCGCACCGGCACCGGAGCACCGACACCGACGACGTGCACGATGCCGTCCGGACCCTCCACCGTCTCGGCCTCGCCGACGCTGACGACGGGCTGCTGCGGGTGCATGCCCTCGTGCAGAGGACCATCCGGGAGAGCACCCCCGAACAGCACCGGCAGACCGCCGCGATCACCGCGGCCGACGCTCTGGTCGAGTTGTGGCCCGCCATCGAGAGCTCCCCGGACAAGGCGCGTCTGGGCCAGCTGCTGCGGGCGAACACCGCTGTCCTGAACACCGTCGCCGGTCCAGCTCTGTGGCGGGCACCCGACGGGCGGAGCCAGGCTCACCGCGTGCTGTTCCGGGCCGGAGCCAGCCTCGGTGAGCTGGGACTCGTCATCACCGCCCGGCGGCACTTCGCCCAACTCGTCACCGCGTCGACGGCACAGCTGGGCGCTGATCATCCTGACACCCTGGCCGTGCGGCACCATCTGGCCTTCTGGCAAGGCAAGGCCGGAGATCCGCGGGGCGCCGCTCTGGCCTTCGAGCAACTGCTCCGTGACCGCCTCCGGATTCTCGGACCCGACGACCCCGCCACCCTTTCCGCCCGCAGCAATCTGGCCCGCTGGAGCGGGCACGCCGGCGACCCCGGAGGCGCCGCCGCCGCATTCGAACACCTTGTGCCCGACTTCCTCCGGGTGCTCGGCGCCGACCATCCGGAGACTCTCGCCGCGAAGCACAACGTCGCTCGATGGCAGGGTGCCGCCGGCAACCCCAACGGAGCTGCCGCGGCTTTCCAGCGGCTGCTCGGCGACCGTAGCCGCATCCAAGGCCCGGACCACCCCGACACTCTCACCACCCGCAGCAATCTTGCCTACTGGCAGGGCAAGGCCGGCGCCTACCGCGGGGCCGTTGCGGCGTTCGAAACTCTCCTCCCCGACCTGGTACGCGTGCTGGGCGCCGACCACCCGGAGACCCTTGCCGCCCGCCACGAGATCGCCCGCTGGCGGGGCACCGCGGGCGATCCGAGCGGTGCGGCGGCCGGGTTCGCCCAGCTGCTGGCCGACCAGTTACGCGTGCTGGGGCCCGACCATCCGCACACGCTCGCGACACGCGGCAACTTCGCCTACTGGCGTGGGGAAGCCGGCGACCCCGGTTCGGCCGCGGCGGCGTTCCACGAACTGCTCGCCGACCGGCTGCGGGTGCTCGGCCCCGACCACCCGCATACCCTGGGAACGCGGAGCAACCTGGCTAGATGGCGCGGGCAGGCCGGCGACCCCGCACTGGCCGCGGAACTGTTCACCGAGCTCATGCCGGACCTCCTGCGGATACTCGGCACCGACCACCCCGAGACGCTGACGGCCCGGCACGAGATCGCCCGCTGGCGCGGGGCGATGGGCGACCCGGCCGGAGCCACCGCCGAGTTCGAACGGCTACTGCCCGACCAGCTGCGGGTGCTCGGCCCCGACCATCCGCAGACACTTGCGACCCGCAGCAACCTGGCCTACTGGCACGGCAAAGCCGGTCAGTTCGGCAAGGCGGTCAGCGCCTTCGACCAGCTGCTCCCCGATCTCGAACGGGTCCTCGGTCCCGACTACCCGGAGACTCTGGCCGCTCGGCACGAGCTGGCCCGATGGCGAGGTGCGACCGGCGATCCGTACGCCGCCGCCCGGGGGTTCGAGCAACTGCTTCCCGACCAGCTCCGCGTACTCGGCCCCGACCATCCCCACACGCTTGCGACCCGCAGCAACCTGGCCTACTGGCAGGGCCGTGTGGGCGAGCCGGCGCGGTCGGCAGCCACGTTCGACGCGCTGCTGCCCGACTTCCTGCGGGTCCTCGGCCCCGACCATCCGGAGACGCTCGCGGTCCGGCACGAGGTCGCGCGATCGCGGGGCGTGATCGGTGATGCGACGGCGGCCGTGGCGAGGTTCCGGCAGCTGCTGCCCGACCAGCTCCGGATCCTTGGCCCGGACCACCCCCACACCCTTGCGACCCGCAGCACCCTGGCCTACTGGACAGGACGCGGCGGCGACGTGACCGGTGCCGTCGCCGCTTATGAACAGCTTCTCCCCGACATGTTGCGGGTGCTCGGTCCCGAGCACCCGGAGACCGCGACTGCCCGCCGGAACCTGGCCGGGCTATCGGAGGCCGGGCGATGACTTCTCGGCACCGGCCAGACGCAGGTGCACCGGGCCGCCCGCCGGGTCGGCGCCTCGCACCACGGTGAAGGGGATGCGGAACACCCGCCCGGGTGCGGCCGGCCACGCGACCCGCACCGAGCCGACCATGCGACCGTCCTGCACCGCGATGACGGTGGGCAACCGCTGATAGGCCGAGCTCCACGCCAGGAAGCGGCCCCGTGAAGGGCCGGCGCCACCCGGCGCGACCACCTGCGGCGCGACCCAGCTCAGTGGCGCATCGGCCACCACTGTCACGCCCGGCAACCGGGCGTCAGTCGACCCGGCGAGATGGTCCAGCACGGCCCGGGTCACGTGCCGGCCGTCGAGGGCGGCCACGTCGGCCGTGTCGACCGGGTGCAGCAGGTTCCCGGCCGCGAACACACCCGGGTGGCTGGTCCGGAGCGCGGCATCGACCCGGGGGCCCAGGGTTCCGGGGTCGATGGTCAGGCCGGCCAACCGCGCCAGCTCATGGTCGGGAATCCAGTCCCCGGTTGTGATCACGGTGTCGCAGGCGACGCGGCGACGGCGGCCCGTGGCCATGTCCTCGATGTCGACCCCGGTGACCCGTCCCTTGCCGTGGATCGCGACGACCCGGGTTCCCGTACGCACCGGCACCCGCAACGCCACCCGACCCGGCCCGTGGAACGCCGCGTACGCCTCCGGCCGGTCGTACGAGCTGGTCATCAGCACCGTCCGGCAGCCCGCCTCCCGCAGTGTCAGCACCGCCGACCAGCTCACCAGCTCCGACCCGATCACGACCGCGCGCTTGCCGACCGGCTTGTGGTGCAGGTGCACCAGGTTCTGCAGCTGGCCGGTCGTATAGACGCCGTCGGGACGGTCGCCGGGGATCAGCCGCGCGGGACGGGGGCGTTCGCGAGCACCGGTGGCCAGCACCACCGCGTCGGCCGTGATCGTGCGGCGGCCGCGCGGCGACGTCACTTCGGCGGCCCGGTCGCCGGCCCATCCGGTGACCATCGCCTCGGTCTCCAGCCGGGCACCGGCGGTCGCCGCGAGGCCGGTGAGGCGACGGGCGTACGCGGGCCCGGACAGGAACCGGTGCAGGTCGCGCATCCCGTATCCGGGGTGGTCGCTGTGCCTCGGGATGCCACCCATCGCGCGTTCCCGGTCGAGCACGAGCACCTCGGCGTGGGGCGCCAGCGCGGCCGCCGCGGACAGCCCGGCCGGACCGCCGCCGATGACCAGAACCTGGACGTGCTCATTCATCAGGCGACACCGTTCTCGAGCAGGGCGCACACCTCGGCGCCGCAATAGAAGCCCTGGCAGCGGCCGTTCATGGCCCGGGTGCGGCGGCGCAGCCCGTCGACGTCGACCGGCGGGATCGGCGAGGCGAGCGCGTCCCGGATCTCGCCCCGGGTGACCCGCTCGCAGAAGCACACGATCTGCCCGTACGCGGGGTCGGCCTCGATGGCGGCCGCGTCCTGATAGGGCCGGGTGAACGCCTCCCCCAGGTTGGGCATGCGCGGCGGCGGAGGCAGGTCGGGCCGGGCCGACAGGTCCAGCACCTCTTTCAGCAGCTCGGCGACGTGTTCGGCGATCGCCATCCCGGCGGTCAGCCCGGTCGAACGGATCCCGCCCACGAGCAGATAGCGGCGGTGCACGTCGAGATCGATCAGGTAGTCGTTGCGGTCGATGGCGGCCCGCAACCCGGCGTAGGACGCGGTCACCTCCTCCTGGAGCAGGGCCGGCATCAACGCCTCACCCTTGGACCGCAGGAAGGCGAATCCCTCGGCCGAGGTGCCGGTGGCCGTCCGGTCACGCAGGTCCTCGGCGGTGGGCCCGAGCATCACGTTGCCATAGATGGTGGGGCTGACCAGCACCCCTTTGCCCACCTTGGACGGCACCGGCAGCACGATCAGCGGCACCATGGGCCGGGCCAGCTTGTCGAACACCAGCAGCTCGCCGCGCCGGGGCGTGACGGTGAACCGGTCGTACCCGTAAAGCTTGTCGATGGTGTCGGCCCCAAGCCCGGCCGCATTCACCACCCACCGCGCACCGACCTCGGCGCCGTTCTCAAAAGACAACAGAGTCAAAGACCCGGTTTCCCGTACGGCGGAAAGCCTGTGCCCCCGCAGCAGCGTGACCCCGCGGGTGACCGCGTCGGTGGCCAGCGCGAGGTTGGTGGTCCACGTGCAGATGATCGACTCGCCGGGCACGGTGAGCCCGCCCAGGGCCCCCTCCCCCAGATCCGGCACCCGGCGGTAGACCTCGTCCGCCCCGACCAGCTCGCACTCGCGGTAACCGTTCTTCTCGGCCTTGGCCCGCAACCCCGGCAGCGCCGCCAGCTGTTCGTCGTCCCAGGCCACGAGCAGCGCTCCGGTGCGCTCGACCGGAATGCCGGTCGCGGCCGCGTAGTCGCCGAGCAACCGGTAGCCCCGGGCGACCAGCTCGGATTCGAGGGTCCCCGGGGTGGCGTCGAATCCGGTGTGCAGGATGGCGGTGTTGGCCTTGCTGGTGCCGTCGCCCACGTCGTCGCGGCCCTCGATGAGGACGGTGGACAGCGAGGTGCCGCCGAGCAGGCGGGCGATGGCAGCACCGACGATGCCGCCGCCGATCACGGCGACGTCGTAGGTGGGGGGCGGGTTCACACGGACTCCTTGGTGAGGGTGGCCCGGGCGGCGGTGTGCCACCGTCCGAGGTGTTCGGCGGCCCGGTCAGCCGACCAGACCGGCTCGTAGGTGGCGGCGGGTGACCAGCCACCCACGACGTCGGCGATCGACACGGTGGGGTCGAGGGCCAGACGGGCGCACGCGGCGGCGCCGAGCGCGGTCGCGTGCGGGGAGGGGTAGACGTCGACCGGCAGCTGCGCGAGGTCGGCCTGGGCCTGCATCAGCACCCGGGAACGGGTAAGGCCGCCGTCGGCCCGCAGCCGGGTCAGCGGGGTGCCGAGGTCGTCCCCGGTCACCGTGATCAGGGCCGCGACCTGGGCCGCGATCCCGTCGAGGACGGCCCGCACGAGGTGGCCGCGGCCGGTGCTCAGCGTCATCCCGGTCAGGCTGGCCGCGGCCGACGCGTCCCACCAGGGTGCGGCCAGGCCGGCCAGCGCGGGCACGCACAGCACCCCGCCCGGGTCGGCGGCGGCCACGGTGTCGAGCTGGTCGGCGCCGGTGATCAGGCCGAGGTCGCACAGCCAGCGCACGGCCGAGGCCGCTGTGTAGACCTGACCGTCCACGCAGTAGCGGGTCTCGCCGCGCAGCCGCCACGCGACCGAGGTGGCCAGCCCGGTCTTCGAGCGGGCGGCGACATCCCCGAGCTGGGCGAGGAGAAAAGCCCCGGTCCCGTACGTGCATTTGGCCGTCCCGGCATCGAGGCAGTTCTCGGCGAGCAGGGCGGCCTGCTGGTCGACGATCAGCCCGGTGACCGGCAGTTCCCCGCTGAACGCGGTGGTCGTCCCGACGACCGCGTCGCTGGCGACGATCTCGGGCAGTTCCTCCCCGCCCAGCCCGAACAGGTCGAGCAGTTCGGCGTTCCAGCTGACCGCGTCGAGGTCGAGCAGCAGGGACCGGCTCGCGGTGGACGCGTCGGTGACGAACGCGCCGCAGAGCTGGTGGACGAGCCAGGTGTCGGTCGTGGTGACGACGCCCCCGGTGGTGCGGTGGTCGCGCAGCCAGCGCATCTTCGGGGCCGAGAAGTACGGGTCGAGGACGAGCCCGGTCAGCTCGGCAACGCGGGCGGACGACCCGGACCGGGCCGCGGTGACGGATTCCGCCCGGCGGTCCTGCCAGACGATCGCCGGCCCGAGCGGTTCCCCGGTCCGGCGGTCCCAAGCCAGCACGGTCTCGCCCTGGTTGGCCAGGGCGACCCCGGCCAGCGGCACCCCAGCCTCGGCGGCGGCCCGGCGACCGGCGGTGAGCACCGAGCCGAGCAGTTCCCGGGGGTCCTGCTCGACCCCGCCGCCGTCGAGGTATTCCGGGTGCAGCGGTTCCTCGGCCGTCGCCAGCACACGGCCGGTCTCGTCGGTGACGACGGCCTTGGTCCCGGACGTGCCCTGGTCGATAGCGAGGATGTGCATTCCTAGGCCTGCGCCTTCTGGTTGGTGGGGGCCGAAGAGTCGGTGGGGGTCGGAGACTTGTGGTCGAGCTCGGCGTCGATCGAGTGCATGTCGGGCATGTCCAGGGCGGAACGGCCGCGGGTGGCGAGCAACCCGACCAGATAGACCGCGCCGATCACGAGCAGGGCCAGCACGTAGAGCCAGGCGTCCCGGAAGCTGGTGTCGCGGAACAGGGCCAGCTCGAAGACGAGCCAGATCACGGCCACGACCAGGGTCGGGGCCTCCCACTTGCCGAGCTCGAACTTGCCGTTCGCGGGCAGCGATCTGCGCTTGGCGAGATAGAGCGCGACCGTGGCCGCGTAGATGACGGCCGGCAGCAGGGTCGCGGCGCCGAACAGGGTGAACAGCGCGTCCTCGCTGAACAGGGAGAACAGGCCCAGGATGACCTCGGCCAGGACCACGTACATGATGGTCGCCTTGAGCGGGGTGCCGTAGCGGGGCGAGACCTGCTTGAGCTGCTTCCAGCCGGGGAACCGCTCGTCGCGGGACATGGCCCAGGTCAGGCGGGTGCCGGTCAGCATGATGACCAGGCCGCAGGCGAAGATGGCCAGCACCACCAGCAGGAGCAGCAGGGTGCTGACGACCGAGCCCAGGGTGTTCTCGATGACGTCGGCGATCGGGGTGCCCGACTCGGCCAGGGCGATCGGATCGCCGGCGGCCAGGGTGACCGCGATGAGGAAGAGGAAGCCGAGCACGCCCGAGGCGAGGACCGCCTGCCACATGGCGCGCGGCACGACACGTTCGGGGTCGTTGGTCTCCTCGGCCAGGTTGGCCGCCGACTCGAAGCCGACGATGGTGAACGCGCCGAGCAGGAAGCCCAGCATCCAGGGGCCGGCGCTGGTCCAGTCGCCGAAGCTCCAGTAGCCCTCGGCCGGGATCGCGCCCCGGCTCCACAGGTTGCCGAAGTCCATCTGGCTGCGGAACGCGGCCACGACCAGCAGCAGCACGGTCAGCAGCACCATGCCGACCAGCTCGGCGGTGACGGCGGTGTTGTTGACCTTCTCGGTCCAGCGCTGCGAGATGCCGATCAACAGCGCCTGGCCGATCAGGATGACGGCGGTGATGGCCCAGGTGATGCCGGTGGTGGCCTCGTAGCTGAGCAGCACCGGCAGGACGGTGGAGGCGACCGTGTAGTCGACGGCGACCACCACGACGGCCAGGAACATGAACGAGATCCACCCGATGATCCAGCCCAGCACCGGGTTGGCCAGGCGGGAGGTCCACTGGTAGGCGTACCCGGTGACCGGGATGCGCGACGCCAGGGAGCCGATCACGAAGGCCACGGCCAGCTGACCGACCACCGCGATGGGCCACGTCCAGATGCCCAGCGGGCCGGACGAGTTGAGCACGGAGCCGTAGGTGGTGAAGATGCCGGTCGCGATCGACACGAACGCGAACGCCACCGCGAACGACGCGAACTTGCTGGTCCGCCGCTCGAACGACGGCTGATAGCCGAACTTCGCCAGCTCGTCGCGGTCAGAACTCCCGGTCATGCGCGCCTCCCCTCTTATCTGCATGGTATAGACCATGTGGTCGAGGCCACACGGTATCGTCCGTACGAGGTAGCCTGTCAACGGTGGCGACTGAAATTTCCCGTGGCGCAACATCCCCGAGATACGTGGCGATCGCCGGTGAGCTGCGTGACCGCATCACGGGTGAGAAGCTGGCGCCGCACACGCTGATGCCGTCCGAGCGCGAGCTGAGCGAGACGTACGGGGTCAGTCGCATGACCGCCCGGCACGCGTTGTCCCTGCTCGAGAGCGAGGGATACGTCTATCGCAAGCCCCCGCGGGGCACGTTCGTGGCCGAGCCGCGGGTGCCGTTCCACATCGGCAGCTTCTCCGACGAGATCATCCGGGCCGGTCGCCGCCCGGCCGCGCAGCTGCTCTGGGCCGAACTCCGCGATCCCACCACCTCGGCCAAGGCCGCGTTCGACCTGGCCGAGGGCGAGAAGGTGCACGCGCTGCACCGGCTGCGGTTCGCCGACGACGAGCCGATCGCCCTGGAGACCACGTACTTCCCGGTCGCCCTCACGCCCGGGCTGCTCGACCAGCCGCTGACCGGGTCGCTCTGGGAGCTGCTGCGCCTGCGATACCGGATCGTGCCGGTCAGCGCGAACGCGACCATCCAGTCGATCGTCATCGACGACGCGTCCTGCGCGCGCCTGCGGGTGCGCAGCGCCTCGGCCGGCATCCTGCTGACCCGCTACACGTACGACGATGCGGGGCGCTGCATCGAGTTCGCGCGCGACGTCTACCGCGCCGACCGTGCCTCGTTCGAGGTAGAGGCCCGCATCCCGGTCCCGGTCGAGGGCGAGCCGTAGCACATTCGGGGCATGAGGCTGAGCCGCCGCACGTTCGTCCTGGGCAGTCTCGGCGCCGTCGTCGCGCCCAGGCCCGCCCCCGCCTACCCGTTCACGCTCGGTGTCGCCTCGGGTGAGCCGGCCCCCGACAGCGTGGTGCTGTGGACCCGGCTCGCCCCGAAGCCGCTCGACGAGGACGGCCAGGGCGGCATGTCACGCGCCGATGTCACCGTCGACTGGCAGGTCAGCACGTCAGAATCGTTCGCCAGGCCCATCGCGTACGGGAATGTGGTCGCTCGTCAGGCCGACGCGCACTCGGTGCACGTCGTCGCGGGTGGGCTGGCCCCCGGCGCCGAATACTTCTACCGGTTCCGCACGCAGGGTCACACCTCCCCGGTCGGCCGCACCCGCACCGCGCCCGCCTTCACGTCCTTCGGGCCCGACCTGAGCATGCTGTTCGCCTCGTGCGCGAACTTCGAGCACGGCTTCTTCACGGCCTATCGGCGGATGGCCGAGGAGAACCCGGGACTCATCCTGCACCTGGGCGACTACATCTATGAGGGCGCGCCCAGCCCCGACCGGCCGCGGCAGCATCTGGGACCCGAGGTCCTGACGCTGGCCGACTACCGGCGCCGTTACGGGCAGTACAAGCTGGAGGCCGAGCTGCAGGCCGCCCACGCCGTCGCGCCCTGGCTGGTCGTGCCGGACGACCACGACGTCGAGAACGACTACGCCGGCACGCACCGGCTCGACAACGTTCCCCCGCTGAGCCCGGCCCAGTGGACCGCCCGGCACGCCGCCGCCTACCGCGCCTACTACGAGCACCTGCCGCTGCGGCCGAGCGCGGCGCCGACCGGCACCAGCCTGCCGATCTACCGGCGGATCCGGTGGGGGCGGCTGGCCACGTTCCACATGCTCGACACCCGGCAGTTCCGCGACCCGCAGGTGTGCGGCGGCGTCTGGAAGGCCTGCCCCGGCGCCGACCGGCCCGGGCGCAGCATCACCGGCTCGGCGCAGGAGAAGTGGCTGCTCGACGGGCTGGCGAAGCACGAGGGCACCTGGGACGTGATCGGCCAGCAGGTGTTCTTCGCCCAGCGGCAGGACAAACGCGGCGCGGGCGCCATGGACTACTGGGACGGCTATACCGCCTCGCGGGAACGGCTGCAGAAGGGCTGGGCCGACCGGAAGGTGCGCAACCCGGTGGTGCTGACCGGCGACATCCATTCGGCGTGGGCCAACGACCTGAAGGCCGACTACGACAACCCGCGGTCGCGCACGATCGGCACCGAACTGGTCTGCACGTCGATCACGTCACGGGCCGACGGCACGGCGACGACCGCGATCCCCAACGGTGCCACGAACCCGCATCTGAAGTTCTATTCCGACCGGCGGGGTTACGTCCGTACGACCATCGGCCGCGACCGGATCCGCGCCGACTTCCGTGGCCTCGACGCCGTCACGCGGCGCGATGTCCCGATCCGTACGATCCGGTCGTTCGTCATCCCCGACGGACGGCCGGGGTTGCAGGCGCCTTAGTCTCGCCCACCAGCTGGGCCAGCAGGGCGAGGGCCTCGGCCGACGGGGAACCGGCCGGAGCCGTGTACGTGACCAGGCGCTGGCCGATCGTGTCGGAGGTGCTCAGGGCCTGCTCGGTGACCGTGATCCGGCCGACCAGCGGGTGGCGCATCTCGTGACTCGACGACGCGCAGGCCGTCACGCGGTGGTCGGCCCACATCGCGGCGAACTCCGAGCTGGCCACGGCCAGGGAACCGACCAGCTCGGCCAGGGCGGGGTCGTCCGGATATCGGCCCGCGAACAGGCGCAGGCAGCCGACGTCGGCGCGGGCCTTCGTCTCCCAGTCGGCGAACAGCGCCCGCACCTCGGGGTCGAGGAAGACCAGCTTGGCGATGTTGGGGCGGGTGGCCGGGGTGGCCGGCGCCTCGGCGGGCAGGTGACCGGCGAACAGCGCGTGGCCGAGCGGGTTCCAGGCCAGCACGTCCTTGCGGGCGCCGACGATGATCGCGGGCACCGTGCCCAGCGCGTTCAGCAGCTCGAGCAGGCCCGGTTCGGGCTTCTCGACCGCGGGCCGCCGGATGCGCCGGGGGCCGGTGCCGTCGGCGCCGAGCGCGTGCAGGTGCAGACGGCTGGTCTCGTCGAGCCGCAGGGCCGCGGCCAGGGCGTCGAGCACCTGCGGGGAGGCGTTGCGGGACTGCCCCTGTTCGAGACGGGTGTAGTACGACGAACTGACCCCGGCCAGCATCGCCAGCTCCTCGCGACGCAGGCCGTCGACGCGACGCCGGTCCCCGTAGAGGCTCAGACCGGCCTTCTCGGGGGTGACCCGGGCGCGGTGCCACTGCAGGAACTCGCCGAGCGTGCCGGCGATCTTCGGCGTCGTCATGGGCCAAGTATGCGTCGCGGCCGGGCCGGTTTCCTGACCCTGCCAGGGGTACCAAACACCGGGTCTGGGCGGCCGCCGGTCCCGGCCGCAGGGTGGGACGCATGTCAAACACCTTCTCCATCGGCGGCGACCTCACCGTCGGCCGTCTCGGCTACGGCGTCATGCAGCTCACCGGTCCCGGCTACTTCGGCTGGCCGGCCGACCAGGACAACGCGATCGCGGTGCTGCGCCGCGCGGTCGAGCTGGGCGTCACGCTGATCGACACCGCCGACGCGTACGGGCCGCTCGTCACCGACGACCTCATCCGCCGCGCCCTGCACCCCTACCCCGAGAACGTGGTGATCGCCACCAAGGTCGGCGTCACCCGTCCCCGGCCCGGCGAGTGGGCCCCGGTGGGCCGCCCCGAATATCTGCGCCAGCAGACCGAACTGAGCCTGCGCACCCTCGGGCTGGAGCGCATCGACCTGCTCCAGCTGCACCGCGTCGACCCGCAGGTGCCGATCGAGGAGTCGGTCGGCACCCTGGCCGAGCTGCGTCGCGAGGGCAAGGTGCGGCACATCGGGCTGTCCGAGGTCACCGTCGACCAGATCCGGGCCGCCCAGGCCGTGACCCCGATCGCCTCGGTGCAGAACCTCTACAACCTCACCAACCGCACGGCGGGCGACGTGGTCGACTACGCGGAACAGGAGAAGATCGCCTTCCTGCCCTGGTATCCGCTGGCCGGCACGGGGATGGCCGACCCCGACGGCGCGTTCGCCGCCACCGCCGCCCGTCATGGGGTGTCGCTCAACCAGCTCGCCCTGGCCTGGCTGCTGCGTCGCTCCCCGGTGATGCTGCCCATCCCGGGCACCTCCTCGACAGCCCACCTCGAAGAGAACCTGGCGGCCGCCGCCATCGAGCTCAGCGACGAGGAGTTCGCCCAGCTCTGACCGTCAGTGGTCGCGGCCGACAATCAGTAATCGAGCTGAGCGACGAGGAGTTCGCCCAGCTCTGACCGTCAGTGGTCGCGGCCGACAACCAGTAATCGAGCTGAGCGACGAGGAGTTCGCCCAGCTCTGACCCGTCAGTGGTCGCGGCGGCCAGTCGGCGGCCGCGACCGCTTAGGGGTTATGACAGGCCCTCTCATCTGCTCCGGGAACGGCCTAGCGTCGTACGGGAAACCGGATCTGAGAGGAACCTGAATCATGCGGATGCGCACTCTGGGCAACGGTCTCGAGGTCTCGGCCCTGGGGTTCGGGGCGATGGGCATGAGCCAGAGCTACGGGCCCGGCCCCGACCGCGCGGCCAACATCGCGCTGCTGCGGCAGGCGGTCGAGCTCGGCGTCACGTTCTTCGACACCGCCGAGGTGTACGGGCCGTTCGTGAACGAGGAACTGGTCGGCGAGGCCCTGGAACCGCTGCGTGACCGGGTCGTCATCGCCACCAAGTTCGGGTTCGCGATCGACGCCGACGGCAGGCAGGCGGGGCTGAACAGCCGGCCCGAACACATCAAGCAGGTCGCCGAGGCGTCGCTCCGGCGGCTGCGCACCGACCGGCTCGACCTGTTCTACCAGCACCGGGTCGACCCCGAGGTGCCGATCGAAGACGTGGCGGGCGCGGTCAAGGAGCTCATCGAGGCGGGCAAGGTGCGCCACTTCGGGATGTCGGAGGCGGCGGCCACGACCGTACGCCGGGCACACGCCGTGCAACCGGTGACCGCGCTGCAGAACGAGTACTCGCTGTGGTGGCACCGGCCCGAGGCGGAGATCCTGCCGATGTGCGACGAGCTGGGGATCGGCCTGGTGCCGTACAGCCCGCTCGGCAAGGGTTTCCTGACCGGCACGATCAGCGCCGACACCCAGTTCACCGAGGGTGACATCCGGACGACCATCCCCCGTTTCGCGGCCGACGCGCGGGAGGCCAACCAGGCCGTGGTCGACCTGCTGCAGCGCACCGCCGCGGACCGGGGGGCCACCATCGCTCAGATCGCCCTGGCCTGGCTGCTCGCCCAGCGGCCGTACATCGTGCCGATCCCCGGAACCCGCCGGATCGAGCGCCTCGAGGAGAACATCGGAGCGGCCGAGGTCACGCTGACCGCGGACGACTTGCACGAGCTCGACACGGCCGCGGCGAAGATCGACATTCAGGGTGCACGCTATCCGGAACAGCTGGAGCGGCTGACCAACCTCTGATCAGCGGGCCATCTGGGTCTCGGGGTCCCAGATGCGGGGTGCGGGCAGGATGCGCGGAACGGTCACGGTGAAGACCGCGCCCTGGGGCTGGTTGGGCTCGTACGAGACGTCGAGCCCACCGGCCTGGGCCAGCTGACGCACCAGATAGAGACCCAGACCCGTGCCCGCCGTGGTCGTCGCCACCCCGGAGTCGGCGCGGGCGAACCGGTCGAACAGGTGCGGCACGAACTTGGCCGGCACGCCCTCACCGCGGTCGGCGACCCGGATCGTGACCTGTTCCCCCGCGTTGGCCACGGTCACCTCGATCGGCGGACGGCCGTACTTGGTGGCGTTGGTCATCAGGTTGCCCAGGATGAGCTGCAGCTGCCCGGGGTCGGCCAGCCCGGTCGTCTCGTCGGGGGCGATGACCGTGACCGGGGTGCCCGAAGCGACGTGGTGGGCCGAGACCGCCTCCCGGACGGCGTGGGAGATGTCGAGGCGTACGGGCCGGGCCATCATCGCCCCGGCGTCGAACTGGGCCAGCATGAGGATGTCGGTGACCAGATCGTTGGCCCGGTGACCGGCCGCCGTCATCCGCTGCACATAGTTGACCTTGGTGTGTTCGGGGAGGCCGCCCCACTCCTCGACGACCAGCCCGCCCAGCCCGACGATCTTCGCCAGGGGCTGCCGGACGTCGTGGCTGAGCATCGCCATCACGTCGGCCAGGTGGGTGTTGGCGTCCTGCAGCTCCTCGGCCCGGTGGGCCAGTTCGGCCTGGTCGCGCTCGCGGTCCCGCTCGAGAGCGTTGCGCTCGGTGACGTCGATGATCTGGGTGGCGAAGTACAGCGGCCGGTTGTCGTCGTCCCGCAGAACCGCCGCCGTGATCTTGGCTTCGATCACCTCGCCGTCCGCCCGAAGATAGCGTTTGTCCAGGTCGAAGCCGTCGATCCGGCCGGCCAGGCAGTCCCGCATCGGCCCCTCGGTGAGCCCGGCATCGTCGGGGTGGGTGTAGTCGGACAGCCGCCGGCCGATCAGGTCCTCCTCGGGCAGGCCGAAGATCTGACAGGCCGCCGGGTTGACCCGGAGGCAGCGGGCGTCGGTGTCGGCCACCACCATGCCGATCCGGGAACCGTCGAAGACCTTGCGGAAGCGGCGCTCGCTGAGCAGCAGGTCCCGGCGGCTGCGCCGGGCCCGCCCGGCCGCCACCACCACGGCGAACCCGACCAGGGCGGCACCGGCCAGCGCGGCCCGGCCGGCGATCTCGGTGTTGCGCAGCGAGCCGAAGAGCTCGTCCTCGGGCACGGTCGCGGACAGCCGCCACGGGGTGCCCTTCACGGCGACCGAGGAGAACCGCCACCACTGGCCGTCGGCCTGATAGCGGCCGTCCGCGTCCCGGGTCAGCGCCTCGGCGAGCGGGCCGTCCTCGTCGGCCAGGGTGGGGGCGCTGGTGGTGAACTCCTCGGTTCCGGCGACGATGTTGCCGGCCGTGTCGACCAGCTGCACGCGGGCGCCGGTCAGGGACAGGGCGCTGGTGAAGTACGAGGCCAGGGGGCTCGCCCGCACCGGCACGGCCCCGGAGAACACGCGGCGGCCCGCGCTGGTGTCGAACGGCACGGCGAACGCGACGACCGGGATCTTCTCGGCCGCCGAGTCGACCACGCCGGAGACCGCGGGACGTCCGCGCAGGGCTTCCCGCAGATGCTGGTAGCGGCCGCCGATGATGGTGCCGATGACTTCGGGGTCCTCCGGGGTCGAGTGCAACACGCGACCGTCGGAGTCGATGAGCACGGCCGCCGGATAGCCGAATCCGGCGACCGCGCGCTCGAAGTCACGGGTCGAGACGACCGGGTCGGCGAGAGAGGCCTCGGCCTGCACGCGTTCCCGGGTGAGCGCCTCGGTGGCGACACCCGTCATGAAGTCGCCCAGGGTGCTCACGCCGGCGTCGAAACGCTCGCCGACGTCCTCGCGGCTGCCGTCCTGCTGCCACAGGAGCACGCCGGTGCCCACGATGACCAGCAGCAGCCACACCACGAGGGGCATCGCTGCCGGACGCCACCATTCCCGGAGGCCGCGCATACTCCCCCATCGGCAGCATCCGGCGTGCGCTGAGCGGCTAGCTGTTGCGCAGCTGCGAGAACCAGGGCGAGGTGTAGTCCTTCCAGATGAACCGGAAGTCGGCGATCCCGTAGCCGAGGGTGCGGGTGAAGCAGTTCGCCGTGCCCACGCCGAGGCTCTGGTAGCTGATCAGGCTGCCGCCGGCCGACTTGACCTGCCCGATCACGTAGTAACCGTCGCTGTTGTAGTCACACACCTTGATCTGCTGCTGGGTGTCGCTGAGGTAGGTCAGGGTGACCTCGCCGATCGTGATCGTGCGGGCGTCGTTCACCACGTAGATGCCCTTGGGGTCGCCCAGATCGAACCAGCCCGGCCGCACGGCCCAGGCCGGCGCGGCGATCGCCACCGAGGCCGCGATGCCCACCACGGCCGCCGCGGCCATCCGCTTGAAGGTCTTCCGCACTGTGCTTCCTCTCGTCGGTCCTTTCCGCCGGCTCACCGTGCGGCATCGACGTCGATCACATCAAGATCTATCTGTCCCTCCAGGGTGCGTAACTGTCGGCCGGGACAGTTAGCATCCGTTCATGGCGCGCATCGCTGACGTCGCGCGGGCCGCGGGGGTCTCCGCGAGCACCGTCTCCTACGTGCTGTCCGGCCGCCGCCGCATCTCCGCCGAGACCCGCGAGCGGGTGCTCCAGGCGGTGCGCGATCTGGGTTACACCCCCAACGCGGCCGCGGGCGCCCTGGCCGCCGGCCGCACCCGCACGATCGGCCTGGTCGCGCCCCACTGCGAAGACCTGACCGCCGCGATCATCCAGCAGTTCGTCCACACCATCATGGAAGTGGCGCGCGGCCGCGACCACGACGTCCTGCTGATCGACCCGGCCGCCGGTTCCGCCGCCCTGCGCCGGGTGATCGACTCCCACCTGGTCGACGGCGTCATCCTGATGGACACCGACGAGACCGACCAGCGCGCCGCGACCCTGGAGGAGTCCGGCGTGCCGGCCGTGGTGCTGGGCACACCGGAGGGCACCGACCTTCCGTGCGTCGACCTCGATTTCGCCGCGGCCGCCGCGCTGGCCGTGAGCCACCTGGCCGCCCAGGGCAGCGCCGGCGTGGCCCTCATGTCACCGCCCGAGCTGGTCGGCCCGCCCGGCAAGGGGTACGCCCGCCACGCGGTCTCGGGTTTCACCGCCGCCCCCGGTCCGCCCCGCACGGTGCGGGTCTGCGAGCCCACCTGGCCCGGGGTGGAGGCCTGGCTGAGCTCGGTCTCCCACGATCTCGACCGGTTGACCGGTGTGGTCGTGCAGCACGAGGCCGCCCTGCCCCCGCTGCTGGGCCTCTTGCGCCGCCACCACCGGGACGACGTCACTGTGGTGCCGATCTGCCCGTCGGCCATCGCGCGCCAGCTGGAGTCTCCGCTCGACCACGTCGAGATCCCGGTGGCCGAGATGGCCCGCACGGCCGCCGAGACCCTGTTCCGTCAGCTGACTCACGCCGGCCACGCCACGTCGCACCTGTTCGAGCCCCACCTGGTGCGAGCCTCCTGAACCGCACGGCGGGGCGCCACGCCGACGGGCATCCGAGGCCCGCCGGCATGACTTCCCCTCCTGCGAGGTCGCGGCCCTTCCAGCCGGTGGCTCCGGGACCCGCCTTTCTAGCCGGCGGCTCCGGCCAGGGCGGGCTGCCAGACGTACGTCTGCGGGGCCACGGCGGCCGACGAGCGGAAGTTGGCCTCGACCGTGGCCAGCTCACGCGCGTTCGGGTAGGAGTTGGTGCACGAGACGGGCGCGCTGCTGCCCGACATCAGGTCGGCACACAGGCCGGTCCGCCGGTCGGGCAGGCCGAGGATGTGCCCGAGCTCGTGCGCCGCGATGCGCGGCGGGTAGTAGCCCTGGTCGACCGCCTGGCGGCCCATCCACACCCGGCCGTTGCCGAGCGAGGTGGTCTGCGCGCGGGGCCAGCCGTTGTCGGCGTACACCCGGATGTTCGGGGTCCGCCCGGCCGGGACCGGCTCGAGCCGCACGTTGGTGGCCCGGCTGTTCCAGATCTGCGCGCCCTGGTTGACCACGGCGATGAACTCCTGCGCCTGGCTGGCGTCGTAGTACAGCACGCGTGGCGCGGCCTGCGCCGGTGATGCGCCGGCCACCTGCACGCCGGCCAGAGCGACGACCGCGATGAGCGCGGCCGCCAACCGTCGAAGAAGCATCGATGCCCTCCTGCGGGGGATTCGGGGGGATTTCCTGGCCCCGACCCTAGCTACCAAGCGATGATCGTCGATGCTTTCCGGACATACCGAATGCGTCCTACCGCGCTACCGAGGGTCCAGGTCGGACATGTCGAGGACGAAGCGGTAGCGGACGTCACCCTTCTCCAGCCGGGTCAGGGCCTCCTCGACACGGGCGGACGGCAGCAGCTCGATGTCGGCCGTGATGGCGTGCTCGGCGGCGAAGGCGAGCAGCTCCGCCGTGTGCCGGGTGCCGCCCGTGCCGGACGAGGTCAGGTTCTTGCGGCCGAACGTCAGGTCCATGATGCGCACCGAGGTCTCCAGCGGCGCGCCGAGGATGCTCAACGTGCCCTGCAGCGTCAGCAGGCGCAGCAACGGGGAGAAGTCGTGCTGGGCGGCGATCGTGTCGAGGATCAGGTCGAAACGGCCGAACCCCTGCTTCATCTGCGACTCGTCGGTGGTCAGCACCAGGCCGGCGGCACCCAGCTCGCGGGCGTTGGCGGCCTTGTCGGCGGTGCGGCTGAGGACCGTCACTTCGGCGCCGAGGGCGACGGCCAGCTTGACGCCGAGGTGCCCCAGGCCGCCCAGGCCGGCCACCGCGACGCGGCTGCCGGGACCGACACCGGCGGCGCGCATGGGCTCCCACATGGTGATGCCGGCGCACATCAGCGGGGCCGCGGCGGCTGGATCCAGGCCGGCGGGCAGGGGGTAGGCGAACTTCGAGCGGACCACGTACGAGCGGCTGTACGCGCCCAGCGTCGTCGTGCCGTCGATGCGGTCGGTGCCGCCGTACGTGGTGATCGGACCCTGGTAGCAGAAGTTCTCCTGGCCGATGCGGCACATCGCGCACTCGCCGCAGGAGTCGACAACCGTGCCGACCGCGACCTTGTCGCCGACCGCGAAGCCGGTCACGGCCGGACCGGTGGCGGTGACCGTGCCGGTGAACTCGTGGCCGGGAACCAGGCCGTTCGTGGGCTTGCCGGTGAGGCCGTGGAGAGCGTGCAGGTCGCTGTGGCAGACGCCGCAGAAGTCGACCTGGACGGCGATGTCGTCGTCACGCAGGTCGCGGCGCTCGATCGTGACCTTGGACAGCGCGGTCGAGTTTCCGGTGCTCTGCCAAGCAAATGTGGTGGTCATGGGGCCCTCCCGAAGGCAGACAAACTATTCGGTCTGCGACCCACGATAGGAGCGCCCTCCGCGAAAAGCAAACTAACTCGTCTGTTTGTATAGTGGGACCGTGCCCGAGCTACCGACCACGACCAGGGGTGCCGCCACCAGCCGCCGCATCCTCGACGCGGCCGCCGAGGAGTTCGCCGAGTTCGGCATCGCCGGCGCCCGGATCGACCGGATCACGGCCGCCGCGCGCACCAACAAGGCCCAGTTGTACGGGTATTTCGGCAGCAAGGAAGGCCTGCTCGACGCGGTCGTGGACGATCTGCGCACCCAGGGCGCCCACGCGGTCACGTTCGACGCCGGAGATCTGCCGGGCTGGGCCGTCGCGATGTACGACGAGAGCCTGCGCCGGCCGCTGTTCGCCCGCCTGATGGGGTGGATGCGTCTCGAGCAGCGCCGCGTGGGACTGCTGTTCGACGACGTCGACCTCGCCGACAAGTTCGCGGCCGTCGCCCGCGAGCAGGCGGCGGGCCGGTTGCGCGCGGGCGATCCGGCCGACCTGCTGACCCTGATCGTCGCCATGGCCGACGCCTGGTCGGCCACGAGCCGCGCCTACGCCGCCTCCCCCGACGAGCCCGCCGCCGACCACGACCGGCGCCGCACACTGCTGCGCGAGACGGTCCAGCGGGCCATCGCGCCCTAACACACCGGCCGGCCCCCCGCTCGCCGGCGACCTCATCCTTCATCCGCGCGGCGGCCTCATCCACGCGACTTATCTGCGTGGCGACTTTGTCTGCGTGGCGACTTTGTCTGCGTGGCGACTTCATCCGCGCGACGACTTCATCCACGTGGCGGCCTCATCCGCGCGGCCTCATCCGAATGGCGGCCTCACCCGCGCGGCGGGATCGATCCGTTGAGCTGGGCGATCCGGCCCTGGTCGTCGAACGCGACGTGGATCGTGGCGCCGGACGGGTGGTGGGCGATCCCCGCCTCGTACGGCCAGCGCTGGTGCTCGAAGAACGCGGCCACGCCCGTACGGTGGTCGAACGCGAACGCCGAGATGGTCTGGCTGATCACCGTGATGGCCCGCTCCGGCGTGATCTCGTGCGGCGGCACGCCCTCGAGGTGGAAGAAGAGCGCCCCTCCGTCGTACGGGCCCCGGTAGTACGGCCGCCCGGTGAGTCCCGAGGCCAGCAACGCCAGCCGGTGGCCGTCGGCGCGGTCCAGGGGGAACGACGCGTCGGTCAATTCGGCGATGCCCGCGTTCTGCCCGTAGCCGCGCATCCAGCCGCAGAGGTGCGTGAGCGCAGGTGGCAGGTTGCTCGCGTGGTTGGCCCAGGCCCACAGCCAGGTGCCGTCGAGGTGGCTCTCACTGCCGAGCAGCTGGATCGGGAACTTCAGGTCCGGCCCGAAGGTCGCCCCGCCCGCGGTCATGTCGACCGCCCAGTCCCGCTCGCCGATCACGTCGGCGAGCGCCATTTGCCGTGCCATGGCCGTGAGCACGTGCCGGCCGAAGAGATCATCGAACGCAGACATAGCGCGGAAGTATCGCAGATCATGGTGAGCGCCAGGTGACATGCCGCGACCGTGATCAGTCGCCGCGGCCGTTATTCGTCGTCAGCCGCCCGGGCACCCGCGGTCACGTGCGCCACGACCAGGTCGCCGATCATCTGGCGCTGGTGGGAGCGGGAGGACGGGTCGAGCAGGTCGCGGTCGAAGATGGCCCGGAACGTGTAGCGGTTGGCGCCGCGGAAGATGCAGAACGAGCTGATGATCATGTGGACGTCAAGGGCGTCGACGTCGTCGCGGAACAGGCCGGCCGCGACGCCGCGCTTCATGATCCGGCTCAGCACGTCGAGGGCGGGCGCGGCCAGGCCGTCGCGGGCGCTCGACTTCATCAGATGCTGGGCGTAGTGGATGTTCTCGATCGCGACCAGGCGGACGAAATCCTGGTGTTGCTCGTGGTGGTCGAAGGTGAGCTCGGCCAGCTTGCGCAGCGCCTCGACCGGTTCCAGGTGTTCCACGTCGAGCTTCTGCTCCAGCGCGCGGATGTGCTGGTAGGCCTGTTCGAGGACGGCGAGGTAGAGGCCCTCTTTGCCGCCGAAGTAGTAGTAGATCATCCGCTTGGTGGTGCGCGTCTTGGCCGCGATCTCGTCGACGCGGGCGCCCGCGTATCCCTGATCGGCGAACTCGTGTGTCGCCACCTCGATGATCTCGGCTCGGGTGCGCTCGGCATCCCGTACCCGCTCCATGGTCCGACTTTAGCGGCGCGTGCCCGCCGGACGCCGCGCGGCCCCGCTCGACAGGCCACAACCAGGTTTCCCGTACGGGCTAAGGCCGCGCCCGGTCCTGAGCGCTCGCATCACGATCCTGAGCGCTCCTCAATAAGCAGACGTTTCTCAACTCGCACGGATGTTCGCCGAAGAAGGACATCAGAGACGAATGGAGTAGGGACGAAATGCCTCGTTGGTACCGAGCGCACGGACTGGAACTGACGGGTGCGGCACTGGCCGCGCTCAGCGTCGGCTGGGTGCTGATCGGGCTCTCGCACGAGTGGTCGCATCCGGTCGTCGGCTGGCTGCCGTTGCCGGTGGGCGCCGCGCTGGGAGCCGCGGCCTCCGCCCGTACGGCGCGAGACTCCCGCCTCGACCCGGCGACCCGGCGCTTCTGGCGGACCTTCACGCTCGCCGGCGTCTTCTTCACCGCCGGCACGATCGGCAACACGATCGACGCGGTCGGCGGCCCCGAACCGACGCAGGGCATCGGCAACGTCACCCTCTCGCTCTATCTGTCGGTCCTCGGCCTGGTGATCTGGGGTCTGCTGCGACTGCCGTCGTGGCAGCGCAGCCGGGCCGACTGGGTCCGGTTCGGGCTCGACTCCTGCATGGTGCTGGTCACGGTCGCGGCCCTGACGTGGCATCTGCTGCTGCGCGACCACGACGAGTGGACGAGTCAGGCCGGCGCGGCCGGGCCGATGCTGGCCATCACGCTCTCGGCCGCCCTGGGCGCGGCGACGTTCATCAAGGTCGGCTTCGCCGGCGCCGGGCGCCTCGACCGGCGCGCCATTCAGATCCTGGCGAGCGGCTGCGGCATCGCGGCGGGAATGGGTTCGGCGTCGCCGTTCCTGGTCGACCGGCCCTACCTGACGACCAGCATGCTCTCAGTGCCGGTGGCCGCGCTGACGATCATCCTGGCCGCGTCGAGCCAGTGGCGTCACGGCGACCGCGTTCTGACGGCACGGCGCCCGGCCCGGCGGATCAGCTGGCTCCCGTACGCCGCGGTGGCCGTCACCGACGCGCTGCTGCTCGCGACCGGCACCGATGACGCGAGCGAGACGACGATGATGCAGATCGTCGCCGTGACGCTGACCGCCCTGGTGGTCGTGCGGCAGATCCTGGCCCTGCGCGACAACCAGCGGCTGCTCGACGAACTGCGCCACTACCAGGACAAGCTCACCCACCAGGCGACCCACGACAGCCTGACCGGGCTGGCCAACCGCACCCTGCTCGAACAGCGCCTGAACGCCGGCGGCAGCTTCCACGTCGCCATGATCGATCTGGACGACTTCAAGGTCGTCAACGACCGCCTCGGGCACCACGTCGGCGACCTGCTCATCACCGCCACCAGCAGCCGGCTGACCGAGGTGGTCGGCGACCAGGGGTTCGTCGCGCGGCTCGGCGGCGACGAGTTCACCCTGGTCATCCCCGAGACGGCCGACATCGACGAGTTGCTGCGGCAGCTGACCGGCAAGATCGGTTCCCCGTACGAGCTGGCCGGTCACACCGTGCTCACCGCGGCCAGTGTCGGCGTCACCACCAGCCGGCCCGGCGACGACCCGGCCGAGCTGATGCGGCGCGCCGACGTGGCGATGTACGCGGCCAAGAGCGCCGGCGGCGACCGCTGGCACTGGTTCGACCCGGCCATGGACCGGGCCGCCGACGATGCCGCCCGCCTGTCGGCCGAACTTCGGGACGCCGTGACGGAAAACCAGCTCGTCGCCCTCTATCAGCCGATCGTGGCCCTGCCGTCCGGTGTGGCGACCGGGGCCGAGGTGCTGCTGCGCTGGCAGCACCCGGAGCGCGGACTGCTCGGCCCCGACCAGTTCATCCCGCTCGCCGAGAGCAACGGACTGATCGTCGCGGTCGGACGCTGGGTGCTGCGCGAGGCCGTCCGCCAGGCGGTGGACTGGCGGACCCGTCTCGGCGACCGGGCGCCCCGCCGGATCAGCGTCAACGTCTCGGCCCGCCAGCTCACCGACCCGCACTTCGTCGACTTCGTGGCGACCATGTTGCGCGACTCCGGGCTGCCGCCCGAGACCCTGATGCTCGAGGTGACCGAGACCGCCGTGCTGGCCGCCGACACCGCCGTCGAGCAGCTGCACCGGTTGAAAGCCCTGGGGCTGCGGATC
Organism: Paractinoplanes ovalisporus; assembly: GCF_016834655.1. GTDB lineage: Bacteria > Actinomycetota > Actinomycetes > Mycobacteriales > Micromonosporaceae > Actinoplanes > Actinoplanes ovalisporus. Next base: position 222,852 of record NZ_JAENHP010000001.1, read on the forward strand.
GCGCTGGACGACTTCGGCACCGGCCACTCCTCGCTGAGCCTGCTCATGGACTGCCCGGTCGACGTGCTCAAGGTGGACAAGTCGTTCGTCAGCGGCGCCACGGCCGGGCGGGCCGGGGCGGTGATCGTCCGCAACCTGATCGGCTTCACCGAGGATCTCGGCATCGAGGCCGTCGCCGAGGGCGTGGAGACGCCGGAGCAGGCGGCGCGGCTGCACGACGTGGGGTACCGGTTCGCGCAGGGCTACCTCTTCGGGCGGCCGATGAGCGCGGCCGCCCTGGAGTCGCTGGTCACCGCGGAGACCGTGGCGGCGGCCTGACCTACGGCCCCGCTACAGCCTCCCCCACCGCGCGGCGGCCGCCGTCACAGCCTTTGCAGCTGCGTGATCACCATGGCTACCGCGAAGAAGCCGTAGAAGCCGATCGCCACCAGCATGCCGCCGAGGCGCCACCCCCTCATGCGTACGGGGGAAGGAAGGTCTCTGGTGTTGAGCCGCACCAGCAGGGTCGAATAGAGCAGCGTGACCACCGAGGCCGCACACGTCGACACGATCAGCAGACCCAGCGGCTGGGTGAAGCCGGCCAGCAGGATGATCGAGCCCAGCACGATCTCGGCCCAGACCACGGTCAGATAGAGGCGGGGCTCGGTCCAGCGGGCCGAGGTCTGCAGATAGTTGCGGCGCAGGAAGTCGGCGGCGACGCGGCCGATGATGTCGAGCAGGCCCATCGCGGCCGCCCACAGCGACACCGCGGCGACGGCCAGAAACAGCAGCTTGAGCCAGTCGCCGACCTGATCACCGAGGATGCCGGCCTCGATGCGCAGGAACGAGGTGTCGCTCTTGAGGTCGTCGCGACCGAACAGCGTCTCGTACGCGAGCAGGCACATGATGCTGATGGTCACGAAGCAGACCGCCACGAACGTGACCAGGTGCTCGAGGTTGGCCCGCTTCCACCAGACCCGCCAGCGGGCCATGTTCGCCTCGTCGGTGGCGAACGTGTAGCGGTCGGTGCCGGCCGCCTCCTCCTGCCCGGTGATCGGGGAGATCAGGCGGGGCACGTGGGCGCCCATGCCGTAGCGCTTGTCCCGGATCCAGTTGCTGAGGACCAGATTGTGTACGCCCCCGGCCCCGGCCGCCCCGATCGCGCTGAGGATGAGCGTGAACGTGATGCCGTCCGGGATCTGCCCGAACTCGGCGACGGTGGCCTTGGCGGCGTCGCCCCACGTGCTGAGCGAGATGACGAAGACGACCACGACAGCCAGGAAGAAGATGGTCAGCCCGACCTTGACCCACTCGACCCGTTCGACGGTCGTGTAGACCACTTTGGAGATCGAGAGCAGCGCGCCGACCAGCACCAGGCCGATGACCGTGATCCAGACCGGGTCACCGCCGCCGAACAGGTAGGTGAGCACGGTCGAGCCGCTGGTGGCCCAGCCCGGCCAGACGTACTGGAAGGCGCCGGCCAGGCAGATCAGGATGCCCCAGCCCTTCCACCAGCGGGAGAAGCCGGCCACCACGGTCTGGCCGGTGGCCAGGGTGTAGCGCTCGATCTCCATGTTGATGACGAACTGGACGGCCAGGGTGCAGAAGGCCAGCCAGAGCAGGCCGAGACCGCCGATCGCGGTCAGGTAGGGCCACAGGATGATCTCGCCGGCGGCCATGCCGATGCCCACGGCGACGACGCCGGGGCCGATCATGCGGCGCAGGGACAGGGGCTCCGGGAGTTCGGCGGTCTTCTCGGTGAGCGGGGACGGATGCATGGGGGCTCCCTCTCAGGCCAGGACGGCATCCAGGTGGCGCAGCATTCGCGCGGTGTCGGGGGCGTGCCCGGTGAGCAGCTCGAAGGCGGCGGCGGCCTGGTAGGCGCACATCGCCGTGCCGCCGACCGCCCACAGGCCCCGGTCACGGGCCGCGCGCAGCAGCATCGTCTCGACGGGCATGTAGACGATGTCGACGACCCGCAGGCCACGGTGGAGCAGCTCGGCGGGCAGCGGCATTCCGGGGTGTTCCTTCATGCCGATCGGGGTGGCGTTGACCAGGCCGTCGGCAGTTCTGATCTTCTCTTCGAGCGCACCCGGCCCCGCAGCGGTGACCTTGGCGCCGGTGACCTTGGCGCCGGTGACCTTGGCGCTGGTGATCAACTTGGCCAGCTTGTCCTCGTCCGGGTCGATGACCGTCACGTGCTTCACCCGGTCGAGCCCGTTGAGCGCGTACGCGGTCGCCGCGCCGGCGCCACCCGCACCCAGCTGGACGATTTCGCCGGAGAGCTCGCTTCCGTACGCCCGGGCGAAGCCGTACGCGTCGGTGTTGTGCCCGTGCCGGCGGCCGTCACGGAAGACCACCGTGTTGACCGCGCCGATCGCTTCGGCCCGTGGGGACAGGTCGTCGAGCAGCGCGATCACTTGCTGCTTGAAGGGGTGGGTGATGTTGAGCCCGGCGAACCCGGCACTCTCGGCGTCGTCGAGCAGCGTCTTCATCGCGTCGGCGTCACCGGTGTCGAACAACTCGTACCTGAGGTCGAGCCCCTGACTGCGCCCTTCGGCCTCATGCAGCACCGGGGACAGCGAGGCCCCGATGCCGGCGCCGATCAGCCCACAGCGCATGCCCGCTCCCCCAACCTCGTTCAGCTCCTTCAACCTCTTCAAGCTCGTTCGACTTCTTCGAGATTGTTCAATTCCCTTCAATGTACGAACTGGTACGTTAGTTATCCGCTGTGACCGGGGCCACTGTCAACCCCCGTGTACGCTCCCGCCATGATCGTCGTGGCGAATGTCCTGGTGGCGCTGGTCGCGCTCATCCACGTATACATCCTGGCGCTGGAGATGTTCCTGTGGACCAAGCCGCGCGGCTACAAGGCCTTCGGCCTGACACCCGAGTTCGCCCAGCAGACGCGCGCGCTCGCCGCCAACCAGGGCCTCTACAACGGCTTCCTGGCTGCGGGCCTGATCTGGGGCCTGATCGCCGACCTGACCTCAGCCAAAATCTTCTTCCTGGCCTGCGTGGCGATCGCCGGCATCTACGGCGCGGCCACGGCCAGCCGACGCATCCTCTACGTCCAGACCGTTCCCGCCGCGCTGGCCCTGGTCTTCGTCATCGCCGCCTGATCGTCGGAGCCCGATCAACGCTGTCTACCGGCCAGGATGGCGTCGAGGCCGGCGTCGAACAGCACGTCGTCGTTCCAGCGGGCGGGGTCTAGATGACCCGAGGCGCTCAGGGTCGGATAGTCGGCCGTGATGTGGCGACGCGCGTCTCCGTCACCCCGGGACGCCTCGGTCAGCGCCGCCCCGATCACGAAGTTGGCCAGCAGGCGCGTCGTCACCGCCAACTCCAGGTCGGTCAAGCCTCCCCGGGACAGCGCTGACTGCAGATACTCCGTACGGGCAAGAACCTCGGGACCCAGCACCGGGCGGCCGATCAGCGCCGGTGACCAGGGATGCCGGAGCATCGCATCGCGCCAGCTGCGGAGAAGCGCCCGGACGTCGTCGCGCCACTCGGGCCCCGGCTCGCGCATCGGCACCTCACCGAAGATGTGGTCGAGCGCGAGATCCAGGACATCCTCCTTGGTCGTGACGTGCCAGTAGAGGGCGGTCGCCGTCACGTCGAGGCTCTCGGCCAGCCGCCGCATGGTCAGCCCGGCCACACCGTGGCGATCGAGCAGGGGCACCGCCGCCGCAACGATGCGCTCACGCGTGAGCGGCGACTGCCGCGACGGCGAGGCCCGCTCACGGAGCCAGATCGATTCCCGCACCCGGGACACCTTACATTAACGGTGTTAAGTTAAGGGCATGCCGTTGCTTCGCATCGAGGTGGACTGCGACCGGGCCACCGCCCGGCGCGTGATGGAGATGCACCGCGCCGACCGGGTCCACCGCGAGTCCCGCGACGCCGCCACCGCCGAGGCTTGGCGACGCGGCTGGACCCCGGCCGGCGACCCGCAGTTCATCGGCGTCACCAACGGCGAGCCGGTCCGCCTCCTCTACGACGTAGAGGTCTATTCCGAGACGGCCCGCTAGTTACTGGGCGGCCAGCCGTAGGGTCACTTACTGGGCGGCCAGGCGCAGGGTCACGATCTCGAACGGGCGGAAACTGATGTCGATCGGTTCGCCGGCCGCCCACGACGAGGACTGCACGACGGGCTCGGACGGTGCGCGTTCCAGCAAGTCGGTTGTCCAGGCGCGGGCGAACGGCTCCGACACCTCGACCCGGGCCGTCGCGCGGGCGCCCCGGGCCTCGTAGAGGCGCACGATCAGGTCGCCCGAGCGGTCTTCGGCCAGCTTCACGGCCTCCACGATCACCGCCGGCGACGACACCGTGATGAGCGGAGCCACGGCAGCGCCGCCGGTGGCCGTGCGGGTGGGGACGTTGAGGCGATAACCCCGGTCGAGCGCCTCCAGGACCGTCGGGGCGGGCCCGACCGCCGAACGCAGCACGTGGCTGCCCTGGTCGGCGTGCGGGTCGGGGTAGCGCGGCGCCCGCAACAGGGACTGGCGCACCCGGGTGTAGGTCGCGCCACCGGCAGTCCACTGGCGGGTGATGTCGTGGCCGTAGGTGGAGTCGTTGGCGACCACCGCGCCGAAGCCGGGCTCGCCTACGTGGACCCAGCGGTGGGCCACGGTCTCGAAGCGGGCGCTGTCCCACGACGTGTTGGCGTGGGTGGGGCGGTGGATGTGTCCGAATTGGATCTCTGAGCTCGCGCGGTCGGCGTGCACCGCGAGCGGGAACGACAGCTTGAGCAGTTTCTGCCGCTCGTGCCAGTCGGCGCGGGTCTCGATGTCGAGTTCCGTGGCGCCGGCGGCCAGGCGGAACGTCTGCACGAACGACGAGTCGCGGAATGAGCGCTGCACGACCAGCGAGTCAGGGCCGGCGGTGACGGCGTCGGCCTCGCGCAGGTCGGTCACGTGACGCTGGTAGTGAGCGTCGATGTCCCAGGCGTCCCACTGGTTGGGGATGTCGCGGAACACTTGGAGCAATGCCCCGGCCTCACCCGCCGCGATCAGCTCGCGGCCCTCCGAAACCAGCGAGACGAGCAGGCCGGCCTGGTCGAAAACGGCTCGGAGCACGCCGTTGTCGAGCACCCAGCCATCGGCTGCGGGAGCCGGCGGGGTCCACTCCACGGGCGGGACGACCGCGGCGGCCAGGGGCGGCACACCGGCCGCCGCGATGGGAGCCGCATTGAAGACCACCTGCGAATCACCGGAACCGGCGAGCAGTTGCTGAGCCTGCGTGATCAGCGTGGTCAGGGCGACGCCCACGACCGCGTAGTTGCGTTCCGCCTCCTGGTGCACCCACGCGATCGACGAGCCGGGCAGGATGTCGTGGAACTGCTGCAGCAGCACCGTGCGCCAGGCCGCGTCCAGATCGTCGTACGGATAATCGCCGAGCCCCCGCCACGCCGCGGTCGCCCACCACAGCTCGGCCTCGCGCAGCAGATGCTCGCTGCGCCGGTTGCCCTGCTTGGTCTTGGCCTGCGTCGTGTACGTGCCGCGGTGCAGTTCGAGATACATCTCGCCGGACCAGGTGGCCGGCGCCGGATGCCCGGCCAGCGCGTCGGCGAAGAAGTCGCGCGGCGTGCCCAGTTCGACGCGCGGCGAGCCCTCCAGGTCGCGGGTGCGGGCGGCCGCCTCCAGCATCTCGCGGGTCGGCCCGCCACCGCCGTCGCCGAAACCGAACGGCACCAGCGAGACGTCGCTCAGCCCGTTCTCGGCGAACTGCCGCTGCGCGCGGGCCAGCTCACCGCCGGACAGGTCGGAGTTGTACGTGTCGACCGGCGGGAAGTGCGTGAACACCCGGCTGCCGTCGATGCCCTCCCACCAGAACGTGTGGTGCGGCATGCGGTTGGTCTCGCTCCAGGAGATCTTCTGGGTGAGGAACGAATGGGTGCCGACCGCGCGCACGATCTGCGGCAACGCCGCCGTGTAACCGAACGAGTCGGGCAGCCACACCTCGTCGGGTTCGAAGCCGAACTCGCGCCGGAAGAACCCCTTGCCGTGCACGAACTGCCGGACCAGCGCCTCGCCGCCGGGCATGTTGGTGTCGGACTCGACCCACATCCCGCCCACCGGCACGAAACGGCCCTCGGCCACGCGCTCGCGGATCCGCTCGAACAGCGCCGGATAGTGCTCCTTCATCCAGGCGTATTGCTGCGCGCTCGAACACGCGAACACGAAATCCGGGTATTCGTCCATCAGCGCGAGCACGTTGGAGAACGTACGGGCGCACTTGCGGATCGTCTCGCGCACCGGCCACAGCCAGGCCGAGTCGATATGCGCGTGCCCGACCGCCACGACCCGGTGGGCGCTCGCATAGGCCGGCGACGCGAGCGCTTTGGCCAGCTCGGCGCGCCCGTCGGCCGCGGTCTCGGCGACCCGGTCGGGGTCGACGGCGTCACACATCCGCTCGAGCGCGCGCAGGATGCCGGCGCGGCGGGGCAGCGACGGGTCGAGCTCGCGCATCAGGCCCAGCAGCGTCCAGATGTCTTGCAGCAGGGCGTCGACTGTCGTGTCGCGCTCGACCAGATCGATGCTACGCAATGTGTAGAGCGGCTGGTCACCGGCGGTCTCCAGATCACCCATCGGCGTCGGCAGCCCGTCCGCCACATTCGGGTTGGAGGCCGCCTCGACATAGAACTCGATCGGCCCGTCCCCCACCGCGACCGCGTTGTTCAGCGGTTCGAGACCCTTGACGATTTCCCCGTCGGGCCGGAACACCAGTCCTTCGGCCTGGAACCCTGGCTGCACCTGCGAAAATCCAAGATCGACGGCCATTTCCCTTACGGTGTCAGGGCCGTGCCCCCAATCGGGCGGGATCTCGCCCGTGACCAGGAACCACGTCGTCCCCCACGGCCGGCCCCACGCGACACCCGGCTCGACCGGCGTGAACTGCTGCTTCACGGCTTCGGCGAACGGCACCGGCTCGCCGGGCACCTCCCACGCCGTCACGTCTAGGGCCACACGTCGCCGCTCGAGGGCCGGCCGGAGGTGTTCGCGGACGAACCGGTTGACGCGGGCCTCGGTGGTGCGTGCGGTGTCGTGCATGACCCCGATCCTGCCCCTCGCCCGTACGGCTCGCCAAGGCGCAGCCGTGTCGCCACGCCCGGACGAATTCGTGTCGCCAGGTCAAGGCAAATCAGTGCCGCCACATCAGGGCGAATTCGTGTCGCCACGCGAAGCCGAAGCCGGACCGCCGCGTCAAGGCGCAGCCGTGTCGCCACGCCAAGCCGAAGTCACACCCGGCCGGAGCCGTGTCGCCACGCCGATCCCGTGTGGCCGGGCGCGACCCGCGTTAGGTTCGTGGGCATGGCGAGATTCACCCGGGTGGCCGGCCTGATCGCAGACGTCGCTCTCGGCCTGCCCACGAAGGCGGTCCCCTACGAGGTCCGGCGCAACGTCGCGGTGCCCATGCTCGACGGCGTGACGCTGATGGCCGACCACTACCGGCCCACCGGTCATGACGATCCGCTGCCGGTGGTGCTGGTGAGGCTGCCTTATGGCAAGGCGGGCGCGTTCGCCCACATGTTCGCGGCCCCGCTGGCCCGTCGCGGCTTCCAGGTGTTCATACAGGCCACGCGGGGCACGTTCGGCTCCGGCGGCCAGTTCCGCCCGTTCACCAGCGAGCGCGACGACGGCCTGGCGACCATCGACTGGCTGCGCAAACAGTCGTGGTGCGACGGCCGCGTCGCCATGGCGGGCGGCAGCTATTTCGGGCACACCCAATGGGCCGTCGCGCCCTACGCCGACCCGCCTCTGACCTGCGTCTCGCCCCACATCACGTCGGCCAACATGACGAACCGCCTGTTCTATGAGCACGGCGTCCCGCAGATCCACACCGCGCTCAGCTGGTCGGCCCAGATCGGCCGCCAGGAACAGCCCGGCCTGCTCGGCGGCCTGCCCGACCCGCGGGTGAAGACCCGGGTGCGGCGCGGGCTGGGGCGGCTGCCGCTGCAGGCGGTCGATGTCGAGGCGGCGGGCGCGCCCGTGCCCTTCTGGCGCGACTTCGTGGCGCACGCCGAGCCGGGCGACGACTTCTGGAGCCAGGCCGACCACGACGGCGCCGACCTGACCCGCATGCCACCGGTGAGCACCGTGACCGGCTGGTGGGACCTCTTCCTCGCCGGCAACCTGGCCGACTACACGGCGTTGCGCGCGGCCGGCAACCCGGCGCGGCTGGTGGTCGGGCCGTGGCTGCACGGCGAACCGGGTGAGCTGCGGATGGTCGCGCAGACCGACGCCGTCTGGCTGGAACACCACCTCAACGGCGGTCCGGCACCGAGCGGGGCGCCGGTGCGGGTCCATCTGCAACAGGCCAACCGGTGGCTCGACTTCGAGAATTGGCCGCCTGAGGGCGTACGGGAAACGATGTTGAACCTCGGCTTTGGAGGCGGGCTCACGTCGTCGCTTGAGGAGCCGGAGAAGCTGGACAGGCTTGAGAAGCTGGAGCCGCAAACGCAGGAGACCGGGAAGCTGGAGCCGCAAACGCAGGAGACGGGGAAGCTGGAGCCGGAAAAGCCGGAGACGGAAAAGCGGAAAAGGCTGCAGGCGCCGGGGAAGGACGCCGAGGTCAGCCGCTTCACCTATGACCCGGCGCGGCCGACGCCGACGGTGGGTGGGCCGCTGCTGCAACCGCCGGGCAAGCAGGCCGACAACCGGCGGGTCGAGGAGCGCGACGACGTTCTCGTGTTCACCGGTCCCGTGCTCGACGGCGATCTCGACGTGGTCGGGCCGGTCAGCGCCACGATCCACGTGCGGACCTCCATCCCGTACGCGGATGTGTTCGTCCGGCTGTGCGACGTGGACCCGAAGGGCGTGTCACGCAACGTCGTCGACGGCATTCAGAGGCTCGACCCGCGTACGGCGGCGGCGCCCGGGCCCGACGGGATCCGCGCTGTCCACGTCGAACTGTTCCCGACCGCATACCGGTTCAAGCGCGGGCATCGCCTCCGGGTGCAGGTCGCGGGTGGTGCGTTCCCGCGTTACGCCCGCAACATGGGCACGGCCGAGCCGTTCGGTTCCGCAGTGGAGGGCCGCAGCTGCGATTTCGAGATCTTCCACGGCGGCGATCACGCCTCGCTCCTGGTGGTACCCGTGCTGTAGCAAACGAGCCCTAAGATTGACCTCTACGCATCAGTGGAGGGGGCCCGTGCGTGTCTTCAGTGGCGACTGCGATCACCGACCACATCGGCTCCTGGCTGGGCAGCGGCGTGGTGATGGTGCTGGGAGCAATCGTGTCCTGGCCCTACAAGAAGGTGCGTGAGGCCGCGAAGAAGCCGGTGTCGATCTATCTAGGTCATTCCGAGGAGGAGATGGAGGAACATCTCGACGCCGTCGTGTACTGGCTCCTCCACGAGAAAGACGCGGTCAGCCTCGTCTACGCCGCCCCGCCGGACGAGCGGGAGAACGCGATCAAGCATGCTCAGTTGTTCGTCGGCCTGTACGCCTGGCAGTACGGAAAACTCCAGGACAACGGCAAGTCCGTCGCCGACGAGGAACTGACCGTGGTGGAGCAGCACCGCCAGGCCAAACGCAACTCCATGTGGATGACGGAGCTGGGTCAGCGTGGCTGGACCTATCGGCACCAGGACCCCAACGCTCAGGACGAGTCGACACCGATCGGACAGCTCCGCAAGCGGGTCAAGTCGTTCGAGCCCCAAAAGCTCCCCTCGGATGCCGCCGCCCTGACTCGTCAGCTTGCAGCTACCGTCCGCGAGACCCGGCACGCTCTCTATCCGGACTCCCGGCGGCTCGCCCGGTTCCTCGACCCTCAAGCGCTCGTCCTGGGTGCGGCCGTCGCGGCGGCCGCCTCGCTGACCTTCGCGATCTGGATCTCGGCCGTTGACGCTCCGCGGTCCTTCTTCACCGTTCTCTGGATGTCCGCGGTCTGCGGCGCCGCCGGCTACCTCACCCGGGTCGGGTGCGGCTTCCTCATCCCGAGGTGACCATGGATTCCTACCTCGGCGGCCGACTCATCGCCGGCGCCTTCAGTGTCCTCGTGGCCGGCATCCTGGCGTCCGTACTCGGGGTGGTTGTGCTGCCCGGCGGCGACAAGTGCCACGACACATCGATCATCGTCTGGTCCTCGACCGAGCCAGGACTGGCCCGCGCCGACCCCGACTCCGGGCTCGGCGCGTTGCAGCGGGCCGCACAGCAGTATTCGTGCATCACCGTCAAGGCGATCAGCTCGGGGTTCGCGCAGCAGGCCATCGCCGACGCGCTCGAACGCGGCAGCATGGCCGAGCTGCCCGACGTATGGCTGCCGACCCACTCGTTCTGGAACTCTCTGCTCGACGAGCACACCGGCCGCTTCGACGACAGCCTCGGCTCGTTCACGTCCAGCCGGATGCGGCTGTACGTCAAGTTCAACACCCCGCTCGCCACCGAACTGGGCGGCCGTGGATCGGTCACGTGGCGTGACCTGGCCGGCCAGGCATCGGCCGGGCGGCTCGACCTGGTCAAGGAAAATGCGCTCAACTCGACGTCGGGCGCGATGGCCACGATCCTGGCGTTCGAAGCGGCCGCGGGCGGTGGCACCGGCGTCTCAGCCGACGATGTTCGCACCGGCCAGCTCGACGCCCTCGCGGCCCCGATCGAGCGATCGGTGGCCTCCTACCCCGGCGAGATCGTCGACTACCTCAGCTCGTTCAAACCGCCCATCGACACCACCGCCCTACCCGGCGCGATGATCATCGAGGAAGCGGTCTACGAGGGCTTTCCCGAACTCACCCAGCACTACCGCCCGGTCAACCTGGCCGGACCGGATCCCACACTCGACCACCCTTACCTGCTGCGCCCCCAGCTCGACAAGCACAAGATGGACCTGGCGAAGGCGTTCCACAAGACGCTGACCAGCGACAAGTGGCAGAAGGAGTTCGACCAGGCGGGCTTCGAGACGGGAACCGGGCCGGGGCTGACCCGGCGCGACGGGGCCGTGGTCGAGGCGATCCTCGAACGCTGGCGCGAGACGCTGCGTAAACGGATCAGCCTGGCCATCACGCTCGACCAGTCCGGCTCCACCGAGCCCTACAAGCGGCAGGTGGCCGAGGCGATGACGTCCGCGCTGCGCAGCCTGTCGGCGACCGACCGGGTGGCGTTCTTCGGGTTCCCGGGCGCCCAGGGCGCCGTCTATGAGCCGCTGTCGGCGGGCGGGTTCGGTGATCCGACCAAGATCTCGGTGCCGGACGTACCGAACCGGGGCGGCAGCAGCCCCGTCATCGAGGCCGTGCGTGAGACGGCCGACCTCGTGCGCGACGAGCAGGGTGAGGACGCCAACAACCCGCGCAAGCAGGCCGTCATCGTCATCACCGATGGCGAGCAGGCCGGGGCGGGCAGCGCCCGCGAGCAGCAGCGGGACACCGAACGTATCCGCCGCTACCGCGAGAACGGTGTCCAGGTCTTCTTCGTGCTGGTCGGCTCGAAACCACTGTGCTCGGTCGACCGCATCTACAGCACGATTTCCTCGGACTGCCGCAACCCCGGCAACCGTCCGGCCAAACTCGACCAGGACGAGCGCCGGTGGGTCTACTGCATCTCCGATCGCCCGGACTGCCCCACTCCCCTGCCCTCGCAGCAGGGAAAGTCGTCCGACGAGCACATCCGGGCGATCGTCAAGCAGATCTTCGATCAGCTGGGCGGGGCGCCCATCTGACCCCGTACGGGAAATGGGGTGTGCCGCTATCGCAGGGTGTTGACGTCGATGACGAAGCGGTAGCGGACGTCGGAGTTCAGCACCCGCTCGTAGGCGTCGTTCACCGCGTCGGCGCCGATGACCTCGACCTGCGGCGCGATGCCACGCTCGGCACAGAAGTCGAGCATCTCCTGGGTCTCGGCGATGCTGCCGATGCCGGAGCCGGCGAACGAGAGCCGGTTGGCGAACAGCGCGAACACCGGCACCTCGAGCGGCTGCGGCGGCGCCCCCACGCTGACCAGGGTGCCGTTCAGCCGCAGCAGGCCCAGGTAGGCGGCCATGTCGATCGGCGCGCTGACCGTGTTCACGATCAGGTCGAACGTGTGCTTGAGCGCCTCGAACGTCGCCGGGTCGCTGGTGGCGTGATAGTCGGTGGCGCCGAAGGCCAGGCCGTCGTCCTTCTTGCCGAGCGTCTGCGACAGCACGGTCACCTCGGCGCCCATGGCTGCAGCGATCTTGACGGCCATGTGACCGAGACCGCCCATGCCGACCACGGCGACCTTCCGGCCCGGTCCGGCGTTCCAGTAGGCCAGCGGCGAATAGGTGGTGATGCCGGCGCACAGCAGGGGCGCGGCCGCCTCGTACGGGATGCTCTCGGGCACCCGCAGCACGAAGTCCTCGTCGACGACCACATGCGTGGAGTAGCCGCCCTGGGTGATCGTGCCGTCCCGGTCGACCGCGGCGTAGGTGCCGGTGTTGCCGTTGAGGCAGTACTGCTCCTGACCGGCGCGGCAGTTCTCGCACTCGCGGCACGAGTTCACCATGCAGCCGACGCCGACCCGGTCGCCGACCGCGTGCCGGGTGACCTCGGAACCGACCTCGGTGACCTGACCGACGATCTCGTGGCCGACCGTGAGCGGGTAGGCCACCTCACCCCACTCGCCGCGCACGGTGTGGATGTCGGAGTGGCAGATGCCGGCGTACCGGATCTCGATGAGCACATCCCGCGGTCCCACGTCCCGCCGTTCGACGGTGGTCCGCACGAGCGGCGCGGTGGCCGAAGTGGCCGCGATGGCGTTGACGGTGCGCATTCTCAGTCTCCTTGAACGGTGGTGCCTTCGGGAACAACAACACCCCGTACGGCGGATGCGAGGAAGTCTCCGTGGAAAGGTGTACTGGCAGTACATCCCAGGTCAGACGCCAACGACGTACGGTCGGAGGGTGGACAACCGAGCCGAGGTACGGGATTTCCTCACCACCCGCCGCGCCAAGATCACGCCGGAGCGGGCCGGGCTGCCGTCGGCCGGGCCACGCCGGGTCGCCGGGCTGCGGCGCAGCGAGGTGGCGACGCTGGCCGGGATGAGCGTGGAGTACTACGCGAAGCTCGAGCGCGGCTCGCTGGCCGGGGTCTCGTCGGGGGTGCTCGACGCGATCGCCCGGGCGCTGCAACTGGACGACGCCGAGCGGGCCCACCTGCTCCGGCTGGCTCAGGAGGCCAACGGCAGCAACGCGCTGGTGCGTCCCGCCCGCCGGCCCCGTCCGGCGGCCGTGCGCGCCAGCCTGCAGTGGTCACTCGACGCGATCACCAGCCCGGCCATCGTGGTCAACTTCCAGGAAGACCTGGTGGCGGTGAATCTGCTCGGGCGGGCCATGTACGACGACGTCTTCACCGGCGCGGCGGGCACCCCCAACCTGGGCCGTTTCACGTTCCTCGACAGCGCCGCCCACCGCTTCTATCCGGACTGGGCCCTGGCCGCCGACATGATGGTGGCGAACCTGCGCACGGCGGCCGGCAAGGACCCGCACAACAAGGCCCTGCACGACCTGGTGGGGGAGCTTTCCACGCGGAGCGACGAGTTCCGCCGGCGGTGGGGTGCCCACAACGTGCGCATCCACGGCACGGGCTTCAAGCAGTTCCGCCACCACGTGGTGGGTGATCTGCGGCTCGCCTACGAGAGCACGGACCTGCGGGCCGACCCCGAGCTGACGCTGACCATCTTCTCGGCCGAGCCCGGCTCCCCCACCGCCGGCAACCTGGCCCTGCTGGCGTCGTGGGCCGCCACCGAGCTGACGCTCCCGGCTAGCCCGGGGGCAGCAGCGCCTTCACCAGAACTTCCAGGGCGTCGCTGATCTGGGCCTCGTTGGCGGTCGCCAGGGGCGGCACGGCGATTGACGTACGCATGAGGCTCGCCCCCAGAAGGGCGCCGATCAGCAGCTGGGCCCGCAGCAGGGCGGCGTCACCGGGCGGCTCCGGCGAAGACTGGACGGCACTGGCCAAGCGGGTGCTGATCGAGGTCAGCAGGGCCCGGCGCATGGCGTCGGTCCGTTCGTCGCCGGATGAGCGCACCAGCAGCAACATGGTCTCGTGGTGGCGCGGGTCGTCGGCCGAACCGGCGATCCGCTGCGCCATCTTCGCCGCGATCTCGTTCGCCGGCGCGCTGTCGGTCTCGCGCCGCAGGTCGGTCACGGCGCTGCTCAGGCAGGCCTCGAACAGGCCTTCCTTGCTCGCGAAGTAGCGGTTGATGAGGGCGACGTTGACCCCGGCGCCGTCGGCGATGTCGCGCACCGTCGTCGTGGAGAACCCGTAGCGGGCGAAGTGGTGGCGGGCCGTGTCCAGCAGTAGCTGCCGGGTGTGGCTCGCGTCGCGGCGTCGTGTCGTCTCTCCTCTCATGCCCGGCAGCCTAGCTCGGGTACGACGCTATGTAAACGTGCATTGACTTAGCGGTGGTGTGACGTAAGCAATTGTTGACTTAACCGGACGAGGCTCGTTCTAATAAGTAAGCAATCATTTACTTCGACCTCGGGGACGTCATGACCCACACGCTTCAGGAGCGCGGCGAGTCCGCCTCCGTCCCGGCCGAGGGCAACCGCCCCGGCGGCGGACTGCTCGTGCTCTATCTGGCGCTGGGTGGCCTGGCCTTCGCCGTGCTGCAGTCGCTGGTCTCGCCGGCCCTGGCCACCATCGGCCGCGACCTGCAGGTGTCGACGGCCGACGTCAGCTGGATCGTCACCGCCTACCTGCTCTCGGCCTCGGTGCTCACCCCGATCCTGGGCCGGCTCGGCGACATGGCCGGCAAGCGCAAGGTCCTCATCGCCGTGCTGGCGATCCTGGCCGCGGGCACGGTCGTGGCCGCGCTGGCCCCCAACCTCACCGTGCTGATCGTCGGCCGGGTGCTGCAGGGCGCGGCCGGCGCGATCCTGCCGCTGTCGATCGGCATCGTCCGCGACGAGCTGCCCCGCGAACGTGTCGCCACCACCGTCGGCCTGATCTCGGCCATCTTCGGCATCGGCGCCGGCATCGGCATCGTCGCCGCCGGTCCGATCGTCGAGCACCTGAGCTGGCACTTCCTGTTCTGGCTGCCGCTCGTGCTGGTCGTCATCGCCCTGATCGGCGCGATCTTCGGCATGAAGGAATCCCCCGTCCGTACGCCCGGCAAGCTCGACGTCATCGGCGCGACCATCCTGTCGGTGTCGCTGGTCGGTCTGCTGCTGGCGATCAGCAAGGGCCAGGCGTGGGGCTGGGGCGATGCCAAGACCATCGGCCTGATGGCGCTCGGCGTGGTCGGCCTGGTCGTGTTCGTCGTCGTGGAGCTCAAGGTCCGCGAGCCGCTGATCGACATGCGCCTCATGAAGATCCGCGGCGTGTGGGCCACCGACCTGGTCGCGCTCATCCTGGGCTTCGCGATGTTCGGTACGTTCCTGCTCGTCCCGACCCTGATCCAGCTGCCCGCCGCGACCGGTTACGGCTTCGGCAAGTCGGTCTCCCAGGCCGGCCTGTTCCTGCTGCCCACGGTCGTCATGATGGTGCTGTTCGGCCCGCTCGCCGGCATCCTGAACCGCAAGTTCGGCCCCAAGCTGCCGATGTTCCTGGGCGCCGTGTTCGTGGTCGTCGCGTTCGCGCTGCCCGCCATCGCCCACGGCGAGATCTGGCAGGTGCTGCTCTCCGGCATCCTCACCGGCGCCGGCATCGGGTTCGCCTTCGCGGCCATGTCCAACGCGATCATCGAAGCCGTCCCCGCCACCCAGACCGGCGAGGCCACAAGCGTCAACACCATTGCCCGTACGATCGGCAGCAGCATCGGAACCGCAGTGGTGGCCGCCGTCATCACCTCGAAGACCACTGCCCAGGGGTTGCCGACCGATGACGCGTTCACCGTCGGTTTCTGGGTCTGCGCCGGAGTGGCCGTCCTGGCCGTGGTCGCCGCCCTGGCCCTCCCCTCGGCCCACCGGCGCCACGAGGAGGCCGTCTCGGCCGGGGTTGGCGACCTGCCGCCCGAGCCCGCCGAGCTGCACCTCCCCGGTCGTCACGCCTGATCCTTCTGCACGCTGAAGGGGTCGCGGTTCGCCGCGGCCCCTTCGCCATGTCAGCGTCGCCACCGAGGCGCCGGCTGTCCCATACGCCGGGCTGCTCCTTTCGGTGCCGCCTGTCCCATACGCCGGGCTGCTCCTTTCGGTGCCGCCCCACAGGGCGGGCTGCGCCCTTTGATGCCGGCTGTCCCATGCGGCGGGCTGCTCCCTTCGGCATCGCGGAAAAGTGTCGTACCCGGGTGGCAGGCTTCCCGCATGACCGCATCGATGAAGGGCAAGGTCGCACTCGTGGCCGGTGCGACCCGGGCTTCCGGCCGGGCCATCGCCGTCGAGCTCGGGGCGCTGGGGTTCACCGTCTATGCCACCGGGCGTTCGAGCGCGGCCGGGCGGTCCGAGATGGACCGTCCCGAGACCATCGAGCAGACCGCCGCCCTGGTCGACGCCGCCGGCGGCAAGGGAATCGCCGTCCGGATAGATCACAGCGTCCCCGGCGAGGTCGCGGCGCTCGTCGAGCGGATCGAGGCCGACCAGGGGCGGCTCGACGTGCTGGTCAACAACGTGTGGGGCGGTGACATGTTCACCGAGTGGGGCAAGCCGATCTGGGAGCATTCGGTCGAGCGCGGGCTGCGCATGCTCCACCAGGGCGTCGACACCCACCTCATCACCAGCCATCACGCGCTGCCGCTGCTGATCCGCCGCCCCGGCGGCCTGGTCGTCGAGATGACCGACGGCAAGGCGGTCGACGGCGAATACCGCGAGTCCGTCTACTACGACCTCGTGAAGGTCTCGGTGATCCGTCTGGCCCAGGCGCAGGCCGCCGAGCTGCGTGACCACGGCGCCGCGGCCGTCGCGGTCACGCCGGGTTGGCTGCGTTCGGAACGCATGCTCGACAAATACGCGGTGACCGAAGAAACCTGGCGCAGTGCCGAGATCGACCATTTCGGCATCACCGAGTCGCCACACTTCGTCGGCCGCGGAGTCGCCGCCCTGGCCGCCGATCCCGCGAACGTCCGCTTCACCGGCCAGACCCTGTCGAGCATCGACCTGGCCACCGAATTCCACCTGACCGACATCGACGGCAGCCGCCCCGACTTCCCGCGCTACTACGCCGAGGTGATGATCCCGGGCCACCCACCCCGCGAGGAGGGCTACCGCTGACACTCGTTCCACCCGACGGGGCTGACGCCGTCCAGTGCTGAAGCCCCACAACCGACATACGCGGCCGAACGCCGGAGCCGGACCATCGCTGGCCGGATGACCGCTCGGCCAGGAGTTCGCTGGGGCGGGCAACCGACCGGAGCGCGCTTTCCACCCGAACCCGGCCACAGTGCCAAACGACCGTTGGGCCGGGCCGCCCGCAGACACGGGAGCTCGCACGGACGGCCGCTCGCAGGGACGGGCGCTCGCAGGGACGGGCGCTCGCAGGGACGGGCGCTCGTTGAGCTGGAGACCCGCTCGGCCGGGCGCTCGCTGGAGCGGGCGACCGACCGGAGCGCGCTGCCCGCCCGAACACGGCCGCTGTGCCAAACGGCCCTTGGAACGCGCGCTTGCAGGGACGGGCGTTCGCGGGGACGGGCGTTCACAGGGACGGGCGTTCGCAGGGACGGGCGCTCGTTGAGCTGGAGACCCGCTCGGCCGGGCGCTCGCTGGAGCGGGCGACCGACCGGAGCGCGCTGCCCGCCCGAACGCGGCCGCTGGGCCGAACGACCGCTGGGCCGAACGACCGATCGGAACGCGCTGCGCGCCCGAGAAAACGGTGGCAGCGCGACCGGCAGCAGCGCGCGGGGCGCCCGGTGCGGTGGAAGCGCGTGGCCGCTGGGCGTGAGTTGTTGCGAACGCCGGGCGGGCGAGTCGTTCGGGCGAGCTGTCCACCAGCGAGCGGGCGGCCCTGGGCTGGCTGGACTGGGGCGGAACGGTGCGCGGCGGGTGCCTGGCGGCTGACGGGCCGGTTTGTGGTGGGGATCAGGGGGCGGTTGCGGCTAGCAAGTTTTCGCTCAGGGTCCACAAGCGGCGGGCCGATGTGGGGTCAATGGAGTGGGAGACGACCTCGGACGGGGGCTCCACCGTGGACATCGGGCGGGGGCGGTCGTCCAGGACTGAGATGTCGTTGTCCTTCAAGTAGACGCCGCCGATGGTGTCGAGCAGGGGGCTTGTGGCGGCGAAGACGCTTGTGCTGGCGCCCTGTTCGGGGGTCTTCTTGCCGTGGAACGGGTCGATGATGGGGTTGCCGGCCTCGTCCACCAGGCCCTGCTCGCGTAGGGAGTCCAGGCCGCCGGCGCTGTTCAGGGCTGTGCCTACCACTACGCCGGGGTGGACTGCGTAGGCGTGGATTTTGTGTTCGGACCAGCGGCGGTCCAGCTCCACCGCGAACAGGACGTTGGCGGTTTTGGACTGGGCGTAGGCGAGCAGGAAGTCGTACGGGGTGTGCTGGAACGTGGGGTCGTCCCAGAGGATGTCGGCGAAACGCTGGGCTCCGGAAGTAACGTTCACGACCCGGGCGCCGTTGGCCGACTTCAGGGCCGGGAACATGGCCAGTGTCAGCTGGAAATGGCCCAAGTGGTTGGTGGCGAACTGGGCCTCGTAGCCGCGGGCGTCGCGCTGCAAGGTGCGCGGGGCGGGCAGGCCGGCGTTGTTGATCAAAGCGTGGACCGGGCCTGGAAGACGATCTGCGAACGCTGCGATCGACGACGGGTCCACCAGGTCCAGCTGCTCGACCGTCACGCGGTCCAGGTCGGCTACGGCGGGCGACGCGCTCGATGGGGTGCGGGCGCCGATGGTGACCGTGGCTCCGGCGCGGCTCAAGGCCCGGGTGGTTTCCAAGCCGATGCCGGAATGGCCGCCGGTGATCACGGTGTGGAAGCCGGTGAGGTCGCGGCCCCGGAGGATGTCGTCGGCAGTGGCGGCGGCGGTGAAGCCGGAACCGATGGGGTGCTGTTTCATGCCCTCCAGCGTGCACGCGTGGGGGCGTACGGTGAATGGTTGTCGGTTCGGGTTTTTTGCGCGAGAGTACAGACGTGGACCGGTTGTCTCAGGTGTTCGACCTGGTTGAGGTGCGTGGGGTGCTGTCGGGCGGGTTCGCGGCTCGGGATCGGTGGTACGCGCGGGCCGAGGTGCGTCTGCCGCTCAAGTTCCTCGCCGTGCCGTACGGGAAAGTGTGGTTGAGCTGCGATGGGCTCGACTCGCCGGTGTTGCTCGAGGCGGGGGACGTCGCGATCCTCCAGGACCGGGAGTGGCTGCGGCTCGAAGGCGGCAGAACCAGCAGCGACGCGGGCAACGAGGAGACCGGCAAGGACAGCGGCGACGCCCGCCGCGTGGAACCCGGCATGGACAGCGGCGTTGAGTCCGGCAAAGACAGCGGCGAAGCGGGCGGCGTTGAGTCCGGCAAAGACAGCGGCGAGGCGGACGGCGAATCCTGCAGCAAAGGAAACGGCAGAGCGGGCAGCGACGGGGAAGCGCCGATTGAGGTCATGCCGGAGGAGGGGTTCGCGTTCGAGATTCAGCCCGAGCTTGATGACGTGGTGATCGGCGGGCGGATTGACGTTACGCCGGCGGGGCGCAGGCTGCTGCTGGACGCGCTGCCGCCGGTCGCGGTCGTCCGGTCATCGACGCCGGGCACGAACTCGCTGCGCGGCTGCATCCACCGCATCACCGACGAAATGACAGGCGGGCAGCCACCCAGCGCCAACAGAGCGCGCGGCGGGGGCCGGCCGAGCACCGACCAAGTCCAGGGCGAGCAGCCACCGACCACCAACCAAGCCCAGGGCAGGCGGCCACCGACCACCGAACCGGCACAAGGGCAGCGGACGGGCAATACCGCGATTGCCGTGCGGCCGGGGGCCGCGTTCGCGATCCGGCAGCACGGGCAGTTGCTGCTTCTGGAAGTGTTGCGCGCGTTCCTGGCCGGGGACGATCTGCCGCCGGGATGGTTGAGCGCCCTGCGCGACGAGCGGCTACGGCCCGCGCTCGACCTCATGCACGACCACCCGGAACGGGCGTGGGGTCTGCAGGAACTGGCCCGGGCGGCGGCGATGTCACGGACGACGTTCGCCGAGCGGTTCCGGGCGGTGGCGGGTGTGCCGCCGCTGACCTATCTCACGCAGTGGCGGATGCTGCTGGCGCAACAGGCCCTCCGTGACGGCGACGTCCGGATCGGATCGCTGGCGGCCGAGCTCGGTTACGCCTCGGAGGCCGCGTTCAGCACGGCCTTCAAACGTGAGGTGGGCGAGGCGCCGCTGCGCTTCCGGAACCGCCTGCGGCCCGTCTCCTAGCAAGGCGGAGTCCGAATCACGCGGGCCGGCGACACGCGCCCGCCCGGTGTCGTCGTCGGTCCACGCGTGCAGACCGGCCAGCGCCACGCGCGAGCCGGGGACCGTGGCCGGCAACAGCCGCAGGACATCCGGGTCGCCGTGCCCGGTCAGCGCGGCGACGGCCATGGCGTGGAGCCCGGATATCCGCTGGCCGGCGTGCCGATGTCGGGGTGCGAGTCGATCCACACGATCGCCAGGTCGTCGCCGTAGCGGTCGGCCAGCGCGGCGAACGGCGCGACGCTGACCGCGCACTCCCCGCCCAGGGTGACGATCCGGTCCCATCCGGCCCCACCACCGACATCAGCGGCACCAGCGGCACCAGCGGCACCAGCGGCACCAGCGGCACCGATCGTGTCGAACGCCGCCGCGAGCTGGCGGACGACCACCTCCTTGGCCTCGACCCCGTCGCGCAGGTCGAGCCCGGAATCGTCCATGGCCACCGGCACGACCGCCGTCGGGCCGTCGTGCGGCGGCAGCACGGCCGCGAGCACCGCCGAACCGACCGCGTAACCACGCCGGGCCACGTCGAACGGGAACTCGGGGGCCAGTTCGCGCACGCTGGACGCTCCGGCGCCCTGCCACTGGGGCCACACCAGCCGCAAGGTCACCATGAGATCACCGACCATCCGTGGGCGGGGACGACGGCGGGGTCACCGGGCGGGAACGAGGACGCGAGAACACGGGCGCCCGAAATGTCGGGGAAGGTGAAGGAGGAGTCGCCCACGTTGAGGAGCGTGGTGAGCGAGCCACCGGAAGAGTCAGCGGGCCCGGAAGAGTCAGCGGGCCCGGATGAAGCGGCGGGCCCGGAAGAGCCAGAACGAGCGGCGGGCCCGGAAGAGGCAGAAGGAGCGGTGGACGTCAATGCCACGGCCGTGTTGGACAAGAAGGATGCGGTCGTCGCGGCGTACGTAAGCCAGGGGTTTCGCCGCCGCAGGCCGATCAGCTCCTCGTGCAGGCGGTACGTCGGCCATCCCAGCGGCGACAACGCGGACGGGCTGTCGGGAAAGGCGGGCCGGATCTCGTCGTCGCCGCCGAAGCGCTCCTCCTTGACCCCGCGGAACGCCTGCTCGTCGCCGTAGTAGATGCTCGGCACCCCCGCCACCGTGAACAGGATCGCCAGGGCGTGCCCGAGGTGACGTGGGTCGGAGAGCTTGCTGGCGATCCGCGTGACGTCGTGGTTGCCGAGGAACGTCATCGGCACCCCGGCCGCCAGCAGCTCGCCGTGCCGTTTGAGGGCCCACGCCAGCTCATAGAAGTTGCCGTCGTTGAGGCTGCTCCAGATCGCCTTCCACAACTCGTACTGGGTCAGCGAATCGAGCCCGGTGTCGCGCAGCACCTGCGGATAGTCGCCGTGGATGTATTCGCCGACGAACCACGCGTCGGGGTGGTCCGGGCGCACCCGGTCGAGCGCGGCCCGCCAGAACGCCGGGTCGACCGCGTACGCCGCGTCGAGCCGCCACCCGTCCGCGCCCCGCGTGAGCCAGTGGTCCATCACCCGTACGACGTGGTCGAGCACTTCGGGCTGCGAATGGTCGAGCACGCGCAGGCTGTCGTGCCCCTCGAAGTCGCCGCCGGTGAACCAGTGCGCGGGCGCCTGGAAGCTGCGCCCGACATGGTTGAACACACCGTCGAGCAGCACCCGTACGCCCCGGGCCCGCGCCGCCTCGACCAGGGCGTCGAAGTCCTTGTCGTCACCGAGGCGCGGGTCGATGCGGAAGTGGTCGGTGGTGTCGTAGCCGTGGCTCTCCGACGCGAAGATCGGCCCGAGCTGCAGCCCGTTGGCCCCCAGCTCGATCTCGTAGTCCAGCCAGTCCGCGATCTTCGAGAGGCGGCCGAAGCCGAGCGGATAGACGTGCCACCACACGGCGTGATCGGTCCAGGAGCTCATGACCGGGACCGTACCCCTCCGCCGGTGGAGGCACACGTCACTGGAAATCCCAAGATCGGCGGGCGAAGATGAGGGGCCGGGAGGGGGCGACATGAGTCTGGGCGATCTGGACGAAGCGGCGCGGGTGTTCACCGAGGTGCGTCCGCGTCTCTTCGGGATCGCCTACCGTATGCTCGGCAGCGCCGCCGAGGCCGAGGATCTCGTGCAGGACGTGTGGCTGCGCTGGCAGGGCTACGACCGCGAGACCGTGGAAAATCCGGCCGCTTTCCTGGCGACGACAACGACCCGCCTGGCGATCAACAACCTTCAGTCGGCCCGCGTACGCCGTGAGACGTACATCGGTCCCTGGCTGCCCGAGCCGGTGGACACGAGCGCCGACCCTTATCTGGGGGCCGAGACCGGCAACGCCCTCGAGTTCGCGGTGCTGCTGCTCCTCGAGAAGCTGACGCCCACCGAGCGGGCCGCTTACGTGTTGCGCGAGGCGTTCGATTATCCGTACGGGCAGATCGCCGACATTCTGCAGAGCAGCGAACCCGCCGTACGGCAGCAGGTCTCGCGCGCCCGCAAGCATGTGGCCGGGGAGCGCAAGGCGCAGGTGTCGGCCGCGGCCCAACGGGAACTGCTGGCCACGTTCATCTCGGCGGCGCGCTCGGGAGATCTCGCCGGTCTCGAGAAGCTGTTCGCGGCCGAGGTGGCGAGCACGACCGACGGCAACGGCGCCAAGCAGGCGGCCCGCCGGGTCGTCGTCGGTGCGGCCAAGGTGGCGAAGTTCATCACGGCGTTCTCGTCGTTCTTCTGGGAGGGCGTCGAGCCGCGATACGTCGAGATCAACGGCCGGCCGGCCGCGGTGCTGCAGACGGGCGACGGGATCAAGGCGATCCTGACCGTCGAGGCCTCTGCCGACGGCATCGACCAGCTGCTCTGGATGATGAACCCGGAAAAGATCGCCGCTTTCCGCCGCTGACGCGAGGAAACAGGCGCCGGCCTGTCACAGAATCGCGGCCGGCCCGGTCTTAGCTGCCGGGAGGACACGATGCGAACGATTCTGGTGGTGGGCGGCGGTTACGCGGGCTTCTACACGGCCTGGGGCCTGGAGAAGAAACTGCGCCGAGGTGAGGCGCGGGTGGTCGTGGTCGACCCGCGCCCCTACATGACGTATCAGCCGTTCCTGCCCGAGGTGGTGGCCGGTTCGGTCGAGGCTCGGCACGCGGCCGTGTCGCCACGCCGGCACCTGCGGACGACCGAGTTGATCAACGGCAGCGTCATCAAGATCGATCATGAGCACCGTACGGTCGTGGTCCGCCCCGCCGTGGGTCCGGAGTTCCCGCTCCCGTACCACGTCCTGGTCGTCACCGCCGGCGCCGTGACCCGCAAGCTGGCCATCCCGGGCGTGGCCGAGAGCGCGATCGGGATGAAGCACGTGGAGGAGGCCGTCGCCATCCGTGACCGGCTGCTGACCGCTTTCGACCAGGCCGCCGTTCTTCCGCCCGGTGCGGCGAGGAGTCGCCTGCTCACGGTCACGTTCGTCGGCGGGGGCTTCTCGGGTGTCGAGGGGTTCGGCGAGCTGATGTCGCTGGCCCACTCACTCGTCCGGAAGTATCCGACCCTGTCGGCCGGGGAGCTGAACTTCCACCTGGTCGAGGCCCGCGACCGGATCCTGCCCGAGGTGACCGACGAGCCGGGCCGCTGGGTGGTGCGGCACCTCGCCGGGCGGGGCGGGCACGTGCACCTCAACGCGCAGCTGCGCTCGGCCGTGGACGGGCACATCGTGCTCTCGACCGGCGAGGAATGGGACTCGGAGCTGATCGTGTGGACGGCCGGCAACGGCGCCAACCCGATGGTCCACAACCACACCGACCTGCCGATCGACGCGCGCGGGCAGGTGATCGTACGGGCTGATCTGCGCATCGGAACCGACGACGCTCCGGTCGCCGACGCGTGGGCCGCGGGTGACGACGCCGCCGTGCCCGACCTGGCGATCAACCGTCCGGGCGTGGCGACCGTGCCCAACGCGCAGCACGCGGTGCGTCAGGGACGGCTGCTGGCGAAGAACATCATCGCCGTCCTCCGGGGACGCGAGCCCAAGCCGTACGTGCACCACAGCCTCGGGGTGGTGGCGACGCTCGGCCTGGGGCGCGGCATCTTCCAGTGGCGCGGCATCGTGATCAAGGGTTTCCCGGCGTGGGTGATGCACCGCGGCTACCACGTGCTGGCCGTGCCGACCTGGGAACGCAAGGTGCGGGTGGCCGCCGTGTGGGCGACGGCCCTGTTCTTCGGTCGCGACATCGTGTCGCTGGCGTCGGTGCAGCACCCGAGGCGCGCGTTCGAGACCGGCGGCGAACCGGCCGCCACGTCCACCGCGGGCCGTCCCGGCTGACCCATGCCGCCGGCCCATGCACCCCGTACGCCGTCTGGCCGCGGCCTGCTCCCCCGCCGAGGCCGCGGCCTGCTCTCCCGCCGACCTCGCCGCTGTCGAGTCCTGCCTGGCCGCCGACGTGGTGGCCTGGTGCGACAGCGGCGGCGTGGTGGCTGCGCCCCTCTCCCCCGTCTGGGGCGCGGCCGAGGTCGCGTTGCTGCTGATCGCCACACTGGCTCACACCACGCTGACCGTCGAAAGCGTCAACGGCCGGCCAGGCCTGGTGGCGCGCTCCCCCACCGGGACGGCCGTGTCGGTAGTCGGCGCGGCCAACTCGCACGCCGTGATCACCCACCTGTGGATGGTCCTGAACCCCGCCAAGCTGACCCGCTGGCACCGCCACTGACGGCCCGGCACCAGCGGACTCACACAGGGAGTGCGCGGCGTTGCGGGATCGTGCACATATAGTTCCGGCCGTGGCTCATGTGCTTGCCCGGCTCAACGGGTTCGGGATGACGGTTCTGCCCAACTGGCCCTACGCGTTCGAGCGGGAGAACGACGCGGTACGGGCCACCCGCTGGACGGACGGCGGGTCGGTGGATGTGCTGATCGAGCCCGGTCGCGCGGTCGACGGCGGCGAAGTCGTGGATGTCGGGGACGGGCTCGACGTTCCGCACTGGCTGATCGAGACCTCGGCCTTCCGGGTGCGCTGGCCCGAGGGCTTCTCGGTGGCCTCGCCGCACGACGGCTCGGACGGGACGCCGTTCTATCTTCAGGGTGCGGGCGAGGCGAGCATCTTTCCGCAGGGGCCGGTGCCCCGGGCGCGGCTGGCCGGGCCGGACGCCCTGGTGGCGCCGGATCAGGAGGTGCTCGACCGCCGCACCGGGGACAACGGTGTCGCGGTCGTCGAGCTGGGCTATGTCCACGAAGGTTCGCCCTGGTGGCAGGGGCACTGGACGGTTCCCTACCTCGACGACCAGTTCCTCGTCATCACCGCCCAGTCGCTGCGCAGCGCCGCCGCCACGACCCGGTCGGCCGCGGCGGCGGTGGCGGGGAGCCTCGAGCCCAGCCGCTAGCCGATGCCCTGCGCGTGGCGCTACTTCTGGGCGGCGAGCCAGTCGCGGAACGTTGTTGTGGTGATCTCGGCGTCGGCGGGGGCGGTCAGGACGTCACCGGGGACGACGCCGAACATGCCGGCCGTCGGGTCGATGACGACCGTACGGGAATCGCCCTGGGCCTGCAGTGCCACGCGGCCCAGCTCGTCCAGCGTGAACACCTCGGGGCCGGCGACGTTGTGGACGCCCAGCAGGGGCTGGCCCACGCTGACCTGGGCCACCGCCCGGGCGATGTCGGCCGAGGCCAAGGGCTGCACGGGGGTGGCCGGGAGCCGTACGGTCTCGGCGTCGCTGGTCCACGACAGGACGGCGTTCACGAATTCGAAGAACTGGGTCGCGCGCACGATCGACCACGGGATCGGGCCCGCCTTCAGAACGTCTTCCTGCAGCACCTTGGCCTTGTAGTAGTCGAGCCCGGGAACCTGGTCGACGCCGACGATCGACAGGATGACGGCGTGGCCGACGCCCTGACGCTGCGCGGCCGCCAGCATGGTGTCCATGGTCTGCTGGAAGAACGCGGGCGACTTCTCGTCGAAGGTCGGCGAGTTCGTCAGGTTGACCACCACCTCGGCACCCTTGAGGCCCTCGTCGAGGCCGGCGCCGGTGAGCAGGTCGACCCCGTTGGCCGGCGACAGCGGCTCGGCGTCGTGGCCCTGCTCCCCGAGCAGCCGGACCACCTGCGACCCGATGAGCCCGGTCCCACCCAGCACGGCGATCTTCATCTCCATCACAACCCTTCGTGTTCTTCGTCGGTCACCTCTTCGACCGGACAGCCCACCGGGTTGTGACACCGTCCCCCGGACACGCGAGGATCTTGTTGACCCACCCGAGCGTGACTTGGTAAGCACTCTCTGTGACTCGACGCGCCAGGGCTACCCGTTCCCGGACCGTTGCCCTGGTGCTCGTACTGGCCGCGGTGCCGCTCTGTCTGCTGTTGATCGGCCGCCTGCTGCACGCGCAGGGCCTGGACGACGCCGCGAACTGGGCGCAGCTGGTTTCGATCCCGCTGGCCGTCCTGCCGTTGCTGCTCCCGTCACTGAGCCGCTGGTGGCGGGCGCGCCGACCCGACCCACCGACCGCCGCGAACATCGCGGATCTGCGGACGACGTTGGCGCGGGAAATCCGCCGGCAGTGGGAGGAGGAGTCGAAGGCGCGGGGCTTGGACGACACCGCCCCCATTCCGATCCAGTGGCGCATGACCGAGGACCAGAACCTCGTGGACGTTCCGGGGAATCTCACCGAGGGTGTCCTCACCGAGGCCTCCAGCGGCGACATCGCCGCCCTGGTGGCCGACTTCCGGCGGTTGAGGCGGCCCCGTCTGGTGATCCTGGGCGGAGCCGGTGCGGGTAAGACGACGCTCGCGGTCCAGATCCTGCTGGAGCTCCTGCGCGAGCGTTCTCCGGACAGCACCGAGCGGGTGCCCCTTCTGCTCTCCGCCGCCGGCTGGGATCCCGCGCGGCACACCAACCTGTGGGCGTGGGTGGCCGAGCGGATCGCGAAAGACCATCCCGGGCACCCGGCCGAGGTGGTCAGCGCTCTCGCCGAGCGGGGTCACGTCGTCCCGATCATCGACGGCCTGGATGAGATCAGCGGGACGGCGCGTCCGGCCCTCCTCGCCGCCGTCCACGCCGCTCTCTCCGCGGACTCGCAGCTCATCCTCACCAGCCGCGCCGACGAGTACCGGGAAGCCGTCGAGGCGTACGGCCGGGTTCTGCCGTCGGCGGTGGTGATCGAGCCGCAACCGTTGTCCGCGCACGCCGCCGCCCTGTACATCGAGCAACGACTTCCGGCCGACCCCGGCGACAACTGGCGTACGGTCCTGAGCCGGCTCCGCGACGCGGACGGCACGCTCGCCGAGGTCGTCTCCACGCCGCTGGGGCTTTGGCTGCTCCACGTCGTCTACCTCACCCGGCGCGCCGATCCCGCCCCGCTGCTCGACCAGGACAGGTTTCCCGGCGCCGGCAGCCTGCGCGCCCACCTCTTCGACCGGCTGGTGGAAGCTACTCTCGAGGCCCGGCCGCCGAGCGACCGGGCAACGGACTACTTCCGGCCCCGCAACCAGTACAAGAGCGCGGACGTCGAGCGGTGGCTACGCTTCCTGGCGGCGAACCTCGATCGCCGGCGGACCCGCGACTTCGACTGGTCGGTGGACGCTCCTTCGCTCACCCGGAACAGCCGTCCGTACGGGCTCGCGTCCTGGGTGGAGCGTGCCGCCGCCGTCACCGGCGAGCTTCTGGAGCGGGCCGAGGATCTGCCGCCGCGCTGGGCCCGTACGGCCGTGGTGTTCCTTGTGCTCCTCGTCGTCGCCTCGTGTGTGCTGGTCGGCTGGCTGACCGCCCAGGTCTTCGGAACCGTCGCCGGCACAGTGACCGGAATCGGCATCGCGGTCGCGTGGATCGCCGTCCCGGCGCGGCTGTTCGAACTCTCCGAGCAGCACCAGGAGAACGGCGAGGTGGACTGGCCGACGGCCTTGTCCGCGGACTGGCAGCTTCTGCGGAGAATCGTGTTCGCCCTGCTCCCGGTCGTCACGTTCAGCCTCGCCCACGCCATGCTGGTGGCGCCGGCCGTGGCCGTGCCCCTGGCCCTGATCGCCCCGGAGGTGGGCATCGGCCGGATCGCTCTGATCGCCGCGCTGGCCGGTTCGGTTGTGGGCGCGTTCGCTGTGCCGGCCTACCTGACCGGTCTGATCCAGGCGCCCGGTCCCGGCGCCCGTCCGCCCTGGTATGGGCTAGGCCCCGGTCCGGGCCTGCGCAGCGGCGCCTTCTGGGGCATCTTCACCGGCGTTGTCGGTGGCATGTCCGCCACGCTCGCCTACGGACAGCCCGACGCCGCTCTTCCGCTGATCGTGCTCACGACCGCCACCGCCTGCGCCATGTTGGTGTCGTTCCGGGCCGTTCTGACTCCGATCCTGTTCAGTCTCACCGCTCTCGGCACGGCACTGATCAAGCGGCCGGTTCCGGCCCGGGACGAGACCGAATCGGTCGGCCTGTGGCAGTCGTCGGCAACCGGGCAACAGCAGCGCTTCGTCCAGGTCGGGGTATTGGCGGCGATGGTGAGCGCGGCGGCCGCCGTGGCTTGCCGGCTGCTGTGGGTGAATCCGATCTGGAACGAGATGACGCGGGAGGGGCCGGTCGGTTGGCTCGCCGCGCGGGTGGGTGACTTCGACGTGGCGTGGACCGGCCACCTCCGCTATGTCGTGGCGGTGGTGCTGGCCTGGCTGCTGACCATCCAGGTGTTCAGTCACCGCAGCTGGCGGCGATGGCTGGTGTGGCTGCTCATCGCTGTGCTGGTCGTCCGGCTGTGGCCCGGCTCGGCGCAACCGGACTCGTTCCGGCTCACGCTGACCGGCGACTTCTGGCGGCTGGAGGGCGACTTCCGGCTGGACATGTTCGTGGAGCTGGGCGACCGGACCGGCTCAGGAACGCTACGCGGCACTCTCGACCTCGCCGATCTGGCCGTGCCCGGAGACCTGCGCCGGGCCCTGCTGATCTGGCTCGGCATCCTGGTCCTGGGCACCGCGCTCGGGCTGTTCTGGCGTATCGACGGCGGGCAACCGCGTGTCTGGTGGTACAACACCGTCACCGGGGCGCCTCGGGTGTTGACCGGGCATCTGCCGGCCGATCTGGTGACGTTCCTGGACGACGCGCACCGGCTCGGCCTGCTGCGTTCGGTCGGCACCACCGTCTACCAGTTCCGGCACGCCGAGTTCCAGGACCACCTCGCCCGGCAGAACGGCTAACCTTCCTTTTTCGTACGGCGTCGCTTGTCCCGTACGAGAATCAGCGCCTTCTTTCCCGCCCCGGTGTCGCGCCGTTCCAGGTCGAAGAGGTTGATCGCGGTGATCAGGTCGCTCAGCTTGCTGTAACCGTAGGTGCGGGAGTCGAAGTCGGGGCTCTGGTTGGTCAGGATCTGGCCGACGTGCGACAGCGTGGCCCAGCCGTCGTCGTCGGAGGCGGCCTCGACGGCGTTGCGCAGCTGGTTGAGCAGGGCCGCGTTGTTGCGCAGCTGGGCGGCCGCGCTGAGCTGCACCGGCTCGGGGGCGGTGGGGCCGGTCAGGTTCTCGGTGTAGATGAACTTGTCGCAGGCCGCCACGAACGCCTTCGGGGTCTTGCGCTCGCCGAAGCCGTACACGGTCAGGCCGGACTCGCGGATGCGCGAGGCGAGCCGGGTGAAGTCGCTGTCGCTGCTCAGGATGCAGAACCCGTCGAAGCGGCCCGTGTAGAGCAGGTCCATGGCGTCGATGATCATGGCCGAGTCGGTGGAGTTCTTGCGGTTCGTGTACGCGAACTGCTGCATCGGCTGGATCGACTGGGCCAGCAGCTCGTCCTTCCAGCCCTTCAGGTTGGGGCCGGTCCAGTCCCCGTACGCACGGCGGACGTGGGCCGTGCCGTACTTGGCGATCTCGGCCAGCAGCGCCTCGATGATCCGTGGCTGCGCGTTGTCGGCGTCGATGAGCACGGCGAGCTTCGCGTCGTTGTCGGTTGCCATGACACTCCCTTTCCGGACCGGACCCCCGCTAGCCTAGGGGCCACGGCATCGAACCGGGCCTCTACAGTGAGGCCATGCCGACGCGCCAGGACCAGCTCCACTCGTATCAGTACGCGATGCAACGAGTGGTGGCGGCCCTGGTCAGCCGGGACCCCGACCCGGCCCGGTCACCCATGCGCCGGGCCGGCATGACGGCCCTGGTCAGCCTGCTCATCGCGGCGATCGCGGTCGGTGGCGTGGCGGTCTACGGCATCCTGACCGGCAACGGCAGCACCAGCCCGCGCGACGCGAGCGTGATCCTGCAGGAGAAGGGCACCGGCGCCCAGTTCGTCTATCTCAAGGCGGACAGCCGGCTGCACCCGGTGCTCAACTTCAGCTCGGGTCTGCTGCTCTCCGAGGGCAACCCGGCCCCGGTGAAGGGCATCTCGGCCCGCAAGCTGTCCGACGTGCCGCTCGGCCCGGCCCTGGGCATCCCGGGCGCGCCCGACTCGTTGCCCGAGCGCAAGTCGCTGCTGACCGGCTCGTGGTCGGTCTGCACCCAGCGGGAAGACGCCGGGCTGCGCTCGACGGTGCTGGCCGGCACCACCCCGTCCGGCGGGCGGCTGGCCACCGCGGCCCGCGAGGCCCTGCTCGTGCGGGAGCCCAGCGGCCGGGTGTCGCTGGTCGACGGCAACCGCAAGTTCAGCATCCCGCCCGGCCGCGAACTGGTGACCCAGCGCGCGCTCGGTTACGCCGCGCAGACGCCGTGGCCGGTCACCACGGCCTGGATCAACGCCGTTCCCAGCGGCCCCGACCTGGTCGCGCCCCAGCTGCCCGGCGCCGGCGGCCAGTCCCCGGCCAACGGGCTCGAGATCGGTCAGGTGGTCACCGACAACGGCCGCACCCAGTTCGCGGTGGTGCTGGTCGACGGGGTGGCCGCGGTGACCCCGTTCCAGGCCCGCCTCTTCCAGGCGGTGCCGGGCCGCGAGACCGAGCCGGTCGAGGTCAACAACTTCATCAACCTGCGCGAGTCGCAGACCCGCATCACCGACGCCGGCCAGCCGGGTGGGCTGCCCTCCGGCGTACCGAAGCTGGCCGAAGGCACCCCGTCCCGGGCCTGCGTGACCCTGCCCATCCGCGACCAGGCCCGCGACGGCATCCGCATCGACCCCACAGTTCCCGAAGGTACGGCGATTCCCGGCTCGACGTTCGACGGAGGTGTGCGCGCCGACGCCGTCTTCGTGCCGCGCGGCGCCGGAGCCGTGGTCGGCTCGCAGGCCAACCCCGACGCGGACCAGCTCGGCACGATCAGCATCGTCACCGACACCGGCACGATGTTCCCGCTGGCCGGTCCCGAGCTGCTGCAGAAACTGGGCTACGGCAACGTCAAGCCGGTGGCCGTGCCCAGCGAGATCCTGAGCCTGCTGGCGCCGGGGCCGTCGCTCGACCCGGCCCGGGCCAAGCTCCCGGCCGGAACCAGCTGACCGCGAACCGCCGGGATTGAACGGAACGTGTCCTCGTTTCGGCGGATGGCGGCGTCACGACGACGCTGAGAGCGTCGGCGCAATGAGCGGACGGAGCATGCTGCCGGTGCTGGGCACCGCGGTGGCCGCGGTCGTCGGGGTGATCACCAACGTGGTGACCGACATGAAGGGCGCGGCGCTGGTCGCCGGTGGGGCGGTGCTGGTTCTGGTGGTGGCTGTCCATGGACTGATCTCGTGGATGCAGGCCCGCACACCGGAACCGCCCGGACCGGTGCGGCAGTCGCTCGGCCGCGGCTCGATCGCCCCGCCGGTCGGGTTGAGCCCGAAGCACCTTCGCGGCCGTACGGACCTGGTCGAGGCCACGATCGCGGCGCTGGTCGAGCCGGACGGGCAGGCCCGGGTGCTCAGCGGTCTCGGCGGCGCCGGCAAGACGGCCCTGGCCCTGCACCTGGCGCAGGAGTTCAGCCGACTGGGCGGCCAGAGCTGGTGGCTGAGTGCGCGCGACGAGACGTCCCTCGATTCCGGCCTGCGGGACCTGGCGGCGGCGCTCGGCATCGACGGCGAGCAGATCAAGGCACGCCAGCACAGTGGTCAGAGCGTGCTGGAACTCGTCTGGGCCGCTCTGGAGGAGCAGACCTCGCCCTGGCTGCTCGTCGTGGACAACGCCGACGACCCGGAGCTGCTCGCGGCGCGGGACGCCCAGCACGGGCAGTTCCAGCCGGTCGAGCCGCAGCCACGGCGTACGGAGATAGGTGTCCGCACCCGCGACGGGAACGGCGTCATGCGGGGCTCCGCGAAGGGGACAGTGGTGGTGACCAGCCGGGTCAGCAGTCGACACGCGGTCCGAACGCCAGAGCGGCATCTGGCCGCTGCTCGCACCGCACCTCGGTGTGCTCGCTCCGGAGCTCGCGGACGCCGAGGTGCCGCAGCGGGAGATGTATCTCGAAGCAGCCGACCGCATCGCCCGGGGGCTGCGGCACGCGGGCGACTTCCGGGCCGCGTACATGATCGCGGCCGAGGCCCGGACCGTCGCCCGCACCGTCGGCCGGGACACGGCCTGCGCCCTCGCCGTGCGGCACACCTACGCCTACCTGACCGACGACATGGGCAACTTCGAGGAGGCCGAGGCCGAGTACCGCCTGCTGCTGGCCGACCTGACCGCGCTGCGGGGCGAGCGCGACGCCGAGACGCTGACCACCCGCGACCATCTCGCTTTCGCGCTGAACCGGCAGGGCCGGCGGGCCGAGGCGCTGACCGAGTACGAGCGGGTGCTCGAGGACCGCGTGGCCGTGCTGGGCAAGGAAGCCGAGCCGACCCTGACGACACGCGACAACCTGGCCAAGGTGCTGTACGGGCTCGGCCGTTTCGCCGAGGCAGCGGAGCATTTCGAGATCGTCCTGGCCGTACGGGCCCGCACACTCGGCCGCGACGACCGGCGGACGCTGATCACCCGGAACGGGCTCGCGATGGCGAGGGCCGCCCTCGGCGAACTCCGGTGGGCCGAGCGGGAGTTGCGCGATGTCCTGCGGGAACGGGAGAGCCGTTTCACCGCCCGGCATCCGGCGACCCTGCGGACGAAGCACGACCTGGCCGTCGTTCTGCGTCGTTCGGGCCAGGAGGTGGAGGCGTCGGAACTGTTCCGCCAGGTGGCCAAGGACCGGGCCGAGGTTCTGGGACCGGACCACCCCGACACCCTCGCCTCGCGGGCCGAACTCGACCGCTGATCAGAGGGGCACCGCGATCGTGCCGGGGAATTGGGGGTTCTGGGCCTCGTCGAGCATGGTCGCGGCCACGTTTGCGCGGCTCACGGTGGCCGGGAACAGGCGGCGTGGGGCCTCGGCGACCGGGACCGCGCGCGGGTGGGTCGACACTGGACGGTTGGTGAGCGGGCCGGCGTGGAAGACGGTTCCGCCCGCGTCGAGGACCGTGTTGTCGGCGGCGACCTTGTCGGGGAGTTCGCGGCGCAGGGCCACGGTCAGCACGGCCCGGGTCACCGCGCTCGCGGCCGAGGCGGAACGGCCGGTGCCGAACGCGCCCAGCCAGATCACCCGGGGCACCCCGGAGGCGACGGCGGCCCGGGCTCCGGCGGTCAGGGTCAAGGGCGGGCTTTCCCGTACGAGGCCCAGCCCGGAAAGCAGCACGTCCCCCTCGACGGCGATGGACGTCGGGTCGTGGACGTCGCCGCGGACGACCGTGAGGCCGGGGCGGGGCTCTACGGCTCGGGGGTCACGGGCGATCGCCGTCACCGCCAGGCCGCGGTCGAGGGCGCCGCTCACCAGCAGCCGGCCGGTCGCGCCGGTGGCTCCGAGGATCACGACGCGCACAACGCCTCCAGGGCGGCGGCGTGGATTCCGGGGGCGGCGGCCAGGTAGCCGTCGCTGGTCAGGTCCCACGGCCAGCCGTCGAGGGCGGTCACCACACCGCCGGCCTCCTGCACGAGCAGCACCGGGCCGATGTGGGAGCGGACGTTGTCGAACTGCCAGTGGGCGTCCATGCGGCCGACCGCGACCTGGGCGAGCTGGTGGCCGACGGGGACGGACACTCGTACGTACAGGGAATGCTGCATCATCGTGGCCACCGAAGCACCGAGACGAATGGCGGGCGCCGCGTCCCGGCCGGGCTTGGCCTGACCGGTGCCGACCAGTGCCGCGGTGAGGTCACGCTTGGCGCTCACCCGCAGACGGGAGCCGTTGAGGAACGCGCCGCCGCCCGCGGTCGCGGTGAACATCTCGTCGGCCAGCGGCGCGTAGAGGACGGCCAGCACCGGCCGGCCGTCGCGGACCAGGCTGACACCGATGTTCCAGTCGGTCATGCCGTGCACGGTATTGACGTTGCCGCCGACCGGGTCGACCACCCAGCGGTCGCCGCCGGCGATGGGACCGGACGCGTGCTCGTCCTCCTCCCAGCCCGAGCCCGGGAGCGCGTCGGTCAGGGCCGGCCGGAGCAGGTCGGTGACGGTGTCGTCGTTGTCCCGCAGCGCGGCCAGGAGGGTGTCGAGATCGGCCGGGCGGCTCTCGGTGGAGTAGCGCTCAAGCAGTAGCGCACCTGCCGCCCGTACGGCGTCAATTGTCTTGGTCTGAAGGTCGTTCTCGGTCATGGATCGAGCATCGGGCAGCCTCGGCCTATCGTCCAATGCAACCTTGTAAAGCTATTGTTTACTGTCATGCAACTGGATCTGAACCTGTTGACGGCGTTGCACGCGCTGCTGGAGGAGAACAGCGTGACCGGCGCCGCCGAGCGACTGCGGCTGTCGGTGCCGGCCGTCAGCCGTACGCTGGGCCGCATCCGCAAGCTGACCGGCGACGACATCCTGGTGCGCACCGGCCACACGATGACCCCCACGCCGTACGCGCTGGCCGTCCGCGACCGCATCGGCGGCATCCTCGCCCAGGCCCAGGACGTGCTCGCGCCGGCCCGCGACTTCGAACCGGCCACCCTCGAGCGCGTCTTCACGCTGCAGTGCCACGACGCGCTCGCCACCGCGCTGGCGCCGCCGCTACTGAGCGCGTTCGCGTCGCAGGCACCCGGAGTGAGCCTGCGCCTGCCCGCCGAGGCCGCCGCCGACAACGACGACCTGCGCCACGGCCGGGTCGACCTGCAGATCGGCGCCGGCCGCCCCCAGCTTCCCGAGTTCCGCTCGGCCACCGTCGGTCACGACCGGCTCGTCGTGGTGCGCCGACGCGACGGTTCCGGGCCACTTGACCTTCCCGCGTACGCGTCCCGGCCGCACATCTTGCTGTCGCGCCGGGGCCGTCTCACCGATCCGGTCGACGAGCAGCTGGCCGCCGCCGGGTTGAGCCGTCGCGTGCTGGCCGCCGTCGGCACCAGCGCCACCGCCCTGCACATCGTGAGCCGGAGCGACGCGGTCACGACCGTTCCCGAGGCGTCCTGCCGTCCGCTGATCGAGGCCCTCGGCCTGGTCGCCGACGACCCGCCGCTGCCGCTCCCCCACCCGCCGATGGTCTGCGTCTGGCACCAGCGCTACGACACCGATCCCGCCCACGCCTGGCTACGCGCCCGGGTGCGCGACGCCGTGAACGACCTGCCATTCCGGACGGGCGGCGGCGAGCGTGCGTCCGGCGCTGACAACCGCCGCCAGCAGGGGCAGCAGGAGCAGCAGCCCCGCGAAGAGCCACAGCGACACCGGTGAGGAGCTGCCGACGAGCATGCCCACCGCCATCGCCGGCAACAGCAACGAACAGGCGAACGTGAGGATCGCGGTGCCCCGCGCCAGCCGACGCCCGACCCGCACCCACCGGTTGCCGACGGTGACCGCGACCAGCCCCAGAACCGCCGCACACAACATGGCGAAGCCGCCGTATTCGATCGCCTGGTCGAGCATCGCGTACCACCACGTGCCGGGCGCCTTGCCCTCGTCGGCCAGCCCGGCCAGGTTGACGCCCTGATCCCAGAGAAACGGCTGGCACACCAGAACAGCGGACAGAATCAGCGCCGTACGCCGGGAGGCCGCGACCGCCAAGGTCGTCTGATAGGCGTCGGCGATCTCGTCGACCGGCCCGAAGTCGGCTTCGGCCCGCGCCCGGGCGTCCCGCTCGGACCAGCCGGCGTCAACGAGGGCTGCGGTGGCGTCTTCGAGGTGGTCGGACGCCTCTTGCAGCAGGTCACGTTTGGCCCGCCGCGGCCCGGTGAGGGCGGCGTCGAGCTGGGCCAGGTACGTCACGCGGTCATCCTGCCAACCCCTCGCACCCGGTCACATCGGGTATTCCCCCTAGGAGGTCCCGAAACAGTCCCGCTCTCCACGGGGGACTGCTCGGTCGCCTGATCCGGTAGGCGCCGAAGCGGGGCTTAGAAGCTCCTAGCACGATCTGCTGAGTCGATCGATGTCGATCAGGACCAGGGGTGAAGATCAATCTCGTTCGACCGTCATGAGCAAGGCGTGGATCGTTGACGACGAGTCGTGGAAGCTGATCGACCCGCTACTGCCGCCGTGGCCGCAGAAGTCACCGGGGCCGCAGCCGGTCCCGGGCCGGTCGTGCTTGCAGGGCATCCTGTTCGTGCTGCACACCGGGATCGGCTGGGAAGACCTGCCTCAAGAGCTCGGTGCCGGGACAGGCCCGTCGCCGGTCAACCCCGGCCAGCGTGGCTCCAAGGACCACCTGAGCTGCGACGGCAACGGCACCCCGATCTACGTGCTGACCAGCGGCGCGAACGTACCCGACGTCAAACCAGCCCTCGACCTGCTCGACTGCTACCCGCCGATCGTCGGCCGGGCAGGCCGGCCCCGCCGACGCTTCGCAACCCTGCTCGCGGACAAGGCCTACAGCAGCGCGGCGTTCCGCCCGGCCTGCCGGGATCGCGGCTTCGCTGGGCGAGCGGCGGCTACGAAGCGGTGTAGATCCTCTGGTCGGTGCCGGGATCAATCAGCGATGCCACCTCGCTGGTCAAGAACACGTCCACAGCAGCACCCTCCCGGCCGGGGCTGATATTCGTCGTAACGTGAGCCCACTGGTCGCCGATGTCGTATCCCCACGCGATGTCGTACACGACCAAGCGACGACCGTCCTGGAGCATCACGACGGTCTCCACACCATCGCGATCGTGAAGCAACTTCACCAGATCCTCATCCAACTCTGGCAGCCGGGCCATGAGTACACGCTACCGAGACTCCCGCAGCGGCCCTCCGGAGATTGTGATTGAGACCCTTAGGAGGTCCCGAACCAGTCCCCACCCTCCACGGGGGCACCCCACCAACGCCATTATCGCGTGGCACGGTGATCAACGAGGGCCGCCGAGGGCCGCGCTGTGGACAACGGCCCGGCTGTGGACAACACACCGGGTAATCGGGCCTGCCTGAGCATGCCGCCGACGACCCCGGACAACTGTGCCGATCGGCGCCGCCGACTGCTCGCACCCGCTCGAGCACGCTCCGGGGAGGCGCAGCCGAATGATCAGGCTCACCTGAGCACGTCCAGGAAAGCGCGGCCGAATACTCACGCCCGCGCGAGCACACCCCCGAAACCGCCGCCGGGTGGTCACGCCTGTTTGAGGACGTTGCCGACCACCCGGGCGAACTGGTCCCACTCGGCTCGGGCCGCCTCCAAGCGTTTGCGACCCGCGCGCGACAACGTGTAAGTGCGGCGCCGCCGGCCCGAGTCTTCGGACCAGTCACTGCTCAGGTAGCCGGCCGCCTCCAACCGGCGCAACGCCGGGTAGACCGTGCCGGTCGGCAGGTCGAGCTCGCCCCCGCTGCGGGCGGCCAACGCCTCGATGATCGCGTAGCCGTGCCGGGGCCGGCCCTCGACCGTGGCGAGGATCAGCGCGTCGAGGTGACCGCGGAGCGCGTCGGCTTTCACGTAGACAGCCTACACAAAGCGAGCACGTAGACAGCCTACATAAAATCGGCATGTAGACAGCCTACGTATAGCCCAGTTATGTTGGCCGTCTACATGTAGGCACGCTACCTAACGGGAGAAGAGCCGTGCTGCTTGAGGCGCGCACCGCAGAAGACCGGGACACCCGGATGACCAGGCTCGCGGGCTGGTCCCAGCGCCACCACTGGGCCGCCATCGGACTGTGGATCGTCGCGTTGGCCGCGATCCTGGCCGGGTCGACCGCGGCCGGCAGCGACTACCGCAACGACTTCTCACTGCCGGGCACCGAGTCGGAACAGCTGCTCGACGCGTACGACCAGCGGCAGGGCGACAGCATCACCGTGGTCGTCCAGGCCGCCGGCGGGATCCAGGGGCAGCAGGCCCGCATCGACGCGCTGCTGGACGACCTGCGCGGGCTCGCGCACGTGACGGCCGTCCAGCCGCCTGACCCCCGTACGGGAAGCGTCTCGGCCGACGGCACCGTGGGACTGGCCACCGTGGTGCTCGACGAGGCCGCCGGGTTCGTCCCGGCCGACGACAAGCGCGCCATCCTGGACACCGCGCTCGGCCATGACCGTGACGGCCTGCGGGTCGAGCTCTCCGGCGACGCGATCCGCGAGATCGAGGAAGGGGGCGGCGGCCCGGGCGAGGGCGCCGGGATCCTGGCGGCGCTGGTCATCCTGCTGTTCCTGTTCGGCTCGCTGCTCGCCGCGTCGCTGCCGCTGATCACCGCCGTCTTCGCCGTGGGCACCACGTTCGGGCTGGTCGGGCTGGCCTCGCACGTGATGACGATCCCGGACTACACGGCGCCGATGCTGATCCTGGTCGGGCTCGGTGTCGGCATCGACTACGCGCTGCTGGTGTTCGCGCGCTACCGCTCCGAGCTGCTCGGCGGCGCCTCCCGTGACGTGGCCGGCCGGATCGCGCTCGACACCGCGGGCCGCTCGGTGCTGTTCGCCGGGGCCACCGTCGTGATCGCGCTGCTCGGGCTCTACACGCTGGGGCTGGGCGCTCTCGAGGGCGTGGCCCTCAGCGTCACCCTCACCGTGCTCATGACCATGCTGGCCTCGCTCACTCTGCTCCCGTCGCTGCTGACCATCTTCGGCCGGCGGATCGAGCGCAACATCCTCAAGCACGCCGCGCGCACCAAGCGTCAGGGCCGCCGCTGGCGGGAATGGGCGTCGCTCGTGCAGCGCTGGCCGGTGCCGGCCTTGCTGGTCGCCGTGGCCGCTCTCGCCGCGCTGTGCGCCCCCGCGCTCGGCATGCGGCTCGGGCTGGCCGACGAGGGCAACGATCCGGCGGGCAGCACCACGCGGCAGGCGTACGACCTGATCGACGAGTCGTTCGGGCCGGGCGCCAACGGTCCGCTCGTGATCGTGACCCTCGACGGCGACCAGGCCAAGGCCCAGACCGCGTACGAGGCTCTGGGCCGCCACCCGGGCGTGGCCGACGTGACGCCCCCGCAGCCGTCGGAGGACGGGCAGCTGATCACCAGTCTCGCCTTCCCGACGACGTCGCCGCAGGCGGCCGAGACCGCCGATCTGGTGCGGGCCCTGCGCGCCGACCTGCCGGACGGGGTGCTGGTGGGCGGGCCGACCGCGGCCACGGTGGACTTCGCGGCGGCCGTCGGCGAGCGGTTCCCGCTGTTCATCGGGGCCGTCGTCGGGTTGTCGGCGCTGCTGCTCCTGCTGGTGTTCCGGTCGGTGGCGATCGCGATCAAGGCAGCCGTGCTCAATCTGCTCTCGATCGGCGCCTCGCTCGGCGTGATGGTCCTGGTCTTCCAGAACGGCTGGCTCTGGGCCGAACCGGGTCCGATCGAGGCCTACGTACCGGTGATGATTTTCGCCATCGTGTTCGGGCTGTCCATGGACTACGAGGTGTTCCTGGTCTCGCGGATGCACGAGGAGTGGTCCCGTACGCGCGATGCCCGCGAAGCGGTCCGCGAGGGGCTGGCCAAGACCGGCAGTGTCATCACGGCCGCCGCCGCCATCATGATCGTGGTCTTCGGCGGGTTCGTGCTCAGCCCCGACCGCATGCTGCAGATGATGGGGCTCGGCATGGCGACCGCGGTGCTGCTCGACGCCCTGATCATCCGTTGCCTGATCGTGCCCGCGGTGATGCGCCTGCTCGGCGAGAGGGCCTGGTGGGCGCCTCGATGGTTGCAGAGGACCCTTCCCGCCGTACGGGTCGACTAGATCGGCCGGAGAGTCGGGATCACGGTCAGCAGGGTCGGAAGGTCGGCTGACCAGTCGGCGGCCGGGGCGCGCCAATCCACGGCGTAGGCCCGGTCGCCCACCGGCACGACCTGGCGCAACGCGCGCATCCGTCCGGCCTTCGGGTCGTCGTACGAGTATTCCCACACGGCGCCCGCTGTGTCGGGCACGTTCGTGATGCGGATACGCCGGTAGTCGGCCAGCGAGGACCTGCTCTCGGTCGTAGTGAGCGCGACCACCGGATCACCCGGGGCCGTCCACGCGGACACACCCATCACCGGGTTGCCGCCGGGGGCGGTGCAGGTCAGACGCCCGTCCTTCCACGCCGGACGCCAATCGCGCGGCATCGCCACCCGGAACTCGCCGTCGGGCTCGGTCCACCACGCGAAACCGGCGGGCAGCCCGACCGGCGTCGCCGACGGCACGGTCACGGACGGGCTGGGCGCGGCGACCGGCGGCGTGGGTCGCTGGTCGGCGAACGCGACACCCGCGAAGGCGATCGCCGCCGCGGCCGCCACCGCCGTTCCGGTGCGGACCACAGTGGCCCGGCGGGAGGCGGGCGCGATGCGGCGCAACCGGCGGCGCACCTCGTCGGCCGTCATGCGCTCGGCCGGATCGCGGCGCATCAGCCCGAGCAGCACCGGCGTCAGCGGGCCGGCCAGCACGGGCGGGTCGGGGGTGCCGGCGTCGGCCGCGTGCAGGGCGTCGTCGGTGGTGTCGCGGGTGAACGGGGTGCGGCCCTCGACCGCGTGGTAGAGCGTGGCGCCCAGCGACCACAGGTCGCAGCGCTCGTCGGTGACCAGGTCGAAGAGGCGTTCCGGGGCAACGTACTTCGGGGAGCCGAGAATGACGTCGGCCTCGGCCAGCGCCGCCACCCCGGCCCGGCTTCCGGCCGGTCCGAAGTCGGTGAGCACGGCCCGGCCGTCCTCGGCGATCAGCACGTTGGACGGTTTGACATCCAGGTGCAGCACGTCGGCGTCCCAGGCGGCGGTGAGCGCGGCCACCAGGTCGAGGCCGATCGCGGCGACCCGGGCCGGGGGCAGCGGGCCCTGGTCGAGGATCAGGTCGAGCAGGGAGCGGGACGGCACATATTCCATGACGATCCACGGGGCGTCGCCGTCGAGTAGCACGTCGAGCGTGCGGATCACGTTGGGGTGGCGGATGCGGGCGAAGGCACGGGCTTCTCGCGGGACCCACAGCCTCACGAGGGAACGCTTCTCCGCGGTGAGCGACTTGGGCAGACCGCACTTCTTCAGCGCGACCGTGCGGCCCGTGCGCTCGTCGGCGCCGAGCCAGACGTGCCCGAGGCCGCCCTTGGCCAACGGCCCCAGCACACGCCAGCGCGTGGCGATCAGGTCGCCTGCCGCCGTCATCGCCCGCTCCATCTCCTCGCAGTGCCCGCCAGCACCCCTAAAAAATACTCTGCCCATGCACGCCTGAATGTCGGTGATCTGCCGACCACCACCCGCCATACGGTCGGCCACGTCATCCGTCCGGTGGAGTCGAACAATGTCGATGGCGGGCGTAATGTCTGCGGGGCGAGACGGTGTGGCCTGGGAAGACAACGACGAAGTTGGATCGGGCGGATGCGGAGACTGGGATACCGGATCGCGGCGGTCGCCGTGGTCACGGTGACAGCGGCCGGAGTGGCAGCGGTGCGGGCGACGGCCTCGACCGAACCGGCGGCGGTGGGCCGGATGGTCGCGGGCACGGCGTCCCTGGCCCCGGCGAGCAGCCCGGCCGACCTGGCGGTGCAGTTCGAGGCGCTGCTCGGGCAGCACTCGGTGCTCGCCGCGAACATGATGCGCAGCCGGTTCCGCGGCGACGACGACTTCGTGCAGGCGGCCAACGCGTCGCTCGGCAAGA
The DNA here is from genome assembly GCF_016834655.1 of Paractinoplanes ovalisporus. Lineage (GTDB taxonomy): Bacteria > Actinomycetota > Actinomycetes > Mycobacteriales > Micromonosporaceae > Actinoplanes > Actinoplanes ovalisporus. The sequence goes on from NZ_JAENHP010000001.1 coordinate 264,801, forward strand.
ACACGAACGACATGACCGCGCTGGTCGGGCAGTTGTTCGGCGACGCCACCGCGCAGAAGTTCCGGCCGCTGTGGTCGGAACATGTGGTCACCCTCTTCGCGTACGCGGGCGCCCTGGCCGACCACGACGACGCCGCACGGTCCGAGGCCCTCGAGGAACTCACCGAGTACGAAGGTGAGCTGGCCGCGTTCTTCTCGGGCGCGTCGCAGGGGCGGCTGCCGCTGGCCACCGCCCGCAGCCTCGTGGTCATGCACATCGAGCACCTGACCGGGCAGGCCGACGCCTACGCGGCCGGCAACTACGCGAAGGCCGACGCGCTCTCCCGGGCCGGTTTCCAGCACACGTACGACCTGGGTCTGGGCCTGGCCAAGGCGCTGCTCCCGCCGTCCGACACCAAGGTGCTCGACGAACCGGTCTGGCGGCTGCGCTCGCAGCTGGGCAAGCTGCTGGCCGAACACGCCGTGCTGATCGAGGACGCGACCCGGGCCGCGGTCACCCGCACGCCCGACTTCACCGCCTCGGGCCAGTCGCTCAACGCCAACACCAGCGACATCGCCGCCGCCATCGACACCCTCTTCGGCGCTCCGGCGGCCCGGCAGTTCCAGACGTTGTGGGCCGCACACGTGGAGGCGCTGGTCTCGTACGCGGCGGCCACCGCGAGCGAGGATTCGGCCCGGCAGCAGGCGGCCCGCGACAAGCTGAACGGCTTCGAACAGACGATGGGCAAGTTCCTGTCCGGCGCGACCAACGGGCGGGCCACCCCGGCGGTGATGGCGGCGGCGCTGTCCGAGCACGACCGGATGCTGCTCGAGCACGCCGACGCGTACGCGGGCAAGCAGTACGCGAAGGCCCACGACATCGCCTACCAGACGTACGACCACATGTTCCACCTCGCCCGCACGCTGGCCGACGCGTTCGGCCGCGCGGTGGCCGAGCGGCTGCCCAAGGGAGGCGCACAGACCGGGTTCGGCGGCATGGCCGGCATCGTGGAGCAGAACTGACATGCACCGCTTCGCGGCCCTGCTCGTGGTGGCGCTGGCGCTGGTGGCCGGGTGCGGCCCCGAGAAGAACACGCCGGCGCCGCCCTCCAGCGCCGCGGGCGCGAACCCGGCCGACAGCTTCGAGTCGAGCACGACGTACGAGACCGTGGCCCGGCCGGTCCGCATCCGCATTCCCGCCCTCGAGGTCGACAGCAAAATCATCGATCTCGGGCTGCGGAAGGACGGCTCGGTCGAGGTCCCGCCGAGCGTGGCCGAGGCCGGCTGGTGGGACGGCGGGCCGCGCCCCGGCCAGGACGGCCCGGCGGTGATCCTCGGGCACGTCGACTCCTCAGACGGGCCCGGCATCTTCATCAACCTGCACAAGGTCAGGGCGGGCACGGTGGTCGAGGTCGACCGGGCCGACGGCAGCACCGCCACGTTCAAGGTGACCAAGGTGTCGCGGGTCGCCAAGACCCGATTCCCGACCGACCTCGTGTACGCACCCTCCCTCGACCCCACGCTGCGCCTCGTCACCTGCGGGGGCAGCTTCGACCAGGCCCGCGGAAGCTACCGTGACAACGTCATCGCCTATGCGGCCGCGGCTTAAGCGCTTGCTGTCCGCCCCCGTCGCGGCCGCGTTCCTTCTGAGCCCGGGTGCCGTGCCGCTGCCGGTCGAGGCGGTGCTGGCCGGTGAGCAGCAGACGTCGGTGGTGGTCGACCTCAGCGCGAGCACCCGATCCGGAGCCCGTACGGCGGAGGTGACGACCGACGGCGTACGGCGTGAAGCCTCCCTGACCCCGCTGATGTCCTCGGGCCTGGCCGTGACGATCGTGGTCGACACGTCGGCCGACGCCGAACCGGCCTGGCTCAGCGCCGGCGCCCGGTTCATCCTGGAGGCGCCGTCCGGCACGTGGGCCACGGTGATCGGCGACTCGTCCCCCGCCGCCACGATCGCCGCCCCGCAGCAGGACCGTTCCGGCATCGTGGCCGCGCTCGGCGGCGTACGCCCGCACGGCTCCCGCGACACCGCGGCCGCCCTCACCCTGGCCGCGAAGCAGTTCCCCGACGTGCCCGCGGGCCGCAAGGTGGTCGTCGTCTACACGGGCGCAGCCGACGCCGGCGGTCCCTCCGCGGAGGCGCTGGCCGACCGTTTCCGCGCCGCCGACTCCATCCTGGTGGTGGCCACCAGCGCCGACGCCAGTCCCTATTGGAGCACCGCAGCCGAGGCCACCGGCGGCTTCTTCGCCCCCGCCGGCAACCCGGTCGTGGTGCCCGCCCTCGACCAGGTCGAGACCACTTTGCGCGGCCGTTACCTGGTGCAGTTCCCCACCCCGGCCGACCGCCCGGCCGCGGTGCCGTTGCGGGTGACGACCCCCGACCTGACCCTGACCGCCGACGTGGCGGTGCCGGCCGCTCCCCCACCGTCCTCGACCGGCCCGGAACGCGCCCTGATCGCCGCCGCCTCCACCACGGTCGCCCTCGTCCTGCTGGCCCTGCTCGTCACGTGGCTGGTGCAGCGCCGCACCCGCCGTCGCCGCCGCCCACCCCCGATCGTGATCGCCCACGGCCGCGCCACCGTCCCCCCACGCTCGGACTGACCGACGCCGTCACCGGGCCGGCGACCGGAAACGAGACGGGCGCCTCTTCGCCTCCGGCGCGGGCGTGGCGCGCTCGTACTCGAAGGACACCTTCCGGTCCTCCGCCAGCATCTCGGAGAATTCCGACGCCGCCCGGTGTTTCTCACGAGCCAGCAGGCTGGGCCCGGAGACCACCAGCAGAATGCCCGCCAGCAGGGTGACGACGTACTCGACGGTCCCCAGCGGCCTCGACGCCCACAGCGCGCCGAACATGGCATATGCGATCAGCAGGGCGCCGACCACCGAGATGGTGCCGGCGGGCACGGGTGAGACAGCGCGTTTCACGGCCCGAAGTGCATCGGCCAGCTCCACCGGTTCAAAACCTCTCATGCGGAGGGACCTCCTTCATCGTGGAGAACAACCCGGACACCCGGCTGGTCAGCCGCCCGTACCCGAATCCCGAATCCGTCGTCCGAATCACGCCGGTGGAACGAGGGCATCGGGTTCGTCAGATGAACGGTGAAGGACTCGCCCCGGCGGGAACGGGCGATCCAATCGAGCACGTCGGGGTGCGGGTGTCCGTGGGTGCCGTTCGCGGAGACAACGTAGTGGTCGGCCGTGACCGCCTCGAAGAACTCCGGTGTGACGTTGGCGCTGCTGCCGTGATGGGGAACCTTCATCAGCGTGACGTGCAGCCGGCCGCCGTCGAGCCGCCCGGCTTCGGCCAGACCGGCCAGAATGTGATCGCCTCGCGCGTCCCCGGTGAGAAGCATCGTGACGCCGTCGTACGCGAGCAGCAGCACGATACTCGCCTGGTTGAAGACGTTCGCATCGCTGTACGCGGCGGCCGTGGCCTGCGCATCGGATCGCTGCCATCGCGCCCACTGCGCGGCGAGTTCCGCCGGTCGAGGGCCGACGACGACGATCGACATGCCCTCCACATCGGCGCGGAGGCCCGCCGTCACGACGCCACCCAGCGGCGGATTTCCCGCCAGCCCGAGCAGACCGGCGAGATCACGGACCTCACGGCCCTGCTTGATGCTCTGACTCACCGCGGCCGCCGCGCCGGCCCTGGCTCCGGCCGCGGGCATCCCGGGCTCGGGGGCGTTGTGCCAGAGCCGGTCGATCCGCCAGGGCGACTCCAGCCGGGCGTCGTGGGCGTCGCGCATCTCGTTCAGCAGCCTCAGCACCCCGTCGATGTGGTCGGCGTCGATGTGACTCACCGCCACCAGGGCCAGGCGCGCGGAGGTTCCATTCCCGGCCAGGGCCAGCAACCGGGGCCGAAGAGTGCCGGTCCAGACGCCCGATGGGCCGCCGTCGATGAGCGCCACATGGGTGGCGTCCCCACGGCCCCACCGTACGATCAGGCTGTCGCCGTGCTTCGCGTTCAAGGCCTCGAAGGTCAGCACGACTCAGAGCGCCTGCATCGCGCGGAGAACGTCGAGCAGGCCGTGGCCCTGGAAGGACGGTGCTCGGCCGAGGTCGGTGGCCGAACCGCACAGGATCTCTTTGACCCGCTCCGGACGGCCCAGCAGCTCGCGGTGACGGGACATCAGCATCGCCGCGGCGCCGCTGACGTGCGGCGCGGCCTGACTGGTACCGGTCATCCGGCGCATGCCGGAATCGGGGATCGGTCCGTCGATCCGCTCGCCCGGCGCGAGCAGGTCCGGCTTGATCCGGCCGTCCGCCGTGGGCCCGCGCCCGGAGAAGAAGCTCACGCCGTGCCGGTGCGGGTCGGTGCGATGGGTAGCGCCGACGGTGATCACCGATTCGGTGTTTCCCGGGTCGGTGATGCTGATCGCTCGATGCGAGGTGCCGTCGGACAGCCGTGACCCGTTCTCGTCGACGAACGCCGCGTTGCCCGCGACCGTCACCACGACGACTCCGGAACGGACCAGCTTGTCCGCCTCCACGCACACGGGAGTCCAGCCGCAGGAGTAGTTGGCGACCTCGTGCTTCAGCGCGAAGCTCAGATTGGCGCCGGCCACGACCGGAAACGTCGATCGCTCGTTCTTCCATCGAAGGAACTGCAACGCCGCCAGAATGTTGAACTCGTCGCCGGTGCCGTCCTGTTCGAGCACCCGGATGTCCCACATGCGGATATCGGGGCAGATCCCCCGCAGTTTCTCCTCGCTCCAATTCCCGCCGAGCACGCCCGCGACGTGTGTCCCGTGGTCGTCCACCGGTGGTTCGTAGTTCTTGTCGTCTTGGGGCACCAGCAGCTTGTGCTCGATCTCGTGCCAGTCGACGAGAAAGCCGTCGAACTCGGCCATCACGGTCCGGAACCTGGTGAAGTCGTACGTCGCCGTGATCCGTGAACCGTCCGACGGTGACCCGTCCGGTCCGCACAAGGCGAAGGCCGGGTGCCGGGCGTCGATTCCGGAGTCGAGGACCGCCCAGGTGATGTTCGCGCAACTGACGTCGAACAACGAACCGGCCGCGTCGGCCTTGACCGTGCGGCGCGACTCGGTGACGGCGATGCGTGCCTTCCGGTTCAACGTCACGGAACCGATCGGACCGGAATCCGACGGACTCCCCGGCAACGCGACCCAACCGTCGAAGGTTGCTGTCAGCTGCTCGTCAACGGCCGGGACCAGCAGGCTGACCAGAGCCGGCAGCGCTTCGGACGGCCGGTTCTCGAACTGGCGGCGCTGGACTGCGGTCAGAAGGCGAGTGAACCAGCGCAGTTCCTCCCAGTCCTCCACGGCCCGCCGTTGCGCCCGCCCATCGTCCTCGGTGCGGGTCGGCCGGACCGAGGTGAACATGATGCTTACGCTGTCCCGATCCTCGTTCAACGCCGACTCCAGCCTGGTCAGGCTGGATTCCAGAGTTGTCAGCGGCAGGATGCTCTGAACGAGCTCCGCGAAGGTCACCCGTACGGCCACGTAGTCACCGGAAACGGCAACGTCGGCACCGCCGCCCAGTTCGGACTCCAGCTCCTCCGCCAGTTCCTCCGCGCTCCACTCACTCGCGTGGAGCATGAGGTCGTGGCGCCGGCCGGGCTCGTCGTCGGTGGCGAAGGCCAGCCAGACCTCGTACCGGACCGGGCAGTCGGTGGCGAACGGCAGCAGGGGATTTCTGCCGGAGAAGACCAGATCGAACTCTCGCCGCTTCATGGTTGCCCGTCCCGTTCGTCGCCGACCCCCGTCGACCGAGGCACCACTCTGCCCGACGGCCGAGGGGAACGCCATGCCAGACACCCGACAGTGCGGGAGTTACCGGCATCAACGCCTACCGGATGCCGGATTCAGGTGTTTCGTCGCTCGTGGAGGGGTACGGGATGAAGATCCGCTGACCGTTCAGGAGGTTCTTCCCCGTGCGTACGACCCCGGTTCTCACCACCGCCGCCCTCGCCGGCATCGCTCTGTCGTTGACGGCGTGCAGCGCGGCCGAGGAGTCGCCGTCGGCCGGCACCACGTCGAACGCGGCGGCCGACACCACCGTTTCGTCGGCGCCCACACCGGCGGCCGAACCCACGAGCGCGGCCGTTGCCCCGGTCGAGGACATCCTCGCGGGCGAGCGGCAGACGCTGATCCACATCTCGGAGGACGACAAGGACTGGAGCGCCACCTACGAGGGCCCGATCGCGATCGGGGACGGCACCGACGACGGCGCCCGGTTCCGGCTGGTGCCGGCCAAGGGCGACCAGTACCTGATCGAGGCGCTGCGGGCCCGTGAGGAAGGCGGACGGTGGTGCGTCCGGGCCGACACCCGCGACGAGCCGGTCAGCGTGGGCACGGTGAAGTGCGCCGAGAACGAGACCACGCTGTTCCGCATCACGCCCACCGGCGAGAAGGACGACAAGGGCCGCCCCACCCACGTCATCTCCAACGAGAAGTACGGTGCGGTCCAGGTCAGGAACGACGGCTCGGCGCTCTACATCCAGGAGCTGGGCGACGGCGGCGGCCGCGGCAACTACAGCTTCGTCGACCGCGGCCCCGTCGAGTGAGCACCGACGACCTGTTCGATGCGTCGGCGATGTACGACGAGGACTATCTGCATTTCTTCGCCACACCCGCGGCCCGGTCCCCGACACACGGACCGGTGGTCGGGACGGCGTACGCGGGCGCCTCGGAAATCGCCGACCGGGTCCGGGCCCTGCCGGGTCCGGACCCCGGTCCGGAGGTGCTGGACCTGGCCTGCGGTCACGGCGCCCTGGCCAACGAACTGGCGGCGCGGGGCGCGCGGGTGACCGGCCTCGACTCGTCCGAGGTCTTCCTGCGACGGGCCCACAACGATGCGGCCGCAAGGGGCGTGGAGGTCGATTACGTTCACGGCGACATGCGGAGCCTGCCCACCGGATGGACCGGCCGTTTCGACCGGGTGATCTGCTGGACGACCGCGTTCGGCTACTTCGACGACACGACGAACCGGGCCGTCCTGCGCGAGACGGCCCGGGTTCTCCGTCCCGGCGGCCGCCTGGCCATGGACCTCGACAACCTGCCGGCGTTCCTGACGTCGTACACCCCGTCGCGGGTCACGACCGCTCTTGACAACGGCGACATGCTGGTCGACCGCCACCGCTTCGACCCACTGACCGCGCGTTTCGAGGTCGAACGTACGGTCGTTCGCGACGGCCGCGCCCGCACGCTGACCTTTGTGAAGCGGCTGTTCGGCTTCCCCGAGCTGCGCGACTGGTGCACCGAGGCCGGCTTCACCGACGTGGCAGCATACGGCGAGGACGGCCGGCCTCTGACTGCGAGCCACCACAGGATGGTCGTCGTCGGTGTTACCTGAACCGCGAAATGAGATTAGCGTGCGTCTATGGGCGAGGACCTGCAACGGTTCGGGTACTCCCAGGAGCTCAGCCGCTCGCTGAGTTTCGGGGATCTGCTGATCTACGGGCTCGTCTTCATGGTGCCGATCGCGCCGTTCGGGATCTTCGGCAGCGTCTACAGCGGCTCCGGCGGGATGGTCGCGCTGGCCTATGTGGTCGGCATGGTGGCGATGATGTTCACCGCTCTCTCGTACGCGCAGATGGTGCGCGCCTTCCCGATGGCCGGCTCGGTCTACAGCTACGCCGGCCGCGGGATCGCGCCGCCGGTCGGGTTCCTGGCCGGCTGGGTGATCCTGCTCGACTACGTGCTCGTGCCGGGGCTGCTCTATCTGGTGGCCGGCGTCGCCATGCACTCGCTGGTGCCGGGCGTGCCGGTCTGGCTCTGGCTGGTCGCGTTCGTCGTGCTCAACACGGCCGTCAACTATCTCGGCATCAGGATGACGGCCCGGGTCAACCGGGTCATGCTGCTGGCCGAGCTGGTCATCCTGGCCATCTTCCTGGTCGTCGGCATCGTGGCTCTGGCCGGCGGCAAGGGCGAGGGCTTCTCGCTGTCGCCGCTGTTCAACGCGGACACCTTCGAATGGTCGGTGGTGTTCGGCGCGGTGTCGATCGCCGTGCTGTCGTTCCTCGGGTTCGACGGCATCTCGATGCTGGCCGAGGAGAGCCGCGAGGAGGCCCGCCAGATCGGCCGGGCCATGGTGGGTGCGCTGCTGCTGGCGGGCACGCTGTTCGTGGTGCAGACCTGGGTCGCCTCGCTGCTGGTGCCGGACGCGCCGGGGCTGCTGGCGAACGGTGATCCGGAGGGCACCGCCTTCTACGACGCCGCCCGGGTCGCCGGTGGCGCCTGGCTGGCCGACCTGACCGCGCTGGCCACCGCGATCGCCTGGGGTTTCGCCAATTCGCTGGTGGCGCAGGCGGCGACAAGCCGATTGCTGTACGCCATGGCGCGCGACCGCCAGATGCCGCGTTTCCTGGCCCGCGTCAACGAGCGGCACCGCGTCCCGGCCAACGCCACCCTGGTCGTCGCGGTCGTGTCGCTGGCCCTCGGTCTCTCCATGGCGAGCCGGGACGACGGCATCTCGCTGCTGTCCACGCTGGTCAACTTCGGCGCCATGACCGCTTTCCTGGCGCTGCACGTGGCCGTGGTCGTGCATTACGTCGTACGCGGGGGCAGCCGCGACTGGTGGCGGCACCTGATCGTGCCGGTGGCCGGCTTCCTGATCCTGCTGTACGTGGTGATCAACGCGAACATCGCGGCCCAGGCGCTCGGCTTCGCCTGGCTCGGGGTAGGCGTGATCGTGCTTATCGTCTTCTACGTGACCGGCCGGAAGCCGGAACTGGCGGGAATGAACGAGCACGAGGGAGACCGCACATGACCGACGTCGTCAGCTACCGTCCCAGCCCCGAGGAGCTGTCCTACACGTTCGGCGGCCGGGAGCCCGTACGCCGGGTCGAGCCGGGCACGGTGCTCGACCTCTACACCGAGGACTGCTTCGGCGGGCGGGTGCGCGACGTCGGTGACCTGCCCTCGGTGGTCTGCGAGTTCCCCTATCTCAACCCGGTCACCGGCCCGTTCCACGTCGAGGGGGCCGAACCCGGCGACACCCTGGCCGTGCACTTCGTCGCGATCGTGCCGGCCCGCGACTGGGCCGTGTCGTCGACGTTCCCGCACTTCGGGGCGCTGACCGGCACCCACACCACGGCCACCCTGCACCCGCCGCTGGACGAGCTGGTGTGGCGCTACGACGTCGACGTGGCGGCCGGGGTGGTGCGCTACCACGCCCGGCGCAGCGGCTTCAGCGTCGAGCTGCCGCTGGACCCGATGCACGGCACGGCCGGGGTCGCGCCGGCCGCGTTCGAGAGCCGCATGACGATCGTGCCCGACGCGCACGGCGGCAACATGGACACGCCCGAGCTGCGGGCCGGGGTGACCGCCTATTTCGGGGTGAACGTGCCGGGGGCGCTGTTCGCGCTGGGTGACGGGCACTGCCGGCAGGGCGACGGCGAGGTCTGCGGCACGGGCGTCGAGGCGGCCATGAACACGGTGGTGATCCTCGACCTGATCAAGGGGGTGTCCACCCCGACGCCACGGTTCGAGACCGACGACGCGCTGATGTCGGCCGGGTCGGCGCGGCCGCTGGAGGACGCCTACCGGATGAGCCAGCATGACCTGGTCACCTGGACGGCCGGGCTGACCGGGCTGGACCTGCTCGACGCCTACCAGCTGATCAGCCAGGCCGGCGAGGCGCCCGTGGGCAACGTGTGCGACCCCAACTACACGATGCTGGCCAAGGTCGCCAAGGAGTTCCTGGGCGGCGCCACCGCGTACGGGGAAATCCACGACCGCCTCCGCGCGACGGCCCGCGCCTATCGGGCGGAACCGGATCGCGGGTCCCGGTAGTCCAACGCGCATGAGATACGGCTGGTTGGCGGTGGTGGCCGCGCTCGTGCTGGGCGGATGCGCCACGGGGGAAGCGGCGGAGTCGGCCGTGGGGTGGCGCACAGTGGCGGACGGGCCGCTCGGGCCGCGCGAGCAGTCGCTGGGCCTGTGGACCGGCCGCGAAGTTCTGATCTTCGGGGGCAGCGACGCACCACCGTGCCCGCCCAACGCCAGCTGCGCGATGGATCCGACACCCCTGCTCGACGGCGCCGCTCTCGACCCGGCGACCGGCACCTGGCGCACGCTCAGCGACTCGCCGGTGTCACTGCTGAGCGCTCAGGGCGTGGTCGTCGGGTCAAAGGCCTTCCTGCTCCCGTACGCCGTGACACGCCGACTCGTCGTCTATGACATCGACCGGGACACCTGGGACCGGTTGCCCGCGCCGTTCGATCCGCAGTCGGGTTATCAGCTCGTCGCGGCCGGGCCGCACGTCGTCGCGTACGGGGGAAGCGACGAGGTGCGGCCCGGCCAGGACTACCTGCTCGATCCGCGGACCGGCAAGTGGACGGCGCTGCCGGACGACCCGCTGGGCCCGGCGTGGGACCGTGCGATGACGTGGACCGGGCGTGAGCTGGTGCTGTTCGACCACGAGCTGATCCCCAACCCGGGCGCCGAGGGCCCGACCCTGACCCGCGCGGCGGTGTTCGACCCGGGCTCCCGGGCGTGGCGGCGCCTCCCCGAATCCCCCATGCTCTCGACTGGGCCGTGGCTGGCGACCGGCGGCCGGCTGGTCAACCCGGCGCTGGGCACCGAGGACGGCGGCGAGGTGGGCAACTGGGGACGCGACGTTCCGTACGGGGGAATCCTCGATCCGGCCTCGGGCGCCTGGTCCCCGCTGCCCGAGGCACCCTCCGGAGGCGGCGGCGCCCTCGACGGCACGAGCGCGCTCTATCCCGGGCTTGTGAACCACGTTCTCGACACGCGGTCGGGCCAGTGGCAGACCGTTCCGGCGCCGCCCGGAGACGACACCAGCGGGCACACGGTGGTGACCGCCGGGCGGGAGCTGGTGCTCTTCGGCGGCGCCCACAAGCACAAGACCCTGGTCGGCACGACCTCGATCTGGACGCCGAAAAGTTAACGGGCTACGGGCGCGGGCAGGTGGCGCACCAGCGCGGCCACCGCGTCCCGGCCGGCCCGGTTGGCGCCGACGGTCGACTGCGACGGACCGAAACCGATCAGGTGCACGCGCGGGTCGGCGGCGACCTGGGTGCCGATCATCCGGATGCCGCCGGCCGCGTTGCGCAGCCCGAGCGGGTCTAGGTGGCTCAGCGCGGCCTTGAACCCGGTGGCCCACACGATCGCGTCGACGGTGGTCACGGAGCCGTCCGATTCCCGTACGCCGTGAGGTTCGATCGCCGTGAACATCGGGCGGCGTTCCAGCGCGCCGCGTTCCTTGGCCGCCACCGCGTACGGGGTCCAGGCCAGCCCCGTGTAGGAGACGACGCTGCCCGTGGGCCGTCCGGCCTCGACGTCCGCGACCACCTTGGCGATCACCTCGCGGCCGGCCACCTCGGGCTCGAAGCCGTCGGTGCGGAAGACCGGTTCGCGCCGGGTGTACCAGAATGTGGTCGCGACCCGGGAGATCTCCTCGAGCAGCTGCACGGCCGAGATCCCGCCGCCGACCACCGCGACCCGTTTCCCGGCGAACTGGTCGGCCGACACGTAGTCGTGCGTGTGCAGCTGGATCCCGGCGAACGTCTCGCGCCCCGGATAGTCCGGCCGCACCGGGTTGGTCCAGGTGCCGGTGGCGTTGATGATCGCCTGCGCCGCCCACTCCCCGGCGCTCGACTCGACGACCAGGTCAACCCCGTCCTCCCGTACGGCGGTGACCCGCACCGGCCGCAGGATGGGCGGCTCGAAGGTGCGCTCGAACGCCGCGAAGTAGCGAGGAACCGCCTCGCGGCTGGGCTCGCTCGGATCGAGGGGCGGTTTCGGCAGCCCCGGCAGATCGAAGATCCCGTTGACGGTGGCCATCCGCAGCGACTCCCAGCGGTGCCGCCACGCCCCGCCCGGCGCGTCCTCCCCGTCCAGCACGACGAACGTGCGGGCCGAGCCGCCGGGTTCCCCGAGCGCGCTGACGAACCCCCGCCGCGCCAGATGATAGGCGGCCGACAGCCCCGACTGCCCGCCGCCGATCACCACCACCGTTGCCGATCTTCGCGTCACAGTCCCCGACAACGCGTGACGCCGATCCGGCATTCCGACCTGGTAGACATCAGGTTGTCGACCGGTCGGTCGAAAAATGAACCGATCGTGCTAGCCTTCGACCATGCGGTCTGAGGGGCAGCTCTCGTTCGTCGAGCAGGCTCGCCGCCGCCAGTTCGTGCAGTGCGCGCTCGAGTCGTTGCACGAGGCAGGCTTCGCCGGCACCTCACTGGCGGCGGTCGCGCAGCGGGCCCAGATCTCCAAGAGCGTCGTCGTCTACCACTTCGGCTCGAAGCAGGCCCTGCTCGAGGCGGTTGTCGAGACCGTCTACGCGAGCGCGGTGCCCGACATCATGGCCGCCCTCGAAGCGGCCGAGGGACACCGGGAACGCCTTCTGGCCTACGTCCGGATCGCCGTGCTGTTCGCGGCCGACAACGTACGGTCCCTGATCGCCGTAGGCGAGATCTTCCGCAACCTGCGGCGCCCCGACGGCGCCCTGCGCTACACCGCGGCCGACGGCGAAGAACTGATCACCTTCGTCGAGGAGTTGCTGCGCGACGGCCAGGAGGCGGGCGAGTTCGGCGACTTCGACCCCCGCACGGTCGCGGTCGTCATCCGCGCCGCCATCGACGCGCTGCCCGACCGTTTCCACCTCGACCGTGAGCTGGACGGTCCCGACGTCGCCACCAAGCTGTGCGACGCCGTCGACCGGATGACCCGCTGACCGCAGGCCCGCCCGGCCCTCATCGCGCTGATCCCGGCCGGGCCGCAGCTGGCCCGGGCGCGGCGGGAACGGGCGGCGGGCCTGGCATGATGGCGCGATGGTCGACTGGGCGGGGCTCCGGCACGCGTACGGATCGGCGGAGGACGTTCCCGGCAACGTCGCCGCGCTGGGGTCAGCCGACGAGGACGAGCGGCGCGAGGCGTTCGGCGAGCTGTATACGAGCATCATCCACCAGGGCAACCGCTACTCGGCGAGCGCGGCCGCCGTGCCTCTGCTGCTCGATCTGGTCGCCGAGCCGTCCACCCCGGAACGCGACCTGCCGCTCTATCTGCTCGGGCTGATCGCGGTGGGTCCCGACGCGGCCTGGCTGCCCGGCGGGGTCCGGCCCGGCGATCTCGGGGACGACGAGGCCCGCGCGTACGAGGCGGTCGGCGCCGGGCTGGCCGTGCTGCGCCCGCTGCTGGCCGACGAGGAACTGGCCGACTCCGCCGCGTACATCCTGGGCTGGTATCCCGGCGACCCCGAGTCGCTGCGCGCTCTGGCCACGCGGGACAGCCCGGCCGCGGTGGTGGCGATCGGGTTGCTGGGCCGGCCCGAAGGTGTGCCGATCGCCGAGCGGGCGATGACCGACGACCGTCCGGGGATGCGCTGGGCCGGCGCCGTCGCCCTGGCCCGGCTCCGCGGTGCCGAGGCCGGGGCGGCCGTGCGCGATGAGCTGCTGGGCTGGGCGGCGAGCGCCCGGGAGGCCGACCACTTCGTGCCCTATCTGGAGGGCGACCTGGCCGGCTACGCGCTGCTCTCGCTGCCCCTGATCGGTGAGGACGCCCTCGAACCCGCCCTGGCCCGCCTCCGGCAGTCGACGGATGTGGCCGCGCTGACGGCGGTCGAGGTGGCGTTGCGGGCGGCGTTCCCGGCGGGGCCGATCGCGGCCGGCACGCCGTTCACCGCCCTCACGGCGCGTCAGCAACGCCTCGTGGGAGTGCTGGCCGGGCACGAACCGGACCTGGGCAACGTCAGCCTGGCGATCTCGGACTACGGACTGCCGCACGGCCCGGAGCGCCTCACGGCGTACGCCCACCCCGCTGAACCAGCCACCCACGACGGCCGCTGAACCGACGCCACCCGACAGCCGCTGAACCGACGCCACCCGACGGCCGCTGAGCCGGCGCCCGCGACGGCCGCGCCGAGGGGCGCTTTATGAGGCGTCGTACGCGGCCAGCAACTGCTGCGACGCCTGGGCGGGAGTGAGGGTGCCGGCGAGGATCTGATCCCGTACGGAATCGGCCGTCTCACGCACGGCGGGATCGGTCGCGAACCGGGTCAGCACGGCGTCGCGGGCCATCGACCACATCCACTCGACCTGCTGGCGGCGGCGACGGTCGGCCACGTCGGTCTTCTCGCGGTGGGCGGTCAGCTGCGCCCGGACTTCGTCGATGCCCGTGCCCTCGAGCGCGCTGCACGTCAGCACGGGCGTGGTCCACTCCGTCGTACGCAGCAAGCGCAGCGCACCCGAGAGCTCCCGCGCGGCCCGTCGAGCGTCCGGCTCATGGTCGCCGTCGGCCTTGTTGATCGCGATGACGTCGGCCAGCTCCAGGATGCCCTTCTTGATGCCCTGCAGCTGGTCGCCGGTGCGGGCCAGGGCCAGCAGCAGGAACGTGTCGACCATGTCGGCCACCGCGGTCTCGGACTGGCCAACGCCGACCGTCTCGACGATGACCGTGTCGTAGCCGGCCGCCTCCACGACGACAATCGCCTCGCGGGTGGCCTTGGCGACCCCGCCCAGCGTGCCCGCGGTGGGCGACGGCCGCACGTACGCGTTCGGGTCGGCGGCCAGGCGGGCCATCCGGGTCTTGTCACCCAGGATGCTGCCGCGGCTGCGGGTCGAGGACGGGTCGACGGCCAGCACCGCGACCCGGTGCCCCTCGCCGGTGAGCTTGCTGCCGAGGGCGTCGATGAAGGTGGACTTGCCGGCGCCGGGCACGCCGCTGATGCCGATCCGGTGCGACCCGCCCGCGTCGGGGGTCAGGGCGGCCAGCAACTGCTGGGCGAGCTCCTGGTGGTCGCGGCGGGTCGACTCGACCAGGGTGATGGCGCGCGCCACCCAGGCCGGTGTCCGGGCGCGCACCCCGTCCACCATGGCGGGCAGGTCAATCACCGCGCCGCCGGGACAGTTCGGCGAGCAGGTCGAGCGCGGCCTCGGCCAGCACAGTGCCGGGAGCGAAGATGGCGGCCGCTCCCGCCTCGCGCAGGGCGTCGTAGTCCTGCGGCGGGATCACCCCACCCGCGATGATCATGATGTCGGGGCGGCCCTGGGCGGCCAGCTCATCGCGCAACGCGGGCACGAGCGTGAGGTGACCGGCCGCGAGCGAGTTGACGCCGACGATGTGCACGTCGGCCTCGATCGCCTGCCGGGCCACCTCGGCCGGGGTCGCGAAGAGCGGGCCGACGTCGACGTCGAAGCCGAGGTCGGCGAACGCGGTGGCGACCACCTTCTGCCCGCGGTCGTGGCCGTCCTGCCCCATCTTGGCGACCAGGATGCGGGGCTGACGGCCCTCCTCCTCGGCGAACTTCGCCGCCGCGGCGCGGGCCTGCTCGATGTCGGCCACCTGGCCCGCCTCCTGCCGGTACACGCCGGATATCGTACGGATGCGGGCCGTGTGCCGTCCGAACACCTTCTCGAGGGCCATCGAGATCTCGCCGACGGTCGCCCGGGCCCGGGCCGCGTCGACGGCCAGCTCCAGCAAGTTGCCGGTGCCGGGTTCGCCGGCCGCCTTCGTGAGCGCCTCCAGGGCCGAGACGCAGGCGCCCTCGTCCCGCTCGGCGCGCAGCCGGCGCAACTTCTCGACCTGATTCGCCCGTACGGCCGCGTTGTCGACCTTGAGAACGTCGATCGGCTCGTCGGCGTCGGGGCGGTACTTGTTCACGCCGATCACCGGCTGGCGGCCCGAGTCGATGCGGGCCTGGGTGCGGGCGGCCGCCTCCTCGATCCGCATCTTCGGGATGCCCTCGTCGATCGCCCGGGCCATGCCACCGGCCGCCTCGACCTCGGCGATGCGCTCCCACGCCTTGACGGCCAGGTCGCGGGTGAGCCGTTCGACGTAGGCGCTGCCGCCCCACGGGTCGATGGCCCGGGTGGTGCCCGACTCCTGCTGGATGAGCAGCTGGGTGTTGCGGGCGATGCGGGCCGAGAAGTCGGTCGGCAGCGCCAGGGCCTCGTCGAGGGCGTTGGTGTGCAACGACTGCGTGTGCCCCTGGGTGGCCGCCATCGCCTCGACGCACGTACGCATGACGTTGTTGAACACGTCTTGCGCGGTCAGCGACCAGCCGGAGGTCTGGCAGTGGGCGCGCAGGCTCAGCGAGCGCGGGTCCTTCGGCTCGAACCCGCGCACCAGCTTGGCCCAGAGCAGCCGCCCGGCCCGCAGCTTGGCCACCTCCATGAAGAAGTTCATGCCCACGGCCCAGAAGAACGACAGCCGGGGCGCGAACGCGTCGATGTCGAGCCCGGCGGCCCGGCCCGCGCGCAGATATTCGACGCCGTCGGCCAGGGTGTAGGCCAGCTCGAGGTCGGCCGTGGCTCCGGCCTCCTGGATGTGGTAGCCCGAGATGCTGATCGAGTTGAAGCGGGGCATGCGCTGCGACGTGTACGAGAAGATGTCGGAGATGATCCGCATCGACGGCGCCGGCGGGTAGATGTAGGTGTTGCGGACCATGAACTCCTTGAGGATGTCGTTCTGGATCGTGCCGGACAGCTTCTCCGGCGCCACCCCCTGCTCCTCGGCCGCGATGATGTAGAGCGCCAGCACCGGCAGCACGGCGCCGTTCATGGTCATCGACACGCTCATCCGGTCGAGCGGGATGCCCTCGAACAGCCGCCGCATGTCGTAGATGGAGTCGATCGCCACCCCGGCCATGCCGACGTCACCGGTCACACGCGGGTGGTCGGAGTCGTAGCCGCGGTGGGTGGGCAGGTCGAACGCCACCGACAGGCCCTTCTGTCCGCCGGCCAGGTTGCGGCGGTAGAACGCGTTGGACTCTTCGGCGGTCGAGAAGCCCGCGTACTGCCGGACGGTCCAGGGCTGGTTCACGTACATGGTCGGGTAGGGCCCGCGCACGTACGGCGTGATGCCCGGATAGGTGTTGAGGAAGTCGAGCCCCCGCAGGTCGGCGCCGGTGAACAGCGGTGGCACCGCGATTCCCTCCGGCGTGTGCCAGGTCAGTTCCTCGGCCGGGCGTCCGGTTTCCTCCCGTACGGCGTCACGCCAGCCCTCGGCCGAGCCGGGCGCGAGCCCCGGCGACGTCAGCTGTGCGGCGGAGAAGTCGGGAATCACGGCGCCACCCCCAGGTCGTCCAGCGTGCTCGTGAGCAGGGCCACCGCGTCGCCTCCCATGTGGAGACACGCGTCGACACCGTCGTAGTCGCCCCGCCCGGCCAGCAGCACCCGCCGCGCACCGGCCTCGCGCAGCGCGGCCGCCTCGGCGACGGCGTGTTCGGCGTACACCTTGTCGGGCCCGCACAGGCAGGCGACCGGGGAGGGGTCGCTCGTCACCTCGATGCCGCCGGCCGCGAACAGGTTGGTGGTGAAGGTGAGGCGGGCGCCGTGGGCCGCCGCCGACCCGAGCGTGACCAGCCGCACCGCGGGCCGCGCGCCGGTAGCCGCCAGGTGGGCGTCGCTGCGGTCGCGCAGCCGCTCGAAGGCCTCGGCGTAGCGGTGCCGCGGCAGCCCTCCCCCGGGCGGCGGTGCGGCGGGCCTTCGTTCGGGCACGAGATCGGCCAGGTTCGGGAACTCGCTGACCCCGGTGATCGGGTCGCGGCGGTGGGCCAGGTTGGCCTCGCGGGCCGTCCACACCTCGGCCAGCCGGTCGGCGATCAGGCCGCTGCCCAGCCCGGCCGCGAGCCCGCCCGCCTTCTCGATGGCGGTGAACCACTCCCAGGCGGCGACGGCCAGCTGGTCGGTGAACCGTTCGACATACCAGGAGCCGCCGGCCGGGTCGAGCACGCGGGCCACGTGGGCCTCCTCGACCAGCAGGGTCTGGGTGTTGCGGGCCAGGCGGCGAGCGAGATTGTCGGGCCGGCCGAGCTGGTGGTCGAAGGGCAGCACGGTCACCGCCTCGGCCCCGCCCACGCCGGCCGCGAAGGTGGCGATGGTGGTGCGCAGCAGGTTCACCCACGGGTCGCGGGCGGTCATCATCGCGGCCGACGTGACCGCGTGCTGGCGTTGACCGCCGTGTTCGGGCGCCCCGCACAGCTCGGCGATCCGCGCCCACAACCGGCGGGCCGCGCGCAGCTTGGCGATGGTGGCGAACTGGTCGGCGGTCGCCGCGTAGCGGAACTCGATCTGGCCGAGCGCCTGCGGCACGCTCAGCCCCGCGTCGGTGAGGGCCCGCAGGTAGGCCACGCCGGTGGCGGCGGCGCAGGCCAGCTCCTCGACCTCGGAACCGCCGGCGTCGTGGTAGACCGTGGCGTCGACGGTCACGGCCCGCAGCCCGGGCGCCTCGGCCACGCAGCGGGCGGCCAGCGCGGCGGCTTCGCTCAGGCCGAGGGCCTCGCCGGTGCGGGCCTGCCATCCGAGCGGGTCGGCGCCCAGGTTGCCGGCCACCTGGCGGGCGTCGACGCCCCGGGCGGCCAGCAGCTCGAACCAGGCGGTGGCGGCCGCGACGGTCTGGTCGCCGGCGTCGAGCACCACCGGGGCCAGGTCGAGCAGGACGCCGTCGAGGGCCTCGGGCAGCCCGTCGAGCGGCAGGGCGCCGCCGCCGAGGACCAGCCACAGCGAGGTGGTGCCGTTCTCCAGATCGCCCAGCGCCGCCTCGCGGACGTCTTTGGGCACGGGCTCGGCGTAGCGCTGACGCACGTCCCAGCCCGACACGACCGCACCGGCAGCACGAGCGCCTCGCACGAAGGGCGGTTGGCCGGGCAGCCCGGTCGGGGGCAGGTCGGCCGAGCCGGCGGTCTGGAGGGCGTCGATCGCCGGTCCGCCATAGGTGACAGTGGCCAGAAGCTCCTCGACCGCCTCGGGCCCGGTGTTCTCGTCGGCGGCACCCGAGCGGCGTAACGCCGCCAGAGCCAGGAGGCGCCACTGCTCGGCGCTCGCGGCGGGGAAATCCGCGCCCAGCGACAGGTTCTCCGACGACGTCGTCATGCCCCGAACTTACGTTAAGGGGTACCGCCGCGGGAGTTGAGGGGTGAGAGGGGTTTGTCACGCACGGGGACCGCCCGCCACCAGGTAAGACAGCGCCACAGCCATTCGAGCGGGCCGTAGCGGAAGTGGCGCAGCCACAGACTGCTCAGCCCGGCCTGGAGAACGCCGATCGCGGCCCCGGCCAGAACGATCGGGGTGTAGCCGGTGGCGCCGCCCAGGTCGAGGAGGGCGTCGGCGGCCAGGATCAGGGCCGAGGCCAGCACGTAATTGGTGAGCGCCATACGACCCATCGGCGCGAGCACCGCGTCCAGGGGGCGGCGCAAGGGCGTACGCATGAGCAGGAGGAACCCGATTGTGAACAGGAACGCGCACACGGTGCCGGCCGGAAGGATCCGGTAGTTGGAGGTGGGACCGACACCGGCCCGCCACTGCAGCCAGAGCATCGCCGCGGCGACCGGGAGCACGACCGCTAACGCGATCCCCAGCTGACGGCCGCGCTGCTCCAGGGTGTCGGGGATGCCGTACTGGGCGACGGCCATGCCCAGCAGGAACAGGCCCGGGATGACGAACAGGCCGTTGAACGTCAGGCTCGCGGCCAGGGTGAGCACGATGCCCAGCCCCAGCACCCAGCGGCGGGAGAGATAGGACGCGGGCAGCAGCACGGCGATGCCGAACGCGGCATAGAACTTCAGCACCTCGCCCGGCTGCAGCAGCGTGTGCAGCGCCGAGAAGACGCCGAGCCACAAGAGCCGGCGCAGCAGCACGAGCCGGGGCTTGGCGGTGCGGTTGCCCGCCGTGCGCAGGAACAGGGCGAAGCTGACGCCGAAGAGCAGGGAGAAGATCGGGAACGGCCGTTGCACGAAGAGCGCTTCCCAGACGTACGCCCCGGGGTGGTCGCTCGCCGGGCCCTCGGGGCGGGCGAAGCCGGTCATCTGGACGATGTTGAACTCGACGATGCCCGCCAGCGCGGCTCCGCGCAGGGCGTCCAGCTCGTGAATGCGGCGTGCCATGCATTCCAGGCTTTCGCACCCGTATCGACCACCGATAGCGCCACGAGTCGCGACCGGACACTACTTTCGTATGCTCCAGACATGCCCCGGCGCCGGACCCTCGACACCGCTGTCGACTTCCTGCTCGCCATCGTGGCCGCGGTCGCCGGCGCCTTCCTGGAGTGGGCCGACCGCGACCACGCCTCGGTCGTCGTCCAGGTCGCCGGGGCCACCACCCTGCTGCTGCGGCGGCGCCACCCGTACGCGACGGCCGGCATCCTCGCGGCGCTCAACCTGTTCGTCCCGGTGTGGGCGACACTCCTGGCCCCGTACGCGGTAACCGCTTTCGGCCCGGCGCTCGGACGCTTCCGGGCGTGGGGCACGGTGGCTCTGCTCGCGGTGACGTTCCTGATCGGGGCGCGCGCCTGGCAGATCGACGACCCGTTCACGGCCCCGGTCGTCATCGTCTGCTCGGCGCTGCTCGGCCTCTATGCCCGGGCCCGCACCACACTGGCCGAGGAGACCACCCGCCGCGCCACCGAGCAGGCCCGGGCCGACGAGCGGGTGCGGCTGGCGGGCGAGATGCACGACGTGGTCACCCACCGCGTCAACCTGATGGTGCTGCAGGCCGGGGCGCTGCGGGTGAACGCGCCCGACGACCCGACCCGCCAGGCGGCCGACGAGCTGCGGACCGCGGGCGTGCAGGCCCTGTCCGAGCTGCGCGACCTGGTCGGGGTGCTGCGCGACGGCCACGACCCCGGGCAGCGGCCGCACGGCGACGGCGAGCTCGACGGTGACGTGGAGGGGCTGGTGGAACAGTCCCGGGCGGTCGGGCTGCCGGTGCGGCTCACGACAACCGGGGACGCGAGCCGCCCGTCGCCGGTGGTGCGGCGCACGATCGTCCGGGTCGTCCAGCGTGATCCGGGTGCTGCTCGTCGACGACGAGCGGATGGTGTGCGCGCACCTGCGGACGATCCTGTCGGCCGACCCCGGCATCGAGGTCGCCGGAGAGGCCTACGACGGGGCCGAAGCGGTCGAGGCGGTGGTGCGACTGAGACCCGACCTGGTGCTGATGGATCTGCGGATGCCCGGCGTGGACGGGCTGACCGCGATCGAGCGCATCGCCGCCTTCCCCGATCCGCCGCGCCTGGTCGTGCTGACCACGTTCGACCACGACGAGTACGTGCTGCGGGCGTTGCAGGCGGGCGCGGCCGGGTTCCTGGTCAAGTCGACCGCCCCCGAGGACCTGGTCGACCTCGTGCGCGCGGCGGTCGGCGGCGGGACGGTCCTCTCCCCCGTGGCCGCCCGGCGGCTGGTCGGTGTGGCCGACCACCGGCAGCGGGTGCGCGACCGCATCCGCGACCTGACCGAGCGCGAGGCCGAGGTCCTCGCGGGCCTCGGCAACGGGGAGTCCAACCTGCGCATCGCGCGCCGCCTGCACCTGTCCGAGGCAACTGTCAAGGGCTACGTGTCGCGGCTGCTGGTCAAGCTGGACTGCGACAACCGCACCCAGGCCGGGCTGCTGGCCCAGCAGGCGGGCCTGACCTCGGAACCCGGTTAGAAGACCTCACGGGGGCCGAGGAGCTGCCCCCGGGCGTACTGGTGGGCAAAGGTGACCGGGCCCAGGGCCTCCAGAGCGGCTTTCCGTACGGCGGTCAGGTCGGCCGCGTCGTCGGGGTCGGGCACCTGGCCGAGGGCGGCGAACGCGACGTCGGTGACGCCGACCATCAACGCCGCCCGCTCGTGGTTCCCCTCGGCCTCGGCCAGGGCGGCGCCGGCCAGGCACACGTACGGCACGAAGTCGTCCCACCCGTGCCGGAACACCCGCTCACGGCCCGCCGCGAACAACTCGCGCGCGACCTCGAGGTGGCCCAGGCCGAGCTCGCAGAACGCGAGGTTGTGGTACTCGGAGTTGACCGTCTCGGCGCGGCCCAGCGACTCGTTGACGGCGATGCTCTCGCGGTAGAGCCCGATCGCCCGCTCGAGGTCGCCGGACATGCGGGCGACCGCGGCCAGCACGTGCCGCGGTCGCTCCTCCAGGCTGCGGTCGCCCGAGCGCTCCGCCACCTCGAGGGCCTCGACGGCGCGGGCCGCACCGAGTTTCAGGTCGCCGTCGCGGATGGCGACCCGGGCCAGGCTGTAGCGGGCCTCCACTTCGCCCGCCACGTCACCCGCGGCCCGCGCCCGCTCGATCTCGGCCTCGCTCATCCGCACCACGGCGTGGTCGTCGCCCCGCCGGAAGGCCGATCGCACCCGCACGCTGAAATGCACGACGACAAGCTAGCGCGTCACACGTCGTCGCGGTTGCGGGCTCCGGCGACCGCCCAGGCCACCAGTCCCGCGACGGCGAAGGCGGCGGCCAGGTACGCGGCCGGTCGGTTGCCGGGCGGCTGGGCCTGCCACGTGGCGAGCGCGCCGGCCAGGCTGGTGGGCTGCGGGAAGATGGCGGCGACGACGGTCCAGCCCACCGGCAGGAACCACGAGCGGGCGGCGCCGACGAGGCAGGCACCGAGGGCGGTCAGCCCGGCCAGGCCGGCCGCGTCGCGCAGCACCAGGACGGCCGGGCCGAACCTGGCTCCGGTGACCAGCGTGGCCAGCAGCACGCCGAGCACCACGGCCAGCACGCCCAGCAGGTGGGCCACGCGCCGCCACGGCCAGCGGATCGAGGCGGTGCGTTCCAGGCTCTCGTCGGGCGCGGCCAGGGTCGTCGAGAGCACCCCGACCATCAGCACGACCGTCAGGACGACCGTGAGCCCACCGGCGTCGCGTTCGGTCGAGAAGATCAACCACAGTGTCCAGATGACGGTCACGCCGCCGATCGCCACCGACAGCGCCAGGGGCACCCGCCGGGACCGCAGGTAGAGCAGGGCCGGGTTCATCGGGCGCTCCGCGACAGCAGGCCGGTCGTGTCCTGGCAGTTCACGATCGCGTCGCGAACGGCCACGACACGGGCCAGCGCCTCGGCCTCGGGCAGCTTGCGCAGGGCCCGCCAGAGCGGGACGGCCTCGGCGTTGAGCGACGGCTCCTCGAAGGTGACCTCGGGGATCAGGCCCTGGTCGGACACCGGCTCGCGGCCGAGCAACCAGGACACCGCGGCCCGTTCCACCGCGGGGTTGCGCGGGCACTTCAGGTCGCCGCGCACGCCCAGCCCGTTGACGACGTCATAGATCACCACGTCCGGGTGGGCCAGCCCACCGTCGCGGTCGAGTCGCAGGGTCAGGGTGACGACGGTGTCGTCGCGGGGCTGCTCGTACTCGTCGAGCGTGAAGGCAGTGGCGTTCTCGTGCACGGCCGTGGGTGCGCCCGGCATCTTCGCCAGCACGGCCAGACCCTCCCGGGCCTTCGGGGCCAGCGCGCCGAGCACGTTCCGGTTGACCCGGGTGACGCAGACCTTCGGGGCGTCGTCGGTGCAGACGAGCTCCCGGGCCACCGGGTCGACCGGGGCGGTGAGCGTGTCGTGGTCACGCGGGACGACCGCCGTCGCGAGGCCGAGCCCGATCAGGGCGGGCAGCACGGCGGCGGCGCGGGCCTTGGCGTTGCCGGCGACGAGCAGGACCACCCCGGTGACGGCCAGTGCGACCATCCAGATCGACACCGCCGCGCTGACCCCGCCGGCGATGGTCTGGAAGCCGTAGAACTGGCCGGTGCCATACATCGGGGACAGCACCGCGGCCAGCCAGTCCGGGTTGGTGACGGCGCTGAAGAAGACCAGCAGCACGCCGGCCACGCCGAGCACGGGGGCGGTCGCGAGGGCCGGGAACAGCCGCCCGAGGCCCAGCCCGAGGCAGGCCGCGGCGACCAGCGACAGCACGCCGACCGCCGTGATCACCAGGAAGTCGGGCGAGAAGTAGTGCGAGGGCGAGAGCAACGAGGCACCGCCGGCGGCCACCACCAGCACGTACGCCACGGCCAGGGCGCCGCCCATCGCGGCCAGCACCGGCATCATCCGCTGCGACCGGGGCCGGGGTGTGCTGGTGAACAACTCCCCCACCTGGGCCCGGTGCTCGCGGCGGCCCTGCCAGGCGCCCGCGGCCAGGGCCAGCGGCCAGAGCAGGATCGTGTATTCGCGGCTGGTCATGGCGAGCGAGACCCAGCCGGTCGACCAGCGGGCAGGAGCGACGTAGAGGGCGGTGACCCCGACGGCGAGGGCGAGCAGGGCGGCGCCGAGGGCGGCCGAGCGCTTGAGTTCGATGCCGTAGACGTTCATCGGGCCGCCTCCGCGCGGTGCCGGCGCAGGATCGCCGAGTAGCCGCGCTCGGCCGCGCTGTCGCCCGCGTGCCCGGCGTCGCCCTGGGCGATCAGCGAGGCCGGGGTGCCCTGCCAGACCAGGCGGCCCTCGTTGACCAGCACCACCTCGGTGCAGGCGGCGGCGACGTCCTCGACCAGGTGGGTCGAGACGAGCACGCAGCTGTCGGTGCCGAGGTCGCGCAGCAGCTCGCGGAAGTCGAGGCGCTGTTCGGGGTCGAGGCCCACGGTCGGCTCGTCGAGCAGCAGCATCTGCGGGTCGTTGACGATGGCCTGGGCGATGCCGGCCCGGCGCAGCATGCCGCCGGAGAGCGTCTTGAGGCGGGCGTCGGCCTTGGCGCTGAGCCCGACCCGGTCGATCGCGCGCTGCACGGCCGACGGGATGCCGGCCTTGGGCATCTCCTTGAGCCAGGCCATGTACGCCACGAACTCGCGCACGGTGAAGCGGGGGTAGAAGCCGAAGTGCTGCGGCAGATAGCCCAGCGCGCGCCGCACCGGGCGCAGGTCGGCCCGGCCGTCGACCGGGCGGCCGAGCAGCGTCAGGTTCCCGCCGGCAGGGCGCGCGACCGTGGCCAGGGCGCGCATCAGCGTGGTCTTGCCCGCGCCGTTCGGGCCCAGCAGGCCGTGTACGCCGTCGCCCAGCCGCAGTTCGAGGCCGTCGACGGCCAGGTGGCGGCCGGCGCGCACCTTCAGCGCCTGGGCGTGGATGGCCCACGGGTGGGTGGTGGCCGCCGTCTCGGCAGTCGTCACCGCTCGCATAGAAGAGCTCCTTAGGAGAGGGGAAGGCGCCGGAAACTGGCGGCGCGCAGGAACGTCAGGGCGGTCAGCACGACCGTGAGGGCGGCCCACGCGCCGGCGCTGGCCGGTTCGAGCAGCGCGGGCAGGTCGGCGGCGGCGATGCTGGGCGCGACCACGACGGTGGTCCAGGCCACCATCAGGGCGATCGCGGCCCGGTGGACCCCGATCGCCGATCCCAGCAGCAGGGCGGCCGCGGTGAAGGCCAGGCTGGGCAGCAGCATCAGGGCGAGCTGCTGGAAGCCACCGGCCACGGCGAGCACCGGCACGACCAGGGCGAGAACCGCGGCCGTACGGCGGAGGAGCATGGTCAGCCCGGTGGCCGGAGTGCTCGACACGAGCTCCCAGGCCGGGTCCGCGCGGCGGCTCCACGCGGCCGCGACGCCGGGCAGCGGCGCCAGCGGGGCCAGCAGCAGCACGACCGACGGCAGCTGGGGCAGAAAGTGGTTGAGCAGCGCGGCGGCGGCCAGCACGGCGACCGTCATCGCGATCCAGGGCAGCAGCGTGGTCACGAACAGGCGCTGCCGCAGAGGCAGCCGCACCTTCGCGGGCCGGGGCGGGGCGGGGTCGGCGGCGATCTGGGCGTCGAGGCGACCGGCGATCGTGGCGATGACCGCGCGGGACTCGTCGGTGGTGCTGCCGGCCAGGCGGGCCCGGCAGTCGGCGCAGCCTTCGAGGTGCACCTCCAGCGACCAGACACTCGCCTCGTCCAGGCCGGGGTCGGACGCCGCGTACCGGGAAATGGTCTTCAACGTGGGGTGGATGCTCATGACAGGGCCTCCCGCAGGGCGATCCGGGCGCGGCGGATCCGGGATTTCACGGTGTTCTCGGGGACGCCCAGCAGCACGGACGTCTCCCGGATCGAGAAGCCGTCGAGAACGGTGGCCCGCAGCACCTCGCGGGCCTCGGCCGGCAGCAGGGCCAGGGCCTGTTCCAGCTCCTGACCGACGCGGGCGGCCATCACCTCGTCCTCGGCGGCCGGCATGACGGTTTCGGTCAGCGGCACCGGGGGCAGCTGCGTGTGCCGGGCCCGGCGGCGGAACGCGTCGACGAGCCGGTGGGCGGCGATCGTCCAGAGCCACCCCACGGCGCTGCCCTGCGTCTCGTCGCCGGTGAAGCTCGCCGCGGCCCGCCAGACCGACATGTAGGTCTCTTGGAGCACGTCGGCCACGACGTCGGGATCCGCGCAGCGCCGGCGCAACCGGACTTCGAGCCAGGGCGCCGTACGGCGGTACAGCTCGTCGAACGCCCGGCGGTCGCCCCGGGCCACGCGGCGGACGAGTTCGCCCTCGTCAACCGCGTCCAGGCTTCTTTTCACACCGGGTAAGACGTCGCGGCGCGAGGAAAAGGGTTCAGCCCCGATGTGATCGCCGCCACACCCGGCGGAGGCCTATTGCGGGCGGTCGGTGCGGACGACCCAGGCGATCAGCACGGCCACGACGGCGAGCAGGACGGTGAACGCGGCCAGCATCAGCTCGCCGGTGTGCGTGGACTCTCCCAGCGCGTACAGGGTGATCACCTCACGGGGACGGTCGTGGTGACGGTGGCCTGGTCGATCTCGGACACCCTCAGAGTCATCGTCAATTGCCAGTCACCGGGGATCGGAAACGTGACGTTGCCCAGACCCTGATTGTCGATCACCGTGGCAACCGGGCTGTCGATCGCCTCGATGCCCTGTGACGGCAGCGACACCGACACCTTCCACTCGACCACCTTGAGCGGTTTGCCCTCGGGCGTGTAGGCGAACGCGTGCAGCGTGTTGTACTCGCCGATGGTGGCCGGGAAGATCTCGAACTGCACCGCGTAGAGCTTGCTGTTCAGCGTCGCCACGAAACCGCGGGACCGTTCCTGCGCGACGGCCTCGACATCCACCGTACGGCCGGTGGTGGTCTGCACGAGCACGGCGCTGGCGGCGAGCACGAGCACGGTGAGGGCGACCTCGAGACCGGCCGCGCGCCGCAGCTTGCCCGGCGTGGCGGCGGCGATCCCGCGGTTGACCAGTCGCCGCGACACGAACGCGACGGCCAGGATCAGCGCCAGCAGAGCGGTCTTGGCCAGGATCAGCCGGCCGTAGTCGGACGAGAACAGCGCGTCGAGGGTGCCGACCTGGATCAGCGCCTGGAGGGCACCGGCGGCCACCAGCCAGTAGACGGCGAACGCGGCCAGCCGCGACCAGGCGGGCAGGATCACGCGCAGTTCCCGGGTCTCGGCCCGGCGCAGCACGACGGCCACCAGCGCGACCAGCCCGCCGAGCCAGACCGACATGGCGGCCAGGTGGGCGGTGTCGGCCACGATCAGCAGCCACGCCTGCGGACCGGCCGCCGGGTGACCGGTCAGCGGCCAGGTGACCAGGATCGCCGTGGTGAGCGCGGCCATGGTCACCAGCGGCCGCCATCCGGCCCGGCGGCGCACCCGCGTGACCAGGGCGGCGGCGATGCCGAGCAGCACCAGACGGGCGACCATCCAGAGCCCGAAGTCGTCGCTGAGCACCTGGCCGAGCTCGGACGCCGACACGTCGAACAGGCCGGCCCCCGAGGACGCGGGTGCCTGCAACCAGATGCCGGCGAGCGTGCCGAGACCGATCAGGCCCAGACCGCCGTACGCGAGACGCAGCAGCCCCCGCCGGGAGAGCCGGCGCGGGAGCCAGAGCGCGAGCATCAGCACCGGGCCGAGGGCGAGGGTCAGACCGGCGTACCCGAGATATTTGCCGACGGCCGTGGCCGTCCGCACCGCCGGGTCGACCTCCTCGTCGGGCACGGTCGGGGCGTTCGCCGAGGGGGCGCCGACCGAATACGTGTAGGCGCCGGAGACCGGGTGGCTGTCGGCCGAGATGATGCGATAGCTCACGAGATAGGTGCCGAGCGGGCGGTCGGCCGGGCGCACCTTGATGACCAGGCCCTGCGGCGTCACCTCGGGGTCGCCGTCGTTGATCCGCTTGCCGTCGGGGCCGATCACCTGGGACCGGCCGGGCACGATCTGCACCTGCTCGCTGAACTGGAGCACGATCTGCTCCGGCGCTTCCTTGAGCACCGAGCCCTGCTGCGGGACGGCGGCGCTGAGCACCGCGTGCGCATACGCGGGTTGCGCGGGCCAGCACAGGGCGGCCAGCAGCATCACCGCGAGCAGGGCGGACTTGCGCACAGATCTCTCCCAACGTCCGGGGCAACACCTAAGCAACTTAGGTAATACGCTTCCGCGAGCCTTCGGCACCGGGAGTGATCATCGTGACGACACCTCGAACCCGCGTCGCAGCAGCGTACGGAATCGCTGCCGTGATCGGTTCAATGGCCGCCCTGGCGGTGGGGGCGCCGGCGCAGGAGCCGACACGGAGTGCTGCTAGCCGACCTCGACGGTGATACCCGTGGACGACTGCTGTTCGCGCAGCACGAGCGACGTGATCTCGGGTACGGCGTAGTACAGCCGGTCGGTGATCCGGGCGCCCGGGGCGAGGTCGTCGAGCAGCGCCGTGCCGTTGCGGACCTCGGCCACCGCGTCGGCCAGATGTTCGGCGCCCTGCGGGTCGTAGGCGCGGGCGAACGCGATCCCCGGCTTGCGGGCGGCGTCGCCGAGGTTCTTGACGGTGATGCCCACGGTGCAGGTGGTGTCGCAGTCGACGGAGTTCACCGTGTATTCGAACAGGCCGTCCTGGGTCACCGGCGTCCCGATCGCCGCGGTGTCGTTCGACGCCACGGGGGCCGGGGACTTCTGATTCCCGTACGCGAGGGAAAGCCCGGCCCCGGCCACGGCCACCGCCACGACGGTGATCCACGGCCAGTGCCGGGTTCGGGTGCTACGCATGCCGCCTGGAGTCGGCAGCGGCGCGGGCTACTTGAGGAACGTCACGGCACCGGGCGGTAGACCACATCGCCCTGATCGCCGGCCCGCAACCCGGGCACCGGGATGGCCAGGCCGAACCGGGCGCCGAGGTGGACCAGGCCGTAGTAGTCGCCGATGAAGCGGCCGGGCACGGCCGGGGCCTGGCGCATGTCGATCCGCGGGGCGCTCAGGGCGTGGGCCGGGGTCCAACGGCCGTTGAACAGCCGGTATCTGGTCCAGATGGTGGTCTCGAGCTCGGGCGTCGCCGTGTCGTCGTCGCTGAAGTCGAGATAGGTGAGCAGCGGCAGCCCGTGGTCGTTGACGGCCAGCTGCGGGAGGAAGGCCTGCTTGTCGGCCGCGCTCAGTCGGGCCGGCGCCGACCAGGTCAGGCCGCCGTCGCGCGAGGCCGACACGACGATCTGGCTGAGCGTGCCGCCGGAGAACGAGGCGTCCTGCCAGGCGACGTACAGCTCGCGGTGGCCGCGGCGCGGGTCGGCGGCGGTGGAGAGAAGGTAGTCGGCAGTGCGGATCCGGACGCCGCTGGCCGGGTCGGAGACCGTCTTGAAGGTCAGGGTGCCGATCTCGCGCTGCGGCTGCCAGGTGACGCCGCCGTCGGTCGAGCGCATGGCGGTGATGTGCCCGACGCCGTCAGGGGTGATCACGTCGGTCACCAGCACCAGCGTGCCGTCGCCGAGCACCTCGACCACCGAGGCGATCGTCTGCGCGTTGGGGCCGGGGTCGAGGATCGGGACGGCCTTCGACCACGTGCGGCCGCCGTCGGTGGTACGGGTGAAATAGGTCGGGCCGAAGGACGGGTCGGCCTCGGTGCCCTCGCCGGAGAGACGGTCCCAGACCGCGTACGCGTGTCCGGCGCGCCGGGGGTCGGCGGTGATCGCCGGCTTGTCGTTGAGCACGGCCGGATCGTCGTCGTCGATCAGCGTGCGCACCGGACCCCAGGTGGCGCCGCCGTCGGTCGAGGTGGACGCGAGCATGACGCTGTCGCCGTCGACCGGGTTGGTGGCCAGCGCGATCAGGTAGACCAGGCCGTCGGGGCCGAAGCTGACCCACGGGTTGGACGTCCGCTCGTAGTCGCCGCCGTTGGTCGCGTCGCCGCCCATGCACTGGGTGAAGGTCGGCGCGGCGGCGGGGCGCCAGCTGCGCCCGCCGTCACGGCTGACCGCGATGCCGATGCCCTGCGCGCCGCCGTTGGACCGGCGGTCCTGCTGCCAGGCGGCGACCAGGTGGCGCGAGTTGCGCGGGTCGACGTCGAGCGACGGTTCGACCTCGGCCCCCAGGAAGGTGGTGCCGGGTGTCTCGTCGCGGCAGCCGCTCGCATAGGGACTGTCGCCGCTCACCGGCCACGGCGGACCGGGCGGGGGCGCCGAGGCCGGACCGGGCAGGGCAGCCGAGACCGGACCGGGCGGGGCGGCCGAGGCCGGGGCGGGCGGGCCGAGGGCGGCCACCGCCGGGGTGATGGCCAGGGCCACCGCCGTGATACCGCGACTCCATCGCCGGTGCATCGCCGCCTCCTCCGCGCGCCGTCAGGGCCCGAACACTAACATCGAGCTATATGAAAGTAAATCAACTAGCGCCCCCACCAGCGGCGCGGCCGAGCATTTCCCAGTAGGCAGCCCGACATCATTGATTTTCGTCATCGGGTTCGCCTAGCTTGGCTATACGAGTTGCAAGCGACTGGGGGACGCGATGGGTTCCGTGGGAATCGGCGAACTGCTTCTCATCTGTCTCGCCGCACTGCTCGCCGCGGGCCCCGACCGCCTGCCGGCCATGGCCCGCGACATCGCCCGGACGATCCGTAGCCTCCGGGGCGTCGCGCACGGCCTGACCACCGAGCTGCGCCGCGAGGTCGGCCTCGACGAGGTCAGCGAGGTGTTCCGCAAGTACGGCTACGACCACTCCAAGGCGTCGCTCACGATGTCGGGCTCACTGCCACCGCCCGCGCCGCCGCGCGCCGGGCCGGCCGATCCGGGCCCGCCGGCGAGCGAGGCCACCGGCACGCCCGAGCCGCCGCCCACCACCCGACCGGAGTCCTGACATGCGCGACTGGATGATTCCCGCCCTGCTGATCCTGATCCTCGTCGTCTTCGGCTCGAAACGGCTGCCCGGCATGGCCCAGTCGCTCGGACAGTCGCTGCGCATCCTGCGCAAGGAGTCGACGCACGACCCCGAGCCCGAGACCACCGAGCCGGTGACCCCTCCCCCGCTGCCCCCGCCCGCGGCCACGCCACACGCCCCGGCGCCGCCGCAGGCCGAGTGGGGCCCGCCGCGTCCGGCGCTGCCGGCCGAGCGGCGCACGATCGCGGAGCCCGACGTCATCAGGCGCGACGCGCAAGGGCGGTGACCCGGTGAGCCTGCTCGGTCGCATGCGGCAGAGACGCAGCGCCCGGTTCGCCGGCGGGGCCGCCATGCCGCTGCTCGCGCACCTGGCCGAACTGCGCCAGCGCCTGGTGCGCATCGCCCTGATCGTGGCCGTCGGCACGGTCGCCGGCTACTACCTGTTCCACCCGGTCTTCGACTTCCTGACCGAGCCGCTGTGCGACCTGCCGCTCGAGGTCCGCAAGACGCTCGGCAGCGAGACCTGCTTCGTGTTCCACGACATCACCGGCGCGTTCGCGTTCCGCCTCAAGCTGGCGGTGATCATCGGGGTGGTGCTGACCGCTCCCCTGTGGCTCTATCACCTCTGGGCGTTCCTGGCGCCGGCGCTGCACTCGCGCGAGCGCCGCTGGGCGTACGGCTTCGTCGCCGTCGGCACCCCGCTGTTCCTGCTCGGCGCCGCCCTGGCCTTCACCATCCTGCGCCGCGCGTTCGAGTTCCTGCTCGGCTTCACCCCCGATTCGGCCTCCAACCTGATCGACGCCAACACCTACGTCACCTGGGTGGCCATGCTGATCCTGATCTTCGGGATCTCGTTCGAGGCGCCCCTGATCATCATCCTGCTCAACCAGGCCGGGGTGCTGCGCGGCAGCACGCTCACCAGGTCGCGCCGGATGGTGCTGGTCGGCCTGGCCGTCTACAGCGCGCTGGTCACCCCCGGGCAGGACGCGTCCACGATGGTCGCGCTGTTCGTCCCCATGTACGTCCTGTACGAGCTGTCGGCCGCACTCTGCCGCCTGCACGACCGCCGCGAGGATCGCCGGGCCGCGGCGCTCGCCCAGCCCGAAAAGCTCGACCAGACCTAGGGCCCAGAGAGGAGTCCGGATGGACGTCAGCCGGCTCGCCACCGAGCACGTGTCCCGCTTCAACCGGAGCGTCACCGCCAAGGACTTCACGGATTTCGTCGAGTCCTTCGCCGACAACGCGAACCTCGCCTTCGACCGCGCCCGCGTCGGGCCCTTCAAGGGCCGTGACGCGATCGCCCTGGCCTACCGGGTGAGCCCGCCGGACGACACCATCGAGCTGGTCGGGATCGACGAGACGGGCCCGGGCGACGCCGTCGTGCAGTTCGCCTGGACGACCGACCCGCACCGCAGAACCGGCGAGATGCTGATCAGCTGGACCCCCGACGAGAAGGTCAGAAATCTGGAGGTACGCCTTCCCTGAGCCATTCGCACAGCCATTCCGCATAACGCCTGCTCGGCCGATTCCCCCGTCGGCTGAGCAGGCGTTATGCCATTTTCCGGCCCGTTCCCGGGGCGCAAAATACGCCACCTTCAATGCCTTGACTCGAATCGCGCTCGGCCTATGCTTTAAAAAGATATAGCAGTCGATTCGAGGGGAGCTCGACCGATGACCACTGACGTAAGCCGCCGGGGCTTCGTGACCGGGACGGCGGCCACGGCCGCGGTCGCCGCCGGCTACGCCGTCCTTCCGGCCGCCGCCGCCGACCCCGCGCTGGCCGCCGCCCGGCGTTCCAGCGCCGAGCTCGTGCCCGGCAGCAAGCACTTCGCCACGATGCTCGCCTTCGGCGACTTCGTGATCACCGACAGCGGGCAGCTGCTGTTCTCCAAGCCGGAGACCGTCGGCCCGCCCAAGGACCCGGAAGAGGTGATCATCGCCTGCGCCGGCATCCAGGGCATCAGCGGTGTCATCACCGACACCGAGGTCACGTCGGAGAACGGGCGGCCGAGGGTCGGCGCCCGGCGCATCCTGACCCACTTCCAGTGGGACAACCCGAGCGTGCTGATCGAGCAGAACCCGTACCGCACCAGCGCGGGCTTCCTGCTCGGCGACGAGGAAGGCGGGGTGGAGGCGCTGCTGCCCGGCAAGGCCTCCTTCCACCAGTACCTCATCCTCACCGCCTATGACCGGCCGCTCATCAACGTGCAGCCGATGACCATGACGGCGGAGAACGTCACGGCCTGGCCGCCGGTCGGCGCGACGTTCCGCACCGAGGGCCCGACCGACTTCTACGACCTCTCCTCGCTGGAGCGGCCGAACGACATGGGTTCGGACCTGATCCCGGGCGCCACCAAGGTCGCCACCCTGGCGGCCTGCGCGGCCGAGGTCATGAGCCAGGTCTTCGTGCCCTCGGTCGAGGGCGTCAAGGTGCCGCGGGTCGGCTGACACGTACATCCGGAACGCCGGTGCGGGGCGGTGCCACGCGCCGGCGTTCCCTGTTCCGTTCGGGGAGGAGCCCCATGAGGTTGTCAGGGCGCCGGTTGGCCGCCGCCATAGGTTCGTTCAGTCTGCTGGCCGCCCTGCTGCCGGGCGCCACGGCGACCGCGGTGCCGGCCGGCTCCGCCGGCATGCGCCCGGACGCGCGCACCGAGTCCTCGGTGCTGCGTCACCTGCAGAAGATGCAGCAGATCACCGACGCCGGCGGGGGCGTGCGCACGCCCGGCTCACCCGGCTTCGCGGGCGCGGCCAAGTATGTCGAATCGGTGCTGGGCGCGGCCGGCTACCAGGTCCGCCGGCACACCTTCACGTTCAACTACACCGAGATCCTGGCGGCCCGCCTGAAGATCCTGCCGGACGGCGCCGACCAGCAGATCCAGGTCATCAACTACACGCCCTCGACCCCGGTCGGCGGCATCCAGGCGCCGTTCGTGGTGGTGCCGGTCGACGCCACCACCGGCTGCGAGGAGTCCGACTACGCGGGCCTGGGCGCCCCTGGCAGCATCGTGCTGCTGCGCCGCGGCGGCTGCCCGTTCACGATCAAGCAGCGGACCGCGGCCGCGGCCGGTGCCGTCGCCGTGATCATCTACAACAACGCGCCGGGCAAGGTCTACGGGTCGCTGGGCGCCCCCACCGACGGCGTCATCCCGACCGCGGCGGTCACCGGCGAACTCGGCGAGCAGTTGGCGGCCGCCCCGCCGGCCCGGGTCGAGCTGGAGGCCCGCGAGATCATCGAGAGCCGCGAAACCGTCAACATCACCGCCGACACCGCTCGGGGCGACCCCGGCGACATCCTCGTGGTCGGCGCGCACCTCGACACCATCCCCGAGTCGCCCGGCATGAACGACGACGCCTCCGGGGCGGCCGCCGTCCTCGAGTTCGCCCGGCTGGCGGCCAAGGCGCCGCTGAAGAAGAAGCTGCGGTTCGCGTTCTGGTCGGCCGAGGAGTGGGGTCAGGTCGGCTCGTTCGAATACCTGGCCGCCCTGCCGCCCGAGGAGCTGGCCCGCATCTCGGGCTACGTCGACCTGGCCAAGCTGGGCTCGCCCAACTTCATCCGCGGGGTGCTCGACGGCGCCGCCGGCCCGGCCGGATCCGACCGTCTCTCGGCCGCCCTGGCGTCGGGCTTCACCGCTCAGCGGCTCACCTGGAAGACGGTTGAGCTGGGCGGTCTGGCCAGTTCGGACTGGCTCGCCTTCACCGACGCCGGCATCCCGGCCAGTGGCCTGTTCTCGGGCACCGAGGACCTGAAGACCGAGGCCGACCGGCAGCTGTTCGGTGGGGTCGCGGGGCAGCCCTACGACCCGTGCCACGCCACCGCCTGCGACCGGGTCGAGAACCTGAACCGCACCGTGCTGCGGCAGAACGTGCTCGCCGCCGCCTACGCCCTGGCCACCCTTCAGCTCACTCCCGCCACTCAGCCGGTCGCACCGCAGAGGGTCACGCGACGGCCTGCGCCGGGGAGCCTCCGATGAGGCCGCGCGGAGTGTTCGCGGCCGCGACCCTCCTGGTCCTGACCACGATGCCGGCCGTCGCCCACGCGGCGCCCTCCCCCGCGACCCCGACCGCCACGAAACCCGGGACGGTCAAGTCGGACGACAACCTCGTGTCACCCCTGGAACGCCGCCGTCAGAACCTGCGGCAGGAGGCGCTGCGGCAGGTGCTGAACAAGAAGGCCAAGGTGCGCCCGGACGGCAAGCAGTCGCAGGTGGTCGACCTGGCCCCGGCCGCCGCCCGGAACCGGG
Source organism: Paractinoplanes ovalisporus (assembly GCF_016834655.1). Lineage (GTDB taxonomy): Bacteria > Actinomycetota > Actinomycetes > Mycobacteriales > Micromonosporaceae > Actinoplanes > Actinoplanes ovalisporus. The sequence continues at coordinate 299,739 of NZ_JAENHP010000001.1, forward strand.
CCAAGGCCGCGGGTTCGTCCGAGGCCGGATCGTCCACCCACGCCGAGCTGGCCCGCACCACGACCGACAAGGTCTTCGTGATCCTGGCCGACTTCGCCGACCAGCGGCACCCCGACTATCCCGACCAGGACACGTCGGTGCTGGTCAGCGGGCCGCAGCGGTATGCCGGGCCGGCCGCCAACACGATCCCGGCCCCCAGCCGCCTGACCGACAACACCACCACCTGGACGGCCGACTTCAACCGGTCCTACTTCGAGAAGCTCTACTTCGGCACCGACCCGGGCACCACGTCGGTGGCGAGCTACTTCTCCGGGCAGAGCTCGGGCCGCTACACGATCGACGGCGCCGTCTCGGACTGGGTGCGGGTGCCCTACAACCAGGCCCGGTACGGCCGCAGCGACGGCTACCCGTGCGTCGGGCGGATCTGCGACAACGTGTGGGCGCTGGTCGAGGACGCCGTGGCGGCCTGGGTCGCCGACCAGACCGCGCAGGGCAGGAGCACCGCCGAGATCCGGCAGGAACTGGCCGCGTACGACGTCTGGGACCGGTACGACGCCGACGACGACGGCGACTTCAACGAGCCCGACGGCTATCTCGACCACTTCCAGGTCGTGCACGCCGGACCCGACCAGGCCAGCCAGTCCGCACTCTATGGCGAGGACGCCATCTGGTCGCACCGCTGGTATGCCAACCAGGACGACATCGGCACGACCGGCCCCGAGGCCAACCGCTACGGCGGGGTTCCGATCGGCGACACCGGACTGTGGGTCGGCGACTACACGATGCAGGCCGAGAATGCGCCGCTCGGGGTCTTCACCCACGAATACGCGCACGACCTCGGCCTGCCCGACGAGTACGACGGTTACGGGGCCGACGCCAACGCCGGGTTCTGGACCCTGATGTCGGCCGGCGAGTATCTGGGCCGCGGCGGCACCTCGGTCGGCAACGAGCCGGGGCCGCTCTCGGCCTGGGACAAGTTGCAACTGGGCTGGCTCGACTACGACGTCTCGTACTTCGGCGAGGACGGCGAATTCCGGCTGCGACCGGCCGCCGGCTCCGGAACCGGGGCGCAGGCCCTGGCCGTGGTGCTGCCCGAGAAACGGGTCGTCTATCAGCTCGGGGTGCCACCCGAGGGCACCAAGGCGTGGTGGGGCGGCCGCGGTGACGGCCTGCACACCAGCCTGATCCGGTTCCTGACCCTGCCCGCGGGCGCTGCCGCCCGGATGACCGCGAAGGTCTGGTACAGCCTGGAATCGGGCTACGACACGGCCCGGGTCGAGGTCAACGACGGCACGGCCTGGCACACCGTGGGCAGCGTGCTCACCGGCGCGTCCAACGGCTGGAAGGACGTGACCTTCGACCTGAGCGCCTTCGCCGGCAAGCAGCTGCAGATGCGGATCCGGTACGACACCGACGCGTCGGTCACCTCGCCCGGCATCCTGTTCGACCAGTTCCGTGCCACCTCGGGCGACACGGTGCTGTTCACCGACGGCGCCGAACTGGGCTCGAACGGCTGGATCGCGTCCGGCTTCAAGGTGTCGACCGGGGTCGAGGACGCGTACTACCCGCAGTACTACGTGGCCGAGTACCGCACCTACGCGGGCGTGGACACGACGCTGCGGACCGGGCCGTACAACTACGGATTCCTGCGCACCCGTCCCCAGTTCGTCGAGCACTACCCGTACCAGGAAGGTCTTCTGGTCTGGCAGTGGGACACCTCGATGGGCGACAACAACGTGTCCCGGCACCCCTGCCAGGGCCAGGTGCTGGTGGTCGACGCCAACCCGGGCGTCATGCGGGCGCCCAGCGGCGGGCGGTGGCGGCCCCCGATCCAGGTCTACGACGCCCCGTTCTCGCTGAACCGCTCGGCCGCGTTCCGGCTGCACGAGAACAACGTGCTGCAGACCGTGGCCGCCCACCCGGGCGCGCCCACGTTCGACGACACGCAGACCTTCTGCCAGGCCGAGCTTCCGTACGCCGGGGTCACCACCGCCAACAGCGGCACCACCCTGCAGGTGCGCGAGCAGGACGCCGACCACCTGTCCGTAGCGGTCACCTACCGGCCGGCCGGATAAGACCCGATGTGCGCGCCGGTGCGGCGGCCCGGCTGGCGGTCACGCACCGGCGCGTGCTTCAGTAGCAGGTAGCAGATGACGGACGGTGGCAGGGGCGAATCAGTGGCCGGAACCCGGGAGAAACGAAGCTACGAGCAGCAATGCGGGCTCGCGATCGCGCTCGACCTGGTCGGTGAACGCTGGACGTTGCTCATCATTCGCGAACTTCTGGTGCGGCCGCGACGCTACCGCGAATTGCTCGACGCCCTGCCCGGCATCGGCACCAACCTGCTGGCCGAGCGGCTGCGCGGGCTCGAGGAGGCCGGCCTGGTCACCCGGCTCGACCCCGACCGCCGCACGGCCGGCTACGCCCTCACCGAGCAGGGCGCCGCGCTGCGGGCCACGGTCGTGTCTCTGGCCCGGTTCGGCCTCGACGTGGCCGGCCGCCAGTCGATCCCGGCCCACGCCGCGGCCCGGGCCTCGTGGTCGGTGCTGGCCGTCGAGGCGATGACATTGGGCGCCCACCCCGAGGGCGTCGACGAGACGTACGAGTTCACCGTCGACGACGAGGTGTTCGCGCTGGTCGTCGAGGGGGACGAGGTGCAGGTGCGCCCCGGGGCGGCGACCGGGCCGGTGCTGTCGGTCCAGACCGACGCCGCTACTTTCCTCGAGATCGGCACCGGCCACCTCGACCCGATCGAGGCGCTGCTGGGCGGCCGGGTCACCACAACCGGTCCGGTGGAAGCGGTGACCCGCTGTCTGCGCCTGCTGGGCCTCGCCCCGGCCCGCATCATGTCCCCGCGCGCCGCATAGGGCGTCACGACACGCTCCTCCGGAGGCTGGTGCGGGCGGCCGGGCGGCCGATGTGGATGCCGATCTCACCGTGCAGGCCGTTGCGGTCGCTGATCCGCATCAGCAGGACGGCCAGGGCTTCGATCTCGCGGCTGGCGCTGATGCCGCCCGCGTCCACCGGCGCGAAGCCGAGACCCCGGATCAGCTCGCTCACCTGGGCCTTGGCGGCCGGGTCGGCGCCGGCCACGGGCACCGACACCGGCATGCCCGAGAGCTGATGCACCTGCAGCATCCGGGCCGGGATCGTGTTGAGCGCCTTGACGACCCGCCAGCCGGGCGCCGCCGCGGCCAGCACCTCACCGCCCGAGGCGCCCTGCGGGATCGGCGTGGCGGGCCACGTCGCCGGGTTGGTGACGTCGACCAGCACGCGGCCGTCGGCGCAGGCGGCCAGCGGCCGCCGGATCAGGTCGAGGGCGGCGGCGAACGGCACCGCCAGCAGCAGGACGGGCGCCCGCTTCAGGGCCGTCGGGTCCGGGTCGCGCGGGTCGATCAGCTCGGCCGCCCCGCCCGCCCGGCGGAACGCGGCGTGCAGGGCGACCGCCATCCGGCCGCCGCCGAGGATGGCCGTGCTCATGCCGCTGCCCCGCTCGCGGCCGGGGCGTAGCGGGCCAGCGCCCGCCGCAACTGGCCGGGCACCGGTTCCGGCACCAGCCCGCCCTCCGCGCGCCGCATGCAGGCCACCGTCTGCCGGCCCCGGGCCAGCAGCTCGCCGGGGCCGGGCTCGGTGCGTACGTAGTCGAAGGACATCACGATCCGGTGCTCGCTGATCCGGTCGAGGGCCATCCGCAGCTCGATCCGGTCGAGGGCGTGGGCCTCGGCGAAGAAGTCGGCCGCGCAGTCCACCGTGACCAGCGCCAGGCCTTCGCCCAGGGCGGTGACCACCTCGGGGGCGTGGTCGGCCAGGAAATACTCGCGACAGTGCCCCTGCCAGTGCAGGAAGTGCGCGAAGTAGACGTTGCCGACCAGGTTGGTCTCGTCGAAGGTCACCCGGTGCCGGTGCACGTAGTACTCAGGCACGCAGATCACCTGACCCCACGGCCACCCCGACCCTCCCGGCCGTGGTCTCCACCACCGTGCTGGCGATCCGGTAGTCGCCGCTGCGCAGCAGCACCCAGTCGTCGGGCCCCCGGGCCTCGACGGTCAGCGGCGCGTCCGGTGGGAGGCCGTGTTTGGCCAGCACCTCGCGGCACGTCCAGGCCCGGACCCGGGCCGCGCGGGCCGTGCGGCCCAACTCCTCGGCCACCGCCGTCGTCGCGGCGTCGAGGGCGGGTTCCCCGTCGGCCGGCTCCCAGTCCACGGCCGTTCCCGGCGCCCCGGTCGCGATCAGGACCCGGCCGGCGAGGTGGCTGGCGCTGACACCGGCGCCCGCGGTCACGAGGCGCCCGTCGGCTGCGCGGGTCACGGGTTGCCCGGTGAGCCAGGCTGCGACCTCGGCCGTCCGTTCCCGGTCGGGCCGGGCTCCAGCGGCGACCGCGAGATGCAGCGATGTCTCCGGGTGCCGGCGGCGCAGCGAGCGGGTCAGGGCCGCCCCGGTCAGCTCGACCGGCAGCGGGGCGGCCGGCCGGGGTGCGATCGCCCGCAGCGCGAGGCCGTGCCATTCCTCGACCGGGTCGCCGGCCTCGTCCCGCACGACGACGTCGAAGACGAAACTGTCGCCGTCCTCGGACCGCTGCCGGGCGTCGACGTGCAGACGGCCCTCGGCCCGGCGGTGCACGACCAGACGCCGTACGCCGGAGGGCAGCACCCGCCGGTCGGGAACGCAGGCCTGCAGCAGGTGCAGGACGGCGTCACGGGCACCCGGGTCACCGAGCTCCAGCGGTTGCGGCTGGAACCCGCCGAACCAGCGGACGTCCCGGGCGAGCACCTGCGCGGAGCACCGGTACGGGCTCAGCACCGCATACCCCTCGACGCGCCGGAACCGTTCACCGTGGAAGAACAACGGACCGTAGAGGCCGGACGCGTCCAGCAACGGGCCCCGCGGCGCGGGTTCAACCGCCATGGCCGCGGCGGGCGGGCCCGACCGGAACCGGGCCGCGAAGTGGTCGGTGGCGAAGCCGCTCTCTTCGCTGCGCACCACGAAGTCGATCCCGTCGTCGCCGATGAGGGCCGCCGTGCGTACGGTCCGGTCGGCGCGCTCGGGAACGGTGACCGGCGTGACCAGCCGCACGTCGTCGAACGAGCCCGGCACGGCCGGGACACCGAGCGCCGCTCCGGCCTGCGCCATCGCCTCGAGACCGAACACGGCCGGCAGCACCGGCTGGCCGTCGATCCGGTGGTCGGCCAGGTAGGGGTCGCTGCCCAGCGAGAGCACGGCGTCGGCGACCAGCTCGACGCCGGGACAGGTGACCGGGCGGTTCTCCAGGAAACGCCGCGGACCCGGCTCGACCGGCGGCCACCGGAGCGCGGGCGTGGCCGGGATCCGGCCGCCGACCAGCACCGTGGGCGGCAGCTCGGGTGCGGACAGCAGACGCAGCAGCATGTCGGCGCCGTCCTCGAGGCCGATGAGACCCAGACCCTGCCGGGCCAGCGAGTCGAGCACGCCGAGGCGGGCCCCCATGCCGGCGCCGGCCCAGGCCGACCACTCGATGTTCAGCCACCGCGGGCCGGGGTCGGTGGCGGCGAGTTCGGTGCACCGCCGGGCGAGCCAGTCGTTGGCGATCGCGTAGTCGGACTCGCCGGGGAGCCCGATGGTGCCGATGACCGATCCGAACGCCACCGCGCAGCGCAACTGCGACCGGTCGAGCCCGTCGAGCACGTTGTCCCATCCCCCGGTCTTGGCGGCCAGCGTGCGGCGCAGCCGTTCCGCGGTCAGCTCCCCCAGCACACCCGGCTCGTTGTGCCCGGCGGCGTGCAGCAGCACCCGGACCGGCCCGGCCGTCGACCGCACCTCGGCCAGGACGGCGTGGAGGGCGTCGCGGTCGGTCACGTCGGCCCGGCGGTAGAGCGCCTTGGGGATCCGGTTGAGCGTGGCCCGCACGTCAGGGTCGTCGGCCGGGCTGCGGCCGAGCAACACCATGGTCGCCCCGGTGGCTTCGGCCAAGGCGGCCGCGCATTCGGCGCCGATGCCCTTGGCCCCGCCGGTGACCAGGCAGACGTCGCCCGGAGCGAGCGGTAGGGCGGTGCCGTCCCACGGCGCCGCCGTCAGCGGGTGCACGACCGGCACGAATCGGCCGCCGCCAGAACCCAGGACGACCTCGGCGTAACCGGCCCACGGGCGGTGCGCCTCGGCGGCGGCCCGATCGAAGGCGTCGGCCCAGTCGAGGGCGTCGGCCGAGTCCGGCACGTCCACGACGAGGACGGGAACCTCGGGGTGTTCGGCCGCGAGGCTGCGGCCCACGGCGGCGCCGATGCCTCCGCTGTGCACGACGACGAGTGGCAAGCCGTCGGCGTCGCAGGCCCGCAGCGCCGCGGTCACCGTCTCGACCGGAACCGGGTCGAGGCCCGGGGGCAGGGCGAGCAGCCGGGCCGGGGCGGCGCCGGGCACGGGCGGGAAGACCGCGCGCAGCCGTTCGGCGTACGGGTGTCCCTCCGCGACGATCTGCCAGTCCCGGTCCTCCCGGCCGGCGGGTTCCGCCGCCTCGGCCTCCAGCCGGTGGACGAAGGGGCGCACCCAGGAAGCGACTCCGGGCGGCGGCCCCGGGTCGTCCGTCCCGGCCGCGGGCAGGCCGTCGATGGCGTCGGCGAACTCGGCGACCGTGGCCGTGGCCAGGCTCAGCGGGTCGCGGGGCACGGCCCGGCCGAGGGCGGTCGCGACCTCGTTGGCCAGCTGGCCCACGCGCAGCGACGTCAGGTGGAGGTCGGCCAGCAGCCGGGAGCCGGGCGTGACGACGGTCCGGTCGAGCCCGATGGCCCCGGTGAGCTGCACGATCGTCGCCTCGAGGGGATCCGCGCCGGGCCGCGCCACCACCGGGTCCGCCTCGACCGGCGGTGGCGGTGGGGCGGTGGCGAAGACCGCCCCGGTCGCGCCGGTCTCGCACGGGTTGGCGAGGAAGTCGCGGGGCGCCGCCGGGTCGAACGGGCGGGTCGCGCGCCGGCCGAACCAGGCCTGCACGTCGTCGCAGGCCCCGGCGGCGAAGAGGGCGGCGGTGGCGGCGGCCACCCCGGCCGCCGATTCCGCGCCGACGTCCAGGCTCACCGCGGGCCGGTCGGTGAGGCGGCTCAGGATGTGGCCGGGCCCGACCTCGACCAGCAGGTCGGCGTCGAGCCGGGCCAGCGCCTCGCGGAAGCGCACGGGTTCGGTCAGCTGGCGCACCAGCACGTCGACCGGGTCGTCGGTGGTCCACCAGTCACCGGTCACGGTGGACACCAGCGGGCGGGCGGGGTCGCGCCACCCGGCCCGGCTCGCGGCCTTGCGCAACGGTTCCCGGGCGGGTGCCATCACCGGTGAGTGGAAGGCCGCCGAGACCGCCAGCAGGCCGCCGGTGATGCCGCGGGCCCGGGCCGCGGCCAGCACGGCTTCCACCTGCTTCCGGTAGCCGGAGACGACGACCTGATCGGGCGCGTTGTCGGCGGCGATGACGGCCCCGGTGCCGGCGACCAGCTCGGTCACCGTGCCGAAGTCGGCGCCGATCCCGGCCATGGCCGAGGGCGCGTCACCGGCCGCCGCCATGGCCCGCGCGCGGTGCCGGACCAGCGTGTAGGCATCGTCCTCGCCGAGCGCGCCCGCCCAGACCAGGGCCGCCAGCTCGCCCAGGCTGTGCCCGGCCGCGGCCGTGGCCCGGACGCCGAGCGCGTCCAGCCAGCGCAGACCGGCCAGGCTCGCCCGCAGGATCGCCGGTTGGGCGACCTCAGTGCCGGCCGGGCCCTCGGCGGGGAGCCGGAGCTGGTCCTCGTACGCGCGGGGCAGCTCGCCGAGCAGCGGGCCGAGAGCGCCGGCCCCGGCCCGTACGGGAGCCGCCTGCCCCGACATGAGCAACGCGACCCGCAGCGGAGCACCAGCGGTCAGGAACAGCCCGCGACCCGGGTCCAGCACCCGCCGCTCCCCCGCCGCGAGCCGTTTGCGAGCCTCGTCGAGCGCCGTGACGAGGTCGTCGACGGTGCGGACGGCGGCCGCGAACCGGTACGGCAACCCGCTGGGGGTCCGCCCGGCCTGCGCGGCGGCCAGATCGGTGAGTTCCGCCCGGGACAGCGTGCCGGTGGCCGCCAGCAGCGTGGCCAGCTCCTGGTCGAGCTCGTCGGGCCGCCGGGCGGCCGCGACCACCACCTCGTGGTCGGGATGCGGCGTACTGAGGCGCTGTTCCGGGCGGCTCAGCGCCCGCCGGGTGGTCGGGGCGGCCCCGGCCAGCACCACGTGCGCGTTGATGCCGCCGAAACCCATCGCGTTGACCGCCGCGTACCGGTCGTCGGTGCGCCAGGGCCGGGCCCGGTCGAGCAGTTCGACCGACGCTCCGGGCTTGTCCAGCAGGGGATGCGGCCGCACCACTCCGGTCGCCGGCGGCACGACCTGGCGGTGCACGGCGAGGGTCGCCTTGATCAGCCCGGCGATCCCGGCCGCGGCCTTGGTGTGCCCGATGTTCGCCTTGATCGTGCCGAGCGCGGCCCGCGACGGTGTGTTCCCGCGAACGTCGAGCAGCGTCCGGATCTCGGTAGCGTCGCCGACCGCGGTTCCGGTGCCGTGACCCTCGATGAGCTCCACCCGGCCCGGTTCGACGCCGGCCCGCTGGTAGGCGCGGGTCAGGGCCAGGCGCTGCCCGGAGGCCTCGGGCCGGGTCAGCCCGCCGCTGCCGTCGGACGAGGTCGCCCAGCCGGCCAGCCGCGCGTAGACCCGCAGGTCGTTGGCGGCGGCGAAGGAGGCCCGGCACAGCACGACAACCCCGCAGCCCTCCCCCGGCAGAAACCCGGTCGGGTCGGCGTCGTACACCCGCATGTCGCCGCGGGCCAGCGCCCCGACCCGCGAGAAACCCACCAGTTCGAGCGGGTCCAGGCTGAGGTCGACGCCGCCGGCCAGGGCCACTTCGAGCTGCCCGGAGCTCACGGCGTCGGCGGCGGTGGCGACCGCCACCAGCGAGGAGGCGCAGGCCGCGTCGACGGTGTAGCCGGTGCCGTGGAAGTCGAAGTAGTTGCAGACCCGCCCGGCGATGGTGTTGGCCAGGGCGCCGGCCAGCGACTCGTCGGTGGGCGCCGGGAACGGGTCCTTCACCCGCTGTTCCAGGTCGGTGAGGATGGCCGAGAGCCGGGCCGGCTCCACGTCGGCCGCGCCGAGCGACTCGGCCACCACCCGGCGCAGATAGGGCCATCGCATGCGCATCGTCGAGGCGCGGGAGAACTCGCCGGTCAGCGAGTTGCCCAGCACCACCCCGATCCGGTCGCGGTCGGCGCCGTCGCCGTCGGGCAGCCCGGCGTCGCGCAGCGCGGCCGCGCTCACCTCGAGCGCGAGCCAGTGCGCCGGGTCGGCCGCCCGGTAGGACTCCCGCGAGATCCGGAAGGCGGCCCGGTCGAACTGCCAGCTGTCCAGCACCGCGGCCCGGGTCAGGTAGGTCTGGTCGACGCCCTCGCCGCCGTAGTCGTGCAGAGGCAGCCGCTGCGGCGGGAGCGGCCGGAAGGACCGCCGCCGGCCGAGCACGCTCTGCCACAGCTGCCCGGGGTCGTCCGCGTCGGGGAAGCGGCAGGCCATCCCGACGATCACGACGTCGTCGTCGCTCATCGGACCGGCGCTCCGGCGACTGCCTCCTCGGCCACCGGAACTCCGGCCGGTGGGGGTGGAGTGACGGCCGGGGCGTTGCGGTCGCGGACGGCGACCCAGATCAGCGCGACCAGCCGGACGATGCAGACGATGACCAGCGCGAAGAACAGCCCGAAGGTGATGTGGTTGACGACCAGCAGGCCGTAGACCAGGGCGGTGGCGGCGCCGAAGTACACCTGCCGGCGCGGGGCGGCCGGGCTCGTCCCGGGGTCGGTGATCATGTAGTTGGTGAACAGGATGAAGGCGACGCCGGTCATCGGCAGCAGGGCCGAGACGAACGACTGGTCGGGCAGCACCACCGCCCGGATCAGCGCCTGCAGCACGAAGCCGCCGACCCAGCCCAGGATGAGCGGGATCCGGCCGGTCAGCTTGGCGTTGAGCATCGCGCCGGAGGCGCCGACGGCCAGCGGGATGAGCCAGTCGAGCACGCCCGAGACGTTCTCGGTGAACTCGTAGGGCGGCGCGATGCCGACCCAGGCGAAGCAGATCAGGGTCACGCTGATCCCGAAGTTGCTGGGGTTGAGCACGTGCCGCATCCGGCCGCCGACCGGCACCTGGATCAGGTATTTGCTGGCCACGGCGACGGTCACGGCGAAGATGGTGGGCCACAGCGACTCGTTGCCATAGAGCAGCATCGAGCAGGCGAGCCCGGCGATGTGGGCCGGCAGCAGGAAGTTGACGAAGTCGGCGCGGGTGCCGAGGTAGCGCGGGCGGCGGCCGTGGGCCCGGGCGTCGGCCGTCTCGAGCAGCAGTTCGGCCGCGTACCCGGCCAGCACGCCGGCGATCGGGGTGAGCCAGGCCTGCTCGAAGCCGAGGAACAGGTGGCCGAGCACGTTGAAGGCGGTGATGGACAGGGCGAACCGGCGCAGGGCCTTGATGCGCTTGTCGACCGCGGGTGGGGCAACGGAGGGCTGCGACATGGGAGTGCTCCTCGTCTAGCGGGCCGTCGGGCCGGTCAGGGTCAGGTCGTGCCATCCGGCGGGCAGCTCGGTGGTGATCTCGTGCGGGCCGGTGATGTCACGCCACCGCACCTTCACCGGGTACGGCCCGGGGCCCGCTCCGGCCAGTCCGAACAGGAGCTCGGGCGCGTTGACGCCGGTGTGGCCGTTGGCCGGGTAGAGCTGCTGGGTCGCGGTGGTGCCGTCGGGACGGGTCACCGTGGCGACGGCTCCGACGGCGGGTCGCGGCCCGGACCCCTTGACCGTGGCGGGCAGCAGAAGCCGCAGACCGAGGAATTCCCGTACGGGAGACTGGTTGTGGGCGAAGGTGGAACGGGCCCACTGGTTGGCGGTCGCCATGTCGGGCCGGCCGTCGTGGTCGACGTCGGCGATCGCGATGCCCCGGCTCACGCCCGGGTTGTCCAGGCCCAGGTCGGCCGCGATGTCGGTGAACCGCCCGCCGGCGCTCTCCCGCACGAAGAACGGGTTGCGCTGGTCCCCGGCGATGTCGGCGCCGGCCCGGAACACCGGCCACGCCCCCGGGTGGCGCAGGAACACGTCGTTGGTCATGGCCAGCTCCTGCAGCTCGGCCCACCGGTTGGTGGTGCCGGCGACGAAGCCCAGGGCCTGCACCAGCTCGTCGCGGCCGTCACCGTCGAAGTCGGCCGCCTTGATGTCCCAGCCCCAGCCGGTGCGGGCGAGGCCGAGCGCCTGGCTCTCGTCGCGGTAGGGTGCGGTCTTCCCGCCCAGCGGCACGGTATCGGTGCTGACGAAGGCGAAGTTGCTCTCCTCCAGGGCGTACTCGGTGGTGATGTTGCTGACCACCAGGTCGGCCCGGTCGTCGCGGTTGAGGTCGGTGAACGCCACCCCCATGCCCTTGAACGAGTCGTCGCCGAGCACCTTGGACTTCGGGGCCAGCGCGTCCCGGTCACCGCGGAGCTCGGCGAAGGCGATGCGGCCCGGCTTGGACCGGTTCTGCAGCAGGTAGTCGGGGCCGAAGTCGTTGGCCACGTAGAGCTCGGGCAGCCCGTCGCGGTCGAGGTCCTGGGCGCCGGTGGCCAGGGTCCAGGACAGGCTCTGGTCGTCGGTGAGGGCGTCCGACTGGTCCTCGTAGGCGGGCCGGACCAGGCCGTCGCGGGTCTCGAGGGTGCGCAGGCGCAGGATCCGGTTGCGGCCGCCGTTGTGCGCGTCGGACATCGAGTCCTGCATCTGCATGAGCGGGTCGTCGGCGGCATCGGCGTCGAGCACCCGGGCTCCGTCGGGGAAGTAGTTGCCCACGAAGATGTCGAGGTGCCCGTCACCGTCGAGGTCGGCGACGTTGACCGTGGCCGAGTTCCAGGTGTCGCCCGGGCGGTCGGTGAGCTCGGCCGCGGTGAAGGACGCGGCGCTCAGGCCGGCTCGGGCCCTGTGCAGATAGGCCAGCGGGGGCCGGCCCCAGAAGTAGACGAGCAGGTCGAGGCGGCCGTCCTCGTTGAGGTCGGCCGGCACGCAGCCCATCGGGGCGGTGGTGCGCGCGTCGTAGGTGAGCCCGGCCGGGGTCAGTGCGAAGCCGGCGAACCGGTCGGCGCGGTCGGGGGTGGGCGCGACCGTCACCGAGTCGTCGCGCGGGTCGACCAGGCAGCGCTCGTTGGGCCGTCCGTCGCCGTCGAGGTCGGCCAGCGCCACGGCGGCGCCGACGGCCGAGATCCAGGCCTCGATGTCGCGCAGTCCGGGCTGGACGGTCCGCAGCGTACGGGCGGCGGGCGGGTCACCGTTGAGGTCGGTGGTGGTGAAGGCGAACTGGGCGGCCAGGTCGTCGCGGCGGTCGCCGGCGGTCGTGGGCAGCCGGGTGGCGACGCCCACGCCGGCGCAGAGCGCCAGGGCGAGCAGCCGGACGAGCAGCGCGGGCGGGCGGGGCACGAGCGACATCGGGTGGTCCTTCCGATAGAAGCGACGTCAGCCGACGCGGGCGGCCTGGCGCTGGATGCGCTGCCGCCAGGTCTGGAAGTCGGCGGGGCCGGCCGACGGACGGTCCAGCCCGGCGCGGGCCTCCCACGTCCAGCCGGATGCCTCGTCGACGTCGGCGCCGGTGAGGGCACGCACGGCGCCGGGCAGGTGGGCCGGGAGGTGACCGGCACGCCGGTGGGCCTCGGCGGCGAAGGCCGCGCCCTGAGCGAGGGCGGGCCGTTCCCGGGCGGCCGCAGCGGCCAGCCGGGGATAGGTGGCGGCGTCGACCGCTCCCGCGTACGCGGCGGCGAGGCCGACGCCGCTCCACACGTCGGCGCGGTGCCGGGCCGGCAGGCGGGCGATCCGGTTGGCGATCAGGCCGGGCTGCCCGCAGTCGCGGAACCAGATGCTGCGGCCGTAGCCCTGGTAGCGGATCGCGCAGACGTCGTCGCACGAGCCGGGGTGGGCCGACCACCGGGCCAGGGCGGCCGGCCGGGCGAAGAAGGCGCGGCAGAAGCCCCAGCCGTCGTAGGCCAGCCACCGGGTCAGCCCGTTGTCGTCGCCGGGCCGCCGCGGCATCGGGCACCGCAGCTTCGCCATCGTCCAGCCGACGCCGACGTGCAGGAGATATTCATACTTCTCGGCGTGCTCGCCGAACAGCCGCACCAGCCGTCGCGGTCGGCCGGCGAACCGGAGCCGGTCGAGCATTCCGGCCGCCATGGCGGCCCCCTCGGCCGCGAACCCGCGCCGGGCGGGCTCGATCGGGCCGAGGTCGAGCGGGCCCGCGGCCGGGATCGACAACTCCCGGTTGAAGCCGTCGAGGAACGTGAGGGCCGACCGTTCGAGCTGGTCACGGACCTCTCGCGGCTCGGTCTGGAAGCCGCGCCGGACAAAATCCACCTGCCCCGGCCCGAGCCGGAGCAGGTCGTGCGGTCGTAGTCGAGCCATCTGCGCCTCCCGGAGCGCCACAGCGGAACGTCCGGGAGCCAGCCTTACGTCTCGGCCTTGAAGACTTCTTTAAAAACGTATAGCGAGAATCAAGCGATCAGCGCGTGCGGCCGCCCGTGCTGAGTCACGAAGGTCCGGATGGTCTCCAGAATCCGGTAGTGCAGCTCGCCGGCGCCGCGCACCACGTAGAGCAGGGACCGGTCGGCCAGCGCGTTGAGCAGGGACAGCAGTTGCCGGCTGCTGGCCGCCGGGTGGTCGCGACGCCAGGCCCGCAGCGCGGCCCGCGGGGTGACGCACGGCCCGAGGCGCGCGACCGTGGCCAGGCAGCGCTGCTCGAGCGGGCCGAGCTGGTCGTAGCTCCAGCGGATCGCGTCGTACAGGGATCGCTGCCAGGCCGGGGTGCCGCGCGGATCGGGCCCGAAGCGCATCTCGCCCTCCTCGACCAGCCGGGCCACGTGGTCGAGGTCGATCGACCGCAGGCTCGCGGCGGCCGACTCCAGGGCCAGGGGCAGACCGTCGAGCCGGTGGCATATCGTCGCCGTGGCCCGCGCGGTGCCGTCGGTCAGCTCGAAGCCGGCCCAGGCCTGTCCGGCCCGCCGCACGAACAGCTCGACCGCCGGGATCTCGGCCAGCTTGGCCGCCTCGGTCGTCTCCTCCGGCTGCGGCGCGGCCAGCGGCAGCACCGGCAACACCGACTCGTAGGGCAGCCTCAGCACCTCGCGGGAGGTGACGAGGACGACGACCGCGGGGCAGAACCGCAGGATCTCGTCGGCCACCCGGGCGCAGCCGTCGGCCACCGGGTCGGCGTTGTCGAGCATCAGCAGCATCGTCCGCCCGGCCAGCGCGGCCAGCAGCGCCTCCCAGTCGCCGTCGGCCGGCGCCACGTCGGTCAGCACCTCGGCCAGCCGCTGCCGGATGTCCGGCTCGGACTGCGCGTCCTGCAGGTCGACCACGCTGACGCCGTCGGAGAACACCGCGGGCTCGCCCCGCAGCGCGGCCCGGCCCAGCGCGGACTTCCCGCAGCCGGGCGCCCCGACCAGGGTGACCAGCCGCTGCTGCAGAAGCGCCCGCCGGATCGCCGCGATCTCGGCGGCCCGCCCGATCGGCTCCTCGGCCGGCGGGCCGCCACCGCGCCACACCGGATGCTCGGCCGGCGGCGGGACGACGACCGCCGGCTCGTCGGGCTCGGCCAGCAGGCGCTGGTACTCCTCGGCCAGCTCGGGCGACGGGCTGACCCCGAGCTCGGTGCGCAGCCAGGCCCGCAGGTCGGCGTACCAGTCCAGGGCCGCCGCCCGCTGCCCGGTCTGCGCCAGGCAGCGCAGGTAGCAGGCCTGGATCGCCTCGTTGAGCGGTTCGCCCCGGGCCAGCCGCTCGGCCAGCGGCAGCACCGCAACCGACCGGTCGTGGTCGAGCGCGACCCGCAGGAACTGCAGGGCGGTCTCGGTGTAGCGGCGGCGCATGGCCTGCACGGCCGCGTCGTCCGGAACCAGGTCGGCCAGCTCCGAGGCGCCGGCCCGCTCCCACATGCCGACGGCCTCGCCGAGCAGGTCGGACGCGCGCTCCCACTCCCCGCCGTCGAGCAGCCGGGCCGCCCGGTCGGCCAGCGCCAGCGCACTGTGGGCGTCGACCGCGGCCGGGTCGCCGGTCAGCTGGTAGCCGCGCGGCGTCAGCGTGATCAGGTGCGTGCGGGCCCGGGCCGGCACCCCGGGCTCGAGCAGGCGGCGCAGCCGCGAGATGTACGTGTGGAGCAGTCCCGCCGCTTTGTCGGGCGGACCGTCCGACCAGACCCGGGCGGCGAGCTGGGCGACCGGGACCGGCTGGTTCAGGTGGACCGCGAGCAGGGCGAAGATCGTACGTTGTTTGGCCGGTCCGAGGTCGATCTCGCGACTGCCCCTCCAGGCGCGGATCGGACCCAGTACCTCGACACGCAACATGTCCACGCTCATGTTTCCTCCCCCGACAAGCCATAGCGTGGCGAACCGGCCGATCATAGGGCGGCCTTGTTATATCGGCAGTCATGGATCGATGCCGGAGAGTCGCGGCCGCGCATACCGACAGAAGTTTCAAACTTCACATACCCGCCGCACTGGATCGTTCCGTCATGACCGTTCAAGGCTCGTGCCAGTCCGTTCTGCGAGCGTGGCCGCTGAGATTCCGTGCCCTCTTTCCGGAGGTTCACCATGGAGGACACACGCGTCGGACTGCCCCGGCTGGCCGGCCGGGCCGCCACGACCACCGCTGCCCTCGCCGCGTACGGGGGCCGGGCCGTGACCCGCCGGCTGCTGCGCCGCCCGCCACCGCCCGGCTCCACCGCCCGGGTCCTGCACCGGCTCGGACCGGCCTATGTGAAGGTCGCCCAGCTGCTGGCCACCCGCCGCGATCAGCTCCCCGAGGCCTGGTGCGACCGCCTGTCCACGCTGGAGGACAGGGTGCCCGCCCCACCCGCCGCCTCGATCGCGGCCGTGCTGAGCCGGAGCTATGCCGGAACGCCGCCGTTCACCGGGATCGACCTCGAACCGCTCGCCGCGGGCAGCATCGCGACCGTGCACCGGGCCACGCTGCCGGACGGGCGGCCGGTCGCGGTGAAGGTCCGCCGCGACGACGTCACCCGGACCCTGACGCTCGACCTGGCCCTGCTGGGCACGTTCGCCCGCACCGCGGGCCGGCTCCCGGGGCTGCGCCGGGTCCCTCTCGACGAGATGGTGGGCCAGGTGGGCGCGGTCGTGCGCCGCCAGGCCGACTTCGAGGTCGAGCGGGCCAACCTGGTGCGGCTGCGGGAGAATTTCGACCACGACGACGCCGTACGCGTCCCGGCCGTCCTCGGCGAGTGGTGCACCCCGGACGTCATCGTCATGGACCTGATGACCGGGCTGCGGCCGCTGCGCCCGGCGGCGGTCCCCGGGGCCGAGCGCCCCGAGCTGGTGCGGCGCGTGCTGACGGCGACCTACCAGATGCTCTTCCTCGACGGCTTCGTCCACTGCGACCTGCACCACGGCAACATCTACGCCGGCGCCGGCGGCTCGCTGGTCGTCCTCGACGGCGGTTTCATGATGCCCCTGCCCGACCAGGTGCGCCGGCTGTTCGCCCAGTTCTTCATCAACCTCTCGCTGGGCCGGGGCGAGCGCTGCGCCGCGATCGTGCTGGAGAGCGCGCGGCGACTGGATCCCGGCTGCGACCGCGAGGGCTTCACCGCGCGGCTGGCCGAGCTCGTCCGCGAGACCAGCGGGGCCACGGCGGCCGAGTTCAGCCTGGTGACGTTTGCGGGCCGGCTGTTCGACCTGCAGCGCCGCCACCGGGTCTACGCCGCCCCCGAGTTCGTCTTCCCGCTGCTGGCCCTGCTGGTCATCGAGGGCATGGTGCGCGACCTCGACCCCGAGGTGGACTTCCAGGCGGTCGCGATGCCGGTCCTCGACCGGGCCGTGGCGGGCCAGGCCCGTGCCTGAGGGGGCGGACGGCGTGCTGGCCGTCATGGGTTCGGGCGAGACCAGCCCGACCATGGTGACGATCCACCGGGCCCTGGCCGGGCGGCTCGGCCCGGGGCACCCGCCGGCGGTGCTGCTGGAGACGCCGTACGGCTTCCAGACCAACGTCGCCGACATCTCGGCCACCGCCTGCGGCTACTTCGCGCGGAGCGTCGGACTGCCCGTGGTCACCGCGCCCGGGCTGCGCGGCGGGGACACCGAGGCCGACCGTGACCGGGGACTGCGGCTGGTCCGGGGCGCGGGCTGGCTCTTCTGCGGCCCCGGCAGCCCCAGCTATGCCCTGCGGCAGTGGCACGACGACGCGGTCGGGGCGGCGCTGCACGACCGGTTCCGCTCCGGCACCGGCCTGACCGTCTTCGCCTCGGCCGCGGCCGCCACCCTGGGCCGGTTCACCGTGCCGGTCTACGAGGTCTACAAGGTCGGCGCGGATCCGCACTGGCTCGACGGCCTCGACGTGCTGTCCCACCTCGGGCTCGACGTGGCGGTCGTGCCGCACTACGACAACAAGGAGGGCGGCACCCACGACACCCGCTACTGCTACCTGGGCGAGCAGCGCCTGCGGTCGATGGAGGAGCAGCTGCCCCCGGATGTGGCGGTGGTCGGCGTCGACGAGCACACGGCGGTGGTGGTCGATCCCGGCGCCGACCGGGTCACGGTGCTCGGCCGGGGCACGTTGACGGTCCGCCACCACGGGCGCAGCGTCGTCCTGCCTTCGGGCACGGCGCTGACGATGACCGAGCTGCGCGACCTGTGCCGCCGCAAGCCGCTGACCCGCACCGAGGTTCCGGCTCCGGCGGCGCCACCCGGACCCGCCCCGGCGACCCTCGACCAGATCTCGGCCGAGTGCGAGCAGCGCTTCGACAAGGCCCGCGACGAGCGGGACGCACCCGGCATGACCCGGGCCGTGCTCGCCCTGGAGGCGGCCGTCCGGGAGTGGGCGGCCGACACCGAGGAGGACATCGGCGTCGACCAGGCCCGGGCGGTGCTGCGCACGATGATCGTGCGGCTCGGGGAGGCCGCGGCCCACGGCGTGGCCGAACCGGCGACCGTCTTCCGGCCGGTGGTCGAGCCGCTGCTGGCGCTGCGGGCCCGGCTGCGGGCCGGCCGCGACTACCGTACGGCGGACGACCTGCGCGACGCCTTGGCCGCCGCGGGCATCCAGTTGTCCGACGGTCCCGGCGGCACCTCGTGGTCGGTCACCGCCACTGCGGCGGGGTGAGGGCCACGATCGGCGGGTCGGTCGGCTCGGGCCCGCGCAGACTGGTGTGCACGGTGACCGCGGTCCGGCGGTCGGGCAGCGACAGCACGCCGCGGCCGATGCGGTAGCTGCCCGGCACGTCGTCCACGAGCGCGTCCGCGTGCCGGGCCCCTTCGGCGACGACGAGCAGAAACGCGGCGTACTCGCCGGCCGCGGGCGGGCTGGGCAGCGGGATCCGGGAGTCACCGGTGGCGACCGTCCACCGGCCCCGCCACAGGTCGGCGCTGCCGTCGCCGATCAGGCAGCCGTAGACCAGCGAGCCCCGCCGCGGCGGTGTGGACAGCGCCATCACGGGCGTTGCGGCCCGGCCGGGTTCGGCCCGGGGCGGCGTACGGGCTCCGGACCGCTCGTCGGCCAGCGAGCGCACGAGGTCGCGGAAGCGGGCCGGGGGCACGCCGACCAGCCGCGAGAACTGCACCGAGAATGTGCCCGGGCTCTGGTAGCCGACGCGGGCGCCGACGTGCCGGACCGGCAGCGTGGAGTGCAGCAGCAGGCGGCGTGCCTCGGCCATGCGCAGCGCGGCCAGATAGCGCGCCGGGGTGACCGCGGTCAGCTCGCGGAACATCTTGTGGAAGTGGAAGCGGCTGAACCGCGCGGCCCGGGACAGCTCGGCAAGCGGCTGCGGCCGTCCCAGCCCGGAGCGCATCGTGTCGATCGCCCGCACCACCGCCTCGGTGTGCCTGGAATCCGTGGTCACGCCCGCAGTCTGCCGCCGGTCGCTTGATTCCCGCTCGCGCGTCTTGACGGCTTCTTGACCGGCCCCGGCCCGGTTCCAGAGACGCGCCCAGGTCCGCAACCTGCGAGATCCCCGGGCCGCCGGCCGCTCCTAAACTGGCCCGCAGCTCACGCCGTCCACCGTGGAGGTCGTCATGGCGACACTGCAGAACCGGACCGAACCGAGCCTCTACGACAAGCTGAACGGGCCGTGGCACCGGCCGGCCCTGTTCCTCTTCGGCTTCATCGTGCTGGCGCACTGGGCCGAGCACGTGACCCAGGCCGTGCAGATCTGGGGTCTGGGCTGGACCCCGGCCGAGGCGCGCGGCGTGCTCGGCATCCCGTTCCCGTGGCTGATCAAGTCGGAGTGGCTGCACTACGGCTACGCGATCCTCATGCTGGCCGGGCTGTTCCTGCTGCGAAAGGGTTTCACCGGCCGCTCGCGCACGTGGTGGACGGCCGCCCTGGTGATCCAGTTCTGGCACCACCTGGAACACCTGCTGCTGCTCCTGCAGGCCATCACCGGCCAGCACCTGATGGGCCGCCCGGTGCCGACCAGCATCGCGCAGCTCTTCTTCCCCCGCGTCGAGCTGCATCTGTTCTACAACGCAGTGGTCTTCCTGCCCATGGTGGTGGCGATGTATCTGCACCTGCGGCCCACTCCCGAGGAGCGCGCGGCCGCCCTGTGCGCCTGCGGCAGCCCCGAACCGGCCCTGGCCCGCTGATGCGCCGCTTCCAGCCCCGGCACTGGGTGGCCGCCGCGGTCGCGGTGGGGGCCTTCGTGGTGCTCACCGCGCTGCTGTTCCAACCACCCCGGACCGGCCCGGACGCCCCCGCCGAGCCGGTCCACCAGCATCACGCCGCCGCGCTGGACCCGGTCACGGCCGTCGTGCTCGGGGCCAACGTGGTGGTGCTGCTCGGCATCGTGGTGCTCGAGGTCAGAAGAAGCCGCCATTCGGCAGCGGCGTCCCGCTGATCTCGTACGCGCCGACCGCCCTCGCCTTGTAGGTGCGCGGGTTGTGCGAGGCCAGCGTGCGGATGTTGCGCCAATGACGGTCGAGGTGCGCGACCCGGCGGACGGCCGAACCGCCGCCGACGTCGAACAACTCGGCGGCGGCCCGCAACGCCTGCTCGTCCACGGCCACCTTGGCTTTGGCCGTGCGCAGGGCCGCCCGCAGCGCGAGCTCCTGGTCGTCCGAGGCCGCCGATGCCTCGCCCAGCGCCGCGGCCGCCCGGAGCACCGCCGCCTCGGCCACATAGGCCGTGCTGGCGAGGTAGCCGACGCTCTGCTGCAGGATCGGGTCGCCGGCCGGATCGTCGGCCGCCGCGTGGTAGAACGTGCGGCGCTTGCCCCGGACCAGCCCGGCCGCGTCGCGCGCCACCCGGCGCAGGATGCCCGCGATCACGGCCGTCAGGTAGAGCTGTGGGAACGTCGCCAGGTAGGGCAGGTCGCCATAGATCGTGCCGGTGCCGACGATGTCGTCCTCGGTGACCGGCACGGTGTCGAACCGGGTCGTGCCGCTGCCGGTGAACCGCTGGCCGATCCCGTCCCAGTCGCGCTCGACCAGCACGCCCGGGCGGTCCGCGGGCACCACGAGGCGTACCGGTTCGCCGTCCGGTCCCTGCGCCGCCACCACGAGGAAGTCGGCGTAGAGGTTGCCGGTGCTGTAGTACTTCTCGCCGGTGAGCCGCAGACCGTCCGGGGTGCGGGTCACCGCCGTACGGAAAATCTGGTCGCGCCGCCCCGCCTTCTCGTTGCCCAGCTCGGTCGCGGCCAGGCCGAACAGGTTCCCGGCCCGCACCAGGTCGAGCCACTTCTCGTCCTGCGGTCGCGGCCGCCGCAGCAGGTTCTCGACGAACGCGTAGTGGTTGCGCAGGCTGTGCGCCACGTTCGGGTCGGCCTGGCCGAGGTCGATGATCGTCTCGAACAGCTCGACCAGCGTCGCTCCGTGCAGCCGCAACGCCCCGATCCCAGCCTGTTTCAGAAGGGCGATTTCCTCGTACGGCGGCCGGTCGTGCTCCTCCCGTTCGACCGCCGTCGCGCCGATCCGGGCCAGGAGGTCGTGGACGGAACCCGGACGGCGTACGGGAATCGTGGTCATCGCGCCACCTCGGCCGGGCTCTCGAAGCGGCTGCGCGGCCGGGGCAGGCCGAGGTGGTCGCGCAGCGTCGTGCCGGTGTACTCGTGCCGGAACAGGCCGCGGCGGCGCAGCTCGGGCACCACATGGTCGGTGAACAGCTCGAGGCCGGTCGGGAACACGTCGAAGTTCAGGTTGAAGCCGTCGGCCGCCCGCGTGCGGAACCAGTGCTCGATACTGTCGGCGATCTGCTCGGGGGCGCCGACGATCTGCCGGTGCGCGCCCCCGTTGCTCAACAGCAGTTCCCGTACGGTGTAACGCCGTTCCCGGGAAAGCTTGACCGTCGCCTCGAAGAAGCCGCGGGAACCCCGGATGTCGGTGACCTTCGCGAGCTTGTCGTAGGGCAGTTCGTGGTCGAGCCGCAGATCCTCCGGCTGCACCCCGAGCTGGTCGGCCAGGCGGGGCAGCTCCCGGTCGAACGAGAACAACGCGTCCAGCTCGTCCTTGCGCCGCCGCGCCTCGGCCTCGGTCGACCCCACGATCGGGTAGAGACCCGGCAGGATCACGAGGTGGTCCGGGTCCCGCCCGAAGGCCGCCGCCCGGGCCCGCATGTCGGCGTAGAACTCCTGCGCCGCCGCGTGCGTGGTCTGCGCGGTGAAGATGAGATCCCCGACCCGCGCGCCGAGCGCCTTGCCGGCCTCGGACGACCCCGCCTGCACCAGAACCGGGCGCCCCTGCGGGGAACGAGGAACCAGGCCCGGACCCCGTACGGAGAAATGGTGTCCTTTGTGGTCGAGGGTGTGGATGCGAGCGCCGTCGGTCAGCACGTCCCCGGCCCGGTCCCCGACGATCGCGCCGTCCTCCCAGGTGTCCCAGAGCCCGAAGACGACGTCGACGAACTCCTCGGCCCGGGCGTAGCGGGCCCGGTGGTCCGGCTGCTCCGACGAGCTGAAGTTGGCCGCGGCCCGGGGCGAATAGGTGGTGACCACGTTGAGCGCGACCCGGCCCCGGCTCACGTGGTCGAGCGAGGCGAACCGCCGGGCCAGGTTGAACGGGTCGTTGAAGGTGGTCGACGCGGTGCCGATCAGCCCGACGTGCTCGGTGACGGCGGCCAGCGCGGTCAGCAGCACGGTGGGTTCGAGAGACTGGTAGGGCTCGGTCGGCGGTTCCCGGTGCAGGGCCACGCCGTCGGAGAGGAACACGGCGTCGAACGTGCCCCGCTCGGCGATCCGGGCGATCGTCCGGAAGAACTCGACGTCGACGAAGGCGGCCGGGTCGTCCAGGAAACGCCAGGCGCTCGGATGCCGGCCGATGCTGGTGATGTTGACGTTCAGATGCAGCTGCCGTCGTTCCTGCGGTGTGCTCATTGCGGCACCGACTCCTTGTCGACGATCGGGTTGAAGACGGCCTTGATGTCCCGCTGGTGCTTCACACCCCCGGCGGCGAACGCGGCGTCGACGATCTTCTGCTGGCGCTCGATGAACGCGCTGTCGCCGACCCGGTAGAGCCGCCCCTTGGCGCCGTTCTCCCAGTTGATCTTCGAGACTTCCGGGGTCTGCTTGAGGACGCTCTGCAGCACCTTCTCGACCGCGGCCTCGTTGGCCGGGTACCACTCGCGGTAGAACCGGCTGAACCGCCCGAAGAAATCACGCACCGCGGCCAGCTTCGCCGGATCGTCCAACACGTCGGGCCGGGTGATGAAGCCGGCGCCGCCGTCCACACCGAGGTCCTCGTTGGTGGCCAGGCGCACCGCCTCACCCGAATCGACGACCCGCTTGATCTGGGCATAGCCGGTGACGACGGCGTCGACCTGCCCCGCCGAGAACGCGGCGGCGGCGGCTTGGTTGTCGGGCAGCTGCACGGGCTTGATGTCGTTGACGGTCAGGCCCGCGTTGGCCAGCACCTTCACGTATCCGGCGTAGATGTTGCCGCCGAAGTTGTAGGCGATCGACTTGCCGCGCAGGTCGGCCAGCTTCTGGATGTTCGCCGACTTCTTCACGAACAGGGAGGGTGCCGGGTAGGGGGCGTTCTTAGCGGTGAAGCCGGCGATGGTGAAGACCTTGGGACCGGTGGTGTTCCAGTCGTCGGCGGCGTTGGCGGCCTCGAAGGCGGCGGTGTTCTCGCCGACCAGGCCGACGTCGGTGGCCTGGGAATAGAGGGCGGAGATCTGGGCGGCCGGGCCGGCGATGACGGGGGTTTCGAGCTTGTAGGGCAGGTCTTCGAAGAGGCCGGATTCTTCGAGGAGGGCCGGGTAGTCGGCGGTCTGGAAGCCGAAGGTGAGGGTGGTTTCTTTGCTGTTGTTGCCGCTGGCGTCGGCTTCGCTGCCGCAGGCGGAGAGGGTGGCGCCGAGCACGGTTATCACGGCGACAAAGGCCGTTTTTCGGGCATGACTGATCACGGGGTGCTCCTTGCGATAGGGCAAAGGGTTGTCCACAGAGCGGAGTTGTCCACAGCCGGGCCTCGGAACAGGCACAGAGATCGCCCAATTCCGCGACAATGACCTCGGGGAGGCCCCCTGGGAGTGGTGGGTTTTTGTTGGGAGTTGATCTAGGGGGAGTTGATCCACGGGCGGATGCTTCAGGGGCGGATGCTCCAGCGGCGGTTAACCCCAGCGCGGTTGATCCAGCTGCGGCTGGCCTAGGGCGCCGCCGCAGTCGCCTGACCGACGCCCAGCCGGCCCAGCAACAACGCCCTCAACTCGGCGAACCGCCCATCCGTCCGCTGCCGCGGCTTCTCGATGTCCACGGTCACGTCCACGCCGATCGTGCCGCCGTCGAGAATCAGGATCCGGTCGGCGAGCAGAATCGCCTCGTCCACGTCGTGCGTCACCAGCAGCACCGCCGGGTTGTGCCGGCCGATCAGTTCGGCCACCAGGTCGTGCATGCGGATCCGGGTCAGCGCGTCCAGCGCCGCGAACGGCTCGTCCAGCAGCAGCAACCCGGGCTCGGTGGCCAAGGCCCGCGCCAACGCCACCCGCTGGGCTTCCCCACCGGAGAGCGTCACCGGCCACGCGTTCTGGTGTGACGCCAGCCCGACCTCGGTCAGCGCCCGCACCGCCCGCGACCGGTCCCGCCGAACGTGCCGGCTGCCGAGCACCACGTTGCGCCACACCCTTCGGGCCGGCACCAGCCGCGGCTCCTGGAACACCACTGACCTTGCCTTCGGCACCAGCACCCGGCCGTCGTCGGCGGCGTCCAGCCCGGCCAGGATCCGCAGCAGCGTCGTCTTTCCGGTGCCCGAAGGCCCCAACAGCGCCACCACATCACCCTGGTGCAAGCGCAGGTCTACGCCATTCAGGACGGCCCGGTCACCGAAAACCCTTCGTACGCCTCGGATGTCGACAACTGCTTCAGCCGATGGTGACACGGGGCCTCCAGGGCAGGGCGAAGTGCTCGGCCAGGCGCATCAGCACGTCGACCACGATGCCGAGCAGCGCGTAGATTCCGATGCCGGCGATGACGATGTCAGGGCGCTGGTTCTGGTTGGCGTTGTTCACGAGGTAGCCGATGCCTTCGAGCGCGTTGATCTGTTCGGCCAGCACCAGGGCCAGCAATGAGACCCCCGCCGCGTAACGCAATCCGGTCAGGGCGGCGGGCAGGGCGGTCGGCAGGATGACCCTCGTCGCGAGGCGCCAGCCGGTCAGGCCGAACGTCTGCCCGGCCTCGATGACCTTTTTGTCGACGCCACGGACGCCGTGATAGGTGTTCAGGTACATCGGGAACACCGTGGCCGCCGCGATGAGCGTCAGTTTCGGGGTCTCGCCGATGCCGAACCACGTGATGAACAGCGGCACCACGGCGATGAACGGGATCGTCCGCAGCATCTGCAGCGGCGCGTCGAAGACCTCCTCGCCGATCTTCCACAGTCCGGCGAACAGCCCGAGTGCGAGGCCGATGGTGACGCCGAGGGCCAGTCCGATCCCGGCCCGCTGCAACGAGGTCGGCAGGGCTGCTTGCAGGTCGCCGTTCGACCAGAGTTCCCCGTACGCGTCGAGGATGCGGCTGGGCGGCGGAAGAGTGAACTCGTCGGCCCACCCGAGCGCCGACGACGCCTGCCACAGCGCGATCAGCAGCGCCGGTACGAGGATGCGCAGCACCCGCCCGCGGTAGGTGCGCCAAGCCACGCCGGCCCGGCTGCGGCCGCCCCGGGGTGAGAGGTCTTCGACGGCGGCCGGTGGGGTGGCCGCGACCGGTGGATGTTCGAGTTCGCTGACGCTCATGGGAACGCCCGGAAGGGGACGGTGTCGTCGGCGCGCAACTCCTCGACCAGGCCCAGTTCCCACGCCAGGTAGCGCCGGAACCCGGCCTTGCGGCGCTCGGGGTCGGTCTCGCGCCAGCCGTTGGCGACGGCGTCGTCCGGTGTGTGCAGCCATGCCGGCTCCTCGCTGGTGAGCGGACGGCCCTCGGCCCGCCAGGCCGCCGTGCCGCCGTCGAGCACCCGCACCGGGCGGTCGGTGGCCTCGGCCAGGTCGGCCGCGGCGTAGCGGGCGAGCAGACCGTCCTCGCTGGTCAGCAGGATCGGGCCGGTGCCGCCGATCGCGCCTGCCGAGGCCGAGAGCCGCGACCGCAACGCCCACACGGCCCCGGGCAGGTGGGCCGCGCGGTAGTCGTGGCTCGGCTGCAGATCGACGACCGCGAACTCCCCGGTCACGTCGGCCGGCGCGACCGCCTCGACGTCGGGGACGGCCAGCGGCGTACGGGGAACCGGGCCTTCTTCGAGGGCCTGACCGGCGAACGCGTCCTCCAGCACGAACACCTCGCCCCAGCCGAACTGCTCGATCCAGGAGGCGGCCACGGTGGCACGGACCCCGTCGTTGTCGACCAGCACGATGCGGGCGTGGTGGGTGGCGATGTGCCGGAACACCCACGGCGCCACGTCCCAGCTCGGCGCCGAGGTGGCGCCGGGCAGGTGACCGGCTTCGAACTCCTCCGGCGTGCGCACGTCCAGGACGTACAGGGAACGCTTGTCGCTCTCGGCCCGGAACTGCTCCAGCGTGGCCCGGTCGATCGACCGGAGACCGAACTTCTCGCGGAACCGCTGCGCCGCCGCGTGGGCGGCCTCCAGCGCGGCCCCGCTCGGCTCGGGTGCGAGCGAGTGCCGGCCGTGTTCGAGGTCGTGCCCTTCCAGGACCCAGGACTGGGTGCCGCCCTCGAGCGAGACGACCCGGTTGGGCAGCCCGGCGTTGATGAGGACCTGCGCGCCGAGGATGCTGCGCGTACGGCCGGCGCAGTTGACCACGACCAGCGTGTCGGGTGAGGTCACCACCTCGGCCGCGCGGTAGACAAGCTCGGCGCCCGGGATCGAGGTGCCGCCGGGCAGGCTGTGGTTCTCGAACTCGCCGATCGGGCGGCTGTCGAGCAGCACCAGATCTTCCCCGGCGGCCCGCTTGCGCCGGAACTCCTCGACGGTGAGGTGGGGCGTGTCGTACACGTCCTCGATCCACTCGCCGAAGGCCTGGCCGATGACGTGGTCGCCACCGGTCTGCACCTTGTATCCGGCGCCGGCCCAGGCCTTCAGGCCGCCGTCGAGCACCCGGACGTCGGTCCAGCCGAGCTTCAGCAGCTTGTCGGCGGCGCGGGTGGCCAGGTCCTCGTCGCCGCCGTCGTAGACGACGACCGGGGTGCTGCGGCGTGGGATGAGCGCGTCGGCGCGCAGTTCGAGCACGCTGAGCGGGAGCGAGACGCCGAGCAGGATGGAGCCGCGCTCGGCGGTGACGCGGGGTTCGCGGGCGTCGACGAGCGCGTACTCGCCGGTGCCCTGGAGAAGGGTGTGCAGTTCTTCGGCGGTCAGGCCGGCCATGACGGGTCCCCCTTGGACGGTCAGTAGTAGATGAAGCCGGGGATGCCGCCGCCGGCGACGATGCCGTCCCCGGTGATGGCGACGCTGCGCGGCGAGGCGAGGAAGGCGACGACCCAGGCCACCTCTTCGGGCTCGACGATCCGGCCGATGACGTTGTCGGGCACCGCGTTCTGCTCGGCCAGGTCGTTCCAGCGGTCGGTGCGGGTCGGGCCGGGGTGGACGACGGTGACGTTGATGCCGTGCCGGCCGAGCTCGTCGGCGACGTTCTTGGTGAGCGCGGTGACACCGGCGTTGCGGACGGAACCGATGACCGAGACGGTCTGGCGCGAACCCGTGCCGCTGATGTTGATGATGCGACCCCAGCCGTTCTCGATCATCTGCGGCGCGATCGCGCGGATGGTGCGCAGGTAGCCGATGACCTTGACGTTGATCTGGCGCTGGAACCACTCGTCGGTGGCCTCGGTGAAGCTGCCGCCGTGCTGGGCGGGTTGTTCGGCGGCGTTGTTGACCAGGATGTCGACGCCGCCGCCGAGCTCGCGGCGGGCGGTTTCGGCCAGGGCCCGTACGGAGGTGTCGTCGCCGGTGTCGGCGACCACGGTGACCACGTCGGCGCCGATCTCGTCGCGGATGCGCCGGGCGGCCTCGGCCAGAACCTCGCCGCGCCGCGAGGTGATGGCCACGGTGGCGCCCTGCCGGGCGAGTTCCAGGGCGATGGCATAGCCGATGCCGGTGCCGCCGCCGGTGACGAGGGCGCGTTTTCCTGCAAGCTCGTTGCTCATGAGATCCGTTCGGTAGGTAGGGCGAACAGCCGGACCGCCGGGGGCGGTCACGGGTGGGCAGACAGGGATGGTGCTCGGATCTATGAGATCAACAAGCGGCCGCGACGACGCGCATCAGGTCGACTTCGCGTCGGCTGATCAGCGGGTTCGTCCGTGACATAAACCTACTGTACCGATAGGGATTGGGGGTTGGCAAGGGACCATCGGCCCCGACATTGATACGGCCCGCGCAACACCTGTGACGGCCGGACGGGGCAACCCCGCGGCCCGAGTTGGGGAATGATGCCGGACTATGAGTTGGGAGCTGGTCAGATTTCTGCGTCTGCGGCTGGACGAGGACGAACACGTCGCCGCGGAGGGGGCTGAGCTGTGTCTTGACAGCACCGGGCCGCTGCTGGACGCCGTACGGGCCGTGGTGGATCTTTATGCCGATGTGGAAGCCCTGGACACGCCGGGTGGGTGCGGGGCCGACGCCTTCGCGGCCGGGCGGGCGGCCGGGCTCGGGCTGGCCGTGCGCACGCTCGCCGCGGCCTACCATCACCACCATCCGGCGTTCCTCGACATGTGAATCAGTGGTGGTGGTGCTCCCGGTGGGTGCGCAGCACGTCGAGGCCGAAGTCGTTGTCCGGGTTCCGCCACACGGAGTGCGCGTGGTTGGCGTTGCGCTGCGTGTTGTCCCACTCGAGCAGCAGTCCGGGGCCCTGCACGCGGTAATAGTGCGGCGCCCCCGGCTCGGTCGGGCCGGCCCACGCGAAGTGCACGGCGTCCAGCGCGGCATCGTCGTACGAGGGCGCGACGGCTTCCGGAACCCGGCCGAAGTAGGTTCCCAGCAGCGCCCGCAGCAGGTCACGCTGGGCGGGTGACATGCCGGAACCAGGCACCCCTTTCGCCCGTACGGTGTATTCCAGCGCCCGGTGCTCCGGTTCCCCATAGCCGGCCGCCTCGTCGATGGCATCGCTCGACTTCTGCAGTTTCGCCTGCTCGACGGGGTCGGAGAACTCCTCGTCGCGCCAGATGCCGACCAGCGGGATGACCCGGTCACCGTCGGCGATCGACGTCCGGTTGCCGGTCACCAGGTCGGAGGGTGCCCGGTCGGACAGGATCGCGGCCGGCCCGATCGAGACGGCCAGGTCGCGGGCCAGATCCTCGACGCGGGCCAGGGGCCGGTTGACCGCCCCGCCCAGCAGCTCGGACGAGGCCGGGTCGGCGCCCATGAACAACGGCGTCACCGAGACCAGCGCGCCGTCGACGATCAGGTTGTTGAGCGACACGTGGTGCCCGCCGAACCGCCAGCCCCAGGTGCCGCCCTCGGCCGGGTCGCCGAACACCCTCAGGTAATAGAGCCCCGGGTCGCGGCCGCGTTCCCGGTCGAACCGGGTCACGAAACCCTCGGAGTGGTCGAGCACGTTCTCGAGGCCGATGGTGGTGGCCACCGTGACGTAGCCGGCCCGCGACAGCCCGGTGGCCACGAGACGCATCGCCGCCTGCTGCTGGGCCGGCCGCTGCTCGTGCAGGGTGAGCCCACCGTGATCGGTCGGCGTGTAGAACCAGCGGCGCCGCTCGGAGTCCGACGCGTCACCCGAGGGCACGGCCCCGACGGCGGTCTCCCGCTGCTCGGCCGTCAGCAGCCCCACCCACGCCCGCGCCGCCTCGGCCATCGCCGCGGCCACCTGCTCGTTTCCCATGAGCCCAACCTACGACGCCCGGCCCGTAGAGTGGGCGTCGTGCCGGGTTCCGAGATCGATGCCGGGGCGGCGCTCGCGGCGGCCGCCCGGTTGGGCCCCTATTTCGCCTGGGAGCCGGTCGACGACGATCCCGGCTGGCGGCCGCTGACCGACCTGCTCGACCCGGAGGTGATTGCCGAGCGGGTCGGGGCCGGGCAGCAAGTGCTGATGCGCATGTCGGGCCTCGGCACGGATGCGATCGGCGAGCGGGTGGTCGCGTCGACGATCTTCCTCGGGCTCGCGTCGCGCCTCGTGTCACCGCTGCTGGCGGCGGCCGCGCTCTCCGGAACACTCCCCCGGGCCGACCCTGACCGGATGTGGTGGCGCGCGGTCGGGAGCGGGCCACTTCCCCTCGCGTACGGGGAAACGGGTGTCACCACGCACCACGAAGATCTGCTGACCCTGGTCGGGCCCGTGCTCGACGTTTTCCAAGCCCGCTACGTGCTGTCGCCGCAGGTGTTGTGGGGCAACGTGGCCTCGGCGCTGGGCGGCGCGGCCGGGATGATCGCCGACAACGCCCACGACCCCGTCGCCGCCGAACGCGCGGCCGGCCTGGTCGCTGAGCTGCTGACCCAGCCCCCGCTGCGCGGCATGGCGACGCTGCACCACCCTGATCCGGGCCGCGCCCGCTGGTTCCTGGAGCGCCACAACTGCTGCCTCTACTACCGCATCCCGGGCGGCGGCACCTGCGGCGACTGCGTGCTGACCCCCGCCGCCGACCGGCAGCGGCACTGGCGGGCGGTGCTGAGCCGCGGTGCACAATGGCCGGGTGACTGATTTCGATCCGCGGGCCCTGCTCGCCGAAAGCCGCCTCGGAGTGCTGGCCACCCTCAAGTCCAGCGGGCTGCCGCAGCTCTCCCCCGTCACACCGTTCTATGACCGCGAGGGCGAACGCATCCTCGTGTCGGTCGTCGAGGGCCGGGCCAAGACGGCCAACCTGCGCCGCGACCCCCGGGCCGCCCTCGAGGTGACCAGCGCCGACGGCCGCTCGTGGGCCACCGCCGAGGGCACCGTCGACCTGATCGGCCCGGGCGACGACCCGAACGGTCCCGAGGTGGAGGCGCTGGTCGACTACTACCGGCGGGCCGCCGGCGAACACCCCGACTGGGACGAGTACCGCTCGGTGATGGTCGCCGACCGCCGCGTGTTGCTGGTCCTGAAGGTCGACCACGTCTACGGCCAGCGCATCGGCTGAACGGCGGAAGCCGTCCATAAGGGTGCTTGCCGCGGCGCACGGCCGATGCTCTACTGACGGGCGACCACGGAGGTGCAGAGATCAGCGGCCGCACGACCCGGGAGCTCACCGGTCCACAGCTACAGAGCCTCGAAGCGGCGATCCTCGACGCCTACCGCACATTGGACGCGCTCGAACGTCTGCTCGTGTATTCCCTGGACCGGCAGCTGTCGCACCACGCTGACCTGCACTCCCCGCTGCCCATGGTGGTCTTCCGGCTCCTCGGAGCCGCGCGCGGCGAGGGCTGGCTGGCCGCGCTGATCGAGGCGGCCCTGGTCGACCGGGCCGGCAATGTCGCGCTGAGCCGCTGGGCCGCCGAGTGCTGGTCCGGCGACCCGGCCGTACCGCAGCCGGCGCCGCCCGCCGACCAGCAGGTGCTGGACAGCGCCTTCTTCGACCTCGAACCGCTCAAACGCCAGGTCATCAAGGCAAAAAGCCGCGCCACCATCCCGGTTCTCGGTTTCGGTCTGCACGACGTCGACCAGCTGGTGGTCAACAAGCTCTGCGCCTGGCTGCCGCACTGCCTGGGCGAGACCGAGCGCAAGGACTGGTTGCACCTGCGCCCCGACCGCGGCGCCGTCGACCTGCGCCTCAAGCAGGTCCTCCGCTACCTGCCCGACCTTGAGCTGGTCAACGTGGTGTGCCCGATTCTCACCGAGGGGGCGACCGGCGCGGCCGTGGCGGCGTTCTGGGACGGCATCGGCGAGCACTTCGGCGCCCACGAGTACAGGTTCGTCGCTCTGTTCGTCGGGCCGGTGCACCCCGACGGCGTCGAAGTGCTGCCCCAGGCCGCCGCCGACGAGACCGACCTGACGCTGTGGGCCCAGCAGATCGTGTCGCACCGGGGATGGCCGCCGATGCTGGCCGAGTCGTGGACGTCGCTCATCGTCGAGCAGTGCTCGACCGGCACCGGCCTCGACATGCGGATGCTGTTCGAGGCCATGGACAGCTCGATCCGTGACGTTCGTCAATCGCCGGCACAGTTCCGGCGACAGCTGGAGGAAGTGGGAAGCCGTGCAGACCCGTCACCGCGTTGACACCTCGCTGTGGTTCGACCCGGGCGACGACCTTCCGCCGTCGCGGGCCATCGAGGACGTCACGGCCGACATCGCCACCAGCGGGCTCCCACCGATGCGCACGGTCGACCGGGAGCCGTACCGCTTCACCGACCCGCTGAAGGCCGCGGTCAATCTGGCGGTCAGCATCGGCCGGCCGTTGCTGCTGCAGGGCGACCCCGGTGTGGGCAAGACCCGGCTCGCCCACGCCATCGCGTACGCGCTCGGCCTGCCGCTCGAACAGGCGCACATCAAGTCGACCAGCAAGGGCAAGGACCTTCTTTATGCGTACGACGCCGTGCGCCGGCTGCACGACGCACAGCTGCGCATCCGTCGCCGCAAGGATGACGTGCGCGACTACATCCGGCTCGGGCCGCTCGGCCGGGTCATCGCCCGCGCCCACCACGGCCGCCGCTCGGTGCTGCTCATCGACGAGATCGACAAGGCCGACCTGGACTTCCCCAACGACCTGCTGCGCGAGCTGGACGAGCTGGCGTTCGGCGTCGACGAGGTGCCCGGCTGGGAGCACGCGGTGCCCCGCGACCGGCCCGACCTGCGGCCGATCATCGTGGTCACCAACAACGAGGAGAAGACGCTGCCCGGCGCCTTCCTGCGGCGGTGCATCTTCCACTACATCGAGTTCCCGGCCGGACGCGACGACCTCGACGCGATCCTGAGCATGCACGGCGTCACCCGGCCCGACCTGCGCGCCGCCGTCATCGACGTGGCGGGTCGGCTCCGCGAGATGGACCTGGTCAAGCGCCCGGGCCTGAGCGAACTGCTCGACTGGGCGGGCTTCCTGCAGGCAGTGGACACCCCGGCCGAGAAGGTGGGGAGCCTGCCCTACCGCGACGCCCTGCTCAAGCAGCGCACCGACCAGGTGCGGGCCACCGAGCGACTGACCCGGCGATGACCGGCGCCGACCTGCCCGGCTTCGTGGGGGAACTGGTCGTCCGGCTGCGGCGGCGCGGGCTGCCGATCGGGCTGGACGATTGTCTGGCGCTGCGGTCGGCCCTGGCCGCGGGCTTCGGGATCGGGTCGTCGGCCGACTTCGAGCAGCTTCTCACCAGCTTGTGGGGCAAGTCGCTCAGCGAGCAGGAGACCATCAGCGCGGTGCTGGCCGGCGTCGAGATCCCGTTGTGGGACACGGCCGCCCCGGCGGACGAAGCGCCCCACACCGACCGGGCCCCGGACGACACCCCGGCCCTCGACGACGACCGGGAAGCCTCCGCGCCGGCCCGGCCCGCTCCCCCGCCGGAACCGCCGGCCCCCGAGGTTCCGGTGGTGCAGCCGATGACCGGCATGACCCTGCTGCCACCCAGCACCGGCCAGTCCGACTCGTCCCTGGCCGTCACGGCCCAGTTCCCCCTGACCGCCCGCGAGATCGCCCAGACCTGGCGCCGCCTGCGCCGGCCGGTGCGCTACGGCGTCGCGACCGAGGTCGACCTGGACGGCACCCTCGACCGATACGGGCGGACCGGCGTCTTCGAGGGCCCGGTGCTGATCCCGCCCCGGCGCAACACCGCCCGCCTGCTGCTGCTCATCGACCGGCACGGCTCGATGACCCCGTACGAGCCGTACGTCGAGCACCTGGTCCACGAGATCCGCAACGCCGGCCGCCTGGAGTCCATCGCCACCTGGTATTTCCGCAACCTGCCGAGCAACCGGGTCGACACCGGCGTGCTGGGCGACCTGCCCGACCCGTTCGACCCGCGGATCGACCCGGTGCTCGACCGGATCGCGCCGATGGCCACGGGCCGCCTCTACGCCGACCCCGACCTGACCCAGCCCCGCCCGTTCCCGGCGGTGCTGGCCGACACCGCGCCCGGCACGACCGCCGCGGTCATCAGCGACGCCGGCGCGGCCCGGGGCACCCTGCAGACCGGTCGCCTGATCGGCACGGTGGCCATGGTGAAGGCGTTGCGGGCGGTGCCGTGCCCGGTGTCGTGGATCAACCCCGTTCCGGCCGCCCGCTGGGTCTCGACCACGGCCGAGCAGGTGGCCCGGCACGTGCCCATGTCGCCGCTGACCGCCGAGGGCCTGCATCGGGCGGTCGACGCGCTGCGTGGCCGCCCCCACCGCACGGAGCGTCCCCTGTGAGCGCCTGGACCACGACGTCGCCGGCCACGAGCGTGCTCTACCAGGCCCGGACGCTGCTCACACCCGGCGCGTTGGAGCTGGCCTGCCACGCGGCGGTCCCGGCCGTTCTCGACGCGGGTTTCCTGCACCTGTTACGGGTCAACTTCTTCATCGACCCGCCGGTGGTGCTCGGCTACGACGTCGAGGCCGAACTCCTGCACTCGCCGCTGTTCCAGGAGGCGGGCGACGGCCTGTACGAGGTCGATCCGCCGCTGCGGCGCCGCCTGCTGGCCGGCCTGGACGCGGCGTACGGTTTCGAACGCCTGCGCAAAGTGGCCCTGTTGCTGGAGCAGTACACCAACCACGAGGAACCGTGGCAGCCGCGCGAGCTCGAGTACGCCCAGCGGCTGACCGCGCTGAGCATCGTCGAGCCCGGCCGCGCGGCCGACTGGCTGGCCGGCGCGCAGGGCAGCGTGCGTGGGCAGGAGGCACTGGGCCAGGAATGGTTCGTCGCCATGCGCGAACGCCTCACCGACCAGGCCACCCCGCCGGCCAACCTGGCCGAGGAGACCGCGCGCCTGCTGGCCCGGATCTCCGTCGAGTCCGTCCATGCGCTGGGCCAGCTCGCGCTGCTGCCCGGGGCCGACCTGGCCGAGATCACCAATGCCCTGGCGGGACTGGTCTCCCACTCCGACCCGGCCGTCTCATCGCTGGCCACCGAGGTCCAGCGAACGCTGCGCGACGTCTTCGGGCCCGGAATCCCTCCGGACGCCCGGAGGCCTGACGCCGGGACGACGCTGCTCGACCTTCTCGGCCTGAGCGGCGGGTCGTCGGCCGAGCTGCGTCAGGTCATGAGCCGGCCCCGGCCCGCACAGGAGAACCTGCGGGTGCCGATCGGCGAGACCACTGACGGATCCCCGGTGCTGCTCGACCTGAAGGAGTCGGCGCTGGGCGGGATGGGCCCGCACGGCCTTCTGATCGGCGCCACCGGATCCGGGAAATCCGAGCTGCTACGCACGCTGGTGACGGCGCTGGCGATCACCCACTCGTCCGAGGCGCTGAATTTCGTCATGATCGATTTCCGTAGCGGCGCGACGTTCCATCAGCTGGACACCCTTCCCCACACGGCCGCGGTGATCACCAACCTGTATCTGGATCCGTCGCTGCTCGGCCGCCTGTCCGACGCTCTCGTCGGTGAGCTCGTCCGGCGGCAGGAGTTGCTGCGGTCGTCCGGCAATCTGGCCAGCCGACGCGAATACGTCATGGCCCGGGGTGAGGATGGCAGCCTGCCGTCGTTGCTGATCGTCGTCGACGAATTCTCCGAACTGCTCGCGGCCCGGCCCGACCTGATCGACACTTTCCTGCAGATCGGCCGGGTCGGCCGGTCGCTCGGCGTGCACCTGCTGCTGGCGGGTCAGCGGTTCGACGACGGTCGGCTGCGGGGGCTCACCACACATCTCTCGTATCGGATCTGCTTGCGCACGGCCTCAGCGGTGGATTCGCGGGCCATGATCGGCACGACCGATGCTTACGAGTTGCGGCTGGCACCGGGTCAGGGCTATGTCCGAGAGGACGGCGGTCCCCTGGTTCAGTTCCAGGCGGCCTACGTCTCGGGTGCCGGGCAGTCCTCCGGAAGCGGCTTCGGGAACGCGTCGTTGCTGGAGGTCGTCGTGGAGAGCCTGCGAGGCTCGGGGCCGACCGCCCGGCAGGTGTGGCTGCCGCCGCTTCGCGGATCGGTGACTCTCGACGTTCTGGCCGGTGACGTGATCATCGACGAGAAACGAGGCCTCACCTACGCCCGCAGCGAGTGGCGTGACGCCGTACGCGTGCCCCTCGCCGCGATCGACCGACCGCTGGACCGGCGGCGCGACGTGCTGCGACTGGATCTGGGCGGCAGCAACGGACACGTCGGAATCGTCGGTGCCAGTCGCTCCGGGAAGGGAACGGCGCTCCGGACGTTCGTCTGCTCCCTCGCGCTCGCCCGCACCCCCGACGAGGTGCACGTCTACTGCCTCGATCTCGGCGGCCACGACGTCCTCGCCCCACTGCGGCGGTTGCCTCACGTCGGAGGGGTGGCGGAGTCGAGGGACGCCAACGCGGTCCGGGAGACCGTCGCTCAGATGATCAACCTGGTCGACCGGCGTGAGCGGCTGCTCACCAAACTTGGTCTGACCTCTATCGACGCCTACCGCGCCCAGCCGCACCACCAGAACCTTCCCGACGTCTTCCTGGTCGTTGCCGACTGGGCCGCCCTCCGTTACGAGCATCCGGACCTCGAGCCGGTCATCATCAACAATGTCGTCCGGCGCGGGCTCACCTACGGCGTCCACGTCGTGGCTACCGCGAAACGCTGGGAGGACTTCCGAGCTGACTTCGGGGATCTGCTCGGCACCCGCGTCGAACTGCGGCTCGACGATCCGGCCGACTCGGTCATCGATCCCCGGGCGGCGGCTGAGTTGCCGCACTCCCCCGGCCACGGCATCACGCGGAACCCGGCCGATGGGACCAGGAGCCTGCATCTCGTGATCGCACGTCCCGAGCTGGAAGGCCGGAACGAGCGGGAGCTCATCCAGGCGATCGCCGACAACTGGCACGGTGCTCGTCCGCCGAATTGGCCGCCCCTTCCGCCCATCGTCCCGTACATGCAAATGATCTTCCGGCCGGAGGACGGTCTCCGGCTGCCGATCGGAATCGCCGAGGCCGACCTGCGGCAGGTGGACATCGACCTCGGGCTGGACCCGAACTTTCTCGTCTTCGGCGACCACGGCTGTGGCAAGACAACGTTTCTTCGAGCCCTGGCCCGGACGATCAGGCGCCGTTTCAACCAGGGCGAAGCCGA
Organism: Paractinoplanes ovalisporus; assembly: GCF_016834655.1. GTDB lineage: Bacteria > Actinomycetota > Actinomycetes > Mycobacteriales > Micromonosporaceae > Actinoplanes > Actinoplanes ovalisporus. The sequence goes on from NZ_JAENHP010000001.1 coordinate 336,180, forward strand.
GATCGCCTTGATCGACTACCAGTCAGGCCTGCGGGGCATCACCGGGACCACCCACGCGAGTACCACCAGGGACGCCGAATCCCTGATCGCCCTCTACACCGAGGCTCTTCGGGCACGCATGCCGGGTCCCGAGGTGACAGCCGGCCGGCGTCGCGACCGTTCCTGGTGGGAGGGTCCTGAACTGTTCGTGCTCGTAGACGACTACGAGCTGCTGACCGACAGTCCGGACAACCCGTTGCTGCCGCTGATCCCGCACGTGTTGCTGGCCCGCGATATCGGTCTGCACATCATCCTCACCGCGCGTACCCGTGCCGCGGATGATCCCGTCCTGGAACGTCTGAGAAGGACCGAGACCCACGGCCTCGTCATGTCGGGCTCGCCAGAGACAGGCGCCCTGATCGGCGCCGCACGGCCGACACCGATGGCACCTGGGCAGGGCAGGCTGGTCACACACCAGAGCATCACCTCGATCCAGCTCTACCACCTGCCCCCATCCTGAGAGGACACCATGCCGGAGCTGGCCCACCAGGCCGACCGTATACCCGTCTCGGCCGCGCAGCTCGGCGCCTGGAGCGGGGAGAAGCTGGGCTCCACGCTGCGCCTGGCCGGCCCCTGCCCCGCGTGCCACCACGACGCGCAGGCGGCGGTCGCGTTGACCAGTACCTCGCTGGAGGGCAACACCTCCTCCCCCGCCCGGGCCACCCTGACTGTGGCGATGGCCTGCAACTGCGAGCGCGCCCACGACGGCTGGCCCGGCACTCCGCCGAAGGGCTGCGGCCGCACCTGGACCGCGAGCGCCCGCATCGCCGCCGACGACCAGGTGACGCTGGAACCCGCCGACGACCCCTACCTGGCCGAGGCCGCCGCCGCGCTGCGCACGACCGAGACCGGGCAGATCGACCGGCTGCGCGCCGCGGCCGAGAAGTGGATCGCTGGGATCACCGCCCTCTTCGGCATCGTCGCCGTGCTGGGCCTGACCCTGAGCGCCGACCAGATCCGCAAGCTCGCGGTCGGCGGCCGGATCACGGTGGCGCTGCTGCTGGCCGTGGCGGCGACGCTGGCCGGGGTGGCGATCGTCCGCGCCTACCAGGCCGCGTACGGGTGGCCGCGCACACGCTCGGTCGCCGACGACACCGAGCTGCTGGCCTGGTACGCCCGGCACCGCGCGCTGCCCGAGGCCACCGCCACCCGGCTCCGACAGGCCGTGACGGCGGCCGTCGCCGCGCTCGCCGCCCTGGTCGTGACGGGCGGCCTGACCTGGTTCCTGCCCGCCGCCAAACCCGACGCCCCGCTGCTCAAGGTGACCACCCGCGGCCAGGAGATCGTCTGCGGCACGCTGCTGTCGTCCACGGCGGACTCGGCCCTGCGGGTCCGGCGGGCCGACGACGGCACGGTGACCACGCTCGCGGTGACCGACATCGCCCGGGTCACCGCCACCGACAAGTGCTGAGGGCAGCGGCCGGTCAGGACGGTCGGTAGGCGCCGAAGACCGCCGCCGCCGGGACGGCCCGGTTGTGGTCGGGGCGGTGCCAGGTCGAGCGGTCCGGGTCGCCCGCCTGGTGGATCGCGGCCAGCTCCATGCCGAGCGTGAAGCACGGCGACCCGGACGAGCCCTCGTCGGTGTTGGCGGTGTGCCGCAGCCGGGTCCCGTTGGCGTTCACGTCGAGCACCTGCCCGAACGTGAGGCGTAACGGCTTGCCCTCGATGTGCTGGAGCACGAGCAGGTCGTCGCCGGCCCGCAGCGGTCCGGCGGCCACCCGCTCGATCCAGCCGCGTCGCCCGGCACCCGGTTCGGCCCGGTCGCCGACCGGTTCCCGGCCCGGTTCGCGGGCCAGCCGCAGCACGGCGAAGTCGAGTTCGTCCGGTGCCGGCTCACCGCCGTGCTCGTCGGCGGCGCTGTGCGGCGCGGCGGCGACCTTCCAGTCGTCGGCCAGTGCGATCGTCCGGCCGTCGAGCAGGTGCTCACCGACGTGCTTGTAGTCGAACCGCACGCTCACGTCGGCGGCGTCCAGGTCGCCGGTGAAGAGTTCCCGGACGACGTGGTAGCTGGTCATGCAGAGGTCGGGGCCGACGAGAAATCCGGTGCCCATCGCCACCGGGCCGGTCGCCGTCGACCGCTCGAACTTGCCTACCTGCCCCTCGACGGTGGCCAGCGCGGCCCGGAACAGGGCCGGGCGGATGTCGGGGGCCCGCTTGAGGATGGTCTCCAGGCCGCCGGTCTCGACCGCCACGTGCCGGCGCTGGGCGACCTCGAACAGCCGCTGCTCGGCCGGGCGGGACCGGCGGGCGGCGAGCACCAGCTGGTCGAGCCAGCCCTCGGAGTCGGCCGCCATGATCAGGTCGAAGACGATGGACTCGTAGTCGGCCTTCATGGTGATGCGGTGCAACTGCTTGTCGAGCCGGTAGAAGAGCATCTGCTTGAGCCGCTCGGGCTCGAAGGAGTCGAGGATCGCGTCGCTCAGCAGCCGAGCCGTCCCGCCGTCGATGGCCATGCCGCATCCTGCCACGACGGCCCGCACTGACATTTGTCACGCCGGATACCGGCTGTCCGGCACGCTGGCCGGGATATCGGCGGGTGTCCAGTAAAGACATGAAGCGTTATGCCGTTGCCCTGTTCTTTCTGGCGCCGCTCGTGGCCGAGTTTCTGCTCGGGAATCTGCCCATTGTGCTGCTGCCCGCGGTGCTCGCGCTGGCTCCGCTGTACGGCGGTGGGGCGCTGCTCATCCGGGAACTTGTGCGGCGGCGCGGGCTGGGCTGGCCGAACATCGTGATTCTGGGCGTGGCCTACGGCGTACTGGAAGAGGGGTTGACCACGCAGTCGCTGTTCAACCCGAACTATGCCGACCAGCACCTGCTTGTGGACGGGTTTGTGCCGGCGCTGGGCATCGCGGTTCCGTGGACGATCTTCGTGATCGGGCTGCACGTGTTCTGGAGCGTCGGCGCGTCGATCCTGATGGTGGAAAGCCTCGCCGGGGACCGACGCACCACGCCGTGGCTCGGGCGGACGGGGCTGATCGTGACCGGGGTGCTGTTCGCCGCGGGTATAACGATCAGCACGGCGATCAACATGTCGATGTGGCCCTACACCGCTACGGCCGGGCAGTTCGCGGCCACAGGGGTTGTTCTGGCGCTGCTCGTCGCGGCGGGGCTTCTGCTTCGCTTCCGGTTCCGGCCTCGCGGGGGCAGAGCACCTTCCCCTCGTACGGTGCTGGTCTGCACTCTGATCGCCGGCGCGCTGTTCATGGGACTCACCCTCGTGGACGTGCCGACCTGGGTGGGCGTGGCCGTGTGGGTGGCCGACGTGGCCGTCACGCTGACGCTGATCGCCCGCTGGGCGGCCCACGACGGGTGGAACGACATGCACTACCTCGCGATCGGCGCGGGTCTGCTGCTCACGTACGCGTGGCACTCCTTCGCCGAATCGCCGGTCGGGGCCACCGAGGTCGCCATCGATCTGGTCGGGAACGCGGTCTTCACGGCCGGGGCGATCGTGCTCATCTTTGTGGCCTGGCGCCGCACCCGCGTCAGGGATATCCTGACGGCGTCAGGGTTGGCCTGACGATCCGAAAGGAGACGCCATGACCACGGTGACCGTCACGCGCTGCTCGTTCTGCGGCAAGACCGAGGAAGAAGTGGCCCAACTGATCGCCGGGCCCGGGCCCAGCATCTGCGACGAGTGCGTCGGGCTCTGCAACGACGTGCTGGCCGGCAAGCGCCTCGAGGGCGTACGGCTGTGGGCCGACCAGTCCGATGAGGAGTTGCTGGCCACGATGGTCCGCGTCGCGTCGCTGAAGCACGACGTCGACCGGGCGGTGGGGCGAATCGCCCGCCTGTTGCGCACCAGGGGCACCACGTGGACCACGATCGGGGAGGCGCTGGGCATCACCAAGCAGTCAGCTTGGGAACGGTTCTCCGGGGAGGACTGAGCCCGCGCAACTGGGAGGACTGAGCCCCCGCGCGACTCGGAGGACTGAGCCCCCGCGACTGGGAGAACTGAGCCGGCACGACGGGCAGACTGACCTGGCGCGGCGGGGAGATCGGCGCCGGCGCGACGGGCAAACCGACCCGGCGCGGCAGGGAGATCTGCGCCATGCCGGAGTGTCGATCAATGGCCGGTGGAGCGCCCGGCGCAGTACGGTGGCGGCGTGGCGTTCAAAACCGAGCTGACCAGCGAAGACCTCAGTGACATCCGGCAGTCCGCACTCGGCGCGGCCGACCCGCTCGGCATTGCGGCCGACCTGGCCGACGCAGCCGAGGCGGGGCGACTCGCGGACAAGGACGATGCGGGCTATGCCCTCGCCCTGGCCGCCGAGATCGCGGAGAGCCGCAACAAGCTCGATGCCGCGCTCCGCTACGTGGAGCGCAGCGTCGAGGCGTACGGGGAAAGAGACGACAGCCAGGCCGGCGGCGCGCAGGCCCTGCGGGCTCGCATCCTGTTCCGCCTCGGCCGCACCGACGACGCGCTGGCCGCGCTGGAACCGTTGCGCCCGCTGCTGACCCGGCACACGGACGCGCCGGCCTACATCACGGCCGCTCTCGCCGCGGGCGGGCAGGCACGGGTGGCCCAGCAGTGGCTGACCGAGGCCGTGGAGCAGGCGCTGGCCGATTCCGGCAACACCGCCGAGCCGTCCTCGGCCGAGGACGCGGGCGTGCTCTTCTTCCTGCTGCAGCAGCGGCACCGGCTGCGCCACGCGCTCGGCCTGCAGCACGACACGCACGACAACCTGGCCGAGCGGCTCGAGACCCGGCTGACCAACGCGGGTGCCGCCACCGCGGCCGCGGCCGCTCCCGACCTGCTGTTCTTCCGGCAGCCCGAGTTCGACCGGCTGCTCGAGAAGCTGCCCGCGCTGGCCGAGCCGTTCGGCGCGAACTGGGACGAGCACCGCGGCATCCTCGAACGCGAGCTCGTACGCCTGACCACCGCGGGCCGGTCGGGGCTGACCCTGCTGCCGGCCACGGTGGTGGGCCTGACCGGGTTCGCCGGGGCCGACGGCGACCCGGCCGACGCCAAGGTGCGCGCGGGCTACGCCGAGCAGCTGGCCGGCCGCGAGGGGCAGATCCCGTGGCCGCCGGAGCGTAACGGCGCCTGCTGGTGCGGTTCGGGGCTGAAATACAAGAAGTGCTGCCTGCCGCGTTCGCGCTGACCCATACGATCGTGGGGTGACCGCTCCTGATGAGGATCCGCTGGTTCCCTATCAGGAGCCGTCGCCCGACGCGCCCGAAGAGCCCCGGCGCTCCGACTGGCGCTGGCTGATCGCGACGGTCCTCGTGCTGATCGTCGTCTGCGGTGGCGCCCTGTTGGTGTTGCACGCCTGGGTCGGCGACGGCATCGACCAGTACCTGGAGTCGGTCGCGCGCGAAAACTGAGCGCACCCCCCCAAACGCGCACCGCCCGAACACACACCGCCCAAACGCCCACCACTCGAACACGCACCGCTCGAACGCGCACCGCTCGAACGCGCACCGCTCGAACGCGCACCGCTCGAACGCGCACCGCTCGAACACGCACCGCTCGAACACGCACCGCTCGAACACGCACCGCTCGAACACGCACCGCCCGAACGCGCACCGCTCGAACACGCACCGCCCGAACACGCACCGCCCGAACACGCACCGCGCAAGCGCGCAGGGCCCGAACACGCACCGCGCAAGCGCGCAGGGCCCGAACACGCACCGCGCAAACGCGCACCGCCTCAACGCACACCGCCGGGACACGCACCACCCGAACACGCACCGCGCAAGCGCGCAGGGCCCGAACACGCACCGCGCAAACGCGCACCGCCTCAACGCACACCGCCGGAACACGCACCGCCCGAACGCATACCGCCCGAGCACACACCGCCCAAGCGCGCAGGGCCCGAACACGCACCGCGCAAACGCGCAACTAGCATTCGAGCACGCACCCTCCGAACGCACACCGCGCGCAAACGCGCATTAGCATTCGAGCGCGCAAACGAGCGCCCGAAGACTGAAGGCGCGAATGTGAATCAGCCGTCGGGGCGATCGACGGCGGCGCGTGGGTGATCCAGCATGGCGGGCATGGTCCTCGCCGTCGTCCTCGCGCTCATCGGTGCGTTCGTGATCTATCGCGGCGTACGGGAAATGATGCATCTGCGTCGCCTGCGTAGTGAGGGCCGGCAGACGTACGGGCGGGTCACGGGTCATCATCGGCGCACGAGCGGCAGCCGGTCGGTGGTCGTGAGCTGGACCGACGATTACGGCGCGACCCATGAGCTCACCAGCAACCTGTCGTCCTCGAAGCCGACGATGGAGATCGGGGAGACGGTGACCGTGCGCTACCTGGCCGGTGACACAGCGAGCGCCTGGATCGACGAGCGGCGCGAGAACGTCCGCAGCCTGTTGCTCACACTCATCCTGGGGCTGGGCTTCACCGCCGCCGGGGCGACGCTCGCGGTCAAGTCCGTCACGGGCAGCTGACAGCGTGGCCCGCGCTCACTGACGAGCAGCTGACAACAGCGCCGCGCTCACAAACGAGCAGATGAGGACATACGGCGCCACGCTCACAAACAAGCAGCTGACAACAGCGCCACGCTCACAAACGAGCAGATGAGGACATACGGCGCCACGCTCACAAACAAGCAGCTGACAACAGCGCCACGCTCACAAACGAGCAGCTGACAACAGCGCCGCGCGCACGAACGAGCAGTTGAGACAGACGGCGCCACGCTCGCAAACGAGCAGCTGACAACAGCACCGCACTAACGAACGAGCAGTTGAGGACGACGCCGCGCTCACGAACGAGCAGCTGACGACAACACCACGCTCACAAGAAAGCAGCTGAAGACGGCACCGCACTCACAAACGAGCAGCTGAAGACGGCAACGCACTCACAAACGAGCAGCTGAAGACGGCGCCGCGCTCACGAACGAGCAGCTGACGACAACACCACGCTCACAAGCAAGCAGCTGAAGGCAACGCCGCGCTGAGAACGAACAGTTGAGGACGGCGCCGCGCTCATGGACGAGCAGTTGAAGGCGACGCCTGCGCGTTTGAACGAGCGGTTGCAGGCGACGCCTGCGCGTTTGAACGAGCGGTTGAGGGGCGACGGCCGTTCATGAGCGGCTGACCAGGAACTGGCCGCGCATCTCGATGTCGATCTGGGACGCGTCCAGGTTGGCCAAGGCCAGCTCCAGGACGTCGGCGTCGAACGTGCCGTTGTCGCGGGCGTCCAGCAGGGCGGTGCGCTGAGCGTCGAGGACCTCCAGGCGATGCCGGCGGTTGGCGTCGAAGTCGTTCGGGTCGGGCGGCTCGGGAACGGCCGAGGCGCTCACCCGCATGAGCTCGAAGATGCGGTCGCGTTCGGCTCGGGAACGGGCGGCCGCTGCCTCCGGGTCCGGCTCCGGGGTGATCCGGCGCAGCAGCGGGCCGATCGTGCCGCCCTGGACGAGCAGCGACATCACCGCCACCGCGAACGCGATCAGCACCAGCATGGAACGCTGCGGGGTGTCCTCGGGGAGCGACTGGGCGGCGGCCACGGTGACCGCGCCGCGCATGCCGGCCCACACCACCGTCAGGCCCTCGCGCCAGCCCAGCGGCTCGCGCAGGAAGTATTCGATGGTGGCCAGGAAACGGGTCATCCGCAGCGCGAAACGGTCCAGGTCCTTCTGCGAGGCGGGGCGCCCGCGGTGGCTCATCCGCTGCAGCGTCTCCTGCTTGCCCTCGGGGGTGGTCATCCGTTCCTGCATGTCCTGGATCCGGCCCTGCATGGAGGCGTTCTGGCGAGCCCGGACGGCCAGGACGCCGAGGAGCGGAGCCACGTAGGCGGCCCGCACCAGCACGGTCAGGGCGAGCGCGCCGGCCGCGATGAGCACGGCGGGGGCGACCGGTGTGGTCCTGTTCGACGTTCTCGACGATGTGTTTGATCTGCAGGCCCATCGTCAGGAAGACGGCGCCCTCCAGGACGAGCTCGACCGTACGCCAGTTCTGTGAGTCGGAGAGGCGGTTGCGGGCGGACAGGTCGCGCGGCGCGCGGACGCCGGTGAACAGGCCAGCTACGACGGCGGCGACCAGGCCGGAGGCGCCGAGCAGGGTGGCGGGCACGGCGGCGGCGAACGGGACCGTGAACGAGATGACGGTGTTGACGGTCGAGTCGGTCACGCGGCGGCGGATCAGCAGGTTGAACCGCCCGACCAGCCAGCCGACCAGGCTCGCGGCCACCACCGACCAGGCGAACGTGCCGAGGGCGCTCCAGAACGAGAACATCGCGGCCGAGGCGACGATCGCCGTCCGCAGCAGGACGAGGGCGGTGGCGTCGTTGAGCAGGCCCTCGCCGTCGAGCATCGCCACTACCCGCTGTGACACCGGTGTCTGCTTGATGATCGAGGTGGCGACGGCGTCGGTCGGGCTGACGATCGCGCCCAGGGCGACGCCCCACGCGAAGCCCAGGTCGGGCACGGCCAGGTGGAAGAAAAGACCAAGGGCGAGCGCGCTGCCGACCACCAGCACGACGGACAGGCCGCCGATGGCGCCGAACTCGCGGCGGAAGTTCATCGCCGGCATCGCCACCGCCGACGAGTAGAGCAGCGGCGGCAGGACGCCCTCGAGAATCCATTCGGGCTCGATGTGCACCGCCGAGAAGACCGGCAGGAAGCTCGCCCCGACCCCGATCGCGACCAGCACCAGCGGGGAGGCGATGCCCAGGCGGGGACCGACGACGGTCGCGGCGGCGATCACGACGAGCGCGGTCACCCCGACCACGAGCAGTTCGGTCACGTTCCCAGACTCGCAGCAAGCGGCGCCCGGCGATCGTAATGTCGGCAATCTGGGCCGTACAGCCAAAGCGCCATCCAGGCCGCACCGCCAAAACACCATCCCGGCCACACCGCCAAAACACCATCCCGGCCACACCGCCAAAACACCATCCCGGCCACACCGCCAAAACACCATCCCGGCCACACCGCCAAAACACCATCCCGGCCACACCGCCAAAACACCATCCCGGCCGCGCCGCGAAACGCCATCCCGGCCAGGCCGCGAAAAGAGCATCTGGCCGCTCCGGCGAACCGGAGTATCATTCGCTTACACGTGTAAGCCACCCGCACGTCGGTCAACCAGGGAGATCGCATGAAAGACGTCGACGACCTGCTCGCGCGCATGTCACCCGAGGAGAAGGCGGCCCAGCTGACGCAGTTCTTCTACTTCAAGCTGCCGGCCGAGGCCGCCAAGCCCGATCCGGCCCTCGGGTTCGACAGCGAGGCCCAGCCGCGGGCGGTCGAGGAGTCGCTGAGGACCGGCGGCGCGGGCTCGCTGCTCTTCGTCACCGACCCGGCCGAGATCAACCGGTTGCAGCGCCTGGCGATCGAGGGCAACCCGCACGGCGTGCCGCTGCTGTTCGGCTTCGACGTCATCCACGGCCTGCGCACCATCTTCCCGGTGCCGATCGCGATGGCCGCCTCGTGGGACCCCGAGACCATCGAGCGCGGGCAGGCGGTGGCCGCCCGCGAGGCCCGGGCCGTGGGCATCCACTGGACGTTCGCCCCGATGGTCGACATCGCCCGCGACCCGCGCTGGGGCCGCATCGTCGAGGGGGCCGGCGAAGACCCGTACCTCGGCGCGGTCGTCGCGGCTGCCCAAGTGCGCGGCTTCCAGAACGACAACGGGGTCATCGCCGGCCCCAAGCACTTCGCGGGATACGGCGCGGCGATCGGCGGCCGCGACTACGACCAGGCCGACATCTCCGACCACGAGCTCTGGAACGTCTATTTCCCGCCGTTCCAGGCCGCGGTCGAGGCCGGCGCCGGCAACGTCATGACGGCGTACATGAACCTCAACGGTGTGCCCGCCTCGGCCAGCCACTGGCTGTTCACCGAGGTGCTGCGGGACACGTGGGGCTTCGACGGCTTCGTGGTGACCGACGCCAACGCCGCCCGCAACCTGGTCACCCACGGCTACGCACGTGACCTGGCCGAGGCCGGTGCCCGGGCGGTGACGGCGGGCGTAGACATGGAGATGGCGATCAGCGACCCGGCGTACGCCCACCTGGCCGGCAACGTCGACGTCGAGGTGCTCGACCAGCGGGCCCGCAAGGTCCTGGAGGCCAAGGCCAAGCTGGGGCTCTTCGACAACCCGTACGTGGATGAGGACAACGCCCGCCAGGTGCTGGCCGACCCCGCGCACCGCGACGTGGCCCGAGTGGCCGCCCAGCGCTCGGCGGTGCTGCTGCGCAACGAGGGCGACCTGCTCCCCCTCGACGCCGGCACGCTGGGTTCGATCGCCGTCATCGGCCCGCTCGCCGACTCGCGGCGCGACACGCTCGGCCCGTGGGTGTTCGACTACGACCTGTCCGAGACCGTCACCGTGCTCGACGGTGTGCGCCAGGCGGCCGGCGACCGCCTGCGGGTCGACTACGCCCAGGGCATCCCGGTGGCGCAGCGGACGTTCCCGTCGATGTTCGACATGTTCGGCGGCAACGCCCCGAGCGACCCCGAGGGCTTCGACCCCGAGGCCGCCTTCGCCGAGGCCGTCACCAAGGCCACCGCGGCCGACGTCGCGGTGGTGGTGCTCGGCGAGTGGCAGAACATGATCGGTGAGGCGGCGTCACGCTCGTCGCTGGAGCTGCCCGGCCGCCAGCTCGACCTGCTCAAGGCGATCGTGGCCACCGGCACCCCGACCGTCCTGCTGGTGATGAACGGCCGCCCGCTCGACCTGCGCTGGGCCGCCGAGCACGTGCCGGCGATCCTCGACATCTGGTACCCGGGCACGCAGGGCGGCCACGCCGTGGCCGACCTGCTCTTCGGGGCGGTCTCGCCCGGCGGCAAGCTGCCCTTCACATGGCCGCGGACCGTCGGGCAGGTCCCGATGATCTATGCGCACACCACCTCGCACGAGCCCGAGAACCAGGCGCGCCGCTACTGGGACGAGGCCAGCACGCCGTTGTTCCCGTTCGGTCACGGCCTGAGCTACGCCCGGTTCGGCTTCTCCGGGCTGACGATCGACAACCCTTCCTCCGTACGCGATGAGCCCGTCGCCGTCTCGGTCGAGGTGACCAACGACTCCGATCGTGAGGCGGCCGAGGTCGTGCAGCTGTATCTGCACCAGCGCCACGGAACGGCGTCCCGGCCCGTACGGGAACTGAAGGGTTTTCAGCGTGTCGTCGTGCCCGCCCGGTCGAGCCGGCGTGTGGAGTTCACGGTCGGCCCGCAGCAGCGGCGCTACTGGAACGCCGGCGCCCGCGACTGGGTGCTCGACGCGTCCACCTTCGACGTGTGGGTGGGCGGCAGCTCGGAGGCCTCGCTGCACGGCACGTTCGAGGTGAGCTGACCGACCGCGGCCTGATGTGTCCCGGCCCGATCGGGACACATCAGGGACAGCGGGAGTGGCACGCAGCCCTGCCCGCCCGGGACGCGCCCATCAGAGAGTTCTCCTCGTCAATGACGCACCAACGAACGAGGAGAACGGCCATGTCCGTCACCGTCAACCCGGCCCCGGCCCGCACCGACGACCCCACCACCCGAGCCACCGCGACGGCCGTACGCCGTACGGGCTGGCTGGTCGCCGCCGGCGCCGCCATCTGGGCCGGCGCCACCGCCCTCTACAGCCCGCAGACCACCGACCCGGTCGGCGTCGTGGTCACCGACCTGGGCGCGCTGCCCTTCCAGATCGGGCTGTTCGCGCTGGTCACCATGCAGCTGCGGACGGCCGCCACCGGCACCTCGCGGGTCGCCCGGGGCATGCTGCGGGTCGAGTACGCGCTTCTCACCCTGGCCACGCTCTGGACCGTGCTGCACGCCGCCCTGCCCGGCTCTCGGGACGCGGTCTGGATGCACGTGCTGGACATGTTCTGGCCGCTGTCGATGCTCGGCATGTTCGTGATCGGCGTGAAGATCGCCCTCACCGGCCGCTGGAAGGGCCTGGCCCGTGGGTGGCCGCTGGTCGCCGAGAGCTGGGCCGTGGTCTGCGTCCCGATCATGGGCATCTTCGGCATGGGGATCGGTCAGATCGCGGCCGTCACCCACCTGCTGATCGGCTACACCACGCTCGGCGTCATCCTGGCCCTGCGCCCCCACCTGACCGGGGCCCGGGACTGACCCCGGGCCGGTGCCGCCACCCTCGCCGGCGGCCGCCTCCCGATAGGGAGACGGCCGCCGGATGTGCGCCTGGGAACTTTCTGACAAGCGGGGACGACCAACGCTTGGTTCCCCGGCTCTCATCCCCCGACCACGAGGTGGCCCATGTCGACCGTCGCCCCACCCACGGCCGTACGCCCGGCGCAGAAACCCCGCGACACCCGCACTTTTGGTCCGCTCCTGTTACGCCTGCACTTCTACGCCGGCATCTTCGTCGCGCCGTTCCTGTTCGTAGCCGCCCTGACCGGGCTCGCCTACACCCTCACCCCGCAGATCGACCAGATTGTGTACGCCGACGAGCTGACCGTGGCGAGCACCGACGGCACACCGAGGCCGCTGGCCGAGCAGATCACCGCCGCCCGCACCGCGCACCCCGACGGCGAGATCGCGACGATCCGCCCCGGCGAGGGCGACGCCACCACGCAGGTCGACTTCAACGTGCCCAGCCTCGAGAACGACCGGCAGCACACGGTCTACGTCGACCCGTACACCGCCGAGGTGAAGGGCCAGCTCACCACCTGGTTCTCCTACACGCCGGTGAAGACCTGGTTCGACGACTTCCACCGCAACCTGCAGCTGGGCGACCTCGGACGGCACTACTCCGAGTTCGCGGCGAGCTGGCTGGCGATCATCGCGCTGGGCGGGCTCGCCCTCTGGTGGCGACGGCAACGCACCGCCCGCAAGATGCTCACGCCGGAGTTGAGCGCACGAAAAGGCGTACGGCGGACGCGCAGTTTCCACGCGGCGACGGGCGTCTGGCTCACCGTCGGGCTGCTGTTCCTGGCCGCGACCGGCCTGACGTGGTCGCGCTATGCGGGTGAGAACTTCGGCGCCGCCCTCGACGCGCTCAACTCGCGTACCCCCACGCTCTCGACCGGCGTCACCGCCCCCGCCGGCGCCCACCACGGCGGTTCCGCCTCGACGGCCGGTTTCGATCCGGCCACTGTGGACTCGGTGGTCGCCGTCGCCCGGGACAACGGCCTGGACGGCCCGTTGGAGCTGACCGTCCCCGCCGACGCGACGACGGCGTGGTCGGTGGCGCAGAACGACGACACCTTTCCCGTACGCAAGGACAAGCTCGCCGTCGACGCCACCTCCCGGACCGTGGTCGACCGGATCGACTTCGCCGACATTCCCCTGCTGGCCAAGCTGACCAGCCTGGGCGTGTCCGCGCACATGGGCAACCTGTTCGGCCTGGCCAACCAGATCCTGTTGGCGTTGCTGGCGATCGGCCTGCTGTGCGTGATCGTCTGGGGATACCGGATGTGGTGGCAGCGCCGCCCCACCCGGGCCGGCCGCCGAGCCGTGGTGGGGGCGCCGCCCGCCCGCGGCTCCTGGCTGCGGATGCCGACCTGGGGCATCGTCGTCGGCGTGCCGGTGGTGTTCGGGCTGGCCTGGGTGGTGCCGATGTTCGGTATTCCGCTGGCCGGTTTCCTGCTGATCGACATCCTGGTGGGCGCTTATCGAGGCCGGCGGCGACCCGAGATCCCCGTTTCCCCGGCGCCCGCCGGCAGCTGAGCCGCTACCGCTGTCGGGGCAGCAGCCTTGGCGCCGAACGCCTTGACCGACACCGGCTGCCAGTCGCGCCACGTCTGCAGGCGCTCCTCGTACAAGGCCTCGATCACCGGGAACAGCTTGCCCAGAATCAAGCGCCGAGGCGGATCCGCGGCGTCCACCAGCTCGAGAATCGCGGGCTTGGTGGCGTCCGGATCGCCGACCTCGAACTCGGGCGCGGTCGCGGCCCGGGCCTCGTCGTAGTCGGCCCGCTCGGCGCTGCGCCGTGAGCCCCGGTCGAGCCAGTCGGTCGCGTACGGGCCGGGCTCGACGCATGTGACCCGGATGCCGAAGCCCTCGACCTCCTGCGCGAGGGCCTCCGACAGCCCTTCGAGCGCCCACTTCGAGGCATGGTAGGCGCCGATGCCGGGATATGCCCGGACTCCGCCCTCGCTGGTCACCTGCAGCAGGTGCCCGCCGCCCTGTCGGCGCAGGAACGGCAGCGCGGCCTGGGTGACCCAGACGGCGCCGAAGAAGTTCGTCTCCATCTGCTGCCGCAGCTCGCGTTCGGTCAGCTCCTCGACCATGCCGAAGTGGCCGTAGCCGGCGTTGTTCACGACCACGTCGAGCCGCCCGAACCGTTGCACCGCATGCTCCACGGCCCCGAACACGCCCTCGCGGTCGGTGACGTCGAGTTCCAGCGGCAGCACCGATTCCCCGAACCGTTCGACGAGGTCCTTCAGCTTCGTCGTGTCGCGGGCGGTGGCGGCGACCCGGTCACCGCGCTCCAGAGCGGCCTCGGCCCAGAGGCGACCGAACCCGCTCGACGTACCGGTGATGAACCAGATTTTGCTCATGCGACCCAGTCTTGCGCCGGTTCCGGCATGCCACCAGCGATTGATCGTCAGGTCGGATATTCCGTACTGGAATACTGGGGTCATGAGCCTGGACGTTCATCCGCAGCTGTTGCGCGCTCTGCGGGCCGTGCTCGACACCGGATCGCTGACCGCCGCGTCCGAACAGCTCGGGTTCACGCAGTCGGCGCTCTCCAAACAGATCGCGGCCCTGGAGACCGCCGCCGGCACCCAGCTGTTCCGCCGCGGCCCACGGGGCGTCGAACCCACCGAGGCCGGCCACCGGTTGGCCGTACGGGCGGCGGCGATCCTCGACCAGTTCGACGCGGCCCAGCGCGAGCTGGACGACTTGGCGGCCCCGCTCGGCGGCCGGGTCGCCCTCGGCGGCTTCCCCACGACGGCCATGGCCCTGGTGCCCCGCACGATCGCCCGGGTCCGGGCCGAGCATCCGTCGGTCGGCATCGACTTCCAGGAGTCGTCGACGCCCGTGCAGATCCGGCGGTTGCGGGCGGGCCGGCTCGACCTGGCGATCCTGTCCTCGGGCGAGGGCCTGCCCGACTGGGACCTGACCGGCGTCGAACTCGAACGTCTCCCGTCCGGCCGCCTGATGGTCGCGGTGTCCCGGAGGCACCGCCTGGCTCGCGCCGGCCGGGTCGGGGTGGCCGAGCTGGCGGACGAGGCCTGGATCGCCGGGCGGGGCGCTCGGGGTGAGCCTCAGTTCGGGGCGTGGCCGACGGTCCCGCACCCCTCGGTCGTGGCCGAGCTGGGTGACTGGTCGGCGCGGCTGGGCTTCGTGGCGGCCGGCCTGGGGATCACCACCGTCCCCAGCCTGGCCGCCGACGCGCTGCCCTCGGGTGTCGTGGCCGTCGAGGTCGACGATCCGGGCTGGGAGGGCCGCTCGATGGGGCTGGCCCGGATCGGCGCTTTGACCCCTCAGGCGGCGGCCGTGCGTGTGGCCCTGTTCCAGGAGGCCCGCCTGATCGCCGATCGTGGTGGCCGCTAGGTGCGTTTCGGCCGCCGTCCGGAAGTGGCGAAGTAGGCCGCCGCGGCGATCAAGGCAGCGCCGAGCACGGCCAAGCTGATCAGCAGCCCGGCCGGGATTCCGCCAGAATCGTTGGACACGGCGGCCACTGCGCTCGGCGCGGCTGCTGCGGATGGCGGAGGGCCGACCGTGAAGCCGTACGAACCCTGGACCGTGTGGCCGTCCTTCGACACCACCCGGTAGGCGACCGTGTAGGCGCCGGCGGTCAGCGGGCCGTCCACGCTCACCGTGGCCGTCGCCGCCGCTACGACGGGCGGCGCGGCTGGGATCCGTTGCTGGGCCGCGTTGCTGAGGACGACCGTGGTGAACTCGGGGTTCAGGTCTTCGCTGAACCGTAGGGTCACCACCGAAGGGGCCTCGGGCAGGGCGGCGCCGGCGGCGGGAACGGACGACAGCAACTGCGCGTGGGCTGACGCCGGCGCAGCGGGCGCGAGCACAGCCACGGCGGCCACCGCGGCCACGATCACGGCAACGGAACGGGATCGCGTCACGCCAGCACCTGCTCGCCGATCCAGCCGTCCTCGTCGCAGCCGGGTGGTACGGCGAAGACCGCCGAGCCGATCGGGGTGATCCACTCGTTGAGCAGGTCCTTGTCGGCCAGGCGTTGCTGGATGGGGACGTACTGCTGGGCGATGTCGCGCTGGTACGACGCGAAGATCAGGCCCGAGTCGGGGTGACCGGCCGCGTTCGGGGCGCCGTCGTAGTTGTACGGGCGGCGCAGGATCTTCATCGCCGGGTCGGTGACGCGGGCCCGGGTCACGTGCGAGAAGTCGGGCATCGCGGGCAGGCCGGAGGCGTCCAGCTTGGCGAAGTCGGGCTCGTCACGCTCCTGCGTGCCGCTCAGCGGGGCGCCGGATTCGAGGCGCCGGCCGACCGCGTTCTCCTTGTCGGCCACGGCCAGGATGTCCCACGTCTCGATCTCGGCGCGGATCCGGCGCACCACCAGCTGGGTCGAGCCGTCCTGATTCCACACGGCAGGCTCGATCTCGGCGCCGCGCGGGTTGGCGGTGCCGTCCATCTGGCCCAGCACGTTGCGCTGGGTGTGTTCGGGGGCCTGGACGCCGGGACTGCGCCGGAAACCCTGCTGCACCCAGCGCACCGAGGCGAACGGGCGGGTGTCCTTGATGAGCATCCGCTGGGTGTGTGCGACGGTCAGCGGGTCGTCGGCGCAGATCTGCAGCAGCAGGTCGCCGCCCGACCAGCGCCGTTCCAGGCGATCGATCTTGAATGTGGGCAGGTCGGTGACGGGCGGCTCGAGGCCGGCGGCGCGATAGAGGCCGGGGCCGAACCCGAACGTGACGGTCAGCCGGGCCGGGAGCACGGCGAGCGTCGCGTCGGTGTCGCCCAGCGCCGGCACGCCCTGGGTGAGGCGCCGGGCGTCGTCGGTGAGCAGCCGCATCATGCGGGCCAGGGCCCGCCGGTCGGCGCCGGCGGGCAGGGTGAACGCCACGAACGAGGCGTGCGCGGGCGGGTCCTCGGCGATGCCGGCCTGGCGCGGCCCGTGGAACGGGACCGTGGCCGTGCCGGTGGTCAGCGCCACGGCGGCCGCGACCGGGGCGGGAGCGTCCCGCCCGGTCGTGGCGGCCACCGCGGCGCCACCCGCGACACCGAGCCCGGCCACAGCCGCACCCCCGGCCAGCAGCCGACGCCGCGACGTCACAGCGCCACCCAAAAGCCACGCGACACCGCAGCACCATCAGAAAAAGACGCCGCAGCACCGGAAAGGCGTGACGTCACGGCGCCATGCTCCCCATGTGACCGGGGTCGTAACTCTCCTGCGCGCCCACGAACGGCTTGGCGATCGCCGTGAACGGCACGGTCGACCCGTCGGCCAGTTTCAGCGTGAACGTGACCTCGTCGCCGGGCTCGATCGCCTTCGCGGGCTTCATCAGCATCAGGTGGTCGCCGCCGGGCGCCAGCTCGTGCGTGCCGTTGGCCTTGATGACGAAGCCGCCCTCCTTGGGCTGCATCACCATCTTGCCGTCCTTCATCGTCATCTCGTGCAGTTCCAGCGGTGACGCCGGGGACTCGGCGGCGGTGATGGTGACGTCGGCGCCGGTGTCGTTGACCAGGGTGCCGAACGCGGCCGTCATCTCGCCGGCCGGTCCCGCCTTCACCCACGGGTCCTTGATGGTCAGCGTCGCCGCCGACGACGACGTCGCCGGAGCGGGCGTGCCGCCGCTTGCGGAGTCGCTGCCGCCGCAACCGGCGAGCCCGAATGTGGTCAGTGCGCCGGCCAGCGCCATTGCGGCCAGGGTGCGGAGATTTCGCATGATGTCCGTTCCTCGTCGGGGACTGCGATGCTTTGGTCCCGATCGAGGCCCGGGAAGTTCCCGCCGAAACAAAGAAATCTCAGATGCAGCGCGCGCCCTTGAGGCCCGTCGACAGCTCGTGCCCGTCGTCACCCTCCACGCTGACCGACGAGATGTCACCGGTGTAGGCGACCTTGGCCGCCTCCTCGCAGATCTCGCGCGCGGTCTCCTTCTCGGTCGGCGCGAGCGACGTCAGGATCGACACCATGGTGCAGCTCCCGATCACCTCGACCACCTCGACGGCGTCCGACGTCATCACGCCCGCGACCGCCTTCACGGTGTCGTCACCGCACTTCGGGGCCGGCGTCGAGGTCGGCATGGCGTCGTTCGCGTCGGGAATGTCGTCGAAGAGGCTCGCGCAACCGGACAGCGAGACGGTGGCCAGGAGGGCGACAAGGGCAACACGAATCTTCATGCAGGTAAGGCTGAGCCGAGCCGCCAAAAAATCGCTAAAGCGTTCCCCGTACGGGGTCACGAACGCGCCGAAGCAACCCGTCGCGGCCCGCGTCACGAGTCCCTAAAGCGGCACGTCACGAGTCCCGGAAAGCGGGCCACCTCACGAGTCCCGGTGTGCGGCCAGGAAAGCGTTGTACCGGGCCAGTTCGTCCTCCTCCCCCGAGGCGTCGGCCCGGTCGGCGGCCCTGTCCAGGCGCGCCTGTTCGCGTTCGTCGGAACGGACCCACTGCCGTACGAGCAGAAGCATCACCACCACCGCCGGCAACTCGCCGAAGGCCCACGCCAGCGACGCCCCGAGATGCTGATCGGCGAGCAGCGACGCCGCCCAGGGCGGGTGCACCGCGCTGTACCAGTCCTCGGCGATGACCGTGGTCGACTGCAGCAGCACGAACCCGAAGAACGCGTGCGCCACCATGGCCAGGAAGTGCACGACCGTCAGCAGCGCCGGATGCACCCGCCGCCGCCCGGGGTCGGTGCCGATGAGCACCCAGAACAGCAGGTAGCCGGCCAGCACGAAGTGCACCAGCATGGCGAGGTGGCCGAGGTGGTAGCGCATGAGTGTGCCCAGCAGGCCACCCATGTAGAGCCCGTAGAGGCTGGCCACATAGATGACCAGCGCGACCAGCGGATGGCTCAGGAACCGGGCCGCGCGGCTGTGCAGGGCCAGCAGCAGCCATTCGCGGGCGCCGCGCACCTGCGGGTCGGCCGGGCGGCGCAGCGTCCGCAACGCGAGGGTGACCGGGGCGCCGCCGACGAGCAGGATCGGCACGGCCATCGAGAGCACCATGTGCTGCACCATGTGGACGCTGAACAGCACGTACGCGTAACGGGCGACGCCGAGCCCGGTGACCGCGCCGAGCAGCAGCAGGCCGCCCACGAAGGAGGCGGTGCGCGCGAGGGGCCAGGCGTGCCCGGCTCGGCGCAGGCGGACGACCCCGGTCAGGTAGGCGGCGATGCCGACGGCCACGATCGTCAGAAAGAACATGTCGGGCAACGGGTTGGCCAGCATGTCGCGGGCGGTGGGCGGGCCGGGCATCGCGAAGCCGAGGAGTTCGACGAGCGGGTCCGGCTCGGTCACGTTTTCCGGTACGGGGGTGGGGCTGCGCGACAACGCCACGGCCAGTCCGCTCGCCGCGGCCAGCACGACGAGTTCCCCGGCGGCCAGGCGGACGAAGGCGAACGTGGTGGCGGCCCGCAGGGTCCGGGTGCGGTGCACGGCCCCGATCGCCCCCACCGCTAGCAGCGCCAAAACCTTGAGGAGCACCAGGGTCCCGTACGGGGAACCGGACAACGCATCCCACGAACCGAGCCGGACGGCCGCGTTGACGGTGCCGCTGACCGCCGTGGCCACGAAACACGCCAGGGCGAGCCGGCTGTAGCGCGCGGCCGTGTCGGTGAAACGGCGGTGACGCCGTACGAGAAGAACGCCCGTCAAACCACCCACCCACAGCGCGGCGCCCAGCACGTGCAGGGCCAGGCTGGTCACCGCGATCTGATGGTTGCCGGCGCCGGCCGAGTGCCCGGTGAACGTCGGTGGCAGCAGCGCCACCATCGCCAGGCCCGCCGTGACCGCGGCCGTTCCCCGCGAAAGCCCGGCCCGGCTGAGCACGGCGACGGCCAGCGCGGCACCGATCTGCAGCAGCAGCGCCTGCCCCTGCGAGATGGAGAACGCGAAGCTGACCACGGCTTGCCGGCTGAGCCCACCGACCGGCATACCGAGGATGTCCGACACGGTGAAGACCACGACGGCGGCCGAGCTGAGCGCCCATCCGAGGGCCAGCCAGGTGATGCGGCGCAGGAGCACCCACCCGTACGCGGCGACGCTGCGCCCGTCACCCGGAAGCAGGAACGCCGCCGTGACCGCGAGCCCGACAGTCAGCACCCCCAGGATCTCGCTCAGCAGCGTGAACCCGGGCAGCGCCCATTCGGTCAGGGCGCCCGGAGCGGGTATGCCCGGCAGCACCTCCCCGTCCACGCCGCCGGAGAGAACGAGAGCCGTCACCATCACCAAACCGGCCGCGCCCACGGCCGTCCCGGCCACAACCGGAGTCTTCACACCACCTAGCACCAGGGTTAGTCGTCCGATCGGCCCTCCGAGTTCCCGGCTGTCGCCGACCTGCCAGCCCCGACGCGGGAAAAGTCCTAACGTCGCACGATGGACGACAACGGAGCCACCTGGACCGACATCGCCGGATTCGCCACGGCTCTCGCGTCGTTGCTGATCGCGCTGATCGCCGTGATCCTCGCGATCCGCACCGACCGCCGATCCCGTGAGGTCCTGAAGATTCAGACCTACCTGTCGCTGCGGTCCCGCTTCATCGAGCTCCTGCAGAAACTCGGCGAGCTCGAGGACACCCGCCCGGCCGACGATCCGGAGCTGCGGCTGGCACGGGTGGCCTACTGGCATCACAGCTGGGACGAGTGGTACCTCTCGGAGCGGCTGTCGCGGGCCGAGTTCGGCGGCATGTGGGACGGCTTCTTCTCGAAGGCGATGCTGGCCGGGCTCCGCCATTCCGCGCTGCGCCAGACCCTCGACGACCTGCGGGCCTCCGACCAGGCCGGGTTCGGCAGCTGGGCTCAGGAGTTCATCGCCGAGGTGGAACGGCTGGAGAAGGCCTCGTCACCGCCCGCGAAAGAAGGCGACCAGGTCAGCGGCTAAGAGTTCGGTTTCCTCGTACGCCGCGAAGTGGCCGCCCCGCGGCATGAGGGTGTAGCGGGTCACGTTGCAGGCCCGCTCGACCCAGCTGCGCGGCTGGATGCCCTTGATGTCGGCCGGGAAGAACGCGACCGCCGTCGGCACCTCCACCCGGCCGACCGGTGGCACCAGGCCGTGCTCGCGCTCGTAGTAGGGCCGGAACGACGTCGAGATCGAGCCGGTGAACCAGTAGAGCGACGCCTGGGTGAGCAGGAAGTCGTCGTCGAACTTGCCGTAGTCGTCGCTCCACGTGCGGTACTTCTCGACGATCCAGGCGAGCAGCCCGGACGGCGAGTCGGTCAATCCCTGCGCGAGGGTCAGCGGCTTGGTGGACTGCTCGTGCGAGTAACCGCCCTCGGCCTCGAGCCACTGCCGCTTGGTCTGGAGGAACACCCGCTCCTCGTCGGTCAGCGACGCCGGGTCCCACGAGGGCGGATCGGCCACGTCGAGCACGTGCATGCCGGTCAAGGCCTCGGGATAGGCCTCGGCGAGCCGGATGACATCACCGGCGCCGATGTCCGAGCCGTGCACCCCGTACCGCTGGAAGCCCAGCTCGTCGTGCATGAGCCGGTGCCACAGGTCGTGAGTGTGGGCTCCCCCGAGCTCGGGCCGTTGCGGCGCGGGCCCGTAGCCGGGCAGCGACGGGACGATCACGGTGAACGCTTCCTCCGCGCGGCCGCCGAAGCGGGACGGCGCGGACAGACGCTCGGCCAGGCCGGTCAGCTCGAGGAACGAACTGGGCCAGCCGTTGGCGATCAGCAGCGGCGGCGCGCCGGCCTGCTCGCCGTCGTAGCGCAGGTAGTGCACGGGCTGGCCGCCGATCTCGGCGACGTGGGACGGCAGCGCGTTGATGGCGGCCTCGTGCTTGCGCCAGTCGTAGGCCGACGCCCAGCGGTCGACCAGCCGCCGCAGCTCGCCGCCGTCGACCCCGGCCTCACCGGGCGCGATCGGCCACGGCGTGGCCCATCGGGTCGCCCGCAGGCGGGCCCGCAGGTCGTCAAGGTCCGCGTCGGAAACGTTCAGCAGAGTCATCGTTCCTCCCTCATCTCCTGTCGACACCATCAAACGCTAATACCGGTGTTGGGCGCATGTCAAACACCGATGAAGCGTTATGATGGTGTCGTGGCTGATCTGGACCGGGTCGTGGAATTCCTCAACACGCTCGACGAACGCACGTTCCGCCGCCACGGCGAGCACCACGTCGGGGGTGAGCAACTGACGTCTCCGCAGGCCCTGTCCGACTGGCTGGCCGATGGCACCGAGGCCCGACCGGCCGACCTGCGGGCCGCCATCGCGCTGCGGACGGCCCTGCGCGAGAGCGATCCGGCCACCCTCGCCGACTTCCCCGTTCGTCTGACGCCAGGTCCGGCGGGCCACCTGCGCCTGGCCGCGGCCACCGGCCGGCCCTGGCTCGACGAGATCGTCGAGGCGGTGGCGGCGAGCGTGGCCCGCGACGACTGGAAACGGGTCAAGCTCTGCGACGCGCCGGACTGCCGTTGGGCGTTCCACGACACCTCCCGCAACGGCCGCGGCCGCTGGTGCGAGATGGGGGTCTGCGGCAACCGGCACAAGACGCGCGCCTATCGCGAGCGGGAACTATCACGGCGCGGGGAGCGACTGTCACCGAGTGAGTGACCAGGACGAACAGGCCGTACGACCGCGATGCCACGCCCGGCGTCGGCGAACCGGAGCAGGGTGGTCCCCGGTGACCGTGAGGCACGTCGGCGGCGGCCTGACGGTTCGTTCCCGGCGGCGGCTGCGAATCCCCGCCCCCGATCACGGCGGCACGGCCCTGACCTCGATCGCCGCACTCCTGGCGATCTGTCTGACGGCCCTGTTCACCGCGCGGCCGGGCGCCTGGGCATCGGCCGCCGACGGGCCCTGCCCCGCCCGCAGCTCCGAGGTCGCCACAACAGCCGGACACACCTTGCGCGTACGGGCTGAGCCCGGCGCCTCGACGCTCCTGCACCTCTGCGCCGGCACGTCGATCGGCCCGGTCCGAGCCTGGCTCGTCACCACCGGCCGCAGCCCGGCGGCGGTGCAGCGCCTGGGCGAGCGGCTGGCCCTCGCGGCCGCACCCCTGAGGCCCGGCCAGCGCAGCCCGGTCAGCGTGGACGCGGTGCTGGAGTCCGGCGCCGTCGTGCACTTCGGCACCCTCGTGACGGTCCCGTCGATGCATCCTTGACCATTGACAACACTCGATGGAGACTTCTCAGGCAAGCGCTTTCCTCAGGAGGTTTGCCGTGAAGATCGTCCTCGCCGCGTTGATGATGTTCGGACCCGGGGCACCCGCGCCGGCGCCGGGGCCCCGGGCGGAGCTCGACCGTGGTCTGGTCGTGGCGGCCACGAGCGAGGGCACGTTCCTGAGCTGGCGGCTGCTCCAGCGGGAAGCCACCGGGCACTCGGCGACCGGGCTGACCGGCCGCGACTTCGCCGTCTACCGCGACGGCCAGCGGATCGCCACGGTCACCGACAGCACGAACTACCTCGACCGCGAGGGCACCCCGGCGTCACGGTACGAGGTCGCGGGCAGCCGGCCCACCGCGACGAGCACCACGAACTACTTCGAGCTGCCGCTGCGGAAACCGGCCGACGGCGTCACCCCGGCCGGGGAGGCGTACACGTACTCGGCCAACGACATGAGCGTGGGCGACGTGGACGGCGACGGGCAGTACGAATACGTCGTCAAGTGGGACCCGTCCAACTCCAAGGACGTCTCGCAGGTCGGGTACACCGGGCCGGTGTTCGTGGACACGTACGAGCTGGACGGCACCCTGCGGCACCGCATCGACCTCGGCGTGAACATCCGGGCCGGGGCGCACTACACCCAGTTCCTGGTGTACGACTTCGACGGCGACGGCCGGGCCGAGATCATGATGAAGACCGCGCCCGGCACCCGGACGCTGCGCGACGGCCGGTCCCGTCACATCACCATGCTCCCGGCCGACCTGAAGGCCGGTTACCGCAACACCGACGACTACCGGCTCAGCGCCGCCGGCTACTACGACCACCTGGTCACGATGTTCCGGGGCTGGGCCACGCATCCCGAAGTGCTCGCCGGGCGGTGGCCGGCCACCCCGGAGCAGGCCCTGGGGATCGACCCCTTGCCTGATGCGGAGGCCGTGGCCGACTACTTCATCGACGTGTACGCGCCCGCCCGCAGCACCCGCAACGCCCTGCGCGCGTTCCAGGGCTTCATCGTCGACGGCCCCGAATATCTGACCGTCTTCGAGGGCGCCACCGGCCGCGAGCTGGAGACGATCCGCTACAAGCCGGGCCGCACCGACGACGGGCTGATGTGGGGCGACTACGCGATGCCGCGGATCGAGCCCGCCAACCGCGTCGACCGCTTCCTGGCCGGTGTCGCGTATCTGGACGGCCGGCATCCCAGCGCCGTCTTCGCGCGCGGCTACTACACGCGGTCCACGCTCGTGTCGTACCGCTGGAACGGACGGCACCTCACCGAGGGCTGGTACGTCGACAGCGGCTGGGTGCCGATGACGAACCCGTTCAACGACACCCCGCACGGCCGCGACGGCACCTCACCGGAGTTCGCGACCCTGACCACACAGGGCTTCCACTCGATGAGCGCGGCCGATGTGGACGGTGACGGGCGGCAGGAGATCGTGTACGGCTCGGCCACCATCGACGACGACGGGAGCCTGCTCTACTCCTCGTTCGGCAACCTTCCGACCGGCGAGCGCATGCGGCTGGGGCACGGCGACGCCATGCATGTCACCGATGTCGCCCCCGACCGGCCCGGCCTCGAGATCTTCACCGTGCACGAGAACGGCACCACCGCCCCGTACGGAATGGCGATGCGTGACGCCCGTACGGGAGAGGTCCTGTTCGGCACTTATTCGGGCCGTGACACCGGACGGGGCATGGTCGGCGACGTGCTGCCGGAGTCGCCCGGACTCGAGTCGTGGGCCAGCATGCCGGGCGGCTCCGAGGCGCTGGGCCTGCACACGGCGAAGGGGCAGGTGCAGCCGGGCCCGATTCCCGGCACCAACATGAGCATCCGCTGGGCGGCCGACGGCACCACGCAGATCGTCAACGGCGCGGGCGACGTCACGCCCACGATCGACGACTGGAAGCGCGGCACGCTGCTGACCGCCGAGGGCACCCGCGCCAACAACGGCACGAAGGGCAATCCGAGCCTGGTGGCCGACATCCTCGGGGACTGGCGCGAGGAGCTTCTCGTCCGCACGACGGACAGCTCGGCCATCCGCGTCTATCTCAGCACCGAGGTCACCAACCACAAGCTCTACACGCTGATGCAGGACCGGCAGTACCGCGTCGAGGTGGCGCGTCAGCAGACCACCTACAACCAGCCGTCCTACCCGAGCTTCTATCTGGCCTCGGACACCGATTGGGGGCACGTGCCGCTGCGCTGATTAGGGCAGGATGGCCTGCATGCTCATACGGGCCGCGTTCGGGGCGCTGTTCCGCGCCGGGCTGTGGTCCGTGCTGGTCGTGCTCGCCTTCGTCGTGGCCGGCGTGGCGTTCGCCGCGCCGGCCATGTTCGCCGAGGCCGGGCGCAACGCGGCCTTCCAGGCGGGCCGCGACGCCGTGCCCGACACCGCCCGGCAAGATGACGCCGCCCTCGTCCGCCTCACCGGTTCCCGCTCCCCGGACAGCGCCGGCCAGCAGCGGCTGCTGACCGAGCTGCGCACGATCCCCCACCTGTCCCCGCCACGCCTCGACGGCGGATCGGCCGGCAAGGAGTTGTCGTGGTCGAAGCCGTGGGCGTCCACTGTTTCGGCCGGCGCCCGTCAGGCCGACGCCCGCCTCTACGCGGTCACCGAGCCCGCCGCCGAGCTGGTCGTGACCGATGGCAGCGGCCCCGCGGGCGGAGTCTGGCTGCCCGAGCCGCTGGGTTTCCGCCCGGGCGAGACCGTCACCGTCACGGTCGCCGACAAGAGCGCCACCGCGAAGGTCAGCGGGCTCTACGCGATCGTCCCGGGCGGGCGCCGGCCGGCCGACGTCGCCGGAAGCCGGTCCTGGGCGCTGCGCGACCGCGACCTGCCGTTCGACTCCCGCACCACGACCCTCAAGGCCTACCTGGTCATCGGTGACGTGCCCACCACCGAGCGGCTGGCCGACGGGATCGACGACCAGATCCTCTGGGCGGCCGAGTCCACCCTCGACGAGGGCGTGACCCTGGCCGAGGCCCGCGAGACCGGCCGCGGCGTCGCCGACCTGCGGCGCCGGGTCAGCGAGCAGAGCTTCGACGGCGGGACCGACGCGGTGACCGGCCGGCTCGCCAGCGGCATCGGGCGCATCGCCGACCAGGCCGGGGCCGCGTCCGAGACCGTGCGGCAGAAGACCCGGCCGATCGAGTGGGCGGCCGTCACCGTCGCGCTCATGACCGTGCTCGCGATGGTGCTGCTGTCGGTGCGCCGCCGCGTCGTCGAACTGCGTCACGCCGTCGGTTCCGGGGTCGCGCCGCTCGCCGTGGGCGGGCTGTGGCTGGCCGAACATCTGCTGCCGGCCGTGCTCGGGTCGGCCGCCGGCTGGGGTGTGGCGTGGCTGCTGGTCACCCGGGCCGGGCCGCCGGGGGCCGTCACCGCGTCGTCGATGCTGCCCGCGCTGGGTTCGGCCGGGCTCGCGGCCGCGGCCGGGTTGCTCATCGCGGCCGCGGTGCCGGCGCTGGCCACGGCCCGCTACGTGCGCCCGCTCCCCCCGGCCACGCCGCGGCGGCCGCTGCCCTGGGCCACTCCGGTGCTGGTGGTCGCCCTGGTCGCGGGCGCGGGCCTGGCCTCCTCGGGCGGTGAGGGCGTACGCAGCGTCGATCTGCTCGTGCCGTTGCTGGTGCTGGCCGCGGCCGGGGTGCTGGGCGGGTTGCTGCTGAGCCGCCTCACCGGGTTGCGCCGCTCGTTCCGCGGGGGCTCGCTGCGTGGCGTCGTCTGGCTCGCCCGGCGGCGCCTGGCCGACAACTCGGCCGAGCGGCGTCTCGCGGTGGCCGTGATGACGGCCGGGCTGGGCATGCTGCTGTTCGCCCTGTGCGCGTTGACCGCGTCCGCCACCACCGTGGACGACCGGGTGGCCGTCCAGGCCGGCGCCGAATCGGTGGCGGTCCTCGACGGCGGCTCGGCGCAGCTCGACCCCGACGCGGCCGAGGTGCCCGAAAAGCCGTCGGAAGACCCGGTTCCCGGCGTACGCACCCCACCCCTCCCCGCGTACGCGACGGTGGTCTGGCGCTACGACGCCTGGACCTCGCTCGACGCCGCCCAGCACGACCTGCTCGTGGTCGACCCCGTGAAGTTCCGCGAAGTCGCCCTCTGGGGCCGGGGCCCCGACCTGGCCGAGGCCCGCGACGCCCTCCCCCGGCTGGAGGGCGAACCGGAAGCCGACCGGGTGCCCGCCATCGTGGTCGCCGACCCGGCCGCGGCCGGCCAGAGCGCCGTCTCCGTCGACGTGGGCGCGTGGAAGGGCACGCTCGACGTGGTCGCCCATGTCGACGCCTTCCCCGGGCTCGACGCCAAACCGACGTACGTGGTCTCGGAAAAGGCCTTCTTCGCGCAGTTCGGCTCGGCCGATCCGCGCCTCAGGCCGCGCGACTCCAACGCCTACACCGGCGCGTTCGTCCGGACGCTGGTGTGGAGTTCGCGGGGCACCGACGCCATCACCTCCCCGCTCGGCGTCGAGCCGGAACGGGTGACCACGGCGGCCGAGCTGCGGCAGCGCGACATCTATGTGGCAGCGTCGCGGTCCCGCGGCTACCAGGTCGCCGTCGCCGCCTACCTCGCGTTGCTGGCCGTGCTCGCCCTCTGCGTCCACGCCCAGCGCACCGCGGCCGCCCGCCGGGCCAGCGACCTCATGCTGATCCGCGTCGGTCTGGGCCCGGGCCGGGCCCTGCGCGCCCGCCTGCTCGAACTGTCGCTGCTCGCCGCCGTCGCCCTGGCCGGGGCCGTGGCCGGGGTCGCCGCGCTGCTGCCGCTGGGCTCCCGGCTGCTCGACGACGAACCCACCCGCCTGCCCGCGCTCCACTTCGGGCTCACCGTTCCCGGGCTCGCCGTCACCGCCGCCGTGGCCGTGGCCGCCGTGGTTCCGGCCGTCCTGTTCACCACCAGCCGCTCAGCCGAGGAGGCCTCCTACCGTGACGACGGCTGATCTCGTACGCCTGGAGTCCGTGACCCACACGCACGGCTCGACGCCCGTTCTCACCGACATCTCGCTGTCGCTGCCCCCGGCCCGGCTGGCCGTGCTGGCCGGGCGGTCCGGCTCGGGCAAGTCAACGCTGCTGCACCTGATGGCGGGCGTGATGCCGCCGACCTCGGGCACGGTGACCGTCGACGGCCGACCGGCGGTCTCCCACCACGAGTGGGACCGGGTGGCCCTGCTCCCCCAGCGCCCGGCCCTGGCCCCCGAGCTGACCGTCGCCGAAAATGCCCACCTGCCGGCCCGGCTGCGCGGCCGCACCCCGCCGCCCGGCCTGCTGACCCGACTGGGCCTCGACCCCCTGGCCGGCCGCCCCGCCCACGACACGTCGCTGGGCGAGCAGCAGCGCACGGCGATCGCCCGCGCGCTCGTCCTCACCCCCGCGGTCGCCCTGCTCGACGAGCCCACCGCCCACCAGGACGACGAACACGTGGCCCTGGTGCTGGGCGCGCTGACCGCCGCCGTCGCCGAGGGCACGCTGGTCGTCGTGGCCACCCACGACCAGCGCATCATCGACCTGGCCGACGAACTGCTGCCGCTGCACTCCGGTCGCCTCGAAGTGGTTTGATCGTCCCCGTGAGCGGATCTCCAGCGGCCACCCTGAACCGCACCGAAAACTGGTTCGTGCGGGCGGCCCTGCCCCAGCTGGTCGACGGTTTCACCGCCCGCGCCCAGGTGGTGCCGCGGATGCTGCCGTTCCTGACCGGCGCCGCGATCTACTGGCTGCTGCAGGTCGCGTCGGCCGGCGCGTTCGTGTCGCTGGCCGTGCCGTTGCTCGTGATGAGCCTGATCTGGCCGTACACAACCGGTCTGAACGGCCGCCGCCCGCCCCGGCTGACCCGCACCGGGCTGGCCGTGGTGATCGCCGTCTACGCGGTGGTGTTCGTCGGCGGCGCCGTGCTGGTGCACACGGTCCGGCCCGGGTTCGTCTCGCGTGAGCTGGCCGGCCCCACCGGCGACGCCCCGCTGGTGGTCGGAGCGGCCGGGCTGCTGATCTTCGTGGCCGCCTTCGGCATCGGCTGGATCGCGACCTCGTACGGCGTCGTGGCCGCCATGCGCCACGCCGTGGGCGACCTGTTCAAAGGCCTGTCCGACATCCCCCGCTCGTTCGGCCGGTCGCTGCCGGTGGTCCTGTTCGGCACGCTGTTCCTGTTCTTCACCGGCGAACTGTGGCAACTGCTCGACCAGCTGTCGTGGCCGCGTGTCTGGCTGGTCCTGGCCCTGCTGACCGTCATCGTCGGCCTGGCCACCTGGCGGGTGGTCAAAGGCTACGACGAAGACCCGGTGGGCCCGCCGCCCTCCGAGTCCGACCTGGCCGAGGCGTGCGAGGGCACCCCGCTGGCCGGCGTCGAGATCCGGCCCTGCCAAATACCGCCGCTGGACCCCCGCCAGGCCGTCAACGTGCTGGTGCTGCTCACCGTCCGCCAGCTGGTGCAGGCCGCCGTCATCGGCCTCGGCCTGTTCCTGTTCTTCGTGGCCCTGGGCCTGATCACCGTCCAGTACGAGACCGCCGCCACCTGGATCGGCCACGACCCGCAGCGCTCCGCCTTCTTCGGCGTGCCCGTCGCCCTGTTCAAACTGGCCGCGCTGCTGGCCTCGTTCGGCGGCGTCTCGTTCGCCACCACGTCGATGACCAACACCGACTACCGCCAGGAGTTCTTCGCCCCCGTCCTGCAGGGCATCCGGCGCCCCATGCTGGTCCACGCCGTCTACCGCTCGCTGCGAGCCGCCGCATGACCGGCCGGCGCGTGACATTGGCCGACGTGGCCCGGGCCGCCGGGGTTTCGATGGCCGCCGCTTCCCGAGCCATGAACGGCAGTTACGGCGTTTCCGAGGCCGTACGGGCGAGGGTCCGCGCCGTCGCCGCCGAACTGGGTTTCGAGCCCCACGCGGTGGCCCGCGCCCTGGCCACCGGCCGCAAGACCGCGAACCGCCGCGAACGCATCGAGATCCTGATCGTCGACCCCGACCCCGACGCGATGAGCGCCAAGCCCTTCTACGCCCGCGTCCTGACCGGCGCCATGCGCGCCGTGGGCGGCGACCTTTCCCTGGAGGTACGCCGCGTGGCCGCACTGCCGGCCGACGACCCCGACCCGCCGTTCGGCCGCCTGCTCATCAACGTCCCCGGCCCAGCCGGCGCCGCATACGCCCGCCGCGGCCGCACCATCGCCCTGGGCCGCGCGGCTCCCGGCGTGGCGTTCGTGGCCCCCGACAACGACAGCGGCGGCCACCAGGCGGCGGTCCACCTGCTGGCCACGGGCCGCCAACACATAGGCGCGGTCTTCGGCCCACCCACGCCGTGCGCCGACGAGCGACGGGCGGGCTTCCTGCGCGTGATGACCGCCGCGGCCCACCCCGTCAGCATTGCCGAGGGCAACTTCACACGGGCCCGCGCCTACGAGGCCACCCGCGAGTTGCTGGCCCGCTCCCCTGCCCTCGACGCCGTCTTCGCAGCATGCGACGTCAGCGCGATGGGCGTGCTGCAGGCTTTGCGCGAGGCCGGCCGCCGCATAGCCGACGACGTGGCAGTGGTCGGCTTCGACGGAAGCACCCTCTCCGAGGCGGCCGACCTGTCATCGGTCTACATGCCGGTCGAGGATGAGGCCGAGGCCGCGGTCCGGCACTTGCTCGACCCGGCTCTGCCGCCACCGCCCCGCCTGCCCACAACACTCACCGTTCGCAGTTCCAGCTGACGGACCCAGGAAAGGACGCCGATGAGTCCACGGCCGGGAGGCGAGGCCGACAAGTTCGGCAGTCGCTACGAAGGTGCGTGGACCGTCTCGCACCTGCTGCACATCCTTGCCGGCACGGGCCGGTCGATCGTCGTCGAGAAGGCAGGCGAGCTCGACGACGGCGCCGAGTTCCTCTATACCCGGGACAATGACGGCGTCGTCGAGGCGCACCAGCTGAAGCGCCAGAACAGCAGCGCGAACAGCTGGACTGTCAAAGCTCTCGCCGGCGAGGACATCTGGACCAACGCCAAGAAGCACATCGATGCCGGTCGCGAGTTCCATTTCGTCTCGACCGTGCCGGCCGTCAACCTGACCGAACTCGCCGACCGGGCTCGACGCTCCGCCAACCTGGACGACTTCCTCAAGAACTGGCTGAACGAGAAGCTGCGCGAGCTCCACGACGCGCTGTCAACGGCAGACATCTACGGCTCACCCGCCACCTCGTGGGCGATGCTGCGGCAGATGTGGTTCCGCTGTCAGGACGAACGAGCCGTGGTCAGCATGAACGCCTCGATGTGCGGCGTGCTCCTCGATGGGGACGGTGGCGAGCTGGCAGCGACCGGGCTCGGCGACATCGTCGTGAACCATCTTGGCGTCGAGCTGACATCGACCACGATCGAGTCAAGGCTCTCGACTTACCGGCTCAAACTCGCCGATGGCAGCCGACGTCAGAGTCTGCAAACGAGGGTCGATCAGATCACGGCGAACTGGTGCGCATCGGTCGGTCGCGAGCTGCTGAAGCCGACGATCAAGCGTGCCGAGGCGTCTGATCTGGCCATCAAAGCCAGGGATAGCTCGTCGTCCGTCGTCTTCCTGGTGGGGACAGCAGGAGGCGGCAAGACCGCAGTCCTCTCCCAGGCCGTCGCGGAACTGCTAGCCGCAGACGTTCCCGTTCTCGGCTTCCGACTCGACCGGCTGGAGAACTTCGCTGCAACCGACGACATCGGCCGAAAACTGGGCTTGGATGTGTCACCCGTTTCCGCACTCGCAGCCGCGGCAGGCGGCAAGCCCTGCGTCCTCGTGATCGACCAACTCGATGCCGTCAGTCTCGCCTCCGGCCGGATGCCGACCAGCTTCGGCGCCGTCGAGGATCTGGTCCGCGAAGCCGCCGCTTTCCCGTCGATGCTGGTTGTGCTGGCTTGCCGGCAGTTCGACGTCGACAACGACTACCGAATCCGGACGCTTCAGAACGACCTGAAGGCCGAATCGCTCACGGTTCCTGATCTTTCCGTCGAAACGGTGAGCGCAGCTGTGGAAGCGATGGGACTCGACCAGTCGAAGCTTCAACCTCATCAGGTACGACTCCTGCGGCTGCCTCTGCACCTGATCCTGTTGGCCGGCGTCGCCGATGAACCGGATGCGCTGAACTTCCAGAGCACTGCGCACCTGTTCGACGCGTACTGGAGCCGGAAGCGTCACGCGGTCGCTGAGCGCAAGCCGGGCGTCCGCTTCAACGAGGTCATCACGACGGTGGCCCGCGCCATCAGCGATCGCCGGCGGCTTTCGGTCTCGGACTCCGTCCTCGATTCCGACGAACTCGCCGCCGATGCGGATGCTCTGGTGTCGGAGCACGTGCTCGTTCGCGACGGGAACCAGGTCGCGTTCTTCCACGAGGCGTTCTTCGACTACGCGTTCGCTCGTCAGTGGGCGACGCGCCCCCAGGCGCTTGCGGACTTCCTGACTTCCGGAGAACAGGAGCTCTTCCGGCGGGCACAGGTTCGCCAGATTCTGCACCATCTCCGCGAACGTGACTCCGAACGCTATCTGGCCGAACTCGAGACGACCCTCGCCAGTCCCGATGTGCGCTTCCACATCAAGGAAACGATCCTGGCGGTGCTCGCAGGCGTGGCCGAGCCGACATCGGCGGAGCTGCAGATCGTTCTTGACGCCGCCACCATCGACGCGGATCTCGGCGACCGAGTGTGGAGGATGCTGTTATCTACGAACTGGTTCGACCGGCTCGACGGCGACGCGCAAATTCAGGCATGGCTGGGCCATGGCACGGCTGACGAACGGAACCGGGCCATCAGTATTCTCGGCTCGGCGGCGCGCGTTTACCCGGCACGGGTGGCGGCAGTCCTTGCTTCTTTCAAGGACCGATCTGAGTACCACAACTGGCTTCTCAGGAGCATGCGTGCCGCCGAACTCCACCTGAGCCGGGAGCTCTTCGATCTCCTCGTTGACGCCGTCCGGGTTGGTGGCGCCAACGGCGATGAGCGGACGCTCTGGCTTGCTGCCGACAGCCTTGCCGAGCATGAGCCGGGCTGGGCCATCGATCTGCTTGGGGCCTACTTCATCGATCGTCCTGGGGCACTCGCGATCGACGGCGAGGGGCGAGTCGAGGCCCTGACGCAGAACGACTACTCACTAGCCGAGTCGGTCCGGAAGTCAGCCTCGTCGGATCCGGCCAAGTTCGTCGCCATCTTCTTGCCTTACATGACCGATGTCATGGTCATGACAGCCGGCAACGAACCACCCCCTGGTTTCCCAAGCGATCAACACTTCTCGCACCACTACGATCGGATGTCCGAGACGAGCGAGGCGGAAAACGCGTTCCTGGCCGCGATGCGGCTGGCGGTGCAGGCTGTCGTCCGATCCGATCCCGCTGCCACGAAGCCCGTGTTGGAAGGGCTGGCCGCCGTCAAGCTGAGCGGAGCGCAGACGTTGCTCTACCTCGGCTTGATCGCAGCTGAAGCCCCGTTGGCCGACTGGGCCGCCGAGTTGTTGCTCGAAAGTACGGACCGCTTGTTCTGCGGCACCGATTCCAACTCGGTATGGGTGGCCCGCGAACTCATCCAGACGATCGGTCCCCACATCGACGAAACCACGCATCAGGCTCTCGAAAATGCGGTCCGGGATCTTCGGTTCGAGTGGGAGCAGCGAGCTGCCGGTTATTACGCCTTCACCTTGCTCTCCGCGCTCGACCCTGGTCGATTGACGGAACGCGGTCGGCGTCGGCTCGGCGAATACCAGCGCAAGTTCCGATCTGAGCTTGCGCCTGAGCCGGAAGGCGTCACAGCAGTATTGATCGAGTCTCCTGTCGGGGACGTGGCCGCCTCGCACATGACCGACAGGAACTGGCTCCAAGCGATGGCCAGGCACGACCAGGACCGCGCGAACTGGGCCACCTCCAGGGGTGGGGCGCGGGAACTGTCCCATGTCCTGCAACGGCAGACGAGGGAGAACCCCACTCGATTCGCACGGCTGGCGGTAAAGCTGACCACCGAGACGAACGCGTCCTACGCTTCGGCGATCCTGATCGGTCTCGGCGAAGCCGCACCGGTCTCGCCCGATGACGAAGCCAGCGTCTTCAGCGCCGTGCGATACGTAGCGACCCTCGGCATACCAGAGACGGATCGCTGGATCGGGCATCCCTTACGGCAGTACCTGAAGTCCGCGCCGATTGATCTGGTCGAGCTCGTGCGAGATCGAGCTCTGGAGGCTCCGGACCCAGCTTCGGACGTGTTCGACACATCCACCGGACGCGAGCCTGGGGATCGGCTCCGCTTTGCCGGCATGAACTGTGCGCGCGGAGCTCTCGCCGAGACACTCGGCGATCTGCTCATCTACGACGTGGACGGAACGCGAACGGCTGCGGTCGTCCCTGCCTTGGAGACCCTGGCGACGGACCACGTTGTAGCAGTACGCGCTCAGGCTGCGCACACGCTGGCGGCTGCTCTTCGTTTTGCCCGCCCCCACGCGGTCGCTGCCTTTACGAAACTTGTCGAGACCAGCGATGAATTGCTGGCCGGCAGGTACGTGTGCCGCCTGATGATGTACATCGGCAACGGTGGTAGCCAGAACGTTGTCTTGCCGGTCATCCAGCGGATGGTCGATTCAGACGACAGGGCCGTACGTCTTCGCGGCGGGGACCTGGCGTTGGTGGCCGCCGTCGCGTGGGGCGAGCGCGGCCCCTTCGATCGGATAATGGAGGGCACCGATGCTCCGAGTCGCAAAGGAGTGGCCCAGGCAGCAGCCGCCAGGCTCACCTCGAACAATGACCCGGCGTTGGTGGCCGAGACGCTGATCCGCCTCTTCGGCGACAGCGACGCCGGTGTCCGCGAAGCCGCCGCTGCCGTGGTCGCCCATCTGCGGGGAAAATATCTCTCCGGTTACCAGGGGGTCCTCAACGAGCTGATCGATTCCGCGGCATTCGAGACCGCAACACCGCAGATCTTCCTGACACTCGAACACGCACCGGATCGGGTGGATGCGCTGGCCCTCCGTTGCGTCCGGCGATTCATCGAGGTCTTCGGAGCAGCCACCGGAGACATCCGGACCGGCGCGGCGGCCGACGCACGCCACGTCTGCAATCTGGCTGTGCGCGGACTGACCCAGGCGCAGACTCCCCTCCGGCGCTCCGCGTATCTGGACGTCATCGACGCCCTGATGAGGGTCGGTGCATACGGAATCGACGATGCCGTGGACCGTGCTGAGCGCTGATGAATGCCGTGCCGGCGGCTCACCGCCATACGTGAGAACGATTGCCTGAGTCGGAGCAAGAAGCGGCTAACGGTGGTCGCGGACCTTCGCTACCGGCCAGCCGGCGATCTGAGCGATGTCTTCGTCCGGCGTCGCGGGGTCACAGACCCACTCCTCCAGGGCGCGGCTCAGCGAAGGCGGAAGTCCTGTATCCGCGGTGTCCGGTTCGGGGATCTCGTCGTACATGCTGTCGGCGTGGCAGACGCCGGCGAGGGCGGCCCGGAGACCAGCCGGGTTGTCTCCGTGGGCGACGAGCTCGCCGGTCAGCCAGTCGTGCAGCTCCCAGTGGGTAGCTGAAGTCATTCCGCCGTCCACGACTCGGCGGCCGGTGTGTGCCAGCTCGGCGGCGCGAAGGCGACGGGCGTTCTCGGCGATGATCGGCGCCCGTAGGTATTTCTGGACGTGCTGCCTGGCGAGATCGGTCGCGCAGACGTAGTCGTCCGGCGGCGAACTGCCGTGCCTGCCGGTCGCGCCTGCGCTGTCAGGAGAAGAAGTCACGCAGGGCCGCCGCTACCAGGTCGGGGCGACCGCCTCGGGCCGTGTTCCAGGAGCCGGAATGGTCGAGGCCCTCGAACTCGATGTGGGTGGACCGTGGGAGGACGCGGGCCAGGTCGCGGATGCTCCGGCGCAGGAAGGCGGGACTCTTCGTGCCGCTGAGCAGCAGGACCGGCTTGGTGAGGGACGCGAATGTGGCCATCTTTCCGTCCAGTCCGCCGACGGCGTTGAAGTCGTAGCGGATGCCGGGGAGCATGTCGCGCAGCTTGGGCGCCGGACCTGGTCGGCGGGCGTCGGCGGCGAGCGCGGCGGCGGCCAGCAGGCGCGCGGCGGGAGCGGGGAGGGCCTCGAGCGGGGCGGGGGCCGTACGGGCGGTGCGCAGTGATTCGGCGAGCGCGGCGGCCAGGCGGCCCTGTTCGAGGTCGGCGTTGAGGCGGCGGATGCCCTCGTGGGAGATGCCGTCGGGGTAGAACGGTGGCTCGTACACGGCGGCCCGGGTGATCCGGGGCAGTGTCCGGGCGGCCTCCAGGGTGATCATCGCGCCCGAGCTGAGGCCGAAGACGAAACCGGCGCCCGTCTCGGCCAGGAGTGCGTCGAGGTCTTCGACGTCGCGGGTGATGTCGTGCGTGTCGTCGTAGGGCTTCGGACTCATGCCTCGGCCCCGGCGGTCGGGGGTGAAGACAGTGAAGTCGGCCGAAAGCGCGTCGGCCAGGTCGGTGAAGTTGTACGCCGTGCCCATCGCGCCCTGGACGAGGACGACGCCGGGACCGCTTCCCCGGCTCAGGTAGCCGATGCTGGTGCCGTCACGCGAGGTCACCGTCGCCATGGCCCACTCCCTAGATAGCTTTGCCGCAAAGTTACTTTGGGACGTGATAAGTTGCAACCGTGACCGACGACGAGGCGGCGGACGAGCAGCGGCGACGGGTCTTCCAGGGCCTCCGCGACCTCGGCTCGGTCCAGAGCGAACTGGGACGGGCGTTCGCGCGGAGCCGCCGGATGCACGCCACGGACGCGGCGGCCGTCGTCGAGATCATCAACGCCGAGCAGCACGGACGGCCGCTCACCCCGGCCCGGCTCGCCGAGCGGGTGTCGCTGACCACCGGCGCGACCTCGATCCTGCTGAACCGGCTCGAACAGGCCGGCCACATCGTGCGGACCCGCGAACACACCGACCGTCGCATCGTCACCCTGCACTCGACACCGGCCATCCATGCGGCGGCGGCCACGTTCTACGAGCCGCTCGGCGACCAGCTCGGCGCCGTCCTCGCCGACTATTCGCCGGCCGAGCTCGACCTCATCGAGACCGCGGTCGAACTCCTGCGGTCGACCATGGTCGCCTACATGGAGGATTCCTGAGAGCCGACAGACCGCGGCGAGATCAAGCCGCTGTTTGGTGGCGGCCTCTACCGTGGAGACTGTGAAGAATATCGATCAAGACGGCGGCAACGATGACCGCCGGGCGGCGGCGCCAGCGGATCCCTGGATGGAGACGGCGCCGACCTCGCCCATGGAGCATGTGAGCTTCGACGAGCGTACGACGGTGGACCCGTTCGCGCCCGCGTTCAACGAAGGCGAAGCGCCGGCGCGGCGGGAACGCGGACGGCGCGGGTGGCTGGTCGCCGCCGCTGCGGTTGCCGTGCTGGCCTGCCTCGGCGGCGCCCTCTTCAACCCGTTCGACAACGACAAGACGCCCGACCGAGCCGGGCCCAAGCCAGGCACGACCACCACGGCCTCGCCGGAACAGCGCAGCACCGCCAAGCCCAAGGCGAGCGCGAGCACCGGCACGGGCAGCGAGGGCGGGGCACAACCGATCGTGGCCACGGTGAGTCCCGACCTGGTGGTCTACGTGGTCTCCTCGACCAACAAGGGTGACGTCGCCAGCGTCCAGTACACCGACCAGGACCGCGACATCATCCGGAAGGGCGAGGTCGCGCTGCCCTGGCGGCACACTTTCCGCATCGTCGGGGACAAGCCGCCGCTCGTGATCGTGGCGCAGCGCAAGAAGGGCGGCACCGGGCCGGTGACCTGCTCGATCAGCCTCGGCGGCAAGGAATTGTCGACGGCCGTGCAGCGCGGGCGCTATGCGTCACCGCAGTGTGCGGGGTAAGGAGGCCGGCCCGGCCACCGGGTAACGTCCCGGCGGCCGCGCTACGGCCGTGAGCCTTCCGCACATCGCGGCACACGCCGGGTTCGGCCCCGATGCGGTTGGACGAGGCGACCGCGCGTACGAAATGATCATTTGTTGAGCACGTCGAGGTAGTGCTGGTTGAACATCACGCCGAGGATGTTGCCGAACGGGTCGCGGACCGACGCGGTGACGAATCCGGGCCCGCGTGAGGTCGGCTTGTCGTGCGAGGTGGCGCCGAGGTCGAGCAGGCGCTGGTAGGCAGCCTCGACGTCGTCGACCGCCCAGTAGACGACGGCCCCACCGGAACCGGTGTGGGGTGCGAACTTCGTGTTGAGCAGGCCGAACTCGTGCTGGTAGTCGCCGACGCGCCATTCGAGGTAGGCGCCTTCGCGCACGAAGTAGGGGTCGAGCTCGAAGACCTGGTTGTACCAGGCGCGGGCGGCGTCGAGGTCGTCGGCGAAGAACGTGACGGTGGTGAATCCACGAAGAGCAGTCATGACCTCATTCTCGGAACTGAAGTGCTCACCTTCTGAGCACTTTTCCGGGCAGAATTCCGGGCATGCGAGCCGACCGCCTGGTGGCGACCCTCCTGCTGATGCAGACGCGCGGCCGGGTGACCGCCGCCGAGCTGGCCAGGGAACTGGAGATCTCGGTGGCCACCGCCCGCCGCGACCTGGAGGCGTTGTCCACGGCCGGCGTCCCGGTCTATCCGCAGCCGGGCCGCAACGGCGGCTGGCAGCTGGTGGGTGGGGCCCGCACCGACCTGAGCGGGCTGTCGGCGCGTGAGGCACAGGCACTGTTCCTGCTGGCGGGGCCGGCCGCGGAGTCGTCGGACGAGGTGAAGGCGGCGCTGCGCAAGCTGATGCGGGCGCTGCCGGAGACGTACCGGACCGAGGCCCGGGCGGCGGCCGGCGCCACGCTCATCGACCCGGCGCGCTGGGGTGAGGAGGAACGCGGCCGGCCCGAGGAGGTGCGCCGGCTGCAGGAGGCGGTGGTCGGGCGGCACCGGGTGCGGTTCGACTACAAGGGCTCGCGGCGCACGGCCGATCCGTGGGGCGTGGTCGACAAGGACGGCACCTGGTATCTGATCGCGGGCACGGCGCGCGGGCGGCGCACGTTCCGGCTCGACCGGCTGGGCGGGCTCGAGGTGACGGCGGAGACGTTCGTACGGCCGGAGGACTTCACGCTCGACGCGGCCTGGGGTGAGGTGGTCGGCGAGATGGAGGAGCGGCGGTCCCGCACGTGGGCCACGCTGCTGATCCCGGCGCGGTTCCTGTGGGTGCTGCGCGACCACTTCGGCCGCCACTGCCACCCGGGTGACGAGCGGGACGACGGCCGGGTGCGTGTCCGGGTCGGGGCGCCCACCCCGACAGACATCGCCCGCACGCTGTCCGGCTGGGGCGCCACCGCCGAAGTGCTCGAACCTTCCTCCGTACGGGCGGAGTTGGCCCGCATCGGCGCCGAGTTGACGGGTCTCTACGCGGCGGAGTGACCGCGATCACAGCGGGACTGCTCAACAACGGGCTTCGGGAGCCGATCTGCAACGTCCCCAGACCCGAATCGAACCCCGCGGGACAGGTCGAATGACACGAAGCTTTCTCCCCCGAAGTGCTGCCCTCGGCATGGCTGCGGCCGTGCTCGCCGGCAGCCTGACCGGCTGCGCCAGCCTCAAGGAGGTGACCAGCAGCAGCAAGCCCCTGCTCCCCGGCACGTCGTCGGACAGCGAGAGCGCCTCCACCTCGCCCTCGCCGTCCGCCTCGGCCTCCGCGCAGGCGGTCAAGCTACCCACCCGCGCGAGCGGCCCGCTGGACACGGGAACCGTCACGCACAGCCTCAAGCAGGGCACCTTCTCGGTGCAGCTCACCTACTGGACGTCCGACAACGCGAAGCTCTACACCGCGGAGTCGCTCAAGACCATCAACGTCGCCGCCCACATCGAGGACGCCGACAGCACCCACCGCATCCGGCTCACCACCTTCCAGGTGACCCAGGACGACGGCACGAATCGGGCCGAGGTCACCACCGACAGCGGCAAGTTCGACGTCACCCCGCCGTACCCCTACAACACGGTCGTGACGTTGCCGGCGGCGACGGCGGGAGCAAAGTCGCTCACGCTGACCATCCGGCTGGATCTCCTCGTGGAGACCGCACCCAAGTCGAACTCTTACTACCGTTCCACGGCCCTCGACACCCTGACTCTGCCGCTGCTCACGAATGGTGCTGACCAGTGACCGACACCGTGCCCGGATTCCGCCGGGCCTCCGATCGCCAGATCCTGTTGCCGCGCAGCGCGAAGGCCGGTCAGCTGGCCCTGCCGCCGGCCACCCCGCAGCTGACCGACCTGGAAACCATCGAGACGGTGTCGGGCGAGATCGCCGCCCGGGCCGCCAACGCTCCCCGCCACGCCACGATCAGCTGCATCATCCCCTGCTACAACGAGCAGGACACGATCGCTGACGTGCTCAAGAGCCTGCTCGCCCAGACCCGGCTCCCCGACGTCATCCACGTCATCATCAACAACACCGACGACGACACCCCGGAAATTGCCCGTACGTTCTCCGGCGAACACACCCGCACGATCAAGGGTGAGGAGTTCACGACTCACATCCACGTGCACGACATGGGCGTGAACCCGGACAAGAAGGTCGGCGCGCTCAACTACGGCTACTTCCTGTCCCGTGGCTACGACTTCATCCTGGGCGTCGACGGCGACACCACGCTGGCCCGCGACGCCGTCGAGCGGCTCGAGCTGGAGATGACCGACGACCCGCGCATCGGCGGCCTGAGCGCCATCTACAGCATCGACAAGAGCCGCTACAAGGGCCTGATGGCGCGGTTCCTGGTCGCCGGGCAGCGCGCGCAGTTCGCCGCGTTCAACATGGACAACCTGCTGCGCGGCCGCAACATGGCCGTACTGGGCGGGCAGTGCAGCCTGTTCAATGTGCGCGCGCTCGAGATGGTGATGGTGCGCCACCACCAGCAGGCGCCGTGGGTGCGCGACTCCGAGGTCGAGGACAGCAAGCTGTCGCTGCAGATCAAGGACGCCGGCTACAGCACGAAGATCAGCGCCACCGCGCGCGCGTTCGTGGGCCCGATGACCAACCTGCGGGCGCTGCACGGCCAGCAGGTCAAGTGGAACTTCGGCGCCATCGACCTGTTCTGGCCCGGCCAGCGCGGCGACAGCAAGGGCCAGCCGCTGCACCCGAACCTGCGGCTGCGCTGGTTCGAGAACATCTCGATGGCCTTCAACATCGCCTCCCGACTGGGCTTCCTGCTGCTGCTGGTGGCGGCGCTGTCCATCGACGCGTTCGTGTTCAACCCGATCTGGCTGATCCCGCCGGCCGTGGCCATCCTGCTCAACCTGCGCCTGGCCCTGGCCATGAAGGACAAGAGCGCCTCCGACCTCATGTACGCGGCGTTGATGGTGCCCGCCGAGCTGTACATGTGGATCCGCATGGGTCACTTCGTGTCGGCCTGGGCGCAGTTCCTGGCCAAGACCGACCAGGACAACTGGGCCGCGCAGGCCAACGCCGAGAAGGGCAAGGGCTCGGCCTACGTCATGCCGCTGGTCGTGCTGCTGGCCATCATGGGCGGCGCGGTCTTCGCCTGGACCCAGCAGAGCGTCGGCGTGCAGTCGGCGATCCTGTCGCTGGGCTGGCCGATCCTCTACATCGCGACGATCGCCCAGACCGTCTTCATGCTCCGCAAGCTGGTGCGCCGCCACCGCGGTTTCGCCGTCTGATTCTGCGCTCCACGGGTCCCGCGGCCCGGCCGGTCACCACGACCGGCCGGGCCGTTGCGTGTCAGCAGTCGTTGCCGATGTCGAGGCTGTGGTCGGCCTTGAGCGTGTCCTCGATGTTCGTCGAGGACGTCGGTTCGACCAGTTCGGGAACGCCGGGTGCGAGCAGGCCCTTGTCGGATTCCGCACAGTCCATCATCGAGCTGTACGAGTCGGCCTCGGCGATCCACATGCCACGGTCGGCGGGCTGCACGTCGGCCGGGTCGGTGAACTCCCACACGATCTCGTCGTGCACGGCGGCGATGGGTTTGTCGGGGCGGACGAACGCGTACACCCAGATGAAGTTGGTCGTCACCTGCAACGTCTGGAAACCGTCGACCATCCGCGAGGCGTAGGTGATCCGGCCGCTCACCCGGGGCGGGTGGGCCGGGTCGAGCTGGGCCTTCGGCGAGATCCAGGTCGCGATGTTCATGAGCCCGTCGTCGGAGAACCAGGTCGCGACGTCGCGCCGGTTGGTGGGTGCCAGCAGATCGAGCAGCGTGGCCGACCGGTGCTCGACGAGCATCGCCTTCTCGAGCCGGGCCGCGATCATCGCCGCCCGCACCTTCTTGAGCGCGGCCGTCACCTCCTTGGCGGTGAAACCCTTGACCGCCTTCGCCGCGGGGAGCGTGATGCCGGCCGCGCCCTGCGGATATTTCTCGGCCGCGGTGCCCTCGAACGGGCCGGCGGCGGCCGAGGCGTCTTCCGAAGTGGTCACCGTGACGCCGCTCGGCACGGCCTGCGTCGGATATGCCGTCGTGCCCGGGCCGCCGCACCCGGTCACCGCGAGAGCGCACACGAGCGCCAGTGTCCTGAGTCGTCGCTTCATCCGCCTACCCCCGTGAGCGCGATCGGGCGAACAGTATGCGGGCGCCGGGTCGGACCGCGCTGCCCCGGGTCGTACGGAACGGGTTCTTAAAAGATTGGAAACATTGACGACATGCGATGGCCTCCCTACAGTTCTCGGCACGAGAGAGCGCTCTCACGGCAGGAGGCCTGATGGGATCGGTCGTGCAACGGAGAACAATCGTCGCGGTGGTGGCCGCCGTCGCGGCCGGGCTCGGGGCGGTGGCGCTGAGCGGCACGGCCGACGCGGCC
Organism: Paractinoplanes ovalisporus; assembly: GCF_016834655.1. Taxonomy (GTDB): domain Bacteria; phylum Actinomycetota; class Actinomycetes; order Mycobacteriales; family Micromonosporaceae; genus Actinoplanes; species Actinoplanes ovalisporus. The sequence continues at coordinate 378,996 of NZ_JAENHP010000001.1, forward strand.
ACGGTCGGCGCGGGCAGCTACACCGAGACGCTGCCGGCCGGCGCGAGCCTGCCCACCGGCTGCGGAGACCTGGCCACCAACCCGCGCCAGTTCATGACGGCCAACGCCCCGGCCGGCCCGGTGCCAACCAACGACTGGTGGTCGTCGCTGGTCTACAAGAAGTTCGACTGCGCCTACAGCGAGAACCTGCACGCGCACCCGGCCAGCTACGACACCACCTCGGCCGGGCTCGGCTTCTCCTACACGACCACACCCCAGATCAGCGGTTCGTCCACCGGGGTCGGCGAGTACCACTACATCTATCAGGAAGACTTCACCGCGGGCGTGGCCGGGCTGAACGCCCCGCGCACGCTGGTCGACGGCTGGACCGACTGGACCGTCACGCCGTACTGGAGTGACGGCACCCGCACCATGAAGGCGACCATCGGCCACGGGCTGCCGTTCGCGTACTTCCAGATCACCGGGGGCAACGCGCAGATCACCGCGAAGAGCACCCCGACGGTCTGGTCGAACAGCGGCTCGCGGATCGGCTACTCGGTCAACGGCAAGGACTACGTCGCCTACGCGCCGACCGGGGCCACCTGGACGGTCAGCGGCAGCGTCATCACCTCGACGCTGGGCGGCAAGGGCTACTTCTCGATCGCCGTGCTGCCGAGCGGAAGCGACCGGGCGGCGCTGGCCGAGAGCTACGGCCAGTACGCGCACAACCATGTCACCGGCACCCGGGTGTCCTATTCGTACAACCAGGGCACCAGTCGTGTCGCTACCACCTACACCTACACGACCACCGCGCGCGAGGGCTCGGGCAGCGGAACCGTCATCGGGCTCTATCCGCACCAGTGGCGGGCCCTGACCGGCGCCACCCCGATCACGCCGACCTACGTGACCGCCCGCGGCGCCATGAAGGTGCTCGTCGGCGCGTCGTCCTACACCACGTCGGCGGTCTACAACGGCGTGCTGCCCGAGGTTCCGGCCGTGGCCGACAGCGCGGGCGCCGACCTGACCACGCTCAACGGCTACCTCGATCAGGTCAAGGGCAACCCGGTTCCCGTACGCAACAACGACACCTACTGGACGGGCAAGGCTCTCGGCATCGGGGCGCGGATCGCCGAGATCGCCGACCAGCTCGGGCGCACCGACGTCCGGGACGCCGCCCTGTCAGCCATCAAGTCGCAGCTGACCGACTGGTTCACGGCCTCGTCGGGCAAGACGCAGAAGCTGTTCTACTACGACCGCAACTGGGGCACGCTGATCGGCTACCCGGCCTCCTACGGCTCCGACGCCGAGCTCAACGACCACCACTTCCACTACGGCTACTACATCGCGGCCGCCGCGACCCTGGCCAAGTTCGACCCCTCATGGGCGGCCAGTTCCCAGTACGGCGGCATGGTCGACCTGCTCATCCGCGACGCCAACAACTATGACCGCGGCGACAACCGGTTCCCGTACCTGCGTGACTTCGACATCTACGCCGGGCACGACTGGGCGGCCGGGCACGGCGCGTTCTTCGCCGGCAACAACCAGGAATCCTCGTCGGAGGGCATGAACTTCGCCAACGGGCTGATCCAGTGGGGGCAGGCCACCGGCAACACCGCGATCCGCGACGCCGGCATCTTCATCTGGACCACGCAGTCGGCCGCCATCAACGAGTACTGGTTCGACACCCGTAACGAGAACTTCCCGGCGGCGTTCGGCCACGGCACGGTCGGCATGGTCTGGGGCGACGGCGGCGCGTACGCCACGTGGTTCGCCTCGGCCCCCGAGCAGATCCACGGCATCAACATGCTCCCGGTCACCGGCGGGCACTTCTACATGGGCAACGACCCCGCGTACGTCCGCAGCAACTACGCCGAGATGGTGCGCAACGCCGGCCACGAACCGGCGCTGTGGCAGGACATCGCCTGGCAGTACCTGGCCCTCGGCGACGGGGACTCGGCCCTGTCGAAGTTCCGGGCCAACAGCGGTTACACGCCCGAGGAGGGCGAGACCAAGGCGCACACGTTCCACTGGATCCGCAACCTGGCCGCCCTGGGCACCAACGATCTGAGCGTCACCGCCAACCATCCGCTCTACCGGGTGTTCACCAAGAGCGGTTCCCGTACGTACGTGGCCTCGAACATCACGAACGCAGCGATCACCGTCACGTTCTCGGACGGCAAGGTCCTGGCCGTCCCCGCCGGCAAGACCGTGGCGAGCGGCGCGCAGAACTGGTCGGGCGGCAACGCCACCGGTGGAGGAGTGAACCCGCCGACGACTCCGCCCACCACTCCCCCGACTACGCCCCCCACCACGCCTCCCACGACGCCTCCCACCACTCCGCCGACCGGTGGTGGCGCCGTCCGCTACCTGCAGGCCAACGGCGCCCTGGCCGGGGCCGCGGGCACGGCCGGAACCGCGACCGTGGCCAAGTCGACCGGCGTCAACGACAACCAGCCGCACTCGCCGACGACGTTCACCGCCACCGGCCTGAACCTGACCTACCGCTCCGGCGCGGCGACCACGTTCGGCATCTCGGTCGACGCCGGCACGTCGGTCGGCAACGCCACCCAGGCCCGCGTCTCGTACGACCTGACCGGCGACGGCAGCTTCGACCGGGTCGAGACGTACCGCTACTTCGCCACCGACCCGGTCACCGGCTGGGAGCGGTACACCGACGCGGCCGGCCTGATCGGCGCCACCGGTTCGCTCGGCAACCTGGCCAACGGCACGGTCAAGGTCGAGATCTGGAGCGCGATCGGCTCGGCGCCGAGCACGGTCTCGCTGGGTTCGCTCTCCACGGTGACACTGCCCTACCAGTGATCCTCCCGGAGCGCCGCGTGGCCTCGGCTGCGCGGCGTTTCCTCCGTGCTGGAATTTTTCCAAACGTTCGGTAATTATAGTCTCCATGACGGTCTTTCACTGGGGCGAGCTGGAGGCGCAGGCGCGGGCCGGGTTCAGCGAGCGCGCGGCCGGTGTCTCGCGGCTGGTCAAGCCGACCCTTCCCGGCGGCGCCGACGAGTTTCTGGCCGAGCAGAACATGCTGGTGGTCGGCGCCCAGGCCGACGACGGCCGGCTCTGGGCCTCGCTGTTCACCGGGCCGCCCGGCTTTCTCGGCGCCCCCGACGACACCACGGTCGAGGTGCTGGGCCGGTTGGCCGCCGCCGACCCGGTCGAGCCGATGACCCGCCGCGAGGGGCGGCTGGGGCTGCTGGCGATCGATCTGGAGACGCGGATCCGGCTCCGGATGAACGGCGCCGCGCGGCCCCTCCCGTACGGGCTGAGCCTGACCATCGACCAGAGCTTCCCGAACTGCCCCAAGTACATCCAGAAGCGCTCGGTGGCCGGTCTGGGCGACGGCGAGCCGGGCGAGACGTCCCGAGTGTCGGAGTTGACCGGGGAGGTGGGCCGGCTCGTCACCCGGGCCGACACCTTCTTCGTGGCTTCGGCCTCGGAGAACGGCGACCCCGATGTCTCGCACCGGGGCGGCAACCCGGGCTTTGTCGAGCTGCTGTCGCCGACGAGGTTGCGCTGGCCCGACTATGTCGGCAACAGCATGCTGATGACGATCGGGAACTTCACCGAGAACCCGTACGCGGGCCTGGTCTTCCTCGATTGGCAAACCGGCACCACGCTGCACCTCACCGGATCGGCCGCGGTGCGCTGGGCCGACGACGGGTCACGGTCGGTGGAGTTCGACCTGGACGAGGCCGTGCTGCTCCCCCGCCACCTCTCCACGAACTGGTCGGCCCCGGCCCTCTCACGGCACAACCCGCCCGTCACCCGACCAGCGCCCGGGGCAGCTCGGCCAGCGTGAGCCGGAACTCGGCCGGGTCGTCGAGCACCCGCGCGAGAACGAGCGACCCCTCGATGCGCACGAGCGCGTCCCCGGCCCGGCGCTCGGCCTCCGCCTTGGAGGCCCCGGAACGCCGGGCCACCGCGGCCATCGCGGCCAGCCAACCGGTCGCCAGGCCCGCGGCGCGCGCCCGGATGTCGTCGGGCGCGCCGAGCAACGTCATGGTGTCGAGAACACAGGACAGCCGCCCGTCCGCATAGAACTCCCCGAGGCGGCGGGCCATCTCGGCCACGGCCACCGCCGGGTCGGCTTCGGACTTCAGGGGCTCGAGAATGTCGCCGAACGCCGCCTCGACCGACTCCAGGACGGCCACCGCCATGCCGGGTTTCCCGCTGGGGAACCGGTGGTAGAGGCTGGCCCGGTGCAGCCCCGAGGCCGACGACAGAGCCGTCAGCGAGGCGCCCTCATAGCCGTGGTGCCGGAAGACCTCGGACAGCCGCGCCAGCAGGGCGTCGTCGTCGATGCTCGGTGCGCGTCCCACCCACCTATATTACCGAACGTACGGTAATCGCCTGGCGGGCCAGCAGGCGGGAGATGCCGTCGGCCGACATCGGCTCGGCCAGGTGATAGCCCTGACCCAGGGCGTAGCCGAGCTCGCGCAGCACGGCCACCTGCTCGGGGCTCTCGATGCCTTCGGCCACGGTGTCCAGGCTCAGTGCGCGGGCCAGCTGGATCACGGCCCGGGCGACCGCCTGGCGGGCGTCGGCGGCGGCCGGGTTGCCGTCGTCGATCTCGATGCCGTCCACGAACGACTTGTCGAGCTTGACGATCGCGGCCGGGAAGGCGCGCAGCAGGCTCAGCGAGGACTCGCCGGTGCCGAAGTCGTCGAGGGCCAGGCGGATGCCCATGCGGTCGAGTTCGAACAGGGCCCGCGAGATCTGCTGGCCGCGCAGCACCGCCGACTCGGTCACCTCGAGGACCAGGCGCTCGTTGGGCAGGCCGCTCTCGGCCAGCGCGTCGGCCACGTCGGCCACGAAGTCGGGGTCGTGCAGTTGCCGCGCGGACACGTTGAGCCCGGCCTCGCGCAGCGCGTCGGGGCCGAAGTCGGCCAGCCACATGGCCGCCTGACGGCAGGTCTCGCGGAGCACGAGACGGCCCAGCGGCACGATCAGGCCGGTCCGTTCGGCGGCCGGGATGAACTCGGCCGGGGAGACGACACCACGCGCCGGGTGGTGCCAGCGGACCAGGGCCTCGACCCCGATCAGGCGGCCCGTGCCGAGCCGCACGATCGGCTGGTAGACGACCCGGAACTCGTTGTTGTCGAGGGCCCGGCGCAGCTCGCTGCCGAGTTGCATGTGGGCCAGCACGGGCTCGCCCATGCCTTCGGCATAGCGGACGAAGCCCGCCTTGCCCTGCTGCTTGGCCGTGTACATGGCGACGTCGGCGTTGCGCAGCACCGCGTTGACGCCGGTGCCGGGGCCGGCCGTGGCGATGCCGATGCTGGCCTGGATGAGCAGGCGGTGCTCGCTGATCGGGTGGGACAGCGAGGCCAGGATCCGCTCGGCCAGCACCTCGGGATCGGCGCCCGGGCCGGTGAGCAGGACCGCGAATTCGTCGCCCCCGACCCGTACGGGAAGGCCTTGGGCCCCCACCTCGGCGCGCAGCAGCCCGGCCACCGATACCAGCAACCGGTCACCGACCTCGTGGCCGAGCAGGTCGTTGACCGCTTTGAAGTCGTCCAGGTCGATGAGCAGCACCGACGCCGGGGCCCCGGTCGCCAGCACGGCGGTCAGCCGCTGCCGGAACAGCGCGCGGTTGGCCAGCCCGGTCAGGCCGTCGTGGCTGACCTCGTGCTGCAGCCGCTCCTCCTGGATGCGGGAGGTCCGCAGCAGCCGGGCGTTCTCGCGGTAGGCCAGGTATTGCCGGACAATGGCCAGGCCGGTCACGACCACCGCGGGGATCAGCACCACCCGGACCGGCCAGCGCAGCGGCGCCCCGAACGCCAGCGCGATCAGCGGCACGTCGGCCAGGACCATCGCCAGGTAGGGCAGCACCATGCCGACGCGGACCGGTTCGCGGCGCAGGCCCCGGTCGGCGCGGTCCTGGGCGGCGACACCGAGGGCGATCAGCACCGGGGCCAGCGGCATGACGACCGCCTGGGCATAGACGCTGCCGAGATAGCCGTACTGAACGGCCAGCACGGCCACCGCCGCACCCGGGACGCCGCCCGAGGCCGCGATGAAGCGGATCGCGACGCGGTCGACCGGGCCGCCGGCGATGTACGAGACCTTGGTGGCGGCGCCGACCGCGACCAGCAGGCCGAGCCCGACCAGCACCATCGCCTGGCGGCTCCACGGTTCGCGGGCCGAGAGCATCGGGGCCAGGCCGAGATACCAGAGCACGGCCGCGCAGCCGAGGAACGCGATGAGCCGGTCGAGGATCATGCGCCACTGCTCGGTGCCACCGGCCGAGACCACCGGCACCCGGGCCAGTGACCAGATGGCGATGAGGAACCCGATGACGGCCAGGGCGGCCGCGGGCAGCGGCATGCTGCGGGTGCGGACCTCGTCGGCGTGGGCGAACATGTCCACGGCCAGCCAGGCGTACCCGACCGTGATGAGCCCGATGGCCCACATGACACCGCGCCAGAAGCGCGCCTCCACCGGGTCGAGGTCGCGGCCCCGGCGGGTCAGGGTGAAGACGGCGGCGGTGGCGAGCGCCCCGCCGACCGGGACGAACAGGTACGCGACGGCTTCGGGACCGAGGCCGGCCTGCAGGTAGGCCACGCACCAGATCGCGCCGGCCGCGGCGACGGCGGCGCTGGCCTGGACATACCGCCGGGCCGTCGACTGCAGCGCTTCCACCGTCACCCGCCCGACATTAACGGTCCGGTCGCGTAACGGATCTCCCCCGAACGTTCGACGTTCGTCTTTCCGAGTGCCGGCCGGTTGGCGTGCGCGGGCTACCGGGCCAGCGTCTCCAGTTTCGCCCGGGCCGGCACAGCGTTGGGGTGGCCGATGTCCTCGAGGATGACCAGGGCCGCCTCCCAGGCCTCCTGGGCGGCAGTCGCATTCTTCATCTCGTCATAGGTATCGCCCAGGCGGACCAGCGTGTCGGCTTCCTCGAAACGGTCGAGCTCGCGATACTGCTCGATCGCACGGAGATAGCAGGCAACGGCCTCCGGATGGTGACCGGCGTCGTGATGGATGAAACCGATGCTGTCCCAGGTCTGGGCCTGACCGTAACGGTTGTTCATCTCCTGATGCAGGCCGAGGGCCTTCCGGCAATAGCTCAGAGCCTCCTCGTGGCGGCCAAGATGGGCGAGACACCAGCCGATGCTGTTGAGGGCGTTGCCCTGGCCGGCCACATGCGCGGTCTCCTGGTAGAGGTCAAGAGCCTGCCGCGCATGGTGCAGCCCGTCGGCGTAGCGCCCGACCCGCTCGCGGATGCCGGTGAAGGCCAGGTGGATGTAAGCCTGCCCGGTGAGGTCCCCGAGTTGCTGGTAAAGGACGAGCGCACGCTGCAGCTGCGTCAGGCCTTCGTCGAACTGGCCCTGACGGATGTATGAGTATCCGAGAAGGCGGTAGGAACGAGATTGTACGGCGGGGTCCCCCAGCCGGTCGGCGGCGGCGACGGCCGCCTGTGCCACTGTGGTCCAGTCGCGCCAATGACCTCGTCGTTCGAGGAAGTCAGTGAGCACCCACGCCAGCTGCCACGTATGGACGTCGAAGCCGGTCGTGGCGGCCTGGTTGACAGCCGCCAGAAGGACCGGAAGTTCGCTGGTGAACCAGGCCATCGCGGCCACCTGACCGGCGGGGTTCTCGGGGCTGACGCCCGGCTCGAACGGCGCGAGTTCGAGGCGTTCCCGGGTGGGCTGAACGAGCAACGCCGCCGTGTGTGCACTGTGCAGCAGATGGTCGAGCATGCGCCGCGTGGCCCGGCGACGCTGCTCGTCGGATTCCTCGGCGGCGGCCGTCTTCGCGGCGTACACCCGGAGCAGGTCATGAAATGCGTATCGGCCCGGCGCATTCTCGACGAGCAGGTTGGCGAGGGTGAGTTCCGCCAGCAGTGGACCCACCGACGAGACGGAAACCCCGGCCAGGCTCGTTGCCGCGGAGGCGGAGATGTCAGGGCCGACATGAAGCCCGAGATGCCGGAACAGGCGGGCGCCGGATGCCGTGAGCGTGTGGTAGGACCACGAGAACACCGCCTCGATATCCGTGCTCGGCGCATCACCGGCCAGGGTTTCGAGCCGGTGCCGGCGATCGGCCAGAGCCTCGGCGAGCATGCCGAGAGTCAGCGTCGGCCGCGTCGCGGCGTGTGCGGTGGCCAGCGCCAGCGCGAGGGGAAGCCGGGCACACGCGGTGATGATGGCCTTCACCGCTTCCGGCTCGGCGATGGTCCGATCCGCGCCCAGGCGATGCGTCACGAACCTGTGGGCCTCGTCGTACGACAGCAGGTCCAGTGTGACGGAGTGGGCCCCGTTCGCGGCGACCAACCCCGTGAGCAGATTGCGGCTGGTGACCATGACGAAACACCCGGGCGTTCCCGGCAGCAGTTGACGGACCTGGTCGCTGTCGCGGGCGTTGTCCAGAAGGATGAGCACCCGTTTGCCGGCCAGCAAGCTGCGATACAGGGCGGCCTGGGCGTCGAGCGACGCGGGAATGCGATGCGGTTCCACATGGAAGGCGTCCAGGAGATTTCCCACGGCTTCGTGCGGGTTCATCGCATTGCCGTCGGGATCGAAGCCCCGCAGATTCAGATACAGCTGGCCATCGGAGAACCGGTCGACGACCCGATGCGCCCAGTGCACGGCGAGAGCCGTCTTTCCGACCCCCGCGGTGCCGTCGATCGCCGAGATCACCACGGTCGAAGGCCGAGCGTGGGCCGCGCCGCCGGCCGGGCCGGCGCTCAACAGCTCGTCCAGTTCACCGATCTGATGTGACCGGCCGGTGAAGGTGACCACGTCGGCGGGCAACTGCGCCGGCACCACCGGGGCCGGCCCACGCCGTGTCGGCCGCCGCGGCTTGGCGGCCCGCTCGGTCAGGGTGCCGCGATCGGCGAGAAGGATCTCCAACTTGCGATACGAAGCATGCCATCGGTCCAGATCCAACTGCTCCACCGGCACCGGGATCCCGTGTGCCTGCGCGTTCCGCCGGCACGCTCCGAGGAACGACGCCACCGTCTCCCAGCGAGGGGTGCTCGGCCCGTTGAGCAGGTCTCCGATCGTCGAGCTCCGCAGCCTCTGCCCGGCCAGATCGGCTTGTCTCTCCAGGGTGCGGTAGGTGGGCCGTCGCACCAGCTCGTAGACGTGCTGCAGTCCGGCCCGAAACTCCTCCACCGGATCCCGATCCCCGTGAGCCACGACACGAGTTTACTCAAAATCGTCGAGGATCTATGTCAAATGTCCGCTTTCCGGTTCCGTCCGGTACCGGACCCATGACGGCCGCCGGTCATCAACGATGAGGTCGCGCCCGCAGCACGCAACGGCGCCTGAGTCAACGGAAACTGACCGGACAGAAAGGCCAGAGGCATGATCAGAAAGACAACGCGACTTGTCACGGCGGCGGTAGCGGCCGGAATCCTCTCGTCGATGATGCTGGTGTCACCGGCAGCGGCGTTCCCCAGCGGCTGCGATGTGGAGCTCGCCGGTCATACCGATGGCTACTCCGCCTATTGCTCCGGCGGCACCGGCCAGTTCCGGGTGCGGATCGACTGCGACAAGCCGAACTGGCCCGACTACACCCGCTGGAGCCCGTGGACCACCCCGGGCACCACAACCAGCGCCGTCTGGTGCGACAAAACCACCCACCGGGCGTACAACCCCACCCTGCAGCTCCTGGGGTAGAGCCCGCTCAGACCGTCCAGGGGTGCAGACACGGGGCTGCACCCCTGGCGGCGTTGAGCGCGACCCCAGGGAGGCTCGGCTCTGATAAGCGGTCGTGATCGGCGTGATTGCGGATTGTTGTTGGACATGCTTTCCTAAACCCTACTAGTTTAATGGGTGTTATAGGCAATCGGCGCGTGATGGGACCGAGCATGAGCTTTGACGACAGCATTCCGACCACCGCCTCGCCCGAGGTCGAGTTCATCAGCCTCTCGCACCTGAACCCGTCGACCGAGCTCGCGCCGATCCCGGCCCGGGGCATCGACCTGGCCTACTTCCGGCGCTACGTGAGGGCTCTGGAGGACGGGGGCTACGACTACACCCTCCTTCCGTACGGCTCCGGCACCGCAGACTCGTTCGTTGTGGCGAGCGCGGTCGGGCAGCTCACCGAACGGATCCGGCCGATCGTCGCGCTGCGGCCCAACACCACGCCGCCGACCGTCGGGGCGCAGAAGCTCGCCACCCTCGACCAGCTCACCGAGGGCCGCGCGGTCGTGCACCTCATCTCCGGCGGCAGCGACGCCGAGCAGGCCCGCCAGGGCGACTACCTGCCGAAGAACCGGCGGTACGCCCGCACCTCGGAATACATCGACGTCATGCGCCGCTCCTGGACCGAGCCGGCGCCGTTCGACCACGAGGGCGAGTTCTACAAGTTCGACGGTTTCGGACCGGGTTTCGCCCCGTACGAGAGCCCGATCCCGATCTCGATCGGCGGGCAGTCGGACGAGGCGTTCGCGGTCGGGGGCGCGAAGGCCGACATCTTCAGCTTCTGGGGTGAGCCTCTGGCCGACCTGCGCAGCGAGATCGACCGGGTGCACGACATCGCGCGGGCGGCGGGCCGCACCACGCTCCCCCGCATCTGGGTCACCTTCCGGCCCATCATCGCCCGGACCGACGCCCTGGCCTGGGAGAAGGCCCACGAGTACGTGGCCAAGGTCGCGGCCACCTTCACCAAGTTCGGCATCAACCGGCAAGGGGAGCCGCAGAACGCGGGTTCGCAGCGCGCGCTGGCCTTCGCCGAGCGGTCCGAGCTCTACGACCGGGCCCTGTGGACGAAGACGGCGGCGGTCACGAACGCGGCCGGGGCCTCGACGGCGCTCGTCGGGTCGCCCGAGACGGTGGCGGCCGCGATCCTCGACTACGTCGACCAGGGCGCGTCGCTGGTGTCGATCCGCGGCTACGACACCCTCGCGGACGCGGTCGACTACGGCAAATACATCCTTCCCCTCGTACGGCAGGAAATCGCCCACCGCAGGGCAACCGGCCGCCGCAGCGGGTTCCAGGCGCAGCACCCGGGCAACTACGCGCCCGAGTACGCCCAGCTCGCCACGGCCGGCCAGTCGTGACGCACACGTTCGCCGCCCCGGACCTCTCCCCCGGCGCCCTCGCCCTCGTCACCGCCGAGATCGCCTCGACCGCCGCCGACTACGACCGTACGGGCGAGTTCCCGGTCAAGGGCGTCGAGGCGGCCCACCGGGCGGGGCTGCTCACCGCGACCGTCGGAAAGCGTTACGGCGGGCCCGGTCTGGGCGCCCGCGACGCCGCGCGCATCCTGACCGCCATCGGCGAGGGGGACGCGTCGGTCGGCCTGCTGGCGGCCAACCTGCTGAACACCCACTCCGCGCAGGCCGTACACTCGTCGTGGCCGGCCGCCGCCTACGACGATCTGCTGCGACGCTCCCAGGAGGGGCCCGCGCTCGCCAACGCGATCCGGGCCGAACCGGAACTGGGCGCCCCGGCTCGCGGCGGGCTACCGAAGACCACCCTCACGCCGTACGGGAAAGGCTTTGTTCTCAACGGACGCAAGGCCTATGCCACCGGTGGCCGCGGTCTGGCCTATCACGTCGTGTGGGCCGTCGAGGGTGAGCGCGTCGGCCATGTGATCGTGCCGGGCGACGCCGAGGGCATCACCTGGATCGACACGTGGGACCACCTCGGGCTGCGCGCCTCCAACACCCACGACGTCGTCTACGAGAACGTCCACGTGCCGGCCGATGCGTTCGCCGAGATCCCGCGCGGGCCCGACGGTGTCTACCGCGACCCGGCCGCGGCCGCGAGCGCTGGTAGCTTCGGGCATCCCGCGCTCTACATCGGAGTCGCCCGGGCCGCCCGGACGGCGTTCGCCGAGTTCGCCCGCAACCGGGTGCCGGCCTCGCTCGGCCGGCCGATCGCCGAGACCGAACGCATCCAGGCCGTGGCCGGCGAGATCGACCTGCAGATCGAACAGGCCGAAACCCTGCTGCACGGCGCCCTGCTGCGCGTCGAGGCGGGCGAGAAGCCCAACCTCTCGGCCGTGAAGGTGGCCATCGCCCGCTCGGTCATCGCCGCCACCCAGACCGCCGTGGCCGCCCTCGGCAACCCGGGGCTGTCGCGGCACCTCCCGCTCGAACGGCATCTGCGCGACGCCCTCTGCATCCGCGTGCACCCGCCTCAGGAGGACGCCGTCGTCCTCGCGAGCGGCCGACGCGTTCTCTTCCCTTAAGGACATCATGAAAATCACTGCACCCCTCGCCGTGGCCGCCGCTGCCGTGATGGCGCTCACCGCCTGCGGCAGCGGCGACGACGCCTCCGCCGGCGGCAGCGGCAACCTCAAGGTGTCGTTCTGGCCCGACAACCCGTCGTTCTCGTGCATCGACCCGTTCCAGGTCTACTGGATCGAGCACCGGTCGATCATCCGCAACTTCGCCGACTCGCTCACCGACCAGGACCCGGAGACCGGCAAGATCGTGCCCTGGCTCGCGCAGAGCTGGGAGATCAGCGAGGACGGTAAGACGTACACGTTCAAGCTGCGCGACGGCGTCACCTTCAGCAACGGCAAGAAGCTGGACGCGCAAGCGGTGGCCGACAACGCGGCCGGCTGGATCGCCACCGTCAAGGCCACCAACGGCGCGGCCTTCGGCGCCTCGTACGTGCAGGGCCTGACCGGCGCCAAGGCGGTCGACCCGCTGACCGTGCAGTTCCAGCTGAGCAAGCCCAACTCGTCGTTCCTGCAGGCCACCTCGACCACCAACCTGGCCATCACCGACCCGGCCGAGTTCCAGCTGTCGCCGGCCGACCGCTGCGCCGGCAAGGGGGTCGTCGGTTCGGGCCTGTTCGTGCTCGACCACTACACGCCGAAGGTCGAGACCGTCCTCACCAAGCGGGCCGGCTATGCCTGGGGCTCGGAACTGGTGCAGAACAAGGGCGAGGCCAAGCTCGACCAGGTCACCTTCAACTACGTGGCCGAGGACAGCGTCCGCACCGGCAACCTGATCAGCGGCGCCACCGACATCGCCTGGCCGCGCAACCCGTTCACCCCGCAGGACACCGCGCTCATCGCGAAGAGCGGCGACAAGGTGGAGAAGCGGGCGCTGCCGGGCGTCGCCTACACGCTGTTCGCCAACACCGCGCCCGGCAAGCCCCTGGCCGACCCGGCCGTGCGGCAGGCCCTGATCAAGGCGATCGACCTCAAGACGTACGCGTCCACGATCTTCGGCCCGGATTACCCCGTGGTGCAGGGCGCCTTCAACTCGACCACGCCCTACTTCAAGCCGGAGTCGGCGAAGCTCGCCTACGACCTACCGGGCGCCCAGAAGCTGCTCGACGAGGCGGGCTGGACCGTGGGAGGCAACGGTTTCCGGGCCAAGGCCGGCACCGAGCTGAAGCTGGAATACCCGATCACCCAGTACAGCGCGGGCGCCGAACTGTTGCAGGCCCAGCTCAAGCAGGCCGGCATCAACCTCGAACTGCGCACCCTGACCACCGCGCAGCAGGCCACCTACACCACCGAGGGCGCGTACGACCTGGCCAACACCTACTTCACGCGGGCCGACCCGGGGGCGTTGCAGTTCATCCTCAACCCCGACGTCGCCAACTCCAAGGCCCTCGCGCAGCGGTCGGCCTCGGCGGCGGGCGTGAAGCAGATCCAGACCCTGTTCGCGAAGGCACTCGAGACGACGGATGAGAAGCAGACCGGGCAGGCATACGCGGACCTGCAGGACTACCTCATTGACGAGGGCGTCACGATCCCGCTGTTCGAGCGGGTGCAGAACGCCGGCGTCAGCGACAAGGTGCAGGGCTTCGCGTTCACCTCGGAGAGCTTCCTGCGGCTCAACGACGTGACGAAGGGCTGACGGGAATGGCCAGGTATGTGCTGGGCCGGATCGGGCAGGCGGTGCTGGTCCTGTGGGCCGCGTACACGCTGACCTTCGCGATCCTCTATCTGCTGCCCAGCGACCCGATGGAGCTGCAGCTGGCCGCCGCCGGGGTGCAGCCGGACAGCCTGAGCGCCGAGCAGGTGGCCGCCATCAAGCACCAGTTCGGGCTCGACCAGCCCATCTGGTTGCAGTATTGGCACCATCTGGCGGGGCTGCTCCGGGGCGACTTCGGCACTTCGCTGACCCAGCAGGTGCCGGTGAGTCAGCTGCTGGCCGACCGGATCGGCCCGACCCTGCTGCTCAGCGTCAGCGCCGCCACGGTGGCGCTGGTCCTCGGCTCGGCCCTCGCCTACCTGGCCACCTTCACCCGCCTGACCTTCCTGACCCGCCTGCCCGCCCTGGGCGCGTCGTTCCCCCAGTTCTTCGTGGCCCTGTTCCTCATCCAGTTCTTCTCGTTCCAGCTCGGCTGGTTCCCGGCCACCGGCGGCCTGGTCATGCCGGTCATCACCATCGCGGTGCTGGCGTCCTCGGTTCTGGCCCAGGTGCTCATCCGCAGCTTCGAGGAAACCCTTTCCCAGCCGTACGTCACCACGGCCCGAGCCAAGGGCCTGTCCCGTTCGGCGGTGCACCTCAGACACGCGTTCCGCAACGCCGCCCTGCCCGCCATGACCATCCTCGGCGTGATCGTCGGTCTGACGGTGACCAGCTCGATCGTGGTTGAGACCGTGTTCACCCGCGAGGGCATCGGCAAGCTGGCCCAGGAGGCGGTGCTGTCGCAGGACGTGCCGGTCGTACTCGCCGTCGTGACCGTCGCCGCCGCCGTGTTCGTCCTCGTCAACCTGGTCGTCGACCTGCTCTACCCGCTGCTGGACCCGCGCATCTCGCATACGCGGCCCGCCGCCGCCTCCGTCGCCTCCGTCGAGGGAGTTGCCCTGTGACCGCCACGATCGCCGAACCCGTCGACGTCGATGTCGCCCCTCCCCTCGTCCGGCCCGGCAGCCGCTGGATCCCCCTGGTGCGCCGGCCCCTGTTCCTCATCGCCGCCTTCTACGTCGTCTTCGTGCTCGCCTCCGCGTTCTGGCCCAAGCTGTTCACCTCGTACGGACCGATCGACACCGACCCCGGTTCGGTGGCGCTCGCGCCCAGCCTCGACCACCTGTTCGGCACCGACATCTACGGTCGCGACCTGTGGACCCGGGTGCTCTACGGCTCCCCGCTGACCATCAAGGCCACCCTGATCGCGCTCGGGATCGCCGTCGTGGCCGGGCTGGCGCTGGGCATCGTCTCCGGGTTCTTCGGCAGCATCACCGACTCGATCCTGATGCGCTTCGTCGACGTGCTTCTGGCAATCCCCGGCCTGCTGCTGGCCCTGTCCATCGTCACCGCGCTGGGCTACGGCACGATCCCGGTCGCCGTGGCCGTCGGGGTCGGCATCGTCCCCGGTTTCGCCCGCACCACCCGGGCCGAGGTGCTGCGGGTCAAGACCTTGCCGTACGTCGAAGCGGCCCGGGCCGGGGGTGCCTCGTGGACGCGGGTGCTGCTGCGGCACATCCTGCCCAACTCGTGGGGACCGGTAGCTGTGCTCGCCGTCCTCGACGCCGGCGTGGCCATCATCGCGATCGCGTCGCTGAGCTTCCTCGGTTTCGGCGCCGCCCCGCCCGCCGCCGAGTGGGGAACGCTCATCGCCGACGGCCGCAACTACCTCGTCACGTCGTGGTGGCTGTCGCTGCTGCCCGGCCTGTTCGTGGCCCTGCTCGTGCTGAGCCTCAACCACATCTCCAAAACGCTGCAGGAGCTGACCCGATGAGCCTCGTCGACATCCGGAACCTGGACGTCAGCTACGGCCGGCAGCCCGCGGTGGTGGGGCTGGACCTCACCGTCGGCCAGGGTGAGGTGGTGGCCGTCGTCGGCGAGTCCGGCTCGGGCAAGACGACCACGGCCAACGCGCTGATCGGTCTGCTGCCCACCAACGGCCGGATCACCGCGGGTTCGGCCGTCGTCGACGGCGTGGAGACAGCCGGGGCCCGGGAGCGTACGTTGCGGGCTCTCCGCGGCCGGGTGGTGGGCCTGATTCCCCAGGACCCGATGGTCGGTCTCAACCCCACCAAACGGATCGGGGCCCAGGTCGCCGAGGCCGTACGCCTGCGCGGGGCCCCCAGCTCCGAGACGCTGACGTTCCTCGAGCAGGCCGGGGTGCCCGACCCCGAGATGCGCTCCCGGCAATATCCGCACGAGCTTTCGGGCGGCTTGCGGCAGCGGGTGCTGATCGCGATCGCGCTGGCCGGAAAGCCCAAGCTGATCATCGCCGACGAGCCGACGAGCGCCCTCGACGTGACGGTGCAGAAGCGGATCCTCGACCATCTCGAAGGTCTGGTGCGCGAGCAGGGCATCTCGTTGCTCATCATCACGCACGACCTGGCGGTGGCGACCGACCGGGCCGACCGGGTGGTGGTCATGCGGCACGGTCGCAAAGTTGAGGAGGGCACGCCCGAGTCTTTGCTGGTCACGCCCGGTTCGCCCTATACCCGGCGCTTGATCGCAGCCGCCGCGCCGCCGACGGATTTTCTTTCCTTTTTACCCACCATCCACCCCCAACCACCCCGGGACGGCGCCGACACTACGCCGCCCGCGAGCGACAAAACGGAATATCCACAGGCCGTCGGCAGCGCCGCCCCCGGAGAGATATCCGACTCGGAAAAGCCGATTCTTGTGCTAGCGGGCGTCAGCAAGACGTTCGCGATCAGGGACCCCCGGCGCGGCCACCGCGGCTTCAACGCCCTCGACAACGTCGACGTCGAGGTGCCCCGCGGCGGCACCCACGCACTGGTCGGCGAGTCCGGCTGCGGCAAGACCACCACCCTGCGCATCGCCCTCGGCCTCGAAACCGCCACCAACGGCTCGATCGAGCTGGCCGGCACCGAGATCCGCGGTCTGTCCTGGAACCGCATGCGCCCGCTGCGCCGGAAAGCCCAGCTCGTACACCAGGACCCGTTCGCCACCCTCGACCCCAAGTTCACCGTACGGCAGTCCATCACCGAGCCCCTGGTGTCGTTCCGCGTCGGCGACCGCCGCACCCGCGAGACCCGCGCCCGGGAGCTGCTCGACCAGGTGGCCCTGCCGCACGCGTACCTGGACCGGCGGCCGCGCGAACTCTCGGGCGGGCAGCGCCAGCGGGTCGCCATCGCCCGCGCCCTGGCCCTCGAACCCGACCTGATCATGCTGGACGAGCCGGTCAGCGCCCTCGACGTGCTCGTGCAGGAGCAGATCCTCACGCTGTTGGCCGATCTGCAGGCCCGGCTCGGCCTGAGCTACCTGTTCGTCTCGCACGACCTCTCGGTGGTGGCCCGCATCGCCCACACCGTCTCGGTGATGAGCGCGGGTCGCGTGGTCGAGCAGGGGCCGGTCGCCGAGGTCTTCGGCAACCCGCGCAGCGACTACACCCGGGAGCTCATCGAGGCCATCCCGGGCCGGCGGATCCATGCTGCCTGACCACCCGATCGCGGCCCAGTTCGCCGCCGCCCGCGCTCATCCCGGCCCCGCGCTGCTCGCCACCGCGACCGGGCTGCTCAACGGCGCCACGATGGTGGCGGGCGCGGCGGCCGTCGGCTGGGCCACCGATCACCTGGTCGTCCCGGACCAGCGGGAGGCGAGTGCGTGGTGGATCAGCGCGCTGCTGATCCTCGGCATCTCGGCGGTGCGGTGGAGCACGATTTTCGTCCGGGGTGTGGCCACCGGCCAGGTGCAGTACCGGGCTCAGGCCGAGACGCGCCGGGCCGTCGTACGGCAGTTCCTCGCGCTCGACGAGGGCTGGCACCGCCACCGCTCCCCCGGACGCCTGCTCGCCCACGCTGTGTCCGATGTGGACGCGCTGTGGTCGCCGATGCAGTTCGCCTACTTCGCCTTCGGCATGGCGTTCATGCTGGTGCTGGCCCTCGTCGAGCTGTTCCGCCGGGATGCCGCGCTCGGCCTGATCGGGCTGGGCCTGGTCGTGCTCGTGCTCGGCCTCAACACGGTCTACCAACGGTTGCTGGCGCCGCGCGCCCGTGCGGTCCAGGCCGCCCGCGGTGCGGTGGGAACGGTCGCACACGAGTCGGTCGAGGGCGGTCCGGTGGTGCGCAGCCTGGGGCTGGCCGGGGTCGAGGAGGCCCGGTTCGGTGCCGGGGTCGAGCGGCTGCGCGCGGCCGATCTGCGGATGGCCCGGGTCAGCTCGGTGTTCGATCCGCTTCTGGAGTTGCTGCCCACGGCGGCCGTGCTCGTGGTGCTGGTTGTGGGCGCGCCGCGCGTGCAGCATGGCGCGCTCACCCCCGGCGATCTGGTCGGGGTGGTCTACCTGCTCATCACGATCGCGATTCCGCTCAACGTGATCAGCCGGTTTCTGTCGATGCTGCCGATGTCCGGCGCTGGGTTGGAGAGGGTTCAGGAAGTGTTGCGTAGCAGGGAGATCCGGCGGTCCGGTTCGCGGCGTCTGGCCGGGGACGGTCCGCTGCGGGTGGAGTTGAGGGACGCGAACGTCACGCGGGACGGCCGCCGCATCCTCGACGGCGCCACGCTGACGCTCGAACCGGGGACCGTCACGGTGGTGGTGGGCGCGGTGGGATCGGGCAAGACCACGTTGCTCGACCTCGCGGCGGGGCTCGCTCCCTCCGCCGGCGTCGTGACATTCGACGGTACGGACGTACGCGATCTGGCCGGCGACGAGGTGCCGTCGAGCGTAGCCGTGGTGACGCAGGGGCCGTTCCTGTTCACCGAGTCGATCCGGGAGAATCTGTCGCTCGGGAGCCCGTACGGGGAAACCGACCTGTGGAACGCCCTGCGGGTGGCGGCCGTCGACGACGTCGTGCGCGACCTGCCGGACGGGCTGGACACGGTGGTCGGCGAGCGTGGGGCGACCCTCTCGGGCGGGCAGCGGCAGCGGGTCTGCCTGGCGCGAGCGGTGCTGCGCCGGCCGCGGCTGCTGGTGCTCGACGACGCCACCTCCGCCCTCGACGCGCAGATCGAACGTCAAGTGCTGCAGGGGATCGCGGGTGTGGAGGCGACCGTGCTGGTGACGACGAACCGGCCGGCCGCGGTCGAGATCGCCGACCGGGTGGTGCTGCTCGACGCGGGCCGGATCGCGGCCGTGGGAACCCATGAGGAGTTGCTCGGGCGCGCGGAGTACGCGCGGCTCGTCAACGCCTACGCCGTTGCTGAATAGGACAACCACGGCTCTGCTGGCTCTGCTGGCCGGGGCCGGACGGATCATCGCTCCGCTGACGGTTCAGCACGTGGTCGACTCCGGGTTCGCGCCGCGCACGGTCGGGCCGGCGGTCGCGGTCGGTGCGGGCGCGGTGGTGGTAGCCGGTACGGCGTCGATGCTGTTGAACCGCAGACTGCAGGACCAGGTGGAGACCGCACTGGCCCGGCTGCGACGCGACGGGCTGCGGCGGGCGCACGACATGGCGGCGAGCCGGTTCGACCGCACGCCCAGCGCCGACCTGGTGGCGCGGCTGACCAGCGACGTCGACCAGGTGACGACGTTCCTGCAGGGCGGCGGCATCCAGTTCGTCACCAACGCGGCCCAGCTGCTGATCGCCACCGTCATCATGTGCGTCTACAGCTGGCAACTCGGCCTGCCCGTGCTCGTGCTGGCCGCTCTGACCCTGGTCGCCATGCTGGTGCTGCAACGGGTGATCGCGCGGCGTTTCGGCGTGGCCCGGCGTGACCTGTCACGGATGCAGAGCGCGGTCACCGAGTCGGTACTGGGCGCGCCGGTGATCCGGTCGACCGGCACCGGGGAACGGGCCCGGGCCAAGCTCGACACCGCAGTCGACCGCGCCCGCGACAGCCTGCTGCGGACGCTGCCGCCGTTGCACGCCAACGCCTCCCTGGGCGAGGTGGCCATCTCGACGATGACCGTGGCGGTGCTGCTCGGCGGCGCGTACGGGATCGGCGGCCTGTCCGCGGGTCAGGTCGTGGCGATGGTGTTCCTGGTGACGTTCTTTGTCCGGCCGCTGCAGTTCCTGGTGCAGAGCCTGGGCGAGGCGCAGAACGCGCTCACCGGCTGGCGACGGGCCCATGAGCTGGCGACCACGCCCAGCGCGGTGCGCCCGGACGACCTCGAGCTGCCGCCGGGCCCGGTGGAGGTGTGCGCCGACCGGGTGTCGGCCCGCTACGGCGACGGCCCGCTCGTGCTGCACGACGTGAGCGTGCGGATCGAGCCGGGCGAGCACGTGGCTATCGTCGGGCCCACCGGTTCCGGCAAGTCCACGTTCGCCAAGCTGCTCACCCGCCGCCTGGAACCGTCGGCCGGCGTCATCACCCTCAGCGGCATCCCGCTCGACCGCCTCACCACGGCCGGGCGGGTGGTCATCGTGCCGCAGGACCCGTTCCTGTTCGACGGCACCATTTCCCACAACGTACGGCTGGGCGCCCCCGACGGCGATGTCGAGCGCGTCTTCGACGACCTCGGACTGCGGGGCTGGCTGGCCACGCTCCCCGACGGCCTCGACACCCGGGTCGGCCTGCGCGGCGAACGGCTCTCGGCCGGCGAACGGCAACTGGTCGCCCTGGCCCGGACCGCGCTGGCCGACCCCGACCTCGTCGTGCTGGACGAGGCCACCTCGGGCATCGATCCCGCCACCGACATGGTCGTGCAGCGCGCCCTGGCCGTGCTCACCAAGGGCCGCACCACGATCTCGATCGCGCACCGCCTCAACGCCGCGGCCGCCGCCGACCGGGTGCTGGTCTTCGACAACGGCCGCATCGTCCAGTCCGGCGAGCACCCTGACCTCGTCAACGCCCCCGGGCCGTACGCGGGCCTGGTCTCCGCCTGGAGGCAGCAGTGACCCCCGGAGCGGTCCACGCCAGGAGGCCGGTCGACAGAACCAGGAAGCTGAAGGCGTTCAGGGCGACCGGAAGCGTGGTGAGCGCGACAACCGCCGCGGCGAGCAGGGCACCCGCGACGGCGGCGACGGAATCGCTGATGTAGAAGGTGGCAGCGACCCGGCCCAGCGCGGCGTCGGGGGTGTCGACCTGGACGCGGTAGGTGATGGCGATCGAGGCGACGACCCCGGGCACGCCCGCGGCCGTGGCCGCCACGACCGCGACCGGCACAGAGGTGGCGTTCACCATGACGAGGAAGCACAGGCCGACCGTCGTGTAGGCGACGGTCAGGATGGCGCGGGTGCCGAATCGGGTGAGCAGGCGCCGGGAAACCGCGGAACCGGCGAGGTAACCGACCCCGAGCCCGGCGATGAGCCAACCCAGCGCCTCGCCCGAACCGTGCAGGCGGGTGACGGTGAACGGGACCAGAAGCGCGGTCAGGGCGGCGTTCCCGGCCCAGTAAACCCAACTGGTGGCCAGCATGCCCCGCAGCAGCGGCGCGCTCAGGACCCGGCGCAGCTGAGGTCGGTCGGGTGATGTCACCGGTGACGTCCGTACGGTGATGGTCGCGACGATCGCAGCGGCGACCACATAGGACAGCGCGTCGGTGACCACGACGGCCTCGAACCAGCCGCGGGCGGTCAGGAACGTCCCGACCAGCGGGCCGGCCATCCGCAGGGCGCTGTCACTGAACGCCATGAGCGAGTTCGCCCGGGCCAGGTCATCGGTGACACCCGGGGTCAACGCCCGCAGCGCCGGCCGCAGGAAACACACCGCGACGCTCTCGGCGAGCAGGCCGGCGAACACGAAGCCGGCATGCGCGGGCAGCATGAGCAGCACCGCGCCTGCGCTCGCCAGGTTGGCCGTCACGACGATCGTGCGACGCGGCCAGCGGTCGACGGCGGCGCCGGCCCAGGGACCGATCAGCACGGCCGGGGCGGCCTGCACGGCCAGCGCCAGCCCGGTCGACATGGCTGAGCCGGTGAGCGCGAAGACCTGCAACGGCACGGCCATGACGAGCAGCCACGATCCGAACGAGTCGATCGTGGTGGCGAGCCACAGCCGCCGGAAGTCCACCGGCCGAAGCTATTCTACAGAAAGAACTCATGGCAAGATGTGTTCTGTGGAGATAGAGGAGCTGGGGGCTCACCTGCGGCACCGGCGGGTGGCGAGCGGCCGCACCATCGCCTCGGTGGCGGCCGAAGCCGGGCTTTCCGTGCCCTACATCGCCAATCTGGAGAACGGCCGCGGCAACCCCACGCTGGCCGCCGTCAACCGGCTCGCGGAGGTTCTGGGGGTGCGGCTGTCTCTGAACGAACCACCGGAGCCACCGGCGCTGCCCGATTCGCTCGTGCAGTTCGCGCGCACGGCCCGGTTCGCCGACGAGAGTGCCCGGCTCGCACGCACATCCCGGTTCGCTGACGAGAGCGACCACCTCGCGCGGACCAGCGGCGAGACGGAAACCCTCGTGCGGCAACGGCTTCTGCACGCCATGGCCGCGATGAGCACGCTGACCGGCCGTCCCCTGACCGAACTTGACTGGCACCGGATCCTCGACACCGTGGTGCTGGTAACCCGTGAATAATCGGACGGCAAGCCGCCGGAGGTCCGAGGAGTTGCGCTGATGACCGACGTCGCCGCCCTGTTGCGGGGCACCGTGCTCGACGGACTGCCGGTCGAGGAAGATGTGGGTGGCGCGCTCGTTGTCCAAGACATCGACAGCGGCCTGATCCTGCCTTCCTGGCAGGCCGCCCGGTCCCTGGTTCCGGAGACCGGCCGCTGGCCGGTGATGATCGTCCCCGAGGAGATCCACGGCGATCCGTCTCCGGAAGAGGTGGCCACCCTCGAAACGGCGGCCACAACGATGGACCCGTGGTCGGTGTTCCATCCGCCGGTGGCCGATCGCCACGACTACGACGCTGCGCTGGGAGACCCGGTGCTGGCGGCCCATGTGACAACGATGCTGGGCGACTTCACCGGCACGCGCCAATGGTTCGTCCCGAACGCCGTCCACCTGGCGTTGCTGCCCACTCCCCGGCCCTGGTTGGCTCCGGGGTGGCTGCGTTACTACGGTGCCGGCGACCCCACCCGATGGACGGCTCTGACCGCCGCGCTGTGGCAGTGGAACCAGCGTTACGGCGCCGAACTGGTCGCCTGGTGGGGCACCATGCTCCAGTTCGTCGTGTCCCGGCCACCGGCCCCGGGCGACGAGGCCTGGGAGCTCGCCGGCCAGCTGTCGGCGGTTGGCGGCAGCCTTTAGGCGGATCGCGGGGCGCTGGCCCTTTCCCTGGCCCGGAGCAATGCCTGGTTCCTCCACGACCGCCCTTGAACCGGGAAGAGACGGCGGTGGGTCAGCGGAGCGGGGCGGTGGACTCGCGGGTGACGAGCTTGCCGGGGAACTTCTCGACTCCGGAACCCAGTGTGCCTCCGATGGCCGCGAACAAGCGCTGCGCGGCCACCCGACCCAGCTGTTCGAGGTTCATGTCCACGGTGGTCAGGGGCGGGCGGGCGTTGGCGACCAGGATGTTCCAGTTGTCGTAGCCGACCACGGCCACCCGCCCCGGAACGTCGAGGCGTTCCTCGTGCAGCACGTCGAGCACGCCGCGGGCGATCTCGTCGGAGCCGGCGAACACGGCGTCGACGTCGGGGCATCGTTCCAGCAGCATGCGGGTGGCGCCGCGGCCCCATGCCTCGGACCACATGCCGAACCACACCTCGCCGCCCGCCACCTCCAGGCCCTCCTCGGTCAGGCGGGCCAGCGCGCCGCGCGCCCGGTCCTGCGCGGCGCCGTAGGAGGCGTCACCGGTGATGTGCGCGATCTTGCGGCGGCCGCAGCGGATGAGGTGGTCGACCGCGAGACGGCCGCCGCCCTCGTTGTCACTCACGAGCGAGAGGTCACGCGGGTCCTCCGAGGGGGCGTACGCGTAAATGACCGGAACCGGAAGATCCCGGCCGAGCGAGGGCCGGCTGTCGGGGCGCGCGCCGACCACGATCAGCCCGTCGACCCGCCGGGACAGCAGCGCGCGCAGGTGATGGCGTTCGCGGATGCCGTCGCCGCGCGCGTCGCACAGGAACACCGATGTCTGGTCGGTGCCGAACGCGTCCTCGGCGCCCATCAGGATCGGGATCGAGAAACGGCCCTCCAGGTCGGACGTGAGCAGCCCGACCGTGCCGGTGCGCTGGGTGATCAGCCCCTGCGCGAGCGCGTTGGGCGAGAAGTCGAGTTGCGACGCCGCCAGCATGACCCGTTCGCGCGTCGAGGCGCGCACCTGCGGCTGTCCATTGAGCGCTTTGGACGCCGTGGCCACCGACACCCCGGCCAGACGCGCAACATCGCGCAGGGTCGCGCGTACCAAGTTCGATCCCCTCCCCGCAGAGCTTGACAGCAAAATACCCGGCGGATTACGTTCCTGAAAACCTTTTCGGCGAGCCGGCACCCGGACTAGGAAACGGGTCTAGCTGGCGAAATGAGCTGTCACCATACTCCCCGTGGTTCATCCGACGAAACCGGAGGATCACCTTGAGCATGCGCAGAATTCTGGCCGTCACCGCGATCGCGAGCCTGCTCGCCTCGGTCGCGGCGTGCGGCGGAGACGACGACAACGGCGGCAGCGGCGGCGGGAACATCACGGCCGAGGGCGCCGACGACGGCACCGAACTCGCACTGTGGACGCGCGCACCGTTGGAGCTGCAGGCCAAAGCGCTCGTCGAGGCGTACAACAAGAGCCACAAGAACCAGGTGAAACTGACCATCGTCCCGAACGACGACTATGTCGCGAAGGTGGGTGCGGCGGCCGGCAGCGGCGATCTGCCCGACCTGTTCGCGGCCGACATCGTCTACGTTCCGAACTGGACCAAGGCCGGCCTGTTCGCCGACCTGACCGACCGGATCAAGCTGCTCCCGTACGCCGACAAGATCAACCAGGGGCATCTGCAGGCCGGCACGTTCGAGGACAAGGAGTACGTGCTCCCGTTCGTCCTCGACCTCTCGGTGATCTTCTACAACAAGAAGCTCTACAAGGAGGCCGGGCTCGACCCCGAGAAGGGGCCGACCACGATCGACGAGTTCAAGGAGCAGGCGCTCGCCATCCAGAAACTCAAGAAGCCGGGCGTCTTCGGCACCTACTTCGGCGGCAACTGCGGTGGCTGCAACGTGTTCACGTGGTTCCCGATGATCTGGGCCAGCGGCGAAGAGGTCATGAACCCCGAGGGCACCCAGTCCCGGCTCGACGGCACGGCCGCGCAGAAGGTGTACGCGACGTGGCGTGAGCTGCAGGAGGCCGGGGCGATCGCGCCCGGCGCCAAGGACGAGACCGGGGCGACCTGGGTGGCCGCGTTCCAGCAGGGCAAGGTCGGCGTGATGCCGTACCCGGCCACGCTGCTCTCGACCGCGGCCAAGACGGTCGATGTCGGCGTCGTTCCGATCCCGGGCGTCAACGGGGGCGCCTCGACGTTCGTGGGCGGCGACGGCATCGGCATCTCGAAGGACTCGAAGAAGAGCGAGCAGGCCTGGAACTTCCTGTCCTGGATGACCTCCGAGGCGGCCCAGGTCGACGTGCTCGCGGCCAACGACAGTTCGGTTTCCCGTACGGACCTGGCCGACAACAAGTATTCGCAGAAGGACCCGCGGGTCGTCACGGTGAACAAGGTGGCCGCCTCGCCGCAGAGCAAGACGCCGGTGGCCGTCAACTTCCAGCAGGCCTTCAACGCACCCGGCAGCCCCTGGATGACTCTGGTGCGCGATCAGGTCTACGGCGATCCCTCGACCCTGGGCAAGGACAATGCCGCGCTCACTGACTCTCTCGCCCAGTAAAACGGCGGTGGTGTCATCGCCCAGCCGGTCGGCGCGCCGCTCCCGCACAGCGCTGACCGGTTGGGCGTACGCCGCGCCGACCGCCCTGTTCGTTGTCATCTTCTTCGTCGCCCCGATCGGCCTGGTCGGTCGCATGTCGGTCTCGGACTGGGGCCTGTTCGCGGGCAACCGCGGCTGGAACGCGCCCGAGAACTTCACCGACGCCGTGAGCGACCGCCTGTTCTGGCCGGCGGTCTGGTTCACCGTGAAGTACACGGTGCTCACCACGGTGATCCTGCTGGTGCTCGCGCTAGGTCTGGCCTTGCTCGTGCAGGAGTCGTCGCGGTGGAACGGCATTCTCCGTACGTCGTTCCTCGTGCCCTCCGCGCTCGGGCTCGCGTCGGCGTCGCTGTTGTTCTACGCGCTCTACTCACCGCAGGCGAGCCCGATCCCCGGCCAGATCTCGTTCCTCGGCACCCCGTGGTCGGCGCTCTGGTCGACGGTGGCGCTGATCGTGTGGCGCTTCGCCGGTTTCTACATGCTCCTGCTGCTGGTCGGGCTGCAGAGCATTCCCGGCGACGTGTACGAAGCCGCGCGTCTGGACGGGGCCGGACGGTGGCAGACGTTCCGGCACGTGACGTTGCCGCTGCTGCGGCCCTCGCTCGCTCTGTGCACGATTCTGTGCGTCACCGGGTCGCTGCTGGCGTTCGACCAGTTCTACATCCTGACCAAGGGCGGACCGGACAACAGCACGGTCACCATCGTGCAGCTCATCTACAACATGGCGTTCCAGGGCCAGAACAACCTGGGACGGGCCGCCGCGCTGTCCATCCTCGTGCTGGCCGCCCTGCTCGTGGTGAACATCGTGCAGTTCCGGGGCCTGCGCGGAAGGGAGCGGTGATGTCCCGTCTTCTGCTCCGCACCCCGCAGCACGTGCTCACCGGCGGGCTGGCTCTCATCTTCCTGTTCCCGCTCGTCTGGGCCTCGCTGGCGTCGGTCGCCCCGCACGCGGGCACCCAGCAGACCGACGGCTGGGGCTTCGCCAACTACGACACACTCGCGCACTATCAGGCCGGAATCGCGCAGTACCTGTTCAACTCGTTCGCCATCTCGCTCATGACCGTGCTGTTCACTCTGTTCGCCTCGGTCACCGGCGGATATGCGTTCGCGATGTTCCGGTTCCCCGGGCGCAACGCTTTGTTCCTGCTCACCCTGGCCATCCTGATGGTCCCGTACGCGACCCTGCTCATCCCGCTCTACGTTCTGCTCAACAGCCTGGGGTTGCAGAACTCGCTCATCGGGCTGGCGCTCGTGCTGTCCATGTTCCAGTTGCCGTTCGCCACGTTCATGATGCGCATCTCGTTCGAGGCCGTTCCCGGCGAACTGCGCGAGGCCGCGCTCATCGACGGGTGCGGGTCGTTGCGGGCCCTGCAACGGGTGCTGATCCCGGCCGCCAAGCCCGGTCTCATCACGGTCGGCCTGTTCGCCTTTCTGGCCGCCTGGAACGACTTCATCACGCCGCTCGTGCTGATCAGCGACTCCGACAAGGTGCCGCTGCCGCTCGCCGTGGCCAACCTGCGCGGCCAGGTGATGGGCATCGTCGACTACGGCGCGACCGAGGCCGGCGTGGTGGTGCTGGCCCTGCCCTGCATCGTGTTTTTCCTGGCCCTGCAACGGCATTACGTCCGTGGTTTCATGTCCGGCGCTCTCAAGGGTTGATGCCTCCGTGACTGTTTCCGACACCGCCGTCTCTCCCGTTGTGCCCTCGTCCGGCCGGTTGCGGCCGCTCGGGCTGGGCGAAGTCTCGTTCCGGTCCGGTTTCTGGGGTGACCGCCAGCGCGTGAACCGCTCGGCCACCCTCGACCACGTCGAGCACTGGCTGACCAGTTCGGGCTGGCTCGGCAACTTCTCGCCCGGGGCCGACGCCGGTTCGCGGCGCGGCCGGGAGTTCTCCGACACCGAGATCTACAAGTACCTGGAAGCGCTCGCCTGGGAGTACGGCCGCACCGGGGAGCCGGCGATCGACGCGCGGTTCCGAGCGATCGCCCATCAGGTGGCCACGGCCCAGGAACCGGACGGCTATCTGAACACCAACTTCGGCCGGCCCGGTCAGCGGCCGCGCTACACCGATCTCGAGTGGGGGCACGAGCTTTATTCGTACGGGCATCTGATCCAGGCCGCCGTGGCCCGCGCCCGCACGGTCGGCCGCGACGAGTTCGTCGAGGTGGCCATCCGAGCGGCCGACCACGTGTGCGAGGTGTTCGGTCCGGGTGGCATCGAGTCGGTGTGCGGGCACCCGGAGATCGAGCCGGCGCTGGTCGAGCTCTATCGGGTCACCGGTGACACGCGCTATCTCGAACAGGCCCGGTTGTTCGTCGAGCGGCGCGGACATCAGGTGCTGTCCGACATCGAGTTCGGCCGGTCCTACTTCCAGGACGACGTGCCGGTGCGTTCGGCGCCGGTGTTGCGCGGTCACGCCGTACGCGCGATGTATCTGTCCTCGGGCGCGGTCGACGTCGCGGTGGAGACCGGCGATCAGGAACTGCTCGACGCGGTCGCGCGGCAATGGCGCACCACGGTCGCCCGGCGCGTCTACCTGACCGGCGGGATCGGCGCGCGGCACCAGGACGAGGCGTTCGGTGACGACTTCGTGCTGCCGCCCGACCGCGCATATTCGGAAACCTGCGCGAGTGTCGGTTCGGTCATGCTCGCCTGGCGTCTTCTGCTCGCTTCGGGCGATGTCCGGTGCGCGGATCTGATCGAACGCACACTCTTCAACGTCATCGCGACATCGCCGTCGGACGACGGAAAACGCTTCTTCTATACGAACACGTTGCACCAGCGCTCACTCGGCGTGGAGCCGCCGGACGACGAGATCGTGCCGCGCGCGACCTCGAACCTGCGCGCGCCCTGGTTCACGGTGTCGTGCTGCCCGACCAACCTGTCCCGCACGTTCGCCAGCCTGGCCGCGTATCTGGCCACTACTGACGCCACGGGTGTCCAGATCCACCAGTACGCGGCGGCCCGGATCGACACCGGTGACATCGCGCTGGACATCGAGACCGACTATCCCGTCAGCGGCCGCATCGCCGTCCACATCCGCCGCACGCTGTCCACGCCGTGGACGCTGACGTTGCGCGTTCCCGCATGGGCAGCCGGAGCGTCGTACGCAATCGACGCCGCGCAGACCGAAACAAACGCGCAGACCGAAGCAGCCGCGCGACCGGCAACAACCGCGCGGCTGGAACCGGCCGCACCGGGCTGGCTGCGGATCCGGCGACAGTTCAGGGCCGGCGAGACCGTCCGCCTCGACCTGCCCGTGGAGCCGCGCCTCACCTATCCCGACCCGCGCATCGACGCCGTCCGCGGCTGTGTCGCCGTCGAGCGCGGCCCGGTTGTCTACTGCCTGGAGTCGGTCGACCTGCCGCCCGGCACCGAGGTCGACGCCGTGCGGCTCGACCCGTCGGTCCCGCTCGCCGGCGAACCCGGCACGGTCACCGCCACCGGCCGCATCCTGCCGGCGCGGTACGACGGGTGGCCGTACGGGACGCAAGCCTTTGATCCGGCCGGCGAGAAGACCGACCTCACCCTGCGCCCCTACCACGACTGGGCCTCGCGGGGCCCGTCAACGATGCGGGTCTGGCTGCCGCTCGACACCGGTGACAGCATGACTGGCCAGCAGGGCTAGCGCGTCGGCGTCGGGGCTACCGGGCGCGGCGTGATAGACGGTCAGGGTCTGCCCGCTGCCGTCCTCCAGGCGGAACGTCTCGTAGTCGACGCCGAAGTCGCCCACGACCGGGTGCCGGAACCGCTTGTGCCCGGTCGACTTGGCCCGCACGTCGTGCCGCGCCCACAGCCGGGCGAACTCACGGCTCTTCAGCGTGAGCTCCCCGACGAGCGACGCCAGCCGCGCGCTGTCCGGGTCGGCCTCGGCGCGTAGCCACGCCACCGCCGTACGGGCCGACTGCTCCCACTCGGGAAACAGCAAACGCTCGTCGGGGTCGAGGAAGAAGGCGCGCAAGAGGTTGCGGTCGCGCGCCAGTGCCGGGTGGATGGCGCCGGCCAGACGGTTCCAGGCGAGCACATCGCCGTAGCGGTTCTGCACGAGCGCCGGGGTGTTCGGCCACAGTTCGAGCAAGCGCAGCATCCCGGGTGCGACCCGCTCGGCCGACTCCCCCGGCCGTGCACGCGACCCCACGAGCCGCCGCAGATGGGCCATGCCGTCGTCGTCGAGCCCGAACACCCGGCCCAGCGCGCCGAGCACCTCGTCCGACGGGTTGCGTTCGCGGCCCTGCTCCAGCCGTACGTAATAGTCCGTGCTGACGCCCGCGAGCACCGCCACCTCGTCGCGCCGCAACCCCGGCACCCGCCGCCGCCCGCCCGCGGGCATGCCGAAGTCGGAGGGCCGCATCCCGGCCCGCCGGGCGCGCAGGAAGTCGCCGAGTGCGTTGATGCTCATTCGCTCACGCTAGTGACAACCGCGGCGCGCAGGGTAGGAGTCGTACACCTATGAACGTCCTTGCCTCGGTGAACCCGATGCGCGCTGCGAACGTCGTCGGCATGGAAACCGACACCATCGTGCAGCAGATGGCCGACGGGTTCGGCACGCTCTCCGAGCGTTCGCCGATCCTGCACACGCCGGCCGAGGCCGGCCTGGCCTACGAAGACGTCACGTTCCCGTCCCTCGACGGCGTGCCGCTGGAGGGCTGGTTCATCCCGGCGCCCGGCGCGACCCGGGTCGTCATCGCCAACCACCCGCTCGGCTTCACCCGGGCCGGGCTGCCCTCGCACCTCGAGCCGTGGCGTTCGATCTGGGCGCCCTCCGGCAACGACGTCGAGGTCAACTTCATCCCCGACTACAAGATCCTGCACAACGCCGGCTACCACGTGCTCGCCTACGACATGCGCAACTTCGGCCACAGCGGCGCCGCCAACGGCGGAGTGACCGCGGCGCGATACGTGGCCCGCGACGTGCTCGGCTCCCTGGCGTACGCGCGCTCCCGCCCCGATCTGGAAGGCGCGGCCATCGGCCTGTTCAGCCGCTGCATGGGCGCCAACGCGACCATGGCCGCCATGCAGCTCGCCCCTGAGGCGTTCGACGATGTGCGCTGCATGGTCGCCCCACAGCCGCTCACGGTGCGGGTCACGCTGGAACGCTCCCTGGAGCTGGCCGGGCTCACGGCGGCCGATCACATCGAGACGCTGGGCGAGCTGATCCGCCGCCACACCAGCATTCCGCTCGACGACTTCGCCCCGGTCGAGACGGCCCGGTCGGTGCGCGTCCCGACCTTCCTCTACCAGGTGCGCGACGACATCCTGACCCGGCCCAGCGACGTCCAGGGCATGTACGACAACATCCCGATCGCCGACAAGGAACTGCTCTGGATCGAGGGCTCGACCCGCCGCTGGGACGGCTATCTGCGCTTCGCGAAGGACTCGAGCCCCATGCTGGCCTGGTTCGAGAAGCACATGGGAGAGAAGTACATGTGAGAACGGGTCAGGAGGCCTGACGCACCGGCATGTCGGCCAGCCAGACCTCGGCCAGGTCGCCGAGCGGGACGCCGAGGGCCTGACTCACGCACACCACCGTGCCGAACGCGGGCGCGGGCAGGCGGCCGGCCTCGATCTTGCGGAGCGTCTCGGGTGAGATGCCGGCCGCCAGCGCCACCTCGACGAGGCTGCGGTCGCCCCGGGCCGCGCGCAGGGCGGCCCCGAGACGCTGACCAGCGGCGATCTGTTCGGCGGTGAGTGGCTGACGAACCATGCCAGCAGGTTACCCCCGAAGCGCGTGGTATAAAAATACCTGGTATAAAAATACCGAACGCACCGAGGAGGACCCCTGTGATCGAGCTCAAGAGTGCCGAGGAGATCGCCAAGATGGCGGTCGCCGGGCAGTTCGTCGGCGAACTGCTGGCCGAGCTGCGCGGGGTCGCCGCGGTCGGGGTCAACCTGATGGACATCGAGCGGCACGCCCGCGGGCGCATCAAGGAGCGGGGCGCCGAGTCCTGCTACTGGGACTACGCCCCCTCCTTCGGCCGCGGCCCGTTCCGCAACGTGCTCTGCCTGTCGGTCAACGACGCCGTGCTGCACGGTCTGCCCCACGACTACGTGCTGCGCGACGGCGACCTGCTCAGCATCGACATGGCGCTGGGCATCGACGGCTGGAACGCCGACTCGGCCCTCTCGTTCGTGGTCGGCACGCCCGACCCGGCCGACCTCAAGCTGATCGAGGCCACCGAGGTCGCCCTCGACGCGGCGATCAAGGCGGCCCAGCCCGGCGGCCGGATCGGCGACATCTCGGCCGCCATCGGCGCGGTGGCCCGCGACTACGGCTACGGCGTGAACCACGAGTTCGGCGGGCACGGCATCGGCCGCACCATGCACGAGGCCCCGCACATCTCCAACGACGGCCGGGCCCGCCGCGGCATGCGCCTCGACCCCGGTCTGACGGTCGCCATCGAGCCCTGGCTGTGCGCCACCACCGACAAGATCAAGTATGACCAGGACGGCTGGACGATCCGCTCGGCCGACGGCTCGCGCACCGCCCACTCCGAGCACACCGTCGCCATCACCCCGACCGGCCCTCAGGTCCTGACGCTCCGGCCCTGACCAAACCTCGTACGGCCTCCACAAGCGTGGCCAGCAACGGCCGGCGGTCGTCGCGGCGCCAGGCCAGCACCAGCCGGCTCGGCGCCAGACCGTCGACCGGCCGCACGACCACGCCGTCCCGCGCGACCAGTGAGGTGTTGCCGGCCGCGATCAGGCAGACGCCCAGCCCGGCGGCGACGGCCTCGACCGCCTCCTCGGTGTTGGCGATCTCGGCCCCCACAACCACCGGCCGTCCCGCCCGTTCGTCCAGCGCCAGCCAGAAGTCCCGCAGCGGCCCGGCGGCGGCCGGCAGGGTCAGGAACGGCTCGTCGGCCAGATCGGCGAGGTCGACCCGTTCCCGGCCGGCCAGCCGGTGCGCGGCCGGGAGCGCCACCAGCCGCGGTTCGGTCGCCACCGGGAGCCAGCGGTAGCGGCTGGGCGACGGCAGCGGCAACCACACGAACGCGGCGTCGGCCTCGTCACCGGCCAGGCCACCGGTCGGGTCGGACCATGGGATCTGCCGCAGATGTAGGGAAACCCCGGAACCGAGCCGGGCCCGTACGGCCGGAAGCAGCCCCCGCCCCGGTGCGGTGCTCATGCCCACGACCAACGTCGAGGCCGCGGCCACCAGGGCCCGCTCGGCCGACTGCCACGCCTCCAGCACCGCCCGCGCGTGCGGCACCAGTGCGGCGCCGGCGGTCGTCAGCCGTACGTCGCGATGGTCCCGCTCGAAAAGGCTGACGCGCAACTGTTTCTCGAGCGCGCGGATCTGTTTGGACAGGGCCGGCTGGCTCACGAACAGCGCCTCGGCCGCGCGGGTGAAGTGCAGGTGCTCGGCGACCGCCAGGAAGTACCGCAGATCCCGCAGATGCGCGTCCATGCCCAACGGTTATCACAGAAGGTCTTGGACGGCGATCCGCCCATGGCGACAGGCTGGACGCATGTCTGAACAACGAGTCTGGCTCGTCACCGGCGCGAGCAGCGGCTTCGGCCGCGCGATCACCGAGGCCGCCGTCGCCGCCGGGGACGTCGTCGTGGCCACCGCCCGCCGCCCCGAAACCCTGACCCAGCTGGCCGCGAACCACCCCGACCAGATCGATCCGGTACGCCTCGACGTGACCGACGCCGATTCCGTGGCCGCGGTGGTGGCCGATGTCGAGCGCCGCTACGGCCGGATCGACGTGCTGGTCAACAACGCCGGCCGCGGTCAGGTCGGCGCCGCCGAGGAGACCACCGACGACGAGCTGCGGTCGATCTTCGAGGTGCACGTCTTCGGCCCGGCCGCGCTGGTGCGCGCGGTGCTGCCCGGCATGCGCAAGCGCGGGTCGGGTGCCATCGTGCAGATGTCGTCCATGGGCGGGCAGCTGGCCTACCCGGGCTTCTCCGCCTACTGCGCCACCAAGTTCGCGCTCGAGGGCTATTCCGAGGCGCTCGCGGCCGAAGTGGGCCCGCTCGGGATCCGGGTGCTGGTCGTCGAGCCGGGCGCCTTCCGCACCAGTTTCTCGGGCGGCAGCCTGGTCGAGAGCCAAAGCCTTCCCGCGTACGAATCCACGGTCGGCCCGACCCGCACCATGATCAAGGGGGTCGACGGTTCCCAGCCCGGCGACCCGGCCAAGGCGGCCGCCGCGATCCTGACCGCCCTCGACGCCGAGGTCACGCCGCTGCGACTGCCGCTCGGGGGTGACGCGGTCGACGGCATCGTCACGCACCTCGATGCCGTACGGGCCGAACTGGACGTCTGGGAGAAAGTCTCGCGCGGCACAGATTTCTGACCGGCGAGGGAGCGTACGGGGTCCCTCGCGCGTCTAGGGGCATGGACACTGACATCGTGTCGGAGCCGCGCGAGGGGCGACGGGCCGGCGGCTCGTTCGAGACCTTCTACGCGTCCACGGCCGACCGCGTCTACCGCGCGCTGGCGGTCGCGCTCGGCGACGTGCACCTGGCGCGCGAGGCGACCGACGAGGCGATGGCCCGGGCCTACGTGCGATGGCGGCAGGTGTCCGTCGCCGACAACCCGGCCGGCTGGGTGTTCCGGGTCGGGCTCAACTGGGCCACCTCGTGGCGGCGCAAACTGAGACGCGAGCGCGCGTTCCCCGACACCGAGCACGGCCTGCCAGTCTTCGAGGCGGCCCTGCCCGACGGCGACGGGGAGGCGGTGGCCGCGCTCGCCGAGCTGCCGATCCCGACCCGGGCCGTGGTCGTCTGCCGGGTCATCTTCGGGATGTCCACGGCGGACACCGCGGCCGTGCTGGAGATCGCCGAGGGCACCGTCCGCAGTCGTCTGTCCCGGGCGATGGCGGCGCTGCGTGTCAGCCTGGAGGAGAAGTGATGAACAACCTCGACCGCGCCGTGCTGACCACCGCCGACCGCCTCCCGCCGGGGCCCCACGACGTGACGGCCGTGCTGCGCCGGGCCCGCCGCATCCGGCGCCGCCGCACGATCCTCACCGCCGCGGCCGCCGTCGTCACGGTGGCCGCCCTCGCCGCGGTGGTGCCGCAACTGATCCCCCGCCGCGACTACATCGTCGGCGACCCGTTCGGCGGCGGACCGATCGGGTTGTGGCTCGACCGCGAGGCTCCCCCGACCACCCAGGGGCTGCCCTCGGGGACGCACGTGCCCGGGTCGAGCGGCGAGATCACCGCCCAGCTGCGGACGGTCGACGGGCGCCCGGCCGTGGTCGCCGCACCCGAGACCGCGCCCGGCCTCGACAAGGGCACCTACCTCGGCCCGGCCCCGTTGCCGGGCGGCGGGCTGGCCACCATCGGCTACGGCGACAAGGACCGGCGCGTTGTCGTGGTCGACGCCGACGGCCGCGTGACCAGCGACCATCCCCTCCCCGAGTCGGGTTCCTACGCCAGCCGCTCGGTGCCGATGACCGGCAACCGCACCACGCTGTTCTGGTGGCACTTCAAGGAGGAGAACAATTCCGTACGGCCGGTGTTCGCGCGCTACGACATCGCCACCGGGGGGCTGGAGGAGGGCACGCCGAGCACCGCGATGGAGGGCTGGGAGGTGCCGTACTTCGGGATGCAGGCGACCACGGCGCGCATCGTCGAGTGGCCGGCCGAGTTCGGGCAGACCTGCTCGTTCGAGATCCTCGACATCACCGGCGAGCGCCTCCACAAGTTCCGCCCGGCCATCGAGGGTTGCTCCGACGTCTACTACGCCCTCGCCCCCGGCGGTGATCACGTCGCCGCCCTGGTCACCACCCGCGCCGGCGACAAGCGCAGCCAGCGCGTGGTCGTCCTCGACGCGCGGACCGGCGAGACGACGAAGACCTTCGAGACCCCCGAGATGAAGGGCGAGACGCTCTCCGGTCTGGCCTGGGCCGACGACACCGCCATCCGGTACGCCCGGGGCAGCCTCGGCGCACCCGACCCGCTCGTGCTGACGTTCAAGCTCTGAAGAACGGGTCTACTCTCAGCGTATACTCTCGGCGTATAGTGGGCGGCATGACAGTGCCGCTCACCCTTCTCGGGCTCCTCGAACGCGAGCCGCGCCACGGCTACGACCTCAAGCGCGACTACGACGCGTTCTTCGGCCGCGACAAGCCCCTGTCGTTCGGCCAGGTCTATTCGACGCTGAGCCGCCTCGCCCGCGACGGCAAGGTCGTGATCAGCGACCTCGAGGCGGGTGCCGGCCCCGACCGCAAGCGCTACGTCATCACCGACCGCGGCGCCACCGAGGTAGACACCTGGCTCACCGAACCGGTCGCGCCCGAGCCCCACCTGCAGACGGTGCTTTTCGCCAAGGTGACGCTGGCGCTGCTGCTCGACCGGCCCGCCGAGCACTATCTGGACACCCAGCGGGCGGCCCACATGCAGCGCATGCGCGAACTGACCGCGGTGAAGCGCAGCGGCAGCCTGGTCGACTCGCTGCTGGCCGACCACGCCCTGTTCCACATCGAGGCCGACCTGCGCTGGATCGACCTCACCGCCGCCCGGCTCGACGCGCTCGCCCAGGAGGTCAGATCACAATGACACTGCTCGAGGCCCATGACCTGCACCTCTCGTTCGGCTCCACCCCCGCCCTGCGCGGCGCCGACATCACCGTGCGCGAGGGCGAGATCCTGGCCGTGATGGGGCCCAGCGGCTCCGGCAAGTCGACCCTGCTGCACTGCCTGGCCGGCATCCTCGTGCCCGGCCAGGGCGAGATCCACTTCGACGGGCGGCGGGTCGACACCATGAGCGAGACCGAGCGCAGCAGCCTGCGCCGCGACCGGTTCGGCTTCGTGTTCCAGTTCGGACAGCTCGTGCCCGAGCTGAGCGCCGAGGAAAACGTCGCGCTTCCCCTGCTGCTGGCGGGCGTACGCCGGTCGAAGGCCCTCACCGAGGCCCGCGCCTGGCTGGGGCGGCTCGGTCTCGACGGGCTGGGCGCCCGCACGTCGGGCGAGCTGTCCGGCGGCCAGGCCCAGCGGGTCGCGCTCGCGCGGGGCCTGGTCGCCCGGCCGCGGGTGCTGTTCGCCGACGAGCCGACCGGCGCGCTCGACTCGCTCACCGGCGAACAGGTGATGGACCTGATGGTGGGCTCGGCCCGCGACGAGGGCACCACGGTCGTGCTCGTCACGCATGAACCGCGCGTCGCGGCGTACGCGGACCGGGAAGTCATCGTGCGCGACGGAAAGGTGCTCGCCCTCACCGCCGAGGCCGTCGGATGATCCGCTTCGGGCTGCGCCTCACCCTGGCCGGGGGCCGGGAGGCGGCCGTACGGCTCGTCGTCATCTCGGTCGCCATGGCGCTCGGCGTGGGCATGCTGCTGGCCGCGCTGACCGGTCTCGGCGGCGTGACCGCCCAGGCCGACCGCTACGGCTGGATGAACTCGGCCACCGCCGCGAACGCCGCCGACGGGCCCGATCCCCTGTGGTGGCAGCTGCGCACCGACATCGTGCAGGGTGAGGTGCTGGGACGGGTCGACCTCGCCGCCTCCGGCCCGCAGTCGCCGATCCCGCCGGGCCTCGACCGGTTGCCCGCCGCCGGCGAATATTTCGCCTCCCCCGCGCTGGCCGAGAAGCTGCGGACCACCCCTGCTGACGAACTGGGCGACCGTTTCCCGGGCCGGCTCGCCGGTCTGCTCGGCCCGGAGGCCCTGCCC
Source organism: Paractinoplanes ovalisporus (assembly GCF_016834655.1). Taxonomy (GTDB): domain Bacteria; phylum Actinomycetota; class Actinomycetes; order Mycobacteriales; family Micromonosporaceae; genus Actinoplanes; species Actinoplanes ovalisporus. The sequence continues at coordinate 416,123 of NZ_JAENHP010000001.1, forward strand.
GCGCCCGACTCCCTGATCGCGGTCGCCGGCTATTCCCCGGCCGAGCTCTCCCGGCGGACCGGCGTGGCCCGGGTCGGCGCCCTGGCGACCGGGAACCAGTCGTCCTGTTCCGGCAGCTGCTTCCGCGGTGTCGACCCGAACGGGGTCAAGCTGATCCTGTCGGTGGTGGCCGCCGCGCTCATCTTCCCGCTGTTCATCCTCATCGCCACCACCACCCGCTTGTCGGCCACCCGCCGCGAGCAGCGGTTCGCCGCGATGCGCCTGGTCGGCGGCACACCCCGCCAGGTCGCGCTGGTGGCCGCGGTCGAGGCCACGGTGTCGGCCGTCGCGGGCACCCTGGGCGGCTTCCTGGTCTTCCTCGCGGCCCGCGACGCCGTGGCGACGATCCCGCTGACAGGCGCGCCCATGTTCCCGGGCGACCTGGCGCTGACCGTCCCGGTCGTGCTCACCGTCGCCCTCGGCGTCCCCGCCCTGGCTGTCGTGGCCGCGCTGGTGACCCTGCGGCGGGTGCGGATCTCGCCGCTCGGTGTCACCCGCCGGGTCCGGCCGCGCCCGCCCCGGGCCTGGCGCGTCGTCCCGCTGGTTCTCGGGCTGGCCGAGCTCGCGTACTTCATCGGCCGGCGCCCCGACACCACCAACCAGCAGGTCGCCGCCTACCTCACGGGCATCTTCGTCACGATGATCGGACTGCTCGTGGCCGGGCCGTGGCTCACCATGGCCGGTGCCCGCCTGGTCGCGGGCCGCGCGGGCGGGACGGCGTCGCTGATCGCGGCCCGCCGCCTCGCCGCGAACCCGCGGGCCGGCTTCCGTTCGGTGAGCGGGCTGGTGATCGCGCTGTTCGTGACGACGGTCGCGGTCGGCATCATGGGCAGCATCTCGGCCGACCGCAGCCCGGACGCCACCGAGGCCGACCGCTCGATGCTCATCACGTTCTTCCGCGACGACGAGCACGCCCCCGCCGGCGACCCGGTTCCGGCCGATCTGAAGACCACTTCCGGCGTACGGGACATCGTGGTGACCCGCATACCGCCCGGCTCCTTGAAGGCGCCCGAGGTGCCGATCGGTGAGTGGGGCTGGCCGACCACGCTCGCCGCGTGCGCCGACATCGCACGCCTGCCCACCGACAGCCGGTGCGCGCCGGGCGCCGACGTGGCGTGGACGTGGCACGACGTGCGCGGCCCGGCCGGCTGGACCGGCACGTGGACGACGGCCGACATCACCGCGGCCGAGCTCTCCGACCTGCGCGCGCAGTCCATCATCACGCTCACCGACGGCACTCCCGCCTCCGTGGCCCGCGCGAGGACGACGCTGGAGAAGTCCCAACCCGCTTTCATCCCGCCCTACACCGAGGTCGAGGGCCGGGCCGAGGACGCCAAGGTGTTCAACGGCTGGAAACGCCTGGCCGAGGTGGTGGTGCTGGCCAGCCTGGCCATCGCCGGGTGCAGCCTGGCCGTGAGCATCGCGGGCGGCCTGAGCGAACGCCGGCGCCCGTTCAGCATGCTGCGCCTGGCCGGCGTCCCCCTGGCCACGCTGCGCCGGGTGGTCGCCCTCGAAAGCGTGACGCCGTTGCTGGCCGCCTCGGCCGTGGCGCTGGGCGCGGGCCTGCTGGCCGCCCATCTGTTCCTGCGGGCCCAGATGGACATGTCTCTGCAGCCGCCCGGTTTCGCCTTCTACGCGACCGTGCTGGCCGGCCTGGCCGCGTCGCTGGGCGTCATCAGCCTGACGTTGCCCCTGCTGCGCCAGATCACCGGCCCGGAGGTGGCCCGCAACGAATAGACGTCAGCGGTCGGAGTATTCGGCGTCGGGGAACTTGTCGTACATCAGGTCGCCCTCGATGCCGTGCTCCAGATACTCCTTGAGCGAGGCGAGCACGAGCGTGAAGCCCGACATGGTCTCGACGGCGACCGCAGCCGGCTCGTCGTCGCCGAAGTCGGTCACCCGCACGCCGACGAGGCAGTGCTCACCGCGCGCCTCAAAGGTCAGCGTCACCGGCTGGCCGCCGTCCCAGCGCAGGTCGAGCTGCTTGCCCGGTTCGGCCGCGACCACCTCGACGCCGGTCTCGGCGCCGGCGATCTTGAAGATCCAGTGGACCTTCGCGCCGGTCTCCAGCCGGCCGGACGAACTGGCCAGCCAGAACCGGCTGATCCGGGACGGGTCGGCGAAGGCCTCGTACGCCTCGTCGGCCGACCGGCGCACGAGCAGGTTGACGTCAACCACCGGTTCCCACATCGCTCGACCGCACCACAGATGGCAGTCGGTGGCAACTCAACCCGCGGTGAGCGCCTGGGTTCCGAGGACGACGGCCAGCGCGAGCCGGTCGGCGTCCTCGGTGCCCGGCTCGGCCGTGTAGACGGTGATGCGCAGGTCGTCCAGGGCGACGACCAGGGTGTCGCAGTCGAGCGTGAGGCGACCGGTGGCCGGGTGGTCGATCACCTTGCGCTTGGACGTGTCGGGGGACGGGGGCGGGACGTCGGAGTCCCACAGCTCGGCGAAGCGGGGGCTGGCGGCGGCCAGATCGCCGACGAGCCGGCGCAGCGCCCGGTCGGCCGGGTAGCGCGACGCGGTCAGGCGCAGGTCGGCGATCAGCCGCTGCACGTGTTCGGCCTGCTCCTCGGGCGTGTGCACGACCCGCGGGTTGGGGGCCAGCAGGTTGCGCCAGATCGCGTTGCGTTCCAGGCCGCTCCACGTCGTCGTGTCACCCATCAGGGCGTCGTACGGCGCGTTGGCCAGCACCAGCGTCCACGTGGCGTCGTAGACCACGACCGGGGTGTGCGCGAGCCGGTCGAGCAGCCGCTGCACGCTCGGCGTGACCCGCGACGACACCACGTCGAGGCCGGGCGCGGCGTGCCCGGCCAGCTGGTAGGCCAGGTCACGCTCGGGATCGGACAGCCGCAGGGCCCGGGCCAGGGCCTCCACCACCTGGGCCGAGGGCGCGGTCGCGCGGCCCTGCTCGAGGCGGGTCAGATAGTCGGCCGAGATGCCGGCCAGCCCGGCCAGTTCCTCGCGCCGCAGCCCGCTGGCCCGGCGGCGACGGCCCACCGGCACCCCGACCGCCTCGGGTGTCACGCGGTCACGCCAGCGGCGCAGCATCCGGCCGAACTCCCACGACTCCATGCCTCCGAGTCTGCGCGCCCGGCCCGGCGGTTGTCCTGGCCCTGGCAGTCCTACGAAAACCGAACGCCTGCCTGAGCGCCGGCGACCGGCTCAGGCTGAGGACATGACAACCGTGCTGATCACCGGCCCGACCCGCGGCCTGGGCCGCGCCACCACTCTCGCCATGGCGGGCCGCCCGAAGGCCACCCGCCCCGACCTGCTGCTCGTGGGCCGTCCCGGGCCGGCGCTGACCGACATCGCGGAGGAGGCCCGCCGGCTGGGCGCGACGGTCCACGAGATCGGCGCCGACCTGTCCCGGCTGGCCGACGTGCGGGCCGCGGCCACGACCGTACGGAATCTGCTCGGGTCCGGCGCCGTCCGCCCGTTGCACGCCCTGGTCGCCAACGCGGGTGCGATGAACAGCGACACCCGCAACGCCTCGGCCGACGGGTACGAGCTGACGTTCGCGGTCAACTACCTCGCGCACGCCCAGCTCATCGCCGACCTGCGCGACGTGTTCGCGCGGCCCGCGCGCATCGTGCTGCTCGGCTCGAACACCTACCACGCCAACATCTGGCGCCGGATGCTCGGCGTGCCCGCGGCCGAGTGGTCCGACCCGCTCGACATCGCCCGCCCGGCCACCGGCGACACCAGCCCCGGCATGACCGCCTCGGGCGTCGCCTACTCCAACGCGAAGCTGGCGATCCTCTACTACGCCCACGAACTGCAGCGCCAGGTCGGCGACGGCATCAACGTCTCGGTCTTCGAGCCCGGCTGGATGCCCGGCACCTCGCTCGGCCGCGACGCCCCCGAGGCGGCCCAGCGCGTCGCCCGGGCCCTGGCCCGCATCCCCGGCGTCGCCACCCCGAAGAGCTCGGGACCTCAACTGGCGTCGATGGCCCTGGACGCCAAGTGGTCCCAGCTGCGCGACGGCGCCTTCGTCGTGCGCGACCGGCTGTCCCAGGTCAAGCCCGAGGCCGTCGACCGCGACCGCGAGCGGCGCCTGTGGGAGGCCACCGACGAACTGCTGGCGAAGGCGGTCCGCCAGGAACAGGGCGGTCTGAGATAATGATCGCCGTTCGTGCCCGCCCCTGAGAACAACTGGAGACCGCGCCCTGATGGTTGCCTTCGAGTTGGCTGTTCAGGACGCTCACGGCCTGGCCGTGGCCGCGCGTCCCGGGGTCGATCGCATCGAGCTGTGCTCGGCGCTGCCGCTGGGCGGGGTCACGCCGTCGATCGGGTTCATCGAGGCGGCCGTGGCGACCCCGGGCATCCCGCCGGTGCACGTTCTGGTGCGGCCGCGGCCGGGCGGCTTCGACTACTCCCCCGACGAGGTGGCGACGACCCTGTCCGACGTACGTCATGCGGTGGCCGCCGGTGCGTCCGGGGTGGTGATCGGGGCCGTACGGGAGGGAAGGGTCGACGCCGACCTGGTGAGCCGGATCGTCGAGACGGGCGCCGACGTCACCTTCCACCGCGCGTTCGACACCCTGCCCGACCCCGCCGAGGCCATCGACGACCTGGTCAAGCTCGGCGTGCGCCGCATCCTGACCTCGGCCGGGGCCGACCGGGTGGCCGACGCCCTGCCCGCGCTGTCGCGGCTGGTCACCGAGGCCGCCGGCCGCATCGAGATCATGGCCGGCGGCGGGGTGCGGCCCGAGGTCGTGGGCGCGATCGTGCGGACCGGGGTGCCGGCCGTGCACGCCTCGGCCAAGCGCACGCTGCCCGAGACCGGCGGGGCATCGCTGGGCACGGCCGACGGCGGCCGCGAGACGACCGACGAGGCCGAGGTCGTCCGCATGCTCGACGCCCTGCGCTGAGGCCCGGCGTCACTCAGTTTTTCGGGCCGACGGCCGAATGTGTTGCTGTGCCGAATGTGCTGCCCGCCCGGTGGTGGGCCGTGTGGCTCGCGTGCGGGGTCGTGGCGACGGTCGCCTATCCCCTGCTGCCCTTCGGCTGGGCGCCGGTGGTGCTGTCCGGCCTGATCTCGACCGGGTCGGCCGCCACCATCGTGGTCTTCGCCCGGCGCAGCCGTACGGCGGCGGCGTGGTACCTGTTCGCCGCCGGGCTGATTGTCTGGATCGTGGGCGACGTCGCCTATGCCCGGCAGAGCATGAGCGGCGCCACGGCGTATCCGGCACTGTCCGACTACTGCTATCTCGCGGCCGTGCCGGTCATGGCCGTCGCCCTGTTCCGCCTCACCCGCGAGCGTGGCTCCCTCTGGTCGGGCACGCTCGTCGACTCCGCGATCATCGCCGTCGCCGTGGGCATCGTCTACTGGGCGCTGGTGATCGAACCGATCCTCTCCGACGAGGCCACTCCGCTGCCGGCCCGGCTCGCCACGGCCGGCTCCCCGACCGTCGGCGTGCTGCTGTGCGCGGTCATCGTGCCCATCCTGCTGCGGCACGGGCACCGCACGGCGAGCCTGTGGATGCTGACCGCCGGCAGTGGCATCACCCTTGCCCTGAACGTCGTCTGGACGCTCGTGCCCGGGGTGCCGGCGCAGCTCATGCCGTTCCTCTACTCCGGTTACCTGCTCGCTTACGCGCTCTGGGCCGCCGCGGCCGCCCACCCCTCCCCGGTCACGACCGTCGCCGCCGAGGGTGACCGCCTGGGCCGCAGCCGCCTGGTCGTGCTGACCGGGTCGATGCTGCTCGTGCCGGCGCTGCTGATCGTGCAGGGCGAGCGCGGCGAGGTGCAGAGCAGCTGGTTCGCCGTCGCCGTCGGCTCGATGGCCCTGTTCGTGCTGGTCGCGACCCGCCTGTCCGGTTACATCGGCCGGGTCGACAAGCAGGCCCGCCAGCTGCGCGACCAGGCCACCCACGACGACCTGACCGGCCTGCCCAACCGGCGCGAGTTCGAGCGCCGGGCCACCGCGGCCGTGGCGGTCGAGCCGGGCCAGGTGATGATGCTCGACCTGGCCGGCTTCAAGCACATCAACGACCGGCTCGGTCGCGCCACCGGCGACCAGGCCCTGGTGGCGGTGGCCGGGCTGCTGCGCGACGCCGTCCGCGACGGCGACCTGGTGGCGCGGATGGGCGCCGACGAGTTCGCCGTGCTGGTGCGCGACACCCGCCCGGGCGAGGCCGACGCGGTCGCGGCCCGGCTGGCCGACCTGGTGCGCCGGCCGGTGCACGCGGGCGAGCACGAACTGCTGCTGAGCGCCCGGGTCGGCGTCTCCTCGGGCACCGGCGTGCCGGCGGCCGAGCTCGTCCGGCGCGCCGACACCGCCCGGTACGCGGCCAAGGCGGCGGGCGGGCACGTGGTCGTCTACAGCGCCGGACTGGACGAGCAGGCCGAGGCGGCCGAGCGGCTCGGGGCCGACCTGCGGCACAGCCTGGAGGACGGCGACTTCCACGTGGTCTACCAGCCCATCGTCCGGCTGAGCGACACCCGTACGGTGGCCTTCGAAGCCCTGGTCCGCTGGAACCACCCGGTCCGTGGTTTTGTCAGCCCGGTCGCGTTCATCCCGGTCGCCGAGGACAACGGCCTCATCGTCGAGCTGGGCGAATGGGTCATGCGCACGGCCTGCCACCAGCTGGCCGCCTGGCGGCGCGACCTGGGCCCGGCCGCGCCCGGCTACATCAGCGTGAACGTGTCGGCCCGCCAGCTCAGCGAACCCGGCTTCGCCCCGGTGGTGACCGGCATCCTGGCCGAGAACGGCCTGGAACCGCGCTCACTGCTGGTCGAGGTCACCGAGACGGCCATCTTCGGCGGCGGCGTGGCCATCGAGGCGGTCGAGGCCCTGCACGAGGCCGGGGTGCTGATCGCCCTGGACGACTTCGGCACCGGCCACTCGTCGCTGGGCCTGCTGCGCACGGTGCCGGTCGACGTCCTGAAGGTCGACAAGTCGTTCGTCGACGAGATCAGCGAGTCCCCCGGCCGGGCGGTGATCGTCGACGCGCTCATCCACGTGAGCAACGGCCTGGGCCTGCGCGCGGTGGCCGAGGGCGTGGAGACCGCGGAGCAGGCGGCCTACCTGCGAAGTCTCGGCTATCAGTACGGCCAGGGCTACTACTTCGGCAAACCCGTGCCCACCCCCGGATTCACCGACGACCAGCCGTCGATCGTCAGCGGGACAAGTCGTGGCGGCGGTGGGTGAGCTTCTCGACCAGGGCCGTGGGCGCCAGGCGCCGCAGCGGGAAGACCACGGCGGCGTTGCTGCCCACGGCGTAGCGCTGGCGGGGCCGCTTGGCCTCGATCGCGGTGACGATGGTGGCGGCGACCCGTTCGGCCGAGACGCCGGCCGCCTCGTTGCGGTTGAGGGCGGCCAGCATGCGCTCGTACTCCGCGCGGTGCGGCGATCCCGGCTCGATGTAGCTGGTGCGGCGCTGGCTGATGCCGGTGGCGATCGCGCCCGGTTCCACAGTGGTCAGCCAGACGCCGTACGGGGAAAACTCGTGTCGCGCCCCGTTGGCGAACCCCTTGATGGCCGCCTTGGTGGCGACGTAGGACGAACGGTAGGACAGCGGGAACGACGCGAGCATCGAGCCGACCATCACCACCCGCCCGTAGCCACGCTCGCGCATCCCCGGAAGAGCCAACTGCGCCGCCCGTACGGGACCGAGGACGTTGACCTGGAAAAGGCGGCTCAGCGCCTCACCCGGCAACTCCTCGAACGGCCCTGACTGGCTCTCGCCGGCGTTGTTGACGAGGATGTCGACCGTCTTCAGGGGCCCGGCCAGCGCCTCGATCGACGCCGGATCGGTGAGGTCGAGCGGCAGATATTCGACGCCCGCCACGGGCTGCTCGACCTTCTCCGGGTGGCGGCTCGTGCCCAGGACCCGGTAGCCCTTGGCCACAAGCGCGGCGGCCGTGGCCAGGCCGATGCCGGAGGTGGCGCCGGTGACCAGCGCGGTGCGATCCATCGACGCATGCTATCGGGCGGCTTGGTGGCGTGCCGCTTCACCGGGCCGCGGTCCTGGGCGGCGCCGCGTTCGCCGAACCACCTCACAGCGCCACACCACTCTCCTCCTGCTCTCCTCAAAACGCCTTACCGGGCAGCGGCGGTGATTCCGTTGATCGATGTGGTGCCCTGCTGGGCGGGAACGCCGAACGCCCGCAGAAAGCCGGCCGGGAAGTTGAGGTCGGGCGTGGTGCGCGCGCTCAGGTCGTTTCGCTCATCCTCGCTCAGTTCGACGTCCAGGGATGCGAGGTTGGCGTCCAGTTGAGCGATTGTGCGCGCACCGATCACCGTCGAGGTGACCAGGGGCTGCTGCCGGACCCAGGCCAGCGCGACCGCGGCGACCGTCGTGTTGCGCGTTGTGGCGATTTCGCGCAACGCGTCGATGAGCGAGTACGTGCGTTCGTTCAGGTGCCGGCCGACGAACATGCTCCGCCCGGCGCCGTCCGGGTTCGAGTCGTCGCGGGTGTACTTGCCGGTGAGCACGCCGTTGGCCAGCGGACTCCACGGCATGACGCCAAGGCCGAGTTCCGGCGCAACGCCGAAGAGCTCCCCTTCCGACGTACGTTCCAGCAGGTTGTATTCGACCTGAATGGCGGCGACGGTGGTCCAGCCCCGCCACTCGGCCAGGGTGGCCATGCGCGCCACTGCCCAGGCCGGCGTGTCGGACAGCCCGACGTAGCGGACCTTTCCCTCGCGCACCAGATCGTCAAGCGTGGACATGGTCTCTTCGAGCGGCGTGTGCCGATCCCAGTTGTGCTGCCAGTAGAGGTCGAGATAGTCGGTGCCCAGACGCCGCAGCGAGTCCTCGATGTGCCGCCGCACGGCCTTGCGCCCCGTGCCGCCGTTGTTCGGGTCCGTCGGGTCCATGCTGAGCGCGACCTTGCTGGCGACGACCAACCGGTCGCGCATGTGGCGGTTCTTGCCGAGGTACGCCCCCAGCACCTCCTCGGAGCGCCCGCCCATGTAGGCGTTGGCGGTGTCGACGAAGTTCCCGCCCGCTTCGAGGTAGCGCTCGAGGATCGCGGTCGAGGTCTCGTCGTCCGCGCCCCACGAGGAATCCCCGAACGTCATGGTCCCCAGGGCGAGCGGGCTGACGCGAAGTCCAGTGCGCCCAAGCGTGCGGTAATCGGTCAGTTTCATCGCTCTGTCTTCCTCAACGTGTGTTCGTGGTGATCGCCGTCAGCCGGCCGCAATAAAACCAACTAGCTGGTTGGAAAGACCGTAGGGCGAATCGCGAGCCCGAGTCAACCATCCGGTTGGTTTTATTGCTGGCGGCACAGACCACCGCCCCGCGCCAAGACACGATCATGGGACTGGCCGCGTAGCGTGAGGGCGGATCGGGTCCGTCCAGCGTGGGAGGCCGCGTGAGTCGCTTCGTCGAAGGTGTGATCGCGAACGCCGGCCGGGCGCGCACCGGCATGGTCACCGGGGAACCCGGCGAGGCCAGCCGGCAGACGTGGTCCGAGGTGCACCAGCACGCCCGGCGCATCGCGGGTGGGCTGATCGCGGCGGGGCTGCGGCCCGGGCAGGCGGTCGCGGTGCTGGCGGGCCAGCCGGCCGAGATCGCACCCGTGGCGCAGGGCATCTGGCTGGCCGGCGGCAGCATGACGATGCTGCACCAGCCCACCCCACGCACCGATCTCAACGTCTGGCGTGACGACACCTTGCGGGTCCTGCGCATGATCGACGCGCAGCTGGTCGTGGTCGGCGCGCCCTTCGAACAGATGGCTCCGATCCTCGATGCGTACGGGATCAGGAATGTCGGCCCCTCTGATCTGGCGACCGCGCAAACCGGCGGCGGGATCGCGGTGCCGGTCGTCACCGGCGAGGACAGCCCGGCATTGCTGCAGCTCACCAGCGGCTCGACGGCCGAACCCAAGGCCGTCCGCATCACGCACGGCAACCTCTATGCGAACCTGACCGACTCCAGCCGGCATCTGAGCTGCGGCGAGGACGGCGTCATGGTCTCGTGGCTGCCGATGTTCCACGACATGGGCATGATCGGTTGCCTCGCGCTGCCCATGCTCAGCGGCCTCGAGCTGGTCAGCGTCACGCCGGCCGACTTCCTGGGCCGTCCGCTGCTGTGGGCCGAGCTGATCAGCCGGTACGGCGGCACGATCACGACCGCGCCCAACTTCGCGTGGGCGGTGCTGGCCCGCCAGCTGGCCCGGGTCGAACCGGGCACCCTCGACCTGTCCACGTTGCGTGTCGCGTGCAACGGGGCCGAGCCGATCGACCCGGCCACCATGCGTGCCTTCATCGCTGCCGCGGTGCCCTTCGGCTTCGACGCGGGCGCGGTGAACTGCTGTTACGGCGCCGCCGAGAGCACCCTCGCGATCTCGCTGTCCGAGGTGAACGAGCCGATGACGCTCGACGCGGTCGACCCGGTGGCCCTCGAACGCGACCGCGTCGCCAAACCGGGCCGGCGCGAGATCCCGATGCTGGGGCGGCCCTACCCGAGCGTCGAGGTGCGGGTCGTCGACGACGAGGGCAAGGTTCTGAGCGAGCGCCAGGTCGGCCGGATCCAGCTGCGGGGTGAGTCCGTGACCGACGGCTACATCACGCCCGGCGGATACGAATCGGCGCTCGACGACGAGGGCTGGCTCGACATCGGTGACGAGGGGTACCTGGCCGACGGTCAGATCGTGGTGTGCGGGCGGCGCAAAGACGTGATCATCATGGGCGGCCGCAACATCTATCCGACCGACATCGAGCGGGCGGCCGGGGCGGTTCCCGGCGTACGGGAGGGAAATGTCGCCGCCGTCCGTCTGCTCGCCGGGGAGGGCGTGACCCGCGAGTCGTTCGCGGTGCTGGCCGAGTCACGCCAGGCCGGCGACGAGGGCGCCGCCCAGCAGATCGCCCGTGAGGTCACCGCCCGCGTGGTCGCCGAGATCGACGCCCGCCCGGCGCGGGTGGTCGTGCTGCCGCCCGGTTCGCTGCCCAAGACGCCCTCGGGCAAGCTCCGGCGGGCCGCCGCGCGCACTTTGCTGGGAAATACAAGTGATTGACTGCGATTAATTGACAGTCGGCTTCCGGACAGTCGCTGGACATAGCGCTACTCCGTTTACTCCATACGATGGGCTTGGGGTGAACCCGAACTGATCCATGGAGGTGGAGAGTCATGCATCGGCCCGATTTCCGTTCGGCCCGGTGGCGCAAGTCCATCAGCAGTTCCGAGACGAACTGCGTCGAGGTGGCCCTGGTTGACGGGTTCATCGGGGTCCGCGATTCGAAAGACCCGTTCGGCCCGGTGCTGGCGTTCACCCGGTCAGAGTGGGCAGCGTTCCTGACCGGGGTCCGCGGTGACGAGTTCGAACTCGAGGAACTGGGCCACCGGCCGCTTTAGTTGCGATCAACTCCGGTTGGCATAACGTTTGTCAATGGGCTTGATCGACCCGTGTAGAGCCACGCGTAACGACGCAGGACGATGCGGTCGCGGCGGTTCAGGTCGTCGAGGAGGCGCCGGCGGAACTCGTCGCGGCGTACGGGCGGAAGGTCGTCGAAGAACTTGCGGGAGCCGTGCGTCTGGAACCACTCCCACAGGGTTCCGGCGTCGCCGACCGGCAGCTCGACCCGCAGGTCGGTCTCGGTCACGTCGGTGAAGCCGGCCAGGGCCTCGAGCTCGTCGAACGGCGCGCCCATGCCGCCGCCGGGCGGAAGATGCACCGAGAACGCCGCGAACAGTTCGTTGGCGCCGTCGGCGAACTCGAAACCCTCGGGCACCCGCCCGGGTACGGTGAACGCGAACAGGCCACCGGGCTTGAGAACCCGCCGCACCTCGCTGACCATCGCGGCCGGATCGTCCAGAAGGTGCACAACCAGACCGGCGGTGACCACGTCGAAAGTGCCGTCGGGAAAGTCCAGCGACGCCGCGTACATCACATGGGCGTCCAGCTCGGGCCGGAGCAGCGCGACCATGGCCGGCGCGGCGTCGGTGGCCGTGACCGTGTAACCCCGCGACCGGGCGGCGAACGCGACGGCGCCGCGACCGGCACCGACGTCGAGCAGGCGATCTCCCGGGGCCGGCGCCGGGAGACGGTCGGCCGTCAGCCGGCCGAACGAGGCGAAGAACGGCAGCACCGAGTCGTACGAGCTCGCGAGACGATCGAACAGGGCGACCACGTCGGAGGACATAGTGCCGCAGAGTGCACGTTCCGGCCCGGCATCATCAACCGATTTAGCTGAGCGTGGCCGATCGGCCACCTCGCAACCGCAACAAATGGCAACCGCTTGCCAGCCCCCGGGGTCGGCAGCGTGCAATGACAGCGTGACAATTCCGGAAGCTCCCGATCTCGCCCGCGCGACGGATCCCAGCCGTGCGACGGATCCCGGCCGTGCGACGGATCCCGGCCGTGCGACGGATCCCGGCCGTGCGACGGATCCCGGCCGCGTGACGGATCCCGGCCGCGTGACGGATCCCGGCCGCGTGACGGATCCCGGCCGCGTGACGGATCCCGGCCGCGTGACGGATCCCGGCCGCGTGACGGATCTCGCACGCGCGACGGATCTCGTCGCGGCGCGTCTGCGCGGGGTCGAGCGGCTGGGCGTGGCGTTCTCGGGCGGTGTGGACTCGTCGGTGCTGCTGGCGCTGGCCGCCCGCGCGCTCGGTGCCGGACGGGTGCTGGCGATCCTCGGCGTGTCGCCCAGCCTGGCCGCCGACGAGCGGGCCGCGGCCCATGGCGTGGCGCGGCACATCGGCGTGCCGGTGGTCGAGATCGAGACCGACGAGGGTTCCCGCGAGGCCTACCGTGCCAACGGCCCGGACCGCTGCTTCCACTGCAAGGACGAGCTGTTCACGCGGATCGGGGCGGAGATCGTTTCCGCGTACGGGCTCGACGCCGTGGCGTACGGGGAGAACGCCGACGACGTACGCCGTCACGACCGCCCCGGTGCCCGGGCCGCCGCCGCCCACCATGTGCTGGCGCCGCTGGCCGATGCGGGTCTCGACAAGCTTTCCGTACGCCGTGTCGCGCGCGCCCTGGCCCTGCCGTGTGCCGACAAGCCGGCCGCGCCGTGCCTGGCCTCGAGAATCCCGCACTACGAGATCGTCAGTCCCCGCAAGCTGAGCCAGGTCGAACAGGCCGAGGCGGCGCTGCGGAGACTGGGTTTCGACGACCTTCGCGTACGCCACCACGGGGACATCGCCCGGGTCGAGTTGAGCGCCGACGACCTGGTGCGGGCCGTCACCTCGCCGACGCGCGAGCAGATCCACGAGGCCGTGACGGGCGCCGGCTTCCGGTTCGTGACGGTCGACCTGGCCGGCATCCAGTCGGGCGCTTTCACCGGCGCATACACCGCTTCCTCGGGCAGTTCCCTGGCCACGCCGAGCACGAACGAACAGCTCGCCACACCGAGCACGAACGAACAGCTCGCCGCACCGAGCGGGAATGGACAGCTCGCCGCACCGAGCGGGAATGGACAGCTCGCCGCACCGAGCGGGAATGGACAGCTCGCCGCACCGAGCGGAAATGGACAGCTCGCCGCACCGAGCGCGCGTGGACAGGCGACGGCGGCCGAGCGTGGGACCGGCCTCTGCGCGAGCTGTGCGACGGCCTCGGCCGAGCTCGGGACCGGCCGATGAGCGGCGATCTCACGTCGTACGCGGAACTGGATCTGGATCGGACCCGGCGGCGTGGTTATCCCGAGGCCGTCTACTGCGCGGGCAAGACACCCGAGCAGGTGGCCGGCATCGCGACCGCCCTGCGTGACCGGGCGGAGGGCGTCACGCTCTTCACCCGCGCCGGCGCCGAGCACGCCGAGGCGGTGCTGGCCACCCTGCCCGACGCGTTCCACGACCCGGTGGCCGGTCTGCTCGCGTGGCCGCCGGAGCCGCCCGAGCCCACCGGCGACCGGGTCGTCGTGGTGGCCGCCGGAACCTCCGACCTGCCGGTGGCGCGCGAGGCCACCCTGACCGCCCAGTACCTCGGCCGCGCCACCGACCTGATCGTCGACGTCGGTGTGGCCGGCCTGCACCGGATCCTCGGCCACGTCGACCTGCTGCGCCGGGCCCGCGCGGTCGTGGTCGTGGCCGGGATGGACGGCGCCCTGCCCGGTGTCGTGGCCGGCCTGATCCCGGCCCCGGTCGTCGCGGTGCCCACCTCGGTCGGCTACGGCGCCGCCTTCGAGGGCCTGGCCGCGCTGCTGACCATGCTGAACGCCTGCGCGCCGGGAGTGGCCGTGGTGAACATCGACAACGGCTACGGCGCCGGGCACCTGGCCGCCCAGATCACTGCCCCGCCGGGCCCGGCCGCTCCGATCACCGCCCTGCCGGGCAGGGCCGCCCCGACCACCGCCCCGCCGGGCACGGCCGCCCCGACCACCGCCCCGCCGTCGGCGGCCTCCATCCCGGTCGCCGATCCGAGCTTGAGCACGGCGATTGCCGGCCGCGTCGACCCGGGCCGGCCGTGAGACGTCACGCCTGGGTCGACGCGTCGGCCGGGATCGCCGGGGACATGCTGCTGGGCGCGCTGCTCGATGCCGGCGCTTCGCTCACGGTCGTACAGTCCGCGGTGGACGCCGTGTCGGGCGGAACCGTGCAGATTCGCGCACGGGAAGTGACCCGCGGCGGAATGCGTGCGCTCAAAGCGGACGTCGAGCCGCTGGTCGACGACCCGCCGCACCGGACCTGGCGGGATGTGCGCGACATGCTCGAACGCGCAGGATCGTCCACCGACACCGCGGTCGCCGTGTTCCGGTGCCTGGCCGAGGCGGAAGCGCGCGTGCACGGCACCAAACCAGACGACGTGCACTTTCACGAGGTCGGCGCGCTCGACGCGATCGCCGACGTGGTCGGGTGTTGCGCGGCCCTGGCCGACCTCGGGGTCAGCACGGTCTCGGCCGGGCCGGTCGCGCTGGGTTCGGGCAGCGTGCGCACCCGGCACGGCCGCCTGCCGGTGCCGGCGCCGGCCGTGGCCGAGCTGGCCAAGGGCTGGCAGGTGTCGGCCGGCGGCGACGGCGAACTGGCCACGCCGACCGGGCTGGCCCTGCTGCGCAGCCTGGCCCGGGCCTGCGAACCCCTGCCACCGATGACGCTGGACGCGGTCGGCATCGGAGCCGGCACCCGTGACCCCGAGGGCCACGCCAACGTCGTACGCGTGATGATCAGCAGCGCCGAGGCCGCGCCGGCGGCGCAGATCGTGGAGAGGGATGAACCCGACGACCGGGCCGTGCTCCTCGAAGCCAACGTCGACGACCTCGACCCGCGGTTGTGGCCGGGCATCCTGAACAGCTTGCTCACCGCCGGCGCCTCGGACGCGTGGCTGGTGCCGATCGTGATGAAGAAGGGCCGGCCCGCGCACACGTTGAGCGTTCTCTGTCCGTCCGGTCTGGCCGGCCCGTTGCGCGATCAGATCTTCCGTGACACCAGCACGCTCGGTGTCCGGCACAGTCCGCGCGGAAAGGTCGCCCTGGAACGCTCGTTTGCCGACGTGACCGTGCACGACACGCGCATCCCGGTCAAGGTCGCGCATCGGGACGGTGTCGTGCTGCAGGTGATGCCCGAGTTCGAGGACGTGGCCGCGCTGGCCCGCCGCCAGGACCGCCCAGAACGGCTTGTGCTGCAGGACGCCCTCGCCGCCGCCAGCGGGGCCGGCCTGATCGTGGGAGCCGCCCTGCCCGACAACCTCCGTCCCGCGCAGTAGGCCCACTCGCGTTCGTGCAGTCGGTTCGCTCATGCTCGCGCAGTCAGTTCGCTCATGCTCGCGCAGTCGGCTCGCTCATGCTCGCGCGGTCGGTTCGCTCGCGTTCGTTCGGTCGGTTCGGTCATGCTCGCGCAGTAGGCCCGCTCACGTTCGGCGGTCAGTTCGCTCATGCTCGCGCAGTCGGCTCGCTCGTGCTCGTGCGGTAGGTCTGCTCGCGTTCGCGCAGTCAGTTCGCTCATGCTCGCGCAGTCGGCCCGCTCGTGCTCGTGCGGTAGGTCTGCTCGCGCTCGCGCAGTCGGCTCGCTCATGCTCGCGCAGTCGGCCCGCTCATGCTCGCGCAGTCGGCCCGCTCATGCTCGCGCAGTCGGCCCGCTCATGCTCGCGCAGTCGGCCCGCTCATGCTCGCGCAGTCGGCCCGCTCATGCTCGCGCGGTCAGTTCGCTCATGCTCGCGCAGTCGGCTTGCTCATGCTCGCGCAGTAGGTCAGCTCGCGTTCGCGCAGTACGCTCCCGATCATGATGAACAGCGTCGTCCGGGCCGCTGACGGTCACACGATCGGCTATCAGGTCCGTCCGCCGTCGGGGGACACCGACGGGGCCACCACGGTTGTGTTCCTGCCCGCGCTCGGCGTGCCGCTGTCGTATTACGCGCGTTTGTTCGACGTCTGGGCCGCGGCCGGGCGCCGGGTCGTCGGGGTCGAGCATCGCGGCCAGCCGATGAGCCCGATCGCCGGGATCCGGCGCGGACGCTTCGGCTACAGCGACATCATCCGTACGGACCTCCCGGCCGTGTTCGCCCTGCCCGAAGTGAGCGATTCCGAGCGTGTGGTGCTCATCGGTCACAGCATGGGCGGCGCCCTGGCGTTGCTGTCGACGGCGGCGGGCACGGTCGCGCCGGACGCCGTGGTCACCATCGCCACCGGAACCAGCTGGTGCAGCGCCGAGTTCGGGGCCCGGCGACGCGTGCAGCGCTACGCCGGTATCCGGGTCGTCCGGACCGTCACGCGCACGCTCGGCTACTGGCCCGGCCACCGCCTGGGTTTCGGCGGGCGCCAGCCGAGCACCGTCATGCGTGATTGGGCGTACGAGGCCAGCCACGGCCGTTTCCGCCTGCACGGTGACGCCTTCGACTACGAGTCCGCGCTGTCCGAACTGAAGACGCCACGGCTGATGCTCGACATCGAGGGCGACGACCTGATCAACCCGCGGGCGGTGGCGCTGCTGGCCAAGCGGGCGGCCAAGGCCGAGCGGATGCGGGTGAACTCGGCCGACGGCGTCCGGGTCAACCACTTCACTTGGGCCCGCCGCATGCCGGCCGAGGTGGCCGCCCCGATCGACGAGTGGCTGGCCATGCTGTAGCGGCCGCCCGATCCCGAGGCGCCGCCGGTCTCACTCCCGCGTGCCCGGCGTGGCCCGGCCGTTTTCACTCGCGCCCGCTTGGCGTGGGCCGCCGGTCTCACTCCCGTGTGCCCGGCGTGGGCCGGTCGGTTGCGCGTGAGAGTGTTGCAGCCGGCCTCATCCCGGCTGCTTTGCATGGGCGGCCGATCGTGAGCGGCTGCTAAGTTTCCGGTCCCACCCCGCGAGCCCGGTCCGACCCCGCGAGCCCGGTCCGACCCCGCGCGCCCGGTCCCACCCCGCGCGCCCGGTCCCACCCCGCGCGCCCGGTCCCACCCCGCGCGCCCGGTCCCACCCCGCGCGCCCGGTCCCACCCCGCGCGCCCGGTCCCACCCCGCGCGCCCGGCCTCGGATCGTCAGATCTCCAACTGCTGCTCGATGACGCGCAGGCGATGCCGGGCCATGGCCAGATTGGCGCGGTCGCGGTGCAGCGCGAGATAAATGAAGAGGCCGCGACCGTCCGGCGAGGTGACCGGCCGGAGCAGGTGATATTGCGTGTCCAGCGTCAGGAGAATGTCCTCGACCTTCTCGTTCATTCCGAGCATTTCCAGCGTACGCAGTTTCGCGCGCAACACCTCGGTATTCGTGGCGGCCGCGACGGACACGTCGAAGCCGAAACCGCCGCCCGCCGTCCCGAGCGCCATGCCGCTGGTCCAGTCCACGATCGCCACCGCGATCGCGCCCTCGACCTGCAGCGCGTCCTTGAGTGCCACGTCCATCTCGGCCATTGATCAGGTGCTCCTTCCGTACGGCGTGAGGCCCAGCATGGCCCGCAGCGGCGGATGTCGATCGGACAGCGGGTCCGTCGTGACGCCGTACGGGCGCATCAAGGTTGTGATGTGCGGAACACGAATTGAAGACTTCTGCAATTCGGCAGATCACCAATTTCGGATCGTCGCGGTCGTGCCCGGCAGTTTCCCGGCCCGGTGAATTCCGTAGGATTGCCGCACGTTTGTGAGGTGGGGAGACGTCGATGTCAGTGCCGCTCTATCAGGCGAAGGCCGAGATGTTCCGGACGCTCGGCCATCCCGTCCGCATCCGGGTCCTCGAGCTGCTGCAGGCCGGCCCCCGCCCCGTGCGAGACCTGCTCTCCGAGATCGACGTCGAGCCGTCCAACCTCTCCCAGCAGCTGGCGGTCCTGCGCCGCACCGGCGTGGTCGTCTCGTTCCGCGACGGCGGCCTGGTCATGTACGCCCTGAGCACCCCCGACGTGGCCGACCTGCTGGCCGCGGGCCGCCGCATCCTGGGCGCGGTCCTGTCCGACCGCGACGGCCTGCTGGCCGAGCTGAAGGCCCACAGTGCCGCCGACCAGTAGTCGCCGCCGCTGATTGCAACCATCCAGTTGGTTGCATACGCTCGGGGTCATGGCCTATGACTCCGCCGCTACCCGCGCGCGCCTGATCGACGCCGCGTTCGACGAGTTCGTGGAGCGTGGGCTGGCCGGCGCGCGGGTCGACCGCATCGCGGCCGCGGCCAGGGCCAATAAACAGGCCATCTACGCGTACTTCGGGTCGAAGGACGGACTCTTCGACGCCGTGCTCGCGGCCCGCCTCGGTGTGCTGGCCGACGAGGCGCCCTTCACCCCGGATGACCTGGTCGGGTATGCCGTCGCGCTGTTCGACGCGCTGGGTGACGCCCCGGGTGTGTTGCGGTTGACCCAATGGAACCGCCTCGAGCGCGGCGACGCCACCCCGGGCGAGGTCGAGTCGCACCGTGACAAGGCCCGGGAGGTCCAGAAGGCGCTGGGCCTGCCGGACGAGACCCGGGCCACCGACGTCCTCGAGATCGTGATCGCGATGAGCATGACGTGGGCCACCATGCCGGCCGCGTTGCGCGCGGCCACGGGCAAGGCGCCGAAGTCACGCCGCGAGGACCACCGGACAGCGCTGATCGACGCCGTGAGTGCGGTGTGCCGGTCCTTCGACCGGGCAACCGTTTCCGGAGCTTCCGGAGACCAGCCCCGTCCACGAGCCAGAACCACCCGCCGCCGCTGACGCCGGCAACGCCGGGGGCCCGTTGAGCAAAGGTCAGCCGGCGCGCAGGGACGACTCCACGGCTTTCAGCAACTCGTTGTCCTCGGCCAGCTCGGGGCCGAGCAGCGCCAGCACGTCGCGTGGCGAGCCCGCACGTTCGATGTACGGCTGGGCGCCCGCGTCCGAGATCGGAGCGCCGGCCCCGCGCAGGTGGTCGATCCACGCGGCCAGGATGCGTGCGGCGCCGGTCGGTGTGCGGCCCGCTGCGCGTTCGCCGCGCAGCACGGGGACGACGCGGATGGGGATCTTCTGGGAACCGTCGGAGGCGATCTGCGCGAGGGTGTGGCGGATGCGCGGGTTGGCGAAACGCTCCAGCAACGCCGCCCGATAGGTGGTCAGCTCCCCGGCGGGCAGCGGGACGTGCCGGCATGCCTCGTCCCACCAATCGTCGAGCCAGCCGCGGCACACCGGGTCGGCCACGGCCTCGGCCACCGTGTCGTGGCCGCGCGCGCTTCCGGCGTACGCGAGCAGGGAATGTCCGCCGTTGAGCAGCAGCAGCTTGCGTGTCTCGTGGGGCACGACGTCGTCGACGAAGCGGGCGCCGGCCTTCTCCCACGGCGGTCGCCCGGCGGGGAAGTCACCGCTCAGGACCCATTCGGTGAACGGCTCGGTCACCACCGGCGCGGCGTCGGCCCACCCACCGGTCGACTCCACCTCCCGTACGTCGGAAGCGGTTGTCTTGGGGGTGATGCGGTCGACCATCGTGGTCACGAAGGAGACGTTGGCGCCGATCCACTCGTCGAGGGCGGGGTCGAGCCGGGACGCCAGGTCGCGCACCACCCGCGACGTGACCTCGCCGTTGCCGGGCAGGTTGTCGCACGACACGACGGCTACGGGGCCGGAACCGGCCAGGCGCCGCGCGGCCAGGCCGGAGACGAGACGGTCGGCGACCACACCGGACGGGGCGTAGGCGGCCTCGGTCATCGTCACCGTCACCACCGCCACTGAGGGCAGCGCGACGAGAGAGCGCCACGTCGCCGAGTCGCTTCCGGGGTGGGCGGCGACGAGCGATTCCTGCACCTGGAACGAGTCGGCGGACGGTCCGCGCACCACGAGCGTGTAGCGGCAGTCCTGCGCGGTCAGCGCGTCGGCGAGCGTGGCCGAACGGCCGGTGAACGCGGCGATCCCCCACTCGTCGGTGCTGGCGCCGGTGTACCAGGCCTGGTGCGCGCGGAAGAAGCCGCCGAGGCCGAGGTGGACGATGCGTACGGGCCTCACAGCTTGAACACCTCGCGCGGCTGGGTGGCGACGAGCGCGGTGAGCGTTTCGAGCGCCTCGTCCTCGTCGAGCCGGTGGGTGGCGACCAGTTCGGCCAGGAAACCGGCGTCGAGGCGGCGCGACATGTCGTGCCGGGCGGGGATCGAGCAGAACGCGCGGGTGTCGTCGATGAATCCGGACATGCGGCTGAACCCGGCGATCTCGGTGACGGCCCGCTGGTAGCGGCGGATCTCGCTCGGGTTGTCGAGGAACCACCACGGCGCCCCGGCGTACACGGCGGGATAGAACCCGGCCAGCGGCGCGATCTCGCGGCTGTAGACGTCGGGGTCGACCGTGAACAGCACGAGGTGCAGGTTGGGGTGGGTGCCGAAGCGGTCGAGCAGCGGCTGCAGGGCAGCGGTCAGTTCCAGCTGTACGGGGATGTCGTGCCCGGTGTCGGGCCCGAAGCTCGCGTGGGTGTCGGGGTGGTGGTTGCGCCAGATGCCGGGGTGCAGGGTCATGACGAGGCCGTCGTCGCACGACATGCGCGCCATCTCGAACGTCATGTGGCGCCGGAACGCGGTCGCCTCGGCCTTGGTGACCGTTCCGTCGAGGGCGGACCGGTAGATGCGCTCGGCCTCGGACAGGTCGAGCGGTCGGGTGCCGGCGTCGAAGTGACCGTGGTCGGCCGAGACCGCACCCTGCGCGATGAAGTAGCGCCGCCGCTCCTCGAGGGCCGCGATGTAGCCCGCGTACGAACCGACGTCGCCCGGCAGCTCCTTGATCAGTTCGGGCCAGCCGGGGCGGCCGAGCTCGAGGTAGCGGTCGGGCCGGAACGTGGGCGCGATCCGGGTCGTCACCGCGGGGTCGTCGCGCAGGGCCTTGTGCGCGGCCAGGTCGTCGGCCGGGTCGTCGGTGGTGGCCAGGAAGTCGATGCCGAACCGGGACAGCAGGGCGCGCGGCCGGTGGCTGTCCTGGCCCAGCTGCGCGGCGATCAGGTCGTACAGACTGTTCGCGTTGTCCGCCGACGGTCGCTCGGTGATGCCGAAGACGTCCGCGAACGACGATTCGAACCAGAAACGCACCGGGGTTCCGCGCAACACGTGCCAGTTCGCGCAGAACAGTCGCCAGGCTTCGCGCGCCCGCTCCTCCGAGAGCGGGCCCTCCCCCACGCCCAGCGCCGTCAGCGACACCCCGTTCGCGTGCAACAGCCGGGTCACGTAGTGGTCGGGCTGAATGAACAGCGACGCCGGGTCGGTGAACGGTTCGTCGTCGAGGATCAGCCGGGGGTCGACGTGGCCGTGCGGGCTGATGATCGGCAGCCCTCGCACCTGCTCGTAGAGGCGGCGGGCGATCGACCGGACTCCCGGCTCGGCGGGCAGCAGCCGGTCGGGGTGCAACGTCAGGGCAGCCATGCGCCCGAGCCTGTTCGCCCGCATTCACCGGAAGCAATGAGTTGCCGTTTGTTGCCTGAACCCCACGGCAACAACTGGCAACTGATTGCGCGGAGGTTAACGGGGGCCACACAGTGACCCCGATCACTCCCTACCGCAAGCGGCTCAGAGGAGACGACTTCCATGAATGCGAAACGTATTACGGCGCTGGCCGCGGTGACGGCCCTGGCGCTGGGTGTGGCCGCTTGTGGCGGCGACGATGAGGGTGGCGAGGGCGGCGCCGGTAAGACGCTCAACGTGCTGATCGGGGCCAACACGCAGTATCCCGACGAGTTCCAGGCGTGGCAGAAGGACATCAGCACGAAGTTTAAAGCGGCGACCGGGGCCGAGGTGAAGTTCGAGACTTTTGCCAGCGCCAACGACGAACTCACCAAGATCCAGACGTCGGTCGTGTCCGGTTCCGGGCCGGACGTCTACGCGGTCGGCACGACGTTCACGCCCACCGCCTATTCCACCGGCGCCTTCGTGAAGATGGGCGACGAGGAATGGTCGAAGATCGGCGGCAAGGAGAAATTCAACCCGGCCACGCTCGGCATCTCGGGACCCGACGAGCAGAACCAGGTCGGCATTCCGTGGGTGAGCCGGCCGTTCGTCATGGCGTACAACACCGAGCTTCTGAAGGCGGCCGGAATCGACAAGCCGGCCACCACCTGGGACGAACTGACCGCGCAGGCGAAACAGCTCACCAAGGGCGACCAGTACGGTTTGGCGATCGCCTACAAGGACAACTTCGACCCGTGGAAGTTCGTCTGGGGCATGTCCACCCAGGCCGGCAACCCGCTGGTCGACGGCAAGACCGCGAAACTGACCGACCCGGCCGTGCAGAAGGCGTACCAGACCTATTTCGGCTGGCTGGCCAACGACAAGGTGGTCGATCCGGCCGCCATCGGCTGGACGAACCCGCAGGCCCTGGCCGCGTTCGCCGAGGGCAAGACCGGTTACTTCCTGCTCACCACCACGACCGCGAACAATTCGCTGGAACAGGGCGCGGTGAAGGGCAAGTGGAAGTTCGCGCTGCTGCCGACCGTTCCGCCCGGCGCGACCAGCCGCCCCGCGAACGGCGTCGAGGCCGCCAGCATCCTCTCCGGTGACAACCTGCTCGTCGCCGACTATTCGAAGAACAAGGACCTCGCTTTCGAGTACGTCAAACTGGTCACCGACCAGGAGGCGCAGCTCGACTACTACAAGAAGTTCGGCAACCTGCCGGCGAACGCGGCCGCGCTGCAGACCCTGGCGTCGGACGAGCAGCTGGAACCGGTCACCGAGGCGGCCAAGAAGTCGGTCGCGACCCCGTTCACCGGCGCGTGGGCGGACATTCAGCTGGCGCTGACCAATGTGGCCGTGCAGACCCTGCCCGAACTGACCAAGGGACCGCTCAACACCGGACAGCTGGACTCGCGCATCGCCGAGGCCCAGAAATCGGCGCAATCCTCGCTGGACAGGGCCAAGTAAATGGCCACCCTCGCGCCTCCCGAGCAGAAAGCGCCACCCCGGCCCGTACGGCGGAAAGGGGTGACCGAGCAGCAGCGTCCGCTCTGGCTGCTCACCCCCGGTGGGTTGCTGATGACGGTGGTCATCGTTCTCCCGCTGATCCTCGCCCTGTGGATCTCGCTGATCGATCTCGACCAGTACACGTTGCGCCGGTGGGTGGAGGCGCCGTTCATCGGCCTGAACAACTACGTCGAGTCGTTCAGTTCGGGACTTCTGAACTCGATCTGGATCAGCGTGTCGTTCGCGGTCATCTCGACGGTCGCGACCGTTCCGATCGGTATCGCCGCGGCTCTGGTCACCCAGAACAAGTACCGGGGCCGCGGCCTGGTCCGGGCGGTGTTCCTCATCCCGTACGTGTTGCCGTCGTTCGTCGTCGCCTCGGTGTGGCGCACCATGCTGCAGCCGGACGGGATCGTGAACGCGTGGCTGTCGAAAGTGGGCATCGACGGCGGGCTGTGGCTCAGCGGTCCCCGGTCGTACTGGACCCTGATCCTGGTCGAGATCTGGGCGGCCTGGCCGTTCATCTATCTGATGGCGCTCGCGGCCCTGCAGTCGGTCGACCACGAGGTGCACGAGGCGTCGGCGGTCGACGGGGCGACCTGGTGGCCCAAGCTGCGCCGGGTGATCCTGCCCTATCTGCGCGGGCCGGTGCTGCTGGCCTGCCTGCTCGCGACGCTCAACCACATCAACAACTTCACGTTGCCGTTCGTGCTGTTCGGGGCCCCCGCGCCGGAGGACGTCAACGTGATGCCGATGATCGTCTACGTCACCAGCTTCCAGAGCCTGCGCTTCGGGCTCAGCGCGGCGATGGCGGTGCTGTCGCTGATCCTGATCGCGATCCCGCTGTTCATCTACCTGCGCGCGGTGCGGCTGGACGTCCATGACGAGGGAGGCCGCAAATGAGCACTACCGCCTCTTCGGAAGCCACCCGGCTTCTGCCCCGATGGATGCTCGCCACGCTCACGGCGGTGCTCGTCGCGCTCGTGCTCGTCCCGGTGCTGTACATCCTGCTCGCCTCGCTCAACAGCGACGTGGGCGTGGCGTCGGGCGAGTTCTGGCCCAGCTCGTGGAGCCTGGACAGCTACACCCGCATCTGGACCACGGCCGACCTGTCCACCGGCATCCTGAACAGCCTGATCGTCTGCGCGTTCACCGCGGTCGCGTCGGCCGTCCTCGGGACGATGACCGCGTACGTGCTCGTGCGGTACACGTTCTTCGGCCGGCTGACCATCCTGCGCGGTCTGGTCGGTCTGCAGAGCATCCCGGGAACGCTCATGCTGCTGCCGGTGTTCGTGCTGTTCTCGTCGGCCGGCAACTATCTGGGCGTGACCGTCATCGGCACCCGGTGGGGGCTGTTCATCGCCTACCTGACGTTCGCCCTGCCGTTCTCGACGTGGGTGATGGTCACGTATCTGCGCGGGCTGCCCCGCGAACTGGAAGAGGCTGCGCGCACCGACGGCGCGTCCACGATGGTCATCCTGTGGCGGATCATCTTCCCGCTCAGCCTGCCGGCGATCGTGGTGAGCGGTATCTTCGCGTTTCTGCTCGGATGGAACGACGTGCTGTTCGCTTCGGTGCTCACCCGGCCGGAAACGCACACCGCCGCGGTGGCCCTGCAGATCGTCGGTTCGTCGCAGGAGGGCGGCGCGTTGCCGGTCTACTCCCAGATCATGGCCGCCTCGCTCATCTGCGCGGCCCCGGTCGTCATCCTCTATCTGGCCTTCCAGCGCTACCTGGTGGGTGGCCTGACCGCGGGCGGCGTCAAGTGACTGGCCCCCGGGTGGCGGTGGTCGGGCTGGGTGACGTGTCCGTCGTGCACCTGGCCGCCATCGAGAAGCTGGGCGCCACGCTCGTCGGGGTGTGCGACTCGCGCGGCGATTATTGCGCGCTTCTGGACGAAGTACGTCCGGATGTTGTCCATGTGTGCACTCCGCACGACCAACATGTGCCGGTGGCGCTGGCCGCTCTCGAGCGGGGCGTGCACGTTCTGCTCGAGAAGCCGGTCGCGAACACGATCGAGCAGGCCGACCGGCTCGTGGCGGCGGCCAAGGACCATCCCACGCTCAAGGTAGGTGTGTGCCTGCAGAACCGGTACAACCTGACGTCACAGGCCGCGTTCGAGATGCTCACCTCGGGCGAGCTGGGCGCGGTCCGCGGCGGGTCGGCGTCGGTGTTGTGGCATCGCGACGCCGCCTACTACGCCGCGCGGCCGTGGCGGGGTGTGCGCGAACGCTCCGGCGGCGGCGTGCTGATCAACCAGGCCATCCACACGCTCGACCTGCTGCAGTGGCTGCTCGGCGAGGTCGTCACCGTGCGCGGGCACTCCGGTCAGTACGGCGGGGTGTCCGGTGACGTCGAGGACACCGCGCACATGGTGCTCGACCATGCGGGCGGCGCGCGCAGCGTCTTCTTCGCCACCACCACCAACGCCACCGACTCGCCGGTCACGATCGAGATCGTCGCCGAGCGGGGCGCGCTGCTCATCCGGGGTGACCTGACGGTGGCGTACGCCGACGGCCGGGTCGAAAGCATCGCCGAGCTGTCGCCGGACGGGGGCGGCCGCTCCTACTGGGGCGCCTCGCACGAGCTGCTCATCGCCGATTTCTACCGTTCGCTCAGCGACCCGTCGCCGTTCTGGATCGGGCCCCAGGAGGCGCTGAAGGCCCAGCATCTGATCGACGAGATCTACACCGCTTAGGAAGGGCACCGCCGATGTGGACTCTCTCCGGATTCTCCGACGAGATCTCCCCCGACTTCACCGAGCAGTGCGAGGTCGTCTCCGGCCTCGGCATGAAGTACGTCGAGGTACGCAGCGCCTGGGACGTCAACATCCTCGACCTGTCCCCCGACCAGCTCGACACGATCAAGAAGACCCTTTCCACGTACGGGCTGAGGGTGTCCTCGATCGGCTCCCCGATCGGGAAGATTCCCGTCACCGAGGACTTCGAGCCGCACCTGGAACGCATGAAGCACGCGGCTGAGGTCGCCCGGCTGCTCGAGGCCCCGTACATCCGGATCTTCTCGTTCTTCATGCCCGCCGGCGACGACCCGGCCACCCACCGCGCGGAAGTGATCGAACGGATGCGCGCACTGACGCGCGTGGCCGAGGAAGCCGACCTGGTGCTGCTGCACGAGAACGAGAAGGAGATCTACGGTGACGTGCCCAGCCGGTGCCTCGACCTGATCCGCTCGGTCGGTTCGCCCTATCTGCGGCTCGCCTGGGATCCGGCCAACTTCGTGCAGGTCGGCGTGCGCCCCTACACGGACGGGTACGCACAACTGCGACCGCACATCGAATACGTGCAGATCAAGGACGCGCTGTTCGCCGACAACACGGTCGTGCCGGCCGGGCAGGGCGACGGCGAGGTGGCGGCGACGATGCGCGCGCTGCGGCACGACGGGTTCGACGGGTTCTTCTCGCTCGAACCGCACCTCGCCGGCGGACACGCCACCGGGGGTTTCTCCGGGCCGGAGCTGTTCACGACCGCCTGGCGGGCTTTCACCGGCCTGCTCGACACCGAGGAGATCGAGTACGCATGAGTGTTCCCAGGTTTGCACTGGTCGGCGCGGGCGTGATCGGGAAACACCACGGCCGGGTGATGAGCGAACTGAGCGATCGGCTCGAACTGGTCGCGGTGGCCGACACGGTGCTCGATCGTGCGCGTTCGCTCACCGACGAGCGCGGCGGACGGCCGTACGGAAACCTCACCGACGCCCTCGCCGCCGAACAGATCGACGTCGTGGTCGTCTGCACGCCGACCGGTCTGCACGGTCCGATCGCCATCGAGGCCCTGGGCGCCGGCAAACACGTCATCATCGAGAAGCCGGCCGAGACGACGGTGGCCCGCACCGACGAGATCATCGAGGCCCGCGACAAGGCCGGCACCCTGGTCACGGTCATCTCGCAGCACCGGTTCGACCCGTCCACCGAGCAGACCCTGGCGGCGATCGCGGCCGGCGAGCTCGGGCGGGTCAGCTCGGGCATCGCGGCCATCGACTGGTGGCGCGGGCAGAGCTACTACGACTCCGGCGACTGGCGCGGCACCTGGGAACTCGACGGCGGCGGCGCGCTGATGAACCAGGGCGTGCACACGGTCGACCTGCTGGTGGCCGCGCTCGGCAAGCCG
Organism: Paractinoplanes ovalisporus; assembly: GCF_016834655.1. Taxonomy (GTDB): domain Bacteria; phylum Actinomycetota; class Actinomycetes; order Mycobacteriales; family Micromonosporaceae; genus Actinoplanes; species Actinoplanes ovalisporus. Next base: position 443,458 of record NZ_JAENHP010000001.1, read on the forward strand.
GTCGAGGTTTTCGCGTACGCCGGGACCCTCGCCCACGAACGCATCGAGGTCGAGGACGTGGCCGTCGGCGTGGTGCGGTTCGAGTCGGGCGCGCTGGGCGTCCTGCACGCGACCACCTCGGCCTACCCCGGTCTGAGCGCTCGTCTGCAGGTGCACGGCGACCGTGGTTCGGCGGTCATCGACAACGACCAGCTGGCGTTCTTCCACTCGACTCCGGCCGGTGCCGCCGTCGAGGAGAAGCTGATGGGCTCGACCCAGGCCGTGAGCGCCGCCGGACCGGCCACAGCCAGCAGCAACCCCGGCATGCTGTCCGACGCGCACCGCTCGCAGTACCTGAACTTCCTCGACGCCCTGACCGGGGCCGCTCCGCTGCGGGTCGACCTCGAGACCAACCGGCAGTCCATCGCGGTCATCACCGGGGCGTACGAGTCCGCCCGTACCGGAAGGCCGGTGACCCTCGCATGAACCGGATCGCGGCCAACCCCATCCCGTACTGGGCGAACGCCGGCAAGACGAAAGAGGTGTTCGACGAGGCGTTCGCCGACTTCCACGCGATCGGCTTCACCGCGGTCAAGGCGGACGTGCCCGAGGGCATGACGGCGGCCGACTATCGCGCGTGGATCGGCAAGTACGGCCTGGCGCCGTCGCTCAGCCTGTTCAACTCCCCGTTCGACGACACGGTCACCGCGGCCGGCGAGGTCGAGAAGGCCAAACGGTTCGCGGCCGACCAGGTCGCGCTCGGCCTTGACCGCACGATGGTGTCGTCGATGGCCGTGCCCGCGCGTCTGGAGCAGCCGGCCGTCGGCGCCGCGTTCGACGAGTCGCGCCTGACCCGGGCCATCGACATGTGCGGTGAGGTGTGCCGGGCCCTGGCCGCCGAAGGCCTGCGGCCGTTGCACCACTCGCACATCGGCGGGGTGTTCGAGACCGAGCTGGAGATCACCCGCCTGCTGGACGACCTGGGCCCCGACGTGATCGGTTTCGGTCCCGACACGGGTCATCTGCGCTGGGCCGGCATCGAGCCGGCGGCGTTCATCCGGCGCTACGCGGACCGGCTCGGGGGCATCCACATCAAGGACGTGTTCCCGGATCACCTGTCGGGGTCGGCTTTGTCGTATCGGGAGGCCACCGCGTCGAAGAGGTTGTGGGCCGAGCCCGGTCTGGGGGTGGTCGACTTCGGGGCGGTGCTGGAGGCGATCCCGGCGTCGTACGACGGCGACTTCATGATCGAGGTGGACGAGCCGTCGGTGGCGTCGAAGCTGGAGTCGCACGAGATGTCGTTCGCCTGGGCCCGGCGGGTCCTGGCCGGTCGCTACACTGAGTGATCGTTTGGCTTTCCGGGCGTATGCCGAGGGAAGTCCGATGCGGGGGCTCGCAGGGCATAAACACCCCTGGTCCGCTTGGACGCCGAGTCCCCGCCGTCACCGCTTACAGCATCACCAGTAGATCGCGACGAACTCGACCTCCAGCTTGCGACTCGACTCTTCCGGTCCGGGCGTTGTGGAGGTTGGGGGTGTCAGCGACGCCGCGGCCCGCGCGGCGACTTCCTCCAAGATCGAGTCTCGGATACGTCGCACGATCTCTCGGTCTGCCTGTGGCTCGACAGCCATCACCATCACATCGAAGGCTGCCCTACGCGACTCAAGGCTTTCATCCGCCGACAACGCGATGGCCGCCTGCGCGGCAGCGGCCCGCAGCGCCGCCGCATCGGGGGCGACCCCACATTCGGCAGCGAGATCCTTACCGAAGCGGGTGACGGCGTCGTCCCAGTCGGCGATCGAGGGCGTCACGGTCACACTCCCGCCTGCGGCAGCAGACAGCCCACTCGGCAATGCGTTCACCATTTCATCTACATTGATAGACATCTTCTCCAACACGTTGGCCAACTTGACCGGCTGCCAGGCATCGTTCAGAGTCGCGGACTCCACCCGAGCGTATGTCGTATAAGACTCGTCGGCGAAGAGCACCCTACGTAGGTCACGCGAATAAGACGAGAAGCTCGTCACACCGACCACTTCCAGCGTACACAGTTGGCGGCTAAGATCGCTGTTCGGCGTAACTAGATCTCGATGAATCAGATAGTCTTCTCCATCAAGATCGAGCGCAGCGAATTGCTTGCTGATGCCACGGATCGGCACAAGGCCGACGAGCAGACCATCAATCACTTCCAACATCGACACGACTCGATCATATTGCGTCTTATCGACGCCGAAGAAGGCTTCTCGGCCCTTCACGATGTCAACAACCGACGAGATCGCGCTCACCAACTGGTAGGTTCGATCGGCACTGAGAATCACCTCAAGCTCGAGCACGTCGCCGCGCTTTACGTCTCCTATCCGCAGCAATTGGCCGTGACGTCTCAGCTTCTTACAGTTACGAAGTAAATCTTGCTTCGTCCTGAGAGAAAACTCGGCCACCTCGTATCTGCGTCGCTTACGATGGACGCTAGTCAGAAGCTCTTCCTCACCACCGGTGCGAAGGTCGCGGAAGGTGCTTTGGATGACGGCCTTGCGAACGACCTCCTTGGCGGACGTGTCCGTGTTCTTCACCCTCGCCTCTGCACTGAACTTGAAGCTCCCGAGAGGACCGGCCGCGCTCGCCTTTCGTTCAGATTCACTCGACCGCGTCAGAGTCTCCTTGACCGTCTCCTTAATTGCACCATCACGTGATGCAATTAGACTGGTCACACTGACCTCGTCGAGATAAACGAACTCTCGGCGCTGCTTGGCCCACTGACGGCCTCGTCGACGAAATATCATTCCGGTGTGCTCTTCTCCGTGTGCGCGTGTATGCGCTGAACCCTGTTCACTGCCTCAAGCACGTCTTCCGAACAGAGCTTCACGCGCCTGTCGAGGGCAGCCAGGATCGCGGCTTCCGTCCAGATCGCGGCGAGGTCGGCAGATGTCCAGCCCTCCGTCATGCCGGCCAACGTCTGCATGTCGACCGGACTGGAGAATTTGATTCGCCTCGAAGACGCCTTGAGCACGGCTATTCGATTCAAGGCGTCAGGCATCCCAAACTCAATCTTATGCGAGAGGCGGCCCGGCCGGAGAAGTGCATTGTCTAGACTTTCATGAAGATTGGTAGTGGCAATGATCAGCACGCGGTCGAACGCTGAGAACCCGTCGAGAAGTGAGAGGAACTGACCGACGAGGCGATTAGTGTGCTCGTGGGTCGAGGCGCCGCGTTGAGTGAAAAGACTATCGATCTCGTCGAAGAACAGGACCGCAGGAGCATTCCTGCGCGCGTGCTCGAAGATCGAGCGCAAAGTTCGCTCGCTCTGCCCGACGAACTGGTCAATGATTGCCGGTCCACCAATGTTGTAGAACTTCGCGCTGCTTCCGGCCGCAAGGACCCTTGCCAAATGGGTTTTTCCAGTCCCCGGAGGCCCTGTGAACAGCATGCCCTTGATTGGGTTGGCTCCGATGGCTTTGATCCTATTCTCAGGATCCAGGGCAACGGTTACGAGATCGACAGCACGGCTGACAATGTGAGACGATCCGCCGAAATCTTGCAACGTGATGTCGTCAGACGGCTCGAAAACGAGATCGTCGATGTCAAAGGCTTCACGGTCTGCGAGACCGAGGCGGTCGATCGGATCTGGAGAGAGCAGCCGGCCGGGACGGCCGGTGCTCTCAATCTCGACAGTGTGGCCTACTTTGAACGGCGATGAGGCTCTCTGCGGATGGGCCCTTAGACTGCCGTCCACCTCAATGACAACCCGATCGTTCGAGACGTACCTCACGGTCCCGACTTGGGTCGATTGTCCCCATAATTCGTCGGCGACCCTTTCGGGCTCCTCATAGTCCCGACAAAAAATGACATCACCAACAGCGAACTCGTGCCACTGCTGGAGGGCCACGCCAACCGATTTTCCATCCTGAAAATCGATCCAGACTCGAGACTCCTCAGGTTCGATCAGCCGAACCTTCCCGATCTTTCCCTCAGTCTCCAACACGATCCTATCGAGTCGATCTGCAATCTGCGGCCTGACTGTAGCCGCGGGGTACGACAACTTTGGGGCAGGCCGAGGGGCGTACCGTCGCTCTTGTCACGGGCGGAGTGCACGACAGATGTGGAGGATGTGCCATGACCTCAGTGGTGACCGGGCCGGCCACGCGGCTCGGCGGCGCCGACGGGGTGCTGACCGAAGACGAGGTCACGGCCTTCGTACGGGAGCAGGCAGGCGCGCTCGATGTGGACGGGCGCAGTGTCTGTGTGCTGGTGCCGGACGCGACCCGTACGTGCCCGTTGCCCCTGCTCGTCTCGGCGGTGCACCAGGCTCTGCACGGGCGGGTGTCGCGGCTGACGGTGCTGGTCGCTCTGGGGACGCACGGGGCGATGTCGGAGGAGGCGCTGCGGGCGTGGGTCGGCGTCTATCCGGACACCACTGTGATCAACCACGAGTGGTGGAAGCCGGAGACGTTCGCGAACCTGGGGACCATTCCGAGCGCGCGCATCGAGGAGCTTTCGGACGGGCGGATGAGCGGTGACGTGCCGGTCATGCTCAACCGGGCGGTCGTCGAGCACGACGTGGCGATCGTGGTCGGGCCGGTGCTGCCCCACGAGGTGGTGGGGATGTCGGGTGGCAACAAATACTTCTTCCCGGGCGTGGCCGGCCAGCAGATCATCGACGTGTCGCACTGGCTGGGCGCGCTCATCACGTCGGCCGAGATCATCGGGACGACCGGGCTCACTCCCGTACGGGCTCTGATCAACGACGGTGCGGCGATGATCCCGGCCGAGACGTACGCGTTCTGTGTCGTCACGGCCGAGCTGCCGCCCGACGGCACGGACAGTGACAAGAGCAGCGCCCTGCACTCGGTCTCGTTCGGCGATCCGATCGCGTCGTGGGCCAGTGCCGCCGAGATCAGCGCGGCGACCCACGTGACGTACCTCGACCGGCCCGTGCGGCGGGTGCTGTCGCTGATTCCGCAGATGTACGACGAGATCTGGACCGGGGCCAAGGGGTTCTACAAGGTGGAGCCGGTGGTCGCGGACGGTGGTGAGGTGATTCTGTACGCGCCGCACATCCGCGAGATCGCGACCAGCCACCCGCAGATCCACGAGATCGGGTACCACTGCCGGGACTACTTCGTGAAGCAGTGGGACGCGTTCCGGCACATCCACTGGGGGGTGCTGGCGCATTCGACGCACCTGCGCGGGGCGGGCACGTTCGACCCGGCCAGCGGTGTGGAGAAGCTGCGGGTCGACGTGACTCTGGCTACGGGGATTCCCGAAGACGTGTGCCGGTCGGTGAACCTGGGATATCGCGACCCGGCGACCATCGACGTGGCCGAGTTCGCCGCCGACCCGGGGACGCTCGTGGTGCCGCGGGCGGGCGAGGTCCTGTTCCGGTTGCGCTGAGCCCCGGGGCTGCGGTCCCGCGATCGCGCGCGCCTGCGAGGCCGGTCACGCGGGCGGGCGTGGCCGCGGTGGGTCAGTGGGGGTGCGGGGCGGTGGCTGCCCGAGGGCGCGGGATGGCTGTGGTGGTTCGGGCGGGGGCGGTGGACTTGCGGACGACCAGGCGTACGGGCAGGACCAGCGGGCGGCCGCTGGTTCGGGCGCCCTGGGCCACGGCTATGCAGTTCTGCATTCCGGTGAAGCCCATGCGGTAGAGGGGGGACGCGATGGTGGTGAGCTGGGGCTCGACCAGCTCGTCGAAGATGATGTTGTCGAAGCCGACGACGCTGACCTGTTCGGGGACGGCGACGCCGAGGCGGCTCAGGCCCTTGACGATGCCGATCGCCAGCTGGTCGTTGTAGGCCTGCACGGCGGTCGAGTCGGTTTCGGCCACGCGGATCGCGGCGCTCAGGCCGGCCAGCACGGTCGGCTCGTTGGGGCCCAGGCGGCGCGCTTCCAGGCCCAGTTCGACGGCGGCCCGGCGCAGAGCCCGCCACCGTACGCCGTCGGACCAGCTGGTCTCGGGGCCCGCGACGTACGTGATGCGCTCGTGGCCCAGCGACGCCAGGTGTTCGACGGCTCGGCGGATGCCGCGTTCGGCGTCGTTGAGCACGCAGTTGGCCTCGGGGATGATCCGGTTGAGCAGCACGACCGCCTTCTGTTTGGCGACCATGCGCAGGGCCGAGTCGGTCATCCGGGAGCTGGCGATCACCACGCCGTCGACCTGGGCCAACTCCTGCTCGATGGTCTGCCGCTCGACCTTCGGCGACTCGTTCGTGTGCGACAGGATCAGCTGGTAGCCGGCCTCGCGAGCGGCCTCGTAGGCGCCCTTGATGATGTCGCCGTAGAACGGGTTGGTCACGTCGGCGACGACCAGGGCGATGGCATTCCGTACGGTGCCGGCCTCCAACCGCCGGGCCTGAGTTCCCGTACGGTATCCCAGCCTCTCGGCCGCTTCGAAGATCCGCTGGGCGGTGTCGGCGTTGACCCGGCCCGGCCGTGCGTACGCCCGCGAAACTGTCGAGGCGGCCACCCCCGCCTCGCGCGCCACGTCGTAGATGGTCGGGCGGCTCATGTCCAGGATGTTAAATCCGCGAGGCCGCCGGAAACAGCCCCGCCCTGGGGTCGGCGTCGATGGGGAGACCCGGGCGATGGGTGGCCTCGATGATCCCCGGCCGTCCCCGGGTGGTTGATCCCTGCCATAGTCGGGTGGGTCGTCCGTCCGCAGGGGGTTGAATCGGTCATCGTGCGCGTCCCCAGCCTCCTCGCCGCAGCCACCCTCCTGACCTCGCCCGTCGCCGCCCCGGGCCCCACGCATCCGCATGCCCAGGCGTGGGTGGAGGCTGTGGCTTTGCGGGCGCGGGCCGGAGTGACTGTCTGCGCTGTGCGGGATGAGCGGCTCGATGAGCTGTCGGGGATGGTGGCCGTCGGGTCGGGGTTCGTGGTTGTCAACGACGGGTCCGACTTCGCGGACCGACGGAAGATCTTCTATCTGAACTCGGGCTGCCGGGTCACGAGGACCGTGTCGTATCCCTCCCGGCCCCGGGACACCGAGGATCTGGCGCGCGGTTCGGACGGCACGCTCTGGGTGGCGGACATCGGGGACAACGGGGGCAGTCGCAGCACCATCGCGCTGTGGAAGCTGGCGCCGGGGGCCAAGAAGCCGGTTCTTCTGCGGATGTCGTACCCGGACGGGGCGCACGACGCCGAAGCGCTGCTCGTGACCGGGGACGGCACGCCGATCGTGATCACCAAGAGCGGTGGGACGGCGGAGCTCTACACGCCTACGGCGGCGCTGCGTGGCGGCTCCACGACGCCGCTGAAGAAGGCCGGCGAGGTGACTCTGCCGATCACGACCACCAGCAACCCGTTCTCGTTCCTGGGGCGGGCCGTCGTCACGGGGGCGGCCACTTCGCCCGACGGGCGGCACGTGGTGCTCCGGACGTACGCGGACGCCTTTGAATTTGATGTCGAGGACGGGGATGTGATCGGCGCCCTCACCTCGGGGACGCCCCGTCAGATTCCGCTGCCGAACGAACCGCAGGGCGAGTCGGTCACCTACAGCGCCGACGGGACGTCGTTGCTCACGGTCTCCGAGGCGTCCGGCGACGGCAGCGAGGAACCGGTGATTCTGGGGTACGCGCTGCCGGACCGCCCGGCCGTGGCCCGCGCGACGCCGTCCGCGCCTTCATCGAGCGCGGTGCCGCCGACCACCTCCGCGCCCGCCGCCGGAGCCGCCGAAAGCCCGGACGAAGACGGGCCCCCGTTCGACTACATCAAGGTCGTGGCCGGTGCGGTCGGCGCGCTCGCCCTGATCCTGGCGATCGTCGTCGTGGCGCTGTACCGCCGCGCGCGCAGATCCCGCTGACGCGGCGAACGCGCACTCGCTCAAGCCGACAACGCGCACTCGCGCAAACCGGCGACGCGCAAACGCTCAGAACGGCAAGCGAGCACTCACTCAAGCGGACAACGACGGGCCGGCGGCTGCGACATCGTCTGAGGTGCGCGCCTGAGCAGTGCGGTTCAGTTCCGCGCGGATAGTCGCCCCCGAGGCGTTCAGGCCTGCGAGCGGCAGGTCGAACCGCAAGCGGCCGTTCCGGTTCCGGCGGGGTGGGCGGCGACCACTCCGGTCGATCGCGGTCACGAGCTGGGCGTGCTCGTCGGCCACGAACACCTGCAACACCGTCAGCGGCCACCGGCCGCGCAGCCGGGTCCGGGCCACGATGTCGTACGGGATCATGACCGCGTCGCAGCCGGCGGCGGCCATCTCGATGCCGTCGGGGCCGAACGTCAGGGTGGTGGGGCGGCGACGGGCGCGCACCAGCGAGAACACGGTGTAGAAGAACGTGTACGAGACGGTGTAGACGATGCCGGGTGTCAGCGGCGTGACGATCACACGGCCGGTCACCGCCGAGAACACCACGGCGAGGATCAGCCACGCCGCGAGGCCGGCCGTCACACCCACCACGACCGCCACCGCCACCAGCCGCCGGGGTGACGACCGGTATTCCGCCACGCCCTCGCCAGTCATGCCGGGATCATGTCAGCCGCGGACAACAACCGGAAGCCACCGCGTGCACCAGACCGACGCCGCCACGACGGGCCGGCGCGGTGCAACGGTCGGAAAGGGGACAGTACGTCGCTGATTCGACGCACCTCATCATCCGGCTCACAGCGGACTCACAGACGTCGGGATTCCATGGGCGGACATCCATTCGTACGTGTGCACCTGGGGGAACGATCGATGACGGCAGTTAGGTGGAAGCGGTGGAGTCTGGCCGCGGTCGCGGGGGTGATGCCGGCGACGCTGGCCTTCGCGGGTATGCAGGTCGCCGATGCGGCCACGACGCCCGCGGGGGTGCGGATCGTGGCCGGCGCCAAGAGCGTCACGGCCGAGCGCTTCCAGGTCAGTGAGAAGAAGTACGGCGTCGACCTGAACCTCGGGCTCAACGTCATCGCCGGCCAGGAGGCGCTGGAGGTCAGGGCGACCCGCAAGTCGTACGCGGAACCGATCGTCGCCGACCTGATCACCGGTGACGGCAAGGTCCGGCTGCCGGCCGCGCTGGTCACCGACATGGGTGGGCTCAAGCAGTTCACGACCGTGACCGTCAAGAACGCCAAGGGCGCGGTCGTCAAACGCTACTGGACCACGTTCTGCCCCAACGACTACGAGTCGGTGCGCACCCGGCCCGACGCCCCGGCGCAGACCCCGTACCCGGTCGGCTGCGGCAACGACAACCCGTTCACGCTGGGCTCGGTCTGGGGCGTGCAGGCCGGCTGGAGCGCGAGCACCAGCGACATGCCCACGCACGGCGGGCAGTTCGACCTGCCGATCGGGAAGTACGCCGTGTCGGTCACGGTCAACACCCCGTACCAGAAGCTCCTGAAGATCGCCGCGAAGGACGCCACCATCGCGCTCACCCTGACCGTGAAGAAGGGTGAGGACGGCTTCGAGGCGCGCCGCGCGGACGGGCACCACGAGCACGGGCGGCAGATCTCGGAGTATCTGAAGGAGTACCGGCCCGCCGCCAAGCGCCCGGCCGCCTTGGCCGCGACGCCGAGCGGGCCGAAGCCGGACCTGCGGTCGCTGCCCGCGTGGGGCATCTCGATCAGCAAGGAGGCCAAGAACAAGTGGTACGTGAACTTCGGCGCCACGGTCTGGAACGCGGGTGACTCGCCGCTGCTGGTGGACGGGTTCCGGCGCAGCGGGCAGGGCCTGATGGACGCGTACCAGTACTTCTTCGACGCCCAGGGCAACCAGGTCGGCGCCGTGCCGGCCGGGACGATGCAGTGGGACCCGCGGGCCGGGCACAACCACTGGCACTTCACCGACTTCGCGCAGTACAACCTGCTCAAGGCCGACCAGAAGCAGGTCGCGCGCAGCGGCAAGGAGGCGTTCTGCCTGGCCAACACCGATGCGGTCGACTACACGATCCCGCTCGCGAAGTGGCGGCCGGCCAACACCGACCTGGAGACCTCGTGCGGGCAGCAGACGTCGGTGGGGGTGCGGGAGGTGCTCGACATCGGCAACGGTGACACCTACACGCAGGACCGGCCGGGGCAGTCGTTCGACGTCACGTCGCTGCCCAACGGCACCTACTACATCCAGGTCAAGGCGAACCCGGCGAACAAGCTGAGCGAGCTGTCGACCGGCAACAACACGTCGCTGCGCAAGATCGTGCTCGGCGGCACGGCGAAGAAGCGGACCCTCACCGTGCCACCGGTCAACGGCATCAAGGGTTAGCGGTGGTCAGCCGGCCCGTGATCCCCACGGGCCGGCGAACCGTAGACCGTGCCCCGGGCCGGAGCGGGGGGCGGGGTCGGGGACGCGCCGGCCTGGGGGAACGACGCCGGGGGCGCATCCGTACGGAGGGTGGGGCTCAATTCCGTACGGGAGACGGAAGCCGGAGCCGCAACCGAGGGAGCGGCCGACGGAATGCCCGCGAGCGCCTGCCGGGGCCACAGCGAAGCCTTCCGCTTGGCCGACACGTCTTCGACCCAGCCGAACACCAGCACCGCACCGACCACCATGACCGTCTCGAGCACGAGCATCCAGACGATGTATTGGAAGGTCGCCCACGGCACCTGGTAGTGCTCGAGCACCGCGGCCCCCACCGTGATCAGCGGGAAGTGCCACAGGTAGATCGTGATGGCCCGGGCGTTGATCACCCGCACCGACTCCGAGAGCCACTTGACGTTCTCGAGGAACGCCATGGTCGGGCGGAACCGCAGCACGATCAGCACGAAGGCGAGCGACCACATGGTGCGCGCGATCGGCTCCTCGTTGAGGTCGAAGCCCCACGCCGTCGGGTGCGTGAACAGCCAGTAGAGGCCGATGCCGCCGATCACCGTGCAGATCGCCGCCCAGGCCGCGACGGGCAGCCGGTGCAGACGGCCGTCGCGGTGGGCGAAACCGGCGATCCAGCAGGCCGCGTACGTGACGAAGTCCCACATGATGCCGTCGATCGGGTCGGGCAGGCGGAACCCGGTGAGGTGCAGGGCGGCCAGGGCGACCAGCGGCAGGGCCACCATCGCCCAGCCGATCTTCTTGTAGGCCCAGTAGAGCAGCGGCGAGACCAGCACGAAGATCAGGTAGGCCCGGAGGTACCAGAGGACCTCCCAGAACGGCTCGCCCCACGAGCTGCCGGGCGGGTCTTCCAGCGGGAAGATCCAGAACAGCAGGTTGAGCTTGTGCAGCGGGTGGTCGGGGTCGGCGCTCGACCAGCCGTGCCAGAACATGATGGGCAGGGCCACCGCGGCGAACGTCCAGAGCGCGGGCAGCAGGCGCCGGATGCGCGACCAGACGGCCTGACGGACGCCGGCCTTGGCCAGCGAGGCAGCCATCAGCGAGCCGGCAATGGCGAACATGACGCCCATGGCGGGCAGCACCCAGGTGAGCCAGGCCCAGCCGAACGCGTGGTAGACGACGACCCGGATGATCGCGACCGCACGGAGCGTGTCGATGTACCGGTTCCGCGACTTCGCCGGCGCGGCGGGCGCGCCGGCGGCCACCGGGGCCGCGGAGGTGCTTGCAGTCATCGAACTTCCTTCGCGGCCGAGGGGAGCGTGCGCGGGCGTGCGGCACACAGCCTACGTACAGGACCACAACGACGCGGCCCCGGTAAACAGCCGGAAAGACGCGACGATCATCACACCCGGCCCCACCCGGTCATCCGTTCGGCCAGCACCGGACGACCGACCAGCGGAATGGTTCCGGAATGGAAATTTCGCCGACGTGACGGCCAATTGACATTCCCGTGATCTTGTCGCCACCATTGATGCGCCCATTAATATTCTTTCCGCGAGGGCGGGCGGCGCGATGGACGAAATCACCCTTACTGTGGCCTCGGCGTTAATCGGCGCCATGGCGGAAGACAGCTGGCAACAGGCAAAATCCGCCGTCACCGGGCTGTGGCGACGCTTCCGCCCCGATCAGGCCGAAACGGTCGAGGCCGAACTGGTCAGTGACCGGGAGCGGGTCCTGGTGGCCCGGGCCCGGCACGACACGGCCGTCGAGCAGCACGTTCGCGCAGGCTGGCAGGCCCGCCTGGCGTCGCTTTCGGACGGTGACGCGGTCGCCGCGCAGATGCTGCACGAACTCGCACAGAATCGCTGGGTAATTGATCAGAAACAGATTCGGACGGTCACCCAGAATGCGCAGGCCTTCGGTTCCGGCCGCGTGTATCAGTCGGCCGGCGATATGACGATCAACGAGCGATGACCGGCCCCGAACGGTCCGTCGATCTGACCGCGACGGCGCACGATCAGGCAAAGATCTATCAGGCCGCCCGCGACCTGCATCTGCATTACGAAGAGGGCCTGCGCGAGATCCGCCGAACGGCCCGCCCCGACGACGACGGCGTGCCCTGTCCCTATCCCGGGCTGGCTCCGTTCGGGCCCGGGCAGGCGCAGTGGTTCTTCGGTCGCGACGCCGTCACCGCCGGTCTGCTGGCCCGGCTCGACGAGAGCCTGCGCGACGGCCGCCCGATCGCCGTGGTGGCGCCCTCCGGCGCCGGCAAGTCGTCGGTGCTCAACGCCGGCCTGATCCCCGCGATCGCGCAGGGGCTGCTGCCCGAGCCGGGTTCGGCGGAGTGGCCCCGGATCGTGCTCACCCCGACCGCGCACCCGATGCGCGTCCTGCCGGCGGTGACCGGGCACGAACGGGCCGTCGTCATCGTCGACCAGCTCGAGGAGCTGTTCACGCTCTGCCCGGACGAGCAGGAACGCCACGAGTTCCTCGACGCCCTGGCCGCGCTCCCCCGCGGTGTGCTGCTCGTGCTCGGCATGCGATCCGACTTCTACACACAGGGGGCGAGCCACCCCTGGCTGCGCGACGTGCTGCAGCACGACCAAGTGCTGCTCGGCCCGATGAGCGAACCGGAACTGCGCGAGGCCATCCGGCTGCCGCTGCGTGCCCCCGGCGTCGAGCTCGAGATGGAACCGGGCCTGCTCGAACTGCTGCTCAAGGATCTGGGCGGCGACGGGTCGGCCGACGTCTACCGCGCCGGCCGGCTCCCGCTTCTGGCCCACGCGCTGCGGGCCTGCTGGCAGCAGCGGAGCGGGCACACCCTGACCGTCGCCGGCTACCGGGCCACCGGCGGCATCGCCAACGCCGTCGCGACCACCGCCGAGCGGGTCTACCAGCGCCTGGACGACACCGAGCGGGTCGCCGCCCGCAGCATGTTCCTGCGGCTGGTGAAGATCGGCGCCGGTGTGGAGGACACCCGGCGCCGGTTGCCGCGGGCCGACGTCGAAGGCCCCGGCCTGGAGGCCTTCGCCACCAACCGCCTGCTCACGCTGCACCGGGACACGGTCGAGATCACCCATGAGGCGCTGCTGACCGCGTGGCCCCGGCTGCGGTCCTGGATCGACGAGGACCGCGACGGCCTGCTCGTCCACCAGCATCTCGAGGAGGACGCCGGCGAGTGGCGGCGCGGCGGCCGCGACGCCGGTCTGCTCTACCGCGGCCTGCGCCTCGAATCGGCCCGGCAGTGGCAGGCCACCCACCCGGGTGAGACCACCGACGCCGAGCGGGAGTTCGTCCGGGCCGGCATCGCCCTGCGCACCCGCGGCACCCGCCGGTTGAAGGCGGTGGCGGCCGTGCTCGCGGTCCTGCTGATCTCGGCCGTGACCGGGGTTGTCGTCGCTCTCGACCAGCGGGGCGCCGCGCGCTCGCAGTCCGCCGTCAACCTGTCCCGGCAGATCGCGCTGCAGTCCGACGCCGTCCGCGAGGTCGACGCCGACCTGGCGATCCTGCTGGCGGCCGAGTCGCTGCGCCGCGCCGACACCCTCGAAGCGCGCGCGTCGGCCGTGGCCGCGACCAACCAGCAGCTGCTGGCCCGCATCGACACCGGGCAGGGCGAGATCCGCTCGATGGCCTACCTGCCCGGCGGCACCTCGGTCGCGGCGGCCGGCAGCGGGCAGGTCAAGGTCTGGGATCTGGGCACCCGCCGGGCGACCGCCACCCTGGAGCATCCCGGCGGCGGCGCGACCAGCGTGGTCTCCGGCCCGGGCGGCCCGATCACGGCCGGGCGCGACGGCCGGGTCTACCTCTGGGACGGCGCCCGGGCGACCCCGTTGACCGGTCACGGCGGCGAGGTGACGGGGCTTGCGCTGGCCGGTCGGCTCCTGGCGAGCAGCGGAAACGACGGCACCGTACGGCTGTGGGACCTGACCACCCGCAAGCCCGTACGCACCCTGCAGGCGGGCGGGCCGCTCACTGCGGTGGCGATCAGCCCTGACGGCCGTACGGTGGCCGCGGGTGGTCCTGGTCGCCGCCTGCGCCTCTGGGAAGCGGGCACGGGCCGGCAGTTGGCCGCGCTGAGCCGGGACCCCGCCGATGGCATGTGCGGGCGGGTCACCGACTACACGATCACGTCGCTGTCGTTCCATCCCGACGGGCGCACGCTGCTCAGCGGCGACGGCGCGGCGTGCGTGTTCACGGTGTGGGACGTCGTCCGGCGTACGTCGAAGGTCTGGGTCTCCGGGCACACCTGGGACGTGCATCAGGTCGCCTACAGCCCGGACGGCTCGCAGGTCGCCACGACGAGCCGGGACGGCACCGTACGGCTGTGGAACGCGGCCAACTGGTGGCAGCTCGAACGCCGTACCGGGCACACCGGGATCGTCCTCGGCCTGGCCTGGGCGCCCGACGGGCACACCCTGCTCAGCGGCGGTGACGACCAGATGATCCGGCTGTGGCGCACCCCGGCGCTGACCGGTCACACCGATTCGGTCAACGGGATCAGCTGGAGCACCGACGGGCGGCGGCTGGCCAGCGCGAGCCGCGACCGTACGGCCCGGATCTGGAACGTCGCCACCGGCCGGGTCGAGCACGTGCTGCGGGGGCACACGGCCGGACTGGGCGACGTCGAGTTCGGCCCGCGCGGCAACCTGCTCGTCACGGCCTCGGTCGACGGCACGGTCCGGTTGTGGGACGCGACCACCTTCGCCGCCCGGGGCATCTTGAAGACCGGCAACTCGGCGTGGGCGTTCGGCTCGTTCAGCCCCGACGGGCAGTTGCTGGCCACCTCCGGGCCGGGCGGCAACCCGCTGGTGTGGGACCTGACCACCCGCGAGGTGCGGTGGCGGGCCGAGGGGCACCCGCAGGGCGCCTACCGGGCGGTGTTCAGTCCCGACGGCAAGCTGCTCGCCACCGGCGGCGCCGACAACCTGATCCGGGTGTTCGACGTGGCCTCGGCCCGGCCGCTGCGGGTCGTCCGGGGACACATCAGCCCGGTGGTCGACCTGCTCTTCACGCCCGACGGCCGGCACCTGGTCAGCACCGGCGGCGACCGGTATCTGCGGGTATGGGACACGACGACCTGGGAGCCGGCCGGCATCCTGCGGGGACACCTGGGCCGCGTCGAAGACCTGGCGATCAGCCCCGACGGCCGCCGGCTGGCCTCGGGCGGGGTGCGTGGCGAGGTCAAGACGTGGGACGTGGCGACCCAGACGCTGCTGACCAACTTCGAGTTCCAGCACCGGGACGCGGTCTACGGCGTCGCCTTCAGCCCTGACGGGCGCACCCTCGCCTCGGCCAGCGGCGACGCCTCGATCCGGCTGGCGCCCGTCGACTTCGACGAGACGGCCGCCGGCGCCCGGCTCTGCGGTCTGCTGAACCGGGACCTGACGCCCGGCGAGTGGCGTCAATACCTTCCGGGTCAGCCTTACGCGCGGACGTGCACCAGCGGTTAGCGCCAGAAACCACGGTGCACGTCGGCCGCGCTGGCCAGATCGGCCGGCCCGTCGACGACGATCGGGCGGCCGCCGCGGGCGAAGACCTCACGGGAGGACAGCCGCAGCGGGGGCACACCCTCCTCCTCGTCGACCATGGCGCTCAGCTCGTCCGACGCGAACGCGAACACCATGCGCCCGATGCCCGACCAGTAGATGGCGCCGGCGCACATCGCGCACGGCTCGGTGCTCGTGTAGAGCGTGCTCTCGCCCAGCACCGCCATCCCCCAGCCGCCGGCGACGCGCACCAGGTTGGTCTCGGCGTGGCCGGTCGGGTCGGATTGCGTCACCGTCGAGTTCAGCGCCTCGGCCACCGTGCCGTCGGCCGCGACGAGCAGCGCCCCGAACGGGTGGTCGCCGCGTTTGCGCGCGTCCCAGGCCAGGGCCACGGCGCGTTCCAGGTATGCCTCGTCGATGGCGTTGATGCCGCTGGACGTCACGATCGTCATCCGACCCTCCCCGTTGCCTCGAACTCTAACCAGTTCGGCGATCGGATCCGCCGCGCCGCACGATCTCGGCGGCGATGCCAGTGCAGGCGGCCGATGGCCTTCCGTCGACCGCTCCCACCCGAATGTGTCGTACCTCAGGAATAGCTTGAGTGACGAGTCCACCCGGGCGCATCGGCCCAGCGGTCGGGAGCGTCCGCCGAAGGAGGGGAACACTCATGACAGTCACCGGCCGGATGATCGCCGACGGCCTGCGCCCGGGTGCTGAGTTCGCCCCACCGGCCACGCGGATCGTGAAGATGGTCCGGGTTGACGTGGGCGACTCGGCCGGCCCGGGCCAGCCCCGCTTCTGGACGATCGTCGACTTCGAGTCCGGCGACGGCGGGGCGGTCGCCGCGGCTCTGGCCGAGAGCCTCGACACCGAGGGCGGGTGGTACGCCGATTTCGCCGACGGTGACGACCATGTGGTGGTCTTCGCCGGCAAGGTGTTCCGCTACGCCCCGGACGACCGCGAGACCTATGCCGCCGCCGTCGCTTACGGCCGAAGTGTCGGCGTCCCCGAGCACCAGCTCGACTGGGAGGGCTGAGCCGGCGCGTCGTCTTGCTGACACCACCCGGGGCGGGGTGAGCCCACACTGACCGCATGGGTGTGGACCTGGGCAGTGTGGAGTTCTACGCGGGGCCGACCGTCCTCGGTGGGCCCGACGACCTCGACGCGGTGATCCGTGAGTTCATCGCGGGCGCCACGGACACGGTGCTGATCGCCGTACAGGAAATCGATTCCCGGGCCGTCGCCGAGGCCATTCTCGCGGCCAAGGCGCGCAAGGTCAGCGTGCAGATCATTCTCGAGGGCGACTATCTGGTCGAGAGCCCGCCGCTGGCCGACCCGTGGAGCCTGGCCGGCGACAACGAGCACAACCGGGTCATCCATTCGGCGCTGCTGCGGGCCGGCATCGACCTGGTCACCGACCTCAACCCGAAGATCTTCCACCAGAAGTTCATCGTGCGCGACCCGGGCGCGCCCACCGCGGCCGTGCTGACCGGCTCGACCAACTTCACGCTCACCGACACCGGCACCAACGCCGCCGGCAACAACCTCAACCACGTGCTGATCCTGCGTGGTCAGACGGCCACCAGCCTGTACGTGAGGGAGTTCGAGCGCCTGCGCAGCGGCACGTTCGGTGAGTTGCGGGAACGCCGCGAACCCCGTCCCCGCGAGTTCCGCCTCGGCGGTATCCGGGTCAAGCCCATCTTCGCGCCGCACCAGGGGCCCGAGATGGAGATCATGAAGCAGATGCTGAAGGCCCAGCACCGCGTCGACTTCGCGATGTTCACCTTCGCCCAGTCGTCCGGCATCGACGACACCATGTTCTGGCTTCTCAAGGCCGGCATTCCCGTACGGGGTGTGCTCGACCGCGGCCAGGGCAGCCAGGCCTGGGCGGCGACCGTTCCGTTGCGCGACAAGGGCGCCCAGCTGTACGAGAACACGCCCGGCAACGGGGTCCGCAAGGTGCACCACAAGCTGATGGTGATCGACGAGCAGCTGGTGATCGTGGGCAGCTTCAACTACACCGCGCCCGCCGCGACCCTCAACGACGAGAACATCGTGGTGCTGGGTGACCTGGAGGAGAAAGACCTGGACGCGATCGCCGCCCAGCGCCGCCTCGCCGCGTACGTGCTCGAGGAGATCGACCGCATCATCACCAAGCTGTCGCGGCCGGTGTCAGCGACGGCGCGGCGCGATCAGTCGTGAGTCGGCCTTTGTCGCGGCCGGTGTCAGCGGCGCCGCGGCGCGATCAGCCGTGAGCCGGCCTTTGTCGCGGCCGGTGTCAGCGACGACGCGGCGCGATCAGCCCTGATTCGTACGCCCACACCACCAGCTGGGCCCGGTCGCGGCAGTGCAGCTTGGTCATGGCCCGGTTCACGTGGGTCTTGGCGGTGAGCGGGCTGATCACCATGCGGGTCGCGATCTCGTCGTTGGTCAGCCCGCGCGCCACCAGTTCGACGATCTCCTGTTCGCGGCCGGTCAGCACGTCACGCCCGGCGGACGGGTCGGGCGGTGGTGGGCCGGTGACGAACTCGCTGATCAGCGTGCGCGTGACGGCCGGGGCGAGCAGCGCGTCACCCCGGGCCACCACCGCGACCGCCTGCAGCAGATCGGCCGGGTCGGCGTCCTTGAGCAGGAAACCGCTCGCGCCCGCGCGCAGGGCGGCGAACACGTACGCGTCCAGGCCGTAGTTGGTCAGGATCAGCACCCGTACGCCGGACAGCCCGGGTTCGGCGGCGATACGCCGGGTGGCCTCGATGCCGTCGAGCCCGGGCATCTGCACGTCCATCAGCACCACGTCGGGGCGCAGCAGGCGGCACTGCTGGACGGCGCCGCTGCCGTCGGCCGCCTCGCCCACCACGTCCAGGTCGTCCTCGGCGTCGAGCAGCGCCCGGAAACCGGCCCGCATGAGCGCCTGGTCGTCGACGAGGAGGACCCGGATCACGCCACGCCTTCGAGCGGGAAGGTCGCCCGTACGGCAAATCCTCCCTCGACGCACCGGCTCGCCTGCAACGTGCCGCCCAGCCCCGTCACGCGCTCGCGCATGCCGATCAACCCGACCCCCGGCGTGACCGGCTCATCGGCCGGCGCCGGGCCGTCGTCGGTCACCGAGACGGTCAAGAGCTGTTTCCCGTACGCCACGTGGACCTCGGCCGAGGCGGGACCGGCGTGGCGGGCCACGTTGGTCAGCGCCTCCTGCACCACGCGGTAGCCCGCCTGATCCACCTCGGCCGGGAGCTGTGGCGGATCGCCCGACACGACCAGCCGTACGGGAATCCCGGCCGCTCGGGTCCGCTCGGCGAGCTCACCCACCAGTGCGAGCCCGACCCCCTCCACATCGGAGGCTGAGCGCAGCACCTCCAGGGTCTCGCGCAGCTCGCGCATCGCGGCCCCGCCGGCCTCCTGGATCGCGAGCAGCGCGGCCGGCGGCTCCTCACCGCGCTTGCGGGCCAGGTGCACGGCGATGCCGGCCTGCACCTTGATGACCGAGATGCTGTGGGTCAGCGAGTCGTGCAGGTCGCGGGCGATGCGCAGCCGCTCCTCCCCGGCCCGGCGCAGCGCCGCCTGCTCGCGGGTGCGTTCCGCTTCGGCCGCCCGCTGCTCGACCTGTTCCAGATAGGCCCGGTGCTGCCGCGCGATGAGACCGGCGATGTTGGCCGCGACGAACCAGCCGAGCAGCAGCGATGTGCGCTCGACGAGCTGCTGCCCCTCGGTGCCGGCGGGCGCGGCCGAGACGTCGCGGGCCAGGAAGCCACCCAGGAAGACCAGACTGGCCAGGGCGGCGGGCACGCGGTAGCCACGCCAGACGGTGAGATAGACCAGGCCGAGCACCGGGAACGCGGCCGCCACGCCCGCGTGCACCCGCAGATTGAAGGCCAGCATGGTCGCGGTCACCACGACCAGGGCCGGCACCGGGTAGCGGCGGCAGACGGCGATCGCCGCCGCCATCACGACGATCAGCACGATGTCGAGGGCCCGCAGCGGTCCGGCGTCGGGGGCCAGGGCGGCGTTGCCGAGCAGCAGGCCGCCCAGGGCGACGCCGGCGGCGATGTAGGGAAGGTCCGAGCGCACGTTCGCACTCTAGGACGGCCACGCATCGACGGGCATCCCGCCGGCGCGGTAGAAAACACGTACTGCGAACGTCGTACGCGGGCCGGGTCAGGTGCCTGCGGCGGCGGGACGTTTTCGGCCGCCGGCGGGCCGAGCATCGTCGGCATGAGCTATCGATTCTTCACTCCCGCCCGAGCCACCGGGCTTGCCGCCGAGGTCAACCGTCAGCTGCGGGAGGACTTCCTCGGCCCGCTGCCCACCTTCCAGGCCCTCTCCCCCGCGCCGCGGTTGATGGCGGCGACGTGGTCCCTGATGCGCGAATCGCTGCTGGCCGGCGAGACCGACCGGGTCGAGCGGGAACTCGTCGCGGCCACGGTGTCGCGGGCCAATCGCTGCCGGTTCTGTGTGGACGCCCACGTGACCCTCCTGCACGGGCTCGGCGAGCACCGGCTGGCCGAGAACGTCGCACGGGGCGATCCGCCGCTGCGGCCACGGCACGCCGAGATCGCCCGCTGGGCCGCGGACAGCCGCACCCCGAGGGCCTCGGCGTGGTCCCGGCAGTACGGCCCGCCGCTGACCGGAACCGTGCTGGCGTTCCACTTCATCAACCGGATCGTGTCGGCGCTGCTCGAACCGGACCTGCTTCCCGGTGGCCTGCAACGGTTGCCGGCCGTGCGGTCGGTGGGCGGGCGGCTGGTGGCCCGCACCACGCGGGAGGCCAAGGAGCCGGGACGCAGCCTGCCCCTGCTCGGGCTGTCCACCCCACCCGGAGGGAACCCGGCCGACGTGGCGTACGCGGCGTTGAAGGACGCTGCGGCCGGCGGCGGGGAGCTGCTGGGCGAGGCGGCCCGGGAGACCGTCGTCGCCACCGTGCGCTGGGAGGACGGCAAGCACCCGTCGCAGCCGGCCGAATGGGCCACCGACCTGGTGCGCGAACTGCCCGCGACCGACCGTGTCGGCGCGCGCATCGCCCTGCTGGCCGCGTTCGCGCCGGCCGCCATCAGCCAGGGCGACACCGGGCTGTGGCGGCTGTCCCATCCCGCCGATGCCGACCTTGTCCGCCTCGTCGCCTTCGGCGCGATCACCGCCACCGACCACGTCGCCCGGGCCCTCGACCCGGCCCGTTCCTAGGACGCCGTCATGCGCAGAGCCTTCGTCATCACCAGCACGGTGTTGCTGGTCGTCTTCGCCCTCCAGTTCGTGTTCGCCGCGGTGGGCGCCTTCACCAAACCCTCCGGCGACGGCGCGTACGCGTTGCACAGCCTCACCGGCATGGCCCTGATCCCGATCCTGTGCCTGCTGACCACGCTGTTCGCGCTGCTGGCCAAGGCGCCCGGCAACCTGGTCGGACTGTCCCTGGTGCCGCTCGGCCTGACTGTCCTGCAGGCGCTGCTGGCCATGCTGTCCCGGGCCTTCACCGACGCGGCGGGCGCCAGCACCACGGTCAGCCTGGTCGTGGGCGGGTTGCACGCGGTCAACGCGATCGTCGCCGTGCACGTCGTGGTCGCCGTCGCCACGCGGGCCCGGAAGCTGGCCCAACCGGTGGCGGCATGACCACCGGCACGCTGATCGCCCTCGACCTGGTGGCCGCCGTGCTGGCGGCCGCCGGGTGGCTGGCCGCGGGCGGCCTTTCCGCGGGCGGCCATTCCGCGCGCCGCCTTTCCGCGCGCCGCCGGTGGCTTTTGCTGGCTCTGGCGGCGCTGGCTCTGCTCGCCGTGGTGGGACGAGTCGTGACGACCGTGGCGCTCGCGCGGGCCGGGTGGTGGTTCGCGGCCGAGAAGGTCGTCATCGCCGGGCCGTTGTCCGTGGCCGGGGCCGTTGTTGCCGTGATTTTTCGGCGGGCCCTCGCCTTTCTGTTCGCCGGGTTCGCCTCTGCGGCCGGGCTTCTCGTGACCGTCCTGCATGGATATCCGGCCTCGGTCGGCACGGGGCTGCTCGCGGTGGCGGGGGTGTTGGGGGCGACTGCGGTGGCGTCGCGCTTCTTCGGGCGTTCCTCCGAGCGTTTCTCTGGACGCTCCTCCGAGCATCTCTCCGGGCGTTTCTCCCGGCAGTTTTCCCGGCAGTTTTCCCGGCTGACGAGTATGGCGGCGGTCGTGGCGCTGGTCGCCGGGGCCGGGTTCGCCACTCGTCCGGGTCCGTCTTCGCGACATGAGCACGCGCCTTTGGTGGCGGCGAACGTGGGCGAGCCGACGAAGCGGTTCACGCTGACGGCCTCGATCGCCCGGGACGGGGCCTGGGCCTTCAACGGGCAGGTGCCGGGGCCCGAACTGGCCGTCACGGTGGGCGACGTGCTCGAGGTGACACTGCGCAACAAGGACATCTCACGAGGCGTAACGCTGCATTGGCATGGCTACGACGTGCCGAACGACCAGGACGGGGTGCCGGGGGTGACCCAGGACGCGGTGATGCCGGGCGGGGAGTTCGTCTACCGGTTCCGCGCCGATCAAGCCGGAACCTACTGGTATCACACGCATTCCGCCTCTGACATCGGTGTGCGCAAGGGTCTGTACGGGGTGCTCGTGGTGCGGCCGACGTCGATCACGGGGGTCGACGTCACCGTGCCCGTACACACGTTGGGCAACGTTCTGCTGCCGTCACCGACGGTGGGGACGGTCGCGCCGGGCACTCCGGTGCGGCTGCGGCTCATCAACACCGACAGCACGACCCATCGGTACGCGGTGACGGGCGGCCCTTTCCGCGTGGCGGCGATCGACGGCCGGGATCTTGACGACCCTTCCCCCGTACGGGATAAGGCTCTGCTCCTGCCGGCCGGAGGCCGCTACGACGTGACCCTGGTGGCGCCGGCCGCGCTCCATGTCGACGGTCGTGCGGTGTGGTCGTCCTCACCTTCGCTTTCCGCTTCACCGTCGCCCTCGTGGCCGGTGTTGGACCCGCTCTCGTACGGCGCGCCCTCGCCCGTGCCGTGGTCGCGGTTCGACCGGTCGTTCACTTTGGTGCTCGATCGTGGGCTCGACCTGCGCGGGTTACTCCCCCGCTATGCGCACACGGTCAACGGGGCGGCCGATCCCGACATCCCGGTGCAGGTCGTGCGGCGGGGCGAGGTCGTGCGGTTCACCATCGTGAACCGGTCGCTGGTGGTGCATCCGTGGCACCTGCACGGGCATCACGTGCTGGTGCTGTCGCGCGACGGGAAGGCGGCTACCGGGAGCCCGCTGTGGCTGGATTCGTTCGACGTGCTGCCGGGTGAGGTCTGGGAGGTGGCGTTCGTCGCCGACAACCCCGGGATGTGGGCCAACCATTGCCACAACCTGCCGCACGCGGACGCGGGCATGATGTTGCACCTCGCGTACGCCTCCTGATCGCGCCTCCTTCGGCCACGCGTTTCTCGGCTGCACGTTCGTGCGCGGCTGCACGTTCGTGCCCGGCTGCACGTTATGGCCACGCGCTCGCGTTGGCTTCAACTACGCGCAGTCGCGTAGCAGAAAATGTCGTACCTCGGGTTTACCTTGGCGTGGAGGCTACGGAGAGTGTCCGACCGAGGAGGAGAGCACGATGACCACCACCTTGACCGTGGCGCGTGCGGAAGCGCTGTTCACGAGCCATTTGGAGACCGGCAGCAGGCCAACCTACGGCACCGCCGAGGCTGCCATCCGTCACGCCGTGCGCACGCACAGTGGCGTTCTGGGTTGCGCGATCGACGTCGCGGGCGAATACGGCGACCACCCCGAACTCGCGGCGCCGCGCATGCGGTGGGCACGCACTGTGGTCGAGGAGCTTTACGGGTTCGCCTGACGGTGGCGTGCTTCACGGCTTGGCCGCCACCATCGCGGGGTAAGGTTGCTACTCACCAGTAACAAGGTGGAGGCGACATGCTGAGCTCGCGACTTCAAGACGTGCTCGACGGCCGGTGGGCACACGTCCGCAAGGCTGCACGCACCGCCCTGGCCGGCGACAAGTTCGTCACGGTCCAGGGCGAGACCATCGACGAGGCCCGCGAACGCGTCACCCGCCTGCTGCGCGAACTGCCGGCCGACCCGGGCGTGGCGGCCGGTTTCCCGATCGAATACGGCGGCGGGTCCGACCCCGGCGGCTCGGTGGTCGCGGCCGAGATGCTGGCCCAGATCGACTTGTCGCTGATGGTGAAGGCCGGCGTGCAGTGGGGCCTGTTCGGCGGGGCTGTCACCGCGCTCGGCACGAAGCACCACCACGACCTCTACCTGCGCGACATCATCTCGGCCGACCTGCTCGGCTGCTTCGCGATGACCGAGACCGGCCACGGCTCCGACGTGCAGCAGCTGCGCACCACCTGCACCTACGACCCCGCCACCGAGACGTTCGACCTGCACACCCCGCACGAGGCGGCCCGCAAGGACTACATCGGCAACGCCGCCCGCGACGGCCGCCTGGCGGTGGTGTTCGCCCAGCTCATCAGCGGCGGCAAGCGCTACGGCGTGCACGCCTGGCTGGTCCCGATCCGCGACGACGAGGGCAACCCGTTGCCCGGCGTGACGATCGGCGACGACGGGCACAAGGCCGGCCTGCTCGGCGTCGACAACGGGCGCCTCTCGTTCGACCACGTCCGGGTGCCGCGCGAGATGCTGCTCGACCGTTACGGCCAGGTCGCGCCCGACGGCACCTATTCGAGCTCGATCGACAACGACGTCCGCCGCTTCTTCACGATGCTCGGCACCCTGGTGCGGGGCCGGGTGGTGGTCGGCGGCTCGGCCGCGAACGCTGCCAAGAGCGCGCTCACCATCGCCGTACGGTATGGGGAATCTCGCCGCCAGTTCGGTGCGCCAGGCGAGGAACGCGAGATCGCGCTCAACGACTACCTGGCCCACCAGCGCATCCTCACCACGAACCTGGCGAACGCGTACGCGCTGCACTTCGCCCAGGACGAACTGGTCGGCGCGCTGCACGAGGTGCAGACGGCCGAGGGCCCGGTCGACGAACACCGCCAGCGCCAACTGGAGTCGCGGGCGGCCGGCCTGAAGGCGGCGCAGACGTGGCACGCCACCCGGGCGATCCAGGCCGCGCGCGAGGCGTGCGGCGGTGCGGGTTATCTGGCCGAGAACCGCTTGCCCGGCCTGAAGGCGGACACCGACGTGTTCACCACGTTCGAGGGCGACAACACGGTCCTGCTCCAACTGGTGGCGAAGGGCCTGCTAACCGGCTACCGCGACGCGTTCGGCTCGCTCGACGGCTGGGGCCGAGCCACCTTCGTGGCCGATCAGGTGCGGTCGATGGTCCTCGAGCGTACGGCCGCCCGGGGCCTGATCGAGCGCTTGATCGACGCGGTCCCCGGCCGCGACGAGGAGGTGGCGCTGACCAACCGCGGCTGGCACCTGGCCCTCTTCGAAGACCGCGAGAAGCACCTGCTGGACGGCGCCGTGCGGCGCTTGCGCAAGAATGCGTCGCTGAAGCCGTCGCGCCAGTTCGACATCTTCAACGACGTGCAGGACCACGTGCTCGCCACGGCCCAGGCCCACATCGACCGCATCGTGCTCGAAGCTTTCGTGGCGGCCATCGACCGCACAGCCGACGACGAGGCCAGGGCCCTGCTGTCGAAGGTCTGCGACCTGTACGCCTTGACCACCATCGAGGCGCACAAGGGTTGGTACCTGGAACACGGCCGCATCAGCCCCGCCCGCTCAAAGGCGGTAACCGGAATGGTCAACGACCTGCTACGCCAGCTGCGCCCCCACATGCCAACCCTGGTAGACGCGTTCGCGATCCCCGACGAGTGGCTGGACGCCGCAATCCTGCGCGAGGAGCCGACCCGCCAACAGACCATGGCCACCCACGACGCCGCATAGGAGTTCCCCGCTCGGCAGACGCGTGCACCCCGCACGCGGCCTCGCATCGGCACGCGCCCTGGAAAGCTGCGCCCGCCACCTCGGTGTGGGCGTGCGTTTCCGGTGGCGGCGCGGCCTCGATACCCGCGTCGCCACCGGAAGCCTCACGCTGCCCGGGCGAGCGTCAGTTGTTGTTACTTCCGTTGTTGCCGTTGTTGTCACCGCGGCCGCGGGCCCAGTCGCGGGCGCCCCGGGCGGCCGAGCCGACCAGGTCCGCCGCGCCACCGGCCGCCTTGCGGGCGAACGTGACCAGCGGGTCGGGCGTGTCGCGCAGCGTGTCGCGGTAGCTGGCCGCCGCTTCCTTGATGTCGGCGGTCACCGAGGCGTCCCGGTCGTCGTCGCGACGCGGGTAGTCGCCGCCGAGGATCCGGGCGTACTCGCCGGAGTCGACCCACTTCTGCAGCTCGGCCGCCCGCGCCACCGGGAACGGCTGGTCGCTGAACGCGGTCATGCCGATCTTGTGGATGCTGTCGCGGATGTCGCCGCCACCCTCGTACTCGGCCGCCTGCTCGAGGAACGCCGCGGTGTCGATCTGCGAGAGGTCGCCGCCGCCGGCCATCTTCATGAACAGGCGCAACGAGGCCGCCGGGTCCTGAGCCGCGAGCAGACCGGCCCGGTCGGCCGACAGCTCCGCCTTGCGCCACCACTCGTACATCGCCGCGATGATCGCCCGCATCGCGATCACGCCCACCGGCACCCAGCTGATGTTCGTGACCCAGCGGGTCAGAATCGTCATGATCGTCTGGTAGACGGCGTGACCGCTGCGCACGTGGCCGATCTCGCGGCCCAGCAGCGTCCGCAGTTCCTCGTCGTCCAGCTTCTCGACCGCCCCCGTGCTGATCACGATGAACGGCCGGTCCATGCCGATCGCCTTGCCGCTGATGATCGGCGACTGGCTCACGTACAGCTCGGGCCGCTCGGCAACGTCGAGCGCGTCCGCCGCCTCGGCGAACAGACCGTGCACACGCGGGTACTGCCGGTGGTCGACGCGGATCGCCCCGGCCAGGTACGACAGGCGGAACCCCCGCTCGTTCCACATGCCGAACAGGCCGCGCACCACATCGTCGAAGCCGCGCAGTTCACGCAGCGCCGTCAGTGCGCCCCGGTCGGCGGGATGCTCCCAGGCCCGCGAGCTGATGCCGGTCAGGGCGACCCGCTGCCGCGCCGGCCGGTTGTCATCCTCGATAGTCATCGTGACCCTCCCGTGGTCGGTTCCGGGTAAGAGAATCCCGGAGCCGCAGGGATTCTCGCATCGGCTCCCGGCCGGAAACAGATCAGCTCGACTGCGACTTTCGGCCGATGCCAGGGCGTGTCCGGCTCGTCCTTTTCACCTGCTTTTCCGCGCTCCTGGGTCACGCCGACCTCCTCCCCCCTGTCGATGCCTCCGCCTGCCTCCCTGCGTGCGCCCGCCTCCGTGCGCGCCTGCATCCGTGCGTGCGCTTGCCTCCGCGAGTGCGCCCGCCTCCCTGCATGCGCCCGCCTCTCTGCGCCCGCCTCCCCGCGTGCGCCTGCCTCCCTGCGCCCGCCCCCTGCGTGCGCCCGCCTCCGTGCCCTCCCGTCTCGATGCCGAGCTCCTCCCCGACCCAGCGCCCCTCCTCTCGACGCCTTCGTCTGCTGGCGCCTCGTCTGTCTTGGTGTCTTCCTGCCTTTGGGGCTTCTGCCTGTCTCAGTGGTGTCGCCAGTCTTCTCGGTTCCGGTGGTGCCGCCAACGCACCGAAGTCCGGGCCGGACCAGTACTTC
This sequence comes from Paractinoplanes ovalisporus, assembly GCF_016834655.1. Taxonomy (GTDB): domain Bacteria; phylum Actinomycetota; class Actinomycetes; order Mycobacteriales; family Micromonosporaceae; genus Actinoplanes; species Actinoplanes ovalisporus. The sequence continues at coordinate 470,697 of NZ_JAENHP010000001.1, forward strand.
AGTCGGTCTCGAACCCAGTACCGAAGGCGGTCCCGGCTCGGCTCCGAAACAGCGAGAATTTCTCCCGGCAGCACCGATGAGTTCGAGCGGCACGGCCGGTCCTACCAGCAAGACTTGAGACGAAGGGCACTGACGTGACTAGTGACGTGACTGCTGAGACGCACACCCTGACGACCGACGGCGCTGAGATCACCTATGACGTGCGGCCGGGCGACGGCCCCACCCTGCTGCTGATCGGCTCACCGATGGACGCCAGCGGCTTCACCACGCTGGCCGGCCACTTCCCCGACCGCAAGGTGGTCACCTACGACCCGCGCGGCATCACCCGCAGCAAGTTCATCGGCGGCCACGCCCAGTCGACGCCCGAGCTGCACGCTGACGACCTGAGCCGCCTCATCGACGCGGTCGGTGACGGCCCGGTCGACGTGTTCGCGAGCAGCGGTGGCGCCGTCAACGGGCTCGCCCTGGTGACCGCCCACCCCGAGAAGGTGCGCACGCTGGTCGCGCACGAGCCGCCGGCCCTGCCCGTGCTGCCCGACCGCGAGAACGCGCTCGCCGCCGTCGAGGGCATCTACGACCTCTACCAGAAGTCGGGTCAGGGCCCGGCCATGGTGAAGTTCATCCTCAGCACCAGCGTCCAGGGCGAGATCCCGGCCGGGTGGATCGATCAGCCGGGTCCCAGCCCCGAGGATTTCGGCATGTCCTCGGAAGACGACGGCTCCCGCGACGACATCCTGCTCGGCCAGAACCTCATTTCCTGTACGCACTACCAGCCCGACTTCGCCAAGCTGCGCGCCGCCTCGACACGCATCGTCGTGGGCGTGGGCGCGGAGTCGAAGGGCGAGCTCGCTCACCGGGCCGGCGAGGGCGTAGCCGCGGGCATCGGCGTCGAGCCGGTCGAGTTCCCGAGCCACCACGGCGGTTTCCTGGGTGGCGAGTTCGGCCAGATGGGCGACCCGGACAACTTCGCGGCCAAGCTACGGGAGGTCCTCGACGCCAAAGCCTGAACCGATCTCACGCGTCGGAGCGTCTGGCCGCCACGTCCGGGCGCTCGGCCACGCACCGGCCGCCGCGCCTCGACCGCCGCGCAGCGCCCACCACGCGCTGCGGGCGAGAGCGCCGCAATCGGGAAGCGCGAACTTGTTGTCAGGAAACGGGAACACGGCGCTGCCGAAAGAGCAAGAAGAGGTGTACGCCCGCCCGGGGTCGTATCGGGGGTCCCGGGAGGGCGAGCAATGCCGGCGTCGGCCGGCGATCCGAGACGCCGACCGCTCGGCAATGCAGCAGGGTCGACGACGATCGGCGGCGCGTGCAAAGCCGGGGACCCGCGGCGCGTTGAGAACGGAGACCGGCCACGCGCGCAGAACGGAGACCGGCCACGCGCGCAGAGCGACGACCGGCTGCGCATGCAGAGCGGGGTACCGGCGGCGCATTGAGACGGGGACCGGCCACGCGCGCAGAACGGAGACCGGCCACGCGCACAGAACGAGGACCGGCAGCGCATTGAGAACGGACACCGGCCACGCGCGCAGAACGGAGACCGGCCACGCGCACAGAACGAGGACCGGCGGCGCATTGAGAACGGAGACCGGCCGCGCGCGCAGAACGGGGTACCGGCAGCGCATTGAGAACGGACACCGGCCACGCGCGCAGAACGGAGACCGGTGACGCGCACAGAACGAGCACCGGCTGCGCGTGCAGAGCGGGGTACCGGCGGCGCATTGAGACGGGGACCGGCCACGCGCGCAGAACGGAGACCGGCGACGCGCACAGAACGAGCACCGGCTGCGCATGCAGAGCGGGGTACCGGCGGCGCATTGAGAACGGAGACCGGCCACGCGTACAGAACGGAGACCCGCCACGCGTACAGAACGAAGACCTGCCACGCGCGCTGAACGGGGTCGGGCGCGTGGCTGCGCGGTCTTGGTCCCGGGTCGACGAGGCTGCGCCGTCGACCCGGGTGGGGTGGTGGAGTGGTGGGTCAGCGGAGGGCTCGGGCCAGCGTGTCGCGGAGGGTGTAGTAGGCGGGCTTTCTGGTGAAGTCGTCCCACATCACGGTGGCGGCGCCCTCGGTGGGGAAGAAGACCGGGACCCAGGAGTACTTGTCGGTGAAGCCCCAGATCGTGAACGAGTGGCAACTGTCGACGGCCAGGCAGGCGTCCAGGACGGTCTTGTAGTAGGTCGCCTGAGTGGTCAGCTGCTCGGCCGTGGGGACGCCGCCCTCGGGCAAGTCCATGCGTACGTCCAGCTCGGTGATGGCGGTTTCGAGGCCCAGGTTGTCGAAGCGCTGCAGCACGCCGGCCAGCTGGTCGGGAGCGCCGTACCGCATGCTCAAGTGGGCCTGCGAAGCAAAACCGTGCAGCGGGACCCGCTGCGCCAGCAACTGCTTCGCCAAAGCCTCGTAAGCGTCGACCTTCACGCCGGGCCACTCGACGCCGTAGTCGTTCAGGAACAGCTTTGCCCTCGGGTCGGCCTCGTGGGCCCAGCGGAACGCGTCGGCGATGATGCCGGGGCCCAGCTCGCGGATCCAGATGTTCTCCTGGCGGTACTCGCCGTTCTCGTTGAAGATCTCGTTGGCGACGTCCCACTGCTGGATCTTGCCTTTGTAGCGGCCGACCACGGTGAAGATGTGACTCTTCAGGATCTGGCGCAACTCGGCCTTGGTGAACGTGCCCTCGTTGAGCCAAGCCGGGTTCTGGCTGTGCCACAGCAGCGTGTGACCCCGCACGACCTGGCCGTTCTCGCGGGCGAAGCGGACGATCGCGTCGGCCGGGCCGAAGTTGTACCGGTTGCGCTCAGGGTGGATGAACTCCCACTTCATCTGGTTCTCGGGCGAGGCCGAGTTGAATTCCTTCGCGAGCACCTTCCGGTACGGCTTGTCGTACGTGAACGGGTCGGGATACGGCTGGTCGACATGGTGGCCGCCGCCGGCGACCGCGGTGCCGATCCGCAAGTATCGGGGCGCTACCGAACGCAGCGACTTGCCCGAATGGGACGACTCGGACGACAGGGACGGTGAACCCAGCGACGAGGGCGAATGCGCCTGCGCTGGCTGGACGACAAAACTCAGCGTGGCCGAGGTGGCGAGGACGGCCACCACGGCCCGGGCTGTTGTGTTCACGGGTGACTCCTTCGGGAACTGGGGTCACGGACGAGCGGATCGGTGGACTCCGCTCGACCGTAACTTCCGGAGGTTCCCCGTAAGTTATTTGGAGTCAGTGGCGTGCGTCAATGCCTTCTTTCCCGCACGATCGTCGTGCCGGACTCGCCGGGTGCGGTCACCTCGCGCTCCTCGCGGGCGACCTCGGTGAACCCGGCCTTGATGGCGACGGCCGCGGACGCCTTGTTGGCCTCGTCGAACTTGATCGCCACCCGCTCGATGCCGGGCAGGGTGAGGGCGACCCGGGTCAGCGCGTTGACCGCCGCCGTCATGTAGCCGCGCCCGGCGTACGGGGAACGGATCCAGTAACCGATCTCGAGCACGCCGGGGCCCATGCGGGTCATCAGCCCGATCGAGCCGACCAGCTCACCCACGGCCGTGAACAGGGCATAGTTGAATTGTTCGCCGTCGGCCCAGCCCTCCCGCGACCGCGTGACGTAGTCGACGAAATCGTCGAGGTTGTAGGCGTCGGTGGCCCAGGGCAGGAACTGCCGCAGCTCGGGCAGGGACTCCTGAATGGCGGCGAGCGCGTCGGGCGCCCACCCCAGCTCCCAGCGCTTGAGCACCAGCTCGCCGGCGTTGATCATCTCGGGTGGTTCCATGGCCGAGAGCCTTCCCGCAACACCGTGGCCGAGGCAAACGACATACCCGCCGAATGGGGCGCCGAGACCGGGGAAAGCGGTAAACGCGACAGCCCGGGTGAGGAAACTCCGACAGCGCTCCGCGGCGGCCGCTAACTAGTTTTCGGGTCCATGGTGGACATTGAGGGAGTGAACCCCGAGCGGGCGGAGGCGCTGGTCTCGCCGCTCATGCTGGAGTACCTCGCCTGGCTCGGGGACCGGATCACCGAGGAGTTCGGGGTGGTGTTCGACGACTCGGAGGCGGTCGTCGCGGCTCACCACCAGGAGTTCATGCGCGAGCTGCCGCAGCTCCTGGGACCACGCGGCCGCCTGCTGGTGGCCCGCGGCAAAAGCGTAGTGGCTCACGACAAAAGCGACGTGACTGGCGACAAGAAAGAGGTGGATCGCGACGAGAACGAGGAAATCATCGGGATCGGCGTTCTGAAACCCGTGGACGCCGAAACGGCCGAGATCAAGAGGATGTACGTACGGCCGGAGGGTCGTGGCCTGGGAATCGGGCGCGCGATCCTCGAACGGCTGCTGGCCGACGCCGCCACGGTGGGTTATACGACCGCCCGCCTCGAGACCGCGACGTTCATGCGCGAGGCGCACGCGCTCTACCGGTCAGTGGGCTTCCAGGACCGCGCGATCTTCGAGAACACCGAGGCGGGCATGTCCGGCCTCGACGCCTACATGATCCACATGGAGGTGAAGATCCCGAGCAAAGCACCCGGAGCCACCGCTAGCGAGGCACGCCCCGACCCGCGAGCAAGGTGAAAAGGAGGCGGACGAGCCGCGAGGGAGCCGCGACGGCGAGAAGAAGGGCGGTCACGAGTCGAGGTTGATGCGGGCCACCACCGCCACCTCGCCGCCGCGGATGGTTACCAGGGACGGGCGCGGCGACACCTCCGAAGTGACCGTCGCATACGTGCGGAACGGCACCGAGCATGTCCCCGCATGTGTCCGCGGGTCGAGGCACTTGGCCGGGTCATGCCGGTAGTCGAGGTAGCGCGGCTTGTCGGCGATCGGCAACGCGACCAACGTCGAGCTGGCGATCGGCACCAGCTTCCGGTTGCAGGAGGCCGAGGTGCTCGGCAGCGCGAACCGCCGGCAATACTCGGCGCCGGTCACGTATTCGGCCGGCTCCAGGATGGAGATCCGGCCCAGGTCGTAGGTCAGGTGCATGCCCGCGGTGAGCTGGGCGTCGCCGGTCATGAAGGCGGGCACGTCGGTGGCGTCACCGGAGCGCAGCTGGGCGTCGGTGAACGTCACCTCGGCCCCGCCGCCGGGACCGGCCACCGCGCCCAGCAGCACCCGCCCGTTGTTCAGCGACGTCTCGGTCAGAGGCCCCCGTACGGCCTCCCGCCCGTCCACGAACACGGCCGCCGTCCGATCGTCGGCGACCACCCGCACCTGGTGGGCGGAACCGGTCGAGGTCGCCACCTTGGCCTTGGCGATCGAGGTCAGGCGCCCGTCGATCGAACTGGTCAGGTTGACCTCGCCGGGGCAGACCGTGGCCCGGTAGTGGTCGGCGTACTCGTCCTCGCCCAATTCCTTGTTCTCGGCCCGGAAGAAGATCGCCGCGCAGGAATCAGCATTGCCCAGTTCCGCCCGCACGGTGACACTCTGCCGGGCTGGGAACACCGGGCTGGAGTAGACGCGGCACATCGAGAACTCCGACGCCCGTACACGCAAGCCGTTCCGGTATTTGCAGTTGTCGTTCTCGGGAAAGAAGGCCTCTTTCCGCAAGGCGTCGAAGATGTTGGGCCCGGCCACCACCGGAGCCGCCGACGACGGAGCCGCCGAGGAAGGGGCCGCTGCGGGTTCGCCGGTGAAGGAGCGGAAACCGACCCCGGCCAGGGCCGCCAGGACAGTCGCGGCCGCGACTCCGATCAGCACGCCCCGGCGGCGACGGGGCGGACGCGGCGACGACGAAGTGAGCGCGGCCTCGGCGTCATGGCGCAGCTGAGGCGGCAGGGGCGGCACGGAGGGTGACGGCGCACCCGTCACCAGCAGACGGTCGAGCAGCTCGGCCGCGGTCGGCCGGTTCGCCGGGTCCTTGTCCATGGCCGCGATCACCAGCTCGGCCAGATAGGGCGGCAGGTTGTCGACGCGCGGCGGCTGGGTCAGGATCCGGGCCGCGGTCACCGCCGGCGTGTCGCCTCCGAACGGGCTGCGGCCATTTCCCGCGTACGCCACCACGGCGCCCCACGCGAACACGTCCACCGCCGGTGTCAGCTGACGGTCGGTCTCGGGGTCGAGCCGCTCCGGCGCCATGTAGGCCAGGGTGCCGACCATCTCTTCGGCGCGCGTGTGGAAACTGGTCGGTTCGAGGGGCCGGGCGATGCCGAAGTCGATCACCTTGGGCTGCCCCAGCGCGAACAGCACGTTGCGCGGTTTGAGGTCGCGGTGGATCACGCCGGCGCCGTGGATCGCGGCCAGCGCCGTCGCCACACCGACCGCGACGCCGTGCAGGCTGCCGCCGGCCAGCGGCCCGTTGTCGGCCACGACCTCGTTGAGGGTCGGACCGTCCACATACTCGACGACCAGATAGGGCGTCTCGTGGTCGGGGTCGGCGTCGAGCACCTCGGCCGTGCAGAACGGCGGGACCTGCCGGGCCCGGTTCACCTCGCTGCGGAAACGCGCCCGGAAGTGTTCCTCGTGCGCGTATTCGGCGCGGATGACCTTGACAGCGACGAGCCGGCCGCCGGGCGCCTCGGCCAGGAAGACCGAGCCCATGCCGCCCTCGCCGAGCCGGGACAGCAACCTGTATGGGCCGACGAACGGCGGGTCGGTGGGTCGCAAGCGGTCAGCCACGGGAGGCCAACCTACCGCGCGGCCCGCGAACCCGCCCGCGCGGCCCAGCGTCCGTCGTCGAAGATCACGCTGATCGGGTGGTCGAACGCGGCCGACACGTTCGCCGTGGTGAGCACGTCGCGGGCGGGTCCGGCGACCACCACGCGGCCCTCCTTGAGCAGCAGGGCGTGGGTGGTGCTGGCCGGCAACTCCTCGAGGTGGTGCGTGACCACGATCGAGGACAGGCGGGGATGCGTACGGTCAAGCAGGTCGATGGTCTCGAGAAGCTGCTCGCGGGCGGCGACGTCGAGGCCGGTGGACGGCTCGTCCAGCAGCACCAGGCGAGGGCGGCTGATCAGCGCGCGGGCGATCAGCACCCGGCCCCGCTCCCCCTGCGACAGGGTGGGCCAGCGGTCCTCGGCCTTGCCGGTCAGGCCGAACGTGTCGATCAGGTCGTCGGCCCGGTCCACCTCGTCCGGTTCGAACTTGCGGCGCGGCGGTGTCTCGATCGAACCGTCGAGACCGGTCAGGACCACTTCCCGTACGGTCAACGGCGAGCGCAACGGATGGCGCGGGTTGACGTGGCCGATCCGCCGGCGCAGTTCCTGCAGGTCGACCCGCCCGAGCCGGTGGCCCAGCACGCGGACCGTGCCCGACGTGGGGTGGGTGAGCGCGCCGCAGAACCCGAGGATCGTGCTCTTGCCCGCCCCGTTCGGCCCGAGCAACGCCCAGTGCTCACCTTCGCCCACACTCAGGGTGATCCCGTGCAGGATCTCCTTGCCGTCGCGACGGAACGTGACGTCTTCGAGCTCCACAACTTTCATAAGGTCCCAAAGAATGCCACGAGGACCCGGTCATGATCAGTGAGAGGGGTCACGACCGCTCAGCGCGAGGGCCCGGTCGAACGCCGGAGCGTCGGCGGCCACCGGCACAGCGGCGTCGAAGATCCCCATCGCGCGACCCTGGTCGCCCATCGTGGTGAGGAACCGCAGGGCCACCGCGGCCGCCTCGTCGTCGGCCGGGAACGTCTGGCCGGTGGCCCGGGCGAGGTCCCAGCCGTGGATGACCACGTCGCTGAGCAGCATGGACACCGCCATCTCGGCCGGCATCGGCATGGCGCCCATCCGCACCGTCCGCTCCCAGGCGCCGGGATCCTTCCACGCGGCGGCGACGTCGAACGAGCCGCTGCCGGTTCCGGTCCAGTGCTCGTCCGGGACGGGTTCCCCGCGGCCGGCCAGAGCGAGCGCGTCGACCACCAGCAGCAGGTGATTGGTGAGCGTACGGACGTCCCACTCGCGGCACGGCGTCGGAAGATCCGCCTGCTCCGGGGTGACGCTCCGGACGACCTCGGCCGAGGAGGTGAGGGCCCGGTCCAGGATGTCGTGAAGTTCCATGCGGGCAGCCTAGGAACGGCCCTGACCTCGGCTCTTGAAAAAACGCGACTTGTTAGGCTGCGGGGCGTGCCGGCCATCCTCAACCCGGGCATGGGCCGGCGGAAGTTCGGCTTCAGCGCGCCCGCGGCGGCCGCGAACCTCACCCCGTACGTCGAGCATTACTGGATCGTGTCGTGGGACCTGCGCGGTCAGGAGCCGTACGAGCAGCGCGTTCTCCCCTACCCCGCGGTCAACGTCACGTTCAAGCCGGGCCGCTGCCGGATCGCCGGCGTCGTCACGGGCCCGTTCCGCGAAACCCTCGAGGGCACCGGACGGGTCTTCGGCGTGCGTTTCCGGCCCGGCGGGTTCCGCCCGTTCCTCGGCGCCCCCGTCTCGACGATCACGGGCCGTTACGTTCCGGTCGAGACCGTTTTCGGCGACGGTCTGGCCGAGCAGATCCTGGAGGCGGACGACCAGGCCGCCGTACGGGTGATGGACGCGCTTCTGACCGACCGCGCGCCCGACCGTCCCTCCCCCGCCGCCGAGCTCGCCGCCGCCGTGGTGGCCCGCGCCGCCGAAGACACCGGCATCACCCGGGTCGACGACCTGGCCCGCGAGTTCTCGGTCGGCGTCCGGCAGTTGCAGCGGCTGTGCGGCGACTACGTCGGCGTAAGCCCGAAGTGGGTCATCCGCCGGGCGCGTCTGCACGAGGCGTCCGACCGCATCCAGGCCGGCACGCCCGTCGACCTGGGCGCGCTCGCGGCCGACCTCGGCTACAGCGACCAGGCGCACCTCACGCGCGACTTCACTGCCATGGTCGGCGTGCCGCCGGCGTCCTACCGGAAGGCCCAGGTGTGACCGACCGCTCCAGCCCCTCCGCCCGCGCGACCGCCTCCGCCCCCGGAATCGTCTCCGCCCACGGGACCGCCTCCCCGCGCGTGACCACTTTCGCCCGGGTGATCACCGAGGTGCTCGCGCCGGGGGTGCTGGTCGCCGTGCTGCTCCTGGTGGTCGGCTTCCACGCGGGCAGCCAGCCGGGCGTGTCGCGGTGGTGGGGGGCGCCGGCTGCGTTGTTCGCCGCCGGCATTCCCATGGCGTACGTGGTCAGGGGTGTCCGCCGTGGCCGGCTCACCAGCGTGCACATCCCCGAGCGCGAGCACCGCCGCGGGCCGCTGATCTTCGGCATGGTGTCGGTCGCGATCGGCACCGCCGTGCTCGTCGCGCTCGGCGCTCCCCGGGAACTGCTCGCCCTGCTCGCGGCCGGCATCACCGGTCTGGTCGTCTTCGCGCTGGTCACCGCCTTCTGGAAGATGTCGATCCACAGCGGGGTGGCCGCCGGGACCGTGGCCGTGCTGGTGGCGATCCATGGGCCGGTCGCCCTGATCGGCGTGCCGGTGGCGCTGCTCGTGGGCTGGTCGCGGCTGGTGCTCTCGGCGCACACGGTCGCGCAGGTCGTCGCGGGCACCCTGGTCGGGGCCCTGATCGCGGGAACGGTTTTTCCGGTTCTGCGGTGATACGTCGGGCCGCTCGGCGTAGCCTGATCAGGCTGACGCGGGGATCGGAGGGAGGCGCATGTCTCCGCCCGACGAGCATGCCCAGGCCATTGAGCACGCGTACGCGCTGATCGAGGCGGCTCAGGGCGAGATGAGCCCCGAGCAGATCGAGGCGGCCTGCCGGCAGATCGGGCGCGACGACTGGGCCGACGTCGAGATCCTGCTGCACTTCGCGCGGTCTCTCGCCGTACGGGAAACCGGGGTTGATCATTCGTCGCATCTGCAGGACATGCTGCGGTGCGCGGTCGGCCTCGGCGACCCCGTGCTGCTCTCGCTGGCCCTCGCGGCCAGCGCCGCCCGCCGGGCCGACGCGCGCCGCGCCCTGGACGTCTCGGAGGGTGCGGCCAGCCCGTTCGTACGCGCGGTAGGTCTGCTCGACACGCCCGGCGGCCCGGTGGTGCACCGCGTGGCCGCGCAGATCGAGGTCGGGCAGGTCGCCCACCTCATGGGGTTCTGGGAGGTCGCGCTCGAGCACCACGATCTCGCCGACAAGGCCCTCGACGCCGAGGCCGAGCAGCGCTGGCCGGCCACCGTACGGCGGCAGCGGATCGTCATCGCGATCAACCAGGTCGACCTGGTGCTCGACTGGAGCTGCGCCCAAGCCATGATCGGCGACTGGGCGGGCGCCGCCGACCGGGTCGTGCCGTTGCTGAAGGACGCCGACGCGGTGGTCGGGCCGGACTGGCCGCCGTCGTGGCGGTTGCAGTACCACGGGCATGTTCTGCTGCTGGCCGCTCTGGCCGGGGTGCCGTTCGCGGACTTCTTCTTCGTCGACGTGGACGAGGCCGTGGCCATGCTCGCCTCGGCCATCCGGGCCGCGCGGGCCGGGGACGCCGCCACGGCCGCGCGTCTGGCCGACGGTCTGGTGCTGCCCGAGATGACCCCGGCCAGCGCCCGGCTGCTCGCGTTGAGCCTGGTGGCGCACCGGCCAGGGACCCCCGCGGCCGCCCTGCGCTACGGCGACGAGCTGGCCCGGCTGCGGTGGAGCGACCGGATCGAGCGGATGACGGCGATGCGCGACGCGATCGAGGTGGAGCGGCGCCGGATCGAGCACGAACAGCTGCGCCGCGACGTGCTCACCGACGACCTGACCCGCCTGGCCAACCGGCGCGGCTACCAGGCTTATCTGGCCGGCGACCTGAGCGCGCCCGACTACGCCGTCATGATGATCGACGTCGACCACTTCAAGCAGGTCAACGACCGGTTCGGGCACGACGTCGGCGACCTGGTGCTGGCCGCGATCGGCGGGATCCTGTCGCAGCACGTGCGCCCGGCCGATCTGGCGGCCCGGCTCGGCGGTGACGAGTTCGTGGTGATCCTGGCCGGGGTGCGGCCCGAGGTGACCGAGTCCCGCGCCCAGGCGGTCGTCGACGCCGTACGGGAATTCGCCTGGCCCTCGATCGCGCCCGGGCTCGCCGTGTCGATCAGCATCGGCGTGCACCACGGCGGCCCCGACCAGCTCGCCGGCCTGGCCTCGGACGCCGACAAGCGTCTCTACCGGGCCAAGAGCTCGGGCCGGGGCCGTGTAGTGGTTTAGGGCCTGTCCTGCCGGCTCAGCGTGGTCCAGCTCCTAGTCGCCCTTCACGTTGACGATCTGACGCAGCGTGTGGCGCACCTCGACCAGGTCGTCGGCGTCCTGCATGACCACGTCGATCGGCTTGTACGCGCCCGGGATCTCGTCGAGGAACGCGTCCGTGTCGCGGTACTCGATGCCCTTCATCGCCTCGCGCAGCTGCTCCCGGGTGAACGTCTTGCGAGCCTTCGACCGCGACAGCTGTCGCCCCGCGCCGTGCGGCGACGAGTTCAGCGCGACCGGGTTGCCCTTGCCGACCACCACGTACGAGGCGTCACCCATCGACCCCGGGATCAGGCCCGGCCGGCCCTTCTCGGCGTTGATGGCGCCCTTGCGCGAGAGCCACACCTTCTTGCCGAAGTGCGTCTCCTGCTCCGTGTAGTTGTGGTGACACTGCACCCGTTCGAGCTCCCGCACCTCGCCGCCCACGTATTCGGCGAAGCAGTCCACGACCCGGTCCATCATCTCGTCGCGGTTGGCCAGCGCGAAGTCCTGGGCCCAGCGCAGCTGGCGGATGTACTGCCAGAACTCGTCGGTGCCCTCGGCCAGGTAGGCCAGGTCGGGATCCGGCAGGTCGATCCACCAGCGCTTGGCCGACTCCTGCGCCACCTTGATGTGATGCGTGGCGATCTTGTTGCCGACGCCGCGCGAGCCCGAGTGCAGGAACAGCCAGACCTGGCCCTTCTCGTCGGCGGTGACCTCGATGAAGTGGTTGCCCGAGCCGAGCGTGCCCAGCTGCAGCTCCCAGTTGCCGGCGAACCGTCCCGGCTCGAACCCCGCCTTGTCGGCCTTGGCGGCCAGCGTGTCGAGCCGCTTGCGGGCGGTGTCGGTGACGCTCGTGTTGTACGACCCCGCACTGAGCGGCACGGCGTTCTCGATTGCCGTACGCAGCTCGGCCAGCCCCGGCTTGAGCTCATCCCGGTGGTACTGCGTCCGCACGGCCGCCATGCCACACCCGATGTCCACCCCGACGGCGGCGGGGATGATCGCCCCCATCGTCGGAATCACCGACCCGACCGTGGCCCCCTTGCCGAGGTGCGCGTCGGGCATGAGGGCGATGTGCGGGAAGATGAAGGGCAGGCGGGAGGCTTTCTCGGCCTGGCCCCGGGTCTCGGTTTCGAGCATGCTGGCCCAGTTCAGCAGACGCTCGTTGATCTTCTCCATCACAGTCACTCCTCCCGGAATCTTGGCCCGCTCACGGTAGCGGGCCAAGATCGGGAGCGCCTTCGATTAACTCCTGCGTGGGCGCTTACTTGGCGATGACGGTGACCTGGCTGCTCGTGCCGTAGGCCAGGGTGCCGCCGCCGGCCGCGACCACGCGCAACGGCCACGTGCCCTTGGCGAAGGCCTTCGCGATCGAGTAGGAACCGTCGGCCCTCAGGGTGCTTCCGGCGATCGTGACCCAGGCTCCGGCGGAGTAGCGCTGGAGGCTGACCTTGACGCCGGCCTTGATCGGGCGGACGGCCCCGGTGACGGTGATCGTCTGGTGGGGCTTGGGCCGGGTGTTGCTGGCCTTGACCGAGACCAGGTAGCGCACGGTGACGGTCCGGGTCATCGTGGTCGGCCACGTGCCTTCGGAGCCGGCGTTGGAGACGCGGTAGGCCGTGGTCTCGGCCGGCCTGGTCACGAGGGTCCACTTGCGGTCGGCGCCGGTTCGCAGGGCCCCGACCCTGATCCAGGTGGAGGTGCCGGCCGGGAGCCGTTCGAGCGTGGCGATCTCGCCCGCTCGCGGTGTCACGCCGCTCAGGGTGACCGGCGCGCCGTAGACCGCGATCGCGGGTGTCGTGGTCAGGAACGCCGAGGCCGTCCGCAGGAGCTTCGGAGAGTCGGTGGTCATGCCCTGCGGGCCGTACGCCACCACGTGGACCTCGTAAGTGGCCCCTGTATTGAGCCCGGTGAACTCAGCCGACCGAGCGGTGATCGGCAGGTTCTGTGATGCGACCGGCCTCGGCGGCTGCGTCGGCGGAGGCGAGCCGCCCGGCGATGTGGGCGGCATCCCCTTCGGCGTGGTGTCGTAGAAGTAGACCGAATAGCTGGTGAAGGTCACCCCGGACGGCGTCTCGGCCGCTTCCCACTTGACGAGCGCTACGCCACGGGCGTCGCCGGTGACAGTGAACTTGACCGCCGGCGCCACCGGGGGTGGGAGGGTGGTCAGTGCCTGGACCCGGTCGGGACTCGCGGACGAGCCGGCGGCCGAGCCGTTGGTTTCGGCCGACGACTGCGCCGCGAAGGCGATCATGCCGATGCCGAGTGCTGTCGCCGCGGTCGTGGCGATGAGCGCGCCACGCACACGTGTAGTTCCGAGCGCCATGAGTTCCCCCGTTCATGTGCCGTTGACGGCGGAACGCTATCGAACCGACGTGTGCGCGCGCTTCAGCCGATCATCCGATCTGGACTGTTTACTTCACGACCAGCGTGACCTGCCCGCTCGTGCCGTACGCGATCGTCGTCCCGCCGGCAGCGATCACCCGCAGCGGCCACGTGCCCTTGGTGAAGGTGCGGGCGATCGCGTACGAGCCGTCGGCCCGCGTGACGCCACCCGAGATCGTGACCCACTTGCCGGCCGCGTAGCGCTGGAGGCTGATCTTCAGACCGGCCTTCACCGGGCGGACCGCGCCGCTGATGGTGACCTTCTGGCCGGCCTTGGGCTTGGCCGTGCTCGCCTTGACCGAGACCAGGTAACGCAGGGTCACGGTGGCGGAGGCGTCGTCGGCCGGCCACATGCCCTTCGAGCCGGTGAAGTGCGTCCGGTAGACCGTCGTGGTGGGCGGCCGCGTGACGACGCTCCACTTGAGGTTCGCACCGGTCCGCGGATTGCCGACATGGCCCCAGTCGGGGCTGCCGGCCGCCCGGCGTTCGAGCGTCACGGCCTCGCCCGCCTTGGGTCCGTCACCGGCCCGCACGACCTGGAGCGTGAGCGTGACCGGCGCGCCGTAGACGGCCGTCGACGGGACCGCGGTCAGCTTCACCGTGGTGCGGCGCAGGGTGGCCGTGGCGTCCGGGGTCTCGCCCTTCGCGCTGGTCGCCACCAGGTGGAACGTGTAGTTGAAGCGCTCGCTGAGCCCGGTCACCACGGTCACCCGGGCGTCGGCGGGAAGGTTCCGGACGACGTTGGGCTTGGGCGGTTCGGTCGTCGGCGGGGGTGTCGGTGAAGCGACGGCCGCTTTGATCCCGGGCGCTCCCGGCGGCGGTGGTGTGGTCGTCTCGGTCGGCGGGCGGCCCGCCGGGTCGTCGGAGATCACCCAGAGCCGGAAGCCGGTGAACTCGACGCCGGCCGGAGCCTCCGGGGCCGACCAGGTGACCATCGCCTTGCCGTAGTCCTGCCCGAAGACGGCGAACTTGACCGCTTGGCCGACCGGCGGCGGGGCCGTGGTCATCACCTTCACCTTGGCCGGGCTCGTGGACGATCCGGTGGTCTCGGCCGACGACTGCGCGGCGAAAACGATCATGCCGGTGCCGAGTGCCGCCGCCGCGGTCGTCGCGATGATCGCTCCGCGCACACGAGCCTGCCTGGTAGCCATGCGTCTCCCTATCCCCATCGGTGACGGCGGAACGCTACCGGACCGACGTCCACCCTCACCTCCCCCGAACAACCGATCCCGTCCGTGTGGCGATACTGGTCCGATGCCCCTCGACGCGTTGATCTTCGACTTCGACGGCCTGCTCATGGACACCGAGACGACCCTGTTGGAGACGTGGCGCTGGGAGTGGCGGCAGCACGGCCTGGAGATGCCGGTGGAGGGCTTCTTCGCCGACCACGGCGGTGACGTCAACGAGCAGCGGTACGCCCTGCTCGCGGCCGCGGTGGGCGAGAGCTTCGACCGGACGGCGAGCCATTCCCGCCGTACGGCGTATCGTGACGTTCTGCACGAGCGGCTGGAGCCGGCCCCGGGCATCCGCGACTGGTTCGACGAGGCGCGGGCGCAGGGGTTGCGGATCGCCGTGGCCAGCAGCTCGCCCGAGCACTGGGTGCACCCCAACCTGGCGCGGGCCGGGTTGCTCGACCGGGTCGACGTGTCGGCCTTCGGCAATGAGGTCGAGGCGCACAAACCCGACCCGGCGGTCTATCTGCTGGCCCTGGCCCGGCTCGGGATCACGCCGGACCGCGCGGTCGCCTTCGAGGACACGCCGCACGGGGTCGCCGCGGCTCAGGCGGCCGGCTTGCGGTGTGTCGCGATCCCCAACGCGTACGTGCCGCTGGAAAGGTTCGGAAAGGCGGATCTGGTGCTGGCGAGCGCAACCGACGCTCCCCTCCGGACAGTGATCGCCGAGATTTCGTGAAACCTGGGAACCACCTCGCGGGTGTTGCTGAGTAACGACACCGAAAGGGGGCGAGGTGGCCGACCACGGCGGCTTCGAGGAGTTCTACGGCGGAACCCGACATCGACTCGTGACTTACCTGTACGCGATGACGGGTGACCGGGCCGAGGCTCAGGACGCGGCGCAGGAGGCGTACGTCCGGGCGTGGCAGCGCTGGTCGGCGGTGAGCGCCTACGACGACCCGGAGGCGTGGCTGCGCACGGTGGCGTACCGGCTCTGCGCGAATCACTGGCGAAAGGCGAAGAACCGGGTCAAGGCGTACGTACGGCATGGGGCCGAACCCGACGCGCCGCCGCCCCACCCGGACACCGTGGCCCTGGTCGCGGCGCTCAAGCAGCTCAACGTGGGCGAGCGTCAGGCGATCACCCTGCACCACCTGATGGACCTGTCCGTCGCCGACGTGGCGGCGCAGACCGGCGTGCCCGTCAACACCGTCAAGACCCGGTTGGCCCGTGGCCGCCGCGCCTTGGCCGGACTGCTCGGCGAGGAGGAGTACGACCATGCCTGACCAGAACTTCCGGCGCCTGTTCGCCGAGACCGAGAACGCCCAGTGGGACAGCGTGGAGCGGGTGCGTGACCGGGCCCGGCGACGGGCTGCCGTCCGTACGTCAATGGTGGGGGCCGTTGTTGCCATCGGTCTCGTGTCGGGCGGAGTTGCCCTGGCCCGTGACAACCGCTCGCCGTCGCCCCAGCCGGCACCGGCCGCCTCGGTGACCACTCCCCCGCCGGCCCCGTCCTCTCCGGTGCCGACCTCACCGACCTCCCCCTCCTCACCGCCGCCTTCGTCGTCCACCTCGAAGGCACCGCCGCCGACCGACGTCACTGCGGAGATGATGTTGCAGCCGTCGGACGTGGGTTCCGGCTATGCCGTGGAGAACGGCGAGCTGGACGGTGACTGGACCTTCGAGTTCAACGCGGGGGCTCTGGGCTGCCCGAGCCTGCCGAAACCCGAGGCCGTCGCCGGGATGGACCGGATCCTGCGCAAGGGGCCGGAGCAGTTCGTCCTGCAGCAGACCACCCTCTTTACCCGTGGTGGGGCGGGCACCTACCTCGACGGCGTACGGGATCGGGTTGGTTCCTGCACGCCGCCGGCCGGGCAGTCGGTGCGGATCGTGAGCCGCGACTTCGCCGGGGCCGAGTCGCTGCTGATCGTCTTCGACCACGGCGGCGGCTCCCGGGCGAAGATCGTGCTGGTGCGCACGGGTGACCTGCTGACCGAGATCTTCAGCAAGCCCGACCCGTCGGAGTCGGTGAGTCGTTCGCTCGGCAGCAAGGCGGCCGCGCGACTGTCCTGACCGTTCTCGGTGCGGGGGCCGTGATCCGGCCCCCGCACCTTTATGAGGGGGTAAAGCGTCGCCTACTCGTCGGGTGTGAGGCGCAGGATGCGGTCGTCGCCGTCGCGCACGTCGCCCCGGCCGTCGGTGTTCGACGTGGTCACCCAGAGCGAGCCGTCCGGGGCGACTTCGGCCGTACGGATGCGGCCGTACTCCCCCTCGAGCAGCGCTCGCGGCTCGCCCAGGCCGTCGCCCTCGATCGGGACGGTCCAGAGGCGTTCGCCGCGCAGCGCCGCCGCGTACAGGGTGTTGCCGGAGATCGCCAGTCCCGACGGCGAGGCCTCGCTGGTCGACCAGGTCACGAGCGGGTTGGTGAAGCGGCCGCCGTCGGTGTCGCCCTCGCCCTCGACGTCGGGCCAGCCGTAGTTCTTGCCGGGCTCGATCAGGTTGATCTCGTCGAGGTCGTTCTGGCCGAACTCGGTGGCGAACAGGCGGTCCCGGTCGTCCCAGGCCAGGCCCTGCACGTTGCGGTGACCGAGGCTGTAGACCGGGGAGCCGGCCGTCGGGTTGCCCGGTGCCGGGTCGCCGTCGGGGGTCAGGCGCAGGATCTTGCCGTTCGGGCTGGAGGCGTTCTGCGAGGTGCCGGTGTCGCCGGCGTCGCCGGTGCCGACGTAGAGCATGCCGTCGGGGCCGAACGCGATGCGGCCGCCGTTGTGGTTGCCGGCCTTGGCGATCCCGTCGAAGATCACCTCGGGTTCGGCGTTGCCGGTCAGCCGGAACCGGACGATGCGGTTGTCGTCGGCGGCGGTGAAGTAGGCGTACACCCAGTCGTCGTTGACGGCCAGGCCGAGCAGCCCACCCTCGCCCTGGGCGGCGACACCCGGAACCTCGTACACCGGCTCGGGTTGCCCGCCCGGGGCCAGGCGCAGGATGCGGCCCGAGTCGCGTTCGGCGACAAGCGCGTCGCCGCCGGGCCGGAACGCCAGGCCCCACGGCACGTCGATGCCGGTCGCGATCTGCTGCACACCGCCGGCGCCGCTACCGCTACCGCTGCTGCTGTTCGGCGCCGCGGGCGTATCGCCCGAGCCGTCCGGCGTGTCCTCGGCGGCAGCGCTGCAGGCCGCGGTGCCGGCGGCCAGTGCCAGGGCTGTGATCAGGGCGGGGAGCGCTCGCAAAAGAAACCTCCGTCGTCGTTGGCATCCATGGTTGCGGCCGCCCCCGAAATTCCGGCGAAAGGGCGGCCCGCGTACGCAGACGCCGCGAGCCACGGATCGGGTTCCCGCTCGTTGATCAAGACATGACCCGTGTCCGAGTCGCCGTCCTGTCGCTGCTCGCGGCGGTCGTCGCCGTGCCCGCTCTCGTCGTCGCCCAGCCCGCCTTCGGGCGCGCCGCCGCCTCCCCGCGCGACATCGGGCGGGCGATCGACGAGATTCTGCGCGACCCCACCCTCGCGGGTTCCCAGGTCGGCATCACGGTCGCCGACGCCCGGACGGGCGCGACCCTGCTCGATCGCGGTGGCGACCGCCGCCTGCTGCCCGCCTCCAACACCAAGCTGTTCACGTCGGCCGCGGCCTTGGCGATCCTCGGTCCCGGCCACCGATTCGCGACCGAGGCCGAAGCTTCCGGTGTACGGCGGAACTCCTCCCTCACCGGCGACCTCTACCTGCGCGGCGACGGCGACCCCGCGCTCACCCCGCCCGACCTCGACTCCCTCGCCTGCGACGTCGCCGCCACCGGCCTGCGCGAGGTCACCGGGAACCTGGTCGCCGACGACACCGCCTTCGACACGCAGCGGCTCGGCCTCGAATGGGCGTGGGACGACGAGACGTCCTCGTCGGCGGCTCCGATCTCGGCGCTGACCCTCTCCCCCGACGACAACTACCTGTCGGGAACGGTCAACGTCAAGGTGACTCCGGCTGCCGCCGAGGGCCGTCCGGCCCGCGTCTCGATCAACCCGCCGAGCCGGCAACTGACCGTTATCAACCACACCGTGACCACACGGGACGCACCCGGGATCGCGGTGACACGCGGCCACGGCACCGACACACTCACCGTAACCGGCCGTGTCGTCCGGGCCACGCCGCCGGTGACCGAGCCGGTGACGGTCCGCGACCCCACGGCCCTGGTCGCTGACACGTTCCGGGCGGCTTTGCGGCGTCACGGCGTACGGCTGAAGGGCAAGATCGTCGCGGGTCAGGAAACGCCACCGGACGCCGTGACTCTCGCGCGCCACCAGGGGCGGCCACTGCGCGAGCTGATGGCGCCGCTGCTCAAGCGGTCCAACAACGCCATGGCGGAACTGCTGGTCAAGGCCATTGGGCGCCACGCCGCCGGGTCCGGGTCGTGGCCGGCCGGCACCAACGCGGTCGCCGCCTACCTGGCCCGCCTCGGCGTCGACACCACCACGATGCGGCAGGTCGACGGCTCGGGGCTGTCCCGGCGCAACCTCGTGCCGCCCGCTGCGTTCGCCCGCTTCCTGGTCGCCGTACGGGCCGAACCGTGGTTCCCGCTCTGGCACTCGGCCCTGCCCGTGGCCGGCGCCCCGGACCCGATGATCGGCGGCACGCTCCGCAACCGGATGCGCGACACGCCCGCCGCCGGGGTCGTCCACGCGAAGACCGGAACGCTCACCGGCGCCTCCGCGCTGTCGGGCTACGTGACCGGCTCCGATCACCGTACGCTGGTCTTCTCGGCGATCGTCAACAACCAGCTGTCACCGTCGGTCACTCCGGTTCTCGACCGGATCGCCGTCGCCCTGGCCGGCTCCGTCGCGGGCTCGCCGGCCGGGTCGCCGGAGGCCTCGGCGCGGGTAGACGACATTGCCGTTCCGGCCTTGTAGGTTCGCGACATGCCATCGACCCAACCGGATCTGTTGCCGGAGACCGACCGCGCCCTGCGTCACCGACTCGCGACCGCGCAGGTGGCCGCTCGCTCACCGTCCATCGTCGCCGGCATCGTGCGCGACGGCCGTCCGGTGTGGCTGGAGGGCTGGGGCAGCGTTGACGGCGCGACCCCGGGCGGCGACGTGCAGTACCGGATCGGCTCGATCACCAAGACGTTCGTGACGGTGCTGGTGCTGCGCCTGCGCGACGAGGGCCGGCTCGCCCTGTCCGACCCGCTCGACGAGCATCTGGCCGGCACGACGATCGGCGACGCCACGGTCGGCGCCCTGCTCGCCCACACCGCGGGCCTGACCGCCGAGCCGCCCGGCCCGTGGTGGGAGCGTTCGCCGGGCTCGCTGCGGCCCGAGATCGCCGACGTGCTGCAGGAGAACCCGCTGGTGCACCCGCCCGGCCAGCGCTTCCACTACTCCAACCCCGGTTTCGCGGTGCTCGGCGCCCTGGTCGAGCGGCTGCGCGGCGAGCCGTGGACGCAGGTGCTGACCCGCGAGGTGCTGGAACCGCTCGGCATGACCCGTACGGCCGTGAGCCCGTCGGCGCCGCACGCCACCGGCTGGGCCGTGCACCCATGGGCCGATGTGCTGCTGCCCGAGCCGATGCAGGCGTACGGACCGATGGGCCCGGCCGGCGAGTTGTGGTCGACGGCGGCCGACCTGTCGCGGTTCGCCGCGTTCCTGCTCGACGGCGACGACCGCGTGCTGCGGCGGGAGTCGATCGAGGAGATGCGCTTCCCGTCGTCGGCTCCCGAGGCGGCGGCCTGGAATGCCTCGTACGGCCTGGGAACGCAGCTGCTGCGCCGCGGTGAACGCCTGCTCTCCGGCCACACGGGCTCGGTACCCGGTTTTGTCGCCACGGTGTGGGTGAGCCACGACGACGGGGTCGGCGCGGTGCTGCTGGCCAACACCACCGCGGGCCTGCCGGTCGGAACGGTGACGGCCGACCTGCTCGAGATCATGGCCGACCACGAGCCGCGCATCCCCGCCCCGTGGAAGCCGCTCACCGACGTCGACCCGGCTGTCCTCGAGCTGGCCGGCCCGTGGTACTGGGGCCCCTCCCCGTTCCTGCTGCGCCCAGCAGCCGACGGCTGCGTAGAACTGGGCCCCCTTTCCGGCGGCGGCAGCCGAGGCGCCCGTCTACGCCCAGCCGGCGACGGCACATGGATCGGCTTGAGCGGCTACTTCGCAGGCGAACGCCTACGAATCGAACGCGACGAGTCCGGCGCCGTGACCCACCTCGACATGGGCACGTTCGTCTTCACCCGCCACCCGTACGGCCCGGAGGCCCCCGTCCCCGGCGGCGTCGACCCGTCAGGTTGGCGCCCCGGAAAACCCTGACCGGTCCCAGGGCGCCGACCATTCAGGCCGGCGCCCCCAGCAATCCCCGCCCATCCGTTCAGCACCGTGGCAATCCCGGCCGCCGGTGCAGCGCCCCAGCAAATCCCGGCCGCCCGCGCAGCGTTCCAGCAAATCCCGGCCGTCGCCCGCGCAGCGCCCAGCAAATCTCGACCGCCCGCGCATCACCCAAGCAAACCCCGGCCCGCCGCCCGTTAAGCACCCAGCAGACCATGGCCCGCGGCCCGTTCGGCACTCAGCAAATCCCGGCCGCCGCGCAGCGCCCAGCGGATCCTGGCCGCCCCGTGCAGCGCCCAGCAGATCCTGGCCGCCCCGTGCAGCGCCACCGAACGACCGCCTGAGCAGGCAATCGTCGGGCAAGGCCGCGCCGCGGGTTATCCACAGTGCGAAGTTGTCCACAGCGAAACCCCGACGGCGCCCACGTTGATCAGCAATTTCCGCCACAATTGCCCAGGTGGGGGTCCCCCTGGGAGGGCGGGTAATGCGCCTGTAGCCGCCCTACGCCGGTCGGTGATCCGGCTCGCCTGACGGGTGGGCGCCGACCATCTTCGGCATCGACGACGCGACGGACGGCTCTGCTCGCGTGGGACCGACCCGTCGTAGTCGTCAGCCACTCACCATGAGCGCTTCAGCTGCGCAGGAACGCCCGCGCCAGCGAGAGCGTCTCGGCCGGCGTCGTCCGGCCCACCTCGGAGACGAGGTCGGCGACGGTGACCGCGCGCAGTGACTGCCGCCAGGCGTTGTCGGCGGAATCCATGACGCGGGCGATCGGGCACGGGGTGGTGCACTCCTCCACCGGCGTGGCCAGGGGACCCCGCTGGCGTACTTCCGTGCACCGGAACGCGGGCACGGCACCGTCGATCGCCTCGACCACATCCAGCACTGTGATCTCGGACGCGGGACGAGTCAGAACGTAACCACCGGACTGACCCAGCGTCGAGCGGACAAGACCGGCCCGGGACAGCAACTGCAGCTGTTTCGCCAGGTAACTCGGCGACACGTCGTGCAGTTCGGCAAGCTTCGCGGCCGGAACCGGCTCACCCGCCCCGCTGAGCACGACGCAGCAGTGCAGCCCCCATTCGACCCCGCCGGACATCTTCACCCCCGCAGCCTACTTGACTCGGACAAGACTTGTCCGAATAAACTCTCGGACAAAAGTTATCCGAATTCAGCCGGAGGCCACCGTCATGACCACCACCCACGTCCACACCGTCCGGCCCCGCCTCGACCTGCCGAAGGCAGCGCCCAAGGCGGCCCGCGCGCTCTACGCCGCCGACCAGGCCGTTCGTGAATCGCCGCTCGACCCGACCGTCCGCGAGCTCGTCAAGCTGCGCACCTCACAGATCAACCACTGCGTGCACTGCATCGACCTGCACAGCCACGAGGCGTTGGAGCTGGGCGAAACCCTGGACCGCCTCATCCAGCTGGCCGCGTGGCGTGAGTCGACGTTGTTCACGCCGGCCGAACGGGCCGCCCTCGAATACACCGAATCGGCCACCACCCTGACCGAGCACGGCGTCAGCGACGAGATCTGGGCCGGTGTCCGCGAGACCCTGAGCGACGAGGAGCTCGGCGCGCTGGTGGTCCAGGTGGCCCTGATGAACGCCTACAACCGGTTTGGCGTCCCGCTCCAGATGCCGGCGCAGAACCGCGACCAGGGCTGACACAGAAGGCTGCAAGCCTCGGCAACATCGCCCACGACCCGGATACCCTGAGCGGCCAAATCTTCCGACACCCCGAGGACACCCGAGCGCGGAAAGACGGCCGCGGCCGGAAACGCCGACGCCCCTGGAAACGCCCGCGCTCCGAATTCCAGCGCTTCGAAAACGCCGACACTCCTGTAACGCCAGCGCCCCGAAACACCGACGGCCCGGAACGCCAGCGCCGCCCCCACCCGCGAAGGGTGGAGCGGCGCGGTGGCGTGACGTCGGTGCGACCGACGACGCCGGCTGCGCAGAAACGCTAGCGCCTACTCGAGCGTCCCTGCCGGGTCGTCCAGCTCGCATTCAATTTAAATGAGAAGGCACTATTCGACTAATCATGTACGTACACCCTACGAATATGCCGCCTCCTCCCGCTGCCCCATGCATCAATCCTAAGATTTCGGAGGCCCCGATTCACTTCTACACGCTCAAGTGAAGAAGTGCCCATATTTAAGCGTGAAGAGGATTCATCCGTGAGCAAAATGATGGATTTCAAAGCCAGCATGGACTCCGGGCTGGCCGTGTTGACCGAATCAACGAGGTAGGATGAAGTGCACTGAGTAAGCAGCATGGCAGTTAGATTCCCTGGTTCAGCAAGGCCCTCGAGTGATCGACCTGTCTCCAAACGCTTGCCACGCTTGCCTTCCGTGATGTTCATTTTGAAACCTTTAGAGCCCGAGTGCACCTCGTGGCTAGATCGCTTGTAGAACGGCCGATAGAAGGCAAACTCGGCAAGCTGCTCCAGATCGGAGAACTTGGGATTCGGCTTTGCCGCGAAAAGCGGGACGGCCCATCCGTACGGCTCTCGGAACTCGCGTCCGTACTTCTCAATCACGCGATCGTACCTACGCTGAGCACGCGCCATTTCCGCTACCGTGAACGGGCGCTCTCCAAGGCTAGCGGCGTGGTTCTGGAAGTCACGCGCATCCTTCAAGTTCGCTATGGCCTCATGCTCAAGGAACCTTGACGCCAAGTCCGAACACCGATCCGGCTTCCCGAATTCGCCAAGGACAATGGAAGTGACAGCCAGCTCGTAAAGAGTCCGGCAGCGCGCTAACGCGCCGAGGGCGAAGCCACGCGACAACAGTGCATGGATCTCGAAAGCGACGCGACAGGCGCGAGCCTGCAGGCCAGCGAGAGCGTCGAATAAGTCAATCGAAATCGCATTAGTGGATCGATGTCTTCGATAGAACTCGCCAGAATGCTCTTCACTTGCCACGATGACCGAGTAGAGGGAGTCTAGGCCAGGCGCCCAATGCACACGAAGCAAGCGCTCAAACCTGGCATTGACTCGGTTGTGAGAGGCAATCATCTGACGCTTCGAAGAAACTAAGCGCTGGACTATGGCAGGTGCCACCTTATCGATCGCCTCGGTGAGAATTCCGGAGGCAAGACCTGTGACCTCCTCCTCGGATCGGCCGGCATCACGCGCTTTCTGCATGAAATCGGCGAGCCGCGCGTAAGTCCATTCATCGAATCCACCACGCTCGCCGGTCACTCGCCGATCCTCACTGTGCGATATTCAAGGCCGGATGGTACGCGAGCGTCGGCCGCGATCGCTAGGACTCTTCCGGCCACGTGTCGATGCGCTTGACGCCCGCGCCGATAGCTCGCTCACGCAGAATCTCCTTAGGACGACGCTAAGTCATGTCCCGACGCCGAAAAAGTAGCGGTACCGCCCAGATGGGGCCGGTACCGCTGTGGCCCCGACGAAACCTACAACCGGTTCGCGTCCCACTGCAGATGCTGGCCCAGAGTGCTGGTCGCGGTTCTGCAGACGGAAGGCGCCCTCTCGGTCCGGCGGCCTGGAAATGCCAGCGCCGCCCACACCCGCAGAGGGTGAGGGCGGCGCGGTGGCGTCAGTGCTGCTGGCGACGCAACGCCGTGTCGATGGCCTCGATGATGCGCGGCCGCATCTCGGTGGCCTTGATGACCGCGTCGACCGAGCCGACCTCGACGGCCCGCTGGATGCTGTGCACCTTGTCGAACTCGGTGGCCACCTCGCCCAGCTTCTCGGTCCGCACCGAGTTGCGCAGTTCCTCCAGTTCGGCCGCGAGCGCACCCCGGTCGGCGCCCGCCGCCGTGGCCAGACGCTCCTCGGCCGCCTTGACCCGCGGGTCGGCCGCGGTGCGCCGGTTGACGTCGCCGGTGAAGACGACCGCCGCGGCCGGGGCGCCGCCGAGCACGGACGCGAACGAGCCTTCGAGGGCCAGCACCGTCATGTTCGGGTTGAGCATCTTCGAGAACACGACGAACGCACCGCCGTGGTAGCGGGAGATCACCGTGAACACGATCGGTCCCTGGAAGTTGACGATGGCCCGGCCGATCTCGGCGCCGTACTCCAGCTGGAGCTTGCGCATCGACTCGGGTGAGCCGTCGAAGCCGGACAGGTTGGCCAGCACGACCAGCGGCCGGTTGCCCGAGGCCGCGTTGATCGCCCGGGCTGCCTTCTTCGACGACCGCGGGAACAGCGTGCCCGAGGTGTACGTGTCGGGGCCGTCGGTGGGCGGGAACCCGCGCCGCGGCACCGAGCGGGACTCGATGCCGAGCAGGCACACCGGGATGCCACCGAGGTGCACGTCTTGCACCACGGCGGTCTCGGCGTCGGCCATGCCGGCCCAGCGTTCGAGCACGGCGTGGTCCTGGTCGGCCAGGGCCCGCATGACGGTCCGGATGTCGAACTGCTTCTTGCGGTCGGGGTTCGCCGTGGCCGAGAAGATCTCGCCGACCGTGGTGAAGTCGCTGCCGGCCACGTTGTGCGGGAACGGCGTGATGTCGCGGTCGACCGGGTCGACCGTGACCGCCCGCCGCGGCGAGATCTCACCCGGAACCACGTACGTGTGGTCGTAGTGCGACATCAGCACGTCGCGCGCCGCCGCCAGGTTGGGCGCCCAATACTGCGCCTGCCCGTTCGGGCCCATCACCCGGTCGTAACCACCGATGCCGAAGTTGTCCTCGGCCGAGACGCCACCGGAGAAGTCGAGCGACTGCTTGCCGGTGAGCACCATCGCCGAGTCGGGCGTCATGACCAGGATGCCCTTGGTGTGCATGAGCATGGTGGCCTCGGCGTTCCAGTAGGGCTGAGCACCCACGTTGATCCCGGCCACCACGATGTTGATCTCACGGCCGGCCTGGGTGAACTCGACGATCCGCTTGAGCGCGGCCGCCACCCAGTCCATGTTCTCGGTGCCCGACGACATCGAGATCCGCGCGCCGGCCGACAGCGCGTACCACTCCAGCGGCACGTTCATCCGCTCGGCCAGGTCGAGACCGGCGATCACCCGGCGGCATTCCGCCTCGGACAGCGCACCCAGAGCCTTGGTCGGGTCGCCGAGCAGCACGACCCGGGTGATGCCCTCGGGGTGCCGCTCGGTGCGGGTGGTGACCACACCGGCGACCAGCGCCGCCGAGTTGCCGCCCTTGGGCCGGTCGACCGGCACCAGCGCGTACGACTCGTCGAGGTCGTGCTCCTGGAACTCGCCGAGCAGCGACGTCAGCTCGTACGGGTAGACGGTGTTGCGGGCCGCCGCACGCAGAACCTTGAGGCGGTAGTTGTCGAGGGGCTCGACCACCTCGTCGGTGGGCTCCCCGACGGTCAGCACCGGGGCGCCGGTCGCGTCGTTGGAGATGCGCACCGCGACCTTGGTCAGCGCGCCCGAGGCCGGGTCACGGTAGCGGCCGATGAACAGGATCTCTTCGAGGCCCGCGCCCGCGCTGGTCGGCAGGATGCGCCGGGCGATCATCTCCATCTCCTCGCGGGTGACGGAGATCGGCGGCCACACGTAGATGACGATGCGGTTGGTGCTGAACCGCTTGTCGGACGGCCGCTGCGACTGGGCCCGGCGGATCGAGTCGAGGCAGGTCGCGATCGTCTCTTCCGCGGTCGGCAGCGACACCAGGCGGCCGTCGTGCTCGCGCAGCTCGGTGAGGTCACGGACCTGCGCGAACGCCACCAGCCGGTCGTCGCCCTGGTTCTCGCGGGCGACGGCCCGGAACAGGTAGACCTCTTCGTCGGAGGACGGCAGGCGGGTCAGGTCGAACTTGCGCAGCCGCTCCAGCTGCATGCGCTGCGCGATGTACGGGTGCAGGCCGCGGATCAGCCTCTCCTCGGCCATGCCGGCGCTGGACGGACGGAACGTGAAGTGGTGGTGCATGACCGCACCGCCACGGCCCGCGACCGTGGTGGTGAGCCGGCGCACCGGGGTGGGAAGCGGGTGGGCGCTGACCACCTCGTGCAGGGCGGCCGCCATCGCGTCGGGGTCGGCCGGCTGGCCCTCCCACGAGAGGTAGATGTCGGCGTCGATCGCGGCGTCACCGGCCAGCGCGGCCAGCCCGTCGAGCGCCTCGCCGAGCTGGTCGAACGGGACGGCGGTCGAGACGATCCAGGAGCCCTCGCGCTCGGCGACGACGAACAGGCCCGACGTGCGCAGCCCGGTGAGCCCCTTGTTGCCGTAGTAGCGGCGGGTCAGCACCTCGAGCATGACCGAGTTGTCGAGGTTGTCGCGCACGAGACGCTGGCCGAGCAGACGCACCAGCGGTTCGGTGCTGCGGACCATCTCGGCCACGCGCTCGTCACGGTCGGCCGACTGGGGTTCGAGGTCGAGGTGGCGCAGGTGCTTGCGGATGCCGGAGTAGACCCGGGCCCGGTTGCGCAGCAGCAGCGGCTGGCCGAACCACGAGAACACCACGCCCCGGGCGAGGTCGGCCAGGGCCGGGTAGCGGATCTGGGTGGCCGCGATCAGCCGCTCGAGGGCGAGGCCGGCCGGTTCGCGCAACGTGTCGTCCGGCGGGGCCGACTGCAGCCAGGCCCGCAGCAGGGCCGAGATCACCGCGGCGTCGGCCGGCTGGCGCTGCTGGGCCAGGAAGATGCGGAACACCGCGGCTTCGAGCTCGGGCGTGCGTTCCAGTTCCTTGACGCCGTAGTGCCCGAGCGCCTTGGACAGCCGGGACTGGAACGACTCGGGCAGGCCGGCCCGCTCGACGTCGAGGCTCTGCAGATAGGTGTGGAAGAACTCGCGCGCGCTGTGCACGTGGGTGTCGCCCGGGCCGTCGTCGCCGGCCGGGCGGTTGCGGCTGAGCTCGGCCAGGTCGGCGAAGACCTCGATCAGCTCGACCTCGCCGGCCAAGGGCCGGTGGGCCTCGCCGGAGGCGGCGCCCAGGTAGTCGGCCAGGACCCGGCGCTCGTCGAGCGGGTCGACGTCGAAGCCGAGCAGCAGGCTGCGCAGGTCTTCCTGGCCGCGGGCGGCGCGGCGGCCGGCCGACGGGTCGGCCGGGGCCTCGGGCAGGTCGATCTCGATGTCGCCGGCGGCGGCCTCCTGCTCGGCCTCGGCGTCACCGATCGGTTCGAGCCGCAGCAGCGCCGCACCCGAGTCGACCTTGGCGCCGACCGTGACCAGCACCTCTTTGACGCGCGCCTTGAACGGCGCCCGCAGCACCGACTCCATCTTCATGGCCTCGAGCACGAGCACGGGCGCGCCCGCCTCGACCTCGGCCCCCGGCT
This sequence comes from Paractinoplanes ovalisporus, assembly GCF_016834655.1. Classification (GTDB taxonomy): domain Bacteria; phylum Actinomycetota; class Actinomycetes; order Mycobacteriales; family Micromonosporaceae; genus Actinoplanes; species Actinoplanes ovalisporus. The sequence continues at coordinate 498,821 of NZ_JAENHP010000001.1, forward strand.
CGAGCGGGGTGGCGATGACCAGGGCCGGCATCGGGGAGCGCAGCACGCCGCCCTCATCACGGCTGATGCGGTGGGTGACGCTGTCGACCTCGACCAGCAGGATCGCGCCGTGCGCGCCGGTGAGGATCTTGTGGCGCTCGCCGTTGACCGTGATGCGGCCGGTGTGCTTGTCGAAACGCTCCAGCTCGACGTCGGCCGTGCGGACCTCGTGGCCGGCCTCGACGCCGACCCGGAACCGGCGGGCGCCGACCCGGGCGACCCGCACGCGGTAGGTGGTTCCGCGCAGCTTGAGGTCGAGGGGGACGCCGCTCTCGTGGCGCACCTGGGGGCGACCGCCGAACGCGGTGGACAGCAGGCGCTGCCGCTCGGTGAGCTCTTCCTCCTCGTATGCCTCGATGGCGGCCGCGGCCAGCGCCACAGCGGAGTGCTTGTGCGAGACGAGACGGCCCTCACCGCGTACGCGGTCGATCCACCCCGTGTCGGCCGAGCCGTCGATCACCTCGGGCTGGTCGAGCAGGTCGAGCACGAAGCTCTTGTTGGTCGCCCCGCCCTCGATCACCACGGTCGTGTCGGCCATGGCCCGGCGCAGACGCCCCAGGGCCTCGTCGCGGTCCTTCCCGTACGCGATCACCTTGGCGATCATCGAGTCGAAGTCACCGGGGATGGTGTCGCCCTCGCTCACGCCGGTGTCGACGCGGATGCCGGGGCCGGCCGGGAGATCGAGCCGGGCGATGCGCCCCGGTGACGGAGCGAAGTCGCGGTCGGGGTCTTCGGCGTTGAGCCGGGCCTCGACGGCGTGGCCGCGCTCGCGGGGCGGCTCGCCGGTCAGGCGGTTGCCCGAGGCGACGTGGAGCTGGGCCTTGACCAGGTCGAACCCGGTGGTCGACTCGGTGATCGGGTGTTCCACCTGCAGGCGGGTGTTGACCTCGAGGAAGGCCAGCAGGTCGTCGCCCGGGTGGTAGAGGAACTCGACGGTGGCGGCGCCGCGGTAACCGACGGCGACGGCCAGCCGCTCGGCCGAGGCCTTCAGTTCGAGGGCGCGCTCGGCCGGCAGCACCGGCGACGCCGACTCCTCGATGACCTTCTGGTTGCGGCGCTGCACCGAGCAGTCACGCACGCCCAGCGCCCACGCCGTGCCCTCGCCGTCGGCGATGACCTGCACCTCGACGTGACGGGCGCCGGTGACCAGGCGCTCCAGGAACACGATGCCGCTGCCGAACGCGCGGGCCGCCTCCTGGCTGGTGCGCTCGTAGGCGTCGGCCAGCTGGTCGGGGTCGCGCACGACGCGGATGCCGCGGCCGCCACCACCGGCGGTCGCCTTGAGCATGAGGGGGTAGCCGATGTGTTCGGCGGCGGCCAGCGCGGCGTCGAGGGTCTCGACCGGGCCCCGGCTCCACGGCGCGACCGGGACGCCGACCTCCTCGGCGATCAGCTTGGCGCCGATCTTGTCGCCGAGCTTGCGCATCGCCTCGGGGCTCGGCCCCACGAACGTGATGCCGATGCGCTCGCACAGCTCGGCGAACGCCGGGTCTTCGGCCACGAAGCCCCAGCCGACCCACGCGGCGTCGGCGCCGCAGTCGATCAGCGCCCGCTCGAGGAGCTTGAGGTCGAGATAAGGCCGGGCGGCGGCGGGACCCAGGTCGTACGCGATGTCGGCCTCGCGGACGAACGTCGATCCGCGATCGACGTCGGTGAACAACGCCACCGTCTCGATCGGGGTCGCGGTCTCCGCAGAGAGCTCGCGGACGGCATGGATGAGCCGCATCGCGGCCTCACCACGGTTGACGATGGCAATTCGACTGAACACCGGTACGAGCCCCTACCTCACCCTGAAAAGCTTCGTCAGGAGACTACAGGTGACCCGCGACCGGAGATACGGCCTTCGGTCGGGGGTAATCCCCAGTCTTTGGTACAGGGTTCCTGCTAGCAGGAATGCGGGCGCTTTCAAATCTTGCAAACCTTGAATACGTGACCTTGCGCTGCCTGCTCGTCGACGACAACGACCACTTCCTCGCCGCCGCGTGCGATCTGCTCGTGCGCGAGGGCCTGGAGGTCGCAGGCACCGCCTCCGACATCGCGGGCGCCCTCGGGCGTGCCGCCGAGACCGGGCCCGACCTGGCGCTGGTCGACGTCAACCTGGGCGGCGAGAGCGGCTTCGACCTGGCCCGGCGCCTCGTCCCGACCCCTGTGATCATGATCTCCACCCACTCGGGCGACGACTACGCCGATCTGGTCGACGAGAGCCCGGCGATCGGGTTCCTGGCCAAGACCGAATTGTCGGGTCCGGCCGTACGGGAAATGTTCTCAGCGCGCCTCTAGGAACGTCAGCACCGCGAGCACCCGCCGGTGATGATCATCGGTCTCGGGCAGCTTCAACTTCGCGAGCACAGCCCGTACGTGCTTCTCGACCGTGCCCTCGGTGATCCAGAGCCGCCGCGCGATCCCGGCGTTGGACTGCCCCTCGGCCATCTGCGCCAGCACCTCCCGCTCCCGCGCGCTCAGCACCGCGAGGGGATCGTCGCGGCGCCGGGCCGACACCAGCTCCGACACCAGCCCCGGATCGATGACCGACCCTCCCCCGGCGACCCGCTCGACCGCCGCGTGGAACTCCTCCACGTCGGTGATCCGGCTCTTGAGCAGATAGCCGATCGCCCGCCCACCGGCCAGCAGCTCCATGGCCTGGTCGACATCGGCGTACGCGGAAAGCACCAGCACCCCCGTGCCGGGCAGCTCGGCGCGGATCTCGCGGGCCGCCTGCAGACCCTCGGTGGTGTGCGTGGGCGGCATCCGCACGTCGACCACCACCAGGCCGGGCTTGGTGGCGCGGACCAGCCGCATCAGCTCGACGGCGTCACCGGCCCGGCCCAGCACCTCCAGCCCCTTGCTGGCGAGCAGGCTGGCGATCCCCTCGCGAAGCAGCACGTCGTCCTCGGCCACGACCACACTGAGCCCCGTCATGGGCCAAGATTATGCGGCTACCGGCTAGCCGGTATCGAACGGTGGTGGTGGCCTCGATGTGCCCCTCCCCCGTTTTCACGAGGCTGTAGGCATGTGTACGCACTCCCCCGAGTGCCCGCCCGTCGATCAGCCGGGCTGGGACACCGCCGCGTTGCTCGTCCACCACGAGGAGCTGGGCTGGAGCATGCTCTGCAACGGCGCCATCGTGCTCGACGCCGTCGTGAAGCCCGAGCCCGTGCCCACCGTAACCGTCATCGAGATGCCGACCCGCGTGCGCACGCGGACACGTTCCCGGCGTGCGGCCATGGCCCGGCGCCGGCTTCCGATGGCTGCTTAGCCCCTTTTCCCGTACGCGGCCCGGCTGGCCTCGATCGACGGAACGTGCTCCATCGCCCAGCCGGCGAGCGCGAGCGCGGGCGGGATCAGGCTCCGGCCCATCGGCGTCAGCTCGTACTCCACCCGCGGCGGGACCTCGGCGTGCACCTCCCGGGAGACCAGCCCGTCGCGTTCCAGGTTGCGCAGGGTCAGGGTGAGCATCCGCTGCGAGATGCCCGGGATCTGGTGCTGCAGATCGGTGAAACGCACCCGGTCACCGTCGAGCGTCGCCACCACCAGCAGCGTCCACTTGTTGCAGATCTGATCGAGGATCGCCCGCAACGTCCGGCCGCCGTCACCCCGGATCATGCACGTGTGCTCGTAGTCCGACACGGCACCTCCCTGTTCGTCAGGCACAAACTTGTGCCTTTTGTAAGCCCTCCGGCGGTACCGCATGATGTGGCTACTTACGATCAGTAACCATAGGGGCTGAGCATGGAAATCGCGTACTGGATCATCGGCGGTCTGCTGGCGGTGTTCTACCTCTACTCGGGTGGCGTCAAGGCCGTCCGCTCCCGTGAGCAGCTGCTGCCGATGATGGCCTGGGTCGAGAACACCCCACTTCCCCTCGTACGGCTCATCGGGGTGCTCGAAATGCTCGGCGCGCTCGGCCTGATCCTGCCGCCGCTGACCGGCATCGCGCCCGCACTCGCTCTGGCCGCGGCGGTCGGCCTGGTACTTCTGCAGATCGGCGGCACCGTCGTGCACGTGTCACGGGGCGAGACCAAGGTGATCGGCCTCAACATCGGCCTACTGGTTCTGGCTGCCGTCGCCGCCTGGCTCGCCACCGTCTGGTTGTAGCGGGATCCGGCACGTGACCGTCGTGCCTCCACCGGCCGGGCTGCTCACGTCGAAGGTCCCGCCCAGCGCCTCGGTGCGGTCCTTCAGGCCGAGCAGCCCGGTGCCGCCCTCGAAGCCCGCCCCGCCCGCGCCGTCGTCGTGCACGCGCAGCCGCAGACTGCCGTCCTCGACCGTCGCCGACACCTCGACCACGGTCGCGCCGGCGTGCTTGACCGCGTTGGTCAGCACCTCGGACACGACGTAATAGGCGCCCACCTCGACCGGCTGCGGCAACCGGGCGTCGAGGCGCACGTCCACCTCGACCGGCAGCGGCGACCGCCGGGCGAGGGCCCGCAAGGCCGGCCGCAGCCCCGAGTCGGACAGCACCGCCGGGTGGATGCCGCGCGACAGCTCCCGCAGTTCGTCGATGACCGTCATGAGGTCGGCGCCGATCTCGGCCACCGCGTCGCCGTGCCCCTGATCGTGCGCGGCCGTGCGCAGCCTCAGCGCCAGCGCGACGAGCCGCTGCTGGGCGCCGTCGTGCAGGTCGCGCTCGATCCGCCGGCGGGCCTCGTCGGCGGCGGCCACGATGCGCGCCCGCGAACTGATCAGCTCGGCCCGGCTCTGCGCGTCGGCCACGGCGGTCGCGACCAGTTCGGTGTAGTCGCTCATCCGGGCCTCGGTGTCGTCCGGCAGCTGCCCGGCCGGCGACCCGGCCGCGAACATTCCCCACAACCGCCCGTCGACCACGATCGGAACCCCGACGGCGGTGGCATCCAGGCGATTTGCTTGCGCGGTTTCCCGTACGCGGGAAATCAGTTGATCCGGCACTTTCGCGCGCTGCGATCCGGTGCCCGCCAATTCGGTCGTCGAGCCGTTCAATTCGTACCGGATGAGGGTCGCCGTGTCGCTGCCGAGATGGAGCCGGACCTCTCGGGTGGCGGCCTCGAAAACCCGCTCGGGCGCCTCTCCCCGCGCGATGAGCAACGCGAGGCGCCGCAGAGATTCCTGAACCTCGGCCATGTCACCCCGGGCCCGTTCCGCCTCCACCGCGCGCCGGCTGGTCACCGTGGTCACCGCGCCGATGATCACCGCCATGCCGAGAAACGTGCCGAGCAGCGTGAAAGCCGCCTCGTTGAGGTCGCGGAACGGCGGAAGAAAGAACCAGTCGTACGCCAGGATCGCCGCCGTGCCGACCGGGAGCGCGAACAGAATGCCGGCCGCCCGCGCGACCAGCAGCACCACCGCCAGAAGCGCGAGCGCGAACGGAATCGCATGGATGTGCCCGACCGCGAACTCCCCCGCCGCCCGGGCGATCACGAACGACACCACGCCCGCGACGGCCGAAAGCCCCACCTGAACGGCGAACGGAACCCGCACGTCCCTCGTCAGCATGTGAACACCCACGCGACCATTTTGGGGAACTCTTGTTTCCAGAAGGCGTCACCGTGCGAGCCGTTCCGCTCTCCGACGAAGGCGCTGACCAGCCGCCCACCGTCGTACGGGAGCCTCTCGGTTGTCCATTCGCCCGCCATGTGGGCTCCTCCACACTCTGGCAGGATCCATTTGGTCGTCCGGTCGCACGTAGGGGGATCCGATGGACAGTACCCGCGATTGGCGCTTCCTGGGCTCCGGTGCGAGCGCCTGGTTCGACGCCCCGTCGATGTCCGCGGGCGCGGCCCTGGTCCGCCGGATCACCACCGCCCAGCCCGACGTCGACCTGCGCCCCGGCGGCCTGCGCGTGCATCTTCTCCAACCTGACGCCGAACTGGCGAACTCCATCTCGGCGGCCGCTCACGAACTGGGCCTGACCGCCGACCCGTCCATTCTCCAGACCATGCGGCTCGTGATCGACAGCGCGAACCCCTCGTCCCTCATGCCGTTCTGGCAGACCGTGCTCGGCGACCCCATTCTGTCGTTCCGCCCGACCCCGTCCACGCCATTGAGCGACCGCCTCCACATCGATGTGGTCCGCACACCCGACGCGGTTTCGGCGGCCCGGGCCGCAATCGGACAGGAGCCCACCGGCCCGTACGGCGTAGCACTGACCGACACGGAGGGAAACGTGGTCGATCTGGTCCCCGGAGACAGGCTGACAAAGGACCCGTCCACCGCGGATTGGCAGGTGCTTTTCGCCGCGATGACCTACTACTCGGTCGGCTCGCCCGAAAAGGCGGCAGAATTGGCGTCGGTTGTCGCCGGTTTGGCCGACAGCGCCGGGCTGCCCCTGATGGTCGACATACGCCCCGACGGCGTCACCATCGACAGCGGCAAGGACCAATGGGAGAACGGAGAAGGAAACGCCAGGAGCGATTTCGTCGACCTGGCCGCCCGCATCCAGTCGGCCGCCCGAGACCTGAAACTGACAGCCGACCTGACCCGCCCACGTTTCATCCAGCTGGGCCTGGCCGCGGTCGACGTCCCCGCGGTGCGCGCCTTCTGGACGGCGGTGCTCAGTTACCAGCCAGACCCCCGGCAGTTCCTGACCGACATCTTCGACCCGAACCGCCTGAACCCGGTCATGTTCTTCCAGCAGACCGAAAACCACCAGCACCGAAACCGCATCCACATCGAGCTCCTGGTCCCCCACGACCAGGCCACCCCGCGCGTAGAGGCAGCCATCGCCGCCGGCGGCCGGCTCATCACCGAGTCCACCCCGAGCCGCCATTCCCTGACCGACCCCGAGGGCAACGAGCTCGACATCGTGACGTTCCCCCAGCCGTAGCCGCTTCTGGGCCAGGTCGAAGGTCGATAGCGTCGGCGCACGTAGGCTCCCGTCGTGCTCATAACGCCCTCTGACTATGCCGCCGCCGAGACCGCCCTGGTGAACGCCGCTCGCTCCGCCTTGCGCACAGGCGGCGACGGCAACATCCACACCGTCGCGGCCGCCGTCCTGGACGAGGACGACCGCGTCCACGTCGGCCTGAACCTGTACCACTTCACCGGTGGCCCCTGTGCCGAACTGGTGGCTCTTGCAACGGCCCGCACTGCCGGCGCCCGAGCACCCCGGCTGATCGTTGCGGTCGGCGACGCCGGCCGCGGCGTCCTGGCCCCGTGCGGCCGCGACCGCCAGGTGCTCGCCGACTATTACCCGGGTATCCACGTCGTCGTCCCCACCAGCGAGGGCACCCGGATCGAGCCGATCGCCACTCTGCTGCCGCACACCTACCAGTGGGAGAACCAGCAAGTACAGCGTCTGCGGTTCCGCGCCAAGCACCTTCCCGCCGTCCGCGACGGAAGCAAACGGATAACGATGCGATTCAACGACCCCCTCCAGGTCGGACCGGCGCTGTTGGTGTTCGCATCCGACGACGAGGTGAGCCTGCCCGGGCGCATCACCTCCACCGTCGCCAAGCCCATCGAGAGCATCACCGACGACGAGGCCCGCGAAGACGGCTTCACCAGCGCCGCCGACATCCTCCCCGGCTTGCGCGACTACTACCCGGACCTGCAACCGGGCGACGAGATCGTGATCGTGCGCTTCGACCTCGACGAGTGAACGCTCGCCGCGGCCTGAACGGCAGGACTTCGAAGTGACCTGTTCAAGTGCAGTCAGGCGTGGCACCGATGGGCTGAGCGCGTCACGGTGCTTCGTCGAGCGTCACCTTGAACGCCGGGCCTGGTCCGAGCGGCTGCCACCCGACGCAGAGTGCCTGACGGATGCCCTCAGCCACCATGGCCGGGCGAACGGGCGCGCTCGGTAGGCCGAGCCAGTTCCCGAGTTCCAGGTCACGAGGTTGGTGCGTCTCACAGGGAGAGGTCGGGCCATTCTCAGGCGTTGCAATAGCTTCGCCCCCGCCCCTTTCCCTGTTGATACGCCTCTTCATTCGACACTCGCGCCAAACGCATGCGCCCGGTATGCGCCGGAGTGCGGAGTCAGCCGCGGGCATTCCTTCGCGCGATGAAGAGGACGCCAACGACCACACCCAGGCCTGAACCTAGCGAGACACCAAGAGGGAGGTTGTCAAAGAAAACGCCGGCAAGGACGCCGAAGAGAGCGCCGAACGCGACCCAGACCCCGAGATTTGCCCAGATCCCGAGACCTGCGGCGCCGTCGGGAGAGTTGTTGTTCGTCATCGTATCTCTCCCAGGACGCGGGGAAAGGCTGACAAACCGGCGGCCCACCGCGGCGCATGCGCAACCAGCTTCGTCCCGAAGCTATCACCCGCCATCAATTGGCGAGGCGTTGCCGGGCGCCCGTGGCACATGGAATAGCCGATCATCCGATCGCCTGGCGGCCCAGAACGCCAAACCGCCCGGTCGATCAAGCGACGACGCCGTCCGGCTTCTGTGGTTCCGGCCGATAAGTATTCCGTGGGCCGGCGCGGCGGTGGAGCGGTTCGACGGGGCAGACGATGACCACGATGTCCACCGGGGCCGGGCGGTGCTGGAGGATATCGTTGATGCGATCTGGTCGCTGCCCGAGTCGGCACAGTTGGCGGAGCTGAACGCAGCCCTGATCGGCAAACTCAAGTCGAGCAAGCTGGAGCGGACAGTTCTGCTCGAAGCTCTTGGTTACGCCGGCGCCCTGCCCGCGGGCGGACACCCGAGCTATGCGACAGAGTTCGTAATGTTCGACGAAGCAAACAGGCGAATGCCCAGCCAGTTCTACAAGAAGGAATGGGCGTACCCCGTGCGGTCCTGGACCGGCGTGGACGGAGTCGATCCCGCCCGTCTGCCCACTGGTGAATGATGGAAGGCAAGGCGCGATTCATTTCCCGCACCGGCATGTCGGCTAACTCTCATGCCGCCGATGTCGCGCATCCCCGATGACGCTACTGCTCGTCTACCCGTGAGTCGCGCGCTTCGTGGGCGACGAGCTCGTCCCATCGCCCGAGAAAGACGGCATCGGCGCCCGGAGGAAGGCGTTCAACAACCATCGCGACAGCCTCTCGGGCAGTAGCCGCCGGCCCCACGATCTCGCTGCGACTGGGACCGGCAACTCGGTAGGCGCCGCCCTTGACCGGCTCGATGTACGGAATGTCCCAGCCCCAGGGCCACTCGGTGCAGCGGCTGAAATGCAGTTCGCCCATGCCGGTCCAAGGGAAGAGCCGTCGCAAGCGAGGCTCTGAGTGGGCCGCCTCCAGCAGATCAAGACGCACTCGCCCATCGTCGCGGACCGCTAGCCAGCCCGCCGCGACCACGGCCTCCACCATCGACGTCATCGATGCCATCATGCCGGAGGCCGCGCTCTGTCGGCCATGCACATCACCGGTCCCGTGCGTTCCGCCGCAGAATTCTGAAGACGGTGAGCGCGCGACGATCAGGTTCACCCATTTGCCGCCGTCCGCGCGCTCTTGGCGTGAAGCTTCAAGGTGACCCACAGCGACCTAGCGCTTCTATCTGGTCGGCGCTCGTGCGGAGCAGTCCGTTGATCAGTTCAGCTCGCTCAGCGCCGCTCTGGCCAAGCTCCGGACGCGGTCCCACTCTTCGCGAGCCAACGCATCGACGCTCCACAGCTCGGCATTGTGGTCGCCGCTCATGGCATCGAGCTGAGCGTCCAGACGCCGGAGTGCCGCCAGGGCAGCGGCATTCAGCCAGCCGAGTTCGACGAAGGCAGGCACGAGCTGGAAGCCATCGTCGAAGTCGAGAGCCAGTTCGTCAAGCAGCTGAGCGGTTTCGGTGGACAGCCGGGAGATCCAAGCAGCCTGCGCATCAGCCGGCAAGCCAAGGGCGGCGAGGCTCCGCACGAAGCTCACGAGCTGTCTCGGACTCATCTCGGCCATCCGGCCAAGACTACGACTTGGCCCGTACGCACGTTCTGATTGCACGCTGATCTGCCGCGAGTCGCATGCCTACGTCGGAAACTTGCGCCAACCCAGCGGTCGAGCCATGACGATGAGCAAGGTTCCCAGCGGACCCCAGAGGCTGGGCACGAACCACGGCCGGTGATCCAGACTCTTGCGGCGAACGAGCCACTGGTTCAGGCGATAGAAGACGGCGATAGTCGCCACCCACGCCAAGAGGACCAAGATGTCTTTCAACGCCCCACCTCCTGGCTCCAGATCATCGGGACTTTAGCTCCAAGAGGTCGAGATGACCTTCCACTCTTCGGCTGACGTAGCCGTCAGATGTCGGGCGCGAGGCGCACGTACTTTTCTTCCACAGGTCGCGCGGATGGCTGGGGCCGCCGAGTGTGCTCAGCAGCGTGGATCCGTTGGGACGAGAGCGCTCGATCACCGCGAGGGGTTCGCTACAGCGCCGATCAACGACCGGCGGTGCCCACGGCTTACGGCTGGTCCTGTTTGCAGTCGTGATGGGCCATCCGGGTGTGAAGCCAAGGCAGCCCGCACCGGTTGATCATCGAGACCAACTCATCCCCAGCGCCTACCCCATCAGGGCCGATCAAATGGTCGCGGCTACTCGGCGACCAGGACCTCGACTCCGGTACGGCGGATTTCCTCTACGCCGGAAGGGTCGGCGGTTGTGTCGGTTACGAGCAGGGATACGTCGGTGATGGGGCAGATGCCGGCCAGGCAGGTTTTGCCGATTTTGGAACCGTCGGCGACGACGATCACGCGGCCGGCTCGGCGGATCATGGTGGCGTTGGTGTTGGCCTCGATCTCGTCGTGAGTGGTCAGGCCGCCTCGGGCGCTGATGCCATCGACGCCTACGACGGCCACGGCCATGTTGAGGCCCTGCAAGGCGTGGTCGGCGATCGGACCTACGAGTTCGTAGGACTGGGTGCGGGAGACGCCGCCGGTCATTATGAGCTTCAAGCGGGGACGCAGTGCGAGCTCGCCCGCGATGTTCAGCGCGTTCGTCACCACGGTCAGATCCACGCGGTCGGCCAGCAAGCGCGCCAGCAGGTGCGTGGTTGTGCCGCCGGTGAGGCCCAGCGTCAATGGGCCTTTCGGCAGCAGCCGGGCCACGGCCCGGGCGATCAGCGCCTTCTCCTCACGGTGCTGGCCCACGCGGTAGCGCACCGGCAACTCGTACGCGACGTCGACGGCGACCGCGCCTCCGTGCGTACGGGAAAGGAGCCTTTGATCTTCGAGGACCTGCAAGTCGCGGCGGATGGTTGCCGGGGACACGTGGAACTCGTCCGCCAGCTGGCCGGCGTCTACCGAACCGCTGCCGGACAGCCGCTCGAGGATGGCCGAGACCCGGTCGGCCCGGCGGAGCGTGGACATGGCAACCCCCGAGGCAGGCACACGACCGGAAGGACTGATCAAACGCGCAGTCAAGATAGTTCGTTTCCAAGCGATTCGCCAAGCAGTCTTGTGCGAATGTGAGCGCCGTCGAACAATCCGGACATGACGGTGATCGCTTTTCTGGGCGCCGGCAGCGTGGTGTTCACCCGCGAACTGCTGGCCGACATCCTGTCCTTCGACGAGCTGCGCGGCGTCACTCTGGCCCTGCACGACATAGACCCCGAGCGACTGGAGACGGCCGGGCTGATCGCCCGCCGCACCGCCGAGCAGCTGGGCGCCACGCCCGAGATCACGACGAGCCTGGACCGGCGGCGTGCCCTCGACGGCGCCGACTTCGTCATCAACTCGATCCAGGTCGGCATGTACGAGGCGACCGTCCGGGACTTCGAGATTCCGGCCAAGTACGGGCTGCGCCAGACGATCGCGGACACACTTGGCGTGGGTGGCATCTTCCGCGCGCTGCGGACCTTTCCGGTGCTCGACGGGATCGCGGCCGACATGCTCGAACTCTGTCCCGATGCGTGGTTGCTCAACTACACCAACCCGATGGCGATGAACGTCGCGTACCTGGCGGCGACGGCGCCGGATCTGAGGGTCGCCGGGCTTTGTCACTCGGTTTTCTGGACGGTGCATGATCTCGCCGATCTCCTGGAGGTGCCTCTGGACGAGGTGGACTACACGGGCGCCGGGGTGAACCATCAGGCGTGGCTGCTACGCCTGGAGCACCGGGGCGAGTCACTGTATCCGCGGCTGGACGAGAAGCTCGAAGGTTATCCACAGCTCCGACGTCGTGTGCGAATGGACATGTACAAGCGGCTCGGCTACTTCCCGACGGAGACGAGCGAGCACTCGTCGGAGTACGTGCCGTGGTACCTGCACCACGACGACGAGATCGCGCGGCTGCGCATCCCGGTTGGCGACTATCTGGGCATCAGCGCCGACAACGTGACCGAGTATCACGAGACGCGACGCGCGCTGCTGGCCGGCGAGCCGCTCGACCTGACGCGTGAGGCGACGGAGTACGCGCCGCAGGTCATCCACAGCATGGTCACCGGTGAGCGGCGCCGCATCCACGCCAATGTCCCCAACCGTGGCCTGATCAGCAACCTTCCTGAGGGGTACGCCGTGGAGGTCCCGTGCGTGGTCGACCGTCTCGGTCTACGTCCCGAACGTGTCGGCGCCCTGCCGCCGCAATGCGCCGCGCTCAACCGTTCGTTTGTGAGCGTCGGGCAGCTGACCGTGCAGGCCGCGCTCACCGGCGATGCGCGCATGGTGCGTCAGGCCGCGATGGTCGACCCGAACACCGCGGCCACGCTGACCGTCGACCAGATCTGGGAGCTGTGCGACGAGCTCACCGCCGCGCACGGCGAGCTGATTCCGGCCGCGCTGCGATGAGCACCCAAGCAAAAACACGCGCTGCGAGGAACGACCCGCGAAACGAAACGCGCACTCAGAAATGTTCGTTTGTTGCTCGAATCTTGTTAAGCGCTCAGAAACGAGCATAATCCGCAGACATGAATGCGACGTCCGCCGAGATCGCCAGCCAGCCGGACGTGTGGGCCCGGGCCATCTCCGAGCACACCGATCCGGGCCGACGCGAGCTGGCGGCCCCGGGTGAGCGAATGCTCATCCTCGGCTGCGGAACGTCCTGGTTCGTCGCGCAGAGCCTCGCCGAACTGCGCGAGCAGGCGGGGCTCGGCGAGACGGACGCTGTCTGCGCCTCCGAGTACCGGCCGCGTCGCCGTTATGACCGGGTGGTTGCCATCACCCGGTCGGGCACGTCGACCGAGGTGCTCGAGGCCCTGCGTCAGGTGCCGGCGGGCACGCGCCGGGTCGCGGTCACCGCGGTCGAGGGCGAACCCGTCGACGACCTGACCGATGCGCGGATTCTGCTCGATTACGCCGATGAGCGCAGCGTCGTGCAGACCCGCTATCCCACCACTGTGCTCACCTTGGCGCGCGCCATGTTCGGGCACGCCACCGATTCGCTCATCGCCGACGGACTCGAAGCGCTCACCATGCCTCTGCCCGCCGACCCGGCCACGATCGACCATCTGGTGTTCCTCGGTACGGGGTGGACGGTCGGACTCGCGCACGAAGCCGCGCTCAAAGTGCGCGAGGCCGCGCAGGCCCACTCCGAGTCGTATCCCGCCATGGATTTCCGGCACGGGCCGGTCGCCGTGGCCGGGTCCCGCAGCCTCGTCTGGTCGCTCGGTGAGGTGCCGGCCGGCCTGGACGACGTGGCTCGGGGCGCGGGCGCCACCGCGTACCGGAACTCTCTTGATCCGCTTGCTCAGCTGCTGCTCGTCCAGCGTTTCGCGCTGGCCCTGGCCGACCACCGCGGCCTCGACCCCGACCGTCCGAGACTGCTCACCCGATCCGTCGTCCTCACGTAAACCGCTACGGAGGTGCCACGAGATGACCAAACCCCTTCGACTGCTCGCCGGCGGCGTCGGCGCCGCACTTCTGCTGTCCGCCTGCATGGGCGGCACGACCGACGACGGCAAGGACTCGGCCGCCGGCTACGACCCGGCCGCGACCGTCGAACTGACCTGGTGGACCGGGCAGACCGAGGAGGCGGAGAAGGTCGCCGAGGGCCTGGCCGCCGAGTATCACGCCGCCCATCCCAACGTCACGATCAAGACGTCACCGGGCGCGCCGACCACCGACGATCTGCTCACCAAACTGTCCGCGGGTTTCGCCGGTGGCAGTTATCCCGACATCTCGTACGCGTACGGCAACTGGGCCGGTGATCTCGGTGCGAGCGGAAAGACGCAGGACCTGACCGCGTACGTGCAGGAACCGTCGTTCGGATGGACGGAGATGCCCGAAGCTGCGCGTACGGTCGCTACGGCCAATGGCAAAGTGATCGGTGTCCCGGCGCTCGTGGACAATCTCGCGCTCATCTACAACAAGGCCATCTTCGACAAGGCCGGTGTCGCCTACCCCACCGACGACTGGTCCTGGGACGACTTCCGCCAGGCGGCCAAGAAACTGACGGATCCGGCCACCAAGACGTACGGAACCGCTTATTCGGTTTCCGGCAGCGAGGACACGACCTGGCATCTGTGGCCGTTGCTGTGGCAGAACGGCGGCAAGATCCTCGACGGTACGAAGCCCGCGTTCAACTCGGACGCCGGGGTGACCGCGCTCGAGACGCTGCGCGTGATGGCGGTCGACGACAAGTCGATGTACCTCGACCAGACCGACGAGAAGTACCACCCCTTGTTCAACAGCGGGCGCGTCGCCATGATCCTGACCGGGCCGTGGGCGCTGCTGGAGATCAAAGAGGCCAAGCTTGCGTACGGGGTGACGAACCTGCCCGGTGTGAACGGCGACCACCAGACCGTTTCCGGTCCTGACCTGTGGGTGCTGTTCGACCACGACGACGTGAACCGGGCCGGCGCCGCGCGCGACTTCATCAAGTGGCTGACCAGCGCGCAGATCGACGCCAAGTGGAACCTGAAGGTCGGCAACCTACCGCTGCGCACGACCGAGAAGGACACCCCGGAGTTCGCCGCCTATGTGAAGGAGTATCCGGGTGGCCAGAAGTTCTTCGACAACCTGACCAACGCCAAGCAGGCCCGCCCGACCGTGCCCGGTTACGAAGTGTTGTCGCGCAATGTGGGCGACGCGATCGCGTCCGTGCTGCAGGGTCGCGCATCGGCCAAGGACGCGCTCGACGAGGCGGCCAAGAAGTCCGCCGACGCCGTGGTGAACTGATGGCGCTCACTTTCGCGGCGTCGTCGCACGCGGCGGTGCGGCAGGCCCGGCCGAGGGGGCGGAGGATCCGTCGCAACCTCACCGGCTGGGCCTTCGCCGGCCCCGCGACCGTCCTGGTCGTGGGTCTGTCGCTCTTCCCCGCGATCTGGGCGTTCTTCATCTCCCGCGCGCGCTGGAACGGCATCTCCCCCGGCGTGCCGGTCGGCTGGGCCAACTACCAGCGCCTGGCCACCGACCCCGACATGCTCGCCGCGGCCCGGCACACCCTGTTGCTGACCGTTCTGTTCGTTCCGTCGTCGATCGTGCTCGGTATCGTCATCGCGATCGCGCTCAATCAGCGCATCAGGCTGATCGGTTTCTATCGAACGTGCATCTTCGTTCCGTACGTGGCGTCGGCCGCGGCCACCGGAATCCTGGCCGGCTTCGTCTTCAACCCGCAGTTCGGCGCGGCCAACGACGTGTTGCGTCACCTGGGCATTCCGCAACAGCAGTTCCTCGAGAGCCCGACCCAGGCCCTGTACGTGATCTGCGTGATCGCGCTGTGGGGCGAGGTCGGCTTCACCACCGTCATCTACCTGGCCGCGCTGCAGGACATCCCGCGTGAGCTGGTCGAGGCCGCGACCATGGACGGCGCGAGCCGGTGGCGCGTGTTCCGCCACGTCACGCTGCCCGAGCTGCGCCCGGTGACCGTGTTCGCCGCCGTCTGGCAGACGATCACGGCCGTCCAGCTGTTCGACCTGATCTACACGACCACCCGCGGCGGGCCGCTCAACAGCACGCAGACGGTCGTCTACTACATCTACGAGCTGGCCTTCCAGACCCAACGGCTCGGGTACGGGGCGGCCGCCGCGTACCTGCTGTTCGCGGTCACCCTGCTGCTGACCCTCGGCATCATCTGGTACAGCCGTCGCCGCGGCTCGGAGGTGTTCTGATGCGCCGCTTCCTGCCCTTCAGCCCGTGGCATCTGCTGCTCATGCCGCTCGCGCTGCTGTTCGTTCTGCCTCTCGTGCAGATGGTGCTCACGTCGTTCATGAGCAGCGCCGAGATCAACCAGTTCCCGCCCAAGCTGCTGCCGACCTCGCTGCACCTCGAGGGCTACCGCGCGCTGCTCACCGAGACACCGGCCCTGCGCTGGTTCGGCAACACGGTGCTCGTTTCGGCGGTGTCCGTGCTCGCGCATCTGGTGCTCTGCTCGATGGCCGGTTACGGCTTCGCGCGTCTGAAGTTCGCCGGCCGGGGCGTGGCGTTCCTGGTCATCATCGCCACCGTCATGATCCCGATCCAGCTGCTGATGATCCCGACGTACCTGATGTTCGCGCGCATCGGCATCGTCGACACCCTGGCCGCGGCGTTCGTGCCGTGGCTGGCGTCGGCGTTCGGCATCTTCCTGATGCGCCAGTTCTTCCTGGCCCTGCCGGTCGAGCTGGAGGAAGCCGCCCGCATCGACGGTTGCGGCACGTGGCGGACGTTCCGCAGCATCGTCCTGCCGCTGGCCCGGCCCGCACTGGCCACCCTGGCCGTGTTCACCCTGTTGTCCAGCTGGAACGACCTGTTGTGGCCACTTGTCGCTATCTCCGACAACCGGACGTTCACGCTCCAGGTCGGCCTGGCCAACTTCCAGGGCATGCGCCGTACGGAATGGTCGCAGTTGATGGCCGGCAACGTGCTCGCGACGGCGCCGCTCATCCTGGCGTTCCTGTTCGCGCAACGGAAGTTCATCGCGACCATGACGTTCACCGGGCTGAAGGGTTAGCGTTCGCGCATGCTCGTTTCACGTCTGCACGCCGCCGGGGTTGTTCGTCTGCACACCGAGGAACAACCGTCACCGGCGGGAACCGGCGACCGCCTGGTCGAAGTGACCTCGGTCGGGATCTGCGGCTCCGACCTGCACTGGTTCACCGAGGGCGCGATCGGTGACGCCGCGGTGGCCCGGCCGCTCGTGCTCGGCCACGAGATGGCCGGGGTGATCCGGGGCGGACCGGACGACGGCTCCCGGGTCGCAATCGATCCGGCCGTCCCGTGCGAGCACTGCGAGCCGTGCCGCGAGGGCAACGTGAACCTGTGCCTGAACATCGTGTTCGCCGGGCACGGCAGCTGTGACGGCGGCATGCGCCAGTTCATGACGTGGCCGGCCCACCGCCTGCACCGGCTGCCCGACTCGATCTCGGACGACGAAGGTGCCCTGCTCGAACCGCTCGGTGTCGCGCTGCATGCGCTCGACCTGGGCCACATGCGCATGGCCACGACCGTCGCCGTGGTCGGTTGCGGCCCGATCGGCCTGCTGCTCATCCAGCTTGCCCTGGGGCACGGCGCCACCCGGGTCCTCGCGGCCGAGCCCCTGCCGCATCGGATGACCGCCGCACTCGAGTCCGGCGCCGAGCGGGCCGGCGACGACGCCGACGGGGTCGCCGACCTGGTCTTCGAGGTCTCCGGATCGGAGCCGGCCGTCGACACCGCGCTGCGGCTGGCCAAGCCCGGCGCCCGCGTGATCCTGGTCGGCATCCCCGACGGCGACCGCACCTCGTTCAGCGCCGCCCGCGCCCGCCGCAAGGGTCTGAGCCTGGTGCTGGCCCGCCGGATGGGCGAGGTCTATCCCCGCGCAATCGACCTGACCGCGCGGGGACTTGTGAACCTCGCACCGCTCGCCACCGGCGCCTTCCCGCTCAAGGACGTGAACGCGGCGCTCACCTCGGCCGCCGCCCGCGAAGGCCTGAAGGTGCTCATCCACCCGAACGCGTGATTGCCGCCTCGACCTCGGCCCACGTCCGCGTGTGCCGCACCCAGCCCGGCGCAGCCGCGCGCTGCGGCCCGAATAGGTAGCGGTGCTCGACCACGCCACGCAGGGCCTCGTGCACGTCGAGCTTGTCGTCGACGAAGTGCGTGATGGCCAGCTCGGCGCAGTGGACGGCCTTCTCCGGGCGGCGCAGGCAGAACCGCAGGTTGTCCCGCGGGATCCCGGTGCGCTCGGCGAACCGGTGGTGGTCGAGCCACAGCCGGGTGCTGCGCCGCACCCGGTCGCCGCACTTGGAGATCAGCCAGACCTCGTCGAACTGCGGCACCAGACGGGCCAGGGTGTCGAACGCGCCCGGCACGGCGGGGGTGGCCAGCATCCGTACGGTGTCTCCGCTGAAGAACTGGGTGTCGCCGCCGCCCGGACCGCCCCCGTCGATGATGACCCGGCCGATGTCGACACCCAGTCGCCGATGTCGTCCTTCTGTTCGTTCGCTTGTCCGTTGATGACCGGCGTTCGTGTTCGTTCGCTCATTCATGCGACCAGCGTGCGGCGTGCGGCGCTACAGCGGAACTAGCAATCGGCGCATAGCTATAGTCTCTGGTTATGGACGTTTCGGCCGATGCGCTCGCTTCGTTCGCCGTGTTCGCGCGGCACCTCAACTTCACGCGCGCCGCGGAAGAACTGCGCATCTCGCAACCGGCCCTGCACGTCAAGGTGCGCAAGTTGAGCGAGACGCTCGGCCGCCCGCTCTACCACCGCGAGGGCCGCCGCCTGACGCTCACCGCCGACGGCGAGGCGGTCGCCCGTTTCGCGCGCGAGCACGACGAACGGCTCGCGCATTTCCTGAGCGAGTTCGCCGGAGCACCGTACGGGAGACCGGTTGTGCTCGCCGCGGGTCAGGGCGCCTACCTCTATCTGCTGGGCGACACGATCCGCGGCATGCTGGCCGACGAACCCACCCGGCTACGCCTGATCAACTGCGACCACCGGCAGATGCTTGCCGCCGTACGCAGCGGCCGCGCACATGTGGGCGTGAGCGTGCTCGACGTTCTCCCGGACGACCTGGACGCGCTCGAACTGGCGACGTTCCCGCAGGTCCTGTTCGTGCCGGCCGGTCATCGTCTCGCGCGCCGGCGTTCGGTGCGGCTGCGCGACCTGAACGGCGAGAGCCTGGTCGTGCCGCCGCACCAGCGCCCGCAGCGGGTGCTGCTGGAACAGGGCCTCCGCTCGGCCGGCACGGAGTGGACGGTCGCCGTCGAGGCCGAGGGCTGGCCGCTGATCACCCATTTCGTCACGCTCGGGGTCGGGCTGGCGATCGTCAACGGTTGTGTTCCCGCGCCGCGCGGCCTGGTCGCGAAGCCGGTCACCGACCTGCCCTCGGTCACCTACCACGTCGTGCACCAGCCGTCGGCCACCGACGATGCCCGGGTGGCCACCCTGCTCGAGCGTTTCCCGTGGCCGGCGTGACAACACCAGGAGCGTTTCCCGTGGCCGGCGTGACAACACCAGGAGCGTTTCCCGTGGCCGGCGTGACAACGCCTGGACCGTTTCGCGTGGCCGGCATGACATCCTCGGTGGATGTCGCCAAGTCGCCGTAGTGTCCTGGTCGCGCTCGGCTCGGCGGCCGTGGTCGCCACCACCGGTCGTCCCGCAGCCGCCGCCGAGCCCGAGTCGAACACGGCCCTCTACCGCGATCCGCGCTGGACCGAGGGCGTCGACTACGCCCGGCGCTTCCGGCGGCACGCCGCGCTCGACGACAGCGACGCGCCCGGCGACGCCTATCCCGACAAGGCGGTCCTCGCCCTGCACGGCGGCGGCATCGAACCGGGCACGTCCGAGCTGTGCCTGGCCATCGCCGGCTACCACCCGGCGGGCGGCCTGGTCGGCGGCGCCGTCTACGACTACTGGATGTTCGAGGGCATCATGCCCAGCGGCAACTCGGCCCTGCACGTCACGTCCCACCACTGCGACGACCCGGTCGCGCTGGCCACCGTACGTGGCAGCCGGCGCGCACTCTCGTTGCACGGTTGCTCACCCGAGCAGGCCGACCTCGGCCCCAACGACGCCGCCGTCCTGGTCGGCGGCCTCGACACCACGCTGCGCGACGCCATGCGGGTTTCCCTGACACAGGCTTTCGACGGTACGGACATTCGGGTCTTCGACGCAGCAAGGGCCCCCGAACTGGACGGCACCAACCCGCGCAACATCGTCAACCTGTCCCTGCGCGACGCCGGCGTCCAGTTCGAACTGACCACTCCCCTGCGCAACCGTATGTTCGGCACCAACACCCGCAGCGGCCGCCGAAACACCACGCTCGACCCGTTCTGGCGTTTCGCCAACGCCACCCGGGCCGCCCTCGCCTGATCGAGTGCGCGTATTGGTGGACGACGCTGCTACAAGCCAGGAGTGTCGGCGGTGGTCGCTTCGCTGAGCGGGTGATGGTGAACGAGACCGACGCCGTGGCGCGCGCGTTGCTCGTCCGCCGCGCTTTCGAGGCTCTCCTCGCCCGCAGAGCTACCGGCACGGGTGACCCCTGCGGCCCTGAACCCCGCAAGAACCGTCAAGTTGGGGCGCCTGAAGGCGGGTACCGTCCAGGGGTGCCGAACGGTGCTCCTGAACTGCTACGACTCCTCGCCGCCGTCAACTTGCGGCTGAGTGGTGATGTCTCGCTGTCCGTGCTGGCCCGGCTGGCGAACCGGTCGCGGTTCGATCTGCATCGGCGGTTCGGGCGGCTGGTCGGGGAGACGCCCAAGGCCTACACGACGCGGGTGCGGATTGCCCGGGCCGCGGCCGATGTGCTGTCCAGCGGACGGCCGATCTCCTCGGTCGCGGCCGGGCACGGGTTCGCCAGCCACGAAGTCTTCACCCGCACCTTCACCCGGCACCTCGGTCACAGTCCCCGGCGCTATCGCGCCCGCGGGCTGCATGTGGCCGGCCGGCGAGTTGCCGCCGTGCACGCTTCGACCGTGGTGGCGGCGGCGCCGTGCATCAACCTGTATCGCATCAGCCTCACCGAGAGGAAAACCGCCGTGCCGCTCGATGTCTCCGTTCGTGAGCTGCCCGAACAACACGCCCTCGTGGTCCGCAGCCGGATCACGCGCGACGAGATCGCGGCGGCGCTGTCCGACGGGCTGCCCAAGGTGTTCACCTACGCCCAGCAGAACGGGCTGGCCATCGCCGGGCCGCCGTTCGCCCGCTACCCCGAGGTGGGGATGGGCTCGCTCGTCATCGAGGCCGGCATCTCCATCGCCGCGCCGCCGCCTGCGCCGCCCGGCGACGGGATCGAGACGCTGGTCATCCCGGCCGGGCAGGCGGCGGTGGCCATCCACCGAGGTCCGTACGACACTCTGCCTGAGTCCTATCAGGAGATCGAGAAGTGGATGCGGGACAAGGGGTTGTCCGCGGCCGGAGCGCCCTGGGAGGTTTACCTGACCGATCCCGGTGACCACCCCGACCCGGCCACCTGGGAGACGGAGATCGTCCAACCCGTTTCCTAAGAGACGCCAGAGGAAGGGCCGCCGGAGGGACGGTCGGCGCCAGCGGGAGGACCAGCGGTCGAGGGACGACCGGCGACCAGGTCGGCGATGTCCAGGCCCCACCGGCCGAACCGCGCGTCGAAACCGTCGGCCCGAGCCTGCGCCCGCGCGGTCTTCGCCGGGTCGTAACGGTGACGCGCCCACGTCGACCGCGGGCGGGCCAGACGAACAGCGCCGATCCACGCGATCGGCGGCAGGAACACGCCGAGCACCGCGGTCGAATACTTCCCTTTCCGTACGCACGTGAGCAGCGCGACCATGTGCACGACAGCCGCGGCGGCGACGGCGATGTGGCTGGCGCCGAAGCCGCTGTCCGCGGTGAACGGGTTGAGACCGAGAAGCACCAGGCCCATCGCGCTGAGCGTCAGCGCAACCAGTTGCACCGAGAGCTGCCCCTCGGGCGACCAGTACACGTCCTGCAGGTGCAGGATGAGCGCGAACTCGTCGAGGATGAGCGACGAGCCCACGCCGATGAGCACGCCGGCGGCCTCGGCCCACGGCCTGCGCCCGTCGACCGCCACGGACAGGTAGGCCCCGACCAGGGTCAGGACGATCCCGGGCACGGCGTGGTGGATGTGCACGCCGCCCTCGATGTTGTTGCGGAACGGTCCGACACCGGCCCGGATCATGCGCGTGATCGTCCGTGTCGCCACGAACGTGACGAGGAACGAAACGAACAGCAGGAGGAACGGAAGCCGCTCGGCAGTCATGACGATGAATGCTGGCAGATCGGCCGCGTGGGCGGGAGTAGCCGAACACCGGCGGATCGGCCGAACGGACGACCGCGACCAGGGGAATCTCGCGGCGGAAGTTGAGTGACGCGGCCGGAAACCCCATCCTGGCCGGATGCGTTATGTCCCCCGTGCCCTTTTTGCGAGCGCCGCCGCCGGCGCGCTCATCGTGGCCGGCCCGACTCCGTCGCAGGCCGCCGCCACCCCGAACGTCGACGCCGGCTACGGGACCACGGGGATCACGACCGTGGCGGGCGAGCCCGACGACACCGCCGTCGACAGTTCGGGCCGCGCGCTTCTGCTCACCACGGACGGTTCCGGCGCCACCCGGCTGACCCGGCTGAGCGTGAACGGCGCCAAGGACGGCAGCTTCGGCACGGGTGGCACGGTCTCCCTCCCGTACGGGGGTCGGCTGAACCCGAACGCCGACGGCTCGATCACCGTCGTGGGTGCCACGGCCGCGCAGAAGGGAATCCGGGTGCACCGCCTGGGCAGCAACGGCGTCACGCTCGCCGATGCCACGGTGCTCGCCGACCGTACGGTGGAACTGGTCTGGGGTGTCACCGGCCGCAGCGACGGCGACGTGATCGTGCACGGGATCGACCAGAGCACCGACCCCGCCACGCACGTGCTCGCCGCCGTGCGCCCGAACGCCACGCTCGACCCCGCCTGGGGCACCAACGGCGTGCTCACGGTGCCGGGTGATGTGCGATCGATCCGGGCGACCGGCAATGAACTGCTCGCCCTGACCGGAACGACCGTGCGCCGTTACACGTCCACCGGCGGCGGCCCGGTCGAGAAGGCGCTGCCCGCGGGCCTCGACCCGTTCTCGATCAGCGTGTCCGGTTCCGCGTACTTCGTGAACGGTCGTGTCGCCAACCGGATGGCCGCAGCCAAATTCGCTCAGTCGGGAGTGCTCGAAACGACATTCGGCACCGGCGGGCTGGCGACCGGCGCGACCACGCACGAATGCACACCGACCGCGCGACAGTCGACGGTGACCGCCTCCGGTGTCTACCTGATCGGCCACAACATGGACTGCGGCGCCAGCCGGGTCTACGTGCAGAAGTTGAGCGTGGCCGGCAAGGACACCGGTGAACTGGTCGTCGACCAGGTCGGCACGCAGCGCAGCCTGGGCCGCAGCGGCGGTGGCGCCCAGCCCGACGGGCGGATCGTCGTCACCTTCGAGTCGGCCAACGGCACGACCAGCGCCGTCCGCCTCTACCCGAGCGTGGTTGTCGACCCGTACGTGCCGGTCGCGACCGCCCGTCTGCTCGCGCCCACGCAGGTCGGGCCGCAGAAGCAGGTGACGGTCAGCGTGACCGGGACGAACGTGGCCGCGGTGGCGCTCGATGTCGCCGTCGCGCGAGGTCGCGCGTCCGGCGGGGTGCTTGTCTATCCGACCGGCGGCAAGGTGCCCGCGGTGAGCACACACGCGCATGTCGCCGGTCAGAGCGTCACCCAGCGGGTGATCGTTCCGATCGGCGCGGGCGGACGCATCACGTTGCGCAACGCGTCCGGCGGTTCCGCTCATCTGGCCGCGAACCTGGTCGGTTGGTACCGCACGGGCATGTACGTTCCGCTCACTCCGGTGCGCGCACTGAGCGCGCGCGGGCTCGGAGCGCGCAAAACGCTCACGTTCGCTCTGCCCGGGGTGCCCGCGACGGCCAGAACGGTCATGGTGAACGTTTCGGTGAACGGTGTGACCACGGCCGGCAGCCTCAAGCTCTATCCGGCCGGGGCCGCGGCACCGACGACCGTCCTGGCCACCCACGCGGCGAAACAGCCGGGCAACGCGACCGCTCGGGTGACGCCGGGCACAGGCCGCCGGTTGACGGTTCTGAACAATGCGCCCAGCTCGGGAAATGTCACGGTGGACGTGGTCGGCTACCTGAAAAACTGATGCGGCCGTACGGGGCGACCCTCCTACACTTGCCGGATGGCGCAGAGGAGACCGACGCTGGCCGACGTCGCCGCGGAGGCGGGCGTGTCCAAGGCGGCCGTCTCCCGGGTGATCAACGACGCGCCCGGGGTGTCCGCGAAGACCCGTGAGCACGTACGTGGGGTGATCACGCACCTGGGATACCGCCCCGACCCGGTCGCCCGCGCGCTCGCGTCCGGTCACGGTGACGTGGTCGAGCTCGTGATCGTCGACGAGACATCCGTGTTCGGCACGAGCCCCTACTACGGCCGGGTCACCGCCGGCATCCTGCAGGAGCTGGCGGGCAGCAACGCGCAGCTGCGGGTGCACGTCATCGACGAACCGAGCACGGCCGCCCTGCTCGAACGCATCGCCACCTCGGTCAGCCTCGGCGTGCTGCTCATCAACGTGCCGCCCGCCCTGGCCGAGCAGTTCTACCGCCGCTGCGAGCGGGTGGTCACGATGGGCCCGACCGTGCCGGGTCTTCCGTTCGTCGGCCTCGAAAACCCCGAGGGTGCGTACGCGGCGGTGCAGCACCTGCACGACACCGGTCGCCGCCGCATCGCCGCGCTGCACGGCCCGGACGGCAATTCGTGCGCCGAGGGCCGCCGTGAGGGCTACCGCCGCGCGATCAAGGATTTCGACCTGCCCGACATCTCGGCGACCGGCAAGTTCCGCCGCGAGGCCGGTTACGAACTGACCCAGCGCCTGCTGGCCGAACACCCCGACCTCGACGCGATCTTCGCCGGTTGCGATCTGCTCGCCACCGGGGCGATGCAGGCCCTGGGCGACGCGGGCCGGCGCATCCCGCAAGATGTCGCGGTGGTCGGCTTCGACGACAGCGTGATCGCCGCCTGCGCCAACCCGCCCATGTCGTCGGTGCACCAGCCGGTCGAGCTGATGGCCGCGGCGGCCACGCGCGCCCTGGTCAACCGCCAGATCGCCGCGCACTGGCGGCTGGTGTTCCCGGCCCGCCTCGAGGTCCGCCAGAGCACAGCCGCCTGAACATGGCCGTTTATCGCGGCCGTCTCAGCACGGCCGCCCGAGCACGGCCGTTTTGTCGTGGCCGCCCCAAGACTGCTGCCCGGGTACGGCCGTTTTATCGTGGCCGCCTCAACACGGCTGCCTGAGTACGGCCGCCTGATCGCGGACGCCGGAGCCCGCCGCCCCTAACGAAGGCCGTCGCGCAGGGCGGCCAGCGGCCCGTCCCAGTCGCGGGCCAGCGCCCCCAGGAACTGCTGGGCCACCTTCATCGGCGCCGAGTCGAGGCGGTAGCGGACCCGGCGGCGCTCGCCCGGTTCGGCCACCACGAGGCCGGCCTCGGCCAGCAGGGTGAGGTGCTTGGCGATGGCCTGCCGGGTGATGGGCAGCCGCGCGGCCAGGTCGGTCGCCGTGGCCGGGCCCCCGGCGGCCAGCGCGGCGAGAATGCCACGCCGGCTCGGGTCGGCCAGGGCCGCGAAGACCTCTTGCGCCACGGACTCCAGGTCAGAGTTTTCCATCGAGATACGCGACCAGCTCACCCAGTTCGTTCGTCCAGCCCTCGGTGTTGCCCGAGAACGCCGCCTTGTGCTCGTCGTCCGGCGTCTGCGCGAAACCGGATTCGACCATGGTCAGCGTAGTGCCGCCGGCCGTGGGCGCCAGCGTGAACTCCACGTAGGTGCGTCGCGGGTCGCCGTCGGGCAGCCCGTAGATCGGCCACGTGTAGCCGAACACGCTCTTCGGTTCCAGCCGCTGGATGACCAGGGTCGCCTTGTCGCCGCTGGTCCAGGTGAGCCGGGCCTCGCCGCCCACGCGCAGGTCGACCTCGGCCTGGTTGCCGAACCAGGTGCCCAGCCCCTCGGCGGTGGTGAGCGCGTCCCACACCTTGTCGACCGGGTGCGCGATCTCGAGCGTTCGCTCGATGCGATCGGGGAATGCCATGTCCGTCTCCTCGAATAGCAACTGCTTGGTTGCCATAACCGTATGGCAACCAAGCAGTTGCGTCAAGGACCGGTCAGGGCCGAACCTGGAACACGAGGTTGAACGGGGTCTCGGCGACGCGGTGGAACGAGGCGAAGCCGGCGTCGTACGCGACCGACCGCAACCGCGCCTCACCGGCCTGGGCGCCCAGCGCCGTACCGACGTCCTGGGAGAGCGAGTTCGGCGTGCACAGCAGGGTCGAGGCGCCGTAGTAGACCGCGCCCACCGGGTTCAGGTTGTCGGCGATGCTGTCCCCGGCGAACGGTTCGACCAGCAGCAGACTGCCCGTCGGCTCCAGCCGTTCCCGCAGGTGCGCGAGCGTCCCGACCGGGTCACCCATGTCGTGCAGCGAATCGAACAGGCAGATCAGGTCGTACGTGCCGGTCAGCTCGGTGGCGCGGCCCGTCTCGAAACGCGTCCGGTTCCCCACGCCCGCCTCGGCCGCCCGCTCCCGCGCGGCCGTGATCGAACCCGGGTGGTAGTCGAGACCGACGAACGTGGACCCGGGGAACGCCGAGGCCATGAGCACAGTGGACGCGCCCAGACCGCATCCGACGTCGGCCACCCGCGCCCCCGCCCGCAAAGTCTCGACCACCCCCGACATCGCCGGGAGCCACTCCTCGACCAGGTGGGCGTGGTAGCCGGGGCGGAAGAACCGCTCGCAGCCCTCGAAGAGGTCACGGTGGTGCTCGTGCCAGCCGACCCCCTCCCCCGTACGGAAGGCCATCAGCATGCGGTCGGTCGAACGCACCGCCGCCAGCATCAGCTCGAACCCGCCGATCACGCAGGCCGGGCTGCTCTCGTCGGTGAGCGCGATCGCGTGTTCGGCCGGAAGCGAGAACTTCCCGTCCTGTTCATAGGTGACATAACCTCCCGCTGCTTGCGCACACAGCCATTCCCGTACGTACCTTTCGGCCGTTCCCGTGCGAGCGGCGAGCTCACCCGGGGTCAGTGGCCCCGCGCCCGCCATCGCCCGGTAGAGCCCGAGCTTGTCGCCGATGACCGCCAGCGCGCCGTTGAGCTGCGCGCCGAAGTCACCGACGGCCTTGAACACGAACTGCATCAACCGCTGTTCGTCGATGGTCGTTGTCGTCATGACCTGCTCCTTCAAAGTCCCGTTCGTTCGACGTCCTGTTTGTCCGACGTCCCGTTCGTTTCGACGTCCCGTTCGTTTCGACGTCCCGTTCGTTTCGACGTCCCGTTCGTTTCGACGTCCCGTTGTCCGTCCCGTTGTCCGGCGCCGCTTGTCCGGCGCCGCTTGTCCGGCGTCCCGGTTTCGGCGTCTCTTTGTCCGACGTCGACGGAAGGTAGCGAGCGCGATTTCCGTTCGTTGTCCGTTTGTTGTCCGCATCGAGCGAACGCACGGTGCACAATCGGCGCGTGCCGGCCGAACTGCGCGTACGCCTGTTGGGCGGCTTCCGGGTGGAGGTCGCCGGCCGGGTCGTGCCCGAGTCCGAGTGGCAACGCAACGGCGCCGTGGCCCTGGTCAAGATCCTCGCCGTGCACAGCCGGATGCACCGCGAACAGGCGATCGACCTGCTCTGGCCCGAGGCCGGCCCCGACCTCGGGCAGAGCCGCCTGAACAAAGCCCTGCACTACGCCCGCCGGGTGCTCGGGGGTGACCGCATCCGCCTGCGTGACGACATGCTCGCCCTCGAACAGGCGGAACTGTGGACGGATGTGCGCGCTTTCGAAGCGGCCGCGCGGGAAAGCGACATCGATGCCGCCCTGATGCTCTACGCGGGTGACCTGCTGCCCGAGAACAGGTTCGACGCGTGGGCCGAACAGCCTCGTGCACGTTTGCGCAACACGGTGGTGTCGATGCTGCTCGAACGCGCAAGCAGGGACGACCTCGAACGCGTGGTCGTGCTCGACCCGCTGCACGAAGTGGCGCACGGCCGGTTGATGCGTCTGGAATCTGAGCAGGGTCAGCGTCACCGCGCGATCCGGCGTTACGAGCAATTGGCCGCTCTCCTGCGCGACGAGCTGGGGATCGAACCGGCCGAAGACCTGCGACGCCTGCACAACTCGCTCATCAACGAACCGCCGGCGCGGGCGCTCGACGCCACGCACGAGCAGCGAGGCACCCTGCGCGAGCAACAAAACGCTCAGTCCAAGGAGCGCGACGCGCAATTCGCACACCACGACGCGCAGCCCGAGGACCGCGACGCGCAACTCGCACATCACAACGCGCAGCCCGAGGACCGCGACGCGCAACTCGCACATCACAACGCGCAGCCCGAGGACCGCGACGCGCAACTCGCACATCACAACGCGCAGCCCGAGGACCGCGACGCGCAACTCGCACATCACAACGCGCAGCCCAAGGAGCGCGACGCGCAACTCGCACACCACAACGCGCAGACTGAGCGTCGAAGCGCGCAACTCGCACCCCGCGACGCTCAGCCCGAGCAACGCGCCGCCCCGCCCGGCCAACGCCTTGCCTCACCCGGGGAGTTCAGCGCCGCGCCGGAGGAACGCAAACTGGTCACGGTGCTCGACGCGGACCTGCGGGGTGTACGCGGCGCGAACGCCGACGCCGACCCCGAACGTGCCCGCCGCGAGACGTCGGGGTGGACCGCGCTGCTGACTGAGATCGTCACCCGGTGGGGTGGCGCTGCCCAGCCGCTCATGGGTGGCGGCGTGATCGGCGTGTTCGGCTGGCCGGAGGCCCGCGAGGACCACGCCGCCCGCGCGCTGTGGGCCGGCCGCGAGATCATCGGCCGCTTCCCGGGGCCGATCCGCCTCGGCGTCGACACCGGCGAGATCATCGCTCCCGGTGAGCCGCGACCGCAGGTCCGTGAGGCGATGCCGAACAGCGCCACCCACCTGCTACAGATCAGCGGGACGGTGCCGAACAACGCCACCCACCTGCCACAGATCAGCGGGACAATGCCGAACAACGCCACCCACCTGCCACAGATCAGCGGGACAATGCCGAACAACGCCACCCACCTGCCACAGATCGGCGGGACGGTGCTGAACAGCGCGACCCAGCTGGCACAGGTCGGGGGCGCGGTCCTGGACGGCGCGGCCCGGCTGCGGGCGAAAGCCGGGGACGGCGAACTGGTCACCGGCGAGCGGACTCAGCTGGCGGCACGGAGGCACGGCGACTTCCGGGTCGAGGCCACCTCGCCCGGGGTGTGGCGGGTGGTCGGGGCCGCGCCGGCACCCAGCGACGACGCCGGGCCGGTGCCACCCATGGTCGGGCGGGACGCCGAGCTGCGGGCGGTGCTCAGCCTGGTCGACGAGGCGGCCGCCAGCGGGCGGCCCCGGCTGATCACCGTGGCCGGGCCGGCCGGGATCGGCAAGACCCGGCTCGTGCGCGAGGTGGTCGGCCGGCGGCCGGACATGCGGGTGCTGCGCGGGCGGTGCCTCGCCGCGGGAGACGGCATCACCTATTGGGCGCTCGGCGAGATTCTGCGGGAGGCGTGCGGGATCCCGTTCGGAGAATCCGGTGAGCGGGCGCAGCAGAAGTTGCGGACGCGGCTGGCTCCCCTGCTGCCCGAGCGGACGGTGTTCGCGCTGGCGGCGACGGCCGGGATCCGGATGCCGGGCAACCCGCTCGACCAGGCGGATCCGCGCGAGGTGGACGAGGAACTCGGGCGCGCGTGGCCGCGGCTGGCCAGTGTTCTGGCCGTACGGGAACCGCTCCTTCTGATTGTCGAGGATCTGCATTGGGCCGGGGCTCCGCTCGTCGCGATGCTGTCCCGTCTGATCGCGCGGGCCGAGGGGCCGGTCATCGTGCTGAGCACGGCCCGGCCCGAGTTTCTGGACGCGCATCCCCGCGTGAGCGATGTCGTGGTGTTGCGCGCTTTGAGCGAGACGGACGGCCGCGCGTTGCTCGAAGCGCTCCCGCAGCAGGTCGGGTTGCGGCAACGAGCGCGCATTCTCGCGCGTGCGGACGGCAATCCGTACTTTCTCGAACAACTTGCCGCGCATGTCGCCGAGGGTGGCAACGGCACGCTGCCGGACACGGTGCACGCTCTGCTCGCGGCGCGCATCGACGCTCTGCCCGCGGACGAGAAACGGGTGCTGCAACGCGCGGCGGTGATCGGACGGACGTTCTGGGCCACTCCCCTGCGCGCCACAACCGGCCAGTTGCAGCAGCTGGAGAACCGGGGCCTGATCCGCGCGCGGCCGGCGTCCACCATGACCGGGCAGGACGAGTACGCCTTTCAGCACGCGCTGCTGCGTGACGTCGCGTACGCGGGCCTGCCCGTCGCCCAGCGCGCGGCCGGGCACGCCGAAACCGCGGCCTGGCTGGAGGAGGTGTCCCGCGAGCGTATCGGCGAGGTGATCGAGCTGGTGGCCGTGCACTACGCGGCGGCCGCCGAGGGGCCGGACAGCTCGGACTGGGTGCGGGGCAAGGCGTTCCGGTCACTGATCGCGGCCGGAGCCGGGGCCCGCCGGCGGTTCGCGGTGGGCCGGGCACTCGACCTGCACCGGCGGGCGCTGCGGCACGCCGAGGGAGCCGCCGAACGGGCCGAGGCGATCGAGGCCGTCGGGGACGACCACGAGACCGCGTACGCCGGCGACGAGGCGATCGCCGCCTGGCGGGAAGCCATCACGGCGCTGCCCAAGGACGACCGCCGGGCCCGGCTCTGCCTCAAGACCGCGCAGATGGTGGTGGCGCGGTGGGGTGGCTTCCGCACGCCGGCCGACCCGGCGCTCGGCGACCGGGTCGTCGACGAGGGGCTGGCCGCGGTCATCGACCCCTCGGTCAAGGCGCAGCTGCTGGCGTTGCGGGCGCTGTGCGGAGGGCGCTGGGCGTGGACCGGCCGGCTCGATCCGGTTCCGGTCGCGCGGCGGCGCCGGGCCGCGGACGACGCCAAAGCGCTGGCCGACGGGATCGGTTCGGCGCCGCTGCGGGGCCTGGCGTTGCTGGGGGTGGCGGCCGTCCACTTCCTGGAGGAGCGCTACGAGGATGCCGTCGCGGCCGTGCTCGAGGAGGTGGCGCTGGTCGAGCAGGACGGGCGGGACCGCGACCGCGCACTCGGGCACCTCATCGCCGCCCTGGTGATCGGGGCGGTGCGCGGCGACTACGTGGTGGCGCTGGAGCACGCGCGGCGGTCGTACGAGTGGGCGCGCAGCCTGTCCCCGCACGACCGTCTGCACGGCACGGCCACGGTGATGACCTGCCTGGAGCAGCTGGGCCGTTACGACGAGATCGACCCCTACCTGGACGAACATCTGGCGTTGCGGCAGGGACCGGTGGCCGCCATGGCCTGTCCGTACATCCGCAGCGGGCCGCTGGTCGGCGCCCTGGCCCTGGCCCGCCGGGGCGAACCCGACCGGGCGAAAACCGTCGCGGACACGGTGGACGTCGACCTCGTGCACCCCGGCAACGCGGAGGTGCTGCGGGCCCGGCTGAGCCTGCGGCTGGGTGACGTCACGACCGCGCGGTCACTGGCCGAGCGATTGATGAGCATGAACCGCCGGCCCGGGCCCGAGGAGATCCCGCACGAGGCGTTGGCCCTGCTGGAGACGCTCGAGGCGGCCGGCGACCGGCGGGCGCTGCGGGAGTTCCTGCCGCGCGCGAGAAAGGCGTCCGGCTATCTCGCGCTGATGACCGACGCCTGCGACCGCGCCGAACGGTTTCTGAGCTCGGCCGAGTCCCGTCCCGGAACGGTTCCGCCGACCGGTCACGGGGGCCGCCCGAGCGGGCGGTAGCCGCATTTCGGACGCTGCTTCAACCTGGGCATCTCCAGCCCGCCGCCGCTGCGCACACGCACCGGCGGCACAGGTCGAAGGACAGGAAAATGCCGCATGGCCGGTTCGATCGTGCGGCATGTGTAGCGCCGGAAGTGCCGCGCCAGTAAGAATCAGGCCTGGATCCAGTCGAAAGTGCGGGATACGGCCCGCTGCCAATTGCCATATTCGGTCTCGCGCCGGGCCGGTTCCATGGTGGGCAGCCACTGCGCCGCGCGGTGCCAGTTGCGGCGCAGGCCCTCCAGGTCGGGCCAATATCCCACGGCCAGGCCGGCGCCGTAGGCCGCGCCCAGCGACACCGTCTCGGCCGCCAGGGGGCGCACCACCGGCACGTCGAGGACGTCGGCGATGAACTGCATCAGCAGGTTGTCCGCGGTCATCCCGCCGTCCACCCGCAGGGTTTTCAGCGCCAGCCCGGAGTCGGCGTTCATCGCGTCGACCACCTCGCGGGTCTGCCAGGCGCTCGCCTCCAGCACCGCCCGGGCCAGGTGACCCTTGGTGATGTAGGAGGTCAGGCCGACGATCACGCCGCGGGCCTCGCTGCGCCAATAGGGGGCGTAGAGGCCGGAGAACGCGGGCACGATGTAACACCCGCCGTTGTCGGTGACGGTGCGGGCCAGCGTCTCGATCTCGGGGGCGCTCGCGATCAGTTCGAGCTGGTCACGGAACCACTGGACCAGCGAGCCGGTGATCGCGATCGAGCCTTCCAGGGCGTACGCGGCCGGTTCGCCCTTGATCTGATAGGCCACCGTGCTGAGCAGGCCGTGGGTGGAGCGCACGAGTTCGGCCCCGGTGTTCAACAGCAGAAAGCTTCCGGTCCCGTACGTGCATTTCGCCTCACCGGGGGCGAAACACGTCTGGCCGAACAGGGCCGCCTGCTGGTCGCCGAGCGCCGCCCCGATGCGCACGCCGGGGAAGGCCGCGGTGGCCGTGCCGAAGACGCCGATGGACGGGCGCACCTCGGGCAGCATCGCGCGGGGAATGCCGAAGAACTCGAGCGACTCCGGTGACCAGTCGAGGGTGTGCACGTCGAGCAGCATGGTGCGGCTGGCGTTGGTGACGTCGGTGACGTGCAGGCCGCCGGTCAGGTTCCAGATCAGCCAGGTCTCCATCGTGCCGAACAGCACCTCACCCCGTTCGGCCCTTTCCCGCAGGCCGGGGTGGCGGTCGAGCATCCACCGCAGGCGCGGGCCGGAGAAGTACGTGGCCAGCGGCAGGGCGGACCGGTGCCGTACGCCCTCGGCCCCGGGCTCCCCTTCGAGCCGCCCCACCATCGTGTCGGTCCGGGTGTCCTGCCAGACGACGGCGTGCCCGATCGGGTTGCCGGTCGCCCGGTCCCACAGCACCGTCGTCTCGCGCTGGTTGGCGATGCCGATCGCGGCCACCTGGTCGATCGTGGCTCCGGCCCGGCGCAGCGCCTCGGGGCCGAGCCGTTCCACGTTGCGCCAGATCTCGGCCGCGTCGTGCTCGACCCATCCCGGTTTGGGGTAGTACTGCTTGTGTTCCTGCTGGGCGAGGGAGACGAGCTGGCCGCGCCGGTCGAACACGATGCACCGCGTCGACGTGGTTCCCTGGTCGATCGCGATGACATATCGCTCGGTCATGGTTCCCCCAAACAGCTCAGCGCCGGGCGGCTCCGAGATCGCGTGACACCGCGCGGGCGGCGTCACGAACGTTGGCCACCAGCTGCGGCCTCGGGTGGTAGCGGCTGTCGCAGAGCCGTTCGACATGTCCGGAGATGCCGATGGCGCCGACGACCAGGCCTCCGTACGCACGGATCGGCGCGGCCAGCGAGGCCTCGCCCGGTGTGTACTCCTCGACGTCGCTGCTCCACCCGGCTTCGCGCACGGCGCGCAGGGCGGCCGCCAGTTCGCGGTGGCCGACGAGGGTGCGGCTGGTGAAGCGGTCGAGGCGGGCCGGCGGGGTGGCCCCGTAGGCGAGCAGCGCCTTGCCGAGGGCGGTGGCGTGCATCGGCAGGAGGCTGCCCACGTCGAGGGTCTGGAAGGTGTCGTCGGGGCGGAAGACGTGGTGGACTACCAGCACCTGTCCCTCCAGGACGGTGCCGATCCGGACGGCCTCCCCGCTGCGTGCGGCCAGCGGGTCGGCCCAGTTGATCGAGCGGGAGCGCAGCTCGTTGACGTCGAGATAGCCGGTGCCCAGGCGCAGCATGGCCGCCCCGAGCTGGTAGTGGCCGGAGGCCCGGTCCTGTTCGACGAACCCGACCTTGCGCAGGGTCTGCAGGATGCCGTGGGTGGTGCCCTTGGCCAGGTCGAGCGAGCGGGAGATCTCGGCCAGGGACAGCCGTCCGGCGCCTCCCGCGAGCAACCGCAGGACGGCCGCGGCGCGCTCGATGGACTGCACTGTTCCCGGCACGTAACGACCATATGACGATCAGTGACGCGCCTCGGAGACCGTCGTTCGACATTGTCGAATGGCGTTCATTGTCCGTGCTGGAGTGGCTACCTAGCGTCCGGGGGGTCAACCTCGGGAGGGCACATGGCAGCACGATTGAAGATCCCGGGACTCGTCGCCGAACTGGCCGCCGAGTTCGCCGGGACCATGATCCTCATCCTGTTCGGTGTCGGCGTCGTGGCCCAGGTGGTCGGCGGCGGCATCGGCGATCACGACAGCATCGCCTGGGCGTGGGGCCTGGGCGTGGTGCTCGGTGTCTACGTCGCCGGGCGCGTCAGCGGGGCGCACCTCAACCCCGCCGTCACCATCGCGCTGGCCGTCTTCAAGGGATTCGAATGGCGCAAGGTGCTCCCGTACAGCATCGCGCAGTTCCTCGGCGCCTTCGTGGCCGCGCTGATCGTGCGGTGGAACTACACCGAGGTGCTGCACGCGGCCGACCCCGGACTCACCATCAAGACCCAGGGTGTCTTCTCGACCCTGCCCGGCAACGGGGCCCTGCCGGTCGGCGAGTGGGGGGCGTTCCGCGACCAGATCATCGGCACCGCGATCCTGTTGTTCCTGATCCTGGCCGTCACCGACGCGCTGGGCACTCCCCCGGGCGCGAACATGGCGCCGTTCATCGTCGGCCTGATCGTGGTCGGCATCGGCATGGCGTGGGGCACCAACGCCGGCTACGCGATCAACCCGGCCCGTGACTTCGGACCGCGACTCGCCAGCTTCCTGACCGGCTATGGCGGGGCATTCCGCGACCAGACGGGGTATCTCTATTTCTGGATCCCGATCGTGGCGCCCATCATCGGCGGTGTGCTCGGCGCCGGCCTGTACCAGGGGCTGGTCGGCCGGTTCCTGCCCAAGCTCGGCGCACCGGAGCCGGGACGGCTGCCCGAGCAGGAGACCCGAGAGAGCGTGGAGGCACGTAATGGCTGACTTCGTCGGCGCCGTCGACCAGGGCACGACCAGTACCCGTTTCATGATCTTCGATCACGGCGGCAACGAGGTGGCCCGCCACCAGCTCGAACACGAACAGATCCTGCCCCAGGCGGGCTGGGTCGAGCACAACCCGGCCGAGATCTGGGAGCGTACGGTCACGGTCGTCCGCACCGCGATGCAGAAGGCCAACCTGGGCGCGTCGGACCTGGCCGCCCTCGGCGTGACCAACCAGCGCGAGACCGCCGTGGTGTGGGACCGCAACAGCGGACGGCCCTACTACAACGCGATCGTCTGGCAGGACACCCGCACCGACCGGATCGCCTCGGCGCTGGAACGCGACGGCCGCGGCGACGTCATCCGGCGCAAGGCGGGGCTGCCGCCGGCCACGTACTTCAGCGGCGGCAAGATCCAGTGGATCCTGGAGAACGTCGACGGGGTCCGCGAGGCGGCCGAGCGCGGCGACGCGATCTTCGGCAACACCGACAGCTGGGTGCTGTGGAACATGACCGGCGGGGTCGACGGCGGCAAGCACCTGACCGACGTGACCAACGCCAGCCGCACCATGCTGATGAACCTGGAGACCCTCGACTGGGACGACGAGCTGCTCGGCTTCTTCAACATCCCGCGGTCGATGCTGCCCGAGATCCGGCCGTCGTCCGACCCCAACACGTACGGGGTGGCCCGGTGGCCCGGCTCGCTGGGTGGCGAGGTGCCGCTCACCGGTGACCTCGGCGACCAGCAGGCGGCCACCGTCGGGCAGGTCTGTTTCGCGCCCGGCGAGGCCAAGAACACGTACGGCACCGGCAACTTCATGCTCCTGAACACCGGCAACGAGCTCGTACGGTCGGAGAACGGCCTGCTCACGACGGTGTGTTACAAGTTCGGCGACGCGGCCCCGGTCTATGCGCTGGAGGGCTCGATCGCGGTGACCGGCTCGGCCGTGCAGTGGCTGCGCGACCAGCTGCACATCATCAACGACGCCTCCGAGAGCGAGCGGCTGGCGTCCGAGGTGCAGGACAACGGCGGCGTCTACTTCGTGCCCGCGTTCTCGGGCCTGTTCGCTCCCTACTGGCGTTCCGACGCCCGCGGAGCGATTGTCGGCCTGTCCCGATTCAACACCAGCGCGCACATCGCGCGGGCTACGCTCGAGTCCATCTGCTATCAGAGCCGCGACGTCGTCGACGCCATGGCCCAGGACTCCGGCGTGACGCTCGACGTGCTCAAGGTGGACGGCGGCATCACGGCCAACAACCTGTGCATGCAGATCCAGGCCGACGTGCTCGGCGTGCCGGTGAGCCGGCCGGTCGTCGCCGAGACCACCGCGCTCGGGGCGGCCTACGCGGCCGGGCTGGCCGTCGGATTCTGGAAGAACACCGACGAGCTGCGCGAGAACTGGAACGAGTCGCAGCGCTGGCAGCCCAGCTGGTCGGAGGAGCAGCGGTCCGAGGGCTACGGCAAGTGGAAGAAAGCCGTCGAACGCACCCTGGACTGGGTGGACGTGGACTGATCATGGTTTCTCTCTCCCCGCAGTATCGGGACTCGGCGCTGACCGCGCTGGCCGGCGCCGAGCTCGACGTCCTGGTGGTCGGCGGTGGAGTGGTGGGCTCCGGGGCGGCGCTCGACGCCGTCACCCGGGGCCTGTCCACCGGCCTGGTCGAGGCGCGCGACATCGCCTCGGGCACGTCCAGCCGCTCCAGCAAGCTGCTGCACGGCGGCCTGCGCTACCTCGAGATGCTCGACTTCGGGCTGGTCCGGGAAGCGCTGCACGAGCGCGACCTGAGCCTGCAGCGCCTGGCGCCGCACCTGGCCCGGCCCGTGCGCTTCCTGTATCCGCTCAAGCACCACGCGTGGGAACGCGCCTACACGGGCGCGGGCATCACGCTCTACGACACGATGGCGCTGGGCGGCGGCATGCCCCGGCACCGGCATCTCACGCGCTCCGGCGCCCTGCGGGTCTGCCCCGCCCTGCGCAAGGACGCGCTGGTCGGCGCCCTGCAGTACTACGACGCCCAGGTGGACGACGCGCGGCACACCATGTTCCTGGCGCGCACGGCCGCCGCGTACGGGGCCCACGTGGTTTCCCGTACGAAGGTGGTCGGCTTCCTGCGCGAAGGGGAACGGGTCACCGGCGTACGGGTCAAGGATCTGGAATTCGACCGTGAGTTCGAGGTGCGGGCCCAGCAGGTGATCAACGCGACCGGCGTGTGGACGGACGACACGCAGGCGCTCGTGGGTGAGCGCGGCCAGTTCCACGTACGTGCGTCGAAGGGCATCCACCTCGTCGTGCCGCGTGACCGCATCCAGTCGTCGACCGGTCTGATCCTGCGTACGGAGAAGAGCGTGCTGTTCGTGATCCCGTGGGGCCGCCACTGGATCGTGGGCACGACCGACACCGACTGGTCGCTCGACAAGGCGCACCCGGCGGCGTCCAGCACCGACATCGACTATCTGCTCGAACACGTCAACTCGGTGCTGTCGCGCCCGCTGGCCCGGGAGGACGTGCAGGGTGTGTACGCGGGTCTGCGGCCCCTGCTGTCGGGCGAGTCCGAGGCGACGTCGCAACTGTCGCGCGAGCACATGGTCGGCAGCCCCGTGCCCGGGCTCGTCGTGGTGGCCGGGGGCAAGTACACGACGTACCGGGTGATGGCCAAGGACGCCGTGGACGCCTGCGTGCACGGGCTGGGCCGCTCGGTTCCGCCCTCGTGCACCGACCGGGTGCCGCTGGTGGGCGCGGACGGCTACCCGGCACTGTGGAACCAGCGGCGCATCCTGGCCGACCGTTCGGGCCTGCACGTGGCGCGGGTCGAACACCTGCTCGGCCGCTACGGATCGCTGGTCAACGAGGTGCTGGCGCTGATCGAGGACGACAAGTCGCTGGCCCGCCCGCTGACCGGCGCCGACGACTACCTGCGGGCCGAGGTCGTCTACGCGGCGGCCGCCGAGGGCGCCCGCCACCTGGAAGACGTCATGACCCGGCGCACCCGCATCTCGATCGAGACGTTCGACCGGGGCGTCAACTCGGCGCAGGAGGCGGCGGAGCTGATGGCGGGCGTGCTCGGCTGGACCGACGAGCAGACGGCCCGGGAGGTGGAGAACTATCGCGTACGGGTCGAGGCCGAACGCGAGTCGCAGGAACAGCCGGACGACGAGACCGCCGACGCCACCCGCCTCGGCGCGCCCGACGTCGTGCCCGTCACCGCCGCTGACACGGAGTAATCAGCCGCGCTCGCGTTTGACCAGGTCGCGGACGGCCGGGGCGATCTCGGCGGCCAGGCGCTCGGTGGTCGCGGCGTCGTCGGTGGCCAGGATGAAGCCACTGATGCCGTACGTGAGGGCCAGGTCGGCGAGTTGCTCGGGCTCCGCGCCGTCCATGAGGTTGAGCAGACGCCGGACGCTCGACGGCTCGCGGCCGGCGTCGGTGGCGGCCTCGTCGATGCGGGCGTTCAAGTCGGTCAGCGAGGCGGCGCCGTTCGGCAGGTAGGAGAGCGAGGGCAGCCAGCCGTCGCCCAGCCGACCGGTCAGGGCCAGCATCTTCGGCTTGTAGGCGCCGATCCAGATGCCGATGTCGTGCGCCGGCGCGGGCCCGCGCTTGGCCCCGCTCACCTGGTAGAACTCGCCCCGGTGGTCGACCCGCTCGCGGGTGCCGGTGTTCCACAGGTCGCGGATGATCGGGATCGCCTCGGACAGGGCCGCGATGCCCTGGGCCGGGGTCAGTTTCCGCCCGCCCATCGCCGCCACCCCGTCCGGGAAGGCGCCCGCGCCCAGGCCCAGCTCGATCCGGCCGCCGCTGAGCACGTCGAGCGACGCGGCGGCCCGGGCCAGCACGGCCGGCGGGCGCAGCGGCAGGTTGAGCACGTTGCCGCTGATCCGGATCCGCTCGGTGCGCGCGGCCGCGTAGGCCATCAGCGTCCACGTGTCGAGGAACGCCGGCTGGTAGGGGTGGTCCTGGAACGTGACCAGGTCGAGCCCCGCCCGGTCGGCCGTCACGGCCAGGTCGACGGCGCCGGCGTTCGGGGTGACGAACGTGCCGAACATCAGGTCATGTCCGTAGTCGGTCATGACTCCTCCACAATCGCAAAGTTGTCGCGGAACAGGGTGGTCGGGTCGTAGCGGCGCTTGAGCTCGCGCAGCCGCGCCAGGGTCGCGGCCGGGAACGCGTCGTGCAGGCGCTCGGGCCGCTGGTCGGTCTCGAAGCTCAGGTAGAGCCCGTCGAAGTGCTTGGCCATCAGCCGGTCCCACACCTCGTCCATGCCCCGCCGGTCGGCGCCGATGGCCGTCACCGAGAACTCCGGGGTGCGGTGGGCGAGCGCGGTCGCGTGGGCCGGCACGTCGGCGATCGCCCCGCCCATGTGCCGCAGCTGGAAGAAGAAGACCTGGCCGGAGCGCAGCAGCTCGGCCACGTCACGGGCGAACGCGTCGGTCAGCTCGGGCAGGAACCCGGACCGCGCCACCGGTTCGCCGCGGCCGTGGTGCCCCTCGGGACCGACGTCGCCGGCCTGGGCCATCACGTCGGCGTAGCGGGCCACGACCACCTGCTGCTGGGCGAGCAGGGCGGTGGTGGCGAACGGGGTGAGCCGCTCGATGATCGTGTCGGCGTCGCCCGAGTCGACCATCCCGTACATCTGGATGACGGACTGACCCTGGCGGGGCGGGCCGGTGAGCCAGAAGACCGTGGTGTCGCGCGGCGCCTCCCGGGCGACATCCCCGTACGCCTTCAGCGACTCGGCGACATCGTGGCTGACCAGCACGAACTGGGCCCAGCCAACCTCGGTGACCTCCTCCGCCTCGAACTCGAACGCGGTCGCCACCCCGAAGTTCGCGCCGGCACCCCGTACGGCCCAGAAAAGGTCTTGATTTTCCTCCGCGCTCGCCCGCACCTGGGTGCCGTCGGCCAGCACCAGCTCGACCGCCCGCAGCCGGTCGATGGTCAGGCCCTGCTCGCGGGAGAGGAAGCCGATGCCGCCCGCCGTGGCCAGGCCACCCACGCCGACGCCGCCGTAGTCGCCCGAGCCGAGCGCCAGATCGTACTTGTCGAGGAACGCGGCCACCTGCTTCCAGGTCGCGCCCGGCCCGACCCGGACGAGCCCATTGCCGAGCATCTCGATGTCGTTCATGGCGCCGACGTCGATGATCAGGCCGCCGTTGTTGGTGGACCGGCCGCTGATGCCGTGACCGCCGCTACGCAGGCC
Organism: Paractinoplanes ovalisporus; assembly: GCF_016834655.1. Taxonomy (GTDB): domain Bacteria; phylum Actinomycetota; class Actinomycetes; order Mycobacteriales; family Micromonosporaceae; genus Actinoplanes; species Actinoplanes ovalisporus. The sequence goes on from NZ_JAENHP010000001.1 coordinate 538,935, forward strand.
CAGCTGCAGCTCGGGGTGCCGCCGGGCGAACGCCAGCGCCTCGGCCACCTCGTCGGGCGTGCGCGGGCGCAGGATCAGCGCCGGTCGGCCCCCGCGCATGTAGGTGGAACTGCGGCCGCGGTAGCCGGGGTCGCCCGGCTCGAACTTGACCAGCGAGGCCGGCAGGTCGTCGAAGCGGCTCGGATTGTCGCCGGTGCTCACGCGCGGGCCGGCCAGCGCGGTCAGGGTGTCCATCGCCTTGTCGGCCATGTCGCTCGACACCGCCGCCGGCGCGCCGGGAAGAGTGATCCGCAGGTTGTCGTTGCGGGCGGCCAGCCAGACCGCCGCCGTCCACGGATCGAGCCCGCCGTCCTCGTCGGTCAGGACCACCGGGCCGGGAGCCGTCTCCGCTTCCCGAACTTTCTGTTCCGTGCTCAACGAATCCTCCGCAGATCCGATCGTCTTCTCGCTAGATAGTATTGCCAGACGACGGTATTGCCAAAAGATAGGATGAGGTCGTGAGTCACACGACAGCGGACTTCGGAGCTTCCCTCGGCCTCCTGCTGCGGTCGTACGCGGAGGTCGTCGGCCCCAAGCTGAAGGACTTCCCGCAGGGCGAGCGCGGCTATCAGACCCTGTGCGAGGTCGTGCAGGGTGCGCCGCCCAGCCAGGCGGCCCTCGCGGCCAAGCTGGGCATCGACCGCACGATGATGACCTACCTGATCGACGACCTGGTCGAGGCCGGGCTGGTCGAGCGTCAGCCTAACCCCGGCGACCGGCGGCAGCGGCGCATCGTGGCCACCGACCGGGGCCGGGAGGCGGTCGCCGCGCTGTGCGGTCAGGTCGCCGAGGCCGAGGAAGCCACGCTCGGCTCGCTCGACGACCGCGAGCGCGCGCTGTTCCGCCGGCTTCTGGACAAGGCGGCCGGCGTCGGCCCGATGCACACGGCGGAAGCCTGCGCGATCGTCACCGAGGCCCTTGAGGCGTGACCGGCACCACAGTCCGTCGATAACTGCCACCTAACTGTCCGGCTTGCGCGTCCCTGGTAGGGATGTGCACGGACAGCAAAGGTGGGCGCATGGGACTGAGCAGGGCATATCGCTGGTTGACGATCGGGGCGTTGCTGTCGGTGACGGCCGCGTGCGGCGGTCAGACCTCACCGCACCCCGTGACCTCGTCCCCGGCGCCGTCCCCCTCGGTCTCGGCCCCGGCCGCGCCCACGCTGGAAAGCGCCGCCGACCCCCGGCTGGCCCTGCCGGTGAACCTGCGCTCCCGCGTCCCCCGCTTCGCGCCGCCCCCGCCCGCCACCAAGGTGACGCTGCCGGCCAACGGCACCGCCGGATGGTTCAGCCGCATCCCGACCGACCAGAAGGTCGCCTTCATCACGATCGACGACGGCTGGGAGAAAAACCCCCTGGCCATGCAGCTGTTCCAGGCCGCCGACGTGCCGATCGCCCTGTTCCTCGAGGTGAACGCGATCAGCGACAACCCCGGCTACTTCAAGAAGCTGCAGTCCACGGGCGCGACGATCCAGAACCACACGATCAGCCACCCCGTGCTCAAGGGCCGCTCGTACGCGTTCCAGAAGCACGAGATCTGCGGCGGCGCCGACAAGCTGGGCGAGCTGTTCGGACAGCGCCCGACCCTGTTCCGCCCGCCCGGCGGCGCCCACGACGCCACCACGCTGCGGGCCGCGCACGACTGCGGGATGAAGGCCGCGTTCTTCTGGAAGGAGGCCACCAACAAGGGCAAGGTCTTCTATCAGGAGGAAAAAATCGTCAAGCCCGGCGACATCATCCTGATGCACTTCCGGCCGCGCTTCGTCGACGACTTCCTGGCCGTGCTCAACGCCATTCACAAGGCCGGGCTCACCCCGGCCCGCCTGGAGGACTACATCCCCTGACCGGCTTCGGTCCCAGTGCGGTGCAGCAGGAGCCAGGCGTCGGCCGGGAACAGGTGGCGGGCTATCCACCACGTGGTCCTGGAGTAGTACGGGCGGGCGGTGGCCTCGTCGAGGATCTGCGGGCGGTCGGCGCGCAACTCGGCGCCGTGCAGGCGGATCGTGCAACCGCCGGCGGCCTGGACGTTGCGGACCCAGTTGGTGCGGGCACCCCACGGCAGGTTGATGACGAAGCGGTCGGGGGTGGCGATCACCACGACCGGCACGGCCAAGGCCCGGCCCGACTTGCGGCCCCGGTGGCGGACGACCGCCCACGGGGAGAAGCGGCGACCGGCCAGGGAGCGGACGAAAGGCGTGGTGGCACGGGCGAAACGCCACGAGGTGTCGGCAGTCATGACAGCAGTGTCGGCCCCGCGACCAGCTGTCCGCTTCCCGGAAATCCGTTAGATCGAACCCCTCAGCGCGTACGCCACGGCGGCCGTGCGACCCCGTACGCCAAGCTTGCGATAGATGTTCGCCAGGTGACGCTCGACCGTGTGGACGGCGATGCCCAGATGGTCGCCGATCTCGAGGTTGGAGTCGCCCGCGGCCAGGCGCCTCAGCACGTCCTGCTCGCGGCGGGTGAGCGCACCCAGGGCTGAGGTCCGGCTCACCCGGCCCTCGGCGACAAAGCCGGTCACCAGCGAGAGGTCGGCCGCCGGGTCCTCGACGAACAGGGTCGGCGTCGAACCGGGCAGCTCGACCAGGCGGGCGTCGGGCAGGTCGGCGGCCAGGCGGCGGAACACCTCGACCGGGATCTGCTGGTCGCTCTGGCGGTGCAGGACCAGGGCGGGCGCCTTGACCTCGGGCAGCCGGGCGGTCACGTCGATGTCGCGGGCGGCCGCGAACCAGGCTTTGGCGATCGCGGGGGTGGTGGCCGTGCGGAAGGCCTCGGCCGTCCAGCGGCCCGACTCGGCGCCGTCCCAGCCCAGCCAGGCCGTGGCGGCCGCGTCGGCGAACAGGGACCAGTCCTGGTCGACCAGCGACAGCAGGGCCCGGGTCTGGGCGGGCAGCATGGCCTCGCTCATCCGCGGGGCGCCGCCGAACAAGACCAGGCGCTCGACCCGGGCCGGCTCGCGCGCCGCGAACTCCAGCGCCGTCGCGACCGCGTGGTAGTAGCCGAGCAGCGAGGCGCGGCGGATCCCGGCGTCGTCGAGCACGGCGGTGAGGTCACGCAGGTGGGCCTCGACGCCCAGGTCGGTCAGGTCGATGTCGCGGGACGAGGTCCCGGTGCCGCGGCCGTCGTAGAGGACGAGCGTGCACGACCGGGCCAGGCCGAGGTAGGCCGCGCGCAGGGCAGGGATGCGCCACTGGGCCTCGATGTTGCTCAGCGACGGCATCCAGACGAGCACCGGGCCACGGCCGAGGACCTGGTAGCCGATCGTCACGCCGTCCGCGGCCCGGGCGAAACGCGTCTCCATGGGAGAAGTAAAACAGCATCACATACTTATAGATGTATTTAGATGTTTGTACTATGTCGCGCAGGTCCCGGGTGCGATCGGATGTTCCTGGTAACAGCCGTTCCACAAAGGAGGTACCGTGCGCACCCCACCCCGTGCGTTGGCGGGAACCGCAGCCGGGTTCCTGGCAGCCGCGATCGTGTTGACCGCCTCATCCGGTGGCAACGCGGCCCCGGCGCAAGCCCCGGCGGATCAGACCGCCGGCAAGGTGAAGGTCCAGGGAGACAACCATCAGGACCACGTGATCGACAACCGGAAGGGGCGGCTCGCCCCGACCAGCGGCCAGCGTGCGGCCGCGGCGGGTGCGGAGGCCCGCTGGAACGCGCTGGGCACACCGGCCACGCTGACCGCGACGGGCGAACCCCTGGAGGCCGGGCTCTCCGCCGACCCGGTCGCGGCCGCCAAGGCGTACGTGGGAAAGAATTTGGATGTTCTCGGGCTCACCGCCCGGGGCGCGGACGCCCTCGAGGTGCTGACCACCGCGAAGCTGGGCGAAGGCGCGGCGGTGGTGTTCCGGCAGAAGTTCGGTGACCTGGTCGCCGGGCGTGACGGCCTGCTGAGCGTGGGCGTGCGCGACGGCAAGGTGTGGTTCGTCAGCTCGTCGCTGTCGCGGGACGCGGTCGCGCCCGAGCCGGCCACGCTGAGCGCCGACCAGGCCGTGACGCTGGCCGCGCGTGAGGCCGGCATCGCCTCCCCCACCGTGATCGCGAACAAGCTGGTCGCCGTGCCGACCGCGACCGAGGGCGCCCGCGCGGCCTACCAGGTCACCTTCGGCGCCGACCTGCAGGGCACCGACCCCGAGGCGTTCACGACCTACGTCGACGCCCGCGACGGCAGCGTGTTGGTGCGCGAGAGCATCGTCGACCACAGCGAGGACGACCCGTCGTGGGACGTCTTCCCGCACTCGCCGCCGCTCAACTACTCGTCCTCGGACGACCGCCGCACCTGGTGCTGGGGTCCGCTGCGCGGCTGCGACGAGGTCGTGGCGACCAACGCGTCGAAACTGCCCTGGGACGTCGACCCGGCCACCGGCGAGCCGACCTTCACCACCCGCGGCAACAACACGATCGCCGTCGAGAACTGGAACTCCAACGACGCGTTCAGCGTGGGCACGGAGTTCGCGACGCCGAAGCCGGACCGCGCGTACGACTACAAGTGGACGAACCAGTGGTACCGGGAGCGGTGCTCGCCCGACGTGTTCACCACGCCGCAGCGCAACGACATCGACGCCGCCCGGGCCAACCTGTTCGGCATGCACAACCGCATGCACGACTGGTCGTACAACCTGGGCTTCACCGAGGCGACCTGGAACATGCAGGACGACAACGGCACCGCGGGCGGTCTCGGCAACGACCACGAGCAGGGCAACGCGCAGGCCGGTGGCATCAGCGGCGGCCCGCCGAACTTCGAGGCGCGCAACAACGCCAACCAGATCACCCCGCCCGACGGTCAGGCGCCGATCACCAACATGTACCTGTGGCAGCCGGTCGCAGCCGCGTTCTACGGCGCCTGCGTCGACGGTGACTACGACATGTCGGTGATCGGGCACGAGTACACCCACGCCATCACCAACCGCATGATCGCCGGTCCGGACGCGGGCCTGAGCTCGCCCCAGGGCATGAGCGAGAGCTGGTCCGACCTGCTGGCCATGGAGTACCTGCAGGAGTACGGCTACGCGCCCAAGGGCCAGAAGGGCTACACGATCGGTCAGTACGTGACGACCGACCCGGTCGCGGGCATCCGCAACTACAACATGACCGACAGCCCGCTCAACTACTCCAGCGTCGACTACGACTTCGTGGGCCTGCAGGTGCACGCGTCGGGTGAGCTCTGGAGCGCCACCAACTTCGACGTGCGCGAGGCGTTCATCAAGCGGTACGGCGCGGGTTCGGCCGCCCTGAACAAGGCGTGCGCGAACGGCAAGCGCGCGGTCACCGAGTGCCCGGGCAACCGGCGCTGGGTGCAGCTCGTGTTCGACTCCTTCCTGCTGCTGGCCAACAGCGCGAACAGCCAGGTGGACGCCCGGGACGCGCTGCTCGGGGCCGACCTGGTCCGCTTCGGCGGCAAGAACCAGGACATCATCTGGAACGCGTTCGCCAAGCGGGGCCTGGGTGAGGGCGCGATCAGCGTCGGCGCCGGCGACGCCAACCCGACGCCCAGCTTCTCGTCAGCGCACGCCACCGAGGCCACGGTGAAGTTCAAGCCGGTCGACGAGAACGGCGCCGCGGTGCCCAACGCCAAGCTGTACGTCGGTGACTACCAGGCCCGCGCGGTCGCGGTGGCCGACACCGACCCCGCCACGGCCCTGCCGGACGAGGTCAAGCTGGTGGCGGGCTCGTACGGGTTCATCACCCAGGCGGCCGGCTACGGTCACGCCCGGGTCGGCGAGACGTCGCTCAAAGCCGGCCAGAACAAGACGCTGACGGTCAGGATGCCGCGCAACCTCGCCTCGGGTGCGGCCGGTGCCGTGGCCACCGGCGACGGCATCAACCTGGCCCGGATCACCGACGACGACGAGGCCACGAACTGGGCGTCGCTGGGCAGCGCGGTGGCCGGCAAGCAGGTCACGGTCGACCTGGCGGGCGGGGCCCAGACCGTACGGCGGGTGCAGGTCAGCGCCCAGCTGCGGCCCCCGGTCACCGGCGACCCCGACCCGCTGACGCAGAACCGGTACACGGCGCTGCGGCAGTTCAAGGTGCTCGCCTGCACCGCGACGGCCACGGTGACGTGCGCCGACGCTGCGCAGTTCAAGACCGTCTACACCAGCAAGGCGGACGCCTTCCCGTCGGTCGCCCCGCGGCCCCGCGTGAAGGACCTGGTGGTGAAGTCGTTCGACATCAGGCCGACGACGGCCACGCACCTGCGGCTCGAAGTCGTGACCAACCAGTGCACGGGCGGTCCGGACTTCCTCGGTGAGCAGGACGCCGACCCGCGCGCGGTCTCGGACTGCGCGACGGGCAGCCCGCAGGCGCTCAATGTGCGTGTCGCGGAGTTCCAGGCGTACGGGAAATAGGGTCTGACGGAAGTGGGCGGGCCCCAGGTCCGTCCAGTTCCGCCGTCTCCGGGATGATGGTGGCGAGCTGCGCCTACGGTTAGGTGCGGATGCCGCGCTCAGGAGACGGGAACAGTGACGACCGAGGACGCCGATCGCGAGATCACGCGTTGGGCGAGCGGACATCCCCTCCCCGAGCCGTTTCGCGACATCAGCGAGGAACTGTCCCATTTTCTGCTGGTCTACAAGTTCGGGCTGGCCGAGATCGGCACCAAGATCAACATCCTGGCCGAGGAGCTGACCCACCGCGGCCGGCACAATCCGATCGAGCACATCAGCCCGCGCCTGAAGACCACAACGAGCATCACCAGCAAGGCCCGCCGGATCGGCTGCCCGCTGACCCTGGACGACATGCGCTCCCGCATCCGTGACATCGCCGGCATCCGGATCGTGTGCAGCTTCGTCTCCGACGTCTACACGGTCGCCGACATGCTGACCCGCCAGCCCGACGTCACGCTGCTGCAGACCAAGGACTACATCGCCAAGCCCAAACCGAACGGCTACCGCAGCCTGCACCTGATCGTCGAGATCCCGGTGTTCCTCTCCGAGCGGGTCGTGCACGTGCCGGTCGAGGTGCAGCTGCGTACGGCGGCCATGGACTTCTGGGCCAGCCTCGAACACAAGATCCACTACAAGTACGACCCCGCGGTGCCGGGCGCCCTGCGCGAAGAGCTGGCCGCGGCGGCCGAGGACGCCGCCCGCCTCGACCGCCGCATGGAACGCCTGCACCGCGAGATCCACGGCCCCCGGCGCTAGCCTCTATCGGCGCTCGTTGCGCTCGTTGATCCGGCCCAGCACCGCTTCCAGGGTGTCGCGGCTGTCACCGACGGTGGCGCCGGTGTAGCTCTCCTTCAGCGTCACGGTCGACCCGTTGTGCAGGCGCAGCTCGGCGTTGATCGGCACCGCCTTGTGCACCTGCGCGCTCGTGACCTCCTCGAACGGCACGAACCGGTAGGTCCGGGCCAGCTCGGCCACGTCGTTGTTGGCGATCATGCGACCGATCCGTTCCTCGCCCTCGTCCTTGTTCTTGGGCGCGGGCACGAACAGGAAGCCCCGGTTGAGCAGGATCAGGTCGGTCTCCTGACCGTCGACCTTCACGTTCGCCATCAGGCCGATCACGTCGGCGCCGGACGCGGTGGCCCGGGCCTCGACCACGCGGGCGGCCTCGATGCGTACACCGGCCTGCTGGATCCGGGCCACCGCGAGGTCGAGCGTCTCGGGCGCCACCGCCAGCTTGGCGACCTCGGTGAGGTCGACCGGCTGGTTCCAGCGGTCGACCAGGCGGGCCGGCTCGCTCCACGAGTGCTGGTAGGCGACCACGCCGCTGTGCAGGGCGGCCAGCGCGATCAGGTCCTCCATGATGTCGGCGAACCGGGCCGCGGCCTCGGCCTTGGAGCTCTGCGGGAAGAACTCGACCGCCAGCTCGCCCAGGCGCCTCGACGCGACCAGCCCGAACACCTCGGCCAGACCGGCCTCGGGCACCCCGGCGACCCGGGCCGCCGAGCGGAACACCCGGTCGGCGCCGGTCTGCAGCGACTTGCCCATCGCGGCCGCGGTGAACTGCGCCCAGGGCAGCACCTGCCGGTCGCCGAAGTCGACCACCTCACGCTGCAGGGCCAGGCCGGCCTCGTGCAGGTGCGGGAAGAGGATCGTGGCCGAGCGGGTGTCGGCGGGGTGGTGCATGGCCGGGAGCGCCCGCATGGCGGCGATCCGCTCGCCGGTCGACGGGTGCGTGTCCCAGCGCGAGGTCTCGTTGTCCGGCTCCTCCTCCCGCAGGCCGGCCAGTTCGGCGGCGCGGGCGTAGTAGAGGTGCCGGAACCCGCCGAACACGTCGTCGGGGGCGAAACCCTGCTCCCAGCCGTACGAGATGTAACGCCCGAAGTAGAAGTTCCACGCGGCCGCGACCACCGGGATCTCCCGCATCGCGGACGTGGCGGCCTCGACCCCGGCCACCCGCACCGAGACCTCGTCGGCCTCGAGCTCCTGCCGCCGGGTCACCGCGTTGCTGACCATCAGGAACAGCCAGCCGTACGCCTTGAAGACCCAGCCCGCGATGTTCCACTTGCCGACGTTGTTCAGCGTCTCGCGCAGCGCCAGCCGGCCCCGGTAGGTGATGGCGGCCAGCCGCGTGTGCGACCCCGAGTAGTGGCCCAGCTCGTGGCCGATCACCGAGCGCATCTGGTCGATCGTGAACGTCTGCAGCAGCGGCACGCCCAGATAGAGGCGGCGGGTGCCGGCGACCAGGCCTAGCATCTTCGTGTCTTCGGAGACGGCCGCGTTGACCTCGGGCACCAACCGGATCTCGTCGGGGGCGCGGGTGCCGGCCGCGACCGCCATGTCGCCGACCAGCCGCCACAGGTCGGGGGCCTGCTGCGGGGTGAGGAGCAGTCCTTCGGGCTCTTCGGGCTTGTGGCGCAGGGCCCGCCACAGGCCGACCGCGACCGCACCGAAACCGGCGATCACGAGCCAGCTGAGCTTGGCCGCGCCCGTGCCGGACAGGTGCGTCCAGATCTCGTACAGCAGGAAGCCGGCGACGGCCAGCTGCAGCACGCCGAGAACGTAGAAGCCGATGAGCATCGCCACCGACACCGCGGCCCGCAAGGCAGCGTTCATGAGCGGTTTTCCTCCCCCGAGTCGCCGCCCACCGCCGGACGGCCAGCGGAATTTACAGGTCTGTCGAACCAGGGGGCAAGGTCCATTTCCGCGCAAGCGCCGAATGAAAGCGCGGGATGGGGGAAAATGCGTTTCATGAGGGCAATTGCGCTGGATGAGTACGGGGACCCGGACGTCATGAAGCTGCGGGAGCTTCCCGACCCGCCGGTCGGACCGGACACGGTGCGGATCCGGGTGCGCGCCGCCGGGGTCAATCCGGTCGACGGCCTGATCCGGGCCGGGCATCTCCAGGGCGCCTACCCGCACCACCTGCCGCTGATCCCGGGCTGGGACGTGGCGGGCGTGGTCGACGCGATCGGGCCCGCGGTCACGCGTTTCCGGGTCGGCGAAGAGGTCATGGCGTACGCCCGCAAGGACACGATCCAGCACGGCACGTACGCGGAACTGGTGTCGGTCACGGAACGTGCGTGTGCCCACAAGCCCGCCGCCATGTCGTTCGCCGAGGCGGGCGGCCTGCCCCTGGCCGGTCTGACCGCCCTGCAGTCACTCACCGCAGCCAGCGTCGGCCCCGGCGACGTGCTGCTGGTGCACGCCGCGGCCGGCGGTGTCGGCCACATCGCCGTGCAGATCGCCCGGGCGCTGGGCGTCACCCGGGTCATCGGCACCGCCTCGCACGCCAACCACGACTTCCTGCGCTCGCTGGGCGCCGAGGCCGTCGAATACGGCGACGAGCTGCCCAAGCAGCTGGCCGACCTGGTCGGTGGCGACGGCCGGGTGGACGTGGCGGTCGACTACCACGGCGGCGACGACCTGAAGATCACCCCGAAGCTGGTCCGGCACCCGATCCGGCACGCCTCGGTGGTCGACCCCGAGGTCAAGGACCGGGGCGGCCGCTACGTGTTCGTGCGCCCCGACGGTGTCGAGCTCGAGACGCTGGGCTCCCTGGCCGCCGGGGGCCGCATGCGGGTGCAGGTGGCCAAGGAGTTCCCGCTCGAGCAGGCGGCCGAGGCGCACCGCCTGGTCGAGAAGGGTCACGTGCAGGGCAAGGTCGTCCTCACCGTGGACTGAGCACCTTGGGTTGCTCCGGGGCTTTGTTGAGCGCGGGGGCGACCGCGGCGGCCAGGGCGAGCAGGGCCAGCACGACGATCATGGCGTTGCGCAGGCCGTAGTGCTCGCCCAGGAAACCCAGGGCGGGCGGGCCGACCAGGAACGCGACATAGCCCGCGGTCGCCACCAGCGACACCCGGGCGGTCGGGTTCTCGCCCGAGTCGGCGGCGACCGACAACGCGACCGGGAAGCCAAGGGCGGCGCCGACGCCCCAGAGCAGCACGGCCGCGCCGGCCACGAACTGGTTGTCGACAAAGACGACCAGCAGCAGGCCGATGCCGCCGATGACCGCGCTCGCGCCGAGCACGGTCGCGCGGCCGAACCGGGTGAGGAACCAGCCACCACCGAAGCGGCCGATCGTCATGGCGGCGGCGAACGCGGTGTAGACGGCCGACCCCAGGGCGGCGTCGAGACCGTGGCCGTCGACCATGATGAGCGGCAGCCAGTCGTTGGCCGCGCCCTCGGCCAGCGCCATGGCCAGCACGACGACACCGATGAGCCAGAGCCGCTTGTCGCGCCAGACTGGCGATTTGTTCGATTCCGCGGCAGTGAGCGTGGCCCGCCCGACCCCGGACGGGATGTTCCGGATGGCCGTGACCGCCACCGGCACGCTGATCACGCCGATCGCGACCAGGTGCCACGGCACCGGGAACTCGGCCGCGGTCAGACCCATGCCGACCGCCGCGCCGACGACCGTGCCCAGGCTGAAGAAGCCGTGCATGGTGGGCAGGATCGCCCGCCCGAGGATGCGCTCGACGTCGGCGCCCTCGATGTTCATCGCGACCTCGCCGCCGCCCATGCCCAGGCCGAACAGGAACAGCCCGGCCGCGACGAGCCAGCTCTGCGACACTCCGGCGCCCAGGCCGATGACCGGGATGCTGGCCACGGTGGTGAGGATGCCGACGGTGACGACCGGCCGCGTGCCGAAGCGGGTCACGAACCGGCCGGAACTCAGGATGCCGAGCATCGAGCCGGCCGACAGCCCGAACAGGACCAGCCCCATCTCGGCGGTCGACGCGCCAAGCAGGTCACGGATGTCGGGCGTCCGGGTCACCCACGACGAGATGCCGATGCCGGGCAGGAAGAACAGCGCGAACAGCGCGAGACGACGGCGTGCGGTGGTGCGGTCCATGAGCTCCCTCTTCAGTTGCGTACGAACGTACACAACTGGGTCGGGGTGACGCCATGAGCCCGGTCGCAGGCAGAATTGTCCCCATGCGCCTTGATCTACGCGGAAAGACGGCCCTGGTCACCGGATCCACCCAGGGCATCGGACAGGCCATCGCGGCCGGGCTGGCCTCGGCCGGCGCCCGGGTGGGAGTGAACGGCCGCTCTCCTGAGTCGGTCGATCGCGCGATCGCCGAGCTGGGCGACGGAGACTTCGTGCCGGCGCCGGCCGACGTGACCACCGAGGAAGGCGCGGCGGCCGCTCTCTCGGCCCTCGGCGACGTGGACATCCTCGTCAACAACCTCGGCATCTTCGGCGCGCAGCCGGCCCTGGAGATCACCGACGACGACTGGCGGCGTTACTTCGAGGTCAACGTCCTTTCCGCCGTACGGCTGACTCGCGCGCTTCTGCCCGGCATGCGCTCGCGAGGATGGGGCCGTGTCCTCTACATCGCCAGCGACTCGGCGGTCGTGATCCCGGCCGAGATGATCCACTACGGGGTGTCGAAGACCGCGCTGCTCGGGGTGGCGCGCGGCTTCGCCAAGGAGGCGGCCGGCTCGGGCGTGACCGTCAACAGCGTCATCGCCGGCCCGACCCACACCGGCGGCGTCGAAGACTTCGTCTACTCGCTCGTGGACAAGCAGCTGCCCTGGGACGAGGCGCAGCGCGAGTTCATGCGCCTCCACCGGCCGCAGTCGCTGCTGCAGCGCCTGATCGAACCGGAGGAGATCGCCAACATGGTCGTCTACCTGTCGTCGCCGCTGGCCTCGGCCACCACGGGCGGCGCCGTCCGCGTCGACGGCGGCTACGTCGACGCGATCCTGCCGTGACCGAGGTCCGTCTGGCGCGCCCGGACGAGGCCGGGCAGATCGCCGAGGTGTGCGCGGCCGGGTGGCGCGACACGTATGCCGAGCTGTTGCCGGCGGCGACGATCGAGGAGGCGATCGCGACCTACTACACGCCGTCGCGCATCGCCGGCGAGGTCGGCGCCGGGTCGTCGGACGGCTGGCTCGGGTACGCGGTCGCGGTCGGCGACGGGCAGGTGCTGGGCGCGGCCGGCGGCGGGCTCATCGGTGACGGGGTCGGCGAGCTGTTCGTCCTGTACGTGCGGCCCGACGTGCAGGCGCGCGGCCTCGGCAGCCGGCTGCTCGACTTCGTGACCGGCCAGCAGGTGGGGCGCGGCGCCCGCGAGCAGTGGGTGTCGGTCTATCGCGGCAACCCGAAGGGCGAACCGTTCTATCGGGCGCGCGGGTTCGAGTTCGTCGAAGAGGTGACGCCGTGGGACGGGCTCGGCGCCACCGACGGCATCACGTCGAACCGACTGCGTCGCACGGTCGCCTGACGCTCGCCGGCGGTTGCTTTCAGCAGTCGCTTTTCAGCCGTCGCCGCTCTCAGCGCTCGCCGTCGTCAATGGTCGCCACCGCCAGTGGTCGCCACCGCCAATGGTCGCCACCGCCAATGGTCGCCACCGCCAATGGTCGCCACCGTCAATGGTCGCCACCGTCAGCGGTCGAGCAGGAACTCGCCGCCGGCGGCTTCGGCCAGGTCGGCGCCCAGGGCGGCGGCCGGGGTGTAGGCGCCGGGCTTGGCCTCGCCGCGGGAGAGGCGGACGGCGGCCTCGGTGAGGACGGCGGCGGTGTAGTCCATGCCGTCGCCGGCGCGCAGCCAGCCCTCGCGGCGGGCGCCGTCGGGCCACTCGACGACCGCGTGGCCCCAAGAGTGCGGACGGGGGCGCGGGGCCGGCTTGACCGACAGGCCGGCGAGCCGGGACACGGCGAAGCGGCGCATCGGCGCGAGGGAGAGCAGCCGCGAGAGGGCGGGCAGAGCCGCCCGGGCCAGCGGGGCGGTGGGAGCCAGGGCGGAGGTCACAGTGACGAAGGGCGCGTTCGAGGCGGCGCGGGCGGCGAACAGCTCACCGGACGGGACCTCGGCCGAACTGACCGTGGTGCCGTCGGGCGGCGTGAGCGTCTGGACGCCGGCACCGAGGCGGGAGGGCACCAGCCGACCGTTCTCGATGCGGCGGCCGCCCGTGGTCAGCACGTCGAGGATCGTGGCCGCGTAGCCCTCCCCCATCACGCCGCCCGCCGTCGCCACCGAGGCCAGGGCGTCGACCCGTACGCGGGAAGGAGCGGGACGCCCCTCGCACAGCTGGGCGACGACGGCCTCGGTCGCCAGGACACCGAAACCCGCCCCCGTCACGAACGTGCTGCCCGCAGCGGCCGCCTCGTCATGCGCGCCGAGCATGCGGGGCAGCGCGACCAGATCGTTCGCGACGTCGACATAGTGGGTGCCGGCGGGCAGACCGGCCCGGGCGATGGTCAGCGCGCTCGCCGCGTAGTCACCGATCGTGTTGACCACCACCGTGGGGCGACGCCGCGTGATCTCGGCTGCGATCTGATCCGCCCCGGCGGCGATCACCGAACCGGCGGGCAGCTTGTCGGGGTTGCGGCCCACCAGAACCGGCTCGATGCCGCGTGAGGCCAGCCCCGCAGCTACAGCGCTGCCGATGCGCCCGGAGGCGCCGAGTATCCAGATCCCCATGTCTCGCTCCAGAACGACGTGATGACTCACAGTGTCATCACTGAAGCTAGCATGCGATGACACCCTGAGACATCACTTGTTAGAGTCGTCTCATGGCGAGATGGGATCCGGGGGCCGAGGAGAGGCTGCGGCAGGCCGCGCTCGAACTGTTCCGGGAGCACGGCTATGACGCGGTGACCGTCACGCAGATCGCCGAGCGGGCCGGGCTGACACGGCGCTCGTTCTTCCGCTATTTCCCCGACAAGCGTGAGGTGCTTTTCGCGGGTTCGGAAAGGCTGCCGGCGGCCATGGCCGAGGCGGTGCGGCGGGCCGGCGGTGATGTGCTGGCCGCCGTCGCCGAGGTCGGTGGGCAGCTGGTCGAGCTGCTCGACCGTCCCGGGGAACGCCGAGCGATCATCGACGGCAGTGCCGAACTGCAGGAGCGGGAGCGCACAAAAATGGCCGCCGTCACGGCGGCCGTCGAAGAGGTGTTGCTAGAGGGCGGAACGGATCCCGTACGGGCCCGGCTGCTCGCTCAGATCGCGCTGGTGACGTTCGAAAATGCGTACGCGAAATGGCTGGCAACCGACGGCACGGCGCCTTTCACCAGGGCCGTCGACGAGGTGACCGCAACCATTCGCGGAGTGGTCGACGAAAACGCCCGGCACCCCTGAGTGGGGGCCGGGCGCTCACTGCATTACTTGGCGAACTTGGCGTACTTCGCGCGGAACTTCTCGATGCGGCCGGCGGTGTCGAGAACCCGCGTGCGGCCGGTCCAGAAGGGGTGACTCGCGGCCGAGATCTGCACGTCGATCACCGGGTACGTCTTTCCGTCCGTCCACTCGATCGTCTTCTCGCTGCGCTCGGTCGAGCGGGTGAGAAACGCGTAGTCCGCGTTGCGGTCGCGGTAGACGACGGAGTGGTAGTCGGGGTGGATTCCGTTCTTCATGTTGTCCTCCTAGGAGATCCGACCGTCTCAACCAGGTCACCAGCACCGAAATTCCGTCAGTGACCCGCGGAACATCGCCAGGCTCGCGTCGGAAATCCGCAACGACGGATTCCTGCTGGATGCCCAGTTCAGGCGGGGTGTCTCCTCGGGGAATGGCTGAGCAACTCACCGCCGAGGAGCAGCGGGTCCTGGCCGACGCCGAGGCGGCGCTGAAGCTGATCAACGCCGCTCTGGAGGTCCGTGGCGAGGGCGCCCTCGAACTCACATCGCTGGAGATCGCCCGGGCCCGGACCCTGCGCGCCCTGGACTCACTGGTCGGGCAGCACCAGCTCTGGCATCGCTTCAACGCCCTGCCGGTCATGAACGTCACGGAGCGGGCCCATGCCAAGGACGTCGTGGCGGATGCCTTGGCCGACGTCATGATCAGAGTGGGTCATGTCCGCCCGCCTTCACACGCCGCCGTGATCGAGCTGGCGCGGCAGGCGATCGACGACCTCCCGGAAGACGCCAAGATCACGGCGACCGACGTCGTCTCGGCCACCAGGGTTGCGCTGCAGCACCTGCGCGAACGTCTCCGTCGCCTGGCGAGTTCCCGCGACGACGCGAATACGGTGATTCCGGTCGAGGAGAAGCGGACCGCACTCGACATCGCCCGGGCCGCGCTGTTGCACGTGGCAACGGCCGGCGGCCTCGCGGTGGGAAACGCCCCGGCGTCGATCGTGGCGCTCACCAGCGTGGCGACGACCGTCGGCTGGGGTGCGGCGATCAACATCGGAACCGAGATGGCGACCGTCGCGCCACCCGCAGTGGTCCAGCCCGCCGAGCCCGAGGTGAGGCCGGCCGAGACGCCGCTCGCCAAGCTCAGCCGGTTGCACCGGCAGCAACCCCAGCTTGATCCGGAGTATGCCCGCGTGCTGCGCCGAGAACTTCTGGACGACCTGCTCGGCTCCGATCAGTGGAGCCCGGAGTACAGGCTCGCGCGGCTCGAGCAACTGGTCATGGACGGCGCGGTGCCGGACAAGGAGGCTGCGCTCGTCCGGAAGGAGCTCCAACGCAGTCTGCCTACGATCTCGCTGGCACCCTCACCGTAAAGGTTGCGCCGTGGCCGGGAGCGCTGGTCACGGAGACGGTGCCGCCGTGGGCCTCGGCCAGTTTGCGGACTATCGACAAGCCCAGGCCGCTGCCTCCGGTTCGGCGGTTGCGTGAGGCGTCGGCCCGCCAGAAACGCTCGAAGACCAAGGGCAGCTGCTCGGCGGGAATGCCCTCGCCCGTGTCCGCGACCTGGAGGATCAACGACCCGTTTCCCGTACGGGAGGAGAGCGTGACCCGGCCCCCGGAAGGCGTGTGCCGAATGGCGTTGGCGACCAGGTTGCCCACGGCCTGGCGCAGGCGGATCGGGTCGGCCGTCCAGAAGGTCGGCACCGCGTCGACGACCAGCGAAACACCCGCGCGGTCGGCGGTCTCCGTGAAAGCGTCCGCGGTCGCGCGCAGCAGTTCGTCGGCCGGGAAAGGGACCGGGTGCAGGCGCAACTCCCCGGCGTCGGCCGCGGCCAGGTCCTGCAGGTCGTCGATGACGTGCTGGAGCAGCCGGGCTTCTTCGAGCAGCGAGGCCGTCAGTTCCCGGTCGAGCGGCACCACGCCCTCGTCGGCCGCCTCCAGCCAGCCCCGGATGTTGGTCACGGGGCTGCGCATCTCGTGGGCGACGTCACCGACCATGGCCCGCCGCAGCTGTTCGACCTCGTGGCGGCGTTCGGCCATCGCGTTGAAGGCGGTGCCGAGCCGGGCGATCTCGTCACGGCCGGTGACCGCCACCCGGGTGCCGTCGTCCCCGTCGCGCATCCGGCCGGCCGCCGCGGTGAGGGCCCGCAACGGCCGCACCATCCGTACGCCGACCACGGCCGTCACGCCCACGGCGACCAGCAGCACGACGGCGGCGACCCCGATGACCCGCCACCGGTTGCGCGCTGACAGGTCGAACCCGGGCGGCCCGGTCGTTCCGGGGGTGGTCACGAAGAGCAGGGCGGCGGGTGCGACGTAGCCGGTGAGCTGTTCGCGCCGCGCGCCGGCCAGGCAGTCGGCGACCGCACCGGCCCGGCTCTCCCCGGCCCGGGCCGCGTCCTGGTCGGCCCAGGTCCAGGTGCTGTCCAAGCCGACCCGGACGGCCGGGAGGCGCTGACGCTTCACGCAGGCGTCGACGAGCGTGCCGAGGCGGCGCAGGGCCTGCTGCTCGGTGGCGGTCGGCTCGGCCAGGGTGGCCCGGGGCCCGGCGCAGGCCAGGTCGGTGGAGAGGTCACTGCCAGGGGTCTCGATGTGGGAACGGCCGCTCGGACCGGTGACGACCACGGCGTTGCGGAACACCGAGACGTCGCCCGACTGGGCCGGGCCGGCCGGGGGTGCGCGTAGGCAGCCGGCGACCCGGGTGGCGACCACACGCAGGTTGGCGCTCTCGGCCGGGGTGAGGCGGAACGGGCCGACGGCGCGGGCGTCGATCCGGTCGTCGCGGACGCCGGGCAGCAGGGTGGTGTCGACGCCGAGCGGGTCGACCGTGGCCGACACGCGCGCGGGCAACGCGCCGTCGCCGGAGTCGGCCAGGGGCGTCCGGGCGCGGGTGGTGAGGGCCACGCGGTGACCGGTGCTCGCGGCGAGCCGGTCGACCAGCGGGCCGGCACCGGACCAGTCGGGGTGGGTGGCGGCGTATCCGACCAGCGCGTCGTAGATCCGGGCGTCGTCGCTGAGCGCCTGCACCTGTTCCTGCTGGATGGCGCGGGTCGTGGTGCGCACGGCGAGCCAAGCCGTGGCCGCCACGGAGAGCAGCGACACGACGGCCGACAGGGCGAGCAGGCGTAGCAGGAGGCTGCCGCGGGAGCTACGCATCGGCGAGCTTGTAGCCGACGCCGTAGACGGTCAGGAGCCGTACGGGCCGGGACGGATCTTTTTCGATCTTGCGGCGCAGATTCATGACGTGCACGTCGACCGTGCGCGCGGTGACGAACGAGTCGAAGCCGTGCAGGTGCCGGAGCAGCTGTTCACGGGTGAACACCCGGCCGGGCTCGGTGGCCATGGTGAGCAGCAGCTGGAACTCGCCCGGGGTGCAGGTCACCGGGGTGCCGTCGGCGCGGACCTCATGCCGTACGGGATCGACGTGCAGATTGCCCAGCCGCAGCACCGGGTCGGCCGGCTTGGAGGCGGGACGCGTGCGCCGCAGCAGGGTGCGGATGCGGGCGGCGAGTTCGCGCGGGCTGTACGGCTTGGTCAGGTAGTCGTCGGCACCGAGATCGAGACCGAGCAGCAGGTCGTCCTCGGTGCTGCGCGCGGTCAGCATGAGGATCGGCAGGTCGGAGTCGCGGCGCAGGATCCGGCACACGTCGAGCCCGTCCACCCGCGGCATCATCACGTCGAGCACGAGCAGGTCGGGCGGGTTGGTGCGGGCCTGTTCGAGCGCGGCGCGACCGTCCGCGGCGACCACCACCGCGTGGCCCTCGTGCTCCAGGTAGCGCCGGAGCAACTCGGCCTGCTTGGGGTCATCCTCGGCGACCAGTACGTACGCACACACGGCGGCGAGTTTAGGCGTCGCCGTCACCCGCGAACCGCCTCGGAACGGGACCACTACGGGATGACAACAGGTTCCTGACAAGTGGCCGCGAGGGTTCCGGCCATGCGTAAATTCCTCCTCCCCGCGGTGGCGGCTCTCCTCGCCGGGGCGTGCAGCTCGGCCCCGCCGACGCAAGATCAAGTTGCCACGTTGAGTTCGCCGGCCGCCTCGTCCGCGCCCGCCAAAAATACGACCAGACCGCAGCTGCGGCTGGACACCAGCGACGAGGAGGCCCAGCGCTACTGGACCGCCTACGACGACTGCCTGGTCGCCAACGGCGTCAAGGTCAACGTGGTCGACCAGGCGGGTCCGGCCGGCAACGACGTACGGCGTCTCGACCAGAGTGGGGAGCCCCGGTCGGCGTACAAGGCCTGCGCCGGGAAGCTGCCGCTGCAGCCGCCGGAGCTGGACGAGGACATCAACCCCCACTACGCGTCGCAGTGGAACGACAACGTGCGCTGCCTGCGCGAACACGGCCTGATGGTGCACGTGACGAACCCCGGCGAATGGACGTACGACGACGGCGACAACCCGCTGCCCGCGAACCAGGACGAGCTGGAGGAGTCCTGCCTGCTGGAGGCGTTCGGTGGGAAGAAGTAGCGTGGCCGTCCCGCTGGCGGTCGTGCTGCTGGCCGGCGGCGGGGCGTGGTACGCGCTGCGGCCGCGCTCCGAGCCCGTCGCCGCCACGCCCACGGCGACGCTGAGTACGACGCGGATCGAGCGCACCGACCTCAGCGACGCCCGGATGGTGCCGGGGACGCTCGGGTTCGGCTCGGCGCGCGTCGTCAAGGGAACCGGCGAGGGCGTGCTCACCCGGTTGCCCGCGGCCGGCCAGAAGGTGGTCCGCGGGACCTGGCTGTTCAAGGTGAACGACCAGCCCGTGGTGGTGTTCTACGGCGGCACGCCGCTGTTCCGGGCCATCGACAAGGCCGGCCTCGAGGGCAGCGACGTGCGCGAGGTGCGGTCGAACCTGAACGCGCTCGGCTACCGGACGTGGGCCGCACGCCGCGACGTGGCCGATGCGGGCCTGCTGTCCGCGGTCAAACGGTGGCAGAAGGACCTCGGGATGCCGGCACCGGGAGCGCTGCGGCCGGGGCAGGTCGTCGTGGTCACCGGGCCGGGACGGGTGGACGGCGTGACGGCGGCGCTGGGTGACCCGGCGGCGGGACCGGTGCTGGCGATGACGACCACGACCAAGGTGGTGTCGGTGCCGATGAGCGCGGCCGAGGCGGGCACGGTCCGGGTCGGGACCAAGGTGACCGTGTCGCTGCCGGACGGCAAGACGGCGGCCGGGAGCGTGACGGCGATCAGCCGTACGGTGGGTGAACAGGACAACGGTGAGGCACCCAAGGTGACCGTCGTCGTGACACCGGCGGTGGCCAAGGCGGTCGCGGCGTTCGACTCGGCGCCGGTGCGGGTGCGGTTCACCACCGTGGCCCGCAAGAACGTCCTGGCCGTGCCGGTCGGAGCGCTGGTCGCCCTGCGCGAGGGCGGCTACGCGTTGCAGAAGCCGGACGGGTCGCTGGTGGCCGCCACAACCGGGGTGTTCGCCCGTGGCCTGGTCGAGGTCAGCGGCGCCGGCCTCGCCGCGGGCACGACGGTGGTGACGACACCGTGAGCGACGTGCTGCGCCTCGACCGGGTCGGCCGTGTCTATCCGGGCGGGGTGGCCGCGCTGTCCGACGTCTCGCTGACGGTCTCGGCCGGTGAGCTGATCGCGATCGTCGGGCCGTCCGGGTCGGGCAAGTCGACCCTGCTCAACATCATGGGGACACTCGACCGGCCCAGCAGCGGGACGGTCCGCCTCGGCGGGGAGGACGTCACCGCCTACCCGGACCGCAGGCTCTCCGCTCTGCGGGCGCGGCGCCTCGGGTTCGTCTTCCAGCAGTTCCACCTGACCGACACGATGACCGCGACCGACAACGTCCAGACCGGTCTCCTGTACGCCGGAGTGCCGCGCCGCCGCCGGCGGGAGCTCGCGGCCGAGGCCCTCGACCGGGTCGGTCTCGCCCACCGCGCCGGTCACCGCCCCCACCAGCTCTCCGGCGGCGAGAAGCAGCGGGTGGCGATCGCCCGCGCCCTGGCCGGCTCGCCCGACCTCGTGCTGGCCGACGAGCCCACCGGCGCCCTCGACTCGGCCACCGGCGAAGCGGTGCTGGGCCTGCTCACGACGCTGAACGCCGACGGCGCGACGATCGTGGTGATCACCCACGACCGCGACATCGCGGCCCGGCTGCCCCGTCGGGTGGTCATGCACGACGGGCGGGTCGTCGAGTGATCCGCGACCTGCTCGAACTCGGTCTGCTCGGGGTGCGCTCCCGCAAGGCCCGGGCCGCGATGTCGGCGCTGGGCATCGCGATCGGCGTCGCCACGATGATCGTCGTCACCGGCATCCCCGCGGCGAGCCGCCAGGCCCTCAACGACCGGCTGGCCGCGCTGGGCAGCAACATGCTGCGCGCCTCCCCCGCGTCGACCGGTGGGACACCCGCTCCGCTGCCGGCCGAAGCCGTCGACATGATTGCGCGGGTGGGACCGGTGACCTCGGTCAGCGCCGTCGCCAACGTGCACGCGGTGGTGCGGCGGTCCGACCTCGTGGATCCGTACGACGGCTCGGGGTTGACCGTGCTGGCCGGACGCACCGACCTGCTGGCCGCCCTGAACGGCCGGATCGCCACCGGTCGCTTCCTCACCGACGCCACCTCGTCGTTCCCCACGGTCGTGCTGGGCTCCGAGGCCGCGGCCCGGCTGGGATCGCCGCCTCAGGTGAGCATCGGCAACCGCTGGTTCACGGTGGTCGGCACCCTGGCCCCGCTGCCGCTCGCGCCCGACATCGACCAGGCCGTGATCGTGGGCTGGCCGGCCGCGCGGACATGGCTGGCCTTCGACGGGCACCCGACGGTCATCTATGTGCGCTGCCGCGAACCGGCCCTGGAGGATGTGCGCGCGGTGCTGGCGGCCACGGTCAACCCGGCGTTGCCCGGTCTGGTGCAGGTGAGCCGGCCCTCCGACGCGCTGGTGGCCAAGCGGGCTGCCGACGAGACGTTCGGATCGCTGCTGCTCGCCCTGGCCGGGGTGTCGTTGCTGGTCGGCGGCGTGGGCGTGGCCAACACGATGATCGTCGCGGTGCTGGAACGCCGCCGCGAGATCGGCCTGCGCCGCGCGCTGGGCGCCCGCCGTGGACACATCCGGTGGCAGTTCCTGACCGAGTCGGTCGTGCTGTCGCTGCTCGGCGGGCTGGCCGGAACCCTGGGCGGGCTGGCCGGGGTGGCCGCCTACGCGGTGCGTCAGGGCTGGCCGGTCGTGGTGCCCGCGTGGGCCGTGACCGGTGGTCTGGCCGGGGCGGTGGTGATCGGCGCGGTGGCCGGTCTCTATCCGGCCATGCGGGCGGCCCGGCTCTCCCCGACCGAGGCCCTGCAGAGCTAACCCCGACGGAGGCTCGGCAGAGCTAAGGGGTCGGGGTGCGCAGAGCCAGCAAGGCCACGTCGTCCTCGTGGTCGGCGCCGGCCATCCGGGTGTAGACCTCGTCGAGCAGGTCGGGCAGGGGCGCGGACGCGAGACCGCCGAGAACGGCGTACAGCTTGCTCTTGCGGTCGTCGATCAGGTCGGTGCGGGTCTCGACCAGGCCGTCGGTGAACAGCAGCACGGTCGAGCCGGGCGGCAGCGGGTGGCTGTGGTTGGTCCGTGTGGTGCGCTGGCCCACGCCGAGCAGCATGTCGCGGCCGGCCAGCGGGCTGACCGTGCCGTCGGGAAGCAGCAGCGCCGGCGCCGGGTGACCGGCGTTGGACCACTGCAGCCGGTAGCCGTCGGCCTCGGCCTGCACGTAGGCCAGGATCGCGGTGACCGGGGTGGGGTCGCCGAGGATCTGGGCGGCGTTGTCGAGGCGGCGCAGCAGCGCGGACGGCGGCTCGTGCCGGTCGACGATGTAGGCCCGGAGCATGCTGCGCAGCTGGCCCATCCGCGTCGCGGCGGCCATGTCGTGCCCGGTCACGTCGCCGACGACCAGGGCGAGCTGGTCGGGGCCGAGGCGGACGGCGTCGTACCAGTCGCCGCCCACGTGCTCGCCACGGACGGCCGGCTCGTAGCGGGCGGCGATCCCGAACGGCGACGCGTCCGGCAGCTCGCTGAGCATGGCCTGCTGGAGCAGCGTGGCGACCTGCTCGCGGGAGTAGAGGTAGTCGGCGCGCTGGATGGCCTGTGCGACGTAGCCGGCGAGGGCGGCGAGCACGGCCAGTTCGACGGCGTCGACGGTGTGCGGTTGCTTCCACGTCATGGTCAGCGCGCCCATCGCTCCGGCCGCGCCCGGCAGCGGCACGCTCACGCCCGACTGCCAGCCCATCTCGTCGAAGGTCGCGAGGGCGTCCGGCGTCTGCGCGGCCACGGCGGCCAGGTCGGGAAGAAGGACCGGGACGCCGGTGACGGCAGCGAGGGCGGAAGGCGTTCCCGCCGTACGGGGGTAGCGCCGCCACCGGTCGGCCACGCGCGGCGGCAGGAACGGGCCGGACTGGAGGCTGACCTGGCCCGACTCGATCAGCGACACGCCGAGGTAGTCCGGGTCGAGGCTGCCGGCGAGCAGGGCCCGCACCGCGTCGACGACGTCGGCCACCGTGGTCGTGCCGGCCAGCGCGACGCTGGCCCGCAGCAGCAGCTGGCTGCGTTCGAACGCGGCGCCGGCCACCCGCTCGCGGGCCTCGGCCGCATGTTCGCGGCGGTTCGCGCTGCGGGTGGCGACGCGCAGCCGGAGACTGTCGGAGCAGGCCGCGGCCAGGTCGGCCAGCAGGCTCAGCTCGTCGGGCGTCCACTCGCGCGGCTCGGCGTCGATCGCGCAGAGCGAGCCGAGCACCATGCCGTCGGCGTCGGTCAGCGGCATCCCCGCGTAGCCGACCACACCGAGATCGGTGATGGCCAGGTTGCTCTCGACCCTCGGGTCACGACGGGCATCGGTGATCACCAGAGGTTCGGCGCTGGTGACGACGTGCTGACAGAACGAATGGGACAGCGGGGTCTGCCGCTCGCCCATCCACGGTTCGGCCAGTCCGCAGGCCCCGGGGAACACCTGACGCGAGGCGTCGACCAGCGACACCAGGGCAACCGGAACTTTCAGGACTGTTCGGACCATCGCGGTGAAGCGGTCGAAAACCGGGTCGGGGACCGGACCGAGACCGGTGCGCGCCAGCGCGTCCAGGCGGGCCTGGTCATCGAGGCGGCGGGCGGTCATGCCGTCAAACTACTTGGCCTATGTGAAGTTTTACCAACGGGCCCGCGGGCATGCCCGGCCCATGACGACATTGCGTGCCCTGGTGCTGGGCTGTTCTCTGAAATCGGGTTCGCAGGAGTCGAGCAGTGACCTGCTCGGCCGGCAGATCCTCGACGCGCTGGCCGACCACGACGTCGACGGAGAACTCATCCGCGTCGCCGACCAGAACATCAAGTTCGGGGTCAGCACGGACGAGGGAGACGGGGACGGCTGGCCCGCCGTACGGGAAAAGATCCTCGCCGCCCAGATCCTGGTGATCGCCACCCCCATCTGGCTCGGCCAGCCCTCGAGCGTGGCCAAGATGGTGCTGGAGCGCCTCGACGCCGAGCTGTCCGAGACCGACCCGCGCGGGCGCCCCTCGATGTCCGACAAGGTGGCCGTGGTCGGGGTCGTCGGCAACGAGGACGGCGCGCACCACGTGATCGCCGAGGTCATCCAGGCTCTCAACGACGTCG
This sequence comes from Paractinoplanes ovalisporus, assembly GCF_016834655.1. Taxonomy (GTDB): domain Bacteria; phylum Actinomycetota; class Actinomycetes; order Mycobacteriales; family Micromonosporaceae; genus Actinoplanes; species Actinoplanes ovalisporus. The sequence goes on from NZ_JAENHP010000001.1 coordinate 563,022, forward strand.
GGTTCACGATCCCGGCGGCAGGCTCGGCCTACTGGGTCGGTGAGGCGCTGGGCAAGGTGGACTACAAGGACGCCGGCCCCAAGCCCGACACCACCGGCGAGTCGGTGAAGTCGCTCGCCTCGACCGCGGCCCATCTGGCCCACGCGCTCGCCTCCAACCCCTACCCCTCCGAGTAGCCTCCACCCCGCCGCTCCGCCGCGCCTCATTTCGCCCGGCTCTCGTCCTGTGCGTCCGTTCGGGCACTCCCGTCGATGTGGGGAAACGCCGTACGCTTCGGGCGTCGTGACGGCGATCACAAGTGGAGACGAGATGAGCGTGCTGCAGGAGCTGGTGGCGGCGATCCGGACCGGCTCGATCGAGGTGGTCGATCTCACCGCGCCGCTGTCCAGCGAGACGCCGATCCTCAAGCTGCCGCCGCCGTTCGCCGACACGATCACGTTCGGGCTGGAGGAGATCAGCCGGTACGACGACCGCGGCCCGGCCTGGTACTGGAACAACATCCACACGGGGGAGCACACCGGCACCCACCTCGACGCGCCCGTCCACTGGGTGACCGCCAAGGACGGCGAGGACGTCTCGCAGATCGCGCCGCTCAAGCTGGACGCGCCGGCCGCGGTCATCGACGTGTCCGGCCGGGTCGCGGCCGACCCCGACTTCCTGCTCGAGATCGCCGACGTGCGCGCGTGGGAGTCGGAGCACGGCCCGCTGCCGGCGGGTGGGTGGCTTCTCGTCCGTACGGGCTGGGACGCGCGGTCGGCGGACCAGGAGGATTACTTGAACGCCGACGAGACCGGCCCGCACACGCCCGGGCTCTCGGTCGAGTGCGCCAAGTGGCTGGCCGAGGAGGCGCCGGTGATCGGGGTCGGCGTCGAGACCGTCGGCACCGACGCGGGCCAGGCGTTCGGGTTCGACCCGGCGTTCCCCTGCCACTCATACGTGCTGGGCGCCGGCAAGTACGGCCTCACCCAGCTGCAGAACCTCGACACCCTGCCGCCGACCGGGGCGGTGGTGATCGCCGCGCCGCTGCCGATCGTGGGCGGATCCGGCAGCCCGACGCGGGTGCTGGCCCTGGTCGAGCGATGACAACGGTCGCCGACGTGGTCGGTGCGACCCTGGTCAAGCTGGGCGCCGGCCCGGTGTTCGGCGTGGTCGGCAGCGGCAACTTCCACGTCACCAACGCCCTGGTCAAGAACGGCGCCCGGTTCGTGGCGACCCGGCACGAGGCCGGGGCGGCGACCGCGGCCGACGCGTACGCCCGGGTCAGCGGCCGCGTCGGGGTGATGACCGTGCACCAGGGGTGCGGCCTCACCAACGCCATGACCGGGATCGCCGAGGCGGCCAAGAGCTGTACGCCGATGCTGGTGCTCGCGGCCGAGCCGGCGGCCACGGCGCTGCGGTCCAACTTCCGCGTCGACCAGGACGCCCTGGCCCGAGCGGTCGGCGCGTCCAGCGACCGGGTGCACAGCGCAGCCACCGCGGTCGACGACACCGTACGGGCGTGGCGGCTCGCCGCGAGCGAACGCCGTACGGTCGTCCTCAACCTGCCTCTCGACGTGCAGGCGGCCGAGGCCGTGGTGACCGAACCGCAGGCCCCGATCGCCGTCGAACGCCCGCAGGCCAACGACGACGCGGTCGCCGCCCTGGCCGCCCTGCTGGCCGCCGCCGACCGCCCGGTCTTCATCGCCGGCCGGGGTGCGGTGAACGCCCGCGACCCGATCAGTTCGCTGGCCTCCTCGTGCGGCGCGCTGCTCGCCACCTCGGCCGTGGCCCGGGGCCTGTTCGCCGGCAACTCGTGGAGCCTCGACGTGTCGGGCGGTTTCGCCACTCCCCTGGCGGCCTCGCTGATCGCCGACGCCGACGTGGTGGTGGCGTGGGGCGCGTCGCTGAACATGTGGACGACCCGCCACGGCGCGCTGGTCTCGCCGTCGGCCACGGTGGTGCAGGTCGACCTCGACCCCGCCGCGCTGGGCGCACACCACCGCGTCGACCTGGGCATCGTCGGCGACGCGGGCTCCACGGCCCGGGCGGTGCGGTCGGCCCTGCCCGTACGCCACCCCGGTTACCGGACCCCTCGCGTGCAGGAAAGGATCGTCTTCGAGGGCCGTTGGCGCGACGTGTCGTACGACGACGACGGCGACGCCACACACATCGACCCCAGAACGTTCAGCATCGCGCTCGACGACCTGATCCCCCGCGAACGGGTGGTGGCGGTCGACTCGGGCAACTTCATGGGCTACCCGTCGATGTTCCTGTCCGTTCCCGATCACCGAGCCTTCTGTTTCACGCAGGCGTTCCAGTCGATCGGCCTGGGCCTGGCCACCGCGCTCGGTGCGGCCCTGGCGTCCCCCGGCCGCGTGCCGGTGGCCGCGTGCGGCGACGGGGGCTTCCTGATGAGCATCGCCGAGCTGGAAACCATCCGGCGCCTGAACCTGGGCATGCTGATCGTGGTCTACAACGACGCGGCGTACGGGGCCGAGGTGCACCACTTCGGCCCCGACGGGCATCCGCTGTCCACGGTGCAGTTCCCCGACACTGACCTGGCGGCGATCGCCCGTGGCTACGGTTGCGCGGCCGTCACCGTACGCCGCCCCGCCGACCTGTCCCCCGTGGCGGCGTGGCTGGCCGGCCCCCGCAACGTCCCCCTGGTCGTCGACGCGAAGGTCGCCGCGGGCCGGCCTTCGTGGTGGTTGGAGGAGGCGTTCCGCGGCCACTGACCCTTGGTTGCGGCAGCTTTCCGGCAGCGCATTTTGCGTACGTGGCGGCCAGGACTCGCGCCCGATGCGGATGACCTCGTGGACGCCGCCGTGGTCGCGGACACCTCTACGGCAGCCCCTCTGCAGCACTTTTGCAGAGCGCCTTTACGGCAGCGCTAGCAGGACGGCCTCGCCGCCTTCGGTCCAGTCGTCCGGCAGCACCGCCAGCGCGTCGGCAGCAGCCGCAGCCGCCAGCCCCGCCGACCCTTTCGCGGGCAGCACTTCGGCGACGGCACCCTCCCGCCGCCACCGGACCGGGACAATCCGAACACCACCCGGCACCAGCTTGGCCTCACCCGTGACGGCGACCCTGGGCAGCGGCGCCGGCGCGCGTCCTGCGAGCGCTTCCAGCAGGGGTTCGAGAAGCGTCAGAGCGGAGACCAGTCCCGCGTACGGGTTCCCCGGCAGACTGACGACCCACCGCCCATCGGGAAGCTGCGCAAGAGCTTGCGGATGCCCCGGCCGGCAGGCCACGCCCCGCACCAACCACTCGGCGCCAAGCTCGTCCAGCAGCGCATGAAGATGGTCAGCCGCCCCCGCCGACGAGGATCCGCTGACCACAACAACATCCGCCGAGCCGCCCACCCCCAGGTCGCACATCGGCCTGTTCTCGCGCCGCGCGTCACCGGTCAGCCCGTCGCCGGCCGCCACATCAAGCGACGCCGGTTCCAGGTCAGGCGCACCGAGGGCCGCTGCCAGATGGTCCGGGTTGTCGCCGACGTGCCGGACGAAGTGCAGAACGCCGCCGGCCCTCCCGGTGACAGCGGCGACGATCCCGCTGAAACTGTCGCGCACCTGCCCCGGCCCGGGACGCCCCGTGAGCACCACCTCGTCGCCGGTGACCAGCAAGGCTACGGTGGGTCGGCGCCGAACAAGCACGCTCTCGACCCCAGCCTGAGTCGCGGCCGCAGCCACCGTGGCCGTCACCGTCCGGCCGGCCGGCACGATCAGGTCGCCGGGCCGCAGGTCGTCCCCCGCCCTCCGGATGTGGTTCCGGGGACCGCGGGCCCCGTGCACGATGCCGCCCTCAACGTGGCAGTCCTCGTACGGCAGCACAGCATCAGCCTCAGCGGGAACGCGCGCACCGGTAGCAATCTCAACAGCAGTGCCCGGCCCGAGCACATCGCACCCAGGCCACCGTTCGTCTACGAGCGCATCACTCTCAAGCAGCTCTTCGTCGACGAACGCACGGCCCGCGCGCAACCGCTCACCCACGGACGCACCCTCGCGCAGCCGCTCACCGTCGGACGCATCGCCCCCAGGCCGCAGCTCGTTGTCGGGATCATGGCATTGGCTGTGACCGGCCAGGAGCAGGCCGACGATGGTCCACGGACCGAGGCCAGCCACCGCGTAGCCGTCCATGGCAGCGTTGTCGAAGCCGGGAACGGAGGCCGCCGCATGAATCGGCTCGGCCAGGACACAACCGCACGCGGCCTGCGGAGTCGTGGTCTCGGGCGGAAGCGCGGCCGGAAGGTCGCGGGCCGCGGCGCGGGCGTCGGCCCACGCCAGTCCGGTCACGTGGCGGCGCTGCTGGGTCATGGGCACCGGCTCAGTAGACGGCGAGGCCGTGTCGTCAGTGTGCCGCGACGGCGGCAACGATGCGACCAAATGCTCTCATCCCCCATCGCCGCGATTGTGAACCGCCGTCCCCCGAAGCACCATTGCGCGAAACCAACAGAGCGCGTCGTAGCTCACCAGCTTTTCACCCCGTCACGATGGCCGGCACGCGCAGGGGCCTCCGGCGAGCGGTTCACCCCCACCGCCATAGCCGCAGGGTTCGATACGTCGCAGGCGGCGATATCCGAGGCCCTATCCCCTCATCGGTTGGAAGACCGGGCCGCGCCGACCCAGGTGCCGGGCGTGTACAGCCGCACATCGCTCCCGTGTTCCTCCGACCAGCCATCACTAAACCGCCGCGGCCATCGCAGGTCAGCGCCGATACGGGTAACGGCGACACGGGCAGCACGGGCAGCGCAGGCAGCGCAGGCCACCCGGACAGCGCGGGCGCGCGGGCGACCCGGGCAGCACGGGCGACCCGGGCAGCGCGGCGACCCGGGTCAGGACTGGACTCTGATTCCCTCGGCGAAGCGGAACGCCTCCTCTCGGGTCAGGAGGGCTGCGTCGCCCTGATCCCAGGTCATCTGTAAGTGGCGGCCGGGTGCCAGTTCTACCGTCAGCTGGCGGGTGTCGGAGTAGTAGGTGGCGGGGAGGCCGTTGACGGTGCCGGGCTCGCCAGGGGTGTCGGGGGGCTCGAGCTCGCTGGTCACCAGCACGCATACGCCCACGGAGTTGCGGTCTTTGGCCGCTGCCTGGGCGGGGGCCACGCACATGTAGCCCTCGAACTGTTGCTGCAACGTGTAGCCGGGTGGGACGGTCTCGAACGTGAACGGTGGGGGCGGGGCCTCTACGCTGCCTGCGGTCAGGCCTCGCGCGAAGCGCAGCACCTCGGACTCGGTGCGTTTGCCGAAACTCAGCACCTGGGCCCAGCGGCCATCGGCCAGGCGCCAGCGCACGCCCACGTATTCGTCGCCGGGCGCAGCGCCGTCGTAGGTGTCGGCTGTTCGGACCTCGGCGTTGCGGCCGTTGACCTTGGTGGTGTGGTGGCCCAGGGCCTCGACCTCCCAGTAGGCGAGCAAGGGGCCCACCTCGGCGGACAGGATCGAGGAGTCGGTCTCGTAGACCAGGTGGGTGTTCGGGCCCAGCAGGCTCACCTCGCCCTCGCCTGTGCCGGGCGGCAACCAACTGGGGTGCATCGGGAAGGCGGGGCGAGGCCAGTTCGGCACGACCCAGTCGACGGTGGGGGTCACCGCGGGCGGGGCGGGCGGTGGGCGATGAGCGCGCTGGGCCAGCAACGGGGGTACGGCGGCAGCCGCGGCCAGTGCCAATGCGGCGGCCCCGACTGCGGCCGCCCGCTGACGGCGACGACGGCGCCAGACGCCGGCGGCGACGTTCTCCCACAGGTCGGGATGTGGCGACGGGCGGGTGGCGCGGTCTTCCAGAGTCGCCCGGAGTTCTTCTTCCAGAGTCACGGCTTCGCTCCCCTCGTGGCGGAAGGCTTGTCGGCAGACAGGGCTGAAGGTTCGTCGGGAGATGTGGCGGCTGGCTTGTTGAAGGGCGGGGCGGGGGAAACGGATATGGGTGGGGACAGGTCGGCTCGTAAGCGGGACAAGCCGCGGGAAGCGTGGACTCGTACGGTGCTTCGGCTGCAACGCAGGACCTCGGCGATCTGGTGGTCGTCCAGGTCTTCGTAGTAGCGCAGCACCAAGACGGCGCGTTGGGCTCGGGTCAAGCGGCGCAGCCGGGACCAGAGGTCGTCGCGTAGGGCCTGGTCGGTGGTGAAGTCGCTGCTCCCGGGGAAGTCGTCTTTGATCTGCTCGGGGTGCTCTGTGTGGGAACGACGGCGCAGCCAGGAGATGTGGGAACGGACAAGGGCCGTGCGGAGATAGTGGTCGGGCTGGTCGTGTTGTATTCGGGGCCAGCGCCGGTATGCCTTGACCAGCACCTCCTGCACCAGGTCTTCGCCCAGGTGGCGATCGCCGCACAACAGGTAGGCGAAGCGACGCAACGAGTCGCCGCGGGTCTTCACGTAGTCTTCGAAACCCCCGTGCACCGGACCTCCCCGTGTTCGTGCGCCTTCATCTGGAAAGACGCCTCGAACGTCCCAAGGTGCTTACGCGAATCCGAGCCAAAATCAGACACGCCGACCACACGCCGACGAAACGCCGAGCTCGCGCCGACGAAGGCCCCCGGCAAGGTGCGAAATCAACGCGCCACACGCAGCACCACCGCAGCGCCGCGCGACACAACGCGACGGGAGACGCGAGACGCGAGACGCGACGCGGACCAACGCAACGACCATCCACCCGAAAGCGAACGACCGCGGCCACCGAGCGAGAAGGCCAAACGGCTCAGACCGCTGCCGCGATCAGGGACGCCAACTCGTCGCGGGAAGGTCCGGGATGTGGCGGCGGCCGCCAGCCCCGAGCGTAGATCGCCCGCGCCCGCGGCTCGATCTCGTCGAGAGTGGACGGCAACGCCTCCATCGCCATGTAGGGCCCGACGACCCGCAGCAGCGTCGGATCGGCCTCGGTCGCCTCCATGATGAGGTCGCTGGGGAGGCGCCTGGTGGTGTCGATGTCGCCGCCGGCCCAGCGCCGCAGGATGTCGGTGTCCCAGGAGACGTGGTCGGAGAACCACGGGCGGACGTTGTCGACGCACCACCCGTCGAAGGCCAGCGCCACCGCCTCCGGATCGCCCGGATGCGCGTCGAGCAGGCGTACCAGGGCCACCGCCTGCCGCAGCGAGACCGCGATGCCCCGCCCGGCCGACGGGTTCGTGGTGCACACGGCGTCACCCACGTGCAGCAGCCCGGGCAGACCGACCCGACCGGCCGCGTCGAGCTGCCCCCGGTACGTGTTGTAGAGCCGCCCACCCGGCAGAACCGGCGTGATCGGCGTGCTGCGTGACGGGTCCACCCATGCGGCCAGCGCGGGAACGGCGAGCGCGGCCGCCTCGAACGCCGCCGGGAAGCGGAGCGCACCGAAACGGCGGTCGTCGGCGGGCCGGATGAACAGCGCCGAGAACGTACCCCGGTCGTGCAGGAAGATCGCGATCATGTAGCCGGCGAGGGTCTGGATGATGCCGACCGGCGCGTTCATCGGCCCGCGCTCGGCGTCGGGGAGCAATGCGTACTGCCGGGACACGTACGCGAGACCGCAGTCGCCGCCCTCGCCCGGCGCGCGCAGGTCGTCGGCGAGGCGGGCGGCCCGGCCGGAGGCGTTGATCACCAGGTCGGCGTCGAACGAGCGGCCGTCGACCCGCAGCCCGGCGGCGCGCCCGCCGGAACGCAACACGTCGTCGACGTGTCCCCGGACGAGCGATACCCCGGGTTCGGCCGTGGCGAACTCGCGCAGCACCCGCTCGAAGACCGCCCGGCGGCAACGCAGGGCCGCGTGTGGTGCGGGCTCACCGTCGCCGCCGCGGAACACGATCCGTTCGGCGCCGGCCTGGTCGAGGGCGGTCAGCATCTCGGGCATCTCGGCCGCGAGCGCCTCGGAGATCTGCGGCCGGAACCCGTGCGGGTGGTGGAACTGCATGACGCCGCGTCGCTCCCAGGTGCCGTCGGCGGCGGGCCCGGGGTCTCGGTCGATCACGGCGACCCGGTGGCCGCGGCGGGCCAGGGCGACCGCGGTGAACAGGCCGGTCGGCCCGGCTCCGGCGACGGCGACTTCCATGGCGCGAGCCTAGGGACCGGGCTTGGCGAAAGGCGGCGACGGTCGGCTAGCCGACTACGCCGGCGCGATGGCATGAAGGGGGGATCAGAGTCGCGACCTGCGTACGTAGCGTGACCGGCATGCGATTCACACGGGGAACCCTGATCCTTTCGACGACCGCGGCGGTGGCTCTGTTCGCCACGAGCGGCTGCGGGCCCGCTGACAAGTCCGCCGGCGCCGCGCCCGGCCCGTCGGCCACGACCGCGAAGGCCGGCACCGGATTCGGGGGCAGCCCCGAGACGAGCACCCCGCCGGCGCCGACGAAGAGCCCGGAGAAGACCGAGGCCCCGGAACCGGTCGCGACCAAGATCAAGAAGCCCGTCCCGGCCTGGAAGGACGTCGTCAAGCCCTGCCCGTACGAGGGTCAGGAGCCCGAGATCCAGAAGGTGGTCAAGAAGGACGCGACCAAGGACGGCGTCCCCGACACCCTGGTCGTGCGCAGCTGTGAGGCGACGACCTCCTACTGGGCCTCGACGATCGAGGTGTTCGACGGCACGGCCGACCCGTCCCGGCCGAAACGGATCGGCACGCTGCTCAGCGACGTCTTCAAGAAGGACCAGCCGGTCGTCACCGAGGTGCTGCTCAACAAGGGCATCGTCGGCGTGAAGGCCTACGGCACCAGCGAGAAGGCCGCGCGGGCGTGCCCCGACCTGATCCTGTTCTACCGCTACGAGTTCAACGGCAGCGGCTTCGACCGGATCTGGCGCGACGCCGGCGTCAAGCAGGAGTGCCGCCTCTGACCGCCCATGCGCAGCCGGCGGCAAGCAGGAATGCCGCCGGTAACAACAACGGTCAAAAGGCCCAGCGGTCCACCAGCGCTTCGTGGGCCTCGAGGCGCTCCTGCGTACGCACCGGGTCGGTGTTGGCGATGGCGTCGAGCAGACTGACCGCCAGCACCACCCCGGCCGCGTGCGAGTCGAAGACCAGTCCCGTGCCCACGGGCGCCACCAGCAGCACGTCGGCGTCCGGGGCGAAGGGCACGAGGGCACTGTCGGTCACGACCACGGTCGCCATGCCGAGCCGCCGGGCCAGCTGCAGCGCCTCGACCGTGCCCGCCGGGTAGCGCGGCATCGCGAAGACCAGCACCGCCGACGCCCCCTGTTGCCGCAGTTCGAGCACCGCGTCGTCGAGCGAGCCGGCGTCGGTCTGCACGTGCACCGCCGGCAGCACCCTCCGGGCGAAATATCCGAAGTATTCGGCGAGCGCCGCCGACGCCCGCAGCCCGATCACTCCGAGCGGGGTGGTCGCGGCGAGGAGGCGTACGGCGGAAAGCATGTGATCGGAATCGAGGACGCGCCGCGTGGCCGCGAGGTTGGATATCTCGAGGTCGACCGCGGAATGCCGATCGGGCACCACCGCACCCGGACCGCCCGACAGCACGACCTCACGCATAGCCGCCCGGAACTCCGGATAGCCCGCGAAACCCAGCGCCGTCGCGAGCCGGGTCACGGTCGGCTGCGACACCCCGGCCTGCTCGGCGATCTCGATCGTGGACAGGAACGCCACGTCCGGGAACATACCGAGCATCCGCTGCACGATCTGGCGCTGCGTCGGCGACAGCCGGTGCCGTTGCGCGAGGTCGAGCAGCCAGTCCTCGGCACGGCCGGTGTCCAGGCGTTTCTCCAGCGTCATAGGGCCGCCCAGTCAAGCGAGCTGAATACTTCGAAACACCAAGGCTATAGGGTGCATTACATGATTCACACCCGCTTCCTCAACGGCGCCGACATCGAAGAGCTCGCGATCGGGCCGGCCGACGTGATCGCGGCCGTGGAGAACGTCGTGGCGGCGCACGGGCGCGGCGAGACGGTGTTCGAGCCGCGCATGCACCTGATGCCCAACAACGGCGGCGCCGGGCACTTCAACGTGTTGCGCGGGCACGTCGACACGCTCGGCGAGCGCGGGCTGAGCGGCGTCAAGGTGGTCGGCGACTTCGTGCCGAACTACCAGCAGGGCCTGCCCAGCGAGCTGGCGCTGATGACCGTCTACGACCCGACCAACGGCGTCCCGCTCTCGATCATGGATGCCACGTGGATCACCGAGGTGCGTACGGGAGCGATGACCGCCGTCGGCGCGAAGTATCTGGCCCGGCGTGACTCGAAGATCCTCGGCCACGTGGGCGCGCGCGGCACCGCGTTCGCCAACGTCACGATGCTCGACAGCCTGTTCCCGCTGGAGGAGATCCGGGTCACGAGCCGGCGGCCCGAGTCGCGGGAGGCGTTCGCCGAGCAGTTGCGCGCCGCCACCAGGACTCCCGTGCGCGCGGTCGCCACCGCCGACGAGGCCTACGACGGCGCCGACATCCTCGTCGAGGCCTCCCGCCTGGAAAAACCCACACCCCTCCTGCGTACGGCGGCAGTGAAGCCCGGCGCCTTCGTCGTTCCCTACGGCACCGTCAGCGCGGTCGAGCTCGACCTGCTCGATGTGATGGACAAGGTGGTGGTGGACGACTGGCGCGAGTCACAGTCGGGACGTTTCGGGGCGTTGCGGGCACACGTCGACACCGGCCGGCTCAGCGAGAAGTCGCTCTATGCGCAGATCGGCGAGGTGGTCGACGGTCAGAAGCCGGGCCGCGAACGCGACGACGAGCGCATCCTGTTCTGGCACCGCGGCCTGTCGATCCTCGACGTCGCCCTGGCCCACCTGATCCTGACCCGCGCCGAGGCGGCCGGCGTGGGCACGATGCTGCGCTACCGATGACCACGTCCCAGCCAGATCAAGACCGGTTTCCCGTACGGGACATCGCGCACCCGGCCGACCTCGACCGCTCGGTCATCGGCCGGGTGGCGCGCGGCGAGATCCGGATCGAGCTTGCCGCGGGGTTGTTGGCCGCCCTCGCGTCGAGCCGCGACGCCACGCTGCGGGATCTTTCCGGCAAGGTCGTCTACGGGGTCAACACCGGTATGGGGGCGCTGTCCGGTGTGCGGCTGGACCCGACGGCGCAGGCCCGGCACCAGGACACGCTGATGACCGGCCGCGCGGTGGGTTCGGCGCCGTGGCTGCGGCCCGAGCAGGCGCGGGCGGTGCTGGCGGCCCGGCTGCGTACGCTGCTCGACCCGGCCGCCGGCGTCTCCCCCGGACTGTGCCAGGCCCTGGTCGACCTGCTCGGCTCCGACGTCGTCCCGGCGATCCCGGCCCGCGGGAACGGCGCGGCCGGCGAAATCATCCCGCTCGCGCACGCCGGAGCCGTCCTGAACGGCACAGGTCGCGTCCTGGGCGATGCTGACGCGGCCACGGCGCTGGCGGAGGCCGGTCTTGCGGCGCGGCCTTTCGGGCCGAAGGAGGGCATCGCGTTCTTGGAGGGGGTGCCCGGCCTGACCGGCTTGGCAGTTCTCGCCTCTGACGCCGTACGGAAGCTTCTCCCGCAGATCCTCGAGGCCACGGCCGCCTCGCACACCGTGATCGGCGCCAGCCCCGACCCGATGCACCCCGCCCTGGCCGACAGCGACGAGCTGCGAAGCGTGCTCGACGACCTGCGCAAACTCCGCGGCGAAACCCCGGCCCGGGCGCTGCAGGCCCCCGTCTCGTTCCGGGTGACCGCCCCCGCCCTGGCCGTCGCCATGCGGGCCACCGACGCCCTCGACGCCGCCGTGGACCGCGCGCTCTCCGCGGTCACCGACTCGCCCGCCCACCTGGACGGCGAGTTCGTGGGGACGTTCGGCTTCGCCGGCACCGAGCTGACCGCGGCCGTCTCGGGCGTGACCACGGCCCTGGTCCACTTGGCCGAGCTGGGGACGGCCCGCGTGCACCGCCTGCTCGACGCGAACCTGACCGGCCTGAACCGGCAGCTGTCGGAGTCGCCCGGCCTGCACGCCGGAATGGCCACCGTGCACAAGCGAGCGGTCGGCGTCACGCACCGGCTGCGGCGGTTCGCGGTTCCGGCCCTGTCCGGCGCGATCGAGACTTCGCTGGGCCAGGAGGACGTGCAGAGCTTCGGCTTCGAGGCGGCCGAATGCCTGGACGAGGCGATCACCGGCCTGCGCGACGTCCTCGCTTGCGAGCTGCTGGCGGTCGTCCAGGCCGGCCGTTTGGCCGGCGCGCCGCTGCTCCCCCAGTTCGACGCCGTGGTGCCGGCAGGAACAGCTGACCGCCCGTGGGGCCGAGACCTCGAGAAGTTGATCGCCGAACTTCTAGAACCCTGATGCGTGCCCATGAGAACGCTGCCCCTCAAGCGGCGGGCGTTCGACCGCGCGATCGCTCACTCCGGCGAGCGCACGAGTACGCAAACACTCACGCCATGGGCGCCGAAACCCGCACCCGCTCACGCCGCAAGCGCTCAACACCGAGGACGCTCCCGGGCGCGATCGCTCAACGCGTGGGCGCTCAAGCGCGCGATCGCTCACCCAAAGGTGCGCAGTCGCTCAACGCCGTCAGCACTCGAGCGCGCAACCGTCCAACGCAAGTGCACGATCGCTCAACGCCTCCGATACTCGAACGCGCGATCGCTCAATACCGAGGACGCTCACGGGCGGTCGCTCAACGCTGCGGCCGTTCGGGCGCGCGATCACTCAACGCAAGTGCGCGATCGCTCAACGCAAAGGTGCGTAGTCGCTCAACGCCGCGGGCGCTCGAGAGCGCGATCGCTCGACGCGCAGGGGTTGTGACGTTCAGACCGCGCAGGTCGAGCCGCGCACGATCAGCTCGGGGCGGAACAGTGGCACGCCGCCGGGCGTGTCGAGCTGGTTGAGGGCGGCCTCGACGATCGCGTCCTCGTCCCAGGCCATCGTGGTCAGCCCCGGCTCGACCAGCACGGCCAGCTGATGGTCGTCGTAACCGATCACCGACAGGTCGTCCGGGATGCGCAGCCCCTCGTCGCGGGCGGCCCGATAGACGGCGAACGCCAGCGAGTCGCTGAGGCAGAACACGCCGGTGGGCCGGTTCGAGCCGGCCAGCAGGTCGGCGACGATCTCGACGGCCTCGGTGGTCGCGGCGGGCGCCGAGATCGCGACCAGGTCGATGCCGAGCGCGTCGGCGATCTCGGGCGCGAGCAGCTGGGCCGGGCGCCCCGGCGTGGACGGCAGGGCGGGCGCGAGCAGTCCGATGCGGCGATGGCCGAGTTCGGCGAGGTGGGCGAAGGCGGTCCGGACCCCGTACGCGTTGTCGAACAGCACACTGCCCGAGCCGGGCCGGGCGGTCAGCGCGTCACCGATCGACACCACCGTGACGTCGGGCCCGAGCAGCCGCCAGTAGTCGGCCGTCGGGTCGACCGGCGAGACCAGCGCACCGTCGACCCGCTGGGCCACGAACTGCTCCACGATGCGCCGCTCGAGTTCCGGATCGGCATCCGCGTCGGCGATGGTCGCGTACCGCCCCTTGCGACGCAGGGCCCGGGTGAGCAGCACCGAAAAGTCCTGCTGCCAGAGGTCACGCAGAGACCCGGAGACCCCGACCCATCCCGTACGCCCGCTGGCCAGCGCCCGCGCGATCGGGTCGACGGTGTAGCCCATTTCGTCGGCGAGCTGCCGCACCCGGCGAATCGTGGCCGGCGACCCCCGGATGCCGCGCAACGCATAGGAGGTGGCGGCCAGCGACAGCCCCGCGGCGGTGGCCAGGTCTTGCAGGGTCCGCCGACCCGGCTGCCGTGACATCGGCCGAATGTAACACCGCCGCCACGCCCGTTCTGCCCCACGCGCCCGACCCGCAAGATCGCCACCCCAAGATCGCCGGGAGCAGCCATCCCAAACCCCCGCCCACCCAGGGGCCTCTGAACCTAGCTCGGCCGCGGCGGCGGAAGCGGAGTCGTCCACAGGTGGGAACGGTGGCTGGCGGGGCTTATCCACAGCGGCGTGTCTGATCCTCAAGAGCGGCCGGCGAGTTTCCGCAGCTGCGGCAGACCGGGGCGGAATTCCGGTGCTTGAGAACACATTGCGTTCACGGGAGGGAAGCGCTTCACTTCTTGCACATGTGAAGCGCTTCCCTAGGCTGCGAGGAGGGACGATGTTGATCGACTGCCACCAGCACCTGTGGCCGGGGCGGTTTGTTGACGCGCTGCGCCGCCGCCACGCCTACCCATACATGCGGGACTGGACGTTGTTCCTGGCGGGCGAGGACCCGTACGCGGTCGATCCGCAAGCCCACGACGTCGCGCTGCGCCGCCGCACCGAGCGCGCCGACCAGGTGTTGATCTCGCTCTCCAGCCCGCTCGGCATCGAGCACCTGCCGGCTCGCGACGGCGCTGAGCTGATCGACATCTGGCACGAGAGCGCCCTCGAGCTGGGCGACCCGTTCGAGGTGTGGGCGGCCGCGTGTGTCAGCGAACCCGATCCGGACGGGCTGGCCAAGGTGCTGCGGGAGGAGCGGATCGTGGGGCTCCAGCTGCCCGCCACCGCGCTCGCCGACCCGGGCGGCATCGAGCATGTGGGGCCGCTGCTCGACGAGGCCGCGAAGGCCAACAAACCCGTCCTTGTGCATCCGGGACCGGCGCCCGCCTGCGCTCCGGGGTTTCCAGGGTGGTGGCCGGCCCTGGTCCCGTACGTGGCTCAGCTGCATCAGGCCTGGCTCGCCTGGCATGTGGCGGGACGCAAGGACGTGCGCATCGGGTTTGTCGCGCTGGCGGGGCTCGCGCCGCTGCATCACGAGCGGCTGGCCGCGCGGGGCGGGGCGCTGGGGGCGCTGAACGCCAACGTCTTCTACGAGACCTCGTCCTACGGCACGCGCGCGATCGACGCCCTGATCCGTGTGGTGGGCGTCGATCCGATCATCTCGGGCTCCGACCGCCCGTACGCGGAAGCGGTCGACCCTCACCTGGGCGCGGCCTTCACCCACGCCTTGTTCACCGCGAATCCGCAACAGTTTCTGAAGGGGGAACTGCGATGACCGTTCTGCCGGCCCCGCCCGGTCGGGTGCTGGACCTGCCGGAGCTCAAGCGCTGGGTCGCCGAGCTCGCCGAGCAGCCGGAACTGTGGGAACACCTGGTGCAGCACGACACGGGCGGCCGGCACTACGCGTCGCTCTACCGGGACGCCGACATCGACGTCTGGGTGCTGTGCTGGAACGTCGTGGACGACACCGGCTGGCACGACCACGACACCTCCTCGGGCGCGGTCGCGGTGACCCGGGGCGCGGTCACCGAGGCCACCCCGCGCATGGGTGGCGAGCCGGTGACCCGGGTGGTGGAGGCGGGACGGGCGTTCGCGTTCGGGCCCGACCACATCCACCGGATGGGCGGGGCGGTCGACGGGTCGGTGTCGATCCACGCGTACTCGCCGCCGCTGTGGCGCATGGGGCAATACTCGATCAGCCCGGCGGGTGTGCTGCGGCGCAAGGCGGTCAGCTACGCCGACGAGCTGCGCCCGATCGACGAGTAGGACGAGTAAAAGGTCGCCTAAGCGCTCAGGCCCATCGAGGAGTAATCAAGGACGGCGCCGAGCCGCGGCAGCAGTTCGGCGCCCCGCTCCAGGTCGATGCCGAGCGGCCGGTCGTCCTCGGACGGGTCGAGCGCCTCGTCGGCCATCTCGAACGCGTCCCGCAACGGCCCCACCGTGAGCCGGCCGGGCGCCATCCGCAACGCGCGCACGGCCGCCACCAGCTCGGCGGCGAGCAGCGTGGGGGCGAGCTGGGTCATCGTACGAAGGGAACGCGCGCCCTGCGTGGCGAAGCTCGCGTGCTCCTCCAGCCCCAGCGAAATGCTCAATGTGCCGGCCGCGGTCGGGGTCATGCCGACGCGGATCTCGGTCAGCAGGTCCTGCACCACGTACTCGCTGATCATCAGGCCGGAGCTGCCGGCCGGACCGGCCGCCAGGAACGCCCGCAAACCGGTCAGGTCGGGGCGCATCAGCAGCCCGAGCCGCGCGGTCGAGAGCGACAGCACCGGCAGGAACGCCCCGCGCGCGGCGTCGAGACCGGAGGCCAGCGTCGCCGTGTGGAACTGCCCGTGATGCAGGACGCCCTCGGGGGTGACCAGCGGGTTCTCGACGGCCGCGTTGATCTCGGAGGTGAGCACGTCGTCGAGCGTGCGGGCGGCGTGGATGGCCGGCGCCGTCACCTGCGGCAGCACGCGCAGGCCGAACGGGTCCTGGATGCGGACCGGGGCCGCGCACCCGGCCACGAGCCGGCTCATCAGGCGGGCCACCTCGACCTGGCCGGGGTGCGCCCGGTTGCGGTGCACATTCACGTCGTACGCCTCGGGGTTGCCCCGCAGCGCCAGGAAGCTCAGCGCCGCCACCACCACCGACGCGCGCAGCTGGCTCTGCATCCGCTGCAGCCCGAGAGCCGCGGTGGCCACGGTGAGCGCGCTCGAACTGATCAGCGGGAGCGCGTCGGTGGCGTCGATGGTCGTGACCGGCCCCTTGCCGTTCTGCCAGGGCCGCTCCCCCGCCAGGGTCAGACCGAGCTCGGCCAGCGCAGCCAGGTCGGCCGTGCCGATGGCGCCCCACGAGTGGATCGTCGGGACCGCGCCGTCCCGCAATGCCTGGGCCAGCGCCTCGGCGACCCGGGGCGAGATGCCCGACCCACCGGCGAGGATCTGATTGAGCCGTACGGTCATGGCCGCACGCGCCGTGTTGTCGTCCTCGACCGGCCCGACCGCCGCGCAGTGACTGCGCAGGAGTCTTAAACCGCGTTCCTCGTCACTCGCACGCTCGTGCCGGTTGGCACCGACGCCGGTGTTCGCCCCGTAGACTGCGCCGTGCGCCCGCGCGTGCTGCAACAACGCGTTACTTTCTCCGACCCGTCGCAGGGCGGCCGCCTCGACCTCGACCCCACATCGACCGGAAGCGATCGCCACGAGCCCACTGATCGTCAGATTCGCCCCGTCGAGCCGTTCTGCCTGCATAGCGCCACCATCACACGTGTTACCAGACCGTAAAGGCCGCCCCCAGGCCGTTGACATTCTATTCACTACGCCTGAAGTATGAATAGCCGTATTCATAAATCCGCTGCCGCAGGAGTGCCATGATCACATTCGACGACGTCGTGAAGGTCTATCCGGGCGGCAGCACCGCGGTCGACCACGTGTCGCTGGAACTGCCTACCGGCAAGATGACGGTGCTGGTCGGGCCGTCGGGCTGCGGCAAGACCACCTCGTTGCGCATGATCAACCGCATGATCAGCCCGACCTCGGGCCGCGTGCTCATCGACGGCAAGGACATCGCCGACCAGGACGAGGCGCTGCTGCGCCGCGGCATCGGCTATGTGATCCAGCACGCGGGGCTGTTCCCGCACCGTACGGTGCTCGACAACGTGGCCACCGTGCCGGTGCTGCTCGGCAAGACCCGCCGCGAGGCCCGCACCGCCGCCCTCGGCCTGCTCGAGCGGGTCGGCCTCACCGAGGAGTTCGCCAAGCGCTACCCGGCCCAGCTCTCCGGCGGTCAGCAGCAGCGTGTCGGCGTGGCCCGCGCGCTCGCCGCCGACCCGCCGATCATGCTGATGGACGAGCCGTTCAGCGCCGTCGACCCGGTCGTCCGCGAGGGCCTGCACCGCGAGTTCCTACGCCTGCAGCAAGACCTCGGCAAGACGATCGCCATGGTGACGCACGACATCGACGAGGCCATCAAGCTGGGTGACGTCGTCGCGATCTTCCGTCAGGGTGGCAAGCTGGCTCAGGTGGGCACCCCGCAGGAGCTGCTGACCGCGCCCGCCGACGACTTCGTGGCCGAGTTCGTCGGACGTGACCGCGGCATCCGCAGCCTCTCGTTCGACTCCGCGGCCGAGCTTCCGGTCGGCGAACTGCCGGCCGACCTGGTGCTCGACGAGGCCGGCCGCCCGCTCGGGTGGAAGTCGGCCGGCGGGGTCACGCCCACCGGGGGCACGTTCACCACGTCCGACTCGCTGCGGCTGGTCACCGACCTGGCGATCAGCTCCCCGGTCGGCACCGCCGTGCGCGTGAACGCCGAGGGCGCCGCCGACGGGGTCGTACGCCATCACGACCTCGCCGACTACCTGGCGACCCGGCGAGCCGCCTCATGATCACTTATCTGTCCAACAACTCCGAGACCGTGCTGGCCGCGCTCCGCCAGCACATCACGCTCGCGCTGATCCCGGTGCTGCTGGGCTTCCTGATCGCGCTGCCGATCGGCTACCTCGGTGTGCGGTTCCCCTGGCTCTATCACCCGCTGGTCAACGTGGCCGGCGTGCTCTACTCGATCCCGTCGCTGGCGCTGTTCGTGTTCCTGCCGGTGGTGCTGGGCACGAAGATCCTGTCGCCGCTGAACATCGTGGTCGCGCTCACCATCTACACCGTCGCGCTCATGGCCCGTACGGTCGCCGACGGTCTGCGCTCGGTCGACCGGCTGATCACCGAGTCGGCCACGGCAATGGGTTACCGCCGGGTGCGGCGCCTGTTCGACGTCGAGCTGCCGGTCGCGCTGCCGGTCATCCTGGCCGGCCTGCGCGTGGCCACGGTCTCGAACATCAGCCTGGTCAGCGTCGGCGCCCTGATCGGCATCGGCGGCCTCGGGCAGCTGTTCACCCGCGGCTTCCAGCTGTTCTACATCGAGCCGATCCTGGTCGGCATCATCCTGTCCGTGCTGCTGGCCGGCATCGCCGACCTGATCATCGTGCTGATCCAGCGCGCGGTGACACCGTGGACCCGCGTGCAGGGAGGCCGGGCGTGAACCTCGACTACCTGTTCGACGCGGCCCACTGGGACTTCTCCACCGGCAGCATCCCGCAGCTGATCGTCTCCCACCTCTGGTACGTGTTCCTGGCCCTGCTGATCGGTCTGGTCATCGCGTTGCCGGTGGGTCTCTACATCGGGCACACCGGCCGTGGCTCGTTCATCGCCATCAACGCCGGTAACGCCGGCCGTTCCCTGCCCACGCTCGGTCTGCTCATGCTGATGGTGACCCTGCTCGGGCTGGGGCTGCTCCCGGTGCTCATCGCGCTCACGGTGCTGGTCATCCCGCCGATCCTGACTTCCGCGTACGCCGGTCTGCGCACCCTCGACCCCGGTGTCGTCGACGCCGCCAAGGGTGTCGGCATGCGCCCCATGCAGGTGCTGTTCCGGGTCGAGCTGCCGATGGCCCTGCCCGTGCTGATGAGCGGTTTCCGCAGCGCCGCCCTGCAGGTGGTGGCGACCGCGACCGTGGCCGCCGCGGTGGGGCTGGGCGGTCTGGGCCGCCTGCTGATCGACGGCCTGGCCGTCAACGACTACTCCCGAGTGCTGGCCGGCGCCATTGTTGTCGCGGTGCTGGCGGTTCTGCTCGACCTGGTCCTGGCGCTCGCGCAGCGCTGGATCGTCTCCCCGGGTCTCCGGGCATCCAAGTGAAAGGTCCCAGCATGAAACTCCTTAGCCGACTCAGCGCGGCGGGCACAGCCGTCGCCCTTCTGGTCGCTCTGACCGCCTGCGGCGCCGACGAGGACCCGCTGTCGAACAGCGACGGTGGCAGCAGCGCCGCACCCGGCACCATCACCGTCGGATCGGCCAACTTCGCCGAGAGCGAGCTGCTGGCCGAGATCTACTCGCAGGCCCTCGAGGCCAAGGGCCTGACGGTCAAGCGCCAGTTCAACATCGGCGCCCGTGAGCTCTACCTCAAGGCCCTGCAGGACGGCTCGATCGACCTGCTCCCCGAATACAACGGCGCCCTGCTCTCGGCGCTGTCGAGCGGTGGCGCGCCCGAGGGCGTCAGCAAGCCGGAAGACGTGCTGGGCGCGCTCAAGAAGGTGCTGCCGTCGGGCACCGAGGTGCTCGAGCAGTCCCCCGCCGAGGACAAGGACACCCTCACCGTCACCTCCGAGACGGCGTCCAAGTACAGCCTGAAGACCATCGAGGACCTCAAGCCGGTCGCCAAGGACCTCGTGATCGGCGCCGGCCCCGAGTGGCAGGAGCGCTACCAGGGTCTCAAGGGTCTCAAAGAGCTCTACGGCATCGAATTCAAGGAGTTCAAGCCGCTCGACGCCGGTGGCCCGCTCACCGTGAACGCCCTCATCAAGGGCCAGATCCAGGTCGGCAACATCTTCTCGACCGACTCGTCGATCGCCACCAACAAGTTCGTGGTGCTCGACGACCCGAAGAACCTGTACCTGGCCGAGAACATCATCCCGCTGATCCGCACGTCGGCGAACAACCCCACGGTGACGGAGGCCCTGAACGCCGTCTCCGCCAAGCTGACCACGGAGAACCTGACCACGACGCTGGCCAAGGTCCAGGTCGACAAGCAGGACACCGCCGCGGTCGCCAAGGGCTGGCTCACCGAGAGCGGCCTCGTCTGACATCCGCTTCACCGCGCCGCCCGGGTTGGGAAACCCGGGCGGCGTTTTTTGTCGGTCAGAGGGTGGCCAGGCCGTGATCGCGGAACTGGGCCCGGGTGCGTTCGAGCAGCGTCTCGTCGGGTGGTTGGGTGTCGGCCAGCGGGAACGGCAGGCCCAGGGCCGCGTATTTCCGGGCGCCCAGGCGGTGGAACGGCAGCACCTCGACGCGCTCGACCGTGGGCACGTCGGCGGCGATGGCGGCCACCGCGTCGACGTTGTCGGGGGCGTCGGTCAGGCCGGGGACCAGCACAAAACGGACCCAGATGGGGATTCCGCGGTCGGCCAGGCGGTGGGCGAACCGTACGGTGGGCGCCAGGCTTCCGGTTCGGGTGACACGCCCGTACGTGGAAGGGTCGCCGCTCTTGATGTCGAGGAGCACGAGGTCGAGCGTGTCGAGCAGAGCGTCGTCGGCCCGGGAGCCGAGGAAGCCGCTCGTGTCGAGGGCCGTGTGCAGACCCATCTCCTTGCAGCCGCGCAGGATCTGGCGGGTGAAGGCGGTCTGCTGCAACGGCTCGCCGCCGCTGACGGTGACGCCGCCGTGGGCGACCTTGAGGAAGCGCTCGTAGCGGCGGATCTCGGTGAGCAGGTCGGCCGAGTCGGTCGCGGTGCCGTAGCGGCGATATTGCGTGTCGGGGCTGTGGCAGTAGAGGCAGCGCAGCGGGCAGCCGGCCAGGAACGCGACGAAGCGCGTCCCCGGGCCGTCGACCCCCGTCGAGATGTCGTACGAGTGCAGGCTGCCGATCATCAGAGCGACCCGTGGAACGTCCGGGAGATGACGTCGCGCTGCTGCTCGGCGGTGAGCTTGACGAAGTTGACCGCGTAGCCGGAGACCCGGATGGTGAGCTGCGGATACTTCTCCGGGTGGACCATCGCGTCCTCGAGCGTGGCCCGGTCCAGCACGTTGACGTTGAGGTGGAAGCCACCGGCGTCGGTGTAGCCGTCGAGCACCCCGACCAGGCCGTCGATCCGGTCGTCGCGGGAGTGGCCGAGCCCGTCCGGCGTGACGGTCGTGGTCAGCGAGATGCCGTCCCGGGCCGACGTGTAGGGCAGTTTGGCCACCGACAGCGCCGCCGCGACCAGGCCGTGCTTGTCGCGCCCGTTCATCGGGTTGGCGCCGGGAGCGAACGGCTCTCCCGCGCGCCGGCCGTCGGGGGTGTTGCCGGTGTGCTTGCCGTAGACGACGTTCGACGTGATCGTCAGGACGGACAGGGTGGGTTCGGCACCCCGGTAGGCCGGTTGGCGGCGGATCTTCGCCATGAACCGCTCGACCAGGTCGACGGCGATCGCGTCGGCGCGGTCGTCGTTGTTGCCGAACGCCGGGTAGTCGCCGTCGATCGCGTAGTCGACGACCAGGCCGGTCTCGTCGCGCAGCGCCTTGACCTGCGCGTATTTGATCGCGCTCAGGCTGTCCACGGCGACCGACAAGCCCGCGATGCCGGTCGCGAGGAACCGGCGTACGGGGTGGTCGTGCAACGCCATCTCGAGACGCTCGTATGCGTACTTGTCGTGCATGTAGTGGATGACATTGAGCGCTTCGACGTACGTTTCGGCCAACCAGTCGAGCGTCCGGTCATAAGCGCGCATCACCCGCGCATAAGTGAGCACGTCCTCGTCGACCGGTTCGCTCACGAACACCTGATCGCCGCTCATCTCGTCCCGGCCGCCGTTGATGGCGTACAGCAGCGCCTTGGCCAGGTTGGCCCGCGCGCCGAAGAACTGCATGTCCTTGCCCACCCGCATGGCCGACACGCAGCAGGCGATCGCCGTGTCGTCGCTGTACGCGGGCCGGATCAGGTCGTCGTTCTCGTACTGGATGGCGCTCGTGTCCAGCGACACCTGCGCGCAGAACCGCTTGAACCCTTCGGGCAGCCGCGGTGACCAGAGCACGGTCAGATTCGGTTCCGGCGCTGGGCCCAGGTTGTACAGGGTCTGCAGGTAGCGGAAGCTCGTGCGCGTCACCAGCGGCCGGCCGTCGCCGCCCATGCCACCGATCGCCTCGGTCACCCAGGTCGGGTCGCCCGAGAACAACTGGTCGTACTCCGGGGTGCGCAGGAAACGAACAATGCGCAGCTTGATGACGAAGTCGTCGATCAGTTCCTGCGCGTCGCGCTCCGTCAGCGTCCCCTCGGCCAGGTCACGCTGCACGAAGATGTCCACGAACGACGACGTGCGCCCGAGCGACATGGCGGCGCCGTTCTGCTCCTTGATGGCCGCCAGGTAGGCGAAGTACAGCCATTGGATGGCCTCGCGCGCGGTGGTGGCCGGGCCGGAGATGTCGTATCCATAGCGATCGGCCATGAACCGCAGCTCCTCGAGCGCGCGAATCTGCTCGGCCACCTCCTCCCGGTCGCGGATGACATCCTCGGTGGACCGCTGCGCACCCAGGGCGGCCCGGATCGTGCGGCGGTCGGCGATCAGCCGGTCCACGCCATAGAGCGCGACCCGCCGGTAGTCACCGATGATCCGTCCCCGCCCGTACGCGTCGGGCAGTCCCGTGATGATGTGCGAGCGCCGGGCGGCGAGGACAGCGGCCGGGTAGGCGTCGAACACGCCGTCGTTGTGCGTCTTGCGATAGCGACTGAAGATCGTCTTCACGGCGGGGTCGAGGCTGTACCCGTACGCGGCCAGGCCCGCCTGCACCATCCGCAGCCCGCCCTGCGGCATGATCGCCCGGCGCAGCGGCGAACTGGTCTGCAGCCCGACGATGAGTTCGTGGTCGCGGTCGATCCAGCCCGGCGCGTGCGAGGTGATCGTCGACGGCGTGTGCGCGTCCACGTCGTAGATGCCGCGCCGCCTTTCCTCGGCGAACATGCGCGTCAGCTGCCGCCAGATCCGCTCGGTCCGGTGCGTGGGGCCGGCGAGAAAATCAGAGTTCCCCTCGTACGGCTCCACGTTGTCCCGCACGAACGCGGCCACATCGATCGTGTCCCGCCAGGCCGTGCCCCGGAATCCGCGCCACCCCATCACCATGACAGCCTCCTGTTCTCCGGTTCCCAGCGTCGGCCACGCCCCACCGGTCACGGCAGGGCCGTTGGTCCCACAGGTGCCGGAACTTCTCCCCTGCCGCCGAGCCTTCACGAGCGGTGTGCTGGTGGCATGACCAGGAAGAATGTGATCGCCTTCGGGGTGTCGGCCGCCTTCCCGCTGTTCGGCCTCGCGGCCACCGTCGCCGGGGCCGCGGTGCTGGCCAAGGCCGCGGTCACGGCCGTCGTGCGCCGCCGGAAATGAACAAGGTCCGCGCGACGAACCGACGCCGATGCTGCCGCTGTGCTTAATCGGTTGACGGGTGGTGGATCACCCTGACAGCCTGCTGGGGCTCCGCGCGGCCGGCGCGGGCGTTCGGCAACAGCTCTGCATGAGGGAATGAAGCCTGTGATCTCGGTGCGCCCAGCGGCCGCCTGAGAACTTGCGCGCGGCCCGACGTCTCTTCGTCCGGTGAACGCTTCTTCATGCCCAGAGGTCTGTCTTGCTCATGGATCACCGTATCCAGCAGTCCGTCGTTGCCAACCTGTCGTCCCGGCCCGCGCCGCTCGGCGTCGGCCCGTTCGTGATCGGGTTCGACCCCGGCACCGACAGCCCACACATCAACTACGCCACACCCCGGCCCGGTGCGACCATCACGCCGGGTGACGTCACCGACCTGGTGGCGGCCTTCCGGGACGCGGGCCGCAAACCCCGCCTGGAATACGTCACCAGCTGCGCACCCGGCCTGGAAGACCTGCTGACCACGGCCGGATTCCGCGTGGAGGAACGCCACGACTACCTGGTCTGCTCCCCCGGCACGCTCGCCACGGCGCCGGCGCCGGACGGCTTCCGGCTCAGCGAACCGGTCACCGACCAGCAGCGGATGGCCATGGTCGGCGCGCAGAACGAGGCCTTCGGCGGCGAGCCGACGGCCACCGACGCGGATGCCGCCCGCGTCCGGCGTCAGCAGGAGGCGGGCGGTGTCGCGGTCATGGCCGTCGACGGTGACGGCACCTGCGCCGGGGGCGGCCAGGCCGTGCCGCCGAACGACGGGATCAGTGAGGTGGCTGGCATCGCGGTCCGTCCGCCGTTCCGTCGCCGCGGTCTGGCCGGCGCCATCACCGCGGCTGTGACCGGCCGGTTGTTCGCCACGGGCGCCGAGGTCGCCTGGTTGGAGGCCTCCGGCGAGGACTCCTGGCGGGTGTACGAGCGGGTCGGCTACCGGCCGGCCGGCAAGCGGCTCTACATCGCCCTGGACGCCGGGTAGTCACCCCGCGGGCGGCCGCCGTCGTCGTACGGAGGCCGCCCGCGGCTTGGCACTCCGATCGCTCATCCCAGTGCACGAATCAAACGCTCACCGCACGCACGAAGCCAAACGCTCACCGCACGCACGAGCGAACGCTCACCGCACGCACGAGCGAACGCCCACCCCGTGCACGAACCAAACGCCCACCCCGTGCACGAACCGAACGCTCATCTCGTGCACGAACCGAACGCTCATCGCGTGCACGAACCGAACGCTCATCGCGTGCACGAACCGAACGGTCATCGCGTGCACGGACGGCGGCCGCCTCGTGCGCGGACGGGCATGGGGTCAGAATCGGGGGATGAAGGCCATCATCTACAGCGACAACGGCGGGCCCGAGGTGCTTCAGCTCGTCGACCGGGACGTGCCGGAACCGGGCCCGGGTGAGGTGCTCGTCCGCGTGGCCGTGTCGGGCGTCAACCCGACGGACTGGAAGACCCGGGCCGGTGCCACCAACCCGAAACAGTTCCCCGAGGTCACGCCCCACCTCGACGGGGCCGGCGTGATCGAGGAGGTGGGTGACGGGGTCGACGCAGCGCGGATCGGCCAGCGGGTCTGGCTGTTCATGGCCACCGCGGGCCGCCCGACCGGGACCGCCGCCGAATACACCGTCGTGCCCGCCGACCGGGCCGTCCCGCTCCCGGAGGCGGCGGGCTTCGAGCTGGGCGCCTCGCTCGGCGTGCCCGCCCTCACGGCCCACCGCGCGCTCACCGTCGCCGAGGACGGGCCGAACCGGCTGCGCCCGGGTGCCCTCGACGGCAAGGTGGTGCTGGCCGCGGGCGGGGCGGGCGCGGTCGGGCACGCGGTGATCCAGCTCGCGCGGTGGGCCGGGGCCACGGTCATCAGCACGATCAGCGGGCCCGAGAAGGCGCGGCTGGCCGTCGACGCGGGCGCCCATCACGTCGTCAACTACCGCGAGGGTGACCCGGTGGCCGAGATCCGCGGCCACGCCCCGGACGGCGTCGACATCGTCGCCGAGGTCGCGCTGGGGGCCAACCTCGCGCTCGACCTGGCCGTCCTGCGTACGCGGGGCACGATCGCCACGTACGCGAACGACGGCGGCAAGGCGGTCGAGCTGGACGTGCGGCAGAACATGAACCTGAACACACGCTTCCAATTCTTGGTGCTCTACACGGTTGGCGCGCAGGCCCTGACCGCAGCCGCCGAGGACGTCGCGGCGGCGGTCGGCGACGGCGCGCTGCCGGTGGGCGAGGAGCACGGCCTGCCGCTGGTCCGGTTCCCGCTCGAGGGAACGGCCGACGCGCACCGGGCGGTCGAGAGCGGAACGGTCGGCAAGGTACTGGTGGACGTCAGCCCGACCTGAAGCGTCAGCCCGACCTGAAGCGTCAGCCCGACCCGAAGCGTCAGCCCGGCCCGAAGCATCAGCCGACCTGAAGCGTCAGCCCGGCCTGAGACGGTCGACGAAGTCCCCCGCCGCTGCTCGCATCATGGGCAGCAGCGGGGACGACCCCATCAGGCGCAGATCCTCGGTGACCGAGGTGGTGCCGTCGAGGAAACGCAGCACCCGGTCGGGCGGGTTGCGGTCGAAGAGCCGGTCGAAGAACGCCACCCCGTCGACCAGCCCCCGGTCGAGGGCGCGCAGCTGCACGGCGTCCATCCACAGGTGGCGGGCCGGATAGGGCGGTTCCGGCAGCGGCGGGCGGCCGGCGGCGACCTCGCGGGCGATCCGGTCGGCCTGACGGGCCATCGCCGAGAACGTGAATCCGGTCGACGGGCGGGTGGCGCCGCCCGCGGTGCCGAGCCGGACCACGCGCGGGGACGGCCGGGATTCGAACGGACCGTCGGTCATCGGAATGACACCGTCCTCGACCTCGCGGACCTGCATCGCGGCCACGTTGAGGCCGAGCAGGTCGCAGTAGCGGCGCAGCGCCACGTCGTACTCGCGGTCGCCGAGCCGCGCCGGGGAGAACTCGGTGTATTCCACCAGCGCGAACCGGTCGCTGACGGGAAGCACGTACCCGAACGACACGCCGCGCGCGGGTTGCGGCGTCCGGAAGTCCATCAGCACGGCCCGGCCGGGATCGAACACGGGCCGGTCCGACTCCAGCCACCAGCCACGGAAGTGCTGCAACCAGTTCGTGCGGCCGGCCCGGCGCGGGGGCCGCGGTCGAGAATCAAGAGCCCAGTTCGCCCGTACGAGCGGAGTCCCGTCCGGGTCGGCGACGAGCACCCGTTCCCCGTCGTCGGTCACACTGCCGGCGGGCGCGGTGATCCGGACCGCGTCGGCGCTGCGGTCGGCCAGCTCATAGAGGGGGGCCGACCGCAGCATCGCGTAGCGCAGCGGCTGCAACCGCAGGGCACGGCGTCCGGCCGGTGTCACCACGTCGACCTCGTCCCAGCTCGCGCTCAGCAACGGGTCGAGGAACGTGCCGGGTGAACCCCAGAACGCCCACGTGCGGTCCTGGCCGCGCTTGTGCACCGGGTCGACGACCGCCACCCGTACGCGGGAACGCATTTGCCGGCCCAGTGCGGCGAGCACGAGGGAGGCCGCGCCGCCGCCACCGACCAGCACGATGTCGGCGTCGACGGGTGAACTCACCGCTAGAGCCTGCCACGCGACCCTCGCCCCGGCCGCGACCGGGGTTGGCCGGCGGTCTCGACGCCACAGTTCGACACCGGCTGGGGCGAGTCATGCCACCGGATGCCGCTCGGAACGCACGACGACAACCGGGCACGGCGCGTCCCGGACGACCTCGCCCCCGACGACCAGCATCTCGGCGGTGCGCGAGGACTCCAGTAGCCGGGGCAGCAGCGGGCCGATCAGCGTGTCGGTCCAGATGTCGGCGTCGGGGGCCAGGGCGCGGGCCCGCTGGTAGGCGTCGTCGACGACCGCGGCCGCGAGGACCCGGGCCACGTCGACGTCCTCGTTGCCGATGTCGAACTGCGACTCGCGCCGGTCCCAGGTGTAGGCGTGCACGATCCGCAGCGCGCACCCGCGAATGCTCGCCTCCGAGGCGGCCCACTCGACGGCGGCGCTGCCGCACGGCATCCCATCGGTGGCGACCACAATGACCCGCTCGCTCATGCCGCCATCCTTCAGCCGGCGGTCACGTCACGGCAGAGCGTCAGGTCCCGGCCCGGTCGGGACCAACGGCCCTTTCGAAGAGCAGCTCGGTTCCGTCCTCCTCGTCCCACTGCTCCCCCACGTGCGCGAAGCCGAACCCGGCGATCGTCGCCAGCGAGGCGTCGTTGCCGGGGCTGATGCTCGCCCGTACGGTGCGCACTTCGGGTTCGGAGGCGGCCCAGCGCAGCAGCTCGGTGACCATCGCCTTGGCGAACCCCCGGCGCCGGAAGGCCGGATCGGTGCTGTAACCCATCTCGACCATGCCGTCCGCGTCGGGCGGGCCGTGGAAGCCGCCCGAGCCCACCACCGTGCCGTCGGGGACGGACACCGCCGCCCGCGCGATCCAGTCGGCCGCCCGCGGGTCCCCGGCGATCTGGTCGAGCCGCATCCGCCACAGCCACGTCACCTCGTCGGAGAGGAACCATTCCCCCAGAGGTACGCCGGTGGCCGCGCGGGCCTTGTCGAGATCACCCGCGAGCAGCGCCTCGAGCGCGACCGGAGACAGGGGCACAAACCGGACCGTCGGATTCACGTCCCCCTTTATATCCGGGCGCTCACCCGCACGCAGATCTCGGCGTCCAGCGCGGCCATGTCCGGGAGCGGGGTGCCGTCCCACCAGAGCAGGCAGGCAATCTCGTCGGTCGGGACGAACGGTGTGCGTACGGGCTGGGTGGCGGTGTAGACGGCCGCGTATTCGAGGCGCCGGTCGGGCATCAGCCGGAACTTGGCCCGGCCCGCGTAGAGCAGACTGGGCTCAGGCTGGCCGGTCTCCTCGGCGAACTCGCGCAGCGCCGCCTGCCTCGGGGTCTCGCCGGGATCGAGCATGCCGCCCGGCAGTTCCCACTGCCGGCGGGCCCGGTTCAGCACGAGCAGCGTCAGGCCGTGGTGCCGGGCCACGACAAGCGCGAGCGGGAGCGGAATGCCGTCGTCGCGGCGGGTCACGTCGGCCTCGGTGCCCGCGGTGAACTCCAGCAACTCGTTGCCCGCCGCGTCGGCCACCCATCGGATGCTGTCACTGGTAGGGTTCGGCGGCAACCGCGACCCGAGGAGGTGAGACCGATCAACGCTGCAGGTGGTCGGGTGCTCCCCCGGGTGAACGCGTTCGTTCAGCCCTGAGGAGTGCCCCAACGGCATTTCGGAAGGGCACGTCATGCAGACTTTTCTGGTCGACAATTCCGTTCGCGGCACACTGTGGGGAGACGGGCCGCTCGTGCTCGTCGCCCACGGCGGTGGCCAGCATCGAAGTGCGCCGGCGGTGACCGGGCGAGCCGCAATGCTCGTCGAGGCCGGCTTCCGGGTGGCCGCGCTCGACGCACCCGGCCACGGGGAGCGTCGCGGCGGGCCCGGATCACCGGTGCCGGGGCCGCCCGAACGGGTCGCCGAGCGCAACGCCGAGGTGGCGGCGCGGGCGGTTCCCGAATGGCGCGCCGCCATCGACCTCCTCGCGCCGGACGGTCCGGTCGGGTTCTGGGGTGTGTCGCTGGGCGGGGCGACCGGCCTCGCCCTGATGGCGGCCGAACCGCGCATCACCGCCGGAGCGGTCGGCCTGGCCACCATCGACGACGAGCGGGCGCGCACGATCGTGGCGCCGATCGAGTTCACGCTGCAGTGGGACGACGAGTTCATCCCGCGCGAGGCCGGCCTGGCCACGTACGACGCTCTCGGCTCCGAGGAGAAGTCGCTGCACGTCAACCCGGGCGGGCACACCGGCCTGCCCCGGTTCGAGGCGGCGAGCGCGATCCGCTTCTTCCAGCGGCACCTCCACCCGGCCGCCGCACCCGTGGCCGGCTATCGATCATGATGGGGGCATGACCAGGGGCGCGGGGATCGGTGGGGCGGCGGCCGTGGTGACGGGGGCCGTGGTGATGCTGGTGGCTCTGGTGGCGCCCGACGGCAGCTGGTGGGACGGGTACGTCAGTGAGGCGGGGACGGCCGGGCAGCCGTACGCGATCCCGTACCGCTTCGGTCTGGTCCTGCTCGCAGCGGGTGTGGCGCTGATCGGGCAGGCGCTCCGGGAACTACGGCTCGCTTCGACGGCGATGGTCGTGGCGGCGGGGCTGGCGGCGACCTCGGGGCTGGTGGCCTGCACCGACCGGTGCCCGTTGCCGCCGTACGAGCCGACCACGTTCGCCGATGTGGTGCATGCGGCGGCCAGTGTGCTGGGCATGCTCGTGCTGGCCGGGGCGATGGCGTTGGTGTGGCTCTCCGACCTGCGTACGGCCGTCACCCGCCTGGCCGGAGTCGCGGTGGCCGTGACCGTTCCGCTCGGCGCGGTTCTGGGGCTGCTGATGCTGTTCGTGGGACGCAGCGACTTCGGGGCGCTGGTCGAGCGGGCCGTGCTGTTCGTCGCCGTCTGCTGGCTGACCGGAACCGGCCTGCTGATGGGGATCAGGCGACCCGCATTCGTTCGCTGAAGCCGCGGGCCGGCTTGGGTGAGGCAACCGGCATACGCATGATGACGAACGTCAGGCGACCTGCATCCGCTCGCTGAGGGCTCGCAGCTCGGCGCCGCCGGACCGCAGGCGGGATCGGCCGAGCAACGTGTGCACGGCATCCCGCACCTCGGCCGACCGGTGCACGTGCTGCGGCGCGATCCGTTCGGCGTTGAGCAGCAGCCGCACCGCCTCCCGGTCGTGCCCGGAGAGCTGAGTCAGGGCGCGCGCCGTGTCGGCGTACAGGAAAACCTGCCGGAGGCCGACCGGCAGCGCGCCCGGACTGGTGCGTCGCGCGATCTGCACCGCATGGCCGGGGTCGCCGTCCTCGACCTCGATGCTGATCCGCCAGATGTCGACGTTGGTGGGGCCGAAGAACAGGCCCAGCGTCTTCGTCTCGCCGGTGCGGGCGGCCAGCACCGCGGCCCCGGACGACCACGCGCGGCTCTCGTCCAGACGGCCCGCACCCTGGCTGGCCAGCGCACACATCAGGTGCAGGGCGCCCAGCACCTCGGCCCCACCGGTGCGGGCGACGTGCCGGCCCAGGTCGTCGGCGGCCCGCTCGGCCAGCGTCAAGGCCCGCTGGTTCGAGCCGGCGACCGAGGCGGCACTGGCCCGCGTGTACGCCGCGAACCCCCGCAACACCGGATCGGCGGCGGCATCGGCCGCTTCCTGGCAGCGCTCGGCGGCCACCCAGGCATCGGCGGGCAGACCGAGGTTGCGCAGGGACGAGGAGGCCACGTGGGCGGCGACGCAGAGCAGCCGCAGCGCGCGCCCGGATTCCGGCCCGGCGGTCTCGGCGTGCAGGTCGCGCAGCAGCTCACACAGCAGCCGGGTCGCGCCCGCATAGTCGCAGGCCTGCAGCAGCGACTCGGCGAGGTCGACGGTGCGGGCGAGATCGTCCAGCGGCGGCGCCACCCGGTCGGCGGGTTCGCTGAGGTCGATGTCGATCAGCGCCTGCCGGAGGGCCTCGACGCCGGCGAGGGCCTGACGGTCGGCGGCCGGCACGGGTGCGCCCGCGAGTTCCGACGGCGAGCATTCCAGGGCCTCGGCGATGGCCCCGAGCGTGAACCGGTTGTCGGCCGCCTGCAGCCCCCGTTCGATCCGGCTCCAGGTGGCGTGCGAGATCCCGGCCCGGCTCGCCGCGAACCGGACGCTCCAGCCCCGCGTCAGCCGGCGCGCCCGGATCCGGGCGCCGACCGGGGAGCCGGCGCTGCTGCGTAGCGTCATGAAACAGACGGTAGTCCGGCTCGCTCGGCGGGTGGTACATGCGTGTACCGCCTGGTTTCGTACCTGTTCTTCCCGGCCGACTTCGCCGCGTACATGGCCTCGTCGGCGGCCTGGACGAGCGCCTCGGCGTGGGCCGGGACGCCGGGTTCCTGCACCGCGACGCCGACGCTGCAACTGACCGTGACCGGCTGTCCCTCCAGGTCGAACGGGGTGCGCAGGCTCCGGACGATCCGTTCCGCTATGGCCTCGGTGTCCTCGGCGCCGGACAGCCCTTCGGCCAGGATCGCGAACTCGTCGCCGCCGAGCCGCGCCACGATGTCACTCGACCGGGCGCACAGTTCCAGCCGCCGCGCCGACTCGATCAGCAACAGGTCGCCGGCGCTGTGGCCGAGCCCGTCGTTGACCGCCTTGAACCCGTCGAGGTCGATGAAGAACACGGCCAGGGCTTCCCCCGTACGGGATTGGGCCCGCAGACCATGCGCGAGACGCTCGTTGAACAGGGCCCGGTTGGCCAGCCCGGTCAGCGTGTCGTGCAACGCCAGGTGGCGGAGCTGGTCCTCGCTCTCGCGCAGCCGGGCCTCGACCGCCTTGCGCTGCTCGATGTCGCTGCGCAGGGCCGAGGTGGCCAGGTCGACCCGTTTGAGGGCGCGCCGCCGCGAGTCGGCCAGCCCGCCGGCCAGGAACGTGACGAACAACCCGATCGCCAGCGTGGCGCCGGGCAGGCGGCGGTCGGTGTCGCTGAGCAGGCGGTCGGTCGGCTGCACGTAGATCTGCCAGTCCCGCTCGCCGACCCGCACGGTCCGCACACGGCGCAGCCCGGGGTCGCGCAGCGAGGCGGCGGGCGCGGTGGTCGAGGCGACAGCGGTGGCGGCGGTCCCGTCCAGGTCGCTCAGCGTCACCTTGACCAGCTCACCGGCGTACGCCTGCAGGGTCTCCTCGACGAAGTCGTGCCCGCGCATCGAAAGCACCATCCAGCCCATGAACTCGCCCGACGAGGCCCCGGTGACGCCGACGGCCCGGAAGACCGGGGCGGCCAGCAGGAACGACCGCTGCTGCCGGCCCGAGGGGAGCTTGCGGTCCTTGAGGAGCACGTACGGGTGGCTGGCCGTGATCGAACCGCTGGCCCGCGCGAAGAGCAGCGCCGCCGACGGCTCCTCGGCCGCGCTGAGGTCGCGCCCGACGTCCGGTGTCACGGTGTCGAGGGCCCGGCTGAAGATGAGGTAGTAGTGCTGGTCCGCGCTCCCGGCGGTGCGCAGGCGCAGGTGGCTCGCGCCGCGCTCCCGCCAGTACTTCTGCGTCTCTGCCGCCTCGCCGGCTTGGGACTGCACGACGAAGCTGACCGCGCTCGCGCCGGGCAGCCGCTCCCGGTTGAGCCGCGAGGTCATCACCTCGAAGTCCTCCGAGGTGAACGTGCTCTGCGCGGCCGCGGCGGCGCTGAGGTCGGCCAGGGTCTCGGTGTAGCGGGAGGCCTCGTTGGCGACCGCCCGCTGGATGGCGTCGGCGTTGTGGTCCATCAGCAGGCCCGCGTGACGCTGCTGCACCTCGCTCACCTCGAGCATCGCCAGCCACGAGGCGGCCGACCCACCGGCCACGAGCGCCAGCACCAGCACGAAGCCGATCCATCGGCGGCGGCCGGTAGGCATCATGCTCGGGTCCCTCAGGTTGGGCGACGGGCGTCCTCTCCTTATCGACCGCTTTCGCCCCGGTGTGAGGGTTGGCCCTCTACCGGCTCAGCGTGATCGCCGCCGTTCGCCCTCACGAGCCACTTCAGGTCGGCCGGCCCCGCAACGGCCCGCACCAGAGCCTCCGCGCCGCTCGATCCCATCGCGAACCTGGTCACGACCGCACCCGCAGCGCGCACGCACGACCGCCACGACTCCAGCGCGCGCCACACCACCCGAGCACGGGACCAACCGCCGCGCCCACCCACGACCGCCACGACCCCTCGCGCGCCACACCACCCGAGCGCGGGACCAACCGCCGCGCCCACCCACGACCGCCACGACCCCTCGCGCGCCACACCACCCGAGCGCGAGACCAGCCGCAGCACGCAAGACCGCCGCGACCCCAGCTCGGGGCGCGGCGGCGCGAGTGGGCTTATGCGGTCGTGGTGGGGGCGGCCAGCTGGTCGGCCATCCAGTCGGCGATCATCGGGCGGGCCTTGGAGGGCAGGTTGGAGACCCCGTGGTTGCCGGTGGGGAAGTTGACGAACGTGCCCTTCGGGGTCTCGTCGGCCTGGCGCTGGGTCTGCTGCCACGGGATCAGGCGGTCGAGCTTGCCGGTGATGTAGAGCGCGGGAACGCTGATCTGCCGGCACACCCCGGTCAGGTCGAGGGTCAGGGCGATGCGGCGGCCCTCCTCCTCGTCGCGCGCGCCGGACTTCACGGTGAACGTCTGACGGGTCATCGGCGGCAGGTCGTCCCACATGTCCCCGAACCGGAACGGACCGCTGATGCCCGCCACCGCGGCGACCCGGGGCTCGTGGGCGACGGCCCGGGGCGCGTAGTAGCCGCCCAGGCTCACGCCGGCCACCCCGATGCGGTCGTGGTCGAGGTCGGTGCGCGCGGCCAGCAGGTCGAGCAGCGGCGTCAGGGCGACCTCGTAGTCGGGGCGGATCGGCAGCACCAGCCCGGTCTCGCCCTGGCCGGGCCCGTCGAGCGAGACCGTGGCCAGGCCACGGTCGAGGAACGACTGCTCGAAGTAGAAGAACTCCTCCTTGGTCGAGTCAAGCCCCGGGATCACCACCACGTAGGGCGGACGCTCGGCACCCGGAGGCCGCCGCAGGTTGGCGAAGGCCCGCCCCTCGCCCAGCGGAACCTCCAGCCGCTCGGCGCTCGGGTCGAGCCGGGCCAACGCGGTGATCGTCTCCTGGACCGACCGATGGGTGGCCTCGGCGGCCAGGTCGAGGTCGACCATCCAGACGAACTTGCCGAAGTGCCGGTTCACCGAGGCCCGCCGCCACGCCTGACCGGCCGTGAGCGTGTGACCCGTGGCGTCGGCCTCGCGGGCGAATTCGGCCTGCTCGTCGGCGGTCCGGTTCCACTGCGGCAGCCAGTCGTCCCAGCTGTCGGTGCGGGCGACCGTCGCCATCAGGTCGTTGTAGTCGACGCCGTTCTGGATGAGGCGCGGCCCCCAGTGGGCGAGGGCGGTTTCGATAGCGGAGTCGGGCACGGGAACCTCCGTCAGACCAGGATGCGGACCGGGGCCTCGAGCAGCCCGAGGAAATGGGCCATCCAGCGAGCGGCGAGAGCGCCGTCGACCGGACGGTGATCGACAGAGAGCGTCACCCGCAGAACGGTGGCGACGCCGAGTTGCCCGTCAACCGCCACGGCTTCGGGCCGGGCCGCGCCCACGGCCAGGATCGCCGCTTGAGGCGGGTTGATCACGGCGCTGAACTCCTCGGTGCCGAAGACGCCGAGGTTGGTGACGGTGAGCGTCCCGCCCTCCAGTTCGTCCTGCCGCAGTTTCCCGTCGCGGGCGCGCCCGACCAGGTCGGCGCTCACGCTCGCGAGAGCCGACACGGTCAGCCGCTGAGCCCCCCGGACAACCGGCGTGACCAGCCCGTTCTCCGTGGCGACGGCAACCGAGACGTCAACATCGTGGAACCGCCGGACCGCGCTCTCGGTCCACACGGCGTTCATCTCAGGAATCGCCGCATGCGTCCGCGCCGCCGCCGCGACCACCAGATCGTTCACCGAGATCTTGACCCCGGCGTTCGCGTTCAGCTCGGCCCGCAACGCCAGCAGCGCATCAACCCGGGCACTCCCCCGGATCGTGAACACCGGCGTCTCGCGCGCCGCCTGGGCCAGCCGGGTAGCGATGGCCCGCCGCATCCGCGTGTGCGGAACCTCGTCATACCCCGCCCCCGCCACAACCGCCCCAGCCCCCGCGCCCGCAGGTGAGATGACGTCAGCGCCCGCGACAGTGCTCGCGGCGGCGGGCTCGGTGCTCCCGGCGGCCTCGCGGGCGGCCACCGCCCGGCGGACGTCGTCGCGGACGATGCGCCCGTTCGGTCCTGTCCCTCGCAGATCTTCGACGCGGAAACCGTTGTCCCGGGCGAGCCGGCGCGCGAGCGGGCTCGCGAAAATCCGCTGCCCCGCAACGTTTCCGGCCTCGGCCGCATCGAGTTGCGCGGCGGGCTCGGCGTCCTGCGTCACCTCGCGGGCGCCGGCCGGGGTCGGCTCGTCGGCCGTCGGGGGCGACCCGCCGACGAGCCGCTGGACCAGCGCGTCGACATCGTCGATGACCTCGCCCGGTGCGGCCAGCACGGCCATCGGCGTGCCCACCGAGACCGCCTTGCCGGGCTCGATCAGAAAGCGGACCAGCACGCCGTCACTCTCGGCGGGCACGTCGACGACGGCCTTGTCGGTCTCGACCGTGGCGATCGGATCACCCGCTGCGAACGCCGTGTTCTCGGCGACGGGCCACTCGTTGAGCACCGCCTCGATCATGTTGGCGGAGATCTCGGGCATCCTCAGCAGGCTCGCCATCTCACGCCTCCCCACCGATCTCGCCCGAAACCCGCCGCAACGCCTCGGCCACCTCTTCGCGCCGCGCATAGGCGGCCCGTTCCAGCACCTTGCTGATGCTCGGCGACGCCTCCCCGCCGGTGACCCGTTCGATCGGCGCGTCGAGCCAGTCGAAGAACCGCCTCTGGATCTCGTCGGAGAGCCATCCCCCGTACGAGGTCCCGACCGGCCCCTGCTCGACGACGAGCACCCGGTTGGTCTTGCGGATGCTGGCGCCGAGCGTCTCCCAGTCGAGGCTCGCCCGGTCGAGCCAGCGCAGGTCGATCACCTCGGCGTCCACTCCGGACTCGTCCACGGCGGCCAGCGCCTCCGCGACCATCGACAGATAGGCCACCACGGTCACCGTCTCGCCGCTGCGGCGCACCGCGGCCCGCCCGACCGGCAGGTGGTAGTCGAAGTCGTCAACCGGGCCGGGGCCGGTGCTGTTGTAGAGATCGACGTGTTCGATCACGACCACCGGGTCTTCACAGCGCAGCGCCGCGTTCATCAGACCCACGTAGTCGTACGGGTCGGAGGGCGCGACGATCCGCCACCCGGGCGCCGTGGCGAACACGCCCGCGGGATCCATCGAGTGCTGTGAGCCGTACCCGGATCCGGTCGCGACCTTGCTGCGCAGCACCAGAGGCACCGGGCCGTCACCGCCGAACATGTGCCGCGCCTTGCCGACCTGGTTGAAGAGCTGGTCGGCGGCGACCCACATGAAGTCGGCGTACATGAACTCGACCACCGGCCGGAACCGGCCGTCGAGCGCGATGCCGCCGGCCAGGCCGGTGAACGCGTTCTCGCTGATGGGAGTGCCGAGAATGCGGTCGGGGAAGGCGGCCTTGAGCCCCTTGGTGGCGCCGTTGGTGCCGCCGTTGAGGCGGTGCACATCTTCGCCCATGACCACGATGCGGTCGTCTTCGGTCATGCGACGGCGCATCACCTCGGCGACCGCGTCGATGAACTTGACCTCGTGGACGGCGATGTCGCCACCGGCCAGTCGGGCGCCGTCGAACTCGCTGAGGTCGCCGCGCACGCCGACGTCGACGAAGGCGGGATCGGGCCACTCGGCGGGACGGATCTGCCGCTCCCCCGGTTTGCCGCCGGGCTTCGGTTCGAGCAGCACGTCACCGGCCGCGCTCATGGCCGCCTTGGCCGCCGACGCGGCCGCTTCCCGGGACTCGGCGGTCAGCAGGCCGCGCCGGATCATGTGGGAGGCGACGAGCTCGATCGGGTCACGGGCGCGCCATTCCGCCTCTTCCTCCTTGGTGCGATAACGGAAGGCGCTGCCCGGGAACGGGCCGTTCTGGTGGAAGTAGCGATAAGTGTCGGCCTCGACGAGCGTCGGGCCGCGGCCCTCGCGCATGTGGGCGGCGGCGTCGCGCATCGCCAGGTGGACGGCGAGCGGGTCTTGACCGTCGACGCGCCAGCTCGCGATGCCGAACCCCGGCCCGCGGGCCGACAGGCGGGGCTCGCCGGTGGCCTCGGCGACGCTGGTCGAAACGGCGTACTGGTTGTTCTCGACGAAGAAGCAGACCGGCAGTCGCCAGGCGGCGGCCAGGTTGAATGTCTCGAGCGTGGAGCCGATGTTGGCGGCGCCGTCGCCGAAATACGTCACCGCGACGGCGTCGGTGCCGGCCTGGCGACCGGCCCAGGCGAAGCCTGCCGCGAGCGGAACTCCACCGCCGACGATGGCGTTCGTACCCATCGCCCCGGCCTCTTTCCACTGCAAGTGCATCGAGCCACCACGGCCGTGGCTGTAACCCCGGGCGAGCCCGCAGATCTCGGCGAGGGTGCGGAGCAGCACCGTACGGATCTCGTCGGGCAGCTCGGCGGTGAGGTCGAAGCCCTTGGGCGCCACGTGCTGCAGCGCCTTGGCCAGGAACTGGTGGTGGCCACGGTGGGAGCCGTTGACCTCGTCGCCCGGGGCGAGGGCGAGGACCGACCCGACGGCGCCTCCCTCCTGCCCGATGCTGGAGTGGGCCGGCCCGTGCACGAGGCCCGCCGAGGCGAGCTCGAGCACGTATTCCTCGAACGCACGCACGAGCACCAGCTGGTGGAACATCGCGGCGAGCAGGGCAGGGTCGGCCGCGTCCCAGTCGGCGTCGGTGGTGACCAGTTCGGTCCACGGGGCGTCGGGGTGCAGCGGGTGGAGTTCCGGCATCGGGGGCCTCCTTCGTTCCCGCTCAGGCTGCCATGCATTGGATCCAATTTCCACCCCTGATCCGGACTTTCCTCAGCGGCTGCGGGAGCGGTACGGTCGATTGGATCCAACAGGAGGTGCCGACCATGGGTATGCCAGGGCTGCAGCGGCTCGACCACATCGGCTTCACCGTGCCCGACCTCGACGAGGCCCAGCGCTTCCTGGTCGACGTGCTCGGCTGCGAATACCTCTATTCCTTGGGCCCGTTCTCCGACGAGGGCACGTGGATGGCCGACCACCTCAACGTGCATCCGCGGGCCACCGTGCCGGAAAACCGCTTCTTCCGGCTTGGCGGCCAGGCCGTCTTCGAGGTCTTCTCCTACACATGCCCCGGTCAGCGCCGCGAGCCGCCGCGCAACAGCGACATCGGCGGCCACCACGTGGCGCTCTATGTCGACGACCTCGACGCCGCCGTCGCCCACCTGCGGGCGCACGACGTCACGGTGCTCGGCGAACCCACGGCGAGCCGCGGGCCGCATGACGGTCAGCGCTGGGTCTATTTCCTGGCACCATGGGGCATGCAATTCGAGCTGGTCTCCTACCCGCACGGGCGTGCCTTCTTCCGCGACGAGGGCAGCCACCGATGACCGTCGCCACTCAGCGCGTCGCCGAGCATCTGCGCCGGGCCATCCTCGGCGGCCACATCGCGCCCGGCGAGCGTGTCCGCCAGGAAGACATCGCCCAGCAGCTCGGCGCCAGCCGGTTGCCGGTGCGCGAGGCGCTGCAGATGCTGGCCGCCGAGGGCATGATCGAACACGAGCCCAACAAGGGCGCCCGCGTCCCGTGGCTCTCCATGCACGAGGTCGACGTCATGTACAAGATGCGCGAGCAGCTGGAACCCTTAGCCCTGGCCGAGAGCATGCCGTTCTTGACGCCCGGCGACCTCCTGCGGCTCGAAGAGATCCAGGACGAGATCGAGGCCGGCGTCGAGGTCGAGCAGTTCCTCGCGCTCGACCGCGAGTTCCACCTGCGGACCTACAGCGCCTGCGGCATCGACCACCTGACCTCGACGGTCACCCGGCTCTGGAACTCCACGCAGTACTACCGGCGCGCGTTCATGCATCTCAGCGGGCCGAGCCGGCGGTGGGTGGTCAACGCGGAACACCGCCTGCTGATGGACGCGCTGGGCCGTGGCGACGAGGTCGACGCCGGGCGTTTCCTGGCCGGGCACATCCGCCGTACGCGGATAGAACTCAACCGGCATCCCGAGGTCTTCGGGGAGGACTGATGATCGAGTTCCTGGTCAACGGAGAGTCCCGCCGGGTCGAGGCCGACCCCGAGACCCCTTTGCTGTACGTGTTACGCAACGAGCTCGGCTTGATGGGCGCCCGGTTCGGCTGTGGGCTGGGCCTGTGCGGCGCCTGCTTCGTCCACGTCGACGGCGTGTCCGTGCCGTCGTGCGACACGCCGGTGTGGTCCCTCGAAGGCAAGTCGGTGGTGACGATCGAGGGCCTGACGCCGCATCCGGTGCAGCAGGCGTTCCTCGACGAGCAGGCCGCGCAGTGCGGCTACTGCGTGACCGGCATCGTGATGACGGCCGCGGCCCTCCTCGAACGCCGGCCGCACCCCGACGAGCACGAGGTGGCCACCGCCCTCGACCGCCACCTGTGCCGGTGCGGCGCCCAGCAGCGCATGATCCGCGCGGTCGTGAAAGCCGGAACCACGGCGGCAGGTGAGGGAGATGGCTGAGCTGCCGCCCGGCCTCGCGGCGAACCCGATCCTGGCGCGATGGATCCAACCGGCCGCGGACGGGACGATCGCCGTGCGGGTCGGCAAGGTCGAGCTCGGCCAGGGCATCGTCACGGCGTTGGCGCAGATCGCCGCCGATCAGCTCGGCGTCGACATCGCAGCGATCAGGATGCTCCCGGCCGGCCCCGACGGTCCCGACGAGGGGCTCACCGCGGGCAGCCTGTCGATCATGAACTCGGGCTCGGCTCTGCGGGTCGCCGCCGCCAACGTCCGTGAACTGTTCGCAGCCGCCGCGAGCTCGGCCGCAGTCCGCGCGGCCACACCGGGAACGGCCGGAACGGACGCGACAACAGAGGGAACGGCCGGAGCGGGGACGGTCTCGTTCTCGTACGCGGAATGGGCCGGGCGGGTTGATCTCGAAGTGCCGGCTGATCCGGATGTTCCGCTGCGGGCGGAGCGGGAGTTCGTGGGTGCTGATGTGCCGCGGTTCGACCTGCCGGACAAGGTGTTCGGGCGGCCGCGCTACATCCAGGACGTCCGGTTGCCCGGGCAGATGTTCGGGCGTGTGATCAAACCACCGTCGCGCGGGGCTCGGCTGCTCTCGGTCGAGCCGGCGTTGCCCGCGGGCGTGATGCTCGTACGGGAAGGCTCTTTTCTCGGGATTCTCGCAGCTGACGAGGCTGTTGCGGTGCGGGCCGCCGAGGTCGTGCGGAAGGCGGCGCGATGGGCGGAGCACGACTCGTTGCCCGATGAGGACGAGCTCGACAAGTTCCTGCGGGCCGGGCCGCACGAGACGATCACGGTGGTGGACGACGGTGAAGAGCCGCCCGCGGGTGCGCGGGTGCGCGCGACCTACAGCCGGCCGTTCATCGCGCACGCCTCGATGGCGCCGAGCTGCGGCGTCGCGGTGTGGCGAGCGGCCGACCTGGTCGACGTGTGGTCGCACAGCCAGGGGATCTTCCTGCTGGGGCGGGCCATCGCCCGGGAGCTCGGGCTCGCGCCGGAGGGTGTCCGGGTGGAGCACGCCGAGAACGCGGGCTGCTACGGGCACAACGCGGCCGACGACGCGGCGTTCGATGCGGTGCTGCTGGCCCGCGCGGTGCCGGGAACGCCCGTCCAGGTGCTGTGGAGCCGTCAGGACGAGCTGGCATGGGCGCCGTTCGGCTCGGCGATGACGGCCGACGTCGCCGGCACGCTGACCGCGGACGGCCGGTTGTCGTCGTGGCAATACGATGTCTACAGCCAGGGACACACGGCGCGGCCGGGCTACGCGGGTGGCGTTCCGGGTCTGCTCTCGGCGACCCTGCTCGATCCGCCGGCCGACTATCCGGCCGCCGTCGACCCGCCCGCCGAAGCCGGCGCGGGCAGCACCCGCAACGCGCTGCCGGGCTACGACCTGCCCCGCCGCCGCGTCACCGGTCACCGGCTGATCGAGTCGCCGCTGCGCAGCTCGGCGATGCGGGCCCTGGGCGCCCACCTCAACGTGTTCGCGATCGAGTCATTCATGGACGAGGCCGCCCTCGAAGCCGGCCGTGACCCGCTCGACTTCCGGCTCGCGCACCTCAGCGATCCACGGGCACGGCAGGTTCTCGAATCCGCGGCAGAGGCGGC
The DNA here is from genome assembly GCF_016834655.1 of Paractinoplanes ovalisporus. Classification (GTDB taxonomy): domain Bacteria; phylum Actinomycetota; class Actinomycetes; order Mycobacteriales; family Micromonosporaceae; genus Actinoplanes; species Actinoplanes ovalisporus. The sequence continues at coordinate 604,265 of NZ_JAENHP010000001.1, forward strand.
CGGCTGGGGACGCGAGCTGCCCGAAGGCGTCGGGCTCGGGCTGGGCTGTGCGCGCTACAAGGGCCGCGGGGCGTACTGCGCGGTCGTCGCCGAGGTGGAGGCCGAAACCGAGGTGCGGCTGCGCCGGCTGCACATCGCGGTCGACGTCGGTCTGGTGGTCAACCCGGACGGCGTACGCAATCAGATCGAAGGCGGCGCCACGCAGTCGGCCAGCTGGACGCTCGTCGAGCGGGTCCGCTTCGACCGGCGCCAGGTCACCAGCGATACGTGGGAGACATATCCGATCCTGCGTTTCTCGCAGACTCCGGCGATCGAGGTCACGGTGCTCGGCAGCGAGGAGAAGTCCGTCGGTGCCGGCGAGGCCGCCCAGGGCCCGACGGCCGCCGCCATCGCCAACGCCGTGGCCTCCGCGATCGGCGTAAGAGTGCGTGATCTGCCGCTGACCACCGAGGCGATCGTCGCCGCCATCGATCGCGACACCTGACCCGCCGCCCCAGCCAGGGTCGCCCGTTCAGGCCATGCCTCCCCCTCCGTCGTGGGTGGAAACTGCGGCATGGCGCTGATTAAGGCCGCCGATAACGATCCGTGGGCGAAGAAGCTGGCGGAGAAGAGGAACCACGTCCCGCGCGACGTCATGGCGCCCAATCTGTATGCCGGATCAAGTGTCTTGGCTCTTACGGCCGTGGCTCGTGCCTCGCGTCGCGGCCGTCTGATCAAGAAGGCACAACGCCTCCGCGAAGTCTTCGTCGAGGGCAGTCCCACCGAGGCCGTCAAGGCCGCGAAGACCTTCACCGAGAAGTTCCCGGACCTGCCCGAGGGATACGCCGTTCTCGCCGAGGCGCTGCTGCGCGACCGGCAGATCGAGAAAGCCGTCGCGGCGGCGGACCAGGCCGAGAGCCTCGGGCTACGGGAGGTCCCCGCACGCAAGCTACGAGCCGTGATCTACGAGGCAGCCGGCCGGTTGCGTAAGGCGATCACGGAGGTGGACGCACTGGCCGAGATCGAAGACGCGGCGATCCACCGAAAGGCCCTGCTCGCTCGGGCTCGTCTCAAAGCCTTCACCGGGAATCGCACCGAGGCGCTCGATGAAGCGACCGAGGCAATCTTCATGGAGAACGGCGTGGACGCCGACCGGATCCGCGCCTACATCTATCACCAGGAGAACGAGCTTAAGGCTGCCTTCGACGATCTCACCTGCGCACTGCAATTCCACACGGATCGGCAAGCCGACGCATCACAACGGGTCGACATCTTTCGGTACCGGGCGTTGATCTCCGACCTCCGCGGCGACCACGACCAGGCGACGAAGGACCGAGCCGAGGCCCGCGCCATCGCCGAGCGGATCTCGCCTCCGCGTCCCCCGAAACCGTCGCCGCCGCCGAAGCGGCGCGTCCGCAACTCGATCATCGCGCCGGTGGTGGTTGTCCTCGCGCTCGGCCTCGGGTCCGTGGTGGGGCTGCGCGACGAAATTTTCGCTCCGGACTCGGTGCGGGTCGGCGACCATCCGAGCGATGTGGCGGTCAGCCGGGACGGACGGTTCGTCTATGTCGCGAACACGGCCTCCGGCACCGTGTCGGTCGTTAATCCGGCCACGCGCCGGGTGACGGCCACCGTTCCGGTCGGCGGTCAGCCCCTTCATCTCCGGTTGTCCCCGGACGGGCGGCGGCTCTACGTGACCCGATTCATCGAGCCCGGCCTGGCCGTCGTGGACACCTCCAGCCGCAAGGTCATCCGGACGATGCTGACCGGAAGAGCCGGCGAGCTCGCGATCAGTCGGGACGGGCGCCACGCCTATGTGATCGAGTACGTCACCTCCGATCTCGACTCCAGCCGGATCGCCGTTATCGACACCCGCCTGAACACGGTCGTCGCCAGAATCACCGTGGCCGCCCCGAACGGGGTCGCGGTCTCGCCGGACGGGCGTCGGCTCTACGTCACACAGCTCTGGAACGAAACCGTCTCGGTGATCGACACCGCACGTAACAAGGTCATGCGGTCGATTCACGTCGGCTCCGGTCCGACCGGCATGGCGGTGTCGAAGGACGCCCTCTATGTGGGCGGAAGAGCCGAGATTTCCTTCGTCGACCGGGCCCGTGACCGGGTCGTCGCCAGCATCAGCGGCCGCCGGAGGTTGACGCGCCTGATCGTCTCGGGCGACGGCCGACGCCTGTACGCGGCCGGCGACGACTCGGTCAAGATTGCGATCGCCGACACAACGTCGCGGCGGGTGATTCGCAATCTACGGGCGGGTAGAAGCGCGGAAGGCATGGCGCTCAGCCCGGACGGCACCACTCTCTATGTGGCCGACCCGGCCAAGGACACCGTCTCGATCATCGACACCGGAGCGGAACGGGCCGGCTGAGGGCTGAGGCTGAGCCCGGTGCGGGAGCGGTGCACCGGGCTCAGCAGATTCGGGAGTTACCAGGTGGTGGCTATGTATTTGGATTCGAGGTAGTCGAGCATGCCCTCGTGGCCGCCCTCTCGGCCGATTCCGCTCTGCTTCACGCCTCCGAAGGGGGCCGCGGGATCGCTGACCAGGCCACGGTTCAGGCCGATCATCCCGGCCTCGATGGCCTCGCTCACGCGCAGGCCGCGGGCGAGGTCGGTGGTGTAGACGTACGCGACCAGGCCGTACTCGGTGTCGTTGGCCATCGCCACCGCCTCGGCCTCCGACGTGAACGTGACGATGGGCGCGACCGGGCCGAAGATCTCCTCGCGGAGGATCGCGGCGGACGGTGAGACGCCGGTCAGCACCGTGGGCGGGTAGTAGAAGCCTGCTCCGGAAGGGCGGGCGCCGCCGGTGGTCGCCGTGGCGCCGCCGGAGACGGCGGCTTGGACCAGGGAGTCGACCTTGGCGACGGTGTCCTCGTTGACCAGCGGGCCGACCTGGGTGTCGGGCGAGACGCCGGGGCCCACGCGCAGGGCGGACATGCGGGACGTCAGGCGGGCGGCGAACTCGGCGGCGACGGATTCCTCGACATAGAAGCGGTTCGCGGCCGTACAGGCCTCGCCGCCGTTACGCATCTTCGCGATCATCGCGCCCTCGATCGCCGCGTCCAGGTCGGCGTCGGCGAAGACCAGGAACGGCGCGTTGCCACCCAGCTCCATCGACGTGTTCACCACGTTGTCGGCGGCCTGGGCGAGCAGGATGCGGCCGACCTCGGTGGAGCCGGTGAAGGACACCTTGCGTACGCGGGAATCGTGCAACATCGCCGAGACGACCTTGCCCGAGCTGCGAGACGGCAGCACATTGACCACGCCGGCGGGGACACCGGCCTCGGCCAGGATCGCCGCCATGGCCAGTGCGGTGAGCGGGGTGTCGCTGGCCGGTTTGAGGACGACGGTGCAGCCGGCCGCCAGCGCCGGACCGATCTTGCGGGTGGCCATGGCGGCCGGGAAGTTCCACGGCGTGACCAGCACACACACGCCGACCGGCTGCCGGGTGACCAGGATGCGGTTCGCGCCGGAGGGGGCGGTCGCGATCGAGCCCGCCGCCCGCACGGCTTCCTCGGCGTACCAACGGAAGAACTCGGCCGCGTACGCCACCTCGCCCTTCGCGTCCACGAGGGCTTTCCCGTTCTCGAGGCTGACCAGCTGGGCCAGCTCGTCGGCGCGTTCGGTCATGAGCCCGTACGCCGTACGAAGGATCTCCGAACGCACCCGGGGCGCGGTGGAGGCCCAGTCGGCGGCGGCGGTGTACGCGGCGTCGACGGCGGCGAGCGCGTTGTCGACCGTGCCGTCCGCGACCGACGCGATCACGTCGCCGGTCGCGGGGTCGAGCACGTCGAAGCGGGATTCGGCCGGCACCCACTTGCCGCCGATGAAGAGATCAGTCTCCACTCGTAGCTCTCCTAGAATGTCAAACGGCTTTGTGGACAAGCGGCCACTGTGGACAGGCCTCGGGAGGGGCTTGACAAGTGATAAATTGTCCGAGGCTCGTCCCCCAGGGAGTGGTGGGGTAGGGCCAGTTGCAGGTGATCCAGCTGCAGGTGATCCAGTTGCAGGTGATCTAGTAGGGGTTGGCTACGACGAGATCCTCGGCGGGGAACAACGTCAGGATCCGGGGGCCGTCTGCGGTCACGACCACCTCCTCCTCGATGCGGGCGGCCGAGAAACCGTCGTCGGCCGGGCAATACGTCTCCAGCGCGAACACCATCCCCACCTGCAGCTCCACCGGCGCCGTCATGCTGTTCAAGCGCGAGATGATCGGCCGCTCGTGCAGTCCCAGCCCCAGCCCGTGCCCGAACTGCAGGCCGAACGCCGCCATCTCGTTCTCGAACCCGAACTCGGTCGCCTTCGGCCACACCGCCGCGATCTCGTCCGTCCCCACGCCGGGGCGTACCACCGCGATCGCCGCGTCCATCCACTCGCGGGCCTTCTTGTACGCCGAGCGCTGCGACGCCGTCGACCGCCCGACCCCGAGCGTGCGGTAGTAGCAGGTCCGGTAGCCGTTGAACGAGTGGATGATGTCGAAGAACGCCTGGTCCCCGGGGCGGATGATGCGGTCCGAGAAGTTGTGCGGGTGCGGGTTGCAGCGTTCGCCGCTGACCGCGTTGATCGCCTCGACCTGGTCGGACCCCATCTCGTACAGGCGCTTGTTGGCCATCGCCACGATCTCGTTCTCGCGGATGCCGGGTTTGAGCACCTCGACGATGTCCTGGTAGACGCCGTCGACCATGGCCGCGGCCTGGTTGAGCAGCATGATCTCGTCCTGCGACTTGATCAGCCTCGCGTCGAGCATCAGCTGCTGGCAGTCGACGACCTTCAGGCCCTGGCGCTGCATCTCGAACAGGAACGCCGGTTCGACGATGTCCACCCCGACCGGCGCATCGGCCAGCCCGGCGTCGTCGAGCATTCCTTTGATTTCCCGTACGGCGGACTCCATCAACCCGGCCGACGGGGCGATCGCGCCGCGCATCCCCAGCATGCCCGCGCGGCAGTCGGACTCGTCGAGCCACGGCGCGTACAGCTTGTGGTGGCGTGCCGCCGAGCCGAAGTCCCAGAGCGTCGGCCCGCCCGTACGGGTGAGCAGCGCGTACCGGGTCATCTTGTCGCCCAGCGCCCCGCCGATCCACGTCTGCGTGGTGTAGCGGATGTTGTAGAAGTCGAACAGCAGGAACGCGCCGCACTCCGAGCCGGCCAGGGCCTTCTGGGCGCGTTCGAGGCGGTAGCGGCGCAGCCGGTCGAAGTTGATGCGCTCCTCGTAGTCGACCGCCATGTGCCCGGGGGCGGCGATGGGCCGGCTCATGACTCGCTCCCGAGACCGTCGTCGACCTGGGTGTCCTCGGGCTTCAAGGTCATACCGGAGGCGGCCGCCTGCTGGTCGAGCAGGATCGCGAAGTCCTCGGTGACCCGGCCGCTGGAGACGGTCTGCTGCACCAGCTGAGCGGTCAGCGCGGCCAGCGGCATCGGCACGTCGAGTTCGTGGCCGACCGCGAGCCCCAGGTCGAAGTCCTTGCGCAGCAGCAGCGGCGTGAACGTGGGCGTGTAGTCCAGGTTCACGAAGGCCGGCGACTTGTAGCGGGTGAACACCGAGCCCATCACGCTGTCGTTGAGGAAGTCGAGGAACGCCGCCCGGGAGACGCCGCCCTTCTCGGCCAGGACCGTGATCTCGGCCATGCACTGGGTGACCACGCCGAGCATCAGGTTGTGGCAGATCTTCACGAGGCGGGCCACGTCGCCCTCCCCCACGTACGTAACCGATTTTCCGATCGCCGAGAGCAGCGGCTCGACCTGGTCGAACGTCTCCGCAGGACCGGACGCGGCGATCGACAGCTTGCCCGCCGCCGCCACCTTGCCGTTGCCACTGACCGGGGCGGCCAGGAACGCCACACCACGGGACAGACATTCGGCACGTACGAGCTCGGACGACTCGGTCGAGACCGTCGAGCAGTCGACGAGCACCGCGGGCACGGACGCGGGGTCGGCGAGCAGCCCATCCTCCCCGAGCAGCACCTCTTCCAGGTCGGCCGGAGTGGAGACCATCGTGAACACCACGTCCAGGGAACGCAGGTCGGCGATGCTGTCGACGACGGTGCAGCCGGTGGCTTCGGCCTTGGAGCGGGTCCGGTTCCAAACCACGGGGGCGTAACCGGCGCGGTCCAGCCGGGACACCATCGAGGCACCCATCCGTCCCGCGCCGATCCAGCCGACGGTGAGGTTTTCCGACATCTCAATTACTCCTCTGGGACGACGCGGGCGAAGCGGGTGACGCAGGCGGCGACGAAACCGGCGGCGACGACGACCAAACAGGCGATGCGGGCGCGGAACCGCCGAGATACAGCGAAGCCATCTCGGGGTGGTCACGAACCTCGGCGGCGGTCCCGGTGAGACGGACCTTGCCGCCCTCCATCACGACGCCGTGGGTGGCCAGGCCGAGACCCAGCCGCACGTTCTGCTCGACCAGCAGCACGGTCGTGCCACCGGCGTTGAGGCTCTGGATCAGCGTCGCCACCCCGGCCAGGCTGCGCGGGTCGAGCCCGAGCGACGGCTCGTCGAGCAGCAGCAGCTTGGGGTCGAGCATCAGGCAGCGCGCGATCTCGACCATGCGGCGCTGCCCGCCGGACAGGTTGCCGGCGTGGTCGGCCGCGCGTTCGGCGACGATCGGGATGCGGTCCACGATCGACGCGTACCGCGAGGCCAGCAGCTTGCGGTCGCGCCGGATCATGAATCCGCCGAGCATCACGTTCTCGCGCACGGTCATGCCCGGGAACAGCGCCTGTGACTGCGGCACCTGGGTGATCCCGTGGGCCAGGATCCGGTCGGGCGACAGCGGGTGCAGAGCCACCCCACCCATTTCGATCTTTCCCGTACGGCATTTCAGCAGCCCACTGATCACTTTGAGCACCGTGGACTTGCCGGCGCCGTTGGGGCCGACGATGCAGGTGATCGTGTTGTCGGCGCAGTGCAGGTCGACGCCCTGCAGCACGTTGCCGCCGTTGCCGTAGCCGGCGGTGACGTTCTCAAGCGTGAGCATCCTGCGGCCTCCAGTCGTCGCCGAGATACGCGTCGAGCACCACCGGGTCCTCGCGGATCTGCTGCGGTGGCCCGGACGCGATGCACGAGCCGCGGGCGAACACGTGCACCGGGTCGCACAGGTCGAGCACGAGCGGGATGTTGTGCTCGACGACCAGGAACGTGACACCGGCCTGGTTGAGTTCGCGGATGACCCCGGTGAGCCGGCCCAGCAGCGACGGGTTGACGCCGCCGGCGGGTTCGTCGAGCAGGATCAGTTCCGGCGAGAGCATCAGCACCTGGGCGAGTTCGACCAACTTCTGCTGCCCGTACGAGAGTTCGCCCGCCCGCTGGTCGGCGAACCGGGCCAGCCCGACGACGCCGAGCAGGTCGCGCGCCCGGGCGGCCTCGTGACCGCTGACGGCGTCGGCGAACATGGTCCGCAGCCGCCCGTCCGGCAGCGGCGCGACCACGTTCTGCAGCACGGTCATGTCCTTGAACAGCCGGGTCACCTGGAACGTGCGGCCGAGCCCGAGGTGCCCGCGGGTCCAGGGGGCCAGCTTCTCGATCCGCTTGCCGTTGAACGTGATCGTGCCCGAGTCGACCGGCATGTTCCCGGTGATCAGGTTGAACAGGGTCGTCTTGCCGGAGCCGTTGGGCCCGATCAGCGCCGTGATCGATCCGCGTTCCACGGTCAGGTCGGCGTTGTCGACCGCGACCAGCCCGCCGAACCGTTTCGAGACGCCGCGCACCTCGAGCAGCGGCCCCGGCGTGACGGGGGCGTCGGGAAGTCGCTCCCGGACCACGGCCACGGTCTGATGGGACAGGGCCCCGGTCTGGTCGGTGTACTTGGTCTCGACCGGGTGCCGCTTACGCCAGGCGGCCTGCAGCGTGGGCAGCAGCCCGGCCGGCAGGAACAGCACGACGGCGACGAGGATCAGGCCGAGGATGAGCACGCGGGACTGGGTGCTGCCGCCGTACACGGTCGCCGCCTCGTTGACCAGCGAGACGATGAACGCGCCGATCACCGGCCCGTAGAGCGACCCCCGCCCGCCCAGCAGCGCCGAGAGGACGATCAGGACGCTGCCCAGGATGGCGAACGCGCCCACCGGGTTGAGGAAGGTCTGGTAGTACGCGTACACCCCGCCCGCCGCGCCGATGAAGAAGCTGCTGGCCGCGTACGCCAGGATCTTGAAGACGGTGGTGTTGACCCCGATCGAGGCCGCTTTGCCCTCGTCCTCGCGGATGGCGATCAGCCCGGTGCCGAACTTGGTGCGGGCGATCCACGCGCTGAACAGCACGGTCAGCACGAGCAGGATGAGGAACGCGTAGTAGAACGGGATGTTCTGGAAGTCGGCGCTCCAGAACGGCAGTTCGAGCGTGATGCCGTCCGAGCCGTTGGTCAGACCGTCCCAGTTGGTGGCGACGATCTGGGCCGACAGCAGCAGCGCGATGGTGATGATGACGAAGGCGTGGCCGCGGGTGCGCAGCACGACCGAGCCGAACACGATCGCGATGACCACGGCCGTGACACCGCCGAGCGGGGCGACCCAGAGCGGGTTGACGCCGGTGTGCAGGGCGATGATGGCCGCCGTGTACGAACCCAGGCCGAGGAACATGCTGTGCCCGAGGGAGATGTATCCCGCGTACCCGGAGATGATGTTCCAGCTGGATGCCTGGATGGCCAGCAGGAACGCGATCAGCATGACGCCCTGGGGGTAGGGCTGCCACGGGTTGACGACCGGGTAGAGCACCAGCAGCAGAAGGACGATGCCGGCGATCAGATGCTGCCGGGGAATGCGACGCAGGAAGTTCATGCTGCGTCCTCCCTGAGCCGGGCGCCGAACAGACCCTGGGGACGGACCAGCAGCACGACCATGATCACGAGGTAGAAGACCAGCGTCGACCACTGCAACGACCCGTACGTGGCCGTCAATGTCTCGGCCAGCCCGAGGATCAGAGCTCCGCACAGGGCGCCGGGCAGGCTGCCCATGCCGCCGAGCACGACGATGCCGAGCAGCCGGGAGATCCAGTCGTAGTGCGAGGCCGGGAAGAACGGGTAGAGGACCGAGAGGATCGACCCGCCCACCCCGGCGCTGGCGCTGCCGAGCGCGAACGCCAGAGCGGCGGTGGCCGTCGCGCCGATGCCGACAAGAGCGGCGGCCGACGGGTTCTGGGAGGTGGCGCGGATGGCCCGGCCCGTCCAGGTGCGGGTGAGCACCAGATAGAGCCCCCCGAGCACGGCGACGGCGGCCAGGAAGCCGTACACCTGTGCCTTGGGAAGCAGGATGTCGCCCAGCCGGAAGCTCTCCTCGAAATAGGCGGGAGTCGCCGACCGGAACCGGTTGCCGGTCACGATGTTCAGCACGCCCTCGATGACCAGGGCGAGGCCGAACGTCAGCAGCACCGACATCGACGCCGCCTGCCCGCGGATGCGGCTGATCACGAACCGGTAGAGCACCCACCCGAGCCCGAACATCAGCGGGGCGGTGATCACCGAGGCGAGGATCGGGTCGAGCCCGGTCGCCCGCCACAGCCACCACGTGAAGGTCGCGACGAGGATGAGGAACGCACCCTGCGCGATGTTGACGATCCGCAGCACCCCGAAGATCAGCGTCAGACCGCTGGCCATCAGGGCGTAGATGCCGCCGATCAGCACACCGAGCGCGAGCGCCTGGACGAACTGGGCCATGAGCCGCTCACTTCCAGTCGGGCTTGGGGTTCACGACGTTCTGGGTCGTGGCCGCCTCGGCCGGCGCCACCACCTGGGCCTTGCCGCTCTGCCACTGGCCGAGCAGGAACTTGCCCTTCGGCTCGCCGGTGGCTTCCCAGCTGAGCGGACCGAGGATGGTGGTGACCTCGTTGGCGTGCAACCAGTCGGCGATCTTGGCCTGGTCGACGGCGCCGACCGCGGTCACACCGGCGGCGAGGACTTCGGCGGCCGCGTACGCGTCGGCGGCGTCCTCGGCCGGGTCGGCGTTCTCGAACTTCGCCTTGTAGTCCGTCACGAACTCGGCGTTCTTCGGGGTCTTGGCGTCCTGGTGCCAGCTGACCGTGTAGAACACGCCCTCGGTGCTGCCCACGCCGACACCGGAGCTGTACTGACCGGCGTTGCTGGGCGCCGACGTCTGGAACATGATCTTCGGCGAGTACTGCAGCTGCTTGAGCGAGCGGACCAGACCGACGCCGTCCTCGAAGACCGCGCCCTGGGCGATCAGGTCGGGCTTCTTGGCCGCCATCTGCTGGGCCACGGCCTGGAAGTTGGTGGTGTCGGCGGGATAGGTCGACTGGTAGACGGTCTGCACGCCGAGCGCCTCGAGCTGTTTCTGCATGCTCTCGATGACCGGCGCCGCGAACGGGTCGTCCTGGGTCGGATAGGCGGCCGTCTTCGGCTTCTGGTCCTCGGGCAGCGACTTGATCCAGTCGACGAACACGTCGGCCTGGTGCGGCGCGGTGGCCGGCTGCGCGAAGAACAGGTATTTGAAGCCGCGGGTGAACATGTTGGGAGCGCCGCCGGCCGGCTCGACGAAGACCATCTGGTTCTTCTCGGCCACGGCCGAGGCGGCGTAGTTGAGCAGCGACGAGAACGTGCCGAGGAGCAGGTCGACCTTGTCCTGGGTGATCAGCTTGGTGTAGTCGCTGACTACCGTGTCCTGGTTGCTGGCGTCGTCCACGATCTTGAGCTGCACCTGGCGGCCGAGCAGGCCACCGGCCTTGTTGATCTGGTCGGCCCACACCTCGTAGCCGCGTTTGGCCTCGGTGCCGGGCTGGGAGAAGTCGCCGGTCAGCGGCAGCGAGATGCCGATGACCAGGGGTTTGTCGGTGTCACTGGCGGCCTTCTCGGAAGGACGCGAGCCGCACGCGGCCAGGCCGATGCTGAGCGTGGCGGCGAGGGAGGCGGCAAGGACGGATCGTCGGGAGACGGATTTCTCGATCATCTGGCCCTCCAGGAGGGGTGAGCGGGGCCGCAATCGTTTGCGTTGTGATGATGACCACGGTGTTACGTGTGTGTCAATGGTGCGAAGAGTTGCAGGTAAATCAAGTCTTGCTTCACTGCAATCGAGTGCGGTTCACTGCTTGCCATGACGCCGCCCCTGCGCCTCGGGTCGTTCACCCCGTCCGTCCTGCTGCGCGTCGCCCGCCGGCTCGGCCGCCTCGATCGCGAGGTCGTCGAGACGCTGGTGCCGTCGTCGCCGGCCCAGTTCCGCACGCTGCTCGACGGCGGGTACGACGCCGTGCTGACCAGTCCTGACAACGTGCTGGCGTATCGCTGGAGCCCGGTCAACCCGCTCGGGGTCAACGCGCCGGTCGAGATCGTGGCGGCGATCGACCGCGGCATGGGCCTCGCGCTCTACGGCTCCGCCAGGAAGGGCGCCCGGTTCGCGGTCGACGTCCCCGGTTCCGGCTTCGCTTTCGCCATGTACGCGCTGGCCGAGTCCCTGGGGCTGGCCCGCGACGACTACGAGATCGTCACGCTGGGCTCGACCCCGAACCGTCTGCAGGCCCTGCTGGCCGGGGAGTGCGACGCGACCATGCTCAACGCCGGCAACGAGCTGCACGCCGAGGCGGCCGGCTTTCGACCCCTTGCGCGTACGCCGGAGGTCTGCGGCCCGTACCTCGGGGCCGTTCTCGCGGCCCTCGAGCCCGGCCCGGTCACCTGGCTGGCCGACGCGCTCACCACGACCGCGGCCGAGATCGTCGCCGGGCAGCACGACGACATCGTCATCGTGGAGGCCGTCGATGCGCTCGGACTCCCCCAGCCGCTCGCCGTCCGCTTCCTCGATCGGCTGCGCAGCCCGGAGGACGGTCTCGTCGCCGACGGCAAGGTCGACCGGGCCGCCCTGGAGACGCTGGTCGGCCTGCGCCGCCGCTTCGGTCCGGCCCTCGACGGCGATCCCCTCGCCGCGGCGCTGGAATGACCTCCCCCGTACGCCTGCTGCAGGCCACCACGTTCGTGAGCACGATGGACCGCTTCCTCATGCCGCCGATGCTCATCGCCCTGGCCGCCGGTCTCGGCGTGCCCCTGGCGGCGGTGGTCCAGACGGCCGGGGTCTACTTCCTCGCGTACGGGATCATGCAACCGATCTGGGGAGTCGTCTCCGATCGGCTGGGGCGGGTCCGCACGTTGCGCCTGACCCTGACCGCGGCGGCGGTCGCGGCCGCCGGGTCGTCCGCGGTCACCACGGTCGGGCAGCTCGGGGTGGCCCGGGCCCTGACCGGCGCGGCGTTCAGCGCGGCGGTCCCGGCCAGCCTGATCTACGTCGGCGACACCGTGCCGGGCGAACGGCGCCAGACCGAGGTGACCAACCTGATGGTCGGGGTCGCCCTCGGCACCGCCCTGGCCTCGGCCGGGGCCGGGGCGCTGGCCGCCGCGGCCGGGTGGCGGGCGGCTTTCCTGGTCTCGGCGGCGTGCGCGCTCACCCTGGCCTTCCTGCTGCGCGCGCTGCCCGAACCACCGGCGAGCCGCCCGCCCGAGGGTCCGCTGGCCCAGTTCGGCCGGCTGTTCCGGTCCCGCTGGGCTCTGCTGGTGCTGCTTCTCGCGTTCGTCGAGGGCGGCATCCTGCTCGGGGGGCTCACCCTGCTGCCCGCGGCCGTCGAGTCGACCGGGGTCAGCGCCGCCCTGGCCGGGGCGGTCACCGCGACGTACGGGATCGCCGTTCTGATCTTCGCCCGGCTGGTCGGTGTGCTGTCGCGGCGGTGGCCGGCGTGGCCGCTGATCGCGGTCGGTGCCGTCGCCGCGGTGGTGGCGTGTTTCGCGGCCACGATGTCGCGTGGGGTGTGGACGGCCGGGGCGGTGGCGGTGCTGATCGGGCTGGCCTGGGCGGCGATGCACTCGTCGCTGCAGACGTGGGCGACCCAGGTTCTCCCGGCGGCCCGGGCCACGATGGTGTCGTTGTTCGCCGGGTCGCTGTTCGCCGGCAGCGCGGTCTCGGCGGCCGTGTTCGCCGGGCCCGCCGAGGCCGGGGACTATCGCGTCGCGTACGCGAGCCTCGGTCTGGCCATGATCCCCCTGGGACTGGTCGCCACGGTGGCGAGGGCACGATGGAGGCCGGCATGACAGAGCCTAAGGTGGTAAGGATGACGGCCCCGACGCTTCGCGACGTCGCGCAGCTCGCCGGGGTGCACCCCGCGACCGCTTCCCGCGCGCTCAACCCGCAGACCCGCCCGCTGGTCAACGCGGACACCGCGCGCAAGGTGCTGCGCGCCGCCGAGTCGATCGGCTATCAGCCCAACCCGATCGCGCGCAGCCTCAAAACCGCCCGCAGCAGCACGGTGGGCCTGGTCATCCCCGACCTGACCAACCCGCTGTTCCCGCCGATCGTGCGCGGCATCGAAGACGTGCTCACCCCGGCCGGCTACAACGCGTGGATCGTGAACACCGACAACGACCCGGGCCGGGAGGAGACACAGGTCGAGTCGCTGCGCTCGCGCCAGGTCGAGGGGCTGATCGTGGCCACCGCCCGCCGCGAGCACCCCCTGTTGCAGCGGTTGCATCAATCGGGCGTGAGGATGGTGCTGGTCAACCGCCGGGTCGACGGCCTGGAGCTGCCGTCGGTGGCCGCGGACGACGACGCCGGCATCGCGATGGCCGTGGCCCACCTGGCCGAGCTCGGCCACACCCGCATCGCGCACCTGGCCGGCCCGCAGCAGACGTCGACCGGGGTGGCCCGCGCCCGCGCGTTCCGCCACGCGATGATCGACAACGGGCTGACCGACGACCCGGCCCTGACCGTCGAGTGTGGCTACTGGAGCGAGAGCGAGGGCGCCCAGGCGCTGCGAAAGCTGCTCGACTCGGGCGCGCGGTTCACCGCCGTCGTCGCCGGCAACGACCTGATCGCGCTGGGCTGTTACGACGTGTTCGCCGAGCGCGGCCTGACCTGCCCCGACGACATCAGCGTGGTCGGCTTCAACGAGATGCCGTTCCTCGACAAGATGCGCCCGCCGCTGACCACAGTGGCCATCCCTCACTATGAGATCGGCGTCGAGTCGGCCCGGCTGCTGCTCGACACCCTGGAAGACCCGGAACGCCACCCGCGCTCGGTGCTGCTGGCGCCTTCCCTGGTCGTGAGGGCGTCGACTGCTCCGCCGAAATAAATCCGCGCCCGGAGGGAACCGGCGTCGCGCACGATGCCTTTGGGACGGGTGAAGCAGGTTCACTCGGCAACGGGGGTACGCGATGACACAGCCTCTCAGGGAGCTGCTGGACGACGCGGTGGCCGGCGTCGAGCCTGGTTCCCGCGACCCGGTGGCGTCCGTGATGGGGCGCCACCGGGCCGCGCGACGCCGCCGGGTTGTGGCCGGAGCGGTGGCGTGCGTTCTGGCCGTGGCGGCGGCCGGGGGCGCGCTGGCAGCGAGCCGGCACACGGTCAACCGGCCGTTGCCTCCGGTCGGCGTGGTGCCGGCGGAGCCACCGACACCCCGGGTCGTCGACGGGGTGATCGTGGCCGGCGCGTTGCGGCTGCCCATCCCGGACGGGTGGCGCGTCACCGCCCGGGGATCCGGTGAGCAGTGCCCGCCCTGGGACAACGAGGTCATGATCCACCGGGTGGGCGCGGCCGACTGCTCCACCTCCTCGATCAGGGTGTCGGCCGTCAGAACCAACGCCTACCCCGTCGGTTCGATCCTGGAGGCACCCGGCGACGACGTGTTCACCCCGCTGCCCCTGTTCACCCTGCGCGGCGGCGAACCGGCCCTGGTCGGCGAGCACGCCTTCACCACCAGCCAGACCACCATGGTGCTGCCGTGGTCGAGGGTGGAAGTCGACTTCTATCTCGACGGTCCCGCATCCCGGGCCATCGTCGACACGATCACCACCGAGCCCACCGGGAGCGGCCGGCTCAACCTGCCCGCGTCGGTGCGCTCGGCCGACTTCACCCGGCCGGACGCCTCGGGCAAGTTCACGCTCGCGAGCCACGGCCGGATCACGGATGCGGCGACGATCGGGAAGGTGACCAGCCTCCTGCGCGACCAGAGGAAAGTGGTCAGCCCCGAGGACGCCTGCGCTGCCCCCGATGACCCGGGCGCGCTGCTGATCGCGGACGCCTTCATCGTCGTGACCCTCGGCGAGGACTGTCAGGAGGCCTTCTCGGATCAGGGCGGGCGGGTGAAGCTCAGCGACAGCGCCGTCCGCGAGCTGACCCGGCTGTTCGGGATCGAGGTCCGATGAGCGGCACGGACCGCACTCCGCCGGGGTTCGCCGAGTTCGTCTCCTCCCGCTATCCGGCGCTGACCCGCTACGGCACGCTGCTCACCGGCGACCGTGGGCACGGCGAGGATCTGGCGCAGGAGGCGCTGGTGAAGACGTTCCGGGCGTGGCGGCGTCTGCACGAGCAGGGCGACCCGGAGGCGTACACGCGCCGGGTGATGGTCCGGGCCGCGTGGCGGGCGGGAAAGCGGTTGTGGCGGCGGGAGGTCCCGGCGGCCGCTCCGCCCGAGCGGGCCGCGGGCGGGGACGCGTACGCCGATCGCGACACCGCCGAAGTCGTGCTGGAGGCGCTGCGGGGGCTGCCCGCGGCGCAGCGCGTGGTGCTGGTTCTGCGCTACTGGGCCGGGCTGTCCGAACAGGAGATCGCGGCCCAGCTCGGCTGCTCGACCGGCACGGTGAAGAGCCGGGCCAGCCGGGCGATCGCCGCGCTGCGGCAGGCCGGTGGCCCGCTGGCCGAGGCGTTCACGGAAAACGGGCCGCACCAGCCGGTGCGACCCGTTCCGTGATCGTGAGATCGGGCCGCGTCAGACGGCGCGGCCCGTTCCGTGATCGGTTGTTCAGCGACGGTGGAACCAGTGCGTCCACGCGCCGCGCCAGTCGCCGCCGCGCCAGTTGTTGTAGACGCCACCGTAGTACCAGTTGTCGTTGTCCCAGTTGTCGTTCCAGTCCTCGACCGTGAGGACCCACGCGCCACGGCCGAAGCCGCCACGCACGCGGTCGCAGTCGTAGTCGTCCCAGCGGTCGCGGATCTCGCCGATCCGGCCGACGCGCTCACAGGTGCGCAGCGACCGGAAGTAGCCGACAACCTCGTCGTCGTCCCAGCCCCGGTACGAGCTCGAAGCCGAGGACGTGGTCGACGAAGCGCCCTGCGCGGTGCCGGTCGCGGCCTGGGCCGGAGCCGCCGCGATCGTCACGGTGCCGAGCCCCAGGCCGGCGATGGCCAGAAGACGGGTAACGCGGTTCATTTCTCTTCCCCTCTCGACATAACGTCTTGCGATTCCAGAGAACCACGTATGGGACGAAAGGGATTAAATACGCATTTTGGTCACCCGATCGGGGGCACCAAGCCGTACGGGAAACCGCTCCGAATGCCTGGACAACAAGGTCTGGGGGTTGGCGTGTCCGAGATGGTGGCCGGACGATACCGGCTGATCACGCTGGTCGGCCGGGGCGGCATGGGGCAGGTGTGGCAGGCCTGGGACGAGTTGCTGGGCCGGCCGGTGGCGGTCAAGGAGGTGCTGGCCTCACCCGGCGACTCGGTGCGGGAGGCCCGGTCCGCGGCCCGGCTCGACCATCCGAACGTGGTGCGGGTCTTCGACGTGGTGAGCATGCCCGGAAGGTCGTGGATCGTCATGGAGCTCGTGCCGTCGCGCTCGCTGCACGAGGTGGTCGAGCAGGACGGGCCGCTGCCGCACCGCCGGGCCGCCCGGATCGGCCTGGTGCTGCTCGACGCGCTTTCGGCGGCGCACGCGGCCGGGGTGCTGCACCACGACGTCAAGCCCCGCAACGTCCTGATCGGGCCGGACGGCCGGGTCGTGCTCACCGACTTCGGGCTGGCCACGATCGGGGCCGTCGCGCCCGACCCGCAGGCCGGGTTCCTGATGGGCACGCCGGCCTTCGTCGCACCGGAACGGGCCCGGCTCGGGGAGTCGAGCGAGAACACGGACCTGTGGTCGCTGGGCGCCACCCTCTACGCCGCCGTGGAGGGCCGCCCGCCGTACGACCGGGCGACCCAGATCGGCACGCTGACCGCTCTGCAGAACGAGGACCCGGATCCACCGCGGCACCCGGGCCCGCTGCACGACGTGATCGCCGCGCTGCTGGCCCGGGACCCGCGGGAGCGGTGCACGGCCGCGCAGGCCCGCGAAGGCCTGGCCGCCGTGCTGCGTCCGCCGTTGCCGTTGCTGACCCGGCGGCCGCTGATCGCCGCCACCGCCGCCGCGGGTGCGGCACTGGTCGTCGCGAGCGGGGTCCTGCTGTTCGGGCCGGCCGCCGGGGCCGATCCTTTGCACAGCCCCGGCCCGGCCGTGACGACCAGCGTCCCAGCCCGCCTACCGTGAGGAGCAGCCGCCCCGCAGCCGATCCGCCTGCTGCCCGGCCGTTCCTCCTACTCCCGGTGCGCCTGCTCCCCGGCCGTTCGTCCTACTCCCGGTGCGCCTGCTGCCCGGCCGTTTCTCCTACTCCCGGTGCGCCTGCTCCCCGGCCGTTTCTCCTACTCCCGGTGCGCCTGCTCCCCGGCCGTTTCTCCTACTCCCGGTGCGCCTGCTCCCCGGCCGTTTCTCCTACTCCCCCGACGGGGCGGTCAGGGTGACGCCCAGTCCCACCGGGGAGCCGAAGTTCGGTGTGCCGTCGGCGTTCCACGTGAACTTCTGGGCCCGGGTGGACCGGTTCAGGTCGCAGTTGCCGTTCGGGTTGGTGGTGGCGTGGTAGACGATCCAGTCCTCGGTGCCGTCGGGTGACTTGAAGAAGCCGTTGTGGCCCGGCCCGTAGACACCCGCCGCGTTGTTGCGCTGGAACACCGGCGTCGACGACTTGACCCACGAGGACGAGTTAAGCGGGTCGCCGCCGTTGTAGGTGAGCATGCCCAGCTTGTAGTCGGGCGTCGAGCAGTGCGAGGCCGAGAAGATGATGAACGTCTTGCCGTTGCGCTGCAACACTTCCGCGCCCTCGTTGACCCCGCCGCCCACGGTCTCCCAGCTGTAGGTGGGGCTGGAGAGCAGGCGCCGGCTGCCGGCCGCCGTCCACGGGTTGGACAGCTCGCGGATGAAGTTGGGCTGCGACCCGTTGTAGAACGTGCCGAGCAGGTAGAGCTTGCCGTTGAGCTGCAGGATGCTCGGATCGAGTTCCCACGTGTTGTCGGCCGTCGGGTCGAGCAGGTCGGCCTTGAAAGCGTACGGGCCCATGGGGTCGGTGCCCGCCGACTCCAGCACGTGGATCCGCTGGGTGCCGAGGTTGTACGGCTCCTGCCCGGCCGTGTTGTAGAAGTACCAGCGCCCGTTGATGAGGTGGAACTCGGGCGCCCACATGGTGCCGGCGCCATTGGGCCGGGTCAGGTTGAAGATGACCTGGTCGGTGGCCGTGGCCAGCCCGCCGAGGGTGGCCGACTTGCGCATCGTGATGGTCCGGTTCCAGGTGGTCGTGGCCAGGTTGCCGTTGCGGGTGACGGCCACGTGGGTCCAGGCCGCGGCGGGCAGGGCGGCCGGGCCGTCGATCCGTTGTTCGGCGCCGGATCCGCTGGTGGTGATGGCGAACCGGAGGGTGCCGGCGCTCGAGTGTGGTGTCAGGAACAGGTAAGCGCTCGTCCCGGTGCCGAAATCGACCAGCCGGCTCCACGTGGTGACGGTGTCGAGGCGTACCCACAGCGCGATGGTGAAATTGGTGGCGGCGGCCAGGATCGCGCTCGGCAGGGCGGCGTATCCGGCGCTGCCGTCGAGGTTCAAGGCGTTTCCCGTACGCCCAGAGACGTAACCGGCGGCGTAGACCGTTGCCGTGCGGCCGTTTCCGCTCGCGTCGGACGGTGAGCCGTCAAACGGGTAGTGCGCGACGGTCGGCGAGCCGGTCACCGACCAGTAGACGCTGTAGCGCTGCCCGTGGACCTGGTAGAACGGTTGCAGCGCGACGCTTCCGGCCGACGTGGGAGTCAGCGTGGCCGGATCGAGCACGGGCAGGGCGCTCAGGTTCGAGCTGCCGAACAGGCCGGCGAGCACGATCGGCCCGAGCTTCACCGCTTGGACCGTGCTGTTGTCGTTGGCGGCCTCGCGGCGCAGACCCATCGGGAGCGTCACGTCCACCGTGTCACCGGTGACCCACGTACGGGAAACGCTGGTGTAGGCCCCGGCCGGCGGTGACGTGGCCGCTCCCCCGTTGACGCGGATCTGCGCGCCCGAGGCCCAGGCCGGGATCCGGATGCGCATCGTGAACGGGCCCGTCCCGGTCACTGTCAGGCGGGTCGAGCCCTCGGACGGGAACGTGGTCTCCTGCCGGATCGTGAACGCGCCCCACGTGAGCACCGACGGGATGAACAGGTTGACGTAGAGCGTGCTGCCGCCGTCGTGGAAGTAGATGGTGTCGCCGAACTTGGTGTTGCTCTCCATCCCGGTGCCGTGGCAGCAGACGAAACTGTTGTAGTCGTTGCTGTACGTCTTGAGGCCGCCGGCCCGCAGCGGCACGTAGTAGCACTGGAATCCGTGCGCCGAGTTCGGGTCCTGCGAGGCCAGGATGTGGTTGTAGAGCGCGCCTTCGTAGTAGTCGAGGTAGTCCGCGCGCGAGGGGTCGGTCAGGAACAGCTGCCGGGTCAGCTTGAGCATGTTGTGCGTGTTGCAGCATTCGGCGGTCGTGTCCGACAGTTCGCTCGCGATGCGGTCGGGCGCCTTGAAGTACTCGCCGTTGGAGTTCCCGCCGATCGCGTACGTGTGGTGGCGGGTGACGATGTCCCAGAACGTGACCGCGATGTCGCGGTACCTCGTGACACCGGTGGCGTGAAACTCCCGGATCGCGCCCAGCACCTTCGGGATCTGCGTGTTGGCGTGGTAGTTGTTCAGGCTGTCCAGCCCGGCCGCGAGCGGGTCGAAGATCTCGGCGTGGTCGAACTGCTGGGCCGCGGCCAGGTGCGTGGTGTCACCGGTGACCTGGTAGAGGTTCGTGAGGACCTCGTTCATGCCGCCGAATTCGGTGTCGAGCATGTTCTGCCGCTGCGCGAGCGTGAGCCGGTCGTTGCGGGCCTTGACCCACGCGGCCATGCCGAGCAGCACGGTCAGAGCCTGCGCGTTGCCGGCCAGCAGGTGCATGTCGAGCAGCCCGGCCATGATCTTGTGGAGCGTGTAGTAGGGCGCCCATACGCTCTGCCGCGCCTCGACGCGGTCGATGAAGCTTTCGGGGAAAGCGCTCAGATAGCCGGTGGTGAAGCCGGCCGTGGCCGCTCGCGCCTGGCATTGCGCGAGCACGGCCACGATCTGGTCACCCTTGCTCTTGTAGGCGGTGTCGCCCGTGCTCGCGTAGGCCTGGGCCAGCGCCGAGAGCAGGTGACCGGTGGAGTGCCCGCGCAGCTCGGTGGTGGGCGATTCCCAGCCGCCGCACGCGGTCGCCGACGAGGACAGTCCGACGTTGAGCCGGAATGTGTGCAGCAGCCGGTCGTTGCTCAGGAACAGCAGGTAGGACTGGGTGCGGGCGGCATTCTCGGTGAACGGGCTGGGCAGCAGCCGCACGGCCGACAGCGGAAAGGCATAGGCCGAGACACCGATGTCAGGACGGGCGGCGGCAGCGGAGACACCGGTGTCACGAGGAGAGGAGACACCGGTGTCAGACGGACCGGCAAAAGCCGGACTCGACGTGACTGCAGAGCCACCGACGACGGCCGCGGAACCGGCGAGGAGCGTGCGGCGCCTCATCGCTGCGGCCAGGACAGAGCCCCCGAGCAGTTCGTGTCCTCCACGGGCCGATGGGGCGTCAGCCTTGGTCCCGGTCAGGAATATACGGTGCCTCATCGGTCGTACGCCTTGATCTCGGTCAGGCCGGTCTTGAAGCCCGAGGCGTGCGTGACCTGGACCCGCAACCGGGTCGTGCTGACTGGCGTGAAGCTGACGACGTTGTAGTTGGCCTGCGGCGTCACCGGTGTCTTGACCGCCGAGCCGACGTTCGTCCACGTACTGCCGTTGAGGTATTGGATCTGATACGACGCCGGCTGCCGATACCTGTTGGTGGCCCGGTCGTTGCGGAACCACAGCCGCACCTCGTCGACCGTGCGGACCTGGCCCAGATCGAGTTCGAGCCAGTCGGTGGCGTTGGGCGAGCCGTAGGTCCCCCACAGCGGCTCGTTGATGGGGAACCCGTCGACCGCGTTCGCGCCCGCGGTTCCGCTCGTTGTGTACGACGCCGTGGTCGCCGCGCCCTGGGCGTGGTTGGGCCGGTTCGCGGTCAGGTCGACGCCGGCCTTGTTGAACATGTCGACCATCTGGGCGCTGCCCTGGGTCACCGCGGCGGGCGCCTGCAGTCCCCCGTACGCCTGGCTGTAGAGGACCGTGCCCGTGGTGGACGGGAAGGTGACCGCGCCGGTGTCCGGGTTCCACACGAACCGTACGAGCCGGTCGACCGTGGCCACCCGCGTGCCGTTGACGAAGATGGAGTAGCCCTGCGGGATGCCGTTGTAACGCACGACGCCGTCGGCCGGGTCGTCCCAGACGATGCTCAGGTCGGCGTTGCGGTAGCGCAGGTTGTTGGCCGCGAAGTGGGTCCAGCCGATGCCGATCGGGCTCAGCTCGACCTGCTTGTCGTTGCGGGGCCGCAGACCCATCACGTCCTCGATGACGGTCCAGTTGCTGCTGCCGAGGATGTTGTGGTGGATCCACGAGCGGTAGTCGATGGTCTTGGCCGGTGCGTTCCAGTTGGCCCAGAACTCGTTGGCGTCGGGCCACTGGGTGTTGCCGCCGACGTACTGCGCCCAGGCGTTCCAGTAGAGCAGCTTCTTGTAGTCCTCGGCGCTCATCCACTGGTTGGGATAGTTGCGCAGCACCGACGAGTAGAGCCGGAACTGCACGGTCGAGTTGATGGTGGAGAAGTTGTTGCTGCCGGGCTGCCCGGCCGCGGCCGCCTCGGCCTTGTCGCGCTGGTTGGCGGTGAAGAACGGGAAGACCGGGTAGTCGGCGGGGTCGGAGAACAGCCGCAGCGCCTGGCGGTACTCGTCGGTGCTGGGCATCGCCCCGACCGCGTACGGGTAATAGTTGTTGATCTCTTTCCAGGGCACGAGCGCGTTGGTCGCCACGTGCCGGTGCTTAAGGAGTTTGTTCGTCGAGTCCCACAGGTACGTGGTGATGGCGTTCCTGACGCGGTCGGCGATCTGCTGCATCTCGGTCGCCTTGGCCGTGTTGCCGATGGCCGCGTAGGCCTGGGAGGCCGCGAGAGCGCCGCTGTAGACGTAGGCCGACTCGGCGCGGTCGAGCTGGCCGGAGCGCCAGTGGAACGAGACGGCGTCGGCGTCGTTGCCGGTGAGCGCGCCCCAGTCGTACTCGATCAGCCCGTTGTTGTCGTGGTCGTAGTAGGAGAGCTGACCCTTCACGTCACCCTCGGCGTACTTGGCGAGGTTGCCCGCGATGGCCGGTTGCCCGCCGTGGATCTGGTAGCTGCGCCAGGCCGCCTCGGCGATGTACTGGGTGTAGCTGTTGGACCAGTTCTCCGGGTCGCCCGGGTTGTCGACGAACCGGCCACCCTTCGAGACCTGCCCGACCGACAGCCACGGCCCGTACGAGAGGGCGGGGTTGCGCAGATACTTCAGGTCGTCGATGTGCATGGGCTGGGTCAGCACGATCGCGTTGTTGTAGCCGAGCGCGCCCTCGACGCTGGTCGGGAACTGGAAGTCCTGGCCCGGGATGTTGGCGTCGAGGTGGTTGAACCGCATCAGCCACCAGCGGTAGTAGATCTCCTTCTTGATGGCCGGCTCGGGCACGTCGAGGTAGGGCACGTTGACGGCCCACCAGCGGTTGTAATCCCGGACGTGGGTGGCGAACGCGTTCTGCGGCGTCGCGGCCCGGATCGTGGCGTATTCCGTTGCCGCTTCCGGGATCTCGGTCGCGAGGAAGCCGAGCTGAACCTTGACCGTGGTGGTCGCGCCGGCCGCGATGGTGACCGAACGCGTCAACGCGCCACCGGCGGCGGCGAATCCGTCCGCCGACAGTCTCGGGTAGATCGTGGTCAGCATGTTCTTGACCGCCCGCTGGCCGGTCAGCTCCGAGCCGCTGACGGTGGTCGCGTAGGGCGAGGTCACCCGGAGCGCGACCGTCTGGGATGCGGTGCCGGTGTTGGTGATGGCGAGATTGTCGACGGCGACGTCGTTCTGGGTGATGAACTTGGTCTGGTTGATGCGCAGCGACCCGTTGGTGTGCACGCTCTTCCAATGGCTGGGGGCCTGCCAGCGCTGGGACACCTGTTCGGTCCAGGTGCCGGAGCCGGGCGTGACAGTGAACGCGGCCTGGTCGCTGATGCTCTCCCAGTAGGCCACAGTGCCGCCGAAGCCGAGCGTGGCCGGGGTGTGGGTCTTCATGAAGACGGCCCGGCCGCGGCTCATCAGCCAGGTGCCGGCGGGGTCGTTGCCGGGCCGGGCCAGCAGCCGGTCCATCCAGAAGTCGGTGCCGGCGGCCTCGGCGTCATAGATGACCTGCATGGTGTTGCCGGTGGTCATCGCGACCGGCGGGGCCGGGACGGCCGGTCCCGAAAACGTGGGGTAGCCGATGGTCTGGGCGGCGGCAGCGGGCTCGACGGCGACGGCGAGCAGGGATCCGGTGAGTACCGCGGTCATCGCGACGGCCATGGGGGCACGGGTCATCGCGGCACCTCCTTCGGTGGTGGGCAGCCGTTTTCGAGGCTGCGCGGGAGGGCGGTCCGGGGCGGCGACGGTCCTAGTTCACGTCGGCGTCACGGAGCGGATGGTGCTTGCGGCTCGTCGGGGGAGACGGCGCGCCACCGAAACAGCGGAAAACCTTTTCGGTGATGTAAGCATCGCGTTTCGTCGATGTCAACGGTCTCGTTGGCCGGTCAGCCTCTGAGCCAGAACGGGCCGTACCAGCGGGCGGCGACCCCGCCGAACACTCCCGCCCGCTCGGCGGGGCTCAGCCCGGCCGTGACCCTCTCGGCCAGACCGATCACCTCGTCGTAGCCGGTGCGCAGCAACAGGACCGGCCAGTCGGAGCCGAACATCACGCGCTCCGGCCCGAAGGCGTCCAGCACGTGCCGGGCGTACGGGAAAATGTCGTCGAAGTCCTCACCGGCCTCGGTGACCAGGCCGGACAGCTTGCACGCGACGTTGGGGTGACGCGCGATCGCCGTCAGATGTGCGCGCCACGGGTCGATACGCCCGGCCGCGATCGGGGGTTTGCCGGCATGGTCGAGCACGAACCGCACCTGCGGGAGCCGTCGCACCGCCTCGGCCACGGCCGGCAGCTGATCGGCGGTGACCACGAGGTCGTACGCGAGACCGGCCGCACCGACCGCGGCCAGCCCGCGCTGCACGTCGGGCCGCAGCAGCCACCGCGGATCCGGCTCCTCCTGCACCTGGTGGCGCAGCCCGACCAGGCGGTTGTCGCGCGGGATCCGCTCGGCGACGTCCGGCGCGGTCAGGTCGGCCCAGCCCACCACGCCCAGGATGCGCGCGTGGGCGTGGGCCAGGGCCAGCATCTCAGGCGTCTCCGCGGCCACGGTCACCGTCTGCACCAGGATCGTCCCGTCGATGCCGTGCCGGTCCAGGTCGCCTTCGAGGTCGCCGAACGTGAAGGTGCGCCGCAGCGCGGGCAGCTCCCGGGTCCAGGGCTGGTCCCGCACGGAAAGGTCCCACACGTGGTGATGGGCGTCGACACGCATCGGTCGAACACACCACACGTGATGACGCTTGTCGATGCCTGGGGGTGGGATAGTGCCGGGGTGAAGCGTTTGTCGATCCCCCGGTTCGGTCTCGGTGGCGCCGCGCTGGGCAACCTCTACCGGGCCCGCAGCTCGGCCGAGGCGCAGGCGTTGCTGGAGGCGGCGTGGGCGGCCGGGGTGCGGCATTTCGACACCGCCCCGCACTACGGGCTGGGTCTGTCCGAGCAACGGCTGGGCGCGTTCCTGGCCACCAAACCCCGCCACGAGTTCGTGCTGTCGACCAAGGTGGGGCGGCGGTTGCGGCCCGACCCGTCCGGCGCCGGCCGCGGCGATCCCGAGGGGTTCGTCGTGCCGGCCACGATGCGGCGGGTGTGGGATCTGACCTCGGGCGGGGTGCGGCGCAGCCTCGAGGAGTCCCTGCAACGGCTCGGCCTGGACCGGGTCGACATCGCCTATCTGCACGACCCGGAACGCGCCCCCGAGCCGCGGATCGGCGCCGCCATGGCCGGGCTGGCCGCCCTGCGCACCGAGGGGGTGGTGGCCCGGATCGGCGTCGGCTCGATGACACCCTCCACTCTGGAGGACGGCATCCGCCGCGGCGCCGACATCGTGATGGCCGCCAACTGCTACACGCTGCTCGACCAGGGTGTCCGGCACGGGGTGCTGGCCGCCTGCCGCGAGACCGGCGCCCGGATGGTGGCCGCGGGCGTCTTCCACGGCGGCATCCTGTCGTCGCGCCCCGGCGACAACTGCGTCTTCGACTACCGCACCGCCTCACGCGAGATCACCACGCGGGTGCGCCGCATCGGCGCGGTGTGCGCGGCCCACGGCGTCGACCTGCCCACGGCGGCGATGGCCTACCCGCTCAGCGACCCGCTCGTCGACGCCGTCATGGTCGGGGCCGACGACCCGCAGCAGGCCCGCCAGAACCTCACCCGCTCGGCCGTCCCGGTGCCGGTGGCCCTCTGGTACGAGCTGGACGCCAAAGGGCTGGTCCCGCTGCTCAGCTGAGCCCGAGGTCGACCGCCACGAGCTCACCGGCCGGCAACGCCACATCCACACGACGGTCGCCGAAGCGGACGGTCGTCTTCTGTTCGGTGTCGCTGCGCAGCCGTACGTCGCGGGGTTCGCCCCCGGCCCAGGCGGCGTCCACGGTGACGCCGCCGCGGGCCCGCAGCCCGGCGAACGCGCCCTCGGCCCACTCGGCGGGCAGGCACGGCAGCAGGTGGATCTCGTCGTGGTGCGACTGCAGCAGCATCTCGGCGATCCCGGCGGTGAAGCCGAAGTTGCCGTCGATCTGGAACGGCGGGTGGGCGCAGAACAGGTTCAGGTAGACACCGGCCCGCTCCCCCGCCGGATGCAGGAACCGGTGGACGGCGGCGTAGGCGCCCTCGGGGTCGCGCAGCCGGGCCCGCAACGCGATCCGCCACGCCAGGGACCAGCCGGTCGACTCGAGGCCGCGGGCGTCCAGGGAGCGGCGGGCCGCCGCGGCCAGTTCGGGTGTCGTGTCCGGGGTGACCGAGCAGCCGGGGAACACGCCGATCAGGTGCGAGGTGTGCCGGTGCTCCGGTTCGGCGTCGGTGACGTCCGTGGACCATTCGGCCAGCCGCCCGTCGGCGCCGATCCGTTCCGCGGGCAGCCGGCGCAGGGCCGCGCGGGCCCTCGGGTTCTCGGCCGCCACGCTGGTCAGCAGGTCGCGGATCAGGGCCAGGTCGCCGGTCGTCGACACGCTCGCGGCGGCCGGACGGCCGTCCGGGGCGACGAACTCGTTCTCGGGAGACGTGGACGGTGACGTGCCCAGCGTGCCGTCCGGCATCTCCACCAGCCAGTCCAGGCAGAAGTCGGCGGCCCCGCCCAGCAGCGGCCGCCAGGAGTCGTCGCCGGTGAACGCTTGGTGCTCGGCCGCGTGCCGGGCCAGCCACGCCCCCGCCAGGGGCCAGAACGACCACCGCACCTCGTCGGCGCCCTCCCCCGCCGGCAGCGCGAAACCCCACGCGTCGGAGTTGTGGTGCAACGTCCAGCCGCCCAGCCCGTACAGGTCCCGGGCTGCTTCCCGACCCCGTACGGAAGCGTGGTTGAGCCAGTCGAGGAGCGGGATGTGGCACTCGGCCAGGTTCGTGACCAGCGCCGGCCAGTAGTTCATCTCCAGGTTGATGTTGGTCGTGTAGTTCGCGTTCCACGGCGGGCGCAGGTGCTCGTTCCACAGCCCCTGCAGGCCCGCCGGCAGGCTGCCCGGGCGGGACGCGGCGATCAGCAGGTAGCGTCCGTACTGGAACTGCAGAGCGGCCAGCGCCGGGTCGTCCTCCCCGTCCGCGTGCGCCCGCAGCCGGTCGGCGGTGTCGAGCCTCGAGACGGCCTCCGGCGGTCCCAGCCGTACGCCGGCCCGGGAGAACAACCGCAGATGCTCACGCTCGTGCGCCGCCCGCAGCGCGGAATAGCCACCGTCACGGCCCAGCGCCGCCTCCACGTCGTCCAGCCGGCCCCGCAGCGTACGGCGAAGCTCCTCGAGATCCCCGTGCGGCGCCGTCAGTGGGTCCACGAAATCGGTGACCGCCGCGACCACGACGACGACGTCGCCCTCCTCCCCGCACACCCTCAGCCCCACCATTGCGGTGACGCCGCCGCCCGGCATCCGCACGGTCAGACGGCGGCCGTCCTCGTCGAGCTCGGCGCCCGTGTGGGGCGAGGTGAGACGTACGCGCAACGGGGTCGGTTTCTGCATGCGGCGGCGGATGACCAGAGCCCGCGGCCCGATCCACGCCTCCTGGCTGACCCGGCCGCCCGGCCCGCCGTAGGTGTGTGAGGCCACCGCCGAACGCATGTCGAGGTGCCGCTGATAGACGGTGGGCGGTTCGGTCGTCTCCTGGGTGATCCAGAGGTCGGCCAGGGGCTGGTAGGCCTGGCTGTTGCCGCCCTGCAGCCGCCGCAGCGCCTCTTCGGCAGTTCGCACGTCGCCGTTGTCGAGCGCCGCGCGGGCCTGGGCGATGAGCGCCGGGCCGCCCTCAACGACGCTCTTGCCGGAAGGTGTTCCGGTCCAGCACGTGTTCTCGTTGAGCTGGAACCGGTCCTCGTCGATGCCGCCGAAACACATGGCGCCGAGGCGGCCGTTGCCCAGCGGGAGGGCATCGGTCCAAGTGGCGGCCGGGGTGCGGTAGCGCAGCGTCGTGCTGGCATCGGCCATCATCTCGGCCACGCCGTCAACTCCTCGACATCGGCCGCCAGATAGCGCACCAGCCCCTGGCCATACCGGTGCTCGGTCACGACGGGCCGACCCTCGACGCTCAGCACGACGGAAGCGCCCGCCGGCTCCGCCTCGTCGAGCCACACCCCGCCCTCCCCCGGCCGGTGCCGCACCACCCGTAAGCCCAGCAGGTCGTCGAACGCCCCGGCCGTCATCCGGCAGTGCTCGTCGGTGAGTCCCGACCCGAACGTCAGCACCAATGTCCCGCCCTCGGCCACATACGACCGCAGCGCCTTGTGATCGGCCGCCGAGACCATGTGGAGCAGGGGCGCGACCACCACCTCGTACGCGTCGAGCGGCGCCCCCAACGGCACCACGTCCACGGGATCTCCCAGTGCGGCATGCCACCGCAGCGCCGTCCCGTGATAGTCCACGAACGGTGTCGGCAGGTGCGGCGACTGCCACGCCCACAGCGACGGCTCGTCGTAGATGAGCGCCCTCTTCGCCCCGATCCGCAGCGGTGAACGCTCAGTGAGCGACGCCCCGATCTCCGCCATCTCCGAGTGCATGGGCATCATCGCGGGATGCCACTGCTCGGCCCCACCGCGCCCGGCCCGCCACTGGAAATACATGACCCCGGACGCGCCGCCCGCCAGATACGTCTCCACGGCCGCCCGCGCCTGACCGTCCGGCAGCACCCGCGTCACCCCGTCCAGCGTCCGTACGGCCCCGGGCGCGTGCTCCATCAGGATCCACGGCTCCCCGCCGGCCCATCCCCGCGCCAGATCCGCCGTGAACGCCCGCTCGGCCAGATGCGACTCCACCGACGCCGGATAGTCGTCCACCGCCACCACATCCACCTCGCGAGCCCACCGGGCGTGGTCGACCGGCACCCACCCGCCGAGCACGAAGTTGGTCGTCACCGGCACCCCGGACGGCCGCAGAATGTCGCGCTGCGCCACAAAATGCGCGAGCATCGCGTCGGACACGAAGCGCCGGTAATCCAGCACATGGGCGGGGTTGCTCAGATACTGGGTGGCGCGCGGCGGCAGCACCTCGTCGAACGATCCGTAGCGCTGCGACCAGAAATCCGTGCTCCAGGCCTCGTTCAGAAGAGCGGTTTCCCCGTACGCCCTCAGCAACCACCGCCGGAAGCCGAGCGCGCAATGGTCGCAGTAGCAGGGCGTGCCGTACTCATTGTGGACATGCCACAACCGCAGCGCCGGATGCCGGCCGTACCGCTGCCCCAACTCGCCCGCGATACGGTCCGAGGCCGCGCGGTAGGCGGGCGCGTTGACGCAGTACGTGTCGCGGGACCCGTGCGTGAGCCGCACCCCGGCCGCCGTGACCGGCATGGCGTCGGGGTGCGCCCGCGTGAACCACGGCGGTGGCGAGGCGGTCGGCGTGGCCAGGCACACGCCGATCCCGTTGCCGTGCAGCAGATCCAGCACCTCGTCGAGCCAGCCGAAGTCGAACCGGTCCTCGGCCGGCTGCAACCGCGACCACGAGAACACCCCGACCGTCACCAGGTTCACGCCGGCCGACCGCATCCGCGCCACGTCCTCGCGCCACACGTCCGGGGGCCACTGGTCCGGGTTGTAGTCGCCGCCGAAGAAGATCATCCCTTGATCGCTCCGAGCAGCACGCCCTTGGTGAAGTGCCGCTGCACGAACGGGTAGATCAGCAGGATCGGGATCAGGGTCAGCGTCACCACCGCCATCTGGATGGCCAGGGGTGTGATCTCCTGCGTGCCGAAATACTGTCCCGTCGTGTTCTGACCGCTGCCGGGCATCGCGTTGCCCTGCAACGTGTATGTGTAGATGACCATCTGCAGCGGCCACTTCTGGTTGTCCGGCAGGAACAGCAGCGCGTTGAAGAACGTGTTCCAGTAACCCACCGCGTAGAACAGCGCGACCACGGCGGTGACCGCGCGCGAAGTGGGCAGCACAACCGACCACAACGTACGCCAGTCCCCCGCCCCGTCGATCGCGGCCGCGTCGATCAGCTCCTGCGAGGTGGCCGAGAAGAACGCCCGCACGACCAAGATGTTGAAGACGCTCACGGCGGTCGGCAGGATCATCGACCAGTAGCTGTCGTAGCCGCCCAGCGCCGACACGACCAGGAACGTCGGGATCAGGCCACCACTGAAGAACATCGTGACGACCAGCACCATCAGGATCGGCCGGTGCGCGAACGAGCCGTGACGCGAGAGCCCGTACGCGGCCAGGATCGTCACCACCATCGAGACGACCGTGCCGACGATCGTGATGCCCAGGCTCACCACCAGCGAGTGCATGACGAGCTGGTTCGTGAAGATCTGCTTGTACGCGGCCAGCGTCAGCCCGTCCGGCACCAGCACCATGCCACCGGCGCTGTTCACCGCGCTCTGCGTGGAGAAACTGGTCAGCACGACCATCCACAACGGAATAAGCACGACGGCCAGAACCAGGAACAGGACGATGCCCTTGCCGGTCTGGCCGGCCGCGGTGGGCGGCTCCTCCCAGTTCGGCCGGGTCCGCGGGGCCCTCTCGAGAACAGTCATCGCCGATACAGTCCGTCCTCGCCCAGCAAGTGCGCGATCTTGTTGGCGGCCAGCAGGAAAATCAGGGACAGCACACCCTTGAACAGCGACGCGGCGGCGCCCAGGCTGAAGTTCGCGTTCACGACGCCGTAGAAGTAGGCGTACGTGTCGAGCACCTCGGCGGCGTCCCGCCCGACCGCGCCCCGCTGGATGAGCATCTGCTCGAACCCCACGGTGAGCACGTTTCCGAGGCGCAGCACCAGCATCAGCGCGATGACACCGCGGATGCCGGGCAGCGTGATGTGCCACATGCGCCGCCACCGGCCCGCCCCGTCGGCCGCGGCCGCCTCGTAGAGCTGGGTGTCGATCGCGGCCAGCGCGGCCAGGAACACGATGATGCCCCAGCCCGCCTCCTTCCAGATCACCTGCGAGGTGACGAGAAGCGCGAACGTGTCCGGGTCGGTCATCACCCCCCAGGTGTCCAGGCCGTTCTGGCGCAGGAACTGGTTGAGCGCCCCGGCCCCGCCCAGCATCTGCTGGAAGATGGTCACCGCCAGCACCCAGGAGAAGAAGTGCGGCAGGTAGACGACCGACTGCACGATCGTCCGGATCTTGCTGCTCATGATGGAGTGCAGCAGTAACGCCAGCGCGATCGGGACCGGGAAGTAGAACACCAGCTGGACCAGGCTGAGCATGAGCGTGTTGCCGAGCGCGCTCCAGAACAGCGGATCGCTGAACAGCGCCCGGAACGTCTCGAACCCGGTCCACGGGCTGTGCCAGAAACCGGCGTAGATGCTGTACCGCTGGAACGCCGTGGCCGTGCCGAACATCGGCAGATAGTTGAACACGACCAGCAGCAGCACCGCCGGGACCACCATCAGCAGCAGGCTGCGGTCACGGCGAAACCGGCTCTTCTTCACCGGTTTCTCCTCCGGGGCCTGAAGAGCCGGTGGCGCCTCGTGCAGAGCGGTCACTGGCCCGTTCCGTACTTGCTGCGGATGTCCTCGTAGAACGCGCGCAACTGGTCGCCGCCCTGGGCCTTCCAGGTCTTCAACCCTTCCGCGTACGCCGAGACGGGCTTACGGCCGTACCGGATGTCCTTGAGCAGGTCCACCATCGGCTGGTTGATGCTCGCGTACTGGGCCGGCTCGGTGACGTTCATGCCATAGAACGCCGGCTTGGCCGCGTACTTCACCATGTCGGCCTCCCACGCGGCGTAGTCCTTGACCACCTGGGTCTGGTTCGCGATGACGGTCGTCGGGCTGATCGGCGTGACCAGGAACTGATAGGTGGTCGCCACCTCCTTGCTGCCCCGCTCGGTCAACACCGGGTTGCCGTCGACCATCGTGTAATCGGTGCCCGGCACACCGAAGTTGACGGTCAGATACTCGGCCGACCCGTACGGCGCGGCCAGGTAGTTAGCGATCGCCAGGCATTCCTTGATCTGGTCGCCGCTCAGCTTGGCGTTGAGGAAGCTGTACATGCCGGCGCTGGGGTTCATCCAGATCTGTGGCTTGCCGTCGAGCGAGAGCAGTTTGAAGGCCTGACGGTCGTACGAGGGATTGGCCGCCTTGCCGCTCTTGGCGTCGTCGCCCTTCCACGCGCCGGGACCGTCGCCGGTGATGGCCACCTTGCCGCTCCAGAAACGCTGCTTGGCGTCCTCCTTCTTGTCGGCCAGCGCATCGGGATGCACAAGACCGGCCTTCACCTGCGCCTGATACCAGTTCAAGGCCTCGAGGATGCCCGGCGTCTCGTACCGGTGAATGATCTTGCCGCTCTCGTCGATGACCCAGCGGTTGGGGTCGACCGGGAAATGGTAGATCTGGCCCAGGGAATCGAAGACGTCGTCGAAGGCCCACCGCCCGGCCGACGCGCTGGTGAGCTGCTTGCCCAGCGCGGCCAGGTCGTCCGGGTTCTTGATGTCGTCGGCGTTGATGCCCTCCTTGGCCAGGATGTCCTTGCGGTGGAAGAGGGTTCCGGCGATCGTGGCGCCGCTGTAGTAGACGGGCAGACCGAACAGCTTGCCGTTCCAGATGCAGCACTGCCAGGCGCTGGTCGGGATGGCGGCCAGGTTCGGGTACGCCTTGATCGCGTCACCGGACAGGTAGGGGCCCAGGTCGGCGAACTTGTTCACCGCGTCCGCGAAGCCGAGGTTGCCCATGTTCCAGCTCGGGATCTGCACCCAGTCGGGCAGCTTGTCCCCGGCGAACAGGGTGGGCAGCACCTTGTCGTAGTTGCTGCCGTCGGCCGGCTGCAGTTTGAGGGTGGCGCCGATCGCCTTGTTCACGGCCGCGTAGTAGGCGTTGCCGCTGGCCGACGGGATCGCGCCCCACAACGGGGTCATCGTCGTGTAGCTGCCGCCCTTGCCCGGCACGCCGCTCGTCGTGGTGACGGGGTTGGCCGGGTACTTGAGGAACGCCGGGTTGCTGAAGAACCCGTTGGCGCCCTGCACGCTCGGGATGTCCGCCTTGACGAGCTCGTTGGGCACGTACGCGGGAAGCAGTTTCTGCAGTTGATCCTGGGTCGTCGTGCCGGGGCCGCTGGAGGTCTTGGCGTCACCGCAGGCCGACATCAGGCCGCCGCCGGCGATCGAGAGCGCGCCGAGACCGCCCAGTTGGAGGAGTCTTCTTCTATCGAAAGAGTTCACTGTCTCGCTCCGTCTCGGGTAATCTTTAGTTGGGACGGTAAACGAACTAATGGCGGGGCCACAAGCCCTCGGCCCGGCTGGTGCCGTAGTCTGCGGGGGTGGGTTGGGGGCGTTGGTGATCACTAGGGACAGCGGTCCGCAGCCGGCGGACTTCGCCGACGTCAGAGCGACGAACCTGGCCGTCGTGCTGCGCCATCTGCGCTCGCACGCGCCGTGCTCGCGGGCCGACATCGCGGCCACGACCGGCCTCAACAAAGCCACCGTGTCGTCGCTCGTGACCGACCTGATCGACCGGCGCCTGGTGCGCGAGGTCGGCATGACCGAGAACCGGATCGGCCGGCCCGCCATGATGCTGGTCCTCGACGGTTCCCCGTACGCCGCGGTCGGCCTCGAAATCAACACCGACTACCTGACCGCGGTCGCCCTCGACCTGGCCGGCGAACGGCTGCTGTCCTGGCGCCGCGCGTTCACCGGCACCCCCGGCCAGCCCGGCCAGGCCATCGCCTCACTGGCCGCCCTGGCCCGGCGGGCCGTGGCAAAGCTGGAACGCGAGAACCGCCAGGTCCTGGGCCTGACGGTCGCCGTGCCGGCCCTGGTCGACGCCGACGGCATCGTCGAACTGGCCGCGGGCCTGGGCTGGCACCAGGTCGACCTGCGCAAGTCGCTGACCGCCGCTCTGGGCGACCCGCCCTATCCCCTGATGGTCGAGAACGACGCCAACCTGGCCGTCCTGGCCGAACAACGCCTGGGCGACGAGGCCGGCACCTCCGACCTGGTCTACCTGACCGGCGGCTCGAGCCTGCGCGCTGGCATCATCTGCGACGGCCGCCTGCTGCGCGGCGCCCGCGGTTTCGCCGGCGAGTTCGGCCACCTGCCGCTCGACCCGGCCGGCCCCCCGTGCGGCTGCGGCCGGCGGGGCTGCCTGGAGGCGTACGCGGGCCTCGATGCGGTGATCCGCCAGGCCCTGCCCGACGCCGCGCTCTCCCCGTCGGAGTTCGGCCCGCACGTGGACGAGATCCATCGTTTGGCCAAGGCGGGCGACGCGCAGGTGCTGGCCGCCCTCACCGAGGTGGGCCGCCGGCTGGGCCACGGAATCTCCATGCTGGCCAACCTCATCAACCCCGCATGCGTAACCCTGGGCGGCTACTTCACGGTCCTGGCCCCTTGGCTGATCCCACCCGCAACAGCCGAGCTGGAGTCCCGTTCGGTCGCGGCCCAGTGCGGCGGAACCCGCATCGTCGCCTCCGCCTTGGACTCGAGCGCAGCCGCCGCGGGCGGCGCCACCCGGGTCCTGGACGCCATCGACGCCGGCGTCCTCCCCCCACCCCAGGGCGCGCCCGCCGCTCGTTAGTTCTTCTTTGCTGGCTCGTTCGCTCGCCGCCGATCCGCCACCCGGGCGGGAGCGTCGATTCCGTCGCCAACCGCCGGGTGCCCCTGGATCGCCGTTCGTTCGTTGCTCGCCGTTCGCGGTCTCAAAACACAACGCCGTCGCCCGGGCTCGCGGTGTGCGGCTCCCTTGCACAACTCCTTAATCATCCTAGGAACCTAGTTCGAAGGTGTGTCCACGGGAGAGACAGACGTAAATCCCGCACAACTCCCTCGAGCGTCCTAGGAACCTAGTTTGTCTGCCCATCCTCGGGTGACGGAGCGCGGGGCGGCTGGAGCACACAGAACTCGTTGCCATCGGGGTCGGCGAACACGTGCCAGGTCCAGCCGTCCTCCTCGATCGGCTCGGCCGTGACACGCCGCGCGCCGAACGCCGACACCCGGGACGTCTCGGCGGCCAGGTCGGGCACGCGCAGGTCCAGATGCAGCCGGTTCTTGGTGGTTTTGAGTTCGGGCACCCGCTGCAGCAACAGTTCCAGACCGGGGCCGGTCTCGGGCATCAACTGCCGGTAGCGGCCGGACGAACTGGGATCAGCGCGGTATCCGAGCACACCGCACCAGAAGGCGGCCGACCGGTCCAGATCGGAGCAGTCCACAACTACGACCAGTTCCACGCCGGGCCGCCCACCGAAACCTGTCATGACCGCACGCTAACCGGCCGGGCCGTAGAACTCGGCCAACGCGCCCTTCAACCGGCCGAGATCGGTGCCGAGCACCCGCCGACCGATGAGTTGCGGACGTTTGGGGGGACGACGCCACCCGCGCCGGGCTGCCATTCTGGGCGCGGGAGAAGGAGGCGCCCATGACCAAGGCCCGGCGGCCCGAACTGGATGCCATCCGGCTCTTCGTCGTGCTCGGGCTGGTCTTCTTCCATGCGGCGCTGGTGTTCGACGAGCGGGACGACTTCTACGTCAAGAACGCGCAGACCACCGAAGCCACCACCTGGATCGCCGGGCTGGGTGTGGTCTGGGCGATGCCGGCGCTCTTCCTCATCGCCGGGCTCGGCTCGTGGCATTCGATGCGGCGGCGCGGTGCCGGTGGCTTCGTGCGGGAACGCCTGCTGCGCCTCGGTGTTCCGCTGGTCTTCGCCACGCTGACCATCATCCCGGTGCCGCAGTGGCTGCGCCTCAAGGCCGCCGACCCCGCCTACGACGAGTCCTATCCGCGTTTCCTCACCCCATTCTTCGACGTCCACCTGGGATGGTCGGAGTTCCCCTTTCTCGTACGGGGTGAGTCCTTCGAAACCGGCCACCTGTGGTTCGTCGTGCTGCTGCTGACGTTCGCGCTCATGCTGGCCGCCATCGTCGCGTGGGTGCCGGGCGGATGGCCGGCTTGGCTGGGCGATCGGTTGACCCGGCGCGGGCTCTTCCTGGTCGTGCCCGCGATCCCGCCGGCCGTCGTCGGTGCGCTGCTGGGCATGGAGGAATCGTTCGCGGGGTGGAGCCGCTGGGCATACCTGCTGTTCTTCCTGTACGGCTTCGTCCTCGCCGCCGACGACCGCTTCCGCACCGCCATGCGCCGTGACGCCCGCCTGGCCGTCCTGCCCGGCATCCTCCTGTTCGGCGCGTCCGGGGCCCTG
The DNA here is from genome assembly GCF_016834655.1 of Paractinoplanes ovalisporus. Taxonomy (GTDB): domain Bacteria; phylum Actinomycetota; class Actinomycetes; order Mycobacteriales; family Micromonosporaceae; genus Actinoplanes; species Actinoplanes ovalisporus. The sequence goes on from NZ_JAENHP010000001.1 coordinate 640,084, forward strand.
CTCAGCACCGCGGACGGCGACCCGTTCCTCGACATGACCGTTCATGCGATCGCCGCCCGGATCGTGTTCGCGCTGGCAGGTTGGTTCTGGCTGGTGGCAATCCTCGGCCTACTCGACCGCCCCCGCGTCCCCGTCGAACCCGATCAGCCCAGCCGCCCGAACGACGACGAGCGAGCCACTGTCGGAGGCGACGGAGGTCAGCGCCGCGACCAGGAAACTACCGACCGGACGGGCCGCGAGCAGATCACCGAGCCTCGCCCCTCCCCCACCGCCCCGAAGCGTGGGGTGCTCGCCTACCTGGGCACGGCCGCCCTCCCGCTCTACATTCTCCACCAGCCGATCGTGGTGGCGGTCGCCTATTTCGCCGTACGGTGGGACGCACCGATGCTGGTCAAATACCTCGTGATCGTCGCCGTCTCGTTCGCGGTCATGTTCGCGGTGTACGACCTGCTCGTCCGCCGCACGAGGCCGACCCGCCTGCTGTTCGGGATGCGCTGAGGCAGCCAATGAGCGCAGACGAGTATCCAGGACGCCGGCCCGAACGATCCGCGTCGGCTACGACGCCGGGGCGCATGGCCACGACGACGGGGCTCGCGGAGGTACGAGCGCCCCGGACAGGATGCGGCCGGGTCAGCACCAGGCGGCGCCGTCGTGGGAGGCTCGCAGGTCCAGGCCGTACTCGTCGGCCGGCGCATCGGGCTCGCCGGGCACACCGTTGAAGTCGGCCGGGAACCACACCGACAGATGCGCGTCGGCGTCGTCGATCACCTTGGTGAAGCAGGCCTGCGCCGCGCTGATGACCAGGCCGGTCGACGGGACCGGGGTGCCGTCCCCGGCCCAGGTCCAGCCGTGCTTCTCGGCCGCGGCGCGATAGAACGTCAGCACCTCGTCCCGGCTGAGATCGCTGCGGTAGCTGCGGCCCGCGTACGCGAAACCGTCATCGTCGTCGCAGCCCGAGAAGTCGCCGAGCCGGATCGCGCCGTCGGGTTGCTCGGCCAGAACAGGTTCCTGGGCGAGCACCGGCCCGAGCCGCACATCGCGGTCGCTGCACCCGTAGTCGAGGAGGCTGCCGACGCCGCAGCCGCTCAGACTGCCCGCCGCGAGCGCCCCGACGAGCGCCAACCTCACCTTGATCACCGCGGCAGCATAGTGGCCGCTCGGCCGCAGCGGGTCGGGCAAAACCGACGAAAGGGCGGCCTCCGCGCTCGGGCAAGCGCTTACCCATGGGCGGGGGCATCGAGGGGAATCTCTTGACGGGCCGGGCCGGGCTCGGGTAGACAGTTCGTCAATTCGCCGAAACACGGATGACATGTGCGTTGCCCGTGTCGAAGCGCTTCGAAAGCTTGGCCACGACCCCTCCACCGAAAACGTCGCCGGCCATCGCGGGTAGCTGTTGAAGCGCTTCGACGACCGCCTCCACCGGATGTGACCCCATGAGCGAGACACCGCTTTTCCGCCGGCCCGGCGCCCCCCTCGCGGAGCGCGTCGAAGACCTTCTGAGCCGCCTCACGCTGCCCGAGAAGGTGGCGATGCTCCACCAGCACCAGCCCGCGATCGACCGCCTCGGCGTCGGCGCCTTCACCACCGGCACCGAGGCCCTGCACGGCGTCGCCTGGCTCGGCGAGGCCACCGTCTTCCCGCAGGCGATCGGCCTGGCCACCAGCTGGAACCTCGACCTGGTCAAGCGCGTGGGGGCGGCCACCGGCGACGAGGTCCGGGTCATGCACCGCGAGGGGCGCGCCGGCCTGAACGTCTGGGCCCCGGTGGTCAACCCGCTACGCGATCCGCGGTGGGGGCGCAACGAGGAGGGCTACGCCGAGGACCCCTTCCTCACGGGGCTGATGGGTGACGCGTACGCGAAAGGCCTGGCCGGCGACCACCCGCGGGTGCTGCGGACCGCGCCCACACTCAAGCACTTCCTGGGCTACAACAACGAGACCGACCGCTGCCTCACGTCGAGCAACCTGAGCCCGCGGGTGCTACGCGAGTACGAGCTCCCGGCCTACCGCCCGGCCGTCGAGAACGGCTCGGCGGTGGCCGTCATGGCCTCGTACAACCTGGTCAACGGCCGGCCCGCGCACGTCTCGCCCTACCTCGAGGACGACCTGCGCACGTGGACCGGCGACGAGGTCTTCGTGGTGTCGGACGCCTACGCGCCGAGCAACCTGGCCGACCCGATGCAGCAGGCCTGGTTCCCGGATCACGCCGAGAGCCACGCGGCGGCCCTGCGGGCGGGCATCGACAGCTTCACCGACGCCGACAAGCGGAGTGACGTGACCGTCGAGCGGATCACCGAGGCGCTGCGCCGGGAACTGATCAAGGAAGAGGACGTCGACCGGGCGGTGCGGCGGGCCCTGACGATCCGGGTGCGGCTGGGCGAGTTCGATCCGAGCGGTCAGAACCCGTACGCGGGAACCGAAGTTGACTTTGAGGCCCACCGGGAGTTGGCCCGGGAAGCCGCGCGCGAGTCGATCACGCTGCTCAAGTCGGAGTGCTGCCTGCTCCCGCTCGACCCGGCGCGGCACCGGACGGTCGCGGTCGTCGGCACCCACGCCGGCCACACGTTCACCGATTGGTACAGCGGTTCCCTCCCGTACGCGGTGACCGCGCGCGACGGCCTGGCCGAAGTGCTCCCGGAGGTGGTGCACGCGGAAGGCGTCGATCGAGTCGTGCTCACTTTGGGAGCGCTCCATCTGGCCGCCGACGAGCACGGCGTACGGCTGACGCCCGAACCGGCCTCGTTCGACGTGTTCGACTGGGGCAACGGCGTGGTGACCCTGCGGTCCACGCTCAACGGCAAGTTTCTGCGCGCCCGCGACGGCAAGCTGGCCGCCGACTCCCCCGGCCCGTCGGAGTGGGTGGTGCACGAGATGTTCCGCATCGACCGGCGGCCGGACGGGTCGGTCGCGCTGCGGACGCACAGCTCGCCCGGCAACCCGGACCGCGGCGCCGTCACCGCGCAGCTGACGCTCGGCCCGCGCGCGGCCCGGTTCGGCCTGGAGACGATCGTCGACGGCGCCTCGGACGCGGCCGATCTGGCCGCCACCGCCGACGCCGTAGTGGTCGTGATCGGCAACCATCCCCTGGTCAACGGCCGCGAGACCGAGGACCGGGTCGACCTCGAGCTCCCGCCGGCCCAGGACCGGCTGGTGCGCGAGGTGTTCGCCGCCAACCGCAACACCGCGCTGGTGCTGGTGTCGAGTTACCCGTACGCGATCGGCTGGGCCGACACGCACCTGCCGGCCGTGCTGTGGATGTCGCACGGCGGCCAGGAACTGGGCCACGCGCTGGCCGACGTGCTCACCGGGCGCGCCGACGCCGGCGGGCGGCTCACGCAGACCTGGTACCGCAGCGCCTGCGAGCTGCCGGACATCCTCGACTACGACATCATCACCAACGACGCGACCTATCAGTACTACCGCGGGACGCCGCTCTATCCGTTCGGGCACGGCCTGTCGTACGCGTCCTTCGACTACTCGAACCTCGACATCTCGCACGCCAGCGCGGCCGTCGGCGACCGGGTCACCATCACCTGCTGGGTCACCAACACCGGGTCGCGGGCGGGCAGCGAGGTCGTTCAGCTCTACACGCACCAGCAGGTGTCACGGGTGAAGCAACCGCTGCGCAAGCTACGGGCGTTCGAGAAGGTGCGCCTCGAACCCGGGGCGTCCACATTGGTCAGCTTCACGCTCGACGTGGCCGATCTGAACTTCTGGGACGTGACGTCCAACCGGTTCGTGGTCGAGACCGCGCGCCACAAGATCCTGGTGGGGCGCTCGGCCAGCGACATCCGGCTCACCGGCACGCTTCCGGTGCGGGGGCGCCGGATCGGGGCGCAGCGGGCCGCCGACCGGACGATCCGGGCCGGCGACCACGACGAGTACAGCGGGATCACGCTGGTCGCGACCGGCGACCCGGTACGGGGTGAGGCGGTGCGCGCCACCGAGGACGGCGCCTGGTGCTGCCTCAACGGGACCGACCTGTCCGGCGTCCGCGAGGTGGCCGTGGACGGCGACGGACCGGCCGTGACGTTGCGGCTCGACGACCCGTACGCGGGCGGGGAATTCGCTCTGGTGACACCGGGATCCGCGGTGGCCGTGCCCGAGACCGGGGGCGTGCACGACCTCTACCTCGCCATGGACGCCGGGAGCCGGGTCAGCGCGATCACGTTCCGCTCGTGACCCCGGGGCCGGTCACGATCGCCGACGTCGCCCGGCACGCCGGCGTCTCGGCCAGCACGGTGTCCTATGTGCTCAGTGGTAAGCGGGCCATCTCGGCCGTGACCCGCGAGAAGGTGCTGGCGAGCGTGCGGGCGCTCGGGTTCCATCCGCACGCCGGGGCCCGGGCGCTGGCCGGCAACCGGTCGAACATCATCGCGCTGGCGCTGCCGCTGCGGGCCGGGATCAACGTGCCGGTCGTCATGCAGTTCGCGGCGGCCGTGGTCGACGCGGCCCGGGCCGGCGGGTACGACGTGCTGCTGGTGACCGCCGACGAGGGGGCGGCGGGCCTGCGGCGGGTGGCGGGCAGCGCGCTGGTCGACGGGCTGATCCTGATGGACGTCGAGACCGACGACGAGCGGGTGCCGGCGCTGCGGGAGCTGAGCCGGCCGAGCGTGCTGATCGGGCTGCCGGCCGACCCGACCGGGCTGGTCTGCGTGGATCTGGATTTCGCGCGGGCGGGCGAGCTGTGCGTGGAGCATCTGGCGGCGCTCGGGCATCGGCGGGTGGCGCTGCTCGGGGCGCCGCAGGCGGTCTACGACCGTGGGACCGGCTTCGCCCGGCGCACCCGCGACGGCGTACGGGCGGCCGCCTTGCGCTGCGGGGTGCACGCTGACGCCGTACCGCTGGAACCGGTGTTTCCGGCCGCGCTCGAAGCCCTGTCGCGGCTGGGTGACACGACGGCGTTGATCGTGCACAACGAGGGCGCGGTCGATCACGTGCTGACGGCGTTGCGGACGTTGGGCCGGCGGGTCCCGGACGACGTCTCGGTGCTGGCCATCTGCCCCGACGACGTCGCCCTGGCGGCCACCCCGAACGTCAGCAACGTGCAGATCCCGGCCGCTCAGCTCGGGCGGCTGGCCGTCGACCGGCTGCTGGAGCGGGACGATGACACCGGTGTCCCCGCCGCGACCCTGCTGCCGCCGATGCTGACGACCCGGCTCTCGTCGTTGCCGCCGCCGATTCGCTCGGTCCGGTAGTCGCCGCCGGCGCCAGAACTCAGTGGTCCGGCTCGTCGATGATGGTCAGGGCCGTCTCGACGATCGCGTTGAGCCGCTGCCGGTCGGAGAGCGCGCCGGTGACGCCGCCGAGCGGGTCGCAGGCGCCGTGCGGGGGCTGGTCGAGGGTGCCGGTGAAGACACCGCCGAACATCGTCCGCACCACCTCGACGACCACCTCCTCGGCCGGCTCGCCGTTCTCGACACGGTCACCGATCGCCTGTACGGCCTGAGCGGCCAGGCTGCGCAGCTCCGACTCCACCCGGTCGTCGGGCTCGCCCAGCTCGAGCGGGGCCGCCGTCTCCCCCATGGCCGCCACCGGGGCCTGCTTGGCGCCGAGGGGACGCTCCACGAACGACGCGTACCAGTGCGGCCGCCCGCGCATGACCGCCAGCACCTGCTCGACCTCGCGGCACACGGTCGCCGGGTCGCTGCCCGGCCAGTCCCCGGTGCACGCGGCCCGGGTCTGTGCCCAGCTTTCCAGGGGCCACAGCTCGCTGCCCGCGGTGCCGCTGACCCCGACCCACACCAGGATGTCGACGGCCAGGGTGGTCAGCCAGCGGTCGTGACCGAGCCCCTCGGCCAGCCAGCCCGGCAGCCGCGGCCGTTGCAGCGCGCCGCGTTCCCCGCGCCGGCGGCGGTGGGCGTTGACGGTGGCGGCGCCGACCCGGGTGGCGACCCAGGCCTCGAGATGGCGGATCGGACGGTCGGCGTGGGCCAGCAGATCGTCGACGACCGCCTCGACGTCGTCGTGGAACCGGTCGAGGCATTCGTCGGCCAGGTTGCCGACGCCGGCCGCACAGAGGGAGTGGCCGCGCTGCCGCTCGAACCGGCGGGTCACCCGGGAGAAGACGATCGGCCAGACCAGTTCGTACGCGGCACCGGTGAGCACGCTGCGTTCGGCGCTGCCCTGGGCGGCCGCGGCGGCCAGTTGCCCGGCGGCGGCGAGCTCGCGCAGGCGGCCCTCCATCGTGGCCGGTTTCGAGCCGTAGAGCCCGGCCTGCCCGTTCCTCGGTCCGCGCCGGGCGGTGGCGGCGTCGAGATGCGCCGTACGCGCATTGGCAGTGCCCACCGGGGGCTCCTTCCGTCCGCAGGGATCGGTGGTTGAAGCTTGCGGCAAGGCGGCGCGCTCCGGCACCACCACGCGCGGGGTCGAACCGTTTCGACCCCAATCCCATACAGTCAGGCCATCCGTTCCGGCAATGACACCGGAATCATGGTCCCGGAACACCGCTGCGGGCGTGTGCATTGTGCACACGCCCGCAGCCCCCCGATGAGTGGTCGTCAGTAGTTGGCGAAGTAGAGAACCGCGTTCTGGCACTTGGTCGGGCAGTGCAGCTCGGCCTGATAGGTGGAGTACACCTGGCTCCGCCAGTGGTTGTGCTCGTCGCCGTACCAGCGGTACTCGCGCAGCACCTCCGGGGTGCCGGCGATCCGGAGATCACGGACGATGACGAACGAGTCGCCGCGGATCCCGGTCGGATCGTTCGGGATCCCCTGCGTGCTGAGGTGGAAGATCGTGGTGTCGGCCGTGCTGAGCGGAGCCGTCACGCACGTCCACTGGCTCGTGACCCGGCAGCTGACCTGACGGTTGGCCGCGGCCGCCGGTTGCGGCGCCACCAGCAGTGTCGTCAGCAGGGCCGTCAGCACGGCCGCGGAGGCGGTCAGGAATCTCATCGTTCGCATCGTTTCCCCGTTCGTCGTGGATGACCGGGCACCGGTCGGTTCCTGTCTATCGGCGCGACGGTTGTCTGGCCCCTGGGTCGGCGTTCAGACAAACAACACTGGACAACGCAGCGACAATGGACGATGGGTGGCACGACGTTGCGGGGGTGACGCGATGCCGAGGCCGGAACGGCCGTTGGACGGGCGGGGCGGGCCGGTCGAGCAACTGGCGGCCGGGCTGCGGATGTTGCGCGAGAAGGCCGGCAAACCCGGCTACCGGCAGATGGCGGCCCGGGTGAACTACTCGGTGGCCACGCTGTCGGCGGCGGCGTCGGGCCGGCGGCTGCCCACGCTCGAGGTGACGCTGGCCTATGTCACCGCGTGCGACGGCGATGTCGAGGAGTGGGAGCGGCGCTGGCGCGAGGCGGAACGCCCGGTCCCGGTGCCGGAGGCGACCGACCCCTCGCCCTATCCCGGGCTGGCGACGTTCGAGCCGGAGGACGCCGAGTTGTTCTTCGGCCGTGACGCGCTGGTGGCCGAGCTGGTGCGCCGCCTCGGCGAGCGGCGGTTCCTGGTGGTCTTCGGCCCGTCCGGGGCGGGCAAGTCGTCGGTGGTCCGGGCCGGGCTGGTGCCGGCCGTGGGCGGGCCGTCGATGCTGCTGACGCCGGGCCCACGCCCGATGACCGAGCTGGCCGTGCACCTGGCCCGGCACGCCGGGGTGCCGGCCGGCGGGCTGCTGGACGAGTTGCGCGCGGCCCCGAGCCGGGCGTCGCTGGTGGTGCGGCAGGGCCGCGACGGCGCCGCCCCGCTGGTCGTGGTCGACCAGTTCGAAGAGGTGTTCGCGGCCGAGGTCGACCCGGCCGAGCGGGCGGAGTTCGTCACGGCGCTGCTCGCGATGTGTGCGGACCCGCAGGGTGCCCGGGTTGTGCTGACCGCGCGGGCCGACCACTACGCCCGGTTCGCCGAGCATCCGCCGCTGCTGGCCGCGCTGGCCGACGCGCAGGTGCTGATCGGCGGGATGAGCCCGGCCGAGCTGCGCGAGGCGGTGACCGGCCCGGCCGGAAAGCGCGGGGCCCGGGTCGAGGGTGCGCTCGTGGCCACGATCGTGGCGCAGGTCAGCGACTCGCCGGGGGCACTGCCGCTGGCCGCGCACGCGCTGCGCGAGGCGTGGCACCGCCGGCAGGGCGCGATGGTGACGCTGGCGGGCTACCAGGCCGCCGGTGGCGTGGCCGGCGCCGTGGCCCACACCGCCGAGCGGGCCTTTCAGGCGCTCTCCGAACAGCAACGGCCGGTGGCCCGGCGAGTGCTGCTGGGGATGGTCGACGTCGGACCGGACGGCCTGGTCACCCGCCGCCGGATGAGCCACGCCGAGCTGGAGACGATCGAGCAGGCCCCGGCCGTCATCGAGGCGTTCACCGCGGCCCGGCTGGTGACCACCGACCGGGAGACGGCCGAGATCGCCCACGAGGCGCTGGTGCGGGCCTGGCCCCGGCTGCACGACTGGGTCGAGGAGAGCCGGGCCGGGCTGCGGCTGCATCACCAGCTGACCGAGGCGGCCGCGGTCTGGACGGCGCTCGACCGCGACGACGACGCGCTCTACCGAGGACTGCGCCTGTCGTCGGCGTTGGAGGCGGCCGAGGCGGGCGTCATCGACCCGGGCGCCGGGGAGCTTGAGTTCCTGGAAGCGGGCCGGGCGCTGCGCGACCGGGAGGCCCGGCTGCGCACCCGTCGCGGGCGGCGGCTGTCGGCGGCGCTGCTGGCCGGGCTGACCGTCCTCGGGGTGCTCGCCACCGTGGCCGGGGTGTCCGCACGGCAGGCGGCGGACGAGCGCGACCGGGCGATGGCCCGGGAGCTGGCGGCGGGCGCCCGGGCCGAACGGCTGACCGATCCCGAACTGGCGCTGCTGCTCGCGCGGCGGGCCTACGGCATCCGCGCCGACAGCGAGACCGAATCGGTGCTGCGTCAGGCGACCACCGACGCGCGGACGATCTTCACGATGGACGGGCACGACACGGAGGTCTACTCGCTGGCCGTCAACCGCTCACGGGCCGTCAGCGCCGACCTCAACGGCGTGGTCAAGCTGTGGGACCCGTCGGGCCGGACGCCCCCGGCCACGGTGCCGGTCACCGGCGACCTGGTCGACATCGGCCCCGACGGGCAGCTGGCGATCGCCCACTGGGTTCCGGGTCAGCGCGGCCACCGTCAGATCGTGCTGTGGCGGCCCGGTGACGCCCCGGCGGGCCGCCCGTTGAGCCCAGCCGGGCTGGCCGGCCTCTCCGACCTGGAGTTCAGCCCGGACGGCCGCTGGGTCGCCACGATCGGCGACGACTCGCGCATCCACGTCTGGGAGACCGCACAGGGCCGGCTCACCAGGTCTCTGGCCTACCCCGGAACGGCCGAGGACTTCGCCTTCGGACCGGCCGGAAAGCTGTTCCTCGCCTCGGGCGACGGCACCGCACGGATCTGGGACGTCGGCACGTCGAAGCCTCCCGTCGTGCTGCGGATCCCGGTCCAGGAGCCGCCCGCGTCCGTCGCGTTCAGCCCGGACGGTCGCCTGGTCGCCGTCGGGGGCTGGGACAAGGTCACGGTCCTGCCGGCCGACGGGCGGGGCACGCCCGAGGAGTTCCGCGGCGCGGAGTTCTGGTACGGCGACGTGGTGTTCAGCCCGGACAGCCGCCGACTGGCCGCGGGCACAGACGATCGGATCATCCGGATCTGGGACCTGTCGGCCGACGGCGCCGGGACGGGCCCGAGCGGCCTGGTGCTGCGGGGGCACCGCGGCCCGGTCCGGGATCTGGCGTTCAGCCCCGACGGCCACCGGCTCTTCTCGGGCAGCGACGACGCCACCGTACGGGTGTGGGACGCCGCCGCCTCCGACCCGGCCGAGGTCGCCTTCCCGACCTCACCGGGCACCCGCACGCTGTTGAGCGACGACGGCAGCGTCATGGTGGCCACGACCGGGCCCGGCACCCTCGCCGTCCGTCCCGCCCGCACTCCGGGGAGGGCGACGGTGCTGCGCGGCGCCCCGGAGAACCCGCAGTTGCTGGCCGTCAGCGCAGGTGGCCGCGCCGTGGCCGCCGCCGCCCGCGACAGCGAACAGATCTCCTGGTGGCAGATGGCGTCCGGCGAGAAACCGGCGGTCGTGGAGTGCCCCCGCACCCCCGATCTGGTGACCACCAACGACGCCGACCTGAGCGACGACGGCCGTCTGCTCGTCGTCAACTGCGGCGACGGTGAGATCCGGCTGTGGCGGTCGGGTGACCGGCGGGCCGCCGCCGTCATCGCGGGCGTCGGACCGACCGCCGTCAGCCCGGACAGCACCCGCGTGGCCCTGGTCGAGGAGTCGCCGGGCTCGCAGAACATCCAGCTGTGGGATCCGGTCACCGGAAAGGTGACGCGGACCGTCGAGAACCGGATCCGGCCCGACGACCTCCGGTTCAGTCCGGACGGAAAGCTGCTGGCCGCCGCCGGCGAGGACGGGGCGATCCGGGTCTGGCCCACCGATCGGAAGGCCGACCCGGTCAAGCTCACCGGCATCGTCGAACGCACCTCGACGGTCAGCTTCAGCCCGGACGGCCGGATGATCGCCGGGATCGGCACCGACGGCTCGGTGCGCCTGTGGAACACCGACGGCAGCGGTGAGGCCCTGGCCCTCGACCATCTCGACGCCCGGCAACTGGCCTTCAGCGCCGACGGCCGCCGGCTCATCACCCTGTACGGGGCGAGCGTGCGCTTCCTGCCCTGCGAGGTGTGCGGGCCGATCGACGACGTGCTCGAGCTGGCCGACCGGCGCACCACGCGCGACTTCACCGCCGAGGAACGCGCGAAATACCTGCGCTGACCCGAGCCGTCAGCGGGCCGTGTAACCGCCGTCGACCGGCAGCGTCACGCCGGTGATCATGGAGGCGGCGTCGCTGAGCAGGAACACGATCGGGGCCGCGATCTCCTCCTCGGTCGCATACCGGCCCAGCGGCAGCTGGGACAGGAAGGGTTCCTGGATCTCGGGCCGGCCCCAGTAGGAGGCCGACATCGGTGTCATCACCACGGTCGGGTTGACGCTGTTGACCCGGATGTTGTGCGGGCCCAGCTCCAGCGCCGACACCCGGGTCATGCTGTCCAGGGCGGCTTTCGAGGCCCCGTACGACATGTGGCCGTCGAGCGCGACCAGGGCGGCCTGGCTCGACACGTTGACGATCGCCCCGCCCCGGCCGGCCGCGATCATCGTGCGGGCCGCGTACTTGGTGACCAGGAAGGCGCCCCGCGTGTTGACCGCCATGACGCTGTCGAAGACGTCCACGTCGGCGTCGACCAGCGGGGCCACCACGCCGCCGAGGCCGGCGCAGTTGACCACCCCGTAGAGCGGCAGATCGGACAGGGCCGTCCGCACGGCTTCCTCCGAGGCCAGGTCGAAGGCCAGACCCCGTACGCCGGTCTCGGCCACCAGCGGGGCCAGCAGCTCGTCGCTCGGACCCGCGGCGATCACCTCGGCGCCGTACTTGCGCAGAAGCCGGACCGTCGCGGCGCCGATGTTGCCGGAGGCGCCGGTGACCAGGATCGGGCGGTTGGTGAAGTCGAACATCGGCTTCCTGTTCTCGAGAAAGGTGGATCAGCGAGCGGTGTAACCGCCGTCGACCGGGAGCGTAACCCCGGTGATCATGGAGGCGGCGTCGCTCAGGAGAAAAGCGATCGGGGCGGCGATCTCCTCCTCGGTCGCGTAACGACCGAGCGGCATCTGGGACAGGAACGGTTCCTGGATCTCGGGCCGGCCCCAGTAGAACGCCGACATCGGTGTCATGACGACGGTCGGGTTGACGCTGTTGACCCGGATGCCGTGCGGGCCCAGCTCCAGCGCCGACACCCGGGTCATGCTGTCCAGGGCGGCTTTCGAGGCCGCGTACGAGATGTGGCCGCTCAGCGCGACCAGAGCGGCCTGGCTGGAGACGTTGACGATCGCCCCGCCGTTGCCGGCCGCGATCATCGTGCGGGCCGCGTACTTGGTGACGAGCAGCGCGCCCCGGGCGTTGACCGTGATGACCCGGTCGAAGACGTCGAGGTCGAAGTCGGTCGGTGAGGAGATCTCCCCACCGAACCCGGCGCAGTTGACCACGCCCCACAGCGGCACGTCCTGCAGGGCGTCCCGCACGCTCGCCTCGGTGGTCAGGTCGAACGGCAGCGGCCGGGCGCCCGTCTCGGCGACCAGCTCGGCCACCCCCTCGGCGGTCGAGCCCGAGGCGAGCACGTCGGCCCCGTGGCGCCGGAGCAGCCGGACGGTGGCTGCTCCGATGCCGCCGGAGGCACCGGTCACGAGGATGGTGCGCTGGGCGAAGTCGAACATCGGTTCCCCTATTTGACGGCGCCCATGGACAGGCCACGGACCAGCTTGTTCTGAGCGAGCCAGCCGGCGATGAGCACCGGCAGCGACACGATCGTGGCGGCGGCACAGAGCCGGGCCAGGAAGGCGCCCTCGGACGAGATGAACCCGACCAGGAAGATCGGCGCGGTGCTGGCGTTGGTGGCGGTCAGGTTGAGCGCCAGGAAGAACTCGTTCCAGGCGAAGATGAAGCAGATCAGCGCGGTCGCGGCCAGGCCCGGGCTGACGATGGGCAGGATGATCTTGCGGATCGACGTGATCAGGCCCGCGCCGTCCACCTCGCCCGCCTCGAGCACCTCGCGGGGCACCTCGAGCAGGAACGACCGCATCATCCAGACCGCCAGGGGAAGGTTCATGCTCGTGTAGAGGATGACCATCGTCCACACATTGTCGAGCATCCCGGCGTGCTTGACGAGCAGATAGACCGGCAGGAACGCGGCCACGGCCGGCATCATCTTGGTGCTGATGAAGAAGAACAGCGAGTCCGACCACTTCTCGACCGGGCGCAACGACAACGCGTACGCGGCCGGGGTCGCCAGCAGCACCACGAGCAGGGTCGACATCAGCGACGCGGTCAGGCTGTTCAACAGGAACGGCGTCATGTTGCGCTCGAACACCAGCGCGTACTGGTCGAAGGTCGGCTCGAACACCCACGAGGGCGGGTTCGAGGCGGCCGCGTTCTCCTGCTTGAAGCTGGTGAGCACCATCCAGATGACGGGGAAGACGAACACGATGCCCGCCACCCACGCGACGACACCCCAGACGGAGTCGATCAAGCGGCGGTTCATCGGTTGGCCTCCACCTTGAACAGGCCCGAGATGACGCGCAGTGCGAACGTCGCGACGATGATCGTCAGGATCACCACGATCACGCCGGCCGCGGAGGCCTCGCCGTACTCGAACTTGCGGAACATCGTCAGATAGATCTCGTACGGCAGGTTGGTCGTCGCCGTGCCCGGACCGCCCTGGGTGATCGTGAAGACCGCGTCGAACGTGTTGACCAGATAGATCGAGCCGAGCAGGGCGCCCAGCTCCAGATACTGCCGCAGGTGCGGGATCGTCATCCGGCGGAAGATCTGCCACGCGTTGGCGCCGTCGACCCGGGCCGCCTCGATCACCTCGTGCGACTGCGACTGCAGGCCGGCCAGCAGGATCAGCATCATGAACGGCGTCCACTGCCACACCAGCGTGGCGATCACGGCCGCCTTCGGATACGAGGACACCCAGTCGGTCGAGCCGCCGAACAGACCGTTGATCAGCCCGTACGTGGGGTTGTAGATCGCGTGTTTCCACAGGAGCGCGGCCGCGATCGGCATCACCAGGAACGGCGTGATGAGCAGCGTGCGGACGATCCCGCGGCCGAGGAACTTGCGATCCAGCAGGATGGCCAGGACCAGGCCCAGGATGAGCGAGAAGATGACGGCGCCGGCGGTCAGCAGGACCGTGTTCATCAGGGCCGCCCGCAGGCGGGTGTCGGTCAGGACGGTGACGTAGTTGTCGAGGCCGACGAACTCGCGCTGGCCCGGCCGCAGCGCGTTCCAGCCCTGCGTGGAGAGATAGAGCGTGACCAGGAACGGCAGCTGGGTCACGATGATCGCGAAGATCAGGGCCGGCAGCAGGGGTGCGCGGCGGACCCAGCGTTCCTTGGAACTGCGGGTCTTTTCCACGACGGGCGCGGGCGCCGGCCGGGTAGCGAGATCGGTCATGGTCGGAGCCTTCCGAGTGGGGCGGGTGCGCCGCCGGCGGCCGGCGGCGCACCCGGCTCCGCTACTTGTAGTTCTTCGCCACGGCCTCGGCGAGCTTCTGACCGTCGTTGAGAGCCTGGTCAACGGTCTTCTGGCCGGTGAGGGCGGCCGCGATCTCCTGCGACACCTTGGTGCCGAGGTCCTGGAACTCGGGGATGGCCACGAACTGGACACCGGTGGCCGGCCGCTCCTGCAGGCCCGGGTTCACCGGGTCGGCGTTGGCGATCGAGTCCAGCGTGATGTCGGCGAACGCCTTGGCCGACTCCTTGTACTCCGGGATCGAGTAGGTCGAGGTGCGCTTGCCGGCCGGGACGCGGGACCAGCCGAGCTCCTTGCCGACCAGCTGCTCGTAGTCCTTGCTGGTGGCCCAGCTGATGAACTTCCACGAGGCGTCGGCCTTCTTGGTGGTCTTGGGCATCGCCCAGTCCCACGACCAGAGCCAGCCCGAGTAGTCGGTCTTGTTGACCGGGGCGTACGCGTATCCGACCTTGCCGGCCACCTTGGAGGCGTTCGGGTCCTCGATGGTGCCCGCGGCCGACGTGGCGTCGTACCACATGGCCGACTTGCCCTGGCTGAAGATGTTCAGGCACTCGGTGAAGCCGGACTGCGCGACGCCGGGCTCACCGTGGGCGCGGGCCAGGTCCACGTAGAACTTGGTCGCCTCCTTGAACTCCGGCGCGTTCAGCTTCGGGGTCCAGTCCTTCTCGAACCAGGTTCCGCCGTACGTGTTCACGATCGTGGTGAGCGACGCGATGCCCTCGCCCCAGCCCGGCAGGCCGCGCAGGCAGATGCCGGCCACGCCGTTGGCCTTGTCGTCGGCCTTGGCCGCCAGGTCGGCCACCTGCTGCCAGGTCGGCTTCTCGGGCATGGTCAGGCCCTTGGCCTCGAACATCTCCTTGTTGTACATGAGCAGCGACGACTCGCCGTAGAACGGGGCGCCGTACATCTTGCCGTCCTCGCCACTGGCCACGGTGACCATCGGCTTGAGCAGGTCGGCCTTGTCGTACGCGGCATCGGCGTCCATCTGCGTGGACAGCTCGTGCAGCCAGCCGTTCTTCGACCAGATCGGCACCTCGTACGCGCCGATGGTGACCACGTCGTACTGGCCGCCCTGGTTGGCGACGTCCTGGGTCACCTTGTCGCGCAGTTCGTTCTCCGGGAGGATCGTGTACTTCACGGTGATCCCGGTCTGCTTGGTGAAGTTGTCGGCGGTCAGCTTCTGGATGTCCTCCATCTGCGGGTTGCCGACCATCAGCACCGTGATCTCACTGGCGCCCTCCGACGAGCTGGCGTTGTCCGAGGTGCCGGCGCCGGAACAGGCGGAGAGCACCAGGGTGCAGGCCGCCGCGGCGGCTATCGTGACTCTTGACTTCCACATGACTTGACCTCCAGAAATGCGTGTACCAGCCGGGGAGGGCTGTTTGCAGTGAAACGGCTTGTTATTCGGCTTCTTGCGCGGCTTTCCGTACGGCGTCTTGTGCTGCTTGTTATGCGGTGACCACGACCTTGACGTGGCGGCCGCTGCAGGCGGCGTCGAACGCCTCGGCGATCTGGTCGAGGGGGTACTGGACGGTGACGATCCGCTCGGGGTCGACCGCCCCCGAGGCGAGCAGGGCGACGGCCTGCTCGATGTCCTCGCGGGTGTAGGTGGCGCTGCCCTGGATCCGTACCTGCAGGTCCTGGATCTCGGGCAGGGGAACCGTGACCGGCGCCGCGGGAACGCCGACGATCACGACCGTGCCGCCCTTGACGGCGATGGCCATGGCCTGGTCGACGGTGTTCTGCACGGCCACGCAGTCGAAGACGACGTCCGCGCTGGTGCCGAGATCGTCCCGGATGTCCTGGACCATCGACGGCGACGCCGCGTCGTGCACGGAGTCGGCGCCGAGCTCGCGGGCCAGTTCCCGCTTGGCCGGGCTGAGATCGCTGACGGCGATCCGGGCCGCGCCGGCATGCCGGGCGGCGACCAGGGTGAGCAGGCCGATGGTGCCGGCGCCGAGGATGGCGACGGTCTTACCGGTGAGGTCCGGCCCGGCGAGCCGGACGGCGTGGACGGGGGTGGAGAGCGGTTCGACGAGGACGGCCGCGAGTTCGGTGACCTCGTCGGGCAGGGGAATCACGCGGTCGGCCGGGACGACGAGGAAGTCGGCCAGGCCGCCGAGCTCGGTGGTGCAGCCGAAGAACGTCATGGTCGCGCAGAGGTTGTAGCGACCGTCCCGGCAGTATTTGCAGTCGCCGCAGGCCAGGATCGGCTCGACCGCGACCCGGGTGCCGGGCTCGAAGCCCTCGCCCGCCTCGACCACGCCGTAGATCTCGTGGCCGGGGCTGTAGGGCAGCGACACGAACGGGTGCCGGCCGTGGAAGGCGTGGACGTCGGAACCGCAGATGCCGACCATCCGCATGCGGACGACGACCTGGCCGGCCTCCGGGCGGGGCGCCTCGGCGGGCCGGATCTCGACCTGGCCGGGCGCGGTGACGACGGCCCGGCGAGCGGCGTGTGCAGTCATGCGAACTCCTCCGTGACCTGTTCCGTGATGTTGTGTCGTTCCGTGTTCGGTGCTTGCTCGGTGGCCCGCTCGCCGGCTCGTTGCCGAACCGCTTGCTGATCCGCTCGCTTGCCGCCTGCCGGCCTGCTTGCTCGCTGCTCGCTGACCTGCTCGCTTGCTGTTTCTTGGCCTGTGAGCGGGGCCACTTGTTAACTCGTTTGAAACGCACAGTAGGGCATGTCACCGGTGTTTGTCACCGGTGTCATGGCTATTTCTTGATCTGCATGACATCGGTGACATAGCCGTGATCCACCGCCCGTCACAAGCCTCGACGGGACGATGACCGAGGGCGCACCGCGGGTGCTGACCCACGGGCACCGCAGCGGTTCGACGATGGGCAGCACACATCGCCGGCCGGGTGCGGCCGGCGACTGCGTACGGGCGTTAGGGCTTGGCCACCTTGCAGGACTCGCGCTCGATCAGCGTCACGTCCAGGATGTTGTTGCGCTTGAACCGCCGCTTCGGGTGGTCGGCGCGCTCGAACACCCGGTTGGCCGCGAGCAGCCCGATCTGGTCGGGGTCCTGGTCGACGACGGTCAGGGCCGGCCGCAACAGGTCGGCCATCGGGAAGTCGCCGAAGCCGACCACCGCGACCGTGTCTTCCGGCAACACGTGCAACAGCAGCATGGAACTGCGCGCGTTCGACGAGAACACCGCGGTCGGCCGGTCCGGCAGCGCCATCAGCCGGACGACCGCGGCCTGGGTCGAGTCACGATCGTTCACGTACGGGGCGACGAGCTCCTGGTCGAGCGGGATGCCCGCCTCGGTGAGGGCCCGGCGGTAACCGGCCAGGCGGTTCACTTCGGTCGACAGGTGGAACCGGTCACCGACGTACGCAATCCGCCGGTGTCCGTGCCCGATGAGGTGAGCGGTCGCCAGGTAGCCGCCGGCCTCGTCGTCGTCGGTGAAGATGTCGGCCGGAAGCCCGACCGGCGAGCGGTCGACGAACACCACCGGCGTGGTCTCGGTCCAGCGTTTCAGCCACGAGTGGTCGCCGCTGATCGGCGCCACGATGAGCCCGGCCAGACGCCGGCTGAGCAACGACTCCAGCACGTCCCGTTCCCGCACCGGTTCGTCGCCCAGATTGGTGAGCAGCGTGGCCACACCCCGTTTGCGGGCGACGTCGTCGACCGCCCGGGCGATCGCGGCGAAGAACGGGTCGACGACGTCGGGCACGGCCACCCCGATCGCCGACGACTTGCCCGACCGGAACGTCGTGGCCAGGATGTTCGGGACGTAGTTGAGCTCCCGCATGATCTGCTCGACGTGGGCGCGCGTCTCGGGAAGCACGTGCGGGTCCTCGTTGAACACACGGGACACCGTCTTCGCCGACACGCCGGCGCGGGCGGCAACATCTCGCATGGTCGCCATGGTGGTCACCTCCGCAGGTCCGTCAGCGCCGCCGCAGCATATCGGAACCGCCGCGGCGCTTCGCCAGTTACGCCCCGTCCACCACCTCGGCGAGTTCGTGCAGTCGCGGCAGGGCCCGCTTGGTCAGGTAATCCTTGCGGAGGTCGTGCGACACCGAAAGGCTGTCCTTCCACAGCGACCGCCCGGCCATGGCGCCGCTCGCCCCGTTGGCCATCGCGGTGGCGACCTGACCGAGGAACGTCTCGTGGTCGACACCGGCCGACAGGACGGCCCACGGCACGCCGTTGGCGGCGGCGGTGACGGCCTGGCAGCCCTCGGCCGAGCCTGGGTACTGCAGCTTCAGCACCTTGGCCCCGCACTCCACGGCCAGTTTGGCGCCGTCGGCCACCAACTGACCGAACTTGGCCGCGTACTCCTCCTCGCTCTCCCCCTTGAGCTGATAGGTGAGCAGCTCGACGATGAGCAGCAGACCCTCGTCGGCGCAGGCGGCGACCAGCTCGCGCATCTCCTCGGCGACCCGGGAGTCCGAGCCCTGCAGATCGGGCCGGGTGTGCCACAACATCTTGGCGACGTCACCCCCGAGTTCCCGTACGCGGCGGGCCGTCATCCCGGGCACGTACCGCGCGTACCGCAGGCCGTCGACGGTCTCGTAACCGGAGGCGTCCATGCCGACCACGAGCGAGGTGTTGCGGGCCAGCACGCCGTCGTCGACCACGGCCGGCAGCGCGACCTCGGGGTCGAGCAGGATCGCGGGCGCGTTGTTGGCGAGGTAGCGCAGCAGGTCGGCCTTGGCCTCGGCCAGCTCGGCGGTGCTGATCGAGTCGGGACCGCCGGGGGCGTCCTTCATCGCGGCCTTCATGCCGTTGCGCTGGTCGGCGGCGACGATGAGCATCCGGCCGCCCGGGGTGGAGATCGCGGACATGCCGCGCCGTTCGAGGGTGGTCAGCGTGTTCACGGTGCGGTTCCAATCTTCGGTGGGATGGTGCTCAGCAGTCGGGCGGCGGCGCGGGTGGCGCCGTACGCGGTCTCTTGTTCGCGGGTCGAGGCGGTCATCGCGGGCAGGACCTGCTCGCGGGCGCGGCGTACGGCCGCCATGCCGGTCCAGCCGCCGGTGAGGGTGGAGGTGGTGGCCGGGGGGAGCTCGGCGTCCATGGCGTCGATCAGCAGGCGGATCTCGTCGTTGCTGTGCCGCAGGACGGCGCCGAACACTTCGGCCGGGCTGACGCCATCCGTGCGGACGGTGAGTTTGAGAACCCCGTCGTCGTTGCGGGCGCCGGAGACCTCGATGGCGTCCGGGGGCAGAGTTCCCGCGTACGGGATGTCCATCGCGGCCGCGTCGAGCCGGTCGCGCCCGGCCCGGTCGTGGATGCCGGCCGTCTGCAGGACGCGGCGCAGCAGCAGTCCGGTCTTCACGCCGGCGACGAGGACGTGCTTGCCCGGGACGACGTGGCGTACCTCGTTGATCAAGTATTCGGCCAGGCGGCCGCGGGCCTCGAAGCCGAGCGGGGCGTCGATCACCCGGAGCAGGACCTCGGCCGTGCCCATCGAGACGTGGTAGTGGCTCGCGGGCAGGCCGCCGGTCGCCTCGGCCGCGACCAGGTGGTCGTGGCCGGCGATCGTAAGGAGGGCGCCCCGCAGGTTCTCGGGCACGTCTCCGGCCTCGCCTGTGCCGCCGAACACGCCCGCGCCGCCGAATGCGTTTCCGCCGTGCAGCCCGTTCGCGCCGCCGAACGCGTTTCCGCCGTGCAGCGCGCTTTCGCCGCCGATGACACCGGTGACACCGATCGGCGTGCCCGCGTGGACCAGCCGCGGGAGGAACGCGTCGGTTACCCCGAGGACGTGCAGCATGTCCGTCCACGGCAGGCCGGTGTCCTGGTCGAGCAGGCCGGTCCGGGAGGCCAGGGAATATTCGCTGACCGGTTCGCCGCCGAGCGCCGCCGCGACGAACTCGGGCAGGTTGAGCCACCGGGTCGCCTCGAGCCGCACCCCCTGGTCGCGCAGGTAGGCGAGCTTGGCCACGCTGACTTGCGCGCCCAGCGGCAGTCCGGTGCGGCCGGCGAAGTCGGCGCGGATCCGGGCCGGGAACGCCGCGGCCTGCTCGGCGCCGCGGGGGTCGAACCACGCGTAGGCCGGGGCGACCGGAACGCCGTGGGCGTCGACCAGCATTCCCGTCTCGCCCATGCCGGCCAGCGCGACGGCCTCGATCGGCGCGTCGGTCACCTCGGCGACGCGGCGCGCGGCCGTCGTCACGAGCGTGCGGACGGCAGCGAGCAGCACGGACGCGTCCATCTCGGTCGTGCCGCCCGGCCCCGACCGCCAGGGCGTCGCCACCTGGGCCGAGCCGATCTCGAGGCCCGCCTCGTCGGTGACGAGCATCTTGAGCCCGGTGCTGCCCAGGTCGATGCCCGCGACCAGCCGTGCCGGATCCATCACGGGCGTTCTCCTAGCCGCTGAAAGTCTGCCTATGTCACCGGTGTCACGCTTGGTCGTGACGCCGGTGCCTCGCCATTCGCCTTTGCACGACCGGCCTGCCGCGAACTCCCGCGGCCGCCTTTCGATCGCTTCGAAATCAGATCATGTCACCGGTGTCTTGATTGACCATGACACCGGTAACATGACGCACATGATGTGGCGTTCCTCGGCAGATTGTCAACCGCCCGCACGACTCGTCGTCGCCGTCTCCGGCACGGCCGGCAGCGGCAAGTCGACCCTGGGCCGGGCCTTGGCGACGGTCCTGTCCGCTCCCCTGCTCGACCTCGACTCGGTGACGAATCCGCTGCTGGACCACCTTCCGCCGGACGCACTGGGCGGCCACTGGTTGGCCTCGCCGCACGCCGCCGCCATTCGTGAGGGCCGATACGCCGCGTTGCACGCCGCGGCCCGCGACATCGTCGCCACGGCCGGCCGTCTCGTGCTGGTGGCCCCCTTCACGGCCGAGCTGCGCGGCGGCCCCGAGTGGAACCTGTTGCGCGACGCCACCGGCGACGACCTCCAGATGATCCATCTCAACGGTTCCGACGACCTGCTGGCCGCCCGCCGGGCCCACCGCACCGAGACGCGCGACAACCACCGCGTCCCCGAGCCCTACACCCCGCCCGCCGTCCCCGTGATCGAGCTGGACGCCGAACTGACCACAGACCAGCAACTGATGCGCGCGCTGGTCGCCCTGAACGTCCGATCCCCGATCGACACCGCCCCGCGGCGCTCCCCCACAGACGCCGCGCCGCACCCCGCAGGTGCCACAACGCACCCCGCCGACGCCGCACCACAGCCCGTCGAGGCCGCGCCACACCCCGCTGGTGCCTCGCCGCAGGCCGCCGATGCCGCACCGCGCCCCGGTGTCATCGCGCCACACCACGCCGACGCCGCGCCCAACCCCGCGGTCTCAACCGCCGTCGCGGTTCCGCGGCCCTCGGAGGACACCGCCGGATCTCAGCAGGCCCCGGCTCCCGGCCTGTTCGAGCGCGACTTCGACGCCGTGCTGTTCGACCTGGACGGAACACTGGCCGATTCGACGGCGTCGGTGCTGCGCTCGTGGCGCCGCTTCGCCGAGGAGATGGGCGTCGACACCGAGCTCGTCGCCCAAAATCACGGACGGCCGGCTCGCGCCCTCATGACCCTGTTGCTGCCCCCGGAGCGTACGGAGGAAGGCCTGGCCCGCATCCTCGAGATCGAGATCGCCGACGCCCCCACGGCCCGCTCCCTCCCCGGCGCCGGGGAGTTCTTCGCCGCCGTCCCCGCGTCACGCCGAGCCGTCGTCACGTCCGGCTCGAGAACCCTGGCCACCGCCCGCCTGCACGCCGTCGGTCTGAGCGCCCCCGAGGTGATGGTGACGGCGGACGACGTACGGGTGGGGAAGCCGGACCCGGAGCCCTTCGCCCTCGCCGCCCGACGCCTGGGTGTCGACCCGGCCCGCTGCCTGGCCGTCGAGGATGCCCCGGCCGGAGTCCGCTCGGCCCGCGCCGCCGGCTGCACCGTCCTGGCCGTCACCGGCACCGCGTTCGCCGACGAGCTGAAGGAGGCCGACCTGATCGTCGACGGCCTGGACCGCCTGCGCGTCGCCACCACCGGAAACGGCATCCGGATCGAGGTGAAGGCAGACTGGGCGGCATGACGGATAGCTGGTCCACCGAGCAACTGGCCACGGTCGACAAGTCCGACGAGCTGGAGATCGCCGCCCGCCGCGCCGACGGCACCCTGCTCCGCTGGACGCCGATCTGGGTCGTCCGAGCCGCCGACCAGATCTTCGTGCGCACGTGGTACCGCCGCGACACCGGCTGGTTCGGCCAAGCGGTGGCGTCGGGCCGGGCGCGCATCCGAGTCCCCGGCCTGGAGGTCGACGTGCTCGTGACCGACATGGACACCGAGGCCTCCCTCCGCACAGCAATCGACGACGCCTACCGAGCCAAATACGCCCGCTACGGCGGCGGCTCCGTAGGCCAGATGGTCAACGACGCCGCGGCTTCGACCACGCTACGCCTCAGCCCGACCCGGTAACCGTTGTCCACAATTCCGCGTTGTCCACAGGCCCCCACCCCAAGATCACCCAAACGCGAAACAATGGGGGCTAGGGTGGTGGTCCCCCTGGTAGGGCGGGCCTTGGACAGGAGCCGTACTAAGGGACGACCGGGAATGAGACGCGCGTCAACCGCGGGCCAGCTCCAAGGCGTACTTCGGCCACCACTTTCCGGCCTCGGGGGCGCCGTCGCCGCAGGCGCCGTCGGACTCGCCGGGACGCTTGATCCAGAGGAAGGCGTCTACCAGCTTGTGGCCGGTCTGCAGGGTCGGCGCGTCGCCCAGGGCTCGGCCCGGCGGATTGCACCAGTGGCCGTCGTAGTCGGTCTTCGGGGCGGGGCCGTTGCCGTTGCGGCTTGTGTCCACCACGAAACGGGAGCCGCCCAGCTTCTTGGAGAGCCGGGTCCCATAGTCGATGTTGGCCTCGGTGGTTTCGAAGTTCGCCACGTTCAGCGCGAAACCGTCGGCCCGCGCGACTCCGGCCCTCTTGAGCGCGTCGCCCATCCGGGTCGTGTCGGTGATCCAGCTCGGGTTGCCGCCGTCCAGGTAGACCGAGACCTGCGGGTTGGCCGAAAACTTGTCGATCGCCTGGCCGAGCAGCTTGTAGCGCTGAACCCGTTCGGTCTCGTTCAGGCAGCCCTGCACGGCCTGGGCCACCGCGTCGGGTTCGACGATCACGATCGCTCGGTGGCCGGCGATGGCGGCGGCGATCGAGCCGATCCAGGCCGAGTATTCGGCGGGGGTGGTCGCGCCGCCGCCGGAGTGGCTGCCGCAGTCACGCTGGGGGATGCGGTAGAGGGTCAGCACCGGGATCTTGCCCGCGACGGCGGCCGAAGTGACCAGGTCGCGGGCGCGGGCGGCCGGGTCGGTGGTCTCGTCGGCGAACCAGGCCGCGACCGGGCGGTCCGCGATCTTGCGGATGGCGGTGGCCTCGGCGGTGCGGCCCTCCGATTCGTACGTCCTGACCTGGTCGACGGCGGGTCCGGCCGGCTCGACGTAGAGGGACGGCTTGTACGGCCCGGGCGAGGCGTGCGGCAGGTCGGCTTCGGAAGCCGGCGAGTCGGACAGCGACCGGACCACGAACCAGGCCGCGGTCAGCACCCCGACCAGGCCGGCCGCGACGACGAGCAGACCCCGCCGCCGGGCGACGCGATGACGAGCCACTACGCGACCTGCACCCACCGGGCGACCGAGGGCACGCCCTTGTCGTCGACGACGAAGAGCATGTACCAGCCGGAGGGCACGAGGCCCTTCTTCTCGGGAATGCTGATCGCCAATCCGTCCTCCGAGGGCTTGATGTCGACCGCGACCGACCGCTGGTCGACGTCGACGACGTGGGTGACCGCGCTGGGCCGCACGAGGCGGGCGCGCTGCACGTTCGTGCTGTCCGTCGAGAACGTTACCGTCGTCCCCCGCTTCACCGTGGTAGGCCCACCGGTGAGGACCGGCCGCTTGCCCTGGAACAGGTAGGGCGGGCTGTAGACCTCGATGCGCTTCTCGAAGCTGCCGGGGTTCTTGCCGGTCACGTCGTAGAGCGGGTCGCTGCCGAGCGTGATGACCCGTCCGTCGGGCAGCAGGATCGCCTCGGAGTGGTAGTTGCGGCCCACGGTCGACTCGGCCGCGGTGGCGAACGAGTTCGACGACGGCACATAGATCTGCGAGTTGAACAGATCGCTGCGCGGCTTTCCTCCGTACGGGCCCCCGCGGTACCCGGACGAGCCGCCCGTGGTGAATACGGTGTCGTCGGGCAGCAGCACCGTGCTCAGGTACCGCGCCGGCTCGGGCAGGTCGGGGCCGGGTTCGTAGATCGGGTTGGCCGTGTCGAGGTCGGCGATGGCCGTGCGGGCGGTCGAGACCGGCGACTCCCCCACCTCACCGCCGCCGAAGATCATGACCTTCTGGTCCTGGGCGGGAGCGAGCAGCACCGACGAGCTCGTCTCCGTCATCCGCGGGTCGGCCAGCCCGGGCACCACCTCGAAGGTGTTGTCCTTCAGGTTCCAGAGCCCGGGTGTACGGCCTTCGGTGTCGCTGCCGTAGCCCGAGTTGGAGCCGGAGAAGAACAACCGGTCGTCGGACATCAGGTGCAGCGCCGGGTAGGTCGGGAAGTAACGCTTCAGCTCGGGTGCGGCCACCCACTTCTTCTCGGCGCGCAGGTACTTCTCGTTGTCACCGGGCAGGATGCGCCCGAACTCGTCGAGGCCGGAGACGGCCAGCACGTCACCGTCGGGCATCTCGGCCAGGGTCGGGTACCAGCGGCTCTTCACCATGTCGCCGGTGCGGATGTACTTCTCGGCGACCGGGTCGAACTCGTACGACGTGTTGTCGCCGCCGTACTCCTGCTTCTCCCGGGTGATCTTGTCGGAGACGCCGTACAGGTTGTTCGTGTCGACGCCGGTCAGACCCTGGATCTTGTACTGGGCGGGCTTGTCCACGATCGGCGAGTTGCCGGGCAGCATGGCGTCGACCCACACCTCGGCCTCGCCGGCGTGCTGCATCGGGATGCCGCCGTGGTTCATCTGGTACGCGGCGGGCACGGTCACGTCGTCGCGGGTCTCGTAGACGAAACCGGTCGGCGATTCGAGGCGGGTGCCCTTCGGGAACGTACGGGGACCGGCCGTGGCCGACTCGTTCTTGATCTTCATGACGCCGGCCGCGTTGGTGATGTCACCCTCGAGCACCTCGTACGTCTTGGTGCCGCCGGCGATCAGCAGGTTGCCGTTGGGCAGGAACGTATGCCCGGCGCAGAAGACGTCGGTCGGGGTCGGCACCTCGGTGAACACGTCACCGGCGGGGTCGTACAGGATCGTGCGGAACGTGCCCGCCTCGAAGTTCTCCCGGTTGTTGCCGCTGCCCGCGATGATCAGCACCTTGCCGGTGTTGAGCAGCGCGGCGTGGATGGCGTTGACCTGGAAACCGGCCGGCACCGGCAGCCTGGCCCAGTGGCCGTACTGCTCCTTGTAGGACTGCCGGTTGATCGAGAACGTGTGGTAGGCGTCGGCGCCGAACGCGACCATGGGCCGGTTCACCACCGCCACCACCGTCAGGACGGCCAGGGCGACCAGGCCACTGGCCAGGCGTCGGGCGAGAGTCGGGCGGGGGCGGGGCGTCATGCGTACGTCTCCACGGGCTCTTCGATCTTGACTTCTTCGACCTGGACAACGGGGGCGGTGGCGCGTTTGCGATGCGCCAGCCAGACGACCGGCGGGGTCAGGCAGATGATCACGTTGAGGGCGGGCCAGAGCCACATGAAGCCGTCGACGTGGCCGGCGAACGGCGCCGCGATCAGCAGGACGGCGTAGAACGCGGCCCAGCGCAGCCCGTGCTTGAACGTCGTGACCCCGTCCGGGCTGGCCGATTCACCCTTGGGGGTGACCACGAAGCGGGCCGGGCGGCGCAGCACGGCCGACAGGAACGCGGACACGTAGACCGGTGTCGACAGCGTCGAGACGAGCATGCCGGCCAGACCGGACGAGCCGGCTTCCTCGTGCGGGCTCACGTTGTGGCGCCGGTTCCAGAGGTAGAGCAGGAACTGGAAGAGCGCGGCGTCGACGTAGAGCATCAACCAGACCTGCTGCGGCACCTGCACACCCTTGGCGCCCAGCACCAGATAGCAGGTGGCGTTGATGGCGCCGAGGATCCAGGCCAGCGCGGTCAGCGGGTAGTACGACATGAGCAGGCCGTAGAACAGGGTGCGCCGGGCGCCGAGCTTGGGGATCATCCGCGCGAACTTGGCCACGGCGACCTCGTCGGTGCCACGCGACCAGCGGTACTGCTGGCTGAAGTAGTCGGTCCAGGAGGACGGGCCCTCACCCACGGCCAGCACGTCGGGGGTGTAGACGGAGCGCCAGCCGGCCGCGTGCAGGGCGAGGCTGGTCGCCATGTCCTCGGTGATCGAGTCCTGGATGCCGCCGATCTCGCGCAGAGCCTCGATCCGTACGGCGTTGTTGGTCCCCACCAGCATGGCCGCGCCGAACCGGTTGCCGGCCCGCTGCAGCAGCGAGTGGAACAGGTACTGCTGCGACTCGGCCCAGCGGGTCACGATGTTGTCGTAGTTGCCGTAGATCTGCGGGCCGACCACGAAGGCGACCTTGGGGTCGTGGAAGTAGCCGAGCAGCCGCTCGCAGAAGTTGGGCAGCGGCACGTGGTCGGGGTCGACCGAGACGAACACGTCGTACTCGCTGCCGTGCTTGCGGAGCCACGAGTTGTAGTTGCCGTGCTTGGTCTTCTCCTTGAACGCGCCGGCCGGGGTGTTGTCGAGAGGGCGGCCCTTGCGGGTGAAGTGGCGCACGCCGAGGCGCTCGCACATGGCCTTGACCTCGTCGTCGTCGCCCTCGTCGAGCAGCCAGACGTCGTACTTGCCCTCGTGGCGCACCTTGGTCGCGGCCTCCAGGGTGCGCTCGACCATGTCGATCGGCTCCTTGCCGGGCACGATCGTGGTCAGGAACGCGACCCGCAGGTCAGGGTCGGGCGTGAGCGGCTGGGGATCGCGGGCCCAGATCGTGGCGAGGCAGAGCGTGACCACATTGACCAGGCGGAACACCTCGATCAGCAGGGTCGCGACGATCATGAACCAGGTCGCGGCGTGCAGCACCGGGTGCAGCGAGCGGTCGGGCACCGCGACCGAGCTGAGCAGCCAGGTCACGAACGTGGCCTCGAACGCGAACGCGAACAGGGTGATCGCGATGTTGCCGACCGGGCGGCGGCCGGCCAGGCGGCGCATGGCGGTCGGCCCGGCCTCGTCCGGCGCGGGTGTCGCGGGGCCGGCGAGGCCGCTGTAGGCGTCGTAGTCGTACCGGGGCGCGGGGATCACGGTGCTTCCTCGTCCTCTCGACAACGATGACTCTCAGTGATGTCGACCGGCGCCGGTTGGCAACACGGTCGTAATCACTGTGTGTCATCGCCGCAACGTGCTACTGGCGTCTGACCAGCGTTAACAGCGAACGCAAAGGTAACTAGACGTCGCACAGTAGCGGTGAGAGGCGAAGCCCGTGAGGGGCTGTGATCAACTTCACTGATTACATTCAGTGATGATCGGGAGCAAAGGGAAGGGCCGGGCAATTGCCGTACGCAGCCCGACCCTTCACAGTTCAGGACGAGGCGACGCGATAAATCACCCCGGCCTGATCGTCGCTGACATAAATGCCGCCATCCGGGCCCTTCACCGCCATCACCGGCCGGCCCCACCGCGAGCCGTCCTCTCGCTGGAAGCCGGTGAGCAGGGTCTGCTGCGGGCCGAGGGTGCCGTCGCGCCACGCGAAGAACGAGACCTCGGGCGGGCGGGGCGGATTGCGGTTCCACGAGCCGTGGATACCGACCAGCGCGCCGTCGCCGTAGCCGCCCGGGAGGTCCGAGGCGAAGCTCATGCCCAGCGGCGCCGAGTGCGCGCCCATGCCCTGCTCGGAGGGCTTCAGCTTCGAGCAGTCCAGCTTCTCGCCGTCCGGGTTGGTCTGCACGTCACGCACGAACGGGCGCTCGGTGTAACTGATCTCCCCGCTGCTCAGGTCGGGGTCGGGGTTGCAGTACGGCCAGCCGAGGTCGCGGCCCGGGGTGAGCCGGGCCAGGGGTTCGAGCGGGTGGTCGTTGACGTACGACTCCTCGACGTCGCCGTTCTTCGGGTTGGCGATGTTGTCGCGGTTGTTGACGGCCGTCCACACGCCGCCGTCGGGGTCGATCGCCAGCCCGGTGCCGTTGCGCACGCCGCGCGCGAACGTCTCGACCTCTTTCTGCGGCGACTTGCGGAGGATAGCGGCGCGCTCCGGCGAGGCGTCGCGATCCTCCTCGGAGATGTTGCCGGTCGAGCCGATCGACACGTAGATCGAGCCGTCCTCGCCCACGGCGACGCTCTTGAGGGCGTGGGCATATTTGCCGCCCAGCTCGGGGCTCTTGTCGTCGGGCAGGTTGTCGATGACGACCTGCTTGCCGCTCACCTGGCCTGCCGCGTACGCGAAAGAATCGACCTGATCGCTCTCGGCCACATAGAGCGTGTCGCCGTCGAAAGCGAGCCCGTGCGGCTGGTTCAGGCCCTCGACCAGCGGCTGTTGCTGTCCCTGCTGATCGAGCACCAGTACGTCGCCCGATTCGGGACGCGACACCAGCAGCCGCTTGTCCGGGGTCCAGGCCAGCAGCCGCGCGCCCGGCACCTCGGCCCACACGCTGACCGTCCACCCGGGAGGGGCCTTGACCGGGTCGTCCCCGCCGCCCTCGACCTTGGTCTCGACCAAGGCCGGCACCTCGACCGCGGCCGACGGTGTCACGGTCTGCCTCGCGGGCGCGGCGGCCGGCTCGTCGGCGGAACAGGCCGCCAGCCCCGCCACCAGTCCGACGGCGAGCGCCCCCTGCACGATCGATCTCATCCGTGCCTCCTTACCCCGGTTCCGCCTCTTCGAAGACCAGCAGCGTCCGCGTGTTCACCACGCCCGGCATACCCTGGATCTCGTCGAGCACCAGGCGTCCGAGCGCGTTGTTGTCCTCGGCCCGCACCAGCATGATCACGTCGAACTCGCCACCGACCAGCGCGATGTGCACGACGCCGGGCAGCGCGCGCAGCCGTTCGGCCACGTCGCGCCACTCGGCCTGATTCAGGTTCACCGTCACGTACGCCGTGGTGCCGAGCCCCGCCGCAACGGGATCTACGTCCGCGCGGAAGCCACGGATCACTTTCGCCGTGCGCAGTCGCTCGACCCGGGCATAGGCGTTGGCCCGCGAGATGTGCAGCCGCTCGGCCAGGGTGCGCATCGACAGGCGCCCGTCGCGGGTGAGCTCGGCCAGGATCTGCCGGTCGATCTCGTCGACGGCGTCGGCCACTTGTCTTCCCTCCCCGCCCCGCGAACCGTGATCGCTGGACGTTCGGCTCCGGAAACAGGCTATCCGACGTACATCTTCTCGGTTCCGGGCCAGCACTGGAATCCAAATGGCAACGCAACGAGCATGACCCCATGACAGGTGACGCACACCACCTTCTGCCCTCGGCCACCCCTGTGACCCTGATCGGCATCGACGGCCACCCCGTCGCCGACTCCGGGCGCACCTTCCCGTCCGACGCCGACCTGCGCCGGGCCCTCGCCTCGCTGATCACCGCCCGGCGGCTCAACGACCAGGCGTACGCGCTGGTCCGCCAGGGCCGGCTGGCCGTCTACCCGTCCTCCCACGGGCAGGAGGCGTGTCAGGTCGCGGCCGCCCAGGTGCTCGACGACGGCGACTGGCTGTTCCCGACCTACCGCGACACCGTGGCCGCGGTCGGCCGGGGCGTCGACCCGGTCGAGGCGCTGACCCTGCTCAAGGGCGACTGGCACTGCGGCTGGGACCCGTACGAGCACCGGGTCGCACCGCACGCCACTCCCCTGGCCACCCAGCTGCCGCACGCGGTCGGGGTCGCGCACGCCGCCCGCCTGCGCGGCGAGCCGACCGTGGTGATGGCGCTGTGCGGCGACGGCGGCACCAGCGAGGGCGACTTCCACGAGGCGCTGAACTTCGCCGCCGTGCTGCGCGCCCCGGTGGTGTTCCTGATCCAGAACAACGAGTATGCGATCAGCGTGCCGCTGGCCCGGCAGACGGCGGCGCCCTCCCTGGCGTACAAGGGAATCGGTTATGGCATCCCCGGCGAGCGGGTCGACGGCAACGACGTGGCCGCGCTGCTCACGGTGCTGGGTGAGGCGGTGGCGCGGGCCCGGGACGGCGAGGGCCCGCAGCTGGTCGAGGCGCACACCTATCGGATGCAGGCGCACACCAACGCCGACGACGCCACCCGCTACCGCACCGACGCCGAGGTCGAGGCGTGGGTCGAGCGCGATCCGATCACCCGGCTGACCCGCCACCTCGACCTGCCGGCGGCCGAGATGGCGGCGATGGCGGACGAGGCCGAGCAGGTGGCCGCTCATCTGCGCGACGGTCTCAACCGCGACATCGAACCCGACCCGGCCCGCCTGTTCGCCGACGTCTACGCGACACCCACCCCGCAGCTGCGCGAACAGCAGGCACAGCTGGCCGACGAACTCGCCCGGGAAGGGGCGCTGGGATGACACACGAGAAGCTCACCATGGCGCAGGCGCTCAACCGGGCCCTGCGGGACGCGATGGCCGAGGACGACACCGTGGTCGTGTTCGGCGAGGACGTCGGCGCGCTCGGCGGCGTCTTCCGGGTCACCGACGGGCTCACGGCCGAGTTCGGCGAGGACCGGTGCTTCGACACGCCGCTGGCCGAGTCCGGGATCGTCGGGGTGGCCGTCGGCATGGCGATGAACGGCATGCGGCCGGTCGTGGAGATGCAGTTCGACGCGTTCGCCTACCCGGCCTTCGAGCAGATCGTCAGCCACGTGGCCAAGATGCGGAACCGCACCCGGGGCCGGGTGGCGCTGCCGATGGTCATCCGGATCCCGTACGCGGGTGGGATCGGCGGCGTGGAGCATCACTGCGACTCGTCCGAGTCCTACTACGCGCACACGCCCGGCCTGCACGTGGTCGCACCGTCGACCCCCGGCGACGCGTACACGCTGCTGCGCGAGTCGATCGCGTCGCCCGACCCGGTCGTGTTCCTCGAGCCCAAGAAGCTGTATTGGGCCAAGGAAGAGGTGCAGCTGACACCGGTGTCGTCGAGCGGGCGAGCGATGGAGGGGCGCGAGACGGAAGCGCGTCTGACACCGGCGTCTTCGAGCGGGCGAGCGGTGGAAGGGCACGAGACGGAGGCGCATCTGACACCGGCGTCTTCGAGCGGGCGAGCGGTGGCAGGGCACGAGGCGGAAGCGCGGCTGACACCGGTGTCGTCGATCGGGCGGGCGGTGGTGCGGCGCGAGGGGACGGACGCGACCCTCATCGCGTACGGGCCGAGCGTGCCCGTGGCTCTGGAGGCGGCCGAGGTCGCCGACCGGGAGGGGCGCAGCCTGCAGGTGGTCGACCTGCGCTCGATCGTGCCGTTCGACGACGAGACGGTGTGCGCGGCGGTGCGTTCGACCGGGCGAGCCGTCGTGGTGGCCGAGGCGTCCGGGTTTGCGAGCGTGTCGTCCGAGATCGTCGCGCGGGTCACCGAGCGCTGCTTCCACTCCCTGGCGGCGCCGATCCGCCGGGTGAGCGGCTTCGACATCCCCTACCCGCCGCCGAAGTACGAGCACCTGCACCTGCCCGGCGTCGACCGCATCCTCGACGCCGTCGACGACCTGCAGTGGGAGGAATCGTGAGCGGCCAGGTGTTCCGGCTGCCCGACCTGGGCGAGGGCCTGACCGAGGCGGAAGTCGTGCGGTGGCTGGTCGCCGAGGGCGAGACCGTGGCCGTGGACCAGCCCGTGGTCGAGGTGGAGACGGCCAAGTCGCTCGTCGAAGTCCCGACGCCTTACGCGGGCAAGGTCTCCACCCGCCACGCGCCCGAGGGGTCGGTGCTCGAGGTCGGCAAGCCGTTGCTGACGGTCGAGTTCGCGGAGACGCCGGCCGAGACATACCGCGAGGAGGAGCGCGCCGGTTCCGGCAACGTCCTGATCGGCTACGGAACGCCGGGTGCCTCCTCGGTTCCCGGCCGTCGCCGCCGCCCGCGCGCATCCGTGACACCCGCCGCGTCCGCGCCGACAGCCAAGAACGCGCAGTCCACGAACACCATCGCGCAGAACGCGCAGTCCGCGCTGCCGCAAAACGCGCAACCCGCACCCGCGCAAAACGCTCAGTCCGCGCCGTCGCAAAAAGCGCAAACCGCACCCGCGCAAAACGCACAGTTCGCACCGCCCCGAAACGCGCAACCCACACCTGAGCAAAACATGCAGTCCGCACCGCCCCGAAACGCGCAACCCACACCTGAGCAAAACGTGCAGTCCACACCGCTCCAAAACGCGCAACCCACACCTGAGCAAAACGTGCAGTCCACACCGCTCCAAAACGCGCAACCCGCACCCGCGCAAAACGCACGGTCTGCGCGGGCCCGTGTGCCGCTTGTCGTGTCGCCGCTTGTGCGCCGGCTTGCTCAGGAGGGCGGCGTCGACCTGAGCGCAGTCGACGGGAGCGGGCCTGGCGGTCTGATCGTGCGCGCTGACGTTTCGCGCGAACTCGAACGTGCACTGAACGGCGCGTCGCACGCACTGAACGGCGCTCCGCGCACATGGCAAGACACACCTCGTGCAGTGAACGGCGCGAGCAACACTTCGGCTGCGGCCGTTGCGGGGGAAACGCGCATTCCGCTCACCGGGTTCCGCAAGGCGGTGTCGGCGGCGCTCACGCGCAGTCGCTCCGAGATTCCCGAGGCGACGGTCTGGGTGGATGTCGACGCCACCCGGCTGTGGGAGCTGCGCGAAGCGACACGTCCGGGGCCGGGCATCCTGGCCTATCTTGCGCGTTTCACGGTGGCCGCGCTGCGCGAGTTCCCGGTGCTGAATGCGCGAGTGGACACCGAACGCCAGGAAATCGTGCAGCTCGAACGCATCGATCTGGGCATCGCCGTACAGGGGAAGCGGGGTCTGGTCGTTCCCGCGGTCACCGACGCCGGGGCGATGACCACGGCCGGGCTCGACCGGGAGATCCGGCGGGTGACCGAGGACGCGCGGGAGGGCACGGTGCACGGCAGCGGCACCTTCACGCTGAACAATTACGGTGGCTTCCGAGTTGACGGCAGCGCCGCCATCATCAACCACCCGCAGGTGGCGATCCTCGGTTTCGGCCGCATCCTGGACCGCCCGTGGGTGGTGGACGGCCAGATCTGCGTCCGCAAAATCACGCAGATGAGCTTCGTGTTCGACCACCGGGTGTGCGACGGCGGGACGGCGGCCGGCTTCATGCGCAGCGTGGCCGACGCCATCGAGGACCCGGCGTCGGCCATCGCGCGCCTCTGACCCAACCCGGCCACGGCCATCGCGCGACTGTGACTCAACCCGGCCACGGCAAATGACGGCTGTAACTCAACCCGGCCACGGCCATCGCGCGACTGTGACTCAACCCGGCCACGGCAAATGACGGCTGTAACTCAACCCGGCCATGGCCATCACGCGACTGTGACTCAACCCGGCCACGGCAAATGCACGGCTGTAACTCAACCCGCCTTCGGCGTCAGATCGCTGATGGCATAACAGGATTCGTCGTCGACGGCGTTCTTCTCCGGGTCGATCGTGATGCGGGTGGGGACGCCGTCGGCGCCTGTCTCCAGGTCGGCCTCGTGCGCTCCGGCGACGCGGGCGTCGTTGAGCTGGTCGATCAGCATGCCCACGGACGGGATGGGCTCGCTGCGGCCGGTCTCCACCATCTGCCGGCCCGGTTCGTCGAGACCCACGGCCCCGGCCACGGCGCCCTTCTCGACCGTGATGCGGAACCGGCCGATCAGGGCGCGCTCGCCACAGGACGATTCGAGGACGTACGTGTAGGCGGCCGGTTCCGTCCAGGCCACGGGAGCGGCGGGTTCGGCCCGTCCGCCACACCCGGCGAGAACGGCCACGGTCGCCGCGGCTGCGGCCCACCGCCGTACGGGAGAAGCGCCCAGGCGGACAGAAAAAGCCACGGCCCACCGGCGTACAGGAAAGGTCATGGCGTCTTCGAAGGCCGTGCGGCGGGCCGGGTTCCGCGTGCCGGGCAAGGGGCCCGGAACCCAGCCGGTTCCGCACGCAGATCAAAGGCTCGGAACCCAGCCGGTTCCGCACGCAGATCAAAGGCCCGGAACCAAGCCGGTTCCGCACGCCGTCGAAGGCCCGGACTCCGGCCGGTTCCGCAGGCTGATCAAAAACCCTAAGACGGTCAAACGGCGATCAAGACCGCCAAAAGACCAACGTGGCAATGGGAATGGGATCGATCTGACGATTCCGGTTCGTCGACGATCTCTGGGGTACGGCCTTTGATGATCTAGAAGCGTGAAAGGGGTACGAAGTGCCGGCCCAAACCCATGACATCGAAGACCTCCGAGTCAACAGCCGGATGTACGACGCCGTCATCGAGGAGATCGACGGGCGCCGGATTCGCATCGGCCAGGACTGGCTTGTGGACTGGGCTTCCTGCAACTACCTGGGCTTCGACCTGGACGAAGAAGTGATCGAGGCGGTCGAGCCGCAGCTTCGCCGCTGGGGAACCCACCCGAGCTGGTCGCGCATGCTCGGCAGCCCCCGGCTCTATCCGCAACTCGAGGAGCGGCTGACCGAACTGCTCGGCGCCGAGGACGTGCTGCTGCTCCCGACCATCTCGCAGATCCACCTCGGGGTCATCCCGGCCCTGATCGGCCAGGGCACGCTCATCATGGAGAGCCGGGCCCACCGCACTATCTACGACGGCTGCGTTTTCGCCCGCGGCCAGGGCGCCACCATGCGCCGGTTCCGCAGCGGCGAACTGGATGAGCTGGAACGCCACCTCAAGGAGGCCACGGCCCGCCCGGTCATGGTCTGCATGGACGGCGTGAACAGCATGACCGGTGACATCCCGGACCTGAAGCGGTATGCGGCCCTGTGCCGCCAGTACGACGCGACGCTCTACGTCGACGACGCGCATGGCATGGGGGTCATCGGTGAGCGCAGCGCGGTCGAAGCTTCCCCGTACGGCATGCGCGGCAACGCCATCGTCAAGCACAGCGGCGAAACGTACGACAACGTCATCCTCGTCGGCGGGTTCTCCAAGGCGTACTCGTCGTTGCTGGCCTATCTGGCCCTGCCGACCGCGGTGAAGAACAAGCTCAAGGTGGACGCCCCGACCTACCTGTACTCGGGCCCGTCACCGGTGGCATCGCTGGCGACGGTGATGGCCGGGCTCGATGTCAACGAGAAGCGCGGCGACGAACTGCGCACCCACCTCTACCGGCTGACGGCGAAACTGCTTGCCCACGTACGGGGAATGGGTGTGCACACACTCAACGTGCATGACACACCGGTGGTCGAGATCCCCATCTCCGAAGATCACGACCTGATCGACGTGTCGGAGCGGCTGTGGGCGGCCGGCCAGTACGTGACGCTCGCGCCGTATCCGGGTGTGCCGCGCGACGAGATCGGGTTCCGGGTCCAGCTGACCGCCGCGCACACCGAGCAACACGTCGACGACCTCAACGCCGTGCTGAGCGAACTGGCCCGCGACGGCGCGCTGCGGCCCGCGATACCCCAGCAACGGCGCCCGTCATGACCGAGCCCATCGAGACCGCGTCCCGCGACGAGTTGCGCGCCCTCCAGCTCGGCCGTCTGCAGTGGACGCTGCGGCACGCGTACGAGAATGTGCCGCTCTACCACCGCAAGTTCGACGAGGCCGGCGTACGCCCCGAGGACTGCCGGACCCTCGAGGACCTGTCCCGCTTCCCGTTCACCACGAAGCAGGACCTGCGGGAGACCTACCCGTTCGGCATGTTCGCCGTGCCACGCGACCGGATCGCCCGCATCCACGCGTCGAGCGGCACCACCGGCCGCCCCACGGTGGTCGGATACACCCAGGCCGACCTCGACATGTGGGCCGACGTGGTGGCGCGTTCGATCCGGGCGGCCGGCGGGCGTCCCGGCGACCGGGTCCACGTGGCGTACGGCTATGGGCTGTTCACCGGTGGCCTGGGCGCGCACTACGGCGCGGAACGCCTGGGCTGCACCGTGATACCGGTGTCCGGCGGCATGACCGAGCGACAGGTCCGCCTGATCGCCGACTTCGAGCCGGACATCATCATGGTGACGCCGAGCTACATGCTGACCATTGTGGACGAGATGGAGCGGCAGGGCCTCGATCCGCACGGCACGACGTTGCGGGTGGGCATCTTCGGCGCCGAGCCGTGGACCGAGGACATGCGCACCGAGATGGAGTCGCGGCTGGGCATCGACGCGGTCGACATCTACGGCCTGTCCGAGGTGATCGGCCCGGGCGTGGCCGCCGAGTGCGTGGAGACCAAGGACGGTCTGCACGTCTGGGAGGACCACTTCTATCCCGAGATCGTCGACCCCGCCGACGGCCGGGTGCTGCCCGACGGCGACGAGGGTGAGCTGCTCTTCACCTCGCTGACCAAGGAGGCCATGCCGATCATCCGTTACCGGACCCGGGACCTGAGCCGGCTGCTCCCCGGCACGGCCCGCACCATGCGCCGCATGGAACGCATCACCGGCCGCACCGACGACATGATGATCGTGCGCGGGGTGAACGTCTTCCCCACCCAGATCGAGGAACTGATCCTGCGGATCCCCGGCCTGGCCCCGCATTACCAGTGCGTCCTGACCCGCCCCGGCCGCATGGACGAACTGACCGTCCGCGTCGAGTCCCGGCCGGACGCCACCCCGGACGGCCGCGAGCTGGCCGCCCTCATCAAGAACTCGATCGGCGTCACCGCGGCGGTCGAGATCCTCCCGCCCGACGGCCTGGAACGTTCCGTAGGCAAGGCCCGGCGGATCGTCGACAACCGCCGCTGAGAAACGCATTCT
Source organism: Paractinoplanes ovalisporus (assembly GCF_016834655.1). Lineage (GTDB taxonomy): Bacteria > Actinomycetota > Actinomycetes > Mycobacteriales > Micromonosporaceae > Actinoplanes > Actinoplanes ovalisporus. The sequence continues at coordinate 676,833 of NZ_JAENHP010000001.1, forward strand.
GGGCGCCTCGCATTGTTCGCGAGGCGCCCAGCGCCTATCAGCCGCCGGCGATGGAGCTGCCGGCAGAGGTGAAGCTTTGTCAGCCGCCGGTGATGGACCAGTGCCACGGCTCGGACGGCAGGTTGATGAAGCCGTACGCGGAGGCGTGGGCCTGCAGCCACTTGAAGCCGGTGGTGTTGCGGCTCAGGGTCTTGCCGTTCTGGCTGATGTCGATGGCCATGCCGAGCTCGTGCAGCGAGCGGCCCGGAATGGCCGTGGGCACGCGGCAGGAGGAGGACGGCGCGGTCCAGACGTCGGGGCAGCCGTTGCTCTTGCGCAGCTGGATCTGGCGCTCCTTGGTGCGGAAACCACCCCCGGAGAGCACGACGCCGTTGGCCCGGGCGTCGTCGAGCATGCGCTTGAAGGCGTACGCGACGCTGCGGTGCACGGTGATGCCGTAGACCTGCACGGTGTCCGCGACCGCGAACGTGGGGCGGGACTGGGTGACCACGTCGCGGCCGAGGGCGGTGGCCTGGGTCTGCAGCGAGTAGGCGGTCGGCAGGACCGTCAGCTTCTGCTGGGTCACCACGACGGCGGCCGCGGCGGCATCCCGGTTGGTGACCGCGGTGGCGAGCGTCGCGGTGGCCGTACGGGCGTTGATCTGCGCCGCGGACAAGGCGGTGGCCGCCGTCCTGGCCTCGGTCTGGCGCGCGGTCAGGGTCTTGGTGGCGGCCGTGACCGCGTTCTTGGCCTTGGTGATGGCGGCGTTGCTGCGGGGCTTCTTCTTCTCGGCCTTGGCCAGGTTCTGCCGGGCGGTGGTCAGGGTGGTCTGAGCAGCGGTGACGCGGGCTCGAACGTTCTTGTCGGCGGTGGTGGCGGTGGTCAGCTGGGTCTGGGCGAGAGCGCCGGCGTTGGTGGCGTTGGTGAGTTCGGAGTTGCGGGTCACCACGGTCTGCTGCTGAGCGGCGATGGTGGTGCGCAGGGTGGCGGCGGTCTGCTGGCGGGTGAGGCTGCGGTACATCAGCGTGTTCCAGGTCTGGGCCACCGAGGGCGGCGCGGCCTGGGCCGGTGCGGGCGCCGCGAGGGCGGTCAGGCCGAGGGCGACCGCCGCGAGCGGAAGGGTGATGGCCCGGCGGGCTCGGCGGCGGATCGTCGGATCCGGTCGGAGTTCCTGTCGTGTCGTCACCCGGAAGAGACTCCGGGGCGGCGGGAGCTACGCCGTGCCCTCGCGGGTGCGGCCCGGTTGCGCCACCGAGATGATCAGACCAGCGGACGGAACCAGCGGACGAAACCCGCCGCCGGAACGATCGGACCAGCGGACGAACCAGCCGCCGCGAGATCAGCCCAGCGGACGAAAACCGGCCGCCGGAACGATCGGATCAGCGGGACGATCAAGCCGGCCGGACCAGCGCGGCCGCCGCCTCGGCCGCGCGGGCGGCGATGTCGTCGATGCTGTGGGCGCTGCGGCTGAAGAACCCGTCGTGGTAGAGCGAGGCATAACCCTGCGCCACCGCGATGGTGGCCTCGACCAGCAGGAGCGCCCGCGCGTGGTCGGGGGCGGGCGCGAGGTCGAACAGCGTCGTCATCAGCGCGCGGGTGTGTTCGCGGCGCTCGTCGTCGGGTACGGCGTAGAGCTCGGCGGCGAAGATGACCGGAAAGCCGGCGCCGGTGCGAGCCACAAAACGGACGTAGGCCTCGGCGACCCCGGGCAGACCCGTCCCGGCGGCCAGGATCTCGGCGCGCAGGTCACGGGCGGCGACGGCCGACACCGCGCTCAGCAGGTGGGCCCGGTCGGGAAAGTGCCGGTAGGGCGCGGCCGAGCTCACACCCAGCTTGCGGGCCGCGGCGGCGACCGAGAATTTCTGCGGCCCGCATTCGGCCAGCAGCTCGAAACTGGCCCCGATCAGGGCGGCCCGGAGGTCACCATGGTGGTAGCCCTGCTTCGCCGACACGCCGTCCTCCTCGCTTGCGCCGGTGTAAGTAGGCTCTTACATTAGCAAGTGATAGCCCACTTACATTGGCTTGAAGTCGCGGAGGAACAGTGACGATCCGGCTCGGATACCAGATTCCGAACTTCACCTATCCCGGTGTGCCGAACGAGAACCTCTTCGACACGGTGGTGGCGCAGGCCCAGGAGGCCGAGGCTTCCGGCTTCGACACGGTGCTGGTGATGGACCACTTCTATCAGCTGCCCGGCATCGGCACGCCCGACCAGGCGATGCTCGAGTCGTACACGGCCCTGGGCGCGCTCTCCGGCGTGACCTCGACGATCCAGCTGTCGACGCTGGTGACCGGCAACACCTATCGCAACCCGGCCATGCTGGCCAAGACGGTGACGACCCTCGACGTGGTCTCCAAGGGCCGCGCCGTGCTGGGCATCGGCGCCGGCTGGTTCGAGCGCGAGCACCACGACATGGGGTACGAGTTCGGCACCTTCACCGACCGCTTCGAGCGGCTGGACGAGGCCCTGAACATCATCGCGCCCATGCTCAAGGGCGAAGAGGCGACGTACGAGGGAAAGTGGTATGTCGCCCGGGGTGCGATGAACAACCCGCGCGTCCGACCGAACATCCCGATCATGCTGGGCGGCTCGGGTGAGCAGAAGACGTTCCGGCTGGCCGCGCGCTTCGCCGACCACATGAACATCATCTGCGACCTGGCCGACCTGCCGCGCAAGATCTCGGTGCTGCGCGAGCGCTGCGAGGAGATCGGCCGCGACCCGGCCACGCTCAAGACCAGCTTCCTGATCATGGGCATGGTCGGCGAGACCGAGCAGGAGGCCAAGGAGCTGGGCGAGAGCATCCCCGAGGACCGCCGCAACCGCGCCTTCCTCGGCACTCCCGACCAGGTCGCCGAGCAGATCCAGGAGAAGATCCTGGGCGCCGGCGTCGACGGCATCTGCATCAACCTGATCCGCAACGGCCACCGCCCCGGCGTGGTCTCGGCGGTCGGAAAGGCGCTCAGCCCGCTGGTGGCGGGTTGACGACCTCAGCCTGTTGGTGGCGGGCTGACGCAGAAGCGGTTGCCCTCCGGATCGGCCAGGACCCACCACGGACGGGTCCGGGCCGGTTCGGCCATCACCGTCGCACCCGCCTGGAGCAGCGCGAACGGCTCCCGCTCGCGCCCGACCAGGTGCCAGTGCACCCGGCCGCGGTACTGATTGATCCCCGGCACCGGGTCGAAGACCATGTAGTCCCAGGGGAAATCGGGCGCGCCCGCCACCGAGGCCGCCTCGCCCTCCTCCTCCACCTCGCCGCCGAGCACCGCCGCCCACCAGCGGGCCAGCCCGTACGGGTCGGCGCACTTCACCACCAGCTCGAACATGCCCGGCGACCGGCCGTCGGAGGCGCCGAACGCACAGAACTGGTTGCCCTCGGGATCGGCCAGCACGAACCACGGGTCGGGCCCGGGTGACCGCACGAGCCGGGCGCCGGCCGCGACCAGCCCGTGCGGTTCCTCCCCCGGCAGCCGCAGGTCGACGTGCACCCGCGCGTCGTCCGGCCCCGGCCGCTCCACCTCGCGCAGGCGCATGATCTCGCGGCCCGGCCGCCCCGGACCGGGCACGACCCGCAGCTGCCCGTCGCCGTCCTCCCGCACCCGGCCACCCAGCGCCACCCGCCAGAACTCGGCCTGGGCCTCCACATCGGAGACATCGATCGCCAGCCCGTCGAACTGGGCCATCGGGTGCGTGACCCGCCGCAACTGTTCGGAAACCATGGCGCGGCTTACCCCGTATCGCCGCAGTTATCTCTCTCGATCGGGTGAACGGCCCCACGGGGCGAACGCGTTCTTCTCCCTCGGCAGGACGGCTTTCAGCTCGGGACAGTGGCGGTGGATCAGGTCGGTCATCGTGGTCTCGGCGATCCAGTCGAGGCCGAACTGGGTGTAGATCTCGGGACGGTAGTCGGCCGTCAGGAAGCGGTCGCTCTGCAGGCGCCGCGAGGCCATCAGGATGAAGACCCGGAACGCCGTGTCGGAGAAGCCGAAGCCCTCGGGCGGCGTCTCGGCGAACAGGCCCACCATCGTGTCGACCTCGTCGATGCTGCGATAGACCGACCGCAGACGGCGTACGGTCTCGGGGTCGCCGCTCAGGTCTTCCCAGCGCGTGATCCGCGGCATGTGCAGGGCCGCCCGGAAGTCGTTGTACCGCGGCACCCCGCGCATCCTCGTGCGCACCAGATCGACCACCGACAGGTCGACGATCTCGCCCTCCCGCTCCAGGTTGAGCAGCGACAACGGATAGTTGTGCAGCGTGATCGCGCCCGGGTGGGCCGTGCCGAACGAGTGCAGCACGTTCGTCAGCCCGATCGCCCGCAACTCGTCGTCGGCCTTGCCGCCCTGCAGGTCGAGGAACGTCCGCGACCCGATGGTCTGACCGTCCGGTGTGGAGAACGCGTAGTCGTCCGGGATCAGCGGGTGCATGCGGTAGACGGTGACGAAGTCCTCGGTCAGCGAATAGGGCGCGGTGTGGTGGTCGGGGGTCGTCTTCGGGATGCCGTGCAGCGCGTTGACATCGGTGAGCCACAATCCGATCCGGCTCAGCAGATCGTTGGCGGGCACACCGTTCCAGTTGACGTTCATGCCTCGCCTGAGCACGTCGGTGGCGAGGATCGCGGGCGTCCACTCGACGGTGTGGATCTTCGCGATCAGGGCGGCCACGATCAGGCGGGCGGTCTGATAGATCCGCTCGTCGGCCCAGCCCGGGTTGCGCTCGCTCAGCTGATCGCAGAGGACGTTGTGCTCTCGCGCGAACAACGTGTGCATGCTGCTCAGGCCGAGCCACCAGGCCTCGTTGAAGCCGGTGATCTCGGCACCGGCCACGTCGATCGGCAGGTAGCCCTCCGGGGTCAGCTTGATCTTCGGGCCGTCGCGCAGTTCGCCCGCCTTGGCGGTGTCGGTGCCGTAGACCTCGGAGCCGTCCCACCAGTGCGAGGCGACGTTGCCGAACAGCTGCTCGACGCCGTCGGCGCCGACGCCCTGGCTGATGTTGCCGCCGATGCGCATCTCAGGTTCGAGCGGGCCGCCGGGGGTGTTGACCCAGCCGGGCATGCCGGGCGGCAGCGGCACGCGCACGTCGTCGACGCCGAGCGGGTGCCGGGCGTGGACGACCCAGTCGTGCACCTGGAACTGGATCCAGGTCGCGGCCAGGATGTTCAGCGACGTGGCGGGGCGGAACTGGTCGCGGCGCAACAGTTGGCGGCTGACCTCGATCGGGTTCGGTTCGTTGATCAGGTCGGGCCGGTGCACGGCGGGCACGTTGCGGCCGAACGCGGCCCCGACGGCGCCCATGGCGGGGGCCGACAGATCGTTCCAACGGCCCTCGTACGTACGGAAATCGCGCTCTTGATTCTCGGGCGGCACGGGCACATCCCGTACGGCGGGAGGGGCCTCTCGAGCCTCGGTGTCGATCAGATTGTCGCGGCGGAGCACGTCCCGCAGCGCGGCCAGGTTGAGCAGCGCGAGCGAGTCGGGCAGCCGGTGCCACGGCCGGAACCGGTTGACCAGGCCGAAAATGCCGACCATGGCCGAGCTGGCGATCCGGTTGCGGGCCGGCACGTCGGTGAGCCAGCGCTGCCGGTCCCGATGCGCCGCACTGGCGTCGTAGGCGGCCTTCCGTACGCGGTTCAGGTTGCCCAGCGGACGGAAACCGGCGGTGGTGTTCCACGGGTTGAACCGCATCGCGTGCACGACCGGGTTGTCGCACGAGCCGGCCCGGATCGTCAGCGTGGCCACCGGTTCGGGCGGAGCGCTGTCCGAACGCCAGTCGACCGCCGCGTCCTCGATCGGTGTCTCTTGTGGACTGCGGAAGCGCTGCACGCACAACTCGAAGCGGACGTCGCCACCCCGCAGCCGCTCCCCCAGCTCGGCCGTGAGGAAATCGGGGCCGTCCGGCTTGGCCGGCGGCGGCGGGCCGGGCAGCGGGCGCAGCAGATATTGCACGGCCAGCTCGTCGCCCCAGGTGATCGGGATGCGGCTCCAGTAGGTCTCGGTGGCCACGCTGTCGATGCGGCGCCGGCCGGCGAGCACGTTGCGGGCCATCCGGACCGTCTCGCCCGGGCCGAGAACGAACATCAGCCGGGCCAGGCCCAGGTAGCGCCCGAGACCCCCGCCGGCCGTGGCCACCGCGAACTCAGCGAACTGCCGGGCGTCGCGGGCGTGCGAGACCGGCGCGTTGGTCATCAGCAGGTCGTGGTGCCCGGCCGGGCCGGCCGCCACCCGCAGGGCGGCGCCGCGCAGATCGGGTTCGCGGTCGTCGAGGATGCGGCCCTCGGCGTTGCTGAACCGGACGGCCGTTCGATAGACCGCGCCCGGCTGCGCGAAGCCGGCGCGCAGGTCGGCCGGAAGATCCTCACGGAACCGCAGCTCGGCATCGTCCACCGCGTACGTGCCCTTGGCCTGGAAGCCGGCCACGATCTGTTTCGCGCCGGACGCCTTGCGGTTCTTGAGCTGCGTCCGCATGATCTGCACGGCCATCTTCTCGAAGAGCCGCCGTTCGGCCTCGGGCGATCCGCCCAGGTAGGCCTCGCGCCACTGAACCCTGGTCCCCGTCGTCATTCGCAACACTATGGCCCTGCCCCGTGCCCGGCGCTGTCGGTTAGCCGATCCACATAGACCTTTCCCGGCAGGCGGCGCCGTTCCACCGCCGGATCGGCGACGGCCCGTTCACGTCGTACCCGACCGAACACGGAACCGGGGGCCTGTCCTCCGGCCCGGGCGGAGGCGGCGCGTCCACCGGCGTCGGGGCAATAACCGGGGGCGGCGCGTCCACCGGCGTCGGGGCAAAACCCGGAGGCGGCGCGTCCACCGGCATCAGGGCAAAACCCGGAGGCGGCGCGTCCACCGGCATCAGGGCGACAACGGGCGCGGGCTCAACAGCCGGCGGTGCGTCCACGGGAACCAGGGCGACAAGGGCGAGCGCGGCGACGATCGTACGGAACATGGTCTTCTCTTCTCGGTAGGCAACTGCCTCCGAGCCTCGCGACCGCCCGTCCCGCCGACATCGGGAACGAGATCCCCAGGTTTGCCGCGGCCCTCCCCAGAAACCACCGGGGCTCCCTACTTCGTCAGCGACTCCAGGTTCACGACCTCGGCCGCGGCGGGCGCCTTGATGTCGGCGAACGTCTCGCCGTACTCGCTGAAGGTCAGCGCGCCGTCGGCCGGGGTCGGGCCAGCCAGCCGTACGGGATAGGGCTCGCCGGTCGTCGCGATGTAGAGCGTGCCGCCCTCGGGGTCGCCGTCGACCAGGCCGATCGCGGGCTTGCCGTCGATCTGCTCGACCTTGCCCTTGGTGACCGCGCCCTCGTTCTCGAGCAGGTCACCGACGTCGGTGGCGCCGAACATGCCGTTGAAACTCTGGTTCTTGGTCGGCACCAGCACCCAGCGGTCGCCGACCGTGGCCGCGATCTGGGCCGCCTTCTCGGGGGTGTTGCCCAGGCCCCAGAACGTCTCGTCGGGGCGGATGTAGCGCTTGCCGCCGACGGCCAGCATCTCGAGTTTCGGGCCGTCCATGGTCATGGAGCCGGCGAGCTCCTCCCCGGCGACCTTGAAGTCGAGACCGATCTTGCCGTCCTCGGACTTCATCGTGCCCTTCATGTGGAAGGACTTGGCCTGGGCGAGGGCGGCCTTGGCCTTCTCCAGGATCTGCGCCGCCTCGAGGGCTTCGACGCCGTTGCCCGCGGGGGCGACCGGGTCCTGGAACTTGGCGCTGCCGCCGCCCTCGCCCGCGCAGCCGGTGGCCAGGAGCGCGGCCGAGGCCAGGACGACAACCGCGCTGGTGAGCGTCTTCTTCATGGTCTCCCCCGTTTCGTCGCGCCCAAGCTACAGGTGGCGCACAGCGGACTCACAGGGGACCGCCCCTCGGCCGTTCGGGCCTCTGGTTTCACGCCGGTTCCGGCACGCCTCCCGGGTCGGGCGCAGGCTCGGTCGGGACGGGCGACGGTTCGGCCGGTGGCGGGGGCAGCGGATCGGGGCTGCCCGGTTCCAGCTCACCCGGGTCGTCCGGAATGGGCGCCCCGGGGTCGAGCGGCGGATACTTGTCCGGATCGGTCGGGATGCTCTGATTCTGCATCCCCGCCACCTACCCTCTTGATCTTCGGTCAAACACCCGTCACCCGTTGACGGCGTCCCGCCAGGTCAGCCATTTGCGCAGGCCACTGAGGTCGTGGTCGGGTCCTGACGAGTTCACCGTGAACAGGGAGACGCCCAGGTTGAGCAGGGCCGGCGCGACCTCGGAGGGGTCGCCCTGGACGGCGGTCGAGATCTCGATCTCCGACGGGTCGCGCCCCACGTCGGCGCAGTGCTGCCGCAGGATGCCGGCCTTGCGCTCGATGGTCTCGGCGTCGCCGAAGCTGTGCCAGATGTCGGCGTGCTTGGCGACCAGGCGCAGCGTCTTCTTCTCGCCGCCGCCGCCGATCAGGGTCGGGATCTTGCGGGTGGGCGCCGGGTTGAGTTTGGCGAAGCGGGACTCGATGCGCGGCAGCGCCTCGGCCAGGGCGTCAAGACGGCCCCCGGCGGTGCCGAACTCGTAGCCGTACTCCTGGTAGTCCTTCTCGAACCAGCCCGAGCCGATGCCGAGGATCAGGCGGCCGTCGCTGATGTGGTCGACCGTGCGGGCCATGTCGGCCAGCAGTTCCGGATTGCGATAGCTGTTGCAGGTGACCAGGGCGCCGATCTCGACCCGGGACGTCTGTTCGGCCCAGGCGGCCAGCATGGTCCAGCACTCGAAATGCAGGCCCTCGGGTTCGCCGTAGAGGGGATAGAAGTGGTCCCAGTTGAACAGGATGTCGACACCGAGCTCCTCGGCCTCGGCGGCAACGCGGCGGATGGTCTTGTAGTCGGCGTGCTGGGGCTGGAGCTGGAGCCCCACGCGGACGGGCCTCGAGGTCATGATCTTCAGCCTAGGCTTCCGCGTGGCGCGGTGGGCACCGGGCGGGGAAGTCGGTAGATTGAACGCATGGTGACCGGCGAGAAGCGCAGCGCGATGCTGTTGCGCCTGCTCACCCACCTGTTCACGGTTCTTGCCGGCCGGTTCCGTCCCGCCGTCGTGGTCGAGTCTATTGAGGAAGCCGCTCAGCCGGTTCCCGCCGACCGCAGCCGGGTTCTCCGCGCGCAGTTCACCACGGGCGTCCGCGCTTCCCGCGCTCCCCCGTTCGCGTCCGCCTGACCGTCGCCCGACGGTCGCAGCCGACCATCGACGACTTCTCGCGGACGGACCCTTTTCATGAACGTGGTTGCGGAAATGCTGCTGACCGAGCCCGCCCCCGTCGCCATCTGGGCGACCCTCATCGTGCTCACCTTCCCCGCGTTGCTGCTGCTCGGCAGCCCCGAGGGCATGCGCCACCCCGGCCGCGTGGTGCAGGGCCTGGCCGACCTGCTGCGCGAGCGCGGCCGGCGTCGGCGCCGCGAGAGTCAAGAGGCGATCAGAGCATTCCAGTACGCGGGTGAGGTGCGCGTCGCCGCCGACCGCGCAACCGACGCAGCGCAGCGGTGGCAGGAGCGCTGGGAGCAGGCCGAGACCACCATGAACGCGGCCTGGCAGTCCTGGCTGGACGCCGACGCCCGACTGCGCACAATCACGGCCGCGGCCGCCTGGAACGCCCCGTGGTCGGTGCGGACCTGCGAGGAGTACGCGGCCCGCGAGCGTTTCCTGCACCGCGCCGTGACGGCCGCCGCCGACCGGGGCGAGCTCCCCGCCTCGGCCATCGCCGACGCCGTCACCGGCCGCAACGGCTGGGACGCCCGCCTCCACCCGGTCGAGCAGGAGCTGGTGATCGCCCGCGCTTCGACCGCCTGGCTGCGCCACCGCTACGACCAGGCCGCGGCCGCCGAGCGCACCGCCTGGCACGACGCCGACCTGGCCCGCCGTGCCGCCACCAGCCTCAACCACGAGGCCCGGACCGCCGCCGACGAGGCCGCCACGCTGAGCGCCCGCCTGGCGCCGCAGTCCCGCCCGACGGCCCGCGCCACCCACCGCCCGCTGGCCGTCCCCGCCACCTGATCCGCGGCCCGGACCTGGCTCAGTTCGGCGACGGCGTGACGTCGACGATCCAGGTGACGCCGTAACGGTCGGTGAGCATGCCGTAGAGCGGGGCGAAGGGTGCGGGCCCGAGCGGGGTGAGCACGGTGGCGCCGTCGGCGAGACCGTCCCACATCTGCTGGATCTCGCCGGCGTCGTCGCCGCGCAGGGCGATGTAGAACGCGTTCTCACCGGCGTCGAAGGTCTTGGAGGGCTGGACGTCGTAGGCCATGACGCGGAAGCCGTTGGGTGCGGTGACCTGACCCCACGCGACCTGGTCGGCGTGGCTGGGGTCTTCGGCGGCGTGGATGTCGGTGTAGGTCGCGACGGTCACCTCACCGTGGAAAGCCTTGCCGTAGAAGTCGAGCATGTCGCGGGCCTGGCCGCGCGAGTTGATGTGGGCGGTCGTGGTGACTGTCATCCGAACTTCTCCTTGCTGGTTGATCGCATGGCGGGCAGCAGTACGGCATCGATGAGGCCGATGGCGTACTCGGGCGTGATGGGCAGCCGTTGCACCGCGACGCGGCACGTGCACATGAGCGGGAGCACCTGCGCGAGCGCGTCGACGTCGACCGGCCCGTATTCGCCGCGGTCGACCGCCCGCCGGATGAGGATCCGGTTGGCCTCGATCCACGGCTCCGTCCCGCCCCCGGTCAGAACGGCGGCGATGTCCTCGTTGCGTTCGGCGATCGACTGCAGCCCGGCGACGACCCGGACCCGGCGCTCGGACTCCTCCGAGGTATCCGGCTGCATGCTCGCGACGAGGTCTCCGCGCAGGCTGCCGGTGTCGGGCAACCGCTCCAGTTCGGCCGGCCCGGGAGCGAGCCGCTTGACCGCGTCGAGCACCAGATCGATCTTCGTTGGCCACCGCCGGTAGACGGTCGCCCGGGCCGCACCCGCACGCACCGCCACCATGTCGATGGTCATGCCGTCAAAACCGGACTCGGCCAGCACGTCGAGGGTCGCCTCGAGGATCACCGCGTCGCGGGAATGGTCACGCTTGCGGCCACCCCGGCTCGGCGGGCCGACCCGCTCCGTCCGTTCGCTCATGCAATTACGATATCCACGAGTATCGGATCAGGCAAGTATCGAGACTTACCCGTATCACGCCCGGACGAGCCGGGCGGTGGCCGCCGCCTACTCTGGATCCCTTGATCAGGGCCGAGCGGACGGAGCCGCCATGCTGCACGTACGGGTCATCTCGCCCGTGCCCGTCACCGACCGGCTGCGGCAGCATCTCGCCGCCGACGAGGCGGTCACCCATCTGATCGTGCTGCCGGGTGTCGCGCAGGTGCCGCCGGGCGACGTGATCGAGTTCGACGTCGTGCGCGAGGGCGCCAGCCGGGTGCTCGACGACCTGCGCGGCCTCGGGCTCGACCACGACGGGGCCATCGTGGTCGAGCGGATCGACACCACTCTGTCGGCCTCGGCCGACCGGGCCGCGCGGCGGGTGCCCGGCCTGGGAGTCGACGCGGTCGTCTGGCACGAGATCGAACATCAGACCGGCGAGGAAGCGACCCTGTCCGCCTCGTATCTGGCCTTCATGATCGTGGCAATGATCATCGCCGCCGTCGGGGTGTTGCTGGACCAGCCGATCCTGATCGTCGGCTCGATGGTCGTCGGACCCGAGTTCGGTCCGCTGGCCGCGCTCTGCGTCGCCCTCGTGCAGCGCAGATCTGCCCTGCTGCGGCGCTCCGTGCTCGCGCTCGCGGTCGGCTTCCCGGTCGGCATGCTCGTCACCGTCGTAGCGGTGTGGCTGCTCACCGCCGCCGATCTGGTCGACCGGTCGATGCTGCTGGACGAGCGGCCGCTGACCGACTTCATCTGGCGCCCGGACGCCCTGTCCTGGGTCATCGGCTTCCTCGGCGGGGTCGCCGGCATCCTCTCGCTGACCTCTGCCAAGGCCGGCACGCTGGTCGGGGTCCTGATCTCGGTGACGACCATCCCGGCCGCGGCCAACGCGGCGGTCGCGCTGGCCTACGGCGTACGGGCGGAGGTGTTCGGATCGACCCTCCAGCTGATCATCAACCTGGCCGCCATCGTCCTCGGCGGTGTCCTGACCCTGCTTGTTCAGCGGCTGGTGTGGAGCCGGGCACGCGCCTGACACGGGCCCCGCGGGCCAGGGCGGGGCGGGGCGGTAGCACACGTTCGGGCGCGTCGCGACGGCGGCGGGCGCACGTTCGGCTCGAGTCAGGTCGGGGCGGGGCGGTAGCACACGTTCGGGCGCGTCGCGACGGCGGCGGGCGCACGTTCGGCTCGAGTCAGGTCGGGGCGGGGCGGTAGCACACGTTCGGGCGCGTCGCGACGGCGGCGGGCGCAGGTTCGGCTCGAGGTCAGGTGCGGGGTGGCGCGGTAGTTCCGCGGATTATCAGCTCGGGCGGGATCACGGACTCCCGGCCGGCGACGGCTGTGCCCTCCAAGCGGGCTACGAGGCGGGTTATCGCCTGGCGGGTCATGGTGGGGACGTCCTGGGCGATCGTGGTCAGGTTGATGTGGGCCAGGCGGGCCAGGCTGCTGTCGTCGTAACCGACCACGCTGATGTCCCGGGGCACCTGGACGTTGGCTCGGGTGAAAGCGTCGAGGACGCCGGTGGCGCAGCGGTCGTTGAAGACCGTTACCGCGGTGGGCAGGTTGTTCAGGAGCTCGCGGGCCGCGACGGCGCCGACCTCCTCGGTCAGGCCGCCTGGAACGATCCAGATGTAGGGCTCCAGGCCGTGGCGCTTCATCGCGGACCGGTAGCCGCGGCGGCGATCGGCGGCTCCGGGGGAACGGCCGCCGTCGATGTGCGCGATCCGGCGGTGGCCCAGGCTGACCACATGGTCGACCGCCTGGGCGGTTCCGGTGGCGTCGGCGGTACGGACGACATCGATGCCCTCGATCTTCAGGCCGCGGGCCAGCACCGTGACCGGGATCCGGGCGGCCAGCTCGGTCAGGGCGGCCGCGCTGGAGTGGGGGCCGAGCAGGATCAGGGCCTCGCACCTGTCCTGCCGCAGGCCGCGGATCGCCTCGGACTCGTCGCGTTCGGGGGTGACCGCGCTCAACGCCAGCTCGTACCCGGTCTCGCGCGCCGCCGAGTAGAGGCCGGTGACCAGGTCGGCGTGGAACGGATGCTGGATGCCGAAGACGACCCCGAGCAGGCGGCTGCGGCCGCTGCGCAACAGCCGGGCCCGACTGTCGGGATGGTAGCCGAGCTCGTCGGCGGCCTCGAGCACCCGCCGCCGGGTCTCCGGGCTCGCACCCCGCTCGTCACGCATCACCAGCGACACCAGCGATTTCGAGACACCGGCCCGGATCGCCACATCGGTCAGTGTCGGTCTGCGTTCGTCGGGCACGACACGAGGGTAATCGCAAATGCTGGAACGTTCCAGGGCGTGTCTTGACGCCGGCCGGTGCGGACCGCAGCCTCAGGAGGACGGTCTGGAACGTTCCAGGAGGAGGCAGCAGCATGGTGGGAGTGGCACTGATCGGTTCGGGGCGGATGGGATCGTTCCATGGCGAGACGCTGGCGCGACGCCTGCCCGGTGTCCGGCTTGTCGCGGTCGCCGACCCGGCGCCAGGCGCGGCCGAGGCACTCATCAGGGCAGTCGGCGGAGTAGCTGCCGCATACCCGGGCGGAGTACAAGCAGGGGCCGACCCGCACGTGGACAGGGCCGCCGCCTATGAGGACGTGGAACTGGTGTGGGCCGACCCGCGGGTGGACGCGGTGGTTGTCGCGGCGCCGGCTCGGTTCCACGCCGACCTTGCGGTGGCAGCGGCCCGGGCCGGCAAGCACGTCTTCTGTGAGAAGCCGATGGCTTTGACGCTGGAGGACGCCGACCGGGTGATCGACGCCGCCCGGGCCGCGGGGGTGCTGTTGCGGGTCGGGTTCAACCGGCGCTTCGCCCCGGACTGGGCCGCCGCCCGCCGCCTGATCGACGACGGACAGGTGGGCACTCCGCGGCTGTTGCGATCGCTCACCCGCGATCCGGGTGGCTTCGACCCGGCCCGTATCCCGGCCGGCACCATCTTCAACGAGACGCTGATCCACGACTTCGACACGCTGCGGTTCCTGAACCCGGGCGCCGAGGCGGTCGAGGTCCACGCGGTCGCGGACGCCCTGGTCGAACCGGAGTGGCGCGACCGGGGCCTGCTCGACACGGCCGTCGTCACGGTCCGTTTCAGCAACGGCGCGATCGGCACGGCCGAGGCGTGCTTCGAGGCGAGCTACGGCTACGACGTCCGAGGAGAGGTGCTGGGCGACGGCGGAATGGCCACCATGGGCGACGGCCGCCGCACGAGCCTGACGTTCTCCGGCGCGAACGGCCGCCTCGTCGAAACGGCTCGCGGCGACCAGGAACTGTTCGCCGACGCCTACATCGCCGAGCTGGCCTCCTTCACCACCGCGGTCGCGACCAGGACGGCGGAAGCGAGGACCGGCGCCGACGGGGAGGATGGGCACGATGCCGGCCGGGAGGAAAGGCGCGCTGCCGACCGGGAGGACGGGCACGGTGCCGGCCGGGAGGAAAGGCGCGCTGCCGACCGGGAGGACGGGCACGGTGCCGGCCGGGAGGAAAGGCACCCTGCCGGGCGGGAGGAAAGGCGCGCTGCCGGCGGAGGAGTCGGGAACGCAGGGTTCGCGGCAGTGGGGGAAGACGCTCGGGCGGCTCTCGCGGTTGCGCTTGCGGCGGCGGCCTCCGTGCGTACGGGGAAAGCGGTTGAGGTGGCCAAATGAGCGACTTCCGGCTGGCTGTGTGCGCGGAGATGGTGTTTCTGGAGCTGCCGTTCGTCGAGCGGGTACGCACGATCGCGGGGCTGGGTTTCGACGTGGAGATGTGGGAGTGGGCCGGCAAGAATCTCGACGAGGTCGAGCGGGCGGGCGCGACCATCTCGTCGATGACCGGCTACCTCGGCGGGACGCTCGCCGACGCGGACGGGGCCGAGGAACTGCTGAAGACGGCGCGGATGTCGCTCGATGTGGCGGAGCGGCTCGGGTGCCCGCGGCTCAATGTGCACGGGACGGGGCTGGATGAGCGGGGGCTTCCGGTGGTGCCGGCCGGTGAGGTCACGCCGGCGATGTGGCTTACGGCGGCGCGGACGCTGGAACGGCTGGCCGAGCTGGGTGAGCGGGCGGGGCGGGTATTCACGCTGGAGAACCTGAACACCGCCGTCGACCATCCGGGGACGCCGTTCGCGCGGGCCGCCGACACGATCGCGCTCGTGGAGGCGGTGGGGAGTCCGTTCGTACGGCTGAACCTCGATCTTTATCACGCCCAGATCGGTGAGGGTGATCTCGTGCGGCTGGTCGAGCGGGCACTGCCGTTCGTGGGCGAGATCCAGGTGGCCGACGTTCCGAACAGGACGGAGCCGGGGACCGGTGAGATTCACTATCCGGCTGTAGCCGCCGCCCTGCGCCGACGGGGATATCGGGGCGTGGTCGCGCTGGAAGCGTGGGCATCCGGTGACTCGACAGTGGCGCTGGAACGCTTCCGGAGCGTCTTCTCCGGGAACGGGGACCAGCCCGGCAACGGTCAGGGCTGGTAGCAACAGTCGGAGCAGATGCGCGGCTCGGGCAGGGTGAAGGCCAGGCAGCAGGTACGGCGGCGGAGCCGGCCGTTGTCGTCCCACTCGATCAGGTCCTGGACATCGACGGCCTTGAGGAGGGTGTCGATCGCCTGCGCGGAGGCGTCGGGTACGGCCCGTACGGCGTGCCGGGCCGCGTGGGCGAGGCTGGCAGACAGGGATCCCAGCAACGGCCGCCGGGCAATCCGGACCTCGCGCTGCAGGGCGTCGAGCAGCGGCGTCACGTGTTCGTCGAGGAGCACCCGCCGCAGCGTCGCCGGGTCAGCCGGATCGGACGGGGTGCCGGGCCGCAGGCCGAGCCGGATCGGCGCGTCCGGCGCGTCGAGCCGGACCAGCACCTGGGCCGCGGTCACGTGCGGCACCTGGCGGGACGCGACCCAGCCGAACGCGGCCGGCAGGCACAGCCAGTACGAGTAGGCCTTCCACATCAGCGCCGCCGCGACGTGCGGCCTCGCGTCCCACCGGCGCCGCGCCGCCGCGAGCAGCAGTCCTGAGTCCTCCCCGGCCAGGGCGGTGGCCGGAATCCACCCCTCGGGGTCGGACACGACGAGCCCGGGCGCCAGCCCCGGAAGGGTGCTGGTGCCGAACGCGCCGCGGACGGCGGCAAGGAGATCGTCCACCGCCGAGGTATACCCGGCCGCGGCCGCGCGACGCGCCCGGGCCGGGATCGGCGATCCCCTCCGCAAAAAGGACCACCCGGCCTCAGGCCCAGGGCGCGTGAATGATCTTGTCGACGGCGATCGTCATGATGAGGCGCACCTGGTCGCGGCCGCCGAACCACGGGTACGGGCCGCCGAGGTACTTCTGGGCCAGCTCGTCGATGTGCTCGGCGCCGCCCTTGGGGGTGATGTCGACGACGCGGCCCTTCACGGAGTAGTAGTCGGCCGCGTTCTCCGGGTTGGTCACGATCACCGCGACGCGGGGGTCGCGCTCGACGTTGCGGACCTTGCGGAAGCCCTCGACCGTGTTGATCACGATGTGTTCGCCGTCGGTGCCGACCCAGGTCTCGGTGAGCTGCGGTGACCCGTCAGGGTCGGTGGTCGCGATGAAGCACGGGCTCGGGCCGTTGAGCAGGGTCAGCAGACCCTCAGGCAAGATCGTCACACTCCCGACCGTAGCGCGGTGATCGTCATGCAACCGTCACAGTCCCGCGCAGGGCCCGCCAACCAAGCGGGTAACTGTGGGTGCATGACTACCGACGAAGCCGTACGGACGCGGGTGGCCCGCAGGCTGGGCCGGGACCTCGTTCTCACGCCGAGCGCGTTCATCGGGGTCGCCGGGGTGTGGCTGGTGGTCACACCGGTGGTCATCGACCACGGCGTCTACCCGTGGATCAACGACGTCGTGGCCGGGGTCGTGCTGATCGTGATCGCCGCCGCCCAGATCGTGATGCCGCACCGCTCGCTCGCCCTGAGCGCGGCCGCGGCCCTGATCGGGGCCTGGCTGGCCTCCGCGCCGTGGGTGCTCGACTATCCGGACCAGCTGCACGTGGCTTGGAACGACAAGCTCGTCGGCGCCCTCGTGGTGCTGCTCGCCGTGGTCAACGGGCTGCCGCGCGCCGCCAAGCGGTCTTGACCCTGCTGGCCGGGCGTTACCGGCTGGGCGGGGCGATCGGGCAGGGCGGCATGGCGGTGGTGCGACGGGCCGACGACCGGGTGCTGCGGCAGCCGGTCGCGGTCAAGATGCTCACGCCTGACCGCGCCCAGAACCAGGCCCATCAGGCAGCCGTACGCCGGGAGGCTCGAACCGGCGTACGGCTGCGTCACCCGAACATCGCGCGGGTGCTCGACTACGGCGAGACCGACAACGCCGGCCCGTTCCTGGTCATGGAGCTGGTGCCTGGCCCGACCCTGGCCGCCCGCCTCACCGCGCACGGCCCGTTGCCGTGGCCCGAGGCGGCCGCCGCGTGCGCCGGGATCGCCCGCGCGCTGGCCGCCGCCCACGCCCGCGACCTGGTGCACCGCGACGTCAAGCCGGCCAACATCATGCTGGCCCCAGGCGGCGCGAAACTGGTCGACTTCGGCTTCGCCGACCGCACCGGCGGCCCGTCGACCGACGCCGACGGTCGGGTCTGGGGAACCCCGGCCTACCTCGCGCCCGAACAGCTCCACGGCCGCCCGACCGGCCCGGCCACCGACGTCTACGCGCTCGCCCTGGTGCTGCATTCCTGCCTCACCGGCGGCCCGGCCTGGCCCGGCACCGACCCTGACGAGGTGGTCCGGGCCCGGGTCGCGCGGCCGGTCCCGCGCCTGTCCGGCGTGGCCGGGACACTCTTCGACGAGTGCGTCGCCATCGACCCGGAGACTCGACCAACCGCTGAGTGTTTCGCTTATGCGATCGAGGCCCTGAACCATTCAGAGTCTCATGGCGGCCGCCTGTAATCGGAGGCATGACACTTCTCATCGGTGGGACGGGCAAGACCGGACGGCGCGTGGCCGAGCGACTGGCGGCCCGCGGGGAACACGTGCGCATCGGGTCGCGGAAGTCGGAGATCCGGTTCGACTGGGACGACGAGACGAGCTGGCGGCCGGCGATCGAAGGCGAGAAGGCCGCGTACATCACCTTCTATCCCGACCTCGGGCTGCCGGGCGCGGCCGCGAAGGTGGGCGCCTTCGCCGATCTGGCCGCGGCCTGCGGGGTCGAGCAGCTGGTGCTGCTGTCGGGCCGGGGCGAGCCGCTGGCGCAGGAGGCCGAGCAGCGGGTGAAGGACGCGGGCACCGGCTGGACGATCGTCACCTGTGCCTGGTTCGCGCAGAACTTCAGCGAGGACTTCCTCGTCGGGGCGGTGCTCAGCGGCGACATCCGGCTCCCCGCGGGCGATGTGGCCGAACCGTTCGTGGACGCCGACGACATCGCCGAGGTGGTGGCGGCCGCGCTCACCGACCCGCAGCACCGGGGCCGGCACTACGAGCTGACCGGTCCCGAGGCGCTGACGTTCGGGCAGGTCGCGGACGAGCTGAGCCGGGTCGTCGGGCGGACGGTCCGCTACACGCCGATCAGCCACGAGGAGTACCGGTCGGTGCTGCGGGAGGCGGGGCTGCCGGTAGAGCTGGGCGACATGTTCCGCGGCATCCTCGACGGGCGCAACGCCACGCCGGCCGACGGGGTGCGGCAGGCGCTGGGACGACCGGCGACACCCTTTTCCTCGTACGCCGAAAAGGCCGCCGCCGCCTGGAGCTGAGCACCTGTAGTTTGTCGTCCATGGACGCGCTGACCGGTCTGCTGGACGGGCCCCGGGCCCGCGGGGCGTTCCTGCTGCGCTCGGTCCTGGATCCGCCGTGGTCGCTGCGGATCCAGGACGGCTCGCCGCTCTCGCTCATCACGCTCGTGCGCGGCGAGGCGTGGATCCTCAAGCCGGACGCGCCCCCGGCCCGCATCGGCTCGGGCGACGTGGCGGTGGTCAACGGCACCGAGCCGTACGTGATGGCCGACGACCCGGGCACCGCCCCGCAGATCGTCATCCATCCGGGCCAGCGCTGCGAGTCGGTCGACGGCACCGAGATGTCGCTGACCGGGCAGGGGGTGCGCACGTGGGGCGCCCGGCCCGAGGGCGCGACCGTGATGATCAGCGGTACCTACCAGATGCACAGCGAGGTCAGCCGTCGCATGCTCGACGCCTTGCCGGGGCTGCTGATCCGGCCGGCCGAGGCGGGTGACCGGGCGCTGATCGACCTGCTCGTGCGCGAGATGAACGGCACCGAACCGGCCCAGGACCTCGTCCTCGACCGGCTGCTCGACCTCGTGCTGGTCTCGGTGCTGCGGTCCTGGCTGGCCGCGCCGTCCGACGACGCGCCGGGCTGGCAGCGGGCCCAGACCGATCCCGTGGTCGGGCCCGCGCTGCGGCTGATCCACGACGATCCGGCGTACGGCTGGACCGTGGCCTCTCTGGCCATGCGCACGGGCGTGTCCCGAGCCTCGCTGGCGCGCCGCTTCACCGAGGTCGTGGGCGAGTCCCCGATGGCCTACCTGACGAGCTGGCGGCTCATCCTGGCCGCCGATCTGCTGCGGCAGGGCGACACCACCCTGGAGTCGGTGGCGCGGCGGGTCGGCTACGGCAGCGCGTTCGCCCTCAGCACGGCGTTCAAGCGCGAGCGCGGGGTCAGCCCGCAGGAATACCGCCGCCGCCCGGCTCACGCGCCCCACCCGTCTCCCCTGCCCCGCGTGGTCAGGCTCACGTGACCTGAACACCCGATGTGGGTGTCAGACCCGATGGCAAACCCGGTCGCCGCCAGGCAGGGTCGAGGGGCAACGTTCTCCTCCTCCTGAGTCGGGTGATCCAACGTGTCGCTGTTCTGGCGGATCTTCTCGTTGAACGCGGCGGTGCTGACCGTCGCGGCCCTCGTGCTGCTGTTCGCCCCGGTGACCGTCTCCACCACCGCCCGGATGGCCGAGGCGCTCATCATCCTGGCCGGCACGGCGGTGACGCTGGTCGCCAACGCCGCCATGCTGCGCGTCGGCCTCGCCCCGCTGGCCCGGCTCACCCGCGTGATGACCACGATCGACCTGCTCAAGCCGGGCACCCGCCTGGCCGCCCGCGGGCACGGCGAGATCGCCGCGCTGATCACCGCGTTCAACTCGATGCTGGAGCGGCTCGAGGCCGAGCGGGCGTCGAGCGCCGGGCGGGCCCTGTCGGCGCAGGAGGCCGAACGGCACCGGATCGCCCAGGAACTGCACGACGAGATCGGCCAGACCCTCACGGCGGTGCTGCTCGACCTCAAGCGGGTCGCCAAGTCGGCCCCGGAGGCCGTACGGGATCAGCTTCTGCAGGTGCAGGAGAGCACGCGTCGGAGCCTCGACGAGATCCGCCGGATCGCCCGCCGGCTGCGCCCGGGGGTGCTCGACGAGCTCGGCCTGGCCAGTGCCCTGCGCGCGCTGGCGGGCGAGTTCACCACGGCCGGCATGTCGGTGCGCCGGCAGGTCGGTTCCGATCTGCCCGTGCTGCGCAAGGACGTCGAGCTGGTCGTCTACCGGGTCGCCCAGGAGAGCCTGACCAACGCCGCCCGCCACTCCGCGGCCAAGCACGTCGACCTGGTGCTGGCCCGCATCGACGCCGGGGTGCGGCTGTGCGTCCGTGACGACGGCCGCGGGCTGCGCGGCGCACCGGAGGGGGCGGGGATCCGCGGGATGCGAGAACGGGCGTTGCTGATCGGCGCCGGCCTCACGGTGGAATCCGGCGCCACCGGCGGAACCGCGGTGCAGCTGGAGGTTCCGGCGTGATCCGCATCCTGCTGGCCGACGACCATGCCCTCGTACGGCGTGGGGTCCGCCTGATCCTCGACGCCGAGGACGACCTCGAAGTGATCGGCGAGGCCGCGGACGGCGCCGAGGCCCTGGCCCTGGCCGCCGCCGACCCGCCCGACCTGGCCGTGCTCGACATCGCCATGCCCCGGATGACCGGCCTGCAGGCCGCCCGTGAACTCACCCGAACCCACCCCGGAGTGCGTGTCCTGATCCTCACCATGTACGACAACGAACAGTTCTTCTTCGAGGCGCTGCGCGTCGGCGCGGCCGGTTACGTGCTGAAGTCGGTGGCCGACCAGGACCTGGTCGAGGCCTGCCACGCCGCCATGCGCGACGAGCCGTTCCTCTACCCGGGCGCCGTCACCGCCCTCGTGCGTGACTATCTCGAGCGGGCCCGCACCGGCGCCGAGATCCCGGCCCGCGCGGTCACCGAACGCGAGGAGGAGGTGCTCAAACTCGTCGCCGAGGGGCACTCCACCCGCGAGATCGCCGAGATGCTCTACATCAGCGTCAAGACGGTCGAGCGCCACCGGTCCAACATCCTGACCAAGCTGGGTCTCAAGGACCGCCAGGAGCTGACCCGGTACGCGATCCGGGCGGGGCTGATCGAGCCGTGATGCTCGCCGTCCTCGTCCTGCACACCGCGGCCGCCCTGCTGGCCCCGGTTCTGGTGCGGGCCCTGGGAAACCGCGCCCTCTATGTCCTGGCCCTGGTTCCGGCGGCCACGTTCGGCTGGACCCTGTTCCAGGAGGCTCCGCTCGCCGAGATCTATCCGTGGGTGCCGCACCTGGGCATGGAGATGGCGCTGCGCATGGGCACGCTGGCGTGGCTGATGCTGCTCATCGTCAGCGGCATCGGCGCGGTCGTGCTGGCCTACTGCGCGCGCTACTTCGACGAGGGCGACCCGGCGCTGGGCCGTTTCGCGGGCATCTTCCTCGGCTTCGCCACCGCCATGACCGGCCTGGTGGTCTCCGACGACCTTCTTCTCCTGTACGTCTTCTGGGAGCTCACCACCGTCTTCTCGTACCTGCTGATCGGCCACAAGGGTGAGCAGGCGGCGGGCCGGCGCGCGGCGATGCAGGCCCTGGTGGTCACCACCGCGGGCGGGCTGGCCATGCTGGTCGGCTTTGTGATGCTGGGCCACGGCGCGGGCACGTACCGGTGGTCGGAGATCGTGGCGGGCCCGTTGCCCGAGGGCAGCGCGGTCGCGGCGGTGCTGATCCTGGCCGGGGCGTTGTCCAAGTCGGCCATCTTCCCGTTCAGCTTCTGGCTTCCGGCCGCCATGGCCGCGCCCACGCCCGCGTCGGCGTATCTGCACGCGGCCTCGATGGTGAAGGCCGGCGTCTTCCTGCTCGGGTTGATGGGCCCGATGCTCGCGCAGGCCGCGCCCTGGCGCCCGGTGGCGGTGGTCGCCGGGGTCGTCACGCTGCTGCTCGGCGGCTGGGCGGCGATGCGCCAGCACGACCTCAAACTGCTTCTTGCGTACGGGACCGTCAGCCAGCTGGGTCTGCTGACCGTCGCCTTCGGGGCCGCGACCCGAACGGCCGCGCTCGCTGGGGCGGCCCTGCTGCTCTCGCATGCCCTGTTCAAGGCGGCGCTGTTCCTGGTCGTGGGCATCATCGACCGGCAGGCCGGCACCCGCGACCTGCGCGAGCTGAGCGGGCTCGGCCGCACCGCGCCGGTTCTGGCCGGCATCGCGGGGCTGGCCGTCGCCTCGATGGCCGGGGTGCCGCCGCTGGCCGGGTTCGTGGGCAAGGAGTCGCTGTTCGCCGCGTTCGAGCACGGCGGCACGGCCGACCGCTTCGTACTGCTCGCGCTGGTCGCCGGGTCGGCGCTGACGGTGGCGTACGGGCTCCGGTTCCTGTGGGGTGCCTTCGCGCGCAAGCCCGGGCACCGGTCGATGGAGCTGCCGCGGCCAGGATGGGCCTTCCTGGCGCCGGCCGGGCTGCTGTCGGTGGCCGGGCTGGCGGCCGGGATCGGCGCGTCGTGGCTGGACGGGGTGCTGACCCCGTACGCGGACCTGTTCTCCGGCCCGACCGGCGACCACCTCGCCCTGTGGCACGGCCTCGGGTTGCCGCTCCTGCTATCGGTGGTGGTGTTCGCGATCGGCGGGGTCGTCTTCGCCGGGCAGTTGCAGGGCCGTCCGTGGCCGAGGCAGCGCCTGCCCCAGGCCGAGTCCGTCTACAAGCGACTGATGAACGCCGTGGACCGGGCCGCGGTCGAGCTCACCGGCGCCACCCAGCGCGGATCGCTGCCGTTCTCGCTCGGCGTCATCCTGGTCGTGCTGGTGATCCTGGGCGGCAGCACGCTGCTGTTCGGCGGCGCGCCCTGGCCCACCGGTCTGCGGCTGTGGGACACGCCGCTGCAGCTGGTGGCGGGCGCCGTCGTGGTCGGGGCCGCCCTGGTGGCGGCCCGTTCCCGGCGCCGGCTGACCGCGATGATCCTGGTCGGCATCTGCGGGTACGGCGTGGCCGTCCTGTTCGTGCTGCACGGCGCCCCCGACCTGGCCCTCACCCAGTTCCTGGTCGAGACGGTCACCATCGTCATGTTCGTGCTGGTGCTGCGCCGCCTCCCGGTGCGGTTCTCGGCCCGCCCGCTGCGGTTCACCCGGGTCGTCCGCACGGTGATCGCGGTCGCGACCGGGGTGGTCGCCGCGGGCATGGCCTACGTGGCGGTGGGTGGCCGGATCGCGACCCCGATCTCGGTCGATTTCGCCGAGCCCGCGGTGTCGTTCGGCGGCGGCCACAACATCGTCAACGTGGCGCTGGTCGACATCCGGGCCTGGGACACCATGGGCGAGATCTCGGTGCTCGTGGTCGCCGCCACCGGCGTGGCCAGCCTGATCTTCCGCCGTTCCGAGGCGCTGCAACGGCGTCGCAAGGAGCAGGGCGGTCAGGCCACACCGGGCGGCGCGTGGCTGCGGGCCGGGGACAACCCGGAGGCCCGCCGCCAGTCGATCATCCTGCAGGTGGTGGCCCGCCTGCTGTTCCACACGATCGTGCTCTTCTCGGTCTACCTGCTGTTCTCCGGTCACAACGCGCCCGGCGGCGGCTTCGCCGGTGGGCTGGTGGCCGGGCTGGCGCTGACCACCCGCTATCTGGCCGGCGGGCGGCGCGAGCTGAACGCGGCCGCCCCGGTCGACGCCGGCCTGCTGCTGGGGGCAGGCCTGCTGATCGCGGTCGGCACCGGCGCGGCCGCGATGGTCGCCGGCGGCCAGGTGCTGCAGAGCGCGCTGGTCGACCTGACCCTGCCCCTGCTCGGCCACATCCACTTCGCCACGTCGGCCTTCTTCGACATCGGCGTCTATCTGATCGTGGTCGCGCTCGTGCTCGAGATCCTGCGCAGCCTCGGCGCCGAGCTGGACCGCCAGCACGACGTCGCCGCCCGCGAGGAACGCCGGGCCCTGGAACGACAGAAGGAGCCGGTGTAAATGACTCCGAATCTGGTCTACATCGTCGTGATCGGCGTGCTGTTCGCGGCGGGTGTCTCGATGGTGCTCGAGCGCAGCCTCACCCGCGTACTCATGGGAATGATCCTGCTCGGCAACGGCGTGAACCTGCTGATCCTGCTGGGCGGCGAGGCCGGAACCCCGCCGATCGTCGGCCTCGGCCCGGACGAGGAGATGGCCGACCCGCTCCCCCAGATCATGATCCTGACCGCGATCGTGATCACGCTCGGGATGACCGCCTTCCTGCTGGCCCTGGCCTACCGCAGCTGGGCGATGTCCGGGCACGACGAGGTGCAGGACGACGTCGAGGACCGCCGCATCATGCAGCTGGCCGAACGCGACCAGGGCTCCGGCACCGACGACACCGATCACACCGACGCTCCCCCGCCGGCCGACGCTCCCCCGCCCACCGACGCTCCCCCGCCCGCCGATCGTGAGGCCGCTCGATGACCTTTCTCGTTCCGCTGCCCGTCGTCATGCCGCTGCTCGGGGCGGCGCTGACGTTGATGATGGCGCGCAAGCCGCGGGCCCAGCGGACCGTCAGCCTCACCGTTCTCACCGCCACGCTGGTGGTCTCGTGCCTGCTGCTCTGGCTCTCGACCACCGAGGGCTCACAGGTCGTGGCGGTCGGCGGCTGGGCGGCGCCGCTCGGCATCGTGCTCATCGCCGACCAGCTGGCCGCGCTGATGCTGGTGGTCTCGGCTGCCGTGACCCTGTGCGTGCTCGTCTATTCGATCGGGCAGGGCATGGCCGACGGGCACGAGGAGACGCCGCTGTCGGTCTACCACCCGACCTATCTCGTGCTGACCGCTGGCGTCACCAACGCGTTCCTCGCCGGCGACCTGTTCAACCTCTACGTCGGGTTCGAGATCCTGCTCGTGGCCAGCTACGTGCTGCTGACGATCGGGGGCACCGAGAACAGAATCCGAGCCGGTTCCACGTACGTCGTCGTGAGTCTCCTGTCCTCGGTGATCTTCCTGACGGCGATCGGCCTGATCTACGCGGCGACGGGCACGCTCAACCTCGCGCAACTGGTCGAACGGCTGGACGCGCTGCCCGACGGCCTGCGGCTGATCCTGCAGGGCATGCTGCTGCTCGCGTTCGGCATCAAGGCGGCCGTGTTCCCGCTGTCCTCGTGGCTGCCGGACAGCTACCCGACCGCCCCGGCGCCGGTCACCGCGGTGTTCGCGGGGCTGCTGACCAAGGTGGGCGTGTACGCGATCATCCGTACGGAGACGTTGTTGTTCCCCGGCGGGCGGGCCGCGGCCGTCCTGCTCATCACCGGGCTGCTCACCATGGTGATCGGCATCCTGGGCGCGGTGGCGCAGTCCGACATCAAACGGTTGCTGTCGTTCACGCTGATCAGCCACATCGGCTATCTGCTGTTCGGGGTGGGGCTGACCACGCAGCTCGGGCTGTCCAGCGCGATCTTCTACGTGGTCCACCACATCACCATCCAGACCACGCTCTTCCTGGCCGCCGGCCTGATCGAGAAACGCGGCGGCAGCACGGCCCTGGACAAACTCGGCGGCCTGGCCAAGCTCTCCCCCGTGCTGGCCGTGCTGTTCCTGGTGCCCGCGCTCAACCTGGCCGGCATCCCGCCGTTCTCCGGGTTCATCGGCAAGCTCGGCCTCGTGCAGGCCGGGGTGGCCGACGGCGGCGTGCTGGCCTGGCTGCTGGTCATCGGCGGCATCCTGACCAGCCTGCTCACGCTCTATGCGGTGGCCCGCGTCTGGAACCTCGCCTTCTGGCGTACGCCGCACAAGTCGATGCCGTCGGGCCGGCTGCCCGCCCTGATGGTCGCCCCGACCCTGGCCCTGGTCGCGCTCGGCGCCGGGCTGACGTTCGCCGCCGGGCCGCTGTTCGACGTGGGTGACCAGGCGGCGTCGACGTTGCTGGAACGTTCCGGCTATGTGGAAGCCGTCTTCGGAGGGGGAACCCGATGAGCGGCGGACGCTGGCGGGACCGCTGCGTGGCGGCGCTCGGCCTGACCGTGATCTGGGTGCTGCTGTGGGGCTCGTTCACGCCCCTGACGGTGGTCGGCGGCCTGGTGGTCGCGGTGATCACCCTGATCGTGTTCCCGCTGCCCCCGGTCACCTACGCCGGGCGGATCCACCCGCTGGGTTTGCTGCGGTTCGTCACCCGGTTCCTGCGCGACATGGTGATGGCCAGCGCGCAGGTCGCCTCGCTGGCGTTCCGGTTCGGGCACGTGCCGCGCAGCGCGGTCATCGCGGTGCCGCTGCGCTGCCCGTCCGACCTGGGGCTGACGCTGACCGCGGAGGCGTTGTCGCTGGTGCCGGGCAGCCTGATCGTCGACGCCGACCGCAAGCGCGGCGTCCTCTACGTGCACGTCCTCGGCGTCGAGTCGCCGGACGACGCCGAGAAGTTCCGGCAGGACGTGCTCGACCTGGAAAGCCGGATCATCCAGGCCTTCGGCTCCCCCGCCGAGCGCCGTGTCATCAAGGAGGTCCCGGCGTGACCGCCGTCGCCGTCGTGGTTACCGCCCTGCTCGCCGTCGGGGCCGGGCTGGCCCTGGTCCGGATCGTCCGGGGGCCGTCGGTGCTCGACCGGATCGTGGCCACCGACGTGCTGCTGGCCGTCATCGTGATGGCGCTGGCCGCCGAGGCGGCGTTCTCGCGGGACGCGACCGTGCTGCCGATCCTGGCCGTGCTCTCGATCCTCGGCTTCACCGGGGCCGTCAGCGTGGCGCGGTTCGCCATCCGCCGGCAGCCCGAGCCCTCGTTCTCCTCGCCTGAGCCGAGTCGCGGGCCCGCCCCTTCCATCAACGGGTCGGCCGGGCCGGCCCGCAGCGCGGGAGAGGAGAAGCGATGAACGGCGTGCTCGACGTCATCGCCGGGGCGTGCCTGGTCGTCGGGGCCCTGCTGAGTTTGTCGGCCGGTGTGGCACTGATGCGCTTTCCTGATCTGCTGTCGCGGATGCACGCTGCTACCAAGCCTCAGGTGCTCGGTCTGCTGCTCGTGCTGATCGGGTGCGCGCTGCGTCTGCGCGAGGCCGTCGACATCACCACGCTGCTGCTGGTCGCCGTCTTCCAGATGGCCACGGCGCCGGTGGCGGCCCACATGATCGGGCGGGCCGGCTACCGGGCCGGGCTGGCCCGCGAGGACCTGCTGGTCTCCGACGAACTCCGCGACGCCGACGACAAGCGGTGAGGGGGTCACGATGGAGCTCTTCGGCATGCCACCGCCCGAGGACCCGGGCGGTGCCGACAGCGAGCTCGCCCGTCGCATAGCCGAGGCGATGGCGGCCGATGACCGCTTCCGGCGCCAGCCCCTCGCGGTCCAGGTGCAGAACGGCGTGGTCATCCTGACCGGCCGGGTGGAGAGCCCCGAGATCTACGACGAGATCACGGCCGAGGTGCGGCAGACCCCCGGCGTACGGGATCTCTGCGACGGCATCCTGGTCGCCGACGGCGAGGCCCGCCTGCGGGAGGCCCGCCAGTTCGGCGAGCTGGCGGCACGCCTGGCCACCGAACCGGCCCGGGGCACCCGCCGCGGCTCCCCGGCCGCGATCGCCGCCCGCATGGTGATGATCGGCGTCACGGTGGTCGTCGTCCTGATCGAGATCGTCGGCTGGATCGCCGCCGTCTTCGGCGTGGGCCTGCTGGCGTGGGTGGCCGACATCCTCCTGCGCCACCGCAAACGCTAGCCGGCAACCGGCCGCCCTTCTCCCCCGTCGACCAGATCATCAGCGACCACCGGGACCGCGACGCACGACTGCGCTGACTTCCGCCCGCCGCCGGGATGACGGCGGTGGCTACAGTGCCGGTGTCGATCAAAGTGCGGGGAGACGGAACCTTGGTGGAACAGCACAGGCCTCAGCTGCTGACCGTTCTCGCGGCGGCGCTCATCGCGGCGTTCGTGCTCGTGCCGCCGCTGCTGGCGTCGTCGTGGACGGGCAGCCACCTCGTCTCGCACGGCGACCTGGTCGAGGCGTCGCAGGAGGCGTTCACCGGTTACTGGCGTTCCGGCGGCGGCGAGCTCGACGCGCGCCTGCAGGGCCTGGTCGACTACTGGTACGCCTTCCACATCGTGAAGGGCGCGATCGCCGGGGCGCTCCTGGCGGTGCTGGCGACCTTGGCCGTGCCGCTCTGGAAGCGGACCGGCGCGCTGTGGAAGTCGTCCGCGACGGTCGTCACGATGCTCGCGCTGCTGTCGGCCGCGGCCTTGATGGCCAACGTGCAGGGCACCCTCGCGCCGTTCTCCTCGCTGCTGCCGATGGTCGCCGAGACCACGTCCGGCGAGTCCGCCCTGGCCGACGCCGGCCACCAGCTCTCCGAAGCCCTGAACACCGGCGCCCCCACCCCGGCGTCGCTCACCACCATGATCGACGACTTCGGCTGGTACCACGCCGTGATGGTCCCCATCGCCGGCTTCGCGACGCTGATCCTGCTGGTTGCCACCGTACGGCTGTGGCGCCGCTTCGCCGCCACCGACCGCTCGGCCAAGCCGGTCCGCCGCTTGCTGGCCGTGACCGGCGTCCTGTCGGCCCTGCTGACCCTGGCCATGGCAGCCGTGGTCGTAGCCAACGCCACCACAGCCGCCAACCCCGCCGCGGCCCTGTCAGCCTTCTTCAACGGCAGCTGGTGACGGGCCGAAGTCGACGGCAGCTGGTGACGGGCCGAAGTCGTCGGCAGCTGGTGGCGGGCCGAAGTTCCACCACGCCGGCAACTCGCCGTCGCAGAGCGCGCAGATGAAGTCGCCGTCCCGCACGACGTTGCGCTCGCCGCAGTCCGGGCAGCGGCGGAAGATCAGCTTGTCGGTGAAGTCGCCCGGGTGCCCGACGCCGAGGCGGTCGAGCGCCTCGGCCACGGCGGGCCAGCAGTCGGGGTCGGGGCAGTAGCCGGTCGACTGGTTCGACACCGCCAGAACCCGCCGGCCGTCCACGTCGAACGTCATCTCCCCCGCGGCCAGCACATCCTCCCCACGGGCGAGAACAACGTGCTCGCTGCGCCGCGGCGCGAGCCGAAGCCACCCGTCGAGCCCTACCACGTACGTCACCGGCTCGCCCCCGGGAAATCCCGAAGCGACCGGTTCCACAGCGGGCGGCTCGCCCTCGTGGCACACCGGGACAGCCGGTTCCCCAGCGCCGGCCTCCTCGCGGATCTCCGGCGGTCCGACGTACTGATACCGCATCACCCCGCGACGCTATCCATCACCGCCGGCCCCGGTCGATCCGTTTACGACCGCCACCGGCCGCCGGGCTCCTCCCATGTGGTAGTTGTAGCGACGCGGCGGTGTGTCGCCTGCGAGCGGAGGACGAAACGATGACGGATGCCGGATCGCCCACGCTCACGGCCGAGCGGGGTCCCTCGCCGAGGACGGTCGCGGTGCTCGGGGCCGTGGCCGTGCTGGCGGTCGCGCTCGATCAGCTCGTCAAGGAACTCTCGACCAACGGGCTGAACACCGGCGAGCCGGTCCGCATCCTCGGTGGCCTGGTCTATCTCTCGTTGTGGCGCAACAGCGGCGCGGCCTGGAGCGTCGGCGCCGGGCACACCTGGGTGTTCCCGCTCATCGCCATCGCCGTCTGCGGGTGGATCGGCTGGATGGCGCTGCGGCTGCGCTCGACACCGTGGGCGGTCGCGCTCGGCCTGGTGCTGGGCGGCACGCTGGGCAACCTGCTCGACCGCTTGTTCCGCGATCCGGGCCCGTTCCGAGGTCACGTGGTCGACATGATCAGCGTCTTCGGTCCCGACGCCCAGTACTTCCCGGTCTTCAACGTCGCCGACAGCTGCCTCTTCGCCGGCGTGGTGCTGGCGGTCCTGCTCGAGCTGACCGGCCGCCCCCGCACAGCCCCAGCCGTCCGGAATTCGAGCGCGACCTGACTGCGACGTCCCTGATAGCGTCCGACGGTCACGAGTGCCGGCGTAAAGGCCGGCCACCCCTTGTCATGGGTGGGTGCTTCGGGTGATGACCAGGTCCGGCGCCCGGGTGCCGGGCAAGACACGACCGGGAGTGTTCCGTGCGCCTGCCGCAGCCTGTCCTCGAAGGCTCCTTCGTACGCCTCGAGCCCCTCACCCACGACCACACCGGTGACCTGGCCGCGGCGGCCGCCCAGAACCGGGACTCGTACGGCTGGACCTGGGTCCCGACGCCCGAGCAGGTGACCGGCTACATCGACACGCAACTCGAACGGGCGGCGGGCGGGGTCCTCACGCCGTACGCGCAGATCGCAGTGGAGACCGGGCGGGCGGTCGGCGCCACCGCGTACTGGGATCCGCGACGGCGGCCGGGCACCGGCGAGCTGTACGCCATCGAGATCGGCTTCACCTGGCTGGCCGCCGCGGCGCAGGGCACCGGCATCAACACCGAGGCCAAGCTGCTGCTGTTCGGCCACGCCTTCGAGAGCTGGCACGTCGAGCGGGTCGATCTGAAGACCGACGCCCGCAACACCCGTTCCCGGGCGGCCATCGCCGCGACCGGCGCGACGTTCGAGGGGGTGCTGCGCCGGTGGTCGCGTTCGTGGGCACCGGGTGAGGAGGGCCGGTTGCGCGACTCGGCCATCTTCTCGGTGATCGCACCCGAGTGGCCCGCCTGCCGCGACCATCTGCGGCGTCGACTGGCCACGAAGCGATGACCGATCCGGTTCGCCCCGCCCGAAACCGTCGCTGACGGGACGAGGACGCCGGTCAGCGGGCGCGATCTCCGAGCCACTCGCGGGCCGCTGAGACCAGGGCGGTGACGCCGGCGGCGATCGTCGGTTCGGGGATGGGGTGGTAGAGCGGGGAATGGTTGGACGGGATGCGACCCGCGACCTCGATGAACTGCTCGACCGTGGTGGCGCCGCGGAACGGGGTGGGATCGGCGCCGCCGACCAGCCAGAACGTGATCGGTGACCCGGCCGCGGTCGCCAGGACCTGGACGTCCTCGCTGCTGGGCAACTGACCGGGGTTCACCACTCCGAACGGGCCGGCCACCGGTTCCAGCGCGCGGCGGGTCCGTTCGGCCGCCGCCACGTCGTTGGTCAGCGTCGGCGCCGACTCCTCGATCACGATCTCCGGGTCGCGGGGTGCACCGCCGGCCGCGGCCTCGCCCCGGACGATGCGGGTGATCGCGTTGAGCACCCGGTCGCGCACCTTCGGGTCGTACGTGCGGACGTTGAGCAGAAGCGTCGCGCTGTCGGGAATGACGTTGTGCTTGGCCCCGGCCTGGATCGCGCCGACGGTGACCACGGCGGTCTCGGTGGTCGACACCTCGCGGGAGACGATCGTCTGCAGGCGGAGGACGGTCGCGGCGGCGATGACCACCGGGTCGACCGTGGTCTCGGGCCGCGAGCCGTGCCCGCCCCGCCCGTGGATGGTGACCCGCAGCGAGTCGGAGGCCGCCCACATCGGCCCCGGCGTCAGCCCGATCATGCCGGCCGGGAGCGGCGCGACGTGCTGGCCGAGCACGATCTCGGGCCGGGGAACGCGTTCGGCGAGGCCGTCGTCCACCATCGCCTGCGCGCCCTTGGCCAACTCCTCGGCCGGCTGGAACACCGCGACCACCGTGCCGCGCCAGTCCTCGGCCGCCGCGAGTTCGGCGGCGGCCCCCATCAACCACGTGACATGCATGTCATGGCCGCAGGCATGGGACACACCGTCGACCCCACTCGCGTACGGGAGACCGGTCTCCTCGCCGACCGGCAGCGCGTCCATGTCGGCCCGCAACCAGACCGCCGGCCCGTCCCCGCGCTGCAGAATACCCGCGACACCGGTGACACCAAGACCGTCGACGACCCCGTACGCATGTTCCCGCAACCAGTCGGCCGCGACGCCCGCCGTCCGGTGCTCCTGAAACGACAGTTCCGGATGGCGGTGCAGATCCTCGTAGACGTCCCGAAGCCTCTTCGAGTCCATGGTTGGACGCTACGCCCCGGAGCGCCCGGCCCGGCCCCGGCCGGTGTGAATGTCCCGGGCCTGGCGAAAGGCAACGAACACCACATCGTGCCGGTAGTCACGATTCGGTGCCCGGCGAAGCGACGGCGGCGGACCATGAGGGAGTGAGGTTCTCAACGGTTCCGCCGGCGGTCCTGATGCGGGCCGCCGTTGTCGCGGCCGCCGCCCTGATCGTGCTGGTCGACGTGGTCGGCTGGCCGGCCGTCCTGCTGGGGCTGGCGGTCGTGGTCTGGTTCGCCGACGTCTGGCACCGGCCGCGCACATCAGATCGTCCCAGATAGCCGGTCCGCGGCCGGATGCGCCGCGCCGGCCGAAACGCAGCCCGGAAAGGCGCTGCCCCGCCGACCGGATGCGCCGGGCGGGCCGAAACGCAGCCGGGAGAAGCGCTGCCCGCCGACCGGAGCAGCGCCTCTCACAAGCTGGGTCAGATCACCCGGATCGTGACCCGGTCGTAGCGGGTCAGCGGGAACGTCCCGCTGTCGGTGCCCTGCAGGATCACCGAGATGGTCTGGCCGGGCTGGGCGTCCGACGGGACCTTCACGGTGGCGGACGAACCCCGGCTGGTGATGGTCACGAGGCCGGGATAGGTGCCTTCCTCGCGGTACTGCCACCACGCCGGTGTCACGCGCTTGCCGTCGGGGTCGGACAGCTTCGCGGCCAGGGACACCGTGGCTCCCGGGCGGGCCCGCACCGTGTCACCGGTGACGATCCGGACCGACGGCGGGTGGTTGCCCTGGGAACGGCGCGGGGTCAGGGTCCACTGGATGCGGGCGGCGAAGTCGTTCTGGGCGGCCGCGGCCCAGCGCAACGTGGTCAGGTTGGGCACGTCGACACCGGTGACATCCTTCTCGGCGGGGACGAGTCGCCACAGGTCGGGCGAGGCCGAGACCTGGTATGCGCGGCCGCCCCAACCGCCGATCGCCGGGTCGGCCGGGTTCTGCAGGCCCGTACGGAGCAACTGGTTGAACACGACGTTGTCGCCCTCGGACAGGAAGTCGTACGGGGCCATCGGTTTGCACCAGCCGCCCGGCGCCTTGACCGGGTCGCCGAAGACGTCGAGCGGGTCGCCGGGGGTGGTCTGGCCGTCGAGCCAGGACCGGTAGAGCGAACCCCACGGGCCGATCTGGATGTTCCGCCGGATCCAGGCGCCGGTGAAGTAGACGCGGTCGGCGGGCAGGCCCCGGACGTTGCCCTGGCCGTTGTTGTTGCAGTTGAAGCCCCACGTGGCGTAGCCGGCCGACAGTTCCTCGACGCGCAGCGCGGGCCACGCCTTCGAGATGTAGTTCGCGTAGGTCTCGTCCTGGAAACCGCTGGCCAGAATGACCGCCTTGGCCGACACCGCCGCCTTCACACCCGCCCACCGGGGCGAGGACGAATAGCGCTCCTCAATCGACTTGAGCGCCCGCGCGATGGTGCTCGTGCCGCCCCAGGCCTGCAGATAGAGCGGCCGCCGGTCGTGGTCGAGCAACAGGTCCCGGATCAGGTTCGAGCCGGGGGTGTCGGCCGCCATCTCACCCTCGAAGGCGATGTTGCCCAGCCGGACGAGCGACTTCACGCGGGCCGGGGACGGATAGGCCGGGTCGTGCTTGCGCAGGTTGGGATAGACCTTCGCGTACGCGGGGATGATCGTGTCCTCGATCGTCGTCGAGCCGGTCCAGCGCCACGATGTCTGCGGTGTCGTGTATTCGCGGTTGGGCAGGAAGAACTCGGTCCCCCGGCCGTCGCCGGCCCAGTGGAACTTGCTGCTGCTGTAGATGATGCCCTGGGTGTCGAGCTCGTTGGTGTAGAGCATGTAGCGGATGAGCGAGGCGATGTCGTCCGATTCCATGTCGGTCGTGACGACGGTGCGTGGTTTGCCGGCGGAGTGCCCGGCATCGGAACGGCCGGCGGGGGAAGCGGAGGCGGGCGCGGCCATGGTGGTGGCGGCCGCGATTCCGGCGACCGCGATCGTGAGCGCGCGGTGGATACGCATGAGATCTCCCGGTCTACTCGGCGGAACGGTTACGGCGATGCGGAAAGGGCTACTGCTACTCGGAAAGGGCTACGGCGCCGCGGAAAGGCTCTCGGGCGGACGGCAAGCCCGACCGGCATGAGCACTCGGCGAGGGGTCAGTCGACCTCACCGAACAGGGCGTTCTGCACGATCCGCTGCGCGGCCATCGCGTCCTGCCGCTCCTGCGCCTCGGCCAGCCCGGCGGTGTCGAGCCGGTCCAGCGCGCGGTGGATCCGCTTCAGCGTGCCGATCGCGGTGTTGGCGGCGTCCACGCTGTCTTCCCGGAACGGGAACTGGTCGAGCTGCCACACGCCGTCCCAGTCGTTCTTGCGCAGGGTGTGGAAGAACTCGAAGATCTCGGTCAGGTGGACCGTGCCGACGACCAGGTCGTCGTCCCAGCCGCGCAGGTTGTCGTTGACGTCCATGCCGTAGAGGCGGCCGTGGTCGATGATGAGCTGGGCGGCGTCGGCCGGTGACTCGCCGCCGTAGAGGCTGTGCCCGAAGTCGAGCAGGATGCCGACGTTGTCGAGCCCGATCTCCTGGATGCCGAGCAACGAGCGGGCCGCCGAGTCCCACGTCATCTTCACGCGCGGCTCGCGCGGCTTGTACTCGATGGCGAACTTCAGGTCGGGGTGCGCGCCCGCGAGCTCGCGCATGCCGTCGACCGCGAGCTTCCAGAGTGTCCGGTGGTCGACCTGGAACGGGTAGTCCCAGCCGTCCTGACCGGGCCAGATCTTCACGTAGTCGGCCCCGAGTTCGCGCACGATCCCGGCCGCCTCGTGCATCAGATCAAGAGCGGCTTTCCGTACGGCGGGATCGGGGTTGGTGAAGGAGCCCCGGCTGAACCTCCGCAGGTAGATCTCGGGGGTGATGCCGATGGCCGACAGCCCCTGCGCGGCCAGGGCGTCCTTGACCTCGCTGAGGCCGACGCCGGGCGTGAACGGGTAGTTGAGGTCGACCACGGACAGGTCCTCGACCTGCCCGGCCAGTTCGATGGCATCCAATGTGGTGCGGGCTGGTCCGTAGCCGTCGCTGGCGTAACGGTCGACGTAGGTGGCGAAGTGCCACAGGCCGGCTCCGAAGCGGGGGTACTCGGTCATGCGGGGCTCCCATCACGAGGGGTGCGGGCCCGGGCGACGGCGGCGCGCCAAGCGGTGCGCTGCGCACTGAAGTCGCCCGGCTGGGGACGGAATTCGTCGTACGAGATCGGCGGCGTGAAGCCTCCGGCCAGGAACGCGGCGCCGAGGGCGGACAGGTTGGCGGTGCGGGCGCGCCGGACGGGCACGCCGGTGAGGTCGGCCTGGATCTGCATGAGGGTGTCGTTCGCGCTGGCGCCGCCGTCGGCCAGCACCCGGTCGACCGCCCCCATGGCGTCGATGACATCGGTGACCTGATGGGCGATCGACTCGACGGCGGCCCGGGCGACCTGGGCCGGTGTGGATCCGAGGGTGAGGCCACTGATCAGGCCGACCGCGGTGTCGTCCCACCAGGGCGCGGCCAGCCCGCCGAAGGCCGGCACCAGGAACACGCCGTCGCTGGACGCCTCGGCGGCGAGGTTTCCGATCTGTCCCGCCGACACCCCGAGAAAGTCGGCGAGCCAGGCCACCGTCGCCCCCGACGACCGGATGTTGCCCTCGGCGGCCGGCTCGTCGTTCCAGGCGACCGTCAGGCAGACACCGGTGTCATCGACCGCACCCAGGCGCATGACCGACGACCCGGTCCCATAGGTGACTTTGACGCCGCCGTCGATCTGAGGCCCGTGCGCGTAGAGCGCGGCGTGCGAGTCCCCCAGCACGGCGGTGATCGGCAGCCCCGCCAGCACTCCCCCGCGCTCCCCGATGACACCGAGGTCACCGGAGGACGGCGTGACGGCCGGCAGCGCGGTCGACGGAATCCCGAACATGTCGAGCAGTTCCGGGCTCCACGCCCCGGCCCGGACGTCGAACAGCTGCGTGCGGGAGGCGTTGCCCGACTCGATCTGGTGGCTTCCGGTCAGCGCGAACAGCAGCCACGAGTCCACGGTCCCGACCGCCGCGTCGGGTGTCCGGTCGAGCAGCCACCGCAACTTGGCCGCGCTGAACATCGGGTCGAGCGGAAGACCGGAGATTTCCCGTACGCGGGAAGCCTGTCCTTTCTCCCGCAGGGCGTCACAGATCGGCTGGGCCCGCTGATCCTGCCACCCCAGCACCGGTCCCGCCGGGCGGCCGGTCCGCTTGTCCCAGACGACCGCCGACTCGCGTTGCGTGCTGAACCCGACCGCCCGCACCCGCCCCCGGTCGACGCCCTCGAGACAGGCCGTGGCCGCCGCCAGAACGCTGTCCAGAATCTCGTCCGCGTCCTGCTCGACCCACCCCGGCCGTGGATAGCGAATCGGCACCGGCGCCGACCCGCTCCGCACAACCGCACCCGTGGGATCGACCAGCAGGCACTTGGTCGCGCTGGTCCCCTGATCGATCGCAAGCACGAGGTCGCGCTCGTCCACGGGCAAACGCTCACGTTCATCCGCGCGCAAACGCTCACGTTCATCCGCGCGCAAACGCTCACGCTCATCCGCGCGCAAACGCTCACGCTCGTCTGCGCGCAAACGGTCGCGTTCATCCGCGTGCAAACGGTCGTGAGCGTTCGAACGCTCGCCACCGCTCGAACGCTCGGCGGCGCCCGCGTTGCCGGGGAGACCGTCAGCGCCGGAGCGAGAGTCAGGCATCGGTGTGGGCCAGGGCGAGAGCGGCCTGGCGGATGTCGGCGGCGGTCAGGCCGAAGTGTTCGAGGAGGAACGCCGTGGTGCCGGTGGGTGCGAACTCGCGATGGATGCCGAGCATGCGCATCGGCACCGGGGTGCGCTCGGTGACGACGACGGCCGCGACCGCCGCGCCCAGGCCGCCGGTGGTGGTGGCCTCCTCCGCGGTGACGATTCCGCGGGTCTCGCGCATGGCGAGGCGGATCGCGTCCTCGTCGAGCGGCGCGATCGTCGACATGTTCAGCACGCGCACTGACACTCCCTGCTCAGCGGCCTCCGCGGCGGCGTCGAGCGCGCGCGAGACCATGGTTCCGGCCGCCACCACCGTGACATCCGAGCCGTCGCGCAGGGTGGTCGCCGCGCCGAACGTGAACGGACGGTTACCGGTCACCGCGGGCACCTTGAAACGGCCGACGCGCAGGAAGGCCGGCCGGGCCGCGTTCGCCGCCCAGCGCACGGCCGAACGGGTCTCGGCCGGGTCGGCGGGCACCACCACGTCGAGACCGGCGATCGCGCGCAGCCACGACAGGTCCTCGATCGAGTGGTGGGTGGGACCGAGTTCCCCGTACGCCATCCCGGGGCTCATGCCGCACAGGACCACCGGCGACTGGCTGTAGGCGACGTCCGCCTTGATCTGTTCGAGCGCGCGCCCGGTCAGGAACGGCGACGCGCCGCAGACGAACGGGATGTAACCGCTGAGCGCCAGCCCGGCGCCGACCCCGACCATGTCCTGCTCGGCGATGCCCACGTTGATGAGCCGGTCGGGGAACTCCTTCTGGAACTGCACGAGGTTGCTCGATCCGACCGAGTCGTTGCACACCGCGACGATTCGCTCATCCTCGCGTGCCAAAGCGCTCAGTTCCTCGGCGAAGGCGACGCGGCAGTCGAAGGTCTCGGGAACGGAGGCGACCGGCGCGCTCATCGGGCCAGCTCCGCCGACGCGGCGACGATCTGCTCGGCCGAGGGCACCTTGTGGTGCCACTCCACGCGGTCTTCCATGAAGGAGACGCCTCTTCCCTTGGTGGTGTTGGCGATGACGCAGGTGGGCCGCTCGCCGCGCGGCGCGGTGAACGCGTCGTACAGGGCCAGATGGTCGTGGCCGTCGACTTCGAGCACGTCCCAGCCGAACGCCCGGAACTTGTCGTCCAGCGGGTCGAGCGTGTTCGTCTCCTCGGTGCGCGCACCCTGCTGCAGACGGTTGCGGTCGACCACGGCGGTCAGGTTGGTCAGGTGGCGGTGCCCGGCGGTCATCGCGGCCTCCCAGTTGCTGCCCTCCTGCAGTTCGCCGTCGCCGAGAACCACGTAGACGTGCCGCGACGAGGAGGAGAGCCGGGCCGCGACCGCCATGCCGACCGAGACCGGCAGGCCGTGGCCGAGCGGGCCGGTGTTGGTCTCGACGCCCGGAACCTTGACGCGGTTCGGGTGGCCGTTGAGGGCGGAGAGCGGCCCGGCGAACGTGTCGAGCTCGGCGGTCGGGAAGAATCCGGCCGCGGCCAGGGTCGCGTACAGGGCCCCGGCGGTGTGTCCCTTGCTGAGCACGAACCGGTCCCGGTCGGCCCAGTCGGGCTTCTCGGGGTCGACGCGCAGCACCGAGAAGAACAGGGTGGTGAGGATGTCGAGGACGGACATGTCGCCGCCCACATGGCCCAGGCCGGCCCGGCCGATCATGTGCAGGTCGGTGGTTCGGGACTGGTTGGCCCGCTCCCGCAGCATCTCGCGGCGGCGCTCGGGGCCGGAGTCGGAGAACTCCTGCCGGAATCGGCGCCAGGCGGCGGCGGTACCAGGGTCGGCGACCAGCATGGGTGTGCCTTTCTGCGGGTGGTGAAGGGCGGGCCCGAGAAGAAGGCCCGCCCCGAAGAAGGTCAGGAGCCTTCGACGGCGAAGTTCTTGACCGAGTCGGCGTTGTCGGGGTTCACGAGCACGCAGTCGATCGACTGCTTCTCCGGCTGGTCGGTCTTGCCGCCGGCCTTGATGTACGCATCGGCCTGGTCGACGGCCATCTCCGCGATCTTGCTGGCGGGCTGGAGGACGGTCGCCTTGATCCCCTTCTTCTGGATCGAGGAGACGACGTCGGGGCTGCCGTCGAAGCCGACGACGACGATGTCCTTCTTGGCGGCCTGCACGGCAGCCCAGGCGCCCAGGGCCATCGTGTCGTTGCCGGCGATGATGCCCTTGATGTTCGGGTGGGCCTGCAGGATCGTCTGGGTCTTCTGCAGCGCCTCGGCCTGGTCCCAGTTGGCGCTCTGCTGGGCGACCATCTTGAGGTCCGGGTACTGGTCGAGGATGCCGTGGTAACCCTTGGACCGGACACCGGCGTTGGTGTCGGTCGGCTTGCCGGTCAGCTCGGCGTACTCGCCCTTGTTGCCCATCAGCTTGGCGAACTCCTGGCCGCCGAGGCCGGCGCCCTGGGCGTTGTTCGAGACGATCTGGGCGACCGCGACGCCGGTCTTGTTGATCTCCCGGTCGATCAGGAACGTCGGGATGTTGGCGTCCTTGGCCCGCTGAATGGCGGTGACCGAGGCGTCGGCGCCCGCGTTGTCCAGGATGATCGCGGCCGCCTTGCGGCTGATCGCGGTGTCGAACTGCTGGCTCTGCTTGGTCGGGTCGTCGTCGTGGCTGAGCACCAGCGTCTCGTAGCCGAGCTTCTTGGCCTGGGCGTCGGCGGCGTCCTGCTCGGCCTTGAAGAAGACGTTGTCGGGTGACGGCGTGATGATGACGATCAGCTTCGAAGCGGCCGGGGCCGCGCTTTCGCCGCTGCCGGACGACGAGGAGTCGTCGCCACCACCACAGGCGGACAGGGCGAGCACGGAGGCGGCGCCGACGGCGATGAAGGCTCTGCGGGAGGGAAGATATTTCATGAGGATTTGTCCCTTCACGTGCGACGGTGCGGGTGAGAGAGGGGGTCGTGCGGCTGCAGAAGGCGATGCGGGTGAGACAGAAGGGTCGTACGGCTGGGTCGTGAAGCTGTGCGGAAGGCGGCTCGGAATCAGGCGGTGCGTTTGGCGAGGTTGGACTGCAGACGCTGCTGCGCCTGCTCGGTGATGACGGCGAAGACGATGACGGCGCCCTTGACCACGGACTGCCAGAAGGTGGAGACGCCGACCAGCACGAGGCCGTCACTGAGAAACCCGATGACGAAGGCGCCCATCACGGTGCCGATGATCGTGCCGCGGCCGCCGCTGAGCGCGGTGCCACCGAGAACGGCGGCGGCGATCGCGTTCAGCTCGTACGTGGTGGCGGTGTCGGGATAGGCGGCGCCCAGCTCCGAGGTGAGCAGCAGGCCGGCCAGCGCCGCACAGGCACCCGAGATGACGTACACGGCAATTTTGATTCGATTCACCCGGATGCCGGAGAGCACCGCCGCGCGTTCGTTGCCACCGACGGCGAAGATGCGCTTTCCGAACGGGGTTTTGGTGGTGACGACGACGGCGGCCGCGGCGACCACGACCATGATCCAGACGGCGACCGGGATGCCGAGGATGCTGTCGACGCCGATGAACCCGAAGCCGGTGTTGCCGCGGGCCTCGGTGCCGGCCAGGTCGGGATAGGTGCCGCCGTCGCTGTGCAGCTGCGCCGCGCCGCGGGCCACGTAGAGCATGCCGAGCGTGGCGATGAACGGCGCGACCTTGAACCGGGTGATCAGCACGCCGTTGACCGCGCCGACCAGGGCGCCGACCACGATGCCGATGAGGATGACCACGGCCACCGAGAAGAAGACCGTGCCGCCGGGGAAGTTCAGGCCCTTGAAGAGCAGGCCGCCCGCGACCATGCTGGCCAGTCCCGCGATCGAGCCCACCGAGAGGTCGATGCCGCCGGTCAGGATCACGAAGGTGACGCCGATGGCGAGGATGGCGTTGATGGCCACGTGTTTGGTCATCAGGATCAGGTTGCTCTGCGTCAGGTATTCCGACGAGATCGAGCTGAAGATGATGACGAGGATGACCAGGACGACCAGGGTGCGGCCGCGCAGCAGGAGGAGGGCGGCCCGGGCCAGGGCGGTGTTCTTCGGCTCGTCCGGCGGAGGCGCTGCGGCCGCGTGCTTGGGGGGAGCCACGTGGGTGTCGGTCATGCGGACGCCTCCAGGACGCTGTCGGATGCGGAAGCCGCGACGAGCGCTTCCTCGGTGACGTTCTCGGCGGTGAACTCGGCGGTGACGCGTCCGCGGGCCATGACGAGCACCCGGTCGGCCATGGCCATCACCTCGGCCAGTTCGGACGAGATGAACAGGACGCCGAAGCCCTGCGCGGCCAGGTCGGCCATCAGCGACGCGATCTGCGACTTGGCGCCGACGTCGATGCCGCGGGTGGGTTCGTCGAGCAGCAGCACGACCGGGTCGGTGAGCAGGGCCCGGGCCAGCACGACCTTCTGCTGGTTGCCGCCGCTGAGCGCGGTCACCAGCGCCCCCAGCCCGGGGATCTTGATGGCCAGCTCGCCGACCTTGTCCTTCGCCGTGCGTTGTTCGGCGCCGCCGTTGAGCAGGCCGCCGCGGGTCATCCGGGCGAGCGTGGCCAACAAGATGTTTTCCCGTACGGACATGGTCGGCACGAGTCCGTCGCGTTGCCGGTCCTCGGGCACCAGGGCCAGGCCGGCCGCCATGCGCGCTTGAACTGTTCCTTTCGGCTCCGTCTTTGCGCGAATGAACACCTCACCGGCGCTCGCTTCGCGCATGCCCATGAGCGTTTCGACCAGTTCGGTGCGGCCGGCGCCCATCAGGCCGTAGATGCCGACCACCTCGCCCGCGCGCACGGTGAGCGAGACGTCGTCCACCTTGACCGTTCCGTCAACGGTCAGACCGCGCACGTCGAGCAGCACGTCGCCGACCGGGGAGCTGTTACGCACGTACAGGGAATCGGGGTCCCGCCC
The DNA here is from genome assembly GCF_016834655.1 of Paractinoplanes ovalisporus. Lineage (GTDB taxonomy): Bacteria > Actinomycetota > Actinomycetes > Mycobacteriales > Micromonosporaceae > Actinoplanes > Actinoplanes ovalisporus. Next base: position 718,561 of record NZ_JAENHP010000001.1, read on the forward strand.
GACCATCTGGCGCACGATCCACCCGGTGTCGGTGCGGCTCATCGACTCGTGCGCGACGAGGCTTCCGTCGCGGAAGACCGTGACCCAGTCGCCGATGCGGCGGAACTCGTCGAGCTTGTGCGAGATGTAGATGACCGTGACGTCGTCCCGGCGCAACTCGTCCATCACGCCGAACAGCACGTCGACCTCGTGGTTGGAGAGCGCCGACGTGGGTTCATCCATGATCAGCACGCGTACGTCGGTGAGCAGCACCCGGCCGATCTCGACGAGCTGCTGCTGGCCGATGGGCAGGTCGCCGACGAGCGTGTCCGGGTCGAGCCGGTGCTGTCCGAGCCGGTGCAGCACCTCGCGGGCCTGCCGGCGCTGGGCGGCGGCGTCGACGAAACGGCCGCCCTTGCGCAGCTCACGACCGGCGAACAGGTTCTCGGCGATCGTCATGTTCGGGAAGAGGCTGAGTTCCTGGTGGATGATGCCGATGCCTCGCGCCTGCGCGTGGCGCGGGCTACCGAGCTGCACGGGTTCGCCCTCGAGCAGGATCTCGCCGCTGGTCGGCTGTTCGCTGCCGGACAGGATCTTCATGAGCGTCGACTTGCCGGCGCCGTTCTCGCCGACGAGGACGTTGACCTTTCCCCGGTACGCCGTGAACGTGACGTCCTTGAGCGCGCGCACCCCGCCGTAGTTCTTGCTGATGTTGCGCGCTTCCAGAATTTCGCTCATCGCGCCGTTGCGCGGTTCTGCCGCTTCGCTCATGGCAACGTTGCGCGGTTGTGTCGCTTCGCTCAACCCGCCGTTGCGCGGTTGTGCCGCCGCCTCGGTCAGCGCGTCGTTGCGCGGTTGTGCCGCCGCCTCGGTCAGCGCGTCGTTGCGCGGTTGTGCCGCCGCCTCGGTCAGCGCGTCGTTGCGCGGTTGTGCCGCTTCGCTCATCGCGTCGTGGCGCGGTCCGCGGGGTTCGCTCATCACTGCGCCGCCAGCTCGGTCGGCACCAGGAAGATCGTGCCGGGGGTGAGCGACGAGAACGCGCCGTAGAAGTCGACTTTCTTGCCCTTGAGCGCGTCGCGGTCGACCTTGGCGATGACGTCGGTCTTCACGCGATCGTTGATCTGGTTCGCGACCTCGGCGTAGTCGATCTGGTTGGTGAAGTCGCCGAACGCGATGAAACCGACGGCGTCGCGCACCGCGGTGCCGGCGATGACCGGGCCGGTGGCGATCGTGACTTTGAGCGGCTTGCCGCCCGCCTGCGGCACCTCGACGGTGACCGGGCCGGTGGGGACCGAGGTGTCCACTTCGGTGACCGTGCCGGAACCCTTGACCATGAACGCGTACGGGCTGCCGGTGCCGGCCTGCTTGCCGAGCTCCTTGCCGGCCGCGTCGGAGTCCTCCTTGATCGCGGCGGCGACCTCGGTGACGTCCTTCGCGTTGTCGTGAACGGTCGGGACGATCTTCTGCGTCCAGTTGTCGTTCACGTACGTCGCCGGGTCGGTGGCGTTGGACTCGGCCGCGGCCTGCCCGTCCTTCTCATAGACGTAGACGCCCGGAACCTTGGAGCAGGCCGTCACCGCCGACGCGAGCGCCAGCGCGGTCGCCGCCGCCAGCCACCGGCGTGTGAGCACCGTCATGTTGAATATCCATTCATAGGCGATTGGGCATGCCCTCACTGTGAATGGTCGATGTCGTTCTTGTCAACGGGTCGTTCCGGTGTTGCTCCGGGGCGCGTTTTCGCGGGGCATTGACGCCCTTGACGGTGTCGCCTTACGGTGCGTGGGCGATACCGATGCAAGCCCGAATCTCTATTCAATCCACTTGCGAGGTCGCCCCATGCCCAAGTTGTCGCGGCTGGTTGTCGCCGCCGCGCTCACCGTCGCCCTCCCGTTGACCGCCATGGCTGCCCCGGCCCAGGCTCACGGCATGTCCCACTCCCCCGCCAAGCCGCGCATCGTCGTCACCCAGGACGGCGAGGTGGACGACATGGACTCGTTCATCCGGTTCCTGTACTACGCGAACGAGTTCGACATCGCCGGCATCGTCTATTCCAGCTCGCGCTTCCACTGGGCCGGCAACGGCGCCGACGTGGCGCCCTACCGCTGGACCGGCACCGAGTGGGTCGACCACTACATCGACCTGTACGCGAAGCTCTACCCGAACCTGCGCCAGCACGCCGACGGCTACCCCACGCCGGCCAAGCTGCGGTCGTTCTACAAGATCGGCAACGTCTCGAACGTCAGCGAGATGACCCAGGTGACCGAGGGCTCCGAGTGGATCAAGAAGGTCATCCTGGACGACAAGCCGGGGCCACTCTACGTGCAGGCCTGGGGTGGCCTCAACACCACCGCGCGGGCGCTCAAGTCGATTCAGGACCAGTTTTCCGGCACGGGCGCCTGGCCCTCGATCCAGCGCAAGATCAACAAGAAAGTGGTCATCTACAACATCCTCAACCAGGACGCGACGCTGGCCGACTACATCCGGCCGAACTGGCCCGGCATCAGGATCATCGACAACCAGAGCCAGTTCTGGAGTTTCGCCTACCTGTGGACGCGCCAGGTGCCGGCCGCGTATCAGTCCACGCTGAAAGCCCCGTACATGGAAACGAACTTCTTGAACGGCCACGGCGCGCTGCTCGAGCAGTATCGGACATACCGCGACGGCAAACCGACGCGGGGCGACGACGAGAACAACCGGTGGCGGCCCGATCAGAACCTGACGTACGACGTGCACGACTTCATCTCCGAGGGCGACTCCCCCGCGTACATGTACCTGTTCGACTTCAACGGGCTGCGGTCGTCGGAGAACCCCACGTACGGGGGCTGGGGTGGTCGTTTCGCGCCGAACGCGTCGGGCTGGATCGACACCAGTGACGTCAACACGTTCACCGGGGCGGCCGACCGGGCGTTCCCGCAGACACGCTGGGTGGCCGATCTGCAGAACGATTTCGCGGCGCGGGCGGACTGGGGTGTGACACCCAGGTATCGCGATGCCAACCACAACCCGCTTGCTTCCGTACGGGAAGGGGTTGATCTGTCGGTGAAGGCCGGCCGCCCGGTGACGCTGCACGGACGTGGGAGCGACCCGGACGGCGACCAGCTCGCGTACCGGTGGTGGCAGTACACGGACGCCGGAACGTACGGGAAAGCCGTTGATCTCGCCGTTCGTGGCTCCGCGGTGTCGCTGACCGTGCCGGCCGACGCGCAGTCCGGGCAGACGATCCACCTGATCTTCGAGGTGACCGACGACGGGACGCCCGCGCTCAAGCACTACCAACGGGTGATCATCACTGTCCGCTAGGACCTTGTTCCGCCGCGGCGGGGTTGAATGGATATTCTCCTAAGCTTGGCGTGACCTATGGGAGGAACCCTCAGTGGCGGAGCGCTACGCGGTCGACGAGGTCGCCACCGACCAGATCCGGCTGCTGACCAAGGTGGCGCGCATGTACCACGAGCGGGGCATGCGCCAGCCCCAGATCGCGCAGCAACTGCACATCTCCCAGCCGCGCGTGTCGCGACTGCTCAAACGCGCGGTCGACCTGGGCATCGTGCGCACGACGGTGATCGCGCCGCGCGGTGTGTACGCGGAACTCGAGGAGCAGATCGAGCAGGCGTACGGGCTGACCGAAGTGATCGTGGCCGACACCGACGACCACGCCGACGAGGGCCACGTGATGCGGGCCCTCGGTTCGGCGGCGGCCGTCTATCTGGAGACGACGCTGATGGGCGGCGAGCGCATCGGTGTCTCCTCGTGGAGTTCGACGATCCTGGCGACCGTCGAGGCCATGCATCCCCGGCCGACGCCGGTCGCCGACCAGGTGGTGCAGATGCTGGGCGGCGTCGGCAACGTGACCGCGCAGACCCAGGCCACCCGCATCACCGGTCGCCTGGCCGCGTTGACCGGCGCCCAGGCCGTCTATCTGCAGGCGCCCGGCCTGCTGGCGTCGGGCGACATGCGGCAGATGTTCGTGACCGACCCCAACATCGAGCCGGTGCTCCAGGCGTGCGACGACCTGACGATGGCCCTGGTCGGCGTGGGCAGCATCGAGCCGTCGCCGCTGCTGCGCGAGAGCGGCAACGCGTTCGCCGAGAGTGAGCTGCCCGGCCTGCGCTCGGCGGGCGCGGTGGGTGACGTGTGCATGCGCTTCTTCGACGCGGCCGGCACGCACATCGAGTCGGCGTTCGACGAACGGGTGCTGGGCATCGACCCGGCCACCCTGATGCGCGTCCCGCGGCGCGTCGCGGTGGCCGGGGGCCGGCGCAAGAGCAAAGCCATCCAGGCCGCCGTACGGGGTGGCTGGGTCAACGTGCTGATCACCGACCTGCAGGTGGCGCGCAGTCTCCTCGAGCCTTGACCCTGCGTCCTGCCCCCGCCTCGGCACCGCGTCCTGCTCCGGGTCTGGCCGGGACTCCGGTACTTTGGCGCGATGTCGATCTTCACGGTTGAGATCCTTGACGAGCCGCCGGCCGCCGGTGACCACAACACCCTCGGCGGCCGGCCCCTGCTGGCGGCCGGCGAGTCGTGGCCCGCCTGCTTCTGCGGCAAGCCGATGGTCTTCTTCTTCCAGCTCGACATCCCGTTCCTCGACGGCGACCATCTGCTGGTCTTCCAGTGCCCCGAGCACGACGAGGGCGTCTTCGGCCCGTTGCAGCTGCCCGAGCGCTACTGGGACACGGTCACCGATCCGTACGAGGGACCGTTCTGGCGTTTCCTCCTCCGCCCGGCCGGATCCCCCGCGGCCGAAGCCGACCCGCACCTGCAGGCGCGTCGCCTCGTTCTCCATCCCGCCGAGGAGACGGTCGAGAACCGTCGGGGCCGGGCCGGTTTCAAGCTGGGCGGCGTCCCGTCCTGGGCGCAGGAGCCCGAGCACTACCGCTGCTCCTGCGGCACCGACATGGTTTTCGTGTGCCAGGTCCCGGAGAACTTCGGCTTCGACATGTGGCCGATGCGGGAGGGCAAGGAGCAGGTCTACCTCTTCCTGGGCAACGAGGTCTACATCCAGGCTTGTCCCGCGCGCTGCCATCCCGAAGCCCTCTGGCCCGCCATTCAGAACTGACTCAGCGTCACGCGTGCCGACAGCGCTCGAAGGAAGTCCGGGGCGTCGAAGACGGCGCCGGCGGACGCGACTCCGGTGGCCCGGGTGCGGCCGGTCAGGATGCGGTCGACCGCCTCGACGGCAAGCGGCGCGGTGACGGCGTAGATGTCCTGACCGGCCGCGACCACCCGGCGCTCCTCCAGGCCGGAGCGAACGAGGACGTCGACCACGAAAGTCTGGTCGGATCGGCCCCGCTCGTCGACGGCGAGCGGGGCCGAGGCGCCGGGCGCGGAGAGATCGGCCGCGGCCTTGGCGGTCATGTAGGTGCGTACCTCGGGGACGTCCAAGTGGCTGGGAACGGTGACGACGTCGGCCATCGTGAACTCCGCTATGACGTTCTGCGGGCCGAGCGGGTCGGGGAACGGCCACCGTACGGTCAGCAGTTCCTCGTCGTGATACCGCAGCTGCCCGCCGGTGTAGCGGACATGGCGACCCGCTCGCCGCTTCCGCGACACCGCCCCCGCGTCGAGGGTGCCGGCCGTCGGATGCCAACTGCTCAGGCCGTACGCGATGTGCACCTCGTCCGCCGCCGTCCAGTCCCCCATCGTGGTGGTCACCAGCAGGTCACCGAGGCCGCCGTAGAAAGCCATGGCCGGAACCACGACCGTGCCCGCGACCCGGGCGCGCTCGGCGAAGGTCGCGAAGGTGTCACGGTTCGCCTCGATCTCGGCCGCCACGTCCACGTACGGGACGCCGGCGCGCAACGCCGCCTCGATGAGTGGCGCGGCGGTGGTGGCGAAGGGCCCGGCGCAGTTGATCACGGCGTCCGCGCCCCGCATTGCTCGATCGAGTGCGGCCGGGTCGTCGACGACAGCCTGCCGTGTCTCGAGCCCCGGCTGGTGCTTGGCCAGCTTGTCGAGGTCGCGGCCGACGAGCAGCGGGATGTGCCCCCGCTCGAGCAACTCCGCGACCACGAATCTCCCGGTGTGGCCCGAGGCCCCGTATACCGCCACGTTTTCCACTGCCGCTCCCCCACATGGTGATCTCCTTAGCAACCCTGTCGGATCAGCCGGTCGAATCCAAGCGTCGGGAATGACATTACCCATACAATTTCCGACATGGATTCCTCCGCAGGCTCCGTCGCCATCGCCGCCACCGACGGGATGCTGCATTTCGAGCTGGCCCTGGCCCAGGAGGTCTTCGGCAACGCCCCCGACGCCGTCCAGGTGCCGTGGTACGACGTCTCGATCTGCGGCGACCGGACCGTACGGGTCGGTCGTTTCTCGTTGGAACCGGACAGCGGGCTCGACCGGCTGTCCCACGCCGGGACGGTGATCGTCCCCGCCGTGGCCGACATCGACGACACTCCCGCCGATCTGGTCGACGCGGTGCGCGCGGCCCACCGCTCGGGGGCGCGGGTGGTTTCGCTCTGCACCGGCGCGTTCGTGCTCGCCGCGGCCGGCCTGTTGGACGGGCTGCGCGCCACCACCCACTGGGCCCACACCGAGGAGCTGGCCGCCCGCCACCCTCTCGTCGAGGTCGACCCCGACGTGCTCTACATCGACAACGGCCGTGTGCTCACGTCCGCCGGCAAGGCCGCCGCGATGGACCTGTGCCTGCACCTGGTCCGCCGCGATCACGGCTCGGCGGTCGCCAACCTCGTGGCCCGCCGCCTGGTCGTGCCGCCGCACCGGGCCGGTGGTCAGGCCCAGTTCGTCACCACTCCCGTCCCGGCCGACGACGGACACCGCCTGGCCGGCCTGTTCCCCTGGATTCTGAAGCGGCTGAACGAGCCACTCACCGTGGAGGACCTGGCCCGCCAGGCCACCATGAGCTCGCGCCAGCTGACCCGCCACTTCCACGCGGTCACCGGCACCACGCCGCTGCAGTGGCTGCTCACGCAGCGGATCCGTCGCGCGCAGGAGCTACTGGAACTCACCGGCGACAGCATCGACACGATCGCGGCCGCTTCCGGCATGGGCACCGCGACCACGCTGCGCCGCCACTTCCAGCGCACCCTCGGCGTGGCGCCCGACACCTACCGCCGTACCTTCCGGAAGTAATCCGGGAAGCGCGCCGACTCTATTGGTTCGCAGCGCCGCCGGTGTGGGCCGTGACGGTGAGAGCGCTGCCGGCGAAGCGCAACGTGTACCAACCGCCGCGCTCCACGAGCGGGGGCACCGGGACTCTGTAGGCGCCGGTCAGCGCGGCGAGCAGGAGCGGGATGACGTCGCCGTGGCTGCAGGCCACTGTTGTGCGGGCGGCTTCGACCACACGGGCCAGGGCGCCCCAGGCCTGACCGGCGATCCACGCGCCGGCGATTGCCTCGCCCATGGGGGCGAACACGCCGTTGACCCACTCGGCCGGCTGGTCGAAGCCGGAGGCCTCGCGGAGCTCGGGCAGTTCGATGAGTTCCAGCCCGGCTCGCGCCGCCAGGGGTTCCACGGTCTGCCGGCACCGCAAGGCCGGGCTGGTGCAGATCGCGTCGATGTGCGTGCCGACCGCTTCGGCCAACGCGCGTGCCTGTTCGTGCCCGGCGCTGCTCAGTGGACGGTCGTCCTGCTCGCCGGCCCAGCCGTCTCGAGGCACGGACGCGCAGTGGGGAGCCAGGATGACCGTGACGTTCGCCCCGATGAACATGGCTGACATCATGCGTCACGGCGTTGCCGGGCGGTGCGGCTTTCTCAGGCGCAGAGGGTCGGATCGGCGGGTGGGCTGATGACCTCGACCGAGCCGCCACGTGCGGAGTCGTAGGCGTACCACTTGCCGCTGCCGCCGGTGTTGGTCGCGCAGATCCGGTAGGTGCTGCCGGAAGCGGGGACGTAGTACAGCTGAGTGTTCTCGGACAGCGTGATCGCCCGGGCCGAGCCGTCCAGTGCCAACTGCGGCGTGCTGCCACCGCGGTTGTCGCCGGCGAGACCGGCGTTCGGATAGAAGTTGCCCATGTCGGTGTAGTACTGCTCGACCTCGCTGACGGCACCGCGCACGTCGGACTGGGCCGACTTGTCGGCCATCTCGGCCGTGACGCCCGCGCCCTCACCCAACCGGCCCGTCACGGCAAGTTCGCAGGATCGCTGCATCTGACTCAGGTTCTCGACGCCGGACAACGCGATGTCGTTCATGCGGTCCGCCGTGGCCGGGTCGGCCGTGGCGGTGTCGTCAAGACCGGCACGGCTGTACGTCACCATGGTCTGCAGCGAATCGGCGAAGCCCACGCTGGCGTCCTTGAGCTCCCCCGAGAAGACGAGCCGCCCAGCCAGCGTGTGGATGCGCTCCGCCACCGCCTCGATCTTGCCCAGTGAGTCCGGCTCGTCTCCGCCGGCCTGGTCATACGCGTCCTGGCTGCCGATGATGTCGCAGAGCTCGGACTTGGCGGAGTAACTGGCTACCGCCGCGATGGCGCCACCGGCCAGCAGAGCCACCGCGGCTACACCCGCGGTGATGGCGACGATCCGGCGTTTCCCGGTCGACGGCGTTCCGTCGTGGGGCTCGGAAGCCTGGTAGAGGTTGGCGTACGCCGGCGGCGTCACGGGCTGGGCGAGCGCCGGCGCCATCCGGGCGACGTCGGTCCATTGCTGCCCATCCCACCACCGCTGCGCGGAACTGTTGCCGGGATCGGCGTACCAGCCGGCGGGAGCGCTCTGCCGCGACCCGGCAGCGGCCTCGGCGTTCACCGTCGTCTCCCTGGCCACGACGGCCTCAACCGCGGCTACCGTCAGGCCGAACCGGGCCGCGATCGATTCCGCTGCTTCACCCGAGGCGTAAGCGGCCACGACGGCATCGCCATGGGGCGTGGAGAAACCCGGGTTCTGCGGCGGAACACTACTCATGAGATCCCTTCCCGGCGGTGGGGTTGCGGCCCTCTAATCGGGCCCGGGGTCGCCGCCCTTAGGGTCCGTACGAAACTCGAGCGCTGCCCGTGCCGCGACTCGTTGCGAGCGGTGTTCGGGCGCTGCGGTCCGGGCCCGGCGTGACAGGGAGTAGCCGATCAGGGCGGCGATCAGACCGGCCAGGCCCGCGGTGGCGAAACCGCCGGCGGGAGTGGTCAGGTCGATCGCCAAGCCGACCAGGGGCGAACCCAGGGCGAAACCCGCGCTCTGAGCCGACGACTGCAACCCGGTGGCCTCGCCGCGCGCGCCGTCGGGGGCCAGGCGGCTGACCGCGTCGGCGACCGTGGACAGGGTGGGTGCGGTCAGCAGGCCGGCGCCGATCACGGCCACAGACAGCCAGCGCCAGTCGTGGGCGAGGCCGGCCGGGATCGTCAACAGACCGAGTAGGGCCAGCAGCAGCCACGTGGGCCGCGGCCGGGTCAGGGCGCCGTAGATCAGGCCGCCGGTCACCGACGAGACACCGAACACCACTACCACCACGGCCGCCCACGAGACCTGGCCGGACTCCCGCAGGGCGGCCACGATGGCCAGATCCACGCCGCTCAGCAGGGTTGTCGTGCCGAGGGCCATGGTCAGGGCGGCGATCATCCGGAGGTTCAGCCACTGGCGGCGTGGCGGACGGGCGGTCTCACCGGAGGAAGTGCCTACGGGTGGGTTGAGCAGGGCCAGTCCGGCTCCCCCGGCCACGATCGCGGCGCCGACTCCCCACGCGACGGTCGCGGGTGACACGGTGGCCGCGCCGAGGATGACTACGGCGGGGCCGACGATGTACGCCAGCTCGCCCTGCACGGATTCGAGGGCGAACGCGGGGCGGCGCTGATCGGCCGTGGTCAGGGCGGCTATCGCCTGGCGGGTCACGGCCTGGGCGGGCACCATCAGCAGGCCCGCGGCAAAGGCGGAGACGAGCAGGATTCCGTACGGGGAAACCGGCACGCTCAGCCAGAACGCGACCTGGACGAGGGTGGTCGTCATCAGCACCGGGCGCACACCGCGCGCGTCGATCAGGCGGCCCAGCATCGGACCGCCGAGCGCCACGCCCGCGGTCAGCGCGGCGGCGACGACACCGGCCGCGGCGTAGCTCAGATCGAGGCCGAGCACGACGTACAGGGTCAGTGCCATGACGTCGGCGGTGATCGCGGTGCGGGCGAGCAGCGAGACGCTCAGCAACGAGGCCATGCCGGGCACGGCGAGCACCTGCCGGTATCCGCTCATTTCCCTGACGCTAGAACCTCCCCGACGCCATAGGAAGTCCTTATCTGGTTGGGGGAGGCATAATCAACTCTTATGGCACGGGATCTCGAGACGGCGCTGCTGCGGTCCTTCGTGACGGCCGTACGGGCGGGGAGCATCAGCCGTGGCGCGGGCGCTCTGGGACTGACGCAGCCGGCGCTCAGCCAGCAACTGCGCCGGCTGGAGAGTGTGGTGGGCCGTCCGCTGCTGCACCGCTCGCCCTCCGGTGTCGCGCCGACGCGGGCCGGGGAGGAGCTGATGCCGTACGCGGAAAGGATCCTCTCGCTGTCGGCCCAGGCGCTCACCGAGACCGGGCGCGCGCTCACCGGGCATTGCGGTGTCGGGCTGCTCGAAGATCTCGCCGAGTCGCGGCTGCCGCAGGCGCTGGCCGACCTGGCGGGTCTGCATCCGGGCGCGACGCTGGAGGTCTTGTGCGGGTCGAAGGCGGCGATGTGGGAGGCCTACGAGACGAGCCGGGTGCATCTGGTGCTCGACGAGGTGCCCGACCTGCCGTCGCCGCCGTTGTGGACGGTCCGCCGGCCGCTGGTGTGGGCGATCGGGCGGGGCGTGGACGTGACAGCCTCTCCGCTGCCGGTGGTGCTGTTCTCGAACGACTGCGCGTGGCGGCGGGCGGCGCTGGAAGCGATGGAACGGTCGGGGCGTGACTGGCGGGTGGCGTTCGAGAGCAACAGTCTGGTCGGGGTTCTGGCCGCGCTCCGAGCGGGACTCGGCGTGGGGGTGCTCATGCCGGCCAATCTCGAGCCGGCCATGGTCGGCCACGACTCGGGCGCCCTCCCGGCCCTGCCGGACGTCGAGCTCGGGCTGGCCCGCCATCCCCGGACGGCGGGCGACCCGTTGATCGACGCTGTGGAGACCGCGTTGCGGCGCGTGGTCTAGTGGCTTGTTTGGCGGCCTTGTTCTTGGCAGCGCGGGACCGCGTTTTCAGCGGCGCGGGGACTTGTTTTCAGCGGCGCGGGACCGCGTTTTCAGCGGCGTGGGGACGCGTTTTCAGCGGCGCGGGGACGCTATGAAGTCGCGGTCGTGGTAGACGAGGTGGCCGCCGGGCTCGCCCAGCAGAACATCGACGATCTCGGCGATGACGACGGTGGACGTGCCGACCGGCACCAGCTGCAGCGGTATGCCCCGCAACGAGGCCGAGGCGCTGGTGAGCACAGGCTCGCCGCTGGGGAGGTAGTCCCAGCCCTGGTCGGGGGTGAAACGCGGCCCGCCGGGGCCGGCGAACGCCCGGGCCAGGGCGATCGAGTCGGGGCCGAGCAGGTTGACGACGAAGCTGGGCGCGCGCACCAGGGCCTGGGCCGACGGCGATCCCATCACCGAGAACGACAGCGCGGGCGGGTCGAGCGAGACCGAGGCGACGCTGGAGGCGGTCAGCCCGACGGGACCGGCGGCCGAGATGATCGCCACCCCGGTGGGATAACGGCGGAATGCCGCCCTGAACCGCTCCCCGACGCCCGTCTCAAGATCGGACTCGACACCATTCACCACCCGGCAACCGTAAAACTTGAAGCTTGGTTCACGTCAACGTGTGCAAGATCGCAATCGTGACGAGGGCGGGAGCGCTGGCCAGGGTGGAAAGGAAGACGGCGTCGCGGGCGAGCGTGACGCCGGTGTTGAAGGCCTGCGCGTACAGGAAGACGTTCTGCGCGGCGGGCAGGGCGGCCAGGACCGTGACCGCGTACGTCTCGGCCGGTGAGAGCCGCAGGGCGAGGGCCATGAGCAGGGCCAGTACGGGCATGACGGCGGCCTTGAGCACGGCGGCGGCGATGACCGGGAGACGGTCGGGGCCGGGTTCGAGCAGGCGCCGCCCGTTGAGCGACATGCCGAACGCGACGAGCACCACCGGGGCGGCCGCGTTGCCCATCGCCGCGATCGGGTCGGTGAGCACGGACGGCAGCCTCAAGTCGGTCACGGAGACGACGATGCCCAGCACCACGGCGACGGTGAGTGGGCTGCGCAGGGGCACGGTGAGTGACGTACGCCAGGAGCTGTGACCGGTGGTGGCCAGCTCGAGCAACGTCACCGTGATCGGCATGAAAACCAGCAGCTGGAGCATGATGATCGGCACCACGAGGGCGGTGTCGTGCAGCACGTACGCGGCCACGGGGATCCCGATGAAGGCGGCGTTGACGTATCCGGCGCCCAGCGCGCCGACGATCCGCGTGCCCAGATCGCGGCCGCGGGTCGTCACCGTGTGCAGCGCGAAGCAGAGCAGCGCCGCGACGGCCGACACGAGCAGGGGCTCGGTGAAGAGCGTGCCCGGGTCGGACGCCGCGGCGCTGGTGAAGAGCAGACAGGGCGAGAGCACGGTGTACGCGAGCTTGCCGGCCACGGTCTCGGTGTCGGCGGGCAGCCGGCCCCAGCGACCGGCCACCCACCCGGCGAACACGATCACCCCGATGACCGCAAAACCGGAGAGCGCCGAGATCATTTCCCCGACGCTACCGCCTGCCCTGGGTCACCGCCCGACGCGCCCGGCCGGGCTTCCCTGCGCGGCCGGGCGGCTTCCTGACGCGGCCGACCGGTTTCCTTACGCGGCCGGCCGACCGGCTTGCCTGCGCGGCCGGCCGCGTTGACGATCACGGTGCGATCGACCAGAGCTGGCACGTGTTGTTGAGCCACATCCAGAGCTGGGCCTTCGTGCCGTTGGCGGTGCCGCAGTTCTGGTCGTCGAGCACCATGCCGCTGTTCTCGACCACCAGTTCGTACCGCCCGTTGCCGGCCGGGATGACCGCCCACTGCTGGCACAGGTTCCCGAGCGACTGCCACAGGTTGACGGCCGTCCCGAGGGCCAGGCCGCAGTTCACCGCGTCGAGCACCTTGCCCGAGTTCACGTTCGTGATCGTCCACTTGTTGGCGCCGACGCTGTTGAACCGCCACTGCTGGCAGGTGTTGCCGAGCGACTGCCACACCTGGATCGCCGTGCCGTTGGCGGTGCCGCAGTTCACCGCGTCGAGCACCTTGCCGGCGGCCAGGTTGGTCAGGCGGTAGGTCGCGCCGTTCACCGGGAACGTCACACTCTTGCTGTAACCGACGGCGACGATATTGGCCTGCACGGAGTTCTCGGTCGCGTCACTGGGATAACCGCTGGTCATCACGCCCTCGAAGAACGACCCGACCGAGCCGTTGCTGTTGTCACCGCCGATGCCCAGGATGATCGCGCCCTGCTTGGTCATCGGGTTGTAGCCGGCCTGCGTCGGCAACGACCCGTTGTACCGCGTGGCGAGACCGCCCGACTGCGCGTTGCCGTCCTTGATCGCGTACGTGGATGTGCCGTTGTTCTTGAGGACGGCGGTCACGAAGGCGCTGTTACGGCCGGTGTTCGCGGTCCACGATCCGTTGCCGCCCGCGAAGAGGCCGTTCTCGAGGTCCGCGGCCACCCGGGGCCCGGCCGAACAGGGCGAGAACCAGCACAGGTTGCCGAAGTAGATCGCGTCCATGTCGCCGTTGCCGGTGTCCATGTTGTTGGTCTCGGCGTTGCCGTAGTCGAAGCAGCACCGGTCGTTCACGTGCGTGCCCTCGGTGACCATGTACATGCCCTCGGGCTGGCTGCCGGTGGCGACGCCGTTGGTCGCGTTGTTGCGATAGCCGTTGCCGGCCGAGATGTAGACGCCGTACACCTTGTGCCCGCCCGCGGTCACCGGCAGTGCCGCGGCGTTGGCCCCCTGGTCGGCGGTCGGGTTGGCGCCGCCGCCCGGGGCGATGGTCAGGTCGTTGTGGCGCGACGTCTGGTCATAGATGCGCACGATCGTGCAGTAGGTGCCCGAGCAGAACGAGTCCTGCGCGGCGGCGTTGGCATAGCCTCCGGCGCTCAGCACGCCGATGTTGGACGTGGCGCCGTCGGACCAGCGCCGCACCTGGTAGAGGCTGCCGCCGTACGAGCCGAAGAGCGCACGGGTGGTGCTGTGGGCGGCCACGCAGGGGGTGCCGCCGCCGGCGTAGATGTCGCACGGTCCGGTGCCGGCCGCCTGGGCCGGGGCGGCTCCGACCAGGGCGGCGGCCCCGGCCAGGACGAAGGCGGCGAGCGCGGCCCGCCAGCCCGAGGAACGGATACCCATGATGCGCCTTTCGCGTCAAAGCGAAGCGGGGGTCAGGCGGCCTCCGCTGTTGGAGCCAGGGAGTTGTTAACGTTCACAGAAGCTAACTATCGATTCGAGGCTTGTCAATGGACAGAATCGCTCAGCCGCACCGGCCGACAACGCGTTCCGCGTACGGGGTGAGGAGCCGCCCACGCATCTCGCGCCGCCCAGCCATGCCCCACGTTCTCCTCAGCCACGCGCTCGGGCAGCCTGACCGGCCCACCCACCTCGCGCCGCCCAGTCACGCCCCGCGTTCTGCCCAGCCACGCGCTCGAGCAGCCTGACCGGCCCACACATCTCGCGCCGCCCAGTCACGCCCCGCGTTCTCCACAGCCACGCGCTCGGACAGCATGGCTGGCCCACCCATCTCGCGCCGCCCAGTCAGGAGACCGTCGTGGTCGCATCATCCGGACCGGTGCAGCGGCACGTTGACGCAAACTCGGTCGCAGACGGCCCCCGGATGTGTGATCGTCGCCGGGTGGCACAGCCGATCCTGCGTACCGAGCGACTTGTGATGGTCCCGCTGGCCGACCGGCACCTGGAGCTGGAGGTCGAGCTCGACGCCGATCCGGAGGTGCTGCGCTATCTGTGGGGGCGCGCCCGTTCCCGCGAGGAAGTGATCGCCAGCCATGCGGAGCGGATGGCCCTGTCGGGGAAGGTCGACGGGCTCGGTTACTGGATGGCGTTCGCTTCGAACGGCGGCGGGCCGGCCTCGGACCACCCCGGCACCGCGCCCGAGCACAAGACCCTGGTTGAGCCCACGTCGGGTGCCAAGACCACGGCTGAGCCCGCGTCAGGTGCCGAGCCCTCGATGAAGTCCGCGTCAGGTGCCGAGCCCACGATGGAGTCCGCGTCGGGTGCCGAGCCCACGATGCAGTCCGCGTCGGGCGCCGAGCCCATGGTTGAGTCCGCGGACGGATTTGTCGGGCTCATGATGCTGCCGCCGGCGCACGGGCCCGACCAGCCGGACGACCCGGCCGTCGCCGAGCTCGGCTACCGGCTGGCCCGGCGGTTCTGGCGGCAGGGCCTGGCCAGCGAGGCGTCTCGCGCGCTCCTGCGGCACGCCTTCGACACCGTGGGCCAGAGTCGCGTGATCGCGCAGACGATGGCCGTGAACGCCGGATCCCGAGGCGTCATGAAGGCCGTCGGCATGCGCCACGTACGCACGTTCTTCCCGGAGTGGGACGACCCGCTGCCCGGCACGGAAGAGGGCGAGGTCGAGTACGAGATCACCCTCGAGATGTGGCGCAACCGAACCCGCGCGGGCGCCGTATAGCAGAACGCCGGCCACCCGCATGGCCGGCCGGCGCGGTTACCATTCGCGCATCCCGCACTGACCCGCGCAATGCCGTGACGACTCGTGCAATCCGCTCACTGAACCCGCGCAACGCGGTCACCACTTCGCGCAATCCGCTCACCGACCCGCGCAACGCGGTGACCACTCGCGCAACCCGCTCACCGACCCGCGCAACGCGGTCACCACTCGCGCAACCCGCTCACCGACCCGCACAACACCATGACCACTCGCGCAACCCGCTCACCGACCCGCACAACACCGCGACCACTCGCGCAACCCGCTCACCGACCCGCACAACACCGCGACCACTCGCGCAATCCGCTCACCGACCCGCACAACACCGCGACCACTCGCGCAATCCGCTCACCGACCCGCACAACGCCGTGACCACTCGCGCAATCCGCTCACTGAGCTATGCAGAGCGGTGGGCTGCTTGTGGGGCGCGTTGGCTACGGGCGCGGGGCGGCAATCTCCCGCTCGATCGCGGACGTCAGCTCGGGGTCGTCGGGGGTGACACCGGGCGCGAAACGGCCCGCTACCGTGCCGTCGCGGGCGATCAGGAACTTCTCGAAGTTCCACTGGACGTCCTGGTCGCCGGCGAGGGCGTCGTAGAGCGGGTGCCGGGAGGCGCCGAGCACGCTGATCTTCGAGAACATCGGGAACTGCACGTCGAACGTCGTCGAGCAGAACTCGGCGATCTCCTCGTCGGTGCCGGGTTCCTGCGCGCCGAAGTCGTTCGCCGGGAAGCCGAGCACGGTGAAGCCCTGGTCGCGCAGCCGTTCGTGGAGCTTCTCGAGCCCGTCGTACTGAGGCGTGAGCCCGCACTTGGAGGCGACGTTCACCACCAGCAGCACCTGCCCCGCATAATCACCCAGCGTGGATTCCTGGCCGGTGATGGTCTTCAGCGGGATCTCTTGAATCGCCGTCATCGCTCGCGCCGCTCCCGGATCGTGTGGTCAAACTTCAGGCTCGACAAACGGTACATCCGCCCTGGCCGGGGTATTGGCGGGAGGTGCCCGACCTGAACGACCCACTGGCCCTCGACGAGGTGACGGCACCGCACAGCGCCAGCGGCGAGCAGGTATGGACGCACGATCTGAGCGGTGTCGCTCCGCCGCCGCGACCGGGGCGGCGTTGGACCCCGAAGCGGGTGGTGGCAACCCCGCCCGCGTATGACCACCCGCACGGCCGCCGCATCATGGCGCTCGTCGAGGCGCAGGGGATCGAGGTCGAGCGCCTGAAGTCGGCCCGGCTCACCGGCGTCCGGGGCGAGAACGACCGGCAGACGTACGCGAGAGCGAAGTCGACCCTGGCGATCGTCGTAAGCCCGCCGTCGCGTCGCCGGTTACAGCCGATCTCGCCCAGCGCCGACTGGCGGTTCGACCTGGCTGAGGGCTGCCCCGCGCACTGCCAGTACTGCTATCTGGCCGGTTCGCTGTCCGGTCCCCCGGTCACCCGTGTCTACGCCGACCTCGACGACATCCTGGACGGGCTGGCCGACTACGCCGGCCGGGGCACGGTCACCAGCCGCCGGGCCGCGCGCCGCGACGAGGGAACCACGTTCGAGGCGTCCTGCTACACCGATCCGCTCGCCCTCGAGCATCTGACCGGCAGCTGGCGCCGCGCAGTCGAGCACTTCGGCGCCTGGGACGCGCCGGTGCAGCTGCGGTGGACGACCAAGTTCGCCGACGTCGGCACCTTCACCGGGCTGCCGCACGCCGGGCGGACGCGGGTGCGGTTCAGCGTCAACGGCCAACCGGTCACCACCCGCATGGAGGGCGGCACCGCTCCCCTGCCGGAACGCCTGGCCGCGCTGCGCACCCTCGCACTCGACGGCTATCCGGTCGGCCTGACGATCGCCCCCATCATGGCGATCGACGATTGGCGGCGTCACTACGGCGCGTTGCTGGACGCCGTAGCGACTGCCGTCGACGGGGTTCCCGGGCTCGACCTGACCGCCGAGCTCATCACGCACCGTTTCACCCCGGGGAGCAAAGAGGTGCTGCTGGGCTGGTACCCGCGGACCCGGATCGAGATGGACGAGGAATCGCGCAGCCGCAAGCATGGCAAGTTCGGCGCGGTGAAGTACGTCTACCCGCCGACGGTCATGGGAGAGCTGCGCGGCTGGTTCGAATCGGAGATCGCCGCACGGCTCCCCGCATGCCGCATCCTCTATTGGACCTGACCACCTCGGGTCTATTCCCGCGGCGGCGAGTCCGGGCTGTGCGGTCCCGGTACGTCGCCGGGCAAGCCGGAGTCGTCCGGGTGGTGCTCCGGAACGCGGGCCGGTTTCGGACGTTCGCCGCGATCGGGCAGGTCGGTCAGATCGATCGGGTGCTCGATGTCAGGCTGCGCGCTCGGTTCACGAACAGACATGTCAGCCTCCTCAAAGAGACGGAACCGTACTTGACTGGTGTACCCATGCAGGCTGTCCGGAATCCTCTCCACGGGCCACAACTGCCACAGAACGGTGCATCTTGCCCGGCGGTGACACGATGCGCGCAGCGACCAGTACGGAAGGCGGGCCGGTGCGCGAATGAACAAACGCGGGCGCGAAGGCTGCGCAAATGAGCAGATCCCAGCCTGAGGCCACGCGGACGAACAAGCGCCGACCCGAGGGGCCGCACGAATGAACAAGCCAAGCGAGAGGCTGCGCGGATGAACAAGCGGCGGCGCGAGACGCTGCGCGGACGACCAAGCGGTGGCGCGAGAGACTGCGCGGATGAGCGAGCGGCGGCGTGCAAGGCTGCGCGGACGAGCAAACCAAGCGAGAGACTGCGCGAATAAGCAAGCGGCGGCGCGAGAGAGACTGCGCGGATGAGCGAGCGGCGGCGTGAAAGGCTGCGCGGATGAAACGGCGGCGGCGGAAGAAGCTGCAGCGGCAACTCGTGGAGCGGGCCGGCTGGGGTGAGGTGCATACGCTTTTGCGCGCGGGCGCCGAACCGGACACGCCCGACCGCGACGGCAGCACCGCGCTCTATCGGGCGAGCGTTTCGGACCGGGTGGAGAACGTGCGGGCACTGCTGAGCGCGGGGGCCGACCCGAACCTGGAGAGCGGCACCGGCGACGAGGGCCTGCCGTTGTGCGGCGCGGCCTGCTGGGGACATCGGACGACGGTGGCGATGTTGCTGGACGCCGGCGCCGACCCGGAACGGCGGGAGGACCACGGCCAGGGCCGTACGGCGATCGAATGGGCCGAGGCCGGCGGGTATCACGACACCGTGGACCGGTTACGGGCCGGCCTCCCGGCAAGGTGACTCGCCAGGAGGCCGGAAGGCGTCGTGCCGGGGACGCGGGAACGTCCCGGTGACGCGCTATGGCCGTGACCACCGACCCGGTCGCGAGGCGCGGCGGTTCAGCCTTGGTGCTTTTGGTGCGTCTATCTCCCGTACGTCTGCAGTGTGGGTTTCTGCTTTCAGCTCGCGTACGTCTCGAACTCGGCCACCCGCGGGGTCGCGCTCGCGCTGGTGATCTCGAACGTGACCTTCTTGAGCGAGGTCGGCGTGAACGAGATGACGCCCGCGCCCGAACCGGTCTTGAGGACGGCGCCGGTGTCGGCGTTCAGGACCCGGTAGGCGGTGACGGCGGCCGAGACCTCGCGGATGTTGATGCGGCCGACGGTGGTGGCGGCGCTCCACTTGATCGAGATGCTGCCGGTGGTGCCGCTCGGCGACCAGTACGTGGTCAGGCTGCCGTCCTTGACGTTGCCGTAACTGGTGCCGCTCGCCTTGCTCGAACCGTCGGCTCCGCCGCTCAGGCTGAGGTTGGTGCCGCTCGGCTGGGTCGGGGTGGGCGTCGGGGTCGTCGGGGTCGGGGTCGACGGAGTGGTCGGGGGCGGCGTGGTCGGGTTGGTCGGGTTGGTGGTGCCGCAACTTCCGTTCGACGTACGGATCCCGGTGTTCGCGCCCGCGGTTGAGCGAACAATGTCCGGCGTGCACGAAGCGCCGTCCAGACGGTACGAATACGGAACGCTCACCGTGGTCGTCGACGCCATGCTCGGACCGGCCGGTTTGTGGTCGCTGCTCGTGGCCGACCAGGTCACGTTGTCGAGGATGTTGCCCGCGGTCTGCCAGTAGCCGGCGGCGTCGGTGTAGAAGGTGCCGAGGACGTCCTTCGAGTTCTGGAAGTAGTTGTTCTCGACCTTGGCCCGGGCGCCGGCGCGCGAGTTGATGCCCGATTCGTTCAGGCTGTAGTAGTAGTTGTTGTAGATGTGCGCGACGCCGCCGCGCAGCAACGGCGTACGGGAGTCGATGTTCTCGTAGCGGTTGTGGTGGAACGTGATGAAGCTGTTCGACGTGTCGCTCTCGCTCGAACCGATCAGTCCGCCGCGGCCGGAGTTGCGCAGAATGCTGTACGACAGGGTGACGTACTGCGTGTTGTCCTTCATGTCGAACAGGCCGTCGTAACCCTCCGACTCGCCGCCCGACGCCTCGAGGGTGACGTGGTCGACCCAGACGTTACGGACCGTGCTCTCCATGCCGATGGCGTCACCGCCGTTCGAGGTGGGCGAGCCCGACTTCTTGACGTTCCGCACGGTCACGTTCTGGATGATGATGTTGCTGGAATCGCGGATGTGGATGCCCAGCTGGTCGAAGACCGCGCCGCTGCCGACCCCGATGATCGTGACGTTGCTGATCTCCTTGAGCTCGATCTTGTCGGCGGCCGTGTTGCAGCTGTCGCCCGAGACCTTTGTCGTGTTGCCGTGGTTGATCGTGCCGGAGACCTCGATCGTGATCGGGGTGCTGCTGCTGGCCCGCGAGCACAGCGCCTGGTGGATCTGGGTGCCGGTGGTGGCCCGTACGGTGGATCCGCCGTTGCCGCCGGTCGTGCCGCCGTTGACCGAGGCGTAACCGGTCGCGGAGCCCACCGCGGCCGCGCTCGCCCAGGGCAGGGGTAGTGCGACGACGACGGCCGCGCCGACCGCGCCCGTCGTCAGCGCCACTAGTGCGCGTTTGGCTGAACGTTTCATGGTGTCTCGCTCCTCTTCGCATACCGGGCGCTGCCACTACGAACCGTTGTCTCGGACCCGCGGCCATGAGGGAGCCGCGGATCAGCCACCCACGCCGACCCGGCGATCCGTATGGAGGAAAGCGCTTACCTCAGCGAGAATAGAAACAAGTCGATAACGTGGGCAAGCGTTTGCAGTGTTTGCATTTCGCAGCGGGTGGGAGCGCTCCCCGCCGCGCGACCCGATCAACGGATGCCGAGTGCGCCAACGCGCGAACGCTCGACACGCACCCAACTCGCGCAAGCGCTCAACGCGCGCAACGCGGCTCAACGCGCGCGAACGCTCAACCGCGAGCAACGCGCACGAACGCTTAACGCGAGCAACGTGCAAACGCTCAACGCACCTCAACGCGCGAACACTCAACCGCGAGCAACGCGCACGAACGCTCAGTCGGAACCGAACCCGCCGCCGCCATCACTGTCGGCGTAGCGGCTGGCGTCGGTGCCGAACGGCGAACCAGAATCGCCGCCCTTGTCCTCGGCGACCCTCGGCCGGCGCTTGTCCAGGTAGTGCTGCACCGTCACGATCACGGCCAGCCCGACGACCACGATGGCGAAAAGAACGAAATACAGCACGGCCTAAGTATGCGGCCCGGCCGCCAGCACCTTCTCCAGCGCCGCCGCCACGGTCCGCGACTCGGCGGCGCTCATGTGGGACGTGTAGAAACGCTCGATCGCGGCCAGATAGACCGGCGCCGCCGCGCGCAACACCTTGCGCCCCTCGTCGGTGATCACCGCGTACGCGGAACGCTTGTCCTCGGGGTTGCTCGAACGGCTCACGAAACCGGCCGCCACCAGCTGATCGACGACCCGGCTGGCCCGCGTGCGCGACACCACCGCCACCTCGCCCAGCTCCCCCATGCTCAACCGCCGGCCGGGGGCCGAGTTGAGTTCGAGCAGCACGTCGTACCAGGTCAGCGGCAACCCGCACCGCCGCTGGAGTTCGCGGTCGATGCGCGGGACCAGAGCCGCGTGCACGCGCAGCAACGCCGCCCAGGCGGCCGTGTCGGTGTCGCTCATCACCCCACCCTAGCCACAGTCTTGTGCGTGCGCACGCATCGGAGTAACAATGTGCGTGCGCACGCACTTTCCAGAAACCCAAGGGAGCAGCCATGAACCAGGTCCTGCACATCTCCGCCTCGCCCCGCGGCCCGCGTTCCGAGTCGCTCGCGATCGCGACGACGTTCCTCGACACGCTCCGCGAGGTCTCCCCCGGCACGACCGTCACGGAGTGGAACCTCTGGGACGGCACGCTCCCCGCGTTCGGCCCCGAGGCGGCGGCGGCCAAGATGGCCGTCTTCGCCGGAGAACAGCCCGACAGCCCCGCGTGGACGGCCGCCGTCGACGCGTTCCACCGCTTCGACGCCTACGACCGTTACCTGTTCAGCGTGCCCATGTGGAACGCCGGGATCCCGTACATCCTCAAGCAGTTCATCGACGTCATCAGCCAGCCCGGCCTGATCTTCGGCTTCGACCCGGCCGAGGGCTACCGCGGGCTGCTGCGCGACAAGCGGGCCGCCGTCATCTACACCAGCGCCGTCTACGGTCCCGGCCGCGGTCCGGCGTTCGGTGCCGACTTCCAGGCCCCGTACGTCGAGGACTGGCTGCGCTGGGCCGGCATCGACGACCTGCGCACCGTCCACTTCCGCCCGAACCTGGCCACCGCCGACGCCGACACCCCGCGCCGCCTCGCGCACGCCCAGGCCCGCGACCTCGCGAAGGGATTCCTCTCGTGAAACCCGCCGCCCTCTGGGCGCTACCCGCCTATGGCCTCCTGCTCGGCCTCAGCACCCTGACCCACCAGCCGCCCGTCTCCGACTTCGACACGTACGCCCGCTACGTGACGTCGAGCTCGTTCCTGCTCAGCCACCTGGGCGCCAGCATCTTCGGCGCCGCGCCGGCCATCCTCGGCGCCGCCGCCCTGACCCCGTACGTGCGCAGCTCCAAGCCTTTCGCCCTGTTCACGGTGGCCAACGTCTTCCTGTCGGCCGCTTTCGGCAGCGCCGCGTTCGTGCAGCCCGGCCTCGGGCGCGCCCACCTGGCCGGCACGCCCGGAATGCCCGCCCTCAACAACGACACCGCCTACGGCTCCGCCCTGGTCATCACGGCCCTCTCCGCTTCCCTCCTCCTGATCATCGCCGCGATCAGCCTGGGCGTAGCCATCACCCACGCCGACCATCGCCTGCGCCCGCACGGCATCGCCTTCGCGGTGTTGCTGCCACTCTTCACGGTGTCGGGCTTCGCGCTCCCGCCCGCGCAACCGGTCCTCGGCTTCGCCTTCGCCGCCGCGACCGCTGCCTTGGCCATGCGCCTGCCGCGCCTGAGGCTCGACATGCCCGAGCCCGTAGCCTTCGGTCTTCAGTCGCTAGCTGTCGCCGGTGTGGAAGAGCAGCAGCAGTCCGCCCGGGCGCAAGGATCGAAGGAAGTGTTCGAAGACGGCAGGCACGTCCTCGTCGGGTATATGGATCAACGCCTGCCCGGCCAGGAGACCGGCGAGTGAGGAGGCCGGGGGCTCAGGCTTGTCATGGGTCCCACCTCGAACCGTAGGTGCGGGTGATCGCGCCGGGCGACGGCGATCATTCCCGGCGACAGATCGACGCCGAAGACCTCAAGAGCGAGTTCGTGCAGACGGGAGGTGATGTGTCCAGGCCCGCATCCGATGTTCGCCACCGGCCCGCCGCCCGCAGCAAGCACGCCGTCGGCGAACAGCGTCAAAGCGGCGCGTAGGTGATGAAAGCTCGGAAAGCGCGTTGCGGACCAGGTCGGCATAGCTGACGGCGACCGTGTCGTGGGAGGTCCGGGTATCGGCCAACCAGTCGTCCGCGCTCTAAACAGCCACGGTAGTCGGTGATCACGCTGTATCAGTGCGCGCCGCGGCAGCAGGCCACCGGTCGACGCCGTGGAAACGTCCGGCGTCGAGGAGATCGTGTGGAGGTTCTGTGTAACTGCTTTCCCCACCGCGCCGGCGCCCGCAGGATCGTCGGCATGGAAACTCAACACCGCATTCCGCTGTCCACAGAAGACATCACCCGGTAGCCGGGGTCACCAGATGACATTTCTGTGGGATGGGGCGGATGAGCCGGCCCCGGCGGTGCGCGTCAAGCCGCGGGCCGTTCTGCGGAGCCGGCGGGGACTGCTTCAGGTTGGGCTCGGCGGTCTCGGCTGGCTGCTTCTGGCGCTGCTCTGGTCATTCACTCAGACCTCCCCGTACGGCGGCTCGTTGCTCGGCCTGGCGCTCGTGCTGGTGCTGTTCGTGATCGCCGCGCTGGAGTCGACTGTGGTCATCCTGGTCGCCTGCGTGCGGGGGTCGTGGGGAGTCGCCCTGGTGAGCCTGGCCCTGGCCGCCACGGCCATCGTTGTCGCCACCCGGCAGGCTTCGCAGTTCGACTATGTCGACAACCAGTACCGGATCCATCGGGCCGCGCTGGCGGAGCTGGCCGAGGACTACCGGGCCGGGCGCCTCCACGACATGCTGACCGTGCCGGCTGACCTGCGTTCGCTGTGCCCGTCCGGGTTCGCGTACGCGGGTCAGGAGGCGCTCTTCGTCCAGATGTGGCAGAACTGGCGGGCTGAGTCCGGGACCGGCCTCGGCTACTTCACCCGGCCACCCACCGCGGACACACTGATCGCCACTGCCGACGGCGACAACGGCCGCCCCAAACGCGAAGTGGGCGATGGCTGGTGGTGGGTCGCCTAGGGTCTGTTATTTGATCGCTTCGAGGAGGCGGTCGATCTCGTCGGCGGTGTTGTAGTGGTAGATGCTCGCGCGCACCGCTCCGCCGGTGGCGCGCAGGCCCGCCGCCTCGAAGTATTCGACCGCGTAATAGTCGCCATGGGAGACGCAGAGGCCCTGCTCGCCCAAGGCTCGCGCGGTCTCGGCCGGGGTCCGGCCGTCGACGCGGAACGAGATCGTCGGGCAGCGCTCGCGCCCGGACGGCAACAGGGTCACGGTGTCGATCGCCTGCAGGCCCTCGAGGAGGCGGGCGGCGAGGGCGTTCTCGTACTCCTCGGCCGCGGCCATGCTCGCCAGCACCCGGCTGCGACGACTGCCCGGGCCGAGGACGAGGCCGGCCAGGTGGTCGACGGCGGCGGTCACTCCGGCCAGCAGCTCGAAGCTCAACGTGCCGTACTCGAACCGGTCGGGTGCTACCGAGGGTGAGGGGATGAGCTTCACCGGCTGCAACGGCGCCCATACCTCCGGGTCGGCGATCACCGCCGCGTAGTGCGGGCCGGACCATTTGTACGCGCTGGTCACGTAGAAGTCGGCGCCGAGCGCGGCCACGTCGGTCGGGCGGTGGGCGGTCGCGTGCACGCCGTCCACGTAAACCAGGGCACCGGCCTTGTGGGCGAGGGCGGAGATGTCCCGTACGGCGGGAACTGTGCCTGTCGCATTGCTGGCCGCGGTGACCGCCACCAACCGGGTGCGCGGCCCCACCAGGTCCTGGTACTGCCCCACCGGCAGCTCACCGGTCGCCAGATCAACCCCGGCCCACCGTACGGTCGCTCCGGTCGCCTCGGCCGCCTGCACCCACGGGCGCACGTTGGCGTCGTGGTCGAGCCGCGACACCACGATGTCGTCGCCCGGACCCCAGCTCTGGGACAGGGTGCGCGCCACCAGGTAGGTCAGGGCAGTGGCGCTCGGCCCGAACACGACACCTTCCGGGTCACCGCCCACGAGGTCGGCCACGGCGGCCCGGGCGGCGGCGACCATCTCACCCGAGCGGCGGGCGGGCTCGTGGGCGGCGCCCCGGTTCGAGACCGCCGTACGCATGGCGGCACCGATCGCCTCGATCACCGGTTCGGCCGGCTGGGTGCCGCCGGCCCCGTCGAAGTGGGCGAACCCCTCAGCGAGCGCGGGATAACCGGACCGTATGCGGGCGACGTCAAGACTCATCCCCGGAGCTTAAGTGTTCGGCACGGAGCGCCGGCTGGTACGGCGGCGCCACGCCCCAGCCCCATCGCGGCACCGCAGCGTCGCGCACCACCTCCGCGCCCGGCTGCGAGTTGAGCCGGGCCAGGCGGGTGCCCCACTCGATGTAGCCCAGGAAGGCGGCCCGGAACTCCGGGTCGTCGGGCAGCCCCGCTTCGTCGGCGGCGTCCTGGATCAGGTTCACCCAGCGCCGCCGCTGCGGTTCGGTGATGGCCATGTTCAGGTGGTGGGCGAGCATGCGCGGATAACCGCCGTGCGCGGCCGTGTAGGTGGCCGGCCCACCGAACACCTCGGCCAGCCAGACCGCCACGTGCCGCGCATGCTCCGGCGACATGGGCGCGAACAGCGGCGCGAGCAGGTCGTCCCGCACGACCCGGGTGTAGAACGCGTCGGTCAGCCGCTCGAAGGCCGCGTCCCCGCCCGCCCACTCGTGGAGTGTCGGTGTCGTGTCCGTCATGCCGACCAGCTCAGCAGGACCGTGATCGACCGGCAAGTACGCACATAATGGTGCGTGCCCAAGCGATACGGCTGCCCCGTCGACCTGACCGTCTCCGTGATCGGCGGACGATGGCGTACGGTCCTGCTGGCCCGCCTCAAGGAGGGCGTGCACCGCTACGGCGAGCTGCGCCGTCTCACACCCGGCATCAGCGAGAAGATGCTGAGCCAGCGGCTGCGCGAACTGGAGGCGGACGGCCTGGTGGTCCGGCGTGACCTCGGCACGGTGCCGCCCCACGTCGAGTACGACCTGACCGAGGAGGGCCGCACCCTCATTCCGGTGTTGCAGGCCATGTACGACTGGGGCGTCGCCCGCGAGTCACGTACGCCAGCGGTCACCGAAGAGGTCCCATAGCTGGGGATAGCGCACGGCCAGCTCGTCGCGGTCCAGGTTGAGCCATTCGGTGTCGTCGGGGTCCGGGTCCATCCGCGGGTAGAAGGCGCGTTCCTCGGTGAGCAGGTCACGCACGTCGCCGCCGATGTCGGGCCGCTGTTCGCCGACCCCGACCGCGACGTACTCCAGCGACTCCCACATCGGATAGTCCTCGTCCGCCCACGGCCGGGGCAGCGCCGCCAGCCGCCTCACCTCGGGATGCCCGGCAAGGCTGTCCGGGGCAGCGATCGCACCCTCGTACGCCTCCCGGCCGAGCCCGGCCAGCCACATCTGGAAGTAGTGGAACCCGTCGGTGCTGCACCATCCGTCGAGGATGATGTCGGCCGCACGCCACAGCCGGTAGGTGTTGGCCGGTTCCCGCGTGGCCGACAGGTGCTGCGCGAAGTCGAGCACGTGCTCACGCGGGATCCGGCCCAGCCGGTGGCTCAGGAACGCCTCGCGTGGTTCCTGGCCACCGCCGTCACGCCCCGAGGCCTCGAGAAACGTCCAGAAGTCGTCCACATTCACGGCGCGCAGTGTAGAGGCGCCGGCGTTCCTGGTGGCGGTCGCGACGGTTCTCCGTACGACGCCAGAACGCCCACTCGCGGGCGCCCTTGCTCTCACAGCGGCGGTACCAGTACGACTGGGTGCCCACCCAGCGGCAACCGTCGCGACGATCGCCCAGCCCGGCCGTGTCGCGGGTGATCTCGGGCGGCAGCGTGCACGGCCCGAAACGGTGGTCGTGGTGCGGCCGGCACGCCCTCATCGGGGCATCGGCCATCTGGACCCACCAGGGGCGGGTCTTGTCGGTCCGGCTCATACGGTCGCCTTTCGGCTCCGTGACGCCCCGGGGTGGGGCCGTCGCTAGACCGGATGCACCGTGACCGACCTCCTCAGACGTTTCCCGTGGACTCTACCCGCGAGATGAGCTGTTTCAGCCGCTCGATCTCCTCGGCCAGGGCCCGGCTGCCGGCCGCGGTCAGGGTGATCCACGTACGGGCGCGTTTGCCCTCGTAGCCCTTCTCGATGCCGACCAGGCCCGCCGCCTCGAGGACGCTCAGGTGTTTCGACAGGTTGCCGGCGGTCAGCCCGAGATGGTCGCGCAGGTAGCCGAACTCGACCCGCCGGGCCTCGTGGGCGATGGTGAGGATGCCGAGCCGGACCCGCTGGTGCACGGTCTCGTCGAGGCCGGTGACCGGGTGCTCGACCCGTTCGTCGGTCACGGCCGCCGCCGTCGGGCCCGGGCGAAACCGGCCGCGCCCAGCAGCAGCACGACGGCGGTGATGACCTGCGGCGGCACGAACGAGGCGGCGGTCGACGTGTTGATCTCCCAGCCGAACGTGACCGGCACCAGGACGATCACCAGGTAGACGCCGGTGAACGCGGCCAGCGCGACGTTGCGTTCCAGCCAGGCCAGCACGAGCAGCGCGAGCCCGATGGTGCCGGCCGGTGCGATCAGGCGGTCGAGCACCATCACCCACGCCGGGAACGGGTCGGCCGGCGGGTTGTTCCACCAGTACGCGCGGGCCAGCAGCCAGGCGACCATCGAGATGAGGGTCAGGACGCCGCCGGTGATCACGAATGGCAGCACGCGCGCGCCGAGCCCCCGCGCCCGGGCGGCCCGCATATAAGCGAAGGCGATTCCCCCGTACGCGATGAGCAGTGCCGGAGGCCAATAGAAGAGCGAGCCTCGACGCCAGGACGCGCAGCTGTCGCCGTCGCATCGCTCGACCAGGCCGAAGTAGTCGAACGGGATCGCGACGAGGGCCACGACGCCCAGGACGAGCAGCGCCGCCCAGGTCAACCGCTGATCGAGCCGTACGCGGTGGGCCAGCGCCCGGGTCTCGGAGAGGAGCCGCCGGGGGTCACTGCCGGCGGACATCGAGTCGGTGGTCATGGCAATAGGTTTCCACAGCAAACCTATTTGCGCTAGTACCCCGCGGCGGCTCCTGACAACTCCCTTACTTCAGTGCGCGGCGCAGAGCGTCCAGGCGCAGGTCCCAGATGCGGCGGGAGAGGGCAGCCTCGGCCGCGAACGTCTCCGCCGCGTGGTAGCTGCCCGGGTGGATGTGCAGCTCGGTCGGCACACCCGCGGCCATCAGACGCTGGGCGAACGCGATGTCCTCGTCGCGGAACAGGTCGACCGTGCCGACGTCGATGAACGCCGGAGGCAGCCCGGCCAGATCTTCGGCGCGGGTCGGGGCCGCGTACTGGTCGGCCGGTTTGCCGCCCAGATACCAGGCCCAGGCCTCGATGTTGCCGGCCCGGTCCCAGATCCCGATGTCGAGGATCTCGTGGCTGGAGGCGGTCGTGTTGGTGTCGTCGATCATCGGGTAGATCGGCATCATGAACGACAGCTGCGGGCCGCCCCGGTCACGGGCGAGAAGGGCGGTGGCGATGGTGAGCCCGCCACCGGCCGACGCGCCGTAGATCGCCAGCCTGGACGGGTCGTACCCCAGCTCGGCCGCGTTCTTGGCCATCCACACCAGCCCGGCGTAGCAGTCCTCGACCGGCGCCGGGTGCGGGTGCTCGGGCGAGAGCCGGTACTCGACCGAGACGACCACGGCCTGGACCTCGTCACAGATGTAGGTGGCGTTCGGGTCCTCGCCGTCCACACTGCCCAGGATCATGCCGCCGCCGTGGATGTAGAAGATGCCTGGCAGCGGGCCGGTGGCGTTGACCGGTCGGTAGATCCGTACGGTGATGTCGGGCTCTCCCTCGGGCCCCGGAACCGTGCGGTCCTCCTTGCGGACGTCGGGGTTCTCCGGGATCTCGATGCCGCTGAGCATCGCCTCGACGGTGGCGCGGCGCTGCACGATGTCGGGCACCGAGTTGAAGCCGCCCGGCATGGCCTCGAGCAGCTGATTGAGCGGGACGGCGACCTCGGCGTCGATCAGTTCACGACGGGACATGGTTTCTCCTTCGTACGCGGAAAGCAGGATCAGGCAGCCAGGGAAAAGCCCTCGTAGCCGCGCGCGGCCACGTCGTCGCACTTCTTGCGGTACTCCCCCACGCCGCCGCAGTAGGGCATGAAGACGCGGGTCTTGCCGGGCACGTTGGCGCCCATGTACCAGGAGTTGGCTCGCGGATAGAGCGTGTAACTGGCGAGTTCGTTGACGTGGTCGACCCACGCGTCCTGCGCCTCCGCGGTCGGTTCGATCGTCCGCAGCCCCTGCCGGTCGAGGTGCTCGATGGCGTCGACGACCCAGTCGACGTGCTGCTCGATCGACACGATCATGTTGGAGAGCACGGACGGGCTGCCCGGCCCGGTGATCATGAACAGGTTGGGGAAGCCGGCCGAGCCGATGCCGAGGTACGTACGGGGTCCCGCGCTCCACGTCTCCTTGAGCGAGAGCCCGTCCCGCCCGCGGATGTCCACGTTGGTCAGCGCGCCGGTCATCGCGTCGAAGCCGGTCGCGTAGACGATGACGTCGAACTCGTACTCCCGGTCGCTGGTGCGGATGCCCTTGCCGGTGACCTCGACCAGCGGGGTGCGCCGCAGGTTGACCAGGTGCACGTTGGGCAGGTTGAACGCCTCGAAGTAGTTGGTGTCGAGGCAGGGCCGCTTGGTGCCGACCGGGTAGTCGGGGCACAGGTCCTCGGCCACCTGCGGGTCCTGGACGATCTGCCGGATCTTGTCGTGGATCCAGGCCTTGGCGGTGTCGTTGGCGGCCTGGTTCGTGGCGAAGTCGGTGAACGTCGACAGCAGGTTGACCAGGCTGCCGCTCTCCCAGGCGGCCTCGAACGCCTCGTTCCGCTCCTCGGCCGACACCTCGAGCGCCGACTGGGTCGGCACGACCACCGGTACGCCGGCGCCGGATTCCTTCTGGGCCTTGCGGTAGGCGCGGTAGTTGGCGCGCATGTCGGCGATCTCGTCGTCGCGCAGGCGCCGGTTGCGGGCCGGCAGCGAGTACGACGGGGTGCGCTGGAAGACGGTCAGGTCGGCCGCGGTCTCGGCGATCACCGGGATGGACTGCACACCCGAGGACCCCGTGCCGATGATGCCGACCCGCTGCCCGGTGAAGTCGATCTGCTCGTGCGGCCAGCGTGAGGTCTGGTACGACGTGCCCTGGAAGTTCTCGATGCCCGGGATCTCGGGGAGTTTCGGCGACGACAGGCACCCGGTCGCCATGATCAGGAAGCGGGCGTGGACGGTGTCCTCGTGCTCGGTGCGCACGAGCCACGTCCGGTTCTCGTCGTTCCAGGTCGCGCCGGTCACCCGCGTACGGAAAACAATGTCTTTGCGCAGGTCGAAGCGGTCGGCGACGTGGTTGGCGTACTTGAGGATCTCGGGTTGCGTCGGGTAGCGCTCCTCCCACGGGTATTCCTGCTCGAGGTCTTCGGAGAAGGAGTACGAGTAGGCGAGGCTCTCCACGTCGACGCGGGCCCCCGGGTAGCGGTTCCAGTACCACGTGCCGCCGACGCCGGTGCCGGCCTCGAACACGACGGCGGTGAGGTTCTGTTGCCTCAGCTTGTGCAGCAGGTACATCCCCGAGAAGCCGGCGCCGACGATGACGGCGTCCACGGTGCGGGTCTTTTCAGCGGTCTCCTGAGTGGTCTGCGACATGGGCGGACTCCTGGCGGTTCGAGGCCGGCCGCGCTCTGGGCACACGCCATCGCCACCCGATCTCGCTGTCGGGTGGTGCTGCCGGTGGGAGAGGTTGCGGAGACGACCGAGGGGTGTGCCGGTGCGCGGCAGTGCAGTCTTTCGTCACCATCGGTGACCAGTTCGTGACGTAGCCCACACCGTAGAATGCATTCTGCATCCAGTCAATGTTTCAACGGTGTTTCTTTCCCGCGACGAAAGATCGCCTGAGCAGGGCAAATCACTTTGCCGGCCCCCGGTGCCGTCACTCGCGGGCGTCGCGCAGGTCGCCGCGTAAGAAGTCCTCAGCGACCTCGCGGCCAAGACTGTTGTGTCAGGCGCCGCGCAGGAGGAGTGCCATCTCGGGCAGCTGGAAGTAGTCGGCCGTCGCCAGTGCGGACGGCTCGCCACCGGAGGGGTCGGCGCCCGCAGCGAGCAGCGTCCGGACCGTTTCGGGGTTCTGGCGGAAGACCGCGGCCGACAGTGCGGTCTGGCCCCGGTCGTTGGTCCGGTTCGGGTCGGCGCCGTGGGCCAGCAGCGCCGCCACCGTGGCCGTGTGCTTGTGGTACGCCGCGAGGATCAGCAACGTGTCGCCCTTGTCGTTGGTGAGGTTGGCCGGCAACCCCGCGGCGACATGGCCCACCAACTCGTCCGTGTCGCCGGCGCGGGCCAGGTCGAACATCCGGTGCGCGTACGCGATCGTCTCGTCATCCAGCTCAGCCACGGCACGACGTCTACCCGCGAGCACAGCCGGGAAACCGGGGATCATGATGGCGGCATGACAAGAACGGGCGGGCTGTTCGAGTTCGTGGACGTGTACGGAAATCAGTTACGGGAGCTGGCGCCCGCTGGGCTCGAGCTCGCCGCCCGCCACCGTCTCCCGCACCGGGGCATCCCCGTCCTGCGGCGACGACGGTGAAGAAGCAGCGGGGACGAAGCGCTCGACGGCCTTCTCGACCAGGGTCCAGGCGAAGAAGCCCGCCACGGCCAGCGGGACCATCACGTACCACTTGCCCAGCAGGCCGAAATCGCCGGTGCGGCCCATCGTGTGCAGGATGCTGATCACCGCCAGCGGGGCGCAGGCGAGGGCGATCATCAGGCGGCGGATCCAGGTGCGTGTCATGGGGGGAAGTCTGGCGAACGAGGCGGGGCCGGCGGATCTGGCGCGAGCCGGAGATCCACCTATGCCCTGAGGTATAGCTACTCCCGGTTGCGGCCCATCTCGGCGTACAGGGAAACGTCTTTCGATTTGAGCATCAGCGACGAGACGATGCCGGCGGCGGCCGCCACCAGGATCAAGGCCGGCAGGGCCCAGCTCAGCGGGCTGGTCTCGTCGCCGATGAGCAGGCCGAACTGGGAGGCCGCGTATATCGCCACCAGGGCCGTGGCCACGCCGCCGACGACGGGGGCGATCAGGGTGCGCCAGAGTTTGCCGCCCAGGCCGGGGTTGCGCCGGAGGAACACGACCACGGCGAACGACGCCAGGGCCATCGCCGTATAACCGACCGAGAACACCAGCAACAGCAGGCTGACCACAATGTACGCGGCCGGGATGCCGGGCCCGTTGCCCAGCAGCATGGCGACCGGCGCGCCGCCGGCCATCGCGGTCAGCGGCGCGGCCGCGGAGATGACGAAGAAGGAGATGCCGATTACGCCGAGGCTGCCCCGGCGGAGCCGATGCGCCATGACGCCGTCCCAGGAATGCGGGTCGTTTGGGTCCGAACGTTAGGACTGTGGCGGGCGGCGCACAAGCCCCTTGCGTCCGCCGTTGCACCGCTCGTAACGTTTGGGCCCGAACGATCGGAGGAACCCATGCTGCTCTCCGAAGTCGACCTCACCGACTACGACCGCTTCCAGGCCGACGGGGCCTGGGCCCAGTTCGACGTCCTGCGCCGCGAGGACCCGGTGCACTGGAACCCCGAAGCCGCGCCGAACAAGGGCTTCTGGGCGGTCACCCGCCACGCCGACATCTGGGCTGTCGACCGAGACACGGCGTCGTTCACCAGCGAGCAGTTCGTCAACCTGGAGGAGGTCGACGACGACCTGATGGACATCCGGCGGTCCATGCTCGAGACCGACGGCCGGCGTCACCTCGCGCTGCGGCAGCTCCTCGCGCGCGAGTTCAGCCCGCGCAACCTGATGAAGAACTACGAAGGTTTTCTGCGCGAGCTGACCCGGCGGACAGTCGACGAGGCGCTGTCGTCCACCGAGTTCGACTTCGTCGAGAAGATCAGCGCCGACTTCCCGATCCAGGTGCTGGCCCGGCTGCTCGACGTGCCGCGCGCGGACACCGGGCAGCTGATCGCGTGGGGCAACAAGATGGTCGGGAACACCGATCCGGACTATACCGAGCACCAGATCGACTCGAACGCGAGCGAGCAGTACAAACACCTGCCGTTCCGCTCACCGGCCGCGCAAGACGTGTTCGACTACGGCCGGGTGTTGCGCGACCGCCGCCGCGGCGGGGACGGCACCGATCTGATCAGCCGGCTCGCGAACACGATGCCGAGCGACGGCGTGCCGTTGAGCGACCGGGACTTCGACAACTACTTCCTGCTGCTGGTGGTGGCCGGCAACGAGACGACCCGGCACGCCATCAGCAACGCCATGCTCGCGCTCATCCAGCAGCGCGACCAGCTGCGCCTGCTCCAGGAGGATCCGGGCCTGATCGCTTCCGGTCTGGAGGAGCTGCTGCGCTGGGCGTCGCCCGTCTATCACTTCCGCCGTACGGCCACCCGCGACCTTGACCTGGGCGGGCAGCCCGTCCGGGCCGGCGACAAGGTCGTCATGTGGTTCGCGTCGGGCAACCGCGACGAGTCGGTCTTCGAAGATCCCTACAAGCTTGACGTACGCCGGGAGAACGTCGACCACCTCACGTTCGGCCAGGGCCGGCACCTGTGCATGGGCGGCGCCCTGGCCCGTATCGAGATCCGGTTGATGTTCGAGGAGCTGATCCCCCGCATCCGCGACATCGACCTGGTCGGCGACGTCACTCGGGTCCGCTCCAACTTCGTCAACGGCGTCAAGACGTTCCCGGTGTCGGTGAAGACCCGATGAGAGGTTTCTTCTATCCGCGCAGCGCGAGCGGCGACGCCTCGCTCATCCCGGACCCGCCCTGGTACTACAGCGGCGACCTGCTGACCGCCGAGTACCGCACCGACCCGGCCCGAGTCGCCGAACTGCTGCCGCCTCCGCTCGAGCCCGCGCCGGACGATCCCGGTGCGGTCGCGCTGATCTGGGCCGATTGGCAGTCCTGTTCGTCCGGTCGCACCGAACTGCTCGATCCTGTTCGTTCGCAGTACAAAGAGGCGTTTGTGGTCGTCCGATGCGCGTTTCGCGGCGAGGTGTATTCGCGGTGCGTCTACATCTGGGTCGACAAGGACTTCGCCGTCGCGCGCGGCCTGCACCAGGGTTACCCGAAGAAGCTCGGATCGGTGTGGCAGACCCGGCCGCATCCGTTCGCCCAGGCGGCGCCCTCGATCGGGCCGGGCGGCGTGTTCGGGGCGACCCTGGCCGCGGCCGACCGGCGGCTGGCCGAGGCGGTGCTGACGCTGCGGGAACCGGTGGAGAGCAACGGATTCGTCAACGCGCACCCGATGGCGCATCACCGCGTCTATCCCGGCATCGAGCGAGGAGCTTCCGACTCGTACGGGGAACTCATCTCCTCCGGCGCGGCCGAGTTCCAGGGTGGGCAGGCGTGGGGCGGGGACGTGGAACTGCGGTTGTTCGAGTCACCGACCGAGGAGCTGGCCCGGCTGCGGGTCGACGAGATCATCGGCGGCTACTACCGCCAGGTCGGCGTCGTCTGGGACGGCGGCCGCACACTGGCCCGCCTGGAAGCGGAAAGACCCGACTACCATGGCTGAGCGGGCGCACAAGATCGAGGTCGAGGGCGTACGGGTCGACACACGCCACTGGATCGGTGGCGCGCGCGTGTCGTCGGATCGAACGTTCACCGACCTGTCACCGATCGACGAAACGGTGCTCGGCGAGATAGCAGCCGGCGGCGCCGAGGAAGTAGACCGAGCGGTAGCAGCCGCCCGCGCCGCCTTCCCCGCCTGGGCCGCGCTGACCGCAGCCGAGCGAGGGAAGATCCTGCACCGGGTGGCCGACGGTATCGACACCCGCCGCGAAGACCTGGCCCGGGTCGAGACGCGCGACAACGGCTCCCTGCTCAGGTCACACCGCCGCGGCGTCATGCCCCGGGTCGCCCTGAACTTCCGCTGGTTCGCCGACCACGCCGAGACGCTGGCCCCCGAACCGCGCGAGATCCGTGACCACCGCGAGCGCATCACCTACGACCCGGCCGGCGTCGTCGCGGTCATCACCCCCTGGAACGCCCCGCTCATGCTGGCCACCTGGCGCGCCGGCCCGGCCCTGGCCGCGGGCGACACCGTCGTGCTCAAGCCCCCGGAGTGGGCGCCGCTCACCGCTTCGCTGCTGGCCGACATCACGCACGAGGCGGGTTTGCCCCCGGGCGTGTTCAACGTCGTGCAGGGAACCGGCGCCGAGGCGGGGGCCGCGCTCAGCCGCCATCCGGACATCAACCGGCTGTCGTTCACCGGTTCGGTGCCCACCGCGGGGGTCGTCGCCGCCGCGGCCGCGCCGAACATCGTGCCGCTCTCGTTCGAGCTGGGCGGCAAGTCGCCGCTGCTCGTTTTCGACGACTGCGACCTCGACCTGGCCGTAAGTCTGGCGGTCGAACAGTTCGACAACGCCGGCCAGGTCTGCCTGGGCGCGTTCCGGCTGCTCGTTCAGGAGGGCATCGCTCACGAATTCGTCCTGCGCGTTACTGAGCGAACGCGCACCCTCGTGCAGGGCGACCCGCGCGATGAACGTACGGATGTGAGCGTTCTGGTCAGCCGCGCGCACTTCGACCGGGTGAGCGGTTTTGTCGAACGCGCACTCGCGGACGGCGCCAAAGCGATCGCCGGCGGCGGCCCGAACACCGGACTGCGCGGCCTGTACTACTTCCCCACGATCCTGACCGACGCCCGCCCCGGTAGCGAGATCCTGACCGAGGAGGTGTTCGGGCCGGTGCTGACCGTGCAGACGTTCGGCACCGAGGACGAGGGTGTGCGCATGGCCAACAACACGCGCTTCGGGTTGGCGGCCACGCTCGTCACCGGCTCGGCCGAGCGCGCGGAACGGGTCAGCGCCGCCCTGAAGGCGGGCACGGTCTGGGTCAACTGCTTCTTCGTCCGCGACCTGGGCGCGCCCTTCGGCGGCAACGGCCGATCGGGCATCGGCCGCGAGGGCGGCACGTACTCGTTCGACTTCTACTGCGACGTCAAGAACACGGTCTTCGCCCCGATCGGCTGGACCGGGAAGGAGGCGTGATGGGAGAGGTGGCCGGCGCCGGCCTCATCGCCCACGTTCCCACGATCGTGCTGCCCGAGCCGGTGCGGCGCGAGCTGAACAACGGCGCCGACTCGACGCTCGTCTCGGGGCTGCACCAGCTGCGCAAAGACGTGTTCGACGTGCTCGACTACGACACCGTGGTGGTGCTCGACTCGCACTGGGCGACCACAGTGGAGTTCGTCGTGACCGCCCAACAACGGCGGGCCGGCCTTTTCACGTCGGAGGAGCTGCCGCGAGGCATGAGTCAACGCCCGTACGACTTCGCGGGCGACCCCGAACTGGCCCACCTCATCGCGGGCCGGGCCGCCGCGCACAGCACCTGGATCACCGCCATCGACGACGACCACCTGCCGATCTTCTACGCGACCACGAACGTGTGGGAGTTCCTGGGGAAGGGGTTGCCGGACAAGCGCTGGATCTCGATCGGGG
Source organism: Paractinoplanes ovalisporus (assembly GCF_016834655.1). Lineage (GTDB taxonomy): Bacteria > Actinomycetota > Actinomycetes > Mycobacteriales > Micromonosporaceae > Actinoplanes > Actinoplanes ovalisporus. The sequence continues at coordinate 755,269 of NZ_JAENHP010000001.1, forward strand.
TCTGCCAGACCGCCGACGTGGAGGACAACCTGCGCCTCGGCCGCGCGCTCGGTGACGCGATCGCCGAGTCGGACCGCCGGGTGCTGCTGATCGCCTCGGGGGCCATGTCGCACACGTTCTGGCCGCTGCGCCGGCTGCGCGACCACGAGGCGGCCGAGGTCGAGCACATCTTCACGCCTGAGGCGGCCGCGGCCGACGCCGAACGCCTGGAGTGGTTCGCGGCCGGCGACCACGCCCGCGTCCTGGACACCATGCCCCAGTTCTTCAGGTTCAAGCCCGAGGCCCGGTTCGGCCACTACCTGATGATGATCGGCGCGCTCGGCGAGGGCGACTGCACGGCCCCGGGCCGGCGGTACGGCGAGTACGAGAACTCGGTCGGCACCGGCCAGGTCCACGTGTGGTTCGACCGGCCCGCCGGCGGCTTCCCGCGACCCCGCCGTACGCCGGACGACCCCGACTACCGGAGGCAGACGCATGCGTGAGTTCCGCCGGATCCTGCTGGACGGCACCGCCGTCGACGTCGAACGCCACGACGGCCTGCTGGTGGCCGGCGACGGCCGCACGGTCAAAGTCGACGAGGCCGTGCACCTGAGCCCGGTCACCCCATCCAAGATCATCTGCGTGCATCTCAACTACGCCTCGCGGGTGGCCGAGATGATGACGACGCTGCCGGCCGCGCCCACCTATTTCCACAAGCCGGTCTCGGCGCTCACCGGCCACGACGCGGCGGTGGTGCGCCCGGCCGGCTGCAAGTGGCTCAACTACGAGGGCGAGATCGCGATCGTCATCGGCCGCACGGCCCGCAACATCGCCCCGGCCGACGCCGGCGACCACATCCGCGGCTACACGATCGGCAACGACTTCGGGCTGCACGACTTCCGCGACACCGACGCCGGTTCGATGCTGCGGGTCAAGGGCGCCGACACGCTCTGCCCGCTCGGCCCGGGCGTGGTGGAGGGCTGGGACTTCCGCGGCAAGACCATCCGCACGCTGGTCAACGGCGAGCTACGGCAGGACGGCACCACCGACGAGATGACCTGGGACATGCACTACCTCGTCGCCGACATCGCCCGGACCATCACCCTCCAGCCCGGTGACGTGCTGCTCTCGGGCACGCCCGCCGTCTCCCGCACGGTCTACCCGGGCGACGTCGTCGAGGTGCGGGTCGAGGGGCTCGGGACACTGCGCAACCACATCGTCGAAGGACCGGCCTCCATCCGTACGGACGTGGGGGCGCAGCCGACGGAGAGCGAAGAGGTGCTTTCCACGGCTCAGGGCGGCGACTGGGGGTTCCGCGGCATCCGCAAGCCCCGGGCGTCGTGATGGAGCGCCGGCACGGGTCAGCGCCGCTCGATCTCCTCGATCGTCCGGACGATGGCGCGCAGGCTCTCGGTCATCTCGTTCTGCCCGGTGCGCGACAGGCCGGCCACCAGCTTGGCCTCGATCGCGTTGAACTTCGGGTAGATCTCCTCCATCAGGCGCTTGCCCTCGCCGGTCAGGTGGATCTCGACCAGGCGGCGGTCGTCCTGGCGGCCGTGCCGGGTGATCCAGCCCTTGCCCTCGAGCGTTTTCACGACGCCGGTCAGGGTCGCCTTCGAGATGGCCGCCGCCTCGGCCGCATGACGCGTCTCCATGCCGTCGAAGATCCAGACCACCCACATCACGACGAAACCGGTCCACGTCAGGTCGTACGGGCGCAGCACATCGTTCCAGGCGTACGAGCGAACCGCGTTCGCGGCGCGGTAGATGCTGGACACGGCCATGGCCGCCTCGAAATCGAGACCGAGCGACTCGACGTGCTGTCGCATGGCGAGCTCGGTCTCGGCGAGATTCGGGTGGTCCTTCATGGCGACGATGGTACGGTCCGGCCGCGGTTCCCGGCCCCTCGGCGGAGTTGCCCGGGTTCGTACGATCCGGGGGACACACCGCACTTCCACTGAGGAGCGCCCATGCTCGCCGTCGACGCCCAGGCCATGGAACAAGCCCAGGAAGACATGAGCGCACGCCAGATCGACGTGGTGCGCCTCGGTTACAGCGACCTGATCGGCACCGAGCGGGGCCGGGACCTTCTCGTGAGGCGGTTCGCCCGCACGGTCGGCGACGGGGTCGCGTTCTGCCGCTCGGTCTACGGCACCTCACCGATGGGCGACGTGATCGACATCGAGGGCGGCCTGTCGGCCGGGCTGCCCGACGTCATCGCCGTGCCCGATCTCTCGACGGTGCAGGACGTGCCGTGGGAGCCCGGGGTCGCGCACATGATCGCCGACGTCTTCGACCCCGACGGGACCCCTTCGCAGGAGAGCCCGCGCAACGTGCTCCGGCGCGTGGTCGAACGGTTCTCCTCGCTCGGGATGCGGCCGGTGATCGGGCCCGAGTTCGAGTTCTACGTGCTGGAGCCGTGCCCCGAGTCGCCGACCGGCTGGAAGCGCTACGGCGAGGGCACGGGCAACGTCTACACGGCCGGCTACAAGGGCGATCCGGAGAACACGCTGCTCGCCTCACTGCGCCGCCTCGACGCGTACGGGCTCGACGTGGTGGCGGCCAACCACGAGTTCGCGTCCGGCCAGTTCGAGATCAACCTCTGGCACTCGGGCGCGCTGGACGCCGCCGACCGGGCGTTCCGGTTCAAGACGGCCGTGCAGGAACTGGCCCGCATGCGAGGCAAGCTGGCCACCTTCATGGCGAAGCCGTTCAACGACGAGGGCGGTTCGGGCTTCCACGTACACTTCTCGGCCTGCGCCGACGACGGGACCGCCCTGTTCGACGACCCGTCCGGCCAGGATGGACTGTCGATGGTCGCCCGCTCGGCGGTGGCCGGGATGCTGGCCCACGCGCCCGCGCTGGCCGCCCTGCTCAACCCGACCATCAACTCGTACAAGCGTTTCGGGCCCGACACGCTCGCGCCGTGGCTGGTCGACTGGGGGCTGGACAACCGCAGCGCCATGGTCCGGATCCCGCCCGAGCGGGGCCGCGCCGCCCGCGTCGAGCTGCGCCTGGGGGACGCGTCGGCCAACCCGTACCTGGGAATTGCCGCCGTGATGGCCGCCGCCTATCTGGGCATCCGCGACAAGCTGGAGCCGCCGGCCAAGCTGGAGGGTTACGGCTACGACGTGGACAAGGCCCCACGCCTGCCCGACGATCTGGGGACGGCCCTGGACGCCCTGACCGCCGACACGGAGCTGGCCGAGATGCTGGGGCCGCGCTTCGTGGCCGCGTTCGTCGCCTACAAGCGCAACGAGCTGGAGCGCTTCTCCCGGTGGGTGACCGACTGGGAGTTCCGCGAGTACGCGTACCACCTCTAGGGCTTATCCCGTGAGGACCTTGTCGAGGTGGGTGGACCAGCCGTCCAGGATCTGTTCCGGGTCGGCCGCCAGCACGTCGCGCAGGAGGGTGGCGTAGACGTCTCGGAAGTCGGTGGTGAACTTCAGGTCGCCCTCGTCGAGGTCGGTCAGGTTCGGGGGTTCGCCGTGCAGGCCGCCCTGCACGCCGTCGCCCAGCAGGAAGACGTTGGACGCGGTGCCGTGGTCGGTGCCGTCCGAGGCGTTGGCCTTGACTCGCCGGCCGAACTCCGAGTAGACGGCGGTCACCACGTTCTTGCCGGCGACCCGCTCGGCGAACGCCGCCAAAGCCTTGTCCAGCTTGGTCAGCAACGCCTTCTGGGCATCCTTGCCGTCGGCGTGCAGGTCGAAGCCGCCCAGCGACACCGAATACACGCGTGTGGCCACGTTCGCCTCGATGCAGCGGGCCACCAGGGCGAGCTGCTGGTCCAGGGGCGGGGCGGCGCCGCCGGTCGCGGTAGCGGGCGCGTCACTGTCGTCGTCGTCGGACGACAGCGGCGCCGACACCAGGTCGCGCACCCGGGCCAGGTCGGAGAAGCAGGCCGCGGCCCGGGCCCGGGCCGGCGACTCGCCCTCGTCGGCGGCGCCCAGCGCGTTGAGCAGGTCGGGGGTCACGCCGGCGGGCAGCTTCAGCTCGCCGCCCGGCACGGTGGCTCCGGCGCTGCTCGCCCCGGCCAGCAACGGCGGCAGCACCGGCTCGAACGAGATGGCCGAGCGCGGATCGCCGCCGGCGGTGTCGAGCCAGCGGCCCAGCCAGCCCGTGGTGCCGGGGCGGTCGGGCTGGGCGGTCTGCCAGATGTCCATCGACTGGAAGTGGCTGCGGTTCGGTTTCGGATAGCCGACCCCGCGCACGACCGCCAGCCGGCCCTCACCGAACAGCTTGTGCAGGCCGGTCATCCCGGGGTTCAGCGCCTCCCCCTGGCCGAGGTCGAGCAGCTCGTTCTCGGCGTAGGCGAAGTCGGGGCGGGCGGCGGCCAGGGCCGGATCCCCGTACGGGATGACGGTGTTGAGCCCGTCGTTGCCGCCATAGAGGGTGACCAGCACCAGGGTCTTCGCGGCCGGGTCGCCGTCGCCGGCCGTGGCCAGGATCTCGCGCAGGCCGAGCGTGGCCCCGGCCGCGGCCGCTCCTCCGGCGACCACTCCGCTGGCGATCAGGAAACGGCGTCGCGTGATGACGTCCATGTCGGTCCTCCTCAGTGGACGGCGTACTCGGGGCTGGCCAGGCCGAGCGCTACGAGCTCGCGCGGCTTCCTGACTTCCTTCAGCACGGCGTACGTACGGTCGCTCCAGCCGTCGACGACGAGCAGGTTCGCGAGGGCTTCGGGATCGGCCGGCGCCTCCTGCGACTGGGCGGCCAGTTTCTGCCCCGCGCGCAGGCGGGTCAGCGTCGACGACGTGGTCAGCCAGGCGGCACCCTCCGGCCACCCACCCACCGACGGCGGCCGCAACGGCACCTGGCCCAGCGCGCGCAGGGTCCCGTCCAGGCCGGTCGGGGCGATTCCCAGCTGCCGTACGGCTCCCACCAGCCATTCGACGGGCTGCTTGACCAGCGTGCCGGCCGTCTCGGCGAACTCCGGGGCCCGGCACACCGCGCGCAGCAGGGCCGTCGTGTTGCGCCCGGCCGCCGCCACCGACCCCGGCACGGTGAAGGATCCGGCGTAGCGCGCCCACAGCCGGCCGGCGAGAAACGGCACGTGGGCCTCGTGGCGGACGAGCAGATCCGCGTACGCGTCGAGGTCGAAGACCCCGGTCTGCCCGAGCAGCGTCACCCGGCCGGTGTCGTGGCGCCGGGCCACCAGCCGCGCCTGGCCGGTGGTGCGGTCGACCTGCCACCCGGTCAGCACGCGCGCGCCGGCCTTCACATCACTTTCCCCGTACGCCCCCACGCCGAGCGTGAACAGCTCCATGACCTCGCGGGCGAGATTCTCGTTGGGCGCCTTGCGCGTGTTCTTCTGCCCGTCGAGCCAGAGGATCAGGGCCGGGTCGCGCAGCATGGCCCGCACCAGCGGCGAGGTGTCGCCCGTCCCGTAGCGCCGGAACGTCTGCTGCTGCGCGAACATGAGGTGGGCCGAGCGCACCTTCTGGGCGCTGGTGGCCCAGTGGCCGTGCCAGAAGAACGTCAGCTTCTCGGCCGCGCTCCCGGCCGCCATCCGGCCCAGCCACCACCGGCCGAGCGCGACGACCTGTTCCCGTTGCTTCTTGCGGGCTTCCAGACGCTCCTCGCGGGTGGCGCCGGCCGCAGGCTCCTCCCCCATCGGCGGAGCCTGCGGCACGGCGACGGGTCTCAGCAGCCGCTCGAGGGTCGCGTCGAACCCGTCCCGCACGGCCGCGTCCACTTCGGCCGCGGTCGGCCCGAAGGTCAGCCGTCGGAGCAGATGCGACACCTGAGCACGATCGGTCATGCCGGCGACGCTAGGCCGCCCATGTAAGCGTCGTGTAAGGGCCGGATCCGGACCTCGTCAGTCCGTCACCGAGCCGCAGCTGAGGTTCATGACCGTACGCGTCATGGCCCCGGCCCGGTCGCCGGCGTCCACGTGGGCGACGCCGGCCGCCCCGATGTCGGCCCCGTGCTTCTCGAGCTCGTCGAGCTTGCGCCCGGCCAGGAACACCCGCGCCCCTTCGCGCGCGAAGACCCGGGCGATCTCGCCGCCGACGTGCCCCGATCCCCCGTACACGACAGACGTCTTGTTCTGCAGAATCACGGTTCCGCTCCTTCCCACTCACCCGCAGAACGAAGCCGGCGACCGGACTTCGACAGCTCCGCGAGGAAAAGTGCGGAAAGTTTCTCAGGCGGCCTGGAACGAGCGGCGGGACAGGCCGACCGAGTAGCCCTCGAGCTTGGTGATGACGGGCGCGGTGGGGTCGGTGGCCGCGCCCAGGGTCACGAACAGCGGGGTGAAGTGTTCGACCGTGGGGTGCGAGAACGGCATGCCCGGGGCCGCGCTGCGGAAGCGGGCCAGCTCGGCCACGTCGCCGCGGTCGAGGGCGTCGGCGGCCCACGCGTCGAAGTCGGCCGACCAGCCCGGCACCTTGTTCTCGGTGAACATCTCGCGGGTCAGGAACGGCAGGCCGTGCGTCATGTGACCCGAGCCGATGACCAGCACGCCCTGCTCACGCAGCGGCCGCAGGCGGGCGCCGAGGGCGAGCAGCTGGTCGGGGTCCTCGGTGGGCAGGCTGAGCTGCAGTACCGGCACGTCGGCCAGCGGATACATGATCTTCAGCGGCACCCAGGCACCGTGGTCGAGGCCGCGGCTGTTGTGCTCGTGGGCCCGCTCGCGGTCCGGCATCATGGCGCCGACCTGCCGGGCCAGCTCACCCGCGTCAGGGGTGTCGTAGCGGAACTCGTAGTACATCGGGTTGAAGCCGCCGAAGTCGTAGACCAGCTCGGGGGCTCGCGCCGCGCTCAGCGACAGCGGCGCCGACTCCCAGTGGGCGCTGACCACCAGGATGGCCTTCGGCTTGGGCAGCGACCGGGCCCAGCGGCGCAGCGGGTTGAGCCATTCCGGGCTCTCGAACGGCATCGGCCCGCCGCCGTGGCTCACATAGAGGCTGGGCATCGGCCCGTCCTCCGGCGTCCAGCCGCGGTGCGGGTCGGCGGCCTCGGCGGCAGCGGCCCGGCGCGCGTGCGCCGCGAACGGGTGCGAGGCGGGGATACGAGCGTCCGCCGCCGAGGTCGTGCTGGTCATGGGAGCTCCCGAGGAAAGTTGAAGCCTAAAGCTCCTCCAGCTTACGCCAGAAACTTGTTTCGTCAACTAAATCATGACCTGTGATCACGCGGCGTCGCCGACGAGCGCATCCGCTACGAGGTCTTCGGCTCAGAGCAGTGGCGCACCCCGGTACTCGCTTAGGCATTCCGCGGGCAGTAGGAACCAGCGCAGCTTCTCGAACGCCGCGGGAAGCTGCGCTCCCCCGTCGGCCGGCTCGGGCCGGCTCTCCATCAGCGCTCGCGCCGCTGAAAGGTAGCCGGGCAGCGCGTCCTCACCGATCGGCGCGGGACAATCCGGCATCGTGACCGTGCCGTCGGCGTGCAACTGCAGGTCGGACAGGCTCGGCCGGACGGCATGGAAGCCGACGTGCCGCCACTGGCCCGTACGGGGATCGAAGCGGTAGTCGGTGAGCAGGCGCGCGCCGTGTGAGGCGATCAGCGACACCGCCGACGACAGGTAGTCGGCGACTTGGTCGGACAGGAAGTAGGCGAAGTTGAGCCGCGACCAGCCGGGCTTGATGCCCTCCCAACCGGCGTCGATCTCGTTCTCGAAGCGGCGCGAGAGCTCGGGCCCGATGCCGAGCAGGCGGTGCCCGTACGGGCCGGCGCAGGAACACCCGCCGCGCGCCTGGATGCCGAACAGGTCGTTGAGCAGGGCCACCACGTAGTTGTGGTGCAGGTAGTGCTCGCCCGCGCGGATCTGGAACGACACGATGGGCAGGCGCGGCGAGGTCAGGTCGCCCAGGATCTCGATGCGCGGCTCGCCGGCCCAGCGCTCCCGGGCCCGTTCCCACATGCGGTGCTCCCGCGCGGTGATCACGTCGGCGCCGACCGCCTCCTTCACTCCGAAGACCAGCCCGGCCCGGATCGACTCGACGATGGCCGGGGTGCCGCCCTCCTCGCGGGCCACCGGGTCGTCGAGGTAGCGGTGGCTGTCCGGGTCGACGAACGCGACCGTGCCACCGCCGGGCGCCGTCGGCACCGGGTTGACGATCAGGTGCTTGCCGACGACCAGCACGCCCGGCGTCTGGGGACCGCCCGGGAACTTGTGCGGCGACAGGAAGATCGCATCTTTGCCGGCCATGCTGATCGGCAGGTACGGCCCGCCGGCCGCGTAGTCCCAGACCGACAGCGCGCCGTGCTCGCGCAGCAGCGCCGAGATCGCCTCGACGTCGGTGATCAGACCGGTCACATTGGAGGCCGCGCTGAAACTGCCGATCCGCAAAGGCCTTTTCCCGTACGCATCCAGGGCCTTGCGCAGATCGTCGAGATCGGGATGGCCGCGTTCGTCACTGCCGATCTCGACGACGTCGGCGATCGACTCGCGCCAGGGCAGCACGTTGGAATGGTGCTCGTACGGGCCGACGAACACCACCGGACGGGCCGCGGCGGGGATGCGGTCGGACAGGGCGTACCGCTCGTCCAGGCTCTCCGGGATGCGCAGGCCGAGCAGCGCCACCAGTTTGTTGACCGCCATCGTCGACCCCGAGCCGCAGAACAGCACCACGTCGTCGGGGCCGCCGCCGACCGCCCGGTGGATGACCGCGCGGGCCTGTTCGCGCAGCGCCCCGGTCTGAGCACCGGTCGACGAAGCCTCGGTGTGCGTGTTGGCGTAGCCGTTCAGGACCGTCCGGCGGATGTAGTCCTCGACGAAGTCCAGCGCCTGGCCCGAGGCGGTCTGGTCGGCGTACGTGACCCGGCGCGTCCCGTACGGCCCGTCGAGCACCGCCCCCGCGCCGATCGACCCCTCGCGCAGCCGTCGCAGCATCGGTGTGTCCATGTTTCCCTCGCAGCACTCGCGGCACCTCGGACGACCTTTTGGCACCCAGGTAACCTGTCCGGCCGACCCGCCGACCGGCGCACCCCGGCGAGCCTAGCCTGGGCACATGCCGTACGTCGCCGCCCGTGACGGCCGCCAGCAGCGCGGCCCCAACGACCGGGCTCCCAGTGTCCCCGACAGCCTCGACGATCTGCACGGCCACAGCGTCGGCGTGCTCGAACTGCCGCGCCACATGGCCGCCGGGCATCGAAGCCGCCGCCTGCTGAACCTGGAGGACCCGGCCCAGCAGCGCCAGGCCTACCAGACGGTGCTCTGCCAGGCCGCTGACTGCTGCGAGATCAACGACCTGCTCAACCCCGGGGTGCTGCGCCGGATCTGGCGCCACCTGCACCTGCCGGCCAAGGTGCGGCAGGAGTGGGAGAAGCGGCATCCGGCCCTGGCCCGGCCCGCGCTCGGCGAACAGGCTCCGATGATCGACACGGCCGAGCTGGCCTCGGCCCGATCGGGGCCGGGCGCCGACGGGTTCCGCCGGGCCCCGCGGCGTACGCGCGGTGACCGCCTCACCGCCAAACAGATGATCGTGGCGCGGACGGCGTCGGCGCGCTGAGCGTCAGCTGACGGTCAGCCCGGCAGCACCAGGCCGGCGTAATCGCTGCTCCGCAGGGGTGCGTTGGTGAGGGTGCTGTCGCCTCGCGGCACCTCGAGGCGCTGCCCGTCACGCGTGAAGACGACCTCGCCCACGTCGGGCCGCGCGGTGAGCGTGCAGACGATCTGCCCATAGGCGAGGATGTCGTCGTTACGGCCGTTGCCCTCGTTGGTGTCGGGGACCTCCACGGTGAGGCCGGCGCCCGACATGCCGCGCGCGATCAGGGCCGCGCCCGAGAGCACGGTGGTCAGCCCGGCCGCCCGCTCGGCCTCGTTCGGCCCGGCGGTCAGGCTGTCGAGCTGAGCCTGGGGCGTGGGGTAGGACAGCGTACGCCGCACGGTCTGCACCAGCTTGTCGTCGCGGACCAGGCAGAGCACCTGGGCGACCTCGCCGACCTGCTCCGCCGGGCCGGCGCCGGGGCTGGTCAGCGCGTGCCGAGGCAGCTCGACGGCGTGCGGCTCGTCCTGGGCCCCGACGCCGCAGCCACCGAGCAGCACGACGGCCGCCGACGTGGTCAACCACAACCTGCGCATTACCGAATGATGCCCCGGCTCCCGGCGGCGCCCGGCGTCCGTCATGGAACTGTCACATCGCCGGAGAGGTTCCGACAACTCGCGGGCGCACGGTGGAGGCGTCCTGGTTCATCGACCCGTGAGGAAGAGCATCCGCATGACGGTCACCAGTCTGGTCACCGCCGTCGCCGTCGGCGTCGCCCTGGGCGTCGCCGGTCGTCTGGCCCGGCGGGGCGTGCCGTTCTGGCTGCCACCGGCGGCCGGGGTCGGGGCCGCCGTGTTCGCCACGGTCGTGGCCCGGATCGCCGCCGACCTGCCCTCCGGGTTCAGCGCCGGCGAGTTCACCCTCCAGGTGCTCTTCGCGGCGGGCGCCGTCGCCGCCGTCGTGGTCACCGCCGACCGTCACACCCCCGCCGAACGCCGGTCCCCGGCCGAGAAGGAAGGCCTGCGATGATTGCCGTCAGCAACGACGTCGCGGTCGTCACCCCCTCCACCGACCTCGATGCGGCCGCCGCCGAGCTGCTGCGCGAGGCCTTGGCCGAGGCGGTGCGCGACCATCACCACGTGATCGTCGACCTGCACGCCGCCCCGACCATCGACTCGGCCGGGCTCAGCCTGCTGGTGCGCTTCTACAACGAGGCCAAGGCCCGCGGCGGCACGTTCAGCCTGGCCGCGCCCTCCCGATACGTGGTGACGGTGCTGCACACGATGAAGCTGCACCAGGTCTTCACGCTCTACCCCGATGTCGAGGCCGCGCTACTCGTCCGGCAGCTCGATCCGGAACCGAGCGCCGCCGCCGGGCCGGTCCAGTAGCACGACCTTGCCGCCGTGGGCCGCGGCGTGCTCGGCGACGATGGCCAGGCCCAGCCCGGTGCCGTCGCCGCCGCCGCGCGCGTTGGCGGCCGGTCCCCGCACGAACCGGTCGAAGATCGTGGAACGGGCGTCGGCCGGCACCCCGGGTCCGTCGTCGTCCACCTCGAGAAAACCCTTCCCGATCCGTACGGCCACCGGCCCGCCCCCGTAACGCACGGCGTTGTCGAGCAGGTTCCCCAGGGCCTGCTCGACCCGGCGGCGGTCGACGGTCCAGTCCACCGGCGTGCCCGGCACGATCTCGACCAGGTCGGCCGGCAGTCCCCGGCTGCGCAGCACCCGCCCGGCCAGCAGCCCGATGTCGGCCGGTTCCCGCTGCACGGGCTTGTCGCTGCGAGCGAGTTCGAGCAGGTCGTCGACGAGCGCCTGGAACCGGGCCACCTCGTCGGCGATCAGGCCGACGGCCGCCGCCGAGCGCTCGTCGAGGGTGTCACGGCGCCGGTTGAGCACGCTGACCGCGGCGGCCAGGGTCTGCAGGGGTGAGCGCAGTTCGTGGCTCACGTCGGCGGCGAACCGGCGGTCGCGTTTCAGGCGGCGGGACAGCTCGTCGGCCATGTGGTTGAACGAGGCGGTGAGCCGGCCCAGTTCGGGTTCGGCGTCGGGGTCGAGGCGGGTGTCCAGGTCACCGTCGGCGATGCCGCTGGCCGCCTCGGCGACGGCGGCGAGCGGGCGCAGGGCGTGCCGGGTGACGTACCAGCCGACGGCCGCCCCGCCGGCCGACACCATGATGGCGACGGCGGTCAGCACCAGAGCCAGCAGTTGCAGCGTGCGTTCGAGCTCGCGCAGTGACACGATCTCGTAGAACACCGCCTGGCCCTGCACGGGGACGGCCACGACCAGGGCGGCCTCGTTGTCGCGGCGGATGCGCTGGGCGCCGGCCTCGCCGCTCGCCGCCATCTCCTGCAGCTTCACGGGCACGGCGGAGCCGGCCGCCTCGTCGGCGCTGCGCGAATACCACTGGCCCGACCGGTAGAGCAGCACGTAGCGGTCGGCCCCGATGTCGAGGGCCTGCAGCAGCTCCCGCACCTCGGGTTCGCCGCCGGTCAGGCCCGAGTTGATGACGGTGGCGTCGAAGTAGGTGGCCCGCACGGCGGCCCGCTCCCGCTCCCGGAACAGCGTGTTGCTGATCAGCTCGTACGACACGAACGTCACACATGCCGACAGCGCCAGCGCGCCGATCGCGAACGCGGCACTGACCCGGGTGCGCAGGCCGGCCCGTCTCACGGCTGGAGCTTGTAGCCCAGACCGCGCACGGTCACCAGGTGCCGGGGGCGGCCGGTGTTGTCCTCGATCTTGTGGCGCAGACGGCCCACGTGCACGTCCACCAGCCGTTCGTCGCCGATCTCGTACTCCCAGACCCGGCTGAGCAGCTGCTGGCGCGACAGCACCTGGCCCGGGTGCTCGGCCAGCTCGCAGAGCAGCCGGAACTCGGTGCGGGTGACCGCGACCGGTTCGCCGTGCAGCCGTACCTCCCCCGCCTCGGGCCGGATCTCCAGGTCACCGAAAGTCAGCACGGTCATCGCCGGGCCGGCCTGGGCGGCGGCCCGGCCCCGGCGGCGCAGCGCCCGCAGCCGCGCGGCCAGCTCCTTCACGGCCACCGGCTTGACCACGTAGTCGTCGGCGCCGGCCTCGAGACCGGCCACGATGTCATGGGTGTCGTCGCGGGCGCTGACCACGATGACCGGCACGTCGTCGGTGCGGCGCAGCTGCCGGATGCACTCGAAGCCGTCCATGCCCGGCAGCATCAGGTCGACCAGCACGGCGTCGGCCGGCTGCCGGCGCTGCAGCTCGAGGCCCTCCTCGGCGGTGGCGACGGCGTGGGTCACATACCCCTCGTCCTCCAAAGCCATGGCCAGCGACAGCCGGATCCGGTCGTCATCCTCGATCAACAGCACGGCACTCATATCCGCATGATGCCGCGCCGAACCCCCGGCGACACGGTTGTGCAGGGAAACCGCGGTTTCGTCATGCAACCGTCATATGCCCGGAGGGCGTTCGCCATCGGTCGCCAGCAGCATGGACAGCGGGAACGAACCCTCCCCACAGGGTCCGCGCCCGGCCCGCCGGTTCGGCGGGCGGGGCGCGAACTCCCGTTCTCTTCACCAGGCCGCCGGAGAGACCCTCGGCCGCCATCGAAGGTCTCTCCGGCTCGGTCGGTCAGCCCAATGACTGCCAGAAGTCGCAGCGGTGCTCCTCCGCCACATCAACCGGCCCGGTCGCCCCGGGCGCGAGCTGCATCGTGTCCTCGGCGTCCCACCCCGTGTCGCCGCTGCGGGCGAACGCCGTCCAGTAGCCGATCATCCTCGCCGCCAGGTCGCGCTGGGCGTCGGTGTAGTAGTCCGACGTGACCGGTTCACGGCCCGCCACCTCGAACAGCATCGGCAGCTCCGAGCCGTGCGAGGCGCCGGCGTCGAAGTCGGACGGCAGGTCGATCAGCGGCTGGGCGTCCGGGTCGGCGAACTCGTAGCGGAACGAGGGCAGCTCGTCCAGGGAACCGCCGGTCTGGCAGGCCATGCTGTCGGTGAACACGTCACCCCAGGCCACCGCGCCGTCACCGCCGTAGCGCGAGGCCGGGTACTCCCCCACGATCCGCGCCCCGGCCCCGGCCCCGAACGCCTTGGCGATCACGCCCGGATACTCGCCGGCCGAGATGCGCCAGCCCGCCACGGCGAAGATGCCCGAGGTCAGCCGGTGCTCGTTGCGGGTCAGCCCGGCCAGGACGGGCACCTTGGCGTAGTTCCCGGCGGCAACCGCGGCGCCCGGGTCCTGCGGCAGCGTGGGCACGCCGTAGGTGGCCGCACCGTACTTGGGGTACTCCTTCTCGAACTCGGCCACCGGCTTGCGGCGCAGGCAGTCCAGGTCGTCACAGTCCAAGGCGGTCATCGTGCTCCGCACGACGGCCTGCGTCGCGGCGGCCGGGCGGAAGAAGTCGAACGGCGCGCTTCCGGTCGGGGTGAAGTCCTTCGGCATCGCGGCGTCGCACTCGCCGCTCATCAGGATCGCCCGGTGGAACAGCCCGCGGGCGCCGGGCGCGGTGAGCTGGGCGCAGGCGCCGATCGCGCCGCCCGACTGTCCCATCAGCGTGACGTTGCGGGGGTCGCCGCCGAACTCGCGGATGTTGTCGCGCACCCACCGCAGCGCGGCCTGCTGGTCCTGGAAGCCGTAATTGTCGCCGAGGAACCCGTAGAGGCCGAGCCGGAACTCGACGGTCACGACCACGACGTCACCCTGGGCGGCCATCCGCCGCGGGTCGTAGTCGAAGCCCGCGCCCTCGGAGAAGCCACCGCCGTGCAGCCACACCACGACCGGCCGTTCCCCGTCCGGGGCCGGTGTCGTCACATCGAGGTGGAGACAATCCTCCGAGGCGTCCTTGCGCTGGGGTCCCTGCGCGCATGCGGGCCCGGATTCCGAGCTTTCCCGTACGCCGTCCCACGCGGCCACGGGCTGCGGCGCGCGCCAGCGCAGGTCGCCGACGGGCGGGGCCGCGTACGGGATGCCCCGGAAGCGCGTCACCGAGTCGTCACGGACGCCCTCGACGGCCCCGGCGCTCGTCTCGGCGACCAGGTCGGGAGGGTCGCCCGCGCATCCGGGAACGGTCAGCGCGGCGGTCAGCAGCAGTCCTGCGATCTTCTTCATGACTCCAGCCTCGGCCGATGTCGAGGTCTGGTTCAGGGGGCGGCGGCGACGGGGTAATAACCGATCGGCTATTGACGGCCGAGCAGTCCGGCGAGGAGAGGATGGGGTCATGGAACGCACCGCCGGCTGGCCGCCCCGGAAGGCCGGGCGCCCCGCCGCGATCCTGGCCGCCGTTGTGCTGGTGGCCGTCGCCGCGGGCACGCTGACGCGGTGGACGCTCGCGCCCGCGGCCCTGCTGCTGGCTGCTGCCTGGCGCTGGCCGCCGCCCGCCCGGCTCTACTACCCGGCCCTGCTGGCGCTGATGACGGCCTCGGTGTTTCTGGTGCCGTACGCGATGTTCGCCTCGTGGGTCCTCGCGCTGCACGCGTTCGTGCTGTTCGGGCCGCGGGCGGCGTTCGCCTGGTCGGTGGTGGGGGCCTTGGCCATCACGTTCGCGCAGACACGTGACCTCGCCGTGCCGGCCGTGATCAGCCTGCTCGCGCCGCTCGTCGCCGCCGGCTGGTTCCTGAGCGCCGCCCTGCGCGAGAACGTGGCGCTGCGTGACCGGCTGGTCGAGCAGGCGAAGCTGGCCGGGGTGCGCGAGGAGAGGAACCGGATGGCCCGCGAGATCCACGACACCATCGCCCAGGATCTGAGCGCCGCCGTCGCCCTGCTGGAAGGGGCGATCCACGACGGCGTCGGCGAGCAGCGGGTGGGGCAGGCCCGCGACCTGGCCCGGTCGGGTCTGGCCGAGGCACGGCGGTCGGTGCTGGCGCTCGGGCCGCGGTCGCTCGACGGGGACGGCCTGCCCGGGGCGCTGCGCGGGCTCGTCGCCGCATGGGCCGCGCGAACGGGCGTACGGGGAAACTTCGACTCTGACCCGGACGCACGGCCCCTGGATGCCGCGACCGAGGCCGCCTTGTTCCGGATCGGGCAGTCGGCGCTCGCCAACGTGGCCGAGCACGCGTCGGCGACGCGGGTCGACGTGACCCTGTCCTATCTGGACGACGAGGTGGTGCTGGACATCCGGGACGACGGTGTGGGTTTCGCTTCCGAGCCGGCTGCCGGGCGCGGGTTCGGGCTGGACGGGATGCGGGAGCGGCTCGGGGAACTGGACGGCCGCCTCGACGTCGAGTCCGAACCGGGCGCGGGGACGGCTCTGCGGGCGGCGGTGCCGATCCGATGATCCGGGTGCTGATCGTCGACGACCATCCGATGTTCCGCGACGGGCTGCGCCAGCTCCTGTCCGACGGCGTCGAGTTCCAGGTGGTGGGCGAGGCCGGGAACGGGGCCGAGGCGCTGGCCGTGCTGAAGTCGGCGGCGGCCGACGTGGTGGTGATGGACCTGCACATGCCGCGGATGGACGGCGTGACGGCCATCGAGCGGATCCGGGCCGGTTTCCCGGAGGTCCAGGTGCTGGTGCTGAGCACCTACGACACCGACGGGGACGTGGTGCCGGCGATGGCGGCCGGGGCGATCGGCTATCTGCTCAAGGACGTCTCGCGCGAGGAGCTGCGGGAGGGCGTCCGGGCGGCGGCCCGGGGCGAGACGGTCCTTTCCCGTACGGCGGCCGGGCGGCTCGTGGGTCACGTCCGCGAACCGGAGCTGCTCAAGCCGCGCGAGCACGAGCTGCTGCGGCTGGTCGCGTCGGGCGCCACCAACAAGGAGGCCGCGGCCGCCCTGTTCGTCAGCGAGGCGACCGTGAAGGCGTACCTGCTGCGCATCTATTCCCGGCTGGGTGCGCGGGACCGGGCGTCGGCCGTTGCCGAGGGATACCGGCGCGGCCTGCTTGGATAGCGGTATGGGACTCTTCGACGAGCTGACCGGGGTGGCGCGCATCGGGCTGGGACTGGCCGCGGTGGGCCGGCCCGGCTACATCAACCTCGGACGTGACACCGACCTGCCGCCGTCGCGCAGCGTCGAGGCCATGCGGGAACGGGCCCACCAGCTGCTCTCGGACGCCTACGACGCCGGCGTGCGCTATTTCGACGTGGCGCGCTCCTACGGGCGGGCCGAGGAGTTTCTGGCCTCCTGGCTGCCCGGGCACGACGACGCGATCGCGGGCAGCAAGTGGGGCTACACCTACACCGCGGACTGGCAGGTCACCGCGGACGTGCACGAGGTCAAGGACCACAGCGTGGCCACGTTCGACCGGCAGATCGGCGAGACCCGCGCCCTGCTCGGCGACCGCCTGGCGCTCTACCAGATCCACTCGGTCACGCCCGACAGCCCCGCGCTCACCGACACCGTGCTGCACCGCCGCCTGGCCGGGCTGGGGGTGCCGGTCGGCTTCTCGACGAGCGGCCCCCGCCAGGCCGACACGATCCGCGCCGCGCTGGCCGTCGAGGTCGACGGCGCCCGCCTGTTCCGCAGCGTGCAGTCGACCTGGAACGTGCTCGAGACCAGCGCCGGCCCGGCCCTGGCCGAGGCCCGCGCCGCCGGCTGCGACGTGATCGTCAAGGAGGCCATGGCCAACGGCCGCCTGGCCGGCGAGTCGGTCGGGGCCGTCCGCGCGGTGGCGGCCGAGCTCGGCACCACGCCCGACGCGGTCGCGCTGGCCGCCGTGCTGCGCCAGCCGTGGTCGCCGGTCGTGCTCTCGGGCGCGGCCACCGAGGCCCAGCTGACCTCCAACCTGGCCGCCGCGGCCATGCCCCTCTCCCCCGACCAGCTGGCCCGCCTGACCGCCGTGGCCGAATCGCCCGAGCAATATTGGAAGACCCGCTCGGGCCTGGCCTGGACCTAGCCCTCGTCGTAGGGGCCCTTCACCAGCTCGCGGAAGCGGTCGGCGGCCGGGGTCAGGGGGCGGTCGGTGCGCCAGCTCAGGCCGACCACCCGCTCGGCGCCCGGGGCGTGCACGGGCAGGCCGACCGTGCCCGAGACGCCGACGAACTGGTCGGGGACCACGGCCACGCCCAGGCCGGCCCCGACCAGGCCCTCGATGGTGGCCAGGTCGCCGATCTCGAGGGCGATGCGCGGGGTGACCCCGGCCGCCGCGAACAGGTCGTCGACCAGGCGGCGGAACCCGAAACCGGGCGGGATCGTCACCAGGTCTTCGCCGGCGGCGTCGGCCAGGCGGGCGCGGCGGCGGCCGGCCAGGCGGTGGCCGGGCGGGACGATCAGCGACAGGCCTTGGCGTTGCAGGGGCATCCAGGCGTACGGGCCGTCGGGTCGTGGGGAGACCAGGGCCAGCTCGGCCTCCCCGGCGTCGACGTCGCGCAGGATCTCGTGGGCCGGTTCCTGGCGCAGCTCGACGCGCAGGTGCGGGGCCTGGCGCCGGACGTCGCGAAGGATCTTGGGAACGAGCGACGTCGCCATCGAATCGAGGAAGGCGAGACGGACCGTGCCCGCGTCGGGGTCGACCCGGCCGGCGATGTCGCGGCGCAGGCGGTCGTGCCGCTCGACGATGTCACGGGCGGCGTCCAGGGCCAGCCGGCCGAGCGGGTTGGGGTGCACACCTTTGGCGTCCCGCTCGAACAGCCGCGCGCCCAGCTCGGCCTCGACCCGGGACAGCAGCCGCGACAGCGTGGGCTGGGTGGTGCCGAGCGCGGCCGCGGCCTCGGTGACGTGTTCGTAGTCACCGAGCGCGGTCAACGCGCGGAGATCCTCGATCTGCACGAGGCTCATCATACGTTCCACACATGGGACCGATGATTTCCATGCATTGGACGCATGCCTGACCACGGCGGAGAGTGGCGGGCATGGAAACCGGATACCGGGCCGGCGAGCCGGGCTACCGCCGCGTCTGTCTGGCCCTGTTCACGGCCGGCGTGGCCACGTTCGCCGCCCTCTACAGCACCCAGGCGCTGCTGCCCGAGCTGGCGACGGCCTTCCATGTCACGCCCGGGCAGAGCTCGTGGTCGTTGTCGCTGGCCACGATCGGCCTCGGCGTGGCGCTGCTGATCACCGGGCCGCTGTCCGAGAAGGTCGGCCGGACCCGCCTGATCCACCTCTCGCTCACCCTGTCGGCCCTGGTCGGCCTGGCCTGCGCGGTGGCTCCCGGCTGGCCCGCGCTGCTCGCGCTGCGGTTCGTGCAGGGGGTCGCGCTGGCCGGCCTGCCCGCGGTCGCCACCGCCTATCTGCGCGAGGAGCTGCACCCCTCGTTCCACGCCCGCGCGGCCGGCCTCTACGTCGGCGGCACCGCGCTGGGCGGCATGACCGGGCGCCTGCTTTCGGGGGCGGTCTCCGAGCCGTACGGCTGGAGGTGGGCCCTGGCCGCGGTCGGCGCGCTCGGCCTGCTCTGTGCCCTGCTGGCCGCCGTGCTGCTACCCCGCTCCCGCCACTTCGCCCCCCGTCCGTCCGCTCCCGCGACCCGGCGGGCGCTCACCGATCCCGCGCTGCTGAGCCTGTACGGGATCGGGGCGTGCGCGATGGGTGCGTTCGTGGCCGTCTACAACGCCATGGGGTTCCGGCTGACCTCGGACTTCGGTCTGGGCGTGGCCGCCGCCGGGGCGGTCTTCCTGGTCTACCCGGTCGGATCGCTGAGCTCGGCGCTGTCCGGACGTCTGGCCGACCGGTACGGCCGCAGGGCCGTGATGCCGTTCGGCTGTGTCCTCACCTTTCTCGGCCTGCTGTTCACGCTCTCCGGCCGGCTGCCGGTCGTGGTCGCCGGAGTGGCCGTGATGACCGCCGGGTTCTTCTGTGTGCACGGCATCGCCAGCGGCTGGGTGCCCGTGCGGGCCCACGCGGCCGGGGTGGGGGCCGCCCAGGCGGCTTCGTACTACCTGTTCGCCTACTACGCCGGCTCCTCGGCGTTCGGCAGCCTGGCCGGGACCGCCTGGTCGCTGGGTGGCTGGCCGGCGGTGGTCCTGCTGGCGTCGTTGTTCGTCGCGGTGAGCGGTCTGCTCTCGGTGCGCCTGCGCCAGGTACCGGTGCTGGCCCCGCCGGCCCCGATTCTGGTCCGTCCCCACCGGGCGGGATAACACTTTTTGGGAAACGCTTTCCGTCATTTTTCGGGCCCAAATTCTCGCCGCCGGCACGGATCTGAGCTGAAAGGGCAGGTCCGCTGTCCCTTTGTTGCCGGGATATTGACGAGTCGCAACGGGGAAGTAACACTCCCCAAGAAAGCGCTTTCTGATCAGCGCCGTAAGGTCATCTCCCGCTTCGCCGTGTGTCCGTCCCCAACGGACGCACGGATACACGCCCGAGAAGGCAGGCCCCCATGACATCCCCGACATCAACATCCCCGCCCCGCACGAACAGACGCCGCGGCATGGTCGTGCTGAGCGCGACCCTCGCCACCGCGCTGGGCATCACGGTCGCCGCGGTGACCACCAACGCCAGCGCCGCCGAGGTCCCGCTGTCGCAAGGCAAGCCCGCCACCGCCTCGTCCGTCGAGAGCGCCGCCTTCCCCGCGTCGGCCGCCGTCGACGGCAACGCCGGCACCCGCTGGTCGAGCACGTTCGCCGACCCGCAGTGGTTGCAGGTCGACCTGGGCAGCACCCAGTCGATCGCCCGGGTCGTGCTGAACTGGGAGGCGGCCTATGCGTCGGCCTTCACCATCCAGACCTCGGCCAACGGCACCTCGTGGACGAACATCAGCCCGGTCACGACGGGCCGGGCCGGTGAGCAGACGCTGACCGTCTCCGGCAGCGGCCGCTACGTTCGTATGAACGGCACCACCCGGGCCACCCCGTACGGCTACTCGCTCTGGGAGTTCCAGGTTTTCGGCACCACGACGACACCGCCCACGACGCCGCCCACGACCGGTCCGGCTCTCCCGACCTCGGACCGGCCTGACTTCGGCCCGAACGTGCGGATCTTCGAGCCGGGCACGGCCGCGTCGACCATCCAGTCGGCGGTCGACTCGGCGTTCAACGCGCAGCTGCGCAGCCCGACCGCGCAGTTCGGCACCCAGCGCCACGTGTTCCTGTTCAAGCCCGGCACGTACGGGCGGGTCTGGGCCAACGTCGGCTTCTACACCACGGTCGCCGGTCTCGGGCTCAACCCCGACGACGTGACGATCAACGGTGCGGTCAACGTCGACTCCGGCTGGAACTACGGCGACGAGAAGAACGCGACCCAGAACTTCTGGCGCAGCATGGAGAACCTGTCGATCGTGCCCGAGGGCGGCACCAACCGCTGGGCCGTCTCGCAGGCCGCCCCGATGCGCCGCGTGCACATCAAGGGCAACCTGACCCTGGCCCCCTCCAACCAGGACAACGGGCAGGGTTACTCCAGCGGCGGCTACCTGGCCGACTCCGTGGTCGACGGCGTCGTGTCGTCGGGCTCGCAGCAGCAGTGGTACACCCGCGACAGCCGGATCGCCCGCTGGGACGGCGGCGTCTGGAACATGGTCTACTCCGGCGTGCAGGGCGCCCCGGGCAACGCGTTCCCGAACCCGCCGCACACCACGCTGGCGACCACCCCGGTCACCCGCGAGAAGCCGTTCCTCTACATCGACGGCTCGGCCAACTACCGCGTCTTCGTGCCCGCCCTGCGGCGCAACTCGGCCGGCGCCAGCTGGCCGAACACCGCCGGCACCTCGATCCCGATGCGGGAGTTCTACGTCGCCAAGCCCGGTGACAGCGCCGCCCGCATCAACCAGGCGCTGGCCCAGGGCCTGAACCTGTTCTTCACCCCGGGCACCTACCAGCTCAACGACACCATCCGGGTCACCCGGGCCAACACCGTGGTCACCGGCATCGGCTACCCGACGCTGATCCCGACCAACGGCAACGAGGCGCTGAACATCGCCGACGTCGACGGTGTCAAGGTCAGCGGCATCACGTTCGACGCCGGCACGGTCAACAGCCCGACCCTGATGAGCGTCGGCCGGGCCGGTGTCCACACCGACCACGCGGCCAACCCGATCAGCCTTCAGGACGTCTTCTTCCGCATCGGCAGCAGCGTCCAGGGCAAGGCCACCACCACCCTCGCCGTGCACGCCGACGACACGATCATCGACCACATCTGGGCCTGGCGGGCCGACCACGGTGGCGCGCCCACCGGCTGGACGGTCAACCCCGGCGAGACCGGCCTGCTCGTGAACGGTGACGACGTTCTCGCCACCGGCCTGTTCGTCGAGCACTACCAGAAGTACGAGGTGATCTGGAACGGCAACCGGGGGAAGACGATCTTCTTCCAGAACGAGAAGCCGTACGACGTGCCGAACCAGGCGGCCTGGATCGGCCCCCGCGGCAACGGCTACGCCGCCTACAAGGTGGCCGACAACGTCACCGATCACCAGCTGTGGGGCGGCGGCTCGTACGCCTACTTCAACGTCAACCCGAGCGTGCGGGTGGACCGGGCGTTCGAGGTGCCCAACCGGTCCGGCGTCCAGCTCCGCAGCGTCCTGACCGTCTCGCTGGGCGACGTCGGCACGATCGCCAACGTCGTCAACGACACCGGCGGTTCCGTCCCCAACCCGGCCGGCAACACCACCCCGCGAAATGTGGTGGCCTACCCCTGATCCGAACGCGATACTGACCTGAATCCGGCGGCCACCGGTGCACCCGCACCGGTGGCCGCCGCCTTTGTCGCCCGGGCGCGGTGGCGCGCGGCGTCACGCGAACAGACCGGCCGTCGCCATCGTGACCCGTCGGCGGGCGGTGGGCTCGTCGTCCTGGAAGCGGTCGACCGCCCATGAGAGGGCCAGGACCAGCTCGTAGACCTCCCCCGCGGTGACGGTGGCGGGCACGTCGCCCGCGGTCCGGGCGGCCTCGATCAGAGCTCCCGTACGGTCGAGCAGCGGGTCGGTGGCCGGCCGCATCGGCGAATCGCCGTCGTGGTGGGCGGTGGCCAGGCAGTACGGCAGGTCGTGCCAGATGCGCAGCTGCCAGGTCAGGCGGACCAGCCACTCGGACAAGGCCTCCCGGGGCGTACGGCTGCTTGACAGCTCGTCGGCCTCGGCGAGGGCGGCCTCGATGCTCGTGGCCATGACCGCGGCCAGCAGGTCGTCGCGGGTCGGGAAGTTGCGGTAGAGGGTGGCGTTGCCGACGCCGGCCTTGAGCGCGATGCCGTCGAGCGAGGTCAGCACGCCCTCGGTCTCGAAGGTCGCGCGGGCGGCGTCGAGGATCGCGTCGCGGTTGCGCTGGGCGTCGGCGCGCAGCTTCCGGACAGTGGCCATCAACACTCCTCCTTGCCTAAGTGGGGAGAGTCCCCGCATAGTCGATCCGGGGATGCTCCCCACTTGTTGAAGGAGTCTAGATGAAGCAGTCACTCGACGGCCGTACGGTGCTCGTGACCGGGGCCAACGGCGGCCTCGGCGAGCAGTTCGTGCGGCAGGCCCTGGAGCGCGGCGCCTCGACGGTCTATGCGACCGCGCGTTCCCCGAGGCAGTGGGAGGATTCCCGCGTACGGGCCCTGGCCCTGGATCTGACCGACCCGGCGAGCGTGGCGCGGGCCGCGGCGGCCGCCCCGGACGTCGACCTGCTGGTCAACAACGCGGCCGTGGCACCCGCGGGCGACTCGATCTCGGGACCCGAGGAGGAGCTCCGCCGTACGTTCGAGACGAACTTCTTCGGCAACCTGCGCGTCGCGAACGCCTTCACCCCCGTGCTGGCGGCCAACGGCGGCGGCACGCTGCTGAACGTCCTGTCCACCGCGGCCTGGATCAACGTGCCGACCGGGTACGGCGCCTCCAAGGCGGCCCTGTGGTCGGCCACCAACGCCCTGCGTACGGAGCTCGGCCCGCGCGGCACGCAGGTCATCGGCCTGCTCGTCGGGATGATCGACACCCCGATGTCGGCCCGCTGGGACGTGCCCAAGGTGAGCCCCGAAAGTGTCGTAGCCCAGGCCTACGATGCGGTCGCGGACGGTTCGATCGAGGTGCTGGCCGACGAGTCCACGCGTTACCTGAAGTCCCGGCTCAACCAGAAGGCCGAGGAGCTCTACCCGTGGCTCGACGAGCAGCTCGCCACGTTCGTGCCCTGACCGACAGACCACATGGGGGTGCTCGTGTCCGAGGTAGCGCTGAGGCCGATCGAGAAGGCCGACCACGATTTCCTGTTCGACCAGATGCGCGATCCGGAGTCGGTGCGGATGGCGGCCTTCACCGCGAAGGACCCCGACGACCGCCCCGCCTTCGACGCCCACATGGCGAAGATCGCGGCCCGGCCCGACGCGGTGCAGTTCGCGGTCACGCTCGACGGTGAGCTGGTCGGCAGCATCGGCAGCTTCGTCATGGAGGGCGACACCGAGGTCACCTATTGGATCGCGCGCCCGTTCTGGGGGCGGGGCATCGCCGGCCGGGCGCTCGCCCTGCTCCTGGAGCGGGTGCCCGACCGACCCGTGTTCGGGCGGGCCGCGAGCGACAACGCCGGCTCGCTGCGGGTGCTGCAGCGGGCCGGTTTCGTCATCGTCGGAACCGATTCCGGCTTCGCCAACGCGCGCGGGGCCGAGATCGAAGAGACGATCCTGCGCCTCGATTATTCAAGTTGACGCTTTATAAAGAGGGTGCTTGAGTACGGGGCATGGCAACGACCCTGGACGGTTCGCGGCTGGACGTGCTGTTCACCGCGCTCAGTGATCCGACGCGGCGCGACATCGTGGCCCGGCTCAGCGCGGGTGAGGCCACGCTCAAAGAGCTGGCCGAGCCGTACGCGATGAGTCTGCAGGCCGTGTCCCAGCACATTCAGGTGCTGGAACGGTCGGGCCTGATCAGCCGGGGCCGCGACCGGCAGACCCGCCCGTGCCGGCTCGAACCGACGGCGCTCGAGCTCGCGGCGTCGTGGATCGAGGAGAGCCGGCGCACCTGGTCCGAGCGCATGGACCGGCTCGACACCCATCTGGCCCGCCTGCAGGAGCGGACGGAGGGATGAGCGACGAGTTCGTCTACCGCCGGGTCTTCCGGGCGCCGCGCGACCTGGTGTGGCGGTGCCTGACCGAGCCGGCCGAGCTGGCCCAGTTCTGGGGGCCGCGCGGCATGACCACGCCGGTCGACGGCATCGTGGTCGAGCTCCGGCCGGGCGGCCGCTTCGAGACGCTGATGATCGGTGAACACGGCCGCCATCGCATGGTCGCCACCTTCACCGAGGTCGTCGCGCCCGAGCGGCTGGCCTGGTTCGAACCCGCGAGCGGGCTGCACACCACGAGCACGCTCGACGACCTGGGCGACGGCACCACGTCGGTCGTCATCCACCAGCGGCACGTCCCCGAGCCGATGCGCACGCCCGAGGCCCGCGCCGGCTTCAGCAGTTCACTCGACAAGCTCGACGACCATCTGGCCCGGCTGACCCGAGGAGACCGCTCATGAAGTCCGAGGTGGCAACGACGTACGAGGGGCTTGCGGATCTCCTCGACGGCGCACCCTGGGATGCGCCCACGCTGTGTTCGAAGTGGCTGGTCCGCCATGTGGTCGCCCACGTCACGATGCCGGTGCGCCTGACCCCCGAGACGTTCGGGGCCGAGATGGCGGCCGCGGGTGGCGACTTCGCCGTGCTCTCCGAGACCGTGGCCGCGCGGGACGCCTCGCTGCCGGTCGCCGACCTGCTGGGCCAACTCCGGTCCCCCGCTCTGCACGCGTGGCAGCCACCGGGCGGCGGCGCGGAGGGCGCGCGCAGCCACGCCGTCATCCACTCCCTGGACGTGACGATCGCCCTCGACCGCCCCGCCGTAGCACCGCTCGAGGCGATGACGGCCGTGCTCGACGTGCTGGTCGGCGCCGGTGGGTCCTTGTTCGGGCTCGACCTGACCGGTCTGCGGTTCGAAGCCACTGACGCGGCTTGGAGCTGGGGCGACGGCCGGTTGGTGCGGGCCGGAAGTGGGCCGCTTGTCGCCCTTCTCAGTGGCCGGACGCTGCCCACCGGCGAGGCGCTGCCCCGGGCCTGACCCCACGCCGTGGCCCCTCAGTTGGTGATCCCGGCCGGCTTCGCTTGATCACCGGGTAGTGGTCGCACCCAAAGGCCCACCCTCCCGGGGGCCTCCCCACAGCCATTATCCAAGGTGGAGCCGATCAACGGGTCACCGAAGTGCCCGGCCTGTGGACAGCCCGGAATTGTGGATAACTCCCGGGCTGCCCACGAAGCGTCCGAACAGCGGCTCAGCCGCCGGGCCAAGTGCGGCGACACGGCAGCGGCCAAGGGTCAGGCGGCCAGCAGCTCCAGCGTGTCGATGACCCGGTGGGAGAAGCCCCACTCGTTGTCGTACCAGGCGACCACCTTCACGTGGCGGCCGTCGACCCGGGTCAGGGCCGAGTCGAAGATGGACGACGCCGGGTTGCCGACGATGTCGGAGCTGACCAGGGCGTCCTCGGAGTATTCGAGGATGCCGGCCAAGGGGCCCGCGGCGGCGGCACGGTAGGCCGAAAGCACCTCGTCGCGGGTCACGTCGCGGGAGACGACCGTGTTCAGTTCGACGATCGAACCTACCGGGACGGGCACGCGGATCGAGTCGCCCGAGAGCTTGCCCTCCAGGCGGGGCAGCACCAGGCCGATCGCCTTGGCGGCGCCGGTTGTGGTGGGCACGATGTTGACGGCGGCGGCCCGGGCGCGGCGCGGGTCGCGGTGCGGGCCGTCCTGCAGGTTCTGCTCCTGGGTGTAGGCGTGCACCGTGGTCATGAAGCCGTGTTCGATGCCGGCCAGGTCGTCCAGCACCGAGGCCAGCGGGGCCAGGGCGTTGGTCGTGCAGGAGGCGTTCGAGACGATGGTGTGGGCCGACGGGTCGTACGCGGCGTTGTTGACCCCGAAGGCCAGCGTCACGTCGGCGCCGGCCGAGGGCGCGCCGACCAGCACCTTGCGGGCGCCCGCCTCCAGGTGGGCCCGCGCGGCCGAGGCGGCGGTGAAGCGTCCGGTGGCTTCGAGGACGATGTCGACCT
The DNA here is from genome assembly GCF_016834655.1 of Paractinoplanes ovalisporus. Taxonomy (GTDB): domain Bacteria; phylum Actinomycetota; class Actinomycetes; order Mycobacteriales; family Micromonosporaceae; genus Actinoplanes; species Actinoplanes ovalisporus. Next base: position 781,488 of record NZ_JAENHP010000001.1, read on the forward strand.
CCAGCTCGGACCAGGGCAGCTTCGCCGGGTCCTTCTCGGCGAGCACGGCGATCGGATGCCCGTCGACGATCAGTCCGCTCTCGGTGGCCGACACCGGACGGCCGAGACGCCCGGAAGTGGTGTCGAAGGCGAGCAGCCGGGCCAGTGCGGCCGGCTCGGTGAGGTCGTTGACGGCCACCACCTCGAGCTTGCTGTCCCGCTCGAGCAGGGCCCGCAGCACGTTGCGTCCGATCCGGCCGAATCCGTTGATGGCGATGCGAGTCATGCCTCAAGCCTGGCCGGGAGCATGGGGAGCCGACAGTGGCGACCGCGCCACCGTTCGAAAGGATCACGCCACGAACGTACGGCGGTACTGGCTCGGCGTGGTCCCGAGGATGCGCTGGAAATGCAGGCGCAGGTTGGCCCCGGTGCCGAGACCGACCTGAGCGGCGATCTGCTCGACCGGCAGCTGCGAGAGTTCGAGCAGTTCACGGGCGAGGTCGATACGAGCGCGCATCACCCACTGCATCGGCGTGTAGCCGGTGTCCTCGGCGAAACGGCGGGAGAACGTACGCGGGGAGACCGCCGCATGCCGGGCCAGAATCTCCAGTGTGAGCGGCTTGCCGAGCCGGTGCAGCGCCCACTCGCGGGTCGCGGCGAAGCGTTCACCGAGGGGTTCGGGCACGCTGCGGGGTACGTACTGGGCCTGGCCGCCGCTTCGGTAGGGTGCCGCGACGAGCCGCCGGGCCGCGTGGTTGGAGGCCGCCACGCCCAGGTCGCCGCGCAGGATGTGCAGGCAGAGGTCGATGCCGGAGGCGGCGCCGGCCGAGGTGAGCACGCTGCCCTCGTCGACGAACAGCACGTTCTCGTCGACCTTGATCAGCGGGTGCTTGACGGCCAGTTGGCGCGTGTAGTGCCAGTGCGTGGTGGCCCGTTTGCCGTCGAGCAGCCCGGTGGCGGCCAACGCGAACGCGCCGGTCGAGATGGCCGCGAGCCGGGCACCGCGCTCGTGCGCGGCGACCAGCGCGTTCACCACGACGGGCGGCGGGTCTTCGCGGTCGGGGAACCGGTAACCCGGGATGAACACGATGTCGGCCCATTGCAGGGCGTCGAGACCGTCAGCCACGTGGTAGGACAAACCGTCACCACCGGTCACCAGGCCGGGCGCGGGGCCACAGACCCTCACCTCGTACGGCATGCTCGCCCTGGTCGTGAAAACCTGGGCCGGAATGCCCACGTCGAGCGGCTTGGCCCCCTCGAGCACCAGGACGGCGACGCGGTTCAGGCGGGTCGGCGGCACGCCCACCAGGGTAATGCCGCGTCGACTTCAGTCGGCCCGGGGAAAGACGATGGACCGCCCGGGGAAAGACGATGGACCGCCCGGCCGCGACCGTCGGCCGTTACGAGCAGCCGGGTGGCATCGCGACAGTGACGGCATGGCACCCGTTCTCGCGCTTCTCGCGCTCGCACCGTGGACCGCCGAATGTGTCTGGGGCGGCTTCACGGTCGTCGACTGGCCCTTCGTCGTCGTCATCCTGGCGCCCATGTACGGGGGCGCCGCCGTCGGAATCCGCGAGATCGCCCGGCGTACCGGCGGTGGCTGGCCGGCGATCGTGCTGCTCGCCGCCGCCTTCGGGTTCGTGCAGGCCGGGCTCGTCGACCAGTCGCTGTTCAACCCGGCGTTCCTCGACGACACCCAGTTCGCCTCCGATGCCGCCGCCGCCCGCGCCACCTGGGTGCCGGGGCTCGATTTCAGTGCACAACAGGCTTTCGCGTACGTGGGTGGGCACGTCGCGCTGAGCATCTGCGCACCGATCGCGATCGTCGAGACGTTCGGCCGCCGGACGCCGTGGCTCGGGCGCCGGGGCCTGGCCGTGATCGCGGTGCTCTACGTGCTCGGCAGCCTGCTCATCTTCCGCGACTCGTACGAGAACGGGCACTTCCTCCCATCGTCCGCGCAGCTGCTGTTCACCATGGTCGTCGTGATCGCCCTCGTCGCGGCGGCGCTGATCCGGCGACGGCCGCACATCGTCAGGCGTCGGCCGCCTACGGAGAGCGCCGCCCAGATGCCCACGGAAAGCACCGGCCGGCACTTGGAGACCGGTGGCTGGATGCCGCACCCGCTGATCGTCGCCGTGATCGCGGCCCTCCCCCACCTCAGCGGTGACCTGGCCCAGGGCTGGGCCGGCCTGGCGATCCAGGTCGCGGTGACCGGGCTGGTCGCGGTGGCGGTCGTACGGTGGTCACGGCGCGACACCTGGGGACGAGCACACGTGCTGGCCGGCTGGGGGGCCGGACTCGTCGTCTCGGCCGCGATCGCCTATCTGGTGCCGACCTACGCGGTTTCGACGCCGGCGATGGCGCTGCTCTCCGACGTGTGCATCAGCCTGGTCACCGCCGCCTTGCTCGGCGTGACCTGGAAGAGGCAAGCCCTAAATGCTTCGACACGCGCGGCCGAATCCCCGTACGGTGAATAGCAGTTGATCTTTTTCTGGAAGCCCCGGAGAGTCCGCAGAGGAGGCCGTCGTGCGACACCGCACCGCGCTCCTCCTCGTGTCCCGTGTGCCCAGCCTCGGCTGCGCCACCGGGGCTGGACGTTCCTGACCGCGTTTCCCACGCGCGGCGGGATGGCGCTGCCCATCCGACGGAACTCCCGGAAAGTCCACTTCAACCATGCGCAACATCGGCATCCTCGCCCACGTCGACGCGGGCAAGACCACCCTGACCGAACGCATCCTGTTCCTCACCGGCGCCACCTACAAGCGCGGCGAGGTGCACGACGGCACCACGGTCACCGACTTCGACCCGCAGGAGCGCGAGCGTGGCATCACCATCTTCTCGGCCGCGGTCAGCTGTGACTGGCGCGGCGAACAACTGAACCTGATCGACACCCCGGGGCACGTCGACTTCACCGACGAGGTCGAACGGTCGCTGCGGGTGCTCGACGGGGCCGTGGTCGTGTTCGACGGCGTGGCCGGGGTCGAACCGCAGAGCGAGGCCGTGTGGCGGCAGGCCGACCGGTACGGGGTGCCGCGGATCGCGTTCGTCAACAAGCTGGACCGGGCGGGCGCGGACTTCGACCTGGCCGTGGAGTCGCTGCGGGACCGGCTCGGGGTGACTCCGCTGGTCGTGCAGTGGCCGTTCCCCGGCGGCGTGGTCGATCTGGTCTCCATGCGGGTTCTGACCTGGAACGACGCTCCCGCACCAGCCGATCTCGGGCCGGCGCGAGAGGCACGGCAGCGTTTGGAGGAGGCCGTTGCGGAGCTGCACCCGGCCGCCCTGGAGGAACTTGGTGACATTTCGGACACTGTCTTGAGAGCGGCGCTCCGGGACCTCACGATCTCGGGCGAGGCGGTTGTCGTGCTGGGCGGCGCGGCCTATCGCAACGTCGGCGTGGAACCGCTGCTCGACGCGGTGGTCGACTACCTCCCGGCGCCGGGCGGCGACCCGTCCGCTCCCCTGACCGCGCTCGCGTTCAAGGTGCAGACGGGCCGGCAGGGACGGCTGACGTTCGTCCGCGTCTACGACGGCGTGCTGGTCAAGGGCGGCACCGTGTGGGACGCGGCCGAGGGCCGGACCGAACGCGCCGGGCGGGTCCTGCGGGTGCAGGCCGACCGGCTCACCGACCTGGACCGGGCCGAGGCGGGGGACATCGTCGCGCTGGCCGGGATCAAGCGGGCCCGGGCCGGGACGACGCTGTCCACCCGGGAGCACCCCGTGCTGCTCGAGGCTCCGGCGACGGCCACGCCTCTGGTGTCGGTCGCGGTCGAACCCCGGACCCGGGCCGACGCGCAACGGCTTCCGGCGGCGCTCGCGGCGCTGGCCGAGGAGTTTTCCGTACGGGTCGGGGCCGAGGACGGGCAGACGCTGCTGTCCGGGCAGGGCGAGTTGCAACTGGAGGTGGCCGTGACCAGGCTGCGCGAGGCCGGAGTGGCCGTGAACGTCGGGCGTCCCCGGGTGGCGTACCGGGAGACCGTCGTGCGCGGCGTGACCGGTCACGTGCACCGGCACGTCAAGCAGGACGGCGGGGCCGGCCAGTTCGCCCACATTGTGCTCGACGTGACGCCGCTCCTCCCGCCCGGGGACACCGGCTTCGAGTTCGCCTCGACGGTGACCGGCGGGCGGGTACCGGCCGAGTACGTACGGGCGGTCGAGGCCGGCTGCCGGGACGCACTGGCCGACGGTCCGCTCGCCGGTCACCCGGTGGCCGGGCTGCGGGTCACGCTGACCGACGGCGGCACGCACGTGAAGGACTCGTCCGAGATGGCGTTCCGGACGGCCGGGCGGGCCGGTCTGCGCGCGGCCCTGGCAGCGTGCACGATGGCGCGGCTGGAGCCGGTCGCCGACGTGACGGTCAGCGCGCCGGCCGACGCCCTGGGCACGGTGCTCGGCGACCTCGCGGCCCGCCGCGGCCAGGTCACCGGCTCGACACCCGGGTCGGTGACGGCGGTGGTGCCGCTGGCCGAGCTGTTCGGTTACGCGACCGAGCTGCGCAGTCGTACGAAGGGCCGGGCGACCTTCGCCACGCGTCCGGCCGGCTACCGGCTCGCCGCCTGATCCACGGGCCGCCGACCGGTGGCTCGCCGCCTGACCCAGGGGCCGCCGGTCGGCGACCCGCCGTCTGATCCACGGGCCGCCGACCGGTGGCTCGCCGTCTGATCTACGGGCCGCCGACCGGTGGCTCGCCGTCTGATCCACGCTGCCCCGGGCCCGGCGCCTGGAGGGGATGACCCGGGTCCGGGGCAGCGGGGTCTAACCTGGCCTCGGTGGGCAACGGGACGAGATCATCGGCGGGGCGACGGGGCGGCGGCCCCGGACGCCTGCCCACACACCGCCTGGTGCTGGCGATGGCGCTGCTGTCGACCGCTCCCCCGCTGGTGATCCACGAGGGCTGGCGGGGCGTGCTGGTCGCGGTGGCCGCCGTCTTCTACGCGGCCTACCTGCTGCTCGGCAAGCGCTGGCCCCGCCTGCGCCGCCGCCGGGTCGCACCCCCGCGCCCCGGCCCGCTGCCCGTCCCGTCCGCCACACAGGCGCCCGCCCCACCCGCGTTGCAGCCGCCCACCACGCCGCTCTCTCGGTCGGACGCCCCGGCGGCCGCACACCCTCTTTCCACGCCAACCGCGCAGCCACCCACCACACCCGCGCCGCCGCTGGAGTCCGCCGCGGATCGTGCGGACGAATCAGCGCCCGAGCACTGATCCGCGAAGAGCCCGGGCCTGTCGTCCGCGGCGCCCTGATAGGCAACTGGGTGTCCTGACCGGTACTCCGGCACCGCGCTGCGCCGCTCACTCCTGCGGGCCGCGCGTGTCGCCGAACGGCGTATCCCAGCGGTCCGACCTGACGGCCATTGTGCTCAGTCTGCACACCTTCGCCCCGGGCGCCTTTTCCGCGAGCGGGCCGGGCCTAGGCTCGGCGAGTTCGGCTCCAACGGCACCCGACAGCGGAGGCGCCATGCGAGCACCCTCGCTCGACGAGGCCGAGTGGCTCGACTCCGGGCCCCGCGACCTCGACGGTCACGTCGTGCTCTACGACTTCTGGACGCTGACCTGCGTCAACTGGCTACGCACGGCGCCCTGGCGACGGGCCTGGTGGCGGGCCTACCGCGACGACGGTCTGGTCGTCGTCGGGGTGCACACGCCCGAGTTCGCCTTCGAGCACGACCCCGATCTGATCCGCCGGGCCGTCGCCACCCGTGGCATCGACTATCCGGTGGTGGTCGACAGCGACTACGCGGTGTGGAAGGCGTTCGACAACCACTTCTGGCCGGCGCTCTATCTGGCCGACCGGCACGGGATGATCCGCGACACCCATTTCGGGGAGGGCCGCTACGCCGAGACCGAGCGGACCATCCAGCGCCTGCTCGGCGTGGCCCGGCCGGCGACCGTGGTCGAGGCGCGCGGTGTCGAGGCCGAGGCCGACTGGGAGCGGTTGCGCACACCGGAGACCTATCTCGGGTACGCCCGCGGCGAGCGCTCCGCCTCGGTGGGCGGGCCGCACGCGTACAGCTATCCGGGTTTTCTCGGGTCGAACCAGTGGGCGCTCGCCGGGGACTGGGCGCTGACCAGCGAATACGCCTCCGTGCAGGCCCCGGGCGGCAGCATCGCGTTCCGCTTCGAGGCCCGCGACGCCAACCTGGTGCTCACCACGCCCGCCTCCCCGGTGCCGTTCCAGGTGTTCCTCGACGGCGAGCCGCCCGGCGACGCCCACGGCGAGGACACTGCCCCCGACGGCCGCGGTGTGCTCACCGAGGGCCGCATGTACCAGCTGATCCGCCAGCCGGGCCCGTTCGGAGAGCGCCACCTCGAGATCGTCTTCACCGAGGCCGGCGCCCAGGCGTACGTGTTCACGTTCGGCTGAGCTCACGCCCTACCGAGCGTCCCGCGGAACGCCCAGCACGGATACCCAGCCGCCGAAACGCCCGGCGCGGAACGCCCACCGGCCGGAACGACCGCAACGGAACGCCCAGCGGCCGAGGCGGCTGACGGGTCAGCGGACGAACCGCTCCCGCCGCACGGTCGGGCGGCGACCGCGGATCGTGCTGCGCTGCATCGCCGAGATGACCATGTCGGCGGCCGGCTCGGGCACCTCGACCAGCGAGAACCGGTCGGTGATCTGGATGGCCCCGATCTCGCGGGCGCTCAGCCCGGACTCGCCGGCGATCGCGCCGACCAGATCCTGCGGGCGCAGCCCGGCCCGCCGCCCGATGCCGAAGAACAGGCGGGTGACGCCGTCCTGCGACGGGCGGGCGTTGCCGGGGCGGGTCGACTCGCGGCGGCCCGGGCCCGGCTCGCGGCGGCTGGGCGCGCTCGACGGCGTCGGGATCTCGGCCTCGTCGACGTCGCCGCCGGCCGCCTCGTGCAGCAGCTTCACCGCGGCCAGGGCGATGTTCTCGACGTCGAACTCGTCGGCCAGCGAGTCGAGCACGACCCGGAACCGTTCCAGGTCGTCCGTCTCGAGGCTGGCCTGCAACGCCGTCCGGGTGTTCTCGAGCCGCCGGGCCCGCAGGTCGGTGACGGTCGGCAGCTTCTCCAGGGTGATCCGCTGGCCGGTGAGCCGTTCGATGGCCTTGAGCATCCGCTGTTCCCGGGGCTCGGCCAGCGTGATCGCGGAACCCTCGCGACCGGCCCGGCCCACCCGGCCGATGCGGTGCACGTACGCCTCGGGGGCCGCTGGCACGTTGAAGTTGATCACGTGGGTGAGCTGTTCGACGTCGAGGCCGCGGGCCGCCACGTCGGTCGCGACCAGCAGCTCGGTCGAGCCGCTGCGCAGCCGGCCCATGACGCGGTCGCGCTGGTCCTGGCTCATGCCGCCGTGCAGCGCCTCGGCCCGGTAACCGCGCCCGTTCAGGGTCTCGGTGACCTGGTCGACCTCTTCGCGGGTGCGGCAGAAGACGATCGCCGACGAGGGCGCCTCGACGTCGAGGATGCGGCCCAGGGCGGCCGGGCGGTGGGCGCGGGCGACAATGTAGGCGCTCTGCCTGACCAGCGGCATCTCGCCCGGTTCGGGAGCCTGGCGGCCCATCGTGATGCGGACGGGTTCGCGCAGGTGGCGGCGGGCGATGCTGTCGATGCGGGGCGGCATCGTGGCCGAGAACAGCACCGTCTGCCGCTCGGCCGGGGTCTCGGCCAGGATCGCCTCGATGTCTTCGGCGAAACCCATGTCGAGCATCTCGTCGGCCTCGTCGAGCACGACCGTCCCGACGTCGCCGAGCTGCAGGGTCTCGCGTTCGATGTGGTCGAGCACCCGGCCCGGCGTGCCCACGACGACGTCGACGCCGCGGGCCAGCGCCTGCAACTGGCGCCCGATCGGCTGCCCGCCATAGACCGGCAGCACCCGCACGCCGAGGTCGCGGCCATAGCGGTGGACCGCCTGGGAGACCTGTTCGGCCAGCTCCCGGGTCGGCACCAGCACCAGCGCGGCCGGGCCGCCCGCGCGCTTGCCCGCGGTCAGCCGCTGCAGCACGGGCAGCGCGAACGCGGCCGTCTTGCCGGTGCCGGTGGCCGCCTGACCCACGAGGTCGTTGCCCTCGACCAGCGGCGGGATGGCCTCGCGCTGGATCGGCGTCGGTTCCTCGTAGCCGAGGCTGGTCAGGGCGCGAAGAAGCTCGGGCCGCAACCCCAGTTCGGCGAATTCCATGACCACAACCTTAGGAGTACGGCCTCAGGGGCCGCGTCACAGGGCTGCGGTCGCGGCCCGCAGCTCGGCCAGGGCGGCCAGCGCGTGGGGCGCCAGGTCGTCATCGGCGGCCTCGGACCATGCGGCGTACCCCCGTTTGAAGGCCAGCATGCCGAGCTCACCGGCGAGGGCGGCCGTCGCGTCGGGCACACCCCGGGCGACCAGCGCCCCGGTCAGCGCGGCGGCCATGCTGACGCTCTTGAGCGCATCGCGTTCCTGCAGCTCGGCGCTGGCCGCGATGGCGGCCTTCATGCGGGGGCCCAGCTCGCGGTTCATCGGCCCCATGGCCCCGGACGCGCGCTCCAGCCCGGCGGCGACCGCCTCGAGGGGCCCGGCCCCGGCGGGGGCCTCGGCGACCCCTTCGGCCAGCAGCCGGCTCAGCGCCTCCTGCCCGGCGACCAGCAGTTCGCGCTTGTCGGGGAAGTGGCGGAAGAAGGTGCTCTTGGTGACGCCGGCCCGCTCGGCGATCTGCGCCACCGTGGTCGCGTCGTATCCCTGCTCGGCGAACAGGTCGACCGCGGCCAGAACGAGGCGCTCCCGCGCTCCGGGTTCCCAACGAGCCATGACCACCATCATAGTGACGGGACCTTTGTCCCGTCATCGTGCTAGCGTGACGGGACAAGAGTCCCATCACTAGGAGCGTCCCATGCACGTCTTCATCACCGGCGGCACCGGCCTGATCGGTTCCGCCGTCGTCGCCGAACTGCTCGCGCACGGCCACACCGTTCTCGCGCTGGCCCGCTCCGACGCCTCCGCGGCGGCCGCCGAGGCAGCTGGGGCCGAGGTCATCCGGGGCGGCCTGGCCGACCTCGACGCGATCCGGGCCGGCGCCGCCCGCAGCGAGGGCGCGATCCACCTGGCCTTCGGCAACGACTTCAGCAGCGCCGAGGCGGTGGCCCGGTCGGTGGCCGAGGAGGGCGCCGCCGTGGCCGCCATCGGCGAGGAACTTATCGGCAGCAACCGGCCGTTCGTCACGGTTTCGGGTACGCCGTGGGTGCCGGGCCGCGCCTCGACCGAGGCCGACCAGGTGCCGACCGAGGGACCGGTCGGCGGTCGCGGCCGCTCGGTCATCGGGGTGCTCGACCTGGCCTCGCGCGGGGTCCGCAGTTCGGCCGTCCGGATGCCGCGCACGGTGCACAACGCGGGCGACGGCGGATTCGCGGGGCTGCTGACCCAGATCGCCCGCCGGACCGGCGTCTCCGGCTATCCCGGCGACGGCACCCAGCGCTGGCCGGCCGTGCACGCGCTCGACGCCGCCGTGCTCTTCCGGCTGGCCCTGGAGAAGGCACCGGCCGGCACCGCCTGGCACGCGGTGGCCGACGAGGGGGACGCCGTCCGGGACATCGCCGAGGTCATCGGCCGCCGCCTGGGGCTGCCGGTCGAATCGGTTCCGGAGGAGACGTACGGACCGCTCGGCCCGATCTTCGCGACCGACCAGCCCTCGACCAGCACCTTCACACGCCGGCAGCTCGGATGGGAACCGACCCACCCGAGCCTGCTGGCCGACCTCGAGAACATCAAGCCCTGACCGCACTGACGGCCGGGCCCCGGACCGTACGGCGGGTGGTCTGGACCGTGGCGAACCCGGTGAGCGCGACCGCCGCCGCGGCGATGAGCGCGAACGCCACCGGGGACACGTCGGGCCACACCTGACCGGCCCGGGCCGAGCCGAACGGCAGGATCGTGAACATCGAGGCCGCGAGGCCGCCGAGCACGCCGGTCACGGTGATCAGCACCCCTTCGAGCGAGACCATCGCCAGCAGCTGGCCCCGGGTGGCGCCGGCCAGACGCTGCTGGGCGAACTCGCGCCGGCGGTGGGCGGTCGCCGCGACCAGCGTGTTCACCAGCATGATGGCCACGAACAGCGTGATCATGCCGACCACCACGTAGTTCAGGGTCTGGATGTCCTGCGCGTACTCGGGCTGGATCTGGCCCTCCGCCGCCCGATCCTCGATCCCCTGCATATAGACGGTGGCGGTGGCGATGCCGGTGAACAGCAGCACCGGCATGACCGCGGAGGCGAGCGACCGGGTCCGGGCGTGCACCCCGGTCACCGCCAGCGAGCCGGGCACCCCGAGGACCCGTAAGAGTGGACCCAGAACGACCGTGACCAGGCGCAGCAGCTCGGGGGCGAGCAGGGCCAGGCCGATCGACGCCCAGATGCCCGCCTGCCCGGCCGTCTGCATGGCGTCGATGCCTTTGCCGTCCATCAGGGTCGCGGTCAGCACCGCGCAGTTGGCGCCGGCCAGCAGCATCAGGCCGGCCCCGATGCGGCGCAGCCGGGGCCGCTCGCGACGGGCCGACGCCGACGAGGTGCGCCGGGCGGTGGCGATCCCGGCCGCCAGCGAACCCGCGAGCGTGACCCCGAAACCGGCTCCGAGCGCGATCGGGCCGAAGGCGGCGCCGACCGTCTCCGCGACCTGCCCGGTGTCCTGCAGCAGGGAGACCAGCACCCGCCCGAGCAGCCAGCCGACCGGTACCGCGACCGCCGAGGCGACCACGGCGACCGTCACGGCTTCCCCCACGACCATCCGGCGCAGCTGGGGACCGGTGGCCCCGGCCCGGCGCAGCAGCGCGATCTGCTCGGAGCGCTGCCGGACGGCCAGGGTGAGCGTCGAGGTCACGGCGAACGCGACGATGACCAGGCACCAGCCGCCGCCGACGCTGGCCGTGGTGACCAGCGATTCGTTGCCGTCGGCGGCGGAGACCCCGGAGGCGGTGTCGATCAGCGACGCGAACGCCATGATCAGCGCGGCCCCGAGGAACGCGGAGAGGAAGGTGGCGACGAAGCCGCCGGGACGGTGACGCAGGTTGCGCAGCGCGACGGCGATCATGCCGGCACCGCCCGCAGACGGTCACCGAGGTGGGCCAGGCGCTCGGCCACGGCGTCGGCGGTGGGCGCGGCCAGCGATCCGGCCAGCCGGCCGTCGGCCAGGAAGACGACCGAGTCCGCGTACGCGGCGGCGACCGGATCGTGGGTGACCATGACCACCGTGCGTCGGTGCTCGTGCACGACGGACCGCAGCAGCGTCAGCACCTCGCGGGCGCTGCGCAGGTCGAGCGCGCCGGTGGGCTCGTCGGCGAAGATGACCGCGGGCTCGGTGACCAGCGCCCGGGCCACGGCCACGCGCTGCCGCTGCCCGCCCGAGAGACGCTCCGGCAGTTCGCCCGTCCGGTCCCCCAGCCCGAGCTGTTCGAGCACCGCGCGCACCCGCTTGCGATCCGGACGGCGGCCGGCCAGGCGCAGCGAGAGCACAGTGTTCTGCTCGACGGTGAGCGACGGCAGCAGGTTGTAGTCCTGGAAGACGAACCCCACCCTCGTACGGCGGAACTTCGTCATGGGTGTGTCCTTGGTGGCCGTCAGCTCGGCGCCGTCGATGAACACGCGACCCCCGGTCGGCCGGTCGAGCCCCGCCGCGCAGTGCAGCAGCGTGCTCTTGCCGGAACCGGACGGTCCCATCACGGCGGTGAAACTGCCCGCGGGGAACCCGGCCGTGACGCCGTCCAAAGCGGTGACGCCACCCTCGTACGTCTTGTACAGATGTTCTACTCTGACGATGTCTGTCATGGATACACCGTACGAACGCACTACATCGGAAAGCGGTAGTGCTAGCACCCGTATCCGCCTAGTGCACTAGCTTCGAATGCACTAGTGCACTAGGGAGGGCCCGCATGAGTGTCTATCGCCGGATCGCCGACGAGATCGCCGCGCGCATCGCCGCCGGCGAACCCGCCCCGGGCGAGCGCATCATGTCGACCCGCCAGATCATGGCCGAGTACGGGGTCGCGATGGCCACCGCGACCAAGGTGATCACGCTGCTGCGGGAGGAGGGCCTGGTCCGTACGAGACCCGGGGTGGGCACGGTCGTAGCGGTCGGCGCCCGGCCCGCCGGCACAGGCCCCGACCGCGACCTGGTCGTCCGCACCGCCATCACGATCGCCGACAGCGAGGGCCTGGCCGGCCTGTCGATGCGGCGCCTCGCCGGTGAGCTGGGCATCCCCACCATGTCGGTCTATCGGCACGTGGCCGACAAGGAGGAACTCGTGCTGCTGATGATGGACAAGGTGATGGCGGCCAACCCGCCCCCGCCGCTGATGTCGGCCGAGAGGGACGGCTGGCGGGCCTGCGTCGAGGCCCTGGCCCGGTTGCAGTGGTCGATGTACCGGCGGCACACGTGGCTGGCGATGGCGGTCTCGTTCACCCGCCCGCTGCTGGCGCCGAACGCGATGGCCCACACCGAGTGGACGATGCGGGCCCTGGACGGTTTCGGGCTCGACCCCAGGATCCAGTTCCGGGCGGCGGTCACGGTGGCCAATTACGTACGGGGAACCGCGGTCAACCTGGAGGAGGAGGCGCAGGCCGAGCAGGAGACCGGGATGACCGACCTGGAATGGCTCGACTCGCAGCAGCAACGCTTCACCGAGGTGCTGGCGACCGGCAAGCTGCCGCTGATGGCCCGTTTCATCACCGGCGAGGATCACGACTTCGACCTCGACACGCTGCTGGAGTACGGCCTGCAGCGCCTGCTCGACGGCCTCGAGACCCAGCTGACCCCGCCGGCTTTCGACGGCACCGGAAGGAAACCGTAAGCGGGCTCGGGCAGTGTTCCGGGTGTCACCAACGACCCCTGGGAGCCCACGATGCGCAAGCTGATCAACTCGACCTACATCACCCTCGACGGTGTCATCGAGAACCCGGTCTGGACCTCGCCCTACTTCGCCGAGGAGGCGGCGGCCCTGGCGGCCGAGCTGACCGGCGACGCCGACGCGATGCTGATGGGCCGGGCCACCTACGACGGCATGTCGGTGGCCTGGCCGGCCATGGACGAGAGCGACCCGAGCACCGGCGCCGCCTACTTCAACCACGTCAAGAAGTACGTCGCCTCGACCACCCTGACCGACCCGACGTGGAACAACACCGAGGTGCTGCAGGGCGACCTGGTCGAGGCGGTCACCGCGCTCAAGGCTCAGGACGGCCAGAACATCATCCAGTACGGCTTCGGCGAGGTCACCGCCACGCTGCTCAAGGCCGGGCTGGTCGACGAGGTGCACTTCTGGATCCACCCGGTGCTGGAGGGCAGTGCCAACCTGACCAGTGCGCTCAAGGATGTGAAAGCCACGTTCGAGCTGATCGGCACGAAGGTCTTCACCAACGGCGTCATCGTGGCGACGTACCGCCCGCGCTGACCAGCTCGTCGAAGCGCGGCCGGCCCAGGGCGGCGACCAGGCGCGCGGTCACCCGGCCGATCTCGTCGAGCTCGGCCGGGGCGGGCGGGGTCGCGTGCTTCTCGCGGGCCGCGGCGGCCACCCCGAGCAACCGGGCGCCCTCCTCCGGTTCGCTCACCGCGGCCAGCCCCTCCAGCGCGCCGATGGTGTCGCGCGGCGCGCCCATCTCCTCGGCCGCCTGGTAGGCCTCGGTGTGCAGCGCCCGGGCCTTCTCCGCATCGCCGAGCAGCTCGGCCGCGTAGCCCAGCTCGACCAGCACCATCGGCAGGTACAGCGCCGGCTGCGGCGCGGTCCGGCCCTCGTCGGCGATCCGCGACAGGTGCCGCACGGCCACGTCGAGACGCCCGGACCGCCGGGCGGCCATGCCGAGACACATCTCCGCGAACACGACCGCGGTCGGAGCGCCCTGCTCGACCGTCATCCGGTAGGCGCGCTCGGCCAGCTCGCGGCCCTGCTCGTACTCCCGGGACTGCACGGCCAGCCACGCCAGCCAGGACAGCTTGGCCGCGACCTCGGGCCACAGTTCGAGCTCCTCGGCCCAGCGCAGCGCCTCCCGGTTCAGCGCGGCCGCCCGGTCCGCCTCGCCGCGCATGTCGGCCAGCCCGCCCAGCCAGTCGGCGGCCCGCAGCCGGCCCCACCGGTCCCCCAGCCCGGCGAAGAGCACGTCGGCCCGGGTCGCCGTGGTTTCGAGGGCACTCAGGTCACCGGCCGCGTGGGCGATCATCGCGCGGCTGGTCAGCGCGGCCGCCTCGGTCCAGGGCCCGTCGAACTCCCCCGCCAGCAGAGCGCCGGCCAGTGCCAGGTCGCCGCGTTCGAGCACAGCGTGCGCCACGAACCAGTCGGCCCGCCCGGTTTCCGGCGCCTTCTCCCGTACGGCGTCAGGGAGGTTCTTCCGTACGGTGTCGGGAACTGGATCGCCTTGCAGCAGCGCGAATCCGAGCCGCCAGGGCGCCGCCCGCCGCTCCTCGTCCGGGCGGCCGCTCATCGCCAGGGCCAGCCGAGCCTCGCTGAGCCGGCCCCGCAGATAGAGGTACCAGCACAGGGCCAGGGCCAGGCGCAGCCCACCCCCGTTCTCCAGCGCCACCCGCAGGTTGGCCCGCTCGGCATCCAGCACGGCCAGCCACTCCCGCTGACGCGGGCCGCGCAGTTCGGGGTCGGCGCGTTCGGCCAGATCCACGTAGTACGCGGTGTGCCGGGCGCGCAGCTCGTCGGCGTCGGTGCCGGTGAGCTGCCCGGCGCCGAACTCGGCGACCGACTCGAGCAGCCGGTAGCGCGGCCCGTCCTCCATCACGACCAGCGACCGGTCGACCAGGCGGTCCACGGTGTCGAGACCGGCGCCGCCGACCCGCTCGGCCGCCTCCGGGGTGCAGCCGTCGCGGAACACCGAGAGCCGGGCCAGCGCCCGCTGGTCCTCGGCCGGCAGCAGGTCCCAGCTCCAGGCGATGACCGCGGTCAGGGTGCGCTGCCGTTCCGGCACGTCCCGCTGTTTCGAGGTGAGCAGCGCGAAACGGTCGCCGAGCCGGTCGACCACACCCTGCACGCCGAGGGCGCGGACGCGGGTGGCGGCGAGTTCGAGGGCGAGCGGCAGGCCGTCCAGCCGACGGCAGAGCCGGGCCACGGCGGGCGCGGTGCGCTCGTCGAGCTGGAACCCGCGCTGCTGCGCCGCGGCTCGGGCCATGAAGAGGCGGGCCGCGGCGGAACGCCGTACGGAATCAAGGCTTCGGGGGTCGTCCGGCACGGCCAGGGGCCCGACATCCCAGATGCGCTCGCCGGCCACGCGCAGCGGCTCCCGGCTGGTGGCCAGCACGCGGACGCCTTCTCTGATCAGCCGGCCGGCCAGCTCGGCAGCCGGCTCGACGACGTGCTCGCAGTTGTCCAGAACGAGCACCGTGCCGGTTTCGCGCAACGCCGAGACCAGCCGTTCGGTGGCGTCGACGGTCGCGCCCGGAGCCTCGTGCCGGCCGAGCACACCCAGCACGTGCTCGGCCACCCGGGTGTCGCCGGCCGGAAGCGGCGCCAGCTCCACGAACACGGCCGCTTCGAGCTCGGCCGCCACCGCCACGGCCAGGCGCGTCTTGCCCACACCACCCGGGCCGACCAGTGTGAGCAGCCGGCTGCTGGGGACAAGCGCGCGCAGCTCGGTCAGGGCCTCGGCGCGACCGATCAGCTCGTCGAGCTGGGCGGGCAGGCTGTTGCGGACGATCGCGGCCTTGGGGGTGGCGCTGAGAGCCGGGTCCTGGTCGAGGATCTGCCGATGCAGCGCGACCAGCTCCGGGCCGGGGTCGAGGCCCAGCTCGTCGGCCAGGTGTTCGCGGAGCCCGGCGTAACTCTCCAGAGCCTCGGCCTGGCGACCGGAGGCGTACAGGGCCCGGATCTGCAGTGCCCGCAGCCCCTCGCGCAGCGGATGCCGGTCGACCAGCGCGGCCAGATCGGCGGCGACCAGGTCGTGCTCGCCGCGGGCCAGCCGGGCCGCGGCCAGGCGCTCGTGCACGACCAAGCGCTGCTCGGTCAACCGGGACGCTTCGGCCCGCGCGAACTCCTGGTCGGCGACATCGGCGTACGCCTGCCCGCGCCACAGTTCCAGGGCCGCGGACAGCGGGTCGGCGTCGGTCGAGTCGGCCAGCGCCGTGAATTGGTCGGCGTCCACCTCGCCGGCCCGCAGCCGATAGCCGGGCGGACAGGATTCGACCAGGTCACGGGCGCCCGGCTCGGCGTCGTTGAGCGCCTTGCGCAGCTGCGAGACCCGCACCTGCAGGGCCGCGCCCGGGTTCGCGGGCGCGTCGTCACCCCACAGGTCGTCGATGAGCCGGTCGGCCGACACCACCCGGTTGCGGTTCGCGAGCAGGACGGCCAGCAGCATCCGTACCTTCGCCCCCGGCACGACGACGGGCCCACCGTCGTCGGTCGTGACGGCGAGCGGACCGAGGATCCCGAAGCGCACGAGTGGTAAGTCTGCCGTAAGCGTCCTCGCACACCCTGAGCGCATGGACCTCTACCTCGAAGAACACGGCTGCGGCCCGGGCCGGCCGGTGGTTCTGGTGCACGGCGCGCTGTCCGGGATCCGTACGTCGTTCGGCCCGATCCTGCCCCGGCTGGCCGCGACCCGGCGGGTGATCGCGGTCGAGTTGCAGGGGCACGGCCGCACCCCCGACATCGACCGCCCGTTCACCGTCGAGGCGTTCGCCGACGACGTGGTGGCGGTACTGGACCGGCTCGGCGTGGAACGGGCCGACGTGTTCGGCTGGAGCCTGGGCGCGGCCGTCGCGCTGCGGCTCGGCACCGACCATCCGCGCCGGGTCGGGCGGCTGGTGCTGGCGTCGGTCAGTTTCGACCACGGCGGCCTGCATCCGGGCCTGCTCGACGGCATCCAGGACCTGCGACCCGAGCACCTGTACGGCTCGGAGCTCCACGACGACTACGTACGGCGCGCGCCCGACCCGGCCGGCTGGCATCGGCTGGTCACGAAGATGAAGGTGCTGGACGCGAACCTGCCGCAGTGGACGCCGGACCAGATCCGGGGCCTGAGCGCGCCGGCCCTGATCGTGGTCGGCGACTCCGACATCGTCCGGCCCGAACACGCCGTACGAATGTTCCGGCTCCTCGGCGGCGCGGTGCCCGGCGACCTGTCCGGGCTGCCGTCGTGCCGTCTGGCCGTGCTGCCCGCAACCACCCACACGTCGCTGCCGCACCGGGCCGCAATGCTGGCGCCGATGGTCACCGAGTTCCTGGACTCAGGGCTTCTTCCCGATGCCGCCGTAGAGGGAGACCTGGGCGTCGGTGAAGGGGACGTCTTCGTCGGGGCGCCAGCTCAGGATGGGGACGACACCCGGCTCGACCATCTCGAGCCCGTCGAAGAAGCGGCCCACCTCGGCCTGTGACCGCAGCCGCGACACCATGCCCTGGTTCCGCATGACCTCGGTGAACCGCCCCCAGGCTTCCGGGTCGTAGTCGGCCGTGAGGTGCGAGACGACGAGGAAGCTGCCACTGGGCAGGGCGCTCATCAGTTCTTTGACGATCCCGTACGGGTCGTGGTCGTCCTCGATGAAGTGCAGAACCGCGAACAGCAGCAGACCCACCGGTTGCTCGAGATCGAGCGTCTCGCGCAGCTCGGCCGACTCGAGGATCCGCCGCGGTTCGCGCAGGTCGGCGTCCACATAACAGGTGCGTCCCTCGGGTGATCCCGTGAGCAGGGCCCGCGCGTGGGCCAGCACGAGCGGGTCGTTGTCGGCGTAGACCACGCGGGCGGCCGGTTCGACCCGCTGGGCAACCTCGTGCACGGTGGGTTTGGTGGGCAGCCCCGTGCCGATGTCGAGGAACTGCCGAACCCCGCGCTGAGCCAGATAGTTCACGCTGCGCCGGAGAAACGCCCGATTCTGCCGAGGCGCCGTCACGGCGTTCGGATTGACCTTGATCCCTTGCTCAGCAGCAGCCCGATCCGCGGCAAAGTTGTCCTTGCCGCCCAGCAGATAGTCGTAGACCCGCGCCGGATGCGGCCGTCCGTTGTCAAAGGCTTCGGTCATCGGCCGAGCCTAGGGCACGGGGGCCGCCTTAAGAACCCCCAAACAATCCCGGGCGCTGCCTCGCGGGCCGGCGCGGTTGCCGCCGACCGCTCGCCCACCGCGAGAGTTCCGGGACGCGATTGTCGGCACGGCGCCCCACAGAAGCCCCGAACAGCTCTTCGCTGAGTGCTGCAGCCCGGCCATCCACCGCGACGGGTTCACCGGCCAGTTCGGCGCGCTCGCGGTACCCCACGTGGAGCGCTTGGCCGGCGAGTCCGAACTCAGCGGCCGCACCCCAGCCCCAGCCACGACACCGTCGCGCCTGGCATCGGGCCAAGCTAGGCATCACCGCGAGTGGCCGCAGCCGGCTCAACCACGACGCCACCGCGCCTGGCATCCGGCCCAGCCAGGCACCACCGCGAGCGTCCACGACCAGCCCAGCTACCTGCGGCCCCTCGGCGGTAACAACAGCGGGATCATTGCGCCCGCCCTCCAGAGATCACTCAAAGCGGCAGCGAGCAAGAATTCGGAAACGTCCAGGTCAGATCCCTGTCGATCAACGATGGGTTGTCCACAGTTCGAGGTTGTCCACAGGGGCGTCGGCAGAGATCGGCTGGAAGCGCAACAATCAGATCGCTGGTGGTGGCCCCCTGGGAGGGCGGGCTATGGGTGGGGACAGCTAGGGGGTGCCGACGGCCAAGCAGTGCCGACCGCCAGGGAGGGCCGACCGCCAGGGAGGGCCGTCGCCTCCGGGGGTGAGACCGGTCGGCTGGGGAGCGACTTGGGCCTTGATCACCTCGACCTGCTCGCCCACCCCGCCGCTGAAACCACTTCGCCCACCCCGCCGCGAAAAACCACCTCGCCAAACCGCCGCGCAAACCACCCCGTCCCACCCACCGCTGAAACAACTACATGCAGTGACTGCGTATTTGCTCAGCGATGACGGAAGTGTGCGTTGCTCACGGTGGCGGGGCGGACGAAAAATGTCTGTTCCTGCCCGTCGGCATTGGTGACGGGCGGTGCGCGCCGGTGGAGTTGAGCGAGACGGGTCCGTCACTGAGAGCTATGACGATGATGGATGGGTGGCCTGAGCAGCAGCGGCGTCCGTGAGTGAGCGGGGCTGCGGCGGCGGCGAAGATCCAGCGGCGCCGGGGAATTTAAGGTGATCTATCAGTTCGGTGCCTGTCGATGTTTTGCAGTCGCGCGTGCGGAGGGTAGGTTCTGCGGTCATGACCGACAGCAATCAGCAGTCCGGCCGGCACGCGGCGAAGCCGGACGATCTCGGCGAGCGCTCCACCGTCAACATCAAGAAGTATCTGTTGAAGGACGAAGAGTTGGAGCGCCGGGCGGCCGCCGAGAGCCAGGGGCGCCACGCGGCCCCGGAGTCGCAGAGCTAAGAGCCAACCCGCGGGCCTCGAGCCACGAGCCAACCCGCGGGCCGCGAGCTAAGAGCGAACCCGCGGGCGACGCGCAAAGAGCGACGCCGGAGACCCGGAACAAACAACGGCCCGGGAGACGCGAACCAGACACGGCCCGGAACATCGGGGCGGGGAACGGCGGGCCGTCAAGAACGGCGCGACGCACGGAGAGCGACAACCAACGGCGTCAGCAAGACCAGCACGGCCACGATCCACAGGGTCACGGTCAGCGGCGAGGACACCAGCACGGTCCAGTCCCCCTCGGACGATGCCAGGGCCCGCCGCAACTGCTGTTCGGCCGACGGCGCCAGGACCAGACCGACCACGGCCGGCGCGACGGGGACGCCGGCCTCCCGCATGAGCAGGCCGACCAGGCCGAGCGCGGTGAGCACGACCAAGGCGGCGATCGTCCCGCCGGCGGCGAACGCCCCCAGGCAGGCGAAAACCAGGACACCGGCGTGGATCCCGTACGCGGGAATGGTCGGCAACCGCACGCGCGCCGGCGACAGGGTGAGCGCGAGCAACAGGATGTGGCCGACGAACAGCGAGGCGATAAGTGCCCACACCAGATCCCCGGATTCGCTGAAGAGTTGCGGGCCGGGTTGCAGCCCGTACGACGGGAAGGCCGTGAGGATGACGGCGGCCGTCGCCGAGGTGGGCAGGCCGATCGCGAGCAATGGAAGCAGCGCGCCCACGGAGGCCGCCGACAACGCGGCCGCCGGACCGGCGACGCCCTCGATCGCGCCGGAATTCCGGGAGAGCCGCTTCTCGACCCGGTAGCTGAGGTAGGCCGACACCTTGGCGCCGAACGGAAATCCGAGCGCGGTGCCGCGCAGCCACGCCGGCCACGAGCGGCGGAAGTCTTCGCGCGAGAGCACTGGCTTACCCCGTACGGGCTCGAACCGGCTCTCCCCCGTGCCCTCGACGAGATGGGCGAACGTCCCGCCGAGCGCGAACAACGCGATCACCACCACGACCACGTCGATGCCGTCGAACAGCGACGGCATCCCGAACGTGAGCCGGTTCTGACCGACCAGGCCGATCGCGGCGCCGATGACCAGGCTCGCTGCGCCCTTGAGCAGGCTCGGGCCGGCGAGCGCGCTGACCGTCGCGAACACCACCGCCATCAGGGCCACGTATTCGGGCGGGCCGAAGTGGACCGCGATGCCGGCTACGAACGGTGCGGCCACCAGGAGCGCGACGGCGCCGATGGTGCCCCCGACGAAGCGGCCGATCGGCGCCACCCGGTTGACCTCCAACGATGCGTGCGTGCCGAGCAGGACGGAGGCGCTCGAACCGCCGTAGTAGACGCCCGCGAACATGATCAGCGCAGCCGTCGGGTCGAGCCGGAACGTCAGCGGCAGCAGCAGCGCGACGGCCGGCGCGGGACCGATGCCGGGCAGCGCGCCGACGGCCACGCCGATCGTGACGCCGACCAGCGCCCACAGCAGGTTCGCGGGGGCCAGCGCGTCCGCGAAGCCCACCTCAGAACCCCCACGGCCCGGCCGGCAGCGACAGCCCGATCAGCACGTCGAAGACCAGAAAGACGACAACCGCCAAGGTCCATCCGTACGCCACCACGCGCGCGGGATGCGGCGCCCCGAGCAGCAGTGCGGCGCTGACGAACAGGACCGCGGCGCAGAAGACGAACCCCATGATCGGCAGCAGGAACGCGAAGGCGAGCAGCGTGGCCACGAGCGCGGTCAGACGCCACAAACGGCGGGGTTTTCCGTTTCCCGTACGCAGGGAGCCCCGCGCCTGGACGAGCAGACCACCGCCGAGCAGGCCGAGCAGCACGCCGATCAGGGTGGGCGCCGCGGCCGGGCCGAGCGCCTCGTCCGAGCCCGGCAACCGGGCCGCGTCGACGAGCACGACCACGCCGGCGACGACCATGAGCAGGCCCAGCAACGCCGAGGCCCGCTGCTCGGGGCCCGGGGGACGGTTCACGCCAGACCCATCAGCACGAGGACCCGGGTGACCGTACGGCGTTCCCGCTCGATGTACTGCCGGAACTGGTCCCCGGTCAGGGTGGCCTCGGTCCAGCCCCGCCGCCGCAGGGTCTCCCGCCAGGCCGCGGTGCGGGTCATGCGGACGAGAAGGTCTTCCAGCCGCCGCTCGTCGTCGGGGCCGATGCCGGGCGGGGCCACCACGCCACGCCAGTTGGCGAGTTCCACGTCGACGCCCCGTTCCCCGAGCGTGGGGACGTCGGGCAGGGTGGGCAGCCGCCGCGGACTGGAGACGGCCACCGCCCGTACGGTGCCCGCCCTGATCTGCCCTTGCATCTCCGACACCCCGGCGACGCCGACGGTCGCGCGCCCCGAGAGCACCGTCGACAGCGCCTCACCGGCGCCGGGGTGCGCCAGGTAGCTGACCCGCGCCGGATCCACCCCGATCGTGTCGGCGATCATCCCGGCCAGGATCTGCCCGATGCCCCCGGCCGGGCCGCCCGCGAACGACACCGACCCCGGGTCCTGCCGCATCCGTGCGACCAGGTCGGCCACGGTCCGCACCGGCGACGACACCGGCACCACGATCACCTGGTGGTCGGTGACGAGCCGGGCCAGGGGTGTGGTGCGGTCCACCCCGACCGGCGAGTCATTGCTCTCGACGGCACCGACCATGACCAGCCCCGTCACCATGAGCCGGGTCGGGTCCCCCTCGTGCCGGACGAACTGGCTGAGCCCGATCGTGCCGCCGCCCCCGGCCACGTTGGCGACCTCGGTGCGCCCCACCTCCCCGCGCAGCGCGGCCTGCATCTCACGGGCGGTCTGGTCCCAGCCACCTCCGGGCGCGGCCGGCACCATGATCCGCAGCTGCCGCCCGTTGCCGAACCCGTCCCCGTCGTGCCCCCACAATGTCGTCGCGACCAGCACAATCGCCGCCAGAACGGCAGCCCCGTACGGCCCCGCGGCCGCGGCCCGACGGCCCACCGGCATCGGTCCTCACCACACTTTCGCGACGTTCCGCGCGACTCCCCCATAGATTCAGGTACCTGGATCTATCAGTCTGAACCAGAACGCCGCCCGGCGCACCTCCCTCCCCCGCACGACAGCCCCACCCGCCCACGGCACAGGACAAATTCGGCGCGGGAATTCACGATCTTGCCGGTGCCGGGCCACTACTCACATAGACGGAGGCGAACTGAAGGGCTACCCCATGATCGAACTGTTGGATCCCGAATCCGCGGCAACTACGTTGATGGCGGGTCAGTTTCTCGGAATCATGGCCATGGAGATCCACATGCGCGTTCGGATACGCAATGAGGACGCTCGAGCGCGGACGCTCGCGAGACTGGTCGCCGCCTTGCCTGCCGGAGGCCGCATCCAGGAGTGCCGTTCGGACGGCTCCCGGGTCACGGTCGTCCTCCCCGCAGCGGCCGGGAAATCGGGCGGTCATGAATGATCCGGAGCCGATGAGATCGGCGCTCGCACCGGAAACATCCACCGCGCAAGAGATCCATTCCGGCGAGAAGACGGCACCAGGATTCGCCGAGGAATATCGGCGCCTGGTCCCGAGGCTCGTCGGATTCCTCCGCTACCAAGGAGTTCCCGTTCCGGACGCCGCCGACATCGCTCAGGAAACCATGATCCACGCTTATACCCAGTGGGAACGGATCACCTATCCCGACGCTTGGACCAGGCGGGTCGCATCCCGGCTCTGGGCGCGGAGGGTGGCCCGCACCGAACACGTGACAACGGTGGATCCGAGCGAGGCCACTCCGTTGCTCCGGGCGAGATCCGACATCGCGGAGTGGGAACAGCGGCACGACATCATCGCGATCCTCGACCAGTTGCCGAGCCGGCAGCGTCAGGTACTCGCGTGGACCCTCGAAGGCAATTCGCCGACCGAGATCGCCGCTGAGCTCAAGATGACGCCGGATGCCGTACGAAGCAGTCTCCGGCTGGCCCGCCGAGCCGTCGCTCTGCTTCTCACGCGTGGAGACGGCCACACGGGAGGAGCCGACCATGAGTGAGAACGACGTGACGCGGACGGGCGAGATGCGCTCCGGCCGGCTCGGAAGCGGTTATCAGGCCGCGCGCTGGTGGGCCGACCTACCGGTCGAACTTCAGCGGATCGAGCTGACCCGGAACGAGTTGCCCGCATCGCTGACGCCCGAGCAGGCCACAGTGCTGGAACGGGAGAGGAAGGCGGTCCAGGCCATCGACCGCTGGCTCGACGACGGACACACGGCCCTGATCGACGACCTGGCCGCGGTGATCGACGTCGAGTCCGGCCTGCGGGACGCCGAGTTCCCCCAGGCCGCCGCGGCCACCACCGGTGACCTCATCGAACTGCTGGATCTCGAGGCCGGGCTGGCGCAGATCGTGGCCGGGACCGCTCCTCCCCCGGACGACATCGACGACAGCGCCCGGGCCGCCGCTCGTGAGAATTCTCTGACGTGTCTCATCTCGGCGGCCCGGGTGAACCCCGCCCAGCGGCGGCTGCTGTCGCGTGCCGCGGTGAAGGGGCTGCTCCTGCGGAACCGGGCGCTCGAAGCCACCGAACGGGCGCGGCGTCACATCGACGAGATCGGGGAGTTCATCGATCAGCGCGACGGCGTCTCCGGCCGCGAAACCCAGATCCGTCGCGAAGACCTCGAGGCGCTTGCCCGCAACCGTGTCCACCGCGTGTCCCTCGAGATCCGGGCCGTCGGCGACCTGGCCGAGGACGCCGCCATCTTCTTCGTGTCGGACCACGCGGAAGCCATCGGACGCACGATCGAGGACATCCTGTTCCGGGGGGACGGCTACGCCGCCCGGCACCGCGAACGCCTCGCCGGGCAAGTCGACCAGCTGCGGGCGAGCCTCCGGAGCGCAATCGACCAGGGCGTGGTGGATCTGGCGGTCCGCCTCCGGTGTCAGGATCCGATCGAGCCGGCCGAGGTCGACCTGGCCGGCCTGATCGAGCTCTTCGCCGCCCTCAGCGACGTCAGCGGGGCCGATCTGAGCGGGGTCGACCTGTCGGACGTCGACCTCGACGGCCTTCGCTGGTCGTCGGGCACGGCCTGGCCCGAGGCGGTGCGGGCCGCGGTCCGCCGGAGTTCGCAGCTCATCGCCGATGACCTGTGGGAAGTCCGGCCGCAAGAGGGCCCGGCGGCCGTTCCCTAGCCGCCGGGAGCCCGGCTCACCCGGCGCACATGGCTGTGATCAGGAGGCGCCGGAGGGCCTGGTTCACGGGTGCGTCGTGGTCGTAGAAGCTGTTCACCACGACCACCACCTGCCGGTCGGCGTCCGGGCTGCTCCACGCCGCGGTTGTGTAGCCCGGGATCTCCGAGTCGTGCCCCCACGCGGTGCCGCACGGGAAGCTCTCGCGCAGCAGGCCGAGGCCCCAGCCGCCGCCGAGGATTCCCGAGTCCGGCGTTCCGCCCGTCGCCACCGGGTCGATGGTCTTCATCTGGGCCAGCACCCGGGCCGGCAGCAGCTGCCCGCGCAGCAGCGCCCGGAAGAAACGGGCGACGTCCTCGGCGTTCGACACGAGAGCCCCGGAGGCGCCGTAGAGGGTGGGGCTGAGCGCGGTGATGTCCATCGGCGGCGCGTCGGGTGTGTAGCCGTGCACATGCGGGCCGGCGATCGGCGACGAGTCCGGATAGTCGGCGCCGGCCAGTCCGAGCGGCACGAACAGCCGGCGGCGCAGCTCGGTGGCGAACGAGCGGCCGGTCACCGACTCGACGATCATCGCCAGCAGCAGCGAGTTGGTGTTGGAGTAGGCCAGCCCGGTGCCGGGCGGGAACAGCGGCCCGTGTTCGGCCGCGTAGCGCAGCCCGTCGCGTGGGTCGAAGATCCGCGTGAGGTCGCCGGCCAGGTAGGGCGCGAGTGTTCGCGGGTCCTGGACGTAGTCGAAGACGCCGCTGGTGTGGTTCAGCAATTGGCGGATCGTGATGGCGCCGCCGTTGGGGAGCACACCGGGGAGCCGGCGCTCGACGGTGTCGCCGAGCGACAGGCGGTGCTCGGCCACCAGCTGCAGCACGACCGTGGCGGTGTACGACTTGGTGACGCCCCCGAAGCGGGATCGGAGCCCCGGGCGCATCGGTGCCGCCGGATCGAGAACGCTGCGGCCGGCCGCGAGCCGGATCGTCCGGCCGCCCGTACGCACCACGGCGATCGCTCCGGGAGCTCCGGCCGCGACGACCTGGTCGAGCAGCCGCTGAATCTGGGCCGGCGTGGGCGATACGGCCGCGGCGGCAGAAAAAGCGGGGGCGGACGTGAACAGGGTCAGGCCGGCGAGACAGGCGACGGCCGCACGACGCGTCCGGGAGATCACGAACTGTGACATGACAGTCTCCTCTCCATCCTCGGCCCGGCCCGGCGCGACCGGCGTCAGCCGAACAGGCAGGCCGCTGAGGGGCGGCTGAGACGGGTGAGCGTGGGACCGGGCGCCGCCGATCGGGCAGGCCACTGAGGGGCGGCTGAGAGGGCCGGGTTTGGGTCCGGGCGCCGCGCGCGGGAGGATCGAGGGTGTGGGGGACGGGGCACGGTTACGCGTGACGCTGCTGGGCGCCTTCGAGGTGCGCCTCGACGACGCCGTCGTGCCGGTTCCCGGTGCCCGTCTGCGCGGGCTCCTGGTGCGGCTCGCTCTGGCCGGCGGCCGCGCCGTGGATCCGTCGGCGCTGGTCGACGCGCTGTGGCCCGAGGAAGGGCCGGCCGACCCGGCCAACTCGCTGCAGTCGCTGGTGTCGCGCCTGCGCCGGGTGCTCGGGGCACCGAGGCTCATCAACCAGGTGCCGGGCGGCTACCGGCTCGAGGTGGCCCCGGACGACGTCGACGCGCTGCGGTTCGAACGCCTGGCCGCGGCCGGGCGGGACTGTCTGAGGGCCGGGGACCCGCGCGCGGCGGCCGGCCTGCTCGGTGAAGCGGTCGGGCTCTGGGGCGGGTCACCGGTGGCGGGCGCGGCGACCCGGTTGGAGCTGATCCGGGCCGAGGCGGTCGGTGATCTGGCCGAGGCCGAACTCGCGCTCGACCGGCCCGCGGCGGCGGCTGCGCGGCTGAGCGGGCTGCTGGTCGACGACCCGGTGCACGAGCGGGCCGCGGCGCTGCTGATGGACGCGCTCGCCGCCCAGGGCCGGCAGGCTGAGGCGCTGGCTCTTTTCGAGACCGTGCGCGAGGCCCTGGCCGACCGGCTCGGCGCCGACCCGGGGGCTGCTCTCAGCGAGCGTCACGTGCGGCTGCTGCGGGCCGAACGGGAACCGGCGCCGGAGGTCCGCAGCAACCTGCCGGCGCCGCTGACCAGTTTTGTCGGGCGCGACGACGACCTCGCGCGGATCGACACGCTGCTCGTCACGGGCCGGCTCGTCACGGTGCTCGGGCCGGGCGGGGCGGGCAAGACCCGGCTCGCGATCGAGGCGGCCCGGCGCCGGCGGCACGAATACCGCGACGGCGCCTGGCTGGTCGACCTGGCCGCGGTCACCGAGCCGGCCAAGGTGGGCGCGGCCCTGCTGACCTCGGTCGGGTTGCGGGGCGGGGCGATGTTCGATCCGTCGGCCAAGTTGCGGGTCGAGGCGGGCGAGATCGAAGTGCTGGCCGAACAGCTGCAGGGCCGCGAGACGCTGCTCGTGGTCGACAACTGCGAGCACCTGATCGACGCGGTGGCGCACCTGGTCGCGACGCTGCTGCCGCGCAGTGCGGGGGTCCGGGTGCTGGCCACCAGCCGCGAGCCGCTGGCGGTCGACGGCGAGGCGCTGGTGCCGCTGGGACCGCTCACCCTGCCCGGGCCGGACGACACGGTCGAGCAGGCCCGGCGCAAGGCATCGGTCCGCCTCTTCACCGAGAGAGCTTCCGCCGTACGCCCGGGGTTCGACATCGACGAGGCCACGCTGGACGACATCCGGCACGTCACGACCGCCCTCGACGGCATGCCGCTGGCGCTCGAACTCGCCGCGGCCCGGCTGCGCACGCTGTCCCTGGGCGAGCTGACCGCGGGGCTGTCCGACCGGTTCCGCCTGCTCACCACGGGCAACCGCACCGCCGCGCCACGCCACCGCACGCTGCGGGCCGTGATCGCGTGGAGCTGGGATCTGCTCGGCGACCACGAACGTACGGTGGCCGAACGGGTCTCCGTGCTGCCCGGCGGCGTCACCCCGGTCACCGCGGCCGCGGTCTGTGCCGGCACCCCGGTTCCGCCCGGCGAGATCCCCGATCTGCTGGCGGCGCTGGTCGACCGGTCCCTGCTGCAACTGGCGCCCGACGCGGGCCGTTACCGCATGCTGGAGACCCTGCGGGAGTACGGCACCGAACGCCTTGCCGAGCAGGGCGTGCTCACCGCCGTACGGGACCTGGCCTCGGACTGTCTGGCCGAGCTGGTGGCGGAGGTCGAACCGAAACTGCGCGGCCCCGAGCAGCTGAACGCCCTGCACGTGTTCAGCGCCGAGTACGACAACGTGCTGGCCGCCCTGCGGCACCGGTGCGACTCGGGTGACGCCGACGGCGCGGTGACCCTGGCGATGACGCTGGCCTGGTACTGGCAGATGTTCGGTCGGCACGCCGACGCCACGTTCTGGCTGGGCGAGGCCCTGGCGGTGCCGGGCGGTGAACGCTCGCTGGCCCGGGACTGCGCCGAGGCGGTGTTTGTGCTCAACCGCATCACCACCCGCTCGGTGATG
Organism: Paractinoplanes ovalisporus; assembly: GCF_016834655.1. GTDB lineage: Bacteria > Actinomycetota > Actinomycetes > Mycobacteriales > Micromonosporaceae > Actinoplanes > Actinoplanes ovalisporus. Next base: position 809,381 of record NZ_JAENHP010000001.1, read on the forward strand.
ACCGGCGAGGCGATGGAGCTGAGCCAGGCCGAGCTGCGCGAGACCGCGAACCGGCTGCTCCAGCACCCGGCCCGGCCCGGCCTGACCGGCGCGTTGACCGCTATCACTCTGTTCTTCCTGCGCGAGATGGACTCGGCGCGGGCCGTCACCCAGGAACTGATCAACGGCGGCGACCTGTGGCTGTCGGGGCTGGCCCGCATGTTCCGGGCCCAGTTCGCCGAGAACGACGGCGACCTCGAGCAGGTACGCATCGACGTGGTCGCCGCGCTCGACGCCTTCGAACGGGTCGGCGACCGCTGGGGCGTGGCCACCGCACTGCCCATGCGGGCCCTGCTGCGGCAGTACGACAGCGACCTCGACGGGGCGCTGGCCGACCTGCGCCAGGCCCGGTCGCTGGCGGCCGAGTTCGGGTCGCTGAGCCTGAGCGACGAGATCTTCATCGACCTGCGCTGGGTCGAGCTGCACCTGCGCCGGGGCGACACCGCCCAGGCGATCGAGCTGATGGAGGCGACCAGCGAGCGGGTGGTCCGCTCGGCCGCACCCGAGATCGTCGTGCTGGTGGCGGCGCTGGAGGCCGGCTTCTGGCTGCGGCTGGGCGACGTGATCCGCGCCCTCGACCTGATCGCGCAGGCCGAGCGGGGCATGGACGAGCTGTTCGCCTCCGGCGGTGACCACGGCCGGGCGGTGGTCGGCGCGATCCGGGCCGCGGTGTGTGTCGAGATCGAGGACGCGGCGGGGGCGCAGAAGGCCCTGACCAGCGCGTACGCGGCGGCGCTGGAGACCCGTGACATGCCGATCCTGGCCCTGGTCGCGGTGGCCGCGGCCGGGCTGGCCGAACTCCAGGGCCAGCACCACGAGGCGGCCCGGATGCTGGGCGCGGCGGCCCGGCTGCGCGGCTCGCACGACCCCAGCGATGTGCACGTCCGTCAGGTGAGCGAGGCGCTGCGGCGCTCGCTCGGCTCCGACGCGTTCGACGAGGCGTACGGGAAAGGCTTTGACCTGGACGGTAAGACCGCTACCGCCCAGGTCGACCCGGCCCGTCTCGTTCGAGGCGAGCTCCCCAGCGCCTAGTCAGGCGCGCCCGGTTGTCGCCCCAGGGCGAGCTGCCGTGCGCTCAGGCGCGGCGGTTGTAGGCCCGCAGCGCCAGCGGCACGAAGACCACCAGCAGGCCGGCCATCCAGGCCAGGGTCAGCGTCAGGCCGTGCGCCACCGGGCCGCCGACGAGCAGCCCGCGGATCACCTCGACCAGCGGGGTGATCGGGTTGACGTGCACGAACGCCTGCAGCCAGCCGGGGAGCGTGTCGGTCTGGACGAAGACGTTGCTGCCGAAGGACAACGGGAAGATCAGCAGGAACATCACACCCTGCACGGCTCCCGGCGTACGGACCATCATGCCGACCCAGACCGAGATCCAGCAGAAGCACAGACCGAACCCGATCGAGAGCGCGACCGCCGCGACCGCCGGGACCAGCCCGGTCTCGACCCGGAAGCCCATCAGGGTGCCGAACGCCAGCATCACGACGCAGACGGTCAGGTAGCGCACGACGTCGGCCGCGACCGCGCCGATCAGGGGCGCCGACCGGGCCACCGGCAGCGACCGGAACCGGTCGAAGACGCCCTTCTCGATGTCGGCGTTGAGGTTCTGCCCGAGCGCGATGCCGCCCAGGGCGAGCGACTGCGCCAGCAGGCCGGGCAGCAGGAACTGCAGGTAGGCGCCGCGGTCGCCGCCGGAGAGGGCGCCGCCGAACAGGTAGGTGAACAGCATCAGGAAGATGACCGGTTGCAGCGTGACGTCGATCAGGGCTTCCGGCGTACGGATGGTTTTGATCAGACTTCGCCGGGCCAGGGCCACGCTGTGGCGCACAAGAGCGGCTAGCGCGCCGCCGCGGGGCTTGTCGATGTCGCCGGTGATGTTGCGAACGGGCACGTCGAGCGTGGTCATACGAGCTCACCCTCCTTGGCTGCGGTGGTCGGGGTGCCTTCGGTGAGGGAGTGGAAGACCTCGTCGAGGCTGGGCAGGTGCAGGCCGAGGTCGACGACCTCGATGCCGGCCTGGCGCAGGGCCGGGACGACCACGTCGAGGGCGGTGTCGTCCTTGACCGGCACGCTGACCGCGCCGGGGCGGGCGCCGGCGGCCGTGTCGGCCGAGGCGTTGGTGCCGGGGGCGGCCACGGCGTCCAGGATCCGCAGCGCGTCGGGCACGTGGGCCGGGTCGGACGGGCGTACGTGCAGGGTCAGGCCACCCACCCGGCGCTTGAGTCCGACCGGGTTGTCGTGCGCGATGACCTTGCCGTGGTTGACCACCACGATCTCGTCGGCCAGCGCGTCCGCCTCCTCCAGGTACTGCGTGGTCAGCAGCACGCTGGCGCCCTGGGTGACCTGGGTGCGCACGACGCCCCACATGTCCTCGCGCTTGGCCGGGTCGAGGCCGGTGGTCGGCTCGTCCAGGAAGATCACCTCGGGGTGGCCGACCAGGCTGGCGGCCAGGTCGAGGCGGCGCCGCATGCCCCCCGAGTACGTCTTGGCCTGCCGCCCGGCCGCCTCGGCGAGGTCGAACCAGTCGAGCAGTTCGGCCGCGCGCCGCTTGGCGTCGCGGGTCGGCAGGTCGAGCAGCTGGCCGATCAGCACCAGGTTCTGGGTGCCGGTCAGGTCCTCGTCGACGCTGGCGTACTGGCCGGTCAGCCCGATCCGCCGGCGCACCCGGCCCGGCTCCTTGAGCACGTCGATGCCGGCCACCTCGGCGTAGCCCTCGTCGGGGCGCAGCAGGGTGGCCAGGACCCGTACGGCTGTGGTCTTGCCTGCGCCGTTCGGCCCGAGCACGCCGAGCACCGTGCCGCGGCGCATCGCCAGGTCCACGCCGTCCAGCGCCTGGGTCTTCCCGAATCGTTTGCGCAGACCCTCCGCGCGCACCACGAGATCACTCATGATGTCCGTCCTCTCGTCGCGGGCAGAACACGGTCGTCTGCCTCGGCGTCGAGAATCCCGCGCGGCGCTGACACGGCGCGCACATAGCGCTGACACGGCGCTGTCCGGCAGCGCACGCGGTGTCAGCGGCGCCGGTGCGATCCCCGGCGAGGCCGGGCCGTCCACATCACGAGGGCGCCGATGAGCAGCACGATCGGCACCGCGGCCAGCCACAACAAGGGTGGGACGGGCTCGTCGTCGGCGGGTTCGCGAGCGGCGGCGGCCGGATTCTGACGGGCCTGCGGCGGGCTCGCGGCCGGCGGCTTGGTGCTGGGTCTGACCGCCGTACGCAGGTCGGCCCCGATCACGGAGAGGATCCAGGGGGCGATCGAGTCGACCCGGGCCGAGGTGTCGGCGCCGCTGTGCGGGCAGCTGGGGCCGCGGCTGACCACTCCGACCACGGTGGCCACGCCGGTCGGGCTGCCCACGAAATAGGGGCCGCCGGAGTCGTGCGGGCAGGCGCTGGTGTCGTCGGCCGGGGAGGTGCCGATCACGCCCATCTCCAGCTTCGACGTGCTGGTGACCTCGAAGACGCCGGTCTGGAGGCGGTCGGTGGTGCGCTTGGCGTTGTCCTTGAGATCGCCGAACCCGACCAGCCGGACCTTCTGCCCCTTGACCGGCTTCTTGCGGTTGAGCCGCATCGGGGCGATGGCCGTGATCGGCCGGTCGAGCCGGGCCAGCGCCACGTCGGCGTCGCCGTGCTGGCGCACTTCGACGACGTTGGCGCTGAACCCGGCCGTCCCGGTCAGATCGGCCCGCCCGATCGTGGCGACCGTGCGGTCGGCGACCGGACGCGACACCCGGCGGTCGTTCTCGTCCTTGAAGCAGTGGCCGGCGGTGAGCACCCAGCGCGGCGAGATCAGCCCGCCCGAGCAGGAGCTGTTGCGCTTGCCGCCGTCCTTGGTCGGTATGCCGATGTCGGTGAGCTTGACCGCGAACTTGTACTGTCCGTCGGCCACATCCTCACCGTTCGCGATCGCGTGGGCCGGCGTGGTCAGAGCCCCGGCGCCCAGCGTTGCGGCCACCAGCGCGACGACGACCCTCGATAGCGTCTTCATCGCTGACGACTGTAGTGACAAACCGCCAATTACGGACCGCTCCGCCGTTGTCGCACGCGGTCAGGAGCGGATCCACTCCAGCAGGTCGGCGTTGATGACATCCGCCTGAGTGGTCGGCATGCCGTGCGGGAAACCGGCGTACGTCTTGAGTGTGCCGTTCTTCAGCAGCGCGGCGGAAAGCGGGGCAGAGTCCGCGTACGGGACGATCTGGTCGTCGTCGCCGTGCATGACCAGAACCGGCACCGTGATCTTCTTGAGGTCCTCGGTGAAGTCGGTCTGGCTGAACGCCACGATGCCGTCGTAGTGGGCCTTGGCCCCGCCCATCATGCCCTGACGCCACCAGTTCCGGATGATCGCCTCGGACGACTCGACCCCCGGCCGGTTGAAGCCGTAGAACGGGCCCGAGGGCAGCGCCAGGTAGAACTCCGACCGGTTCGCCGCCAGCTGCGCCTGCAGGTCGTCGAAGACGCTCTGGGGCAGGCCACCCGGGTTGCTCTCGGTCTGCACCATGATCGGCGGGACGGCGCTGATCAGCACACCCCGGGCGACCCGGCTCTCACCGTGCCGGGCGATGTAGTGCGCCACCTCGCCGCCGCCGGTCGAGTGTCCGACGTGGATCGCGTCGTGCAGGTCGAGGTGCGCGACGACGGCGGCCAGATCGTCGGCGTAGTGGTCCATGTCGTGGCCGTCGCCGACCTGGGTGGACCGCCCGTGCCCGCGCCGGTCGTGCGCGACGACCCGGAACCCGTTCCGCACGAAGAACAGCATCTGCGCGTCCCAGTCGTCGGCCGAGAGCGGCCACCCGTGACTGAACACGATGGGCTGCCCGCTCCCCCAGTCCTTGTAGAAGATCTCCACGCCGTCGTCGGTGGTCACGAATCCCATGCCGAGCCTCCCCTGGCTGATTTCCTCGCCCCTCAAGCTATGCCCGTCCCCCGCGCGACGACCAGAACACGTGATGAACAACCAACTTTGCCGGAGGACAGCCGTGAACCATCCGCGTGCCCGGGTGCTACCAACTTTCTTGGAAGGGGTGGCGGATGGAACCGGGCGACGTCGAACTGCTGCGCTCGGTCGCGGCCGGGGACTCGGGCGCCCTCGCGCGGCTCTACGAACGGCACTCCGGCCCGCTCTTCGGCTACCTGCACCGGCTCGCCGGTGATCGGGGGACGGCCGAGGAGATCCTGCAGGACACGATGCTCGCGGTGTGGCGGTCGGCCGGGGCGTTCGAGGGGCGGGCCAAGGTGACGACCTGGCTGTTCGGGGTGGCCCACCGGCAGGCCCACAACCGGCTGCGTCTGCGGCCGGCGCCGCTCGCCGGGGAACTGCCGGATCGGGCCGACCCGGGTGCCGGTCCCGAGGAGCTGGCGATCGCGGCGGCCGGGGGCACTCCGGTGGCGGCGGCGATCGACCGGCTGCCCGCCCACCACCGGGACGTCATCGCGCTGGTCTTCGTGGCCGGGCTGCCGCTCGCCGACGTCGCCGAGGTGCTGGCGATTCCGGTGGGAACGGTGAAGAGCCGGCTTCATCACGCGCGGGCCGCTGTCGCCGCGGCGCTCGTCGGCCAGGAGGTGCCGGAATGAAAGACCTGATTCCCCCGTACGCGGCGGGAACGCTGGACGCCGAGCAGCGTGACCGGATGCGCGCGCACCTGGAGGAGTGTCCGGCGTGCCGGGCCGAACTCGGGGCGTGGCAGGCGATCGCGGCCGCGGCCGGCCCCCGTCCGGTTCCGCCCGACGCCGCGACGCTGGTTCGCGCCGTTCTGACCCGAAGCGCGATGGAACCACCGGCCGAGCGAACCGCGCCGAAGCGGTTGCGGCGCCTGGCCGCGCTCGTGCTGGCCGAGGGCCGCCTGATCCGCCCGGCCGTCCCGATCGCGTCGGCGCTGGTGATGGCGCTGGGCGTCGCGGTGGTGCTGCTGCAGCCGGCCGCGGCCACCGCCGGGCTGGTGCTCTCGCTGGTGGCGCCGATCGTCGCCGCGGCCGGGGTCGCGGGCACCTACCGCGCCGGCCGCGACCCGGCAGCCGAGCTGATGGCGACGCTGCCCACGTCGGGCCGGTTGCTTTTGCTCGTACGGATCGCGCTGGTCTTCGGCTACGACCTGGCGCTCGCGCTGCTGGCCTCGGCCGCAACCGCCGGGACCGCCGGCCTGAACACTCTGATCGCCGCCTGGCTGGGGCCGATGGCCTTGCTGTCGTCGCTGAGCCTGCTGATCGCCGTCCGGTTCGGACCGGACGTCGCACTCGGCACGGCGGTGGGGCTGTGGGCGGTCCGGGTGCTGGCGACGGTCTGGCCGGCCCGGTTCATCGTGGAGGTCTGGGTCACCAACGCCGCCGTCCTGGCGGTCAGCGCGGCGGTCGCGGCCTTCGCGGTGTTTGCCGCCGGGCGCGGTGAACCTGGCGTGGGCCGGCCCGCTACCTACCCGTTGTGAGACCGAAAACCCTTTGGCGGTACGAGGTTCGCCGCGCCGGTTGGACGGCCGTGCTCGGGCCGCCGCTCGCCGTCGCGCTGGGTGTCGCCGCCGCGGTCGCGAGTCCCGTGGCGGGCGACGCGACCACGGCCCGCATACTGCTCGGTGCCCTCGAGATGGCGGTGCCGCTGACCGCCGGGGTGGCGTGCGCGTCGCTGATCGGGCGCGACCCGGCGGTCGAGATCCAGCTCGCGGTCCCTACGCCGTACCGGGAAACGCTTTTGCGCCGGACCGTGGTGACGCTGGGGTGGGCCGCACTGGTCGCCGCGGTGACGGCCGGCGCGCTGATCGCGACCGGCTGGTGGGCGCGCTGGCCGGACAACCACGGCCCGCTGACCGGGCAGCTCACCTGGGTGGCGCCGACCCTCGCCCTGGGCGGGCTGGGGCTGGCGGCGGCCGCGCTGACCCGCAGTCCGGCCGCGGCCGGGGCACTGGTGACGACGGTGTGGGCCGTTCAGCAGTTCTTCGCCGGCGCCGCGCAACAGCATCTCCCCGGCCGGTTGCTCTACCTGTTCGCGACGACCCGGGGCGCCGACCCCGAGGCGTGGACCGCGAACCGGCTCACCCTGCTCGCCACGGCGGCCGCCCTCCTCACGCTCGCCGTGGTGGTGCTGGGCCGCTCCGAACGCCTGATCCGCTCGGAGGACGAATGATCGCGACCCTGCGGTACGAGTTCCGCATGCAGATCCGCAAACGCTCGGTGTGGATCGTGCCCGCGCTGACCCTGGTGCTGTTCGTGCTGATCGGCGGCAGCCTGCTGCGCGACCTGTTCGATCCGGCCGAGCGCCCGCCCGAGGCGAAGACGGCCGTGGTCGGGCTGGCCGTCCAGGTGCACGCGCTGCTGTCGATCGGGTTCGGCTGCCTGCTGGCCGACCGCCTCGTCCGCGACGACCGGCTGCGGGTGGCGCCGATCCTGGACGCCACACCCGCCTCGCGGGCCGCCCGGCTGGTCGGCAAATACCTCGGGGCCGGGACGGCGACCGCGGTCCCGATCGCCGCCGCCTACTTCGGCTTCGCCATCGCGTACGCCATCAATTCCGGCTCTTTCCCCGCCGTGCTGTGGGCGCTGGCGACGTTCGGGGTGGTGTTCGTGCCGGGCCTGCTGTTCGTGGCCGCGTTCGCGCTGACCCTGCCGCTGGTGATGCCGGCGCCGCTGTTCCGCGTGCTGTTCGTCGGCTACTGGCTGTGGGGCAACGTGGTCCCGCCCGACCTGATGCCGACCTTGTCCCGCACCCTTTTCAACCCGTTGGGCGGCTATCCGCTGGCCGGCCTGCTCGGCTTCCACGGAATCGACGGCGCCGAAGTGTGGGCGGGCCCGATCCCCGGCGCCGCCCTCAATGTCCTGCGCCCCGAACCGACCCCGCTGCTCGCCTGGTTGTCCATCGCCCTGCTGCTGGCACTCGCGGCAGCGGCCCTGGCCGGCGGCCACTGGGTGCGCTTCTCCGAGAGGACCCGCTCGTGACCATCGAGATCACCGCCCTGACCAAGACCTACCGCGGCGGGGTGGCCGCCCTGGACGGCCTCGACCTGACCGTCCCCACCGGCATGTTCGGCCTGCTCGGAGCGAACGGCGCCGGAAAGACCACGCTGATGCGCATCCTGGCCGGAATCGTGCGCCCCACCGCCGGTCGGGTCACCGTGGGCGGGCACGACCTGGCCACCGGCGCGGGCCGCCATGCGGTGCAGCAGAGCCTCGGCTACCTGCCCCAGGACCTGGGCGTCTATCCCGACCTGACGGCGCGGCAGTTCCTCGACTACGTGGCGCTGCTGAAGGGAATGGACGACCCGGCCGTACGGCGTCGTCGCGTCGGCGAGCTGCTGGAGGTGGTCGCCCTGACCGCCCAGGCGGGGCGGCGGTTGCGCGGTTTCTCCGGCGGCATGCGCCAGCGGGTCGGGATCGCCCAGGCCCTGCTGGCCGACCCCCAGCTGCTGATAGTCGACGAGCCGACGGCGGGCCTGGACCCGGAGGAACGCATCCGGTTCCGTACGTTGTTGTCGCAGTTCGCGGGCGATCGTACGGTCGTGTTGAGCACCCACATCGTCGAGGACATCGCCCAGACATGCCGCGAGGTGGCCGTGCTGGCGCAGGGCCGTTTGGCCTTCCGAGGCACGGTCGACGACCTGACCCAGCGGGCGGCGGGTCAAGTGTGGTCGCTCGTGACGAGCGGCCCGCCACCGAGCGAGGGAACCGTGGTCTCGGCCCTCCCCCACGAGGGCGGCATGCGCTACCGCATCGTCGCCCCGACCGCACCCGGCGCCGAGGCAACGCCGGTCGATCCTGGCCTCGAGGACGGCTATCTCGCGGTGACCGTCCCCGATGAACGGAGACCCGTCGGCCGTTGAGCCAACGGGTCTCGTGAGCGCTCAATCTCTCGTTTTGTTCTCCACACGGAAGGTGACATCGCCACCTACGGCGGGACGCCCCTCGGTCTGAGGTACGAACACATCCGCCGCGAGGTGCGCCACACCGGCCGCGCACGGCGCCGGGTTGTCCTGCTCGACAGCTGCTGGAGCGGTGCCGTGCCGGCCGGCGTAGCCGTTCACATCTGATCGTGGCGGCGGGGGCCGCCCTGCTCACCGGGACCACCGGTGCGATCCTCCTGCTGCTGGACGATGACACCGCCACCGCCCGCCTGGACGGCGCAGCCATTCCCGTCGGCCCATGGTCGTCCGAGCCGTCACCCACCCCGAGCTGACCCGGCCAGTAACCAAGCGGAACCGTCCCGGGCTTGAGCCATCCATTCCTGATGCCCACCGGCCGAGAAATATAATGCATCGCCGTGCAATTCTTCGATCGCATTCTATTTGCACGCTATTGCCACACTCGACGTGTGACAAACGAGATCGTATTCGCCTTGGCGCTCGGCCTGATAGCGGGCGCCTCCGGCATCGTGGCGAATTGGGTACCTCGCCCCGCGTGGTTCAAGCCGTCGGCGGCGTTACCCGTCCTAGGAATACTGGTGGCAGGAAGCGCCTTCATCGCGTACTACGCAGGCCACGCCGACAATCCCGGAACGGTAACCATCACCCGACCGGCCCAGAACGCGCAGGTCCCACAACGGAACATCCTCGAGGGTGTCGTCCAGCGAAACCTGCAGAAGAATCACACGCTGTGGTTCGACGTCCACGCGAACGACGAACAGCTCCATCACTTCGCCGAGAAGGAATGCTCCGTGATAAATGAAGCCTTGAGCTGTCCCGAGGCCGTGGTGGGCGACGTTACTGAAAGGTCCGGCAAACTTTTCGTCGTCACCTTGTACGACTGCGACGTCGAGGCCGCGACCAAGCTTTCCGGCCCCGCATACGCCGGCCGAGCCAAGACCGGCGACAAGAGCGACTACGCCGGCCAGCCTCGTCCCACCGGTTGCAACCCGGTCGACTCAGTCGTCGTCGCGCGGACATGAACCCACCAGCCCGTCGCCCAAGGTGCACCATCGGTGGACACAGTCAAGCCGATCCGACCGAGCAGATCGGGACCGCCGGCGGCGCGGCCTGCCTCGAAGTCAGCTCTGGTGGCGGGTGGCGAAGCCGGACTGGTAGGCGACCACCACGGCCTGGACTCGGTCGCGGATGTTCAGCTTGGTCAGGATTCGGGCCACGTGGGTTTTGACCGTGGTTTCGGCTACCACCAGCTCGGCGGCTATCTCGGCGTTGGACAAGCCTCGGGCCATCAGGCGTAGGACGTCTCGTTCGCGGTCGGTCAAAGCCGACAGCTCGGGTGGTGGTCCGGTGGGCTCGGCGGGAGTGGCGAAACGCTCGACCATGCGCCGGGTGATGGACGGCTCAATCAGAGAATCGCCGGTGGCCGCGGCTCGGACGGCGGCTATCAGGCGGGATGACGGGGCGTCTTTCAGGAGGAAGCCGGCCGCTCCGGATTGCAGCGCCCGGTAGACGTATTCGTTCTGGTCGAACGTTGTCAGGACGACCACGGTGGGGGCGTCGGGGTGGCGGCGGATCTGTTCCGTGGCGGCCAGGCCGTCCAGGTCGGGCATGCGGATGTCCATCAGGATGACATCGGGGCTGGTCAGCTGGGACTGGCGGATGGCCTCGGTTCCGGTGGCGGCCTCGGCCACCACCTCGATGTCGCCCTCGGCTTCCAGGATCACGCGGAAGCCCGTACGGACCAAGGTCTGGTCGTCGGCTATCAGCACGCGGATCACATAGCGATTCTGCCGAAACTGCCGCCGCCCGCGGGTCATCCCTGCGGAGGATGCGGGGGCGGAACATCGTCCTTGCGGCAGACGAAGGCTACGGCGGGCGGTTCCTAGCGTCTCGGGTATCGAAGACGCGAAAGGAACTGACCGATGAATATGAAGAAGACCGACTGGATTCTGGCGGGGCTGTTCACGGCGGCGGGGGCGTTGCTCATGGTCGAGAACATCACGGCCTCGGCCGACGAGTCGCTGGCCCATCCGCTGTCGACCACCTCGTGGGCCATGCTGCCGGTGTTCCTCTTGGCCATGGTGCCGATTCTGTGGCGGCGGCGGAACATTCTGGCCGTGGTCGGCGTGACGGTAGCGGTCATGGCGGTGCATCTCGTGTCATTCGAGTGGGTCACGCGGTGCGGTGCGGGGCTGCCGTTGGCGTTTGCGCTTTCGTACGCGGTGGCGCGGTTCGCCGGGAACATCCGGAACCAGGCGATCGGGCTGGCCGGGGTCGTCGTGCTGATTCTGCTCGTGCTGGCGCAGGATTCGTCGATCGGCGGGCTGCCCGGTGGGCTCGAAATCGCCCTTCCGGGGGCCGCGCTCTTCTATGGGATCGGGTTCTGGGTCCAGAATCGGGTCACCAGCAAAAAGGTCGCCGAGCGCGTGGCCGTCTGAGGCGGAAGGAGCCGAGGGCGATGCGGAAAATCGACTGGATCATCGCGGGGCTTCTCACCGCCCTCGGCGCCGTGCTCATGGCTTTCAACATCACGTCGGACGACGCGGACTTCGCCCGTGATGTCGCCGACGGCGCGGCCTATCACCCGATCGAAACGCATTCGGTGTGGATGCTTCCGCTGTTCGCGGCGGCCACGATTCCGGTGCTGTGGTGGCGGCGCGGGGTTCTCCCGGTCACCGGTGTCGCGCTCGGCGTGATGGTGCTGCACGACCTGATCTTCGGCTGGGTGACCCGCTGCGGCGCCGGGCTCCCACTGGCCTTTGTGCTCACTTTCCTGGGGGCATTGACCTGTTCCCGTACGCGGGCCTGGTCGGTCTTGGTCCTCAATGTGCTGCTCTGCTACGCCGTCCTGGCCGTCGACTCCTCGGCCGGGCCCGGCGCCATGATCCTGGCGGCACCGGTGGCCCTGATCGTGTTCGGCGTGGGGCGGGCGGCCCGGCAACGCAGCGCGCTCAACCGGCAGCTGCAGAGCCGTGACGAGGAGCTGCGGCAGTTGCGCGACGAACGGGCCGCGCTCATGGTCGCCGACGACCGGGCCCGGCTCTCGCGGCAGCTCGACGGGCTGCTGCAGGAACGGCTCGACCAGCTCAGCCGCGCCGCCGAGTCGGCCCACGGTCTCGAGCCGGCGCAGGCCCGGGCGCTGCTGGAGTCGATCGAGACGAGCAGCCGCCGGACCATGGACGACATGCGCGAGATCGTCGGGCTGCTGCGCGGCGGTGAGGTCGACCTGGCGCCGGCCCCGACCGTCGCGCACCTCGACGCGCTGCTGGCCCGGCACCGCTCACCCGGCTCGCGCCTCACGGTGACCGGTGATCCGCGATCGTTGCCGGCCACGGTGGAGCTCTCGGCATACCGGATCGTCGAATATCTGGTCGGCGCGCTCGGCGGGCTCGAAGTGGTGGTGCGGTTCGACAACGAAGCGCTGGAGATCCGGGTGGACGGGTCGGTGAACCGGGGCGGCGAGGTACGGGCGGCGGTGGCCCGGGCGCGGGAACGGGCGCGGCTGCTCGGCGGGTCGGTCGACGTGAGGGTCGGGCGGGGCCGGGCCCGGATCGTGGCCCAGCTGCCCGTGCTGGGCTGATGCTCGAGAAGGCGGCGATCGCGGCGCTGGTGGCCGGGGTCGTGCTCATCCCGACCGCGATCGCCGGGCAGTGGGGGCCGCTGACGGTGCTGCTGCTCGCGACCGGGTCCACACTGCTGTGGTGGCGGGAGCAGCCGCAGCTCGTGACGGTCGCGGGCGCGACGCTGTGGCTGGCCGGGGCGGCGGTGGCGGGCCACGGGTGGTTCCCCGACCCGGCCCTGGTCATCATGGCGTTGCTGGCCGGGCTGGCGGCCCTGGCGTTCAGCGGGCGGGCGGCCTGGGTGGCGGGGGCGGGCCTGATGGCGTACGTGGGAACTCTGTGGTTGATCGTCGACGGCAGTCCGGTCGGGCTGACCATGTTCAGCGTGCCGGCCTTCTTCGCAGGGACGGTGCTGCGTCTGCGTCGCGAGGCGGCCGCCCAGCTCGACGCGCGCGGGCGTGAGCTGGAGGAGGAGCGCGAGCTGTTCGCGGAGCTGGCGCTGCGGCACGAACGCGCGCGGATCGCCGCCGAACTGCACGACATCGTCGGCCACGCGATCAGCGTCATGATCATTCAGGCGGCGGCCGGGCAGCGGCTCGTCGACCACGATCCGGCGCTGGCCCGCGAGGCGTTCGGGGCGATCGCGGAGTCGGCCCGGCAGGGGCAGGCGGATCTGCGGCGGCTGGTCGACCTTCTTGGCGGTACGGAGGTGGGTGGCCCCGACCTGTCGCTGATCGACGAGGTGGTGACCCGGGCGGCGCGCAGCGGTCTCGACGTGACGTGCCGGTTCTCCGGTGACCGGGACGGGGTGGCGGCGCCGGTCGCACACGTCGCCTTCCGCGTGGTGCAGGAGAGCCTGACCAACGCGTTGCGGCACGCGCCCGGTGCGGCGGTGCGTGTTGTTGTCGCCGGACCTGTCGCTGGGCAACTGCGGTCTTTGACCGTACGTGTGGAAAACGACCCGTCCGGGCAGGCTCGACTGGATCTCGGCGGCACCGGTCGCGGGCTGACTGGGCTGCGTGAACGCGTACAGGAATTGGGCGGTCAGCTCTCGGCGGGCCCGGCCGCGGGCGGAGGTTGGGAGGTAGTGGCCGCGCTCCCAGGCTCCTACGATCGGCCCTGACTACGACGTTCAGGGGGACAGCAATGTCGAAACCTACGATCGTTCTGGTGCATGGGGCCTGGGCCGACGCGTCGAGCTGGAACGCCGTCGCGGCCGCTCTGCAGAGCCAGGGATTCACCGTTCTCGCCCCGACCAATCTGCTGCGCGGGCCGGCGACCGACGCCGCGTACCTCTCTTCGTTTCTGGCCCAGCGCACAACCGGACCAGTGGTGCTGGCCGGGCACTCGTACGGCGGTTTTGTGATCACCAACGCCGCCCTGGGTGGTGGTGACGTGCGCGCGCTGGTCTATGTGGACGCGTTCATCCCCGACGAGGGCGAGACCACGTTCGGTATTCTCGACGGATCGGGCTCGGCGCTGGCGGTGCCCGACCCGACGACCGTGCTCGACCTGGCGGGTTACCCCGGCGCGCCGGAGGGCGACGTCGAGGCGTTCCTGAAGCCGGACGCGGTGCACAGCGCGTTCGCCCAGGACCTGCCGTCGGACGAGCGCTGGTTGATCGCGGCCGGCCAGCGGCCGATCACGTTGAGCGCGAACACGACGCCGTCGGTCGTGGCGGCTTGGAAGACGCTGCCGTCGTGGGCGGTAGTGGGGCTGGAGGACAGGGTGATTCCGCCCCGGACGCAGCGCTCGATGGCCGAGCGGGCCGGCGCCAAGATAACCGATGTGTCGGCCTCGCACGTGTCGATGGTGTCGCAGCCGCAGGCCGCGATCGACGCTCTCTTGGCGGCGGCCGCCCACGTCGGCGGCTGACATCTCGTTCGTCCGCACCGTTGCCCGGCGCTGTGGTTGTCCGCGTCGCCGGGCATCTTCCTACGCTGCTGGTCAGTTCTGCGCTTGTCCACAATTCACGGTTGTCCACAGGGCGGACGCGGGGCGGGCTCGAAGATCGGTCGAACTCGATAGAATTGGTCGTGGCGGTGGCCCCCTGGGAGGGCGGGTAATGACGTGCTCCCTAGTTGGACGAGATCGACTTCGACGAGGAGCCCGTCAGCCTTCTCGCCATGACCTGCTCACGACGTAGGCCGTCGGGCATGAGGTCGCCCAACTCGCCGGTCTCGTGGAAGCCATTTCGCTCGTACAGCTCGCGGGCCTTTGTATTGCCCTCGGTGACCGACAGCCGTAGTTCCGCGGCGCCGGCCTCGTCGGCCCACTCCGCGACGCGCCGCACGAGAAGGTCGCCCACTCCGCGGCCGCGCCCTTCCGGGGCCACGTACATCGAGATCAGCTCGACGGCCCGAACCTCATCGGTCCGTACGCCGCTCACCATCCCCACCGCCCGCCCGTCGACCGACGCCACCAGGTTGTACGAGCCGGGAAGGGCCAGCCGGGCACGCCATCGCTCCTCGCGATCACCCTCGCCCTGCCAGTCCGCCAACTGGGACCCAAAGGCGTACGCCGCCTCAGTCAGAGCCTGAAGCCGAAGCACTCGCCACAACGCCCAGTCGTCCTCGGTGAGAACACGAATCTCGATCATCCGCGCAGCGTGCCCGGAGAGCCGCGAGCGGAGCAACCGATATGCGCACTGACGCGGGTGTTGGCCGAGCTGCAACTACCGCGACACCGCGCCGCCCGGGCAATGAGCTTGGCGCTTCCGCGAGGGGTGCGGCGCTGGGCTTACTCGGCGCGGATCGCCTCGGCGAGCTGGTCGAAGGTGCGCTCCAGCTCCGCCCGCCGCTGCGTCTTGTACTCCGGGCCCGGTTCCAGGTCGTCGATGGTCGCGTCCCACACGCCGAGGTAGGTCGCCTTCCACGCCTCCACCGTCGCGGCCTCGGGCAACTGGACACCGACCCAGCCCCGACCGGCCAGCACATGCAGGATCTCGAGATTGCAGGGGACGGCAACACCCCAGTACTCGTCCGGTTCCAGCTCGACCGGATCGCCGGCCATGGCGTCCTCGACCTCACGCACCAGCCGCGCGGTCAGGCCGGACAGATGATCCGCAGCCGTGTCGTCGTCGAAGTTGCCACTGCCCCAGGTGCCCACGCCCAGCACCCTAGCGTGCCCATCCACGTCGGCCGGCTTCGCCGCGGCGGTGTCCAGCGCGGAGCGCTGAAGAGGGCGGGTTCCAGCCCGTTACGCGATGTCGGCCAGGGTGAGCTGATGCCAGTCGGTGCCGTGGAAGAAGTTCAGGGTCGGGCCCCGGCCGGTGAAGCGGTAGCGGTCGGGCAACGGTGTGCCGTCGGGCAGGGTGAGGCGGTAGCGCCCGGCCGCGCGCAGCTTGCCGTTTCCCAGTTTGCCGACCGCCACCGCGTCGTGGTCGGGGCTGTAGCCGCCGAACAGGGCGACCCGGCTGTCGTCGACGATCAGGGCTCGGGCGCCGCGGGCCAGTTTGTTGCGCCAGACCGTCAGCTTGCCGTCGTGGATGCGTACGAGGGGGAAGTCGGAGTAGTAGCAGGCCCAGGCGGTCTCGTCGGTGACGTTGAGGGCGTAGCAGTCGTCGATGTAGGGAGCGTCGCCGCCGCGGAAGCGCCATGCCTGCTCGCCGTCGGCGGTGTTCCAGCGGATCAGGCCGCAGGAGCCGAGGGGGTCGTCCCAGCCGTAGTTGCCGTAGACGCCCTCGTCGAAATAGCCGGCCCAGGCCTGCCCGGTCGGTGTGGTCAGGACTTCCTCGATGCCGTCGCCGAACGTGAACTCGGCGACCGGAGTGCCGTCGGGGTCGTAGACGATCGCGTTGCGGTCGGGACCTTCGGGGCGCAGCCGGCACCGGGCGGCCACCACCAGGAAGCGGCCGCCGGGCAGGGGCTGCGCGGTGACGTGCGCGAGCGGCATCGAGGCGATGCGCACCACGGTGGTCAGGTCGGGGGTGTGCACGGTGATCCGGACGCCGGCCGGGCGTGCGGCGCGCGCGTCGGGGGACGTCTCAGAACTCAGCGATGTCAGCGCCTCGCGGTCGTCGGGGGCCGACCACAGGGCGACTGCCTCGCCGGCCGGGCCGACCGAGACGGACAACAGGGCGTCGCCCGGCTCGGCGGGGGTCAGACGGCCGTACGGACGCAGTCGCAGTTTCTCCACGCTCACATTCGATCACGCGTGGAGTGCAACCTTTCAGACCTGCGCCGAGTACGTGGGGTGGTCGATGGAAAGGAGACATGGTGGTTCGAGCCGACGGGGAAGACCAGTTCGTCGAATACTTCCGCGCACGGGCGCCGGCTCGCCGGGGGTGATGGCGGGACCGATCACGCGGGAGAGCGGCGGGACGGGCCTGGAAACAGCGCTGGGCGCCGGCCCCTGGTACGGCGGGACGGGCCTGGAGACAGCGCTGGGCGCCGGCCGCTGGTGCGGTCGGCGCCCGGAGCGTGCGGGTCGTGCCGGTAGTGCAGTCGTACGGGTGGTGCAGTCGTGCGGGTGGTGCCGGTGGCGCGGTGGGTCAGTTGGTCCAGAAGACGTAGATGGCGCCGTACGGGACGGCCTTCTTCTCGCCGTCGGTGCACGCGCCGGCCGGGGCGGTGCCGCCGGAGGTCAGCAGGCGGTTGATGAACGTGGCCTTGCTGAAGATGCCGGAGCCGGAGTGGGAGTTGACCTCGAGCAGCAGCTCGGGGATGGTGCCGGCGCGCGGGCTCTCGGCCTTCTTGGCCGCCGTGACCAGGGAGCCGTCGCGGGTGGACTGCCAGCTCGGGCCGCCGAAGTGGTGCACGCGGCCGCCGGTGCCGATCAGCTGGGCCTCGGGGACGGAGGCGCCGGTGAAGATGCCGCCCGTACAGGTGTAGGTCTGGGTGCCCGACGCCACGAAGAAGGCGCTGATCGGCTTCGAACCCTTCGGGGGCTTGATCGCGGCCGGGATTCCGGGGATCGAGACCGCACGCGCGTCGGGGCCGATCGCGGCCGGGGCCACGGGGGCCTGCTCCGCGGCGGAGGCGTTGAAGGTCACGGCGCCGACGGTGGCCACCACGGCCGCCATTCCCACCCCAGCAGCGGCGCGGACCCGGGAACGCTTCGAGTTGAGCATGAGATCTCCTCATTTGGGGGCGTGAGCGTCGCCCCTTCAAACCGGAGACACGGAAGCCGGGCCGCTGCGGATTATGACAGCCGTCAATGCGGTCCGTTTGTCCCTCATGGATGGTACGAACGGACCACTCTGCATTTACGCTGGTCGAAGCAAGGATGCATCGTTCACTCGGAATTTACTTCAACGGGGTGAACACGGCCAGCGCCGACGCCCTTTGCGGAGCAGACGGTCTGCGGATCGGCCACGAAGATCGCTGCCGTCTCGTCCGGCGGATAGACGCGGTAGCCACGGACATCGACCGGCTTGCACTCCGACTTGTCATAGTTCGCGTAGTAGGGCCAGAGGATCAGCACGTACGCCTTCCCGCCCGGCTTGACGGAGACCGTCGTCTTGCCGGCTTCACCCGCCTCACGGCTGAACGCGGCGTTGACCTGTGTGCCGTTGTCGCCGGTCACCCACGAGACGCCCGGATATCCGTACAGGGAACAGGTCTTGCCGCTCTTGTTCGTCAAGACCAGGTTGACGGAGTGGGTGCCCGCGGCGGCGCCACCCTCGCCGGTGGTGATGCCCAGGTCGGCGGTGTGACATCGCGTGCTTGATCCACCCCCTCCCGCGCTGGTGGGCGACGGAGAGGCGGAGGCACTGGGTGACGGGGACGACGGAGCGGCGGTGCTCGACGTTGCGCCGGGGACCGGGGCCGAGGACGACGAGGAGCCGCAGCCGGCCAGCAGCAGGGCCGATGCGCTGAAAATCACTGGCAGACGCTTCACCAAGCACACATACCGCAGTAGTGCGCCTTCCTAACCGTGACGAGGGCGACGGCGAAAATCGGCGATGGCTGTAACCATCTGCTTGGCGAAGCAACCAAAGCCGAGAGCAAGCGACCCGGGGAGAGAACATGGACCGTCTGACTGAGCTGGCCGAGAACAACCTGCTGCGCGTCTTCGGTGAGCGCGACCCGCAGGCGCGGGCGAAGGCCATCGAGGAGACGTACGCGGAGAATGTCGTCTTCACCGACGCCGAGGAGGAGCTGGTCGGCCGCGAGGCTCTGGGCGCCAAGGCGCAGAAGCTGCTCGACCAGGCCCCGGACTTCGTGTTCCGCGCGACCGCGACGGCACAGATTGCGGGCAACCTGGTGATGCTGCCGTGGGCGCTCGGGCCCGAGGGCGCCGACCCTGTCGTGACCGGCGTGGACATCTCGATCGTCGAGGACGACCGGATCGTCAAGCTCTACACATTGCTGAACGGGGCCCCGGCCTGAGCGGCGAGGACCCCGTCCCTGTTCACGTTCGCGCGGGCGGTCAGGACTTGAAGGCGTCCTTGACGTTCTCCACGGCCTGCTTGACCTTGGATTCGCGCTGGTCGGCCTTGCCCTCGGCCTCGAGACGCTCGTCGTCGGTGGCGCGGCCGACGCCTTCCTTGACCTTGCCGCCGAGCTCTTCGGACTTGTTGTCAACCTTGTCGTCGAATGCCATGACAGCCTCCACATCGTCGTGCCAACGCACTCCGGGTACCCATGCTTGCCGAATGGCAACCATTGATCGCGGTGTGAGCCAGGAGACGGTCAGGCGACGTTTCGGCGGGGGCCGGCCTCGGAGGCCGAGCGACGATGTCAGGCCGGGTCGGGGGCCGGGGACGGCTCGGTGACCGGGTGGCGCAGGCCGGGGTGGCCGGGCGGGAGCGTACGGCGGATGACCCACCAGCTGCCGGCCAGGCACGCGGCGATGAGCGGCCACGTCAGGGCGACCCGCATCACGCCGAGCGCGAAGACCTCACCGGCGGCGTAGAGGGGCAGAAAGACCGCTACCCGTACGACGTACTGCAGCACCCACACCCAGCTGGCCAGCCCGTACGAGCGCAGCAGGGCCGGGTCGCGCCGCCACCGCGTCTTCTGCCCGAGCACTCCCCCGACCACGACGCCCAGCAGCGGCCACCGGATCACGATGCTGACCGCCCAGGCCAGGGCGCTGGCGGCGTTGCTGAACAGCTGGATGAGGAAGAAGTTCTCGGCCCTGCCGGTGTAGAGCGCGATCAGCGCCGCCACGCACACGCCGAGCAGGCCGATCACCACCGCGCGAGGCTTGTCGCCGGAGCGCAGCCGCCACACCGACAGGCCCAGCGCGAAGACGACGGCCACGATCGCCCCGGCCCAGATCGACTGGCGGAAAATCAGCCAGCCCGCAACAAATCCCACCGTCGGCAGCGTCGCGTCGAGCGCGGCCCGCCGCCCGTTCAGCAGCTGTGCCAGCGACTCCGGCTGCGTCATCCCAACCCCGCTTCTCACAAGAGGTTAGGAAAGCCTAACCGCACCCTCGGCCGGCGCTCACCCGAGGTGGACGATCGACGCGCCGGGCGGGCGTTCAACCGGTACGTGCCCAACTGGCGGGCGCTCAACAGGCGACTGCGTCACAGGCGGGCACTCGACTGGCGGGCGCTCAACAGGCGGCGGCCTAACCGGCGGGCACTCAATTGGCGGGCGCTCAACAGGCGGGTGGGCTGTTGCCGACGGGGGCCGGGAGTTCTAGCATCGCGGCAATCACACATTGACGTCCGTCGAAGCGTTGGCGCCACCGTCGAAGCGCTTCGATGAATGTCGGGAAGAAGGAGAGATGCGCAGTCGGACTCTTGCGCTCGCGCTGGCCGCCACGGTGACGGCCACGGGAGGGGCGGCTGTCCTCACCGCCCTGCCGGCGTCGGCGGCGGCGGGGTGCCGGGTGGCCTACTCGATCAGCAGTTCCTGGCCGGGCGGGTTCGGGGCCAATGTGACGATCACGAATCTGGGTGACCCGCTCAGTTCGTGGACGCTCGTGTGGACGTACGGGAATGGGCAGACCGTGACCCAGGCCTGGAACACGAACCTCACGCAGAGCGGGTCGACCGTGACGGCCCGGAACGCGGGCTACAACGGATCGCTCGCGACCAACGGGACGGTGTCGTTCGGCTTCAACGGGTCGGTGAGCGGCACCAACAGCGTGCCGACGGCGTTCACGCTGAACGGCACGGCCTGCACCGGAACGACGACGCCGGGCACGACACCGCCGACTACACCGCCGACCACCGGTGGTGTTCCGAGCGACGCGGCCTGGGTCGACTCGGGGCAGTGGGCCTCGTGGACGAACAACGGCTACACGCTCTACAACAACATCTGGGGCTCGGGCGCGGGAACGCAGACGATCTGGGCGCGCAGCGGCACCAACTGGGGTGTCGTCGCCAACCATCCGCGCACCAGTGGCGTGAAGTCGTACCCGAACACCGGCAAGACGCTGAACCGCACGCTGAGCTCGCTGTCCAGCGTGACCAGTTCGTTCAACGTGTCGGTGCCGGCCGACGGCGACTACGCCACCACGTACGACATCTGGGCCGACAACCACGCGTACGAAGTCATGATCTGGACCAACCAGCACGGCGCGGTGGGTCCGATCGCCGAGCAGTACGACGCGAACGGGGCCGTGCCGAACGTCCGCAACCTGTCGGTCGGCGGGCACACCTGGAACGTCTACCGCGGCTCGAACGGGGCCAACGCGGTGTTCTCGTTCATCCGCACCAACACCGGTTCGGGCACGATCGACCTGCTGGCCGTCATGAACTGGCTGCGCACCAACAACTGGTGGGGCAACGTGACCGTGGGTGAGCTCCAGTTCGGCTTCGAGATCACCGGCACCGCCGGGCAGTCGAACTTCACCACGAACAGCTTCTCGCTGAGCTACAGCTGAGGCCGGGGCCGGCCCGGGGCTGTCCTCCCCCGGCCGGCGCAGCCCCCTAAGCTCGGGGAATGCGTCTCGCTCACATCACTGACCTGCATTTCGGGGCGGAGGAGCCGGACGTGGTGAGGGGCCTGCGCGACGACCTGGGCGGGATCAACGCGGATCGGGTGCTGGTCGGGGGTGACCTGACCATGCGGGCCCGCGACGAGCAGTTCGCCGCCGCGCGGGAGTTGCTGGATGAGATCGGGCGGCCGTGGACCAGCGTGCCCGGCAACCACGATCTGCCGCTCGACCGGCCGGCGCGGGCCTACGGGAGCCTCGACGCGTACCGCGCGTTCATCGACCGGGAACCGGAACCCGCCGTACGGGAAAATGGTCTGCTACTGCTCGGGCTGAGCTCGCCGCGGCCGTACCTCTGGAAGGGAGGCCGGGTCGACGGGGAGCAGCGCGCCCGGATCGCCGGGGAGTTCGCGTCGGCGGCCGAGCTCAAGGTGCTGATGCTGCATCATCCGGTGTTGCGGTCACCGCAGCGGCCCCGCGAGACGCTCGTGCGAGGTGCCGAGGCCGCGATCACGGCCGCGGCCCGGGCCGGTGTCGACGTGATCCTCTGTGGGCACGACCACGTGGCCGCGCAGGCTCGGATCGGCGGCGGAATGATCGGCGTGATGAGCGGGACGGCCTGCTCGTGGCGGGTGCGGGCGGGCGAGAGCCAGTCGTACACCGTGCTCGACCTCGACGGCGACCGGCTGCGGATCACGGTGCGGCACTGGCACGACGGCGGCTTCCGCGAGGCCCGCACGGCCGAGTGGCACCGCACGAGCGACGGCTGGCACCCCTGAACGCGACGCCCGCACGGCCGAGTGGCACCGCACGAGCGACGGCTGGCACCCCTGAACGCGACGCCCGCACGGCCGAGTGGCGACGTGCAGGCGACGGCTGGCACCCCTGAACGCGACGCCCGCACGGCCGAGTGGCGACGTGCAGGCGACGGCTGGCACCAATAAGGCACTAAGGCGCACCGGACGCCACGCGGACCAGGGCGTTCAGGTCGCGCCGGGTGAGGGCCGCGCCGGTGGCCAGCGGCGCGAGGTTCCGAGGCACCCGTACGCGCAAGGCGCCCGGCAACGAGGCGAAGCGCAACGGCGGCGTCAGCAGCAGCGCCTCCCCGTCCAGCCCGACCGGCACGTCAGCGCCGGAGTTCACCTCGAACGCGGACGCCGTCCACTCCCCCGCCGGCCGGGCGCCGCGGGCGGCCACGATGCCGAGCCGGCCCGTGTCGAGGCGGGGCCGCCCTCCGGCGCGACCGACGCGGGACAGGTCGTACGGGTTATTGGAGACCAGCACCAGGGTCACGCCGCTCACGGGGCGGCCGTCGGGGCCGTCGAACACCAGGTCGGGCGGCGGCGCGGTGGGGCCCAGCAGGTCGGGCAGCAGTCGTCCCCACGTGCGGAACTTGGCTCGGCGGTAGCCCTGGGAGCGCACCACCTCGGCGTACACCCCGAGCGAGGCGTTGTTGACGAACACCCGGTCGTTGACCCGCCCCAGGTCGACGAGCCGTTCGGCGCCGTCGGTGAACGCGTCGAGCGCGCCCGCCACGTCGGTGCGGTCGAGCCCCAGGTCGAGCGCGAAGTGGTTCCTGGTTCCGGCCGGGACGCAGACGTACGCGACCCCGTGGCGTATCGCCGTGGCGGCCACGAGCGCCTGCGAGCCGTCGCCACCGGCCATGCCGAGCACGTCGGCGCCGTCGCTCACGGCCTTCTCGGCCAGAGCGGCCAGGTCGTCGCCGGGCCCGAGCGTGACCACCTCGATGCCGCGCCGGGCGGCGGCCGCGGCCAGTCCGGCCCGTTCGGCCGCGCCGTCACCCGAGCGCGGGTTGATCAGCAGGACGCCGTGGCGGGCCGGTTCCGCGGGTTCGGCCCGGCTCTTGCGCGGGCCCAGCGCATAGCGGCCGGCGACGGCGAACACGACCAGCATGGCGGCCTGGGTGATGAACAGGGACAGGCCGAGCAGGACGACCGTCAGCAGGCCGGCCGCCGCGGCCAGCACGGCGAGCACGCGCAGCAGGCCGCGACGGGTCAGGGCGTACCAGGCGGCCAGCGTCACCACGGTCACGGCCAGCACGAACAGCACGAACGAGCCGAAGTGCCGGACCGCCGTCTCGAAACCCGCGGCCAGCGCCAGCAGCGGCGCGGCCAGGGCCACGACCGCGGCGGTGCGCCGGCCCGTGCTCACCGGGGCGGCCGGGGTGGCCCACCCGTCGGCGGGGTGGTCGGGGTGCCCGGCGGCGGGGTGGTCGGCTTGCCGCTGCTCACGTTGATCACCACGACGCCGTTCTTCACCGTACGGCCGCTCGGTTCGGTGCCCGCCGCGGTGCCGGCCGGGCAGTCCGACTCGACCTCCTCGGCGCTGATCACCGGATAGAAGCCGGCGTTCTCGAGCCGGTTGCGGGCGCTGCGCAGCGAGTCGCACTCGACGTCGGGGATGCGCCGCTGCTCGCCGTACACCAGTTTGCGGTTCTCCGGCCGTTTGAACTGGACGCTCGGTTTGCCTTCCATGTAGTCGGCGAGCGTGCGGTAGACGGCCGGGTTGACCTGGTCGTGGCGCAGCCGGTCCTTGTGGGCCTGGTAGTCGGGGTTGACCAGGTAGCCCGCGACGACCAGCGACGTGGTGCCGGCGATCAGCGAGGCCGTGCGGTCGCGGTCGGTGGTGCCGGTCTTGCCGAACACCGGGTGGTCGACGACGCCGCGCACCTGCCGGGCGGTGGCGCCGCCGCAGCTTCCCGTGCGGGCGCGGTCACCGACCGGGCAGCGGGCCGCGTCGAGCGCCGCCCGGGCCACGTCGACGCTGGTCGCCTGGACGCAGTGCGGCTTGCCGATGTCGAGCTTCTCGTTGTCGCGGGTGGTGATCTGCTCGATCGGGGTGGGATCGCAGTATTTGCCGTCGGCGGCCAGGGTGGCGTACGCGTTGGCCATGTCGAGCGGGGTGGTGGCCGAGACGCCCAGCGTGAACGCGCCCCACTGGTGCGAGTAGCCGTCCGAGGCCAGCTTGGCGTCGCTGGGGTCGCGGAACTTGATGCCGAACCGCTTGGCCACGTCGACCACGTTGTCGGCGCCGACGCGTTCCTCGAGCGGCACGAAGAAGGTGTTGATCGAGCGGCCGAACCCGGTCCACATGTTGTAGACGCCCTCGCCGCCGCCTCCGGAGTTCTGCGGGCACCAGAAGTGGCTGCCCGGGCAGGCGGAGTCGCTGCTGCGCTCGACGATGTATTTCGACCGGTAGAACTTCTCCGCCTTGATCGTGTATTGCAGCGGGTAGCCCTTCTCGAGCGCCGCGATCAGCGTGAAGATCTTCATGACCGAGCCGGCCTGGTAGCCGGTGATGTCACCGCCGCCGCTGAGCAGCGGGTTCACCGTGTTGGGGTAGGTCGCCTTGACGTCCTCGCGCCGCTTCGCCGGGTCGGAGGAGAGCGGGTTCTTCGAGTTGTCCAGGTTGTACTTGCGGTTGGTGGCGAGAAGCTTGACCTTTCCCGTACGGGGTTCGACCGCCGCCAGGAGCAGGGCGTTCTTGTTCTTCTCCTTGATCAGGTCGGCGATCCGCCCCCGGGCGTCCTTCGTCGCCTTGAGGTCGATCGTCGTGGTGATGCGGTAGCCGCCGCTCTTGAGACGCCGTTCCCGGTCGAACTGGGTGGCGCCGAACTCGGGCCGGTCCATCCACCAGCGGTAGAAGAAGTCGCAGAAGAAGCCCCAGTTGTTGTTCGCCACCGACACGCAGCCGTTGCCGACGGACTGGACCTTGCGCGGGATCGCCTCCTTCTTGGCGGCCTCGCCCTGCGCGGCGGTGATCGCGCCCGCCTCGACCATGCCGGGGATGACGTAGTTGTTGCGGCGCTGGCGGATCTCGTCGTAACCGTCGGCGGTGGTCGGGTCGTAGAAGGACGGCGCCCGCACGATCGCCGCGAGCAGCGCGGACTGGCCGATCGTCAGGTCTTTGGGCTTCTTGTTGAAGTAGACCTTGCTGGCCGCGAAGATCCCGTAGGTCGCCTTGCCGAACGGTGCCATGTTCAGGTAGCGCTCGAGAATCTGGTCCTTGCTGAACTTCTTCTCGACCTGCATGGCGTACTTGATCTCGGTGACCTTGCGCTTGTTCGTGTCCTCGGTGGCCTTCACGACCTCGGACGGGCTGGTCGCGGAGTAGGCCAGCGACATGCGCACCCACTGCATGGTGATCGTCGAGGCGCCCTGCTTGGAGTCGGACTTGCCGCTGTTGTTGACCACCGCGCGGGCGACACCCTTGAGGTCGACGCCGTTGTGGTTGTAGAAGTCGCGGTCCTCGGCGGCCACCATCGCGGCGATCATGTGCTTCGAGATGTCCTTCAGCCGGACATCGCTGCGGAACTCGTCGTAGAACTGGGCGATCTGGGTCTTGTTGTCGGAGGCATAGACGCGGGTGATCTGCGGGGAGGCGAAATCTTTGAGCTCACTCGGCAGGCTGGCGAACGCGTCACCGCCGGCCTTGGCCGTGAGCCCCGACATGGCCGCGACCGGGAAGGCCGCCGCGGCGACCACCACGCCCGCGACGAGACCGCACGTGAGCAGGGCGAACACGTTGAAGAAGATGTTGTGATCGCGCCTGCGGAACCAGGATCCCACCGAACCACCCACCCGTGCCTCGTCCTTCGTCGCCCGAAGCGAGCCCCGTCGATTTTCCCCTACCTTGTCAAGACCGTGGGGGCCTCACCAGGGCAGGCGGCTTGGGAACGGACCCTACCTGAGCCGGAAGATCTAACGAGGCGACCGCGTCCCGGGTGCTACTCGTCGCCGGGGTGGGGCAGGCCCAGGTCGGCCACCGCGTTGTCGAAGGCGTCGAAGTGGGCGTCGACGGCGGTCATCGCGGTGGCGCCGTCGCCGGCCAGGATCGCCTCCAGGATGGGGCGGTGCACGCGGCACATCATGTCCTGGTAGCCCTCGATGCGTTCCAGGATCACCCGCCGCTGGGAGAACGTGCGGCGCAGGGCCACACCCAGGGCGTCGGCGAAGAACCGGATCGACGGGTTGCCCGAGGCGCGCAGCAGGGCGTCGTGGAAGTCGAAGTCGGCCTGTTCCGAGGTGGCGCTGTCGGGGTTCGACTCGATGACGTCGAGCGCGATGTGCATGTGCGCGATGTCGAGATGGTTACGCTGCGCGGCCGCCTCGCGGGCGGCCTGGCGTTCGAGCGCCACCCGTACGGACTGCAGGGACCCGGTGCTCTGGTGGGAGAGCGCGAGCCCGATCGTGAGCGCATTGCCCAGGCGGGACGGGTCGAGCTCCTGCACGTAGGTGCCGGCGCCGGTCTGGCGGCGCAGCACGCCGAGCGCCTCGAGCGTGCCGAGCCGGTCACGCAGCAGGGTGCGGGAGACGCCCAGCTCCTCGCTGAGCAGGCGTTCTCCGGGGATGCGCTTGCCGACGCCGACCGAGCGGAGACGTTCGACGAGTGCGTTGGTGACCGGGTCGCCGTAACCCACGGCCGGGACGATCGGCGCTGCGCCCACGATCGGCTCCCCCTGTGCTCGAAGTGGCACTACCAATGTGATGAGGCACCATACCAATCGACCGCGATAGGTGCACCACCCTCGCCGCGTTGGTTACAGAGTGTCGACGGATTTTACGTGCGCGTCACGGCTTACAGGGTTTTACCGCACGATAAACAGGGCTTTGCCCGTCTTCAATTTCGGGCCGACGGCGGTATTGCCATTGCGAGCAAGTGGTCATACCGTTACGCCACCTGGTGGTACAGGTCACAACGCCTGTGCCGCCCGGAAGTCCTCGAGATCTAGGAGTGGGTATGGCGATACGCAGAACTCGCCGGGGGCGCATGGCCGTCGCCCTCGTCGCCGGCCTCGCGATAGCGGCGCTCTCCGCGTGCACCACCTCGGCTCAGAACCAGAGCACCAGCACGGCGTCGGACACGCTGACCATCGCGATCCCGCCCGGCATCAACAGCCTCGCGCTGCCGACGAACTGTTCCTCGCCGCTGTTCTCGCTGACGTACGCGTCGCTGATCAACGTGACGGCGGACGGGTCGTACGGGCCGGGCCTGGCCGAGTCGTGGTCGTACGCGAACAACAACACCGAGTTCACGCTCAAGATGCGTACGGGCCTGAAGTTCGCCGACGGCACCGAACTGAACGCGCAGAGCGTCGTCGACACGCTGAAGTACTTCCAGACCACCCCCGGCCTCAACCAGGGCTACCTCAAGCCGTTCACCTCGATCACCGCGTCCGACGCGTCCACCGTCGTGATCAAGTACGCGGAGCCGTTCATCGGCATGGAGACGCTGCTCGCGAACGACGGCGAGTGCAACAACGGCATGATGATCTCGAAGGCGGGCCTGGCCGAGCCGGCCAAGATGGGCACCGCCACGTTCGGCGCCGGCCCGTACACGCTCGACGCGGCCAACACGGTCTCGGGCGACCACTACACGCTGGTCCCGAACCCCAACTACTACGACACCGCGAGCCAGCACTGGAAGAAGGTCGTGCTGCGGGTCTTCTCGAATGCCACCACGGCGCTCGACGCGGTCAAGAGCGGCCAGATCCAGGTCTCCACGGTCAACGACGGCACGCTGGTGCCCGCGGCCGAGGCGGCCGGGGTCGACGTCGCCGACGGGCAGCGCCTGGGCGCGGGCCTGATGATCTGGGACCGCGACGGCACGCTCACCCCGGCGCTGAAGAACGAGAAGGTGCGCCAGGCGATGCAGTACGCCATCGACCGGCCCAACCTGGCCAAGGTGCTCGGCCCCCGGTACAAGGCGTTCGACCAGTTCGTGCCCGACGGTTACACCGGCTACGACGAGTCGCTGGTCGGCAAATACCCGTACGACCCGGCCAAGGCCAAGGCGCTGCTGGCCGAGGGCGGCTTCCCGAGCGGCTTCAAGCTGACCGTGGCCACCGACGCGGCCGACGCCGGGGCGGCCAACATGGCCCAGGCCGTGGCCCAGCAGTGGAAGGCGGTCGGCATCGACACCACGATCACGCCGATCACCGCGGGCAGCTACTTCACCGAGGTCGGGCAGAAGAAGTACTCGGTCGGCGCGGTCAGCTACGCGCTGCTCGGTGACGTCTACTTCGACGCCGTCCGCCTGACCAAGGACCCGTACGCCGACGTGTGGAACCCGTTCCACCCGCAGGACTCCGAGGTCGACGCCGCGTACGACAAGCTCGCCCGCGCCTCCGAGACCGACCTGCCCGCCCTGTCGGTCGAGTTCAACAAGCTGATCACCCAGAAGGCATGGTTCGTCCCGGTAGCCGAGGCCCCGGCGACGCTCTACTCGAAGGGTGTCGAGGTCGGCAAGTCGGCCCTGCTCGGCCAGTTCGATTACATCTCCTGGAAAGCCACGTCCTGATCCGGTGCGCCGGCCGGGCCCCTTTTCCAGCCCGGCCGGCTCCGATCGGAGGTTCGATCACCGTGTTACGTCTCGTCGGCGGACGCGCCCTGATGGCCGTACCGCTCCTGTTCATCGTCTCGATCCTGAGCTTCGTGCTGGCGTCGTTCACGCCGGGCAGCATCGCCGCGTCGATCCTCGGCACCGGCGCCACCCCCGAGCAGATCGCGCGCGTCGAGCAGCAGCTCGGAACCGACAGACCAGTTCTTTCCCAGTACGGGGACTGGCTCGCGGCCGCCGTCCGCGGTGACCTCGGCTCCTCGCTGTTCAACGGGGAATCGGTGACCGCCCTGCTCGCCAGCCGGATGTCGATCACGCTGTCGCTGGCGATCGCGGCCCTGCTCTTCGCGGTGGTGCTCGGCGTCGCCCTGGGCGCGTTCAGCGCGATCCGGGGCGGGATCGCGGCCCGCATCACCGACGGCCTGTCCGTGCTGCTGATGAGCGTCCCCAACTTCTGGTTCGCCACGATCCTGCTGGCGGTCCTGGCCGTCCAGCTCGGCCTGTTCTCGGTCTCGGGCTACGTGCCGTTCGGCGTCTCGCCCCGGGACTGGGTGGCGTCGCTGTTCCTGCCGGTGATCGCCTTGATGGTGGGTTCGATGGCGTCGCTCGCCCTGAACACCCGCAGCGAGATGCTGACCGTGCTCAAGGCCGACTTCGTGAAGAGCCTGCGCGCCAACGGCATCCCGGTCGCCCGGATCCTGTTCGTGCACACGCTGCGCAACGCGGCCGCGCCGCTGCTGCCGGTGGTCGGGCTGCTGTTCGTGGGCCTGCTCGGCGGCACCGTGCTGATGGAGCAGATCTTCGGGATGGGCGGGCTGGGCGCGCTCGCCGTCACCGCCACCACCCAGCACGACCTGCCGGTCATCCAGGGGATCGTCGTCTTCTACACGCTCGCCGTGATCGTCGTCTTCCTGGTGCTGGACGTGCTCGTGTCCTACGTCAACCCGAAGGTGAGGGCGTCGTGACCGTCCCCGTTCCGCCCCCGACCGGCCGGCCCCACCTGTTCCGCCTGCTGCTGCGCCAGCCCCTGGCCGTGGCCTGCCTGGCGATCATCACGGTGGTCGTGCTCGGCAGCGTCTTCGCCAGCCTGGTCGC
Organism: Paractinoplanes ovalisporus; assembly: GCF_016834655.1. Taxonomy (GTDB): domain Bacteria; phylum Actinomycetota; class Actinomycetes; order Mycobacteriales; family Micromonosporaceae; genus Actinoplanes; species Actinoplanes ovalisporus. The sequence continues at coordinate 839,104 of NZ_JAENHP010000001.1, forward strand.
GCCCTACGATCCGTACGCGCAGGATCTCTCCAACATCCTGAGCGGGCCGAGCAGCGCACACTGGCTGGGCACCGACGCGCTCGGCCGCGACGTGCTGAGCCGCATCCTGTACGGCGGACGGGTCACGCTGTTCGGCACGCTGCAAGCCGTGGTGACGTACGTGGTCATCGGGGTCTCGATCGGCCTGATCGCGGGAACGATCGGGGGCATCGTCGACTCGATCCTGATGCGGCTCGCCGACGTCATCCAGTCCATCCCGGCCCTGATCACGCTGCTGGTGGTGCTCGCGGTGTTCGGCCGCAGCGAGACCGCGGCCATGGTCAGCTTCGGCATCTTCGCGTCGGCCGGCCTGATGCGCGTGGTCCGGGGCGTCAGCATGATCACCCGCACCGAACCGTACGTGGCCGCCGGTGTGGTGGCCGGGCTCGGGCCGTTCCAGATCCTGTGGCGGCACATCCGCCCGGCCGTGATCGGTCCGGTGCTCACGCAGGTGTCGCTGTTCGCGGGCATCGCGATGCTGGTCGAGGCGTCGCTCGGCTTCCTCAACCTGGGCGTGCTGCCGCCGGCCGCGAGCTGGGGCAACCTGGTGTCGGACGCGCAGCTGGCCATCAACCGGCAGCAGTGGTTGCTGGTGCCGACGGGCGGAATCGTGGCGCTGATGTGTCTGTGCCTGACGTTGCTCGGCATAGCGTTGCGCGACACGTACTCCAGCAAGTCGACCTCCAGCGGCCGGTCCCTGAGCAGTTGGCGCGCGTTCGCCGCCACCATGCGCCGCGAGCCCGCCACATCCTCACCCGCGTCGCCGGGCACGCCCCCACCCTCGCCCTCGCCCTCGCCCTCACGCGAGGCTCCCCTGCTCGTGGTGGAGAACCTTTCCGTTGCGGTTGGGGACCTCACGCTGGTGGACAAGGTCAGCTTCACCGTCGGGCGGGGTGAGACGATCGGCATCGTCGGTGAGAGCGGCTGCGGCAAGTCGATGACCGTGTCGGGCCTGCTGCGCGTGCCGCCGCCGGGGGCCACCATCTCGGCGAGCCGGCTCTCCCTCGCCGGCTCCCCTGCCACCGGTGACAAGGCCCGGACCGCCGCGAGCGAACAGTCGCTGGATCTGTTGGGCTCAGCGAGCAGCAGATGCACAAGGTGCGGGGCAAACGGATCGCCTACATCTCGCAGGAACCGATTTCGAGCCTCGACCCGTTGCACGTCGCCGGGCGCCAGGTCGCTGAGGCCGTACGGGCTCATCGCGGGGTTTCGCGGGCCGAGGCCAAGCGCATCGCGTTGGAGCTTCTGGCTTCCGTACGGCTACCCGACCCGGAAGCAGTCTATGCGAAGTATCCGCACGAGATGTCGGGCGGCATGGCCCAGCGCGTGGCCATCGCCCGCGCGCTGGCCGGCGAGCCGGAGCTGCTGATCGCCGACGAACCGACCACCGCGCTCGACGTGTCGGTGCAGGCCGGCGTGCTCGACCTGCTGGTCGACCTGCGCGACCAGCGGGGCATGGCGCTGATCTTGGTCACCCACGACTGGGGTGTGCTGGCCGACGCCTGCGACCGGGCCATCGTCATGTACGCCGGGCAGATCGTCGAGGACGCGCCGACCAGGGACCTGATCGCCGCGCCCAGGCATCCCTACTCGGCGGCGCTGCTGGAGTCGATCCCGGCCAAGGTCGACCCGGGCGCGATGCTGCCGATGATCGGCGGAACCGTTCCCCCGCCGTCGAACTGGCCCACGTCGTGCCGGTTCGCGGGCCGCTGCCGGTTCGCCACCGACGACTGCACCCACGCGCCGATCCCGCTGACCCGCACTGACACCGGTGTCAGCCGGTGCGTGCACGTCGACCGGCTCGAGGAGAAGGAGGCGGCCGATGCGGTCACCACTGCTTGAGATCAGCGACCTGACGATCAGCTATCGGGGTCGCCGGCGCCGGGCGGCCGCGACCGCGGTCGACTCGGTCTCCCTTGACATCGGTGTCGGCGAGACCGTCGGCCTGGTCGGCGAGTCGGGCAGCGGCAAGAGCAGCCTCGGGAACGCCGTGCTGGGCCTCGTGCCACCGGTGTCAGGCCGGATCCAGTTCGGCGGGCGCGACATCACCCACCTCCGGGGCAGCGCCCGCCGGCCACTGGCGACCGAGATCCAGGCAGTGTTCCAGGACCCGTACAGCTCGCTCAATCCCTATCGGACAGTGGGCCAGTCGGTGCTCGAGACGCTGACCGCCTCGACGATGCCGCCGGCCCAGCGGGAGGCCCGGCTCGGCGAGATGCTGACGCGGGTGGGGCTCGACCGGTCGGCCGCCGAGCGCTACCCGTCGCAGTTCTCCGGCGGCCAGCGGCAGCGGATCGCCATCGCGCGGGCGCTGATGCCGGCGCCGAAGCTGGTCGTCTGCGACGAATCGGTGTCGGCGCTCGACCTGTCGGTGCAGGCGCAGGTGCTCAACCTGTTCGTCGAGCTGCAGCGTGACCTCGGTGTCAGCTATCTGTTCATCACGCATGACCTGTCGGTGGTGCGGCATGTCAGCCACCGGGTGGCCGTGCTCCGGCAGGGGCGGCTCATGGAGTTCGACCGCACCGAAGATGTCATCGGTGACCCGTCGACGACCTACACCCGGCGGTTGCTGGCCGCGGCGCCGGTGCCCGACGTCGAGGTGCAGTCGATGCGCCGCGCCGCGGGCCGGGCCTGGCGGGCGCTCAGCGCGGGCGACGACGGCGACCGGGCGGCCTGGCAGCGTGCGGTCGAGCGGCTGGCCGTGCGTACGGGAAACGCGCTTCTGGCCGACCGCCTGGCCGACGCCCCCGTAGCCGAGGCGCACCGACTGCTTTTCGAGGCGGGCACGGCCGATCCGGAGGCGGCCGGCTCGATCACGCTCACCGCCCCCGGTGACACGGCCACCGTGCGGAACCTGGCCGCCGCCCTGCACGCCCGCGACCTGGTGGCCGCGCGCGCCGCCCACGACACGTTGTGGAAAGGAACCGTCGATGAGTGACGACAACGCCGCCGAGGCCCCGGTCGAGTGGGGCGGCCTGCCCTCCAAGGATCGGCTGTTCTATGCCTACAGCATGGACGGCAAGGAGCCGTACGAGCTGGGCCCGGACTCGAGGCCCAAGGACGGTGTGCCGCGGGGAACCGTGACACCGCACCGCGAATTCGAGAGCACGTTCGTCTACCCGGAGACGCGGCGCACCTACAACCTCTACGTGCCGGCGCAGTACGACCCGGCGAAGCCCGCGTGCCTCATGGTGTTCCAGGACGGCGACGAATACGCGGGCCCGATCGTGAACGTGCCGGTGGTGTTCGACAACCTCATCGCAAGCGGCGAGATGCCGGTGACGATCGCGCTGTTCGTCAACCCGGGCAACCCCGGACCGGGCGCACCCGTCTATGGCGGCACCGGCAACCGCAACGTCGAGTACGACAACTGCAACGCCGACTACGCCACCTTCCTGGCCGAGGAGCTGATCCCGCAGATCTCCCAGGAGTACAACATCTCCGGCGACCCCGAGCACCGGGCGATCTGCGGCATCTCGTCGGGCGGCGCCTGCGCGTTCACGGCCGGCTGGTTCCGGCCCGACCAGTTCCGCAAGGTCGTCAGCCACTGCGGCAGCTTCATCGAGATCATGGGCGCCCACAACTACCCGTCGTGGATCCGCCGGCAGTACCGGCGGCCGCTCAAGGTCTATCTGCAGACCGGCGCCAAGGACCTGGACATCAAGCTCGGCCACATCCCCCTGGCCAACCGCGAGATGGAGGCGGCGCTGCTCTACCGCGGCTACGACGTCCGCCTCGAGTTCGGCGAGGGCGGGCACACGCTCATCCATGGCGGGGCGCTGTTCCCCGACACGATGCGCTGGCTCTGGTCGGACGTCGTATGACCGGCCTCGACGGCCGCACCGCCATCGTGTTCGGCGGCGGACACTCCGGCACCGGGCCGGGCGGGGTCAACGGCATCGGCTACGAGTGCGCGCTCACCTTCGCGCGCAGCGGCGCCAGCGTGGTGGTCGTGGACCGGGACCGGGAGGCGGCCCTGCGCGCGGCCAAACTCATCGCCGAAGACGGCGGGACCTGCCGGCCGATCGTGGCCGACGCGCTCGACGAGCGGGCCATGGCGGCCGCGGTCGACGAGACGGTCACGGCGTACGGGCGGATCGACATCGTGCAGAACAACGTCGGCACCACCCAGCTCGGCGGCCCCGAGGAGCTGACGCTCGACCAGTGGCGCCGGGCCGTCGCCATCAACCTGGACACGGTGTTCCTGGGCGCGAAGTACGCGCTGCCGCACCTGGTCGCCGCCCGCGGCTCGATGATCAACGTGTCATCGGTGGCATCGATCCGCTGGACCGGCTATCCCTATCCGGCCTATTCGGCGGCCAAGGCGGCAGTGAACCAGCTGACGCAGAGCCTGGCCATCCTGTACGCCGACACCGGCGTGCGGGTGAACGCCATTCTGGCCGGGCTCATCGACACTCCCCTCGCCTACCGAGAGCTCTCCGGTGACGCGGACACGGTCGCCATCAAGGCCGCCCGCAACGCCAAGAGCCCGACCGGAATCATGGGCACCGCACGCGACGTGGCCGAGGCCGCCCTGTTCCTCGCCTCCGACGCCTCCTCCTATGTCAACGGTGTCCTGCTCCCCGTCGACGGCGGCCTGCACGTCCGCGCCGGCTAGCCGCGGCGGCGCGGTCCGGACGGCTGGGTCGCGGCTCTTCGCCCGGTCGTCGGTCCTCAGCCCTCCCAGCCGCACTGCCCTCCGCACGCACTCCTCCCCGCACGCGCTCATCCTCTGCTCTCGCTTTTTCCGCGATTTCCGTCTTCCGCATCGGGCGACCCGATTTCCTCGACCCCCAACCCCTCGGAGGTCTTCATGACGTCATCCGCACAGATGATCGGCTGGGCCCACACCCGGTTCGGCAAGCTCGACGCACCCGATGTCGAGACGCTGATGGCCGAGGTCGCCACCGCGGCCGTCGCCGACGCCGGGCTCGACACCGGTGACATCGACTTCATCGCGGCCGGTGTCTACGGGCACGGCTTCTCCGATCAGAGCTTCCACGCCGCCCTGGTCGGGGCGGGCTCGCCCGAGCTGGCCCAGGTTCCCGCCGTACGGGTCGAGAACGCCTGCGCCACCGGCAGCGCGGCCCTGTTCACGGCCCTCGACGCCGTCGCAGCCGGGCGGGCCCGGGCCGCCCTCGTCATCGGGGCCGAGAAGATGACGGCGGTCACCGGTGACGTGGCCGCTGCCTCGCTGCTGTCCGCCTGCCACCGGCCCACCGAGCTCAAGTACGGCAGCTTCGCCGCGGTGTTCGGCGAACTCGCCCGGCGCTACGCCGACCGCTACGGCGACCAGCGGCTGGCCCTGGCCCGGATCGCGTCGAAGAACCACCGCAACGGCCTGAGCAACCCGTACGCCCATCTGCACAAGGATTTCAGCGTCGAGTTCTGCGCCACCGAGTCGCCGCAGAACCCGATGGTCGCTCCCCCACTGCTGCGCACGGACTGCTCGCTCATCTCGGACGGCGCGGCGGCTCTGGTCGTCACGACCCCCGACCTGGCCCGCAACGCCCGTCGTTCGGTGTCATGGCTGGCCCGCAACCAGGCCAACGACCACATGGCGATCGACGCCCGGCCCGATCCGCTGGCGTTCGAAGGCGCACGCCGGGCCTTCCTGGGGGCGCTCTCCTCGGCCGGGCTGGACCTGACCGACCTCGACATGCTGGAGACCCACGACTGCTTCACCCAGGCCGAGCTGCTGCAGTACGAGGCGTTCGGGCTGGCCGAGCCGGGCAAGGCGGGCGAACTGCTGGCCGAGGGCCGCACCGAGCGCGACGGCATGCTGCCGGTCAACGTGAGCGGCGGCCTCAAGGCCAAGGGCCACCCGATCGGTGCCACCGGTGTCTCGCAGCACGTCATGGCCGCCATGCAGCTGGTCGGCGAGGCCGGCGACATGCAGTTGCCCCGTGTCGACCGGGCCGCGGTGTTCAACATGGGCGGCGTCGCGGTCGCCAACTACGCCTCGATCATGGCGGTGACCCGATGACCCCCGCTCCCGACAGCGGCGCAACAATCGCCGTTCCGGGCATCGACCCGACCACCGCCACTACCGGCAGCGACCCGATGGCCGCCGTTTCCAGCGACAGAGCCACGGCCCCCGTACGGCGTGCGGTGAACCTCGCGACCCTGCTCACTCAAACCGCCCGGCGCTTGCCCGGCCACGACGCCCTCGTGCACGGCCCGCTGCGCTGGACGTGGAAACAGCTCGACGAGCGGGTCGGCCTGCTGGCGGCCGAGCTCGTGCGGCGCGGGGTGAAGCCTGGGGACTGCGTGCTGCTGCACAGCGGCAACCACGTCGAGCTGGTGCAGACGATGTTCGCGGTGTGGCGGATCGGGGCGGTGCTCGCTCCGACCAACAGCCGGCTGACCCCGGACGAGGTCGTGGTCATCGCCAAGGCCTGCCGGCCGGTCCTGATGGTCTGTCACGCCTCGCAGCCGGCCCACGCCGAAGCCGTCGGTTGCGCCCAGACGATGTGGATCGACGGTTCCGGCCCGGATGCGGTCGGCTCCCTGTCCACCGCGGCCACCGGTGTCGACACCGCGCCTTCCAACCCCGCCTCGCCGCCGAGCGTCGCCACCACGCCCTCCGGTGTCGACACCACGCACTCCGATCCCGCCTCGCCGCCGAGCGTCGCCACCACGCCGGCCACCGCCGAATCCGTGTCTGCGGCCGTCACCGGTGACATTTCGGATGCGCCGGTCATGAACGGCGCAGCGGCCTGGTATTTCTTCACCTCGGGGACCAGCGGGCGGCCCAAGTGCGCGATCCTGACGCACGATCAGATGGGGTTCGTGGTCAACAACCACCTGTGCGACCTGATGCCGGGTACGACCGAGCGGGACGCGTCTCTGGTGCTGGCACCGCTGTCACACGGGGCCGGCGTGCACTTCCTGACGCAGGTCGCCACCGGCGCGCGGTCGGTGCTGACCACCGGGCCGGGGCTGGACGGGGCCGAGGTGTGGGAGCTGGTCGAGCGGGAGCGGGTCAGCAACATGTTCACCGTGCCGACGATTCTCAAGAAGATCGCCGAGCATTCGGACGCCTCGAATCGGAATCATTCCAGCCTGCGGCATGTCATCTACGCCGGTGCGCCGATGTATCACGCCGATCAGGAACACGCCCGGGCGGTGCTCGGGGACGTGCTGGTGCAGTACTACGGGCTGGGGGAAGTCACCGGGAACATCACCGTGCTGCCGCCGCACGAGCACGGACGGCCCCGGCCCGAGGGCGTCGAGTTCGGCACGTGCGGGCGGGTGCGTACGGGAATGCAGCTGGCCATCCGTGACACCGATGGCAACGAACTGGGGCCGGGCGAGACCGGTGAGGTGTGCGTGGCCGGGCCTGCGGTGTGCGCCGGATATCTGGACAACGACGAGGCCAACGCGGCCGCCTTCCGGGACGGCTGGTTCCACACCGGCGACCTCGGCATGACCGACGAGCAGGGCTATCTGTACCTGACCGGGCGGGCCTCGGACATGTACATCTCGGGCGGCTCCAACATCCATCCGCGCGACATCGAGGAGAAGCTGGTGGCGCATCCGGATGTCACCGAGGTCGCGGTGCTCGGCATGCCGCACCCGGTGTGGGGCGAGGTCGGGGTCGCGGTGTGGGTCGGTACCGCCGACGCGGACTCGCTGCGGGCCTGGCTGGAACCGAAGATGGCCCGCTACAAGGTGCCGCGGCATTTCGTGCAGTGGCCGGAGCTGCCCAAGTCGGGCTACGGGAAGATAGTCAAACGGACCATCCGTGAACGCCTGCTGGCCGAGGGGTGGAAGCCGTGACCACACACCCGGCCGACAGCAGGACGGGCGCCGCGCCGGCTCCGCTGGTTCATCCCGGGCCGGCCCTGCCCACCCGCTCGATCTCGGTGCCGACCCGGTCGACACCGGTGACATTGCTGCTCACGCCGGGCGAAACGCTGGTGAGCGCGGTGTCCGCAGCGGCGGCCCGGCTGGGCGTGGAGGCGGCCCAGGTCGAGCTGCTCGGCGGCACGCTGGGCGAGGTGGCCTATTGCGTACCGGCCGAATGCCCGGACGGCAGCACGGCCGCCTGGTACAGCGCCACCCGGCACGCGCGAGGGCCGGTGAACGTGATCGGCGGGTCGGCCACGCTGGGGCAACGCGACGGCGCGGTCTTCATGCACACCCACGCGGCCTGGATGGATGCGGCGGGTGTGCTGCAGGCGGGGCATCTCTGGCCGGAGACCACCGTCGGCCCGGTCCCGGTGCACGCGGTCATCCATCCGCTGCCGGGCGTCCGGAGCATCAGCGCCACCGACACCGAGACCCACATGCCGGTCTTCACCCCGTACGCGATGGGGTTCGCCCCGGCCGAAGGGACCAGGGTGGTGTTCTCGCGGGTGCTTCCGGGGGAGAATCTGCGGGTGGCCGCCGATCGCATCTGCGCCGAAGCCGGGTTCGCGCGGGCCTCCGTGCGGGCCAGCCTGGGCAGCCTGGTCGGGCCGGTGTTCGCCGAGGCCGGCGGCACGGTCCTGGCCGGGCCGTGCGCCGAGGTCATGTCCCTCTACGGCGAGGCCGGGCCGGCCGTCGACCCGGAGGCGCCGATGCACGCCCTGGCCGTCGACCGCACAGGACGCCTCCACGGCGGTGTCATCGACCCGGCCCGCAGCCCGGTCGCCATCACGGCCGAGCTCCTGATCATCGAGCAGACCCCGGCAGTGAGGCGGCCCGCACCCGACGCCCCGACGCCCGGCCAAGCCACACCAGACGGGTCAACGCCGGCGCCCCAACAGGCGACGCGCCATCAACCTGACCCAGGCCGGGCCACGCCCAGCCAAGCCACAGCCAGCCAAGCCACACCCGATCGAGCGCAGGCTGACGGGACGGCACCGGCGTGAGTGTGGAGAGTCTGGCCGCGGACATGCCGGGCGCGGTCAGCACCCGGCCCACCGACCGCCTGCGCCTGGCCCGCGACGCCTCGCATTTCGCGCTCACCCCCAGCGCGGTGGTCACGGTGGCGTCGGCCGGTGACGTGGCCCGGCTCTTCGCCGCGGGGCAGCCGCTCACGTTCCGGTCGGGCGGCACGAGCCTGTCCGGCCAGGGTGTCACCGATGGCATCCTGGTCGACAGCCGCCGCCACTTCCGCGACATCGAGGTCCTCGACGACGGTTTCCGCGTACGGGTCGGCCCGGGCGCCACCGTACGGCAGGTCAACACGCGGCTGGCCCGGTACGGGCGGATGCTGGGGCCCGACCCGGCCAGCGAGGTCGCCTGCACGCTGGGCGGCGTGGTGGCCAACAACTCCAGCGGCATGGCCTGCGGCACCGCTGCCAACAGCTACGCGCTGATCGACTCGGTCGTGGTCGTGCTGCCCTCCGGCACCACGCTGGACACCGGTGACATCGACGCCGACGACCAGCTCCGGGCGCGGGAACCCGACCTGTGGGCCGGGCTGAACCGCCTGCGCGACCGGGTTCGCGGAAACGCCGCCTCACGCGCCTCGATCGAGCGGCAGTTCGCGCTGAAGAACACCATGGGCTACGGCCTCAACGCCCTGCTCGACCACGACCGGCCGGCCGACATCCTGACCCGTCTGCTGGTCGGCAGCGAGGGCACGCTCGGCTTCCTGGCCTCGATCGTGATGCGGACCGTGCCGGTGCACGCCCACGCCCGTACGGGATTCCTGGTCTTCGACGATCTGGCCGCCGCCACCGCCGCGCTGCCGGGCCTGGTCGCCACCGACCCGGCCGCGATCGAACTGCTCGACGCCACCTCGTTGCGGGTCGGCCAGTCGGACGCCGACGTCGACCCGGGACTGGCCGCCCTCGACGTCCGCCACCACGCCGCCCTGCTGGTCGAATACCGGGCCGGCACCGCGGCCGAGGCCGACGCGCGGGCCGAGGAAGCCGCCGGGACACTCGCGCGTCTTCCGCTGGTGACACCGGCCGAGCTCAAGAGCGACCCCGCCGCCCGCAACCGACTGTGGCACCTGCGAAAAGGCCTCTACGCCAAGGTGGCGGGCGCCCGGCCGCCGGGCACGGCCGCGTTGCTGGAGGACATCGCCGTACCGGTGCCGGAACTTCTGCCGGCCTGCCGTGAGCTGATCGGGCTGTTCGAGCGGCACGCCTACGACCACGCCGTGATCTTCGGGCACGCCAAGGACGGCAACATCCACTTCATGCTGACCGAGCGGCTGGGCGATTCGTCGGGGCGGGACCGGTTCGGCCGGTTCACCGATGACATGGTCGACGTCGTTCTCGGGCACGGCGGCACGCTCAAGGCCGAACACGGCACCGGGCGGATGATGACCCCGTTCGTACGGCGTCAGTACGGCGACGAACTGTACGACGTGATGCTGGAGATCAAGCGGCTGTGTGACCCGCGCGGCATCCTCAACCCCGGCGTGGTGCTCAACGACGATCCGGGGGCGCACCTCGCCGCCCTCAAGACGTCGCCCGTGGTCGAGGAGGAGGTGGACCGCTGCGTGGAGTGCGGGTTCTGCGAGCCGGTGTGCCCGAGCCGCGACCTCACCACCACGCCCCGCCAGCGGATCCTGCTGCGCCGCGCTCTCGAACAGGCCCGCCTCGACGGGGACGCCGCCCTCGTCGCGTCGCTGGAGAAGGACTACGAGTACGACGCCGTGGACACGTGCGCGGTCGACGGCATGTGCCAGACCGCGTGTCCCGTGCAGATCAACACCGGTGACCTCGTACGGCGGTTGCGGGCGTCGGATTCTCAAGGCGCGTGGGCGTTCGCGGCCCGGCACTGGTCGGCGACAACCCGCGCAATGGGCGCGGCGTTGTCCACCGCCCGCCGGCTCCCGATCGTCGCCGCGCCCGTCAGCCGGGCCGCGCACCGGATCGCCGGAGCTCCACTGTGGAGCCCCGACCTGCCGGGCGGAGGCCGGGCGAGGCCGCGCGTGACACCGGAGGACAAGCCCGACGCCATCCTGTTCTCGTCCTGCACGGGCACGATGTTCGGGCCGGCGAACGAATCCTTCGCGCGGCTGTGTGACCGGGCCGGCGTCGTCCTGGCCACCCCGCCCGGTCTGCCGTCGCTCTGCTGCGGCACGCCCTGGAAGTCGAAAGGCATGACCCGCGGCCTGGCCGAGATGGCGTCCCGGGTGCGGCCGGCGCTCGCGGGCGACATCCCCGTGGTGGTCGACGCCGCCTCCTGCACCGAGGGATTGCGCCAGCTCCTGGGTGACGTCGCGACGGTCGTCGACGCCGTGGAGTTCACCGCCACCCACCTGCTCGACCGGCTGAAGGTGACTGCGCGCCTCGGCGACCTGGCGTTGCACCCCACCTGCTCGGCTCAGCGGATGGGCCTGACCCCGGCGCTCCTCACGGTCGCAGAGGCGGTGGCGGAACGGGTGACCGTTCCCGACTCGTGGGGCTGCTGCGGGTTCGCCGGCGACCGCGGGCTGCTGCACCCGGAGTTGACCGCCGCCGCCACCGCACCCCAGGCGGCCGAGCTGGCCGGGCGGCACTTCGACGCGTACGCCTCCTGCAACCGCACCTGCGAGCTCGGCATGACACGGGCGACCGGGCACACGTACGAACATGTCCTGGACGTCTTGGAAAGAGTGACCCGATGACCGTCTTGAACGGGTGGCCCGAAGACCATGTTGGAAGGCACGACCCGATGACCGTGCTGGAAGGCACGACCCGAAGACGGGCTGGAAGCGTAACCCGAAGACCGTGCCGGAAAGCGCAACCCGATGACGGGCACGAAAGGACGACCCGATGACCGGGCACGAAAGGGATATCCGATGACCGCGTGGGTGGCGCCGGGCGCGTTCGTGCTCGGCAAGGTGACGCTCGGCGAGAACGCGAGCGTCTGGTACACCGCCGTGCTGCGCGCCGACCGTGACAGCATCACGGTCGGCGACAGCACGAACCTGCAGGACGGCGTGGTCGTGCACGCCGACCCCGGCCACCCCGTACTGCTGGGCGAGCGGGTCAGCGTCGGTCACCGCGCGGTCCTGCACGGGTGCACGGTCGAGGACGACGTGCTGATCGGCATGGGCGCGATCGTCATGAACGGCGCCCGCGTCGGCGCCGGCTCGATCGTCGGGGCCGGCGCGCTGGTTCCCGAGGGCTTCGCCGTACCGCCGGGCTCACTGGTGCTCGGCATGCCCGGCAAGGTCCGCCGCCCGGTCACCGACGCCGAGCGGTCCACGATCCGCGCGAACGCCCTCGAATACGTCGACCTGGCCCGCTACCACCGTGACCTGAACTCGAGTACGTAGGTCCGGCCCGCTACCACCGCGACCTGAAGTAGTGCCGGCTCCCCCAGTCGGCCACCTCGACCCTGAGGGTGCGGGCCGCGGTATCGGCCGTACGGAAGTGGATGCCGAGCAGGATCCGCGCGTCCACGACGTCGGCCCGCAGAGCGGCGCCGCCCCGGCAGTGCCGCGTCGCACCGGGCCGGAGATTACACGCTACTGCTGGTCGGGGATGGTGGTGATGTCGTCGAGGCCGGCGATCGACAGGACCGGCGCCAACAGGGAGTTGGAGACCAGGCGCAAGCGGTCGATGTGCGGGAACAGGGCCGCCAGGCCCGCGCTGTCGATGTATTCGACTGCGGTCAGGTCGACGGTTACCGTGGCGGCGTCCTCGGTGTCGGTCAGGGCGGTGGCCAAGGCGGCCGCGTTGCTCATGTCGATCTCGCCGACGGCGGTCAGCAGGACGGCGCCGTCGGGGGTGCGGGCGGGCGTCAGCGTCAGCGGAGTGCTCATCGCGGGATCCTTGTTTGCAGGCCGACAATGGTTCCGGCGGCGCCGGTTGTCACGGTTACCTCGGACATCAGGGCGCGCATCAGGGTCATGCCTCGGCCACGGTGGGGGTCGGCGGCGGGCTGCGGGGTTTTCCAGGCGCCGGTGTCGGTGATGGTCAGATGCAGGTCGTGAGCCGTCGCCGCGGCCCGCAGGCGGATCAGGCCGCCGGGCAGGGCTCGGTGGCCGTGCTCGATGGCGTTGGCGCAGGCCTCGCCGGCCGCGACCAGCACGTTCTGGGTGGTGGTGGAGTCGACGCCGCAGCGGGCCAGCCAGCCGCGCAGCATCGAGCGGACCGTGGCCAGGCGGGTCGCCTCGGCCGGAAACTCCACCTCGAGCGGGCCGGGGTGACGGTAGAGCAGCAGCGCCACGTCGTCGTCGTAGCCGCTGTCGGGGGCCATGCTGTCCATGACCACCGTCGCCAGGTCTTCCAGGGCGGCCGAGCGGGCCTGCTGGACGGCGGTGGCCGCCCTCTGGATGCCGGTGGTCAGCGGCTGGCGGCGGCGTTCGACCAGGCCGTCGGTGTAGAGCAGCAGCGTGGCCCGCACCGGGACGGTGTAGTGGGCCTCGGGTCGTTCGGTCTCCGCCCGTACGCCCAGGGGCCGTGACCGCCCCTGGTCGAGCAGGTCGGTCGCGCCGTCGGCGTGGGTCACGACGGCCGGTGGGTGGCCGGCGCTGGCGTACGTCAGTTCCCCGCTCGCCGGGTCGAGCACGCCGCAGAAGACCGTGGCGCACATCGCGCCCGGCAGCTGGGCGGCGAACCGGTCGAGCGCGGTCAGGGTCTGGGCGGGGTCGGTGTTCTGCAGCAGCAGGGCGCGGCAGGCGGAGCGCAGCTGGCCCATCACCGTGGCTGCCCGCAGTCCGTGCCCGACGCAGTCGCCGACCACGATCCCGATCCGGCCGTCGGCCAGGGTGACCGTGTCGTACCAGTCGCCGCCGACCTTCAGCGGCCGGGTCGCGGGCGAGTAGCGGACGGCGAAACCGGCGGGCAGCTGAGCCGGGCCGAGGATGGCCCGTTGCAGGGCGAGCGCCGTCTCGCGCTGCTGGTCGATCTGGTGGATGCGGTGCAGGCCCTGCCCGAGGTGGCCGGCCAGCAACGCCAGCAGGGTCTGGTCCTGCTCGGTGAACGGGCGCTTCTCGGCCAGCTCGACCCAGAGGACCATGGCGCCGTCGGGGTGTTCCAGCGCGATGCCCGCTCCCCCGGCCTGCTCGGCGACCGGGGTCAGCAATGGCTTGTCACGCAGGGTGGTCAGGGCGCGGCGGCGTCGCTCGCTCAGGGCGTCCCAACGGGCCTCCGGTTCGGTGGTGAACACCGTGGGGTCGGCGCCGCCGTTGAAGACGACCGCGTAGACCCGGGTCGCCTGCCACAGCTCCTCGAGGACAGGCAACACCCCGGTCAGGGCTCCGGGCACGCTTTCGGCCTGCGACAGCCGGACGCTCAGGGCGGCCAGCGCGCTCTCGCGCTGCACCGCGTAGTGCTCGGCGGTGACGTCGCGGAACGTGCCGACGACGGCCCGGCGACCGGTATCCGGGTCTTCGACCTGGTTGAACGCCGCCGCCACCCACAGCTTGTGGCCGTCGCGGTGCTTGACCGGGATCGTGTAGTTGCCCGCGGACTGGTCCATGAGCAGCCCGAAGGCGTCCTGCACCTGCTGGAACCCCTCGGGGTCGGACTCCCGGTCGGGCCACCACGGGTGGACCGGCGCATAGGGCAGCCCCTCGGGGCCATAACCGAGGACGCTCGCGAACGTCGAGTTGATCTCGATGACGGCGCCGTCCTCGTCGCAGACGAAGAACGCCTCCTGCAACGAGTCGATCATCGCCGTGCGCCATCGGGCGTGGTGGTTGCGCAGCCGCGACAGCTCCACGTTGGCGCGGACCCGGGCCAGCAGCTCGGCCGACGAGAACGGCTTGACCAGGTAGTCGTCGGCTCCGGCCTCCAGCCCCTCGATCGACGCCTCCTGCCCGGCGCGGGCCGACAACAACAAGACCGGAGTTCCCGCCGTACGGGAATCCGCCCGTAGAGCCGCCACGAGCTGGAGCCCGTCGAGGCGGGGCATCATGACGTCGCTGACGATCAGGTCCGGGTTGCGCAGCCGGGCCGCCTCGAGCGCGGCCTGCCCGTCCGGGACCGCCTGCACCTCGTGGCCGGCCGAGCGCAGCAACCGGGTCAGGTAGTCGCGCATGTCGGCGTTGTCGTCGGCGATCAGCACCGTGGCCGGTTTCTCGGAGCGGTCCGGGATCGGCTCCTCGGGCCCGCCCGGCAGCCAGCGCAGCGCCTCCTCGACGAACGGGTCGGCCGTGGACGACACCGTCACCGCGCCGGCCTCGGTGGTCACCGACTCGGGAGGCAGGTGACCGGCGCCGGCCCGCAACCGGATGGTGAACGTCGTTCCTGCACCCAGCACGCTGGTCGCGGTGATCGTGCCGCCGTGCAGCTCGACGAGTTCCTTGACCAGGGCCAGGCCGATGCCGCTGCCCTCGTTGGACCGGGAACGGGCGTTCTCGATGCGGTGGAAGCGTTCGAACAGTTTCGGCATCTCGGGCTCGGGCACCCCGACCCCGGTGTCGGCCACGGTGACCACGGCGTCGTCACCCTCGGGCCGTACGGAAACCCGCACTCCCCCGGTGAAGGTGAACTTGAGCGCGTTGCTGAGCAGGTTGAGAACGATCTTCTCCCACAGGCCGCGGTCGAGGTAGACCCCGGGCAGCGGCGGGCAGTCGACCTCGAAGCTCAACTCGGCGCGCTCGATCGCGGACCGGAACACGCTGGCCAGTTCGGCCGTGGTGGCGCCGAGGTCGAGCGGTTCGAAGCGGGCCTGCATGCGGCCGGCCTCGATGCGCGAGAAGTCGAGCAGCGTGGTGACCAGCTTGCCCAGCCGCAGCCCGTTGCGGTGGATGACGTCGAGTTCGGCCCGCACCCCGCCGTCGGTGATGTCGGGGCGGCCGCGCAGCTCTTCGACCGGGCCCATGATGAGGGTCAACGGGGTGCGGAACTCGTGGCTGATGTTGGAGAAGAACGCCGTCTTGGCCCGGTCGAGCTCGGCCAGCTCCTCGGCCCGGCGCTGCTGGGCCTGATAACTGCGGGCGCTGCCGATGGCGGCCGCGATGTGGCCGGCGACCAGATCGACGAACCCGCGATAGACGTCGTCGAGGGCGCGGAACCGGTTGAGCCCGGCGACCAGGAAGCCGTACGGGATGCCGCCCTGTTGCAGCAACGGCACCAGCAAGGCCTCGGTCGGGGGCTCGTGCCAGTCGCCGGATGGCAGGTCACCGGTCAGCGGCACCAGCTCGGACTCGCCCCGCATGACCGCCTCGGTGGGCCAGCGCGCCGGGTCGGCCACCGGGTGCCCGTCGATGATCCCGGTCGCCCCGGCCAGCCGGGAACCGGAAGGGTCGAAGAGATAGGTCAGTGTGAAGGGCAGGTCGTGCTGGTTGCGCTCGAGCTGGGCGCCGGCGAACGCGAGGGCCTGCTCCTCGGTGCGCACGACCGTCGGGTCGGAGCCCAGGTCGCGCAGGGTGGCCATCCGGCGTTCGCCGATCACCCGTACGGTGTCCTCGCTGACCACACAGAGCATGCCGACCAGGTCGCCGTCGTCGTCGCGCAGCGGGCTGTAGGAGAACGTGTGGTAGGTCTCCTCGCGGTAGCCGGAGCGTTCGAGGAAGAGCAGCAGACCCTGGTCCCAGGTCGCGTGGCCGGTGGCGAGCACGCTGAGGATGCGCGGGCCGATGTCGTCCCAGATCTCGGCCCAGACCTCGCTGGCCGGACGGCCCAGCGCCC
Organism: Paractinoplanes ovalisporus; assembly: GCF_016834655.1. Taxonomy (GTDB): domain Bacteria; phylum Actinomycetota; class Actinomycetes; order Mycobacteriales; family Micromonosporaceae; genus Actinoplanes; species Actinoplanes ovalisporus. The sequence goes on from NZ_JAENHP010000001.1 coordinate 855,660, forward strand.
ACGGATATTTGCTGCCGAGGGTGTCGTCGCGATAGGCGGCGTTGCAGAAGAAGGTGAGCTGCGGGCCCCAGGCCATCCACATCGGGAACCGCGACGACAGCAGGATGCTGACCGCGGTGCGCAGACTCTGCGGCCACTGCGCGGGCGGCCCCAGCGGAGTCTGGTCCCACGCCACCGCCATGAGGTCGCGACCGACCTCGCCCCCGCCGGCGAAAACCTCAGCGCCGGCGTCCGGCTCCTCCCGATCCATGAACCGAGCTCTCCCGCTTCGTCAACCGCACACCAGGCCCGGCTCCGTCCGTACCGCGCTGCGTCGATCCCTCCGCAGGATACTTCGCAGCCCGCGTCCTGACGTCCTCCGGGCGGGTGGCCCTATACCCGGATCTTGATGACTCATGCAGGCGTCTCATGCACGGCTCGCGGATACCCTACGCACGGCTCGCGGGCGTCTTCACGTCGGCCACGCGCAGCGTCAGCAGGGTGGCGGCCAGCAGCAGGATGCCCAGGACGGCGGGCCAGCGAGCCAGTTCGACGAGGAGCTGGGCCGAATAGGGCAGCGTCAGGTCGACGACGCCGAACAGATTGAGGGCCGTCTGCACCAGCAACGGGACCAGCAGGGCCACGCCGACCACGGCGGTTTCGCGGATCACCGTACGGGAACGGGGTGTCTTGTGCCGGGCCAGCCGTCGCGCCGAGAGGGTCAGCCAGGCCCCCAGCACCGCCCCGGCCAGACCGGCCACGATTGTCAGCGCGATGACCCACCAGGCGGCCTGCTTGTGCACGGTGGTGAAGTCGCTGTAGACGTCGAGCCGCACCTCGCCCCGGGTGGCCGAGAACGCGTACGTGTCGGGCGGGCCGTCCGATGTCTGCCAGCCCTCGGCCTCGACCCGGGCCCGGGCGGTGGTGGTGTCGAGGGGCGCGTTCGGGCTGGGCGCGGCCATCGGGGCGCCGTCGCGGCGGTCCATCATGAAGCGCAGCCACGCCGCCTGGTCGGCCCGGAACGGGTCCTTCTCCACGGCGATGGCCTGCCCGGGATAGAGGACGGCTACGGTCGCGGCGGGATCCGGGTCGGGTTGCCCGGCCTCGGCGACGCCACGGCCGAGCAGGGCGGCGGGAAGTCCGAAGAGGACGGCGCCGAGCAGGGCGAGCACGATCTTCACGCCGAGACCTCCACCCGGGCCGGACGACCGGCGACGGCCGCGGTGATCAGGGCGACCGCGAAGAGCACGAAGCCCAGGAAGCCGCAGCCGAAGCCGTACGTGAGGGACAGCGACCAGAACGGCTGGACGGGCGGACCGCCGGAGACCTGCTGGAAGACCATCGCGGGAAGCCCGAGCAGCGCCTGCGGCAGCAGCAGGACGAGCGCGAGCACGGCCGGTTCGCGGGTGAGCGAGCGGACCGGGCCACTCGACTCCTGGGTGCGGCGCGAGGCCCAGCCGGTGATCAGCCAGCCGATCAGCCCGCCCACCAGCATCCCGAGCACGCCGGCGGCGGTGATCCAGCCGGGGGTGAGGCGGTCGAGCTCGGCGGTGGCATAGAACGAGCCGGCCGGGGTGTCGACGACGTCGGTCTCGGTCTGCACGGTCAGGGCCAGGCCGTCGCGGGTGGCGGTGAACCGGCGGCCGCTGTCGTCGATCTCGCCGGTGGCGATCCAGGTCGCGCCGGTGACCTCGGCGTCGCTGACCTGCCAGCCCTCGGAGACCAGGCGCTGCTGGGCGGCCGCGGTCCAGGCCGGGTAGTCACCCTTGACGAAGCCGCCGTCGGGACCGATCCATACGGTGGCGAAGGCGAAGTCCTCGTCGTGGCCACGCAGGAACACCTCGCCGAAGCTCCGCTCGGAGACGTCGTGGAACAAGCCGTCACCGTCGCGCTCGGAACTCGGGTCGAGCCCGGGAAACAGGGACTCCTCGATCGCTTCGAGCCGCGCCCCGGACGGATAGCCGGGGGCGAACTCCCACGCGATCCGGGTCGTCACGGCCGCGCCGACAAAGCCGGTGACCAGCGCGATCATCGTCGCCAGCACAACCACGCCGCGGCTGGCCGGGCGACCCAGGCGGGCGCGGAGACCGTGCCGCAGCAGGTTGACCGCCTCGCGGACGGTCGGGCGGGCCCGGCCCGCCTCGGCCAGGGTGTCGAGCAGCTCGCCACGGCGGCGGCCCGGCGGATAGGCCCGCACCAGCAGGCGATAACCGCGGCTCATGCCGTCGCCGGCCGGGTGGCGAGCTGGGTCGCGGCCGTGCGCACGTTGCGCTCGAGCCGCGCGGTCTCGGCCTCCAGAGCAGCCACGCCGCCGGTGGTCAGACGGTAGTAACGCCGGTCGCGGCCGTCGACCTTCTCGTCGTGGTCGACCTCGACCAGGCCCTCGGCGTGCAGCCGGTCGAGCGCCGCATAGAGCGTGCCCGCCTGCAGCGTGACCTGGCCCTCGGAGAGAGCGGACACCTCCTGGATGATCCCGTAGCCGTGCCGGGCCTGCTTGACCAGCGCGGTGAGAATCCAGAAGGTGGGCTCCCGCATCGCCTTCGCCTTCTTCGCCATGCGAGGCAATATAAAGATGATCTGAGTATGCGTCAATCGACGCGGGTGACGCCCATCGACTCGTAGCGCGCGGGCTGCCGCGAACGGGCCCACAGGCCGAGACCGACCGCGACGGCGATGACGACGAGGTGGATCCACGGCAGCGAGTTGATCACCGAGGAGGTCGTGCCGGTGATGGCTTCGTAGTTGGAGAGCGCGAGCACCAGCGCGGTCCCGACGCCCAGCGTGGCCAGCGCCGGCGCGACCGTGTACTTCCAGCCGTGCTGCTTACGCCGCAGGAAGAAGACCAGCACGGCCAGCGACGTGGTGGTGATCAGGCCGAGGATGCCGACCGCGCCGACCCCGGTCAGCGAGGTGGCCAGGTTGGTCAGCGGGTCGAGGCCGGCGACGGCGAACCCGAGCATCACCAGGGTCATGACGGCGAAGCTGGTGAGTCCGGCGACGGTCGGCGACTTGAAGCGGGGGTGCGTACGGGCCAGCGCGCGCGGCATGAACCCGTCGCGCGAGAGGGCATAGAGGTAGCGGGAGGCCGCGTTGTGGAACGCCAGCACGCCCGCGAAGCTGCTCGTCACGATCAGCACCTGGAGCAGGTCGGTCCACAACTGGCCGACGAACTCGGTGCTGAGGTTGAACGCGTAGTTGCCAGGGTCGGCCGCCACCGCCGAGATGTCGCCGCCCGCGATCAGGGCCCACGAGGTGAGCACGAAGAACAGGCCGACGCAGAGCACCGCGCCATAGGTGGCCCGGGGCACCGTACGGTCGGGGTCGCGGGCCTCCTCGGCATAGATCGCGGTGCCCTCGAAGCCCTGGAAGCACGAGAAGCCGTAGATGAGCGCGACGCCGAGCGAGCCGGTGGTGAGCACGGTGCCCGGCGAGAACGAGTCGAGCGTGAAGGCGCCCGCGCCCTGGCGGATCAGGATGGCGACGTCAAGGACCAGCACGGCCACGCCCTCGGCGATCAGGGCGGCGCCGAGCACACCGGCCGCCACCGTGATCCGGAACCAGCCGAGCAGGGCGACGATCAACATGGAGATCAGGCAGCAGAGCCACCACGGCACATCCACGCCGAAGAACTGGTCGAGGGTGAGGTTGGCGAAGAAGCCCAGGGCGCCCAGAGTGGCGGTGCCGACGCAGAGATAGGCGGTCAGGGCCACGTACGCGGCGGGGAGGCCGGCCAGGCGTCCGAGGCCCTTGGTGATGAAGGCGTAGAAGGCGCCGGCGTTGCGCACGTACGGGACCATGCGCGTGAACCCGACCGCGAACAGCAGCAGGATCAGCGCGACGATGACGAAGACGCCCGGGGTGCCGACGCCGACGCCGAGCGCGATCGACAGGGGGATGAGCGCGACGGCGCCGGCGGCCGGGGCCACCGCTGCCATCACCATGAAGACGAGGTGGCCGGCGCCGAGCGTGCCGCCGGCCAGGCCGGCCGCTTTCGCGCCTGGTGTTTCCGTGGTGGTCGCCATCCGGTCACCGTGGCAGACGCTGTGAGCTGGTCCGATGGGCCGGTCCGGTCAGTGGTCCGGAAATTAGCGCGAGCCCGATCTGCCCGTAAGCGAGCACCAACGTCGCCTGCCCGAAGGCGTGATGCGACGCGTGCCCGGTGTGGAGCGCCGTCATGAGAACGCTGAGAACGAGCATGGTCGCGCTCTCACCGGCCGTCATCCGGCCGCGCCACCCGTCGCGGGCGCAGACGGCGCAGACGATGGACAGCGCCAGCATGGGGGCCGCCGCCGCGCCGGTCGTGGCGACCAGCGCGGCGTGCGCGACGAGGCAGACGACCGACAGAGCGGCGGCGGCCCGGGCGATCAGTGGCAATGCTTCGGCTCCGATGCGGGGACGTCCAGGGCCGGGTTCTTGTCGAAGAAGTTGACCGGCAGCAGGTGGAAACCCGCCTTCTCGACCGGCATCACCGGCCAGTCCTCGGCCCGCGGAATGTGGGTGACGCCCAGCGTGTGCCACATGACCACATCCGTGTCCTCGGTCGGCCGGTCGGCGGCGGTCCAGCGGGGCAGCCCGTCACCCGAGCGGCTCTGGTTCGGGTATTCGCCGGCCGAGCGCATCTCGTCGGCCCGGTACGGGGTCACCCACATGTTGCGTGTGGCGAACCCGGCCCGCTGGGCGATCAACGACGGCGGCTGAGCCAGCATGGTCGCCGAACTCCAGCCCGGCAAGAACTTGTAGCCGACCGGCACACCCCACGCGTTGGTCTTCCCCCGGTTCACGACCGTCCAGTTGCGCGAGCTCTGGGTGTTGGTGACCCAGTCCCCCGCGTTCTCCCGGTCGATCACGGTCTTCCGCACACCGATGGCGTTGCCGTGCGGGTTCTCCGGTCCGACCGGTACGGCGTACGCGTCGTTCTGCACCACGGTGTTCTCCCAGCCGTCCACCTCCATGTCGAGGCGGAACGAGAACAGGTGCTGGTGGTACGTGCCGACCAGGTTGGTGCTGATCGGCGTGCCGTGCGGGGTCGGCTCGCCGGGCTCGACCGCGCGGGTCTGCACGATGCCGAGCAGCTTGATCTCCATCTGGATGGAGGCGTCCTGGTAGAAGTACCAGAAGAAGCCGTAGTGGTAGTTGCCGACGGTGGCGATGAAGCTGACCACCAGGCGGCGCGAGCGGCGCACGTCGACCTTGCCGGTGACCCAGTCGGTGTGCTTCCAGAGGATCCCGTCGTCCTCCTCGTGGATGCAGATCGCGTTCGGGATCGTCGCCGGCTCGCCGTCCTCGCCCGCGAGCACCGCGTCCATGTAGACGATCTCGCCGAGACAGTCGCAGCCGAGGCGCAGCGGGTTGGCCAGTTTGCCGAGCCCGAACTCGCCGACGTCGAAAGCGCTGCGCCAGAAATGCTCGGACGACGGATCCCCGTACGGAACCACCATCTCGGACAGCGACCCCCGGTGCATGACCGAGCGGTAGGCGTCGCCGTCCTGGTATTCCACGGCGTGCAGCACGAGCCCCTCGAGCGGGTGCATGCCGATCCGGAAACGCCACTTCTGCCAGGTGAGCTCGGGCCCGTCCAGGGTGAAGCCGACCCCTTCGGGCTGGGTGATCTCGAGAGGCGCGATGTCCGTACGCATCGGCTGGTTCGCGTCGGCCGTGTAGTTGCACAGGTCGGGGTTCATCGGCCGCACCCCGAAGTCGTGCACGTCGACGACCTGCCCGGTGGTGAGGTCGACGATCGCGATGACGCCCTCGATCGGGTGGGCGTAGCCGTTGTCGTCGGGGAACTCGCGGTAGTACGAAACCGAGCCGCACATCCGCCGGCCGTCGACCGGCACGTCGGCCATGTTGCCCACGCCCCACGGGTCGATCTGCACCTGGCCCAGGTCGGTGATGCCCCGCTTGGCCAGGGCCTCGATGTAGCGCGGGTCCTGCTTGATCAGCTCGGGGGCCCGCTCGAACTCCTCCAGCAGCACCGGCGCCGACCCGTCGGTGATCTCGGTCGACGAGACCAGCTTGTCGGCTTCGAGATCCACGACCACGTCGAACGTACGGGCGGTGTCGCGGTCGAGGATCATGGCCCGGGCCCGGCGGGTGACCTTCTCGCCGGCCCGCAGCGCGTACTTGTCCGGCTCGTCGGTGAAGACGGCGCTGAAGCCCGGCCGGTCGCCGCCGATCTTCTCGTTCCGGACCACCGACGCGACCCGGCGGATCTCGTCCGCGGTCAGGGCGTCGAACAGGGGATTGCGCATGGCGTGAGGTCCTTTCCTTTTCGCAGACCTCAGCGAAACACGTATTTCGGTGCGGATTCCGTGTTCCGGTCCGCTCAGTGGGCCGGTTTCCATCCGGTCAGCACTTCACGCAGTTCGACAAGCGTTTCCTCGGTACGCGCATCCGACCCGTGGACGAGATGTTGCAGCACGAGCCCGTCGAGCGCGGCGAACACGAGCGCGGCCCGCACGTCGCCCGGGTCGTCGATGCCCAGGGCGGTCAGGGTGCCGGCGACCTGGGCGATGTAGTGGTCGTAGAGCTCGGCCACCGGCCCCATCTCGCCGTCGCCGCGGGCCGCCCGCAGCAGGAAGTCGTACTGGAGAAGCTGCCGGTCACGGGCCTCGGTGATCAGGCGCACGAGGTTGGCGCCGAACGCCTCGACACTGTCGGCGAGCAGGTCGGCCTCGGCCGCGTCCCGGCGGGCGGCCAGCTCGAAGGCCTCGGTGAGCATGGCCTCGCGGGTGCCGAAATAGAACCGGACCAGGCTGTGCGAGGTGCCGGCGAGCGCGGCGACCGACCGGTAGGTGACCTTGTCGTGCCCCTCGGCGCCGGCGATGTGGATGGCGGCGTCGAGCAGGCGGTCACGGATGGGGGCGTTCATTTCGCAGAATTTACATTGCGGGCTGGACGCGGGAAGCCCGGCGGCCACAGAATGTGAATTGTCCAGGTGGACAATTCGAGGGGAGGCAGGGCGTGCAGCATCATCCGCCGTCCGTGCTGGGCAAGGCGTTCCTGCTCTTCGGGGCGTTCGACGGCGCCCGCACCACGCTTGGGCTCACCGACCTCAGCCGCCGCTCCGGCGTGCCCAAGGCCACCGCCTACCGGCTGGCCCAGGAGCTGGTCGACCTCAACCTGCTGGAACGGGTCGAGGCCGGCTACCAGCTGGGCTGGCGCATGTACGAGCTGGGCCAGCTGGTGCCCGGCCCGGCCAACCTGCGCCACCTGGCCCGGCCGGTGCTCATGGACCTGCACTCGGCCACCCGCGCGGTCGTGCACCTGGCCGTCCCGCACGGCTTCGACACGCTCTACCTGGAACGGCTGGCCGGCCGCCGTGACGCCCGCCTGCACACCGCGGTCGGCAACCGGATCCCGCTGTGGTTCGCCGCGTCGGGCAAGCTGTTCATCGCCCACAGCGCCGACGCCGAACACCTGCTGACGGCCCTCGACCGCGACGGCGTCCCTCCGCGCACCTCACACAGCGTGCGCACCGCCGCCCAGCTGCGCCCTCAGATAGCCGCGATCCGCGAACGGCGCTGGGCGGTCGAGCAGGAAGAGTGCGTCGAGGGCTACAAGTCGTACGCGGTCCCGGTCACGGTGAGCGGCCCGCACCAGGTGGTGGCCGCCGTCTCGGCCACCCTGCCGTTGGCCCGCCGCGACGACCAGCCGGTGATCCGGGCCCTCTGGGCAACGGCGGCCCACATCAGCCGCTCCCTCGAGGCGTCCCTGGCCGTGGCCGGCTGACCGACCTGCTCGCGCCGGTGGGGGCTCACTCCGGCGCGACGGCGGCTCTGCCCGTACGAAAAATCCGGTAGAGGCCGGAACTGACCCGCTCCGACCGCTCGGCCACAATCTGGACCAGCGGCTCGGGCCAGATCGTCCCGCCGTCCCAGCTGACGTCCGCGAGGTTGGCCCGGGGCATGTCGGTGCGTGCCAGGTCGGCGCCGGAGAGGTCGGCCCCGGCGAGGTTCGCGCCGGCCAGCACGGCACCGGTCAGGCGGGCCCCCGCCAGCTTCGCCCCGAACAGCACGGTCCGCTTGTCCATCCGAGCCCCGGTCAGGTCGGCACCGCTCAGGTCGGCCCTGATGAGCAGGGCCTTGCACAGGTCGGCGCCGGCCAGGTCGGCCCCGGCCAGGCACGCCTCGGAGAGATCAGCCCGGAAGAGGTTCGCCGCGTGCAGGTCGGCGCCGGACAGGTCGGTACGCGTGAGGTCCGCCTCGGAGAGGTTGGCCCGGCCCAGCTTGGCCCGGGAGAGATCGGCCCGGTGCAGGACGATGCCGCAGAGGTCGGCCTCGGACAGGTCGGCGCCGCTCTCGATCACCATCCGCGGCGCGCACGGCCCGGTTCCGGCCACCTGATCGGCCCGGGGCCGGTCGTCGGACAGAGGGAATTGCATGGGGATCCGCTACCTACCGTTGTCGTGGGGAACCGTCGGCAGGAGACTGACATCCCGGCCACCTGGAGAATCGGACCAATAGTGCGAGCCGGGCGGCTCAGTTGAACGGCGGGCGGTGGACGCCGAAACGGGCGTGGATCACCGACGAGCAGACCTCGGTGCGGGCCACGATGACGCCGACCGTGAAGAGCACGATCAGGGCGCCGGCCAGGCCCCAGAAGAGCTGGTTCGTCCAGTCCAGGAACGCGCACACCCCGCACAGGCCGAGGGCCAGCGCGGTGATGCCGGCCATCGTCTGCAGCTCGCGTAACAGATTGTGCAGGGTGCGGTGGGCCTCGACGGCGTCGCCGAAGTGCGACTGGGGCGACCATTTCTTGGTGATGTAGAGGCCGGTCATGGTGCCGAACCAGAAAAGCGCCAGCCACAGATTCCAGGCGCGCGCGTCACCGAGGAAAAAGGCCGGCGGGATCTCCAGGCTCGCGATCGCGAACGGCAGGAACGAATCGAGGAATGAGGGCGCCCAGCGCAGCAGAACGCTCATCGTCAGATACCAGTAGAAGACGACGACGAAGATCAGCAGGGTTGCGATGCTCTGCACGAACCCCAGCACGCTGGGCTTCTCGAACGTGTTCTCGGCCAGCAACGCGAGCGCGACGCCCTGGATGATGCTGATGATCGTGATGAAACCGCCCGGCGATATCTCCAGCGAGCGGCGGACGAGAACGTCGTGGGTGAGGGCCTGAATTCCGTCCCCGCGTACGGCTTCCGGCGGCGCCGCCGGAACCGGAATCTCGTAGGAATGGCGGGGCGCCGAGGGCGCGGCCCGGTGCCGGCGCTGGGATCGGGATCGGGTGAGATCAGGTAATTCCGCTGCCACGACCCACATCTTGCAAGACACGTCAACACCGGTTTCTCGTACGCGGGAATGCGCACTTGACTTGGGCCGGGTAAACGTCTTTACGCAGCTCAGAGCCGGGTTGAGCAAATCTGATCGACCTGACTGGTCAGATCCCGAAAATGATCTCCGAAAGAGCCGAAGCCACAGCTCACCGCCGTGATCACGCACAGTCAACACAATGCGCGCCGTGACGGAATGTTCCCCACCGACTACCGACACGCTCCGTGACAATCGGAGGCTAGTACTCGGTGTCTATGACTCGGAGCGCAAAAGCGCAAAAGCCGCGAGCCCCGCTAAGAGGTGAGAAACGAGTCGAGCACCGGCGCGATCTCGCCCTCGAATTCGTCGAAGAACCCGTGCCGCCCGCCGTGGTGCAGGTGCAGGCTCGCCCCGGGGATGCGCCGGGCCAGCAGCGGGGCGTTGGCCGTCGGCACCATGAGATCGTCCGAGCCGTGCAGCACGAGGGTCGGCGCCTGGATCAGCGGCAGCACGTCCCACGCGTCGTGCCGGTTGCTGGCCCTCAGGTGCCCGCGGCTCTCGTCGAGGGTCATGGTCGGGTCGCCGAAGAGGTGGCTCGTGCCGGTCCAGCCGTCGGTGTAGAACAGCTCGCGCAGCGTCTGCCCGCGCAACCCGTCGTCGGCGAGCTTCCGCCGCACCTCGGCCGTCCGTTCCACCGCGTGCGGGCCGCCGGGCGAGGTGCAGGCGAGCACCAGCCGCTCGACCAGGTCGGGGTGCCGGGCCGCGAGGAACTGGGCGACCCGGCCGCCCATCGACGTGCCGTAGACCGACGCGGGCGCCCCGGCGCCGATTTCACGCAGCACGGCCGCGGCGTCGTCGGCGAACCCGGCCGTGGTCCACTCCCCGACCGGGCCGCGGCTGCCGCCCGTACCCCGGAAATCGAACGTCACGACGCGGAAGTCGCCCTCGAACGCCTCGCGCAGCCCGGTCCACCAGTCGTGCGAGTTGGCCTGCCCCGAGAGCAGCAGGAGCAGTGGGCCGTCATCGAGCCCACTGACCTGCGCGGCGAGCGGAAAGCCGTCCTCGGCCCGTATCACCACATGATCACAGCACGTCACCTCGCGCGGGCCCTCAGTCTTCGGCGGGCCCTCCGTCTTCGGCGAGCCCTCCGTCTTCGGCGAGCCCTCCGTCTTCGGCGAGCCCTCCGTCTTCGGCGAGCCCTCCGTCTTCGGCGAGCCCTCAGTCGCGGGCGGGCAGCGAGTCCATGAACGAGCTCACCGAGAACACGGCCCGGCCGGCGCCCGGCTCGCCGTAACCGGGCGGGCTGGTCAGGCCGTTGGCCTCCATCACCGCGCGGTACGTCTCGAGCAGCCGCACGTGGTATTCCAGCGGCGCGCCCTCGGGGTTGGTGCGGCCCAGTGGCGTGGTCGGCTCGGGGCACCACGTGGTGAAGCGGGGCGTGATGCCGCGGGACATGAAGTATTGGAGGCCCTCGGCGGTCGAGTCGATCGCCTCGTCGACGGTGGTGAAGCCGTGCGGCGCGGCCATCTCGACCCCGGCCACGAAGTTGGGGATGACGTTGCGCGGCCCGAAGATCTCGGCCGAGTCGAGGATGCGGCGGTGCCACTCCTCGCGGCCCACATAGCGTTCCTTGCCCGGGCAGTAGAGCTCGAACAGCTTCTTGTCCCACACCTCGTAGTTGGGGTGGTAGATCTGGATGCCGTAGTCCTTGAAGCGCTGCACGTCGGCCTTGGGCAGCGCCTGCGCGACGACCTTGCCGATCCAGCGCCCGGGGAACCGCTCCTCGATGGCCTGGGCGTATTGCCCGTAGAAGTCGGCCTCGGCCTTGCCCTGCACGTGCGAGGTGATGCTGCCGCCGGTCAGCGTATAGGCCTGGGAGGTGCGGGCGGTGTCGTGCTTGTCGATGATCTCGAGCGCTTCGAGGATCTCATCGACCGGCTTGACCCCGGTGTACGGCCGGCCGGCCGCCTTGTGCTGGCGCCAGTTGTGGTTGATGTCGCAGTACTGGCACTCCTCCTTCGCGCCGAAGTATTGACAGACGCGGAAGGCGGTCAGATAGATCAGATAGCCCCACTGGATGGTCGGGGCCACCTCCATCACCGACTTGCCGTTGGCGAGCGTGTGACGGTAATAGTCGGGCATAGGCGGCAGCCCGACGTCGGCGATCGGCTTGCCGTCGAGGTAGAGGCGCATGAAGCCGTCGTCGTCCGTCTTGACCCGGTAGGGCGAGCTGGGGTTGGTGCGGACGGACACGACCGTACGACGCAAGCCGTAGGGACCACCGGTGAGCACGACCTCCTCGGGCGGGCGGCGCAGGGCGGCCGTTCCCAGCTCGGGCAGGGTGCGGTGGTCGAACGAGAAGATGAAGTACGACTTGGGTTTGACGTCGCCGTGCTCGTTGTCGGTCAGCGCCGAATCGTCGAAGGCCATGCCGCCCCGCAGCAGGTCCTCCTTGATGACGGCTTCCCGCGGCACGTGCGGGAACCGCCCCATAAGGTCTTCGACGAGCTCGGTGCGCGACGTCATGTAACCCTCCTGATCCACAGCTAGACGCTAATCCTCTCTCACACCTCTGACACTTCCCACCGCGCGAGCCGAGGTGAGCGTTCGGTCACCCTTGCCGGACCGCCTGCTTGACCAGCGGCACCAGAGAAGGAGCAACCGAGAGTTCCCGTACGCCGGAAGCCAGCAGCCGCGGCACGACGGTCTCGTCCGCGGCCAGTTCACCGCAGACCGCCACCAGAACCCGGTCACCCGCGGCCCGGCAGACGCCGTCGATGAGCTCGGCCACGGCCGGGTCGAGCCCACTGGCCAGCGACAACAGGTCGGCGTTGCCCCGCTCGGCGGCGAGCGTGTACTGCGTGAGGTCGTTGGTGCCGACGCTGAAGAAGTCGACGTACGGGACGAAAGCCGCCGCCCGGATCGCGGCCGCCGGCACCTCGACCATCATCCCGACCCGCATGCCGGCCGGCGTGTTGCCGCCGGTGGTCTCGTCGAGCATCCGCCGGGCCTCGAAGACCTCGCCGACCGTGGTGACCATGGGGAACATCACGCTGACGGGCGTCTCCCGGGCCACGCGGACGATCGCCCGCAGCTGCTCGGCGAACATGGCGCGGTGCACGAGGGAGTGGCGGATCCCCCGTACGCCGAGGAAGGGGTTGGCCTCGACCGGCGCGGGCAGGTAGGGAAGCGGTTTGTCGCTGCCCGCGTCGAGGGTGCGCAGCGTGATGCGGCGGCCGCCCAGGGCCTCGGCGATCCGCCGATAGACGGCCTCCTGCTCGTCGGCGTCGGGGGCGGTGTCGCGGTCGAGAAAAAGGAACTCGGTGCGGACGAGCCCGGCCAGGTCGGCGCCGTGCTCGGCGGCGGCGCGCGCCTCGGCGACGGAACCGACGTTGGCGCCCACCTTGATCGTCACGCCGGCCCTGGTCACGGCCGGTTCGGTGGCCCGCTTGTGCGCCTCGTCGCGGCGGGTCCGCTGCCGTTCGACCCGCGCCTGGAAGTCGGCCAGCGTCTTCGGGTCGGGGTCGGCGACGACCTCACCGGTGCTGCCGTCCATCACGGCCGGCGTGCCCTCAGCGATCCCGATCGGGCCGGCACCCGCGGCCGGGGTGCCCTCGGCGATCTCGATTGGCCCGGCGCCGACGGCCGGGGTGCCCTCGGTGACCTCGATCGGGCCGGCGCCGACCACGGCCGGGATGCCCTTGGTTCGGAGCAGGATCGCGGCGTGCGAGGTGGGGCTGCCGCCGCTCAGTACGACCCCTTTCGTCCGGGTGGGGTCGAGCCCGGCGACCTCGGCCGGGGTGAGGTCGGCGGCGAAGAGGATGCCCTCGCCGTCGACCGTGGCCGCGGCCACGCCGAGCAGGGCCCGCAGCACCTGGGCGGCGACCGCGCGGACGTCGGCGGCGCGGGCGCGCAGATAAGGGTCGGGCAGCGCGTCGAACTCGGCGGCGACCCGGTCGGTGGCGTCGCGCCAGGCTTGGGGAGCGGTGGCGCCACCGTCGATGCGGGCGCGGGCGTCGCCGAGCAGGTCGTCATCGTCCAGAAGCACAAGGTGCGCTTCGAAGATGTCGCCGCTCAGCCGGCCGATCTCGCGCCGGGCCGTCGCCAGGGCGTCGCCGAGCCGGTCCCGTTCCGCTTCGCTCCCCCGCGACTCCTCGGCGGGGATCTCGAGCACCGTCTCGTGCAGGCGGACAGCGGGCCCGATCGCGATGCCCGGCGAGGAGGCGGTCCCTTGCCACGTCAGCCCATAGACGGTCGCTGCGTCCGTCGGCTGCGGACTAAGTGCGGCGGCTTGGTCGGGTCGCGGACTGGGCGCGGCGGCTGCGTCGGTCGGCCGCGGACTGGGCGCGGCAGCTGCGTCCGTCGGCTGCGGACTGGGCGCGGCGGCTGTGTCCGTCGGCTGCGGGCTGGGCGGGTCGGCTGTGTCCGTCGGCTGCGGGCTGGGCGGGTCGGAGTTATCCACAATTCCGGGCTGTCCACAGGGGGCCGGTGAAGATCGCTCCGAACGGGGATAATGGTCGGTGGCGGGGGACCCCCGGTGGAGGGCGGGCCCTGACTTGATCAACTCGGCATGATCAACTGGGGATTCGCCGAACGACTCGGCGGCCAGGGTCACCAGACGGTCGATCGCTTGCTGGGCCTGGGGGCCTGACGCCCGTACGGCTAACTCGTGGCCCTTCAGCGCGCCCAACGTCGCCACCCGGGTCAGGCTCGACGCGGGCACCCACGCCGAATCCGTGGACTCGTTGCGCAGCTCGACCCGCGCGTCGAACGGCCGCAACTCCGACACCAGCCGGGCCGCGGGGCGCGCGTGCAAGCCATGCGGATTCAGCACTCTGACGACGGCGGAAGGGGCTTCCTCCGTACGGGAAACGGGGTCGCCCGGCTCTTCTGACAATGCGCCGAAATGGGATTGTTTGCCCGCCAGCCCGGCCATCGCCTCGGCCGCCACCTCGTCGCGCGGGGCCCCTCCGGCCGCCGTCACCGCCGCCGCGACCAAGCCCTCGACCAGCGGCGCCGGACACAGCACGACGCGGGCACGCTGGTCGTCGTCGAGCAGCTCCAGGGCGGTCTCGGCGGAGAGGACGGCGCTGCCCAGGTCCATCAGCACGACCACGCCGTCACCGCTGTCGGCAGCCACCACGGCCTCGCTGATCTCGACCGCGTCGGTCCCGAACGTCGTCTCGTCGAGGCCGGCCGCGATCTCGACCGCCACCGGCCGCCCCTGCGTCATCTCGGACGCGAGGGCGGCCGCCGCCCGGGCCAGGGCACGGCTGTGACACACGACGACGAGCCCGACCATCAGGAACCCAGCGTCGACGCCGCCGCCTGCATCAACAACGTCACCGAGGTCGCGCCCGGATCGGGGTGACCGGCGCTGCGCTCGCCCAGATAGCTGGCCCGGCCCTTGCGCGCCACCAGCGGGATCGTGGCCTCGCGGCCCTGCTCGGCGGCATCGGCGGCCGCCTGCAGCGCGGCCTTGGTGCCGGCCCCCGACGCGAGAGCCGCGTCGAGCGCGTCCACGGCGGGGCCGAGCGCGTCGACCATCGTCTTGTCGCCGGGCTGGGCCTTGCCGCGGGCCACCACGCCGTCCAGACCGGAGCGGAGCACCTTGGCGAACCCGGCGCCGTCCAGAACCGAGTCGGCCGCGGCGGCCATCCGCAGGAACGCCGTGCCGTAGAGCGGACCGCTGGCCCCGCCGACCTTGCTGATCAGCGTCATGCCGACCTTCTTGAACAGGGCCGACGGCGAGTCGGGAGGCTCGGCCTCGAGCGCGGCGACGACGGCCGTGAGACCCCGGTCCATGTTCACGCCGTGGTCGCCGTCCCCGATCGCCGAGTCGAGCGCGGTGAGCTCGTCCTTGTGCTGCGCGACCAGGCCGGCGAACTCCCGGATCCACGCGGTGAGGTCCTTCGTGTCCACGGGCCTCAGACCCCGCGCCGCAGGGCCGGTGTGTTGACGGGCGCGTCCCACAATCGCAGCAGCTCGTCGTCGGCCTTGAGCAGCGTCACCGAGCAGCCGGCCATGTCGAGGCTGGTGATGTAGGGGCCGACCAGCGACCGTGCGACCGGGATCCCGTTCTTCGCGAGCAACTGCGTGACCTCGTTGAACATCAGGTACAGCTCGATCAGCGGGGTGGCGCCCATGCCGTTGACGAACGCGATGACCCCGTCGCCGCCGGTGTAGTCGAGGTCGGACAGGATCGGGCTGACCAGCATCTCGGCGATCTCGTTGGCGGGCGCGACGGGCACGCGGCGGCGGCCGGGCTCGCCGTGGATGCCGATGCCGACCTCCATCTGGTCGTCGGGCAGTTCGAACGTCGGGCGCCCGGCGGCGGGCACGGTGCACGAGGTGAGGGCGAGACCCATGCTGCGTGCGTACGTATTGACCTTGCGCGCCACCTCGGCCACCTCAGCGAGCGGGCGGCCCTCCTCGGCCGCGGCCCCGGCGATCTTCTCGACCAGCACGGTGGCCCCGACCCCGCGGCGCCCCGCCGTGTAGAGGCTGTCCTGCACGGCAACGTCGTCGTCGATCACCACCGCGACGACTTCGGTGCCCTGGTCGGCCGCCACCATCTCGGCCGCGAGCTCGAAGTTCATGACGTCACCGGTGTAGTTCTTCACGATGTGCAGCACACCGGCGCCGCCGTCGACGGCCTGGGTGGCGGCCACCATCTGGTCGGGCACCGGCGAGGTGAACACTTCCCCGGCACACGCGGCGTCGAGCATCCCCGGCCCGACGAACCCGCCGTGCAACGGCTCATGCCCCGAGCCGCCTCCGGAGATCAGACCGACCTTCCCGCGTACGGGGGCATCACCGCGGACGATGACACGGTTCTCGAAGTCGACGCGCAGTTGCGGATGAGCGGCCGCGATGCCGTGCAACGCGTCCTGAATGAGGGTGGCGGGATCGTTGATGAGCTTCTTCATGGTGGCTCCTCACCGATGGGGAACGACCTTCCGTCCCCAAGCTACGCCCGAGATCGCTCCGTTACGAGACCGTCACGCAACGATTACGCGGGAGTCCGGTCATACCGCCGAGCTGCCGGCTCCCCGCCGCGCCGCCCAGCCATCGCGTCATTGCGCGGGAGCTTTCCGGCGGTCGGCACAGCGCCTTCGGGGGATGGCCGGAGCTTGACCCGCAGCCGCACGATGTCGCCAGGGGGTCGTTCATGGGGCGAGGGTTGCGGCGCTGGCTGGGCGCGGTGTTCGGGCTTGCCGTGACCGCGTCGTTGCTGGTGGCGGCGCCGGGGCCGGCTTCGGGTGGGGGGCGTGTGGTCAAGGGGATCAGCTATGTGGCGGGCTCGGACAGCGCGGGCCACCTGCTCGACCTCTATCTGCCCGCGCGCGGCGAGCGGCCCGCACCGCTGATCGTCTGGTCGCACGGGTCGGGCTGGATGGCCGAGAACGGGCGCGACGGGGCCGACATCGTCGCGCGGGCGGTCAACCCGCACGGGTACGCGGTGGCGGGCGTCGCGATCCGGTCCAGCGCGCAGACGCAGTTCCCGGGGCAGCTCGACGACGTCACGGCCGCCGTCCGGTTCCTGAAGGCCAACTCGGCCCGCTTCAACCTCGACCCGGCGCGGATCGCCTTCATGGGCGAGTCGTCGGGTGGCTGGGCGGCGGCGATGGCCGCGGTGACCGGCACCGTACGGGCGGCGGTCGCGTTCTATCCCCCGACCGACTTCCTGCGCATGGACGAGACGATGGTGGACGCCTGCCGGTCGTTCAACGAGGCGTTCGGCCTGGCCGACTGTCACGCCGACCCGCGCTCCCCCGAGTCCCGGCTGCTCGGCCGGCCGATCCGCGAGCGCCCCGACCTGGTCGCCGAGGCGAGCCCCATGTCGTACGTCTCGGCCCGCACCCCGCCGCTGCTGATCCTGCACGGGCAGTTGGACACGCTGGTCCCGTGGCAGCAGGGTCAGTTGCTCTACGACGCCGCGCCCGACGCCACCCTGGTGCTGCTTCCGAACGGCTCCCACGGCCCGTGGAACCACTTCCTCACCGACCCGGCCACCATGGCCGGCGCCCACGAGCTGTCAACCGGCGGCGACCGCCCGGTCACCCTCTCCTGGGACTACGTGATCCGCTTCCTCGACCGCAACCTCGGATGAGGCGGCTCACTGCCTCCCGGGAGTCTCCTCGTCCGGCGCCCCTGCTAGCTCCGGCGGCTGCCGAACCTCTGGCGTCTGCGGAGGCTCTGGGGCCTGCGGAGGCTCTGGCGCCGGCTGGAGCGCGTTGGCCAGCACCGCGCGGATCGTCTCGTCGCTGACCGCTTCACCGTGGATCGTCACCTCGGTCGACCCGTCGGGCCGGTCCGCGCGCACCACCGTCAGCGACCGGCGGCGATCCCGCCCCAGCCAGACCTGAAAGATCTTGACGGCTCCGGCGACGGCGGCGGGACCGCCGAGCGACAACACCAGGTCGGTGTGCCACCCTTTCGTGTTCGCGGCGACGGTCCGGCGTTCCTCGACCGGCACGCCGGCTTCCCGCAGATCGTCCCGCAGCTCCTGCTCGGCCAGCAGCAACGCGGAATGGTCGCGCGGAAGGCCCGCCAGCCCCGGCGCGAACTGCACTTCGGACGGTCGCATGACTCCCCTTCGCCCCCGGGCCCGGCAGTAGAGTGAGCCCTTCGACGGGCCCGGCACTCTCCTGGAGGCGTTCGGCGTGTACCGAGCACTGCTGGTCTGCAACTCACTCTACGAAGCGGACACCACCGCTCTCCACGAGCTGCACGGGCCACGCCGAGACGGCATCGCCCTGCGCGACGCGCTGCTCGATCCCGAGTTCGGTCTCTTCGAGCAGGCCGAGGTGCTGCCCGAGCTGAAGCTCCAGGAAACAGCCGTCGCGACCAACAAGTTCTTCGCCGAGGCGGGCCCGGAGGACGTCCTTCTGTTCTACTTCAGCGGGCACGGACTGACCCGCAACCAGAGCTTCTATCTCTGCGCCCGCGACACCGACACCAGCTTGCTGCTGTCCACCGCCCTGCCGGGTCGTACGCTCGCCGCCTTCGTCGAGGAGTCGCTGGCGCGGTGCTGCATCCTCATCCTCGACTGCTGCCACGGTGGCGCCTTCAAGAGCAACGGCGCGACCGCGACCGTGATCGCCGACGAGCTGGCCGGGAAGGGCCGCTTCGTGATTACCGCGACCACGGCGACCGGGCTCGCCCTCGACGCGGGCACCACCGGACAGACCAGCCCGTTCACCCGGGCCCTGATCGAGGGGCTGCGCTGGGGAGCGGTCGACGAGAACGACGACGGATTCGTCGACCTGGACGACCTCTACAAGAACCTCGTCGTCCGGCTGCCGGAAGGGGGTGCGCCGCAGCGCAACTTCGACGGATCCGGCATCGTGGCGATCGCGCGCCGCGCCGCGTCGGTCCCGGCTCCAGCCCCCGCGCTGCCGTCCGAGGAACCCGCCACCGGTCTGCCCTTTCTCGACGTGCCGACCGCCGCGACCTCGTTCAGCCCGGAGCGGATCACCGAGTTCCGGGCGAACCTGCGGGCGGACATCGCCCGTGACATGCCGAAGCAGCTCACCTCGGCCGAGTTCCTGCAGCGCGCCCATCTACTCACCGCCGGGATGCTGACTCGGACCGGTGCGCTGCTGTTCGGCGAAAGCCCGTCCGCCGTCCTGCCCACCGCGATCGTCCAGTGCGCCCGCTTCCACGGGGTGACCAAGGGAGTCGCGCTGGACAAGGAGGATCTGAAAGGGTCGGTGGCGGAACAGATCCTCAGCGCCGTGGACTTCGTCGGCTCCCTGTCCCGGCGCGGCGAGGCGCCGACCGAGAGCTCGCCGATCGCCCGGCCGGTCTACCGCTACCCCATGGTGGCCGTACGCGAGATCATCGCGAACGCCCTGGTCCACCGCGACTACGAACACCACGCGGTCTGCGTGCACGTCCGCGTCTTCGACGACCGGATCGAGGTGAGCAGTCCGGGCGGCTGGACGAACCGGGAGATCCCGCCCGGCGAGCGGCTGGTGCTCGACGAACTGGGCGGCGACTCGCACCGGCGGAACTTCCGGCTCGCCAGCACCCTGACCTGGATGCGGCTGGTGGAGGGAGAAGGGTCGGGCATCCCCCGGGCCATCCTCGACTGCCAGTCGGTCGGAGCGCCGAAACCGGTCGTGGAGCAACGCGACGGCGTAGTGACGGTGACCATCTATCCGCGCACGGAGGCGCCGGACGCGCTGGCTCTGACCCGGATGACGGTCGACGAGGCGGCGGCCGAACTCGACCGGATGGTCACGGCCGAAGCCGTCGAACGGGTCCTGGCCATGCCGCCCGAATATGCCGCGCAACGGATCGCGCGGATGGAGGCGCCGAACGCGAACACCCTTCTGACCCAGCTGGACGCCGGCGCCGGAGCGCGCCTGCTCCTCACGATGCGGTCCCGCGAGCGGGACACCCTGCTGGGCCGCCTGGCTCCGGCGGCCCGCTCGGCGATCCAGGAGCAGCTCCAGCCGCTTGTCGCCGAGAACGGCGGCCGCATCCTGGTAGAGATCGCCCCCGACGGCGAAACGCCGGACACCTACCGGCTGTCGCAGTGGTACGGCTGGAACGACGCTGGCCTGGTGCGAGGCGAAGACAGGGTGGTGTCGTGGGATCGCCTCCAGCCGGCCGTGCAGGAGGTCATCGAGGCGACCGAACGCCGCTACGCCGACCGGGACGGTCCGATCACGGTCGAGTTCATCCTTCCCTCGGCGCTGCTCAACGAGCCTGTCGACGAGTGGGCTCGGATCGGCCAGCAATACCCGGTCGTCGTCCGCAGCCTGGAGCGGATGCAAGCCAGCCAGTGGCACCGGGTGTGGCGCAACCGCTGGCGAAGGTTGTCCGAGTCCCCCCAGAACGCCAAGGCATACTTCGCGGGCCGGCACGACGCGGAGAACCCCGAACGCCTGGAAGCGGCGCTCCGCCTCGATCCCGACATCGTGGCCGTGGTGCTGGACGAGCCGCCATCCGGCCAGGAGAACAGTCCGACCGCCGGCGTCGCCGCCGCGCTGCAGGCCGGCGTGCCCGTCATCGTGTGGCACCGTGACTCGTCGGCTCATCCCGAGTTCCGCGACACCATCAGCAAGGCCTTCTCCGACGGCGAGGCCACCGGGCTGCCCGAGCTGGTGCTGCGGTGGCGGTTGAACGCCGTGGCCTCACCGGACGACCCGGCCCAGATCGGCCGGCACATCACGCTGCTGTGGGACGACCCGTCCTGGCTGCCAGAGCGCCTCGAGGCGGACGCTCCTGGCGAATGACTTCAGGTGGCGGCCGCGACGGCCTCGGCGGAGAGGGCGGTCACCTGGGCCCAGTCGCCGGCCGCGAGGAGCTTGCGGGCGACCATCCACGTGCCGCTCACGGTGTGGATGGCGGGGACGGCCAGGTAACCACCGAGCGTGGCCAGGCTGACGCCGCCCGACGGGACGAAGCGCATGCCGGGGAACGGTGCCGACAAGGCCTCGATGTAGGCCGGGCCGCCCAGCAGGCCGGCCGGGAACAGCTTCACCTCGTCGAGGCCCAGCGCCACGGCCGCCATCAGCTCGGACGGGGTGGCCACGCCGGGGAGGATGTCCACGTTGTGTTCCCGGGCGCGTTCGACCACGGCTGTGGACAGGCCGGGGCAGACGATGAACTCGGCGCCGGCCGCGACGACCTGGTCGACGTGGTCGGGGGTCAGCACCGAACCGGCGCCGACGCGCAGGCCCTCAATCTCGCGGGCGCGGCGGATCCCCTCCAGGCCGGCGGCCGTCCGCAGCGTGATCTCGACGCTGTCGATGCCGCCCGCCAGCAGGGCCCGGCCGAGCGGGACGGCCTGGCCGGGCTCGTCCAGAACCACCACGGGCAGGATCGGGCTGCTCATCGGATCACCTCTTGTTCGGCTTGTTCGGCGGAAACAGACAGTTCGGCGGCGAAGGGCAAACCCTCCCAGTCGCCGGGCACGGTGACAACCCGGCCCCCGGCCTCGTTGCCCGTGGCCAGGCAGCGGGCCACGGCGGCGCCGTCGCCGAGGGCGGCCAGATAGCCGGCCACGAACGCGTCGCCAGCCCCGACCGGGTCGACCACGGCGCGCGGTTCCGATTCGCCGTGCACGACCTCGCCGCCGGCGAAGGCCAGGGCGCCAAGTGCGCCCAGCTTCACCACAACGGTGGCCGGGCCGAACTTGGCCAAGGCCGCCGCCAGCTCGGCCCCGGCATCCCACCCGGCGCCGGGATCGGCCCCAGCCGTGGCGGAGCCGACTCCTTCCGCAGCGAAATCGGCCCTCGCCATAGCGGAATCGGACCCCTCCGCAACGAGATCGGCGCTCGCCGTGACGGAATCGGACCCTCCTGCAGCTAAATCGGCCCGAGCCGTGGCGGAATCGGCCTCTTTCGCAACGGAATCGGCGCGGTGCGCGGCGGGACGGCCGTCGGAGAACGGGACGCCGGGAGCGGGCCGGTCCAGCAACAGGGCCGCCTCCTCCGGGCCGGCGAAGAGCAGGTCGACCGAAGGCAACAGGCCGGTCAGCACGGCCCGCGCCTCGATGTCCGTCCACAGGGTACGGCGGTGGTTCACGTCCAGCGACACCAGCGTGCCCGCCGCGCGTGCCACCGCGATCGCGTGGGCGACGGCCGCCCGAGGGCCGGGGCCGAGAGCAAGCGTGATACCGGTGACATGCAGAACCTCGGCGGCGGCGACCGCCTCGTCCGCGATGTCCTCCGGTGTCATGCGGGACGAGGCCGAGCCGGCCCGGTAGTAGCGCACCCGGGACGGCTTCCCGCCGCGCAGCTCCTTGAGCATCAGACCCGTCGGCGCGTCGGGGTCGGCGGCCGCCAGCACCGTCACTCCCTCGGCCCGGATCTCCCGCCGCACGAAGGCGCCGAGCGCGTCGTCACCGAGGCGGCTGATCCATGTCACCGGTGTCCCGAGGCGGGCCAGGCCGATGGCGACGTTCGACTCGGCCCCGCCCATCCCGATCGGCGCCGGCCCGCGGACGAGCCCGTTGGCCGGCACCGAAACCAGAGCCATGGTCTCGCCGATCGTGACAACCCGCGAAGAGCCAGGCGCGTCGGGCGCGGAGGTCACGCGTCCCCGATCCGCAGCATCACCTTGCCGCCGCCACCCTGCGCGGCCCGGGCCAGGGCGGCGGGCGCGTCCGCCAGGTCGTAGGTGGCGCTGATCAGCGGCTCCAGATCAAGGCCCGACCCCAGAGCCCGTACGGCGTCGGTGATCTCGTCCGCGAAGCGGTACGACCCGATCCACGTGATCTCGCGGGTCACCAGGTCGCCCAGGACGGCCGGGGCGGCGGCGCCGGGCAGGTTGCCGACCTGCACGAGAGTGCCGCCCCGGGCGGTGGCCCGCAGCACCCCTCCCAGGGCTGCGGGCACACCCGAGGCCTCGAACACGAGTTCCGCGTCCGAGGGCAGTTCGTCGCCGGCGCGCAGGTTGAGCCCCTTGTCCGCGCCCAGGGCCTGAGCCATCGCCAGGGGCGCGTCGGCGACGTCGGCCGCGGTGACGGTGGCCGCCCCGGCCAGTTTGAGCGCCGCCACGACCAGGCAGCCGATCGGGCCGGCGCCGTTCACCAGCACGTCACGCCCGGCCACCGGAACCCGCGAGACCGCGTGCATGGCCACCGCGAGCGGCTCGGCGAGGGCCCCGGAACGGGTCGGGACACCGGAGGACAACGGCCGCAGCTGGTCGGCCCGAACCACGACGGCCTCGGCGAAGCCCCCATGGGTGTGCGGGTCGAACGCCGCCGAACCGAGATAGCGGACCTGGGTGTTGAGGTTGTCGCGCCCGGCCAGCCGGGCCGGCAGGTCACCGATCGGGGTCGCCGGGTGCACCGCCACCGCCGTACCGATCAGGGACTCGGACACCCCCGGGCCGACCGCCGAGACCCGGCCGGCGATCTCGTGGCCGAGGATCAGCGGGTGCCTGAGCATGGCCGTGCCGGAGGCGGCGTGGGCGTAGTAGGAGACGTCCGAGCCGCAGATGCCGCCCCACTCGACGGCCACCCGCACCTCGCCCGGGCCGGCCTGCACGTCGGGGAGTTCGTCGACCCGTACGTCCAAAGCCCCATGGACCACAACGGCCTTCATCGCGCCTCCCTCAGCTCGGGCTCGGACGAGCTCGCGTCCCCCGACCGGACAGACTCGGACGAGCTGGCGTCTTCCGACCGGACGGCGTCGGACAAGCTCGCGTCTTCCGACCGGACGGCGTCGGACAAGCTCGCGTCTTCCGACCGGACGGACGCGAAGGGCTCCTCCAACCGGACGGGTTCGGAAGACTCCAGCCGGACCGGCTCGGACGAACTCGCGTCCTCCAGCCGGACCAGGTCGCGCCCCCTCGTCTCGGGCGACAGCACCGCCGAGACCAGCGTGATGGCCGAGTAGACGATGAGCATGGCGGCGATCGGCCACCAGTGCCCGGTCCAGGCCGTGAGCGCGGCCGCCGTGACCGGGCCGATGGCGGTGGCCAGGATGCCGCCGATCTCCTTGGCCAGGGCCAGTTGCGTGAACCGGTTGCGGGCGCCGAACAGCTCGGCCATGGTGACGCTCTCGAGCGAGAACAGCCCGAGCACACCCACGTTCAGGCCCAGGATCATGCCGGCCATGATGCCCGCGGTGCTGCCGCTGGTGATGAGCAGCAGCATCGGGACGGCGAAGAGCATCGTGAGGATGCTCAGCGCGATGTACACCGGGCGGCGGCCGACCCGGTCGCCCAGCAGGCCGATCAGCGGCACGGTGGCGAAGCCGAGCAGCGAGCCCCACACGATCGAGGTGGTCGGCACGCTCTTGCTGACGGCCAGATCGGTGGCGATGTAGCCGACCAGGAATGTCTGCACGAGACCGGAGTTGCCGGCCTGGCCGAACCGCAGGCCCAGCGCGAGGAAGAACGACCTGCCCTTGCGCTGCTTGACGGCGGCCTCGATCGGGGGCGCGGTCTTCGCCTCCCGCTCCTCGAAAACGGGGCTCTCCTTGAGGTTCCGGCGCATCCAGACCGCGAAAATCATCAGGATGAAGCTGAGCAGGAACGGCAGGCGCCAGCCCCAGCTGAGCAGCTGCTGCTCGGAGAGCACGGCCACCAGGATCGCCCACAGGCCCGAGGCGGCCAGGGTGCCCGAGTTGGTGCCGAGCGAGACCAGCGAGGCGATGAGGCCGCGCCTCTTGGGCGGCGCGTATTCGGCGAGCATCACGGTGGCGCCCGCGATCTCGGCGCCGGCCCCGAAACCCTGGATCAGGCGCAGCAGCACCAGAAGCATCGGCGCCAGGATGCCGATCGCCTGATATGTGGGCAGCACGCCGATCAGCGTGGTCGAGGCGCCCATCATCGTGATGGTGATGAACAGGACCCGTTTGCGGCCGATCCGGTCACCCATGCGGCCGAAATAGACGGCGCCGGCGAGGCGGGCCACATAACCCACGCCGTACGTGGCCATGGCCGCGATGAGACCGATGGCCGGGCTGACGTCGGGGAAGAAGATGTGGTTGAAGACGATGGCGGCGGCCAGAGAGTAGAGCTGGAAGTCCATGAACTCCATGGCCGTGCCGAGCCAGCCGGACACGGCGGCGCGGGTGAGGTCCCTGGTGCTGCGCTGAACGGGGGTGGCCCGCTCGGAGATGTCGGTCATGTGGCACTCCGTGGTCGGAGAGAACGGTCAGACTTCGATGCGCCCGTCTTGCACGGCGGGCAGCCGCTCCGCAACGGAGCGTACGAGCTCGGCGCGGTCGGCGAGGTCGGGAGCGCCAACAAGCCTCAGCTGGGCGGCGACCAGTTCGGGGGCGGTGCTGTGCTCGGCCCAGCTGCGGGCCAGTTCGGTCGAGAGCGGATCGGGCGCGGCCGCGTCACGGGTGACATGCACCCAGGCGGCCAGGGCCAGTTCGAGGGTCGGCGCCTTCACCGCCCGCAGCACGGCGAACCAGCGCTCGGGGAGCTTGCGGGAGCCGTCCGAGGAGATCTGGCGCAGCGCATGCCGGATCGACGGGTTCTCGAAGCGGGTCACCAGTTCCTCCGCGTACGCGGCGGGGTTGGGCCCGAAGGTGGGCAACGTGGGCGCGACCTCGTCGGCGAGCTGGCGCACCAGTTTCGGGCCCCAGTCGGTGGCCATCGTGTCGGCCACGGTCGCCAGCCCGGCGGCCAGGCCGAGATAGGCCAGGGCCGAGTGCGAACCGTTGAGCAGCCGCAGTTTGGTCAGCTGGTAGGGCGTCACGTCGGGCACGAACAGGGCGCCGTCGAGTTCCCAGCGCGGCCGGTCGGCGCCGAACACGTCTTCGAGCACCCACAGGCGGTACGGCTCGGCGGACACGGGCATCTCGTCCCGCAGGCCGAGGGCGGCCGAAGCCGCGTCGGCGTCGCCCGGGGCGGTGGCCGGCACGATCCGGTCGACCACCGTCGACGGCCAGGCCACGCTGCGGCCGAGCCAGTCGAGGAAAGCCTCACCCGCCCCGGAGAGTTCGGCGAACTCGCGGACCACGCCGTGCAGGGCCGCGCCGTTGGCCGCCATGTTGTCGCACGAGACGACCGACAGCGGCGCCCCGCCGGTGAGGTGCCGCACCGTGAGGCCGCGGACCAGGGCGCCGATCACCGTACGGGCGGTGCCCCCGGCCAGGTCGGCCGCGATCTCGGGCGCCGCCGTGTCGAGACGGCCCTCCGGCGTACGGAAATAGCCCTTCTCCGTGATGGTCAGGGTGACCACCGTCGTGCCCCGGTTCGTGATGAGCTGTTCCACCCGTTCGGCGTCGCCGGTCAGGTGCAGCGCCTCGGTCAACGCGTGACACAGCCTTGTCCGCGGCTCGCCGGGCCCGCGCACGGTGACCGAGTAGAGGCAGTTCTGGGCGCGCAGTTTGGCCACCGTCTCGTGGGAACGGGGCGCCACACCGGCGATCCCCCACTCCCCGTTGCCGACCGCCTCGGTATAGACGGCTTGGTGGGCGCGGTGGAAGTTGCCAAGGCCGAAGTGCAGGATCCGCGGGTCCATCGCCGTCACCAGTCGTGCACGGAGCCGTCGAGGCGCCGCGCCACGGGCAGATACCTCGGCTCGTACGGGAAACGCGCGGCCACCTCGTCGTCGTATTCGATGCCCAGGCCGGGCGCCTCCGACGGGAACAGCATGCCGCCCCTGAGCTCCGGCGTGCCGCGGAAGACCTCGTACGTCTCGGGAGCGTGGCCCATGTGTTCCTGGATGCCGAAGTTGGGCACCGAGATGTCGACGGCCACGGCGGCCGCGGTTGTCACCGGTGACAGGTCGGTGGCGCCGTGCGATCCGGTGCGCACCTGATAGAGCGCGGCCAGGTCGAAAATACGGCGCAGGTGCGTGATGCCACCGGCGTGCACCACCGTGGTGCGTACGAAATCAATGAGCTGCTCGGTGATGAGCGTCTGCACGTCCCAGATCGAGTTGAGCACCTCGCCGGTCGCGATCGGGGTCGTGGTGTGCTGCCGGATGAGCCGGAACGCCTCCTGGTTCTCGGCCGGCGTCGGGTCCTCCATCCAGAACAGGCGCAGGTCCTCGACGCTCTTGCCGAACCGGGCGGCCTCGATCGGGGTGAGCCGGTGGTGCACGTCGTGCAGCAGGTGGAAGCCGAATCCGAACTTCTCGCGCACCTTGGCCAGATAGCCCGGTGCGAAGTCGAGGTAGGCCTCGGTGCTCCACGCCTGTTCGTCGGGCAGGGCGGTCGCCGCGGGCTCGTACAGCTTGCCCTTGCGCACGCCGTAGCTGCCGCTCAGACCGGGCACGGCGGCCTGGGCCCGGATGGCCTGGAAACCCTTTTCCCCGTACGTCGCCACGTCGTCGAGCAGTTCGTCGACCGACCCGCCGCTGGCGTGGCAGTAGACCAGCACGCCGTCGCGCGAGCGCCCGCCGAGCAGCTGGTAGACCGGCAGGCCGGCGACCTTGCCCTTGATGTCCCAGAGCGCGACGTCGACGGCGGCGATCGCGGTCATGGTGACCGGGCCGCGCCGCCAATAGGCGCCCTTGTAGAGGTACTGCCAGGTGTCCTCGATGCGGGCCGGGTCGCGGCCGATGAGCAGCGGCGCCAGGTGCTCCTGGAGGTAGGACGCGACGGCCAGCTCGCGGCCGTTGAGGGTGGCGTCGCCCAGCCCGGTGACGCCGTCGGAGGTGGTGATCCGCAACGTCACGAAGTTGCGGCCGGGCGAGGTCACCAGGACCTCGACGCGCTCGATCGTTGCCATCGGATCACTCCTCCGTCACGGGCCGATTGCTTGTGTGCGTGTGCTTGTATACAAGTACCGGTCGCTCAGGATGTCAAGGCCCTATCATGTGTTCTCGTGGCAGGCACAAACCGGCAGACCGTCTACGCGACGCTGCGGCGCAAGGTCCTCTCGATGGAACTGGCGCCCGGCGCCCCCGTGAGCGAGAACGAACTGGCCGCGGCGCTGGGCGTCTCGCGTACCCCCGTACGGGAAAGTCTGATTCTGCTGGCCGAGGAGGGGCTGATCCAGGTCTTCCCCAAGGTCGGCTCGTTCGTCTCCCGGGTCGACCCGGTGCGGGTGGCCGACGCCCAGTTCCTGCGCGAGGCGGTCGAGCTGACCGCGCTCGACGACCTGCCCGGCCGGCTCGACGAGCGTCTGATGGCCGAGCTCGACGACAACCTGAACCGGCAGGACCGGCCCGGCATCGGGCTGGAGGAGTTCTTCACGCTCGACGAGGAGTTCCACCACGGCCTGCTCAAGCTGAGCGGCCACGGCGCGGCGTGGGCCACGGTGAGCGCGGCCAAAGGCCATCTCGACCGGGCGCGGCGCCTCGGCCTGAACGAGGCGACCCCGCCGGCCGTGAACGCCGGGCAGCACCGGGCGATCCTCGAGGCCGTGGTCCGGGGCGACCTGCCGGCCGCGCGCACGGCGATGCGAACCCACCTGCGGGCGGTCTTCGACGACGTGGAGCGCATCCGGGCCCAGTCACCGGAGTTGTTCGCTTCCAACGACGGTTCCACGCCCGTACGGCGGAACGTCGTCACCTGGGACTAGCGCTCTACGTGTTGGCGCCCCGAGCGTCAACCGGCCAGCGGTCGATCTCGCGGCCGGCCCGCTCGACGATCAGCTCGTCGGCCAGGTTCACCGTGGCGCAGACGTGGTTGGGGGCGATGCGCAGCTGGTCGCCCAGGGCCGGCTCCTGCCACATCTCGATCGTGGCGTGGTGCTCGGACAGGGCGACGATGCGCGCCTGCGGATAGTCGGGCAGACGGCCGAAACCCGACGCCCACGGCAGACGGTCAGCGCCGAGAACCTTGCTGCCGGCGTCGACGATGACATGCCCGTCACGACGGCTCACCACGGTGGCGGCCACCGTGAGGGCGACGTCGTCGAAGGTGCAGTTGCCCAGCTCGACCTGCTGGGCGTCGCCGAAGACGTAGACACCGGGCCGGATCTCGGTGAGGTCCCCCGCTTCGGTCATCGCCGCCGTCGGGGTGGAGCCGCCACTGCGTACGGCAGCTGTCTTGGCCCGCCGCAGCGCCCGGGCCTCATCCTTGACCGCCTCGAGTCGTTGTCCCGGCCCATACGCGTGCCCGGGGAACGTGAAGACGCCCCGAACGGTGTGCCCCGCTCGCTCGGCCGCC
Organism: Paractinoplanes ovalisporus; assembly: GCF_016834655.1. Taxonomy (GTDB): domain Bacteria; phylum Actinomycetota; class Actinomycetes; order Mycobacteriales; family Micromonosporaceae; genus Actinoplanes; species Actinoplanes ovalisporus. The sequence goes on from NZ_JAENHP010000001.1 coordinate 884,443, forward strand.
GCCATGACCAGCTCGGCCTCCTTGGGCGGGACGCCGCTGCGGTGGTGGCCGCTGTCGACCTCGACCAGCACATCGAGCCGGCCGACCCGGGCCGCGAGGGCCACCGCGCTCTCCATCGAGTCGACACCGACGCTCAGCCGTACGCGGTCGGCCAGCGCCCGGAGTCGGCGCGCCCGCTCCTCCGAGGGCCAGATCGGATAGGCGATGAACAGGTCGTCGAAGCCGCCGTCGGCGAACACCTCGGCCTCGCTGACCGTGGCCACCGTCAGCCCGGCGGCACCGTTCGCAAGCTGGCGCCGCGCGATTTCGAGGCTCTTGTGGGTCTTCGCATGCGGGCGCAGGGCCAGCCCACGCTGCCGGGCCGTGGCCGCCATGGCCGCGATGTTCCGGTCGAGCACATCGACGTCAACCGCCACATACGGCGTTTCGGCCACGGGTTACCTCCTCGGTGCGGACCCCCATGATCGCACCGCCCGGCTCTACCGCTTGGCGCGCGGGGCGAGGTGGGACAACACCCGTTTCCACATGGGGGTCAGGAGGTCGTGGTCGCCGTCGGGGTTCATCTCCAAGCGGGCCGCCGGAAGGTTCTTCTGCCACCACGTGCCGTGGCGGGCGCCGGCGTCTGGGTCCTTCGCGCCGAACAGCAGCAGCGTCTTCGCGGTGACCTCGGAGAGCTTGAACTTCAAGCCCTCCACCTCGTCGGGGATCGGGGTCGCGACCAGGACGAGCCGGTCGACCAGGCCCGGGTGGCGGGCGGCGAAAGCCAGCGCCTCGAGGCCGGCGCCCCACGCGCCCACGACCCCGATCGGCCCTGAGTGGTCGACCGCGGCCTCGTCGGTCACGGCCAGCGTGACACCACGCGCCCAGGTCTCCGCCGGCCCAGGATCGTCGTCCGCGCCGAGCAGCAGCACCAACCGCTCGACCGTGCCCTCCACCAGGATCCGCATCGGCGGAGGCTAGCAGGGCGGGACGACGCGGCGGCGGTCGGCGGCCGCCTTCATCGACTCGTAGAGCTCCTGCGCGGCCCGGCGGTGTTCGTCGATCTGGTGCTCGACCGCGGCCGGGATCTCTTCCAGCGGAAGGCCGGAACGGGCGTGCAACAGGACGGCGTAGGCCAGCTCGTTCAGGTCTTCGGGGTTGAGCGGCAGACTCCAGCGGTGCACGAACGGGATCAGGGCGGTCACGCCTCGGATCATCTCGTCCTGGGTCGGTTCACTCATGGAACCTCACACTACGGGCAGCGGAAGGACCGATGAGTTCGGCGGACCCGCCCGGTCTTAGCTCTCGACAACTGACTGACGGAGGAGAGCATCATGACCGCGACCTACACGTTCGACGTCTTCAGCAGCCTCGACGGCTTCGGCGCCGCCGACGGCGGCGACTGGGGCGGTTACTGGGGCAAGCAGGGTCCCGAACTGCTCGAACACCGCCTCGCGCTCTATGGGCAACCGCAGCGGATGGTGTTCGGGGCCAACACCTACCGGGCCTTCGTCGAGCTGCTGACCTCGGGCGTCGAAAAGTCTGTGTTCGACCCCTGGGTCACGAGGATGGTGAACACGCCCGCCACGGTGGTGTCGAGCACGCTGGAGAAGTCCCTCGACTGGCCCGACGCGACCGTGGAGAGCGGCGACGCGGTCGAGGTGGTGGCCCGGCTCAAGGAGGAATCCCCGGTGCCGTTGCGTTCCCACGGCAGCCTGGGGATGAACCGCGCGCTGATGGCGGCCGGCCTGGTCGACTTCCTCCAGGTGACCATCTTTCCGGTCATCACCGGCCGGACCGGCGACGACCCCATCTTCCGCGGCGCCGCCGACTTCGACCTCGAACTGGTCGGCCACCGTACGCTCGACGGCCACACGCAGGAGCTCACGTACCGACCCACGTTGCACGGTTAGCCCTCTCCGGGGCCGTCGGCTTCATCAGCAGGACGAGCGGGCCCACGCAAACCGGTCTTCCTCTGGGCGGGACGGGCGATTTCCGCGTACGGGTGTGCCGCCGTCCCGCCGACGACGAGGGTGACATCTGGGCTGTTCGTTTCTGGCCGGCCGAGGTCCGACCGCCGCTGTGGCTCGCGCGGGACCGCGGCCGATACATGGACGAGTCGTCCGTCGCCGATGACGTCTTCGCGAGCCACCCCACCCGACCTGGGCGCGTCGCCAGCCTTCCCGAACGACACCCACCACCGCGTTCTCACCCGGCTCAAGCAGGAGGGACGACTGTCGAGGTTGACCCGGCGCCCCGCCAGATCCCAAATCAGCGTCACGGTCGTCTGAATGCCACTCCGCAGATTCTGGCCGTCGGGTCACCTCCTACCCCCCTTTAGGAGACGGGTCAGTCCGTAAGCCACGCCTTCTTCAGCACGGCGAGAAGCTCGGTCTGGCGGTCCCGCAGAACCTCGGGCGTCCACCGCGGATAGGTGACCACCTGGCTGGTCAGCGCGAACGCCGCGACGCCGTTGCGGGCGGTGAAGTAGCCGGTCTTCTTCTTGGCGAAGTCGAAGTTGCGGGCCTGGGAATTCTTCGTCCGGTTGAGCAGCACCAGGTTGGCGATGCGGTGGGTCCAGTACTCACGTTGTTCATCGGTGAAGTTGACCCGCCACAAGGATGCGGGAGCCGGGTTCTGCGGCAGCACATGCTCGACCGTGATCCGCGCGTGCTCGTACGTGACACCCGGGGCGCGGGCCAGCAGCTCGTCGAGTCGGAGCAGCACGTAGCGCCGGACTTTCTCCTGCAGGTAGAGGTCAGCGTTCAGCTTCTGCAGCACCTCGGCCTTCTCGCCCTCGGACAGGGCCAGCGAAGGGGCGTCGACTCCTCGCCCGTCGGCCAGTTCCCGCAGCACCCCGGCGTACCGCTGCGCACGGGGAGTCGCGTAGACCCGGCGGATCAGCATGCTCGCGGCGAGCCGTTCGAGGGCCCGGAAGAAGCTGTCCAGCCATTCCGGATCGTCGGCGTGGTGACGCAGGGCCCACAGCGCCGGCGGCAGCCAGTCGCTGTTGTCGATCTGGGCCAACCGCCGGAACCAGTTGTTGACCCGGTCCGCCCCGGAGGCCGCCGAGTAGCTGAAGTCGCGGATTTGTCCATAGGCCTCGGCGTACGGCGTGAGCACGTCATCGACAAAATCCGCGCCCTTGCCCGGCAGATAGTCGACCAGGACCTGGTCCGGAAACTCCTTCAGGAGCTCCTTCTCCGGCCGCTTCATCGCGAAGATCATGCGGATGTGCTGGAAGAGTTCGGCGAACAGGTCGCGGCCGACGCGCTCCTCGGCGTTCTCCCACTTCTCCGCGTAGAGGTCGGACGAGCCGGCCGGCAGGTCCCCGATGATGCTCGACTTGAAGATGTCGGTCGGTGACAGGTCGAGGCCGCGGGCGTTCATCACGCTGAAGATGCGATGTGCGCTGGCCAGGTCGGGCGTGCTGACCACCACGAGATACGTATGCAGGCTCAGCATCCGCATGAGGCTCATGCGCTGCCGCTCCGGCCACCGGACCAGCCGCTCGTACATCGCGACCGCGTTCTCGCGGACGGTGGCCTGGGCCTCGTTCTTGGCGACGGTGTCCTTCAAGTCAAGAAGCTTGGTGACACCGTCGGCCTGCTGGATGTGCTCGCCGAAGAAGGCGCGGTCACGCTTGCGCAGGGCGAGCCGCGGCTGCGTCTCCAGGCCGAGGATCTTGCTGCCGGGCTCGGAGATCAGCTGGCCCAGGCTGGAGCGAATTTCCTCGTCGTCGGCCAGGTCGCGGAGCACGGCCAGCAGAATCGTCAGCGTCGTGAGCCGCTGCTGGCCGTCGATGACTCCCGCCGATGGGTCCTGCTTGCTCTTCACCAGCACGACGGAGCCCAGGAAGTAGGGCTCCCTCTCGTTGCGATCGAGGGCTTCGGAGAGGTCATCGAGCAGCTGCAGAGCCTGTTCCTTGCGCCAAGCGTACGGACGCTGGTACTCCGGGATATGGAAGCTGTAGTCGCTGCAGAAGACCTTGTGGAGCGGCATTTCGTGCGCCTCGAGTTGTTGCATCGATGCATTCTGCCCAGCGTTCCAGCCAAGATCACTCAACCGGACGGTCCTCAGTCGCTGGGCGAACCGCTCAATCCGGCCTGGGCACAGGCCTCGTCCACGTCGGAGGTGCCGCCGCTCACGCCGATTACCTCGCCGGCGGCGTTGTGGATCAGGAGGCCTCCCGCTGCAGGGGCTGACCGAACCGCCGGCGCCCTAAGCGGCGAAGCGGTTCACCCGCAGCGGACGCAGGACGATCCGGACCATCCCGCTCGCCTGCCACGACGCCAGCAGCTGCTGGTGGGCCGGATCGGTCATGTCGTAGTAGCGGTCGGCGAGCCGGGCCGCGAGGTCGGCGCCGTCGTCGTGCAACGTGACCTCGCCCTCGACGGACACCCAGTGCTCGGGTTCGCCGGCCGGGGCGGCCACGACGACGGAGGCGCGGGGCTCGTCGCGCAGGCGCTGGACCTTGGGTGCGCCCGGGTCGGAGAACATCTCGATGTCGTTGCCGGCCGAGAGCCCGAACCACACCGGGCGCGGCGCGGGCCAGCGGCCGGCGCCGGGCGCGACGGTCAGGAAGGCGTAGAGCGGGCGGCTGAGCAGGGCGAGGTCGTCGTCGCTGAGCATGCCCACAAGACTATGGCCCGCCCCCGCAACGTGCGCGGGAGCGGGCCGTCGGCCTCGCCTGGTTACTTCTCGGCCGCGTAGAGGGCCGCGACCTCGGCGTCGGTCAGGGATTTGCTGTACGCGTGCACCTGGTCGATCGAGCCCGACCAGTAATCGGTGCGGTTGCCCGCGTACTTGGCCCGCCCGATCGCCAGCGGGCCGGTGCTGACCACGTCGGGACCGGCCGGGACGGCGGCCGCCTTCTGGCCGTCGACGTAGAGCCGGACCTCACCGCTGGCGTGGTCACGCACGCCGACCAGGTGGTACCAGCGGTTCAGCTCGGGCGTGACGACCAGCCGGGCCCGGTTGCCGCCGGGGGTGCTGAACGCGAACGCGCCCTGCCCGTACTGCAGATAGAACGGGTTCTCGGTGACGCGCCCGTCCTGGCTCACCGCCGAGGCGTAGTTGCCGGGCAGCTTGTCGAGCGTCACCCACGCCGCGACCGTGTAGTCCTTCGTGGTGTCGAGCACGGGCTTCGCGGTGTCGGCCGAGTCACCGTCACCGTCGAACTTCAGACCCTTCCCCCGTACGCCGTCCACCCAGGCCGTGTTTCCCGAGAGCGTGAAGTCGGCGCCGCTTCCGCTGGTGTCGCGCGCGGTCGTGCCACTGCCCTCGTCCAGGGTCCAGTCGCCCTTGCCCGGATACGAGGCTTCGGTCACCGGATTCGCGCCGGCCTGGATGACCTTGGCGTTGATTTCCCGTACGGGACCAGGGTTGACCTTGATCTCCCGGCGGTCATAGGTCCAGAGGCCGTTGAGCTCGGTCTCCAGGTCGGTGATCTGCGTGTACACCGAGCCGGACAGTTCGGCCGCGGCCGCCTCGAGATAGAACCGCTCGGTGTTGTCGACGTACTTGGCGGTCAGCGCGGCCTTGTCGGCGACCCCGCTGTAGATGACGGCCGGCGGGCCAGGCCACATGTGCCCCGGCGTGCGCAGCGTGAACCCGCCGTGCTCACCGTCCATCGCGATGCGGGTGGCGTCGGGCCAGGCCGGGTCGTTGTTGACGTAGTCGTGGTGGTCGATCACGTCACCCTTGCCGCTGTCACCCTTGGAGGCGCAGCAGTTGACGCCGCTGTGCGCGTTGAGGATGCGGGACGGGTCGGCCGCCTTCATCCGCTCGGCGATACGGCCGGTCTCCTCGCGGTTCCACTCGCCCCAGCCCTCGTTGAACACGATCCAGCCGATGATCGACGGGTAGCTGTGGTGCTGCTTCATCATCTCCTGGCCCTGGCTCAGGAACGCCTCCTGGCCGGCCGTGCTGTTGATGTCGGAGGAGACGAAGTCCTGCCAGACCAGCAGGCCCAGCTCGTCGGCGTGCCGGTACCAGCGGGCCGACTCGACCTTGATGTGCTTGCGGACCGCGTTGAAGCCGAGCTTCTTCGTCTCGACCAGGTCGAACTTGAGCGCGGCGTCGCTGGGCTGGGTGTAGAGGCCGTCCGGCCAGAAGCCCTGGTCCAGCGTGGCCAGGCTGAAGATCGGCTTGCCGTTGAGGACGAGCTTCGGGAAACCGCCGACCTTCTTCACCTCGACCGTGCGCAGACCGAAGTAACTGCGTACGGAATCGGTGTTGCCCAGCTTGACGTCCAGGTCGTACAGGTACGGGTCGTCCGGGCTCCACAGGCGCGGGTTGCTGACCTTCAGCGTCAGGTCCGTGTTGGTCGCGCCCTTGACCTCGCCGACCTTCTTGCCCTTCTTGTCCCGCGCGACGACGGTGACCGTGGCGGCCGCCTGCGAGCGGATCTGGATCTTGGCCGAGTCGAGCGTCGGCGTGACGACCACCTCGTCGATCGAGGCCGCGGCGACCGGTTCCATCCACACCGTCTGCCAGATGCCCGACGACGGCTCGTAGACGATGCCCTGCGGGTTGAGCGACTGCTTGCCCTTGGGCTGGTTCGGGCCGGTCACGTCGGTGACGGCGACGATGATCTCCTGCTGGCCGCTCTTCTTGAGCGCGTCGGTGATGTCGGCCGTGAACGCGTTGTAGCCGCCGGTGTGCTCGGTGACCAGCTTGCCGTTCACCCAGACCTTGGCCTGGTAGTCGACCGCGCCGAAGTTGAGCTTGACCCGCTTGTTCTTCCAGCCGCCGGGGACGGTGACGAGCTTGCGGTAGAACATGTGGTCCTCGCGCCGCTCGATGCCGGACAGCTGCGACTCGACCGGGTACGGCACGGTGATCTTCTCGGCCAGCTTCCGGCCGAAGACCGGCTGCTCCCCCGCCTCGGCGCCGGCGAACTCCCACTGGCCGTTGAGGTTGAGCCAGTCCTTGCGGATCAGCTGCGGGCGCGGGTATTCCGGCAGCGGGTGGTTCTTGTCCACCTTGTCGCCCCACGGGGTGGTCAGGCGGTGGGTGGAGTTGTTGGTGGCCGAGCGCTGGAATTCGGGGACGGTCTCGCCGCCGACGACCAGGCCGCCGGTGCCGTCATAGCTGACCCGGACGCGCTGGTTCTTCTGGATCGTGGCGTCGAGCTTGATGACGATCTTCTTGCCGTCCCGCTTCGCCGACTTGATCGGGAACGGGGTGGTGTCGACCTCGACCTTGGTCTTCTCGGCGAACTGCCCGAGGGTGTCCACGCGCTTGTCGAAGTTGGCGGTCAGCGTCGTGCCGGCCTTGTCCACGGCGAACGCGACCGGGTAGACCTGGAAGCCGTCCGGCGGGGTGAACGCCGACTCGGGCACGATCTGCTTGGCGATGCCGGCGCCGGCCCAGCGCAGGAACAGGTTCGCGCCGCCGACGTCCTGGAACATCTCGATGCGTACGGTGTGGGCCTCACCGGCCACGAGGCGTACGGGCGTGCTGTTCTGCTCGACGTCCCAGTCGCCGACCCAGTGGTCGATCACCGGCTGGTCGTCGAGGTAGAAGCGGAAGCCGTTGTCGCCGATCATCGAGAACGTGTAGTCGCCGGTGGCCGGGGCGGTGAGCTTGCCCGTCCAGCGCGCGGTCGTGTGCTCGGTGCGGCCGGTCAGCGATTCGAAGGTGCCGGCCAGGCCGGGCAGGTCGATGTTGGGGTCGAGCACGGTGCCGCCGAGCTCCGCGAAGTCGCGGGCGCCGGGCGCCGACATCCGGAAGTACTCGCCCTTGAGGCCGTTGACGGTCACGGCGGCCTGGGCGGAGGCGGGGACCGAGAGGACGGAAGCTATCAGGAGGACGGCGAGAAGGAGTGGTCGCAGGAGCGATCGCGGCATCGAGTGTTTCCTTTCGATCAACGACGCGTTGCGACCACATTGAGCCATCGAAATATCTCATGTCAACAGAACGGAACAGGTCCGCACAGTTTCGCTAGCGGATGGGCACGGAAAGGCACTCCGTGAGCGAGAACGGCACCCGCGGCCACTGGGCCGGCCACGACGCACCCGGCATGCTCGGTTCTTCGCGACAATCGTCTGAGAGGACACGTCCATGACCTTCGCCGTGCTGACCACCGCTCTGGACGCGCTGCGCGACGTCTCCGCGGCCGTCGACGACAGACAGCTCGACGACCCCACGCCGTGTTCCGAGTGGACAGTGGCCCAGGTGCTGTTCCACGCCGCCGGGGACCAGCGTGCCTGGGCGTCCGTGGTCGGGAAGGCCGAGTTGCCGTCCTACAACCCGTTCGATCCGCCCCTCCGGCTCGAGGCCGGCGTTCAGAAGACGGTGGCCGAGGCGATCGATGCCGCCGCCGCGGTCTGGGCCGGTGTCGACCCGGAGGTGTCGTCGGTGCCCACCCCGCTTCCGCCCGTGCCGGAGCTGGCACCCGCGCTCGCTGCAGGCGCCTGCGCGCTCGACGCCGCCGTCCACGCCTGGGACGTCGCGGTGGCGCTCGGCCGGCCGACCCCGTTGACCGGCGCGCTGGCCGAGCAATTGCTGGCGGCCGCGCATGCGACGGTCGAGCCGTTGCGCGGCTTCGCCTATGCCCCGGCCCTGCCCGCCGAGCCCGGCAACGACGCGGCCGCCACCCTGCTGCGCTACCTCGGGCGCGACCCGCGCTGGACGCCGCCGGCACGCTGATCGCCGGCGGGCGCGCTATCCCAGGTAACGCACCCCGGTCAGCTCCTCGGCGGCCGCCCACAGTCGCCGGCCCACGACCGGGTCGGCGGCCTCGGTGCTCGGACGCACCGGCACGGCCCGGCCGCGCATCTCGAGGAAACCGGACGGGCCGAAGAACTCGCCGCCGCGCAGACCGGGGGTGGTGGCGGCGTGCAGCTGGGGCTCGGCGCCACGCTCGACCGGCTGGGTGAACAGCAGACCCGCCCAGGCCACGAAACGTCCGAACAGGCCCAGGTGCTCCCAGGCGCGCGGGGTCAGGTTGGTGCGGGTGATGCCGGGGTGGGCGAGGACGCTGACGATCGACGAACCGGCGGCCCGCAGGCGACGGTCCAGTTCCAGGCCGAAGACCGTGGTGGCGAGCTTCGAGATGCCGTACGCACGGGAGGCTCCGTAATTCCGTACGGACATCAGGTCGTCGAAGTCCAGATGCGCGCGCTTGTGGGTGATCGAGCTGAGCGTGACCACACGGGGTGCAGGCGCGGCGCCGAGGGAGTCGAGCAGCAGGCCGGTGAGCGCGAAATGGCCGAGCATGTTGGTGCCCAGCTGCATCTCGAAGCCGTCTCCGGTGGTGCGGCGCGGGCCGAGCAGGACGACGCCGGCGTTGTTGACGAGCACGTCGATCTTCGGGTGGTCGGCGGTCAGCTTGGCGGCAAAAGTGCGTACGGAGGTCAGGGAGGCCAGATCCAGCTCGCGCACCTCCACGTCGCCCGGCATCGTGCGGGCTGCTTCGGCGCCGGCGGTGGTGTTGCGGACGGCTAGGACTACGCGGGCGCCGGAGCGGGCCAGGTGGGTGGCGGTGACGCGGCCGAGGCCTGAGTTCGCGCCGGTGACGACGGCAATGGTGGAGGTCATGAGTCGATGCTGGGGGCGTCGAGGGGCGGCGCCGTCGCACGCCTTTGCCTAGGTCGGGCAGACCTACCTTGCTGGTCCGCGGGCGGGGCACACTTGTCGGCATGAACGAGGCCCGTCCGTACGCTCGCGAGCTCGGCGAATTCCTGCGCGCCCGCCGTGGAAGGCTGCGGCCGCAGGACGTGGGTCTCGAACCGGGTGGCCGCCGCCGGGTGACCGGATTGCGGCGCGAGGAACTGGCGTTGCTGGCGGGGCTGAGCACCGACTACTACCAGCGCATGGAACAGGGCCGCGACCTGCGCCCGTCCGACGACGTGCTGGACGCCGTGGCGGGGGCGCTCGACCTCGACGAGAAGGAACGGCGGCACATGTTCGCCCTGGCCCGCGCGGCCCGGCGGCCGGAGCCGCAGCGCGTGTCGCGGGAGCCGGAAAGGGTGCCCGAGAGCACCCGGCGATTGCTGGCCGTGATGGCGACACCGGCCGTGGTGCTGGGCCGGCATCTCGACGTGCTCGCCTGGAACCCGATGGCCGAGGCGCTGCTGGGCGACCCGGCCGGCTATCCGCCGGGGCAGCTCAACATGCTGATGCTGATGTTCTCCGACGAACTGACCGGCGACCGGACGTGCGAGAACTGGGAGCGGCAGGCCCTGGAATACATCGGCATGATGCGGGCCGCGGTGGCCACCGACCCCACGCATCCGCGCGCGACCGAGGTCGTGGGCGAGCTGAGCATCCGAAGCGCCGAGTTCCGCCGGCTGTGGGCGCGCCACGACGTACGGGAGTCGGTGAGCGGCCTCAAGACGTTCCACTCCCCCGAGGTCGGCGACATCGACCTGACCTGGGACACATACCCGCTGCCGGGCAACCCGGGGCCGGTGATGCTGGTCTTCACGGCCGAGCCGGGCAGCCCGGACGCCGACCGCTTGCAGTTGCTCGCCTCACTGCACGCCACGCGGGTCCGCAGGGCCTGAAAACAGGCCGAGCCGCGGGCTGTGCCCGTCCTGGTCGGTGCGCAGGCCGCGCTCGTCGTCAGCCGATGACCTTTCCGCCCAAGCCCGAACGGGACGTGGGTTGGCCGATCAGCTCGACCAGGACTTCGTCGCGGCAGGCGTCGCCGAACACAGCCGTCACGGCATCGGTGAACGCCGTGACGAGCTGGGCGACGACCCGGGCGGCGTCGTCGCGGGCGAACACCTCCTCGCGCATGCCGAACGTGACCGAAGGCGCCGCCGCCGAAACCGCGACACCGCCGCGAGCCCAGCGACCGGTGGGGATGCCGATGAGACGGACGTCGACCGCGCTGCGCGACCACTCGCCGTAGACCGAGACGACGGCGTCGGTCAGGTGCTCGATGAGCCGTGGCTCGTGGCCGGTCAGCTCTTCCTCCAGGGCGTAGAGCGTCACGTGGGGCATCAGCAACTCCTCGGCGCCGGTCGTGTTGCGGGGAAATTGGCCGTGCTGGCCAGGATCTCGGTCACGCTCACATCATGTCTCTGACCGGAAGCACATTCCACCGAATTTCGAGTGGGCAAATTGAGTTTGGCATGATTGAATGCTGACATTCGGCTCGCACGGTGGAGGACAATTGATTCATGGGTCAGTTGTCGTTGTTTGGGCGTGCGAAAACTGCTCGGATGCGGGATCGGACGTTGGGTCGTCGATATTCCGCGGAGCGTGAGGAATTTCGGCGTGAGCATGCTCGGCGGCGGGAATTTGGGCTTCGGCGGCGGCATGCTGAGAAGTTGGCCTGGCTTCGGCGCGAAGGGCGTCTGACTTGGCCGGATGCTGCGCCGTATCCGGGTGAGGTTGCCCTGAAGGCGGTAGGGGAAAAACCGCGTTTCGAGAGCGGGCGGTTGAAAACTTGCGCCCTTGTGGGGTTTTAATGGATTCCTTGGGGCGGCCTCTCGGGGTGGTTGCGGTGAAACTCAAGGTGGCATACAGCCTTCTGCTCTGTGCAACTCACCATGCTGTGGTCAAGGTTCGGGAAAACCATTCTTTCTTGGCCTTTTTGGCGTCTGTGGTCATGGCTGGAAGTATGACTTCGGGCTCTATGGGCTGGGTAGGTGAGCGGCCTTCGCGACCAGCAGTTGCAGCACCTGCGTCGTTTTGGACGGGCCCTCGCCGACCTTCAGGCCGCGGTGTGCGACGAAGGAGAGCAACGCCTGTTGCGCCTCCTCGGCGACCTCCAGCGCTACCGAGATCGACAGCTCGAGGAAGTCCAGGTCGCCTACCGTCCATCGCTCGGCCCGCACGTCCAGCGGGGGACGGTGGGGCTCGTTGACGGCGAAGGTGGGCCAGCGCCGGGCCGCGATCGGTGGGAGGACGGTGAGCACGTCGAGGTTGAGCGGGAAACCGGCGCACTGGTCGAGGAGCCGTTTCTGGTCGTCGGTGAACAGGGCCCGGACGCTCCGCTCGCCGGCCGCGACCCCGGCCACCAGGTCCTTGGGGCGGTCGGCGGTGAGCGACAGAGCCAGCGTGCGCCGGTCGCCCGCCCAGTCCGCCTCGACCTTGAACTCGGACTTCAGGTTGCCGTGAGATGTCGTGGTCGTGCCGAGCCACGCGTCGGTCAGCTGGGAACGCCGCCCGGGCCGGAACTTGACCGTGACGTCGTCCTTGCCCTTGGTTTTCTGGCGGGCCCGCAGAATCAGCTGCCGGTCCTGCAACGGAGTGCCCGCACTGAGCCCGCTCGTGACGTCCTCCAGAAAGAAGATCTTCCAGGGGTCGACATCCGGCAGGTTCAGCGCCTCCACGGCCTTGACGGTGTGCTCACCGTCCAGGCTGACCTTCACCTCGACGCCGTCGAATCGCATCCCCTCACGGTGGTCCGCCCCGAGCCCCCGTTCCAGTCCGCAGTCGTTGATCCGATCCGGCGTAGGTTCGGGGCATGACGACGTTGGAGGACTTCGCGGGGCTGGCCGGTGGCGAGCAGGGACTGGTGACGGTGGCTACGACTCGGGCGGACGGCAGCGTTCAGGCCTCGCTGGTCAACGCCGGCGTGCTCGAAGACCCAGCTACCGGCGTACGGGCGGTGGGGTTCGTGACGTACGGGAAAGTGAAGCTCGCCAACCTGAGGGCACGCCCGCGGATTGCGGTGTCGGTGCGCTCGGGGTGGCAGTGGGCGACCGTCGAGGGGGCGGCGCGCATCATCGGGCCCGACGACCCCGCCGACGGGATCGACGGGGAGCGGCTGCGGCTGCTGCTGCGCGAAGTGTTCACCGCGGCCGGTGGCACGCACGAGGACTGGGACGAGTACGACCGGGTGATGGTCGAGCAGCGGCGAGCCGTTGTGCTGGTTGCACCGGAACGGGTCTACAGCAACTGATCACCTGGTGCTCAGGTGGGCGAACTGCAGCATCACGCCGGCCAGCACCAGGCGCGGGTCGAGGCCCGCGGCGGCTGCGGCCGCGACGTCGACCTGGTAGCCCCGGCGTATGCGCGTCACCTGGGCCGCCGGGTGGCCGCCGGACAGGAAGGTCAGGCTGCGGGGCGGCACGCGGCGGCCCGGGTCGTCCATCAGGAACGCGGCGGGATGGCCGTCCTCGCCCAGGAGCACGGTCAGCGTGCCGGGTGGCGCCCCGACCGGCGTGGTGAGCCGCCCGATGACGCGGCCGAGGCGGTTGTCGTGCACGTCCCACACCACCGGGACCACCGGACGGGCGCGGCGGGCCCGCCGGGTCGCCGTGCGCAGCCGGGACCGCCAGGTCAAACTCGTGCCGGTGAGCGGGTCGAAGATCTGGCGCAGCAGGCCGGGCGGGCGGCGGGAACCCGAGATCTCGACCAGGGTGAGCAGCGGCCAGTCGGCGACGGCCCGGATCCCGTCGCCCTCGTCGCGCCGGAACGTCATCACCGGGGTGCCGCCGGCGATCACCTGGACCTGGGTGTCGTTGCCGGGCTCGTGCAGGCCGAGCGTGAACAGCTTGCCGAGGTCGTCGAGGATCTCCCCACCGATCGTGCCGCCCGAGATGCGGATCGTGTACTGCCCGGTGAGCAGTTGTTCGGGCCAGCCGGCGCGGAGCTCGTCGATTCTCATTTGTCACTCAGCCGGGCGTATCGCAGGAGCGCGCAGGCCAGCACCAGCCGCGGATCCAGGCCGGCCGGGGCCGCGCCCGCGACGTCGACGCGGTAGGCGTTGTCCACGCGCGTGAACTGAGCCACGGGGCGGGCTCCGGTCCGTACGGTCAGCAATTCACCCTCGGCCATCAGATGCGCGGCCGTCCGTCCGGTCGCGCCGTGGATCGCCGTGCGGGCCCCGGGGACGCCGATCGGCACGGTCAGGCGGCCGAGGAAGCGGTCCGCCCGGTTGTCGAGCACGTCCCAGACCTGGAGCGGCGTCGGCTGGAGTCGCGCCATGTCGGCGGTGAACTCCCGCCGGGCCCGACGCAGCCGGGACCGGAACGTGTATCGCTTGTCGGACATCTGGCGTCTCATGCGGTGCAGCAGGTACGGCTCCTCGCCCTGCGGCGACCGGACGTGCTGGAGCAGGGTGAGCCAGGGAGCGCTGCCCCCGGCGCGGACGGCCTTGATGCCCGGATGCTGGTTCCGGAAGACCTGCATGACGATCCGGTCGCCGGCGCGGGTCCAGAGCGAGGTGTCGTTGTCGGGGTAGAGCAGGTCGTCGGTGAGAAAGCTGACGACCTCGCGGGCCGCCGTCCCACCCGTCCGCTGAAACCAGTATTGACCGGTCAGCACCTCTTCCGGCCAGCCCGCTCGGAGATCATTCAACCGCACACACTGGACGGTAAAGCGTCACCGCAATCGATCAGTCGGTGACCTCGCACGCCGCGACGGTGTCGTCGGCGTCGGCCTGGCACGTGTCGGTGTTCGGGCCGCCGTCGGCCAGATCGGGGAAACCCTGCCCCTCGAACTCGTGCACGTGGATCAGGTCGTCGCCGGCCTCGCCGTAGACCTTGTCGCTGCCCTGGGTGTCGCGGAGCTCGTCGTTGCCGGCGCCGCCGCGGATGAGGTCGTCGCCTTGGCCGCCGAAGATGTAGTTGGCCGAGGCGTTGCCGATCAGCACGTCGTTGCCGGTGCCGCCGTAGAGCCACTCGACGTCGGAGCCGACCGTGTCGCCCTCCCCCGCTTCGCCGTCGTCGCCGGTCTGGCCGTCCATGTCGACGGTCACCGGCCGGGCGCGGGTGCCGTAGTAGGCGGTGTCGCGGGCGCCGGGACCACCGAAGAACTTGTCGGCGCCCGTCGTGGCCTCCATCTGGTCGTTGCCGTCGCCGCCGTAGAAGGTGTTGTCGCCGGTGCCGCCGTCGAGGTTGTCGTTGCCGGCGCCGCCGGAGAGCAGGTCGTTGCCGGCGCCGCCGAGCAGCCAGTCGTCGCCGTTGCTTCCGTAGAGCTTGTCATGCCCGTACGAAGCAATCGGGTTGTAGGGGTTGCCCGGGCCCGTCAGGTAGATGTCGATGTAGTCGTTGCCGTCGCCGCCGTTGATGCTGTCGTCGCCGCCGGCCCCGATGAGGAAGTCGACCCCGCCGTAGCCCCAGATCGAGTCGTTGCCCGCGCCCGCCTGACCGAACACGTCGCCCTGGAGAAAGTCGTTCTTCGGGCCGCCGAGGAGCTTGTCGCTGCCGGGGCCGCCGTTCGCGGTCAGCGGCAGGTCGCTCTTGTTGATGACGGTGTCGTTGAGGTCGTAGGTGAAGACCCGCACCTGGTTTGGCGTCTGCGAGGTCGTGCACCGCACCTTCGTCGAGTCACCCTTGACGGCGGCACAACCCTTTCCCGCCCGTACGGGGATTCGGTCGTCGATCGTCACGGTGCGGCCGGACCGGGTGACGACGACCGCGTTCACGGCTTTCTGACCCGCGGCGTATTGCACCACGTAGGGGCTGAGAACCTGCGCGACGCCCGCCGCGGTGGCGGCCTCGGCCGGAACCGCGGTCGCGGAGATGAACACGGCAACGGCGGCGAGCCCGATCCAGCGCTTCCTCATAACGCCGGATCGTAATGCGACGGGCCCGCCCGCGCGGACCCGCCGCGTACGCATCAGGCCGCCCGGTTACGCACCATGCCGTGCGGGTCGAGCACGTACTTCTTGGCCGCGCCCTGATCGAAGTCCCGATAGCCCTGCGGGGCCTCGTCCAGCGTGATGGCGACGGCGTTGACGTTCTTCGCGATCTGCACCCGGTCGTGCAGGATCGCCATCATCAGGTTGCGGTTGTACTTCATGACCGGGCACTGGCCGGTGACGAACGAGTGCGACTTCGCCCAGCCCAGACCGAGCCGCAGCGAGAGCGAACCCACCTTGGCCGCCTCGTCCACGCCGCCCGGGTCACCGGTGACATACAGGCCCGGGATGCCGATCGCGCCGCCGGCCCGGGTCATCTGCATCAGCGAGTTGAGCACGGTGGCCGGCTGTTCGACGTCCGCGTTCTCGCCGTGGCCGCGCGCCTCGAAGCCGACCGCGTCGACCGCGGCGTCGACCAGCGGCTCACCGATCGCGGCGGCGTCGTTGCCGAGGATCCGGGAGATCTGCTCGACCGGGTCGCCCTGGGCCACGTTCACGGTCTCGCAGCCGAACGAGCGCGCCTGGGCCAGCCGCTCCTCGTTCAGGTCGCCGACGATGACGGCCGAGGCGCCGAGCAGCCACGCGGAAGTGGCCGCCGCCAGGCCGACCGGTCCCGCTCCGGCGATGTAGACCGTCGACCCGGTCGTCACGCCCGCGCTCACGCAACCGTGGTAGCCGGTCGGGAAGATGTCGGCGAGCATGGCCAGGTCGAGCGCCTTCTCTATGGCCTGGTCGCGGTCGGGGAATTTCAGCAGGTTCCAGTCCGCGTACGGGACCAGGACGTACTCGGCCTGGCCGCCCACCCAGCCGCCCATGTCGACGTAGCCGTAGGCCGAGCCCGGCCGGTCGGGGTTGACGTTCAGGCAGACGCCGGTCTTGCCTTCCTTGCAGTTGCGGCAGCGCCCGCAGGCGATGTTGAACGGGACCGAGCAGATGTCGCCGGTCTTGATGAACTCGACGCCCGGCCCGACGTCGACGACCTCACCGGTGATCTCGTGGCCCAGCACCAGGCCCTCGGGGGCGGTGGTGCGGCCGCGCACCATGTGCTGGTCGCTGCCGCAGATGTTGGTGGCGACCGTCTTGAGGATCGCGCCGTGCGGCACCTTGCGGCCCACGTTGAGTTTGTTGACGCCCGGGCCGTCCTTCAGCTCGTACGTCGGGTAGTCGATGTCCTGGACCGCGACCTGGCCGGGCCCCTCGTAGACCACCGCGCGATTGGCTGGCATCGTTGCCTCCCATCGTCGTTAGGTGCCCGTGAGTGACGGGGTCGTCACGGCACCATGAACGCCATGTTTCACGTCAGGCGCGCGAAACAGAACCGCTGGTGCCGCTCACAGATACGCAATTGGTGATAAGACTCGCTACTCCCCACGGCGCCACCGCCGAGGCCGACCTGGTGATCGGCGCCGACGGCGTCGGGTCCTGCGTACGCCGCCTGGCCACCGATGCCGGTCCCGACTACTCCGGGGTGGCGTTC
This sequence comes from Paractinoplanes ovalisporus, assembly GCF_016834655.1. Lineage (GTDB taxonomy): Bacteria > Actinomycetota > Actinomycetes > Mycobacteriales > Micromonosporaceae > Actinoplanes > Actinoplanes ovalisporus. The sequence continues at coordinate 901,449 of NZ_JAENHP010000001.1, forward strand.
CACAACATGCGCTACGCCGACGCCGGCCGCACGCCCCCGGCGTGCCCCTGTTCGGCGACGCCGCCCACGCGATGGGCCCGTTCGGCGGCTTCGGCGTCAACCTGGCCCTGCTGGACGCGGCCGAACTGGCCACGCCATCGCGACGGAAACCACGCTGGACGCGGCGATCCAGGCCTACGAGCCGACCACGCAGTCCCGGGCCGCGACTCCCGCCGGCCAGTTCGACCTGGCCTCTCGCCGGTTCTTCGGCATCGAGGGCGCGATGAAGTCGGTCCCGCTCGGGAATCACCGCTCCGACGCCTGACCGCCGCCGCACTGGACCCGGGCCGGCATAGATCGGCTGGCGCACCGCTGGGTGGGCCCAGCGGCAAATGGTCGGGCCCGACGGCGGGCTCAGGCCGAAAATGTCATCTATGGTCGCAGCATGGTCGAGATGCTTCGACTTGCGACACTGAAAGTATGCGAACCCGCACTCTCCGACGTCGATGGATCAACACGTCACTGATCATTTCCGCTTCGGTGGTGTTTCTCGCCGGAATTCTGATCTTTCCGTTCCTCGTTCGTGGCGTGGCGGGCCGGGACTGGCAGACGCTCTCCGACGTGGGGCAGGCTTATGGCGCGATCTCGGCGATTCTTTCGGGGCTGGCACTGTGCGGGGTGGCGGTGTCGGTGACCGTGCAGTGGCGGCAGACCGTCTGGGCCAGAATCGCGAGCGCCCGCGAGCGGCATTTCGAGCTGATCAAACTCATTCTCGAAGATCCGGAGCTCAGCTACCGCGGACCGGCAGACGTCGAATCCGATCGTGAGCATCGCCGGCAACTCGTGTGCAACCTCTGGGTGTCCCATTGGATGCTCTTGTGGGAACTCGGTGAGCTGGACGCGGAATCGCTGAGATACGCGTTCGACGATCTGTTCGCCGATGCGGTTTCGCGCGACTGGTGGCGCAGTGCGGGCCCCATCTGGATGGCGCATCGATCCCGGCGGCGCCGAGAGTTCGTTGCCGTCGCGTGGAGCAGCTTCGAAGAAATGGAGCGTGTGTCTGCCGAATTGGCCGCACAGATGGAAGGCGCTCGCCCCGCGCCTTCGGCGGATTGATTGATCCGGCCGGTCCGGAGCTGGATAGAGCCGGGCCGGCCGGTATGCAGTTATGCGAAGGCCGGAGCCGCCAGAAGGCGCTCCATCCACGCCGCGATGAGCATGCGGAGCGATTCGGTCCATTCGCGGAGGAGGTCGCCCGCGATCTTCTTCAGCACCGGCCGGACGATCGCCGTGGCTTCGTCCCGGGGAAGGCTGCCGAGATAGTCGATCACGGAATCGTGGTACACCTCACGAGGGAAGACGACAAATGTCTCGTCGGGCCCCTTCGAGGCGTCGACATTCTTGAGCTGAGCCGACAGGTCGGTGTTCTCAGTCTTCCCGATAGCGCCGATATTGCCGTTCTTCAGAAAGAAGAAAGCTGGACAACTGTATTCCGTCCGGCAGACCCTCTGGCGCGGCGAGGTACCCATCTGGCGAACAATTTCTGTCATTTCCAATGGAGGCCTTCGAGCTCTATGTAGGTATGGCACGCCGGCGCCCGGTACTTCCACGGGCCGACAGCCGCTGGCAAAAAAGTAATTACCGTGAGCGATCGTGGGCACACGGAAAGTTTGCGTCGGCCCGATCTCGGTCGACCGCACACATCAGCAGAGCTGTACGTGTCCACATAAATGGTGTGGACAGGTACCACTTGGATGAGATCATATCGGCTTTGTCAACCTTTTCCCATCGACTGCTCTACCAAGGAGGAGAACTGGTCACCGATCTACCGATGTCCTGGTACTTCCCCAGATCGAGGGCAGCTCGGGATCTACCGACCTGCGAGGTCAAGCGCGGGAGCGGAGAAAGGCGGCCACCGACGGGTCGTCGGTCAGGTCGGCGGCCCGGTGATAAGCCGCCGTGGCGTCGCGGCCCGCGCGGGCCAGCAGGTCGGCGCGCGTCGCCCAGTAGGGCTGGAACGATTCGGCGTCCGTCGGGAGCGCGGCCAAGCCGGCCTCGGGGCCGTCGATCCGGCCCCGCACCGCGGCCGCGGCCACCCGGGCTCCGAGCGAAGGCGCGACGATCAGCAGGGCCGCGTACAGGGTGTCGAGCGCGGCCCAGTCGGTGTGGCCGGTGCGGCGGCGGTCGCAGTGGACGGCCTGGATCGCGGCCTCCAGCTGGAAACGGCCGGGCGGCCCGGACGGATCCGCGCGCCGAAGGTAGGCCTCGCCCTCGTCGATCAGCGCGGCGTCCCAGTCGGACGGGTTCTGCGCGTCCAGCGGGACAAAACCGGTACGGTGGCGGGCCAGCGTCAACGTCGTCAGGGCGGCCAGGCCCCACGCCTCGGCCTCGTTCCCGAGCAGCACCGCGAGGGTCACGGCCAGATATTGGGCCTCGCCCGCCGGAGACGAAGCGATCGCGGCGCAGCCGTAGACGGCCTCCAGCACCGGGGGCAACCGGTCGGGCATCGACCGTCGATCGGGGACGGTGAACGGGATCCGGGCCTGTTTGATGCGTTTCTTCGCACGGACGAGACGCTGCGCCATCGTCGCGGGCGGGACCGCGTACGCGCGGGCGATCTCGGCGGCCTCGAACCCGAGCACGGTCTGGAGCATCAACGGGGTGCGGGCCGTCTCGTCGATCGCCGGGTGGGCACAGACGAAGAGCAGTTCGAGACGCTTGTCGCCGATCGCGTACGGGTCGTGGTCGGCCAGCGGATCGATGTGGGCGCTGTCCTCGGTCAGTGGGGCGCAGGTGCGCGCGGCGGCGGACTTCCACACGTCGCGCCGGCGGTTGCGGGCCACGGTGAGCAGCCATCCCTCCGGGTTCGCGGGCACGCCGGTCGCGGGCCACCGGCGCAGGGCCTCCTCGAACGCCCCGGCCAGCGCGTCCTCGGCCAGGGCGACGTCTCCGGCCGGCGCCGCGAGCAGAGCGACGAGCTTCCCGTACGAGGCACGCGCGGCCCGTTCGGCGGCGGCGCGCGCCTCGTCGGCGCTCACGTCCAGACGCCCTCGACCAGATGCGAGGCGCCGGGCCGGATCTCGACCGTGCCCCACTGAGCCTGCGGCGCCCGCCGGGCCCAGTCGATGGCCGCGTCGAGGTCAGGCACGTCGATGATGATCGTGCCGCCGAGCTGTTCCTTGGTGTCGGCGTACGGGCCGTCCTGCACGTGGGCGACGCCTTCGGTCACCCGTACGGTGGTGGTCAGCTCGGACGAGTGCAGCACCTCGCCCCCGATGAGCACCCCGGCCGCGTGCAACGTCGCCGCATAGCTCGTCATAGCCCGTTTGCCCTCGGCGATCACCTCTTCGCCGAGTGTCTCGACCGAGCCTTCCTGGTAGTGAAACAGCAGCGTGTAGCGCATGTCTCCTCCTCAGCGGACAGCGTACTGGGCGATGATCACACCGGTCGTCGTCGGCAGCGACCGCTCGAGACGCAGGTCGGCCCGGTCACCGTCGGCGAACAGCTTCGCGCCCGAGCCCAGCACGATGGGGTGGATCTGCAGCACGTACGTATCGATCATCCGCGCCGCGTGCAGGGCGCGGATCAGCTCACCGCTCCCCATGATCGTCAGGTTCTCGTCGCGGTGCTGGCCGACGGTCTCGACGGCGTCCCCGACGAGCAGTTCGGTGTTCGGGTAGGCCGCCGTCGTCTCCGCGGAGCGCGTCACCACCAGCTTGCGGGCGTTGACCAGCACGTCGGTGAACGGGTTGGGCTGGTCGGTCGTGGTCCAGAAACCGAGCAGGTCCTCGTACGTACGGCGGCCGAACAGCAGCGAACCCTCCTGGCGCATGCCCTCGGCCGCGAACCCCATCGACACCTCGTCGGCGTACCCGTCGGCCCAGCCGGCGTGCCCGAACCCGTCCCGGTCGTCCTCACCCTTGCGGCCGGGCGCCTGCATGACGCCGTCGAGGGTGACGCTCTGAAAGACGGTGATCATGGTTTCCTCTCGCTCGGTTTGTCATGTCAGGTGATGACGAGCGAGCCGGGCCCCGATCGACAGGTCAGACCCGGGAATTTTCGAGGAGGGCTTCCAGGTGTTCGGCCGGCATCGGGCGGCCCAGCAGATCACCCTGGCCGAGCCGGCAACCGGCGGTCTGCGCGGTGTCGAGGTCGAGGGCGTCTTCCAGACCGTGCGCGATGACCTCCATGCCGAGCCGCCGCCCGAGCGTCACGGCCACGTCCATCACGGCGCCGGCCTGCCGGAACGTCTCGACCGGGTCGGCGAACACCTCACGGTCGATCTTCAACAGGTCGATCGGGAGGATCCGCAGGCGGCTCAGCGACGTCGGTCCGGTGCCGAAGTTGTCGACCGCTGTGCGCACCCCGTCGGCCCGCAGCCGGCCGAGCTGAGCGGCGATCTCTTCCACGGGCGGGTGGTGCGCTCCCTCCCGTACGTCGGAAAGGTGTTGCTCGGCGATCTCGATGACCAGTGCCGAGTGGGGCAGGTCGTGGTTCTCCAGCGCGGTGTGCAGGCTCGCCTGGAAGGTCGGATCGACCAGCTGGCGCGGCCGCACGTTGACCGCCAGCCACAGCGACTCGTGCATGACCCGCCACCGGGCCAGCAACCGGCATGACCGCTGCAGCACCGCGTGCTCGATCTGGCCGAGCAGCCCCAGGTCTTCGGCCAGTCCCAGCAGCTCGTCGGCCGGCACCGCGCCCAGCTGGGGATGCTTCCACGACGGCAGGGCCTCGACCCCGACCGGCCGCCGCCCGTCGAGCTCGACGACCGGCTGGAACCGCAGGTGGATCTCGCCCCGGGAGACCGCGCCGGGCAGGTCCTGCTCCAACGTGGAGCGTCGCAGCAGCCGGCTCTCCATCTCGGCGTCGTACCACTCGACCGCGCCCGGCGGCCCCGACCGCACCGACCGCAACGCCAGCGCCGCCCGCCGCACCACCTCGTCGGTGTCGTGCTCCTCGGTGACGTCGGCCAGGCCGCCCCACGCGGACAGGTGCGACACCGTTCCGGCCGTCATGTAGGGCGCCGACAGCGCGTTGACCAGCTGACCGGCGAGCAGGTGAGCCCTCACGGCGCCGCTGTGGGTGAGCACCGCGAACCGGGTCTCGCCGACGCGGGCCGGGATGTCGGCGCCCGCGATCTGCCCACGCAACCGCCGGGCCGCCTCGACCAGCACCAGCTCGGCCAGGTCACGGCCGCGCACGTCGTCGATCGCGGTCAGGCCACCCAGCTCGACCACGATCATCGCGCCCGCGTCGGGGATCAGTTCGGCCGCCCGTACGAGCCCCTCGCGGTTGGCCAGCCCGGTCTGCCGGTCGAGGTGGGCCGACTCGCTCAGCGCCTGTTCCAGGTCGCGCATGTTGGTGACGTCACGGACGTGGACGACCAGCGTGTGACCGGGCTCGGCCGGGTCGGCGCCGCTGGTGGACCACTCGGTCTCACGCCACCGGCCGAAGCCGTCCCGCAGCCGCACCGGCAGGCTCGCGCCCCGGTCGGGGTCGGCCATCTGCCCGTGCAGGAACTCGTGCGCCGCCTCGACCTGGTCGGGATGCACCAGCGCGGACACCTCCCGGCCCAGCACCTCCTGGTCGGAGAGCCCGAACTGGCGGGCGGTGGCCGGGGACTGCCAGCGCACGGCCAGATTCGAATCGAGCACCATCGCCACGTCGGCCGACCCGAACATCAGGCTGCGCAGCCGGTTGCCCTGGTCGGTGAGATGCCCAGCCTGCCGCCGCAACGCGACTGACGACACCCACTCCCGGGCGGCCACCGATGTGACGGCCAGCGCGCCCAGCGCGATCGAGGCCGCGTCGAGGCCGCCGCCGTTGAGCAGGTGATAGACGGTGACCAGGGCCGAACCGAGCACCGGCAGCGCGAGCAACGGGAACCCGGCCGACGGTTCGCTGCCCGGCGGCGGCATCGGGCTGTCGTCGGGCGAGAGGCACACCGACCCGTACCAGAGCATCACCGCGGCCACGTTGACGGCGAGCGCGGCGACCACGACGGCGATGTCGGCGTTGGGCTCGCCCGGGTGATCCAGGCCGACGACCAGCGCGGTCAGCGCGATCAGCAGCAGGGCGGCGGCCGGGCCGCACCATTGCAGCGCCGCCCGCTGGCGCAGCGCGTGCACGCCGTTGACGGCCACAGTGGCGGCCGCGCTGCCACCGAAGATGAGCGCGGTGATAGTGGCGCCGCGCCGCTCGCCGCCGTTGCCGAACAGCAGCATCCAGCTCGCGAACAGCAGACAGGCGGTGACACCGATGACGTCGAGCCCGATCCGCAGCTTGGTCAGCGAGTCGCGGCGCTGTTGCGGGCGCAGGATCGCGGGCAGGAAGGTGCCGGCCACGAGAAACAGGGTGACCAGCGGGATCTCGGCCGCCAGCGGGACGCCACCGACGAGCTCGTCCGGGGCGAACTGGCTGGCCGCGGCGCTGGCGGCACCGGCCAGGGCGGTGAGCCCGATGCCGGCGGCCAGGGCCAGGACGCGCAAGCGGGGCCCGGCCGCCCGCCCGGTGACGGCGGCACGCACCATCACCACGGCGACCACGGCCGAGCAGGCCGTCAGCAGCCCCGCAACCACGCCCGGGCGCAGCAGGAGCAGCGCAGAGATCAGAACAACGCCCGCCACGAGGGCGGCCGCGACGAGCACGGGCCGAGCGGCCGCGCGGAGAGGGGATCCGCCTGCCATCGATGTCTTCCAGGTACTTCTCGGGGGTTAACGAAAGGGGTGAACTACGAACCGCTCAACGAGAGAACCGCCGCGGAGGTTACGGCCACCCACAACGATCCTGTCACTTTCGTCCCGCGCGTCCTATCCACAGGACGGGGGATTGCGGGCGCGGCTCTTGACAATTGCCTAGTCAGCGCCCCAGGCACCCGTCCGACCGCCGCTGGGTCAGCGGTCGCGGCAGTGCGCTGGATCGCGGGCGTGCGGCCTTCCCGCCAGCCGCGACGGCGCGTGTGGTCAGCGGCGGGGCAAGGTGGTCGGTAGCCACTGGCGGGCCATGGCCTCGACGTCGTCGGGGGTCATCGGGGCGCCCAAGTTGCCCGACTTCGAGGAGCGGCGGAGGCCGTCGATCAGCAGTTGCAGGTAGCGGTGGTAGGCCTCCGGCCGTACGGCGTGGCTGTGGTGGGCCACCTCGCTGACCATCATGAGCAGCAGCGGAATGTCCTCGACGGTGACGTCGGCCCGCAGCGAGCCTTCCTCGTGCGCGCGCTCGATGATGCGACGCATGATCGGCTCGACGCTGTCCCGGATGCGTTCGTGCGGCGAGAAGCCGAGCTCGGCCGAGGCGCCCAGGGCGAGGTCGCGCAGCCCACGGTCCTCGGCGTGCATCCCGGCCGCCTGCCGCAGGAAGTGAACGAGTGCCTCCCAGCCGGTCGGCGCCGCCAACGCCTCCTCGGCCATCCGCGCATGCTCACGCAGCCGCTCCTCGAAGGCGACCGCCAGCAACGCCTCCTTGGTCGGGAAACGCCGGTAGACCGTCCCGATGCCGACCCCGGCCCGGTGCGCCACCTCGTCGAACGTCGCCGCCAGCCCCCGCTCGGCGAACACCTCGCGGGCCGCCTCGATGATGCGCTGCCGGTTGAGTTCCGCGTCCCGCCGAAGCGGCCGCTCATCGTCGCCCTCCGTGCTGGTCCGGCTGCCGATGCCAGTGCTGCTCATGCCACCCACCCTAACAAGTGGAGGTAGCGGCTCAACTTCTGTGATCGGACCCACAAAGTGGAGCATGCACCTCAACTTAGCGGCTAGCGTTCCGAAGCGGAGGACATACCTCAACTTATGGAAGGCCCGCCGATGACAACCAGCACCGAGCAGAACCCGCCGGCCGGGCGGCCATCCGCGGGCCAACACGAAGGCCGGCACGCAGGGCAGCCGGAACGGCCACCGGCGCAGCACCCGGACGGGCCACCGAGCGGGCACAAGGGCCGATGGTGGGCACTCGTCGTCCTGGCGATGGCCCAGCTCATGGTCGTGCTCGACGGCACGATCGTGAACATCGCGCTCCCCACCGCCCAGGCCGACCTCGGCTTCTCCGACGCCGGCCGCCAGTGGGTGGTGACCGGCTACGCCCTCGCGTTCGGCAGCCTCCTGCTGCTCGGCGGCCGCCTGGCCGACTCGCTGGGGCGCAGGCGCATGTTCGTCATCGGGCTGATCGGCTTCGCTCTGGCCTCGGTGCTCGGTGGGCTCGCCGGCGGCATCGAGATGCTGATCGCCGCCCGCGTGCTGCAGGGCGCGTTCGGCGCTGTACTCGCCCCGGCCGCGCTGTCGCTGCTGTCGACGACCTTCACCGACCCGGCCGAGCGGGGCAAGGCGTTCGGCATCTTCGGCGCCATCTCGGGCGCCGGCGGTGCGGTCGGCCTGCTGCTCGGCGGCGTACTGACCGAGCACGTCTCGTGGCGCTGGTGCCTCTACATCAACCTCGTGTTCGCGCTCGCCGGGGTGATCGGGGCCTTCCTGAAGCTGAACGACGAGCCCGTACGGAATCGCAACCGGATGGACTGGCCCGGCGTGATCACCGCGGTCGCCGGTCTTGTCGCGCTCGTCTACGGCCTGGGTAACGCGGAGACCGACGGCTGGAGCGACCCCCGCACATACGGGTTCATCCTGGCCGGCGTCGTCGTCCTGAGCGCGTTCGTCGTCATCGAGATGCGGGTCGAGCACCCGCTGCTGCCGCTGCGCGTGGTGCTGGACCGCAACCGCGGCGGTTCCTACCTGTCCATCGCGATCGCCGGTGCCGGCATGTTCGGCGTGTTCCTGTTCCTCACCTATTACTTGTCGGGAACGCTCGGCTTCACCCCGATCGAGACCGGCCTGGCGTTCCTGCCGATGCTGGCCGGGGTGATGGTCAGCGCGACCACGCTCGGGTCGCTGCTGACCCCGCGTATCGGCCCGCGCCCGCTCGTCACGATCGGCGCGCTGGTCGCCGCGGCCGGCATGGTCTGGTTCACGCGCCTCGGACTCGACTCCGGCTATGTCACCGGTGTCCTGCCCGGGCTGGTCATCACCGGCCTCGGCATGGGCCTGATCTTCGCGCCCACCCAGAACGCGGCCACCAGCGGCGTGCAACACCATGACGCCGGTGTCGCCTCCGCGATGATCAACACCGCGCAGCAGATCGGTGGCTCGATCGGCACCGCGCTGCTCAGTTCGTTCGCCGCCTCGGCCGCCACGAACTATCTGGCCGGCAAGACCCCGAACGCCCAGACCGCCGCACTGGCCGCGCTCGACAGCTACCACACGGTCTTCTGGTGGTCGGCCGGCTTCTTCGTGCTGTGCGCGCTCATCGCCGCGGTCACGTTCCGCACCGGCCCCCTCGAGAACGACCCGGACGCCGCCCCCGTGATCGCCCACTGAACCCGACAACGAGCCGTGCTGGACCCGAGCTGAGCGGTGCTGGATTCGGCGGCAGAAGATCTGGCAGCCGACAGCCGACCCCGGAAACTGCAACCGTTCCGCCACTGTGACCTGGCTCAGGTCGCTCAAGTCCGGCGGGCCGGTCCCGAACAGATGGGGACAGGAACGTCAGGACCTCGGGGGGCTCTCATGAATTTTCTCGCCGCATACATTCAATCGCATCTGACCCGCAAGGACGACGAGGGCGCGACCGCCGTCGAATACGGACTGCTCGTCACGCTCATCGCGATCGCGCTCATCACCGGGGCCACGCTTTTCGGTAGCAAGCTGGGTGACCTGTTCACCTCGGTGGGCACCAAGCTCGGTTCCTGAGCAACGCTCCACACCGCGCCGCTTGGAGCGAATACCGCTCGAAGCGGCGCGGTTCGGAGCGACGCCGCTCGGAGCAGCGCCGCTCGGGGTGACGCCACGTGGAGCGACGCCGCTCGGGGTGACGCCATGAGAAGCGGCGCCGCTCGGAAGCAGCACCACCAGGGCTCAGGAAGCGATACTCAGCAGGCCATTCGTGAGGACGGCCGGGGTCAGGTGCCGGTAGCCGACCGCGTCGAACAGCACGGTCAACTCGTGCTCGTCGCGGGTCAGCAGCAGCCCTGACCCCCAGTACTTGTGCATCACCCGTACGCCATCGGTTGTTTCCGACGACGCGGCCGGCGCCGGAACCCGGCCCGCCGCGTCGTTGTCGCAGTTGCCGCAGGGCGCCGCATAGTGCTCGCCGAAGTAGGCCGGCAGCTCGGCCCGGCGGCAGTGGGTCGTCTCGGCGTAGTGCCGCGACGCCTCGATCTGGCTCGTCAGCACGGTCTGGCGCCGCTCGCCCGAGGCCAGAACCTCCCGTTCGGCCTCCGCCGGCGCCACCGTAGGCCCGAACCCCAGCTCGTGCAGCTCGTCCAGCACGCGCTGCACGGCGTTGCGGCTCACGCCCGCCACCTTCGCGAGTTCGGCCGGTTCCCGCGTCACCGACAGGTGCTCGACCACCGCCGCCACGGTCGCGGCCGGTACCCGCGACCGCGCGGCCAGCAACCGCGGGATCCGCATCGCGCGGCCGTCGTGCACCAGCACCGCGTGGGCCGGTTGGCCGTCCCGTCCGCCGCGCCCGATCTCCTGGTAGTACTCGTCGAGGCTGCCCGGAACGCCCGCGTGCACCACCGTACGGATGTCGGGCTTGTCGATCCCCATGCCGAACGCGCTCGTCGCCACCACGATGTCGAGCTCCCCGGCGAAGAAGGCGTCCTGGATCCGCGCCCGCTCGGCGGCCGGCACCCCCGCGTGGTAGGCGGCGACCTTGTACGCGTCGAGCCGCAGCCGCGAGGCCAGTTCCTCACAGTGGGCGTGGGTCAGCGCGTACACCAGGGCCGGGGTCTCGTGGGCCAGCATCACTTCGACCGTACGGTCTTCCAGGGCTCGCGCCTCGGGTTTGTCCGGCCGGGTCAGGCGCGCCGCGAGGCTCAGGTTCGGCCGGTCGAACCCGGTCACGATCACCCGTGGATCCACCATCCGCAGCCGCCGCGTGATGTCGGCCTGCACCGGCGGCGCCGCGGTCGCGGTCAACGCCAGAACCGGCGGCCGCCCCAGCGTGTCGGCCACGTCGGCCAGGGTCAGATAGTCCGGCCGGAAGTCGTGCCCCCATTGGCTGATCAGATGCGCTTCGTCGACCGCGAGCAACGTCACCGCCCGCTTGCTGCCGCCGATCGCGGCCACCGCTTCCTCATTGCCCAGTTGCTCCGGCCCGAGAAGCACAAAGTCAACTTCCCCATCCCGTACGGCCCGGAGCGCCTCCGCCCGTTCGGCGTGCCGCTGCCCCGAGTTGAGCATGCGGGCGGCCACGTCATGCCCGGTGAGCGACCGCAGCTGGTCGCGCTGCAACGCCAGCAGCGGCGACACCACCACGGTCAGCCCGCCGAGTGCCAGTCCCGCCACCTGATAGATCGCGCTCTTGCCACTCCCGGTCGGCAGCACGGCCAGGGTGTCGCGCCCCCCGACCACCGAAGCGATCGTCTCCCGCTGAGCCGGCCGCAACTCGAACCCGAACACCGCCGCGACGATCGCGTCCACATCGGCCATGCCATCTCCCGCCGGTTCCGCTGAACAAAGGACCCGCCGCCGACCGTACGTTCGTTCACGGCCGCGAAGCGACATTGGCCTCGCTCACTGCGCGCCACGCTCAGGTTGTGGCCGCGACACGATGTCGGCCTCGCTCACCTGGAAGTTCGCGCGCCCGTTCTCGTCCTCGAGCCCGAACTCCAGCCGGATGGTGGCGATTCGCTCGTCGCCCTCCCCCGCTGACCAGCCCTCGACGTCGCACGGAAGCTCGATCCACGCCGGGAACACTCCGTCGAACTCGTCCTGCCGAAACAGCACGGGCTCCTTGTCCACGATCAGCGCGACGTTCCCGCCCGCTTCTCGAAGCCGGACCTCGATCCATCCCGGCCATTCGCGCTCGACCCATCGCCCGGCTTCGACCCGCACAAAGTCCACCCCGCGAACCTAGCCCCCTTCCCATTGCGGTTCGTAGCCTGCGGAGGCCGGCGCGGGAGACGCGGTCGGCGTGGGAGACGCGGTCGGCGTGGGAGACGCGGTCGGCGTGGGAGACGCGGTCGGCGTGGGAGAGGCCGAAGACGCGAGGTTGGCCATCAGCAGGGCGCCCGTCGCCTGCAAGTGGGAACGCATCGCGGACTCGGCTCCGGCCCCGTCGCGGGCGAGGACCGCCGCCACGACCGGCTCGTGTTCGGACTGGATTTCGGCCAGGGTGCGGCCGCTTGCGGTTGTTGGTGGGCCCAGCAACGCCGTTGTCGAGCGCAACTGCGCCACGATCGCGGCCGCCCGCCCGTTGCCGGCCGTGCGCAGCAACAGGTCGTGCAAAGCGCGATCGGCCGGCCAGAAAGCGGCCTCGTCACCCCGCGCGGCCGCGGAGGCCATCACGGCCAGGGCCGCCCGGATCGCCGCATGCTCTTCGACGGTGCCGTTGACCGCCGCCTTGCGGGCCGCCGCCGGTTCCAGCGCCAGGCGGATCTCGACGATCTCGGAGACGTCGTGGGCGCGCGGCGGCAGGACGCGGAAGCCACGGTTGCGGTGGATCTCGACCAGGCCCGCCTCGGCCAGCCGCAGCATGCCCTCGCGGACGGGGCTGCGCGAGACGCCCAGCAACTCGGCCAGCTGATAGACCGAGTAGATCCGGTCGGGCACCAGCTCGCCCTCGGCGACCCCGTCGCGCACGGCTTGGGCGACAGCGTCGGCCAGGGAGGGGGCCTCGGACGGAAGACGCAGCGTCGGCATGAGTAACATGTTACCCATGACTGACGTGGTGCGTGCGCTCGAGACGGCCGGGCTCGAGGTGCGGTCCGACCCGGGCACCCGGGGCATGTACGCCTCCGACGCCTCGCTCTACCGGGTTCCGCCGCTGGCCGTGGTCCGCCCGCGGCACGTCGACGAGGTGGCCGCGGCCCTGGCGGTCGCGCGCGAGACCGGCACTCCGTTCACCTCGCGCGGCGCCGGCACGTCGGTCGCGGGCAACGCCATCGGGCGGGGCATCGTGCTCGACTTCTCCCGCCACCTCAACCGGGTGCTCGAGATCGACCCCGAGGCCCGTACGGCGGTGGTCGAGCCGGGCACCGTGCACGCCGTCCTGCAGAAGGCGGCCACCCCGCACGGCGTACGGTTCGGGCCCGATCCCTCGACCCACCCGCGGTGCACGATCGGCGGCATGATCGGCAACAACGCCTGCGGGTCGCGCTCGCTGGCGTACGGGCGCACCTCGGACAACATCGTCGCGCTGGAGTTGCTGACGGCGGCCGGCGACACGCTCGACACCACCGCGCCGCAGGGCCCGGTCGTCGACGGCCTCAAAACCGTGATGGGCAAGCATCTCGCCACCGCCCGCACCGAGTTCGACCGCTTCGGCCGCCAGGTCTCGGGTTATGCCGTGCAGCACCTGCTGCCCGAGCGCTTCGACCTGACCCAGGCCTTCGTCGGCTCCGAGGGCACGCTCGGCATCATCACCAAGGCGACCGTGCGGCTGGTGGTCGATTCCCCCGTACGCGTCGTGGTCGTCCTCGGTTTCAAGGACATCGTGGCCGCCGGCGAGGCCTCCCCGGCCGTCGTCGCCCACCGGCCGACCTCGTGCGAGGGCCTGGATTCGCGGCTGCTCGACGTGCTGCGCGCCCGCCGTGGTCCCGACGCCGTCCCGCCCCTGCCCCGGGGCGGCGCCTGGCTCTTCGTCGAGCTGGCCGGCGACGAACTGGGCGAGGTCGAGGCGCGGGCCCGCGAACTGGCCGGCGACGGCATCGCCGACGACGCGCTGGTCGTCACCGACCCGGCGACCCAGGCCCGGCTGTGGCGCATCCGCGAGGACGGCGCCGGTCTGGCCGGCCGCTCCCCCGCCGACCGCCCCGCGTGGCCGGGCTGGGAGGACGCGGCGGTCCCGCCCGAGAAGCTCGGCGCCTACCTGGCCCGCTTCGACGAGCTCGTGGCGACGTACGGGATGAGCTCGGCGCCTTTCGGCCACTTCGGCGACGGTTGCATGCACGTCCGGCTCGACTTCCCCCTCGACCAGCCCGGCGGCACCAAGGTGATGCGCGACTTCGTGGTCGACGCGGCCAAGCTGGTCGGCGAGTTCGGCGGGTCGCTCTCGGGCGAGCACGGCGACGGGCGGGCCCGGTCGGAGCTGCTGCCGCACATGTATTCGGCCGACGCGATCGCGCTGTTCGCCGGCATCAAGGGCGCGTTCGACCCGGGCAACCTGCTCAACCCCGGTGTGCTGGTCGACCCCGACCCGGTCGATGCCGACGTGCGGCCGGCCAGTTTTCCCTTGACGGGCCTCAAGCTGGCCTATCCGCACGACAACGGGGACCTGGCGCAGGCCGTGCACCGCTGCACCGGCGTCGGCAAGTGCCGGGCCGACAACTCGGCCGCGGGCGGCGTGATGTGTCCGTCCTATCTGGCCACTCGCGAGGAGAAGGACTCGACCCGCGGGCGGGCCCGGGTCCTGCAGGAGGTCGTGCGCGGCGAGCTGCCGTGGTCGCATCCGTCGGTGCACGAATCGCTCGACCTCTGCCTGTCCTGCAAGGGCTGCGCGTCCGACTGCCCCACCGGCATCGACATGGCCACCTACAAGTCCGAGGTGCTGCACCAGACCTACAAGGGCAAGCGGCGCCCGCTGTCGCACTACACGCTGGGCCGGCTGCCGTTCTGGGCACGGCTCGCCGGGTGGACGCCGGGGCTGGCCAACCTCGGCACGCGACTGCCCGGCATCCGGGGTCTGGCGCTGCGGCTGGCCGGCGTCGACAAGCGGCGGTCGGTTCCGGCGTTCGCCAAGCGGCCTTTCCGCCGTACGTTCAAGAAGGTGGCCGGCGGCGAACCGGTGGTGCTGTTCGCCGACTCGTTCTCCGACGCTTTCTCGCCCGAGGTGGCCGAGGCGACCGTACGGGTCCTGCGCGCCGCCGGCTACGAGCCGCGCCTGCCGTCCGGAAACGTCTGCTGCGGCCTCACCTGGATCACGACGGGTCAGCTCGACTCGGCCAAGAGGATCCTTTCCCGTACGGTCGAAGCCCTCGCGCCCGACGTCCGCGCCGGCATTCCGGTCGTCGGCATCGAGCCCTCCTGTACGGCCGTGCTCCGCTCCGACATCCACGAGCTGCTCCCGGGCGACGAGAACGCGGCGGCGGTCGCCAAGTCGGTGCGCACACTGGCCGAGCTGCTGGCCGAGACCCCGGGCTGGACGCCGCCCGACCTGTCCGATGTGGAGGTCGTCGCGCAGCCGCACTGCCACCACCACGCCGTGCTGGGCTGGAAGGCCGACGCCGACCTGCTGGCCTCGACCGGCGCCCGGGTCAAGCGCCTCGCCGGCTGCTGTGGCCTGGCCGGCAACTTCGGGGTCGAGATCGGGCACTACGAAGTGTCGGTGGCCGTGGCCGAGCAGAACCTGCTGCCCGCCCTCGACGCCGCCCCCGAAGCGGTGGTGCTGGCCGACGGCTTCTCCTGCCGCACCCAGGTGGCCGATCTGCGCGACCGCCCCTCGGTGCACCTGGCCCAGCTGCTGGACCGATGAGAAGCTGACGCCTAAGTTCGGCGGGTCCGGCTCGGCAGCTCACCGAAGGCGGCCCGGTAGTCGCCCGCGAACCGGCTGAGGTTGCCGAAACCCCAGCGCCGGGCCACGGCCGCGACCGTCGTGCCGTCGCTGGGGGTGGCCGCGCGCAGATCCGCCCGTACGTGTTCGAGCCGCACCCGCCGCAGATAGGCCATCGGGGTCGTGTCCAGGTGCTGCCGGAACGCGAACTGCAGCGCGCGCACGCCGACCCCGCTCGCGTCGGCGATCTGCGCCAGCTGCAGCGGCCGGTCGGCGTGGGCCTCGATGAAGGCCCGGGCCCGCCGCACCACGGCCGGCTCGACCCGCCCCGGCGGGGGAAGACGCGCGGCGGTCATGGTGGTGTTCGGGAAGACGGCCACCACCGCGGCCGCCGCCACCCGCAGCATCTCGGCCGCCAGCAGCGACGGCAGGACCAGCTCGGAGACGGCCAGCTGGCGGTGCAGCCCGGTCACCGTGCCCGCCCAGAACCGCCGCAGCGGCTCCGAGGCCGGGTTCAGCGACTGGAAGCGCAGATCCTCAGCGGGCAACCCGCTGGTCTCGGCGGCCATCCGCCGCACGATTCCGAGCGGCAGCCGCACGTCGACCAGGGCCGGGTTGTGGCAGTCGTTGGTGTAGCCCGCGTTGACCGGGTAGAGGAAGCCGTCGTTGCGGGCCAGCCGCACCTCGTGCCCGGCCGTGCGCAGGCGGACCGTGCCGTCGAGCACGACGCCGGCCAGCACGTAGTCGAGGGGGTCGCCGTCGGTGAAGTAGCGGACGCCCGCCGCCCGCACGAGGTCGGTGCTCAGGTCGCCCGCGGTCGCCGTCCGGAAGCGGAAGTCGACCAGGTCCGGGTCGTCGAAGCTGATTTTCGCCCGGTGTGCGGCGATGCCGTTGGCGACCTCGGCCGCCACCTCGTGGTCGCGGGTGTCGAGCTCCGTGAGGACGACCTCGACGGGCGGTGGCACTGAACGAACTCCCCACACCTGGACGACTGTGTTGCGGCCGAGACAGGTGTCGGCGGAACATGTGCGCGCCCACGCTAACAGCGCATGTGAACGCCGCTCGTTTCCCCTGCCCGTTGCTTCGTTTCCCGGCCGGGGCTTTCGCTTTCGTACGGCTCCAGGCGGCGCGACCGGCGCGGAAACCCGGGCTGCACCGCCGCGCACGGAACCCGGCACCGCCGCCCGCCGGAAGGTCAGGCGGGCTGCGCCGCACCACCGCGCGCGGAAACCGGCACCGCCGTCCGCCGGAAGGTCAGGCGGCGGCGATGCGGCGCAGGGCGGCCTCGGTGGTCAGTTCCCAGCGGTGCTCGGGATAGGCGATGTAGTGCTTGAGGGCCCGCAACGCCAGCGACGGATCGGCGGCCAGCCAGCGCCCGCTGACCGTCTCGGGAGCCGACATCAGCGACCCGAGCAGGCGGCGCGACCGCGTGTCGGGCGACCCGATGAACCCGATCGTGATGACCGGCCCCCGCTCCCAGCCCGGCGTGGCCGAGGTGAGCGCGATCCACGGCACGAAGTGGGTGAACGTGAGCCCCCGGTGGTGCACCCCCTCGGGCCCGATCACCAGCTCCCCCGGCATCAGCCGCAGCAGCACGACCAGGAAAATCAGCAGAACCAGGGTCAGGGCACCGAACAGGGCGGCCGGCAGATACTCGCCCCGCGTGGCGGCGACGGCCGTGTAGACCCCGCCGGCGAGGGTGACCAGAGCGAGCGTCGCGCTCAGCACGTAGGAGGCGCCACCGTCGTACCGGAAGATCAGACCCGCCGCCGTCCGGCGCACACCCGACGTGTCCGGCCGTCGCCGCCCGCCGCGGTAGGCGAACACGCACAGGGCCGACACGTGTCCCAGGAGCGCGGCCAGGCCCGCGAAGAACAGCGCCTGGCCGGGATCGTCGTAGAGGATCTGCCAGGCGGCCCCGGCGGCGGCCAGCAGGGCCAGCGCGCCGAGATAGAAGACGCCGAACAGCAGGCGGCGGGGTCGGCGGTGCCCGGTCCACTCGGGCGGCCAGGGCGAGGCGTACGGGAAGATCTCCATCGGAGCCCGAAGTGTAGGGCAGCGAGAAACATTGTGACCTTAAGTACTGCCCGGGGACGGCCCGGAACCGGCCCCCGGCGCGGTAGAAATCGAATAGTGCCTGATCTCAGCCCCCGCCGCCGCGCGCTCGTGCTCGCCATCTGCTGCCTGAGCCTGTTCATCGTGGGCCTGGACAACACGATCGTGAACATCGCGCTGCCCGCGCTGCGGTCCGACCTCGAGACGTCGGTGTCGGGGCTGCAGTGGGTCATCGACGCCTACACGCTCGTGCTGGCCAGCCTGCTGATCCTGGCCGGGAGCACGGCCGACCGGGTGGGCCGCCGCCGCACCTTCCAGACCGGGCTGGCGCTGTTCACGCTGGGGTCGCTGCTGTGCAGCGTGGCGCCGGGCCTGGGCTGGCTGATCGCGTTCCGGATGGTGCAGGCGGTCGGCGGCTCGATGCTCAACCCGGTCGCCATGTCGATCATCACGAACACGTTCACCGAGCCGCGCGAACGGGCCCGGGCGATCGGCGTGTGGGGTGGCGTGGTCGGGCTCAGCATGGCGCTCGGGCCGCTGGTGGGTGGCGTGCTGGTCGAGTCGTTGGGCTGGCGGTCCATCTTCTGGCTCAACGTGCCGGTCGGTATCGGCGCGATCGTGCTGACCGCCCTGTTCGTGCCCGAGTCCCGGTCGCCCAGGCCGCGCCGCATCGACCCGGTGGGGCAGGCGCTGGTGCTGGTGCTGCTGGCCTCGGTCACGTACGGGATCATCGAAGGCCCCGGCTCGGGCTGGGGCTCGGCCGAGATCGTCGGCTGCTTCGCCCTCGGCGCGGCCGCGCTGACCGCCCTGCTCGTCTATGAGCCCCGCCGCCCCGAACCACTGCTCGACCTGCGCTTCTTCCGCAGCGTCCCGTTCAGCGGGGCCACGGTCATCGCGGTGTCGGCGTTCGGTGCCCTGGCCGGCTTCCTGTTCCTCAACACCCTCTATCTGCAGGACGTCCGCGGGCTGTCGGCCCTGCACGCCGGCCTCTGGACGCTGCCGATGGCCGCCATGACCGCGGTGTTCGCCCCGCTCTCGGGCCGCCTGGTCGCCGCCCGCGGCACCCGCCTGCCGCTGATCGTGGCCGGCTCGGCCATGACCCTGGCCATGCTTCCGCTGACCCGCCTCACCGACTCGACGCCGACGGCCCTGCTGCTCGGCTGCTATCTGCTCTTCGGCATCGGTTTCGGCCTGGTCAACGCCCCGATCACCAACACCGCGGTCTCCGGCATGCCCCGCGCCCAGGCCGGCGTGGCGGCCGCCATCGCCTCCACGTCACGCCAGGTGGGTGGCTCGCTGGGCGTGGCCGTGATCGGCGCCGCGGTCGTCTCCGGTTCGTCGTCGGCCGGCTTCGCCCAGGCCAGTCACGCCGGCTGGTGGATCGTGGTCGGCTGCGGCCTGGCCGTCCTGCTGCTGGGCCTGCTCACCACGAGCAGCCGGGCCCGGGCGACGGCCGACCGTGTCGTCACCGTCCCGGCCTGATCAGGCCTTGTGCCCCCACGTGCCGCTCGACCACGACGCCGTGGTGGGGGTGGCGGTCGGATAGAGCACGAGGTTGCCGTCGTTCTGCAGGTTCAGGTTCGAGGTGCCCTTGCCCGCGGTGGCCGTGCTCCAGACCTTCTTCCCGCTGCCGTCGAACAGGGCGAGACTGCCGTCGATCTGGTTGGTGAGGCGGATGGCCTTCAGGTTGGCTTTCGACCACAGCACCGTCGCGCCCATATAGAGCACCAGGTTGCCGTCGCCCTGCAGCCACAGGTGGAAGCGGCCGTCGGCCGAGCGCAGGGCCGACTGGCGGTGCAGCGACCGGCCCGGGGCGAGGGTGCGCTGGAACGCGTCGGTCAGGGCGAGCTTCACACCGTCGTACGCGGGCTGTTTCGGTTTCCCGGCGGCGTCGGTCAGCCCGAAGTGGCACTCGGGGTCGGTCGAACCGGCCGCGCAGGACGGGCTGTCGGCGTACGAGTAGAGGAACAGCGGCCCGGTGTAGTCGAGCGCGCGCCACATCCGGATGCCCTCTTCGAGGATGTCCCTCAGCCCCTCGGACGAGGGCTTGTTCTTGATGCCGTCGCCCGCGGACGGGTTGCCGAACTCGGTGCCCCAGATCTTCTTCAGGCCGTCGCCCCGCTTCACCATGACCGCGCGCACCGCGGCCAGCTCACCGCATTTCTCGTCCGGCGGGCCGAACATCGCCCACCAGCGCGCTTCGCACTCGGGCCGCGACGGGCTACGACCGTTGTCCCAGGCCGGGTACGGGTGATGCGCAACCGCGTCGAACGTCTGGCCGTAGCCGTTGGCGTAGGCCCAGTCGAGCCACGCGGCCGGCTCGTTGTCGTTCTTCTTCTCGGCGACCGCGTCGCCCGCGCCCGACGCGCCCGCCAGCACCACGCAGGACGCGCAGCGGGTGTGCACCTGCTCAAAGGCGATCCGCGTCAGCTGCCAGTACCGCAGTCGACGGGCGGCGGTACTGCCGTCGCCGTAGTTGCCCTTGTTGGCGAAGTTGGGCTCGTTCCAGACCTCGTACGCCTGCACGCGCCCGGCGAAATGCACGACCGTGGCGTCGACGATCGCCCGCCACGAGTTGTCGGCGACCGGGAACCACTTGTCGTCGGCGTGCCCGCCGTTGGCCCACGGCGGCGCGTAGCCCAGGATCAGCAGCACCCGCATACCCCGGCTGTTCGCCGCGTCGACCACCGGGTCGAGCCGGCCGAAGTCGGGGGCGCAGGTCGCGCACGACTGCACCGACCACCAGTCGAGGTCGAGCCGCAGCACGGGCTTGCGGTCGCCGACGTAGGCGTCCATCTCGTCGAGGCGGCCGACCAGCCCGGTGGTGGCCGCGCCCTCGGAGAAGCCGACGTCGGCCTGGGTGAAGACGTAGGGGCTCGGGGTGGTCTCGGCATCGGCGGGCCGGGTCACCGCCGCGAGGGTGGCCGCGGCCGCGAGCGCCGCCACGGCGGCCAAGATCCGTTTCGGACGCATGGCCGCCGATCGTAGGCGACGCCGAGGCCCGGTGGGGGGCACGCCCTCATCCGAGGCGGACGAAGAGGGGCCCGCAGCTCAGCTCAGACCCGATCGAGGTGCACGCGGGAGCCGGCGCGACGACGGGTCGGCCCGTTTCGTTCCGGCAACCGAACCAGATGGTCCAGCCGTCCACGAACTCCCGTTGCGGCTCGTCGCCGCCGGCCGGAGCGATAAACCCGGCCGGCGTCTGGTCCGCCTCCGACCGGGGGACGACCGCGAGGAACGTCAGGAGGCCCGCTGCCGCGGCGGCGGACCACGAGGCCCACCGCCACACTCGAGGCCGGGCCCCGATCCGGGTGAGGCCGAAGACGGTCGGAAGCGGGGTCGCCATCACTGACGTACGCGTTCTGTTCATGCGCGTACATTCGCGAGCGGGCGACCCCGGCGACAGTTGTGGTTCAGGGGTAAACGGGTCAGGCGGTGAAGGCCGTACGACGCCGACGGGCCAGGAAGAAGGCCACCCCGCCACCGAGCAGCAGCACGCCGCCCAGCCCGCCGATGACGGCCACGTTGGTGCCGGTCAGCGGAAGATCGCCCCCGGTGTCACCGCCACCCACGCCGCCCGCGACCGGCGACGTCTCCGGGGCCGCCGGCGTGGTGGGTGGAGTGGTCGAGGCGGACGGCGTGACCGGCGAGCCCGAGGTGGGGTCGTCGGTGGGCTCCGCGTCGGGGTCGGGGTCGGTCGGGATCGTGATGGTCGGCTTGACCGTGGTGGTCGGGGTGGTCGGCGGGGTCGTGCCGCCGGCGATGACCACCCGGCCCGAACTGCTGTTGGTGCCGGAGTACGGCGTTTCCGGCGTCACCTTGGTCATCAGGGGCAGGCCCTTGAAGCCGGGGGTCATCTTGTCGCGGTCGAGCCACGTCGGGCCCTGCGCATCCGCGTATTCCTTGGTGTACCAGGTGAACGTGTACGAGTATTGGGCGCCGGGCACGGCCTTGGGGTGCACCCGGATCATCTCGCCGCCCAGCTTGTACGAGCCACCCGGCTCGATCTCGTTCGGCGGCTCACAGATGGCCTGCTCGCCACTGGCCGGGATCAGGTCGGGCGGAAGATTGTCGGTGTATCGGCACGTGTGGTACGCGCCGGCGAACCAGAGGCCCTCCGTCTTGACGTAGAGCACCACCCGCAGCGGCTTGTCGCTGTCGTTGCGCACCTCCATCGTCTCCCAGATGCGCTTGTCGGCCTCGCCCTGGAAGATCTTGGGCGCGGGCCCGGCGACCAGAACGGCGTTGGGGTCGGGCGGCACGGCGGCGTAAGCGGGCGCCGGCATGAGCATGGCGGTCAGAGCGGCAGCCGAGGCCAGGCCGAGAAGGCGGCGAACGGTTGTCACGGTGGGGTGGCTCCTTAGATCGACTTGGAGCGCCGGACTCTACCCACGCGAGGTCAGCCCGTGTGTCCCGCTCGACCTTTGCGTCAACAGTGGACTTTTCCGGGAAAACCCCGGCGGCGCGGAAGGTTGTCACCACAGTTACTCATCGGTAGATTGCGCTGACCATCCGATGGTGTCGCCGTGACAGAGGAGCCCCCGCCCGTGCCGCACAAGGCCACCCTGCAGCGATCGGTGAGCCTGTTCCAGGCGTTCCTCGTCGAGCAGACCGACCCCGACCGGTTCTACACCGCGCTCGCCGCCGACTCGGTGGGGCAGCTCAGCAAATACGGCCCGTTGCAGGACCAGCTCGTGCTCGACGTCGGCGGCGGCCCCGGCTACTTCGCGGCGGCGTTCGACGAGGCCGGCGCCAGGTATGTGCGCCTCGAACCGGACGCGGGCGACATGGCCTCGGGCGCCGGCGACAAGGACGCCGCCATCGGCGCGCTCCGGGCCAGCGGCATGGAGCTGCCCATCCGTACGGGGTCGGTGGATGTCTGCTATTCCTCGAACGTGCTCGAGCACGTGCCCGACCCGCCGCGCATGCTCGACGAGATGGTGCGGGTGACCCGTCCCGGCGGCCTCATCTACGCCTCCTTCACCCCCTGGCTGTCGCCGTGGGGTGGCCACGAGACGGCGCCCTGGCACTACCTCGGCGGTCACTACGCCGCCCGCCGCTACGAGCGCCGCAACGGCAAGCCGCCGAAGAACAAGTACCGGCACAGCCTGCACCCGTACTCGGTCGGCTCCGCCCTCGCCTGGGCCCGGAAGGCGCGCGGCGCCACGCTGATCGAGGCGTTCCCGCGCTATCACCCGTGGTGGGCCCAGTGGATCCTCAAGGTGCCGGCCGCCCGTGAGGTTCTGTCGTGGAACCTCGCGATGGTGCTGCGGAAGCACTGAATCACTGGGCAGTCACCGAGACCGGGTCCGTCGTCAGGTCGTTGACCTGCAGGCGGAACTCGTAGCGGTGGCCCGCGATCAGCATGAACGTCTCGTGGCGGTTGCCGTCGACCGGGTAGGGCTCGGTGCGCCACTGCTCCCCGGCCGTGGCGTCGCGCATCTGCACCCGGTAGAGCACGTCGGTGCGGGTCTCGCGCCACGTCAGGCGGGCCGTTCCGGGACCGGTCGCGACGGCGGCCAGGTTCGTCGGCAGAGCCGAGGCGACCACGACCCGTACGGACTCGGACCGCGGCCCGGCGCCTCCGGGGTTGAAGGCGGCCACCGCGAGCTCGTACTCGTGCCCGGCCACCAGGTTGGTCAGCGTGGCCTCGTCGCCCTGGGCGCCGATCTCCTCGCGGGTGAACTCCTTCTCCCCCGCCGTCACGTCCCGCCGGAAGATCCAGTGCCACGTGGCCTGGGAACGCCAGGACAGTTCGACGGCCGTGCCCTTGGGCTCGGCCCGCAGGCGGGTGGGGGCCTCGCCCGGCGGGGCGAGCTGCGCCCGGACACGGACGACCGGTGACCGGGCGCCCTCGCCGCCGTCGTTGACCGCGGCGACGACGAACTCGTAGTCGTGGCCGTGCTGAAGCGGCCGCGACCGGAACTGGGTCGTGGTGGCGAGGCCGGGCGGCCCCCAGTCCTGGGCGCCGGCGGTCGCGTCGCGCTGGTAGATGCGGTAGCCCAGCCCGGGCCCGACCGCCGCCCACGAGAGCAGAACCGTGCCGTCGGGCCGGGTCTGGGCGCTCGGGATGCTCGGCGCGGCCGGTGGGGCCACGACCGCGGTCGCCCGGATTCCCTTGGAGTGCACGCTGTCTCCGCCGCCGCCCACCGCGACCGCCGTGAACTCGTACTCGTGGTCGTGGCGCAGCGGCCCGACGGTGGCGCTCTGGCCGGGGTAGGCGCCGGCCGCCGTGCGACCGCGCTGCCCGGTGGTCAGGTCGCGGTAATAGACCTTGAAGAGCTGCACGAACGGGACCTCGGTCCAGTGCAGGGTCACCTTGCCGGCGTTGTCCGGATCGGCCCGCACCAGGGTGGGCGCGGGTGGCGGGGGCACGGTCGCGGTCATCCCGGCCACCGGTGACATCGCGCTCTCGCCGCGCCGGTCGACCGCGGTCACCCCGAACTCGTACTTGTGGCCGTTGGTGAGGAACTCGGACCGGAACGTTCCGGCCGCCTCCCCCGGCAGCCGGACGAAGTGGGTCTGCCCGGCCGTCACGTCGCGCCGGTAGACCTGGTAGCTCAGCCCGCTCTCGGCCTTCCAGCTCACGCCGGCCGTGCCCGCCCCGTCCGGAACCGCGGTCACCGCGGCCGGGGGCGCGGGCAGCTGCTTCGCCCGTTTCGGCGGCCACGGCACCTCGAAGAAACGGGGCCGGTAGATCGAGGCATCGGCGTAGGCGACCGCCTCGTCGAGGTCGTTGACGTTGTAGGACACCAGCAGCGAGCCCGGACGGGCCAGGTCGAGGTGCAGGTCGGCGTCGTAGACGATGTGGCCGGCGTCGGTCTCGGGCGCGCGGAACAGATATTGCGGGCCCTCGAACGGCCCGGTCGGCGAGGCGGCCGTGTAGGCCACGAAGTCGGAGCTGAACATCAGGTTGTTCTCGTGGGTGACCAGAACGTACTGCTCACCCACCCGCCGTACGCCATAGGTCGTGCCGACGCCGCTGAGCAGCCGCCCCGATTCGCCGGCCCGGTTCGACCACTCCTGGCCGGTCCAGAACTGCCACGCCTGCCCGAGGTCGGTGCCCTTGACCCGGGCCACGTGGGCGAACTTCATCTGTCCGGCGGCCTCGGTGCCGTAGACGTACGTGTATTCACCGTCCACCATCACCTCGGAGCCCCACGAGACCTTGGCCCCCACGGGCAGCGCGCGCACCTGACCGGCGGCCAGCGTCGGCAGCGCGAGGGTGGTCAGCTCGGTGCCGGCCAGGGCGTGGTCGAGCGGCCCCTGACCGGTCCGGCGGTAGCGGTTGACCAGAACCTGCACCTCGTCGCTGCGGACGGTCGCGTCGCCGATCCACGAGAACTGGTCGTCGCCGGCCGAGACGAGCGAGGCCGGGCGGGCCGGGCTGCCGCCGGTGACGGTCTCGAGGCGGGCGCCGTCCTGCACGATGGCCGAGTTGTGCACGAGGTCGGCCGTGCGCGGGCGGGCGCCGTCCGGGTCGGGCCGGCCCAGGAACGTGTCGGAGAACAGCCACAGGCGGCGGCCGTCGGGCAGCGCGACCGAGGCCGTGCGGTCGGCGCCGAGCCAGGCTCCGGAGGTGTCGCCGTAGCGCTGGAACATCTCGCTGAGCGCGGCCGCGGACGTGCCCCCATCGGTCACCGGCGCCGCCACCGGCCCGGCCGCACCGGCCGCGCCGAGCAGCACAACGACCGTCCACGCGGCGAGCAACCACCGCAACCCGAACCGCACCAGGTGACCCCCGTCCGCCCGATCAATCGATCGACAGCGTTGCATGCTCGGGTCGCGGCCCGGTAACAGAGGTACGCAGTCGCATTCCAACCAGGACGGATGTGGCGGCCAGGGCCACCACGGAGGTGCCCAGAGCCCCGTACGCGATGCCCGCCAGCGTCTGCGGCAGCACGAGCCAGGCCACCAGGGCGAACCCGGCCGCGGCGACCCACAGCGGCGCCGCCGGCCAGCGGGCGCCCGCCGCGACCTGGGCGTTGACGAGCACGAAGAGCACACCGTAGACGGCGCCGGTGGCGGCGAAGACCGGAGCGTAGCGGCCCAGCGAGGCGTAGTCGGGGCCACCGGCCAGCCGGAACGCGAGCCCACCGGCGACCGCGGCCCCGGCCACCAGCACCACGCCACAGGCGGCGACCAGGCCCACCGAGACCCGCAGGGCACGGCGGTCGGCCTGCGCGAGCCGGGGCAGGGCCAGGATCGTGACGACCTGCGGGGCCCACAACGCGCCCTTGGTGAGAACGGTGCCGACCGCGTACGCCCCCGAGGCGTCGAACGGCAGGAACCGGCGGGCCAGGATCAGGTCGGCGTAGGAGACCACGAGCATGGCCAGGGTCGCGCCGCCCGCGGTGAGCACGGCCCGCGCCGCCAGGGGCTCCCCCGCCGCCGCGACCCCGGGCCGGCGGGCCAGCAGGTGCAGCACCGGCAGCACGAGCACGGCGGTGGCCGCGCCGAGCAGCAGCGCCCCGGTCAGCCCGGCGCCGAAGGCCAGGCCCGCGACCACGCCGCCGTAGCGCCCGCCGGCCAGCACGGCCAGGCCGATCGCGAGCGGCACGAACCGCTGGTCGCCCTGCATCTCGCCGAGCCAGCGCCCGGCCGCGACCACGCCCACGGTCGAGACGCCCGCAAGCACGGTGGCGAAGACGGGCAGGTGCAGAAGCAACACCGCGATCGGCAGGGCGGCGGCCAGCGCGCCCGCGGTCACCAGCACGGTCAGCAGCGCCGAGCGGGCCACCGAGGAGGCGCCGTGGCGGGCGCGGTGCACGGCGACCGCGATCTGCAGGCCGGTGCTGGCCACACCCGCGATGGCGGTCATGGCGAGCAGGGTGGCCAGTGCGCTCAGGTCGGCCGCGCTCAGCTGACGGGCGCCGACGACCGGGACCACGTACGCGAGAAGGTTGGCCAGCACCCCGGCCGCGGTCACGGCCAGACCCGCCGCGCCGATCCCCGATGTCTTGGTCATGCTGGATCCCTGGTTCGTTTAGTGTGGCGGCCGTGAAGCGCTGGACGTTGCCCGCGACCGCCGTCCTCGTGACGGTCGCTGTGCTCGCCCCGCTGGCGGCGCCAGGCTACGTGCTCTCGTACGACATGGTCTTCGTCCCCCACCAGCCGCTGCGCGCCGACCTGATCGCGCCGAGCGCCACCCTGCCCCGGGCCGTGCCGCAGGACGCGCTGGTCTCGCTGGCGTCGGTGATCGCGCCCGGCTGGCTGATCCAGCGGGTCGTCCTGGTCGCGATCCTGCTGCTGGCCGCCCTCGGCGCGGGCCGTCTGGTGCCCACCGAACGCCTGGCGCCCCGGCTGATCGCGGCGGTCGGCTACGCGTGGACGCCCTTCCTCGCCGAGCGTCTGCTCCTCGGCCAGTGGGGACTCCTTCTCGCGTACGGAAGCCTGCCCTGGATCGTCATGGCCTGCCGGCGTGACCAGGGCTCGACGTGGAAGCTGCTCGCCGCGGCCGCACCCGCCGCCGTGACGCCGACCGGTGGGCTGATCGCCTTCGGCACCGTGCTGGTGCTCGCGCCCCGCAAGGCCTGGCTCCCGGCGCTGCTCAACGCCCCCTGGCTCATCGCCACCGCGCTCAGCCAGGCCGACGGGACCAGCGATCCGGCCGGAGCGGCCGCCTTCGCCGCGCGCGGCAACGACTGGACCGGGCCGATCGGCGCTCTGCTCGGCACCGGCGGCATCTGGAACTCGCAGACGACTCTGCCCAGCCGTTCCTCGCCGCTGGCCCCCTTGGGCACGCTGCTGCTGCTCGCGCTGGCCGTCGCGGGCTGGCGACTGTTGCGCGAGCGGTGGCCGGGCCCGATGGCGGTGCGCCTGCTCGTGCTCGCCGGGGGCGGTTTCCTGCTGGCCGCGCTGGCCGTGCTCCCCGGTGGCCGGAGTCTGCTCGAGTGGGCGGTGACCGCTCTGCCCGGGGCCGGGGTGCTGCGCGACGGGCAGAAGTTCCTCATCCCGTACGCGCTGATCCTGTGCCTCTGTGCGGCGCTGGGAGCCGAGCGGGCCGGAAGTCGTCCGGTGCTGGTGGGGGCCCTGCTGCTGCCGCTGGTGGTGCAGCCCGATCTCGCGTACGGAGCCGCCGGTCGCCTCCGCCCGGTGAGTTACCCGGCCGACTTCGCCGCCGTGGCCCGCATCGTCGAGGACGCGCCGGGCGAGGTGGTCTCGCTGCCCTTCGCCGGCTATCACACCTATCCCTGGAACCATTCCCGTACGGTGATCGATCCGCTCCCCCGGTTCGTCGACGCCGATGTGGTGATGGACGACCGGCTGCTTGTCGGCGACCGCGCGATCGCGGGCGAGAGCCGGCGCGCCGACCAGATCCGCGACGCCCTGGCGGCCGGGAAACCGCTTGCCGCCCTGGGGATGCGCTGGGTCGTCGTGCAGCGCGTCGAAGGAGAGCCCCCGGTCCCACCCGGCGCGCTGGCCGGATTGAGAATGGTGCATGCGGGAACCGACCTCCAGTTGTACGAGAACGGGTCTTCGCAAAGAAGTTACTAGGTGGTAACGTCCCGCGCACATCGCTGTCCCCTGAAGGAGTCCCCACATGCGCAAGGCCCTTCCTCTGGTCCTGGCCGGGGTGATTGCCCTGGCCCTCGGTGCTATCGGGTCCGTGGCACTGGCCTCGAGCTTGACCGGCACCTCGGCCGACGCGGCCAAGGTCGCCGACGACACGAAGACCGTGCCCGGGGTCTACGGCACCAGGTAGGTCCGGTCCACCACGGCCGGCGCCGGGACGTGGCTCGCACCCTCGACGAGGGCCGCGAACCGCTCACCCGCCGCCGGCCAGGTGAACCGTGCCGCGTGTGCCCGGGCCGCCGTGCCCATCGCGAGCCGGAGAGCGTCATCGGTCAGCAGCCGGCGAACCTTCTCGGTGTAGTCCGCGGAATCGTCCGCCAGCAGCCCGGTCCGCCCGTCCACCAGGCTTTCCTCGACGCCCCCGGCGCCGGCGAAGGCCACGTTCGGCGTGCCCACCGCGGCCGCCTCCACAATGGTCAGACCCCAGCCCTCCTTGAGCGACGGGGTCAGCGCCACCCAGGCCTCGCTGAGCAGGGCACGCTTCTCGGGCTCGTCCACGAACCCGGCGAACCGCACCCGGTCGGCGACGCCCAGCCCGGCCGCGTAGTCCCGCAACGCCTGCTCCCACCAGCCCTGACCGGCGACCACCAGCGAGATGCCGGGCAGTTCGCCGGCGAGGGCGGCCACCGCGTCGATCGCCACCTCGACCTGCTTGTGCGGGACGAGCCTGCCCAGCACCACGAGAGACGGCTGCGCACTGCGCGCGACCGGGGTCGTGGTCGTCATGTCCGGAGTGCCGTTGTGGATGATCGACACCCGTTCCGGGTCGACGCCGAGGACCGCGAGCTCGTCGCGGGTCGCGGCCGAGACGGTGACGTAGCGGCACCGGCGATAGACGCGGGGCGCCAGCGACGACTCGATCCACCAGCCGAACTTGGCCAGCCGGGGACTGAGCACGACCGGCCACTGCTCGCGGTGCACGTGGTGCACGAGCGCGATGACCGGGCAGCGCGCCCAGAGCGGGGCCAGGAAGGGCAGGCCGTTGCCGACGTCGACGATCACGTCGGGGCGGCCGTGGCGGCGGCTGAGCGGGCCCAGGCCGAGGAATCCGAGCAGGTAGAGCAGGGCCGCCCGCAGGTAGAGCGTGTGCCGGCCCCCTCGGCGCAGCACCCGCACGCCCTCGGCCGTACGCTCCTCGGCGGCGCCGTACGCGTGCTTCGCGCACAGCAGCGTCGCCCGATGACCGCGCCGAACGAGCTCACCCGCAATGCGTTCCACGTACACCTCGGAACCGCCCCCTTGGGGGTTCCGGGTGTCGCGCCAGTTGAGGAACAGCACATGCCGGGTCCCGGCGACAAAAGTGTCCACAATCACCCCTACTCGCGAGTAGCATTCGCGGTCGGGTCACGGTATGGGGTCGCCCGGCGACTCCGCAAGGGTCAATCGGGAGCGACATGCGGACGGCAGTGAAATCGTCGGTCGACGATGGCGTTCCGCGCTCCGTCTGGCGTTTGCGTCTCGTGGCCGTCTGCGCGGCATTGACCGCCGTCGCCTTCCTGCAGGATCCCGGTTCGATCGCCATCGATACCAAGGTGGACCTGGTGATCGACCCGGCGGGCTGGCTCGGCCGGGCGCTGCACGTGTGGGACCCGGCCGGAACATTCGGTCAATTGCAAAATCAGGCGTACGGCTACCTGTGGCCGATGGGCCCGTTCTTCCTCCTCGGCAAGCTGCTCGCCATCCCGGCCTGGGTGGTCCAGCGGCTCTGGTGGGCGCTGCTGCTCAGCGTCGCCTTCACCGGCCTGGTCGCGCTGGCCGAGCGGCTGCGGATCGGCACCCCGTGGGCCCGCGTGATCGCCGGGGTCGCCTTCGCGCTCTCGCCCCGCCTGCTCACCGAGCTGGGCCCGATCTCGGTCGAGGCCTGGCCGACCGCTCTCGCGCCCTGGGTGCTGGTGCCGCTGATCGCGCTGCGCGACGGCACCACGTCGGTGCGCCGCGCGGTGACCCGTTCGGCGCTGGTCGTGGCCTGCGCGGGCGGCGTGAACGCGACCGCCGTGCTGGCCATGGTGCCCTTGGCCGCGCTGTGGCTGGCCGGCCTGCGCCCGGCCCGGCTCCGGTTCGTCGCGCTGGCCGCCTGGGGGGCCGCCGTCGCCGCCGCCACCGCCTGGTGGCTGGTCCCGCTGCTGCTGCTCGGCCGCTACAGCCCGCCGTTCCTCGACTACATCGAGACCGCGGCCGTGACGACCGCGCCGACCGACGCGGTGACCGTGCTGCGCGGCGCCTCGCACTGGCACGCCTACCTGACCAGCGCCTTCGGTCCGTTGTGGCCGGCCGCGTGGCGGCTCGCCACCGAGCACGCGATCGTCGTCGCCACCCTGGTCGTGGCCGGTCTGGGCCTGGCCGGGCTGGCCCGCCGCGGCATCCCGCACCGCTGGTTCCTGATCACCGGGCTGCTGGCCGGGCTCGCCCTGGTCGGCCTCGGGCACGTCGGCGCGGTCGGCGGCCTGTTCGACGAGTCGCAGCGCGCGTTCCTCGACGGCGCCGGCGCCCCGCTGCGCAACGTCCACAAGTTCGACGTCGTACTGCGCCTGCCGCTGGCCCTCGGCCTGGCCCACCTGATCGGGCTGGCCCTGCGCTCGGCCCGCACCGCCGGCGAGCCGCAGCGCCGCCCGGCCCGGCTGCGGGCGGGCGTGGTGACCGGCGCCGCGCTGGTCGCGATCGCCGGCGTCGCCAGCCCGGCGCTGGCCGGTGGCCTGGTGCCGCCCGGAAGCTTCACCGAGGTCCCTGGCTACTGGCGGGACGCCTCGGCCTGGCTCGACCGCAACCTCGACGAGGAGCAGGTGCTCGTGGTGCCGGGCGCCCGGTTCCCGCAATACCTGTGGGGCCGCCCGAGCGACGAGATCACCCAGGCCCTGCTGCACAGCCGGTGGGGCGTGCGCAACGCCATCCCGCTCACCCCACCGGCCACGATCCGGCTGCTCGACGCGATCGAGGAGGTGGTCTCCAGCGGCTCCGGCTCCCCCGGGCTGGCCGACCTGCTGACCCGCTCGGGCGTGCGCTACCTGCTGGTGCGATCCGACCTCAACTACGGCCGGGCCCAGGCCACCGAGCCGATCATCACCCGGCAGGCCCTGGCCCGCTCGCCCGGGCTCAAACCGGTCGCCACGTTCGGCCCCACGGTCGGTGGTGGCGGTCTGCCCGGCGTCTTCATCGACGACGGCCTCGACGTCCGTGTCCCCGCCCTCGAGGTGTGGCGGGTCGACG
The DNA here is from genome assembly GCF_016834655.1 of Paractinoplanes ovalisporus. Classification (GTDB taxonomy): domain Bacteria; phylum Actinomycetota; class Actinomycetes; order Mycobacteriales; family Micromonosporaceae; genus Actinoplanes; species Actinoplanes ovalisporus. The sequence continues at coordinate 932,736 of NZ_JAENHP010000001.1, forward strand.
GGGTGGTCAAACCGGTTTCCGCGTACGACGCGAGCAGCCTCACCACCGTGGTCGGCGGACCCGAATCCCTGCTCGCGGCCGCGTCCGCCGGAAAGCTCTCCGACGGCCCGACGGTGCTCGCCGGCGACCGGCCGGACGACCTGGGCGCCGGTCCCGTGGTGATGACCGACGGGATGCGCCGCCGCGAGGTCGCGTTCGGCATGGCCGCCGACCGGGCCTCGGCCACGCTCGAAGCCGGCGACGACGGCCGCCTCGACGCCCCCGCCCGCGACTACCTGCCCGAGTGGGGCGACAGCCAGGACACCGTGGTGCGCTACGAGGGCATCCGCAGCGTGCGCGCCTCGACCGCCTACTCCGAGGCCGACCCGCTGGTCGGTGCACGCCCGGCCCACCAGCCGTTCGCGGCGCTGGACGGCAACCCGGCCACCTCCTGGCGGTCCGCGCCCGGCGCCGGATCGGCCGGGCAGTGGCTCGAGGTCGAACTGCCGCAGCGGCGCGTCATCAGCAGCGTCGGGCTCACCCTCGACCAGGGCACCGACTCGCTGCCGACCCAGGTCACCATCGCGGCCGGGCTCAACGAGCCGGTCACCCGCGAGCTGTTCGGCACCACCGTGACCATCCCGCTGCCCGGCGACCTGCCCGCCGACAAGATCCGGATCACCGTGGACGAGGTCCGCGACGTGCGGCTGGGCTACGGTGGGGTCGGCTTCACCGAGGTGAGCATCCCCGGGGTGGTGGCGCAGCGCACCCTGGCCGTGCCGGCGTCGCCGGTGGCCAACCGGGCGGCGGCGATGGTGTTCAGCGCCGCACCGTCCACACCGGCCTGTTACTTCGCGTCGGGCCGCCCCTACTGCTCGGGCGGCAAGGCCCGCGCTTCGGAGGACGGCGGCTACATCGACCGCAGCGTCCAGGCGCCCGCGACCGCCCGCTACACGGTCTCGGTGCGGGCCCGCCCCAAGGCCGGGCCGGCGCTCAACGCGCTGCTCGACCCGAGCGGGGCCGCCTCGGTGACCCGCGGCATCGTGCCCAGCGTGACCGCCTCCAGCAGCGGCGTGCCCGACCCGGCGGCCCGGCCCGGCGTGGTGGCCGACGGCGACGCCGGCACCACCTGGTTCGCCTCCGACGAAGACAAGAGCCCGTGGCTGCGGCTCGGCTTCCTCAAGCCGCGGCAGGTCAACGGCATCCGGGTCCGGCTGGCCGACGGGGTTGCGGCGTCGCGGGCGTGGCAGGTCACCGTGCTCGGCGACAACGGCGTCCGCACCGGCTATCTCGACGAGGGCGGCTCGTTGCGCTTCGAGCCGCCGCTGCGCACCGGGGCGATCACCGTGCTGTTCGCGAGCGCCCTGCCGTCCCGGTCGCTCGACCCCTACCGCGACACCAGCCGCGAGCTGCCGATCGGCGTGAGCGAGCTGACCGTGCTGGACGACCCGCCCGCCCAGCGGGCCGACATGGATCGCCCGGTCTATCTCAAGTGCGGCTCCGGTCCCACCGTGTCGGTCGACGGCGCGCGGCGCACCACCGAGCTGGTGGCCAGCCGCCGCGACCTGCTCGAGATGCGCGAGGTCGGGGCCCGGCTGTGCGGGCCGGCCGCGGCCACCCCGGTTCCGGTGACGGAGGGCCCGACCCGGGTGGTGGCCGTCGCGTCGTCCGCCGCCGACCCGGTGCGGCTCAACCTGACCCCGCTGCGCGGGCCGGAATCAGGCCAGGGCGCGGGCGAGAGCGAGACCCAGGCGAGCACGGAGAGCCCCGTACGCGTCGACGAATGGTCCTCGACGATGCGCAAGCTGCACCTGGACGCCTCCCCCACCCAGCGCGTGCTCGCGATGCGCGAGAACACCAACCCGGGCTGGGAGGCGACGCTGGCCGGGCAGACGCTGCGCCCGCTGATCGTGGACGGCTGGCAGCAGGGCTGGATCGTTCCACCCGGCCCGGGCGGCGAGGTGACGCTGAAGTTCGGGCCCGATCAGACCTTCGGGATCGCTCTGGGCGCGGGCGCGGTTCTGCTCACCGGCGTCGCGGTGGCCGCCGTGATCCCGTCCCGGCAGCTGGCGCCCGCGGTCGTGCTGCCCGGGCGGCGCCGCCGGCGCTGGCTGATCCCGCCGCTGGTCGGCGGCGCGGCGCTGCTCCTGATCGGCGGGGTGACCGCGGCCGGGCTGGCCGCGCTGGGCCTGGCCGTCGTAGTGACCTCGCGCGCGTTGCGGCCCCACCTGGACACCCGCGACCGGCAGTGGCTGCGGGGCGTGGTCGGCTGGGCCCGGTTCCTGCTGCCGGTGGTGCTGTTCGCGCTGGCCGGCTGGTTCGCGGTGACCCAGGAGTCGCCGCACACGGCGGCGCTGCCTCAGCTGGCCGCGGTCGCCGCCGGGGTCGCACTCTGGCTCTCGGTGCTCTTCCCGGGCGGCCGCCGGCGACGGCGGTGACCGAGCCGCAGGAAGGGCTTCTCGATCAGGTAGTAGCTGAGCGCGGCCAGCAGCAGTCCGCCGGCGACGGTGGCGGCATAGGTCCAGCCGAAGTCGCCGGTGAACTCGGGCCGGCCCGGGATCACGTAGATCATCTCGAGGACGAACGGGTGCCAGAGGAACAGCCCGTACGAGACCAGGCCGAACCACCGGGCGAAACCCGAGCCGAAGGCCTCCTTGGTGCGGGTCGGCGGCCCGAAGGCCAGCGGCAGCGTGACCAGGACAGCGATCGCCGTGTAGATCAGCACCTTGAAACCGAACTGGGTGGCGGTGGGCTCGGTCAGGTCGCGCGGGCCGGCGATCGGCGTGGTCGCGATGCCCAGCAGCGCCACCGCCGTCGCCCAGCAGGCCAGCGGCGCCCGGCCGAGGTCGTCGAGGAACCGCCAGCGGGGCAGGTAGCCGTTGCTCAGCGACACGTGCACGGAGGCCAGCGCCATGCCCGCCCCGAACCAGATCGCATAGGACGGCAGCCAGGTGGTGTGCCGGCTCAGCGACAGCACCCCGGCACTCAGCAGCACGATCCAGGTCGCCGAGACCGCGGCCGACACGGCCAGGATCAGCACCGGCCGCCCGGCCCGCCGCCTGCCCCGCAACGCGAGCGCGGCCAGCAGGGGCAGCAGCAGATAGAAGACGGCCTCGGTGGCCAGGCTCCAGGTGTGCCCGAGGGCGTGCCTGAGCCCGTACGTCTCGTAGATCTGGGTCAGCGTGAGGTGACGCGCCCAGTCGGCGCCCGACGCGTCGTGGTTGCGCGGCACCAGCAGCAGGCAGACCGCAACCGTGACCCAGTAGGCGGGCAGGATGCGCAGGGCGCGTCGCCAGAGATAGGTTCCGGCGCCCGGCAGCGGCTGCGCGGTCGCCCGGGCGTGGGCCCACGGGCGGAACAGCAGGAAGCCGGAGAGCACGAAGAAGATCGCCACTCCGACGTCGAGCCGGGACAGCCAGCCGCCCCAGAAACCGTCGCCGACATTGACCCCCGTGGCGAACCCGACGTGGTGCGCGACCACCGCCAAGGCCCCGATCACCCGTACCGCATCGAGTGGTGGGAGTCGATGGAGGGACCGATTTGAAACCGGTACAGACATTAACCGTCCAAGGGGTCGCGCAACTATGTAACTGGCGAGTAACCTGCGCCCATTATGGGTGATCGGGCCGTGCGGGGATACCGGCCGATTGATAACGATGGGAGGGCTCTGTGAGGGCTCGCTGGGGCGCCGCGCTGTTCGGAATCGGTGTCTTCGCCGTGGTCATCGCGGCTGGTTGTGCTTTCTACGTCGCGCCGTCGGTGGCGCGCCTGCCTTACGACCTGGCGCTGTGCAAGCCGGACCAGACGTCGGACTGCCTGCGGCCCAGTGTGGCCGAGGCTCAGGGCGCCAAGTTCCTGCAGACCAAGGGCGGCGACACTCCGGTCGTGGCGATTCAGACCGGCACGCTGCGGTCGACGACCGAGATCTCGCCCCAGCCCGACCTCACGAACACCGAGATGACCGGTGACCTCGAGGGCGAGGCCGTGGTCTGGAACGGCTACGGCACGGTCACGTGGGTCGAGACGGGCGAGATGGTCAGCCAGTACAAGGCCGGCATCGCTCTCGACCGCGACTCGGCGGCCGCGGTCGACTGGAAAGACCAATATCTGCAGGACGCCGGCCCCGACGTGAACACGCCGGTCGAGTTCTCCGGCCAGCTCTACAAGTTCCCGTTCGGCACGGAGAAGAAGGACTACGAATACTTCGACCGTGACCTGCGCAAGGCCATGCCCATCCAATACCAGGGCACCGAGAAGATCGACGGCCTCGAGACGTACCGGTTCCAGCAGGTCGTTCCGGAGACCCCGCTCAACTTCTCCGAGGAGCGGCTGGCCGGTCTGCTCGCCACGTTCGCCCCGGGCGCCGAGAGCGGCCAGGTCAACTACAGCAACACCCGCACCATCTGGGTCGAGCCGGTCTCCGGCACCTTCATCAAGGTGCAGGAGCAGCAGAAGAAGACGCTGGTGCCCGAAACCGGCGCGCCGACCCAGCTGCTGGACGGCAACTTCATCTACACCGAAGACACGGTCGCCCACAACGTGAAGTCGGCCGGCGACACCAAGAGCGGCGTCCTGCTGATCAGCCGCACGCTGCCGATCAGCCTCGCGATCATCGGCGCCCTGCTACTGATCCTGGGTCTGGTGCTGGTGACCACCGGCCGCCGGGCCTCGGCGCGGCACCGCGTCGAGGAGATCAGCGAGACCGAGGCCGAAGCCAAGGCCTGATCTGTTTGTGTGTTGAAACGGCCCCGGGTTCCCGGGGCCGTTTCCTTTCACCTATTTGATCGTCAGGTTCTGGCAGTGCTCCTGCAGCAGGGCCAGGGCCCGCTCCGAGACGGTCAGACCCTGACTTCGCTCGTACGAGAAGTCGGCCTCGGGGGTTTCCTCGACCACCAGGCGTACGAGGTCGGGCGGGGTCTGTCCCTCCTCGACACCGAACGCGCCCTCGCCGTAGTAGCCGCGGGCCAGGCCCGTACGGAAGCCGGTGAGCCCCGCGTCGGACAGCGCGGTCACCAGCACCGGGGTCGCGACCAGCTCGGGCGGACGGCCGGCCAGGGCGTCGGGCTCCCACGAGAGCTCGACGGCCAGCACGCCGCCCTCCTCCTCTTCGGCGAGGTCCCAGGCCGGGTCGGGGTCGATCTCGAATCGGCTCATGGCGTCGAACCTACCTTCATCCTCTCCGCGGCCTTCACCGGATCCGCGGCGTTCTCTCATCGGATCCGGTGAAGGCCGCGGCGTTCTCTCATCGGATCCGCGGCTCGAACCAGTGGCCCAGCAGGTCGTCGACCTGGGACGCGTAGTCGAGCACCTCCTGCTTGGTCGGGCTCGGATGGGTCTTGTAGAAGTCGTTCCAGGCCAGCCGGATCGCGCTCAGGTGCACCCGGTTGTTGACGACACCCTTCGGGATGCCGCGCAGGTTCTCGACCGAGTGCAGCTCGTCGGCCGTGAACAGGCCGGGGTACTTCTTGAGCACGCTCTGCTCGACCGCGTGGTGCACCCAGACGTTGCCCCGGGTGCCGGCGTTCGCGTTATAGAACGTCTCCGTGTAGTTGTGGTTGCCGGCCGCATTGCCGACGGTCGCCGGTTTGCGGGTCGGGATGGTCTTGGGCAGGCTGTTCGGCACGGTCCCGCACGGGATCAGCGAGATGTTGTGGACGAGCAGCGCCAGGCCGTCCGGCACCACGTAATACGTGTGGAACTCGGCGACGGTCAGGTTGTAGACGTGGGCCCACTGCCGGCGCTCCCGGATCGCCTCGACGGTGACCCGCTCGCCCTGCGGCGTCAGCAGATCGGCCCCGGGCACCAGCTTTCCGGCCTCGATCCACTCGCCCAGGTTCGGCGCCCAGAACGGGTGGTTGTCGGTGGCGGTGAGCCGGGTGGTGCGGCCCTCGGCCCGTACGGTCAGCTCGACCAGCGTCTTGTCGCCGGAGCGGCTGATGGTCTCGGTGACCGGCTTGGCGGCGGTCTGCCCGGTCACCGGGTCCGAGGCCAGCACCAGGTCGCCGACCCGGACGTCCTCGATCGGTTTGCGTGACCCGTCGGCCAGCAGCACCGGTGTGCCGGCGACGAAGCTGTTCGGCGGCGGCATCGGGATGACCGGGCAGCCGTTGCGGTGCCGGACGGCCGAGATCAGGTCTTCGGCCTTCTTGCGCGCGGCCTTGAGCCCGTCCAGGAAACGCAGGATCTTCGGCGCCAGCTTGGCCAGCTTGGCCGTGGCGCCCAGGATCTTGCCGACCGGGAGCATCCCGACGAGCGTCCACAGACACGCCTCGACGTTGCCCTCGAGCACACACTTCTTGATGTCGCCGATGCCGGAGAGCTCCTCGAACAGCTCCCAGGCGTTCTCCTTGAGGAAGTCCAGCAGCCCCTTGTCGGCCTCGGACTTGGCCTGCAGGTACTGCTCGCGCTCCTCCGGGGTCAGCGAGTCGAGCAGCGCCTGCTCCTCCTCGCCCGACGGCAGGTCACCGTTGTCGGCGACCCCGTTGGCCAGCGCCTCGGCGGCGCGTTGCCGGTCGGCCGCCTCGGCCCGCTCGGCCGCCTGCTGCGCCTCCGTGGCCAGCTGCACGGCGCTGTTGGCGGCGACCGCGGCGGAATCCGCGTAGTCCTGCGCGCTGTCGGCGGCCCGCTGGGCCCGGGTGGCGTCGGCCTCGGCCCGGCTCGCCGCCCCCTGCGCGGCCGCGGCGTCGCTCTCGGCCGCGCTCGCGGCGCTGCCCGCGGCGTCGGCCGCGGCCTGCGCCGCCTGGGCCGCCTGCCCCGCGATGGCGGCGTCGTTGGCCGCCTCGTTCGCGGCCTGCCGGGCCGCGAGCGCGTCGGCCTTGGCTTGGGCGTCGGCGCGGGCGGCACTGGCCGCCGCGTTCCGGGCGGCAGCTCCGTCCGCAGCCGCCGCAGCCGCTGCCTTCTTCGCCTCGGCCGCCGCCGCAGCCGCATCGGCCGCCGACTTGGCCGCCGCCGCAGCGGCGTTGAATGCCGGCTTGACCTGCTCGTTGGCCGTCTGCGCGGCCGCTGCGGCCCGCTGCGCCGCGAGGTTCGCCTCGGCTGCTCGCTGCGCGGCGGCCGCCGCCTGCTCCTCGCCGATGCTCTGCGCCTGCTCGGCGACCAGCCGCACGAAGTCGGCATCGATGTCGTCCCCGGTGAACGGCGCGACCATGCCGATGGCGGTGTTGGCCGGCTCGGCGATGCCGGCCGACGACTGCCGGGCGGCCGCGGCCGCGTTGACCGCGATGTCGGCCTGAGCCGCCGCCGCCACGGCCTCGGTCGTCGCCGCGTTCGCCTCGTCGCGGGTGCGGTTGGCCGACCACAGGGCCTGCACCGACTCGTTGGCCGCCTTCTCGGCCAGGCTCACCGCGGCCTGCGCGGCCTTGGCCGCCTTGACCTCCTGGGCCGTGGCCACGGCGGCCTTCGCGTCGGCCCGCAGCCGGGCCGCGTGGGTCTGCTTGGCTCCGGCCTCGGCCCGGTCGGCAGCGGCGTCGGCCGCATCGGCGGCAGCCTGCGCGGCCTCGGCCGCGGCCCACGCACGTTCGGCTGCGCCCTGGGCCCGGTTGGCGGCGGCGCGGGCGTTGGCCGCAGCGCCGGTGGCACCATTGGCCGCCGAGCGCGCGGACCGCGCGGCCGTGCCGGCCGTGCCCGCCTCGGCGGCGGCCGTGTCGGCCTGGCGCTGCGCCTCCTGGCGCTCGCTCTCGGTCGCGGCGCTGGCGACACCGGCCCGCATGGCGGCCGCACGCGCCTTCGCGCTCTGCTCGGCGCGCTCGGCCGCCATCGCCTCGTCGCGGGCGATGCGGGCCTGGTTCTCCTGGTTCCACGCGCGGGTCGCGGCGGCGCCGGCGGCCTGGTCGGCCGACTCGGCCCGCTGCCGGGCACCGGCCGCGGCGGCCGCCTGGGCCTCGGCGGCGGCCCGCTGCGAACGGGCGACCGACGCCTGCTGCTCGGCGATCGCGCGCTGACGCTCGGCCTCGGCCCGCTCGGACTCGGCGATCTGCCGCTGCCGCTTGGCCTCGGCCGCCTGCGCCTCGGCCTCCTGCCGCTCCTTGCGGGTGCGCTCGGCCGCGGCCCACGCGGCGGCCTCGGCCGCTTCGGCCTCCTGGCGGGCCTTCTTCGTGCGCGCGGCGGCGGTCTTGGCCGCCTCGGCCTGGCGCTTGGCGGCGTCGGCGAGCTTGGCCGCGGCCTTGGCGTGCTCCTCCGCATGCTGACGCCACTTGATCGCCTGCTGCGCGTGCGCATCGGCCTGAGCCTGAGCGCCCTGCGCGTTGTTGGTCGCGATGGTCGCGTCGATCGCGTAGCCGGCGGTGGTGGCGGCGCCCTGCGCGGCCTCGACGGCCGAGTTCATGCCGTTGACGATCAGCGACCACTCCGCGCCGTACGTGAGCCCGGTGTCGATCAGGTCGTCGGCCGCCGAGTTGGCGATGGCGGCCGCTTCGGACGACCGCTGGGCGGCCTCCTGCGCGGCCCGGATCTGGTTGGCCGTCTGCGTCTTGGCGGCGTTCAGCTCGGTAGCCTTGGCCGCCGCGGTTCCCGGCCCGGCCAGCACGCGGTCGGCCTGCCGGGCGGCATTCGCGGCGCCGGCCATGGCGTTCGACGCACGCTGCAGTTCCCGTACGGCGTCACCATGCGCGACCAGCAACCGGGTGCGCGCCTGCGAGGCCCGCTGGGCGCGCTGGGCCAGATCGGACAGCTCCTCGGCCGCCTTGTTGCGGGCCTCCAGATCCTTCAGGTATTGCTCGCGAGCAGCCGCGTCGGCCTTGGCCGCGGCCAGATATCCCGTCTTCCAGAACTCCGCGACGGCGGCGTCGTCCCCGGCCAGCGCTGCCTCGGCCGCGGCCCGGACCTGCGACTCGGCCGGGGCGGCGGCGATCAGGATCCGGACCCGCTCGCGCAGCTGGGTGGCGCGGGCCCGCGCGTCGGCGGCGACCTTCTCGTCACGGGCGCGGGCGATGTCGGCCCCGTACTCCAGGAACGCCGCCCGGTCGCTGTCCGAGCCGGCCAGGACCCGCTGCACCTCGGCGTTGAAGTAGGCGCCGCCCGTACCGGCCATGGCCCTGATGCGGGCCAGGTTGTCGGCCGCCTCCTGCTTCTTGCGGGCCGCGATCTGCGTCTCCAGCTGCCGCTTCTCGACGGTCGCGAACTGCATGATCCGCTGGCTGTCGCCGGAGGTCAGCGCGACCACGGCGGCGGCCCGCACCTCGGGTTCGGGCGACAGCTCGGCCACGTCGGCCACGGCCTTGCGCCACCGTTCGGCGGTGAGGTCGATGCCGGTCGTGCCGTCCCAGTTCTCGGTGTCCAGCGGCGGCACCGGGATCGGCGCTTCCCCAGCGAGCAATGCGAGAAGCGGGTTCTCCGGCGCCTTGGCTGCGGCCGGTGGGGCGTGGAGTCCGGCGAGGACCAGAAGCAGGGCGAGCGCCGCCATCAGCAGCGCGCGCACCCGTGACAAGGGTTTCACGAGAGGGGTTTCCGTTCGAGTCGTGGGCACGTCGGAACGCGCGTCCGCTGGTTGCGCGGACACGCGGTTTCGCACTTTCCTGATGCCGTTGACGAGCCCGAACGGACGCCACCGGCGGCGTTGGTCAGCCGGCTGGCGCGTTCATGTGGTCCCCCGTTATGAGCCCAAGGCTTAGACGTTCTCCGATGTGTCGGCGTGATCTAAGCACGAAAGGCCCGCTCGTTCCATCCCGTCCCGTCCGGATCTCTACCAGGGGACGGTGACGCCATGGCGGTCGAGGAACTGGAGCCCCGGCGCCCCCGCCTGGGTTTCGAGAACGTCGGCCACCTCCCGCATGCTGTCGGCCGGCTCGAGTTCCGCCCCAGGCCCGCCGAGCTCGGTGCGGTTGTGCCCGGGGTCGATGAGCAGCTTGGTGTGCCCGTCGCCGTCATGCCGGGTGGCATAGCTGCGCATCAGCTGGTTGAGCGCCGCCTTGCTGGCTTTGTAGAGCTCGTAGCCGCCCTCGGTGTTCCGCGAGATGCTGCCCTGCTCGGACGACATGACCGCGACCGTTCCGCCCGGCACGACGAGATCGCGCAGCGCCGCCAGAACACGCAGCGGGCTCAGCGCGTTGGTGACCATCACCTCGGTGAACATCGCGGTCGGGACCAGGTCGATCGGCAGATCACCCCGGTCGATCGCCGCGTTGACAAAGAGCAGATCGAACCGCGCACCGCCGAGGCGCCCGCGCAGTGCCGCCAACTGCTCGGCGCTGGTCATCTCCAGCGTCTCCACGGCCACCTCGGGCAGGTCTCCCCCGCCGGAACGGATGGTGGCGGTCACCTGCCAGCCGCGCCGGTCGAGCTCCTTGACCAGGGCGAGCCCGAGCCCGCGCGAGGCACCGATGACGAGGGCGTGGCGCTTTCCTTCACTGTTCATGCCCCGCAGATTAGTCGCAACGTTGCGTCTAGACAATACGTTGCGTCTAGCCTTTAGCCTGGGTAGATGACCCCTCCCCGCCGGCCCCACCCCGGCAACCGGCGCGACGAGAACGCCCGCCTGGATGTGCTGCACGCCGCCGACGACCTGCTCGTGGAACACGGCTTCAAGGCCTTGACCATCGAGGCCATCGCCCGCCGGGCCGGTGTCGCGAAACAGACGATCTACCGCTGGTGGCCGTCAAAGGTCGACATCCTGCTGGACACCTTGATCGAGGACAGCGAGAAGCGTTTCCCCGTTCCCCTCCCCGACGCGAACGTGACGGCCGCAGTCGTCCGTGACTACCTGCGCGCATTCTCCCGGTTCCTCGTCGACGACCTCGCCGGGAAGGTCTTGCTGGCGCTCATGGCCGAGGCCCAGCACGATCCCGCGACCGCCGCCAGCCTGCGCGAGCGTTACCTCGACCCGCGCCGCGCTCAAGAGCGGGACATGCTCTCCCGCGGCGTCGAGACCGGCGAGTTCACACCCCGGCTCGATGCCGACAGCGCCATGGACGTGATCGCCGGGACGCTCCTCTACCGGGCCTCGACCGGATCAGGCATCCCCGACACCTTGCTCGACACTCTCATCGAAGACGTCCTCAAGCCGGCGCCCAACATGTGAGTGGAGCGGATCAGTCCTTTCGTGCGCGCTGGTTGGCGATCAGGGCCAGCAGGGCGGCGTGGGTCTGCTCGTCGGCGGCCGCCACGAGACCGCCTGCTCCGGTGTGGATGGGCCGGCCGTCGATCCCGGTGACGACACAACCGGCCGCCTGGCAGAGGGCGATTCCGGCCGCGAAGTGAACGCTGTCGCGCAGGTGACCATCGGTGACGTAGGCGGCGCGGCGGCCGGCGGCGACCCAGGCCACGGCCAGCGTGGTGGAGACGACCCGGGGGCGGAACCGTTCGATGAATCCCTCGTCAGCCAGCATCCGGGCCGCCGAGAAGACCCCGTGATTGGGAAACGGCGGGTCGAGATTGACGTCGACCAGCTGCGACTCGGCCGAGGGGGTGAGTCGCTCGTCCATTCCATCGCGACGCACGTACGCAGCGGCACCGTCGGTCCAGAACACCTCGTTCGTGAACGGGTCGGCGGAGGCGGCCACCGTGGCTTGCCCGCGTGTTCGTAGCGCCACATTCACCGAGGCCAGCATGTTCCGCACGGCGTAGTTCAATGTTCCGCACAGCGGGTCGACCAACCACAGTCGATCGGCCGCTCCGCCGCCGGTGTGCCCGCTTTCCTCACCCAGGACACGATCCTCCGGCCGCGCCGCACGCAAGACATCGATGATGGCCTTCTCGGCCTCGACGTCGGCCGTGGTGGCGAAGTCACCAGCGGACTTCTGGAAGCGTGTCAGCGCTGATCCGTAGTACGAGCGGACGACCGTGGCACCGGCTTCCGCCGCTTCGATGACCAGGTCCTGGTCGGTGATCGACATGCAGTGACCATAAATGTTCAGCGTGGCGGCCGGTCGGAAGGTGGCGGCTCCAGCAGAGACTGAGCCGTGGCCAGGTCGGTTATCAGGACGTTGACCCAACCGCCGAGCAGGGCCGCCCGGATGGCGTCCCGCTTCTCCGGGCCGCCGGCCAGGCCGATGCGGCGCGGGACGGCCCGCAGCGCCGACTGGTCGATACCGATCACGCGGTTGTCCAGGTCGTTCGGCACCGCCTCGCCGGCCGCGTCGAAGAAGCGGTGGCACACGTCGCCGACCGCGCCCGCCGCCCGCAGGGCCGCCTGGTCGGCCGGGCCGACCGCGTTGCCGCTCTGGCGCAGGAACTCCGACGGTGGCAGGCGGCCGATGCCGACCAGGACCATCGTCAGCGACGCCCACTCGGCCGTGATGGCCTCCATGGCGGGCTCGGCCAGCAGGCCGTCGCGGATCTGCCGGCTGCCGGCCAGGCCCGGCGCGGGAACGAAGGTGGCGGTCGCGCCGAGCATCTGGGCCAGGTGGTCGAGCAGGCGGTTGGCCCGGGCCTGGGCCGAGGTGACGCCGAGGCCGCCGATCAGCTGGACCACGCTGTCGGCGCCGGCCACGCGCAGCGGGCGCATGTGCTCCACCACCGACAGCAGCGTCTGGCTCCACGGGGAGATGCCGATGCGTTCGCCTCCGGTCAGGACCGACTCCAGGTAGGCCGCGCCGGCCGCACCCGGACCGTCGTCGGCGACCACCGCCTCGGCCAGGCCGTAACGCGCCTCCAGGGCCTCCTCGACCTCGGGGTGGATGCCGGGCGAGACCACCACGACCGTACGCACGATGCCCAGCTCGGCCGCCCGCTTGAGCAACCGGGACACACGTGGCTGGGACAGGTGCAGGGCCTTAGCGATGTCGACCTGCCGAATCCCGCACCGAGCGCAGCATGGAGGAGTCGCGCGACGAGATCGACCTGCTGCTGCGGCTGATGGACCTCGACGGCGAGATCGTCGTGGCGAACGGCGCCGAGCGGCGGATCCCGGACGAGGCGACCCCGCTCGACAGCCCGGGCGCACGCCTGATCATCGAGGAGAGCCGGCAGGGCCCGCTTTTTGTGGCCTTCCTGGGCCCGCTCACCGACATGGCCTCGGCCATCCTGCTCGACCCGGCCATCGTCGAACGTGAGGTCGTCGTCATCTGGATCGGCGGGGTCGGCCACGGCGGCCTCGAGACCTACCCGGGCCTCGAGTTCAACCTGGGCAACGACATCGCGGCGGCCAACGTGGTGTTCGGCTCGGGCATCACCGTCTGGCAGGTGCCGTCCAACGTCTACTCCCAGGTCTCGGTCGGCTACGCCGAGCTCGAGGAGAAGATCGGCGGGACGTCCGAGCTCGCCGACTACCTGATCCGGCAGATGGTCGAGTGGAACGACAAGTACCACCCGGAGCCCATCGAGTCGCGCTCGCTGGGTGACTCGCCCGCGGTGTCGCTGATGCTCTTCCCGCGCGGCGGCCAGTTCCGCACCGTCCCCGCCCCACGCTTCGGCGCCGAGGGCCACTACCTGCCGGGCACCGGCCACCCCATCCGGCTCGTCGAGGCCGTCGACGTCCGGTTCCTGCTCGAGGACATGTTCGCCAAGATCCGTCGCTTCGGAAAGGCACAGACATGACTGTCGATCGGCGCAGATTCCTTCAACTCACCGGTGGGGCCGCGCTCGCCACCGGCCTGGCCGCTTGCACAGGCACCGGCGGTGGCGAAACCGCCTCTCAGAATGCGAAGACCCTGCGGCTGTTCACCTACGAGGACAACGCCACCATCGAGCTGCTGCGCACGCAGGTCAAGACGTTCGACGCGCAGAACGGGACGACCACCACGGTTGACTCGCTGCCGGGTTCGGGAGCGGCCGTCTATCCCGACAAGCTGCGCACCGAACTGCTCGGCGGCAAGGGCCCGGACGTGTGGCGCATCTGGGGCGGCCAGATCGGCGCGCCGTTCGTGAAGGCGAAGCAGGCCATGGATCTGAGCGCCTACTATTCGAAGTTCGGCTGGGACGCCAAGCTCAACCAGGCCGCGGTCGCCGGCATGACGTTCGACGGCGTCAAGGGCGGCTTGCCGTTCATCGCGCTGGGTATCGGCGGCTGGTACCGCAAGGCCGCGTTCACCAAGGCCGGCATCAGCAAACCCCCTTCCTCGTACGGGGAACTGGAAGAGGCCAACGCCAAGCTGGTCGCCTCCGGGGTCACGCCGCTGGGCACCGGAGGCAAGTACGGCTGGCACGTGATGCGCCTGTTCGAATATCTGCTCGAGGTGTCGGCCGGTCCCGAGCTGCACGACAAACTGCTGACCGGCGACGAGAGCTGGGACCGTCCCGAGGTCGTCACCGCGTTCACGAACTTCAAGAAGTGGCAGGACCAGAAGTGGATGCCCACCGGCGCGGTCGGGCTCGACCCGGCCGACGTCGAGCTCTGGTACGTGCAGGGCAAGTCCGCGTACACGATCACCGGGCCGTGGACCGAGGCGCAGGGCATCCAGTCCGGCGGCAAGAAGTCGGCCGACTTCGGCGTCTTCGCGTTCCCCACCGGTCACGAACCGGCGCGGCACTCGGGCTTCGTCGAGGGCTACATGATCAACGCGAAGAGCGGGAACCCCGACATGTCGGCCGCCCTGCTCGACTTCCTCATCAAGCCCGAGACCCAGAAGGCGCTGAAGATAACGGCCTCGGTGGTGGCCGGCGCCGAGCCCGACCAGGCGACGCTGCCGCTTTCGTACGAGTGGGCGCAGGGCCCCGGGCAGCAGCCGTTCTACACGATCCAGGACCAGGCCTTCCCCAAGAAGGAAGCCGACCAGTATTTCGCCGTGCAGAGCGACGTGTTGCAGGGCAAGACCAACCCGGCCCAGGCCGCCAAGAAGATGCAGGACGTCGTCAAGGCCTGGAAGAAATGACCAGAGCCCGGACCAGGCACGGGGGCCTGGTCGCCTGGGCGTTCGCGGCGCCCGCCCTGCTCGTCTACTTCACCTTCCTCGTCTATCCGGCGTTGTCGTCGCTGTGGTTCAGCTTCACCGACTGGGACGGGCTCAGCCCCGGCTACAACGTGGTCGGTCTGCAGAACTATGCGTCCATGGTGGACGATCCGGTGGTCGTACGGGCAGCTCTGAACAACCTCATCTGGGCCGTCGTCACTGTCGTGGTGCCGGTGGTGCTCGGGCTGGTGCTGGCGGTGCTGCTCAACGGCAAGGTGCGCGGGAAACCGCTGCTGCGCCTCGTCTTCTACACCCCGGCGGTGCTGCCGCTGGTGTCGGTCGCGTCGATCTGGGGCTGGCTCTACAACCCGGAGTACGGCGCCATCAACGCCTTCCTGCGCTCGGCCGGGCTCGACGGGCTGGCGCAGCCGTGGCTGGGCCAGGACTCGACGGCGCTGGGCGCGACGATGGTGGCCGCGATCTGGCTGCGCGTCGGCTTTCCCATGCTGCTCTATCTGGCCGCTCTGCAGGGCATCAACCCCGACCTGTACGAGGCGGCGACCGTCGACGGCGCGGGCCGGTGGCAGCAGTTCTGGCACATCACCATGCCCGGTCTGCGGCCCGCCCACTACGTGGTGATCGCGCTGTCGGTCATCGACTCGTTCAAGGTGTTCGACCTCATCTACGCCATGACGTACGGGGGTCCGGGCACCGCGACCCAGGTGATGGGCACGTGGATGTACTTCAACGTGTTCCAGTACAACCAGGCCGGCTACGGCACGGCCATCGCCGTCGTCATCACCGTGGTGGCGATCGCGGTCAGCATCCCGTACGTCCGTTCCCAGACGAGGGAGCATGCGGCATGACCACCGTGGTTCTTCCCGAGGGGGCCGTCGAATCCGGCGAGGAAGCCGTCAACAAGAAGCCCCGAGGAGGTGTCGGCTCGACGGTGCTGATGACGATCGCGGCGCTCGTCTGGATCTCGCCGCTCGTGCTGCTCGTCATCACCGCCGTGCGGCCGCTCTCCGACTTCGTGGCGCAGGGACCGCTGTCGTGGCCGGGCACCTTCACGATGCAGAACTTCTCCGACGCGTGGGGAATCGGGAACTTCGCTACGACGTACCGGAACAGCACTCTGCTCCTGATTCTGAAGGTGCCGCTGGGCGTGTTCGTGTCGGCGATGCTCGCCTACGCCCTGGCGAAGCTGCGCATCCGGTTCGGCGCGGCCATCATGTACACCGTCTTTCTCGGCCTCACGATCCCCATCTACATCACGATCGTGCCGGTCTTCGTGATGGCCCGCAGCGCCGGGCTCACCGACAGCCTGATCGGGCTCATCGGGCCCTACCTGGCCTTCGGCATCCCGTTCGAGGTGCTGGTGCTGCAGTCGTTCATCCGGCAGATCCCCGACGAGATCGTCGAGGCGGCCCGGATCGACGGCGCCGGGGCGTGGCGCATCTTCCTCACCATCGTGCTGCCCCTGTCGGCGCCGGCGCTGGTGACCGTGCTGATCCTGGACGCGGTGGCCACCTGGAACGAGTTCCTGTTCGCGCTGATCCTGCTCAACTCCGACGCCCACAAGACGATCCCGGTGGGGTTGCTGAACTTCCAGGGCCAGTTCTCCAACAACAGCACCGGCCTGGCCGCGGGCATCCTGATCGCGGTGGTGCCGATCCTCGTCGCGTACACGTTCCTGCAACGCTGGATCGTCGGCGGGCTCACCGCCGGCGCCTCCAAGGGATGAGCGGTCAGGCGACCGTCGTGTAGCGCGCCTCGTGATAGACCAGCGGGGCGCCGGCGCCGGGCGCGGTGTGCAGCACCAGGCCCACGACCAGAAAGTGGTCGCCGACCTCGACGACCTGATCGACCGCGCAGGACAGATGGGCCAGCGCGCCGCTCAGCCAGGGCACCCCGGCGGCGCCCGGTGACCACGCGGTGGCGGCGAACCGGTCGGCGCCGGGGCGGGCGAAGGTCTGCGCCAGGGCCGGCTGTCCGGCGGCCAGCAGGTTGACGCCGAAGTGGCCGGCCCCGCGGATCACCGGCCAGGTGCGCGAGCGCCGATCGGCATAGAACGAGACCAGCGGTGGCGTCAGCGAGGCCGCCGTGAACGAGGTGACGGTCAGGCCGGCCGGGCCGTCGGGGCCGAGCGCGGTCACCACCACGACCCCGGCGGCGTGCCCGCGCAGACAGGTGCGGAACTCGTCCGGTGAGACCCGGCCGAGCGTCGGGATCGTCACGACGACCGGCGGTGGGCCGCGATCACGAGCCCCGACGCCCAGTCGACCAGCGTGGGCACCAGATCCGGCTCCTCCATGATCTCGCGGCGGAACCGCTCCACGCGCGGGTGGTGCGCCTCGGTCCATTTTTCCTGCGGCAACAGGTCGTCGGCGACGAACAGGGCGCCGTCGCGCAGATGCCGCAGCACCAGGTCGCGCCGGTCGAACTTGGTGACCGTGGTGTCGACGAACGCGAAGTCGAACGGCTCGCCGTCGTACGCCTCGAGCCACGCGCCGGCGTCGGTCGTGACCACCGTGACCCGGCTGTCGTGCTTGAGCAGGTCGCGGCAGACCGCGGCCACGTTGGGGGCGACCTCGAGGGTGGTCAGGGCCGAGGTCTCGTCCATGCCGTCGAGCAGCCAGGCCGAGCCGACCCCGATGCCGGCGCCCACCTCGAGGAAACGCCCGCCGGGCTTGGTGGCGGCCAGGGTGCGCAGCAGGCGCCCGGTCATCGACTCCGACGACAGCCGCCATCCGGCGCGTTGGCCGATCGCCTCGATGCGTTCGACCAGGGGCGGTACGAGGGTCATGTCAGTTCCTCCTTCAGCAGGTACTCCCGTGGTTCGACGGCGGTCGTGTCCAGGTCGAGGCAGCGGCCCATGGCTTCGGCCGCCTCACGCGGGCGACCGGCGAGAGCGTGGCACTGCCCGGCCCGGTACCAGCCCACTGCACCGTCGCCGGTGCCCAGTTCGCCCGCGGCGGCATACCAGCGGGCGGCCTCGCCGTAGTCGTGCAGGGCCGCGTAGGCGTCGCCGACCACCAGACGGCTCTGCACGCAGTACGGGTCGAGCGTGGCCAGTTCGTGGGCGAGTTCGCGCATCCGGGCCGGGGTGACCGCCGGGTCGGTGAGGCCGCCGGTGATGGCGATGTCGGCCAAATGTGCCCGGTCCTCCAGCGCCACCAGCTCGTCCAGTGGCTCGGCCATCAGCCGGTCGTTGTGGGCCCGGGCCTCCCGCAGCTCGGCCCGCCGTCCCTCGTGGTCGCCCTCGGCTCCGCGCAGCATGGCGAACGCGCGGTGCAGGCGGCTCAGCACCAGGTGGTCGTGCCAGCCCCCGGCCGGGCGCATGGCCGCGCGCGCTCGCTGTTCGTGGCGCCGGGCCAGGGCAAGGTCGCCCCCGCTGACGACGGTGTTGCCGATGACCTGGAAGCAGCCCTGGACGACCAGCCGGGGCGTGGCGGCCGTGGCGGCGAGCCGTTCGAACAGGGGCACGGTGGCAGCCATCCGACCGGGCAGCCGGGACCGGACCCGCGCGACGTGATAGGCGTACGCGTCCCGCTCCGGCTCCCCGGTGGGCTCGACCGCACCGGCCAGCGCGACCGCGTAGTCGCTGAACGAGAGCTGGGCCAGGTGCAGCACGAGCGCCGCCCGCCGGTCGTCGCCGAGCTCGTCGAAGCGGCGGATCCCGGCGACCAGCGAGCGCCAGCGCGGGCTCTGCTTCTCCTCGGCCAGCGCGGTCGGATCGGGGCAGTCGTAGTCGTCGAGACCGGCGTGCCGCAGCACCTGGCGGCGCAGGCCGGGCACGCCCAGCCGCGAAAACCACAGCCCGTCGTCGAGACCGCGGATCAGCCGCATGCGGATCGCCGGGAAGGGGCAGCTGCCGAGGTCGATGATCGGGCGCCAGTACATCGCCAGGCGGTTGGCCTCGATCCCGGCCCCGCCGGCGCGGCGCGGGAAGGCCCCACGCGGATCGTGCCGGGTGTAACGGGCCCGGATCGGGGACTCAGCGGGCGGCAAGGCGCACCTCCAGGAACGCGGCGATCTCGCGGTAGAGCCGGGCCCGGTTGGCGTCGGCGTGGATGACGTGCCCCTCGTCGTCGAAGCGCAGGAACGTGACGGGCACGCCGAGGTCGCGGGCGTGGCCGACGAACCCGGTCACGTCGGCGATCGGGATGCGGGGGTCGCGGGCGCCGTGCGCGATGAGCATCGGGGCGCTGCCGGGGCCGACCGCGCTCATCGGCGACCGCTGGTCGAGCCGGGACCTCTCGACCGGCCGGCCGTCGGCGGTCTGCAGCACCTGGCGGCGCAGCTGGCGCACGAGCGGCCGCCAGTAGGCCGGCGGCTCGGCCGCGAACCGGACGAGGTCGCAGGGCGGGCTCACGGCGATGGCGCCCCGGACGATGTCGGGGCGGGTGCAGGCGGCCAGCAGGGCGGCGTAACCCCCGTACGAGCTGCCCAGGAACGCGACCCGGGCGCGGTCGACCAGGCCGAGCTCGACACCGTGGACCACCGCGTCGTAGAGGTCCTGTTGCATGCGGCCACCCCACTCGCCATAGCCGGAGAGCCGGAAGGCCGCGCCGAAGCCGGCCGAGCCGCGGAAGTTGATGTGCAGCGACTGGTAGCCGAGGGCGGCCAGATACTGCGCCTCGGCGTGGAAGCGCCACGTGTCGCGGGCAATCGGTCCACCGTGGACCAGAACCACGGTCGGCAGCGGCCCGTCCGCCTCGCCGGGACGCAGCAGATAGCCGGTGAGCGGCCGGCCGTCGCTCGCCACGAACGGGAAGTCGCGCAGTCCGGGCAGGCCCGCGCCGACCAGCTCGGGCCGGTTGTGTGCGACGACCTGTTCGGCCTCGCCGGCCCGCACGAGCCCGTGCCGCAGCGGCCCGTCCGAGTGCACGGTGCTGACCAGCCACACCCGGTCGTCGTGGCTGCGGCCGGTCAACACGGGTGTGCCGTCGTCGCCGGGGCGCAGGCGCTCGGCGACCCGGTCGGCGGCCCGGGCGGTCAGCGGCTGGTAGCGCAGCCGCTGATCCATCACGGCGCACAGGTCGGGCTCGCCGGTGCGCGGGTCGAACCACACCCCGTCCGCCGCGACCGGATAGCCGCCGAGGTCGAGACCGGGATGGGCGAAGAGCTCGGTGACGTCCCCCGTGGCCGTCACCGAGAGCAGGCGTCGCACCGGGGATCCGGCGCTGGTGACCAGGAACAGCCGCTCGTCGTCGCGGCTGAACCGCAGCACCGCGAGATCCGGCACCGCGTCGGCGTCGACGGTGAGCACCGTGCGCGCCCGGGCGAGGTCGGCGCCCAGCTCGACCCGGGCCGATCCGTCGGCGGCGAGCACGATCCCGCCGCGCGGCCGCAGCCGGTTGTCGATCAGCCAGCGGTGGTAGCCGGGGTTGGCGGCCAGCGGGCGCAGACTTGCGTCGTAGAGGTCCTGCCGTGGTCGCCGGCTGAGCACCAGGGCCTCAGGGTCGGTGGGGGACAGCCAGAACTCGGCCAGGCTTCCGTCGCCCAGAATCGTCCGGCGGGAGCCGTCGGAAAGCCGTACGGCGGAGAGGTTCCAGGCCTCGCGTCCACGCCGGGCATGGCGGTAGAAGACCGTGTCGCCCCCGGCCGCGAACCGGGGGCCGGTGATGCGCTCGCCCTCGTGCCCGGCCCGGCGCACGTGGTGGCCGGGCGCACCGGTCCACAGTTCCTCGCCGTCGGCGGTGCGTTTCACGTACGCCACCACGGATCCGCTGCCGCCGAGCGTGAAGTGCCCGTTGGTCTCGGCCGCGAACAGCGCTTCGGTGACCGGCCCGCCGGCGACGACCGCCCCGGTCATGCCGGCTCCCCGGGATCGGCCAGGAAGTGGCCGCGGGTGCCCAGCGAGCGGCCCATCGTCAGCGTGTAGACCGGCGCGTACCGGTCGTCGGGCAGGTCGCCGTGCAGGGCGAGGTAGGCCCGGTCCTTCTGGGCGGGGGTGATCAGGGTGCTGAGGCCGTACGCGTGGGCGACGATCGCGAGTTCCTGGCCGAGCACCCCGGATTCGAGGTAGAGGCGGCGCAGCCCGTGCTCGTGCCGGTAGCGCCACTGGTAGCGGGGGAAGTCGGCGACCAGCCCGATGGTCCACGCGGCGGTGGACGGCGAGCGCTGCCCCTGCAGCACGTCGATCATCGCGTGGCGGTGGTCCCCGGGCCGGGTCGCGATCAGCCGGTGGCCGAGGAGGTCATAGCGGTAGGCCCCCGGTTCGACGCCGTCCACCGCGTAGACGCAGACATGCACGTCCCAGGCCGAGCCAAAGCTGTCGAGATAGGACAACGGGTCGCTCTCCGAGATACGCTCCCGCCTTTCCCGTACGCCGGTGAGCCCGTGCCACAGCACGCCCGAGAGCTGTTCGGAGGGCACCGGCTCGTCCCGGTAGCGCCGCCCGGTGCGCCGGCTGGTGAGCAGGTCGGCCAGCTCCCGGTCGGCCGGACGCGCGGGTGGGTCCAGCTCGGTCACCGGTCCGTCCGGCAGCACCTCGGCCGGCGGCGGCCCCGAAGCGGCCAGGTAGTCCTGCAGAGCGGCGGTCCGCACCTCGCCGCGCGGGTCGTCGCTGTCGGCGTAGACCCAGCGCCGCGAGGCCACGTAGTACTGGTCGGACGGGAACCAGCCCCGTTCCTGCCAGTGCCGCCAGCCGCCGGCGAGCTCGTCCCGGCCGGAACCGGGGTCGCGCAACCCCTCGGTCCAGGCCGCCCGCCGCTCGTCGTCGAGGATGAGGCCGGCCAGCGCCTCGGGCGACCAGCGGAAGCGCCGCCCGGTCACGGTGTCGCTCACCTCGACCGAGGAGGTCTCGGCGGCGGGCCGGATGCGCAGGCCGAGCGGCCAGGTGTCATCTTTCACGACTGCTCCTCGGGTTGTGTCAGCTTGTGGAAGGCCCGGCGGGCCAGCACCTCGGAGGCGACCGCGCGGGCCAGCCAGTAGGCGACCAGTCCGGCGAACGCGCCTTCGAGTCCGAGGTCGAGCGGGACGGCGAGCACCCAGGCCACCGGCAGCTGCACCAGCCAGGCGGCGGCCAGGTTGGCCCACATGTCCCAGCCCGTACGCCCGAGCGCCTTGAGCAGGCTGGTCGAGCCGAGGCACCAGGCCATCAGGGGCAGGGTGAACGCGACGACGACGATGGCCGAGCCGGCCGCGTCGACGGTCTCGCGGGACGACGTGAACACCGACGCCAGCGCGTTCGGGGCGGCCAGGAAGAGCACGGCCAGCGGCACCACCCCGGCCAGGATCGTGCGGCGCCCGGCCCGCCAGTGCCGGCGGGCCGCCTCGAGGTCGCCGGCCCCGACCGCCCGGCCGGTGAGGATCCGGGTCGCGGCCGCGAACGCGGTGAGCGCGGCGAAGACCAGCACGTGCAGCTCGGCGCCGATCCGGCCACCGGCCAGAGCGGCCGTGCCGGCCAGGCCGACCACCACGAAGAACAGCGCCAGGGCGCCGTAGTCGGCGGCGGTCGAGACCATCGCGGGCCACGACAGCTTGTGCACCGAGGTCTCGAACCCGGCCTCGGCAGGTTCGGCCCGCCGGATCTCGCGGAACGGCTCGAAGCGCGCCGCGGCCACGATCAGGAAGACCAGCCCGGCGGCGGTGGCGACGGTCGTGGACAGGCCGTTGCCGACCGCGCCCATCTCGGGGAACGGGCCCGGGCCGTAGATGAGCAGAGCGTCCAGGCCGAGGTTGACCGCGTTCACACCGAGGCCGGCGATCATCGCGTACCGGGGCCGCTTGTAGGCGCCGAACGTGGCGATGAGCAGGCCGAACGGCACGAGCAGCAGCAGTGACGGCGCCCGGGCGGACAGATAGCCCGAGGCGAGGTCGCGCAGGCCGGGGTCGTCGCCGCCGATCAGACCGGCCAGCCATCCGCCGGCGGCCCAGGTGAGCACGGCCAGCAGCAGCGCGATCGCCCCCGAATAGGCCAGCGAAGCGCGCAGCGACCGCCGGATGCCGCCCGGATTCCCCGCCCCGGCCGACCGCGCGGCCACGATCTGGTGGGCGATCAGCGACGCCATCAGGATGTTGACGAAGATGTCGAAGACGGCCGACGAGGCCGCGACGGCGGTCAGCTCGGCGCTGCCGTAGTGCCCGATCATCGCCGTGTCGACCAGGCCGGCCAGCACGGCCGACAGCGAGCCGACCAGGATCGGCAGGCCGAGGCCGAGCACCGCCCGGACCGGGGCGGAGGCCTCGGCGGCGTCGGGGCGGGCGCGCTCAGTCACCATCGGAGGCTGCCTCCTTCAGGTAGCGCCGCGGCTCGACGGCCGTGGTGTCGAGTTCGAGGCAGCGGCCCATGGCCTGCACGGCCCGTTCGCGCTCGCCCAGCCGGTCAAAGGCTTGCCCGGCGCGGAACCACCCGACGGCGCCGTCGCTCGTGCCCAGTTCACCCGCGGCCGCATACCACCGCGCGGCCCGGGGCAGGTCGTTCGCGGCCGCGTAGCCGTCGCCGAGCACGAGCCGGGTCTCGACGCAGTCCGGGTCCATGCGCTCCAGCTCGCCGCACCACTCGCGAACGGTGCCGGGCGGAACGTCCGAAGCTGCGCGGGAGGCGGCCTTGATCTCACTCTCCAGCAGGATGCGCCGGTTCTCGACGGCCACCATGGTGGACACCTCGTCGGCCGGGGCCGCGAACAGCTGGTCGTTGCACCACCAGGCGGTCCGCAGTTCGCGCCGCATCCCGCCGAGGTCGCGCTCGACCATCCGCAGCAGAGCCAGTGCCCGGTGGAAGCGGCTGCGGGCGAGGTGACCGTGCCACGAGTCGGCGGCCATCTCCACCGCCAGCCCGAGACCTTCGAACCGGTGCGCCAGGGCGGTCTCACCCTTTCCCCGTACGGCGTGACTGACGCCCTGGGCGGCGGCGAGCACGGCCAGACGGGGGTCGGGGGTCGTGCTCGCGATCCGCTCGAAGACCCGTACGGCCCGGTCGGTGTGCCCCGGCACCCGCGAATGGGCCCGCGCCACCTGGTAGGCGTAGTGGTCGCGACCTGCCTCGCCGGTCGGCTCGACGTCGCCGGTGAGCCGCAGCGCGTACTCGGTGAACGAGAGCTGCGCGAGGTGGAACACGACCAGCGCGCGCAGGTGGTCGTCGAGCTCGCCGAAGCGCTCGAGCACGGCGACCAGGTTGCGCCAGTCCGGGGTCCGCAGATCCTCGGCCAGCCCGGGCGGGCCGGAGCAGTCGTACGGGTCGAGCCCGGCGTGCCGCAGCACCTGGCGCCGCAGGCCGGGCACCCCGATGCGGGAGAACCAGACGATGCGCCCGTCCTTGGGCTCGGCCAGCCACCGCGCGACCGGGTGGAGCATGCGCATCCGCAGCCCGGCGTGCGGGCTCGGGGTCAGATCGACGATCGGGCGCCAGAACAGGGCGACCCGGTTGACTGCCGGCTCGGGCGCCCCGGTGATGCGCGGGTACGAGCCGCGCGGGTCGCTGCGCGTGTAGCGGCGGGCGATGACCGGCTCAGTCGCGGGCATGGCGCACCGCCGTCCCGTCGCCCAGGACGACCGTGAGCATGTAGCCCTCGGTCATCGGGTCCAGGCCCAGCACACGTTCGATCTCGGCCGCCCGGTCGCAGTAGCCGATGCCGGCCGCGACCCCCAGCGACCGCGCGGCCATCGACATGGTCCCGGCGATGTGCCCGGCGTCCATGTGGACCGTGCGGAACGTGCGCGGCTCGCGGTAGCGGTACATGTTGCGTTCGAAGACGCTGGTGAGCACGGTGATGGCACGGGCCCGGAACGGATAGCGGGCCACCGAGTGCGGGAACATCCGCCGCAGCGCGTCCTCGTCCGGTGGCTCGGCCGGCAACCGGCGCAGGCTGAACGGCCGCAGCGTCACGTGGTACCAGCCGGGTTCGACCTCCGGCACGTCCCGGACCAGCACGTAACCCTCGGACGGGTTGCGGCCGCCGCCGGACGGGCTCGTACGCAACAGCAGCGGCGCCGAGTCCGTGCGCGGCACCCGCGCGCCGACGACCCCGAAACCCAGCGACAGCACGGTGCGGAAGGCGTCCGGGGTGAGCGGCACCCCCGCCGGCCGCTCACCCCACACCTGCGCGGCGGTTCCGGTCACCAGCTCGGGCGACGTCTCCGGCAGCGGCAGCCCGGGCCGGTCGGCGTGGTCGAGCTTGCAACGGTCGTCGTCCGCCTCGCGGCTCTGGTAGCCCCGCATCCGGCCCTGGTCGGCGGCGTTGGCCGCCTTGAGATCGGTGTAGTCGAGACACGGGTAGTCGAAGGTGACGGCGTGGTATTCGGCCGCCTCGCGCCATCCGTAGCGGGCCCAGGCGGCCCGTACCGAGGTCAGCCAGGCGGCGTGCGGGTCGGCCTCCTCGGCCGCCGGGTCCACGATCAGTCCGGTGCGCAGCAGGCTGTCCACGATCCGGGTCCAGAACGTCACCGGGCGGCCCGGCCGCGCCAGGCGCTCGGCGAGCTCGGCGCTGTCCTGCGGGCGGACCGCGGCGACGAGCGCGGCCGCGGCGGCGTCCGACACCTGGTAGCGGTGGCGCTCCAGCAGGTTCTCGGCGGTCCAGCGTCGTCCCGGGTCCGACGGGGGAAGGAGGCTGACCGCGCTGTTGAGTCGTACTTTCATCTCTGCACCTCGAACGTCTCGCGGGCCGCGACGCCGGGGCCCGTCAGGCCCCGGCGCCTTCAGACGCGCAGGTCTCCTAGTAGTAGGAGGTCTGCAGCAGCATCACCTCGTAGGCGAGCGTCTCCTCGACGACCTCGTCCTCGCTCGGCGTCGCCTGCACCTCGGTGTCCGGCACCGCGGTGACCGGCTCCTCGATGTACTCCTGGTCGATCGGCATGTGTTTCACCTCCCTCTCACGTCCGGCCTCGAGCGTCGCCGAGGAGGGGGTGGTCAGAACACGTCCGCGCCCCGCATCTCACCCGCACTTCGGGCGTGCTCCCGCACAAACGGGTGGAAGGTGTAGCGGTCGGGTGCGGTTTCGGCGATCAGGTGCAGCGCGCACAGTTCGTCCAGCGCGGCCCGTTCCGGGCCGTCCGGCGAGCGCACCTCGACCACCGGCTCGGGCCGGCGGGCGAGCCGGGCCAGCAGCGCCGCCGCCGGCCCGGAGAGCGCCCGCCACGAGCCGTCCAGCGCCGCACCCATCGAGGTCGTCCACCGTGGACCGCCGCTCAGGTGAGCCCCGGCCCGGCTGATCGCGAACGGCAGGCCGCCGCACGCGTCCAGCACGTGCTCGGCCTCGCGCGCCCGCTCCGGGCCGGCGAGACGGGCCAGCACCTCGCGGCCCTCGGCCCGGCTCAGCCCGCCCAGGGTCAACCGGCGTGCCCCCTCGTGGACCACGAGGTCGTCGAGCCGGTGGCGGCTGCTCACCACCACCGCGCAGGCGGCCGACCCGGGCAGCAGCGGCCGGATCTGCCGCGCCCCGGCCGCGTTGTCGAGCACCACCAGCAGGCGACGGTCGGCGACCAGGCTGCGGAACCGGGCCGAGCGTTCCTCCTCACCCGGCGGTACGGCTTCCGGCGGCACCCCGAGCGCACCCAGGAATCCGGCCAGCACCGCGGTCGGCGGCAGCGGCGGCCCGTGCGGGTCGAAGCCGTGCAGGTCGGCGTAGAGCTGCCCGTCGGCGAAATCGTGGCGGGCCGTGTGGGCCCAGCGCAGCACCAGGGCCGACTTGCCCGCCCCGGCCGGCCCCACCACGACGACCGGCGCCCCGTCCGGAGCGCCGATCCAGCAGTCGAGCAGGTCCTGCTCCGCCGCCCGGCCCGCGAACACCGCCCCGGCCCGGGGCAGTTGTGCGGGCGCCGGCCCGTCGTCGACCGGCAGGGCCTCGGCCAGCCGGGCCAGGGTGCTCACCCGGGGCACCGCGACCTGACCGGCCTCCAGCTTCTGGATGGTGCGCGGCGCGATTCCCGCCCGCGCGCTGAGTTGTTCCTGGGTCAGGCCGGCCCGGGTGCGCAGCCTCCGCAGCCGGTCGCCGACCGGTGACGTCGCGGGGAACCAGGTGTCGATCGGATAGGACAGGGTCATCGTCCCTCCCCCGTGGAGGGACGATTCTTCATTGTTCTCATGTAACTCCCCCGTGTGCGCGGACTGTTCGTCACGTGCAGAACACCCAGAGTCGGTTACGCGTCTTGACACCGACTTGACACGCCCGGCCATTGATAGAGTGCCGTTGATGGACTTCCGGCTTCTGGGGCCGCTGGAGGTGCGGCACGACCAGCAGCCGCTCGCCCTCGGGCAGCGCCGCGGCCAGCGCCTGACTCTCGGCCTGCTGCTGCTCGAGGCCGGCCGGGTGGTGCCCCTCGACCGCCTGCTCGACCTGCTGTGGGAGGGGCACCCGCCGCACACCGCCGCAGCCACGCTCCAGTCCCATGTGGCCCGGTTGCGCACCGCCCTCGACCCGGAACGCGACGGCGGCCGCGGGATCCGTCTGGTCCGGCGCGGAGAGGGGTACGCGGCCGAGGTCGAACCCGGCCGGGTCGACGCCCACCGCTTCCGCGACCTGGTCGCCCGCGCCCGTGAGTTCGCCGATCCGGAAGCCCGGGCGGCGGCGCTGCGGGAGGCGCTGGCGCTGTGGCGCGGCCCGCTGCTGGCCGACGTGGCCTCCGACCGGCTGCGCGACCGCGTGGGTGCGGGGCTGGAGGAGGAGCGGCTGTCGGCCTGGGAGGACTGGGCCGAGGCCGAGCTGGCCGCGGGGCAACACCACCGGACCGTGCCCGAGCTGACCGGGCTGGTGCGCGAACACCCGTTGCGGGAGAGGCTGACCGGGGCGCTGATGCTGGCCCTGCACCGCGACGGACGCCGCTCGGACGCGCTCGACACCTACCATCAGACCGCGCGGCGGCTCCGCGACGAGTACGGGCTCGACCCCGGCGCCGTCCTGCGCCGCCGGCACGCGGAGATCCTGCGCGACGAGCCCGCCCTGAACCCGCCGGTCGACGTCACCCCGGCCCTCCTGCCGGCGGCGTCCCCGGTGTTCGCGGGCCGGGCCGGCCACCTGCGCGAGCTCGACCGGCTGCTCGACCCGGCCGGAACCGTCACCATCACGGTGATCGCCGGCACGGCCGGGGCGGGCAAGACGGCGCTGGCCGTGCACTGGGCACACCGGGTCGCCGGCCGTTTCCCCGACGGCCAGCTCTACGTCAACCTGCGCGGCTTCGACCCGACCGGCGCCGCCGTCACCCCGGCCGAGGCGGTGCGCAGCTTCCTCGACGCGCTCGGGGTGAGCCCGCAGCGGGTGCCGCCCGGCCTGCCCGAGCAGATCAATCTCTACCGCAGCCTGATGACCAGCCGCCGCATGCTCGTGCTGCTCGACAACGCGCGCGACGCCGAGCAGGTACGCCCGCTGCTGCCCGGCTCCTCCGGCTGCCGCACGGTGCTCACCAGCCGCAACCGCCTCGCCGGTCTGATCGCGATCGAGGGGGCGCACCCGCTCGGCCTGGACGTGCTGCCCGTCGCCGAGGCCCGCGAGCTGCTGGCCCGCCGGCTCGGCGCCGCCCGTCTGACCCCGGTCGAGGCCGTCGACCGGATCCTCGCCCGGACCGCCCGGCTGCCGCTCGCCCTGGCCATCGTCGCCGCCCGCGCCGCCATGCACCCGGAACACCCGCTGACCGCGCTCGTCGACCAGCTCTCGGGGCTGGCGCCGCTGGCCGACGACGATCCGGCGACCGACCCCCGGGCGGTGTTCTCCTGGTCGTACGAGCGCCTCGGCCCGCCCGCCGCGCGCCTGTTCCGGCTGCTGGGCACCCATCCCGGCCCCGACATCGGAGCGCCCGCGGCCGCCGCGCTCAACGGGCGGTCGCCGGCCGAGACCGCGGGGCACCTGGCCGAACTGGTCGGCGCCCACCTGATCAGCGAACCGCGGCCGGGACGCTTCACGTTCCATGACCTCCTGAGGGCGTACGCGTCCGAACTCGCCGCCTCGACCGACGCCGAGAGTGACCGGGAGTCGGCGGCCCGGCGCATGCTCGATCACTACCTGCACACCGCGCACGAGGCGGCCCTGCTGCTCGACCCGCACCGCGACCCCCTGCCGATGCCCGCCCCGGCGCCGGGCTCGGCGATCACGCCGCTGCGCACCAAACCGGCCGCCACCCGATGGTTCGCCGCCGAACGCGACGTGCTGCTGAGCGTCATCCGGCTGGGGCCCGACACCTACACCTGGCAGCTCGCCTCGGCGCTGACCAACGTGCTCGACCGCGTCGGCCGGTGGGACGAGCTGATCGAGACCCACGAGGCGGCCCTGGCGGCGGCCCGGCGGCTCGGCGACCGGGCCGGGCAGGCGCACGCGCACCGGGGACTGGCCCGGGCCTACACCCGCACCGGGCGCTACGACGACGCGTACCGCCACCTCGACGACACGCTGCGGCTGTTCGCGGCCGACGGCGACCACGCCGGGCTGGCCCGCACACACCTCAACCTGGGTCAGATCTACGAGCGTCAGGGCCGTCACCCCGAGGCGCTCGACCAGGCCGAACGCGCGCTGGCCGAATACCGGGACCTGGATCACCGGGCCGGGCAGGCCCGCGCCCTCAACAACATCGGGTGGTCGTTGATCGCGCTCGGCCGGCACGACGAGGCCCTCGTCCGGTGTCAGGCCGCGCTCGCGCTGCACCAGCAGATCGGCAACCGGGTCGGTGAGGCCAACACCTGGGACAGCGTCGGCTACGCATACCACCATCTGGGCCGGCAGGCCGAGGCGATCGACTGCTACCGGCGGGCGCTGGAGTTGTTCCGCGAGGTCGGCGACCGGTTCAACGAGACCGAAGCGCTCGTCCACCTGGGCGAGGCGAAGCTCACCGAGGGTGACCCGGCCGGGGCCCGCGAGGCCTGGTCGGAAGCGCTCGCGATCCTCGAAGACCTGCACCATCCGGACGCTGAACGCCTCCGCGAACGGATTTTCACCACTCTGGGTGACGGTCACTGAACGTAGGGTGCGGCTACTTTCCCGCAACCTTCGCTTGCCTGTTCCGGGGCTCGCCGCCGTCGATCTACCGGGCAGTTGCGACACACCCCCGGATCGAGGAGCAGCCATGAACATGACGACCACCGCGCCCGTCGTGCTGATCGCCGAGGACGACGAGGACATCCGCGACCTCATCGCGTGGAAGCTCGAGGTCGCCGGGTTCCGCACGCTGCACGCCGCCAACGGCCGGACCGCGGTCGAGCTGGCCGCCGCGCACCGGCCCGACGCCGCTGTGCTCGACATCAACATGCCGGCCATGGACGGCCTCGAGGTCTGCGAGAACCTGCGCCGCGACGCCGGCACGGCCACCATTCCGGTGCTGTTCCTCAGCGCCCGCGTCAACGACAGCGACATCGAGCTCGGCTACTCGGCCGGAGCCGACGACTACATGATCAAGCCGTTCAACCCGCAGGAGCTGCTGCGCCGCCTGTCCGGCCTGCTCGCCGCCGCCTAGGAATCTTTTCGGGACCTTTAAGGCCCCGTTATGAAAACCCTGGATACGTTCCTGCTCGACACAGACACGGGGACGCTCCGGGGAGGTAAAAGATGTTGCCGGTCATGGTCACCGACATGGGCGCCGGGCGGCGCCCGCGCCAGGGACGATCGCTCGAGCTTCTCGCGGGCCGGCGACTGGAGTTCGTCCGCCTGGGTCACCATTTTGTGCTGAGCTTCACCGGCGGCGGCCAGGTGCTGGTCGAGACCGCCGTGCAGCTCGCCGCCCCCGGCGCCGGCCGCATCATCGTCGAGCCCGGCGAACATCCCTCGGACGACCTGGCCACCCTGCTCGGTGACGAGGTGCGAGCGGCCCGCACCGGTGAGGCGGGCGAGTTGACGATCTCTTTCACGAGCGGCGCCGAGCTGCTGATCTGCCCCCACGCCGACGTCGAGTCGTGGGCGGTGACGTCCCCCGA
Source organism: Paractinoplanes ovalisporus (assembly GCF_016834655.1). GTDB lineage: Bacteria > Actinomycetota > Actinomycetes > Mycobacteriales > Micromonosporaceae > Actinoplanes > Actinoplanes ovalisporus. Next base: position 963,315 of record NZ_JAENHP010000001.1, read on the forward strand.
CGGCTTCCTGATCGTCTGCCTGGCCGGCGGCGAGATGGCCACCTGGGGCGACCACCAGGAGAGATGAAGATCGACAGCCGCGGTCCGGCCCCTGTTCACTGAGGTGACAAGCTCGGCGGAAGGCGGACCATGGCACGGATCCTGCTCATCGACCCTCTCGGCACCGACATGCACGCCGAGCGCGACCGGCGTATCGCGCAGGCCGCGGTCGGCCCGGACACCGAGGTGGTCGTCCGCCATCTCCCCGAGCTTCCGGTCAGCGCCTATCTGCCGGCCGAGGACGTGTTGATCTCCCCGCTGCTCCGGGCGGTGCGCGAGGGAGACGAGGAGGGCTTCGACGCGATCGGGATCGCCTGCGCGTCCGACCCGGCCGTCCGCCAGGCCAAAGAGCTGGTCGCCACGCCGGTGACCGGGCCCTTCGAGGCGGCGGCCCGGATCGCGCCATCGTTCGGCCGGTTCTCCGTGCTCTATCCGGGCGTCGCCTCCGGGCCGGGTGAGAACCTGCCGCAGGACGCGAACTGGATCCGGCGCCTGGCCCGCGACTACGGTGTTCTCGACCTGCTCGGCCCGAGCGCCCCGGTGCCGGTCGAACGGCCCGGTGACGAGGTCGACTCCGAGCGCGGACTTGACCCCGCGGAACGGGCACGCATCACGGGCGAGCAGGTGCTGGCGAACATGACGGCCGCGATCCGTACCGCCGGCCCGGCCATCGCCGAACGCGTCTGGCGCGACGGGGAGGCCCAGGCGATCTTTGTCGCGTGCACGTTCTGGTCGAGCGAGCTCGATCCCATCCGCAAGGCCGTACCGGTGCCGGTTCTCGACCCCATCCGGACGCTCGCGCGCTATACCGCGCTGCTCGGAGCCACCGTCAACCACTGACGTGGCAACCGACAAGAAAAGCCCGCCACGGGCCGTAGCGGCTCGCGGCGGGCTTCCCTGATGGGTGGATCAGGCCAGGTCGAAGCGGTCGGCGTCCATGACCTTCGTCCAGGCGGCGACGAAGTCGGTGACGAACTTCTCGGTCGCGTCGGCGCTCGCGTAGACCTCGGCCAGGGCCCGCAGCTGCGAGTTCGAACCGAAGATAAGGTCGACCGCGGTGGCGGTCCACTTCACCGAGTCGGTGGCGAGGTCGCGGATCTCGTACAGGTGCTCGCCGCTCTCGGCCGCCTTCCAGCGGGTGCCCGGGGAGAGCAGGTTGGCGAAGAAGTCGTTGGTGAGCACACCCGGCTTGTCGGTGAGCACGCCGTGGGCGCTGCCGCCGACGTTGTTGCCGAGCGCGCGCAGGCCACCGACCAGGACCGTCATCTCGGGCGCGGTCAGGTTGAGCATGTAGGCGCGGTCGATGAGCAGCACCTCGGGCTGGGTCTTCTCGCCCGGCCGCAGGTAGTTGCGGAAACCGTCGGCCCGGGGCTCGAGGACGGCGAACGACTCGACGTCGGTCTGCTCCTGGGTCGCGTCGGTGCGGCCGGCGTGGAACGGCACGGTCACCTTGACGCCGGCGTCGAACGCCGCCTTCTCGACCGCGGCCGAACCGGCCAGCACGATCAGGTCGGCCAGCGAGATCTGCGCGCCGCCGGCGGCGTTGAACTCCTGCTGGATGCCCTTGAGCTTCTCGACCACGGGCGCCGCCGCGGCGTTGACCTCCCAGCTGCGCTGGGGCTCGAGGGCGATGCGGGCGCCGTTCGCGCCGCCGCGCTTGTCGGTCGAGCGGAACGAGGCGGCCGAGGCCCACGCGGTCGAGACCAGCTCGGCCACGGACAGGCCGGAGTCGAGCACCTTGGCCTTGAGCGCGGTGACGTCGGCCTCCGAGACCAGCGCGCCCTCGACGGCGGGAACCGGGTCCTGCCAGAGCTGCGGCTCGGCCACCCACGGGCCGAGGAAGCGGCTGACCGGGCCCATGTCACGGTGCAGCAGCTTGTACCAGGCCTTGGCGAACGCCAGCCGGAACTCGTCCGGGTTCTCCAGGAAACGGCGCGAGATCCGCTCGTACGCCGGGTCGACCCGCAGCGACAGGTCGGTGGTGAGCATGGTCGGCCGGTGCTTCTTCGACGAGTCGTACGCGTCGGGAATGATCTCGTCCGTGGTCTTCGCGACGTACTGCTTGGCGCCGCCGGGGCTCGTGGTGAGCTCCCACTCGTAGCCGAACAGGATCTCGAAGAACCGGTTGCTCCACTGGGTCGGCTTGTCGGTCCAGGTGACCTCGAGGCCGGAGGTGATGGTGTCCTTGCCCTTGCCGCTGCCGTGGGTGCTCAGCCAGCCCAGGCCCTGCGTCTCGAGCTCGGCGCCCTCGGGCTCGGGGCCGACGTGGTTGTCGGCGATGCCCGCGCCGTGGGTCTTGCCGAAGGTGTGGCCGCCGGCGATCAGCGCCACGGTCTCCTCGTCGTTCATGGCCATGCGGGCGAACGTCTCGCGGATGAAGTGCGCTGCCGCTGCCGGGTCGGCACTGCCCTTCGGTCCCTCGGGGTTGACGTAGATCAGGCCCATCTCGGTGGCGCCGACGCCCTCGGTCATGGTGCTCTCGGTGGCGTAGCGCTCGTCGCCGAGCCAGGTGTCCTCGGGGCCCCAGAAGATCTCCTCGGGCTCCCACACGTCGGGGCGGCCGAAGCCGAAGCCGAAGGTCTCGAAGCCCATCGACTCCAGGGCGACGTTGCCGCCGAGCACCAGCAGGTCGGCCCACGAGATCTTCTGGCCGTACTTGGCCTTGACCGGCCAGAGCAGGCGGCGCGCCTTGTCGAGGTTGGCGTTGTCGGGCCAGCTGTTGAGCGGGGCGAAGCGCTGCCCGCCGTCACCGGCGCCGCCGCGGCCGTCCTGGATGCGGTAGGTGCCCGCGGCGTGCCACGACATGCGGATCATCAGACCGCCGTAGTGACCGAAGTCGGCCGGCCACCAGTCCTGCGAGGTGGTGAGAACCTCGGCGATGTCGCGCTTGAGGGCCTCGACATCGAGCTTGGCGAACTCCTTGGCGTACTCGAAGTTCTCGCCGAGCGGGTTGCCCTTGGAGGAGTGGGCGTGCAGCACCGACAGGTCGAGCTGGTTGGGCCACCAGTCCCGGTTCGTACGGGGGCGGCCGCCGGTCTTGGGGGTGGGCGAATCGATCGCCGGGTTCTCGCTCTCGCTGCCGTGCGCGGTCACGGAATCGTGCGCGACCGGGCAGCCGGAGGCCTTCGGGTCTTGGGCGTCGCTCATGATTTTCCTTCCGAACAGTCGGGACAGGTGCCCCAATAGACGACCTCCGCCTCGTCGATCACGAACCCGTGAGCGTCGGAGGCGGTAAGACAGGGAGAGTGACCGGCGGCGCAGTCCACGTCGGCGATGGCCCCGCACGAGCGGCACACGGCGTGGTGGTGGTTGTCCGCCACCCGCGTCTCGTAACGGGCGGTCGCGCCGGCCGGCTCGATCCGCCGGATCAGGCCCGCCTCGGTGAGCGCGCGCAGCACGTCGTAGACCGCCTGGTGGGAGACCGTGGGAAGGTCAGACCGCACCAGCGAGATCACCGTGTCGGTGTCGACGTGCGGGTGGTCCCGAAGCGCCGCGAGCACCGCCGGCCGGGGCCGGGTCACGCGCAACGATACCGCCCGCAGCCGCGCCGCGAGGTCGGACGTCACGGGGAAGACCTTAGACCCCTAATCTGGAACAGATCAAGTTTTGCTCCCCTGTCTTGGCCGCGTGTTCACCTCACCCCACGCTCGGCGGAACAGGGCGTCGTCTCGACGCTCAGGACAGGTTGCTGCGCTCGGCCTCGATGGCGGTGTCGTCGCCGTGGCCGGTGTGCACCACCGTCTCGCCGGGCAGGACGAACAGGGTGGCCCGGATCGAGGCGACGATCTGGTCGGCGTCGGAGTAGGAGCGGCCGGTGGCGCCGGGGCCGCCCTGGAAGAGGGTGTCGCCGGTGAAGACGCAGCCCAGGTCGGACGAGTAGAGGCAGACAGCGCCGGGCGCGTGGCCGGGCGTGTGCAGGACGGTCAGCGCCGTGCCGCCGACCTCGATCTTCTCGCCGTCGGCCAGGTCTCTGTCCCAGGCGACGTCTGTGCCGTGGGTGAGCTCCCACAGCGGCCGCTCGGCCGGGTGCAGCAGGATCGGGGCGCCGGTGCGGTCACGCAGGGCGGGCGCGACGCGGACGTGGTCGTCGTGCGCGTGGGTGCAGACGATCGCCCGTACCTCCCGCTCCCCCACCACCGCCATGATCGCGTCCACGTCGTGCGGCGCGTCGATCACCACGCACTCGCTGTCGTCGCCGACCACCCAGATGTTGTTGTCGACGTCGAAGGTCTGCCCGTCGAGGCTGAAGGTGCCGGACACGACGGCGTGGTCGACGCGGGAACTCAGCTGCATGCCGGTCACCCTACCGATTCCTTTCCGGCCCCTTCCCGGTCTGTACCGGCATGACGACAACGACCGACCTCAACCGGCGGCTGTGGCAGGAACGGGCCGCCGGCGACGACACCCGGGCCTGGGAGTCGCTCACGACCGAGCCCACGGGCCTGGACGAGCAGATGAGCGACCTGGGCCTGTGGCTGCGCCCGCCCGGCGCCCCGGGCGACTCCGTGCTGGTGGCCGTCCACGGCGGCGGCTTCGTCAGCGGGTCGATCGCCACCCACCGGCGCATGTTCGGCCATCTCGCGCTCGCCGCCGGCCGGAACACGCTGGTCGTGGAGTACGGGCTGGTGCCCGCGCACGTCTTCCCGGCCCAGCTCGACCAGCTCGGCGTGATCTACCGGGCGCTGCCGGGCCGGGTCGCGATCGCCGGTGACTCGTGCGGCGCCACCCTCGCGCTCGGTCTGGCGCTGCGCGAGGACCCGCCGGAGGCCCTGGTGCTGTTCTCGCCGTGGGTCGATTTCACCGGTGAACGTGCCACCACCGGCGACCCGTTCTTCACCGCGGAGCTGATCCAAGGCCTCGCCGCCGCCTACCTGGCCGGCGCCGAGGATCCGTACGATCCGTCCCGGGCCGACCTGGGCAAACTGCCACCGACCTATGTGCAGGTCGGCGGCGACGAGGCCCTGCTCGCCGACGCCCGGCTGCTGGCGGCGCGGGCTCCCCAGGTGGTGCTGGACGAGTTCCCGGGCCAGCTGCACACCTTCCAGATGGCGGCCGGCAACTCCCCGGTGGCCGACGACGCGATCGCGAGGGCGGGACGATGGCTGCGCCGCACACTGGGCTGATGACCACCGCGTTCACCGACGCCGCCGAGCCGTTGCGGCGCGAGCTGACCGGGCACTGCTACCGCATGCTGGGGTCGTGGGACGAGGCCGAGGACGCGGTGCAGGAGACCTACCTGCGGGCCTGGCGGGCGTGGGACCGGTTCGAAGAGCGTTCCTCCGTACGCACGTGGTTGCACCGCATCGCCACCAACGTCGCCCTGTCCGCGATCGACAAGCGCCGGCAGGACCCGCCGCCGGCCGAGGTGTTCCCGGTCCAGCCGTACGCCGATGACCGTGACGACCTGCGCCTGGCCTTCGTCGCCGGGCTGCAGACCCTCACCGCGGGCCAGCGGGCCGTCCTGCTGCTGCGGGATGTGCTCGCCTTCCCCGCGGCCGAGGTCGGCGAGATGCTGGACCTGAGCACGGGCGCGGTCAAGAGCACCCTGCAGCGGGCCCGCGCCCGCCTGGCCGAGGTGGCGCCCCACCCCGACGACGTCGTCGAACCTCGCAGCCCCCAGGCGCAACGGCAACTGGAGGCGTACATGACCGCGTTCCGGACGGCCGACGTGAGCGGACTGGCCGCCCTGCTGCGCCGCGACGCCGTCCTCGATCTGCGGCCCCAGGGTGACCGGTTCGACGGCGTCGCGAGCTGCCTGCCGGTGCTGACCGCGGCCGTGGGTGAGCCGGGCGAATGGCGGATGGAACCGGTGGTGGCCAACGGGCAGCCGGCGGCCCGCGTGCACCAGTGGGGCGAGCCGATGGGGGTGGCGGTGCTGGACTGCCGGACGGACGGGATCGCGGGGATCCGGGTGTTCTGGGACCCGCCGCTGACCGGCCGCTTCGGCACCTGACATGCCCCGGGTCGGCGCCGTGGGCGACAATGAGCCGGCACGGACACTGACCGACCCCTGGAAGGACTCGCCTTGGCCGGTGGACTCGTAGCCCTGCTGGACGATGTGGCGGTGCTGGCCCGCGCCGCGGCCGCCTCCATCGACGACGTCGGGGTGGCCGCCGCGAAGGCCGGCGCCAAGGCGGCGGGTGTTGTCATCGACGACGCCGCGGTCACCCCGCAGTACGTGCAGGGGCTGGCCGCCTCGCGCGAGCTGCCGATCATCAAGCGCATCGCGATCGGGTCGCTGCGCAACAAGTTCCTGATCATCCTGCCCGCGATCCTGCTGCTCAGCCAGTTCGTGCCGTGGCTGCTCACGCCGATCCTCATGCTCGGTGGGGCCTACCTGTGCTACGAGGGCGCCGAGAAGGTGTGGGCCAAGGTCTCCGGCCACGCCGCGCACGACGACGAAGCCGCCAAGGACGAGAAGACCCTGGTCTCGGGGGCGGTCCGCACCGACCTGATCCTGTCGGCCGAGATCATGGTCATCACCCTGAACGAGGTCATCGACGAGCCGTTCTGGTCGCGCCTGGCCATCCTGGCCCTGGTCGCGCTGGTCATGACCGTCGTGGTCTACGGCGCGGTCGGCCTGATCGTGAAGATGGACGACGCCGGTCTGCGCCTCTCGCAGGGCCCGGGCCCGATCGCCGGGTTCGGCCGGGGCCTGGTCAAGGCGATGCCCAAGGTGCTCACCACACTGACCGTGGTCGGCACGGCCGCGATGCTGTGGGTCGGCGGCCACATCCTGCTGGTCGGCACCGACGAGCTGGGCCTGCACTTCCTCTACGAGGCCGTGCACCACATGGAGGAGGCGGCCCACGACGCCACGGGTGCCCTCGGCGGCGTGGTCGGCTGGCTCGTCAACACCATCTTCAGCGCCATCCTGGGCCTGATCGTCGGCGCACTCATCGTGGTCGTGATGACGTACACGATCCACCGCCGCAAGCCGGGCGCGGAGCACGAGGCGGAGAAGCCCGCGGCGCCGGCCGAGCCGCCCGCGACGCCCGCTGACCAGGCCACGAAGCCGGTCGAGAAGCCCGCGACGTCGGTCGAGAAGGCTGAGAAGCCCGAGGACGCCACGGAGCCGGAGGCGCACTAACGCAGCAACGCGCCCACGAAACGGGTCACGTCGGCGGCCGGTTGGGGCTTCGCATAGAGGAAACCCTGACCGGCCTGGCACCCCAGGGCCCGCAGCTCGTCCGCCTGCGCAGGGCGCTCGATGCCCTCGGCGACGGTGGTCAGCCCGAGGATCTCGGCCAGCCGGATCACCGCCTCGGTGATGGCCGAGCCCTGGCGGGTGCCGTCGAGCTCGGCCACGAAGCTGTGGTCGATCTTCAGGACGTCGACCGGCAGGCGGCTCAGGTACTGCAATGACGAGTAGCCGGTGCCGAAGTCGTCGATCGCGATGCGGATCCCCTTGGAGCGCAGCGTCTCGAGGGCGGGGACGGCGATCCGGTCATCCACAATGGCCGATTCGGTGATCTCCAGGACGAGCCGGGACGGGGACAGGCCGGTGCGCCGCAGCACGCCGAGCACGTCCGGCACGAGCGTACGGTCCTGCAGCTGCCGGGGTGAGAGGTTGACGCTCACATAGAGGTGGTCGGGCCAGGCCTGCACGTCGCGGCAGGCCTGTTCCAGCACGAACAAGCCGACCCCGGTGATGGCGCCGGTGCGTTCGGCGACCGGGATGAAGTCGAGCGGGCCGACGATGCCGCGCACCGGATGGTGCCAGCGCACCAGGGCCTCGGCGCCGAGCGGCTGCCCCGACTCCAGGTCGATCATCGGCTGATAGAGAACGCGCAGCTGGCCGCTCTCCACCGCCTCCTCGAGATCGCGGCCGAGCGCGGCGTCGTCAGCCCGGCGGTCCATCATGCCGGCCTGGTAGAGCACGACGCCGTGCACGGCCGCCCGCTTGGCCTGGTACATGGCGATGTCGGCATGATGGCGTACGTCGTCCGCGGTCTCCCCCGGCACCGCGAGCGCCGCCCCGACGCTGGCCCGCGCGACGACCGCGTGCTCGCCGACCGGGACCGGTGAGCTCGCCGCGGTCGCGAGGATCCGCCTGGCCAGCGCCAGCGCGTCGGCCGCCTCGGTGACTTCACGCTGCAGGATGACGAACTCGTCGCCGCCCACCCGGCAGGCCACATCGGTTCCTCGTACGGACCGTCGCAGCACCGAGGCGAACTCGACGAGCAGCATGTCCCCCGCCCGGTGTCCGTAGGTGTCGTTGACCGCCTTGAACCCGTCGAGGTCGACCAGCAGCAGCGCGATCGGCTCGCCCCGGCGCACCGCCCGTACGAGCTGCCGGTCGAGCCCGACCCGGTTGGTGAGCCCGGTGAGCGGGTCGCTCGTCTCGTGTTGCCGGCTCTCCCGCAGCGAGACGATCTGGCGCAGCGTGACCCCGGCCGTCACCACGATCAGGCCGAGCACGAGCCCGCCCCACGTGAGGAGCTGACCATGCCGCACGGTCACGACGATCATCAGGGCGAGGCCGAGGGCGACGGCGGCGTTGGGCAGGTAGGAGAACCACTCGGCGCCCCACTGGCGCCGCATGACGGCGGCCTGCTGCCCGCCCCGTTGCGCCACGGCGGCCTGCCAGAGCGAGGCGAGCGCGACGCACAGGGCGGCCAGGGCCCCCATCATCGTGGCCGCGAGGGGCCCGGTCGTGTGGTTGCCGTCGTCGCCGATCGCGTTGAACCCGGCGTCGGCCAGCAGGAAGACGCTCAGGCCGCCGACCAGAAGCGTGAGCGGCGGACTGGACGCGTTGAGCCCGCCGCGCAGCACCACGGCCGCGATACCGATGAGCAGCAGCAGGTCGCCCAGCGGGAAGCCGACGGTGAGCGGCCAGTGGGCCCAGTCATGCTCGGCCAGGTGCGGGCGCAGCACGAAGTACCAGACGAACATGAAGCCGCAGCCCAGCACCGCCAGGGTCTCGCCGACCAGGCCGGCCAGGGCCCAGCCGCGCAGGGCCTGGGCCGGGAACGTGAGGGCGGCCAGGGCGAACGTGGCGTACATGGCCATGCCGCAGGCCGAGCCCAGCCAGAACTGCCCCGACCCCATGGCCGTGTTGGTGGCGACGATGAGCCCCTGACCCGCGGCGACCATCAGCCACGCCGTGCGGTTGCCGCCGCGCGACGCCCGTACGGCGCAAACGCCACCCACCAGGTTGAGCGTGACCATGCAGGCGAACGTCAGCGGTTGCCGCGCGCCGGGCAGCAGGGCGGCGCCGGTCTGGGCGGCCAGGACGAAGACGAACAGGCCGCACGCGGCCCTCGCGGGGGCGGTCCATCGGCTCACGTTCTCTATCTAAAACGTGGTTTCCTCACGCTGCGCCGGTTCGGACCGATCAGGTAGTTAGCGCAGCCCGCGGTCGAGGCGGGACGGGTGAGGCGGGCGGTGACGGATGGGCGTGGAGAGCAGGGAGGGGCAGCCCCCGGAGCTGTCCACAGCCGGCTCCTACCACGCCGTGCTCTCGTCGACCGAACGCACCGTGGTCAAACGGGTCTACCTGGCCGACGGCGAGACCAGCGTGATCTGGAAGGAGTACTACGGCGCGAGCGGCCCGATGCGCCGGCGCCGGGAACACGCCCTGCTGCAGCGGCTGGCCGGGATCCCCGGGGTGGGCCGCCTGGCCGCCTGGACCCACCCGGACGCCGAACTGCTCGTCGACGAGGGCGGGCGGACCCTGGCCTACGCCGCCGCGGCGCGCGAGATCAGCCTGGGTGACGTTCCCCGGCTGGCGCACCGGCTGGCCCGGATCATCGCCGGCATGCACGCCCGCGGGGTGGTGCACAAGGACATCAACCCGGTCAACATCGTGCTCGACGACACCGGCCGCCCGGTGCTCGTCGACTTCGACGTGGCCAGCCTGTTCAGCGAGGACCAGACCGCCTTCAACGACCTGCGCGAGATCGAGGGCACGCTGGCCTATCTGCCGCCGGAGCAGACCGGGCGCACCGGCCTGCCGGTCGACCACCGGGCCGACCTCTACGCGCTCGGCGCGACCCTCTACGAGGTGGTGGCCGGGCGCCCGCCGTTCGTGCACGACGACGACCTGCAGCTCGTCCGGGACCTGCTGCTGCGCGTGCCGGCGCCGCTGACCGAGCTGCGTCCCGAGACCCCGCCGATGCTGTCGGCGGTCGTGGCCCGGCTGCTGGAGAAGGAGCCGGACCGCCGCTATCAGAGCGCCGAGGGGCTGGCTCACGACCTGGCCCGGCTGTGCGACCTGCCCGAGGTCGCGTTCCCTCTGGGTGAGCGCGACTTCCCGTTGCGTCTGACCGCGCCCTCGCTTCTGGTGGGCCGTGACACCGAGGTGATCGAGCTGCGGGCGGCGTGGGAGGAGGCGGTGCTCGGCGGCAAGCGCGGCATCCTCGTCTCGGGCCCGGCCGGCGTCGGCAAGTCCGCTCTCATGAACGCGTTGCGCCGGCCCGTGGCGACGCGTGGCGGCTGGTTCGTGATCGGCCGCGCCGACCCGGCCCGGCTGGGCGCCGCGGCCGGGCCCGTGCTGCGCGCGCTGCGCCGGCTCGGCCGTCTGCTGCTGGCCGAGCCGCAGGAATCCCTGACCGCGCTGCGCACTCCGCTGCTGACCGCCCTCGGCCCGAACGCCGGCCTGATCGCCACGGCCCTGCCCGAGTTCGGCACGCTGCTCGGCGGCGACCACGAGGAACACCCCGAGGCCGAGGACGGCGGGGCCGCCGTACGGATGCGGCAGGCGGTCGTCTCCCTGCTGGCCACCGTGGTGAGCCGGCAACGGCCGCTGCTGATGGCGGTCGAGGACCTGCAGTGGGCCGACCCCACCTCGTTCGACCTGCTCGACGCGATCCTCACCGAGCCGGGCATCGAGGGTGTGCTCGTGGTCGGCACGTTCCGCCCGGGTGAGGCCGACGACGTGAGCGTCGGCCGCTGGGGCGCTGCCGTCCCGGTGCTGCGGCTCGAGAATCTGCCCGCCGAGGCGTCGGCCGACCTGCTGAGCGAGATGCTGCGACTCCCCGGCGGCGACGCCGAACGCCTCGCCGGGCTGCTGTATCCGTGGGCGGCGGGCAACCCGGCCGACACCCTGGAGCTGGCCAACGCGCTGCGCCGCGGCGAGGCGCTGACCCTCGGCGAGCACGGCTGGCGCTGGGACGAGGAACGGATCCGCCGGCAGGCCTCCCGCAGCGACGTGGCCGGGCTGCTGCGCGACCGCGTCGAGCACCTGCCACCCGAAACCCTGCGGCTGCTGCGCGTGCTGGCCCTGCTCGCCGGGGACGAGGTGCCGAACCTCGTCTTCGCGCAGGCGGCCGGCATGGAGCTGACGAAGATGCCGGCGCCGATGTACCCGGCGATGGAGGAAGACTTCATCATCACCACGGTCATCCCGGGCAACGCCGCCGCCCCGGCCCGCCCCGCGTTCCGGCACGAGCGGGTCCGGCGGGCCGTGCTGGCCGGGCTCTCCGACGACGACCGGCGGCGCATGCGGCTGGACATGGCCCGCCGCCTCGCCACCGGACCGGACACCGCGGTGCTGGCCGCCGAGCAGTACCTGGAGGCGGCCGGGCTGGTCACCGAGGCGGCCGAGCGACACACCATGGCCGGTCTGTTCGGTGTGGCCGCGGAGAGCGCCGCCGCGGCCGGCAACCACCAGGCCGCCGACGACTACGCGGCCGCGGCGGTCGAGGCCTACCTGGCGCTGGGCCGGCCGGACGACGACCCCGGCCTGATCGAGGTGCTCGGCCGCCGGCACCGGGCGCTCTATCTGCTCGGGCGCCTCGACGAGGCCGACAGGGTCTACGCCGCGGTGGAGAAAGCGGACCCCGATCCCGTACGCCTGACGTCCGTCGCCGTCGTGCAGCTGAGCAGCCTGGCTCAGCGGTCCCGGCAGCTCGAAGGCCTGGAGCTGGGCCGCCACCTGCTGACCCGGCTCGGCGACGAGCTGCCCGGGCCCGAGTTCGGCCGGCGCATCCCCGAGTTCCTGCGCGAGATCCTGGCCTGGGCCGACCGGCTGGACCTGGCGGCCGACCTGGCCCGGCCCGAGATCACCGACCCGCGCGTGCTCGCCCGGAGCCGCGTCTACGGCAAGCTCATGCCGATGTGCTTCCTGCTCGGCGAGCGGCTGCTGGGCGGCTGGGTGCTGATCCAGAGCTGGCGCATGTGGGTCCGCTACGGCCCGTCGGCGCAGCTCGGCGCCACGCTGACGTCGCTGGGCATGATGCTGCTGCAGAACACCGACGACTACCGGGCGGGCACCCGGATCGGGCGGCACGTGCTCGAGGTCAGCGACCGCCGCGACTACGAGCCGTTCACCTCGCTGGCCCGCTATCGGCACGCGATGCAGCTGCAGATCTGGACCGAGCCGATCGAGGACACCATTGCCGCGCTGCGCCGCAGCTGCGAGGGTCTGGTGCGCGGCGGTGACCTCGAGATGGCCAGCGGCGCCTGGAACGCCATTCTGCTGGGCCAGCTCGAATCGGCGGCCACTGTGGACGAGTACGCCGCCGACATCGAGACGGCACTGGCCTTCGACGCCCGTACGGGAAACGAGTTCTTCGGCGCCGTGGCGGTCGCGCATCGGCAGCTGGCCCGCGCGCTGCAGGGCCGCACGCTGCCGCCCGGCACCCTCGACGACGCGGGCTTCGCCGAGGCCATCCACCTGGCCGGCATGCCACCGCAGGCGCTCACCACCAACGTCTTCCACCTGTGCCGGGCCTTGGCGGCGGCCGTGTTCGGCGACGACGAAGTGCTTCGCCGGCATGCCGACCTGGCCCGGCGCGCCATGGCCGTGCTGCCCGGCTATCTGGCGACCCAGGGTCACGTGCTGTCGTCGCTGGGCCACGTGATCCGCCTGCACACCCTGCCGCCGGAGGAGCGGGCCGACGACCCGGGCACGGCCGAGGTGGTCGCGAGTCTGGAGTGGATGCGCGCCCGCGCCGCCGACTGCCCGGCCAACTTCGGGCACCTCGCGCTGTGGCTGACGGCCGAGGAGGCCTGGCTGCGGGACGATCTCTCCACCGCGTACGTGTCGTTCGACCACGCCGTGCAGGCCGCGCAGACCCGGCAGCGGCCGTGGCACGCCGCGCTGATCCTGGAACGAGCCGCCCGGCTGCACTTCTCGGTCGGCCTGGAGGCCGGCGGGCGGCTGCACATCGCCGAGGCGTTGCGGGTCTACGAGGAGTGGGGCGCGAGCGGCAAGGTGAACCAGCTGCGCGCCGCCCACCCGGCGCTGCGCCCGGTCGAGCGGGTCATCCGGTCGCGGTCGCGGGTCACCGGAGCGCTGCGCTCGGACCAGCTGGACACGATGGCGATCCTGCGGGCGTCACAGGCGCTCAGCTCGGCCACCGACCTGGGCGCGCTGCGGGCGGCCATCGTCGAGCAGCTGACCGCGCTGACCGGAGCGTCCGAAGTGGTGCTCGTGGTGCGCGGCGAGGACGGCGAATGGTTCCTGCCCGGCGGGCCGGACGGGGCGATCAAGCTCGACATCGAGGGCGCCGAGGTCTACGGGCTGCTGCCGGCGAGCGCTGTCCAGTACGCCGTACGCACGCGTGATGTGCTGCTGGTGGAGGACGCGACCCGCGACGACCGGTTCGCCCGCGACCCCTTCCTCAACGGCGCGCAACGCTGCTCGCTGCTGGTCGTGCCGGTGGTGCAGGGTGACGCCCTGCGGGCCGTACTCGTGCTGGCCAACCGCCAGACCAGTGGCCTGTTCACGACCGACCGGTTGGACGCGGTCAAGCTCATCACCGGCCAGCTGGTCGTCTCGCTGAACAACGCCATGCTCTACGCCTCACTGGAAGCCCGGGTCGCCGAGCGGACCCACGCTCTGGCCGAGGCCAACACCAAGCTCGAGGAGCTGAGCGCGACCGACGCGCTGACCGGGCTGGCCAACCGGCGCCGCTTCGAGCAGGCGCTGGCCGCCCACCACGACCGGCTGCGGCACTCCGGGCTGGGATACGCGGTGCTGATGGTCGACGTCGACTTCTTCAAGAAGTACAACGACCGGTTCGGCCACCAGGCCGGCGACGAGTGCCTGCGCAAGGTCGGCGCCGCCCTGGCCGGGACGATCCGGGCCGGCACCGACCTGGCCTGCCGCTACGGCGGCGAGGAGTTCGTCGTCGTGCTCGGCGACGCCGACCCGGCCGTCGCCGGGACCCTGGCCGAGCGGGTGCGCGCCGGCATCCGGGGGCTGCGGATCCCGCACCCGGACGGGCCCGGCGGCTACGTCACCGTCAGCGTGGGTGTGGCCGTGGCGACCGGCGCCGACGACGATGACGTGCTGGGCCGGGCCGACGCCGCCCTCTACGCGGCCAAGGCGGCCGGGCGCGACATCGTGCGGATGGCCGAGCCCGCGCTGGCGTAGCGCCTCACGCCTAGCGCAGGAACGCGTTCTTGGCGGCAGCGAGCCAGAGGGCCTGCCCGGCGGCGTTGGGGTGCACGCCGTCCGGGACCAGCGTGCGCAGCGGCCGCTTGTCCGAGGCGAACTGCCCGAAGGCGTTGATCGTGGTCCAGCCGTTCTCGCGGGCCAGGGCCTCGATGCCGCGCAGCCGCACCGTGTGCGCGTACCGCTGGGTCGTGGTCTTGCCCGGCGTACCCTCGGGGTTCTGGAGGACCGGCACGATCTCGGGGTTGGGCCACTGGGCCGCGAGCTTGTCGGTGAGCCGCCGGTAGGTCGGGTACGCCGTTTCCTTGTCCTCGTTGTGGCTGTAGTTCACGAGGTAGAGGTCGCCACCCTGGGCGGTCAGCTTGTCGAACCGGTCGCCCTGCAGGGCATAACCCGCCTTGGCGCCGCCGACGCTGCCGTTGTAGAACGACAGAGTGAGCCAGCCGTTGCCCTCGGTGAGCACGACCGGAGCGCCGTACGCCTGCTTGTTGTGGTCCCAGAGGCGGTAGGTGGTGCGGTAATCCGGGTAGCGCTGCGCGATCCACGCCGCCAGCTGATAGAACCACTCCGCCTTGTCGTTGCCCGTGGAGTCGCCGAGCAGCGTGATGGTGGCGTTCTCCCAGCCGCGCGACAACCGGTTCATCAGCTGGCCGGGCGCACCCACGGCCAGTTGTTCCGGCGCCGGTGCGGCCTGGTTGGTCGGGCCCGGTTGAGGCGCCGCTTCGGCGTTGCTCTGGGCGTAGACGACGGGCGCAGCGATGATCGCCGTGAGCGCGAGGGCGCCGACGGCGGTGGCACGGAAAGCCATGGAGGGGCGGGCTCCTGGAGCAGTCGGAACGGGTGGATCCTGATCCCGATGAATGCGGGCGGCTAAAGATAGCGGCAGTGATCTTGTGGGCAACAGCGCCGGTGCGGCATTCGCGGCTGACGTTCCCGGCGGTCCCGGCTCCACCGTTCGGCTGAATCACTTCGAAACCCGTCAAGACGGGCGTCCCCGTGCGGGACCACTCAGCCCAGGTCGGGGTGGACCATCCAGACATTCGGTTCCCAGTACGAGCCCACGTCGCCCGCCACGTCGATGCGCACCGGCGCCAGGCCCTCGGGGAAGACATAGTCGCCGCTCTCCGGGAAGAGCATGCCCGTCCACTCCTCCCACTCCCCCACCGTCCCGGTGATGATCATCGACTCGGGCAGCGTCGTCGACACCCGGGCACCGAGCCGCTCGTGGACCCGCATCCAGGGGTCGAGCAGTTGCCCGTCGGGCCGCCGCCACCGCACGAACTGCTCGATCGGGGTGAGCGGGTAGCGCTCCTTCCAGGACGGCCGCACCGGCGCCACCAGGTGGGTGAGCCCCCGGCGCCGCGCGACCTCACGCATCGCGGTCAGCAACTCACGCGCCAGGCCACGGCGGCGACCGCCCCGCGGAGTCTCGGCCGCCAGCGCACACAGCGTGTTCACGGGCTCACCGGCCCGCGTACGGGCGAAGCACTGCTCGATGGCCGAGTCGATGCCGTCCGGCAGGTTCGCGTCGTCGCCGTCCCACCACAAGGGACCGGTGTGCCCCTCGGCCACGACCGCCCCGGTCTCGTCGTCCCACAGCACGAACTGGTAGTCGGCCAGCTCCTCGTCGAGGTACGCCCACAAGGGACCGAGCCGGTCACCGTGCATGTTGTACTCCGGCCAGACCTCGGCCGAGGGAATGCCGCGCTCCCACAGATCGGGCCGTTCCGCGGCCGTGTGCATCGTCAGCGCCATGCCCCTCATGATGAGCCCGCGACCGCCGTTTGAGGAGTGAGATTTTTTCGCACCTCGGTCACTCAGGTGTGGAACATCAGGGCACTCAGCGAAGGCATGACGATCAGCGGGAGCAAAGCCGTCCACAGTGAGGTGACGTCGGCCAGGTGGCCGATCAGGGGGCGGCCAGGCCGCCAGCACTGACGGTCAAGCCAAGGGTCGTGCCGCTGACTGTGCCGACCCGGGACAGCACGCAGACCAGGCTGGCGACGCGCACCCGACCCAGCGGGCCGGGCTTCGACCACGCTACGCCTGAGCCCCGCCCGATAACCGTTGTCCACAATTCCGGCTTGTCCACAGGCCCCACCCCAAGATCGCCCAAATCGCGAAACAATGGGGACTAGGGTGGTGGTCCCCCTGGCAGGGCGGGCCATGGATAGGAGTAGCACCTGGGGCCGGGAGCAACAGCCACCCACGACGCCAAACCGAGCGTGGCGCGGCCGCCCCGCAGAGAGCCGCCGATGCCGCCCGGATAGCGGACGAACAGTGCCGCGGTGCCGGCCGACGACGTGCCCAGGGCGGTGCTGGGCGTAGAGCGAGACGAACGTTCCGAGGCCGACGAACGCGACCGACCGGAACACCACGGCGAGGGTCAGGCGTACGGACGATCCGGGCGATTCCCGTACGCTGGCGCAGCTCGGACGGGTGGTCGGTGCGAGCGACCGTACGCTGTCCCGGCTGTTCCGCCACGACCTGGGCATGACGTTTCCGCAGTGGCGCACCCAGCTCCGGCTGCACCGCGCGCTGGTGCTGCTGGCCGACGGAGCGCCGGTGACCATAGTGGCGCACCGGTGCGGGTGGTCGTCGGCGAGTACGTTCATCGATGTCTTTCGCCGCACGTTCGGGAACACGCCCGGGGCCCACCTGCCCCGACGGCCGCCCGGACCGGCTGGACAAGCGATCGAATTCGCCGCGGAGGTGGTGTCCCACCAGGGGCGGGGCGTACCGTCCGGATAGCCCGCCGGGAATGGAAGGACGAGTTGACCGCCATCTTTGGGACGACACCCGAGTCGGTCTCCGACCTCGAGGTGATCGCGCAGCTCGGCCGTGGGGCCGAGACGGTGGTCTACCGTGTCCGCCGCCACGGGGAGGACTATGCCCTCAAGGTGCTGTCGGCGGCCGACGGCGAGCACGCTCTCACCATGATCCGCCGGGAGGCGGCGCTGCTCGGCTGCGTCGGTCACCCGCTGCTCCCGCGCATCTTCGAGGTCGGCCGGTCGTCCGCCGGGGCCTATCTGGTCCTCGAATACATCGACGGCGCGCCGCTGTCGCAGGTGCTGCGCCGCGGGCCGCTCGACGAGGACGACGCCCTCCGCCTGGCCATCGACCTGGTGGGGCCGCTGGCCGCCGCCCACCGGGCCGGCCTGGTGCACCGTGACGTCAAACCCGACAACGTGATCGTGGAGCGGACCGGCACCAGCCGCCTGATCGACTTCGGGCTGGCCGGGCGGGGTGGGGCCGACGACCGGATCGCGGGCACGCTGTCCTACTGCGCCCCCGAACAGACCGGCATGCTCAAGCGGCCGGTCGACGGCCGCTCCGACCTCTACGCCCTCGGCGTGCTGCTGCACGAATGTGTCACCGGCCGGCTCCCGTACGCCTCGGACGACATCGGCGAGCTGATCCGGCTGCACGCCACCGCGCCGGTGCCCGACGCCCGCGAGACCCGCCCCGACCTGTCCCCGACGATGGCCGCGATCATCGCCACGCTGATGGCCAAGGACCCGGACGACCGCTACCAGAGCGGCGACGGCCTGCTCAGTGATCTGCGGCGGCTGGCCGAGCGGCCCGGTGACCGGTTCGCGGTGGCGTCCGACCGCCGGGGCGTCCGCCCGATCGGGCCCACCCTGCTGGTCGGCCGTGACCAGGAGGTGATCGCGCTGGCCAACCGCTGGCTGCGGGCGCGGGACGGCGCGGGTGGGGCGGCCGTCGTCGAGGGCCCGGCCGGCGCGGGCAAGACACGGCTGGTGCGGGAACTGACGAACGCCGTCAAGTCGGACGGTGATCTGGTCCTCTACGGCAAGTGCGTGCCCGACGACCCGGTGCCGCTGGCGCCTCTGCGCGGGGCGGTCGAGCGTTATCTCCGTACGGTGGAACGCCTCCCCGACGGTGAGCGGGAACGCGCGATCGGGCGGCTGACCCGGGCCGCGGGCCGCGGTGGCCCCCTGCTGCGCACGCTGTCGCCGCTGCTGGCCGACCTGATGCAGGCCCCCCGCATCGGCGAGCTCAACCGGCAGGAACAGTTCGTCAACGCCGTCGCCGCCTTCCTGGTCGGGCTGGCCGACGAGTTCCAGGGCGCGGTGCTGCACATCGACGACGTGCAGTGGCTCGACGGCCCGACCCGCCGGGTGCTGCAACAGGTGACCAACCGGCTCACCGGCACCCCGCTGCTGGTGATCGCGACCAGCCGGGACGACGCCGACAGCGCGGCCGCGCTCGACCGGTTCGGCGCCGACATGGACGCCACCCTGGACACCCGCCTGCCGCTGCGCCCGCTCGACCGCGACGCCGTGATCCAGCTCGTCGAGGAACACCTGGGCGGGGTCAGCCTGCCCGGGGCCCAGATCGCCGAGCTGGCCGAACGGGCCGGCGGCAACCCGTTCATCGTCGGCGAGTACGTCCGCGCGGTCTTCGACGCCGGGCTGATCGCGCCCACCTGGAAGGGCTGGCGGCTCGACCTGGCCGGGCTCGACCGTCTGGAGCTGTCGGGCGACGCCGTCGACCTGGTGCTGCAGCGCATCGACGGCCTCGGCGAAGAGAGCCGGCGCCTGCTGGTGGCGGGCGCGACGGCCGGTCGCTGGTTCCCGGCCGAGCTGGTGGCGGCGGTCTGCGCCATCGACCCCCGGCACGCGCGGGCCCTGCTGACCGAGGCCGAGTCGCGGCGGCTGGTGACCGCGGCCGGCACCGGCGGATACCGGTTCCTGCACGACCGCATCCGCGAGGCTCTGCTGGTCGGCCTCGACGACGCCGCCCTGCGCCGGATGCATCAGCGGATCGCCGAGATGCTCGACGCGGCCACCTTCGACGACCCCCGCTACGTCTATTCCACGGCCCGGCACTACGCGCTCGGCGAGACCCACCGCCGGCCCGACCGGGTGCACCTGAGCGGCCTCAACGCCGGGCGGCTGGCCCTGGCCGAGCACGCGCCGGCCGAGGCTCGCACGTTCCTCGAGGCGGCCCGGCAGGCGGCCGAGAGCGCCGGTCTGGCCCCGCAGCCGGGCTTCTATGTGGCGCTGGGCACGAGCTGCGCCCGCACCGGCCGGTTCGCCGAGGCGCTGCGGCACCTCGACCACGCGCTGCGCGACGAGCCCGACAAGTTGCGCCGAGCCGAGATCCGGGCCCAGGTGGCGCAGGTGCACAACAGCTCGTGGAACCCGGACCGGGCCTTCGACGCCGTACGCCGGGGGCTCGCCGAAGTGGGCAGGCCGCTCCCCCGCGGCCGGGTCGGGCTGGTGCTGACCACGCTGGTGTCGGTGCTGCTCGGCCTGTTCGTGGGGCGTACCCACGTCGGCTTCGGCACCGCCCGCGACCGCAGCCGGGAACGCTACCGCCTGCAGGCCATCCTCTATGACCTGGGCACGTTCGCGCTGTCCATGCGGATGCGCCGCCTGATGCGGGCCATGATGAGCCTGCGCGCGCTCTACCCGATCAACCGGCTCGGCCCGGGCCGCGAATACGCCCAGCACATGGCCGGCCTCGGCGTGATCGCTGACGTGGCCGCCCGCCCGGCGCTGGCGTCCCGGCTGTTCGACCGGGCCGCGGCCGTGGCCGCCGAGATCGGCGACCCCGAGCTGGTGGGCTACGTCGAGTGGAAGCGCGGCGCGGGCAGCCACCTCGGCGGACGCGACGACGACTCGCAGATCTGGGGCAAGGCGCTGATCGAGCACGAACGCTGGCTCGAGCTGGGCGACTACCTGACCGCGGTCGGCGGCGTCTGCATGCAGTTCTTCAAGCGCGGCCGCACCGCCGACGCCGAGGCCTGGCTGCAGCGGGCCAAGACGCGGATCGGGCCGGGCAACGAGGCCGAGGGCAACGCCATCCGGGCGGTCGAGGCGGTGCTGGCCGCGCAGCGCGGGCGGGCCGAGCAGGCGAACGCCCACATCGAGGCGCTGCGCCGGTTCCTGCGGGCCAACCCCGACAACCCGATGCAACTGATCAACCTGTACGGGGCCCGGATGGTCGCCCTGGTCGAGCAGGACCAGCTGGGCGAGCCGTTCGACCGGCTCACGGCCGAGTTCGCCGAGCTCGGCCTGACGCCGGGGTCGATCGTCCCCGAGCAGCGGGTGATCTACGTCTTCGAGGCGCTGGGCCGGCTGACCCGCTGCCACCGGGCCGGGGCCGCGGCCGGTCCCGAGCTGCTGGCCGCCGCGGGCGAGGCGGTCGGGCGGCTCGGCGAGAAGGCGACCGACAAGCCGCTGCGGGCGTTCCACCGGGTCACCCGGGCCGACCTCGAACTGCTGCGCGGCCGCCCCGAGGAGGCGGTGCGCACGCTGGCCGGGGTGGACAGTGACCTGCTGCCGATGGACGCGCCACTGATCACGTACGAGGCGGCGCGCGTACGGGCGAGGGCGTTCCAGGCGCTGAACCAGCCGGCCCCGGCCGCCCACGAGGCGATCGCGGCCCGCACGATCGCCGCCGAGCAGCAGTGGCCGCAGCGGGTGCGGTGGGTCGAGGAGGAGTTCCCCGAGAGCAAGCCCGAGCCGGGCCCCGCTCCCCTGGTCACCACCGGCGGCCGGCACGCCGCCGAGGGCGGGGCGGCCGCCCTCTATCGCCGCCGGTTGGAAGCGTTGCAGCAGGTCAGCCTGGCCTCGGCGACCGTGCTCGACCCGCGCGAGCTGGCCCGGGTGGCGCTCGACGAGACGCTGCGCTTCCTTGGGGCCGAGCGGGCCTTCCTGTTCCTGCTCGACCGCGACCTGGGCCAGCTCGTGCCGCACGTGGGCCGCGACGGCGAGGGCCGCGAGATCCACGAGTTCACCGGTTACAGCGCGACCCTGGTCGACCGGGTGCTCGAGACGGGTGAGCCGCTGGTGGTGACCGGCTCCGAGGAGGGCGCGGCGCTCGGCTCGCACAGCATGCAGGCGCACGGCCTGCGCAGCATCATGATCGCCCCGCTGAAGTTCGACGGGCAGCTGCGCGGCCTGGTCTATCTGGACAGCCGCATCGCCAAGGGCGTGTTCACCGGCGACGACGTGGCCATCCTCAAGGCCATCACCAACCACATCGCGGTGTCGATGGAGACCGCGCGGGCGGCCCAGCTGGAGGTCGCGGTGCAGACCGCGAGCCGGCAGCGCGACGTGGCCGAGACCCTGCGCGCGGCCATGGCCGACCAGAGCTCGTCACTCGACCCCGACGAGGTGATGCGGCGGCTGCTGGACAGCCTGGCCCGCACGGTCGGCGGCAACTCGGCCGTGCTGCTGAGCCGGGGCGAAGCCGACGGGCTGGTCGTAGCGGCCTCGCACGGCGCCGCGGCCCGGGTCGGCGAACACTTCTCCGTACCGTCCGATCTGCTCGGTCTGACCGGCCCGCGAGCGCGCACGGCGGCCCCCGGCGAAGAGTCGATCGACGAACTGCTCGGTTCGCCGCGCAGCTGGTGGGCGGTGCCGGTGTCGCTGCGGGGTGAGCCGTTCGGCATCCTGCTGGTCGGGTCGGCCCGCGAGCAGCCCATCACCGAGGCCCAGGCGCAGACCGCGGCCGCGATCGCCGGGCAGGGCATGACCGCGTACGAGAATGCCCGTCTGTTCAGCCAGGTGCGGCGGATGGCGACCGTCGACGGGCTCACCGGCGTCTTCAACCGCAACCACTTCTTCACCGAGGCCGACCGGCACCTGCGCCACGCCCGGGACTACCGCACGCCGATCGCCGCCGTCATGGTCGACATCGATCACTTCAAGAGCATCAACGACACGTACGGGCATCCGGTCGGCGACGAGGTCATCCGGGTGGTGGCCGACCGTCTGCGGCGGGCGCTGGGCGAGGGTGACGTGCTGGGCCGCTACGGCGGTGAGGAGTTCGCGGTGGTCACGCCGCAGGACAGGCCACTCGCGACGGAGCTGGCCGAGCGGCTGCACGACGTGGTCTCGGGTGAGCCGGTGCCCACCGCCGCGGGCGCGTTGCCGGTCACCATCAGCCTCGGCCTGGCCTGCGGCAACGGCGACGACCCCGATCTGCAGCAGCTGCTGACCCGGGCCGACCGGGCGCTCTACCAGGCCAAACAGACCGGCCGCGACCGCGTCTGCATCGCTCCCTAGATTTTTTCGCGGCCGGACCCAACCGATCGCGGCCGGATTCCCGTCGGATACGCGGTGACGGTGACGGTGACGGGGAACGGAGCGGGATGCCGAAACGATCGGACGGCGATTATCTGGCCTTCGTGGAGGGCCGGGTGGCCGGGCTCCGGCGTGCGGCCTATCTGCTCTGCGGTGACCCGCACGCGGCCGACGACATCGTGCAGGAGACGCTGACCAAGCTCTACACCCGGTGGCATCGGATCGGCGAGGTGGACAACCTCGACGCGTACGTCCATACCGTGCTGGTCCGGGTCTTCCTGGACGAACGCCGGCGCGGCTGGTGGAAGGTCGCGCTGCTGGACTGGCTGCCCGAGCGGGCGGCGGCCCGCCCGCAGACGGTCCCGGCCGAGGAGCAGTCGGTGGTGCGCCAGGCGCTGATGAGCCTGCCGCCCCGGCAGCGGGCCGTCGTGGTGCTGCGCTTCCTCTGCGACCAGCCGGTGCGCGACGTCGCCCACTACCTGGGCTGCTCCGAGGGAACCGTGAAGAGCCAGACATCGGTCGCACTGGACCGGCTGCGCCAGATCTTCGACGAGACCGCCACCGTCGCCGACCCCCGGTGAACCCGATGCCGAAAAGCCCGAAATTTGCGATGACACCGTCGCCGAGATCTCAGGACCCGCGATGACACAGGAGAGCACCGATATGAGCGAGGACGATCGCGCGGTCCGGATCCTGCGGACGCTGCCCGACGAGCCACCCGCCCCCTCGACCGTCGACCTGGCCCGCACCATCACCGACGGAAAACGCCGCCGCCGGACCCGGCAGTGGTCGGGCGGCGTGGCGGTGGCGGCGGTGACGGCCGTGGCGGCCACCGGCGGCGCATTGGCTCTCCGTGAGACGCCGTCCCCGCCCCCTTTGATCCCACCGGCGGCTTCGAAGGCCCCGGTGGCGTCGAAGGCCGCCGTGCCGGTGCCGACCGGCTGCGCGGTGGCGCTGCTGCCCACCGGCGGGATCAAGAAAGCCCTGATCACGGCCAGCGACCCCAGCGGACGCTACCAAGCCGGCCGCATCTATCCCGGCGACGACGTCCGGACGGTCTTCTGGAAGGACGGCGTGCTGCAGTCCACGCCGTCGATGCCCGGGGCCGACGCCTCCTACGACGACATCAACTCGGCCGGTCTGGCCGTCGGCACCAGCTTCGAGGGCGAGGAGCAGCGGGCGTACGCCACCGACCGGGGCACCGTGAAGCAACTGGCCGGCGGCCGGGCGGCGGCGGCCGCGGTCAACGACAAGGGTGTCATCGTCGGCACCCTGGGCGCGCCGTTCTTCGACGGCGTCCCGGCCCGCTGGGCGTCGGCGACCGCCCGGCCCGAGAAGCTGCCGCTCCCGGACGGGTACATCGGCGGGGACGCCACGGTGATCGACGAGGACGGCACGGTCGCCGGTCGGATCTACCGCAAGGTCGGCCGGCTGGCCGGTTACCTCTGGCGGCCCGACGGCACCGTCAGCTTGTTGCCGGTGCCGCCCGGCAACGACTTCTTCTGGCCCGAATCCATCAGCGACGGCTGGGTCTACGGCCGGGCCGGGCAGGACACCGGCGTCAAGAACGGGCGGGCCGGGTCGGCCCGGGAGTTCACCTCGTTCAAATACGACATCGCCGCCAACAAGTACGAGCGGATGCCCGTGAACATGGGTCCACCGGCTCTCGGCGCCGAGAACGGCCGGGTGCTGGGAGTCACAGAGGGCTACTCGCCGGTGATCGTGGCCGGATCGAAGATCGTCGACCTGCCCCGATACCGGAATTTGAAGGAGTACGAGGTCACGGGCTTCAGCGCGGACGGCAAGGTGGCGGTCGGCTACACCACCGACACCGACCGGACCGAGGGCGTGGTCAACCGCCCCCTGAGGTGGACCTGCCACTGACGGGTCCGGCCCCAGGCTTTCCGCAACCGGAGCCTGCTAGGGTTCGCGGCGAGGGGAGTACCTCACAAAGAGCGTTGCGGTCATCACGGGCATCTCGGATGCCCCCGTGCGTTCGCCCGCAGCGGCATCGCGGGTGAGGGAGACCTCGGACGATCAACCATGTCCGAGGAGGTCCCCCATATGGCCGAAGTGACCCTGGCCGCCCCGCTCCAGACCATCGGCTCCCCCCTGCTGTGGACGATCAGCATCGCGGTGCTGATCGGCCTGCTCGTGGCCGACTTCGTGGTCACCCGCAAACCGCACGACGTGCCGATGCGGGAGGCGGTCGGCTGGTCCGTCTTCTACCTCACGCTCCCGGCCCTGTTCGGCCTGTTCCTGTGGTGGGTGTACGGCAGCCGGCCGGCCATCGAGTTCTACACCGGCTTCGTGGTGGAGAAGTCGCTGTCGGTCGACAACCTGTTCGTCTTCATGCTGCTGCTCACGGCGTTCGCGGTGCCGTCGGCGCTCTCCCAGCGGGTACTGCTCTACGGCATCGCCGGCGCCCTGGTGCTGCGGGGCGTCTTCATCGCGCTCGGGGCCGCCGTGCTGCAGGCCGGCACCTGGGCGTTCCTGCTGTTCGGGGCCGCGCTGCTGCTGACCGCGGTGAAGGTGCTGCGCGACGCGATGCGCGACGAGAGCCACACCATCGACGTCGATCAGATGCGCAGCGTACGGGTGATCCGCCGGTTCTTCCCGGTGACGAAGGAGTACCACGGCGCCAAGATGGTGATCCGCCAGGCCGGCAAGCGGGCCCTGACCCCACTCGCGGTCGTCGTGGTGGCGGTGTTCATGACCGACATCGTGTTCGCCGTCGACTCGGTGCCGGCCGTCTACGGCGTGACCGAAGACCCCTACCTGGTGTTCGCCACCAACGCGTTCGCCCTGATGGGTCTGCGCGCGCTCTACTTCGTGCTGCGCAACGTGCTCGACAAGCTGCGCCACCTCGACTACGGCCTGGCCATCATCCTGGCCTTCATCGGCGTGAAGCTGGTGCTGCACTGGGCCCACGGCATCTGGACGAGCCTGCCCGAGGTGCCGACCCTGGCCTCGCTGGGCGTCATCGCGGTCACCCTGATCACCGTCACGATCACCAGCCTGATCGCCAACAAGCGCGACGAGGCGGCCGCTCGCACGGCGGCGGAGACCGATCCGGTCGCGGTCGGGTCGCCGGGAGACGACCGCTGACCCGCTGAGAATCCGAGAAGGCCGCCCGACAATTCGGGCGGCCTTCGGCGTATTTCGGATATTTACCCTCGGCCGAACATCCATCTTCCGCCCTCCGGTTGTGCGTTCTTTCAAACCGGTTTAGGTTCCGTTACGAGCCGATGAATCAAACCGGTTTAGTAAACGGCGGGAGGCGGCATGACCAGGTCGGACCGACCGACAATCGTCGACGTCGCGCGCGCCGCCGGCGTTTCCAAAGGGACCGTGTCGTTCGCGTTGAACGGCCGTCCCGGCGTGGCCGAGGAGACCCGGCAGCGCATCCTCGACGCCGCCCGCGACCTCGGCTGGACCCCCAGCCACCAGGCCCGCGCGTTGTCGGTCAAGCGGGCCCTCGCCGTCGGCCTGGTCCTCGCCCGCGAGCCCGAGCTGCTCGGCGCCGACCCGTTCTTCCCGGCCTTCATCGCCGGCGTCGAGCGCACCCTGTCCGACCGCGGTCAGGCGCTCGTGCTGCAGGTGGTGCCGGAGGCCGAGGAGGAGGCCGGCTACCGGCGCCTGGCCGCCGACGGCCGGGTCGACGGGGTGTTCCTGCTCGACCTGCGCGTGGCCGACCCGCGTATCGCCCTGCTCGAGGAGCTGGGGCTGCCGGCCGTTTCGATCGCGCGGCCGGATGTGCCCAGCGGCTTCCCGGCGGTGCTGGTCGACGACCGTCCGGGCATCGCCGCCGCCGTACGGCACCTGGTCGAACTCGGCCACCGGAGGATCGCCCACGTCGCCGGCCCCTCGCAGTTCCTGCACGCTCAGGTCCGGCGGGAGGCGTTCACACAGGCGCTGGCGGACGCCGGCCTGCCCCCGGGCCACATCGTGGAAGCCGACTTCTCGGCCGCCGGCGGCGCCCGGGCCACTCGGGAACTGCTGGCCCACCAACCCACCGCAATCGTCTACGCCAACGACCTCATGGCGATCGCCGGACTGTCCGTGGCGTCCGAACTGGGCGTCGTTGTCCCAGGTCAGCTGTCGATCACCGGGTTTGACAACACCGCTCTCGCGGCATACGTCAGCCCACCCCTGACCACCGTCCGCACCGACCCCTATCTCTGGGGCCGCGCGGCCGCCGACGCGCTTCTCGCATCGATCGAGGGCGGAACGGTCGACGACGTTCCGGTCCCTCCCGCTCAACTCGTCGTCAGGGCGTCCACCGCGCCCGCGCTCCCCGCAGTTTGAAGCTGTTCGAACGGAGTCCCGATGAAACGCACCCTCCCGGCAGTCCTTCTCACCGCAACCCTCGCCCTCGCCGCCGGCTGTGACGGCAGCGGCGGTGGCGATGCCTCCGAGGCCAACGCGGCCTCCGGTCCGATCACGATCTGGCTCTCCAACAACCAGGAGGAGCTGGCCTGGGGCAAGGCCATGGTCGAGGCGTGGAACGGCCAGCACGCCGACCAGAAGATCACCGCGCAGGAGATCCCCGCCGGCAAGAGCTCGGAGGAGGTCATCGGCGCCGCCATCACGGCCGGCAACGCGCCCTGCCTGATCTTCAACACCGCGCCGGCCGCGATCCCCCAGTTCCAGAAGCAGGGCGGCCTGGTCGCGCTGGACGAGTTCGACGGCGCCGCGCAGTACATCGCCGACCGCACCGGCGACACGGCCGAGCAGTACAAGTCGCCGGACGGCAAGTTCTACCAGATGCCGTGGAAGTCGAACCCGGTCATGATCTTCTACAACAAGGACATCTTTGCCAAGGCGGGGCTCGACCCCGAGAAGCCGGTCCTGTCCACGTACGAGGAATTCCTCACCGCCGCCCGCAAGATCAAGTCTTCCGGTGCCGCGCCGGCCGCCATCTATCCGGCGCCGACGAGCGAGTTCTTCCAGTCCTGGTTCGACTTCTATCCGCTGTTCGCCGCCGAGACCGACGGCAAGCAGCTGGTGGCCGACAAGAAGGCCCAGTTCACCAGCCCCGAGGGCGAGAAGGTGGCCGGATTCTGGAAGACGCTCTACGACGAGGGCCTGGCGCCCAAGGAGCAGTACAACGGCGACTCGTTCGCCGACAAGAAGGCGGCCATGGCGATCGTCGGCCCGTGGGCGATCTCGGTCTACGGCGACAAGGTGAAGTGGGGCGCGGTGCCCGTGCCGACCTCCACCGGCAAGCCGGCCGAGCAGATCAAGACGTTCAGCGACGCCAAGAACGTGGCCATGTACTCGGCCTGCCAGAACCGGGCCACCGCCTGGGAGGTGCTGAAGTTCGCGACCAGCCAGGACGAGGACGGCAAGCTGCTCGACGCGACCGGTCAGATGCCGCTGCGCAAGGACCTGCCCGCCGCCTACCCCGACTACTTCGCCAAGAACGCCGCCTACAAGCAATTCGCCGACCAGGCCGCCCGTACGGTCGAGGTGCCCAACGTGCCCAACTCCGTCGCCATCTGGCAGGCGTTCCGCGACGCGTACTCGGAATCGGTGATCTTCGGTAAGCAGCCGGTGGCGGATGCCTTCTCGGGTGCCGCCACGAAGGTCGACCAGCTGGCCAGCGGGTCCTGATGACGACCGCCCCGATCGAGGGCGGCGTCCGGCGTAACCGAGTGGCGGCCTTCTTCGGCCGCCACCCGGTGGGCATGATCCTGGCCGCCCCCTACGCCGTCTACATCGCCGTGGTCTTCGCGTATCCGCTCGGGTTCTCGCTGTGGATCAGCTTCCAGGACTACTTCTTCGCCGCACCCGGCGCGATCGTCGACCACCCGTTCGTCGGGTTCGACAACTACACCGCGGTGCTGTCCGACCCGGCCGTCCGGCAGGCGTTCGGCAACATTCTCGTCTTCCTCGTCATCAACGTGCCGCTGACCACCGCGCTGGCCTTGCTGCTGGCGGTCGCCCTCAACCGCGTGGTCCACGCCCGCACGTTCCTGCGGGTCGCGTTCTACGTTCCGTACGTGACCGCCAGCGTGGCCGTGGTCGGCGTGTGGCTGTTCCTGTTCAACTCGGACGGACTGGTCAACACCGTGCTCGGCCCGCTCGCGCCCGACCCGTCGTGGCTGGTCAACGAGGGCCTGGCCATGCCGGTCATCGCGGTCTTCGTGACCTGGAAACAGCTCGGCTTCTTCATCCTGCTCTACCTGGCCGCGCTGCAGAACGTGCCCAAGGAGCTGTACGAGTCGGCGTCGGTCGACGGCGCCGGGGCGTGGAGCAAATTCTGGTCGGTCACGGTCCCGGCCGTACGCCCGGCCACCGCGCTCGTGGTGATCCTGTCGCTGATCACCGGGGCCAACCTGTTCACCGAGCCCTACCTGCTGACCGGGGGCGGCGGCCCGAGCGGCGCGTCCACCTCGCCGGTGCTGCTCATGTATCAGCGCGGCATCCAGCAGGGCGAGCCCGACTTCGCCGCCGCGCTGGGCGTGCTGCTGGTCATCGGCGTGCTGATCGTCGCGTTCGTCAACTGGCGCTTCATCGAACGGAGGGACTGACATGGCCCGCTGGCCCACCGTGGTGCGCTACGCCGTCCTCTTCGCCGGTGCGCTGCTGTTCCTGTTCCCCTTCTATTACATGCTGATCGGCTCGCTGCAGTCCGAACCGGACACCTCGGTCGGCGGCGCCTTCCCCACCTCGGGGCTGACGCTCGGCAACTACGCCGACATCAACTCGCGGGTCGACCTGCTCGGCTCGCTCGTCAACTCGGGCATCTTCACCGGCGGCGTTCTGCTCTGCACGGTCGTGTTCGGGGTGCTGGCCGGTTACGCGCTGGCCCGCCTGCAGTTCCGGGGCCGGGGCACGCTGTTCGTCATCGTGCTGCTGGTTCAGGTCATCCCGTTCCAGCTGCTGCTGGTGCCGCTCTATGTGCTCATCGTCCGCGGTTACGGGCTCGCCGATTCGTACCTGGGAATGATCCTGCCGTTCGCCATCAACACGACCGCGGTCTTCGTCTTCCGGCAGTTCTTCCTGCAGCTGCCGGACGACCTGTTCGCCGCGGCCCGGCTCGACGGCGCGGGCGAACTGCGGATCCTGCGGTCGGTCGCGCTGCCGCTGGTGCGGCCGGCGCTGCTGACCGCGGTGCTGCTCACGTTCATCGGCCCGTGGAACGAGTTCCTGTGGCCGTTCCTCATCACCAAGGACGCGGACATGCAACCCCTCGCCGTCTCCCTGGCCAACTACATCAGCAACGTGGCGTCGCGGGCGGCCAACCCGTTCGGCGCGATCCTGGCCGGCGCGTGCGTGCTGGCCGCCCCCGCGGTGGCGCTGTTCATCGCCTTCCAGCGGCACTTCACCTCCACCGACCTCGGCTCCGGCGTGAAAGGCTGACATGGTTCCGTACACCCTCACCCGGCTCGGCGTCGTCATGGCGCCCGAACCCGGCAACCCCCTCGAAGCCGAAGGAGTTCTCAACCCGGCCAGCGGCCGCACCCCCGACGGAAGACTGTTCCTGCTCCCCCGGCTCGTCGCCGAAGGCAACGTCTCGCGGGTCGGCCTGGCCGAGGTCTCCCTGCGCGACGGCGTGCCGGTCGGAGTGGAACGCCGCGGCGTGGTCCTCGCCCCCGACATGGGCTGGGAGCGCGGGCTGTCCAACGCGGGCGTCGAGGACCCCCGTACGACGTGGGTGCCCAGCCTCGGCCTGCACCTCATGACGTACGTGGCCTTCGGTCCGCTCGGCCCCAAGCTGGCGCTGGCCGTCTCCACCGATCTGCACACGTGGGAACGCCTCGGGCCGGTGCAGTTCCAATACCAGGCCGACCTCGACACCGACCTCAACCTGTTCCCCAACAAGGACGCGGTGTTCTTCCCGACGCCGGTTCCCGGTCCCGACGGCACTCCCTGTTACGCGATGCTGCACCGGCCCATGTGGGACCTGGGATGGTTGCGGCCGGGCGAGGGCGTACACCTGCCCGCGGGCATCACCGACGAGCGGGCCGGGATCTGGATCTCGTACGTGCCGGCCGCTTCCGTCGAGGCCGACGTGCGGGCTCTCACGCGGCCGCAGGACCACCGGTGCGTGGCCATGTCGGAGTTCGCGTTCGAGGAACTCAAGATCGGGGGCGGCCCTCCCCCGCTGCGCGTGCCCGAGGGCTGGCTGCTCATCCACCACGGTGTCACCGGATACGTGCCGTCCGGCTGGGATCCGACCGGGCAGGACGTGACGTACGCGGCGGGCGCGATGCTGCTCGACCCGGCCGACCCGGGGCGGGTCCTCGCCCGTACGCCGGAACCGATCTTTGTCCCCGAGACCGAGGACGAGTTGTCGGGCGTCGTGCCCAAGGTCGTCTTCCCCACCGCCATCGAGGAGATCGACGGCGTCCACTACGTCTTCTACGGCATGGCCGACAGCAAGATCGGCGTTGCCCGCCTGGACCGAGTCAGCCTTTCGGAGGGAGATCGCGATGAAGCGCAGATCCGTACTGCTGGGCAGCGGGTTAGCCCTGACGGCGCCATTTCTGACGTCCACGCCGGCTAGTGCCGCGGCCCGCCTGACCAACACGGCCCACCTCGACTTCCTGTGCGACACCGTGACGCCGCCGGCGCAGGAGGGGCACAGCAGCTTCGGTTCCGCGCCGATCGGTGTGCTGTGGACCTACGCCGAGCCCGACGCGGACGGTTCGTTCCGGCGGATCGGTGGCGGGCCCTACGATCCGGCCACCGACACGTACGGGCAGGGGGCGTTCAACTCCGACGACATCGCCCGGGCGGCCGTGGTCTATGTGCGGCACTGGAAGCAGACCGGTTCCACCGCCTCTCGGGCCGCGGCCGTTTCGCTGCTGCGCGGGCTCGCCTATTTCCAGACGCTTTCCGGGCCGCACCGGGGCAATTTTGTGCTCTGGATGCAGCCGGACGGGACGTTCAATCCGTCGCCGGTGCCGGTGGAGTTGCCGGATCCCTCGGACAGCGGGCCTTCGTACTGGCTGGCCCGCGCGGTGTGGGCGCTGGGTGAGGGGTATGCCGCGTTCGTCTCCGCCTCCCCCGCCTCCTCCGTCTCTTCCTCTCCTTCCTCCTCCGACCGGGTGTTCGCGGGCTTTCTGCGGGAGCGGCTCGACCTGGCTGTTGCCGCGCTCGACTCGGCCGTGCTGTCTCGTTATGGGACGTATCAGATCGTCGACGGGCGGCGGGTGCCCGCTTGGTTGATCGTGGACGGGTCGGACGCTACCGCTGAGGCTGTGTTGGGGCTTTCCGCGTACGTATCGTCGGGCGGTGGCGGCACGGCCCGGCGCGCGTTGCGGCAGTTCGCCTCGGGCATTTCTGAAATGTCGGGCGGGGACGCTCGTACGTGGCCTTTCGGCGCCGTGCTGCCGTGGGCGCTGTCGCTGTCGGACTGGCACGCGTGGGCGTCCCAGATGCCGGCCGCGCTGGCCCGGGCCGGCCAGGTGCTCGGCGACAGTCGTCTGGTGCGTCCCGCCGTGACCGACGCGGCCGCCTTCACACCGTGGATGCTCACGTCGGGCGGCCCCGACAACGGCCGTCTGCCCGCCCGCATCGATCGCAACCAGATCGCGTACGGCGTGGACTCGCGATTGCAGTCGTTGCTCGCGGTGGCCTCCGCCTCCGGGCGCTCAGGCTTCAAGCGCCTCGCCGGCATCGTCGCATCCTGGTATTTCGGCGCCAACGCCGCCGGCGCCCCCGCTTACGATCCCGCCACGGGCCGCACGGTCGACGGGATCGCGGCCGACGGAACCGTCAACCGCAACGCGGGCGCCGAGTCGACGATCCACGGCCTGCTGAGCATGCTGGCCCTGGACGCCAACCCGGAGGTGGCCGCGCTCGCCCGCCGGGGCACGGCCATCGTCGAGCGGGTCGGCTCAACCACGGTCGAGGCCGAGGCCGGCGTCATGGGCGGCGGCGCCACGGTGGTGACGCCGTCGTCCGCATGGACCGGCGAATCACAGTACAGCGAGGGAAAATACGTCCAGCTGCCCGCCGGCGGCACCATCCGCTTCACCTTGCCCGCGGCGACCCAGCCCCGCCTGGTGATGCCGATCGTCGACCTGCAGCCCGGCAGCGCCGCGACCACCAGGTGGGCCTCGGGCGGCCGGGAACTCGGCACAGTCAAGCATCGCGGCGGCCCACAGGGCGTTTCCCCCGCACCGGGCGCGCTGCTGCCGGTCACCCTGGGGGCGGAACTGCCCGCCGGCCGTACGGACCTGGTCGCCACCGCCGCGGGCGGCCCTGCCGTGGTCGACGCGGTGCTGCTCGAGCCGCTGGTGTCCCGCTATGTCATCGGTGGCACGGCTCTACTCCGCAGCGCCGCCCGCATTCCCCAAACAGCAACGGTCACACTCACCGGCAGCGGCCCAGCAACGGTCGAGGTCTACGACGCAACCGGCGTGCAACGCGCACACACAACGGTGTCCGGCACCACCGTACGGGCGCAGATCCTCCCCGGTGGTTTCACCGTGATCCGGCGGACGGTGTCCGCCGAGTGGACCGCCGCTTCCAATTCCCGGCGACTGCCGATATGAGTTGTGGGCGCGGCAGCCGGCGTCCACGCTTCCCTCATGGATGAGCGTCTGATCGAGCGGTTCGTGCGGGACGGCTTCGTGAAGCTCGACGAGGCCGTCCCCGCCGACGTGGTCGACGAGTGCGTGAGCCTGCTGTGGGCGGCGATCGACGCGGAACCGGACGACCCGAGCACCTGGACCCGGCCCGTCCACTGGGTGAGCAACATGTCCCAGCCGCCCTTCGCCCGGGCCGCGAACATGCCGGTGGTCCACAACGCCATCGA
Organism: Paractinoplanes ovalisporus; assembly: GCF_016834655.1. Lineage (GTDB taxonomy): Bacteria > Actinomycetota > Actinomycetes > Mycobacteriales > Micromonosporaceae > Actinoplanes > Actinoplanes ovalisporus. The sequence continues at coordinate 996,532 of NZ_JAENHP010000001.1, forward strand.
CGCGGTGGTGGGCGCGGGCCGCTGGCAGCCGCGGAACGGGCTGGGTGGTTTCCCGCTGCGGTTCCCCCATTCCGACGAGCCGGACGACACCGGGTGGCACATCGAGGGGGCCTACACGCCGCCCGGTGAGACCTCGTACTTCACCAACGTCCGGTCGAGCCACCGGGCCCTGCTGTTGCTGTACCTCTTCACCGACGTCGACGAGGACAACGCCCCCACCCGGATCCGCGTCGGCTCACACATGGACGTCCCACGGGTCCTCAGCCGCTACGGCGACCGCGGCGCATCCGGCGAGACCCTTTCGCCCGAGGTGGACGCGGCGTCGTCCCACCGCGAGGTCGCGTTGGCCACCGGCCGCGCGGGCGACGTGTTCGTCTGCCACCCGTTCCTGGTCCACGCCGCCCAGCCCCATCACGGCACCCGTCCGCGGTTCCTGGCCCAGCCCTGCATCTACCCCGCGAACGGCCACATCGAGGCCCCGTTCGCCAACAGCGACTCACCCGTGGCCCGCACCATCCGGGCCGGCCTGAGAGGGTAGGGCCGTGCGCATCGAACTTGTCACCGGCGACATCACCGTCCAGCGGGTGGACGCCATCGTCAACGCGGCCAACTCGTCACTGCTCGGCGGCGGGGGTGTCGACGGGGCGATCCACCGCAAGGGCGGTCCCGAGATCCTCGAGGCGTGCCGTGCGCTGCGGGCCGGCCACTACGGCAAGGGGCTCGCGGTCGGGCAGGCCGTGGCGACGACGGCGGGGCGGCTGCCGGCCCAGTGGGTGATCCACACGGTGGGGCCGGTGTTCAGCACGGATGAGGACCGTTCGCCGCTGTTGCGGAGCTGCTACACGAAGTCGCTGGCGATCGCCGGTGAGCTGGGGGCGCGGTCGGTGGCCTGTCCGCTGATCTCGTCGGGCGTCTATCGCTGGCCCAAGGACGACGCCGTGGCTCAGGCGCTGGCGGGGCTGCACGCCGAGCCGACCACGGTGGAGCTGGTCCGGCTCGTGCTCTTCGACGAGCCGACCCGCCTCGCCGCCGAGCGCGTCTACCGGGACCAGACCGGACGTAAGTAGCCGTTGCCTACGTCCTCGGCTCTTCCGGAGAGGCCGATGCCGCAAGGAAAGTCACCGCGCCGCGCGTTTTGAAAACGCGGCTGACTCGCGGCCGGCTCCGCGCTGGAGCGAGACGACGCGGGCCGGCGTCGGCTCGCAGCTTGGCGGGGACGACGCGGGCTCGGCGTCTGCGGCGCTGCGGTGGTGACATTCCCGGCATGTCGGACTCTGGCTACCGCGTTTGCAGTAGGGCGGAGACTGCGTCTGGACGATTTCGGGTGGGGGTTTGCTGGCGACGCTTGATGCAGTAACGCGGGCTCGTCAGGAAGGGAACGATACCCATGACCATCCGAGTGCTGCTCGCCGACGATCAACCGCTCGTCCGGCAGGCGCTTCGCCTCATGATTGACTCTGAGCCTGGCCTGGAAGTGGTGGCCGAGGCGTCGTCGGGCATGAGCGCTGTCACCGCCTGCCGGGCCGAGACCGTCGACGTCGTTCTCATGGACAACCACATGCCGGGGCTCAGCGGCGTCGAGGCCAGCCGCCAGATCACCAGCGATCCGCATCTGGCCGGCGTGCGGATCCTCATGCACACCGCCTTCCTCACCGGGGACCTGGTGGCGACCGGGCTCTCGGCCGGGGTCAGCGGCTTCCTACAGAAGGGCGTCGACCCGGACACGCTGATCCAGTCGATCCGGGAAGTGGCCGGGGCCAAGACGCACGCCGGCTGAGCGCGAAAGAAACAGCCCACGCCGAGACGCACGCGGGCTGAGCGAGACGAAGGAAACAGCGAGCTAAGCGGCGGCGTTCTCCCGCAGCGTCGCGACGGCCTGGACCGTCGCGTAGCCCCGCCACTCCAGCGCGGCCGCGGGACTGAAGGCCGTAAAGGTGACCGCCCATCCGCCGTCGGCCTGCTGACCGGCGGCGAGGCGTTCATGGTCGGCGGCGATCGCGTTCCGGTCGAACCAGGCCCGCGAAGGCGCGTCGGGGTGGGGCGTGAAGTCGAGGGGATACAACACCTCACCCTCGGCCCCGCCGATCACGGGGGTCGGGCCGTCCGCCCGTACGAGCTGAGTGGCCTTCTCCAGCAGCGGGACCGCGCGCGGATCGGTCGTGGCGACGGCGTCCAGGAAGTGCATGGTGAACATCAGCTCGTGCGCCGCCGGTTCCGCGGGCATCCGGGTGATCGCGTCGAGGCAGTAGTCGGTGGCGGCGGTCAGCCAGGGGTGCCCGGCCAGGCCGAGGCGGTGTGCCTGCGCCGCCAGCTGGGTCGTCATCTGCAACGACGAGGCCGTCGGGTCGGCGCCCGACCAGTGCCGCGCGCTGCCGGCCGTGTCGGTGTAGGGCAGCGCGAACGGCATCCCGCCGTCGTCGAGGCTGTGCCGGGCGAGCCAGTCGCACAACTCGGTGCCGCGATCGGTGTCGCCGGTCTCGGCCAGCACTTCCAAGGCGTGCATGGCCGCCACCGGCTGACTGGTCGTGGAGCGCAGGTCCGGTTCCAACGCCCAGCCGTAGCCGCCGTCGGCGTTGCGGAAACCGTCCAGCGCGGCGACGACCTCGGCCGCCGAACCCTCCCCCAGCAGGCGGCGGAGGCGCCGCCATTCGAGCACGCGGGCGTGGGTCGAGACAAAGGCGATCGCAGCGTCGAGATCCATCCCGCCATCCTCCCAGCCGCCCCGGACAACGCAAATCGGACGCCAGCCGCCCGAGGCAGCGCACATCGGACGCGAGCCGCACGAGGCAGCGCACATCGGACGCCAGCCGCCAGAGGCAGCGCACATCGGCGTGCCGCGAGCTCAAAGCCCAGGACAGCGCGGGTCAGACAGCGCCGAGCGTCGAACGGGCGGCCAGGATGTGCGCCCGCATCACCGAACCGGCCCACGCCCGGTCTCCCGACTCGAAGGCGTCTATCAGCTCCCGGTGGTGCGACATGCTGCGGGCCATCGCGGCCTCGTCGTAGCGGCGGAACGTGCGGTTGACCAACGGCGTCTGCACCACCGCCCCCAGCAGCGCGCTCAGCCGCCGGTTGCGGCCCGCGCTGAGGATGATGGCGTGGAACTCGGCGTTGTGCACCGCGATCCGGTCGGCGCGGTCGGGGTCCTGCGAGGCCGCATGACGTTCCATCTCGGCCGTCAGCTCGCGCAGCCGGGCGATCTCGTCGGCGCTGATCCGCACCGCCGCCAGCTCGGCGCCGTAACCCTCCAGCAGCGCCCGCAGCTCGAAGATCTCTTCCAGGTCCTGGTCGCTCCAGGCCGGCATCGTGGCGCCCCGGTTGGCCGCCCAGTCGACCAGCCCCTCGGCGTGCAGACGGCGCAGCGCCTCGCGCACGGGGGTTCGGCTCACCCCGATGGTCGCGGCCAGCTCCTCCTCCGAGAGCTTGGCCCCGGGCTCGTAGCTGCCGTCGAGGATCATGCTTTTGATCGACTCGTAGGCATCCTGTCGGCCACGCACCATGTCACTCACCCCCGTCCGTGAACAAGCTACATCGAGGCCGTCGAGCCGGCGTTGACCGCGTACTCCGATCCGGTCACCTGCCGCGAGCGCTCCCCGGCCAGGAACAGCACCACCTCGGCGACGTCGGCCGGCTCGTTCATGCGGCCCAGCGGCAGCCGCCGCATCTCGCGCACGAAGTGATCGGCCGCCGCGGCCACGTCGATCTCCCGTTCCTCGGCCAGCGCGGCCAGGAAGGCGTCCATGGTGGCGGTGCGGGTCGGGCCGGGCGCGACCGTGTTCACCCGGACGTTGCGGTCGCCGTACTCGATCGACAACGCCTTGGCCAGGCTCAGCAGGGCCGCCTTGCTGACTCCGTAGTCGACCAGGTAGGGCTTCGGGTGCCGCGCCCCTTCCGAGCCGACGGTCACCACGCTTCCGCCGCCGCGCGCCACCATCACCGGAACAACCGCGCGGCACAACCGGACGCAGGACATCACGTTCACGTCCCAGGTCCGCTGCCACGCCGCATCGTCAATGCTTTCAAAGCTTTCCCGGTACGGCGCGAGGGCCACATTGTTGACGAGGACGTCGATTCCCCCGTACGCCGCCATCGCGCTCTCCACGACCGAGGCGACACCGGCCGAGGTCCCGAGATCGGCCTTCACCGTCACCGCCCCGAGGTGCGCGCACCCGGTCACGTCGAGGTCGGCCAGCACCGGCCGGGCCCCCGCCCCCGCGAACGCCGTGGCGATGGCCAGCCCGATGCCCGACCCGGCCCCGGTGACCACCACGACCTTGTCCGCCAGCCCGTCACTCATCGCCCGCCCCCAAATCCCATGCCCGTTCCTCGCCGAGAAGCCCCAGCAACGGTTCCAGCTCCGCCTCGCCCGGCAGGTCGCGCCACGCCCACAGGCGCCGCGTCAGCCGTTCCAGGCCCATCTCCTGCGTGACACCGATGGCACCGTGCACCTGATGGGCCACCCGCGCCACCGCTGTTCCGGCCCGGCTCGCCGTGGCCAGCGCGGCCACCGCGACCAGGTCGTCCTCGGGGTCGGCCAGAGCCGCCTCGAGCCCGGCCGCGGCCAGCACCGCCTGGGCGTGGGCCTCGGCGACGAGCGCGGACACCGCCTGGAAGCGGGCGATCGGCCGCCCGAACTGCACCCGGGTCGCCGCGTAGGCCGCCGTGCGAGCGGCCGCGCCCTGGCAGCCGCCGACCAACCGGGCCGCGTGCAGGATCCGCCAGCGCGTCAGCACCGCGCCCGAGGACGGCGCGTCACCGATGTCATAGGGCTCCCCGGCCAGATTCACGTTCTCCCAAGCCGGTCCCCACGGCGCGATCAGTTGCCCGCGCACGGAAAGGACGACCGGGGCGTGCAGCTCGGGCAGTGGCGACGACAGCCCGGCCGCCGAGACCGCCCGCACCACACCGGTCAGGTCGGCCAGCGTCCCGCCGGCCCCCTCCGGCTCCGGCACACCGAGCAGATGCCATCCCTGCTCGGCCGTGATCCGCGCGGCGTCACGCATGTCGGCCGCCCCACCGAGCACCTTGACCGCGGCTTCCTCAACGTCAGGCATGCTCATGCGGCAGCTCCCATAGCCTCGTGCGCGATCGGCACTCCGAAAAACCACGCGCGCTCTCGGCACTCCGAAACCAGGCGCGCGATCAGCACTCTGAAAACCGCGCGCGCGATCAGCACCCCGGAAGCCTCGGGCACGCTCATCCGACCGCCCCCATCGCCTCGCGCGCGATCACGACGCCCAGCACCTCGGTGGTCCCGCCGCGCAGCGAGAAGCCCGGCGCGGCCAGCACAGCGTCGTCAATGGCAGCCCGCGGCACGCCCGGCACCGACCGCGCCACCTCGATCACGTCGACCTCGAACCGGTTGCCGAGCATCTTCAGCGTGGCCGCCGCCCCGATCGGCGCCTCCCCCGCGTCCATCCGCGCGGCCACCTGCTTCCCGAGTCGTCGCAACGCGGTCAGCCGGGCCACCAGCTCCCCCACCCGGCCGGCGTCGGCCGGACCGGCGGCGGCCAGCGTGAGCGCCAGCAACGGATAGGTGCTCAGCACCCGCTCGGGCCCGCCCCGCTCGAAGGCCAGCTGCCCGGTCACCTGCCCCCACCCGTCGCCGACCGAGCCGAGCACGGCCGAGTCGGGCACGAACGCTCCGTCGAAGAACACCTCGCAGAAGTGTCCGGGCCCGCGCATGTCGGGGATCTGCCGTGCGGTCACGCCGGGCGCCGACATGTCGAGCACGAACTCGGTCAGGCCCCGGTGCTTGTGCTCCCCGGTGGAGGTGCGGGCCAGCACGTACGCATGGGTGGCCCGGTGCGCATGACTGGACCAGACCTTCTGCCCATCGAGGAGCCAGCCGCCGTCGGTGCGGACGGCCCTCGTGCGTACGGAAGCCAGGTCCGACCCCGCATCCGGCTCGCTCATGCCGAGACAGAACCGCACGTCGCCGGCCTCGATCCCGGGCAGCAACGCCTGTTTCAGCGCCGCCGAGCCGAGCCGGGCGATGGCCGGCCCGATCTGCCGGTCGGCGATCCAGTGCGCGGCCACCGGCGCCCCGGCCCGCAGCAGCTCCTCGGTGAGCACGAACCGGTCGGCGAAACCGCGCCCCCGCCAGGTGAGCCCGATCCAGCCCCGCGCACCGAGGCGCCGGCTGAAGTCCTCGTCATAACCGGTGAGCCAGCTGTCCGAGCGCGGCTCGAAGACCCCGTCGCGCCGCCATTTGGCGATCTGGTCGCGCACTTCGGCCCGGAAAGCGCCGCGCCGCTCGGCCCGGAAAGTGCCGCGCCGCTCGGCCCGGAAAGTGCCGCGCCGCTCGGCCCGGAAAGTCATGCCAGCACCTCGTCGTCGTGCCCGCCCAGCGTCAGCGCGTGCCGCCGGAAAGTCATGTCAGCACCTCGTTGCTGCGCCCGCCCAGCATCGGCGTGCCGCCGGGAAGTCATGCCAGCACCTCGTTGTTGTGCTCGCCCAGCGTGGGCGCGTGCCGGTCGACGGCGACCTCGGAGGCCGAGAACAGCATCGGCGAGCCGATCGAGCGCAGCTTCCCGGCCACCGGATGGTCGTGGTACGAAACGAATCCGCTCGCCGTGTGGGCCGGGTCCGAGAGGATGTCCGCATAGGAAGCGAGCGGCGCGCAGGGGACGTCGATGCGTTCGAGCTCGGCCAGCCACTCGGCGGTGGTCCGCTCCCGCAACACCTCGGCCACGACGGCGTAGAGCGCGTCCGCGTTGGCGATCCGCTTGCCGACGGTGTCGAAATCGGGGTGCCGCAATAGGTCCGCGCGCCCGGCCAGAGTGAGGAAACGGGCCCACTGCTCGCCGGTGTAGACCATCACGCACAGGTGGCCGTCGGCGGTCTCGTACGGGCGGCGGTTGGGCGCGGCGGTGCGCGGATAGCGGGGCGGACCGGTCGGGGGCTCGAACGTCCAGCCGTCCAGCTGCTCGCACAGGGCGAACGCGACCGTCGTCTCCAGCATCGGCACCTCGACCCGCTGCCCGACACCGGTGACATCGCGGTGTCGCACGGCGGCGACGATCGCGAGGGCCGCCGTCAGGCCGGTCAGCTTGTCGGCGAGCGGCGTGGTGACGTACGAGGGCCGCTCCTGGTTGATGCTCTGCAACGCGGCCATGCCCGAGGCGCCCTGGATGACGTCGTCGTAGGCCGGCCGGTCGGCGTCCGGCCCGTCGCTGCGGAAGCCGGGGATGGCGCAGTAGACGAGGTCGGGGCGGTGCTCGACCAGATCGCCGTACGCCAGCCCGATCCGCTCGGCCGCACGCGGACGCATGTTGTGCACCAGCACGTCCGCGGTCGGCAGCAGCCGGTGCAGTGCCGCGCGGCCCTCGGCGGTCTTGAGGTCGAGGACCACGCTCTTCTTGCCGCGGTTCATGTTGAGGAAGATGGCCGCGAGCCCGGGCGTGCGGGTGGCCCCGAGGTGCCGCGCGATGTCCCCGCCCGGCGGTTCGATCTTGATGACCTCGGCGCCCAGGTCGGCCAGCATCAGCGTGCAGTACGGCCCCGAGAACGTTCCAGTCAGGTCGAGGACCCGCAGCCCATGCAGCGGCCCGTTCATGTGCTGCCCCCCGTCCCGCGAAGCGAACCCCTCCTGCGCAGCGACCACAGCTGCGACGCCCGTTCGGCCTCGAGCGCGACCTCCCACTCGGTGGCCGAGGGCGGCACCGTGCGGCGGAACGACGCCGTGATCCGGCGGGTCAGTTCCGGGTCACGACCGGCCCCCGCGGCCAGGGCAAGAGCACGCTCGTCGACCTCGTCGTCGTCCACACACTCCCAGGCCAGCCCGGCCCGGAAGGCGGCCTCGCCGTCGAGTTCCTGGCCCAGCAGCGCGAGCGCCGCCGCTCCCTGACGGCCCATGGCGGTGGCGGCCAGCAGCAGATGCCCGCCGCCCGGGTGCAACCCGATCGCAGTGAAGCCGGCCAGGATCCGCGCGTCCCGGGCGACCACCCGCACATCGGCCGCGAGCAACAGGTTGACGCCCGCCCCGACGGCCGAGCCCCGCACCGCGGCCACCACCGGCACGCCCAGCTTCCCGACCGTCGCGAAGGATTCGTAGAGCGTGCCCAGATCCTCGTACGGGCCCGATCCGACCGGGTCCTCCTCGGCCGCGGCCAGCACGTCCCGATGCGCGCCGGCACAGAAGTGGCCGCCCGATCCGCGCACCACCACCGCGCCGACGGCCGGGTCGTTCCCGGCCGTGTGCGCGGCATCGATGAGCTCACGGGCCATGGCGACGGTGAGGGCGTTGCGGCGGCGGGGCGCGGCCAGGGTGATGGTCGCGACCCCGTCCCGGGAGGAAAGCTCGATCTCAGTCATGCGGAAAGCCTCCCGCGCGGCTCAGTAGTCCGGGCACCTGTTCGCCGAGGATTCCGCCGAGCCAGATGGCGTTGTCAGCGGCTGCGGACGGCGAGACGCCGGTGGTGTGCCCGGAACGTTCCAGGGCATAGACGACGTCCTCGGTCGCGACGTTGCCGGTGGCGTTCGGCGCGAACGGGCAGCCGCCGATGCCGCCCACGCTGGCGTCCACCGCCCGCACCCCGGCGTCGACCGCGGCCAGCACGTTGGCCGAGCCCAGGTTGCGGGTGTTGTGGAAGTGGCAGCGCAGCGGCGCCCCGGTGACCGAGCGGACCCGGGTGAACGCCTTGTCCACGTCGGACGGCACGGCCACCCCGATGGTGTCGGCCAGCGACACCTCGTCCACCTCACCGACGCGCTCGACGATCCGCAGCACCCGGTCGAGCGGCACCTCGCCCTCGAACGGGCACCCGAACGTCGCACCGACCGTCACCGAGGCGCGCAGCCCGGCCTCGTGCACGCGTGGCACCAGCGTCCGGATCAGCGCCAGCGACTCCTCGTAAGGCATGCCCTGGTTGCGCACGCTGAACGTGTCGCTCGCGACCACCACGAAGTTCACCTCGTCGACGCGCGCGGCCAGGGCCCGGTCGAGCCCGCGCGTGTTCAGCGCCAGCCCGATCCGGGTCAGCCCGGCCAGGGAACGGACGCCGTCGAGCACCTGGGCCGCGTCGGCCAGCTGCGGCACCCGGGCCGGGTTGACGAAGCTCGTGACCTCGACCCGGGACGTGCCGGCCGCCACCGCCCGCCGCACCAGCTCGACCTTGTCGGGCGTGGCGACGACGACCGAATGGTTCTGCAGGCCGTCACGCGGGCCGACCTCGACGATCTCGATGACGGTCAACTCAGCGCCTTCAGACCCGCCTGGGCGACCTCCATGTCCTGCGTGTAGTGGCCGCCGCTGACGCCGATGCCGCCGACCACCACGTCGTCGACCTTGACCGGGTAGCCGCCGCCGAACGTGACGAGCCGGTCGATGGCGGGCGGGGCGCCCATGGCGAGCGGGCCGTCCTCCTTGATGAAGTCGTACCAGCCGTCGGTGCTGAGCCCGAAGCCGATCGCGGTGAACGCCTTGTCCTGCGCCAGTTGCACGCTGACGTGCACGGCGCCGTCCATCCGCTCGTACGCCTTGAGGACCCCGCTCTCGTCGACCACGGCGACAGTGACCGCGAAGCCCATCTCGGTCGCCTTGGCCGTGGCGGCGTCGATCATCGCCCGCGCCGCCTGCGCCGAGATCGACGGCTTCTTGACGACGTTCCCGTTCTTGCCCATTGCCTTTCCTCCAGAACCTAGATGGCGCCCGCGGCGCGCAGCGAAGCGATTCGTTCGTCGTCGAGGTGGAGCACCTGGCGCAGCACGTCGTCCGTGTGCTCGCCCAGGGACGGCCCGACCCAGCGCAGCCGGCCCGGCGTCGACGACAGGCGCGGGGCGACGTTGTGCATCGGGAACGCACCGAACTCGGGGTGCTCGAGCTCGACGATCGCGTTGCGGGCCTCGAAATGGGCGTCGGAGAGCATCTCCTTGGCCGTGTAGACCGAGCCGGCCGGCACCCCGGCGTCGTGCAGCATCTGCAGCAGCGGGCCCTGGTCGAACTTCTCGGTCCACTTGGCGATCAGCTCGTCCAGCGCGACCTGGTTCTCGCCGCGGGCCGCGTGGGTGGCGTAGCGCGGATCCTCGGCCAGTTCTGAGCGGCCCATCACGACGGCCAGCCGGCGGAACACCGTGTCCTGGTTGGCCGCGATCAGCACCACACCGCCGTCCTGAGTCGGATACGCGTTGCTGGGGGCCACGTTCGGCAGGATCGAGCCGGTCCGCTCGCGGGTGTAGCCACCGATCGCGTACTCCGGGATCAGCGACTCCATCATCGCCAGCACCGACTCGTAGATGGCGCTGTCGACCACCTGCCCCTGCCCGGTGCGCTCGGCCACCCGCAGCGCCATCATCGCGCCCAGTGCCGCGAAGTTGCCGGCCAGCGAGTCGCCCAGACTGACCCCGATCCGGCTCGGCGGGGTGGACGGGTCACCGGTGACATACCGGATCCCGCCCATGGCCTCACCGATCGAGCCGTAGCCGGCACGGGCCGAGTAGGGCCCGTCCTGACCGAACGCGGTCACCCGCACCACGACCAGTTTCGGGTTCAGTTCGCGCAGCTCGTCCGGGCCCAGTCCCCAGCGTTCGAGCGTGCCCGGGCGGAAGTTCTCGACGAAGACGTCCGCGGTGCGTAACAGCTCCCGCATCATCTCCTGGCCCTCGGGCACGCGGAGATTGCAGGTGACCGACTTCTTGTTGCGGGCCACGACCGGGAACCAGAGCGATTTCCCGTACGGGCGTTCGCGGCCCCACTGGCGCATCGGGTCCCCGGCCGCCGGGTCCTCCACCTTGATCACCTCGGCGCCGAAGTCACCGAGGAGCTGGGCGCAGAACGGGCCGGCCAGCAGCACGCCGGCCTCGACCACACGGACGCCGGTGAGCGGGCCGTCCGCGAAGTCCGAGGTCACGAGCACTCCCTCTCGTCGAGGCCGAACATCTTCAGAATCCGGGCCTCCGCGTACGGCGAGACCGTGCTGTCGCGCGACACCGAGCGCACCCCCTCGATCTTCAGCAGGGTGGGCCGCACCAGCGAGCCCATGGTCACCGGCGCCGACGGGCAGGCCGCGCACCGGCCGTGGAACGTGATGTGGGCGTCGCCCTCGTTGTCGACGTCGACGGTGATGCCGCCGCCGTGCGCCTCGACGAGCTGGCGCACCTTGCCCTCGAGGGCCTGGTCGACGCGCTTGGCGAGCCGTTTGCGCTCACTTGCCATGACGGGCCGCCTTCTTCGCCGCCTTCTTGCCCTTCTTCTTGCCGTTGCCGTAGAGCTCCTTGAGCTTGACCTCGATGTCGATGCCCATGAGCCGCGCGAAGTTCTCGCCGAAGATCTTGCGTTTCACCTCGTCGGTCAGCGGCGGATAGCCGTAGCCGTCCTGCAGGTCCTCGGGCATCTCCATGCCGGCGAACAGGTCGATGTAGGCCTGGACCTTGGGCCACACGAAGGCCTCGGAACCCCAGAGCAGCCGGTCCGGCCCGACGTGCAGCAGGCACTTGCCGATGGCGTGCAGGGCGGCCCGCGGGGCGACCGGGTACTGGTTGATCCAGGCGGTCAGGGCCAGGTGGATGTTCTCGTACCGGGCCGCGATGTTGATGGTCTCGTTGATGAACGGCTCGCCCAGGTGGTGGACGATGAAGTTCATCTCCGGGAAGTCCTGGGCCGCGCGCTCCAGGTCGTACGGGGCGAGGTCCTTGATGTGCTGGGTGTTGAACGCGAGTCCCTTGTGGAACTGCACGTTGTTGACGCCGTTCTCCAGGCACGCCTCCCAGAGCGGGTAGGCCACCTGCCGGTCGTCGATCTGCCAGTGCACCCCGCCCGAGTGGGCCTGGTAGAACTTGAAACTGACCGCGCCCCACTCCTTGATCTGGCGGATCGCCTCGTTCACGGCGCCGTAGTGGCCGTGGGTGATCGGGTCGACGCCACCGCAGAACAGCACCCGGTCGGGGTAGGCCTCCTTGAGCTTCCAGTTGTTCTCGGCCGGCGAGAAGCCGAGCTTCCAGCCGCCGTGGCTGGGCACGGTCTGGGCCATCGCGATGTCGGTGTCCGACTCCTCGAACATCAGCCGGTACGCGTCCTCGACGGCCAGCTCGCGGCCGGTGATGTCGTCGTACGGGTAGCCCGGTCCGGAGAACTTCTTGGCGTACTCGACCAGCGCGTTGGTCCGCTCGATGCCGCCGTGCTGGAAGTCGACGTTGTCCTCGGTCAGCTTGTACATGTGGATGGCGTTGTCGAAGACGAAGAAGTCGTCCTTCATGCTGTGCTTCCCTCCGTTGCGTGCTCGAGGCGCTCGACGTGCCGCACCGCGAGCTGCCGCCTGCGCCGCACCGCGAACGCGGCCAGCGAGACACCGGCGATGACGGCCAGGCCGTTGAAGATGAACTCGATCCAGGTCGGCGCGCCCAGGTGCTGCAGGCCGGCGATGGTGAAACTGACGAAGTAGGCGGCTACGACCGTGCCGAGCACGTTGACCCGGCCCGGCCGCAGCACCGCGGCACCCAGGAAGGCGGCCGCGAACGCCGGGAGCAGGAACTGCTGACCGACAGTGGGCTGGGCGGAACCGATGCGCGAGGCGAGCAGGATGCCCGCGGCTGACGCGAGAACCGCGGCGCCCACGAACGCCCGTACGGTGTAGGAATTGATGTTGATGCCGGCCCGCGCCGCGCCCCGCAGGTTGCCGTCCATCGCGTAGAGCCGCTGCCCGAACGGCGTCCACACCACCAGGAACTCCAGCACGAGCACGATGAGCACGACGTAGAGCAACGGCAGCGGGATGCCGAACAGGTCGCCGCGGGCGATGGTGGTGAAGCCCTCGGGCACGTTCTCGAACAGCACCCGGCCGCCGGTTATCGCATAGAGCAGGCCGACCAGCAGGCTGCCCGAGGCGAGGGTGGCGATGATCGACGTCATCCCGAACTTGAGCACCAGCAAGGTGTTCAGCAACCCGACGACCACGCCGGCGAGCAGCGTGAGGATCATCGCGAGCCAGATCGGGATGCCGTTGACGACCAGCCACACGCTCAGCCCCTGGGCCAGGCCGAGCATCGGACCGACCGACGCGTCGAGATAGTGGGCCAGCAACGGGATGGTCGCGGCCAGCGCCACGAGCACGGTGACGGTCTGGTTGACCAGGATCAGGCGAAAGTTGGTGGTGGTGAAGAACGTGTCGGGGGTGAGCGCCGAGAACAGCGCGATCACCAGGACCAGCAGGCCGATCAGCCCGAACCGGCCCACCCCGTCGACCAGCCGCTCACCGAGCCCGGCGGCGGACCGGTCGGCGCTCTGCCGCACCTTGGCCCGCTCCTGCATGAGGGTCATGCCCGGTCCCCCTGAACGATCAGCTGCACGCACCGCTCGACGTCCAGCGTCTCGGTCGGCCCGTGATAGACCCGGCGGCCGCCCTTCATCACCAGCAGCCGGTCGGCCAGGTCGAGCACCTCGGGGATGCGGTGGCTGATGACCACCACCGCGTAGCCCCGGTCGCGCAGCCGCACGATGAGGTCGTTGACGCCCTGCGACTCGGTGGTGCCGAGGGCCGCGGTGGGCTCGTCCATCACCATCACGCGGGGCGCGTTCTCGGTCACCAGCGCGCGGGCGATGGCGACCATCTGCCGTTGGCCGCCGGACAGCCCCTCGACGAGCACGTCCATGTCGTGCAGGTCGATGCCCAGGGTCTCCAGCACCTCGCGCGTACGGGAACGCATCGCTCTTTTGCGCAGCACCGGCAACCCGCGGGGGCCGGCCGTCCACTCCCGGCCCAGGAAGACGTTCTCGACGATGCTCAGGTTGTCGGACAGGCCGAGGTCCTGATAGATCATCTCGACGCCCTGGGCGCGGGCGTGGCCGATGGTGTGCGGGCTGAGCGCGGCGCCGCCGATGCGGAGTTCGCCGGTGTCCGGGGCGACCGCGCCGCTGACCATGTTCATCAGCGTCGACTTGCCGGCGCCGTTGTCGCCCACCACGCCGAGGATCTCGCCGGGCTGGACCTCGAACGAGACGTCGGTGACCGCCCGGACCCGTCCGTACGACTTGGACACCCCGGCCACCTCGAGCACCGGCGCCGTCATTGGGCGGCGCTCCACATCTGCGTGTACCGCTCGGCGTAGTTCACGTAGCTGTCCCAGTTCACTTTGCCGTCCTGAGGTGCGTTCGACTTGTCGAAGACGGTGGCCGGGATGCCCTGCTCGGCGTCCGGCAGTGGTTCCTGCTTGGCCAGCAACCGGTTCACCTGGTCGACCGCGGCGTAGGCGTTCCAGCCGCGCACCGCGCCGAAGTCGGCGAACTGGGTGCCCTTGGCCACGGCGGCCAGACGTTCGGGCTCGGCGTTCTTGCTCATCACCTTCACGTCGGTGCGTCCGGCGGCCTGCAGCGCGGCGGTGATGCTCTCGACCCCATTCCCGTACGGGGTGAAGATGTACTGCAGGTCGTTGCCGTACTTCTGCAGCAGCGACGTCGTGATGTTCTGCATCTCGATCGGGTCGAGCGCCTGCTTGAGCGTGCGCTCGCGCACCTCGAGCAGCTGACAGCCGGTGCAGCCCTCGAACACCTTCTTGCTCGTGTTGAGCGCTTCGACCAGGTGCGGGTAGCCGACGTCCCAGAGGAACACGGCCTTGGCCTTGCCACCGGAGTCGGCGATCGCCTTGGTCACCTCGAGCACCGACTGGAAGGTCTCGCGGCTGGAGACGTGGGCGTCGAAACCGACCGCGCCACCCTCGTCGACCGCCGAGACGCCGACCACCGGGATGCTCGCCTTGTGCAGCTCGGCAACGCCGTCGGCGACCTGGTTCTCGGGGATGGCGATGGTGATGACCGCGTCCGGCTTGTTGGCGGCCGCGGTGGCGAACGCCTTCTGGAAGCCCTCGGGACTGCCCTGGCCGTCCAGGATCTCGGCGGTCCAGCCGAGGCCCTGGGCGATGCTCTGGACCTTCTTGCCGACCTCCTCGCACGAGGTGCCGATGCTGCAGACGATCACGTTGATCTTCGCGCCGGCCGCCGGCTTGACCGACTGGGTCGGGCCCGACCAGTCCTCGTAGACCTTGATCTTGTCGAGGGTGATGTCCTTCTCGGCGCCCTCGAAATAGAGCATCCCGCTGGTTCCGGACTTGATCAGCGAGGCCGCCTGCTGCGTGTACGCGTCGTTGACCGGCCCCGCCGCCTGATCACCGTCACCCTCACCGTCGCCACATGCGCCCGCGGCGAGCAGCAGCCCGGCGACCCCGATCAGCGCGCTGAGTTTTCTTGCCTTGGATAGGCGGAGCCGTCGTCCGGCTCCAAGCGAATCGACCACCGTGCCACCTCTTTGTCGGCGCCAGTTGTACGCAATCGAAGATTCGCATGTGATCCATGGCACGTCAATAGTTCACCCTGACGAAACATTTGGCCTGCTCAGACCGCTTGAATACGGTGAAGCCTCACTTCTCGGACAGCCTCATGAGTCAGCGATTGTATGCATGCATCCTGCCTTCAGGCCCATCGACCGATGATCAGAAACGGTCAACTGCTTTCCCGTACGAGGGTGGGCGGCACTCCGGCGGCGGGCGTGATCGACAGCCCCGGCCGCGCCCGGAGTCCGCTGATGCCGGCAGCCGCGCTATGGCCGAACTGAGTTGGTGCTGACAGCAGTGGTGGCCGGGCTCAGTTGATGTCGACGGCCGCGGTGGCCGGACTCAGATGATGTCGACGGCCGCGGTGGCCGGACTCAGATGATGTCGACGGCCGCGGTGGCCGGACTCAGCTGATGTTGACGGCCGCGACCGTGGCCGCGATCAGCAGGCCCATCGACGCGTAGAGCCAGGGCCACCAGCGGCCCGGGCGGCGGAACCCGCGCAGGGCCATGACCATGCTGACCGCACCGCCGAGGGTGGCGAGGGCCGCGACTATCCACCACACTAGCTGCTCTAAACGCCAGCACGCGCCCCAGCCGTCGACGGCCGGATCACACGGCGTGTCTTCAGGGCCTGAGAGAACGGGCGACCAGTAGAGCAACGCGAGCAGCACCTGAGCGAGCATCGGGACACAGACCACCGCGACCAGGATCCCCACGACCCGGCGCATCGGCATCTCCCAGCGCTCCACGTCGATATCGTGCCCTACTTGCCGGGCAGCATGGGGGCAGCGCGAACCGGCCCGGGTCGCGCGCTTCCCAGCGAGCCGCGACTGTTCACGGGCGGCGAGCTGAGCGGGCCCCCGATGCCGAGGTCATGCGGGCACGGAGTGGGCCGTCGCGGTCAGGAAGCTGAGGACCTCGGTGGCGAACCGGTCGGGGGCCAGGCTGTGCACGCGGTGCCCGACCGGGATCGTCGCCAGTCGGGCGTCGTGCATCTCGGCTACCGCCTCGGCCAGGCGGCGTGGCGGGATGCAGCTGGTCGGGCCGCCGGAGAGGACCAGGGTGGGCTGCCGGGCCGCACCCAGCCGGGACCACCAGGCCAGGTCGGGCCGGGTCAGCTGGCTCAGCAGGGACGCCAGCGCCCGCAGGTCGTAGTCACGGCGTACGGAAACGATCCCGGCCACCGCGGCGAGCACCTGGAACGGATTGATGCCGCGCACCCGCTCGGCCCGGCGCGGGGGCGCGGCCAGGTCTTCCAGCACGAGCCGGGCGATCCGCTCGGGCACCTCGGCGGCGGCCGCCAGCGCGATGTAGGCCCCGACGGAATGCCCAACGACCAGCGCGTCCCGCAGGTCGAGGGCTTGGAGGAGGCCGAGCAGGTCGTCGCGGAGGCCGGCCAGCGAGTAGTCCCCCGGGCGGCCGCTGGCGCCGTGGCCGCGCAGGTCGACCGCGATGGTGCGGTGCCCGGTCAGGCGCGGGGCGAAGCGATCCCAGGTGGTGGAGCTGCTGCCGCTGCCGTGCAGCAGCACCGCGGGGGTCCCGTCCGGATCACCGGCTTCCCGATAAGCGAGGCGAACACCGTTGATCTCGACCGACTCCATGCATGCTGTTTACCAGACGTTGGTGAACTGGCCGGTTCGATGTCACTCGATGAACCAGCAGGCGCGGGTCGGCGATGGGGTACCAGCCGGCCCGGCTGCCGTCGGCTGAGAAAGCTTGCCTCGACAGAAGTGCGCCGGTGGTTGGTGGGGCGCCGCTCAGCAACCCGGAGGCCGGGCCGATAGGACTTACGGTTCTGCGGGAAGGTTGCGTCTTCGATGTCGGACACCCAGGTCGAGGTGCTGTACGAGAGTGCGCGCACCCGGGTCGTGCGGATCCCCGCGCACGGGGCCGGCCGGGGTGTGATCCGCAAGGAGCTGCGCGGCGCCGACGCCGTCGAACGCTGCCGCCGGGAACGCGAGATCCTGCTGCGGCTGGCCGGCGTCGAGGGGGTGGCCCGGCTCGCCGCCGGCGCGCCCGACGACACCACGCTGCTGCTGGTCGACGAGGGTGACCGGTCCCTGGCCGACTGGCTGCGGGCGGGCCGGCCGCCGATCGGCGCCGTCATCGACGTGGCGGCCCGGCTGGCCGACGTGATCACGGCCGTGCACGCCGCCGGGGTCACCCACAAGGACATCAACCCGGCCAACGTGGTGCTCGACGGCGACCGGCCGGTGCTGATCGACTTCGAGCTGGCCACCACGGCCGCCGAGGAGCGGCCCGGCTTCACCCATCAGAACCAGGTGGTGGGCACGCTGACCTACCTGGCGCCCGAGCAGACCGGCCGCACCGGCCGCGCGGTCGACCAGCGCTCCGACCTCTACTCCTTCGGCGCCACCCTGTACGAGATGGCGGCCGGTCGCCCGCCGTTCACCGGGACCGCCCCGCTGCAGCTGCTGCACGACCACCTGGCCCGCCGACCGGCCCGGGTCACCCAGCACGACCCGGCCGTGCCGCCCCGGCTGGCCGACCTCATCGACCGGCTGCTCGAGAAGGAACCGGACCGCCGCTACCAGAGCGCCGCCGGCTGCGCCTACGACCTGCGGCACCTCGACGACGAGCAGTTCCTGCTGGGTGCCCGCGACTTCCCGACCCGGCTGAGCGGTCCCTCGCACCTGGTCGGCCGGGACGCCGAGATCGACACGCTGCGCGGCGCGCTCGACGAGGCGCTGGCCGGCCGGCTGCGCGGGCTGCTGGTCAGTGGGCCGTCCGGGGTCGGCAAGACGGCCCTGATCAACGAGCTGCGCCCGGCCGTCACCGCGGCCGGAGGCTGGTTCGTCACCGGCAAGTTCGACCAGTTCCGCCAGGACGCGGCCGCGGACGGCGCCGCCTCGGTCTACCGTGCGCTGGTCCGGCTGCTGCTCAGCGAGAACGAGGCCGACCTGGCCCGGTTGCGGGCGGCGCTGGGGCCGGCCCTGGGCGCCAACGCCGGCCTGCTCGCCGGTCTCGTGCCCGAGCTCGGTCCGCTGCTGGGCGTCGAACCCGAGGAGGCCCGCGGCGACCAGGCCGAGGTGCAGGGCCGCCTCATCCAGGCCGCGCTGGCCCTGGCCCGCACCGTGGTCTCGCCGGCCCGGCCGCTGGTGATGGTCGTCGACGACCTGCAGTGGGCCACGGCCACCCAGATCGCCCTGCTCGAGGCCCTGCTGACCGACGACGGGATGCCGGGCCTGCTGATGATCGGCGCCTACCGCGAGGAGGAGGTCGACGCCGCCCACCCGCTGTCCGCGGTGCTGTCGCGCTGGCAGCGCATCGATCCGCCGCCGCAGGCACTGCGCCTGCGGAACCTGCCCGCCGACGACCTGGCCGAACTGCTCGCCGAGACGCTGCGGATGCCCGCCGACCGGGCCGGCACGCTGGCCGAGGTGATCGCGCCGCGCACCGGCGGCAACCCGTTCGACACGGTCGAGCTGATCAACAGCCTGCGCGGCGGGGGCGTCCTGACCCACACCGACGAGGGCTGGGCCTGGGATGCCGCGGCCGTCAACCGCTGGGTCGGCGACCGTGACATCGGTGACTTGCTGCTGGCCCGGCTCGAGCGGCTGTCCCGGCCGTCGCGGCAACTGCTGGCCGTGATGGCCGCGCTGGGCGGCGAGACCAGCCTGGGCCTGCTCGCGCCCGCGCTCGCCGTCACCCCGGCCGAGGTCGAGGCCCGGCTGGCCCCGGCGCTGGAGGACGGGCTGGTCGTGGTGCACCAGGACGGCGACGTCCACGAGGTGGCGTTCCGGCACGACCGGGTGCAGAAGGCCGCGTACGCGCTCACCCCGGCCCGGGCCCGCCGCCTGGTCCACCTGGTGCTGGCCGGGCGGTTGTCCGGCCGGCCGGAGTTCGCCGCCGTGGCCGCCCGGCAGTACCTCCCAGCGGCCGGCCTGATCACCGGCGAGGCCGAGCGGCGGCGGGTGGCCGAACTGTTCCGGTCGACCGCGGCCGCCCTCCGCATGATCAACGCAGCGGCGGCCGAGCGGTACGTGGCCGCCGCCGTCGACCTCGCCCCGGACGGGGACCCGGCGCTGCTCGACCGGCTGCGGATCGACCACCACCGCGCGCTCTACAGCGTGGGCCGCCCGGCCGAGGCCGACGCGCTCTACGCCGTGCTGGCCGGGCGGCTCGACCCGATCGTCCTGGCCGAACCGGCCGGCGTGCAGATCGAGAGCCTCACGGTCCGCGGACGCGCGGCCGACGCGCTCGACCTCGGCAAGGAACTGCTGGACCGGCTCGGCTTCTCCGTCAGCGACCGGCCGCAGCAGGCCGGCGTCGACGAGCTCCGGGCGTGGGCGGCCGGCCTGCGCAGCGGCGACGACCTGGGGCGGGCCGACGTGTCCGAGCCGGCCACGGTCGCCGCCTGCCGCCTGGTGAGCCGGATGATGCCGCCGGCCTTCTTCAGCGACCACACCACCCTGGTCGCGCTGGTGACCACCGCCCAGCGGATCTGGGCCGGGCACGGCCCGTCGGCCGCCCTGGTCGTGCCGCTGGCGCACTCGGGCATCGCCTCCATCGGGTTCCGCGACGACTACGCGACCGGATACCGCGTGCTGCGGCACATCGCGGAGGTCGGCGAGGCGCGCGGCTGGGAGGCCGAGACGGCGGCGGCCCGGTTCCTCGCCTCGGTCAGCACCACCCACTGGTTCGAGCCGGTCGAGCACAGCGTCGACCTGGCCCGGCGGGCCTTCGACGCGCTGGTCCGCAACGGCGACCTGGCGTTCGCATGCTTCACCACGCACACCACCGTGCCCGCGCTGCTCGACTGCGCGCCCACGCTGGCCGCCTTCGAGGCCGAGCTGAACCGGGCGACCGCCTTCACCACCAAGGTCGGCAACGAGCAGAACGCCGCCATCATGGCCGAGTTCGCGGTCATGCACCGCGCTCTGGCCTCCGACGCCAACGCCGCGCGGACCACCACCGACCTCACCGCCAACCCGATGGCCGCGGCCTACCGGCACACCACCCGGGCCCTGCTGGCGGCCTTCTTCGGCGACTCGTCGACGCTGGTCGCCGCGGCCGCCGGCATCGAGGCCACGCTGCCGTTCGTGTCGGGCAACTACTTCAGCGCCACGGCCCAGTTCGCCCGGGTGCTGGCGCTGCTGGCCGAACGCCGCTTCGCCGACGCCGACCCGGTGATGCAGTGGCTGGCCGCCCGGGCCGCCGACGCCCCGGCCAACTTCGACCACCTCGTGCTGCACCTGCGGGCCGAACGGGCCTGGGCGGCCGGCGACGAGTCGGCCGGTCCCCTGTTCGACGCGGCGCTGCGGGCGGTGGCCCGCCGGCGACGGCCGTGGCACCACGCGTTCCTGGCCGAGCGGGCCGCGCGTTTCCACCTGTCCGAGGGCATGGAGTACGTGGGGCACCGTCTGCTGCGCGACGCCCAGGAGCATTGGCGGGACTGGGGGGCCGACGCCAAGGCGGCCGCCCAGGAGCGGGAGTTCCCGTTCCTGCGCGAGCGGCGCACGGCCGCGCTGGCCGCCAGCGTGGCCTCGACCACGATGGCGGCCGAGGCGGTCGACCTGATGGCGGTGGTCGAGGCGTCGCGGGCGCTGAGTTCGGAGACCCGGATCGACCGGCTGCGCATCCGGGTGGTCGAGATCCTGAGCACGCTGACCGGCGCGACCAAGGTGCATCTGCTGACCCGCGACGACGGCGAGGGTGACTGGACCGACGGCGGAGTGGCGATCACGCCGCAGCGGGTGCCGCTGAGCATCGTGCGGTACGCCGAGCGGACCCGGACGCCACTGGTGCTGGACAACGCGGTCGACGACCCCCGGTTCGCCCAGGACCCGTACCTGGACGGCCTGGACCTCTACGCCGCGCTCGCGGTGACCGTGCTCTCGCACGGAGAGCCCCGCGCCATGCTAGTGCTGGAGAACCGGCTGTGGCGGGGCACCTTCACCGAGGAGCGGCTGGACGCCGTGCGCATCATCGCCAGCCAGCTGATCGTCTCGATCGAGAACGCGACCCTTTATGCGTCGCTCGAGCAGAAGGTGGCCGAGCGCACCGAGCAGCTGCGCCTGGCCAACGCGCAGCTGGAGATCCTCAGCGGCACCGACCCGCTGACCGGCATCGCGAACCGACGTCGCCTGGACCGCGAGCTCGACCTGGCCTGGCAGTCGGCCGCCGGTGAGCCGCTGGCCGTGGCGATGATCGACATCGACCATTTCAAGCTCTACAACGACCGGCTCGGCCACGCCGCCGGCGACGGCTGCCTGCGCGTGGTGGCCCGCACGATCGCCCGGGTGGTGCGCGACGAGGGTCTGGTCGCCCGCTACGGCGGTGAGGAGTTCACCATCGTGCTGCCCCGCACCGGCGCGGCCGCCGCCGTCGCGGTCGCCGAGCGGGTCCAGCAGGCGATCCACGCCGCCGCCCAGCCGCACCCGGCCGCGCCGTCCGGCCTGGTGACCGTCAGCGTGGGCGTGAGCTGCGAGGTCCCGTCATCCGGGCGCCGGGTCGCGGACCTGATCGCGGACGCCGACGCCGGCCTGTACGAGGCCAAGCACGCCGGCCGCAACCAGGTCCGGTTCGCCGGTCGGGCGGTCACCGGCCGCTGAGGCCCGGCGCTCACGGCGACGGCCCCCTGAAGCCTGCACTCTCTGTTCGCTGAGGCCTGCGCACCCAGCCCGCTGAGGCGCGCGCCGCTCATCAGGCCGGCAATCTTCGCCCGGCACCCTTCGACACAGCGCGTTTCCGGCTGGTCGCCGCGCGCGATGTCGTGCTGCTCTGCGCCCCTGTTCATGGCCGTGGCCAAACACCGTCAAGGCTTCAACACTCTCAGTCACCCTATGTCCGACCTCCTCGCTAGCGGTTTCCGAACGTGAACAACACGAGGAGTGACATCGGGCCTCGCGACAGGCCGCAGACGACTTCGCGGCAATGACCCGACTTGCGCCCGGTTTCGGCGTTTTATGCCACGCCTGAGATGTCTGAGTTCAACCCTTTGGCCATATTGCCGCGCCAGTCCGGTTAGCGGGCTTGTTTCACGCTCCGTAGCTTCATATTGTCCTACTACGCCCGAAACGCGGCCCGCCGCAAACGGTCGACATCGCTGAAGGTGACAGGACGGAGAGGCTGATGTTCGAGGGGCACGGCTGGCTCATCCTCGTCGCCGGATACGCGGTCATGCTGTCCTGGCCGATCTCGACGGTGGCCCTGGTGACCATCGGGATCCGTTACGTGGCGTCGCGGCGGCAGGATCTCGTCGCCAAATCCCTCGCGCACGGTGACGGCACCCCGGAGCACTTCTGGATCATCATTCCGGCGCTGAACGAAGAGGTCGTCGTCGGCAACACGGTCAAGGCCGCGCTGGGGCTGAGCGGCCCCGGCAACACCCTGGCCCGCGTCCTGGTCGTCGACGACGGCTCGGACGACCGCACCCCCGAGGTGCTGGCCGCCATCGACCACCCCCGCCTGCACGTCATGCGCCGGGAACTGCCGGAGGCCCGCAAGGGCAAGGGCGAGGCCCTCAACGCCGCCTACCGCTACATCGCCGAGCAGACCGCGCTGGCCGGCGTCAGTCCCGACAAGGTCGTGCTCGGCATCATCGACGGCGACGGTCAGGGCAGCCGCAACATCCTGCTCGAGGTCTCCCGGATGCTGCGCGACACGTCAATCGGCGCGGTGCAGGTGCAGGTCCGCATCCGCAACCGCAACAAGCTGCTCGGCGCGGTGCAGGACCTGGAGTTCGCCACCATCGTCAACGCCTGCCAGAGCCTGCGCGACGTGCTCGACACGGTCGGCCTCGGCGGCAACGGCCAGTTCACCCGGCTGTCGGCGCTGCTCGCCCTCGGCGACACGCCCTGGTCGGCCTGCCTGGTCGAAGACCTCGAACTCGGCCTGCGCATGCACCTGTCGGGCGTCGGGATCCGCTACACCTCCCGCACCGCGGTCACCCAGCAGGCGGTGGTCGACGTCCGCCGGCTCACCCGCCAGCGCACCCGATGGGCCCAGGGCAACCTGCAGTGCGCCCGCTACCTGCGCTCGCTGGTGACCTCGAAGCGGATCGGCCTGACCTCGCTGGCCGAGGTGCTGCACTACCTGCTCTCTCCCTGGCTCAACGCGCTGGTCACGGTCGCCCTGGCCGGCACGGTGGCGGCCGCCGTGACCGGGCTCGCGATCGGTCACCCGATCCCGTACCTGCCGGACTGGCACGAGCTCGGCGCCGGCGCGGCCGTCTGGCTGGCCGTCACCTGGTTCCCCGGCTTCGTCTGGGCGCTGGTGCACCGCGTCAAGCTCCGCGACGAGACGCTGCCCCGCCTGCTCGTCGCCGCCCTGGCCTACCCCGCCTTCCTGCTGCTGGGTCTGGTCGCCACCTATCGGGCCATCGCCCGCCAGGCCACCGGCCGGCAGGCCTGGGCCAAGACCGAACGCCTCGCCGAAGAAGAACTCCCCGTTCCCGCTCTCGCGCTCGCTGCCTGACCCCCACCCCAGGAGACCCCCCATGTCGCTCCCTGAAGTCCACCTGATCGGCGGCACCCGCCCCGAGGCCGTCAAGCTCGCCCCCGTCGCGATCGCCATGCGCGAGCAGGGTCTGGTCGAGCCGGTGCTGCTGGCCAGCGGTCAGCACCCGACGATGGTCACCCAGGCCCTGGCCGCGTTCGACCTCACCGCCGACATCACGCTGACCGTCGAGCGGGTAACCGGTAGCCAGGCCGAGCTGTTCACCGAGATGGTCCGGCAGCTCGACGCGCTGTGGGAGGTCCGCACCCCGGCTGCGGTCATCGTGCAGGGCGACACCACGACGAGCCTGGCCGGTGCGCTGGCCGCGTTCTGGCGCCGGATCCCGGTCGTACACCTGGAAGCCGGTCTTCGCTCGGGTGACCTCGACTCGCCGTTCCCCGAGGAGGCCAACCGCAAGCTGGTCGCCCAGATCGCGTCGCTGCACCTGGCGCCGACCCCGCTCGCCGCGATGAACCTGCTCGACGAGAACGTGTCCGGCGAGGACGTCTTTGTCACCGGTAACACGGTGGTCGACGCGACGCTGGCGGTGGCCGGGCGCAAGATGCCGTACGAGAACCAGGCCGTGGCCGCCGCCCGTGCGACCAGCACCAACCGCCTGGTGCTGGTGACCGCGCACCGCCGCGAATCGTGGGGCGCGCCGCTCGACCGGATCCTGGCCGGCGTCCGCGAACTGGTCGCCAAGTACGACGACATCGACGTGATCCTGCCCAGCCACCCCAACCCCGCCGTCCGCGCGCAGGTCGAGGCGGGCCTGGCCGGCCTCGAGCGCGTCACCGTCACCGACCCGGTGGCCTATCCCGACCTGTCCCGCCTGCTCTCCGAGGCCTACCTCGTGCTCACCGACTCGGGTGGCATCCAGGAGGAGGCGCCCTCGTTCGGCGTTCCCGCGCTGGTGCTGCGCGACGTCACCGAGCGCGTCGAGTCGCTGCACGCCGGCTGCGCCAAGCTCGTCGGCTCCGACACCGCCCTGATTGTCGCCGAGGCGTCGGCCCTGCTCGACGACCGCGCCCGCCGCGACGCGATGACTTCCGGCGGAAACCCGTACGGGGACGGCCTGGCCGCCCACCGCACGGCGCAGGCCACCGCCGGCCTGCTCGGCCTCACCAGCTCCCCCGTTGCCATGATCGGAGTGTCCCGCTGATGCGTTTCTCCAAGCCCCTCCTGTCCGCCGGTGTCGCCGCCGTGGCCCTGGGCGCCTTCGCCCTGAGCTCGGTCGGCGCCGAGGCCGCCACCATCAAGCCCGCCGCCGTCGTCACCGCGCTGCCGGCCGCCAAGTCCGGCAAGGCCGCGCCGACCGGCGGCACCGCGAAAACCCTTGTCCTGTACGACACCACGGGCGACTACGGCTGGATGGGCGAGGTCTACGCCACCCAGACCGCGAACCTCAGCTCGCACTTCGGCTCGTGGACGGCCGCCCCGGTCGGCGCCTACAAGACCGGCGACCTCAACGCCTACACCGCGGTCATCTACGTCGGATCCACCTACGACGAGCCGATCCCGGCCGCCTTCCTCACCGATGTGGCCGCCACGACCAAGCCGGTCACCTGGATGTTCGACAACATCTGGCAGCTGACCGCGACCGGCAGGTTCGCCGCCGAGCACGGTTTCACCAGCGGCGGGTTCGACTTCGCGGACGTGGCCGAGGTCGACTACAAGGGCCAGAAGCTGACCCGCGACACCACCAACAAGTCCGGCATCATGAACCTGTCGATCACGGACGCGTCGAAGGTCAAGACCCTGGCCACCGCCGTACGGCCGGACGGGTCGTCCTTCCCGTGGGCGGTGAGCTCGGGCAACTTCACGTACGTGGGTGAGATCCCGTTCTCCTACGTCACCCACGACGACCGTTACCTCGCGTTCGCCGACCTGCTGTTCGACTCGCTCGGGGACACCGGTGTCACGGCCGACCGCCACCGCGGCCTGGTCCGCATCGAGGACGTCGGCCCCGACTCCGACCCGGACGAGCTGAAGGCCGTCGCCGACTACCTGTCCTCGGAGAAGGTGCCGTTCACGGTCGCCGTCTACCCGCGTTACCGCGACCCCAAGGGCGTCAACAACGGCGGCAAGGCCCAGGACTACACGCTGCTGAGCAAGCCGAAGGTGGTGGCCGCGCTCAAGTACATGCAGAGCAAGGGGGGAACGCTGCTGATGCACGGCTACACCCACCAGTACGGCAACGTCGCCAACCCGTACGACGGGGTCAGCGCGAACGACTTCGAGTTCTACACCGCGCACGTCGACGCCAACGACAGCGTCATCTACGACGGTCCGGTGGCCGGTGACTCGGCGGCGTGGGCGACCGGCCGGATGCTCGCCTCGGGCCTGGTCTTCGCGGCGGCCGGCCTGGGCACGCCGACCATCTTCGAGTTCCCGCACTACGCCGCCAGCGCCGCCGACTACCAAGCGGTGAACACGCTCTTCGGCAAGCGCTACGACCGGGGCCTCTACTTCCCGGGTGTGCTCAGCGGCGGCAAGCTCGACTACAGCCGTCAGTTCGGACAGTTCTTCCCGTACGTGGTCCGGGACGTCTACGGTTCGGTCGTGGTGCCCGAGAACATCGGCAACATCGAACCCGAGGCGTTCAACAACCACCCGGCCCGGGTCTCCTCCGACCTGATCGCCTCCGCCGAGCGCAACCTCGCGATCCGCGACGGCGTGGCCAGCTTCTTCTACCACCCGTACCTGGGCACCGACTACCTGAAGCAGGTCGTCACCGGTGTCAAGGCCGAGGGCTACACGTTCGTCTCGGCCAACACGATGCTCACCACCAAGTAGGCCGTTGCTTGTCAGGCGCCGCCCGTGTCATCCGACGCGGGCGGCGCCTTCGTGTCACCCGGGTTCCTGGAACAGCGTGATGTGCAGGTCGCCCGGGGCCTCGAGGCGCGCGTTGACCGATTGCCACGGCGTCACCGTCGGCGGCGCGACCACTTCGGCGCCGGCCTCGACCGCCTCCGCCGTCTTCGCGGTGACGTCCCCGACCTCGAGCGCGATCCGGAACCGGGGCGCCACCGGCCGGCCCACCTCGACCGCGTCGACATAGCGGTGGTGGGCCGGGTTGGCCAGTTCCAGGGTGGCCCGTCCCGCCTGCAGAATCATCACGCGCTCGTCCCCGTCGCCGCTGAAGGCCGCCTCCTCGTCGAGCCCCAGCGTGTCGCGGAAGAACGCCACCGCCGCGTCGAAATCCTCGACCTCGACGACCAGCCGCATCTGCCGAACCTCGCCGCTCATCTTCTGACCTCCCGCTCGTACCGCACCTGCATCTCGCCGCTCATCTTCCAGCCGCCCGCTCGTGCAGCACGCGCATCTCCTCGTCGAACGGTTTCACCGGGCCGGTGACTCGCAACCCCGGCACTATGCGGTCCACGGGAAGGACCGCGACCGGTGACGGCGGCTGCCCCCATCCGGCGCGCCAGGCGGCCAGCTGAGCAGCCGACCCGGCGTACACAATCGGTCCGAGCCCCACCCAGCCGTGCGCGGCGGCACACATCGGGCAGTGCTCCCCCGAGGTGTAGACCGTCGATGCGGCCCGCTCCTCGGCGCTCAGGTTGGCCACACTCCACAACGCCAGCCGCAGCTCCGGATGAGCGGTCGGGTCGTCCTCGCTCACTTCGCGGTTGCGGTCCTCGGCCAGCACCCGGCCGTCGGCTCCCACCAGCACCGATCCGAACGGAAAGTCACCCCCGTCGAGGGCTTCCGCCGCCAGCTCCACACACCGCCGCAGATATTCGTCGGTTGTCATCCCGCCACTGTCCCGCTTCGGCCCACGTTCCGCCGCGCGTGGGGCACAATCTGGGCTGTGTCGCCTGATCTGGTTCGGACGAGGGTGGCGGCCGCGGCGCATCCCGACGCCACCGTCGAGGTGCTCGGGTCGCTGGCCGCGGATCCGTCGGGCCGCGTGCGGCGGATCGTGGCGGGGCGGGAGCGGACGCCGGTGGAGACGTTGCGGGCGCTCGCCGGGGATCCGGACGCGGGCACGCGCGAAGCGGTGGCGGCCAACGTCCGAACGCCGGGCGAGGTTCTGGTCGCGCTGGCCGGCGATCGACGGTACGAGGTGCGCTACGCGGCGGTCGGCAATCCGGCGGCCGGCGACGCCGTACGGGAAACGTTCTGCTCTTCCCCGTACGAGGATGCGCGGTTGATGCTGGCTCAGCAGCCCGGCCTTCCGAGCGCCGTCGTCGCGCGGCTGGCGCGGGATCCGGCTCGGGCGGTGCGGGAGTTCGTCGCCGAGCACACCGACGATCCGGACGCGCTCGCGACGCTGGTTGAGGACGGCCATCCCGCCGTACGGGCCCAGGCCGCTCAGAATCGTCACACCACCGAGGAGCAGCGCCGTCAGTTGGCGCGTGACCCGGCGGCGACGGTGCGGTCCGCGCTGCTGCACGCGATGGCCCGGCTCGGATGGGTGATTCCGGAGGACGATCTGCTGCGGCTGGCCCGGGACCGCTCGGTCAACGTGCGCTACTGGGTGGCCGGGTTGCCCGGGTCGACGCGAGCGGTCTACGAGATTCTGGCCGAGGACCCGGACGACCAGATCGCCACCAACGCGCGCCGCTGGCTCGTTCCGGGGCCGGAGCGCGGCGGTTTTCCCGATCCGCGGCGGCTGGGACGGCCCGCGCCACATATCGACGCCTATCTTTGGAATCAGTTCGCGAACCGGTGACACCGCCCACGGAACAATCGCCTACAGGGTGTAGGATCTGGCGGATGTTGGCGGGACGCGAAGGCGAGCTGATCGATCCCGTCGCGATGTCACTGCGGATCATCCTCGAATGCGAGGAGGACCGGGTGCCCGCGATCGGGGCCCGCATCTCCGAGCGCCTGGACCGCAGCGCGCCGACGGTGAGCCGGATGGTCGACCGCATGGTGCGTGACGGCCTCGTGCAGGTCGATCCGCGGCGCCGGTTGCTGCTGTCGGCCCGGGGCCGCCGAATCGCGACGGCCGTGCTTCGCAAGCACCGCCTGGCCGAGGTGATGCTGGTCAGCGAGCTGGGCGTGCCCTACGAGCAGGCGCACGCCGAGGCCGACCGCCTGCAGCACGCGATCGGCGACCGCGTCGAGAGCCACCTGTTCGCGCGGCTCGGGCAGCCGACCCATTCCCCGTACGGGAATCCGATCCCCGGCCTGCCCGGCATCGGTGGACCCCGTTCGCCGCGAGCCTCGCGGGCCGAAGTCGACCTGGCCGCGCCCGCCCTGATCGGTTGCGTGCTGGTCACCCGCATCGGTGAGGGCGCCCAGTCGGACGCCAAGCTGCTGGGCCAGGTGCGCCCCGGCGACAGCGTCGTGGTCTACCGCGACCTCGAGCAGGTCGTCATCACCGCGCAGGGGCCGGAGATCCGCCTGCCGATGTCGGTGGCCCGCGCCGTCCACGCCGTCAAACCCCGCCGGCCGAGCCGCTAGCGATCCTTCGCGTATCGCAGGATCTCGTCGATCAGGCGGGCGGTGCCCTCGTCGGCCAGGGAGTAGAAGATCTGGCGCCCCTGACGGCGCCGCCGCAGCAGGCCGGCGTCGACCATGTAGCGCAGGTGGTGGGCGACCACCGACTGGTGCGCCTCGATCGCCTCCGCCAGCGCCGACGGGGTCGCCTCCCCCTCACGCAGCAGAGCCACGATGTGCAGCCGGCTGCCGTAGGCGAGGCCCCGCAACGCTTCCACCGCCCGGTCGAGCGTGCTCCCGGCGGTCATCCCGGCGCTGCGCGGCGTGGGAAGGTCTCGGGTGTCGGCCGGGGACGTGTGGTCGACGGTGCTTTCTCCGGTCACGCGGGCACCACCGAACGGGTTGTCGCGAGCAGCGTCCGCAGGCGGGTGCAGAGCCAGGAGACCAGCAGCACGCCGGTCGCGGTGAGCGAGATGGCGGCGCCGGCGGCCACGTTCCACTGGCCCGACATCCACAGGCCGGCCAGGCCGCTGCCCACGCCGAACACAACCGCCAGCGCGGTGATGAGCGGCAACCGGTCGGACCACAGGCGGGCGGCCGCGGCGGGCGCGACGATCAGCGACAGGGCCAGGATCGTGCCGACCGCCGGCACCAGCGTGACCACGACGACCTCGATCGTCAGCAGCAGCACCACGTCCCAGGCCCCGAGGCGCAGCCCGGCTGCCTCGGCGCCACCGCGGTCGAAGGCGATCTGCACCAGCGGACGGGCGCCGGCCAGCAGCACGAGCGCCACCACGACCAGCACCACGGCCGTGGTCACGACATCCGGCACGCCGACCGTGAGGATCGAGCCGACCAGGAACGACGACAGGGCACGGCTGAACCCGCTCTGGGTGGCGACCAGCGCCGCGCCCAGCGCGAACCCGGCCGACAGCAGCACTCCGGTAGCGGCGGCCGCGTCCTGGCCACGTCGGCGGGTCAGGGCGGCCACGCCCAGCGCCACCACGGCACCGGCCACGACCCCGCCGAGCATGATGTTGACGCCGATGATCGAGGCGGCGACCACGCCGGGGAAAGTCGCGTGGGTCAGCGCCATCGTGAAGAACGACAGCCGGCGCAACACGACCTGCACCCCGATCAGGCCGGCGAGCGCCCCCGCGAGCACCACCTCGGCGGTCGCGCGGTGCAGCGCGTCATCCCACCAGTTCATGGGCGGAGTTCCTCTCGGGCACGGGCGGCGGGCTGCCTCGACGTCGGTCGCGAATCAGCCGTACGGGAATGAGCAGCAGATACGCCGCTACCAGCAGAAGCACCACCGACGAGGCCGAGGTCAGCGCGACGCCGTAGGAAAGGGAGGCGGTCCAGCTGAGCAGCAGTCCCGCGTAGCCGACGCCGGCGATCAGCACCGTGCCGAGGACGGCCATCACGGCGAGCCGGTCGGTCACCATGCGGGCGGCGGCCGCCGGGACGATGAGCAGCGCCACCACCAGGATCGTGCCGACCGCCCGGACCGCGGCCACGACGACGAGGGCGACGATCACGTTGAGCCACAGGTCGATCCACGCGATCCGGTAACCGGCCGCGGCGGCTCCGGCCGGGTCGAACGTACGGAAAATCATCGCCCTCGCCCCGATCAGCAACGCGACCAGAACCACGGCGGCCAGCACGGCGGTCTCGGCGATCTGGTGCGGCGTCACGGTCAGCAGCCGTCCGAAGAGGAACGACGTCAGATCCGAGGTGTACGAGGACCGGCGCGAGACGAGCACGACGCCGATCGAGAACATGGCGGTGAGCACGACGGCCGTCGCGGTGTCGTCGGAGACCCGGGCGCCGCGGGTCAGCACGGTCAGCACCACGGCGGTGAGCAGCGCGGCGACGAGCGCGCCGATGAACACGCCCTCCAGTCCCCCGGCCACAAATCCGATGACCACGCCCGGGAAGACGGTGTGGGTGAGCGCGTCGGAGACGAAGGAAAGGCGCCGGGCGTACACAAAAACGCTGACGGGGCCGCAGATCAGGGCCAGCAGCACGATCTCGGTGAGCGCCCGGCTCATGAAGTGCAGCTCGAACGGTGCGATCACGGCTCGATCAGCACCATGTCATTGTCAAGATCAACGACGCTTCCCCCGTACGTCCGTCGCAGCGGCCCGGCCGTCAGGGTCTCGGCCGGAGGGCCGACCGCCCACTGCCGCCCGTTGAGCAGGCAGACCAGATCGGCCAGTTCCCGCGCCACCGCGAAGTCGTGCGTGCTGACGACCAGCGCGGCCCCGTCGGCGCTCAGCTCGCGCAGCACCCGCACGATGGCTTCCTGGCTCACCACGTCGACGCCGTTGAACGGTTCGTCGAGCAGCAGCAGCCGGGGTTCGGCGGCGATGGCCCGGGCCAGCAGCACCCGTTGACGCTGCCCGCCCGAGAGCGTGCCGAACCGGTGCGAGGCCCGGTCGGCCAGCCCGACCCGGTCCAGAGCCTCGGCCACCGCGCGCCGGTCCTCGGTGCGGGCCGGTCGCCACCAGCCGATCCGCCGGTAGCGCCCCATCATCACGACCCGCCGCACGCTGATCGGGAAGTCGGCGTCGAGAGTGTCGGTCTGCGGCACATAGCCCGCGCGGCCGCGCTCGCCGCCGAGCACCTCCGCTTCCCCTCGCAGAACCGGCACGAGCCCCAGCATCGACTTGATGAGCGTCGACTTGCCGGCGCCGTTGGGCCCGACCAGCGCCAGCCGCTGCCCGGCCCGAAGCTCGAGATTCACATCGGTGAGAACCGCGCGGCCTTGATAGCCGAGGCTCACACCCGCATATCGCAGGGCCAGTGTCATCGTCCGCCCCTCTGTTCCGGGCGCCCGGGCGCCCTCGTTCCGCGGCGCCCGCTCGCCGAACGCCGCCACCACTGAGCGCGCTCGGAGCGCCTTGCTCGCTGCTCGCTCTCCCCACGCCTCTGTCCTGGACGCCCGCGCTTCGAGGCCCCGCTCGGGAACCTCCGCGCTCCAACGCCCTCGAGCCAGAACGATAATCGTTTTCAAAAATTATCGTCTAATTGCGAGATGGCGATCCGTGCATCCGTCCGGCCCGCGCCGCGCGAACTCAGGGCCGCATCGCCCGCGTCACGTCCGTCAGGAACTGGGTGACAATGCGACGGGAGTCCTCGTCGAGGGAACGGCTCAGGGCGTCGATGGCCAGAATCGAGGGGCGCAGGAGTTCCAGCGTGGCCCGCAACGCCGACGGGGTGGCCGAAACCGTGACTCGGCGGCGGTCCGAAGGATGGCTCGTGCGCTCCACGTGGCCGGCGCTCTCGAGACGGTCGATCAGCACCGTGGCCGACGCCGAGCGGATGCCCAGACGCGACGCGATCTCGGCCGGCCCCATCGGGCCGTGTTGCTGCAGCAGGGACAGGGCGTTCATGTCGGTGCCGTTGACGCCGAGCTCCCGCGAGGCCCGCGCCGCCAGTTCCCGCGAAGCGCCGATGAGCTGCTGGACCGCGAGGGTCGTGTCGGCGAGCTCGGGCAGGAGGCTCTGATCGTCGCTCATCGGTGTTCCCGCACCTTGGGCAGCGGCCATCCGATGAAGTCGGCGACGTCCTCGTCGGGGGTGGATTCCTGGGTCACCCAGTCTTCGAGGGCGCGGCACAGCGAGGGCGGCACCCCGGCCGTGGCGATGTCGGGCCACACCGCCTCGCCGAACAGGTCGTCCACGCCGACCCAGCCGGCCAGCACCAGCCGCCCCTCGTCGGCCAGGAAGGGCGCCTCCAGATAGCGCCGCACATGGTCGCGGCAGGCCTCGTCACCGTGGCGCGAGCCCATCAGCCACCGCCCGATTCATCGGCAGCCCACCGCCGGGGCACGTTGCGCTCGATACCGACGCCCATCAGCAGGCACCACCTCACGCACTCGATCCGCCCCACGCCCGTCCGCCCTGATCATCACCCAATTCCCGCGAGATAGCTAGACTCTCTAGCATCTCGATCAGAGAGCTAACCCACGTCGCCGCCACCGACGCGCCCTCAGCTCAGACGGCGGAGACTGCCACGGTTCCATCCGACGTGCGGGCAGCCGGCGCCACGAAGGGTCAGGCGGTCAGGGCGATGTATTTCTCCTCCAGGAACTCCAGAATCCCCTCGGTCCCGCCCTCACGCCCGAGCCCGCTCTGCTTCACCCCGCCGAACGGCGCCGCCGGATCGCTGACCACGCCCCGATTCACGGCCACCATCCCCGACTCGAGCCGGCGAGCGACCGCCACCGCCGGACGCTCCTCGCCGAAGACGTACGCCATCAGGCCGAACTCGGTGTCGTTGGCCATCCGCACCGCCTCGTCGACATCGGTGAAGCGCACCACGGCGGTGACCGGCCCGAAGATTTCCGTACGGTTGATGACCGACCCGTGCTCGACGCCGGTGAGCAGGGTGGCGTCGTAGAACGCGCCCGCGGCCCGGCCACCCCGCCGCAGAGTGGCCCCTTCGGCGACGGCCGCGTCGACCAGCGCGGCCACCTTCTCGCACTCGGCCCGCGAGACGCACGCGCCGAGCTCGTTGGCCCGGTCGAGTCCGGGGCCGGCCGGGATCGCCCCGAGGGCGGCGTCCATCCGGGCGACGAACTCGTCGTGCACCGAGTCGTGCACATAAAAACGGTTGGCCGACGTACAGGCCGACCCGCCGTTACGCATCTTCGCGAGCAGGGCACCCGCCACCGCTTCGCCGAGGTCGGCGCCCGGCAGCACGATCAGGGGCGCGTTGCCGCCCAGCTCCATCGACGTGTTGACGACCCGGTCGGCGCACGCGTGCAGCAGTTGCCGGCCGACCTCGGTCGAGCCGGTGAACGACAGCTTGCGCACCTCAGGCCGGTCGAGCATCAGTTGCACCATCGGCCCGGTCGGCACCGGCGTGACCAGGTTGACCACCCCGGCCGGGAGCCCGGCGCGGAACAGGGCCTCGACCACGTACGCGGCGGTCAGCGGAGTTTCGCGGGCGGGCTTGAGAATTGTCGTGCACCCGGCGGCCAGGGCCGGCGCCAGTTTGCGCGTGGCCATCGCGGCCGGGAAGTTCCACGGCGTGATGAGCAGCGACACACCCACGGGCTGCCGGTCGACGATGATGCGTTTGTCCCCGGCGGGCGAGAGCCGGTAGTCGCCATGCACTCGGACGGCCTCCTCGGCGAACCATCGGAAGAACTCGGCCGCATACCTGGCTTCGGCGACCGCGTCGGCCCAGGCTTTGCCGTTCTCGCGCACGATGACCTCGGCCAGGTCGTCGGTCTCGGCGGCCAGGATCTCGTACGCGGCCCGCAGCAGTTCACTCCGTTCGCGCGGTGGTGCGGCCGCCCAGCCGTCCTGCGCGGCGGCGGCCGCGTCGACGGCGTCGTGGCAGTCGCCCGCGGTCGCGATCGCGAAGCGGGCCACGGTCGACTGGTCGGCCGGGTCGACCACCTCGAAGCGGCCGCCGTCCGCGCCGGGCCGCCATTTGCCGTCGATGAACAGGTCGGATCGCAGCGTCATGTCGTTGATCCTAATGTCGGACCGTCATACAATCTAGCGATGTCCGACGCGTTCCTGGCCGCCCTTCCCGAGGGCTTCGGCTCACTGCTGCACGGCGCGATCGACGTGCATGTCCACGGTCAGCCCGATGTGTCGGCGGCGCTGCCCAACCGGGGTTCCGACGTCGATGTGGCGCGGCTGGCTCACGCGTACGGTATGTCGGGCTGGGTTCTGAAGTCGCATCTCTGGCCGACGACCGACCGGGCCCGAGCGGTCACGCAGGCGTTGGCCGGGATCCACCGCCCGGCGACCACGATCGAGCCGAGCGCGGCCGCCGGAGCCCAAAGCCCGGCGGCCACAACCGGTTTCCGGGTGTTCGGCAGCATCACGCTCAATCCCCCGGTCGGCGGTCTCGAACCGGCCGTGGTCGAGATGGCGGCGGCCCACGGCGCGCGGGTGGTGTTCCTGCCGACGTGGGGTTCGGCCGCCGACATGGCCCGCGACGGTTACATCACGAGGCTGCTGCGGCGGTCGGCACCCTCGTTCGACGAATACGCGGCCCGCCAAGCCGTCGCGCTCTGCGATCCGAGCGGGCGATTGTCCCTACGGGCAAGGGAAGTTGCCGACGCCTGCCGCGCGCTCGGCCTGGCGCTGGCGACCGGGCACGCCTCGCCCGCCGAGAGTCGCGCCGTCGCCGCGTATGGCGCCGAGATCGGGCTACGGGTGCTGGTCACCCATCCGCTGCACTACACCACCGACCCGGCCGAGCTGCGCGAGTTCGCCGACATGGGTGCGCTGCTCGAGTTCTGCAACGCTCCCCTGCTGCATCCGGAGGGACATTTGCGCGTACGGGATGTGCACGATGCTCTGACGGCCGTCGGCGCCGACAATGCGGTCCTCACCACCGACGTGTTCAGCCGCTGGGTGCCGCCCGAGCCGGAATGCCTGCGCATGTTCGTCGAACAACTCGCCCACCTCGGCTGGACCGCCGAGCAGATCCGCACGATGGTCGCCACCAACCCCCTCACCTTCTTAGGAGAACCGGCATGAGAGTCGCCCACGTCGATCCGGCGGACATGACCGACGCCCAGCGCGCGCTCTACGACCGCTACGCCACCGGACCGCGGGCCACGCCGGACAATCCGTTCCTGCTCGTCGCGCCGGACGGCCGGTTGCAGGGCCCGCCGGCGATCTGGGTCCTCAGCCCCACGTTCGGCTCGGCGCTGCAACAGATCGGCGCCGCTGTCCGGTTCGGTTCGGCGCTGCCCGCGCGGGCCTGCGAGATCGCCATCCTGCTGGTCGGTCACCACCACCGCAGCCCGTTCGAGCTGTACGCCCATGAGCGGGCGGGCGCGGCGGCCGGACTGACGCCGGCGGACCTGGCCGCGCTGGCCGACGGCAAGGATCCGGCCGACCTGACCGAGGTGGAAAGCGCGGTGCTGCGGTCCACGCGGGCGATCCTCGACCACGGCACCCTCGACGAGACCGAGTTCCGGGAGGCGTCCGGGGTGCTCACCGAGGCCGGGTTGTTCGAGCTGGTCACGATCGTGGGCTACTACACGATGGTCGCGTTGCAGCTGGCCGTCTTCGACGTGCGGCCGCCGGCGTGAACTGGTCGATCCAGATCCTCGAGTACGGCTACGTCGACCGGTTCCCGGCCAGCAACCTGTTCGCCGCCCAGCCGAACGAGGGCCACCGCCGGATGCCTTACTGCTTCGGACTGCTGCGCTCGGCCGGCCGATGCATCCTGGTCGACACCGGCTTCGCCGACGAGGCCGTCTATCGGCGGCTCACCACCAAATACGGCGAGACGCGGTGGCGGCATCCGGTCGACGCGCTGGCCCGGGTTGGTGTCTCGCCCGGCGACGTCGACACGATCCTGTTGACCCACAACCATTTCGACCACGCCGGCTGCCTGGACGCGTTCCCGGACGCGCACATCTGGATCCAGCGGCGCGAGGTCGAGTCGTACGTCGCCGCGGCCGCCCGGCCCGGCCGGTTCGAATTCCTGACCCGCTCGTGCCAGGCCGACCTGCCGCAGGTCCTGGCGTCACGGCCGTCGACGCTGGCCGACGGTTTCGCCACCGTGGCCCCGGGGGTCGAGCTGCGGCCCGCCTTCGACACCCACACCGCGGGGTCGCAGGTCGTCGCGGTCACCAATGACACCGATGGCACGTGGGTGTTCGCCGGCGACAACGTCTACAGCTACGAGAACTTGGAGGGCCTGCACGGCGACGGCGTGCTGGCGCCGATCGCCATGACCACCGGCAGCGCGGCCACATGGCTGAGCTTCGCCGACGACCTGCTGGCCGGGGTGGGCGGCGACACCCGGCGCGTGTTGCCGTTCCACGAGGCGGCCGTCTGGGACCGTTTCCCCTCCACCGAGGGGCCCGACGGCCTGCACGTGGCCGTGGTCTCGACGGCCGGCGACTGACAAGCCCGATTCCCCGTCCACCGAAGGGCCCGACGGCCTGCACGAGGCCGTGATCTCGACGGCCGGCGACTGACCAACCCGATTCCCCATCCACCGAAGGCCCGACGGCCTGCACGAGGCCGTGATCTCGACTACCGGTGACTGACCTGATTCCCCGTACGCGGCGGGCTCGATTGCCTCAAGGTTGCGGTTCGGGTGCCGATGCCTCAGCCGTGAACAGACGCTCCCGGTGGTTGGTGATGGTGGCGGTGGCCGGGGCAGCGGCCGGTGGCGCCGCCTGGGGTGTGCGCCGCGGCCGGGCCGAGGCAGTCGAACTCGCACGAGCGGGCCTCCCCAGCGCGCCTGACGTTGCCGCGGCGACGGCCGAGGCGCCCGGCAGCCCGGGTGCGCCGACACCGGTGACACAGGCCAGGCTGAAGCTCGCAGCGCAGGGCGACCCGACACCGGTGACACAAGGCGGGCTCGCGCCTGCCACGCCAGTCGAGTCGACACCAACGGCCCCGACCGAGCCGCAGCAGGGCGAGCCGACACCGGTGACGCGGGACGAGCGGACACCGGTGACGCGAGGCGAGTCGACATCGGTGACGCGGGATGAGCCGACATCGGTGACGCGAGGCGAGCGGACACCGGTGACACCGGGCGAGCCGCAGCAAGGCGAGCCGTCGAAGGCGGCACCCCGGCGGCGGCCCATGGTCCTGGTGGCCGGCGTGGTGGCGGCCGCGGCCGGCATCACGGCCGTCGCCACATACATCCATCGCGCCCCGGAAGCCGAGCCCTATGAGTCGGACCCCGCCGCGGTCGCGGAGTTCGAGGCCCGACTGTGGGAATCGAGTCCGTGGCTCTACGCGACACCGGTCCCGCCCGCGGCGATCGACCCCGCGACGACCGCCGGGGCTCCGACGGTGAACCCGCGGCCCACCAGCCCGCCGCCGGCGGTCCCGGCGGGCGGCGGGGTCCTGCCGTCCGACGGCGCCGTCGTCCTGCCCGGCGACTCAGGCGAGGAGATGACGCTCCGCGTGATCCGGATCGCCAACCCGGTCGGGCCGTTCGACCCGCGGAACCCGCACGCGCCCTACCTGCCACCGCGACTCGGCTACCGGCACATCGAGGTCGTCGTCGAGATCAGGAACACCGGCGCCGTCCCGTTCCTGTCCGACGTCGAAAAATACAGCCGGATCGTCGGCAAGGACGGTCGCTCCTACCCGCACGACCCCGAGTTGAGCGCGACCCGCCAGCTCCAGAACCCGGCCCGGCTCGATCCCGGCTCGTGGACCGAGCGCGAAATCGTCTTCGAGCTGAAGGGCGAAGTCGACCCGGCCCGCTTCCGCCTGAGCACCCATCCCGGAGAGGCCGGCCAGACCCAGGAGTGGCAGCTCACCTGAGCACCCACCCGGAGGAAGCCAGCCAGACCCAGAAGTGGCAGCTCACCTGAGCACCCACCCCGAGGAAGCCAGCCAGACCCAGAAGTGGCAGCTCACCTGAGGCGGGCCGCCGCGGTCAAACCGGCGCGGGACCGGACTCAGATCGTCCCGCGCCGCGCCGATAAGCCCCTCCGGACACCGGACTGGCTGAGGGCGGGGAATGAAGAACGGCATCACCGGGCTGCTGCCCGCGGGCGCAGTGGCGGCCGCCGTGGCCGTGCTCGCGGGTATCGTGCTGCCGGCCGGCCTGGCCAACCCGGTCATCGTGCTGGTCGACCTGCTCCTGATCGTGGCCCTGACCGTCATGTTCCACCGCACCGGCCGGGTTCCCGGGCTCGCGCGGCCGACCGCCCGGTTCTGGGCCGGCATGGTCTGGGCCATGGCGGCGTACGCGCTCGGCATGGCCGTCGACCTCGCCAGCCTGCTCGTCACCGCGGTCAGCGGGCGCGAGGTCCCGATGTACGGCGCCCAGCTCGTCTATCCCCTTGCGGGCCTGCTCATCCTGTACGCCGTCTTCCGTTATCCGACGGTCACGCGCACCCGCTCCGAACGCCTGCAGGTCGGCCTCGACATCGGCATCGTGCTGCTCGGCGCGGCCTCGTTCATCTGGTACTTCACGGTCAGCTCACGCTGGACGCCGGGCGACGGCCTGCTCTGGTTGTCCGACGCTCTCGCCCTGCCGGTGATGGTCATGGTCGCCGGGTTCGGCGTGCTGCGCGTCGCGTTCTCGGGCGCCCGGCTTCTGATCCGGCCCACCCTGATCAGCTATATCGTCACCATCGCGCTCTCCGGACTGGCCACCGCCCTGCCCGGCGATCCGGGCGGGGTGCCGATGGCCTCGACCGTGTTGCTGCTCTCGGCACAATTGATCAGCCTGGCCGGGGCGCGGTGGCAGTACGAGGCCACGCTCACCGGCTCGGACGAGCTCCCGCGCCGCAGCCGTCAGTTCACCGTCCTTCCGTACGCCGCCTCGGCCGCGGCCTTCGGTCTGCTGCTGCTCGTGGTCTCCCCCGGTCTGGAGTGGCGCCGGCTGGGTGTGCTGGCCGGTGTGGGCGCGGCGCTGTGTCTCGTGACGGCCCGCCAGTTCGCGGCCCTGCGCGAGAACAACCGGCTGCTCGCCGAGAACCGGGTGCTCACCGAACAGTTGCAGCACCAGGCGTGGCACGACGAGCTGACCGGGCTCGGCAACCGGGCCCAGTTCGTCCGCCGGGCCGACGAGGCCGTGCGGCGGTATCACGAGACCGGCGCCGACACCGCGCTGCTGCTGATCGACCTCGACGGCTTCAAGGCGGTCAACGACACGCTCGGCCACCACGGCGGCGACCGGCTGCTGAGCGAGGTCACCGCCCGGCTGCTGGCGACGGCGCCCGGCGCCACCGTCTGCCGGCTCGGAGGCGACGAGTTCGTGGTGCTGACCGACGGCCCGGCCGCGGAGATCGCCGACCGGCTGGTGACGGCCGTCGCCGAGCCGGTCGTCCTCGACGGGCACACGGCCCGGGTGGGCGCCAGCATCGGCGTCGCCTTCGTCAGCGAGGCCCCCGAGGCGGCCGAGCTGCTGCGCCGGGCCGACGCGGCCATGTACGCCGTGAAGTCGGCCGGCAAGAACGACTGGCGCCTCAGCAAGCCCACAGCCCCAGCCCCAGCCCAAGCCGGTCGGTGAACCTCAGCGAGCCCGCAACCCGAGCCGGTCGATGACCCGCGTGGCGACCGCGTAGGCGAGGTGACCGGCCGGCCACTGCGTCACGTTGTGCCCCGACGGGTCGTGGTAGTAGTTGTGGCAGCCTGAGTTCATCGCCGAGGCGCTGGTCGCCAGCCGCTTGTCGACCCACGCCACGAAGCGCCGGGCGGCGTCGGGCGAGGTGTCGACGGCCCGGCGGTCGCGTCGCATCCGCCGTACGGCCCGCACCATGACCTCGGCCTGCCGTTCGAGCTGGGCGATGACCGAGACCCCGCCGTTGGTGTTGGGGCCGTAGAGCATGAAGAAGTTGGGGAAGCCGGGCACCGTGATGCCCAGGAACGCGCTGGCCCGCTCACGCCACACGTCGTGGATGCTGCGGCCGTCGCGGCCTTTGACGTCGAGGCTCGCGAGGAACTTCGTCGGCTGGAACCCGGTGCTGAGGATCAGGACATCGATGTCACGGGCTTTCCCGGTCGCGTCCACCACGCCGTACGGGGAAACGGTTGTCACCGCGTGCGGCACGAGCTCGACGTTGTCACGGTTGAGGGCCGGATAGAACGTCGACGAGAGCACCGGCCGCTTGCAGCCCCACGGGTAGCCGGGGGTGACGGCGGCGCGCGTGGCCGGGTCGGTGATGCTGCCCGCGATGAATCCCTCGCACAGCGCGCGCATCCGCCCCTGACGCCGCGAGCCCACGTCGTAGCCCTTGAACCGCCGGTTGCCCTTGTGGAAGATCCAGGCCCGGTTGAGGCGCTGGGCCAACGGCACCGTACGGAAGAACGCCCGTTCGCGAGGACTGTATTCGCGCTCGTTCTTGGGTTCGATCCAGCCCGGCTCGCGCTGGAAGACGTGCACCTTCGCGGCGATCGGCGCGATCGCGGGCACGATCTGCACCGCCGTCGAGCCGGTTCCGACCACGGCCACGTTCTTGCCGGCCAGGTCGTGCTCCTCCCAGCGCGAGGTGTGGAAGCACGGCCCGGCAAACGTTTCCAGGCCCGGCCACTCGGGATAGCGCGGCACGCTGAGCAGCCCCAGCGCCGACACGACGACGTCGAACTCGGCGCTCTCACCATCCGAGGTGGACAGTGTGTAGGTCGACGTCGACTCCTCCCACACCAGGTCGGTCACGCGGGTGTCGAGGCGCAGGTGGGGTCGCAGCCCGAAGTGGTCGACCACGTGTTCGGCGTACGCGAGAAGCTCGGGCTGGGTCGCGTGGGTGCGTTTCCAGTCGTACTTGAGGAAGGAGAACGAGTAGGCGTGCGAGTGCACGTCGACCTCGCACCCGGGATAGCGGTTGTCGAACCAGGTGCCGCCGACGCCGGCCGACTGCTCGAAGATGACGAACTCGACACCGGCCAGGCGGCGCAGCTTGACCGCGGCCGCGATGCCGCCCATGCCGGCGCCGATGATGGCGACGCGAAGCGGCTTCACGAGGCGGACTGAGCGGAAGGAGCGGAGGGGGCGGGGTAGTCGGCGGCGTTGAAGACCCAGCCGTCCATGGCCGAGAAGTCGAACCGGGGCGTGCAGAACACGTCGATGAGGTGGTTGGTGCCCGGGCTGACGGCCTCGCTCGTGTGCAGCGACGGCGGCGGGATCACCGTGACCGAGGGCGCCGCCACGCGCTGGTGCTCGTCCTCCCGCCAGTTCGCCTTGTTGGTCGTCCAGGGCCAGCGGATGTGGTGGATGTATTCGCCCTCCAGCACGATCGAGCACTGCTCGAAGTCGTCGTGCTTGTGCGGGGACATCTTCGACGGGTCACGCGGACCCTGC
This sequence comes from Paractinoplanes ovalisporus, assembly GCF_016834655.1. GTDB lineage: Bacteria > Actinomycetota > Actinomycetes > Mycobacteriales > Micromonosporaceae > Actinoplanes > Actinoplanes ovalisporus. The sequence goes on from NZ_JAENHP010000001.1 coordinate 1,038,414, forward strand.
TTGGGGTCGATGAAGTTCACCATGAACGTGGTGCACCGATAGAGGCGGAACGGCGGGTTCTTCAACGGTTCGACGGTCAGGTCATAGGTGCGTACGCGGTAACCCCCGACCGGCTCGGGCCACGGCTCGTACGGCGCGATGTTCTCGTGACGCTCGTCGTAGGAGGCGGCATTGGCGGCCAGGGCGGCGATGTCGGCCGACTGCGTGGTGAGCAGGCGGATCACGCGGCCCTGGCCGGTCACGGTCACGGTGCTGTCGCCGGGCGGCACCACGATCATCGTCTGGCCCGAGGCCGTCACGTCGCCGACGGTGGCGCTGAGCGTGGCGTCGGCCAGCAGCACCACATATTCGTCGGGCTGGCCGGTGCGGCTGAACGTGGCCGTGCCGTCGAGCTCGGAGTAGCCGACCACGAAGTTCTGCCCGCGGGCGTACCAGGTCGAGACGCCGTCGCCCTTCTCGGCCGGGGCGAGGTCGCCGAACTGGACGTGCTCGGCGCCGGAGAACCGCTCGGGGGTCGGCGCCGCGGCGGCGGCCGACGGCAGGGTGGAGCGCAGATCGGTGGAATCGAACGCCATGAGGGGGTCTCTCCTTATGAGCCGAGGGAGCCGTGGAAGCCGGCGACGGTGGACGTCGCGGCGGACCGGAGGAGGCTGGTGTCGTTGCTGACCATCACGTAGGAGTAGCCGCGGCCGGCGGCCTGGCGGGCCTGTTCCGGCGTCTGCACGGCGGTGCCGGCCGGGATGCCGCGGACCCGGGCCGCGTCGAGCAGCCCGTCGACAAGCTTCTGGATGGACGGGTCGGAGGCGGGCAGCCCGGAGGACAGGCCGAGGTCGCCCATGCCGAGGAAGACGCCGTTGAGGCCGGGCACGTCGAGGATCTGGTCGACCCGTTCGAGGGCGGCGCGCTCCTCGAGCTGGACCGCGCGCATCACCTCCTCGTCGCCGAAGCGCAGATATTCCTCGCGGGGCAGGCCACCCCAGCGGCCGGCGCGCGAGGTGGTGCCGAGGCCGCGGTCACCGGCGGGCGAGAAGACCATTCCCCGTACGGACGAGGTCGCCTCCTCGACCGTGGTCACGCGCGGAACCAGGATGCCGTCGACGCCCGAATCGAGCAGCCGCTGCAGGTGACTGCCGCTGCGGTCGGGCACCCGCACGATGACGGACAGGCCCGCGCCCTGTGCCACCACGGTCGCCTGGTAGGCGAACTCGAGGGTCAGCGGGGCGTGTTCCTGGTCGATCACGATGTAGTCGAAGCCGGCGTCGGCCAGGATCTCCACCGGTTCCAGGGCCGGGATCTTGAGCCAGGTGCCGATCAGGCACCGGTCGGCCTCGGCCAGTCTGCGAGCGAAACCCAACCGCGCCATGGACGCTCCTCACGAGGGGTTTTGGGTCGTGAAATTGTAACATCGTCATACGATCCTGCGCCACGATAGGATGTCTGACAAACACACAAGGAGACGCCGTGAGTCAGACGAACGGGTTGCGCGTCGAGCGGGCTCCGGCCCTGATCCGCTCGCAGGTGACGGACAACCTCCGGCAAGCGATCATCGACCGCCGGCTGGCCCCGGGTCAACGGCTGATCGAACGGGAACTGGTCGAACTGACCGGCGTCTCGCGCACCAGTGTCCGCGAGGCACTGCGCGAACTCGCCGCCGAGGGCCTGGTCACCGCGATCCCCAACAAGGGCACGGTGGTCACCAGCGTCAGCGCCGAAGAGGCCCGCCAGCTCTACCAGGTGCGCTCGGCGCTCGAGGCGCTGGCCGGCCGGCTTTTCGTGGAAAATGCCGACGCGGCCCACCGCCGGGCCCTGGCCCGCGCGCTCGAGAAGATCGAGCGGCTCAAGGACCGCGGCCAGCCGATCCTCGCCGCCAAGGACGCCTTCTACGACGTGCTCTTCGACGGCGGCGGCAACGAGGCGCTCAAGCAGGTCGCGGCCGGCCTGCACGCGCGGGTGAGCGTGCTGCGCTCGCTGTCGATGACCGTGCCCGGCCGCCTCGACCACAGCGTCGAGGAGCTGCGCACGATCGTCCGCTCGGTCGACAACAACGACCCCGACGCCGCCGCCGCGGCCTGCGCGCGCCACGTCGAGCAGGCCGGGCTGGCGGGCCTGCAGGCCCTCTCCGAGCAAGACTGATCCTTCTCAAGATTGTATGACCGTCGTACGCTGTCCCTGCCCATCACGGCTTGAGACAGGAGCGGTTCATGGACGAGAGCAGGCTCGAGCGCGGCAACCGGGTACGGCGTGAAGTCCTCGGGGACGCACACGTCGACCGGTCGATGCTGCGCGCGACCGAGTTCACCCGGGTCGTACAGGAGTACGTCACCGCCAGCTGCTGGGGCGACGTGTGGTCGCGCCAAGGCCTCGACCGGCGTACGCGCAGCCTGCTGAACCTGGCGATGCTGACCGCGCTCAACCGCCCGCACGAGTTCTCGGTGCATGTGCGGGGCGCGCTGAACAACGGCTGCAGCGAGGCCGACATCCAGGAGGTCCTGCTGCAGACCGCCGCCTACTGCGGGGCGCCCGCCGCCCTGGAGTCGTTCCGGCTGGCCGAGAAGGCCATCCAGGAGTGGAAGCAGGAGAACGAACCGGCCCCGATAGCCGCCGGATGAGCGGGCGCACCGGCGCCCACGTCGTCGCGGACATGCTCGACGGCTACGGCGTCTCCCACCTGTTCCTCGTCCCGGCGATCCTGCGCCGCACCCTGGCCGAGCTGGAGCGGCACCACCCGCACATCGAGCGGGTGGTCACCCACGGCGAGAAAGCGGCCGCCTACATGGCCGACGGCTACGCCCGCGTCTCCGGGCGCCCCGGGCTGGCGGCGGCCCAGGTGGTCGGCGCCCTGAACCTCGCGGCCGGGTTGCGCGAGCCGTTCCTGGCCGGCGCCCCGGTCATCGCCCTCACCGGGGGCCGCTCCCCCGCGACCCAGTTCCGCCGGGTCTACCAGGAGGTCGACGACCGGCCCGCGTTCGACCCGGTCACCAAACTCAACGCGGTCGTCGACGACGCCGGCCGCCTGCCCGACATGCTGCGGCAGGCGTTCCGGGTCGCCACCACCGGCGCCCCGGGGCCGGTGCATCTGCAGATCCGCGGCAACGAGGGCCAGCTCGACGCCGACGAGACGGACGCCGAAGCCGTTGTGGAGCCGGCGTTCGCCCGGGTGCCGGCGATCCGTCCGGCGCCGGACGACGAGAGCGTACGGACGGTGCTGGGGCTGCTGAACGCGGCCGTACGTCCGGTCATCGTGGCCGGCGGCGGGGTGCGGCAGTCGCGGGCCGGCGCCGAACTGGTCGCTCTGGCCGAGGCGCTGGGCATCCCGGTCGCGACCTCGGCCAACGGCAAGGACACGATTCCCGGCACGCATCCGCTGTCGGTGGGCGTGGTCGGCTCGTACTCGCGTGAGTGCGCCAACCAGGTGGTCGCGCGGGCCGATCTGGTGTGCTTCGTGGGCACCGCGACCGGCGGCATGACGACGCATTTCTGGGCGGTGCCACCGGAGGGCACGCCGGCCGTGCAGATCGACATCGAGCCGTCGCATCTCGGGCTCAACTACCCGTTGCGGGCCTTCGTCGCCGCCGACGCGAGGCTGGCCCTGGCCCGGATGCTGGCGTTGGCGGAGACACCGCCGGATCGCGCGGAATGGCGGGCCGAGGTCGACCACCTCAAGGCCGCCTGGCGCAGCCGCTATCGCGAGGTGCTGACGAGCGACGCGGTGCCGATCCGGCCCGAGCGCATCGCGGGCGAGCTGACCGCCGGCCTGCCGGGCGACGCGGTGCTGGTCGCCGACACCGGCCACGCGGGCATGTGGATGGCCCAGTTCCACGACGTCACGTCACCCGCTCAGAGCTATCTGCGCAGCGCGGGCCATCTCGGGTGGGCGTTCTGCGCCGGCGTGGGCGCCAAGTGCGCGGCGCCGGAGAGGCCGGTTGTCGTGTTCACCGGCGATGCCGGGCTCTACTACCACCTCGGGGAGATCGAGACCGCCGTACGCCGGAGGGTCAACCTGATCACGGTGGTGAACAACAACCATGGCGGCAACCAGAGCAAGCGGGGTTTCGAGCGGGCGTACGGCGGGCGGCCCACCGACAAGTCGCGCGAGCTGTGGACGTACGAGGACGTTGATTTCGCCCGGATCGCCGAGGGCATGGGCGCGCTGGGGATCCGCGTCGACAAGCCGGGCGACCTCGCGCCGGCGCTGAATCGCGCGCTGGAGGCGGGCCGCCCGGTCGTGATCGACGTGCACACCGACATCGGCGTGGTGGCGCCGCTGCCGGTCAGCTCGTAGGGCGCCCGTAAAGGGACTCGTCGTAGGCGGCGAAGTCCCACGCGCCCGCCCCGCCCGAGGGCCGGACCGTGCTGACGATGCTCGCCCCGCCGTCGACCGAGACCAGCTCGCCGGTCATATAGGCGGCGTCGTCGCTGAGGAGGAACGCCACCACCCCGGCGACGTCGTCGCCCGTGCCCGCCCGGCGCAGCGGCGTGCTGCTCGCCCGCACCGACATGTCGTCCTTGCCACCGGTGACATCGGGCGTCGCGGCGAACAGGTCGGTCGGCACGATGCCGGGGGCGACCGCGTTCACCCGTACGCCCAAGGGGCCCCCGTACATGGCGGCGCCCTTCAGAATGCCCACCACGGCGTGCTTGGAGGTCTGGTAGGCGAGCAGGTCGGCACTGCCGCGCAGGCTGCCGATCGAACCCGTGATCACGATGTTGCCCGCGGTGCCCTGTGCGGCGTACCGGCGGAAGGCCCCCCGCACCCCGAGGAAGACGCCGCGGACGTTGACCGCCATGACCCGGTCGAACTCGGCCGCCGTCAGCTCGGGCAGGGCGGCGAACGAGCCGGGGATGCCGGCGTTGAGGTGGTGCAGGTCGACGCGGCCGAACCGGTCGGCGGCGGCCCGCAGATAGGCGTCCACGCCCTCCTCGGCCGACACGTCGGCGGCCACCCCCAGGCCCTCGGTGGGCAACGACTCGGCGACCTTGCGCACGCGCTCCTCGTCGAGGTCGACGGCGACCACGTGCGCGCCCTCGGACGCCAGCCGGTGGGCCGTGGCGGCCCCGATCCCGCCCGCCGCACCGGTCACCACAGCGACCTTGCCCGCGAGTCCGCGCATGTCTCCACCTCCGTCGATCCCGTTCACGCTGGTCAAGGATTGTATGTCAATCGTACAATGCTGTCACCGCCGAGATTTAACTTGCGAGTAGTCGACAGGAAATCACTCAAGGACCTTGACATGTCGCGGGATGGATCACCTAACCTCCTCGGTACCGGATACACGGACGGCCACCCCGAAATGCGGGACGCATCAAGGAGGACCTATGACGAGCGCTTCGCGAGGTCCGCGCGCCGCGGCCGACGGGCTCGAGATCGCCAGCGGCGACCTCCAGGTGGTCGCCCGGGTGGTCCAGCTGCTGCGACTGCTCGCGGCCCACGACACCATCGACCTGGTGTCGGCCGCCGAGGAACTGGGCGTCGGCAAGTCCACCGCCCACCGCTACCTGGCCTCGATGGAGAACCACGGTCTCCTGCAGCGCCGAGACCGCAACCAGTACGAGTTCGGGGTGCTGCTGGCCGAACTGGGCACCATGGCCCTGTCCCGGCTCGGGGTGCTCGACCTGGCCGGCCCGGTCATGGACGACATCTGCGACCGGGTGCGGCTCACCATCGTGCTCAGCGTCTGGAACGGCTCCTGCCCCGTGGTGGCCCAGGTGCGCGAGGACAACAGCCGTACGGCGCACGTGTCGATAGCGGTCGGCAGCCACCTCGGCCCCGACGCCGCCCAGACCATGGCCTTCTGGGCCTTCCGCAACGACTCCTACTACCGCTTCCGCGAGGATGCCCCGCCGGTCAACGCGACCGGCGCGGAGCTCGAGGAGGTCCGCCGCACCGGGATCGCCTTCCGGGGCAGCCCGCAGAACGGCATCAGCGCCGTGTCGACCGTCGTCCGCGACCCGGGCGGTCAGGTCGTGGCGACGCTCGCGGCCGTCGACATCGCCCAGTTCGTACCCGAGGGAACCGACAGCGACGTCGCCCGCGCACTGCTGGCGGGCGCCGAGACGATCAGCCGGCGGATGGTCAGTCCGCTCGACTGAGCAACGTGAAACCCCATAGCCAGCACCGGACGGCTCACACCGTCCCTGTTCATCGTGCGCGGATTCTCGAAGAAGAGAAGGCGATAACCATGAAGACATACCGATTTCTCGCGACGATAGCGGCCGCCACCCTCGTGATCTCGGCCTGCGGGGTGGGCGGTGACTCGGGCGGCGGTGGCGCCGACGAGAAGGCGCTCACCTGGGCCAGCACCGGTGGCCAGTTCCAGGAGGACGAGAAGAACGCCCTCCAGGTCCCGTTCACCACCAAGACCGGCACCAAGTTCACCAACATCAGCCCGGCCGAGCAGGCCCAGGTCCGTACGATGGTGAAGTCCGGCAAGACGATCTGGGATCTGGCCAACATGAGCTGGATCTACGCCGGCGCCTACTGCGGCGAGCTGTTCGAGAAGCTGGACAACCCGGCGCTCGACCGCAGCAAGTTCCCCGAGGGCACCACCGGTGACTGCTTCGTGCCGACCTACCGCTACGCCAACCTGTTCAGCTACAACGCCGACCTCTACCCCGGCGACAAGCCCACCAAGATCGACGACTTCTTCGACACCAAGAAGTTCCCGGGCAAGCGGGTCGTCTACGACTACCCGAAAGCCGGCCTGTTCGAGGCCGCGCTCGTCGCCGACGGGGTGGCGCCCGACCAGGTCTACCCGCTCGACCTCGACCGCGCGTTCAAGAAGATCGACACCATCAAGGACTCGCTGGTCTTCGCGCCCAGCTACGGCGCGATCCAGCAGATGATGGTCGACAAGCAGGCCAGCATGGTCCTCACGGTCACGGCCCGCACGATCGTGTCGGCGCAGAGCGGGGCCAACCTCGTACCCGTGTGGGACTTCAACACCACCGACATCGGGGCGCTGGTCATCCCGAAGGGCGCGCCGCACAAGGAACTGGCGCAGGAGATGCTCGCGTTCGTCACCGAGCCCGAGCAGTCCATCGCGTACGCGAAGCTCACCGGAACCGCCCCGTCGCGGCCCGAGATCGACCTCAACTCGGTCGGTTACACCGAGGAGCAGAAGAAGTTCAACGCGTTCCTGCCTGACCGCGGCCGCACGCTCGAGCAGGACAAGCAGTGGTGGATCGACAACACCGACGCGCTCGTGAAGCGCTGGACCAGCTGGAAGGTCGGCTGACCATGGCTGTCGACACAGCCACCCGGGAGACGCCGGCCCCCGCTGTCGCCAAGACCGCGGCCCGGCGCTCCTCCGGCTGGCTCTCCCTCGCTCCGGCTCTGATCGCGCTGGTCGTGTTGTTCGTCCTGCCGCTGGCCAGCCTCGTGATCGACAGCTTCACCGAGCCGGAGACCGGGCTGGGCAACTACGCCTCACTGTTCACCGACGGCTACACGTTGCGGGTGCTGGGGCGCACGCTGGTCATCGCGCTGATCGTGTCGGTGGCCGGGCTGCTGCTGGCCTATCCCTACGCGTACGCGATGACACTGGTCGGCCCGACGATGCGAGCCGTGCTGGTGACCGTGGTGCTGGTGCCGTTCTGGACGAGCATGCTGGCCCGCAACTTCGCGTGGCTGGTGCTGCTGCAGGACGGCGGCCTGGTGCAGACCATCCTGAAACCGTTCGGGCTGGGCGACGTCCGGCTGCTCGGCACCCCGCTGGCCGTCGGCATCTCGATGACCCAGGTGCTGCTGCCGTTCCTGGTGCTGCCCATGTACAGCGCGATGTCGCAGATCGACGGCCGCCTGGTCGCCGCCGGCCAGAGCCTGGGCGCGCCCCGGTCGCGGGCCTTCCGCCGCGTCTATCTGCCGCTCTCCACCCCCGGTGTGGTCGCCGGCATGTCGCTGGTCTTCGTGCTGGCGCTCGGTTTCTACGTCACGCCGGCGCTGCTCGGCTCGACCCGCAGCGCGATGATCGCGCAGGTCATCAACGTGCGGGCCAAGGAGCTGCTGGACTTCGGCGGCGCCGGCGCGATGGGCATGTTCCTGCTCGTCGTCACGCTGGTGGTGCTGGGACTCAGCCGCCGCCTGGCCGGTCAGAACGCGGCGGTGACGGCGGCCGGGGGCCAGCCCTCGCGGTCGGCGGCGGAAGGCTCCTCTCCCGTACGCCCGTGGTTGCGCATCCACACGACCATCACCGCCGTCGTCCTGGTCGCACCGACGCTCGTGGTGCTGCCGATGAGCTTCTCCGACGCCGAGACGTTCCGGTTCCCGCCCGACAACTGGTCCCTGCGCTGGTACGAGAACCTGTTCACCTCGCCCGACTGGACCGCCGCCATCCTCAACACGGTGCAGGTCGGGCTCTACGTCTCGGTCCTCGCCACGGTGCTGGGCACGATGGCCGCGTTCGGCCTGGCCCGCCTGCAACCGCGCTGGCGGGGCGCGGTCAACGGCTTCCTGCTGTCACCGATGATCGTGCCGCACATCCTGGTCGCGCTCGTCGTGTTCTCGGCCTTCCTGCAGCTCGGCCTCAACGGCACGCTGTTCGGCATCATCCTCGCCCACACCGCGATGGCGCTGCCGTTCGTCGTGATCGCGGTGACCGCGCGGCTGCAGGGCATGGACGCCCGGCTGCCCGCGGTGGCGGCGAGCCTGGGCGCCGGCCCGGTGTCGGCCTTCCGGCGGGTGACCCTGCCGCTCGTGCTGCCGGGCATCCTCTCGGGCGCGGTGCTGGCCTTCGTCAGCTCGCTCGACGAGGTCGTCATCGCGCTGTTCCTGCAGGCGCCCGGCGCCATCACGCTGCCGGTCCAGATGTTCAACAGCATCACCGTCCAGATCGACCCGACCATCTCGGCCGCGTCGAGCCTGATGGTTGTCCTTGTCAGTGTGCCCATCCTGCTCGCACAGCTCGCGGGAGCACGAAAGCGGAGGTCCCGATGACCGGCGCCCGAGTTCAACTCATCGGCCTGACCAAGCAGTACGGCACCGGTGATCCCGCCGTCGACCACGTCGACCTCGACATCCGGCCGGGTGAGTTCATCACGCTGCTCGGCCCGAGCGGTTCCGGCAAGACCACGACGCTCAACATGATCGTGGGCTTCACCGACCCGACCTCGGGGCGCATCGAGCTCAACGGCAACGACATTTCCCGTACGCCGGCCCACAAGCGCAACTTCGGCATGGTGTTCCAGAACTACGCGCTCTTCCCCCACCTCACCGTGGCGCAGAACGTGGCATTCCCGTTGCGCGAACGCAAGGTTGCGGCCGCCGAGACCGACAAGCTCGTGCGGGAGGCCCTCGACCTGGTCGACCTGGGCGGGATGGGCCATCGCCGCCCGCACGAGCTCTCCGGCGGTCAGCAGCAACGCGTCGCCCTGGCCCGCGCAGTCGTCTTCTCCCCCAACCTGCTGCTGCTCGACGAGCCGTTGAGCGCGCTCGACCGCAAGCTGCGGCAGTCGTTGCAGCGGGAGATCAAGCGCCTGCACGACGAACTGGGCCTGACGTTCGTGTTCGTCACGCACGACCAGGACGAGGCGATGACCCTGTCCGACCGGATCGCCATCTTCGACCAGGGCCGGATCGTCGCCGTGGGCACGCCGACCGAGCTCTACCACCGGCCCAACACGACGTTCGTGGCGCGGTTCCTCGGCGAGTCCAATGTGTTCGCGGGCCGTTATCTCGCGGCCTCCGACGTCTACGAGTGGCACGACCGCAAGTGGGCTGTCTCGCCCGGCGGCGGTGGCGAGGGACAGGCCCTGATCGTCCGGCCCGAGCGCCTCGGGGTCGCCCTTGACGAGACGTCGGTGCCCGCCGGGAGCAACGTCGCTCCGGCCGCGGTCACCGACGTCTCCTTCTACGGCACGTACTACCGCATCGAACTGGCCTTCGCCGACGACTCCGTCGGCTGCGCGGTGCTGCCCGTCGGCGCCCCGGCCGAGATCAGTCCCGGCGCGCGGGTGGTCGCCCACTGGCGGCCCGAAGACCAGGTCCTGGTGAGCGAGTAAGCCGTCCCGCGCGCTCCACCAGCGCGTTTCTGCGCGCTCAACCAGCGCCTTTGCGCACGCTCCACCAGCGCCTTGGCCAAGCACCACCAGCGTCTTTGTGCACGCTCGACCAGCGTCTATGCGTAGGCACCACCAGCGCCTTGGCGTAGGCACCACCAGCGCCTTGGCGTAGGCACCACCAGCGCCTTGGCGTAGGCACCACCAGCGTCTCTGCGCACGCACCACCAGCGCCTGTGCGCACGCACCACCAGCGTCTGTGCGCACGCACCACCAGCGTCTTTCGCGCGCTCCGCCAGCGCCTTCCTGCGAGTGAGGAACCCATGAACGTCGACTACGGTTTCACCACCGAATCCGACAACCGGCAGCCCGACGAGCAGGCCGACAGCCTGCTGATCGGCGCGGTCGATCTGCACCAGCACCCCGGACCCAGCCCGTTCCCGCGGCGGATGAGCATCCTGGACGCGGCGCGTGACGCCTCGGACGCGGGTTTCCGCGCGATCGTGGCCAAGTCGCATCACCACAGCATGGTCACCGACATCCTGGCGCTGCGCTCGGCCGGGCTGGCCGAGCTGTCGACCGAGGTCTACGGCGGGGTCGCGCTCAACCGGACGGTCGGGGGCCTCAACCCGTACGCGGTCGAGCTCGCGCTGCGGATGGGCGGGCGCATGGTGTGGTTCCCCACGCTCTCCTCCAACGCCCACGTCACCCACCACCAGCACCATGACACCGGTTTCCCGACCCCCGAGGTCGACCTGCGCCCCAACGAGATCATCACGATCCTGGACGACCGCGGGGCCGTGCGGCCCGAGGTGCGCGACATCCTGTCGGTCATCGCCGCCGAGGACGCCGTGCTCACCTGCGGGCACCTCGGCGTCGAGGAGTCGTCGGCGCTGATCGACGCCGCGCTCGAGGAGGGCGTGAGCCGGATCGTGGTCAACCACCCCATCTTCGTCGTGGGGGCCTCGATCGAGCAGGCCGTGGCGTGGGCCCGCAAGGGCGTCACCATCGAGCACTGCATCGTCATGTACTTCGGCCGCGAGGAACGCCGGCGCGACCTCGACGAGCTGCTCACCTTCATCAAGGAGGTGGGCATCGAGCGGACGATCCTGTCGTCGGACTCGGGCCAGAAGAACAACCCGTTGCCGGTGACGCTGTTCCGCCGGGGTGTCCGCGCGCTGATCGACGCCGGCCTGGCCGAGGACGACATCCGGCGCCTGACCGGCACGACCGCCGGCCAGCTGTTGCTGCCGTGAGCCCCTATCAGGTGACGATCGTCAAGTACGGGACCCGGCAGACCGTGCGCAGCGACGTCTATCTCAATTACCACCTGTACGGCGAGCCGGACGGCCCGATCGGCATGGACTACTACTTCTGGGTCGTCCGCAACGCCTCGCACACGATCGTGGTGGACACCGGTTTCTCGGCTCTGGGCGGCGCCAACCGCAAGCGCACCACGCTGATCGAGCCGGCGGCCGCGTTCGACGCGCTCGGGATCGACCGGGCGGCCGGGCCACCGGTCGTGGTGACGCACGCCCACTACGACCACATCGGCAACCTCGACCTCTTCCCCATGTCACCGGTGACGATCGCGGCGGCCGAGTACGGCTTCTGGACCGGCCCGTACGCGCACCGCACGCTCGTGCACCACTCGGTCGAGGACGGCGAGATCGACCACCTGCGCCAGATCTCGCGGGAGGGACGCCTGCGGACCTTCGACTCCGAGCTGGAACTCGCGCCGGGCGTACGGGTGCTGCGCGTCGGCGGGCACACACCGGGCCAGAGCGTTGTCACCGTTGACACGAGCGAAGGCCGAGTGCTGCTGGCGTCCGACGCCGTGCACTACTACGAGGAACTCGACCGGAACATGCCGTTCACCCAGGTGGCCGATCTGGTCGCCATGTACGAGGCGTTCGACCGGATCCGCTCGATGGATGTGGACCACGTGGTGTCGGGCCACGACCCGGCGACGCTGGACCGTTTCACCCCGGTCGGCGGCGCGCTGGCCGGCCTCGCGGCCACGATCGGCGCCGTTCCCGGTCTGGCGCCTGTCACCGGTGACACGCCAATCGCCGGGCCCGTCCTTGCCACCGGTGACACCCCGATCGCCGGGCTTGCCGTCGGTGTCACGTCGGACGCCGGGCCTTGGCCGGCGCTCGGAGAGGAGAGCTGATGCGGATCGGATTTGTCGGGCTGGGGAACATGGGCGGGCGCATGTCCGCCTGTGTCGTGCGGGCCGGGCACGAGGTTCTGGGCTACGACGTCCGGGAGGAGAACATCACCGCGGCCGGCGCGAAGCCCGCGGCGTCGATCGGTGAGGTGGTGGACGGCAGCGACATCGTGCTGCTGTCGCTGCCCGACAGCCGCGTCGTCGAGGCGGTCATGTCGGACGGCCTGTTGGACCACGCCCGGCCCGGCCTGATCGTGGTCGACCTGTCCACCGCGGCGCCCGACTCGACCGTGCGGCTCCACTCACGGCTCGCCGCCCAGGGTGCCGCCTATCTGGACGCGGGCATCTCCGGAGGCGCGGCGGCGGCCGAGAAGGGCGCGCTGACACTCATGGTGGGCGGCGAGGCCGACGTGCTCGATCGGGCCCGGCCGGTGCTGGATCTGTTCTCCAGCAACGTCTTCCACTGCGGGCCGAGCGGCGCCGGGCACACGGTGAAGCTGCTCAACAACTTCCTCAACGCGATCGCGCTGTCGGCCACGGCCGAGGTGATGGTGGCCGGGAAGAAGGCCGGGATCGACCTGGAGACGCTGCTGGCCGTGCTCAACGCGAGCAGCGGCGTCAACTTCGCCACCCTGAACCGCTTCCCGAAGATCATCCACGGGGACTATCTCAAGGGCGGGCTCACCAACACGCTGATGCTCAAGGACGTCAACTTGTACGTCGAGCTGGTGGCCCGCCTCGGCGTGGCCAGCCCTAACTCGGCCGGCCCGCTCGCCAGTTTCGGCGTGGCCCGCGCCCTCGGTTACGCCGACCAGATCAGCAACACGGTCGTCGACGCGCTCGGCGACCTGTCCGGCGGCGTCCGCCTGCACGACGCCACCGGTGACAACGTGATCCCTCAGGTCACCGGCAACACCCCAGCACCTGAGGCCACCGGTGACAACGCGACCTCTCACGTCACCGGTGACAAGGCGGCACCTGACGCCACCGGTGACAATGCGACCGCTCACGCCACCGGTGACACGCCAGCATCTGACGCCACCGGTGACATCTCGACGGACGACAAGGAGCTGTCATGAAGATTGTCCACTCGTCCGAGCGCGGGCCGGTTGACCAGCGCGCGACGGTGACCGGGCAGGTGTGGTTCGAACCGGTGCTGCCCGCCACCGACGGCACGACCATCGCCTCGGTGACCTTCGCGCCGGGCGCCCGCACGTTCTGGCACAGCCACGAGCACGGGCAGGTTCTGCAAGTGGTGACCGGGCGCGGGCTGGTCTGCTCGGAAGGCGGCGAGCCGGAAGTCATCCGGGCCGGCGATGTCGTTTGGGTGCCGGCCGGGGAACGGCACTGGCACGGCGCCGCCCCCGACTCGGTCATGACCCACCTGGCCGTCTCGCTCGGCACCACGCACTGGGCCGAGGAGGTCGCATGACAGCGATCGCGTTCGTCGGACTCGGCAACACGCACTGGGCCGAGGAGGTCGCATGACGGCGGTCGCGTTCGTCGGACTCGGCAACATGGGCGGGCCGATGTCGGCCCGGCTGGTGGCGGCCGGTCATGCCGTACGGGGTTTCGACCTCTCCCCCGACGCCCGGCAGGCACTGGATGACACCGGTGGCACGAGCGCACCCGATCTGGCCGGCGCCGTGCGTGACGCCGAGATCGTCATCCTGATGCTGCCCAACTCCGACATCGTCGAGGCGACCGTCGACGACCTCGACGTCCCGCCGGGCACGCTCGTCGTGGACATGAGCTCGTCCGAGCCCCTGCGCACGCGGGCGCTGGCCGAAGCCGTGGCCGACCGCGGCATCACGCTCGTCGACGCGCCTGTCTCCGGCGGGGTCGCGAGGGCCCGTACGGGAAAACTCACCATCATGACCGGGGGCTCACCCGAGGCCCTCGCGCGCGTCGAACCGGTTCTCGCTTGCCTCGGCACGACCACGCGGGCCGGCGAGGTGGGCAGCGGTCACGCGGTCAAGGCGCTCAACAACCTGATGTCGGCCGCTCACCTGCTGGTGACGAGCGAGGCGATGCTGGCCGGCGAACGGTTCGGCCTCGACCCGGCGACCATGCTGAGCATCTTCAACAGCTCCAGCGGGCGCAGCGGATCGACCGAGAACAAGTGGCCCAACTTCATCCTGCCCGAGACCTACGACTCCGGGTTCGGACTGCGGCTGATGCTCAAGGACATGCGCATCGCGACCGGGCTGGCCGCGTCGGTCGGCACACCCGATCCGCTCGGGGAGGCCGCCGTCTCGTTCTGGGAGCGGGCCGCCGACGCGCTCGACCCGGGCGCCGACCACACCGAAATCGTGAACTGGCTGCGAAAGGACTGACGCGATGACGTCGACCCCGAACTCCGATTCCCGGCCCCGCGACGCCCAGGCCCCAAGTAACCAGCCTCTGAGCGACCGACCATTGAGCGAACAGCCATTGAGCGCCCAGCCTTCGGACACCGCGCCGCTGAGCGCCAAGCCTTCGAGCACCCCGCTACTGAGCGCTCGTCAGCAGGAGATCAAGGACGAGTTCATTCGCGTGCGAGGGACCTGGAGCGACACCTGGGAAGGCGTGCTGCGGCTGGACCCCGAATTCCTGAAGGCGTACCTCGATTTCTCGGCCGTGCCGTGGCGTTCGGGTGTGCTCGATCCGAAGGTGAAGGAGTTCATCTACATTGCGATCGATGCGAACGCCACCCACATGTACCTGCCGGGCGTGCGCCAGCACATCCGGGCCGCGCTCGCCCTGGGCGCCACGCCCGAAGAGATCATGGAGGTGCTCGAGCTCTCGGCGACCCTGGGCATCCACGCCATGAACATCGGCGTGCCGATTCTGGTCGAGGTGCTGGAGGAGAAGGGGTTGCGGGACGGGCCGGCGCCGCTGGACGAGCGCCAGGAACAGCTGAAGGCCGACTTCACGAAGACGCGGGGCTACTGGCACTCGTTCTGGGACGAGATGCTGGAGCTCGACCCGGAGATGTTCGCGGCCTACACCGAGTTCTCCTCGGTGCCGTGGCGGTCGGGCACGCTGGAGCCGAAGGTCAAGGAGTTCGTCTACATCGCGTTCGACACGGCGGCCACCCACCTGTACGTCAAGGGGCTCAAGCTGCACATCGAGAACGCCATCGGCTACGGGGCCACGCCACGCGAGATCCTGGAGGTCATGGAGATCGCCTCGGTTCTCGGCATCCACGGCGTCACCGCGGCCGCCCCGATCCTGCTGGAGGAGGCGGCCGCCTTCGCCGCTGAGCAGACCACGTAACCACGGCCACCTCCGCCTTCTCAGCGGGCCACGTAACCACCGTCGACGCTCAGGATCGTGCCGGTTAGGCCGGCCGACTCCGGGGCGGCCAGGAAGACGATCGCGCGGGCCACCTCGTCGGGCGTGGACATGCGCCCGATGGGGTGGTTGCTCAGGGTGGTGGCCAGGCTCCGGGCCGGGTCGGGGTCGGCGGCCCGCGCCTCGTCCATGAATCCGGTGTCGACCGCACCGGGCGCGACGGCGTTCACCCGTACCCCGCTCGCCGCCCATTCGATCGCGAGCTGCCGGGTCAGCTGGACGACCGCGCCCTTGGTCATCGCGTAGACGCTCTGGTTCGCGATGCCGACCAGGCCCGAGATCGAGGCGGTGTTCACGATGCTCCCGCGGGTCTGCGCCAGGTGGGGCAGCGCGGCCCGGCAGAACCGGAACACCGGCCGCACGTTGACCGCGAACAGCGCGTCGAAGTCGTCGTCGGTGGTCTCCAGGACGGGCCGGCGCAGGAACCGGCCGGCGTTGTTGACGAGCAGGTCGAGCCGCCCGAACTCGTCGACCGCCCGGCCGACGACGGCCTCGGCGGCGCCGGGCTCACTGACATCAACCGTCATCGGGACGATCCCGTCACCGGCCTCGACCGGCGAGCGGTCAGCGGCGACCACCCGATATCCCTGGGCCGTCAGCCGATCCACGACACAACGCCCGATCCCCCGGGCCGCCCCGGTCACCACCGCAGTCAACTCCATCGCCAGATTGTATTACGGTCATACATTGCTGGCTACCGGCGGAATGACACACAACCGTCATGTTCCCGCGGTTTCTTCGCGAAGTCGCTGTACCAGGCTGGCGCATCGTGACCGACGCGCGCCTCCGATCGCAGGTGGAACAGCGGCTGCTGACCGACGTGCGTACCCGCGACTGCCACCTCACCGTCCAGGTTCAGGCCGCGGTCGTCATCCTCGCCGGCCGCACGCCGAGCCCCGAGACCCGGGAGGCCGCCGCGCAGATCGCGCGCGGCACACCGGGAGCACGCGACGTCGCGAACCGCATCACCACCCGGAACCGCCCCCGCTCGCCCGGATTGCTGATCGCCCTCGCCACGGGCGTGCTGCTCGTGCCGTTCGTCGTCACGTCCCGCTGGGTGGGTGCGGCCATCCTCGCCGCCGCCGGTGTCGTGCTGGCCGACCTGCTGTGGCGCCGCCGCCGGCCCGCGAAGTGAGGCTCTTCTTCGACCTGGCCTGCCTGCAGTTCGTGAAGGCCCTCGTGGCCGGCCACCTGATTCGCGAACGCTGGAATCCGCGGCGCCGCACCGCCCGCATGCTGATGCTTGCCTGGCCGGTCGACCTGCTGGTCGCCCTGCCGCTGGCCGCCGTCACGCTCTTGCACTGACCGCGCTCTCCAACGGGTGCACTCGACGCTCCACACCTCAGCGGCGCGCGCGTAGGCGGCCCAGCTCGATGGCGCCCAGCAGCTCGGCGGCCGGGCCGAGCGTGCTCCGAACGACGGCGACGTTGCCGGCGACCGCCGGGGGCGCCTGCACGGCCAGCACCTCGCGGATGCCGGCGACGACGTGTTCGGCCGACGGCCCCAGGGTTCCGCCGACCAGCAGCACTTCGGGGTCGAGGAACGTGCAGAGGTGTGCGAGCGGTCCACCGAGGGCCCGGCCCACGTCCTGCAGCATCCGGGCCGCGCCCATGTCACCGGTGGCAGCCAGCCGGGGCAGATCGCCGAACGTGATGGGCTCGGCATAGGCGGCCTGGGCGGAGGCGACAACCCTTTCCCGTACGGAATAAAGCAAGCAGCCCCGCCCACCGCAGGCACACAATGGCCCCTCGCGGTCGACCTGCAGGTGCGGCAACTCGCCCGCATAACCCTGGGCGCCCCGGGCGAGCGCGCCGTTGACGATGAGGGCGCTGCCGAAGCCGTGGCCGGTCACGATCAGCGAGACGGCATCGGCGTGGCGCCGGAGCCCGCCCCGGTAGAGCTCGCCCAGCGCGCACACGTTCGCGTCGTTCTCGACGGCCACCGGCAGGCCACAGCGCTCGGACAGGATCGCGGCCAGGTCGCCCGGCACCGTCACGGGAAAGGTCGGCGCGCCGAGAGCGGGCTCCCGGGGCACGCCACGGCCGGACAGACACGGACCGGGGACGCTCATCACGACCGTACGGAGAAGGAATTGCCCCTGGCCGCGCGCGAGGGCGATGACCTGGTCGACGGCGGCGCGCAGGCCGTCGATGCCGGCGTGCGGACGGGGCGCGGCCAACGCCCGGGTGGCCACGACGGCGCCCTCGACGTCGACGCAGGTGGCCCGCAGGCCGTCGCCGTCCCAGCTGACCAGCCCGACGAGCGTCGCCGGACCGCTCACGCGCAGGACCCGCGGGCGACGCCCGGCACTCGCCCGGGCCCGGGTCACCTCGGTCTCGACGAGCTCCCCGGCGGACAGGAGCCGGCGCACCGCGCTCACCACCGTCGGCGCGGGCAGACGAAGTTCGGCCGCCAGCTCGCCCCGAAAGGTGCCCGGCGAGTAGGCGACATATTCGCGGACCCGATCTTCGGTCGCCATTAGCATGAAATCATCATTTTGAGAGTCGGCCATTCTCGGTTTAAGCTCGAAAAAGAGCCGGAGAATAAAAATGATATCATCGGTATTGACGCCGAGAACCGCCCAACCGCGCCTGGCCGCCCTCCTGCTGGTCACCGGCACGACGGCGTTGTCCACCGATACCTACATCGCCGCCATGCCGTCGATGGAGAGTTCGCTCCAGACCTCGGCTCAGGTCGTCCAGTTCACCATCACGGCCTTCATCGCCGGCCTGGCCGCCGGTCAGCTGATCTCCGGTCCGGTCAGCGACGCGCGCGGCCGGCGCGCCATCATTCTCGGCGCCTGTCTGGTGTTCACCGTCGTGTCGGTGCTGTGCGCGCTGGCGCCGAGCGGGCCGCTGCTGGTCGTCGAGCGGGCGATCCAGGGCGCCGCCGCGGGCACGGCCGCCGCGGTGGGGCGGGCCGTGGTCACCGACCGCTACCGGGGCCGCGAGGCCGCCGCGCTGTTCGGCACGCTGTCGGCCGTGGGTCTGCTGGCTCCGGTGCTCGCGCCCGCCATCGGCGGCCTGCTGCTGACCGTCGGCGACTGGCGGATCGTCTTCTGGTTCCTGGCCGCGGTCGGCGTCGCGATGACCGTCGCCGCCGCCGTGGCCCTGCCCGAGTCGCTGCCGCCCGAGAGCCGGCATCCCGGCGGCCTGCTCAACCTGGGCCGCCGTTCCCGCGATCTGCTGACCGATCCGCGCTTCGCCGTGCCGGTGCTCGTGCAGTGCCTCACGGTCGCCGGCTTCTTCGTCTACATCGGAGGGTCGTCGTTCGTCCTGCAACAGGACCTGGGCCTGACCCAGCACGGTTACACAGCCCTGTTCACGGTCAACGCGATCGCCATGGTCACCACCAGCGTCGTGTTCCGCCTGCTGGTCAAACGCACCGGCGCCGTGATCCTCCGCCGCTGGGCGGTAGCCATGCAGACCACCGCGGTCATCATCCTGTTCCTGGCAACCGTTCTGGCCACCGGCAACCACCCGCCATTGGTGGTCGTATGGGCCGCCCTGGCTCTGATGACCGGCGGCCTCGGCCTCTACTTCCCCGCCAACTCCGCCATCGCCCAGAACGCCGGCCGCCGCTTCTCCGGAACAGCCTCGGCGTTGAGCGGCGGCCTCCCGTTCCTCAGCGGAGCTCTGACCACCCCACTGACCGGCGCCCTGGGCAGCCAGACGGTCCTGACCATGTCGGTGTGCATGGTCGTGCCGTTCGTCATGGCCGCCCTCACCGCCATGACGTTGCGGCGTTTCACGCTGGAACCAGGCGACGAGCCCCAGCCTTGACAAGGCCGTCAGGCGAGGGCCGTGCTGCCCGGCGGTCCGGCCTTCACATCGCGCCATCGGGGTTGCTCTCGGTTGGTCACAGTGGGCCTGGCCCCGGGAGCCGCTGGGGCCGCTCGGGGCCGGCCACAACGGGCCCGAATCGGCCGGGATTGAGCCCACCGTGCTCCTACGGGTTGGGGGTGGCGGCCAGGGCGGCCGCAATGGCGGTTTCGGCGGTGGGCTTGGTGACGTTGAGGTCGGCCAGGATGCCGGCTCCGGCCTCCAGCTCCAGCAACGCCAGCAGGATGTGCTCGGTGCCGACGTGGGTGTGGTTCATGCGCAGGGCCTCGCGGAACGTCAGCTCGAGTGCCTTCTTGGCCGGGGCCTCGAACGGGATCATCGCGGGCAGGGACGAAATCGGCGGCGGCAGCGTGGCCACGGCGGCGGCCCGTACGGCGTCGAGTGTGGCTCCCTGCGAGACGATCGCCCGGGCCCCGAGGGCGGTCGGGTCGGCGACCAGCCCTAGCAACAGGTGCGCCACACCGATCTCGCTGTTGCCCCGGTTGCGGGCCTCCTCCTGCGACGCCACGACCACCTTCCGGGCGCGGTCGGTGTAGCGGCTGAACGCGTGGCCACTGTCGAGGTCGGAGGGCTTGGCCACGAAACGCTTCTGGGCGGCCTGCTTGGTGACGCCCATGCTCTGGCCGATCTCGGTCCAGGAAGCGCCGGAGCGGCGCGCCTGGTCCACAAAATGGCCGATCAGGTGGTCGGCGACGTCGCCGAGGTGGTCGGCCGCCAGCACCGCGTCGCTGAGCTGGTCCAGCGCGCCGGAATGGGTTCTCTTGATGGCCTCGATCAGATCGTCCAGCCGGACCACTTGGGCCACAGGTTCGGAAGTCATGCGTCAACCATAGGTTGACGACTAGGAATCGTCAACCCGGAGTTGACGACCGACGCAACCGCGCTTATCCGGCCCACCGCTGGTCGGCGACCCGCGCCTCCCCCACCCCCAGGTCACGAAGCGCGGCCCAGGCCTCCGTCACCGCAGCGGGCACGTCGACGTGGGCGATGAAACCGCGCCCCTCGGGGCCGTACCCGGTGAACCGGGGAATCTCCCCCATCAGCATCTCGAGGTACCGCTCGGGCGCCCACATGCCGAGAGGCGGCCGGGCGACCGGAACGTGCGTACGGTGGGACGCGAAGTTCACGATCCGGCTGCGGGGCGCGTGCAGACGGAAGCCGGCGTCCATCCGCCGCTGCATCGTGGCGTCCTGGATGATCAGGATCCGCCGCACGGGGACGTGATGCTCGGCGAGCCGGGCCAGGGCCAGGGTCACGTTGTTGCCGCAGTTGGTCGACTCCTGCTCCAGCAGGTCGGTCCGCACGCCGTGGCGCTCGCCCAGGTAACGGTCGAAGATCGCCGCCTCGGTCATCCCTTCGGCGTCCGGCCACCCGACGGCCGCGCGCAGCACGTCGGTGGAGTGCCCCTGCCCGCCGACGATCATGTAGCGGTCCGCGACCTCGTCCGCGATCGCCTGCGCGAACACGTCGCCCCCGGCCAGGGTGCTGCCGCCGAACAGGATCGCGACGTCGACCCGGCCGCCGGCCACCTCCTCGACGGCGTCGCGGGTCAGCTCAGGAACGTCCCGCAACGCACAGAAGTCCGCCAACGTGTTCACATGTCGCTCGATCACGAGACGAGCTTAAGGCCCGTTTTATAACTGGGGTGGGAGTGAGGCGGGGTCCAGATTTCGTCTGGTGTCGGCCCGTGGAAGTCCGGCTCCCGGTGTTGGAACCGGACTTCCACGGGACGCCGCCAGACGGGATCTGGGCCCCTCCGCAGCCCCATCTCAGTTATAAAACGGGCCTTAGGCAGACAGACCCCGGATGCCGGCCTTGGTCCTTCGTCCGAAAGGTCGGAGACGGGCACCCGGGGCTGTAACAAGCATTCTGCATTTGTGACATTTCGACCATCGACAAAGATCCGGATCGCTCCACCCAGCGATATAGAAGTGACCGCGGATCGGGTCGAATTCCCCCGTACGGCTCCACAGACGCGCCGAAGCTGCTACGTCCCTAGGTTGGGCAGCAACCCACCCGGGAAGTCCTGATAGCAGACCGCCCGCAGGAACCGTTCCACCGCCATCGTCCCGACCGACGTGCTCCGGCCGTCCGAAGTGGCCGGGTAGGGCCCACCGTGCACGGTCGCCGCGGTCACCGCCACCCCGGTCGGCCAGCCGTTGTAGACGATGCGCCCGGCCTTGCGCTCCAGAACCGGCAGCAGCGCCAGCGCCAGATCCCGGTCGCCGGGCGCGGCCTGCAGCGTGGCGGTGAGCTGCCCACCGAGGTGTTCCGCGGCCCGCACCAGGTCTTCCGCGCTCGGACACACCACGAGCAGCCCAGCCGCGCCGAACACCTCCTCGTGCAGCTCCTCATGCTTCAGGAAGGTCTCCACATCGGCCTCGTAGACGGCCGGCGGGTTCGGGCCCTCGCCTCCCACGGCGATCCGCCCGGTGCCCGGGATGCTTCCGAGACGAGCCACCCCTTCCCCGTACGCGGTGGCGATCCGTTCCGTGAGCATCGTCTGACCGGCCTGCCCGCCGAGCGCCGGAACCAGCGCCCGCCGGAACTCGGCCAGCCCGGCCCCCTCGACGGCCAGCAGCAGCCCGGGGTTGGTGCAGAACTGGCCCGCCCCCATCGTCAGCGAGCCCGCGAACCCGGCCGCCACCTCGGCCGCGCCCGCCTCGAGCCGGCCCGGCAGCAGGAACACCGGGTTGATGCTGGACATCTCCGCGTACACCGGGATGGGCACCGCACGCCGCTGTGCGGTGCCCATCAGCGCGGTGCCTCCGGCGCGCGAACCGGTGAAACCGATCGCGGCGATCCGGGGGTCGGCGGCGAGCTGCTGCCCGATGTCGTTGCCGGCACCGAAGACGAGCGAGAACACCCCGTCCGGCATCCCGGTCGCGGCGGCCGCCGCGGCCACGCAGGCGCCGGCCAGCTCGCTGACCCGCAGGTGGGCCGGGTGTCCCTTGACCACGACCGGGCAGCCCGCGGCCAGCGCCGAGGCGGTGTCCCCGCCGGCCACCGAGAAGGCGAGCGGGAAGTTCGAGGCGCCGAAGACGGCCACCGGCCCCAGCGGAACGCGCCGCGACACCAGGCCGTCGACGCGCCGTACCTCCGGCCACGAGGGGTCGTCGAGCAGGTCGGCGAACATCCGCAACTGCCCGGTGGTGCGGGCCAGTTCGTTGCGGGCGCGGGCCTCGCCGAGCGCGGTCTCCTCCGCGTACAGCTCGACGATCTGCTCGCCGGCCGCTTCCAGCTCCGACGCGACGGCGCGCAGGAACTCGGCCCGGCGCTCAGTGGGCAGCGCGCGGTAGGTGTCGAAGGCCGCGGCCGCCTTCCGGCACGCCTCGGATGCGGCGGTGCCGTCGTCCATCCCGTACGGGGGAAGGAACTTGACGCCCGTGGCCGGGTCGACCGAATCGGCCGTGCCCGCGGAACCCATGACGCGCTCGGCGCCGACGAACATCTCTCCGGTGAGCCGATGCATCACGCCTCCAACTCGGAAGAAGAGGCCGGCTCTGAAGAAGAGGCCGGCTCGGAAGGCGAGGCCAGCTCGGAGGGGAAGGCCAAGGACGACGAACGCGAGGCCAGCGCCCAGAAAAGCAGCGCGATACCCATCGCACCGGCGTCCGGCACCCCCAGCGCGCGGTCACCCACATAGCTGGCCCGGCCCATCCGCGGCGACAGCGAAGCCGTGGCGCGGGCGTGCTCGAGCGCGCGACCGGCGATCGCCGCCCAGTCCACCGGATCGCCCGATGTGCGCAGGTCGTCCAGGGTCGGGGCGAGAGTGTCGACCATCGTACGGTCGCCCACCACGGCCTCGCCGACGCGCTGGATCGCCGCGGTTCCGGCCTCCAGCCCGGCGACCAGCGCGGCGTCGGTCTCTCCGTCGCGGCCCAGGCTTACGGCGACGTTCTGCAGCAGCAGCCCGATCAGCGGGCCGCTGGTGCCGCCGACCTCGTCCAGGAAGTAGGTGCCGGCGACGGTGAACTCGGTGGTCAGGCCGGCGTCGGCGGGCAGGGCGGCGACCACGCCGCGCAGGCCTCCGCGCAGGTTGTCGCCGAAGTCGCCGTCCCCGGCGGCCTGGTCGATGCGGGTCAGGGCGGCGTGTGCGGTCTCGGCCGCCTCGAGGTAGGTGCTCATCAACATGGCGGGTGGCCTCACTTGCGCAGGGCGGCGGTTCGGGCGGGCGCGTCCCACAGCCCGATCCAGTCGTCCGCCGGGATCGTGACGGTGATGGAGAAGCCCTTCATGTCCAGGGCCGGTGAGAGCGTGCCGACCAGGCTGCCGGCCACCTCGACGCCGCGGCCGTGCAGCGCCTCGGCCACGAGCGCGAAGACGTTGTAGAGCTCGATCGACGTGGTGCCGCCGAGCCCGTTGACGAGCACGATCGCGCGGTCGCCGGCGGGCAGTTTGCCGAGCACCTCGGTGGTCATCCGCGAGACCAGGGCGGGCAGGGGCGGCCGGGCGATGCTCTGGGCGGCGCGCTCACCGTGGATGCCGACGCCGTACTCGATCTCGCCTTCGGGCAAGGGGAACGCGAGCTCGCCGGTCACCGGTGACGTGTGCGCCAGCGAGGCCACCGCGACACTGCGCGAGGCCGAGGCGACCAGCGATCCCAACTTGGCCAGCGAGTCCAGGTCGTCGCCGCGGTCGGCGGCCGCGCCCAGCAGCTTCTCGACCACGATGGTGGCGGCGGTCCCGCGGCGCCCGGTCGCGGTCTTCTCGCTCTCGGTCGCCACGTCGTCGTCGACCAGCACCCGGGCGACCGGAATCCCGTCGTGGGCCAGGCGTTCGGCCGCGATGCCGAAGTTGATCCGGTCGCCGGTGTAGTTCTTGACGATGTGCAGCACGCCGTCCGGTCCCGCGACGGCCCGGCTGGCCTCGTAGATCTGCCGGTTGTGGGGAGAGGCGAAGACCTTTCCCGGTACGGCGGCGTCGAGCATTCCGGCCCCGACGAACCCCGCATGCATGGGCTCGTGACCGGATCCGCCGCCCGAGACGAGTCCCACGCGCCGGCCGGGGGCGGTCGCCTTGGCCCGTACGAAAGCGGGGTTGTCATGCAGGTCGACAATGTCGCGGTGGTCGAGCGCGAACCCGGCGAGGGCCCGGTCGACGTAGTCGGAGGACGAGTCGAGGAAGGGTTCGGCCATGGCCGAAGGCTCCGTTCTATGTGGCCGGCGGCGTGATTCTCTCGGCAGCCGGCGGCGGGCCGAGCGACTCCCGTTCGATGAGCGTGGCCGGCAGGACGATGTCGGTGACCTCCTGCTCGCCGGCCAGGCGGCGCAGCAGCATGTCGGCCGCGGCCCGGCCCATCTCGTACGCCGGTTGGGCGATCGCCGTGATGGGCGGGTCGACAAGCGGGAACAGGGACATGTCGTCGAACGCGAGCACGCTGATGTCGTGCGGGATCTTCAGTCCGGCCGCCCGGATGGCGGTGAGCGCGCCGACCGTGACCAGGTTGTTGAAGCAGAACACCGCGGTCGGCACCTGAGGCAGGGCCAGCAGTTCCCGCATGGCCGCGTGACCGCCCGCCTCCCCCAGATGCCCGTGGCGGATGTAGGAGTCGGGCAGGAAGGAACCCGCGTCCTGATAGGCCATCCGGAAGCCGGACAACCGCTGGCAGGCGGTGTCGAATTCGCGGGGGCCGGAGATCATGGCGATCCGGGTGTGCCCCATCGCGAACAGCCGGCTGATCGCGTGGCGCGTCACCTTGCGGTTGTCCGTGCGCACGAGCGGGGCGTTGAACCCGCGCGGCCGCCGGTCGACCAGCACCAGCGGGCCGCGGGTGGCGGTCAGGGCCGCGGCGAAGCTCTCGTCGCTGCCGACCGTGGTGGCCGCCAGCCCGGCCAGCGTGCCGTCCTGGAACGAGGTCAGCAGCTGTTGCTCGCGTTCCCGGTTGAGGTGCGAGCTGGCGATGACGCAGTGGTAGCGCTCCTCCGCGGCCCGGTCCTCCAGCCCCTGGGCGACCTGGGCGTAGAACGGGTTCACGATGTCGGGCACGAACAGGCCGAGCAGATTGGAGTGTCCGCGCGACAGCGCCCGGGCGGCGGCGCTGGGCACGTAGCCCAGCTGCACCGCCGCCGCCTGCACCTTGGCCTTGGTCGCCGCGGTGACCGACGGGTCGCCGCGCAACGCCCGGGTCACGGTCGCCGTGGACACCCCGGCCAGCCGGGCCACGTCTCGAATTCCAACCACCAGCCGACTCCTCGATGATGCAGGCAGGCCGTTAAGAGCCGACGGTGAGTCAATCACGCGCCGAGCACGCCCGCTTCGACCAGAGCGGCCCGGATCGTCGATTCCTCGTCGGCGCTGACCGGGGTGAGCGGGTGGGCGCCGAGCCCGCCGTCGCGACCCTGCAGCTTGAGGGCGGTCTTGATGCGGACGGTCATGTTCGGGCCGTCGATCGAGCGCCACACCGGGAGCAGCCGGTTGTGGATCTCGAGGGCGGTCTTGTGGTTCCCGTTCTGCACGGCGTGCCACTGCTCGACGCAGAGTTCGGGCACCACGGTGAGGGTCGCGCTGACCGCGCCCTGCGCGCCGAGCAGGTAGGCCGGGTAGAGCAGGTCGTCGACCGCGGTCAGGATGGCCCCGCCGGTCGGCGCCGCCTTGAGCAGGTCGGCCAGGTGGTGGATGTTGCCGCCGGACTGCTTGACGCCCACGACGCCGGGGATCTCCTGCAGCACGCGATAGACGGTGGTGGCGGGGATCAGCGCGTACGGGATGACGTTGTAGACGATGACCGGCAGCCCGGTCTCCTCGGTGATGCGCCGGTAGTAGTCGAGGGTGGTCGCCTCGTCCGGCTGGAAGAGGTAGTGCACCGGCGTGACCTGCAGGGCGTCGACGCCGACCTCCTTGAGCGCCTTGCCGTAGCGGATCACCTCGGCGGTCGAGTCACGGATGATGCCGGCGATGACCGGGATGCGGCCGCCGACCTCCTCGACCGCGGCCTTGGCGATCTCCACCGACTGCTCGCACGACAACATCTGGCCGTCGCCGGTCGAGCCGGTCACGCAGATGCCGTGCACGCCGAGCGTGAGGTGGAAACGGACCTCCGCCCGCAGCTTCTCGATGTCGACGTTCTCGTTCGCGTCGAAGGGGGTGACGAGCGGGGGAATGATGCCGGCGAGTTCAAGATCAGAAGACACGGTGCAGCCCTTTCCCAGGGTATGGAGACGTGGCGCAGGACCGGAATGTTACCGGTTACATGCCGACCGAATATTTCTCATCCCGGATGTGATGTCAACCTTGTGTTTCAGGGTGATGAGCTGCTTGTATCAAAGTCCGTCCCGCTGATCGGACGCCTTGATCAAGATCATGTTACCGATTTCAAAGCTGCCACCGCTCGCGAATACGAGGACTCCCCATGACCGTTGACCGCAATCGGCATCGATCCCGTGCCCGGCTCGCCGTCACCGCTGCCGCCCTGCTCGGCGCGACCCTGATGAGCGCCTGTTCCCCGCCCGGAGCGGGCACCGGCTCGGGCTCGGCCGGCAAGGCCGACGACGGCGGCCCGATCACGCTAAACCTGTGGTCGAACCTGACCGTGGCCGCCCAGTCGGACACCGTGAAGCAGCAGGCCGAGAAGTGCGCCACCCAGCAGGACGGCGTCTCGGTGCAGTTCGAGGCGGTGCCGTTCGACAGCATGTACCCGAAGATGGTGACGGCATTCAAAGCCGGCAACGGCCCCGACGTCATGAATACCCTGGAGGGCGGCGTCGCCGCAGGTCAGGCCGGAAATTACATCGTGCCGGTGGACGACGTCATCGACGCCCACGGCCGCGCCGACTTCATCCCGTCCTACCTGCACGCGGTGAGCAAGGACGACCAGACCTGGGCCGTCCCCGACTGGGCCCTGCACCAGGAGGTCTGGTACCGCAAGGACCTGTTCGCGGCCAAGGGCATCCAGATCCCCAAGTCGTGGCCCGAGCTGCTCGAGGCGGCCAAGAAGCTCAACGACCCGGCCGCCGGCGTCAAGGGCTTCGCCGTGCCGATGGGCTCGGCCCTGGTCGCCCCGCAGACCTACTACCAGTTCCTGTACGCCAACGGCGTGCACACGTTCGACCCGGAGACCGGCGAGTACGCGCTCGACCGCGACAAGGCCAAGGCGGTCGAGGCCACCCAGTACATGCTCGACCTCTACAAGGCCGCCTCACCGCCGGAGGCCCGCACCTGGGTCTGGAACGACTTCCGCACCGGTTTTGTGCAGGGCAAGCTCGGCATGGTCATGGACTTCGGCGCGGTCGTCGGCCTGGCCAAGGAGCAGAACCCCGACATGCTCAAGAACATGGGCGTGTTCCCGCTGCCCGCCCCGACCACGGGCGCGAAGCCGCAGGGCGTGCTCGGCGGCGGCTACTTCTACATGATCGGCAAGAGCAACGAGCGCCGCGAGAAGGCGGCCAAGACGCTGGTCGAGTGCATGATGGCGCCCGAGTCGGCGGCCGCGCGGGCCAACACCCGTCCGGTCTTCGCGCTGCCGGCCACCAACAGCGCCGCCGACACCGCAACCTACAAGGACAACGCGACCGTCAAGGAGTTCGGCACCGAGATCACCACGATCCGCGAGCAGATCCTGCCGCAGTGGTACCGCTACGGCATGGAGGCCGGCCTCAACCAGCTGGCCGGGCAGATCGAGGCCACCACCTTCGTCGGCGACCAGCTGCAGGCCGCCGCGGCCGGCAGCAAGACGGCCGAGCAGGCCTTCGACGCGATCAACGCCGAGATGAAGCGTCTCGCCAAGGTGTCCTGATGACCCTTCGACCCGCCTTCCTCTCCCGGGGGTTGACCGGTCGGCAGCAGCGCGCGGGCATGGCGTTCGCCTTGCCCGCGGCGCTCCTGTTCGCCGCGATCCTCGCCTATCCGATCTTCGAGAGCTTCCGGACGTCGCTATACTCGATCGACCTGCTCACCGGTGACGCGTCGTTCGCCGGTCTGGGCAACTACTCCGCGCTGTTCGGCGACGCGGGCCTGCGGTCCACCGTCGTCAACACGTTGCTGTGGACGGTCGGCTCGCTGGCCGGGCAGATCCTGCTCGGCCTGGCCGCCGCCCTGCTCATCGACAGCGACTGGAAGGGCATGCGCTGGGTCCGGCAGATCCTGCTCATCCCGTACGTCGTGCCGGTCATCGCCACCGCCCTGATCTGGCAGTGGATGCTCGACGGGCACTACGGCATCCTCAGCACCAACCTGCAGGGCGCGGGCCTGCTCGAGACCGGCGTCTCGCCGCTCGGGCAGGAGAGCACCTCACTCTGGACCGTCATCCTGGTCAACGTCTGGCGTGGCTTCCCCTTCGCCATGCTGGTGTTCTGGGCCCGCATGCAGAGCATCGACCGGGAGCAGTACGAGGCGGCCCGGGTCGACGGCGCCGGCGCGTGGCAGGAGTTCCGGCACATCACGCTGCCCAACCTGCGGTCGGCCGTGATCGCCCTGCTGGCCCTGCGCGGCATCTGGACGCTGATGTACTTCGAGCTCGTCTGGCTGCTCAGCCGGGGCGGCCCGGCCGGCTCCAGCGAGGTGCTGGCCACCTACATCTACAAGATCGTGATGGGTGAGTTCCGGGTCGGCTACGCGGCCGCCATCGCCACCGCGGCCGGCCTGCTGATCACCGTCATCGGCCTGATCGCGTGGCTCGGCACGCAGTTGCGGAGGCGGACGAATGGCTAAGGTCTGGCGCGTCATCGCGCTCGCCCTCATCGTGTTCTTCGCCGTCGGCCCGCTGCTGTGGATGGTGCTCAGCTCGTTGCGCCCGGCCGACCAGCTGTTCGTCTCCGACCCGTCGCTGATCCCGTCCGGCTTCACCGGCGAGTGGTACCGCGAGGTGTTCGCCAGCGACGCCCTGCAGTGGTTCGCCAACAGCCTGATCGTGGCCGTCTTCGCCACCCTGATCTCGCTCGTGGTCGGCACCACGGCCGGCTACGCGGTCACCCGGTTCACCTTCCCCGGCCGCCGCCTGCTGCTGATCGGCCTGAGCGTGGGCTACCTGTTCCCGGCCATCCTGCTGCTCGTGCCGCTCTATCTGGTGCTCTCCAGCCTGGGTCTGGTCGGCGGGCTGACCGGCATCGTGATCGCGCACGTGACCATCACCCTGCCGCTGGCGACCTGGCTGATGAAGTCGTTCGTCGAGGCGGTGCCGCGTGAGCTGGAGGAGGCGGCCTGGGTCGACGGCCTCGGCTACTTCCGCGGCTTCCTGCGGGTGACGCTGCCGTTGCTGCGTACGGGCCTGGCCACCACCGCCATGTTCTCGTTCATCCTGTCCTGGGACGAATACCTGTTCGCCAGCGTCATCGCCCAGGGCGACAACGTCACCGCGCCGGTCGCCATGGCCGGGTTCGTGACCTCGTTCGACATCCGCTGGGGCGCGATCATGGCGCTCAGCACCCTCGTGACCATCCCCGTGGTCGTCCTCTTCTTCGTGCTGCAGCGCTACTACGAGAAGGGCCTGACCGCGGGCGGAGTGAAAGGCTGACATGACTGACGTTCTTGTGGTCGGAGCCGGCTCGGCCGGTGTGGCCGCGGCGATCGCGGCCGCCGAGACCGGGGCCGACACCCTTCTGGTCGAGGCGAGCGGCCACGTCGGCGGCACCCTGGCACGGCAGTTGCTGGAACACAGCGCGGGCTTCCACGACGCCGCCGGCAACCAGGTCACCGGTGGGGTCGGGCAGCGGATCGTCGCACTGCTGCAGGAGTACGGCGGCAGCCCCGGTCACGTGCCCGACGACGTGGCCTACACCGCGACCCGCACCCCGGTGAACCACGCCGAGCTGTCCATGGTGGAGGCCATCATGCTGCAGCGCGCGGGCGTGCGGCTGATGCTGAACACGCCGGTGGTCGGCGCGACCGTCGAGGGCGACCGGGTCACGTCGGTGACCGTCGAGTCGCCGCGCGCGGTCCTGCGCCCGTCCACCATCGTCGACGCCTCCGGGGACGCGGTGGTGTTCGGCCACGCGGGCGCCGCCCTGCAGACCGACACCGCAGCCACCCAGCCGGTCTCGCTGACCCTCAAGCTCGGCGGCATCGACTACGCGCCGCTGCTCGACTACGCCCGCGTCCACCCCGACGACTTCCGGCCCGGCAGCCGGATCGGCGAGCACACCGAGGACCACGTCAACCTGTGGGGCTTCGGGACGTTGCTGGAGAAGGGATTCCGCGACGGGCGACTGTCCTGGCGGCGTACGGAAATGCATCTGGCGGGGTGGCCCACACGCGGGGAGGCGGTGCTCAACCTCACCCGTACGGTGGCCGGGGAAGACTCCTATCTCCGTCTGGCGTCCCAGGTGATGGAGACCGTCTCGTGGTTCCGTGACTACGTGCCCGGCGGGCGGCTGGCCTACCTGGCCGACGTCGCCGACCGCATCGGTGTCCGCGAGTCCCGGCGCGTGCTGGGCGTGCAGACGCTGACCCAGGACGACGTCAAGCTGGGCCGGTCGTCGCCGACGAGCGTGGGTCAGGGCGCGTTCCCGATCGACGTGCACGACGCCGCCTCGGCCGGTCTGTCGCACACCGACAAACCCAACGCCGCCTACGACATCCCGTACGGGATCCTGCTCGCCCACGACCTGCGCAACCTGCTCGCCGCCGGCCGTTGCGTGTCGAGCACCCACGAGGCGAACGGCTCGGCCCGGATCACCGCGACCTGCTTCACCACCGGCGAGGCGGCCGGAACCGCGGCGGCGCTGGCCGTGCGCTCCGGCAACACCCCGCACGACCTGGACATCGCGGCGCTGCAGGCCGAACTGCGCCGCCGTGGCGTTCTCGGGGCCCGAAGCTAGTTCGCGCGGGGTCGATACGTTGGGGCCATGGAGCGGAGAGCACGCACCACCGTCAACCTCGACCTGATGCCCGACCTCGGCGACGTCACCATGGATCAGCGGATCCAGATCCTGCTCACGGCGTACGCCCGGCACGACTACGACTGGAAGGTGCTCGGCCTCGACCTGCTGCGCTGCTTCGAGGTCGAGCCCGGCCATCCGCGCGGGCCCGAGGTGGCGCCTCGGGTGCTGGCCGACTTCCGCCGCGAGATCGGCAAGCGCCACCCGATGACGCTGGAGGCCCTGCGGGTGCTGGGTGACGTGCTCGCGGCACGCGGGGAGGAACGGGAGGCCGAGCGCCACTACCGGTCCTCGCTCGACCTCGCCGAACGGGGCTCGCAGCCTGCCGAGCGGGCCCGGGACAGCCTGTTCCTCTTCCTCGCGGGTCGCGGCCGCCTGGCCGAGGCCCGCAAGGTGTTCGACCGGCCGAAGGGTCGCGACTACGACGACATCGTCGGCTGGGGGCGGCTCGGTCGTCTGCTCGAGGCGGCCGGCCAGGACGATCAGGCCGCCCGGGAATATCGCGACGCCCTCGCCGCGGCCGACGCGATGCTCGGCCCGGACCACCAGCTGACCATGAACCTGCGGACGCTGCTGGCCATGCTGCTGACCCGGATCGAGCACCCGGACGCCGAGGCGGTGCAGCGCGGCGTGGTCGACGACCTCGAGCGCAACAACGGGCCGGACAGCCCGTCCACGCTGGTCGCCCGCAGCAACCTGGCCTCGCTGGTGCGCGCCCTGGGGCGGCCCGACGAGGCGGCCGAGCTGTTCCGGGTGATCGTCGACGACCACCGCCGGGTGCTCGGCCTCGACCATCCGGGAACCGTGCTGACCGCGGCCAACTACGCCAATCTGCTGTACGACATGGACCGCCGTCGCGAGTCCGGGCAGCTGTTCCGTGAGTTGCTGCCGGTCGCGGTGCGCGTGCTCGGCCCGGATCATCCGGCGACCCGCCGGGCCCGCGAGGTGAGCTCTTCGGCGAGCGGTCACGACCCTTCCCCCGTACGGGAAAAGCCCGCCCCGACCGAGAGTCAGACGAACTCGTAGTCCCAGTCGCAGCGCCACTGGTGCACGGCCGGCGACGCGTCACACGAGACGAGCAGGCTGCCGTCGGCGTTCCACACGAGGTCGGTCACCATCGTCCGGTGGCCCTCCAGGGTGCGGACGAGCTCGCCGCGGTCCAGGTCCCAGATCAGGACCCGGCGGTCGACGCCGCCCGTGGCCGCGAACCGGGAGTCGCGGGTGACCGCGGCGACCTGGGTGAAACCGGCGTTGTCGAGCCGTCGCCGGACCCGGCCGGTCGAGGGCTCGAAGACGATCGGCTTCTCGAAACCGCCGGCCACGCCGAGCCGCCAGTCGGCGCCCACGGCCATCGCGCCCGGGAAACCGAAGAAGTGGTGCCATCGATATTCCAGCGTGGAGGGATCCCACGAGAGGACGCTCCCACCGACGTGGATCAGCAAGTGGGCGCCGTCCGGGCTGTAGAGGACGCGCGCGTCGCGTCCGGCGTCGTCCCGGGCGACGAACTCCCCATCGGGATAAGTGAAGAGCCGGACGTCGCCCGCGATCGGACGGTCCGGATGCGTGGACGCGACCAGCAACCGTGTGCCGTCGGGGTGGACCGCCAGCGAGTCGACCCGGCCGCCCTCGCCCGGAATGGTGAGCAGGGACGTCCCCGTTTCCAGATTCCAGACCTGCACGGCGCCGTTCTCGTCCCCGACGACCACCTCGGTCGTGGTCAGCGCGAAAGCGGTCGCACGCCCGGTCGCGCCGGGCAGGGCCGCGCGGCAGCCGGCGGTGTCCGGGTCCCACACCCGTACGGCGCCGTCGTTGCTCACCGACGCCGCGTAGTGCTCCTCCGGGTCGAACGCGATCGCCGAGATCCGGCCGTTCCGCTCGGGGAACGTGTAGATCAGCTTGCCGCGCTCCCAGACCCGCAGATAGCCGTCGGCCCCGCCGGTCAGCAGCCGGTTGCCGTCGGCGGTCAGCAACGGGCGGACCGGCTGGGTGAAGTGGCGGATCGATTCGAGCTCGTGGGAAGGCCAGACGCCCAGCAACTCGGTCCGCCGGCCGTGCGACCCGAGCTCGTTCCAGCGGTCCAGCAGCCAGGGGTGAGCGGCGAACCCGGGAATCGTGCGGGCCCGGCGCAGCTCGGCCGCGGCGGCGGCGACGTCCCCGCTTCCGGCGGCCCGGTCGGAACGTTCCAGAGCCGCGGCGAAGGCGGCCTGATCGGTGACCAGCCGCCCGGCGTCGCGGGAACGCGCATAGCTCCACGGCGCCCGCACGCCGGTCGGTGGCACCGGGCGCACCCGCACGCCCTCGCGACCATCGGCGATCAGCAGGATCCGGCCGTCGCCGCTGAGCGCGACCTGCCGCACCATCCGGTGGGCCTCCGAGCCGGTCGTGGCCAGCGTGTGCAGGCTGCGGCCGGTTTCGGTGAGCCAGAACCGCGTGGCCCGTCCATGCCCGGCCGACACGAGCAGTTCCGCGTCGGCGGTGACGGCCAGCGCCCGGTCGGACAGCGTGAGCGGGTTGCGGGCGGTACGCCGTACGGTCCCGGACCGGGTGTCCCAGACGAGCAGGTAGCCGTGGAACTCGGCGATCACCGCCAGCCGGGCGTCGCGGCTGACCGCCACGAGGTCCACCTCGCAGAAGTTGTGGTCGTCGTGCCCGGTCAGCTCGCGCTCGATCCGTTCGGCGCCGACGTCCCAGAGCACCACCGCACCCGTCTGCCCGTGGAAGGCGGCGGTCACCGCCCGCCGGCCGTCGGGGCTCAACGCCAATGCCCGTACGGGAATGGTGTGTCTTCGAAGCCGGCCGACCTGAGCGCCGTCGGTGAGGTCCCAGACCTGCACGACACCGTCGTGGCCTCCGGTCAGCCCGGTGCGCCCGTCGCCGCTGATCGCAACGTGGGAGGCGGCGCTGGTGCCCCAGTTGATGACCGTCGTGCGGCGGCCGGATCGCAGGTCCCACACCTCGGTGCTTCCGTCGGCCCGGGCCGCGATTCCCGTACGGCCGTTGCGGTCGACCGCAACCGCAACCACCGCCGCACCCCGCTTGCTGAGGCGGTGCCGGCGCTTGCCGTCCGGAGGCGACCACACCACGAGGGCGCCGTCCTCGTCGCCGCTGAGCGCGGTGCGGCCCTCGTGGTCGGTCGCCACCGCCGTGACCGTCCCGCCGGTGCCGGTGAACTCGAGCGACGGGCCCGGCAGGTCCGAGCCCCGTTCCTGCCGCAGGAGGTCGAGCAGGCGGCGGCCCGCGGGGTCGACCGCCAGCGCGGTCATCTCCGAGACCACCTGCTCGTCGGTGATCCGGCCGGTCCGCCACAGGTGCAGACCCTGGTTGTAGACGGTGTGCGGGTGCCCCGGATGCAGACCGGTCGCGATCCGCCAGGCCTCCTCGGCGCTGTCCACCTCGCCCAGTTCGAGCAGCGACAGCGCCTGGTTCGACAACCCGTCGGCCAGCAACCCGGTCGCAGGCGGCCGCTCCCGCGGGTGCGGGATCAGGGCGGCCACCGTGTCGGCGGCCTCGGTCATGGTCGGCCGCTGCCCGGGTTCGTGCTGGAAACACCGGCGCAGGAGGTCGGTCAGCGTGGCCGGCAATTTCAGGCCGGACTGTTCGAAGACCTCGGCCGCGGCCTGGCCGTGCCGGGTCGGCGGGCCGCCCATGGCCATCTCCAGCACACACAGCGCCCACGACCACACGTCGGTCGCCGCGGTGATCGGCTGGAGATCCCCCGCCGCGGACCGGGCCTGTTCGGGTGAGCAGTAGGCCGGGGTGCAGCCGGCGTAGCTGACCTCTCCCCCGGCCGCGCGGGCCCGGGCCAGCCCGAAGTCGGTCACCTTGGCGGTGCCGTCGGGTTCGAGCATCACGTTGGCCGGCTTCACGTCCTGGTGCACCAGGCCGCGCTCGTGCGCGAAGGCCAGCCCCCAGGCGATCTGCACGGCGGTGTCGATCAACCCGGGCTGGTCGTCGAGGCCGAGGCGGCCGGCGGCCACGGCCTCGGCCAGGCTGCCGCCGTCGACCCACTCGGCGAAGACCCGGGGCAGACCGTCCAGACGCCGTACGTGGGCACAACCGACCACATGCGGGTGCGCGCCCAGCCGGACCCAGGTGTCGGCCTCGCGCTCGAACGCGGCCCGGCTCTTCTCGTCGCGGCTCAGCTCGGGGCGTGGGGTCTTGACCGCGAAGTCGGTCTCCCACTCCCGGTGGTGCACCCGGTGCACGACGCCCATGCCACCGCGGCGGACCACGTCGAGCACTTCGTAGTGCTCGAACACGACCTGACCGGCTTCCCAGGTCACCTGTCAGTCAACCAGTGCCACATAGAGCGGAGAACCGAGCAGCACCCGTTCGCCCTCGGGGCCGGGCTCGTCCATCAGGCGCTTGGCGATGAACTCCATGTTCTGGGCCGGGCCGCGCAACGCGTCGGTGGCCGCGGTGACCGACTCGGGCGCCTGGGCTCCCTCGACCCGGGTGATTCCCTCGAGCAGCGAGGGCAGCATCGACCGGGCGATCGGCAGCACCTGCTGGTCGGCGCCGGGCGGCGTGCCGAAGACGTGCGCGCGGGAGCCGCCGAGACCCAGCACGGTCTTGCCGGTGCGGGCGCCGAAATAGACCATCGGGAAGCCGTCGGCCCCCACGGTCGGCCCCCAGCGCAGCGGCAGCATCCCCCAGAAGAACTGGCCCGGTTGCTCCACGGTGCCGAGGTCGCCGAAGTCGGTCAGATAGCGGACAACCCGCTCGAGCCGGGCCGTACGTTCCGCCCCCGCGATCGCCTCGCCGCCGCGCTTGGCCGTCAGGACCTTGAGCTCGACCCCGAACTCGGTGTTGCGCTTGCGCAGGGCCTGCGGATCGATCTGCTGCAGCAACATCTCCACTTTGGCGTCGCTGATGTAGACGAAGTAACGGAACGACATTCATCCCCCTCGACGGCGGCCCCCAGTGTCTCATCCCGTGTCTCCCTCGCGGCCCGCTGCATCTCATCCTGTGACGACGTCGGCACAACGAGTGCACATTGCCTTAAGGTCGATTGTGGAGGGCGGAAGATGAGCGCTGACGTGCACCAGCTCCAGGCCCGGCTCCAGCAGCTGGAACGCCGGGGCGCGGCCGTGATCGAGGTCGCCGCGTGCCGGCACGACCTGGCCTTCGCCCTGCAGGACAGCGGCCGCACGGCCGAGGCCGAGAGCCAGTTCGTCACGGCCCACTCCGAGTTCAGCCAGAGCGTCGGCCCGTCCCACGCGTTCACCGTGTCGTGCCTGCTCAACCTGGCCCTGGTGGTGTGGGAGCGGGGCCGCCTGGCCGAGGCCGAACAGCTGCTGCGCCAGGTCGTCCAGTTCCGCGTCGCCGCGTTCGGCCCGGCCCACCCGCTGAGCCTGAACGCCCGCGGCAACCTGCTCGACGTCCAGGCCGAGCGGGGCCAGACCCGAGAGGCCCGCACCGGATACCGCGATCTGCTGGCCGACACCGAGCGCACGTTCGGCCGCAACAGCGACTTGGCCGTCGCCGTCCGGACCCGCCTCAACCAGCTGGCCCCACCCCGCCCCGCCTGGTGGCGCCGCCGAGCCTGACCGCCCTATTCCGTTTGCGCTCCACCGGCCGACTCGGCCCATTTCTCGAGGTGCTCCGCGCCGGGAACAGCCACCTGCGCGGCTGCGGCCAGGGCCGCGATGATCGGTCCGGCCTCGCGACGGCGGGCCGCCGTTTCGAACGACCTGCGCAGGTCAGCGGGCGAAACGATGCCGGCGTCGTGCAGCAAATTCGTCCAGGCGACCGCGTGGGCCGGTTCCGGGCAGCTGACCACCAGACGGCAGAGCTCGCGCCACGCCACGATCGCGTCCGCCCGCACACCGAGCTCAGCCGCCAGACCCTCGTCGTCACTGGCTGACCTGGCGAGTAGGTCACCCGGGACGAACACGGCCCGGGCGTGGAGAGCGCTCCGGTAGCTCCTGATCGGTTTCAGCCCGCCGATGTCGGGTTGACCGGTCATGATCCGCCGAAAGTCGCCATGGTTCCGCAGCTCACGGAACGCGGGGTCGTTCCGGGCGCCCAGCCGGTTGATCGGTAGGCCGACGGCCAGGCCCAGCGCAGCGAACGCCTCTTGGCGCTTCGAGATGCGGGCCTGGTGGCAGGCCTCCACATAGAGAGTGCGCAACGACTTGCTGAACAGGCCGTCCAGGGGGTCGTCGGGCGCCTCTTCCTCCTGACCACCACCGCCCGGATCGCTCACCGGCCCCGCCTCGGCGGAGTTCTTCTCCGGGGCCGAGACTGAGGCAACGAGCGTCTCAGCCATCGGTTTCCTCTCCTCGGCGAACTTCTTCTCCGCGGCCACGACTGAGGCGACGAGGGTCTCGGCCATCGGTTTCATCTCCTTGGCGAACTCCCCGACACGGTCCTCACCGCCGGCCGCCGTGACCGCACTCAGCATGGTTGTGGCGGACTCTTTGGCTTGGACGAAGGCCTCAGCGCGTTCGTCCGCCGGGTGGTCCTTGTCCTCGTCCTCTCCGTGGCGCAGCCATCCCACCGCGCTGGAATACATGATCCGGATCCGGAGCGCCGTATATCCGTCGGCCGGCACCGTCGGCGAGGTCTTGGTGACCGAACCGGGCAGCACGCGGTAGAGCGCGTCGAGGCGACGGGCGACGCCGGACCATTCGTCCACCAGAGCCGGTTCGCTGCCGACGAGAGACAGCAGGTAGGCGTACCAGGCCAGCCGGTTTCCCGGGTCCACGTCGATGGCCTCGGCCAACAGGTGCGTGCGTACGTGGCTGTTGGTCAGATACGGCGGTTCGGTCGCGAGAACCTGCTTGGTGAGGCTGCGCCAGTTCTTCGTGCCGCACAACCCCTTGCCCAGCTCGGTGTGCGCCTCGCTCAGCGTGACCAGCACGAGGGCGGCGGCCCCGGTGAGCAGCACGTAGGAGACGTCCGCCACGTCGTCGTCCGGGGGCACGATCTCGCGGGTCCAGAGCACGTCGGTCACGACCGGACGCCGGTTGCGGGAGATCTCGATGCTGGCCCGGTCGCCGGCGCCCATCGTCACCGTGACGCGCCACGGTGACAGGTGGAAGAGCGTCCACCCGAGATTCAGCAACGCCTTGAGGACAGCGCTCTGCGGCATGGCCGCCAGCGCCTCGTCCGGCAGGGCGACCACGTCGGTTCCGCGCGGTATCAGCAACCCCTGCGGGCGCTGCCCGCCCAGCGCGGCCAGCCGCCCGACCAGGAACGCGGTGGCCTGGCCGTCGACCGCGTTGTCGGCGCCGCGCACCTCGAACCGCACGCGGAGCCGCCGACTGAGCCGGACCGCTATGACCGAGGCGGCGAAACAGCCCGCAACGGCACTTCCCGCCAGCACCAGCCAGCCCCCGACATCGGCATATCCGGCGATCACCCATGCCGCCCCGGCCGCCCCCGCGATCCCCGCGACCACCGCCAGCCCGGCGACCAGAGGCGAAACGACCTTCCTACGAGGAGGCGGTCGTGCCGCACTCGGGTCGGTATTCGAACTCTGCCGCGGCTTGGGTGTCAGCCTGATGAGTCCGAGCAGCAGCCGTACGAACAAGAGCATGGTCACCAGTGCACCGAGAAACGGTAGAGCGAGCCGGAGCAGAACGTCGCCGTAGCCGACCAGGGTCGTCGGATGACCGGTGCCGGCGGTCTCTTCCCGGACGGCCACGAGGCCGGCGGCTGCGTCCTTGTTGTCGAGGTCGGTCTTCTGGGCCTGCTCGAACCACTCCTGGGCGGTCGCGTACTGACCCGTCCGGAGGGCGTGTTCACCGGCGGCCACCATGCCCGCGGCGTCGGCTCGCTTGCTCCGGACGGCCACGACTCCGGCGAGGGCGCATTCCCGGGCGGTCTCGGTGGGTGCGGGCGGGATACTGGCCGACGGCGTGTTCGAAGGCGTGGTGGGAACTGGCGACGCCGCCCGTCCGGTGGTGGTCGGAGCCGCGGCGGTCGCGGACGGGCGACTCGGCGGCGACAGCACCGCCAGGTACCTCTCCTCGGCCCGGTTCAACAGCCCGTCGTCGAGGGCGCGGCCCGCTTCGGCGCAGTCCGACGGCGTGGAAGCGGCCGGCGCCGAGACAGAGGACGGTTCCGGCGAGCCCGGGGCACACGCCGTCACGAAGCCGATCGGCACAATGAAGGCCACCATGCCGAGGACTGTCCCGCCGACCCTGATCATGACGTGTCCGATCGCCGTCCGGAGGTCATTGTCGGCCGGTTCACGTCGAGCGGGAATCGCCCCGACGGGTGGCTGTGCGTGTCGGACCCCGGACACAAAGCCTGTTCACGGGCGGTAGGTCAGGACGACGACGCCGCTCTTGAGTGGGGTCGCCGAGACCAGCGCGAAGCGGGTCGGGTCGAAGTCGCGGCGAAGCAGCGGGATGCCCTCGCCGGCGATCACCGGGCTCAGCTTGACGATCAGCTCGTCGATCTCGTTCAGCAGCTGGCCGGCCAAATCGCCGCCGCCGCTGAGCCAGATGTCGAGACCGTCCTGCTGTTTCAGGGCGCGGACGAACTCGACGGGGTCGGTGTTGACGACCTCGGGCTCGCCGCCGGGCGGGAGGGAACGGCTGAACACGTACTGCTTCATGTGGGCGTACGGGCTGGTGATCCCGGCCTTCAGAGCCGGCTCGAGCGTGCCCCGGCCCATCACGAGCGTGTCGAACCTGCGGTTCGGCTCGTCGTCGGGGATGCCCAGCGGGGCCCGCGAGTGGGTCGGCAGCGTCTCGGGACAGTTCGTACGGATGTATTCCTGCAGGTCCGGCTCGAACGGGAAGAAGTCGAAAGCGCCGTCGGGGGCGGCGATGAAACCGTCGATCGTCGACGCGATGTAGTACACGAGCTTTCGCATGCGGGGCCCCAATCACTATGGCTGTCGTGGTTAAAGTACAACACCTGCTGTGGTTGGTGCTAGCCTGGTCGCGTGGTCAGCAATCCTCAGCGCCGTGATCTGCTTGCCGATGCGGGGCTCCGGGTCCTCGCCCGGGCGGGCGCCCGCGGCCTCACGCACCGCGCCGTCGATCAGGAGGCGGGGGTGCCGGTCGGCACGACCTCCAACTACTTCCGCTCGCGTGACGCGCTTCTCAGCGGGCTGGCCGAGCGGATCTTCGCGCGCATGGCGCCGTCCGCGGACGAGCTCGAACCTCTCAGAGAGCAGGCCGACTTTCTGCGGGACATCGTGCGGCGCACCACCCGTGAACCCGATCTGATGCGGGCGCTGTTCGAGCTGCGACTCGAAGGGGCGCGACGGCCCGAGCTGGGGCGGTTGCTGGCCGGGACACTGCACCGGTCGTACGCCGAGGATGTCGCATTTCACGCATCGACGGGACTGCCGGGCGGCGCGTTCGAGATCGCTCTGCTGCACTACGCGCTCGACGGGCTGCTGTTCGACCTGCTCAGCACCTCGATCGGCGCCGACGTGGACCCGAACGAGGTGATCGAGGCGTTCGCGAACCGGTTGAACGGGGCTGCCGGAGCACAGCCTGGATAGAACACTGTGGACATGGCGCGAGTATTCGAGACGCCGGACGGACCGCCGGGGCCGGCGCGAATCATCGATCTGTACTGCGGGTTCATGATTTCCAAGACGGTGTTCGCGGCCGTCGAGTTCGGGCTGTTCGAGGCGGCCGGGCCGCAAGCCGCCACGTCACAGGAGCTGGCCAACCGCTGCGGCATCCCGCAGCGCAGCGCCCGGGCCCTGGCCGATCTGCTGGCCGACGCGGGGCTTCTGGTGCGCGAGGGCGGCGCCTTCCGCAACGCGCCCGACGCCGAGGCCTTCCTGAGCGGGCGCGGGCCGGCCGATCTGCGCACGATGGCCCGCTACTGGGAGACGGTCAGCTATCCGGCCTGGGAGCACGCGGTCGAGGCGTTCCGCACCCGGCAGGGCGTACGCCCGGTGCTCGACAAGGCCCAGACCGAGGCTTACGAGTCGACGGTCGCCCTGGTCACGGCCGAGACGGCGGCCGACCTGGCGCGCGCATACAACTTCGGGCGGCACCACCGGCTGCTCGACGTGGGCGGCGGCTACGGCACTTTCGTCAAGCCGATCCTCACGGCGTACGGGAATCTGACCGCGACCCTGATCGACCTGCCCGAGGTCGCGGGGGCAGTCGCCGAGCAGCGGATCCCGCGGCTGACCGCGATCGGCGCCGACGTGTTCGAGTCGCCGTTGCCGGGCGGGCACGACCTGATCCTGGTGGCCAACCTCGTGCACCTGCTCCCGCCCGAGCGGATCGCCGAGCTGTTCCGGCGGCTGCG
Organism: Paractinoplanes ovalisporus; assembly: GCF_016834655.1. GTDB lineage: Bacteria > Actinomycetota > Actinomycetes > Mycobacteriales > Micromonosporaceae > Actinoplanes > Actinoplanes ovalisporus. The sequence continues at coordinate 1,079,804 of NZ_JAENHP010000001.1, forward strand.
GTCGGTCGCGGCGCCCGGGACCACACTGCTGCTGGTCGACTGGTGGCGCACCGAGCTGGCCCCGCACCCGTCGGCCCGGTTCGGCGCCGGCGAGTTCCTGATCATCAGCGGCGGCGACCTCTACCAGGTCGACGAGGTGGCCGGCTGGCTGGGTGAGACCGGCTGGACGTTCACCGGTCTCACCGAGCTGCCCCCGCCGTCGGGCGTCATCCAGGCCGTGCCGAACTGACGTAGGAGTCGAAGACGGCCGTGCCACGGGTGACGTAGAGGCCGACCACCCGGCCGGTGAAGCCGGTGGCGACCTCGGTGGACAGGTAGCGGCCGTCGAGGGCGGCCAGGTCGGGCCCGTCGCCCACCCGGAACGCGATGAGGTCGGGGCCGGGAAAGCCTTCCGGCGTACGGAATTCGACCGTGAGCTCGACCGGGCCGGGCGCCACCGGTTGTTCGGCCACGACCGAGCGCAGCGGCCCGATGCGGGCGACCACCCGGGCCCGCCCGTCGTCGATCTCCAGGTCGTAGTGGTGGGCCTCGTCCAGCCGTACGGAAATGCCGGCCCGGGCCGCCCCCGGATCGAGCCGCGTGCTGACCCGGGCGGCGTGGTGTTGCTGCCGCCGGCCGAGGAACGTGCTGCCGGGCTCGTCGAGCGTCGAACCGGTGGCGTGCAGGGTCAGCCGGCCCGGCCGTTCGGTGAGCGACCACGACCCGTCGGGCCGCGATCGTGGCGAAATCCATTGCGGGGCCAGGGATTCGCCGTCGAAGTCGTCTCGCACGTCGGCCGGCGCGGGCGCTTGCGGTGTGCCCACCTCACCCACGTGGGGCCAGCCGTCGATCCAGGTGACCGGGGCCAGGAACGTCTCGCGGCCGAGCACGTGGAAGGCCGGGGTATTGCCGCGCGGACGGGTGGCCAGCAGCACCATCCACCACGTGCCGTCGGGCGCTTCGACGAGGTCGGCGTGCCCGGTGCTCTGGATCGGGCGGTTGGTGCTGCGGTGCGTGACGAGGGGGTTGTGCGGCGCTGCCTCGTACGGGCCGAGGGGTGTGCGGGCCCGGGCCATGGCGACGGTGTGCCCGCGTTCGGTGCCGCCCTCGGCGATCATCAGGTACCACCAGCCACCGATCCGGTAGAGGTGCGGCGCCTCGGGATATTGCAGGCCGGTGCCCGTCCAGGCCGGGAACGGGCCGTCGAGGACCTGGCCGGTCTCCGGGTCGATGCGGGCGGTGTGCGTGCCCGAGACCGTGCACCAGCAGCTGCCGTCCTCGCCCCAGGCCAGGTCGGGGTCGATGCCGGGCAGGTCGATCCAGACCGGGTCGCTCCACGGGCCCTCGGGCTTCTCGGCCGTGACGAGGAAGTTGCCGCCGCCCGAGGTGTTGGTGGTGATCATCCAGAAGCGCCCGTCGTGGTGGCGCAGGGTCGGGGCGTAGATGCCGCCCGAAGCCCCGGTTTCCGGCGGCAGCGGCAGCTGGGACGGGCGGTCGAGGACGTTGCCGATCTGCTGCCAGGTCAGCAGATCGCGGCTGTGGAAGAGGGGCACGCCGGGGAAGTATTCGAAGCTGGAGCAGGCGAGGTAGTAGTCCTCCCCCACCCGGCAGACACTCGGGTCGGGATGGAAGCCGGCGATGATCGGCCGGCCCATCAGGCGTCGCCGAGCCGGCCGCGCAGGAAGCGAAGGGCCCGCTCCTCGTCGAAGATGCCGCCGCCCTCGTGCCCGTTGTACGGCCAGACCTCGATCTCCTTCTCACCGCCGTACTCGTGGAAGGAGCCGAAGACCGTCGACGGCGGGCAGACCGTGTCGCGCAGCGCGGCCGAGAACAGGGCGGGCGCGGTCGCGCGGGCGGCGAAGTTGACGCCGTCGAAGAACTGCAGGGTGCGGTGCACCGCCTCGACGTCGGGTCGGTGGACCACCAGGTAGTCGATGATTTCCTTGTACGGGTACGACTCGGTGACCCGCAGCGCCCGCGGGAAGTCGCTCAGGAACGGCACGAAGGCCACCACCGCGGCCAGGTCGGAGCGCAGCCCGGCCACCGCGAGCGCGTTGCCGCCGCCCTGACTGCCACCCACGACCGCGACGCGGCTGGAGTCGACCGTGTCGAGGCTGCGGGCGGCGTCGACGGCGCGGACGGCGTCGGTGAACATGCGCCGGTAGTAGTAGGTGGCCGGGTCGAGGATGCCGCGGGTCATCACGCCCGGCACCTGCGGCTGGGCCGGCGCCTCGTCGGCGGTCACGCCGAGACTCCAGCCCGAGCCCTGACCGCGGGTGTCCATCTGCAGGTGCGCGAACCCGGCCGAGGCCCAGAGCAGGTTCTCGAGGGCGTGGCCGCGGCCGCCGCCGTATCCCACGTACTGCACGACGGCGGGAAGCGGCCCGGTGGCGTGCGCGGGCACCCGCAGCCAGGCCGCGACCTCCTGGCCCGAGAAGCCGCGGAACCTGACGTCGTACGTGGAAATGGTCTCGAGGCCCGTCTCCACCTCGCTCAGGCGCACGTCGATGTCGTGTTTGGCCGCCTCGGCCAGGGTCTCGGCCCAGAACTCGTCAAATCCGTCGGGCGCCGTCTGGGTGCTGCGGTAGGTGGCCAGCTGGTCCTCAGAGAGGTCGGTGAGCAAGTCGATCGTTCCTTCCCGTGGCCGGCACGAAGTGATCCCCCGCATGATCCTGACACGGCCGGTCAGCCGGTGGGGTGTCGCTCCTCGAGGTACGCATCGAGGGCCGCGGCTCCGGTGAGCATGGCTCGGCTGCGGGCGGTGAGCCGGGCGTGCCAGTCGCGCAGCGTCGACTCCAGGGGTGCGATGCCGCCGGCCGAACGGACCTGGGCGATCAGCGGGGCGATCTGGTCGAGCCGGTAGCCGCCGCGGCGGAGCTGGTGCACGAGCTGGGTGTCGCGCACGTCGGCCGCGCTGTAGACGCGGTAGCCGGTCTGTCGGTCGCGACGCGGATGGACCAGTCCGGCGCGCTCCCACTTGCGCAGCGTGGCCGGGCGGAGGCCGAGCTTGTGGGCCAGCGGGCCGACGAACGTGTCACCGCGTTCGGGCGGAGTGGGGGCCAGGTCGCGGAGTGCGGCTTCGACGGCCAGGAGCGTACGGCGGTCGTCGAGGAGCTGGACGTGGCTCTCGTCGACGAGCCGCAGCGCCACCTCGACCTCGTCCCGGTTGACGGCCTGCAGGATCAGCGAGGCCGCGCGGTGGCCGTGGCCCGGCACGAGAGCGAGGAACGCCCGCAACGCCAGCAGATGCACCGGCGTATAGGCGCGGTAGCCGGACAGGCTGCGCTCGGCCGGCGGCAGGATCCCGTCGGCCTCGTAGTTGCGGATCGCCTGCGTGGACAGCCCGCAGGCCCGGGCCAGGTCGACCGGCCTTTGAAGGTTTTGAGCCACTGACCGCCTGTCTCGGACGAAAAGCTTCAACCGACGATTCAACGATAGCGTTTAACCCATGGATGTCTTGAGCCTGCTGCCGTTCCAACCCCGCGTCCTCGGCCTCGGCGAGCCCACCCACGGCACCGAAGTGCTGCTGGAGGTCCGCAACGAGCTCTTCCAGCACCTGGTCGAGCGGGCGGGCTACCGCACGATCACCATCGAGAGCGACTGCCTGGCCGGTCTGATCGTGGACGACTACGTCGCCGGCGGCCCCGGCACCCTGGAGGAGGTCGCCGAGCACGGCATCAGCCACGACTGGGGCGCGTCGGCCGCGAACCGCGAGCTGATCCGCTGGATGCGCGCGTTCAACGAGGGCCGGCCCGAAGCGGACCGGGTGCGCTTCGCCGGCTTCGACGGCCCCCTGGAGATCGCCGCCGCGCCGAGCCCCCGCCCGGCCCTGTTCGCGCTGCACGCCCTCCTCGAAGAGACAGATCTGCTTCCCTGTACGGCCTCCGAGCTCGACGATCTGCTCGGCGCCGACGAGCAGTGGGCGAACCCGTCGGCCATGTACGAGCCGGCGCAGTCCATGGGCCGCTCCCCCGAGGCCCGGCGGCTGCGCCTGATCGCCGACGACCTCGCGGCCCTGCTCGAATCTGCGGCGCCCGGCCTGGGCGACGTGGAACGGGCCCGCCTGTACGCCCGGACGGCCACCGGCCTGCTGCGCTACCACTACTGGATGGCCGACACCTCCCCCGCCCGCCTCACATGGCTGCTGAACGTGCGGGCGTCCATGATGGTCGCCAACCTGCGCGCGCTCGCCGCCCGTGGCCCGGTGCTGGCATTCGGCCACAACGTCCACCTGCAGCGCACCCGGGGCAGCATGCGCATGGGCGGCGAGCCGCTGCACTGGTGGAGTCCCGGCGCGTTCCTGGGTGCGGACTACGCCTTTCTCTCCATGGCGATCGGCACGTTCCGCGAGCACGGCGTCGGGGCCCCGCCCGAGGACACCATCGAGGGTTTCCTGTACGCCCAGCCGCGGAGCCCGCTGCTGGTCGACGCGGCGGGGCTGGGCCGCATCCTCGGCGACGCGAAGCCGGTGGCCCGGGAGTCACCGTGGTTCGGTTATGCCGCCCTGGATCCGGCCCAGCTCCCCGACATCGACGCGATCGTGTTCGTCCGGGACGCCTGAGGATCAGCTGGGCAGGGCGACCTGCACCGGTGCCGGTCGGGCGGTGGTGGTGCCGTCGCCGACCTGCGCGCTGTCGTTGTTGCCCCAGCACCACAGCGTTGCGTCCGTACGGAATCCGCAATTGTGATGCCCGGCCGAGGCGTTGCCGGTCCAGGTCGTCGCGGTGCCGACCCGCGTGGGTGCGAACCGGTGCGTCGTCGTGCCGTCGCCGACCTGGCCGGACGCGTTGTTGCCCCAGCACCACAGCGAACCGTCGGTCCGGGTCGCGCAGACCGTGTCGAAGCCCGCGGTCACGCTGCTCCAGGTCGCGCCCGCACCCACCGCCACCGGCGCCGACTGGTATGTGCCGCTGACGCCCAGCTGCCCGTAGCCGTTCTCGCCCCAGCACCACAGCGATCCGTCGGCCCGCACGCCACAGGTGTTCAGATAGCCGGCCGTCACGCCGGTCCAGTTCGTCGCGGTGCCGACCTGGTCGGGCGTGGTGCGGTAGCTCAGGATGCCCAGGCCGAGCTGGCCCATCGAGCTGTCGCCCCAGCACCACAGCGTGCCGTCGGTGCGCGAGGCGCAGGTGTGCGCGTAGCCGGCGGTCACACTGGCCCAGCTGGTGGCGGTGCCGACCTGCAACGGCGTGGTGGCGGTGTAGACGGCCGCGCCGTCACCGAGCTGCCCGAACCGGTTGAAGCCCCAGCACCACAGCGTTCCCTCCGTACGGACGGCGCAGGTGTGACTGTCGCCCGCGCTCACACTGGCCCATCCGCCGGAGGTGCCGACCTGGACCGGGGCCGTTTTCCGGGCGGTCGTCCCGTCGCCGAGCTGCCCTCGCGAGTTGCTGCCCCAGCACCAGAGCGTTCCCTCCGTACGGATCCCGCAGTTGAAGCTCGTGCCGCCGTCCACGCTGGTCCAGGTGGCGGTGCCGACGCGAGCGGGCGCGGTCCGGCTCGTGACGGTGCCGTCGCCGAGCTGGCCGCTGTAGTTGCCGCCCCAGCACCAGAGGGAGCCCTCGGCGCGGACGGCGCAGGTGTGCGAATAGCCGGTGGCCACCTTGGCCGCCGCGGGCGGGGCGGCCGCGGCGGGGACGGCGCCGCTTAGGGCGGCCACCAGGATGGCGATCAGTGTCATCGTGGCGGCGATGACCGTCTTTCGTGTCACGGGTTTCCTCTTTCTCACGCGGCGACGCCGTGGGGGCGCCGATCGGGGTGCGGCGGGTGCTGCCGGAAGAGCGGTACGGAATGGTCACGAGCGTGGGGAGCAGCCTTACATTGATGAGCATCGTCACATGGGAGCGCTCCCATTACAACGCCGTGAACGGTTCATTGCGGTGGGAGCGCTCCCATGTCACGATGACCCTCAATCCCCGAGGAGTCGCTCATGAAGATCCGCGCTCTGCTGGCTACCCTGGTTCTCGGTCTCGTCTGGCTCGCCGTCCCCGCCGGCGCGTCCGCGGCCCCCACCTACAGCTACGGCGAGGCCCTGCAGAAGTCGCTGTTCTTCTACGAGGCTCAGGTCTCCGGCAAGAAGCCCGCCTGGAACCGGGTCTCGTGGCGCGGCGACTCGGCGATGCGCGACGGCTCCGATGTGGGGCTCGACCTGACCGGCGGCTGGTTCGACGCGGGCGACCACGTCAAGTTCGGGCTGCCGATGGCGTTCACGACCACGATGCTGGCGTGGGGCGCGGTCGAGAACCGGGCCGCGTACGCGAGCTCGGGTCAGCTCACCCACCTGCTGAACAACCTGCGCGTGCCCAACGACTACTTCATCAAGGCCCACCCCTCGGCCAACGTGCTCTACGGTCAGGTCGGCAAGGGCGACGACGACCACAAGTGGTGGGGCCCGGCCGAGGTCATGCCGATGGCGCGACCGGCCTACAAGATCGACGCCAGTTGCGGCGGCACCGAACTCGCGGCCGAGACCGCCGCTGCCATGGCCGCGAGCTCGATGGTGTTCCGGGCGACCGATCCCTCGTACGCGGAAACGCTTCTGACCCACGCGAAGCAGCTGTACGCGTTCGCCGACACCGTGCGGAAGAGCTACCACGAGTGCATCACCGACGCGACGTCGTTCTACCGGTCGTGGAGCGGTTACGCCGACGAGCTGGTGTGGGGCGCGATCTGGCTGCACCGTGCCACCGGTGACGCGGCCTATCTGGCCAAGGCCGAGGCCGGCTACGACGCGCAGGGCAACGAGAATCAGACCAGCACCAAGATGTACAAGTGGACGATCAGCTGGGACAACAAGCAGTACGGCAACTACGTGCTGCTGTCCCGGCTGACCGGCAAGCAGAAGTACGCCGACGACGCGAACCGCTGGCTCGACTGGTTCACCGTGGGCGTCAACGGCGAGAAGGTGCGCACTTCCCCCGGCGGCATGGTGGTCGTCGACACGTGGGGAGCGCTGCGCTACGCGGCCAACACCGCCTTCGTCGCGCTGGTCTACAGCGACGGCCTCACCGACACGGCGCGCAAACAGCGTTACCACGATTTCGCCGTACGGCAGATCGGCTACGCCCTGGGCGCCAACCCGCGCAACTCCAGCTATGTCATCGGCTTCGGGGCCAACGCGCCGAAGAACCCGCACCACCGTACGGCGCACGGATCGTGGTGGGACAGCCAGCAGGTGCCCGAGCAGACCCGCCACGTCCTCTACGGCGCCTTGGTCGGCGGCCCGTCGGCGCCGGACGACGCGTACACCGACAGCCGCGGCGACTACGTGATGAACGAGGTCGCGACCGACTACAACGCCGGGTTCACGTCCGCGCTGGCCCGGCTCTACGGCGAGTACGGCGGCGCGCCCCTGGCCTCGTTCCCGGTGGCCGAGAAGCCGGACATCCCCGAGCTGTCGGTCGAGACGACGGTGATGCAGAACGAGACCCGCTCGACCGGCATCAAGGCCGTGGTCTACAACAAGTCGGCGTTCCCGGCGCGGGCGCTGACCGCGGGCAAGTTCCGCTACTACTTCACCCGCGACAGCGACGCCGCGCTGACCGTCTCGTCGCCGTACACCCAGGGGTGCCCAGGGCCCACCGCGGCCAAGCAGTTCTCGGGCAATGTCTGGTACGTCGAGGTCGACTGCGCCGGCTACACGATCGCCCCGGCCGGGCAGTCGGCGCACCGGATGGAGGTCCAGCTCAAGATCGGGGTCGTCGAGGGCGGCACGTGGGATCCCACCAACGACCCGTCCTATCAGGCGGCGGCCGGCCCGAACCAGGGCGTGACCCTTTACGACGGCAGCACGCTCGTCTGGGGCGCCGAGCCCAGCACCACGGGACCAACCCCCACGCCGACCCCGACCCTGACGCCGACCCCGACTCCCACTCCCACTCCCACGCCGACGCCGACGCCGACGCCGACTCAGCCCGCCGGGTGCCGGGTCGCCTACTCCACCAACGACTGGGGCAGCGGCTTCACCGGTTCGGTCACCATCACCAACGGTCCGACCCCGGTCACCGCGTGGACCCTCGTTTTCCCGTACGCCGCCGGGCAGCGCATCACCCAGGCGTGGTCGGCGAACGTGACCCAGTCCGGCACGCAGGTCACCGCCACCAACACGTCCTGGAACGGCACCCTCGCCGCGGGCGCGACGGTCACGTTCGGCTTCAACGCCACCCACACCGGCACCAACCCCCGGCCCACGTCCTTCACCCTCAACGGCGCCACCTGCACGGCCACCTAAAAATCGACATTTACCGATACTCTTCCCGGGAAGGCTCATCCATCACGGGGAGAAGAGAATGCGCCTCACCTGTCTGCGTGCCACCACGGCGGCCCTGGTCCTGACCGGGGCCGCCGCTTTGCCCGCCACACCCGCCCTGGCCGCCGCGCCCGCTCTGGCCGCCGCCGGCCCCCATGTCGAGGTCGCGCCGCCGGCCGTCGTCGGTGCCGGGCTCAACCCGATCGACCTGCCGGTAGAGGTGGTCAACACCGGCGGCGACGACCGGTCTGGCGTACGGCTGCGCCTGACCCTCACACCCGCACCCGGCAGCGACGTGCGCCCGCTCGACGCGACGGTGCAGCTGACCTACCAGTTCGGGTGGCAATACCGGGACCTGGCCTACGAAACCGTCGGCGGCTCGCTGGTCGCCACGACACCGGAGCTCGGCAGCGTCGCCGCCGACGAGACGGCCACCTTCCAGCTGCGGATCGCCACCCGCCCGACCAGCACCGCCCCACACGTCGACACCGTGACCGTCGATGTGCACACTGAGGCGCTGACAAGCAATGGCTCCGTGTTCGCGACCGACGAGGAGCCCGACCGGGTCGACCTGGTCGAGCCGCGGGCCGACCTCAGCTCCCCCGCGAGCTTCGCCGTCGGGGAGCCGGCGGTCGTCAAGGTGTCGCTGACCAACACCACTCCCCTGGCCTACTCGATCCTGCGGCCGGGCATCGCCCTCTACCGCGCCGGCAACGACCAGCTCGTCGTGGAACGCCTCGACGGCGACGAGTGGGTCCCGGTGAGCGGCCCGAGCAACAGCTACTACTGGTGGTACTCCAACAGCTACCCCAGCCTCCAGCCCGGCGACACCTACGCCGAGACGCTGCGCCTGACCTTCACTGACGAGTCCGCAGCCGGCGAGACCGGAACCCTCCACCACATCGGCTACACCTACTTCGGATACCCGATCGCCCTCGACAGCCACCCCTACACCGTCGAGGCCGCGAGGGCGTAGGTCGGTTTACTTCCCTGCCGTCAATCGGCGGGGAAGTAGTGGCCGTTGTCCAGGTCGGCGAGCAGGCCGGGCTGAGCGGGTTCCCAGCCGAGGGCCCGGCGGGTGACGAGATTGGACGCCGCGTAGTTCTGCGTCACGACGTTCGCGAGGAAGCCGGAGTATCCCGGCAGCACCAGTTCGTCCGCGGGAACGCTCACGGCGGGCAGGCCCAGGCGGCGGCCGATGGCCTCGGCGATCTCGCGCCGCCGCACCTTGGCGCCGAGCGCGGACAGCGCCGCCGCCGCGGTGTTCGACCGGGCCAGGCCGGTCACCTCGTGCCCGGCGGCGATCAGCTCAGGAATGATGTACGAACCGGAATGGCCGGTCCCGCCGGCGACGAAGACGCGCATGCTACTTCTCTCCGGGGGCGCTGACGGTCAGCGCGAAGTCGGCGTTCCCCACCCCGTGGCGGGCCAGGTTGATCATCAGTAGCGCTGTTCCTTCCAGCCAGTGCGCCATGCCGAGGCCGCCGGCATCCCGGGGACGCAGGCCGAGGCTCTCGATGAACGCCGACACGCTCGCCTTGGCCCGGGCGTCGTCGCCGGCGAACAACACGTCCAGCGGGTGGCCCGCGGCCAGGATGTGGCCGAAGACGGTGTTGAACGCCTTCACGACGTGGGCGCTCGCCGGGGCGGCCTCGGCGATCTCCTGCGCGGTGGACATGCCGTCCGGGGTGACCAACCCGGTCGCGTCGGCCTTGACCGGGTTGGTGATGTCGACGATGACCTTGCCGGCCAGCGCGTTGCCGTACCGGGCGACGACCGGCACGGCGCCGGCGTTCAGCACCGCCAGGATGACGATGTCGCCGGCCGGGGTGGCGCCGAACGTCCCGGCCGTGGTGCCGCCGCCGAGCGAGGCGGCCAGGTCCCTGGTCTTGGCCTCGTCCCGGCCGATGACCTCGACGGTGTTGCCGCCCTCGACCGCGCGGGCGCCGATGGCGCGGGCCATGGTGCCGACGCCGATGATGCTGATGCTGCTCATGGGTGTGCCTGCTTTCTGGAACCGGATTGCCGGAAGCCACGGTGCCACCGGCCCCGGATGCGCGTCCAAGACCTCTTTCGGCGGTCGCGATACCGTTAGGGCATCGCCGGATCGGGAGGCTTCATGGATCTGGACCTGCGCAAGCTGCGCTACTTCGTCGCCGTCGCCGACCGTCTGCATTTCGGCCGCGCCGCCGACGAACTGCACATCGCGCAGCCGGTGCTGAGCCGGCAGATCCGCGCGCTGGAACACGACCTCGGCACCCCGCTGCTGACCCGGGACAGCCACGGCGTGGCCCTGACCGACGCCGGCCGGCAGCTGCTGACCGACGCGGGCCCGCTGCTGGCCTCCGCGCAGGCGGTCCGTCGCCGGGTCACCGTGGCCGCGCGGGGCAGCCGGCGGCTGATGGTCGGCTTCCGAGCCGGCATCGCGGTCACCGGGGCGGTGCGGCGGTTCGCCGAGCGGCACCCCGAGGTTCTGGTCGACGTGCAGCGCATCGAGTGGGACGACCAGGCCCCGATGCTGCTCGACGGCCGCATCGACGTCGGCTACGTGCGCCTGCCCATCGACGAGACCGGCCTGCGCGTCATCCCGCTCTACACCGAGCCGCGGGTGGCGGTGCTGCCGTCCGGTCACCGTCTGGCCGGCAAGGAACAGGTCACCGAGGCCGACCTGGCCGGCGAACCGCTGGTCTGGCACGCCGGCCCGAGCAACCACCCCACCCGGCGCCCCCACCCGGATTCCGGATATCGGGTGCGCGGGGTCGACGAGACGCTCGAACACGTGGCGGCCGGCCGCGGCATCTCGTTCGTGGCCCGCTCGACGACGGTGTTCCACACCCATCCCGAAGTCGCCTTTGTGCCCGTCCCCGATCTGGCGCCCGACGAGGTATGCCTGGCGGTGCCGGAATCGCGCACCTCGCCGGTCATCGACGACTTCATCACCGCGGCCCAGGCGACGGCCGACATCACCGCCGAATGCGGAAACTACGAGATGTGGCGGCGAGGCCGTCGCCAAGCGGGCTAGGAAGTCCGCTCGCGGCGGAACACCGTCCGGACGGCGGCGTCGACCGGCTCGGCCACGGTGAAGCGGAACTCGGCGGGCGGGCCGGCCTCGAACAGCCGGTCGCCCGCGCCGACCACCGTCGGGAAGGTGATCAGGCGGTACTCGTCGACCAGGTCGGCCGCGGCGAGCGTGTGCACCAGGCTCAGGCTGCCGATGACCACAACGTCGCGGCGGGCGCGCTCGGCGGCGGCCCAGGCGAGCGGGTCACCCTCGATCGGTGCCGAGTTCGACCAGGCGGCCGCGTCGATTCCCGTACGGGTGGCGACCCGCTTGGGCACCGTGTTCATCAGCTTGGCGTAGTCACTGTCCCGGCCCGGCCACAGCTGCGCGAACCGCTCCCAGGTGCGCCGTCCGTACAGCTGCACGCCCTGTTCCATCCGCGCGCCGAGCTGAAACTTGTCGTCGGTGACCGGTCCCGCGCCGTAGCGGAAGGCCCAGTTCTCGGGGTCGGACACCACGCCGTCGAGCGTGGCGAACTGGATCACGATGATGTCGCCCATGAGGGGGCTCCTTTCTCCTCGCCACCACATACCGCCGGCCCGCACGGGACTCATCGGTGGCGAAGGAAGGAATAGTGTCGGGGCCGTGGCGCAGGACTGGGACGAGTGGCACACGGCCTACCGGGGCGACCTGCTGGCCCTCTGCTACCGCATGCTCGGCTCGGCCGACGAGGCCGAAGATCTGGTGCAGGAGACGTTCTTGCGGGCGTGGCGGGCGGCCGACCGCTATGACCCCGGGCGCGCGTCGGTGCGCACCTGGCTGCACCGCATCGCCACCAACGCCTGTCTGACCGCGCTCGAGGGCCGGGCCCGGCGGCCGCTGCCGAGCGGTCTGGGCGCGGCCGGCGACGACCCGCAGGCCCCGCTGACGCCGAGCTTCGACATCCCGTGGCTGCAGCCGTTTCCGGACGACGCCCAGCAGCGCGCCGGGCTGCGGCTGGCCTTCGTCGCCGCCCTGCAGTTGCTTCCCGCGCGGCAGCGGGCCGTTCTGGTGCTGCGGGAGGTGCTGGAGCTGCCGGCGGCCGAGGTCGCCGACGCCCTGGACAGCAGCGTGGCCTCGGTGAACAGCAGCCTGCAGCGGGCCCGGGCCACGCTGCGGGCGGCGGGACCGGTGCTGGAGGAGTTGCGCGAACCGGCCGACCCGGGCGAGCGCGCGGTGGTCGAGCGCTATCTGGCCGCGTTCGAGGCGGCCGACGTCCCGGGGCTGACCCGGCTGCTGGCCGACGACGTGGCGCTGGAGATGCCGCCGGTCGACCTGTGGCTGGCCGGGCGGGCGCACTACGGCGAGTTCCTGGAGCGGGTCTTCGCGATGCGCGGCCCGGGCTGGCGGATGCGGACGGTGCCGGCCAACGGCGGGACGGCCCTGGCCGCGTACGCGCCGGACCGGGCCACCGGCGAGCTGCGAGCCCATTCGCTGCAGCTGTTCGCGGTGCACGACGGCCTGATCCGGCGCTGCGTGACGTTCGTCGACCCGGCGGTTTTCGACCGGTTCGGCCTGCCTCAGCGCTGGGCGAACTCCTCCAGGAACTCGACCAGCATGTCCGTCAGTTCGCCGTCGAGCTCGGGCGGAATCTGATCCAGACGCGTGTCCGGCGCCTTGGTGCGGGCGATCAGATAGTCCCACCGGACGGGCGACTCACCGCCGTGCAGGCGGCGCGAGACGAACGCCCCGAACCCGTCCAGTGGGGCGCCGTCGAGGGCCTGGTTGAAGCCCTCGACGAACGCGACCGCTGAGGCGTACCGGCCGTCGGGAAGGTACATCCCGCGCCGGTTACGCAGGTGGAAACACAGCTCGGTGAGGGTCAATCCAGGTCCACGGGTTTGAAGTCGAGATATTCGCCGTACGTCCACTGGGCGCGGTACTGCTTGAGCGGCATCCCCTTGGGGCCGGTGAAGCCATCGTAGACAACGCCGTCCTTGATGACGACAAAATGCTCGTCCCAGCGACCGGTCGGGTCGTGCTTGGATGGTCCCAGCTTCGGGGCACCCATCGAGTCCGAAAGACGGAACGTCTCCCCGCCGATCAGCTCCTTGATCTTCTTGGCGCAGGCCTTGCAGTTGTCCATGTTCGGGACCGGCCAGCCGGCGGCGTCGACGTCGTCGCACGGGAACGGGTCGGGGTCGGCGAGGGCCGCGACCCGGCCGTTGCCGGGCACCGGCGGCTTGATCTTGCAGGCGTCACGGCTGCGGCGCGCGTCGTCGGCGATGTCGTCGCGCTTCTTGCGGCCGTTGCGGACCTTGTCGGCGAACTTCTCCCACTTCTTGTAGAGGTCCCAGACGTTGCCGATCTTCTTGAGCTTGCCCCACGGGACCAGCTCGATGATCGTCCAGAAGCAGGCCTCGAAGTTGGGCGTCTTCACGCACTCCATGAGGTCTTCGGGCACGATCAGCCCGATCAGGAAGTCGAGGCCCTCGGCCTTGAGGAAGTCCAGGATGGACTGCCCGGCCTCCTGCTTCGCCTTCTCGTACTCGGCCCGCTGTTCCGGGGTGAGGTATTTGAGGAGGTCGTCCTCCTCCCCCGGAGCCGGCGCACCCGCGTTGCTGGCCTGGTCCTGCTGCCGCTGACGCTCGGCCGCCTCGGCCCGCTCGGCCGCCTGCTGCGCCTCGGTCGCGTGCTGCAGGGCCCGGCTGGCCGCCTCGGCCGCGCTGTCCGCATGGTCCTGCGCGTTGTCGGCGGCCGTGCGGGCGGCGGCGGCGTCCGACTCGGCCCGGTCGGCGGCGCCGCGCGCGGCCGCCGCGTCGGATTCGGCCCGGGTCGCGGCGCTGTCGGCCGCGTTGGCGTCGTTCTGGGCCGCGGCCGCGCTCCGGCCGGCGATCGCCGCGTCGTTGGCGGCCTCGTTGGCCGCCTGCCGGGCCGCCAGCGCGTCGGCCCGGGCCTGGGCGTCGGCCCGGGCCGCGGAGGCCGCCGCGGTGCGCGCCGCGGCCCCGTCCACGGCTGCCTGGGCCGCCGACTGCTTGGCCTCGGCCGCCGACTGGGCCGCCTGGGCCGCCGACCGCGCGGCCTGGGCGGCTGCCGTGTAGGCCGGCTTGACCTGATCGTTGGCGCGCTGCGCGGCCGCCTCGGCCAGTTCGGCTGCCCGCACCGCCTCGGCCGCCCGGGCACGGGCCGCCTCGGCCTGTTCCTCACCGATGGTCTGCGCCAGCTGGGCCACCAGCGCCACGAAGTCGGCGTCGATGTCGGCCCCGGTGAACGGCGTGACCATGCCGATCGCCGTGTTGTGGGGCTCGGCGATGCCGGCCGACGAGCTGGAGGCGGCCGACGCCGCGGCGATGGCGATGTCGGCCTGGGCCGCCGCCGCGACCGCCTCGGTGGTGGCGGCCTGGGCCTCGTCGCGGGTGCGGTTGGCCGACCACAGCGACTGGACGGCCTCGTCCGCGGCCTGACCGGCCAGGTTCACGGCCGCGGTGGCCGCCTCGGCCGCCCGGATCTCGTTCGTGGTCGCGACCGCCGCCTTGGCGTCGGCCCGCATGCGGTGGGAGTGGGTCTGCTGCGCGGTCGCCTCGGCCCGGTCGGCCGCCGCGTCCGCCGCCCGGGCCGCCGCCTCGGCCTGACGGGCCGCCGCCCAGGCCCGGTTGGCTGCCTGCTGCGCCTGGTGGGCCGCCGCCCGCGAGTTGGCCGCGGCACCGGTCGCCGTGTTGGCCGCCGACCGGGCGTTCCGGGCCGCCGTTCCGGCCGCACCGGCCTGGGCGTCGGCCTCGTCGGCGTAGCGCTGTGCCTCGGCCGAATCCGCCTGACCGGCCGCCGAAGCCGCCACGGCTTTCAGTGCCCGCGCCCGCGCCTTGGCCGCCTGCTCCGCGCGTTCGGCCGCGATGGCCTCGTCACGCGCGGAGGCGGCGATGCGTTCCTGGTTCCACGAGCGGTCGCGGGCCGCCTTGGCGTTGCGTTCGGCGCCCTCGGCGCTGCCCCGGGCCCGGTTCGCCGCGGCCGCTTGTGCCTCGGCGTTGCCCCGGGCCGTGCGGGCCGTCGCCGCGTGCTGCTCGGCCTCGGCCCGGAAGCGGGCGGCGTTGGCTCGCTCGGCCTCGGCCACCTGACGGGCCTGCTTGGCCTCGGCCGCCCGGGCCTCCGCGGTCTCCCGGTGCCGATTGGTGCGTTCGGCGGCCGCCCACGCCTTGGCCTCGGCCGCCTGGGCCTCTTCCCGGGCCTTCTTCGTACGCTGGGCGGCCGTCTTCGCCGCGGCCGCCTGCTTGGCCGCTGCCGTCGCCAGCCGGGCCGCCGCCGCCGCGTGTTCCTGCGCGTGTTTGCGCCACTGCTCGGCCTGCTTCGCGTGCGCCTCGGCCTGCGCCTGCGCGCCCTGCGCGTTGTTGGTCGCGATGGTCGCGTCGATGGCGTGCTGCGCGGTGGTGGCCGCGCCCAGCGCCGCCGCCGACGCCTCGCTCATGCCCTGCGCGATCAGCGACCATTCGGCGCCGTAGTCCAGCCCGGTGGCGATCAGCTCGTCGGCGGCCGACGTCGCGATCGCCGCGGCCGTGCGAGCCTGCTCTGCCGCCAGGCGGGCGCCGTTGACGAAGTTCGCTGTCTGCGACTTGGCCAGGTTGAGCTCGGCCGACTTGGAAGCCGCGGTGCCCGCGCGAGCCAGGACCCGCTCGGCGTGCCGGGCCGAGTTGGCCGAACCTGCCATGTCGTTGGCCGCGCGCTGCAACGCTTCCACGCCGTCGCCGTGGGCCCGCAAAAGCCGGGTGCGTGCCTCGGACGCGCGCCTGGCCCGCTGCGCCAGGTCCGACAGCTCCTCGGCCGCCTTGTTACGCGCCTCGAGGTCCTTCAGGTATTGCTCACGCTCGGCGGCGTCGGCCTTGGCCGCGGCCAGATAGCCGGTGTTCCAGAAGGCCGCGATCGCGGCGTCGTCGCCGGCCAGGGCCTGTTCGGCGGCCGCCTTCACGTGCGATTCGGCCGGCGCCGCGGCGGCGAACACCCGCAACCGTTCGCGCAGCTGGGCGGCCCGCTCGCGGGCGTCGGCGGCGAGCTTCTCGTCCCGCTGCCGGGCGACGTCGGCGCCGTAGGCCAGGAACAGCTCGCGGTCGGTGTCGGTGCCGGCGAGAACCCGCTGCACCTCGGCGTTGAAATGGGTGCCACCGGTGCCGGCCATGGCCCGGATCGTCACCAGGTTGTCGGCCGCCTGCTGCCGCTTGCGGGCGTCGATCGCGGCCTCGAGCTGACGCTTCTCGACGTTGGCGAACCGGAAGATCGCCGCCGGATCGCCGGTCGAGAGCGCCGCCAGCGCGGCCGCACGCACCTCGGGTTCGGGCGACAGCTCGGCCACGTCGGCGACCGCCTTGCGCCACCGCTCGGCCGTCGCGTCGATGCCGGTCGTGCCGTTCCACGACTCGGTCACCAGCGGCGGCACGGGCGGCAGCGGCGTGCCCTCGGTGCGCAGCAGGCCTACCAGGCTGCGGGGGGCCCGCTCGGGCGCGGCCGCCGCGGCCGGCACGTTGACGGCGGCGCCGCCGATCAGAGCGACCAGCGAGGCCAGGGCCACGACCCGGGCGCGCACGCTCAGAGAAACCTTCACGACCATCCTTCTCCACAGCCGGGAGCGGCGCGGGGAGGCACGCGTCAGCGCCACGGCCCCCGCGCCGCGGAAAACGAACAGGTTGAGTTCGGGACTAGGCCCCTAAGGCTGTGGAATCCACAAAGGACTGCTCACCACGCTTCACGAATCCCCCGTTGCTCGTAGCGTTTCGAGCGATATCTAAACATGGACACTGATCGACGGCTACCCCGTGGCGGGCGAGGCGGGGTCAGGCCGGGGTGACATCGGTGCTCAGGGCCCGCTCCCGCCCGGCCTCGATGTCGGCCGCGAGCGCGTCGAGACGCCCCTTGGCCAGCCCGTACGAGTCGGAACCGAGCACCTGGTGCAACGGCGCGTTCCCCGAGACGGCCACGTCGATGATGGCCGCCGCCACCTTCACCGGGTCGCCGAGCTGGGTCCCCGGCATGGCCAGATGCGCGTCGGTCATCTCCCGGATCGCCTGGTAACCGTCGGCGGCCTGAGCGGGCAGCCCCAGCGACGAGGTCCGCAGGAAATCGGTGCGGGTGTAGCCGGGCTCGACCACGTTCACCTTGATGCCGAACCCGGCGACCTCGGCCGCGAGCGAGTCCGACAGCCCCTCCAGGGCATATTTGGCCGCGCAGTAGAGGCTCCAGCCCGGAAAGGCGGTCAGCCCCAGAATCGAGGACACGTTGACGATGTGCCCGCGACCGGCCGCCCGCATCTCCGGCAGCACCGCCCGCAGCACGTTCCAGACGCCGAAGATCTGCACGTCGAACATGCGCCGGACCTCGGCGTCGGTGGCCTCCTCGACCGCGCCCAGGAAGCCGTAGCCGGCGTTGTTGACGACCACGTCGAGCCCGCCGAAGCGGTCGGTGGTGGCGCGGACGGCGGCGGCGACCGCCGTCCCGTCGGTGAGGTCGAGCTCGAGGGGCAGCAGCCGCTCACGGCCGGCATCGCCCAGGGCCGCGCCCAGGCGGTCGGCCGAGCGGGTGGTGGCGGCCACGTTGTCGCCGCGGACGAGCAGCTGCCGGACGAGCTCGAGGCCGATGCCGCGCGAGGTGCCGGTGACGAACCAGGTGGTCATGGGGTTCTCCTTGACGTCGAACGAACGCCTCCCATGCTGTGGCGGGGCGCGCCTCACGGACACGGCCGAGCTGGCCCAGCGCTGCCTGGGTACGCCATGCCCACCCAACGCCTGTGCGCGGGCCGGTTCGCGGCCGATGATGGAGGCATGACCGGACGCACCGACCTCGGCGACTTCCTCCGCAAATGCCGGGCCGGCCTGTCTCCCGAGGAGGCGGGCCTGGACGGCCTGGCGACCGGCCGCCGGGTGCGGGGCCTGCGCCGCGAGGAGGTCGCGATGCTGGCCGGGGTGAGCGTCGACTACTACACGCGGCTCGAGCAGGGCCGCCACTCCAGCCCGTCCGAGGCGGTGGTCGAGGCCCTGGGCCGGGTGTTCCGGCTCGACGCCGCGGCCCGGGCCCACCTGGCCGACCTGGCCCGTCCGGTGCGCCGCGCGGCCGAGCAGGCGCCGCCGCAGCGGGTGCGTCCGGCGATGCAGCAGCTGATCGCCTCGATGACCGACCATCCCGCGCTGATCCTGGGCCGGCGCACCGACGTGCTCGCCGCCAACCCGCTGGCGCGGGCGCTGCTGACCGACTGGACGAGTCTGGCGCCGCGGCACCGCAACTACGTCCGGTGGATCGTGCTCGACCCGGCCGCCCGCGAGGTGTTCCTCGACTGGCCGACCGTGGCTGCCGAAGCCGTCGGCACTCTGCGCCTCTATGCCGGGCGCCACCCGGACGACGTACGGCTGAACGAACTTGTGGGTGAACTGACGATCAAAAGCGCCGATTTCCGTACGTGGTGGAACGGTCACCAGGTGCACGAGCGGACCCACGGCACCAAGCGCATGACGCACGCGGCCGTCGGCCCGATCACGCTGCGATACGAGGCCCTGGCCCTGCCCGGCGACCCGGACCAGACGCTGTTCGTCTACAACACCGACCCCGGCAGCGCGTCGCACGACAACCTGCGCCTGCTCGGGCTGCTCCTCACGAAGGGGCAGCCGGAAGCCGCCGGGGAACCGGAATCGACGCGCACCCGCGGTTTGTAGCTCGCGCGAGCTACAGCGGATGTCCGCTCGGAGGTGACGACGGGAAGCGCCGGAATTCGTACGTTTCTTCGCAGCCGCGGCACGGATGTCCGCGGGAGCAGCGGAGGATCAGTCATGCGGTTCGTAGTCCAGCTGGTCGCGGTCGTCGCGGCCGCCTTCCTGGCCGGGCAGGCGGTCAATTCGGTGACCGAAAGTCCCTGGCTGTCCCTCGCGGCGGGCCTGGTGACGTCGCTGATCGCGGTGGCCGTCTACTACTGGGCCGTCCGGTGGACCGAGAAGCGCGACGTGACCGAGGCGCTCCCGGGCCCGGCCGCCTCGGGACTGGCCCGGGGCACACTGCTCGGGGCCGGGATCTTCGCCGCGGTCATCGGCAACATCGCCGTCAACGGCGGCTACCGGGTCCACGGGCTCAGCGACGATCCCCTCGCGGCGGTGGGGCTGATCGGGTTCATGGCCGCGGCCGCCGTCACCGAGGAGCTGATGTTCCGCGGCGTGCTGTTCCGCCACGTCGAGAAGCTGACCGGCACGTGGCTGGCGCTGCTGCTGTCGGCGCTGGTGTTCGGCGGCGTCCACCTGCTGAACGAGAACGCCACGCTGTGGGGAGCGCTGTGCGTGGCGGTCGCCGGCGGCGGCATGCTGACCTCGGCCTTCATCGCGACCCGGAGTCTGTGGCTGCCGATCGGCCTGCACTTCGGCTGGAACTACGCCCAGGCGGCCGTTTTCAGCACCGAGGTGTCCGGCAACGGCCTGAAGCAGGGGCTGCTGGACGCCGAGTCGAGCGGCAACGCCTGGATCAGCGGCGGCACGTTCGGCCCCGAGGCGAGCTTGTCCGCGCTGATGGCCGGCGTCGTCGTGACGGCCGTGTTCCTGTGGCTGGCCCACCGGCGCGGGCACATGGTGCCGATGCGGCGGCGCGAGCCTTCTACGCTCGTCGCGTGAACGGCCCCTGGCGACGCTACGACGTCATCCTCCGCGACCTGCCCTTCGCGCTTCTGCTCACCGCGGTCGCCCTGGTCCCGGCCTGGCACCGGCACGGCACCCGGTTCAGCGACCTCGTGCCGCAGCAGCCGTTCGACCTGCTGGGCGTGCTCGTCATCGCGGTCGAGTGCCTTCCTTTGGCCGTACGGCGGAAATGGCCGTCGATCGCCCTCGCGGCGGTGTCCTGCGGGTTCGCGTTCGACCAGTTCATGGGTTTCCACACGCTCGGTGGCACCGCGTTGCCGATCGCCCTGTTCAGCGCCGGCGCACACCTGAGGTCGCATCGCCGGGCCGTGATGGCCGCCGCCACCGTCGCGTACGTCGTCTTCGCCGTGGTGCTGGACCGGATCGGGCCGACCGGGGTCGCCGACTTCGTGCTGTTCTATGTGGTGCTGGCCGCGATGTGGGGGGTCGGTTCGTGGATGCGCCAGAACCGGGCGGCCGAGTCGGAGCGCCGCCGGCAGTTGGAGGAGGCGGCGCGGGCCGCCGAGCGCACCCGGATCGCCCGCGAACTGCACGACGTCGTGACCCACCACGTGACCGCGATGGTCGTGCAGGCCGAGGCCGCGCGTTATCTGACAGCGGCGCCGGACCGGCTGGACGAGACCCTGAGCGCGGTCAGCGACACCGGGCGGCGGGCCATCACCGACCTGCGGCAGCTGCTCGACCTGCTCCACCCGGGCCACGGCGGGGAGTTGCGGGCGCTGGTCGACCAGACCCGGCGGGCCGGGCAGCCGGTGGAGTTGCACGAGGAGGGTGAGACGACGGGTGGCTCCGACGGCACGGTCTACCGGATCACACAGGAGGCCCTGACGAACGCGCTGAAGTACGACCACGGCGCCCGCACCACGGTGACCGTGCGGTACGGCCGGTCGGAGGTGGACGTGCGGATCAGCACCGACGGGTCGGGGTCGGGCACGGCCTCGCCGGGTGGCAGCGGACGGGGGCTCACCGGGCTGCGGGAACGGGTCGGCACGCTCGGCGGGGAGTTCAGCGCCGGGCCGCAGCCGCGAGGCGGTTTTGTGGTGACGGCCCGCATCCCGGTCGGGGCCGCGTCGTGATCCGGGTGCTGGTCTGCGACGACCAGGCCCTGATCCGGACCGGCTTCGCCACCATCATCGACGCCCAGCCCGACCTCGAGGTGGTGGGCGAGTGCGACGACGGCGTGACCGCGGTCGAGCAGGCCGGGCGGCTGCGCCCCGACGTGGTCGTGATGGACGTGCGCATGCCCGGCATGGACGGCATCGAGGCGACCCGGAAACTGGCCGGGGCCGGGGTCGAGCACCCGGTCAAGGTGCTGGTGGTGACGACCTTCAACGTCGACGAGCACGTGTACCGGGCGCTGCGGGCCGGGGCGAGCGGCTTCCTGCTCAAGGACGCGCCGCCGGCCCATCTGCTGCACGGCATCCGCACGGTGGCGGCCGGCGCCGCGCTGCTCGCCCCCGAGGTGACCCGCCAGCTGGTCGGCCGCTACGCGATGCGGATCCGCCCCGCCGACACCCCGCCCGGCGACGTGCCACTGACCGCGCGCGAGCTGGAGGTGTTGCGCCTCATGGCAAACGGACTGTCCAATTCGGAGATTGCCGATGCGCTCGTCATCAGCCACGAGACCGTCAAGACGTACGTGTCGCGCATCCTGACGAAGCTGGACCTGCGCGACCGGGTGCAGGCCGTCGTCTACGCCTACCGCCGCGGGCTGGTGGCCTGACTTAGGCAGCCCCAGTGGACGAAGAGTGGACGGCATAGGAGCGGAGCATCAGGAGCGTGCCGTCGAGCACGGCTTCCAGCGGCTCGATGCTCTCGTGCGACTGCATCACCAGCAGGCCGCCCTGCAACGCGGCGAAGACGGCCAGGGCCAGGCGATCGGGGTCGGCATCGGGGCGCAGCCGGCCGGCCTCGCGCATGCGGCGCAGGCCCGCCGCCAGTTGCTCGCGCCACCGGTCGGCGTAGGCGGCGACCTCGGCCGCCAGGCGCGGGTCGGTCGGGGCGACGTCGTTGACCAGTGCGCTGACCGAGCAGTATTTGTGGGTCAGGTTGCGGTAGTAGGCCACGACAGCGTCGCGCCAGCCCTGCCACGACTCCCAGGTGTCGAGCCGGTCGAGCCAGGGCTCCTGGGCCGCCATGACCCGGGCGTTCTGAAAGCCGGCGATCGCCCCGACCAGCTCGCTCTTGCCGCCGGGAAAGTAGTGGAACAGCTGGCTCTTGCTGGTTCGGGTGCCGACCCGGATCTCGTCGAGCGTCATCCCGGCAACGCCCCGCTCGAGGATCAGCTCGGTGGCGGCCCGCACGATCCGGTCGCGCGTGGCCGCCCCCTTGGTGGTCAGTCCCGTCATGGGACGACCCTACTGGCGGACCGCGTTGAAGACCGGCGGGTGGTAACCCTCGGGCTTGTCGCCGATGCCGAGGCCCGGGCTCACGATCCAGCTCTGGTACTCGGGGGTGAACATGGCGTACGGCGGCACGGCCGGGGTGGCGCTCGCCTCGTCGAGCCGGCGCCGGGCCTCCGCCGGCAGCTCGAACTCGAGCGCGGCCAGGTTGCTCGCGACCTGCTGGGCGCTGCTGGCCCCGAGCACGACCGAGGCGACCCCGGGCCGGGTCGCGACCCAGTTGACGGCGACCTGGGCCATCGGACGGCCGAGGTCGGCGGCCACGCCTTCGAGGGCTTCGATCACCCGCCAGTCGTGCTCGCTGACGGCGCCGCCGGCCAGCCGGCCCGAGCCGTCCAGCCCGTCCGCCGAGCGCCTGTACTTGCCGGTGAGCAGCCCGCCCGCGACCGGGCTCCACGCCGTGATGCCCATGCCCAGCGCCTGCGCCATCGGCACGAACTCGGGCTCGATCGACCGGTTGACCAGCGAGTACGGCAGCTGAACGGTGACCAGCGGGGCCATCGCGTGCGCCTCGGCCCAGCTCTGGGCGCGGGCGGCGTACCAGGCCGGCACGTCGGAGAGGCCGCCGTGCCGGATCTTGCCCGCCCGCACCAGGTCGTCGAGGGTGCGCACGACCTCCTCGACCGGCGTGATCCGGTCCCAGGTGTGCAGCAGGTAGAGATCGAGGTAGTCGGTGCCGAGCCGCCGCAGGGAGGCCTCCACGGCCCGGATGATGTGCTTGCGCCCGTTGCCGCTGGCGTTCGGGTCGGCCGGATCGATGCTGTTGGTGAACTTGCCGGTGAGCACCAGCCGTTCCCGGTTCCCGGCCTGTTTGATCAGGCTGCCGAGGATGCGTTCGCTCTCGCCGGCCGTGTAGAAGTCGGCGGTGTCGATGAGATTGCCGCCGGCTTCCACGTACGCCCGGAAGATCGGCTCGGCCTCGGCCCCGGTCTTCCCGTACGCCTTGTGGAACCCGTCGACGCCGAAGTTCATGGTGCCCAGCGCGAGCCGGCTGACCCGGAGCCCCGAGCGTCCGAGCAGGTAGTAGTCGTTCATCACAAGCCTCTTCCCTCGTTTAGGACCGCTCAGTCCATACTTTCCCTCCTCAAAACTGAACCGCCAAGTCCAAACTTCCGGTTGAGCAAGTGACCTAGGCGACAAGCGGCCAGCCGTCGCCGAGGTTGACGGTCAGCGGGAGCGGCAGGCTCATCTGGCGTCGGGCGGCGGGCATGCCGCCGATCGCCAGGCTGCCGTCGACGTCGCAGGTGCCGGCGCCGACGGCGATCAGGCGGCCCGCCTTGATGACGGCCTGCAGGCTGCGGACCAGGATCTCGAGCTGGATCTGGAGGGTGACCGCGGCCAGTCTCCGCCCGCTCAGGTGCAGCTCCACCGAGGGTTCGTGGTTGAGCGAGATGGCGTGCGTGGCCAGGCCGACGGTCCGCCGGGTGTCCGGCTCGGCCAGGCTGGCCCGAGCCTCCTCGCGGATCCTCTGGTGCTTGCTCCAGCCGTTGACGAAGACCTCGGTGACGTCTGTTCGAGCAGCCCGGTGGCGGCCTCGGTCAGGCGGGTCAGCGCGGCCTTGCGGGCGGCCTCGGGCATGGCGCGGACGGCGCCGTCCATGTCGCCGCCGGGTTGTCCCAACACGGTCGCGGCCAAGGCGTCGGCCGCCCCGGCGGGATCGTCGAAGAGCAAGGTGCGCAGGTCCACGGTGCCGGTCATGGCACCTCCTCGTGCAGGGTCGGATCGATGGCCGGCGTGATGCTGACCAGATCGACGGCCGGGTGGTCGCGTTCCGTCACCGCCGTCATGGACCGGCCTTCGGCAACCACGGCCGTCAGCTCCCCCGCGGTCTCGTCGTCGCCCGGATCGTCGCGGTGGAACAGTTTGCCGATGCGGCGGCGCACCGGGGCGAAGGCGAACGGGGCGACCACGACGAGGGCGCCGAGCAGGCCGCGGCTCAGTAATCCGCGGACCTTGTCCCACGGGCCGGCCACCGGTTCGGGCGGCAGCACCGAGAACAGCGTCAACCCGTTGGCCGCACCCTGTTCCGCGCCGGCCCGCTGATACGTCAGCTGCCACATGACCTTGGTCTTGCCGGGTTCCGTGGTGACGGGGATGAGCAATTCGGCAACCCACCCTTCCCCCGTACGGTGGCAGGAGCTCATGCCCTCCGCGGTGAACCCGGCGCTGCAGCCGAGGATCTCGACGCCCTCGACCAGGGAATCGAGCGTCAGCTTGACCGTCTGACCGGCTACCGCGGCCGCCGGATCGGGCAGCACCGAGAAAGCGGCCGCGGGCGGCGCGGCGCCGAGCACCTCGTAGTCGATGGTCCCGCCGCCCTGCCCGCCCGTCTCCTCATCGGTGGCCTCCCAGCGCAGGGGCAGACTTCCGGCCGACGCTCCGCGCGGGACGGTCACCGTGGCCGTCCAGCCGCCGACCGCGGGACGGCACGCTGTGCCGCGCCCGGAGAAGGCCACGCGGCAGCCGCCGACCCGCACGCCGGGACGGGCCGGGGAGACCGCTACGACCACCCGGTCGCCGGGACGGGCCGATTCGGGATCGGTGGCCGCATAGAAGTCCTCGTCCGCCACCGGCCGCGTGGTCGCGGAGCCGGTGGGATCGACGGTCGGGCCTGTGCCGCCACCGGATCGCGGCGGCTGGACGGTGTAGTCGAGGGTGCCGTTGTCGGCGATGTCCGCACCGGCGGCGGTGCGCGCGCTGATGCCCCAGCGCAGCACGGCGACGCCCGGTGCGGTGCCGAACGGGACCCGCACCCGGGTGAACCACCGTTTGCTCGACTTGCGGCACAGGCTCTCGGTCACGGTCTTCGGGAAGAAGGCCATGCAGCCTACGATCTCGACGCCCTCGGTCGCCGAGGTCACGGTCAGGGTGACCCACTCGCCGGGAGCGGCCGCACCGGGCTGGATGGTGACGACGAACTGCCGGGGTTGCCACACGACCTCGACCGGCAGGTCGCCCTCGTCACTGCCCTGGGATTCGCCGGGCCGCGTGCTGACATAGGTCAGGTTCCAGGTGAGCGTAAGAGCGCCCTGCGACTGGTTCGCGGGTATCGGCACGGTTGCCGTCAACGTCTTGAGGTCGCACGGAATGGGCTCGGTCAGCGTGACGGAACAGCCCTCGACCGTGACGCCGCCGGTCGCCGCGGCGAAGTGCACCTCGACCGACTCCCCCGGCCCCACCGTCTTCCGGTTGGCCTCCACGGTGAACCGGGGCGGTGGCAGCGGATCGATCCGGAACCGCTCGGCGCCCGGCACCTCACCCTCGTGGTTGTCACCGGCCGAATATCGGACCGTCCAGGCGATCTCGGTGTCCAGCGGCTCCTTCGAACCCGTCGGCGGCACGACCGTGGTGGCCGTCCACCGGTCGTCGCGGAACTCGCAGTCGCCGCCGACCTGGCGCAATCGGATCTGACAACCTTGGATGAGTACGCCGTCGGTCAGGCTCGTGAAGACAACGGTGACCTCGTTTCCCGGCACGCCGGTGATCGTCGACGGCCGGGCCTCGAACCGCGCCTGCTTCACTTCGAAGGCGAGCGGCACCGGCTCGGCCGCTGCCGAGACCCGGATCGTGTCGTGGAACCACTCGATGCGATGCGTCCCGGGCCGGGCATCGCGCGGCACGGTCAGCGTGGACACGCGATTCCTCTTCACGTCGTACCCGCAGTCGATCCTCTCCCCGTCGTCGAACCCGGCCCAGCAGATGTCGGCGCGCGATGGGAAGGTGACGACGATCGTGTCTCCGGGCCACCCCTCGGTGCGACTGAGGGCCGGCGCCTCGATGGCCGGGGGCTCCGGGCTGGATTCCGTGGGTGAGGGTGTCGGTGTCGGCGTCGGCATGGTCGCGGCCAGCAGCAGCGCGGCAAAGGCCATCGCGCGTCCCCGCCCCACCGGCGACGCGAGAGCAGCGATCTTCTCGATGAGAGCCATCGCGGCCCCCTCCGGGTCTGCCCGCGATTAAGACTCCATGTTCCGCCGCCCGGCGCGTCATGCCCGGGCACAGTCCTTGACTCGACAGCGGCGACTCAAGCCCGGCCGCGGCGTGTCAGGCCACCGACAGCGGACGCCTCAGGCCCGGCGGCGCCGGGTGAAACCCAAGGCGGCCACGCCGAGCAGCACGAACGCGACGCCGGTCAGGACGAGTGGGCCCGTCGCGGGGCCGGTGATCGGGAGGCCGCCGTCACCACCACCGCCACCTCCCTCGCCGTCGCCCGGGGCCGGGGTCGTGGTGGTCGGCGTCGGGCTCGGTGTGGGCTTCGGAGCGAACTTCACCGGGAACGTGACCTTGTCGTTGGACGGGTCGAGAGGCGCCGGGTCGTCGTTCACCTCGAGCTCCACGATGCCGCTGCGCCCGTACGTCTTGTCGTCGGCCACGGTCGGCATGACATGGTCGAGCCGGATCTCGGCCCCGGCCGGCAGTTCCCGGGTGATCCGGCAGTTGAACTGGCCCGGGTCGGACTCGCACTGCGCGTCCTCGTGGTCGACCGTGACCCCGCGGTACCAGCCGCCGTCGAACCACTCCCACAGGGTGAACCCGGCGACCGGGTCGGGGCCGAGATTGCGCACCACCACGGTGTACGTCAGCGGCTCGCCCGGGGTGATCACGGCCGTCGGGGCCTCGGCGGAAACCGCGAGGTCGGCACCCCGTACGGGAATGGTCTCCACGGTCCTGGTCAGCTCGCCCGCGGTGGCGGTGAGGGTCAGCGGGCGGCCCGGGGTGAGGTCATCGGCGAACCGGACCGTGGCCGTCCAGCTGGGCAGCTCGTCCTCGGGATGGTCCACGGTGCAGGTGACAACCGGCCCCTCGACGGTGCACGGACCCGAATTGCGGCCGCCCGCACCGGTCTTCACCGCGCCCGGTTCGGCCGACTCATAGGTGACGCCGTCGGGCAGCGTCAGCACGACCTCGGCGGTGCCGGCGCTCGCCTGAAGCGTGAACACCGCGCTGTGGCCGATCAGCACCCGTTCCGGGCCGGTCAGCACGAGAGCTTCCGGCGCGGCGGCCAGACCGGCGCCACCGGCGAGGAGCAGGGCCATGACCACGGCGTATCGACGAACCCCCATGGCCGCGGAGTATGCGCCTGCCGGTGACCGCTGGCAAGGGGCGGTCAGGGCCGTCCGATCAGGCCGGCCACCTCGGTACGCGACGCGGCGCCCAGCTTGCGCAGGATGTTCGAGACGTGGACGGCGGCGGTTTTCGGGGATATGTAGAGGCGGCGGGCCAGTTCGGTGTTGGTCAGGCCGTCGCTGATGAGCATCGCCACCTCGCGTTCGCGGGGAGTGAGCGCGGCCGGGCCGGTGACCGCGGAGGATTCCGGCGTCAGGCCCAGCAGGGCCCGCAACCGGTCGAGCTGGGCCACCCGCCAGCCACCCCACCGGGCGAGCAGACCCGCCGCCGCTTCGACGTGGACGGTGGCTTCGGCCTGCCGGCCGGTGGCGAGCAGGCAGCGCGCAGCTCCGATGTGGACGGTTCCGCGCACCGCCGGGGCCAGGACGTTGGCCTCGGTGATCGACCGGTAGCCGGTCAGCGCCTCGGCGTGCCGGCCGTGCGCCTCGGCGAGCTGGGCGTCGACCAGTGTGCGGTGGGCGTCCCAGACATCGGCCGCGAGCAGTTCCCGGTGGAACTCGTCGAGGGCCGGCAGCGGAAAGCCGATCTCGAGCGCCGCCGAGAACAGGTCGTGGGCCTGCTCTCCGCTGCGCCACATCTGCTCGTCCAGAGCAGCGACGAATTCCGCCCAGGCCTTCTCCGCGCCCGGCCGGTCGCCGCGCCGGCAGGCGAGGTGGAACGTGAGGCCGGGAACCAGGGTCGACGGGTTGTTCGGCACGGTCGCCAGGTCGGCGACGAGCTGCTCGACCCGGTCGAGTTTGCCGGCCTCGAGACAGAGCCCGGCCAGGAACAACCCGAAATAGTCGGCCCAGCGCCCCCGGCGGCGGTAGTTGCGGTCCTGCTCGCGCCCCTCCTCCAGCGCGTCGAGGGCGGCGCGCAGATCCCCGGCCCGTACGGCCAATCGGGCTCTTCCCTGGAAGTAGGTGGCGACCGACAGCGACTCGAAGCCGGCCCGTTCCGCGTCGACCCGCATCCGCTCCAGGGTCTCGGCGTGC
Organism: Paractinoplanes ovalisporus; assembly: GCF_016834655.1. Taxonomy (GTDB): domain Bacteria; phylum Actinomycetota; class Actinomycetes; order Mycobacteriales; family Micromonosporaceae; genus Actinoplanes; species Actinoplanes ovalisporus. The sequence continues at coordinate 1,108,159 of NZ_JAENHP010000001.1, forward strand.
TCGGCCGGGGATGCCGGCGGTTCGCCCGAGAGCAGGGTGTTGAGGGCGCGGGCGGCCAGCACCCACTCCCCGGTCTTCTCGGCCTCGTCGACCAGGCCGGTGAGGATGGCGCGGCCCTCGGCGGCCCGCTGCCGGTCCTCGCTGAGCGCCGAACCCTTCTCGAGCAGCGCGGCCAGGCGGATGGCGGGCAGGTCGAACTCGGCGGCGAGGTCGAGGGCGCGGTCGGCCCAGAGCACGGCCGCGTCCAGTTCGTCGCGCAGGTAGACCGACTGGGCGATCGCGGTCATCGCGCGGGCCTGGTCGGCGCCGGGCGGCAGCTGCGCGATCATCGTCTCGATGTCGTGGGTGAGCGCGCTCATCTCGCCGAACTCGCGGGACTCCCACGCCAGGCGGATCAGCAGATAGAGCGACTCGGCCCGGTCGGTCGTGGAGTCGGCCCGGTCGCGCCAGCGGCGGCCGTAGCGCAGGGCGTCGTCGAGCAGACCGGCCAGCCAGGCGGCACGGGCGGCGCCGGCCAGCAGGTCGGTGTCGTCGGGCACCTCGTCGAGGCCCGTCTCGGCCAGCTGCAGGGCCTGGTAGGCCGAGCCGATCGAGAGGTAGAGCGCCGTGCCCCGGCGGGCCGCGTCGACCATGTCGTCGTAGCGGCCGGCGCCCTGCGCGTGGTGGGCCACCATGGCCGGGTCGGAGCCGCCCGCGCGCAGCAGCACGTCGAGCGCGGCCTCGTGCAACCGGCGCCGCTGCCGGCCGAGCATCTGGTCACCGATCGCCTCGCGCACCAGGGCATGCCGGAAGGTGAACTCGTCCTCGCCCGCCTCGACCAGCACGCCACCGGTGACCAGGTCACGCAGCACGGCGATGAGCTCGTCCTCGCCGGTGCCGGTCACCTCGGCCAGCAGGTCGAACGGGATGCGGTGGCCGAGCACAGTGGCCGCCTCGACGATGCGATGGCTGACCGGGTCGAGGTCGTCGACCTGACGGCGCAGCACGTCGGCCAGGCTCCACGGCAGCGGTTGGTCGACCAGCTCCTCCAAGTCGTAGTTCGGCAGCGCGCGCAGCAGCTCCTCGAGGAAGAACGGGTTGCCGCCGGTGCGGTGGTGCAGCGCGGTCGCGGCCCGCAGCGGCGCCGGCGCACCGGTCGCGGCGGCCAGCAGCGCCGCGGTCTGCGACGGGGTCAGGCGTTCCAGCCGTACGTGGATGACCGTGTGCCGCCGCTCGGTGCGGGCCAGCAGGCCGGCGATGGGCTGGCGCCGGGTCACCTCGTCGGGCCGGTAGGTGCCGATCAGCAGCCGGGGCCCGCGCTGGTCGGCGATCCGCTCGAACAGGGCCGCGCTCTCGGAGTCGGCCCAGTGCAGGTCTTCGAAGACGATGACCGCGGGTGCGTCGCCGATCAGGTCGTTCAGGATGGCCAGACCGGTGTGCAGCCGCTCGACCGGGCTGCGGCTCGCGTCGGCCAGCGCGGCCAGTTCCTCCTCGCCGACCTCAGGCCGTCCGTCGATGGCGTCGAGGAGCACTTCGTACGGCCGGGACAGCGACCCCGGCTCGGCGTGACCGACCAGAACCACGGTCGTGTCGGGCAGGGTGCCGAGCAGCTCGTGCACCAGCCGGGTCTTCCCGATGCCGGGTTCGCCGGCGATGACGGCGACCGCGGGCTCGCGCGCCGAAGCGAGCCGCGCCAACCGGCGCAGCTCGCTTTCTCGGCCGATCATCACCGGGCCGGCACCGCCGCGGATGGCTCGCACGACGCCAGGGTACCGGTGGGGTGTCCGCGGACCGCCCGCTCCTTGCTCGCTCGGCGGGCCTTGCGGGCCAGGCGGGCGCTGGTGAGCAGGCGGCCGCGGTCGGCCTCGGCGATCATTTCGCGGTGGCGGTCGTTGGCCAGGCTCAGCATGAGGTCGGGGTGGAGCATCATGGCGGTCTCCTTCGTCGTTCGAGGTGATGTATCCATCCTCGATCGGCGCTCGCCCCGCCACATCGACCGCGCTTACCTATCTTCCCTGGTCACGGCACTTTAGGAGCCGCGCTCGGACGCCCTAGGTATACCTAGTCGGCCGTCTTCGCGAGCACCGCGAAGGACGCGTCGAGGTCGACGTCCCATTCGGCGCCGTCGGCCGCGCGGACCTCGGCCTCGAACGCCACGCCCTGGTCGTCACCGGCCTCGACGTCCAGCAAGGTCCCGCCCGGGAAGGCAGCCAGGACAGCCTTCTCGGCCGCGGCCCGGTCGGTGTCGCTCACTGCCGGGTCGGGGGCGTCGGGAGTGTCCGCCTGCTGCTTCACGACCTTCAGGTCCTTGTCGAGCGCCACGTCGACCTCGCTGCCGTCGGTCTTGCGGACCTCGACCTCGTACGCCTCACCGGGGTCGTCGCTGGTTTCCACGTCGAGGACCGTTCCGCCGCCGACGGCCTGCACCGCGGCGTTGCCGACCCGGTCGCGGTCGCCGCCCTTCACCTCGCTGTCGGCGTTGGCGGCGGTGGCCCAGACGCCGCCCCCGACGGCGAGGGCGGCCAGGGCCGCGGTGGTGACGATGACGCGCTTGCTGCGGAGCTTGGTGATGTTCATGCCGCACACTCTGCGGGACGGTCGCTGAATCCAGCCTGAATGCGGCTTTCAGCCCGGAATCCGTGCGGCTGGCGGCCCGGCATTCGCACGGCCGTTCCGACCGGCATTCGTGCGGCTTCAGCCCGGCACTTGTACGGCCTTTCATACCGGCGCTCGCACGACTCTCAGCCCGGCACTCGTGCGACTCTCAGCCCGGCACTCGTGCGGCTTCAGCCCGGCACTCACACGACTGTCGTGCGACTCTCAGCCCGGCACTCGTGCGGCTTCAGCCCGGCACTCGCACGGCCTTTCATACCGGCGCTCGCACGATTCTCAGCCCGGCACTCGTGCGGCTTCAGCCGAGGATTCGCACGGCTCCAGCCGAGGATTCGTACGGCTTCAGCCGGGGATTCGTACGGTGAAACGGGCTCCGCCCAGCTCCGAGGGTGACGCTGACACCGTGCCGCCGTGGGCGGTGACGATCTCGCGGACGATGGCCAGGCCGAGCCCGCTGCCCCCGGCGTCGCGGGCGCGGGCCTCGTCGAGCCGGACGAACCGTTCGAAGACGCGTTCGCGCTGGTCCTCGGGGATGCCGGGGCCGTCGTCGTCGACCGTCAGCTCGACCGCTCCCCCGTTCTCGCGCACGCCGACAGCCACCGCTTCGCGAGCGTGCCGGGCGGCGTTGTCGGCGAGGTTGCGGATCACCTGGGCCAGCGCCGATGCGTCGCCCCGCACGCGGCCGGCGCCCACGGCCGAGGTGTCGACCCGCTTTCCCGTACGGGCGATCCGCCGCGCCTCGGCCAGGGCCAGGTCATCCAGGTCGACGTCGTGGCGGGCGTGCCCGGCGCCGGCGTCGTCGGCCCGGGTGAGCAGCAGCAACTGGTCGACCAGCCGTTGCAGACGCGCGGATTCCTCCAGCACCGTGTCGGCCAGCTCGCCGTCGGGCAGGGCGGCCGGATGGGCCTGGGCGACCTCGGCCACCTGGCGGATGCTGGCCACCGGAGACCGCAGCTCGTGCGAGGCGTCGGCGACGAACTCGCGTTGCCGGTCGCGGGACTCCTGCAGGCGGCCCAGCATCTGGTTCATCGTGCGGGCCAGCCGGCCGATCTCGTCGCGGGACGCCGGCTCGGGCACCCGGCGGTCGAGCCGGTCACCGGTGATCGCCTCGACCTCGCGGCGGATACGCTCCACCGGGGCCAGCGCGCGCGAAGCCACCACCCAGGTCGTGCCGCCGACGAGCAGGATCAGCAGCGGCAGGCCGAAGAGCAGAGGCGTCCGCAGGGCGGCAGTCGAGTCCTCGACCTCCTCCAGAGGAACGGCGACCGACACGCGGTAGCCGCCGCCCTCGTCGGTGGCCACCAGATAGGGGTGTTCCCCACCGGGCAGCTCGACCTCGTCGGTGGAGGCCGTGGGCAGCGCCGGGCCGGAACGGGTGGTCGTGCCGTCGGGCGCGACAGCTTGCCAGAGCAGGTCATCCTCGTCGGCATCGTCGTCGTTCGCGTCCGGCGCGGGCAGGCCGGCCGACTCGGCCTGACGCAGCAGGGCCGTGGCGCGCTGCTCGGCGGTGGTTTCCAGCCCGTCGCGCAGGGATTCGCGCACCAGAAGCACCAGCGAGACCGCACCGACAAGCAGGGCAACCGCAACAACCAGTACGGCCGCCGCCGTCGTCCGCAGCCGGACGTCAGCCGTCATTCTCGCCGCCGTACTTCCACGCGGCAGAGCTTCAGGCGCCGTCATGGTTTCCCGCGGCCAAGCGCCCGGCACCGTCACGACCACGGTCTCCCGCGCCCGCGCTCCTGCCGCCACCACCACCGCTATTTCCCGCGCCCGCGGTCCCGCCACCATCACCACCGCGATTTCCCACGGCCGCGGTCCCGCCACCATCACCACCGCGACTTCCCACGGCCGCGGTCCCGCCGGCCAGCCGGTAGCCAGCGCCGCGGACGGTCTGGATCGTCTCGCGGCCGATTTTGTTGCGCAGGTGGCCGATGTAGACCTCGACGATGTTCGGGTCGCCCTCGAAGTCGGCGTCCCACACGCCGTCCAGGATCTGCCGCTTGGAGACGACGTCGCCGGGGTGGCGGGCCAGGAAGAACAGCAGCGAGAACTCGCGAGTGGTGAACTCGACCTCGCGGCCGTCCCGCCAGACCCGACGCGCGGCCGGGTCGAGACGCAGGTCGCCCACCACCAGCTCGGTGGGACGTTCCCGGGCGCCGCGCCGGCTCACCGCGCGCAGCCGGGCCACGAGCACCGGGAACGAGCACGGCTTGGTGAGGTAGTCGTCGGCGCCGGTGTCGAGGCCTTCGACCTGGTCCCATTCGCCGTCCTTGGCGGTGAGCATGAGGATCGGTGTCCAGTCCTGCTCGGCGCGCAGGGTCGCGCAGACCTGATAGCCGTTGAGGCCGGGCAGCATCAGGTCGAGCACGATCGCGTCGTACGTGTTTTCGCGGGCCAGCCACAGCCCGTCGACGCCGTTGTGGGCCACGTCGACCGCGAAGCCCTCCGCCTCGAGCCCGAGCCGCAACGACCGGGCGAGCCGTTGCTCGTCGTCCACGACGAGTACGCGCATCGCGTCTACCTCCAGGAAAGCGCCGGCCCCCATCCTCCCGCACGCACCCTGAACGCCACCTGAAGACATGCGGGTGGCCGCCGTCCCGCAGGACAGGGCGGCCACCCGTCTACCTCTGCTGTTCGGGACTACGGTCCATCCGAAACCGCGTTCCATCCGGGACTCAGTTCCGCTCGGGACCGCGTTCCATCCGGCACCACGTTCCATCCGGCACCACGTTCCATCCGGCACCACGTTCCACCCAGAACCGCGTCCCACCCGGGACCCGATTCCGCCCGGGACCGCGTTCCGCCCGGCACCGCGTCCCACCCGGGACCCAGTTCCGCCCGGCACCCCGTTCCCCCCGGCACCACGTCCCACCCGGGACCCAGTTCCGCCCGGCACCACGTCCCACCCAGAACCGCGTTCCCTCCGGCACCACGTCCCACCCGGGGCCCAGTTCCGCCCGGCACCACGTCCCACCCAGAACCGCGTTCCGCACGGCACCGCGTTCCATCCGGCACCACGTCCCACCCAGAACCGCGTTCCGCACGGCACCGCGTTCCATCCGGCACCACGTCCCGCCCAGAACCGCGTTCCGCACGGCACCGCGGCCCACCCAGAACCGCGTTTCGCACGGCACCGCGTTCCATCCGGCACCGCGTTCCGACCGGCACCGCGTTCCGACCGGCACCGCGTTCCGACCGGCACCGCGTTCCGACCGGCACCGCGTTCCGACCGGCGCCGCGTTCCGACCGGCACTGCGTTCCGACCGGCGCCGCGTTCCGACCGGCACCGCGTTCCGACCGGCACCGCGTTCCGACCGGCACTGCGTTCCAGATGGGACCGGGTTCTACTCGGGGCCGACGTCGCTGTGCTTGTCGAAACCGATGTAGAGGCGGGCGGCCGCGTTCGTGCCGAGCGCGCCCAGCGTCTCCAGCTCGCGCAGGCGGAGCAGGGCCGGGTGCTGCGCGTACGCCTCAGCAGCCTCGGCCAGGCGGCGCAGCGCGTCGACCTCGGCGTCGGCCCGGATGCGCTTGGCCTCGGCGTCGGCCTCGGCCGCGACCCGCTCGGCGTTGGCCTTCGAGTTGGCCTCCAGCGTGTCGCGCTCGGCCCGGGTGCGGGCCTCGACCATCTGGGCCTCGGCCATGCGCTGGGCCGTGAGCACCCGGTTCATGATCTCCTGGAGGTTGCCCGGGAAGACCAGGTCCTTCACGTCGGCCCGGATGATCTGCACGCCGTAACCGGCCGAGACGCCCTCGACGTCGCGCAGGATGTCCTCGCTGAGCTGGTTGCGGTTGGTGAGGATGGCCTCCAGGGTCATCGACGCCAGGGAGCGCCGCGCGGCCAGCTGCACGTCGCTGTAGATGCGGTCGGAGTAATCGGCGACCTGCTCGACGGCGGCCTGCGGGTCTACCACCCGGAAGTGGGTGACGATGTTGACCCGTACGGCGACCTTGTCGGCGGTCAGGATCTCCTGGCCCTTGATGTTGAGCTCGCGCTCGCGCACGTCGATCGGGACGACCCGGACGCTGGGCACGCGCCGGCCGCCGAAGCGGCGCTTGGGCAGCTCGTACCGGCCGGGCTCGAGAACCTGGTCGAAACGGCCGTCGGCATAACGCAGGCCGCGGAATCCGCTGTGGACGATCACCTCGTGAGTGTTGGTCATGACTGTTTCACCTCTGAACGATTCGGGTGGCCCCGGAGCGGTTCCGATGGGAAGGATCGGTCGCCGTGAAGGCAGCGGATCAGCGTGGTTTGATCGCCAATGCATCCGTTGCGGTAGCGCTTTCTTCTGAAGCCGCCGGGGCCATGATCAGGGTGACAGGACGCGCCGGTCGCCGACAACGCAATATCGGCGACCGGCGGGGACACCGCGGCTCTCGGAAGAAACCGCGTCGCCTGACGGATAGCAGCCGGGGACAGCGGGGCCTCCCCGGTATGACCTCGATCCGCACCACCGGAGGAGAGCGGAGTGGAGGCCTACTGGTTCGTGTCGTAGTCCTTGATCTCGGTGGTGAAGCTGCGGCCACTCTTGAGCGTGATGGTGACATCGGGGTTGGGCGACCCGCTGTAGCCGGTGTTCTCGACCATCCGCCCGACGATGCTGGACGGCTTGCGCTGCGGCCACCAGGCGGCGAAGTGCCCGTTGCGGACCGTGGCCCGGATGTCCATGTCCTCGGCGTGGAAGACGACACCGGTGACGTCGGCGCCGGCCTTGCCCGCGATCAGGAACTGCGTGGCCGTCACGCCGCCCGACGTCTCCATGACGCCGACCGTCGAGAGCGCATCGGCGGCCGGCGCGGGCAGGGCCGGGCCGTACGAAGCCTGGCCCTCACCGTCGGGGGACTCGGCCGTGGGCCGGGTCGACCGCAAGCACTGCGCGTCGCCGTCGGCGGTGGACAAGTAGGTCATCACCCAGATCCCGCGCACCTCGACCATCTGGGCCGTGCCGGTGCGGATGCCGGTCCACTGCGAACAATCCTTGGTATAGCGGGCGGCGTCCTGGGCCGAGGCCGGCTTGGGCTGGGCGTCCCAGGTCGCGACGGCTGCCTGGTCGTCGCCGAGGATCGGGGCGGAGACGGCAACCCCGGCCGTCGCGACAGCAGCGGCCATCGCGTAGCGGAAGGCGCGGCGGCGGGGCGGACGGTAGGACACGGCGGGGGAACCGGTGCCGGGCTCGGTGGCGGTCACCCGGGCCAGCGTGGCCAGGGCGTGCGGCGAGCGGGCCAGATCGTCGGGGACGTGACGGGCCGGGTCGTGGCGGCGGAGCTGATCGTCGAGGGTCATCACACGTATCCTTTTTCGCTGCTGGTGGGCATGCGGTGAGGGTCAGCGGGCCTGCGGTCGGGGGCGGCGACGACGACGTCGGGCGGGCCGAGGCCGTGTTTGAGGAGTCGGCGGGCGCGGCTCAGGCGGATCCGGAAGGCGACCGACGAGATGCCCAGCACCTGCGCGGCCTGGGCGCCGGTCAGCCCCTCGAAGACCGAGAGGCTCAGCGCCTCCTGGTGCATCGCGGTGAGCCGGCCCCACGCGTGGGCCAGGTCGACCGAGGTGGCGACGAGGTCGTCGTGCTCGATCGTCGTGCCGTCGACGGCGGCCTGACCGGCGATCCGGACGGACAGCGCCTGCCCGCGGGTGTCGGAGCGCTGTTTGGCCAGCAGCAGCCGCCGGGTGATGCCGAAGAGCCAGGCGCGGGCCTCGCCGACGTCGGCCGGCAGGTCCTTCAGGCGCTGCCACGCCACCACGAAGGCCTCGGCCACGACATCTTCGGCCTGATCGGTGGGGTGACCACGGCGCACGACGAACCGGACGAGGTCGACGTAGGTGCGTGCGTACACCTCCTCGTAGCGTTGCCGCTGCTGTCGTTCTCGCATCTCTGTCACACCCTCGACATGTCGCTCCGACGGGCCGGTGTTTCCGGCGATCTCAACACTTAGCCCTTGCGCTAAGTATTTGGCCGGTCAATACTTAGCCGCGTGGCACAGTATTCGGCGCACCTCGACGACGTCTTCGTCGCCCTGGCCGACCCGACCCGGCGCGGCGTCGTCCGGCGGCTCGGCCAGGGCCCGGCCAGCGTGGGCGACCTGGCCGCCGCCTTCCCGATGACCTTGCCCTCGTTCATGAAGCATGTACGGACGCTGGAGGTTGCGGGGCTCATCCGCACCACGAAGGCGGGCCGGGTGCGCACGTGCGCGCTCAACCGCGAGCGCCTCGCCGTGATCGAGGACTGGCTGGCCGAGCAGCACCGGATCTGGGAGCAGCGCACCGACCGGCTCGAACAGTTCGTCACCAACCCGCCAGTCACCGCCCCACCAGTCACCGACGCGCCAGGCGCCAACCCGTCCGTCACCAACCCGTCTGTCACCGACCCCGAGGAGAACCCGTCATGAATCCCGACCTCGACCTGACCGTGCAACGTGTCATCCGGGCCTCGCGCACTGTCGTGTGGCAGGCCTGGACCGACCCCGACCGCTTCGCCCAGTGGTGGGTCCCGGCGCCGACCGTCTGCCGCGTCGACCGCCTGGAGCCGAAGCCGGGCGGCGGCCTGGTGACCCGGATGAGCGACGACGGCAGCGAGTTCGTGCCCCACCTCGACGCGCTGTTCCTGGTGGTCGACGATCTCGAGCGGATCGTGTTCACCAACGCCATCGACAGCAGCTGGCGCCCGGCCGACCCGCAGCCGGTCCCGATGACCGCCGAGATCACGTTCGGGGAGCACCCGGAGGGCACCGACTTCCGCGCCCTGGTGCGCCACGGCGACCCGGCCGCCCGCAAGCGTCACGAAGAGCTGGGCTTCCTCGACGGCTGGGGCACGGTGACGGCCCAGATGGCCGCCGTGGCCGAAGGTCGAGCCGGCTAGGGGGGCCTGCCCGGCTGGGTCGCCGGACAGGCCCGCGATCGCTCAGCGTTTCAGCGTGAAGGTGAAATCGGCGGAGAGCTTGCCACCCAGCCGTACGGCCGAGACAAGCCGCCCGTCTCCGAGCAGGCGTTCCACCTCGGCCCGGCTGAGGCCGCAGCCCTCGGCGATCAGCCGGACCGGCCGCACCGGGATCGGAGCCGCGAACCGGACCGACACCTCCAGCACCTCGACGTCGGCGGGAAGCGGCTCGCCGGTGTCGAGGCGCCAGGCGCCGTCCCAGTCGAGCCGGAAACGGTTGCGGCGCTGGAGGACCGGGTCGCGCAGCAGCTCGGCGGCCAGACCCAGGTCGTTGTGGTGCATCCGGTCGAGCAGTTCGGGCCGTACGGAACGCACGTTCGTTCTTTCCAGATACGTCAGTCTCGCCGTCTCGCCGCAGGCGGTGCAGAGCGCGAGAATCCAGGCGTCGAGCAGTTTGTGGTTGGCGTTGACGCGAAATTTGCCGTTCGCCCGCAGCCGGTCGGACGTGCACGCGTGACAGCGGCGACGCACGAGCGGCAGGCGTGTGGGCATGACAATCCAGGTTTGAAGCACAGAAACACACCGGTTCCGTGAGAAGAATCCGCAGCAGGAAGCGACGCGCCGCAAGCGATGCGGCGCGCGTCAGATCAGCGCTTGGGATGTCTCACGCGATGTACAAGGGTGTGCCTTCACCTGGACGACGGCGGTCGGCAGCACGCTAACGGCATCGACCCTCGCCGCTCCACCGATTTTCGGCAACACGGGGAAACGGCCGGCCCGACCCACGGGCGAGGAAGGGAATTAGTCAGGCTCGCACGCGAGGAAGCGCGCCCCGCGGAAAGGCGCGCGGGGCGCGAAAGAAGGCGCGCCCGCCCCGCGAGGAAAACGCGCGGCGCGAAGAAAGACACGCCCGCGAGAGAAGGCGCGCCGCGCGAGAGAAGGCGCGCGACCACGCTCGCGGGCCGGGGGAATGCTTGCGGCAGAGAAACGCTCGCGGGCGAGGGACAGCTCACGGGCGAGAGAGCGACCGGCCAAGCGCCGGGGCGAGGGAAGCGACCGCTAAATCTCGCGGACGAGCGGGAAGGGACCGGTCAGGCGCCGGCGGGCGGCAACGGGGGCAGCGCGGGCCGGTCGAGCCAGGCGGTGAACAGGTCGCGCAGCGGCTCGGCGGTGACGGGAAAGGACCGGTCAGGCGCCGGCGCGTGGCAACGGGGGCAGCGCGGGCCGGTCGAGCCAGGCGGTGAACAGGTCGCGCAGCGGCTCGGCGGTGACGGGAAAGGACCGGTCAGGCGCCGGCGCGTGGCAACGGGGGCAGGGCGGGCCGGTCGAGCCAGGCGGTGAACAGGTCGCGCAGCGGCTCGGCGGTGAAGCGGGCCACGTGCGTACGGAACTGCTCGGTAGTCACCATGGCGTGACGGTTCTCGGCGGTCCACGCCCGCAGCATCGGCAGGAACGCGGCGTCGCCCAGCCGGGCCCGCACCGCGTGCAGCGCCAGCGCGCCCCGCTTGTAGACCAGCGGGTCGAACATCCGCCCGACGCCGGGGTTCGCGATCGCCACGTCGGCCGGCTGACCGGCCAGCCAGATGTGCCAGCGGGCGGCGTGCGTGTCGGCCGACGCTCCCCCGGAGGCGGCCGACCACAGCCATTCCGCGTACGTGGCGAAGCCCTCGTTCAGCCAGATGTGGCGCCAGTCCGCGACCGTCAGGCTGTTGCCGAACCACTGGTGGGCCAGTTCGTGCGCGACCAGCCGCTCGTGGGTGCGCCGCCCATCGAGGTGGTTGCGGCCGAACACGGCCATGCCCTGCGCCTCGACCGGATCGTCGAGGTCGTCGTCCGCGACCACCACCACGTACTCGCGGAAGGGGTAGGGGCCGAACAGCCGCTCGAAGGTGCCCATGATCTCGCCGTGCCGGCCGAAGTCGTGCCGGAACAGCGCGCGCAGCCGGGGCGGGATCGCGGCCCGCTGGGTGACCGCGCCGGAGGCCAGCTCGACCTGCTCGTAGCGGCCGATCTGCACGCTCATCAGGTAGGGGGCGGTCGGTTCGGTGCGCTCGTAGACCCACGTCGTGCTGCCCGCGCCGCGGCGCCGCGAGACGAGGTCGCCGGTGACCATCACCGTGTACGGCGAAGCCACCGTGAGCCGCACGAGGAAGGTGGCCTTCTCGAGCCGGTCGTTGCACGGGAACCACGACGGCGACCCGTTGGGCTGGCTGGCCACCAGCACGCCGTCGGTCAGTTCGTCCCAGCCCAGGTCGCCCCACCGGCCCGACACGGGGACGGGCTTGCCGGCGTACCGGACCTCGATCTTGAAAATGGCGCCGTAGCCGATCACCTTGTCCGGCTTGACGCGCAGCTTGCCGGCCCGGTGGGTGAAGGTGACCCGCCGCCCGTCGACGCGCACTTCCTCGACCCGGAACACACCCAGATCGAGGCTGAAACGGGACAGCGACTGCCCGGCCTGAGCCGTGACAGTCGCTTTGCCCGCGAGCCGGTTCGAGATGATCCGGTAGTCGAGGTCCAGGTCGTAGTGGAGGACCCGGTATCCGCCGTTGCCGTTGCGGGGGAGGTACGAATCGGTCGAGTGGTCGGCGCCCGGTGGGGTCATGCCCAGTTCGCGATCGGGTTGCCCAGCCATCGGGTGTCGTCGGGCACCACGTCACCACGGGTCACCAGCGAGCCGGGGCCGACGGTGGTGCGCGCACCGATGCCGGCGCCGGGCAGCACGATCCCGTGCGGGCCGAGCGTGGCGCCCGCGCCCAGGGTCACAGTGTCCATGCTCATGATCCGATCATGGAACAGGTGGGTCTGCACCACGCACCCCCGGTTGACCGTGGCACCGGCTCCGAGCCGCACCAAATCGTACTCGGGGAGCCAGAGCGTCTCGACCCACGCGCCACGCCCGATCTTCGCGCCGAGCGACCGCAGCCACACGTTCAGCAGCGGCGTGCCGGTGGCGAAGCGGAACAGCCACGGCGCGGCCAGCACCTCGACGAACGTGTCGGCCAGCTCGTTGCGCCAGACGAACGAGGTCCAGAGCGCGCGGTCGGTGACCCGGAACCGGCCGACCAGCAGCCACTTGGCGAGCGTGGCGGTCAGGCCGGCGACGAGCGCGGCGGCCAGCAGCACCGGGCCGGCGGCGAGCGCGGCCACGATCGCGCCGAACTCCTGCCAGAGCACGGCCAGCGCGGCCAGGACGAGCACGGCCAGCGCGCCGGCCAGCATCACCGGGACGATCCGGCACAGCTCGATGAGGGCGCGGGCGACCTTGAGCCGGGAGGGCGGGTTGAAGGTGCGGCTGGTGTCGGCGGTCTCGACCGTGCGGCGCAACGGCATCGGCGGCGAGCCGAGCCAGGACGAGCCCTTCTTGGCCTTGCGCGGCGCCGACGAGAGCACACCGATCAGGCCGCGCTTGGGCACCGAGCGGCCGGGCGCGGCCATGCCCGAGTTGCCGAGGAACGCCTGCTTGCCGATGCGGGCCGGGGCCACGTGCAGCCAGCCGTGGCTCAGTTCGTACGTGGCCACCATCGTGTCGTCGGCCAGGAACGCGCCGTCGTCGACGGTCGTCATCGCGGGCAGCGCCAGCACGGTCGACAGCTCGGCGTTGCGGCCGATCTTGGCGCCCAGCAGCCGCAGCCAGACCGGCGTGAACAGGCTGGCGTAGATCGGGAACAGCGCGGTGCGGGCCATGCCCATCAGGCGCTCGGTGGTCCAGACCTGCCAGGCCACCCGGCCCCGCACGGGGTGGAAGCCCGCCCGCAGGCCGATGCTCAGCAGGCGGACACCGGCGAGCACGAGCAGCGCGTACGTCAGGAAGTAGGCCACGGTCGCGACGGGCACGGCGATCAGGGCCGCCTCGAGCACCGGGCGACCGGTGACCGCCCACGCCAGGATCGCGATGGCGGGCAGCGCGGCCACGACCGGCACCAGGCCCAGCAGCTGGGCGGTCAGGCTGTAAGCGGCCACCCAGACGCGGGAGCGGCGCTCGGGTCGCTGCGCGGGCCAGGCCACGCCGGACGACCCCTTCTTGGCCCGCACGGCACCGGTGACGGTCGTGCCGGCCTCGACCCGCGCGCCCTTGCCGACCCGGGCGCCGGGCATCAGCGTGCTGCGCGATCCGACCCGTCCGCCGGCGCCGATACGCACCTTGCCGACGCGGACGATGTCACCGTCGACCCAGTGGCCGGACAGGTCGACCTCGGGCTCGACGGCCGCGCCCCGGCCCAGCTTGAGCAGGCCGGTGACCGGCGGCGCCGAGTGCAGGTCGACGTCGGGCCCGATCTGGGCGCCCAGAGCCTTCGCGTACGTGATCATCCAGCCCGCGCCGGCCACCCCGGTCGCGCCGGTCAGCTCGGCCAGCCGCTCGGCCGCCCAGAGACGCAGGTGCACGCTTCCGCCGCGGGGGTACTTGCCGGGGCGTACGCCGCGCAGCAGCAGCCGGGCCCCGGCGGCGGCCACGGCGATGCGGCCGGGCGGGCTGAACAGCAGCAGCCAGGCGCCGGCGATCCACCACCACGAGACCTGCGGCGCCCACGAGGCCGGGATCAGGTTGCCGACCGCGGCCAGGATCGTCAGCCAGCGCAGCCCGACCAGGGCCAGCATCGGCAGCATGAGCAGGCCCTGCACCAGGCCCGACCAGCGCGGCGTGGGGCGGACCTCGCGGCGCACGGTCGCGGTGGTGCCGAGCGCGTCGAGCTTGGCCGCCATCTGCGACAGGCGGGGCTGCTGGTAGACGTCGGCCACCGACACCTGCGGGTGCTCGCGCCGGATCCAGGCCACCAGCTGGGCCGCGTTGAGGCTGCTGCCGCCGCTGCTGAAGAAGTCGGCACCGGCCTCGGAGGGGCGTACGCCCAGAATCTCCTCCCAGCCGCCGGCCAGCCAGGCCTCGGTCGCGGTCAGTTCGTCCGCGCCGGCGCCACCGGTGCTCAGCGGCCAGGGCAGCGCGGCCCGGTCGACCTTGCCCGACGTTCGGGTGGGCAGGCCCTCGACGACGGCCAGCAGCGGCACCAGCGCGGCCGGAAGCTGCTCGCGGATGCGCTCGGAGGCGGCCGTGGTGTCGAACCCGGCCGGGTCGAGCGGAACCAGGTAGCCCACCAGGAGCTGGTTGCCGGCGGCGGTGCGCTTCACGGCGGCGGCCGCGCCGGCGACACCGGGCAGCGCCTGCAGCGCGGCATCGACCTCACCCAGCTCGATGCGGCGGCCGCCCAGCTTGACCTGCTCGTCGCCGCGGCCGAGGAACAACAGGCCCTCGGGCTCGGCACGCACGATGTCGCCGCTGCGGTACGCGCGGTCCCAGCCCAGCGAGAGCAGCGGCGCGAACTTCTCGGCATCCTTGGCCGCGTCGAGGTAGCGGGCCAGCCCGACCCCGCCGATGACCAGCTCGCCCGTCTCCCCCATGGCGACCGGCATGCCGTCGGCGTCGACCACGGCCAGTTCCCAGCCGGCGAGCGGGAGCCCGATGCGTACGGGACCCTCGCCGGTCATCCGGGCCGCGCAAGCAACGACGGTGGCCTCGGTCGGCCCGTACGTGTTCCAGACCTCGCGACCCTCGACGGCGAGACGTTCGGCCAGCTCGGGCGGGCAGGCCTCGCCGCCGAAGATGAGCAGCCGGACGTCGTCGAGCGCCTCCACCGGCCACAGCGCGGCCAGGGTCGGCACCGTGGAGACGACGGTGATGCGCTGCTCGGCCAGCCACGGGCCCAGGTCGACGCCGCTGCGCACCAGCGAGCGGGCGGCCGGGACCAGGCAGGCGCCGTGCCGCCAGGCCAGCCACATCTCTTCGCAGGAGGCGTCGAACGCGACCGACAGCCCGGCCAGCACCCGGTCGTGCGGGCCGATCGGCTCGGCGTCGTCGTCGGCCAGGAACAGCTGGGCCTCGGCGTCGACGAAGGCGGCGGCCGAACCGTGCGAGACGGCCACGCCCTTCG
Organism: Paractinoplanes ovalisporus; assembly: GCF_016834655.1. Lineage (GTDB taxonomy): Bacteria > Actinomycetota > Actinomycetes > Mycobacteriales > Micromonosporaceae > Actinoplanes > Actinoplanes ovalisporus. Next base: position 1,123,547 of record NZ_JAENHP010000001.1, read on the forward strand.
GGGTGCCGGTGGAGCCGGAGGTGAAGATGATCCAGGCGTCGTCGGACGGGCCCGGCTTTCCGGGGCGGCCCTCCGGCTCCCGGCGCAAAGTGATCTTGAGGTCGTCACCGAGCACCGCGCAGACGTCGGCCTCGGCGAAGACCAGCTCGGCCCGCTCCTCGGGGTCGTCGGCGTCGACCGGCACATAGGCCGCGCCCGCCGCCAGCACGCCGAGGATCGCGAGGTAGAGGTCGGTCGTGCCGGAGGAGACCCGGACGCCGACCCGGTCGCCGACGCCGATGCCGTGCTGCCGCAGGGTCATGCGCAGCTTCTCGACCTCGTCGGCCAGCTCACGGTAGGTCAGCGCGGTGCCGCCGGCGTCGAGGGCGCGGGCGCCGGGGTGGGCGCGGACGGTGGTGTCGAGGACGTCGACGAGCGTGCGGCGGACGGGGGTGGAGGTGGAGTGGAAGAGCGCCGGTGACTCCGGCTCGACGGTGAACTCGGGAAGGTCGATCAGACGCAGGTCAGCGGTCGTCACGGTCACCGGGCGTGCTCCATCCCATACCTCAGGTCATTGTCGGCCGGTCGCACGGCGCTCAGCCGCCCGGGGCAGCGTTCAACGTTACGGGTGGGAAACGAAAAGTGACGGGTTTATATCGAATACGTGTCGACTGCCACACCACTCCTTGACCGAATGGCGGAGGATGGGCTCGGCAACTCGGACCGGGTTCGTACAGAGAGGCGGCGGCGCATGTTCGCACGTCGGATTGTCACGGTGCTGGCCACTCTGCTGGCGGTCCCCGGTCTCGGGGCGACCAGCGCCTCCGCGGCCACGACCACCGACAACCGCCGCAGCCAGCCCGCCGCGATGGTGCGCGCGGCCGACACCAAGGCGCCGGTGAAACGCGTCGGAACCGCCGTACGCAATGTGCCGTCGGCCTTTCCCCTACCGCCCGGAAGCCGCGTCACCGACCTGGCCGACCGCGAGTCCGGCGCCTCGTTCACGCTGACCGAGCCCGACCCCGAGACCGTGCTGTCGTTCTACCGCCGCGAGTTGCCGCGCGCCTTCACCGTCCTCGCCGACCGGGCCGAAACGGGCGCCACCAGCCTGGCCTTCCGTGACGCCCAGGGCTGGGCCGGCGCGATCTATGCCACCGCCCGCCGGGTGACCGTTTCCGTGAAACGCATCTAGCCCTCGCGCAACTCCCGCACCAGCGACGACACGACGGCTTTGAGGCTTCCGTTGTTGGCCGCGGCCACCCGCAGCTGACGCTGATAACTGGCGCCACCCTCGACGATGTCGCGCAGCCCCTCCAGCTCGGCCTGGCAGTCCAGGGCCTCGGCGATCGGCGCCAGGGCCGGCAGCAGCTCCTCCAGGTCCTTGGTGACCAGCAGCTCGTCGCCGGCGGCGTTCTGGATGATGATCGCCTCCATGCCGTAGCGGGCGGCCCGCCACTTGTTCTCGCGGACGAACCACGGCTGCAGCTTGGGCACGCCCCGGCCGGCGTCGAGCTCGCGGGAGAAGTGCTCGACCAGGCACTGGGTGAGCGCGGCGATGGCCCCGATCTCGCCCGCGGTCGAGATGCCGTCGAACGTCCGCACCTCGATCGTGCCCCACCTGGGCGACGGCCGGATGTCCCAGCGCAGCTCGTTCAGCTGCTCGATGACGCCGGTGTGCTCGAGGTCGGCCACCAGGGCTTCGTACTGCGCCCAGTCGTCCAGTTGGGGCGGCAGCCCCGCGGTCGGCAGCTGCTGGAACATCAGGGCCCGGTTGGAGGCGTACCCGGTGTTCTCCCCCGCCCAGAACGGGCTGGACGCGCTGAGCGCCTGGAAGTGCGGCAGATAGGTGAGCAGCCCGTCGATGATCGGCAGCACCTTGCGCCGGTCGTCGACCGCCACGTGGACGTGCACGCCCCAGATCATCATCTGCCGGCCCCACCACCGGGTCCGGTCGATGAGCGTGTCGTAGCGCGGCCGGCCCGGCGTCACCGACTGCTGGAACCACTGGCTGAACGGGTGCGTGCCGGACGAGATGAGGTCGACGCCCATCGGTTCGGCGGCCGCGGCCACCCGCTCGGCCAGCCGCGTCAGATCGGCCACGGCGTCTCGGGTGCGGTGGTGCGGCGCGCTGACCAGCTCCACCGTGTTGGTCAGCAACTCCCCCGTCACATGCGGGAAGTCTCCCCCGGCCCCGACCCGGGCCAGCAGCTCCGGCGCGGCCGGCGCCAGTTCACCGCTGCGCCGGTCGACACAGGCGATCTCCCACTCGATCCCTAGACGCGATCTTTCCGATGGGGCGAAGTCGATTCCCATCGCTTCACTCTACGAACTTATCGGCATTAATCCGTTAGACCCGGTTGGACCTGTCGGACCACGGCGCGGCAGGCGGCCAGCACCTCGTCGGGGTGGGTCAGCTGGGCGTTGTGGTCGGCGCCGGGCCACGAGAGCAACGGCGCGCCCAATGCGGTGGCCAGGCGCTCGTGGGCCCGGTGCATCGGGGTGTCGGGCTTGCGGTCGGCGGTGATCACGGCGGCCGGCACCCGGGGCAGGTCGGACTCGCGGAAACCGGCGGCCAATGTGTCCAGTCCCTCGGCGGCGCGGGCCAGCTGGGAGAGGTCGAGCTCCTTCATCCTCTGCCACGCGGCTCGGATGTCGGGGCGGGTCGCGCTCTTCAGATGCTTGTTGGCGCCGAGCGCACCTATCAGCGGTTGCATCACGCGGCCGAGCAACGGCAGGCGGTGCAGTGTCTCGATCTTGCGCATGGTCTGGGTCAGCTGGTGGGCCCGCGCCGCGTCGTTGACCGGGGACGGGTCGATCAGCACCAGGCCGGCGACGTCGCCGGGGTGGTCGCGGGCCAGCAGCGCCGCCACCGCGCCGCCCAGGCTCTGGCCGATCGCCACCACCGGGCCCAGGCCGGCCTCGGCGATCGTGACGTGCAGGCCGGACGTGGCCGAGGCCAAAGAGCCGGGCCGCTCCGAGGTGCCGGTGCCGGGGCGGTCGTGCAGGATCACCCGGCATCCGGGGTCGGCGATCAGCCCCTCGGCCAGCCCGGGGAAGAACCCGTCGGCCGAGGCCGCGCCGCCCGGGAGCAGCAGCACCGCCGGGCCGGAATCACCGCGAACCTGGAACATCACCCCAGCCTAGAACGGCCCTGTGACCGGATCGGTGGGCCATCCGGTCCTAACAGCAGAGGATGGACCGTCGAGCACCGGCGCCACCTCGGGACACACCCAGGAACGGACAGCGAGGAGATCGGGTCTTGGACGCGAACCTGCGGGAGCAGTTCGACCGGGCGGTCAGCGACGACCCCGGCGCCGACGTCTCGGAGATGGCGCGGGTCGCCATCGCCGAGGGCGGTCAGGTGCGCCGACGGCGGCGGACGGCTATGGCCGGCATGGCCGCCGGGGTGGCGGTGGCGCTGGGGGTGGGGACTGTCTTCGGCCTTTCGGCCCGGCAACCGGAGACGGCGGCACCGCCGATCACCATCGCGGCGGCGATGCTGCCCCAGGTCGCGCCGGCCTGCCGGGCCCAGGCCGAGGAGGCCGACGCCACCGATGCCGCCATCTTCGGCACGCTGAGCGAGCCGCAACGCACGTCGCTCCGCGCGGCCCTCGACGCCGACCCGCGGGTGAAGTCGCTGACCTATGAGAGCAACCAGGAGGCGTACGAACGGTTCAAGGCGCTGTGGGAGGACAGCAGCCCCGAATTCGTCGCCTCGCTCAGCACCGAGAGCTTTCCCGAGTCTTTCCGCGTACGCCTGACCGACCGGTCCCGGTTCCCGGCGTTCCAGGCCGACTACCGGAGGAAGCCGGGCGTGCTGGACATCGTCGGCCACGTCTGCCCGCCCAGCGCACCGGTCGGTGGGGTGCAGTGACCGACACCGTGAGCCCGCCCAAGCCCGTCGAACGGGCCCCCAAAGGCCGGGACGCGGAGTTCACCGTCTTCGTGGAGTCCTCGGCCACCCGGCTGCGCCGCAGCGCCTATCTGATGTGCCGGGACTGGCATCTCGCCCAGGATCTGACCCAGCAGACCTTCACCAAGATGTACGCGGTCTGGAACCGGATCCGCACCAGCACCAACCTCGAGGGGTACAGCCGCCGGGTCATGATGAACCTGGTCTTCGACCAGCAGGGCCGCCGCAGCGGTTCCGAGATCGTGCTGGCCGACCCGCCCGACCAGCCCGTCCTCGCCCGGCACGAGGGTGAGCACGAGCTGCGTGTGGCCCTGGTCGACGCGCTGGCCCGGCTGAGCGTCGAGGACCGGGCGGTGCTGGTGCTGCGGCACGCCGAGGACCACAGCGTCGAGACCGTGGCCGGAATCCTCGGCGTCTCGGCCTCGGTGGTCAAGATGCGCAACGCCCGCGCCCTGCCCCGGCTGCGCGCGCTGCTGGGCGAGGACTTCCCGGAGGCCTGAGAGCTCGGGCGCCAGCGACATCAGTCGATGTCGCCGGCGCCCATCGGCGTTTCCGGGGCAGCGCCCTGCGGATAACGGTTGTGTTTCCCCGTTGCGTCAAACGTTTGACGTGCTTAGCTTCACATCAAACGTTTGACACGCAGTGGTGAGCATAACCGGAGGCGCAGTGATCACCCTGAAGGACATCGCGAAAGAGGTCGGGGTCTCGATCTCCAGCGTCTCCCTCGTGCTCAACGACCGCGACTCGGGCCGGATCAAGCCGGAGATCGCCGACCGGATCCGCAAGGCCGCCGAGCAGATGGGTTACGCCTCGAATCTGCTCGCCCGCGGCCTCAAGACCCGGCAGACCCACACCCTGGGACTGCTCTCCGACCAGGTCGCGACCATACCGTTCGCCGGCGAGATGCTGGCCGGCGCTCAGGTCGCGGCCTGGGAGGAGGGCTTCCTGCTGCTGCTCATCGACACCGCGGGCGACCGGAAGATGGAACGCCCGGCCACCGTGGCGCTGCTGCAGCGGCACGTCGAGGGCCTCATCCTCGCCTCCAAGTTCCACCGCGAGATGGAACTGCCCCCGGTGTCCACGCCGATCCCGATGGTTCTGCTCGACGGCCGCCCGAAGGAGCCGGACGCGCGGGTCGACTGGGTGGTCCCGGACGAGACCGGCGGCGCCTACACGGCCACCCGCCACCTGATCGAGGCCGGCCACCGCCGGATCGCCTTCCTGACCATCGAGAGCGAGGTCTTCGTGGCCCGCGAGCTGCGGCTCACCGGCTATACGAGGGCCCTCACCGAGGCCGGCATCGAGGTCGACCCCTCGCTGATCGTGGCCGCGACCGAGCCCAGCACCATGGCCGGGCTGGCCCCGGCCGAGAGCCTGCTGAGCCGCCCGGACCGGCCGACCGCCGTGTTCTGCTTCTCCGACCAGCTCGCGTTCAGCCTCTACCAGGCCGCCCACCGGCTGGGCCTGGAGATCCCGCGGGACGTCTCGGTGGTCGGCTTCGACAACCAGCAGTTCGTCGCCGACAGCCTGCTGCCCGGGCTCACCACCGTGCAGCTGCCGCACAGCGCGATGGGCGCCTGGGCCGCCCGGCGGGCGATCGCCCGGTTGCGCGGCACCGCCCAGCCGGCCGAGGAGCACTGCCTCATGCCGTGTCCGCTGGTCGAGCGAACATCCGTCGCCCGCCTGAGGTAAGCCCGAAACGCCTTGCCAAAGCCATCAATGCGCCCCAGGCATGACCGTTTTGTCAGAATAATCCCTCCCGGAGGAAATCCCGTGACAACACGACGCAAGGCCGTCGCCCTGATCGGCGCCGCCGCCCTGTCCCTGGCCACGTTCGGCTGCGGCGGCGGGGACGACAGCGGCGGCGGAGACGGCAAGACCCTGAGGATCGTCCAGTACGAGAACCCGACCAGCGCGCAGGGCCAGGGCTGGCAGAAGGCCCTGGAGATCTTCAAGCAGAAGCACCCGGACGTCGAGGTCAAGTTCGAGCAGACCAGCTTCGACGCGGCCCGCCAGAACGCCAAGATCACACTGTCCGGCAACGACGTGCCCGACGTCGTCGAGTTCAACAAGGGCAACGCCGACGGCGGCCAGCTCGCCGCGCAGGGCCTCCTCGAGCCGCTCACCGAGCAGGTCACGAAGTACGGCTGGGACAAGAAAGTCACCGGCGGCATGTCGGCCTTCGCCAAGTACGACGAGGACGGCTACGCCGGCTCGGGCGACTGGTACGGCATCCCGAACATCGGCGAGTACGTGATGTTCTACTACAACAAGGAACTGTTCTCCAAGGCCGGCATCACGACCCTGCCGACCACCCTCGACGAGTTCGAGGCCGCGATGGACAAGCTGATCGCGGCGAAGATCATCCCGATCTCCAGCTCGGCCGCCACCAGCCAGGGCTTCAACCAGATGTGGGTCTGGTACTCACTGGTCTCGGCCCAGGCCAACCGGCAGCAGATCGACGACTTCATGTTCGTGCGGCAGCCGGTCGACTTCGAGGCCGCGCCCTGGTCGGACGGCACGAAGAAGTTCCAGGAGTGGATCGACAAGGGCTACGTCGGCGACAAGCTCGGCGGCCTCTCCTTCGAGCAGGCCACGGTCAACTTCCTCAGCGGCAAGGCGGCCATGCTGATCTGGAACAACGGCGAGTTCGCCCGCATCCGCAAGGACGCCTCGTTCGACTGGGACTACTTCACGCTGCCGGGCGCGAACATGACGATGGGCTCCTCCGGCCACCTCTGGGGCGTGCCGGCCAAGGCGGAGAACAAGGAACTCGCGTACGAGTGGATCGACACCACCCTGAGCCCCGAGGTGCAGAACGAGATCGGCAAGCTGGGCGGCCTGCCGCTGGCCGGTGACGCGAGCGTCATCACCGACCCGATCACCAAGAAGTTCACCGAGCGGTTCAACGAGCTCGTGCAGGCCGACACGCTGACCTTCTACCCGGACTACCCGGTGCCGGGCTTCCTCGACTTCATCCAGCAGCACATGCAGGCCATGAGCAACAAGAACGAGACGGCCGACCAGTACATCGACACGCTGCAGAAGTTCTACGACGAGGGCAAGGGCAAGTAACCATGCCGGCGAAAAAGGGGTCCGGGAGCTGGTGGCTCTACCTGCTCCCGATCCTGATCGGCTTCACCGCCATCGTTCTGATCCCGTTCGTGGTCAACGTGGTGTTCAGCTTCTTCCGGTGGAAGGGCGGCATGGCCCCCTTCCGCTGGGAGGGGTTCGGCAACTACACCGCGCTGTTCTCCGACGAGAACTTCTGGATGTCGTTCCGGAACTCGATCTTCATGATCATCGCGATCGTGGTGATCCCGACGATGATCGGCATCCTGCTGGCGGCGGTGCTCTACGACTACATCGGCAAGCGCTTCGGCAGCCGGATCGCGGCCTTCCTGCGGGCCACGTACTACCTGCCGCAGATCCTGCCGATCGCGGTGGCCGGCTTCATCTGGAGCTGGGTGCTCGACTCCGGCAACGGCTCGATCAACACGTTCCTGCAGTCGATCGGGGTCTCCGATCCGCCGGACTGGCTGGGCGATCCCGACCTGGCGCTGTACTCGGTGATGCTGATGCTGGTCTGGCTGCAGATCGGCTACCCGGTGGTCATCTTCATCGCGGCGCTCTCGCGGGTCGATCCCGAGCTGTACGAGGCGGCCGAGCTCGACGGCGCCGGCTGGTGGCGGCAGTTCGCGGCGATCACGATCCCGCAGATCCGGCCCGAGCTGTTCATCGTGGTGCTGACGGCCACGGTGGGCGCGCTCAAGGTGTTCGCGCCGATCCTCATCCTGACCGGCGGCGGCCCGGAGGGGTCGACCGTGGTGCCGTCCTATTACGCGTACCGGAATTTCTTCGAGCTTTCCCAGGTGGGGTACGGCTCGACGATCGCGACCGTGATGTCCGTCGTGATCTTCGCGGTGGCCGCGGTGATGCTCGTCTGGCAGCGCCGCTCGGAAAGGAGTGCGTGATGCACGCCCTCAAGAAACACACGCCGATGCAATGGGTCGTCCTGGGCCTGTGCGGCCTGTTCGCGGTGCTCATGCTGGCGCCGTTCCTGCTGCTCGTGCTCAACGCGTTCAAGTCGGGCGCCGACTACTCCTCCGGCGGCCCGATCGCGTGGCCCAAGTCGTTCACCCTGGACGCCTTCCGCGACTACATGTCGATGGTCGACTTCCCGCGGGCGCTGTGGAACTCGATCCTGATCTCGACCGTGGTCGCGTTCGCCGGCACCGGGCTGGCCCTGATCAGCGCGTACGCGATCGGCATCGGACGGGTCAAGGGCAGCGCGGTCATCCTGGCCGTCCTGCTGCTGGCCACCATGGTGCCGCACGAGGCGCTGATCTACCCGCTCTTCTACGGCGCCCAGGAGACCGGCACGTTCAACACGGTCTGGTCGGTGATCATCATCTTCACCGTGCTGCAGGCCGCGTTCGGCACCTACCTGCTGTCGAGCGTGATGAGCACCGTACCGAAGGAGTTGCTGGACGCGGCCGGGATCGACGGCGCCGGCCGGTGGACGATCCTCTGGAAGATCATCCTGCCCGTGCTGCGGCCCACGCTGGCCGTGCTGGTGGTGTTCTTCTTCATCTGGACGTGGAACGAGTTCTACATCCCGGTGGTCCTGCTCGCCGACGCGTCGTCCCAGACCGTCCCGATCGCCCTGTCCACGCTGCGCGGACAGCACTCGATCGACATCACCACGCTGAACGCCGGCTCGCTGCTGTCGCTGCTGCCGACGCTCGTCTTCTTCCTCATCTTCCAGCGCACCCTGAGCCACGGCGTCACCGCCGGCTCGATCAAGTAAAAGGACCCCTCTCTTGTTCAACTCGTGGAGCACCCTGCCCCGGCCCGGCGTCCGCAGCCGCTCGATCAACGCCGAGAACCCGACCGGGGCGCCCGGCGCCGGCGCGCGGACCGCCTCGAAGCTCGGTGTCGGCCGCAAGGGCACGGCGTTTCTGCCGCTGCCCGCGGGCGAGACCCTGACGCTGGCCGACATCGAGGGGCCCGGCGTGATCCGGCACATCTGGATCACGGTCGCCGACCGTACGGAAGCCGGGCCTTTTGTCCTTCGCGACCTCGTGCTGCGGGCCTACTGGGACGGCTCCGAGACCCCGTCGGTGGAGGTGCCGCTGGGTGACTTCTTCTGCAACGGCTTCGCGACCCGGGCGCTGGTGACCTCGGTCCCGATCGTGGTCGCACCGACCGGCGGCATGAACTCGTACATCCCGATGCCGTTCCGCACCGGGGCGCGGATCACGCTGGAGAGTCAGCACCCGGGCGACCTCGAGCACATCTTCTTCCAGATCGACTACACGAGCGGCGACCCGCTGCCGGAGGAGACGGGCTACTTCCACGCGCAGTGGCGACGGTCCAACGGCACCACCGCGCCGGGCGAGGACCACGTCATCCTCGACGGCGTCGAAGGCAAGGGCGTCTATTTCGGTACGTACGTAGCCCTGAGCTCGTTGACCCGGTTCTGGTGGGGTGAGGGCGAGGTCAAGTTCTTCGTGGACGGCGACACCGACTTCCCCACGCTGTGCAGCACCGGGCTCGAGGACTACGCGGGCGGCGCCTGGGCGTTCCAGGACGAGCTGCGGGCCGACCCCGAACCCGAGGTCAAGACGTTCAGCGCACCCTACTTCGGCTACCCGTTCCGCTCGACCCAGGACACCACCAAGGCGTCCCCGTTCTCGACGGCGGCGGCGCCGATGCACGGGCTCTACCGCTTCCACGGGCCCGACCCGATCTATTTCGACGAGCGCCTGCGCGTGACGCTGCAGCAGATCGGCGCCTGGGACCACGGCCTGTTCGAGCGGTCGGACGACATCTCGACCACGGCGTACTGGTATCAGGACACGCCGTCGGGCGCGCTCCCCGCGCTCCCCGACGCCTCGGCGCGCTGGCCGCGCTGACCGGCCAGAAAATCCAGCATCGCCGACGTCAGCGGTTCGCCGGTGACCAGCACGCGGTAGTGGATCGGGCCCACCGCCCGGTCCACCATCGCGTCGAGGTCGGCATCGTCGGGCAGCTCTCCACGCGCCTGTGCCCGCTCGAACGGCCGGCGGTCACGGGCGCGCAGCCCGGGCAGGATCTCGGCGCGCAGCCGGGCGGCCAGACCCGGATCGTGCTGGGCCTCGCCGACGAGCGCCCGGAAGACCGCTCCGGAATCCGACTCGGTGAGGAACCGCGCCAGCTCCCCCAGGTGGGCGCGCAGGTCGGTGGCCAGGTCACCGGTGTCGTGCTCGGTCAGCTCCTGGTCGGCGTCGGCCACGAACGCGTCGACCAGGATGTCGGTCTTCGAACGCCACCAGCGGTAGATGGTCTGCTTGGCCACGCCGGCCCGGGCGGCGATCCCCTCGATGGTGACGCGCGCGAAGCCGACCTCGGCGACCAGGTTGTCGGCGGCCTCGAGCACGGCCTCACGGGCGGCCTCACTGCGTCCGTGCCGGTTTCCGCGGTGCATCACGACCCCTTCCCTGTACGCAACGTTGCGTCTAGCCTAGCGCACATGACAACAACCCTGAACGCCCCCGAAGTCCGCGACCTGCTCGACCGGCTGTTCGCCGAGGCCGGCCGCGACGACGAGCGCTCCCCCGGCCGCCCCGACCCGTCCCTGACCGCCGCCGCCCGCTCCGACCTGCTCGCCGGCATCTACATGCCGATCTCCGAGCGCGGCGGTGACCTGCTCTACTCCCTGGTGCGCGCCGTCCGCCCCACGACCGTGGTCGAGTTCGGGACCTCGTACGGGATCTCGACGCTCTTCCTCGCCGCCGCGATCCGTGACAACGGCTCCGGGCACGTGGTGAGCACCGAGCTGAGCGCGACCAAGGTGGCGGCGGCCCGGGCCAACCTGGCCGCGGCCCGGCTCGCCGACGTGGCCACCGTGCTGCCCGGCGACGCGCTGACCACCCTGGCCGGCGTCGAGGGACCGGTCCAGCTCGTGCTGCTCGACGGCTGGAAGGAACTGTGCCTGCCGGTGCTGCGCCTGCTCGAGGACCGGCTGGCGCCCGGCGCACTGGTGGTCGCCGACGACTCCACGTTCGACTCGATGGGCGACTACCTCGCCTACGTACGGGAACCCGGAAACGGCTATGTCAGCGTGGACTTCCCGGTCGAGGACGGCATGGAGATCAGCTGCTGGACCGGCCGCTGACCGTCTCGTACTGGGAGCCGATGACGGCCAGCAGCTCCAGCTTCTCGTAGCTCTCGCTGCCCGGGACCGCCGTGTAGACCAGCAGCGAATGCGACTGCTCGGGGTCGAGAAGCACCTGGCAGGCGAGTTCGAGATCGCCGACCTGGGGATGCACGAAGCGCTTGACGTTCTGGTAGGTCACGCCGATCTCGTGGGAGTTCCAGACCTCGCGGAACTCCTCGTTGCTCTCCAGCAGCAGGTTCTGCAGATGAGCCGCGTACGACTTGGGGCCGCGCAACGTGACGATCCGGCGCAGCCCCGAGGCGAAGACGCGGGCGTGCAACGGATGGTCGTCGGGGTGATAGAGGGCCCGCCATTCCGGGTCGGTGAACCACCGGTAGCCGACACTGCGGGCGGGGCCGGTGTATCTGGTCAGATCGCCGCAGAGGGCCACGCCCAGCGCGTTCTGCCGCAGCGTCTCGCCGAGCTCGGTCACGATCTCGGCCGGGGTGTCGGCGAGCCGGTCGAAGATGCGCAGCAGGCCGGGGCTGACGTGCTCGCCGGCCGCACCCCGCGGAGGCGGATTGTGGCCGGCCAGGCGGAACAGGTGGTCGCGCTCGTCGAGCGAGAGGTGCAGGCCCTGGGCGATCGACGCGATCATCTGCTCGGACGGGTGCGGGCCGCGTTCCCGCTCGAGCCGGCTGTAGTAGTCGGTGGAGATGTGGCAGAGGGTGGCGACCTCTTCGCGGCGCAGCCCGGCCGTGCGCCGGCGCTGCCCACGCGGGAGGCCGACATCCTCGGGCTGCAGCGATTCCCGGCGGCGGCGCAGGAACTCGGCGAGCCCGGGTCGATCGATCACGGCTCGTTTCTACCACCGATGCCGGAGCGCATCCTCGGATTGTCGATCCCCCCTTGGCGCCCTGTTCCCCACGGCCGGGGCGGGGCTGCGAACCGGCGCCGGCGGTGGCAGAGTGAGTCCTACATCGACAGTAGCTGATGTCTGATGAACGGGGAAAGCCATGAAGAGACTCGTCACCTCCCTCCTGCTGGTCGCGGGCAGCCTGGCCGTCGGCCAACCGGTGCAGGCCGCGCCGGCCTGCACCGGGCAGATCGTGCCCAACCACAGCTTCGAGCGCGGTTCCACCGGCTGGACCGCCGGGCCGCGTACGGTCGTGGTCGCCGACCAGGCCCGGCCCGCGCACACCGGACGGGCGTACGCCGCGCTCGCCGGTCTTGATGTGACCCGCACCGAAGTCGTCCGCACCACGGTGACCGTGCCCGCCGGATGCAACGTCACGCTGGGGTTCTGGGCCCGGGTCAGCACGACCGAGACGGCCCGCGGCGACTATCTGAACGTGGGGTTGTCGATCACCGGGACGCCGCCGAAGACGCTGTTCTCGCTCACCTTCGACCACTCCCAGCAGTGGCAGCAGCACACCTCGGTGGCCGGCGTGTCGGCCACCGAACGCACCGCGACGGTCAGCTTCGCCGCGAGCGAGACCGCCGGGAACGGGGTCACCGCCTTCGACGTGGACGACGTGACGCTCACGTTGAGCTGACGAGCGAGGGCTTTGCCGCCGAATCGGCCCGGTCGGCCGCCTTCGGACTGACATGCTCGGCAGATGTGCCTGCGCTTGGCTCTTTGCGGCAGCGTAGCCGTCATGCTGACGGCCGGCTGTGGCTCGGCGTCGCCCGAGGAGGGTGCCCCGCTGACGTCACCGCCGGCCGTTATCAGCGCGCCGCCCTCAATGAGCGTGCCGCCCGTTCTGAGCCCGCCGGCGAAGCCCGTGTGGTCCCTCGGCCCTTGGACGGCGACGACCAGGCCAACGACAACTACCGCCGGCGGCGACTCGAAGAGGGTCAGTGAGGGCTGGGAGATCACGGTCTACTACACGGCGGTCGAGAAGTTCCACGACGGCGACCCGACCGACGTCACCGGTTGCTTGAAGCTGGACTGCGCGAACGGCGACGACGAACTGGGCACCTATCCGGACGACTTCGTGCAGGCGGTCCAGGACGAGGGAACCGGTCTCACCACCGCCGGCAAATACCTGAACTGGTCGTACGACATCGGCTACTGGCTCGACTCGGCCCCGCGCAGCGCCGACGGCCGCCGCCTCGAACCGTTCGTCTCGGCCGCCGCCGACCCCGGCGTGCTCCCCCACGGCACCCGCTTCACCATCACCGGCTGCGGCCACCAGGACGACAATTCACCCCTGCCCGCCACCACCTGCACGGCCCTGCGCCGCGGTTCCTGGCTGATCACCGACGAGTTCACCCCCGGCCTCGGCGGCAACCGCCACATCGACGCCTACATCGGCCCCGAGACCGGCCCCGACTTCACCGACTCCGACTGGTACGTCACCCTGCACGACGCCCGTCTGACCATGAACTGAGACCGGCACGCCACGGGGGGGGACGCGCCGGCCTCGGTCGGTGTTACCGGGGTGGGTCTAGCAGGTGGGCTCGCCGGACTGGGCCGGCAGGCTGACCGCGTTCCAGGCGGCCTTGACCGCGTTGAACTGGGTGCAGCTGCCCGGGTAGAGGTTCTTCGCGGCCTGCAGCGTCCACACGCGGTACTTGGCGTAGGAGGAGCTGGAGGTCTTCAGCAGCATCGCGTTGTACATGATCTTGATGGCGGTCTGGATGCCGACGCCGGTGACCGTGGAGCTGTTGCAGGTCGGGCTGGCCGGCTGGCCGTTGCCGCCGCTGCCCTGGGCCAGCAGATAGAACCAGTGGTTGCCGGGGCCGGCGGCCGAGTGCACCTCGGAGCCGGGGGTGCTGCTGGAGTAGCAGTTGGCGTCACCGGCCAGCGACGGGTTGTACATGTAGCGGATCGGGCCGCTGCCGACCAGGTTGACCTCCTCGCCGACCTGGTAGTCGGCCGGGTCGTTGGCGTTGGCGGCGAACGCCTCGGTGGCCGCGCCGATGGTGTCGGCCACGAACTCCTGGGTGCCGCCCTTCGAGATGCCGCCCGGGGTCTTGTCGTCGATGCCGTGGCCGAGCTCGTGGCCGACCACGTCGAGCGACGAGATCCAGCGACCGGCGGTGTTCTTGCCGATCTGCACCTGGGTGCCGTCGTAGTACGCGTTCTGCTGGTTGAGCCCGACGCGGATCGGCCAGGCGCCGCCGCTGCCGTTGGCGCCGTTGCGGCCCAGCCACGACGAGAGCATCGCGTGCTGCTTCTGCGCCACATAGAGGGCGTCGACGCAGCCGGTCTCCTTGCTGGTGCCGTTGCCGTTGCCCCACACGTTGTCGGAGCCGCTGAACGTCACCCGGGTCGAGGCGTCCTGGCAGCTCAGGTTCGTGACCGTGGGGTCCTTGAGCGAATAGGTCGAGCCCGACTGGGTGGTGTTGAGCGAGACCGTCCCGTTGATCCAGCCGGTTCCGGTTCCGGTGGCCTCGGTGACGTGCTCCTCGGTGGACAGCACCTTGCCGGTGACCGCGTCGACGTCGACGGTGAGCCGGCTGACGCCCTCGGCGCCGGTGCCGTTGACCGTGGTCTCGTACGCGAGCTTGGCCGCACTGCCCTCGGCCGCGATCACGACCAGGCGGGTGCCCTCGACGTTGTCGACGGTCTTGAGCTGCGCCTTCGAGGTCGCGACGGCCGCACTCTCGGCGACCTGGGCCACGGTCGAGAGCTCGCCGATCGGGCTGCTCTGCGCGACCGACGTGTAGCGCGTCTGCCCGGCGGCGTCGGTGACCACCACGAGGTCGCCACCCTTGACCGGGAAGCCCTTGTAGGTGCGGTCGTAGGACGCGTACGTCAGGCCCTGCGACTTGTACACCTGACGGCGCTGGAAGGTGTCGTGCTTGCTCGCCCGCAGCTCGGAGGGGCGGGCGGCGACCACGGCGTCGGCCTGCGCGACCGCGTCCACCGCGGGGGCGGTCGGCTGCGCGGCGGCCGGGCCGGACACCGCGACCATCGCCGAGGCGGCCGCGGTAGCGCCGGCCAGCGCGATGATCAGGGGGTTTCGTACCATCTCGCGTACTCCTTTCCCGCCCGAAAGGGGGGTGTGGGCGGGTCCGTATCACGCTATATACGAACGTCTATCCGCGTAATAGGGAAAACCCTCGCGGATCCGAGAAATCAACCGGCGATCTCGCGCGCCCAAGGGATGACCAGGCGTTCCACGGCGGAGATGGCATAGAACAGGCTGACGCTCAGGGCGGCCAGCAGAATGATCGCGGCGAACGCGAGCGGGGTGTCGGCCGAGGTGCTGGAGAGCACGACCACGGCGCCGAGCCCGGTGTCGGGGTTGCTGATCTCGGCCACGACCGCGCCGATCACGGCCAGCGAGACCGCCACCTTGAGCCCGACGAAGATCTGCGGCAGCGCCCACGGCAGGCGCAGTCGCAGGTAGGACTGCCAGAACGACGCGTCCATCGAGCGGGCCAGCTCGGTCAGCTCGATCGGCGTCGAGGTCAGGCCGGCCGCCGAGGCCAGCACGATCGGGAAGAACGAGATCAGCACGACCAGCACGATCTTCGGCTCACGCCCGAAGCCCAGCCACACCACCAGCAGCGGCGCCACGGCCACCTTGGGGATCGCGTTCACGGCGATGAGCAACGGCAGGATCGCCCGTTCGACCGTGCGCGAGGTGGTCAGCACCACGGCCAGCAGCACCCCGCCCACCGCGGCCAGCGCGAAACCGGCCGCGGTGGAGGCCATCGTGCTGCCCAGCTCGCTCAGGAGGTAGCCCGGGTCGCGCCGGAACGCGGCGACGATGTCGGGCGGGGCCGGCACGAAGAACGGCTTGATGTTCCAGGCCGCCGTGGCGCCCCACCAGAACGCGACCGCCAGCACCGTCGCGGCCAGGGGCGCGACGACCCGCCCGGCCCTCATGAACCGGCTCGGCCCAGCGTGGAATAGACGACATGGCCGCGCAGCACCACGCCCGGGTCGGCCATCAGCTCGACCACCCGGTCGAGCACGGCCTCGGAGACCCCGGCGTCGAGCAGGGCAGGCCGCTGCTGCACGATGTTCGCCACGATCAGCGCGGCGCCCGGCGAGCCACCCGGCCACGACCGCGCGTGCACCTCGGTGTCGACGCCGGTCAGCCCCGCGTCGATCATCGTCGCGTGCACCCGGCTCGCCCAGGTCGGGTCGTTGCCGAGCGCGGGCAGCACCTTGCCGACCAGGGCGGCATGATATTCCTCGTACGCGGCCACGTCCGTCTCGCTCGGGGCGCGCATGACCCCTTTCCCGTACGTCGTCTCGAAGTCTTCGATCAGCAACGCGCCCGCGGGAGCGAGCGCCCCGATCAGCGCCTCCAGGATCTCGTGGCGCTGCGGCAGGTGCATGAGCAGCAGGCGGGAGTGAATGACGTCCCACTCCCCCGGTGGCAGCGGTTCGCGGGTCAGGTCGTGGCGCAGCACCCGGTAGGGCGGGTCGGGCGGCAGGTGCCGCAGGTTGATGTCGGTGGCCGTGACCTCGGCCCCCTGGCCGGCGAGCCAGCCCGCGACGCTGCCGCCGCCCGCCCCGATCTCGAGGCAGCGCCGCCCTGCCAGTGGGCCGAGACCCGACAGGCGCCGCGTGGTGAGGCCGTCGAGCATCGCGGACAGGACGTTCAGGCGGCCCGCGGAGGCCGGGTCGTCGTTGTCGAACGCGTAGCTCACGGCGCCATCACCTGGTCGGCGGTCAGCCCGGCCGGGAACAGACCGGCGTCGGACAGCACCTTGATGGCCCGGGTGACCTTCTCGCGGTCGAGGGCCCCCAACGGCTGCGTGTACGGCGTCATCAGCTTGATCTCGGCTTCGGCGGCCTCGGCCGAGGCGGCCGGATAGTCCTTGTGCAGCAGCGCCGCCGCGGCCGCGGGGTCGGCGATCGCGTCGGCCAGCCCCTTGATCGCGGCCTCGCGGAAGCGCTGGACCAGATCGGGGTCGCTCTCGAGCAGTTTGGTGCTGGTGACGATGCCGTTGCCGTAGAGATCGGGCAGAAATTCCTCGTACGGAAGGACGGTCATCGGTTTGCCCGCCGCCTTCTCGATGCCCGGTCGTCCGATGAGGAAGGTGCTGAGCGCGTCGACCCGCCCGGCGGCCAGCAGCGCCGGGACCTGCTGCGGACTGGCGTTGACCCAGCGCACGCTCGCCGGGTCGAGACCGGCCTTCTTCGCGTACGCCGGGAAGAGCGCCTGGTTGACCGAGCCGGTGGCCGCCCCGATCGTCTTGCCCTTGAGGTCGGCCGGTTTCTTGATGGGCCCGTCGGCCGGCGCGATGATCGAGACGACGGTCTGCTGGTGCACCGCCGCGATGGCCCGGAAGTCGGTGTATTTCCCCTGGCCGGCCATGATGAAGCCGCCGGTCAGGTCGAGCGTCGAGAAGTCGGCCTGCCCGGCCGCGAGGGCCTTCAGGTTCTCGCTGAGGGCGGCGCCGAGCTTGATGTCGACGTCGAGCCCGGCCTCGCGGAAGTAGCCCTTCTCACGGGCCATCCAGGCGTACGCGTCGCGACCGGCGGCGCCGAAGCCGGTGATGTAGGTGACTTTGCGCAGCCCCGGCGCGGCCGCCTGATCGCCGGCGCTGTCGTCGGAGCCGCAGGCGGCGAGAGCCACCACGGACAGGGTCGTGGCCAGTATTCCCAGGAACTTCTTCGCTCGGCCCATGGCGGGCCTCCCCGTGAGTCGAAAGAGCTGGAAATCAGAGGCTATCGATCAATGGCGATGATCGGTACAGAGTGGACATGCCGATTTTCCGGAGGGCGTCCACAAACTGTTCCGTACGCGTCAAGAGCTCCCGCCTAGCTTGCGAGCATGACGATGCAGAAGAACGACGCCGCTCTGCGGTGGGGCCTGTGGTCCCACATCATCTGGTACGTGCTGGCCAACGTCGGCCAGATCTTCACCTGGGTCTACGCCACGCCGGAGAAGTTCTTCTGGCCGCTGTGGTCGATCGTCGGCTGGGGCATCGGGCTCGGCTTCCACATCTGGGCGGTCCGGCGCACCCTGCGGGCCCATGCCGCTCTCAGTGCGAGCTGATCATCACCCTCAGCGCGAGCTGGCGGCCACCCTCAGCGCGAGCTGACCGCCGCTCTCAGCGTGAGCTGACGGCCAGCGAGCCGAAACCGGCGGCGGCGTTGACCTCCAGGCCGGAGCCGTCGCCGGCGGTGAGCGTGGTGTCCGAGCCGATGCCGCGTTCCCGCTTGCCATAGAGGCTCACCTCGCCCGCGCCGGACCGGGCCCGCACCCGGACCGGAATCTCGTTCTCGGTGCGGATGCTCCACTCGCGGACGCCGCCCGACATGGTGATCGGCAGCGCCTGGTCGGGGGTGGGCAGCGCCAGATAGACGGAATCGGCGCCGCCGGACAGGTCGACCTCGCGGACCGTGCCGCCGGTCAGCACGAACGTGGCCGCCCGCACGCCGCCGTTCATCCGGATCGTCCACGTGATGCGCTCGTCGAGCAGCACGTCGAGCCGGCCGGTGCCGGGCGCTCCGGTGGGCGTGGTGGTGAGGCGGACGTCGGTGCCGTCCACCCGGGCGGCCGGGGCGATCCCGCTGCCGGGTGGGGTGCTGACCTGGATCGGGCCGCGGTCCGGGCGGCCCAGCGTCAGGTTGAGCTCGCCCACGCTGCTCACCAGGTCGAACGTGCCCGCCTCGAACGCCGGCCGCGCCGGCGGGACGGCCGCTGGCGGTGGCTGCCGCTGCCCGTCCCCGCTCCCGGTCGCCTGCTTCCCGCCCCGGTTCCCGGTCGCCTGCGTCCCGTCTTCGTTTCCGGTCGTTCCCGCGATGACGAGCATGCCCACACCGAGCACCACCGCGGCGGCGACCAGCACCGCCGCCAGACGCGGCCGGCGCCGCCGGGGCGGGGCCGGTGGTTCCGGCCCGAGCGCCGGGACCAGGGGGATCTCCTCGGTCGGCGGCTCGTCGTCCACGCCGGCCGCGGACGGCTCGTCGTGGTGGGTCCAGGCGAATCCGGCCGCCCCGGAGAGCAGCGGGTAGGTGGCGGTGGCATCGGGATCTTCCATCGCTGTCTCCTCGATCCGGCCGGGACGGTCGCCGGGGAGTACGCGCCCGCGGTTCACGGAGTTCAGCCTTCGGGGTTCTGGTCCTTCCGCGCACGGGCGGCCGCGCGGTCCTCACAGGCCGCGCGGCGGTGCTCGGCCGCGCGGCGCTCGTGCCGTCGACGGTCGGCGCCTTCGAGCTTGGCCAGGGCCTCGTTCAGCAGCGCGGCCCGGTCGTGGGCGATCGCCGCGGACTCGTGGGCCGCGGCCGCGAACTCGGACGCCTCGATGGCGGCCTGCCTCGCCCGGTCGAGTCCCTCACGGGCCCGCCGGATCTGTTCGGTGCCCGCGCCCCGCAGGCTCCCGAGCTCGGCCTCGATCTGGTCGTGGCGCCACTGGAGCTCTTCGAGGCGTTGCCGCAGTTCCTTGGCACGGTGGCGGGCGCGCTCCTGACGGCGCTCACTGCGGTCGGCAGCGTCCTCCCCCACGCCGGTCAGCGTAGTTTCTTCAGCCCGGCCACGGGAATGCCATTGCGCCCTCGGGCTGCCCGCTCAACTCAGCGGCAGCCGGGCCCGGAAGGAGTTGCCGACCGAGGAAACGCCGCCATTGCCGAACTTGTCGATCCAGACCTGGTCGCCGACGCGGCGTACGAAAAAATCCCCGATAGTTGTACGACTCCGGCGACACCGGCCCGGCCTGCGCACACGGCAGACTGGCATCGACCCGTCACTGCGCGCAGCTGTAACAGAAAGGGGCCGCCGCGCGCTCCACCTCCATGACAACACTGCACGTACGGGGTGAGGTCGATCTGACGAACCGGCAGGCTTTCGAAGTGGCGATCGAGCGCAGGCTGGACACGGGCGGTGACCTCGCCATCAACCTGAGCCAGTTGACCTTCATCGACGCCGCCGGGCTGCGCGCCCTGGCCCGGGCCGCGGGCCGCCAGAACGGCCGGGGACGCCAGTTCCGGCTGGACCACCCGTCGAGCCACCTGCGCCGCCTGCTGGTGCTGGTCGGGCTCGAGCACTACCTGTAACAGGCGAGGCTCACGTCCCACAACCGGGCCGCCGACTCCGGGTCGAGCGCCCACTGCTTGACGCCGTGGCTGTTGCCGAACAGATCGGCGTCGTTGCCGACGGTGTGCGCCTCACGGCCGTCGTCGAGATAGTGACCGCCGGTGCGGGCGAACTCGGGGGCGACCGCCGCGACGAGGGTGGTGGCGGCGCCCTGCTGGACGGTCTTGTAGGCGAAGGCGCCCGCCGCCTCGGCCGCGGCCAGATAGTCCTTCTGCTCCGGCGTGAAGTCCCGCTGCAGCCCGGTCGAGACACCACCGGGGTTGACGGCGTTCGCCACGATGCCGTCGGACGCCCAGCGCCGCGACGCCTCGACCGCGAACAACGAGGTGGCGGTCTTGGACTGCGCATAGGCGGCCTGCGGATCGTACGGGCGCCGTTCGAAGTGGATGTCCTCGAAGACCACCGGCGAGTTCATGTGGGCGGTCGAGCTGACCGCGACGATGCGGGCCTCCCCGCGCTCGCGCGCCCCCGCGGCCAAGGCGTTGCGCAGACCAGCGGCCAGGGCGAAGTGGCCGAGGTGGTTGACGGCGAACTGCTGCTCCCACCCCGCATTGGTCCGGTGCAGGTGGCTGAGGAAGACCCCGGCGTTGTTGACCAGCAGATGCAGCGGTCCGGTCCAGCCTTCCGCGAACCCGGTGATCGAGCCCCGGTCGAGCAGGTCGAGAGCCCGTACGCGGACGTGGTCGTTGCCGGTCGTGGCGGCGATGTCACGGGCCGCCGTCTCACCGGCGGCGACATCGCGCACCGCCAGCGTGACCTCGGCACCGGCCCGGGCCAGCGAGCGCGCGGTCTCCACACCGATCCCGGACGAGGCACCGGTGACGACGGCCCGCACCCCCGACAGGTCGAGGTCGCGGGCGACATCGTCGGCGGTGCTGCCGGCGTCGAACTGAGTTCTGATCATGTTTCAACTATACAAACTCTGCCTATACTGTCTAGCACGTCAACCCGCTGCTAGAGTGGCGCGATGAGTGTTGCTGCGGCGCCCGAGAGCCCGAGCGAAAGCGGGCGCCGCAAGCATGTGCTGACGGTCGCCCTCGCCACGTTCGCCCGCTTCGGATACCGGAAGACCTCGATGGAGGACGTCGCCCGCGCGGCCGAGATCTCCCGGCCCGGGCTCTACTTCCTCTTCTCGTCCAAGGAGAACCTGTTCCGCGCCGCGGTTGTCGACGCCCTCGACGGTGACCTCGAAGCGGCCGGTCGGGTGCTCGACGATGCCGGGCGGCCGCTGCGGGAACGCCTGACCGAAGCCTTCGACCTGTGGACCGGCCGTTACGTCGGGGCCGTGGCGGCCGAGGTCGCCGTGCTGATCGAGACCAGTCCGGCCCTGCTCGGGCCGGTCGTCACCGACTATCCGCGGCGCTTCGTTCGGATGGTCACGGATGCTCTCTCCGCCGCCGGTCAGGACCGGGCCGAAGACATGGCCCGCACCCTGCACAGCACCGCGGCCGGCATCAAGCACGAGGTGGACAGCCGGGCCGAGTTCGGCGAGCGGATGACCGTCGCCGTGGAGCTGATGCTGCCGACAGCCGGCTGACTTTCGTCAGGGGTCATCGCTGACGATCGACGGCAGCGACGCCGGGGCGACGGTTCCTAGGTTCGGTCCGTGCGCAAAACACTTCTGGTGGCCCTCGTCCTGTCCCTGATCGTCGTGTGGCCCGGCCCCGCCCGGGCGAGCGGAACGACCATCGACGACTATCTGCGGGAGGCCTTCGACGCGACGGGCTTGCCGGGGATGTCGGTGGTGGTGACCAAGGACGACCAGGTCGTGCACGCGAGCGCGCTCGGGGACGGCGTCACCGTGGACACGCCGATGCGGGTGGCCTCGATCAGCAAATCGTTCACCGCGGCGGCGGTGCTGGCCCTGGTCGACGAGGGGCGGGTCGAGCTCGACGAGCCCGTGGTCACCTATCTGCCGGAGTTCCGCATGGCCGACGAGCGGGCCGGGCGGACCACCGTACGGCAGTTGCTCAACCAGACCTCTGGCCTGTCCGACCGGACCGTGGACATCGCGGCCACGCAGCACGCGAAAGATCTGGCCGGCTATGTGGGGGCGCTGCGCGACGGGCGGCTCGCGGGTGAGCCGGGGAGCCGGTGGGAATACTGCAACGTGAACTACGACGTGGCGGCCCGGCTGGTCGAGGTCGTGGACGGGCGGAGCTTTCCTGACGCCGTACGGGAAAAGGTCTTCGCGCCTCTGGGAATGAAGGCGAGCAGCGTCGGGGACGACGTGGCCGACGGATACAACTCGCTGTTCGGGTGGTGGGTGCGCCGGCCCGAGCTGCCCGGATTCCGCGGTGGGGCCGGCGGCGTCGTGACCACGGCGTCCGACATGGGACGGTGGCTGATCAGCCAGACCGGGCACGGGCCGCGGACGCTGACACGGGCCAGCCTGGCCGTGATGCACGAGCCGGCGCCGGGCACGGGATACGCGATGGGGTGGGGCCCGGTCGAGGTGGACGGGCACACGCTGCTGGTCCACTCGGGAAACCTGTTCACCTATACGGCCGTGCAGGCGGTCGACCCGGCCACCGGCTACGGCTACGCGGTGCTGACCGACAGCGCGGGGCTGCGCGACGACACGTACGACATCATGCTCGGCCTGGTCGCCCTGACCGACGGCCGCGAACCGGCGGTGCCCGGCCACGGACGGCAGTGGATCGAGCTGGCCCTCGCCTTGGTCGCGCTGCTGGCGATCGGGCTCGGGGTGCTCGGCGTGCTACGGCCCGGCCGCCGTCTGAAGTGGCTGCGCCTGGCCGCGGCGCTGACGCCGGTGGTGGTGTTCGTGACGTACCCGCAGTGGGTGTCGTTCCTGACCAACGGGCGGGCCGTGACGTGGGCGCAGATGACCTACTTCGCGGCGCCGCTGACCATCACCATCGGGATCGCCGCCGCAGCCGGCCTCGCGGCCGCGGTGGCCTGCCTGATCCGGCTCGTCCGGCTAAGGTCGTCCAGATGATCCCCGACTGGATTCCCGAGCTGGACGGCACCATCGTCGGGGGCCGGCTGCTGCGGGGGTGGGCGCTCTCTGAGGCCTGGCGGATCGATCTGGCCGGCGCCGCGCACCGTTCGGTGATCGCCAAGCGGGGTGTCGGTGAGCTGACCGGCGAGGCGCGACGCTACCGGGAACTCGTTGTGCCGCTGGGGATTCCCGCCCCGCGGCTGCTCGCCGAGGGCGGTCCCGGAGTGATCGTGCTGGAGGATCTGGGCGGCGACAACCTCGAGGAGCGGCCCACGGCCGAGGGCTACGAGGAGGCCGTACGGGTCCTGGCCCGGATGCGCGTCGAGTCCGCCCGCCGCCTCACGTCCGACCCCACCCTGGCCGCG
Source organism: Paractinoplanes ovalisporus (assembly GCF_016834655.1). GTDB lineage: Bacteria > Actinomycetota > Actinomycetes > Mycobacteriales > Micromonosporaceae > Actinoplanes > Actinoplanes ovalisporus. Next base: position 1,146,918 of record NZ_JAENHP010000001.1, read on the forward strand.
GGTCTGCGCCGATCCACCGCCGACCTTCTGGCCGTGGCCGCACGGGCCGCCGCCCATCTTCCGGCCGCCGCCCGTCTTCCGGCCGATGCTCTGGACGAACCGATCCGCGCGATGACGGCCCGCCTGCACCGCCTCGAGGCCGAACCCGCGACGGTCGTGCACGGCGACTTCCAGGCCAAGAACCTGCTGCACACCGCCGGCGGCGGCATCGTCACCATCGACTGGTCGGACGCCTACGTGCACCCGCACCTCGGCGACCTCTACCTGCTCCTTCGCGAAGGGCGCAAACAGGGCAGCCTGGACGCCGTACGGACGGAGGTCTTGCGAAAGCTCTTCGCGAGCGAGGCCGGCACCGATCTCGCAACCGTGGACGACCAGCTCGTGACCGGCGGGCTGTGCTGGACCATGAGCGCGCTGCGGTGGGTGGTCGAGATCGGCGTCCACGTCGTGCCGGTGTCCCGCGGCTGGATCGACGAGCTGGTCACCGAGCTTCAGCAGCTGGCGGCCGACGCCGGGTGAGGTCCGCGGTTTTGTCGTACGGGGGACGTAGGTTGTCGGCATGACGGAGAACGCCCTCACCGAGGCTGACTTTGCCGCTGCTGTCGACCAGGCTCAGACCGCCGCCAAGTCGTACTACGACACCGGCGACGTGGTGATGACCGACGCCGACTACGACGTGTTGCTCGATCGCATCGCCGAGGCCAAGAGGGCCCACCCCGACTGGGACGACCGCGGCATCACCACGCAGGTCGCGGCCGGGGTTTCAGGGGGCGGCGACGTGCGGCACCCGGTGCCGATGATGTCGCTCGAAAAGATCAACGGCGAGGAGGGCGTGCGCGCTTTCGTGGCAAGCCTCGGCGGTGACTCCTGCCTGGTCGAGGTGAAGCTCGACGGGCTCGCGATCCGGGTGGAATACGAGTCGGGGCGTCTCGCCCTGGCCGCGCTGCGCGGCGACGGCAGCACCGGCGAGAACGTCACCGCACAGGTGCTCCGAGGGGTTGCCGGTCTGCCCGCGCGGCTCGAGACGGCGTGGACGGGTGAGGTCCGCGGCGAGGTCTACATGACAGTCAGCGACTTCGAGACGGCCAGCGCCAACCGGGTCGAGGCCGGCGGCAAGGCGTTCATCAACTCGCGGGGTGCGGTCGCGGGGGCGATCCGCACCGTCGACCGCGCCTACGCGGCGCCGATGACCTTCGCGGCGTACGACATCTCGGGCGACTTCGCCTCCCACTCCGAGCGCATGGGGCGGGCCGTCGAGCTGGGCTTTCCCGTGGCGGGGCGGCTCGCCACGGGCGAGATCCAGGTCTGCGCCGACGCCGAGGCCGCGCTCGCCGCCGTCGCGCACATCGGCGAGCTGCGGCGTGACCTCGAGTTCCCGATCGACGGCGCGGTGCTCACGGCCGACCTGGAATCGACGCGCCGGCGGCTCGGCTCGGGCAGCCGCACACCCTACTGGGCGGCCGCGTTCAAATACCCGGCCGACACCGGCTCGACGGTGCTGCGCGACATCGAGGTCCGGGTCGGGCGCACCGGCCGCATCTCGCTGCGGGCCGTGCTCGACCCGGTGTTCGTCGACGGCACCACGATCACGTACGCGACGCTGCACAACCCGAAGTTCGTCGAGGAGCAGGGGCTGGCGATCGGCCAGACCGTGGCCGTGTGGCGGGCCGGTGACGTCATCCCGCGGGTGACCGCGCCCATCGGCGAACAGCCGCACGGCCTCACCCCGTGGACGCCGCCCGAGACGTGCCCGCAGTGCGGCGAGCCGTGGGACAAGTCGAGCCTGCTCTGGCGCTGCCACACCGCGTCGTGCAGCGCGACCAACGCACTCGAATACTGGTGCAGCCGCGAGGCCATGGACGTCGAAGGCGCGGGCGAGGCTCTGTGCGTGGCCCTGGTCAGCACCGGGCTGGCCAACGACGTGGCCGACCTCTACACGCTCACCGAGGAGCAGCTGGCCGAACTGCCGGTCGGCAACACCAAGGCCGGTGGGGTCGTGCTGCTCGGCAAGCTCAACGCGGCCAAGGTGGTGGCGTCGCTCGAACGCAGCAAGAGCCAGCCGTTCAACCGGGTCATCACGGGCCTCGGCATCCGCATGACCGGTCGCAGCGTCGGCCGCTGGCTGGCCGCCCGGTTCAAGACGATGGAGGCCCTGCGCACGGCCACGGTCGAAGAGATCGCCGAGATCGACAAGATGGGCCTCATCAAGGCGCAGCACGTGGTCGACGGTCTGGCCGCCATGTCCGGCGTCATCGACCGTCTGGCCGCGGCCGGCGTCACGATGAGCGTCCCCGAGACCGAGGGCGAAAAGCCGTTGGAAGGCAAGACGTACGTCGTGAGCGGCAGCGTCCCCGGCTACACCCGCACCACGGTGAGCGAACGCATCGAGCAGCTGGGCGGCCGAGCCAGCGGCAGCGTCTCAGCCACCACGACGGCGCTGGTCACCTCCGAGACCACCACGGCCAAGGCGACCAAGGCGGCCAAGCTCGGCATCCCCATCATCGACCCGGCCGAGTTCGCCGAGTTGCTCGCCGACTGACCGCCGCTCCAGGCTGACGAACGCGGGTGTCAGATGCGGATGCGTAGGTAGGCGCGGTCGTCGAAGCTCAGCTGGCCGGGGCCTACGCCCTTGGTGCCGGCCAGCTCGGCCACGCACCAGGGGTCCTTCTCGAGCAGCGCGGCCAGCTCGGCCTCGGAGGCGGCCAAGGTCTCGCCGATCAGCGGGTAGCCGTCGCTGGCCAGGGTCAGCTCGTTGATGTCTTCGGGTATCGGATGCACTTTCACCAGCGGACGTGGGACCGGGCGGCCGTCGATGGCGGCGTAACCGTAGGGGCCGATGCGGTTGCGCAGGGCTCCCTGGCGGCTGATGAGGGCACGGGCCCCCAGCCGTCCGGGGTCGATCTCCGGTGCCGAGTCGAGTGTCAATGTTCCGGCGGCCACCTCGGCGGCGACGACGGCTGCCCGGAACGACGCTGCGATCTGGTCCACCAGCTTGCGCGGTTGCCCGACCGTGGCCGGCAAGCCTCGGTATGCGAAGCCGACATCGCCCACCTGCCAGATCTCCCGGCGCGCTCGTGAATAGACGGTGACCGCGGCGCTCGGGCGCTCGGCGGCGGTCAGGCCGGGTCCCGTACGGGCTTGGAGAACCGAGGTCATGGCCTCCACCGCCGCATGGGCGTCGGCGTCGGGTGGCAGCTGCAGGACTGCGTCTCGGCAAGCAGCCATGGCCCACCAGCCGCCGGGGCGGCCCGCATAGGTGCGGCCGCTCAGGTCGGTGGCGCCGTCGATCACGGCGGCGTGGGCGGCGGTCACCACGATCGCGTCCTCGCACGCCTGCGGATCGCCCGTCTTGCCCAGCACGAACTGCTCGACGATCTCCATCTGGCCGCTCACCGGGCCGGCTGGGCGATGGCAAGGGCCTGGTGAACTCCGTACGCCGGACGGTAACCGAAGGCGTGCGCGGCCGCCGTCGAGTCGTAGACGCGGTCGATGGTGGCCGACAAGGACCACCCTCGCGTACGGAAGGCCTCGGCCACCTCGGGAAGGCGCTCGGCGATCAGGGCAGCCGCGTCGTGGTGCAGGGCCGGGCAGTCGACTCGGGTGAAGGCGTACGGGCCGGCGATGGTGAAGACTCCGGTCACGTCGCTTCTTTCCGTTACCGTCGCGGCTGCGGCTGCGACATCGGCGGGGTGCACGGCTCGGTGCAGCAGGTGGGCGGCGAGCACGGGCGGGGGCTCGGGGAAGCAGCGCGCTATGCGCAGCACGACCGAGGTGGTGGCGGCGGTGACCAGGGCTTCGGCGGCCAGCTTGGTCTCGTCGTAGATGTCACGCGGGCGTGGGGGCAGGCTCTCGTCGACCCACACGGCCCGGTCGGTGGGGACGAGCGAATGGCCGTACACGCTGGTGGTGCTGATGTAGACGAAGCGGCGGTCACCGGTGGCCTCGAGCAGGGCCTCGGTGGCGTCGACGTTGACGGCCCGGAACTCGCGGTCGTCGACCCGGCCGACGTGCGGGGCGTGCCGGGCGGCCGCGTGGACCACGGCGTCCGAGCCTTGCAGGGCGGCCTCGCGCACCGGACGGTCGCGCAGATCACCGACGACGCTCGTCCAGCGGCCGGGGGCCCGGTCGACGCCGGTGACCGACCAGCCGTCCGCTTCCAGGGCCTCCGAAACCACCGAACCGACCAGGCCTGAGCTTCCGGTCACCGTTGCTCTGCGCACAGGTCATTGTGGCGCAGCCGGCGAGTCGGTGCGACCGGCTCAGTCGGCAAGGGGTGCGACCGGCTCAGTCAGTGAAGGATGCGAAGAGTCCGAAGGGTCCGAAGGGTGCGGCGGATTCGGCCGATGCGGCGGGTGCGAAGGGTGCGATCGGCGCGCTCGGCGGCGGCGGGTGGCTTCGGCTGTTCCGTGGACCATGCGCGCCAGGCCGGCCGCGCCCTCGGCGTCATCGGCTCGGCGCACGGTAGTGAGGATCGGGGCGAGGTCGTCGAGTTCGATCCCCTCGCGGGCCAGCACGAACTGGAGCACCAGGCCGGCCAGCCGCCCGTTGCCGTCGGCGTACGGGTGGAAGAACGCGACGTCGAGGTAGGCGCGGGCCGCTCGGGCGGTCACCGGGATCCGCGTGTCGGCCGTCTCGGCCAGGCAGTCGGCGTAGCGGCTCTCGGTGTCGGCGTGCAGCGCGTACCGCTCGCGGCCGTTCTTCGCGTACGCCGGACCGCGCCGGAACTCCGCGAACGGAATGCCCCGGACCGCCGCGTTCCAGCGCGCCGTCAGCTCCGGTGTGAGGCGGGCGGCGACATCGAACGCAGGAAGAGCCGGGGAATCCAGCGCGGGAAAATGAGCCTCGCCCGCGGGAGAGGCGGCGTCGAAAGCGGGACGACCGGCTTCGTACGCGGGAAGGGTGGCATTGAACGCGGGACGGGCAGAGGTGCCGGGCGCGGCAAGGCCCGGACGCGGGAACGGAACGACGTCGCGCCAGGGGACGACCGAACGGACGTGCAGCCAGGCGGCCAAGTGATCAGGCTCGGTCAACGGTCACCCGCCGCGCCAGTGTCTCAGCCACCGACTCCACGACCATCCTCGGCGGCTCCACCCAGCTCTGGAAACGGCCGCCGATCGCGTGCGTGAGCAGTTCGGCCCGGCGCGCGAGCTCGATGCCGGCCGCTTCGAGGAACCAGCCCAGGACCGTCCTGCAGCAGCCGTACCAGCCCGAGTCATATTGCGTACGGTCGCCGACCGCGGTGATCAAATGGGCCACCGCCCGCTCCCAACCGTCCAGGTCGCCGGGCGCCATCGGCAGGTAGCGGTCGAACCGTTCGGCCAGTTCGTCGAGCCAGTCCCGCCATTCGAGGAGGGATGCGGCGATGGCCTCGGCGGTCGCTTCGGGTGTGGTGGCGGAGTGCGCGAAGCAGCACCAGTTGCCGATCGGGCCGCCGTCGAGATCGCCCTCGCCGGTCGACCAGCGCCAGCCGACCACCCAGCGGCCGTAGCGGTCGGCAAACCCGACGGTGACCGTCTCCAGCCAGTGCCCGACCAGACGCCAGTCGGCGTCCCGGGCCGGTGGCGGGGTCGCCGCGACGGCCGCGGCCGCCTCGGTCCGGACCGTATCCGGGTCGAAGAAGTCGACGGCGTCGATCTCGGCCCAGCTCAGTTGACTCGGATGCGGCAGGCGCCGCGGGTGGCTGGGGTAGTGCGAGCGTCGGCTCGCGGCCACCGGCCACGTCGCTTCGGAGAAGCCGGTCAGCACCTCGTGCCAGGCCAGCACGGCGTCGGTGAACCGGCCCAGGGTCTCCTCCGGGGTGGTGACGGGCGGACGTTCCGCCCGCCAGTACGGCCCGGTGGCGTCCGTCGCCGAGGTGTAGCGCCAACCCGCCACCCAGATGCCCAGCCGGTCGGCCAGCGCCCGGGTCAACTGGTCGTACCAGAAGTCGGTCAGGCGCCAGTCGGTGCCGGCGGGCGGGACCTCGGCCGCCGGCGGCAGCGACCGCACGATCGCGGCCAGGCCGGCCGGGTCGACTGAGGACCGGCCGGCCGGGTCGAGGTCGTTCCATGTCAGTTGCCAGAGATCGGGCAGGTGGGGCACGCTCGGCCTTCCGTTGGGCAGCCGGGCAGATTATCAGAACGCTGTGCCTGTTCGCCGCCCTCTGAGCCGTGAAACAGGTGCTACAGCGGCAGCCAGAGAGCGGCGACGTTCGGCGGTTCCCAGGTCACCAGCGAGGTGTGGGCGATCCGGCACTCGTAGCGCTTGCCCTGGTAGCTGACGACCTGCCCGCGCGCGTAGGCCACCCCGGGCGCCCAGGCCTGCGTGCCGGGAACGGGAGGAGCGGTCGTCGCCGGAGGCGTGGTCGGCGGCCGGGTGGTGGTGGCGGTCGGCTGCGGGGTGGTGACCGTGCAGTCCCCGGCGGTCGAGACGGTGTCGGTGTGGGTGGTTCCGGACGACCGGTACGACGCCACCGCCGCCGACGCCTGGGCCGGGCTGAGAATCTGGTTCTTGGCGTGGAAGACGTAGTCGACCGACTGCTGCCAGACCGCGTTGGCCCCGGCGGCGCGGCCGGCCAGGTCGATGAACCACTGGTTGAAGTCGATCGACATGCTCTGCCGGGGGTAGAACTTGCCGGAGTGGTCGCCCACCAGCTGGCCGTCGATGTAGTACTTCACGTGGCCGTCTCCGACCGTGGCCTGCACGTCGTGCCAGCCCGCGATGCTGCGGGCCTGCTGGCTGTGCTGGTTGTCGGCGTACCAGGGGTCGGCCACGTACGTGTACCAGCTGGTCTGATAGTTGATCGGCCCGGCCTCGCCCCAGCCGCCGTTGGGCAGGTATTCGGAGAAGTCGAGCTCGGAGTAGTTGGGGTCGCGCGGGGCGGCCAGCGGCGAGATCGAATAGAAGGTCTGGTTGACGTGGTCGCCGTCGGGGCCGCTGACCGGCGCGTCGCTGAACTTGATGCGGGCCAGGTAGGTGCCGGCCAGGAAGCGGCGCTGGCTCTGCGAGAACTCGGCGTGCGTGGTGCCGGCGGCGGTGCCGTTGGTGGTCGCGGTCAGCTGAGCGACCTTCTGGCCGTCCACTGTGGGGAAGGCGACGTTGTCGGCGCGCCAGCCGGCACCGGGGACGCCCGGACCGCCACTGGCCGTACGGATGCTCCAGCCTCGTTGCCCGAGGGCGGGATCCGTACGGGAAGCGTAGTTGAAGTCGTCGAAGAGGCTGCCGCAGGCGACCGCGGCGTCACTCGTGGAAGCCACGGCTATGCCGAGCCCGGCGGTGACGGTGGCGACGGTGGCGCCGAGAACGAGCGTGCGTGAGCGGCCCATGGGGGTGGGTCTCCTAACCGCGTGGGGATGTTTACCACTGGTAAAGAAACGCCACCATCACGACGTACGTCAATGCATGGTTGTGGATTTAAGGCGTGGCACAGGTGACTTGCCCGGAGTTCCCCGGCAGAGTGCAGGCGGTGAGGCGAGGTGAGGTACGCGAGCGTCTGCGTGAGCTCGTCGGCACGGTGACCCCCGGCGACGCCCTGCCGTCGGAGCGTGACCTCAGCGTGCGTCTGGGCACGTCGCGACCCACCGTACGGATCGCCATCGAGGAACTGACCGGCGAAGGCCTGCTCGTCCGCCGTCACGGGCGCGGCACGTTCCGCGCGCTCGGCAAGATCTCGCAGGAGGTGCCGTCGAGCGCCGACCTGCCCCCGGCCGAGGGTGTCTGGCAGAGCGAATTGCTGGCGTACGGGGTGACCGAAGGCGACGTGTGTGTGCAGCGCCTGCGCCGCGTCGACGGCATTCCGATGGCGCTCGAAGAGATCCGGGTGCCGGTGTCGGTCGCCCCCGCGTTGTCCGAGAAGGACTTTCTGGAGGGGACGCTCTATCAGCGGCTGCGCGAGCACCACGGCGTGATCCCGGCCGAGGCCGTGCAGACCACCGAGCCCACCCTGCTGAGCGCCGACCAGTCACAACTGCTGGGTGTGGAGCCGCACTCCCCCGCGCTGCTGTTCGAACGCACCACGCGGGACACGCAGGGCCGGGTGATCGAGCACGCCCGCTCGGTGTACCGCGGCGACCGTTACCGCATCACCCAGCACCTGCGCTTCGGCCCGCAGTCGGGCTGACTCCCGTTTCAAAAGACGACGGCCCGCCTCCGTACGGGAAGCGGGCCGTCGCCGTTGCGGCGGTGAGTGGGGGTCAGCCGCCGATGCCGAGCTCGACCCGGCTGCCGACGCCGGGACCGGCCGTCGTGCCCGGGTAGAGCCACAGCTTGCCCGAGGCGTTCTCGGTGGCGACCAGGTCGTCGAACTCGTCACCGTTGAAGCGGCCCACGGTGAGCTCGTTCATGCCGTTCCAGCCACCGGTGCCGATCTCGACGCGGGTGCCGAGGGCGCCGTTGCCGTTGCCCGGATAGAGCCACAGCTTGCCGGTGGAGTTCTCGACCGAGACGATGTCGTCGAACGCGTCCCGGTTGAACCGGCCGACCGTGTTCTTGCTGTTGCCGCCCCAGCCGCCGCCGTTCAGCACGACCCGGGCGCCGGGGACGCCGGAAGCCGTACCGGGGTAGAGGTAGAGCTTGTTGTCGCGGGTGTCCACGGTGGTGATGTCGAGGTACGGGTCGTTGTTGAAGTGGCCGGCGGCGATGCGGTCCATGAAGTTCCAGCCGCTGTTGCCGATCTTCACGCGGGCGCCCAGGGTGCCGTTGGCGGTGCCCGGGTAGAGCCACAGGATGCCGGTCGACTTCTCGACCGCGACCACGTCCTCGTACTGGTCACCGTCGAACGTGCCGGTGATCAGCTTGTCCATGCCGTTCCAGCCGCCGGTGCCGATCAGCACGCGGGTGCCGAACGCGTCGCGGGCCTTGGTGCCGGGGTAGAGCCAGAGCCGGCCGGTCGAGACCTCGGTCGCGACCAGGTCCTGGTAGGCGTCGCCGTTGAGTGAGACCGCCTCGACGTTGACCAGGCCACGGGCCCGCACGTTCCAGCCCATCGAGGTCGCCGTGGTGCAGCCCAGCTGCACCATCTTGGCCGCGTTGGCGGTCGAGCCGTCGAGGACGGCCAGGCACATCGAGCTGTTCTTGTTCTTGACCCGGGTCAGGCCGGTGCTGTCCGACGCCAGCGTCCACAGCTGCTCGTCACCGTTGTTGCAGGTCCACTGGATGGCGCGGCCCTCGGGGGCCTTCGACCCGCCGCCGATCGCCAGGCACTGACCGCTGTTGAAGTTGCGCAGCTCGTAGTAGCCACCGGTCTTCGGGTAGAAGACCCAGCCCTGCTCCTTGCCGGCGCCGCACGGCCACTGGATGAGCTGCGTGTTCGTGTCCATCGAGGCCGACGGCACGGCCAGGCACTGACCGGTGTGGCCGACCTGGAGGCGCTGCGGCAGGTCGGGGCGCACCTCGTACTGCCCGACGCGCAGGAAGTCGGCGACCACCTGGGCGTTGCCGGCCAGCGCGTTGCGGGCGGCCAGGGCGAGGTTGCGGTTGGCCGGCACCTTCTCGGCCCGGGTCACGATCTCGCCGACCAGGCGGCGGTCCTCGGCCTCGGCCGCGGCCAGGGCCTTCTCGATGTCACGGTTCTTGGCGGCGTGGATGCCGGAGTCGATGAACGCCTTCCACACCGCCGGGTCGTTGCTGCGGGCGGCGGCGATGGCGGCCGCCTCGACCTCGCTGTCCGCGACGGCGAAGTTCCAGACCTCGGTCACGAAGTCGCGGTCGGGCATCGCGAGCAGCTGCTCGGTGACCGGCAGGCCGATCCGGTTCGCGGCCAACTGCTTGGCCGCGCGCGCCAGGGCGGCCGCCTTTTCGGCCTCCGTACGGGTTTCGTCCTCCTCGATCCGCCGGTCGACGGCCTGCTTGGCGGCGGCCGCCATGCCGGAGGCGATGAACTGGGCCTGCTCCTCGGCGGTGCCGTTACGAGCGGCGGCCGCGGCCGTCTTGACCTCGGTCCACTTGGGATCCTCGGCGACGCGCTCCCAGATCAGCCGGATGAAGTCGGCGTCGGTGCCGTTGAGCAGGTCGGAGCCGGCCACGACGTCGATGCTGGCCGCGGCGGCGGCCCGGGCCTGGTCGGAGAGCCGCTTGGCCTCGGCCTCACGCCGCTCGCGGTCGACATCACGGTTGAAAGCCGCGAACACGCCGGTGGTGATGAACTCGTAGCAGGCCAGGTCGGTGGCGGCCGGGTTGGTGGCGTCGGCGACCGTGCCGAAGGCCTCCTCGGCGGCCGCGCGGACCTCGAGGTAGTCCGGGTTGTCTTTGACGTGCTTCCAGATCTCGATGACGAAGTCACGGTCGGCGCGCTCGATGAGGGCGAAGTCGTCGCCGCGGCCGAACTTCACGGCAACGGCGAGTTTCTGCTCGTACGTGGCCTGACCGGCGGCAAGCGCAACGGCTTTGATCGGCGTGGGAGCGGCGAAGGCGGCGCCGGGAGTGGTGGCGGTCAAAGCGGCCACCGCGATACCGGCAGCCAGAACCGGCCGCACCCAGCGGGCACGGTTGTTCGATGTCATGAAGTTTTCCCCGTTGGTGGTTCTCGAACCCCTGCTGAGCTGCGGCTTCTTCGGGCACGGCGAAGCCACGGCGCAGCCAGGGATTGATGTCGGTGCGTACGTTAACCTCCCGTCACCGCCCGGCACAAGGCGGTGTGGTGAGATCACGTCGTGGCCGACCAGCAGTTCGCGGAGACGTACTCATTGACGCTGCCCACCTCGCAGGCCGCCCACGCGGTGGCGGACGAACTCGCGCGGCGCGGGCATCGGCTGGTCGCCGTCCGCGTCGTCGACCACTTCATCCTCGACCCGACCAGCTGGTGGTACGGAAAGCCGAGCATACGGCCCGAATTCGCCGGGTGGTGGGACGTGTTCAGCGTGCTGGACGACCTTTCCCTCCGTACGGGGGAAGGTGTTGCGCTCCAAGACATCGCCCGTCGGCACGGAGGCGTCGCCAGCGGCCCCGGCGGAGGCCACGTCGCCACGGTGCTCACCACATTCACCCGGGTCGGCTTGGTCCATGAGCTGACCGACGGGGAGGTCATCGAACGCCGGGCCGCCCTCGCAGCCGTTGACCCCGCCGTCTTCGTCGGCGGGACACGGTCGCTCCGGTCCGCACCACCGCTCGCGTCGCGGGCGACTCCGGATGAACAGGCCGAGATGGCGGCGATCGCCGAACTGCTGGACGCCGACGAGATCGAGGACGTCGAGTGGGAGGACGCCGGCGAGATGCTCGGCGAGCTCTTCGACGGCGCCATGCACCAGGGCACCTGCTATCCGCACACCGCCGGCACGGTGCCCGGCTTTGTCACGCTGGCCCTCGACGACCGGCTGGGCGACAAGTACCGCGCCTGGGTCCTGCTCGATCTGTTCCTGATCGCCACCGTCGGCCGCCGGGACCTTTGCGCTCAGGCCGACACCCTGCGCGCCCTGGGACGCCCGGCGATCGAGGCACCCGAGGCGGTTGCGGCCCGGCGGGCGGTCGCCGAGGCCCTCCCCCGTCTGTTCGACCGGTGGGACTGGTACTCCGAAGCCTCGCAGTTCTTTCTTCTTGGGCTGGCCGCCGCCTGCCCCGCCGCCGGCGCTTCCGTACAGCCGGCGATCGCGCGTCGCCGCGAGGCCGACCACGGCACCGACCGTGAGCCGACCGTACGGCTGATGGAGGCTCTGATCGACGGCGACTCCGAGCGGATCGAGGCGGCCCTGCGCGACGTGGCCGTACGGACCGACAGCCCGTACGCCACGCCCGAGCAACGTGGCCTCGATGCGCTGGACGACCTGCTCGTCAAAGAGCTCAGCCGCTGACGCGCCAGTCCTGGACGTCGATCTGGCTGCCGCCGTAGCGCGGGGTGAAGATGCTCATGACGTTCTGGGTCTTGAGGCGCTGGTGGTCGATCAGCGGGTCGGAGAAGTAGATCGCGGCCGACGTGTAGCGGATCGTCCAGTCGGTCCAGCCGGAGGCCTTGGACGCGGTCTCGATGTGCAGCTTCTTCGTGCTCGAGTCGCCGCTCGCCACGTACAGGTTGTCGGCGGCGTCGACGGCGATGTCGCCTCGGGAGGAGCGTTCCAGGAACGGCGTGTACGTCTGGTGCCAGACCTTGCTGGCCTTGTCGCGCCAGTAGTGCACGAGGACGGCACTTTCGCGGGCGGCCGTGAAGTTGGTGTTGCTCGGGGCCGACGCCGGCAGATGCGAGGCGAGCACGTGCACGATGCCCGCGGCGTCGACCACCTGGGACTCCTGGTTGATCAGGCCCCGGTTCTGGGCGATGCTCCACACCTTGAGCCCGGCCGCGTTGGACGCCAATGGGCTGCTTCCGGTGGTCGCGACCACAGTGCCGGCGTTGTTGCGCCAGGTGCGTCCCTTGTCGCGGCTGTACGCGTAGAACAGGTCGTGGTTCGTGCTGGCGTCCGAGGTCTCGCGTACGGTCCAGGTCGCGTGGAGCAACGGGGTGGCCGGGTCGGTGTTGTCGTACTCGATGCCGAACAGGTAGGCGTTGTTGTTGTAGGTCGTGCCGTCGATGAACTCACCGACGTAGGTCCACGCGCCCGCGCGGTATTCGTAGAGCACCTCGTCGCCGGTGCCGCTGACGCCCGTACGGATCGCGAGCTGCAGTGTGCCGTCGGGATGAGCGAAGAATTGCGGGTACGTCACGACGGCCATGCTGGTGCTGGTCAGGCTGCTCTGCACGGCCCCGAAGGAACTGGCCGCCCACGGGGCCGACCCGGTGAGCCCGGCGACCGACTTGCGATAGCGGAAGACCGACGAGTGGGTGTCGAACGCGAGGTGGATGGTGCCGTCGGCGGGCGCGATGCCGATGCTGATCACGTTGTGCGAGTCGGTCGAGGTGGTCCGGTAGTCGGTCAGCCGCAGGTTCTGCCAGGCGCCGGAGGGCAGCTGACGACGGGAGAGGTTGACGTAGCCGTCGGAGTCCCAGAAGGCCGCGTACTGCCGCCCGCCGTCGGTGACGATGCCGTCCTGCTGGAAGGACTCGCCGTTCATGTAGCCGGTGTAGGTGAGCGCCGTCCGCCCGTTCGTGGTCAGCACCGTGGTGGAGACGGCCGTGACGACCGGGGCGGCCTGCTGACCCGGCACGATCAGGAGCAGCCCGGCCGCCAGCGTCGTGAAACGTTTCATCACGCCCTCCAGTCATTGACAGGTCTCAATGCGTGGAGGCTACCTCACACCTCGCCCCGGAAACGCAGATCGACCGTGCCCGTCTCGACCGTCCGCACCGAATTGTCGTTGAGATAGTCCTGATGACGGGTCGCCACCTGGCCCGTGGTCTCGAGCACCACCACCGGCACGGTCGACCGCACCCGGCACCGTTCGCATCCGATGACGAGCGTGACGAGCAGTTTGCGGCGGACCGGCGCCTCCTGGAAATGCCGCACGCGGACAAAATCCGAATCCGCCTGCGCGGGCAGACTCAGCACACGCTCGGTGCTCTGCGTCGCGCCCCGGACAACCGTCGTCGAATGGCGGTCCTTGGTGGCGGCCGACGATTCGGTGGCCGATTCCAGAATGGTCGCGAGCGTGGTCGACTTGACCTTGAGGGCGCTCTTCAGGGCGATCTGGCTTTCCCGCTCGATCTGCACGGTGCGCGTGTCGGTACGTCCGTACGAGAAACGCCTCTCCTCCCCCGCATTGAGTTCCAGAACGGTGACCCACTCGCCCACCACCCGCTCGTCGAGAACCATCGTGGCGGCCCGGCGCACCTCGACTCCCCGCAGCACCCGGGTGAGCAGGTTGCGCGGCCACACCAGCGTCCCGTTCCGGTCCCCGTCGTTGCCGGCCGTGGCCTCGGCGACCATGAAGTCGAGGTACTGCATGGCGGCGCGCTGCGGCAGGTCGGCGATCCGGCTCTTGGACAGGTAGTCCTTGTAGCCGAGGCTGAGCGCGCGCCCTACCTCGGCGGCGTCGGCCTCCCCGGTCAGCATGATCGCGCGCAGGTCGGGCCGGACCGCGAGCAGCCGCTGGAACAGTTCGGTGCCGGGCACCTCGGGCATGCGCTCGTCCAGCACGACGACCGCGACCCGCTCCCGTTCCACCAGCGCGCACGCGGCGTCGGCGTCGGACACGAACTCGGTGGCCAGGCCGGCCTTGAGGGTGATCAGCTCGGCCGCGCGCCGCCCGAACTCGGGGCTGTCGTCGACCACCAGGACCTGCGCGGTCATCCGCTCCTCCGGCGCAGGTTCACGGCGAACGTGACCCGGCCCGCCGGATCGACGGTGTGGCTCATCCCGGCGGCGTGGTGGGTGGAGAGAAGATCGCTGACCGTCCTCAGGCCGAGGCCGAGGTGACCGGGCTTGGAGCTCCAGGATTCGCGGTACATGAGCGGGTCGAGCGTGACACCGGGCCGGAGGTCGTTCGCCACCTCGATGACGTTCTCGTCGTCGGTGGCACGGTAGAAGACCGATACTTTCCCGTACGGAGGGCTCGCCTCGACCGCGTTCTCCAGCAGGGGCAGCACGACCGCGAGGACGAAGTTGTTCCCGTACCCGACGATCCTCTCGGGCATCCGCGTCTCGCAGCTCACGTCGCCGTCGAGCCGTTTCGTGTAGAGCTGGGCGGCTCGATCGAGCGCGTCGGCCAGCGATGCCGGTTCCCAAGCCTGCGTGTCCCGGGCGAGGGTCGCCAGCTCCCGGAAGGCCGCGAGGAACGACTTGCACACCTGGACGCCTACAAGCAGGTCGTCGGTGTCGCGGCCGGCGCCGTCCCCGTGCCGGGCGATCAGGATCGCCTCCATCTGGGCCAGCGGCGTGTTCAATGAGTGGGCCAGTTCCCGGATCAGCGGGTCCTCGCGCTGTTTGCGGTTGAGCGTTTCGCCGATGATGCGCGGGATCTGCTCCTCGATGTAGCGCTCCAACAGCCCGCTCTGTCGGATCTCGTCGTCCCGCTGCGCCGCGAGCGTCCGCACGTCTTCGGCGTAGAAGCCCAGGGCGGTCTCGACGGATTCCTGCCGCGCCTCGAAGCCGGCCAGCAACATGACGACGAGCACGATTCCACCCGTCAATATCGACAAGGTGAGCGCCACGCTCGGCGGCTGGTTCAGCCCATTGGTGATCAGAAAGGTGACGCCGCCTACAGCCACGGTCACGACGCTCCGGCGGAGTACGACGGCCGCACCGGCCTGGGAACCGGCCGGCGCACGAGCATCGAGGTTGGGCACCTGCACAGTGTGGCCGCAGTTCCCGGTGCGGCGGAACCGCCGATCATCGCCACGATACGGCCGGTCGGACCAGCCCGTCCGGGTTCGTCTGCTGACAGCAGATGCGCTTGGAGATCGGCCGTCCCGGCTCCCAAGGTGGATCCAGGAAGACGGGGACGAGAGCTAGGAGATCGCATGCAACCCAACGGGTGGAACGCCGGGTCCATCGACGATCAGGTGGCGGCGCGGCTGCTGCATCAGCGGATCATCGTGCTCGGGACGGAGGTGGACGACCAGATCGCCAACCGGCTGTGCGGGCAGCTCCTGCTGCTGTCGGCCGAGGACCCGCGCGGGGTGATCAGCCTCTACATCAACTCGCCGGGCGGGTCGGTCAGCGCCGGCCTGGCCATCTACGACACCATGCGGCTGATCCCGAACGATGTCAGCACGCTGGCGCTGGGTCTGGCCGGCAGCATGGGCCAGTTCCTGCTCACCGCGGGCACGCCGGGCAAGCGGTTCAGCCTGCCGCACGCGCAGATCCTGATGCACCAGGGCTCGGCCGGTTTCGGGGGCACCGCGGCCGACGTCGAGATCTACGCCGATCAGCTGGACCGGGTCGGCACCACGCTGCTGCGGCTGACCGCCGAGCACACCGGGCAGCCGATCGAGACCGTGGAACGGGACAGTCGCCGCGATCGCTGGTTCACGGCCGAGGAAGCTCTCGCGTACGGGCTGATCGATCACGTCCTGGACAGCGTGAACGACGTGCGACCCGAGATGACCCGCCAGCCGATGGGATTGAGCGCATGAGCCAGTACACGATTCCCACCGTCGTCGAGAAGACCCCCAACGGCGAACGGGCGTACGACATTTATTCGCGCCTGCTCTCCGACCGGATCATCTTCCTCGGCACCGAGATCGACGACGGCGTGGCCAACGTGGTGATCGCCCAGCTGATCCATCTCGAATCGGCCGGCGAGCAGGAGATCGGGCTGTACATCAACTCGCCCGGCGGTTCCTTCAGCGCCCTCACCGCGATCTACGACACCATGAATTTCGTACGGTGTGACATCGCCACCATCTGCGTCGGCCAGGCGGCGTCGGCGGCCGCGGCCCTGCTCGCCGCCGGCACCCCGGGCAAGCGTTCGGTGCTCCCCCACGCCAAGGTGACCCTGCATCAGCCCTCCAGCCAGGCCCGGGGCACGCTGCCGGACCTGGCCGTGGAGGCCAAGGAGGTGGCCAAGGTGCGCGCCGAGATGGACCGCATCCTCGGACGCCACACCGGTCACCCGGTCGAGAAGATCCGCGCCGACACCGACCGGAGCATGGCCCTCTCCGCCCCCGACGCGGTCGCCTACGGCCTGGCCGACCGGGTGATCACGTCACGCCCCGAGCGCGCCTACCGCTTGACCGCCGCCAGCTGACCAGCCGAACACGCACCCGGTTGGCCGCGCCCGGCAGCCGGGTGAGACAGCTCAGCGCGGCCGGCAGCCGAGTGCGGCGGCTCAGCGCAGGCGGCGACTGGGTTCGGCGGCTCAGTGCAGGCGGCGTGCCGGGGTCAGGCGGCGAGCAGCATGACGCTGCCGGAGCGGCCGGGCGTCTGGGGAGTAACGGGTGTGACCGGGGCGACCGGGGCGAGGCGGAGCACCGGGGCGGTGTGGCCGACCAGGTCGAGGCGGACCTCGGCCAACAGGTCGGACAGCTCGATCCGCAGCGACTCGCAGACCGCGGCCAGGATCTCGGAGCTGGGCTCCTTGCGGCCGCGTTCCACCTCAGACAGGTATTGCACCGAGACGTTCGCCTCGCGGGCGACCTCGGCCAAGGTGCGGCGCTGCTCCAACCGGTGGCGGCGCAACACCCGGCCGACCACCGTACGCAACAGGGGCCGCCTGCCGTCGTTGTCCGCCATGCGGTCACCGTACCCACGCCCCGGCGCCCGGCGATACCCGTTCCGCCACCAGCGTAGAGCCCGGGTCAGCCGCCGATCTCGACCGCCTCGGCGGTGACCGTGATGCCCTCGGCGAAGTCGACGATCTGCTCCTGGGTGAGACCGACCGACTCCGGCACCTGCACCTGCACGTCACGGCCGGTGGCGTCGGGGAAGAACAGCCAGCGGGTGCCCGAGAGCTTGCCCTCCGACTCCAACGGGTGACCGAGGCGGCCCTCCCGGCCGTTGACGTCGACCTTCGTCACCGGGGACTCGGCCGGGAACCGCGACTCGCCCTGGAGCTGGACCGCGATCCGGCCCTCCAAGCTGAAAGCGCCCGAATTGTCCCCCGGCAGATCGCCCCGGTTCGGAGGCTCGACCACGAACGACGACGGGTCGGACGAGACGACCTTCCAGCCGTCCGGCACGGTGCTGACCTCGAAGCCGGTCGGCTGCGCGCCGGTGTACGAGACCAGGGTGAGCCGGGCCGACGAACCGGAACCGGGGCCGACCTTCTCCGGCGAACCGGAACCGGGGCCGACCTGGGTCAGGCCGACCGCGGCCGCGGCCACGACGGCGACGAACCCGCCGGCGATCGTGAGGCGCTGACGGCTGCGGCGGGTCGCGGCCCGCCGGCCCCGGGCCACATCGCCGGCGACCACGTCGGGCCCGGTGCGGCCGGGGGCGACGGTGAGATTACGCAGGACGTCCTCGACGTCAGGCATGACGGTTTCCTTCCAGAACGTGGGGGTTCAGCAGGGGCGGAAAGAGTTCGCGCAGCCGTTGCAGCCCGCGGGCGCTCTGGCTCTTGACGTTGCCCTCGCTGCAGCGCAGGGCGTCGGCCGTCTCGGCGACGGTGAGCCCCTCGACGTAGCGCAGCACCACTGCCGCCCGCTGGCTCGGGGGCAGCGTGGCCAGCAGGGCGAGCATGGTCTGGTCGTCGCCCGTGGGCGGGTCGGTCGCCGTCTCGGGCAGCACGGCCCGCACCTGTTCGCGCCGGCGGAACAGGCTGCGGTGCTCGTCGGTGGCCGCGTTCACGACGCACCGGCGGGCGTACGCGTCCACCGTCTCGGGGCGCACCCGGGACCAGGCCAGATACAGGTTGGTCAGGGCGGTCTGCACCACGTCCTCGGCCCGGGCCGCGTCGCCGGAGACCAGCAACGCGGCCGTACGGACCAGGGCCGCGCGTCGTGCGGTCACGAACTCGGTGAACTCACGTTCCCGATCGGAAGCCCGCTTCACGGTCACCCGCCTTTCGTCATCCACTCGGTTCAGGTCGCCCCTACTACGGGACGACCCCCTCCGCGGGTTGCACGCAAGGCGGGATTTCTTCGGAAGCGCGCGGCGTCAAAAAGGCGCCGGGAAAAAGGCGCGCCGGAGCTACAGCGGCACCCACTCCGTGCTGGTGGTGATCTCGGCCAGCACCTCGGGCAACGGCTCCACACCGAGGCCGGGCCCGGACGGAACGGGCAGGTGACCGTTCTCCAGCACGAACGGCACGGTCACGTCCGTACGGAAATAGCGGTCCGAAGCCGACGTATCCCCCGGCAGCGTGAAACCGGGCAGCGCGGCCAGCGCGACATTGGCCGCCCGCCCCAGCCCCGTCTCGAGCATGCCCCCGCACCAGACCGGGATGCCGTTGGCCACGCACACGTCGTGGATGCGGCGCGCCTCCAGATAGCCGCCGACCCGGCCCGGCTTGACGTTGATGATGCTGCACGCGCCGAGCCGGATCGCGTCCGCCGCGGCCCGGGCCGACACGATCGACTCGTCCAGGCAGATCGGGGTGCGCACGCGGCGAGACAGCTCGACGTGGCCGAGCACGTCCTCCTCGTCGAGGGGCTGTTCGATCAGCAGCAGGCCGAACGGGTCGAGCGCGGCCAGCAGCGGCGCCTGCCCGACCGTGTACGCCGTGTTCGCGTCCACCTGCAGCAGAACGTCGTCGCCGAAGCGCTCGCGGACCGCCCGGACCGGCTCGACGTCCCAGCCCGGCTCGATCTTCAGCTTGATCCGGACGTACCCCTGGGCCAGATAGCCGTCGACCGCGTCGAGCAGTTGGGGAATCGAGTCCATGATGCCGACCGACACCCCGCAGGGCACCCGGTCGGCGGTGGCCCCGAGCTCGCGGGCGAAGCTGCGGCCGGCCGCGCGCAGTTCGGCGTCGAGCACCGCGGTCTCCAGCGCCGCCTTGGCCATCCGGTGGCCCTTGAACTTGTGCAGCGCCGGGGCAACATCGATGGCCGACGCCGGCTCGACCGCCGCGAGTGCGGGGATCAGGTAGCGGCGCAACACATCGGCCGCCGCCTCCACATATTCGCTGGAGTAGAGCGGATCGCTCATCGCGACACATTCGCCCCAGCCCTCGGCCTCGTCGGTGACCGCCCGCAGCAGCAGCACGTCACGCTCGGTCTCGGTGCCGAACGAGGTGCGGAACGGCGCCACCAACGGCATCCGGATCCGGCGCATCTCGATCCCGCTGAGTTTCATGAACCCTGCCTCTCCACCACATACCAGCCGGCCCGATCGAATCCGGTCACCCGCGCCCCGCCGTCGATGAGAGGAGCAAGCGTTTCCCGTACGGCCAATCGCCATCGCCGGGCGCAGGCGGGATCCTCCCGGCGGAGCGTCTCGATGTCGGCCGGCACCGCGACCAGCACGGTCCGCGTGTCGGCCGGGCGCGGAGCCGGTTCACCGTCGGGAGTGCGTTCCAGCGCGAAGGCTGCCCCGGTCACGTCCACGGGCGAGGCCAGCCCCTGCACGGCCAGGTCGACCCGCGGCGACGCCAGGTCCCAGCGCAGCAGCAGCCGGTCGGTGTCGTCGGCGCTGTTGATGCCGTCGCTCATCGGGCCGTAGAAGTGCGGCAGGTACTGCACCGGCTCGCCGCCCAGCTTGACCAGGTTGAAGTACGCGTTGCGGCCCACCAGCGGGTCGAAGGTCCAGCTGATCGTGGTCACGCCCTGGCGCAGCGCCCACGCCCGCTGGTGCAGCTTGATCGCCCCGCCGACGCTGCGGCCCCGCGCCGCGCGTGTGACCCCGGCGATGTGGCTGTGCATCTCGCGGCGCTCGGGCGGGCCGAAGAAGGCGATGCAGGCCCCGATCATGCCCGTACGGTCGAACGCGCCCGCCACGTAGTTGCCGGCCTTGCTCATCGCGCGCAGCAGGTCCCGGGTCACCGGCGGGTCGGCCGGGTCGGACTGCCAGATCGAGTCGAACAGCCGGCACACGTCGTGCAGCTCGGCCAGCTCGGTGAGGATCCGCACCTCGACCCCGGCCGCCTCGGCCGCTGACTTGGCCGCGGTGGCCGGACTCAGCAGATCGCTCATCGGCGGATCACCTCCTGCAGCAGCTCCGCGACCAGCGCGGCGCGGCGCGGCATCTCCGCGACCACCACGTGTTCGCCGGCCGCGTGCGCGCCACCGCCGACCGCCCCGAGCCCGTCCAGGGTGGGGGTGCCGACGCCCGCGGTGAAGTTGCCGTCCGAGGCGCCGCCCACGGCGGCCCGGGCCAGCGGCGGCAACTCCAGCCGTCCGGCGATCGCCACCGCCCGCGCGAACAACTCCGCCGAGGCCGTGGCTTCCAGCGGCGGCCGGTTCGGGCCACCCTCGATCACGATTCGCGCGCCCGGCACCACCGGGGTCAGCGCGTGCAGCGCCGCGTCGACCCGTTCCTGCTCGGCGACCGTGCGGGCGCGGACGTCGACGGCGAACTCCCCCGCCGCCGGAACGGTGTTGGTGGTGGTGCCCGCGGTCATCCGGGTCGGCACCACCGTCGTGCCGAGCGCGGGGTCGCCCAGGGCCTGCACGGCGAGAACCTGGTGAGCCAGCTCCACTGTGGAGTTCACGCCGGCCTCCGGTTCGAGCCCGGCGTGCGAGGCACGGCCCAGAACCCGTACGCGATAGAGGGAAACGCCTTTGCGCTCGGTCTTGAGGGCACCCCCGTCGGCCGAGGCCTCCAGCACCAGGGCGGCCGCGCACCCGGCGGCCTCCTTCTCGATCAGCTCGCGCGACGACGGCGAACCGAGCTCCTCGTCGCCGGTGATCAGCACGCTCACGCCGTCCCGGTCGGGCAGCGCGGCCACCGCGTGCAGGGCCTGCACCACACCGGCCTTCATGTCGAAGCAGCCCGGCCCGCGCGCGATCCCGTCATCCACCGCGTACGGGTTCTGTTCCAGCGATCCGATCGGCCACACCGTGTCATGGTGGCCCAGCAACAGCGCCCGGGGCGGGCCGGAACCGAAGCGCCACCGCAAATGGGTACGCCCGTCGAGGACGATCCGCTCGGGTTCCACGCCCAGCCGCCGGCGGCCGACCCCGGCCAGCACCTCGGCGCTGCGGGCCACGGCGGCCCGGTCGTCCGAGGGTGATTCGCAGGTCACCAGCTCCCGCAGGTCGGCCAGCATCGCGGACAGGTCCATCTCACGCCACCTTCGGGGTCGCCCGCACACCCAGGTGCACATAGCGTTCGCCGGTGGGCAGCCGGTAGAAGAACACCGGCACCCAGGAACTGCTTTCGGGAAGGCGTACGAGGAAAAGGTCGTCCTTGACCGCCACCATCTCCAGCTCGTGCACCGGTTCCGGGGTGAGCTCGGCCAGCGGCCCGGTGGTGGTCATCCGCAGAACCGCGCCCTCGAGGACCTCGATCTGGATGCTGGCCCGCTCGTAGGTGCCCAGGTGCTCGGTGATGTCGACCTCGACCGGCGTCGCGGGCGGGGTGAGCGGCCGCGGCATCGTCACCCCGGCCACCTCGGCGAAGA
This sequence comes from Paractinoplanes ovalisporus, assembly GCF_016834655.1. GTDB lineage: Bacteria > Actinomycetota > Actinomycetes > Mycobacteriales > Micromonosporaceae > Actinoplanes > Actinoplanes ovalisporus. The sequence goes on from NZ_JAENHP010000001.1 coordinate 1,168,704, forward strand.
TCTCGGCGAACAGGTCCTGGTAGAGGTCGCGGGCGCCCTCGCCGTTGGTCAGCAGGGTGACGGCGAGGTCCTGCTCGGGCAGGATCCGCAGGAACGCCGACTGGCCGATGGTGTTGCCGTCGTGGCCGATCAGCCGGTGGCCGTCCCAGCCGAAGCGGATCCAGCCCAGCCCCCACGAGTCGCCCAGCGTGTACTTCTCGGGCAACTCGACCTGTTCGGCGGTCATCTCGGCCGCGCCGGCCTCGCTGAGCAGCCGGGTGCCGTCCGGGGCCAGGCCGCCGGCGAGGTGCAGGCGGGCGAAGGCCAGCAGGTCGGCCGCGGTGGCGGTGATGAGCCCGGCCGGGCCGAGCGCCCGGGGCAGCGTCCAGACCGCGGCGACCTTCGGACCGGGCAGGTGACCGGTGGCGGCCCGGTGCAGCAGCGCCTCCTCGGGCAGGGTTCCGGTGCGGCGCAGGCCGAGCGGGGTGCTGATCCGCTCGCGCAGGGCGGCGTCCCAGGTGCCGCCGGTCAGCTTCTCGACCACCCGCCCGGCCAGCGAGAAACCGGAGTTGCAGTACGACCAGGTGGCGCCGAGCGGGTGGTTCTGGGTCACGTCGCGCAGGCCGTCGACGTACTTCTCCAGGCAGTCGTCGCCGCGGCCGGTGTCGGTGAAGACGTCGCCGTCGATGCCGCTGGTGTGGGTCAGCAGGTGCCGCATGGTCACCTTGGCCGCGACGCCCGGGTCGGACAGGGTCAGCTCGGGCAGCACGTCGGCGATCGGGGCGTCCAGTTCGAGCTTGCCCTCGTCGACGAGCTGCTGCACGAGCGTGGCCGTCCAGACCTTGCTGATCGAGCCGATCTGGAACACCGAGTCGGTGGTGGCCTCGACGCCGGTGTCCACATTGACCATTCCGTACGCGGCCTCGACCAGCTCGTCGCCGCGCGAGATGCCGAGGACCGCCCCGGGCAGGCCGTGGCGCTTGGCGAGCACGTCGAGGCGGCGCTGCCAGTGCCCGGCGTCCAGCGGCTTGCGGCCGGCGCTGGTGTGGCGGCGCACCCATTCGGCGATGCGCCGGTTGAAGTCGAGGCGCTGCGAGGGCGGCCCCTCGACGATCAGCAGGTGCGAACCGCCCGGATAGAGCACCAGCTCGGACGGCACGCCCCGCTCGCGCAGCGCGGTGTGCCACTGCTGGGCCTGGCCGACCGGGCAGCGCAGGTCCGAGTCGCCCTGGATGATCAGGGTGGGGGTGGTGACCTCGGTGACCCGGGTCAGCGGTGACATCGCGGCGTAGCGCTCGGGCACCTCCCACGGCCGGCCGCCGAGCTCGATCGCGGCCAGCAGGTGCCCGTCGTCCGAGGTGCCAGCCATGCTGGTCAGGTCGCTGACCACGCCCCCGGTGACCGCGGCCGCGAACCGTCCGTCGATGGCGGTGAGATAGCAGGTCATGTAGCCGCCGTAGCTGTAGCCGGCCACCGCCAGCTTGTCCGGATCGGCGACCCCGTCGGCGACCAGCTGGTCGAGCGGCTCGAGGAAGTCGCGGGCGTCGGCCTCGCCCCACGCGCCGAGGGCGGCCGTGAAGAACCGTTCGCCGTAGCCGTCGCTGGCGCGCGGGTTGAGCAGCAGCACGTTCCAGCCGTCGGCGGCCAGTTCCTGGTGGTAGAGGTGGACGTCGTCGGCGGCGCCGTTCCACGCGTTGTGCGGGCCGCCGTGGATGTCCAGCAGCAACGGCCGCGGGCCGGTGACCTCGGGGTCGCGGATCAGCCAGCCGTGCACGACGGTGCCGTCCGAGATGGTGAACTCACGCTCCTCGCGGGCGAACAGCTCGACGTCGCCGAAGACCGATCCATGAGTCGTGCGCACGGTTTCGACGCCGGTCACCACGTCGACGGTGACGATTTCCCCGTACGAGGTGGGAGTCGCGAGCGCGATGGCCGCGGTGTCCCCGGCGATGGACAGCCCCGACACCACGCGTCCGGCCCCGGCCACGACGGCCCGGGGTGCGCCCCCGTCGATCGGCACGGCGTAGAGGTGCGAGCAACCCCGGTCCCGTACGCAGAAAAGGACCGTACGGCCGTCGGCAGCGAACCGTGGCACCGCGCCGGGGTAGGCCGGACCGCCCGGCATGACGTTGCGGTCGAGGCTGTCGGCGAGGATGCGCACCGGGCCGCCGTCGAGCGGGACATAGAGCAGGCCGGCGTGCCCGACCGGGGCGCCCATGGTGCCGACGACCAGCAGCGCGTCGCCCGGCGGGGTCCACACGACCGCACCGGCGAGCCCGTCGGCGAGCCCGGCCACCACCGGCCGCGCCTTGGGGTCGGTGACGTCGAGAACGTGCACCGGCGCCCGCAGGATCAGGTCGGCGTCCTCGGCGGTCGCGGCCGCGAAGGCCAGCCGGGTCGAGTCGGGCGACCAGGCCGGGGCGCCCGCGTGCCAGTCCCCCTCGGTCACCTGGCGGCATTCGCGGGTCTTCAGATCCAGCACGAACAGGTGCGTACGGAGGTCGCGCAGCCAGCCCGAACCGTCGGCCTGATAGTCGAGGCGGGCGGTGACGATCGGGGCGCTCTTCTCGGCGCCGGTCACCGAGACCGGGGCGGAGAAGGCGATTCTGGTGCCGTCGGGGCTGAACATCGGGGCGCCGGCGCCCAGCGGGAGGTCGGTGACCGGCTCGGCCTCACCGCCGTCGGCGGGCAGCAGCCACAGCTGGGCCGGGCCGGCGCCGCCGCGCAGGAACGCGATCTGCCGGCCGTCGGGCGACCAGGCCGGTGAGGTGTCGGCCGGGCCGCGGGTCAGGCGGCGGGCGCCGGAGCCGTCCGGGCCGGCCAGCCAGATCTCGCGGGTGACCCGGTCGGCCTTCTGGTCGGCGGCGCGCAGCACGTACGCGATCCGGCCGCCGTCCGGGCTCAGCGCGGGTTGTTCGGGCGCCGCCACCGACACCAGGTCCTCGATCTGCGCACGACGTGCCACGGTTGTTCCCCCTCGCCTCGCGGGTCTTAGCGCGAAGCCTGCCGGTAACCGGGTACCCGTGTCATGGTGCGGCCGAACGAGTCGGGGCCCCTCGACTCGTCCGCTACGCCGAGTCCGACCGCGCGCTACGCCGAGAACACCCGTAGCTGCAGCATCGCGCCGAAGCGGGCCTCGGGGTCGGCCAGGTCGATCTCGCCCACCTCGGCCAGGCGGCGCAGCCGGTAGCGGAACGTGTTGGGGTGCACGTGCAGGGCGGCCGCCGCGGCCACCGCGTCGCCGAACGCGTCCAGCCACGCGGCGAACGTCTCGACCAGGTTGGCGTTGTGCTCGGCGTCGTAGGCGAGCAGCTTCGCGAGCGGCCCGCTCGGCTCGTCACCACGGGCGGCGACCAGATCGCGCACGTCGAGCACCATCGCCTTGGTATAGACGTCACCCAGCCGCGCGACCCGCAGCCCGCACCCGGCGCGCAGCACCCGCAGCGCGCGGTCGGCATCGGCCCGCGCGACGGCCAGCTGGGCCACCGAGGTCGCGGTCGGGCCCACCCCGATCACGGCCGGCACGCGGTCGCCGACCCGGTCCAGGAACTCGGTGGCGACCCGGACGGCCCGTTCCGACGTGGCCACCGGCAGCAGCCCGTAGGCGACGTCGCCGAGCAGGGCCACCGCGCTCGCGGCGTGCACGGCGCTGAGGTGCATCGCGAGCGCGTCGGTGAGGCGTTGCCGGTCGGCGGCCAGCCCGGAACGGTCGGCTGCGCCCTCCGGCTCGGCCGGCGTCAGGGCGAGCACGACCAGGGTCTGGTCGGCCAGGCCGAGACGGGCCAGGGAGTCGCGGGCCCCGGTGCCGCCCTCCAGTGCGGTGCCGACCAACTCCGTACGCAATCGGCGCTCGACATCGGCGCCCGCGCGCAACCGCAGCATGTGCAGCGCGACCAGCTTGGCGGCGTCGCTGAAGGCGCGGGACCGGTCGGGGGTCAGCGGCTCGTGCACGGCGGCCCAGATCGAGCCCAGGAACTCGTCCCCGGCCCGGACGGCCACGGCGACCCGTGGCACCGAGAAGTCGCCGGGCGCGCTCGGCGGTGGGGTCACGAACACCGGATCGGCGCTGCGGTGCAGATCGCGATGCACCCCGGCCCGAGACAGCAGGCGGGCGTAGCGTTCGGGCACCTGACGGCCGAGGATCGTCTCGACCCGCGACTCGTCGGCCTCCTCCTGGCGGCCCGAGAAGGCCAGCACGCGCGAGTCCGGGTCTTCGATCGTGACCGGCGCGTCGACCAGCGCGGCCACGGCGTTGGCCAGCGCGAACAGGTCTCCCGAGGGCATGCCGCCGAGCATCTCGTCGCCGGCGTCCCCGACATCGCCCTGGCTGAGCATCGAACGCAGCAGCGCGGCCAGCTGGGCCCAGGAAGCGCCGCGGGTCAGCGCCAGCAGCGCCACGCCCGATTCCTCGGCCGCCTTCCGCAGATCGTCGCCGGCCGGAACCGGGGCCCGGACGATCAGCCCGGCCGCGCCCTGCTCCCCCAGCGCCCGCAGCAGCGCCGCGATCTCGCCCGGCTCGCGCAGGCCCACGCCGAGCACGAGGGCGGGCGAGGGCAGATGCGGTTCGTCGTACGGGTCGTGGATGGCGATCCCGGCGATCGGCTCGGTCGAGCGGACCTCGCCGTGCACCAGGTCGAGCAGCGTGGCCCCGAGGTCGTCGAGGACCCGCCCGAGGCTGGCGCGCGGCAGCTGGGTCATGCCACCGGAGCCTAGTGGCATCGGTCAGTTCCCGAGCGGCATGCCGGGCCGTGGGACGGCTTCCAGCAGCTCGCGCGTGTATTCGTGCTGCGGGTCCATGAGCACCTGCTCGACCGGGCCGTACTCGACGATCCGGCCGTGGCGCATCACCGCGACGATGTCGCTGACGTAGCGCACCACGGCCAGGTTGTGCGAGATGAACAGCATCGTCAGCCGCAGCTCGCGCTGCAGGTCACGGACGACGTTGAGCACCGCGCCCTGGATCGACACGTCGAGCGCCGAGGTGATCTCGTCGGCCACGATCACCTCGGGCCGCCCGGCCAGGGCGCGGGCCAGCGCGACCCGCTGCCGCTGGCCGCCGGAGAGCTCGTCCGGGCGGGCGCCGGCCCGGTCCGCCGACAGCCCGACCAGCTCCAGCAGCCGGCCCACTTCGGCCCGCCGGTCGGGCTCGCCGCGCGGCATCGCCTCCGCGATCGAGGCGCCGATGCTCATCCGCGGGTCGAGGGCCGAGTACGGGTCCTGGAAGATCATCTGTAACGGCCGGTTCTTGAACGCCTGCACGGGCCGGCCGTCCAGCCGGATCCGGCCGCCGGTGAGCGGGGCCAGGCCGACCGCGGCCCGGGCCAGCGTCGACTTGCCCGATCCGCTCTCACCGACCAGCCCGACGACCTGCCCGGCCGGCACGACCAGGTTCACACCGTCGACCGCGACCGTGCCCAGCCGGCGCGAGCCGAAGCGCACGGTCACGTCCTCGAAGGTCAGCTCGCGCATCGCGGGGTGGCCCGGGCGCCGAAGTGCACGTACTTCTCGCCGGTGGGCAGCTCGTAGAAGGTGGCCGGCACCCAGTTGCCGGTCGCCGGGTCCTGACAGACGAACAGGTTCGGCTCGACCGCGACCATCCTGTAGTCGACCGGCTTCTCCTGCAGCACCTCGGCCAGCGGCCCGGTGATGCTGAACCGCATGACCGGTCCGTCGTCGCCCACGCTCATCTCCTGGCGGATGCTGGCCCGCTCGTAGACCCCGACGAACGGCGTGGGGTCGACGTCGACCGGGGTGGCCGGCGGTCCGAGCGGGTGCGGGACGGGAACGCCGGCCAGCTCGTCGAAGATCTCCCGGTACAGCTCCTCGTAGAGCTTCGCGCCGTTGCCCCCGTTGGTCAGCAGCGCCACCGCGATCCCCCGCTCGGGCAGGATGCGCAGGAACGCGGCCTGCCCGATGGTGTTGCCGTCGTGGCCGATCAGGCGGTGCCCGTCCCAGTCGGCCCGCTCCCAGCCCAGCCCCCACGAGTCGCCCAGCGTGTGCTTGTCCGGCAGCTCGACCTGGTGCTCGGCCATCGCGGCGGCGCTATCGGCGCTCAGCACCCGGCTGCCGTCGGCGGCCACCCCGCCGTCCAGATGCATCCGCGCGAAGGCGAGCAGGTCGGCGGCGGTCGAGACGATCGACCCGGCCGGCCCGGCCGAGCGCGGGATGCCCCACACGGGCGCCACGACCTGCTTGCCCTCCTGGGTCATGTGCCCGGCGGCGGCCCGGTGCAGCAGCGCCTCCTCGGGCAGGGTGACGGTGTGGGCCAGCCCGAGCGGGGTGACCAGACGCTCGCGGACGGCCGCGTCCCAGGTGCCGCCGGTCAGCTTCTCGACCACGCGTCCGGCCAGCGAGAAGCCGGAGTTGCAGTACGACCAGGTGGCCTCGAGCGGATGGTTCTGGGCGGCGTCGGCCAGCACCGCCGTGTACTTCTCGAGACAGTCGTCGCCGCGGCCGGTGTCGGTGAAGATGTCGCCGTCGATGCCGCTGGTGTGGGTGAGCAGGTGCCGCATGGTGACCTTGGCGGTCACGCCCGGGTCGCTGAGACGAAGCTCGGGCAGAACCTCGACCAGCGGGGCGTCGAGCTGCAGCTTCCCCTCGTCCACAAGCTGCATGACCAGCGTGGCGGTCCACACCTTGCTGATCGAGCCGATCTGGAACAGCGAGTCGGTGGTCGTCTCGACTCCGGTGCGCAGGTTCAGAACCCCGTACGCGGCCTCGGTCAGCTCTTCTCCGTGCAAAATCCCGAGGGTCGCCCCCGGCACGTCGTGGCGTTCGGCGATCTCGGCCAGACGCCGGTTCCAGTGATCGTTGTCGGTGGTCATGATCTGTCTCCTCCCAGGGGTGCGGCAATCTGGTCGTCCGGCACTTCGCCGATCCGGTCGTCCGGCACCTCGTCCGTGCGGTTCCCCGGCACCTCGTCCATGCGGTTCTCTGGCGCCCCGTCCACGCGGCTCTCCGTCTGCTCGTCCACGCTGTCGTCCAGCACCTCGTCCGTGCGGTTCTCCGGCTCCCCGTCCGTGTGGTTGTCGGCGACCGCGGCCGGGGCCAGGTCGGCGTGCCAGCAGGCGACGCGACGACCGGCGGCGTACGAGGTCAGCGCCGGATCGTGCGAGCGACACTGATCGGTGGCGAGCGGGCAGCGCGGGGCGTACGGGCAGCCGGCCGGCATGTCGTACGGGTCCGGCGGCCGCCCTGGAATCACCGCGAGCGGCAGACTCCGGTCGGTGGTCATGTCCGGGACCGCCGCCACCAGCGCCCGCGTGTACGGATGCCGCGCATCGTGCAGCAACGCCCCGGTCGGCAGATCCTCCACAACCCGACCGGCATACATCACCAGAACCCGATCGCAGACCTGCCCGACAACGGTGACGTCGTGACTGATGAACAACAGCCCGACCTGCTCAGCGGCCCGAATGTTGGCCAGCAACTGCAACACCTGCCGCTGCACCGTCACATCGAGTGCGGTCGTCGGCTCGTCGGCAATGATCAGCTTCGGGTTGGCCATCACTCCCATGCCGATCATCGCCCGCTGCCGCATACCTCCCGAGAACTCATGCGGCAACTGCCGAGCACGCCGCTCGGCGTCGGTGATCCGCACAGCCGACAGCCGGTCAACGGCCCGCCGCCAGGCCGTACGCCGGTCGGCCCGCTGATGCTCCCGCACCACTTCGGCCAGTTGCCGCCCCACCCGATGCGTCGGGTTGAGCGAGGTCATCGGATCCTGAAACACCATGGCCAACGAGGTCCCAAGCAGCCGCCGACGCGCACTACGGCCCGAACCCGCACCCTCGCGTCGCCCGCCCCCGTCACCGAACGAGGACTCGTTTTGCGAACCGGCCGCTGAACCGACGCCAGCAGAGCCAACAGCAGCCGGCCGCTCCCGACCGAACGAAGGTTCGTTTTGCAGATCGGCCACTGAACCAGTACCAGCAGGACCAACGACAGCAGCCCGCTCCCCATCGAACGAAGGTTCGTTTTGCGATGCGACCGGCGAGTCGGCAGAAGCAGCCCCACGCTCGCCGCCCTCAAGCTGGCGCTCTCGGCCGAACGAAGGTTCGTTTTGCGATGCGACCGCCGAGTCGGCGGCAGCGGCCCCACCATCGCCGCCCTCAAGGTGGCGCTCTCGCCCGAACGAAGATTCGTTTTGCGGGCCGGCCACTGAACCAACGCCGGCAGAGCCAACGACAGCCGCCCGCTCCCCATCGAACGAAGGTTCGTTTTGCGGTGCGGCCGTCGAGTCGGAGGCAGCGGCGGCCCCACGCCTGTTGCCCTCGGGGCGACGCTCCTCGTCGGTCAGGTCGGTGCCCAGGAACTCGAGGCGATCGGCCCGGACTCGGCCGGGGCGTTCGATCAGCTGGGCGATCGCGAGCGCCGTCAGGCTCTTGCCGGAGCCGCTCTCGCCGACGATGCCGATGGCCTCGCCTGGCCGCATGGTCAGGCTGACCCCACGCACCGGAGTGACCTCGCCGGCCCCGGACGGAAAGCTGACGCGCAAGTTCTCCACGGCTAGCAGCGGGTGAAGTGGAGCCTCGGGCTCCGGTCCGGTCGCTGGCGACTCGGGGGCGGGCGTCTCCTCGGCGCGCCGGCGGTGACCAGGTGAGCGCAAGCCGATGGCCCGGGCCACGGCCTCGCCGGCCAGGTTGAACGCCATCGCGGCCAGCACCACGGCCACCCCGGCGGCCAGCGCGCCGGCCGGGTGCACATAGATCTGGGCCAGGCCTTCGCCGAGCAACCGTCCCCAGTCGTAGCTGGGCGCTTGCACGCCCAGGCCGAGGAAGGACAGGCTGGCGAACGACAACAGCGCGGTGCCGGCCGCCATCGTCGCCGAGACCACCAGGGGCTCGGCGATGTTGGGAAGTACGTGCCGAATCAGGATGCGCATGCGGCCGATCCCGGCGACCCGGGCGGCGGCGATGAAGTCACGGCCGGAGATGGTCGCGGCCATGGTCTGGGTGAGCCGGGCGAATCCGGGTGCGGTGGCGAAGCCGATCGCCAGCACCGCCCCCTTGGCGCCGACCCCGAAGATCACCGCGAAGAACAGGGCCAGCAGCAGCGACGGGAAGGCGACGGCGATGTTGATGAGCGCGCCGATCCACCGGCCGACGCGGCGGCCGAGCAGCACGGGCGCGGTGCCGAGCAGCAGCCCGACGGTCACGCCGATGCCGGTGGCCAGCAACGCCAGCGCCACCGAGAGCCGCGTCGCGACCAGCACCCGGGCCAGAATGTCGCGGCCCAGCAGGTCGGTGCCGACCGGGTGCGCCGACGACGGTCCCTGCAGAATCTCGGCCGACTGGACGGCGTCGGCCCGGCCCTGCCAGATCAGCGGAGCCACTACGGCCAGCACCACCACCGCGGCCAGCAACACCGCGGCCGTGAGGCCCAGCGGGCTGCACAGCACGCCGATCCAGCGCCGGGCCGCGCGGACGTTCGCTCCCGACGCACCCGGACCAGCGTTCGCCCCAGAAGCCGTTGACGCGCCCGGCCCACCGCTTGATCCAGCCGCCACCGCGACGCCCGGCCCACTGCTCGACCCAGCCGCCGCCGGCCCGCCCGGCCCACCGCTTGACCCAGCAGCCACCGACGCGTCCGGCCCCCTGTTCGGCGCGGCCGTCGTCGGCTCGCCCGGAGCACCGTTTGCCGCTGTCATCAGCTCTCCCGGATCGCCGAGCGTGGATCGAGCAGCGCCAGCGCCACGTCCACGACCAGGTTGATCAGCAGCACGCCGATGCCATAGACGAGCACCACGCCCTGCACGGTCGGATAGTCCTTGGCCAGGATCGACTGGACGATCGTGCCGCCCAGTCCGGGCCAGGCGAAGATGTTCTCGATCAGCACCGTGCCCGCCACCAGCGCGCCGAGCAGCAGCCCGCCGATGGTGAGCGTGGCGGTCAGCGCGTTGGGCAACGCGTGCCGCAGATAGATCGCGCCGGTGCGCAGGCGCTTGGCCCGGGCCGTACGGATGTAGTCGGTCTGCAGCACCGCCAGCAACTCGACCCGCACGATCCGGGCCAGCATGAAGGCCGGGCCGACGGCCAGCGAGAGGACCGGCAGCACGTACGAGTCGGGGCCGGACCGCCCGGCCACCGGGAACCATCCGAGCTGGACGCTGAACACGAACACCAGCCCGACCGCCATGAGGAATTCGGGGATGGTCGCGACCACGACGCCGGCCGAGGTGAGGGCCCAGTCCCCGCCCCGGCGCCGCCCGTCGCGGGCCGTCACGGCCATCAGCAGGCCCAGCGGCACCGAGACGACCACCGCCACCGCGAACGCCAGCAGCGCCATCTCGACCGTGGAGCCGAGCCGGGCCGAGATCACCTCCTGGACCGGCAGACCGGAGGTCATCGAGACGCCCAGGTCGCCGGTCAGCAGGTGGCCGAGGTAGTGCAGGTACTGCAGCCAGAGCGGGTCGTTCAACCCCAGCTGCTCGCGCCGCTGCTCGATCAGCGCGACCGGAGCGGTCGGGCCCAGGGCCGCCCGGACGGGATCGCCGGGCAACACGTGGATCATCAGGAACGCGGCGGTGACCAGCACCCAGACGCTCAGGACGAGCCGCCCGGCCCGGCGGACCGCGAACCGCACCCACGGGTTGTCGGCCAGGCCGGTCAGCCTCGGGGACACCGCCGCGACCGTCATCCGTCTCTCCCGTCAGCCCAGCATGCGGATCGACGACGGGTCGACGTCACCCTCGGAGAGGTTCAGCTCGACCCCGTTGGCGATCGTCGGCGCGTTGGAGTTGGCGAACGGCACCAGATCCAGGTTCTGCACCACCGCCTTCTCGGCCGCCGCCCACTGTGGGCAGCCGCTCTCGCCGGACTGCTTCTGGGCCTCGGCCACCGCCGCCGCGTACTCCTTGTTGTCGAACGCGGCGAAGTTGGCGCCGTTGGGTGGCGTCGGGCCGGAGAGGAACGGGATCAGCTGGCTGGGCAGCGTCACCCCGATCGGGAACATCGCCACGTCCCAGGCCAGCTGCCCGGCCGCGATCTGCCCGACCTGCGTGGTCGTGACCGACTTCAGCTCGACCTGGACGCCGGCGGCCTGCCACTGCTGCTGCAGCAGTTCGGCCGCGGCCTGCGCACCCGGGTTGCCGGTGGCGCCCCAGGCCACGACGAGCTTCTTGCCGGCCGCCGCGCTCGACCCGATCGCGGTCTTGCCCGCGGCCGCGTCGAAAGCGGGCACGTTCCCGGCCACGTTGTCGCCCTTGCAGGGGCTCATGGCCGGCGCGACCAGCCCGGTCGCGGCGGTTCCGCGGCCGCTGGTGAAGACCTGCTGCATCTGCGTGAGGTCGAGCGACTGGACGAGCGCCTTGCGCACGTTCAGGTCGGCGGTGGGCAGCCCGGCCTTCTGGTTGAACCAGATCTCGCCGGTCGGGGCGAGCACGTCCCGCTTGAGGAACTGGTCGCCCTGCAGCCGCTGGACGTCCGGTCCGGTGAAGCGGGCCGCGTTCACCTCGCCCGAGAGCACCAGGTTGGCGGTGGTGGTCTCGTTGGTGATCACCCGGATCACCACCTTGTCGGGCCGGCCCACGGTGTCGGCCTTGTAGTCGCCCGGCCCCCACAAGTACTCCTTGCGCCGGGTGAGCGTGTAGTGGTCGTCCGGCACGGCCTCGGTCACGGTGTACGCGCCGGTCCCGTCGGACGCCTGCTTGAGCGTCGTCCGGTCGGCCATGCCCTTCTCGCAGACGATCGGCAGGCCGCCCAGGTTGCGCTCGAGGAACGCGTCCGGGCTGGGCGAGGTCACCGCGACCGTGCCCGCCGCGTCGTCCGGAGTGGCCTTGGCCCCGGCCGGCACATAGAGGCCGATCCGGGTCGAGGAGTTCTTGACGTCGCCCACGAAGTTGATGTTCTTGGCCACCGTGGCCGCCGTCAGCGGGGTGCCGTCGGCGCAGGTGATCCCCTTGCGCAGGGTGAACTTGGCGGTCGTGCTGGTCGACTCCCAGGTCTCGGCGAGGCCGGGGAGCGTCTTGCCGTCGGGCGCGAACCCGAGCAGCGAGTCGTACAGGAAGCGGTCGACCTGGCCGGTGACCGACAGGGACGTGAAATGGGGATCGAGGTTGCCGGGGTCGCCCGCGACAGCCATCGTGAATGTCTTTCCGTCGACCGGCTGGCGGCCGCTCGTGCCGCTGCCGCCGTCGTCACCGCAAGCGGCCAGGAGCACCACTGCTCCCAGCGCGGCCGCGCATCGCAAAGCCTTCATCGTGCCTCCACGTGCTGCGTGTCACGAAAGACTGCCGAGCACGCGGGTCCCTTGTCTTTGGCGCTGCCGACAACAAGCGGCGGGCCCAGTTGTCGCGCTGGACGACTGTCGTTTTTGTCCCGGACACCGCACCGCCCCCCGATCCGCGACGCGGCGACGATCCGGGCAGCCGGCAGAGCAGCGATCCGGCGCGCGGGTGATGAGCGTTCGCGCAAAGGGTGAGCGTTCGCGCAGGGGAATCAGCGATCGCGCAGTAGATGAGCGTTCGCACAGAGGCAACGTTCACGCAGTGGATGAGCGTTCGCGCAGGGGCCGAGCGTTCGCGTAGGGGTGAGCGTTCGCGCAGTAAATGAACGTTCCCGCAGAGGCGAGCGATCGCGCAGTGGATGAACGTTCCCGCAGAGGCGAGCATTCGCGCAGTGGGAGAACGTCCGCGCAGAGGCAAGCGTTCGCGCAGTGAATGAGCGATCGCGCAGAGGCAAGCGTTCGCGCACTGAATGAGCGATCGCGCAGAGGCGAGCGTCCGCGCAGTGGATGAGCGTTTGCGCGGTGATGAGCAATTTCATCGATGTTTCCGAATGGTTGACAACGCTGTCACGCTCACGCAGGCTTTGGGAGCGCTCCCAAGACGGCGCTCCCCACCGACAAGAGGTGATCCGTGAACATGCGAAGAAGCTGGCTCGGCGGTCTGGCCGCCGTGCTCGTCGCCGCCGGTCTCGGGCTGGCCGCCACCGCCCAGCCCGCCGCCGCGGCGACCGGCATCAAGGTCAGCGGGACCCAGATCCTCGAGGGCAACGGCAACCCGTTCGTCATGCGCGGCGTCAACCACGCCCACACCTGGTATCCCGACCGGTTCTCGTCGCTGGCCGACATCAAGGCGCTGGGGGCCAACACCGTACGGGTGGTGCTCAGCACGGGTGACCGCTGGACCCGCAACGACGCCACCGACGTGGCCAAGGTCGTCGCCGAGTGCAAGCGCCTGCGGATGATCTGCGTGCTCGAGGCCCACGACACCACGGGTTACGGCGAGGACGGGGCGGCCACGACGCTGGCCCGCGCGGCCGACTACTGGATCGGCGTCAAGAGCGCGCTCGACGGCCAGGAGAACTACGTCATCGTCAACATCGGCAACGAGCCGTACGGGAACACCAACGCCTCGGGCTGGAACGCCGACACCAAGAACGCGATCACCCGCCTGCGGGCCGCCGGCTTCGCGCACGCCCTGATGGTCGACGCGCCCAACTGGGGTCAGGACTGGCAGTTCCTCATGCGCGACAACGCCGCCTCGGTGTTCGCCTCCGACCCGCAGCGCAACACCATCTTCAGCATCCACATGTACGGGGTCTTCGACACCGCGGCCGAGATCACCGACTATGTGGGCCGGTTCCAGAGCGCCGGCCTGCCGCTGGTGATCGGCGAGTTCGGGCACAACCACTCCGACGGCAACCCCGACGAGGACACCATCCTGGCCACCGCCCAGGCCCGCGGCATCGGCTATCTGGGCTGGTCGTGGAGCGGCAACGGCGGCGGCGTCGAATATCTGGACATGGTCACCGGCTTCAACCCGGCCCAGCTCACCTCATGGGGCCAGCGCCTGTTCAACGGCGCCAACGGCATCAAGGCCACCGCGCGCGAGGCCACCATCTTCGGCGGCACGCCCCCGACCACGCCGCCCACAACGCCTCCGACCACGCCGCCCACCACTCCCCCGACGACGCCTCCGACAACCCCACCGACCACGCCCCCGGCGTCAGGCGCTTGCACCGCCACGTACGCCGTGACCGGCTCGTGGGGCAGCGGCTTCCAGGGCGCCGTGACCGTCACCGCCGGAACGGCCGCCATCCGCGGCTGGACCGTCACCTGGACCTGGCCCAGCGGCCAGCAGTTCACCAACACCTGGAACGCGACGGTGACCACCTCCGGCAGCGCCATCACGGCCCGCAACATGTCCTACAACGGCAGCCTGGCCGCGGGCGCCGCCACGTCGTGGGGCTTCACCGCCTCGTACGCGGGAACCAACACCGCCCCCACCGTGAGCTGCGCCGCCGCCTGACCCACGGCCCGGCTCGACAACAAAAGCGGTCCGGCTCCACAACAAAGCGGCCCGGCTCCGCAACAAGAGCGGCCCGGCTCCACAACAAAGCGGTCCGGCTCCGCAACAAAGCGGCCCGGCTCCGCAACAAGAGCGGCCCGGCTCCACAACAAAGCGGTCCGGCTCCGCAACAAAGCGGCCCGGCTCCGCGACAATGCCGCCGCCTGATTCAGGGCCCGGCCCCGTAACAAAGCCGCCGCCTCATCCACGGCCCGGCCCTGCAACGAAAGTCGCAGGGCCGGGCCGCGCGGATCTCCCGAAGCCCTGACGACCCCCGCGCCCGATCCCGGCAGGCTTTCCGCATCCCCTTCACCACGGAGAAAACACCATGCGGAAGTCACCCACGGCAGTCCCGGCTCATCCGGCCACCAGGCGTTCGAGATGGGCCGCGAAGGCAACCCACCCGGCGTTCGAAATGGGCCGCGACAGCAACCCACCGACGTTCGAAATGGGCCGCGACAGCAACCCACCCAGCGTTCGAGATGGACCGCGGACCCGACGGCACGAAGCTGTGGCGGCTCGCGCCAACGGGCGCCCTCAGCATCCCGGAATGACCCGGTCACACTGATGGTCATGCGATTCGAGATCGGGCCGGCCGTGACCCGGTGGCGCGATCGGGCCGGCCTCACCGAAACATGGCGGCTCGCGTACGAGATCGCCCTGGTCGCGCTCGTGACGACCGGCGCCGTGGTCCCGTCGGCCGCGGTCGGCTGGTATCCGCTCGCGCCCTGGCTGGTCGGGGTGACCACGCCCGTACTGATGCTGGCGCGGCTCACCCACCCGCTGGTCGCCTACATTGCCGCGGCCCTGATCGGCCTCGGCACCGGCGGCCCCAGCACCCTGCTGCTCATCGTGCTCAGCGCCTCGGTCAGCTACCGCCTCGTCCAGTGGTGGAAGGTGGTCGCCGCGCTGGCCGTGGCCTGGGTCTGCTTCGTGCTGTCGGTCGCCTGGGAAGAGACGCTGACCGTGGAGTGGGCCGTGCTGACCTCGGCCCTGTTCGCCGTCACGGCGGTGCTCCCGGCCGGCGTCGCCCGGCTGGTCCGGCGGCGGCGCACCCTGCTGGCGGCGATGCACGGCCGCAACGTGCAGCTGCACAACCAGCAGAGCGAGATCGCCCGGCAGGCCCAGACCCGGGAGCGGGCCCGCATCGCCCGCGACATGCATGACTCGCTGGGGCACAAACTGACCCTCATCTCCCTGTACGCGGGCATGCTGCGCACGGCCGACGATCAGCGCCGGGCCGAGACCGCCGACCTGGTGCGCCACACGTCGGCGGCCGCCATGTCCGAGCTGCGGCAGATCCTCGGGCTGCTCGGGCAGGACGACCCGCAGTCCTCGGTGCGCCCGCTGACCGGCCTCGACGAGCTGGCCGACCAGGCCCGGGCCTCGGGTGCCCAGGTCGAGCTGATCCGCGAGGGAACGCCCCGGGCCCAGGCGGCGCTGACCGAGCACGCCGCGTACCGGGTGATCCAGGAGGGTCTGACCAACGCGCTGCGGCACGCCCGTGGCGGCGCCATCACCCTGCTGCTGCGTTACGAGCCGGACGCCCTGATCGCCGCCGTGACCAACACCGCCGGGGAGCGGACCGTGCACGCCGGCAGCCGGCAGGGACTGCTCGGGCTGACCGAACGCGTCCGGGTCGCCGGCGGCATGCTCTATCACGGGCCGACCCCGGACGGCGGTTTCCGGGTGGCGGCCACGCTGCCCCACCTGGAGGCCGAGGCTTCTCCGGCCGCGCCCCCGGCCGTGGTCCCGGCGCCCTCGGCGGGTCCCGACTTCGCGGGCGTGATCGAGCGGCACGGCCGGCGCACCAAGTTCGTCGTCGTCGCCACCACGCTGTCCATTGCGGCGTTTCTGGCCCTCTGTGTGGGCGGGGCCTGGCTGGCCGCGGCCCTGGTCGTCGTCGACCGCGACACGTACGACGCGGTCCGGGTCGGCCAGAGCGAACGGGAGGTGCGGGAGATGCTGCCCGACGCCGACGCCGCGGATACCGTCGACGAGGTGACCGACGCCGACTGCCTCGACTACACGGCCTCGCTCATGGACCAGGTGCGGGACGAGACCGGCGACGTCAGCTACCGGTTCTGCTTCCGCGACGGCATGCTGGTCGACAAACAGATCATCCGGGGGCAACCGTCATGACCGACCCGCTGCGGGTCCTGCTGGCCGACGACGACTCGCTGATCCGCACGGCCATCGACGCGATCCTGCGCCCGGCGGCCGGTATCGAGCTGATCGCGCAGGTGGCCGACGGCCGGGCCGCGGTCGAGGCGGCGGTGCGGCACCGGCCCGACGTGGCGCTGCTCGACATCCAGATGCCCGTCCTCGACGGCTTGGCCGCGCTGCGCGAGATCCGTACGGTGGCGCCGGCCGTCCGCGTCGTCGTGCTGACCACGTTCGGCCAGGACGACTATGTCGCTCAGGCGCTGCACGCCGGGGCGGCCGGGTTCCTGCTCAAGGAGAGCGCGGCCGAGGAGCTCGAATACGCCGTCCGCGCCGCCGCGGCCGGCAACGCCTACCTCTCCCCGAAGATCACCCGGCAGGTCCTCGACCGTCTGCCGCCCGCCCCCGTGAGGCCGTCGGAGGAGTTGATCAAGGTCGGCATGCTCAGCGACCGCGAGCGCGAGGTGCTGATCCGGCTGGCCCAGGGCCTGTCCAATGCCGAGATCGGCCGTCTGCTGTTCGTCTCCGAGGGGACCGTGAAGACCCACGTCTATCACGTGTTCGCCAAGCTCGGTGTCGACAACCGGGTCCAGGCGGCCATGCTGGCCCAGCGCACCGGCCTGCTCGACGCGTCACCGGCCTGACCTCGGGTCTCCTACTTTCGTTGTGGCCGGTTCCGTCGCCCGGCAGACGCCCGGGCACCCCCGTCGCGGCCATCCTTTCCCCATGACCACGACGACCTTCGAATCCTGGGAACTGCCGGCCCGGCTCGCCCTCGGCGACCTCGGGGTCGGCTACCACACGGCGAACCCGATCATCGAGGACGCGCGGGCCCACTGCGAGAGCACCGGTCAGAGCCCGTACGAGGCGTTCGGCGAGCCCCGGGTGTTCGCGGCGCGGGCGGCCGCCGACGTGCCGGTGGAGTTGCGGGAAGCGGTCGACCGTGAGGGCATGACGCCCTCGGACTACCTCAGCGGCCAGTTGTTCGCCCTCACGCTGCTCGTCCTCGTGGCGACGCCGCTGTTCGCCGCGATCGACCGGACCTGGACGTTCCCGGCGACCACGGCCGGCCTGACCGGTCTCGCGCTACTGGCGGCGACGTTCTTCGGTGCGCACGGCGTGCCGCAGGCGGTGCGCGCCTCGGGCCGGCCCCACCTGGTGAAGTACTGCTACCTCGGGGTGGTGGTCCTGATTCTGGCCACGGCGACGGCGTTCACGACGCTGCCCCGCGAGCACCTGTTCCCGATCCCGGTTCTGGCCGTCGTCGGGGTCGCGGCGGCCGCCCTGGCGTGGCAGGGCCGGGCCCCGAAGAAGCCGCAGGGCCCGGCCGCACGGGCTCCGGAACCCGAGGATGCCGACGCCTGGTTCAAGCGCCTGGACGGTCTGCTGGTCGGCCGCTACGACCTGCCGCCGGACCGCGCCGCCGAGCTGACGCGTGGGGTCCGGGCCCGCAGCCGGTCGCCGCGGGAGGAATTCGGGCCGGTCGAGGAGTACGCGCGGCAGCTTCAGGAGAACGAGCCCGTACGGAAGGTGCCGTTCTGGCGCACCCGACCGGCTCACATCGTCGGCATCCTGGTCGGGATCAGCCTCGCCGTGCAGGCGTTCCTCGGCTGGCGGGCGGACGGCGTGTGGTGGGCCGCCTGGTTCATCGCCCTCCCGGGCGCCCTCGGTGGCCTGTATTTCCTGGTGCGGGAGATCCGCCGGAAGCGCTGAGGGCCGGCCGGTCAGCTCAGGGCGGCCAGGAAGGGCCGGCTCTCGGCGGACGGGGTGAGCAGGGTGACCGCGGAGCCGTCGGTGAAGTCGAGGCGCAGACGGCCGTCCTGCTCGGTGGCCGAGGCGACCTCCTCGCGGGGGCACTCCCACCGCACGCTCAGAGCCGTCGCCTCGCCGGTGGACGAGCGGAACACGTCACGCCAGCCGCCCCGGCGCTTGGCCAGGACCATCAGGCGCTGGTCGGTGACGGCCAGCAGCCGCGGGTCGGTGACGATGCGGATGTGCTCGTCCATGGCGACGGCCCGGCTGCGCGGCCGGCCGTGCAGGCCCCGGCGGTTCTCGGGAACGGCCGAGGAGGGACGACGGAAGCGCCACGGGGACAGGTCGGCCTTGGTGAGGTCGGCCAGCGTACGGCCGTCGGCCCGGCTCGCCCACACGGCGGCGCGGAAGGTCTCGCCCGGGCGCAGATTTTCCCGCACCTGGGCCTCGACCTCGGCGTCGGAGTTCACGGTCCCGCTCCCCTCGTCCGGACGACCTGCGGGTATCAGTCGACCACGCCGGTCAGGAGCTCCCGCAGGTGGGTCACGTCGCGGCCGGCCACAACACGCTCCAGCTCGGCGACGGTCACCGATTCGCGGCGGGCCCGGGCGATCACCCGCCGGGCGCGTTCGATGACCGGGTGGTCGGTGTCCTCCGGCATCCGTTCGGCCTCGGCCAGCCGGCCCGTCAGCTCGACCACGCCGGCCCGGTCCTGGGCCTGGAGGACTTCGAAGAGTTCCGTACGGGCGGAGACCCACACGGCGGGCAGGGCGTTCTCGAAGTGCAGGCGGTCGAGGCGGGCCAGCAGCGCGGCCCCGCGGCCGGGCCAGCGTGACGCGGACCGGTCGCGCACATCGAGGGCGCGGCGGATGAGTTCGGGTCGTAGCCGGCCCATCAGGCGGGTGTCCAGGTCGACGTGGTGCAGGCTGGTGCCCATGCCCACGCCGCCCACCCCGAGGTTCACGGCCGTCCGCATGTGGTCGGGCAGCATTCCGGCCGAGATGTAGGTGTCCAGGCCTGTCTCGTGGGCGTGGTGGACGAGCCCGAGCAGGTGTCCGAACGACAGCTGCTCGACGACCGGGACGGCCGGAACCTGGTTGGACGAGCCGTCCCACGCGATCCGGTCGAAACCGCCGTCGCGCACCAGCTCGATCCCGAGGGTGGCGACGTCGAACGGCTCCGAGACGAGCACAGGTGCGCCCGCGCGGTCGTCCACGATCGGGGTGTTGAGGCTGAGCGCCGCCGTGAGGGTCTGGCGCGAGGGATCCCGTACGACGTTGCCCGCCACCGCCCGCATGAACTCGACCGCCTCGGCCGCCGTCATGTGCTCCAGGCCCAGCTTGCAGTCGGCGATGCCGTGCATGAACATGGCCGCGACCGCCGCCGCGTACAGGTGGACCGTTTTGAGCAGGTCGCGCGTGAACGACTCGCTCTCAAAGACCGGACGCCCGATGAACACGCTGCACGGAGCATCGGTGCCGGTGTGCAGGCGCACCCGGGCGGCGTCGACGACGGCGGGCATCCGGTAGGGCTCGACCTTCTCGCGGTCGAACTCCCGGTCCCGGTCGATGTGCTCGACGTGCACGACAAGACCGCGCGTCAGGTCAGGCCCGCGGCAGGTCACCCGCATGTGCGAGTCACCCGGATCCGCCACCGACAGGGCGGTCGGGAAGCGGCGGAAACCCGGGACCCCGATCGACCGGTACGGGCCGGTCAGCGCGACCCCCCGGTCGAGACAGCGGTAGGCGGCCTGGATCGCTGCGGCCTCACCGGCAGCCGGACGGTGGTCGTCGTGGCGACTGTGGGACAGCAGGCCGGTCACCGCGTCGAGGAACTCCGCGTCGTTCTCCTCACGGCCGACGGTGATGCGTACCCGGTCCGGCTCGGCGTGCAGCTCGGCCGGGCCGTCCTGCCGGTGCCCGTGCAGGCTCAGAACGTCGGCGTAGACATCGACGAGTTCGGCCGTGGTGCGCGCCGTCATGGCCTGGCCGGCCAACTCCACCGTCTTGTCCACGACGGGCGCGGTTCCCGGGTGATCGCGCCGCAGCTCCGAGGCGAGGGCGGCCGCCCGACGATATACCTCGGCCAGGCTGTGGCGGTGCTGCAGCGGCGTGGGCTCACGTTTGGCGAAACCGCCGGCCGCCGTGAGTTTCTCGTCCTCCGCCATCGTCTCGAGCAGGGTGTGCACCCGGTCGAGGACCAGCCGGCGGAAATCCCCGGCGGTGAGGATCACGGCGCTTCCGGGCGGCGGGTCGTGGACGTCGCGGCCGGGCCCATGACGGCGGCGTCGCTGTTGGTCGCGTGGGCGGTCGGCTTGTCGCGGCGCACCACCTTCGACGGCTTGCGGGCGCCGTCGCTGCCCCAGACCCAGCGCCGGTAGGGCCACTTGTCGTCGTTGAAGATCTCGAGGCGGGGCAGTTGCTCCATCAGTCCCCACACGACATTCGACGAGTCCGTCATCGGGGGCGTGGAGTCCGGCTCCGCGAGGAACTTCAGCGCCTCCGGGGTCAGCACCAGACCGGGGGCGTCGTGCAGGGCCTCGCCGAGCATCCAGCGCAGCGTGATGTCACCGGCGCCGATGTCGCTGTGGAAGCCGGTGAACCACACCTCGGCGATGGTCTGGCGGGCGTAGCGGGGGCGGTCGGAATCCCGTACGCGGTCCATCGCCTTGCCCTCGGCCTTGTCCATGTCGAGCTGGCCCCAGGTGGTGGCCTTGAACCAGGCCCGCCGCTCGTGCACGGCGAGGGCGTGGGCCACGTGCCGGACGATCGGGTTGTGGCGCAGATGCGGCAGCTTGGTCGGAACCAGACCGCCGTACGACTTCACGGTGTCCCAGACCCCCAGAAACTCGATCTCGGGGACACGGTTGGCGGTGACAGCCGGCGGCTGCATCGGCTTGAACTGCCGCCAGGCCCGGTCGAAGGTGCGGCGGTCGGCGCGTTCCGGAAGCCCGCAGCGGTAGATCAGCCCGGCCAGCGCCCGCACCGCGAAGGCGCCCCGGCTGAACCCGAACAGATAGATCCGGTCGCCGGGATCGGTGTGCAGCGCGGCCAGCCTCAGATACATCTCCCGGATGAGCGGCTTGAGCCCATAGCCGAAGCCGAGCCCCAGAACCCGGAGCATGGCGGTGTGCGCCTCCAGCCACGATTCCCGGGGCGTGAACACCTGCAGCGCCGGCCGGTCGGCGCCGACCGCGGAGATGCGGGTGCCGTTGGTGCCGACGCCTTGCGCGTACACGGCAACCTGCCGCTCCGGGTCGCTCAGGTCGAGGAACCGGATCAGCCGGGTCACGTTGGTGGGTTCGCCGTCGAAGGTGTTGCCGGTGCCGTCGCAGCAGATCACGATCGTGCGGGCCATGCCCCTGCTTAGCACTGTCCGCCGACGGTCACAGTCGGCCCAGCGACACCCGGCTTGAGTCGATCACGAGCAGCCGCTAGCAATAGGAGCCCACTGGACGATCCACCGCACGGATGGAGTGCGCGATGACAGAGGTCTCCCTTTCCTTCGGTTACGTGAAGCTGGACAACAACGTCGGCCCGAACACCGGCCACGACTACCCTGTGCTCGACGCGACGGACGCCAGCTTGAGCGGCCTCCCGATCGGGCCGGGCTGCGACGCCACCACCGGGCTCTACGCGGTGACGTTCCAGGTCCTCTCCCTGTGGATCGAGGATCTGCCCGACTTCGGATCGAACGAGGTTCTCTTCAAGCTGAGCGGACAGACCCGGGCCGGCGAAGACCCGAATCTGCGGGTGGACACGGCCGTCGACTTCAACTTCCGGGTCCCCGACCGGAACCGGGCATCCATCGACTTCGCGCTCGGCTTCACCAATGTCCTTCTCAGGAACCGGCTGGTCATCGGACTGCAGCTCATCGAGCTCGACAAGGACGCCAGCGCTTACTACAAGAAGGTCAAGGACGCCATCAGTCCCGAGACCGGGCGGCAGCTGATCGACGTCCTCAAGGGCGTGCCCTATCTCGAACTGGCCACGAGTGTCGCCGATGGACTCATCGAGGCGTTCGGCAAGAACGACTCCGACCAGGTGTGGTCGTCGAACCCGGTGTTCGCCGTGCGGCCCGCGCCCGGCGCACCTTTCCTGCGCACCGGTATCTACGTCGCCTACGAGAATCCTTGCGACGACCTCCCGCCGGCCGCACTCACCTATCGGGACCGCCGCGTCAGACTGGCCGACAGTGCCGAGCAGGCCGAGTTCAAGCGCAACTTCCTGGTCTTCTCGTTGATGATCGAGCCCGCTCCCGCCTCCGTGTCGGCGAAGCTGACGTCCTGAATCACGGCTACTCGGGAATTCTCTCTTCCGAGAAGGGGGTGGTGACGCCGGTGTAGGCGAGGTGCATGACCATGCCGTTCGAGGCGTGCATGAAGTTGTGGCAGTGGTCCATCCAGATGCCGGGGTTGTCGGCCACGAACTCGATCTCGTAGACCTCGCCCGAGCCGACGTTGAGCGTGTCCGTCCACCAGGGACTTCCGGTGGCCGGGGCGCCGTTGCGGGCCAGCACCCGCACCCGGTGGCCATGCAGGTGGAACGGGTGGTCGACGGTGCTTCGGCTGGCGATCCGCACCCGAACCCGGTCGCCGCGGTCGACCTCCAGCGACGGCACGGCCGGATAGAGGCGGCCGTTGATCGAGCTGCTCACAAAACCGATCCGGCCCTCGCTGAACCCGAAACCGTCGTCCAGCCGCAGATCGAACGTGCGCTGGTAGGGGCCGCCGGCCGGAGCGGGGCCGGATCCGTACGTGAGCGGGTCGAAGGTGTCGCCGCCGGTGGACGGGAGCGCGGCCGCGGCACCGTCGGGGCTGAACGCCAGCGAGGCGTCCGCGGCCCCGGCGAGCGTGACCGGGCCGGCCGGCATGGTGAACGTGACGTCGTAGCGGCCGCCCGCGGCGAGCACGAGCCCGGTTCCCGCCTTCAACGGCGTGGGGGCCTGCACCGCGTTGCCGTCGATCGCGGCCACCCGGAACTCGGTGCCGGCCAGCTGCACCCGCTGTGGCTCCTCGGAGCTGTTGACCAGGCGGAGCAACACGTTGCGGCCCGCGGCGACGGCCTCGCGGGCGGGGCGGTCGGCGCGGTCGAGGGCCAGGGCGCCGGGCTCGGGCCAGGCGTGGGTGAAGACCGTACGCTCGTAGCCCTCGTACGGCGTGGGCTCCTCGACGATCAGGGCGCCGAACAAGCCCTTGCGCACGTTGAGCCGGCCGTCGCGATGCGTGTGGTACCAGAAGGTTCCCGTACGGGTGGGGATGAACCGATAGACGTGCCGGGCGCCTGGCATCACGGCGTCCTGGGTCACGCCGGGCACACCGTCCTCGGCGTTGGGCACGTCGACACCGTGCCAGTGCGCGGTGACCCCCTCGCTGACGTTCTCGTTGACCAGCGTGACCTCGACCAGCTGTCCCTTGCGGGCGCGGATCTCGGGGCCGGGCGACTGCCCGTTGAACGTGAGCGCGTCGACCGTACGGCCCGAATCCAGGGTCACCCTGCCCCGGGCGGCGACCAGAGTGACCCGTACGTCGGGCGTCTGGTTCTTCGGCCCGGTGAGCTGGTCGACGTGCAACTGCCTGATGCCGGAGTGCTGGTGCCCGGTCGCGGCCGCGTTGGCCCGGTCGTTGAGCGTCAGCGTCACGCCCGGAACCAGCAGCACGGTCACCGCCAGCCAGAGCAGGCGCCGGCGGCCGAACGCGGCGACCAGCGCCAGGGCCACGGCGGAACCGGCGAGCACGAAGGGCGCGTCCTGCGGGGCGGTCGGCGCGAGCAACCACCAGACCGACAGCACCCCACCGGCCGCGCTCACGTGGGCGGCCGTCCGGCTCGGCTTCCACACCGCCCACGCGGCCGGGAACAGGGCCAGCGGCACCTGGATCAGCAGGCGGGTGTCGGCCAGCAGCACGCCACCGGTCAGCAGGAGGAGGGCGAGCACCAGGCGGGCGGCGGCCAGCACGGCCAGCACGACCATCCAGCGGCGGGTCGCCTGGATACCGCCGACGGGCGCGGCGATCAGCGTCAGGACGGCGACCGTCATGTCGATCAGGAGCAGGGTTCCGTACATCGCACCACGATCGGCCGCGGACCGGCCGGCCCGCGTCGGCACCCGATGCCTACATGAGGTCCTTGAGTTGCCGACGCGAGGTCACGCCGAGCTTGCGGAAGATGTTGCGCAGGTGCGCGTCGACCGTGCGTTTGCTGACGAAGAGCCGGGTCGCGACCTCGTTCGACGTGCCGCCCGCGGCCACCAGGCGCGCCACCGCGGACTCCTGCATGGTGAGCTTCTCGTAGGAGGTGCCGGCCGCGCGCGGGACCCGTTCGCCGGTGGCGCGCAGCTCGTCGGCGGCCCGGCGCGCGAACCCCTCGGCTCCGGAGGCGGCCAGCATCTCGTACGCGGTCCGCAACTGGACGCGGCTGTCCGACCGGCGGCCCGCGCGGCGCAGCCACTCGCCATAGAGCAGGTGGGCCCGCCCCAGATAGGGCCGCATCGGGGTCCGCGCCAGCAGGTCGACGGCTTCCCGGTAGTGGTCCTCGTTCCCGGTCACCAGACCGCGGGCGTAGGCGGCGACCCCGAGGCCCGGCACCGTCGCGGTGGCCTGCGTGTGCTCGGTCAGCGCCGCCAGGGCCCGCTCGGCGACCGCGGGCTCGTGGCACCGCACGGCCGCCTCGACCAGCTCGGGCAGGATCACGCCGGAGAGGAACAGGTCGCCCTGCTCGATCGCCGTGCGGCCGGCGGCCAGCGCCGAGGGATAGTCGGCCAGCCCGTTGCCGAGCAGGGCGGTGGCCCAGAGCGTGTTGGTCACCCGCCCGCCCGCGCCGCCGGCCAGCTCCAGCAACTGACGGGTCTCGTCGCCGTGGCCGCGGATCGCGGCCAGGTGCAGCCGGTGATAGAGCAGGGGCGGCTGACCGGAGACGTCGCCGATCGCGGTCTCCTCGGCGGTCGCGGCGATGGCGCGTCCGATGTCGCCCTTCAGGATGGCGTCGGTCGCCCGCTGGGCGAGGCCGAGGCGCAGCAGCATCGGCGAGCCGCTTCCGCGGCCGGCCTCGACCAGCCACTCGGCGATCGTGGTGTGCACGGCCGGGTCCCACAGTTCGGCCGCCATCATGGTGGCCAGGGCCGGGCGCCGGCTCCAGGCCGGGCCGCCCCCGCCCGAGATGGCTTCCCGCAGCATTCCGGCGGCGGCCCGGTGCCCCTCGGCGGCCAGCGTGACCAGGGCGTCGAGGGCGTCGGGGGCGGTCGGCGCCAGCTCGGGCTCGCGGGCCGCGGCCAGCAGTTCGTCGAGGACACCACCGGCGCGGCCGACGGCCAGGCTCATCTCGACGGCATCCAGCAAGCACTCCCGGGCCCTCGGGCGGTCCACTGCGGACAGCCGGCGAGCGGCCGCGATCATCAGCGCGGGCCCGGTGCCGTCGCCGGGGCGGGTGAAGGCGACCTGACCCCGTACGAGGTCGAGACGCGCCCGCCGCTCCACGTCGAGCGGGCCCGGGTCGACCACGTCGAGCGGCCCCGGGTCGACGGCCGAGAGCAGTTCGGCCGCGCGGGAGCTGTCGCCGGCCCGGATGTGGGCCTGGGCGGCGGCCAGGGCCCGTTCGAAGCGCGACGTGGGGTCGAGCGACAGCGCCGCCGAGCGGTCGAGGAAGGCGGCGGCCGCGGCGACGCCCCCACGGGTCTGGGCCCGCTCGGCGCACCGCTCGAGCTCGGCCGCGAGGTCGTCGTCGGGGCCGGTGGTGGCCTGCGCGAGGTGCCAGGCCCGGCGGTCGGGGGCGCGTTCGGGGTCGGTCACCGCGGCCAGCGCCCGGTGGGCCGAGCGGCGGTCGTCGGGGTGGGCGGCCCGATAGGCCGCCGAGCGGGCGAGCGGGTGGCAGAACCGGATATGGGCGCCGAACTCGGCCAGGCCGGTGGCGGCGGCCTCGGCGCTGGTGCGGGCGGTGTCGAGGCCGAGCCGTTCGGCGGCGGGCCACAGCAGGCCGGGGTCGCCGGTCGGGTCGGCGCTGGCCAGGGTGAGCAGCAGGGCGGTGTCCGGCTTGAGATCGGCCGTGCGCGCCTCGAACTCCACACCGTCGCGGAACGGGCCGGAGAAGTCGCGGTACAGCCCGGAGACATCGCGGAACGACCCGGAGACATCGCGCAACGGCACGGAGGCGACGCGGGACGGCCCGGAGACATCGCGGAACGGCCCAGAGGTGTCGCGGGACGGGTCGGAGACATCGCGGAACGGCCCGGAGGTGTCGCGGAACGGCCCGGAGACATCACGCAACGGCCCGGCGATCTGGAAGCCGCCCGCGCCGGGCAGTTGCAGCAGCGCCCGCGGGTTGCCGCCGGCCTCGGCGATCAGCCGGTCGCGCACCCGTTCGTCGAGCGGGAACGGGTGGTGGGCGGCCAGCAGTTCGCGGGCCTGCTCGACGGTCAGCCCGCCGACCTCGAGCGCGGGCAGGCTCGCCAGCGGCCCGTCCGCATGCGGGGTGCGCACGGCGAAGAGCAGGGTGACGGACCGGCGGGCGAGGAAGGCCAGGGCGAGGGCGGAGGGCGCGTCGAGCCACTGCGCATCGTCGATCAACCCCACCACCGGCCGGTCCCCGCCGGTGAACAGGTCGAGGGCGGCCAGACCGACGCGGAACGGGTCGGGCGTGCCCGCGGCGAGACCGAATGCGACCCGCAACGGCTCCGGAACCGCGTCCCGGTCGAGCAATGGCAGGCACAGCTGGTGCAGGGCGGCGTACGGAAGCTCCTGCTCGAACTCCGACCCGCCGGCCCGCAGAATCCGCACCCCGGTCGCCCCGGCCGCGTGGTCGAGCAGCGCGCTCTTGCCGATTCCCGCCGCGCCCCGAAGGACGAGGGCAGTTCCGGCCTCGCTCGGCAAAACGGGGGCGCTATCGGCCGTGCCGCGCAGGACGGGGGCACCGCCGCGCAAAACCGGGGCACCGCCGCGCGGGACGGGGGCGCCGCCCTGACCGGTCAGGTCGTCGATGCGGCGCAGCTCGTCGTGGCGGCCGACGAGCCGAGCGGATCGGTGCTCTGGTGTCCCCATCTCGGGGGTCAACCTACTCTGACGTCGACCACCAGTCCCCCGCCGTCACGCGGGCGCGCGGTCACCTCGCCGCCGGTGGCGGTGGCGACGGCCCGCACGATGGACAGGCCCAGCCCGGCGCCGTCGGTGTGCCCGGTGCGCCCGGCGCCCCGCTGGAACGGCTCGAACAGCCGCTCGACCTCGCCCGGTTCGATCACCGGTCCGGTGTTCTCGACGGTGAGCGGGCCGTCGGGGCTCAGCGACACCAGCACCGACCCGTCCGGCACGTTGTAGCGCACGGCGTTGTCGACCAGGTTCCGTACGAGCTGGGTCAGCAGAACCGGATCGCCGAGCACCGTACGGTCACCTTCGACGGCCGTCCGCACGCCGGGAAACGCCCCGGTCACCTCGTCGACCACGGCCGCCAGCGAGACCGGGTCGCGGCGCGTGGACTGTTCGCCGCGCGCCAGCGTCAGCAGCCCGTTGATGAGCGCGATGCAGCGGTCGTTGTTGGCGAGCAGTTCCCGCCGTACGCGTTCCGTCCGCTCCGGATCCCGGGTGGCCAGCCCGACCTGGATCGTCGTGCGGGCCACGGCCAGCGGGGTGCGTAACTCGTGGGAGGCGTTGGCGATGAACCGGGCCTGGGCGCTGAACGCGTCCTCGAGCCGTCCGAGCAGGTCGTCGAAGGTGTCGGAGAGCTCCTTGATCTCGTCGTCCGGCCCCCGCACGGCGATCCGCTCGTGCAGGTTGGCGGTCGAGATGCGGCGGGCCTGCACGGTCATCCCGTGCACCCGGTCGAGCACCCGTCCGGTCACCCACCAGGCCAGGATCCCGGCGATCGCGGTCATCGCGACGAGGGCCGCCGCCCACTGGACGAGGATGGTGCTGACCGCCTCCGACTTCTGCAGGGCGATCGCGGTTCCGGGCGGGGCGAACTCCGGGTCGACGTCCATGCTGATCTTCAACACGGCCCGGCGGTTCTGGTAATAGACCACGGCCAGCACGACCGCCCCGGCGACCAGGAACACCCCGGTGTGCAGCAGGGTCAGCCGCCACCGCAGCGTCAGACGGCTCAGCATCCGAGCCGGTATCCCACGCCGGGCAGGGTCTCGATGACGGCCGGTTCGCCGAGCTTGGCCCGCAGGCGGCTCATCGTCACCCGTACGGCGTTGGTGAACGGGTCCGCATTCTCGTCCCACGCCTGGCGCAGCAGCTCCTCGGCGCTCACCACCGCCCCCTCCGCGGCCAGCAGGGCGGCCAGCACCCCGAACTCCTTGTTCGACAGCACCAGCAGCCGGCCGTGGCGGGTGGCCCGCCGGTGCGCGGTGTCGAGTTCGATGCCGGCCCGCTGCAGCACCGGGGGCAGGGCGGGCCGGGCACGCCGTCCCAGCGCCTCGAGCCGGGCCACCAGCTCGTCGAAGTCGAACGGCTTGCCGAGGTAGTCGTCGGCGCCCAGGCGCAGCCCGGTCACCCGGTCACCGACCTCGGCCAGCGCGGTCAGCATCAGCACACGTGTGTGGCCGCCCTGCTGCAGCAGCCGCCGGCAGACCTCGTCGCCGTGCACACCGGGCAGGTCACGGTCGAGCACCACGACGTCGTACGTCTCGGTGGTCGCCTTCTCCAGCGCCGTGCCGCCGTCGTACGCGACGTCGACCGACATCGCCTGCAGCCGCAGCCCCTCGGCGATGTACCCGGCGAGAACCGGCTCGTCCTCGGCGACCAGAACCCGCACAGCGCCTCCCGCTCGGTAGGTGTCCGGCTGCCGACGCTAGCTCCCGCGGTGTTTCACCGGCATAACAACCGCTGGAACGCCCACGAAACACCCGCTTCCGTAGAAATCCTCTCGTCACCAACGCACCACTCGAGAGGCAAGAACATGCGAATTGCGGCGTACGGAATCGGTCTGCTTTTGGTCGTGGGCGGCGCTCTCGCCGGATGCGGCGACGGCGGCGCCGAACCCGAGGCGACGAAGACGGTCGGCGACACCGGCTCGCAGTGGACGAAATGCCTGCGCGACAACGGTGTCGACGTCAAGGACCAGGACCCCGAGGGCAACCCGCTGACCCTGCCCAGCGACAGCCCGGTGCTGGAAGCGGCGTTGGCCAAGTGCAAGCAGTACGAGCCGCAGACGTCGGGGAAGACCGGCGCCGAGGGCAGCGATCAGGAGCGCGTCGAATACCAGCTGAAACTGGCCAAATGCATGCGGGAGAAAGGCATCGACTGGGCCGACCCGTCCGGCGACCAGCAGTTCAGCGTGCCTGAGATGTCGCCCGAGACGATGAAGGCGCTCGACGAGTGCTCGACGAAGATCCGGGGCGCCAAGTGAGGAAGGCTCTCATCGCGGGCGGCCTGGCGGTCGTGCTGCTGGCCGGGTGCGACGGCGAGGAACCGGCCCCGCCCGCGGGTGGCCCGGGCGCGACCACCAAGGTTACGAAGACCGACCTGGTCGAGACCCGCCAGGTCGACGGCACCCTCGGATACGCGGGCACGGGCACGATCCGGGGCGGCGGAAGCGGGACGCTCACCTGGCTGCCGAAGCCGGGCGACGTCATCCAGCGGGGCGAGCGGGTCTACGGCGTCGACAACCGCCGGATCCCCCTGCTCTACGGGGGCCTGCCGTTCTGGCGTGAGCTGGGTACCGGGGTCGGCGACGGCCCCGACGTGGAGATCCTGGAACGCAACCTGAAGGAGCTCGGCTTCGGCGACTCCATCACCGTCGACGACCACTTCACGGCGGCCACCGCGGCGGCCGTGCGGCGGTGGCAGAAGAAGCTGGGCCAGCGCCGCACCGGGCGGGTCGCGGCGGGCGACGCGATCGTGCGGCCCGGGGCGGTGCGAGTGGCCGAGGTCAAGGCCCAGACCGGCTCGCCCGCCTCCGGTGACCTGCTCACCAGCACGGGCACGACCAAGCAGGTCGTGGTCGACCTTCCCGCGGCCCAATCGGCGTACGGGGTCAAGGGAGCGAAAGTCACCGTCGGCCTGCCCGGCGGGGGCATGGCAGGCGGGCGGATCACCACCGTCGGCACCACCGCCACGGCGACCGACGGCAAGGTCACCATCCCGGTCACGATCACGCTCGACGACCCGGCCAAGGCCGGAGCGCTCGACGGCGCCCCGGTCACGGTGCACCTGAGCGGGCCCAAGCACAAAGGCGTGCTGACCGTGCCGGTCGACGCGTTGCTGGCCACGGCCGACGGCCACTACGCCGTCCAGGTGCTGGAGACCGGCGGCGCCACCCGGCTCGTCCCGGTGGAACTGGGCGTCTTCGCGAACGGCCGGGTCGCCGTCACCGGCGCCGGCGTGACCGAAGGCCTGACCGTGACGGTGCCGCGGTCATGACCGTCATCGAACTCGACCGGGTCAGCAAGACCTACCCCGGCGGCGTGCACGCCCTGCGGGACACGTCGCTGCGCATCGAGCCGGGCGAACTGACCGCCGTCGTCGGCCCGTCCGGCTCCGGCAAGTCGACGATGCTGCAGCTGATGGGCACGCTCGACCGGCCCACCGGGGGTGTGGTGCGGGTGATGGGCCACGACGTGGCCACGCTCGGCGACGCCCAGCTGTCGGCCGTGCGCGCCCACTGGATCGGCTTCGTGTTCCAGCAGTTCTTCCTCACCGGGCACCTGAGCGCCGTCCAGAACGTCGCCAACGGGCTGTTCTACCACGGCATCGCGCGCCGGGCCCGGCGGCAGCAGGCGGTCGAGGCGCTGCACCGGGTGGGGCTGGGGCACCGGCTGGACCACCGCCCGCACGAGCTCTCGGGCGGTGAACGGCAACGGGTGGCGATCGCCCGCGCGCTCGTCGCCCGGCCCGCGATCGTGCTGGCCGACGAGCCGACCGGCGCCCTCGACTCGCGGACCGGTGAGACGATCATCGAGCTGCTGCGGGAGCTGAACCGCGAGGGCACCACGATCACGGTGATCACCCACGACAAGCAGATCGCGGCCGCGTTCGACCGCCAGGTCGAGATCCTCGACGGGGCGGTGGTGTCGTGATCCCGCGGACCTCGCGGCTGGGCCTGGCCGAGGTGGTGATGGTCGGGCTGACCGGGCTGCGCAGCCGGCCGCTGCGGGCGGTGCTGTCGGCGCTCGGCATCGCCATCGGGATCGCCACCATGGTCGCCGTGCTCGGCATCGGCGCCGCCGGTCAGGCCGGGCTGCTCGACCGGATCGCGCGCCTGGGCACCAACCTGCTGACCGTCGCGCCGGGCCAGAGCCTGGTCTTCGACGGCGACGCCAAGCTGCCCGACACCGCGGTCGACATGGTGGGCCGGATCCCGGGCATCCAGTCGGTGAGCGCGACGGGGTCGGTTCCCGGGGCCACCGTACGGCGTACCGACCGCATCGATCCCCGCGAGTCCCGCGGGATCAGCGTGCTGGCGGCCCGGCTCGACCTGCCCGACGCGCTCGGCGGCAAGCCGGCCGCGGGCCGCTGGCTCAACCAGGCCACCGCCCGCTATCCGGCCGTCGTCCTCGGCGCCCGGGCCGCGGAACTGCTCGGCGTCGACGGCCCGGGGCGGCAGGTGTTCATCGGCGGCCAGTGGTTCACCGTGACCGGCGTGCTCGAGCCGCTCGAACTGGCGCCCGAGATCGACATGGCGGCCCTGGTCGGGTGGGACGTGGCCAAGTCGCGGCTCGGGTTCGACGGGCACCCGACGAAGATCTACACGCGATCGGCCGAGGAGCGGGTCAACGCCGTACGGGAAGTGCTCGCGTCCACGGTCAACCCGCAGGACCCGACGAGCGTGCAGGTGAGCCGGCCGTCGGACGCCCTGACGGCCCAGCTCGCGGCCCGCAACACGTTCGGGAGCCTGCTCATCGGGCTGGCCGCGGTCTCGCTGCTGGTCGGCGGCATCGGGGTGGCCAACACGATGATCATCGCGGTGCTGGAGCGGCGGCAGGAGATCGGGTTGCGGCGGGCCCTGGGCGCGCGGCGGCGTCAGATCCGTACCCAGTTCCTGACCGAGGCGGTCGCGTTGTCGGCGCTGGGCGGGGTGGCGGGCGCCCTGGTCGGGCTGGCGGTGGCGATCGTCTACGCCCGGGTGCAGGGGTGGCCGCTGGTGCTGCCGGTGACCGCCATCCTCAGCAGCACCGCGGCCTCGATCACGCTGGGCGCGGTGGCCGGCCTCTATCCGGCGGCGCGGGCCTCACGCCTGGCCCCGACCGAGGCGCTGAGCACGGTGTGACGCGCCGGCTCAGGACCGCAGCAGCTCGGCCAGGGTGACGAAGCGGTAGCCCTGGTCGCGCAGGCCGCCGATCAGCGCGGGCAGGGCCTTCAGCGCGACCAGCCGGCGCTTGTCGCCCGCGTCGTGGGCCAGCACGATCGAGCCCGGGCGCATGCTGTCGATCAGGTCGCGGGCCTGGGCGGCCGGGCGGTCGGCGTACTTGCGCTCGCGCATCTGGTGCGACCAGAGCGCGATGTCGTAGCCCATCGCGTCGGCCGCCAGCACGGTCGAGCCGCCCAGATGCCCGTACGGGGGTCGCAGCAGTGTCGGCGTCCGGCCGGTGTGCCGCTGGATGGCGTCGTGGGCGCGCTCGAGCTCGCGGCGGGCGCCGGCCAGGTCGAGGGTGGCCAGGTCGTCGTGCGACCAGGAGTGGTTGCCGACCTCGTGGCCGTCAAGGCGCCCGCGCACCAGCCCGGCGTGCCGTTCCAGATTGCGGCCGACGAAGAAGAAGGTGGCCGGCACCTGCGCACGGTCGAGCACGTCGAGGAACTGGGGTGTGTAGTCCGGCATCGGCCCGTCGTCGAAGGTGAGCGCCACCAGCTTGCCGGTGGTCGGCCGGAAGTAGTGGATCCGTACGCCACCGCTCGCGACCGCGCCCAGGTCGTCGGCGGCCGAGGCGTAGCCGCCCCCGAGCGGCGGCCGGTCCCAGCCGAGCCAGTGCTTCACGTGGCCGGACCCGGCGAACGCCGTGGCGGCGCCACCCGTGGTCAGCAGGGCCCCACGCAGCAGAGCACGACGAGTAACCATCAATCCCCCATGAACGATTTCCGGCCTCGCAGCCTGATCGATCATGGGCAGGGCACGCCTCGGCCACCGGACCGGTTTCCCCGGGCGCGGTCATCGGCCGAAAGGAGGACCACCACGGGTCGGATCCGCGGCCGGTCGTTCGTAGACCAGGTGAGGGTCGTCGCGCGACGTCCCTCACCTGGTTCGATCGACCATCGAGAGGTATGGCATGGCCAAGTTCATCTACGCGACCAACGTGTCGCTGGACGGCTACATCGAGGACGAACAAGGCCGGTTCGACTGGCTCCCCGTCGACGACGAGCTGTTCGCGTTCCACACCGACCTCCTGCGGTCGGCGGGCACCTTCCTCTACGGGCGACGACTGTACGAGGCGATGTCCGTCTGGGAGACCGACCCCGCTCTGGCCGCGAAGTCCGACCTCATGGCCGCCTTCGCGAACGTCTGGAAGGCGGCGAGCAAGGTCGTGTATTCCACAACGCTGGACGCGGCACCGACGGCCGGCACCCGCATCGAACGCCGTTTCGACCCCGCCGCCGTCCGTCAACTGAAGGCCACGGCCGACCGCGACGTCATCGTGGGCGGCGCCGGCCTCGCGTCGGAGGCTTTCCGGGCCGGGCTGGTCGACGAGTGCCGCCTGTTCTTCTTCCCGGTCGTCGTCGGCGGGGGCAAGCCCGGGCTGCCGACCGGCATGCGCGCCGACTTCGAGCTCATCGACGAGCGGCGGTTCCCCAACGGGGTCGTCCACCTCCGCTACCGCACCCTCGCACACTGACCGAGGGTGTTCCCGGGGTGCTCGGCGGTGGGTGCGGATGGCTATCCAGTTACGCCGCATGGCTGCCGCCGGCCGAGCATCCCGGCCCCTACCACGATCCGGTTCCCGCAGCTCAGGGGCAAGATGACCAAGCGAAGTACAGACCTGTAGTTCGCGCCCGCCGGCCCGGTTCGTCCCCCGCACACGCCGAGTGACCGGTTCGGCCGGATCGCGACCACCGGGCCGCGGCCACCCTGGCGGCGCTGCCCACCCTGGCCCGGTTCGGCCGGGACGCGGCCCCCTGACGGCGCTGCCCAACCCTGGCCCGGTTCGGCCGGGACGCGGCCCCCTGACGGCGCTACCCGCCCTGGCCCGGTTCTGCCGGGACGCGGCCCCCTGACGGCGCTACCCGCCCTGGCCCCGGTTCTGCCGGGTGCTGGTCGGGTTGATGAGTATCGGGACTCAGGCGCGGCGGTGACCGCCCGGCAACGATGAGCGCCATGGACATTCCCGCCGCTCCCAAGGTCACCGCCGCGTTCTACATCCAGGCGGCCGCCTCGTTCGCCATAGCCACCGTCGCCCTCGCCGCCGGGATCTTCTATCTGCCGGTGGGCGGATGGATCCGGGCCTTCCTCGGGGTCGGACTGGCCTACGTGATCACGTCCGCGTTCACCCTCGCCAAGACCATCCGCGACGCGCAGGAGTCGGGCTCGGTCGTCCGGCGCGTCGACCAGGCCCGGATCGACAAGCTGCTCAACGAGCACGACCCGTTCAAGACGAACGCCTAGGGTTCGCCAGGCCCTCGTCGTACGCGAAGATCACCGCCTGGACCCGGTCGCGCGCCTCGATCTTCGCCAGCATCCGCCCGACGTGTTTCTTGACCGTGGACTCGGTGAGCGTCAGATGCTCCGCGATCTCGGTGTTGGACATGCCCTGGGCGACCGCGATCAGCACCTCGCGCTCCCGGTCGCTCAGCGCGGCGAGCCGCCTGTCCTCGGCCCGAGCCGGAACCGGACGGGCGGCATCGGTGTAGGCGTCCATCAACTGACGGGTCAGGCTCGGAGCGACCACCGAGTCCCCCGTAGCGACGGCCCGGATCCCCGCGATCAGCTCCTCGGGCCGGGCATCCTTGAGCAGAAAACCGGACGCGCCGGCGCGCAGTCCGCTGTAGACGTACTCGTCGAGTCCGAACGTAGTCAGAATCAGCACCCGCGTCCGCGCCCCGGCCGCCGTGATCCGGCGCGTGGCCTCAATGCCGTCCATGCCCGGCATCCGGATGTCCATCAGCACAACGTCGGGGCGCAACTGCTCAACCAGCCGTACGGCATCAGCGCCGTTGCCGGCCTCACCGACCACCTCGGTCTCCGGCGTGCCTTCCAACAGCATCCGAAACCCGAACCGCTGCAACGGCTGATCATCAGCAATCAGCACAGTGATCATCCTGCTCCCCTCACCCCGGCCGCGCCCCTACGGACGCCGTCCCCACGCTCGCGACCCCCACGGACGCCGCCCCCCACGCTTGCCATCCCCACGGTCGCGACCCCCACGGACGCCGCCCCCACGCTTGCCATCCCCACGGACGCCGCCCCCACGCTTGGCGTCCCCACGGTCGCGGCCCCCACGTACGCCGTCCCCGCGATCACCGTCACTCTGGACTCGGCCATCACGACGCCCGGCCGGTGGTCATGACGACGTCGACGGTCCAGCCTTCGCCGTCGGGGCCCGCGGTGACGACGCCGCCGTAGAGGCCTGCACGCTCGCGGATGCCGACGATCCCCTGACCGCCGGACGAGGGGGCGGGCCGCCCGGCTGGGGATCTGTCGGTGACGCGCACGTTGACCTCGTTGCCGCCTACGGTCACCGCGACCTCGGCGCTTGCGCCCCGGCCAGCGTGCTTGAGTGTGTTGGTCAGGGCCTCCTGCACGATCCGGTACACGGCCAGTTGCAGCCCCTGACTGAGACTCGGCAGGTCGCCACGGGTCTCGTACGAGACGCTGAGCCCGGCCGTACGCACCCCGGCCAGCATCCGCTCCACGTCGGCCAGCCCGGGCTGGGGGTTGAGCTGCGCCTGCGCCGCTTCCGCCCGCAGCACGCCGAGCACCCGCCGGAGCTCGTCCAGCGCCTGTCGGCCGGTCTCGCCGATCAGCCGCAACGGTTCGGCCGCCTTCTCCTGCCGGTTGGCGGCCATGGTGGCGCCGCCGTCGGCCAGTCCGATGATGATCGAGACGTGGTGGCCGACGATGTCGTGCATCTCGCGCGCGACCCGGGTCCGTTCCTCGGCCACGGCCAGCCGGGCCTGCCGTTCACGGTCGGTCTCGAGCCAGGCGGCCCGGTCACCCAGGGCGGCCAGATAGGCGCGGGAGGTGCGGGCGGCCAGTCCGACCGCGATGGCGGCCGAGCAGGTGCCCAGCACCAGCAGCCAGACCGTGAACCGGAAGTCGCCGAGCGGGGCCAGCACCAGCAGCCCGAACGTGAACTCGGCGGCCGTGGCCACCGCCACCCACACCAGCACCCGCATCGACGAGCGGGCGGCGACGCCGTAGAGCACGATCAGCATCACCATGGCGGTGCTGATCCAGAGGCCGGCGAACCAGTAGGCCAGCATGATGACCGCGACCGCCGTGAACGCCACCAGCGGCGCCCGCCGGCGCCACCACAGCGGCGCGAGCAGCACCACCGCCGCCGCCAGCCGCAACGCCACCGGCTGGGGCGGCGCGTCGTGGTCGGGGCCGCCGGTCAGCACCTGGGGCAGGCTGAACAGAAAGATCAGCACCGCCGGGCCGACGTCGAACAGCCACGGCCGCCGCTGATCGAGTCGCCGCATCTGATCGCGCCGCCCGAGCAGCCAGCGCCCGACCGGATGCCGCAGAAACGGATCCGGCTCAGGCGGTGCGCTCACGCCGTCCATCAGATCATTCTTCCGCCGCGCCGGCCCGGCATCGCCCCGCGAGCCGCCACACCGGTCAGGCAACGCTCCCCGCAAACCGCCACGCCCGGCGAGCCGCCACGCCGGCCAAGCAACACCCGCCGCGCGCGGCCGCGCCCACCACGCCGGCCGGCTAACACTCCCCGCGAGCCGCCACACCCACCACGCGCCAAACCAGGCAAGCCGCCAAGCCGGTCAAGCAACACTCCCCGCGCGCCGCCGGGCTCCGCATGCGCCGCACCCGGCGAGCCGCCACGCTCGGCGCGCGCCGCGCTCGGCGGGGTGGCTCGCTGGTCAGGCATCGGTCTTGGTGAGGCGCCAGGCGGCTGCGGCCAGCACGACCGCGACGTAGGCGGCGAAGACGGCCAGGCCCGCCCACGGGGCGAGCGAACCGTCCGCGGTCTGCACCGACATGATGGCGCCGCCGGCGTTGCTGGGCAGATACGGGCTGATCGTGTCGGACCACGATGCGGGCAGCAGTGAGATCAGCCCGGGCACGATGAGCAGCCCACCGGCCAGGATCGCGATGCCGCCGGCGCTCGACCGGACCAGGGCACCCAGCGCCACCCCGAGCACGGCGACCAGACCCAGGTAGAGCCCGGCCCCGAGCAGCGACCGCAGCACGCCGTCGTCGCCGAGGCCCAATCCGCTCACGGCGTCGGGCAGCAGCGGCGAACCGATCAGGAACGACACGACCGCGCCGACGGTCATCGTGACGGCGGCCAGGCCACCGGCGATCAGCGCCTTCGACCACAGGACCGGCAGCCGGGTCGGCACCGCGCTCAGGGTCGAGCGGATCATGCCGGTGCTGTACTCCCCGGCCGCCAGCAGCACGCCGAGCACGCCCACGGCCAGCGACGCGAAGGTGGATCCGCTCAGGACCAGGCCGACGGCGTCGGAAGCGCCGCCGCCGGGGCCGCCGGGGCCACCGCCTCCGCCCGACGGGTCGTACGAGGCCGAGGCGATCATCCCGACCAGCACCAGCAGGACGACCGAGACGGCGAGCGTGATCCCGCTCGAGCGCAGCGACCAGAACTTGGTCCACTCCCCGGCGAGCACGCCGCGTGCGGTGAGGCGGTAGACCGGGCGTACGGACGTAGTAGTCATCGGATGGCCTCCTGCAGCACGGGTGTGGCGGCGTATTCGACGGCGTCGCGGGTCAGGTCCATGAAGGCCTCCTCCAGCGAGACGCGGTGCTCGACGAGTTCGTAGAGCGGGATGCCGTGACCGGCGGCCACCGCGCCGACCTCCCGGCTGGTCAGGCCGTCGACGCGCAGTTGTTCGGACGCCGTGGAGGTGACGGTGACGCCCGGGCCCGACAACAGGTCACGCAGCAGGCCGGGCTGGGAGGTGGCGACCTGCACGCCGCCGCCCGCGGTCTGCGCGATCAGGCCGGCCACGGTGGTGTCGGCCAGCAGCCGGCCCCGGCCGACCACGACCAGATGCTCGGCGATCAGGGCGGTCTCGCTCATCAGGTGCGAGGAGAGCATCACCGTACGGCCCTCGGCCGCGAGACCGGCGAGCAGATTGCGCACCCAGAGCACGCCCTCCGGGTCGAGCCCGTTGACCGGCTCGTCCAGCATCACCACGGCCGGGTCGCCAAGCAGGGCGGCCGCGATGCCGAGCCGCTGGCCCATGCCGAGCGAGAACCCGCCGACCCGCTTGCCGGCCACCGCGCCCAGACCGGCCAGGTCGATCACCTCGTCGACCCGCCGGCGCGGAATGCCGTGGGTGCGCGCCAGCCCGAGCAGGTGGCTGACGGCGGTCCGGCCCGGGTGCACGGCCTTCGCCTCCAGCAGCACCCCGATCTCCTGCAGCGGGGCCGCGTGTTCGGCGTACGGGCGCCCGTTGACCAGCACCGACCCGCTGGTCGGCCGGTCCAGTCCGACGATCATCCGCATCGTCGTCGACTTGCCCGCGCCGTTGGGCCCGAGAAAACCGGTGACCTGCCCGGGCCGGGCCACGAAGCTGAGCCGGTCGACGGCCACCTTCTCCCCGTACCGTTTGGTGACCTCGAGTACCTCGATCATCCGGACCCTCCCCTAGCTCTGAGCTGCCAGAACCCAAGCTACGGAGACGCCCGGGCGTCGCCCTGGTACCGCGGGGCACACCTGCGAGCGCCGCCTGGTACCCAGGTACCAGTGGCGCCTCAGCCGGTTCTCAGACAAGGGCCAGTCGTCATGGCGACAGATCAACCTCCGGTCCCGGGTGCGGCGGCCAGGATGATGAAGCATGACCGTCCATCTGCGGGGGCCTGCCACGGTCGCCGACCGGCCGGGCGACGGGCCGCTCGACCCGCTGCGCACGATGATCCGGGCGCTTCCGGTGCCGACCGCGCCGGTGACGTTCCCCAGCCGGGAGGCCGCGCTCGGCCTGGCCCTGATGGACCTGTCGTTCCGGCTCGACCACATGCCGGGGCTCTCCGAGCACCTGACGCTGGTGGACCGCGGGCACATGAGCCGCACGATCCGGGTCGATGTCGACCTCGAGCTGATCTCGGGGCGGCTGCGCGAGACGCTGGTGGTGCCCGGTGACGCGGCGCTGTGGGTGCCGGTGTCGCGCTACAGCCGCCGCGACCTGGCGCCGGTGGCCATCCACGACTCGCACGGCGAGGTCGTGCCGCGGCTCTCGCACCGCGACGCCGACCGGTTCACCGCGGCCGCCCTCGTCAAGCTGCTCTCGATGCTGATCAACGCCCACGAGGACGTGTCCGCGCCGGCCAGCCCGATCCACCAGCTGCGCCACACCCACCAGCGGTCGCGGTGGCTGATCGAGGCCGCGGTGACCGAGCTGATCATGGTCGGCGCGCCGGCCGGGCAGCGGTTGCACACGCCCCTCGACCACGCCGCGCTCTCCGATTCCTCGAGGGGCGGTTCCCATTCCGTACGGGACCTGGCTCTGTCGGCTCTGGACGCGCTCTTCCCCGCGGAAGGCCGGGAGCAGGGGCCGGTGCCGTTCGCCCGGTTGCTGCAACTGGCGGCCCGGCAGTACATCCTCGTCGCCCAGCTCGGCGTGGACCGGCCCCGGCGGTTCCTGACCTGGGAGGCGCCGCTGCTGCCGGCCCAGCACCGCCCGGCGCCGCTGCAGAACCTGGCCAAGAATGTGCTGCCGGTCAACCGCGAGTTCGTCGTGGAGTACGAGACCGAGATCCCGCGCTCGGTCAAGGCGTACCACCTGACGCTGGAGGTCCGGCAGGAGATCAGCGTCCGCCGGTTCCTGATGTCCAGCGACGTCGACGACGAGTTCGTCGAGGTGCTGGCCCAGGACCTGGAATCGGTGGCCCGGCGCGCGGACCGGCTCGGCATCCACCACAAGCTGCTCGAACTGGAGATGCAGGGGATCGCCTCCCGGCTGGCCGAGCTCGGGCCGGCGGCGGCTGGTCGACCTGGCCGGCTACGAGGCCTACCTGGCCCGGCTGCCGATCCCGGTCGGCCCCGGATCGGCGCCGCCGCCCCGCCGCCTGACCGCCGACGAGGTGATCGCCGCGCTGACCGCCGGGGACTGCTCGTTGCACGTGCTGGCGGCGTTCTGCGCGCACTACGCCGCCGACGGCATGCAGCACCTGGCCAAGAGCGAGCTGCCTGGGCCGGCCCTGCTGAACATCGCCGCCGGGCTGCGGGCGGCGCAGGTGGGCCGGGACGTGACGACCGACAACGACCCCCGGGAGCACGGCGCCCACGCGCACTGGCGGCGGCCGTCGGTGGAGCTCAGCCCGCAGTCCACCGAACCGGTGCGGGTGTCCGCGTTCATGGCGCTGGCCGACGAGGCGCCGGCCCTGATCGAGAGCATCACCCGGATGGTGGCCGGGCTGGCCCTGGTGGTGCTGGGCATCGGGACGCTGCTGTCGGGCGGGCTGCAATGGCTCTACTCGGGCGAGATCGGCGCCGACTTCGTGCCCCGGCAGGCCGACGCCGTCGTGGCGGTGCTGCTGCTGGTTCCGGGCCTGCTGCTGGCGCGGCTCGACCTGCCGAGCACCAAGTCGGTGCTGGGCCAGCTGCACAAGTTCCAGCGGACGCTGGCGGCGGCGTCGGTCGTGGTGACGACGG
The DNA here is from genome assembly GCF_016834655.1 of Paractinoplanes ovalisporus. Taxonomy (GTDB): domain Bacteria; phylum Actinomycetota; class Actinomycetes; order Mycobacteriales; family Micromonosporaceae; genus Actinoplanes; species Actinoplanes ovalisporus. The sequence goes on from NZ_JAENHP010000001.1 coordinate 1,209,589, forward strand.
CGCTGGCGATCGTGGTCGGCACGGTGCGCGACGCCCGCGAGATGACCCGGATGTTCCAGCTCGCCCTGGTGGTGCTGATCGCGATCCTGATCTGCTGCCTGTGCGAGTTCGCGGCCCGGCGGTCCCATCGCGCCAGTTCGGTGCCGCGGTCGGTGCGGGTGCCGCGGTGGTTGCGCGATGCCCGGCGGGCCCCGGCCCGCACGGTCGAACCGGACGACTTCTTCGACGCGCGGGGTGAAGTGTGAGATGACGTCCTCGACGAAATCCTCGGAGCTGGCCCGGATCGCGGCCGAAGCGGCCGGGACGTACTTCTCGTCGGTGCGGTTCACACTCACCCACGGGTCGGTGAACGGCCACCTCGAACCACCGGTGACGGTGTCACCCGCCCCCGACAAGGAAGACGCCGGCGGGTGGCCGACCGATTTCTGCCTGTTCTCGGTGGCCGGGCTGTCGGTGTCGACGTCGACGTGGCCGTCGACCATGTCGGCGTTCACCGGCCGCGTGCAGATCGGGCCGGGGGAAGACGCCGGCCTGCGTGACTCGTACACCTACTTCGGTCACGCCGTGCCGAATCCGGGTTTCCTCAACCGGTCCACCCGCAAGGTCGAGGTGCTCATCACCCTGGGCAACACCCACTGGTCGCCCACCTACCGCGAGGCGCTGATGCAGGCGCTGGTCATCGAGAAGCTCACCGGCCTCGCCGCCGAGCGGGACGCGCCGGTGCTGCACCTGCACACCCCGGTCGCCCCGGTGCCGCTGACCAACAAGGTCGAGCGGGGCGACGGCTCCAACGAGCGGCTGCGCGACGCGATCGGGCCGTGCCTGCGGTTCTCGATCGGGGTCGACCCCGGCCGGGCCGAGACGCGGCTCGACTTCGAGACGGAGTTGGCGGCGCTCGCCGAGGAGTACGGGTTCGGCCTCAAACTGGACGATCAGCGGCTCAACCGCGTACGCGGGGAATGGTTCACGATCCGGGGTTTCGACCGGGAGCGTTATCGTCAGGCCCGCAGCCGCCTGTTCCCCGAGGCGCCGGTGCTGACCCCGCGGCGGGCCTTCCTGGTCAGCGTCGTCGGCCCGTCCCGCGCGGGAACAACGGAGGCGGTGGTCGGCGCGTTGCGGGCGCGCGGCGTCGGGGTGCTGGCCGCCTCCATCTCGAGCATGCGCCGCACGACGTTCATCAACCTGGTGCTGCCGGTCGCCGCCAAGGAGACCATGCCGCAGTGGTCGGGCGGCTGGCCCGAGGCGTTGTCCCGGCTGGCCCCCGGCACCCCGCCCGACGACACCGACCAGTCCCTGATCACCGACTGGAAGGTGGCGGTGAGCCCCGCGATGCGCTGCTCCTACCCACCGTCGAGCCAGCAGACCGGCGCCACCATCACCGGCCGTGTCCCCTACCCGATCTGGCTCTGGTGGCAGATCCCGCACCGCACAGTGGACACGCCGACGCTGCTGTCGGTGGTCCAGTCCGCCCTGCAGCCGCACACCCGCCGCTGCGAGATCGCCTATGCCCAGTCCCGCCTGTGCCGCGGCGACGTGATCCGGGGCCGGGCCAAGCTGATCGTCATGCTCTCGCAGGAACACCGCGACCACGCCGCCGTCCAGCGCCTGCTGACCGACGCCACCGAGGCCGCCCAGCTGCGCATCCGCGAGCGCCTGCCCGCCCTGGGCCGCGTCGACCCGAGCCACATCCGCTTGCGCCTGTCGCCCCGCGAGCGCTGGCTGGCCTACGCCGGCATCTCCGCCTGAGGACGTCATGAGGGCCTGGGTGAGCAACCTCGCCCAGGCCCTCAACGGCCGCGGTGGGATCAGTCGGCAGAGGCGGAGACGGCCGGGCGGCTGTCGGTCGTGATCTCGATGCGGCGCGGTTTGACCGTCTCGGCCACCGGAATCGTCACGGTGAGCACGCCGTCCTGCCAGGTCGCGGCCACGCGGTCGAGGTCGAGACCGTCGCCGAGGCTCAGGCGGCGCTCGAAGTGGCCGGTCCGGCGCTCGCGGCGGATCCACTGCACGTCGTCGTCGGTGCGCGGGGACCGCTCGGCGCTGATGGTGAGCACACGGTTGTCGACGCTGGCCTGGACCGAACCGGGGTCGGCGCCGGCCAGGTCGAAGTGCAGCACGAAGTGGTCACCGGTGCGGTAGAGGTCCATCGGCATCGCCGAGTCGGCGATGTTCGAACCGAGCATCTGCCCGGCCAGCCGGTCAAGTTCGCGGAAAGGATCGAAAGTCAGCACCACGGACACCTCCTCGAGACCGTCCGCCGGGCTTTCCGGCGGACGCGTGGCGCTCGGCCGACAATCAGTTCTGCCGAGAGCGCTGCGCGGTCATTCGAGGTGCATCACCGCGATTGACCAGCAGCGACTAAGAATTTTTTAGCACTCCTCCGGCGGGACTGCCAAGTCCCTCGCCGAAAATTTTCTGCTCGCTCATCGACTTCGCCGGGGCCACGCCCCGGAGCGCCGGCATCGACCTGCACTGCACCACAGGGCGGGCGAGGACGTGACCGGCGTGCTGTCGTGGGCCCGGGGACCCTAGGCCAGTGGGCGGCCCACCATCTCGGGGTGGGCCGTCACGAACTGCGGCAGCTTCTCCTCGCGCAGCGCCCGGAACATCGCGTACGCGGCCGGGTCGAGGGCCTCGCCGAGATAGTTGCCGGCGGCGTCGTGGCGGCCGCTGCCCGGGGTCTGCAGCATGGTGATGCGGTCGGGGTTGATGCCGCGCAGCGCGAACGCCCAGTCGATCGGCTCGACCGGGCCGGTGGTCACGGTCATCGCCTGGCCGGCCGCGCGCAGCAGGGAGTCGAGCTTGACCGGGTTGGCCGCCAGGTTCTGCCGTTTCGCCTCGGCCGCGATCGACCCGATGAACTGCTGCTGGTGGTGCTGGCGGCCGTAGTCGCTGCCCTTGACCTTCTTGCGCTGGCGCAGATAGTCGATGGCCTCCTCGCCGGTCATGGTTCGGCAGCCGGCCCGGAACAGCCGCTGCGTGTGGATCGAGCGGACGTCGGCGTCGACACACACGTTCATGCCGCCGAGCGCCTTGACCACGTCGGAGAAGCCGTAGAAGTCGACCAGCACCGCCGCGTCGAGACCGGGCAGACCGGTGAGCTTCCGTACGGTGGCGGCCAGCAGGCGGCCACCCTGCGCTCGGTTCTGTTCGATCCCCGCCCCGTACGCGAAGGAACTGTTGAGTCTGTCCCGTCCCCCTCGGAAACCGGTGGCCGCCAAGGGCGGGATGTCGACGATGGTGTCGCGGGGCAGCGAGAACAGGAAAGCGCGGTCCTTGGATTTCGGCACGTGCAGGACCATCACCGTGTCGGAACGGATCATGCCGGTCTGCCCCTTACGCCAGTCCACCCCGATCATCAGGATGTTGAGCGCGCGGTCGAGGTCCCAGTCGTCCGGCGCGGCGTGATAGGAAGCCGCCTCGCCGAGCAGGTCCTCGCGGGACACCGCGTTGGCATAGCGGTCGGTCAGCAACGTGCCGCCGGCCACCGCGCCGCCGCTGAGCACGATCAGCGCCAGGCCGGCCCGCACGCTGTAGCGGGCCCAGCGCGGGTCCCGGTAGAGCCCGAGCCGGATCTGCCGGACCAGCAACTGGGTCCGCGCCGCCTTCTCATCGAGCGAGGCGACCAGCGCCGCCGCCCGGCCCGTACGGATCGAGACGTGCCACCGCAGCCCACCGCCGGCCAGCGCCGTCACCGCCGACTGGATGGTCACCAGATAGATCAGCTGGCGGTAGCCGATCTGCAGCAGCGGCAGCGACCAGAGCGGCCCGGCCGGTTCCTTGTCGAGCCGGAAAGCGTAGGCGGCGACGGCGAACTGGGCGACGTGGATGCCGAGCCAGAACACCGCTTCCAGCCCGGGCGGCCGGAACAGCAGCGCATAGATCAGGTAGATGTCGATGATCGGCGCCAGCAGCGGCTGCAGGATCTGGAACAGGGCGACATAGCCGAGGCCGCGGCGGCCGAACCGACCGGCCGGACCCCGCTCGCGCAGGGCCGCGCGATGCTTCCACATCGCCTGCATCGTCCCGTAGCACCAGCGGTAACGCTGCCGCCACAAGCCTTTCCAGGTGCCCGGGGCCTCGGTCCACGCGCAGGCCATGTCGTCGTAGACCACCCGCCAGCCGGCCCGGACGACGGCCATGGTCAGGTCGGTGTCCTCGGCCAGGGTGTCGCTGCGCACGCCACCGGCCGCCTCGAGCGCGGCCCGCCGGAAGCCGCCGAGCGCCCCGGGCACGGTCGTCATGCAGTCGCCCATCTCGAACACGCGCCGGTCGAGGTTGAACGCGACCACGTATTCGAGGTGCTGCCAGCGGCCGATCACGCCGCGGCGGTTGGCCACCTTGGCGTTGCCGGCCACCGCGCCGACGGCCGGGTCGGCGAACGAGCGGACCAGCATGCCGATGGTGTCGGGCTCGACGATGGTGTCGCCGTCGATCAGCACCAGGATGTCGTGACGGGCGGCGGCGACTCCGGCCCGCAGCGCGGACGCCTTGCCTCCGTTGGGGCGGCGCAACACCCGTACGGGGAAGTGCCCGTCGACGAGGTCGGCGGTGCCATCGGTCGAACCGTCGTCGACCACGATGATCTCGACCTCGGGATGGTCGCTGGCCAGCAGGGAACGGACGGTCGCGACGATGTTGGCCGCCTCGTTGAACGCGGGCACGATGACGGACACCGGATCCCCGTACGCCGCAAGCGGTTGTCTCCGCCGCCGCCGGGAGTGCCGCCACGCACACCAGGCCTGGATCGCCATCCGCGACCCGGCGAGGGCGGTGGCGAAAATCATCAACCAGAACATTCCCGTACGGGTCCAGCCTGCGCCCGTCTGAGCCACCGCGAACGCGCCGCCCTGCAGTTTCGCGCGCGCCGAGGCCTCAGCGGCGACCGGCGCACTGGGCAGCGCCGCCGAGACCGTCACCACGCGGCGGTTCTGCGCGGCCAGGCGGGGCAGCAGCAGGTCGAGCGCCTCCACCGTGTTCGAGCGGTCCCCGCCCCCGTCGTGCATCAACACGATCGCACCGGCCGAGCTGACCGGCATGGCCCGGTTGGCGATGGTCTTGGCGGTCGGCCGGCGCCAGTCGGTGGTGTCGCGGTCGGCCAGCACCGTCGTGAACCCGCTGCGACCCGCGTCCTCGATCAGGTCGAGCGCGGCCCGGTCCACCTTGGCCGGTGAGGCCAGATAGGGCGGCCGGAACAGCTTCACGTCCTGGCCGGTGGCGTGGGCGACCGCGTTGCGGGTCAGCTCGAACTCGATCCGCCGGCGCGGCCCGGACATACCGGCCAGGTCGCGGTGGGTGAACGAGTGCAGGCCGAGCTGGTGGCCGTCGGCGACGATCCGGCGGGTCAGGTCGGGATACTTGTTGACCTGCGAGCCGACCACGAAGAAGGTCGCGGTGGCGCTGTGCCGCCGCAGCACGTCGAGGATCCGCGGCGTCCACCGCGGATCGGGGCCGTCGTCAAAGGTCAGTGCGACCGTACGGGGTGGAAGCCGCTCGGCCACCACAGTGCCGCCCGTCGCGTGGATGACCGGCCCGGACACGGCCGACCCACGCTCCACGATCTCGGTCTCGCCCGGCGGGACCGTGCCGCCGCCGGTCTCCTGCGCGAAGTCGTCGAGGAACAGCGTCGCCACCAGCGCGGCCAGGGCCAGCACGAAGATGGACCAGTGCGCCCGGGGGCGACCGGCGTTGCGGTGCCGGGGCACCCCAGGTCAGGCCATCGCCAGCATGACGCTGCCGATGATGAGGCCGAGCCAGCCGGCGAGGAAGACGCCCACGGCCGTTCCCACGGCGATGACGATGCGGCGGCGTGAACCACGCCAGTCCACGAAGACCGGTTTCTGCGGCGGGCGCAGACGCCGGGTGTCGTTCAAGTCGTTCATGATCCCCCATGGTTGTGCCGAGGGATCTTAACCATCCGCGCCGGTCGCTATCCGGCCGCCTGCCGGTCCGTCTTCCCGCCCTTATCCAGCTGCTTGGACGGGGGCTCGGCCGGCCGCCTTGACCCGGTACATTGCCGCGTCGGCGTCCTGCAGCAGGCGCTCCAGGGTGGCGGTGGCGCCGCCCTCGGCCCAGCCGATGCTGACGCCGACCCGGGCGGTGCGGCCGGACAGCAGGTAGGGCCGCGAGATGGCGGCCCGGATCCGTTCGATCAGCTCGTCCAGCTCGGGGCCCTGGGTGACGCCGTCGAGCAGCACCAGGAACTCGTCGCCACCGAACCGGGCGGCCACGTCGACGTGGCGCAGGCAGTGACGGATCCGGTCGGCGACGTGGGCCAGCAGCTCGTCACCGATGTGGTGCCCGAGGCTGTCGTTGACCCGTTTGAAGCCGTCCAGGTCGAGGAAGAGCACGACGAACGGGTGGCCGCTGGCCTGGCTGCGCTCGATGGCGGCCCGCACCGACACCGCGAACGACGAGCGGTTGGGCAGGCCGGTGAGCAGGTCCGAGTGGGCCGCCCGGCGCAGGTGTTCCTCCTGGTCGCGCAGGTCGAGGGCGATGGTCAGCAGCGCCGCGCACTGGTTGACCAGCTCGCGGCCGTCCTCGACCCGGTTCTCGACCCGGTCGACCAGGGCCAGCCAGCCCCGGTCACTGTCGCCGACCTTCGCCCGTACGACGAAGGTGGTGTGCTCCAGACCGGCCGCGTTCAGCACCTCGGGCGGCGGGAACGCCTCGATGGTGGTCGGGCCCTCGGGGATGGGTGGTCCGGGCCGGCGCCGCCAGCCGGGGGTGCGCCGCAGCTGCCCGTCGGGGCCGCGTAAGGCGATCGAGCCGGCCATGGCCGGGGTCAGGGCCAGCCAGGACGGGTCGCGCGGGTCGGCGTCGCGGCGGTGCAGCAGCGCGGCGCTCAGGGCGTAACTGGAGCTGATCAGCGACCTCAGGTGCAGCTGGTTGCCGAGCTGGGCGTGGTTGTTGGCGCGGCCCAGCATCATCACGATGTCGAGCACGGCACGGTCCACCCGCCGTACGGAATCGGGGTCGCCGGTCCCCAGCGCGCCGGCGTATTCCTGCACCGAGCGGCAGATCACCCGCAGGGTCTCCTGGTTCAGGTTCGCCTCGAGCAGCGCCCGCAGCGCCTCGACCGCGGGCATGACGCCGGAGCTGTCCCCCGCCGCCACGGCCAGCAGCCCGTCCGCGGTCGTGGTCGTCGCCCGGTTGACCGTCTCGGTGACCCAGCCGCTGCGGCTCGACTCGAGCGGGGCCACCGTGCCCAGCCGCCGGCCGAGGCGCTGCCGCTCGTCCTCCACGTCCAGGGCCTGCAACTTCTCGGCGAAACCGGTGCAGCCGCAGGACGTACGGGCCACGAACCGGGCCGGGAGCCGGTGCACGACCGGCGGCAGCTTCTCGCCCCGCATCTGCCGCAGCACGAGGTCGACGGCGTAGCGGCTCATGGCGTCCAGCGGCTGCTCGACGCTGGCGACCTCGGGCCGTACGAAGCTCGCCAGATCGATGTTGTCGAACCCGGTGAGCAGGTAGTCCTCGGGGCAGCGCAGCCCGGCCCGGGCGAGCAGCCGCTGGGCGCCGATGCCGTTGAGGTCGGTCGCCGCGACCAGGGCGTCCGGCTCGCCCCGGGTGAAATCGTCGGCGGTCCAGGTGATGCCGGATTCGACGTTGTTGGCGGTCGGCAGCAGCGGGCCCGGTTCGAGGCCGTGAGCGTCCAGGGCCGCCCGGTAGGCGTCGTACCGCTCCCGGATGTCGGAGGCTTCGAGGAAACCGGTGAAGGCAAGGCGGCGGCAACCGTGCTCGGTGATCAGGTGTTCCACCGCGGCCCGCATACCGGCGGCGTTGTCGGCCAGCACGGTCGAGGTCTCAAGCCCGGCGATGCTGTGCCCCACCAGCACCACCGGTCGTCCCGTGCGCATCGCGCGTTCCAGGTGGCTCCGGTCGACAGCGTCGGCGAAGACGACAAAACCGCCGATGTGGTCCCACCCGACGGGCGCGTCGAAGGCCGGGTCGCCGCCGCTGACGGCCAGGTCGGCGGCCGCGCTCGAGGTCTGCACGGCGATGAGCCGGTGGCCACGCTGCTGCGCGGCGGTGCTCACCCCGGCGATCAGGCTGCCGTAGTAGATGCCGCCGACGAACGGCGCCAGCACACCCACCGCGTCACCGACCTGCACAAGTTCACCATCGGCCGGGGCGTGCCGATGCTTAATTCCGCCATTCCCGTTGCTCTCCCCGGCTCGGATCCGGCCGGGGCCAGCCGTAGTCGCGGTTATGACAGCTTCGGGTAGGCGACACGGAAGCTGCACCGGAGGTGCCAACCTGCGCCCATGACCGAGAGCCCGCACGTCGGAGATCTCGCCGGGCCGTACGCCGTCGGCGCCTGCTCGCCGACCGAGACGGTGGCCGTGGCCGCGCACGTCAGCACGTGTGCCGCCTGCGCGGCCGAGATCGACAGCCTGTCCCGCACGGCCGACTGGATCGGGGTGACCGCGGCTCGGCCGCCCTCCCCCGGGTTGCGCTCCCGGGTCTTGGCCGCCGCGCTCGCCGCCCGCCCCGCCGCCGCCCATCCAGCCGCCGCCCACCCTGCCGTCGCCCACCCAACCGCCGCCTATCGCTCCCAGGTCGCCGAGCTCGACCGGCTACTCGCCGACCTACCGCCCGTTTTGTGGCAGCAGCCCTCGCGGCCGCACCCGACGGTCCGGACCATGATCGGGCACCTGACCAGCAACGACGGGTCGGTGGCGGCCGCCGCGGGCGTCGAGCTGGCGCCGGTCGAAGACGTACGTCGGCGCTGGCGGGTTCAGGCCGACGCCATCCTGGTGGCGGTCGACCGCGGCGGCACGGGCCTGCTCGACCGCCCGGTCCGCCTGGCCGGGCGCCGAGAGATGCGCCGCCCGCTGCGGGAGGCGCTGATCCAGCGCGGTTTCGAGACGTGGATCCACGCTGAGGACGTACGGGCCGTGATGGGTCTGCCCCCGCAACGGCCCGACGCCGCTCAAGCCGCCGGCATCGTCGGTTTCGCCCTGCCGCTGCTGTCGGCGGCTCTCCCCCGGGCGGTGAGTCTGGTGCTGACCGGCGACGGCGGCGGCACCCACCTGGCCGGTCCGGGCGCACCGGCGGCCGAGGTCACGCTTCCGGCCGAGCGTTTCTGCCGTCTGCTGGCCGGCCGGCTGACCGCGGACACGGCCGGCGCCGTCGTGGCCGGGGACCCGGTTGCGGCCCACACCTTCCTGACCGTGGCGGCCACGATGGGATGTGACTGACGTGGGGACGCTTCCGATCACGGACGACGTACGCCTGCGCGAAGGGTTGATCGCGGGTTCCGAGCAGGCGCTGGCCGAGGTGTACGACACGTTCAGCCCGTACGTGTTCGGCATGGCTCTGCAGATGACGCGTGACCGTGGCGCCGCCGAGGACATCACCCAGGAGGTCTTCGTCGACCTGTGGCGGCGGCCCGAACGCTTCGATCCGCACCGCGCCCCACTGCGCGGCTGGCTGTGCATGATCGCGCGCCGCCGCGGCATCGACTGGGTGCGCCGCCACCGCACACGAGTGACGGTCCAGATCGCCGCGGCCGAGGCCACCCCCGAGGATGTTGTGCTCAATTCCACGACCCACCGGCAGGTGCGGCGGGCGGTCGCGGACCTGCCGGACACCCACCGGGAGGCGGTGCTGCTGGCCTATTACGACGGCCTGACCTACCGCGAGGTCGCGCAGGCGCTCAACATCCCCGAGGGCACCGCCAAGTGGCGCCTGCGCAACGCCTTGCACCGCTTGGGCGAACGACTGCTGGCCGAGGGCCTGTGACTCAGACCGCGGCCAGTTCCTCCCGGGCGGCCCCACGGGAGCGCCCGCAGTTGGTACAGGTCACGAAGTAACGGGCGGCGCGGACCGGGAACAGCGGCACGAAGAAGAGACTGAACTTCGTCGTACGCCGAACCATGGTCTGCGCCGCCGTCGCCCCGCAGACCTCACAAACCCCCAGCCGCGACCCGACGATGGTGTCCTTGCTGCGCAGTCCAAAGATGAGAAACACCCTTCCCACCGTACGGGGGATGTCACGTATCCCAGTCACGAAGCGTGGTGCCGAGCAGCCGGGTTACTCCACCACGCGGAGGATGATGGGTGTTGCCCGCGCGATCTGGGCACAGCTCAGGGCCCACAGCTCCCCCGAGGTCGCACCGGCGACGATGCGGTCGACGTAGTAGCCGTAATCGGAGCCGGCCAGTCGCCGGGCGAGGTTGTCCAGGTCGGCGAGATCGCCATATCTTGCCCGCAGAAGCGCCCGCATCACTTCGACGCGACCCTGCTCGAGCCCCTGTTCCAGGCCCTGCTCCCGGTTGCGGCGCGCGATCTCGCGGCCCGGCTCCGATTGCTCGAGAACGTCGTTCATGCCTCTCCTTCGCGCCGCGCACGAGCCTTCGACATCACGGACGGGCGCGGAGGACGCTCCGTCGGTCATGACTCCTCCATCCGCGCCGACCATCAGCGCCGGTGGACAGCATGGACCGGCGTGTGACTACTAGTCAAGAGACGCGTTGACGTGCGCAAATGATTGGCACGGCTTATCCGAGGAGTTTCCGCAGGTGGGGTAGATCGAGGAAGGCCTGCCCCCGATCATGTGGACCTCCCGATAAGGTCCGGCTCATCGTCCGGAACGACGAAACGGGGGCTCCACATGAAATCGACGCTGCACCGCACCCTGAGCGCGCTGGCCGTGACCGGCGCGCTGGTGGTGACCACCGGAGGCATCGGCGCCGCGGTGGCCGCGCTGAACGCCAAACCGCTGCGGGCCGAGGTTGTCCCGGCCTCGACGAACCACGAGGTTCTGGCCAAGCCGCTGCGGGCCGAGTAACCGCTGTACCAGGGCCCGCGCCGCGGCGGCGCGGGCCGCTTCAAGATCAGGCTTGCGGTATAACTGCCTGATGCGCCCGACCCGTCCGCATCCGGCGCGGACCGTGACGGTGGCCTTCCTGGGCGCGATCGTGGTCGGCACCGCCCTCCTGCTGCTGCCCGTCTCGCGCGCCGACCCGGGTTCGGCGTCGCTGCTGGTCGCGTTCTTCACCGCCACCTCCGCCATCACCACGTCGGGCATGTCGACGGTCGACACCGCGACGTACTGGTCGGACTTCGGCCACGTGCTGCTCGCCGTGATGACCCAGGCCGGCGGCTTCGGCATCACCACCCTCGCCACGCTGGCCGGGCTGCTCGTGTCGCAGCGGCTGGGTCTGCGCGGCCGAATGATGACCGGCGTCGAGACCAACACCGGGCTGGCCCACGGCGACGTACGGCAGGTGGTTGTTCTGGCCGCGGTCGTCATGTTCGCCGGCGAGGCCGTCATCGCCGCCATCTTCACCACACGGCTGTGGACGGCGTACGACGTGCCGTTGGGTCAAGCCGCCTGGGAGGGCGTTTTCAATGCCGTCCAGGCCTTCAACAACTGCAGCTTCTCGCTGCGCAGCGACGGCCTGACCGGTTTCATCAGCGACTGGTGGATCTGCGTCCCGCTGACCCTCGGCGTGGTCGTCGGCGGCATCGGCGTGCCCGTGCTCTACGAGATCGGCCGGCAGGCCCGCCGCCCCGCCGCGTGGTCGACGCACACCCGGCTCACCGTCGGCGGCACACTGGTGCTGCTCGTGTTCGGGTTCGCCGCCGTGCTGGTGCTCGAATGGGGCAACGACGGCACGCTGGGCCCGCTCGGCGTACCGGGAAAGATCCTGGCCGCGTTCGTCCACGGCACGATCCCCCGCTCGGGCGGCTTCAACACGGTCGACTACGGCGCGATGAACGAGGACACCTCCGCCATCATGGTGGTACTGATGTTCATCGGCGGCGGCAGCGCGAGCACCGCGGGCGGCATCAAAGTGACCACGTTCTTCCTCCTCGCGTACGTCATCTGGACCGAAGTGCGCGGCGAACGTGACGTGGTGATCGGTCGGCGGCGCATCGCCGAGTCGACTCAGCGCCAGGCCACCGCGGTCGCCCTGCTCGGCGTGGCGACGGTCGCCACCGGAACCCTGGTGCTGCTCGCTATCACCGCCGACGTGCCGTTCGACCGGGGCCTGTTCGAGGTGATGTCGGCCTTCAGCACGTCCGGCCTGACCACCGGCCTGACCGCCGAGCTGGGCCCGCCCGGGCAGCTGATCCTGAGTGCGATGATGTTCATCGGCCGGGTCGGAACGGTCGCCGTGGCGTCCGCGCTGGCCCTGAACACCCGTCACCGGCTGTACCGGTACCCGGAGGAGCGACCGATCGTTGGCTGAGAAGGACATCGCACGCGACGAGAACGTCGCCGTCATCGGGCTGGGCCGGTTCGGCGGCCAGGTAGCCGATTCCCTGCTGCAGCTGGGCCACGAGGTGCTGGGCGTCGACGAAAGCGCGCACCTGGTGCAGCAGTGGTCCGACAAGCTGACCCACGTCGTACAGGCCGACGCCACCGACGAGGACGCGCTGCTGCAGGTCGGCATCAAGGAGTTCTCCCGGGCCGTGGTCGGCATCGGCAGCGACATCGAGGCCAGCGTGCTCACCGTGCTGACACTCAGCGAGCTGGGCATCCGCGAGATCTGGGCCAAGGCGGTATCAGCCAAGCACGGCCGCATTCTCCGCTCGGTCGGCGCCCACCACGTCATCTATCCCGAGGCCACCATGGGCGAACGGGTAGCCCACCTGATCGCCAGCCGCATGCTCGACTTCATCGAGTTCGACGACGGTTTCGCGATCGCCAAGACCCGAGCCCCACGCCAGGCGGCCGGCCGCACGCTCGCCGACTTGGCGCTACGCACAAAGCACGGCATCACGGTTGTCGGGGTCAAGACGTCAGGAACCGATTTTCAGTACGCAGCACCGGAAACCGTCATCCCCGAACACGCCGAGCTCGTGGTCGCCGGTCGCACCGAGCTGGTGCAGCGGTTCGCCGCCACGACCTGACCGTTCACATCAGCAGCAAGGTCTTCCCCACGGCGGTGCGTTTCTCGATCGCGGCGTGGGCTTCGGCGGCCCTTTCCAGTGGGAAGGTCTGCCCGATGAACGGCCGGACAACGCCCTCGGCTGCAAGCTCCATCATCCGCTGCGCCCACTGGGCCACTTGCGGTCCGAAGTCGAAGAGCTGTTCAATGCCGATCACCGTCACGTCCTTCATGCTCGCCCTCGCCGGGTCGACGGCCGTGACTTCACCGCTGGCGGCGCCATGAACCGAGAACCGGCCGCCGCGGGCCGTTGCTTCGAACGCGGCCCGGCCGATCTCGCCGCCTACACCGTCGAACACCACATCCGGGCCGGCCCCGCCGGTGGCGTCGAGCACCCGGTCCGTCCAGTCCGGTTCGGAGTAGTCGACCACCGCATCGGCACCCAGCGTCCGGATCAGATCGAGCTTCCGACCACCTCGCGCGGTTCCGACGACCCGGGCTCCCGCCGCTCGGGCCAGCTGCACCAGCAGGCTGCCTACTCCGCCCGCTGCCGCTTCGACCAGAACCCATTCATCGGGGCTGACCTTGGCCGTTTCGACCAGGCCCAGTGCCGTGCTGCCGTCGCTAAAGAGGGCGACGGCCTCCTGCAGCCCGAGGTCGTCCGGGACCGGGAACAGCGCGTCGGCCTGCGCCACCGCCCGCTCGGCGAAACCGCCGGTCTCCCCCGTGCCGGCCACGACGCGACGCCCCAGCCAGGCCGAATCAACGTCGGCGCCAACCGCGCTGACCTGCCCGGCCACCAGACCGCCCGGCACGTACGGCAGCCGCGGCCGCTCATGCCACTTGTCGACGCCCCGCCGAATCTGCGTCTCGACAAACGAGATGCCGGCCACCGCCACATCAACCACGGCTTGCCCCGGCCCGGCCACAGGATCCGGCGCCTGTCCCAGCACCAGAGCCTCAGGACCACCGAATCGGACCACCCAGACTACTCGCATGCGCATGCCCCCGTCGTTCGCCGTCGCGAGAAGCGTGCAACCTCAAGCCCGGTCGAGGTCAATCAAGCTCTAATCAGGGCAGCACCGAGCGCGGCGAACATCGAGACCTAGACGCCGACAGCGACGCGGCCAAGCCCCAGCTTCAGGCCTGGTTCTGCCTGCTGGGTCCTGGCGTTCGATAGATGCTCGACAGCGGACGCCGGACCCAGACCGCGAAAGCCGGACCTGCTTTCACATTCAGTCCGGCAGGCCGTCGACCACGAACCGGCCTCCGCACGCGACAAGCCCCCCAAAGCAACGGGTTGAGAACAACAGTAGACAGTCGGTCACTGGCCGTTGGCCCACGCAGAGCCTGAGCGTCGGCTTGTCTCGGCAGCGGGGATTCGCTATCTTCGCGCGAACGATACCGATGCACGTCGTGGTGCCAGCAAGCACATCGCGGAACGAACCCATCCCCGATCCACACACTGGAAGCGAATTCAAGGTGGACGTTTACGCCTATTTTGACGGCGACAACATCGGAAGCCGGCTAGAGCTTCTACTGCTCGACGACAACGTAGGCGGAGCAGCACAATACAGCGCTTCCGTTGATGCGGCATTGACTCAGACACGTCGAAATTTGCAAAACATACCATCATTAATAGTGATACTTGCAGGCGGCGATGACATATTCGTAAAATGGCGCCACGGGATGATTGCGCTCAGCGACATAGAACGTACGCGCTCAACATACGAAGAGATCTGCGGACAGTCACTTAGTGTCGGCGTAGGACTTACCGCGAGCCGCGCGATATTAAACCTTCGGAGAGCGAAGTTGCAAGGTAAAGCGCAGCTGGTTTGCGAGCCGGGGAGCTTCGATGACAGCCAAGGAGAATGAACTCTATATTTTCGCTACTTCACCCTCGCGCTGACCCATATGTCAACATCATCGTTCACGCGACCCAAAGGTTTGAACTAAGACAAATCCACTTTATCAGCATAGTAGAACATGATTACAAAGATGAGGGCGGAGATCGGCGAGCCGCTGCAATTGCGGGCGCAACTCAAGACCTGCTGGAAAGACTGGCCGCCGGGAACTACCTAAATCACGAACAAACGGAAGCTATCAGCCACGAGGGCGCGGCCGTTTACCAGCGTTGCCTAGATCGCCTCAGATTTGTAAAAATCTCATCTCTTGGCGTCCGGTGGGCCGACTTGGGAGATACCCTCAAGTCTTTCGCAAAGGGCAGCACCGCTCTGTTCGATGTAACCGCGCTCAAGAAGAATCTTCTAGTGGACGCTGTTGCGCTTATCTTGCCCCAGGCACACACGGACGTATGGACTTTTGAGCTTTTGAAAGCGCCTACCTATGGCGTTGACGACCTCGTACACAATCTTATTGAAGACCGTGACTACAAATACCGCCGATTGACGGACAGCCCACATGTAAAATCTGCAAGGCGGCGCATGCTGTCTGCCTCCCTGACAATGCGAACCTTGGGTGTTATCACGGCGGCTGTCGCCATCCCGGTCGTCATTGTTCAGATATTCTGGCCAAACTCGTGGCTTCAGGCCACCATCGCGGGCGTAGGAAGCGCAACGAGTATCGCGGGATGGTTCTTTTTCATGAACCATGAGCGTTAAAAGAAGAGACCTCAACCCCGACCGCGGACGAAGGCCTGGTCTGCACCGTCCCGCAGCGGGCGAGATGAGTAGCGTGGCTCAGGCGACACCGTCGCTGGCGGGCGTCTGTGGCCTTCGTCGACGGACCGGCGGTATCCGGGCGGCCATTAGCAGCGTGACCCCACGCTCGGAGGTCGGGCGCGGGGGTCGTAGTTCAGCGCACCAACTGCCCAGCCGTGCGAACACTTGTCGACGACCACCACACCGTCGGTGCCGCTAACTCGACGCCCTCGAACCGCCTAGGCCGTAGCCGGAGAGTGGTCCGACGCTGGCCTACGGCTGCGAGAGAGTCAGCCCGGCGATGTCGCGATTCCCGTTGGGGTTGTTGCTGAGGCGCTCGTCGGCGCGGATGGCGGCACGCTAGTGCTGCTGGATGGCGTGTTCAGGGGCGACTCGGTGGACGACGGGCTGGACGGGATCGACGCCGTCGGCGCGGTTGTCGGGGCCACCGAAGGCACCACTGAAGTAGGCCCAGGCGCTGCCGGCGGCAGTTCAGGCGCCGACGCGGAGCCCGACAGCAGGAACGGCACCGCGGCCAACACCCCCGCGACGGCGAGCGCCCCCACGGCCGCCTGGGTCTGGCGGCGACGGCGGGCTCCGCGCAGTGCGCGATCGGCCAGCGGCGTGGGGGCCGCCTCGTCCGCGAGTTCCTGCATGCCGGCGCGGAGCAAGTTGGGGTTCACTGTGTCTCCTCCGCCATTGCTGTGAGGTCGGGGGCGAACGACCGTAAGCGGGTCATCGCCTTGTGCATGGTGCTTCGGACGGTTCCCACCGACCAGCCGAGCTGGCCCGCTATCTCGCGCTCAGGCAGGTCCTCGAAGTAGCGCAACACCACCACCGCGCGCTGTTTGGCTGTCAGGCGTTGTAATGCGTCTCGGACCAGCAGCTTTGTTGCCGTGCGGGCGCTGCTGTCGGCTATCGACGTGTCCAACAGGCCGCCGTGGGGGTCGGCCAAGGTTTCGCGGCGGCGGAAGCGCAAGCGCCAGAAGTCGACCTGGTGGTGGTACATGGCCCGGCGCACGTAGGCCTCCAGGTCGGTGATGTGGATGGTTCGCAGGCGCATCGCCGACCTGGTCAGGGCGCTCTGCAGCAGGTCCTCGGCGTCGTGCTGGTTGCCGGTGAGCAGGTAGGCGGTGCGCATCAGGGCCGGGGTCCGTGCTGCCACGAACTGCCGGAACTGCTGCTCAGCCTCGTTGTCCACGCCAGGAAGACGTGGTTGCGGGGCGGCTGCTATGCCTCAAGTGACATAGATCACCGCTGGGCATAGCGCCACCCGCCAGAGCCCGTCTAGGGCCGCATGACGATCAAAGTGCGGGTCGAGTGCGGGCTGGCGGCGCTTGCCGCGGTGGTGCTGGCCGCTGCGTTGACCTGGCCCGCCCTGCGGCATCCGGCCACGACCATCCCGGGTGACCTGGGCGATCCGACGCTGCAAGCGTGGCAGGTTGCGTGGGCCGGAAACTCGCTGCACTGGTGGGATTCCAACACGTTCTTCCCGGCGCCGTACTCGTTCGTCTACAGCGACATGCTCCTCGGCTACGCGCCGGCGGGGTGGTTCGGCGACGGGGTCGAGGCGGCCCTGGTGCGCTACAACCTGCTGTACGTCGGTGCCTACGCGCTGGCGGCCTTCGGCGCGTACGTGCTCACCCGGCAGCTCGGGGTGGGGCCGGCCGCAGCGGCGGTGGCGGGCATCGGCTGGGCGTTCGCGCCGTGGCGGCTGGCCCACAGCGGTCACCTCAACGTGTTGTCGATCGGCGGGATCGCGTTGTGCCTGGCGCTGCTGCTGCGGGGACACGTACGGCGTAAGCCTTGGACCGTCTTGGCCGGTTGGCTGGTCGCGGCCTGGCAGGTGAGCCTCGGTTTCGGCATCGGCCTCCCTCTCGCGTACGGGCTGGTGCTGGGTTGCCTGGTTCTCGCGTGGCCGGTGTGGCGCCTGCGCGATCGGCGGTTGCTCGCGGCCGACCTGGCCGGCGGGGCCGTCTTCGCGCTGACCTGTGTGCTGCTGGGCCGGCTCTATCTGCGGGTCGTCGAGCTCAATCCGCAGGCCCGGCGCGGACTGGAGTGGACCGAGATGTTCGCGCCGCCGCTGCGCGGATACCTCGTGGCGCCGGCCGATTCGTGGCTGTGGGGCGACCATTTCACCGCCGCCCGGGAGAGCCTGGACTGGCCGCCGGAGATGGCGCTGATGCCGGGCGCGGCCCTGATCGTCCTTGGCATGCTCGGTGTGTTCTGGTCGGTGTTCCGGTGGCGATATCGACTGTTGCTGCTGGCCGGAGTCTGGCTCACCGGCCTGCTCGGGCTGGGCACCGACCCGGGTTATCTGACGTTGTCGCGAGTCTTGCCGGGCTGGGACGCGCTGCGCACGCCGGGCCGCCTGATGATCTGGATCAGCCTGCTGCTGGCCGTGCTGGCCGCCGGGTTGCTGGGCCGGTTGCGCGGACGGTGGCGGGCGCTGATCGTGCTGCCGCTGGCCCTGGTGCTGGCCGAGGGCGTGAACCGCACGCCGCACCCCGAGGTTCCGGTCGCGCCGGCGGCGGTCCGGGCCGCCACCGGGCCGTTCCTGGTGCTGCCGAGCGACGGGCTGCTCGAGCTGAACGTGATGCTGTGGACCACCGACGGCTTCCCTCAGGTCGCCAACGGGCTGGCCTCGTTCGAGCCGGACAGCCAGGCCCGTCTGCGCCAGAGCACCACCGCCTTTCCGGACGCGGCGAGCGTGGCCCTGTTGCGCGAGACCGGCATCCGGTCGGTGGTGGTGCTGCCCGACCGGCTCGGCGGCACGGCCTGGGAGGGCGTACCCGATCGGCCGGTCGACGGGCTGGGCATCACGCGGGAGGAGCACGGCGATGGCCTCGTCTACCGGATCTCCTGACCGCCCGCACCTGTCGATCGTGGTGCCCTGCTTCAACGAGGAGGCCTCGGTCGGGCCGCTGTACGAGGCGTTGCGGTTCCTCGGGGCCGAGATCATCTTCGTGGACGACGGCAGCACCGACGGCACCCTCAACGAACTGCGCGGGCTGGCCGCCAAGGATCCGGACGTCCGGTTCACCTCGTTCAGCCGCAACTTCGGCAAGGAGGCGGCGATGCTGGCCGGGATGCGCCGCGCGACCGGACAGGCGGTGGTCATCCTCGACGCCGACCTGCAGCACCCGCCGGCGCTGATCCCGCGGATGATCGGGCTCGCCGAGCAGGGCTTCGATCAGGTGGTGGCCCGCCGGGACCGCAACGGCGAGACCTTCGTACGGCGTACGTCCGCTCGTCTGTTCTATCGCGCCGTGAACCGCTGGACCGACGTCCGGCTGGACGACGGCGCGGGTGACTTCCGGCTGCTCTCCCGCCGGGCCGTCGACGCGATCCTGGCGCTGCCCGAGTCGAACCGGTTCGCCAAGGGGCTGTTCTCGTGGATCGGCTTCCCCACCGTCGTGCTGCCCTACCGCAACGAGCTGCGCGCGGCCGGCACGAGCACGTGGACGGCCGGCCGGCTGATCAATTACGCGCTGGACGGGCTGCTGTCGTTCAACGACAAACCACTGCGGCTTGCGGTGTACGGGGGTCTGCTGGCCAGCTTCGTCGCGCTGGTCTACTCGATCTGGGTGGTCGGCAACACGCTGATGTACGGGGTGGACGTCCCCGGGTACGCCACGATCATCGTGGCCGTGATCGGCATGGGCGGCTTCCAGGCGGTGCTGCTCGGGCTGATCGGCGAGTACGTGGGCCGGATCTACCACGAGACCAAGCGCCGCCCGCACTACCTGGTGAAGGAGACCGATTCCTGACGTTGCGCGGTCAGCCACGCGGCGAGGGCGTCGCCGGGCATCGGGCGGGCGAAGTGGTAGCCCTGCCCGTAACGGCAGCCCATGTCGGCCAGGCAGCGGGCCTGATCGGCGGTCTCGATGCCCTCGGCCACCACGTGCAGCCGGAACGCCTGAGCCAGGCGGACCACGGCCTCGGCCACCGCGTACGCGTCGGGGTCGGTGTCGATGTCGGTGACGAACGAGCGGTCCATCTTCAGGGTGCTGACCGGCAGCGTACGCAGATAGCTCAACGCCGCGTAGCCGGTGCCGAAGTCGTCGATCGACAGGCCGATGCCCATGTCACGCAGAGCGCGCAGGCGGGACACGGTCAGCTCGTCGGGCTCGAGGACCACACTCTCGGTCAGCTCCAGCACGAGACGGTCGGCCGGGAAACCGGTCTCGTCCAGGATCCCGCGGATGGTCTCGACGAGGTCGGCCTGCATGACCTGTCGGGCCGACAGGTTGACGCTCAGCCGTACGGGCTCGGCCTCGGGAATCTCCGCCCGCCACGCGGCCGCCTGCCGGCACGCGTCGCGCAGCACCCATTCGCCGATCGGGATCACCGCGCCGGTCTCCTCGGCCAGCTCGATAAACGCGCCCGGCATGAGCAGGCCCCGGGTCGGGTGGTTCCAGCGCACCAGGGCCTCGACCGACAGGCTGTCGCCGCCGGCCAGCCCCACGACCGGCTGGAAATGCACGACCAGCTCGTCGTTCTCCACGGCCCGCCGCAGCTCGGCGTCGCGGGCGTTGGTGTCCAGCTCGGGTGAGTAGACGCGGTAGCTGCCCCGGCCGGAACGCTTCACCGCGTACATGGCGGCGTCGGCGTGCGCCATGAGCTGCACGGTGTCGGCGACGGTCTCGTCCCGGAACGCGACGCCGATGCTGGCCTCCACGCTCAGCACGACGTCGCCGAAGATGACCGGCGTGTGCAGCGCGTCGACCAGCCGCTGCGCGATGCCGTCGGCGGCGGCCCGGCTCGGCAGCGCGGGCAGCACGATGGCGAACTCGTCCCCGCCCAGCCGGCCCGCCGTGTCGCCGGACCGGATCACCGTACGCAGCGCGGTCGCGACCGCCTTGAGCACGGCGTCACCGGCCTCGTGCCCGTACGCGTCGTTGATCGGTTTGAAGCGGTCGAGGTCGATCAGCAGGATCGCGCCGTGCCGGCCCTCGCGGAGGGGCTGCCGGGTCAGCTCGTCCAGGCGTTCGGCGATCAGCGCCCGGTTGGACAGGCCGGTGAGCGGGTCGGTGACGGCGAGGCGGCGGTTCTCGCGCTGCGCGTACATCTGCCGGGCGATCACCAGCGAGGTCAGCGCGACGGCACCGAGGATCATGCCGCCCATCGGATAGAGCGACTCCCTCCGGGCGGCAAAGGCGAGCAGCCCGTACGCGAGCGCGACCGCCACGTACGGCAGCCAGCCCAGCCGGCCGCGACGGCCCCGGCTCGCGGGCTCGGCCCGGTCGTTCTGGACGAGCCGGCGGTGCACGGCGAGCAGCGACAGGAAGGCGCCGGCCGCCCACAGCACGAACGGCCAGGTGCCCGGCTCGAAGGCCACCCCGAATTGCACGTACGCGATGGTGTAGGTGCTGTCGGCGACCACTTTGAGCGCCATCGACCCACCCAGCAGCCCCACCGCGGCGTCCTCGGGGCGGCGCAGCAGAAGCGTGATGAGTGCGAACACGAGCAGCAGGTCGAGCACCGGCACCGCGGTCGAGAAGATGATCACCTCGGGGTCGGCCCCGGGCGTCTGCGCGATCGGCCCGATCTCCAGGTACCAGAGCATCATGCAGGCGCCGGCCACGACGATCAGCGAGTCGATGAGCATCTTGAACCGCTCGGCCCGGCTCCGCCGCGCGACCGGGAACACCAGGAGCCCCGCGACGACGAGCGGGATGGCCGCCGCGTAGAGGTAGTCGGAAACGGCGGGATAGGACGGCATCTCCAGGACGAAGTTCTGCGCCAGCGAGACCGAGTGCGCCACCACCTGCACCGCGAACGAGGCCTCGAACAGCAGCCAGGCGCGGCGCTCCCGCCGGTCCAGGTCGCTCTTGCGCACCACCCGCCAGCCCAGCGCCGCGGTCAGCAGGGTGACCGGCAGATAGGCGAAGTCGTTGAGCATCTTCGCCTGGGCGTCACTGCCCCAGCCGGTGAGGTACTGGACGAGGATCGCCCCGAGCAGAACCCCCGACCCCCAGACGGCCGCACGCAGATAGCCCACGACCACATGATCGGCAGCCCTCCGCCCCGACTGTGGCCGCCTGGGTTGCAGCCAGGGTGCAGATTTGGCACATTCCCGCTTGTGTGATCTGTGATCACATCTTAGCTTGGGTGTAGCGCTCCGGAAACGCTTGTCCTCGGAACCCTCCCGTATCGGATGGACAACGCATGTCACACACACTCGACGACGCCGCCCTGACGCCCTTCCACAAACGACTCGCCCTGCTCTCGTCCGGGGGCCCGTTCCTCGACGGCTACATCCTCAGCATCATCGGCGTGGCCATGATCCAGCTGACCCCCGACCTCGGCCTCACCACCAACGAACAGGGGCTGGTCAGCGCGGTCGCCCTGATCGGCATCTTCTTCGGCGCCTTCCTCGGCGGGTGGCTGACCGACCGGTTCGGCCGGCATCTGCTCTTCACCATCGATCTCGTCGCGCTCGTCGCCTGTTCCGTGGCCCAGGCCTTCGTCAACGACGTCTGGTGGCTGATCGGGCTGCGCCTGCTCATCGGCATCGCCGTGGGCGCCGACTATCCGATCGCCACCTCGCTGCTGGCCGAGTTCACCCCACGCCGCTGGCGGGGCAAACTGCTCGGCGCGTACGTCTGCATGTGGTTCGTGGGCGCCGCCGCCGCGTACGTCGCGGGGCAGTTCCTGCTGACCGTCGACGGGGGCTGGCGCTGGATGCTGGCCAGCGCCGCCCTGCCCGGCCTGGTCATCATCCTGCTGCGGATGGGCACCCCTGAGTCGCCGCGCTGGCTGGCCAAGCGGGGCCGCACCGACGAGGCCAACGCGGTGCTGACCAAGGTCTACGGCCCCGGTGTCACCGTCGCCGACCTGGGCGAGGAAACCGGCCGCAACGTCGGCGTGGGTGCGATGCTGCGCTCCGGCTACGGCAAACGGATGGCCTTCATCACCCTGTTCTGGACCTGTTCGATCATCCCGCTGTTCGCCGTGTACGCGTTCGGGCCGGCCATCCTCGAGGCCCTCGACCTCGGCGGCGACCTGGCCCACATCGGCTCGGCCGTCATCACCGTCCTGTTCCTCGTCGGCTGTGTCGTCGCCGTGTTCCTGGTCGACCGGATCGGGCGGCGCCGGCTGATCCTGCACAGCTTCGGGTGGAGCGCTGTCGCGCTCGTCGGCCTCGGCCTGGCCACCGGCGCGAGCCCGTGGCTGATCATGGCGCTGTTCGCCGCGTACGC
This sequence comes from Paractinoplanes ovalisporus, assembly GCF_016834655.1. GTDB lineage: Bacteria > Actinomycetota > Actinomycetes > Mycobacteriales > Micromonosporaceae > Actinoplanes > Actinoplanes ovalisporus. The sequence continues at coordinate 1,232,299 of NZ_JAENHP010000001.1, forward strand.
CGTCCTCATCGGGGGCACGCAGATCCTGCAGTGGGTCTATCCGAACGAGCTGTTCCCGACCGAGATCCGCGGGTCGGCGGTCGGGCTCGCCTCGTCGCTGAGCCGGATCGGCGCCGCCGTCGGCACCTACCTCGTCCCGCTCGCCCTCACCGGACTCGGCATCGGCACCACGATGCTCATCGGCGGCGCCGTCACGCTGGCCGGCCTGCTCGTCTCGCTGGCCTGGGCGCCGGAGACCCGCGGCATGACCCTCGCCGAGAGCGCGGCATTGACCAACACCACTTCCCCCGTACGGGGAAGCCTGCGCGTCACCACTGTGAAGGGAAGGCACTCATGAGGGACGTCATCGTGGTCGGCGGTGGGCTGGCCGGGCTGTCCGCCGCGTGGCGACTGCGGCACCACGACACCGTGCTGCTCGAATCCGGTCACCGGGCCGGGGGCCGGATCCGCTCGGAACGACGCGGTCAGTACTGGCTGAACTGGGGCGGGCACGTCTTCGCGGGATCGGGATCGTCGACCGACGCCCTGCTCTCCGAGGTGGGCATCACCGCCGCCCAGGTGCCGGGCTTCCTGGCCGGGCTGTCGATGAACGGCCGGCTGCTGCTGGACGGCCGCATCGAGTCGTACCCGTTCCGCATCCCCATGCCGATGTCGTCGCGCCTCGCCCTGATCAAGGCCGGTCTCAAGGTCGGGCGTCAGGTCCTGCGGTACGCGAGCATCGTGCGCCAGCGTCCCGGCGAGCACCCGGCGGCCCGGCAGCAGCGGATCTACGACTTCGAGAACGGGCGCAGCTTCGCCGACTTCGTGGGCGACCTCCCCGAAGACGCGGAAGCGCTGTTCCGGCCTACGGTGACCCGGTCGGCGGCCGATCCGCACGAGCTCTCGGCCGGCGCCGGCATCGGCTACTTCAGCCTGGTCTGGAACATCGGCCAGGGCCTGAACCGGGGCATCGTCGGTGGCCCGTCCACGCTGACCGAGGGCATCGCGGCCGCGCTGGGCGACCGCGTCGAGCTCGGGGCCGAGGTCGTCGAGATCGTGCACAAGCGCGACTCGGTGGTGGTGCGGTACCGGCGGGACGGCGCGGACGAAGAGATCGAGGCCCGGTACGTCGTCCTGGCCACTCCGGCCACCGTCAGTCACCGCGTCGCGGTCGACCTTCCTCACGACGTACGGGAAGCTCTGGGAAAGATTGTCTATGGGCCGTATGTGAGCGCGGCGTTCCTCACGGACGAGACTGCCCCGCGGCCGTGGGACAAGGCGTATGCGATCGCCACCCCCAAGCGGTCCTTCAACATCGTGCTCAACCAGGCCAGCCTCGTACGGGGAAGTGAGACCGCGCGGCAGCCCGGCGGAAGCATCATGACGTTCTCGCCCGCCAGCCTGGCCCGCAAGCTGCTCGCGCGTAGCGACGAGGAGATCGTCGACATCTACACCCGCGACCTCGACCAGGTGCTCGGCTCCGGCTTCGGCGCTTCGGTGGCCGAGGCTCAGGTGCAGCGCTGGGAGACCGGCGCCCCCTACTGCTTCCCGGGCCGCGGCGCTTTGCAGCCGGCCCTGATGCGCCGGGGCAGCCGCGTGCTGCTGGCCGGCGACTACCTCGGCACGCTCTACACCGAGACGGCCATCCAGACCGGATTCGCGGCCGCCCAGGAGGTCGCGAGCCAGCTCGCCACACTGAAGGAGACAGCCCGATGACCCGGCCACTCCGCGGGATCCTGACCGCGCTCGCCACCCCCTTCCGGCCCGACGGCACGCTCGACGAGACCCGCTTGCGGGCCCTGGTCGACCGCTCGATCGACGGCGGCGTGCACGGCGTCGTGGTGTGCGGCTCGACCGGCGAGTTCAGCACCCTGAGCAGCGACGAGCGCCGGTACGCGACCGAGGTCGTCGTCGACCAGGCGGCGGGCCGGGTGCCGGTGGTCGCCCAGACCGGCGCCACCAGCACGTCCGAGGCCATCCGGCTGTCCCGGCATGCGCAGGCGGCCGGGGTCGACGTGGTCATGCCGGTCGCGCCGTACTACGAGCCGCTGTCGGTCGCCGAGACGCTGACCTATCTGCGGGCTGTCGCCGCTGCGGTCGACATCCCCGTGATGATCTACAACCTGCCGATGGCGACCGGCGTCGACCTCGCCCCCGACGTGGTCGGCGCGCTGGCCCGCGAGGTCCCGAACATCAACTACATCAAGAACACCACGACCGACATGGCCCAGTCGGCGCAGCTGATCCACAACCACGGCGAGGTCATCGCGACCTTCGTCGGCTGGGACAGCCTGCTGCTGGCGGCCCTGGTCGAGGGCGCGGCCGGCGTGATGGCCGGAACGGCCAACATCGTTCCCGCACGGCTGGTGGCGGTCCATGACGCCGTACGGAAGGGGGATCTCGACCTGGCCCGGAACGAGTGGTCGAAGGTCTACCCGCTGATCGACGCGATCATGGCCCGGCCGTTCATCCCCGCCGTCAAGGCGGCACTGACCGCAGCCGGTTTCCCCGTCGGCCCGCCCCGCGCTCCCGTGGCCGCACTGACCGAAACCGAGGCCGACCTCATCATCAAGCTGGCCGCGGCACTGTGATCGCCCTGGAGCTGACCGGCATCTTCGCCTTCGCGGTCTCGGGCGCGCTCACGGCGATCCGCCGGCAGTTCGACGTAGTCGGCATCGTGCTGCTGGCCGGGATCACGGCGCTGGGCGGCGGAGTGGCTCGCGATGTGCTCATCGGGGCCACCCCGCCGGCCGCGTTCTCCCACCTGGGCTATTTCGTGACACCGGTAGTCGCGGCGGCGGTCACGTTCTTCGCCCACCCCGCGTTCGAGCGCCTCAATACAGCGGTGCTCGTCTTCGACGCGGCCGGCCTCGGCTTGTTCTGCGTGCTAGGGACCATCAAGGCGCTCGAGTACGGCCTGAGCCCGCTCCCGGCCGCCGCGCTCGGAGTGCTCACGGGCGTCGGCGGCGGCGTTCTGCGTGACGTCATCGCCCGCGACATCCCCGCGCTGGTACGTCCCGACGCGGAGCTGTACGCCGTACCCGCCGTGGCCGGCACCCTGATCGTGGCCGCCTTCTGGGAGCTGAACATCCGTACGCCGTGGGCTTTCGCAGGGGTTGTGGTGATGATCTTCGCAGTCCGCGTGGTGGCGCTGGCCCGAGGCTGGCGAGCACCCACGGCCAGGCCTTTTATACTTTGACGGTGGCCATCCCGAAGCGCGCGGAACCGTCGCTGCTGACCGACCAGGTCTACAGCGCCCTCCGCGAAGCCATCATGAGCGGCGACCTGCCACCCGGCAGCCGCCTGCGCATCCGAGACCTGGCCGCCCAGGTCGGCACAAGCGTCATGCCGGTGCGCGAGGCGATACGCCGGTTAGAGGAGGCCGGCCTGGCCGAAAGCGTCCCGCACAAGGGGGCGGTGGTCAAAGGGCTGACGTTGGCGGAGCTGGCGCACGTCTACGATGTGCGGCGGTTGCTCGAGGTGGAGGCCGCCCGACTGGGCAGTGCCCAGATGTCGCCGGCCGAGGTGGCCGCGATGCAGACGGAGCTGGACCTTATGCGCACGGCCATTGCTGAGCATCGGGTGGTGGCCTATTTGGACCACGACGAGGCTCTGTTGACGATCCTCTACCGAGCCGCCGGCAATCCGGTTCTGGTCGATACGATTCGGTCGCTCTGGGAGCATTGCCGGGCATACAAGATCGTGGGCGCTCAGGCGGCCCTTGATGTTCCGGGTGACGATTCGTTGTGGCGTTACCAGCAGAGTCTGGTGGAGGCCGCTCGCAGCCATGACAGCGAGGCGGGGGCGGCCGCGAGCAACGAGTCTTTGCTCGACGCCACCGCGCGGATAAAGGCCCAGTTGGCGGCGCAGGACCCCGACGCCGCCTGACATCCGGGCCCACCGGCAGTGTTCGTGTCAGCAGTTCGGCGGGGAACGACCAGTAGCGTCGGCGATGGCGTTCGGCAGCGCGGGTAGCCTTCGACCGCAATGGCATCCGTGCAGGTTCGAGTCTCATCCGGCCTACCAAGCTAGGCGTTGCGCGAACCGCCTCATCGGTTCGGGCGACCGGAAGACCGGGATGACCTTCTCGTCGTCGCTGATCCGGATTTCGGCGATGAGCTGTTCTATGGGCGCCTTGCGCTCGGCCGAGCTAACCTCGGCGACGACGTGTGCCAGATATTCCCGGATCCGGTCGAGCGTAGCGGGCGATGGTGCTGCGGGTTCGTCTTCGATGGCATCGGCGATCTCGTCCCGGGTGGGCGGCGAGCGTGTCGATTTCGGTACGCAGTTCGCGTAGTCGTTGACCAGCGTCGGCTTCGTCCATGGTCCCCTTCTCGAATGCTGCCCGGTAGCGGTCGCGAGCTGTGGTTATAGCGGTGATGGCGGTTTCGATGCGTCGAGTTCGCCGCGCCGGTCGGCGTTGGCGGTGCGGTGTTTGGTACCGGGCTCGTGTGATGGCGTCGGCGATGAGCCGGTCGGCGTCGCGGTAGATAGCAAGTGCAGTACCGGTAGAAGCGGCTACGGCCTTGGCCGAGGTGCAGGTGTACATGTTCCCGCAGTCGGGGCAGATGATCAGGCCGGTGAGGTGGTAGTCGGAATCGTTCATGGCTCGCTGGTTGTGGGCGTCGGTGCGGGTGTCGGCCATGTCGCGGACGCGGCGCCAGGTCTCGCGGTCGATGAGAGCTCGTGGCATCTGTGACATGGACGTCGTTGTAGACGACATCACCGGTATAGGCGGGTTTTCGAGGATGCGGCCGATGGTCATGCCGAACCACGTCTTGCCGAGGCGGTTGGCGATGCCGCGTTGGTTGAGTTCGTCGGCGATCGGCGCTTCAAATGGGTACCGGACCAGCTTCTGAATCTGGGGTTCTACCTGGTAGCCGTAGGGGCATGCCCGACCGGGCAGCGCCTTGCCGCTTCGCTCCCGGCGTGGGCCCATCGGCCGCCTGGCGCTTCGATACTGAGCACGACGAAGACCCCCGCGTTCTCGAACTCGAGAACAGGCGGGGGTTGCTAATTCCAGTCCAGGAAGGCGAGTACAACGAGGCGGCGAGACCTTCTACAACGCGCCGATGACCGATCCGTCGTCACCCCAGCTAAGTTGGCTGAGATCAGCGGCATACGCCGACTCTACGAAGGCGAAGGTCACTTCATCCGCTCGCAAAGCTCGAATAGACGACGGAGTCCCTAACTCCTGAGGAATCTCCAATACTGCGTCCGCCAGCCACTCTCGTACAGCACCAGCGTCTGCGGTGTCCGTGATTACCGCAACCAAGGTGAATCGTCTCGGGTCATCGGACGGCGAGAACTCCATCAAGACGTCGCGAACGTTCACTCCGATCGCTCGGCGATTTTCGTTGCCAACTGCTTGAGCGATTGCGGTCGCAAGAGGCACCAAGTTGTCTGGGACGGCTGGCCGGCTATACCGGTTCCCGAGCCAGGTCTTAAGTGCCAGAACCCGGTCAGGGCGCAATGAGTACAGTCGCTCGACACCAACCCCTTCGGCAAGGGCTCGCGGGGAGATGAAAGCAGACGGCTTGTCGTCGACGATGTAGTGGCCGTGCTCGTCATCGACGAGCAGCTTCCGCGCCCTGATACCCCACTTATCAGGTGGACTGTCTTTCAGGACTTGCCTCAGCTCAACCTTTGGAGCATTGTCATTCACCCGCGCCCGAAACAAGTTGCAGTCCTGCGTCGCGATGATCCAAGTATCGCCGACTGCGACGCCCTCCTTCAAAGATCGCGCCTTGTGATCCCATCCCCAGAATCCTACCGACAGCTGTGCGCCGAAGACAGAACCCTGTCGCCATCCTAGCGAGTAGAGGGTTTCAGTCGTCATCATCGTCCAAAAGGGAAATCACATCTTTGCTCGGATCACGCAATTGTGTCGGTTTGAGCAACTGGCCTGACTGAGCATCAGTCGCCCCAGCGACCGAGTCCATCACCAGGAGGAGCGCCTGACCGTACTTACCTGCGGAGAGAAGTCGAAGTGGCGTCTCGCCGGTGTTGCCTACAGCGGTCAAAACCAGGTTGAGGCGGCGTTGGTCACCCCCAACGAGATCCGACATCCGGGACACGACGTCAGCTGTCTTAGTCAGGGCCTCAGGTAGCCCTGGTACGCGTTCTGGTTCTCTCCCACGCGTGATTGATCCGATGGTGGGGTGTGTAGTGCCGACGATCTGCGCCAAGCGACGCTGCGACCAACCGGTTTTCTGGATTAGAGCATTCACGATCTTCGTCAGCGGGGCGGCATCCCGGGAAATGTATGGGGCCAGGATGATCCAGGTCGAACCTGGATTCAGGACCGTGTCTCTGCCGCTGGGCTCGAGACGGTCAGCAAGCTCTGTGCCAGCAGGCTCCAAGACGTGACGAACGGTTCCATCGATGGCAAATGTGCTCATCAACGCTCCTCTAGGCCGAACCGTTTTTCGCCGGCGGGGGTCAGGGTCCAACGGAAAAACCGATCAATCTGGGAATGCATCGCCCTGAACTGGCCCACGAGGGGGGTGGAATCGAACGGCTGCGAGACAGCCACAAACAGGTCCATGTCTAGGAAGAAGGAGCGCGTCTGCAGGGTTACTGGGGGAAGTCCAGGTATCACCGAGTTGCTGTTGGCGACACCATGCCGAACCACTGCTTGCACATCGCCGTGGCACGTTGCGAGCTGGTCGACTGGAGGCGATGCCAGCTGAATCTGCGACACAGACGCGACCAACTGAGTGTCGCCGCGAACGGTCTCGCTTGACGACCAACCAACCAAGTCCTGGTTAAACCAGTCTTTCCATCCACCCTCAGCGTCATCAACGACGTCGAGGAAACGTACGGCTACCCGGTCACATCGGCGTGGGTTAAGTGTCTGCTTGATGGCGGTAAGAACCCGCTCGAACATGGCCGAAAAGTTGCCAATACCGGCGTACTGATCGGCGACAGACAGGGTAACGACGTTCGATCCAACGATCAGGAGGTGCCCGTGGTCGTTCGTAAAGTGCCACACCACTGCTTGCTCGGGTTGTGCTTCCAGGCCGAGTGTCGGCCCGACAGCTATGGCCATCTCGGTGACTCGATCCATGTATGGAAAGTCCGGAGCGAGAACCTCTTGGAGTCCAGCAATGCCTTCAAGCGTGTGTAGGCGAGCCATGATCGGAAAGCGCACCTGGGCCAGCGCCTGCGCCAACGGCGGCCTTAGCAACTTGTACTGCCTGACTGGCTCAAGATTGAACATACGCTCCCCGCGTCCGCCGGCTCGGTCCGCTGCTTTCCACCTGCTTACCACCCAACCATAGCCAACGGCACTAGACAGGAGAAGACATCAGGGCTGCTAGCTAGGTAGCAGGTCGGTTGCGGTGTCGCTCGCGCGTAGTCGCGCTGGATGCCCAGAACCTCGGCGCACAACGTAACGCCTGGGGCTCCGCCCCGCACCCCGCACTCGAGGATGCCCCGGATACCTATCACTCGCCGGAGGCAAGCAGGGTGGGCGGCCGCCGGCAAACGGTGGAGCGTATTCCTCTGGTCACCCAGCCTGCTCGGGCAGGGCCCGCGCGACGGGTAGCCTCGCTGCCCTCATAAAGATCAGACAGCGCACGCCGAACAGCAGCCGCCCGGATGAGCTCGCCAGGCATTCTTGCTGTTCAGCGAAATGCGGGAAGCTTGCGCACCCCTTCGCGGCCACGTCCGTCGAAGTGGTGTAGACCTGATCTTTCCCAGCAGACGTAAGCGGCCATCGCAGATCCTTAGGATTGTCCAGGTCACGAAGGAGACTCCCCCGCCCTGGACGACTGTCTGCGCCCCCGGCCGCGGCCCTGCGGTGCCTTCAGAGCCGAGTTTGAACGTCGCTGAGCCGCTGCGCGAGCAGCTTCGATCGGCGAGCCCTGATCTAACGCGGGCCACGGTACAAACCCTTCGCTGAGACGCTGATGTCAGCTGAGGCCGGCGAGGTCTGCGGCGCCGAATACGGCGAACACGGCCACGAACGGGTCAAATCCCGTAACGGGCTACCGCGACTGGGGCACCCGCGCCGGCACCGTCGAGTTGTCCGTCCCGACGCTATGACAGGGCTCGCCCTTCCCGGACAGGGTGTTGCAGCACCGTCGCCGCGCCGAGCAGGCCTGGTCTCGGCCATGGCCACGTCGTATCCGCTCGGGGTCTCGACCCGGCGCGTGGAAACGCTGGTGGAGCAACTGGGGATCAAGTCGTTGTCGAAAGTCAGGCCTCGGAGATGTCCAGGTGCTTGGATGCCAAGGTCGAGACGTTCCGCAACTGGCCCTTGGACGCCGCGCAAGCGCGGCGTGGACAGCCGGCCATCCGTCCGCGAGGCATGCACCTTGGGCCCGGCCACCGGCAGTTTCGTCGACGCCCTTCAGAGCGTCGCCGCAAGCGAGAGATCTGCTGTCCACAATCGGCGGAGGTTGGCGCGTTCGATGGCTGGTCGTGGTGTTGCCGTGATGACATTCTGAGTCCGTGGATGGGCTTGGAGACGAGTGGTGAGCGGGGACGGTGACGGCCCGGCCGTTGCGCGCATTCTGCTGGGCTCTCAACTGCGCCGCCTTCGGGAAGAGCGCGGCGTGGCCCGGGCCGAAGCGGCCGAAGCGCTTGGCACTGCGGACTCGACCATCAGCCGGATGGAGCTGGGCCGGGTCGCGTTGAAAGTGGCCAACGTGTCGGTTCTGCTCTCGCTCTATGGGGTGAACGACAGGCGGGAACGTGCGGCCTTTCTCGCCCGGGTGCGTGAGGCCAACACGCAGTGCTGGTGGCATCCGTACAGCGATGTCACGCCGAACTGGCTGCAGCGCTATCTGGGGTTGGAGGCGACCGCTTCCGTTATTCGTACGTACGAGGCTCAGTGGTTGCCTGGGTTGCTGCAGACCGAGGCGTACGCCGAAGCGATGATCCGGCTCGGCACCTACACCCAGCGCGATGATGATGTGGCCCGGCGGGTTCGTCTGCGGCTGGAACGTCAGCAGGTGCTCAGTCAGCCGGACCCGCCGACGCTCTGGGCGGTGATCGACGAGGCGGCTCTGCGGCGACCGGTCGGCGGGCCGCGCGTGATGCGGGACCAGATCGAGGCTCTGGTGGCTCGGGAGAGCAAGAACCCGAAGGTGATGATCCAGGTGATGCCGCTGGCAGCGGGCGGGCACGCGGGAGCCGGCACCTCGTTCACCATCCTGCGGTTCCCGCAGAAGGAGATGCGCGACCTCGTCTATGTGGAGCAGCTGACCAGCGCGCTCTATCTGGACAAGCCGGCCGACGTCGACTGCTACTTCGACGTCATGAACCGGCTGTCGGAAGAGGCGGCGACTCCGCAACAGACCCCGGAGATTCTGGACCGGATTCTGGCCGACCTCGAGCGGGCGGCGTGACCGTCAGCGGTAGCCTCAGCAGCCGACCGTCCATTGCCGACTGAAGGAGTCCTCATGACTGAGCTGTCCGGGGAAAAGGGCGCCGCCCCGAAGATTGATTCCTCGGTTCCGCAGACGGCGCGGGTCTGGAACTACTGGCTGGGCGGCAAGGACAACTACGCCGTCGATCGTGCCCTCGGCGACCAGATCGCCCAGGAATACCCGATCATCGTGGAGATCGCCCGCGCTGACCGGGCCGTGCTCAACCGGGCGGTGCGGTGGCTGGCCAGTGAGGCCGGTGTGACGCAGTTCCTCGACATCGGCACGGGGCTGCCGACCACCAACAACACGCACGAGGTGGCCCAGCTGGCGGCCCCGGAATCACGGATCGTCTATGTGGACTACGACCCGCTGGTGCTGGTGCACGCCCGGGCGTTGCTGTCCAGCGGTCCCCTCGGCGCCACCGACTATGTCGACGCCGACCTGCGCGACACCGAGACGATCCTTCGCGAGGCGGCCCGCACCCTCGATCTGAGCAAACCGGTGGCCCTGATGCTGTCCGGGATCCTGGCCCACATGCCCACCGCCCAGGAGGCCCAGGCGATCGTCCAGCGGACGATGGCGGGACTGGCCGCGGGCAGCTACCTGCTGGTCGTCGACGGGGCGAACACCAACCCGGTGCTCAACCAGGTCATGGAGATCTGGAACGCCACGGCCAATCCCCCGTACGCGATGCGCAGCCCGGAAGAGATCGCCAGTTACTTCGACGGTCTCGAATTCGTGGAACCGGGCCTGGTCGACGTCACCGAGTGGCGTCCCGACGCCGGCGACCCGAAGCCGGAACGACGGCTGGACAACCTCGTCGGCCTGGCCCGCAAACGACCGTAGGGGTTCAGCCGCCGAAGGTGCGGTTGCCCATCGCCAGGACCATCCGCCGCGGGGTGAACCGGATGGTGTTGGCGACGACCGCGTTGACCAGGCCGTCGATGCGGCTGGGGCGGTTGCGGCTGAGCGCCTGCATGGTGCTGGCGACCACCTGCCGCACGTTCCGGCGGCGGCCGAACGCGGCCTTCTCACCGGCGACCTCGAAGAACTGGGTCTCGGTGGCCCCGGGGCTGATGGCCAGGACGCGCACGCCGGACTGCTTCACCTCGGCGTGCAGGGCCTCGGTGAAGGACAGGACGAAGGCTTTGGTGGCCGCGTAGACGGCCAGGTGCGGTACGGGCTGGTATGCCGCCGTGCTGGCCACGTTGACCACGGCGCCCCGGCGGCGGGACACCATGCCGGGCAGGAAACGCCGGGTCAGGTCGACCAGCGCCACACAGTTGAGCTGGACCATGGCGGTCAGCCGGGTCGGGTCGGCCTCGACCAGGTCGCCGTGCAGCCCGAAGCCGGCGTTGTTGACCAGCACGTCGATGGTGAGACCGCGTTCCGCGATCTGGGCCGCAAGCCGTTCGACGGCGCCGGGGACGCCCAGGTCGGCGGGAATCACCTCCACCTTGCGCCCGTACTGCGAGCGGATCTCGTCGGCGAGGCGCTGCATGGGCTCCTCGCCGCGGGCCACGAGCACGAGGTCGGCGCCTCGAGCGGCAAATTCTTTCCCGTACGCGACGCCGATGCCGCTGGACGCGCCCGTGATCAGGGCAGTTTGACCGGTGAACCGCATGGTGATCTCCTCGAGAAACGTGGTCAGCGGGGCAGGAACAACGCCAGTTCGACCAGGGACTGGCAGGTGCGGATGCGGGCGGCGAAGGCGGGACCGCCCCGCGCGCCGGGTTCGAGAACGTCGGTCAGGTCTTTGATGCCGTCGAACGAGCCGACGAGCACCGCGGCGAGCTGGTCGGGGTCGAGGCCGGTGCGCAGGTCACCGTCGGCCTGGCCGCGGCGGATGATGTCGGCGATCAGGGCGACCCACTCGGCCGGCGTCTTGGCGACCTCGGAGGCCAGCGCGGGGTCGGCCGCCAGCTCGCGGGTCAGTCGGGTGATGCTCCAGGCCGCCGGTTCGCGCTCGTGCAGGTCGAGCATGGCCGGCACCAGCGCGCGCAACTGTTCGGCGGCGGTCGGCTCAGCCAGGACGCGTTGCCCGACCTGGCTGAGCCACCGCCCCTTCTGCTCGCGCAGCACGGCCAGCGCGAGGTCGGCCTTGCTCGGGAAGTAGAAGTAGAACGCGCCCTTGGTCAGCCCGGACGCGGCGATCAGATCGCTCTGGGTCGCGGCCGCATAGCCGCGTTCGGCGAAGATGCGGCCGGCCGTGCGCAGCAGGTGCGCCCGTGTCGCCTCGCCCTTGGCCGTGGCCGGTGCCCGTTCGCTTCTGCTCTCCGCCATGAACCGAGCATAAAACCAACCGGCCGGTATGTACATACCGCGCGGTCGGTTTTTCGTACGGACCGAGATGAGCCGCCGGAGACGACCGCACCCGGCGCGCCCGCGAGGGCCACGGCGAGCTGGTGGACACGACCGCACCCGGCGCGCGGGCGGGGCCCGGGCGAGCCGCTGGGGACGATCGCACCCGGCACGCTTGCGGGGCCAGGACGAGCCGCTGGAGACGTACGAGGGACCGAGGCCAGCCGCCCGGAGATGCCGAAGAGCCGAGGTCAGCCTCGGGAGATGAGCAAGGGCAGGGTCAGCCGCCGGCCGGGCCGCCCGAGACGATCTCCCCCAGCGTGCCCACGAGCAGACCGACGATCGCGCTGGCCAGGATCTCGATCAGGAGGCGGACCGTACGACGCCACGGCCTCGGCGGCGGCGTGGGCCGACCCGGAGCGTCGGAGTGCACGGTCACGGCCGGCTGCCGGGGATCCATGCCTGACACTGTGAGCGCGTGGCCCCGGAACAGGGAAGGCGTGCCGGACGATCGGCGGCGGAGAAGGGATGATCGGCGGAGCCGTTCCGCGTCGGGCCGGGCCAGCCTCGGAGGAGCCAGCAGGCTCGGGTCAGTCCGGGAGGAGCCGTCAGTCATGAGCGGGCCCCGGAGGATCAATGGGGAGCCCGGCTCGGCCAAGGAGGACGCCGCCGCCGGATCGATGAGCCTGATCGGCGACTGCACGAAATCGATGTGTGACAATGTGCTGCACTATGCGCCGCGTCGGGGTGGCTCGAGACCCGACCCAGGGAAAGCCGGGGGCTTGGGTGAGCGGAATCGGGACGGCCGCGGCCGTTCGCGGGGAACAAGACGCCGATGGGACCACCCAGAAGCCAAGAGGCACGCTGAAACGGCTGTGGGCCCGGCGCGAGTGGCTACTGGTCGTACTAGGTGGGCTCGCCCTCGCTGCCGCGCTGACCTGGCCCACGCTGCGCGACCCACGGCACACCGTCCCGGGTGACATCGGCGACCCGGCCCTGTTCGCCTGGCAGATCGCCTGGGGCGGGCACGCGCTGCTGCACAACCCGCTGCACTTCTGGGACTCGAACACGTTCTATCCGGAGCCGCACTCGTTGGCCTTCACCGACACCGTGCTGGGCTACACGCCGCTCGGCATGGTCGGCTCGGGCATGGAAGCGGCGCTCCTGAGATACAACATCGTGTACGTCCTGCTGCACGCGCTCGCCTTCGTGGGGGCGTACGCGCTGACCCGGCAGTTGGGCGCCCATCCGCTCGGGGCGGCGGTGGCCGGCGTGGCCTGGGCGTTCGCGCCGTGGCGGCTCGCGCACGCCGGGCATCTGAACGTCATCTCGACCGGCGGCATCGCGCTCAGCCTGGCCATGCTCGCCCGCGGGCACGGCTGGTCGTTGCGCCGCGGCCACCGGCCGGAACGGCACAGCACGTGGTGGGTGCTGGGCGGCTGGCTGGTCGCGGCCTGGCAGATCACGCTCGGTCTGGCCATCGGGCTCGTCTTCGCGTATTTCATGATCGCTCTCTGCCTGGTGGTCGCGGCGTTCTACGGGTGGTCGTGGTGGCGGCGCGGGCGGCCACCGTTCGGGCGGCGGCTGGTGGTCGCCAACCTGATCGGCGGGGTGGTCTTCGCGGTCGCCACGGCGTACATGGGTCTCGCCTTCCAACGGGTCGTGGATCTCAACCCGCAGGCCGACCGGGCGCTGTCCTGGACCGAGATGTACTCGCCGGCGTGGCGGGGCCTGTTCATCGCGCCCGAGGGATCCTGGCTGTGGGGTGACCGGCACGCCACGGTCCGCGAACAGCTGTTCTGGGCGCCGGAGATGGCGCTGCTGCCCGGCGTGGTGCTGATCGCCTTCGCCGCGGCGGGCATCTTCATCTCGGTCTTCCGGGTGCGCCACCGCATCCTGCTGACCCTCGGGCTGGCGCTGGCCGTGCTGCTGACGCTCGGCGCGACCCTCCCCTGGCACGGCGACCCGGGCTACCTGACCCTCTCGAAGCATCTGCCCGGCTGGGCGGCCCTGCGCACGTCGGGGCGGATCATGATCTGGACGACGCTGGTGCTGGCCGTCCTGGCCGCCGGCGCCATCAGCTCCCTGGCGATCCGGGCCCGGGCCGTCGCGCCCTGGGGGCCCGGGGGTGTGGCGCGCGCGAAGTTCGTCGCGTTGCGGCTGGCCCTGACGATCCCGCTCGCGCTGGTGGTCGTCGAGGGGGTGAACCGGACCGAGCATCCGGAGATGCTGCGCTATCCGGCCGCGATGGGGGCCGCCCACGAGCCGATCCTGGTGCTGCCCAGCGGCGGCAGCCTCGAAATGCCCATCATGCTGTGGTCCACCAACGGATTCCCGCGCATTCCCAACGGCATCGTCACCTTCACCCCGACCAGCCAGGAACGGATCCGCACGAGCAGCGCGAGCTTCCCCGACCCGGCGAGCATTTCGTCGTTGCGGGCGGAGGGCATCAAGTCGGTCGTCGTCCTGCCGGAATGGCTCAGCGGAACCGCGTGGGAGGGCGTGCCCAACCGCCCGGTCGACGGCCTCGGCATCACCCGCGAGGACATCAACGGCGCCATTCTCTACCGGCTCGATTGACGATCAACGACCAGGTTCTCGTACGCGGTGAGGATCAGGCCGTGGAAATGGTGGACGCCGTGCTCGGAAAGGCCCGGGCCGTGTGAGTCGTAGACGATGCGGCCCTGATCGAAGGCGGGTGTGGACATGCCGCGCTGGACGCTTTCGACGATCGTGATGTCCTGCTGCTGCAGCACCTCGTCGATGTAGCGGACCGCCTCGCGTTCGGGCTCCTCCAGATGGGGCGTCTCGAAGAAGAAGTCCCAGGTCTCCAACGTACGGTCGACACCGGCCGGCACGATCTGCAGGACCATGAAATTGCCGCGTCCGGGATAGCGCAGCAGACACGTATTCGGCCACAGCCACCACACGGCGTGCTGGGTGACCGACGCGCCCGAGACGTGGTACGCGGAATTGTCGCCCTGGCCCGCCTCGGCGAAATGGCTGGACCAGATGCCGTGCGTGCGCACCTCGTACGTGTCCATGTCGACCAGGGCCACGAACTCGCGGTGGGCGATGTGGCAGTGGTAGCACTCCAGGAAATTGTCGACGACGTTCTTCCAGTTGGAGCGGATGTCGTAGGTCAGGCGCTTGGCGAAAGTCAGCTCGGCCACGTCGGGCGCCCAGCGGGCGATGTCGGCCGCCAGGTCGGGCGCCTGCGCGATCAGCGGCTCGGCGGCGGGATCGAGGTTGACGTAGACGAAGCCGCCGAACTCCTCGACCCGGACGCGGTCGAGACAGATGGCCGACTTGTCAAAATCGGGCATGGTCGCGGTGTGCCGGGCGTTGCGCAGTGAGCCGTCGAGGTCGTAGACCCAGGCGTGGTACGGGCAGACGATCGTCCCGGTGGTTCCGGCGCCGGTCAGCAGCTCGTGGGCGCGGTGCTTGCAGACGTTGTAGAACGCCCGCAACTCCCCCGCCCGGTCACGCACCACCGCGACCGGCATGCCCGCCACGGTCACCGCGACGTAGGCACCGGGGGCACGCAGTTTCTCGACATGGCAGACCCATTGCCACGTACGGGCGAGGACCGCCCTCAGGTCGGCGTCGAGCCACTTCGGATCGGTGTAGGCCGCCGCACGCAGGGACATCGACCGGGCCGGGTCGGGGTCGTAGCCGGAACCGATCTCCTTGACGTCCCGCACATTCACCGCCGTCATGACATGACGGTAGCGGTTGTCGCTGACGAACATGTTCGTTACGATCGTGTTCGTGAGTCCTCGACGTGAACCTGTCGGCCGGCGTGACCGGCCCGCCAAAGCGCCGCTCAGCCGGGCCGGCGCCGTGGCCGTGGCGCTGCGGATCATGCAGGAGGAAGGGCTGGAGCGGGTGACGATGCGCCGGCTCGCGACCGAGCTCGACACCGGGCCAGCCTCGCTCTACGTCTACGTCGCGAACGTGGCCGAACTGCATGGCGCGATCTTCGACGAGCTGCTGGCCGGCCTTCCGCTGCCGGCGAGGGGCGACCGGTGGCGCGCGGATCTGGTCGCCTTACTCACCGCGTACACGGAAATGCTCTTCGCCCATCCGGGTCTCGCGCGCTCACTGGTGACGTTGCGGCCGTCGGGCCCGAACTATGTCCGGCTGATCGACACCCTGCTCGGGCTGCTGCACGAAGGCGGCGTGCCGGTCGCGCAGGCCGCCTGGGGTGTCGACCTGCTGCTGCAGCACGGCACCGCGACGGCGGCCGAGCAGGGCACCCGCGACGAGACCGCCGGGGCCGCGAGTGAGCAGTTCGCGCTGACCGAGGCCGTGCGCGAGGCGGCCGCCCATGACCATCCGAACATCGCCCGGGCCCGCGAGGAGCTGTTCTCGGGCACCGGGCCGCAGCGCCTGGCCTGGATGTTCGACGCCCTGATCAGCGGCATCGCGTCCACCCCGATCACTGGAGATGACCATGACTGACCCGATCACGATCGTCGGCGGCGGGCTGGGCGGCCTGACGCTGGCCCGCGTGCTGCACGTGCACGGCATCCCGTCGACCGTTTACGAGCTGGAGGCCTCGCCCGAGGCGCGGACCCAGGGCGGCATGCTCGACATCCACGACTACAACGGCCAGCTCGCGATCCGGTCGGCCGGGCTGTTCGAGAAGTTCCAGGCGATCATCCACCCCGGCGGCGAGGCGATGCGGATCCTCGACCAGCACGGCACCGTGCACGCCGACGATCCGGACGACGGTGGCGGTGGCCGGCCCGAGGTCGACCGGGGCGACCTGCGCCGGATGCTGCTCGACTCGCTTCCCGACGGTACGGTCCGGTGGGGCCGCAAGCTCACGGCGGTGCGCGACCTGGGTGGTGGCGGGCACGAGCTCACCTTCGCCGACGGGTCGACGGTCACCTCCGGCCTGCTCGTCGGGGCCGACGGCGCCTGGTCGCGGGTCCGCCCGCTGGTGTCGAGCGCCCTCCCCGCGTACACGGGAATGTCTTTCATCGAGACCGACCTGCACGACGCGGCCGTACGGCATCCCGCCGCGGCCCGCACCGCCGGGAGCGGCATGCTGTTCGCCCTCGGGGCCGGCCAGGGTTTTCTCGGCCACCTCGAGACCGACGGCAGCCTGCACCTCTACATCGCCCTCACCAAGCCCGCCGACTGGATCGACGCGGTCGACTGGGCCGACACCGCACGGGGCAAGGCGGTGCTGCTCGACGAGTTCCGCGACTGGGCGCCCGAACTCCGCGCGCTGATCACCGAGGCCGACTCCGCGCTGGTCCCGCGCACCATCAACGCTCTGCCCGCCGACCATCGCTGGGCGCGGGTTGCGGGCGTCACGCTGCTCGGCGACGCGGCCCACCTCATGTCCCCGTTCGCCGGCGAGGGGGCCAATCTTGCGATGTACGACGGTGCCCGGCTCGGTGAGGCGCTGGCCGCGCACCCGGACGACTTCGAGGGCGGTCTCGACGCGTACGAGGAAGCGCTGTTCCCCCGCAGCCAGGAGGCGGCCGAGGAGGCTGCCCGCAACCTCGCGCTCTGCTTCGACGACCGGGCGCCGCAGAGTCTGATCGAGCAGTTCGCCGCGTACGAGGCGGCCGCCCGGTGACGCTTCCCCTTTATGCTCTCTAGTAGAGCTTATTGGAGGCCTCATGCGCGGTTCGGATGTGCAGGCGGCGGTGGCCCAGGCCGCGATCGGTGTCGTGCTGACCGGGTTGGGTGCCCTCCTGGTTCTGACCGCGCGTGACCTGGACATCCCCGTGGAACGCCTGGCCGGCATGTCGGCCGGGGTGGGAGTCGGCCTGCTGGCGGTCGGCGCGGCCGGGCCATGGCTGCTGCGCCGGGGTCCGCATCCTTCTCTCCGCGCCGGGGCGGTCGCGATGGCTGCGGGGTGCGTGGTCTTCGCGCTCGCTCCGACTTTGCTGGTGGCGATCGCCGGGGTGCTGCTGCTGGGTGCGGGCGGGGCCGCCCTGATCATGGTGACCCCGGCTCTGGTGACGGGCGAGGACATGGCGGTGCGGTTCACGCGGGTGATCGCCGTGGGCAGCGCTTGCGCTCTGCTGGCGCCGCTCGCGATCGGCGCGCTCGATGCCACCGGTGTCACCGGACGCCTCATCCTGTTGCCGCTCGTCGTTCCGTTGCTGGCACTGGCGTTCAGCCGTCCTGCGCACTCATCTGAGCCCCAACCGACCGCCGCGCCCTCGACCGAACCCCACCCAACCGAACCACGCCCGGCCGCCACCAGCTCCGCTGCCGCCCACACAGCCGTCACCAGCCCAGCTTCCGCCCGCTCCATCACCGCACGCCCCACCCATGCGCGCGGGGCCGAGCCGCGCCCGGGCCGCCCGCGGGTGGGCAGCGCGGCGCGGCGGTGGAGCGGCATCGTCCTCGCGGTGTCGGTCGAGTTCTGCTTCACCGTCTGGGCCGTAGCGCGCCTGCGCGAGACCGGGGTCTCCCCCACCGTGGCGGCCCTGCTCGGCACCTCTTTCCCGGCCGGAATGGCCATCGGCCGTCTGGTGGCGGCCCCGCTCCTGCCGCGGATCCCCGCCGTGCCCATCGGCGGGGCCATCACCTGCGCCGCCGCCCTGGTCGTGGCCGCGAGCCAGAACCGCGCCATCGTGACCACCGCCCTGGTCGTGGCCGGAATCGGCGTCGCGACGCTCTATCCGGTCACCGTCGCCGCCCTCGTCGACACGCCCGGCCTGGCCCGCCACCACGCCGTGTCGCTGAGCACCGTCGCCTCCGGAACCGCCATCCTCGCCGCCCCCACGGCCCTGGCCGCGATCGCCGGACACACCGGCCTGCGAGCCGCGTTCCTAGTGACAAGCCCCCTGATCGCGGCGGTCATCGCCGTCCACGGCCTACGCCGCACTCCAGTGCCCGCCGCGGATCTTCCGGCCTGACACAACGCCAACGCCGGACACGCGAAACGCGCACCACGACACCGAACAGCGGGCGCTCCCTTCGTGACCGCCGCCCGGAACCGGCCATCGCTGCCGAGCAGATGCACGGCCGCGCAGGATTCGACATCCTTCGGCTTCATAACGGCATACACGCGTCGACCAAAGCTCGAGCGGAGAAATGACTCGTCGCCCGGGCGCAACCCGCATCATGCTGCTCGCATGCTGTTGCGCAACGCTACGACGGCGGACCTGCCGGAACTCGTTGACGTCCAGGAAGCCGGTGCCCGGATCGCCCTCGCCCACGTCTTCCCCCAGGACGTCCATCCGTTCCCACGCGCCGCGATCCGGGGCCGCTGGGCTTCGGAGTTGGCAGACCCGGAGGTCGAGGTCTACGTCGCGGTAAGGCGAGAACCCACGATAGAGGGCTTCGCGGCAGTGCGGGTCAACGAACTTCTGCACTTCGGCACCGCCGTCGACACCTGGGGCACCGGGTTCGCCACCACCATCCACAGCGAGCTGGTCCAACGCCTGGCGCGTAGCGGCCGACCAACGGCATGGCTCCGTGTCTTCGAACAGAACCATCGGGCGCGCCGGTTCTACGAGAAGATGGGCTGGACTCCGACGCAACGGCTCACCCGGAGCACCTACGCGCCGTACCCGACCCTCATCGACTACGAAACCAGCCTGCCGGGCGCCGCTACGACCGGTCCAGGACAACGCTGACCGAGGTCGGCCCGGCCAAGCCGACCGAAACAGAAGTGCCGCCTGACCAGGGCCGAGAAAATGGTGATCCCCTGTCGTCAAGGGACTCACGACCGGCGAGAACCAGGCCACTTGGTCGAGTTCAACGGCGCCTGGTGCATGTTGTGACTCTGCGGGCACCAGCAAGACACCTCCACGGTTGCCCGAAGGAAACCGTGAACCGGGCCGGCGTGCGCCCCGTGGTGGCGGTGAAAGCCACACCGTCACCACGGAGGAACCTCATGAAAATCCGCTCTCTTTTTGCCTCGTCGGTGCTGGCCGCCGCGTGCGCCGTTGCTCTCGGGGCCGCGCCGGCCCACGCGATCGTCGACGGTGACGTGGTCCCCGGCGGCTGGCAGGGCGACCCGGTGCCGGCCACCAACCCGTACGGCTTCGTCGGCCGGATGAGCATCGGCTGCACGGCCTCGCTGGTCGCGCCGACCGTGGCCTTGACCGCGGCGCACTGCGCGGGCGCGACCGGATCCACGGTCACCTTCGGCGAACTCAACGCCCACCGCGACGGCGGTGAGGTTCGCACCGTGACCGGCACCAGCGACCTCGGTGACACCTGGACGCCGGGGGCGTCGATCCTGGTCATGCGGCTCGACCGGCCGGTCACCACGATCGCACCGGTGCGGCTGGCGGGGCCGGGCGACAGCGGGCTCTGGTCGGGCGGCAAGACGCTGACCGGTCTGGGCTGGGGCAGCATCGTCGACCAGTGCCCGGGATCGCCTCAGATCCCGTCGGCGGAGTTGCGCTCGGCCGACCTGCGCATCGTCGACACGGCGGTTTCGGTCGGTGTCTACCGCAACACGGCCAAGGTCCGGAGTGTGGCCGGGCACCCGGCGAAGGGAGACAGCGGCGGTCCGCTGATCGCCCGCGACGCCGCTGGTCAGCCCGTGCAGGTCGGGGTCTACCAGGCCACGGTCGGTGCCTGCGGGCGCGAGTACGCCAGCTACTACAACCGCATCTGGACGCAGAAGAAGCTGCGCGAGTTCGTGGAGGCGGAGCTGGCCTGACGCCGTACGGGAACCGAGGTTGACTTCGAGAGCACTCGAAGGACCAGCATGCGGGGCATGAGCGAAATCGTGCTGGGGGCCATGCTGTTCGGGACCAGGATCGGCGAGCGGGAGTCGTTCGCGCTGCTCGATCGGTTTGTGGAACTGGGTGGGCGGTGGATCGACACGGCCGACAACTACGCGTTCTGGGAGCACCCGTCGGGGCTCGGCGGGCACAGCGAACTGGTGATCGGCCGGTGGCTGGCGGCGCGGCCCGGCATGCGTGAGCGGGTGCTGATCAGCACCAAGGTGGGGGCCGAGCCGACCGATCCGCGGCTCGGGCTCGCGGCGATGGAGGGGCTGTCGGCGAAGACGGTCCGAGCAGCGCTGACCGGCAGCCTGCAGCGGCTCGGTGTCGATCACGTGGACATGTACTGGGCGCACGTCGAGGACCGGTCGGTGCCGCTCGCCGAGACGGCCGGTGTGTTCGAGGAGGTGCGCGCGGCGGGGCTCGCGCGGCGTACGGGGGCCTCGAACACACCGGCCTGGCGGGTCGAACAGGCCCGCGGTCTCGGCGCCGGCTGGTCGGCGCTTCAGCTGCGGCACTCGTACGCGCAACCCCGCCCCGGCGCGGCGCTGGAGTCCTGGTCCCATCGTCAGGTGTTTCCCGAGACCCTGGATTACGTACGGGCGACGAGCGGCCTGGATCTGTGGGCGTACTCGCCGCTCATCAACGGCGCGTACGGGCGGCCCGACCGTCCGCTGGAGGCGGCGTACGACCATCCGGGAACCACCCGCCGCCTGGCCACGCTGGTCGAGACGGCCCGTTCGCTCGGCGTCACCCAGAACCAGGTCGTGCTGGCGTGGCTGCTCGGCGGCGACCCCGAGGTGTTCCCGATCGTCGGCGCGAGCACCCCGCAGCGCCTCGACGAGGTGATGGCCGCCCGTGACGTCAAGCTCGACACGGCCGTACGGGAAAGCCTCGACGCCGCTTCCTGATCGGCGGAGGATGCTGGGGTGGCGGTGTTGCGGTCGGTCAACGTCGGGATGCCCAGGGATGTGCGGTGGCAGGGCCGCACCGTCCACACCGGCATCTGGAAACTTCCGGTCGACGGCCCGGCCGTGGTCCGCCGCCTCAACCTCGACGGCGACGGGCAGGGCGACCTCGGCGGCCACGGCGGTGAGATGCGGGCGGTGTTCGTCTACCAGCTCGGCTCGTACGAGCATTGGCAGCGGTTTCTGGGCCGCGACGATTTCTCGTACGGGCAGTTCGGCGAGAACTTCACGGTCGAGGGCCTGCCCGACGACGAGGTGTGCGTCGGCGACCGCTACCGGATCGGGACGGCCCTGTTCGAGGTGACTCAGCCGCGGGTGACCTGCTACCGGGTCGGCATCCGGACAGCCGAGCCCCGGATGCCGGCGCTGCTCGTGCAGCATCACCGGCCCGGCTTCTACTTCCGCGTGCTCGAGGAAGGCGAGGTCGAGGCCGGCGACGAGATCGTCAAGGTCGCCGACGGCCCGGAACGGATGACCGTGGCCGAGGTCGACGGCCTGCTCTACCTGCCCGGTCATCCGCGCGACCGGATCGAGCGGGCGCTGCGCATCCCCGCCCTCAGCCCGGGGTGGCAGGGTTCGTTCCGGGCCATGGTGAGCGGTCCGGCCAACGGCAACGCGGGTCTGGTCGAGGCCGCTCCCCCACCGGCGTGGTCCGGTTTCCGCCCGCTGCGGGTGACCGCGGTCGAGCCGGAGAGCAACACGATCACCTCGATCCGGTTGGCCGGTCCCGTGCCGGCGCCGCTTCCAGGCCAATTCCTGACCGTACGGGTGAGGCCCGGTCTCGTCCGCAGCTACTCGCTGTCCGGGCCGCCGGACGGCACCGGTTACCGCATCAGCGTGAAGCAGGAACCGCACGGCGCGGCCAGCACTTTTCTGCACACCGGCCTGCACCCCGGCGACCTGCTCGACGTGGCCGCGCCCCGGGGGACCTTCGTGCTGCGCCCCGCCCCGACGCCGGTCCTGCTGGTCAGCGGCGGCGTCGGGGCGACCCCCGTGCTGTCGATGCTGCACGCGCTCGCCACGCAGCGGTCCGACCGCGAGGTGTGGTGGCTGCAGGCCGCCCGCGACGGCGCCGACCGTCCGTTCGCGACCGAGGCGGCCACGCTGCTGGCCGAGCTGCCGCACGCCCGTTCGCACATCTGGTTCAGCCGCCCCGGCGCCGGCGACCGGCCCGGCCGCGACTACGACAGTGCGGGCCGGCTGACCGCCTTGGAGGCACTTGGCCTCCCGCCGGACGCCGACGCCTACCTCTGCGGCCCGGCCGGCTTCCTCACGGACGTCACCACGGCGCTGGTCGAGGCCGGCGTCTCCGCGAACCGCATCCATACCGAGGTTTTCGGCGCGCTCTCCGGGCTGACCCCGGGCATCTCCGCGGCACCGGCCCGTCCCCCGCACGTTCCCACCGGCGAACCGGGGCGCGGCCCCGAGGTGTCGTTCGCGCGCAGCGGTCTGGCCGTGCCGTGGCCCGACGAGGGCGAGAGCCTGCTCGCGCTGGCCGAGGCGTGCGACGTGCCGGTGCGCTGGTCGTGCCGGATCGGTGTCTGCCACACCTGCGAAAGCGGCCTGCTGGCGGGCGAGGTCACCTACACCACCGAGCCCGTCGACCCACCGGCCGACGGCAACGTGCTGATCTGCTCGGCCCTGCCCCGTGGGCCCGTGGTGCTCGACCTCTGAACGGACACGGGCGCTTCAGCCCTCGAGCCGGTCGAGGATCGTCGCGGTGATTTTCGCGCTCAGCTCTTCGGTCGGGTTCTTCTGATCGAGGAGTGCTGCCAGCCGGAGCGCGACGACCACGGCGGCCGTCCCGGCCTCGGGCAACGCCTCCGCTGCGGCGAGCAACGCGGTGGAGGCTGCGGCGCGGTCGTCCCCTCCGTCGTCATCCACGGTCCACCCGCCGCTGTCGATCCGGCTCCGCAGGAACAGCGCGGCCGCGAGCAGCAGCTGGTCGACGGGACGGGCGTCTTGTTCACCGTCAAGGGTGACCGCGAGTGCGACCAGTTCGTCGACGACATCGACGGCAGGCACTCGGAACGGCGGTCCCAGCAGTCGCGCCAACGCGGGAAGCGGTTCGCCTTCGCCGATCCGGTCACCGAACGCGGCCCGCAGGGTCTCCGCCGCCGGTGGAGCCGCCTGGTCCTTGCGCCGGTCACCCGGGCCGGACCGATGTCCGGATCCCTCGTAGATCAACATTTGGGCAATGGCACCACGATGCGCCGCGTGTTCTCCCTGCACCGACTGAAGCGCCGTCGTCATCTGTACGAGCGCGTTGAAATCGAACCCGCTGCCACCGGCGCCGAACGAAGCGAGGAAAGTCCGCATGGCCTGGGCGACCTTGAGCAAAGTCCGCGCGGCGTCGACGAGCGCGGGATTGGTGGCCGTCGCCTCGACCTCGTTGAAGCATTCCACGGCTCGGTCGGCATCCGCGAGGAAGACGGCCGCCGAGCGACGGAGAAGAGACGGATCGCCCTGGAGGCCCCGCGTTGCCCGGCCCAGCAGCAGCTGGCCGACCATGATGCGCCCGGAGTTGCGGAGCGTCGCCGGCAACGCGGTGTCAGGAAGTGATTCCTCGAGGAGGTCGATACCGCGGTCGCGATCGATGTCGGTGCCGCCGTGGGCCATGTGCCGAGTGCCGATCAACCATCCGAGCTGGCTTCCGACCTGGCTCCACAGCGTGTCACCGGGTGACAGGTAGCCATGAGCCTCCTCAACAACATCCACCGCTTCGTTCAGGAACGGGAGCCCGGACGCACTGCCAGGTCTTTCACGCCAGTAACGGTCGGCCAGATGGCTACCCAGCTCGAGGAGAGCACGAGTCCGTGCAGGGCCGCTCAGACGAGTGAGCCGCGTACGCAGCGCTGCGGCTTTCTCGTCGGCCGCAGACCCGGATCCGGCCGTGGTCATCCGGTCACGCTCCCCAGTGGGTGCAGTTGGCCCACAAGAACACCTGATCGAGGACGGCCGTCTGGCACTGGTCACGGAGGTCCGCGGGCATTCCGTCCGGAAAAACCCGCCCCGGATCGAGCATCCAGAGCTGAGCCGACCGCAGAGCCTCCCAGACCGGCTGCCCGACGACCTGCCGGTAGTGGTGCACCATGTACAACAGCACCGCGGTTGGCCCGTCCGGTACGGCCCACTGCGTGGCCAGCACCGATCTCGCGCCACCGGCCAGGAAGGCCGAGCCAAGACTGTAGGCCTCGTCGTGGCCACCGGTGGGCAAGCCGTCACCTGCCCCGGACAGCACTACGAGATCAACACCAGGATCGCCGGCGCCCAGGAGCACAGCGACCTCGCCGGCGGTCAGTTGTTCGCCGCCCGCGAGGAGCAGGTGCGAGGGTCGACCCCGCAGCTTCGAGTAGGACGTCACCCGGCAGGCCAGGTGCACCATCGAGCCACGGGCCGGCCCGGTCCCGGCCAGCCAGGACCGTACCTCTGCGGCGGTGGCGGCGCCGGACGGGCTGACCGATCCGTTCGGGCGCAAGCCCAGGTAACGGCTGCCCCGATAGAAGGACTGTCGGACCGCGTAGGCCTCGATGCGCGCTCCCGGCATGGGCGCGTTCAGGCCGCCTGTGTCCGGGTCGCCCACTACCAGACCCGTGGGCCCGGCCGACGTCCGCGGAATTGCCGCGGACCGGCCGAGCAGACCGGCGGAGACCGTCTGCGAGAGCGAGACCAGCTCGACGGCGTACACGCCGTCACTTCGGCGAGCGGCGTGCCACGGCACCCGGGCGAGGTCGCCCACGGGCGCCAGCACCAGTCGGGGCACCTCGCGAGAGCTTGTCGGCTCGAGCCGGGGCAGGCAGCGCTCGATCAACGGCCCGATGGTGGACCGCCAGGCCCAGTCGCACAGCGCACCAAGGCTGCCGGCGAACTTCGGATCGGCGTCGGTCTGCAGCAGTGTCCGCCCGGTCGCGGGGCCCAAGTCCCGGCTGGTCGCGTCGGCGAGGTAGAGGTACATCTCCGGGTTGTCGTCCGGACGGAGAGCGGGCAGCGCCAGGTAAGTGGCAGGCCCCGCCGACGGGGCGACGATGGCATAGCCCGGCGCCGAGTCGTCTCCCGGAACCAGATAGACCAGGGCATCAGCATCGACAGACCTCAGTGTCCGCTGAATCTCGCTGTAGGACGGCGGGTCGAGCAGCGTCGCGATCGGGTCGCCGTCCGCCAAAGCATCCAACGTCTCCTGCCGCAGCTGCCGCGTCGGTCGAGCCGCGTCGGTGGCCCGCCATGCCTCGGACAGGTCACGCCGGCCGGCCAAGGCGAGCCGATCGGCCGGCTCGGGTGCCACGAGCGCCGCGAACAGCGCGATTCCGCGTCCGGCGTCGAGAGCCGCCATAGCCCCCGCGGGGTCGTTGCTCCGCAGACACTGCCGGGCGATGGCGGTCGCGTCGCGTGTCGCTGCTTCGACGACAGCGGGGTCTGCCCGGACCAGCAATTCACCCAGATATTTCCGGAGGCCTGCCATCGACGCGGCCTGCGTCTCCCCTGCGCTGCGGGTCGCGGGTAGCGCGGCCAGCATGTCCTGGATCATCGACCAGACCGGGTGATGCGGCCCACCAGCCAGGGCACGGGCGGATGCGAGAAGAGACCGTGCCTCGTCCCACTCGGAGGTCCGGCCGGTGAGCTCGCTCCGCCGGAACAACCCGAGGGCAAGACTTGCGAGCATGAAGACGTGGTCGGGTTCGGAGGGTCCGCTCGCCTCGACCGCTCGGCGAAGCAGGTCGATCCCGGCGTCGACCCGGGCCAGGTCCCGCTCCTGTCCGTGTGCCAGCGCGGTCATACCCGCCTGCATGTACGCCATCGCCCGCAGGTCGGGACGTTCGGTGCGGTCGGCCAGCGCCACCATCTGATCCAGGTCCTCATCCGAGATCGGGAACTCGGCCTCACCCGCCATGCGGTCCGTCATGGAGATCAGGTTTTCCACGGTTGTCCGCAGCTCATCATCGGCGGGCAGCCGCTCCACGATCCGCCGCACCTCGGTGAGCTCCGCGCTGAGGTCGCCGCCGTGCTGATGGGCCTGGTTCAGCCGCGAGGTGGCCGCCATCAGCTGGACAGCGGTCGACGCCCGGTCGTCCGGTGCCGCCTCCACAGCCGCGTCATAGGTGTCGTAGAGGCCGGCGAAGCCCTGATCGAGGACTTCGGCGGGCGTCACCACCTCGGGTTCGGCACTTGCCGGCCCGGCTCGCGTGGCAAAGCTCGCAAGGTCCTGAGCGGAGCTCGTGGCAAGGCGGTCAGAGGTCAGGTACTGCAGCCGGAGCGGTGGGACGGGTGTGCTGCCGCCGGGAGGCCCGTCGGAGTCGTCGGCCAAGGCGTTCATCATCGCCGCGTCGACGGCCATGTCGATCAACGTCTCCACCGCCTCGGCCATGGGACCGTCCAGCTCGACCTCGTCGAGGTTGCCGACGGCGACGGCGCGCAGCAGCTCCCAGCCCTCCGCATGATCGGTGCCGACGTCGGCCAATGAGATGAGTTCGGCCAGTTCAGGCCGGGCCCGGTCGCCGCGCGGGCGGCTGAGCAGAGCCGCGACCACGCCGGCAGCCATGACGCTCAGCGCCGGGGTCGCCCCGGGCAGCGCGCGGACTCCGGCGATCCCTCGTTCGATGTCGACAGCGCCGGTCAGAGCGGCCGCCAGCTCCTCGTGCCGCTTTCGCGACTCGTCCTGCAAACCCAACAGCACTCCGGTCGTGATCTGTGCGGTCGCGGGCCGCAGCCGGCCCCTCGGCAACGGCGTAGGAGGAGTGAACAACGGCCATGCGACGAGGTCAAGCGGACGGACATGAATCAGCCTTCCGGCGCTTGAACCGTCTGACCGCGATTGAGTACCGTACGCACTTCGGACAGATGATCGAGATCAATGACATCCAGCGTCAGGAGTCTCTTTGGACATCGAACTGGGTGATGCGGTCGCCGCGCTGCGGTCGGAGCTCCTGCTCGCCGCTGAGAACGGCATCGATCAGGACGTCTCCTTCGTGGTCGGTCCCATCGAGCTCGAATTCGCCGTGGAGCTGCGCGCCGACGCGCGAGCCAAAGCGGGGTTCAAGGCCTGGGTGGTCACCGGCGAGGTCGCCGCCGGTGTAAACCGCGGCACGACCCAGAAAGTCAAGGTCACGCTGACCCCGCAGCGTCCCGACGGCGGCGGCTGGCTGGTTGCGGGCCGACCTCCGGCCTCCGGTCCAGCCCAGCACTCCGACCGCCTCGGTCGCTGACGCCTGCTCGAGACACCGCGTGCACATCGACCGGGTCGTCGGCATCCACGCGGAGGAACTGGTCGGCTCGGGCTACCTGATCGGCTCCCGCCTCGTCCTGACCTCGGCGCACGTGGCATCGGTGGTAGACGCCCCGATCGAGGTGATCACGGCGGACAACGAGGCGACCTATGCCGGATCTGTGCGATGGCGGGGCTCTGCCGGTGGTCGCGACGACGTGGCCCTTGTGGAGATCGACGACGCCGATTGGCCGGAATATCCGGTGCCGACGCGATGGGGACGGGTAGCGACCGGCCGTCCGGGAACCGCGTGCGAGACCGCCGGGTTCCCCGTCTGGGCCCGGACGTTCGAGGGACGTGGGGAGCTCTGGCATTCCGAGGGCCGCCTCAATCCCGGCAGCGGCCACGTCGGGGACCGGTACTACCTGACGTTGACCGGTGTTCCCCCGGCGTCACCGGCCGACGGTTCATCGCCGTGGGCCGGCCTCTCCGGAGCCGCCCTGTTCTGCGGCGATCTGCTCACCGGGGTGATCGCCTGGGATCCGCCCGGGGCCCAGCACGGTCACCTCGCAGCCGTACCGGTGTACGCATTCTGCCGCGATCCTGGCTTCCTCGACATGCTCGCCGCCCATCACGTGGGCACAGCCATCCTGGAGCCGGTCGAGCTTCAGGAGGCCGCCGAGATCGAGGTACTGCCGGCCGGTTCGGCTGCATCCCTGCTCAGGGCGCGGGCCGAGGTTGTGCGCTTCCGCGGCCGCGACGAACTGATGGAGAGCCTGCGGGGCTGGTGCGTCCGTCCGGGTCGGCCGGTACACCTGGTGCACGGCCCGGGCGGCCAGGGCAAGACGAGGGTCGCCCAGGAGCTGTGCAGCCGCCTGACCTCGCTGAGGTGGGCGACGCTCTGGCTCCGCAACGACGCAGCCGCCGACTCCTTCGCCGCCGTCGCGCACAGCGCGGTGCCAATGATCGTCGTCGTGGACTACGCCGAGTCGCGTAAGGACCAAGTCGTCGCCCTGTTACGGGCCGCCTCCCGGCACAATGGGCGGGAACCGTTGCGGATACTGCTGATCGCCCGGGCGATGGGCCCCTGGTGGGAGGATCTGAGCGACGACGCGGAGTCGATGCTCGACGGCACCCGGACGACATTCCTCTCCGAGCTGGAGAAGGATCCGGCCGGACGGTCCGCGGCCTACGGCGCGGCCGTCAAGGATTACGCGACCGTGCTCGCCAAAGCCATGCCGGGCACCGATTGGCTGACGATCTCCACCCGCCTGAGTTCCCGGGGCAACGCGTCGCTGCGAGACGACACCGCACTCACGATCCACATGACGGCGCTGGCCGACCTGCTCGACGCCGCGACCACGAGCGAGCTGGAATCTCCGGTATCCGGAGCAGCGCCCGTCGAGGACCGCCTGCTCCACCACGAACGACGCTACTGGCGACGTACTGCCCGGGGCGTCCGCGAGCTGGACACGATCGGCGACCAGGCCATGGAGGATGCCCTGGTCGCCGCGATGGCATTCGGCGCCGCCGATCGTCGCCAGGCCGACGCCCTGCTGGAGCGCCTCGACCGGATGGAGGGGCATCCGTACGACCGCCGGGCCGCGCTCCGTGATTGGATCAGCCATCTCTATCCGGGCACCGACGACCGGATATGGGGAAGTATGCAGCCCGACCGGCTGGTTGAACGCTTCGTCGGACGGCGAATGGCAAACGACGCCGCCCTGATCGCCGGCCTGATACCGGTCGCCGGCAACACGCAACGGGCCCGGCTACTCACCGTCTACTCCCGGGCGGTGGCTCACCCGGCGGCTGACGCCACGCTCGGTGAGACGCTGACCGAGATGTGCATCCGTCACCGGGACGACCTGACCCAAGCCATGATCGACGTAGCGCCCTTCACCGAGGCGGCGGCCCCGTTGATCGCCGCACTGTTCCGAATTTTGGACTCGACCGGCGTCGAAGGGCAGGTCGATGTCCTCCAACGCATCCCGGTCGGCAGCACCGTACTGGCTGAGGTCGGCGTCCACGCGGCGCAGAGGGTGGTCGACGACTACACCGGTCGGTTGGCCGACGACGTAGACACCCTGATCGGCCTGGTTTCGGCGTACGACACCCTGTCCGTCTGGTCCGGTCGGCTCGGCCGGTACGAGGCGGCGGTTCGCACCGC
Source organism: Paractinoplanes ovalisporus (assembly GCF_016834655.1). GTDB lineage: Bacteria > Actinomycetota > Actinomycetes > Mycobacteriales > Micromonosporaceae > Actinoplanes > Actinoplanes ovalisporus. The sequence goes on from NZ_JAENHP010000001.1 coordinate 1,262,010, forward strand.
GAGCGATGCCGTCGACGGCCGGCGGGCCATGGCCGACGGCCTGATCGACGATCAGCAGTCGAAGCTCGCCGATTCGCTCAGCAACCTCGCGGTCTGGTTGGGCGCCCTGGGCCGGCGCACAGACGCGCTGGCCGCCATCCGCGAGGCACACGACATCTACCTCGGCTTGCAGGCCGAGGTAGATATCGATCCCGACGGCCGGCCGCAGCTCGCCCGGTCCTACAGCAACCTCTCGGTACGCCTGGCCGACGTGGGGGCGGCCTCGGAGGCGCTCGAAGCCGGGCGGGCGTCGGTACGCATCTGGCGCGAGCTGGCGGCTCAGGACGACAGGCACCGCTCCGAACTAGCCGCTGCCCTGACCAACCTGGCCGTCCATCTCGCCGCCCTGAGCCGGCACGGGCAGAGTCTGGTGGCGGTCGACGAGGCGGTACAGATCTACCGTCAGCTCGCGGCCACCAATCCCGATTCGTACCTGCACGACCTGGCCCGGACCCTCAACAACCTCGCCAACGGACTCGCTGTGCTGGGGTACGTCGCGCGGGCGCTGGCGTCTTCGACCGAGGCGGTCGGCATCTATCGCCGGCTCACGGCTTCGGGCGAGGGCGCCTTTCAGCCCGAACTGGCGTCCTGCCTGAACAACCGCGCCGTCCTCCTGGACAGCGCCGGTGACCGTGCCGGCGCATCCGAGACCGCAGCGGAGGCTGTCGGCATTCTGCGCCGGCTCCGAGCCGGACTCCCGGACGCTTTCCTTCCCGACCTGGCCGCGTCACTGGTCAACCAAGCTCGCCTGGAGCCTGGCTCGGCCGACTCGTCGACGATGCTGGACGAGGCCGTGCGCCACTACGAGGCCCTGATCGGGCAGTGGCCGGGCCGCTACGGCCCCGCGCTGGCCGAGGCCCGCTCCCTGCTCGCTCAGACACCCGGGTGAATCCGCGGCCCCGCAGAGGGCGATGACGTTGCGTCTGCGAATAGCGCCCACACTTGCCGTTACCGGGCCATGACTCCTTCGCTCCACCACGCATGCGACCTGCATAAATAGCAATTACCATTATCACGGTGGTCGATGTCACATCGACGTCCGGCGATCGCCCGAGAGTCGCTTCTGACCAGCCTGATTAGACGGTCGCGAAAGCGCGGTCGGGGCTTTGCGGCTTGCCCGGAAGGTGACCGATCATGCTAAATTCGCCGCCGTGAATGCGGGGAACGGCGCCGAAGTCCTGCCCTGAATCCGAGACTGCGCGAATTCATTGCGGGAGGAATACGTGCGCCGTGTCTGCCTGACCGTGCCCACCAATCGGGAGTGCACCGCCACGCTGGCCGAGGTGGTGGCCGAAGCCGAGTATGCGGCGGGGCACTTCGACGTCGAGGTGCATCTGCTCGTGCTCGACTCGTCGGAACACTTCGCGGAGCACGCCGAAGTGCTGCGCGGCGCGGCGCACGTGTCGCATCTGGACGAGGCGGCCCAGCGCGACTTCCTGCGGCGGGTGATCGGGCGGTCGGGGGTCGGCAAGCCCGATCTGATGCTCGACCTCATGCTGCCGGACCGGCTCTCCTACGGCGCCTGCACCAACCGGGCCTTCCTGATCGCGGCCGCCCTGGGCTGCGAATCGGTGCACCGGCGGGATTCCGACAGCTTCTTCCAGACGTACGGGAACGAAAAGATCTTCCCGATCCACGCCGAGCTGTTGTCGCTCGGGAAGCCGGCGCGGGAGGCCGTGACCACCGAGGACCGCCTCGATCCGGCGCTGCGGGACGCGACCGTCGAGATGGTGGGCGCGTCGTTCGTCGGGGAGATGTCGGTCGACCTGGGTGAGGTCCGCGACCACGACGCCTATTACGACCTGGTCAGCCTCTGGGCGGCCGACGGCACCACCGACGCCGAGAAGCGGGAGCTGGTCGACGACTCGTTCACCGGCAGCGCGCCTTTCGACGGCGACCGGTCGACGCTTTCGGTGGTCGACCCGATGCGCGTGGACATGCACAACATCGCCTTTCACGGGCTGCACGAACGCATTCCGCTGCCGCCCGCCACCGACACCATCGGCAGCGACTATTTTCTCATTCACGTCGCCGACAAGGCCGGCCTGCCGGGAGTGCTGCACAACCGGCACATCGTCAACTTCCACACGGCCGAACGGAAGACCGACACCGGTTTCCTGGCCTATCAGATGCGGTTCGCCAAGTTCATTCTGTCGATGGCGTACCTGCACTTCGTGTACGAGCGGATGACCAGCGACGACCCGGCCACGATCGCCGCCATCGTACGGATGAGCACCTGGCAGCCCCGCGAGACGAACGAGGCCAAGGCCGACGCCATGGAGCTCGCCTACCGGCGGCTCGGCGGACGGTTCGTGCATGTCGCCGACCGGATCCGGGAGGACCGGCAACGCCTGCTGGTCGAGGCGCGCCGCGACATGGACGACTTCGCGCTGCTCATCGACGCGTGGAGTTCGCTGGTCGAGGCCGCCCGCGCCACGAGTCTGTCCTCATGACGGACCGGCCCCACGTACGGTCGGCCCTCGCCGGCGCCAAGCGTGACCTGCTCGTCTATGACCTCACCGGCATCGACGAGCAGTACGACACGCTGCGGCGCGAGCTGCCCGGGGTGCTCGTCCGCTTCGCCATGAAGGCCTGCCCGGTGCCCGAGGTGCTGACGTCGCTGGCCGATCGGGGGGCCGGTTTCGACGCGGCCAGCCCGGGCGAGATCCGGCAGGCGCTGGCCACGGGCGTCTCGCCGCTCGACGTGCACTACGGCAACACGGTCAAGTCCGATGCCGACATCGCCGACGCCCACGGGCTGGGTATCACGACGTTCGCCACCGACTGTGCTGAGGACGTACGGGCCATCGCCGTGAACGCACCCGGCGCGCGCGTCTTCTGCCGGGTCGCCACCACCGGCGAGGGCGCGCTGTGGGGGCTCACCGGCAAATGCGGGGCCGACGACGCGGTGGCCGTGCTCGTGGAGGCCCAGGAGCTCGGACTGGTCCCCGCGGGCGTCTCCGTCCACGTCGGATCACAGCAGATGACCGTCGGCGGGTGGGAACGCGCCTTCGACCGCCTGTGCGAGGTCCGGGAAGCGCTGGAGTCCCACGGTATCCGGCTCGACCACGTCAACCTGGGCGGCGGCCTGCCCGCCGAGGGATACCTGGACTCCGGTGGGCGGCCGATGACCCCGCCCACCGCCGAGATCTTCGCCGCGATCCGGGCCGGCATGCGGCGGCTGGGCGACGACCTGCGCTTCGTCGTCGAACCGGGGCGCTATCTGGTCGCCGACCACGGCACGATCCGCGCCCACGTCGCCCGGCTCACCGTGCGCCGCGAGCCGTGGCTCTATCTGAGCTGCGGGCGCTTCAACGGCCTGTACGAGGCCGACCAGCTGCGCTACCGCCTGGAGTTCCCGACCCGCGAAGGCGGCCCGCTCGTGCCCGCCGTCGTCGCCGGCCCCACCTGCGACAGCGACGACACCCTGGGCGGCGCCCCGGCCCCCGTACCGGCCGATCTGGTTTCCGGCGACCCGGTGTGGATCCGTTCGGCCGGCGCCTACGCGACCAGCTACACCACCCAGGGCTTCAACGGTTATGCCCCGCTGAGCTGCGTGGCCGTGCGCGCCGAGCGGATCCGCCCGATCGGCGACCACGACTGGGACGCGATCGCGCTGCTGGAGAAGGAGGCGTACGCCGCGAGCGGCATCTCCGAGGAGCGCGCGGTGCTCGAATCCCGGGGCCGGATCTCGCCGGCCACCTCGTTCGTGCTGGAGACCGAGGACGGCGTCGGCGGTTATCTGCTGGCCCTTCCCTATCCCCCGGACGAGTTTCCCGACCCGCACCGCGCCGAGACCGTCCGGCACCGCTCGGCCAACCTGCACCTGCACGACATCGTCGTCGGCGAGGGCCTACGCGGCCGCGGCTGGGCCCGGCGCCTGGTGCGGCACCTGACGGAAACGACGCCGTACGAACGGATCTCGCTGGTCGCCGTGGGCGGGAAGGCCGGTTTCTGGGCGGCCCGCGGCTTCCACGAGCATCCCGAAGTCCCGCTGCCGCCCGGCTACGGCCCCGGCGCCGTCTACATGTCCCGGGTGATCGCATGAGCGCCTTCCGCCGCGCCCAGCTCTCGGTCGGCGCGCTGTTCTGCCTGCTCGGCTTCCAGTACTCGACGTGGGCGGCCCGCATCCCGGCCCTCACCGACCGGCTGCACCTGACCGCGGCCGAGGTCGGCGTGCTGCTGCTGGCGGCCGGGGTCGGCGCCGCCGTGTCGTTCCCGATCGTGGCGAAGCTGATGGCGGTGCTCGGGTCGCGGCGGCTGTCGATCGCCGCCGGGCTCACCCTGATCGCGGCCCTGGCCGGGATCGGCGCCGCCCCCAACTACCCGGTGGCGCTGGCCGTGCTGCTCGTGGACGGCGTCGCGGTCGGCTGCCTCAACGTGGCCATGAACGCGCAGGGAGCGGCGCTCGAGGCGGCGTACGAACGCAACACCATGGCCCGCCTGCACGCGTTGTTCAGCGGCGGCATCTTCACCGCGGCCCTGCTCGCCTCGGGGGTCACCGCCCTCACCGGCTCGCTGGCCGTGCACTTCGGCATCGCCGGCGCGCTGCTGGTGCTGCTCGTCCTCGTGGCCCGGCCGGCCCTGCTGGAGCAGGATCTGCCGGCCCCGCCCAAGGCCGAGGGCCGCCGCTGGTCGCTGCCGTCGAAGGTGGGGCTGTGGCTCGGCGCGGCCATGGCGCTGACCACGATCACCGAGGGCGCGATGACCGACTGGTCCGCCCTCTATCTGGAACGGGTCGCGCACGCCGCCCCGCAGGTGCTGCCGCTGGGCATCGCGGTGACCTCGGCCATGATGGTGACCGCGCGGCTGTTCGCCGACGGCTGGCGGGCCCGCTGGGGCGACAAGCGGGTCGTTCTGATCGGCGGGGCCGTGGCCGGGGCCGGGCTCGGGCTGGCACTGGCGGCCGGTGGGGTGGTTCCGGCGCTGGCCGGGTTCGCCTGCGTCGGGCTGGGCATGGCGGCAGTGAGCCCGTGCCTCTATGTGGCGGCGGCCCGCGAGGGTTCGACCGCGCTCACCATGGCCGCCACCATGGGCACGACCGGGTTGCTGGCCGGGCCGCCCGTCATCGGCCTGATCGCCGAGGCCACCACGCTCACCACGGCGATGGCGGTCGTTGCGGTCACGGCCTGGCTGGCCGTGCTGTGCGTGGTGCCGGTGCGCCTGGGCGAGGACGTCACAGCCAGCCCGCGCGACGCAGCAGCCGATGCAGCACCGCAGCACTGACCACGAGCAGCAGCATGACGATCGGGTAGCCGTACCGGGTGGTGAGCTCGGGCATGTGGACGAAGTTCATGCCGTAGATGCCGGCGATCGCGGTCGGCAGCGCGGCGATCGCGGCCCATGACGCGATCTTGCGCATGTCGTTGTTCTGCTCCACCGTCAGCTGGGCCAGACGGGCCTGCAGCAGCGCGTTGAGCACATCGTCGAACGCGACCACCTGCTCGACCGCGGCGGTGTGGTGGTCGGCGACGTCGCTGAAGTAGCGCCGGACCTCCTTGGGCAGCTCGAGGAACTGCTTGCCCGCCAGCGCGGTCAGCGGGCGCTGCAGCGGCAGCACGGCCGCCTTGAACTTCATCAGCTGCCGTTTGAGCTGGTAGACCTGTTCGACCGTGACCGGGGTGCCGGGCGCGAACACGGCCGCCTCGGTCAGTTCGATGTCGGTCTGCATGGCGGCCGCGATGTCGACGTAGACGTCCACGAGGCGGTCCAGGATCGCGTGCACCACCGACCACGGGCCGTGGGCCAGCGTCTTCGCGTCGGAGCTCAGGTCGGCGCGCAGCGAGCTGAGTTCCATGACGGTTCCCTGCCGTACGGTGATGACGAAGTGCGGCCCCACGAACAGCCGGACAAAACCGGTGCTCACGATCTCGCTGGTGGCGGTGACCCGCTCGTGCTCGACGTACTGGGCGGCCCGCACGACCAGGAACACGACCTCCTCGTACCGTTCGATCTTCACCCGCTGCTCGCGGTGAAGGATGTCCTCGACCGCCAGCGGGTGCAGCCCGAACACCTCGGCGACCCGGCTCAACGCGGCCTCGGTCGGTTCGTGCAGACCGAGCCACACGTACGCACCCTCGCGCTCCCGGGCCTGCGCATAGAGCCGGGCCAGGTCGGCGGCCGGTCCGGGGCGCTCGACGGCGACCCCGTCCACGATCAGCTCGCAGCCCACGATCGCGGTGTGGTCGGCGCGCCCTCGACCCACCGGCCGGGGCGGCTGCCAGGTGCGGCGGCCGTCCAAGATTCTCACCCCCGAAGAGGGAGCCTACGGCCTGGCCACGGACACGTCGCGGAAGGTGACGGCGCCACCGGTGTCGCCGACCGCGCCGAAGACGACCGCGCCCGGGCTGCCCTCGGGCGGCGGGATTCTGGTGGTGAGCAGGGAGCGGTCGTCGAGCGAGACGGTGAGGCGGGCTCCGACGGTGGCGATCAGCAGGTGGTGGGGGTCACCGGGAAGCAGCCGGTGGTCGAGCGGCCAGGTGGCGACGGTCCGCAGCCGGCGGCCCCTCTCCTGCACGATGGTGAGCCGGTCGGGGCAGGCGGCGACCCGGTGCGAGCCGGTGCCGGTCACGTGTGTCCAGACAGCGGCGCAGGCCGGGGTGGCGGCGAGGGTGAACTCGGCGTTGATGACCTGATCGCCGGCGGCGACCACGGCCGGGCACTCGTACGCGTGCGGATCGCGCGGTGTCGCCTCCAGCGGCCCGCCGAGCGCGCACAGGTCCTTGCGCTCGGCCCGGCTGGCCTTGTCGTCGGCAGCGCGGCCGATCACCGCCGGCAGCACTCCGGTGGGCGACGCCGCGGGGGTGGCCGAGCGGTCGACCACGTGGCTGGTGGCGGGATAGGCGAGGAACCCGGCCGCGAGGGCCGCGGCGGCCACTGTCATCACCGACCGGGACGGCAATCGGCGACGGCCGGCCCGGAGCGGCTGTTCGAGCGTGGCGAGCCCGGTCTCGGCCACCGGGACAAAAGCTTCCGTACGCCGTACGGCCGCCGCCGCTCGCCGGACGTCCGGCTGTGTCCGCAGGCTGGTCCGGACGCTGGCGTCACCGGCGCTCAGAAGCTCCTCGAGCAGCTGGTGGGCGGTCGGACGGTGGGCCGGATCGGCCTCCAGCGCCCGCGCAACCAGACCCCGCAGCAGCTCGGGCAGCGCGGAGAGCTCGGGCGCGGGAAGCGGCACACCGGCCGCCGCGGCGACGACGGTTTCGGACACGTACGGCGTCTGACCCGTCGCGGCGTAGGTGACCACCGCGCCCCAGGCGAAGATGTCGGCCGACGTGTCGACGTGGCGGTGCGCGTCGGGCCGGAAGCGTTCGGGACCCATGTAGGCGACGGTGCCGAAGAACTGGCCGGGCGAGGTGTGGTGACTGGTCGTGCCGAGCGACTTGGCCACGCCGAAGTCGATGACCTTGGGGCCGCCCACGGGCGAGAGCAGCACGTTGCCCGGCTTGAGGTCGCGGTGCACGATGCCGGCGTCGTGGATGGCGGCGAGGGCGGTCGTGACGCCGATGGCCAGGCCGTGCAGCCGGCTGCCGGTCAGCGGCCCGTTCTCGCGGATGACCTCGGCCAGGCTCGGCCCGTCGATGTATTCGACGACCAGATAGGGCGGGTCGTGGTCGGCCGCCGCGTCGAGCACTTCGGCCGTGCAGAACGGCGGGACCCGCCGCACCTGCCGGACCTCGCCCCGGAACCGGGCCCGGAAGGCGTCGTCACAGGCCAGTTCCGGGCGTACGACCTTGACCGCGACCCGGGCGCCGGTGGGCGACTCGGCGAGGTAGACGGAGCCCATGCCGCCCTCGCCCAGCCGGGCGACGATCCGATAGGGGCCGAGACGCCGCGGATCACCGGGACGCAAAGGACTCGCAGCCACTTCGCCGGCCACCTATCACTGGGAGTTGTCCATGCCTGTGATCTGCACCGTACACAGCGGACGGGCCGCGTTTGACAACATTATCGTCAAGGAAGATCGAATCGAATGAATGCGAGCAGTGTTCGTTTATCACCACGCGTCATCGGCCGGTGACGGGAACGGAGTGGGCGACCGGAAAATGCCGACGACCCATTGACGGAAGACAAGGCGGAAATGGGCCGGGTCCTCACCCCCGTACGGGAAGGACCCGGCTTTTGATTGTCAGCAGGCGTTGTTCAGTTCGCAGATCTCGGCCTGGCTGGTCGCCACCTTCACGGTGTCGTACCAGATGTAGGACGGGCGCGTGGGCGCGAAGTCCGTGGTGGCCCCGCCGAAGAACGACGAGAAGTACGCGGCGTCGACGAGGTCGCCGTTGCGTACGAACCGCAGGCCGGTGACGGTCGCGGCGGGCCGGCGGTTGAACCAGGCCCGGATCTCGCCGTCGGCGTTGGCCTGTCCCCCGGTCACCGTGTTGGCCCGCACCTTCATCGCGACGTGGAACCACTCCCCGCGCGGGTAGTAGACGTCGCTGCCGTCGGTCCACTTCAGGACCCGGGCGTCGCCGTAGACGCCCTCGTGGCCCATCGAGTAGTAGTAGACCGACGCCTTGCCGTCCCGGCCCCAGACGAACCGCGAACTGAATCCGTTGTAACCGGTGCAGGGAACGCCACCGGAACACGGTGTCGCATTGCCGGTGAGCCCGAGGCCGAGTTTGCCGCCGAACTGCGTGCCGCCCCAGCTGAAATCGCTGCTGAAACGGGCCCAGAACGAGAGGTGGTACTCGCGTTTCGGGGCCAGTTTGAAACGAGCCTGGGCCCCGGAGTTCTCCGGTCCGATCTGACCGGCCGGATAATAGACGCGCAGCGCCTTCGTTCCGGAGTGACGGAAATTGACGCCGTCGACCCAGGTGCGGTTGCTCATCCCGAGATCCCAGTCGGCGTTCCAGCCGGCGGCGGCCCAGGCCGAGCGCGGATAGGGCTGCAGGGAGACGCCGTTCTCGAATCCCTGATAGGTGACGGCGGCGGAGGCGCGGCCCGGCGTGAGCAGGATCAGCAGGACCGCCACCCAGAGGGCGTGGAACCTTTTCATGCGTTGCTCCGATCGTTAGGGAGACCCCCGTGACAGGTCGAGCACGAACGTCCGCCCCGATGGGTGGCGGACGGCCTCGGTGAATCCGAGACGTCGGTAGAAGCCGATGGCGTGCCGGTTCTGCCCGGCCACCATCAGGTGCACGCCGGGAACGTCACGGCGTCGCAGTTCGGCGGTGCAGCGCTCGATCAGCGCGCGCCCCCACCCCCGGCCCTGGAACCGAGGGTCGATCTTCATGTGCAGCTGAGCCGGGTGCCGGGCCAACTCCGGGCCGACCGGAAAGAACCCGCGGTGGAACACGGCCACGGGGTCGGACCCGTCCGGCGGGTACTGCGACCGCAGCGGCGGCCACCAGAACGTCTCGGCCCACACCCGGAACGCCGCGGCGTCGGCCGTCGCCACGATGTAGCCGCCGACGCCGTCCGCGTCGACCAGGACGAAGGCCAGCCCGGGGTCGGCCGTGGCGTACGGGCCGGCGTAAAGGTGCCCCGGGAAGTCGTCGTTGGCGTGCGGGAGCGGCGCGGGCCGGCCGGCGCCGTCGACGCGGGCACAAACCCGGTAGACGCCGGCCATGTCGACCGGGTGGAACTGTCGGACCGTGGCGCTCATGTCAGGCTCCCGGAAAGGGGCGGTCAGTTGAGGGTCACGACGGCGTAGTTGCCGTCCCGCCGGAAGGTGGTCCGCTCGCCGTTGAGCGTCACCGTCCGCACCCCGGGCGCGAACACGCGCAGCGTCACCGGTCCGGCGGCCGCCGAGGCCGTCACCGTCAGGTCCCCGCCGGCCCGCTCGATCGTGGCCGAGTCGAGGCGCCGCGAAGCGGTCACCAGGGTCGTTCCGTCGAGGGCCACTCCGGTGCTCCTGACCAGCGACACGTCCCGCCCGTCCCGCACCAGCGCGTATCCACCGCCGCCGGCCGGGCTGCGGAACAGCAGGTCGTCACGCCCGCCGTCGGTGCGGTCGACCCGCACGTGGTCGTCGGAGATCCGGGTCGCCTGCTTCACGACCGGCCCCTCGGTCACCGACCGGGTCTCCAGCAGCGTGGTGAACCGCGCGTCCCGTACGGCCTCCCGCCGGGCCAGCAGGAACGGGATCGGCTGCCCGGTGGTGGCCACGCCCGGGGCCTGGCTCTGCAGCAGCGTGGTCGATCCCGGTTGCAGCGCCCGCATCTCCAGCACGGTCGTCGGTGACTTCCACGTCGCCCGCCACAACCCGTCGGCCGCGTTGCCCTGGGCCGTCATCGCCAGCCGGTGATAACCGTTGTCCCGGTTCTCCGGGTCGAGCGCGCACCCCGGTTCCCCGCACGCCGGCGCCCCCATGGTGACGCCGCCGACCTCGAGCGCGCCATCGCCGTGCCACGACTGGTCATACGTGTGCGGGGCCGGGCTCGACGCGTCGACCACGTCGAGCGCGTACCCGTCGGCCATGAGAACCGAGCGGCGCAGGCTGACATCGGCGTACGCGGTGGTGGTGTCGGCGTCGGCCACCCGCAGTCCCGGCGTCTCGCCGAAGGCCAGCAACCGGCCGCGGGCCTTGCGGTCCTGGCTGCGGCCGTCGACCACCACCGTGTTGTGCGAGACCGACTCGCGGTACCAGTTGTCGGTCAGGTCGGCGTTGTCGGCGCCGTAGACCTGGCTCAGGTCGGTGGAGGGCAGTCCCCCGCCGCCGACGACGTCGAGGTGCAGCTTGTCGGCGTGGCCGTGGGTGCCGCCGGGAACGCCGTGGTCGAGGCGCACCGCGTCGACCTGGAACGGGTCGAGGGCGGCGTCCGCGGTCAGCGTCACGTCGTCGAACACCGCGCTGCCGACCAGATCGGCGGCGGCCAGCGTGACCTGCACGGCGGCGGCGTCCTTGGGCACGTCGGCCGCGAGGCTGCGCAGCACGAATCCGGGCCGGACCTCCAGCTTGACCACGCGGGTGGCGATGGCCGAGCCGTCGGCCTGGCGGAACTCGAGTTCGAATCGGGCTGTGGCCGACGCTCCCAGCGACCGCACGCGGGCCTGCAACGTGAGCCTGCCGGTGGTGCCGTTCACCGGCACCAGCTGGCTCCAACTGCCGGAACGCAGGCGGGCGGCCCGCTCACCCCGATAGGCCGTAGGCACCCGGTCGGCCTGGCCGGCGGCGGTCCAGCCCGCGGCGCGGCCTTCGAAACCGCCGTCGTCGAGCAGATTCTCCGACCACAGATCGAGCTGGTCGGCCTCCAGCGTCCTGTCCACTCGCAGGCGAACCCGGGTCGCGGTCGCGGGGACGTCGACGCGGGTGTCGCTGGCGGCCCACCCGCTGGTCGGCCCGGCCGGAACCGACTTGCTGCCGACCATACGGCCGTGGTTGTCGGTGAAGGTGAGCGTGAGCTTGCCGCTTCCCTTGACCATGGCGGTCAGCCGCAGCGTGGCCGCCCCTTCGCGAGGCAGCACGGCGACGTTGCCGTAGCGCAGCAGGTTGTCGGGCGCACCCGAGCGCAGCACGGTCTCGCCCAGCCCGGGCAGCGTGGTGCTCGGCTGCCGGACACCCGTCGAGGCTGGAATCGTGTCAGCCCCGTACCGCAGGGCGAAGCGGTCGACCCGCGGGTTCTTGAGGTTCTGGTACGAGTAGGCCAGTCCCACCGCGAACTGCGGGTCGCGGTACTCGGCGTAGGCCCACTCGGCGAACTGCGCGAAGTTGGGGCCGAACTTGCGCCCCCAGGTGCCGCCGTCACCCGACGCCGGAACGGTGGTGTCCGGGTAGAGGTAGGGCAGGATCGCGGTCTGCATGCGCTTGAACCGCGGATCCCCGGTCAGGTCGGGCCCGCCGGGCTGGTTGCGGGCGGCGATCACCACCTGGGTCAGCGCCTGCATGGCGTAGAGGTGATAGCTGGCCGCGCCCTCCCACCACCAGCCGTCCTTCAGCACGGCGTGGTCGAGCAGCCAGTTGGTGTCGTCGAGGGCGGCGGCGCGCAGTCCGCTGTCGTCGACGGCCGCACCCACGCCATAGATGGCGGCGTCGTGCCAGGCCTGGAAGTTCGAGGTCGCCATGGGGTTGCCGGCGACCGTTTCGGCCAGCACCCGCAGCAGGTTGTTCTCGATGTCGACCCGGTCGGCCGCCGTCAGGGTCGAGCGGATCAGGTCGTACGCGTCGATCAGGCCGATCGCCGCCACCGCCTCGTCCAGAGACTGGTAGTGGACCCGGCCGTAGAGCCCGTTGAGCGGCACCGACAGATACCAGACGGCGTAGTAGCGCAGGATGTCCCGCGCCTTGGCCGCATACTTGGGCCGGTCCGGGTCGGAGGCTGGCAGCATCTGGTAGGTCAGCGCGAGGTCGGACGCGGCCTGGGCGGCGTTGTTGTGCCAGATCTCAGTCCAGGCGCTGTCGTACGGCTCCCCGCTGTACCGCTTGCCGTCGATCGGGCAGACGTGACTGCCCGGGCTGTTGTAGTCGAAGGTGAGCATCGTGTTGGTGCCGGGGCACTTGAAGTTGCCGCTCCAGCCGCCATGGAACACCGTCTTGTCGAGCGGCCGGTCGAGCCAGGCGTCGGCCTCCGCCTTGACCACGGTGGTGAACGCGTTGCGGGCCCAGGCCTGACCGCCGATTCTCGTACGCAGGGCCTGCAGCTGCGCCACGGTGTTGTAGACGTGCGGTTCCTGCGGTCCGGCCGCGGGCTCGGCGACCTTCGTGGTCAGCCGGGCCACCTGGGTCAGGGCCGCGTCGCCGGTCGGGGTGATGCGCACGTTGGTCACGGTGGCGGCGTCCTGGGCCCGTACGGTCACCTTGACCGTGGCCGACGCGCCTGGCTGGAGCACCGGTGTCGTGGCCGGCTCGACGGTGGTGTCCCCGTCTGCCGTCAGGGCAAGGGAATCGGCCACGGTACGGCGGTTGGTCACGGCGAGCAGATAGGTCGCCGATCCGCCCGCGGCCACAGTCTTGGTCATGTCGTCCGGGGTGACCCAGTTCGACGCGCCGACCACCTCCACGTCGTCCACCCACATCGTGCCGGTCGAGGTCTGCACCGAGTTGATGATCTGCACCCGGGTGGTGAGCGGCGGCACCCGGAACGTGCCGGAAACCGTTGTCCAGTCCCGGGTTCCGGTCATGATGCCGCCGAGCACACCGGAACCCGTGTAGACCGTCTGCCCCGCGTTGACGTACGAGAAGCTCAGGGAGACCCGCGCCCCGCCCGGGAAATCGGTGTAGTCGGCCAGCGTGACCCGGTCGAGTTTCACCTTGGCCGAGATGCGCACCACCGGCAGCGTGGCCTGCGCGAGGGGCACGGTGACGAAGCCGCCGATCTTCCTGGTGGCCGAGCCGTCGATGCGCATCGAGCGGGCACCGCTCGCCTTCGTCTCGGTGTCCACGGCGTAGGTCTCGCTCTGATACGGCGTGCACCAGCTGGGGATCAGGCAGTTCTCGGCGGGCGGCGAGGCCACCTCGAAACCCGGGTTGGGCACCAGGTTGACCCCGTCCGCGGCGGTTGCGGGAGCGGCCGGCGCGAAGACGACGACCGAGCTCAGCAGGGGGGAGAGAAGGGCGGTCAGGCGGGTCACAGGTGCGCTCCTTCCACCGGGCGGCCGCGCAGCCAGCGGGCCCGGTGCTCGGCGACGAAGGCGTCGTCGGTCAGGTGGGGATAGGCGGCCATGACCCGGTCGAGCTCGCCGGACTGGCCCGGCGACAGGGTTTCGAGCGGGTCGAGCAGCCGGACCTCGTCGAGCAGACCCTGGCGGCGCAGGACCTCGTGGATCCCGGCGACCGAGCCGGCGAAGTGGCCGGCGACGTCGAAGACGGCCGCGTTGGCGTCGGTCAGCTGGGCGCCGAGGGTCAGCAGCTCGGCGTCGATCCGGCCGGTCTCGAGGGCCTGCCGGATGCGGTCGTGGAGGGCTACCGCCGTACGGGTCCAGACCGCGGTCTGCCCGAGGAGCCCGCCCACGATCCGCTTGCGCACCTTGGCGCCGCCGACGTCGACCTCGAACGTGGTGAGCAGGTCGGCCACGATGTTGTCGTCGTTGCCGGTGTAGAGGGCCACCTCGGATTCCCGGCCCGACTGACAGATTCCCCGTACGACGTCGAGGGTCCGATAGCGGTCGAACGGCGCGATCTTGACCGCCCGCAGTGCCGGGAGCTCGGCCAGCGAGCGCCAGAAGTCCACGCTCAGGGCCCGCCCGCCGACGGCCGGTTGCAGGTAGAAACCGCACAGCGGCAGCACCTCGCCGATCGCCCGGCAGTGTTCGAGCAGCCGGGTCTCGTCCCAGTTGTCGAGCCCGCGCAGGATGACCAGCGCCATGTCGTAACCGAGCAGCTCGGCCAACTCGGCTTCGTCGACGGCGTCTCTTGTGGAGCCGGCAACCCCGGCCACCATCAAGGGCTTGCGTTCCCGGGCGGTGTCGGCGGCGAGCGCCAGCACGGCGGGGAGCAACCCGGCCTCCCGTACGGCGAACTGGGTCGTGTGCACCCCGACGGCCAGTCCACCGGCTCCGGCGTCGAGGTAGTAGCGGGTCAGCGCGGTCTGCCGGCGCTCGTCGAGCGAGCCGTCGGGCGTGATGACCAGCGGGTGGGCCGGGATGACGGTGCCGCGCATCAGGGTGCGCTCGGCTTCGGCGCGCATCAGAACCGGCCCTCCCGCTGCTGGAAGTGGGTGGCCTTGCCGTGCACGGCACCGCCGGAGCGCACCCATGCGGCGGTCAGGTCGAGCACCCGGCCCAGCGGCACCCGGGGATAGCCGAACGTGGCGACCTGCTTGGCCGAGTTGGACAGCAGCGACGTCGGTTCCTCGGTGCCGGTGAAGACCGGCTCGGCACCGAGGCGCCGGCCCAGCTGCTCGCACAGCCAGCGCACCGACGCGGTCTCGGGGCCGGTCAGGTTGAGCACGTACGGCGGGGTGGCGCAGTGCTCGAACAGCCGCAGGGTGACCGCGTTGACGTCGCCCTGCCAGATCACGTTGACGTTGCCGGTGGCAAGGTCGACCGGCCTCCCCTCGGCGACGGCCCGGGCCAGCTCGAGGATCACGCCGTAGCGCATCTCGACCGCGTAGTTGAGCCGCACGATCGCGGCCTCGGTGCCGTTGACGCGGGAGAAGTGCTCGATGACCCGCTCCCGGCCGAGGCAGGACTGCGCATACTCCCCGACCGGTCCCGGCTCGGTGTCCTCGTCGGCGCCGCCGCTCGTGACCGGCGTGAGCGGATAGACGTTGCCGGTCGAGAAGGCCACGATCCGCGAGCTCGGGAAGCGTTCGAAGACCTTGCCGGGCAGATAGGTGTTGAGGGCCCAGGTGGTGCCGGCGTCGCCGCTGGTGCCGAACTTGCGGCCGGCCAGATAGACGATGCGCGGGCAGTCGGGCAGCCCGCGCAGGGCGGCGTCGTCGAGCAGGTCGGCCCGAAGCAGCCGGACACCGGCCTTCTCCAGCCGCTCGCGGGTCGGCTCGTCGGGGTTCCGGGCGACCCCGTAGACGGTGGCCGGGCGGCCCGCCTCGTCGAGCGCGCGGCGGGCCATCACGGCGAGATCGGGGCCCACCTTGCCGGCGACGCCGAGCAGCATGATGTCACCGTCGCCGGCGGCCAGGGACGCCACCACTTCCGGGCCCGGGCGGGACAGGTCCTCTTCCAGTTCAGCCAGAGATTTCAACGGGGCTCCGCATCAGGGGTCGGTAGGCGACGCGTCGGGATACCAGGCGGCCTCCCACTCCAGCGACAGCCAGCCGCGATAGCCGAGGCCGGCCAGTGGCAGCCCAGGAAGCTGAAGGCCGGCGTCGTCATGCGAGCCTCTGCACCTGCGCGGACCGGACGAGCGCGGGCTCGCCGGTGGCCGACGACTCATAGACGGCCAGGACGGTGGCGAGCACGGCCCGCCCGTACGGGCCGTCGATGAAGGGGCGGCCCCCGGTGCGGCAGGCCGTCACGAAGTCGGCCAGCTGCGCCGCGAAGGCCTCGCGGGGGCTGCTGCTGGGGGCACCGACCCGCTCCTCGGGCCGGCCGGTGCGCTCCTCGGGCCGGCCGGTGCGCTCCTCGGGCCGGCCGGTGCGCTCCTCGGGCCGTCCGGTGCGCGACATCCAGAGTCCGTCGGTGGCCGACCACCGCAGCGAACCGTCCTGACACAGAATGAGCGTCTCGTCCACGTAGGACAGGGCGGCGCTGGTGAACACGAAGCCGGCCTTGACGCCGCTGTCGAGTTCGAGCAGGCCGAAGCAGTCGGTCTCGATCTCCAGGCCGTCGCGGTGCAGGGTCTGCGCGGTCACCCGGGTCGCCATGCCGCCGCCGAGCATCTGGATGCGGTCCAGACCGTGGGTGCCGACGTTGATGACGATGCCGCCACCGGCCAGCACCGGATCGAAGAACCAGCCCGGGCGGCTGCCTGGCTGGTAGTGCGCCGAGCGCCGGTGGGTGATGCCGCGGACCGGGCCCAGCGTGCCGGCCCCGAGGATGCGGCCGGCCTCGGCGATGGACGGGTCGAAGCGGGACACGTGCCCGACCGCGAGCACCACGCCGGCCCGGGCGCAGGCGTCGATCATGCGGTCGCAGTCCTCGAGGGAGGTCGCCATCGGCTTCTCGACAAGCACGTGCGCGCCGGTGGCGGCCGCGGCCACGGTCATGTCGGCGTGCAGGGAGTGCGGTGAGGTGATGATGACCGCGTCCAGGTCGGCGCCGGCCAGCATGTCCCGGTAGTCGGTGTAGATGTCGGCGCCGACCTGACGAGCGGCGGCGGACGCGGTCCGGGGGTCGAGGTCGCAGACGGCCCGCAGCGAGACCTCCGGGTTGTCGCGGGCGGCCTGCACGTGCCGGATCCCGACGGCGCCGGCGCCGATCAGTCCGATCCTCAATGGCTTTCCGGTGGTGGGCACTGTTACTCCTTGCCGTACCTGCTCTGGGCATGCGGGGTCAGGGCGACCGCGGAAGCGCGGCACCCTCTCAGTTCGGGGTATTCAGAGCGAGGCGGCTGACGCTGGCCCGCGTGCGCTGCCTCGCCCTCTCGGTTCGGGGGGATTCAGGGCGAGGCGGCGACCGCCGGCTCGCGTGCGCCGCAGGAGTCGCGCAGGACCAGCTGCGGCTGCAGCTCCATCCGGTGCACGGGTGCGGCCTCGTCGGCCATGAGTTTGAGGAGAAGTTCGGCCGAGGCGGCCCCGACCGCCTGCTTGGGCGGGGCGACGGCGGTCAGCGGCGGGTTGCCGATGTCGGCCACCTCGTCGTCGTAGGTGACCAGGGCGAGGTCGTGCGGCACCCGGAGCCCGAGCGCCTGCGCGCGGGCCAGCAGCGAAGCGGCGTCCCGGTCGCCGTGGCAGAAGACCGCGGTGACCTCGTGGTCCCGGCAGCGCCGGGCGAAGTCCGCGATCTGCTCGGTGGTCCACACCTCGTGACAGACGACGGCCTCGGGCACCACGGGCAGGTCGAGCCGGGCGCAGGTCTGGCGGAAGCCCTCCGAGACCGCCGCCGAGCTGCCGGTGCGGACCCGGCCCAGACAGCCGATGCGGCGGTGCCCCAGCTTCACCAGGTGGTTGATCGCCGTGTGGACGCCGGCGGCGTGGTCGGTCACGACATAGTTGGTCGGGTCGTCCGGGGCCGGGGCAGGCGGGCGGCGTTCGGTCAGGACGTACGGGACGGGCAGCGATCGCAGGCTTTCCACGTACGCCTGGGGGTCCGTCATCAGGTGCAGGTTGGGCACCAGGATGAGACCGTCGACCGCGGAGTCGAGGAAGCGGCGCAGGTGGGCCGCTTCCCGGTCGGGCCGGTAGTCGGAGCTGGCCAGCATCACGTTGACGCCGTTGGCGCTGAGGACCCGCTCGATGCCGGTGATGATGCGGGGATAGAAGTACGACGTCGACGGCACCAACACGCCGACAACCCGGGCCGCCTCGCCCGGGGTCTGGTCGGGCCGGACCCGCACGTAGGTGCCGGAGCCCTGACGCCGGTCGACCAGACCCTCGTCCACGAGCAGCCCGACCGCCCGGCGCACCGTGTTGATGGCGATGTCGTGGCGGCGGGCGAGGTCGGGCTCGGTCGGCAGTCGCCCGCCGACCGGCCACACACCGCCGGCGATCTCCTTCCGGAGGACCTCCGCCAGTGCCCACGCTTTCATTCTTTTAGGGAATGAATGTGCGTTTTCCGGCGCCGTCATGCCGAGAATGATGCGTATCCGTCAATGGCATGTCAAGCCTTGAAAAGCATTTACGGCGCGATCGAGCAATCGTTTCGAGGAATGAATTCCTGCAATTAGCGCTCGACGTACAGGCGTTCTCCGGTCCATTCCAGGCGGACCACGCCGGCAACGGCCGAGTCGGCGAGGCGCGCCGGATTCGACCAGTAGCCGAAATTCGGGTTGCGGAAGAACGTCGCCCACAACTGCCCGGTGTGGTCGGCGAAGAAGTTGTTGTGCCCGGCGCCGACGCCCGCGGTCCAGCGCTCGGAGTAGGGACCCTCGAAGTGGTCGGAGACGGCCACGATCGCGTCGTACTGGAACTGCACCCGTCCGGCGGCCGGGGTGTCGTACGCGTACCGGGTCGTGCCGTCGGCGTTGATCGAGGTGCGGTCCCAGGCCGCGTGCAGCAGGAAGTACTTGCCCTTGTGCTTGAAGACGTAGGCGCCCTCCAGGTACGGCTCGGGGCTGTACGGCATCTGCTGGAACGCGGGCAGGGCGGTCGCCGGGACGATGTCCTCCATGTCGTCGCGGAACCGTGCGTATAGGTTGTTGTGCAGCACCAGCCAGGCATTGCTGCCCTCGGTGTACATGCTGCCGTCGATGTGGTGGTAGGCGCCCGGCCGCACGACCGCGGGCCCGGTGGGCAACGGGTCGCCGAACGGTTTGGTCGCGTTGCCCTCGGCCAGGCGGTACGGGCCCTCGACGCCGCCGTCGCTGACGAGCAGGAACGAGCCGACCTTCTGCGAGTGGTCCCCCATGCAGGCGACGATGTACCACTTCCCGCGGAAGTAGTGCACCTCGGGCGCCCACACCTGACCCCGCTTGCCGAACTGGGTGTCGGTCCAGTACTCCTGCCACGGCGCCACCACCGTACGGCCGGGCCGGTTCTCCCCGACGAACTCGGGTGACCAGACCTTGCCCCGTTCGGCGTCCGGCCGGAAGCGGGTGGTGTCAGCCAGCCGCCACGGCCCGCGCATCGAGCGCGACGTCCACACGAAGAGCCCGTCGTTCCAGGGTGAGGCGGCCTCGAGCCCCGGAACCCGGCTGGTTCCGGTCGCCACGTAGAGCGGCCGGCCGCCGACGGTGAAGCAGTTGACGTAGGTGTCGCGCATCCACACCCGGCCCAGTGCCTCGTCGCGGGGTCGCAGCTCGAGCGGCAGGACGAACGAGTTGTCGTCGCGGGGCCACAGCTCGGGGCGGGCGTCGGCCATTCCGTACGGCTCGGGGTCGGGCCAGTTGCGCGGTTTGCGCGCGACTCCGGCTTCGGCTTTGGCTGCGGCGGTCCCGGATTTGGCCGCGGCTTCGGCTGCGGCCGGAACGGCGGTCGCGGCCAAGGTTCCGGCCGCGCCGGCCAGCAACGTCCGGCGGTTCATGGACAACGTCATCGGTCACGTCCCTTTCCGGCGGGCGGTGGGCACCCGCCGAAAATCGACGCTAATGAGATCAATTTCGACGGTAAACAGTCGGCAGAAAGACCGTCTTCGCCGGTGGCGGGCCCTGGCTACGATGCGGGCCGCGGCGAACGGGGGCGGCGGCGATGCCGAAGTGGAATGCGGGCCGGACGGTGACGGCGGTGGCGCTCGGGCTGGTGGCGCTCGGGTGCGCCCGGCCGGGAGCGGGGGACGGCGACGCGGCGACGCTTCCGTCGACCGTGTCGCAGCCATCTTCAGTGCCGCCGGCTTCGGTGCCGACGGACGGTGCGGGAGATCAGGCCCCGCCGCCCGGTGACGGCGCGCCCCACCAGGCCGAGAACAACGGGTGGAAGCAACGGCACGAACTGACCGCCGAGGAGCAGCGGGCCGGGGACGCGCTCGCTGCTCGCATCCGGCCCGCGCTCACCGGACTGCGCGCTTCCGGCGACTTCGCGCCCGCGTCGACCCGGCGGGTGTTGCTGGCGCTGGGTCTGGCCACGGAAGACGTCCAGGTCAACGAGATGCGGACGCCACCGGGCACGGTCTTCGCGGTGACGTTCCCCGAGGCCGGTTGCGTGATCGGCGACGTCCGCCCGGAGCGTGTCCTGGTCGAGGTGACGGGCGCGGCGGCCGAGTTCGGCTGCCTGGAGCCGTTCACCCACTGACCGCCCGCGGCCCGGTCGGCCCGCGGCCAAGCCGCCCGGAGTCCGGCCGGCCGGGGCCAGGTCGTCCGGGGCCGCCCGGGGGTCAGGTCCGGCCGGCTACCGGCTCGGCCCACCCGGGCCTCGGGATGAGGCAGAACGGGTGCCCGGCCGGGTCGGCGAAGACGTGGTCGCCAGGACGCCGGGTGGCGCCGAGGGCCAGCACCTGATCGGTCGCGGCAGCCAGGTCGTCGACCATGACGTCATGGTGCAACTGCTGTGGAACGGCCGGATCGGGCCATGTGGACGGCGGGTTCCCGGGCGCTCGCTGGAACGCGAGTCCCGAGGTGGTGGAGTCGACGGAGACCACCACGAAGTCGCCGTCGTCGAACGTGACCGGCCACCCGAGCACGGCACTCCAGAACTCGGCCGAGGTGATCGGGTCGGGGCAGTCGAAGATCAGGTGATGCAGTCGTCCGATCGGCGTCACGTCCGTCATTATCGGACCTCCCGCCTCCGGACACGCGAACGCGCGGGTCGTGGCCTGTGCCACCGACCCGCGCCTTCGTACTTGTCAGAGCAGAGGCTGACCGTTGACCGGCTCCACCGGCTTCGGCGTCGGTCGCGGCTTGACGGCGGCCGGGGTACGCGGGGCGGCGGCTGCCTTCTCGTGCGGCGTGGACATCGACGCCTCGGTGGCCTTCACCTGCGGC
This sequence comes from Paractinoplanes ovalisporus, assembly GCF_016834655.1. Taxonomy (GTDB): domain Bacteria; phylum Actinomycetota; class Actinomycetes; order Mycobacteriales; family Micromonosporaceae; genus Actinoplanes; species Actinoplanes ovalisporus. Next base: position 1,282,900 of record NZ_JAENHP010000001.1, read on the forward strand.
TTGGTCGTCGCTGCGTCGGTCGTCGGCTTCACCTGCGGCTTCGTGGTCGACGCCTCGGTGACGGCCTTCACCTGCGGCTTCGTGGTCGACGCTTCGATGCTGGTGGCCTTGTCGTGCAGCTTGGCCGTCGCCGCGTCGGTGCCGTTGGAAAGCATCGCGGTGGCCTTCTCCTGCGTCTGGCGCACGGTCGGATGGTCACGCAGCTGCCGCGCGTTGGTCGCGATCTTCTCGTACGTCTCCCGGCCGGCCCGGCTGCCCAGCACGTAACCGATGGCGAGCCCGGCGGCCAGCTTGACGATCTTCACAGTGTCTCTCCTCATGGTGGCGACGACCGACGCGATGATGGTTGCCCGGGGACTAGCACCACGAAACCCGGCGGCCCCGGCCCGGTGAATTCCGGCGCCGGCCCGGATCCGTACGGGTGAAGGAGGTGCGCCCGTGGTGCGTAAGGTCGGGATCGTGGCCGACGAGGCGAGGTTCACCGAGGTGACCGGGCCGCTCAGGCGGGAAATTCTCGGGCACTGCTACCGGATGCTCGGTTCGGCGGCCGACGCCGAAGACGCGGTGCAGGAGACGTTCCTGCGGGCCTGGCGCGGTTTCGAAGGGTTCGAGGGACGGGCCTCGGCCCGCACGTGGCTGCACCGGATCGCCACCAACGTCTGCCTGCGTCAGCTGGAACAGCGGGCCCGGCGAGCCCTCCCGTCCGATCTGGGCGGTCCGGAGGAGGACTGGCACCGGCCGGCCCGGGCGGCGCCGGAACGGACCGCGTGGCTGGCTCCCCTGCCCGTCGATCCGGCCGAGGCGGCCGGTGCCCGGCAGCAGGTGCGGCTGGCGTTCGTCGCGGCGCTTCAGCACCTGCCGGCCTCGCAGCGGGCCGTTCTGCTGCTGCGCGACGTCGCGGACCTGCCGGCCGACGAGGTCGCGGTGGCGCTCGGCACGACGACGATCGCGGTCAACAGCGCGTTACGGCGGGCCCGGGACCGGCTTGCCCGCACCGCGCCCGACCCCGAGACGATGAGCGAACCCGGCGACGGTGAACTGCGCACCCGGTTGCGCCGCTACGTCGGGGCCTTCGAGGAGGCCGATGTCGGTGCGCTGGCTGCGCTGCTGCGCGAGGACGTCACCCTCGAGATGCCGCCGCACGCCACCTGGTTCGCCGGCCGCGCCGCCGTGCTCGGCTTCCTCGGCACCCACGTGCTGCGCGAACCCGGCCGCTTCGCCATGCTCGCGTCGCCGATGACGGCCAACGGCCAGCCCACGTACGCGATGTACGCCCGCGAGCCGGACGGCGGGTTCACCGCGCACGCCCTGCAGATCCTCGACGTCGCCGCGGACAGGGTCCGGCACATCCACATCTTTCTGCAGCCGGATCTGCTGCCGGCTTTCGGCGGGCCGGTGACTCTGCCCGGCAGCCGGGATCGGAACGGCTGAGCGGACGGGGTCCGGCACATCCACATCTTTCTGCAGCCTGAACTGCTCCCGGCTTTCGGCGGGCCGGTGATTCTGCCCGGCGGCCGGGATCGGAACAGCTGACACGAACACTCCAGGAGGACACGTGACAGCGATGGCAGGGCAGTCAGCAGTGGTCGTCGGCGGCAGCCGCGGCCTGGGACTCGGGGTGGCCCGGGCCGTCCGTGACGCCGGGGCCCGGGTGACGGTGGTGGCCCGCGACCTCTTCCCCATCACCGATTCCCCGCTTACCGATTCCCGGATCAATGACTCCCCCGCCACCGGCGACCAGATGGCCGATGCGCCGAGCACTGGCGCCTCGCTCGCCGACGCCCCGAGCATCAACGCCTTGCTCGCCGGCGCCGCAGGCCTCGACGGTGAGGCCGGTGACGCCACCGACGAGGCGTTCGCCGACAAGGTGCTGGCCGCGATCCGGCCCGGCCTGCTGGTGGTCACGGCCGGAACCGCTCCGCCGATGCGGCCGCTCACCGAGCAGACCTGGGAGAGCTTCTCGGCCAACTGGCACGCCGACGTACGGATCGCCTTCGTCTGGTTGCGGGCGGCGTTGCGGCTGCCGCTCAGCCCCGGTTCACGCGTGGTCGTGTTCGGCAGCGCGGCCGAGCTGCGGGGTTCCCCGCTCAGTGGCGGCTATGCGGGTGCCAAGGCCACCGTACGGCTGATCACGGGTTATGCGGCGGCGCCGGCGCGCGATCTCGGCATCGCCATGACGACCGTGCTGCCCGGCATCACGCCCGGCACGGGAGTGGGAGAAACGGCGATCCGGTCGTACGCGCAAGCCGCCGGGATCACCGAGGACGAGTTCCGGGCCCGGGTCAGCGCGGCCCCGGACCCGGCCACGGTCGGCGCCCACATCGTCGTCCTGGCCGCCACTCCCGGAACGGCTCTCGCGGAGTCCTATCTGCTCGACCGCGACGGTCTGCACGAGCGCACCTGACACGGTCTGCGCAGGCACGGTCTGCGCGGGCGCGGACTGCGCGGGCACGGACTGCGCGGGCACGGACTGCGCGGGCACGGACTGCGCGGGCACGGACTGCGCGAGCACGGCTGACCGACGGCGGAGTCCTATCCGTTCGGGGACGGCGGTTTGTGCGAGCGCGGCTGACGGGACCGGCGGCCCGCACGGGAGTCGTCCGCCGGCCCCGCGGATCGCCGGCGCCGGGCGGCCACGAGTGCGGCCACGCCGGTCGCCGCCCAGATGACCGCGTATGTCTCGAGCTGGCCCCGCCCGTACGGAAGGGGAAGCAATGACGGGTTGTCGACGGCCCGGCCCCGGCCCAGCACCAGCGGCAGCGCCACGACCGTCACGGCCAGGCTGACGAGCAGGGCCGCGCGGACCAGGGTGCGGACCGGCATCGGGACGAGCCGGCCGGCGAGCGCGCCGGCGCCGATCGTGAGCGGCAGCAACACGCCGTCGTGCGCGACCAGCACGCCGATCAGGAAAAGCAGGGCGCCGCCCTTCACGTCGGGGTCGGTGAGCGCGCCGGCGATCGCGTACACCATCACGAGACCGCCGGCGCCGATGAGTGCCCACCGTGCGGTTCTCATTGCATTCCCCGTACGGTGATTCGCCCGACCCATTTGGTCTGGAGCACGCCGGGGCGGTTGGGAGCGATCAGCCGGGCCGGATAGCCGTGGTCGGGGTGCAGCGGTTCGCCGCCGAGCCGCAGCGCGATCAGCGTGAAGGGGTCGCGCACGTGCGGCGGCGGCACGGTGGTGGCCCGGTAGCGCCCGCGGGTCTCCAGCGACTCGACGAAGGCCTCGGCGTCCTCCGGGTCCACTCCGGCCAGCTCGACTAGGTCGCGCAGCCGGACCCCGGTCCAGGTGCCGGTCGAGCTCCACCCCTCGACGCAGCTGATCGGCAGCACGACGGTGTGCTGGGGCAGCGCGGCGAGGTCGGCCAGGGCGAGGTTCCGCGTACGGCCGGGGCCGGTCAGTGTCAGCCGGTAGCCGGGGGCGAAGATGGCGTCGCGGACCCCGGCGCCGCCCGCGGTCTTGTTGACCGGAAGGTGTTGCGGGCCGGTGCCGGGCCGGCGCGGGGCGAGGACGGCGATCGGGGCCAGCGGGGCCACGGTCTGCCCGGCGGTGGCCAGGGTGATGATTCCGGCCGCGGCGCCGACCGTGCCGAGCAATCCACGGCGGCTGATCGACCCGGCGGGGGCGCGCTCCGGCGTACGGTGGCGCAGGGCCGACCGGACGATCGGGAGCTTGACGCCGATGTGGGCCAGCAGCGCGCCGATCGCCAGCCAGGCCGACCAGTAGTGACCGGCGGTGAAGAAGAACGGCATCGGCTCGTACCAGTGCGCGATGTTCAGGATGCCGCTGATCAGCTGGAAGAGGGCGGCGGCGACGAGCGCGGCGATCCCGGCCCGCTCGATCGCGTGGACCGGGTCGCGTACGGGAGGCCAGGCGAACAGTCGCGGGTAGACCGACCACAGTTTCGCGCCGAGCAGCGGGACCGAGGCCAGGCCGGTCGCCACGTGCACGCCCTGGGTGACCCGATAGAGGCCGACCGGCCGGGACGGCCAGCCGAACCACCACGGCGGGTGCTGGATGAAGTGGCTGATCAGGCCGGTCACGAAGCAGACCGTGAAGGCGACCGCGAGGGCGATGCCGAGCAGGCTGGTGAGCCGGGCCGACCGCGACCGGGAGTCGAACGCGCCGGGGCGCAGCGGCCCGCGGCGCAGGGCGGCCGGTGGTGGCGGGAGCGGCTGGAAGAGCCAGGCCCGCAGGGAGGTCTTCACGCGGGGCTCAGGGTCGCGAACCATCGGCCCGCCTCCGTCCAGGTGGCCAGGATCCTCAGGCCGCTCGCCACGGCCGGCTCCGGCAGGTCCCCGGCGGCCAGCACGGCCCACCGGAACGGTTCGCTCGCCGGGCCGCCCCCGGCGCTGATCCGGGCCTCACCGGCCCAGCTGGGGGTGCCGGGCGGGGCCAGTTCGACGTGTAAGCGGCCGTCCGGAGCCAGCAGTTCCCGGCCGCGGCGCAGCAGCCGGGCCGGGTCGCCGCCGATGCCGATGTTGCCGTCGGCGAGCAGCAGGTGCCGCCACCGGCCCTCGCCGGGCAGGGCGCCGAAGACGTCGCGGCGCAGCGCGATCGCCCCGCGGGCGCGGGCCAGCTGGACGGCGGCGGCGCTGACGTCGACTCCCAGCGCGGCGTGCCCGCGCCGGCTGAGGGCGTAGGTGAGGCGGCCGGGACCGCAGCCGATGTCGAGCACCGGGCCGCCGCAACGGTCGAGCAGACGGTCGTCGCCGGGCAGCCACGGGCGGCGCCAGGACGTGGCGTCGACCTGCTGCTCGGCCCCACGGTTGTTGCGGACGGTGAGGACACTCGTCGCACCGGCGCCGGCCCGCGACAGGGCGGCGTCGAAGACGGTCAGGGCGGGGAGCAGCCGGGTCGAGGTCGCGGTCATGCGGCCACCTCCATGGCGAAGCGGCTCTGCGGGCGACACAGCGCGGCGACCGCGTACGCGTCGTCCATCGTGTCGACGTCGGTGAGCGTGGGCAGGGCCGCGACCCGCAGCCCGCGACCGGTGAGCGCGGCCAGGGTGAGCGCGCCGGTGGTCGCGGTCGACGTGGGTATGTCACGCAGAACCTGGGCGTGGGCCGGATCGCGCAGGCCGAGCGCCCACCAGCCGCCGTCGGAGGCCGGGCCCAGCACCGCGTCGACGCCGTCGGTCAGCAGCGTGGCCAGGGCGCCGGCGAGCAACCACGGATCCGCCTGTGGGGTGTCCATGCCGATCAGCAGGGCGGCCCGGCCGGGTCCGGCGGTGTCGGTGTAGGCGTGGGCCAGCCGCTCGCCGAGGTCGTCGCCACGCTGGGCCGCACGGCCCCAGCCCGCCGGGGCCGGCTGGTCGCCGTCCACGACCAGGATCCGGGCGTCGGCGCGGGTGGCCGTGACAGCGTCGACGGTGTCGGCGAGCGCGGCGGCGGCGATCCGGGCCGCCCGGGCCGGCGTGCAGGGCGGGCACAGCCGCGTCTTGACCCGGCCCGGAACCGGGGTCTTGGCCATCACCAGGATCTGCGCGCTCATCGGGCCAGCACCGCGCTCATGTCCCGGATAGCGCGCACCGTGCCGCGGACCGTGCCGGTGACCTTCGATCGGGTTCCGGCGGCGCGGGGATGGTAGGCGACGTCGACCTCGGTGACCGTCCACCCGGCCCGGCCGGCCGCCACGAGAAGCTCGAGCGGGTAGCCGAAGCGCCGGTCGCGCAGGTCGAGCGCGAGCAGGTCGTCACGCCGGGCCGCCCGCATCGGGCCGATGTCGTGCACGTCGAGGCCGGTGCTCCGGCGCACCCGGTGGGCCAGCACGGCGTTGCCGATCCGGGCGTGCGGCGGCCATGCCCGGCGCGTGACCGGACGGCGCCGGGCGACCACGAGCCGGGCCCGGCCGGCCCGCACCGGGTCGGCCACCAACGGCAGCTCGGCCGGGTCGAAGGAGCCGTCGGCGTCCATCACGCAGACCACGCCGTCGGCCGGTGCGGCGGCGAGGATCCCGGCGTGCACGGCCGCGCCGTAGCCGGGCTCGGGAACGGTGACGACGGTGGCGCCGAAGGCCCGCGCCACATCGGCGGTGCCGTCGGTCGAACCGTTGTCGGCCACGATCGCCCGGTAGCCGCCGGGCAGCCGGCTCAGCAGCCGGGGCAGCGCGGGGGCCTCGTTGAGACAGGGCAGAACTACGTCGGTCATGGACGCCGAAGTTAGCCCCGCCGAAGGGGCCGCGACGCCGGATCCGCCTTACCGCTTCCTTACGTCCCCGGCAGTTCTTACGAACCGCTGACGTGCTGCTCAGAGGCCCTGCGCCCGGCCGCGACGGGGTCTACGGTCGTCTCCCGTGACCCATGTTCTCGTGACCGGCGGCGCCGGTTTCATCGGCACCCACGTGACCGCGGCCCTGCTCGAGGCCGGGCACGAGGTGCGGGTGCTCGACTCCGCCCATCCGGCCGCCCACCGCGGCCCGCTCCCCCGCGACATCCACGGCGCCCCGCTGGTACGCGGCGACGTCCGCGACCGCTCCACTGTGGCCGGTGTGCTGCCGGGCATCGACGTGGTCGTGCATCAGGCCGCGATGGTCGGGATGGGCGTCGACCTGGACGATCTGCCCGACTACGTCGGCGCCAACGACCTCGGGACGGCCGTGCTGCTGGCCGAGATGGCCCGGCTCGGCGTGCACCGGCTGGTGCTGGCCAGTTCCATGGTCGTCTACGGCGAGGGCGCCTACCGCTGCCCGGCCGACGGCCCCGTCCGGCCCGCCGCCCGCGAGGTCGCCGCCCTGGCCGCGGAACGCTTCGAACCGGTCTGCCCGGCCTGCGGGCGGGAGCTGCGGCCGGAACTGGTCGACGAGGACGCCGTACTCGACCCGCGCAGCGTCTACGCCGCTACCAAGCTGGCGCAGGAACACCTGAGCGCGGCCTGGGCCCGGCAGACCGGCGGATCGGTGGCGGCGCTGCGCTACCACAACGTGTACGGCCCGGGCATGCCCCGGGACACGCCGTACAGCGGGGTCGCGGCCATCTTTCGCTCGGCGCTGGAGGCCGGTCGCGCCCCCCGGGTGTTCGAGGACGGGGGCCAGCGGCGCGACTTCGTGCATGTGTCCGATGTGGCCCGGGCCAACCTGGCCGCCCTCGACGCGACGGCGGCCGACCTGACCGGCTTCCGGCCGTTCAACGTCGCCTCCGGCGCTCCGGCCACGGTCGGCGAGATGGCCGAGGCACTGGCCGATGCGGTCGGCGGCCCCGGCCCGGTGGTGACCGGGGAGTTCCGCCTGGGCGACGTGCGGCACATCGTGGCATCGCCGGCCCGGGCCACGGCCGAACTGGGCTTCACGGCCACGACCGGCCTGCGTACGGGGGTGGCCGAATTCGCACACGCCGCCCTGCGCTGACCGATCGCCGGTGGGAACGCGCCGACCTGGTCGCGGCTGGTGGCGCCCTGCTGCTCGTCGTGCTGGCCGGGGCCGCCGCCGCGGTCCTCTATGCGGCCGGTCATCCGGTGCACGCCACGTCGGCCCCGTTCACCGGTCGCTGGTGGCCGCACCTCGGACCGGGCACTCCGCTCGCGCTCGCGACGGCCGCGCTGGTCGCGGTTCATGGGCCGCGGATGGCGGCGGCCCTGCCCTGGCGGCGGCTGCTCGCGGTCGCCTACCTCGCGGCCGTGGCCTGGATCCTGTCCCTGGCGCTGGTGGACGGCTGGCAGCGCGGCCTCGCGGGCCGGCTCACCACCCGCCACGAATATCTCAGCGAGGTCGGCGGCGTCACCGATGTGGCCGCCATGCTGCGCGGATTCGCCGCCCGCATCGTCGACTTCCAGCCGGACTCGTGGAGCACCCACGTCTCCGGTCATCCGCCGGGCGCGCTGCTGGTCTTCGTCGGTCTCGACCGGATCGGCCTCGGTGGCGGCGGCTGGGCCGCGCTGGCCTGTGTCGCGGGCGGAGCCCTGTGCGCGGTGGCCGTGCCGGTCACGGTGCGGGCGCTGGGCGACGAGGGCGCGGCCCGGGCCACGGTTCCCTTCCTGGTGCTGTTCCCGGGGGCGGTGTGGATCGGGGCGTCGGCCGACGGGCTGTTCGCCGGGGTCGCCGCGAGCGGGCTGGCGTTGCTGGCCGTCGCGCTGACCGGGCGGAACGTGGTGGCCGCGGCCGGGGCGGGACTGCTGCTCGGCGGGTGCCTCTATCTGTCGTACGGGCTGGTGCTCCTGGCCCTGCCCGCGCTCGTCGTGGTGTTTCTCGCTTCCCGCGTACGGCCCCAGCCCGCGCTGCATCTGGGCGTGGCGCTCGGGGCGGCGGCCGCGGTGGTGGCGGTGTTCACGTTCGCCGGGTTCTGGTGGCTGGACGGCTATCACCTGGTCGGCATCCGGTATTACCAGGGCATCGCCAGCGTGCGGCCGTACGCGTACTGGGTCTGGGCCGATCTCGCCCTGCTGGCCGTCTGCGCCGGACCGGCCGCCGCGGTGATCCTGCGCCGGGCGGTCGTCGCCCTGGCCCGGCCGCACCCGGCGGTCGTCGCCCTGAGCCGGCTTCATCCTGTGGTGCTGCTGCCGGTCGGGGCGCTGCTGGCCGTGCTGGCCGCCGACGTGTCCGGCTACAGCAAGGCCGAGGTGGAGCGGATCTGGCTGCCGTTCGCGGTCTGGCTGATGGCCGGCGCTGCCCTCATCCCCGCGCCCGGCCGCCGGTTCTGGCTCGCCGTCCGGGCCACGGTCGCGCTGCTGGTCAACCACCTGCTGCTGACGACCTGGTGACCGGGCCTCGCCGCCGGCCGACGTAAGAACCTCGAAAGAACTCGCCGGTCCCCGATCGGCGGCGGGCTGGGTAGCGTGAGGTCGTGCCCCACGTGCTCGTCGTCGACGACGATCCGACCGTCAGCGACGTGGTCCGCCGTTACCTCGAACAGGACGGCTGCCGCGTACGCCTGGCCCCCGACGGCCTGGCCGCCCTCAGCGCGGTCGAGGCCGAGCAGCCCGACCTGGTCGTCCTCGACCTGATGATGCCCGGCCTGGACGGGCTCGAGGTGTGCCGGCGGCTGCGGCACCGCCGGCCCGAGCTGCCGGTGGTGATGCTGACCGCGCTCGGCGACGAGGCCGACCGCGTGGCCGGCCTCGAGGTCGGCGCCGACGACTACGTCACCAAGCCGTTCTCGCCGCGCGAACTCGTGCTGCGGGTGCGCTCGGTGCTGCGCCGCAGCCCGCCCGCGACCGGCACGGCCCTGCTCCGCGACGGCGAACTGACCGCCGACACCGGCCGCCGCATCGCCCGGCTCGGCGACCGGCCGCTGGCGCTGACCGTCCGCGAGTTCGACCTGCTCGTCTTCCTGCTGCGCCACCCGGCCCGGGCCTGGTCGCGGGCCGAACTGCTCGATCAGGTGTGGGGCTGGCAGTTCGGTGACCAGTCGACGGTCACCGTGCACGTGCGACGACTGCGCGAGAAGATCGAACAGGATCCGGCGTCGCCCCGCCGCATCGTGACCGCCTGGGGCGTCGGCTACCGCTACGAGCCCACCCATGACTGACCTGCTGCTCATCGCCCTGTACGCGCTGGGCGCGGGCACCGCCGTGGGCCTGGGCGGGATGCTGGTGCTGCGCCGGCTGACCGGACGCTCGATCGCCGTGCACATCGGCGTGCTGCTGGTCGTCACCGTCACCGCCGTCGTGGCCGGCGTCGCCACGGTCGCCCAGGCCATGTTCCTGTCCGCCCACGACCTGCAGGTGGTGCTGCTCACCGTGCTGGCCGCGGCCCTGGTCAGCCTGGCCGTGGGCTTCACCTTCGGCCGCCGGCTGGCCGCGGCCGCCATGTGGTCGGCGCAGGCCCGCGCCCAGGAACGCCGCCTCGAGGCCGGGCGCCGCGAGCTGGTCGCGTGGGTCTCGCACGACCTGCGCACTCCCCTCGCCGGGCTGCGCGCCATGGCCGAGGCCCTGGAGGACAGAGTGGTCGCCGACCCGGCCGCGGTCGCCGAATACCACCACCGGATCCGCATCGAGACCGACCGGATGACCCACCTGGTCGACGACCTGTTCGAACTGTCCCGCATCAACGCGGGCGCGCTGCACCTGGCCGTCGCCCAGGTTCCGCTCGGCGACGTGGTCTCCGAGGCCATCGCCGCCACCGCGCCGCTGGCCGCCCACCGCCGCATCCAGCTGGTCGCCGCCGAGTCCGGCTGGCCGGTCGTGCTCGGCAGCGAGCCCGAGCTGGGCCGGGTGGTGACCAACCTGCTGGTCAACTCCGTGCGTTACACCCCACCGGAAGGCACCGTACGCATCGAGGCCGGCCACGACGACCAGGACGCGTGGCTGGCGGTCACCGACACGTGCGGCGGCATCCCCGAGGCCGACCTGCCCCGGGTCTTCGACGTGGCCTTCCGCGGCGAGCGTTCCCGCAGCCCCGAGCCCACGGGCACGGCCGGCGGCGGCCTGGGCCTGGCCATCGTCCGCGGCTTGGTCGAGGCACACGGCGGCCAGGTCGGCGTGGGCAACACCGGCGACGGTTGCCGCTTCGTCGTACGCCTGCCCGGCCGCCCGCAACCGCTCACCCGTCACCGGGCCGGTTCCGCCTCCTGACCACCCGTGGCCGTCGCGGTAGCGCCGTTCGCGACGCTGAGCCTGTGGCGCGCCCACCCAGCACGCGCAGCCACCAGCGCCAACCCCAACCGTCACCACCTGACCAGCGCCCGAGCCCGCTCCACGGCCCGGCCAGCAGCCGGGATCGCTTCCTCTCCGGGCCGGTTGGCCGGCGGGAGTCACGGGACTGTCATGTTTCCGAGGGACGCCCGCCAACTCGGCTGCCCACCATGGCACCGGTCGCGGCGGAGGGAGGACGGACGTGCAACCGCTGCCGGACGACGAGTTCCTCGCGGCGCAGCGCCGCCGGGATCCGGTGACCGTGTCGCGGGAGACCCGGCTCGTTCTGGCCGCCGTCCTGGGACTGGCCGGCGACGACCGGACCCGGCACGAGCCGATCCGGGTCAGCGCGCAGAACGACGTGGTCCTCCTGGCCGGCGCCGTCCGTTCCTGGAGCGCCCGCACCACCGCCGCCGAGGTGGTCCGCTCGCTGCCGGGTGCCCAGGACGTGTGCAACACCCTCGTGGTGCCGCCCGGCGCGGCCGCGCCACGGGGTGACGGCTTCGACGAGATCGTCGCCGGTCTGCGCCCCTCGACACGTGAACGGTGGCGGAACCGGCGTTCCCGCGCGGGATCGACACTCGCCGCCCGACGAACCGGTGCCGGCCCGGTCGTCTTCGCCGCGCTGATCGTGCTCTGGCTGGCCCTGCCGGTGGTCACGGTCGTCTTCGACCTTCCCGCCCTGCCCGCTCTGCTGATCGCGCTGGCCGGCACCGCCGCGACGGTGTCCGTCCGCCGGCGGTGACCCCCGCTCGGCGGGATTAGTCATGGAACCGTCATCGACCTGCGGCAACCCTTCCATGCCGGGCGGACATGATACGCAAAAGAGACGTGCCGTCCGGAGGGTGAATCCATGCCGTTGCTAGCCGGCCGCTACCGCGTCGGGGCCCAGATCGGTCACGGCGGGACATCCGCCGTGCACCGCGGCTTCGACCGCTCACTGCGACGGCCGGTGGCGATCAAGATGATCCACGGGTCGGCCGCGTCCGGGCTGGCCACACCGCTGGACGAGGCTCGCGCCGCCGCGCTGCTCAACCACCCCAACGTGGCTCGCGTCCTCGACTTCGGCGAAGCCGTGACGGGTGCGCCCTTCCTGGTCATGGAATACGTGCCCGGCGGCACCCTGGCCGACCGGCTGAAGGGGGACGGCCCGATGCCACCGGCCGAGGCGGCCGCGATCGCCGCCGACGTCGCCGCCGCCCTGGCCGCCGCCCACGCCCGGGGAATCGTGCATCGTGACATCAAACCGAAGAACGTCATGCTCGGTCCGACCGGCGCCAAGCTGGTCGACTTCGGCGTGGCGGCCCCGGTCGGCGAGAAGCCGGTCGACGCCGGCGGACGGGTCTGGGGCACACCCGCCTACTCCGCGCCGGAGCAGTTGCAGGGCCAGCAGTCCCATCCCCCCGCCGACGTCTACGCGTTGGGTGTCCTGCTGCACGAATGCCTCACTGGCGCACCGCCGTGGCAGGGGGCGACCCCCGAACAGATCCTCATCGACCGCCACCTCCGTCCGATGCCCACGTTCCCCGACCAGCACGCCTTCCCGGCCGCCGTCGTCGACCTCCACCAGCTGCTTCTGTCATCCCGGCCGAGCCGGCGCCCCACTGCCACCGAGGCGGCCCGGGTGCTGCGCGAGTTCGCCGCCGGGCGCTACCCGCAGCGTCGACCCAAGCCGGTGACCCGGCCCCAGGTGCTGGCGGCAGCGTGCGTGGCCGCGGCCGTGACCCTGCTCGGCGCGGTCATCGCCCACCAGGCCCCGGCCGGCCCCGGCGAGGCGGGCCCGACGCACCCCAGCGTCGCCGCCACCGCCGACCTGTCCACCCCGCCGCCGGACACCGAGGCGTGAGCAGGCAGGTCCGCCCGTCGACAACCGCCTGGACGTGAGCCCGGCCCGTCCTCACCACCGCCGAACGCCGGGCACGCGACAGCCCCCTCCGCGCCGCCAGATGCAGGGACGCCGAGACGTGAGCCGACCCCGTCCGCACCGCGCCGGAACACGGGACGCAGTCCGCGCGCCCGTCCGTCACCGGACAACGAGCGTGAACTGGCCTGTCCACACCGCCGCCGAACGCGAGGCATGAGGAGACAGGTCAGCACCGCCGTTGAACGCCCAGGCGTGAGCCCCCGTCGCCCGCGCCCGAACGCCGAGGCGTAACCCGACCCGTCCGCGCCATCGCCGCGCGCCGGAGCGCGAGACGGTCGCGCAGCACAGTCGATACCGGTTTGTGGGTCGGCCGTCCAAAAACACGTGCATTAGTGAACCTTTCTCTGACCATGGCCGTACTTCCTGGCGACGACCGCTGACGCCGTGGAGGTAGACCGATGCTTCGCCCGAACCTTGCCCGCCGAGCTGCGGTGGCCGTGGCCGCCGTCGTGGCGGCGCTGGCGACGACACCCGGCGCGGCCGTCGCCGACCCGGGACTGCCGACCCAGCTCAACGCGGCCGACATGTTGCTGCTCAACGGCGTACGGCAGGCCGGCCTGTGGGAGATCCCGGCCGGTCAGATGGCCGCCCAGCGCGGCAACACGAAAGTGGGACAGGTCGGCACGATGATCGCCGAGCAGCACGTGAAGCTCGATCAGCTGGTCGTCGACGCCGCCAACAAGCTCGGCGCGAGCATTCCCTCCACTCCGACCGCGGAGCAGCAGGGCTGGCTCGGCGAGATGCAGAACGCCAAGGGCCGCCAGTTCGACCAGATCTTCGTGACCCGCCTGCGGGCCGCTCACGGCAAGATCTTCCCGGTGATCGGGGCGGTCCGCGCCTCCACTCGCGACCCGATCGTCCGCAAGCTGGCCGACGACGCCAACATCTTCGTGATGAACCACATGAAGATGCTGGAGAGCACCGGCCTGGTCCAGTACGAACGTCTGCCCCCGGCCGCCCTCCCGCCGGCCCAGGACCTCTCCGCGCTCGCGATCGCCGAGGCCAACGCCGGTCTTACCCCGCCGGTCAGCACCACCGTTCTGGTGGGTGTGCTGGTGGTCATGCTGGGCGTGGCCGGGGTGACCGTGATGCGGATGGTGCGCGCACGCGGGTGATCAGCACGTGCCACAGTGTCCGGGTGACTTCGCAGCCGACGCTCTCCCCAGGCGAGGAGCCGACGCTCTCCCCGGGCGAGGAGCCGACGCTTTCCCCCGGTGAGGGGCCGACGCTCTCCCCGGGCGAGGAGCCGACGCTCTCGCCGGGCGAGGAAGAGGTGGTCGGTGCCCTGCTGGCGCTCAGCCGGGCCTTCGTCGGCCTGGCTGCCCGGTCACTGGCCGACCTCGACGAGGAGGTCACCCTCCCGCAGTACCGCACGCTGGTCTTCCTCGTCTCACACGGACCGCAGCGCATCGTCGATCTGGCCCACGAGCTGGGTGTCACGTCGTCCACGGCGACCCGCATGTGCAACCGCCTCGCCCGCAAGGAACTGGTCGCCCGGCAGGAACGCCCCGACGACCGGCGCGCGGCCTGGATCGTGCTCACCGACGGCGGCCGCGAGCTGGTGGGTGAGGTGATGCGGCGCCGGCGCACGGCCCTGGCCGAGATGATCACCGAGTTGTCGCTGACCCGGCCGCTCGGTCTGGCCGCGACCCTCAACGCGCTCGTGGAACTCACCGGCGAACTGCCCGACACCGAGTGGTGGCGGCGGTGGAAGACACCCTGACCGTCCGCGCCGGGCGGAAGGGCCGTGAGCTACGGCCCCTCCGCCACGCCGTCGTCGGCGATCGAGACCCGGGGCGGCACCCCCGAACCGGAACGCGGGAACTCCGGGTGCGGCTCGGGGGTGGGAACGGCCGGTCAGCGGCAGGTGGCGCCGCGGTTGAGGCAGGCCACGATGCGGTTCATGGTGCGGGACGAGTTCACGTTGACGAAGTCGTTGTGGTCGGAGAACGGGTTGTGGTCCTCCTCCGGGAACGAGTCGAGGGCGTACTGGCCCTTGGTCTGCACGTCCTGGGGAATGTCGTACGAGATGGTGATCCGCAGCTGGGGCACGGCCACGAAGCCCTCCGGGCAGGCCCCGGTGGTGCGGTCGGCGAACGCGACGTGGTCCCGGTGGTTGGCGCTGTCGGTGTTGCGGCCGTCCCAGCAGCCCGGGAAGTCCTGCAGCCGCTGAACCTGGCTCCCGGCCGGGCAGACCGGATAGCGGTCGGACAGCCGGTCCGCGAATCCGGAACACGTCCAGGTGGCGCGGGCGTTGGCCGGGCCCCGGCTGGAGGGCTTGGCGTCGCCGGTCAGCGCGCGCAGGAACCGGGGCATCGCGACGACCTGTCCGGTCGGGTTGCCGCGGTACTCGATGAGCACCGAAGCCGGCCGCACGATCGTGCCGGTGTTGCCGGGCAGCTCACGGTTCGGGCCCTGGGGGTCGGGCAGCGAGGTCGCGCCACCAGCAGGCGGGTTAGCACCACCAGCAGGCGGGGCCGACGGGCTGGCGCCACCGGGCGGGTTCGCGCTGCCACCAGGCGCGGGCGTGCCCTGGTGGCCGCCGCGTTGGTCGAGCGAGCAGCCGGCGAGCGTGCCGAGCCCGTCCGGCCGGGCGGCATAGCGTCCGATGGCAGCGGCGATCCGGTTGAGCGCGGCGGCCCGTTCCGCCCGCAGCGGCCCCAGAACGTCGCCGCGGCCGGTGATCAGCTGCTGGTTGGCCCGCGAGACCTGCCGGTCGAGGTCGGCCAGCGCCCGGTCGACATCGGCCAACGCCCGGCGCGGCACGCCGGGGAGCCGGTCCCGGACGTTCGGGCACCGCACGATCGGGTTGGCCCGCCCGGCGTCGCCCCGGCCACCGTGCAGGCTCGCGTGGATGGCGTCGTAGCTGACGTCGCAGTCGGTCAGCGAGACCAGGCCGGCCGGGCGCCGTCCACCGGCGGACCGGATCATCTCGCTGATGTCGGCCAGGGCGGCCGTACGACCGGCGCTCAGTCCTTGCAGCACCTCACGGTTCACCGCCGGGTTCACGCCCCGGACGGTCAGCACCCGCCGGTTGGCCGCGACCTCGGCGCGGTCGAGGTCGGCCAGCCGCGCGTCGACGGCGGTCTTCACCGAGGCCGGCACGGCGGGCAGCTTCGAGCGGACCGACGGGCAGACCACCGAGCCCGAGGTGGCGGCGAGGGCCCGCTGGACGTCACCTTCGCCCCGCACCGAGCGGTCGATGCGCACCACCGGCCAGAAGTAGGACGACCGGTCGCCGTTGCGGCAGGTGGTGCCGGCCGCGGCCAGGTCGGCGTCGGAGGAGTCGGCGGTGATGGCGAGGTTGCCGACGAAGTCGTGCAGGTGCTCGGCGCCGTTGCGGATCCCCGGCTGGGCGACCGGGTTGTCGGGGCTGAACTTGCCGTTCCGGTTGACCCCGCAGTCCACGGTGAACCGGCCGGTGGCGGCGCCGGGGCCGGGTTTCGGCGCCGCGACGTTGGGCCGGACGTCCTGGATCGGGACGTAGTCCGACAGCCGGGTCGCGGCGTCCGCCGTGCCCTTGCCGCCGCTGGAGACGAAGGTGACGGTCAACGCCCCGGTCGCCGCCAGCACGGCCGCGGCCAGCGCCAGCCGTACGGTCCTCGCCTTCGATGACGGCGGCCGCCACCGGCGTGTCCTCAGCGTCCTCATGGTTTCTCCTCGTTCGCGATGCCCGGCCCGTCGCGGCGCCGGCTGGCGAAGTCGGGTACGGCGACCGAGGGCCCGGCCGATCGACGCGCGGCGGTCACGTCACCGGTCCGTAAGGACTTGGGGGCCGGAAGCCCAGGAGGCCGGGAGCCGAGGGGCCGGAAGCCCAAGAGGCCGGGAGCCGAGGGGCCGGAAGCCCAGGAGGCCGGGAACCTAGGGGGCCGGGGGCCTAGGGTGGGCGGCGTGGACCGGCTCACCATCAAGGACGTGGCGCGGGCGGCCGGGGTGCATCCGGCGACGGCCTCGCGGGCGCTCAACCCGCTGCTGCCCGGCCGGATCAGCGCGGAGACGACGGCACGCGTCGTACAGGCGGCGACCGAACTCGGCTATGTGGTCGACCCGGTCGGCCGGTCGCTGCGCAGCCGCCGCTCGGGCACCGTCGGCGTGCTGGTGCCCGACCTGCTCAACCCGTTCTATCCGCCGGTCGTGCGGGGCGTGCAGGACGTGCTTCGCGACCACGGTCTCGAGGCCCTGCTGGCCAGCACGGACAACGACGTACGGCGGGAATCTGATCTGCTCGAGGTCTTCCGCGCCCGGCGGTGCGACGGCTATGTGATCGCCTCGGCCGGACGACCGGACGCCCCGGTCGCGGCGCTGGTCGGCGAGGGCGTGCCGGTGGTGCTGGTGAACCGGCTGACCGAGGCCACCGCGCCCAGCGTGACCAGCGACGACGCCCGCGGGATCGGCCAGGCCGTGGACCATCTGCGCGGGCTCGGGCACACCGCGATCGGGCACCTGGCCGGGCCGACCGCCGTCTCGGTCACCGCGGTGCGGGAGCAGGCCTACCGGGCGGCCCTGCGCGGCGCCGGGATCACGCCGCGGCGGTCGTGGGTCGTGCGCGCCGGGCAGTACACCGCGGCCGCCGGCCGGCTCGCCTGCCACAAGCTGCTGGACCGGGGCGAGGTGACGGCGGTGCTGGCGGGCAACGACCTGATCGCGGTCGGCTGCTACGCCGCGATCGCCGAGCGCGGCCTGCGCTGCCCGCAGGACGTGTCGCTGGTCGGCATCAACGACATGCCGCTGGCCGAGTGGCTGCGGCCGGCGTTGACGACGGTCGCCATCGACCAGGCGGAACTGGGCCGGCAGGCGGCCCGGCTGATCGTGGACCGCATCGCCGACCCCGCGGCCGCCGTCGAGCACGTCTCGGTCACCACCGAGCTGGTGGTCAGGGAATCCACGGCTCCAGCTCGGCCCGCAGCACGCTCTTCGGCCTGACCCCGAGCATGCGGTGCACCGGCTCGCCGTCGACGAACAGGATCAGCGCCGGCAGGCCGGACACCTCGTAGCGGCGGGCCGTCGCCGGGTTGTCGTCCACGTCGACCGCGAGGACGGTGAGGCGGCTCGCCAACTCGGCCTCCAGCGCTTCGAGGACCGGGGCGAGCTGCCGACACGGGCCGCACCAGTCGGCCCGGAAGTCGACCAGCACGGTGCCGCCGGCCAGAACCTCGGTCGCGAACCCGGCGTCGGTGGTCGCCCTCATGACGCCGTCATCGACTCGGCGACCTCCGGGGCCAGCCCGGCGGTGTTGTCCCGGCCGAGCTCGCCGTGGCGGATCCCCAGGGTCTTGAGGAACTTCTGCTGCCCCATCGTGAGACCGATGAAATAGCCGAGCTCGACGATCTCGGGCTCGGTGAAGTGTTCGTGCAGCTGTTCCCAGACGGCGTCGTCGGCCATCGACGGTTCCCAGGCGATCGCCTCGGCCAGCAGCAGCGCTGCCTTCTCGCGGCCGGAGAAGCGCTCGGACCGGCGGAACTCGATCACGTCGTCGAACTCGCGCTCGGTCAGGTCGGTGAGGTGTGACCGCTGCCCCGCGCAGTATCCGCAGTCCAGCGACTTGGCGACGAACACCCGGGCCAGTTCCTTGATGTTGTGGTCGAGCACGCCCTCGCGGAACACCTCCTGCCACGAGCGGTTGAAGGTGCGCAACACGGCCGGGACGTG
Organism: Paractinoplanes ovalisporus; assembly: GCF_016834655.1. Lineage (GTDB taxonomy): Bacteria > Actinomycetota > Actinomycetes > Mycobacteriales > Micromonosporaceae > Actinoplanes > Actinoplanes ovalisporus. The sequence goes on from NZ_JAENHP010000001.1 coordinate 1,301,041, forward strand.
CGCGCGGATGGCCTGGCTCTCCAGCCGCGGCGTGCCGTAGCGCCGGGAGTCCTCCAGATAGCCGGCCAGCTCGGGGTCGGTGATCGAGGCGGGGTCGACATAACTGATCCGGGGCATGGCGCCCTCCGTACGTCGTGGCAATCGATTGCCACCATCGTGCCCCCGCCCTCCCGGACGGTCAAGAGCGGGACCGGCCGGGAGGGGAAAACGGGCTGCTCAGGGCAGGTCGGCCGGCCGCAGCACCCGGTCGATGCCATGCGCGATCTGACGGTTGCCCTTGTTCAGATCGAAACGGACCACGCGCGGGTCGCGGTCGTTGCGGTCGGCGTCGATCAGCTTGACCCGCTTCCAGCACACGCCGGAGACGTCCACCTTCACGGCGGCGCCCGCAGCCGTCTTCAGGCGAGCGCCGTCCGACTTCAGCGCCGCCTTCCGGTCGATCGTGGCGCCCGGCACCACGTGGTACAGCAGAATGCCCTCGACCGTGCCGATGCCGAGCCCGGCGACGGCGGTGAACGCGGCCTTCTCGCCCGGCAGCCGCTTGCTCCGCTGCAGGTCGGCCACCAGGATCTGGAAGGCGCGGTCGTTCGGCACGAACGCGGTCAGCGCGACCTTGCCGTCGGTCAGCACCTTGACCGGGCTGGACGGCTTGGCCTTGAGCACGGCGAGAACCGCGGCGGTCAGGATGTCGTAGTCGTTGCCGTTGCGGTCGAAGCCGCTCTTGTCGGCGGTCAGCACCGCGGCCAGCGACTTCGTGCCCAGCGGCTTGGGTTTGCCGTGGGCGGCGGCCGGCGAGGCGCTCAGGGTGCAGGCGACCAGGGCGGCACTGACGACGGCGGCGGCTCGGGTGATCCTCATGGTCTGAATTCCTTTCCCGTACGGGGTGATGGCGGCACTGCCATCACCCCGTCCTTCGCCCGTCGTCGATGCCGTGGATGCACTCAGGACGTCAGGGTTCCGCGCAGCAGGCTGCGGCCCGAATGCGCGGCGTCGCCGTCGTGCGGCTCGTCGCTGATGTCCACCAGCCGGTAGCGGTTGAGGTCGGTGCCGGGTGGCACCGGCAGCACCGCGTCGGGCCGGTCGGTGAGGCTGCCCAGGGCCACCATCCGGCTGAGGTCGTCCGGGTCGATGAGCCACACCTCGTGGAAGCCGGTGGTCAGCGGCAGGTTGCGCACGTCGATGCTCATCTTCCCATCGGCCAGCACCCGGACGCTGCCCCCGGCGTCGGCCGGAACCGTGGCCAGGGGCTTCAGGGTGGCCCGGGCCGTGACCTGCTCGGCCGCGGACCGGTCGACGACCCGTTCCACGACGACCGTGCCCGCGACCGCGACCACCGCCGCCGCCGCGGCGATGACCGCCGTGGTGACCCAGCGGGGACGGCGCCGACGGGTGCGGGCGCGGACCGGAGAGACGATGCCGGCCTCGATGGCCCGCCACACGTGCTCCGGCGGCGGAGGCAGGTCGCGCAGATCCTGGGCCTCGCTGCCGAGGCCGGCGACGCCGCGGAACGCGTCGAGCTCGTGCCGGCAGTCGGCGCAGCCCGCGAGGTGCTCCGACTCCCCCGGGTCCCGCGGTTCGTCAGAGAGCGCGAGTAGGACCAGCCGATCGGGATCCAGATGCCGCACCGTCCACCTCCCATCGACGTCGCAGGTTCGCCATTCCACGCCGGATATGGCTCTTGACCGTGCCCAGGGGCAAGCCGGTCACGGTCGCTATCTGGTGGTGGGTCAGGTCGTCGAAGAATGCCAGTTCGAGGGTGCGCCGTTGCTCCTCGGGCAGCCGGCCCAGCTCGTCGGCCACGACCAGCCGGTCGACGACCCGTTCCGGGGTCTCGAGCCCGTCGGGCGGGGCGAGCTGGGCCCGTACGGACTCGGTCACCCGGGTGTCGCGGGCGGCCGAGCGCAGGCGGTCGACGGCCTTGCGCCGGGCGATCCCGAGCAGCCAGCCCAGCATCGTGCCGCGCTGCGGGTCGAAACCGTCGCGCCCGGTCCACGCGGCGACGAACGTCACCTGGGTGACGTCCTCGGCGTCGGCCCGGTTGCCGAGCAGGCGCTGCGCCAGATAGAGCACCGCGGCACCGTGCCGTTCGTACGCCGTCCGTAAAGCTTTCTCGTCGCCGTCGCGTAACCGCTCGGCGAGCTCGTCGTCGGAGTTCATCGACCTCCTTCCGCGCAGGGGTTCAGGAGGTGTTCGGAGCCGAGGGGGTGGTTGGATGCGTCCGGATTTCGCTGCATCCACCGGGCGGGGGCGAAACGAAGGACCGGGCGTACGCATTCACGGAGATCTGCTGGAGGAGAACCGATGCGCATCCTGAGTCCCCGACGTGCGGTCGCGGCCGGGGCGGTCACGCTGATCGCCCTCGGCACCACCGCCGCCTTCACGTCCGCTCCCGCCTATGCCCGGGCGAACGCGCAGGTGACGGTGGTCCACGGCATCCCGGGCCAGCCGGTGGACGTCTACGTCAACGGCAAGAAGACGCTGCCCGGGTTCCAGCCGGGCAAGGTCGCGGGCCCGTTGAGCCTGCCCGCCGGGAGCTACGACATCGCGCTCACCAAGCCGGGCGACGCCATCGGCAACGCGCTGTTGAAGGTGGACGACGCCGAGGTTCCGGGCGACCGCAACATCAGCCTGGTGGCGCACCTGACCGCGGACGGCAAGCCGGCCCTGACCCCGTTCGTCAACGACACCGCGAGGCTCCCGGCCGGTCAGGCCCGCCTGATCGTGCGGCACGCCGCCGCCGCGCCCGCGGTCGACGTGCGGGCCGGCGGGAAGCCGGTCTTCTCCGGCGTGACCAACGGCAAGGAGGGCAAGGCCGACCTGGACGCCGGGACGGTCTCGGCCGACGTGGTGCTGGCCGGCACGCAGACCCGGGTGCTGGGCCCGGCCGACCTCGACCTGAAGGAGGGCACGGCGACCGTCGTCTACGCCGTCGGGTCGGCCGAGGACAAGACGCTCGACCTCGTGACCCAGAGCATCACCGGCCTGCACTCGGCGCCGGGCGGGGTGCCCTCGGGCGACGGCGGCCGGGCCGACCGGGGGATGTCGCTGCCCTGGTACGGCGTGGGCGCGGCCGGCCTCCTGCTGTTCCTGCTGGGGCTGGCCCGGCAGCGGCCCCGCCGGCGATGAGAGTGGGGCGCGCCCTGCCTTTGATCGTCGCGGGCGTCGTCCTGGTGGTGGCCACGCTCGTCGTGGCCACCCGCTCCCGGCCCGCAGCCGATTTCGCGGTGCCGGCGCCCGCATCGGCCCCGTCCACGTCAACGTCCACACCGATACCCGCGCCGACGGTCTCTCGGGAAACGGCGCCCGTACGGCTTCGGATAGCGGCCCTGGATCTGAACGCGACGGTGGACGCGGTCGGTGTGGATCCGCGTACGGGCGATTTCGCCGTGCCGCCGAGCGTCGACCGGGTCGGCTGGTACAAGTTCGGCCCGGGTTTCGCGGCGACGGCCGGTTCCATCGTGATCGCCGGACACGTGGACAGCGCGGCCCAGGGCGAGGGCGCGTTCTTCGGGCTCGGCGAGCTGCGGCCGGGCGACGTGGTGACGCTGACCGGGCCGGGCGGCGGTCGGGAACGGGTGTTCGAGGTGACGGCCCGGCAGCGCTACCGCAAGACGGCGATCCCGCTCGACCGGTATTTCGCCCGCGACGGCGAGGTCCGCCTGACCCTGATCACCTGTGGCGGGCCGTTCGACGCCGAGACCCGGCACTACCGCGACAACGTGGTCGTCACCGCCGTCCCGGCCTAGCTGTTGCGGGCCTCCCAGGTGAACGTCGCCGAGGCGGCGGCGCTCTGGGAGGTGTCGGGGGTCGAGCTGTCGACGGTGATGGTGAAGCGGTAGGTGCGCGAGACCGGCCCGGTCCACGACGCCAGGGCCGAGGGGACCCCGGCCGCGTACGTGGTCGGGAAGACGCTCAGCAGGTCCGACGCGGCGCCCGGGTGGGTCGCGGAGTCCCAGATCGTGGTGGCGCCGGCGAAGCCCGAGCAGCCGAACGTGCCCGACGTGCCCTCCTCGACCTTGACGTGCAGATAGTTGCGCAGGCCGGTGCCGCCCGGCCCGTTGCTGTCGCCGGTGGCCGAGGCGTAGAGCGCCACGGTCGACGCCAGCGAGCCGGTGTAGGTCACGCGGACGCAGTTGACCACGCTCTGGCCCGGTTTCAGCGTGCCCGCGTTGATCTGGTTGGCGCCGGCGCCCGAGGTGACGAACATGGCGCTGCCGGAGTCGTCGTCGGCCAGGACCACGCTGCCCACCGACCAGTTGTTGCCGGTGTTGTTGGTGGTGCTGGAGAAGGTGGAGTAGCTCGTGCTGAGAACGATGGCCCCGGCGGAGAGCAGCCCGGCGATGACCGCGACGACGGTGACCCGTTGCCCGGCCGATCGCGGTGGCGCCGGCGTCCGATGTCGTCCCATGCTCAGCGCCGCCCCGAGTCGACCAGGTCGCGGTAGCGGTAATCGGCGTCCAGGGGCGCGCCGATCACCCCGGCCGCGGGGCGCCGGCCCGACCCCGTACGGGAAGAGGGTCCTTTGGGTTGCCAGGCGGCCAGAAGCAGCACGAGAAGGCCGAAGGCGGCCGCGGGCAGGAAACGGCCCTGCTCGATCCAGACGTACGGCCGGCCGATCACGGGCACGCGCAGCCGGGGCGTCCCGCGCAGGTGGTCCATCGGCACCGGGGTGCTGTCCTCGTCCCGGTTCGCGTCGCCCTTGAGGATCATGCGGCCCTGGTCGTCGTAGCGCCTCAGCCGGTGCACCAGAAGCTCACCGGGACGGGCCGGATCCGCGACCAGCACCACCGTCCCGGGCGTGGGAGGCGCGGTGCCCTCGCGGATCGGGGCCGCCGAGACGACGTCGCCCGGGTGGATCCCCGGTTCCATCGACCCGGAGACGACCACGGTGCACGTCCAGCCCAGCAGGATCGGTGCGACGGCGATGACGAGCATCCCCACCACGCAGGCGAGCACGGCGTCGCGCGCGATGAGGAGCACATCGAGCACGTGCGACCTGGCTGTCGCCCACTGTCCCTGCGGCAAGGCCCGTCTCTCCGTCCCGTGACCGGCTTTCCTCTCATCCGTTCGGCGGGATCGCGCCGGGACTGAGCCTCAGCCCACGGCGTACGTGCTGAATCGTCCGACCGCCAACCGTGTCGGTTTCCGTTCGGCCCGGCGACGGCCGGTCTTGGCGCCGGCCTCTGAGCGCCGCTCAGGGAACCACACTGGGCGCAGCTCTGATAGACATCGTTCATGATAAATATGCTGGCGTCGGCCGTCGTCCCGATCCTGTTCGCCGGCGGGCTCGCCGCCCCGGCCCCGCTCACGATTCGCGGCGAGTTGCTGCCGCTGCCGGCCGGCGCCGCCTCCGGCACGGCGGTCGACGTCTCCCCGCTCGGGGTGGTCGCCGGCACCGCCCAGGAACTTCCGCAGCGCTGGGTCGAACTGCCCCGGGTGGGCTGGGTGCGGCAGCCGCTGGCCCTGCCCGAGGGCGCGACCGCCGGCACGGTCACCGGTGTCACCGATCTGGGCGCGGCGGCGGGCGCGGTCACCGTCGACGGCTCCTCGCGGGCCGCGCGCTGGTCGCTCGACGGGCGGTCGGCGGCCCTCGTTCCCGGCACGCGCGTCGACGCGGTCGGCCCGCGCGGCACCCTGGGGGTGTACACGGCGGGCGCGGAACCCATGGGCGAGTCCGATCTGGTCGCCCGCGACGGCGGCCGGATCCCGTTGCGCGGCACCGCTGAGCTCGATGCGGGCTACCGCCGTACGGTGGCCTCGGTCGGAGGCCCGGCCACGGCGGTGGTCTGGGTGACCGACGGCATCGGCAAGGGCACCACCGCCCGCCCGGTGTTGTGGCGGGCGGGCGCGACGCTCCGCCTTCCGGTGTTCAGCTCGTTCCTGCTCTCCACCGCCTGCGTCACCCGGGTGCTGCCCGACGGCACGGTCGTCTCCAGCGGCTACTCCAACGACGGCGGCACCATCGCCTTCGTCCTCACCAAGCACGTCGGCGGGGTGCCCGGCACCGATGTCGAGCTCAGCCGCGCCACCCAGACGGGCGGGCAGTTCGCGAGCCTCACCTGCGATTCGACCCAGTCCTCGCGGAACGCCCTGGCGACCGACGGGGGCATCGCCGGCAACGTCCAGCAGCAGGCCGCGTACTGGAATCCGGCCGGTGAGGTGCGGCTGGTCCCGTACGCCGAGGGCGAGCGCGCCTCGACGGGGGTCGCGGCTGCCACCGGGGGCCGCATGATCGTCCGGGCCGAGCACGAGGACGGCACCCTGAGCTACTCGTCGTGGCGGGCCGGTGTCCGCACGCCGCTGACCGCACCCGAGGGATGGTCGATCGCCTCGGTGGTCGAGCTGACCGACGCCGGTCTGCTGGTGGCCAATGTCCGCAACGCCGACGGCGTCCTCCGCCCCGCGGCGTGGCACCTGCGCTGACCACAAGCGACGGCCGGCCCGGCACCCACATGGGGCACCGGGCCGGCCGTCGTCAAAGGGGTCAGGCCGCCGCGACCAGACCGCTGGAGACCGGCTCCAGCGCCGTCTCCAGGATCTCCCGGACGTCGGCGACGATGTGCACGGTCAGCGCGGCCAGCACGTCGGCCGGCACGTCGTCGAGGTCGGGCTCGTTGCGCTGAGGCAGGTAGACCTCGGTGAGCCCGGCCCGCTGGGCGGCCAGCAGCTTCTGCTTCACGCCACCGATCGGCAGCACCCGGCCGGTCAGCGACACCTCACCGGTCATGCCGACCTCGGCCCGCACGTTGCGGCCGAGCAACAGCGAGACCAGCGCGGTGGTCATGGTGACACCGGCCGACGGCCCGTCCTTGGGCACCGCGCCCGCCGGCACGTGCAGGTGGATCGGGTGGTCGAGCTGCTCGGGCGAGATGCCGAGCTCCTCGGCGTGGGCCCGCACGTAGGAGAGGGCGATCTGCGCCGACTCCTTCATCACGTCACCGAGCTGGCCGGTGACCGACAGCCCGCCCTTGTCGCCGGGCAGCAGCGACGCCTCGATGTAGAGCACGTCACCGCCCATCCCGGTCACGGCCAGGCCGGTGGCGACCCCGGGCACGGCCGTCCGCTCGGACGACTCGGGCATGAAGCGCGGGCGCCCGATCAGGTCCTTGAGGTCGTCGGCGCCGACGGTGACGGGCAGGTCGGACAGGGCCGCCTTGCGGAACGCCTTGGCCAGCAGGCGCTCGAACGACCGTACACCGGCCTCCCGGGTGTAGTTGGCGGCGATCTCGCGCAGGGCCTCCTCGGTGATCGTCACCTCCTCCTCGGAGAGCGCCGCGCGGGACAGCTGGCGGGGCACGAGGAAGTCGCGGGCGATGGCGACCTTGTCGCTCTCGGTGTAGCCGTCGATCGGGATGAGCTCCATCCGGTCGAACAGCGCCTGCGGGATCGTCTCGAGCACGTTGGCCGTTGCGATGAACACCACATCGGACAGGTCGAGATCGAGATCGAGGTAGTGGTCGCGGAACGTGTGGTTCTGGGCCGGGTCCAGCACCTCCAGCAGCGCCGCGGCCGGGTCGCCCCGGTAGTCGCTGCCGACCTTGTCGACCTCGTCGAGCAGCACGACCGGGTTCATCGAGCCCGATTCGCGGATGGCGCGCACGATGCGGCCGGGAAGGGCGCCGACGTACGTACGACGGTGGCCGCGGATCTCCGCCTCGTCGCGCACGCCACCCAGGGCGACCCGCACGAACTTGCGGCCCAGGGTCCGCGCGACCGACTCGCCCAGCGAGGTCTTGCCGACCCCGGGCGGACCGGCCAGCAGGATCACCGCACCGGAACCGCGGCCGCCGATCGTCTCCAGGTGACGCGCCTCGCGGCGGGCCCGCACACCCAGGTATTCGACGATGCGGTCCTTCACCTCGTCCAGGCCGTGGTGGTCGGCGTCGAGCACCGCCCGGGCCGCGACCAGGTCGGTGTTGTCGGTGGTGCGCACGGTCCAGGGCAGGTCGAGAACCGTGTCGAGCCAGGTGCGGATCCAGCCCGCCTCGGGGTTCTGGTCGCCGGCCCGTTCGAGCTTGCCGACCTCGCGCAGCGCCGCCTCGCGCACGGCGTCGGGCAGGTCGGCCGCCTCGACCCGGGCCCGGTAGTCGTCGGTGCCCTCGGCCTGGTCCTCGCCGAGCTCCTTGCGGATGGCCTTGAGCTGCTCGCGCAGCAGGTATTCGCGGTTGCGCTTCTCGACCGACTCGCGGACGTCGTGCTCGATCTTGTCGCTGACCTCGGACTCGGCCAGGAAGTCGCCGGTCCACTCGATCAGCAGGCGGAGGCGGGCTTCGACGTCCGGGGTCTCCAGCAGCTCACGCTTGCGGTCGTTGGCCAGATAGGGCGCCCAGCCCGCGGTGTCGGCCAGGTCACCCGGGTCGTCGATGGCGCTGACCGAGTCGATGACCTGCCACGCCTCGCGGCGCTGCAGCACCGAGACCACGAGCTTCTTGTACTCGGCGGCCAGTTCGCGGGTCTGGTCGGTCGCGGGGACGGCCTCGACCGGCTCGACCTCGACCCACAGGGCCGCGCCGGGCCCGGTCACGCCGCCGCCGATGCGGGCGCGGTCACCGGTGCGCAGAACGGCGGCCGGGGTGCCGCCGCGGGACTTGCCGACCTGCTTGACGCTCGCCACCACACCGTGGGTCGCGTAGCGGTCCTCGAGCCGGGGCGCGATGAGCAGCTCGGACGCGGCCGAGGTGCGGGCGGCGTCGACGGCGGCCTGGGCCGCCTCGTCCAGTTCGACCGGCACGACCATGCCCGGCAGCAGGACGATGTCGTCAAGGAACAACACGGGAAGACGTTTGCTGGTCACCCGGCACCTCCGAAGTTGAGTATGCCGGGCTCAACCTCGACGGCCCTCGCCCTCTTCCTGCGTTCACTGTCGGCGAACAGTGACGGTCACGCTGCCGTCCGGGCGGCCGATCGCCAGGGTGGTGCCGGTCACGGCGACGGCGGCGCTCGCGCCGGGGATCTCGGTCACGAGCCGGCCCGATCCGAGGTCCCAGCAGCGGACCACACCCTCGTGGCTGCGGGCGAACAGGACGTCTCCCACCTCGGCGGTCGTGGACAACGGCTTTCCCGTACGGGCGTCCCAGCGCCGGAACTGGCCGTCGTCATCGATCGACACCAGCACAACCCGGCCGTCCGCCAGCGTCCGGAAGTGGAGCTCCATCACCGAGTACTCGCCGGCCTCCTGTGACGGGCCCAACTGCTCGCCGGTGACGGGGTTCCAGCGGGTGATCTGCCGGTCGTGACCCCCTGTGGCGAGCATCAGGGAGCCGTCGCTCAGCGTGGTGACCGCGACGGCCAGCACGTCCTGCTTCGAGACCGGCAGCGGGCGGCGCAGGCTCGCCCCCGTACGGGCGTCGACGAGGTGGACCTGGCCGCCCAGGGTGCCCCCGGCGAAGAAGGGCCGCCCGTCCGGCCACACACCGCCGGCGACTCCCCACACGGTGGTGCTGGTCGGGCTGGTCTCGAGGTGGTCGTCGTAGCGGCCGATGCCCTCCTCGTCGTCGGTGGCCACGATCAGGCGCCCGTCCTCCAGCCGAACCCCGGCCATATCCAGGCCCGACCGGAAGGCCCCGATCGGATCGCCGGTCGCCACGTCGAACAGCCGTGTCCCGTCGCGGCCGAACGAGGCGAGCACAGACTCGCCGACCATGGTGAGGCGTTGCACGGCCGCCGCGTGGCCGGCCAGCTCGTCGCCGAGCGGACGCCCGGTGACGTCCCAGCGTCGCGTTCCGGCGGCCACGATCGAGCCCGCGACGGCCGGGGCCGTCTCCACGTCGACGCCGATCAGCTCGCCGGACGGCTCCGGAACGGTCAGGTCCCAACGCCACAGCGAGCCCGCCTGGTCGACCGAGAACAGCACCCGGCCGTCCGCGGTGGCCGCGAGCCCGCCCTCGACCATGCCCTTGGCCCGCGTCTCCAGCACGCCCCGCGGCTCGCCGCCGGCCACGTCCCAGCGGTGGATCGGCCCCAGGAACTCCTGCCCGTGAAGCACGCCGCCGACGTGCAGCAGCGCGACGATCGGGCGGTCGTGACCGGTCAGCGGCGACCCGGCCGGCTCACCCGTGACCGCGTCCCAGATCCGTACCTCGCCGTTGTCGCCGCCGGTCGCGATCCGCCCGTCCCAGGCGGTCAGGGCCAGCAGCTTGCCGACCTTTCCGGTCCACTGCGGGCCGACCGGCGCACCGGTCACGGCGTCCCACTGGCACAGCTCGGCGCTCGCCCGGGCGACCACAACCGGGCGGCCGCCCATCGTGGCCGCCGTGATGACGCTGATGTACCCCGGCACGAAGGTGCGCGGCGGCCGCCACGGCTCCCCCACCTCGCGACCGCCAATCAGCTCGAACCGGCGCACCCTCTGCGCGTCGGCCGCGATCACCAGCCCGTCGAGAACAGCCAGGAACGTGGCGTCGGCCTCGACCAGGAATCCGGCCGGCTCGCCGGTGAGCGCGTCCCACGACCGGATCGCCCCGTCGCGGCCGGCCGTCAGGATCAGGCCGTCCGCGCCGGCCACGGCGTCAACCGGGGAGCGGTGAACCATCGACGCACGCCACAGAGTCTCGTCCACGGGGCGTGACCCTACCGGTGTCCCTCCGTGAAGCGGGACGCCGTGAACTCGAGCAGCTTCTCGTCGGGCACGAGCGGCGCGATGGCCGGGTCGTCGGGCAGGTTGATGCTCGCGCGCAGGCGGATGTCGCGCGATGAGGCGCCGACCTCGAGAACGAACTCGCCGCCCTCGCGCCGCCAGTCTTCCACGGCCACATCCCAGTAGGCGAAGTCGCGGCTGACCAGATCGAACGTGACGCGTGCCGAGGCACCGGGATCGAGGGTCACCTTGTCGAAGCCGCGCAGTTCCCGCTCGGGGCGGCGCACCGCGGCGTCGGGATCGCCGACGTAGAGCTGAACCACCTCGCGGCCGGCCACCGGGCCGGTGTTGGTGACCGTGCACGAGACGCGCACGACCCCGGCCGACGCGTCGACCACGTCAACTTCCAGTTCCCCGTACGCGAAAGTGGTGTACGACAACCCATGTCCGAACGGATACCGGACGGCCCGGCGCAGCGCGTCGTACCAGCGGTATCCGATGAACACGCCCTCGCCGTAGAGCACCGTGCCCCGCTCCCCCGTCCAGTTCACAAAGCCCGGGGTGTCCTCGACGGCCAAGGGGAACGTCTCGGCCACCTTGCCCGACGGGTTGACCCGGCCCATCAGCACGTCGGCCACCGCCCCGGCGCCGGCCTGCCCGGGCAGCCAGGCCTCGACGATCGCGTCGGCCCGGTCGTGCCACGGGTCCATGGTCACCGCGGAACCGTTGGACAGCACCACCACCAGCGGCGCCGGGAGGCCGGCCAGCCGCCCGATCAGCTCGACCTGGTCGGCGGGAAGGGCCAGGGTCGTCCGGTCGTCGGCCTCCTGCTCGAAGGCGAGCGGCAACCCGGCGAAGACGACGATCACGTCGGCGTCCCGGGCCACCTCGACGGCATCGTCGATGAGGGTGCGGGCCCGGGGCGACAGCGGGCCGGCGGCCACCCGTTCGGCCGCCGCGGCCAGACGCAACGCCTCGGCCAGCGCGGCCGACCGGCGGGCCGGGCCGGTGCCGTCGTCGGTGAACGCGGCGCCGTGGGCCTCGAGGTAGGCGGCGATGTCGTCCTGGTAGGCGTCCCTGGGCGTATGGACATAGCCGGGTGCATACGCCAGCCGGTCGCCGAACTCGGCCGCGAGCGCGTCGAGGGCATTGTCGACGCGGGTCGGGTCGACGCCGGACGAGCCGCCGCCTTGGATCCGGGCGTGCGCGGCGAAGGCCCCGACGACGGCGATCCTCTTGTGCGGGTCGAGCGGCAGCACGCCGTTCTCGTTACGCAGCAACGTGATGCCGCCCGCCGCGGCCTCCCGGGCGAGGTCGTGGTGCTCGTCGGCGCGCAACAACGCCAGCTGCTCGGCCGAGAGCCGGTCGCCGGGCGCCACGCCCAGGTCCATGACCGGCCCGTTCACCAGTTCGGGCCCGGGATAGCTGCGAGCCACGAGCCCCAGGATCCGCTCGACTGAGGCGTCGAGCACGCTCTCGTCGAGCTCGCCCGCCTTCACCGCCGCCACCACTTCAGCGTCGGTCACGCCGCCGGCGCCGGGCATCTCCAGATCCAGACCGGCGGCCAGGGCCCGTACGCGGTGATGGACGGCATTCCAGTCGGACACGACCACGCCGTCGTAGCCCCACTCCTCGCGCAGCACGGTGGTGAGCAGCCAGCGGTTCTCCGAGGCGTGCACCCCACGCAGCCGGTTGTAGGAACACATGACCGTCCACGGGTCGGCCGCCTTGACCACGCGCTCGAAGGCGGCCAGGTAGATCTCGCGCAGGGTCCGGTCGGCGGCCTCGACCGAGATGCGGGTGCGCTCGATCTCCTGGTTGTTGGCGGCGAAATGCTTCAGCGACGAGCCCACGCCGACCGACTGGATCCCTTGCACATACGCGGTTCCGAGCTCCCCGGAGAGCAACGGGTCCTCGGAGAAGTACTCGAAGTTGCGCCCGCACAGCGGGGACCGTTTCATGTTGACGCCCGGCCCGAGCACCACCTGCACGCCCTCGGCCCGCGCCTCCTCACCGATGGCGACGGCCACCCGCCGTACGAGGTCGCGGTCCCAGGAGGCGCCCATGGCCGACGCCGTCGGGAAGCCGGTGGCGGGCACCCAGACCATGTCGACGCCGGTCTCCTTGCGCAGCCCATGCGGCCCGTCGCCGACCTCGATGGCCGGGATGCCGGCCCGCTCGATGGCCTCGGTGTACCAGTCGTCGTGGCCGGAGAGCAGCGACGCCTTCTCCTCCAGGGTCAGGCCAGAAATGTCGAACATCCGTTTCCTTCAGTCGTCGTGCGGAGGGCGCGTCCGGTCGTCGTGCGGAGGGCGCGTCTCAGAGGGTCATGAGGAAATCGAAGGGATGGCCGTCCCGGGCCCGTGCCAGCAGTCCGGGGCTGATGTCGACACCGCCCTCGGCCAGCGCGTCGAGCACCACACCGCTCAACGGCGACGCATCGGCGACCACCACCGGTACGGACGGCGCAACCCGGGCCAGCTCGTCGCGCAGCGCATCCCGCATGGCCGGATACTCCGACGTGGCAACAGATCCGTTGAGCAGAACCGGCAGATCGCCCAGCTTCGTGCCCGCACGCTCCGCACACCACCCGGCGTACCGGACAAAGGCCTCGGCCTGGGCCCGGACGATGTCGACCGCGACCGCGTCGCCCTCGCCGGCCGCGGCGAGCACCGCCCTCGACGCACGCCAGAGGTCGGTCGCGGCTCGCGCCCCGAACCGGCGAGTGAAGTCGTGCCTCAGGTGCCACGCGTCCGGAACGTCGTACATCTCGCACAGGGTTGTCGTGAGCGAGGTCGGCGGGGCGATCCCCATCCACGCCTGGCACACCGCCTTGAGGGCCGCGTTACCCAGCCCTCCCCCGCCGAGGTGGTCGAAGACGAAGAAGCCCGAATGCTCCTCACGCCCATCGGCGGCGCGGGCGGCTACCGCGGGACCCGTGCCGACGGTGATGGAGACGCCCACGCCCGAGCCGTCGAGGAGCCGCAGGGAGGCGTACGCGTCGTTCTTGATGCTCCACCGGCCCAGGCCGCCGAGCCGTTCCCGCACATGCCCGTCCCAGAATTCGGCGTCCTCGGGATAGTCGACGCCGGCGATCCGGAACGCCGCCGAGGCGATGTCCCCGGCGCTCAGCCCGGCGTCGGCCAGTGCCGCCCCGACGGCGGTGAACACCGATTCCAGGGCCTCGGGGACGCACGGAGCCCCGTAGATGTCGCCGTTCCCGCCCCGGCCACGGCCCAAGACGGCGCCCTCGGCGTCGTTGACGAGGGCGACCGTCTTGGAGTTTCCGGCGTCGACGGCCAGATAGGCGCGACGACTCACTTGAGCAGACGCTCCGGCAGGTACGCGCGGTGGGCGTACGCCATCTCGTCGTAGAGCTCCTCGGCGACCCGCAGCGTCGGGACCATCGGATTCGCGGCCAGCGCCCGGATCCCGTCGGCCCGGGTGCCCTTCCACGCGGCTTCGGCGGCCAGATACTGGAATTCGGCGAGCTGCTGGACCAGACCCCGTACGGCATGGGGAAGGGGTTTCTGCGGCAACGGGCGCACACCCTGACCGTCCACAGTGCACCACATCTCGACCACGACGTCGTCGTCGAACCCGGGCAGCGCGCCGCTGGTGTTGGGCAGGTTGACCGGCAGACGGGCGCTCTTGTTGTTGTAGTAGGCGCTCATCACGTCGATGGCCAGTTCCAGTTCGTGGATGCCGCCGCGGGACCGGGTGGGGTCCAGCTCGGGCACGTCGACGTTCATCTGCTCCTCGTAGTGCTGCCAATAGCCGGGCAGGGCGGCCAGGAGGTCTTCGGCGCGGGTGGTGCGGGCGCCTTGCAGCTCGCGCAGCACCTCCTCGCGGAAGTAGTAGTACTGGAAGTAGTCGGCCGGCACCGAGCGCATCGTGACGGCCAGCTGGAGCATCCGCTTGGCGTGCGTGCTCAGGGTCGGGTCGTCCTTGCGCGCCTCCCAGGCCTCGTCGAGCAACGGCATCAGGTCCTGACCCTCGTACGTGTGCTCGACCGACCAGATGTTGTGGTTGACGCCGGCCATGACGATGTCGGCCTTGGCCGGGTCGAGGCCGGCCGCGTTCAGCACCGTCTTCGGGAAGACGATCGGGCCCTCGCACATCGACCAGATCGTGCGGTCGGTGAACCGGGTGACGGCCTGGGACACGATGTTGACCGGGTTGGTGTAGTTGAAGATGACCGCGTCGGGCGCGACCGCGTCGAGGTCGCGGATGATGTCCTCGTAGATGTGGATCGAGCGCAGCGCCATGAAGAAGCCGCCCGGTCCCTGCGTCTCCTGGCCGATCACGCCGTGCTTGAGCGGGATGCGCTCGTCCAGGGCCCGCGCCGCGAATTTGCCGGGCCGGAAACTGGCCAGCACGGCGTCGGCGTCGGTCAGCGCGGCCCGGCGGTCCGTGGTCGACGAGATCCGGATGTCGAGCCCCTGCGATCGGGCGATCTTGCGGGCGATGGTCTCGACGGCGTGCAGGCGCTCGGGGTCGACGTCCTGGATGACGATCTCGGAACCGTCGAACTCCTTGCCGTGGGCCAGGATCGAGGCCATGGTCCCGGCGCCGCGGGAGGAGCCGCCGCCGATGTAGACCAGCTTGATGCCTGCCATGTTCAGTTGCCTCCAAAGGCCGCGCGGTCCGCGATGAGCGTGGGGTTCTTGCATTCGACGACGACGGTGGCCGGCCAGTCCGGCTCGTAGTGCTCGGCGGCGACAATCCGTTGGTACGCCTCGTGTTTGTGGGCGCCGCACACGATCATGGTGACCTCGCGGGAGAGCGCGGCGATGGTGTCGACGCCGACCGTCACCCCGTGGGTGGGAACCATGTCGAGCCGGGTGAACTCGGGGAACGTCCCCATGTTGTCGCGCCGGGTGGCCTCGCCGAGCGGGGTCACGTGCGTACGGGCGTCTCGGGGTGTTCCGGGTTGGTTGAAGGCGATGTGCCCGTCACCGGCCCCGCTGGCCAGCAGGAACAGGTCGATCCCGCCGGCCGCGGCGATGGCCTCGTCGTAGCCTTGAGGGTCGGCCGGGTCGGGCACCCAGATCTCGTTCTCCATCCCCCAGGGACCCACGATCTCGCGCTCGGCGAAGCCCAGGCACGAGTAGGACATGTCGGGCGAGACCCGCCGGTCGCCGTCCAGGTAGTCGTCCATCATGACGATGACGAGGCGGGACAGGTCGACGCCACGGGCGGCGTGCCCGGCCAGCGCGCGATAGACCGGCATCGCCGTACGGCCGCTGGGGCAGCCGAGCAGGAACGGCCGGTCGCCGGTGGCGGCCAAGCGGTCGAGGATCGTCGCGGCGACCGCGTCACCGACGGCGCCGGGGTCGGGCAGCACAAGGGGTTGAAGAGCCACGGTGTTACTCCTTGATCGCGCCGGCCAGCATTCCGGAGATGAATTTGCGCTGGAAGACGACGTAGAGAACGAGGACGGGGGCGGCGACGATGAGGCCGCCGGCCGCCATCAGGTTGATCTGGGTGACGTACTTGCCCTGGAAGACGCCGAGGGCCACGGTCGCGGTCTGGTTGTCGCCGTGCAGGAACACCAGGGACAGGAAGTAGTCGTTCCAGGTCCACATGAAGCTCAGCAGGATCAGCGTGTAGATGGCGGGCCGGGCCATGGGGGCGGCCATCGACCGCAGCATGCGCAGCGGGCCGGCGCCGTCCATCTCGGCCGACTCGAACGCCGAGCGGGGCAGGGCCCGGAACGCGGCCCGCATCCAGAAGATGCCGAACGGCACACCCATGCCGAGGTGGATGAGGATGATGCCGGGCAGCGAGTTGGTCAGCCCGAACGTGCGGAACTGGTAGTAGAGCGGGACGATGATGGCCTCGAGCGAGATCATCATGCCGAGCAGCACGACCGGGAACAGCCACTTGTCGCCGACCACGCCGAGCACCCCGAAGGCGTACCCGCCGAGCAGCGCCAGGATCACCTGACCGGCCACCACGCAGACGGCGACGACGATCGAGACCGTCATGGCCCGCGAGAAGTCGGCGTCGCGCCAGGCGGTGGCGAAGTTGCCCCACGCGAAGTCGGAGAAACCGACCGGCTTGCCCGAGCGGTCCGGGCTCAGCGCCGCCACCAGGAACGTGCCGACCGGGAAGAGCACCAGCGCCGCGAGGACCGTCAGCACCACGTAGTTGATGACGCGTTCGGTCTTCGAGATCACGTCAGTCCCTTTCCGATACGCGCGTGATGACGACCGCGATGACGAGGCAGAGCAGCGCCATCACGACGCCGATCGCGGCCGCCAGCCCGACCTGCGGGTTCTGGAACGCGGCCTTGTAGAGCGCCACCGCCGGGGTCAGCGTCGACGTACCCGGGCCGCCGTGCGTGGTGACCCAGACCAGGTCGAACGTGCGCAGCGCGGCGGTGATGGTCAGCGTCAGCGCGACCGCCATCTGCCCGCGCAGACCGGGCAGGGTGACGGCGAAGAATTCCCGTACGGGACCAGCGCCGTCGATGCGGGCCGCCTCGTACAGCTCGGGTGCGATCGCCGACGTACCGGAGATGAACAGCACCATGCAGAACCCGAAGGTGACCCAGGTGCCGATCATGCCGAGCGCCGGCAGCGCCCACGTGAAGTCGCCGAGCCACGTCTTGGCGAACGAGTCGAGCCCGACCGCCCGCAGCGCCGTGTTGAGCGGGCCGTCCGGCGCGTAGATCCGCTTGAACACCAGGGCGATGACCACGGTCGTCATCACCTGGGGCAGGAAGAAGATCCAGCGGTAGACGGCCATGCCCGGCTGCCTGGCCCGGGTCAGCAGCGCCGCCGAGAGCAGGCCGAGCGCGATCGGCAGCAGGGCGAAGAACCCGATCAGGACCAGGACATGCCCGAACGTCGAGCGCAGCACCGGATCGGTCAGGAACGTCCGGTAGTTGTCCAGCCCGGCCCAGGTCGATGCGCTGACCCCGTCCCACTTGTAGAACGAGAACTGCACCGACTGGGCCAGCGGGACGAGCACGACGAGCGCGTAGACGCCCAGCGGGAGCGCGGCGAAGGCGAGGCCGATCCACCGGTTCCGACGCCGGTGGGCGCCGGGTTTGCCGCCCTCCGGCGCGGTCGCGGTGGCGGTCATCCTCAGCTCTGCCCGGCCAGGAAGGCGTCGCGGTCCTTGTCGACGGCCTCGGTGAACTTGTCCGGCGTCATCTTCCCGGCGTACACAAGCTGCAGGTTCTGGCTGATCGTGTCGAGCATGGTCGGGCTGGACCAGTCGAAGTACGGCACATAGCCGTCGTCGGTGTCGAGCGTCGCCGCGCCCTTCGACTCGTCGGTCAGGCTGAGCGAGGTCGACGGCACCTTCACGTCGGGCGACAGCGCCGGCACCAGACCGCGGTCGGCGGCCAGCTGGCCGGTCTCGGGCGACATCATGAAGTCGAGGAAGGCCGCCGCCACGTCCGGGTTCTTGCTCTTCGACGAGATCACCATCGCGCCCGGCGCGGCCCCGACACCGACCGTGCCGCTGCCACTGGCCTGCGGGAGCTGCAGATAGCCGTACTTGCCCTGCTTCGCCGCGTCGAGACCGAGCGAACCCGTGTACTCCCACCGGAAGACGCCCTTGCCGCCGACATAGTTGGCGACCGCGGTCTGGTAGTCGATGCCCTCGAACTTGGGCGGGAAGTAACCGGCGTCGGCCCACTTCTTGGTCAGCGTGATGGCCTCGGTCATCCCGATGTCGGCCGCCTTGATCGAGGCGTCGCCGTAGATGTAGTCGTTGAGCTTCTTCTTGTCGGCCAGCAACGCCTGCGCGCCCAGCAGGATCGTGGTCGAGCCGTCCAGGCTGCCGTACTCGAACGGAACCTCGCCCGCGGCCTTGGCCTTGGCCGCCGCCGCTTCGAGGTCGGCCAGCGACTTCGGGGGCTCGACGCCGAGGGCCTTCAGCTTGTCCGCGTTGTAGTAGAGGCCGATCAGCGACGTACGGGACATGGGGGTCGAGAACCAGGAACCGGTGCCCATCGTCTTGAAGTCGGCGCTGAACTGGTTCTGCCGGGCGATGGTGGTGGGCACCTTCTTGTCCCAGCCGTACGCCTTCACGTACGGGTCGAGGTTGCGCACCAGGTTGCCCTTGGCCAGCGTGCCCAGCGACTGCCAGCCGTTGTTCGCGGTCGCGATGTCGGGCCCGCTGTCGTCCTGCAGCTGCAGGTTGAGGGTGGAGTTGAGCTGACCCCAGTCCTCGTTGGTCCGCTGGATCGTGACATTGGGGTACTTCTTCTGGAAGTCGGCCACGACCTGCTTGATCCACTCGCCCTCGGCGCCGCCCCAGAAATCGGTCAGCTTGAGGGTCACGGTGCCGGCCTTGGCCACGTCGGTCGACACGCTCTCGGGGGCCTTGTTCTCATCGGTCGCACTGGTGCCGCTGCCCGGCGAACAGGCCGCCAGGCCCAGCGCGAGTATCACCGCGACGCCCGCTTTATAGATCTTCATCTGTGCACTCCGTTGTGTCGCACTGGCCTCGCCCGGTGGGATCGCGTGGCCGATGACCGGACACTAAGCCTTCCTATACCAGTTAGTCCAGTGCTGAACCAGAAACAAGAACTGGTCCCACCAATGAGCTAACTGGTACAGTGCTGCCGTGACGGCATCGATCCAGGCCTACGAGCGGCTGACCCGCGACTTGACCGTCGGCCGCTACGCCCCCGGCTCCCGACTGCCGGGCGAGCGCGACCTGGCCGGCCAGCTGGGCGTCAGCCGGGCCACGCTGCGTCTGGCCCTGAGCCGTCTCGAGTCCGAGGGCACGCTGCAGCGCTCGGCTCAGCGCGGCTGGTTCGTGCCGACCCAGGTGCTCAGCGAGCCACCCAGCACGCTGCAGTCGTTCACCGAGATGGCCCGCGCCCGCGGCCTGCGCCCCACCGCGCGAGTTATGCGACAGGAGGTGCGGCCGGCCTCCCTCGACGAGGCGGCCAAGCTGCGCATCGCGCCCGCCGCGCCGGTCCTCGAGATCGACCGGCTGCGCGGCATGGACGGCACCCCGGTCTGCTTCGACGTCGTGGTGCTCCCCTCGGTTCATGTCGAGGCCATGAAAGATGCCGACCTGACCGACCGGTCGCTCTACGACGAACTGCGCCGCCTGTGCGGCATCGAGGTGCACCGCAGCGCCTACACGCTGATGGCCGAGAGCGCCGACGCCGATCTGGCCCGACTGCTGGGCATCACCGCCGGCGCTCCCGTCCTGGTCGGCGACGAGGTGGCCTACACCGCCGACGGCACTCCCGTGCTCATCGGCCACAACAAGTACCGCGGCGACGCGTACCGTTTCGAGGCCGACCTCTTCCGCCGCGCTTGAGTTTCAGAAGGCCAGTGGGCCGTTCTCGTCGGTGAACGTGCCGGTCGGACCGTCCGGGCCGAGGGTCGCCAGCCGTACCACCGTTTTGGCGCTCTCCCCCACCGGCCGCCCGATCCCGAAGGCCGCGGTCATGTCGGTCGCGGTGGCGCCCGGCTCGAGCGCGTTGAACTTGATGCCCGGTTCGGCCTTGGCGTACTGAACGGTCAACATAGTGGCCGCCGCCTTGGACGCCGCATAGAGCGTCAACGGCAGCCCGTACTCGGGCCGCTCCGGGTTGGTCACCGCCCAGAACGACCCCATGCTGCTCGACACCGTGACGACGTTCGGGTTCGCCGACTTGCGCAGCAGCGGCAGCGCCGCCTCGGTGACCCGGACAACGCCCACCGCGTTGGTGTCGAAGACCCGCAGCGCCTTCGCCCCGTCGACGGGACCCTCCCCGAGGAGGCCGGCGTTGTTCACCAGAACGTCGAGCCGCCCCTCGGCCGCGTCGATCGCCGCCAGCGCCCCGCTCACGGATGCGTCGTCGGTCACGTCGAGCTGCACGAACCGGGCCCCGATGGCGGCCGCCGCCTTCCCGCCCCGCTCCTCGTCCCGAGCCCCCACATAAACGACGTGGCCCAGTTCCAGCAGCTGCCGGGCGGTCTCGAATCCGATGCCCTTGTTGGCCCCGGTGATCAGTGTGATGGTCATGTCCCCGAAGCTAGGCACGGCCGCCGGGCCGAGGCAGAGCCCTGACATGACCCCCTCTCCCCCGGCGACGCCGACCTAGGCTGGTTGACGTGAGCGAGACGACGAACGCCCTCGGCGCCTTCCTGCGGGCCCGGCGCGAGCTGGTGACCCCCGAGCAGGTGGGCATCCCCGACGTCGGCGTCCGGCGGGTGCCCGGCCTGCGCCGCGAGGAGGTCGCCATGCTGGCCGGCGTCAGCGCCGACTACTACCTCAGGCTCGAACGCGGCCGCGACCGCAACCCGTCCGCGCAGGTCCTGGAATCGATCGCCCGCGTGCTGCTCCTCGACGACGACCACCGCGAACACATGCTGACCCTGGCCGCCGACTGCGCCCAGAAACGCCGCCGACGCCGCCGTCGCCCGGAAACCGTCCCCGCCGGCATGCTCAAGCTGCTGGACTCCCTGGTGCAGCCCGCGTTCATCGAGAACCGCTACTTCGACGTCGTGGCCTCCAACCACCTGGCCCAGGCGATCTCCCCACGCCTGGCCCCCGGCGCGAACCAGCTGCGCGACCTCTTCCTGGACCCGACCGAGCAGTCCCTCTACCCGCAGTGGCCGGCGGTCACCGAATGCTTCGTGGCCAACCTGCGCCAGGCCGTCGGCACCGACACCGACGACCCTCGTTTCATCGAGCTCACCGGCGAGTTGACGCTGGCGAGCCCCCGTTTCCGGCAGTTGTGGGCCCGCCACGAGGTGCGGGGCCAATACGGAACGCCGGTGCTCATCAACCATCCCCAGGTCGGCGAGATGACCCTGAACCGCGAGCGTCTGACCATCGGCGGCACCGAGAGCCTGATGCTGATCGTCCTGCACCCCGACGCCGGCTCCAGCAATGCGGAGAAGCTGGCCTTGCTCGCTTCGGCCGGCCTGCCGACAACCACCGGCAAGGCTCGAAGCCGCTTGTCGTAACGTCTCTCCCCCCAGGTCAAAATCAAGATCCGGATGTCCCGGCCAGGCGGGGGTACAGACCGTCGCTCCCGCGGGGGCCGCGGCGGGTTTCGCTGGCCGCTGACGCGTCCAAACCGCAAAACCCCCCACGGCGACGTGCGTGAGTGGTCACGCCCAATACTCGCCGGCCGCCCCGATCTGCTGCATGGGCACCGATCGGCGCGCTCGGCCGGCCAGACTCGGCTGCCGCCCTGATCCGCTACTTGGCTCGGCTACTCGTCTCTGCCGCTCGGCTCTGCTGCTCGGCTCGGCTACTCGGCTCGGCTACACGTCTCTGCTACTCGTCTCCCCGCATTACCCGCCCTACCAGGGGGACCTCCACCCAGACCCGAGTCTGCCGGTTCTTGGCGATCTCTACGGGGTGGCCTGTGGACAACCGAGGAATGTGGACAACGGTTTTGGGCGGCGGGAGCCGCCTATTCTGGGCGTCCGGTGGCTGACGGGGGGTGTCCCTATGGGTTTCGTCAAGCGGTGAGGGCGTGGTTGACGGGCCGGGTTTGGTAGGGCGTCTGGTCGCGGAGCATGGCGAACAGGACGTCGACACGGCGGCGTGCCAGGCAGATGAGGG
>NZ_JAENHP010000020.1 GCF_016834655.1 Paractinoplanes ovalisporus
GCCCCTCAGCGTCCGGCCCCTCAGCGTCCGGCCCCTCAGCGTCCGGCCCCTCAGCGTCCGGCCCCTCAGCGTCCGGCCCCTCAGCGTCCGGCCCCTCAGCGTCCGGCCCCTCAGCGTCCGGCCCCTCGGCGTCCGGCCCCTCGGCGTCCGGCCCTTCGGCTGCCGCTGAGGAGCGGCCGTGAGCGGGAGGGCTCGGCGACGGGATCGGCGGGTCTATCTGGAGAGCCACCCGATCTTGTTCACGCTGCTCGCGGCGACCCGCGGGCGGGACGTGACGCGGCTCGGGCGAACGGTGCTGGTACATGGCACGGAGGCCTACCGGGCGGCCCTGACCCGGGTGCCGCTCGATCGAACGGCGACGGGCACCACCGGCGGCGCGGCCGGAGAGCTGGCGGGCGCGGGGGCGCTCTTCGATCAGGAGGGGGACGAACACCGGGGTACGCGCCGGGACACGGCGGCGATGCTGGGGGCAGCCGGAGTGGCCAAGCTGCGGCCGATCTGGATGAAGCTGCTCGACGATCGGCTTCCGGTCCTGGGGGCGGGCGGCCCGGTCGACCTGGTGCCGCTCACGGCCGAGATCGCGGGGGCGACCACGGCCGAACTGCTCGGGATCGACGTCGATCCGGTCCGGCTGGCTGAGGCGGCTCGAACCGCGGCAGCGGCAGCAGCCCGCGAGCACCTGCCCGGGCCACGTAACCCGCGGGCGGCGGCAGCCGCCTCGGCGGCGGCGGACCAGCTGCTCGACCTGGTCGCGCCACGGACACCGGCCGAGGCTGGACTCAACGCGATGCTCGCGGTCGCGGCGATCAACACCACGGTGGCGGCGCTTCCCCGGGCCGCGGCCTGGGCCTGCGACGACGACCTCTGGGACCACGCGGACAACCCGGCGCTGACCGAGGAACTGCTCCGGGTCACCGCGCCCACGCCCTTGCTGCCCCGGGTGGCGGCGGCCGACTCGGAGCTGGGTGGCTGCCCGGTACGGCCGGGCGACAAGCTCATGCTGATCGCCCGGCACGCGGCCGAGGCGCACCGACGGGACCCGGATCCGGTCGAGCCGGCCCCGGCCCGTACGGCTCAGCTGGTCTTCGGGGTCGGCTCACACGCCTGCCCGGGCGCGGCGCTGGCCCGCGCGCAACTCTCCGACCTGCTGGCCGCGCTGGCGCCCTACCGGCCGGTGGTCGTACGAGCCCGCGCCGACCGTCGATCGGCCCTGCCCGGCTGGCGATCGCTGGTCGTGCGGGGAACGGCCACGTCATGAGGCTCGCGATCACCGGCGGGAGCGGGTTCTGCGGCGGTGCGGTGGCGAAGCTCGCGGCCCGCAACGGCGCCGACGTGGTCTGCCTGGGACGGCGGCCGGGACCGGTCGGCAAGCACGTCTTCTGGGATGCCACCCGGGACGTGCCCGATCTCGCGAGCGCCGACGTCGTGATCCACCTGGCCGCCGCCGTGGGTGACAGCGGCGCGGAACGGACGTTCGCGGCGGTCAACGTCGACGGGACCCGGCGTCTGCTGGAAGCGGCCGGCGACCGGCCCGTCGTGTGGGTCAGCAGCGCCAGCGTCTATCGGCCCGGCCCCTACCGGGCCGCCGTCCGCGAGGATCACCCGACCGATCGGCAGCGGACCGCGTACGGGAGAACAAAAGCCGCCGGGGAACGACTGGCGCTCGCGGCGGGGGCCGTCGTGCTGCGGCCGCGCGCGGTCTACGGCGACGGTGATCCGCACCTGCTGCCGCGGCTCCGGCAGACCGTACGGGGTGGGACGGCCTGGCTCCCCGGCCCGGACGTGCCGCTGAGCCTGACCGCGGTGGAGAACCTGGCCTCGGCGTGCCTGGCCGCCGTCACCTGGCCGCCGGGGGCCTACAACATCGCCGACCCTGTGCCCCGCTCGCGCGACGCGGCAGTCAGCGCGGTGCTGGGGGTGCCGGTTCGGCACGTGCCGATCGGGCTGGCCCGGGCGGTTGCCGTGGTGTCGCGCACCCTCACGCCGTACGCCATCGACCAGGTCACCGACGGCCTGGTGCTCGACATCGGCAAGGCGCAGGCCCGGGGCTGGAAGCCGGCGGCCGGGCTCAGCGTGTCTTGACCACCTGGGAACGGGCGACCGTCTTGGCGTACGTGCCGTCGCTGTCCGAGCGGCTCGACACCGCGTCGACCGAGAACACGTAACGGGTGTTGCGGTCGAGGCCGACGATCGTGGCGGTCATGTAGCCGCAGTCGGCGCCGGGCGTCACGACGGTCCAGCCGATGTCGCGCTGGTTGCCGAGCATGGCGTCCTGGCTGATCGCCGTGATCCGGTACTCGACCAGATCCGCCGTGGCCGGGTTGTACCAGGTCACCGTTCCGCTCGTGGTGGCGGCGGTGGCGTCCGCGCCGTTGATGATCTGGTTCTTGACCGGCGGGCAGGAGTAGCTGCCGGTGGGCGTCGCGGCCGGCGTGGTCGAGGGCAGCGGCAGGAAACCGCTCGGGAACGGGCTCGGCGCTCCGGTGGCGCGGCCGGGACCGGCCGACGGGGTGGCACTGCCGGAGGTCACCACGACCCACGACTTGCCGGCCGGCTGCTCGGTGGCGTCGGTCTTCGCGTCCTTGCCGCATCCGCCCAGCAGCAGGAGCGGCGCGAGCACCACCAGACCCAGCCAACGACGACGCACCCGCAGCCCCCCATCCGATCGGATCCGTTCAGCGATTCCGTTCGGATGGAACGGCGATTCCCTTAGCGCCGTTACCAGGGCGCCACGGTGCCGTCCCACGAGAAGAAACCGCCGGTCGGGCCGTCGTCGGGCAGCAGAGCCAGCCGTACGGCACCCGCGGCGGCCTCGGCCGGATCACCAGCGGCCGCGGATTGGGCGCGGGGTGCGAGGTCCGTACGGCGTAGCCCGGGCGCCAGTGCGTTCACGCGGAACCGCGGGAACTCGTACGCGTAGAAGATCGTCAGCGCGTTCAGGGCGGCCTTGGACGACCGGTAGGCGGCGCCGCGGCCGGTCCCGAACTGCGCGTCGTCGCCGGTGCTCCAGCCGAGCGAGCCGGTGCCGCTCGAGATGTTGACGATGCGCGGGTGACGGGAGCGCCCGAGTGCGGGCAGGAACGCGTTGGTGACCGCGAGAACACCGAAGAGATTGACCTCGTACGTACGGCGGAAGGCTTCGATCGACGCCTCGCCCGGTGCGGCGCCGTCGACCATGACACCGGCGTTGTTGACCAGGATGTCGAGGTCGCCGACCTGGGCCGCCGCCGCGGCGATGCTGCCGGGGTCGGTCACCTCCAGCGTGAGGGGCCGCGCGTCCCCGCCGATCTCGTCCGCCGCGAGTTTGCCGCGCTCGGGATCGCGGGAACCCACGTACACCGTGAGCCCCTCGCCTGCCAGGAGCCGTGCGATCTCGATACCGATGCCTTTGTTGGCGCCTGTGACCAGGGCCGTGGAACTGTTCATGGGTCGAGGATCTCCCGGCCGGGGCGGCCCAGCCAGGGACAACCGATACCAGGGAGGCCGCATGGCACGCCGCGATCTGGCCCGTTTCCTGCGCGAACGCCGTGACTCACTGCGTCCGACGGACGTCGGCCTGCCATCCGGGACGGGGCTGCGCCGCACGCCCGGGCTGCGCCGCGAGGAGGTGGCCGGGCTGGCAAACATGTCGGTCGACTATCTGGTGCGCCTCGAACAGGGCCGGGGGCCGTCGCCGTCGCCGCGCATCCTGGACGGGCTGACGCGGGCGCTGCGGCTCGACGCGGCCGAGCGGCGGCATCTGTTCGGGCTGGCCGGCAGCGACCCGACCCCGCCGGCGGGTCCGTCGCGTCACGTACGCCCGTACGTGCGGGATCTTCTGCACCGGATGCCCGAGGCCGCGGCCGTGGTGACCGACGCGAGCTACGACGTGATCGCCTGGAGTCCGCTGGCCGAGGCCCTGCTCGGCGGTCTGGGCGCCCGGCCCAATCTCGCGCGCCGGCGCTTCTCGGGTACGGAGCGGCCGGTCAGCAGCGGTCACGAGGAGTTCGGCGAGATCGCGGTGGCCCGGCTGCGGGCGGCCCGCGTGCGCTATCCGCACGACGAACGCCTGGCCGCGCTCGTCTCTGACCTGAGCACCGGCAGCGAGGAGTTCCGCCGGATCTGGGCGACCGATCCCGTGCGCTCCCCCGGTCACCGCACCAAGACGCTGGAGCATCCGCGGGCCGGCACGCTCCGTCTCAACTGCGACGTGCTGGCCGTGCCCGACGACGATCAGCAAGTGGTCTTCGTCACGGCCGACCCGGGCTCACCGTCTGCGCGGGCTCTGCGGGCGCTTTCCGATAGAGCTCCCGGG
Source organism: Paractinoplanes ovalisporus (assembly GCF_016834655.1). Taxonomy (GTDB): domain Bacteria; phylum Actinomycetota; class Actinomycetes; order Mycobacteriales; family Micromonosporaceae; genus Actinoplanes; species Actinoplanes ovalisporus. Next base: position 4,295 of record NZ_JAENHP010000020.1, read on the forward strand.
AGCGACGGGCCAGATCTTTGGTCGCGGCCGAGTTGACCCAGGTGCCGAGCACGACCGAGGCGCCCGGGATGACCTTGGCGAACATGCGCTTGGCGGCGCGGACACCGGCCATCTGAGCGAGCTTCACGCCCAGCCGCAGCATCACACCGCTGAGCGGGCGTGACGCCGCCCCGGCGAACAGGTGCGCGGCGCGTTCGCGGCCCGCCGCCACGCCCAGCGCCAGCCGGGCGGTCTGGGCCACCTTGTGCACCCGCTGGAGAACCAGCAGGTCGGTGGCGCGCTCGGGGGCGCACGGGTCGTGGCCGTAGGCGGCCGAGATGTGCAGCACCATGCGGGCCTGGTTCCAGGCCAGCACACCCACGTCGAGCACCGCGCCGGGCAGGCCGGTGACCCCGGAGACGGCCCCCGAGATGCGGGCCAGCGTGGTGAACCGCTTGACCGCGATGTCGGCCATCTGGTCGGGCGTGCGATCGGGATCTTCGGCGCGCAGGCGCTCGGCCCAGGCCGCGGCTTCGGGGCCGAGGCGGCGCACGGCTTCGAGCGCAAGGTGTTCCGGCGCGTATTGCGGGTCGGCCTTCATCCGCTGCCAGAGCGAGCCGGGAGGCGCGTCGGTGCCGGTGTTGTCGGTGTCGGTGATCACGTCGGACGGGTTCGAAGAGTTGGTCACCAGATCGCTCCGAGGGGGGAAGGGAACGTTCCTGTGCCATTGTGCCGTGCACATGCACGTGCACGCGAGTCTTGATCCCGCGTTGTGCTCAGGCTGAGATCTGTCCTACCGATTACCCGGAGCGTGACGACTCAACGCTCGGTGGCACGGTTGCGCCCCACTCCGCTGCTGGTACCGGGCGTGGTCATGGTGCTGAGCGCCATCGTGCTCTACGCCGTCAACGCTTCGCAACAGCGGTTCAACCCGGCCTTCGTCTGGATTCCGGCCATTCTGATCTCCGGTGTGACGGTCGTCTCATGCTGGCAGACGGCCCGCTTCTCCCAGCCCGACCGCGCCGTGGCCCGGCTGTGGCGATCGGTGGCGTGGTGCGGGTTGTTCGTCGCGCTGGGCAATCTCGGCGACCTCCGGATGTCGCTGGTCGCCCCCGAGCGGGTCCCGCTGCAGCAGCACGACATCGTCAGCTCGATTCTGTACGCGGGCGCCGTCGTGGTGATCATCTGGGCGCTGCTGCGGCTCCCGCTCGGACGGCAGGGCGCCAGCGCGCGGTTCATCCTCGACGCGCTCACCATCTGCGTCACCGCCGGCGTCTTCGCCTGGTTCTTCATGATCCGCTCGATCGGCGCCGGCGAGGCCCAGCGCACCACCGTGCCGATGCTGATGCTCGCCGTGCTCGGGCTGATCGTTGCGCTCGCCATGGTCAAGGTCGCGGTCACCGGCATGGGCGGGCTCGAGTCCGGCACCGTACGGTGGTTCGCCGTCGCGGCCGGAGTCGGCACTGTCGGCGGCGGCCTGTTCCCGCTGGTGTTCTCGGCCGGCCCCGGGATGAGCGGCTCCCAGATCTTCGTGCCGGCCACCATGCTCTGCGTCCTGCTCGCCGCCGACCGGCACCGCCGGGCCGCCGGCATCCCGGTCCGGCCGCCCAAGCGCCGGCTGTTCAGCCTGGTGCCGTACGCCGCGGTGGCCGCCACCGACGCGCTGCTGCTCTGGGTCAGCGGCGAGGCCGGCATCATCGTGACGGTCGTCGCCCTGGCCGCGACGTTGCTGACCGGGCTGGTCGTCGCCCGCCAGGTGGGCGCGCTGCGCGACAACGGACGGCTGCTGAAGCGGGTCGACCAGCAGCTCACCCAGCTCAACCAGTACTCCGACGAGCTCACCCACCGGGCCACCCACGACGGGCTGACCGGCCTGGCCAACCGCGCGCTGTTCGAGCAGTCCACGAACGAGCTGCTGGCCTCCGGCGAGCCGCTCTGCCTGGCCATGGTCGACCTCGACGACTTCAAGACGATCAACGACAGGCTCGGCCACGCGGTCGGCGACGCCTTCCTGTCCGCGATCGCCGAGCGTCTGACCGACATCCTGCGCTCGTCGGACGTGGCCGCGCGGCTCGGCGGCGACGAGTTCGGCATCCTGCTGCCCGGGCTCAGCGGCGACGAGGCGCTGGCCCTGCTGACCCGCATCGACGAGTCGATGACCACGCCCATCCGGGCCGCCGGTCACCAGCTGCTGGCCCGGGCCAGCGTCGGCCTGGCCGAGGCCTGGCCCGGGGCCACGGCCGCCGAGCTGCTGCGCCGCGCCGACATCGCGATGTACTCGGCCAAGGACAGCGGCAAGGGCCGGTTCAAGGTCTACGACACCGCCCTGGAACGCACCCACGAGGCCGATCAGCAGCTCGGCGCCGAGATGCGCCGTGCCTTCGACGCCCACGAGTTCACCCTGATGTACCAGCCGATCGTGCGGCTGCCCGACGGCGCGTGGACCGGCCTGGAGACGCTGATCCGCTGGCCCCACCCCGACCGCGGCTTCATCGGGCCCGACACGTTCATCCCGATCGCCGAGCGCACCGGCCTGATCGTGCCGCTGGGCACCTGGATCCTGCACACCGCCCTGGGCCAGATGGCCGCCTGGGACGCCGAATTCGGCCCCGGCGTGGCCCCGCGCGAACTGGGCGTCAACGTGTCGGCCCGGCAGCTGCGCGAGCCTGGTTTCGCCGGCGAGGTCCGCGAGGCGCTGTCATTCTCGGGTGTGAGCCCCGACCGGCTGGTCGTCGAGGTGACCGAGACCGCGGTGTTCGACGGTGGTGTGGCGCTCGACACGCTCCTCGAGATCGTGCGGCTCGGGGTGAAGGTGGCCCTGGACGACTTCGGCACCGGCCACTCGTCACTCGGCCTCCTGCGGACCGTCCCGGCCGACACCCTCAAGGTCGACAAGTCGTTCGTGGCCGGCATCGGGGGCAGCTCGGAAGAGGCGGTGATCGCCACCGCCATGATCCAGATCACCGACGGCCTGCACCTGAAGGCCGTCGCCGAGGGAGTGGAGACCACCGCTCAGGCCGACACCCTTTACGGGTTGGGCTACCGTTTCGCTCAGGGGTATCTGTTCTCGCGCCCGCTGCCGCCGGCGGAGGTGCGCTCGCGACTCACCGAAGGTCAATTGGCAAGATCGTCGGAGGCCCGGAATTAAACGTCCGGTCCTGTTGTTCGCAGCTTTTACCCCTTAACGGAACACAGGAGGTCCTCGACGTGCTCGATCCCAACGAGCTCTACGAGCTGGCCGACGAACTGCCGGAGCTGGACGAGCCGGTGCTCATCCAGGCGCTGACCGGTTTCGTCGACGCGGGCAGTGCGATCCAGCTCGCGCGCGAGAACCTGCTGGACCGGCTCGACAGCCGGGTCGTCGCGACCTTCGACCTCGACCAGCTGCTCGACTACCGCTCCCGCCGTCCTCCGATGATCTTCGACGAGGACCACTGGGTCAGCTACGACGAGCCCAGCCTCGCCCTGCACCTCGTGCGCGACCAGCTCGGCACCGAGTTCCTGCTGCTCGCCGGGCCCGAGCCCGACCTGCAGTGGGAAAGGTTCATCGCCGCCGTGACCAGCCTGGTCGAGCGTTTCGGCGTGCGGCTCACCGTCGGCCTCAACGCGATTCCGATGGCCGTGCCGCACACCCGCCCGGTCAGCGTCACCGCCCACGCCACCGACAAGGCGCTGCTCGGCGACCGCGAGCCGTGGCTGCAGAAGGTGCAGGTGCCGGCCAGCGTCGGCAACCTGCTCGAGTTCCGCCTGGGTGAGGGCGGCTACGACGCGATGGGCTACGCGGCGCACGTGCCGCACTACCTGGCCCAGACCACGTACCCGGCCGCCGCCGAGCTGCTGCTTGACTCGGTCTCGGCCAGCACCGGCCTGGCCCTGCCGACGGGCGACCTCCGCGAGGCGGCCGCGGTCGTCCGCGAAGACGTGGACAAGCAGGTCGCCGACGACGAGCAGGCCAGCCGCCTGGTGTCCTCGCTCGAGGCGCAATACGACGCCTTCCTGCGCGGCCGCGAGGGCAACCTGCTGGCCGACAGCGACCGTCCGTTGCCCACCGCCGAAGAGCTGGGCGCCGAGCTGGAGCGTTTCCTGGCCGAGCAGCAGGGCCGCGACAACGACTAGCCCTTGGTCGCCGGTCAGCCCTTGGTCGCCGGTCAGCCCTTGGTCGCCGATCAGCCCTTGGTGAAGAAGTCCAGCGCCCGCGGGATGTGCCTGTCCCAGAACGACCACTCGTGCCCGCCCGGCTCGAACTCGCTGTCCAGCGGGATGCCGGCGCGGGCACTGGCGTAGACGAACCGTTCGTTCTGCTCGAACAGGTGGTCGCCGGTGCCGCAGCGCAGCATCAGCCGGGGCAGGGCGCTCTTGCCGGACTCGCTGCGGCCGGCTTCGTCCAGCAGATGCAGCAGGTCGTCGTCGGTGCCGGCGACATCGTCGGGAAAGACCCGCCGCATGACCTCACGGATGTGCGGCCTTTCGTCGTTCTTCTGCAGCCAGGCCAGGTCGAGCGCCCCCGACAGACTGGCCGCCGCGGCAAAGCGCTCGGGTTGACGCAGGGCCCATTTGAAGGCGCCGTAGCCACCCATGGACAGACCGGCCACGTACGTCTCCTCGCGCTGATCGGAGACGTTGAAGAATCGATGTACGAGCCGGGGCAGCTCGTCCGACAGGAAGGTCCAGAACTTCATCCCGTACGCCTCGTCGGCGTAGAAGCTGCGGTGCACCTGCGGCATCACCACGGCGAGGCCATGGTCGTACGCGTACCGCTCGATCGAGGTGTACCGTGTCCAGGCGGTGTGGTCGTCGGTGAGACCGTGCAGCAGATAGAGCAGCGGCGGCGGGGTCGCCCCCTCCTGCGGCAGGATCACCGTCATGGAGGTGCTGAGGTCAAGCGACTCGGCGAAGAAGTCAACGTGGATCAGGGCCATCGCCCCAGTCTCGTGCCCCCGCACCGCTCCCGCCAGGCGATCGCCATCCAGAGCCACGAAGCCCCGCTCCGGCGCTCCCCTGCGCTCCCACATGCGGGCAGCCCAGCACCGGCACTACCCTGCTTTCCGCACGCGGGCAGCCCAGCACCGGCACTACCCTGCTCCCCCGCACGCGGACAGCCCAGCACCGACCGCCCCGGCACGCACAGCCGGGACGGTCGATGAGGCGATCAGGCGGCCGGCGTGCCCCACATCGCCGTGAAGGCCGCCGCCTCACCGGCCAGCCAGGTCTCGATGTCGGCGGGCTTGGCCGCGGGGTCGAGGCGGTGCACCTCGCCCCGGCGCAGGTCGACCAGGACCGGCTCGGCGTTGGGCAGGATCTGGTCCATGTGGCGGGCCATCAGGTGCAGCATGGCCGTCACCGTCTCGGGCGTGGGCGGCGCCTCGTCGAAGTGCAGACGCACCGCCTCACGCCGGCCGTCGTCGTACTTCAGGCCGAAGTGCGGGTTGATCTTCACGACCAGCGGCCCCACGGACGCCAGCGCGTCGCGGGTCTGGGCCAGACCGACCTTCTCGGGGTCGCCCAGCGAGGCCAGATAGGTCTTCGCGCCGGCGCTGACCGACTCGTAGAGCGGCTTCCACCGCTCCTTGACCAGATCGACCACACCGGACAGATAGCTGCCGCCGGTGCGGAACGCGATGTCGGCCTTGAGCGCCTTCACCATCTGACCGTGCGGGTTGAAACCGGACCGGCGCTCACGCGCACGGCGCAGCCCGCCGACAAACGTGGCCTTGGCCGGGCCGGTGCGGGTCACATAGCGGGTGAAGCCGAGCATGGTCGCGTAGGGCGGGATGACGGGCACGGGGTTGGTCGAGGGGACGCTCAGAACGGGCGCGGTCACGACGATCTCCTAACTGACCCAGGGTCGACCCTCAGAGCGCACGACACGCCCGAAGATCAGCAGCTCACAGGCCCTTTTCGTACATACATTCTAATCGACGGGTACGACATTCCCAACCCCGCAGCCGCGTACCTGAACCACCGCTTCCGTCTGCCCTGGATGGTCGCGCCGAGCCGGCGGACGGCACGCGCGACCGCGCGACGATGCCCGGTCGCCTCGCAACGATCGAGCATCGTTGCGAACGGCGCTGCTTCAGGTCGCGAGATCCACCGAGGCGCGACGCGGGACGGGACTGTGGAGGGTCGTCGTTACGATCATGGGGTGGTGGACGCTGAGCTTGTTCGGGAACTGTTGCGCGATCAGCACCCCGACCTCGCCGGCCTCACGATCACCCACGGGGCCGACGGGTGGGCCGTGTGGCGGGCCCTCGGCAGCCTCTTCATCGCCCACGCCGGGCCGCCCGGGGGCAAACCCACCTGGGGCCCGCCGGCCGTGGCCTCGCTGCACCGCCTCGTCGCATCGGAGAACGCATGCCGCTGACCAACCCCTGGCTCACCGAACCGATGCCGGCCGGGCGGCTGCCCCGGGAACGTCTCGAGGAGCGCATCCTCAACCTGCTGTCGTCGCAGAACATGTGTGTGCTGGCGACCACCGGCCCGGACGGTCCGCTGGCCACGCCGGTCCGCTACTACCCGCTCGGCTTCACGGTGATGTTCACGGCCGCGCCGCGTTCGCCCAAGGTGCGCAACCTGGAGGCCGACCCGCGGGTCTCGGCCGGGATCTTCGCGCCGCTGACCGGGCTGGCCAGCAGCCGTGGGGCGCAACTGTTCGGCCAGGCGCGCGTGCTCCCGCCCGGCCACCCCGACCGCGAGCGCCACTGGGAGGCGTTCCGCTGGGAGAACGAGCACGTCGAGCGCGGCCGCCCGCTCACCGAACCCCCGGCCGACACGCTGATCGTCGTCGAGGCGACCCGCATCGTCTACACCGAGCACTGGCTGCGCCGCGAGGGTTTCGCCGCCCGCCAGTTCTGGAAGCCGTGATCGTCCGGCCGCGCCACGCCGGTGACCTGCCCGCCTGCGCGGCGGCCCTGCGCCTGGTGCACGAGCACGACACCGGCTGGGAAGGCCGGCAGAAAAGGCTGGACGGGCCGGGAGAATAGGACAGTGACTCAACCTCGTGTGAAGACCCAGCCCCTCGATGCCACTGTCCGGCCGCCCGGTTCCAAGAGCCTCACCAACCGCGCCCTCCTCTGCGCCGCCCTCGCTCCGGGCACGTCGACGCTGACCGGGGTGCTGTTCGCCGACGACACCCGGGCCATGATGGGGGTGGTCGCGGCGCTCGGCGCGACCGTCGAGGCCGACGAGCAGCGGCGGACCGTCGTGGTGCACGGCGGGGGCCGGCCGGCGCCCGGTGCGGTGGTCGATGCCCGGCAGTCGGGAACCACCTCGCGGTTCGTGCTTCCGGCGGCGGGGCTTTTCGATTCCCGTACGGTCGTGGACGGCTCGGCCCAGCTGCGGGCCCGCCCGTTCGGGCCGGTGTTCGAGGCCATGCGGGAGGCGGGCGCCAAGGTCGAGGAGCACGGCGCCACGGGCTACCTGCCGGCCGCCGTCAGCGGGCCCATGCGGGGCGGGGTGGTGCACGTCAGCGGGCACGTCTCCAGCCAGTTCCTCTCGGGGCTGCTGATGGCCGGCCCGCTGATGCGCGACGGCTTGCGGGTGTCGTTGACCTCCGAGCTGGTCTCGGTGCCGTACGTGGAGATGACCACGGCCGTGATGGAGGCTTTTGGCGTACGGGTGGAGGGTCTGACCGTCGCCCCGGGTGGCTACCGGCCGTGTGACTACGCGGTCGAGCCGGACGCCAGTGCGGCCTCTTACCTGCTCGGCGCGGCCGTGATCGCCGGTGGGCGGGTCACCGTCGAGGGCCTGGGCACCGGCAGCACCCAGGGCGACGTCCGGTTCGCCGACGTGCTCGAGCGGATGGGCGCGCGTGTCTCCCGCACCGCCACCTCGATCACCGTGGAGAGCACCGGAACCCTGCACGGCGTCGACGTCGACATGGCCGACATCTCGGATACCGCGCAGACGCTGGCCGCGGTCGCGGTGTTCGCCGACTCGCCGACCCGGGTCACGGGCATCGACTTCATCCGCCGCAAGGAGACCGACCGGATCGCGGCGGTCGTCACCGAGCTGCGCCGCGCCGGCATCGAGGCCACCGAGGACGAGGACGGCTTCACCGTGCATCCGGGCTCGCCGCGGCCGACGAGTTTCCACACGTACGAGGATCACCGCATGGCGATGAGTCTCGCGCTGATCGGGCTGCGGGTGCCGGGCATCGAGATCCTGGATCCGGGTTGTGTCGCCAAGACCTACCCGGACTTCTTCGCCGACCTGGAAAACCTAGGCGCTTAGCGCGATCGTGAGGGCGCCGGCGCCGACCATGACGCCGGCCCACACGCGGTCCATGTTGAACCACGCGCGACGCAGGATGTTGACCCCGACGAACTCGTAGACGACGAACGCACAGGCCGCCATCGCCGCGAACATCGCGAGGGTGTGCACGCCGGCCGCCGCGATGCCCTCCAGAGCGCCGGAGGCCGCACCGGGCATGGCATGTCCGGAATGTTCGCCGGAAACAACCGGCGTGGTGGCCAGGACGGGCAGCAGCATCAGGCCGGCGCCGTGGGCCGAGGACATCAGGAACGACCAGCCGGCCAGCTGCGCCGACGAGAGCCGCATCCCGGCCCAGCGGAAGTGCCGCTCGGAGAGCAACCGCCACAGCCCGAAGCCGACCAGCACGACCCCGCCCACGATGCCGACGATGTTGGCCGCCACCACCGATGAGGTCGCGGACACCACGGCGGCCACGATCGCCACCGAGGCCAGGTGACCGAGGGCGATCGGCGGAAGAGACTTCACCAGTACGGCCCGGGACCGCTCCTGCATGGCCCGGGCCACCGCGAACAGCCAGCCCATGGCCGGGTTGAGCCCGTGGAAGGCGCCCAGCCCGGCCAGGGCCGCGATCTGTCCCCAGGTCACGCGGAGGGGAAACAGTACGAGTCGGAGCTGGCGTCGCCGCCCTGCAGACGGGTCTGGTGCACGCGCAGGCCCCGGAACTCGTCGCCGTGCGGGAAGAACCGCGGATCCAGGGTCAGGCCGCCGGACCCGCCGACGTCGATCTTCGCCAGCCACGCCCCGACACCGTCGGGATAGAACTGGTCGTCCCACGAGCCGTACAGGGAATTGGTGACGTAGACGCGCTTGCCGTCGCGCGACACCTCGACCATCTGCGGGCCGCCGGCCAGGGGCTCGTCCGGGAACGACGGGTGCGGCACCCGCCCGACGATGCCGCCGAGACGCACCGAGCCCACCTCGACCGGGTGGAACGGGTCGCTCACGTCGTACTGCTTGAGCTCACCCGTGCCCCAGCACGAGACGTACAGGAACTTGTCGTCGACGGAGAGGTCGATGTCGGTGACCAGCGGCGGCACCGCCCCGAAGGGTTGCAGCGCGGGCGGCAGGTCGTCGGTGGCGGCAGGCTCGGCCGGGATGTCGATCACCTTGGTGACTTGGAACTCGCCGCCGTCGCGGTGCCACATCCAGATCGAGGCGGACAGGTCCTCGACGCTGACCACCACGCCGACGAAGCCGTACTCCTTCGACGGCTCGTGGGCCGGGCGCAGCTCGAGGGTCATCTGATACTGGTCGCCGAGGTCGACCGACTGCACGAGGGTGCGCTTGGCGAGGTCCCAGAAGTGGATGCGGTGGCCGTACCTGCGCCCGAGCAGGAGTTCGGGGTTGATCCCGTCCTCGATCATGTCGGGCGTGCCCCACTCGGAGGTGACCAGCACGTCGCGGGTCAGGTGCCACCAGAAGTCGTACGCGAGGCTCTGGTCCCCACGTTCGGCCTCCCACTGCCCCCGTACGTCGAAGGTGGTGTGATCAAGCACGGCGATGCCACCCGGCCCACCGCCGTCACGGCCGTTGCCCAGCGCCGAGACGTAGATGCCGTCGGATCCGCAGTGGATGGTGTGCGGCCGTGAGTAATCGGCCTTGGCGGCCAGCTCCTCGGCCGGGATCTCCTTGACGATACGGGGCGCCCGCGGGTCGTCCTTGGTGTCGATCACATAGATGCGGGACGAGCGCAGCCCCGGCACGATCAGATAGCGCCGTTCGACGTGTGGGTGGGGTGCGGTCGGGCAGAGCGCGCTGCTGCACGCGTTCCATCCGAAGTGGTGCAGCTCGTCGCCGGTGTGCGGCAGGTCGGTCCAGCCCACCACGCGGCCGTACGAGTCGGAGCCGGCGTCGGTGTCGACGACGGCGATGGCGTCGGGTTTCTGAGCGGAGCGGTCGAAGGCGGCCACGTACGCGAGTTGCTCGGCCGGGGCGCCCGCCGCGTCGCGCGGAGAGGGATAGAACGTCGGGTCAGGAGTCCACCGGGTCATGCCGCCCATCCTCACCCCGCGGGCTTGGGCGTGACTAGAGTCACAAGTGTCAACAGGTTGTCAACGGGCGTCCATCGGCAGGCGTACGAGCACGGTGGTCCCCGGCCCGTCGTGGTCGAGCAGCTCGATGCTGCCGTGGTGCTTGCTGACCACCGCCCGGCTCAGCGTCATGCCCAGGCCGGTGCCCGGGATGGCCCCGTCCCGCGCCCGCGAGGTGCGGTAGAGCCCGGTGAACAGCTTCTCGCGCTCGTCGGTGGAGACGCCCAGCCCGGTGTCCGACACCGCCAGCTCGGCCGCCCGCCCGTCGGCCTTGAGCGTCACCCCGATGTGCCCGCCGTCGGGGCTGTACTTGACCGCGTTGCCGAGCAGGTTGTCGACCACCTGGCGCAGCCGCTTGCGGTCGCCCGGCAGCACCAGCCGGTCGGGCAGCTCGTCGTCGATGACCAGGGGCGCGCCCACGACCGCGGCCCGCGTCTTGGCGACCGAGTCGCGGACGACCTCGGCCAGGTCCATCGGCGTGAGCTGCACGTCGGCGTGACCGGTGTCCAGGGCGGACAGCTCCATCAGCTCGTTGATGATGTCGCGCAGCTGGTTGGTGTTGCGTTCGATCACCTCGAGCAGCCGCGGCCCGTCGGCCACCAGGCTCTTCTCGTCGGCCTCGCGCAGCAGTTCGGTGTAGGCGCTGATCGAGGTCAGCGGCGTGCGCAGCTCGTGCCCGACCAGCGCCAGATATTCGTTCTTGCTGCGCACGAGCTGCCGCTGCAGATCCTCGACCCGGTGCTTCTCGACGAACTGCCCGATGTGCGCCGCGATCCCGGACATCAGGGCGAGCAGTTCGTCCTCGGGGTCTTCGATCGAGTCGGTGAACACGACCAGCACACCGAGGGTCTCAAAGCCTTCCCGTACGGGCACCGCCAGCGCCGTGTGCAGGGAGCCCGACTCGGCCGTCTCCGGCGAGATCAGGCTCTGCGGGCGGCCCACGTCCCGGATCCACAACGGCTTGCCCACCTGCCACGCGCGCCCGGCCAGTCCCACCCCGTACGGCAGGTCGGCCGGCACCTCGATCCGCGCCGACCGGCCGGGGGCGGTCCACTGGGCGGCCGACCGCACCACGGCCGCCGTCTCGTCGACCAGCCACAGCTCGGCGTGCAGCCACTGCAGGGTGCTGACCACGGCCTCGAGCACCCGCGGACCGGCCGCCTCGATGCTCGGCGCGTCGGCCAGCGCGGTGGTGACCGCCAGCTCGCAGGTGCGGAACCGCTCGACCCGCTTGCGCCGGGTGACGTCCTGCACGGCCTGGACCGCGCCCACCGTCCGGCCCCCAGGACCGGTGATCGGGTGCGCGTCGACCAGGTAGTGGCGGTTGCGCCGGTTGGGGTCCTGGAGCACCACGTCGCTGTCGCGCAGGTGGGCGCCGCGAAGGGCGCTGAGCAGGCCGAGGTCGTCGCCGGGATGCCCGAGGTCGTCCCGGATGCGGCGCATGCGCTCGTTGACGAACACGATGCGGCCCTGCTCGTCGCAGGCGGTCACGCCGTCGTGCAGGCTGTCGAGCACCGCGTCGAGGAAGCGGCGCTGGCGGTCGATCTCGTACCGGGCCAGCTGCTCGGTGATCAGCAGGGTGCCGACCAGCGCGGCCTCGGCCACCGAGCGGCCCTGCTCCGCCGACCAGTGCCGGGGCTCGGTGTCGGCGGCGCAGCAGACGGCCAGGACAGCGCCGTTCTGGTCACGCATGGGATGGCCCAGATAGGCCCCGATGTGCCCGCGCAGCCGGACCGGCACCCGGTCGTCGGCCGACAGGTCGTCGATCACGAGCGGCTCACCCGTCCCGGCGACGATCCCGGCCATCGAGCCCTCGAGGGGCGATTCCGGCACCTTCCAGGCCTCGGTCAGACCGTGGCCGCCATAGAGGCGCAGGGTGCTGCCGCGCACCAGGTGGATCATGCCGACCGGGGCGTGCGCGGCGCGGGCCAGCAGGGCGGCCAGCTCGTCGCCGCCGCCGCCGTCCAGCGAGGCCGGATGCAGCTCCGCGACCTCGTGCAACAGGCTCTCGTCGAGGCCACCGGGCCACGCTTCGCGGCCAGGGTCGTCTCGCCGCTTCGCCACCCGTCCAGCCTATAAGGTGCTAATTGCCGGAAAGCCCCGAATCATCATGTACGCGACGGTATCGCAGGTCGGCGATCGGCCGGCCGGCTCCGGTGCCGCGCCGCTCGAACTTGGTCTCCGGCCGCCCGGCCCGGTCGTGGTCGACCAGTTCGAGCCCGGGATCGGCGTCGAGCACCTCGGCCATGGCCTCGGCGTAGTGCGGCCAGTCGGTCGCGCAGTGCAGGACGCCGCCCGGGCGCAGCCGGTCGCGCAGCAGGGCCACGTTGCCGGGCTGAACCAGGCGGCGCTTGTGATGACGGGCCTTGGGCCACGGGTCGGGGAAGAAGATGTGCACGGCGTCGAGGCGGCCGGGCGCCAGGCGGTGCACCAGTTGCATGGCGTCACCGCGGGCCACCCGTACGTGGGAAAGCTCTTGATCTTGAAGGAGGGCGAGCAGGTTGCCGATGCCGGGCGTGTGGACCTCGATGCCCAGATAGTCGCGGCCGGGATCGGCCCGCGCCATCGCGGCCAGGGTGTCACCCATGCCGAAACCGATCTCCAGCACCTTGGGCGCCGGTCGGCCGAAGAGCTCGTCGAGGTCCAGCGGAGTGCGGTCACCGTCCTCCACGGTCAGGCCGACCGAGGGCCAGAGGGCGGTGTGGGCGTCGGCGTGGCGCGCGCTCATGCGGCCCCGGCGCGGGTGGAAGGTGCGGATCGGCGGGTGGGTCACCCCATGTTTCTACGCCGAGACGTCGATCCGGCTTCCGCCGCCCTGGCTCAGATAGTCGAGGGCCTTGGGCAGGAACGCCGCGACCGGGTTGGGGCCGCCGGTCTGCTCGTACCGCCGGTTGAGGTCCTTGAGATAGAGCGCCGTGGCCTCCTGACCGGGCGCGAGACGGCCCGCGGCCCGCTCCGAGGAGAGGATCGCGGCGAACGCGGTGGCCGACTGCTTGGACGGGTCCCGCTGACCGGTGACCTGGAAGATCAGCTCGCGGTCGCGGCCGGTCAGGTAGTCGTCGGTGCGCTCGGCCGGCTTCTCCGCGCGCGCGGTGCGGTTGAGCATCAGCGGCGGGTAGGCGGTGCGCGCGCTGCCCGGTCCGGAGACGGTCATGCATTACCTCCATCGCAACCCTGGTGCTCCCGGTCAACTCCCCTATCGGCAACCCCGCCCGGGCTGCTTAGCGCACCGGTTGCACGCTGGGCTGGGAGCCCTCGTGGAACGGCGTGCGCTTGTTCCTGGCCAGGTCGACCAGGATCACCCACGAGCCGTTGCGGTACTGCCCGGTGATCGCCGCGCGGCCGGTCGAGAGGTACGCCATCTCGCGGTCCAGGGTTCCGCCGACGGTCTTCTTGGCCCGGGTCTTCGTGTCGTACTCGACGACGTGCACCGGCTGGTCGTCGGCCTTGGTCTCGCCCTCCTGGGAGGCGGTCCAGGCCAGCTTCGCCCCGTCCGCCCGCCAGCTCGGCACGACCGCGAAGCCCCGGGTCTGCAGGCTGCCTCCGCCGTACGCGGCCACGGTCTGCTCGCCGCCGGTGGCCAGCTCACCCACGCTGAGGCAGGCGTCGTAGACCGACTCGCAGTCGCCGCCGCGGAACGCGACCCGGGTGCCGTCCGGCGACCAGGCCACGGCGTCGTCGGTGCGCAGCCGCTCGGTCAGCGACCCGGCCCGCGCGGTGACCGGCGCGGGCTCGGCCGGCAGATCCTCGCCCCGGCAGTCACGCGGGAAGAGCACCTCGGGGGCGGCCTTGCCGGTCGCCGCGATCTTGTAGACCCCGGGCCCACCGGAGCAGGACAGCGAGGCGAACGCGATCGACCTGCCGTCGGGCGACCACGAGGGGCCGGCGGCGGCGCGCGTGGTCAGGCGGCGCTGGCCGGTGCCGTCCGCCTTCATCACGAAGAGGTAGCCGCCCTTGAGGAACGCGATCGACTTGCCGTCGGGCGACCAGCGCGGCCGGGCCTGGTTGCCGCCGGTGGTGAGCCGCTTCTCGGTCGCGCCCTTGCTGACATAGATGTCGCCGTTGCGGACGTACGCCACCAGGCTGGGCAGACTTGTCGTCGCGGCCGTCGCCGCACCCGGGTGCACCATCGCACCGGCAACGACGGCCGCCCATGCCAGACCGCTGACCACCTTCATGACGAACGCCCCCCGACGCGTCTGACCTGCTTGTACATCGAGAGGATCGTCGCAACCGTTCTGCTCCTAAGCGATTCCCACACGCGAAACCGGGAATTTCCCCCCGATCCGGTGAGTGTGTGCGCTCAGGACTCCGGCTCCCAGTGGTGCGGGTTCCAGTCGGCGTCGGAGGCGACGGCGTTCAGCGGGGCGCGGTGGGGCGCCAGGCCGCGGGGCTGCTCGACGATCGGGGCGGCGGGCCGGGCCGGCGGCTCGGGCTCGGACCGCGGGGCCGGGATCTCGTCGTCCCACGCGTAGCGGCTCACCGGCGGCGGGTCGGCCGCGGCGGCGTACGTCTGGGCGGCCGAATCGGAGGCCAGGCCGCGGATCCGGGCCCAGGCCATCAGCACCGCGCCGATCAGCAGGAGAATGCCGACGAACCGCACGACGGTGGCCGCCACCAGGACCTGACGCCAGCCCGCGCCGGCGAACACCTGGGCCACGATCGTCACGATCGCGACCAGGCCGTAGAGACGCAGCACGAGGCGGGGTCGCGGGTACCACCGCCACTGGTCGGAGAACCGGTCGGCCACCCGGCGGGTGCCGCGGCTGAAGACGACCAGCGCGACCAGCACGCCCACCAGCAGCCCGAACCAGACCAGGCTGAGCAGCCCGTGGACGATCGCCTCGTCGGTGCGGGGCGTCGGCTCGCCCGGGGCGGGCAGCCCGAGCCGGGTCATGGCCACCGCCAGCGAACAGGCCGCGAGAAGCACGAGCAGGCCGACCGTCACCCAGGTGGCGACGTGCCAGCCGAGCGGCGGCCCCTGCGGGGCGGAATGCGCCGAACGACAGGTATGCCCCTGTCCGGGGCGCTCCAACATGGTTCCGCAGCGTTCGCACAGCACGACAGGATGATGCCCGATGATCGCGGCTCGCGCTGCCCCTGGTCACCGCGGCCGGGCGACGTACGCTGGGGTCATGACCTGGGCCGGACGCACACGCGCCGGTCTCGCCGCGCTCGTGATGGCGGTGCTGGCCCTGAGCGGGGTCACGCTGGTCTCGGCGGGCGCCTTTCCGGGCGCTGGTCACCACGACGTCGCCGGCTCGGCTCGGTCCGGGATCGCGGAGTACACGCCGGACGATCACCAGCACGGTGCCGAGTGGACACCGACGGCGAGTCACCGGCTGCGTCCGGCCGCCAACGTCCCCGTACGCAACACCGTTCCGGCCGAGGGCCACGCCCTGGCGGCCGTCGATCTCGTTGTTCCGGCTGGTGGCGAGGGCCACGGCGACGAAGCTTCAAGTTCGGTCCTCCGGGTATAGCGACCGGGCCCTGCCGCGCCCCGTTGCCCGCCCGAGCCCGAAGAAGGACCGTCGCATGCACCCCCAGCCCCCGCGCCGCTCCACCCATGCCACGAACAGTCCGCTGAACCGTCTCGTCTACGACCGCTGGGGCGAGTTCGGCCGGCCCGTCCTGCTCCTGCACGGCCTGCTCTTCGACCGCACCATGTGGTGGCCGGTCGCCGCCGAGCTGGCCGGCGACTGCACGGTCATCGCCCCCGACCTGCCCGGCCACGGCCAGTGCCCGCACCGCACGGACTACAGCCTCGAACGGATCGCCGCCGACCTGGCGTCCCTGGTGAACGACCTGCAGCTGCACCGGGCGCCGATCGTCGTCGGCCATGGCACGTCGGCCTGGCTGGCGATCGCGTTCGCCGACGCGTACGCGACCCACTGCCTGCTCACCCTCGACGAGCCCGAGGACAGCATGCCGGCCACGGTCGACGACCTGCTCGAGGCGGCCGGCCTGGCGGCGGTGCCGGAGCACTACCGCCCGTTCGCCGAGCCCCGCCGCGATCCGGCACTCCTGAAGGCGTACGCGGGCTGGAAAGCGCAACCACCCACCCGCCGGCTGGCCGTCGCCGGGCCGGGCTCGGGACCCGCCGGCCCGGCCCCGGAGCACTTCACCCACCTCACCGACCCGGAGGGTTTCGCCGGCCGGTTGCGCGCCCTGCTCTGAGTCATCGTCCGATCACGTCGCACACGACGGCGATCCATGCCCTCGAGAGCCGGGCGTGGACGTCAGCCGGCACGGTTCAGGGCCGGGTTTGCAGCTCATGGAGGAGTTGTTCGACGCGGGTGCGGATGTCGTCGCGGATAGGGCGGACGGCCTCGAGGTTCTGGCCGGCGGGGTCGTCGAGTTTCCAGTCTTCGTAGCGTTTGCCGGGGAAGAACGGGCAGGTGTCGCCGCAGCCCATGGTGATCACGACGTCGCTGGCTTCGACGGCCTCGGGTTCGAGTTTCTTGGGGTGCTCGGCGGTGATGTCGATGCCGACTTCGGCCATCGCGGCGACAGCGACGGGGTTGATCCGGTCGGCGGGTTCGGAGCCGGCGGAGCGGATCTCGACGGTGTCCCCGGCGAGGTGGCGCAGCCAGCCGGCGGCCATCTGGGAGCGGCCGGCGTTGTGGACGCAGACGAACAGGACGCTGGGCTTGGTGCTGGTCATCGTGGTGGCTCCGGTGGTCAGGTGATGGTGGGGCGGCGGCGTTCGACGAGGACGACGTCGTGTGCTCATCGCGGCGCGGCCTCCTGCTCAGCGTGCGGGACGACGACGTCGGCGGCCGTCGGGGCGGTGCCGGGATACCACCAGGCGATGGCGGCGCCGGCCAGCAGGCCGCCGGCCAGTTGCGCGGCCAGGAACGCCGGCGTCGAGGCGGGGGCGATGCCGGCGAAGGTGTCGCTGAACATGCGGCCGATGGTGACGGCGGGGTTCGCGAAGCTGGTCGACGAGGTCCACCAGTAGGCGGCGCCGATGTAGGCGCCGACCGCGGCCGGAGCGGTGACGGCGCGGCCGGAGCGGGCCAGCGCGACGATGAGCAGGACGAGGCCACCGGTGGCGACTGTCTCGGCGAGCCAGAGGTTGGAGCTGGACCGGGCGGTGGTCGCGACGGAGATGGCGGGCAGGCCGAACATGAGGTTGGCCAGGATGGCGCCGCCGACCGCCCCGGCGGTTTGGGCCAGGGTGTAGGCGAGCAGGTCGCGTCCGGTCAGTCCGGTGCGCGCGGGGCGGCCGAGCCACCAGTCGACGGCGGAGACGACCGGGTTGAAGTGGGCGCCGGAGACCGGGCCGAAGGTGAGGATCAGCGCGGTCAGGGCCAGCGCGGTCGCGACGGCGTTCTCCAGCAACTGCAGGCCGACCTGGTGCGGGGAGAGCCGGGTCGCGGCGATGCCGGAACCGACGACCGCGGCGACCAGCAGGGCGGTTCCGGTGAACTCGGCGCTGGCGCGGCGGGCGAGGGTCACGCGTCGGCCGCGGCGGTCATGGCGGAGGCGTCCAGCAGTTGCGACAGCTCGGCCAGGGCGGACGGGACGACCCGGTAGTAGACCCAGGACGCGCGGCGTTCGCCGGTGATCAGGCCGGCGTCGCGGAGCACTTTCAGGTGGTGCGAGATGGTCGGCGCGGTCTGGGCGAACGCGTCGAGCAGGTCGCAGACACACACTTCGGCGCCGGCCCGGGCGGCGATCAGCGAGAGCAGCCGCAGCCGGACCGGGTCGCTGAGGGCCTTGAAGGTCTGGGCGAACGCGACGGCATCGGGCTCGCTGACCGGCTCGGCGACCATCGGCGTGCTGCAGCAGCCCTCGCCCGGGATCACCGGCAGCTCTGAATTCGACACCCGTCGAGTTTGACACTTGTCGAATCCGATGGCAATCTGCGGATTAGATGGCAGTCGAATTCGCTGGAGGTCCGGAGATGTCTCGTGTTCAGCTCGCGTTGCGGGTCGCCGATCTGGAGGGGTCGGTGGCGTTCTATTCCAAGTTGTTCGGGGTCGAGCCGGCCAAGCGCCGGCCCGGGTATGCGAACTTCGCGATCGCCGAGCCGCCGCTCAAGCTCGTCCTGCTCGAAGGCGAGTCTGGGAACCCGACCGTGATGGACCACCTCGGCGTCGAGGTCGAGACGTCCGAGGCGGTGGACGCGGCGACCACCCGGCTGACGGAGTCGGGGCTGGTCACCCTGACCGAGGGCGACACCGAGTGCTGCTACGCGCTGCAGGACAAGGTGTGGGTCCGCGGTCCCGGCAACGAGCCGTGGGAGGTCTACGTCGTCAAGGGCGACTCCGACGTCGGCGACAAGCCGATGCCCGACGCCGTCGACTGCTGTGCGGACAGCCCGGCCGCCGCTGCGGTCCCGCCGCGGCCGGGCTCGGCCGTGGCGCCGGCGTCATCCGGCTGCTGCTGAGGAACCCCGGACGGGTCGATCGCCGACTCGCGGGATTCGGATGTCGTCGGGGTCGTGGGCGGTTGCGGCGGTGATCAGCTTCCGGCCGGCTGGGGCTCGGACCCGGCCTTCTCCGACTCGCTTTCCCCGGGGATCGCGCGCAAGCGGATGCGAGTGATGGCGCGGCCGGTGATCTCGACGACCTCGGCCGTGTGGCCGTCGACCTGGACGACCTCGCCGGGGGTCGTCGGGATGTGGCCGAGGCGGGACAGCACCAGGCCGGCCACCGTCGTGTAGTCGCCGTCGGTCAGGTTGGTGGCGTCGACCCCGATGTCGGGCAGGTCGTGCACCGGGAACGTGCCGGGCAGCAGCGTCGAGCCGTCCGGCTCGCGGACCACCGACTGCACGTCGCGGTCGGTCTCGTCGTAGATCTCGCCCACGACCTCCTCGACCAGGTCCTCCATGGTCACGATGCCGTCGATGGCGCCGCGCTCGTCGACCACCAGCGCCAGCTGCTGGCGCTGGACACGGAGCTGGAGCATCGCGTCGGACACCTTGAGCGAGTCGGGCAGGAAGATCGGGGCGAACATATGGTCCCGTACGGGGCCCTGGGCGTCGACGAGATCACGCAGGTGCACCACGCCGAGCACGTCGTCGAGGCCCATCGGCCCGGTGACCGGCGCCCGCGAATGCCCACCGGCGACCAAGCGGCCCAGCGCCTCCCGCGAGTCCATGTCGGCCGGGACGACCACCACGTCGCGGCGCGGGACCAGGATCTCGCGCAGCACCCGGTCGGCGATCTCGAACGCGCCGCTGATGATCGTGCGCTGCTCGGGCGTGAACTCCTGCTGCTGGGTCACGAGGTCGCGGATCTCCTCGGGCGAGACCTCTTCGCGGGACGCGTCGGGGTCGGCGCCGAGCAGCCGGACGACCATGTCGGTCGACTTGCCGAGCAGCCAGATGACCGGCCGGGACAGCGAGGACAGCATGTCGAGCGGGCGGGCCACCAGCAGCGCCCAGGTCTCGGCCCGCTGCATGGCGATGCGCTTGGGGGCGAGCTCGCCGACGACCAGGGTGAAGAACGTCAGGATGATCGTGACGATGACGATCGAGACCGGTTCGGCGGCCGATCCGAGGAAGTCGAGCGGGCCGTTCAGCGGGGCCGCCAGCGAGACCGCGGCCGAGGCGGAGGCCAGGAAGCCGGCCAGCGTGATGCCGATCTGGATCGTGGCCAGGAACCGGTTGGGGTCACGGGCCAGCCGGGCCAGTGTGGCGCCGGCCTTCAAGCTGCGTTCCAGCCGCTGCAGCTGACTGTCGCGGAGTGAGACCAGAGCCATCTCACTGCCCGCGAACAGGGCGTTGACCAGAACAAGAACAACGACGAGTACGACCTGCCACCCATAGCCGCCCAAGGCGGTTCCACTCTCCTTCACGATCCGGGGCCTCAGACCGTACGGGAGAAAACTGAGTGCGCATCCAGGAAAGGGCCGGGGAATTCCCGGCCCTTTCACAGCTCAGCGTGGGTTTATCGAGGGTTGACGACTCCGGCCGCTCCACCGCCGCGGCGGACCGGCTCGGCCGAGGCGATGAAACCACCGCCGCGGGTGAACTCGATCGCCGTGGCGGCGCCGAGCTCGGGCACGTCGGGCCCGAACGTGTGCCCCAGCGCGGTCAGCGCCGGCCCGTACGTGGTGTGGAACGCCGGCTCGGCCTGGATGCCCGCGGTGTTGCGCTGCGAGGCCCGGGGAGCGGCCATCGCGTCGGGCAGGGACTGGCCGAGCACGACCCGGTTGAGCAGGATCTGCAGGACCGTCGTGATGATCGTCGCGCCGCCGGGCGAGCCCAGCGCGAGGAACGGCTTGCCGTCCTGCAGCACGATCGTCGGCGACATCGAGCTGCGCGGCCGCTTGGTCGGGCCGGGCAGGTTCGGGTCGGCCGCGGGGGCCTGCGTGTTGGTGAAGTTGAAGTCGGTCAGCTCGTTGTTGAGCAGGAAGCCCCGGCCGGGCACGACCATCGCGTTGCCACCGGTCTGCTCGATCGTGAACGTGTATTCGACGATGTTGCCCCAGCGGTCGGCGACGGTCAGGTTGGTCGTGCTCTGCCCCTGCTCGGTGGGCCCGCCGACGGTGGCCGGGGTGCAGCCGGAGGCGTTGAGGTCACCCGGCGGCACGGGCTTGGTCAGCGCGGCGCCCGGCTTGATCTGGCACGCACGCTGCCTGGCCCAGCCGTCCGACACGAGCTTCCGCAAGACCGAGTTCTTCGTGTACGCCCCCACGTAGCGGTTGCGGTCGGCGAAGCTCAGCGCCGAGGCCTCGAGGTAGTAGTGCAGCGCCTTCGTGACGTCGCTCTTGGAGAGGCCGGCCGTTTCGAGGATGTTGAGGGCCTCGCTGACCGCCACGCCGCCGCTGGACGGGGTCGACATCCCGTACACCGTCAGGTCTTTGAACTTCGACTTCGTCGGCTCGGGGTGGCGCAGCTCGTAGTTCCTGAGGTCGTTCAACGTCAGCGTGCCCGGCCGGATCGGGAACGCCCAGCTCCCCACGGGGTTGCTGGACACCGGCGGGTTCTGGACCGTCTTCACGATGTCGCGGGCCACCGCCCCCTCGTAGAGGACGTCGATGCCCTTTTTGGCGATCAGCCGGTAGGTGGCCGCCAGGTCGGGGTTGCGCTGGGTCGAGCCCACCGCCGGCGGCGTCCCGTTCGGCAGGTAGAGCGCCTTGGTCGCGTCGAACTGCCCGAACGCGGCGGCGTTGTCGGCGATCTGCTGGCGGAACGTGGCGTCGACCGGGAAGCCCTTGTCACCGACCCGGGCGGCCGGTTCGAGCAGGCTCGCCAGCGACTTCGTGCCCCACTGGCGCACTGCCGACTGCCAGGTGGCCAGGGTGCCGGGCGTGCCGACCGAGAGGCCGGAGACGCGGGCCTCCTGGAAGTCGTACGGCGTGTTGTCGGCCGGGTCGATGAAGTGGGTCTCCTTCATCGTGGCCGGGCCGCTCTCGCGGCCGTCGATCGTGGAGACGCTGCGCTTGCGGGCGTCGTAGTAGACGAAGAAGCCGCCGCCCCCGATGCCGGCCGAGAACGGCTCGGTGACGCCGAGGGTCGCGGCCGCCGCCACCGCCGCGTCGACCGCGTTGCCGCCGCGGCGCAGCACGTCGAGGCCGACCGCGGTGGCCGTGGGGTCGACCGTGGAGACCGCGCCGCCGTACCCGGTCGCGGTGGGTCCGAGCTTCTGGCCGTAGCCGCCCCCGGCCAGCGCCGGCGAGGGCGCCACGAGCAGGGTCGCGGCCAGGGATGTCACGCCAAGGACCGGCAGAATCCGCATTGATCCTCCGAAGACAGTGCTGTTGGTCTATCCCTGCCTACCAGATCCGTCGGGAATACGCCCCCCGAGTTGGAACACTCACCACGGCACGGTGCCGTTGTCGTCGAAGAACCCGCCGGTCGGGCACTCCCGGCCCAGCGTGGCCAGCCGCACGACGATCGCGGCGCCCTCGGCCGCGGTCCGGGTCAGCGTGAACGGCAGGCCCTGGGCGAAGTCGGTGTCGCAGGCGCCGGGCGCGATCGCGTTGACCAGGATCCCGTCGCGGGACAGCGCCTTCGCGTACTGCACCGTCAGCATGTTCAGCGCGGCCTTCGACGCCGGGTAGCCCAGCGAGCCCGGCATCCGGCTCAGATAGTGGGTGGCGTCGTTCATCCAGGTCATCGACGAGGTGCCACTGGACACGTTCACGATCCGCGCGGCGGAGGAGCGCCGCAGCAGCGGCAGCATCGCCTCGGTGACGGCTATCACGCCGAACAGGTTCGTCTCGAACACTGCCCGCACCTCGTCGAGGTGCACCGAACCGGGCGCCTGGCCCGCGAACCCGCCGGAGATGCCGGCGTTGTTGACCAGAACGTCCAGGCGGCCGAACCGGTCGCCGATCTCTTCGGCCGCCGCGGTCACGCCGCGCTGGTCGGTCACGTCGAGACCGATCGGATACGCCTCGCCGCCCGCCGCGCGGATCTCGTCGGCCGCGGCCGCACCTTTCCCACGGTCCCGGGCGCCGACCAGCACCGTCATCCCGAGGCCGGCGAACCGATCCGCGACGGCCCGCCCGATCCCCTTGTTCGCCCCCGTCACCAGCACGATCGCTGCATCATCAGTCATGCCTCCAGACGACCACCGCCCGGCGTCACGGACCAGGATCCGCCCGATCTCGATCGATACCCTAAAGATATGGACATCGAGATGCGGGAGCTTCGCTACTTCGTGGCGGTGGCCGAGGAACTGCACTTCGGACGGGCGGCCCGCCGGCTCAACATCGCCCAGCCGCCGTTGTCCCGGGCGATCCGCCTGCTCGAGCGGCGGATGGGTGTCACCCTTCTGGAGCGCACCAGTCGCGAGGTTCACCTGACCCCGGCCGGCGAGGTGCTCCTGGCCGAGGGCCGAGGTGCTCTGGATGCGGCGGCCGCGGCGGTACGGCGTACGCAACGGGCCGCCGAGACCACCCGGCGTCTGGTGCTGGCGCTCAAACCGGGCGGTGACGGCGGCTTGTTGCGGTCGATCCTGGACCGCTACGCGGCCACACCCGGCGCCGTCCCGGTCGATCTGGCCTTCAGCGCCGGCGAACGCGCCCAGATGGTCCGCGACGGCCGCGCTGACCTCGCGTTGCTGCACCGGCCGCAGAACGACCTGACCGGACTGGACAGCGACGACCTTCTCACCCAGGACCAGGTCGTGGTGCTTCCGGAGGGCCACCGGCTGGCGGCCCAGGACACGGTGTCGATGGCCGACCTGAGCGGCGAGACGCTGCCCCGCTGGCCGGAGGCCCGCCCCGGCGTGACCGGCTATCCGATCAGTGACACGAACCAGCTGATGCAACTCATCATGCTCGGACGGATGGTCGCGGTGCTGCCGGAGTCGATCCGTGACCGCGTGCCGCCGGGCGCGGTCTGGCGGCCGGTCACGGACGCCGTTCCGGCCACCGTCGTGATCGCCTGGTCCCGGGACAGCACGTCCCGCCAGGTCGCCGCCTTCGTCGCGGCCAGCGCGCCGCACTGAGACCGACAACGTTCAGGAGTGCGCGGCCCACGTCTCGAACATGGCCGCATAGCGACCGCCCGCGGCCACCAGCTCGTCGTGGCTGCCGGTCTCGACGATGTGGTGGTCGTCGACCACGATGATCCGGTCGGCGCGCATCGCCGTGGACAGACGGTGGGCGACCAGGATCGCCGTCCGGCCCTCCAGCAGCGCGTCCAGCGCTGCCTCGACGCGCAGCTCCGAGCGCAGGTCCAGACTGGACGTGGCCTCGTCGAGCACCACCACCCGCGGCTCGGCCAGGAACGCCCGGGCCAGCGCCAGCAACTGCCGCTCCCCCGACGACACCGATTGACCACGTTCGTGCAGCGGCGTGTCCAGGCCCTCGGGCGAGCGGGAGACCAGCTCGCGCAGGCCGACCGCGTCGACCGCGGCCCAGATCTCGTCGTCGGTGGCCGTGGGACGGGCGAAGGCGATGTTGTCGCGCAGCGTGCCGGCGAACAGGAACGGTTCCTGCGGGACGACCCCGATCTGGGTGCGCAGCGATTCCAGGGTGACGTCGCGCAGATCGTGGCCGTCGATCGTGATGCGGCCCGAGGTCGGGTCGTAGAGCCGGGTCACCAGCTTGGCCAGCGTCGATTTGCCGGCGCCGGTCGGGCCGACGCAGGCAACAGTCTCGCCGGGCGAGATGTCCAAATTGACGCCCGCCAGCACCGGACGGTCCGAGGAATAGCCGAAGGTCACGTCATCGAAAACGATCTTCCCGGTGACCGGCGGCAGAACGACGGCGTCCGGCGCGGTGACAACCGACGGAACAGAAGACAACAGCCCCCGGATCTTGCCGATCGCGGCCTTGCCCTGCTGGTACTGCGTGTAGAGCTGCACCAATTGCTGCACCGGCTGGAAGAACGAGTTCACGTAGAGGACGAACGCCGTCAGCTCTCCGATCGTCAGCGAGCCCCGCAGCACCATCCGCCCGCCGACCAGCAGCAGCACGGCCATCGCGATCAGGCCGATCACCGACGTACCGGGGCCGTAGATCGCGTTGATCCGCCCGGTGAAGTCGTTCGCGTCGCGGTAGCCGCCGACCACCTCACGATGGGCGACGACGTTGCGCTCCTGGCGGTTGTGGGCGGTCACTACCCGTACGCCGTTCAGGCTCTCGGACAGGTCGGCGAACATGGTGGCGATGGCGTCGCGCTGGCGGTTGTAGCCACGGTCGGCCGCGTGCCGGAACCACAGCGACGCGATCGTCAGCGGCGGCACGACCAGGGCCAGCGTGATGATCGCCAGGTAGGCGTTGTAGTGGAACAGCACCCCGGTGACGACCACCATGGTCAGCCCCTGGATCAGGAACTGGGCGAAGCCGTCCTGCAGCAGGCTCTGCAACGACTCCACATCGGAGGTCATCCGGGTCATGGTGACCCCGGCCTTCTCGCGGGTGTAGTAGTCGAGCGACATCCGCTGCAGGTGGGCGAAGATGCGGATGCGCAGGTCACGGGTGGCGGCGGCCGCCAGCAGGCCACTCTTGCGCATGCGTACGGCGGTGGCCACGCCGGTGAGCAGCACCGCCGCCACGAAGCAGACCGTTGCCAGGATCAGGACCCGCAGGTTGCCGGCCGAGATGCCGTGGTCGATGCCGATCTGCAGCAGGTAGGGGCCGATCTGCAGCAGCAGCGTCTCGACTCCGATCGCGAGCGACGCCGCGATCAGCAGGCCGGGCCGGCCCAGCAGCAGCCGGGTCATCGAGATGCGCCGCCCCGAGTCGCCGACCGGGTCGTACGAGACGCCGGGATCGCCGTGCTCGGGCTCGCGCGCCTCCAGCTGGGCGACGCCCTCACGCAGGTCGTCGGGGATGCCAGCGAACGGCAGCCCGTTGCCCTTGCGACCGGCCGCGCCGACCGTGGGGCGCCCGCCGACGTTGAAGCCCCCGAACCCACCCCCGTACATGCTCATGACGGAACCTCCGCGGAAGAAGCGGAAGAAGCGGAAGCCAGAACGGCGGCGTACCGCGGTTCGGAAGCCAGCAGCGAGGCGTGCGTGCCGTCGGCGATCACCCGGCCACCCTCCATCAGCACGACCCGGTCGGCCAGCCCGATCGTGGACAGCCGGTGCGCGACGATCAGCGTGGTCCGCCCGCGCATCTGGTCGCGCAGCGAGGAGTGGATGCGCTGCTCCACGGTCACGTCGATGGCGCTGGTGGCGTCGTCGAGCACCAGCACCGGCGGGTTGACCAGCAGCGCCCGCGCGATCGCGACGCGTTGCCGCTGGCCGCCGCTCAGCGTGTAGCCGCGTTCGCCGACCACGGTGTCGTAGCCGTCGGGCAGCGCGCGGATGAACTCGTCGGCGCCGGCCGCGATCGCCGCCGACTCGACCTCGGCCCGGGAGGCTTCCGGTTTCCCGTACGCGATGTTGTCGTGCAGGGAGAGCGAGAAGAGGAACGGCTCGTCGGGCACGATGCCGACCTGCTGCCGCAACGACTCCAGCGCGAGCGAGCGCACGTCGTGCCCGTCGATCGTGACCCGCCCGGCCGAGACGTCGTAGAAACGCGCGATCAGCCGGCCCAGTGTCGACTTGCCCGACCCGGTCCCGCCCACCACGGCCACCGTCTCCCCGGCCCGGATGCGCAGGTTCAGTCCGTCCAGGGCGGGAGTTCCGTTCGGGTACGCGAAACCGACCTCGTCGAACGCAAGATCCCCGCGCAGCGGCACCACGACCGGTTCCGGCCCGTCCACCACGTCGCTCGGCGTGTCGAGGATGTCGTAGATCCGCCGCGCGGACGCCGAGGCCCGCTGCCCCATCATGATCATCATGCCGAGCAGGCGGAACGGCGGCTGGAGCATCAGCACGTACGAGTTGAACGCGACGATCGTGCCCACGGTGGTGCTGCCCTCGAT
Source organism: Paractinoplanes ovalisporus (assembly GCF_016834655.1). GTDB lineage: Bacteria > Actinomycetota > Actinomycetes > Mycobacteriales > Micromonosporaceae > Actinoplanes > Actinoplanes ovalisporus. The sequence continues at coordinate 30,860 of NZ_JAENHP010000020.1, forward strand.
CACCATCCAGCCGCCGACCAGCAGCACCAGCGCCAGCCCGAGGCGCGGCAGGTTGTCGAGCACCGGGTTCCAGCGGCTGCGGATGCGGGCGTCCTGCCGGTAGGCCCACCGGATGCGGTCGGCGCTCTCGGCGAGCTGGCGCAGCTGACGGCCCTCGGCCGAGAACGCCTTCACGATCCGGACGCCCTGGATGTTCTCGTCGACCACGGTCGCGAGCTGGGCCAGCCGGGCCTGGATCATCCAGGACACCGGGAAGATCGCCTTGCGCATGCTGACGCCGAGCAGCCCGATGACCGGCATGGTCGCCATCGCCACGATCGCGAGCGGCACGTTGATCGAGAGCATCAGGCCGAAGGCGACCACCGCGATCAGGCACTGTACGAGGATCGACGGGCCGAACGAGAGGTAGAGCTGGACGGCTCGGATGTCGGAGCCGGAGCGCGACATCAGTTCGCCGGTCTGCACCCGGTCGTAGAAGCCGAACGGCATGCGGGCCAGGTGGGCGTAGACGATGTTGCGCAGGTCGTATTCGAGTTCAAACGCGGTACGCAGCAGATAGAGCCGCGCCAGAAAGTTGATCAGCCCTTGCAGCAGGGCCAGCCCGACGATCCACCAGACGTACGTGCTGAGCTGCGCGGTCTTCTCGACGATGGCGTCGTCGATGCCGACCCGCACCAGGTTGGGGATCTGCACCTGCACGATCAGGCCGGCGAAGGACAGCGTGAGCGACGTGATCAGCAGAGCCCGGTGGGCCTTGACCAGCGGCAGCGCCCGCCGCAGCCAGCTCTTGCGGGCGTCCGGATCGATGGATGCCCGGGGCGCGCGACGGGTCAAACGGGCCTCCCTTAGTTAGCCTGGCTAACGATACTCCGAGGCTGGGGAGACGTGGGGGTGACGCGGCCCACCGCCAGCACGGCCACGGCGCCGAGCAACTGGCAGATCCCGACTGCGGCGAGAATGACGGCCGCTCCGGCCCCCGCGGCCAGCCCGGCCGCGGCCGCCCCGGTCGCGGCCGCCGTCACCTTGAGCCCGGCGCCGAGCGAGAAGACCTGCGTGCGCAGCCCGGGTGGCGACTCCTGATCGCGCACCGCGAAGACCGCCACCGACACCGGCGCCCCCAGACCGCCGGCGAGCGCGAAGAACGGCAACCCGGCCCAGCCGACCGGCAGGACGATCAGGATCAGGTACGGCAGTGCCGTGGCGGCCAGGCAGACGATCACGACCCGTTCCGGGCGCCACCGGCGGATCGGCCAACGGGTGCACAGCAGCGAACCGATCAGGCCGCCGGCCGCACCGGCCGAGAGGATCACGCCGGTGAGCTCGGGCCGGTGCTCCCCCGCCGCGATCAGGGCCGCCACCAGAGGCAGGGCACCCGTGCCGACCATGCTGAACACGGTTCCGGCGGTCACCCCGCCGAGGCGCGGCCGCCGCCACATGAGGGCGAACGCGGCAAGCGGCGAGGCCAGCCGCCGGCGACGGGTGGCGGACGGCAGGGGCAACGTGATCACGAGCACCGCCGCCGCCAGCACCAGCGCCGCCAGGCCGACGGTCGACCAGGCGGCGCCGGCCAGCCCGGCCAGCACGGCGGCCAGGGCGGGCCCGGCGATGCCGGCCACGCTGTAGGACATCACGTCGAGGCCGAACGCCCGCTCCAGCCGGTCGGGCACCAGGTCGCCGAGCAGACTGCTGAGACCGCCGATGAGCAGCGGGGCGACGCAGCCGGCGAGCACCAGCACCAGCACGGCGCCCGCGGTGGACCGGCCGATCATCGCGGCGGCGGCCGCGAGACATGCGGCGTACGCGAGATAGGCGACCGGATAGAGCAGGCGGCGCGACCGGACGGCGTCGGCCACCGCGCCCACCACCGGAGCCGCCAGCACGTGCGGCACCATCAGAGCGGCGATCAACAGGCCGGCCAGGGCCTCGTCGCCGGTGCGCTCGAGCACCAGCAACAGGATCGACACCCGGGCGCCCTCGTCGGCGAGGCGGGCGAACACCGCGGCGCCCACATAGCGGGCGAGGACGAACGAGGACGACACCGGGCCCAGTCTGCCCGAACCCGATCACCGCGAAGCCCGAGGACCCAGCGGCCGGGGCGACGCCGAACCCGATCGGCGCGACGCCCGAGGGCCCAGCGGCCGGGACGACGCCGAACCCGATCGGCGCGACGCCCGAGGGCCCAGCGGCCGGGACGACGCCGAACCCGATCGGCGCGACGCCCGAGGGCCCAGCGGCCGGAGCGGCGCCGGAGCCGGTCAGCCGACGCCGAAGGGCTCGGGATCGGCCGGCGGACAGTGGGCGCCGGGGGCGACCGGGCGGAGCTTGAGCAGGTAACGGTCGACCACGCCGGAGACGCACGGGCTCTTGTTGTAGGCGACGTGACCCCAGCCGTCGTACGTCAGCAGGCTCGTCGGCGTGCCGAGCTGCGCCGCGACGTTACGGGCCCAGGGGTAGGCCGTAGCCGGGTCGTGGCGCGAGTTCACGAGCAGGACCGGGCCGAGGCCGGGCGGCGGGGTGATCGCGGCCTGCGGGTTGCTGGGCGGCGACGGCCAGCCCAGGCAGCCGGTCATCGCGGTCAGCGCCAGCGGCGAGATCAGCATCTGGGGTGCGCGGGCGGCCAGTTCGGTCATCCGGGCGCGCAGGTCGGCGTAGCCGGTGACCGAGAGGTTCCAGTCCTCGCAGATGACCGGCGAGAAGCTGTAGTCGATGAGGTCGACCGTCGGCGGCGTGGTCCGGGCTGACTTCTGGGCCGGGGTGGGGGCGGGCGCGGGGGCCAGGGCGTCGCGCAGGTAATAGGCGAACGAGTACCACTGCGGATCGTAGAACGCCGAGAACGCCGCCGTGAGCAGGTCGGACAGGCTCAGTTTGAGCGACGGGTCGTACGGGTTGGTCAGCTGCCCGGCCCGGGCCTTCACGACGGCGGTGGCCCAGAGCTGGTAGAGGTTCTGCCCGCGCAGCACGCACCGGGTGTCGCGGGCGCACCACTTCACGAACTCGCCGAACGAGTCCTGCGCGGCGTCGGTCTCGCGGATCAGGAAGTCGCCGAGGTCGGCGCTGTGGTCCATCACGCTGTCGAGCACGAGCCCGCGCAGCCGGGTGGGGTAGCGCTGGGCGTACTGCAGGCCGATCAGGGTTCCGTACGAGGCGCCGTAGAAGTTGATTTTCTGTTCGCCCAGCGCCGCGCGGACGGTGTCGAAGTCGCGCACCACGCTGGCCGTGTCGACGTGGTTGAAGTGGGCTCCGGTGCGGGCGGCGCAGTCGGCGGCGAGTTTGCGGTTGAAGGTGATCATCGCGGCGTACTGCTGCTCGGACTCGACGAGCGGGGAAGGCTTGGCGTCGACCAGGTCACGCGAGCACAGCACCGGCGCGCTGCGGCCGACCCCGCGCGGGTCCACGCCCACGATGTCGAACCGTTTGCGCACCTCCTCGCCGAAGAAGCCGGTCGCGCCGAACGTGAAGTCGACCGCCGAGCCGCCCGGCCCGCCCGGGTTGACGATCAGCACGCCGAGGCGGTGGGCGGGGTCGGTCGCCTTGCGTCGCGCCATCGTCAGCGTGATCTTCGGGCTGTCCGGCTTCGACCAGTCGGCCGGCACCTTCATCTCGCCGCACTGCACCTGCGCGTCCTCGGGACAGGTGGACCAGGTGATCGTGGTGGCGCCGCTCGCCGGGGCCGGCGTGACGCCGTACGTCAGCAGGGTGATGACCGTGAGGACCGCGGCTCGCACGCGCTGTTTCTCCGCCCTGCACGGCCGAGGCACCGCGCGGCCCCATCTTCGGACGAACCAAGATCATGAGTCCGGTAAACCGGTGAAGTTCGCCGGGCCGTGGCACCGTGGAGCGATGACTCCCGCCGCCCGGACCCGCCTGGTTTTCGCCACGGCCGGAGCGTTTCTGCTCGTGGCCTGCTCCGACGGCGAGGCTTCGGCGCCGCGCGGAGAGACGACCTACGCGCCGCCGTCGTCCGCGCCGTCATCCTTTTCGGAAAGTCCTGCTCAAGATCGGAAACCCGACCTGAGCCGGCCGCAGACGATCGTGAGCGGACTCGACGTGCCGTGGGGGCTGGCGTTCCTGCCCGACGGTTCGGCGCTGGTCAGCGAGCGCGACGCGGGCGACATCCGGCAGATCCCGGCCGGTGGCGGCGAGCCGAAAAAGGTGGCCGAGATCCGCGGTGTCGACGCGGGTGGCGAGGGCGGCCTGCTCGGCATCGCGGTCGACCCCGACTACGCACGGAACAAGTTCGTCTACGCGTACTTCACGGCGAGCGGTGACAACCGCATCGTGCGGTTCACCTTTCCGGACGGGAAGCAGCAGGTGATCCTGGACGGGATCGACAAGGCGCGCATCCACAACGGCGGGCGGATCGCGTTCGGCCCCGACGGCTTCCTCTATGTGGGCACGGGCGACGCCGGCGACGGCAGCGCGGCCCAGGACCGCGACGACGTGAACGGCAAGATCCTGCGGATCACCCGCGACGGAAAACCGGCGCCCGGCAACCCGTTCGACGGCTCACCGGTGTGGTCGGTGGGCCACCGCAACGTGCAGGGCCTGGCCTGGGGGCCGGACAAGAAGATGTACGGCATCGAGTTCGGTCAGAACACGTGGGACGAGGTGAACGTCATCCAGCCGGGCCGGAACTACGGCTGGCCCGAGGTGGAGGGCAAGGAGGGCAACGCCAAGTACGTCGACCCGATCGTGCAGTGGTCCACCGACGACGCCTCGCCGTCGGGCGCGGCCGTGGCCGGCGACACGCTCTATGCGGCCGGGCTGCGTGGTGAGCGCTTGTGGACGGTCCCGCTCGGCGGCGGTGAGCCGAAGGCGGAGTTCAGCGGGAAGTACGGCCGGTTGCGGACGGTGGCCGTGGCCCCGGACGGCGCCCTGTGGGTGACCACCTCGAACCGGGACGGCCGAGGTGATCCCCGCGACGGCGACGACAAGATCTTGCGGTTTGCGGCTGCTTGAACGGCCTACTTGTTGTTGGGCGGGAGCTCGGGCAGGGCCGAGATCGCGGCGGCGTACTGCGCGATCTGACGGCTGTTGGGCACCACACCGACAGCGCGGAGCTGGTCGTGAATGGCCTGGGCGACCTGGTCCTCGCTCTGACCCCGGTGGGTCTGCATGACCTTGTTCACGGCGTAGTCGACACGGATCTGCTGCTGCCAGCCGGCGGTGCGGTAACCGCCAGCCCGGGCGTTGCTGATAGGGGCGATGGCTTCCATGCCCCGTGTATCGGTCACCGACCGGCCGCACTCGAAGAATGCGGAGGCGGTGCAACCCGAAGGCAACCGGGTCACACCGCCTCGGACATCAGTGCGCCGGGGGCCGGTCGTCGTCCGTGTCGAGATCCGACGGGTCGGGCGTTTTGGGGGGATTGAGCCGGAGCCACAGGAGGAACAGCAGTCCCAGGACCAGCATGCCGAGGCCCATCCAGAGGTTGATCCGGACGCCCTCCGCCTTGTCGATCTCGGCCTGGCTGTCGAAGAGGCCGATCAGCGTGACGATCACGCCGTAGACGACGAACAGGCCACCGATCACCCGCCGTACGTCGAAAAGCCTTGCCGCGGCCGAGAGCTTCTTCTCGTCGACCTGGTCGTTCTCCGCCATCGCGACTCCTCCTTACCAGACCGGGATGTACAGGGCGAGGGCCAGCACGACCGCGGTCACGCCGAGCACCACCGGGTTGCGCCACCAGACCTTCTCGCCGGAGACGATCACTTCGCCGCCGGAGGTGCCGCCGAGGCCGTAGACGAGACCACGCAGTTCGTCGTCGGGCTTCGAGGGGGTGAAGAAGGTGACCGCGACGGCCACGATGACCGCCGTCACGAAGGCCACACCGGCGCCCCAGAAGCTCTGCTCCAGCGCCGAGTTGAACGCGATCGCGTCGGTCAGGTAGGCCACGTAGAGGGCCAGCGAGGCGATGAAGCCGAGCACCAGCGACCAGAACCCGGCCCACGGGGTCATCCGCTTCCAGAACATGCCGACGATGAACGTGGCGAACAGCGGGGCGTTGAAGAGCGAGAACAGCTGCTGGATGTACTCCATGATGTTGCCGTAGCCGGAGGCGATGAACGCCGTGCCGATGCCGATCACGACACCGCCGATCGTGGCGTACCGGCCGATCCGCAGGTAGTACTCGTCGCTGCGGCCCTTCTTGATGTAGGCCTGCCAGATGTCGTATGTGAAGACGGTGTTGAAGCCGCTGACGTTGGCGGCCATACCGGCCATGAACGACGCCAGCAGACCGGTCACCGCGACCCCGAGCACGCCGTTGGGCAGCAGGTCGCGCATCAGCAGCGGGATCGCGTTGTTGTAGGTCAGGTCACCCTCGTCGGCGCCCAGGCCCTTGACCGTGATGACGGCGATCAGACCGGGGATCACGGTCACGGCCGGGATCAGCAGCTTGGGGAAGGCCGCGATGATGGGCGTACGGCGGGCCGCGTTCATGTCCTTGGCCGAGAGCGCACGCTGCACCTCGGCGAAGTTGGTCGTCCAGTAGCCGAACGACAGCACAAAGCCGAGACCGAAGAGGATGCCGATCCAGTTGGCCCCGAGCGGGTTGTCGGCACTGCTTCCGGTGTTCGACCAGGTGTGCAGGGCGGCGTCACCGAGCGGGCCGCTGCGCACGGCGTCGAACAGGCCGTCGATGCCGCCGACCTTGACCAGGCCGACGATCGTGAGCGGGATCAGGCCGGCCAGGATGACGAAGAACTGCAGCACCTCGTTGTAGATCGCCGAGGACAGGCCGCCGATCGTGATGTACGTCAGCACGATCGCGGCGCCGACCAGGATCGACACCCACAGTTCCCAGCCGAGCAGCGCGTCCAGGATGAGCGCCAGTGCGAAGAGGTTGACGCCGGCGATCAGCACCTGCGCCACCGCGAAGCTGATCGCGTTGAAGATGTGCGTCGGCCGGTTGAAGCGCCGCCGCAGGAACTCGGGGACGCTGCGCACCTTGGAGCCGTAGTAGAACGGCATCATCACGATGCCGAGGAACACCATCGCCGGGACGGCGCCGATCCAGTAGTAGTGCAGCGTGAGAAGGCCGTACTGGGCGCCGTTGGCGGCCATGCCGAGGATCTCGAGCGCGCCCAGGTTGGCCGACACGAACGCGAGGCCGGTGACCCAGGCCGGCAGCGACCGTCCGGAGAGGAAGAAGTCGGCGCTGGTCTTGATCGCTCTTCGCGCCGCGAAACCAACCCCCAGGACGGTGCCGAAGTACAGGACGAGGATCAGGTAGTCGAAAAGGTCGAGATCGAGCCGTAGCCCACTCTCCGCGGCAGTTACCACAGGCCACCTCCAAGGCAGGTCAGCCGCGGACTACCCGACTCGAAGATCTTTCACACCTGGATGTGTCCTAGCGGAGACCTTCGATAACCGCCGGTGACAACTCGGACACATTGGTGACAACCATGGAGGCCAGGGCGAGGGCGTCCTCGGCCGGCGGGTAGACGCCGTGCGGGACGGCGATCACGGCCAGACCGGCCGCGCCCGCCGAGCGCAGGCCGTTGCTGGAGTCTTCGACCGCGGCGCAGACGGACGGGGCGAAACCCAGCTTCTCGCAGGCGGCCAGATAGACGTCGGGGGCCGGCTTGCCGCGCGGCACCTCCTCGGTCGACAGGGTGACCCGGAACGCGTCGGTCAGGCCGGCCGTCTCGAGCACCTGGTCGATCAGGACCCGGGCCGACGAACTGGCCAGGGCCAGCGGGAAGCGCGCGCCGAGACGCTGCACCGCCTCGATCGAGCCGGGGATGAGCGGGAGCGACGTGCGGTAACGCTCGGCCATCCGGCTCAGCACGTCGTCGGCGACCTGCTCGGGCGTACGGGGAACCCCGACGTCGTTCGCCAGGTGACCGGACCACTCCGGGGTGCTCATCCCCATCATGCGGTCCTGCGTGTCGGGCAGGAACTCACGGTCGTACTCGGCGACGTAGCCCCGCCGCACCTGCTCCCAGACCTCCTCGGTGTCGATGATGACGCCGTCCAGGTCGAAGACCACCGCCTCGATCGCCATGCTCAGAACGCCTCCGCGGCCGGGATGATCTCTTTGGCGAAGACCTCGTACTGATCGAGCTGCCAGGCGTTGCGCAGACCGCCGTGCCCGACCTCGACGCCCAGACGGGCCAGGTCGCGCAGGTCGTTCAGGGTCTCGCCGACCCGTTCGCCGCGCTCACCCAGGTCGTACCGGTACATCACGGTCTTCTGGATCTCGTCGTAGTCGCGGCCGACGTCGTCGCAGTGCCGCTTGAGCACGTCGAGCTTGTGCGGCAGCTCGGGCCCGGCGAACAGGTTGCAGGCGTCGCCGTACTGCGCGACCAGCCGCAGCGTCTTCTTCTCGCCCCCGCCACCGATCAGGATCGGCAGGTGCGGGCGGCTCAGCGGCTGCGGATGGTTGAGCGTGCGGCCGAGCTGGTAATGCTTTCCCTCGTACGGGGATTCGTCGCCCGAGAACATCTGCTTGCAGATCTGCAGGGCCTCTTCGAGCCGCTCGAACCGCTCCTTGGTGGGCGGGAACGGCAGGCCCAGCCCGCGCGACTCCTCCTCGTTCCAGGCGGCGCCGATGCCGAGGATCGCCCGGCCGCCACTGAGCACGTCGAGCGTGGTGACCGCCTTGGCCAGCAGGCCGGGCTCTCGATAGACGACGCCCGTAACCATGGTGAACAGCTTCGCGTTCTTTGTATGTGCAGCGAGGAAGCCGAGCGCCGTATAGGCCTCGAGCATGTCCCACTCCGGCGGGCCGATCACCCCGATCTGCCAGAAGTGGTCCATGACGCTGATGCGCTCGAAGCCGGCCTGATCGGCGGCCGAAGCGATATCGGCGAGCACCGGGCCGAGCCGGGGCGCCCCGTCGGGCCAGGTGAAGTTCGAGATGTGCAGGCCGAGTTTCACTGCTGGATCCCCTCGTCTTCCGACATTCCCCGCATCGGATCAAACCCTACCCCTAAACCCCCATTCCCGTACGCAGCGTAGTGACGAACCGGCCTTATCGGACCCCCGAGGGCCGTCGGGCGGGCCCCGGACAGACCGCGAAGATGATCGCCCTCCACCGTTCCGGTGAGTTGCTGTCCGGTTGCCGACCGGTAGTTTTCTTGATCAGGAACCAGCCTGAGGAGCACCGCCATGCCTCCTTCGCCGCTTTCCGCAGCGACGAACCACCACCGAACATCGTCACCCTCCGTAAGCGTTGTGATCCCGGCCCGCGACTCCGCCGGCCTGCACCTGATGCTGCGCGGACTCCCCCGGGTCGACGAGGTGATCGTGGTCGGCACGGGCGCGGATCTCTCCGGGCGTCCCGGCGTGACGATGGTGCCGCCGACCCGGCCCGGCCTGGGCAACGCGATCGCGTGCGGCGTGCGGGCGGCGCACGGCGACATCGTGGTGACCCTCAACGGCGACGGCTCGACCGACCCGGGCGAGATCCCGCGCTTCGTGGACGCGCTGGTCGCGGGGGCCGACGTGGCGCTCGGCACGCGCTACTCGGCGGGCGGGCGCGATCTGACCGGCGGCCGCTTCCGCCGCTGGGCCGACCTGTTGCTCATCTGGTGCCTCAGCACCGTCCTCGGGATCCGCCGCACCGACCCCGGTTTCGGGTACGCCGCGTTCTGGCGCGACGCCGTGCCGGGCCTCGGCCTGGCCGACCCGGGCACCCGATCGGCCGCGGCCTGGGGCGAGGGCCCCGAGATCGGACCGTTGCTGGCCCTGCGGCCCGCCACCCGTGGCCTGCGCGTGGCCGAGGTCGCCACGATCGCCTATCCCCCGGTCCGCCGCGCCGCCGGCGCCGACCGTCCCCGCCTGCGGCACTGGCTGCGCACCGCCCTCGGCGAGCTGCGCGGCGGCCACGACCGGGCGGTGTGGTCGCCGCCCACCCCGGTCCGCAACCTCACCTATGCCGGTGCGGAACGCCACGCGCCGCTGAACGACGAGACCGGTGCTGGTCGCCGGGCCTTGGACCGCCGGGCGGTCGAGGCGCTGGCCGCCGAACGCCTCGCGCACGAGCGGCTGACCCGCGAACGCACCACCGTGAGGCGGTTCACCGGCACCAAGGGCTGGTCGGAGGCGGACCAGCGGCAGCACGCCTGGATGCCGCCCGTCCAGCCACCGTTCCACCGGGCCGACACGCGCAGCACCCGCAACGGCGTGCCGGCGACCTGGCGCGACGGGCACCCGGAACGGCTGGGCGGGCCCGACGTGCAGCCCCGGTCGGCCCAGACGCCGTGGCGCGTCGCCCCGGGCGCGACCCAGCCCGTGAAGCGCGAGGTCGGCTCGCGGCGGCGTCGCATCCCCGGCGTGCGGCAGTCCCAGCCCGACCTGCGGGTGATCAACGGCGAGGGGACGGGCACGACGTCCGGCCGCCGGGCCCGCCTCCGCGCGGTGGAGAAGCCCGAGAGCTGAGGTTTTCGGCTCTCTCAGCTGCGGGCGCGCAGCTGCGGCAGGATGCGCTCGGAGTACAGGCGCAGGAAGCGCTCCTGGTCGGGGCCGGGCGCGTGGAACACCAGGTGCTTGAAGCCCATGTCGAGGTATTCGACGACCTTGGCGACGTGCTCGTCGGGGTCGGACGAGCAGATCCAGCGGCTGGCCGTGCGCTCGACCGGCAGCGCGTCGGAGAGCCGCTGCATCTCGATCGGGTCCTCCACGCCGGTCTTCTCGTCGGGCGAGAGGGCCAGCGCGCCCCAGTGCTGGGTGTCGTCGAGCGCCTTCTGCAGGTCGTCGTCGAAGCTGACCTTGACCTCGATCATCAGGTCGAGGTCGTCGATCTTGCGGCCGGCCTTCTCGGCGCCCTCCTTGACGGCGGGCAGCAGCGTGTCGGTGTAGAGCGCGTGGCCCTTGCCGCTGGTGGTGATGAAACCGTCCGAGATGCGGCCGGCGAGCCGGGTGGCGGCCGGGCCGGAGGCGCCGATGTAGATCGGGACCGGGGTCTCGGGCTTGTCGTAGATGGTGGCGTTCTCGGTCTTGTAGAACTGCCCCTCGTACGTCACCCGGTCTTCGGTCCAGAGCTTCTGGATCAGCAGCACCGCTTCCTTGAGGCGGGCGAACCGCTCCTTGCCGTCGGGCCACTCGAGCCCGAGCGGCACCTCGTTGAGCGACTCGCCGGAGCCGACGCCGAGGATCGCCCGCCCGGGCGCGAGGCAGCCGAGCGTGGCGAACGCCTGCGCGACCACGGCCGGGTGGTAGCGGAACGTCGGCGTGAGCACGCTGGTGCCGATCAGCACGCGCTCGGTGCGGGCGGCCAGCGCGCCCAGCCACGGCAGGGCGGCGGGAGCGTGCCCGCCGTCGTGCCGCCACGGCTGCAGGTGATCGCTGACGAAGACCGAGTCGAACCCCAGCTCCTCGGCCAGCACGCCGTACTTGAGAAGTTCCGCCGGCGGGAACTGCTCCGCCGAAGCCTTGTACCCGAACCGAATCATGATCCTGACGTTACCCCGCGGCCTTGTACGCCTTTCCGGCCTCGGTGGGACTGTTCCCGTCCTTGTAGAGCCCGAAATCGACGCTGTCACCGACGGCGGGCAGGCCGAACCAGGCATAGCGCTCGATGAACGACCGCTTCTCCAGGCCCTTGGTCGAGCCGTCGATGAACGTCACGAGCTGGGCCTGCGTCGGGTACTTGGGGGAACCACCGAAGTTCATCAGGCCGTACTCGGTGATCCAGATCGGCTTGCCGTACCGCTTGTGCACGGCATCGACGTACCCCAGGAACTGGTTGACCGCGGCCGCCGAGAAGTCCGATCCGTACCAGTGCAACGTGATGAAGTCGACTCGGTAGCCCTTGTCCATGGCCCCGGTCATGAACCGGTCGAGCCAGCCGCCCGCGGTGTCGCCGCCGAACGCGACCGCCGGGCTGCCCAGCCGCATGCCGGTCGCCTGCAACTTGGGCCAGTCGGCCAGGGCGTCCTCGACCGACATCTTGGCCTGGCCGTCCATGTCCGGCTCGTTGAAGCCGAGCAGGACGTCGCCCTCCTTCTTGGCCTCGGCCAGGGTGGCGTCGTTGACGTTGTCCTTGCCCCAGATCATCGGCACGAACTCGACGTCGGCCGGGCCGGGCATGCTCTTGTTGTTCGACGACCAGTTGTAGTACCAGCCGGCCCCGACGTCGTCGAGGGCCGACTTGGTGCCGGTGAACTCCCAGACGCCGACGCCCTTCTTCTTGCTCGCCTTGGCCGTGATCACGGCCGGCGCCTTGGTGGTCGGCTTGGGCTTCGCGCTCGGGGTGACGCTCGGCGACGGTTTGGCCGTGGTCGGCTTGACCGTGGTCGGCGTGGGCGCCGGGCGGGTGGTCGGGGCGACGATCGCGGCGGTGGTGACCGGCGGGTCGGGCTGCTGGGTCACGACCACGGCGGCCGTGCCCCCCGCGACCGCGGTGGTCGACAGCGCGGCGGTGAGGACCTTGCGGGAAAGGCTGAAGCCGACCTTGGCCGCGAGGTGGGAGCCACCCGCGCCGCCGGCCTTGGTCGCGGCGGCGCCGGCCGCCGCTTTTGTAGCCGCGGTGCCACCACCGGCACCCAGCGAGGCCAGCGCGCCCTTGCCGACGAGACCGGCCGGCAGCGGCACGAGGGCCATGCCGGCCAGCAGCCGCTCGGCCGCCACGAGCCCGTTCCAGGCCGGGGAGCAGTAGCGGCACTCGCGCGTGTGACGGGCGATGCGCTTGCGCCACAGGGGGCTGGGCCGGCCGTCCCACTCGGTGGTCAGCAGCTGCAGGTCGGGGCAGGCCGGGCTGGCGGCGAGCGCCCGCACCACGACCCGGGCCGTCTCGAGCTGGCCCTTCATCCGCTGGATGCGCACCGCCGCGTGCTGGCGGGTGACGTCCATGGCCTCGACGATCTCGTCGCGGGTGAGCTCGCCCGAGGCCTCCAGCCACCACAGCGCGAGCAGCTCGCGGTTGTCCTCGTCGAGCCAGCGGGTCGCCTCGGCGGTCTCGCGGCGCTGGCCGCTGAGCTCGAGCCGGGTGATCGACAGGTCGGTGAAGTCGGCGCCGGGGTCGCGGACGTCCTCGTGCACCAGCGCCTCGGGAGCGCCGCGCCGGGCCCGGAACCGCTCGCGCACCTGGCGGACCGTGATGGCCACCAGCCACGACCGGAACGCCTCGGGCTCGCGCAGGTCACCCAGGTTGCGCAGCACCCGCAGCATCACGTCCTGCACCACGTCGTCGACGTCGGCGTGACCCTCCAGCGCCCGGCCGACGATCGTGTAGACCAGCGGCAGATAGCCGGCCACGAGCCGGTCGACCGCCACCGGGTCGCCGTCGCGAGCGGCGATCACGACCGCGATGTCGGGTTGCTCCGCCATTGTTCAGCCTTCCGTCGGACGTCCGTGCCGTGGGCCCTTGCCGGCCACGGGAAGGGAGACGCCCAAGCCGTCCATGGATAACACGTTTTTCGGCGATGATCGGATGAGGTGCTGCGGCGCCGGCCACGATTAACGCCCGGGCAGAGCGGGAACCACAAGAGCATGCGTATGACAGTCCAGCTGGATCTCCCTCGTGAGGCGGGCAGTGTGCCCACCGTCCGCCGGATGCTGCGCTCCGCTCTGGCCGTCCTGCACATCGACCGGGACGCCCAGGACGACCTCGAGATCGCGATCACCGAGGCGTGCTCCAACGTCGTGCGGCACGCCAACGGCGCCGAGAACTTCGAGGTGAGCCTCGACGTGGCCGACCACCACTGCTCGATCGACGTGCGCGACACCGGGGACGGGTTCGACCCCGAGGCGGTCGGCGGGCACACGGACGCCTCGAACGAGAGCGGCCGCGGGCTTTTCCTGATCAAGGCCCTGGGCGAGAACGTCCGCATGCACTCCGTGCCGAGGCGAGGCAGCTTGATCCATTTCGAGAAGTCGTTCGCATAGGACACGACCAGTACCTCGTGTCGGCCGACGGGAGACAAGCGCATATGATGCTTGCTCCTCGGCAACTATTGCCCTCACGCCTCACAGAAGGGGAGATGAAGTGTCCGTCCGTCCGGCATCTGTTGGCTCGTTCCTGCGTTCCGCGCCGCCTGATCGTCTCCCCGAGGTCGTGGCCGAGCACCTGCGCACCTGGTTTCCCGTCAGCGACGTCGAACTGCTGCTCAGCGACCTCACCCTGAGTTCCCTGTGGCCCCTGCTCGATCCCGAGTCACCCACCGGCGGAGCCCTCGAGCAGCGCTGCTTCGGCAGCCAGCAGCCGATCGTCGACAACGGGTCGCGGCGCCTGCTGCTGCCGCTGACCACGTGGGGCGACCGCCTCGGCGTGCTGCGGATCGACCTCACCGAAACGCCCACGAGCGAGCTGCGCGCCGAGCTCACGACCGTCGCCGACGAGCTCGCCCTGGGTCTGCGCGCCGCCGACAAGGACACCGACCGCTACCGCCAAATCGTCCGCCGGCAGCGCCTCACCATGGCCGCCGAACTCCAGTGGGACCTGCTGCCCGGTCGTTCGCTGAGCGGCGAGCGCTTCCAGCTGGCCGGCCAGCTCGAGCCCGCGTACGCGATGTACGGCGACCACTACGACTGGGCGGTCACCGACGACCGGCTCACCCTCACCGTGCTCAACGGCGACGGCGACGGGATCGAGGCGGCGCTGCTGACCACGGTCGCGGTCAACGCCATGCGCAACGCCCGCCGCTCCGGCGCCAACATCGTCGAGCAGGCCGAGCTGGCCTCCGACGCGGTCTACTCGCGGTACGGCGGCGGCCTGCACGTGGCCACGCTGCTGCTCGAGATCGACCTGACCGGCGGCACGATCGAGGCGGTCGACGCCGGCTCGCCCCGGGCCCTGGTCGCGCACGACGGTGACATCCGCGCGGTCAGTTTGGAACAACAGTTGCCGCTCGGCATGTTCGGCGACAGCCGTTACGAAACTCAGAAGTTCCAGCTCGAGCCCGGCGACCGCCTGCTCGTGGTGAGCGACGGCGTGCACGCGGCGGCACCCGGCGGCCGTTCCCCGTACGGTGAATCCGGACTGCTCACCGCGCTGCGACGGACGCGCCTGCAGCCACCGACCGAGGCGGTGGGTACGGTGATCCGAGCCTTGCGCGAATACCACGCCGGTTCCGACCCGGACGACGACGCCGTCATCGTCTGCCTGGATTGGCTGCGCCAGTCGGCATGAAGCTCCGGCCGGGCGGGTAGTGGCAGTGCGGGCGCAGGGCCGAGTACGTCTGACGAACAGGAACGCATCCGCCATGGACCGGGTCACCGACGTCGCGTCGGCCGTCGAGTCGACAGCTGACGCGCTCATGACGGTGCTCGAGTCGGCCGGCCTGGGCCAGAGCCCGAGCGTCCCGCCGGCCCAGCTGCGGGTGCTGGCCATCGTGGCCGACAACCGGCACACCACCAACATGAGCCGCCTGGCCGAGGCGCTCGAGGTGGTGCCGTCGTCGGCCAGCCGGCTCTGTGACCGTCTCGAGGCCACCGGCCTGCTGCGCCGCGTGCCCGACCCACGGGACCGGCGCGAGGTGCGGTTGCTGCTCACCCCGTCGGCGCAGCGGTTGCTCGACGAGTTGCGGGAACGGCGGCGCCTGGCCCTCGAAGAGGTGCTGAAGCGCATGTCGCCCGGCGATCGCGAGGAGCTGGTGCACTCGCTGCGCGCCTTCGCGGCGGCGGCCGGCGGCGAAGAGGAAGACGAATCCCGCCGTACGGCCTGATTCAGCACCGCCGTTCGCCGAGTCCCGTTCGCGGGGCGGTCGATGCCGCACTATCTGAACCCGCACTTGCCAACGACTATTCGCCGGGCCGCGGCGCGACGACTGTGGGTCCTGGGCGCGCCGGCGTGATCACGCATTGGCTGCGCAAGTCACGTTGGTATGCGGCCGGCGAAAAGGCGGCAACGCCTTTCGTGGTACGCAATTTGCACGTGGCGCGGGTGCGTGCGGTCAGCGCCCGTTCGCCGCGCGGTATGCCTGCGTCACGCTCTGTGGAATGCGGCCGCGCTCGGAAATCTGATGCCCGTTGGCCGTCGCCCACTCGCGGATCTGGCGGTTTTCGTCGCGGGAGCCCGCGGTGCGGCCCGCGCCGGGACGCCGGGGCGGGATGCGGCCGGACGAGCGCCCGAGCCGGGTGCCGGCGTTGATGTACGGGTCGAGGGCCTTACGCAGCTTCCCCGCATTGGCCTCGGAAAGGTCGATCGTGTAGTTAATGCCGTCCAGACTGAACTCGACCGTGCGGTCCGCCGTCTTTCCGTCCAGATCGTCGATCAGAGTGGTGATTACCTGCCGCGCCATGACGACTCCCGAGTCCGCCCGACCAACCGCGCCAAGTGTTGCTCGGAACGGCCTTCGCGCGCAACTGTCCGGCGCGGATTAGCAATTCTTTTTTCTCCCCCGGCCGCCCGGTTATTGAATGGGGACCCCAGGCATTCACCGGAATCAGAGCGGAAAACTCGGCTGGGACGGGCGGCCGGACATCACCCGGCGCCCGTTTCGCAGCCGGGGGCCGGACCCCGCCGCGGCCTCGCCTCAGCCACGAAGCAGGCGCTAGTGTCGCGGGCATGGAGCGCGACGCCGACTGGCAGGAACAGCGACGGCAGGCTATCGCCGGTCACGCCGCCGCGCTCGAGGCCGGCCGGGCGGCCGAGGCCCGCGAGGCCGCGGCCCTGATCGACGAGTTCGTGCGAAAGGCCGGCGACCACGGGCTGACACCACACATGCTGATGGCTCGAACCTTCGACGGCCGCGCCACGTACCGGACCCATGTGCGGGGGTGGTATCTCAAGTCGAACCGGTCGGTCGCCGTGGGCGAGGACGGGGAGTACTACGTGTTGACCGTGCCGGCCTCGTTGCGCGCCCGCTTCACCGGCGCCGAGCTGACCCCGAGCATGCCCCGGCTGATCGTCGGCGCGGGCGGCGGTGACGGCGAGACGATCCCGCTGCGGCAGCTGCTCGACCAGCGGCTCGAGGCGGGGGTCTCCTGGCCTTGATCCGTCGCGTCCTGGCGGCGTGCGGTGCCGCCCTGCTCGTCCCCCTCGCTGTTCCCGCCGGCCCCGCTGCGGCCGCGCCTCTCGCTGCTCCCGGCCCGGCTGGGGTGGCACCCCTCGCTCTTCCCGCCGGCCCCGCTGGAGCCGCGCCCCTCGCTCTGTCGGCCGGCCCCGGTGGGGTCGCGCCGCTCGTGGCTCACGCCGGTCGGGCCGCGGCCGAGGTCCCCTGTCCCAAGCCCAAGGTGGCGCCGCCGGCCAACCGCCCGCCCCGGCCGGTTCCGCCGCCGGACGACCCGGTCGGCAGCGCGATCGGCGGCGACGCGCTCGCCACCCACGGCCTGGTGATCCCGCCCGGCGTGAAGTCACCGCCGGCGGTCACGGCGACCACCTGGATGGTCGCCGACCTCGACACGGGCGAGGTCCTGGGCGGCTGCGGGCCCCACGTCTACCAGACCCCCGCCAGCGTGCAGAAGACGCTGCTGGCGGCCACCGTGATCGACAAGCTCGACCCCGACCAGCGGATCACCGTGACCCGCGGCGATCTCGACATCGAGCCCGGCAGCTCGGCGGTGGGCCTGGTGGTCGGCGGCAAATACCCGATCTCGACCCTCTGGCTGGGCCTGATGCTCAACTCGGGCAACGACGCCGCGAACGCGCTGGCCCGGCTCGCCGGTGGCGGCGGCACCGACGGCGTGGCGAAGACCGTGGGCGAGATGAACGCGCTGGCCAAGCGGATCGGCGCCTGGCAGACCCACGCTGTGACCCCGTCCGGCCTCGACGGCAAGGGCCAGTTCACCAGCGCGTACGACCTGGCGCTGATCGCCCGGGTCTGCTTCGCCAACGCCGACTTCCGCCGCTATGTGCTGACCCGGAGCGCCCAGATGCCCGCCCAGCCCCAGCTGAAGAAGGGCGGGTTCCAGTTCCAGAACGAGAACAAGCTGATCTTCAACTACGAGGGCGCCCTGGGCGGCAAGACCGGCTTCACCACGGTGGCCCGGCACAGCTACGTGGGCGCGGCCGAACGCAACGGCCGCCGCCTGGTGGTGACCCTGCTGGGCGCCGAGGCCCGCCCGATGCGCGGCTATCAGCAGGGCGCGGCCCTGCTCGACTGGGGTTTCGCCCTGCCGAAGGACGAGTCGGTCGGCAAGCTGGTCTCCCCGCAGGAGGTCGCTCCCGAGCCGTCCCCCACCCAGAAGCCCGCCGGTGCCCCACCCGCAGCCACACAGCCCACACGCGGCGAGCCACCGAAGGTGCTGACGGTCGCCGCAGCCGCCTCCGTCGCGCTGCTGCTGGGCGGCGCCCCGCTGCTGCTCCTGCTGACCCAGCGCCGCCGCCGACGCCCCACCGCACGGGCCCGCTGACCCAGCACCGCCCCACAAGCCCGCTGAATCCGCGCCGCAGGCCGTCGGCGCGCGTTTGACCAGCCCAAATGGCTTTCTTTCGCCCAGCCGGACCACTGATCAAGCCGCAACTTGCCCACCCCACCGCTCCCAGGGGGCTGGCCAAAAAATACGCCGCGGGGAGGGCCACCATCGGGTTATCCACAGGGCGACACGTGTGACCTGAGTGTCAGTTCAGGGCAGGGCCCAGCCTGACCACAGCAGGCCGAACACCCAGACGACGGCCACCGCCAGGGCCGCGGTGAACTCGATCAGCATGGCCATGCCGGCCGCGTGCAGTGCGTACTTGGTGGAGGGCCAGGCCTGGCCGGGGCCCAGGCGGGCGCGTTCGACCAGGTAGACGCCGAGCACGAAGCCGAGCGGCAGGCCGAGCACCGGGATCACGAAGAAGCCGACCACGCCGAGCACGCCGCCGGCCAGCAGGGCCGAGTTGGGGACGCCCGCGTTCTTCAGGCGGCGGCCGGGAACCATGTATTTGATCAGGCCGCCGAGCAGGGCCACCGCGGTCGCCACGCCGAAGACCAGCCAGCGTACGGCGCCGCTGCCCTCGCCGAAGATGGCCCAGAACAGCACCCCGGCCCAGCTCAGCAGGAGGCCGGGCACGACCGGGACGACTACGCCGACCACGCCCACGGCGATCGCGACGCCGGCGATCAGGTTGATCAGCCAGGCGCTGTCGGTGAGGTCCATGCGCCAAAGGTGCCAGCCCGGGGCAATCGCGCAAAGTCACGGGCCCGAGTTCTCAACCAACCCACAGCCGCGACCGAAACCAGAAGCACAGCTGCGGGCGAAACCAGAAGCACAGCTGCGGGCGAAACCAGAAGCACAGCTGCGGCCGAGACCAGAGGCACAGAAACGCGACCGCCGGGAGCGCGGAAAGAGAGCGCGAAGCAACCCGCCCAACGGCAACCGGTCCGCACCTCATCGGCGCTTAGCCTGCACCGATCCCCCGCCGAACCTCCTTGTGTCACGCCGACGAGCCCGCTGCGAAACGGGCCGCCGACAACGGGGGGAACCACACATGACCACCATCGCGAACGCTGCCGACATCGTTGCCGACACCGCCGCCGTCACGGTTCTGTCCGCTGCCGAGCAGGAGGAGATGATCCGCACCCACATGCCGCTCGTCGGCCACCTGGTGCGCGACATGCTCAGCCGCATCCCCAACCACATCCACCGCGACGACCTGACCAGCGCCGGCCTGCACGCCCTGGTCACCGCGGCCCGCGGCTGGGACCCGCAGCGCGGCATCCCGTTCCACCGTTTCGCGAGCACCCGCATCCGCGGCGCCATCCTCGACGAGCTGCGCGCTCTCGACTGGGCGACCCGCTCGGTGCGTACGAAGGCCCGCGCCACCGACACCACCCGCCAGGCCCTGACCACGACGCTGGGCCGCACGCCCACCGCCGACGAGCTGGCCCAGGCCCTCGGCACCACGACCACCGACCTCAAGCAGACCGACACCGACGTGCAGCGCGCGACCGTGCTGTCGCTGCAGGGCTTCACCACCAGCAGCGCCGACGACCTGGTCACCGAGAAGACCCCGGGCCCGGAGGACATGCTGCTGCGCCGTGAGCAGATCGGCTACCTGCACCACGCGATCAGCTCGCTGCCGGAGCGTCTGCAGGTCGTCATCACCGAGTACTTCCTGCAGGAGCGTCCGATGGCCGACATCGCGGCCGACCTCGGCGTGACCGAGTCGCGGGTGTCGCAGCTGCGCGCCGAGGCGCTGTCGCTGCTCAAGGACGGTCTCAACACGCACCTGAACCCCGAGCTGGCGCCGGTTCCGGACAACCCGGAGAGCATCACCGCCCGCCGCCGGGCCAGCTACTACAACAGCATCGCCGAGAGCACCACGATGCACAGCCGGCTCGCGATGACCAACGCGCACGGCCACACCGCGTACAGCCGCGGCCCGCTCGCGGCGGCCGTCTGACCTGAACCAGACCTGAACAAGACCAGAACAAAGTGGGGGGCTCGGCAGATGCCGAGCCCCCCACAACCATTTATGCCAACGCGCTGAGCACCTTCGGCAGATCGGCTGTGTGCAGCACACCGAGCCGCCGCGTGGCCCGGGTGACCGCCACGTAAAGGTCGGACAACCCCCGCGGCGACTCCGCGATGATCTGGTCGGGCTCGACCACGATCACCGAGTCGAACTCGAGCCCCTTGGCCTGCCGCACGGTCATCAGCACGACCTGGTTGAGCAGGTCGGGCTGCTCCCCCACGGCCGCACCGGGCACCGCCTCGACGAGAGCGCGGCCCAGATCCGCCTGACGCGCTTCGGGAACCAGAACCCCCACGCGCCCCTCGCCGGCTTCGGCGGCCTCGAGCCGTACGGCCGCAATTGTCTCGGCCCCCAGCGCGACCGCCGGCACCCGCAGCGCCCACGGCTCGACGCCGGCCGTCCGCACCGACCGGGGCGGTTCCAGCGCCGGGTCGACCGCCGCCAGCACGTCGGCCGCCACCGCCATCACCTCGGCCGGAGTGCGATAGTTCACGGTCAGCTCGACCAGGTTCCAGCGCTGGGCCACGTACGGCTCGAAGACCTGCTCCCACGTCGTGGTGCCGGCCAGTTCCGAGGTCTGGGCCACGTCGCCGACCACGGTCATCGAGCGGCTCGGGCAGCGCCGCATGAGCAGCCGCCACGCCATCGGGGACAACTCCTGCGCCTCGTCGACGATCACATGACCGAAGACCCACGTACGGTCGGCGGCGGCCCGCTCGGCGGCGGTACGGGTGTCAAGCACCTCGTGCCGCTCGACGAACGCGCTCGCGTCGACGACGTCGGTCGCGGACAGGATCTCCTCCTCCTGGTCCTCGAAGTCGAGCGACCGGGAGCCCTCGACGATCTCGAGCACACCCTCGGCGTACTCGATCGCCTCCCGCCTCTCCTGCGCGGCCTGCCGGGCCTTGAGGGTGTCGTCGACGCCCAGCAGTTCGGCCAGTTCGTCGAGCAGCGGCACGTCGGCCGGGGTCCAGCGGGCTTCGCGGTCGCGCAGCAGCAGCGCCCGTTCGGCCTCGGTCAGGCCGGGGGCCGCGTGGCCGAGCCGGTCGGGGTCGGTCAGCAGCTCGCGCAGCACGCGGCGCGGGGTCAGAACCGGCCAGAAGTCGAAGAGCACCTGCTGGACGTCGATGTCTTCGCGCAGCTCGCGCCGGGTCTCGGCCAGGTCGGCCTCGGAGAGCAGATTTTCCCCGCCCAGCGGGTCGGCGCCGATGCGCTCGGCGATCTGCAGCGACAGCGCGTGGATGGCCTCGGTGACGAAGATCGACCGGGCCACGTTGTGCGGGCGGTCGGACCGGCGGGCCACGGCCCGGGCGTCCTCGAGCACCGAGCGCTCGATCCGCAGCGGGTAACCGTCGTGATCCACCTCGACATACGTCTCGGGCACGGTCTGCCAGTCGGCGACCGCGCGGGCCAGGACGTCGAGCATCGCCGTGCGACCCTTCAGCGCCGCGGCGGCGGGGGGTTCCACGGCCCGGGCCCGTACGCCGGGAAACATGTCCCCCAAAGTGGCCAGGAGCACGCCGGTCTCCGCGAGGGAGGGCAGCACCTGCGAGATGTAGCGCAGGAACGTCGGGTTGGGCCCGAGGATCAGCACGCCCTGCTTGGTCAGCTGACCGCGATAGGTGTAGAGCAGGTAGGCCGCGCGGTGCAGCGCGACGGCGGTCTTGCCGGTGCCGGGGCCGCCCTGCACCACCATCACGCCGTTGAGCCCGGCCCGGATCACCTCGTCCTGCTCGGCCTGGATCGTCTCGACGATGTCGCGCATACGGCCCGTACGGTTGGCGGTCAGCGCCGACAGCAGCGCGGCCTCGCCGGTCACGTCTTCACGGCCGCCGCTCCCGCCGGCTTCGAGGTCGAGCACCTCGTCGTCGATGGCGGTCAGCAGCCGGCCCCTGGTGCGCAGATGGCGGCGGCGGGTCACTCCGTCGGGCGACACCGCGGTGGCCAGATAGAAGGCCCGGGAGGCCGGGGCCCGCCAGTCGACGAGAAGCGGGTCACGATCGTGTTCCTCGGCGGACAGTCCGATCCGTCCGATGTAGCGCGGCTGGTCGGCGGCGAAATCGAGCCGTCCGAAGCAGAGGCCGTTTTCCACGGCATTCATCTGCGCCAGTTGTTCGGCGTAATGGGAGCGTGTCGCCTCGCGCTGGGCGCGGCCCTGCGGGGTGCCGCCGCCCTCGAGCAGAATGGCACGAAGACGCTCGTCAGCCTGCGTACGCAGGCCGTCCAGCCGGTTGTAGAGGGTGGTGAGGTACGCCTGTTCGGCTTCGAGGTCGGCCGCGGCGGAGCTTGACAAAGCCACTCCCCTTTGTGGTAACATTCGGGCTCAGCGGCCCATTGACGGCCGCTTTTTTATTGCTCGGCAAACGACCAGACTAGCGCATCGATGGCAGGTTACGGCTCGCCGGGAAATTGTCGTCTATCGGTCATGCTTTACGGCGAGCCGTTACGCACGACCGCCGATCCGCTTTAACCCGGGCATGACCCACAACCACCCGATCCGACGCCTCGGCGCGCTCGCCCTCATCGCTGCCGCCACCCTCGCCTTTTCCTCCGCGTGCACCGGCGACGACGAGGCCCCGGCCGGCAACGCCGCCCAGGCGGCCGCGGGCGGCCCCGAGGCCAAGACCATCGACGGCGCCAAGTCGGCCGCCCAGACGGTCTTCGACCGATTCGCCGGGGGCGACTTCGCCGGCGCCTGGGACATGTACACCGCCGCCGGCAAGCAGGCGATCAGCAAGGACGACTACGTGAAGCTGAACCAGGCCTGCTCCCGCAAGGGCCTGGCGATCCAGCTCACCAGCGCCCGCATGGAGGGCACCGACCGGGCCGTCGTCATCGCCAAGCAGCTCGTGGCCGCCCAGTCCTACACGATGGTCTACGAGGCCGACGCCTGGAAGCTCGAGCCGGCCAAGGAGGGTCTCGCCCTCTACAAGCAGGGCGCGGCCAAGGCCATCGCGGCCCAGAAGAAGGCCGGCACCTGCGCCAACCAGTAACCGTCCCCCGGAAACACCCCGGTGCCCGCCGCGAACCGCGGCGGGCACCGAACCACTAGGTGAAGACTTCAGGCGGCCACCGGCAGGCCGTCCGGGCCGGTCAGCGAGAGCCGCGTGCGCAGGTCGCCGCGGGACGCGATCTGGTCGTAGTAGGCGGCCCGGCGGCGCGCCACGCAGCCCTCCTTGGCCGGGGTCTGCGCCGCCAGCGACGGATCGAGGTGCGTGTTCAGGCCGTCCCGCAGCAGGGTCAGCGCCTCGGCGCGCAGTTGTGACACACGCGACTCGGTGACGCCCAGTTCCTCGGCGATGCGGGCCATCGGCCGCTCCTCGAAGAAGTAGCCCTGCACCACCACGCGCAGCCGCTCGGGCAGCGCCTCGATGGCGTGACGCAGGTAACCGAGACGCTCGCGCATCAGCAGCATCTCCTCGGGACCGGCGCTGGGCTCGGTCACCATGTCCTCGGCGCCGGCCGTGGCGAAGCCCTGCAGGCTGAACACCACCGCGCGCTGGACGTCGTCGTCGGCGTGCTCGATGTCCTCGACCGAGCAGCCGAGACGGTCCGCCACCTCGCGGACGGTGGGCACGCGGCCCAGCTCGGCGGTCAGTTCCTGACGGGCGCCGTCGGTTCGCCGGGCCCGCTGCCGCACCGAGCGGCTGGCCCAGTCGAGGCCGCGCAGCTCGTCGAGCAGGGCGCCCCGGACGCGGGCGGCCGCGAACCGGGCGAACGGAACCTGGCGGTCCTCGTCGTAGCCCCGGGCCGCGTGCACCAGGGCCGCGTATCCGGCCGAGAGCAGGTCGTCCCGGTTGACGTGCGCCGGGACCCGCGCCAGCATCTCGCGGACCAGATGGCCGACGAGCGGCATGTGGGCCTGGACGCGGTCCTCGCGGCGGCGGTCCTCGCCACCACGGTTCTCGCGACGGCGGTCGGCAGCAAATGTGGCACCGCTCATGTTGGGGGGTCTCCTCGCGAACCAGGCCGGGAGGGGGGTTCCCGGCACTGAGAAGAAAGGTGATCCCGATAAAGTGCGAAATGGGTCTCGTACGGGTGCAAGGTGGTTGCTTCCCGGCCCGGCATCCCCGATTCCGGAGCGCGGGTATGCTTGATCACGCGGCCCGCCCAGTCTTGCCTCGGGCCGCCTTGGACGGGTGCTCGCTCATCAGCGCCGCACCGTCCCTCGGATCGGCCACCACGCGCCGCAACTGAGAGCAATAGTTGCGCCGGGCAGGACGACCTTTCAACAGCTCAGGAGCTTCCGCTACATGACCACCTTCACCGATTTCGGCGTGCCCGCCGTGCTCACCACGGCCCTCGCCGAACTCGGCATCACCACCCCGTTCCCCATCCAGGCCGCCACGCTGCCCGACTCGCTCGCCGGCCGTGACGTGCTGGGCCGGGGCCGCACCGGTTCCGGCAAGACGTACGCGTTCGTCCTGCCCCTGCTGGCCCGCCTGGCCGCGTCGAAGTCGCCGCGCCGCCCTGGCCGGCCGCGTGCGCTGATCCTGGCCCCGACCCGCGAGCTGGCCACCCAGATCGACGCGACGCTGGCCCCGCTGGCGGCCAAGCTCGGCCTGCGCACGATCACCGTCTTCGGCGGCGTCGGCGCCAACCCGCAGATCAAGGGTCTGAAGGCCGGCGTCGACGTGGTCGTGGCCTGCCCCGGCCGGCTCGACGACCACCTGCGCAACGGCCACGCGTCGCTCGACTCGGTCGAGATCACCGTGCTCGACGAGGCCGACCACATGGCCGACCTGGGCTTCCTGCCGGTCGTGCGCCGGCTCATGGAGCAGACCCCGCGCGACGGCCAGCGCATGCTCTTCTCGGCCACCCTCGACAACGGTGTCGACGTGCTGGTCAAGCGCTTCCTGCACAAGCCGGTGACCCACTCGGTCGACTCGGCCACCGAGGCGCCGGTCGAGATGTCCCACCACGTTCTGCACGTACGGGGTGACGACCGCTTCCCGGTGCTGGTCGACCTGCTCGCGGCCCCCGGCCGTACGGTCGTCTTCACCCGCACCAAGCGCCGGGCCAAGGTGCTGACCCGCCAGCTGGTCGCGGCCGGGGTGCCCGCCGTCGAGCTGCACGGCAACCTGGCCCAGAACGCCCGCAACCGCAACCTGGCCGCGTTCAGCGACGGCAGCGCCGAGACGCTGGTGGCCACCGACATCGCGGCCCGCGGCATCCACGTCGACGACGTCGGCCTGGTGATCCACGCCGACCCGCCGGTCGAGCACAAGGCCTACCTGCACCGCTCGGGCCGCACGGCCCGGGCCGGCAACCAGGGCACGGTGATCACGCTGATGACCGACGACCAGCAGTCCGAGGTGCGCGACCTGACCCGCAAGGCCGGGGTGCGCCCGAAGACCAGCCGCACCCGCCCCGGCGACCCGCTGCTGGCCGAGCTGGCGCCGGGCGAGCGCACGTTCGTCAAGCCCGCGCCGGTGGCTCCGGCCGCCGCCGCTCCGGCCCGCACGGCCGCCCCTTCGGGCTCCCGCCCGCGCCGGGCCCGCGGCGGCGCCGGCCGTGGACGTGGCCCGTCCGAGGCCGCGGTGCCGGCTCAGAAGTCCTCGTCGTCGCGCGGTCGTCGCGGCGCCGGCGGGGCCGGCAACGCGGGCCAGCAGCGCTCGGCGTCGTCCCACGCGGGCCAGACGCGCAGCGGGTCCAAGCCCGTCCACACCAGCCAGTCCGGCGGCGGCGCGGCCGCATTCTCGGCCGGCACCCGCGTCGGCGGACGGCGCAGCGCGCGCTAGTTCGCCCTCAGATCAAGGCGGATCCGCACGGGCCGGGCGATGATCGCCCGGCCCGTGCCGATTCCGGCGGCCACCCGGTCGACCGTGGCCGAGGCCACGAAGTGGCAGCCGTCGCCCGTGGACTCGGCGACGTCGATGGTGAGTGTCACCGCGCTGTCGACGCCCCGCACCCGCAGGACGCCGTCGAGCAGCCAGCCGCTCTCGCCCCGGCGGCAACCGGTGCTGCGGAAGGCGATCGTCGGATGCTGCTCGGCGTCGAGGAACTTCCGGCCGGTGACGTCGCGGTTGCGGCGCTCGTCGTCGCTGCGGAAACTGCCCGCCTCGAGCACGGCCGAGGCGGTCGACGCGGCCGGATCATCGGCGACGGTCACGGTGCCGCCGCGCAGATCGACGGTGGCCGTCACGGGTTTCAAGCCGAAGACGTGGGTGGCGGTGAGCCGGCACGTCGAGCGCCGGGGGTCGAGGGTGTAGGTGCCGGGCCGCGGGATGGTTCGCACTGATGTCGTCATGCCGCTCAGCCTGGCGGCCGCCGGCCCGGCGGAACTCAGTGCCGGTACTGAGATGCGGCACGTAGCTCGTTCCGGTTGGCGAGCCCGAGCTTGCCGAGGATGTTGCGCACGTGCGTCTCGACGGTGCGTTCGGAGAGCACCAGCCGTTCGGCGACGGCCCGGTTGGACAGGCCCTCGGCGACCAGCCCGGCGATCTCGCGTTCCCGCACCGTCAGGTCGTCGCGGGCGAGCTCGGCGGCCGGCCCGGCCAGTGCGGCCAGACCCAGCCTGCGGGCGGTGGCGAGCGCGGCCGAGGCGATCTCACGGGAGCGGCGTGGATCGGTGGTGCGCAGGCTCCGGGCGTACGGAATCCGGGCCTGGGCGAGGAAAGCCGGCGCGCCGATCCGCTCCTCCATCGCGACCGCCTCGGCCAGGTGCCCCTGCGCCTCGGGCCGGCCCAGCGCGGCCGCGATCGCCCCCAGGGACCGGCTGATCGCGCCGTGGCAGCTCGACATCGAGTTGAGGAACAGTCCCGCGCTGGGCCGCATCCGCGTGTAGCAGTCGGCGGCCAGGTCGAGCTCGCCCACCCAGGCCGCGACCTCTCCGGTCATCACGGTCACGAACGTGCGCCGCCCGTCCTCCGGCAGCCGCGGCATCACGAGGCGCAGACGGCGCACCGCGTCGAGCGCGCCCTCCCGGTCGCCCCGGCCCATCGCGATCTGTCCCATCTGGATGGTCGCGATCGGCATCTCGTTGCCCCCGAACGAGATCGCGTCGGCCCACGCGTAGTCACCGGTCAACGGCGCGAGACCGCTGAGGAACGCGAGATAGAGGTACGGGGCCGAGGCGTCCTGCGAGCGCAGGGCGAGATCGCGGGCCTCGGTCGCGAAGCCGTACGCCGCCGTGAGCTCCCCGGCCAGCAGGGCGCGGGCGGCCCGGGCGCGCAGCAGATGCCAGTGCGCGACCGGCCAGCCGAGCCGGTCGACCAGGCCCGCCAGGCGACCGGTCTCGGCGTCGTACGCACCGAGGTCGCCGGTCGCCAGATGCGTGTCGAGCAGCCAGGTGCGTCCCCACAGCTCGGCGTCGGGCTGCCCGCTCGGACCGGCCAGCTCGCAGCTGCGGCGGGCCAGTTCACGCACCTCGCCGAGGCGCTGGGCGGGGTCGATCGTCTCGTGCCGGGCGTGGACGGCGGCGACCAGGGCTTCGGGCCGTCCGGAGGCCTCGGCCAGGGCCATCGCCTCACGGCCGATCCGTTCGGCGCGCTCGGGGTCGCGGTCCTCGGCGAGCAGGAAGGCGTACTGCGCAAGCACTTTGGCCCGGTCGCCGTCGTCCAGTTCCTGGGCCAGCGCGCGTTCGCACAGCCGCAGCAGCGCCGGTCCGAGCGGCCCGCCCAGCCCCCGGATCACCAGCGCGGCCGCCGCGCCCACGTGGTCGACCACCGCCTCGCAGTCGGCGAGAGCCACATCCAACTGCCCGTTCCGGTACGCCGCCTCCGCCCGCTCCAACCGCAACCCGGGGTCGCCGGGCGCGTGATCGAGCGCCCGGCCCAGCCAGTGCACGGCTTCACTGTGGTCGAGCCCGCGGGCCGCCGCCCGGGCCGCCGCCACGCAGGCACGCACCGCTTGCCCCCGCGAGATGTCGTCCACGGCCGCGCGCACCCGATGCCGGGCGATCTCGGCCAGACTCCCCCCGCCTGCTCCTTCGGGCGTGCCGAGCGCATCGGCGATGGCCGCGTGGGCGCGGATCCGCTGGTCGCGGCCGAGCCCGTCGTAGAGCGCCTGCCGCACAAGATCGTGTCCGAACCGCACGCGGGCCGGCATCCACGGATCGTCGACGAGCACGCCGGCCGCCACCGCCTCGCCGAGCGCACCGACCGGAACCACCCGTTCCAGGACCGCGACGTCGATCTCGGACCCGTAGGCGGACGCCACGTCCAGCATCTCCCGGCATTCCGGCGTCAGCTGATGCGTGCGCCGGGCCACGAGCCGCCGCAGCCCGTCCGGCAGGTCGAACGCGCCGGCCGGGGTCGCGAGCCGGTCCTCCCGCGCCAGCAGACGGGCCAGCTCCCGCGTGTAGAGCGGGTTGCCCCCACCGAGCCGGTGCACCGCGGCCGCCCAGCTCGGATGCACCCGGTCTGCCTGCGCCACCAGATAGTCACCGACCGCCGCGACATCCCACGGCCCGATCGTCAGCACCTCCACCGGGGACAGATCCGCGATCTCGCCTTCCCGGGAGGGGGCCGAGGGCGGCGTCACCCCGTCCGAGGCGCCGCGCGTGGTGCCGATCACCAGGATCCGCGCGCGGTCGATCTCGCGGGCGAGGGCGGCCAACAGCGCCAGCGAGGCATCGTCGGCCCAGTGCAGATCCTCCAGCACGAGCACCAGCGGCTGCTTCCCGGCGGTTTCGACCAGCGCGGTGACCGTGGCTCGGACCACCCGGAACCGGGCCGCCGCGGCCGTCTCACCCGTGTCGGCCCGGATCCGCGCCGTCGCAGCCGGCCCGCCCTCGGCGGCTCGGATCCGCGCCGTCGCAGCCGGCCCGCCCTCGGCGGTGAGGGTCAGCAGGGCCGGGGACAGGCCGTCGGGCGCGTTGCGCAACAGGGTCGTCCACGGCCAGAAGCTCGGCGCGCCCTCGTCGGGGTCGGCCCGGCCCGCCAGCACGGTGACCCCGGCCGCGACGGCTCGCGCCACCGCCTCCTCGACGATCGCCGTCTTGCCGATGCCGGCCTCGCCGACCAGCAGCGCCACCCCGCCGGCGCCCCGCATGGCCGCGGCGCGCAGCCGGTCGAGGGCGACCACTTCGGCCACCCGTCCCACCAGCCGCACTCCCATGCGGACAAGGTGGACCCTAGGCGTCGGGGATGTCCACCTCGATCTCGTCGGAAAGGGTGAATCCGTCGATCAGATCGAGGTCGTCGCCGCTCCAGAAACGTCCCGGGTCATACCAGTTGGGCTGGCGTCCCCGGGGCAGCAGGCCCATGTCCTCGTACGTCACCGCGACCACCTCGGCGCAGTACGCGGTCTCGAGCGCCGCCTCGGTCGCCGGGCCGCGGCCGCCGCGCAGGCGCCACCGGGGCCGCACCTGGGGCACCCGGCCACGCACCCACCGCCACGCCAGCTGAGCCGAGGACGGGAACGGTGTGCCGTCGAGCCGGGCCACCGTCTTGAGCGCCCGGTCCTCCATCTCCTTGGGCACGCTGGGCTCGAGCTGACGCAGCCAGCCCCGCTGCCCGTAGCGGTGCGCCCAGATCGTCACCGCGTCGCGCAGGTCGTGCAGCTGCACCCCGCGCTGGAACGTGCCGGACCAGAGATCGGGCAGTGATTTGCCCAGCTCGGCGTGCCACATGAGGGGCGGCATGTCCTCGACGACGATCGACATTCCGACGTGGTTGACCGGGCTGTTGGTCAGCGTCTGGATGGCCCGGTCGGCGCCCGTGCGCCCACGGAAGATCCAGATATCCCCGGTCCGGGTCAGGTCGATGGCCTCATCGAGGCTGATGGCGGCGTCCACGTGTCTATCCTCAAGTGATGCGTTGGTGGAAGGTAGTGGGATTGGCCGGTCTGGCGGGAGTCGCGGCAACGGGCGTGGTGGTGGCACGGTCGGAGCGCAAACGCCGGCAGTACACCCCTGACGAGATCCGCGACCGCCTGCACCAGCGGGTCGCCGAGGCGGCCGCCGCGGACTCAGACGACATCAGTATCGCGGAGTAGCGACCATAATCCGGCCCCATCCGGCGCGGTGAACCATGTCTTGCCGCCGGAGCCGACCGCCTCGGGGTTGCCGGACGGGCCCGGGATGGCGCCGGCCAGCACCGACTGGGTGGGCGAGAGCCGGCGGATCGCGACGGCGGCGACGTTCTCCGGATGGGCGTGCGCGAACTCGGAGTAGATCTCCTGGTCGTGCTGGCCGTCGTCGCCGATCAGCAGCCAGCGGATGTTCGGGAACTCCCGGGACAGCCGCTGCAGCGTGGTGCGCTTGTGGTCCTGGCCGCTGCGGAACCACCGGTCGGGCGTGGGCCCCCAGTCGGTCAGCAGCAGCGGGCCCGCCGGGTAGAGGTGGCGGGACAGGAAACGGGACAGCGTCGGCGCGACGTTCCAGGCGCCGGTGGACAGGTAGAACACCGGGGTGCCGGCGTTCGCCGTGATCAGCCGTTCGTAGAGGACGGCCATGCCCGGCACTGCCATGCGCGCGTGCTCGTCGAGCACGAACGTGTTCCAGGCCGCGAGCAGCGGACGCGGCAGCGCGGTCACCATGACCGTGTCGTCGATGTCGCTGATCAGGCCGAAGCGGCACTCCGGGTCGACCACCCGGATCGGCGCCTCGGCCGGCGCCGCGCCCTCGGTGAACAGCCGGACGCTGCCCCAGCCCGGCTCGAGGTCACCCTTGACCCGGCAGTCGACGTAACCGCTGCGGTCGGTGCGGGTCTCGGTGATGCTGTCGCCGATCTGGATCTTCACGACCGTGTTGTGCACCGGTGAACTGGTGAAGCTGCGCCAGCCGCGGACCTTCTCCAGCGTCTTGCGGTGCGGTGTGCCCCGGGTCAGCACCACCCGGGCCATGACGCGCGCCCAGCCGGGCGCGCCGTAACCCGTGTAGGCCGTGATCACCGGCCGCCAGCCCCGGTTGCGCAGCCGGCGCTCGACGATCTCGTGGAGGGCGTCCTCCACGCGCGCGGCCCGGTGCATCCGGATCGCGGGCGGCTGCCCGCCCGCCGGAGTTGATGCCACGCTCTGGCCCCCTGCCCGTAGGTGTCGGCGGTCATCCTGCCCGGTTACGGTACCTGCCTAACCTGGCAGTCGCGGCTGAACGCCCCCGCCTCCACTGGGGACGCTATGCGTACGCCTTGGTGGCCGGCATCTCACCGGTGGCCCACTGGTCGGCGAACCACTCGTCGCCAGCCGGTTCCTCGGCCGTGGCCGAGCGCACGATCGCCGCCGCGGCCTCGGCCCGCAGGCTGCGCAGGGCGTCCGCCGCCAGCTCGGACTCGACCCAGGCCGCCTGCTCCCGCTTCTGGGCGTCTTCGTACTGCGACATGCGGTGGGCCCGGATCGCGTTGCGCAGCAACCCCTCCTGCACCACCGGGTGCAGACGCGGGTTCCAGCCGCGGTGCGCGAGCACGTCGTTGAGCTGGGCCATCGAGATCTCCCGGTTGCGGCAGGCGGCGATGGCGGCGTGGTGCAGGTAGCGCTGCCGGTCGGCGTTCTCCCCCGGCTTGCGGCGCCGGCTCATCAGCGGGAACGCGGCGGCCTGGGTGGTCTCGCGGGAGCGGCGGTCGGCTTCGTCGAACGCCAGCCAGGCGGCGTCGACCTGTTCCTGCGCGGTGGCCCACTCGGCGCGCAGACGGGCGGCGGTGGCCGCGGCCCGCTCGGCCGCCACCGCGACCTCGTCGGCGAAGCGGAGCTTGTCCCGCTCGGCCTCGGTCAACGGCCGGGGTGGGGCGCTGCGGGGCAGCGCCACATAGACCGCCGCCACGGCGATGGCGAGCAGGATGACCAGCCACAGCGCGGCGGCCTGAGGAATGGAGACGAAGAAGCTGTGCAGGGCGGTTTCCATCGCAACCTCACATGCAGACGCGGATCTCCCGAAAACAACGCTGGGTGGGGCGGCTCTCGCCGCGGGCAGCGGTCAGCCGCCGGCACGGAACTGGTGCGTCAGGCGAGGGGCGGGCCGCGGACGGCCCGGGTGCGCATCGTGACGCCGGCAAGAACGACGATCGCCGCGGCGACCAGCAGGGCCGGGGCCGGGGCAGGCAGCGGGACGGTGACCGGCTCCGCCACGGTGGCCGGGGCCGGGGCTTGCTCGGTGACACTGGCCACGGCGGACGGCGGCGCCGGGGTCGCGCTCGCGGTCTCGAGCCGGGCCGGAGCGAGGTGAGCGGCGAAGGCCAGGGCCAGCATGGCCAGCCCGGCGAGAAAGCGCAGCAAGCGGTGCCCGTCCCAGTCTCGGGGAAGCACTCGCGCCACGGCCGTCACACCGATCAACCTACCTTTTCCCGCCGCAACGCGCATGGCTCATCCGAGTTACGGCCAGTCAGTGACATTTCCCCCGTACGAGGTCTGGTCAGCCCGCCATCGCATCTGATCGCTCCCACAGTCCCCGGGCCAGATCGGCGTCCGCGGCCTGGGCGCTGGTCCGCGCCGGCTTGCGCTTCTCGTAGTAACCACCGGGCTGCCAGTCCACACCCGGCCGCGCCTCGGAGAGCCACACCAACTGGTCGGCCCCCTTCTCGGGCGTGGTCAGCACATACCGCCGGAACAGCCGGTTGGTGGCGATCACCCGGACCAGCCGGTTGTCGGTTCCGGCCCCGAAACCGGAGGCGACGTTGCCCGGGTGGATGGCGACCGCGTTGAGGCCCCGGTCGTGATAGCGCCGGTGCAGTTCCCGGGTGAAGAGAATGTTCTCGAGTTTGGACGCGCTGTAGGCCCGCATCGACTCGAACCGCCGTTCCATGTTCAGGTCGTCCAGGTCGATCCGCGGGGCCAGCCGGGCACCCACGCTCGCGGTCTGGATCACCGTCGCCCGTGACGCGATCAGCTTGTCCAGCAACAGTTTTGTGAGCAGGAACGGCGCCAGATGATTGATCTGGAACGTCGTCTCGAACCCGTCCCCGGTCCGTTTCGCGGCCCCGAAGATCCCGCCCGCGTTGTTGGCCAGCACGTCGATCCGCGCGCAGGCGGCGTTCAGATCCAGAGCCAATTTCCGTACGTCGTCCAGGCGCGTGAAGTCGGCCCGGAACCACTCGGTCCCGATGCTTTCCGCGACCGCGCGGGTCTTCTTCTCCGACCGCCCCACGACCACGACCCGATGGCCGTTCGCCGCGAGCTGCCGGGCTGCCGCCGCACCGATGCCGTCACTCGCTCCGGTGATCACCACTGTCCTCGCCGTCATACCAACACCGTACGCCAAACATGTCACTTGGTGTCAACTACGGCTTCAGGTGATAAGGTGCACGCCATGCCCAACCTCCGCGAACGCACCCGCCGCGCCGTGCAGCTGGAGATCGGCGAGGCGGCCGTCCGGCTGTTCGCCGAGCGCGGCTACGAGGCGACGACGATCGACGACATCGCGGCAGCGGTCGGCATGTCCAAGCGCAGCGTCTTCCGCTACTTCGCGACGAAGGAGGACATCGTCGTCGGCAAGTTCGAGGTGCGCTCCGGCCGCATGCTGGAGATCCTGCGCGCACGCCCGCTCGGCGAGCCGGTCTGGGTCTCGCTGCGCCGCGTTCTCGACGTGGTCGACGAGGAGGGTGACACCCGGGCGGTCCAGCGCATGGTCTTCGAGACACCGGCTCTGCTCGGCGTCTACCTGCGGCTCCTGCAGGGCATGCAGGAGCCGGTGGCGGCCGAGCTCGTGACCCGGGCCGAGGCGGCCGGAATCCCTTACGCCGCCGAAGATCCGGCGCCGCGGGCGGTCACCGCGGCCGCCTTCGCGTGCCTGGTGGTGGCCCAGCAGACCTGGCTGGCCGCCGACGGCTCGCTGGCCGGCCACCTGGACCGGGCGATGGCCGCCGTCCAGGCGCGGGCCTGACCGCGGCTACTGGCGAGTGGGCCGCGCCGGCCCGGGCCGGCCCCGGACACGACGATGGCGCCGATCGGAGGACCGGCGCCATGTGTCGGTGCTGCTACTTGCTGGGTGGCGGGACGTCGACGTCGCACGTGATCTTCGGGTTGACGCCGGCCCAGTTGAGGGGGCCGGCCACCGTGGTGACGACGATCGTGCCGAACTCGGCGCAACTGGTGTCGCTGGTGTCGGAGAAATAGCCTCGCTCGTAGGCGGCCACGCCGCCCAGCACGAGCCAGATGATGAGAATCAGCCCGCCGATCGAGCCTGCGCGCATCGGGGCCTCCTATGCCGTGGGGATGGCACCCGGATACCCATCAGCGATTGATCTCTAAACGGGAGCCTTCACCGCCTGGAGCGTGTAGGAGTGGGGCAGCCGGTCGGGGCGGTCGGCCAGCTGGAACTCGCCGTGGCCGATGTCGGTCATCTGGCCGTTCTCGAGGGCCTCCCACGGCACGCTCGTGTGCTCGGCCAGGCCGGTCACCGTCAGGCCGGCCTCCAGCACCGCGGTCACGATCTCGCCGAGCCCGTGGTTCCACTCGACGGTCTTGTTGTGCGCGAACTCGACGTCGGTCTCCACATAGGTGCCGGCCTCGTCCCAGACCTGCCCCTCCACCGTCTCGAAGTAGGGGTGTTCCAGGGCCACCAGCCCGTCGCGCCGGTCGTAGTCGAGCGACCACAGCACCGGGTGGCCCTCGCGGATGAAGAGCCGGCCGCCCGGCTTGAGCAGCGCCGCGACGGTGGCTGCCCAGCGGCGGATGTCGGGCAGCCAGCAGAGCGCGCCCACGCCGGTGTAGACGAGGTCGTAGCCCTCCCCCACCGCGGACACGGCGTCATAGACGTCGGACCGCACGAAGGTCACATCGGCCCCGGCCAATGCGGCGATGCGCCGGGCCTGTTCGAGCGACTTGTCGGAGAAATCGAGCCCGGTCATCGTGGCGCCGAGCCGGGCCAGCGACACCGTGTCGGTGCCGATGTGGCATTGCAGGTGGACGCCGCGCAGGCCCGCGATGTCGCCGAGCAGCGGGAGGTCGAACCGGACGACCTCGCTGAGATAGGCCGGGTCGGCGGCGAAACGGTCGACGGCATAACCGGGTGAGGCGGCGTGGGCGGCCGCGCGGTCGTCCCAGTTGGCGCGATTCAGCTCGCGATAGTCGGTCACTCGGGCACGATATGCCGTCGTGAATGCCGTCGGCTTACGATTTTCCGGCGGACTGGCGTTAGATGGCAGTTCAGACGGTTGAGCGACAAGGGGTGCGGGTTTGGAGACCAGGCGTACGACGGTGCGTGACGTCCGCCGGGCGAACCGGGCCGGCCTGCTCACCGACCTGTTCCACGGCGGTCTGCAGAGCCGGCAGCAGCTGGCCGCGAGCACGGCCCTGAGCCAGGCCAGTGTCAGCAATCTGATCGGCGAGATGATCGAGGAAGGTCTCGTCGAGGAGGCGGGCCTGGTCGGTTCGGACGGCGGGCGGCCACGGGTGCTGCTGCGGGTCCGGCCCGGTTTCCGCTACGTGGTGGGCGCCGAGGTGGGCGAGACACGCGTGCTGGTCGAGCTGTACGACCTCGAGATGACCCGCCTGGCCGCGGTGCGCCTGGAGCACGACGACGAGCCCGAGCAGGTGGCCGGCCGGATCCTGACCGGCCTGCGCGAGGTGCTGGAGCAGACCGGTGTCGCCCCGGCCGACGTGCTCGGCTTCGGGGTCGGCGTCCCGGGTGTCGTGGGCCGCGACGGTGTCGTCGACTCGCAGTCGACCGGGTGGGACGCGGTCCGGCTGGGCGCGATGCTGGGGGCGGGCACCGAGGTGCCGATCTTCGTGGAGAACGGCGCCAAGACGCACGGCCAGGCCGAGATGTGGTTCGGTGCGGGCCGCGGCGCCCGGCACGCGGTGATCGTGATGATCGGGACCGGGGTGGGCGCGGCCGTCGTGATGGACGGGCGCAGCTACTACCGCGGCGCCAACAGCAACGCCGGCGAGTGGGGTCACACCACGCTGATCTACGACGGCGACGAGTGCCGGTGCGGGGCGCGGGGCTGCCTGGAGGCCTACATCGGCGCCGATCGGATCGGCCGTCGTCTGGCGGCCGCGACCGGGGAGCCGTACGGGAAAACGCTGTTGCACAGTTATCTGGAGCGCGACGAGCTGCCTGGGAACGCGACGGCGGTCTTCGAGCAGACCGCGGGCTATCTGGGCGCCGGGCTGGCCGACCTGATCAACCTGTTCAGCCCCGAGCGCATCGTCGTCGGCGGTGACACGGGATCGGCGTTCGCCCGGCGTTTCCTGCCCGAGATCCGGGAGGCCGCGGCCCGGCACGCGCTGCGCCGCCCGTACGCGCAGACCAGCATCACGGTGGGCGAACTGGGCTCGGACGCGGTCGCGATGGGCGCCGCCACCCTGCCGATCGCCCAGCTGCTGGCCGAGGGCGGGCTGGCCGAGCCGCCCGAGCCGGTGCTGGCGTTCACTCCCCGCCAGCGCCGCCCGGGCGACCGGGCCCGCCGCTAGAGACTCGACCGGCCCGTCCGGCCAAGGGGTCAGGCGCGCAGGGCGGCGATCGAGTCGCGGAACCAGAGGGCGCTCTGCTTGGGCGTGCGCTCCTGGGTCTGGTAGTTGACGCTCACGATGCCGAACCGCTTGTCGTAGCCGTACGCCCACTCGAAGTTGTCGAGCAGCGACCACGCGAAGTAGCCCCGGACGTCGGCCCCCTGCTCGCGGGCGGCCGCCACCGCGGCGATGTGCGAGGCGAGGTATTCCGTACGGTCGTCGTCGGTGACGTAACCCGACGCGTCCGGCTTGTCGTCGAAGGCGGCCCCGTTCTCGGTGATCACCAGCGGCAGGCCCGGGTAGTCGCGGTGCAGGCGCACCAGCAGCTGGGTGAAGCGCTCGGGGGTGATCGGCCAGTCCATCGCCGTCCGCGCGGTGCCGGGCAGCACGGGCCGGACGACCGGCTCGCCGTTCGCCTCGTGCGTGTTGCCCTTCTCGTCGGTGCCGGCGAAGTCCTGTCCGAAGTAGAAGTTGACGCCTAGCACGTCGAACGGGGTCGAGATGATCTCGAGGTCGCCGTCCTGGACCGGCATCGCCGAGCCGCGTGCGGCCAGGTCGGCGACCACGTCGGCCGGGTATTCGCCCTTGCGCAGGGGGTCGAGGTAGAGCCGCAGGCCCATGCCGTCGGCGCGGCGGGCGGCGTCCCGGTCGAGCTCGGTGTCGCCCGCCGGGTCGGCCGTGCCCATGTTCAGCGTGATGCCGTACGTGTGGGGGCGGGTCTCGGCGGCCCGCATCCGCTGCGTCGCCAGGCCGTGGCCGAGCAGCAGGTGGTGGGTGGCGGCCAGCGAGGCGTCGAAGTCCTGGCGGCCGGGCGCGTGCACGCCGATGTTGTAGCCGAGCCAGGCCGAGCACCACGGCTCGTTCATCGTCGTGAACGTGTCGACCCGGTCCTGCAGCTTGTCGAAGACCAGCATCGCGTAGTCGGCGAAGCGGTAGGCCGTGTCCCGGTTGGGCCAGCCGCCGGCGTCCTCGAGCTCCTGCGGCAGGTCCCAGTGATAGAGCGTCACCCAGGGGGCGATCCCGTTCTCGAGCAGTTCGTCCACCAGCCGCTCGTAGAAGGCGAGACCGGCCGGGTTGACCGGCCCGCGGCCGTGCGGCTGCACCCGCGGCCAGGCCACCGAGAACCGGTAGCTGTCGACGCCGAGGCCCTTCATCAGCGCCACGTCCTGCGGCATCCGGTGGTAGTGGTCGCACGCCACGTCGCCGTTGTCGGCGTTGGCCACGGCGCCGGGCACCCGCGAGAACGTGTCCCAGATGGACGGGGTGCGGCCGTCCTCGTCGACCGCGCCCTCGATCTGGTAGGACGCGGTCGCGACCCCCCAGAGAAACTGCGGCGGGAGACCGGTGGCGAGCGGGACCTTCGTGGTGGTGGGGTTCATGGCTCTCCAGTAAGCGGGGATTGTTAAAAGGGCCGGCCCACTCGCGGAAAAGTGGACCGGCCCCGTTTCATCCGACGGGTTGCTCCGTGGGATGCAGCCAGCACGCGACGGAACGTGCGGCTCCGTCCGGGCTGTCCGGGCGCCCGAGCACCGGGATGTGCGTCGAGCACGGCTCGAACGCCTTCGGACAGCGGGGGTGGAACGAGCAGCCGCTGGGCATGCCGGCCAGGTCGGGCGGCGACCCGGGGATGCCGGCCAGCTCGCGGCGGGGCCCGCGCAGGGCCGGGAAAGAGCTCAGCAGACCTTTCGAGTACGGGTGGAGCGCGTCCCGATAGATCGTGTTGGCCGGCGCCTCCTCGACGATCCGGCCGCCGTACATGATGGCGATCCGGTTGGAGAACTCGACCAGCAGCGACAGGTCGTGCGTGATGAAGATGACCGAGAAGCCCAGCCGCTCGCGCAGCTCGATGAGCTGGCCCAGGATCTGCCGCTGCATCACCACGTCGAGGGCGGTGGTCGGCTCGTCCATGATCACGACCTGGGGCTGCAGGATCAGCGCCATGCCGATCATGACGCGCTGCCGCATGCCGCCGGAGAGCTGGTGCGGGTACGCGTCCATCCGGTCGGCCGCGATACCGACCAGCTTGAGCATCTCGCGGGCCCGGGCGTTGCGGCTGTGCTCGCTCATCTTGGGGTCGTGGGCCTTGAGCACGTCGGTGAGCTGGGTCGAGATCTTGTGCACCGGGTTGAGCGAGTTCATCGCACCCTGGAACACGATCGCCGTCTCGGCCCACCGGAACGCGCGCAGTGCCTTGTCCGAGAGCCCGAGGACGTCGTACGGGTCGCTCTTCTCGGGGTGGTAGATGACCTCGCCGCCGGTGATCACTCCCGGCGGGGCGAGCAGCCGGGTCAGGCCGTAGGCCAGCGTCGACTTGCCGGAGCCGCTCTCCCCGGCCAGGCCGAGAACCTCGCCGCGGTGCAGGGTCAGGTTGACGTCGCGGACCGCGCGTACGGCCTTGTCGCCGAGGCCGTACTCGACGTTGAGGTTGCGGATCTCGAGAACCGGTTCCATCTTTACTTGCCCACCTTTCGGGCCACCGGCGTCGCGCCGTCCGTGTTGATCGGGATCGCCCGGGCCTGGGTGTGCGGCTCGGCCGAGTTCGACAGCACCGGGGTGAAGCCGATCCGCATCCGTACGGTGCCGCCGGAGGCCGTCTTGAGCTTGGTCTTGCCGGCGCTGCGCAGGCGCGGGCTGACGAACTCGTCGATCGCGAAGTTGATCAGTGAGAGCGCCGTGCCGAGGAACGCGATCGCGAGACCGGCCGGCACGAACCACCACCACGCGCCCTGGGCGAGCGCCTGCTGGCCCTGCGCCCAGAACAGGATCGTGCCCCAGTTCCAGCCGGCCGCCGAGACGATGCCGATGAAGGCCAGGGTGATCAGCGAGAGCACCGCGAAGATGACCGTGCCGATGAAGCCGGAGGCGATCACCGCGGTCAGGTTCGGGAGCAGTTCGAAGCCGACGATGCGCCAGGTCTTCTCGCCGGTGGCCCGGGACGCCTCGATGTAGTCGCGCCGGCGCAGCGAGAGCGTCTGCGCCCGCAGCACCCGGGCGTTCCACGACCACGAGGTGAGACCGATGATCAGCGCGATCAGCAGGTTGCTGGCGCTGTCCAGGATCGACGTGATGATGATCATCAGCGGGACGGCCGGGATCACCAGGAACACGTTGGACAGCGCGGACAGGGCGTCGTCGGTCTTGCCGCCGAGATAGCCGGCGGTGATGCCGATGATCACCGAGAGCACGGTCGCGATGGCGCCGGCCAGGAAGCCGACGAACACCACCGGACGGGTGCCGTCGAGCACCTGGCTGAACACGTCCTGGCCGAGGTGGGTGGTGCCGAACCAGTGGTCGGCCGACGGCGGCTGGATCAGGTCGTTGCTGCGCGCGTCCGGGTCGTACGGCGTGATCCACGGTCCGATGATCGCGAACAGCACGTACAGGCCCAGGATGATCAGGCCGAACAGCGCCTTCTTGTTCTTGAGGAACAGGAAGCGCTGCCGCTTGGCCTTGGCCGGCTTGGCGCCATCGGGTGCGGCCATCGCCCCCTGACCGGGGATGACCTGGGCGGTGCTCGAGGTGGGGATCGTCGTCATCGATCAGCCCTCCTTGCGGGTGCGCGGGTCGAGGAGCAGGTAGGCCAGGTCGGCCAGCAGGTTGGCGACCAGCACCGAGATGGTGATGACCAGGAAGATGCCCTGCATCAGCGGGTAGTCCTTGGCTCCCAGCGCCTGCAGCAGGATGAAGCCGAGGCCCGGGTACGAGAACACGATCTCCACCAGCAGCGTGCCGCCGACGATGAAGCCCAGCGACAGCGCGAAGCCGGAGATGTTGGGCAGCAGCGCGTTGCGGGCCGCGTAGCTGACCGCCACCCGGCGCTCGGAGAGTCCCTTGGCGTGCGCGACGGTGATGTAGTCCTCGGACGACACCGTCACCATCATGTTGCGCATGCTCAGGATCCAGCCGCTGACCGACGAGATCAGGATGGTCAGCGCGGGCAGCAGGCTGTGCTGGATGGCGCTCGGGATGAAGTACTGGTCCCAGGCCGGCACCAGCGCCGAGTCGAAGCCGCCGGACGACGGGAAGAAGCTGTCCGGGCCGGTCAGCAGGTAGATCGCGATGATGCCGAGCCAGAAGTACGGCACCGACGAGAAGAACGTGGTGACCGGCAGCAGGCCGTCGGTCCACGAACCGCGGCGCCAGCCCGCGAACACGCCGAGCCCGGTGCCGATCAGGAAGCTGATCACCGTGGTGATGCCGACCAGCGTGACCGTCCAGGGCAGCGCGTCGCCGATGATCTCGGAGACCGGCGACGGGAAGAACGTGAAGGACAGGCCCAGGTCGCCCTGGAACAGCTGCTTCCAGTAGTCGATGTACTGCGCCCACAGGCCCTTGTCGTCGTCCAGGCCGAACAGGACGTAGAGCGAGTTGATGGCCTCGGTGCTCAGCTGGCCGCGGAACTTCGCGATCAGCGACTGCACCGGGTCGCCCGGCACCAGGCGCGGGATGAAGAAGTTCAGGGTGATCGCGGCCCACGCGGTGAACAGGTAGAACGCGATGCGCTGGAGGAAGTACTTCACTTCG
Source organism: Paractinoplanes ovalisporus (assembly GCF_016834655.1). GTDB lineage: Bacteria > Actinomycetota > Actinomycetes > Mycobacteriales > Micromonosporaceae > Actinoplanes > Actinoplanes ovalisporus. Next base: position 72,000 of record NZ_JAENHP010000020.1, read on the forward strand.
CCACCGCCTCTCCGGGCGTCGAGGCGGCCACCGTGGCCTCGTCGTAGAGCCAGCAGGCGGCCCAGTGACCGGGCTTGTCGCCGATCTCGAGCCGTACCGGCAGGTCGGTGGTGCAGCGGTTCATGGCCATCGGGCAGCGCGGGTGGAAGCGGCAGCCGGACGGCGGGCGGATCAGGCTCGGCGGCTCGCCGTTGCCCCGGTCCTCCTCCAGCGCGTTCACGTCGCCGGCCAGCCGGTCCGGGTCGGGCGCCGAGTCGATCAGCAGCCGGGTGTACGGGTGCGCGGGGGTCTGGGTGACGGTCTCGCTGTCGCCGCCCTCGACCATCCGGCCCGCGTACATCACCAGGGTCTCGTCGGCGAAGTAGCGCGCCGAGGCGATGTCGTGGGTGATGTAGAGGATCGCCAGGTTGAGGCGTTCCTTGAGGTCGCGCAGCAGGTTGAGCACGCCGAGGCGGATCGAGACGTCGAGCATGGAGACGGGCTCGTCGGCGAGCAGCGCCTCCGGGTTGGCGCCGAGGGCGCGGGCGATCGCGACGCGCTGCCGCTGACCGCCGGAGAGCTCGTGCGGGAACTTGTCGAGGTAACGCTCGGGCGGCGTGAGGCTGACCCGGGTCAGCAGGTCACGCAGCGCGTTCTCGAGGTCCTCGTCGGTCTTCCCCGCGTTGTGGTGGATCTTCAGCGACCGGGACAGGTGGTACCGGATCGTGTGCACCGGGTTCAGCGACGCGAACGGGTCCTGGAAGATCATCTGGACCCGGGCCGCGTACGACCGGAAAGCGCTGCCGCCCTTGACCTTGGTCGTCTCGCCGTGCAGACGGATGTCGCCGCCGGTGCGCGGGTAGAGCTGGGCCAGCAGGCGGGCCACGGTCGACTTGCCCGAGCCGGACTCGCCGACCAGCGCGACCACCTGGCCGCGGCGCAGAGTGAGGTTCACGTCGTCGACGGCGTGAACCGCGTTCTGCTCCCTTGTGAACAGTTGGCGCAGTCGCCGGCGGACGGGGAAGTGCTTGGTCAGGCCGATCGCCTCAAGCACCACCTCGCCGGCCGGCGCCTTGGCGTCTTGAACCGACGTCATGGCGTTGCTTCCTTTGCGGGGGGTGGCGGAATGCCGCTCCCCGCGCCATGCGGCACGGGGAGCGGCGTCGGCGATCAGGAGCCGGCGGGGCGGAGCTTGCTGATGATGAGCGAGACGTACGGCTGGGTCGGCTGCGCACCCGAGTACGGGTCGGCGTCGGTCGGCCAGCCGGTCCAGTTCTTGTCGCTGTAGGCCGCGCCCACGTTGTCGGCGCCGACCGGGAACATCGGGGCCTGCTCGACGAAGATCTTCTGGATCGCGTTCATCGCCGTGGTGCGGGCCTCGTCGCTGGTGGCGTTGGCGTAGGCCTTGAGCGCGGCGGTCGCCTCCGGGCTCTTGAAGCGGCCGAAGTTGCCCTGCTGAGCGGCGGTGCCGATCGGCTTGAGCATGTCGCCGTCCATGACGGTCTGGTAGATGTCGTACGGCGTGGCGCCACCGTTCGTCCACCGCATCGAGGCCTCGAACGCGCCGGTCTGCACGTTCTTGTCCCACACGTCCTGGTTGGGCTTCTCGACGGTCGCCTCGATGCCGATCTCGGCGAAGTTGCTCTTGATGATCTCGAGCGAGGTCTGGTAGTCCGACCACGGCGCGGGGTCGCTGAGCTTGATCTTGACCGGCTTGCCCGACGGGTCGCTGAGGACCTTGCCGTTGAGCTTGTAGCCGGCGCTCTGCAGCAGAGCCTTGGCGCCCTCGACGTCGTTCGAGAACTCCTTGCCCTTGTACTCCGGAGCGATGAACGCGTCACCGGCGCCCGGCGGCAGGCCGGTCACGCTCTTGATCTCCGGGTGGAAGTACGAGGCCTCGGCCTGCGTGAAGATGTCGGTCCGGTTGATCACCATGTTCATGGCCTGACGCAGCTTCACGTCGTCGAACGGCTTGATCGTGGTGTTGATGTAGAGACCGTGGATGCCGAGCACGCCGGGCGCCCACACCTTGTGGTGCTCCGGGTCCTTGTCGATGAACGTCGCCTTCGGGTTGGGCAGGAAGACGAACGACCACTCCGAGTCGCCGTTGGCCAGCGCGGTGCCCTGGGCGTTGTTGTCGGCGTAGGAGACGTACCGCAGCTCCTTGACCTGCGGCAGGTTCTGCCAGTAGCCCTCGGTGCGCACCGACAGCGTGACGCCGGCCTGGGTGAAGGACTTCAGCGTGTACGGGCCGCTACCGATCGGGTTCTTGTTGACGTCGGTCGCCGGGTCCGAGATCTTCTCCCAGATGTGCTTGGGCACGATCGGGGTGCTCGCCATGATCTTGTTCTGGTTGACGAACTGCGGGGTCTTGAACGTCACCTTGACGACGTTGCCGGCCACCGTGATCTGGTCGAACGGGATGGCGTTCTGGTTGAGCGCCTCGTTGCTCTTGAGCAGGTTGAAGGTGTACGCCACGTCCTCGGCGGTCAGCTTCTGGCCGTCCGACCAGGTGGCGTTGTCGCGCACCGTGACCTCGGCCGACTTGTAGTCATCGGCCCACTTGACGCCGCTGGCCAGCCACGGGACGGCCGGCTCGGCCGGGCGCACCGGGTTCCACTGGGTCAGGGGCTCGTAGATCATCCACTTGTAACCGAGGGCGTTCGCCGAGGAGGTGCCGGCGAACGGGTTGTGGTTCTCGGTCTGCGTGCCGTTCGGCATGCCGATCTTGAGGAAGTCCACCGACGACTTGTTCGCGTTGTTGGCGTTGTTGCTGTTCGGCGAGTCGCCGCACGCGGCCAGGCCGCCCGTGGCGAGAACACCCGCCAGGGCGTACGCGAAAAGTTTCCTTCGCTGCATCACAAAACTCCTCGAATGTGACGGAATCGGGGTGAGAGGGGCGTGCGTTATCGAGGCACCGGCTCGCGCCGGCGCCCAGGTCTTTGTGGGATCAGGCGGTGGTGGAGGGTCGGGTGGTGAAGGTGGTGGGGATGACGGTGGGGCGGTTGGGCAGGGGTGTGCCCTCGAAGTGGGCGAGCAGCGTCCGCGCCGCGGCCTCACCCATCTCGCGCAGCGGTTGGTGCACGGTCGTCAGCGGCGGCTGGGTGTGCGCCGCAGTCGGTATGTCGTCGAATCCGACCACTGCCACGTCCTCCGGGATGCGGCGCCCGGCATCGCGCAGCGCCTGCATGGCGCCGATGGCGGAGAGGTCGTTGTGGGCGAACACCGCGTCGAACTCCACACCGGACTCGATCGCGGCCTGGACGCCGGCCACACCGCGGGCGACCGTGAAGTCGCCCGGAAGCCGCCGGTCTTCGGTGATCGGATGCCCCGCCTCGGCGAACACCGAGGCGAAACCGGCCAGGCGCTGCCGGGTGCAGCCGAACTGCTCGGGACCGGCGATGACCAGAGGCCTCGTCCGCCCGATCTCGAGCAGGTGCCGCGCGGCCGAACCGGCGCCGTCGTGGTTGGTGGTGCCGACACTCGGGATCTCGCCGGAGGTCTGGTCGCGGTCGTCGATGAGCACGACCGGCAGGCCACGGCGGTGCAGCGTGGCGATGTAGTCGAGGGTGCCCTCGGGCTCGATGACCAGCAGGCCGTCGAACGACTTGGCGGACACCTGCGCGCCGAACTGGCGCATCGACTCCTCGCCGCGGTTGCACGTGAACAGCAGCAGGCCGTACCGCTCGGTCTCGAGCACATCGACCGCACCCTGGAGCACTTCACCGATCCACGGCCAGGTGAGCGAGGGCACCAGCATGCCGACGACCCGGGTCCGCCCGCGGGCCAGCCCGACGGCGCGCGAACTCGGCACGTAGCCCAGCTCGTCGATCACTGCCCGGACCCGCGCGGCGGTGGATTCGTCCAGCTCACCCTTGCCGTTGAGCACTCGGGACACGGTCGTCTTGCTGACCTTGGCCCGGGCCGCCACATCGGCGATGGTGATTGGCACTGGTCCTCCTGACGTGTCACCACTTCGTTGCGACCGGATTTCGGAACCGGTTTCGGAAGCGGTTTCGGCAGTTAACGCCAGTGAGCCCAGTCACGTCAACCGGGCCAGTGAATTATTTAGGTTTCAGTCCCATAACCGAGGGGGACCCCCCGCGTTAACCGCTGGTCAAACGCCGGTTTTTGCGGGCGAAACGGTCGACAGCGCATCGACGATGTTCGGCAGAACAATGCCCAATGGGGCATCCACGTGGAGTCCCGCGTACGGCTCGCCCCGGGTTACACCCCGGTTGACGATGGCGACGCGGATGCCCTCCTTGACCGCGCGCAACACGAAGCGGCGGCCCGACATCACGGTCAGCGAAGATCCGAGAACCAGCAGCGTACGGGCGTCTTCAACCAGGGCGAAGCTGCGCTCGACCCGCTGCGGGGGAACCGTCTCGCCGAAGTAGACGACGTCCGGTTTGAGCATTCCGCCGCAGCTGTCGCAGTCGACGACCAGGAACCCGTCCAGATCGGTGTCGTCGAGCTCGGCGTCGCCGTCGGCGTTGATCGCGATGGCGGCGGCGTCGAAGGCCGGGTTGGCGGCGTCCAGGCGCGCCGCCAGGTGTTCGCGCGGGGTCAGGTCGCCGCAGTCCAGGCAGGTGATGCGGGCCAGGTTGCCGTGCAGCTCGACGACGTCGCCGGCGCCCGCCGCCTGGTGCAGACCGTCGACGTTCTGCGTGATGATCCCGCCGACCAGGCCGCGCCGCTGCAGCTCGGCCACGGCCCGGTGGCCGTCGTTCGGGCGCGCCTCGCCGATGGTGCGCCAGCCCAGGTGGGAGCGGGCCCAGTAACGCCGGCGGGCGATCGGGTCACGGGTGAAGGTCTGGTAGGTCATGGGCGTGCTGCGCCGGGCCGACCCGGAAGGGCCGCGATAGTCCGGAATGCCGGAGTCGGTCGAGAGGCCGGCGCCGCTCAGAATCACCACGCCGCCGTCGGCCACCCACGCACCGAGCTCGGCGACCTGTTCCACAACCTCTAGGTCCACGCTCCCATACTCTCTCGCCGACTATCGTTCCGTCCGTGACCGAGCCCGCCGACCCTCCGCCGCGCGTGCCCTCTTCACCCGCGGCCCTGCCCTCGGGCGCGGTCCCTCCGTCGGGCGCGATCCCTCCGTCGGGCGCGGTCCCTCCGTCGGGCGCGCCCCTCCCCGCAGGCGCATCCCTCCCCACGAGTGCGACCACTCCTTCGGGCGTGGCCCCTCCCCCGCTGACCGGCATACCCGAGTGGGAGCGCATCCGTGTTCTACGGGCCGAGGCCGAGTTCGATTCCGTACGCAAGGACGCGCGCGTCGCCTACGCCCTGTGGGCCGTCGTGGGTCTCATCGGCGGCCATCGCTTCTACCTGGGCGACACCGGCCGCTCGATCGCCATGCTCTTCACGCTGGGCGGCCTGGGAGTCTGGACCCTGATCGACGGCCTCTTCGTCGGCCGCCGCGTCCGGGCGGTCAACCGGGAGCGCCGGGCCGCGGTCATGTCCCGCTACGGCCTCATCGAACCCAGCGCACCCGTCACCGGGCGTGCCGACTGATCCTCACTGGGCGTGCCAACCGATCCTCACCGCGCGTGCCAACCGATCCTCACCGCGCGTGCCAACCGATCCTCACCGCGCGTGCCAACCGATCCTCACCGCGCGTGCCAACCGATCCTCACCGCGCGTGCCAACCGATCCTCACCGCGCGTGCCGACCGATCCTCACCGCGCGTGCCGACCGATCCTCACCGCGCGTGCCGACTGATCCTCACCGCGCGTGTCGACTGATCCTCACCGGGCGTGTCGGCCGATCCGGCGCACCCGTTGCCGGGCGTGTCGGAAGACCGGGCCCGGGGGCGGAAAAATCCGTCTCCCAGTAGTGGGATCTTGGCGTCGGGGCTGGCAGTCTCTGCACATGGGGCTATTCACGGTTAGCGAGGCCCGGGACGAGCTCGAGCAGCTACGGCCCGTGTTGGAAGAGATCGTGGCGCTGCGTGCCGACGCGGCGGAGCTCGGCGCGGTGGTCGGGGCCGGCGGGCCGCCGACACCGCTGGGCGGAATGCCGGAATGGAAGGCCGCAACGGCGCGGCTGGACGATCTGATGACCGTCGTGCAGCAGACCGGAGCGGTGCTCAAGAGCCTGGCCCCGCTGCTGGTCGACTTCCCGTCCGAGATCGACGGGGCCGACGTGGACCTGTGCTGGCTCGAGGGCGAGGACGGGCTGGACTGGTACCACCGCGCCGACCTGGGGTTCGCCGGCCGCCGCCGGATACCGTGACCTGCGCGATCAGGGTCGACCGGATCTGCGACCCTGATCGCGATGCGCATCGATACGCGGGCCTGGCTGATCGCCCTCACCTGGGCCGTGCCCACGGTGCTCCTCGTGGCCGTGGGCGTCGCCGAGCGGGGTTTCGCCGGCTGCAGCGTCGTGTTCGGTTTGATTCTGGGCTGGACGACGGCAATCGCCGTCAACCGTGCGCTCCATCTGCGCGCGCTCGTACGGTGGGCCGCGGCCGGCCACTGGGTACCCGTCGACCCCCGCTCCCGGCAATGGCCGTGGCACGACCTGCACCTCAAGGGAAGCAGCCGGGTCCGGTTCGCCTGGAGCGGCGAGCTACACGGCATGCTGATCACATTCGGTCAGGTGCGGTGGAAGGGTGGAGCCTTCGGGGCCGCGTCGAGCAGCTTCGAGGGCAACGGGGTCTTCGTCGTGGTGCGGTTGCCGCTGGAGGAGCCGCCGATGGCGATGCGGCTCCCCATGGTCGTGGTCGGCGACTCGCCCCGGCTCGAGCAGCCGCTGCTGCGCCAGTCGTTCCTGGCCGGGGAGATCCCGCCCTTCACCGTGCGCGGCCACGAGCTCTTCACCCTCGAACCCCGCGACTCGTGGCCCGACATCGACTCCGTCAAGCAGGCCGTCCGGCGCGCACTGCGCGTCGTCCACCTGCTCGACGTCGGCCCCGACACGCCCTGGTGACCACTCCAGCGCGCCGCTTCCTCCAGCACGCTGTTTCTCCAGCACGCCCGCGGCGCCGGGCGGGCGGCCGTTCAACACACCGCTACGCCGGGCGCGCGCGGCCGTCCCACGCGCGCCTCGCGATGCCGGCCTCAGCCCCGCTCGATCAGGTGACCGATGATCTGCGGGCCCATGATCACGGCCTCGCCCGAACCGTCGCGGCGGGCGTCCTGGCCGGGCAGGTCGATCGGGTCGCCCGTGTTGCTGGACGCGACCGGCCGCGGACCCACCCACGCCACCGTCAGGCGCGTCTCACCCTTGAGGAACCGCTGCGCCCGCACGCCACCGGTCGCCCGGCCCTTGGCCGGATAGGACGCGAACGGCGACACCTTGACCTGGGTGCCGGTCGAGGTCACCACCATCGGCTCACCATGATCGTTGTCGGCCGTCACCACGGCGTTGAACGAGATCACCTCGGCCTCGGCCGCGAGGTTGACGCCGGCCATGCCGCCACCCTTGAGGCCCTGCGGCCGCACGGTCTTGGCCGGGAAGCGCAGCAGAGACGCGTCGGACGTGACGAACACCAGCGACTCGGCGCCGTCGGTGAGCCACGTGGCCTGCAGAACCTCGTCGCCCTCCTTGAGCGTGATCACCTCGAACTCGTCGGACCGCACCGGCCACTCGGGGGCGCACACCTTGACCACGCCCTGCCGGGTGCCCATCGCGATGCCGGGCGAGCCACCCGCCGTCAACGGGGCCAGGCCGACGACCTTCTCCCCCTTCTCGAGCGGCACCAGCTCGGAGGCGGACATGCCACCACGGATCGACACCGTGCCGATCTGCTCCGGAAGCACCGGCAGCGGCAACACGTCGGTCTTGAAGGCGCGACCCCGGTTGGTGATCAGCAGAATGCGGCCGCGTGCGGTCGAGTGCACCACCGCCCGTACGGCATCGTGCTTGACCCGCCCTGAACGGCGCCGTCCCTCGGTGGCCTCCTCGCTCTCGGCTGCCGTGCGGGCGATCAGGCCCGTGGCCGAGAGGATCACCTGACACGGGTCGTCGGCGACCTCGAGCGGCCCGGCCGGCGCCGACGCGGCCAGCACCTCCTTGAGGTCACCGTCGATCAGCGTGGTGCGCCGGGGCGACCCGAACTCGGACGCCACCTCGGCCAGCTCGTCGGAGACGACCTGCTTGAGCACGTCTTCGTTGTCGAGGATGCGGCTCAGCTCGGCGATCTCGGCCCGCAACCGCTCCTGCTCGGTCTCGAGCTCGATGCGGTCGAACCGGGTGAGCCGCCGCAGCGGGGTGTCGAGGATGTAGGTGGCCTGGATGTCGCTGAGGCTGAACTCCTGCATCAACGACGCCTTGGCGGCCGCCGCGTCGTCGCTGCCCCGGATGATCGCAACCACCCGGTCGATGTCGATCAGGGCGATGAGCAGACCGTCGACCAGGTGCAGGCGGTCCTGCCGCTTGGTGCGGCGGAACTCGGTGCGCCGGGTCACCACGTCGTAGCGGTGCTGCACGAAGACCTCGAGCAGCGCCTTGAGACCCAGCGTCTGGGGCTGACCGTCGACCAGAACCAGGTTGTTGATGCCGAACGACGTCTCGAGCGGAGTCAGCCGGTAGAGGTCGGCCAGCAGCGCCTGCGGGTTCACACCGACCTTGCACTCGATGACCAGCCGGGTGCCGTGCTCACGGTCGGTCAGGTCCTTCACGTCGGCGATGCCCTGCAGCCGCGCCGCCTGCCGCTGCCCGCGCTTCGGGCCCGACACGATCAGCTTGCCCTTCACCTCGTCGGTGATCGCCTCAATGATCTTCTCGGTGCCCACACCGTAGGGAAGCTCGGTGACCGTGATGGCCTGCCGCCCACGCCCGCCCTCGAGCGGCCCGGTCTGGGCCTTGGCCCGCATACGCACCACGCCGCGCCCGGTCTCGTAGGCCCGCCGCACCTCGTCGAGCCCGAGCAGCTGACCACCGGTGGGCAGATCGGGCCCCGGCACGAACCGCATGAGCTTGTCGAGGTTCGCCTCAGGGTTGGTGATCAGGTGCCGCGCCGCCGCCACCACTTCACCGAGGTTGTGCGGAATCATGTTGGTGGCCATACCGACCGCGATGCCCGACGTGCCGTTGACCAGCAGGTTGGGGAACGCCGCGGGCAGAACCTTGGGCTCCAGATCAGAGCCGTCATAGGTCGACTTGAAGTCGACCGTGCCCTCGCCCAGCTCCCCGACCAGCAGCATCGCCTCACGCGACATCCGCGCTTCGGTGTATCTCGCGGCGGCCGGGCCATCGTCGGGCGATCCAAAATTACCGTGCCCGTCGATCAGCGGCGCGTTGAGGGAGAAGTCCTGGGCCAGCCGCACGAGGGCGTCGTAAATTGCGACATCTCCGTGTGGGTGGTACTTGCCCATCACATCACCGACAACTCGGGCAGACTTGACATATGCCCGGTCGGGGCGGTGGCCCTGCTCGGACATCGACCACAGGATGCGGCGGTGTACGGGCTTGAGTCCGTCGCGCGCGTCGGGGAGGGCGCGGGAATGGATGACCGAGTAGGCGTACTCCAGGTAGGAGTCTTCGACCTCGGTGGTGAGCGGGTTGTCGATGACGCGGGCGCCGGCCTGGTCGAAAGCGGACAGGTCGACGCGGTTGTCGGTGTTCTTGCGGCGTGCCATGAAGCTTCGACCTCTCAGGCGTCGATCGTCTCTTGATCGATGCGGCCTGCCGCCTCGATCAGCCAGTTCTTACGCGGTTCGACCCGCTCGCCCATCAGCAGCTCAAGCGTGGCCTCGGCGCGGTCGGCGTCGTCGAGAGTGATGCGGCGGACGGTGCGGGTGGCCGGGTTCATCGTGGTGTCCCACAGCTCGTCGGCGTCCATCTCGCCGAGGCCCTTGAACCGGGGCACCGGCTTCTGCACCTGTTTGCCGCCGCGTTCGATGCGGGCGACGGTCGCTTCCATTTCCTGCTGCGTGTAGGTGTAGAGCGTCTCGCCGTTGCGGCCCTTGGTGACGACCTTGTGCAGCGGGGGCATCGCGGCGTAGAGGCGGCCCTGTTCGATGACCGGGCGCATGTATTTCGCGAACAGGGTGATCAGCAGCGTGCGGATGTGGGAGCCGTCGACGTCGGCGTCCGCCATGATCATGACGCGGCCGTAGCGCATCGCGGGCAGGTCGAACGTGCGGCCCGAGCCGGCCCCGAGCACCTGGACGATGGCCGAGCACTCGTTGTTGTCGAGGACCTGCTGCAGCGAGGCCTTCTGCACGTTCAGGATCTTGCCGCGGATGGGCAGAAGTGCCTGGTATTCGGAGCTTCGGGCCATACGCGCGGTGCCGAGGGCGCTGTCGCCCTCCACGATATAGAGTTCCGATCTTGCGATGCCGGTGGCGCGGCAGTCGACCAGCTTGGGCGGCATCGAGGCGCCCTCGAGGGCGGTCTTGCGGCGGGCCGCGTCTTTCTGCTGCTTCTGGGTGAGCCGCACGCGGGCGGCGTCGACGACCTTCTGCAGTACCGTGCGGGCTTCGGCCTTGGTCTTGCGGCCGTCGATCCATTCTTTGACGTGTTGTTCGACCAGGCCCTGCAGCACGCGGGTGATGCCGGCGGTGGACAGCTCGTCTTTGGTCTGGGAGGTGAACTGGGGCTCGGGGATGCGCACGTGGATGACCGCGGTCATGCCTTCGAGCAGGTCGTCGAGGACGGGCGGGTCTTCCTTGGGTTTGAGCAGGCCACGCGTGTTGCGGATGGCTTCGGTCAGCGCGCGGACGAGGGCGCGTTCGAAGCCCTTGCGGTGGGTGCCGCCGTGCATGTTGCGGATCGTGTTGGTGAAGCATTCCACCGTACGGTCGTAGCCCGTGCCCCACCGGAAGGCGATCTCGACCTCGGCCCGGCGTTCGACATTGGACTGCATCACGCCGTTCTGGTCGGCGGCGTTCTCCTTGTAGGTGCCCTCGCCGGTGACCATGAGGATGCCGGAGACGGGTTTGTCACCGGCGTGGGTGAGGAACTCGACCATGTCGGTGAGGCCCTGCGGGAAGTGGAAGGTCTCGTTCGTGGTCTCTTCGGCGGTCTCGTCACGCAGCGAATAGATCACACCGGGGACCAGGAAGGCCGTGTTGCGCAGCTTGGTGCGGACGGCGTCGACGTCGAGCCGGGCGCCGGTCTCGAAGTAGCGTGCGTCGTACCAGTAGCGGATGGATGTGCCGCTGGGTTCGCCGCGCTTCATCCGGCGGACGACGCGCAGCCCGGACTCGGGATGAAAGCGGGCCTGCGGGCCGGGGCCGTCGAAGGAGCCGGGGACGCCGCGCTGGAACGAGATCTCGTGGACCTTGCCGTCGCGTTTGACTGTGACGTCGAACCGGAGGGCCAGGGCGTTGACCGCGGAGGCGCCGACGCCGTGCAGGCCGCCGGAGGTCTTGTAGCCCGAGCCGCCGAACTTGCCGCCGGCGTGCAGCCGGGTGAGCACGAGTTCGACGCCGTTGAGGCCGGATTTGGTGTTGACGGCGGTCGGGATGCCGCGGCCGTCGTCGTCGACCTGGACCGAGCCGTCGGCGTGCAGGATGACGGCGACCTTGGTGGCGTGGCCGCCCACACCTTCGTCGGTGCAGTTGTCGATGATCTCGTTGGCGAGGTGGTTGACGCCTCGGCTGTCGGTCGAGCCGATGTACATGCCCGGGCGTTTCCGGACGGCGTCCAGTCCCTCCAGGTGCGTGAGGTCATCAGCCCCGTACAGGATTTCCGCGGTCACGAGGTGGCACTCCCGATCGGCCCAAGGTGGTGGTCAGAACGCGGCGAGCCTACCGGGACCCTCCGACAACCTTCGTTCGCCGAGCCGGGACGGCCCTCGCACGAACGGGATGATACGGATAAAAGTTACGGTCGGTGAGCTACGACACGGGTACGAGGGGCTGACGTACCCGTGTCGCTCAGCTTCTAAGCCGCCGCCGGCACCGCGTACAGATGCCGCTTGGCCGAGCGCGCACGGTGCGACTCGAGCGCCCGGAACAGATCGAGGGCGCGGGACTTGCCCGGAACCCGTACGGGGGGAAGCTCTTGGAACGCGATCAGGTCACCGGCCGCCGCCCGGGTCTGCGCGCATGCCACGACGGTGTCGTGCGGCGCGTAGGCCTGCAGTCGGGCGGCCGTGCTGACCACGCTTCCACTGATCATCCCGTGCCCGTAGTCGCGGGTCGCCTCCACGTCGACGATCACGTCGCCGGTGGCGAGTCCCACCCTCGTACGTACGGAGAACCTGCCGGCCAGGAGTTGCCCCCTCAACGCCTCCTGGACCGACAGGCCCACCCGGACCGCCGAAGCGGCCGCCTCCGCGCCGAAGCCGGTGGCGCCGGTGCCGAACACCGCCATCACCGCGTCCCCGACGTATTTCTCCACCACTCCGCCACCCGCGCGGACCACCTCGGACACGATGCCGAAGTAGTCGCGCTGCAACGCGCGGACAACCGCGCAGTCCAGGTCGTCGACCAGTGAGGTGAACCCCACGATGTCGATGAAGAGGACGGTGACGGTCTGACGCCGCTCCTGCTCCGCCATAGCGATTGCGGTCATGTCTTCACGCTCCCCCAGATCACTGCTGTGCCCCGAGAAAGAACGGTGTCAGGCGCAGTCCACTACCGGATCCGCAGAACGACGTATCTCCGACAGTTCTTTCCCCCGTCAGTCATGTGACCGAGAACAGACCGAACCGCCGAGAACGTTCCAGGTCGGTGGGCACTAGGGTGACCTTCATGGCCAGCGAGGAGGAGGACGGGCCACTGGTCGGACGCGCTGACCTGTTGACCCAAATCCATTCCGACCTGCGCAACGCGGGACCGGGGGGAACCTCCGCGGTGTTCGTCACCGGGGAGAGCGGCGTCGGCAAGAGCCGGCTGCTGCGCGAGACCGCCCGGGCGATGCGTGACGCGGGTTTTTCCGTGCTGTCCGGCACCTGCCTCGACATCGGTGACGCCTCGCCGCTGCACCCGGTTCTGCAGGCTCTGCGGCAGTCCGGCCACAGTGGCCGGGCGGTGGCCGCCGACGCCGGTGACCTGCTCGATCGGGTCTCCCGTGATCTGCACGCGGTCGCCGGTGAGCAGCGTCTGCTGCTCGTGCTCGACGACCTGCAGTGGGCCGACCGCAGCACCCGGCAGCTGCTGCTCTATCTGCTGGCCGGCCTGAGTGACGTGAAGATCGCCGTGCTGGCCGCCGTGCGGGCCGAGGCTCTGCAGGGCGCTCACCCGTTGCGCAAGGTGCTCGCCGAGCTGCGGCGGCTTCGGTCCGTACGCGTCGTCGACCTCGCGCCGCTCGACCGTGACCAGACCGTCGAGCTGGTGACCGCGGTCGCCGGTGACACGGTCGAGCCGGAGGACGCCGACCGCGTCTACAAGCGCAGCGGCGGCAACCCGTTCGTGGCCGAGGAGTTGGCCCGTGACCTGCGCGACGGCCGGGTCGAGCTGTCCGACACGCTGCGCGAGATCTTCCTGTCCCGCGTCGACGAGCTGCCGCCGAACGCCCACGCGGTGGTGCACGCGATCGCGGCCGGGGTCGAGCCGACCGAGCACGCCGTGCTGGCCCGGGTCGTGCCGCTGGCCGAGGCCGAACTGATCGAGGCGGTCCGGGTCGCGGTCGCGCACCGGTTCGTGGCCAGCGCCGAAGACGGCTACCGCCTGCGGCACCGCCTGGTCGCCGAGGTGCTGGCGGCCGAGGTTCTGCCGGCCGAGGCGGCGGCGCTGCACCGGCGTTTCGCCGAGGCGCTCGAGGAGGGCGATTCCGGCCCTGACCACGCCCGCCTGTCGCACCACTGGCAGCAGGCGGGGGAGCCGGCCCGGGCGCTGCCCTCGGTCGTCGCCGCGGCTCGGTCGGCCGAGGCTCTCTACGGCTTCACGGAAGCGCATCGATACTGGTCGTCGGCCCTCGAGCTGACCACCGACGAGGCTCCGGAGCGCACCGAGCTGCTGGCTCACGCGGCCGAGTCGGCCCATCAGTGCGGCGAGCATCTGCGGGCGCTGTCCCGGCTCGACGAGCTGGCGTTGCGGGCCGACGCGCCCGGCGGGTGCGACCTGCATCTGCGCCGTGCGCGCTATCTGGCCGCGGCCGGGCGCACGGCCACGGCCGAGCAGGAATACGAGCGTGCGCTGTCGTCGCCGGACTGCTCGCTGCGGCAGCGCGCGTCGGCCGCGGCTTATCTGGCCGAGTTGCTGCTGCACCTGGGCCGTTACGCCGACGCGAACGCGCGGGCACAGGAGGCGCTCGAGATGGCGGAGGTCAACGGCTCGACCGCGGACCTCGTACGGGCGTCGGCCGCTCTGGGTTTCAGCGCGGCGTTCCGCGAAGACCCCGACGCCGGTCTGGCCGTGATCCGGCATGCGGTCGAGATCGCCGAGCGCAGTGGCCACCCCGACGAGCTGGGTGTGGCCTATCTGCACCTCGCGGAGCTGCTCACCGGCCCGCTCAACAGCATCGAGGAGGGAGTGCTGGTCGCCCGCCGTGGTGCGGAGCGGCTGGCCTCGCTCGGGGCCGGCCGCACCTATCAGACACGTCTGCTCGCCATCGCCGCCAAGGGCCTGTTCCGGGTCGGGCAGTGGTCCGAGGCCGACGCCGTGCTCGACGACGCGATGCGGCACCGCCCGTCCGGGGCCGACGCGGTTGAGCTGCTGCTCTCCCGCTGCCAGCTGTGGGTCGGCTTCGGCGACGTCGACGCGGCCCACCGTGACCTCGACGCGGTCGCCACCCTGCTGGCCGGCGGCGGCGCGCGGCACGTGCTGCCGATGCTGACGCTGCGGGCCGGGCTGGCGATGTGGCAGGCCCGGCACGCCGAGGCGCGGGCCGCCGTGCAGCGCGGCCTCACCGAGACCCGCTCCGACGACCTGGTGCTGATCGGGGTGCTGGCCTGGCACGGTCTGCGCGCCGAGGCCGAGGCCCACGCGGCGGGCCAGCCGGTCGACCCGGGTGCGTTGCGGCGGCTCAAGGTGTCGGTCGAGCGGATGGCGGCCGGGGTCGGCAACGCGGCGGCGCCGGTCCGGGCCACGATCGACGGTTATCTCGATCTGTGCGCGGCCGAGCTGAGCCGGGCCGAGGGCCGCCACGAGCCCGACCTGTGGGCGCGGGCGGTGCAGGCGTGGGACCGCCGGCGTCAGCCCTACCCGGCCGCCTATTCGCGGTTGCGGCAGGCCGAGGCGGCGTTGCAGCGCAGGTCACGGCGGGCGGCGGCGACCACGGCGCTGCGCGAGGCGTACGCGACGGCGATCGCGATGGGCGCCCAGCCGTTCCGCAACGAGATCGTCTCGGTGGCCCAGCGGCACCGGGTGGCGCTGGCCGACGATGTGCCCACCGTGCCGATGCCGGCCCCGTCGCCGGCGCTCGACTCCTCCGACGAACTCGGCATGCTGACTTTGCGGGAACGCGAGGTGCTGGCCGCGGTGGCCGAGGGGCTGACCAACCGCGAGATCGGCGAGCGGCTGTTCATCAGCGAGCGCACGGTCGGCGTCCACGTCGGGCACATCTTCGACAAGCTCCAGGTGCGCACCCGCGTACAGGCAAGCCGGGTTTACCTCACCGCGGCGTGACCATTTCGTTATCTTCGGGCGCGGATACGTACGCCTGACTACGTAGATCTACCGATCCCTACGTAGGCCACCTTTGGAAGTCTGTGGCCACGGGGGAGCACCGCCCGGCGGCCACCGTCGCCGGGCGGTGCTAGGGGGCCCTCCGCCGAGGTTTGTGGAGGAGAACCGATGACGCAGTCGGTCTGGGGACCGGCGCAGCAGGAGATGGCGGATCTCCTGGGCAACCACCCCGACGACGTACCCGGCGTGGTCGAGCAGCTGCGTGAGCTGCAGGCCATCCTGACCCGGGTGCCCCCACTGCTGGGCGAGAACCCGCTGTGCGACTTCAACAAGCTCTACCTGACGATCACCGAGGGCGTGCTCGAGCGGCTCTACGCCGGCAAGTTCAAAGACCCGGCGTTCCTGTCGCGGCTCGACGTGGAGTTCGCCGCGCGCTACTTCGACGCGTTGCGGGCCTGGGCCGGCGCCGGATCCAGCCCGCGCTGCCCGCAGGTGTGGACGGCGCTGTTCACCCGCATCCCGGGCCCGGACTGCCGCCCGCTGCCGTCGGCCTGCGCCGGGGTGAACGCGCACATCAACTTCGACCTGCCGTTCGCGCTGGTGACGACGTTCGACCACCTGGGCCGCGACCCGATCGACGACAGCGACCAGCACCACGACTACCTGGAGATCAACGAGATCTTCGCGGAGTCGATCCCGGGGCTGCGGCGTGGCTACCTCGAGAAGTGGCAGCTGCTGATCGACATGATGAACGGCTGTCTCGACGACTGGTGGCAGGGCGAGGCGATCGAATACACGCGGAACGTGGCGTGGCGCAACGCCCAGAAGCTGTGGGGGGTGCGGCACGACATGGCCGCCACCGACCGGGAGCGGACCAGCCTCGACAACACGGCCGCCGGGGTCAACAAGCTGCTGCTCTCGCCGCTGGGAGCGTTCCTCCAGTAGGCCTCGGGCCGGCCGCTCCACCGTTCCTTCTCGGGTCGGCAGCTCCACCCGTTCCTCTTCAGGTCGGCAGCTCCACCCGTCCTCTTCAAGTCGGCAGCTCCACCGTGAACATTGCTCCGCCTTCGGGGGCGTGGCCTGCGGTGATGCGGCCGCCGAGCCGGGTCACCAGGCGGGCCGCCAAGGCCAGGCCAAGGCCGCTGCCGACCTTGCGGATGCCGCGGTAACGCCGGTTGAGGGCGCCCCGGTCGAAGGCCACCTTCAGGTCGTCGTCGGTGAAGCCGGGGCCGCCGTCGCGGACCTCGATGGTGGAGCCCTTCACGGCGAGGATCAGCGGCTGCCCGGCGGGGACGACTCGGAGCGCGTTCTCGCACAGGCCGTCGATCACCTGTCGTACGCGGGCCGGGTCGGTGTTCACGAGCACCGGGTGGCCGGGCAGTTCGACGCGTACGGCCGGGCCGTCGGCGCCGCAGCGGGTCGTCCAGGCCTCCCCCGCGGCGCCGACCAGATCGACCAGGTCGACCGGGACGATGTCGATCGGCAGGTCGGCCGCCTCGAGACGGGACAGCACGAGCAGGTCGGAGATGAGCCGGTCGAGACGCTCGGCCTCGGCCAGCATGGTCGCGCCGGCCTTCTCGGCGCCGTCCGGGCCGACGACGCCGTCGGCCAGCGCCTCGGCATAACCGCGCAGGGTCGACAGCGGCGTACGGAGCTCGTGCGAGACCGACAGCAGGAACTCGCGCTCCCGGCCCTCGCTGACCTGCAACGCGCTGGCCAGCTGGTTCACCGCGTCGGCGAGCTCGGCGGCCTCGGCCGGACCGCTGCGGGAGATGCGCACCGAACGGTCCCCCGCCGTGAGCCGGGCCGCGGCCCGGGCCGCGCGCCGGATCGGGCGGGCGATGAAACGGGCCAGCGCCGCCCCGGCCAGGATGCCGCCGACCAGGCCGGCCAGCAGCGCGATCCAGACCGTGCTCAGAACCCGGCCGGCGGTGCCCTCGGCGACCCGGCGCGTGAGGACGACGCCACTGTTCACCCCGGAGAGCGGACGGCCGGCGACGAACGAGGGGCGGCCGTCGACCATGGCCCGGGTGTCGACCAGGGCGCCGCCGGCCACCTGCCGGATGACCCGGTCGGGCAACCCGGCCTGGTCGACGGCGCCGCGCCGGATCAGATAGACGTCGATCCCGTCGCGGCGCAGGGACTGGACGATCCGTTCGCGGGCGACCGGGCGTTCGGTGGCCAGCAGCTCCACGGCGAGGGCACTCTTCTCCTGCAGCTCGGCCCGCAGCTGGGTGTTGATCGACCGGATCGAGACCGGGACAGCGACGGCCGCCGTGATCAGCACGGCCACGATCGCGGTGGCGACGGTGACCAGCACGACCTGGCCGGTCAGGGTCTTACGCATCTGGTCCCGTGTCTGTCGCGCCCCATCCCGGGCCCGTTGTTCCTCCAGCCGGGCCCGTTGTTCCTCTAGCCGGGCCCGTTGTTCCTCTCGGCGCGTCCGCTGTTCCTCTCGGCGGGCCCGTTGTTCCTCTCGGCGCGTCCGCTGCTCCTCTCGGCGCGTCCGCTGCTCCTCTCGGCGCGTCCGCTGCTCCTCTCGGCAGGTCCGCTGTTTCTCTCGGCGCGTCCGGTGGGTGGCCGGTGGTCGCGTCCGCGGTGTAGCCGACGCCGCGGACCGTGCGGATCAGCGTGGCGGCGTCGCCGAGCTTCGCGCGCACCTGAGCCACGTGCACGTCGACGGTGCGGGTGCCGGCGGCCGGCGCGTACCCCCACACGGCCCCCAGCAGCTCGTCGCGCGTGAACACCCGGCCCGGCCGGACGAGCAGATGCTGGAGCAGATCAAATTCGGTCGGCGTGAGGAAGAGCGGAACCCCGTCGACGGTCGCTTCCCGCCGCGCCGGGTCGAGCCGGAGCGGCCCGAGGGTCCGTACGACCCCACCGTCGGGCGGACCCGCGGCCCGCCGCAGCAGGGCCCGCACCCGGGTGACGAGCTCGCGCGGGCTGAACGGCTTGGTCACATAGTCGTCGGCCCCGAGTTCGAGCCCCAGAATCCGATCCACCTCGTCGTCACGCGCGGTGAGCAGAATGACCGGGGTCCAGTCACCCTCCGCGCGCA
The DNA here is from genome assembly GCF_016834655.1 of Paractinoplanes ovalisporus. Lineage (GTDB taxonomy): Bacteria > Actinomycetota > Actinomycetes > Mycobacteriales > Micromonosporaceae > Actinoplanes > Actinoplanes ovalisporus. The sequence continues at coordinate 90,507 of NZ_JAENHP010000020.1, forward strand.
TCCGCTTCACGATCTCGGTGCCCTCGAGCCCCGGCAGGGCGATGTCGACGATGCAGGCGACCGGCCGCACCTTACGCGCCGCGGCCAGCCCCGCCGTCCCGTCATGCTCCACGTGAACGCCGAACCCGTCCCGGCTCAGATAGAGGCGCACCAGGTCAGCGATCGGCCGCTCGTCCTCGATGACAAGAACAAGTCCCTTACCCGGAGCATCGGTCACCGCACCATTCTGCCGTCCACCCACCCGCGCCAGTGTTCGAGCAACGTAAGGGCTGCGCGATCCCGTCAGTGAGGAGACGCCGTGCGGAGCTCCCGCCGCGCCCTGCTCCCGCGCCGGCCCGCCCGCCGGTTAGGTCGCCGAGCACCTGCGGCGCCAGCTCGCGTAGCAGGTGCTCGGCCCGATCGGTCATTCCGGGTTCGACTCGAACTCGGGCGCCCGGTCGTGCACCTCGCGCAGCTCCACCTGACGCGCCCAGAAAGCCACCCGGCCGGCCAGCTCCACGGCCCGTTCCTCCCCGGAAACGTCGATGATCCAGAACCCGGCGAGCGACTCCTTGCTCTCGGCGTAGGGCCCGTCGGTCACCGCGACCTGCCCGTCGTCGTAGGAGACGGTCTTGGCGGTGGAGGGGAACGCGAGACCGTGGTCTTCGAGCAGCTCGCCGGTCTTGCGCAGCTCCGCGCCGCCCGCGCCGCCTGTGCCGCCCGCGCCTTGACCGCGTGCTCTGACCCCACTCTGGAACGTGCTTTGGAGAGCGTTCTCCAAGAAACTGTTATCCGCCATCGCCGGCGCCGGATACACCCCGATTTGTGTGGCAAGGACGGGCACGACTCGCGGGCGACTATTGACACGCATGAAAGCCCGGCGTAACACTGCGGCCATTCATGGAGAGCGCTTTCCCCAAGGCGTCCCCTACATCCCCAGGAGTTTCCGTGAACACGGCTTCCTCCCCGCCACGACTGTGGCGCCGCCTCGCCATCCCCGTTGTCACCGCCCTCGCCGCGGCCGGCCTCGCCGTCACCGCGCACGGCAGCGCCTACGCCGCCGACACCCTGCTCTCGCAAGGCAAACCCACCACTTCCTCGTCGAACGAGACCGTGGACACCGTGGCCGCCAACGCGACCGACGGCAACCCGGGCACCCGTTGGTCGAGCCAGTTCTCCGATCCCCAGTGGCTGCGGGTCGACCTCGGCGCCACCTCGACCATCACCTCGGTCGTCTTGCAGTGGGAGAACGCCTACGGCACGGGATACCAGATCCAGACCTCGGCCGACGGCAACAACTGGACCTCGATCTACACGAAGACCGGTGGCACCGGCGGCACCGAGACGCTCACCGTGAACGGCAGCGGCCGCTACGTCCGCATGTACGGCACGACCCGAAACGGCGGTTACGGATATTCGCTGTGGGAGTTCAAGGTCTACGGCACGACCGGGCCGACTACACCCCCGACCACCCCGCCGACGACCCCTCCGACCCAGCCTCCCGGTGACTTCACCACGGTCTGGGAGGACAAGTTCGACGGTGCGGCCGGCACTTCGCCGTCGTCGGCCAACTGGCTCATGCGCACCGGCACCAGCTATCCGGGCGGCGCCGCCAACTGGGGCACCGGCGAGGTCGAGACGGCCAGCAACAGCACGGCCAACGTCTCGCTCGACGGCAACGGCCGGCTGAACATCAAGGCCATCAAGGACGGCAACGGCAACTGGACCTCGGGCCGGCTCGAGACCCAGCGCACCGACTTCGAGCCCCTGGCCGGCCAGCAGACCAAGTTCACCGCCGTGCTCAAGCAGCCGGACGTCGCCAACGCGCTCGGCTACTGGCCCGGCTTCCGGGCGACCGGCGCCGCTTACCGGGGCAACTACAACAACTGGCCGGGTGTCGGCGAGACCGACATCATGACCAACGTCAACGGCCGCAGCCAGCTCGCGCAGACCCTGCACTGCGGCACCGCCCCCGACGGCGTGTGCGCCGAGTACAACGGCCGTTCCTCCGGGTTCGCCAGCTGCACCGGCTGCCAGACCGGCTATCACGAGTACACCCAGATCATCGACCGCACGAAGACCGACGAGGAGATCCGCTTCTACCTCGACGGCCGGCAGACCTGGATCGTGCGCCAGTCGCAGGTCGGCGTCGCGGCCTGGAACGCGGCCGTGCACCACGGTTTCTTCCTGCGGCTCGACCTGGCGATCGGCGGCTCCCTGCCGAACGCGCTGGCCGGGCGCACCACCCCGACCGCCGACACCACCTCGGGTGGCGTGCTCAGCGTCGACTCGGTCAGCGTCGCCCGCACGGCCACCGGCACCGTCCCGCCGGCGATGACCGACCCGGCCGCGCCGACCCAGCCCAACGTGGTTCGCGTGACCGGGAGCCAGGGCAACTGGCAGCTGCAGGTCAACGGCGCGCCCTACCAGGTCAAGGGCCTCACCTACGGCCCGCCGCAGGCCGCCGCCGACGGTTACATGCGTGACCTCAAGAACATGGGCGTCAACACGATCCGCACCTGGGGCGTCGACGACGCGAACACCCCGACGCTGCTCGACCGGGCCTCGCGACAGGGCATCAAGGTGATCGTCGGGCACTGGCTCAACCAGGGCGCCGACTACGTGAACGACACCGCCTACAAGAACTCGGTCAAGGCCGAGATCGTGGCCCGGGTCAACACGCTGAAGAACAACCCGGGCGTGCTGCTCTGGGACGTCGGCAACGAGGTCATTCTGACCATGCAGGACCACGGGCTCTCGGCGGCCGAGGTCGAGGCGCGGCGGATCGGCTACGCGAAGTTCGTCAACGAGCTCGCGGTGGCGATCCACGCGGCCGACCCCAACCACCCGGTGACGTCGACCGACGCCTACACCGGAGCCTGGCCCTACTACAAGCAGTACGCTCCCGCGCTCGACCTGCTCGCGGTCAACTCCTACGGCGCGATCGGCAACATCTACCCCGACTGGGTGGCCGGCAACTACACCAAGCCGTACATCATCACCGAGGCCGGCCCCGAGGGTGAGTGGGAGGTGCCCAACGACGTGAACGGGGTGCCGACCGAGCCGAGCGACCTGAAGAAGCGCGACCAGTACGCGAGCAGCTGGGCCACGATCAACGCGCACCCGACCGTGGCGCTGGGCGCGACCGAGTTCCACTACGGACTCGAGAACGACTTCGGCGGGGTGTGGCTCAACACCACCACCGGCGGGTGGCGGCGGCACGGCTACTACTCGCTGAAGAAGGCCTGGACCGGGCAGACGCCGGCCAACACGCCGCCGGAGATCACCAGCATGACGGTGGCCAACCAGACCGCCGTACCGGCTGGAGGGTCTTTGAATGTGTCGGTGAACGCCACCGACCCGCAGGGTGACCTCATCCGCTACAACCTCATGTACTCCGACAAGTACGCGGGCGGCGGCACCGGGCTGACCAACGTGACCTTCACCGACAACGGCAACGGCTCGTTCACGGCCAAGGCGCCCGAGCGGCTCGGGGTGTGGAAGGTCTACGTCTACGCCTTCGACGGGCAGGGCAACGTCGGCATCGAGCAGAAGTCGATCCGCGTGGTGGCGCCGCCGGAGACCGGCACCAACCTGTCGCGCGGCAAGACCACGACGGCGTCGACCTATCAGCCCACCGGCACCAACGGGCCGCAGCTTCCCTCGTACGCGACGGACGGCGACTATGGCACCCGCTGGGCCAGTGAATGGGTCGGCACGGCCTGGCTGCAGGTCGACCTGGGCTCGGTGCAGTCCTTCAACCACGTGCGGCTCGCGTGGGAGGCGGCCTACGCCACCGGCTATCAGATCCAGACCTCCAACGACGGCACCAACTGGACGACGATCTATTCGACGGCCGGCGGGGACGGCGGTTTCGACGAGCTGAGCGTGTCGGGCACGGGCCGATACGTCCGCATGAACGGGACCGCGCGGGCGACCACCTATGGCTACTCGCTGTGGGAGTTCGGCGTCTATCGCCGCTGACTCGGGGGATGAGGGCGTCGCGGCGAGAGCCGCGGCGCCCTTCTTCATGCGGGACCACCACCGGGCGGCCGTGACGCGAATGTCCATACCCGTAAGACGCCTCGAGAGACCCCGGCTGCTTACCGGCGCGCGGAGCGAATTCCCGCTTGAGGGACGCCGGCTGCTTGCCGGACTCACGGCGTCAATTCCCGTTCGACGGACGTCGGCTGCTTGCCGGGCTCGCGGCGTGAATTCTCGCGGGTGACCCCGTACTTTCGGCCCTTCTGCCGCCGAGGCGACAGGCCTAGGGTCTGCTGACGAGGAGGTGGCGACATGGACAAGGTGATCCATTTCGAGCTGCCGTTCGACGACGGTGAGCGTGCCACGACGTTCTACCGCGAGGCCTTCGGCTGGGAGCTCGACTCGATGCCCCAGTTCCAATACACGATGGTCACGACCACACCCACCAACGAGCAGGGCCGGCCCGCCGAGCCCGGTGGCATCAACGGCGGCATGATGGCCCGCCAGGGCCCGATCACCGCCCCGATCGTCACGATCGGCGTGGCCAGCATCGACGAGGCCGTCGCCACGATCGAGAAGCTGGGCGGCAAGCTGGCGATCGGCCGTCAGCCGGTCGGCGACATGGGCTTCAGCGCGTATTTCCACGACACCGAGGGCAATCTGGTGGGCCTCTGGGAGAAGGCCTAGGAGGCACGGTCAGGGCGGCTCTGCGTAGGCCTTGCGGGCGCGACACAGCCGGCGCCTCGAGCCACGGACGCGGCAGACCGGTCCGTGCCCGGGGCGCGGCTCGAGGGCTCGACACTGAGTACGGCGCGCCCTGGGCCGCGGGCGCGGCGGGGGCTCGACTGTGGGTGCCGGCGGAAGCCGGAGACGGGAGTCGGCGGCTTGAATAACAGAAAATGAGAGCGTTCTATGAGGGTGGGCCATTGTTACGGTCCCGTTGCCATCTATCAATATCGAATCGTTGACACTGGTGGCATTAAACGGCCAGACTCGCGAACGTGAAATATGTTCCCCGCCTTCTGATGGTTGCGGTACTTGGACTGGCGGGCTGCTCGAGCTCGGGCACCGGCACGGAGGGCGCGCCCGCCCCACAGGCCAGCGTGCAGGGGGCCGTGGCCGGGTTCGGCGGCACCGACCTGGCCTGGATCGAGATCAACATCGCGATGGACGAGGAGCTTCTTCCGCTGCTCGAGCTGACGCCCAAGCGCACCCAGGACGCCGCGACGCTGGCCATGGCGCTGCAGGTCAAGGCGTTCACCGAGGCCGAGCTGAGCATTCTGCGGCAGCTGCACACGCGCGCCGGGCTGCCGGCCGAGAACCCGCACAAGGGCATGCCGATGCCGGGCATGGTCACTCCGGAAGACTTGGCGGGGGCCAAGCAGCTCGTCGGCGAGGCGTTCGACACCACGGTGGCCAAGCTCATCAAGGCCCATCTCGAACAGAGCCAGAGCCTCGCCCGCAGTGAGGACAAATCGGGGGTCGAGCCCCAGACGCGCAGTTTGGCATTGCAGATTCTGCGCACCCGGGAAGTGGCGTTGTCCACAATCCCGAGCAGCGCGCCCTGATTGTGTACGGCACGAAAACGGGCGCCGTCGCGAAGACGGCGCCCGTTTGTTCAGGCGACCGGCGGGCTGCCCCGCCACCACGCTTCGGCGTTGTCGAAACGGGTCACCTCGAGCTCGATGGTCACGGCAACACGTAGTTCTCGTTGAGCGCCGCGCCCCGGTCGGGCTTGTAGAGGTCGAAACCGCGCGGGTCGCACTGCAGGCCGCCGTTGATGCAGTGGCGGGTGAGGGCGGCCAGCGTCGGCGGGTCGAACGCGTTGAAGACGTCGTAGTGGAACGAGAAGCCGCGACCGCTGGAGAAGCGGACGTTGCTCATGTTCCCGCTGACCGGCCACGCCATCTTGAACTCGATCATCGGGACGGCCACCGGGTGCGAGCTCGGGCAGACGCCGAGAACCGGGTACGCCATGTGGCTCTTGTGGTCGGGCGTGTCCAGGTGCAGACCGTTCCAGCAACTGGGGGCCTGGAAGCGGACGTTCAGCTGGGTGCCCGGCGCGCAGTTGGCCGGAATGTCCCAGTTGAACGACAGGTCACCGCACTCGAAGCCCTCCACCGCGCCCGGATGGTTGCGGAAGTCCTCGAGGCTGGCGGTCGGGCTGCCGACCACGTAGCGCAGACCCTCGGGGAACGGGCGCACGCTGCGGTAGTCGATGACACCGGACTTGTAGTAGATGGTCTGGCGGCCGACGGGCTGCACGGCGGTGTCGCCGTTGAGCAGCGTCGGCATCCAGTAGCCGGTCTTGTCACCGGGCGTGATGCACGAGGTGCTGCCGGCCTTGAGGCTGTTGACCGTCGTGTTCGCGTTCGTGGTGGTGTTGCCCATGAACGTGTGCGAGTGCGAGGCGCCGGCCAGGCCCGGGAAGACGATCGGGTCGTCGTTGAGGTTGGTGCGGCTCACCGAGCAGTTCATCTGGAACTCGTGGTGCGTGGTCGGCGGGTTGGTGTCCGGCGGCACGGCGGTCGACGGGACCACGCCGGTGACGGGCGGGTTGGCCATCACGTAGCCGGGACCGCTGGTCGGCGGCGTGGACGTGTAGGTGCCGTAGACCTGGAACTCGTACAGCGAGTAGCCGTAGCCGGTGCCGCGCTGCGTCCCGTACATGCGGACGTAGCGGCCCGAACCGCTGACCGACAGGGTCTGAGTGCCGCCCGTGGCCGTGGTCGTGCTGTAGACGTTCGTCCAGTTGGTGCCGTCGGCCGACGTCTGGATCTGGAAGGCCTTGGCGTACGCGGCCTCCCAGGTGAGCTTGACCTGGGAGACGGTGGCCGTGCTGCCGAGGTCGACGCGGAGCCACTGCGGGTCGCTCCACGCGCTGCCCCACCGGGTGGTGGTGTTGCCGTCGACGGCCGCGGCGGCGGGCGCGCCACCGTTCTCGGTCGACGACGCGAGCGTGGGTTTTCCCTGCGAGATAAGGGTGTCGGCCGCCGAGGCGGTGTGGACACCGGTGAGGACGGCGGTCACGGTGAGGGCCGCGACCGCGCTCAGGGCCAGGATGCGCCTGGGTCGATGGGGATTCACGAAGGTCTCCTTCGGGGATTGGAGAGCGCTTTCCGAGTGTTACGCCACGATGTCAGGGGCGTCAATACGTACGCGGGTTTCCGCTGGTTCCGGAACTTGGCGCCGTTCGCGTATCAGGCTCAGGGAGAGCGCTCTCCTCCTGTGCTATAAAGACGTCTATGCGAACCGAGCGGCTCCCGACTCTCGAGGACGTGGCCCGGATCGCCGGGGTGTCCCGGGCCACCGTCTCCCGCGTGATCAACGGGATCCGCAACGTCGACCCCCAGCTGCACGAGGTCGTGTGGGACGCGGTGGGGCGCACCGGCTACGTGCCGAACCGCCTCGCGCGGTCACTGGTCACCCGCCGTACGGGCACGGTTGCGCTGGTCGTCTCCGACTCCGAGGCGCACGACGATGACCCGTTCATGGGCCGCTTCTTCGCCGACCCCTATTTCGGGCGGGTCGTCGGCGGCCTGATGAGCGTGCTGCGGGAGAAGGGCGTGCAGCTCGCCCTGCAGATCGTCGGGAGTGACGACCAGCGCAGACGACTCGTCGGCGACCTGCGCAACGGCCAGGCCGACGGCGCGATCGTGCTGTCGCTGCCGCCGATCGACCCGCTGCCCCGCATGCTCACCGAGGGCAGCGTGCCGGCGGTGCTGATCGGGCGGCCCTCCGAGCCGGTGCCGATCGACTACGTCGACCTCGCCAACGACACCGGCGCCACACTGGCCGCCGAGCACCTGCTGGCCCGTGGCTGCCAGCGCATCGCGATGATCTCGGGCCCGGCCGACGTGCCGGCGAGCAGCGACCGCATCGCCGGTTTCCGCCGCTCGATGGCCCGCCGCGGCCACGGCTGGGTGCCGACCGAGACCGGCAACTTCACCCGCGACAGCGGCGAGACCGCCATGCGGGCCCTGCTGGCCGGCAACCCGGAACTGGACGGCGTCTTCGTGGCCAACGACCTGATGGCGCTGGGTGCGCTGGCCGCCCTTCGGGAGGCCGGCCGGCGCGTGCCGGAAGACGTGGCGGTGGTCGGTTTCGACGACAGCAGCGCCGCCGTGGCCGCCTCCCCCGCGCTGACAACGGTCCGTCACCCGCTCGAAGACATGGCCGCCGAGGCCGCGCGACTGCTCCTGGCCCGCATCGAAGACCCGGCCATGCGCGTCTCGTCCGTGATCTACGAGCCCGCCCTGATCGAGCGCGACTCCGCCTGACCGCGGCCGCCGCTGGACGTGTGCCGCGAACGGGAGGCGGCCCGGGTGACCACCGCCCCACGGCCGGCGCCCGCTTTTGCGGCCTTGAGTTTCACGCAGCTCGCGTGCGGCAGCCGCCGAAGGCGGAGAGCTGCCCTGGTGCTTTTGGAGGAGCCGACGAGGCGTACGTCTGCGGCTAGGGGCTGGCGGCCAGGAAGAGGAACGCGGCCAGCAGCGCCAAGTGCACGCCGCCCTGGAGGACGTTGGCCCGGCCGGGGACGATGGTGAGGGTGCCGACGCCGACCGTGAGCGCCAGGAGCACCATCTGGGTGCCGCCGAGGCCGAGCAGCAGCGGGCCGTCGAGCCAGATCATGGCGATGGCGATCGCCGGGATGGTGAGGCCGATGCTGGCCATCGCGGACCCGACGGCGAGGTTGAGGCTGGTCTGCACGCGGTCGCGGGCGGCCGAGCGGACCGCGGCGATCGTTTCGGGGAGCAGGACCAGCAGGGCGATCACCACACCCACGACGGCGTGGGGCAGCCCGATCGAGGCGACGCCCGACTCGATCGTGGGCGAGACGCCCTTGGCCAGGCCCACGACGGCGATCAGCGCCACCATCAGCGTGCCCAGGCTGATCAGCGTGGTGCGGCCGGTCGGCGGGTCGAGGTGCTCCTCGGCGTCGATGGTCTTGCCGCTCGTGGTGATCGGGAGAAAGTAGTCGCGGTGGCGGCGGGTCTGAACCATGACGAACAGGGCGTAGAGGCTGAGGGAGGCGACCGCCGCGAACGCCAGCTGGGCCGGGGAGAACTGCGGGCCGGGGCGGCTGGTGGTGAAGCTGGGCAGCACGAGGCTGAGCGTGGCCAGGGTGGCGACCGTGGCGAACGCGCCGCCGGTGCCCTCGGCGTTGAAGACCGCGACGTGCCGGCGCAGGGCTCCGACCAGGATCGAGATGCCGAGCAGGCCGTTACAGGTGATCATCACGGCCGCGAAGACCGTGTCGCGGGCCAGTGACTGCGTCTTCTCGCCGCCGCTGATCATCAGCGTGACGATGAGGGCGACCTCGATGATCGTGACCGCGATGGCCAGCACGAGCGAACCGAACGGCTCGCCGACCCGGTGCGCGACCACCTCGGCGTGGTGCACGGCCGCGAGAACGGCCCCGCCGAGCAGCACTGCGGCGATCACCACCACGGCCGCCGGAAGCTCGCGGCCCCACGTCAACACGAGCGCGACAATGGCGATGATCGGAACGAACACCGTCCATTGCGTCAGATAGCCCTTGATCGAGGTGGACACCTGCCAACTCTGTCAGATTCCGGGCCGTCAGTGGCCCAGTCCGGCCTCGCGGGCACGGACGATCGCCTCGGCCCGGTCGGCCACCTGAAGCTTCGCGAACACGTTCGAGACGTTGTTGCGCACGGTCTTGGGCGAGAGATAGAGCGCGGCGGCGATCTGGCCGTTGGAGCGGCCCGCCGCGAGCAGGTCGAGAATTTCTCGCTCGCGCGCCGTGAGCTGCGGAAACGCCTCGGTCGGGGCGGGCGGGCCGGCGGCGAAGAACTCGGCTATGCGCAGCGCGAGCGTCGCCCCGAACACCGCTCCCCCGGCCGCCACGGTGGTGATCGCGCGGACGATCTCCTCCTGCTCGGCGCCCTTCACGAGATAGCCCCGGGCGCCCGCGCGGACCGCCGCGAAGACGGTGCCGTCGTCCTCGGACATGGTGAGCACCACGATTCCCACGCCGGGGGCGTCGGTCGCGAGCCTGCGGGTCGCCTCGACCCCGTTGAGCCGCGGCATCTGCACGTCCATCACCACGACGTCGGGCTGCAACCGGGTCGCGGCCGCGACCGCCTCGACGCCGTCGGCGGCCGTGCCGACCACTTCGAGACCGTCGACGGAGGCGAGCAGCACGGCCAGCCCGTCGCGGTAGATCGGATGGTCGTCGGCGACGAGTACCCGGATCACACCAGCACCCCCATCGGCAGTCGGGCCCGCACGACCGTTCCGCGGCCGTCGGGGCACTCTATGCGGCAGTCGCCGCCCAGCTCGGCGGCGCGCTCACGCAAAGACACGAGACCGACCCCGCTGGGCGTGCCGGGCGGGATGCCGACGCCGTCGTCGGTCACCTCGATCTCGAGGGCGCCCGCACGGACCGCGAGCGTGATGTGCGCGGTGGTGGCGGACGCGTGCCGGGCGACGTTGGTGAGGGCCTCGGATGCGATGCGGTAGGCGGCGACCTCGACCGCGGCCGGCAGTTGGTCGAGGTCGTCGTGCCCGTCGACGGTGACGGTCAGGCCGGGCGCCTTGAGACGGGCGGCCTGCTGCCGCACGGCCCCCAGCAGTCCCACGTCGTCGAGCGCGGGCGGACGCAGGTCGTGCACAAGACGGCGTACGTCGGAAACCGCCGTGGTCACGTCTTCGCGGGCCTGACGCAGCAGGCGGTCGGCCTCCTCTGGTTTGCGGCCGGCCAGGTTGCGGGCGGCATCGATCCGCAGGCCGACCCCGCCCAGCGTGGGGCCGAGGCCGTCATGCAGGTCGCGGCGCAGGCGGCGGCGTTCCTCCTCGCGGGCGGCGACGATCTGCTCGCGGCTGCGCTGCAGTTCCTGGGCCAGATGGGCCGAGCGGGCCGCGATCGCCGCCTGGCGGACGACGTCGGTGAGCAGGCGGTCGTCGCGGGCCCGGGCCGGCAGGATCACCCGGCCCACCGTCTCGCCGCGATAGGTGATCGGCAGGATGCGGGTCGGGGCCCGAGGCTCGCCCACGGTCGCCACCAGCTGCTCGCCGCTGGGCCGTCTGACCTCGACCTCGACGTAGGGCAGGCGGAACGCCTCGGCGACGGCCCGGGCCACGGCGAGCAGTTCGTCGGACGGCGACTCGGAGCGTTCCAGCTGCTCGGCGAGGCCGGCCACCACCTTGTAAGGGTCGTCGCGGCGGCCCAGCACGAGCCGGCGGATCGCGATCCAGAGCCGGTGACGCAGCGGGCCGTAGCCGGCGGTGACGACCAGCATGGCGACCACGGCGGCGTCCCGTTCGGCCATCCGGCTGCCGAGGAAGGCGCCGGTCGCGCCGAGGATGCACGCGTCGACGACCAGGACGGTGGCGGCCATGGCGCCGTAGAGGGCGGTGCCGCCGAGCAGCCGGTCGACGTCGACCAGGCGGGGCCGGACCAGGCCGATCGTGATCGCGGCGCCGGTCAGCCCCACCGCGGGACCGATCGCGATGCCCGAGAAGGCGGGCAGGACCAGGGCGGACAGGAAGACGAGCACGTCGGCCAGGGCGGCCCAGAGCAGCCAGCGCAGGGCCAGACGTTCGTCGCCGGTGGTGCGCCGGAACGTGCGGACCACGACCGCGAACGAGATGATCATGCCGAGCGGCAGGGCGATCCACATGGCGGTGAGCAGCGGGAGCCACCAGCCGTCGGGCAGCGGGAGCGAGGCCGGGTCGAGGCCGAGCCCGGCGAACACGGCCGGTGACGGCTGACCGGCGCGGGCGTCGGCCACCTGCGAGGGGACGACCAGAGTGGCCAGCGGGGCCAGAGACGCGAGGATCATTCCCCCGTACGCCGCGAGGCGCCACCGCCCGCTCGGAAAGCGCCCGCTCGGGTAGATGAACAGCAGCAGCGGAAGCCAGATGAGCAGCGCGGCGCCGAGGCGGTTGTAGATCCAGAACGCGGCGCTCGCACCCGGCAGGTCGTTCAGGGTCGCATACGCCAGCCAGGTCGCGGCGGCCCCATCGAAGATCCAGTGCAGCCCGGAGCCGACGAGCAGCCAGGCCACGGGATGACGCGGGAGCCGTCGCAGCAGGATCGCCCCGGGGATGAGCAGGCCCAGGCCGGGCAGGCCGACGGTCCACACCATCTCGGTCTGGGTGAGCTCGCGATGCTCGCCCGGCACCTGGAGGTCGAGGATGGTCGCGACAACCAGCACGGCCAGGCCCAGGCCGACCGCGACGGCGGCTGGTGTGCGGGATGCTCGGTCGTCGTGCGTCACGCGGGTCATCGTCGCAGCCGCGGTGTCCCGCGGGCAGCGGGCAAATGTCCTGCCTGACCCGGGACATTCGTGGGGTGCCGCGAGAGCCCGACCCCGTACGAAGGTATGGGGGTGGGCGTTCGCCGGGCACATCGGCCTCGCGGGCCGCAGGATGGTTCCATGGCGTATGTGAACCCGAAGGGCGAATTCAACCGGGACCAGCGGTACATCACGACCCGGATCACCGCGGACGGCCGGGACGGATATCCGGTCGAGCCCGGCCGCTACCGCCTCGTGGTCGCCCGCGCCTGCCCGTGGGCCAACCGGGCGATCATCGTCCGGCGGCTGCTCGGCCTCGAGGACGTGCTCTCGATGGGCATCGCCGGCCCCACCCACGACGAGCGGAGCTGGACGTTCGACCTGGACCCGGACGGCCGTGACCCGGTTCTCGGCATCGAGCGGCTGCAGGAGGCCTACTTCAAGCGGTTCCCCGGCTATGACAAGGGGATCACGGTGCCGGCGATGGTCGACGTGCCGACGGGGCAGGTCGCCACGAACGACTTCGCGCAGATCACGATCGACCTGTCCCTGGAGTGGACCCGCTACCACCGGGAGGGCGCGCCCCAGCTCTACCCGGCCGAGCTGCGTGAACAGATCGACAAGGTCAACCGGTTCGTGTTCGCGGACGTCAACAACGGCGTCTACCGGGCCGGGTTCGCGGGCACGCAGGAGGCCTACGAGCAGGCGTACGGAAGGCTCTTCGCCGGTCTCGACAAGCTCTCGGAGCTGCTGGCCGGGCAGCGCTACCTGGTCGGCGACACGATCACCGAGGCCGACGTCCGGCTGTTCACGACGCTGGCCCGCTTCGACGCCGCCTATCACGGGCATTTCAAGTGCAACCGGAGCAAGCTGACCGAGATGCCGGTGCTGTGGGCCTACGCCCGTGACCTGTTCCAGACGCCCGGCTTCGGCGACACGACCGACTTCGTGCACATCAAGCAGCACTACTACATCGTTCACAAGGACATCAATCCGACCGGGATCGTGCCCGCCGGTCCCGATCTGTCGGGCTGGCTGACCGAGCACGGCCGCGAGAAGCTGGGCGGCCGGCCCTTCGGTGACGGCACGCCGCCCCCGCCGCCCAAGCTTGCCGAGGTGGTCCCCGCGGGTCACGGCGCCGCCTGACCCGCGGCGCGGCCGTGGCGTCAGCGGAAGTCGGCGTTCTCGACGATGTGGTTGGCGTAACCGACCCGGGCCGCCCGGAGCATGGCCTGGCCGAGCTTGTCGGTCGTGGTGACGTATCTGGGGGCGATGCGCTCGAGCAGCGGGACCACCGGCGCCACGGCCGTGTAGACGGCGTTGTACCAGTTGGTCTTCGAGCGGACGCCGTGCGTGGGCTGGATCATCCCCGGGCGGAACGCGTACGCGTTGGGCAGCAGCTCGATGATGTCCAGTTCGGCGCGGCCCTTCACCCGGGCCCACATCTGGCGGCTGTTCGGGTTGGTGCTGGCCCCGGAGACGTACACGAAAGTGGTCTGCGGGTTGAGCTCGGCGAACGTGCGCGCGGCGGCCATCGGGTAGTCGTAGGAGATGCGGGTGTAGGTGGCCTCATCCATGCCGACCGACGAGACACCCAGACAGTAGAAGCAGGCGTCGAAGCCGCGCAGCTCCTCCTTGATCGGGGTGAGGTCGGCGAAATCCTTCAGGCTGACCTCGCGCAGGCGGGGGTGCGAGACGCCGGTCGGGGTCCGGCCGACCGCCAGCACCTGTTCGACGTCGGGAGCGAGCAGGCTCTCGCGCAGCGCGCCCTGGCCGACCATGCCGGTCGCCCCGAAGACCACGACCTTCATCGTTCCCCCCTCGGTGAGCCCTCTCCACTGATCATTTCACTGCCTGCGGGCGGCGTGAGCAGGGCGGCCGAAAATGTCGTACGGGCGGCCTAGGGTTTCCCCGTGCCAGTCGAACGATGGTCCGCAGCTCAGGTCGAGACACTCGCCCCCGATGCCTCGTCGGTGAAGGCCGCCCGCAGCCTGTCGTTCCCGGCCTCCTGGTCGGCGACCGGGCGGCTCGACGACATCCTGTGGGGACAGTGCCGCAACTATCAGGTCTGCGTCGACCTGACCGGCCCGGCGTTCAAATGCTCCTGCCCGAGCCGCAAGATCCCGTGCAAACACTCGCTGGCGCTGCTGATGCTGTGGGCCGAGTCCGATGTGGCTGACGCGCCGGCCGCCGAGTTCGCGAAGGAGTGGCAGGCCGCACGGGCGGCCCGGGCCGCGGCCAAGCCCAAGACGGCCTCCGCGCCCGATCCGGTCGCCGCCGCCAAGCGGGTCGAGCAGCGCGCCGAGCGGGTCGCGGGTGGCATGGCCGAGCTGCGCCGGTGGCTCGACGACCAGATCCGGCAGGGGCTGGCCGGGGCCCAGCGTTCGGGCCACCAGCCGTACGAGGCGATGGCCGCTCGTCTGGTCGACGCTCAGGCGCCGAGTGCGGCCAACGCGGTGCGCCGGCTCGGCACGATCGCGGGCATCGGGCCGCACTGGGCCGACCGGCTCCTGGGCGAGCTGGCGTTGCTGCGGCTGCTCGTCTCGGGCTACGACCGGCTCGCCGAGCTGCCGCCCGAGCTGGCCGCCACCGTCCGCAGCCGCATCGGATTCCCCGTCGCCACCGAAGAGGTGCTGGCCGGGCCGCGTGTCTCCGACCGGTGGCAGGTGCTCGGCCAGGTCGAGATCGACGACGGCGCACTGACCACCCGGCGCACGTGGCTGCGGGGCGAGGCGCAGGGCCGGTTCGCGCTGGTGCTGTCGTTCGCGGCGCCGGGCCAGCCGATGACCTCCGATCTGGTGCCGGGCACGGAGTTCCGCGGCGAGCTGGCGTTCTATCCGGGTTCGGCGCCGCTGCGGGCCCTGGTGGCCGAGAAGGCGAGCGCGGCCGAGCCGTTCCGCGAGCCCAGCGGCGCCCTGCCCCTGGCCGGGGCGCTGGCCGGATACAGCGAGACCGTCGCCGCCGAGCCCTGGCGGTTCGACGCGCCGGTGCTGCTCGCCGGTGTCGTGCCGAGCGGCGACGGCTGGCTGGTCGACGAGAGCGGCGCCGCCCTTCCGCTCGCGCCGGGGCACCGTGATCCGTGGTGGCTTCTGGCCGCGGCCGGCGGGCATCCGGCGACCGTGGCCGCCGAGTGGTCGCCGGCCGGTCTGCGGCCGCTGGCGGCGTGGGCCGGGGGCGAATTCGTGGCCGCCGCTCCCCCGCTGCCCGATGCGGGCGCGCCACGCCACCCCGAGCTGCCGCCCGAGTTGCTGGCGTCGGCCCTGGTCGGCACCAACCGCCGCCCCTGGACGGGCGAGGCCGCGCTGCTCGACGCCGCCGCCGTGGCCCTGACCCGCCGGCGGGCGGGGGCACTGCCCGGCCACGGCCACGAGGCGGTGCACGCCACGCCGGGCGAGACGGAGGCGCCGCTGCCCTCCGCGGCCGGCCTCCGCCTGCAACGCATCCTGAGTGGTGCCGTGCCGGGTGGCGCTCAGCTCGCCCAGGAACTGCTGAGCCAGTGGCTCGCCGCCGCGGCCGAGCGCGGTGGTCACGTGCCGCCGTCCGCCCTGCCGGCGCTGCTCGACGCGGGCCGCCGCAACTCGATCGTCCGGCCGGCCCTGGCCCGGGTGGCCGGTCGCCGGGGCGCGTGGCTGGCCGGCATGCGTGTCGACTGGCGCTGGCTGCGTGACGAGGCGCAGGTCGCGGTGGTCCTCCCCGACTGGCACACCGGCAGTTCGGGCGAACGGGTGGGCTACCTGACACAGCTGCGGTCGACCGACCCGGCCCGGGCCCGCGAGCTGGTCGAGAGCACGTGGGCCGAGGAGTCGTCCGACGACCGGGCCCGGTTCGTCGGCGCCCTCTCCACCGGCCTGTCCACCGACGACGACCCGTTCCTCGAGCGCGCCCTCGACGACCGCCGCAAGGAGGTGCGCGAGGCCGCCCTCGACCTGCTGCGGCGGCTGCCCGGTTCGCAGCTGCGCGGCCGCATGGCCGAGCGCGCCCTGACGATGGTGCGGCGCGAACGACGCATGATCGGCTCCGACCGTCTGGTCGTGTCGCCGCCCGAGGAGCTCGACGCGGGACTGCGCCGCGACGGTGTGGCGTCCACGCCCGCGCGCGGCATCGGGGTCAGCGCCTGGCTGCTGGAAGAGATCGTCGCCGCCACTCCGCTCGACACGTGGTCCGATCCGGCCACGATGCTGCGGCTGGTGCGCAGCAACGACTGGGAGGCTCCGCTGCTGCACGGCTGGGCGAAGGCCGCGGTCGTCCAGCAGGATGCCGCCTGGGCCACGGCGTTGCTCACCGACGTGTCGGGGGCGCTGCGGGAATCCGTACGGTGGGACCTGCATCTCGTTCTTCCGCCCGACGAGCTGGGAAGGATGGCCGCCGAAGCACTGCGCCGCGACGACGGGCTGGCGAACCGGCTGCTCGCGATCCATCCCGGCCGGTGGCCCGAGCACCTGTCGGTGGCCGTTCTCGAGACGATCGCCCACCGCGCCCGCACCGACCGGCACACGTGGCAGCTGGGCGAGTTGTGCCGCGAGGCCGGGCTGGCCATGCCTCCGGCGTACGCCGATCTGGTGTCCCGCCTCGCGTTGCAGCTCGACCAGGATTCGGGTGATTCCTCCCGCGTACGGCCGGTGGCCGACCTGGCCCGCACATTGACGTTCCGCCAAGAGATGTTCGACGAGCTCAGAGCCTCCTGATCCCACCTTCCACACCGGACGACCCGACGCCGATTTCTTGTCAGAGGCAGGCGATAACCTGCGGTTCTGGCCGAGAACAAGGAGTTACACGTGACCGCACTGCGCCCGCACGCCGAGGACCAGTACGCCGAAGAGCTGGCCCTGCTCGCCGACGCCGACGACCGGCCCCGCCCGCCCGGCTGGCGGCTGTCCCCGCAGGCCGTGGTGACCTATCTGCTCGGCGACGGCGCCAAGATCACCCCGAAGTACGTGGGACCCCGCCGTCTCATGGAGGTCGCGGTGTCCACGCTCGTGACCGATCGGGCGCTGCTGCTGCTCGGCGTCCCCGGCACGGCGAAGACGTGGGTCTCCGAACACCTCGCCGCGGCGATCTCGGGTGACTCCACGCTGCTCGTGCAGGGCACGGCCGGCACGGCGGAAGAGGCCATCCGCTACGGGTGGAACTACGCCCGCCTGTTGGCCGAGGGCCCGTCCGAGGCGGCGCTCGTGGCCAGCCCGATCATGCGGGCCATGCAGACCGGCACGATCGCCCGGCTCGAGGAGCTGACCCGCGTGCCGTCCGATGTGCAGGACGCGCTGATCACGATCCTCTCCGAGAAGACGTTGCCGGTGCCCGAGCTGAACACCGAGGTGCAGGCGCAGCGCGGCTTCAACCTGATCGCCACCGCCAACGACCGCGACCGCGGGGTCAACGAGCTGTCCAGCGCCCTGCGGCGCCGGTTCAACACGGTGGTGCTGCCGGTGCCGGCCTCGGCCGACGACGAGGTCGAGATCGTCGCCCGGCGGGTGGCCCAGCTCGGCAAGTCGCTCGACCTGCCCGAGGTGCCGGCCGCGCTCGACGAGATCCGGCGCGTGGTGACGGTCTTCCGCGAGCTGCGCAGCGGCCTCACCGAAGACGGCCGCACCAAGCTGAAGTCGCCCACCGGCACGCTGTCGACGGCCGAGGCGATCTCGGTGATCACCAACGGCATGGCGCTGGCCGCGCACTTCGGCGACGGCCGTCTGCACCCGGCCGACGTGGCGGCGGGCATCGTCGGCGCGGTCGTGAAAGACCCGGTCTCCGACGGTGTGGTGTGGCGCGAATACCTGGAGACCGTCGTGCGGGAGCGGTCCGACTGGCGCGACTTCTACCGGGCCGCCCGCGATGCCTGAGCGTCTCTACGGCATTCGTCACCACGGCCCGGGGTCGGCCCGGGCCGTGGTGCAGGAACTCGAACGGCAGCCGCCCGACGTGCTGCTGATCGAGGGCCCGCCCGAGGCCGATGCGCTGGTGCGCTGGGTGGCCGATGCCGGGCTGGAGCCGCCGGTGGCGTTGCTGGGCTATGCGTCCGACGATCCGCGGCGGGCGGCGTTCTGGCCGTTCGCGGTGTTCTCGCCGGAGTGGCAGGCGATCCGGTGGGCGGTCGAGCGGGGGGTGCCGGTCCGGTTCTTCGACCTGCCGTTCGCTTATCGCCTGGCCGGTGACGCGCCGGTGGCGAGGCTCGCGCCGGACACGCCGGACACGCCGGACACGCCGGACACGCCGGACACGCCGGACACGCCGGTGGCGCCGGCCGGGCCGGTCGCGCAGCCGCTGCCGTCGCCTGGCGCGCCGGCGGAGTCGCTTGACGGGCCGGACGCCGATGAGGCCGACGCGGAGTCGCTGGGCCCCTCAGACGCCGACGTCGGCGCTGGACAGCCGGGTGGACACGACGCGGACCCAGCCGACGCGGACCAGGGTGAGGCGGAGCCGGCGCGGGCGGTGCGGCCGGTTGATCCGATCGGGGAGCTGGCGGCCGCGGCGGGGTACGACGATCCCGAGCGGTGGTGGGAAGACGTTGTGGAGCATCGGGGAATGCCCGCGTTCGAGGCCATCGCCGAGGCCATGACGGCCATCCGCGAGGCGTCGCCGGAAGACCCGGACGACCTGGTGCGCGAGGCGTACATGCGGAGCGTGCTCCGTGAGGTGCGCAAGACGTACGAGGACATCGCGGTCGTCTGCGGGGCGTGGCACGTGCCGGCGCTGGCCCGCAAGGTTGCCGTCAAGGATGACAACGCGCTGCTCAAGGGACGCCGGAAGGCGAAGGTCGACTTCACCTGGGTGCCGTGGACCTACGGGCGGCTGGCGTCGTGGTCGGGGTACGGCGCGGGTGTCAGCTCGCCGGGCTGGTACCACCACCTGTTCACCTCGGCCGACGAGGTGGTGCCGCGCTGGCTCGTCGACGCGGCCGGGGTGCTGCGGGCCGAAGGGGTGCCGACCTCCTCCGCCCACATCATCGAGGCCGCCCGGCTGGCCGAGGCGCTCGCGACGCTGCGCGGGCGGCCGCTGGCCGGGCTGGCCGAGGTGACCGAGGCGGCCGAGTCGGTCATGTGCGACGGCGAACCGCTGCGGGTCGAGCTGATCACCCGCAAGCTCGTGGTCGGTGAACGCCTCGGTGGGGTGCCCGACGACATGCCCTCCGTACCGCTGGCGAAGGATCTGGCCGCCCAGCAGCGTTCGGCCCGGCTCAAGCCGGAGGCGCTGGAGCGCGCGCTCGACCTCGACCTGCGGAAAGAGACCGACCTCAAACGCAGCCGTCTGCTGCACCGCTTGCGCACGATCGGGGTGCCGTGGGGCGAACCCGCCGCGACCCGCCGGGGCACGGGCACGTTCCGCGAGGAATGGCGCCTGCGATGGCAGCCCGAGTTCGCGGTCAGCCTCGTCGAGGGCAGCATGTACGGCACCACGGTGGCCGCGGCCGCCACGGCCAAGGTCGTGCGGGCCGCCGACAAGGCCGAGACGCTGGCCGACGTGACCGCGCTGGTCGAGACCTGCCTGCTGGCCGATCTCGCCGAGGCGTACCCGCGGGTGCTGGCCTCCCTCGACACCCGGGCCGCGCTCGACGCCGACGTGAACCACCTGATGGCGGCGATCCCGGCGCTGGCGCGCACGCTGAGATACGGCGATGTGCGGCGTACGGACGTGGCCGGGCTCGCCACCGTGACCACCAGCCTGCTCGGCCGGGTCTGCGCCGCGCTGCCGTCGGCGGTCGGCTCGCTCTCGGACGAGGCGGCCAAGATGCTGCGCGATCGGATCGACGGGGTGCATTCCGCGGTCGGCCTGCTCGAAGACGACGACCTGCGCGAACGCTGGCTCTCCACGCTGGCGTCGCTGGCCGGGCGGGCCGACCTGCACGGGTTGCTCGCCGGGCGGCTGACCCGGCTACTGCTCGACGCGGGCCGGCTCGACGGCGCCGAGGTGCGGCGGCGGATGCGTCTGCCGCTGACCGTCGGAACTGCCCCGGCCCACGCGGCGGCCTGGGTCGAGGGGTTCCTGTCCGGTGGCGGGCTGCTGCTGGTGCACGACGACGCACTGCTCGCGCTGCTCGACGACTGGCTCGCGGACATTGCGGCCGACGCGTTCGACGATGTGCTGCCGTTGCTGCGGCGCACGTTCGGGGCGTTCGAGACCGGCGAGCGGCGGGCCATCGGAGAGCGGGTGGCCGGGCCGCGGGCCGGTGATCCGGGGGCGACCGCGGGTGGGCTCGGCTTCGATCCGGGCCGGGCCGATCTGGTGCTGCCCACGCTCCGGGCTTTGCTGGGCCACGACGTGACGGCCGGGGAGGCCTTGTGAGTGACGAGACCGTGGACGAGACGGCTCGGGAACGGCTGCGGCGCTGGCGGATGGTTCTCGGCGGGCCGGCCGAGGAAGCGCTGGGCAAGGCGGAGGGCCGGGACGGGGCGATGGATTCCGCGTTGTCCGCGCTCTACGACTCCGGTGGGGAGGGCGACGGGGAACGCAGCAGCCGCCGGTCGGCGGGGCTGGGCGGGTCGGCGCCCAAGGTGGCGCGCTGGCTCGGGGACATCCGGGAGTACTTTCCGAGCACGGTCGTCCAGGTCATGCAGCAGGATGCGATCGAGCGGCTCGACCTGACCCGGCTGCTGCTCGAACCCGAGATGCTGAACGCCGTCGAGCCCGATGTGCATCTGGTCGGCACGCTGCTCTCGCTGAACCGCGTGATGCCCGACAAGACCAAGGACGCGGCCCGGCAGGTCGTCCGTACGGTGGTCGAGCAGTTGGAGAAGCGGATCGAGCAGAAGACCCGGGCCGCGGTGACCGGGGCGCTCAACCGGGCCGCCCGGATCAACCGGCCCCGGCATGCCGACATCGACTGGAACCGCACGATCCAGGCGAACCTCAAGCACTACCAGGCCGAGCACCGCACGGTCATTCCGGAGCGGCTGATCGGGTACGGGCGTCGCACCTCCGCCGTGCAGCGCGATGTGGTGCTGTGCGTCGACCAGTCGGGCTCGATGGCGGCTTCGGTTGTCTTCTCCGGCGTGTTCGCGGCCGTGCTGGCGTCGATGAAGTCACTGCGTACGTCGCTGGTCGTCTTCGACACCGCCGTCGTCGATCTGACCGAGCAGCTCGAAGACCCGGTCGAGGTGCTGTTCGGCACGCAGCTGGGCGGGGGCACGGACATCAACCGGGCCATCGCGTACAGCCAGCAGTTGATCACGCGGCCTCGCGACAGCATCTTCGTGCTGATCAGCGACCTGTACGAGGGTGGCGTGCGCGACCAGATGCTGCGGCGGGTGGCCGAGATGACGGCGGCCGGGGTGCAGGTCGTGGTGTTGCTCGCGCTCTCCGACGAGGGGGCGCCGGCCTACGACCACGAGAACGCGGCGGCGCTCGCGGCGCTCGGTGTGCCGGCTTTCGCGTGTACGCCGGACGCCTTCCCCGACCTCATGGCGGCCGCGATCGAGCGCCGCGATCTGAAGGCGTTCGCGGAACGGTTCGCGGACGAGCGCCGGGAGGGCGGAGGCAGGTGACGCCGTGGCCGCGGTCGCAGGCGCATCGCGAACGCGGGGCGGAGTGGGCGCGCGGGCGGCAGCGGGCGGCTGTTCCCGGCGGGGAGTGCGGCGGCGTGCGGCAGGGCTCCCGACGGTGTCGGCGGCGAGGCTTGGGAGGGGTGTCGCGGCGGGCGGGACGAGGGTTGTGAGGGGTGGGTGCGGTAACTAGCGTGTACGTCATGAGTGCTTACTTGAGCAACCCTCGTGTGTGGCAGGAAAGCTGGGATCGGCAGCAGCAGGCGTTCCTGCCCGATCGGGAGGAGCGGTTCGCCGCGATGCTCGAGGCGGTTGCTGCCACGACCGAGGGCTCGGCGCCGCGAGTGCTTGATCTGGCCGGCGGCACGGGCACGATCTCGTTGCGCACGCTGGCCCGGTTCCCGGGGGCGCGGGTCACGGTGCTCGACCAGGATCCGGTGCTGATGGCGATCGCCTCGGCCTCGCTGCGTGACCGCGGCACGGTGGTCGACGCCGACCTGGGTGACCCGGGGTGGCGGGCGAAGTTGCCGGAAGAGGGCTTCGACGCCGTGCTGACCGCGACCGCCCTGCACTGGCTGCCGGCCGAGCGGGTGGCGGCGCTCTACGGGGAGGTTCGCGAGGTGCTGCGGCCGGGTGGGATCTTCGTGAACGCCGACCACATGCCCGAGGAGTCGCTGCCCACGCTGTCGGAGCGGCTGCGCGATCACGGCCGGGCCGAGCGTGAGGCGCGCTATGCCGCGGGCGCAGCTACGTCGTGGGGTGACTGGTGGGCGCGCGCGGCGGCCGACGAGTTCCTGGCGCCCAAGGCGGTCGAGCGCGAGCGCATCTATCCACAGACGCGGCACAGTCAGGAGTGGACGCCGCCCGCGCTGTGGCACGTCGACGCGTTGCGGGTGGCCGGCTTCAGCGAGGCCGGCGTGCTGTGGCGAGGCGGCACGGACGCGGCAGTCGTCGGCCTGCGCTGAAACCCGCGTGGTGATTGACGTCTCGGGATCGGGTGGGCAGGGGCGCGCCTAAGCTGGGTTGGTGCCTTTGACTGGAGAATATGAGCCCAGCACCTCCGACTGGGCCCGCAAGCAGGCCGACAAGATCGAAGAGAGCGGCGGCACCGCCGGGAACGAGCTGAACGGCTATCCGGTGGTGCTGCTGACCTCCGTGGGCGCCAAGACCGGCAAGCTGCGCAAGACGCCGTTGATGAAGGTCGAGCACGAGGGCGAATACGCGGTGGTCGGCTCGCTCGGCGGGGCCCCGAAGAACCCGGTGTGGGTCTACAACCTGCGCAAGCAGCCGCACGTCGAGCTGCGCGACGAGACCGAGGAACACGACTACGTGGCGCGCGAGATCGAGGGGGACGAGCGCGCGGTCTGGTGGGAGCGCGCGGTTGCGGCTTTCCCCAACTACGCCTCGTACCAGAAGAAGACCGACCGCCTCATCCCGGTGTTCGTCCTCACGCGGCGGTAGGAGCCGCGGCGGAGGAAGCGCGACCCCAAGGCAGGGGACGCGGCGGAGGAAGCGCGACCGCGAGGCAGGGGACGCGACGGCCGGACACCCGACCGCAAGGCAGGGGACGCGACGGCCGGACACCCGACCGCAAGACAGGGGACGCGACAGCCGGAGACCCGGCCGCGGGGCACGCTGTGACGGGGGACGCGACGGTAGGGGACGCGGGTGAACTGAGGGAAAACCGGGTGCCATAACGGCATCGACGGACGATCATCGTTGTATGCGTACTCCCCACCAGTCCGTCGACCGGCTCGGCAGCCGGCACGTCGATCAGGCGCCCACCGCGCCCGTGTCGGCCACCCTGCCGTTGGCCGGTGCGGTGGACGACGGCGACCGCCTGGTCGACGTGGTGGACCTGCTCGCGCTGGACGCCTTCGTCACGGGCCGGGAGCCGTACGGCCGCAGCAAGTATCTGGAGAACGTGCGCGCCGACGCACCCCTGACCGTCGAGGACGCCCGCGTCGTCCGGGACGCGCTCGACGAGGACGGCCAGGGCCGGCTCGCCGTCGGCGACGGCTGGACGCTGCACGTGAACCGCTGGAAGCAGAGCCGCCGCGCCCGGGTCACGGTCACCGCGGTCAGCGCCGAACTGGCCGAGACCATCCTCGAGGCGGCCGTGAAGGACGCCGTCCAGGAGCCCGAGCCGACTCCTGACAACGTGCCGATCGGGTTCTGGCACTTCGGACAGCACGGCCCGCGCCGCGCCGCGCGGGAGATCGACGCCGCGCCGTGGGAGACGATCCGCCGCAACTACGCCAGCCCGGTCGCGGCCACCCTGGAACGGCTGATGGCGCTTGACGCCAAGACGATCAGCGGCCGCCTCCTGCTGCTGCACGGCGAACCCGGCACCGGCAAGACGACGGCCCTGCGCGCGCTCGCCCAGCAGTGGCGTTCGTGGTGCCAGGTCGACTGCGTGCTCGACCCGGAACGGCTGTTCAACGACCCCGCCTATCTGATGAGCGTGGCGCTGGGCAGCGACGACGAGGACGAGCCACGCTGGCGCCTGCTGATGCTGGAGGACTGCGACGAGCTGATCAGCGGCGAGGCCAAGGCGAGCGCCGGGCAGTCGTTGTCGCGGCTGCTCAACCTCACCGACGGTCTGCTCGGTCAGGGCCGCAACGCGCTGATCGCGATCACGACCAACGAGGACCTGGCGTCGCTGCACCCGGCCGTCGTGCGCCCGGGGCGGTGCCTGGCCAGCATCGAGGTCGGCCGTCTCCCGTACGCCGAAGCGGTCGCCTGGCTGGGCACGTCGCGCGGCATCGGCGCTCAGGGCGCGACGCTCGCCGAACTGTATGCGCTCAAGACCGGTAGCGAGCCGGTAACGGTTCCGAAACCGGAACCCAGCACGGGTATGTATCTGTAAAGGAAGGCTAGCCTAAACCGCACAGAGGCTAACCTAAAACAAATGCGCCCGCCGTCGCGAGGAGCAACGGCGGGCGCATTACCGAGCGTATGGTCAGCCCTTTTCGTACGTCATGCAGTCGGCCTTGTCGCCGGACTCGCCGACCACGATCGCGGGGGCCTTGCACTCGAGGTTCTGGTTGTGCGTGCAGTCGGAGCGCTTACACGCGCCCACCTGCGCCAACGCCTTGCCGGTGCCCCCCTTGTCGCCGGTCACGTAGGTGTCGCACTCGGCCGAGATCGCACTGCCGATGGTGACCGCGAAGGCGGTGCACCCGTCGTGGTTGTAGCCACAGCTGGTCACCGTGCAGGTCTGCACGCGGGGCATTTCCAGCATCTGAGTCATGAGTTCGTCGCCTCCATTTTCCGCAACCCGGTCACGTCGACGATAAACCATTTCCCGGAAATGCCGAAACTACACCACGATTTTAATTGTTTAGGTAAGGCGTCCCTAACAAATGCTATTCAAGAGCTTCTTGTCGGCGGCGCCGGGTCCGTAGGACTCGATCTCCACCGGGGCCGACAGAAGGCTCTCGATGGCCCCGGCCCAGTCGTCCGGCCGGATCAGCGGGCCCGGCCGCGCCCGGTTCAGGCGGGCCGTGAGCGCCTCCTGGTATTCGAGATCACGGGCGGGGCCGGGGACGATCCGGTTCCACGGCTCGCCGTCGAGCAGGTACGAGTTGCAGATCCGCATCGCCGGGCAGCGGCCGGGGCTGTCCAGGTGGGTCACGGCCAAGGCGTCGACCCCGCCGGCCACCTCGACCGCGTACCGGTGGGCGACCGCGTCGAAGTGCCCGACCCGGAACGCGCCCTGCCACTCCCCCGTCGCGTTGTGGCCCTCGGGCAGGTCGAGCGCCGGGTCCTCGGTGACGAACGGGCCCGCGCCGTGCCGGGTCGTGTAGGTGCGCACGACGCCGATCCGCTTGAAATCGCCACAGAGCGACGCCACGTTGTCGTACGTCGTGGTCGACCAGGTCGTGTGCGGGTGCCAGCCGCGCCACTCGTCGAGCAGCACCCCCTGCGCCCCCTCGAAGACACACGGGCCCTCGCCGAGCAGGCGTCCGGTGAACTCGGCACCGACGATCGACACCGTGCGGCCGAAAGCCAGGAACGCGTCGACCACATCGTCGAGGGGCACCCCGGCCGGCCCGAGGTCGGACTCCACCGCCGCCAGGCGACGGCGGAGTCCCGTACGGGAAAGGGTGTCGGAGACGCGCGGCGCCTGCGGGTGACTCAGCGCGTACGCCATGGTCTCGCCGACGCCCATGCCGCACGAACCGTGACGCCCGCCGCCGCGCGCGAGCTCCCGGCGCTGGTTCGCCGCCCGATGCCACGGAGTGGCGAGCAGGGCGTCCCCATCCACCGTGAGCAGCTCGAACGGGTTGCCTAGAACAGCCGCCTCGGAGGCCAGCGCGAGCGGATCGACGACCACGAAGCGTGTCAGGTGGGTGGGCACGCCACGCAGCGTGCCCGAACCGAACTGCGCGAACGTGTGCTGCCGGCCGTCCTCGGTGACCACGTTGTGTGCGGCCTGCGCTCCCCCGTTGAAGCGCAGCACCGCCCGTACGTCCGAGGCCGCGCACAGAGCGTCAACCACCGTGCCCTTGCCCGCGTCCCCGTAACCGAGGTCGACCACCGCGACGTGCTCGCTCACAGTCGTTCGTTCCCCGAAGCCGCGTTGCCGACCGGCAGCGTGCCCCGCCGCACCACGCCGCCACGCTGCAGCGGAGCCAGCGCCTTGCCGACCGTGTTCCGGTGTGCGGAACCGGCGTCGACCAGGTCGTCGAGGCCGGCGTCGAGGTCGATCGTTCCCTCGCCGAGACCCACCGTGAGCGCGATCGTCTCGCACACCGCGTCCAGGTCGTCGAGCTCCAGCACGTTCTGTCCGAGCAGCCCGCGCCACCGCTTCAGCACGTCACGGTTGCCGCCGTGACCGGCCGCGGTGGGCAGCAGGTAGTAGACGTCGAACGTCCGCTGAAGCTCGACGACCAGGGCCTCGGTGCTCATCGGCTCGGTGCGCTCGCCGATGAACTTCTCGACCTCCCGCGGGTTGACCTTCTTGTACGGCATCTCGTCGCCGATCAGGAACAGGTAGCCGCGCCGGCCGCGCTTCTCGTAGGAGTCGAGGGAGGTGTGCCGGGCCATGAAGTACATGGCCAGCTCGTACGACTCGGTCATCTGACCGCCGCCACCGCCCTCGAGCACGATGCGGGCCAGGTCCTCGTCCATCCGGTTGTCCGACTCGAACTGCCCGATCTGCAGCGGGACCCGGTCGCAGGTGGCGTCGCCGACCGCGCCGAACAGGATGTGCGGGTCGGTGGCGTAGCCCTTGCGGGTCAGCAGGCCCAGCAGCTGGGGCAGCTTGGTCTGCAGCACGCGGGGCACGCCGCCCATCGAACCGGTGACGTCGAACAGCACGGCGATCGGCGTGCTGAACGGGTGTTCGTCGCTGTCGCGGCTCTCCCGCTTGGTGACGCCCTTGGGGTCGAGCGCGGCGTGGGCCTGCCGGGCCCCGCTGTCGCTGTAGGCGAAGGCGCTCGCGCCGGTGGCCCGGCGGTAGTTGTCGGCGGCGGTGTACACGTCGGTGGACCAGCGTCCGCTTCCCATGGTTCTGTCCTCCGTCAGATCGTGAAGGGCCGGAATTTGCGCGGCCCGTAGAGGTTGTGCAGGGTCTCGTCGAGTTCGTGGAGCAGGCGCCAGGCGTCCTGGGGCCGCATGCGGGGCGCGTCGTACAGGCAGCCGTCGGCGAACCGGCGCAACGGCTTGGGCAGGTCCTCGCTCAGGCGGACCATGAGGCTGGTCGCCATGTGGATGTCGGTGGCCGGGCTGGCGGTCTTCTCGTTCAGCACCTCGGGCGGGTAGGCGTCGCGTTGCCGCGCGACGATCGCCTTCACACTGGCGCCGGAATAGCACCAGTCGACAAGGGCCAGGCCGTGCTGTTCGGGGTGGATGAGAACGTGTTCCTCGAGAACGGCGCCGTGGATCACGCCGGCTCGGTGGGCCCAGCCGAGGCCGACCAGCAGGCGGCGCCAGATCCAGGCCGTGTCGCGCGGGTCCCTTTTCTTAGCCACCGCGGTCAGTGGCACAAAACCGACAAGCCGTTCCTGTACGTTGATACGCCGTCTTTTCCTTTCGGCGTCCTCGTGCAGGTACGTCTCGATCAGCTTCGGTGCGTACGGCCGGTACTGGGGGTCGCCCTTGTCTCGCAGGATCTTGAGGGCGTCCGCCTCGGCCTCCATCAGGTCGTTGTCGGCCGGACTGCGGGGCACCTTGGTCAGCGTCCCGTTCTCCCCCGCGGCCAGATCGGCGATGTCACCGGTGATGACCCTTTGGTTCCGCTGGTGGTAGAGCCGCGACAGGGTGGCGAAGGCGTGCGTGGCGATCGCGGTCCGGTCATCGCTCACGGCATCCGGATGGACGGCTTTCGCGTACGCCCGGTAGGTGGCCTCTCCATCCCCGCCCAGCTCGCCGAACGAGGTGGCCCGCTCGATCCGCTCGACCGCTTCGGCGAACCTCATCGGACGTCGTCCTCACGGGTCGGCCGCAGCAGCGCCGGGTGCAGCAGACGGGCGTCGCCGGCGCGGTAGAGCTTGGGCTTGGGTCCGCCGCGCTCGCCACCCCGGGTCGCGGTCTCGCCCGTGCTCTCGACGAAGCCCGGCACCGACAGGACCTTGCGGTGGAAGTTGCCGGCGTGCAGTTCCTCGCCCCACACCACGGCGTAGATCTGCCGCAGCTCCGAGATCGTGAACTCGTCCCCCGCGAAGGTGGTGGCCAGCGGCGTGTACTCGAGTTTGGCGCGAGCCCTCTCGAGCCCGTCGGCCAACACGTCGTCGTGGTCGAAGGCGAGGTTGGTGGCCTCTTCGACCGGAACCCAGTAGGCGCCGGCCGCGTCCCCACCGGCGCTCGGGTCGGGCAGGCTGGGCGCGAAGGCCAGATAGGCGACGGAGAAGACCCGCATGCGGGGGTCACGACCCGGATTCCCGTACGTCTTGAGCTGCTCGAGATGAACCCGCTCGAGCGCGCCGACGCCGGTCTCCTCGGCCAGTTCCCGCAGCGCCGCCGCGTCCAGCCCTTCGTCGGGCCGGACGAACCCACCGGGAAGCGCCCGCCGACCGGCGAAGGGGTGCTCGGCGCGCTCGACAAGCAGGACACAAAGCCGCGCATCGCGGATGGTCAGCGCCACCACGTCGGTGGTGACGGCGACCGCCGGGTATGCCCCCGGGTCGTACGAGGCCAGGAATTCCTTCTCGCCCATCCCGTGCTCCAGGTTGTTCTCAGATCGAGTATTTCTCGGTGCGAGAAGAACCTAACACGGCGGCGCCACGGCTTGTCAATACAAGCCGTGGCGCGGTTCGGTCAGTAGGGCCCGACAGTGAACGTGGCGCCGCTGCTGACGATCGTCGGGTTGGCGCTCCCCCCGGCGCCGGTGCCGCCGTCGGCGACAACGGTGAGCACGTACGCCCCCTCGGCGATCGCGACACCCGGCATCGTCGCGCTGTTCGCCGGGTTCAACTGGTCGGCCGCGAGGTCCAACGTGCAGATCAGCTCGGTGTCGCGGATGACCGACACCCCCGTGCACTCGGCCACGCCCCGGTTGCTGTTCGCCACGTAGGCGTCCTTGACCAGGAACACGTGCGCCCCACTGCCGATCGGCGCCGCACCCGCGTCGAAGGTGAGGCTGGAGAAACCGGCGCCGATGACGTCGATCGTGACCTGTGTGCCGGCGGCCGCCTGATTCGGCGTGATCGAGATGCCGTTGGTGTAGCTGAACGGGATCGGCGGGTCGTTCGTCTGGCTGTTGTTGTCGGGGTCGAGGCTGCTCACGGTGCCGCCCGGCGCGTTGACGACGACGGGCAGCCCGTCACCGGCCGCCCGGGGGCCGGTGGTCGCCGTGAAGCTGTTGCCGTTGGCCGCGACCTTGACGTTGGTCAGCGCCACCCCACCGGCCGTGGCCGTGGTCGCCACCGAGGTGGCGGCGAAGCCCGTGCCGTTCACGGTGATCGTCTGGCCGCCGCCGGCCGGGCTGCTCGCCGGCAGGATCGAGGTGATGGTCGGCTTGATCGCCAGGGTGTAGGTCGCCGTGGCCAGGAGCGTGCTGGTGGTGACGTTGTCGCTGTCGTAGACGCAGACGCTCCACCGGGACGAGGTCTGCCCACCCATGAGAACCAGACCGTTGGGGTTGACGGTGCTGGGATTCCCGTTGGCGTCGTTGACCGGGTACGGACTGGACGGCACCTGGAACACGATCTTCGTGGTGCTGATCCGCTTGACCGCGGCCGGGTTGACGGTCAGGGTCCCCGCGGTCGTGAGCAGGTTCGAGACCACGATCGGGCTCACCACCTTGGCCGACGCACTGCAGGCGCTGGAGGCCGCGGTGGTACCGACGTATTGGAACTGCACCGTGGGGTTGGTGCCGGCCGGGAACGGCACCGGGGTCACCGAGTTGGCGGTGACCGAGCCGACGATCGTCGCGCCGCCGCCCGGCCCGGTGGTGCTGCTCAAGGTCATCGTCAACGCCGGCGCCGCCGACGCGGGCGCGCCGGTCGCGGCCAGGACAAGCGACGTGACACCGATCAGGGCCAGCCCGGCCCGGCTCGAAGAACTCCGGTTCATGGGAGAACAACCCTCCTCGAAAAAGCAGCGGTCTGCCCGGCCGAGAGGGCCGGACAGACCGCCGAAGTTGCTGGTTACCGGCCGGACTATTCCTTCACGAAGGTGAAGGACGCCGCGGCGTTGACCGCACTGGTGTTGCCCGCCGACGGCGTCGAGTTGGTGACCACAACGTCACACGGGCCGGCGTACTTGCTCGCGCCGAGCATCGTGGTGACCGCGGTCGGCGTGATGGCGTAGATCTCGGTGCCCGCAGCGTTGACCGGAGTCGCGGCGAAGGTCGCGTTCTGGCCGCAGAACTTGACCAGAGTGGTCGTGCCGTAGTTCCCGCCGACCTTGTCGAAGTTCGTGCCCTTGACCGTGACCGCGGTCGCGTCGCCCGCTCGGCCCGAGGTCAAGCTCAGCCCCGTGACCGTCGGCGGTGTGACCACCGAGACGCCGGTCGCGGCGGGCAGGAACGACTTGCTGACGCCGTTCTGCGTGATGGTGACCAGCGGGTCCGTGGTCGTCATGCCGGAAGCGGTCTTGAACGTCAGGGCGTTGCCGACGCTGCCGGCAACGGTGTTCGCGAGCGGAGTAGTGCCGGTCGCCGTGGCATAGACCTTGACGTCCGTTCCGGCCTTGCCGCCCATGTTGACCGACAGCGCGGCACTGGACCTCGGATCAAAAGCGAAAGCGGCGTCGGCGGTGATGCGAACGTACTGACCGCCCGCGGAGTTGAAGGTCTTCACCTGGTTGGCGGGCAGGAGAGAAACGCTGTTGTCGGTGATTACCGGGTTGTCCCCGACGGCGGCGATGGCCGGCGGCGGGACAAAGGTAATGGCGCTCGTCTTGGTAAGCGTGTCGCCCGAGATGCGAAGGACGATGGGCTCAGCGGTGCCGCCCGAAGAAACCGGGCAACCACCCGTGGGCGTCTTGACGGAAATGGTGGTCGCACTCGTAACGACGTAGGTGTCGAGATTCTGGCAGGCCGCGTCGCCACCGAGATCGACGCCAGTCACGGTGTCCTCGGACAGGACGGGCGCACCAGCGCCGGAAACGGTGAGAAGCACGACCTGCTTAGCCGTGTCGGCCGCAATCTTGGCATTGCTCGGAGAGGTGACGGCGATGGTGCCGGAAAGCGCGGCGTGCGCGGGCGACGGCATGATGAAGGCCGACGTGGCCATCGCGGCCGCACCGGCCACGGCGATGGCGCGACGCCGCATCAGCTGGGACTGGAGCGTCGGCTCCGCGCTCGAGACGCGCGAACTGGCGAGAATGCGGGACTTGCGCATGCGTTTGTCCTCCTACGGTCTTGCGAACCGCGTCGGTTGGATTTTTTGCAGGCCCGCATTGCCCGGAAGCCGGTCGGGCCGTCTCGCAGGGGAGCGTAACTCGCAGCATTCACGCAGTTTCGGCAGTTACGAATTTAACTCGGAGAACGTTGGGCACGCGAATTTCCGGAAAACGTCACCGACCGTCGGAAACTGTGATAAGCGAACCGGTCGACTTTCTCTGTTCGAGTTCAAAACTCTCACCATGTGCCATCTCTGATTTGGTTACGCTTCCGGCGAGACGGCCCGCCGCATCCACTTATGGGTCCGGGCCACAAAATCCACCGAAGCGGTCCGCAGAGACCGTAGGAGGCCCACCCATGCAAGAAAAGAAAACACCGTTGCGCGTGAAGGCGGTTCGCCTGGGAGCCGTCGTCGGCGTGAGCGCAGCGGCCGTCCTGTTCACCGCGACCCCGAGCTGGGCGGCGGCTGAGACGGCCACCGTCGCTCCTACCTTCGGCCCCAGCGGCGGTGGCAATTCCGTCACGCTCTCCGGTCCGTCCCCCTTGGTCGATGGGACAAACGCATTCGTGCAGGGGACCACGGCCGTGGTCTTCGCCGGCGCAGCGACCTGCCCCACCACCTACGGCACCCCGACGGCAGGCACGATCGTCGCACCCGCCGATGTTCGAGTGGTTTCCACGTCGAAGCTGGCCGTCACGGTTCCGTCCGGCGTTACCACCGCGAACTCGTTGTCCGGCACCACCGGCACCTTCAGCGTCTGCGCCTACAACGGCACCGCCTCCAACACGCCCTTGGCATCGGCGTCGGACGGTACCCCCAACCCCGCCCGCAACTACACGGTCGGCCCGACCCCGACGGTCACCTCGATCACCCCGGCGACGTCGCCGGCGCAGGGCGGCGGGACGATCACGATCGCCGGCACCAACCTCGCCAACGCCACTGTGACCGTAGGCGGCACGTCGGTCACGCGAACCAACCTCGCTTCCAACGCCACCTCGTTCGTCGGCACCATCCCGGCGAAGGCTGCGGGCGGCCCCTACGCGGTTGTCGTCGCCGTGCCCAACGGCGGTTCGCTCACCCGCTCGGCCGCGTTCACCTACACCAACGGTGTGGTCTCGAGCCCGACCACCTCGCCCAACACTCGCGTGCGGACCGATCTTGACGTTCAGGGCGTCGGCTTCTCGTCGATGGACTTCTCGACGTCCAACGGTGTAACCCCGAACGACTCCAACGCTCACGTCTACCTGGTCCGGGGTGACTACAACCCCGCCCGGTCGGGTACCTCGAAGACCACTGGTCAGGTCACCGAGTGCCTGAATGTGCTGGCGATCAGCGACACCAACCTGGTCTGCAGCCTCTACCTGAACGGCGTCCCGCTGGCCTCGACGCGCAACGTCACCGGCACGATCAGCGGCACCACGTTCACTGCCACCAGCGGTTCCTTCACCCTGGCCGACATCGGCCAGACCGTGTCCGGCGTGACCGGCATCCAGGCCGGAACCGTAATCTCCTCGCTCATCGACGGTACGAAGGCGACCCTTAACAAGTCGGCCTCGGTCTCGTCGGCGACGGCGATCACCCTGGCTCCGTCCCGGAGCTTCACCGACGCGACGCTGACGGCGAACTCCGCCACCATCACGTCGACGGCTTCGGCCGCCTTCAACGCGGTTGACGTCGGCCGCACGATCTCCGGCAACAACATCCCGGCCGGCACGACCATCACGGCCGTGACCAACGCGACCACGGCGACCATGTCCGCCCCGGCTTCGGGAACGGCCACCGGCTCATACGTCATCACCAACAACCCGGGCCCGCAGGTGCCGAACGGCACCTACACCGTGACCGTCGTGAACAACGGCTCGGTCGACGCCCAGACCTCGGACGCGTACGTCAAGTCCATCATCACCAGCGGTTCGACCTTCACGGTCGCCGACTACTGATGAGGCTTCGCTGAGCCGATAGTCAAAACGGCCGGTCCGCAATCCGCGGGCCGGCCGTTTGCTGTTTGTTCAGTGAAAGACTCAGTCCAGCCTCGCCCACTCCCGGTCGATCGTGGCGGTGCTGATCGATGACGACGGTGTTCCCTCCTTGGCCACGGCCAGGGTCACGACGCTCCGGTCGGCCGACATCCGCCAGCACAGCAGCAGGTTCGCGACCTCGCGAGCCGGCGCGCCCTCGCTGAAGCGAACCTTCTGGGTGCACCGGGCGCTCCCCACCGGCTTTCCGCCGTCGCCCGCGATCAACTGGTCCTGCTGGCCGGTCAGGTCGGCCCGGGCGGTGCTGATCCGGATGGTTCCCTCAGACGTCGGCTCGGTGCGGGTGGAGACCTGGCTGCCGGGCACCGCCTGCGCCTTCTGCTGAAGGGGCCGTTGCAGCGGATGCCCGTCCTTCGCCGCCTGGGCCCGCGCACGGTCGATCTCGCGCCGCACGGCCGCGCTGTCCTCGGACCGTGCAGGCGAAGGCGAACGCGACGGCGAAGGCTCGGCGGGAGGCCGGGCAGTGCCGGCACTGGTCATCCCGGTCGCCGACACGCTCGGCGGCGGCGCCACGTCCGAGGTCGCCGGCGCGGCCGAAGTTGTCGGGGCCGGCTGGACCGGCGCGACGTCCGGGGCCGACGTCGTCGCCTGGCGGTCCGAGACCTGCGCCGTCATCAGGTAGGCCCCGCCACCCAGCACCGCGGCCAGCCCGATC
The DNA here is from genome assembly GCF_016834655.1 of Paractinoplanes ovalisporus. Classification (GTDB taxonomy): domain Bacteria; phylum Actinomycetota; class Actinomycetes; order Mycobacteriales; family Micromonosporaceae; genus Actinoplanes; species Actinoplanes ovalisporus. The sequence continues at coordinate 124,692 of NZ_JAENHP010000020.1, forward strand.
CCGCCGATGACCATCCGGCGCCGGAACGGCGAGGCGCCCTGAGGTCGGGTGCCCTGAGGTGGGGTGCGCTGAGCGTCGTCTTCCGTATCCACGTACACGTCTCCCGGTCTGCGGCTGATGGCCCGCGGCTGACCACGCGGCGGCGGGAGCGCTGCCCGTGCCGGCCACCTCGCGCACGCGGCCCAGCCCCACGGCCGACGGCCCGCCTGTGCGAGCCCGAACCCTCATCGTGGCAACGGCTCCCGCGCGAGGTGCCGAAACCGGCCGACACCACCTGACCGGCGCAACCAAGACACCACATGACCGGCACAACCAAGCCTCCACCTGACCGGCGCAACCGAGCTGCACCGGACGAAGTTCTGTCAGACCGAATATGGCTGCCGAGTGTTCTCTCCGACTGACCTAGGGGAGGACACGTATGAGGAAGCACCTGCGTCGCTATGCGGTGGGCACTCTGGCCGTAGGGGCGGTGGCCGGCGTCGCCGCCATCGCGCTGCCCGCGACCACCACCGCGGCGACCGAGTGGCGGCCTGCCACGTACAACCTCAGTGAGCCGGCGGCTCAGCTTGTGCCGGCCACGGTGTCTGCCCAGAAGCCCGTACGCGTCGTCACCACCAGCGTGGACGCGAACGGCAAGCCGGTTGTGAAGGTGACGACTGCTACCAGCAAGGCCGGCGCCGAGAGTGCCGTTGAGGCCGGCCAGAAGGCCAAGAACGCCGTTGGTGTCGAGCTCGACGCCGTGGTCACCGCCAGTGAGGTGCCCAGCGGGACCGACACCTACCGTGCGCAGCAGTGGGACTTCAGCAAGATCTCGGTCGCCGACGCCTGGAAGAAGTCGACCGGTGAAGGCACGGTCGTAGCTGTTCTGGACAGCGGTGTCGACGCCAAGCACCCGGATCTGGTGGGCAACCTGGTCGCGGGATACGACGCGATCGCCAACACGGCCGGTGGCACCACTGACCCCAACGGGCACGGTACGCACGTTGCGGGCACCATCGCGGCGGTCACCGGCAACGGGGTCGGTGTGAGCGCGGTGGCTCCAGGCGCCAAGGTCATGCCCGTACGGGTTCTGGGCGCCAACGGGTCGGGCGTCATGTCGGACACCGCAGAGGGCATCATCTGGGCCGCCGACCACGGCGCCGACGTGATCAATATGTCGCTCGGGTCGAAGTCGAAGGTCAACGCGGTGTCGACCGCCATCTCGTACGCGCGCAGCAAGGGTGTTGTGGTTGTCGCCGCGGCCGGTAACGAGCGGGAGAAGGGCAGCCCGACCAGCTACCCGGCCGCCGACGCCGGTGTCATCGGTGTGGCCGCCACCGACTCGGCCGACAAGGTCGCCACCTACTCGAACTCGGGCAGCTACGTCGACGTGGCCGCGCCCGGCACGGCCATCCTCAGCACCTACCCGACCGCGCTCGGCAAGAAGACCGGGTACGCGAGCATGAGCGGCACCTCGATGGCGTCGCCGCACGTGGCCGCCGTGGCCGCGCTGCTCAAGGCGGCCCAGCCGTCGATCACGCCGGACCAGGTGCAGAGCGCGCTCGAGACCTCGGCCGTCGACCTGGGCGCGAAGGGCCGCGACAACGACTTCGGCTACGGCCGGATCGACGCCGCGGCCGCGCTGGCGACGGTGACCACCACGACGCCGGCCACCACGACCCCCGCCACCACGACGCCGACCACTACGGCCCCGGCCACTACGACGCCGACCGCGAGCCCGAGCACCAGCGCCCCGGCCACGACGGCCCCGACGACCGCGCCCGCCACGATCGCGCCTACCACCGCGACCCCGACCCCGAGCAAGACCACGACGAGCGCCACCCCGGTGGTCCGGGTCGCGACGTCGTCGACCTCGGTCGCGCAGAACAGCGCGGCCATGATCACCTACACGGTCACGGCCGGCGACGTCGCCTGGGCGAACAAGCCGGTGCAGATCGGCGTCAACGCCACCGGCTCGGCGAGCATCGGCTGGACCAAGGCCACCACCGACTCGTACGGACGGGTCGCCGTTCAGGTGAAGGCCACCACCAGCTTCCAGATCCGCCTGGTGGTCACGGCCACCCCCACGTCGAACGCGGTGACCTCGCCCGTCACCTCGTTCACGGTCCGCGCGACGGGCCAGGCCGCGAAGAAGTCCAAGACCGTGCAGAAGCCGGTCGTCACCGTGAAGCGGCGGTAACACCCAGAAGCAGCCGAGGGCCCCGGAACGGCAATTCCGGGGCCCTCGGCGTTTCCACACGCATCTCAGCCCAGCCGGGCCCACTCCCGTTCGAGCACCGCGACACTCTCCCCCGACGACGGCCGGCCACGCTGCGTCACGGCGACGGTCACCACGCTGCGGTCCTCCGAGACCCGCCAGCACACCAGCGTCGACGGTTCCATCCGCGGCCGGCTGCCGGGCTCGTTCCGTACGGTCTTGGTGCATCGCGCCCGGCCCACGAGCCAGCCCGAGTCGCCGACGATCGACAGCTCCGGCTGCCCGGTCAGGTCGAAACCGGCCGACGTCACCCGGATGACCCCTCGACCGGTGTTCTCGTCGTGCCGGTTCACGGCGTCGGCGGCCGCCACCCCACCCGAGGGCGACACGGCCGAGACAGAGGGGGACGGCGTCGGCGTGGGGCTGGCCTCCTGCCGGGCCCCCGAACGCGTGACCTTCCCCGGCCCGAGCGACCGGGCGCGCTGCCGGGGCGGCTTGGCGGCCGAGACCGTGGGAGAGGGCGACGGCGACGGCGAGACCAGCGGCGTCATCGCCTTCGGTTCGCGGGTCGTCGTGCTCTGGGCGAGCTGGATCGCCTGCACGCCGAAGACCCCGGCCGCGCCGAAGACGGCCAGCCCGGCCAGCCCGACCCCGAACTGTTTGCGCCGCTGAATGCGACGCTCCCTGATCCCGGAGCGGTAGACACCGTTCTCGTCGTGCACTGTCATCCCGTGGTTGTCCGGCACGAACCCATGCTGCCACCCGAGGCGGACAAATAGCTCCAAAACGGCCAGCCAAGCGGCCGCCCATTGGCTTTGCGACGGTCAACTGCCAAGCGGCACGCGAGGGTGTGAAACGACCGGCAACCGAGCCACACCACGTTGCTTCCCGCCACGACACCCGACCGGCCCGAAATGCCTGACCGAAGCCAACGGGAGGCGGGTCAGACATGCGGAAGTTCGTAGCGGGATGTGCGGCGGCGGGAGCGGTGGCAGCGGCGGTGACCGGTGGGGTCGCGCTGACCCACGCCGAGCGCGAGCCGGCCTGGCCGGCGATCACGACCGGTCTCCACGTCCAGCCCGAGCGCCTGCTCCCGGCCACCGTTTCCCAGACCTTTCCCGTACGGGTCGTGAGCACCACGGTCGACCGGGCCGGCCGCCCCGTCGTGTCGGTCCGCACCGCCACCGACCGGCGCTCCGCCACCGCCCTGGTCGCCGACGGGCAGCGCGCGCCCGGCGCGGTCAGCGTCGAGGCGGACGTCCCCGTGTCGATCGCCGCCACCGACCCGCTGCTGCCCGCGCAGTGGGACCTCGCCCGGGTGCGGGCCGACGGCGCCTGGCCGCGCTCGACCGGCGCCGGCGTGACGGTGGCGGTCGTCGACAGCGGCGTGGACGCCACGCACCCTGACCTCGCCGGGCACGTGCTGCCCGGCGTCGACCTCGTCACCGGCACCGAGGGCCGGTCCGCCGACCCGCACGGGCACGGCACCCACGTGGCCGGCACCATCGCCGCGCTCACCGGCAACGGCGACGGCATCGCGGGCATGGCCCCGGACGCCCAGATCCTTCCCGTACGCGTTCTGGACGCCAACGGCAACGGCTACATGTCGGACGTGGCCAACGGCATCACGTACGCGGCCGACCACGGCGCCGACGTCATCAACCTGTCGGTCAGCGCCACCACGCAGGTCGGGGCGGTGACCAACGCCGTCGCGTACGCGCGCAGCAAGGGTGTCGTCGTGGTCGCCGCGGCCGGCAACTCCCGCCGCACCGGCAGCCCGACCAGCTATCCGGCCGCCGACCCGGGCGTGATCGCGGTCGCCGCCACCGACTCCGGCGACGCCGTCGCCGCCTATTCCAACCGGGGCGGGTACGTCGACGTGGCCGCTCCCGGCAGCGACATCGTCAGCACGTTTCCGGGCAACCGCTACATGCGCATGAACGGCACGTCGATGGCCTCGCCGCACGTGGCCGCGCTGGCCGCGCTGCTGCGGGGCGCCGACCGTGGCCTCAGCCCCGACCAGGTGGAGAAGACGATCGTGGAGTCGGCCGTCGACCTGGGCGAGCCGGGACGCGACGACGACTTCGGCGCGGGCCGCATCGACGCCGCCGCGGCGCTGGCCACCCTGACGCCGCCGGCCGCGAGCCCGACCGTGAAGCCGACCCCGACCGCGACCACGACTGCGCCTTCAACGCCTTCGACAACGCCTGAGACCAGCGCACCGGCCACGCCCGCGCCCGTACAGACGACGGAGCCCACGCCTTCCCGGACCGCGCAGCCCACGCCGTCGGCGCCCGCCGTTCCGGACATCCGGCTCGTCCGTCCCGGCCCCGGCCGCCTCATCGTCGTGATCGTCGGCGTGGAGGGCGACCCGGTCCAGCTCCAGCGCCTCGACGGTCAGGAGTGGACGACGGTGCTGACCTACCCGGCGACCAAGGTGGCGCGTTTCGACGGCCTTGTCCCCGGTTTGGAACATCGTGTCGTCGTGTCCGGGACCACAAGCTTCACGATCCGGCTCTGAGAGTGCTGTCCCAGGAAATGATCATGCGGTTTACTCATCTTCCATGGGCATCATCTCCAGGGGATTCGGCGGCCGACGGCGTGAGTCGGTGCCCGGCCTGCCGCCCGGTCAATACCTGACACACGACTTTCCGGTGCTCTCGGCCGGACCGACCCCGCGCATCCCGCTCGACCGCTGGCGCTTCACCATCACCACCGAGACCGGCGACAAGACGAGCTGGAACTGGACCGAGTTCCAGGCGCTGCCGGCCGAGGACGTCACGGTCGACATCCACTGCGTGACCAAGTGGTCGAAGCTCGGCACCACGTGGCGCGGCGTCTCGCTCGACACGCTGCTGGAAGACGTCGAGTCCTCGGCCGACTACACGATGGTCCACAGCTTCGGCGGGTACACGACGAACGTACCGATGGAGGATCTTCTCGACGGCAAGGCCTGGGTGGCGTACAAGTTCGATGGCGAAGATCTGGAACCCGAGCACGGCGGCCCGGCGCGGCTCGTGGTCCCGCACCTCTATTTCTGGAAATCAGCGAAGTGGGTCAACGGCCTGCAGCTGATGGGTGACGATGAGCCCGGCTTCTGGGAGGCCGCGGGCTACCACATGTACGGAGACCCATGGCGCGAACAGCGGTATCAGGGCGACTGACCTGGCGGGCGGCGACGCTCGCCGGGTCCCGCTGGGAGACTTCGACCGCGCGCACGCTCGTGCTCGACGTGCCGGACTGGCCGGGCCACCTGCCCGGCCAGCACATCGACGTGCGGCTGACGGCCGAGGACGGATATCGCGCGCAGCGCAGCTATTCGATCGCCTCGGCCTGGCCGCACCCGGACGGCAAGGTCGAGCTGACCATCCAGCGGCTCGACGACGGCGAGGTGTCGCCCTACCTGACCGACGTGGTCGAGGTGGGCGAGCAGATCGAGCTGCGCGGCCCGGTCGGTGGCTGGTTCGTGTGGCGCGACAAGCAGACGTCGCCGGTGCTGCTGGTCGCCGGCGGTTCGGGCGTGGTGCCGCTGATGGCGATGGTGCGGGCCCGGGCAACCGCGGGCGCGCGCCAGCTCTTCCGGCTGATCTATTCGGTCCGTACGCCGGAGGATGTGCTCTACGCCGAGGAACTGCGACGACGCGTACGGGATGACCCCGGTCTCGACGTCCACTTCGTGTACACGCGGAAGACGCCGGACGGGTGGCCCTCGCCCCCGAAGAGGATCGACGTGGCGGCGCTGAACACGTACGGTTGGCCGCCGGACTTCGCACCGGACTGCTACGTCTGCGGTCCCACGACGTTCGTCGAGACCGCGGCCGACATCCTGGTCGCACTCGGTCACGACCCACGCCGGATCCGCACCGAGAGATTCGGGGGTACGTCGTGACGCAGGAATCGGGGATGCCACTCGACGGCAACGCGATGGCGGGCGACCTACGCGAGATCTTCGCGGTGGACGTGACCGCGGCCCGTTACATGTGCGCGGGCTGCACCCACACGGACGCGGTCGGCACGCTGATGCTGTGGCACCAGTCCCCCGGGCTGGTCGCGCGCTGCCCGAACTGCGAAGACGTCGTCATCCGGGTGGTACGCGCCCCCGACCGGGTCTTTCTCGACCTGCGGGGCAGCGTACGGCTCGAAGTGCCGCTCGAAGGCAGCTGACCTTGACCACCGGGCCGGCCGTGACCGGGCCGCCGGACGACCCGCTGCTCGCCGAAATGGCGCGGGCCACCCCCGACGAGGCGGGCCCCGACTTCGTGGCGACCATCCGTGCCGCCCAGGCCGAGCTCATCCGTACGGCGCCCGAGAGTGTGCTGGTCATCCAGGGCGGCCCTGGGACGGGCAAGACCGACACCGCGCTGCGCCGGGTCGCCTGGCTGCTGGCCGAGCCCGACCTGGGGCTGGCCGCGAACGAGGTGCTGGTGGTGGGGCCGACGCATGCGTTCGCGCAGCGCACCCGCGGGCTGCTGGACGGGTGGGGCTGGGCCGGGGTCGCGCACAGTTCGATCGACGGGCTGCTGCCCAAGGCCGCCACCGGCCGGCCCGAACAGCCCCACGTGACCCGGCTCAAGGGCGAGGCCCGGATGGCGGGGCTGCTCGGCCGGGCGATCGAGAAGCACCGCGAGCAGCTGGGCAAGGTGCCGGCCCTGATCGTCGTACGGGGAAAGGTCGTTCAGCTCGAACCCGCGACCATCCAGCGGGTGATCACCACGGCGAAGGCGAGCGAGGCGACGCCCGGTGATCGCCGGCGGCTGCTGCGGGCGGCGCTGGTGGCCGGCACCCAGGACCCGAAACTCATCCTCGAGGCGGCCGATCTGTTGGCCGACCGGTTGTGGCCGGAGTTCGACGCGGCGGCGTTCCTGGCCGAGCTGTTCGGTTCGCGGGCGCTGCTGACCGCGGCCGCCGGTGGCGAGTTCACCGACCGGGAGATCAACGCGCTCTACCGGCTGGACGGCGAGGAGCCGCCGTTCAGCGACGCCGACCTGCCGCTTCTCGACGAGGCCGAGCATCTGTCGGGGCAGGAGCCGCAGACGTACGCCCATGTGGTCGTCGACGAGGCGCAGGACTTCTCGCCCATGCAGTTGCGCGCGGTGTCGCGGCGCTCGTCGAACGGTTCCCTGACCGTGGTCGGCGACATGGCGCAGTCGACCGGGCCGTGGGCGCGTGACGACTGGCACGACGTGCTGGCGCACCTGCCGTCGGAGATGCCCCACGTGCACCGCGAGCTGCGTTTCGGCTACCGCGTGCCCCGGCAGATCTTCGACCTCGCGGCCGAGTTGCTGCCGACCGCCGCGCCGAGTGTTCAACCGCCCACCACGGTGAGGGAGGGTCCGGCCGACCCGGTCATCGCGCCGGTCGACCCGGCCGATCGGGCCACCGTGGTGGTCGCCGCGGCCGCCGACCACGCCGCGGACGGGCGGTCGGTCGCGATCGTCTGCCCGCCGCGCTGCCGTGACGAGGTCGAGGCGCTGCTGCGGGCCGAGGAGCTGCCCTGGCGGTCGTCCCCGGGTGACGAACGCAGCCCGGCGATCACGGTGCTCGGGCCGCACGAGGCCAAGGGGCTGGAGTTCGACGCGGCGGTGGTGGTCGAGCCGGGGTTCATCGTCGACGACGATCCGCGCGGGCATCGGCTGCTGTACATCGCGCTGACCCGGGCCACGGGGTATCTGCATCTGGTGGGTGCACCGGAGGATCTGCCGGCGATCCCGTCGGCCCCTTCGTCCGAGCCGGCGACGCCGTCGGACCAGCCGGAAGCCGTTCCGGAACCCGAGCCCGTCGCGCCGGCCCTGGCCCCGGTTCCGCTCGACCCCGCGGTAGAGGAGCGGATCAACACGGTCGCGCACGCGCTGGCCGAGACGCTGCTCTCCAACCTGACGCCCGAGCTCTGGCCGGTCGCGCTGGACCGCCTGATCGAGCTGATCAGCCCCGACCCGTAGCCGCCGCTCTCCGCTACCCGCCGCCCGAGCCCCGGCCAGTCGCTCCAGCCTGTTTCCGCCGACTTCAACCGCTCGGCTGCTCCGGTTTGTTTCCGCCGGCTGCTGCTCCGATTTGTTTCCGTCGACTTCAGCCCTGATCAGCCGCTCCGTTTTGTTTCCGCCAACTTCAGCCTCGGAAACTGCCCCGCAGCCGCTGCGCGAGCGAGACGGGCGCGGGCGGCCGGGCCGGCGGCGCGGGACGGGGTGACGACGACGGGGTGGAACGACCGACCGGGCGGTCGTAGTCGGCGGTGGCGATCGCCTCGATGATCTGGCCGTCGCCGAAGTTCTCCGACTCGGGGATCGACGGGACGAAGCCGACCAGGATGCCGTTGCGCATGATCTGGGCCTCGAGACCGGCCGTGCCGTCGTTGTCCCAGATCGCCTCGCGGCCGTCGGGCAGGACGACGCGGATGCCGTACTGCGTGATGCCGGCCTGCGGCAGCTTCACATGGGCGAAGACGTTGCGCGCTCGCAGCGTTTCGACGATCCGACGTGCCCGTTCTTCTTCCATGTGAGGAACCTAGCCGCGCGGGCTGAGGGCAGCCTGAAGATCGGCTGTGGCAGTCGTGTGAATGCGCTGTCACCGCCTGCCATCGATGCAGGTCACATCGACGTACGTTACTACTCCGTAACGGGAATGTCACCGTCTGTCTTTTATCAAGGCCCTCAATTACCGTTCAGTAACCGGAGCGCTCCGGCTTCCTCTCCCCCACGGACCGGAGGCCACCCGATGGGCAGACGTCTCGCCACCCTGGGCATGCTCGTCACCTCGTCCCTGCTCACCCTCGGCATAGCCGCACCCGCCGCCGCGGCCGCGAGCTACGCGTCCACCGACTACGTCGCGCTCGGCGACTCCTACTCCTCGGGAGTCGGCGCGCCCGGCCAGAGCATCCTGTGTTTCCAGAGCAAACAGGGCTATCCCGGCCAGTGGGCGGCCCGCAACAAGCCCAAGTCGTTCACCAATCTCAGCTGCGGGGGTGCCGAGACCGGCGACGTCCGCAACCTGCAGGTTCCGTTGCTGAGCCGATCGGCCGACCTGATCAGCATCACGATCGGGGGCAACGACGCCGGCTTCGCCTCCACCGTTCTCGGCTGCCAGGTCGGGACCGACGCGTCCTGCGCCGCCCAGGTCACTTCCGCCCGTACGGACATCACCTCCTCGCTGCCCGCCAAGCTCGACGCGACGTACGGGGCCATCAAGCGCAAGGCCCCCGACGCGCGGGTGATCGTCCTGGGTTATCCGACGCTGTTCGACACCTCGTCGGCGTCGTGCGGCATCGCCGGCATGAGCCTGGCCAAGCGGCGTTCGCTCAACGAGGGCGCCCAGGTGCTCAACGACGTGATCGCGGCCCGGGCCGCCGCGGCCGGCTTCACGTTCTCCGACGTGCGCGACGAGTTCGCCGGTCACGGCATCTGCTCGTCGAACCCCTACCTGCACGGCCTCACCGTGGTGCCGCCGCAGAACTCCTTCCACCCCAACCTCAACGGCTACACCAACGGATACCTGCCGGCGCTGATCAGCGCGCTGTAACAGTCGCTCTGCGGCACTCTCGTCAGCACCGAGCCGCCGGCCACGTCTCGGGGCGCTGTGAAGCGTCCCGAGACGTCCAGGCGCGACCCGATCGCACCCGTACGGGACCGCTGGATCACTCCCCCGGCCGGGATCGTCTTGTCCCATGGCCCAGGTCTTCGCTCTCCTGCTGCTGCTCGACGTCGCCCTCGTGCTCATCGCGCTGGTCGACTGTCTCCGTGCCGACGAGAGCGCGATCCGGACCGCCCCCTGGACGGCCTGGATGTTCGCCATCCTGCTGATCTCCCCGATCGGGGCGATCGCGTGGTTCGTGAAGGGCCGCCCGGTCCCCTCCGTCCCGCTGCGCGCGAGGCCGGTATTTGTGGCCCCCGACGACAACCCTGAGTTCCTGAAGTCCCTGGCGGCCGCCCTCGACGAGCGTGACCCCGACCGCTGACATGCGAAACGGCCCTCCTCACGCTGGAGAAGGACCGTGTGTGCAGGTCAGACGGCGCCCGCCTGGCCTTCCTGCAGCTCCCGGTTGAGCCGGAGCGCTTCTTCGAGCTGATCCTCCAGGATGATGATCCGGCACGCGGCCTCGAGGGCGGTGCCCTGGTCGACCATCTCGCGCGCCCGTACGGCCAGGCGCAGCTGATATCGGGAGTAGCGACGGTGACCCCCGCCCGATCGGGACGGGGCAATGAGTTTCGCCTCGTCGAGCCGGCGGAGGAAGTCCTGCGACGCGCCCACGATCTCCGCGGCGCGGCCCATCGTGTACGCGGGGTAGTCGTCGTCGTCGAACATTTCTTCGGATGGGGCCATAGATCCCTCTACGTGACGAGGGCCCCGGCGCAGACAGCGCCGGGGCCCGGGATTACAGGTTGAATACACCATCTACCGACAGGTTCGTCGGGTTCTCTTTTCCGCACCACGTCGCTATCAGCGGGTGCGAGGATCGCATAAGCGTGACCGGAGACCACCTCACGTTCGATGTGACCACGGTGTCCACCGTAAGCCTCGGACTACGTCTCGACGGCGGGCGATCCAACGGCGTCCAGCCCTCCCTTTCCTCTGCTTCACTTACCTGCCTGCAACAGCAGTCCGCCCACGGACGGGACCCACGCGACTTCACGGCCCGGTCCGCACAGCGGATTCCTGCATCAGGCAGAGCCCCGAACCTGCATCGGCCCTGCCTGCAGCTGCCCTGACCTGGAATGACGTCAAGGTCTTGTGGTGCCTTCTTACCTTGCCCCGCGGACGCGGAGCGAGCCCCTGGAAGGACTCAGTCGTCGGCGTTTTCTACCGTTTTCCTCGTCAACGACGGCAACATTACCCAGCTCCACCGAGAAAGTGGAGTCTCCAGGGACCAGATTTTCTCGGTGGGTTCCCGAGGGTTGACCGACCGTCGCGCCGCCTTCGGCCATGGCCGTCGGATGGACGGTTACCGACGGTTTACGGTGCCGACGGCCGACGGTTCCGGCCTGGTGCGCGCTGCGGCAGGCCCAGGAGGCCAGTGCCGTCCCGCTGGTCATCCACGGCGGATCGGGCCTGCCGGACCAGTTGCGTCAGCCGGTCTTCGTGGCCCCCGACGACAACCCCGAGCTCCTCAAGTCGCCGGCTGACCGTCTCGGTCAGTAGCAGCCTGACTCAGCTGCAGGCGACGCCGTTGAGCCGGAACCCGCTGGGCGCCGCGGCGTTGCCGGTGTGGTTGGCCTGGTAGCCGATGCTGGTCGAGGCGCCCGGCGCGAGCGTCCCGTTGTAGCTGACGTTGGACGCGGTCACCGTGCCGCTGGTCGGCGCGTAGCCGGCGTTCCAGCCCGAGACGATGGTCTGCCCGGCGGCCAGGGTGAAGACCAGCGACCAGCCGTTAACGGCGGCGGTGCCGGTGTTGGTGATGGTGACCGTGTTGGTCAGGCCGGAGTTCCACGCGTTGACCGCGTTGCTGACCCGGCAGGTTCCGTTGCCCGCGGGCGGCGTGGTCGCGGGCGGCGTCGTGGCCGGCGGAGTCGTGGCGGGCGGAGTCGTCGCCGGCGGGGTCGTTGCGGGCGGCGTGGTGGGCTGGCCTCCACCGACGGCACCCATGATGGCGTCGATGATGCCCTGCTGGGTCACGGTGGCCGAGCTGCGGTTGAACAGGCCGAAACCGTGCTGCCCGTTCCAGCCGTTGTCCCAGTAGGCAGTGGCCGCACCGTACTTCTTGGCGGTGGCCACCAGGGTGCGCGCGTAGTCGGCCCGGTAGCGGTTGTTCGCCGAGTCGTACGTCGTCTTGTCGATCGAGCCGTACTCGCCGACGAACACGGGATAGCCCCGCGTGACGAACTTGTCGTACATCTTCTTCAACTGACCGTCCATGAAGTCTTCCTGGCCCCACGTCGACTTCTTGGCCGGGTTGGTGGCGCCCGCACCCCACTGCGTGATCGTGCCGTCCTCCTGGCCCGCGAAGTCCCAGGGGTCGTAGTAGTGCACCGAAATCATGATCCGCTGCTCGCTCGCGGGGATGGACGACGACCGGTACTGGTCGGTGGGGAGCACGAAGCCGCTGCCCACGGTGTGGTCGATGTTCGTGTTCCAGCCCGGTGTCAGCAGCCAGCGGGACGCGTTGTTCCCGCCGGTCCGCCGTACGGTGTCCACAAAGATCTGGTTGTACGCGTTGATGTTCGAGTAGCACGGCTGGGTCGGGTTGCCGTACTGGCCGTCGAAGTTCTCGTTCATCGACTCGAAGATCAGGTGGTCGTTGTAGCCCTGGAACGTGGTCGCCACCTGCTGCCAGACCTTCTGGTACTTGTCCTTGACCGTCGTCTGGTCGGCCGCGTCGCAGATGAGCCACGACCCGGTGACGGTCTTGTACCCGTCGCCGTGCATGTTGATCAGCACGTACAGGCCGCGGCCGTGGGCGTAGTCGACGACCTCCTTGATCCGGGCCAGCCAGGCGGCGTTGACCGTGTAGTTCGGGCCGGCCCCGATGTTGCCCAGATACGAGACCGGGATCCGGATCGTCTTGAAGCCCGAGGCCCGCACCCGGTCGATCAGGGCCTGCGTCACGACCGGGTTTCCCCAGGCCGTCTCGCTGGGGACGCCGTTGTTGCTGGCCTCCAGGGAGTTGCCGAGGTTCCAGCCGGCGCCCATGTCGGCGACCAGTTGCGAGGCGTTCAAGGTGGCCACGACGTCGGCCGAGGCCCTCGTCACGCCGTAGACGGTTCCGGCGAAGGCCATGGAGGCGGCGAGGAACGCCAGGCCGGCCTTTCTCAGTCTCGATTTCACGGTTTGCCTTTCGTTGACGTGGGAGCGCTCCCATCATCGCAAGGCATCGATGTCTTGTCACCACCATGGCTGCCTGTCACCGGGCGCGTCTGCCGTCGGGGCGTGCCTGTCACCGGGCGCGTCTGTCATCGGGGCGCGCCTGTCACCGGGCGTCTGTCACCGGGGCGGAAATACGGTGGAGGGGTTCGGCGTTCTGGCCTACCGTGATCCACATGTACGCACCCGGTCTGCAGCTGCCCCTCGCGGCGGCTCCCGTGTGCGTGAGCACAATCAGCGGCGCCGATACGCGAATCTGACCCTTCCCCACCAGCAGCAGAACCGTAGGGGGAGGGTGGTCCCACCGTGCGCGGTTCTGGCGCGCCCTGCCTGGCAACAGGCGCGCATCCCCACATTGCCCTTACATCCAGTGAGGACTGAGAAAAAATGGCCAAGAGCCAGTTCATCCGTACGAAGCCGCACGTCAACATCGGCACGATGGGTCACGTCGACCACGGCAAGACGACCCTGACCGCCGCCATCACGAAGGTTCTCGCCGACCGCGACCCGGCCTCCAACCGGTACGTGGCGTTCGAGGGCATCGACAAGGCCCCGGAGGAGGCCGCCCGCGGCATCACCATCACCATCGCGCACGTCGAGTACGAGACGCCGAACCGGCACTACGCGCACGTCGACATGCCGGGCCACGCCGACTACGTGAAGAACATGATCACGGGTGCGGCCCAGGTCGACGGGGCGATCCTCGTCGTCAGCGCGCAGGACGGCAGCATGCCGCAGACCCGCGAGCACGTGCTGCTCGCCCAGCGGGTCGGCGTGCCCTACCTGGTGGTGGCGCTCAACAAGAGCGACGCCGTGGACGACCCGGAGCTGCTCGACCTGGTCGAGCTCGAGGTGCGGGAGCTGCTCAGCGAGTACGGGTTCCCCGGTGACGAGGTGCCCGTGGTGCGGGTCAGCGCGCTGAAGGCCCTCGAGGGCGACCCGCAGTGGGTGAAGTCGATCGGCGACCTGCTCGACGCGGTCGACGAGTACGTGCCGATCCCGCCGCGCGAACTCGGTGAGCCGTTCCTGATGCCGATCGAGAACGTGCTCACGATCAGCGGCCGCGGCACCGTGGTCACCGGCAAGATCGAGCGCGGCACGCTGCGCGTCGGCGACCCGGTCGAGGTCGTCGGGCTCGGGCCGACCATCGCCACCGTGGCGACCGGTCTCGAGACGTTCGGCAAGTCGCTCGAGACGGCCGAGGCCGGCGACAACGCGGCCATCCTGCTGCGCGGCATCAAGCGCGAGCAGGTGCAGCGCGGACAGGTGGTGGCGGTGCCCGGCAGCGTCACCCCGCACCAGAAGTTCGAGGCGCGGATGTACGCGCTGACGAAGGAGGAGGGTGGCCGGCACACGCCGTTCGAGGCGAACTACCGGCCGCAGTTCTACTTCCACACCACGGACGTGTCCGGCGGGCTCGACCTGGGCGACGTCGACCTGGTCATGCCGGGCGACACGCTCGACAAGGTCACGGTGACGCTCGGCAAGCCGGTCGCGCTCGAGGTGGGCGTCGGTTTCGCCGTCCGTGAGGGCAACCGCACGGTCGCCGCGGGCACGGTTACGGGCCTGCTCGACTAGCGCGATGACGGGTGGCCGGTTTACGACCGGTCACCCGTCCTTTCCTGGGCGCGGGACCAGGACGACCAACAGGAGCAGCGGGATCACCACCGTCATGGTGGCGGCCAGCCCGATCTGCCCGGCGACCCAGCCGATCAGGGCCGGGCCGAGCAGGATCCCGGTGTACGTGAACGTGGTCAGCCGCGAAACCAGCGCCGCCGTCGACGCGCCGGGCAGCCGGCCGACGGCGCTGAAGGTGAGCGGCACCAGCACCGACGAGCCGAGGCCGGCCAGCGCGAACCCGGCCGCCGCCACCCCCGCGTGCGGGGCCAGAACGGCCACCGAGAAACCGGCCGCCGCGACCACCGCGCCCAGGCGGAACAGCCGGTTGCCGCCACCGCGCCCGCTGAGCCGGTCGCCGACCAGCCGGCCCAGGGTCTGGCCGCCGGTGTAGGCGGTGATTCCGACCGCGGCCAGGCTCACCGAGGCGTCGCGCACCTCGTGCAGGAAGATGCCGCCCCAGCCGAGCGCCGCCCCCTCGCAGATCATCAGTGCGGTCGCGGTCAGGCCCAGCAGGATCAGCGGACGGCTCCAGCCCGACCGCACCGACACCGGGGAATCCGGCTCGGTCTCGGCCCGCCCGTTGTCCGGCAACCGCCGTACGGTGATCAGGCCGGCCACCAGCAGCACGACCCCGGCCGCGACTAGGTGCACGGTCAGCGAGACGCCGTAGTGGGCCAGCGCGGCCGTGGAGAGCGAAGCGATGACCGCGCTCACGCTCCAGGCGGCGTGGCAGCTGTTGAGGATCGGCCGCCCGGCCTCCCGCTCGACGGCGACCGCGCTCGCGTTCATCGCCGCGTCGGTGGCGCCGTGCACACCGCCCAGCACGGCCGCGCCGCCGAGATACCACCACGGGCCGGGCGCGACCGCGAGACCGGCCAGCAGCACCGGCATCACCGTGAGCGCGACGCGCAGGACGGCCCGCGTGCCGACCCGGGCCACCAGCGGGCCGATGCCCTGCATGCAGGCCAGTGCGGCCAGGGCGAAGAGCAGGCCGGAGAGCCCGAACCGGGCGTCGCTGAGGTCGTGGGTGGTCTTGAACGAGGGCGCCCGCACGATTTATGTGGACAACGTCAGCCCGTTGAGCAGGAACACGGCGGTGACGATCCACCGGTTCGTACCCAGGCCCGGCTCGGTCTTGGTGACGGTCACGCTGTCCTCCCGGTCGGCCGAGAGACCCCGAAAGTGAGTCTCACGTCTCCGACGAACGGCGCACCCCCGAATCGGACAGCGGCCCGGATTATCGTGATCGGCGTGATGTTGCCGCTGCCCGAGGGCGAGTTCGACGCATACCTGTTCGACTGTGACGGCACCATCGCCGACTCCATGCCCGTGCACCATCAGGCCTGGTTGCGCGCGTTGGAGGAGTACGGCGCCGAGTTCGGCGAGGAGCTGTTCTACGCGTGGGGCGGCCGCACGCCGGCTTCGGTGATCGCCGACCTGAACGCCCGGCAGGGCCTGACCATGCCGGCCGACGCCGTGAACGAGCGCCGCGAACGGTTCTTCGAGGAGCTTCTGCCCGGCGTACGGGCGGTTCCCGAGGTTCTCGAGCACATCGAGGCCGCGTACGGGAAAGTGCCGTTCGCCGTCGTGTCGGGCAGCGGGCGCGAATCGGTGACCGCCTCGTTGAAGGCGCTGGGTCTGCTCGACCGGTTCGACGTGATGGTGTGCGCGGAGGACTACGTCAACGGCAAGCCCGACCCGGAGTGTTTCCTGACCGCGGCGAAGCTGCTGAACGTGGCACCCGAGCGGTGTGTCGTCTTCGAGGACACCGACTTCGGCATGCAGGCCGCCGCCGCCGCGGGCATGGCCGCCGTCCGCGTGCCGCCCCCTTGGCAGCGTCACTCGTCAAAGATCAACTGAGCTTCCCGCGTACGCAGGACGCACGTCGCCGACGTAGCCGCGACACCCGCCGACATCCCAGCTTCTCCGCGCGCAAATCAACATTGAGCGCGCGCTCCGTCAATGTTGAGCGCGCCCGTCAACGTTGAGCCCACGCCGTCAACGTTGAGCGCACGCCGTCAACATTGAGCGCGCCCGTCAATGTTGAGCGAGCGCGTCAATGTTGAGCGTGCGGGCGGATCGACCTGCTCGGGTAGGCGGGTCAGGTCGCTCGGCGGCGGGCGACCTGACCGCCTCCCTGGTCAGCTGAGCTGGATGTAGTCAAGGTTGAAGCCGCCGGTTTCGCAATAGACGGTGACCAGCTGGTCTCCGGCCGCGAGCATCACCGGCACGTGCACCGACTGGTAAGCGGCCCAGCCCCCGGTGTCCGGCACCGAGACGGTGGCCAGCTTGGCGCCGGCGGCGTCGCGGAACGAGATCGCGTCGGCGGCCACCGCGCCCGTGCCGTTGGCGACGCGCAGCTCCAGGTCGTACGTGCCGGCCTGCGCGACGTCGACCCGGTAGCTCAACCAGTTGCCGGGCGCGGTCCACCCGACGTTCTTGCCGCCGCTCGCGCCCGCGTTGCTCTCGACGAAGTTCGCGCCGCCCTCGGTCCAGCCGTTCTGCGCGGCGTACGACTCGGCTTCCACCCGTACGCCGATGGGGGCGCCCTTGGGCCGGACGGTGACCTCGACCGTGACCGTGTCCCGCGATGCGCCGTCGGTGACGTGGAAAGTCAGCCGCTGCACGCCCGAGGTTGTCGGGCTGAGCGTCACCACGCCGGTCGACGCGTCCAGCGACACGCCGGCGGGCAGATCCGTTGCGTAGTAGGCCAACCGGTCGCGGTCACGATCGGTGGCCGACAGGCGGAACAGCGTGGTGGCGTACTGGTCGACCGTCAGTGGCGGAACGTCACGGAGTACGGGCGTGTGGTCGCGGCGGGGCGGGTCGGCCTTCCACTGGTAGGTGGCGTAGGCGCCGGCCGGCACGGTCACCACGAACGAGTCGCCGCCCAGGACGATCCGGACGTTGCGGGCGGTCGCCGCCGAGTTGGCCAGGATCGCCGTGAACCGGTCGCCGTCGCGGTAGACGACGTTGCTGACCCCGGCCGCCGGGGCGCTCGACTCGACGCGTACGTCCTTGCGGGTCAGGTAGCGCGCGAACTGGCCGAGCGGGTAGAGCTCATCCCGTACGGAAAACGTCTTGGTCTCGGTGTTGACCTTGACGAGCCGATCGGGCCACTTGGTGGTGCGGCCGACCTCCTCCCAGTCCACATTGTTGTCGCGCTTGTCGGTCCAGTGCAGCGTGCCGCCGGTCTGGTCGGTGGCCTGCGCCCACAGCGTGTAGCTGCTGGCGTTCAACCGGAAGTAACTGAGCACGGTGGCCGGGTTGAGGTCGCTCGTCTCGGTCATGTGCACCGGCTTGCCGAACTGCTCGTACGCCTCGCGCATGACCGCCGGGTCGCCCCAGTACGGGTGGAAGGCGATCGCGTCGGCCGCCCGCCGCGTGGCCGGGTCGTTGAAGATCCGGTAGTAGTTCTTGGTGGCGGTGCTGTTCGGATCACGCCAGTCCCAGAAGTTGAAGTCGTGCACATACAGCTCTGTGGACAACCCGGCGCGCCGGAACTGCTGCTTGATCGCCACGCTGAGCTTCTGCTGCTGCTCAACGCTGATGTCCATGGCCGGGTAGACGACGTCCATGCCCGGCTCGTTGAGCAGGGTGATGGCGTCAACGTTGATTCCATGTTGACGCATTGACTGGATGTACTTGACGTAATACCGCGCCAGCACGTCGATGCAGTCGTCGCGCAGCTTGCCCACCTGATAGTGCTCGGTGGTGCTGCCCGGCTTGAGCGCGACCTCGCCGGTGAACCGGTTGTTGGTCTTCATCCAGGCCGGCGCGCTCCAGGCCGACGCGAAAAACGTGGCCTGCGGGTTGTACTTCTGGATCAACTTGATCGTGTCGACCATGTGGAGGTCGATGTCGCGCTGGATCGAGAAGTACCGGAGCGCGAAGTCCTCGGTGACCCCGGCCGGCAGTTCGTCGTACGACCAGAAGGGCAGATGCTCGATGAGGTCCGGGCTGCCGATGGTGAGCCGGAACCGGTCGAACCCGGCCCCGTGCCGCGGATCCACAAGCAGCCGCACGGCTTTCTCCCGCTCGGCCGGCGTGAGTTTCCACAGGTTCGACACGCTGGTCTCGTCGATCGAGAACCCGATGCCGCTGTACCGCTGCCGCTCCTGAGACGGGTCGACCACCACGGTCGCATCCGCCACCGCCCCCGCCGGCGTCGCGGGCAGCGGCGCCCAGGCGTTGGCCGCACCCGTCGAGTACGAGCCGGTAACCCGGTGTTTCGCCGCGCCGGCGGTGGCCGGAGCAGTGGCCAGGAATGTTATCGCCGTCGACGCCACGGCCAGCGTCGCCGTCCAGGATCGCTTCACCAGATCTCCCCCACGGATAGATCAACCGCTATCTGTTAGGGGAGTTTATTGAGCTCTTTAACTAACCCGCAACAGCTTCGTCACGAGCCCGTCGAGTGTGGGCGGGGCCGGCAAGCGTGTGAGGCGAGGCGGCAAGCGTGTGAGGCGAGGCGGCGAGCGTGAGGCGGGGCCGGCAAGCGTGTGAGGCGAGCGTGAGGCGGGACCGTAGAAAGTGGACGACCTGGCAAGTGGACAGGCTGGAGAGCTGGCGGGTCGACGAGAGCGTGCCCGGCGACGGTGGGCGGGACCGGCGACCGTCACGGCGGGGATGCGGGGCGGCCGGCGATCCGAGCGGAGACGTGGGGGCCGGAAAGCGACGCGCCCGGGCTTGCGCGGTGAACGCGAACCCGGGCGCGGTGTAGCCGTGAAGCTGGGTCAGCGCGCGAGGGCGAGACCCTTCTTGTCGGAGAACTTGCCGACGATGATCATGATGAAGTCGATCAGCGTCCAGACGCCGAAGCCACCGAGGGTGATCAGCATGAGGATGCCGGTGCCGATCTTGCCGACGTAGAAGCGGTGGGCGCCGAGCACGCCGAGGAAGAAGCTGAGCAGCAGGGCGACGATCCAGGACTTCTGGCCGGTCGCAGCAGCGGTCGTGGCAGTCATGTCTATGTCCGTTCTCAAAGTCAGCATGGAAAACCGACGCACAGTAGCGAACGTCGATCTCGCTGCACAACAGATCTCGGCCATGTTTTTCGCGCCGTCGAACGCCGAGCGCCCAAGCCGCCGGCAGTGCGCTGTGCCCGGGGGGAAGCGCGGTCGACGAGATGTGCGCGCCGCCGCCGGTCACCAGGTGAAGCTTTCTCCCCGGGACTCGCCGGCCAACGTGCGGCCGTCGCGGATGTAGCTGAACGAAACCACCACCGAGTAGGTGTGGCCGCGCTCTGGCTTCACTGCGGCGGGTCCGCAGTTGCGGGTGGCCAGCGGGTCGCCCTCGAAGTTCAGGTTGTCGCATGTCTTGGGGCGGCCCACGGTGCGGCCGGACGCGCTCTCGCGCACGGCCACGGTGATCCGCCCCCGGGCGCCGCCCTGGCCGGTCAGCGAGGCCTGGTAGCGGATGTCGCGGCCGGTCATGCGGCACGGCTTGGCGACCACGCCGGTCTTCGTCCGCCAGTCGACCGCCACGCCCTGGTCGCACTGCCAGTCGCCGTACGGCTGGGCCTCGGGCTTCGGGGTCTTGGGCGGTTTGCTGCGCGTCGGTCGCGGCGGGGCGGGCTCATCCCGTACGGGGGAAGGGGTTGACGTCGATTTGGTGGTGGGTGCGGGCGTGTTGAGGGGCCGGGAATTGCCGGTCAGGGCGCGACCGGAAGCCTGGGTGGTGGCTTTGCGCTGGGCAGCGCCCGAAGCCGGCGCGGGGGACGCGACGTACGGGGCGGGAGCGGTGACCACCTGCGGCGCGGCCAGATCGGTGGGCTCGCCCGAGTCGCGGCCCATGTTCCAGGCGGTGGTGGCGACCGCCGAGGCGACCATCGCGCCCGCGATCACCGACATCGTGATGCCGGGGCGGGCCCAGCGGTGGCTCGGCACGGCGTTGCGCCGCTCGGGACGGCGCGGCGCGGGGACGATCGAGTCGGGGTGCGGCGGCAGCAGGGGCTCGGAGCGTACGGGCTCGATGGCGGGCTGCAGCACCGGCGCCTCGCGGGACGGCTCGACCAGCGACTCGATGGACGGCGCGGGCAGCGCGGGCACGTCGGCGAAGCGGCGGGCGGCGTCGGAGAGGTCGGCCACCAGCTCGGCCGCGGAGGGGCGTAGGCGCGGCTTCTGGGCCATGCACGCCATGATCACGTCCCAGACCGGGCCGGGGATGCCGGGCCGGCGCACCGGGTTGCCCTCGCAGTGCCGGCGCATCAGGTCGGGGATCGAGTCGCTGAGGTACGGCGGATGGCCGCTGACCAGCTCGTAGAGCAGCACACCGAGCGCATAGACGTCGGTCGCGGGGCTGGCCGCCGACCCGTGGAACGCCTCCGGCGACATGTAGTGCGGGGTGCCCACCACCGCGTTGGGTGTGGTCATGCTCGGCGTGTTCAGGATGCGCGCCACGCCGAAGTCGGTGAGCCGGGTGTCGGGCCGGCCGTCCGCGGTGGCGAGCAGGATGTTGTCGGGCTTGAGGTCGCGGTGCACCACGCCCAGGTCGTGGGCCTCGGCCAGGGCCGCCGCGACCTGGGCGGTGAGCCGGGCCGCCTCGCCCGCGGGCACGGTCTGCTGAGCGCGCAGCAGGTCACGCAGGCTGCCCCCGCTGACCAGGTCCATCACCAGGCCCAGGGTCTCGCCGACGCTGAACAGGTCGCGGGCCCGCACGACGTTGCGGTGCCGCAGCATCCGCAGGATCGAGCGTTCCTGCACGAAGCGGGTGACCAGCTTGGGCTGGCGCAGCAGGCTTTCGTGCAGCAGCTTCACGGCTACCGACTCGCCCGAGGCCCGATCGAGCGCCTCCCACACGGTGCCGGTGGCACCCTGGCCGATCGGGCGCTGCAGCACATACGAGCTACCGACGAACCGCCCGCTCAAGTCCATGGTCGACGTGCCGTACGTGTCGGCGCGTACTCCGACGCTCGACCGATCCGACGTGCGATCCTGGGTCACCAGACAGGTCCTTCCGAAGCGGACAGTGCCCCGGAATACTGCGTTTTGTCCGGATCAGATCGCAAGCCTTTGCGCCCGGTTTCGCACCTTCGGTCGGAGTCGCGGAATCCCCGTTACTTGGCGGTGGCGCCCTCGTTCGAAGGTTGTGTCCCCGCCAGCGTGCGGATCGCCCCGAGCAGCGTCGAACGGGTGAACGGCTTCTCGATCAGCATGCTGTTGTCGTCGAGGTGCAGCTGCGGTCCCAGCGACGCCGCGGTGTAACCCGACATGTAGAGAACCGGCAGGTCGGGGCGGTGCGTCCGCAGCGCGGCGGCCAGTTCGGGGCCGGTCATCGTCGGCATGACGACGTCGGTGATCAGCAGGTCGGGATGCTGCCCGGCGGCCACCAGGCTCACGGCCTGCAGGGTGTCGGTGGCGACCGTGATGACATAGCCGGCGGGCTCGATCAGGCGCTGCACGAGCTGCGCCACCTCGGGCTGGTCCTCGACGATCAGGACCCGGCCGATCACGGTCGGCGCGCCCTGGCGGCCCACGGCCGAGGCCGTCTTCTCCTCGGCGGCGGGCAGGTAGAGGTGGACCGTGGTGCCCATCCGCGGCTCGGACTCCAGCTCGATGTGGCCGCCGATCCCCTGCACGATGCCGGCCGTGGTGGCCAGACCCAGACCGGCCGCGGTGGGCCGGGTGGTGAAGAACGGTTCGAGCGCGCGCTGGCGTACCTCGTCGGTCATGCCCACGCCGGTGTCGGTGATGACGATGTGGACGAGCCGGCCCGGCGGCACCCCCTCGGGGCCCTTCCCGGGCTCGATCGTCTCGTTCATCGCGGCCACCCGCAGCATGCCGCCGTGCAGCATGGCGTCGCGGGCGTTCGCGGCCAGGTTGACCAGCGCCTGCTCGAGCGGGCCACGTTCGGCGCGCACCGCCCAGACGTCGGGGCCGAACGCCAGGTCGAGGCCGATGTGCTCGCCGAGCGTACGGGAGAAGAGGCTCTGGACGTCGGTGAGCAGGTCGGGGATCGGGATGATCTCGGGCCGGTTGCCGTCGCTGCGGCCGAACGCGAGCAGCTGGTGGGTCAGCGACCGGCCGGTGCCGACCGCCTCCAGGATGTCGGTGGCCAGCCGGTGGTGCTGGCTGCCCTCCTCGGCCGACGACGAGATCATCTCGGCCGAACCGCCGACCACGGTCAGCAGGTTGTTGAAGTCGTGCGAGATGCCGCCGATCAGCTGGCCCAGGCTGTCGAGCCGGCGCAGGTGGTCGAGCTGGCGCTTGAGGCCACGGGCGTCGATGTGGTCGGTGGTGTCGGTGACCATGCAGACCACGCCGGTGAACTCGCCGTGATCGCCCATCAGCGGCATCATGCTGATCCGGACGCTGCGCTGCGAACCGTCGGCCCGCATGAGCCGGGTGCCGCCGACCGTGGAGCGGCCCTCGCGGCACTCGTTGATCCGGCGGTTCAGCTCCTTCTGGCCCTGGTCGTTGAGGAAACCCCGGAGCGAGACGCCGACGAGCTGCGAGCGCGGCATGCCGAGGACAACACCGATCGGTTCGTTCGCGTACGTCACCACGGCGTCCGGATCGAGCTGGAGCACACCCTCGGGGATCGTCTCGAGAACCCGGCGGTACCGCTCCTCGCTGGCGCGCAGCCGTTCCAGGGCCCGGGCGCTCGAACAGGCCAGGGCCAGCTCGCCGGCGATGTCGCGGGCCAGCTCGACCTCGGCCGTGGAGTAGAACGAGCCGGGCGCCTCCCGGGTCAACACCAGATAGCCCGCGTACGTGTTGTCGACGATCACCGGGCACAGGACGGCCGAGTGGATCTCGTGTTCCTCACCCGCCAGCGGCTCGACGCCGTCGCCCGCCAGCACGATGGGCCGCCGGCTGGCCGCCAGCGCGGTCGAGAAGTCGTCGTCGGGGAGCTGGTCGACGTGGTCGAGCACCCGCGACAGCGACGCCGACCGCTCGTCGTCGATGTGGTGGTACGTGATCGAGTCGTAGCGGCCGTCGTCGCGCAGCAGCTGCACGCCGGCGCCGTCACCGATCATGTCGGCGGCGGCGCGGGCGGCCGTGGACCGCACGGCCGCCGGATCGTTGGAGACCCGGCTGAGCGCCAGGGCGAGATCGGCAAGTGCGTACCGGAGGGGGTAAGCCATGACACCCATGACGACATGATCCGCGCCGCACGAGGTGCGTGGTGCCTATTCGCCAGGTTTGCAACCATTCATCTGATGATCTGCGGGAGCACTCCCGCCGCGGTGCCGCGCAGGGTGACCGTGCAGATCGGGTCGAGCGGGGTGGGCTCGGGATCGACCTGTATGACGGTACCGCCCATGCGGGCCGTCACCTGGGGAATCTCCGCGGCCGGGTAGACCACGCCCGACGTTCCGACGGTGATCAGCACGTCGGCGTTGGCGGCGGCCTCCACTGCCTTCTCGAGGGCGTCGACGGGAAGCGCCTCACCGAACCAGACCACTCCCGGCCGTACGGGGTTTCCGCAGCTCTCACACGCAGGCGGGTCCCCTTGCGCTCCCTGCTCGGCCGGGGCGGCGCACGCCGAGCAGCGTGGTGCGAACAGGCTGCCGTGGAGGTGGACCACATTTTTGGAGCCGGCCTGCTCGTGCAGGTCGTCGACGTTCTGCGTGATCACGGTGGCATGCTCCAGGCGGGCGATCGCCTCGTGGCCGGCGTTGGGGCGTACGCGCCGGGCGAGCTCACGGCGCCACTCGTACCAGCCCCAGACCAGGGCCGGGTCGGCCGCGAAGGCCTCGGGTGTGGCGAGAGCCTGAGCGTCGTAGCGCGCCCACAGTCCGGTCAACGCGTCCCGGAACGTGGGCACACCGCTCTCGGCCGACATGCCCGCGCCGGTGAAGACGACGAGCCGTTCGGCCCCGGCGATCAGAGCCGCCGCGCGTTCGAGGGATTCCATCGGGCAAGTGTGCCGGTCGGGCCTCAGGGCCGGTTCGGGCGGTCATCCTTCAGGTAGCGGTGGTAGAGGAAGCGGAACGGCCAGGACACGATCCTCAGCACCGCCGCGAACAGGCGGTCGACGATCGGGTCGACCACCCGGTCCACCGCCCGGTCGATCCGGCTCTTCACCGCGCTGATCGGATAGACGATCAGCAGCGCGAGGGGCCAGATCCCGCAGCTCACAGCCGTCGCCGCGATATGGACGAAGATCGGGATGCCGATGAACTCCCGCTCGAGGAAGGAGGGCTCCGGCTCCGGCCGACGGGGCGGGTAGGGCTGCACAACCTCGTACCGTAAAGCAGCTTGTCAATCCCTTCCATCGACTGCCGGCAATTCATATCCTCATGACGCCAGGGCGTGCTCGGCACGGCGGGCACGCACCGGCCGGGCCTGCTCCCGTGCCAGCGTCACGACGCCGGCGGTCAGGACCACGACGCTCGCCAGCGCGACCACGACCCCGGTCGCGCCGCCCTGGAAGCTCTGGCCCAGCAGGACCACGCCGATCACGGCGGCCGCCACCGGGTTCGCCACCGTCCCGACGGCCAACGGGGCGGCCAGCCCCACCCGGTAGGAGCGCTGGGTGAACCAGACGGCAGCGACGTTGAGAACCAGGACCGCGGCCACCCCGGCGACAATGCTCGCCAGGCCGGCGCCGAGCCGCAGGGTGACCGCCTGGGTGAGGGCCGACGCCACGCCGAAGCCCAACCCGCCCACCGCGGCGGCGCCGAGACCGGGAAGCCGCGGCTGCAGCGCGGCCCAGCCCATCACGGCGGCCGCGGCCAGGAACACGCCGGCGCTCTCGCGCACCGTGAGCGCCTGACTCGACGATCCGGTGACGACGAGCAGGGCCACCAGCGCGCCGGTGGTCAGCGCCGTGCCGACGAGCTCGGCGCGGGTGACCCGGCGTCGGCCGACCGCCGCGGCCAGGGGAACCGCCGCCACCAGCGTCAGCGCGCCGAGCGCCTGGACCAGGGTCAGCGAGCCGTAGCGGAGGGCGACCACGTGCAGCACCGCACCGGCGCCGTTCGCGCCCATCCCGAGCCACCACCGCGGATCGCGCAGCAACGCGCGCATCGAGGACTGCGCCACCCGCTGCTGCATCAGGGCCCCGGACGCGTAGGCCACGGCTGACAGGACGCACAGGGCCACCGCGGTAATCATGGTGACCAGCCTTGTCCGCGAACGCCCGCGGCACATCTACCGAGAGCAGTAAACCGACTACGCCCGTTGCAGTAGTCGCCGCTCGCCATCTACTCCTTTCGGCCGATCAGTATTGACAAACATCAATTCTGTGCGACCGTGTTACGACACCCGCCGGTGTTTCTCGGGAGTTGAGGGCAGCTCCCGCCGGATCCCCTGGCCTGTCCACCGGGCCACCGACCCATGCGGAGCAAATGCCCTCATGAAACGCAGAATGTTGTTCAGTGCGGTCGCCGGCGCTCTCCTCGCCGGACTCACCGTCCTCTTCGTGCCCGCTTCCCCGGCCAACGCGCACGGCAACGTCACCGGCCCGGCCTCCCGCAACTACGGCTGCTACGAGCGCTGGGGCAGCAAGTTCCAGGACCCCACGATGGCCACCGAGGACCCGATGTGCTGGCAGGCCTGGCAGGCCAACCCCAACGCGATGTGGAACTGGAACGGCCTGTTCCGCGAGGGGGTGGCCGGTAACCACCAGGGCGCCATCCCGGACGGCCAGCTGTGCAGCGCCGGCCACACCGAGGGCGGGCGTTACAACGCGATGGACACCGTCGGCGACTGGAAGGCGACCAACGTCGGCAACAGCTTCAACGTGAAGTTGTTCGACGGGGCGCGGCACGGTGCCGACTACATCTGGGTGTACGTGACCAAGCCCGGCTTCAACCCGGTGACCCAGGCGCTGAAGTGGTCGGACCTGACGAAGGTGTCCGAGATCGGCAACACGCCGGCCGCGCAGTGGACGCAGCGCAGCGACGGCGTCGAGATCGACATCCCGGTGTCGCTGTCGGGGCGCAGCGGGCGGGCCATGGTCTACACGATCTGGCAGGCCAGCCACCTCGACCAGTCCTACTACTTCTGCAGTGACGTGAACTTCGGCGGGACGACGACCACTCCTCCGACCACCCCGCCGACGACGCCCCCCACCACGCCGCCGACGACTCCGCCGACCACGCCTCCCACCACGCCGCCGACCACCACGCCCCCGGCTTCCGGTGCGTGCTCGGCAACCTATGCGCTGAGCAGCCAGTGGTCCGGTGGCTACCAGGCTGACGTCAAGGTGACCGCGGGCTCGGCGGCCATCAAGAGCTGGACGGTCACTCTGTCGTACGGCAGTGCGCCCGCGGTCCAGCAGTCGTGGAACTCGACCGTGTCGGTGAGTGGCAATTCGCTGGTGGCCCGGAACGCCACCTACAACGGCGCCTTGGCGGCCGGAGGCACCACGAGCTTCGGCTTCATCGGCACCGGAACCGCGGCCACGCCCACGGTGACCTGCGCCGCGACCACCTGACCGGAGGCTTCCCCGGCGCCGGCTCTGGCGCCGGGGAACGTCAGCCGTTACAGTGATTTGGGAGCGCTCCCAAGGCGCTCGACCCGGCGAAAGGAGCACGGCTCGACCGGCGGATCACACATTTAGGGCTGCGGGGGACGGAGTATCTGCCCTCCCCGTCCCCCGTTCTAAATCCCCCCGCTATGCGAACAGCGCGCTGACCGACTCGCCGTTGTGTATGCGGCGCATCGCCTCGGCCAGTGCCGGCGCCACCGACAGGATCGTCAGCTTGTCGGTCCGGTTCCGTACGGGAATCGGCACTGTGTTGGTGCAGACGATCTCCTCGATCTCTTTCTCCTCCGAGAGGCGCCGCACCGCGTCGGCCGCGAACAGGCCGTGCGTGCAGGCCACCCGGACGCTGCGGACGTTGCGCTCGCGCAGACGGTCCAGCAGCTCGAAGACCGTGCTGCCCTTGGCGATCTCGTCGTCGAGCACGATGACGTCGCGGTCGGCCACCTCACCGATGATCGTGCTGATCACGACCTTGTCGTCGGCGAAGCGCTGCTTGGCGCCGGCCGCCACGTCGACCCCGAGCAGCCGGGCGAACGCGGCCGCCTCCTTGGCGTTCCCCAGATCGGGCGACACGACAACGGTGTTGCTCAGGTCGTACCCCCGGAAGTGGCGGGCCATCTCCTGCAACGCGTGCAGGTGGTCGACGGGGATGTTGAAGAAGCCGTGCACCTGCGGCGAGTGCAGGGTCATGGCGAGCACCCGGTCGGCGCCCGCGGTGGTCAGCAGGTCGGCGACCAGGCGACCCCCGATCGAGATGCGCGGGGCGTCCTTCTTGTCGGAACGGGCGTACGCGTAATGCGGCAGGACCACCGTGATGCGTCCCGCCGAGGCACCGCGCGCCGCGTCGAGCATGAAGAGCAGTTCGACCAGATTTTCCTGTACGGGCGGAACCAGCGGCTGGATCAGGAAGACATCCCGCTCCCGGCAGTTGGCCTGCAGCTGCACCTCGATGCAGTCGTTGGCGAACCGGGACGTACGGGTGGGAAGCAGCGGCACACCCAGGTGCTCGCAGATCTCGGCGGCAAGGTCGGGATGGGCGGATCCGGAGAAAACGGCAATGTCGCGCACGTACCTCACCTTAAAATGCGGCACCCGTACGGGTCTGCACCGGGAGTGCCAAACCGCTAGCGTGATCGCATGAACGGACTTGCCGTGGCCTGCCGGCGCGTGGTGCACATCTACCGCGCCGAGGCCGGCGACGTGGTGGCCCTGGCCGGCGTCGACCTGTCCATCGCGCCCGGTGAGACGCTCGCGCTCGTCGGCCCGTCCGGCTCCGGCAAGTCGACGCTGATCGCGCTGCTGGCCGGGCTGATGCGTCCCTCGGCGGGCCGGATCAACATCGGCACGTACGACATGGGCAAGCTCTCCGACGGTGAGATCTCCCGCCTGCGGGGGACCGAGATCGGCGTGGTCCTGCAGGGAGCGGCGCGCAACCTCCTTCCGTACGCGTCCTTGCACCGCAACATCTGGCTCGCGCAACGCCGTGCGGCGCACACCCGCGGCATCCAGCTCGACGACCCCGACCGCATCCTCGACCTGGTCGGGCTGCCCGGCCAGGGGCGGCAGAGGCTCAGCGACCTGACTCCCGGCGGCCGGCAGCGCGCCGCCCTGGCCGTCGGCATCGCCACCGGGCCCGGCCTTCTGCTCGTCGACGAACCGACCAGCCGGCTCGACACCGCCGGCCGCGACGAGGTGCTGGCCGCGATGGAGACGGTGAACGCCGAACGCCAGACGACGATCGTGGTCGTCACCCACGACAACGAGGTGGGCGCCCGGCTGGGCCGCGCGGTGACGATCCGCGACGGCCGGGTCGGTGCCGAGGGTCGCGACGGCCAGGATTTCGCGGTGGTCGCGGGCGACGGCACGGTGCAGCTGCCGCCCGAGGTGCTGGGCAGTTATCCGCCGGGCACGCTGTTCACGGTGCAGCACATCGACGGCGAGGTCACGCTGGTGCCCGGCGGCACCGAGCAGGTGCCCTGAGGTCTGTGCCGCGGCGTTCACCCCTTCGACGGAACGGTGGAACATTCCGGGTGGGCGGGTTCTCGAACCTGGCAACCGGCCCGGAGCCCTGGGCCGCATCCCACAGGAGGGTCTCCATGGATCCGATCACTCTCAGCGTCATCTTTGCGGTGAAGGCGTTCGCGGCCAAGGCCGGCGCGGCCAAGGCGGCCGCGGTCGGTGCGAAGGTCATTGCCGGTCACTCCGGTGCTACGGCCGCGGCCGCGCATGGCGCTGGGGCGGCTTATGCGGCGGGCGGAGTTCCGGCGGCGGCCGCGTATGCCCAGCAGGCCGCCGTCGTCGCTGGTTCGATTGCGGGTGTCGCGGCCGGCGCCGAGGCCTACGCGCAGGGCAAGCGGGTCCGAGGTGTGTCGGGCATCGTGTCCAACGCCCACCGTCTCCTCTAGCGGACGGCCTTCCGCTGACGCACGCCACGGAACAGGTCCCCGCCGCACGCAGCGGTGGGGACCTGTTGGCGCCGCGTGCGGCCGGTTTGTCGGCTGCCCGGGGAAGAGGCGTCGTATTCGGCGGACAGCTCGCCCAGCGCTGACAGGGAACAGCGCGGGGCAACAACGGAGACGGCGCGGGACGACGGGGACAGCGCGGAGACGACGGGGCCAGCGCGGGGCGACGACGGTCGATCAGGGGCTGGGGCGGAACGGTGCCAAGGTCGCGCGGATTGTCTTGGCGGCGCCCCAGTCGTCGTCGAACTGGGCCAGGACCGCCAAGTGCTGCCGCAGCTGGATTATCGGCATGCGGGCCCGCCAGTCGTGGTCGAGGTCGGTCAGCTCGGCGTAGACGTCGAAGAACCGCTGCGACTCCGGTGGGGGCGCCGTGGTCCAGAGGTGGGCCAGGTCCACTTCGGCCCATGTGTAGGAGACGGCAGGGTCGATCAGTGCCGCTCGGCCGTCGGGAGTGGCCATGACGTTCTGGCACCACAGATCGCCGTGGGTCAGGCAGGCCGGCCGCGGGGGCAACAGCTCGGGGAGACAGTCACACAAGCGTTCCAGCGCAGCGCGATCGGCGGGTTCGAGTGCGGCCTCGACGCGGGGTTCGGGGAGCCAGCGCAGCAAACGGCGTTCGGCGAAGAAGGCGAAACCGTCGTCGGCCCACGTGTTGACCTGCCGGCGGCGGCCCAGCCAGTTGTCGCGATGCCAGCCGAAGCGGGCGTGGACGGTGCTCGTGTGGAGGTGGGCCAGCGCGTGGGCGAACTGCTCCCAGAAAGCCTCGCTGTGTGGCCTCGGCTGCAGGAGCGACAACACAAGCAGTTCCTGGTTCGCCACGATCACGTCGGGTGTCGTCAGCCCGCCGAGCTCCCGCAGGGCCGCCAGCCCCTCGGCCTCCGCGACGAAAACGTCATCGCCCGGCACTCCAGACGCGACGAAAACGTCACCGCCCGGCACTCCGGACGCGACGAAAACGTCATCGCCCGGCCCTGCGGACGAGGCGGCAAAGGCACCACCGGCGAGTAACGCGTCACCATCCGGCGCCTCGGCGAACGCCTTGACGAAGACCGACAGCGCGTCCCTGCGGTGGGCTATCCCGGCGAGCGCGGCCAGCCCACCGCTCACCTGCTCGACGGAGACGACGTCGCGGATCCCCGCCCGCGACAACCGTTCCGCCAGAAAAGCAGTCGCGGCCATCAGCAGTGCTCTCCTCCGGTCGGGCACAACGTCGAACGGGGCGACGGCGCGGCCGGGGCGCACGCCACGACCCAACCGACGGGTACGCAAAACGTCAAACGCGGCGCCACGACCGGGGCACGCGCCGCACCCAAACCGCCAGGTGCGTGAATCCCGCCGGGGCGCGGCAGCTACGGCCGCACCCAGTTGGCCTCGCCGTCGCCCAGGTGGAGTTCGCGGTCGCACGCGGCGGCGGCCTCGGGGTCGTGCGTGGCGAAGACGACCGCCGCGCCCCGGGTCGCCTCGGCCCGCAGCAACTCCATCACGCGCTGGCGGTTCGCGGCGTCCAGTTCGCTGGTGATCTCGTCGGCCAGGAGGATGTCGCCCTGAAGGGCCAGGCCCCGGGCGATCGCCGTGCGCTGTTGCTGGCCGCCCGACAGTTCCTCGATCAGCTGGTTCGCCTGGCCCGACAAGCCCAGCGGCTCCAACGCCTCGGCCGTACGCCGTCGCGCCTCGGCCGCCGTGCCGCCGGTGGCTATGACCGCGACCGAGATGTTCTCGGCGGCGGTCAGGATGGCGGCCAGGCCGTTGTCCTGCGGGATCAGCACCACGCCGAGTTTGACCGCCTGGTCGCGGCCGGTCAGGCGTTCCCCGTCGACCAGCACCTCGCCCGAGACCGGCGTCAGCAGGCCGGCCATCGCGCTCAACAGGGTGGTCTTGCCGGCGCCGGACGTCCCGGTGACCGCCAGGATCTGGCCGGGGCGGGCCTCCACCGTCACGCCGCGCAGCACCGTCAGGTCGCTGTCCCAGGCGAGGTCGGCGCCGGCGACGCTGAGTGTCTTCATCGAGGTCTCCCCTAGGGCTTGATTCGGCTACGGAGATCGCGGCCGGTGGTCAGGGCGACCACGGCCAGCACCAACAGGACCAGGGCGGCCGCGCCGGCCAGCACCAGCACGCGTGGCCACGACGGCAGCGGCAGGGCGGCCGGATGGATGCCGGCCAGCGGCAGGGCCCAGCCGGTGGCGGCCCACCCGGCCAGCGCGGTGACGACCCCGACCAGCGAGGCTATGCCGACCAGCGCCGGATAGGTCCACAGGGTGGCCCGGCTCGTAGTGGCGCGGCCCAGGCCCTGGATGCGGAGCGCGGTCAGGTCCTCGACGCGACGGGCCCGGTCGACCGCCGCTGCCAGCACGAGGGCGAAGGCGCCGAGCAGCACGGCCAGCCCGCCGGCGATCAGGTGGAACCAGAGCGCCAGGGCCGGGCCCTGCTGGGAGAGCTGGCTGTGCACCTGGGCGGCCCGGGCGTCGGAGAGGACGGTCAGGCCGGCCTCGGTGAGCCTCTCGTCGATGTCGGGCGGGGCCTTGTGGTTGAGCCACACCTCGGGCAGCAGGGCCGGGGCGGCGTCGATCGCGAGCCGGTCGGCGTATTCGAGGTCGACCAGGGTGGCGCGCTGACCGAGACGGGGCACGGCGGAGAGGCCGGCCGCATCGTCGACGGCGAAACTGAAGCCGTCGAGGCCGGTCAGCACGTCGCCCGAGGGCGGTCGTCCGGCGTACGCGATGGGAAGGGGATAGGGCGTGTCGACCGGGTGCAGCCACGCGCCCTCGGGGAGCTCACCGGGCGCGTCGATGTCGACCCGCAGCCCCCCGGGAGCCGAGCTGACCCGCCCGAAGCTGGGCATCCGCCAGCGGCTTGGGTCGGCGAGAACGGCCGGGGTCACCGTGTCGCCGGGCGCGCCGCTGGTCACGCTCTCGATGGTCAGGTGGCCGGTCACGCCGACCACCTTGTCGTTGACCATGAACTGGAGTCCGCTGATGCGGCAGCCCCGGGAGCAGGCGGCGACGTTCTGCTCGTAGGTCCACTCGCCCGGGCGCAGGTCACCCAGGCTGACCAGCGCCTCGCCCTGGTCGGCGAGCGACGACACGACGACGTTGAGCCGGAGTTCCTTGCCCTTGATCACGTCACCGGCGGTGGCCTTGATCTTGAGGTCGGGCCCGCCGATCACCATCGGCGGCGGCGCGCCGGGCCGCAGCTCGTGGGCGACCTCCTGGGCCGAGGGGCCACCCGCGGGCCAGCTCGCCACGGCCGCCAGCCGGGTGGTGTCGGCGGCCAGGCCGACCGGTTCGGCGCTGTCGCCGCTGCGCAGGCGGGTGGTGGCCATCGCGAAACGGCCCTCCGGATCCACTTCCCGCACGGCGTGCAGCAGCTGGCTGCGGAAGACCGGCTCGACCTGGATCACCCGGGCCGCGCCGACGCCGAGCTCGGACTGCACGACCCGGCCCCGGGCGGCCACGTCGACCGCGCAGGTCGCATAGGCGGCGACGGCCACCGTCGCGACCAGCAGCGCGAAGAGCCGCTGGGCGCCGGGGCGGCGGGAGAGCTGGAAGCCGGCCAGCGCGGGCCCGAGACGGCCGGCCGCGAGGGCCCGGGTGGCATAGCGGGTGACCAGCGGCAGCAGGGCCCGCGCGGAGAGCAGGGCCAGCGCGAGCATGACGAACGCGGGGGCGAGCAGGCCGACGCCGGTGAGCGATCCGCCCGAGACGGCCAGCTGCACCGCGCAGACCACGGCGAGCAGGATGACCACGGCCTCGACGGCGATCGCGCGGGGGCCGTTGACCCGCACCGGGTTGCGGCGCAGCAGGGTGGCGACCGGGCTGAGCAGCTGGCGGCGCTGGGCCAGCACGGCCGCGGCGAGGGCGGCCAGCGCGGCGAACGGGGCATAGCGCAGGGAGGCCCAGCCCGGGTCGGCGCCGACTCCGGGGAACCGGGCCGCGGCCACGGCGTTGACCAGCAGCTGCCCGGCGAGGCAACCGGCCACGGCGCCGGCCAGGATCGCGAACAGGTTCTCGCCGGTCGCCAGCCACCACCGGTTCCACCACCGCGAGCCGCGCAGCGCGACGACCGCGAGCTCGGACTGGCGGCCCTGGGTGCCGTAGCCGACCGCGAGGAAGATGCTGAAGCAGGCCAGCAGCACGAGCGGGACGGCCAGCACCGGGACCAGCAGGTGCGCGGCCTCGCGACCCGACTCGATGCGCTGCAGCAGATAGGGGATCTCGGTGTTCACCTGCAGGTTGGGGCCGATCTCGGTGGCCTTGCGGGTGAGCGCGAGCAGGCCGGCGTCCAGCGTGCCGAGGTTGTCGACGTCGAGCGCGTCGGCGCCGGCCGTGCCGTCGATGGTCAGGTCGGTCATGCCGTGGTCCATCGTGGCGAACGTGGTGGAGCCGGTGAGGATCGGCTCGGTGGGCCCGCGGGCCGGGATCGACGTGAAATAGCCGTGCGAGCCCCAATAGGGGTCCGCGGTGTCGTCGACCTCGTACGTCCCCGCGATCACCAGCCGCTTGGGCACACCCTTCGGTTCCCAGTAGGGGTCGTGCGGGTCGTCGACGAACGCGGCGAAGGTCAGGGTCACCGCGTCGCCCGCGGCCAGCCCGGCCCGGCGCGCCGTGGCGGCCCCGACGATCACGTCGTCCTCGCCGATCAGGCAGCGGCCGCTGACGATGCGGACGTTGGCGCAGGCGTCCTGCCGGAACACGAGCCGGCTGGGATAGACGGCGTCCTTCTCGAGGCCCACGGTCGGGAAGGACGACCCGTAGACGTACGTGAAACCGGGCAGTTCGACCAGTGCGGCGCCCACGTTGGCGAAGTCGGGCGCGCCGCTCTGGACCCGGTTGTCGACGGTGCCCGCGATCACCACGCCACGCTCGGCGGCGGTCGAGGTGGCGATCTGACCGGCGGCGATCGCGCGGTCGATGGCGGTCAGGTAGGCCGGTGAGGCGACCGCCGACGCCACCGCGAACAGGGCCAGCAGCGCGAGCGTGACGGCCTGCCCCCGACGCGTCCAGATCATCGCGAGAACGAGCTGGATCATCGGCCGGCCCCCGTGAAGCCGGCCCCCGTGAAGCCGGCGCGCAGGCCGCGGATCAGCGGCAGCACCGAGAGCCACCCGACCAGCCCGAGCACCACCAGGGACACCGCACCCGCGATCCCCAGCGCCGGCCAGCCCAGGGCGCCGGGTGGGGGCAGCACGTTCCAGCCGTCGGCGAAACCGCGCACCGCCACCCGGGCCACGGGGTTCGCGATCGCCGCCGCCACCAGCCCGGCGATCAGACCGGTCACGATCAGGACCGAGGTTCCCGCGTACGCCGTCCCGACCGCGGTGTCGAGCGGGAGCCCCTGACGGCGCAGTGCCCGCAGCTGCTCGAGCCGGCCGCGCCGGTCGACGGCCCCGGCCACCGCGATGGCCGCGGCCGCCAGCAGCAACCCGACCACACCGGCGACCATGCCGAAGCGTGTGATCGCCGAGGGCGCCTGCCCGGCGAACTGGGCCGACCGCCGGGCCGCCGTCTCTTCCCCGCTGATCGTCAGCCCGGCCCGGCGCAGCGCGTCGACGGTCGCGGCATCGGCCCGCGGCGACAGCCAGACCTGGAACCGCCCGGGAGGGTTGGCGTCACCGGCGATCCGGCGGCTGGTCTCGAGGTCGAGCAGCACGCCACCGCGGCCCAGCACGGGCAGCACCCCGGTCGTCCCGGCGATGCGCACCGGCACCGGCTGGACGCCGTAGGAGCCCAGCCAGGGCTCGTCGAAGCGCCAGTCCTCGGGCATCGCGCCGGCCATCACGACCGGCGGCGGCACGGCCGCGTCGACGGCGAACACCTGGCTGCCGATGTCGGGGTTGCCGGCCTTGTTGGGGTCGGCCGCGATGCGCAGCGTGCCGTCGCCGGCCGCGATGTCGAGCGCCGCGCCGACCGTGCCGGGCCGCCAGCGCGCGATGTCGCCCAGCTGCGCGGCGCCCAGGATCTCGACCGGCGAGCCGGTCTGGGTGAGCGCCCGCACCGTGACCGCGCTTCCGCGCGGGGCGGCCAGAAGGTCGCCGTTGCGCTCGGGCGGGCTGCTCAGCACCCAGCGCAGCAACCGGCAGCCCTCGGCGCAGCCGGTGACCGCTGCCGTGAGGGTCTGTTCGCCGGGGCGCAGCGTGGGGAACTGCACGGCCACGCCGGCGCCGCTGCTCTCGTTCTGCAGGGCCAGGCCGAGCGCGGCCGGGGCGCGGCCCTCGGAGCGGACGCGCACGGTGAGCCGGTCGCCGGTGATCGGGGGCACGGGCGACGGACCGGGGCTCTCGGCGGTGGCCGCCGCCAGCAGACCCACCGGGCCGAACTCGGGACGCCAGTAGGCCACCGAGGCCAGCCGGGAGCTGTCGACCGCGAGCGTCGGCGGGGTGCTGCCGGTGTCGATCACGGCCGCCATCGCCTTGTCGCCCTCGGGGTCGGCGGCGCGGACGGCCCGCAGCAGCGTCGTGCGGTTGGCCGCCTGCACGGTGAGCACCCGGTCGGCGCCCAGCTCGGCCCCGCTGCGCTCGGCGCGGGCGGCCACGTCGCCGCGCCACAGGCCCAGCGTCGTCGCGAACAGCGCGACCGCGACGACCACGAGCGCGAACACGCGGTCGCTGCCGGGCTGCCGGGAGACCTGCACCGAGGTGAGGCCGAGCCGCAGATGACCCGTACGCATCGCCACGCTGCCGCCCCGGTCGGCGATCCGCCCGAGCAGGCGGGCCAGCAGCAGTGCCACCGCCAGCGCGACCAGCGCCGGGGCGGCCGCCGCGAGTCCGCTGCCGGGCGCGCTCGACCGGGCCTGATAGACGGCGGCGACCGCGATCGCGAGCAGCAGCAGGTCGGCCAGGCCGGCCCGCCAGTCGCCGCGGCCCGAGCCCACCTGGCGCAGCAGCTCGGCGACCGGCTTGCGCAGCACCACGCCCTCGACCGCGGCCAGCACGAGCAGGCCCCCGGCCAGCACGGCCCCGACCGCGGCGAGCGAGAGCAGCAGCGCCTCGACGCGCTGGGCCGGGGCGACGACCGGGCCGGAGAGCCACCGGGCGAGCAGATAGCCGGCCGGCAACCCGGCCAGGGCGCCCACGGTCAGCGGCAGCAGATGCTGACCCCAGGCCAGGCGCAGCATCGCCGACCGGGTGCTGCCGCGCAGTTTCAGCAGGGCCGCGTCGCCGCGCCGGTCACGCCCGGTGTAACGGCCGGCCAGCCCGATCGCGAACCAGGTGAGCACCAGCGTCTGCAGCATGGCGACGACGACGCCGAGGCGGATCTCTTCGCGGTCGTGGTTGATCGCGGTGAGCAGCGGGCCGCTCGAATTGACCAGGCGCAGACCTGAGGCGGCGAGGCGGTATTGGGCCTCTTGCAGCGCCGGGCCCAGCCGGTAGCCGCCGTCGCCGCGCAGCAGGGACTCGGGCAGGGTCAGGTCGAACGCGACGGTCGGCTGGGCGAGCTCGCGCCGGCGAAACGTGTCGAGCGGCGTGAAGGCCGGATCGAGCCCCTGTTCGGCCTTGAACAGAGGGTTGTTCCAGTAGGGCCCGGTGGCGTCGGCGTACGTGTAGCGCGCGACCACCGTCAGGCTCACCGGGTCGGCGTTCTGGGAGGCCCGCAGCGTCAGGGTGTCGCCCGCGGTCAGGCCGAGTTGCTGGGCGGCGGCGGCGCTGATCGCCGCCTCGCCCGGTTGCGACGGGCAGGGGCCGTCGAGCCTCAGGTGGTCGCAGAAGCCTTCGCGGTAGGCCACGCTCATGCTCGGTGTGGCGCCGCCGGCCCGGACGCCCAGGGGCAGGGCGAGGCCGGTGATCGGGTCGGCCGAGGGCAGCGGCAGCTGCCCGCGCACGGTCGACTCGAGCTGGTCGAGCGCGGCCTGCGGGTCGCCCTCGATGGTGGAGATCTGCTGCACCGAGACGGTCCGCTGCTCGTTGGGGGCGGCGGCCACGTCGGCGGCGGCGGCCCGGTTGATGCTCGCGTAGGCGAACCAGGGCCCGGCGGCGGCCACGGCGGCCGCGAGCGCGGTGAGCACCAGCACGGTGAGGACCTGGGTGGTGCGGGTGCGCACGGCACCCCAGATGAGCGCGAACATCCACCCTCCCCCCCGCTGGATTGCTCCGGAGGTTACGCCACCGGTGATGCTCGCGGGGGGCCTGTGGACAACCGTGGTTCAGAGCCAGCCGCGCCGCTTGAGATAGAGGTAGAGCCCGACCGAACCGAGCACGATCAGGGCCGAACTGACCAGGAATCCCGACAGCTTCTCGTAGCCGGGGTAGGGCAGGTTCTGGCCGAAGTAGCCGGTGAGCGCGGTCGGCACGGCCACGATGGCGGCCCAGGCGGCCAGCTTGCGGGTGGTGTCGTTGAGCACGTTGCCCTGCTCGGCGGTGTCGGCCTGCAGCAGCGAGTCGATCCGGTCGCGCAGGTGCTCGACCTCGTCGAGGGTGTGCTGGGCGTGGTCCTCGACGTCGCGGTAGTAGGGGCGCAGGTTCTGATCGACCAGCCCGAGGTCGGAGCGCATGGACTGGCCGACCAGCTCGGGCATGGGTGCGACCGCGCGGCGCAGGGCGGCCAGCAGCTTGCGCTGGTGGATCCCCTTCATCCGGACCGCCCGGGGCGCGCCGCCCTCTTCCAGGAGCGCGTCCTCGACCTGGTCCATCGCCGTGTCGAGGCGCTGGGTGGCCGCATATTGCCCGTCGACCACCACGTCGAGCAGGCCGTAGAGCAGGAAGCCGACGCCGTCGGCGGCGTCCAGATCGGTCTCGGCCTCCCATCGGTCGACGAACTTCGACGTGTCGCTGGGAGACTTGCGGACCGTGATCAGGGCCCGCGGCGTGACGAAGGCGCTGATCTCGGTCTTGCCGAAGCGCGTCTCGGAGTCCTTGGTGGCGATGTCGACGGCGTACACGTTGAGAAAGACGTGGTGCGGGTAGCGGTCGAGCTTGGGCCGTTCGTGGTCGGTCATCGCGTCCTCGACGGCGAGCGGGTGCAGCTCGAACTCCTTCGCGACCAGTTCCAGGTCGCCCGGCTCGGGGGCGAACAGGTCGAGCCAGAGCACCGCGCCCGGGTGCTTGGCGAGCAGGCCGGAGACCTCGTCGTAGCCGAAGTCCTGGGCGATCACCTTGCCGTTCTCATAGAGACGGGTGGCGGTCGGGCACGAGGGGGACGTCACGTACCCACTATGCCCCCGCCCGGCCTACGCTGAACCGTGACCTGGCTCGACCAACTGCTGACCACGTTCTACACCGCCAAGTGGCAGGTGACCGCGGATCAGGCGATCTATTACCGCGAGATCGTCGGCAACGCCTTCGGCCTCGGCTCGGCGCTGTTCGGCCTGCGCCGCAGCGCCTGGGCGTGGCCGGTCGGCATCGTCGGCAACGTGCTGCTGTTCACGGTCTTCATGGGCCAGGCGGTCGGCAACGACCAGGGCACCCCGCTCTACGGCCAGGCCGCACGACAGGTCTTCTTCCTCGTCGCGAGCGTCTATGGCTGGTGGCGGTGGAACACGAACCGGCGCCGTACGAAGGGAATCGCCGTTTCTCCCCGATGGGCGACGCCCCGGCAGCGCCTCTCCTACGGCGTGCTGGCCCTGGCCGCGGTGGCGCTCTGCTTCGTCGTGTTCCGCGAGATCGGCGCGGGCTTCCCGGTCCCGTGGTGGTACTACCTGGCCGACTCGTGGATCTTCGTCGGCTCGATGCTGGCGACGTACGCGATGGCCCGTGGCTGGGTCGAGTTCTGGCTCTGCTGGATCGCCGTCGACCTCGTGGGCGTCCCCGAGCTGCTGCACTTCGGCTACTACCCGTCGGCCATCCTCTACGCCGTCTATGCGGGCTTCGTCATCTGGGGCTTCGTCGTCTGGCTGCGCATCTCCCGCGAGCCGGAAAGGCCGCCCGCGCTGGAGCAGGCGGCCCTTCCGGTCTAGCCCTTTGCTAGACCTCGGTGGAGAGTTCGTAGATCTCGGTCGTCGGGTGGCCGGCCCGCTCGTGCACACGCATGACGGCCTCCTTGCTGGGGCCGCTGCTGAGGCAGAACACCTTGCCCGCCTCGGGGTCGAGCCAGGCCCGTTCGAAGTGCACGCCCTCGTCCCCCTCGATCTTGAGATCGGCCTCGTGCGCCTCGTTCAGCTGCTCGGCCGTGACGCCGTGGAATCCGCTGTGTACGTCCATGAATTTCGCCATGCCCCGAGAATCGTCGCGGCCGGGGCGTCGGACATCGGTCAGACCACCTACGGAGGCCCGTTTCCCTGACCTAAAGTTCCGGGCGTGGTGGCCAGCCCCGTGCTCGTCGGCCGGCAGGACCTGCTCGCCCTCGCCGACCGGCGCCTCGCCGCGCCCACCGGCGAGCTGCTGTTCCTGGCCGGTGAGGCCGGCATCGGCAAGACCCGGCTGCTCACCGAGATCACCCGGCGGGCCCGGGCCGCGGGCTATGCGGTGGCCGGCGCCGGCGCCGCGCCCGGCGACATCGAGGTGGCCGGAGGGCTGCTGGCCGACCTCGGCGCCGAACTGCGCCGCGACCCGGCGACCACGGCGGTCGGCGCGCGGCTGACCGAGCGCCTCCACGAGCTGGTCGAGGGTGACGCGGCCCGCCGGCGCCGGCTGCTCGTGGCCGACCTGGCCGAGCTGATCGCCTTCCCGGCCGGCCCGACGCTGCTCACGTTCGAAGACCTGCACTGGGCCGACGATCTGACGCTCGACGTGCTGGCCCGCCTGGCCCGGCTCGCCGCGTCGGCCCGGCTGATGCTGGTCGGCACCTACCGCTCCGATGAGCTCTACCCGCGCGTGCCGATGCGGCAGTGGCGTACCCGGCTGCTCACCCAGCGGCTGGCCGAGGAGGTGCGGCTCCCGAGGTTCTCGGCGGCCGAGACCGCGGCGACGGCGGCCGCGATCACCGGCGCCGGGCTGGCCACCTCGGCCGCCGAGGCGTTGCACGCCCGCAGCGACGGCATCCCCCTGCACGTCGAGGAGTTCCTGGCCGCGCCCGGCGCGGTGCCCGACACGCTGGCCGACGCCGTGCTGGCCCGGGCCGAGCAGCTGAGCCCGCCGACCCGGGCGCTGGCCGAGGCGGCGTCGGTGCTGGGCCGCTCGTTCGACCTCGACCGGCTCACCACGATCACCGGTGAGGCGCCGGCGGCGGTCGACGACGGGCTGCGCGAGCTGACCGGAAGGTTCTTCGTCCGCCCACGGCCCGACGGCGAGGGGTACGACTTCCGGCACGCCCTGATCCGCGACGCGCTCTACGCCGAGATCGCCCCGCACCGGCGCCGCGGCCTGCACGCGGAGGCGGCCGCCGGTCTGCCCGACGCGCTGGCCAGCGACCACTACGAACGGGCGGGGCGGCCGGACGAGGCGTTCCGGCACGCGCGGGCCGCCGCCCGGGAGGCGGTCGCGATGTCGGCGCACCGCGAGGCCGCCGAGCTGTACCGCCGGGCGCGGCGCACCTGGCCGGCCCGGCTGCCCGACCACGACCGGGCCGGGCTGCTGGCCGCCCTGGCCCGCGAACTGGCCGCGACCGACGAGAACGAGGAGGCCGCCGCCTGCTTCGCCGAGGCCTACGCCGTACGGCGGGAGCTCGGTGACGCCGCCGGGGCCGCCGCGCTGGTCCCCGACTGGGTGGCCGTGCGGCACCTGCTCGGCGCGAGCCTGGAGGAACGGGCCGGGGCGCTGCGCGAAGCACTGCCGCCGGCGGCCCGGCCCGGCGAGATCCACGCGGCGCTGTCCGCGGCGTACATGCTGGACCGCCGGCTCACCGAGGCCCTGGAGCACGGCGAATCGGCCCGCGAGCTGGGCGTCGGCGACGGCGTCGACTGCGATCTGGACGCGACGGTGGGCTCGGTGCTGCTGTTCGCCGGCCGCATGCGGGAGGGCACCGGACTGCTGCGCGACGCGATCACCCGGGCCGCCGGGAAGCGGTTCGAGGCCCAGGCCGCCCGGGCCTTCCGGATGCTCGGCTCCTCGATGTCGGTGCTGGTCGAGTACGACGAGGCGGCGCGGGTCCTGACCGACGGGATCGCCTACGCCGAGCGGGTCGAGCAGTTCAACGACCGGCACTACATGGCGGCCCACCTGGCCCACGTGCAGTGGGCCACCGGCGACTGGGCGGCCGCCGGGACGACCGCGCGGCAGGCGCTGGCCGACGGCCGGGGCGGCATCACCACCGAGATCACCGCACGGCACGTCCTCGGATATCTGGCGCTCGGCCTGCAGGCGTACGGGGAAGCGGTCTCGCACCTGGAAACGGCCGAGAGCCTGGCCTCGGGCATGCGCGAACTGCAGCGCCTCTCACCCGCCTGGTGGGGGCTGGCCGAGGTGGCGCTGGCCCGGAACGATCCGGCCGGGGCGATCGCGCGGTGCGAGCAGGGTTACGCGGCCTCGGCGGCGGTGCGAGATGCGGCATACCTTTTCCCGTACGTCGTCACGGGCGTCCGCGCCTACCTGACCGCTTCGGGCGCGACCGCGGCCCGAGGGTGGCTCGACCGCACGTCGGAGCTGCTGCGGGAGCGGGGCATCCCCGGCACCCTGGGTGCCCTCGACCACGCCGAGGGCCTGATCCAGCTGCACGAGGGCCAGACCGGCAAGGCCCGTGACACCCTGGCCTCCGCCGCCGCCTCCTGGTCGTCCCGCCGCCGTTTCTGGGAGGGCACCGCCGTCCAGCTCGATCAGGCCCGCTGCGCCACCCGTTCCCGCCGCCCGGCCGAGGCCGCCGTCTTCCGGGCCGCCGCCACGCACGCCTTCACCCTCGCCGCCGGGCAGGCCCCATCGACCCCGCCCGTGACACCGGTGGCGACCGCCCTGTCGACGCGCGAGCTCGAGGTGGCCCGGCTCGTGGCCGCGGGGATGACGAACCGGGAGATCGCCGCCGCCCTGACCATCGCGCCCAAGACAGCCGCCGCCCACGTCGAGCACATCCGCACCAAGCTGGGCGTCTCGCGCCGCGCCCAGATCGCGACCTGGGTCGCCGCCCGCTAGCACATCCGCCCCGGCCGCGGGCGTTGTCCACAGACAGGAGTTGTCCACAGGGCCCACGCTCTGCACCCGCATTGATCAGCATTCCCCGCGACAATGGCTGAGGGGGCTCCCCCAGTGGAGGGTGGGCCCCTGGGGTGATCGTTGATCTTGGAGTGGTGATCAACGGCGTCGGGTGCAAATCAGTTAGGGCGTTGACAGTTAGAGCTCTAACGTTTAGCTTTCTAAGCATGGACGCACCACGGTTGACCACCTCGCTCGAGCTCCTCCGCTGGATCGGATGGGCTCAGCGCAAGGCGGCCGAGGACTGGGTACGGGAGCGGGAGCTCAGCTTCGAGCAGAGCTTCGTGCTCGGATACCTGGGACAGAACCCGGGCGCGATCCAGCGGGACATCGCCGAGATCACCCGCACCAGCGCCGCCAGTGTGTCGAGTCTTCTGCAGGGGCTCGAACGCCGCGGGCTTGTCGAGCGCCGCACGGAGCCCGGCAACGAGCGCAGCAAACGCGTCTACGCGACGCCGGCCGGCAGCGAGCTGGTCGCGGGGTTCGAGACGGCGATGAGCGATGCCGACGAGACGATCCTGGCGCCGCTCGACGACACCGAGCGCGCCACCCTCCAGGCCCTGCTCCAGAAGATCACGGCGGAACTGCCCCACCCGACCCGCTAGACGCCAGGCCCCGCACCAACCCACCGCGACGGCACCGGCCGCCGCGCGGAAATAGCTAGACGCCAGGCCCCGCACCAACCCACCGCGACGGCACCGGCCGCCGCGCGAGCAAGCCGCTAGACACCAGACCCCGCACCAGCCCACCGCGACGGCACCGGCCGCCGCGCGGACAAGCACGCCCATCACCGCCGGCCCGTCGCCGCGACCCCACCTGCTCCGGACACAGAACCGCGCCGCAACCGCGACTCAGCGCTGCCCGGATATTTCCGAAAGAGGCTGACATGAGCGCCACGACCATCGAACCAACAGCGCAGCCCGACGCCGTCGGCACCAACCGCTGGTACCTCTCCACCGCCCCGATCCTGCGCGCTCTCGTTCACCTCTGCGTGCCGATGGCCGCCGCGATGATCGTCGGCGCGGTCTACAACGTGATCAACGCCGGCTTCGTCGGCTCCCAGCACGACACCGCCCTGCTGGCCGCGATCACCTTCGGCACCCCGCTGCTCGGCCTGGTCATGGCGATCGGCGGCGTCTTCGGCGTCGGTGGCGGCGCACTCATCTCCCGGCTGCTGGGCGCGGCCGAACACGACCCGGCCAAGGCGGGCGAGATCAAGCACGTCTCGTCGTTCGCGGTCTGGGGCTCGGTCATCACCGGGGCCGTGATCGCCGGCGTCGGCCTGCTCCTGCTGCACCCGCTGGTGACGTTGCTCGGCGCGGACGCCGCCGCCGTACCCGCCACCCGCGAGTACGTGGCCGTCATGCTGGCCTTCGTCCCGGTGCTGGCCGCCGCCTTCTGTCTCGAGCAGATCGTGCGGGCCGAGGGCGCCGCGCGGCAGGCGATGATCGGGCTGATTCTGTCGACGGTCGCCAACATCGTGTTCGACGTGGTCTTCATCCTGCTGTTCCACTGGGGCGTGGCCGGCGCGGCGCTCGGCACCGGCCTGGCCAACGGCGTCATGGTCGCCTACTTCGCCTGGTGGCTGCAGCGCAACAGCGAGCACGTCAGCCTGGCGCCGCGGTGGTTCACGCTGCGGGGCGACGTGGTCAAGCCGGTCTTCGGCGTGGGGGTCGGCGAACTCCTGCAGTCCGCGTTCATGATCGTCACGGTTCTGGTGCTCAACAACCTGGCTTCCGCGTACGGGGACGGCCCGCTCGCCGCCATGGGCGTGGCCGTTCGCATCGCCCAGGTCCCCGAGT
Organism: Paractinoplanes ovalisporus; assembly: GCF_016834655.1. Taxonomy (GTDB): domain Bacteria; phylum Actinomycetota; class Actinomycetes; order Mycobacteriales; family Micromonosporaceae; genus Actinoplanes; species Actinoplanes ovalisporus. The sequence goes on from NZ_JAENHP010000020.1 coordinate 168,984, forward strand.
TCCTGATCATGGGGGTCACGCTGGGCATCCTGCCGCTGTTCGCCTACGCCTACGGCAAGGGCGACCGGGCCCGCCTGAACTCCGCGCTGCGGGCCGGCGCGATCACCATCGGCGCCGTGATGCTGGTCTTCTGCGGCTCGGTGTTCCTCTTCCGCGAGCAGGTGCTCTCGGCGTTCTCGTCGGACCACGCGGTGCTCACCATCGGCGTCACGATCCTGGCCGCCCAGCTCGTCGCGACCGTCGCCAACGGCTTCGCCGGCCTGATCACCTCGCTGTTCCAGGCGGCCGGCCTGGCCAAGCCGGCGATCGTGATGGGCATGGCCCAGGGCGTGCTCTTCATCCCGATCGTGCTGCTGGGCAACCTCTGGTACGGCCTGCCCGGCATCATCTGGGCCCTGACCGTCACCGAGGGCCTGGTCTTCCTGGTCGGGCTGGGCATCTGGTTCGCCTCCCGCGCCACCATCGAGCGCGGCCTGGCCGAGGGCAGCCCGGAGCGCGCCGAGGCCGTCCTCGAAGAGGCCGCCGCGTAAGGCCGCATCCGCCACACAGAAATGGCCGGCACCCCTGAACAGGGCGCCGGCCATTTTTACAAGCTCACGCAGCGGGAGCAGTCACGCCGCCGAGCACGGCGGGAACGGCCGAGCACGGCGGGAACGGTCACGCTGCCGAGGGGCTCACGCTCGTCCGGGACTTCACGATCTCGGCGACGTGGGCCACGGCCTCGTCCAGCGAGACGCCGTTGCGCTGCGACCCGTCGCGGTAGCGGAAGCTGACCGTGCCGCCGTTGACGTCGTCGTCGCCGGCGATCGCCATGAACGGGATCTTCTGCTGCTGGGCCGTACGGATCTTCTTCTGCATGCGGTCCGACGAGTGGTCGACCTCGGCCCGCACGCCGGCCTTCCGCAGCTTGGCGACGAACTCTTCCAGGTACGCGGCGTGGTCGTCGCGGATCGGGATGCCCACCACCTGCACCGGGGCCAGCCAGGCCGGGAACGCGCCCGCATAGTGCTCGACCAGCACACCGAAGAACCGCTCGATCGACCCGAACTTGGCCGAGTGGATCATGACCGGTTCCTGCCGGGTGCCGTCGGCCGCCTGGAACTCGAGCCCGAAGCGGGCCGGCTGGTTGAAGTCGTACTGGATGGTCGACATCTGCCAGGTCCGGCCGATCGCGTCCTTGGCCTGGACGCTGATCTTGGGGCCGTAGAACGCCGCGCCGCCCGGGTCGAGCACCAGCTCGAGGCCGGACTCGGTGGCCGCGTCCTCCAGCACCTTGGTCGCCACGGCCCACTGCTCGTCCGTACCGATGAACTTGTCGCTCTTCGGGTCGCGGGTCGACAGCTCCAGGTAGTAGTCGTCGAGGCCGAAGTCGTCGAGCAGCGACCGGACGAACTGCAGCAGGTGCTTGATCTCGCCCGGGGCCTGCTCGGCGGTCACGTACGAGTGGGAGTCGTCCTGGGTCAGGCCGCGCACCCGGGTCAGGCCGTGCACCACGCCCGACTTCTCGTAGCGGTAGACCGTGCCGAACTCGAAGAAGCGCAGCGGCAGCTCACGGTAGGACCGCCCGCGCGACCTGAAGATCAGGTTGTGCATCGGGCAGTTCATGGCCTTGAGGTAGTAGTCCGCGCCCTCCAGCTCCATGGGCGGGAACATGGTGTCCTTGTAGTACGGCAGGTGCCCGGAGGTGTGGAACAGCCCCTCCTTGCTGATGTGCGGCGTGCCGACGTACTGGAAACCCTCCTCGATGTGGCGGGCGCGGACGTAGTCCTCCATCTCGCGCTTGATGATGCCGCCCTTGGGGTGGAACACGACCAGGCCGGAGCCGATCTCGTCGGGGAACGAGAACAGGTCGAGCTCGGTGCCGAGCTTGCGGTGGTCGCGGCGCTCGGCCTCGGCCAGCCGGTTCAGGTACGCCTTCAGCTCGTCCCGCGACGGCCACGCGGTGCCGTAGATGCGCTGCAGCTGCGGGTTCTTCTCGGAGCCACGCCAGTAGGCGGCGGCCGAGCGCATCAGCTTGAACGCCGGGATGAGCCGGGTCGTCGGCAGGTGGGGGCCGCGGCACAGGTCGCCCCAGACGCGCTTGCCGTCCTTGTCGAGGTTGTCGTAGTGGGTCAGGTCGCCCGCGCCGACCACGCTCAGCTCGGCGTCGTCGACGTCACCCTTGATGTCGACCAGTTCCAGCTTGTACGGCTCGGCGGCCAGCTCGACCTTGGCCTCGTCGAGCGACTTGTATTCCCGGCGGCGGAAGCTCTGCCCGGCCTTGACGATCTCCTGCATCCGCTTCTCGAGCTTCGTCAGGTCTTCGGGCTGGAACGGCTTGGGCACGTCGAAGTCGTAGTAGAAGCCGTCGGTGATGGGCGGGCCGATGCCCAGCTTGGCCTCGGGGAAGACGTCCTGCACGGCCTGGGCCAGCACGTGCGCGGCCGAGTGGCGCAGCACGTTGAGGCCGTCGGGCTCGTCGATCGCGACCGGGGTGGCCTCGGTGTCCAGCTCGGGACGCCAGTCGAGGTCGCGCAGGCGCCCACCGGCGTCGCGGACGACCACGACCGCCTTGGGGCCCGTCGTCGGCAGGCCGGCTGCGGCCACCGCGTCGGCGGCCGTAGTCCCGGCCGGGACGACGAGAGGGTCGGCCACAGCGGGGGTACGGGGTGCGGACACGGTGATCTCCTTCGAAGAAATGTTCAGGACCAAACCTTGACGATGCTAGTCGCCCGGAAATTCCCGCGTTGAACGAGCAACCTTTCCGGGTCCGTACATCACTAACAGGTGAGGCCGGCCCCTTGTTTCGGAAAGGACCGTGTGACCGATCCCGACGACGCCTTCCAGCGGTTCTTCGAAGCGCACCACGCCGACTTGTCACGCCTCGCGTACCTGCTCACCGGGGAGCCGGACGCGGCGGACGACCTGGCGGCGGACGCCTTCGTGGAGATGTGGCGTCACTGGGAGCGGGTGGCGGCGGCCGGCAACCCCCTCGCGTACGCCCGGGGGATCGTCGCCAACCTGGCCCGTCAGTGGATCAAACGGCGGGCCCGGGAGCGGGCCGGCCTGCTCGGGTTGAACCTGGTCCGCCGCCCGCCCGGCGAGTCCGACCCGGCCACGGTGCTCGACGTGCGGGCCGCGCTGCGCCGGCTGCCCCCGCGCCGCCGCGAGTGTGTGGTGCTGCGGTATGCGTTCGACGTGCCGGAGCGGGAGGTGGCCGCGATCCTCGGCATCTCGGTGGGTGCCGTGAAGAGCCAGACCTCGCGGGGTGCGGCCCAGCTCAGCGCGTTCGTTTCGGAGAGGGGATCGCATGCCGCAGGACGACCGTGAACTGCGTGGTGTGCTGCGCGACGAGGCCGAGCGTCACTTCCCCGACCGGGAGGCCATGCTGGAGCGGATCGCTAGGGGCCGGTCGGCGGGCGGGCGCTCGGCGGGCACGTTCCACCGGGTTCTGCGCCCGGCGGCCGCCGCTCTGGCCGTGGCCTCGGTGGTCGCGGTCGTGGCCGGGGTGCGTCTCGCCGACCGGCCCGATCCGGTCGACGGTCCTCCGGTGGCCGCTTCGCCCGCGCCCACGCCCAGGTTCTCGACCCCTTCCCCCGTACGAGGGAAGGCTCTCACCGCCGTGGGAAAGCGCGACCCGCACTCCTTCGCCAACTGGTCGCAGCAGCAGGTCACGGTGGCCGCCGGGGAGCCGGTCACGCGGCTCGACGTGACGATCAGCATCGCCCGCTCGGAGGGGGTGGCCGACACCGGCCGCTGGACGTCGATCCCGTCCGCGATGGTCATGATGACGGTGACGGTCGAGCGGGAGGCCCTGGTCTACCGGTTCACGCTCAAGCCCGGCGGCACACTGGCCCCGGGTTCGTACGTGTTCGCGGCCCAGTTCAACCACACCACCGACCCCCGCCCGCTCGGCGGCGACTCGTTCACGGTCGTCACCGGCGTGGACCGGCTGACCGGCGGGTTCAGCGCCTGACCATCTCCGACTGGTCCTCGGCGCCCGGCGTGTAGGACAGCAACCGCTGCCCCCGGGCCCGGCGTTCCAGGTCGTCGATCGCGGCCAGGCGGCGGTCGATGTTCAGCTGGGCCTGGTTCATCGCCCCGTCGTGGGCCCGCTCCTGCCCCTCCCGCGCGGCCAGCAGGGCTTCCTTGTCCCGCTGGAGCAGCAGCCGGTTCGCGGAGTCGCGGTCCTTGGCCGGCAGCCCGACGGCGGCCCCGATGATCTGCGGGTGCTCGACGATTGCCTTGTCCTGCATGAGCGGGTGCTGCGCCTGCCACCACCCGGCCTGGCTCTCGGGCGTGATGTTGGCCAGGGCCAGCATCCCGACCTCGTCGAACTGGGGACGACCGGTGTCCGGCACGTACTGCTCGCGGTAGCGGTGCTGGCCCAGGCGGTCGGTGGCCAGCTGGTCGGCCTCGTTGACCCGGGTCAGGACCTCGCCGATCTGCTGCGCGTAGGAGTCGATGGTGGACTGGGCGGCGGCGACCGTGAGCCGGGCGGTGATGGTGCCCGCCTCGAGGTCGATCCGCAGGCCGGCGCTCTCGGCCTCGGCCACCAGCTCGTGCAGGAAGCGCCGGTTGTCCTCCAGCGTGAGCGCGAACTTGCGGATGGTCCAGGCGACGTTGACGCACTGGCCGTTCCCGTTGCCGAGCTGCACCCGCAGGTCGGCCACCTGGGCCTGGGCGGCCTGCGAACTGGGCCCGGCCGGCCAGTGGTTGGGCAGCTCGCGGGTGTCCCGTCCGAGGTCCTCGACGGCGGCGTCCAGCGCCTCGGCCAGCCGCTCCCAGTGCCGGGCGGTCTGTTCCAGCTGCCCTATGTCGGCGTCCATCAGTCCGCGCAGGGTGATCGCCACGACGTCACGCTCCCGGGGTTCCGGCCGACTGGAAGCGGTGGGCCGCGTTCTCGTCGGTGGTCACGAAGTCGCCGGCCGCCTGCCGCAGCTGATCGCCGTAGTCCCGCACGAACCCGGCCAGCCCCGCCATCGTGGTCTCCCACAACAGGGCCGTGCCGAACAGCTCGCTCTCGCAGACCCGGGACCCCTCGACCGCTCCTTCGCCGGAGTGCTCCCAGCCGCGCATCTGCTCGGCCACGCGCTCCAGCCGGTCGGCCACACCACCGACCGCCACTCCCATGGCCCGGATCTCGGGCGCGTCGATGCTGGTCATGTCATCCATAGACCCCACACGATAGCGACGCCCCCGGCGGTTCAGCGGCCGCGGGCGCGACGGCGCTACGGTCGCGGCATGGCCAAAGCCACGCCACTGACCTATGTGGGTGCTCTCGCGCTCCTCGGCCGCCACTCCCCGGTCGCGATCGAGATCCTGGACCGGGCGGCGGGCGCGGGCATCCTGCTCGGGGCGATCGTCCACCCACCCGCTCTGGGGCTGGTCGACGGAAAGCAGGAGGCCGGGCGGCTCGTACGGGACCTGGTGGCGCCGGCGCTGGAGCGGCTGCGCGGCACCCAGGGCCGCCACCGTCACGAGCTGATCACCGCCGCCCACACCACGATCGTGGTCGCCGCCCTCTTCGACGCGCTGCGCGAGACGCTGGGCCCGGTCTACGACGCGCTCGAGGTCACCGACGCCGAGAAGCTGCGCCTGGCGACGTCCCGCGGCGAGATCGTGTCGCAGGCGGGCTGGATCGACCAGCTCACCGGATCCGACCTCCCGCTGCCCTCGCCCACCGCCGGTTTCGAAGAGAACCTGAACGACCGCCTCGCGCCGCGGATGGCCGACCTGGCCGACGGCGCGATCGCGTTCTTCGAGGGCCTGCGGGCCTGGAACAACCGGGTGGCCTCGGCCGACGTGATCCCGGCGGTGGTCGCGCGCTGGCGCCGGCTCTACCGCGACTCATACCTGCGGCTCGGCGCCGACGTGCCCGAGTTCTTCGTGTGGGCGTCGCTCGGCGAGCACGCCGCCACCCGCGACGAGCTGCGCCGGGTCAACGCCCGCCTGCTCGAAGTGCTCGACCGGGCGTCCGAGGCGATGGGCCAGCTGCACGACATCCTCGCCGCCGGGGCGCGCGTCGAACGGCCCCGGCGGGGCACTATCCGGGCCAACCTCGCGCGGACCGCGGCCGCCGTGCTCGACCAGCCCCTGCTGCGCTCGTCCAAACCGCCGGGCGGCCTGAGCCTGCCGACCGTCGCCGAGGGCTTCGTGACACCCCGTTTCCGGTACGCGGTGGCGTCCGGCCCATCCGCAGCGGCCATGTCACAGGAGCAGTGGTGGAGCGAGCGCCCGGTCCGCGACGGGCTCGACAAGTTCCTCGCCGCGTGCCTGGCCCACCCCGACTCGGCCCGGCTGCCGCTGGTCGTGCTGGGCCACCCCGGCGCCGGCAAGTCGCTGCTGAGCGAGATCCTGGCGGCCCGGCTGCCCAGCGAACGGTTCGCGGTCGTCCCGGTCCAGCTGCGCCGGGTCAACGCCGACGACCGGCTGCTCACCCAGGTCGAGTCGGCGCTGCGCGACACCCTGCACGAACAGGTCTCGTGGGGGCAGCTGGCCGAGGAGTGCGCCGACGTGACCCGCGTGGTGGTGCTGGACGGCTTCGACGAGCTCATCCAGGCGACCGGGACCACCCAGTCGAGCTACCTGACCGAGGCCGCCCGCTTCCAGGCCGAGGAGCTGGCGATGGACCGCTCGGTGGCGGTGGTCGTGACCTCGCGCACCATCGTGGTCGACCGGGCCCGGGTGCCCGACGGGTCGCTGGTGATCAAGCTGGAGGAGTTCTCGGACGACCAGATCGGGCAGTGGCTCGCGGCCTGGAACCGGGCCAACGCCCGCACGCCGAGGTTCCGGGCGCTCGGCCTCGACGAGATGCGGCGCCACGGCGAACTGGCCCGGCAGCCGTTGCTGCTCACGCTGCTCGGCATCTATCACGCCGATCCGACCGCGGCCCGCCTCGACAACGGCGCGATGTCGGGCGCGACCCTCTACCGCATGCTGCTCGACAACTTCATCCACCGGCAGGTGGCCGACAAGCCCGACCGCCCACCGGGCGAGGACGACCTGCCGCGCCTGCTCAGTGATTCCCGGTGGCGGCTGAGCATCGCCGCCTTCGGGATGTTCAACCGCGGCCGCCAGCACATCGGCGACCAGGATCTGGAACGAGACCTGGAGGTGTTCCTCGGCCGCGGCTCCTTCGCCGGGCGCGACGAGGCGGGCGGTTTCGAGTCGCCGACCGGGCGGGCTCGCCAGACCGTGGCCGGCTTCTTCTTCGTGCACGTGGCCCGGGCCGACGAACACACCGACCACGCCCGGCGTACGTACGAGTTCCTGCACGCCACGTTCGGCGAGTTCCTGATCGCCGAGCGGGCGCTGATCCTGCTCGACGGCTATGCCCGGCGGCGCGAGCTCTACCGCTCGGACCCGTCCGCGCACGACGCCCCCGACGACAGCACGCTGCGCGCCCTGCTCTCATACCAGCCGCTGACCCTGCGCCGCCCGATCATCGAGTTCGCCCGCGGCCTGGTTACCGAGCGCCGCCCGGCGATGCTCGTGGCCGTCCGCACGTTGCTCACCCAGGCCCGGCGGCGGGCGTTCGGCCATCTCGCCTATGCCCCGATGCCACCCGACGTGGTCGACGCGTGCGCGGCCTACACGGCCAATTTGGTGCTGCTCGCGGTGCTGCTCTCCGACGACGGCATCGAGGTGGGTGCGCTGGCCCCGCCCGGGGTTGCGGCCCCGCAGTGGTGGCGGTCGACCGTGCGGTTGTGGCAGGCCGGTCTGGACGAGGAAGCGTGGGAGAGCCTGGAGAACTCGCTGAAAGTCGGACGGCTGGCGTTGTCGGGCAGCCTGCGCGACCGCAAGACGCTGAACGTGACCGACCAGAAGGTGACGCTGACCGGCTGACTCACTCCCACAGCCAGGGCCGCGGCTGCCGCCCCCGGTCGTAGTGATCAGCGACCCGATTCAACAACTGACCGGTGCGTTCGCTGTCGAGTGCGGTTTGCACCAGAGCCTCGAACTGCCGGTTGAAGAGCGCGAGGTTGGCGGGATCCTCGAGAGACTGATCGTTCGTCATCCGTTCGACGTAGACGAGTTCGTTGCCGACGATCGTGAATGCGTGGAAACGGATCAACCCGGCCTCGAACGGCAGGACCGAGATCTCGATGGAAGGGCGTCGCGAAAGCTCAGCCAAACGGCGCATCTGAGCCGCCATTGTCTCCGCCCCGCCGACCCGCCGGTAGAGCACCGACTCGTCGATCACGACCTTCAGCTCCGGGGGGTCACTTCGTTCGAGCAGGTTTGCCTGCCGCCGCATGCGTAGAGCCAAGCGCCTCTGATCGTGCCCTTGATCAGGCATCTTCGTTGCGTCGGCACGGTAGCCAGTCACCAGGGCCTCGGCATAACTCCGGGTCTGAAGCAGACCAGGGACATACTCCGCGGCGTAATCGCGCAACTGGTCGACCTCGGATTCGAGCCCGATGAGACCCAGAAACGCCGGGCTGAGATCACCTCGGAAGTCGTGCCACCATCCCCGGGTCTTCGACGACTCGTTACGCCGGAGCAGCTCGCGCTGTGCCGCGCCGTTGATGCCGAGCAGCGCGGCCAACGGTCGCAGGTCGTTGTTGCTGATGCCGACGTCGCCGCTCTCGATCCGCATGACCTTCGACAGTGACCACTCCATGGCGCGGGCGACCTCGGCCTGAGTTATGCCTGCGGCCTCGCGGGCGCGCCGGAGGTCGGCTCGCAGCATGCGTGCCGCGCGGATCGGGCCGGGCTCGCGTGGGGCCACATGGCGAGCCTACGCGCCGGGCGTGTCCTGGCCGAGCCACCGGAGGGTGTCTTCGATCCAGTCGGCGGTGTAGGCGCCCACGTGTGGGAGGTGGTCGAGGCCGATGTGTTCGGTCGCGCCCTCGGCCGGGGTGAAGACGCGCAGCTCGCGACGGGGGCTGTTCACGGCCTGCTCGTACGAGCGGTAGGCGTCGGCGACCGGGATCTGGCGGTCGTTCTCGCCGTGGGTGATGAGGAAGGCGCACGTGATGTGTTCGACCACGCCGTCCAGGGTCACCCGTTCGGCGTTTTTCAGGAACGTGTCGACGTCGGGTTCGCCCCACACCCACAGCACGTGTTCCCAGTAGTGCGGCACCGGGTTCTCGCCCTCGCGCTGACGCCGGCGCTTCTGCACCTGGCCCCAGTTGTGGTTGGCGCCCCACGCCACGGCGAACTTCAGGCGCTTCTCGAAGGCGGCCGCCCTCGGCACGTAGAACCCACCCAGCGACCACCCGACCAGGCCGATCCGCTCGGCGTCCACATCGGGCCGGGTCGCCAGGTAGTCGACGCAGGCACGGGCCCAGTCCTCGGTCTCCACGCGGGCCGTCAAACCGCCCAGCCGCAAAGCCTCGCCGCTGCCGGGGCAGTCGACCTGCAGCACCGAGACGCCCCGCGCCGCCATTTCGAGGGGCCAGCCCGAGGTGTACATGTGCTCCTTGGTCGAGTCCAGGCCGTTCCACATGATCACGGTGGGGGTGGGGTGGCCGTCGCGGGAGGCGTTCGTGAAGTAGGCCGGCAGCGTCGTGCCCTCGAACGGGACCTCGACCCGGGTGGTCAGCGGGTCGACCAGATCGAACGACTTCCGCATGAGGTCGAGGCAGTGCTGGTAGACGGCCTTGCGACCGGGCGCCGAAGCGCTCTGCATGCGCTCGGCCTGGGCCACGTAGGCCGCGGCCCGCAGGTACTTCTGACCCGCCGTACGGGAATGCCCGGCCTTTTCCGCCTCGGCCGCCTGCCCCTCCAGCTGGTCGGCGACGCGCTGCCACGACGCCATGAAGTCCTTCGTGCCCACGTCGGAACCCTGAGCGGCGAGGTCGCGGATCGGGCGGCAGGCCCGGTCCACCTCGTCGATCGTGCCGCCGCTGTTGAGCGTCGCCACCACGCCCAGGTTCCAGATGTAGTTGCCGGGGAAGTACTCGAACATCGGGTGCCTACTTTCGGAAGGGCGAGAGCGGCGGGAACGGTTCGCCCGCGACGACGGTGTTGGTGAGGGTGCCGAGCCGGTCGACGGTGATCGCAACGGTGTCGCCCGGTTCGAGCGGCGGTGGCTCCTGGCGTCCACGGCGGCCCCACAGCTCGGCCAGGCAGCCGCCTCCCCCGGTGGTGCCCGAGGCGAGCACATCTCCGGCGCGCACGATGGAGTCGCGGGACGCGTACGCCACCATCGTGCGGAACGGCCAGCCCATCGAGCTGAGCCGGTCGCGGCCTACGGTCACGCCGTTCACGGTGACCGTGCAGGCGAGGTCGAGGAAGCCGTCGGCGTCGTGCCGGTCGGCCAGTTCGTCCGCGGTGACCAGCCACGGGCCGATCGAGGTGGCGAAGTCCTTGCCCTTGGCCGGGCCCAGCCCCACCCGCATCTCGCGGCTCTGCAGATCACGGGCCGACCAGTCGTTGAGGATGGTGTAGCCGAAGACGGCCCGCGCGGCCTCGTCCTCGGTCAGCGACGTGCCTCCGGAACCGAGCACACACGCCACTTCCAGCTCGAAGTCGAGGGCCTGGCTGCCCCACGGCCGGTGGATCTCCGCGAACGGCCCGGTCACGGTGTGCGGGTTGGTGAAATAGAACGTCGGCGCGTCGTACCACGCCTCGGGCACTCCGGCCGTCCCGTCCACGCTGCGCCGCACACCCTCCACATGCGACTCGAAGGTCACGAAATCCCGTACGCACGTAGGCCGTACGGGGGAAAGAAGCGTGACCGAATCGACCGGAAGGACCACCGGCCGCAGTGGGATCTCGAGCGCCCGCTCGAGGCCCATCGCCACCAGATCGTCGACGGTGAGGTTGTCCGGCAACGGATGCAGGCCGTCGTCGCGCACGACGGCACCGGCTACTCGCTCACCATCCAGATAGGACGCCAGCCTCACGCGCGGCCCCCGATCGCGTCGGCGATGCCCTTGTGCGAGACGTGCCCGGTGAGGCCGCCGTCGACCACCAGCTCGGCGCCGCTCATGTAGGCCGACGCGTCCGAGACGAGGAAGACCATCAGCGGCGCGATGTCGGCGACGGTTCCCGTGCGCCCCAACGGAATCTCGGCCAGCGCGGCCGCGCGGAAGGCGGGCGATGCCGACTCCATCAGGGGTGTCTCGATCAGGCCGGGCAGCACGGCGTTGACGCGGATCCCGCGGGCGCCCAGTTCGAGCGAGGCGGTGCGGGTGAGGCCGCGCAGGGCCCATTTGCTGGCCGTGTACGCGGCGGCGACGTGCCCGCTGAGCGCGGCGACCGAGCAGACGTTGATGATGGACGAGCCCGGCGGCATGGCCGGAACCAGCGCCTGGATGCCGAGCAGGGGCCCGGTCACGTTGACGGCGAAGGTGCGGTTCCACGTGTCGAGGCCGACGTGCGGCAGCCGTTCCCGGCCGGCCACCCCGGCGTTGTTGATGAGCGCGTGCACCACCGGAAGCTCGGCCGCGAGCCGCTGCCAGCCGTCGGCGTCGCACACGTCCAACTGCCGGTAGGTCACGTCCTTCCGCTCGTCGACCGGTTCGAGCACGTCGGTGGCGACCACCGTGGCTCCGGCCTCGGCGAGCGCAGCCACCTCGGCCGCGCCCTGCCCGCGGGCGCCGCCGGTGACCACCACGACCTTGCCGCCGAGGACACCCATCAGACCGGTGGCGCGACGAAAACGCCGCGGTCCTTGTCGTTGAAGCTCTCCTTGGCGATCAGCTCGCTCATCGGATCGGCCGTGCCCCACTGGTCCTGGGTCATCGGGTCGGCGATGTCGTAGACGCTGGGATGCCACTGGTCGGTCTCGAGGCGTTCCAGCTCGGTCGTGTACTCCATCGTGTTGCCGCTGGGGTCGAGGAAGTACGAGAACGTGTTGTTGCCGGCCATGTGGCGGCCCGGCCCCCACACCTTCCTGATGCCGGCCCGCATGACCCGGCCGGTCCCCCGCATGTACTCGTCGAGGCCGCGCATCTCGAACGACACGTGGTGCACGGAGGTGTGCGGGCCCTTGGCGAGGGCGAGGCTGTGGTGCCAGTCGTTGCACCGCATGAAGTGCATCATCTCGCCCATGTGCTGCCCCCACAGGCTGTCGGTGAGCTTGAACCCGAGGTGGGTCTCGTAGAACTCCCGCGTCCGGTTGATGTCGTCGGAGTTCATGACCGCGTGGGAGATCCGTACGGGAATCGCCTCGCCCTCCTCGACCGCACGGTGCCGGCGGGTCTGCACGCCGCTGGAGATCTCGATCGTGCGGCCGTCGACGTCGAAGAAGCGGAAACCGTAGCCGCCGCCCGCGGTCTGCAGCTGGTCGGGCGCGGCGACGATCGTGACGCCGGCCGCAGCGAGCCGAGCCGCGAGAGCGTCGACCGCGGCGTCGTCCTCGGCGCCGAACGAGATGAGGTCGAGGCGCTTCTCCGCCGCCTTGCGCAGCCGGATCACGTACTGCTCGGGTGATCCCTCGGTGGCCAGGTAGGACAGGTCGCCGTCGGTGCCGGTCTCGGTGAGTCCCCAGGTGTCCTTGTAGAAGCTGCGCTGGGTGTCGTAGTCGGGGACGGCCAGGTCGACGTGGCGCAGGTGGGTGATGCCGAACTCGTTGCGGTTGCTCATGGTGCTCTCCTTGTCCGAGCGGCCCGCCGGTCCAGCAGCTCGATGAGGTTGCCTTCGGGGCCGGCCATCGACTGGACCTCCTCGGGCACGCGGCGGCGGGCGGGGACTATCGGCGGGACGGTCTCGCCGGAGGCAACGATGCGGTTGCGGATGGTGCCCAGCCGTTCGATCGACATCTCGACCACGTCGCCGATCCGCAGGGGTGGTGGGGCGAGCCGGCCGCTGCGGCCCCACGCCTCGGCCAGGGCGCCGCTGCCGCATGTGCCGGAGGCCAGCACCTCGCCCGCCTTGACCCAGGAGGCCCGGGACGCGTACGAGACCAGGTGCTCGAACGACCAGCCCATGCCGGCCGAGCGGTCGCCGCCGACCCGGACGCCGTTGACCCGCACCGACATGTCGAGGTCGAGGAAGCCGTCGGCGTCGCGGCAGTCGTCCAGCTCGTCGGCGGTCACGATCCACGGGCCGATGGTGGTGGCGAAGTCCTTGCCCTTGGACGGGCCGAGGCCCAGCTTCATCTCGCGGCCCTGCACGTCGCGGGCCGACCAGTCGTTCATGACCAGATAGCCGCCGATGGCCGCGCCGGCCTCGGCCGGGGTCACGTTGCGCACGTCCCGGCAGATCACGGCGGCCAGCTCCAGCTCGAAGTCGAGGCGCTCGGTGTCGGGGGGCATGGCGACGTCCTCGTACGGGCCGGTGACCGCGTGCGGCGCCATGAAGAGGAACGAGGGAGCGGCGTACCACTCGGCCGGCACCCCGGCGGCGCCCTGCATCCCCTTGCCGACGCCCTCGACGTGCGCCTCGAACGTCAGGAAGTCGCGCATGGCGACCGGGTAGACCGGCGGCAGCAGCACCACGTCGGACGGGCTCAGGCCGTCCGCGCGGGCGGCGGCGTCCGCGGCTTCTTCACGGGTGGCGGCGTCCGCGGCCAGCAGACCGATCAGGTCGGTGCCCTCGGAAAACTCGTGGATCCACCACTGCGACCGGTCGCCGACGACCAGCCCGGTGCGGCGGCGGCCGGCCGGGTCGTGGACCAGGCGGAACGCGGCGAGCTGCACGGCGGTCAGCCGATCGTGGTGTAGAAGGCGCGCTCACGCTGGGCGAGCACCGGGATCGCCTGGCCGTGGCCGTACTCGGCGAAGTGGGCCGAAGCGCCGTGGGCCGCGTACGCCTCCTCGTCGGTATAGACCTCGAAGAGACGGAACACGCTCGGCTCGGCCGGGTCCTGGTACGCCTGGTAGTAGAGGTTCCCCGGCTCCTGACGCGAGGGCGGTGTCAGTTTCTCGATCGCGTCGAGCACGACGTCCTCCTTGCCGGGTTCGGCGGTCCAGGTGGCGCTGACGACGTAGGCCATGGCGGGCTCCTCGGGGCTCGGCTGAACGCAACCTCACGCTAAGTGCGGCCGGGGGCATGCGAGAAAGTGCCGGAACAGATGCCTGGCATCACGGTTGCAGGCATGTTTCTCCTCTGATGGCTGCCATGCGCATCACGAGGTTCCGGCTCGTGGCCGGTCGTGCTTGCCTGTGGCGGACGACACATGCTCCCGCCTTTCAGCGCCCGAGGAGATGCCGTGAAACGGAAACGCCTGATAATCCCCGCCGTTTTTGTCCTGGGCCTGAGTGCCTGCTCGGGTGACACCCGACCGGCCACCGGCAGCGCCGCCGCTGCGAGCGCCGGCACCAAGGCCATCGCCTTCTCCCCGCTGGCCCTGAAGATCCCGGCGATGAAGGGCCTCTCCGAGGGCGTGCAGGGATACGGCAGGAGCCAGGGCTACGAGGTCATCGTGCAGGACCCCAACCTGGACCCGCAGAAGCAGCTGACCGAGCTGCAGAGCGTCATCGAGACCGGCCGCGTCGGCGGCGCCTGGGTCATCGCGGTGCAGCCCTCCTCGCTCTCGGCACTGGTGAAGACCGCGCAGGAGAAGAAGATCCCGCTGATCCTCAACGGCGTGCCCACGGACTACGGGCTGGCCGGGCTCGAGCCGCTGGTCTCGTTCTCGACCATCGACTACGAGGCACAGGGCAAGGCCATCGGCGAGGAACTCGGCCAGTGCGTCAACGAGAAACTGGGCGGCAAGGCCGAGGTCTTCCACCTGATCAACCAGCCCGGCACGGCCGGCAAGGAGCAGCTCGAGTCGTCGGCGCTGGCCGCGCTCAAGGCCACCGCGCCGGGCGCGACGATCGTGCAGGACGTGGTGACCACCGACCGGCAGGCCGTGCAGACCGGGGTCAGCAGCGCGCTGCAGGGCCACCCGGGTGTCACCGCCGTGCTGGGCGCCAACGACGAGGCCGCCCTGGGGTCGCTCGGCGCGTTCGACGCGGCCGGCAAGAAGCTGACCTGCCTGACCGAGGCCGGCGGCAACGACGAGGTGCTGGGCCTGGTCAAGGAGGGCAGGATCTATGCCTCGGTGGTGCTGCAGTTCGACGCCGACATGAAGCAGTCGTTCGACGCGCTGGTGACGATGATGGGCGACCCGTCCGCGACCGGGGTGCAGATGACCGTGCCGCAAGAGGTCATGAAGGCCGGGGGCTGAGGTCGTGGCCATGACAGCCGCCGTCCCCGCCACCGAAGCCGCCGTGCCCGCCGGGCGCGACATGCCCCGGGCGGTCACCCTGCTGGTGTTCGCGCGCGACCGCGGCATCTTCATCCTGTGGGGCGCGATCATCCTGGCGTTCTCGTTCTGGTGCGCGCCCTACTTCGCGACACTCGACAACGCGATGCTGGTGGCGAACGCGGCCGCCATCACCGCCATCTTCGCGGCCGGGGTCGGCATCGGCGTGATGACCGGGGTGCTCGACCTGTCGCTGCCGGGCACGGCCGCGTTCGCCGCCTGCGTGGTCGGCTGGCTGATGACCCACGGGCAGCCGACCTGGCTGTCGCTGACCGTGGGCCTGCTCGCGGGCGCGGTCGTCGGGCTTGTCAACGGCCTGATCGCGCTGCGCGGCTTCAACCCGATCATCGTCACGATCGGCACGCTCTCGGCGCTGTCCGGCCTGGCCGCGGTGATCGCCGGCGGATACACGTTCCCGGGCCTGCGCAGCCTGCAGTTCATGGGCACCGACCGCTACGTCGGGGTGCCGGCGCCGGTCTACATCGTGGCCGTCCTGTTCCTGGCCGGCTTCCTGTTCCTCACCCGCACCCGGGACGGGATCCGGCTGATGGCGGTCGGCGGCAACGCCGAGGCGGCCCGCCGCTCCGGCATCCACAGCGAGCGCTACCGCGTGCTCGGGTTCGTCATCTCGGGGCTGTGCGCGGCGCTGGGCGGGCTGGTGTCGACGGCGGTGACGACCGAGGCGACCCCGGAGGCGAGCCCCGGCATCATCTTCAACGCGCTGACCGCCGTCGCCCTGGCCGGGGTGGCGCTGACCGGCGGGCGGGGCTCGCTCCCCCGCGTACTCGTGGGAGCCCTGATCTTGGCCACCATCGCCAACGGGCTGACCATCCGCGGCGTGCAGCCCTACTGGGCCACGGTGCTGACCGGGGTGCTGCTGCTCGGCTCGCTCGGCCTGGAACGGGTCATTCAGCGCAGCGTCTCCAACCGGCTGATGGCCACCGCGAACCTGTCCGTGCATTCCGGGAAGGCGTGATGATGACCGCTGCTCTGCGACTCACCGGCATCGACATGCACTACGGCTATGTCCGCGCGCTCACCGGCATCGACTTCCACGTGCAGCCGGGCGAGGTGGTCGGGCTGCTCGGCGACAACGGCGCCGGCAAGTCGACCCTGCTCAAGATCATGTCGGGTGCGCACCGGCCCAGCGGCGGCACGGTCGAGGTGCACGGCCGGAAGGTCGAACTCCACGAGCCCAGCGACGCCGCCCGGGCCGGCGTGCAGATGGTCTATCAGGACCTCGCCCTGGTCGACGCCCAGGACATCGCCACCAACCTGAACATCGGCCGCGAGATCCTGCGCCGCGGTCCCCTGGGCTGGCTCGGGTTCGTCGACCACAAGGCGATGCGCAGGCGTTCCGAGGCCGAGCTCGACCGGTTGGGCGTACGGACGGCGCCGATGACCCGTCCGGTCGAGATGCTCTCGGGCGGGCAGCGGCAGGTCGTCGCGCTCGCCCGCAGCGCGATCCGGGTCGCCGGGGCCGGGCAGGGTGTGCTGCTGCTCGACGAGCCCACCGCCGCCCTCGGCTATGAACAGACCAAGCAGGTCGAGGCGCTGATCCGGCGGATGGCCGCCGAGGGCGTCGCGATCGTGCTCGTGACGCACAATCTGCCGCTCTGCCACGAGGTCGCGGATCGGGTCGTGATCCTCAATCGTGGCGTGAAGGTCGCCGACGTGCGCCTCGACGAGACCGAGAACGACCACATCGTCGGCTGGATCACCGGCGCCCGCCCGTCCCAGTTCGTCACCCGACAGGAGATCTCATGACGGTCAACCGTGTGCTCGTCGTCGGCGGCGGCATCACCGGCAGTGTCCTCGCCATCGCCCTGGCCAAGCGCGGCGTCACGGTCGTGCTGGCCGAACTGCGCGACCGGATGGGCGGGGCCGGTCACGGCATCACGTTGCAGGGCAACGCCTTACGCGCGTTCGCGGCGGCCGGAGTCTACGAGCGGATCGCCGAGCGGGGGTACGCGTTCGGCAACCTGCGCATGCGCCGGGCCGACGGTCAGGTGCTCATGGAGATCCCCACTCCCCCGATGGGCGGCCCCGATCTGCCGCCGACCATGGGCGCGCTGCGGTCCGACGTGGCCGACGTGCTCTCCGAGGAGGTGCGGGCGTCCGGGGTCGACGTCCGGCTGGGCACCACCGTGACGTCCATTGAAGACAGACCGGGTTCCGTACGGGCAAAGCTCTCGGACGGCACCGAGGAGAGCTTCGACCTGATCGTCGGGGCCGACGGCATCCGCTCCCGGGTGCGCTCGATGATCGGGATCGAGGCGGAACCCCGTACGGTCGGCATGGGCATCTGGCGTGTGGTGGCGAGACGCCCGGCCGCGATGGACTGCTCGGAGCTCTACTACGGTGGGCCCAGATACAAGGCCGGTTACACGCCGATCTCGGACGAGCTCTGTTACGCGTTCCTGCTCGAGGGCAATCTCGGGCCCGAGTTCGTGGGCGAGCACCCCAACGGCAAGGTTCTCAAGGAACACGGCCAGGGGTACGGGGGTCTGTGGGGCGAGATCCGCGACAGCCTCGACGACGACGCGGTGGTCAACTACCAGCACATCGAGTCGGTGCTCGTGCCGTCGCCGTGGTTCCGGGGCCGCAGCATCGTGATCGGTGACGCCGCCCATGCCTGCCCGCCGCTGATCGCCCAGGGCGCGGCGATGTGCGCGGAGGATGCGGTGGTGCTGGCCGAGATGGTGACCGGCGACGACGACGTGGACGCGGCGCTGGCCGGGTTCATGGAGCGGCGCTTCCCACGGGTGCGGATGGTGCTCGACAACAGCCTGCAGCTGGCCGAGTGGGAGATCCACCCGGCGACGCCGGGCGCCGACCCGGGACGCATCATGGGGCAGACCCTGCACGCGATGACGGCACCGGCATGAGCGACTGCACCGGAGTGAGCGAAGCGGTCGTAGGGCCAGGAGGGCATGCCACCGGAGATTCAGCGTGAACGTCATCTATCGCGGGGACCCGGGGTTCGAGGAGGCGCGGGTCGACCGCATCTTCAACCGGCGGCTCAGCCCACGGCAGCCGGCCGCGATCGTGCACGCCGGCTGCGAACGGGACGTGGCCGACGGCGTACGGCTGGCCGTCGAACGCGGCTGGGCGGTGACCGTCCGCTCGGGCGGGCACAGCTGGGCGCAGTGGTCCCTGCGCGACGACGCCGTGCTCATCGACCTGGGCGGCCTGCGGGAGATGACGTACGACGCGGGCATCGTCTCGGTGTCCCCGGCCGTACGGGGTGGTAGTGAACTCGCGCCCTTCCTCTCCGCCCACGGCCGCTTCTTTCCGGGCGGGCACTGCCCCACCGTCGGGCTGGGCGGCTTTCTGCTGCAGGGCGGGCAGGGCTGGAACGCGCGGGGCTGGGGCTGGGCGGCCGAGCACATCGCGGCGATCGACGTGGTCACTGCGGACGGCGCGCTCGTGCACGCCTCGGAAGAGCAGAACAGCGACCTGTTCTGGGCCGCACGCGGGGCCGGACTGGCCTTCCCGGGCGTGGTGACCCGGTTCCACCTGCGCACGATGCCCGAGCCACGGCAGCTCACCCAGACCGTGCAGGCGTTCCGGCTCGACGACTTCGACGAGGTCATGACCTGGCTGCACGGCATGCACCACACGGTCGCCGACACCGTCGAGATCGTGGCCCTCACCAAGACCGACCGCGCGCTCGCCGACGAACCGGTCCTGCTGGTCACCGCGGTCGCGTTCGACGATCCCGGTGCCCTCGCGCCGTTCCGGGACAATCCGGCCCTGAAGCGCGCGCTGCTCGTGGTCGACACCGGGCCGACCACAATGGACGAGCAGCGGGCGCGGCAACGGCACGACAGCCCCGAGGGGCACCGCTGGGAGGTCGACAACGCCTGGCTGAGCGGCCCGCCCTCGGCCGTGCTGCCGGCCGCGCGCCGGGTGTTCACCGAGCTGCCCAACGACAAGGCGTTCACGATCTGGTTCAGCATGGCGCCGCTGCGGCCGCTGCCCGACATGGCGTTCTCGGTGCAGTCGGAGATCTACCTCGCGAGCTACGTGCCGTGGCTGGACCCGGCCGAAGATGCCCGGCACCGCGAGTGGCTGCGGGCCGCGATGGCCGACCTCGAACCGGTGGCGGCCGGCCGGTATCTGGGCGACAGCGATCTGGACCGCGGACCGGTGCGTTTCCTGACCGAGGAGATCCGCGAGCGGCTGCGTGCGGTGCGGGCGCGCTGGGATCCGTACGAGAAAATCGGCTCTCAGGGATTGTCGGGCGACAGCGTCGCGCCGACCGCGTCGAGCGTGGCGAACAGCCACTGATGCGCCGGGTCGGCCAGCCGGTCGTGGTTGAACCAGTAGCCCTCGGCCAGGATCACCTGGCCGAACGGCGGCTCGACCTGCACCAGCGGGCCGCCCTGACGGGTGTGCAGGCGGGCCTGGCGCTCGGGCAGCACGGCGACCAGGTCGGTGCCCTCGAGCACGAACGGCAGCGGCAACCAGCCGGCCACCGCCACCTCGATGCGCCGGTCGATGCCGAGCTCGCCGAACACGCGGTCGACCGGGGTGAGGATGCCCGGCCCGAATGCGGCGACGGCGTGCGGCAACTCGGCCAGGTCGGTCAGGGTGAGCTTGCCGTCGCGCAGCCGGGGGTGGCTGGCGTCGGCCATGCAGACCATGCGGTCACGCCAGAGCGGCCGGGACTCGCCGGGGAAACCGAAGCCGAGCGGGGCGATCAGGGTGTCGTAGTTCAGCAGCACCCGCTCGGAGGTGCGCGCGTCGGGCCCGAGGGGTTCGACGCTCAGCCGTACGCCCGGGGCCAGTTCGCTGACGAGCGTGAGCAGCGACTCGTGCATGACCGCGATCGCGTAGTCGCTCATCGCCAGCCGGAACGTGCGTTCGCTGGTGGCCGGGTCGAACTCGTCCTCGACGCGCAGGGCCCGGCCCATCAGCCGCACCGCACGCTGCACCTCGGGCAGCAGGTCGGCCGCGAACGGGGTGAGTTCGTATTCCCGGCCGCTGCGGGTCAGCAGCTCGTCGTTGAACTTGCGGCGCAGCCGGGCCAGGGCGGTGCTCATGGCGGGCTGGCCCAGCGCGAGCCGCTGCCCGGCCCGGGTCACGTTGCCCTCCTCGAGCAGGACCTTGAGCGACAGCAACAGGTTCAGGTCGGTGCCACCGAGGGTCATTCCTCACTCTCCCACGCCGGCCAGGATTAGCATCGTGGTTGTGGCCGAGGGTCTGCGCGACGTGGATGCCAACCTGCTCCTCTCGCTGCACGCCCTGCTCGAGGAGCGCAACCTCACGCACGCGGGCGCCCGCATGACGATGAGCCAGTCGGCGATGAGCGGCGCGCTGGCCCGGCTGCGCAAGCATTTCGGCGACGAGCTGCTGACCCGCAACGGCCGCGAGTACGAGCTGACCCCGTTCGCCACCCGGCTGCGGCCCGCGGTGGCGGCCGCCGTCGAAGCCGCCGAGGCGCTGCTGGGCAACGCCCGCGACTTCGACCCGGCGTCCAGCGAGAAGCGGTTCGACGTCAGCATGAGCGAGTACGCGATGACCGTGCTGGCCGAGCCGCTGATGAGGTTGCTGCGGGAGCGGGCGCCGGGCTG
Source organism: Paractinoplanes ovalisporus (assembly GCF_016834655.1). Taxonomy (GTDB): domain Bacteria; phylum Actinomycetota; class Actinomycetes; order Mycobacteriales; family Micromonosporaceae; genus Actinoplanes; species Actinoplanes ovalisporus. The sequence goes on from NZ_JAENHP010000020.1 coordinate 189,690, forward strand.
CTCGGTGGCGTTCGACAGCGTGCCGCCCTCACGCGAGCAGTTCGAGGCCCAGCTGATGCGGCGCGACCTGATCGTGGTGCCGCTCGGTTTCGAACTGCCCGGGCGCACCCAGGCCATCTTCACCGACGACCTGGTCTGCCTGGTCGCGCGCGGCAATCCTCGCCTGCGCGACGGCCGGCTGGGGCTGGAGGATCTGCGGGCGATGCCGCACGCGGTGGCCGAGTTCCTGTCGGCCGGCGACCACAAGCGCCCCCTCGAAGTGGCGCTGGAGGCCGCCGGCGTCACCGGGCGGCCGGTGCTGGTGCAGGTGACGAGCCTGCTGACGTTGCCGTTCGCGGTGGCCGGAACCGGCATGTGCACGTTCGTGCCGGAGCGGATGGCCCGGCGCTGCCTCGACATGCTCGACCTGGTGGTGGCGCGCACACCACTGGAGACGGTGCACATCACCGAGGCCGCTCACTGGCATCCGCGGCGGGCGGCCGACCCGGCCGGTGTCTGGCTACGCCGCCTGCTGCACGACGTAGCCGTCGACATCGAGACCTGACTACCGTTCGATCTCGGCCAGGGCCTGGCGGATGAGGCCGGCCACCTCGCGGGGGTGCGACAACATCACCAGGTGGGACGAGTTGATCTCGACCGCCTTGATGCCGGCGCGCTGATAGCCGAAGCGCTCCACGTCCGGGTTGATGGTGTGGTCCGAGCTCGACACGATGCCCCAGGCGGGCTTCGTCTTCCAGGCCGCGACCGGGGCGGCCTCGGCGAAGGCGGCCGCCGCCAGCGGGCGCTGCGAGACGGCGAGCACGCGGCCCCGGGCCGGGTCGACATCGGCCGCGAAGATCGCCGGGAACTTCTCGACGTCGACCGAGACGTCAGTGCCGTCCTCGGCGCCCGGGATCGGGAACTTCGTGTAGACCAGCGCGGCGGCGAGGTCGGAGTCGGGGAAACCGCCCTGCAGCTGTCCCAGGCTCTCGCCCTCCTCGAGGGCGTAACCGGCCAGGTAGACCAGGCCCGCCACGTTCTCCTCGGCGCCGGCCACGGTGATCACGGCACCCCCGTACGAGTGGCCGACCAGAAGCACCGGACCCTCGATCTGCCGGATCACCGACGAGATGTACGCGGCGTCGCCGAGCAGGCTGCGGTTGGGCACCGCCGGAACGCGTACCTCGATGCCGTCGGCCAGCAGCTCGGAGACGACGTCGGAGAAGCTGGCGGCGTCGGCGAAAGCGCCGTGCACCAGGACGACAGTGGTCATGACGTGGCCTTTCCATCGATGAGCGCGTCGTGCAGGAACCGGCCGGCCTGCGCGGTGGCGGCCCGGGCGGCGTGAGTGTCACGCATGGCGTCGACCATCACGAAGTCGTGGACGATGCCCTGGTAGCGCACGGCGGTCACCGGCACCCCGGCGGCGCGCAGCTTGGCCGCGTACGCCTCGCCCTCGTCCCGCAGCACATCGGCCTCGCCCACGATCACCAGCGCCGGCGGCAACCCGGCCAGCTGCTCGGTGGTGGCCCGCAGCGGCGCGGCGGTGATCTCGGCCCGGACCGCCGGGTCGGGCGTGTACTGGTCCCAGAACCACTGCATGGCGTCGCGGCGCAGCCAGTAGCCGGTCGCGAACTGCCGGTACGAGTCGGTGTCGAAGTTGGCGTCGGTGACCGGGTAGAACAGCACCTGGGCGGTCAGCGCGGGGCCGGAGCGCTGCTTGGCCATCAGCGTCACCGCGGCGGTCATGTTGCCGCCCACCGAGTCACCGGCGACGGCGATCCGCTCGACGTCGAGATCGTGCTCCCCGCCCTTGGCCGCGACCCACTCCAGCGCCGCGTAGCACTCCTCGATCGCGACCGGGTAGCGCACCTCGGGTGACCGGCTGTAGTTGGGGAAGACGACCGCCGCGCCGGCCCGGGTGGCCAGCTCGCGGACGAGACGGTCATGGGTGAGCGCGTCGCCGAACACCCAGCCGGCGCCGTGGATGTAGAAGACGACCGGCAGCACACCCTGGGCGCCGGCCGGACGCACGATACGGACACCGACGGTGCCGGACGGCCCGCCCGGGATCTCCAGTTCCTCGACCGTCGCGCCGGGCCGGGGCACGTCGCCGGACTGCACGCCGTCGACGGTCTTGCGGCCGTCCTCGATGCTCAGATCGAACAGGTACGGAGGGTTCGCTGTGTCCCGCGCGAACTGCTCCGCCGCCGGCTCCAGCACCGGTTCGGGGTAACCCATGGACACTCCTTCGCTCGCGGAAACTGCGAGTCGATCGTGTCTGCGGCGCCCGGGGCGTGTCGTCCGTCGAATGACTGCACGCCTGCTCAGAGCCGGTCGAGCACCGTGCTCAGCTGTGAGCGGCGGGTCACCCCGAGCACCGGGTAGGCGCGACTCAGATGGGTGCCGACCGTGCGGGCGGACAGGCCGAGCCGGTCGGCGATCTGCTGGTTGGTCAGGCCGAGCGCGGCCATCCGCACCGCCTCCCGCTGCTGCGGGGTCAGCCCCTCGGCGGGCACGCCGGGGCGGCGCGGCGGGGCGGCGGCCGCCAGTTCGGTCTCGGCGCGACGCTCCCAGGCGGTCAGGCCGGAAGCGCCGAACGCGTCCCGGGCCGCGGTGAGCAGCGGCCGGGACTCGGTCGGGCGATGCCGGCGACGGAGCCATTGCGCGTAGTCCATCCGGGCCCCCGCCCGCTCCACCGGCCATGCGTCGCCGCCCGGGTCGGCCAGGGCCAGCCGGTAGTCCGCCTCGGCGGCCGGTTCGGCGCCGGCCAGCAGCGCCCGGGCCCGGTGCCAGAGCGCGGTCACCCGCACCGAGCGCAGCGCCCGCACCCGGGCCTCCGCATCGGCGACGATCGGGGCGACCTGGTCCGGCCGGCCGACCACGACGGCGACCTGGGCCAGGTCGGCCAGGCCGAGGTCGGAGATGCGGTGATGCACCGGGCGGCCCACGGCGTCGTACTGGTGGCGCAACCGGTGAAAGGCCAGGCCGTGGTGACCGGCGACGGCGTCGGCCATGCCCTGGGCCCGGTTGAGCCGGACGTCGTAGGCGGCGTGCCGAAAGGTCTGAAGCACCGCCCGGGCGTCGCGCAGCCGGTCGTCGCGGCCGGGTTCGTTGCGCAGGGCGGCGACGGCGGCGAGCAGGGACAGCGAACCCGCGCGCACGTCGGCCGTGAGCCGGTCGGGAGAGGGCTCGGCCAGCGCCTGGACGGCGGCGGCCCGGGCCGCGTCCAGCTCGCCGAGGTCAAAACGGGCCCACGCCAGCGCGTTCAGCGCCAGCGGCCGGTGCGGTCCGCCCGGCGCGGCCAGGTCGAGCACACGGGTCAATTGGCGTACGGCCTCGGTGGTCTCGTGCCGGGCCAGGCCGATGGTCCCGAGCGCCATCGCCCGCTCGTCCGGCGGCATCGGTTCGTGGCGGCCCGCCCGGTCGCCGGAGCGCAGCAGACGATGAGCGTCGCCGTGCGGGTCCTCGTCGTCGGCGACCGCCCGCGCCCACACGGTCAGCAGCTCGGAGCCGCCGGCGCAGCCGTCCCGCAGAGCCTCGCGCAACTCCTCCCGCGAGTGCGGGTCGCCCTGCAGCCAGGCCTCGCGCATGGTCCGCAACAAGTGGACCTGGCCGGACGCCCGGCCCGCGGAGAAGGCGGCGCTCCAGCCGTCCTCCCCGGCCAGGTGCGCGTTGTGTGCGGCCCGCAACGAACGGCGGCGCCCGGTCGCCCGGTCGTGGCTGCGGGCCGCCGCCATGCCCAGGGCGTAGGCCGCGGCCCGCACCCGGCCGGCCGCGGACAGCCGGTCGCCGGCCGCGTCGAGGACGGCGGCGACGGTCTCGTCGGGCCGCGGATCGGCCCGCGCGGTGTGCCAGGCCCGCGCCGGGTCGTCGCGGGGAAGCCGGGCGGCCAGGTCGAGCCGGGCGGCCCGCCGGTCGGCCGGTCCGGCCCGGTCGATGACCGCCGCCCGTTCCACCGAGTGCGGGAAACGGGGCACGCCGGGCGGGATCAGCTGATCGAGGGCGGCCGAGACGGCCCGGCCGGGAGTCTCGCGGGCGAAGGCGACCAGAAGGGCGGCCCGGAGGCGTACGGGATCGAGGGTGTCGACGGCCGGAGCGAGGGCCCGCCGCAGCCGGGGCGGGACCGGCAGCTCGGTGGTGATCGGCGACAGATCGGACGCGGGTGGCAGGTGCCGGGCCAGCTCGGTGAGGGCGAGCGGGTTGCCCCGGGACTGCGCGGCGACGAGCCGGGCGCCCGGATGGTCGCGCAGGCCGGGACGGGCGGCCAGCAGCCGGGCGGATTCGGACCGGCGGAGTGGGCCGAGCCGTACGGGGATCATCGAGGTCGCCGGGGCCGGGCCGGTCGCCGAAGCCAGGATCGGCCGGTGCAGTCCGATGAGGACGGTGCGGGATGTCTCGTCCAGGCGGTCCAGGTCGTCGACGACCCACAGCTGATCGGCGTCCGCCGTGTAGGACAGCAGGCGGACCGCTTCGGCCAAGGGCGCCGGTGGCGTCTCGGACCGGTCGTCGCCGAAGAGGTCGGCCAAGGCGGCCTCCGCCGGGGGTGACAACTCGGCCGCACGGTGCCGCAGCGGTGTGAGCAGGCGGTGCAGACCCGCGCCGGGCAGCCGGTCGTCACCGGGCAGGGCACGGACCGCCAGCACCTGGCCGCCGTGGCGGCGGGCGGCCTCGGCCAGCACTGCCGAGCGGCCGGTGCCACGCGGGCCGTGCACCAGCACGGATCGGCCCGAACCCAGCCCGGCGGCGATCGCCCGCAGATGCTCGTCCCGGCCCACCAGCGGCTCGCTCACGCGTCCCGTCCCGGGCGTGCTCACGCTTCCCGTCCCGGGCGTGGCGTCGTCGGCGTGTTCGGGGCACACCCCGCGGAGCTGCGCCGGTTCACCGGTCGCTCCCCTCGCACGGCCACCAGCCCGCCCAGCCGAACGCGATCGAACGGCCCGCTCACCGGTCACTCCCCCGCGCGGCCACCAGCTCGCCCAGCCGAACGCGATCGAACGGCCCGCTCACCGGTCACCCCCACGCGCCGCCACCAGCTCCCCGAACCGGACGCGATCGAACGGCCCGCTCACCGGTCACTCCCCCGCGCGGCCACCAGCTCGCCCAGCCGAACGCGATCGAACGGCCCGCTCACCGGTCACCCCCACGCGCCGCCACCAGCTCCCCGAACCGGACG
>NZ_JAENHP010000021.1 GCF_016834655.1 Paractinoplanes ovalisporus
GGCACGGTAGAAACCCGCCGTCGGCCGGCGCCTGCCTCAAAACGAACCTTCGTTCCGTGTCGAGGCCGTTGCTTTCCAAAACGAATGCTCATTCCGCGCCGGCGAGGCTGTGGGACGTTATTGCAAAACGAACGCTCGTTCCCGCGGGGGAAGGTTGTGGGCGTCCCGCAAAACGAATGCTCGTTCCGCGGCAGAAAGTTGTAGAGGTTCCGCAAAACGAACACTCGTTCCGGGGCAGAAGGTCGTAGGCGTTCCGCTGTGAATGCGGGGCTCTGCTGTGAGGGCCGGCGCGTGTCCGTGCGGAAAGAACGGCCGCGCCCCCGGTTGGGGCGCGGCCGTGAACGACTAGCGGGTCTCGGTGGCGTCCCGGATCTGGCGCATCAGGGGAGCGGCCTCGGCCTCGGTGCGGTTGTTGAACATCGCCAGGGCCAGGCTTCCGTGGTCGGCCCATCCGCACACGGTCAGGTCGCCGTCGGCGGTCTTGGTGATTCCGCATTTCATGACGCCGTCGAGCGGGCCCGGGTCGACCGCGTGGAGATTGGTCACCGAACCTTCCTTGTCGGAGACCAGGGACATGGCGGACTCGAGATCGCGTGACGGCGTCCAGATCAGGCCGGTGCCGCCGAGGAACAGCACGTCCTTCTCGCCGGTCTCCTGATAGACGGCGCCGACCGTGTGGTCGAGCTCGACCTCGGCGGCCAGGGCCGTCTGCAGGTAGTCGGCCGTGGTGACGCCGTTTTCCGAGCCGTCGATGACGAGGTTCCCGATCTGCTGCGGGGTCGTCAGCGTCGCATCCTTCTGGGCGATGATGCGCCAACTGGTGAAACCGAGAGTCACCACGCCCGCCGTTGCGATTGCCAGCACGCCGACGATCAACACACGGCGTACGGGGAAACGGGTTTTGGGTTTGGCCTGACCCTCGGTGACCTCGTCGGACTCGGAAGCATCGTGGGGCGGCGGAGTGCCGATGTCGATCTGGTGGGGGCCGGGCTCGGGCATTGCAGGAGCGTAGCAAGCACGGGCGATGCGAATTCGGGGTTCCGGCGTGACATCCGTAGACTTGTCGGGTGACCGAGACGACCCAGAACCGCACCCCCGACAGCCGGCCCACCGGCGGCCTCTCCGCCCAGTACCAGCCGGGCGAGGTAGAGCAGCGGCGGTACGAGACGTGGGTAACCGAGGGCTACTTCACCGCCGACCCGGCGAGCGACAAGCCCGCGTTCTCGATCGTCATCCCGCCGCCCAACGTGACCGGCTCGCTGCACGTCGGCCACGCCCTCGACCACACCATTCAAGACACCCTGTCCCGGCTCAAGCGGATGCAGGGTTTCGAGGTGCTGTGGCTGCCGGGCATGGACCACGCCGGCATCGCGACGCAGAACGTGGTGGAGCGTCAGCTCGCCGCGCAGCAGCTGTCCCGCCACGACCTGGGGCGTGAGGCGTTCGTCGAGAAGGTCTGGGAGTGGAAGGCCCAGTCCGGTGGCGCCATCCTCGGGCAGATGCGCCGCCTCGGCGACTCCGTGGACTGGTCGCGTGAGCGCTTCACGATGGACGAGGGGCTGTCCCGCGCCGTCCAGACGATCTTCAAGCGGCTGTACGACGACGAGCTGATCTACCGCGCCAACCGGATCATCAACTGGTGCCCGCGCTGCCTGACCGCGCTCAGCGACATCGAGGTGGAGCACACCGACGACGAGGGCGAGCTGGTCTCGATCCGCTACGGCGACGGTGACAACGCGATCGTCGTGGCGACCACCCGGGCCGAGACGATGCTGGGCGACACCGCGGTGGCCGTCCACCCCGACGACGAGCGCTACCGGCACCTCATCGGCACCGAGGTCGAGCTGCCGCTCACCGGGCGGCGCATCCCGATCGTGGCCGACGAGCACGTCGACCCGTCGTTCGGCACCGGCGCGGTCAAGGTGACCCCGGCCCACGACCCGAACGACTTCGAGATCGGCCAGCGGCACAATCTGCCCAGCATCACCATGATGGACGAGCGCGCGGTCGTCACCGTGCACGGTCCGTTCGAGGGCCTCGACCGCTACGAGGCCCGCCCCGCCATCGTCGCCGCGCTGCGCGAGGAGGGGCGGATCGTCGCCGAGAAGCGGCCCTACGTGCATTCGGTCGGCCACTGCTCGCGGTGCAAGACCACGGTGGAGCCGCGGCTCTCGCTGCAGTGGTTCGTCAACACGGGCCCGCTGGCCAAGGCGGCCGGAGACGCCGTACGGGATGGTCGTGTCACGATCGAGCCGGCCGAGCTGTCCAAGCGTTACTTCGCGTGGGTCGACAACATGCACGACTGGTGCATCTCGCGTCAGCTGTGGTGGGGTCACCGCATCCCGGTCTGGTACGGGCCCGCGGGCGAGGTCGTCTGCGTCGGACCGGACGACGAACCGCCGGCCGGCTACACCCAGGACGAAGATGTTCTCGACACCTGGTTCTCGTCGGCGCTGTGGCCGTTCTCGACCATGGGCTGGCCCGAGCAGACTGTGGAACTGCAGAAGTTCTATCCGACCAGCGTGCTCGTCACCGGCTACGACATCCTGTTCTTCTGGGTCGCCCGGATGATGATGTTCGGGCTCTACGCGATGGACGACGTGCAGCCGTTCAACGTGGTCAACCTGCACGGCATGGTCCGCGACGGCCACGGCAAGAAGATGTCGAAGTCGTTCGGCAACGTCGTCGACCCGCTCGACTGGATCGAGCGCTACGGCGCCGACGCCACCCGCTTCACGCTGGCCCGCGGCGCCAACCCCGGCTCCGACGTGCCGATCAGCGAGGAGTGGTGCCAGGGCTCGCGCAACTTCTGCAACAAGCTGTGGAACGCCACCCGGTTCGCCATGATGAACGGCGCGACCGTCGAGGGCCCGCTGCCGGCGCCGGAAGACCTGTCGGCGATCGACAAGTGGATCCTGTCCCGCCTGCAGCACGTGATCGGTGAGGTCGACGAGCAGTTCAAGGCGTACGAGTACGCGAAGGTCTGCGACACGCTCTACCACTTCGCGTGGGACGACGTCTGCGACTGGTACCTCGAGCTCAGCAAGCCGGTGCTCTCGGGCGACGACCAGGCCGCGGCCAACACCCGGCGGGTGCTCGGCCACGTGCTCGACCAGCTGCTGCGCCTGCTGCACCCGGTCATCCCGTTCGTCACCGAGGAGCTGTGGATCGCGCTCACCGGTGGCGAGACGATCGTGAAGGCCCAGTGGCCGGCGGCCGAGAAGGAGCTGATCGACGACGCCGCCGAGGAGGAGCTGGCCGCCCTGCAGAAGGTGGTCACCGAGGTCCGGCGGTTCCGTTCCGACCAGGGGCTCAAGCCCAGCCAGCGGGTCTCCGCGGCGCTGACCGGCCTGGGCAACGTCGGCATCGACACGCACGAGCCGCTGATCCGCTCGCTGGCCCGGCTCGATCCGCCGGCCGAAGGCTTCACGGCCACGGCCACGCTCGCGGTGTCCGGCGCGATCACGGTCGACCTCGACACCCGCGGCACGATCGACGTCGCGGCCGAGCGGGCCCGCCTCGAGAAGGACCGGGCCGCGGCCGAGAAGGAAGCGGCCCAGTGCCGGGCCAAGCTCGGCAACGAGTCGTTCATCGGCAAGGCGCCCGAGCCGGTGGTGGCGAAGATCAAGGACCGTCTGGCCACGGCTGAGGCGGACCTCACGCGAATTGCCGCCGCCCTCTCCGCGTTGCCTACGGCATGAGCACCTACGAAGAGGCTGAGGCCGCGCTGAACGGGCGCGGCTTCACCCGCATGGCGTTCGACATGCAGAAGATCCGGGACCTGATGGACGTGCTCGGCAGCCCCCAGCGGGCCTACCCGGCGATCCACCTGACCGGCACGAACGGCAAGACCAGCACGGCCCGCATGATCGACGCGGTGCTGCGGGCGCACGGCCTGCACACCGGCCGATACACGAGCCCGCACCTCGAGACGGTCCGCGAACGGATCAGCCTCGACGGTGAGCCGATCACCGAGGAGCGGCTCGCGGCCACGTACGACGAGGTCGCCCCGCTCGCCGAGCTGATCGACGCGCGCAACACCGAGTCGCTGACCTACTTCGACATGACGACCGCGATGGCGTACGCGGCCTTCGCCGACGCTCCCGTGGACATCGCCGTGGTCGAAGTGGGGCTCGGCGGCGAGGAGGACGCGACCAACGTCATCGACGCCGGTGTCTGCGTGATGACGCCGATCGGGCTCGACCACACCGAGTGGCTGGGCGACACCATCGAAGACATCGCCTGGGCCAAGGCCGGCATCATCCACAAGGGCGCCACCGTGATCACCTCGCTGCAGACCGAGGAGGCCATGCGGCCCATCCTCGAGCGCTGCGCCGAGATGAGCGCGACCCTGGCCCGTGAGGGCAGCGAGTTCGGCGTGATCGAGCGGACCCAGGCCGTGGGCGGCCAGGTGCTGACGCTCCAGGGGCTCGGCGGGGTGTACGACGAGATCTTCCTGCCGCTGTTCGGGGCGCACCAGGCGCAGAACGCGGCTCTGGCGCTCGCGGCCGTCGAAGCCTTCCTCGGCGCGGGGCCCGGCAGACAGCTGGAGCTGGACCTCGTACGGGAAGGCTTTGCGCAGGTCGACTCGCCCGGGCGTCTGGAAAGGGTGCGCAGCGCGCCGGCGATTCTGCTCGACGGCGCGCACAACCCGCACGGCATGGCGGCCACGGTGAGCGCGCTCGAGGAGGAGTTCGCGTTCCGGCACCTGGTGGCGGTGGTGGCGGTGCTGGGTGACAAGGACGTGTCGGGTCTGCTCGACCTGCTCGAGCCGGTGGCGGCGCGGATCGTGGTGACCCAGAACAGTTCGCCGCGCTCGATGCCGGTCGACGAGCTGGCCCAGGTGGCGACCGACATCTTCGGCGAAGACCGGGTGACCGTCGCCCAGAACATGCCGGACGCGATCGAGGAGGCCGTGGTGATCGCCGAGGAGGACACGTCCGGCGAGCTCAGCGGTGTCGGCGTGATCATCACGGGGTCGGTCGTGACCGTCGCGGACGCCCGGAAGCTGCTGAAGCGATGACCTCGTCGCCGTCGCCCTCGTCGCCTGACTCTTCGCCGTCCGCTTCCTCCCCTTCGCCGTTGCCCGGATCCGCGCCTGATCCTTTGGCCGCGCCTGATTCCTCGCCCTCGTCCGGTTCCCCGGCCGCGCCTGATTCCTCGGCGTCGCCGGCTCCAGGCTCCGATGCGGGTCCGCGGTCCGGGCTTCGCAACCCTCAGGCCGCCGTACGGGGGTTGGGCGCGGGGACGCTCGTGCTGGAGGCCATCGTGCTGCTGCTCGGCATCCAGCCGATCCGCATCATGGGCGGCGACCTGGACGGCTGGGGCATCGCGGCGGTGGTGTTCCTGGCCGTGTTCGCGGTGGTGCTCGCGGGCATGATGCGGCGCCCGTGGGCCTGGACGGCGGGGACCGTGCTGCAGGCGCTTCTGCTGGCCGGCGGCTTCTTCCACTGGTCGCTGACCGCGCTGGGCCTGATCTTCGGCGCGGCCTGGGTCTACGCCCTCTACGTCCGCCGGACGATTCTGGGCTAGCCCCTTCTACGTACGCGGCGTCGACTCGACAGTGCTCGGTGCTTCAGAGCCTCCTGGTGACGAACAGGGTCGTCCCGTAGAGCGGATCGGCTTCGCGGCGGTCGGTCTCGGTGAAACCGAGCTTGGCCAGCACCCGGCGGGAAGCGGTGTTCCACTCCCGGACCGTGGCCCACAGGCGTTCGTATCCCGACGATCTCGCCCAGTCCAGAACCGCGGTCGAAGCCTCGGTCGCGTACCCCTGGTTCCAGGCCCGGCGAAACAGCTCGAACGCCAGCTCCGGTTCCCCGGGCGTTTCTTGTCCCTCGATCAGCCCGCAGTAGCCGATGACGTCACCGGCGTCCTTACGCTCGATCGCCAGAAAGCCGGTCGTCGAAGGCGGGTTGGCCCGGATCCGCTCCGCGAGTTCCGCGACCGTCGGGTGCCCGTCCGCGTCGATCCGGCGATGCGGAGGCACCCGCTCATCACGCTCGGTCCACAGCTCACGGTGAATGGCGGCTTCGGCGACGCGCCAGGGCCGAAGCCACAGCCGGTCCGTCTCGAGCAACACCTCACGCCCCGGAACCGATGCATCTGTCATGCGCCCATTCTCCCGCGGCGTCGAACGGGCGGCCTTTCGCGCGGGCGGCCATCTCGCGGGGTGGCCTTCGTGCGGGTGGGCCTCGCGGAGGCCTTCTTGCGAGGCGGACTGGCTGCGTTCGGCCGGCTTCGGGTCGCGCGCTGTTTGTGGTGGTGGCGTTGACGGAGAGGGCCGATCCCCTTGGACCGGCCCTCTCGTGTTCGTCAGCGGATGGCCCGCCACTGGGTGATGGCTATGTTGTGGTCGTCGGGGTCGCGGAACGTGGCGGACCAGAGTTCCAGGCGGTCGCCGCGGTTGACCGGGCGCGGCGGGTGGACGAACTCGACGCCCTTGGCAACCAGTTCCTGATAGACGGCTTCCACGTCGCCGACTTCCAGGTTCAGGTAGATCAGGCGGCCGGCGTCGGCCGAGAGACCGGTGACGGTCCGCAGGACCAGGCGGGTGTCGCCCGAGGCCAGCACGGCGCTGCCCTCACCGCCGTCGATCTCGAAGAATCCGAGCGTGTCCCGATAGAACGCGGCCGACCGGGCCAGATCGGTGACCAGCACCGTGATCCCGACCCCGTAGATCGCCCCCGCCGGCCCGGGCCGGGCACTCGGATAGGCCGTGATCACGTCGGCGGTGCTGTCGTCCGGCTCGGAGGCGCCGGCCAGGTCGGCCCACGGCCCCCTGTCCTGGCCCGCCGCCGCGGCGGCTGCAGCGGCCAGCGCGGCCGCCGCGGGCGACGGCTTGGGGTGACCCGCTCCGCCCGACTCCGTCCCGCGCGAGGCCCCACCAGCGGAGGCGGCGCCGCCTGCCGCGCTCGTGGGCGTGTCCCCGGCGGCTGTCGTGCTTGTGGTTGCTGGCGTATCCCCGGCCGCTGTCCCGCTTGTGGTTGCAGGCGCGGCCCCGGGGGCTGTCGCGCTTGTGGTTTCGGGCGTGGCCCCGGCGGCTGTCGCGCCTGTGGTTTCGGGCGCGCCCGCCGCAGCGAGACCCGCCCCGGCGGTAGGTGCCGCAGCGGCCCCTTGCGCCGAGGCTGCTTCGCTGAGGGGCGGTGTGGTGGCCGCAGGCCGGGGGAGACGCGTGGAGGTTTCCTCGTCGAGGAGAGCCGACTCGAAGAACGGGTCGGCCTCAACGGTCGGCCCTGCTCCCGTGGAAGCCGTGGCGCTTGCCTCCGAAGGGGCGCTGCTGCTTGGCCAGTCAGCCGGAGTGCCGGGCTCGTCTGTGGCCTGCCGGCTGGTGGGTGCGGCCGCGGCCGGCCAGTCTGCCGATGCGTCGGGAGCGGGGTGGCCGGTAGCGGTGTCCACCTGGGAGGGGGCGGCGCGTGTGACGGGTTCCTGACCGCGGGCGTCGACATCGCGCGGGATCGCGGCGGAACCCGCGGCCCGCACCGGCGCCTCGGCGGGACGTGCAGGTGCCTCGGCGGAACCTGCGGCCCGGGCGGGCTCTTCGGGGGCGGCTGCGGTGGCCACCTCCTCGTCGGCCGGAGGGCGTCGGTGTGGGGGGTCGTCGTGGTCGGGGCGGGTGACCTTTCGGACGGCGGCTGCGGCTGCGGCGGCTACGGCGCCCACGGCCCCGGCGAAACGGCCGCCGTGCTTCTCGGGTGCGGGAAGCGGCTGGGTCGACTCGTCGTCGAGGGGGGTGGGGGTGGTTGTCTCGGGTCGGGCGCTGGTGGCGTCATGGGCCGCGTTGGACATGAAACGGGTGGAAGGGTGGATGCGGGGCTGCTTGTCCTCTACCGGAGGGGCGACCAGGTCGTCGGCTACGGCACCGGCTGCGGCGGGGGTCGACTCGGGGGCCGGGTCGGGGTCGCCGTCCAAGGGGAGGTCGATCTCGTCGTCGGGGGCCCTGCGCGCGGACGGGGCCGGGGCGGTGGGCCGGGGTGTCGCCGACGGGGGAGCGGTCTCCGGCCGAGGAGCGGTCGGCGGTGGCGTTGTCGGCTGTGGAGCCGTGGGGAAGTCGCCTACCGGTGACGGGGTCGGCGGGGTTGAGGCCACGGTCGGCTCGGGCCGCTGGTGCGGCGGGCCTGACTCCGGCGCAGAGGAAGAGCCGGTGGAAGGGCCAGGGGGAGCGGCGGGTGGAGGCGTCCCGTACGGGCTCGGGGAACTCGCCGGTGGGGGTGGGTCGTCGAGCGGGATGTCGGTGACCAGCGCGTCGTCGGGGTGGGGCTCGCGCTGGCTCGGAGGGCCGGACGAGGCGTAGGCGGGGGCTGCGTAACCGGAAGCGGCATATCCCGGCGAACCCTGCTCGGACGGCGCGTATCCGGACGAGGAGTGTGTTGCGGTGGTGGGTTCGGCGGTGGCGGTGGCGGTGGCCGTGCCGCCCCGGCGGCGCGGGCTCGGACGGGAGCCGGCCGGGCGGGACGACGCCGCCGCGCCGGCGGCAGCTCCAGCGGCGGCCGCGCCGACGGTCGCAGCGGAACCAGAACCAGAACCTGCGGAACCAGAAGCCGCCGAGCCAGGCGCGCCGGAACCGGCGGCCGCGTAACCAGGGGCCTCCGCGCCTGGGGCGTCGAAGTCGCGATCACCCGAAGCCGGACCCTCGAAGTCGCGGGATCCCGAACTCTCGAAGTCTCGGGCTCTCGAACCCGAGCTATCGGAGTCGGAGGCGCCTGGACCCGGAGTCGCGGAACCGGAAGCTGAGGCCGCAGAGCCGGACGCCCCCGGCGGCGGAGGATCGAAGTCGCGAGCCTCCGGGCCAGGGGTGTCGTAGTCGCGTGGCCTCGGGCCAGGGGCGTCGAAGTCGGCCTCCGGACGCGAAGGCGCGTCGGAGGCGGACGAAGCGGAACCCCGGGTGGCGGAAGCGGGAGGCGGGGGAGCGTACGGGTCGTCGGCCGCATAGGCGGGACCGCCGGCCGTGGACGAGGCCCGGCGTGGCAACGGGGACGGCTTCTCGTCGTGGTTGACGAACTCGCCCTCGACCACGGGGCCGGCGGGGGTGTCGCGGACCACCACGGGGCTCTCCGAATACTCCTCGGAGTCCATGCTCGCCTCGGAACGCGCGCCGGAAGGGGACGGCGGGGGCGGAGGCGGCGGCGGGGAGCTGCCGGGTGGGGGTGGGGGCGGTGGGTCGTCGTCGCCTCGGCCCCACGTGCGGTCGCGGTTTGCCCACGGTGGGGGCTCGAGGTCGCCCAGCAGGTCGGCGTCGGGCTCGTCGTCGAAGTCGTCGACCGGCGGGGGCGGCGGGTCTTCGCCCCGTTCGCGCGGCGGTGCCTCGTCCCAGTTGATTTTGACCCGGCGCATGTCGTCGACGTCGACCGTGATCGGCAGGGTGTCGCCGGGCTCGGGCCACTTCACGACCGGGATGCGGGACTCGTTGATCTCGACCTCGCTCGTCGGCAGGCCGGGTGCGACGATCACTGCCTGGATGCGGGCGCGGCCATAGACCGACGTCGTGGCCGGTGGCGGCGTGATCGACCGGACCTCGGCGGTGCCGGAGACCCAGGCCCGGGCTCCTCGGCGCACCACATTGACCACCCCGAGCGCCACCGCGAGGCCGAGCAGCGCGACCCCGAAGATGACCACCCCCAGGCTGGACATGCCGAATCCCAGCGCGACCACGAAGACCGCGATCGTGCCCGCGACCGCCGCGACCAGCTTCCGTGCCGGCGCGATCGGACGTCCGGTCTGGTTTGCCAATGTGGACCTCCCGCTCTACCCCGTCAGGTTATTGCCCGGCTCAGTCTGAGCGAAAGTGCGGGAGTACCGGCGTTGGCGCTCGCCGCAAACCTGGTACCGATAGGCTGAACGTAGCCCCTTTAGCACCCATGGAGGACTCGTTGTCCAGCCCCACCGAGCGTTCGCTCGTGCTCCTCAAGCCTGACGCGGTCCGTCGCGGACTGCTCGGCGAGATCCTCGGCCGGTTCGAGCGTAAGGGCCTGGTGGTCGAGGCGCTGGAGCTGCGCACCATGGACGCGACGCTCGCCGACCAGCACTACGCCGACCACGTCGAGAAGGCGTTCTATCCGCCGCTCAAAGACTTCATGACCTCGGGTCCGCTGGTCGCGCTGGTGCTCGCCGGCGACGAGGTGATCGAGGTGGTGCGCGCGATGATCGGCTCGACCGACGGCCGCAAGGCGGCCGCCGGCACGATCCGGGGCGATTTCGCGCTGTCGAACCGCGAGAACCTGGTCCACGCCTCCGACTCGCCCGAGAGCGCGGCGCGCGAGCTCGCCCTCTGGTTCCCCAAGCTCTGAGCAGCGCGAAAACCAACGCGAAACCAACGCGAAGAGCCGAGGACAGGGTCAGAGCGCGTCGAGCGACGCCCGCCGGCGTGACTCACCCTCGAAGATCTTCAGCAGGGCCACGGCCGCGACCGCATAACCCGCTCCGACCAGCAGTTCCTGGCCGAGGGCGGGCGCGGCCGCGGTCAGTCCGTCTCCGGCCGCGAGCTGCCGCGCCGCCGAGGCCGCGTGCGTGATCGGCAGGTAGTGACCGACCGTCACCATCCAGCCGGGCAGCCCCGAAGCGGGCACGTTCACGCCCGTGAGCAGCAGCAACAGCGCGACCGAGACGTTCGAGACCACCCACACGTCGCGGAACCGCAGCCCGAGCGCGCCCAGCGTCAGCCCGAAGAATCCGCAGGCCAGCGACCCGGCGGCCATGGCCAGCACCAGCCCGGGCAGAGCGCCGAACGGAATCCGGAGCCCGAGCAGCGCCGCGCCCACACCGAGCGTCACGACGGCGATCAGGAGCCCGTTTCCCGCGTACGGGATGACCCGCCCCCAGAAGATCGCGGTGCGGCTGCGGGGAGACAGCAGCACGTGGCCCAGCGTTCCGTACCGGCGCTCGTTGGCGACCGCCATCGTGCCGCCGAACACGCAGGCCAGCGACGCGGTGAGCACGGCGTTGCCGACGATGTAGAACCGGTCGTCGGCGACCTGGAGCTGGCGCCCGAGATAGGCGAAGAACAGCAGCTGGAACAGCGGCCCGACCAGCAGCGTGCCGACGAACATGCCGGGCGTCGTCCAGTTGAACAGGGCGCGGTAGGCGATCACGCCGCCGACGCCCATCAGACGGAGAGTCTTCATGCGGTTCGCCTCCTGGGGCGGCGGGGCCGGTGGATACCGATGGGCCGGCTCATGCGAGCGCCAAGGTCGCGGCGGCGCGGGCGCGGCGTTCGACATAGGTGAGGGCGAGCCCACCGAGGGCCAGGCAGAGCACGCTGATGCCGAGGCAGACGCCGACCGACGGCCAGACCGGCCCGCCGCTGGTGGCCTCGCGTAACGCCCGCGCGCCCCAGGTGGTGGGCAGCACGGCGGCGATCGGCCCGGTCCACGACGGCAGCACGGTGATCGGCACGAGCATGCCCGAGACCAGCCAGACCGGGTATTCGAGCGTGTTGGCCAGCGCGTTCGCGTTGCGCATGAGCACGAACGTGGCCGCCAGCAGCAGCCCGAACATGCCGAGCGCGACCACACAGACGACGGCCGCGACCACGAACGCGACCGGGTGGGCGAAGTCGAGCCTGATGCCGTACAGGAAGCGCCCCCAGATCAGCGTGGCGAGCAACGCGTAAATGCCCGTCAACCCGGTGGCGATCGTGATCGGGAGAATGACGAGGACCGGCCGGCGCGGCGCCAGCATGATCATTTCGAGGGTGCCCAGCCAGCGCTGACTCTGGATGGCGCCGCCCGACCCGAACAGCACGGACGACCAGATGCCCATCACGCCGGCGCCGACCGCGGCCTCGAGCAGGCGGTGCTGTTCGCCGCCGGACCGGAACAGATAGACGGCCAGGGTGGCCTGCACGATCGGCACGACCAGGGCGATCGCCATCTCGAACGGGGAGCGGCTGAGCTGTTTGACGTGCATGAGCGTGCCCACCGCGAGCACTCGGAGGAGGCTCATGCGGCGCTCACGATCGCGACGTACGCGTCCTCGAGCGTCGGCTCCCGGCTGTCGACGCGGCCGAGCCGGATTCCGGCCAGTTCCCGCAGCACGTCACCCTGCACGTCCACGTGCGCGTCGGAGTGGACGGTCAGCAGCTGGAGGGCTCCACGGGCTTCAACTGCGGTTTCCCGTACGCCGGGAAGACCGCGCAAGGCATCCACCGCGCTCTCGGGCACCCCGTAGGCCTCCACCTCCACGACCCGGCGCCCGTCCGCGCGGTGCCGCAGTTCGGCCGGGGTGCCCAGCGCCTGGATCCGCCCGTCGGCGATCACCGCGATCCGGTCGCACAGCTCGTCGGCCTCGGCCATGTAGTGGGTCGTGAGCAGCACGGTCGTCCCGGTCGCGGCCAGGTCGGCGACCGTGCGCCGCAGCTCGCGCGCGGCCACCGGGTCGACCCCGATCGAGGGCTCGTCGAGGAACAGCACGTCGGGCGAGTGCAGCAGCCCGCGGGCGATGTGCAGACGCTGCCGCATGCCCCGCGAGTAGCCCTCGACCCGTTCGCCCTCGCGCCCGGCCAGCCCGACCAGGTCGAGCAGTTCGGCGATGCGGCGTTTCTGGTCGCGCGGCGCCACCCCGTAGAGCTCGGCGAAGTAGCGCAGGTTGTCCAGTGCCGACAGCCGGTCGTAGAGCCCGCGGTCGCCGCCGAACACGTAGCCGATCCTCCGGCGTACCTCCCGGGTCTGGCTCTCGACGTCGAACCCGCACACCCGGGCCGACCCCGACGTAGGGATGAGCAGGGTGTTCAGCAGCTTGATGGTGGTGGTCTTGCCGGCGCCGTTCGGCCCGAGCAGCCCGAACAGCTCGCCGCGGCCGACCGTGAAGGTCACCCCGCGGACCGCCTCGACCTCGGTGCGCTTCGGCTTGAGCCAGCCGGTGCGCGCCTTGTAGGTCCGGCGTAAGTCTTCCGCCTCGATGGCGTAGTCGCTCCCCATGCGCGGAACGCTAGGGAATCGACCGGGGTCTAGGAAACGAATTCGGTGCGGGCCGAATCCTCGCCGAGCAGCCGCACGAGCGCGACGCCGGCGGGCTCGAGGCCGTAGAGGACGCGGCGGCCGGCCCGGCGGCGGTGCACCACCCCGGCCGCGAGCAGTCCGGCCAGGTGTTCCGAGACCGTGCTCGGGGCCAGCCCGAGCGCGGTGGACAGGCCGGTCGTCGTGGCCGGGACGGTCAGCGCCCGCAGCACGGCGGCCCGCCCGCGCCCGACCAGGATGGCCAGCCGGTCGTCCTCGGCGGGCGGCGGCGGGACCGGCGTCTCGGCCAGCACCGCGGCGCCCCGCGACTGGTAGGTGACCATGATCAGGTCGGGCTGGTCGCCGGAGCACAGCAGCGCGCCCCGCGAGAAGATCAGCGGCACCAGCAGCAGCCGCTGGTTGACCGCCTCGAACGACTGCTCGAGCGGCTTGACCAGGGTGAGCACCGGCCGTTCCCAGCGCACCCGCTCGTGCAGCTGGGACAGCAGCGCGTCGGGCCCGTCGGCGGCCAGGGCCCGCGCCCGCAGCAGCACCTCCTCGTCGAGCGCGGCCCGCATGCCCGGCCAGTAGGGCGCGATCGCCGCGTCCCAGTAGGCCCGGACGCCGTCGGTCAGCCGGTCGAGCGCCGCCTGCCGGTCGTCCAGGAACGGCCGCAGCCCGGGCAGCACGTCGCCGTCGGGGTAGTGCTTCGCGATCTCGAACTCGATCACCTCGGCCGGCGTGGCCCGCACCTGCTCGAGCTGCTCGTCGATCGTCGGCATGGCCGTGACCGGCGGCGGGCAGAGAAAATCGGGCGAGACCGACGGCAGCGACAGATAGAGCGAGACGGACTCGGTCATGGCCCGGGCCCGCCGGGCCCACCCCTCGTAGGGCCACGGCACCGCCTCGGGGTTGCGTTGCAGCAGGGCAAGGCTGCAGAACACCTCGGCCAGCGGGCTGATGGCGATCCGGGTCCGCGACAGCGTCGGTTCATCGATCTCGATCCGAATCACAGCCGAATCCTAAGCGCCCCGAGCTGAGACGGGTGAAGTTCAGGGGACGGTTACCCGCAAGCCATGCGGGATCGATAGGCATCAGAGTCATGACTTCGATCTCACGACGGAATCTGCTGCGCGCCGGCGTCGCCGGTGGTGTCGCCGGGCTGGCCGGTGGGGCGCCCGCCTTCTCGTCGGCCGGCTCCCGGCCCGTTCTCACCCACGGCGTCCAGAGCGGTGACCCCTTAGGCGGCTCGGCGGTTCTGTGGAGCCGCGCGGACCGGCCGGGACGGCTCTGGGTGCACGTCAGCAAGCGGCCCGACTTCCGGGGCGCCCGGGTCCTGCGCGGGCCCGTGGTCACGCCGGACACCGACTTCACGGGCAAGCTGACGGTGCGCGGGCTGCCCTCGGGGGAGCGGCTCTACTACCGCGTGCGGGCCGAGAGCCTGGAGCGTACAGCCTGCTCGACCAGGCCTACCGCGCGTTCGCGGCCGAGGTGCCGCAGATCAACCAGTGGGACGACCACGAGGTGACCAACAACTGGTACCCGGGGGAGATCCTGGACGACGCCCGCTACACCGAGAAGCGGGTCGACGTGCTGGCCGGGCGGGCCCGGCAGGCCTACCACGAGTGGGTGCCGACGCCGATGCGGAGCGGGCCGGTCCACCGCAAGATCTCGTACGGGCCGCTGCTCGACATCTTCGTGCTCGACATGCGCACGTTCAAGGACGTCAACGACGGCAACACGTACGCCGACCCGGACCGTGGCCTGCTCGGCGCCGAGCAGCGCGAGTGGCTGATCCGGGGGCTGAGCGAGTCGCGGGCGACCTGGAAGGTGATCGCCAACGACCTGCCGCTGGGCCTGGTCGTTCCGGACGGCGCGACCGCCCAGGAGGGGGTGGCCCAGGGCGACCCGGGCGCGCCGAAGGGCCGCGAGCTGGAGTTCGCCCAGGTGCTGCGGACCGCGCACCGGCGCGGCGTCACCGGCATCGTGCTGCTCACCGCCGACGTGCACTACACGCAGGCGGTGCACTACGACCCGGCCCGGGCGGCGGTCCAGGACTTCACGCCGTTCTGGGAGTTCGTCTCCGGCCCGGCCCACGCCGGCGCGTTCGGCCCGAACGCCCTGGACGCCACCTTCGGCCCGCAGACCCACTTCGTGAACGCGCCGCCCGCCGCCAACACGTCCCCGGCCGACGGCTTCCAGCACTTCGGCGAGGTGGAGATCGACGCCGGGACCAAGGCGTTCACGGTCAACCTGCGCGACCGCGAGGGCAGGTCGCTCTGGAGCACGACCCTGCCCGCCCCTCGCCGGTAAATCACGTGCGGTGGCCGGTATCGTTGTCTCTACGCAGGCGACGATCCGGCCATCACCGGGGAGCTTCCGGAAGAACGGACCTGGCGGTCTCAGTAGAACCGGGTGGCGGCGGCCGTGAATGAGCGGGCGGAGAGATCCGTCAAGCGAGGTGGTACCGCGGGCTGAAACGGCTCGTCCTCGCAGTCCGACGACTGCTACGAGGAGTTCCACCGATGGCCTATCCGAAGCACACCGACGCCACGGGCGTGCCGGCCAGCCCCGACCTGCCCGCCGTCGAGCGGGCCGTGCTCGAGCACTGGGCCGCCGACCAGACGTTCGAAGCGTCCGTCGAGCAGCGCCCGGCCGGCGAGAACGGCAGCAACGAGTACGTCTTCTACGACGGCCCGCCCTTCGCCAACGGGCTCCCGCACTACGGGCACCTGTTCACCGGCTATGTGAAGGACCTGGTGCCGCGCTACCAGGCCATGCGGGGCAAGCACGTGGAGCGCCGCTTCGGCTGGGACACCCATGGGCTGCCGGCCGAGGTCGAGGCCGAGAAGCAGCTCGGCATCACCACCAAGGCGCAGATCGTCGAGCTCGGCATCGACAAGTTCAACGAGGCCTGCCGCAGCTCCGTGCTCGCCTACACCAAGGACTGGGAGCGCTACGTCACGCGCCAGGCCCGGTGGGTGGATTTCTCCGACGACTACAAGACGCTCGACCCCAGCTACATGGAGTCGGTCATGTGGGCGTTCAAGACCCTGCACGACAAGGGCCTGGTCTACGAGGGCTTCCGGGTGCTGGCCTACTGCTTCCGGTGCGAGACCCCGCTGTCGAACACCGAGACGCGCATGGACGACGTCTATCGCGACCGCACCGACCCGGCGCTGACCGTCACGTTCCGGCTGGAGACGGGCGAGGACATCGCGGTCTGGACCACCACGCCGTGGACCCTGCCCTCCAACCTCGCGCTCGCCGTCGGCCCCTCCCTGCAGTACGCGATCCTCGAGAAGGACGGCAAGCGGCTCATCATGGGCGCGTCGCGGGTCCCGTCGTACGCGAAGGAGCTGGAGGGCTGGACCCAGGTCGGCACCGTCCTGGGCAGCGAGCTGGCCGGACGCCGCTACACCCCGCTGTTCGACTTCCTCGTGGAGAAGGGCGGGCCGAACGCGTTCCAGGTGCTCGCCGCCGACTACGTGAGCGACGAGGACGGCACCGGTGTCGTGCACCAGGCGCCCGCCTTCGGTGAGGACGACCAGAACGTCTGCAACGCGGCCGGCATCCCGACGGTGGTGACCGTCGACGACCACACCCGCTTCACCGCGCTCGTGCCCGACTGGCAGGGCGTGCAGGTGTTCGAGGCCAACAAGCCGATCATCGCTCATCTGAAGGCCCAGAACTCCGTGCTGCGGCACGAGGGCTACACGCACTCCTACCCGCACTGCTGGCGCTGCGACACCCCGCTGGTCTACAAGGCGGTCTCGTCGTGGTTCGTGGCCGTCACGAAGTTCCGCGACCGCATGGTCGAGCTCAACCAGGAGATCAACTGGACGCCGGCCCACATCAAGGACGGCTCGTTCGGCAAGTGGCTGGCCAACGCCCGCGACTGGTCGATCTCGCGCAACCGGTTCTGGGGCTCGCCGATCCCGGTGTGGAAGTCGGACGACCCCAACTACCCGCGCGTCGACGTCTACGGCTCCTTCGAGGAGATGCGGCGGGACTTCGGAGTCACGATCGAAGACCTGCACCGCCCGTACGTCGATGAGCTGACCCGCCCCAACCCGGACGACCCGACCGGCAGGTCGACCATGCGACGCGTGCCCGAGGTGCTCGACTGCTGGTTCGAGAGCGGGTCGATGCCGTTCGCCCAGGTGCACTACCCGTTCGAGAACAAGGACTGGTTCGAGCACCACTACCCGGGCGACTTCATCGTCGAATACATCGGGCAGACCCGCGGCTGGTTCTACACCATGCACGTGCTGGCCACGGCGCTGTTCGACCGGCCCGCGTTCCGCAACTGCCTGTCCCACGGCATCCTGCTCGGCGAGGACGGGCGCAAGATGTCCAAGTCGCTGCGCAACTACCCGGACGTCTACAAGATCTTCGACTCGTACGGGTCGGACGCGATGCGCTGGATGCTCATGTCGTCGCCCGTGCTGCGGGGCGGGGACATGCCGGTCACCGAGGTCGCCATCCGGGATTCGGTACGGCAGGTGCTCCTGCCGCTGTGGAACGTCTGGTACTTCTTCTCGCTTTACGCCAACGCGTCATCGCATGAGGCGAAATTCCGGACAAATTCCGCGCACCTGCTCGACCGCTACGTGCTCGCCAAGACGAACGAGCTCGTGTCCGACGTGCAGCGCCAGATGGACGACTACGAAATCTCGGGCGCGGCCGCCTCGGTCCGGTCCTTCCTGGACGCGCTGACCAATTGGTACGTACGCCGTTCCCGTGACCGGTTCTGGGAGGGTGATGCCGACGCGTTCGACACCCTCGCGACCGTGCTCGAGGCGGTGTGCCGCGTCGTGGCCCCGCTCGCCCCGCTGACCGCCGAGGAGATCTGGCGCGGCCTGACCGGCGGCCGCTCGGTGCACCTGACCGACTGGCCCGACGCCGCGGCCTTCCCGGCCGACCACGACCTGGTCGCCTCGATGGACGCGATCCGCGACGTGGCCTCGGCCGCCCTGTCGCTGCGCAAGGCCCGGGCCCTGCGCGTGCGGCTGCCGCTGGCCAAGCTGACCGTGGCCACCGCCGACGCCCCGGCCCTGACGAACCTCGGCGACCTGGTGGCCGACGAGGTCAACGTCAAGGAGGTCGTGTTCACCGACGACGTGGCCGCCTACTGCGAGCAGGTTCTGACCGTCGTGCCCCGGGCCCTCGGCCCGCGCGTCGGCAAGCAGGTGCAGCAGGTCATCAAGGCGGTCAAGGCGGGTGAGTGGGAGCTGGTCGACGGCGCCCCGGTCGCCGCCGGCATCACGCTGGCCGACGGCGAGTACGAGCTCAAGCTGGTCGCCGCGGACGATCAGAACTCGGCGCCGCTGCCCGCCGGCGGAGGCGTGGTCGTGCTCGACACGGCGGTGACGCCCGAGCTCGCGGCCGAGGGCCTGGCCCGCGACGTGATCCGCGTGGTGCAGCAGGCCCGCCGCGACGCCGACCTCGACGTGTCGGACCGCATCGCGCTGGTCGTCTCGGCCGCCGAGCCGGTGCGGGCCGCCGTCGAGGCCCACCGCGAGTTCGTGGCCGGTGAAACCCTGGCGACCTTGCTCACGCTGGCGGAAGCTGGGGAGGACGGCTTCGCCGGCGAGGTCGGCGACGGCGACCAGGTCACCGTCCGGGTCGCCAAGGCCGTGTGACACCAGCTACTCGGCCCGGAGATTTGCCGCCTCTGCGGTGAATGTCCGGGCCGTCGGCGGGATCGACAGGGACTTCCCGGTTTCCCTCCGGTAACCTGACCGCGCCCCCACACGTTTGCGCATGTCCTTTGGCCCCGGAGGAACCTCAGTTGCCGCTGCTCTACACGATCGGCAAGCTCACCGTCGGCAACGTGATGATGCTCGGATGGCGCCCACGAGTCGAGGGCCTCGAGTACATCCCCAAGACCGGTGGCGTGATCTTCGCCGGCAATCACCTCTCCGTCGCCGACGAGCTCTTCCTCGGCTCGGCGCAGCCCCGCCACCTGGCCTTCTGGGCCAAGTCGGACTACTTCAACGGCACCGGGGTCAAGGGCTGGTTCAACCGCACCCTGATGAACGGCCTCGGCGCGATCCGGGTCGAGCGCGGCGGCGGGCGGGCCGCCCTGACCGCCTTCGACGGCGCGATCCCGGTGCTCAAGGCGGGTGACGCGGTCGCCATCTACCCCGAAGGCACGCGTTCGCCCGACGGCCGGCTCTACCGCGGCCGCACGGGTGCGGCCCGGCTGGCGGTGGCGGCCGGGGTGCCGATCATCCCGGTCGGCATGATCGGCACCGAGAAGGTGCAGCCCATCGGCCAGGTCCTGCCCAAGCCGGCCCGGGGCGTGGTCACCGTCAAGTTCGGCAAGCCGATCGATCCGGAGGGCCGCGGCGACGACCGCACGTCGCTGCGTCAGCTCACCGACGAGCTCATGGCCGAGATCCAGAAGCTGACCGGCCAGGAATACGTGCCGCGCTACGCCCCGGCCAAGCCGGCCAAGGAATAGGGGTCAGGGCGCGCGCGAGCCGCGGGCCCTCTCCTGCTCGACCAGCGCCTCCACGTCGCCCAGCCGGCGCAGGCCGTTCAGGGGCTGCCGCATGCGGTAGTTGCCGGCCAGCGCCTTCTCGTTGCGCGCGAGGAAGGCCCAATAGCCGGCCGTGTACGGGCACGCGTCGTCACCGACCCGCACCTTGGGGTCGTAGCGGCAGCCACCGCAGTAGTCGCTCATGCGGTTGATGTAGGAGCCGCCCGACGCGTACGGCTTGGTGCTCATCCGCCCCGCGTCGGCGAACTGGCTCATGCCGATCACGTTGGCCGTCATCACCCACTCGTAGCCGTCGACGAAGCTGCGGTGGAACCAGTCCGCCATCGCGCCCGGCCGCCAGCCGCGCTGCATCGCGTAGTTGCCGAGCACCATGAGCCGCGGAATGTGGTGCACCCAGCCGTGGTCGCGCACCCCGGCCAGCACGTCGGACAGGCAGCGGGCCTCGACCGCGTCGGCGTCCAGATCGGCGAACCAGCGCGGCAGCTCCCGGCGCGCGCCCAGCTCGTTCGAGGCCCGGTAGTCCGGCTCGAAATACCAGTACAGATGCCAGATGAAGTCGCGCCATCCGATGATCTGCCGGACGAACCCCTCGACACTGGCCAGCGGGGCATTGCCTTCCCGGTACGCCTTCTCGGCCCGTTCCACCACTTCGAGCGGGTCCAGCAGCCCCAGGTTGATCGACGCGCTGAGCAGACTGTGGCTCATCCACGGGTCCCCGGCCAGCATCGCGTCCTCGTACGGGCCGAACAGCGGCAGCCGGTGCTCGACGAAATGCCGCAGCCGGGCCAGCGCCTCGCGCCGGGTGGCCGGGAACAGCCGGGGGCCGTCGTTCCCGACGAACTCGATGCCGTCCTCGCGCTGCCACCGGTCGAGGTCGGCGCGGACCTCCTCGTCGATCTCGTCCTCGGTGATCGCGGGCGCGGGTGGCACGTCCAGCTTCTCGGCGCTGCGGGGCGGTGGCTCGCGGTTGTCGGCGTCGAGGTTCCACTTGCCGCCGGCCGGTTCGCCGCCGTCCATCAGGATGCCGTGGCGCTGCCGGGCGTCCCGATAGAAGTCCTCCATGCGCAGGTGGTCACGGCCGTGCGCCCAGGCGGTGAAGTCGGCCGGCGCGGTGACGAAGCCGCGCGGCGGCAGCACCTCGACGACGTTGGGCAGGCGGTGGACCAGGGCGCGGGCGGCGCGCGAGGTCGGATGGCAGACGGTGACCTTCTGCTTGACCGCCTCGGCGTAGGTGTCGGCCTTGACCAGCCGGACGCCGTCGTCCTGGGCCCGGTGCCGCAGCGCCGACAGGATCAGGTGGGCCTTCTGCCGGTGGAACGCGCGGCGCCGGAACACGGCCTTCGACTCCACCAGCAGCGCCTCCTGCCGGGGCGAGTCGAGGAAGTGGGGGCCGAGCTGATCGGCGAACAGCCAGCGTCGGGTCATGCCGTCATGCTGCCCGCTTGATCAGCCCATCAACCCGGAGTCAGGACTTCTTCCCGCAGTCGGGCGACCAGGTCGGCGCTGTCGGCGATCGAGCGGCGGGTCAGCAGCACGGTGGCCAGACTGCCGTGGTCGGCCCAGGCGCAGACAACCACCGAGGCGTTGCCGTCGCGACCCACGCCGCACCGCTCGTGGGCGCCGAACTCACCCAGGTCGTACGACTGCACGTCGGTCAGGCCGTACTCGGCGGCGGCCTGCTCGATGCGGCTCTTCACGTCGCTGCCGGGGGCGAGCCGGAAGCCGGTCTCGCCGAAGACCGTGACCCGCTTGCCGCGGCCGTCGCGGTATTCGCCGGCGAACCCGCTCGGGCCGGCGTCCTCGGTGTCGCGCAGCTTCAGGTCGGAGAACGAGTCGGGCAGGGCGGCCGTCACCGGATATTGGTCACCGGCCGGGGACTGCGTCCAGGCGAACGGGAGGCCGCAGCAGCACACCACGCCGATCAGGCCGAGCAGCGCGATGCGGCGGCCCCAGCGGCGCTTGCGGCGCGGCGGGGGCGGCAACGGGCGGGCCGGCGGGCGAGCCGCCCACGGCGGTGGGGCCGGGATCGGGCGGCCCTGGACCGTCGGCGGGCGCGTCTGGATCGCCAGGCGGTTGACCGGTTGCTGCCGGGCCTGCTTCTCGAGCCGCTTGCGCTCCTTCTTGGAGAGCTTGGGTTCGTTGCGCGCGGCCGGGGCGCCGGTCGGAGGCTGCGGCGCCGGGACCGGCGGTCGGTTCACCGGTTTCGGCGCCGGAGGGGGAGGTGGGGGCGGCGGCGTGACCGGCCTTTCGATCCGGGTCGGGGGCATCGGGGGTGGTGTCTCTTCGGGCGGCACGTGGGCGAACGAGTCCCACGGCGTGTCCTGGTCGGCCCACGGGTCGACGGCGGGCGTGGTCGCCCAGTGGTCGGGCTCCTCCGGCTCCGGCGGCGGGGCCTCCGGCGCCTCGTTCCGTCGCCACCACTGCTTCTTCGGGGCCGGCGCGGGGACGGCCGCCGAGCCGCTCCAGCGCACCGGCGCGTCCACCGTGGAGGGTTCCGAACCGTCGTCCAACCGGGTCGCGTCCGCCGGCTGAACGTCCTCCGGCTGCGGGTCGGGCATCCGTCGATCTCCTTCACTGCCGGGCAAGATCCCCGGCGAGGCGGTCAACCCCCAGGTTAGAGGCGGTGCGCCACCCTCGGCCCCTTTCCGGAGACCGGACTCCGGATACAAATGCCGGACAACCTGGGCGATGTGCAAGACGCTCTGGAGCCGTATGGTTACCGGGACATGAGAACGACACGCAGAAATGCCGTCACCGTGACCGGCAATCCGACCGGTCAGCCGATGGTGTTCGCCCACGGGTACGGCTGCGACCAGAACATGTGGCGCCTGGTCGCTCCCGCCTTCGCGGACTCGCACCGGCTTGTCCTTTTCGACCACGTCGGCAACGGCAGGTCCGACCTGTCGGCGTACGACGACGACCGTTATTCCTCCCTCGACGGCTACGCCGACGACATCCTCGAGATCCTGCACGAGCACGACCTGACCGACGTCGTCTTCGTCGGTCACTCGGTGAGCGCGATGATCGGTGTGCTCGCCGCGATCAAGGAGCCGGAGCGGTTCGCCCGCCTGGTGCTGATCGGCCCGTCGCCGCGCTACATCAACGAGCCCGGCGAGGACTACACGGGCGGCTTCGACGCGGCCGACATCGACTCGCTGCTGGTCTCGCTCGACAGCAACTACCTCGGCTGGTCGAGCACGATGGCGCCGGTCATCATGGGCAACGCCGACCGGCCCGAGCTGGGCGAGGAGCTCACCAACAGCTTCTGCCGCACCGACCCCGAGATCGCGAAGAAGTTCGCGCGCGTCACGTTCCTCTCCGACAACCGCGACGATCTGCTCAAGCTGCGGACGCCCGCGCTGATCCTGCAGTGCTCCGACGACGTGATCGCACCGGCCGTCGTGGGGGACTACGTTCACAAGCACACAGCCGGCAGCACTCTCGTCCAGATGAACGCGACGGGGCACTGTCCCAATCTGAGCGCACCGGAAGAAACGATCAACGCCATGAAGGCTTGGCTGTAAGAAGCGGCGGACCGTGAGTGACTCTGGTGGGCCGGACGTGACGCAGGAGTTGCGCCCGCCCTGGGACGAAGACCCCGACGACCTGTACGAGCACGCGCCGTGCGGGTATCTGACCACGCTCCCCGACGGCACGATCGTCCGGGTCAACCAGACGTTCCTGTCCTGGACGGGATTCACGCGCGGGGAGCTGGTCGGCCACCGGCGCTTCCGCGACCTGCTCACCTCGGGCGGGCAGATCTATCACGAGACCCACTACGCCCCTCTGCTGCGCATGCAGGACGAGGTGCACGAGCTGGCCTTCGACGTGGTCTGCGCCGACGGCCGCCAGCTGCCCACGCTGGTCAACTCGGTGCTCGGCCGGGACGACGAGGGCCGGCCCAAGGCCATCCGCACCATGGTCTTCAACGCGACCGAACGCCGGCAGTACGAGAAGGAACTGCTGCTGGCGCGTCAGATCGCCGAGGCCTCGGAGCGGCGGGTCCGGGTGCTCCAGCAGATCGTGGCCGACCTGGCCGCCGCGCCGACCGAGGCCGAGGTGGCCGAGGCGGTCGTCCGCGCCCCGGAGTCCGCCTTCGGCGCGGCCAGCAGCAGCATCTATCTGGTCGACCCCGAACGCGACACGATCTATGCGGTGGCCTCGACCGACCCCACGACGGGCAACTGGGACGACATGCCCCGCTCGTCGCAGCGGGCCGTGGCCCGGGTCGCCGAGCGCGGCGACCTGCACGTGGTCGGCTCGGTCGCCGAGGCCCGCCAGCACTTCCCCGACCTGGTCGACAGCATGCGCCGCTCGGGCCGCAACACGGTGGTGCTGCTGCCGCTGACCACCGGCCCGGCCGACGACCAGGCCGGGGTCGAGACGCTCGGCGTGCTGGCGTTCAGTTTCAAGGGCGAGCGGTTGCTCTCCGACGGCGAGCTGCGGGTCGTCCGCCTCCTGGGCCAGCAGGCCGGCCAGGCGCTCGACCGGGCCCGCCTCTATGACGACGCCCGGCGCCGTGAGGAGAGGGCGACCTTCCTGGCCGAGACCACCCGCTCGCTCGACGAGCTGCACCGGCTGCTGCGACGCACCCGACGCCTGGTCGAGCGGGTGGTGCCCGAGATCGCCGACTGGGCCGAGGTGCGGCTGCACGTCGGCTCGGCACCGGTGGTGGAAGACAGCGGCGGCCCGCGCCCCGACGAGGAACTGCTGCTGCAGCGCCTCGGCAAGGTGGCGGCGAGCGGCGAGCCCGTCTTCCCGTCCGAGACCGACCAGCTCGACTGCTCGGTGCTGCCGCTGACCGCCCGCGGGCTGGTGCTGGGCACGCTGGCGCTGCGGATGGCGCCCGACCGGCGGGGCGCCGCGGCCGAGCGGGCCTTCCTGGTCGAGCTGGCCGACCGGGCCGGGCTCGCGCTCGAGAACGCCCGGCTCTATGAGCAGGAGAGGCAGATCGCCCGCACGCTGCAGCGCAGCCTGCTCGCCGGCGACCTGCCGGGCGGCGACAACCGGTTCGCCGTCGAGACCCACTACCAGGCGGCCACGCAGGACCTCGAGGTCGGCGGTGACTGGTTCGACGCGTTCCTGATCTCCAAGGACAAGCTGGCCGTGGTGGTCGGCGACGTGGTCGGCCGGGGCATCGAGGCGGCCACCACGATGGGTCAGCTGCGCAGCGCCGTCCGCGCCCTGGCCTCGAACGAGAACGGCCCGGCGCAACTGATCGAGGGGCTGGACCGGTTCGTCGAGCGGGTCGAGTCGGCGCGCATGGCCACGGTCGCCTACGTCGAGATCGACCTGGCCGCCGGCGAGGTGGCCTATTCCTGCGCCGGTCACCTGCCCCCGCTGCTGCAGGAACCGGCCGGCTCACCGGAATACCTGCTGCAGGCCCGTTCGGCCGCGCTCGGCTCCAAGGCCGGCAACCGGGTCCGCACCGAGCACCGTCGCCGCCTGCCCGCCGGCAGCCGCCTGCTGCTCTACACCGACGGCCTGATCGAGCGCCGCACCCGCCCGATCGACAAGGGCTTCGAGATGCTGGCCCGCGAATACGCGAGACGCCGGGACGCGCCGCTGCAGGGCCTGGCCGCCGGGCTCGCCGACACCCTGGTCGGCCGTGACCACACCGACGACGTCTGCATGCTCTGCCTGACGCTCGGCACCGAGGAACGCATCGAGCGCAGCATCGGCGCCGACCGGATGCAGATCGCCCTTCTCCGCGCCGACCTGCGGGCCTGGCTGGTCGCGCACGACGTCGAACCGGAGTGCCGCGACGCGGTTCTGCTCGCCTGTTCCGAGGCGGTGGCGAACGCGATCGAGCACGGCTATCGTGACGACCCGTTCGGGATGATCGATGTCGTGGCGACGGTGACGGACGACGCGGTCGAGGTCCGCGTCACCGATCGGGGCACCTGGCGTGGCCCGGTCACCGACGTGTCCCGCGGCCGGGGCCTGCAACTGATCCGGGAGTCGATGGATCAGGTGCTCTTCGACCGCAGCGACGGCACCACGGTCACCATGCGACGGGGCCGCCGGGAGGCGTAATGGAGTTCACGCGCGGCGGGCGTCCGGTGCCGATGGGGCAGTTGGAGCGCTGGGTCACCTTCTCGACGTTCGGCGACGCGGATCTGGTCTCGCTGACCGGTGAGATCGACCTGGCCAACGCCCCCGAGATCGGCAAGGCGATCGTCCAGCGGCTCCAGAAGTCGGGCAAGGTGCTGATCGACCTGACCACGGTCTCGTTCCTCGACAGCGCCGGGGTTCGCCTGCTCGACGCCCTGATCGGTGATCTCGACGACCACGCGATCCCGACCCGGCTGGTGGTGGGCGAGACCGGCGCGGCCCGGATGACGCTGCAGCTCTGCGCCTTCCGTGAGGACGTGCTGGCCACGGATCTCGACAGGGCCGCGGCGGATCTCACGGGTTAGCCCGCGTACCCTAGAGGCCCATGAGCGTACGTTCCGTCTTCCCGCAGCTCGAGCAGCTGCTGCCCCGGGTCAGCAAGCCGATCCAGTACGTGGGCGGCGAGCTCGGCGCCGTCGTCAAGGACTGGGACGCCACCACCGTCCGGTGGGCGCTGATGTATCCCGACGCCTACGAGGTCGGCCTGCCCAACCAGGGCGTCCAGATCCTCTACGAGGTGCTCAACGAGCAGCCCGACGTGCTGGCCGAGCGCACCTATGCGGTGTGGCCCGACCTCGAGGCGCTCATGAAGGAGCACGGCGTCCCGCAGTTCACGGTCGACGCGCACCGCCCGGTGAAGGCGTTCGACGTGCTCGGGCTCTCGTTCGCGACCGAGCTGGGCTACACCAACATGCTCTCCGCACTCGAGCTGGCCGGCATCCCGCTGGACAGCGCCGACCGTGGTGACGACGATCCCATCGTGCTGGCCGGCGGCCACGCCAGTTTCAACCCCGAGCCGATCGCCGACTTCATCGACGCCGCCGTGCTGGGCGACGGTGAAGAGGCCGTCCTCGAGATCACCGGCATCATCCGCGAGTGGAAGGCCGAGGGCCGCCCCGGCGGCCGCGACGAGCTGCTGCTGCGCCTCGCCCGCACCGAGAGCATCTACGTTCCCCGCTTCTACGACGTCGACTACCTGCCCGACGGCCGCATCCAGCGCGTGGTGCCCAACCGGCCCGACGTCCCGTTCCGCGTGGCCAAGCGCACGACCATGGACCTCGACGCCTGGCCCTACCCGAAGAAGCCGCTGGTGCCGCTGGCCGAGACGGTCCACGAGCGCTACGCGGTCGAGATCTTCCGCGGCTGCACGCGCGGCTGCCGCTTCTGCCAGGCCGGCATGATCACCCGCCCGGTCCGGGAGCGCTCGATCACCACGGTCGGGCAGATGGTCAAGGAGGGCCTCGAGTTCTCCGGCTTCCGTGAGGTCGGTCTGCTCTCGCTCTCCAGCGCCGACCACTCCGAGATCGGCGACATGTGCTCCGGCCTGGCCGAGCAGTACGAGGGCACCAACGTCTCGCTGTCGCTGCCGTCGACCCGGGTCGACGCGTTCAACATCGACCTCGCCCAGGAGCTGTCGAGGAACGGCCGCCGTACGGGCCTGACCTTCGCGCCCGAGGGCGGCTCCGAGCGCATCCGCAAGGTCATCAACAAGATGGTGACCGAGGAAGACCTGATCCGCACCGTCGTCACCGCCTATTCGAGCGGCTGGCGCCAGGTGAAGCTCTACTTCATGTGCGGCCTGCCGACCGAGACCGACGACGACGTGCTGCAGATCGGCCGCATGGCCCACGAGGTGATCAAGGCTGGTCGCATCGCCGCCGGCACCAAGGACATCCGCTGCACGGTGTCGATCGGCGGGTTCGTGCCCAAGCCGCACACCCCGTTCCAGTGGGCCCCGATGGAGCGCCCCGAGGTCATCGACGCCCGGCTCAAGATGCTCAAGGAAGAGATCAACAGCGACCGGTCGCTGGGCCGGGCCATCGGTTACCGCTACCACGACGGCGAGCCGTCGCTGATCGAGGGACTGCTTTCGCGCGGCGACCGCCGGGTGGGTGCGGTCATCCGCCGGGTCTGGGAGAAGGGCGGCCGTTTCGACGGGTGGAGCGAGCACTTCTCGTACGCCCGGTGGATCGAGTCCGCCGCCGAGGTGCTTCCCGGCTTCGGCGTCGACCTCGACTGGTTCACCACCCGGGAGCGCGAGCAGGCCGAGGTGCTGCCCTGGGACCACCTCGACTCGGGCCTCGACAAGGACTGGCTCTGGCAGGACTGGCAAGACTCGATGTCCGAATATGAGCAGGACGACTGCCGGTGGACCCCGTGCTTCGACTGCGGCGTCTGCCCGTCCATGGACACCGAGATCCAGATCGGCCCCACGGGCAAGAAGCTGCTGCCGTTGACTCCCGTGAACTCCCTGCGGGTGCCGGTCTGATCATGGCCAAGAATCAGCCACCGGGCGGTCAGGCACCGGTCGTCCAGCGCATCCGTCTCCGCTATGCCAAGCGGGGCCCGCTGCGGTTCACCTCCCACCGCGACTTCGCCCGGGCGTTCGAGCGGGGGTTGCAGCGGGCGGCGGTGCCGATCGCCTTCTCCCAGGGCTTCAACCCCCACCCCAAGATTTCGTACGCGAGCGCGGCGCCCACCGGCGTCGGCAGCGAGGCGGAATACCTCGAGATCGGGTTGCAGGCCGAGGTCGACCCCGAGCAGCTGCGCCTGGCTCTCGATGCGGCGCTCTCCCCGGGGCTCGACATCGTCGAGGCCGTGGTGGCCGGTCCGGGCAGTCTGGCCGACCGGATCGACGCCTCGCGCTGGCGGATCGAACTTTTCTCGGTTGATCCGCCGGTGGCCGAGGCGGCGGTCAAAGCCTTCCTCGAGCTCGACGAAGTGCTGGTCGAGCGCATGACCAAGCAGGGGCGACGCTCGTTCGACGCCCGTTCGGCAGTGACACACATCGCTGTGACCGACCAGTCCGCCGTACCTTCCGAGGCGGACGGCGCACCGTGTGCGATAATCGACCTTGTCGTACGACAGGTGACGCCCGCCGTACGTCCCGATGACGTCCTTTCCGGCCTGCGCGTGGCGGCGGGCCTGGAGCCGCCGGTGCCCCCTCGGGTCACTCGGCTGGCCCAGGGCACGCTCACCGCACAGGGGGAGCTCGTCGATCCGTTGGACGCGGATCGTGAGCCGGCCCTTCCGGGGTAAGGCACGCTCCATCGGAAGGGCGCAGGCTGCAGCCGGCGTCCGTTGACAGACTTCGGCAGCCCGTCCGTTCACCCGGCGGGACCGAAAAACTTGCGGCGACCCTGCGTGGCAGCGCTCAAACGCGCCCGGGGCCGCCAGAACTGGAGAGCGCCCCATGCTCGATAACGAGCCCCGAGACAATTCGGGAGAACAGGGCGGTGAAGGGGCCGGAGCTTCCACTCCGCCCGAGACCGCCGCAAGCACCACCCCCGCGCGCCGCACGCGGGCCCCGCGCCGCAAGGCCGCGGCGCCCCCGCCCGAGGCGCCGGCCGACGAGCCAGGTCAGGCCATCGAGGCCGCGAACGCGCAGGACGCGGTCGCGAGCCCGTCCGACCCGGTCGCGGCCATCCACGAGTCACCGGTCACCTCGTCCGAGGCCGCCGCTGCTTCGCCGGAGGCCGCTGCATCGTCGGAGGCCGCTGCCGAGGTCCCGGCGACACCGGTGAAGAAGGCAACGCGCGCCCGCAAGAAGGCGGCCCCGGCCGCCGCTCCCGCTCCCGAAGCGGAAGAGGGCACCGAGGTCGCTCCGCCGGTGAAGGCCACGCGGACCCGCCGCAAGAAGGCTGCCGCTCCCGCCGCCGCGGTGGAAGAGCCGGCCGCCGAGACGCTCGCGCCCGCTTCTGAGGCGCCCGCCGCCGAGACGCCGGTCGAGCCGGTCCGGGTCGAAGCCCTGGTCGAGGGCGAGGAGCCCACCGTCTCCGACGAGACGACCGAGGAGGAGGCGACCGCCGAGGGCACTCCGATCATCGGTGTGATCCCGCTGGACGCCGACTTCGTCGAGGAGGAGAAGCCCGCCCCGCGCCGGGGTCGCCGGGCCGCCGCCCTCCCGCCCGCCGTGCTGTTCATGCCGCCCGAGGCCACCGAGACCGCTCCGGCTCCGGCCCGTCGCTCCCGCCGGGGCGCCGCCGCCGTTCCGCCCGTGACCGCCGAGACACCCGAGACCCCGGCCCTGTCCGAGGTCGAGGCCGAGGTCGCCGAGCTGCCGGTCGCCACCGAGGAGCCGGCCGAGACCACCCGCCGCAGCCGGCGTCGCCGCCGCGGTGCGGCCGAGGAACCGGCCGAGGCCGAGGCCACCGACACCGAGGTGACGGCCCCGCCCGCCGAGGAAGCGGTCGACGAGGCCGACGAGAGCGCCGACGACGTCGAGGACGGTGTCGACGACGAGAACGACGACGATGACGACAGCGCCTCCGGGCGCCGGCGCCGCCGCCGGGGCCGCCGTGGCCGCGGCCGGGGCAAGGGTCCGGCCGAGGACGGCGAGCAGGACGAGGGCGAGGACGGCGCCGAGGCGTCGGCCGACGAGGAGTCCGAGGACGAGGACGAGTCGGAGGACGGCGAGGGCGTGACCCGCCGCCGTCGCCGCCGGCGCCGCAAGGGCTCGGGCTCCGATGCCGAGACCGGTGGCATCGAGGACGGCGTGCACACCGTCGTGCGGGTGCGCGAGCCCCGGCGTACGGACGAGGTGCAGGGTGTCTCGGGCTCGACCCGGCTCGAGGCCAAGCGCCAGCGCCGCCGCGACGGCCGTGAGCAGCGCCGCACCCGCCCGCCGAT
Source organism: Paractinoplanes ovalisporus (assembly GCF_016834655.1). GTDB lineage: Bacteria > Actinomycetota > Actinomycetes > Mycobacteriales > Micromonosporaceae > Actinoplanes > Actinoplanes ovalisporus. The sequence continues at coordinate 30,181 of NZ_JAENHP010000021.1, forward strand.
CCTGAGCGAGTCGGAGTTCCTGGCCCGTCGCGAGGCGGTCGACCGGGTGATGGTCGTGCGGCAGAAGCCCGACCGCACCCAGATCGCCGTGCTCGAGGACGGCATCCTGGTCGAGCACTACGTATCGCGCAGCACCTCCGGCACCATGGTCGGCAACGTCTACCTCGGCAAGGTGCAGAACGTGCTGCCGAGCATGGAGGCGGCGTTCGTCGACATCGGCCGGGGCCGCAACGCGGTGCTCTACGCCGGCGAGGTCAACTGGGACGCCACCGGGCTCGAGGGACGGGCGCGCTCGATCGAGCAGGCGCTGCGCTCCGGCGACTCGGTGCTCGTGCAGGTCACCAAGGACCCGATCGGGCACAAGGGCGCCCGGCTGAGCAGCCACATCGCGCTCTCCGGCCGGCACCTGGTCTACGTGCCCAACGGCAACGCCTCGGGGATCAGCCGCAAGCTGCCCGACAACGAGCGCAAGCGCCTGCGGGACGTCCTCAAGAAGCTTGTTCCGGACGGCGCCGGCGTGATCGTGCGGACCGCGGCCGAGGGCGCCAGCGAGGACGACCTGGCCCGTGACGTCAAGCGGCTGCAGGCGCAGTGGGAGGAGATCCAGCGCAAGTCGGCCGAGGGCCACGCGCCGGTCGCCCTCTCCGAGGAGCCCGACCTGGTCATCCGCGTCGTCCGCGACCTCTTCAACGAGGACTTCCGCGAGCTCGTGGTGCAGGGCGACTCGGCGTACGGGGAGCTCGAGAACTACCTCAACTCGGTCTCGCCCGACCTGCTGGAGCGGATGCACCGCTACACCGGCACCGGGGACGTCTTCGCCGACCAGCGCATCGACGAGCAGATCCTCAAGGGCCTGGACCGCAAGGTGTTCCTGCCCTCGGGCGGCCACCTGGTCTTCGACCGCACCGAGGCGATGACCGTGGTCGACGTCAACACCGGTAAGTACACCGGTGCGGGCGGCAACCTCGAGGAGACGGTGACCCGCAACAACCTCGAGGCGGCGGAGGAGATCGTCCGGCAGCTGCGGCTGCGCGACCTCGGCGGCATCGTGGTCATCGACTTCATCGACATGGTGCTCGAGAGCAACCGCGAGCTGGTGCTGCGGCGGCTCACCGAGTGCCTGGGCCGCGACCGCACCAAGCACCAGGTCACCGAGATCACCTCGCTCGGCCTGGTGCAGATGACCCGCAAGCGGATCGGTTCGGGCCTGCTCGAGGCGTTCAGCGAGACCTGTGACCACTGCAAGGGCCGCGGGGTGCTGATCCACACCGAGCCGGTGCCCGAGAAGCGGCAGAACGGCGGGGCGGCGAACCAGGTCAAGGCGGTCGCGGCGGCGGCGCGTACGGAGCAGGCTCCGGCGCAGCAGCAGCAGCCCGCGGCCGGCAAGTCCCGGCGCCGGCGTGGCGGTGGTGGCGGCGGGGAGACCGCGGTCGCCGAGCCGGCCGTGGTCGAGGCCGAGGTCGAGACCCCGGCCGAGGTCGTGGCCGAGGCGTCCGCCCCGGTGCGGCACGACGGCGACGACCCGGCGGCCGAGACCGCGGGGCTGCCCCCGGTGGCGGGTTCGGGCATCGTCACGGCCGGTCGGTCGGCGCTGACCAAGGCCGACCCCGAGGACGACTACGACATCAGCGGCTACGACCTGTCCCGCTATGAGGCGGCGGCCCCGGCGGCCTCGCCTGCGGCCGACGCCGAGCCGATGCGGCTCACCGGCGCCGACGACCCGGACGCGGCCGACGACGACGATGACGAGGACGACGACGAGCCCGTGGGCGCGGGCGCCGGTGGGCGCCGCCGTTCGCGGCGGGGCGGCACTCGGAGGCGTACGCGGCCCTGACCGCCTGAACGCCTGGTGACGATCGATGGGGAGCGGTTCGGTAAAGAAAGTTAACTGACCGGGCCGCTTCCGTCGTGATGTCGGTTACTCTCTCGGGACTCTCTTCCCCCCGCTCCCGAGGAGACCGACCCCATGCACCGCTTTTCCCCTCGTCCCGGCCTCGCCGTGTGTGCCGCCCTGGCCGCGCTGACCTTGACGGCCGCCTGCTCCGATGACGCGGGCAGCGCCGACGGTGCGGCCACGGCCGGCACCCCGGCGGTGGCCGGCGGCCCGGCGGCCGCCTCCACGACGGCCGCTGCGGACCCGGCCCTCGCGGCCTCGGCCGACGCGGCGCTCACCGGCAACACCCAGCAGATCTGCGCTCAGGTCGACCGCACGAGCACCAGCTTCGGCAAGCTGTTCGTCGACGACTACAAGCTGAAGATCGAGGCGGCGAGCAAGGGGGCGGAGGCCAAGCAGCAGGCCGCCGAGAAGATCGCCCGTGACGTGCAGAACTTCTCGTTCGCGCTGACCAACATGGCCGCGATCACCACCGACGTCACCCTCAAGACCGCCCTCACCGACGCGAGTGCGCAGGTCAAGGCGCTGGAGGGCGACATCGAGAAGCTCGACACCGACAAGATGGCCGAACTGACCGCCAAGCTGGACAAGGCCTGCGGCAAGGGCTGACCTGCGCTTGCGTGTGGCCCCGGTTTGGGATCGGCCCCACTCATGAAGTACGCTTTCTGACGGCGCTTTTCTGTGCGCCATGTTCTCGTGCCGGAGCCCTCGAGGCGAGTGCCGAGACCAAGCTTCATCCGCCAAGCAGTGATCCACGCTGCGTAAGTCTCAGGGAGTCCGCGTCCGATGTACGCGATCGTCAAGACCGGCGGCAAGCAGTACAAGGTTGCCGAGGGCGACGTGATCGAGGTCGAGAAGCTCGCGGGTGTGCCCGGCGACTCGCTGACGCTCGCCGCAGTCCTCCTCGTCGACGGTGACAACCTGGTGACCGACGCGGCCAAGCTTGCCAAGGTGACGGTGTCCGGCGAGATCGCCGAGCACACCAAGGGTCCGAAGATCCGGATCCACAAGTTCAAGAACAAGACCGGTTACCACAAGCGCCAGGGGCACCGTCAGCCGCTGACGAAGATCAAGGTCACCGGCATCAAGAGCGGGAAGTAGGACCACTCATGGCTCACAAAAAGGGTGCATCCAGCTCCCGCAACGGTCGTGACTCCGCCGCCCAGCGGCTCGGTGTCAAGCGGTTCGGTGGCCAGCTGGTCAGCGCCGGCGAGATCCTGATCCGCCAGCGCGGCACGAAGTTCCACCCGGGCGACCTGGTCGGCCGTGGCAGCGACGACACGCTGTTCGCGCTCGCGACCGGCAATGTGCTGTTCGGCACGAAGCGCGGTCGCAAGACCGTCAGCATCGTCCCGGCCGCGGAGTAGTTTTTATCTGAGCGGGCCGCGGACCTCCGGGTCCGTGGCCCGCTTTGTTTTTGCTGTTTTAGGAGTTGAGCAGTGACCACGTTCGTCGACCGAGTCACGCTGCACCTGCAGGCGGGTGACGGCGGGCATGGCTGCGTCTCGGTGCGCCGCGAGAAGTTCAAGCCGCTCGGCGGCCCCGACGGCGGCAACGGCGGGCACGGCGGCGGGATCACCCTGGTGGTCGACCCGCAGCTGCACACGCTGCTCGACTTCCACTTCCACCCGCACGTCAAGGCCTCCAACGGCGGCGGTGGCGCCGGCGCCAACCGGGACGGCGCCAACGGCAAAGACCTGGTGCTCAAGGTGCCCGACGGCACGGTCGTGCAGACCGCCGAGGGCGAGGTGCTGGCCGACCTGATCGGCGCCGGCACCACCTTCGAGGTGGCCGGTGGTGGCCGCGGCGGCCGGGGCAACGCCTCGCTGGCCAACACCCGCCGCAAGGTGCCGGGCTTCGCCGAGCTGGGCGAGCCGGGCGACGCCCTCGACGTGGTGCTCGAGCTCAAGAGCGTCGCCGACGTGGGCCTGGTCGGCTTCCCGTCGGCCGGCAAGTCGTCGCTGATCTCGGTCATCTCCGCGGCCAAGCCCAAGATCGCTGACTACCCGTTCACCACGCTGGTGCCCAACCTCGGCGTGGTGCAGGCGGGCGACCAGACCTTCACGGTCGCCGACGTGCCCGGCCTCATCCCGGGCGCGGCCACCGGCAAGGGGCTGGGCATGCAGTTCCTGCGGCACATCGAGCGCACCTCGGTGCTGGTCCACGTGCTCGACGCGGCGGCACCCGAGATCGAGCGCGACCCGCTGGCCGACCTCGATGCGATCGAGGCCGAGCTGGCGGCGTACGGGGGTCTGGAGGAACGCCCCCGTCTGGTCGTGCTCAACAAGATCGACATCCCGGACGGGCGCGACCTGGCCGAGATGGTGCGTCCCGACCTCGAGGCCCGCGGCTACCGCGTCTTCGAGGTCAGCGCGGTCACCCGCGAGGGCCTGAAAGAGCTGACCTTCGCGCTGGCCGAGACGGTCGCCCAGCACCGCCTCGAGAAGCCCGCCCCCGAGCCCAGCCGGGTCATCGTGCGTCCCAAGGCCGTCGACGACTCCGGCTTCACGATCGAGCAGGACGACGAGGGCGTCTTCGTGGTGCGCGGCCCCAAGATCGAGCGCTGGATCCGGCAGACCAACTTCGACAACGACGAGGCCGTGGGCTACCTGGCCGACCGGCTCGAACGGATCGGGGTCGAGGACGCGCTGGGCAAGAAGGGCGCCCGCGCCGGCGACCCGGTCCGCATCGGCGAGCGCGAGTTCGACTGGCAGCCCAACGCCGGCGACTACGTCTCGGGCCCGCGGGGCACCGACTCCCGCCTGGAGGAGGACGACCACCGCCCGTCGGCCGCCGAGCGTCTGGCCGCCCGCAAGGCGCGCCGGGTGCGTTCCGACGACGAGCTGCTGCACATGGCCTCCGACGGCACCGTGACGAGTGTGGCGAACGCTCACCGGCCCGTCCTCGTCACCGATGAGGACGACACCGACGAATAGGGCGTAGTCCAGCTGCGCGCAACCATCCCGCAAGGGTGGTTGCCTAGGGTCACCACGTGTTGATCGAAGCCAGGCCCGCCCTGGACCCCGAGCTGGGCGCGCTGGTCGCGGCCCAGCAGCGCGAGGGTGGCCAGGGTTTCGCGCCGGACGACCGCACGGCGTACTTCGTCGCGGTCGTCGACGGCCGGGCCGTGGGCTGCGGAGCGTGGCGCCCGCTGCCCCCGGTCGGAGTCGCCGAGCTCAACCGCCTCTATGTGCGGCCGGCCTTCCGAGGGCGGGGCATCGCCCGGCAGATGATCGTCGCGATCGAGGAGGAAGCGCTCGCCGCGGGCCGGCCCGTCCTGCGTCTGACGGCCGGGGCCTCCTCGCCGACGGCGAACGCCCTGTTCCAGTCCTCCGGCTACCACCGCGTCCCCAGTGCGGATCCGGCGCTCGCCCGCTGGGAGAAGCGCCTGGCAGCCTTAGTTCAATAGACCGATGGCCTCGCGGGCGCGGCGGACGGTCTCCGCGGCCCTCGGCTGCACCCAGGCCTTCCCCTCGGCGAGAATCTTGCGTACGTGGGAAGGGTCTTCGGAAAGCTCGGCGTAACGGGCGCGGACCGGCGTCAGCACCGCCTCGACGGCCTCGGTGACCTCCCGCTTGAGGGCGCCGTAGGAGGTGAACTCGCCGGGCTCCCGATCGGAACAGGCGCGCAGGATCTCCAGCAGGTTGGTCACGCCGGGCTGGTTGTCGCGGTCGTGGCGCACCACCCCGGCGGTGTCGGTGACCGCCCGTGCGATGACCTTGCGGATCGTCTCGGGCGGGTCGAGCAGGCCGATCCGACCGGCGGCCGAGGGCGAGCTCTTGCTCATCTTGCGGGACGGGTCGGCGAGATCCATGATCCGCGAGGCCGACTCGGGGCGGATGCCCTCGGGGACGGTGAAGGTCTTTCCGTAGCGCGCGTTGAACCGGGTGGCGATCGTACGGGCGAGTTCGAGGTGCTGGCTCTGGTCGTCGCCGACCGGCACCTGGCCGGTGTCGTGCACGAGGATGTCGGCCGCCATCAGCACCGGATAGGTGAGCAGGCTGAGCCGCACCGAGGTGTTGCCCTGGGACTTCTCCTTGAACTGGATCATGCGCGCCGCCTCGCCGTAGCCGGTCGCGCATTCGAGCAGGTAGTGCAGTTCGGTGTGCTCGGGAATCTGGGACTGGGCGATGATCGCGGTGCGGCCGGGGTCGACCCCCGCGGCGAGCAGCACGGTGGCCACGGTGAGGGTGTTGTCCCGTACGCGGGCCGGGTCGTGCTCCATGGTGAGCGAGTGCAGGTCGGCGATCATCGCGATCGAGGGTCTGTCCTGGGCGGCCACCAGCGGGCGCATGGCCCCGATCAGGTTGCCGAGGTGCAGGTTGCCGGTGGGCTGGAAGCCGGTGAGACGGCGGGTCATGTCGGGTCCTCTTTCGCAGAAGGCGACGCCCTCTCCCGGACATGACAACGGCCGCCCGGAAGGGGCGGCCGCGGTGAGTCTTGCGCGCGTGGGTGAGCCGCCCGTCAGGGCAGCCACCAGGCGAGGTTCGCGATGCGCATAGGCGACATGGTAGCAATGGGGTGCCGATGCGCCCACCCTCTGCCATACCGGATGATGATCGAATGCCGAGTTTGACCCGCGCCGAGGCCACCGCCCGGGCCGCCACCGTCGAAGTCCACGAGTACGAGGTCGACCTCGACCTGACCGCCGAGGGCGACACCTTCGGGTCCCGTACGGTGGTGCGGTTCGGCGCGCGCGAGGGTTCCTCGACGTTCCTCGAGTTCGAGCCGGTGACGGTCGGCAAGATGACGCTGAACGGGTCGCCGCTTCCCGAGTCGGTGCTGGCCGACGGCCGGATCGAGCTGACCGGCCTGGCCGAGGAGAACGAGCTCGCCGTCGAGGCCGTCATGCGCTATTCGAACACCGGCGAGGGCCTGCACAAATACGTCGACCCGGCCGACGGTTCGGTCTACATCTACCAGCACATGTTCATCAACAACGCGGGCCGCATCCTGCCCGCGTTCGACCAGCCCGACCTCAAGGCGTCCTACCGGATCAGCGTCACCGCGCCCACCAGCTGGCGGGTGGCGGCCAACGGCCCGCTGCTGTCGGGGCGCGACGGGCGCTGGGAGTTCGCGGCCACCAAGCCGATCTCGACCTACCTCTGCTCGCTGATCGCCGGGCCCTACCACGAGGTGACCGACTCGCACGACGGCATCCCGCTGGCGCTGTACGCGCGGGCCGCTCTGGCCGACGCGCTCGAGGCCGAGGCGGCCGAGATCTTCGAGGTCACCAAGCAGTGCTTCGACCGCTACCACGAGATCTTCGACATCCGCTATCCGTTCGGCCACTACCAGCAGGCGTTCGCCCCCGAGTTCAACTTCGGCGCGATGGAGTACCCCGGACTGGTGGTCTTCCGCGACGAGTTCATCTACCGCTCGGCGGTCACCGAGAGCGAGCGCGAGCACCGGGCCAACGTCATCGCACACGAGATGGCGCACATGTGGTTCGGCGACCTGGTGACCATGGCCTGGTGGGACGACCTGTGGCTGAACGAGTCGTTCGCCGAATACATGGGCACCCGCATCACCGCCGAGGCCACCCGCTTCCCGGGCACGTGGACGACGTTCGCGATGCAGCGCAAGGCGTGGGGCCTGCGGGCCGACCAGCACCCGTCCACCCACCCGGTGGCGCCGGCCGAGGTCACCGACACCGACCAGGCGCTGCTCAACTTCGACGGCATCTCGTACGCCAAGGGCGCGGCCGTGCTGCGCCAGCTGGTCGCCTGGGTGGGTGACGAGGCGTTCCGGGCCGGCGTGAACGCGCACTTCGAGGCGCACGCGTTCGGCAACGCGACCCTGGCCGACCTGCTGGGCGCGCTCTCCGAGTCGAGCGGGCGCGACCTGACCGCCTGGGCCGACGTGTGGTTGCGCCGGGCCCAGGTGAACACGCTGCGGACGTCGGTCGAGCACGACGGCCGCCACTACACGCGGGTCGCCATCGAGCAGACCGCCTTCGAGGGCTACCCGACGCTGCGCCCCCACCACCTGGGCATCGGCCTCTGGGACCGCAACGCCGACGGCACGGTGACCCGGCGCAAGCTGGTCGAGGTGGAGGTCGACGCCACCGGCCGTACGGAGGTGCCCGAACTCGCCGGTGAACCGGTGGCTGACCTGCTGCTGCTCAACGACGGCGACCTGACGTACGCGAAGATCCGCCTGGACGAGGCGTCGACCGCCGCCGTGCCGGTGATGCTGCCGCTGCTCGGCGACTCGCTGGCCCGGGCCGTGCTGTGGGCGGCCACCCTGGACGCGGTCGTCGACGGCGAGAGCCCGGTGGCCGAGCTGGTCACGCTGGTGCTGGCCGCGCTGCCGGTCGAGTCCGAGGTCGTGATCGTCGAGGACGTGCTGCGGGCCACCCGCAGCCTGGTCGACCGCTACTCGACCCCGGAGACCCGGCCGGCCGCCCTCGAACTGGTCGCGCAGGCCGCCGATCGCCTGCTGACCGCCTCCGAGCCGGGCGGATCGCGTCAGCTCGCCGCGGCCCGGGGTCTGATCGGCGCCACCGTCGACACCGCCCGCCTGCGCGACTGGCTGGCCGGCCGCGAGGTGCCCGAGGGCCTGGCCGTCGACGCCGACCTGCGCTGGCTGATCGTCTACCGCCTGTCCGTGCTGGGCGCGGCCGGCCCCGACGTGATCGAGGCCGAGTTCGAGCGTGACCGCAGTGCCATCGGCGAGCAGTGGGCCGCCCGCTGCCGGGCCGCCCGCCCCGACGCCGAGGCCAAGGCGGCCGCGTGGGCGGCGATCATCTCCGACGCCAAGCTGTCGAACCGGCTCGTCGAGATGACCGCCTCCGGCTTCTGGCAGGCCGAGCAGCTCGACCTGACCCGGCCGTACGTGGCCCGGTACTTCGCCGAGATGCCCGAGATGCTGCGGATCCGCAACGGCATGAGCGCGGAGCGGACGGCCGCGGCGGCCTACCCGAGCGTGATGGTCGAGCCCGAGACCCGTGAGCTGGCCGCCCGCATGCTCGCCGACGAGAACCTCGACCCGATCCTGCGGCGGGTCGTGCTCGACGCCGACGACGACCTGCGCCGGGCCCTGGCTGCGCGCTTCTGACCTTTTGACCGGCTTTCCCCCGTTACTCTCCCTCTACGGGGGTGGGGGCGTGGAGTGGTCCGAGGATGTGCGTAACCAGCGGCTGGAGAGCCTGGGCCAGCTCGCCGGCGGCGTCGCCCACGACTTCAACAACATCCTCGGAGTGATCGTCAACTACGCGAGCTTCGTCGTCGAGGAAGCCGAGTCCGAGCAGCCCGACGTCCGGATGATCGCCTCCGACGCCCGGCAGGTCGTCCGGGCCACCGAGCGGGCCACCCATCTCACCCACCAGCTGCTGGCCTTCGCCCGCCGCGAGGTCGTCCGCCCGCAGCTGCTCGACCTCAACGCCCTGATCGCCGGTCTCGAGCCCCGGCTGCGTGAGACCGCCGGCGCGGGCGTCACCCTGCTCGCCCGGCCCGGCCCGGACGTGCCGCCGGTCGTCTGCGACCCCGGCCGGATCGAGCAGATGCTGGTCAACCTCGCGCAGAACGCCCGCGACGCGATGCCCGCGGGCGGCAACCTGGTGATCGACACCGGCGGCCACCACGACCGCGTACGGCTGCGCGTGTGCGACTCCGGCCGGGGGATGACGGCCGAGGTCGCCGACCGCGCGTTCGAGCCGTTCTTCACCACCAAGGCCAGCGGCGACGGCATCGGGCTGGGCCTGGCCATGGTCTATGGCATCGTCACCCAGGCCGGCGGCGAGGTGAGTCTGACCAGCGAACCGGGGCTGGGCACCACGGTCACCGTGCTGCTGCCGGCGGCGCCTCCCTCGTCCGTCGCCGACATGTCGTCATCCGTTCCTGGGGCCGTGCCGACCGGTGGGCACGGGGAGACGCTGCTGGTGGTCGACGACGAGGCCGGGCTGCGTGATGTGGCCGGGCGGATCCTGTCGGGTGCCGGGTACCGCGTGATCTCGGCCGAGGGCGGGGTCGAGGCGCTGGCGATCGCGTCCCGGCACGACGGTGCGATCGATCTGCTGCTCAGTGACGTGGTGATGCCCGGGATGCTGGGCAAGGACCTCGCCGAGCGGCTGGTGGTCGCCCGGCCGGACACGCGGGTGCTCTACATGTCCGGTTATGCCCAGCCCGTCCTGCACTCTCAGGGCACGCTTGACCCCGGGGTCGCTCTCCTGGAGAAGCCGTTCACCGCCGACGACCTGCTCACAGCAGTCCGTAGGCGCCTCGACGGTTGATCTCCATCCGACCGCCCCGCCCGCCGCCCTTGATCAGACTGAAGACTATTCTTCTTTCGTGTCGGGTCGGCGGATCGGGATCATGGGTGGGACGTTCGACCCCATCCATCACGGTCACCTCGTGGCCGCCAGCGAGGTGCAGGCCCGCTTCGACCTCGACGAGGTCGTCTTCGTGCCCACCGGCCAGCCCTACGAGAAGGGCCGGGTCTCGCCCGCCGAGGACCGCTATCTGATGACGGTCATCGCCACCGCGTCCAACCCGCGCTTCCACGTCAGCCGGGCCGACATCGACCGCGACGGCCCCACCTACACCATCGACACCCTGCGTGACATGCGGTCGGTCTACGGCGCCGACGCGTCGCTCTTCTTCATCACCGGCGCGGACGCGCTCAACCGCATCCTGAGCTGGAAGGACGCGCTCGAGATGCTGTCCGCGGCGCACTTCGTGGGCGTCACCCGTCCGGGGTTCGAACTCAGCGACGAGCACCTCCCGCGCGACAGCGTCACGCTGGTCGAGGTGCCGGCCATGGCGATCTCGTCGACCGCCTGCCGCGACCGCGTCGCCGCCGGCGAACCGGTCTGGTATCTGGTGCCCGACGGTGTCGTGCAATACATCAACAAGCGGGGCCTCTATCGGGGCTCGGGAAATGTCACACCGGTGTGAGACGCTTGATGCACCTAGACACCCGACCGAGGGGACACTCTTGCCCGTCACCGAACGCGCTCTTGAACTGGCGATGACGGCCGCGCAGGCCGCCGCCGACAAGAAGGCGCAGGACATCGTCGTGATCGACGTCGGCGACCAGCTCTACATCACCGATGCCTTCGTGATCGCCTCCGCGTCCAACGAGCGCCAGGTCATCGCGATCGTCGACGCCATCGAGGAAGCGCTGCTCAACCTCCCCGAAAAGGCGAAGCCCGTCCGTCGTGAGGGCGAGCGCCAGGGGCGGTGGGTGCTGCTCGACTACGTCGACATCGTCGTCCACATCCAGCACGCCGAGGAGCGGGAGTTCTACGCGCTCGACAAGCTGTGGAAGGACTGCCCGTCGATCCCGTTCGTCGACCGCGACATGGCCGAGGCCGACGCGTCGTGAGCGCCGCGTTCCACACCCCGGCTCGCGTGAGCGCCGGGCTTCACACCCGGGCTCGCGTGATGGGCGAGCGGCACGGGGTGATGGCATGACGCGCCTGATCGTCTGGCGTCACGGCAACACCGACTGGAACGCGTCCAACCGCGTCCAGGGGCAGACCGACGTGGCGCTCAACCAGCTCGGCCGTCAGCAGGCCGTCGACGCCGCCGAGCTGCTGGTCAAGCTGAAACCCGACGTGATCGTCTCCAGCGACCTGAAGCGGGCGGCCGACACCGCGGCCGCGCTCGGCGCCCTCACCGGCATCTCGATCGGCTATGACAAGCGGCTCCGCGAGCGCTATTTCGGCTCCTGGCAGGGCCTCACCATGCCCGAGGTCGCCCAGCTGCACCCCGACCAGCACGCCCGCTGGACGGCCGGGCAGGAGGTCGGCGGTGACGTCGAAACCCTCGAAGAGCTCGGCAAGCGGGTGGCCGACGCGCTGCTCGACGCCGCTGCCCAGGCACCGGCCGGTGGCACGGTCGTGGTCTCCACCCACGGCGCCGCCGCCCGCCAGGGCATCGGTCACCTGCTCGGCTGGCCGCTGGAGCAGCTGCGCACCCTGCGCGCCCTGCAGAACTGCCACTGGGTCGAGCTGACCCACGACAGCAAGCGGGGCTGGCAGGTCGCGGCTTACAACGTGGGCCCGTTCAGCGACCGGCCGGTGCCGCCGCCCGTCTGATCCTTTGATCGAGCCCGCCGGCTCGGGCCCGCCCGTCTTGTCGCGCCTGCCCGGCCGCTGCTTGGGCTTGCCTGTCTTGTCGTGCCCGCCCGGCCGCCTGCCTGGGCTTGGCCGTCTTGTTGCGCCTGCCCGGCTGTCTCATCGGGCTCGCCGCGGCGGGGAACCGTCGATGATCCGGTAGCGTCCAAGCATCATGGTGACTCGTACCGTTCCCGCCGTATTGCTCCTTCTGCTCGTCACGGCCGGCTGCGCCAACAACACGGCCGACACCGGGGCGGCCCCGGAACCGGCCCCCTCGGCGTCGGACGTGATCGACCTCCCCGTGCCCAGCGCCAAGACCAGCGGACCCGTGGGCGAACCCCCGTCCGGCCGGCCCAACGCGGGCGGCCAGACGATCACCGGCACGGTGACCGCCGGGGTCGAGCCCAACTGCCTGCTCCTCACCGACAGCAACGGTTCCCACCTGCTGATCTTCGACGACCCGGCGATGAAGGCCGACGCCGCCGCGGGCAGCAAGGTCAAGATCTCCGGCCATTCCGAGCCGGGCATGATGTCGACCTGCCAGCAGGGCGTGCCGTTCATCGTGACCTCGGTCGAGAAGGGCTGACCCCCGCGCTCACCTGGGCGTGTTCCGATCGGCTACCGTGCCCGCATGCCCGTCGCGGTTGTCACCGACTCCACCGCGTACCTGCCCGCCGAACTCAGCGGCTCGTATGAGCTGACCGTCGTGCCCCTCACCGTGGTGATCAACGGGACCGACGGGCTCGAAGGCATCGAGATCCAGCCGGCCGAGGTGGCCCGGGCCCTGGGCGAGCGCCGGGCCGCGGTGAGCACGTCGCGGCCCGCCCCGAGCCAGTTCGCCGAGGCCTACCGCAAGCTGCTCGACGCGGGCGCCGACGGCATCGTCTCGGTGCACCTGTCGGCCCAGCTCTCCGGAACCCACGAGGCGGCGGTGCTGGCCGCGGCCGACTTCGGGTCCCGGGTCGAGGTGGTCGACAGCGGGACGACCGGCATGGGGCTCGGGTTCGCCGCCCTGGCCGCCGCGAGCGCCGCCGCCAAAGGTCAAGACCTTGCTTCCGTACGGGATGAGGCCGTCGACCACGCGGCCCGCGTGAGCACGCTCTTCTACGTCGACACGCTCGAGTTCCTGCGGCGGGGCGGGCGCATCAACGCGGCGTCGGCGCTGGTCGGCACGGCCCTGTCGGTCAAGCCGATCCTGCATGTGTCCGACGGGGCGATCGTGGTCAAGGACCGGGTGCGTACGGCCGGACGGGCGCTGGCCAAACTGGTCGACCTCGCCGTGGAGGCCTCCGGGGACGGGGAGGCCGACATCGCCGTACACCATCTGCAGGCGCAGGACCGTGCGACCGCGCTCGCCGACCAGGTGGCGATGCGGCTGGGGGACAGGCTGCGGGACTGCTACATCACCGAGATCGGGGCGGTGGTGGCGGCGCATGTGGGTCCCGGGGTGGCCGGGATCGTGGTGCACCGGCGGCCCTCCACCTGATCGGTTCCAGGTCGGGCACGGGCTCGAGGTCGAGATCGGGCCACGGGACCGTCCGGTCGCCGATCCGCACCTCGTCGGCGGTCGGGAGCAGGGACTTCTCGTCCCAGACGACCGTGGTGCGCCAGCCGGTTGCGTCGTCGCCGGCGATCAGCAGTTCGGCCGCGGGCTCGGTGAGGTGGGCCGCCTGACGGGTGTACTCCTGGACGGCCAGGATGCGTTCGGCCCGTTGGACGACGTGGTGCAGCGGGTGGTCCGGGCCGGCGGTGAAGGGCACGGTGCACCCCTGGGCGTCACTGACGTACGCCATCGGGGTGATGGGTCGCGGCGACCGGGCATAGATCTCCTCGGCCTGGGCGAACAGGGCCGGGAGATGCGGGCTGCCGGCGGCGGTGATCAGCAGGGTGCCGCGCTCGGGGGCGAACGCGACGGGGGCGCCGCCGACCTGGGGTTCGAGGCGGCCCAGCCAGTGTTCGAGGAGGAGATGCGAGGTCCAGTACGCGTCGCCGTCGTCCACGAAACGGATGACCTCGGTGGGAGTGCCCTGGAGGGTGACGGCCTCGAGGTTGTCGCGGGCCGCGGTGAAGACGTCCTGGGGGCGTACGTGCCAGGTCTGAAGTTGACTCTCGGTCACGTAGGTCATCGCCTCGGGGTGGTCGATCACCACGTATTCGTTCAGATAGGGCAGGGCGGGTCGGTGGAGGGGGTTGCCGGGGGTGGCGCCTCTCAGAACCGGGCGGAGCAGGGGGCGGGCGAGTTCCCAGGTGGCCGGGATGGGGTCGGGGCTGAGGCCGGAGACGTACGCCTGGATCCGCTTTTTGCGGCCTTTTCTGGGATTCAGCAGGGGGGCCAGGTCGAGGATGGTGGGTTCACTCTGGACATTTGTGGTGAACCGGACCTGGAAGGTGCGGGCGTCGTAGCGTACGGCGGAAAAGCCGGCCCGGCGCATGCGGCGGATCACCTGGGAGGCCAGCCTGGCTCGGCTCAGCCTTCGCAGTAGGCCCACCGGGTTGCCTCCTCGTCCTTGTCCCGCTTGCCCTTGATCCGCTGTGCGCCGTCATTCCTCCTTGTGGGCTCGGATGACTCGCGCTTCGAGATCTTCGTCGTAGATGACCTCGGCGTCCAGACCCGATCTCCGTACCGCCTCGATTGCCGGTTGTTCCTGCGCCTCGGTGATTTCGGTGAGCAGAACGCCGCCGGGGGCGAGCCATTTGGGAGCGCTCCCGGTGACTCGGCGAAAGATATCAAGGCCGTCCTCGCCGCCGTCGAGGGCCATCGCGGGTTCGTGGTCGCGGGCCTCGACCGGGAGCAGGGGGATGTGGGCGGTGGCGACGTACGGGACGTTGGCCAGCAGGACGTCGACCCGGCCCTGGAGTTCGTGGGGCAGCGCGTCATAGAGGTCTCCCTCGTGGACGTGGGCGATGCCGTTGTCGCGGGCGCAGGCCGTCGCGGTGGGGTCGAGGTCGGCGGCGTGGAGTTCCACGTGCGGCCGGAGCCGGCGGACGGCCAGTCCGAGAGCGCCGGAGCCGCAGCAGAGATCCACGAGCAGGTCCGGGTGATGGGCGGCGGCCAGGCGGACGAGAAGCTCGCTGCGAACGCGGGGCACGAAGACGCCGGGCCTCAGCCGTACGCGGACCCCGGCGAAATCCGCGAAGCCGACCACCTGCTCGAGGGGTTCGCCCTTGGCCCGGCGCTCGATCATCTCGTCGAGAGTGCGCAGGTCAGGGGCGGCGGATTCGATGATCGCCGCTTCCTCCTCGGCGAAGACGCAGCCGGCCGCCCGCAGCCTGGCGACCGTATCGCTCATATCACGTCCGGGCATGATCGCCGGGTTATCCACAATGCACCTCTGTCCACAGGCGGCCGGCCGGAGATCGTCGTTTTCGCCTAGCTTCCTGGTCGTGCGAGAGCGGAAACCCCCCGACGACGCCGCGGCGCAAAGGCTGCGGTCGGTGCTGGCCGATCAGGTACGCGACCGGCCGGCACCGGCCGCTTCCCGCGCAGCCCCATCCTTCCCCACCCCGTCCACCCCCACCGCGAGTGCCCCCGCTCCGTCTCCTTCCGGGCCGGGCGTTCCCGCTTGGCCCGGGCCGGGTTCTGACGTTTTGTCCCGGCCGGGTTCTGCCGCTTTGTCCGGGCCGGATCTCGCCGCTTTGTCCGGGCCGGGTTCTGCCGCGCCGCCTTACGCGGAAGGGCTGGGCGACCTGTCGGAGGTGGGCGATCCGTTGCGGTGGTCCGACATCATCTCGGCCTGGCCTGACGACGTGGACCTGGAGGCGGCGCCCAGCGCCGTGTTTCACCCACCCGGATCATCTGCACCCGAGCCGGTCCCGGCTGAGGGCTCTGCTGACCCGGGCGGCGAGCCGGAGGCTTACCGGCCAGGCTCCCCGTGGTCCACGCCGTCGGCTGCGGGCCTTGCACAAACCACGACCGCGCCGCCGATGACCGAGGCCGTTCCTGCCATGCCGTGGGCCGCCGCCGCGCCGACTGCGGTTGTGGCATCGCCGCCCCTGGTGGTGGCCTCCCGTTCAACGCCCGACATGGTGGCGGCGGGCGGCCGGGCCGGTGCGTTGCGGTCCAGTGCTCCGGAACCGTCGGGTGCGGCCGGCGTGCGGTCGGTCACCGGGGGTTATCCCGTGGTGTCGCCGGACGGGCTCGGCGGCTCTCATCTCGCTGACCTGATCCCGGAGACCGAGCCGCTCGCGGCGGCTGTGGGGAAGAGGCTGCCGCCGCCGGGGTGGGTTCGACCCGAAGGGGACGACCCCCATGCGTTTGATCGTCTGCCGGATGAGCCGCCGTCGGAGAGTTACGTGTTCGAACCGGAGCGCGACCGTTTCGCCCTCACCTCGTCGACTGTGGAGCAGGCGGAAGAACCGCCGGGGCTGAGCTCGGCCGGGGCCTTCGGCGGGGCGGGGGACGGTGGGCGGCGGTTCGGCATCACGGCCTTCGACCCGGGGCGGCGGGGTGTGCGGGCGCTGGCTGCGGTGGCCGCGGTCGTGATCGTCATCGCGGCGGTGCTCGCCTGGCGGGCGCGACCCCGTGTTGATCCGGTCGCGCCGCCACCCCTGAACGCGGTCGAGACCAGCGACGGCGACCAGGGCGATGAGCCGGTGGCGGTGCGCGGCTCGGCGTCGGCCGCAACCGAGGTCGTGGTCGCGGTCGGTGGCAAGGTGCGCAAGCCGGGACTGGTCCGGCTGGCCCTCGGCGCCCGCGTGGCCGATGCCCTGACCGCAGCGGGCGGCGCCGAGCCGGGTGTGGATGTGGCGATGCTGAACCTCGCCCGCAAGGTCGTGGACGGCGAACTGATCATGGTCGGCGTCACGCCTTCTCCGGGGCAGGTGTTCCCGACCGGCCCGGCCGCCCCGACCGCGGGCGCCGCCGGTGCGGGCGGCCTGGTCAACCTGAACACGGCGACCCTGGCCGACCTCGACACCCTCCCCGGCGTGGGCCCTGTGCTCGCCCAGCGCATCCTCGACGCGCGAGAGGCCCAGGGCGGTTTCCAGGCCGTCACCGACCTCCGCAAGGTCGACGGCATCGGCGACGCCCGGTACGAGCAGTTGAAAGACCTGGTCACGGTATGAACTCGCCCCGCCCTGGCGCCGCGGACCCGGCCGCCTCGAAGACGGCCCGGTCGGAGGCGCCGCCGGACCTGCGGCTGGCGGGGTTCGCGGTCGCGGTCTGGCTTTCGGCGCTCGCTGCCCTGTATCTCTCCGCGCGTTCGGGGATCCTGCTCGGCGCGGGCGCAGCGGTTCTCGCGGTTGCGCTGGCGGGCCTGCTGAGACGCACCCGGCCGGACGGCGATGAGCCTGGCGAGCCGTTCGCGGGCGGCGCGCATCCGGGAAGTCGGTCGGACGGTGACTGGGCTGCGGCCGGCCAGTCGTTTGCGGGCGGCGCGCATCCGGGTGGCGGTGCGGCCGATCGGGGGACTCCGGACGCGGCGACTGGGCGTGAGCCGGCATCGGGTCACGTGGAGACGGCGCCGGCGGGTCGCGCGGGCGTGCGGACTTGGGGTCTCGACCGTACGGGAAGGTCTGTCGGCCTCGGGGAACGGCGGCGCGCGAGTGCAGCGGGGCCAGGTCGGGGAGGGCGCGGAACTGCTGGAGCGCGTCGGGGCCGTGGCGTGGCCGGGGAGGGGCCGGCTGGTGGTGGGCCGGGGTGGGTTCGGGGTGTGCGCTGGGTTTTTGTGGCCGTGCTTCTGGGGGTGGCCTGTGGCGCGGTCGCTACGGGGGTGCGGGTGGGTGTGCGGGAGTCGGGGGTTCTGCGGGAGCTGGTGGAAGCGGGGGATCCGGTGTGGATGGACCTCGTGATCCGGGACGATCCGCGGGCTCTTCGGGGTGTGGTGGGGAAGCCGCCCACCTACATCGTGGCGGTCGATCTGAAAGGGGTGCGGGCCGAGGGGGAACCGGGGGTGCGGTTGTCGGCCCGCGCGCTGGTGCTGGGAAGCGACCGTGGGTGGCTGGGGCTCCTGCCGGGGCAGCGGGTCACCGCCACGGGAAAGCTCCTGCCGCCGCGTGGTGGGGATCTGCGGGCTGTGGTGGCGTCCGTGCGGGGAGCGCCGGTGCTGGTGGGGCGGGCCTCGTGGGCGCAGCGGGCGGCGGGCACGCTGCGTACGGGGCTTCAGCGCGCCTGTAAACCGTTGCCGGATCTGCCCGGTGGGCTGCTCCCGGGGCTGGTGGTGGGGGACACGAGCCGGCTCGATCCGGCGCTCGAGGAGGACTTCCGGATGACCGGCATGACCCACCTCAACGCCGTGTCGGGGGCGAACGTGGCGATCGTGCTGGGGGTGGTGCTGTTCGCGGTGCGACGGACCCGGGCCGGGCCGGTCGTGACCGCGCTGATCTGTGCGGTGACGCTGGTGGGGTTCGTGATCCTGGCGCGGCCCTCGCCGAGCGTGGTGCGGGCCGCCGCGATGGGAGCGATCGGGTTGATCGGGCTGGCGTCGGGTCGGCGGCGGGTCGCTCTGCCGGCGCTGGCGGCGGGCGTGGCCGTGCTGGTTCTGGTCGATCCGGAACTGGCCTCGGACATCGGGTTCGCGTTGTCGGTGCTGGCCACCTCGGGGTTGTTGCTGCTGGCGCCGGTCTGGCGGGACGGGTTGCGCGCCCGCGGGTGGCCCCCGGGAGCGGCCGAGGCGCTGGCCGTGCCGGCGGCGGCGCAGGTCGCTTGCGGGCCGGTGGTCGCGGGGCTGTCGGGGACGATCAGCATCGTGGCCATCCCGGCCAACCTGCTGGCGGTCCCGGCGATCGCGCCGGCGACGCTGCTCGGGGTCACGGCGGCGGTCATCTCGCCGGTGTGGCCGACGGGGGCCGAGTTCGCGGCCTGGCTCGGGCACTGGCCGGCGCAGTGGCTGGTGCTGGTCGCCACCTACGGGGCCCGGGTGCCCGCCGGTGCGCTGCCCTGGCCGGGCGGGCTCACCGGGGCCCTGCTGCTCGCGGTGATCACCGTGGGGTTGCTGTTCGCCACGCGCCGGCCGCTGATCCGCAAGCTGGTCACGGTGGTGGCGCTGGGTGGAGTGCTCGGCGCTCTGCCCGTACGGCTTCTCGCCTCGGGCTGGCCACCCCCGGGCTGGCTGGTCGTGGCGTGCGCGGTGGGCCAGGGAGACGCGGTGGTCCTGCCGGCGGGGGCCGGGCGCGCGGTTGTCGTCGACGCCGGGCCCGAGCCGAACGCCGTCGACCACTGCCTGCGCCGCCTGGGGGTGCGGCAGGTGGTGCTGTTCGTGGTCAGCCACTTCCACGTGGATCACATCGGCGGGGTGGCGGGCGTGTTCCGGGGGCGGGACGTCCGGGCGGTGGTCGGACCCGACTGGCCGGATCCACCGGCCGGCCGAGCGGCCGTGGCCGACGCCGCGGGCCGGGTTGTCGTGCGTGCGGTGGGGCCCGGGTGGGCGTACGAAATCGGAAATTTGCGCCTGACCGTGCTCGGGCCGGTGGAGCCGCTGCGGGGCACGAACTCCGACCCGAACAACAACTCGCTGGTGGTGCGGGCCGAAGTGGACGGGCGGACGGTGCTGCTGCCGGGCGACGCCGAGACCGAGGAGCAGGAGGACATGCTCGCGCATCTGGGGGCGGGCGCGATCCGGGCCGACGTGCTCAAGGTGGCCCACCATGGGTCGAGTTACCAGTCGCCGCGGTTTCTCGACGAGATCCGGCCGTCGGTGGCGCTGGTGTCGGTCGGGGCCGGCAACGACTACGGCCATCCGAACGGGGCGCTGGTGGCGCGGCTGGCCCGTGGCGGGGCGCGGGTGATGCGTACGGATCAATCGGGTGACCTGGCGGCCGTCGCCACCGGACGCGGTCTGGCCGTCGTCGCGCGCGGCGACCCACCGGCCCCGTGATCGGCGGCATTCGCGCGTGATGACCGATCCATGCCGGGCACGGATGTGGGTAGAGGCCGCATGGCGCCGGCCGGCCTGAGCTGTGATCGACAATGCGGGGATGGAGCGCGTGACGATCAGGGCGGGTGGGGTTCGGCTGCGGCCGTTCGTGGAGAGCGACATTCCCTGGGTGTACGAGGTGTCGCTCGATCCGCTGGTGCAGAAGTACCTGCAGATTCCGCTGCCGTACCAGTACTCCGACGCCGAGTTCTTCGTCCGCGAGATGGCGATCGCGGCGTGGGACGACGGCAGCCGGGCCGAGTTCGTGATCGAGCCGGCCGACGGGGATGTGCGGGTCGAGAGCGAAGCCGTGGCCGGCGCCGACGGAGGCTCGCGGGGTGGGTCGGGTCTTGATCGGGCGGGAGCTGCGCAGGACGGTGGTTCGCGGTCCGGTCTTGATCCGGCGGCTGCGCCGTTCGGTGGCTTGTCGGTCGGGGCCGCTTTTGATCGGGCGGCGGCTGTGCGGAACGGTGGCTCGCGGCTTGGGCGGGTCGGGTTCGGGCTTGATCGGGCGGGGGCGGCGCAGATCGGCTACTGGATGGACCCGGCTGCTCGGGGGCGGGGCGTGGCTACTGCCGCCGTACGGGCGTTGTGTGGGTGGGGGTTCGACACGCTCGGGCTCGGGTTGGTCGAATGGCGGGCCGAAGTGGGCAACCACGCGTCGCGGCGGGTGGCGGAGAAGGCCGGGTTCCGGGTCGAGGCGACGCTGCGGCAGCGGCTGGTGCATCGGGGCGTCCGGGTGGACGCCTGGATCGGGTCGATGGTGCCGTCGGAGCTGCCGACACGCCCGGGTTAGCCCGTTCAGTCAGAACTTGTACCGGACGATGCGGGTCGATGGCCGATCGAGTCGTGTTGTCCGGATGATCAGACATCCAGCCTGATCGAGGCCCGGGCGGCGGCTCGGAGGCATGGCCCAGCGCCGATATGTCTGCTTTCGCATTCCCTGATCCACAAGTCTGCGCTAAGGAGTGAGCCTCGCGGAAACGTCAGCCCTTCGTGCAACGATGTTGGGCGTGAACACCGCGCCTCCCGCCCCGTTGCTGCTCGTCCAAGGCGATGAGGAGCTGCTCGCCGCACGCGCGGTCACGGCCGCCGTCGACGACGCGCGGGCCGCGGATCCCGGGGCCGACGTCCGGGAATACGAGGGGGGCGTGCTCACGGCCGGCGAAGTCGCCGAGATGCTGAGCCCGTCACTTTTCGGCGGGCGGCGCGTTCTGGTGCTCCGCAGTGGGCAGGATGCCAAGAAAGACCTGATCACGGCCCTGTTGGCCTATGCGAAGAACCCCGACCCCGACGTCACGCTGATCGTCACGCACCTGGGCGGGGCCAAGGGCAAGGCCCTGGCCGACGGATTGCGCTCGGCCGGCGCCACCGTCGTGCCCGCCGCGAAGCTCAAGGGCGACCGCGAGCGGATCGCGTTCGTGCGTGACGAGTTCCGGCGCAACGGCGGCAAGTGCGACGAAGCGGCCGCTTCCGCGCTGCTCGCCTCGGTCGGGAACGACCTGCGGGAGATCGCCGCCGCCTGTTCACAGCTGCTCGCCGACACCGACGGCAAGATCACCGAGGCGGTCGTCGCGCGTTACTACCGGGGCCGGGCCGAGGTCAGCGGGTTCACGGTGGCCGACGCGGCCATGATCGGCGACGTGCCGGGGGCGCTCGAGGCGCTGCGGTGGGCGCTGCACGTCGGCGTCGACCCGGTGCCCATCGCCGACGCGATCGCGGACGGGGTGCGTACGGTGGCGAAGGTCGCCTCGGCCGGGCGCGGAAACCCGTACCAGATGGCCAGCTCGCTCGGCATGCCCGCGTGGAAGATCCAGCGCGCCCAGGAACGCAGCCGGGGCTGGACACCCGAGGGACTGGTCGACGCCATGCGTGCGGCCGCCGAATGCAACGCGGCGGTCAAGGGCGGGGCCGAAGACCGTGGGTTCGCGCTCGAACAGGCCGTCTTCGCGGTGGCCGCCGCCCGCCGCACGGGTGGGGCACGATGAGCCCGGCCCGCCGGCCCGCGCCGGCCGAGATGGTGGGGCACCGGCCGCTGTATGCCCGCATGCTGCGCCTGAAGTACCTGACGCCCAGCGGGTTCCTCTGCTTCGTGTTCCTCGAAGGGGCGGTCGCGCTCGGCATCCTGCTCGCCCTGGCCGAGCTGGTGAGCTGGTGGGGCGTGATCGTGCTGCCGGCCACGGTCGCCATCATGGTCAAGCTCAACGACGTGATCGCCGGGGCGCTGACCCCGCCGCCCGCGGTCGCGGTGGCCGGGCGGCCGCTGATGGAGCACGCGCGGCCGACGGCCGGTGCCGAGCGTTCGGTGCGGTCGTCCGACGAGGCGACGACCCGCCTGCCGGGGATGGTCAGCCGGGAGCAGGGCGCCCCGATCAAGCGGCCCTGGGTCGAGCGGGCCGAGGCGCAGCAGCAGTGGCTCCGCCAGTCCGCGACGCGCCGCTACGAATAGCGCTCCGGCGCCGGTCCTCGCTGTTGGTGTCGTTCGCGGCGTGGGGATCGCCCGTCAGCGCGGTCCGGCCTGGCCGCCATGGGCCCTTTCTGTGGCGGGCCATGCTTGGCGCTGTTGCTGAACATGGCCGGCTGGGCTGATTCAGTGCTGGTGAACCGGTCGGTCGGGTTGTTGGGGTCTCGCGTTCGTGCTGGTCGTGGACGGCGGCCCTGATAACCCACGGCAGCACGACCGGGTGCGGGTTCCGGGCGACGGCCCAGCGCTCGTGTGCAGCCCAGCAGCTGTGCGGCGGGCGCGGCTGACCCCCCCCGTACGGGAAAGGGGGTGCGATTCTCTCGACAAGGCCGCACGTGATGGTCATGGCCGTGATCGATGCCGGCGTTGACGCTCACATGCGGGAAGCACAAAACCCGGGCACCGATGCGAGCCTGTGGAAGCTCGGCGATGCCCGGGGTTTGGGGACTGCTCTGGGGTCAGGCAGACAGCGACGCGACGTGCTTGGCGATCGCCGACTTGCGGTTGGCCGCCTGGTTCTTGTGGATGACGCCCTTGCTCGCGGCCTTGTCCAGCTGACGAGAGGCGTCACGCAGCAGCGTCGTCGCGGTCTCCGTGTCGCCGGCCGCGCTCGCCTCGTGGAGCTTGCGGATCACGGTCTTCAGCGACGACTTGACCGACTTGTTGCGCAGACGGGCCTTCTCGTTCTGCCGGTTGCGCTTGATCTGGGACTTGATGTTCGCCACGCGACAGCCTTGTCCTGACTAGGTGTTCGGAAATGGTCTCAGCGGGATGCTCACCACCGCGGCTCTCACCAGGGGCTGTTCACCACACGCGATGAACCAGACTACCAGCACCCCCGCGAGCCGCCAAAACGAGGCCGAATCACCATCCGCGGCGGTCGGCCAGCCAGGCCAAGGCCTGCTCCCCGCTGAACCGCTGATGCTGCCGGCTGTGCGGCGACGCGCTGCTGGGCCCGCCGTCCGCCCGGACCAGCCAGTATCCGGCCAGCGCGGCCAGGGCGCCGTCCACGCCCTCGGTGGGGGCGTTCCAGTCCGCGAGGTACGCATCGGCGTCGAGCCCGCTCGCGAACGCGGTGACCAGCAGCGTCACCGTGTCGAACCAGGGTGCGCCCAGGGTGGGCCAGGTCCAGTCGCAGAGGCGGGCGCGGCCCGAGCGATCGATCATGACGTTGTCGATCCGCAGGTCACCGTGCATGAACGCGTCGCCCGCGGCCAGATCGGGGAGCTCCTGCTCGAGGCGGGCCAGGTGAGCCAGCCGGGTCGGCGCGACCGTGCCATGAGTCGTACGGGGCATGGGCTCGCGGCCTGCCGCTATCTCGGACCACCAGGACATTTCGCCCCGCAGGATCTCGGGCAGCGGCGGCACGCCGACCTCGAGCAGGTCGCGGCTCGGCGTGGCGAGGGCCTCGGCCGCGGTCGACCAGGCGTTCAGGGCCGCCTCCAGCTCCGGCGGTGACCAGGGGAGAGCGGGTACGTGGCCGTTCACGGCCTCGAGACACAGGACAAAATAGTCCGATTCGATCATCGTCCAGAGGGGGCGGGGTGCGGCCACCTCCGTGGGCAGGTGCGACGTGATGTACGCCTCACGGGCGTACCAGTCGGAGGTCGGCTCCTTGAGGGGCGCAGCCTTGACGAAACCGGTCAATCCGGACGACGTCGTGAGGACCGCGGCGAAGGCCCGGGTGAAGCCGCCGCCGGCGCTGCGGACGTCGGCCACGGGCGCGCCCAGACGAGCGGCGACGGCTTGCCGCAGGCTCTCCGGCAGATCGGACCATTCCGGACGTACGGCGGTAGCGCCGTACGGCACTTCGGGAAGCGAAATCGACCGCACCGTCCCATCCTGCCCTCCCGGGTTTTGTCGTACCCCACTGGCAGGATCCTCGGCATGAGAACCGACGACTTCTGGGCGGTCATCAGCCGGGCGACCGCCGAACGGCCCGCCTCGCCCGCCGACGTGGCGAAACGCGCCGCGGCCGACCTGGCCACCCGCGATCCGGAAGAGATCGTGGCCTGGGGTCGGCATCTCGACAAGGTCATGGTCGCCTCCGGCACGCAGGATCTGTGGGCGGCGGCCTATCTGATCAACGGCGGCTGCTCCGAGGACGGCTTCGACAGCTTCCGCGGCTGGCTGATCGCGCACGGGCGCGACGCGGTGGCCCGCTCGGTGAAATCGCCCGACTCGCTGGCCGACGTGGCCGTGATCATGGCCGCGGCCGACACCGGTGCGGTCTTCGAGGCGGAAGAGGTGCTGTCTATCGCGGCGGAGGCCTATGCACAGGCCACGGGCTCGGAGTTTCCGGCCGGCGACCGCCCGGTGACCCGGCCCGAGGCCGCCGACCTGTGGGATTTCGACAACGAGGAGGAGATGCAGCGCCGTCTGCCCAAGCTGTCCGCGTTGTTCCTGGCCCCGCCCGACTGATCGGCGCCGTTCTCTGAGGCAGCACGGGTGAGGCGTGATCCGTGTCTCCGAGGCGGCTCAGGTGCCGGCAGTGATGGTGGCGGCCTTGGGTTGCGCGGCTTGGGTTGTGCGGCCTGGGCGTGTTTGGCCGGCGGGAAACGGGGTCGAGGGAACCGGCGAGGCCCGGGAGACTCAGGGGCATGGAGAGCGCTCGAGGACTGGTGACGTCGGTCAGCCGCAACGAGGTGTATTCGTTCACCAAGCCGGTGCACGACGAGATCGTGCTGGTGGCGGGGCTCGGGGTGGAGGGGGACTCGCATGCGGGGGTGCACGTGCGGCACCAGGGGCGGGTGCGGGCCGATCCGACCCAGCCGAACCTGCGGCAGGTGCACCTGATCCACGAGGAGTTGTTCACCGAGGTCGGGGCCAAGGGGTACGAGGTCCGGGCGGGCAACCTGGGCGAGAACGTGACTACCCGGGGGATCGATCTGCTCGGGCTGCCGGTGGGGACGATCCTGCGCTTCGGCGTGCGTGCCACCGGTGACTCCGTGCCTGCGTCGAGCGGTCACAGGTTGGGGGCCGGTGACTCCGCGCCTGCGTCGAGCGGCCACCAGTTGGGGGCCGGTGACTCCGCGCCTGCGTCGAGCGGTCACAGGCTGGGGGCCGGCGATCCCGGGGCTGCGTCGAGCGGCCACGCGTTGGGGGCCGGCGACTCCGTGGCCGGGGTGCGTGGTGGCGACGGGCGGCTGGCCGGTTATGACGGGGCGAGCGGGAGTGGAGTGCTCGACGGGGTGCTTGCGGCCGCGACGGCGGCGACGCTGGACGAGCCGACGGCCCGGGCTGCGGCGGCTGTCCGGGCGGCTGTGGCGCGCGAAGCCGGGGCCGTGGAAGCGCGAGGAGCCGATCCGCGGCCCGCGCTGGTGGTGGCGGGGCTCCGGAATCCGTGCGGGCAGATCAACGGGCTTCGGCCGGGGCTGTTGAAGGAGATGGTCGGCTATGACGAGGAGGGCAACCTCGTCCGCAAGGGCGGCATCATGACCGTCGTGCTGCATGGTGGGCCGGTTCGTCCGGGTGACCTGATCACGGCCGAGATGCCGCCACCGCCGTACGGGCCGCTCGAACGGGTCTGAAAAAGCAGCGCTGGGAATCGCGTGGTCGGGGTGCGGCGGCGCTGGGGGATCGCGTGCGGGCGGCGTGCGGCAACTCCGGGCGGCGCCGCTGGGAAATCGCGTGCGGGCGGTGTGTGGCAACTCCGGGCGGCGCCGCTGGGAAATCGCGTGCGGGCGGCGTGTGGCAACTCCGGGCGGCGGCGCTGGGGATCGCGTGCGGGCGGCGCGCGTCAAGTCCCTCAGGGTGTCACGGGGATCGTGCGCGGGGTGGTGCGGCGCGAATCCGGGCGGGCCTGGGGAGCGCTTGTGCGGGTGTGAGTGGGGCTTTGTCGCGGGCGTGGGACGATAGATGGCGCCGGCGTGTTCGCCGGTGTCATCTCAATCTGAAGAGAACGGAAGATCGTGCCTGGACCGCTCGACGCCGGCGTGAACGTGATCGGTGCCACCGACCCCGGTCGCATCCGCAACTTCTGCATCATCGCCCACATCGACCACGGCAAATCGACGCTGGCCGACCGCATGCTGCAGATCACCGGTGTGGTCGACCCGCGTCAGATGCGTGCGCAGTACCTCGACCGCATGGACATCGAGCGGGAGCGCGGCATCACGATCAAGTCGCAGGCCGTCCGCATGCCCTGGGTGGTGCGCGAGGGCGACCAGCAGGGCGAGGCCGCGGTCCTCAACATGATCGACACCCCGGGGCACGTCGACTTCACGTACGAGGTCTCCCGGTCGCTCGCCGCCTGCGAGGGCGCGGTGCTGCTGGTCGACGCCGCGCAGGGCATCGAGGCGCAGACGCTGGCCAACCTGTATCTGGCGATGGAGAACGATCTCCACATCATCCCGGTGCTCAACAAGATCGACCTACCGGCGGCGCAGCCCGAGAAGTACGCCGAGGAGCTCGCCAAGCTGATCGGCGTCGAGCCCGACGACGTGCTGCGGGTGTCCGGCAAGACCGGTGTCGGCGTCGATCATCTTCTCGACGAGATCGTCCGCCAGTTCCAGGCGCCCGTCGGTGACGCCGACGCCCCGGCCCGCGCGATGATTTTCGACTCGGTCTACGACGTCTATCGCGGCGTGGTGACGTACGTCCGGGTCATCGACGGCCGCATCGAGGCCCGCGACCGCATCAAGATGATGTCGACCGGCGCCGTGCACGAGCTGCTCGAGATCGGCGTCGTCTCGCCCGAGATGGAGAAGGCCGGCGCGCTCGGTGTCGGCGAGGTGGGCTACCTGATCACCGGTGTGAAGGACGTACGTCAGTCCCGGGTCGGTGACACCGTGACCGGCAACGCCCGCCCGGCCAAGGAAGCGCTCGGCGGCTACAAGGACCCGAAGCCGATGGTCTACTCGGGTCTCTACCCGATCGACGGCTCGGACTACCCGGCGCTGCGTGACGCACTCGACAAGCTCAAGCTCAACGACGCCGCGCTGACCTACGAGCCCGAGACGTCGGCGGCGCTCGGCTTCGGGTTCCGCGTCGGTTACCTCGGCCTGCTCCACCTCGAGATCATCGGCGAGCGGCTGGAGCGGGAGTTCAACCTCGACCTGATCTCCACCGCGCCCAACGTGGTCTACCGGGTCTACACCGAAGACGCGGTCGAGCGGGTCGTCACCAACCCGAGCGAGTTCCCCGAAGGCAAGATCGCCGAGATCCACGAGCCGGTCGTGCGGGCCACGGTGCTGGTGCCCAACGAGTACGTCGGCGCGGTCATGGAGCTCTGCCAGAGCCGCCGCGGCAGCCTGCTGGGCATGGAATATCTCTCGTCCGAGCGGGTCGAACTGCGCTACACGCTGCCCCTCGCCGAGATCATCTTCGACTTCTTCGACCAGCTCAAGAGCAAGACCAAGGGTTACGCGTCGCTCGACTACGAGCCCTCCGGCGAGCAGGTGGCCGACCTCGTCAAGGTCGACATCCTGTTGCACGGCGAGCCGGTCGACGCGTTCAGCGCCATCGTGCACAAGGACAAGGCCTACTCGTACGGGGTCAACATCGCCTCGAAGCTGCAGAAACTCATCCCGAGGCAGCAGTTCGAGGTGCCGATCCAGGCCGCGATCGGCAGCCGCATCATCGCCCGCGAGACGATCCGCGCCATCCGCAAGGACGTGCTCGCCAAGTGCTACGGCGGTGACATCAGCCGTAAGCGCAAGCTGCTCGAGAAGCAGAAAGAGGGCAAGAAGCGGATGAAGATGGTCGGCCGCGTCGAGGTGCCGCAGGAGGCGTTCATCGCCGCACTGTCGACATCTGACGCTCCGGACACCAAGGGAGCAAACAAAAAATAAGGCGGTTTGGGTTTTCGGTGACTCGGGAACTCTGGGGCTCGACGGACGCAACACATGCTTCGCCCCCGAGAGGAACCCCCAATGACTGTCACCGGCATCATCACCGCCCTCATCGTCGGTCTCATCATCGGCGCCCTGGGCCGCCTGGTCGTACCGGGCAAGCAGAACATCCCGATCTGGCTGACCCTGGTCATCGGTGTCGTCGCCGCCCTGCTGGGCACGGTGCTGGCCCGCGCGACCGGTGTCGCTGACACCGCCGGTGTCGACTGGATCGAGATCCTGTTCCAGGTCGTGCTGGCCGCGATCGGTGTGGCTCTGGTCGCCGGTTACGGCGGTCGTCGTCGCATCCACCGCTGACGGCAGGCGATCACGGATCGCCGACTGATTGACTGATTCACTCGCGAAGCGCCGGGCCGATTTCGGTCCGGCGCTTCGTCGTCTCCGGGAGCAATGCTTCGTCGTCTCCGGGAGCAATTCCGAAGGACCACATTCAAGGGTCAAATGCCGATGTCGTAGCGGGGTGGGTGGTACAGACCGCTGCTCACGCCGAGGGCCGCGGCGGCTTTCGCTGGCCGCTGCGCGTCCAGAACGCGAAACCCACCACGGCGACGTGAGTGAGTGGTTGCGCCCAACGGCAAAACCCGGTCGGGGTGGCCGACGTCACCCGCCCACACCAGCGTTCCGGCCGGCCGCCCACCGATCGGCCGCGGCAGTAGCCCGGCCCGGGCTGGTGTGCCGACCCGACCTGGCCGGCATTTCGCCAGTGGCCCGGTCTCGAACCGGGCCGCCTGGTCCACAGAGCACGTCGAAGCGGCGCGATGTCGACGTGAACCCGCGTTGAGGGCTCGGTCGGTGCATTCCTCGGTGAGCCCGGTGAGATCGCCGCCGCCCGCGAAGTCGCCGAGCCGCAGGCTTCTGGTCCGCAGAGCACGTCGAAGCGGCGCAATATCGACATAAGCCCGCATTGTCGCGGTCGGCCCCGCGTCGGCGTAGGCCCGAGACCCGGATCGGCGCAGGCCCAGATCGGCACGGCCAACTTCCCCATGGGCCTGTGGACAACGCGATTTCTTGTCGGTCCCGGGGCGTGACTTAGCCCCTGACCCAGGGAGCGGGTGCGCGCCTGGGACGACCAGACCTGTGCCGGCCCTGCCTGGTGGCCGTTGCCCAGGCGGTTCCGTGACGGAACCGCCTGGCTTGTGCCGCGGCTGCCTGCATCGCCGGCACCTGATCGCACGCGCCTGGACGGCATCAGTGACGTTCAGGAACGCTGCGGCGTGGCTCAGTAGCGGAACTTGTGCTGGGCGCTCCGCCGGTTGATCCACGCCGGCAGCTCGTCGAGCTGGTCGCGGTGGGGGAGACGGTCGACCGGGTCGCCGGCGTCGGTCACGTTGCGCATCGTCACCACGAAGCCCTGGACCAGGCGGTCGGCCCGCAGGTCGCGGTAGGTGGCCTCGACCAGGGCCTGACTGTGGTCGGGGCGGCGCAGCGCGCAGAACATCGTGCCGTCGCCGCCGGTGGTGAACGCGCGGCGGATCTGGCCGCGGTCGTCGGGGTGGACGAGGTCTTCCAGGGTGGCCAGGGGTGAGAGCTTGTCGTCGCCCAGCAGGTCGTGCAGGGCCGGACTGGCGTAGCGGATGCGCTGGTCCTCGTCGAGCACCAGCATCAGGTCGGCGGTGTTGCTGATGACGGCGCGCAGGTAGAGGTCGCTGTCGCGGCGGCCCACGGCCTCGACCAGGCTGATCCGGTCGAGGGCGAGCGCGGCCTGCCCGGCCAGCACCTCGAGCGCGTCGTGGGCGGCGGTGAGCGCGTCGCGGCGGCCGGTCAGCACGAGTGCGCCGCCGCTGGGCCGGGCCACGGCCAGGGGTTCCAGCCAGAGCGGGCAGACGAGCGTCGTCTCCTCGCCGTCGCTCTCCCGGTCGCTGGTGAGACGCTTCAGGAAACTGGGCGAAGCCGCGGGCGGAGTGGGGGCGGGAACGTCCACCCACCAGCTGCGGGGGCGGCGGCCCGCGGGGGCGTCCGGAAGCTCCTCGGCGGCCAGCTGGCGGTCGTCGGGGGCGAAGACCACCCGGCGTACGGCGTCACCGGGGATCAGGGCGGCCACGGCGCTGCGCACCGCCTCGTCGACCGCGGGGAGGTCGGCCGCCGAGACCAGGTCGGCGCTGGCGCCGCGCAGACCCCGCTCGCGGGCCAGGGCCTGGCTGTTGAGGGTGACCGAGTCGGCCAGGCGGGTGATCGTCAGCGTCAGCGTGATGGCCCCGGCGATGGCGATCGGGAGGCCGTCGCGCACGTCGCCCTGCAACGACTCGACCAGCAGCACGACCGGCGGGGTGGCCACCGAGGCGCCGAGCAGTGCCGCCCAGCGGCCCTGCCAGTGGGGTGTGCGGGGGGTCATGGGCTGGGTCAGGCGCACCATCGACGGGTGCAGCGCGGCCAGGCCCCAGGTCACGTAGAGCACACGGTAACCGGATTCGGCGGCCTCACCGGGGAACAGCGGGTACAGCACGTCACTGCACAGCAACCCGACGGAACCGGCCAGCAGCAGCATCGCCGAGGCGTTGCGCGGGGCCGCCAGGTTGAGCCGCACCGCCACCGCGATGAGCAGCAACGACCCGATCACGTCGGATGCCGGGATCTCGCCCATCGCGCCGTTGTCGCCGATCACGAAGACCCACACCACGAGCAGGGCGGCGCAGGCGAACGCGAGCAGGTCGATCAGCCGGGCCCGGTCGACCACCACCGAACCGCCCTGGGTGAACTGGAGCAACGCCCCCGCCACCAGCACGAACATCGCCAGGTAGAAGCCGGTCGCGACCGCCATCTCGTCAAATGCATAAAAAACGTCTCCGATGGCCAGCACACCGATCGCGCCCGCGAGCAGCAGCCACGGCATGATCCGGGCCGGGCGGTGCCATCGCAGGCCCACAATGATCGCCGTGCAGCTGCCGGCACCCAGGAGAATCCATTCGATCGCCCTCGACACGTGTTACTTCGTACCAGGGCAGTAGCTGTCTGTCCATGTCGGTGTATACGCTACGCAACCGCGTACTCGAATCGTTCGTCATCACTGCCGGTAACCGATGACGGCGCCGGAAGTTTCGGACAAGGGCCGAAACGGGAAGTCAGCTGAACACTTCGGCAACGACCCGGTCGGTGACCGCGCCACCGTCCGCGGTCACCGCCTGCCATCGGCCGTCGGGCGCGTGCCATTCGCGGTCGCCGAAACGTACCCGTTCGAGGCCGGTTGCTGACGCATGAGCCACCAACCAGTGGGCGTATCGCCATCCGGAGCTGGCGTTACTGACCTTGACAGTGAGCCCGCCGTCCTGTTTGGCGGTCGCCGACTCGGGCAGGCCCTTGCCCCAGTCGAGACGCAGGCTCTGGATGAGCGCCGCGGCCGCCGCCGTGCCGCGCAGCACCGGTGAGCCGCTCACGCTGCATTCCACGGCCGAGGTCGCGCGACCGGTGAGGGCCCGCGCCAGCACGGCGGACTCGTCGGCCCATTTCTCGTACGCATTGGGGTAGGCCGACCGCTGCACCTTCTGCGCGGCGTCGGTGACCCGCATCTTCTGGTAGCCCTTGACCTTCTTGAGCGACGAGTAGAACTTGTCGGCCGCGTAGCGCGGGTCCTTGATCTGCTCGATCGTTCCCCAGCCCTGGCTGGGCCGCTGCTGGAAGAGGCCGACCGAGTCGCGGTCGCCGTCGTCGAGGTTCTCGAGCTTGGATTCCTGGAAGGCGGTGGCCAGGGCGATCACCACCGCCCGCTCGGGCATGCCCTTGCGCAGGCCCACGGCGGTGATCGTCGCCGCGTTGGCCATCTGGACGTAGTCGAGGGTGACCTCACCGTCGGCCCGGACGGTGCACTCCGGGCCGATGGTGGGCAGCTTGAGGCCACCGGAGAACGTGCGGACGACGACGAACACACCGAGCGCACCGACGAGCGCGACAATCGCGAGCGCCGCCACGATCGGTTTTTTCCGCACCCGCACTCCCCGGTCCGTTGTTCGTTCAGGCGACAAGAGTAGACAACGAGGTCACCCGGATAGCGTCACCCTTGCGGGACCCAGTTCGCGGGCCGTTTCGCGCGAAGGGCGGCCATTCCTTCCTGGCCCTCGGCCGAACGGAAGTAGCCGGCCGACCGCGAGCTCAGCTCGTCCAGTTCGGCGCGGATCGGCGTACGGCGGAGAAGCTGTTTGGCCCCGGCGAGCGCGAGCGGGCCGCCCCGCACCAGGCTGTCGCAGTAACGACGTACGGCGTCGTCCAGGTCGTCCGCCTCCACCGCGGCGCTGACCAGGCCGATCTCGGCTGCCCGGCTGCCGTCGAAGACGTCGCCGGTGAGGTAGAGCTCGGCGGCCGCGCGCGGGGCCAGGCGGGGCAGCACGGTCGCGCTGATCACGGCCGGGATCACGCCCAGGCGCACCTCGGAGAACGCGAAGGTCGCCTCGCGCGCGCAGACGGCTATGTCGGCCGCCGCGATCAGGCCGAGACCGCCCGCGCGGGCCGGGCCGGCGATCCGGGCCACGACCGGCTTGGGGAACTCCCAGAGCGCGGCCAGCACGTCGGCGATCATCTCGGCCGGGACCCGGCCGTTCGCGCGGGCCTCGGCGGTCTCCTTCAGGTCGGCGCCCGAGCAGAAGACCGGCCCGGTGTGCGAGAGCACCACCGCCCGTACGGAGGATTCGGTCAGCGCCTCGGTGAGCGCGTCGAGCAGCTCACGCATCAGGGGAGTGGACAGGGCGTTGCGGTTCGCGGGGGAGTCCAGGGTCATGGTGGTCACCCCGGCGTCGGTGACGGTACGGACCAGAGCCATGGCGGAACCCTAACCGGGAGCGTGCACACTTGACGGATGGCCGGCGCTCTTCCCGATGGTGAACCCGTCCCGCTCGACGGGTCCCTCCCTCCCGCGGCGACGGCGGCTGTCGGAAAAAACGGATTCGCGGTGTACGTCCACGTGCCGTTCTGCGCGAGCCGGTGCGGCTACTGCGACTTCAACACGTACACGTCCAGCGAGCTGGGCGGCGGCGCGTCGCGCGAGACGTACGCCGACACCGTGCTGCAGGAGCTCAAACTCGTGACAAACGTGATCAAACCGCCGAAAGTCGACACGGTGTTCTTCGGCGGCGGCACGCCGACCCTGCTCGCGGCGGACGACCTCGGGCGCATCCTGGCCGGCATCGACGACGCCTGGGGCCTGGCGCCCGGGGCCGAGGTCACGACCGAGGCCAACCCCGAGTCGGTCGACCCGGAATACCTGCGCCGCCTCCGCGGGCACGGCTTCAACCGGATCTCGCTCGGCATGCAGTCGGCCGCGCCCGGTGTCCTGCGGATCCTCGACCGCAAACACACCGCGGGTCGTGCCCCGCAGGCGGCCCGGGAGGCCCGCGAGGCCGGCTTCGAGCACGTCAACCTCGACCTGATCTACGGCACGCCTGGTGAGACGGCCGACGACTTCGCCCGGTCGCTGCGGGCGGTGGTCGACTCGGGCGTCGACCACGTCAGCGCATACGCCCTGATCGTCGAGGACGGCACCCGGATGGCGGGCCGGATGCGGCGCGGGGAGATCCCGTACCCGTCCGACGACGTGGCCGCCGACCGCTATCTCGCCGCCGAGGCCGCGCTCAGCGAGGCCGGCTTCGGGTGGTACGAGGTCTCCAACTGGGCCACGAGCGACGAGGCCCGTTGCCGGCACAACCTGCTCTATTGGACCGGCGCCGACTGGTGGGGGCTCGGGCCGGGCGCACACAGCCACGTCGGCGGGGTGCGCTGGTGGAACGTCAAGCACCCTGCTACGTACGCGGGAAAGCTCTTGGAAGGTGTCTCGCCCGGCCAGGGTCGCGAGCTGCTCAGTGCGGAAGACCGCCACGTCGAGGACGTGATGCTGCGCGTGCGGCTGCGCGAGGGCATCGCGCTCGACCGGGTCGACCAGGTCGGCGCCAAGCAGGCACTCGCGAACGGGCTGCTCGACCCGCACGCGTACGAGGACGGGATCTTGACCTTGACCCTGCGCGGCCGTCTGCTGGCCGACGCCGTGATCAGGGACGTGGTGTGACGCGCCGGGCCCCGTACCCGGCGCAGTCGCGGACTACTTGATGAGGTTGATGGTCAGCGGGTAGTTGTACGGCTCGTTGTTGCTGGCCTTCACGCCGGCGATGACGCCGAAGATGATGGCGATCAGCGCGGCGATCGGGATGATCACGAAGCCGATGACGGCGCAGGCGGTGGCCCAGCCGATCAGCGTGACGACCGACCACACGATCTGGAAGTTCAGCGCCTTGACCGCCTCGGCCCGCACGGCCGGGGACTGGTTGCCCTTGGCCAGCATGGCGATCAGCGGCACGATCCAGCCGGACAGGCCGCCGCCGACGAGGGCGCCGAGCGCGCCGCCGAAGTGGGCGATCATGATCCAGGTCTTGTCGTCCTGGTTGGGGCCGGGACCGTAACCGCCGGGCTGCTGCTGATAGCCGTACTGCGGCGGCGGGTTGCCGTATCCCGGCGGCGGCGCGCCGTAGCCGGGGCCGCCGGACGACGGCGCGCCGTACGGGCTGCCTGACGACGGCGCCCCATAAGGAGGCGGCGGAGGCGGTGTCGAACCCGAGATCGGGTCGTTAGCCGCATAAGGGTTGAACGGCGCGGTGGGGTCGTGCGGGTTACCTTCACCGGGCGGGCGAGGTGGTTCAGTCATGGCTGACACCGTAGAGCCGCAGTTCAATGCGGTCGAGAGCGACATGCTGATCGAGTCGCGGAATAGACAGAGCACTCGATCATCGCGCTCGGGTCGGCGGCGACGTAGACTGGCACTCTGTCCGCGCGAGTGCCAGTCGTTCCGTTCACCGAGGGAGGGGTCATATGAGTCTGGATGACCGCAAGCTCGAAGTGCTGCGGGCCATCGTCGAGGACTACGTCGAGACGCAGGAGCCGGTCGGTTCCAAGTCCCTCGTCGAGCGCCACCAGCTCGGCGTCTCTCCCGCTACCGTGCGTAACGACATGGCGGTGCTGGAGGAGGAGGGCTACATCCGGCAGCCGCACACCAGCGCCGGTCGTGTGCCCACCGACGCCGGCTACCGCCTGTTCGTCGACCGCCTCTCCAAGGTCAAGCCGCTCAGCCCGGCCGAGCGCCGCGCCATCGAGCGCTTCCTGATCGGCGCGGTCGACCTCGACGACGTCGTGCACCGCACGGTCCGGCTGCTCGCCCAGCTGACCCGCCAGGTCGCCGTCGTGCAATATCCGTCACTGGCCCGCTCGAGCGTGCGCCATCTGGAACTTGTCCCCATCTCGACCACCCGGCTCATGCTCGTGATGATCGCCGACACCGGCCGCGTCGAGCAGCGCCTGGTCGAACTGCCCGGGCCCGTCCCGGCCGACGACGTCACCGACCTGCGCCGCCGCGTGAACGAGAAACTGGCCGGTCAGAAGCTCGCCGACACCCCGCCGCTGGTGCAGGGCCTGGTCGACGACTGCTCGCCCGACCGCCGCGCCACCATGGCTTGCCTGGCCACGGTGCTGCTCGAGACGCTCGTCGAGCGCAGTGAGGAACGCCTCGCCTTGGCGGGCACGGCTAACCTGACTCGTGGGGGCGTGCTGGACTTCCAAGGCACGTTGCGCCCCGTCCTCGAGGCCCTCGAGGAAGAGGTCATCCTGCTGAAGTTGATCGGCGATCTGGAACCGAGCACCACCCGGGTCCGGATCGGCGACGAGAACAAGATCGACAACCTGCGGTCGGCATCCGTGGTCAGCACAGGTTATGGCCCCGGGGTGACGATCGTCGGTGGGCTCGGTGTGCTCGGTCCCACCCGGATGGATTACCCCGGCACCATCGCGACCGTGCGCGCGGTGGCACGCTACGTGGGCGACCTTCTAGCACAAAACTGACGAGGATTGCGGAGCCTGTGGCCAAGGACTACTACGGCATTCTCGGTGTGAGCCGGGAAGCCACCGACGACGAGATCAAGCGCGCCTACCGCAAACTGGCTCGGCAGTACCACCCGGACGTCAACCCCGACCCGGAAGCGCACGAGAAGTTCAAGGACATCAACGCGGCGTACGAGGTCCTGTCCGACGACCAGAAGCGGCAGATCGTCGACCTGGGCGGCGACCCCCTGGCCCCCGGTGGTGGCGGCGGCGCCGGCGGCCCCGGCGCGGGCGGCCCCTTCGTCGGCTTCCAGGACATCATGGACGCGTTCTTCGGCACGGCCGCCGGCGGCAACGCCCGCGGCCCACGCCCGCGCACCCGTCCCGGCGCCGACGCGATCCTGCGCCTCGAACTCGACCTCGTCGAGACGTCGTTCGGCGTCGAGGCCCCGATCACCGTCGACACCGCCGTGCTCTGCACCCAGTGCTCCGGCGCCGGCACCGCTCCTGGCACCCACCTGGCCACCTGCGACACGTGCGCCGGCCGGGGCGAGGTGCAGAGCGTGCAGCGCACCTTCCTGGGCCAGGTCGTCTCGTCCCGCCCCTGCGCCACCTGCCAGGGCCACGGCACCGTCATCCCGCACCCGTGCCCGACCTGCGCCGGCGACGGCCGCGTCCGCACCCGCCGCTCGCTCACGGTCAAGATCCCGGCCGGCGTCGAGGACGGCATGCGCATCCGCCTGGCCCAGCAGGGCGAGGTCGGCCCCGGCGGCGGCACCCCCGGCGATCTCTACGTCGAGATCCACGAGCGCCCGCACGACGTCTACTCCCGCAAGGGCGACGACCTGCACTGCCGCGTCACGCTCCCGATGACCGCGGCCGCCCTCGGCACCCGCCTCACGATCAAGACGCTCGACAGCGAGGAGGGCATCGAGGTCAAGGCCGGCACCCAGCCCGCGTCCACGCTGCGCATCCGCGGCAAGGGCGTGCCCCACTTGCGGGGCCAGGGCCGCGGTGACTTGTTCGTGCACCTCGACGTCAAGACGCCGACCAAGCTCTCCGCCGACCAGGAACGCATGCTGCGAGATTTCGCCAAGACCCGCGGCGAGGATGTGGCCGAGCTGAGCAAGCAGGGCGGCTTCTTCAGCCGGATGCGAGACGCCTTCAACGGCCACTGAGCCGCTCTCAGCGTCAAAATCCGGCTGGGTGGTGGAGACCGGATCTACCCCACATACAAGATCAAAGTCTCGATGTCCCGGCTGGGCGGGTGGTATGGACCGTCGCTCCCGCGGGGGTCGGATCTGCCCACACACAAGATCAAGAGCCGGATGTCCCGGCTGGGTGGTGGGTGACGGACCGTCGCTCCCGCGGGGGTCGGATCTGCCCACACAAGATCAAGAGCCGATGTCCCGGCTGGGTGGTGGGTGACAGACCGTCGCTCCCGCGGGGACCGCGGCGGCTTTCGCTGGCCGCTGACGCGTCCAGAACGCGAAACCCACCACGGCGACGTGCGTGAGGGGTCGCGCCATGCCCGCTGCGCGGTCATCCTCGTCCCCGCCCACCGCGGACGTGACCGTGCCGTCGTAGCGAGCCGGCATCGCCAGTCGCGAGCACGTGGCGGTGCCGTCGTCGTGAACTGATGCTGTCGGCGGGTCGGCGGGTCGGCGGGTCGGCGGGTCGGCGGGTCGGCGGGTCGGCGGGTCGGCGGGTCGGCGGGTCGGTGGCTGTGCTGTCGTCGGCCGGCGTTTGCGGTCGCGGGTTCGTCGCTGTGCTGTCGTCGTGGGCTGGTGTTGTCGGTCGCGGGTTCGTCGCTGTGCTGTCGTCGTGGGCTGGTGTTCTTGATCGCGGGTTCGTGATCGAGCTCGAGCTGAACTTGGCACTGATCGGCCGGCGATGTCTGTGGATGGCGGCGGAAAAGTGTCGTACCTGGGTGCTGTACTCGTCCCCACCCAGTGACCGGGGTGGGGTGTCTAGCCGGGGCGTGGCGTGCGTCCGTGGGCGTTCTGTCGTCGGGAATCGGTGCTGTCGGCCGGGCGTCCGTGATCGAACTTGATCTGAAATCCGCGCTGGTCGGCAAGCGATGTCTGTGGATGGCGGTCGAAAAGTGTCGTACCTGGCTGCTGTACTCGTCCCCACCCAGTGACCGGGGTGGGGTGTCTAACCGGGTCGAGCCGTCCAACCGGGTCGAGGCGTCCAACCGGGGCCCGGGCGTCCGACTGGGGCGGGGGTGCCGAACCAGGGGCATTCGGCCGCGGCTGGGCTGGGACGTCCAACCGGGGCAGGGCGTCCGACCGGGGACGGGGCGTCCGACCGGGGGCGGAGGTAGGCGGTCGAGGGGCGGCGCTCCAGGTCGGGTGGGATGGAAGCCCGGGCCTAACTAGGGTCGGCCGATCACGAGGGGCTGTGGCGTGGCCCAGGCGGCGACTGACGGCGTCCGAGAAACGACCATGTGCAACACAACGCCA
Source organism: Paractinoplanes ovalisporus (assembly GCF_016834655.1). GTDB lineage: Bacteria > Actinomycetota > Actinomycetes > Mycobacteriales > Micromonosporaceae > Actinoplanes > Actinoplanes ovalisporus. The sequence goes on from NZ_JAENHP010000021.1 coordinate 68,557, forward strand.
TGCGGCTGATCGCAGCCACCACCTGGACCTCGCCTCGCTTCCGCGCGATCGGCGGGGCGGGCGCCAAGCGGCAAGAGTGGACTTGGGGGCAGCTTCAACAGTCGCTGCCGAGGGCGGTCCGGTGTCTGGGGAACGGCCGTATCAGGCTGTTCGGGTTGAGCGTTGCCACTCATGCACGTCGCCTGGGTGGGTTTTGCGTTCTGGACGCGTCAGCGGCCAGCGAAACCCGCCCAGGCCCCCGCGGGAGCGACGGTCCGTCACCCACCACCCAGCCGGGACGTCCTGAATTTGATCTTCGAGAGAGCGCGAGAGAGCGCGAGAGCGCGAGAGACGGCGTGAGCGTGAAGAGACGGCGTGAGCGTGAAGAGACGGCGTGAGCGTGAAGAGACGGCGAGAGCGTGAGAGACGGGGAGAGCGTGAGAGACGGGGAGAGCGCGAGAGGCGGGGAGAGGGCGGGAGACAGCAAGAGGGCGGGAGACGGCGAGAGAGCAACCGCGAGGCTCAGTCGTCGCTGGGGAAGAGGAGCATGTCGGCGATGAAAGTGGTGACGCGGCCTGAGTGGTCGCGGCCGATCCACGTGGGGTAGGAGCCGTCGCCCCAGCCGCTGGACCAGGCGATCATGTCGCCGTCGGCCAGGACTGTGTAGCGGGGGTCGCGCAGGGTCAACGCTTGCCACTCGTCGGACAGGCGTTCGCGGTTGTCCTCGTCGGTGAAGCAGGCCATGCCGGCGTCGACGCCGAAGCCGAAGAACTCGCCGTAGCCCAGGTCGAGCATGTCCTGACCGTCGCGCAGGGCCAGCTCCCAGCGGGCGGGGCGGCGGTCGGAGATGTCGAGGCGGACGGCGGCCACGCGGGTGTGGCCGGGGTCGTCGGTGAACGTGGCCAGGCTGACCGTCGCGGGGTAGGTGCCGGGGGCGACCGTCACCGCGAACGGCTCCTCGCCGTAGTCGAGGGAGGACGGGTCGGCGGCGACCAGGCGGCCCGAGGGCAGGTTGAGCTTGCCCGCCGCGTGGGTGGAGATGCGCATGCGGCGGTCACCGACGGTGCGTTCGGTGCCTTCGCGGAACAGGGCGTCGAGGTTGCGGGGCTGCAGCGGGCGCGGTGGGTGCCAGGGGCGCTCGTCGGAGGTGCGGGCCGGCAGGCCGTGGCCGGGGGCGGCGGCGGTCACCCGGAACGGGCCGTCGGTGACCCGCGGGATCGGGCAGACCTCGGCGAACGGCTCGACGCAGGCCTCGAGGTGGATGCGGGCGGCCCGGTCGAGCAGGGCGTTCCAGCGGCCGAAGGCGGGGATGGGCAGCCGCGGGGCGGAGAAGCCGCCGTCGGCGAAGGTGTTGCGCCCGCCACGGTCGCCGGCCGGTTCGACGCTGTCGGAGCGCCAGCCGTTGAGCTGCCAGCTGGTCTTGTGGCGGGCGGCGTCGGCGCCGGGGCCGGAGCGGGTGGTCGACTCGCGCAGGAACAGGTCGCCCTCAGGGGCCCGGCGCCACTCGGTGGTGGCGGTGGGTTGGCCCGACTCGTCGTATTTGAGCACCGCGCAGTAACCCTCAGTCCACGAGATGTTCAATACGGTGTGTAAGCGCCCGCCGGCGAGCAGGACTACCGAGTAGGGCTCGCCGGCGGAATCGCGCGCTTCCGCCCCGTTGTCGGTCAGCGGGTTGACCAGCCAGCCCTCGTCCCAACCCTCGCAGTACACCGCCGCCAACGTGGTCTCCATGAGCGGCGATCTTATTCAGGTGGGAGGGGGTTCCGCCGCCCCGTAGCCGACACGAAACACTCCGCAGTTGCGAGGAAATTCGGCAACTTTGCGTCAGCGCGACGCGAGCGTGCGACCCGCGTGCGTAGCGGCCTCGTGCGCGGCCTTCTTCATCAGCTCGGCCGCCTCGAGGAACGGCTGCATCGCCGGCGTGACGGCGGCCAGGGTCAGTTCGCGCTCGATGAGGGTCAGATCGGCGCCCCACACGTCTTCGACGATGCGGCGCAGGAAGGCGGTGTTGTGGTCCCAGCCCTCGCGCGGGGTGCCGGCGCTGTAGCCGCCGCCGCGGGTGGTGAGCACGATGACCGGCTTGTCCTTGAGCAGCGGCTCGCCCTGCTCGCCGCCGGCCATGGCCAGGTCCATCCAGGTCTTGACGTGCTGCGAGACGCCCCAGTTGTAGAGCGGGAGGGCCAGGATCGCGGCCTCGGCGTCGCGCAGCTCGGAGGCCAGTCGGGTGGCCAGCGCGCGGGCCGTGCGCTGCTCATCGGTCCACTGCTCCTCGGGCACGAAGCCGGCGAGCACGGCGGTGGCCCAGGCCTCCGACGGCAGCGGGGACGCGGCGAGGTGACGGCGGACGAACGCGGTGCCCGGGCGGACGGCGGTCCACTCGGCCTCGGCGATGTCGGCCAGCTCGCTCGAGGCCGAGGCGGGGCCCTGGATGCTCGAGTCGATGCGCAGAACGGTCATGACAACTCCCTAGCGGGTTGAATGTTCAATGACGATGCTGACACCATCGGCTTGAACATTCAAGTGCGTGGAGGCGGTATTCTTCCGGCGTGAGCATGGACACGTCGGACGAGCAGGTCCCCTGGCTCGACAGTGAGGAACGCGCGGCGTGGATGACGCTGATGGCGATGGTGATGACCCTGCCCAGCGCGATCGAGGCCCAGCTCAAGCGCGACACGGGGCTCAACTTCTTCGAATACTCGATCCTCAGCTCGCTGTCGCGGCCCGAGCGTCACGCCGTGCAGATGAGCAACCTGGCGCACATGGCGGGCGGGTCGCTGTCGCGGCTGTCACACGCGGTGAGCCGGCTCGAGAAGCAGGGCTATGTGACGCGGCAGTCGGGCGGCACCGGTGAGTCCCGGTGCACCGAGGCCGTGCTGACCGAGGCGGGATACGCGGCGTTGGTGGCGGCCGCGCCGGGACACGTCCGGGAAGCTCGGCGTCTGGTCTTCGACAACCTGACCTCGGCCCAGGTGCGGCAGCTCCAGCGGATCGCCCACGAGATCACCGCGACCGCCGCGCCGGGCACCGGCAAGCACATCGACGCCGAGATCGAGGCGGCCGACCAGCGGGAACGGGAAGGCGCGGCGCCCGACGCGGTGTGCTGAGGCTCAGCCGTCGAGGCGGCTGCGGGCCCGGTCGACGAGGGTCGGGAGCAGTTCGGCCCGCCACATCTCCATGTGGACGCTGCCGCTGGACATGCCGCCGTGGGCGAACTCCTCGCGGAACACCCAGGGCGCCGGTTCGGTGGCCAGGTCGACCGCGACCACGCGGTCGAAGGTGGCCAGGAGCAGCCTCTCCACCTCGCCCACCGAAGGCGGCAGGGCGAGACCGGTGAGCTGCTCGCACATCGCGCGCCAGACCCACGGGTCGCCGCGCAGACCCCACCGCACGGGTTCGGGGTCGAAAAGGTCGGTCACGAGCCTCACGCGATCAGCGTGCCACCGGATCAGGACGAGCGCACGGCGGGAACGGCGGCCGTCAATGACCAGTCGTGGCTGATGTCGGCGGCCGCCCGCAGCAGCTTGGGCAGGTGGTCCTCGACCAGGGTCTCGACCGAGGTCTCGGCGGCGTGGACGGTCACGTTGATCGCGGCCACCACCCGGCCGTCCCCGTCGCGCACGCCGGTGGCGATCGAGCGGATGCCGGGCGCGAGGTCCTGGTCGGCCAGGGCCCAGCCCTTGGCCCGCACCTCGCGCAGCGAGGCGTCGAGCTCGGCCGGCGTGGGCTGCCAGCGTGCGGTGATGCCCGAGCGGGACGGCTGGGCCAGCACCGCGGCCAGGTCGTCGGCGGGCAGCGCGGCCAGCAGCACCTTGCCCATCGAGGTGGCCGGGGCCGGGAAGCGGGTGCCGATGGTGACCGCCAGCGTGACGATCTTCGGGACGGCGACCCGGGCCACATAGACGATGTCGTCACCGTCGAGCTGGGCCATCGAGGACGACTCGTTGGTCTGCGCGACCAGCTTCTCCATGTGGGGCCGGGCCACATCCCACATCGACAGGCTGTTCACGTACGCCATCCCGAGCTCGAGCACCCGCGGCGTGAGCGCGTAGCCCCGGCCGTCGGCCCGCACGTATCCCAGGGCCTCCAGCGTGATCAGGATGCGCCGCACGGTGGGCCGCGCGAGCCCGGTCTGACCGGCGATCTCGCTGAGCGTCATGGCCGGGGTGCCCGGACGGAATGAGCGCAGGACGTCGAGGCCGCGTGCCAGCGCCTCGATGAAGTCGGGCCCGGCGCCCCTTCCGATGTCGGTCATGGAACGGGACCCTACTTGGTGTACTGGTACGGGTTGTGCAGGATCCGGGCCTCGGGGATGTCCGGGTTCATGCCCTGCTTCCAGGCCTCTTCGCCCAGCGTCTCGCGCAGGTGGTCGATCGTGGCGTTCACCTTGGTCCGCGCGCCGGCCAGATCGGCGTCCACCAGCTTGCCGTCCCGCTTCACCGTCCGGCCGTCCACGACGACGGTGTGCACGTCGCCCCGGGCTGCTTGGAAGACCACATGCCCGTACGGGTTGAGCACCGGGAACATGACCGGGGAGGCATCATTCTTGATCAGTACGACGTCGGCCTGGCGCCCCGGGGTGAGCGCCCCGATCGAGGAGTCCATGCCCAGCGCCTTCGCCCCGCCGCGGGTGGCCCAGTCGACGACCTGCTCGGCCCGCAGGTGGTGGTGGGTGACCGTCTCCTGCTTGCCGTGCGCCTCGAGGTGCTCGCGGGCCCGGTCGGCGCTGAGCGTGGTGCGCATCGCCGAGAACAGGTCCCCGCTCCACCAGACGCTCGTGTCCATCGACAGCGACACCGGGATCCCGTGCCGGCGCAGCTGCCAGGTGGGCGGGTAACCCTGTCCCGCGCTCTGCTCGCTCTCGGTCGAGACCGACACCGAGCCGCCGCTGGCCGCGATCCGGTGGTAGGAGTCGCTGGAGAGCGTGGCCGCGTGCACATAGACGTTGCCCGGGCTCATGAAGCCGCTGTCGTGCATGAGCCGGATGCCGTCGTCGTTGGTCGCGCCCCACACCCCGGCGTGCGTGGTGACCGGGACGCCCAGTTCGCGGGCGACCTCGAACGCGGCCTTCTCGGGGAACGCCGGGTCACCGGTGACGTCGAACGCCATCTGGAAGCCGGCCAGCTTCCCGCCGTCGATGCGGCGGCGGTAGAACTCCTGGAACTGCGGCGACGTCGCCCATTCCCACGGTCCCTGTTGGATGTTCCCGTACGCGAGGACGAAGCGGCCCGGCACTGATTCGAGCGCGTCGACCGCGGCGTCGGCGTGGTCGGTGCTCTGCAGGCCGTGTGACCAGTCGACGGTCGTGGTCACGCCGGAGTCGATGGCCTCGAGCGCGCCGAGCAGGTTGCCGGCATGGATGTCCTCGGGCCGGAAGTGCTTGCCCGACTCGAGGTAGTACCAGACGAAGTACTGCGTGAGGGTCCAGTCGGCGCCGTAGCCCCGCATCGCGGTCTGCCACATGTGCCGGTGGGTGTCGACCATGCCGGGCATGAGGATGCCGCCGGAGGCGTCGATCTCCTCGTGACCGTCGGGCGCGGTCAGATCCGGCCCGATTTCGGCGATCTTGTCGTCGACGATGAGCACGTCGGCGTTTTCGAGCACAGTGTGCGAGTCGTCCATCGTCAGAACCAGGCCATTACGGAAGATCATCGCCCATCCTCTCCTGGATTTCCGGACTGTTGTCCGCCCAGCGGTCAGTCCGAGTGGCGTCAGTGTGCTCCCGGCCACTTGCAGGGTCAATAGTTTGTTTCGGCTGTGTGAAGCGCCCGTTGACACGGGTGGTGCGACGTAGCACTCTGATCGAGCGGACGAGTGTCCGCAGAACGGGCGGTACGCATGACTGAGAACGGCCCACTCGCCGGCCTGCTGGTCGCGGACTTCTCCCGGATCCTCGCCGGGCCGTACGCGACGATGCTCCTGGCCGATCTCGGCGCGACGGTGGTCAAGGTGGAGGGGCCGTCCGGCGACGACACCCGCACCTGGATGCCGCCGGTGCGGGACGGGGTCTCGACGTACTACCTGGGCATCAACCGCAACAAGCGGTCGATCGCGCTCGACCTCAAGAACGACGCCGACCTGGCCGACGCCCGGGAACTGGCCCACCGCGCCGACATCATGATCGAGAACTTCCGGCCGGGCGGGCTCAAGCGGTTCGGGCTCGACTACGACACGGTGGCCGCCGCGAACGAGAAGATCGTGTACGCGAGCATCAGCGGCTTCGGCACCGGCGAAGGGGCCGGGCTGCCCGGGTACGACCTGATGGTGCAGGCCATCTCCGGGCTGATGAGCCTCACCGGAGACGCGGACGGATCCCCGTACCGGGCGGGAATCTCGGTCTTCGACGTGATGGCCGGCATGCACGCCAACATCGGCATCCTGGCCGCCCTGCACCATCGGACCCGGACCGGGCGGGGGCAGCACGTCGAGGTCAACCTGCTCAGCTCCGCGCTCTCCGGGCTGGTCAACCATTCCAGCGGGTTCGTGGCCGGCGGCACCATCCCGTTCCGCATGGGCAACGCGCATCCGAGCCTTTTCCCGTACGAACCACTGCCGACCGCCGATGGCGAGCTGATCGTGATCGCGGGTAACGACGGGCAGTTCCGCAAGCTGTGCCAGGTGCTCGACCTGCCGGGTCTGCCCGACGACCCACGCTTCGGGCGCAACCAGGACCGCACGGCCAACCGGGAAGAACTCCGCCCCATTCTGGTCGAGCGGCTCTCCCGCCGTACGAAGGACGAATGGTTCTCCGACCTCATCGCGGCCGGCGTCCCGTGCGCGCCCATCAACACGATCGACGGCGGCGTCGCGTTCGCCGAGAAGGTCGGGCTCGACCCCGTCGTCACCACCGGCGGCGTGCCCGGCATCCGCAACCCCATCACCTTCAGTGAGAGCCGGCCGCGGTACGAGCTGCCGCCGCCCGGCCTGGACGAGCACGGCGAGGAGATCCGTAAGTGGCTGAGGAGCTAGCGTTTCCGACCGGCCTCGGCACGTCGACGCCCGAGACCATCTCGCTGCTGGGGCAAGACCTCGCGGCCGACCTGATGGGGAAGGTGGGCTTCGGCGAGCTGGCGTTCTGGCTGGTCGCCGGGCGTCGTCCCACGGCCGGTGAGGTACGGGTCTTCGAGGCGGTGCTGGTGGCGCTGGCCGACCACGGATTCACGCCGACGGCGATCGCGGCCCGCCTGACCTACCTGTCGGCGCCCGATTCGCTGCAGGGCGCGATGGCGGCCGGGCTGCTCGGGGGCGGGTCACGGTTCCTGGGCGTGACCGAGGACTGTGGACAGTTTCTCGCCCGGACCCTGGTCGAGGCCGGCACCGAGCGGGACTACGACGTGATCGCTCTGGAGGCGGTCCGTCAGGCCAAGGCCGCCAAGCGTTTCATCCCGGGCCTGGGTCATCCCGTTCACAAGGACCAGGATCCCCGTACGCCGGTGCTTCTCCGGATCGCTGAGGAGGAAGGCCTGCGCGGGCCGCATCTGCGGTTGTTCGAGGCGATCGGGCGCGTGCACCCGTCCGTACTCGGGAAGCGGTTGCCTTTGAACGGGGCCGGCGTGTGCGGTGCGGCGCTGGCCGACCTGGGGCTCCCGACCGACCTGCTCCGGGGGTTCGCGTTGCTGGCGCGGGCGGCCGGGCTGCTCGGCCAGATCGCCGAGGAGCGGCGCAATCCCATCGCCATGGACATCTATCGCACCGTCGACCGTAATGCCGTTTACGAGCCCCGGAAGGATTGAGGCATGGCCAGCATCGTCGCGGTCATCGCGTCCACCCACCACCCGTTCTACTACCGCGCCTCGACTTCGACGGGTGAGGACCGCCCGCCGTTCGCCGACGAGTGGACCCGCAAGATCCTGGCCTTCCGCGAGACTCTGACCCGGGCCAACCCCGACGTGCTGGTGATGGTCGGCTCCGACCACTTCCACCAGCTGTGGCTCGACAACATGCCGCAGTTCCTGGTCGGCAAGGCGCCCTTCTACGACGCCAACTGGTACAACGAGGAACGCGAGTTCGGCCTGCCCCGCATGCTGCTCAAGGGCCAGGAAGACCTCTCGGCGCACATCCTGCGGGCCGGCCTCGACGACGGATTCGACCTGGCGTTCAGCAACGAGCTGCGCATCGACCACAGCATCACCTGCCCGATCATCACGCTGCGGCCCGAGGCCGACCTGCCGATCGTGCCGATCTACACCAACATCTTCGCGCCGCCGCTGCCCCAGCCGTCCCGCTTCGTCAAGCTGGGCGAGTCGATCCGGCGCATCGTCGAATCGTGGCCGTCGCACCTGCGGGTGGCGGTCATCGGGACCGGGCACCTGTCGCTCGAGCTGGGCGGCCCCCGGCAGTTCGGCCCGCACGGCCCCGACCCCGAGTTCGACCGGCGGGCCGTCGAGTGGATCGCGACCGGCGACCTCGACAACTGCCTGCGCGAGGTGACCCTGGACAGCCTGCACTCGCCCGGCAACGCCACCCACGGGTTCATGGATTTCATGCTGATGATGGGTGTGGCCGGCGCCGGAGCGAAGGCCGATTACGTGGACACGCTCGACCTGTTCCACACGATGGAGGCCTACTTCACCTGGTACCCCTCCTCGTCGTCCGGAGGTTCGCTGTGAGCAAGTATCTGCTGAACAAGTTCCTCTACACAGTGGACCGCGACCCCGACCTCGTGGAGCGATACCGCGCCACGCCGGCCGAACTGGTCACGTGGTGGGAGGACTCGCGCGCGAACATGGTGCTGAACTGCCTCACCGGTGAGGCCAGCACGTGGTTGCGCTTCACCGACGAGGAACGTACGGCGCTGATCGCGCACGACCACGTCAAGCTGTTCGAGCTGGGCGCCCACCCGTTCCTGACGCTGACGCTGTTCATCGCCATGTTCGAGCGCGACAACACCGAGCCGTTGGAGTACCAGAAGGCGTACGGTGCCCGGATGGCCCACTTCAACCTGCCCTACCCGGACATAGCCACATGATTCCCGCGGCCGTGCTGCGGGTGTGCGGTCGCCCGCCGTCCATCGAGGAGAGGCGGCCGCCCGTCCCCCACGCGGGCGAGGTCCCGATCCGCGTCGTGGCGGCGCCGATCACCCCGCTCGACCTGCTCTGCGCGTCGGGCACAAGCTACTTCGGACAACCCGCGACCCCGTACGTACCCGGGGTGCAGGGAGTCGGCCATCGCGAGGACGGCACACCGGTCTGGTTCGCGACGTCCGCCGGGATGCGTCCAGGTGACGGCAGCATGGCCGCCGAGGTCGTCATCCCGTACGTGGATGTGGTCCCCCTGCCCCCATCGGCGCCCCTGCCCCTGATCGCGGCCCTGGGTTTGTCGGCGGTGGCCGCACATGCCGCCCTGACCCGAACCGGCGGCCTGGCTGCGGGCGAGGTGGTCGTGGTGCTCGGAGCCGGCGGGGTGGTCGGCCAGGCCGCGATCCAGCTGGCCCTGCTCGGCGGCGCATCCCGGGTGATAGCGGTGTCCCGCTCGGCGGCGGCCCTCGACCGCGCCCGCTCACTGGGCGCGGTGGAGACCGTGCAATTGTTGCCGTCCGACGACCCGGTTTCCCTGGCTTCCCGGTTGCAGGCGGTCGCGGGTCTGGTTGATCTCGTGCTGGACCCGGTCTTCGGCGTGCCCGCGGCGGCCGCTCTGCGGGTGCTGCGTCCCGGCGGCCGCCTGGTCAATCTGGGCAGCTCAGCCGGCGCAACCGCCCCATTGGACTCGGCAACGCTGCGCAGTGGTTCGCTGAAGATCCTGGGTTACACCAACAACGGCCTGTCGGTGGGCGAGCGGGCCGACTCCCTCGGTGTGGTGGCCGCCCACGCCACCGAGGGCAACCTCACCGTCACACACGAGGTCGTGCCGTTCGCCGACGTGGCCACCGGCTGGACACGCCAGTCGGCTGGAGAGGCCGACGGCCGGATCGTGCTGGCTTTCTGATCGGTCAGCGAGCCGGCCGGATCTGCTCGGCTACTCCTGGTCGAACGGCGTGTAGGCGAGGCCTTCTCCGTGCGAGGGATCGATGCGGTCGGCCTCGGCCCGGCCCCATGCGATCCAGTGGGCCCGGTTGGCGGCGATGTCGGGATCGTCGTGCACGCCGGCCATCATGAGTGCGTCGCAGAACGCCCGAATCTCCTGCGCAGCGGACCAGGCGCCGAGAGCCTCCTGGAATGCCTTCGCCCGCCGTGCGGCCGCCGCTCTCGATCTCGCCGGATGCTCGCGAGGCTCTTCTGGCTGTTCGCGGGGTTGTTCCGCCCGCTCCAGGCGCTCCGTGATGCTTTCCGGCCGGATGGCCTCACCGGCGTGGGCGGCTTCGATGCGCGCGGCGCGGGCATAACCGAATTCTCGGAGGATCCGTGGCATCCGTCGTTCGATCGTGGTGCGTCGGTGGTCGGACCAACTGAGGAAGTCGTCTTCGCCCGGACGACCGATCTCCAGGGTCAGCTGCCCCGGCGTCGCCCCGTCGTCCTTCTCCCGGACAGCCAGCGCGAAGCGATCGCCTTCCATCACGAGGTAGAGCTCGGGATGGTCGGAAGCATTGCTCAGAACAACACGACCGTGGGGCCGGGCCTGCTCGGCCAGTAGGCGCAAGATATCGATGGCTCGAGGCAACAGCGCGTCGGACACCTGCAGGCAGCAGGAGTTCGCTCCGAGGCCGGCGAGGTCGGAACTGTCCACAGGTGATGCTTCGATCAGCGGATCGGCAGCAAGCGGGTCCTCTTCGGGGACGAGTCGCATGATGAGGTCGCCTGAGCTGCGGCCGGTGTGGTCGAGCTGGAAACCGTCCGGGACGAGGCCGTACTGAACGGCCGAGTGGAGTGCCTGCCGGTGAGAGGCACGCGACACGGGGCCGGGGTTGGCCAGGCGAAGGGTTCCGCCGGCTCGTTGAATCGCCGCGATCAGGTCGCGGGCCACCCGCTGCCGCTCCTCTTCGACGCGGCGGCCGGTGTCGGCCTTGCGTTGCCGGGCGGCGTCGTCGGGCAGGCCCGTGGGCCGGGGCCCCTTCTTCAGATAGGTCCGCCCGGCGGCGGTTATCTCCACCCGCTGCACGTCGTCGCGCCGGCTGAACTGCACCAGCCGCTTGCTGTTCAGGCTCAAGGCCGTGATCCGTTGCCGTAGACCGTCCGGCCCGCTGAGATCATCGCCGTCAGCGACCTGCTGAAGAAGCTTCCACTGCCGCGCCGACAGATGTCCCCAAGTCCCCATGATCAAACTCTGGCGGCACCCTCCTTGAACTGGCAATACCCTCCGTCACAGCGGCAGGATTTCGATTTCGCGCAGACGGTCCTGGTTCAGGGCTGTGACCCGGCCGTTGGTGACGGTGATCGTCACGAGCAGCATGTGCCGTCGTTACCGCCGGCTGGTCCCGCCAAGCCGCAGGCTTGCCGCTCAGGCCCCTGGTCATGTTCGCAAGACCGCTCGAACTCGCCATCGCTGCGGGAGTCGGCGACACCATAAGGGACGCGCCGCTTGGCGGCGGTCAATAGCAGGAAGGGGCGATCTCGTCTAGCGGCCAAGCTGTGAACCGGAGATATCGGCGAGAGTGATCACTTATCGCTGGATGATGCTTGCTTTTCAACCGGCCATTCGAACATCCATTGAAGCCAGGATACTTGTGAGATTCGAGAGGGGACGTGTCCGGTCCAGACTTCTGTGGCGATGGTGACCGCCGACCCGAGCACGGCCGGCCACATGTTGGATGACACTAGGCTGCCGACAAGGCCGGTCCCGGCGGTCGCAATACTGCTGGCTCGTTCGAGGCGGTCATAGCCTCGGACGTTGGCCGGCAGCTTCAGCTTGGCGCTGAGCTCGCGCAGCGACTCTCGGCTGACGGAACCGGGCGAGCGAAGTTCGGTGAAGCCTTCGCTCCGAACATGACCACGCGCTTCGTGCAGCATGCTCGTGAACCAATCCTCATCGCGGCCCCGTGCCATAAGCGCGATCGATGGACCGAGTCTGAACGGGATAGTTTTCAGTACGCCGTTGGCAGGTGCTTCTGATCGATGCAGGAATTCGAAGGACTGCTTACCGCGGATCGGGTGGGTCAGATAATAGCCACCGTTCGCCCGTTCGGCGTAGATCAGGTATTTCAGAACGAGGTCGACCAGGTAGAGCACCTGTTCGGAGCTTGCGCCGATGCTATGCAGAATGCGCTCCGTGTGCCTGTTCGCAACCAGGGACGGCAGGTCAAAGACGTGATGACTCCCCGCGTCTCCAGATCTGTGTTGAGTCTGCTTTGCTATCCAGCGGGATTCGTGCACACTCAAAAATCCTCGAACATCTCGGGCGTTGGCGGCCACGAAAGCCGCGAACTCCGCCAGAATGGGATCGAGCAGGTCGGGCACGAGTACTCTGTGCCCAACTGATGGTGCAAGATCCAATACGAGCCAGCCTGGATCTCGTCGCTGAAGGTCAGTGAGAATTTTTGGTGTCGCAGTGGTGTCATCGATGCTGGAAACGCCGGGTGGGACCGCTACCGGGCACTTGACTTGGTCGTGCCAGATGATGAGGTCGACGAAGTCGGCGACAAGTCTCTGGCCCCATGGATCAGGCGGCCCTGATGTGAATAATGATTGAATGGCGTTGACGGTAGTCAGATCAAATTGGGGCGTCTTGGTGTGGTGTTCCACGATTTCCGCCTTATGATCGCCGCATAGCCTTATCGCTGATGATATGCGACCCGGGCAACAGATTACAGGGCGGCGGAGCTCGGTACTTGCGACCGTTGCCGATTTCGCGTCTGCCCCTCCCTCCGTAATTCATCATCGAATCCGCCGTTAAGGACAGGTTCCGGTCTGTGGATCGAGGAACGATGACCGGTTCTGTTACAGGGGCAGGATCTCCAGCTCTCGCAGGCGGTCTTGGTTGGTTACGGCGTTCAGGGCTGTGATCCGGCCGTCGGTCACGGTGATGGTCACGACCAGCATGGTGTCGTCGTGGGGGGCGACCCGGATGCCCAGCTCGCCGTTGATGAGGGCCGGGTAGGCGCCCTGCGCGCGGCCCAAGTAGAACTGCGCGACGTCTCGGGCTCCGTGCATCTCGGTCGGCAGGTCGAGGTACTGCTCGTCCATGCGCAGGTGGACGTCGGGGTCGAGGAGGCTCAACAGGGTCTCGAAGTCGCCGTCTCGGGAAGCGGCCAGGAAGGCGTCCACGATTTCGCGGCCGGCGGGACGGTCGGCGGGCTGGGAACGGACCCGGCGGCGGGCTCGGCTGGCCAGCTGGCGGGCCGCCGAAGGGGAGCGGCCAACGATGGGGGCCACCTCGTCGAACGGGACCGCGAACAAGTCGTGCAGCACGAAGGCCAAGCGCTCGGCGGGAGTCAGGGTCTCCAGGACGACCAACAGGGCCAGGCCTACCGAGTCGGCCAGCAACGCCTCGTCCTCGGGGGTGTGGGCGGTGGGGGACTCGGTCAGGGCGGTCTCGCGGCGGGACGTCCGGGAGCGCAGCATGTCGAGGCAGACGCGGCCCACGACCGTGGTCAGCCAGGCGTCGACGTTGTCGATGTGCTCGGAGCCGGTGCGGTTGAGGCGCAGCCAAGCCTCCTGTACGGCGTCCTCGGCCTCGGCGGTTGAGCCGAGCATGCGGTAGGCGACCGCGCGCAAGCGGGGGCGGGCTGCCTCGAAACGCTCTTCCATGTCGGGCTCCTTGTAGTGGCCTGCGTCACATCGGTCACATCGGGCCGGTGCGAACCGTCGGCTGTCTGACGGAGCAGAGCGCGTTGATGTGACGCGCCGCCGTGAAAAACACGGAGGACAGAATCATGCAGGCTCGGATGGAGAACCCGGCCGGCTTTCTGCCGGAGTCGGTCAAGGCGATCAACATCCTCTACAAGTCGGCGCACTCGGTGGGGGTGGACCCGGCGATTCTGGAACTGGTGCATCTGCGGGCCAGCCAGATCAACGGCTGCGCGCCCTGTGTCGAGTCGGGGGCCCGCAACGCCAGGAAGAACGGGGAGACCGACGAGCGGCTGTTCACTGTGGCCGTATGGCGGGAGACGCCCTGGTTCAGCGACGCCGAACGGGCCGCGCTGGCGCTCTCGGAGCACGCCACGCGGATGGCCGACAACCCGGACGCCGTACCGGACGCGGTCTGGGACGAAGCCGCCAAGCACTTCGACGAGCCGCAACTGGCCGCGATCGTGCTGTGGATCGCGGTGACCAACTTCTTCAATCGGATCAACGTCACGACCCGGCAGCAGGCCCCACAGAACTGGGGGTGAGGGTCTAACATCCGGGGCATGACGGGGAGTGAAGTGCCCCGCACGGTGCGGACGGCGACCCTGCTGGCCTGGCTCATGGTGCCGGCCGGTGCACTGCTGATCACGGCCGGCGTTCTCGATCTCGTCTGGTGGGCCGCGCCCGACGCGCATCGGCTGACGGCGCTCCTGCACGACATCGAGAACGAGTACGGCATCATCCCGCCCGCCCTCATCCGGGACGGGCGGGGAGCGGTCACGCTGATCGTCCTGGGAACGGCCGGTCTCGCGTACGCGGGAATGGCGCCCTTGATCCGCAAAGGCGTGCGGTGGGCGCGCAGTTGGGCCCTGGGCGGCGCCATCGGAGTCTTCTTCTTCGGGATCATCACCATCGGCGCCGACGCCAGCCAGCCCCGATATCTGCGCGACTATTTCGGCACGCTGACCGCGGCCACCATCGGCGACCGCATCCCGCAGATCGAGGCCGCGCTGTATCCGGCGTTCTACAACTGGTTCGAAGATCTCGCCCAGGGTATCGGGACGGCGGTCGCGTTCGGCGTGGTCACCACGCTGATCTGGGCCGTTGTCGCCGACCCCGACCACTTCTACATACGCTCCGGCCGCGCCGAAGACTCCGACGAGTGGGACGAGGCGATCGCCCGCATCCGGGCCACCAGGAAGCCGGGTGATCAGGGCTGAAACCCGTCCAGGTCGGCGCGCAACCGGTCGGGAACGGGGGTCAGCAGCTCGACCAGCGTGTCCGCGCTGACGTGCAACCGTTGCTGGATCTCGGTCAGGCTGTGCCCCTCGGCGTACAGGACGAGGGCTTCCCGCTGCCGGGGCACCGCCGGCGTGGGACGCAGGTCGAGCCCGGCCTGCCGCAACGTCTCGCGCAGGGCCCGGATCTCCGCCTCGTACCGCTCGCCGCTCAGCCCGGCCTGCTGCAGGGCCGCGGTGAGCCGCCGTCCGCGCCGGGCCTGGCCCAGCACCTCGCGCAGGCGGGCCTCGACCGGCAGGCCGTCGCGCCCGGTCACGTCGACGATGGCCTGCGCGAGACCGGCCCCGAGGTGGAACGGGTGGGTGACGGCCCGGCAGAGCGTGTCGGCCAGGTGGGTCGCGCCCAGCCCCTTCACGACCACGTCGTTGGCGCCGCTCGCCCAGGCCGCGACCTTCGCCCGCGCGTCCACGGCGTTCGTGTGGACCACTGTGGGCACGGCGTCGGCAAGCATTTCCCGTACGAGGTCAGGTGGCGCTGCCCCGAGCGGGTCCAGAAGCCGTACGTCGCAAGGGTTTTCCGAACCGGGCTCGAGCACCCGCAGGCGTGGATCGGCCGCCAGGGTTCCCCGTACGAGATCGTGGTCGTCGAACACCGCGACGTGCAGCCGCATCAGCCCGTCCCCCTCCGGTCTTTCCCGCCAGGCTAAGCACATGCGTCCGCACGTCGCGAGTCATCGAACGGGTTGGGCGTGACATTGACGCGGACGGTCGTGGTGTTGTCCCCGGCGCCTCACCGGTTCGGTAGCGTGCGGGGGTGTCTGCCCCGCTTTTCCTGATCGACGCCCTGCCCGTCGGTGACGCGTTCACGCTCGACGGGCCCGAGGGGCATCACGCCGCCACCGTCCAGCGGATCCGCCCCGGCGAGACGATCCTGCTGAGCGACGGGCGCGGCGCTTCCGCGACGTGTGTCGTGGAGGCGGTCGGCAAAGGCACGGTTTCCGGTACGGTCGTTTCCCGTTCCCCCGAGCCGGCCCCCGACCCGCGGCTGGTGGTCGTGCAGGGCATCGCCAAGGGCGACCGGGGTGAGCTGGCCGTGCAGGCGATGACCGAGATCGGCGTCGACGAGATCCTGCCGTGGGCGGCGTCGCGTTCGGTCACCCAGTGGCGCGGAGACCGGGGTTTCAAGGCGCGCGACAAGTGGGCTGCAACTGCGCGGGAGGCGGCCAAGCAGGCCCGGCGTACGTGGCTCCCAACCGTCGGCGGCGACCCGGACGTCTCGACCAAGCAGGTGGCCGCGCGCCTCTCTTCGTCGTCGTTCGTGCTGCACGAGGAAGCCACGGAACGGCTGACCACCGTGCCGCTGCCGTCGTCGGGCGAGATCGTGCTGGTGGTCGGTCCCGAAGGTGGGATCAGTGACGCCGAGCTGGCGGCCTTCTCATCCGCCACACCGGTGCGCCTGGGCCGCGAGGTGTTGCGCACGTCAACTGCCGGTGTGGCGGCGTTGTCGGTGCTCTCGACGCGGCTGGGCCGCTGGTAGCGCCGGCTCGCGGTTGTCCACAGGCACGGCGCTGAGGAGCGCCGCTGTGGATAACATGGCCGCGCTGACTTGACAGTGCGATAGCTTGGGCCAGCCCCCGGGTGGGTGGGGTGGAGTAGTACTAGCGGCGGATCTTGAGGCTGCGGTAGCGGCGGCGTTCCAGGCCCGGCAGCAGGATGTGTTCGTTGAGGCCCTGGCCCGTCGCGACCTGCTCGGACACCCGCGCCGCGGCCCGGCGGATCAGCAACCGCCGCAACCCCCGCGCCCGGATCTCGCCCTCGAACGCCCCCACCGGCCTCCGCAACCGCCGCCCCTGCTCGGCGATCGCCGGTTCCAGCTCGGCGAACGGCACGTAGAGCGCCCGCGTCGACGCCGACCCCAGATATTCGAACGGCTCCGAGCCCGCCATCGCCACCAGCGGCGCCCCGAGCAACGTCATGTTGCGGTGGGCCCGGTGGTCCAGCATCACCACGATGTGCTTGACCCCGGCGCGCTTGCCGGCCTGCAGGAACGTGCGGTAAAGCAGCGAACTGACGGCCAAGCCGGACTTGCCGCCCCGGTAGTCGGGCAGCACCCCGACCGTGGCGAAGTCCCAGATCTTGCCGCCGTCGTGCAGGCCGTGCGCCTCGACGACGGCCGACAGGTCGTGGCCGATCAGGTCGGGGGCGTCGTCCAGGGTCTTGCCGCCGCCCTCGATCACCCGGCCCGCGCCCGCGGGAAGCCCGGTGTCCCGGTCGAGCACGAGGAAGAACAGGCTCTGCCGCTCGTAGTCGCCGTACTCGGCGGTCATCGTCGCGGTGTCGTTGCCGAACGCGGCCTCGAAGACCTGCCGTTCGACCGTGCGGGCGACGTCGGCCATGGGGTCGTCCCAGGCGACCGCCAGCGCGGTGAAGCGGCCGGTGGCGGGGTGCGCGGCCAGGGCGGCGGCGGTGCGGCGGGTCAGCTCGGCGTGATCGAGGTTGTAGGCCACGGCTCAGAACTCCTTGGCGACGATCTCGGTGGTGCGGAAGTAGTTCTCGGTGAACGCGACCACGTCGGCCGGGTCGAACGCCTTGCAGGTGTAGATGTCGACGCTGAAGAACGAGACGGGTCGCTCCCACGAATAGAAGTGGGCGCCCGAGGTCTCCCAGTGGATCCAGCCGGCCCAGCCGTAGAGGTCGCTGACGTGGGTCACCGGATCAATCAGCGTGATCATGTCGGTAACTACGGAGAGTTTGCTCAGATAGTCCTTGATGTGCCCGTCAGTGATCACGAACGTGGGGTAGCCCTCCACGACCAGGCGCTGCCGGTGGATCGTCGGGGCCAGGTCACGGTACGTGGAGGTCGGGAGCGTCAGCGACATGCGGGGAGTCCTAGCGGGCGAATCGGGAGAACCGGACGGATCCCACTGTAGTCTGAAATTACGCTCCGTGAGAATGGCAATCATCACACAGCGTTACCGAAGATGTGGACCAAGAGCGACGACGTCCGTGCACTGAGTGGGACAGACCCTTGATCTGACGCAATTGCCGGGCCAAGGTCGGTAGTCGATGAGTGTCGATTCAGGCCACCGTGCGACCGTGCCGTCTCCGGTCGCGCGCCGACGGGCGTGAACCTCCTCTGGCGGGCTCTGCTCCGCAACCGCGGCCGGGTCCTGTCCGGCAGTCTGCTCATCGGCGTGCACCAGGGATGCGAGGCGCTGGTCCCGATCCTGATCGGCGTGATCGTCGACCGGGCGGTCGCGACCCGCGAACTGGGCACGCTGATCTGCTGGGTGAGCGTGCTGGGACTGCTCTACCTGGTGCTCACGGTCGCCTACCGTACGGGCGCCCGGCAGCTCATGCGGGCGATCGCCGACGAGGCCCACGGCCTGCGGCTCGAGGTGGCGGCCAAGGTTCTCGACCCGCGCACCGAGGTCCGTACGGGCGACGTGCTGACCATCTCCACCACCGACGCCGACACCACGTCGTACCTGCTCGACTATCTGCCCCGCCTGTTCGGCGCGCTGGTCGCGACGGCCATCAGTGCGGTCGGGCTGTGCCTGATCTCCGTACCTCTGGGGCTGGTGGTTCTGATCGGGACGCCCGTGGTGCTGATCGGCCTGCAACGCGCGGCGCCCCGGATCACGCGGCGGGTCACCGCCCGGCAGGAGATCGCGGGCCGGGCTGCCTCGCTCGCCACCGACCTGGTCACCGGGCTGCGGCCGTTGCGGGGGATCGGTGCCCAGGACGCCGCCGCCCGCCGCTACCGCGAGGCCAGCCGGGAGTCGCTCGGCGCCACGATGCGGGCCGCCAAGACGCTGGGCTGGTTCCAGGCCGCCTCGGACACGGTGAGCACGCTGGTCGCCTGTGGCATCGCGATCCTGGCCGGCTGGTTCGCGCTGACCGGCCGGATCTCGGCGGGCGAGCTCGTGACCGTGATCGGCCTGGCCGCCTTCCTGGGCGAGCCGTTCGCCACCCTCTCGGCCGCACCCGGCTGGTTCGCCTCGTCCCGCGCGTCGGCCGAGCGGATCGAGGCGGTGCTCGACCTGGTGCCGGCCGACCCGCCGGCGGGTGACAACCCGATTTCCCCCGTACGGGGGGAGTGTGTGGGTGTGGTGGTCGAACCCGACGCCGGAGCACTGGTGGCCCTGCTCGACGACGGCTCCCCCGACGTGCTGGTCGCGCCGCATCTCCCCGAGCTGTTCAGCGGCACGATCCGCGACAACCTGATCGACGCCGACGGGGACGAACTGCCCGCCGTGCTGCGCGCGTCCGCGGCCGACGACGTCGTGGCCGCCCATCCCGACGGACTCGACCACGCCATCGCCGACCGGGGCGCCGCCCTCTCCGGCGGCCAGCGGCAACGGCTCGCCCTGGCCCGGGCCCTGCTCGCCCGCCCCCGCCTGCTGGTGCTGCACGAACCGACCACGGCGGTCGACGCGGTCACCGAGCACGCCATCGCGCGGGGCATCCGTGCCCTGCGGCACGGGCCGGGTTCGACCCTGGGCACGCTGCTGGTCACCACCTCCCCGGCGCTGCTCGCGATCACCGACCGCGTGGTCGTGCTGCGCGACGGCGAGATCGTGGCCACCGGCACGCACGCGTCGCTGGCCGCCACCGACGACGGATACCGGGCGGTGGTTCTCCGATGAGTCAGGCCTTACCGGTGGCGACTCCGCGGCAGACGTGGGCCTGGCTGTGCGGGCAGTTGCGGGCCCGCCGGGTCGAGGCCGCGTTCACGGTCGCCACCGGGCTGGGCGCGGCTGGTGCGTCGGTGGTGCCGGTGACCGCGCTGGGCATGCTCGTCGACCTCGTACGCGATGGGGCCGCCTCGGCCACGCTGGTGCCGATCGGCGTGCTCGTCGCGGCGATCGCCCTGCTCGGAGGGGTCGCCGCCGGAGCCACCACGACGCTGGTGACCCGCCTTGGCGAACGCATCCTGGCCAGCCTGCGCGAGGAGACCGTGGGCACCGCGCTGCGCCTGCCCGCCCACACCCTCGACCGGGCCGGGCGGGGCGACCTGCTGGCCCGGGTCAGCGCCGACGTGGCCGCGGTCGGGACGGCGGCCGCCGAGTTCATGCCGACCGTGATCTCGGCGCTGTTCCTGGCCGTGCTCAGCGTGACCGCCATGTTCGGGCTGGACTGGCGGCTCGGTCTGGCCGGTCTGGCCGCCATGCCCGCCTACCTGCTGGCGCTGCGCTGGTACCTGCCCCGCTCGGCCCCCATCTACGCCGCCGAGCGGGCCGCGGTCGGCGCCCGCTCCCAGCTGCTGATGGAGAGCCTGCAGGGCGTACGGACGGTCCACGCCTACCGCCTCGAAGGCCGCCACCTCGACGCCATCGACGGCGCCTCGGCCCGCGCCCGCGACCTGTCGGTCGGCGTGTTCTCGCTGTTCACCCGCTTCGTGGGCCGGATCAGCCGGGCCGAGCTGCTGGGTCTCGCCACGATCCTGTTCGCCGGTTTCTTCTCCGTACGGGCCGGTGGGAACGTCACGGTCGGCGAGACCGCTGCCGCCGCGGTGCTGTTCCATCGCCTGTTCAACCCGGTCTCGATGATCCTGTTCACGTTCGACGAGATCCAGGCGGCCGGCGCCGGACTGGCCCGGCTCGTCGGCGTCGGCACGCTCCCGGTGGCACCCACCGGCACCCGTACGCCCACCGGCACCGACCTCACCCTGCGGGCCGTCACCTTCGGCTATGAGGAACAGGTGCCCGTGCTCTGCGGCATCAGCCTGCGGGTGGCGCCCGGCGAGAGGGTCGCGCTGGTCGGCTCGACCGGCGCCGGCAAGACCACGGTCGCCTCGATCGCGGCCGGTCTGCTGCGGCCACGCTCGGGCACGGCCGCCGTCGGCGGTGTGCCGGTCGACGAGCTGGCCCCCGGCATCGTCGCGATCATCACCCAGGAGTCGCACGTGTTCGCCGGCCCGCTCATCGAGGATCTGCGCCTGGCCGCCCCCGGGGCGACGGTCGAGGCCGCGGAGGCCGCCCTGGAACAGGTCGGCGCCCTGGACTGGGCCCGCTGCCTGCCCGGGGGCTTGGCGACGGTGGTCGGCGAGGGCGGCCATCCGCTGACCGCGGCCCAGGCGCAGCAGTTGGCGCTGGCCCGGCTGGTGCTGCTGGACCCGGCGATCGCGATCCTGGACGAGGCCACGGCCGAGGCCGGCAGTGCGGGGGCGCGCGAGCTGGAGGAGTCGGCGTTGGCGGCGACCAAGGGGCGGACGACGTTGCTGGTCGCGCACCGGCTGACCCAGGCGGCGGGGGCGGACCGGATCGTGGTGCTCGAGCACGGGGTGGTGCTGGAAGTGGGCACGCATGATGCTCTGGTCGCGGCTGGGGGGCGTTACGCGACCCTGTGGGCGGCTTGGCAGGGCCGGACACGCTCGGCGCGGGGACACGCCTGAACTGCGGAAACGCCGGAAAACAGGGGGCCCGCCCTACCGGGGGTACCCCCGCCCACCGCCATTATCGTCCGCGGGGGCGATCTTGGCTGGTGGGCGGAGGCTGTCCTGTGGACAGAGCGAGATTGTGGATAACGCCCGCGATCTATACGACCAGCGTGGCCGTCAATCGGGGCTCGTCCAGCGCGTGTGCCGCGATCACGCGGTACTCGCCCGTACGCCGCACCCAGCCGCCGTCCTGGAAGACCTCGAACGTCCTCGGCGGCAGCGGGATCCGTACCGTCACCGTCTCCTCCGGCCGCGCCTCCACGTTCTCGAAACCGGCCAGCCAGCGCTCCGGCCGCTCCGGATCCACCGGCGACGACCCGACGTAGAGCTGCACCACCTCGCGGCCCGCCCGAGCCCCGGTGTTGGTCAGCGTCACCACGGCCTCGGTCTCCGTCACCACCATTTCCTCGTACTGCCACGTGGTGTAGCCCAGGCCGTGCCCGAACGCGTAGAGCGGCGCCACCCCGGAGCGCAGCCAGCCCCGATAACCCACAAAGACGCCTTCCCCGTACGCCACCTCGCCGTCCCGTGGCTCGATGGCGAAGACGGGACAGTCCTCCTCGCGGCGCGGCCACGTGGTGGGCAGACGCCCGCCGGGCTCGGCCACGCCGAGCAGCACGTCGGCCAGCGCCGCGCCCGCTTCCTGACCGGGGAACCAGGTGAGCAGGGTCGCCGCCACCTCGTCGGCCCACGGCATCAGCACGGGGGAGCCGGCGTTGACGACCACGACCGTACGGGGATTGGCCGCGGCCACCCGCGACACCAGCTCGTCCTGGCGGCCGGGCAGCGCCAGCGACGTGCGGTCGAAGCCCTCGGACTCGGTCTGCTCGGTGGTGCCGACCACGATCACGGCGACGTCGGAGCCGGCCGCCAGGCGCACCGCCTCGGCGATCATGCCCTCGTCGTCGGGGCCGGGCGGGCGGTGGCCGATGGTCGTCGACACCGTGTGGGCCATGCCGCGGGCGATGCTCTGGCGCAGCACGACCGGGACTGCCACGCCGGCTTCGAGCGTCACCGTGGCGCGCTGCTCGCGTGGGGAGAGCAGCAGGTCGGCGCGGGTCGCACCCGGCGGGTGCAGCGTGCCCTCGTACAGCAGTCGGTCGCCCACGCGGAGCTCGAACGTGCCGAAACCGGAGACCGCGAACGTGTGCTCGCCGGCGGTGTCGGGCGTGAACGTGGTCTCCAGGCGGATCTCGTCGATGCCGGCCGGGTCGAGGCCGCCGGGCAGCGAACCGATCCAGCGCACCGCGGCCGGGTCGACCAGGAACGAGTGGTCGCCCATGGTCACCGTGGTCGGTGCCCATCCGGGACCGTGGGCGGCGGGCAGGAACGGGCGCGGGTCGGCGCCGATCGCGTACTCGACGTCCACCCCGGACAGTGCCGTCTCCAGGCCGGCCAGCGGCGAGATCACGTGCGGCGGGGAGACCTGGGCGCTGCCGCCGCCGAGCACCCGGGCGTCGGTCGCGAGCGCGCCGATCACGGCCACCTTGGTGAGGGCGGCCGGTTCGAGGGGGAGCGTGTAGTTCTCGTTGCGGACGAGAACGAACGAGCGGGCCGCCACCTCGTGCGCGATCGTGTCGCCGTCCAGGTCGTCCGGGATCGTCACGGCCGGGCCGCCGTCGAGCACGCCGACCCGTTGGGCGAGCAGCAGGACACGACGGACCTTGTCGTCGATGATCTCCTCGGGGACCTCTCCCGCCCGTACGGCGGAAACCAGCTTCTCGCCCCAGGGGTTCTCCAGCGCCGGCATCGCGATGTCCAGCCCGCCCCGGGCCGCCCCGACCGTCGAGCGGGCGGCCCGCCAGTCCGAGACCACCACCCCGTCGAAGCCCCACTCCTGCTTGAGGATCGTGTCCTGGATCGGGCCGTTCTGGGCCATCGAGAACCCGTTCACACTGTTGTAGGCGCTCATCACACCCCAGCCGCCGGCCTGCACGACGCGCTCGAACGGCGCCAGGTAGATCTCGCGCAGGGCCCGGTCACCGATCCGGACGTCGACCTCCATGCGGTCGGTCTCGAAGTCGTTGCCCACCAGGTGCTTCACCGTGGTGCCGACGCCGTGCCGCTGCACCCCGCGCACGAAGCCGACCGCGATCTCGCCGCTGAGCAGCGGGTCCTCCGAGTAGCACTCGAAGTGGCGGCCGCCCAGGGGCGTGCGTTGCAGGTTCACCGTGGGCCCGAGGAGCAGGTGCACCCCCTTGCGCCGCGACTCCTGGCCGAGCAGCCGCCCCGCCCGCTCGGCGAGTTCGACGTCCCACGCCGCCGCCAGCGCGGTCGGGCTGGGCAACGCGATCGACGGGTCGTCGGGGGCCCAGCCGACCCCGCGTACGCCGATCGGCCCGTCCGACATCACCAGCGAGCGCAGCCCGATCCGCTCGATCGCGGGCAGTGACCAGAAGTCCTGCCCGGCCAGCAGCGAGACCTTCTCGTCGAGGCTCAACTGCGTCAGCAGGTGCTCGACATCCGTCATGGAAGCGCTCCCATCCTCATGGCCCATCGGTGCCACCTTAAGATCATGGGGATGGAGAACCAGTGCCTGACCCCGGCCGCCCGGTGACCGCCTCCGCCCGCTACGAGCGGGTCGTCCGCAAAGCGCAGGCCGACGGCCGCGTCCCCGCCCTCTCGGTGGCGCTGCACCGCGCCGACCGCGAGCCCTGGGTGTTCACCGTCGGTGACTCCGGCAACCCGGTCCACCCGCTCGGCGCCGACACCCGGTTCCGGATCGGGTCGATCACCAAGACGTTCACCGCCGTCCTCGTGATGCAGTGCCGCGACGACGGGCTGCTCGACCTCGACGACCCGATCGCCGAGCACCTCGACGTGCCGGCACACGGCGACGCGACGATCCGGCGGCTGCTGTCGCACACGGCCGGGTTCCAGCGGGAGCCGTACGGGGACATCTGGGACACGCTGAAGGCACCCGACGCCACCGAGGTGCTGGCCCAGCTCGACCGGGCCGAACGGGTGCTGCCCAACGCCCGCCGCTACCACTACTCCAACCTCGGCTTCGCGGTGCTCGGCCAGCTCGTGGCCCGGCTGCGCGGCGGCTCCTGGACCGAGGTGGTCGGCGACCGGGTGCTGGCCCCGCTCGGGCTCACCGCGACCACGCTGAACCCGCCGCCGCAGGCCGCCGTCGGCTACCTGGTCGACGACTGGTCCGACGCCGCCCGCCCCGAGCCGCAGACCGACCTCGGTGGGGTCGGCCCGGCCGCGCAGCTCTGGAGCACCGCCGGTGACATGGCCGCGTGGGGCGCCTTCCTGGCCCACCCGGCGGTCGCCGACCCGCACGGCCGCGTGCTGGCCGCCTCGACCGTCGACGAGATGCGCTTCCCGGCCACGGTGACGCACGACGCGGTCTGGCAGAGCGGCTTCGGGCTGGGCCTGATCATCGAGCCCCAGGGCAAGTGGGCCACCCACGTCGGGCACGACGGCGCGATGCCGGGGTTCCTGGCTTCCGCGTACGGGCGTCGGGGCGGCGAGGGCGTTCCGGACGGGCTCGCGGCGGCCGTCCTCGGATCGTCCGGCACCTCGCGGGTGATCAACGAGATCGTGCACGAACTGCTGAAACTCGCGGTCGAACTCGACCCGGCCGACATCCGCCCGTGGAAGATCGCCGCGCCCGCCCCACGGGAGTACCGGTCGATCCTGGGTCACTGGTACAGCGAAGGCACCCCGTTCGTCTTCTCCTGGCACGACGGCTCCCTGCGGGCGCGTCTCACCGAGCTGCCCCCGGACTTCCCCCCGGCCGTCTTCGAGCCCCTGTCCGGGCAGCCCGACGTGCTGCGGACGGTCAGCGGACGCGAGACGGGCGAACTGCTGCGGCTGACCCGCGACGACTCGGGCGAGGTCGTACGGATGCACTGGGCGACCTACCGGATGACCCGCGTCCAGCAGGGCTTCGACGGTGGTTCCGCATCCGACGGCGCCGAGTGAGCCAGGCGTCCCTTTTCCGGCGATAATGGCATCGGCGTTGCGGCGGCCGAGCGGATACGATGGCACGATCCTTCAGTACGCCGTCCGATCGGGCGACGAAGAGTGAGAGAGCAGGTGGCGGAGGCCCACTGGGCCGCCCTATGACCGGTACGCCGAACCCTTCCAGCGCGGGCTCCTCCGGCGCGGCGCGGGTGCAGACCAAGATCTCGGTTTCCGACCCGAAGATCATGGTGAACCTGCTGGGTGCCAAGGACGAAATCCTGCGGCTCATCGAGCGAACTCTCGCCAGTGACGTCCACGTCCGTGGCAACGAGATCACCATCACCGGCGACCCGGCGGACAACGCCACCGCCGAACGCCTCTTCTCCGAGCTGATCGAACTCATCGAGCGCGGTGAGACGCTCAGCGTCGACTCCGTGCGGCGCACGGTCGCCATGCTCGAAGACGCCACCGCCGAGCGGCCGGCCGAGGTTCTGACGCTCAACATCCTGTCCCGCCGGGGCAAGACGATCCGGCCCAAGACGCTGGGCCAGAAGCGCTACGTCGACGCCATCGACGAGAACACGATCGTCTTCGGCATCGGCCCGGCCGGAACCGGCAAGACGTATCTGGCGATGGCCAAGGCCGTGCAGGCGTTGACGGCCAAGCAGGTCAGCCGGATCATCCTGACGCGTCCCGCGGTCGAGGCCGGCGAGCGGCTGGGCTTCCTGCCCGGCACGCTCAACGAAAAGATCGACCCTTATCTGCGGCCGCTCTACGACGCGCTGCACGACATGCTCGACCCCGAGTCGATCCCGCGCCTGATGGCGGCGGGCACGATCGAGGTCGCCCCGCTGGCCTACATGAGGGGTCGCACGCTCAACGACGCGTTCATCATTCTCGACGAGGCGCAGAACACGACTCCCGAGCAGATGAAGATGTTCCTGACCCGGCTCGGGTTCGGTGCCAAGATCGTGGTCACCGGCGACGTCACCCAGGTCGACCTGCCGGGCGGCACCACCAGCGGTCTCAAGATCGTTCGCGAGATCCTGCAGAATGTCGAGGACGTGCACTTCGCCGAGCTGTCCAGCTCCGACGTCGTCCGCCACCGGCTGGTCGCCGAGATCGTCGACGCCTACGCGCGCTACGACGACGAGCAGGAACGCGCCGCCACCCAATCCGTCCACGCCGTTCCCGGGCGCGCCGCCAGCGGTGGCCGATCCGGGCGTAGGCGCTGAAACAAGGGGTAAACGCACCACTATGTCCATCGAGATCGCCAACGAGTCGGGAGTCGAGGTCGACACCGACGCGATCCTCGCGGTGGCCCGGCACGCCCTCGACGAGATGGGGGTCAACCCGCTCGCCGAGCTGTCGATCCTGCTCGTCGACATCGACTACATGGCCGAGCTGAACCATCGCTGGATGGGCGGTGACGGCCCCACCGACGTGCTCGCGTTCCCCATGGACGAGGGCAGCGTCGACCACGGCCCGGGCGAGGCCGGCACGGGTGAGCCGGCCCTGCTCGGCGACATCGTGCTGGCCCCCGAGGTGGCGGCGAAACAGGCGGCGGCGGCCGGGCATTCGGCCGCCGACGAGCTGCACCTGCTGACCGTGCACGGCGCGCTGCACCTGCTCGGTTACGACCACGCCGAGCCGGAGGAGGAGCGGGAGATGTTCGCCCTGCAGAACAGGCTCCTCCAGAGCTGGCGGGCCGGCCGCTGATGGAGCCCGCCGATCTACTCGCGGCAGGTTCCGCCGCCTCGGCGGGCCTGCCCGACGTGCAACTGATCGTCTTCGCCGTCCTGCTGGTCTTCCTGGCCGGCCTGGCCTCGATGGCCGACGCCGCCCTGGGCTCGGTCTCGGCGGCGCGGGCCTCCGAGATGGCCCGTGAGGGTGAGCGCGGCGCCTCGGCCCTGGCCGCGGTCGCCTCCGATGTGGTGCGCCACCTCAACCTCCTGCTGCTCCTGCGTCTGCTGGCCGAGCTGACCGCCACCACGCTGGTCGCGCTGGTCGCCGTCGACAGCTGGGGCATCGGCTGGACGGCGGCGCTGGTCACCGCGGGCACGATGACGGTGGTCAGCTTCGTCGTGGTCGGGGTCGCGCCCCGCACGGTCGGGCGCCAGCATGCGTACGCGGTGGGTCGCGCCGCCGCCCCGCTGGTGCGCTGGCTGGGCAAGGTCCTCAACCCGCTGGCGTCGCTGCTGATCCTGATCGGTAACGCGGTGACGCCCGGCAAGGGCTTCCCCGAGGGGCCGTTCGGCAGCCAGGTCGAGCTGCGGGAACTGGTCGACCTGGCCGAGCAGCGCGGCGTCGTCGAACACGGCGAACGCGAGATGATCCACTCGGTGTTCGCGCTGGGCGACACGATCGCCCGCGAGGTGATGGTGCCGCGCACCGAGATGGTGTGGATCGAGGCCCCCAAGACCCTGCAGCAGGGGCTCTACCTGTTCCTGCGCTCGGGTTTCTCGCGCATCCCGGTGATCGGCGACAGCGTCGACGACGTGCTCGGCGTGCTCTACCTCAAAGACGTGATCCGCCGCACGCAGAACGGCGACCCGGCGTCGGCCGCGCAGGCGGTGGCCGACCTGATGCGTCCGGCGACGTTCGTGCCCGAGTCGAAGCCGGTCGACGACCTGCTCTCCGAGATGCAGGCCGCCCGCAGTCACGTGGTGATCGTCGTGGACGAGTACGGTGGGACGGCCGGCCTGGTCACCATCGAGGACATCCTCGAGGAGATCGTCGGCGAGATCACCGACGAATACGACGTGGAACGCCCGCCCATCGAGCACCTCGAAGACGGCGCCGTACGGGTCACGGCCCGCCTGCCGATCGAAGACCTGGGCGAGATCTTCGGCGTCGAACTGCCCGCCGACGAGGTCGAGACGGTCGGTGGCCTGCTGGCCCAGACGCTGGGCCGGGTGCCGATCCCCGGCGCGCAGGTCGACGTGGGCGGCCTGCACCTGATCGCCGAGGGCACGACGGGCCGGCGCAACCGCATCGACTCGGTGCTGGTGCGCCGCATCGAACCACCCGCCTCGGACGAAGCCTCCGAGACCGAGAACGACACCGAGACCGAGGAAAGACAGCACGCTGATGCCTGAGACCGACACGACCGCCGCTACGGCCGCTTCCGCCCCGGCTCCGGCCTCGGCCGCTTCCGCCCCGGCTCCGGCCTCGGCCGCTTCCGCCCCGGCTTCAGCCTCGGCCTCCGCCGTTTCCGCCCCGGCTTCAGCCTCGGCCTCGGCCGCTTCTGCCGCGTCGGCGCTCACCGCTGAGGACGCCAAGCTGGTCACCCTGGCCCGGAGCGCACGCGCCCGGGTGGGTGCGGCCGAGGGCGCGGCGGTCCGCGACCAGGACGGCCGCACCTACGCGGCGGCGACGGTCTCGCTGCCCCACCTGACGTTGAGCGCGCTGCAGCTGGCGGTCGCGTCGGCGGCCTCGTCGGGGGCCACCCTGATCGAGGCGGCCGCGGTCGTCACCGAGGCCGAAGGGCTGGACGAGGCGGGGCAGGCGGCCGTGCGCGACCTGGCGCCGACGTCGCCGATCCACGTGGCCGACCCGGCCGGGACGCTCCGCGGCACGGTCACGGCATGACGCGCCGCACCTCGCTTTCCCGCTTTTCTCAGTCGGACATCGGTGGGCAGGCCGCCGCGACGTCCGGGACCGGTGCGGCATGAGCGACGATCGCGGGCGTTCCGAGTCCACCAGCTCCGGCGCCTCTCGCGGGCGTGGCAAGTCCACCGATCCGGCGGGCTCGTCGCGGGGCCGATCCACCACCTCACGCTCGGCGGGGGAGACCTCGCGCGCGGGCGGATCGTCTTCGCGCTCGGCGGGGGCCGGCCGGAGTTCCTCAGGGGCCGGCCAGAGTTCCTCGGGGGCCGGCCAGAACCCCTCGGGGGAGCGGCGGCTGACGGCGGGGGAGCGGAACGAACTCCGGCGGCAGGAACGGCGGGCGGCTCGGCGGGCCGAGGGCGCGGCTGGGAGCGCGACCGGGAGTTCGGCCGGGGGCCGGTCGGGGGATGGCGGCGCTGGTCGGCGTGGCGGTGCCGGGAGCGGTCGGCCGGGTGCTGCCGGTCGCGGCGCTGGAGACGGCCGGCGGGCGGGCGTTGGCGACGGGCCGGAACGTGGCCGGGGTGCGAGCTCCCGGAGCGGGAGCGAGCCGGGTCGCAGTTCGCGCGCTGAGCGGGAAAGTGGACGCGACGGGCGGACCGCAGGTGCGGAACGGCAGGAAATTGGCGGGACGGTTTCCTCCCGTACGGGAAAGAGTGAGCGCAAGCCACGCACTCACCGTCACCGGGAAGCGGCGCGGGTTACGCAGGATGATGTTTACCGAGCGGGATTCGCGTGTTTTGTCGGGCGGCCGAATGCCGGCAAGAGCACGCTGACCAACGCGATCATCGGGCAGAAGATCGCGATCACGTCGAACAAGCCGCAGACGACGCGGCACGTGATCCGGGGCATTGTGCACCGTGAGAACGCGCAACTCGTGCTGGTTGACACGCCTGGTCTGCACCGGCCGCGCACTTTGCTTGGGGAACGGCTCAACGATCTCGTGCGCGAGGTGTGGAGCGAGACCGACGTGATCGGTGTGTGCTTCCCGGCCGACGAGCCGGTCGGGCGCGGCGACCGGTTCATCTCGTCGGAACTGGCCGAGCTCAAGGCGACGGTGATCGCGGTGGTGACCAAGGTCGACCTGGTCGATCCGGGGACGCTCGCCAAGCATCTGCTCGCGGTGAGTGAGCTCTACGACTTCGCTGAGATCGTCCCGGTCAGCGCGGTGTCGGGACACCAGGTGCAGACGCTGGTCGACGTGCTGGTCAAGCACCTGCCCGAGTCGCCCCAGCTCTACCCGGACGACGTGCTGACCGACGAGCCCGAGCAGGTGCTGATCGCGGAGCTGATCCGCGAGGCGGCGCTCGAGGGCGTCCGCGACGAACTGCCGCACTCGATCGCGGTGCTCGTCGAGGAGATGATGGTCGAGGGCGGCCTCACCAAGATCTATGCGGATCTCTATGTCGAGCGGGACAGCCAGAAATCGATCGTGATCGGGTCGCGCGGCGTCCGGCTGAAAGAGGTCGGCAGTCACGCACGCGGCGAGATCGAGCAATTACTCGGCACCCGCGTGTATCTCGATCTTCATGTCCGGGTAGCCAAAGAATGGCAGCGTGACCCGCGTCAGCTCCGTAAACTGGGTTTTTGATCATTCCCGGACCATTCCTGTGGGTGGATGGCCGGATATTTAAACCTGCCAATGCCTCGATTATGGGATAATTCACGCTGGTTTGCGCGTTTAGTCCCGACTGGGTAACAACGAGTCCTATGCGAAACCGGTACCTGGATCTGCTGCGCGCCGCCGCAACCGTCCGGGTCGTGGTCTATCACTCGACCGGCTGGGCGGCCCTCACCATCGTCTTCCCGGCCATGTCGGTGATGTTCGCGCTGGCCGGCTCGATGATGGCGGCGTCGCTCGACCGCTATGGCCCGTTCGCCGTAGAGCGCCGCCTGCACCGCCTGCTGCCGTCGCTGTGGGTGCTGGCCGCGATCGCCGTCCCCGCGATGCTCGCGGTCGGCATGGCCTGGGACTGGCAGGTCCTGTTGTGGGCGTTCCCGATCGTCGACCCGCCGGCCGAGGGCTTCTGGCTCCAGGGCCTGGCCGCGATGTGGTACTTGCGCGACTTCCTGTGGTTCGTCCTGTTGTCTCCGCTGCTGCTGCCCCTGTTCCGCCGGTTCCCGCTGACCACCCTTTCCCTCCCGTATGTGGCCCTGGCCGCGATCACGTTCGCCGGCGTGACCCCGCACCTGATCGTCCGCGACCTGGCCCTCTATGGCGGGGCCTGGTTGCTGGGGTTCGCCCACCACGACGGGCTGCTCTCCCCGAGGCGAGCCACCCGATCCGTGGCCGCCGCGTCGTCGCGTTTGTCATCGATGCAGGGTCTGCTTTCGTCCGCCCGCCGTTGGTCCGGACCGTCCGCGCCCGTCTCGCCCATGTCCGGCCCGTCTTCACCCATTTCGCCCGCACCCGCCTCTTCCTGCCGGGCTGTACGCGTTTCGTCCGCGCCCGCCGCGTCCGGCTCGCCTGTGCGCGTTTCGTCCGCGTCCGTCTCGCCCTCGTGCTCGGGAGCGGCGCACGATGATCGCCCCGAGCCCGTTCGCGGCGCGGCCCTGGCTCGCTACCGCTGGTGGCTGGTCGCCGTGCTGGGCGTGACCGGCGCGGTCTGGGCCGTGACCCACCCCGGTCCGCGCGGCTTCGACCTCAACGACATCCCCCTCGCGAACGCCTTGTGGTCGGCCGCGTTCATCCTGGTCGTGCTCGGCATCTCGCCCCGGGTGGCCCCGCGTCGCGCCCTGACCGTCCTGAACGCCCGGGCCCTGACGATCTATCTGTGGCACGTCCCGCTGATCATCGCGGTGGTGCGCCTGGCCGAGGCGACGGGCCTGCCCGTGCAGGGCTGGGTCGGCATCACCTGGCGCCTGGCCGTGGTGTCGCTGCTGCTGGCCGTGGTCGTGCTGGCGGTCGGCTGGATCGAGGACATCAGCGCCGGCCGCCGCCCCGCCCTGATCCCCGGCCGGGCCCGCCGCGTGGCCCCCGTCTCCCCGGCCCCGGCCGGCGCGAGCAACCGCCTCACCGAGCAGGCCGGCGCGACCCGCAGCTGATCCGCCTCACCGAGCAGGCCGGCGCACCCGCAGCTGATCCGCCTCACCGGGCGGGCCGGCGCGACCCGCGGTTGACCCGCCACACCGGGCGGGCCGGCGCGACCCGCGGTTGACCCGCCACACCGGGCGGGCCGGCACGACCCGCGGTTGACCCGAATCACCGGGTGGGCCGACACGATCCGCGGCTGACCCCGTGACCCCGCGTCGCCGCCGGGCGACGTCAGCGCACCGTGCCGAGTTGCTTGACGTTCCGGAGCAGTGGTTCCGACTCGATCCGTTCCACGCCGTCCAGCGGGCCCAGCTTCTCGGTCAGATAGTGGTAGAACTCTGGCATGTCCCGGCAGACCACGAGGGCCTGCACGTTGGTCGGCCCGGTGGTGGCCGCCGCGAAGACGATCTCTTCATGCTCGCGCAGCGCCGCCCCGACCGCAGCCAGCCGGGACGGGGTGACCGTCAGCCAGAGCAGGACCGGGGCGCGGAACCCGTACGGCTCCGCCTCGACCTCGACGTCGGTGTAGAGCGACCCGGACTCGAACAGCTCCTGCACCCGGCGGCGGGTGGTCGATTCCGGCCAGCCGGTGGCGGCGGTCAGTTCCGCGTAACTGAGCCGCCCGTCCCAGGCCAGCGCCTCCAGCAGCGGCGCGTCGGCGGGGGTGAGGCGCGCCGCCGGCCGGTCGCCGCCCGCCAGCCGGACCGGGGTCAGCGCCGCGATCTGCTCGGCGGTGAGCGCGTCGTCGTGCAGGTCGGGGCCGACCGCCCCGCCGACGAACTGGTGGATCACGCAGTGCGCGCTGACCGAGGCCACCCGCGGGGTCCGGGGCAGCTTCTGCAGCAGCAGGGTCTCGCGGTCGACCGAGGCCGGCACCCGCACGACGCAGGCGATCTCGGTGCCGCCCGAGGTGATCGACACCCAGCCGGTGTCGGAGCGGCGGGCCAGCGCGCCGGCGATCGACAGGGCCGAGTCGGGCGCCGCGCGCAGGCGGATCAGCCAGGTCTCGTACCCGAGCTCGATGGGGTTGGGCAGGCCGACCACCCGGACGCCGGCCTCGGCGCGCAACCGGCGGTAGCGCCGGGCGACCGTCTGGTCGGAGACCCCGAGCACCGTGCCGATCTCGCGGTAGCCGGCCCGGCCGTTGATCCGCAGGGCGTGCGTCACCTGCCGGTCAAGATCGTCGATTTCCACCGGTCTCAGCGTAGTGAAAGTCGAGATCCGCAGGAACTGGCGATGTGGCTAGGGAGATGAGCGCGGCGGGCAGCATCCTGCGGTGCATGCGTAGATGGTCACCCTTGATCGCCGTCTGTCTCGGCACCTTTCTGCTCCTGGTGGACGTCCTGATCGTCGTCGTCGCCCTGCCGGCGATCTCCGACGACTTCGGGGCGGACTACGCCGACCTCCAGTGGGTCCTCGACGGGTACGCCCTGTCCCTGGCCGCCCTGGTGCTCGGCGCCGGCTCGCTCGCCGACCGGTTCGGCCGCCGCCGCATCTATCTGATCGGCATCGGCATCTTCGCCGTCTCGTCGCTGCTCTGCGCGGTCGCCCCGAACGCGCAGGCCCTGATCGCGGCCCGGATCCTGCAGGGCCTCGGCGGTGCGGCCATGTTCGCGTGCACCGCCGCCCTGCTCAACTTCACCTATCACGGTCGTGACCGGGGCGTCGCGTTCGGCATCTGGGGCGCGGTCAACGGCGCCGCCGCGGCCGCCGGTCCGCTGGCCGGTGGCCTGCTCACCGAGCACTTCGGCTGGCGCTGGGTGTTCCTGGTCAACCTGCCGATCTGCCTGGTCGCGGTCTGGTTCACGACGCGCGGGGTGAGCGAGTCCCGGGCACCCTCGGGCGGCCGTTTCGACCTGCCCGGCACGGTCGGCTTCACCGTGGCGGCGGCCGCCGTGACGTACGGCCTGATCCGCGCCGGGGAATCTGGCTGGACCGATGGCGTGACCCTGGCCGCGTTCGCCGCCGGACTGGTCGCCCTGGTGCTGTTCCTGATCGCCGAGGCCCGCTCCGACCACCCGATGCTCGACCTGGCCCTGTTCCGCCGGGCGCCGTTCGCTGTGTTGATCGTCGCCGCGTTCCTGGCCCAGGCCGCCGCGTTCGCCTACCTGCCGTTCAGCACCGTCTGGCTGCAGCAGGTGCTCGGCCTGGGCCCGGTCGAGGCCGGTCTGTACGGCGCCCTCCCGATGGCGGCCGCCTCCCTGGTCGTCGGCGCGGCCGCGGGCCGGTTCCTGCAGCGGATCGCCCCGCGTTGGACCGTCGGCCTCGGCCTGCTCCTGATCGCCGCGGGTGACCTGCTGCAGGCCCGGGCCGGCGCCGACCGCACGGGCGCGATCCTGATCCCCGGACTGATCGTGGCCGGTGTCGGCGTCGGCTGCGTGCTGCCCGCCAACGCGTCGGCGGTGCTGGCCGAGGTGCCGCGCGAGCGCAGCGGGATGGCCGGCGGGACGCTCAACACGTTCCGCCAGCTCGGGCTCGCGCTCGGCGTCGCGGTCTTCGGGACCGTCTTCACGGATCGGATCGCCGACGGGCACGGCTCGCCGGCCGGGTTCGCCGACGGGCTGAACGCCACCCTGGTGGTCGCCTCCGGAACCGCCTTGGTCGCCGGGATCATGGTGCTCGTCCTGCTCCGCCGGCCCGCCGCCGCGCCGGTCGTGGATCCTGGGGCCGGGCGGGCTACGGCCTCACTGGGTTCATCGGGCCCGGACCACCAGGGGCTGTGACACCTGGCCGATCGCGCCGTCCGGGTCGTGCAGGTCGCCCGAGGTCAGGCCGAGGCCGTCGTCGCTGAGGATGGTGCGGGCGGCCAGGTGGACCCAGTCACCGGTGGCCGGGCGCAGCAGCGTCGTGGTCATGGTGGGCGGGATGGAGAGCCACCGGTCCATCGGGAGCACCGCCGAGAGGCCGTTCGCGGAGTCGGCCACGATCAGCGCGCGGTCCTGGCCGTCGAGCTCGTGACCGTCGATCAGGGGCATGCGGACGCGGCTCCAGACGTGGGTCTCGCCGGGCTCGCCGAGGGCGCCCTTGGTGACGCGCCACTCGATCGACTGGCCGTAACCCCAGTCCTCCATGCCGGGGAACTTGCTCTCGTCCTCGGGGAGCGGGGCGGCCTGCTCGGTGGGGGTGCCGACCGGAGGCTTCGGGCCCGGGGCGAGATGCCAGGCGCGGGCGGTCACGGCGACGCGGCCGTCGACGAGCATGCGGGCCTCGTTCAGCGCGGTGAGCCGGCCCGGCTTGATCGGCGAGACCTCGACCCGGAAGTCGCGGCGCGGGATCGGGCCCAGGAAGTCCACCGAGATGCGCGCCAGCCGCAGACCCTCGACCGTGAGCACCCGGCCCAGGAGGGCGGCGGGCGGGCCGCCGTGCTGCATCTCGGTGTCCCAGGGGCTCTCGGTCGAGCGGGTCGGCCGGAACTCGTCGTCGCCGAGCGGCAGATAGAAGCTCATGCCCCGATCATGCCGCGAAGATGAGCGCGTCCCCACTGGCGGTGCGCAGGTTCAGCACGTTCTTGGAGGTGGGGTCGTTGACCAGGCCCTGCACGCCGGCGTCACCCGAGCCCGTGTGCGTGGTGATCTTGTAGTTGCCCTGGGGCGCCCGCACCTGGACGTCGCCGCTGGTCGTCTCGGCGGTCACCGACGTCGCCGCGCTCAGCGCCGCGGTGATGTCGCCCGAGGTGACCTTCAGGGTCAGCGGGCCGGCCGCGTCGATCACGTTGATGTCACCCGACGTCGACCGGATCTCGACCGCCTTCTTCGCGTTCACCACCCGCATGTCGCCCGACGTGGCCCGCACCTTGACCGTGCCGGCCGGGTCGACCACGTTGACGTCACCCGAGGTCAGCTTGAGGTCGGTGTCGCCCATCGAGTCGAGCGTGAGGTCGCCCGACCGGAGCTCGCCGCCCACCTTCACCCCGGCCGGGGCGACGATTTCGTACGACACCGAGCAGTTGTGCCCGCACGACGTGTCGATGAGCAGCGTGCTGCCGTCGAGGCGGTACGACTCACCCGGGTTGTCGCTGCCCCGCACGATCCGCTTGATGCTGGTCTCGGAGACCGCGTCCGTACGGATCATGACGTCGCCGGAACCACCGTCGAGCTTGATGTCGGTGATCTTGGTCTTCTCGGTGTCGTCGAAGGTCAGCCTGGCCCCGACCACCCCGGCACACCCGGTCAGGGTCGTGGCCGCCGTCGCGGCGATGAGGGCGAGAACTCCGGCGCGCCGGGCGAGTGTCGTGGTCATGGTGACGACGCTATGACCCGTTACCACCCGGGCACCATCGGTCCTGTCACTGACCGGCCCCGGAGATGACCCTGAGATCCGGGTCAGGGTCGCCCGCGCCGAAGGGGCAGAATGGCGGGGTGCCCGCAGCCGGATACCGCCGCCACCTCTACCGCGACGACGCGGTGGTGCTGCGCGTGCAGAAGCTCGGTGAGAGCGACCGCATCATCACCCTGCTCACCCGGCGCCACGGCCGTCTGCGGGCGGTGGCCCGGGGCGTACGCCGCACCACCTCGCGTTTCGGCGCCCGGCTGGAGCCGTTCGGTCACATCGACCTGCAGCTCGCCGGCTCGCCCGAGGGCGTGGGCAGCTCGCTGCACTCGGTGAGCCAGGTCGAGGCGGTCGCGCTCTATGGCAAACAGTTCCTGGGGGACTACCCGCGTTACACGGCGGCCAGCGCGATCGCCGAGACCGCCGAGCGGCTTACCCCGGTCGAGCGCGAGCCGTCGCTGCGGTTGTTCCAGCTCACCCTGGGCGCGATGAAGGCGCTCTCGGTCGGCGAACACGCCAGCAGCCTGGTCCTCGACGCCTATCTGCTGCGGGCCATGTCGGTCGCCGGCTGGGCGCCCGCCATCGCCGAGTGCGCCGTCTGCGGCACCCCCGGGCAACACGCCGCCTTCTCGGTTCCGGCCGGGGGCGCGGTCTGCCCTGACTGCCGCCCGCCCGGCGCGGCCCACCCCAGTCCGGCCACGCTCGGCCTGATGCAGGCGCTGACCTCCGGCGACTGGGAGACGGCCGACGCCACCGAGACGCCGGTGCGCCGGGAATGCAGCGGCCTGGTCGCCGCCCACCTGCAATGGCACATGGAGCGGGCGTTGCGCTCGCTGCCGCTGGTCGATCGACGGGAGAACCCATGACGCCGCGTCCGCCCACCCCTCATCTCTCCGGCGCCACCCCGCCCGAGCTGCCCCGGGCCGCGCTGCCCAAGCACGTGGCGCTGGTGATGGACGGCAACGGCCGCTGGGCCAAGGAGCGCGGCCTGTCCCGCACCAAGGGCCACGAGCAGGGCGAATACTCGCTGTTCGACACCATCGAGGGCGCGATCGAGCTGGGGATTCCCTACCTTTCCGCGTACGCCTTCTCGACCGAGAACTGGAAGCGTTCGCCCGAAGAGGTGCGGTTCCTGATGGGCTTCAACCGCGACGTCATCCGCCGGCGGCGTGACCAGCTGGTCGACCTGGGCGTGCGCGTGGTGTGGTCGGGCCGCCGGGGCCGGCTGTGGAAGAGCGTCATCTCCGAGCTCGAGACCGCGCAGGAGATGTCCAAGAAGAACAAGACCCTGACGCTGCAGTTCTGCGTGAACTACGGCGGCCAGGCCGAGATCGCCGACGCCACGGCCGCGATCGCCCGCGACGTCGCTGCCGGCAAGCTCGATCCGGGGCGGGTCAACGAGAAGACGATCGCGAAATACCTCTATCACCCCGAGGTTCCCGAGGTCGACCTGTTCCTGCGGCCCTCGGGCGAGCAGCGCACGTCGAACTTCCTGCTCTGGCAGTCCGCGTACGCCGAAATGGTCTTCCTCGACACCCTCTGGCCCGACTTCGACCGCCGTCACCTGTGGTACGCGTGCGAGCTCTACGCGAGTCGCGACCGCCGTTTCGGCGGCGCGATCCCCAACCCCGTGAGCCCGACGTGACGCGACGCGATGCCGAACCCCGTGAGCCCGACGTGAGGCGGCGCGATCCCCAACCCCGTGAGCCCGACGTGACGCGACGCGATCCCGAACCTGAGCGGGGAGGCGCACGATGAATCGGCTCTGGCTGGCGCGGCACGCCGAGGCCTCGATCGACGAGTCGGGGCTGACCGCGGCCGGGCGGCGTCAGGCCGAGCTGCTGGGTGCGCGGCTCGCCGACGCCGGGATCACGCGGATCAGCCACAGCCCGCTGGCCCGAGCCGCTGAGACGGCCGCGATCGTCGCCGCCGCCCTCCCCGGCGGTGTGCCGGTGGTGGCGGCCGAAGAGCTGACCGACTCCGACCCGTCCGAAGACCCGGCGGCCGCCGACGCGATGGTCGCCCGCTTCGCCAACCCGCCGGCCGACGAGCTGTGCATCACGCACAACTTCCAGGTCGGGTGGTTCCTGCGAGCCGCCCTCGAGACTCCGCCCGCACGCTGGATCGGCCTGAACTCCTGCAACACCGGCGTCACCGTCCTGCAGTGGCGCCCGGGCCGCCCGGGCGCGGCGCCGCTCGTCTTCAACGACCTCACCCACCTGCCACCCGAGTTGCGCTGGACGGGTTTCCCGCCCGAGCTTAGCCTCCCCTGAAACCCGGCGCAGCCGCGTGAGGGTTGCCGCTCCCGGCGTGGCGGCGGGTGGGCTGCCGCTCCCGGCGTGGCCGGGTGAGGGTTGCCGCTCCCGGCGTGGCGGCGGGTGGGCTGCCGCTCCCGGCGTGGCCGGGTGAGGGTTGCCGCTCCCGGCGTGGCGGCGGGTGGGTGGGTCAGGACTCGGTGAGGATGCGGACCGTCGCCTCCACGTCGGACAGATCGGGCAGCACCGCGTGGGCGCCCGCCAGCACCAGCTCGGCCATCTTGGTCGAGCCGGTCGCCACCGCCACCGCGTAGGCCCCGTTGGCCAGGGCCGCCGTCACGTCGTGGACCGTGTCGCCGATGACGACGGCCTGGAACCGTTCGCCGTATTTCGCCTCGGCCCGCTCCAGGCTGCGCTTGACCAGGGTCGCCCGCACGTGGTCGTCGGTGCCGTAGCCGCCCACCTCGGCGTCGAACGCGCCACCCAGGTCGAACGCCGCCACCTTGGCCGCCGCCACCTCGGGCACGTTGCCGGTCACCAGCGTCTGCACCACGCCCGGATGGCCGCCCAGGCGGGCCACCACGTCGCGGACGCCGGGCATCAGCGAACCCTGCTCGGCGAACAGATGCTGAGTGCGCCGCACCTCGGCCACATAGCGCAGGAAGAACCGCTCGGGTGTGCAGTCGGTGACGCCGTGGGTCGCGAAGACCTCGGCGCAGATGTCCATGTCGGTGCGGCCGCCGAAGACCGGCGTCTCGCGCCAGATCAACCCGGTCAGCTCGCAGAACGCCGCCCGCCAAGCCGTCGACGCCACCCCGCCGCCGCGCAGCAGGGTGTAGTCGACGTCCCACATCACCAGGCGTCTCACTCGCGCAGCGCCCGTTCGATGTGTTCCACCTTGGCCGTGAGCGCGTCGGTGACCCCGGGGCGCACGTCGGCCTTGAGGGAGACGCTGACCCGCGGCGCCTTGGCCGCCACCGCGTCGACGGCCTGCTTCACGACGGCCATCACTTCATCCCACTCGCCCTCGACGGTGGTGAACATCGCGTCGGTGCGGTGGGGCAGTCCGGAGGCACGCACCACCCGCACCGCCTCGGCGACCAGATCGCCGACGGAGTCGCCCACCCCGAGGGGCGTCACAGAGAAAGCAACCAGCACCGGACCATCGTCCCAGGCGTCACCCCGGGTGAGGCAACCCTGTGGATAACTTGTCTGAGAGCGCTCTCACAATCTGTTTCCGCTGGTGGGAGCTCAGATCAAGCCCTTTCCCGTACGCGAAAAGGGATCGCGCTCCATCACCGCGAAGCCGCCGCCAGGGCCTCGCGGATCTTCTCGGCGCTCGCCGGCGTGCCCGGCAGCTCGCCATAGGCGCCGTAGGGCGGCCCGTAGACGGGAGTGCCCGGCTCCTGCCGCCAGCTGTCGGCCAGCGACCCGGTGTCGACCGTGTCGTAACCGATCGTGTCGAGAAACTCGGTCGCCGTCTGCTTGGCCGCCGCGTCGTCCCCGGCGATCGG
Organism: Paractinoplanes ovalisporus; assembly: GCF_016834655.1. Lineage (GTDB taxonomy): Bacteria > Actinomycetota > Actinomycetes > Mycobacteriales > Micromonosporaceae > Actinoplanes > Actinoplanes ovalisporus. The sequence goes on from NZ_JAENHP010000021.1 coordinate 108,464, forward strand.
CAGGGCCGACCGGTCGGCGGCACCGGCGGGACGGGTCAGCGCGCCGAGATGACCCGACCAGATGTTGTTGAAGACCTTGACCACGTGGGCCGTCCCGAGGGTCTGCTGCTCGAGCTGCGCGCTGGTGAGCTCACCGGACTGCAGCGCCTCGAACGCCCCGTCGCGCTGCGGGTAGTAGTTGTTCGTGTCGAGCACGACCTTGCCCGCCAGCTCGGCCACCGGCAGCTGCGCGAACGCCTTGAACGGCACGCTCACCACCACGATGTCGCCGGCCGCGGCGGCTTCGGAGGCCGTCGCCGCGCGCGCCTTCGGCCCCAGCTCCTCGGCGAACTCCTTGAGGGTTTCCGGACCACGGGAATTGCTGATCACCACGTCGTAACCGGCCGCGACCGCGAGCCGCGCCACCGTGCCGCCGATGTTCCCGCTACCGATGAATCCGATCGTCGTCATGACCGCGACAACCCGGCACCGCCGACCCGAATTCCGTGATTGACAACCCGGGGCCTGTCTCGCAGATCACGCGCGGGGCTGCGGCCGGGCCCGCTCGCGGTTAGCGTTCCCGCAGTGATCACAGCAGACGCGGCCGGCACCTGGACCCTCGGCGACCATTCCGTCAACCGCATGGGCTTCGGCTCGATGCGCCTGACCCCGAACCCCGACCGTACGGTGGCCGTAAGGGTCTTGAGGCGCGCCGTCGAGCTGGGCGTGAACCACATCGACACCGCCGCCTTCTACGTCTCGCCCGGCGGCATCCTCGACCGCGGCGCCGGCCCGGCGAGGTATGCCACCGAACTGATCCGAGAAGCCCTTTCCCCGTACGCACCCGGGCTGTTCATCGCCACGAAGGTGGGCCCCGGCATCCTGCCGTCGGGCGAGTTCGAGACCGCCGACACCCCCGCGCGCCTGCGGGCCCAGGTCGAGGAGAACCTGCGCCGTCTGGGTGTGGACCGCCTCGACCTGGTGAACCTGCGCCTGACCCGTCGCGAGGGTTCGGTCGCCGTCCGTTTCGCGGCCCTGGCCGCAATGCGGGAAGAAGGCCTGATCCGTCACCTGGGCATCTCCAACGCCACCCTGGAGCAGGTCGACGAGGCGGCCACGATCGCCCCGGTCGCCTGCGTCCAGAACAGTTTCGCCCTCGACCTGCGCCGCGACGCCGACATGCCGGCCGCCCTGGCCTCGCGCGGTATCGCCTTCGTCCCGTTCTTCGCGATCGCCGGCCCGAACCGTGAGGACGGCGCCGGTTCCGCCGTGGACGGGGTTGTGGCCCGGGTGGCCGCCACCCACGGCGTCACCCCGCACCAGGTCCGTCTGGCCTGGACGCTGCACCAGGGCGACAACGTGCTGGCCATCCCCGGCACCGGCGACGAACGCCACCTGGAGCAGAACATCGCCGCCGGTGCGATCCGCCTGTCCGATCAGGAAGTGAAGGAGCTGGCCCAGCCGGCCCGAGCGCCACGGAGCTCGGCGCCGCATCGCGACGCCGAGCCGGGACGGTCAGGAGCGGAGCAGGGTGGTGATCTCTCGGGCCAGTTCGGTGCTGGCCTCGATCTCGGCCTTGCGGATGGAGACGCTTTCGACGTTGAAGCCGAACGGCATGCCCAGGCGGGTGCAGAACGCCCTCAGGTCGCGGGCGATGGACAGGCACTCGCGGCGGGACGTCTCGAGTGGGTCGGATGACTCGCGCAGCTCGGTGGCCAGCCACGGTGGGACCTCGACGCCCAGCCAGTCCAGGAACTCCAGCGTCTTGGGGGAACCGCACAGGGACAGGGTGAAGATGACCGGGCGCGGGGTGATGCCGGCGTCGCGGCAGGCGTAGAAGTAGTCGGAGACCAGGTTCTTCGTCTCGTTGAGGTCGTAGACGACCTGGGAGATGAAGAAGCCGCAACCGCGTTCCTGCTTGGTCAGCATGCGCAGGTGCTCGTCGCCGTGGCGGGCGTGGCGTTCGCTGATCACGACGGCGCCCAGCGGGAGGGCGGGGCTGGCCTCGCGGTGCAGTTGCTGGGCCCGGCGCAGCGACGTCCGCACCGGCTTGGTGCCCGAGGAGGAACCGACCAGCACGGTCAGGATGTCGTCCGAGCCGGCCGAGGAGGCCAGCCAGGCGCGCAGGTCGGGCTCGGCGTACTTGCCGACGCAGCGGTAGATGACCACCGGCTTGTCCCAGTCGCCGAGGTGGTCGGTGTGGAACGACGCGGGGTCGAGCGTCGGCAGGTAGGGGAACGGGCGTTCCTCGGGATTGCGGTCCGACTCGTCGTCGATGTCGTAGAGGATCAGGCCGTCGAGGTCGAGACCGGCCAGGCGGCCGACCGTGATCTCGGCTATCTCCTTGACCCGCTCGGGGGCGGTGGCGCGACGGGGCGGGGTGATGCTGAAGAGCATCACCCCGCCCTGAGCTTCGGCGAGTTTCGACTGCAACGAGTTACGTGACACGGGCCCAGCGTAGAGAACCGGTCACGCGTGGTCGGCGCAGCAGGGGGTGGGTTCCCGCGTTTCGAACGGCACGAGCACCCCGCCGGCGGCCGGCATCGTCACCAGAACGAGGTCGCCGGAACGGTACTGAGGCCGTACGAAATCGCGGGTGTCCACCACCGCGTCGTCGTCGGCCACGCCCGAGCCGAGCACCTCGACCCGGTCGATCGCCGTCGACGAGACGATCTCGGCGACGGTCCGCCGGCCGGTCAGTTCCGCCGAGCCCGCGAAGATCACGGCGCGACCGAACTTGCCGGAAGCGGCTGCCTCGGCACCGGCCCGCAGCTCGTCCGTGGTCTCGAACGAGGACGACGAGACCACGCTGACCGCGACGTGCGGGAACGGCGCCTGCACCAGATGCGTACAGGCCAGGGCCGGCGCCGGGTCGAGCGAGAGGATCCAGTGGTCGGCCTCGGAGACCTCGCGGTGACCGAGGCTGACCCCGGTCGCCGCGAGACTCCGAGAAACCGGGCGGTACAAACTCACTTGGGGAGGACCCAGATCGGGTTGGTGTAGAACCACAGGTCACCCCACGGGTCGGCGTCGCCCACCACGTCCAGCTTCGGGCCCACCGGGTCGACCGCCGCTCCCATCAGGCCGGGCTGGGTGCGGTTGCCGTCGGTGCCCCGGACGCGTACGTAGAACGGCTTGTCGAGGCGGCCGAACGAGTAGGTCAGCGAGATGCGCTTGGACGACGAGGAGATCTCGAACGACTTGACCACCTTGGTGTTCGGGGCGGTGAAGGCGTCCTTGTCGGCGACCGGGCCGGTCACCGTGCCCACGATGACGTCGACCCGCTTGAGCACCGGGACGAACTGGGCCCAGTTCGGCACGTCCTGCAGGTCGATGTCGAGGGTGATCTCGGTCGAGGTGCCGCGTTTGACGTGCAGCACGCCGCCGAGCGGGGTGCCGGTCGCGCCGCGGCGGTCGCCGGCGACCCGGACCCGGGCGTCCAGGTTCTTGATCAGGCGGCCGTGGTCGACCCAGACGCGGCCGGCACGCAGGCCGTCCATGACCTGCTTGTAGCCCCACGAGGTGGCGCCCACGTTCGTACGCCCGTAGAAACCGGGCCAGAAGTCGCCGGCCGTGGTCAGCGTCTTGCCGGTGTAGACCGGGTCGTTGTACTTGCCGTTGGCGTCGAAGTCGCTGCCGGGGCCCCGGTCCGACTGGTCCAGATAGTTGACGTGCGAGTCCGAGTTGACCGTGATCCACCAGGCCTTGCCCTCGGCGAGCAGGCTGTCCCAGAGGCCGCCGACGGTGGAGGTCATCCAGTCGAAGCCGCCCCAGGTGCGGTAGCTCTCCAGCGGGTACCCCGGGAACGACGCCGCCGACGGGTTGTTGTCGTAGTAGCCACGGGCGCCGCCCCGGCCGTTCGGCGCGGGGATGCCGGCGGCCTGGTGGCCGGGCGCGCCCTCGAAGCCGACGGCGACCGACGGGTCGGCGTCGCGCCAGTTGCGGATCTCGTGCGGCGAGTCGATGCCGCGGCGGGCCGGGTGGTTGGCCAGGAACAACGCGGCCTCGACCTTGCGGGCCCGCACCTGGGAGCCGAGGAACTTGATGCCGGCGATCGCGGCGGCCTCGTTCTGCTCGGGGGTGTTGGTCGGGGGCAGCAGGTTGCCGTCGTAGTTGTTCTCGAACTGCTTCAGAACCTCGACCTCGTGCTTGCTCGGCGCCACGAACACGGTCGCGTGCTCGGCGGCCGGGATGTTCCACTCCAGACCCTGGAACGTCAGCAGGTCCCGGAGCTCCTCGCGGGTGGCCCGGATGTCCGGGTTCACCTTCTCGACGCCGATCTTCGCGTGCGCGACGCTGCCGTGGTCGGTGATGACGACCCAGTCGAGCCCGAACGCGCGGCCGTGCCGGGCCTGGTCGATCACCCGGTACTGGGCGTCCGAGCTGTACTGGGTGTGGATGTGGTGGTCACCCGCGAGCCAGGTGAACCCGCCCTTCTCGGTGCCGCCACCGGCCGGGCCGTGGCTGTGCGGCAGACCCGCGGCCTGCGCGGCGGTCGGGGTGGCCAGCACGGAGGCGGCCGCGCCGGCGCCCAGCAGGCCGGCGCCCCGCAGGAAGCCACGACGCGAGACGTCGGACGGTGACAGTTCGCTGTCCGGGATGCTCATGTCGAGCGCCGCGGGAACGTCGCCGCCGGCGGACTCGTGCGCGTGGTCGTGATGGTGGTCGTGACCGTGACCCATATCGGTGATCTCCCACAGATGGATGCATGCGTACTCGGGCACACATTCGTCGTGATAGATCAACAGTGCATGTACCGGGCCTTACTTTCGTCAGTACGGGCGGCTGCCGTTCGGGTCGGGTGTGAGCGCTGCGTGGTCTCCTAGCGTCACTGATCGTGCTGATAACGCTGGAGAAACTCACGAAGAGATTCGGCCCGGTGACCGCCGTCGACGGGCTCGATCTGGAGATCCGTCCCGGGCGGGTCACCGGCTTCCTCGGGCCCAACGGCGCCGGCAAGTCGACCACCATGCGGATGATCCTCGGCCTCGACCGGCCCACCTCGGGGCGGGCCCTCCTCAATGGACGGCCTTATTGCTCGTACGGGAAACCGCTCTTGAAGGTTGGGTCTCTGCTCGAGGCCAAGGCCGTGCACCCGGGCCGCACCGGCCGCAACCACCTGCTCGCCATGGCCCGCAGCAACGGGATCCCGGCGCGTCGCGTGGACGAGGTGCTCGAGGCGGTGGGTCTGACCGGGGCAGCGCGGAAACGGTCCGGGAGTTATTCGATGGGCATGGGGCAGCGGCTCGGGATCGCGGGCGCGCTGCTGGGCGACCCGCCGGTGGTCATCCTCGACGAGCCGGTGAACGGGCTCGACCCGGACGGCGTGCGCTGGATCCGCGGGCTGATGCGCGGTCTGGCCGCCGAGGGACGCACGGTGTTCGTCTCCAGTCACCTGCTGAGCGAGATGCAGGTGACCGCCGACCACCTGATCGTCATCGGGCGCGGGCGGCTGATCGCGGACGCGCCGCTCGACGAGATCGTCGCCGGGCACGCCTCGCTCGAGGACGCCTATTACCAGCTCACCGAGGGGACCACGCTCCGATGACTCTGCTGCGGGCCGCGATCGGCGCCGAATGGATCAAGCTCTGGACCACCCGTACGGTCTGGTGGGCGCTCGTCGCCGCGCTGGTGCTGATGGCGGCGGGGTCGGGGCAGTACGCGCTCTACGCCAACAACGGTGACCTGGACGATCAGGGGACGGCCACGGCCGGGACGGTCGCGGTCATGGCGCTCGGTTTCGCGCAGCTGGCGTTCCTGGCACTGGCCATGCTGGTGATGACCAGCGAGTTCTCGACCGGGACGATCCGGGCCACGCTGAGCTGGATCCCGTCGCGGGGCCGGCTGCTGCTCGCCAAGTGCGCGGTGGTCGCGGCGGTCACGTTCGTCACGGGCGTGGTGGCCGGGGTGGCCGGCGCCGCCGTGGCCACGTCGTTGATGGATTCCGGCGGCGGGCTCGATCTGACGACCGCCGCGAAGATCGGGCTCTACCTGGCGTTGCTCGGCGTGCTGGCGGTCGGTCTCGGTGCGGCGTTCCGCGGGCCGGTGGTCACGCTGGTCGTCCTGCTCATGCTGGTCGTCGCGGTGCCACCGCTGCTTCAAGTGCCCGACATCGCCGTGCTCAACGGGATCGCCGACGCCATGCCCGGCGTGGCGGGAGACCACTTCCTGCGGGACGGCTCCGTCGTGGGGCTTCTGATCCTCACGGCCTGGGCGGTCGCGGCCGCGGTGGCTGGTCGGATGCTGCTGATGAAGAAGGACGCCTAGCGTCTCACCTTCACTCCGGCCGGGAACAGGGCGCTAGACCAGGCCGGCCTCGTAGGCGACGATCGCCGCCTGCACGCGGTTGCGCACGCCGAGACGGCTCAACAGGCTGCTCACGTACGCCTTCACGGTGCCCTCGACCAGGAAGAGCCGCCGCCCGATCTCCGCATTGGACAGTCCCTCGCCGACCAGGGCCAGCACCTCGCGCTCCCGGTCGGTGAGGGCTTCCACCCGCGACCGGGCCTGCGCGCCCGTGCCGAGACGCGGCCCGGCCAGCTCGGTGATGACCCGGTGCGCGACCCGCGGCGACAGGTAGGCCGCGCCCGCCGCGACCGCCCGGATCGCCGCGGTCAGCTCGCGCGGGTCGCTCGACTTGAGCAGGAACCCGGCCGCGCCGGCCGCGATGGCCTTGACGATGTACTCGTCCTCACCGAACGTGGTCAGCATCAGCACCCCGGTCTCCGGCATCACGCGGCGTATCTCGGCCGCGGCCGACAGCCCGTCCCGGCGCGGCATGCGGATGTCGAGCAGCACGACCGCGGGCCGGTGCCGCCGCACGAGATCGACCGCCTCCGCCCCGTCCGCCGCCTCGGCCACGACCTCGATGCCGTCGTCGTTGTCGAGGATCGCGCGGATCCCGGCCCGGATCATCGCCTCGTCGTCCGCGATCAGGACCCGTACGCTCAATGCAGTCGTTCCTTGCTGCTCAGGCGGCCGTCGGTGAAGCACAGACGGTACGCGGCGTCGGCCATCGGAAAGTTGCCGTCGGTGTACAGCTCGCAGCCTTCGGGTTTGTCGCCCGGCGCCTGCCGTCGCGGGAGGGTCAGGTCGGCGCGCGGCGTGCCGGCCGTCAGCCGCTCGAACGCGGCCTCCTCGAGCACCGACCCGGCCACCGCAAACGGGTAGTAACCGAGCGCGGTCACGGCCACCAGCACAGCCGGTGTCAGCACGGCCGCCGCGAGGCTCCTCCGTGTTCGCCGCCGCATCTCGGTCTCACCCGTCACCGGCGCCGGCGCGGCACCTCGCGGAATCTCCGCGACCAGGCGGAAACCCCCGTCCGGGGTGGGCTCGGCGGTCAGCTTCCCGCCATTTATCCGTACGCGTTCCCGCAGCCCGACGATCCCGAGGCCACCCGTCCTCCCGGTCGCCTCCGCTCCGTCGACGGCCTTGTTGACAACCGCTCCGTCAGCCCGGCTGTTGGCGACCCCTCCGTCGGTCGGCCCGTTGGTAACCGCTCCGCCAGCCCGGCTGTTGGCGACCCCTCCGCCGGTCGGCCCGTTGGTAACCGCTCCGCCAGCCCGGCTGTTGGCGACCGCTTCGTCGGCGGCCCCGTTGACAACCGCGATGTGCGACCGATCGCCGTCGTCGCGCAGGGTGACCGTGACCGCGGCTCCCGGCGCGTGCCGACTCGCGTTCGTCAGTCCTTCGCGCACCACCTGGAACGCCGTCTCCCGCACCTTGCGGGGCAGGTCGCCCCCGGTCTCCAGCGTGATCGGCAGGCCGGCGTCGCGCGACCGGGCGACCAATGTGCCGATGTCGTCCTGCGTCGTCGGGGCCTCTTCGCCCTCTTCCCGCAGCACCCCGATGATCTCGCGCAGCTGGTCGGTCGCGGTGGCCGCCGACTCTCGGATCCGCCCCGCCGCCGCGCGCTGCTTCTCCGGCACCGCGGGCGTCGTCTCCAGCGCCCCGGCCGACAGCGCGATCAGGCTCAGCTCGTGCCCGAGCGAGTCGTGCATCTCCTGCGCGATGCGGGCCCGTTCCCGCAGCCGGGCCTCCCGCTCGACCATCCGGCGCTCGTACTCGAGCCGGGCCGCCCGCTCCCACCCCGCAGAGACCAGACGGGCGTGCTGGGCCCGGTAGCGTCCCGCCAGCCAGGGGAAGACGCCGAGCACCAGCCAGGCCATGGCCAGGAAGAACCACTCGGCCTGCCCCGTGCCGAACACGGCGAAGTTGAGCACCGTGCCACCCACCGCGATCGCCCCGAAGGCCGCGGCCACGGCCCCCAGCTTCTCGGTGCGCAGCCCGACCAGATAGCTCACGACCGGCAACGCGAAGACGAAGTTCCCGTCGACCAGCGTGCCCGCCACCACCACGAGCCAGCCCACCACCGGCCACCGCCGGGCCGTGAGCACCATGACGGCCGCCGCCGCGAGCGCCGCCAGAATCCCCGGCACGCTGCCGCTCATCACCTGGTGGGTCGCCACCGGCGCGATGAGCACCGCCCCGAGCAGCCCGTCGGCCCACCATTCCCGCCGTCCGCGCATCGAGTCAGGCTAGCCACGGGCGACCAGTCCCACTACCGACGAAAGTCAGGTCTGTGGACAACGCCTGAGCCTGTGGACAAGCCCCCGCGTGGGCTTGACAAGCGGTAGCGTCAGCCCCGATTTTCCCTGGGTGGGCGGGGGAGGCGGTGGCTGCTCCGTCAGATGATCGGGCGGAACAGGCCCAGCGTGATCGTCACGGTCAGGGCCAGGGCGGAGAGCAGCACCGCCCCGGCGACCAGGGCCGCGTCGGCTCGCTGGAAGGACTGGCGGCGGGCGTACGTGCGGGGGATGCCCGAGTCGAAGCCGCGCGCGTCCATCGCCACCGCCAGGCGGCCGCCCCGGCGGAGGGCGCCGACCAGCAGGGCGAACGCGGTCGAGACGAACAGGCGCAACGCCGCCACCGGGTTGCGGCCCGCGTCTACGCCCCGGGCGCGGCGGGCCAGGGTGAGCATCTGCCACTCGGCTCCCAGCAGCGGCAGCAGGCGGAACGCGGCCAGCGCGCCGATCGCGAAACGGGCCGGGGCCTTCGCGTTCTGCACCAGGGCGTCGGCCAGGTCGGTGGGGTCGGTGGTGGCGAAGACCAGCACGCCCGGGACGGCCACGGCGAACAGGCGCAGGATCAGGCCCAGGGCCGACATCAGCACGCCGGTGGTGACGTCGAACGGGCCCAGGTCGAGCAGCAGGGTTCCGCTGCGGTTGGCCGAGAACAGCACCATCGTGACCAGCAGGCCGAGCGAGGCGACCAGCACGGGCCAGGCCCGCCGGGCCAGCGTCGCGTAGCGCAGACCGAACAGCGGCACCAGGGCCAGCTCGATGGCGAGCGCGATCGCCGGGGTGAGCGGGTCGAGGGTGGCGATCAGCGGCAACGAGAAGAGCAGGGCCGCGGCGAGCTTCGCGACCGGGTTGCGGCGGGCCAGCGGCGCCGCCGGGTCGGCGACCGGCTGAAAGGCAAGGGTCATGGCCGCGGCCGCCGGTCAGGGAGCGGGTCTCGGAAGGCAAGGGTCATGGCCGCGGCCGCCGGTGCGGGAGCGGGTCTTGGAAGGGGGCCGTGCCCAGCGGGAACGTACGGTCGGCCAGGGTCTGCACGAAGTCGTCGTCGTGGGTGACCGCCATGATGCCGTGGCCGTCGTCGCGCAGGGTGGCCAGCAGCGTGACCAGTTCGATCCAGGTCCGGCGGTCCTGCCCGAACGTCGGCTCGTCGAGCACCAGCAGCCGCGGCGCGGTGGCCAGGGCGGTCGCCACGCTGAGGCGACGGGCCTCACCGCCCGAGAGCGTGTACGGGTTGGCATTGGCCAGTTTGGTCAGGCGCAGACGCTCCAGCAGGTCCGACACCGTGGTCGCGACCGCCGTGGGGGAGCGGCCCAGGCGACGGGGCCCCACCGCCAGCTCGTCGGCGACGCGGGACGTGACGAACTGGTGTTCCGGGTTCTGGAAGACCGAACCGATCCGGCCGGTCAGCGTGGCCGCGCGCCACTTGTGCGGGGGCTTGGCGTCGCCGAAGCCGCGCACCCGGCCCGCCGACGGTGCGAGCAGGCCACCGATAATCAGCGCCAGCGTCGACTTGCCGGCCCCGTTCGGCCCGGTCACCGCCAGCACCTCACCCGCGCCCACCCCGAGTGTCACCGGCGCGAGCCGATTCAGGACCGAGACCGCTTCCGCCCGTACGAGATCAGGGGTGGCCGCCGTGGCCGACTTGAGCGGCGGGATCGTGAAGCCCGGCACCCACACACCCTCGTCGGCGAGCCGGTCGCCGTACGCCGCGAACACCATCTCGGGTGTGCCGTCGGCCCGGATGCCGCCGCCCGGTTCCAGCACCACCACCCTCTCGACCAGCGGCAACGCCTCGGCCACCCGGTGCTCGACCAGGATCATGGTGGTGTCGGTGAGGCCCGAGACCGATTCCCGTACGAGGGTGGCCCCGGCCGGATCGAGGTTGGCCGTCGGCTCGTCGAGCAGCAGCACCCCGGGCCGCAACGCCAGCACCCCGGCCAGCGCGAGCCGCTGCGCCTCCCCACCTGACAGCGCCGCCGTGGAACGGGTGATCGGGTAGGGGAAGCCGACCCGGTCGAGCGCGTCGCTGACCCGCGGCCAGATCTGGGCCGGCGGCACCCCGCGGTTCTCCAGCCCGAACGCCACGTCGTCGCCGCTGCGGGCCATCACCAGCTGGGTCTGCGGGTCTTGGAAGACGATGCCGGCCCGATCGCGGGCCTTGCGGGGGTCGAGGCCGTCGATCTCGATCGTGCCCTCGGCCTCGCCCGAATCCTCCGGCAGCAGCCCGGCCAGCGCCGCCAGCAGGGTGCTCTTGCCGGCCCCGGACGGACCCAGCAGGAGCACCCGCTCGCCGTGCGCGATGTGCAGGTCGACGTCGCGGACGGCCCAGGCCCGGCGGCCCGCGTGCCGCCAGCCGAATCCGCGGAGGACGACCTCACTCATGCTTCGAATGTCACCAAATCAGACGAGCGCCCGCGAGCGACCCGCCGGGAACCGGTCCAGCACACCGGTCTGCGCCAGCGCACGGGTCAGCAGAACACTGCCCAGGCCGGCGATCACCAGGGCCGAGGCGGCGGTGATGAGGACGTACGGGATGCGGAAGGAGCCCCACGCCGTGTCCGGGTACCAGACGAAGACGTCGTAGACCGCGGCGACCAGGCCGGCCGTCGCGCCCGCCAGCAGCGCCACGGGCAGGCGGTACACCTTGTACGCGAAGATCGCGAAGATCAGTTCCGCGCCGAGCGCCTCGAGCGGGCCCTGCACGGCGATCGTCCAACCCCAGCTGGTGCCGATCGCCACCGAGACGAGCGCGGCCAGCGACAGCGTGTAGAAGGCGGCGCCCGGTTTGCGCACGATGAGCGCGCCGAGCACGGCCGGCACCAGCCACACCCCATAGAGCAGGGCCCGGCCGGGCAGCGGGATGGCGTCGGCCGGCCCGTTGTAGAGCAGGCCCCACGCCCAGAAGATGACGCCGAAGGCCACGGCGACGATCGAGGCTATGACGATGTCGATCGTCCGCCAACGGTTGTTCATACGAACCTCCCAGTGAGTACCGGGAGGAGACGCACGCCATGTCCGGGCGGATCCCGGGCACGGCGCGGCTGGAGAAGACCGAACTTCCTGCGCTGGCATTACCCAGATCAGGTACGAGGGTCTGCGGTCGCCCGCACTCTCAGCGCTGTGCGCTCCCCTGTCGGAACGAGGTTCACCCGCGGCCGGTCCGGCAACCGTCGTGAACAAACCTCGCGGTGTGTTTCGATGACGCTAACACTGGTCACGGTCAGGCGACAGCGAGGGAGTGATCACATGGAGATCAAGGCGCGCGGACTGACCTTCGACGTGTACGAGGGTGGGCCGTCCGACGGCGATCCCGTGCTCCTGCTGCACGGCTTCCCCCAGGACCACCGCGAGTTCGACCGGCTCGCGCCGCAGCTGCACGAGAAAGGCCTGCGCACGTACGCCATCGACCAGCGCGGCACCTCACCCGGCGCCCGCCCGGCCGACGTCGGGGCCTACCGCATGTCCGAGCCGACCGCCGACGCCGTGGCCGTGCTCGACGCGCTCGGCATCGAGTCCGCGCACGTGATCGGCCACGACTGGGGAGCGGTCGTGGGCTGGTGGCTGGCCTCCGGCTACCCCGAGCGGGTCCGCACGCTGACCGCCGTCTCGGTGCCGCACCCCAAGGCGCTGGGGCTGGCTCTGCGCGTACGGGCGTCGCAGCGGGCCCGGATGGCGTACTTCAAGCTGTTCCAGTCGCGGATCGCCGAGCGGTTCCTGCTGGCCCGTGACGCTGCCGCGCTGCGGGCCATGTTCCAGCCGATCGGGGCCACGGGCGACAAGTACGTCGAGTCGATGCAGACCGAGCCGGGCCGGCTCACCGCGGGCCTCAACTGGTACCGGGCGACCACCGGCGGTTCACCCGACAGCCCCGGCATCATCCGCGTGCCCACGACCTATGTGTGGAGCGACCGCGACGGCGTGGTCGGGCTGACCGCCGCGCTGCGCACCCGCGACTGGGGCGACGCCGACTATCAGCTGGTGGCGATGCGGGGGATCAGCCACTGGGTGCCCGAGCAGGCGCCGGCCGCGCTGGCCGACGCGGCCCTCGCTCGTATCGGCCTAGTTTGATTTCTGTTTAATCAGGGGATACCGCCGCGTCATGGTGGCTGAGAAGGCGCGCATCAAGCACGAGACCGAAAAACAGCGCTGGGACCGGAACTTCGCCGATCTGCTGCAGGAGTTGCGGGTCGCCCAGACCGGCATCCAGATCCTCTTCGCGTTCCTGCTGACCCTGCCCTTCAGCAGCGGTTTCCCGCAGGTCACCCAGTTCCAGAAGGATACGTACGTGGTGGCGCTGCTCGCCGCCGCGGCCGCCACCGCCATGATCATCGCGCCCGTCGCGTTCCACCGGGCGTTGTTCCGGCAGGGCCGCAAACCCGAACTGGTGCGTTACGCCCACCGCATGGCGACCGGCGGCCTCGCCTTCCTTCTGGTCTCGATGGTCTCCTGTGTCCTGCTGGTCACCGACTTCATCCTCACCCGGTGGATCGCCTTCGTCTTCACCGGCATCGCGGCCGCCTTCTTCCTGACGTTTTGGGCGGCCATCCCGTGGTTCCGGCGCAACTGGATCGACGAGGAAGCCGAGGAGGAGGACGAGAAGGTCAGCGACGGGCCGACTTTAGACCGAGACGCCTGAGCTCCAGCTCGGCCAGCGCGTCCACGGCCGACGCGTCGCCGTTGCGCCACGACTGGGCGATGTCGGGGCCGAGCTTGGCCAGCTTGTTCAGCGGCTGCGAGGAGAGCGCGCGGAGAGCCAGCAGGTCGCGTCCGGCGGGCTGGTCCCGTACGGCGGAAGCCACCGCGGCCCGGCGCATCCACCGCAACCGCAGCGGGAGCCAGAGGAAGAGCACGAGAGCCATCGGAACGGCCACCGCCACGAGAGCCACGATGATCGCCGCGGTGTCGACGACCTCCTGCTGCTGACGGCCCGCCTCGGCCAGCGACCGGGCCGCGTCGGCCGCCCCGGTGAACGGCTTGACCAGCTGGTCACCGACCAGCGGCACGCCACCGACCTTGTTGCCGGCGTCGGTCAGGTTGTCGGCGATGCCACCGCCCGCGCTCTCCAGCTTGGCGCCGGGGACTCCGAGTTTCTCGACCATGTCGTTGACCCACATCGCGACCCGGACCCACAGATAGATCCAGAGAACCACGACGATGTCGGTGAGGAGCTGGCGTACGGCGGTGGGCAGCCGGTCGGCGTAGGGCTTCACCGGCTCAGCGTCCCAGCAATTGAGTCTTTAGTCAGCTTCAGGGGCGGTGGCCGGGGTGGTTGGACGGGTTGGTAGCGCAGTCCGGGCAGGTGCCGAAGATCTCCATCGTGTGGGACACGTTGACGTAGCCGTGCCGGCTGGCCACCTTCTCGGCCCACGACTCGACCGCGGGGCCCTCGACCTCGACCGCGCGCCCGCACTCCCGGCACACCAGGTGATGGTGGTGGCCCTGGCTGCAGCGGCGGTAAAGATGCTCGCCGCCGGGCGGGCGCATCACGTCGATCTCGCCGGCGTCGGCCAGGCCCTGCAACGTGCGGTAGACCGTGGTCAGGCCCACCCGCTCGCCGCGTTCCCGCAGCCGGGCGTGCAGTTCCTGAGCGCTGTAGAAGCCCTCGGCCTCGGACAGCACCGCGCTCACGGCCGAACGCTGCTTGGTGTTGCGCTGCGCGACGTTCTGGTCGGCGCTCATGATCGAACCTCCCTCGCGTGACTGACCGCGTCGGCGACTATATGCGCAACGTGATCGTCCACGAGCGAGTATGCGATCTCCCGGCCACGCCGTGCCCCGCGGACCACCCCGGCGCCGCGCAGCACCCGCAGATGCTGGGACACCAGCGGTTGCGGGGCGCCGAGCTTCTCCACCAGTTCGTGGACGCAGCGCTCGCCGACCCCCAACTCTGCCACGATCGCGACCCGGATCGGCGCCGACAGGGCCCGCAGCAGCTCACCGGCCGACTCGTACGCCTCGTACCCGCTCGTCGTCGTCATCGGACTCCGGCCTCCTGCAGAACGACGTCGGGCGGTTCCACCTCACGCGGCGGCTGGGCCCGGCGGCGTACCAGCCGCAGGCCCGCGGCGCCGACCGTGATCGCGACGAAGGCGGCCAGCGCCAGGATCACGGTGGTGGCGCCGGGCGGGGTGTCGGCCTCGGCCGAGACGACCACGCCGGCGCCGGCCGCGACCAGCCCGATCGCCATCGCCGCGGCCATCGTGCTGCGGAAGCCCCGCGTCACCTGTTGGGCCGCGGCGACCGGGATGACCATCAGCGCCGAGACCAGCAACAGCCCGACCGTACGCATGGCGATCGTCACCGTCACGGCGGTGGTGACCGCCATCAGCAGGTTGAGCGCGCGCACCGGCAACCCACTGACCCGGGCGTACTCCTCGTCGTTGCAGACCGCGAACAGGGCCGGCCGGAACGCCAGCATCGCGATCAGCACGGCCGCCCCGAGCACCGCGATCACCGTGACGTCCTGCGGGGAGGTGGTGATCAGCGAGCCGAACAGGTATTGCATCAGGCTGTTGCTGCTGGCGTCGTTCGAGAGCGAGACCAGCACCACGCCACCCGCGATGCCGCCGTAGAACAGCAGGGCCAGCGCGAGGTCGCCCGAGGTGCGCCCACGCTCGCGGATCAGCTCGACCCCGACCGCGCCGACCGCCGCCACGACCACCGCGCTGAGCACGGGGGACTGGTTGAGCAGCAGGCCCACGCCGACACCGGTCAGCGCCACGTGACCGATGCCGTCGCCGATCAGCGACAGTCGGCGCTGCACCAGATAGATGCCGAGCGCGGGCGCGGCCAGACCGATGATCAGCGCGCCGAGCAGGGCCCGGATCATGAAGTCGTACTGGAAGAGGTCCATGGTCAGTTCGCCGCGATCCGGTCGGCGGGAGCCACGCAGATGCCGGGGGCGGCCTGCACGGCGTGCGGGTGCACATGGTCGTGGTCGGGTTCGGCGTGGTGACCGGCCGGCTCCGGGGGCGGGCCCTCGTGCGCGATGCGGCCCTCGTGCACCACCACGGCCCGGTCGATCAGCGGCCGCAGCGGGCCCAGCTCGTGCGCGACCAGCACGATCGTGCCGCCGGCCTCGGCGAACCGGCCCAGCGCGGCGGCGAACGCCTCCTGGCTGGCCGCGTCGACCCCGGCCGTGGGCTCGTCGAGCACCAGCAGATCGGGCTTGCCGGCCAGGGCACGGGCGATCAGTGTGCGCTGCTGCTGGCCGCCCGAGAGCGTGGTGACCGGGTCGTTGATGCGGTCGAGGAGGCCGACGTCGGTGAGAGCGTCCCGTACGGCGGCCTTGTCGGCAGCCCCGGACGGGCGGAAGATGCCGCGACGCGCCAACCGGCCCGACGCGACGACCTCGCCGACCGTGGCGGGCACTCCGCTGCCGGCGCCGAGCCGTTGCGGCACGTAACCGACCCGGGCCCAGTCGCGGAACTTGCGCTGCGGCGTGCCGAACAGCTCGATGGCGCCGTGGCCCAGCGGGACCAGCCCGAGGATCGTCCGGATCAGGGTGGACTTGCCGGAGCCGTTGGCGCCGAGGATGGCGACCACCTCACCCGCGCCCACGGTCAGCGACACATCGTGCAGGATCTCGCGGCCTTCATATCCGACCGCGGCGTGCCGCACTTGGACGACGCTCATCAGGAACACCCCAGTCCACTTGTCAGCGCGGTCAGGTTCTGGCGCATCACGGAGAAGTAGTCGCCGGTCTGGTCGACCAGCCCCTCGAGCGGGTCGAGCACAGCTGTCTTGGCACCGACCTCGCGGGCGATGGTCTCGGCCACCGCCGGGCTCACCAGCGTCTCGAAATAGATCGTGGTGGTGCCGGTCTCGCGGGCCTCCTTGGCCACGGCGGCGAGGCGCTGCGGCGAGGGCTCGGCCTCGGGCGAGATGCCGGTGATGCCGACCTGGTGCAGGTCGTAGCGGGCGGCCAGATAGGCGAAGGCGGTGTGGCTGGTGACCAGCTCGCGGCGTTGGCAGTTCTTCAGCCCGTCCGCGAACTCGGTGTTCAGCGTGGTCAGTTCGGTGTGCAGGGCCCGGGCCCGCTCGGTGTAACCGGCCGCGTGGCCCGGGTCGGCCTGGGCCAGGCGCTCGGCGAGCTGGTCGGCGATCGTGGCCAGGCGCACCGGGTCGAGCCAGACGTGCGGGTCCTCACCGCCGGCCGCCTCCTCGTGCTCGTGGCCGTGATCGTCCTCGCCGCCCGCGGGCAGCAGGGTCACGGCCGAGGCGGCGTCGAACGCCTTGTCCTTGGCCTCGAGGTCGATCGCCTCGTCGACGGCCGGCTGGAAGCCCTTGATGTAGACCGCGAGCCCGGCCGCGGCGACATCGCCGACCTGGCGCGGGGTGAGCTCGATGTCGTGCGGCTCGGCGCCCGGCTTGGTGAGGTTGGTGACGCTGACCATGTCGCCTCCGATCCGCTCGCTCAGGAACTGCAGCGGGTAGAACGCCGTGACGATCTCGAACGTCCCGTCCGCGGTCCGGCCCGCCGACCCGGCCTGGTCACCGCAGCCCGCGAGGGCGGCGAGAACGAGCAGAGTGGGGAACAGACGGCGGCGCATACCATCCACTGTCTCTGACAATGATAATGATTGTCAAAAACGCATGGATCGAGTTCCGGCCGGGTCTTCGGGCTGTTCTAGAGCGCTTTCGCCACGACTACAGCCAGGAGAAGGGCCAAGATCAGGAGCCGGAGCGTACGGGTCGAGGCGGACTGCACCGGCCACGTCGTGAACGTCAGCGCGGCCAGGCCGGCCGCCAGCACGAAGAGCAGGGCGGCGCCGACGATGCCGGGCAGGAACAGGCCGCCCAGCATCACCACGAGCGCGACGATGAAGGCGGTTGTCGGGTTGATCCGGGTCAACCGCCGCAGGACGTTGTCGGAAGGCGTCATCAGGTCACTCCTCGCTGCTGCGTACCCTCGTCGCATGCTGGTGCTCAACCGCTTCGCCGTGCCCGTCGACACGCAGGACGACTTCGCCGCCCGGGCCCACGCGGCGCTCGCCGCCCTGGCCGACCGCCCCGGCTATCTTTCCGGCCGGCTGACCCGCGCTCTCGAGGACGAGTCCTGCTGGACCATGGTCACCGAGTGGGAGTCGGTCGGAGCCTACCGGCGCGCCCTGGGTGGTTTCGACGTCAAGGTCCACGCCGCCCCGCTGCTCTCCCAGTCGATCGACGAGCCGTCCGCGTTCGAGACGCTGGCCAGCGCCGAACCGGGCGGCGAAGTCGTGATCGCGACGAGTGACCGGGCCGCCGAGCCCTGGCGCTAGTGTTGGTGCCATGACGACGGCGCCTCACGTTCCCGTCCCGCCACTGGGGCCGGGCGTCCAGCCGCCGTTCCCCGCCCCGCCGGTCGAGGGCAAGGGCCGGCGCGTCGGGTGGGGCCTCGGCATCGGCGCCGGCGTGCTGGTGCTCATCTGCGGCGGCGGGCTGGCCGCGCTGATCGGCCTCGGCACGTCGATCTCGGGCGCGCTCGACGAGCAGGCCCACGCCGCCGTCGACGACTATCTGACCGCCCTCAAGGACGGCCGCTACGACCAGGCATACCGGCAACTCTGCGAGCGGGCCCAGCGGTCCGAGACCTCCGCCGAGTTCCGCAGCCGGGTCGAGGGCGAGGAGCGGATCTCGTCGTGGGAGCTGGGCGCGCTTGTCACCGTGCCCCTGAGCGTTCCCGTCGAGGCCACGTACGACGACGGTGATGTGCGCAACCTCAGGGCCACGCTCGACCAGAACACGTCGACGGGTGAGTTCGAGGTGTGCGAGGTCGGGGAGTAATCTCGCTGTTTGTCCCGATCGCTGTGAGCGATCACTTCCTTCGAGGTCCCCGCCGACACCCAGCCGGCGTAGGAGGATCATGCCCGCCGACCGTATCGACTCCGTCGTCAGCCTGGCCAAGCGCCGTGGCTTCGTCTTCCCCTCCAGCGAGATCTATGGAGGAACCCGCTCGGCCTGGGACTACGGTCCGCTGGGCGTGGAGCTGAAGGAGAACGTCCGCCGCCAGTGGTGGCGTCAGATGGTCCAGCAGCGGGACGACATCGTCGGACTCGACTCCGCCGTCATCCTCGCGCGTGACGTGTGGGCCGCCTCCGGTCACCTCGACGCCTTCGTCGACCCGCTGACCGAGTGCCAGTCCTGCCACAAGCGGTTCCGCGCCGACCACCTCGAGGAGGCGTACGAGGCCAAGCACGGCTCGCTGCCGTCCTCGCTGCAGGAGCTGAACTGCCCCAACTGCGGCAACAAGGGCACGTTCACCGAGCCCAAGATGTTCAACGGGCTGATGAAGACCTACCTCGGCCCCACCGAGAGCGCCGAGGGCCTGCACTACCTGCGCCCCGAGACCGCCCAGGGCATCTTCGTCAACTACAACAACGTGGCGACCGCGGCCCGCAAGAAGCCGCCGTTCGGCATCGCGCAGATCGGCAAGAGCTTCCGCAACGAGATCACGCCGGGCAACTTCATCTTCCGTACGCGGGAGTTCGAGCAGATGGAGATGGAGTTCTTCGTCGAACCCGGCAAGGACGAGGAGTGGCACGAGTACTGGCTGCAGGAGCGCTGGAACTGGTACCTCGGGCTCGGCCTGTCGGAGAACAACCTGCGCTTCTACGAGCACCCTAAAGAGAAGCTGTCGCACTACTCGAAGCGCACGGTCGACATCGAGTACCGCTTCCAGTTCGGCGGCACCGAGTTCGCCGAGCTCGAGGGCATCGCGAACCGTACGGACTTCGACCTGTCCACCCACTCCAAGCACTCCGGCGTCGACCTGTCGTACTTCGACCAGGAGAAGCAGGAGCGCTGGGTGCCGTACGTGATCGAGCCCGCCGCCGGCCTCACCCGCGCGGTGTTGGCGTTCCTGCTCGAGGCGTACGACGAGGACGAGGCCCCCAACACCAAGGGTGGCGTCGACAAGCGCACGGTCATGCGGTTCGACCCGCGCCTGGCGCCGGTCAAGGTGGCGGTGCTGCCGCTCTCGCGCAACCCCGAGCTGTCGCCCAAGGCCAAGGGCTTGGCGGCCGACCTGCGCAAGCGCTGGATCGTCGAGTTCGACGACTCGCAGGCGATCGGCCGGCGCTACCGCCGCCAGGACGAGATCGGCACCCCGTTCTGCGTCACGGTCGACTTCGACACCCTGACCGACGACGCGGTCACGGTTCGCGACCGCGACACGATGAAGCAGGAGCGGGTCGCCCTCTCCCAGATCGAGGACTACCTGATCAAGCGCCTGCCCGGCTGTTGATTGTTGTCTCTAGAACACAAAACCGCCTGGCCGGTCGTTCCGGTCGGCGATCAGCCCGGCCAGGGTCGCCACGGCGATCTCGGCCGGGGTGCGGGCCCGGATGTTGAGCCCGATGGGCCGGTGCACCCGGGCGATCTGATCGTCCGCGACACCCAGGGAGCGAAGGGCCGCCACGTGCGGCCCTTCCTTCTTGGGGTTGCCCATGATCCCCACATAGCGGGTGCGAGCCGCCAGGGCCTGCTTGAGCATTTCCCCGATCTCGGCCCGGTTGTGATCGGTGAGCACGACGTCGGTGTGCTCGTCGAGGTTGGCCGCCGCCAGGTCGTGCACGAACCGGTCCCCGTGCGGCCGGGGCGTCCCACTGAGCCGTGACGCGTCCGGCTCGACCAGCACGGTCTGAAACCCCAGATCCGGCGTCAGCCGCAGAATGGCCTCCGCCACCGGCGACTCGAACACGACAACCAGCCGCCGGGCCTCACCAACCTCACCCATGCCCCGACTGTGCCAGATCGAGTCGGCCGCCGCCTTTCGGCTAGCCACCGCCGCCGGACGCGGCCGCGGCTGAGGCCTCGGCGTCCCACTTGCTGATGACCACGCCCAGCACGAACAGCTGCAACGGCGTGGGCAGGGTGGGCAGTTCCACGTTGATGTCGCCGCGCCAGAAGCTGGTCTTACGGACGCTGCCGACGCGGGTGTCGCCCAGCACCAGTTCCTCCTCGCTGGCCCAGAACGACCGCCGGCGGAAGTGGTAGGTCTGACCGGCCGCCGTGACGGTCCAGCGCTTGCGTCCCACCCGGTCGGCCGACGCGACAACCGTGTCCGCTTCGTCGACCATCGTGTATTTGTTGCCCCAGCCGTTGGACCGAACCCGGAAGCGCCGGCCCTCGAGCGTGAACGCGCCGCCGCTCTTCCAGGTCGACTTGTCCCACGTGGCGATCTCGCGGCCACGATCGGTCACGACGTACTTGCTCTTCCAGGTGCTCGCCTTATGGGCTTCCATGGATTCAGCGTACGGAAGCGCGCCAACTACGCTGGGGGCGTGACCGCACCGCTCATGCTCGGCGACCGCGCCGTGAATCCGCCTGTTGTGCTCGCCCCGATGGCGGGCATCACGAACGTGGCCTTTCGGCGCCTCTGCCGGGAACAGGGCGGGGGTGTCTACGTCTGCGAGATGATCACGACGCGGGCGCTCGTGGAGCGGATCCCCAAGACGCTCAAGATGATCGCGTTCGCCGAGGACGAGGATTTCCGCAGCCTGCAGCTCTACGGCGTCGACCCGGACGTGACGGCGGCCGCCGTGCGCATGATCGGCGAGGACGGGCTGGCCGACCACGTCGACCTGAACTTCGGCTGCCCGGTGCCCAAGGTGACCCGCCGAGGCGGGGGTTCGGCGCTGCCGTGGCGGCACAAGCTCTTCGGGCGCATCGTCAAGCAGGCCGTCGAGGCGGCCCGGCCCTACGGCATCCCGTTGACGATCAAGATGCGCAAGGGGATCGACGACGACCATCTCACGTACGTGGAAGCCGGTCTGATCGCCCAGGAGGCGGGCGTGGCCTCGGTGGCGCTGCACGCGCGGACCGCCGAGCAGCGTTACTCGGGGAAGGCCGACTGGGACGCGATCGCGACCCTGAAGCAGGCGCTGGACGTGCCCGTACTGGGAAATGGGGACATCTGGGAAGGCTCCGACGCGCTGCGCATGGTCGAGCACACCGGATGCGACGGCGTGGTGGTCGGGCGCGGGTGCCTGGGGCGGCCGTGGCTGTTCGCCGATCTCGAGGCCGCGTTCACGCAGGGCGCCGACTACAAGCCCGTGCTGCCGGTGCTGGGCGAGGTCGCGAAGATCATGTCGCGGCACGCGGAGCTGCTGGTCGACGCGCTCGGTGACGAGAAGCATGGGTGCGCCGACTTCCGGAAGCACGTGGCCTGGTATCTGAAGGGCTTCCCGATCGGCGGGGAGCTGCGGCGGCGGCTCGCGATGATCTCGTCGCTGGCCGAGCTGGACGACCTGCTGGGCAAGCTCGACCCGGGGGAGCCGTTCCCGGTGGGCGAGCTGGGCCAGCCGCGCGGCCGGGTGAACGCGCCGGGCAAGGTGTCGCTGCCCTACGGGTGGCTCGACAGCCGCGACGACGACTCCGTCCCCGAGGGCGCCGAGATGGAAAACAGCGGCGGCTGAGTTATCCACAATCTTCGCCTGTCCACAGGGCGGCCCCTCCACGGTCTCGAAGATCGCCATTCCCCACTAAAATGGGGCTGGGCGGGGGTCCCCCGGTGGGGCGGGCCCCTGTTTTTGATCGTTGATCACGGCCCTGTTTGATCATCGGCGGTTCCGTCCACGCGGTGATCGTCGGCGAGCCGGGCAAGCGGTGATCAACGGCGGGCGGTCCATGCGGTGATCAGCAGCGGGGCCGCGCACAACGCGAACAACGTCGCCAGCGGCAGGTCGAGCGCGAACACCCCGTACAGCGCCACCGCGAAGACCTCGCCCCCGAAACCGGCCACCGACAGCACGGTCGTACGGGCCGGGCCGGTGATCATGTCTTGCAGGCGCGTCTCGGCGCGGATGATCGAGTATTCGAGCAGGCCGAACGCCGCCGAGATGACCACCATGCCGGCCAAGTGGGGGATGAGCGCGCCGACGGCCACACAAGCTCCGGCGATCGCGAGTGCCGCCGGCAACGGGAAGCTGCGGGACGCGAGGGCGCTGCCGAGGGCCATCGCGAGGGCGGTCACGGCGTAGAGCAGGGGTACGGCCGCGATCGAGGCGCCCTTGTCGACGGACAGCAGCGGTAGGTACTCGTCGAGCGCGGTGAAACCGGGCACCAGGGCGGCGACCAGCACGGCCAGTCCGATTCGGCGACTGCCGACGGATTCGCGGACACCGGCGACCAGCAGCGTCCAGTAGGAGCGGTCGTCATCCTCTTCAAGCGACGACGAAGCCGACGACGAAGCCGACGACGAAGCCGACGACGCAGGCGGCGAAGAAGCCGACGACGAAGCCGGCGAAGAGGCGGACGACGAAGCCGGCGAAGAGGCGGCACGAGCCTCGGGCAAGCGCATCGCCAGCACGGCACCGATCGCCTTGGCGGCCACGCTCAGCCCGCCGACCAGGGCGTACCCGCCGAACTGCCAGGCCGGCGTCGCGACCAGGGTGGCGGCCAGCATGGCCAGGATCGAGATCGTGTTGCCCCGCCCGACGATCCGGGCGTAGTCGGACGACCGCCCGGCCGCGGACAACTCCTCGTAGACCAGGGCCTCCAACGACCCGGACGAGAGCGACCCGCCCAGCCCCCACAGCACGAAGCCCAGCACAAAACCGGGATAGGAGGGCAGGAGGATCCACAGCGCGAAACCCGCCGCCGTGATCAGCTCGCCCAGGGCGTACAGGCGCTTGCGCGACCAGGCGTCAGCGAGCGCGCCGGACGGGACCTCGGCGGCGAACGCCACCACCGACCAGATCGCGAACAGCGACGAGACCTGGGCCGTCGAAAGACCGGTGTCGGCGAACAGCAGCGCATACACCGGGTAGAGCGGCACGGCCTCGGAACAGGCACGGACCGCGTAGAAGGTTCAGCGTCAACGTGGAGGAGACATGCCCCCAGTCTGCCCCACCCGTCAACCCAGTTCGGCCTCGTCGGCCGCGGCCCGGCCCGACTCCCATCCCTCCAGGCTGTCGATGCGGCTTCCGCGGGCTCGCACCGTACGCGGGAACGCCTTTTGCATGACCTCGCGAACCTGGATGTCGCGGTTGCGCAGCACGGGAAGAAGGTCGGAATTGCCGGCGACCTCGCGACGGGTGACCTCGGCCAGGCGTTCGCCGATCCGGACCGCGTACGCCACCAGGAAGCTCCGCCGGAACGCCTTGATCCGCGCTTTCCCCTTGGCCGGCTCGTCGCGCGCCATCGCCCGGTTCGCCTGCACCAGCAGCGACGTGTAGAGCAGCTCGACGCCGTCGATGTCCGCGTCGAAGCCGAAGACCGTCGAGAAGCCCAGCTCCGGCGACCACACCGTGTGGCAGTGATTGGCCCGGGCCACCGCGTCGAGCAGGCTCGCTTTTTCGCTCTCGTACGGGTGGTCGACGCCGATCCGACGGGCGAACGGCACCACTTCGGCCCGGTTCGAGCTGGTCAGCGCCTCGGAGATGCTGTGCCGGGCGATCAGCTCCTGGGCCTTGGCCGAATATGCCTCGGCCTCGGCCGGAAAGTCGGTCGACTCCGCTTTGGCCAGCAGCGCCCGCACCCGTTCCAGCATCCGATCATCGCCGGTCTCACCGGCAGCGACAGCTCCGGGCGGCGGCAGCAGAACCTCGATCACCGGCAGCCGGCGCAACTCGATCAACAGGCCCAGCGACGAGTCGATAAGACTGATCCTGTCGGTTTTGCGCCGCAGACCCGGCAGTCGCGCGATCTGTTCCTGCCAGCGCGGATCAACACCTTCAAAGCGTTTCCCGTACGCCGTAGCGCCGTCCGCGACCAGTGCCGCCTTCACCGGGTCACCGAGCCGGGCCACCACCCGGTGCAGTTCGGCCGGCTGCCATCCGCCCTTGAAGAGCCGCTCGAACGAGTCGCGCAGGGCCTCGCGGAGCGCCGCGTCGACCTCGGCGGCCGGCGCCACCGTCAGCGCGTCGAGACCCGCCTCATATCCGATCGCGCCGCCGACCACATCGCGCACGATTCCGGGTACCGACACAGGTCAGAGCGTAGATAACGCAACGGGGAGGGCCGTTCCCGGCCCTCCCCGCGAGCGGTGCCCGACGATCAGACGTCCATGTCGTTCTCGATGCGCTTGAGCTGGTGCCGGGCCATGGCCAGGTTCGACCGGTCGCGGCGCAGCGCCACATAGAGGAACAACCCCTTGCCGGACCGGCTCGTCAGCGGCCGGATCAGGTGGTACTGGGTGTCCAGGGTGATGAGGATGTCCTCGATCTTCTCGGTGATGTTGAGCATCTCCATCGCCCGTAGCTTGGCCCGCACCACGTCGGTGTTGCCGGCCGCGGCGACCGTCAGGTCGAGGTCCTTGCCGCCGCCGACGGTGCCGAGGGCCATGCCGCTCGTGTGGTCGACCAGCGCGACGCCGATGGCGCCGTCGATCTCCATGATCTCTTTGAGTGCGGTGTCCATGTCAGCCATGGAATGTTCCTCCAGTGCGGTGGGATGGCGGTCCGCTTCCAGTGGCGGAACCGTTCGGAAAAAGCGGGCTCTCAGCCCGCGGCCTGCCGACGGCGGGCGTTGGTCGACAGGGTGGCCATCGGGGTGCGCCGGGCCAGCGGACCGGCCGGTCCCGGCTGTTGCGGGATCTCCGGCCGCGGGTGCGGCTTGTTGTCCAACCTCAGAATTCGTACGAGCCGGCGTACGCACCGGCGGGCCTCGAGGTGCACCATGGCCAGGTTCGCGTCGCCCGAGGTGACCAAGGTGAGCAGCGCGTTCGGCCCGGCCGTGTACGACGTGATGTAGCCGCGATCGCACTCCACCACCGACTCCCGCAGCTCGCCGTGGTTCACGGCGTGCGCGAACCGGCGGGCCAGCGCGAGGTGCGCGGCGGCCAGGGCGGCGATGCTGTCCGGCTCGATGTCGTGCGCGTCGTGCGCGACCACCAGCCCGTCCGTGGTGGCCAGCACGCTGCCGGAGAGTTCGTGCAACCGGCCTCGCAGGCGGTCGAGCTCCTCGAGCACCGCCGGATCCACCGTCATCCTCGGTCTCTCTTTCTCTCAGGCGGGGGTGCGCGTGTCACCGCAAGGCCCTCAGTGCGGTCCGGATGCGCTTGAGCAGGACTTCGTCGGTGCCCGGATGCACCGGCGGGGCCTCGCCGGCCACCTCCTTGGGCAGCTTGGCCCCGGGTTTGCGGCGGGCCAGGCGAGGCGGGCGGTAGAGCGCCTGGGTCGAGCTGTCGTCCACGGCATGTCGGGGCGGGTCCGGCTCAGGCGGGGGAGGAGTGGGCGGGGAGGGCGCGGGCGGCGCGGAGATCAGGACCGGCAGCGGCGGCGCCGCCAGCGCGGATGCCGGCACGGCGGCCCTGGCCCCCGCGACGACGGGAACGCTCGGCGCGTCCTGCGGTGCCGGCCGCGGGTCAGTGGAAGGCCGCGGATCGGTGGGCGGCCGTGAGTTCGTGGAAGGCCGCGCTTCGGTTGAGGGCCGCGAGTTCGGGGAAGGGCGCTTCACGTCGGCGGCCGCGCCACGGGCCCGGGGCATCCGCACGAACTCCGGCGACGGCGTCGCGACCGGCGTCTCCGGCAGTTCGATCAACCCCATCGCGGCCATCCGCCGCAACTCCTGGACGCAGGCGTAACCCGCCCGCCCCAGCAGCAGCGCCAGGTCGGCCGGTGTGCGCTGCCCGTCCGAGTGGACCAGCAGCTCCCACTGCATCGAGGTGAGCGTGACCCGTTCCCGCGGCAGCCGGGTCGCCGGGGCGACCGCGGTCACGTCGACCCGCCGGTCCGGGAAGATCTCGTCGAGCAGCCGGATCCGGCGCCCGACCTCCCGGTTGATCGCCTCCGGGTCGACGTGCACCACCGGGCCCAGCCAGTGCGTGGCGCCGGCCAGGAAGTCGACCGGGACCGCGTCCACCGAGAGGGCGAAGTACGCCGCGTCGTAGATCGCGCCGAGCACGCACAGCTCCAGCTCACCCCGGGTGAGATGGCCCTGTTCGACCAGCAGCCGGCCGACCCGGGCGGTCGAGGTGCCCAGGTCGAGCGCGTTCTGCCAGGTGCGGGCGGCCAGGCGGCCGGACGCGGTGAGAAGTTCGCCGA
Source organism: Paractinoplanes ovalisporus (assembly GCF_016834655.1). GTDB lineage: Bacteria > Actinomycetota > Actinomycetes > Mycobacteriales > Micromonosporaceae > Actinoplanes > Actinoplanes ovalisporus. Next base: position 134,988 of record NZ_JAENHP010000021.1, read on the forward strand.
CACCGGGGGCGGCCGGTGACTCGGCATAGATGACGCGTCCCTCGAGGACGTAGACCGCGCCGCCCGGGTGGCCACCGACCACCAGGACGCCGGTCTGCCGCTCGCCGGCCACCTGCGTGAGCAGGCGCCCCGGCGTGGCGGTCTTCGAGGCTGTCACTGTCACTCCCATTCCCCGTTACGTCGCGACGAGTTCGTCGGCCAGCTTCTGCATGCGGCGGCGGGCCACCGCGAGGTTTCCTTGCACCCGGTCGAGCCAGACGTAGAGCACCAGCCGGCTGTCGAATTCGGTCTGCACCATCCGCAGCAGGTGGTAGCCGCCGGCGGTCGTGATGATCAGGTCTTCGAGCAGGTCGTGCGGCATGGCCGAGACGAACAGCGATCGGCTGTTCGCCGCCTGGATCACGTCGGCCGTGCCGGCCGCCGCGGCCTCGTGATCGGAATTGGGTGCGGCTCCCGTCGTGGCGACCGGGAAACCGGTGGTGTAGTCGACGATGCTGGCGCCGACCGCGCCAGGGATCGCCATGGCCTCCTGTAGACAGTGATCGACGCCGGGCACATCTCTCCTCAGCGCTGCGCTGCTCCCGCCGGGCCGTGCCTCGTTGCCGCGGTCACCGGCGAGCCTCCGGTCGGTTCCGGCGGTTCCTCGCGCGATCACGGGGCTCCGTCGTCACCGTGGGCCATCCTCTGACCACACCGCGATCGCTAGTCGCACCCCATGTGCGTCATGGTCGACGGCCTCGGCGCGCGGGCCTGTGGGCTGCTGTTATGCCCCGGACCCGCGCGCAATCGGCGGGCCGTGACGTGGCCCAGCGCACCCAGGTCGACCCCGGTCACCGGGCCGAGCCAGTGCCGCTCGCCGGGAACGAAGCGCACCGGCGCCTCGGCCGACTGCAGCAGCTCGAGCGTGGCGTCCGCGATCGTCGCCACCACCCGCAGCGCCAGCTCGTTCTGCCCGATCAGGCCGTCGCGCAGCAGCAGCCGGCCGACCCGGTGCGCGCCCCGGCCCTCGTCGAGCGCCCGTTGCCAGGCCGAGACGCAGACCCGCCCCGAGGCGACGAGCCGTTCCCCCAGACCGGGGCAGACCGGCGTTTCCGCGTACGCGATCCGTCCGGAGACCAGATAGAGGACGCCACCCGGACGTCCGTCGATGTGCAACGCGCCGGTGCGGGCCGACTCACCGAGCTCGGTCAGCAGGCGTCGTAGGTTCGCGGTGGCCGGTGAGCCTGGAATCACAGCATCCCCCGAAAGGCGGGCGGGACAGGACCTGCCGTCATCCTCAGTGGCATCGAGGAGTGTCGGCGGACCGTCAGTGCGCTGTTTCCGACGGGAAAGCATTGCTATGAGCGCGTAACATGATCGCTGCTTTTCGATGAAGGAGACATGGATGCCGAGCCAATGGGAGCAGATCGTCGTCGACGCGGAGGACCCCGCGCGGCTCGCTCGCTGGTGGGCCGAGGCGCTCGGCTACAAGATCGTGCATGAGCAGCCGGACGAGGTGGAGATCCGCCGCACCCCCGATCAGCTCCCCGGCCTGATCTTCGTCCCGGTGCCGGACGCCAAGACCGTGAAGAACCGGCTGCACATCGACCTGCGCCCCGACGACCAGGAGGCCGAGGTCGAGCGCCTGCTCGACATGGGCGCCCGGCACGCCGACGTCGGCCAGTCCGACGACGTCACCTGGGTGGTGCTGGCCGACCCCGAGGGCAACGAGTTCTGCGTCCTGTCGTCCAAGCGCGAATAGGTCTGTACGCCGCTTAAGGTGATCTCATGACGGCGTTCGACGCCCAGCGGTGGATCTCCGAACCGGCGAAAGACAGTGGCTACGGACGTACGGCCTACCAGCGCGACCGGGCCCGGGTGCTGCACTCGGCCGGGTTCCGCCGGCTCGCCGCCAAGACCCAGGTGCACACCGCGGGCTCGGACGACTTCCTCCGTACGCGTCTCACCCACTCGCTCGAGGTGGCGCAGATCTCGCGTGAGATGGGGGAGCGGCTGGGCTGCGACCCCGACGTGGTCGACGTCGCCGGGCTCGCGCACGACCTGGGCCACCCGCCGTTCGGCCACAACGGCGAGGCCGCGCTGCACATCGTGGCCGAGCCGTGCGGCGGGTTCGAGGGCAACGCCCAGACGCTGCGGGTGCTGACCCGGCTCGAGGCCAAGGTGCCCGGCGCCGGGCTCAACCTGACCCGGGCCTCCCTCGACGCGAGCTGCAAATATCCGTGGGCGAGGCAGCCCGGACGCCGCAAGTTCGGGGTGTACGCCGACGACCGTCCCGTCTTCGACTGGATCCGCTCGGCCGGCCATGGCGAGCGGAAGTGCCTGGAGGCCCAGGTCATGGACTGGGCCGACGACGTGGCGTATTCGGTGCACGACGTCGAGGACGGGGTGCACGGCGGCTACCTGGCGCTGCGGCCGCTCATCGACGACGCCGACGAGCGCGCGGCCCTCTGCGCCGACGTCGCCGCGGCCTACTCCGACGAACCGGTCGACGAGCTGGCCGCCGCGCTCGACCAGCTGCTGGCCGACCCGGTGGTGACGGAGGTCGCGGATTATGACGGCAGCTATCGCTCGCAGGTCGGCCTCAAACGGATGACCAGCGTGCTGACCGGCCGTTTTGTGGCCTCGGCGATCGGCGCGACCCAGAGTCGGTTCGGCACCGATCCCGTACGCCGGTACGCCGCCGACCTGATCGTGCCGCGAACCGTGCGTAATCAGTGCGCGCTGCTCAAGGGCATGGCGTTGCGCTACGTGATGCGGACCAGGGCGGCCGAGGAATGGTACGAACAGCAGCGGGTGATCCTCGTCGAGCTGGTGCAGGCTCTCAGCCGTACGCCGCAAGCACTTGACCCGGTTTTTGCCCCTCTCTACGAGGCAGCGGAGAGTGACGCCGAGGCGCTGCGGGTCGTGATCGACCAGGTGGCGTCGCTCACCGACACGGCCGCCGTGACCTGGCACCGGACCCTGGTGGCAGCGCCCGCCTGAGACGAGGCAGGATGTATGCCGTGGCGGGCAGGGTCAAGGACGAAGACATCGCACTGGTCCGCGACCGCACGTCGATCGCCGACATCATCAGCGAGTCGGTGACGCTGCGGCCCGCGGGTGGCGGCAACCTCAAGGGCCTGTGCCCGTTCCACGACGAGAAGACCCCGTCCTTTACGGTAGCTCCTGCCCGAAATGTCTATTATTGCCACGGCTGCGGTCAGGGTGGCGACGCGATCAAGTTCCTCATGGACGCGGAACACCTCTCGTTCATGGAGTCGATCGAGCGGCTGGCCGGGCGGGCCGGCATCCAGCTGCGCTACGACGAGACCGGCGCCCCCAGCGGGCCCCGGCCACAGACCGGGCAGAAGCAGCGGCTGCTCGCGGCGCACACCGCCGCCGCCGACTTCTACCGTGACCAGCTCGGCACCCCGGGCGCGCGCAAGGCCCGCCAGTTCCTGGCCGAGCGCGGCTTCGGGCGTGACGCGGCCGAGCGCTACGGCTGCGGCTTCGCCCCCGACTCGTGGGACGCGCTCGCCAAGCACCTGCGGCAGAAGGGCTTCACCGCCGACGAGCTGAACACCGCGGGACTGGTCAAGCCGGCCCGCTCGGGCTCGATGATCGACCGGTTCCGGCGGCGGCTGCTGTGGCCGATCCGCGACCTGTCCGGTGACGTGATCGGCTTCGGCGCGCGCAAGCTGTTCGACGACGACGACGGCCCGAAATACCTGAACACGCCCGAGACGCCGCTCTACAAGAAGTCGCACGTGCTCTACGGCATCGACCACGCCAAGCGCGAGATCGCCAAGCGGGGCCGGGCGGTGATCGTCGAGGGCTACACCGACGTGATGGCCTGCCACGAGGCCGGGGAACCGACCGCGGTCGCCACGTGCGGCACGGCGTTCGGCATCGACCACATCGGGGTGCTGCGCCGCCTGCTGATGGACAGCGACAGCTTCACCGGCGAGATCATCTATACGTTCGACGGCGACGCGGCGGGCCAGAAGGCGGCGTTGCGCGCCTTCGAGGAGGATCAACGCTTCGTCGGGCGCACGTTCATCGCGGTCAGCCCCGACAACATGGACCCGTGCGAGTTGCGGCTGGCCAAGGGTGATCTGGCCGTCCGCGACATGATCGCCGGACGGGAACCGCTGGTCGACTTCGCCCTGCGGCAGACGCTGCGCAAATTCGATCTCGACACGGTCGAGGGCCGGGTCGAGGCGATGCGCCGCACCGCTCCGCTCGTCGCCAAGATCAAAGACCGGGAGAAGCGGCCCGAGTACGCCCGTAAGCTCGCCGGCGACCTGGGCATGGATCTCGAGCCGGTGCAGCGGGCGGTGGCGTCGGCCATGCGCGGCAACGCGGACGAGGGTTCGCGGCCCGCCCCGGCCGCCACCGAGGCGCCGCAGCGGCTGGTCGAGCGCGAGTCGCTGAAGCTGGCGCTGCAGGAACCGGTGCTGGCCGGCCCGATGTTCGACGTGGTCGGGGCCGAGAACTACGCCGACCCGGTCTATCAGGCGGTGCGCGGCGCGGTCGAGGCCGCGGGCGGCGCCGCCTCGGTGACCAGCGGCGGGGTGGTCTGGATCGAGAAGGTGCGCGACAGCTGCACCGACCTCGCCGGCCAGGGGATGATCTCGCAGCTGGCGGTCGAGCCGCTGCGGGTCGACGGCCAGGTCGACCCGACCTACGTGCAGATCACGCTGGCCCGCCTGCAGGCGGGCGCGGTGACGACCCGCATCCGCGACCTCAAGTCCAAGGTGCAGCGGCTCAACCCGGTGGCCAACAAAGATGCGTACCTCGCCCTGGCCGGCGAGCTCTTCTCGCTCGAACAGCAGGCACGCGCCCTGCGTGAGCAGGCGGCAGGTGGACTGTGAACTTCCTTCGGCGTAAGCCGTCGCTCCCGGCGGCCCTCAAGCCCGCGCTCGCGCCCGAGGAACGGGTGGTGGCGTGGTCGCTGGTCACGGACGACACCGCCGTGGTCGCGACGAACCACGGGCTGTGGCTGCCCGGCCCGGCCTTCCTGGGCTGGCACGAGATCCACAAGGCGGCCTGGTCGGGCCGCGAGCTGCGGCTCACACCGGCCGAGCTGGCCGAGGAGCGCGACGGTTACACGGTCCTGGTCGACGGGCCGATCGCCACGTTCCTGCTGCTCTCGCCGGGTGAGCTGCCCGACCAGGTGCGCACCCGGGTGACGAAGTCGGTGGCCTACACGACGCACCACCCGCTGCCCTCGGGGGCGGGCGGGGTGCGGGTGGTCGGGCGCCGGGTGGCCGGGCAGAACGGGCTGAGCTGGGCGGTGCGCTACGACTCGGGCACGCCGGTGAACCTGCCCGCGGTGGTCGAGCTGACCGACGAGCTGGTCGCCGCCGCGCAGGGCACGATGGCGCCGCCCGACTAGCTGCGCCTGTTTCCTGGGTCCGCCCGGCGGCTGTTCCGCAGACTCGCCTCAGCTTCGTAGCGGCGCGCTAATCCGGTCGTTTCTGTCGTACCCCCTGTCTAGGGTCGGGCTCGTGGGTGACTCTCTGATTCATGCGCGCGGCCTCGTGAAGCGGTTCGGCGACTTCACCGCGGTCGACGGCATCGACGTCGACGTGCGGCGGGGCGAGGCGTTCGGCTTCCTCGGGCCCAACGGCGCGGGCAAGAGCTCGACCATGCGCATGATCGGGTGTGTGTCCCCGCCGACCGGTGGCGTGCTCGAGATCCTGGGCATGGACCCGCGGCGTGACGGCCCGAAGATCCGCGGCAAGCTCGGCGTCTGCCCTCAGCTCGACAACCTCGACATCGAGCTGACCGTGCGCGAAAACCTGACTACGTACGCCCGTTTCTTCGGCATCCCCCGCAAGGAGGCCCGTCGCCGCGCCGACGAGCTGCTCGAGTTCGTGCAGCTCTCCGAACGGGCCGACAGCAAGGTCGAGCCGCTGTCGGGCGGCATGAAACGACGGCTCACGATCGCCCGGGCGATGGTCAACCAGCCCGAGATGGTGCTGCTCGACGAGCCCACCACCGGCCTCGACCCGCAGGCCCGTCACCTGGTGTGGGAGAGGCTGTTCCGGCTCAAGCAACAGGGCGTCACGCTGGTGCTCACCACCCACTACATGGACGAGGCCGAGCAGCTCTGCGACCGGCTGGTGGTGATGGACGGCGGCCGCATCGTCGCCGAGGGGTCGCCGCGGGCGCTGATCGAGCAATATTCGACGCGCGAGGTCGTCGAGCTGCGCTTCAACACCGAAGACCAGTCGGCATACGCGGAAAAGCTGGCCGGCATCGGCGAGCGCCTCGAGGTCCTGCCCGACCGCATCCTGCTCTACGTCGCCGACGGCGATGACGCGACCGACGAGGTCAACCGCCGTTCCCTGGGCCCGGCGAGCGTCCTCGTGCGGCGCAGCAGCCTGGAAGACGTCTTCCTGCACCTCACCGGCCGGACGCTGGTCGACTGATGACGCCCGCGCTCTCGGTTCTTGAATATCATCTGGTCAACTATCGGCGCACCTGGCGGTCGAGCGCGTTGTCGACGCTGGTCATGCCGTTGCTCACGCTGCTGGGCTTCGGGGTCGGCGTGGGGGCTTACGTCCGCGGTGGTGTCGACGGTGTGCCCTACATCGACTGGATCGTGCCGGGGCTGATCGCGTCGACGGCCATGCAGGCGGCGTTCGGCGAGGCCACCTGGCCGGTGCTGAGCTATTTCGAATGGCTCAAGGTCTATTTCGCCCAGGCCGCGGCGCCGCTGCGGGTGGCCGACATCGTCGGCGGGCATCTCGCGTTCATGCTGTTCCGGGTGCTGCTCACCGCGGCCGCGTTCCTGGTCGTGGCGGCCGCCTTCGGCACGCTGCACTCGTGGTGGGCGCCGATGACGCTGGTGGTGGCGCTGCTGGTCGGCCTGGCCTCGGCCGCGCCGACGATGGCGTACGCGGCCAGCATCACCAGCGACAGCTATCTGATCATCCTGATGCGGTTCGCGGTGCTGCCGATGTCGCTGTTCTCCGGGGTGTTCTTCCCGGTCGAGTCGCTGCCCCTGCTGCTGCGCTGGGTGGCCTACGTGTTCCCGCTGTGGCACGGCGTCGAGCTCAGCCGCGACGCCATGCTCGGCCTCGACCCGGGCGCGCTCGGCCTGGTCCACGTGGGCGCGCTGCTGGCCTGGTGCGTCGCCGGCTGGTGGCTGGCCCACGCCCGTTTCCGTCGCAGGTTGGTGATCTGACCATGGTGACGCCGAGTGATACCGCGGCCGCTGTGCTGCGTTTGTCGCCGTCGTGGGTCGGTGGTCAGGTCGTGATGCTGCGGCCGCTGCCCTTCGTCCGTTTCCGTCGCGGGGTGGTGGTCAGGTCATGGTGACGCTGGTGATGCCGCGGTTGCTGGCCTTCGAGGGGACGCCCCGCCGCGCGGCGTCGGTGACCGAGCGCAACATCTCGACGCTGCGCTCGGCCTACTGGGTGGTCATGGTCTCGGGCTTCCTCGAGCCGGTGCTCTACCTGTTCTCGATCGGCGTCGGCGTGGGCGCGCTGATCGGCGACATCACGCTGCCCGGGGGCGAGGTGGTGGGTTACGCCGAGTTCGTGGCCCCGGCCATGCTGGCGGCGTCGGCCATGACGGGCGCGCTGGCCGAGACCACATTCAACTTCTTCGGCAAGATGAAGTTCGTCCGGCTCTACGAGGGCATCCTGGCCACCCCCGTACGCCCCATCGAGATCGCCCTGGGCGAGCTGGCCTGGGCGATGGTCCGCGGCGTGATCTATTCGGCCGCCTTCGTGGTGATCATGACGCTGATGGGCCTGACGACCTGGTCGCGGGCGCTGGCCATGCTGCCCGCGACGCTGCTGGTGGGCCTCGCCTTCGGCGCCCTGGGCATGGCCGTGGCCACGATCATCCGCAGCTGGCAGGATTTCGACCTCATCGCGGCCGGCCAGTTCGCCCTGTTCCTGTTCTCCGGCACGTTCGTCCCGCCCACGGCCTACCCCGAGGTCGTCCGCTGGCTGATCGAGGCCACGCCGCTGTACCGCTCGGTCGACCTGATCCGTGCTCTGAGCACCGGCACCACGGGCTGGGTGCAGTTGCTCGACGTGGCTTACCTGATGGCGCTGGTCGCGCTGGGCCTGACCGTCGCCGGCCGCCGCATGGAGAAACAGCTCTGCAAGTGACGCGCCGTCGCTCCACCCATGGTGGGCGGTTGCTTCGCGCGCGGCTGCCGGTTCGGAGACGGTGGTCGGTTCGCGGACGGCGGTTGGGTCGCTTCGCGCGCGGCTGCCGGTTCGCGGGTGGCGAGGGTTGTGAACGGGGGCGTTCCCGAATGAGGGGATCGTGGTTAGGGGTGGCCCGTGGCGGGCATCACCTGTCTGGGACGTTGTCGCACGTCGTGGCGGGACTGGGGCTGACGCGCGGAAGCGGACCGAGACGTGGACGCTGTGCGCCTGGAGGAACCCGATGAAGCTGCTTCGCCGCAAGCACGACGAGGACGACCAGAAAGCGGCCGCCGGGCAGACGGCGGCCGGGGAGCGCCCGGCGCCGGATCCGGAGTCGGCCGGGGCGCGGGCTCGGGGTGCGAAAGACTACGACCTCGAAGCGGCCCGAACCACGCGGACGCCGGGCGACAAGCCCAAGGACGTCGACGCGGTGTCGCCCGACGAAGGGCCGGACAGCCCGATGGAGCTGCGGGGCAAGGGCTTGTTCGCCGCGTTGAAGCGGACGTTCAAGCAGTTCTCCGAGGACAACGTCTCGGACTGGGCGGCCGCGCTGACCTACTACGGGGTGCTGTCGATCTTCCCGGGTGCGGTCGTGCTGGTGTCGATCCTCGGCATGCTCAGCAACGACGGTCAGGCGACGGTGCAGCAGACGGTCAGCGAGATCGCCAACAACGACCAGATCGAAGAGCTTGTCGGCACGGTGCTGAACCAGGTCAAGGGCACCGGCGGCGCCGGGTTCGCGGCCATCATCGGTCTGGTTCTGGCGTTCTGGTCGGCGTCCGGTTATGTCGCCGCCTTCATGCGGGCCTCCAACTCCGTCTACGACGTGCCGGAGGGGCGCCCGATCTGGAAGACGCTGCCGATCCGGGTCGGCGTCACCGCGGTCATCGGTCTCATGCTGATCGTCTCCGCGTTCATCGTCATCTTCACCGGTGACCTCGCCCGGGTGGTCGGCGAGCGGATCGGCCTGGGTGACGCGGCCGTGCTGACCTGGAACATCGCCAAGTGGCCGGTGCTCGTCCTGCTGGTCAGCCTGATGTTCGCGATCCTCTACTGGGCTTCGCCGAACGCCAAGACCGGTGGGTTCCGGTGGGTCAGCCCGGGTGGCATCTTCGCCGTCCTGCTGTGGCTCGTCGCTTCCGGCGGCTTCGCGATCTACCTGGGCAACTTCGCCAACTACGACAAGACGTACGGGACCCTGGGTGGTGTCATCGCCTTCCTGGTCTGGTTGTGGATCTCGAACATCGCGATCCTGCTGGGCGCCGAGCTCGACGCCGAGCTGGAGCGTGGGCGTGCCATCGCGGCCGGCCACGACCCGTCCGAGGAGCCCTTCCTCGAGCTGCGCGACGACCGCAAGCTCAAGAAGGGCAGCGAGCACGGCCTCAGCTCAGGCTGACCGGCAGAACGAAAGGACCCCGGCCCGGAGCGGCCGGGGTCTTTGTGTTGGGGCCGGAACCAACCATCGGCGGGAACCGAACCACGCCTAGGTCAACGGCCGATAACGAACTCAACTTTTGCTCCAATAGACAAAAGTTGGCGGTGATCTTCAAGAAGGTATGGACTCCGGAGGCGTAACGCGCCTACTGTGACGGTCACAACACCGCGGGGTTACTCCGGTGTTAAGCGCCTCCGGAGGTCTCTGTGCACGTGGCCGATGCCCCCCACCTGCGGGTTTTGCGCCTGCTGCGCGATGAAGGACCGGTGTCGCGCGCCGAGCTGGGGGACCGACTCGAGCTGACCCGGCCGCGGCTTCTGGCCGAGGTCGAGCGACTGGTCGCGGCGGGCCTGATCGCCGAGGCCGGCATGGCCGCCTCCCGCGGCGGCCGCCGGTCGACCCTGGTCGAGCTCGACCCGCGACTCCGTTTCGCCGCGGTCGACCTGGGCGCCAGCTCGATCGACATCGAGGTGGTGAACGGGCGGCTGGAGCCGGTGGCGACCTACCGCGAGACCGCCGACATCCGCTCGGGGCCGCGGACCATACTGCACCGGGTCAATGAGCTGTTGCACAAGGCTCGCACCGACGGGGCGTACGAGAAGCTCGACGCGGTGGGCATCGGCGTTCCCGGCCCGGTGAGTTTCCGTGACGGCGTGCCGGTGTCGCCGCCGATCATGCCGGGATGGGACAGGTATCCCGTACGGGAGCTCCTGGCCCGGGAACACGGGTGCCCGGCCGTGGTCGACAACGACGTGAACATCATGGCGATCGGCGAACGGCACGGCGGCGTCGCGCACTCGGTCGACGACTTCCTGTTCGTCAAGATCGGCACGGGCATCGGCTGCGGGATCCACCTGGGTGGCACGGTCTATCGGGGGGTCGACGGCTGCGCCGGCGACATCGGGCACATCCAGGTCGATCCGAACGGTCCGGTCTGCTCGTGCGGCAACACCGGCTGTCTCGAGGCGCTGTTCAGCGGGTCGGCCCTGGCCCGCGACGCGATCGCGGCCGCCCGCTCCGGTGAGTCGCCGGCCCTGGCCGAGCGTCTGGCCGCCGCCATGAACGCGGCCGAGAACCAGGACGACGACGAACAGTCCGAGCCCGCCATCACGATCACCGCCCGCGACGTCGCCGACGGCGCCGCCGAGGGTGACGTCACCTGCATCCGTCTCATCCGCGAGGGCGGCCGCCGCGTCGGCGGTGTGCTGGCCACGCTCGTGTCCTTCTCCAACCCTTCGATGATCGTCATCGGCGGGGGCCTGGCCCAGCTCGGGCATGTGCTGCTCGCCGAGATCCGCAGTGTGGTCTACCGCCGGTCCCTTCCCCTGGCGACCGGCAACCTCCCCGTTGTCCTTTCGGAGCTGGGCAGCCGGGCCGGCGTCACGGGCGCCGCCGTGCTGGCCAGCGACACGGCATTCGAGCAGGCATCATGACCATTCCCACCCCACGCGACGGCCACGCTCCGGCCGATCCGCCCCCTACGACAGCGAGTTCCGCCACGGCGGAGAGCGCGCCTCCCGCAGAGACCATGACCAGGTCGGACACCACGGAGAACGGCGGCCTCGCGCTCAAGACCGGCGGCGACGTGCCCGCCCCACCGGCCGGCGACGACGGCGGTGACGGCCCCGGCGACGTGGTCCTGCGACTGACCGACGTGGTGAAGACCTTTCCCGGCGTACGGGCTCTGGACGGTGTTCAGCTCGAGGTGCGCGCCGGTGAGGTCCACTGTCTGCTCGGGCAGAACGGCGCCGGCAAATCCACCCTGATCAAGACCCTGGCCGGTGTGCACCACGCCGACGGCGGGGAGATCACGTGGCTGGGCCAGCCGTTCGCGCCGGCCACACCGCAGGCTGCCATGCGCGCCGGCATCGCCACCATCTATCAGGAACTCGACCTGGTCGACGACCTGTCGGTGGCCGAAAACGCGTTCCTCGGTCACGAGGACACCCGGTTCGGCTTCACCCGCCGGCGCTCCACCGCCCAGAAGACCCGCGAGATCCTGTCCCGCCTCGGCCACCCGGAGATCCCGCCACGGACGGCGGTGCGTGACCTGCCCGCCGCCGGCAAACAGATCGTCAGCATGGCCCGTGCGCTCTCGCACGACGCCAAGCTGATCGTCATGGACGAGCCCAGCGCTGTGCTCGCTCATGACGAAGTGGAGAACCTGTTCCGCATCATCCAGGGGCTCACGTCCCAGGGGATCGCGGTCATCTACATCTCCCACCGGCTCGAGGAGATCCGCGAGATCGGCGACCGGGTCACCGTGCTCAAGGACGGCCGCACCACCGCGGCCAACCTGCCCGCGCGCACCACCCCGACCCGCGATCTGGTCAGCCGCATGACGGGCCGGACCATCGAGTACGTCTTCCCGCCGCGCCGCCCGGCCGAGAAGCGTGAACCGCTCCTGGTCGTCGAAGGGCTGAGCCGCAAGGGCGAGTTCGCCGACGCCAGCCTCACAGTCGCGCCGGGCGAGATCGTCGGCATCGCCGGACTGGTCGGCTCGGGCCGGTCCGAACTGCTGGAGACCATCTTCGGCGCCCGCCGCGCGGACTCCGGAACGGTCACGCTCGACGGCCAGCGCATCACCGGTGTCGGACGGGCCGTCCGCAAGGGCATGGGCATGGCGCCCGAGGAACGCAAGAGCCAGGCGCTGCTGCTCGACGAGCCGATCTACAAGAACATGACGCTCGCGTCGTTCAGCGGCTTCGCCAAGGTGGGCTTCACCGACGCGGGCGGCGAGCGCAAGGCCGCCGAGAAGACGGCCGACCTGCTCGAGCTGCGGCCCCGCGACGTCACCCGCCCGGTGCGCACGCTCTCGGGCGGGAACCAGCAGAAGGTCGTGGTCGGGCGCTGGCTGCTCGACGACACCAAGCTGCTGCTGCTCGACGAACCCACCCGCGGCGTCGACGTCGGCGCCCGCGCCGAGCTCTACCAGGTGATCCAAGACCTGGCCGAACGTGGCGTCGGGGTGCTGCTCGTGTCGAGCGAGGTGCCCGAGGTGCTCGGCCTGGCCGACCGCGTGCTGGTCATGCGGGAGGGCCGGATCATCCGGGAGGCGCCCGCGCCCGAGATCGACGAGGACACCGTTCTCGACCTCGTCATGTCGGGATCGCTCACGACTGAGTCCATTCTGGAAGGGGAGCCAGCATGACAACCCAGACGGCGCCCCCGGAGGCGCCCACCAAGCCGGAACGCCGCAAGCTCGACGAGAACGCCCTGCGCAACCTGGGCCTCGTCGGCGTGCTGATCCTTCTGATCATCGTCGGCATCATCACCAAGCCCGACCTCTACAGCGACCCGACCTGGGTCAAGAACAACTTCCTGACGATCCTGCAGCAGGCGTCGGCGATCGGCGTGGTCACGGTCGGCATGACCTTCGTGATCATCGGGGGCGGCATCGACCTGTCGGTCGGCGCGATCGTCGCCATCGCCGGGGTGTGGTCCACGACGCTGGCGACCCAGAGCTACGGCGCCGGCGGCATGATCTTCACGGCGATCATCGTGGGTACCGTCGTCGGGCTCATCAACGGCGTCCTCATCGCGTACGGGAAACTGGTGTCCTTCATCGCGACACTGGCGATGATGGTCGCCGCCCGGGGACTCGCCGCCCAGATCTCCGGCAAGCAGACGCAGATCTCGACCAACTCGACGATCAACGACATCGCCAGCACCCGTCCGCTCGGCATCCCGCTGCTGGTCTGGATCCTGGCCGTCGTCGTCATCGCGGGCTGGGTGCTGCTCAACCGCACGACGTTCGGCCGGCGCACGGTGGCCGTCGGTGGCAACCCCGAGGCGGCCCGGCTCGCCGGCATCAACGTCAAGCGGCACACCATGCTGCTGTTCGCGTTGTCCGGCCTGTGCTGCGGCATCGCCGCGATCATGCTCACGTCCCAGGCGACCAGTGCTCAGGCCGCCATGGCGAACCTGTACGAACTCGACGCGATCGCGGCTGCGATCATCGGCGGCACGCTGCTCAGCGGCGGTCGCGGCACCATCGTCGGCGCGCTCTTCGGCGTGCTGGTGTTCTCCACCATCACCAACCTGTTCGCGATCAACAACCTCCCCACCGAGGTTCAGAACATGGTCAAGGGCGGGATCATCGTGGCCGCCGTCCTGATCCAGCAGTTCCGGTTCCAATCGCTCACTCAACTGTTCAAGCGCTGATCTCTTTCGCCCGGGCTTCGCTCGGTCCGGGTACCCCTTGGAGGAATCATGTCCGCTTTGTCCCGTAGGCGCATTCTGTTCGGCGGCGCGGCCGTCGGTGCCGGTGCCCTCCTCACCGCCTGCACGAGCAACGAACCCGACAACAGTGCGCAGGTGAACACCAACACCGACGCCAGCGCCAACCCCAACGCCGCGGCCGGCGAGAAGGTCGTCATCGGGTTCACCGCCCCGGCCGCCGACCACGGCTGGATCGCCGCGATCACCAACAACGCCAAGGCCCAGGCCGCCGCGTACCCCGATGTGGAGTTCAAGCCGGTCGAGGCCGGCGCCGACGCGGCCGCCCAGCGCGCCGCCATCTCGACCCTGGTGGCCCAGAAGCCCACCGTGATCGTGATGCTGCCGCACGACGGCAAGGAGCTCGACTCGGCCGGTCTCGAGGCCATGAAGGCCGGCATCCCGGTGATCAACCTGGACCGGGCGTTCCCGTCCCAGGCCGCTTTCCGGCTGCAGATCAAGGGCGACAACTACGGCATGGGCCTGGCCGCCGGCCACTACATCGGCGAGCAGATGAAGGCCAAGAACATCGCCAGCCCGATCATCGGCGAGATCCCCGGCATCGACTCGCTCGAGCTGACCCAGGAGCGCAGCGCGGGCTTCAAGACCGCGCTCGCCGAGTACGGGTTCAAGGTGGCCAACCGGCGCCCGGCCGAGTTCACCGCCGACTCCGGCCAGGCCGCCGCCACCGCGCTGCTGCAGGCGCTGCCCAAGATGGACGCGCTCTGGAACCACGACGACGACCAGGGCATCGGCGTGCTGGCCGCGATCAAGCAGACCAACCGCAGCGAGTTCTTCATGGTCGGCGGGGCCGGCTCGAAGGCGGCCATCGACGCGATCAAGGCCGACAACTCGGTGCTCAAGGCGACCGTGACCTACAGCCCGTCGATGGCGTCCTCGGCCATCTCGCTCGCCCGGCTCATCGGGCAGGGCAAGGGCATGAGCGACCTGGTCGAGCTGCAGGTGCCCAAGGAGATCACCCTCGCCTCCGAGACGATCACCAAGGACAACGCGGACGCGTACGCCAAGCTCGGCTTCTGACCGAGCCGGGCTTTCGATAAGGAGATTCGATGTCGGAACAGCTGCGGGTCGGCATGGTCGGCTACGCGTTCATGGGAGCCGCGCACTCAACGGCGTGGCGTACCGTCAACCACGCCTTCGACCTGCCGCTGTCGGCACGGATGACCGCGGTCAGCGGCCGCTCCCCGGAAGGGGTGGCGGCCGCCGCCGCGAAACTCGGATGGGACGAGCACACCACGGACTGGCGGTCGCTGATCGCCCGGGACGACATCGACCTGATCGATATCTGCACCCCCGGTGACACCCACGCCGAGATCGCCCTGGCCGCGCTCGCCGCGGGCAAGCACGTTCTCTGCGAGAAACCCCTGGCCAACACGGTGGCCGAGGCGAAGGAGATGGCGGCGGCGGCCGCACAGGCCGCTTCCCACGGCGTACGGGCGATGTGCGGCTTCAACTACCGCCGGGTGCCCGCCGTGGCCCTGATGAAGCAGCTCGTGCAGGACGGACGCATCGGCACCATCCGGCACGTCCGCGCCTCCTACCTCCAGGACTGGATCATCGACCCGCAGTTCCCGCTGGTCTGGCGGCTGCGCAAGGAACTGGCCGGCTCGGGGGCGCTGGGCGACATCGGCGCCCACATCATCGACCTGACCCAGTTCGTCACCGGCCAGTCGATCACCACCGTGTCGGCGCTGACCGAGACGTTCATCAAGCAGCGGCCGCTCACCTCGGGCTCGACCGGGCTGGCGGCGTCCAGCGACGGCAGCGGCCTGGGCGACGTGACGGTCGACGACGCGGCGCTGTTCCTGGCCCGGCTCGACGGGGGAGCGGTGGCCACGTACGAGGCGACGCGCTTCGCGACCGGCCGCAAGAACGCGCTGCGGGTCGAGCTGAACGGGTCGCTGGGTTCGCTCGTCTTCGACTTCGAACGGCAGAACGAGCTCGAGTTCTACGACGCCGAACTGCCCGGACCCGAGCAGGGGTTCAGCCGCATCCTGGTGACCGAGGCCGACCACCCGTACATCTCGGCCTGGTGGCCGCCGGGTCACGGCATCGGCTACGAGCACACCTTCACCCACGAGGTCCGCGACCTGATCGCGGCGATCGCGGCCGGCGAGCAGCCGACGCCGTCGTTCGCCGACGCGTTGCAGGTGCAGCTGGTGCTGGACGCCGTGAGCCGCTCGGCCGAGTCGGCCCAGTGGACCTCGGTGGAGCCGGCGCTCGAGCCGGTCTGACGGCCTTTCGGGTCTCGGTCCGACGAGTCTTCCGTCGCGGGCCGGCGAGGGAACGGCGCGGTTGCGCCCCGCGCCGGCCGGTCCGCGACGGAATCTTTGCCGGCCCGGGGTTCCTTCCGGGCCGGTCTGGGCCTTCAGGGCCGCTGGTAGCCGCACACGTCGTAGAGCCAGTGGTCGTAGTACTGGCGAACGGCCGCCCGGTCGTCATGGTCGAGAGCCAGCCACTCGCGGGCGGCATCGGCGGCCCGTTCGTGGTGCCATTCGCTCTCGCCGAGCAGCCCCCACAGCAGATACAGGCTGGTAGCGAATTCCTCGGTCTCGAGGTGGTCGTGCAGCGCAGCCATGATCTCAGCGGCCGGTGCCGCCGGATGCCCGGCCGCGATCACTTCGTCCATCAGGACGCGGATCTCGTCCAGATAGGCGGGCACCCGCCCCTGATCATTCACTAGCTGACGATGACACGACTACGTGGCGAAGTGATTACCGGTCTCACACCCCCGGGTGATCACATTCAGCCACCCACCGCGGCAGCCTCACTACCAGCACCGTCACACGGCTCGTCCATCTCACCGCAACCGCCCCGCGTCCTGGTTCGGTGACAATCAGCAACGCCTGGCCCGGTTCCCGCTATCGCGCCGTCTCGACGACCGATCGCAGAGTGTCGGCGACCTCGCGCAGAAACACCGCGGCACCGGCATCGGTCGGGTCATGGTCGAGACCCCGGTTGGCGTCGTCCTCGACCAGGCGGAGCAGCGTTCCCTCCGGCAGATCGGCGGTGAGAACGAACTCCAGAGCCTCGAGATCCTGCCGGAGGAAGCGGGTGGTGATCTGTGCGGCTTCCGAGAACTCGGCCCGGATCGCCGGCATGCCGTCCGCACCCATGACGTAGCTCTGCAGTAGATCGCGCACCTTCTGCAGCGAAGGGCGAGCTTCGATCTCCGCCATGCGAGCCCGCAACGGTTCCGGAAGATTCGCCTGGTCCACGTGCCTACAGTAATCCGGACGGATAAGCCGAGTCGACGAACACCTGCGGCGGATCCGAGCCGGCGACAAGTTTGATCCGGACGATGACCAGACTGGTCACCCCGTAGACCGCTTCCCGTGGCCCCGCGCCGTGCATTCCCTTGTTGTAGAAGCCCTCGCCGACGCGGTGATGGGCGTCGAACCCATCCTTGTGCCGTCCAGTCAGGGCGAGGTCGCTGCGGATGGCCTCCCAGTTCTCCCGCACGTACCGGTTGACCTCGCGGTTCATGGTCGAGTGGTCGGTCCATCGGTAGGACCGGCTCTCGGAATGGCCCCAGGGCGGGTCGCCGAAGATCCTGCCCTCGATTGTCAGCGTCTCCGGATCCGGGCTGCGGCGCATGGGAACGTCGGGTCCGTGGTGCAGGAGCGTGTGGGCACCCTTGCTCTTGAAGGTGTTGTCGTTCTGCGCGAATTCGAACTTCGGTGGAGACTCGCCGAGCTGGTCGTATCTCCGCATGGCGGCGGCCAGTTCGACGTCGTCGGGCGTGGCGCCGGTCCCACCCGACTGCGGGCTCCCGCTCGCGCGGGCCGCCGGCAGGCGTCCGTTCTGGAGGACCAGCCCCGTATGTCGTTGCTGGCCGGAGACGCTGTCGTCATCGCCTGGACCGTGTGCGCGCGGCGGCCCGCCGCCACCTCGATCGGGCGGATCCGACGATCCTCCGGCGCCGCGACCGTTCGGTTCCGGGGAATCGCTGGAGCCGTGGCCTCTCGGGCGTGCTGTCACGAGCCGGGGGTGGGCTTGTCGTTGAGGTGGAGCCAGTAGGTTTTCAGCTCCTCGGCGGTCATCGGGATGTCGCCGGTGGGGAGGTAGAGGGTTTCGCCGTCCAGGGTGAAACGGCGCACGGTGTCACGCCAACGGAGGAACGCCGGGTCGTCTTCCGGTCGGTTCGACTGTCGGCTTTGCGGGTCTGACATGGACCCTCCCTCGGTCGGTCCTAGCGTAAGGACAACAAAGCACACAGTCACCGAGGAGGTGCCCCGTGACCGAGGAGATCCGATCGACGACCCTGGCTGCTGAGATTCTGGAACAGGTACCGCAACTGCGGCAGGCCGCACAAGGCAGCGACGAATTCGCACGCCTGACCGGCACCACGCCGCAGGTCAAACTGGACGACGGGCGCACCTTCCACCTGCTCGAAGGTGACCTGCTCTACGACGAGGACGAGTTTCTCATCTACTCGCTCCAGCAGGCCCGCAGCGGCGACAACGCGCTCATGTCGCTGTCGACCAACGCGATCATCGAACCGCCGCCCGCGCTCATCGGGATCTCGCGGGGGAAGAAGCTCATCCGGTGGGCGCCCGACGTCGTGCTGCGGTACTGCGTGATCCGGTCCAGCTTCCCGCAGCAGGACCAGTACGAGAAGGCCCGCGACAGCGTCGCCGCGGCGGCCGCGGCCTGGGAAGGCGTCTGCGGGATCACCTTCCAGTACATGCCGGAGCACGACGGGCACCCCGACCCGAGCACGCCGGCCAACGAGATCAACCCGTCGCTGGTGTTCAGCGTCCGCTACGTCGACGCGCAGGGGCAGTTCATCGCCGCCGCTTTCTTCCCGACCTATCCGCCGGCCCGGCGCCGGGTGCTGATCGACCCGTCGTACTTCTCGGGTGGCCTTTCCTTCGACCAGGTCGGAGTGCTCCGCCACGAGCTCGGGCACGTTCTCGGTTTCCGCCACGAACACATCAGCAGTGGCGCCCCGGCGGTGTGCCCGAACGAGGACAACAAAGACACGATCGACCTCACCGCGTACGACCCGAAATCGGTCATGCACTATTTCTGCGGCGGCGTCGGCTCCCGTGAGCTGCGCATCACCGACCTCGACCGGGAAGGCGCCCAGAAGCTCTACGGGCCTCCGTGGGCCAACGTCGAGCTGCTGCGCTGAAAGCACAGCCACGGCCACGCGGACAGAGCGCGCTGCCACGACGGGGCGCGCTCAGGAGGCCGTACGGAGCTGGGCGCGCAGAGAACGAAGGCCGGCGAACCCGCCGTACGGAGTGGGGCGCGCAGAGAACGAAGGGCGACGAGCCCGCCGTACGGAGTGGGGAGCGCAGGGAATGAAGGGCGGCGAACCCGCCGTACGGGAAAAGTCCTGGCGGTTAGCATTTTCGAAATGAGTGATCAGAACGGCTGGCTCAAGCTGACCGGCGAGAACCCGAACCATTCGCAGTGGTACATCGACCGTTTCCGGAAGATGGCCGAATCGGGGGCCGATCTGGCCGGCGAGGCCCGTCTCATCGACGCCATGGTGGCCCGCGGCTCCCGGGTTCTCGACGCCGGCTGCGGCACCGGCCGGGTGGGTGGTCACCTCGCCGCGGCCGGGCACGACGTTGTCGGCGTCGACCTCGACCCCGCGCTGATCGAGGCCGCGCGGGCCGACCACCCCAAGGCCGAGTGGCTGGTCGGCGATCTGAGCGAGCTCGACCTGCCGGGCACGTTCGACCTGATCGTCTGCGCCGGCAACGTCATGACCTTCGTGGCGCCCAGCACCCGCGTCGAGATTCTCGGCCGGGTCCGGCGCCACCTGGGCGAGGGCGCCCGCCTGGTCGTCGGCTTCGGGGCCGGGCGCGGGTACGCCTTCGACGACTTCCTGGCCGACGCGGGCAAGGTGGGGCTGACCGCCGACCTGCTGCTGGCGACGTGGGACCTGCGCCCGTTCACGCCGGAGTCCGAGTTCCTGGTCGCTGTGCTGAGCGCCCAGTGACACCCCGGTAACACGCCCGAAAAAATACGGCTCGTTCAAACGGTTGCCCGAACCGTGCGCTGCGTCATACTCTCCTCTCGTTCAAACGATTGAACAACTGAGCGAGAGCGAGCACAGCCGTGGCTTTTGACCTCCTGACCCAGCTCGGCGGAGACGAACCCATGGCCGCCGTCTTCTCGCAGGAGCGCGCGGTCTCCGACTGGCTGCTGGTCGAGGCCGAGCTGGGCCGGGCGCTGGCCACGGCCGGGGTGGTCGACGCGGCCACCGGCGAGCGCATCGCCCAGGCCTGCCGGCTCGACGTCGTCGACCTGCCCCGGCTCTGGGCCGAGTCGGCCAATGTGGGCTATCCGATCTTTCCCCTCGTAAGGATGATCTGCGAGGCGCTGGAGGACGGCGACGCCGCGTTCGTGCACTACGGCGCCACGACGCAGGACATCATGGACTGTGCTCTCGCCCTGCAGGTCCGCGACGCCGCGAACCGCCTGCTCGACCTGGCCGGCGTCGTCGGCGACGGGCTGGCCGCGCTGGTCGAGGAGCACGCCGGCACCGTGATGGCCGGCCGCACCCACGCCCAGCAGGCCGTGCCCACCACCTTCGGCGCCAAGATGGCCGTCTTCCTCGGCGAGATGACCCGGCACCGGGCGCGCCTCACCCGCGCCCGGGATGCCGTCTCGGTCGTCTCGCTGTTCGGCGCGGGCGGCACCTCGGCCGCGCTGGGTGCGGCCGCCGACGCCGTACGCAGCGACCTCGCCGCCCGCCTGGGCCTGGCCGACACCGTCGCGTCGTGGCACGTCGCGCGCGACCGGATCGGCGAGCTCACCCAGGCCGCCGCCCTGGCCGCCGCCACCTGCGTGCGGCTCGGCCGCGAGGTCGTCGACCTCTCCCGCACCGAGGTCGGCGAGATCGCCGAGGCCGACGGGATGTACCGCGGCGCGTCCTCCACGATGCCGCAGAAGGCCAACCCGATCTCGTCCGAGCTGGCGGTCGGATTCGGGGTGATGGCCGAGGCCAACGCCCAGGCCGTGCTGCGGGCCATCGAGGCCGGGCACGAGCGGGCCGCGGGGGAGTGGCAGGTGGAGTGGCAGGCCGTGCCGGCCACGCTCACCGCCGCCGCCGGGGCCCTGCGGGCCGCCGCCACCATCGCCCACGGGCTGCGGGTCTTCCCCGAGCGCATGCAAGCCAACCTGCGGGCCGACGGGGGCCGGCTGATGGCCGAGGCCTACATGATCGCCCTGGCCGCCTCCCTGGGCCGGGACAAAGCACACGAGCTGGTGTACGGCGCGGTCCGCGACTCCCGGTCCGAGGGGTCGTCGCTGCGGGATGCCGTGCGCGCCAAGGTCGGGGACGTCACCTGGTCCACGATCGCGGAGACCCTTCCCGAGCCGTCCTCCTACGTCGGTTCCGCCCGCAAGATCTGCGACGCCGCCCTCACCGAGTGGCGCGCCTGACTTTTACAGAGGAGCACCCCCGATGCACTTTTCCCGGAGCCTGGCCGCCGCCGCGGGCCTGAGCCTTCTTCTCGCGGGCGTCGCCGCCTGCGACACAGAATCCCCGTCCGAAGGCGCCGCGTCCGGCGCGTCCGCCCCGGCCAAGCAGCTCACCTTCGGCCTGGCCAACCAGCAGGAATCAGTCACGTTCCCGGCCGCGCTGGCCAAGGGCGCCAAGGCCAAGGCCGACGAGCTGGGCATCAAGCTGGTCGCGCTCGACTCCCAGGGTGACCAGCAGAAGCAGGCCAGCCAGGTGCAGGACCTCATCGCCCAGAAGGTCGACGGCATCATCCTCGTGCCGCTCGCGCCCGGCCCCGGCCAGGCCCTGGTCGACCAGGCCGCGAACGCGGGCATCCCGGTCGGTACCGCCCACGGATACGTCGGCTCCGACCGGGACGTCTCCGACCCGTACAGTAAATTGAAGTTCATCGTTACCGAGAACGAGCAGGGCGCGGGGCAGACCGCGGGTGACCTGGCGGTCAAGGAGGTCACCGGCGGCAAGGTCGCCGTGATCACCGGTGCTCCCGGCTTCGACGAGAACACCACGCGCGTCGAGAAGTTCAAGGCCGCGCTCGACGCCAAGGGCGGCTTCCAAGTGGTCGCGACGCAGCCCGGCAACTGGACCAAGCAGGACGGGCAGTCGGCCTGCCAGAACATCCTGGCCGCCACCCCCGACCTGGCCCTGATCTATGCGATCAGCGACGACATGGCGGTCGGTTGCGCGGCCGCGGTCAAGTCGGCCAACTCCCAGGCGAAGATCATCGGCGTCGGCGGTTCCGAGGCCGGCATCGCCGCGGTCAAGGACGGCACGCTGCTCGGCACGGTCTGCTACAAGCCGTACGACTCGGGCGAGATGGCCGTGCAGATGCTGCACGACGCGGTCACCGGCAAGCTGACCGGCGACCCGAAGACCACGTTCTACGACACCCCCGGAGTCACCAAGGCCAACGTCGACTCCTGCACGCCGCAATGGTGACGTCGCCCGTGCTCGCCGTTCGTGACGTCGAGAAGACGTACACGAGCGGCACCCGGGCCCTGCGCGGCGTCTCGATGCGGGTGCAGCCGGGCACGGTCCACGGCCTGATCGGCGCCAACGGCGCCGGCAAGTCCACCCTGATCAAGATCCTGTCCGGCTGGCAGCAGGCCAGCGCGGGCACGGTCGAGTGGAAGGGCGAGCCGGTCGACTGGTCGCAACCCGGCCAGGCGCTCGAGGCCGGCATGGCCGCCGTGCACCAGCACACCCCGCTGGTCGACGCGATGACCGTGGTCGAAAACGTGTTCCTCGGCCGCCGCGAGACGAAGCGGTGGGACGCCGCCGCCCGCCGCACCGAACTGCTGGCTCTCTGCGAACGGGTCGGCTACGAGCTGAACCCCGACGAGCTGGTCTCCGAGCTTTCCGTGGGTGCCCGGCAGATGGTCGCGATCCTCCAGGCGCTGGCCCGCGACCCCGACGTGGTGCTGCTCGACGAGCCGACCGCGGCCCTGTCGCCGGCCGAGCGCGAGGTGCTGTTCCGTTCGGTGCGGCGGCTGCGCGACGCGGGCACCACGTTCGTCTACACGTCACACTTCCTCGACGAGGTGATGGCGCTGACCGACCACCTGACCGTGCTGCGCGACGGCCTGGTGGTGGTCGATTCGCCGACCGCCGACGTGACCGTCGAGAGCCTGGTCACGGCGATCGTCGGCAAGCGGCTGGCCCGGCTCGAGGCGGCTGCCCCCGCCGCGCGGGCCGTCGGGGCGCCGGTTCTGAGGGTCCGCGGCCTGGCGTCGCCCGGGCATTTCGGACCGGTCGACCTCACTGTGCACGAGGGTGAGGTCGTCGGGCTGGCCGGGCTGCTGGGCAGCGGGCGCACCGAACTGCTCGAGGCGATCTACCGGGCCGACCCGGCGAGCACGGGCGAGGTGCGGGTCGATGACATTTCCGTACGCCATTCGCCCCGTGCCGCCGTACGGGCGGGTCTGGCGCTCGTGCCCGAAGACCGCGCTCGCCAGGGTTTCATCCGCGACTGGGAGATCTGGCGCAACATCTCGCTGCCCTATTTGAGCGGCATGTCGTGGCGGCGGCTGCTGCCTCAGGCCGTACGGGAGAAGCAATTGGCTCTGAAGGCCGTCGACGACCTGGGCATCGTGGCCGGGTCGGCCGACTCGCCGGTGGGGGAGCTGTCCGGCGGCAACGCGCAGAAGGTCGTGTTCGCCAAATGGGTGTACGGGCCGGCGCGTGTCCTGCTGCTCGACGAGCCCTCGGCCGGCGTGGACGTGGGCGCCAAGGCCGACATCCTCCAGCTGGTGCGGCGGCTCGCCGACGACGGTCGCGGTGTGCTGATGGTGTCCAGCGAGTTCGAGGAGTTGCTCACCGCCTGTGACCGGATCCTGGTCATCCGGCGCGGTGAGATCGTCGCCGACCTGACGGCGGCCGACACCGATCTGCACGAGGTCACGGCGCTCGCCAGTGGCTTGAAGGAGGGGTTACCAGCATGAACAGTTCGTGGCGGCGCTCGCTGGCGCCCCGGGCGGCCGGCGTCGTATATGCGTTCATCGCGCTCGTCGCGATCCTGACCATCACGTCGGCCGTGCAGGGCCGCCCGAGCTATCTGAGCAGCGTCAACCTGAGCAACATCCTCGACCAGTCGGCGCTCATCGCGATCCTCGCCATCTTCATGACGGTGGTGCTGATCAGCGGCAACTTCGACCTGTCGGTGGCGTCCACGGCGGCGCTCGCGGGCACGGTGGCTCTGAAGACCATCGACTCGTACGGGCCGGTGGTCGCGCTGCTGGCGGCCCTGGTCACCGGGGCTCTGGTCGGCCTGGTCAACGCGGTGCTCGTCCAGAAACTCGGGGTGAACGCGTTCATCGTCACGCTCGGCACACTCACCGCCGTACGCGGTGTGGTGCAGGCGATCCTCGACGGGCAGAGCATCACCGCGACCGACACGACCCTGCTCGACCTCGCGACCGCCCGCTGGACCCTGCCGATCGCCGTCGCCATCGTGATCGGCGTGCTGCTGATCGCCGGCGCTGTTGTCCTGGTGCGCCGCGGATCGTCGATCGTGGCGACGGCCGGCCTCTGGTTCGCGGGTCTGGCGCTGATCCTGCTGGCGGTGTTCCGGCCGTTGATGCTCACCCAGACCGCACCCGTCTGGATCATGCTGGTGCTGGCCGTCCTGACCGCGCTGGTGCTGCGTTTCACGGTGGTCGGCCGCAACCTGTACGCGGTCGGCGGCAACCCCGAGGCGGCGCGGCTGTCCGGCATCGCCGTCGACCGCTACAAGATGGTGGCGTTCGTCGTGAACGGCACGGTCGCGGCCATGGTCGGCGTCCTCTACGCGGGCCGTTTCAACTCGGTCGACCCCACGGTGCTGACCGGCGGCGAACTCACCGTCATCGCGGCCGCGGTGCTGGGCGGCACGTCCCTGTTCGGCGGTTCCGGTTACGTCGCGAAATCCGTGGTCGGCACGCTGATCCTGTTCACGCTGAGCAACGGCTTCAACGTGCTGAACATCGGCTCCAACTACCAGAATGTGGTCCAGGGCACCGTGCTGGTCGCGGCCGCGTCGCTCTACACAGCCACCAGCGGCCGCGAACGGCGGCGTTTCCGCCTGGCGTTGCGCCGGGGCAAGGGCGACCCGCCCGCCTCCGCCAAACCCGAGGAGAAGGTGCTGGTCAGTTAGGGTTGCCCATGCTGCGGATCGATCAGGTCGACCTCGAGATGCTGGCGATGGCGCTTCAGGACCAGAGCGCTTACGAGATGCGGCAACTCGTCGATTCCCGTACGGGGGAACTCGCGCTCTGGACGCCGGACGGCGGACTGGATGGCGAGAACCGGGTCGACCTGGACGATCGCGACCCGAACCTGATCCTGATCGATCCTCTGCCCTCACGGGTCTGGTTCCGTGACATGGCCGACTTCGCGCGGGCCGTCAGTGACCAGCACGCCTCGGATCGGCTGGTGCGTGCCCTCGACGGGAGGGGTGCGTTCCGCCGCTTCAACAACGAGATCCATCAGCGCTTCCCGGAACTCGTGCCGGCGTGGCGGGCCTTCCGCGACAACCGTGCGGCCCGGCGTGCCGTCGACTGGCTGAGCGACAACGGGCTGGTCGACGAGAAAGAGGCGATGGACTTCCTGGAGAGCCATCCCGATCCGGCCGTTCCCTAGGATTTTTGTTATCGGGGCGCGGGCCTCACGTCTCCTCATCCGGTGATCAAGAACCTCGGATGAGGAGCGACCTGTGTCGAACTCGACGAACGACCTGCCACAGCCTCGTCACCGGCGGCGGCCCTCGCGGGTGGCGGCCGTGGTCTGCGCCGGCGTGGCTGTGGTGGCCGTCGTCGGGGCGGCGGCGGCTGTCTCGCTGGCCGGGGCGAAGGACGCGCCGCCGTCGACGGCTGTCGCGCCGGTGGCGGGGACGGCTACCGCCGCTGTTCCGAGTCCCGCCTCGAGTTCCAGCTCAAGCGCTGCCTCGAGTTCCGCTTCGAGTTCGGCGGCCGCGAAGCCGGCACCCTCGGCGTCTGCTTCCAGCCGGCCCGCGACCGCTCAGCCGGTCGCCAAGGGTGGCTGGATTCCGGTTGACCAGGCCGCGTACAAGAAGCAGGCCGACGCCTTCAAGGCGCGCAAGACCGACCCGGTGCCGGCCGGGGTGGGTGACCTGCCGGAGTTCCGGGCCGACTGCAAATACAGCCACCGGCGCGCGGACGACCCGATCGTGCTGCCCGGACTGCCCGGGGCCTCGCACATGCACTCGTTCGTCGGCAACAAGGCCGTGGACGCGTACACCACCGCCGGTGACCTGACGAAGTTCACCGCCTCCACCTGCAAGCCGGTCGTGGACCACTCGGCGTACTGGGTGCCGACGCTCTATGACAACGCGACCAAGAAGCCGGTCGAGACCACGGGCTTCCGCGTCTACTACCGCTCGCTGCGCCAGAACTCGAAGGACATCATGCCGATGCCGAACGGCCTGCGCATGGTGGCGGGCGACGCCAAGAAGAAGGTGCCAACCCCGCGCGGCGCCCAGGGCCAGTTCTACTGCGCCTTCTACGGCCCCGGCGACCTCGACGGCGTGGCCCGCAGCACCAACGGCAACTGGCCCATCTGCGGCGAGCCGGCCACGCTGCACTTCATGATGCAGTTCCCGGACTGCTGGGACGGCAAGAACCTGGACAGCCCCAACCACAAGGACCACGTCAAGTACGGCGACGAGGCGGGTTGCCCGTCCAGCCACCCGGTCCGCATTCCCGCCATCACGTTCGACATCCAGTACGGGGCCAAGGGCACAGCCGCCGGCTATTACCTGTCGTCCGACCCGCAGGGCAAGAGCGCGTCCTCCATGCACGGCGACGCCTTCGTGATGTGGGACGCCGACGCCATGAACAAGCGCACCAAGAACTGCATCCTCCAGCGCAAGACCTGCGACAACGACGGCTACTACCGCTGAGGCGTGCGCTTCGGCCCACCTCGGAACATCCACTCGATACGGCTACGTACGGCTTGCTGACCCTGCCGTGATACCGGCAAAGTGGAGACGGCTCGTCGCTGTCCGCGGCCGCAGAGCTGGGGAGGTCCGGTTGCAGACCAATGTTCGAACGGCCGTTGTCCTGACGGCGATCGGTGTCGAGTACATGGCGGTGCGATCCTTCCTCACCGATCTGGGAACGCTGGTCCACCCGGCCGGGACGGTGTATGAGGCTGGTCGCTTCGCGACGGATGACGTCGACTGGACTGTGGTGCTGGCCGAGACCGGCACCGGCAACAACATCGCGGCGATCGAAACCAGCCGGGCCCTGGATGCCTTTCGGCCCAGTATCGCGATGTTCGTCGGGGTCGCCGGCGGTGTGAAGGATGTGGACGTCGGTGATGTGGTTGCCGCGGATTACGTCTACGGCTACGAATCAAGCAAGGTCACGGAGACCTTCCAACCCCGCATCAAGACCTTCGGATGCGGTTATCCCCTGGTACAACGCGCTCGTACCGTCCGGCGCAGCGATCTCTGGCACAAGCGCCTGCAGTCGTCCGAGAGGCCCAAGGCCTATGTCGGGCCGATAGCTTCGGGAGAGCAGGTCATCGCGGGCAGCAATACCCAGACGCATGCTCTTCTGCAGACCCACTGCGGCGATACCCTGGCCGTGGAGATGGAGGGCTGGGGTTTCCTGTTCGCGGCCCACACGAACGGCGATGTGCCGGCCATCGTGGTCCGTGGGATCTCCGATCTGACCGCTGACAAGGAACCTGAGCAGGATCGTGCCCGGCAGCCGATTGCGGCCGAGCATGCTGCGGCCTTCGCCTTCGAGTTGCTCGCGACGATCGAGGCTCCCGAGGCTCAGCGCATCCAGCCCGCTGAACCCTGGCGTCCCATGAGTCCCCCTCCTCCTGACCTCTTCGGAGTCGTGCCCGGCCGCTAGCGGCCGAAGTGCACGTAGGGTGCCCATAACCAGGGGTCACCGGGGTGAGAGGCCCGAATCGTGGTGATCGCCTCGTGCACAGCGTGAGCAGAGCCGGCCGGATCCGGCGCACCTCCGGATGCGAGCCGGTCATAGATCTGAGCGGCGAAGTTCGAGGCCGCGTCGTCGGGGACTCGCCACAGGCAGGCGACGACGTGGGGAAAGCCTGCGAGCTGGGTGGCCGCCGCGAGGTGAGCCGCCTCATCGAGCAGCTGAACGCCGCCGAAGGCGGTATCGCAGGCCGACAGGTAGGCGAACTGCGCCGCCGGCAGCTTGATCGATGCCAGATCCGTCATGGTCAGCCGGCCGTCGAAGAGCAGGAACGCACCCTCGCCCGGGTTGTTCCCGTCCTGTTCGGCGTGGCAGGCGAAGTGCGCCCAACCGGCCGAGGGTAAGGCCGCACGTACGCGGTCAATCGTCGCATCCGGCCCGATCAGATGATCGGCCGATGGAAAATGCCTGCGGAGCATCGACAGCTCCTCGTTCACGCGAGGGAGCGGAGTCCGGTCTCTGGTCTCCGGCATGCCGACCGCCACCTGATGGGGAGGGGCCGACGGTTTCTCGATGGACCTGGCCCTCACCAGTGCGCTCAACGTCGGCGTGTACGAGGAGACCACCCGGTCGAGGACCGTGTCTTTGGTCGGATTCGGCCGAGCCCGGGCGTGGCGGTGGTGGCGCCCGGCGGCATGCAGGGGGAGCAGGTTGAGGTAGCCGGTCGGGCACCACCAGATCCGTGGGAGATCGGAGGAAGCAGGCGGGGACAACCGGTCGAGCACAGGCCGGGCGATCCGGTCCCACAGCCACTCGAGCACGTCCAGCATGATGTGCCGGTCGCGGTCGCGTTCCAGGAACGAGCGGTCCGACCGGGCCGTTCCCCGCAGAGCGTTGCCGAAGGACACCGCTTGGTCCGCCACCTCGCTCAGAGTGAGTGGTGCGAGATCCAGAACCTCGGGCGGAGCGTCCTCTCTGACCAGGATCGCGTGGCACCCGAGCGTGCTGACATTGACGACGACGACCGTCCCGCCGGCGGCGGCCTCGGCCAGCGCGGCATAGCCGGTCGGCTCGAGGAAGTCCGGCACGAGTCGCCGCCGTCGGATGCTCCGGACGCGGCGATCCCACTCGACCGCGAGTTCTGCGCGTTCCCGTGCGCGCTCCAGCCGAGTCTCGGGTGGCAACGGGCCGAGTGGGCCGTAGCTGCCGGTCACGTCGTCACTCGTCAGATCCAGGCGCTCGCGGATGCGGAGAAGTTCGACCGCTTCGTCGGGAGCAACCTCGGAGAGCTGCGCGAAGTCGTTCCGCATGCGGAGGATCTGATTCCATACGACTGAGCGGCCCTGCTCCAGAAGCACCATCGCGCGTTCGGCTTCTCCCGAGCGGATGAGGCTGGCTGCGGCGTCGCAGGCCAGGGTCGGTTCCTCCTTCAGCAGTCGATGGCGGGCCGTCCAGGTCAGCCCGTGCCAGACCATCGTCGGCAGCAGCTCGATGGCTCGCTCATATCCCCACGTGCTTGTCTGCTGATCACCGAGAAAGGCGGCCACACGGCCGAGTCGTCCGCTTGCGTCGATCCGGCCGGCTACCGGAGCAGCGGGGTCCTCCGCCACGATCCGCAGCTCACCGACGGCCTCGACAAGGTCTTCCCTCCGATCGGGGCGGTGAGTTCCGCGCTCCACCAGATGGGCGGCGAGAGCTCCTCTGGCCAGCTGTTCCCGGTCTGTTCCGCCGGCGATCCCGAGCACTTCCCGGCTCAGGGCAACGGCCCGATCAAGATCGGGCCCGGTGCGAGCAGATCCGCCAGTTCTGGCCCGCCAGTGATACGCGGCAGCAAGGTTCGTGAGCGCACGGGGCCGGACCGCGCTCGCGGCCGGGGCGTGAATGACTGTCTCCTCCAGCAGTCTCATCGCCTCGATCAGGTCTTCCGCGTGTTCGTACACGCCGTACCTCTCGATGAGGCACTGGGCCAGGATCGTCGCCAGAACGTGTCGAGTCAGTTCCTGAGGGGACGTCAGCCGCACCGCCTCCCGGCCACGGCGAATGATCTCGTCCGCCTTGGCCGGCGCGCCCGAGCCGTCAAGGCGGCAGCGCATCACCGCCATGGAGTTCTGGAGCACTACCGGCCGCAGCCGATGCTCCTTGGGCACAAGGGCGACCGCGCGTTCGGACAGAAGCTCGGCCCGATCGAAGTCAGCCTCGTGGTAGTACCGCTCGTAGCGAGCCGCATGCAGGACAGCGACGGTGCTCAGGGCCAGAAGTGATGCTTCTTCCGCGCCGGACAACAGTTCCGAGCCGACGTCGATACCCCGGTCAAGGTCGGACTCGGTGCGCGTTCGCTGGTAGCGCAGCCGCAGTGAGGCCGTCAGATTGGCAACCGCCCTCGCTCGTTCTGGATCATCGGGCTCGTACAGAACGAGCGCCTGCTCCTCGACGTTGATCGCCTCGTCCAGGGAGGAGAGGTCACCAAGGCGTTCGTAGTGGCGGAACAGGGCGGTGCCCAGGTTGTTGAGATGGGGTGCCCGGTTACGGTCAGTCGCGGCCGCCAAGCCGTGGCGTTGGGCTTTCACGGCGCTGTCCAAGTCGGCGACAGAGCCGCTTCTGTCATAACGCGCGACAAGCCGGGCGGTCAGATCGTCACCGCGATGTGGTTCGCCTGGCTCCAGCGATGTCAGAGTCAGTTCGATCGACTCGTCCAAGTCGTCCAGCAGATCGTTGAGCAGATAGCGGTCATGGAGGGACGCGCCCAGGTTCGCACGTCGTGTTCGCAGCAGGTGATGGTCTGATTTCGTGGTGTCGAGCGCTTCCCGGTTGACCGAGACAGCCTCCGCCAAGTCGGCTGTCTGTCCGTGCAGCCGGTAGCGCATGCGCAGGACCTCGCCGAGGATCTGCAGCCGCAACGGCCGCTTCGGATGATCCGCGGAAGCGATGGCGACCAGTTGACGCCGATACTCGACCAGGGCATTCAGGTCATGGGCATCGCCGGTCGACAGGTGCCGGAAGCGCATCGCGTTGGCCAGCCACTCCAACACCTCGTTGGCGTCCCCGCCCACAGCCACGGTGATATGAAACGCCTTACGCAGCGCTCGGACCGACTCGGCGAGCTTGTCCTCATCGCCGGCGGCGGCCTCCACGAGAAGTTGCCGTCCCTCGGCGGCGAACCCGGTGGCTCGCACGGACCACTGTTCGAGCGCCTCGTTGAATTCCGGCGGAACCGAAGGATCGACAGTGGACAGAATTCGCAGGAGCCGTATCGCCGCGCTGATGTGACCGAACTCGAGATCGGGCAATGCGTTGTGCCGGGCCATGTGCATGGCAACCGCGGCCTGAGCCGCGCCGGGCTCGTCGAGCCGGCCGTAAAGTTCGCGGAGCTCTTCTTCGGCCGCGGCCTCGGTCAGGACGGTGGAGTCTCCGTCCTGCTCGTAACGGTCCACTCTCGCCTTCACGAGACCAGCCACATCGTCACGCATGACCAGAGCACTCCCTCGCCCGGGCCCGTTACAGTACCCGAGGTGACGGGGGCGGCACCCTACGCGAAAGGCTGCGATGGCCGACGGCGAGCACATGAATGTCCAGTGGCGTGCCCTTTCCGACTTCGAGTGGACCGAGAAGGCCTTTCACCGCCTGACCGCCAAGAAGCTCAGCTACGAGGTCAGCGTGGCCGGTGACGTGATCAGCACGCGGGTCTGGGGGCCGTGCCCCCGATGCGACGGGCCGATCGACGACCGGCAGGTTCACACCGCCACGGTGATCATCGGTCCGGGCGATCGCGGCTCGGAGACGGATCCGACCGCCGCTCCCCTGCGAATCCCGGTCGACGTCACGTGTGGCTGCGGCACCGGCCATCCCGGCGCGGCCGAGGGCGTCACCGGTTGTGGGGTCAGCTTCCGGGTCGAGCTGACCCGTTCCGACAAGATCGGTGAGTGATGACCAGCGAGTACCGGCCGACCCTGCCCGAGCGTGGTCCCAGCGCGGCTGACCTGGCCGAGCGGGACGCTTTCGCCAAGCTGGCGGCGGAATCGCTGAGCGTCACTCGCAAGAGCGCCGAGACCTGGCGTACCGGCCTCAGCGCTTTCGTCACCCTGGTGACGGCCGGTGTGGTGGTCAAGGGCCGGGACTCGACCAGCGCCATGACCACCGAGTGGCGGCTGGCAGTGACGCTGCTGTTGGGCGGCGGTCTGATCCTCGCCGTGCTGGGTCTGTGGCAGGTGCTGGGAGTGCAGGCCGGCATTCCCAAGTCCGTCACGCTCGAGACGATCCGGGCTCGGTTCGCCTCGGTCGCGGCCTTCGAGGTCTCGATTGCCAGTGATGCCGCAGATGGCATCCGGCGGGCCCAGAAGCTTGTGGCTGTCGCTCTCTGCCTCCTGATCGGCGGTGTTGTAGCCACCTGGTGGGCGCCGGCCGCGCCGGCCCGGCCTCCTGCGTATCTCAAGGTCGAGCACGGATCGTCGACGTCGTGCGGCGAGCTGCAGTCGGCCGACGACGGTCAGATTCGCCTCAAGGTGTCAGGTGCTGGCGCGCCGGTCGTCATCCCGGCGGCAAGCGTCGCCAACATGGCAGTCGTCGCCGCCTGCTCCTGATTCCGGCAATTCCCCGCCGGCTCTCGCCCGGTCATCGGATTTCTTGACGGCCGTGCCTCACTCGGCCTAGGGTCAGTCAAACGATTGAACGACGCTAGGCGGGCGGCATGCGGGTGGAGCTTGACGGGCGGGCTGCGCTCGTCACCGGCGGTGGCGGTGGGCTCGGCCAAGCCATCGCGGCGGCGCTGGTCGGCAGCGGGGCCCGTGTGGTCATCGCTGATCTGCCGGGGGAAAGGCTCGACAAAGCGGCCGCCGAGCTCGAGGTGCCGGCCATCGGGGTCGACCTTTCCGAGCCGGGGAACTGCCGGGCGCTCCCGGAGCAGGCGGCGGCCGTGGCCGGGCGTGAGCTGAGCATTCTGGTCAATGCGGTCGGGGTCATGAAGACCCGGCCCGCCGCCGAGATCAGCGACTCCGAGTGGCAGCGGACGCTCGACGTCAATCTCACCGGAGTTTTTCACACGCTGCGGGCCGCGGCCGAGCGAATGCAACAGAACGGCGGCGGCAGCATCGTGACGCTCAGCTCGGTCGCCGGGCGGTCGGGGCGGCCCAACGCCATGGACTACGCGGCCAGCAAAGCCGCGCTGCTGTCGCTCACCAAGTCGGCCGCGATGGCGTACGGGCCCGAGGTCCGGGTCAACGCCGTCTGCCCGGGGGTGTTCCTCACCGACATGTGGTCGGGGATTCTGGCCGACCGCGACCGCGAGTTCGGCCCGGGCGCGGGGCAGGAATACCTCGACGACGTCGGCCGGAAGACCCCGCTGGGGCGCGTCGGTGACCCGGCCGAGCTCGCCCACGCCGTCGCCTTCCTGGTCAGCGATCTCGCCTCGTTCGTGACGGGGCAGGCGCTGAACGTCGACGGCGGACTGGAGATGGATTAGGCGTGGCCCGCCTGATTCACGAGACATGACCTGATGGAGCCCAAGATGAACCAGCAGCTGGCCGATCTGCACGCCATGTGGCGGATCCGGGCCCTGGAAGAGACGATCCTCGAGCTGCGCCTTGCGGGCGACATCGTGGGGTCGGTGCACCTCGAGAACGGGCAGGAAGCGGTCGCGGTCGGGGCGTGCCGGCAACTGCGGCCGCAAGACGCGGTCTTCAGCACCTATCGGGGCCACGGCTGGGCGCTGGCCCGGGGCGTACCGCCGGAGAAGATCCTGGCCGAGCTGCTCTATCGCCGGACCGGCGTCAACGGCGGGCGCGGTGGGTCGGCGCACTTCTCGGCGCCTGAGTACGGCTTCTACGGCGAGAACTCGATCGTCGGCGCCGGCGCCCCGATCGCCGTCGGGGCGGCGCTGGCGGCCAAGTTCGACGGCAGCGGGCGGGTCGCGCTCACCGTGTTCGGCGACGGCGCGATGAACCAGGGCGGCGTCACCGAGGCCATGAACCTGGCGGCCGCCATGGACCTGCCGGTGGTGTTCGTCTGCGAGAACAACAAATACTCGGAGCTGACCCCGATCAACGACATGGTCCGCAACCCCGACCTGTCGGCCCGGGCGCACGCGCTCGGCATCCCGGCCGTCCGCCTTGACGGCAACGATCCGGCCCAGGTGGCGGCCGCGGTCGGCCTGGCCATCACGACCGCCGAGCACGGCCGCGGGCCGACCTTCATCGAGGCCCACACGCGCCGCATCACCGGCCACTACATCGGTGACGCTCAGACCTACCGGCCGCCGGGCGAGCTCGAGGCCGACGAGAAGGACGAACCAATCGTAAGGCTGGCGAAAGCACTGAATCCCGACAAACAACAGGAAGCGGAAGAAAAAGCGCGTCAAGAGATAGCCGCCGCCACCGAGCGTGCCCTGGCCGCGCCCCTCGCCGACCCGTCGACTGCCCGGGAGCACCTCTATGTCTGAGACG
The DNA here is from genome assembly GCF_016834655.1 of Paractinoplanes ovalisporus. Taxonomy (GTDB): domain Bacteria; phylum Actinomycetota; class Actinomycetes; order Mycobacteriales; family Micromonosporaceae; genus Actinoplanes; species Actinoplanes ovalisporus. Next base: position 169,118 of record NZ_JAENHP010000021.1, read on the forward strand.
GCCAAGCTCACGTACGGCGGCGCGATCAACGCGGCCCTCGCCCGCTGCCTCGACCAGATGCCCGAGACCCTGCTGTTCGGCGAAGACGTCGCGCTGCCGGGCGGGGTGTTCGGCGTGACGCGGGGCCTGCGGAAGGCGTACGGGGAAAGGGTCTTCGACACGCCGATCTCCGAGACCGCGATGCTCGGTGCGGCGGTGGGTGCGGCGATGATGGGCCGGCGACCGATCGTCGAGATCATGTGGGCCGACTTCATGCTGGTGGCGTTCGACCAGATCGTGAACCAGGCGGCGAACGTGCGGTATGTCTCGGAGGGCCGCCTCGCCGCGCCGATGACGATCCGCACCCAGCAGGGCAACGCCCCGGGCGCCTGCGCGCAACACTCACAGAACCTCGAGGCGTTGCTGCTGCACGTCCCGGGCATCCGGGTCGCCATGCCGGTGCAGGCACAGGACGCGTACGACCTCACCCTGTCCGCCGTCACCTGCGACGACCCGGTCGTGGTCATCGAGAACCGCACGCTCTATGCCGGGGCCAAGGCCGAGGTGCAGATCGGCGGGCCGGTCGCCCCGATCGGCGGTCACCGCCTGCGCCGCGCCGGCGCCGACATCACGGTCGTCACCTGGGGCGCGATCACCTCGTCGGTCGAGGCCGCGGTGGATGCCACCGGCACCAGCGCCGACGTCATCGAGGCGGTCTGGCTCAACCCGTTCGACACCGAGGCGGTGCTGGCCAGTGTGCGCCGCACCGGCCGGCTGCTGGTCGTGCACGAGGCGAACCTGACCGGCGGTTTCGGGGCCGAGGTGGTCGCCCGGGTCACGGAGTCGGGGGTGCCGCTGAAGACCCCGCCGAAACGGGTCGGCGCGAAGGACACCCGCATCCCGGCCGCGGTCCAGCTCGCGCGGGAAGTGCTGCCGCAGACCGACGAGATCGCCGCCGCGCTCAAGGCGATGACCCGGTGAAGGGCGTCTGGCACTTCAGCTTCACGGTCGCCGACATCGACCGGTCGGTGACCTTCTACCGCGACCTGCTCGGCTTCGAGCTCGTGCACCAGCAGGAACAGAACAACGACTACACCCGCCGGCTGGTCGGCTATGCCGACGCCGACCTGCGGATCGCCCAGCTGCGGGTGCCGGGCCAGCCCCGCGGGCTCTCGACCCACGACCTCGAGCTGGTCGAATACCGCACCCCGCGCGGCGAGCCGTTCGGCCCCGGCCACCGCCACCGCCCGGGCGCCGCCCACCTGGCGATGTGCGTCGAGGACGCTCTCGCCGAGCACGCCCGGCTCGTCGATAATGGCGTGCGGTTCGTGAGCCCGCCGCAAGAGATCACGGCGGGCATCAACCGGGGCGGCTACACGTGCTATTTCGTCGACCCGGACGACATCACGCTCGAACTGGTGCAACCGCCGAAAGGGGCCGGGGGATGACGACGCGTCGCGTGACGCTCGTGGACGTCGCGCGATTAGCGGGCGTCGACAAGGCCATCGTCTCGCGTGTCGTGAACGCGGATCCCAGCCTTGTCATCCGCCCCGACACGCGCGAGCGGGTGCTCGAGGCGATCCAGAACCTGGGTTACCGGCCCAACTCGGCCGCGCGCAGCCTGCGGACGGCCAAGGCGGGCACGCTCGGCCTGGTCATCCCCGACTTCGCCAACCCGGTCTACGCCGAGATCATCACCGGGGCCGAGAGCGCCGCGCTGGCCAAGGGGCACGTGCTGGTGACCGGCTCGTCCACCGGCGCCCATTCGAGCATGGAGCGTTACCTCGACCTGCTCGGCCAGGGCCGCGTCGACGGGCTGATGCTGGCCAGCCCGACCACCCCCGGTGAGCAGCAGAAACTGGAGAGCCTGGGCCTGCCCTGGATGATGGTGAACCGCCGCGACACCGGCGAGCACCACCGCTACGTGATCCTCGACGACGCCCAGGCGGCCAAGCTCGCGGTCGAACATCTTCTCGAGCTCGGCCACCGCAAGATCGTGCACGTGGCCGGTCCGTTCGGCGCCGACACGGCCCGCCGCCGGGCGACCGGTTACCGCCAGGCGATGAAGGTCACCGACATTCCCGTACGGGCGGAAGACATCGCCCGTGGTGACTACACCCCGCGGGGTGGCGCCGAGGCGATGGCCGAGTTGCTGCGCAAGGGGCCGGCGCCGACCGCGGTCTTCGTGGCGAACGTGGCCATGGCGGTCGGCGTGCTCGACACGTTGCGGCGCGCCCGGATGCGGGTGCCGGAAGACGTGTCGGTCGTCGCCGTGCACGACCTGCCGCTCGCCGAGCATCTGGTTCCGGCGCTCACCACCGTACGGATGCCCCTGCAGGAACTGGGCGCGCGCGCCGTCGACCTGTTGCTCGGCAGCTCACCCGAGGACGAGGTGGCCGAGGTCGTGCGCACGGCGATGGAGCTCGTCTATCGGGAGTCGACCGCGCCGCCCAAGGGGTGATCGGCCAGGGCTTCCACCTGTACGTCCATCCAGCGCCACAGGGGCAGTGAGGCCAACGCGTCGTGCAGCGTCTCCGGCGTGTCGACCGCCCACACGCCGAGGTTCGCGAGCCGGCCGGGCAGCCGCCAGATGTGCTCGATGGTGCCGTCGGCCACGAGTTGCTGCCCGCGCCGGAACTCCGCGGCGAGCAGGTCGTCCCGCTGGCTCTCGGGCATCTCCGGCGGCAGCGTGGTGGTCAGCCGCACCGCGAACCTCACAGCGCCTCCAGGGCGAGGCGTGCCTTCTCGAGGGCGCCGCGACCCGCGCCCTCCTCGACCACGGCCTGCATCATCTCGTTGAGCACGCCCGCGATCTGCGGCCAGCGCGGGTCGACCGGCACCGACCGCGAGCCCTGGTGGGCGCTTTCGAGCACTTCGTAGTAGGGCGCGAGGGCTCGCACGCGCGGGTCGGCCCAGCTGTCGCGCCGGGTCGCCGAGCCACCCGAGACCGCGGTCGTCACGTCCATCTCGTGGGTGGTGAGCTGCCGGATCAGCTCGGCGCTGCGCTGCGGGTCGCGGGCGCCGGCGGGCACGGTCAGCACCCAGTAGGCGTTCATCGTGACCGCCCCCGGGACCGGCGCGCAGCCGACCGTGCCCGGCTCGCACATCGAGGCGAAGCCGGCCCAGTTCACCATCATGGCCGCCTCGCCCGCCGCGAAGCGCTCGCCCGAGGTCACGCTGTCCCACCCCGCGGCGGCCGGATCGACCACGCGGTCGACGTGCCAGAGACGGTGCAGGAAGTCGACCGCCTCGCCCGCGGCCGCGCTGCCCAGCCCCTCATCCTCGAACAGGTCGCCGCCGCGGCTCCACAAGTGGGTCAGGAAGTCGTACACGTTGTTGTGCTCGTCGGGGTAACCGGCCAGGATCGTGCCCCGCTGCTCGCCCGGGCGGTCGAACCACACGGCCTGGTCGCGGTATTGCGCCCAGTCGACCGGCGGGGCCAAGGGGTAGCCGAAGCGGTCGGCGAAGCCCTTCTGCTCGGTCTCGCTGCCGTAAAGGTCGGTGCGGTAGAGGAAGAGCATCGGGCCGTCGTGATAGGCCACACCGTAGGACCGGCCGTCGGCGCCGGTCTGCAACTGGCGCAGCGCCGGGGCCCAGGCCTGCTGGTCCTGATCGATCGGGAGGAGTTTGCCGTCGGCGATGAGCGACGGCAGCCAGTCGGTGATCAGCATGAGGACGTCGGCCCGGCCGTCGGTGGCGAGGGTGCCCTCGACCACCTCGCGCTGCAGATCCTCGATCTCGAGCAGCTGATGGTCGGCGCTCACGTCGACGCGGGCCAGCTGGTCGGTGAGAGCGCGCTCGAAACCCTCGAAGGCGCGGCCGAAGACCTTCATGCACATCTCCGTTCAAACGATTGACTAAGTTTACACACGGTGCTGATATTGGAAACAGTCCTCTTACGTTCGGCAGGAGAAATATCGTGCTCGAGCAGCTGCGGCCCATCGCCGACGCCTGTGACCTCACTGTCCCCGAGTGGGCGCGCAAGACGATCGGCGTCGTCGGCGCGGGCGCCATCACGCGTGTCGCGCACCTTCCCGCGTACGGGAAAGCGGGTTTGACCGTCGCCGGCATCTGCGACCTCTCGCCGGAGCGTGCTTCGTCGGTGGCCCAGGAGTTCGGGCTGCCGCGCACCTACACGCTCGACGAGATGCTGGTCGAAGAGGCGATCGAGATCATCGACGTCGCCGTGGTGCCCGAGGCCCAGCCCGAGATCGTGCGCAAGGCGCTGGCCGCGGGCAAACACGTGCTGGCGCAGAAGCCCCTCGCGGTCGACTCGGAACGGGGCGCCGGCCTGGTCGAGGCGGCCCGCGACGCCGGACGCTCGCTGGTCGTGAACCACCAGATGCGCTACGGCGAGGGTATGGCGGCGGCCCGCGCGATGGCCGAGGCGGGCTGGATCGGCGACGTGACGGCCATGGTCATCGACGTGGACATCGAGACCGACTTCACCGCCTGGGACTGGCTCGTGACATCGCCCCGGCTCGACCTGATGTACCACTCGATCCACTACTTCGACACGGTGCGCGCGCTGCTGGGCGACCCGACGTCGGTCTACTGTGTCGGCGGCAGACGGCCCGGTCAGGCGGTGGCGGGCGAGACGCGCACGTTCACGACGCTGACGTTCGACCAGGGCCGGCGCGCGCTGGTGAAGGTCAACCACGAGAACCACACCGGGGACCAGTCGGCGACGTTCCGCATCGACGGCTCGGAGGGCTCGATCCGCGGCACGATCGGCCTGCTCTACGACTACCCGCACGGCCGGCCGGACACGCTGGAGGTCAACTCGTCGCGGCTCCCGACCGACGGCTGGCTGCCCTATCCCGTGACGACCCGCTGGATCCCTGACGCGTTCGCGGGCCCGATGCGCGCGCTGATGCTCGAGATCGCCGGCAAGGGGCCCGCCCCGACCACGGCGGCCGACGGGCTGCGCACACTCCAGCTGGTCGAGGCCGGCTACGCGTCGCTCGAATCCGGCGCGGTCATCCCTTTTTAGCCGGCAACTTCAGACACAGAAACGGCCCCCGTACGCCGGCACTGAAACGCTCCGCCGCCTCGAGTGCGCTCAAAACGCGCCGCTTCGGCTCCAGTCCGATGTGGGCGGTCGCGTGCAGCGCGCCAAGGGCGATCGGTTCCCCGCACCCGACGGCGGCGAACCCGTCGGCCGCCTTCGCCACCTGATAGTCGTCGTAGATGGCGTAGAGCTGCCCCTTCACGCCCACGAGAAAGGTGCCGCCCTCCTCCCGGTCGTTCTCCTTGGCCGCCCAGCCGCCGGCCTTGAGACAGTCGCGCAGGGCGTCGATGAAGGTCGTCGACATGAACGCGTCGAGGTCACCGGCCGGCTTGGGCAGCATCAGCGAGTAGCGGATGAGCTGACCCATCCGGAACGACGTGGTGAAGCCGAACAGGTAGGGCCCCTTGCGGAACACCTTGGCGTCGGCCCGGACGGTCAGGCTCATGCCGGAGACGCCGGCGCTGTCGCCCCCGATGTACACAGCGCCGGCTTCCACAAGCCCCACGATGGCAGTCATGTCGTAACGATGCCCCGCGGGCGCCCCCGCTCGCTACACCCTCGCGGACCGCCCGACATTTCCCGCATATGCTTTGCGCCGCAGGTGAGGGGGGTTATCGATGGAGATCGGCGCGCTGGGGCCGCTGGATGTACCGGCCGGTCCGGCCGGACCGCCGAAGCAGCGCGCCGTCCTCGCCCTGCTGCTCTGCCGGGCCAACACCGCCGTGCCGTTCCACGAGGTCGTCGAGGAGTTGTGGGAGCACGACCCGCCCGCCTCGGCCGCGGCCAACATCCGGCAGTACGTCAGCGGGATCAAACGCCTGCTGCCCGGTGTCACCCGTCGCGGCACCGGCTATCTGCTCACGATCGACCCCCGGAGCCTCGACGTCTGGTGGTTCCAGCAGGGCGCCGAGGCCGCCCGGTCCCTGATCGCCGACGGCGAGCTGGCGGCGGCGATCCCCGTGCTCGACAGCGCGCTCGGTCTGTGGCGCGGTCCGGCGGTGGCCGACGTCCCGGCCGGTCCGGTGCTGACCGGGTGGCGGCGGGCGCTGGCCGAGCAGCGGTACGTCACCTGCGAGGACAGGGCGGAGGCGTTCCTCGGGCTGCGCGCGTACGACCGAGCCGCCACCCAGGCGCACGACCTGCTGGCCCTCGAGCCGTTGCGGGAACGGGCGCATCTGCTGCTGGCCCGAGCCCGCTACGGCGCCGGTGACGTGGCGGGTGCGCTCGCCGTCCTCGACACCGCCCGCCGTCTGCTCGCCGACGAGCTCGGCCTCGACCCGGGTGACGACCTGGTCGCGCTGCGGCAGGCGATTCTGCACCGGGAGGCGGATCCGGCAACCCTTCCTCCCGTACGGCCTCAGCCCGCGACCGCCCAGCGCCGGGCCCCGCGGCAACTGCCCGGCGAGGTCTCGCCGTTCCGGGGCCGGGCGGCCCAGCTCGCCGAGCTCGACCGGCTGTTCCGCGGCACCGGCTCGAACCGGATGGTGGTCGTCACGCTGACCGGCACCGCGGGCGTGGGCAAGACGACGCTCGCGCTGCACTGGGCACACCGCGTCCGCGGCTGGTTCCCCGACGGCCAGCTCTACCTCAACCTGCGCGGCTTCGACCCCGGCGGCGAACCGGTCGACCCCGCCGAGGCGTTGCGCACCCTGCTCACCGCCCTGCACGTGCCCGCGGCCCGGATCCCGGCGACGCTCGACGACCGCTCGGCCCTGCTGCGCAGCACCCTGACCGGCACCCGCACGCTGCTCGTGCTCGACAACGCCCGCGACTCCGACCAGGTCCGCCCGCTGCTGCCCGGCTCACCCGAGTGCCTGGTGGTCGTGACCAGCCGGACGGCGCTGCTCGGACTCGTGACCGCAGGCGCCGAGCCCGTACGCCTGGAGCCCGTCGACCCCTCCGAGGCCGCCGATCTGCTGGCCGCCCGGGTCGGCGCGGAACGGGTCGCGGCCGAGCCCGGCGCCGTGGCCGAGATCGCCCGGCTCAGCGCCTACCTGCCGCTCACCCTGGCCATCGTCGCCGCGCAGGCCGCCCTGTCGGCCCGGCAGAGCCTGGCGTCGCTGGCGGCCTCGCTGGGTGGGCTGGCCGCCTCCGGTGGCGGGTCTTCCTCTCCGGGTGGGCTGGCCGCCTTCAGCGGTGGGCCTTCTTCCCCGGGTGGGCTGGCCGCGTTCAGTGGCGGCGAGGTCGACGTACGGTCGGTCTTCAGTTGGTCCTACCGCGCCCTCGGCCCGGACGCCGCCCGCATGTTCCGCCTGCTCGGCCTGCATCCCGGCGCCGACGTGTCGGTCGACGCGGCGGCCGCCCTGGCATCCTGCCCGCCCAAGGTCGCCGAGGACCTGCTCGACGAGTTGTGCGCCGCCGCATTGCTGCACCGTACGGGTTCCGGCCGTTTCGCCACGCACGACCTGTTGCGTGAGTACGCCGCCGAGCTCGCCGTCTCTGCCGCCGAGCCCTCCGCAGCCGATTCCGCTGCCCTTTCCGTCGCTGATGACGCGGGCGCGGCCGTGGCTCGTCTCTACCAGCATCTGCTGCACACCGCGTACGCGGCCGCGCTCGCCATCACCACCGGCCGCGCCCCGCTCGACCCACCGTTGGAAGCCCCGCCCGGCATCCCCGTCACCCACCTGCCCGGCCACGCCGCGGCATCGTCCTGGTTGGAGGCCGAAGAGGCCACCCTCCTCGTCGTCATCGACCGCGCCTTCGCCGCCGGCCACGACACCCTGGTGTGGCAGCTCGCCTGGACGCTGGCCGACCACCTCGACCGCCGCGGCCGCTGGGACGCGTGGTCCCGCTGCGCCGCCGCGGCCGCCGACGCCGCCCGACGCTCCCACGCCGGCCCAGCCGTGGAAGCCGACGCCTTGCGTTTCCTGGCCCGAGCCCGCACCCAGCTCGGTCATCCCGGCGCCGAGGAGGCCTACCAGCGCGCGATGGCGTTGTTCGCCGAGGTCGGCGACCTGGCGGGCGAGGCTCGCGCGTGCCTGAGCTACGGCCGCCTGCTGAGCGCGGCCGACCGCTGGGCGGAAGCCATGGTCACCGACCAGAGGGCCCTGCACCTGATGCGCGAGGCCGGCCACGACCGCGGCGTGGCGGCCGCCTTGAACTCCGTCGGCTGGAACCACGCCCAACTCGGCGACTACCGGTCGGCGATCGCCTTCTGCACCGAGGCCGCCGAGCTCTCCGAGGAGGTGGACCACCCGATGGGCTTGGCGGCGGCCCTCGACAGCCTGGGCTACGCCCACCACCACTTGGGCAACCACAACGAGGCGGTGGCGCTCTACACCCGAGCCCTGCAGACGTACGAACAATTGGGCGACCGCTACTACGAGGCCGAGGTCCGCACCCACTTGGGCGACACCCATGCGGCGGCCGGCCGCCCCGACGAGGCCCGCGCGGCGTGGCAGAGCGCGTGGAAGATTCTGACCGCCCTCGACCACCCCGACGCCGACGAGCTGACCGCGCGACTGACCCCACCGGCCGACGACGCCTGACACGCTCTACTCACGACAGACGAGCGTGGCGCCTGGTGACCAGGGCCCGGCGTGCACTACTGATCGGCGTCGCTGATGACGTCTCGGAGCATGTGCGCCACGCCGCGTAGAAACTCGGCCGCACCCGCGTCCGAGGGATCGTCGAGCACCCAATTGGCGTCCCACCCGACCAGGCGGGCCAGCGTCTCCGGCGGCCACGACGTGGCGAGCACGGACTCCAGCGCGCTCAGCGTCCGGCGGTGCAGCCGCGTGCTGTGGCGCGCGATCCCCCGGAGCTGCGAGCGAACCTCGTTCAGGCTCCCGCCGTCAGCGAGGTATCCGAGCAGAAACTCCCGAACCGTCTCCAGGGGCGGTTCGGCTTGCTGCTCAGCGAGGCGAGCGCGAATCGACTCCGGGAGTTCAGGCATCGCCATGCGCCTCACAGTAGTCCGAAGGGCACGTCACCGGCCGGGAAGGCGGTGACGACGAACGGCTGGGGTGGGTCCGAACCAGGCACCAGGTTGATCGAGACTCGGACCATGCTCGCGGCGGTGTACTGGGCCTCGCGGGGACCGGCGCCGAACATGCCGTTGTTGAAGAAGCCCTCACCGACCCGGTGGCCTGCGTTGAACGCGCCCGAGTGCGATCCCTGCAGAGCGAGGTTGGAGCGAATCTGTTCCCAGTTCTCCCGGACGTAGTTGTTGACCTCGCGGTTCATGGTGGTGTGATCGGTCCACCGCAGCGACCAGTTCGCGGCGTGATCCCACTCGGCATGGCCGTAGATACGTCCTTCCACCGTCTTGACCGACGGATCGCCGCGCAACGGGATGTCGGGCCCGTGCCGATCGAGCGTGTGGGCCCCCGGGCGTTCCTCCGAGGGGTCAGAGAATGCTTCGTCGTTCCGGGCGATGTTGAACGCGGGCGGCTCGTTTCCGAGCTGCTCGTACACCTCCATGACGCGGTTCAGTTCGGCGTCCTCCGGGCGGGTGGCGGGGGTCGCACCGCTCCGGTCGGCCGGCTCCGAACGCACCCGTCCGGCTTGCAGGAACTCGCCGGCCGTCTCCTGACCCTCCGCGACGTGCCGCACCGGACGCGGACGGGGCGAGGGGCGGGAATCGCCGTCGTCGCCGTGGGGCGGGCGGGGGCGGCCGGGCATGGGCCGAACGTATCAACGAGCGTCGAACCCCGTCAGTAGACCAGGACGTCGGTGACCGGGCGGCGTGGGGAGGCCGGGCCCGGGTGGCCGTAACCGATTCGCAGGGCCAGCTGAGGATGGCCGGCTCGGCCCAGGGCCCGGCGCAACTGGTCGCGTGCGGCCGGGACCTCGATCGGCTGGGAGATCATCGAGGCGGCCAGACCGGCGTCCGTGATGGTGAGCAGGACGTGTTGCAGGGCCTGGCCGGCCTGCAACTGGTCGGCGGGGCGGTCGCCCGCCGAGCCCAGGACGGCCACCAGCGGCTCCGGCTCGTAGTCGCGGCCGGGGGCCCGGCGGCGTTCGGCGAAAGCTCGCTGGGGCAACAGGTCCTGGGGCTCGGGGGCGGGGGCGCCGGCTGCGACCGGCACGCCGTCGGGGGCGTTGTCGGCGTGGGTCCAGCCGGCCATTTCGGACTGGTAGCGGGTGTCGCGGCGCAGCACCCGGTCGGCGCTGCGGGCGATCTCGGCGAAGCCGGCCAGCGGGACCATGCCCACGAGCAGGTCGAGCCACGCGTTCTCGGCGCGGGCGGCGTCGATGATCCGGCGGCGGGTGTCGGCCGGCACCGGGTCGGGCCAGAACGGGGCGCGGTGGCTGTGGCGGCGCGGGATCGCGTCGTACAGGGCCTGCTCGGGATAGGTCGGCGGGCGGGAGCGGGCCGGGGTCAGGCGGGCCATCAGGTCGGGGTCGGCCCGGTCGGGGCGCAGGGTGACCATCGCGGGGGTGCCGGCGGTCGCCAGGGCCAGGCGCGCGTTGTAGGTGGCGGCGCCCAAGGCGATCCGCATGGCCCAGCCCGTACGGTCGGCCACCGCCAGCCGGCGGGACGGGTCGGCCAGGATCTCGATGGCGCCGTCGCGCAGGCGGAACTGCCAAGGTTGCGTGTTGTGCAGGGAGGGCGCGCGCACGCCGGCCGAGGCCGCTCGCAGCAGAGCTCCCTCGTCATATCCGGTCATGGCGTGAGCCTCCCTAGCGAGAGATGACGTCGGCGGCGGCGCGCCGTGGGCGGGGCGGCAGGGGAGTGGCCGAGGCGGTGTAACCGAGGCGCACCACCACGTACGGCTCGCCCAGGTCGGCCAGCAGCCCGCGCACCAGCAGCCGCGGCCACTCCACCTCGACGGCGTCGCTCAGCGGGGCGGTGGCCAGGCCGTCGGCGGTCGCGGAGAGCAGCAGCGCCGAGAGCGCCTCGCCGCCGCGCAGCAGGTCGAGCTGGGCGTCGCCACGGCCGAAGACGATGACGTACGCGGCGCCCTGGTCGTGTTCGGCCCCGACGGTGAGCCCGGGGGTTTCGTCGGGCGCGAAATCCCGTACGGGAACCCTCCGCAGACCGGGTTCCACCGCGGTGTCGGCCGGTACGCCGTCCCCCGAGCCGGCCGGACGGTGGGTCCACTCGCGCAGTTCGTCGCGGTAGTCCTGGTCGCCCAGTTCGGCGTCGCCGGCCAGCTCGGCCGAGATCGCCAGCGCGGTGACCTGGTCGGACGGCACCACGTGCAGGTAGGCGCCGTTCGCCTCGACCAGCCGCCGCAGCCGGGTCAGCTCGGCCTCCTCGACCACGCGCGAACCGAAGGGCCGGCGGTCGGTGCGCCGCTCGGGGATCGCGTCGGCCAGGCGCTTGGCGGCGGGGGAGGGCTGTTCGGGGGCGCCCAGCCGGATCCGGGCCACGGGGGACAGGCCGGTCAGCCGCTCCACCGAGAAGGACCAGCCGGCCGCGGACAGCGCGGTCAGGGCGTGGTGCAGGGCGGCGCCGAGGCTCAGGACCAGCAGCCGGCCGTCGCGGTCGGTGGTCTCGAGCCGGCGGGACTCGTCGGCGTACAGCTCCATCGTGTCGCCGTCGATCCGCCAGCGCCACGGCTGGGTGTTGAAGACGGACGGGGCGTGCAACGCGGCCTGGGCGGCCTGCTCGAGCGGTGTCATAACCCCAGCGTGCCGCCGCGCGCCCCCGCCCGATCAGGGCCGAAAGTCCCGACTCAGGAGGAGATCGGCACCCGCCAGGTCAGGACCGTCCCGCCATCGGGGCCCGGCCCGGCGTCGAAGGAGCCGCCGAGGTCGTGGGCGCGTTCCGCCATGTTCACGAGCCCGCCCCGGGCCGCCTCCGGCGAGAAACCGACCCCGTCGTCCGAGACCTGCAGAATCACCTCACCCTCGGCGGCCTTGACCGACACCCGTACGGCGGAGGCCCGCGCATGCCGGGACACGTTCGACAACGCCTCCCTCAGCACGGCCAGCAGCTCGGGGACGATGTCGTCGGGGATCGCGCTGTCGACCGGGCCGATCGTGTCGAGGGTGGGCCGGATGCCGAGCGCCGCCGCCTCGACCGTCTCGCGCAGGGCGGCCCGCAGCGACGGCCCGACCGGCGCCCGCAGCTCGAAGATCGACCGCCGGATGTCGCGGATCGTCTCGTCCAGGTCGTCGACGGTCGCGTTGATGCGTTTGACCGTCTCGTCGCGCGACTTCTGCAGCGCCGCTCCCTGCAGCTGCATGCCGGTGGCGAACAGCCGCTGGATGACCACGTCGTGCAGGTCGCGGGCGATCCGTTCGCGGTCGGCCAGCACGGCCAGCAGTTCCCGTTCCTCCTGGGCGCGGGCCCGTTCCAGGGCCAGCGCGGCCTGCCCGGCGAACGTCGACAGCAGCACCGCGTCTTCGTCGGCGACCGGCTGGCCCGGGGCCTGGCTGACGATCAGCAGGCCGTGCGGGGAGTCGGCGCCGGTCAGCGGGGCCACCACGGCCGGGCCGGCGGGCACCGGGGCCGGCCAGTCGGCGGCCGCACGCAGGTCGTCGAGAACCTGGTAGCCGTCGAAGTCCACGGCGACCTGTTCGCCGGCCAGCCGCGTCGACACCGGGTCGTCGCTGTCGGCCACTTCGATGCGGTAGGCGGCGTCGTCGTACAGCAGCACCAGCACCAGCGACGCCCCGGACACCTCACGAGCCCGGCGCGCGATCAACTGCAACGCCTCCGTACGGCGTACGGTCCCCAGCAGCACCCCGGTGATCTCGGCGGTCGCCGCCAGCCACCGCTCGCGCCGCTGAGCCAGCGTGAACAGGCGCGCGTTGTCGATCGCCACACCGGCCGCCGCCGCCAGCGCCACCACGATCTCCTCGTCGTCGTCGCTGAACTCGGGCGCCCCCTGCTTCTCGGCCAGGTAGAGGTTGCCGAACACGTGGTCGCGGATGCGGACGGGAACGCCCAGGAAGCTGTGCATCGGGGGGTGGTGGGGCGGGAAGCCGTACGAGTGGGGGTGCTTGGTGATGTCGGGCAGCCGCACCGGATGCGGGTCGGTGATGAGCAGCCCGAGCACGCCGCGGCCGTGCGGGAGGTCACCGATCTCGGCGTGGGTGGCCGGGTCGATGCCGTGGGTGATGAAGTCGGACAGCTCGGTGCGGTCGGCGCCGATCACCCCGAGCGCGCCGTAGCGGGCCCCGGCCAGCGCGCAGGCCGACTCGACGATGCGCTGCAGGGTGCTGCGCAGGTCGAGGTCGGTGCCGATGCCGACCACCGCGTCGAGCAGCGCGCGCAGGCGTTCGCGGCTGGTCATGACCTCGCCGACCCGGTCGAGCATCTCCTGCAGGAGCTCGTCGAGGCGTACGCGGGAAAGGGGACTCAGGCCGAGTTCGGGCTTCATCTGCTCCGCCACGCCTCCAGATTACGGTGACAGGCCTTTAGACCCTTGGACCAGGCCTTCCGTACACGATAGGAAGGTCGAATGATCCGAGTCTTCCTCCTCGACGACCATGAGGTCGTCCGCCGTGGCCTCGTCGACCTGCTCCAGGCCGGTGGTGACATCGAGGTCGTCGGCGAGTCCGGTTCCGCTCAGGAGGCGGCCCGGCGCATCCCGGCCCTGCGTCCCGACGTGGCGATCCTCGACGCCCGCCTGCCCGACGGCAACGGCATCGACGTGTGCCGTGACGTACGGGCGGTCGACTCGTCGATCCGGGGGCTGATCCTGACCTCGTACGAGGATGACGAGGCCCTGTTCGCCGCGATCATGGCCGGCGCGTCGGGCTACGTGCTCAAGCAGATCCGCGGCACCGACCTGGTCGACGCGGTGAAGCGGGTCGCCCAGGGGCAGTCGCTGCTCGACCCGGCGGTGACCCAGCGGGTGCTCGAACGCATCCGCAACGGGGTCGAGCAGCCCCGCGAGCTGGCCGCGCTCACCGACCAGGAGCGCCGGATCCTCGAGTTCGTGGCCGAGGGCCTGACCAACCGCGAGATCGCGTCTCGCATGTTCCTGGCCGAGAAGACGGTCAAGAACTACGTCTCGAGCATGCTCGCGAAGCTGGGCCTCGAGCGGCGCACCCAGGCCGCCGTTCTGGCCACCCGTCTGCTCGGTGAGCATCCGCACGGGTAGGACGCACGCAGCAAGATCCAGTGCGGTCGCCCCGTGCGTGCCCGAATTTTCACATGGTGCATATAGATAGAGCCGGGTGGAACCGTCGCAGCTGCTGCTTTGACGGTCCTACTGGCTGGTCACCATGCCCGTGTCGATCGACCCTTGCCTATTGAATCAGGGGCCGTCGATCATGTTCGTGCCGGTCATCGCGTCGCACGGTGCGTACGCCGCTGATCCCGTGGACGCATGACTCTCGTATCCGAGGGCAGGTGTTTCCACGGATGGAGGCGACATGGCAACGCGCAAGCCCGCCACGCGCGCGTCGAGCACAAGCCGCCGCATGGTCCATACTGGATCAGTAAGCACGTGCCGATGCACGTGCAGATGCGCCGGCTCTCTTGCTCGGGGAGGACAACGATGCGGCTGAGACACCCCTCCGGCCGGATCGTGCACCTGTCCTGCGAGCTAGGCACACCCCCCGCAGAGATTCCGGTGAATCTACCGGTGATCGTCTCGCAACTCGACACCTACGGCGCGGTTCGCGCCCGGCTCGGCGCCGACGCCCTCGGCGTGAGCCTCTGGCTTCCCCCCTCGCTCGCCGCCGCCCTCGCCGTCGAGAGCCGCGCCCGCACCCGGCTTCGTGCCGAACTCGACGCTCGCGGGCTCGAGGTCGTCACGTTGAGCGGCGCGCCCTTCGACGAGGGCGGCGGCGGGACCCCCGCCTGGGACCAACCGGCCCGTCGCGAATACACGCTCGACCTGGCTCGCATTCTGCTCGACCTGCTGGACGAGGACGCCGTACGCGGCACGGTCGGCACCATCGGCATCGGCCCCCGTGAGGGCTGGGCCGAGGCCGAGGAGAAGGCCACCCTCGGCATCCTGCGCCGCCTCTCGCACGGGCTGGCCGATCTGGCCTGGCAGAACGGCCGGGCCGTAGGCGTCGGGTTCCAGCCCGCCCCCGGTCTCGTGCTCGACAGCCCCGAGCAGACCGTGGCCGCGCTCAGCCGCATCGACAAGGACCGGCTCGGCGTCTGCCTCGACCTCGGTCACGTGGCGCGCACCTGGCCCGACCCGGCCGCCGGCATCGAAACCGTCACCGACTCGGGGCTGGCGATCGTCGAGGTACGCCTGACCGCCGTGGCCGGGTCGACGACGGGCGCGTGGCGGGAGGGCCTGGGGCAGCTGTTCGGCCGCCAGGGCCCGCTCACCGAGAACCTGACCCTGGTGAGCCAAGCGTCCTCGGCCGAACAGATCGCGGGCGACGTCGCCTACCTCCTGGCCGAGCTGGCCGCCCTCGGCCTCGCGCCGGAAAATGAGCCCTGCCCCGCACGCTGAAATCCGTCTAGAGTCGGGTCGTGGCACCGCCGTGGCGGGCCGGGTCGTGGGAGGCGCAACCCCCAACCGGTCCTCTCCGCGGTCGTGCCACTGGGCGGCCCTTCCCTCGCCGCCCGCCCATGCTGTTCAGTTCCGAGGGAGAAATCATGGCGCGACCCATCACGCTCTTCACCGGCCAGTGGGCCGACCTGCCCTTCGAAGAGGTCTGCCGGCTCACCTCCGAGTGGGGCTACGACGGGCTCGAGATCGCCTGCTGGGGTGATCACTTCGAGGTCGACCGGGCGCTCACCGAGCCGGATTACGTCGACCGCAAGCGCGAGCAGCTCGCCAAGTACAACCTCAAGGTCTACGCGATCAGCAACCACCTGGTCGGGCAGGCCGTGTGCGACCTCATCGACGAGCGGCACAAAGACATCCTGCCCGCCGACATCTGGGGCGACGGCGAGCCCGAGGGCGTGCGGCAGCGGGCCGCGGAACGCATGAAGGACACCGCGCGGGCCGCCGCCAAGCTCGGCGTCAAGACCGTCATCGGCTTCACCGGATCGTCGATCTGGCACACCGTCGCGATGTTCCCGCCCACACCCGAGGCGATGATCGAGCGCGGCTACCAGGACTTCGCCGACCGCTGGAACCCCATCCTCGACGTGTTCGACGAGGTCGGCGTGCGCTTCGCCCACGAGGTGCACCCCAGCGAGATCGCGTACGACTACTGGACCACCCGCCGCACGCTGGAGGCCATCGGCAACCGGCCGGCGTTCGGGCTCAACTGGGATCCGTCGCACTTCGTGTGGCAGGACCTCGACCCGGTCAACTTCATCCTGGAGTTCAAGGACCGGATCTACCACGTCGACTGCAAGGACGCGAAGGTCCGTACGGGCGACGGCCGCCGCGGCCGGCTCAGCTCGCACCTGCCGTGGGCCGACCTGCGCCGCGGCTGGGACTTCGTCTCGACCGGCCACGGCGACGTGCCGTGGGAAGACTGCTTCCGCGCGCTCAACGCGATCGGCTACGACGGCCCGCTCTCGATCGAGTGGGAGGACGCCGGCATGGACCGCCTGGTCGGCGCGCCCGAGGCCCTGCAGTTCGTCCGCCGCCTGGCGTTCGACGCACCCACCGCCGCCTTCGACGCGGCCTTCTCCTCGTCGTCGTAAAAGGCTGGGGCCGCCCTCGACATTGAGGGCGGCCCCAGAGCCTTTGATGCAGGGACTATCAGTACGTCGTCCCGGTCGCCGGCTTGCTGCTCGACGACGCGAGCGGCTCGGTCGGCGAGTCGTCGGCCGTGACGTGCAGCTTCTCGCCGAGCTTGGACGACTGGAGCTTGTCCTTGCTCTCGCTGTAGAGCTTGTTGGCCTGGGCCTGGGCGACACCGGCGGCCTCCTGGACCGACGGGTGCTCCCACACCTTCTTGGCGTTGGCCCGGATCTCCTCGTACTTCTCCCGGCCGGCACGGCTGCCCAGGACGAAGCCCGCCGCGAGACCGGTGATGAACATCAGCTTTCCGCGCATGATGGCGGCTCCTTCCGTTCGATGACGCGCGTGCGTCGCTGGACCGTGCATACCCATGCTGCCGGTTTCGTACTCATGCCGTGGCGTTTCCACCCCACCGTGGCGAGCCGGGGAACCCCTTCGCGCCCCGGCCGCACTGTCATGTACTCTGTTCTCCGGCACCGAGAAAGCCAAGCGGTGCAGCACGATCCCCTGTAGCTCAATTGGCAGAGCAGCCGGCTGTTAACCGGCAGGTTATTGGTTCGAGTCCAATCGGGGGAGCCTCTGACCAGGCATTCCTGGTCCATGGCGGGGTAAGAGAGGGTCGCTGGCCCCGCTTAACCCCCATTTTATGCATGTTGCGCAGCCTCGTTCATAAGTGCTCGTTGAGCTGCGGCGATGCCACTTTCGTAACGTCGTGTGATCTGCGTCTCTCACGGCTCACTCGAACCTGGGCATGCGGGCGCTGGGTGGATGCGGTCTCAACGTCGGTGACCGTCGGCAGGCTTGTCATGTGGAGGTCTCTCTTCGTCCACCAAGCTCGCGGGGGCGATAGGGAAACCAGAATTCGGCCCGACCGCGAAGCGCTCTACGCGAGGATCATGGCGGGTCCCCAAGCTGGCAACTGAGGATTGGCTGGTGCATCGGCAGCTCCGCCACTAGGGCGATGTTCGGGCCGGCTGTCCGTCGACGAGACTCCCCCTCGCACACCCGTGGTAGTCAGTAGGTCTCGGAAGGTCGGCCGAGACCCTCGACCAGCAGCATCCGGCGTTTCTGAGCCGTCGCCCGAAGGATGAGAAGGCCCTGTGAATATCTCTTCATCCTATATCGACAAACTAGTCAGGGACCGATTTCGCCGCCCGTGCCCGCGGCTCGCAGCGTGTGTCGTTTCGGCGCTAAAATGAGGCACTGAAGCAGGACGCCTCGGGATGGAAGAGTGAACAAAATCGGGGATCTTGATCTCTATTCCTGCAGGTAAATTAGTCTGCTCCCCGCGCACGCGGGGATGATCCCGACTACATGGACGCGGCGGTCGGTTCGGGCGGCTGCTCCCCGCGCACGCGGGGATGATCCGGAGGGCTTGTGGTTGCCACCGGCGGCAAAGTCCTGCTCCCCGCGCACGCGGGGATGATCCCGCCTATGCCCGTCTGCTGGCGCTTCCGACCCTCTGCTCCCCGCGCACGCGGGGATGATCCCTTCGTCTCCGCTATGTCGGAGGTGACCATGCGCTGCTCCCCGCGCACGCGGGGATGATCCGGCGGTCACGGATCGCTGGGAGAAGCCTTCGGACTGCTCCCCGCGCACGCGGGGATGATCCATGGCCGAGTCCTACCTGGGCGACGCGGTCACCCTGCTCCCCGCGCACGCGGGGATGATCCCTCGTCCCAGTCACCGCCACCCGTGGCGGGCGGCTGCTCCCCGCGCACGCGGGGATGATCCGGAGCGTCGTCAGGCAGGACACGCGGGAAAAACCCTGCTCCCCGCGCACGCGGGGATGATCCGTAGCCCAGGGCCAGGCCGACGGCGAGGGTGGTCTGCTCCCCGCGCACGCGGGGATGATCCGCCGAACGGATCGTCTCCCTGATCACCGCAGGTCTGCCCCCCGCGCACGCGGGGATGATCCCGACAACACCAACCCGAAGGTGCCGTTCGACGGCTGCTCCCCGCGCACGCGGGGATGATCCCTCGCGGTGACGATGAAGCAGGCGGGTGCGGACCTGCTCCCCGTGCACGCGGGGATGATCCCAACACGGGAACCCCGGACAAGGACGCCGCGGTCTGCTCCCCGCGCACGCGGGGATGATCCCAGCCTGATCTTCTTCAACGTGCTCATCGTGACCTGCTCCCCGCGCACGCGGGGATGATCCGTTGGCGGATGCGCAGAAGGCGGTCACGGAGGCCTGCTCCCCGCGCACGCGGGGATGATCCGGCCCAGCCTGCCCACCGCAGAGGTGGACGGCGCTGCTCCCCGCGCACGCGGGGATGATCCCTTCACGGTCAACCTCACCCAGTCGGCCATTCCCTGCTCCCCGCGCACGCGGGGATGATCCATGGGAATACATGGAGCACGACACCACGTGGGGCTGCTCCCCGCGCACGCGGGAATGATCCGCTGGCCGGGGTCATCATCTGCACGTCGGGCACCTGCTCCCCGCGCACGCGGGGATGATCCCTCGGGCGGGACATCCGGGACCGCCTGATCCTCTTGCGCCCCGCGCACGCGGGGATGATCCGCTCACCGCCTCGAGCGTCATCGGCCCGGGCGTCTGCTCCCCGCGCACGCGGGGATGACCCTCCGTATCCACCGGACTCGCTCTGGGTCGGACACTGCTCCCCGCGCACGCGGGGATGGTCCCGGACAGCAGACCCTCCCGGCCCGTGAGCGGTGCTGCTCCCCGCGCACGCGGGGATGATCCGGTGATCCAGACGGCGACGCAGAACATCCCGGACTGCTCCCCGCGCACGCGGGGAAGATCCCTGACTGACCGGACACTGACGGTCGCCCTGCCCCTGATGCCCGCGCAAGCGGGGATCTCGCCTGGCGCATCACCGCCCTCGCCGTCCGCGGCTGCTCCCCGCACACGCCGGGGATGATCCCTCGCCGTTCGAGAGGCGGGCCTAGATGGATTCTTGCTCCCCGCGCACGCGGGGATGATCCGGTCACCAAGGCCGCGGGGTTCCGCGAGGGATGCTGCTCCCTGCCCACGCGGGGATGATCCCGGGCGGGCGCCGTTAGTAGCCGGCCCCGGTGGCCTGCTCCTCGTGCTCGCAGGGATGATCCCTGCTGGGAAACCACCTGCTGCCCGGCGATTGTCTGTTCCCCGTGCACGCGGGGATGATCCGCAGGAACGGCGTCTGCTGGCCCTGCTCCCCGCGCATGCAGGGATGATCCCCCGTACGCCTCGGTCAACACCGGCCCGCTCAAACGCTACCCGTGCACGCGGGTATGTCCGTACAACCCGTTCGGCAACGGCGTCGGTGATGCTGTCGGTGACAGACGCCTGCTTCCCGCGCGTATGCGGGATGAACCCCAGAAGGCCCGACCACGACGGAGCTGGACGCCTGCTCACCGCGCATGCGGCGATCTCTCGGCAGCGAGCCTTCGCAGGCACCTCGGCAGACTCCGTACGACCTTGCACCGAGGGCCCTACTGACGGCCGTACCGCTTTGGACTGGCAATACTTTCGTTCGCCAGGATAGACGGTGCCCGTCGTCCAATTCGGAGCCCTAGGGAGCGTAAGAGCGAAGGTCTCGTGCGTCGGCTATTCCCGTCGGCATCTTGCGGTTCCCCTTTAATATCGGTGCTGCGGGGCTCCGTCGGAGAGAATTTGCATTCTCTCGCGTTGCGCAATGAATTCTTCGACTACTGAGCGGCGGTAACGAACATATTTTCCTACTCGGAAGCCAGGCGGGCCCTCGCGGTTGCTACGCCAAGTTCGGACAGTTCCGACTGGTACCTTCAGCATCGTTGCGACCTCTTCGACCGTCAGCAACTCATCCTCGGCCTTGTTTGGCTGCATGTCTGGGTCACAATCCTAGGAGGGTGGGTGCGGTTTTCAAGGACTCCTGCAACGGGGCGCCGCGCCAACCATGACAAGAATAGCAGCTGTCGGTAAGTGGTCTCTGCCGGTCCAACGTGGTCCACTGTGTTCCTCTCTGCGTAAGTGCCGAGCACCGAGCCTTATAGGAGGCCGAACGTTAATTGCATCAAAGACCAGCAGAGACCGTCAAAGACCACTAGTACGAGCTAGCCTTCAGCGCGAAGGTCGTTGTCGTTCAGTGGGAATCGGTGCTACTCGCTGGTCGGTGTCATTTCAACGCCTCGGGATCGATCCGGCAGCGGGCATTGATTAGCGGTGCTGACCGACTGTCCCTACCTCAGCTGACTTATCGTGGGGAACGGTTGAATCCGCAAATCGAAATGCGAGCGGCCGCCTTGGCGTGGCATGACGCCGGATGTGGCGTCATACCAATTCGTGCCGACGGCAGTAAAGCGCCCCTCGTTTCATGGCGTACCTATCAACGAGAAAGAGCGAGCCGTGACCAGGTCGAGCGCTGGTTCAGAGGTGATCCGCCCGGCCTGGCCGTCGTGTCTGGCGCCGTTTCCGGTGGTCTGGAGATGCTTGAGCTCGAAGGCCGAGCTTTGCCGGAGGGCTTTGCGAGACGTCTGGTAGGTCTGCTGGCGTCCGCTGGCCTTGAGGATCTATGGCGCCGGATCGCCGTTGACGGCTACTCGGAACGCACGCCGTCCGGCGGCATACATCTGATCTACAGGCTGAGTGACGTGCCGGTGGGTAGAAATCTCAAACTCGCTCGCCGTCCGGCTACAGAGGATGAACTGGTTGCCGAACCCCACGACAAGATCAAAGTTCTGGCCGAGACCAGGGGTGAGGGCGGCTACACGATTGTGGCGCCGTCGCATGGAGCCGTACATGAGAGTGGCCGGCCCTGGCTGGCGATATCTGGTTCGGTCCCGACGCGAATACCCACGATCACGTCGGCTGATCGTGCGGCGATCTTTGCCGTTGTCCGTTCTCTGGACGAGATGCCGACGGCACGCCAGCTAACGCCGCCGCGATCCATCTTGACGCCGGAAGTCACTCCAGGGAATGACTTCGAGAGCCGAGCGGACTGGACAGACATACTTCAGCCCGCCGGATGGGTGCTGGTGCACCAAACAGGCCAGACTCGGTACTGGCGGCGCCCGGGAAAGAGTGTGGGCGTGTCCGCAACGACAGGTAGGGCGGCGGATCGGGATCGATTGTTCGTGTTCACGACGAGCACGGTGTTTCCGCCGGACACGCCAGTTACGAAGTTCCATGCCTACGCGTTGTTGCACCACGATGGCGATCACGTCCACGCGGCGCGAGCCCTGCGTATCGCGGGATTCGGTGACCAGTCGGCCAGAAGCGCCCAGGTCGTGGCCGGCGTCGAGGATCTGACCACGGGGCTCATCGGAGATTCCGCGGAACCGGAACCTACTGGCGACAAGCGACCAGAGCACGCAGAAGTCCTGTCTGAGGATCTCCCGACCGTAGCGGCGTGGGGACCGACCGAAGACGGACTGGCACGAGCGTTGGTTGCTCACCATGGCCACGAGTTGCGCTATTGCCCGCAGCGATCCAAGTGGTTGGTTTGGGATGGCTGCCGCTGGGCGTGGGACGAAGCTGAACGTCATCGTGAACTCGTTCGGGCTCTTGCCCGTGACCTGCCGCAGACTGGACGATGGCGACGGTTCAGAGCTTCAGCGCTCTCGGCCGGGGGTGTCTCGGGCGTGGTGCGTCTGGCGCGTTCCGACCCGGCTGTGATCGTGCCGGTGTCAGCCCTGGATTCCCAGCCGTATCAACTGAACACCCCACGTGGGGTCATCGATCTACGGACGGGCACCATTAGCCCCTCGGATCCGATGCTGTTGCACACGCGGTGCACTGCAGCGACACCGGACTTCGACCGCCGATCCGACGTCTTCGAACGGTTTCTGGCCGACACCTTTGGCGAAGACCAGGACCTGTCCGGCTACGTCCAACGGCTGCTTGGTGTCTCGGCGATCGGCGTAGTGCTCGAGCAGCTGCTGCCATTCGCTGTCGGCCCGGGCGCAAACGGCAAGAGCACCCTCCTTGAGGCTGCGATGCACGCTCTTGGTCGCGACGACGGAGGATACGCGATTGCCGCCCCCTCAGAGATGCTCATGGTGCGCCAGCATGCCGAACACCCCGCAGAATTGGCGCAACTCGCCGGCGCCCGGCTGGTCGTGTGCGCCGAATTGGACGAGGGCCAGAGGTTCGCGGAAGCCAGAGTCAAGCAACTCACGGGACGTGACTCGATCAACGCTCGCTTCATGCGCGGCAACCCCTTCACCTATCTACCCAGCCACACGCTGTGGCTACTTGGAAACCACCTTCCCGCCGCACGGGCTGGTGGACCGGCATTCTGGCGTCGGATCAGGGTTCTCCCGTTCACGCGCGTGGTCCCGGACAACCGGCAGGACCGTCGCTTGGGTGAACAGCTCGCGACCGACGCACCTGCGGTGCTGGCTTGGATCGTGGCCGGCGCTGCCGCGTATCAGCGGTCAGGCCTTCGCGAGCCTGCCTCGGTGGCGTCCGCGACGGAGGCGTACGCACGCGACGCCGACACGGTCGGCCGATTTGTCGAAGACGCTTGCCGAGTTGTCGGGATCGACACTGCGCGGGTCGGAACGACCGTGCTACGCGACACGTACGAGCAATGGTGTGACCAGGCAGGCGAGCGGCCCGTCTCTGCGAAGCGTCTAACCCAGGATCTTCGACGGTTCGGTATAGGTGAAGCGCGCGGCAGCAAGGGGCGCCGCTTCTACACCGGCGTGGTGCTCAGGGGTGTCGACGAAGAGCCGGTCGTCCTTGTCGATCGCGCTCATGCGCAGGGTGACGGGTGACGGATGTGACGGGACTTCCCGTTTGCAGACCATACGCGCATGCGCAGGTACGTCGTGCGCGCACGAAGCAACCGAACCAGAGACGGGCACCGCATTCGTCACCTGTCACCCGTATCGATCAGCGGCTTTGGTCTGAGTTTGAAACCCATGTCGGGAGAGTCGGCACGACTTGTGGACCCTCGCCGTAGCGCCGGACCCTCACGCTCTCCGTGCGGACGGGATGACTTGGCCGAGGTGCGCGCACGTGGATCTGCCGAGAGGCGCGAGAGCTTGGCAGTCCGGTGCTTGACGACCGGCATGCAGCCGGTCGGCGGCCACCTCCTAGAAGCCGACCTCACTCACTTGCTTGACCATCGGGAAAGCGGCGAGTTACAGTAACTTATAGTAAGTTACTGTAACTTTAGGAGTGCGGATGAAGGTAGGGGGGCGGGATTTCGACCTCACGAAGCAGGAGGTGGAGACCCGCATGATGGGTGAGGATCCGGAGCTGATTCAGAAGCACATGGTCAAGGTCAATGGGCAGATGTTCCCGCCCAAGCAGATCCTCGGGCATGTCACTGGGTGGGAGCGCACTTCATTTACAACCATGGAGGCGCAACGCGTGCTTACCCGGATTGGGTTCGTGTGTACGGAGGCGCGTGCAGGGCGGATCGCGCAAGCGGGCCAGTTCATCATGGACACCTTTCGTGACTCAGTTCAAGAGACGATGAGCGACCACGGTGACGCGCATTTCGCGCGTGGGTTCAGTGCGGCCGCCGACATCACGCTGCGGCAAATACAGAAGAGGCTCAATGACTTGAGGGGGCAAATGAAGGGCGCGGGCCTCAGCCAGGCTGAGCAGACTTTCTATGCCCATCTTGATGAGCTCGAGTCCGAGATCGTAGCCGACTGCGACCGCTACTGGCGAGGTAGTGGCGTGGACTGGCGTCCACTCATGCCCACGGCCAAGGCTGCAGTCCGGCGCCCCGACGAGACGAGGTCATAATACGAGGTGCCGCCCGCTTGGAGCGATCGAACGTGGAGTCCCGCGCCAGCAAACGCGGTAACCTGTCGACCCAGCTGACCTATCGCACGCTCGTCGATTCACTGCGGAAACGATCACCGATGACGAGCACGACGAAGTGATTGTCGAGTTCACGCACGGGCTGGTGGGTGCCGCTCAGGTGAGATGGGCGGCCCGAGCATCCACCAAGTGCGGCCGACTGATAGGTGCGGAAGCCCTAGCCTCGGGCGTTCAGTAAGGGCTGCTGCTGGCGGCGTCCGGGAACGCGAAAGTGCCTTCTGATCTGGGATGATCTGACTTGTCTAGGATCAGAATCGTCCGTCACGGAAGGCACTCTCAAGGT
>NZ_JAENHP010000022.1 GCF_016834655.1 Paractinoplanes ovalisporus
GATCGAGCTTACCAGTTGTGTACCGATCGATCCGGAAGTGCTAGCGTACTTCTGTACCGATCGGTTGGTACAAAAATAGAACTGGAGAAAAAAGATGCTCAAGGGGAAAACAGCCGTCGTCACCGGTAGCGGCACGCGGGGAATCGGCCGGGCCACCGCCGCGCGACTGGTGGCCGAGGGTGCGTACGTCTTCATCACCGGCCGCCGCAAGGCCGAGCTGGATGAGGCGGTCGAGGCCATCGGCTCGTCGGTCACCGCGGTGCCGGGCGACATCACCGATCCGGACGACCTCGACCGGCTCTACGCCGCGGTCCGCGAGCGCGGGCAGGGCCTCGACATCCTGTTCGCCAACGCCGGCACCGCGTCGTTCGCGACCCTCGACGACCTCGCCCCGGAGGAGCTCGACCGGATCTTCGATGTCAACGTCAAGGGCACCTTCGCCACCGTGCAGAAGGCGTTGCCGCTGCTCAACCCGGGTGCCTCAATCATCCTGAACGCCTCCACCTCGGGTGACCGGGGCGCACCGGCCTTCGGGGCCTACGCCGCGTCCAAGGCCGCCGTCCGGTCCTTCGCCCGCACCTGGGCGAACGAGCTCGCCGGCCGGGGCATCCGGGTCAACGCGATCTCACCGGGGCCGGTCGACACCAGCGGCGTCGAGGAGCTGAGCGCGGCGCACGGGCAGGACCACGAGGCCGTCAAGACCGCCCTGGCCGCCTCGGTGCCGCTCGGCCGCACGGGCAGCCCGGACGAGGTCGCCCACGCCGTCGCCTTCCTGGCCTCGCCGGAGAGCAGCTTCATCGTGGGAGCGAACCTCTACGTCGACGGCGGCGCGAATCAGGTCTGACGGATCAGGGCCTCGGCCTCGGGCGCGGTGGTTGCCACCAGGGCCCCCGGAAGAGCCGGGCGGTCGACCATGACAACGGGGACACCGAGCTCGCGGGCCGCCGTCAGCTTGGCGTCCGGACCGCCGCTGTCCTTGGTCACCAGCACGTCGATCCGGTGTTCGCCGATCAGGCGCCGCTCGCCGGAAAGGGTGAACGGGCCCCGGTCCAGCAGCACCTCGAGCCGCCGGGGCATGGGCGGCTCCGGCGGTTCCACCGAGCGGGCCAGGAACCACGCGTCCACCTGGGCGAACGCGCTGATTCCCTGCCGGCCGGTGGTCAGGAAGACCCGGTGGCCGAGGTGGGGGAGGAGGGCGGCGGCTCCGGCCAGGTCCCGTACGCGGTGCCACCGGTCGCCCGGCTTCTCGACCCATCCGGGCCGGCGCAGCACGATCAACGGCACCCCGGCCCGGGCCGCCGCCTCGGCCGCGTTGACGCTGATCACGGCCGCGAACGGATGGGTCGCGTCGACCAGGACGTCGATGCGCTGCTCCCGCAGATAGGCGACCAGGCCGTCCACACCGCCGAAGCCGCCGATCCGCACCTCGCCCGCGGGCCGCCGGGGAGAGGACGTACGACCGGCCAGCGAGGTGATCACCCGCAGGTCGGTGAGCCGGTCGGCCAGGGCGCGGGCCTCGCTGGTCCCGCCGAGAACGAGGACGTGCCGCATGACGGTCAGGAGCCGGGGCGGCTGCGGGCGGCGGAATAGAGGTGGCTGTCGGGGAACTGGACCGCGGTCAGGGCCGGCCCGACCACGATGATCGCCGTACGCCGGATGCCGGCCGCGCTGACCTGCCCGGCGATGTCACCCAGGGTGCCGCGCAGGATCACCTCGTCGGGGCGGCTGGCCCGCGCCACCACGGCCACCGGGCAGTCCGCGCCATAGGCCGGGATCAGCTCGGCCGCCACCGCCTCCATCCGCTGGACGGCCAGGTGCAGCACCATCGTCGAGCGGCTGGCGGCCAGGGTGGTCAGGTCTTCGCCCTCGGGCATGGCGGTGGCCCGTTCGGCGGTCCGGGTCAGGATCACCGTCTGGGCCACGCCGGGGACCGTGAACTCGCGCGCCAGCGAGGCGGCCGCGGCGGCAAAGGAGGGGACACCGGGGGTGACGTCGTACGGGATTCCGGCCGCGTCGAGGCGGCGCATCTGCTCGGCCACGGCGCTGAAGACCGACGGGTCGCCCGAGTGCAGGCGGGCCACGTCATGCCCGGCCTCGTGGGCCGCGGTCATCTCGGCGATGATCTCGTCGAGGGTCAGCTCCCAGGTGTCGACCTGACGGCAGCCGGGCGGGCACGATTCCAGCAGCTCGACCGGCACCAGACTGCCCGCATAGAGGCAGACAGGAGAAGAGCCGATCAACTGCTTTCCCCGTACGGTGATCAGGTCGGCCGCACCCGGCCCGGCGCCGATGAAATGCACCGTCACGGTGTCACCGACCAGATCGTCACCGGCATCATGGGTCTCCATCCCGTGAAGCCGCCCACCGGTGAGCCCCGGCTCACCGACAGGCGGGTCAGTTCCCCGCCCAGCTTGGCGTAGGCGGCCGCCAGCGTGGCCTCGGACTCCAGCGTCACCGCGCTCGCGACCAGGCGGCCGCCCGGGCGCAGCGCGGCCAGGCCCGCTTCCAGCACACCCTCGCCGGTCAGGCCGCCGCCGATGAACACCGCGTCGGGCGTGGGCAGGCCGGCCAGGGCCGCCGGCGCGTGGCCGGTCACCGTCTGCAACCCGGGGACACCGAGCGTGGCGGCGTTGGCCCGGATCGTGGCCACGCGGGCGGCCGACGACTCGACGGCGACGGCCCGGCACGAGGGGTGGCTGCGCATCCACTCGATGCCGATCGAACCCGACCCGGCGCCGACGTCCCACAGCAGCTCGCCGGGCACGGGCGCCAGCACGGCCAGGGTCACGGCCCGCACCTCACGCTTGGTGAGCTGCCCGTCCGTCTCGTACGCGGAATCGGGCAGCCCGGGCACGACCGAGACCGACGGGCCGGGGCCGCAGTCGACGGCGATCACGTTGAGCGGGTCGCCGGGCGGGTGCTCCCACGAGCCGGCCGGAGCCGAGAAGATCCGTTCGGCGGGGCCGCCCAGCTGCTCCAGCACCGTGAGCTCGGCCGACTCGAAACCCGCGGCGGCCACCAGCGACGCCACGGCAGCGGGGGTGGCGGCGTCGCGGGCGAGCACCAGCAGGCGACGGCCGGGGTTCAGAGACTTCCGTACGGTGGCCGGGTCGGCGGTGACCAGGCTCAGCACCTCGGTCGTGGCGAGCGGCCAGCCCAACCGGGCGGCGGCCAGCGCGGCGGACGACGGGTGGGGCAGCACCCGTACGCGGGAAGCCCCGATCAGACGCACGAGCGTGGCGCCGATGCCGTGGAACATCGGATCGCCGCTGGCCAGCACAGACAGCCCGGCCGCGGCGTGCTCCTCGACGAGATCGCCCAGCGCCGGGAGCAGCGGAGACGGCAACGGGACACGGCGGGCCGTCACCGAGGGCGGCAGAAGCGACAAATGCCGCGGACCACCGATGATGACGCCGCTGGAGGCGAGCGTGCTCACCGCCGTACGGGAAAGGTCCTCCCACCCGCCGGCGCCGATGCCGACCACCGTGACCAGGTCGGGTTCGGCGCTCATAGGCCGAACCTATCGGAGCCGGTGGCCGCGAGAATTTCCGCATCCGGTTGAGCGAAGGCGGCGCCGGGTGCGTACAACAGCCCGACGGCTCCCCGAGACCGGGTCGTCACGTCCGCCGCAGGGGGTGGCAGACGCCCAAGACGACCGCTGAACGGGTGAGGATCATGGCGCAAGGGCCGCCGACGTTCCAGACCTTTCAAGATCAGCGCTACTCGCCGGACGAGGACGCGCAATACTTCGCCGACCTGCGCGCCACGCCTCAGGACGACCGGGGCGCCGACCCCTGGGGTGAGCAGGACGACGACCGCCGCCTCTCCGACGGCTGGGGCGTGCGCGAGGTCGACGAGGCCCGTGATCCCTGGCCCGACGACCCGTACCGCGACGACCCGTACCGCCGCAGCGACATCCTGGTCGAGTCGAACACCGACCCGACCGGCTGGAAGGCCTCGGGCCCGGCCCAGCCGCCGATCCCCGACGACCGCCCGCCGGCCGAGGCCATCTCGGGCAACCGGCTGCTCACGGTCCTGCTGTTCTTCGCGGGCCTGGCCACCAGTGTCTCGCTCTGGCTGTTCGAGACCCAGTCCGGCGAGATCAGCGACACCGCGTCCCTCATGCTGGCCGCCGGTCGCATCACCGGCCTGATCGGCGGTTACATCCTGTTCATCCAGCTGCTCATGATGAGCCGGGTCAGCTGGCTCGAGGAGTGGGTGGGCGCCCGCGACCTGCTGCGCTGGCACCGCTGGCTCGGCACCTCGCTCTGCGTCTTCGTGCTGGCCCACGTCGTGTTCATCGTCTACGGCTACGCGCTCACCGCCGAGACCGGCGTCGTCGAGCAGGGCTGGACGATCATCACCACGCTGCCCGAGATGCTGAGCGCCAGCGCCGCCACGATCATCCTGGTGGTGATCAGCCTGATCTCGATGCGGGCGGCAAGGACCAGGCTTCCGTACGAGTTGTGGCACCTGATCCACCTCACCGGCTACCTCGTGCTGCTGCTCGGCTACGGCCACCAGGTCGCCACCGGCGCCAACCTCAGCGGCAAGTTCGCCTCGATCTTCTGGCCCGCCCTGACCGCGCTGGTCATCTCGGCCCTGGTCTGGGGCCGCCTGATCGAGCCGCTGTGGCTCAACATGCGACACCGCTTCGAGGTGGCCGAGGTCGTCTCCGAGGGCGGCAACACGTTCTCGATCTACATCGACGGCAAGAACCTGGAGAAGCTGCCCGCCCAGGCCGGCCAGTTCATGCGGTGGCGGTTCCTGACCCGCAACGGCTGGTGGCAGTCGCACCCGTTCTCGCTCTCGGCCGCGCCCAACTCGCAGTGGCTGCGGCTCACGGTGACCGCGGTCGGCGGCCACACCCGCAAGCTGGCCTCGATGAAGGCGGGCACGCCGGTCTGGGCCGAGGGCCCGTTCGGGGTGTTCACCGCCCAGCGCCGCACCCGCCGCCGGGCCCTGCTGATCGCCGGCGGCAGCGGCATCGCGCCGATCCGGGCCCTGCTCGAAGACATGCCGCCGGACACGATCGTCATCTACCGGGCCAGCCGCCCCGACGAGCTGGTCTTCCGCGGCGAGCTGGAAGACCTGGCCGAACAGCGCGACGCCTGGGTGCGCTACATCGTCGGCGGCCGCAACGACCCCGGCCCGCGCCGGCTGTTCACGCCCGAGGGGCTGCTCGGCCTGGTACCTGACGTGACCCGCCGCGACGTCTACCTGTGCGGTCCGCCCGGTCTCGTCGAGGCCGCGGTGGGGACGTTGCGTGACCTCGACGTCCCGGACAGCCAGCTGCACCTCGACCCGTTCGAGTTCTGAGAAGACACGAGGAGTTCTCGACATGCGACGCAGTACCGCAGCAGCCGTCGGCACCCTGACCGGCGCCGCCCTGATCATCGGGGTGCGACTGAGCGTGACGCCGCCCGAGGCTCCCGTCGCCCAGGCGCCGGTCGCCGACCTGCAGGACAGCTCTCCGGCGCCGGCCAAGAAGCCGACGACGAAGCCGGCCGCCAACGGCGAGGGCGCGAAGGAGGAGGAGAAGGCGCCCGAGAAGGCCAAGACCGGCTTCAAGGACGGCGTCTTCAAGGGGAACGCGGCGGCCAACCCGTACGGGAAAATCCAGGTCACCATCAAGGTCGAGGGTGGCGAGATCACGGGTGCGGACGCCACCTATCCCACCGCCAACGACAGCGGGACGATCAATCCGCCGGCCATCGCGACCCTCAAGCAGTCGACCCTGGGCGCCACGAGCGCCGACGTCGCGGCCGTCTCCGGGGCCACTTACACCAGTGAGTCCTATGTCAAGTCACTGCAGGCAGCGCTGGACGCCGCAAAGGCGTAGGGTCACGCTCTGTGCGCCATGTCGAACATGTGATGGGTACGACGGTCAGCATCGAACTGGCCGACGACCGGCCGGAGGAGGAGCTCCGTCGGCTCATCGCGGGCGTGTGTGACTGGCTGCACGAGGTCGACGCGCGGTTCAGCACCTACAAGGCGGACAGCGAGGTGTCCCGGCTGGCGCGCGGCGAGCTGCGGATCGACGACTGCTCGGCCGACCTGCGGCACGTCCTCAAGATGTGCGCCGACCTGTGGCGCGACACCGACGGTTACTTCGACGCGTACGCCGGGGGCTCGCTCGACCCGTCCGGTTACGTGAAGGGCTGGTCGGTCGAGGTGGCCTCGGCCCGGCTGGCCGACGCCGGGTCGCACGACCACTACATCAACGCGGGCGGCGACATCCGCATGCGCGGCCGGCATCCGGAGGGCGGCCCGTGGCGGGTCGGCATCCGGCACCCGTGGGAGGCCGACAAGGTCAGCTGGGTGCTCGCGCTCAACGACGGCGCGGTGGCGACCTCGGGCACCTACGAGCGGGGCGATCACGTGATCAATCCGCGGACCGGGCAGCCGGCCCGTGGGTTGCGCTCGGTGACCGTGGTCGGGCCCGATCTGTCGGTGGCCGACGCTTATGCCACGGCGGCGCTCGCGATGGGGGAGGCCGGGATCGCCTGGCTCGCCAAGCGGGCGGCCGATGGTTACGACTCCGCTGTGGTGACGGATGACGGGCGGGCGTTCAGCTCGGCGAATCTCCCCGCGGCCGTCTGATACCGCCCAGTTTATATGGGCATTTTCCTCATCCCCAGCCTGGGCGGTCCGTCCGTGCGGTTATCCACAAGCGGGTGAAACTGGGCGGCGTTCATCGACTCCCATGAGGCAGCATGGCGACGTGGACTTACGGGGACCGGCGCGCTTTCTCTGGTGGTTGGGCAGATCGAACAAGGGCCGAGTGGGGATGGGAGCCCTCTTCGGGTCGCTGTGGTTCCTCAGCCTGGCGACCACGCCCTGGCTGCTCTCACAGGCCATCGACCACGGGCTCGCGCCGCACGAACCCCGTACGCTGATCGCCTGGGCCGCCGCCGTGCTGATCGTCGGCGCGGCCAGTGCCGGGCTCGGCATCATGCGCCACCGCAGCATGACGAGGCTGCGCATGGCGGCCGCGCTGCAGACGGCCGACCTGGTCATGTCGCACGCCACCCGGCTCGGATCGGCGCTGCCCCGCCGCATCACCGCGGGCGAGGTCGTCACCATCGGCATCTCCGACGTGTGGACGATCGGCCGCGCGATGAACGTGGGCGGCGTCGGTGTCGCCTCCACGCTGGCCATCTCGGTGGTGGCGACCATCCTCTTCCAGACCTCGCACATGCTGGCCGCCGTCGTGCTGATCGGCGTGCCGGTTCTCGCCGTCTTCGTCGGCCCGCTGTTGCAGCGCGGGCAGAAGGCCGGCCTGGTCTATCGCGAGCAGCAGGGGGAGCTCAACACCCGCCTGGTCGACGTGCTCGGCGGCCTGCGCATCCTCAACGGGCTCGGCGGCAAGCAGACACACCTTTCCCGGTACGACGACCAGTCCGCGCGACTGCGTGACCAGGGATATCGCGTCGGTGGCCCGTTCAGCTGGATCGGCGCGCTCGGCGACGGGCTCCCGGTCGTGTTCCTGGCCGTGGTCGTCTGGCTGGCGGCCCGGCTCGCGGTCTCCGGTGAGCTGACCGTCGGCGAGCTGGTGGCCGTCTACGGCTACACGGCCATGCTGGTCATCCCGGTCAACGTGCTGATCTTCTGCTCGTTCGACGTCACCCGCGGGCTGGTCGCGGCCCGCCGCGTGGTCGACTTCCTGCGCCTGCCCGCCGACGACCCGTCCGGCGTGCCCGGCCCTCCGCATCCGGCCGTGCTGCGCGACCCGGAATCCGGTGTGGTCGCCGAACCGGGCCGCCTGACCGCCCTGGCCGGCTCCCGTCCGGCCGACGCGGCCGAGGTGATCGACCGGCTCGGTGGTTACGGCGAGACTGCCGTGACCTGGGGCGACATCCCGCTCGCGGAGGTCGCCCAGCCCGAGGTCCGGGCCCGTCTCCTGGTGGCGCAGCCCGGCGCCGACCTGTTCGCGGGCGAGCTGCGCGACGTGGTGGCCGGCCGGGACGACGCCGACGACGAGCGGGTCCGCGGCGCGATCACCACCGCCGTCGCCCACGACGTGGCGTCCAGCCTCGACCGGCCGATCGAGTGGTCCGGCCGCAACATCTCCGGCGGTCAGCGCCAGCGCGTCCGCCTGGCCCGGGCCGTGCACGCCGACCCCGAGATGCTGCTCGCGGCCGAACCCACCTCGGCCGTCGACGCGCACACCGAGGCCGCCATCGCCGAACGCCTCACCGCCGCCCGGCGGGGCCGCGGCACGGTCGTCGCCACCACCTCGCCGGTGATGCTCGACCAAGCCGACGTCGTGCACTACCTGGTCGACGGCCGGGTCGCCGCCACCGGCACGCACCGGTCGCTGCTCCTGGAGAACCCGGGCTATCGCGCTCTCGTGTCGCGCGTCTTCGGGGAGGACGCGTGACGGCCGCGCTTCCCGTCGCCGATCAACGCGGTGTGGCCCGGGCCGCCCTGGCCCTGATCCGGGCCGACCGCCGCTCGGTGGCCGTCATGACCGTGATCAACGTGCTGGCCGCGCTGGCCGGTCTGGGCGGCCCGTGGCTGCTGGGCCGCATCATCGACACCGTCGCCGGCGGGGGCGGCGCCGGCCGGGTCGACCAGCTCGCCGCGGGTGTGCTGGCCTGCGCCGTGCTGCAGACGCTGCTGGCCCGGCAGTCGCTGGCGATCGCGTACCGCTTCGGCGAACGCACCGCCGCCCGCATCCGCGAGGGTTTCCTGCGCCGCTCGCTCGGCCTGCCCGCGGCCGTGATCGAACGGGTTCCGGCCGGTGACCTGGCCGCCCGCGGCACCACCGACGTCGACGCGGTTGCCAACACGCTGCGCGACATCCTGCCCAACATCCTCATCGGCGTCGTCCAGATCATCTTCATCGTGGTCGCCGTGCTGCTGCTCAACCCGCTGCTCGGCGTCGTCGGTGTGCTCGGCCTGTCCGGCATCTGGTTCGCCACCCGGTGGTACCTGCGCGTGGCCCGCTCCGCCTACCTCAAGGAGGGCGAGGCCAACTCCCGGCTCGCCGACGAACTGGCCGCGACCACCGCCGGCGCCCGCACCATCGAGGCGTTCGGCCTGGCCGAGCGGCGCCTCTCGGCCGGCCGCGAAGCGATCATCGAGACCCGGCGCACGCGCCTGGCGACCCTGGGCCTGCGCAGCGTCTTCTTCCCGTCGGTCGAGATCTCATACGCCGTACCCAGCGTGCTGGTGCTGCTGCTGGGCGGCTTCCTCTACTTCGACGGCCACGTGAGCCTGGGTACGGTCGGCGCCGCGGTGCTCTACCTGCGTCAGCTGGTCGGCCCGCTCGACATGATCCTCATCTGGATCGAGTCGTTGCAGAGCAGCAGCGCCTCCTTCGCCCGCATCGAGGGCCTGGCCGCCGTGCCCGCCGGGCCACCGGTCTCGACCACCCTGCCGCAGGGCGACCGCATCGAGATCTCCCAGGTGCGATACGCGTACGACGAGGGCCGCGACGTGCTGCACGACGTGAACCTGACCGTGCGCCCCGGCGAGCGGCTGGCCATCGTCGGGCTCTCCGGCGCCGGCAAGTCCACATTGGGCCGCCTGATCGCCGGCGTCGACCGCCCCGCGTCCGGCTCGCTGACCGTCGGCGGTGTCCCGGTCGCCGACCTGCCGGCCGACGAGCTGCGCCGCCAGGTAGTCCTGGTCACCCAGGAGCATCACGTCTTCCGCGAGTCCCTGCGCGACAACCTGATGATCGAGGCCCCCGACGACGACCTGCGGCGGGCCCTCAAGACGGTGGGCGCCGACTGGGCCGACGACCTCGACCGTGACCTGGGCGTGAATCCGCCCGACGGCGCCCAGGCCCAGCAGCTGGCCCTGGCCCGGGTGGTGCTGGCCGACCCCCACACGGTCATCCTCGACGAGGCCACCGCGCTGCTCGACCCCACGGCGGCCCGCACGGCCGAGCGCGCCCTGGCCGCGGTGCTCCACGAACGTACGGTGATCGCGATCGCCCACCGCTTGCAGACAGCACACGACGCCGACCGGGTGGTGGTCATGGAGGACGGCCGCATCATCGAGGTCGGCACGCACGACACTCTGGTCGCGGCCGGTGGCCCGTACGCGGCCCTGTGGCACTCCTGGCACAGCAGCGATTAGCCGATCTTCGCGGTCCTGGTGGCCGCACGGACGGTATCGGTGACCGTCATTGGCTCCTACCTTCGGTGATTGTCCGATTACCGGCGGCCGCATCGACGGCCGTCGGTCTTGCCGGATCCTCACGAGGAGGAACCCTCATGCAACGAAGGCGAATCAGCACCGTCGTGATCGGAGTCCTCGGGGCGGCGCTGATCACGGCCCCGTCGAGCGGGGTGGCCGTCGCCGCGGCCGACTCCGTCGCGGCGTGCACCTCCGTCTCGAGCGAACGTGTGCGCGGCAACCGGCCCGGCGGGTCCGACCCCAACGACCTGACCCGCAGCGAGGCCACCCAGGCCGAGAAGCAGATGACCGCCAAGCTGAGGTCGAAGGGTCTTACCTGGAAGTCGAAGGTGCCGAGAGGCCAGATCACCATCGACGTGCGCGTGCACGTGATCACCCGCGCCGACGGCACCGGGGGAGTGACGAAGAAGCAGATCGCCGACCAGATCGCGGTGCTCAACGCGGCCTACGGCGGCCGGACCTCACCCTTCGACGCCCGTACGATCTTCCGCTTCACCACGAAGTCGGTCGACTACACCCGCAACGACGACTGGTTCGACTGGGCCGACCCCGACGTCGACCCGTCCGACGACCAGGAGGCCAAGGCGGCCCTGCACCGCGGCGGCTACGACGACCTCAACATCTACATCGCCGGCTTGTCGGGCGGCCTGCTCGGCTACGCGTACTACCCCAACGAGGCCACGCTGATCCAGGACGGTGTCGTGGTCCTCAACGAGAGCCTGCCCGGCGGCGCGGCGGCCCCCTACAACGAGGGCGACACCCTGACCCACGAGGTCGGCCACTGGCTGGGCCTCTACCACACGTTCGAGAACGGTTGCACCGCTCCCGGCGACCAGGTCTTCGACACCCCCTACCAGGCCGACGGCGACAACATCTTCGAGTGCAACGAGTCCGACGACACCTGCCCCGCCCCCGGCCGCGACCCCGTACACAACTTCATGAGCTACGGCGACGACCCGTGCCTCGACCGTTTCACCCTGGGCCAGAGCATCCGCATGGCCCTGATCTGGTTCGCCTACCGAGCCGGCTGACCCGTGGCCGGAGCCCGCGCCCGCTGACGTGCCGGTCAATGGGCGAGGGCTCCGGCCAGCACCCCGGCGACGGGAATCGCGAGCAGGAGGGTGAGCACAGCCCAGCCGGCCGGGTGTCCGAAGTTGACTGTCCAGCCCAGGCCGCTGCGGCGGGGGACCAGCAGGCGGGGGTCGTCCCGGTTGACGTAGAACATGCCGGCGCGCCAGTGCTCGTCCTCCGGCACCTGGGATCTGCTTGTGTGCGGCCGGGATGCGTACGCGGTCATGCCGAGAAATCCGCCCAAGCCGGCGGCGAAGCAGAGTGCCGCCGCGATCGCGGTGCCGGCGCCCAGATTGCCGTCGTGCCAGATGCGGTCGGGGCCCTGTCTCCGGTCATCAGGTCTGCAGGGTCTGGCTCGGGCGGCGGCCGAACGCCTCGCGGTAGTAGCCGGCGAACCGGCCCAGGTTGGCGAACCCCCAGCGATACGCGATGTCCGCGACGGTGTCCCCCCTCGCGGCGTCGGCGGCCTGCAGGTCGCGGTGCGCCCGCTGCAGCCTCACGTGACGCAGGTAAGCGGCCGGAGTGGTGTCGAGGTGACGGCGGAAACCGACCTGCAGCGTACGGGTCCCGATGCCGGCCGCGGCGGCGATCTCCTCCACGGTGAGCGGTTCGGCGGCGTGCTCGTCCACATAGGCGACCGCCCGGCGGATGACGGCGGGCGCTATCCGGCCGGGTTCCGCGATGTAGTCGACCGTCATGGCGGTGTTCGGGAACACGGTCACCGCCGTCGTCGTCACCACGTCGAGGGCGGTTCTGAGCAACAGCTGATGGATCTCCGGGCCGGCCATCAACTGGTTGAGATAGGTGGCGGTGGCCTCCCAGCGGCGGGCCGCGGCGGGCGACACCGGGTTCATCGCGTCGAACCGGAAATCGGCCGGGTCGAGGCCGAACCGCTCGGAGACCCGCCGCACCTCGCCGACCGGAAACTGAATGGCGATCTGGGTCGACCGGTCCAGCGAGATCTCGAGCGGAAGACCGACCGGATACAGAAGTGCGCTGCCCGCTTTCGCGCCGGCCTGCTGCCGACCGGCGGTCACCTCGGCCCTGCCGTCGACCACGGTCAGAATGTGGATCGCGTCGAACGGCTGGGTGTGAAAGGTCATGCCGGCCCGCCATTGCGGCGAATCGACGATGAGCGGGCCCGCGGTGGCCATGCGAGACCGGAAGAGAAAGTCGGGCTCCGTGCTGCCCGCCTGGGTGTGGTGATCGACGTAGCGCCGCCGGAGCAGATCTTCCGACTCGCCGAAGTCGTAGGTCTCCATGCTGGTGCGCAAAATCGGAACAGAACCCGGCTCCGCGGACATGGCGACCCCTCCTCCGCGGAGAATAGGCCGCCCTCGCCGTGATCAGAATGACCCACCTGGACGATTCCGGGGCACGCTCCCACGCCCTCCCGCGTCGCCGTCCGGGTGCTCAACGGGGCACGATGATGACCTTCTTACGGACCGGATCGCCACTGGATCTGTAGGCGATGGTCACGCCGCGCAGACTCGAAGGCCCATCCGGCCCGGGGCACGGTGCCCGCGGGAACTCCACGTCCACCGGCGCGTCGCCTTCGGAATCCCAGATCTTCAGTTCCTGGCCCGAGAACACGACCGCCTTCTGGCCGCCCAGGTCGATCACCTTCTGCCGGCCGCGTTCCCGGCCCAGATAGATGAGGCGCAGCCCGTGTGAGTCCGGCCCGTCCGGCGCGAGCATCAGAAGATACTCATTCGGATCCACCTGGATGGCGGCCAGCGTCGCCGCCGCGACCGCGAGATATTGGTCAAAGGCCTCATTCGCCGGTGGGTACAGGCTGGTTCCGCCCGATCCGGTGCCCATGAGGTGATGCCAGGCGTGAATAATGATCTTGGATGCGAGCCGGCGGGTGGTGCGGGGATCGTTGGCCGCAGCGGCGTCGGTCAGGCCCGCCATGATGGCCTCGTGCAGGTCGGCGGTGAGGACTTCCCGGTTGTCCCGCAACGCATCGCGGAGAAGCGCCCTGGTCAGGTCGTGCATGCGGACTCCGTCGTCCGTCATGTCGATCAGGAACAGATCGCGGAGATGCTCGAGTGCTTCCTGGGTGGCGGCCCGCGCGACCTGCGGCCCGGGTGTTCCGTTCGGTCCCGGCTTCCGGAACGCCTGGAACAGGAACCTCACCTTGAGCGGTCCGCTCCCGGCATACGCGATCATCCCGAGGAGCAGCGCCTTTCGCGGATGCCGCGCTCGAAGGTCGTGATAGGTCTCGCGGTAGATCTGCGCCAGACCGGGCCGCTCCCGGTCATCGAAACCGTCCAGCAGCAGCGGGGCGTGTCTCTGAAGATCACTGACAAGGCCGTCGACATCCGACGATTCCCTCTGCTTGAGGCGTCCGCAGATCGCTGTGACGGCGAGTGGATGATTGCCGACGGCGCCGGCCAGGGCGGCTCGCTGGTCCGCCGTCAGGTCATCACCGAGAAGGTGTTCGGCCAGCTCGATCGCCTCGGTGGTGCTCATCGCGCCCACCTCGATCACCGCTTCGGGTGGCAGCAGCCGATGCCGGATCCGCGTCGTCACGACGACCGTGCCCTCCCAGTCGGGTGGGATCAGGCGCTCGAGGTCTTCCGCTCGCCGGACGTCATCGAGTATCAGTGATCGGCTCGTTCTGAGATACCGGTGGAATGCCAGTTCCAGCTGCGGGACGGTATACGTCGCCGACCGCGCATGGTGGCTCAGGATCTCTCGCATCCCCCGCTCGATGTCGCTCTCTGAGGTGCACAGGATCACAGGGGCGTCCGCGCCGGCCAGCGACGTCGCCAACGTCGTCTTCCCGGTGCCGGCCGAGCCGACCAGGGCCACGAGCGGGGAGCCCGACTGCACGAGCTTCCGGTAGTTCCCGGACAGCTCCGGCCGGTCGACAAACGGGTGTTTCTGCTTGACGATCAGGGCTTTCCGGCGAGGCTTCGCGCTCGACCGGCGAACGCGGGCGGTGGCCATCTCGTGAAAGAGGGCGTCCGCACGCTGTACCTCCTCGGAGCCTCCACCGAGCGCCCGGGTCAGATCCTCGACCTGTCTCCTGCTCGCCGGCCGGACGCGGCCCGACAGGATGCGGGAGACCTGCTCGTCGCTCAGATGGACAGCGGCGCCGATTTTCAGGAACGACAGCCGTTCTCCGGCCGGCCTGGACTCACGGAGGTCATCGAGCAGCTCCAGCAGCTCCCGATGCGGACCACCGGCGGGCCAGGCTCCACGTGGAGTCTCTTGAGGCTTACGGGGCACCCGGCCTCCCGTCAGGTCGTTCGGGCGGCCATCGTAACGAATCGAAAGCCACATCCAATGCCACGACCGGGCGCCCGCGTCGCTTCGTTTCAGCAGGTCAGAGCACGCCGGGCAGCGTGCTGGGACGAGGTGGCATTCGTGTGGCCATCAGCTGCCCGTTCACTCCGCAGTGTCGGTCGCGACAGCGGCTTCGGCCGGCGAACGGCAGCACAGAGGAGTGACGATGGCGCACTGGCTGGAATGGGCCTCGATGATTGTCGAGGTGCTGCATCTGGGGGTGGCGGCGACAACCCTGGCCCTGGTTGTCCGATCCGATCGCGGCTCGGGTCCCGGCGCGTGATCGCCGCGCCGGGCGGCTGTCCGGCCGCCCGGCACTGAGCCTTCCGGCCGGCCACGCCGGGGCCGGCAGCCGGCGGCCTGATCGGGCCGCCGGCTGGTGCTGGGGTTCAGTCGGTGCCGGACTCCATGGCGGCCTGGTCGAGCAGGTCGTCCTCGACCGGGACGGCGCCGCGCGAGGCGATCTCTTCGGCGCCGCCGGCGGGCAGGGCGCCGACCAGCCCCTGGGGGCTGCCGACCATGCCGAGGCGGGCGTACTGCTCGAGCTTGGCCCGGCTGTCGGCGATGTCGAGGTTGCGCATCGTCAGCTGGCCGATCCGGTCGGCCGGGGCGAACGCCGGGGTCTCGGTCCGTTCCATCGACAGCTTGTCGGGGTGGTAGCTGAACGCCGGACCCGTCGTGTTGAGCACCGAATAGTCGTCGCCGCGCCGCAGGCGGAGCGTGACCTCACCGGTGATCGCGTTGCCGACCCAGCGCTGCAGGGACTCGCGCAGCATGAGCGCCTGCGGGTCGAGCCAGCGGCCCTCGTACATGAGCCGGCCCAGCTTGCGGCCGTCGTTGTGATAGCTGGTGACCGTGTCTTCGTTGTGGATCGCGTTGACCAGCCGCTCGTACGCGATGTGGAGCAGGGCCATGCCGGGCGCCTCGTAGATGCCGCGGCTCTTGGCCTCGATGATCCGGTTCTCGATCTGGTCGGACATGCCCAGACCGTGGCGGCCGCCGATCGCGTTGGCCTCGAGCACCAGGTCGACCGCCGAGCCGAACTCCTTGCCGTTGATCGTCACCGGGCGGCCCTCGGCGAAGCCGATGGTCGCGTCTTCGGTCGCGATCGCCACGTCGGTGTCCCAGAACCGCACGCCCATGATCGGGTCGACGATCTCGATGCCGTTGTCGAGGTGTTCGAGCGACTTGGCCTCGTGGGTGGCGCCCCAGATGTTGGCGTCGGTCGAATACGCCTTCTCGGTGGAGTCACGGTAGGGCAGGTCGTGGGCGAGCAGCCATTCGCTCATCTCCTTGCGGCCGCCGAGCTCGGTGACGAAGGTCTTGTCGAGCCACGGCTTGTAGATGCGCAGCGACGGGTTGGCGAGCAGGCCGTAACGGTAGAACCGCTCGATGTCGTTGCCCTTGAACGTCGAGCCGTCGCCCCAGATCTGCACCTGGTCTTCGAGCATGGCCCGCACGAGCAGTGTGCCGGTGACGGCCCGGCCCAGCGGAGTCGTGTTGAAATAGGTGCGGCCGCCCGAGCGGATGTGGAACGCGCCGCAGGCCAGGGCGGCGAGCCCCTCCTCGACGAGGGCCGACCGGCAGTCGACCAGCCGGGCGATCTCGGCGCCGTACGCGATGGCGCGGTCGGGCACGGAGGTCACGTCGGGCTCGTCGTACTGGCCGATCTCGGCCGTATACGCGCAGGGCACAGCACCCTTCTCACGCATCCACGCGACCGCAACCGACGTGTCGAGGCCACCGGAGAACGCGATGCCGACCCGCTCGCCGACCGGAAGTGAAGACAGAACCTTGGTCACACCGAGGATTATGCACTACTCCGCATTTTCATGCGAGCCGCCACCCTCTTCCGTGTCCGACCTGACCTCCCGCGCTGCGGCGCCGGCGCAGCGTGCAAGCAGCACCGCGAGCTTGTCCGCAACCGGAAGGCGGGCTCAGTGCGAGCGGAACACCCCGTCCAGGGCCAGGTCGATCGTGCGGTCGGCGGCGGCCTGGGGCTGGGCCGCGCCGTCGAGTGTGCCCTCCAGGACGCCCTCGACCATCGTGAAGATCAGCACCAGGTCGCCGGGCTCGAGGTCGCGGCGTACGTAGCCGTGTTCCTGGGCCCGGCGCAGCGGTTCGGCCAGCAGGGCGACGATCCGGCGCAGGAACCGGCCCTGGACGGCGGGTTCGAGCCGGCGCGCCAGCCGTACGAGGGGACGCATGGTGACCTGGGAACGCAGCACGGCGTCGAGGATCGATCGGAACGCGGCCGGCTGCTGGCTGGTGGCGGCGACACAGGCCGCGAGACGGTCGACCTGAAGGCCGATGACCGCGGCCGTCAGGGCGTACCGGTCGGGAAAGTGCCGGTAGAGCGTCGCCTGGCCGACCCCCGCCCGGCGGGCGATCTCGGGCATGCCCACCGCGGAGCGTTCGCTGGTCATCAGATCGCAGGCGGCGCGCACGATGGCGTCCCGGTTGCGTTGCGCGTCGCGTCGCCGTGGCGCCTGAACCCCGTACAGCATCGGGCTGCCTCCGCTCGTCCGCCGCTCGTCCGCCAGCCTCGAAGTGACCTACGTTACTGGCTAGTAACGATAATGTCATGAAGTTCAATTTCTCGGAACCGGCCCATACGCTGCCGAAACTGGAGCGCTCCAGCCCCTCCCACCGACGAACCGCCCATCCGGGTGGGCGTGCCACCGCGTCCCCCGTACGGGCTCGTCGACCTTGCTCTGCACTGAGGAGAGCGCATGGAGCTCCGTCGGAAGATCATGCTCAGCGTCGCCCTGGCCACCGGACTCGTCCTCTCCGGTGCCGGCCCCGCCCCCGTCTCGGCCGCCCCCGCGCCGGGCTCGGCCACCCCCGCGGTCGCGCGTTTTCAAGCCGTCGCCACCACCGGCTACAAGTTCGTCGACATTCCCGGCTCGGGGGTGACCCTCAAGGCCAACGTGATCGCCCCGGCCGCCGCCGGCCGCTACCCGGCGGTGATCTTCCCGGCGAGCTGGGGGCTCAACGACCTCGAATACCTCGCCCAGGCCAGGAAGTTCGCCGAGGGCGGGTACGTCGTCGTCTCGTACACGCCCCGCGGCTGGTGGGCCTCCGGCGGGGAGATCGACACGGCCGGCCCGAAGGACATGGCCGATCTCTCCAAGGTCGTCGACTGGACGCTGGCGAACACGGCCGCCGACCCCGCTCGCCTCGGCGCGGCCGGGATCTCGTACGGGGCGGGAATCAGCCTGCTCGGCGCGGCTTTCGACAAACGTCTGCGCGTCGTGGCGATGATGAGTGGCTGGACCGACCTGGTGTATTCGCTGTACAGCGACTCCACCCGCCACCGTCAGTCGGCCGGGCTGCTGGAACTGGCGGCCGGCCTGCTCGGCAACCCCGGGCCGGAGCTGAGCGGCAAACTCGCCGACTTCAAGGCCAACCGCAACGTCGGCGAGGTGATGGCGTGGGCGCGCGTCCGTTCGGCGTCGACCTACCTGTCGCAGCTCAACACGAACGCCCCGGCCGTGCTGATCGCCAACGCCTGGGGCGACTCGTTCTTCCCACCCAACCAGTTGGTTGATTTTTATCGGCAGCTGACCGGCCCGAAGCGTCTCGAACTGCGGCCCGGCGACCACGCGATCGCGGAGCTGGGCGGCATCTTCGGTTTCCAGAACGACGTCTGGGCTTCCGTACGGGCATGGTTCGATCAGCACCTGACCGGCGCGAGCGGTTCCGGGCAGCCGGTGCTGGTGCGCCCCGAGAACGCGTCGGTGGAGTCGTACGCCGACTGGTCGGCCCTGAGCACGTCGACCACACGCTACGGCCTGGGCCGCATCCGCACCCTCGACGGCACCGGCCTGCTGGGCGGCGCCCCCACCACGGGCTGGACGAAGGCGCTGCCGACCGACAAGGACACCACCGCGAACGGCGGGGTCGTGCTGCTGACCAACGGCATCTCGGCCTTCACCAACACCCGCCCGTCGGTCTGGCTCCCCACGGTCGATCGTTCCCGGGCCGGCGTCTGGGCGTCGTCCCGCCCCGGCAGCACGCTCAAGATCCGAGGCATCCCGCGCGCCCACCTGAAGGTGTCCCAGTCCGAGGGGTCGGCGGTGGTCTACCTGTATGACCTGGACGCCCTCGGAACGGCCCGCCTGATCACGCACTCTCCGGTCGCGTGGTCGGGGACGACCGAGGTCGACCTGGCCTTGTCGGCGGCCGCCTATGACGTGCCCGCGGGCCACTCGCTGACGCTGGTCGTGGACACTGTGGATCCGCTCTACTACGACGCCAACGAGCCCAACCGGCAGATCACCATCACCGGCGGCTCCTACCTGGACGTGCCGACCCGCTGATTTCCCGTACGCCCATAGGGCCGCCCCGCCCACCCAGGGCGCGGGCGGCCGCGCACGTTCACGTCGGCCGCACCCAAGTCACGCGCCGAGCCACCTCAGGGCCACTCACCAGCATCGCGCCCCGCCAACCTGGGCGCGGTGGGTCGCGGACGTGCACGCCGGCTGCCCCCGAGTCACGCGGCGAGCCGCCTCAGGGCCGATCACCAGCATCGCGCCCCGCGCGTGCCCCCTTCTTCCGCTCGCGTCCACGCGGGCGCGACCATTTCTCAGAAGTGCCGGCGTGCCCCACCCACTTCCATGCGGGCGCGACCGCTTCTCAGGCGTGCCCGTGCTCCCGCTTACGCCCGTGTACCCGATGCGGGTGGCCACGATGCGCGCGCCCCTGCCCGCGGCCCTTGACCGGAGGCTGGTCCGGGCTGGCCAGGATCGCCCACCGGCTCCGCCAGGCCATCACGGAACCGATCGAGACCGCCGACAGCACCGACCCGATCGACAGCCACGAGCCGATCGACAGGATCGAGCAGTTCGACCCGATCGACCCGATGGACAACGACGACCCGACCGAGCCGATCGACAGCACCGACCCCTTCGAATAGATGCTCAGAACGGAACCCTGGGACTTGTACGACAGGATCGATCTGTCATTCATCCCGTGATTATCGCCTCCTTCGCCCCTCGCCAGAACCCCGCGCGACCGCCGGCCACAACTCCGCGACCGCCGGCCGGGAATCCGCGCGGGCGCCGGTCAGAATCCGCGGCCACCGGCCATGACTCCGCGCGCGTGGGTCAGAAGTCCGCGCAGATGTACGGCATCTCACGCGGGAACATGCTGCTCAACACGCCCACGGCCGCGCCGTCGACCCGTCCCAGGCCACGCGTGATCACCTCGATCGGGTCGAGAACGCCGTACAGCAAACCGCTGAACCCACCCACCGAGAGCGTCGCCGCCGGTTCCGCCGTCCCCTTGGTCACCGTCAGCCGGCCGCCCTCGCCCACGAGCCGCCACGACCCGCCGACGAGCGTGTCGTCCGGGATCTCGATCGTCACGTCACCGTCCCCCACCGCGGTTCCGCTCAGGCCCGGCATGTCGAGCACCCGCACCATCGCCCCGCCGTGCGTCGGAAAGTCGACACGCCCCTCGGTCGTCACCGCGAAATCCGTGCCCCACAACTCAGGAACGTCATCGGTGCCCACCCGGACCCGCACCCGCGCGACCTGATCAACGTGCCGCGAGAGGAACTGCAGCAGCAGCGCCCGCCCCAACGGCCCCGTCGTCAGAAGATCAGAACCAACAAGCTCCCCGCCGTACGCCTTCACCTGGTACGACAACGCCCCGACCACCTCACCGTCGACGCGCGCGATCGCCACCCACCGCTTGTCGTCACGGAACTCGGCCGCACGGGTCTCGTCGTACACCGCGAACCCGTGGCGCGTCTCGACCAGCCGGCGCTGCAGCCCCTGCCACTCGGCGAACCCGTCGCGCATCGGCAGCCGCTCCACTTCACCCGGCAGCTCGGCCCGGTTCAGGTGAGACAGACCTTCCGGGGCAAACGTCGCGATGCGGTGCCGAGGCGTGCCGACATAGCCGAACCGGGCATAGAACGA
This sequence comes from Paractinoplanes ovalisporus, assembly GCF_016834655.1. Classification (GTDB taxonomy): domain Bacteria; phylum Actinomycetota; class Actinomycetes; order Mycobacteriales; family Micromonosporaceae; genus Actinoplanes; species Actinoplanes ovalisporus. Next base: position 20,445 of record NZ_JAENHP010000022.1, read on the forward strand.
CGGCCGGAACGGATAAAGCGCGCTGACGGTGTGCCCCTCATCGCGAGCCTGACCCAGCAGCCGCTCGATCACCCCCCGAACCAGCCCCCGCCGCCGAGCCGACGGATGCGAGGCCACCGACGCCACACCCGCCATGTCGTGCACCGTGCCCCGCACGTTCTGCCGCATCCGCAACGCCGCCGCGCAGGCCAGCGTCTCCCCGTTCTCCTCCGCGACCCAGTTCAGAGCCGTCTCGAAGAACTTCATGCGTTCCCCGTACGCCTCCTGGTCGCCCTCAGGCCAGGGCGATGACACAAACGCGTACGACTGGAGGGGAAACATGCTCGCCGTGCGCTCCACCGCGCTGATCTGCCGGAAGGTCATGGGCTCATCCAACACCGAACGGCCCTCGGGCCGCCCGCCCGTTTTCCAGGCTGTGGATAACTCCGGAACCCCAGGTGAGCCCCCGACCGCGACGCGCCGGGGGACCCCGGTTTGGCAAGGCCCCAGGGGACCCGCTAATGTTTCTTCCGTCGCCGGGGGAGCCCGGGCAGACAAGCGGACGTAGCGCAGCTGGTAGCGCATCACCTTGCCAAGGTGAGGGTCGCGGGTTCGAATCCCGTCGTCCGCTCGGAGAGGCCTTCACAGTCGTGCTGGGCCGGCTCGGTGGAGTGGCCGAGAGGCGAGGCAACGGCCTGCAAAGCCGTCTACACGGGTTCAAATCCCGTCTCCACCTCGGCAGTATGATGTACCCGAGGGCGATTGGCGCAGCGGGAGCGCGCTTCCTTGACACGGAAGAGGTCACTGGTTCGATCCCAGTATCGCCCACGAGATGCAGGGGCCGTGTGTCCGCGGAAAGCGCGGACCGCGGCCTCTCGTCATGTCTGCTCAGGGGGCCGAGCCCCCTGAAACCCCACGGTGCGATGGTCACGGTGGGAGATCAGCTCCCAGCACTCCGGCCTCGGATCTTCCTTGATCCGCGCAGGCACTCATTCGGCTGGCTCCATCAACAGCCTGTCGAGCACGGCCACCAGTGACCGCGAATCGGATCGGCCGGTGAGCCTTCAGCGCCGGCCGCCAGAGCGCGGTCAGTCCGTCCAGAAGCCGTTGGGTCATCTCCCTGAGTGACGTGGGAGTGGATGGCCTGCACCGAGCCGTCGGCGTGACCCATCAGGGCGTCCATCAACGCCGCAGGTGTACCCAGCTCGATCGCCAGGGTCTTGTAGGTGTGCCGCAGCCCGTGCGGCGTCAGCCCCGAAGCCATCAGCAACCAGCACGAATCGGCCTTCGCGGTCGCGCCCCGTCCGCGCACCGGAACGCCCGGCTACGGATCAGCCGGCACCGGGACAGGCGCGGAGCCTTCGCCGGATAACGACCCGTCACGGCCGGCTGGAACAGCCAGGTGGCGAAGCCGTTACGCCGCCGGTGAGCGGCAAGCTGTCCCGCAGGACGGCCACGCACGTAGCCCGGGTCCTCCACGGCGGCCATCACCCGATCCCGAGTTGCCGGAGCAACGACCGGCTTACCCGCGAGCACGGCCGAGGCCGTACCCACAGCGACCGCGGCCCGGCGAGCGACATCCACCAGCCGTGGACCTGCCGGTTCCGTGCACCCGGCGCGTTCCGCAGGGACGGCCAGGTGAGCACCTCTGCCGCTGTTCATGCGGCCCCGGACAAGCCGCAGCCGGGCCGTTCCCATCGCGATGGAAAGTCACGGACCCGTACGGGGTCCACCGACCGGCTATCCGCTGACGATCTGTTCAGCACTCAGAGGTGGCCGTCCGCTCGACATCCTGTGTCGGTTAAATGCGGTTTGTCCGAATGTACAGCGCCACGCAAGCAGTACGAGAGGATCACGATGAACAAGCTCACCCGCGCCCTCGCCCTGGGAGGGTTCGGCGTTCTCACCGCTTTGACCGTTGGCATGGGTCCGGCTCAAGCTGCCCCGGCCGGGCCGGTCGGGCCGGCGGCAACGGACAGCAAGATCACCGCCAGCCAGAACATGTGGCGGGGCGAGAGCCAGATCGTCGGCTTCTACCGCTCGTTGCGGGCCTGCCAGCTGGCCGGCATGTACGGCGAGCGCAGCGGCGCCTGGGACGACTTCGACTGCAGCGCCGTTCGTGTCGGCCCCCGCCGCGGTGCCTGGGCCCTCGAGGTCGCTGACTACGACAACTGGGGCTCGTTCGGCTTCGGCCGGCCGTTCCAGGTCGTGCGTGGCTTCCCGGCTCAGTTCCGTCCCGCCTGGGCGGGCCAGTTCCGCCAGGGTCGTCCGGGTCAGTTCCGGCACTTCCGCCCGGGTTCGCACCGCAACGACTGGATGCGGGACCGGGACCGTCGCCACGGTGGCTGGGACCGCAATGACGGTCGCGGTGGCCGGGACAATGACGGTCGCGGTGGCCGGGACAACGACGGCCGGGACCGGGGCAACGACGGCCGCGGCAACCAGGGCAACAACCCGCGCGGCGACCGGCACTGACGCCACGAGCACGATCTCGGGCGCGCCGGCCCCCGGGCCTCCGGGGCATCAGACGCATCCGAGTAGCGCGAGGAGGGGATGCGTTGTCGCGCGATCCCCATACCGATAGGTGACTTACAAACCTTTGGCCGCCAGGCGATCACTTCGCTTGGCGGCCAAGGCCTTTCTGGCCTTGTTGGACAGGCTTCGGCATAACGCACGGTGACGGCGGCAACCGATGCGTTCACGATTGCGCTGGTGCGGCGCGGAAACGAACTGCTGCGATTGGCAACAAGGGGAACCTGAACAGGGAAAACGTGGTTCTTATTTTGACGGCCGGATCGCGTCAGGGATGCACGAGCGCGTGGGTGAGGGTCGCGGTGGGGTGCATGGCGAGGTCGAGCGGGCTGGGCGGCAGCCCGGCGCGGATCACGAGGTCGCCGACGGCGGCGATCATGGCGCCGTTGTCGGTGCACAACCGGGGCGTGGGTACGCGCAACTCGATCCCGGCCTTGGCGCATCGCTGAGCGGTGAGCGCGCGGACCCGGCTGTTCGCGGCCACCCCGCCGACCATCAACAGCGTCGAGGCGTCGTGTTCGTGGCAGGCGGCGACGGCCTTGCGGGAGAGGGTGTCGGCGACGGCTTCCTGGAACGAGGCGGCGACGTCGGCGACGGGCACCGGGCCCGGGTGACGTTCGACCCAGCGCGCGACGGCGGTCTTGAGGCCGGAGAACGAGAACGTGTGGGTGCCGGGCAGGGCTCGCGGAAACGCGATGGCGTGCGGGTCTCCCTCGCGGGCGACCCGGTCGATGGCCGGTCCGCCGGGGTAGGACAGGCCGAGGAGGCGGGCGACCTTGTCGAAGGCTTCGCCCGCGGCGTCGTCGAGAGTGTCGCCGAGGTGGACGATCGGGTCGCGGGCGAGGTCGCCGAGCAGCAGCAGTGAGGTGTGTCCGCCGGACACGATCAACGCGATGCACCGGCCGGGCAGCGGCCCGTGTTCGAGGGTGTCGACGGCGGCGTGACCGGCCAGGTGGTGCACCCCGTAGAGGGGCACCGCGAGGGCCAGCGCGTACGCCTTGCCGGCGGCGAGCCCGACCTGCACGGCGGAGGCCAGGCCGGGGCCGGCGGTGACCGCGACGGCGTCGATGTCGGCGAAGGCGACGCCGGCCCGGTCGAGGGCGTGCCGGACCATCGCCGGCAGGGCTTCCAGGTGGGCGCGGGCGGCGATCTCGGGGACGACGCCGCCGAAGCGGGCGTGCTGGTCCATGCTGGAGGCGAGGGCGTCGCCGAGCAGCACGCCGTCGCGGACGAGGCCGACGCCGGTCTCGTCGCACGAGGTCTCGATGCCCAGTACGAGCGGCACGGCTCAGCCCCGGTCGGCGGTCATGCCGCGGCGACCAGGTCACGCAGGCGGGTCAGCAGCTCGGCCGGGCTCCCGGTCGCCTTGCCCTGGGCGAACGCGTCGTTGCCGCCTCCCCGGCCGGACAGCAGTTGCTTGACCAGGTCGGCGGCGGACAGGCCGCGCTCGGCCGCGGCCGGAGTGGTGGCGACGACCGCGCCGGAGCCGGCGATCACGCCGATGACGGCGGGGCGGTTGCCGAACCGGTCGCGGACCTTCTCGGCGAGCTTGCGGCCGTCGCCGGTGGTGGTGACTCCGACGTAGGTGATGCCGCCGAGGTCGAGCGCGCCGGCCGTGTACTCGGCGACGTCGAGGTCGAGGATCCGGTCGCGCAGGTCGCCGGCTTCGCGTTCGACCTGCTTCATCCGGGCCAGCAGGGCGGTGACCCGCTCCGGTAGTTCCTCGGGGCGGGCCTTGAGCTGGGCGGCGAGCCGGCCGACGAGGTCGCGTTCGCGGGCCAGGTAGCGGAACGCCTCGATGCCGGTGACCGCCTCGATGCGACGTTGCCCGGCGCCGACCGACTGCTCGCCGGTGATCGCGAGCGAGCCGATCTGAGCGGACCGGTCGACGTGGGTGCCGCCGCACAGCTCCCGCGACCAGTCCCCGCCGATCTCCACCACGCGGACGGTTTCGTCGTAGGTCTCGCCGAACAGGGCCAGTGCGCCTTCGGCCCGGGCCTGGTCAAGGGGCAGGTAGCGCACGCCGACCGGCAGGTCGCGGCGGATCGCGAGGTTGGCGACCTCCTCGACCTCGCTGCGGGTGGCGTCGGACAGGCCGCCGCGCCAGGCGAAGTCGAGGCGCAGATAGCCGGGGCGGTTGTACGAGCCGGACTGCAGCGCGCCGGGGCCGAGCACCTGCCGCAGCGCGGCGTGCACCACGTGGGTGCCCGAGTGGGCCTGCCGGGCGCCGGTACGCCATTCCGGGTCAACCTGCGCGTGCACGGTGTCACCGACCGCGATGGTGCCGTCAAGGATCCGTACGGTGTGCGCGATCAGATTCTTGATCGGGCGTTGCACGTCGATGACCTCGGCGCGCAGGTTCGGGCCGGTGAGCAGGCCGGCGTCGGAGTCCTGACCGCCGCTCTCGGCGTAGAAGGGGCTGCGGTCGAGCGCGACGGTGACGATCTCCCCGGCTCCCCACACGGCCAGGACCCGCGACTCGGTCTCGAGGGTCTCGTACGCGAGCCAGTCGGTCGGCCCGTGGGCGTCGAGCACGGTGCGGTAGGCGGACAGGTCGGCGTGGCCGGTCTTGCGGGCCTTGGCCCGGGCGCGCTGCTCGGCCATCAGCGCCCGGAACCCGTCGGCGTCGACGTCGAGGCCCTGCTCGTCGGCGATCTCCAGGGTCAGGTCGATCGGGAAGCCGTACGTGTCGTGCAGCTGGAACGCCTTCTCACCGGTGATCGCCGAGCGGCCGGCCGCTCTGGTCTCGGCGATCGCCGTGTCGAGGATCGTGGTGCCGGCCCGCAACGTACCGAGGAAGGTTTCCTCTTCGCCGTAGGCCGTCTGCTCGATGCGGTCGAACTCCTTGGCCAGCTCGGGATAGGACGGCGCCATGCAGTCCCGGGCCACCGGCAGCAGCTCGGGCAGCGCCCGTCCGTGCCAGCCGAGCAGCCGCATGGCCCGGATCGCCCGGCGCATGATCCGGCGCAGCACATAGCCACGACCCTCGTTGGCGGGTGTGACACCGTCGCCGATGAGCATCAGTGCCGTGCGGACGTGGTCGGCGATGACCCGCAGACGTACGTCGTCGGGGTGGCTCTGCGCGGCGGCGGGCCCGGAGTGCACACCGTAGGTCTTGCCGGTCAGCTCGGCGGCCCGGCTCAGGATCGGCCGGACCTCGTCGATCTCGTACAGGTTGTCGACGCCCTGCAGCAGCGAGGCCATGCGTTCCAGGCCCATGCCGGTGTCGATGTTCCTGGCCGGAAGATCCCCGACGATCCGGAAGTCCTCCTTGGAGACCACGTCGGCGATCTCGTACTGCATGAAGACCAGGTTCCAGAATTCGAGGTAGCGGTCCTCATCGACCTCGGGACCGCCCTCGGCGCCGTAGGCCGGACCGCGGTCGTAGTAGAGCTCGGAGCACGGCCCGGCCGGTCCGGGGATGCCCATCGACCAGAAGTTGTCGCTGCGGCCCCGGCGCACGATCCGGTCGGCCGGCAGCCCGGTGCGCTTCCAGATGTCGATGGCCTCGTCGTCGTCGAGGTAGACCGTCGCCCAGATCCGTTCCGGATCGAGCCCGAAGCCGCCCTGGTCGATCGGCTTGGTGGACAGCTCCCACGCGAGCGGGATGGCGTCGGCCTTGAAGTAGTCGCCGAACGAGAAGTTGCCGTTCATCTGGAAGAACGTGCCGTGGCGCGAGGTCTTGCCGACCTCGTCGATGTCCGGTGTGCGGATGCACTTCTGCACCGACGTCGCCGTGGCGTAGGGCGGTGTCTGCTGACCGAGGAAGTACGGCACGAACTGCACCATGCCCGCCGCGACGAACAGCAGGTTCGGATCGCCGACGGCCGGCAGCGGCGCACTCGGCACGACCGCGTGGCCGTGCGCCTCGAAATGCGCAAGGTAGCGCCGTTTGATCTCCGCCGTCCGCAAGACGCACCCCTTATTGCCGCTGAGTTGCAAATGCATAGTATGGGCAACTGTGCAGACGCGTTCCGGTACCCCGCGCCCGATCACCCGCCACGGCGAGCAGGTGCTGCATCGCCGGTGCGCCGAGGTGACCATGTTCGACGACGGTCTCGCCCAGCTCGTGGCCGACATGTTCGCCGGCATGGCCGCGGCCCGCGGGGTCGGGCCGGCCGCGAATCAGATCGGCGTCGATGCCCGCGTGTTCGTCGTCGACTGTCCCGACGCCACCGGCGCGCACGTGGTGGCGCCGAGCATCCCGGCGTCGGCGCCGGCACCCCGAACGACGCGAGCTGAGGCCTGCGGCGAGGATAGGGCAGCCTTACTCAAATGCCTCTCGATTGGTGTTGCAAGATAGTGGCAATAGCTTGATCACGGCAAGTGGAAGGTTCAGCATGGCCATCTACACGCTTCCTGACATGCCCTACGACTACGGCGCGCTCGAGCCCGCGATGAGCGGCCAGATTCTCGAGCTGCACCACAGCAAGCACCACGCCGCGTACGTCAAGGGCAGCAACGACACCCTCGACCAGCTGGCCGAGGCCCGCGACAAGGGCGACTACCACGCCCTGGTCGGCCTGGAGAAGACGCTCGCGTTCAACCTGTCCGGGCACGTCCTGCACTCGATCTTCTGGAACAACCTGCGTCCCGGCGGCAGCGCCGACCGGCCCGAGGGTGACCTCGAAGCCGCGATCATCGAGCACTTCGGTTCGTACGAGGCGTTCTCCGCGCAACTGTCCACGGCGACCAAGGGTGTGCAGGGCTCGGGCTGGGGCGTTCTCGCGTGGGAGCCGCTGTCGCAGCGGCTCATCGTCGAGCAGATCTACGACCACCACGGCAACGTCGGGCAGGGCTCGACGCCGATCCTGGTCTTCGACGCCTGGGAGCACGCGTACTACCTGCAGTACAAGAACGTGCGCCCCGACTACGTCGACCGCCTGTGGAACCTGGTCAACTGGGCCGACGTCACCAAGCGTTTCGACGCCGCCCGCGCCGCCGGCAACCCGATCATCGTCGCGCCCTGATCGTGGACGCCGCCGACGCTTTTGCCGGCGCGCAACGTGCCGCCGGGGTCATCGCGGCCAAGCACCGCGGTGACCTCGCCGGCGCGCACGACCTGCTGGCCGCCTTCCCCGACGAGCAGGCCCGCACCCAGGGCTTCCAGCTGCTGGCCGAGTTGGCGCTGACGATTCTGCGCACCCAGACCGGCGAGACCATGGACGAGATCGTGCAGGAGATCAGCCTGCACATCGCGGCCGCGGCGGTGAGCGGGCCGCCGGCGGAAGGCGGCCCGCGGCAAGATCGGTGAGGCTTCACACAGCTTCGCGCCCCTTCTTCTCGCCCCGATCTGCTTGGTACGTTCTTGCCTAACTTTGGCAATAGCCGAATCAAGGCAAGTGGGGGATCAGCGTGTCGACCGTCCTCTCGGACGTCCGGGAGCCCGACGTGCTGGGGGTCGGTGCGCAACGCCGCCGCACGAGCGTCTGGCTCGTGTCGCTGAGCGCCGGGCTGATCGTCACCGCGGTGGTCGCGGTGGGCACCGGGGCCATCGCGATCGATCCCCTCACCGTGGCCCGCATCCTCGGCCATCAGTTGTTCGGCCTGGGCGAGGTGACCTGGGAGCCGCCGCAGGAGGCCATCGTCTGGCAGGTACGGCTCCCGCGCGTGCTGCTCGGCATGCTGGTCGGCGGCGGGCTCGCCGTCTGCGGCGTCGCGCTGCAGGCCATGGTGCGCAACGTGCTGGCCGACCCCTATCTGCTGGGCATCAACTCGGGTGCGTCCAGCGGCGCCGCCGCGGCCATCCTGTTCGGGGCGGGCGCCGGCTTCGGCCAGTACGCCCTGTCCACCAGCGCTTTTCTCGGCGCGCTGGCCGCCTCGCTGCTGGTCTTCCTGATCGCGCGCAGCGGCGGCCGCATCACCTCGATCCGGCTGCTGCTCTCCGGGGTCGCCGTCGGCTACGCGCTGTACGCCACCACCAGCTTCCTGATCTTCGCCTCGGGATCGGCCGAGGGTGCTCGCTCGGTCATGTTCTGGCTGCTCGGCTCGCTCGGCTTGGCCCGCTGGGACGCGTTGCTCACGGTGGCCGCGGTCGTGATCGGCGGCACCACGCTCTATCTGACCGTCGTGGGCCGTCGGCTCGACGCGCTCGCGGTCGGTGACGAGACCGCGCACACCCTGGGGATCAACCCCGACCGTTTCCGCGTACGGCTTCTGGTCGTGGTCTCGCTCTGCGTCGGTGTGCTGGTCTCCGCGTCGGGCAGCATCGGCTTCGTCGGCCTGGTCGTGCCGCACCTGGCCCGTCGGCTGGTCGGCGCTCCGCACGTCCGTGTGGTGCCGGTGGCCGCCCTGCTCGGCGCGATCCTGCTGGTCTGGGCCGACGTGATCGCCCGGGTGCTGCTGGCCCCGCAGGAGATCCCGATCGGCATCATCACCGCCCTGCTCGGCGCCCCGTTCCTGCTCGTCCTCATCCGCCGACTGCACGCCGGAGGCATCGCGTGAAGAGAATCGCCGCCCTGTCCACCGTCCTCGTCCTGGCTGCCGGGTGCGGCGCCGCCGCCGACGACACCCAAGCGGGATCGTCGGGCGCCGGCTACCCGTTGACGATGAAGAACTGCGGCGCCGACGTCACCTTCGACAAGGCCCCCGAGCGTCTGGTCATGCTCAAGAGCTCGGCCGTGCCGTTCCTGCACGACCTGGGCGTGATGGACCGGGTCACCGCCCGCGCCGGGCAATATCCGAAGGAGTACTACGACGCGGCGACGCAGGCTGAGATCGACAAGGTCCCGCTGCTCACCGACAAGACCGACACCAGCGGCCACCTGCAGATCAGCAAGGAGGTCGTGATCAGTCAGCAGCCCGACCTCGTGCTCGGCGAGGTCGACAACCTGTCGCGCGACACGCTCTCGGCCGTGGACATCCCGCTGCTCGAAGAGCCGACCATGTGCGAGGGCAACACCGACGCGCCCACCTTCGACTCCATTTACGCGCAGATGGAGGCGTACGGGAAGGTCTTCGGTCGTCAGTCCGAGGCGGCGACTGCGGTCACGGCGCTCAAGGACCGCATGTCCAAGATCAAAGCCGAGAAGAGCGGCCGTACGGCGGCAGTCCTGTACCCGACCGTCGGCGGTGGAGTCACGTACGCGTACGGAAATGCCTCCATGGCGCACCCCCAGCTGGAGGCGGCCGGGTTCACGAACGTGTTCGCCGACAGCAAGGAACGCGTCTTCGAAGTCACCCTGGAGGAACTGCTCGGACGCAACCCCGACGTGCTGATCCTGCTCTACGGCGACGGCGACCCCAAGGCGGTCGAGCAGGCGGTCACCGGGCTGCCCGGCGCCGAGAAGCTGAAGGCCGTGCAGAACAAGAACCTGATGACGCAGCTGTTCAACTTCACCGAGCCGCCGACGCCGCTGTCGATCGACGGCCTCGAGCGCATCGTGGAACGGTTCCCGGGTTGATCACCGCGACCGGTGTCTCCTGGCGGTACGGCGCCAACCCCGTGATCGACGGGGTCAGCGTGACCGCCCGGCCGGGTCGTGTGCTGGGGCTGATCGGGCCCAACGGCAGCGGCAAGACCACGCTGTTGCGGCTGCTCTACGGCGCCCTTCGCAGCCCCACGGGCAGCGTCACGGTCGACGACTCCGCGCTGCCGTCGCTGAGCGCCCGCGAGGCGGCGCTCCGGATGGCGGTGGTCGTGCAGGAGAGTGGGGGCGAGACCGCGCTCACCGTGGCCGAGATGGTGCTGCTGGGCCGTGGCCCGCATCTGTCGACGTTCCAGCGCACCGGCCGGGCCGACCACGAGATCGCCGCCCGCTGCCTGGCCCGGGTCGGCGCCACCCACCTCGGGCCGCGCGCCTTCGCCGGTCTGTCCGGCGGTGAGCGCCAGCGGGTGCTGATCGCCCGTGCGCTGGCCCAGGAAGCCACCCACCTGCTGCTCGACGAGCCGACCAACCACCTCGACATCCGCTTCCAGCACGAGGTGCTGGCGCTGGTGCGTGGCCTGGGCACCTGCTCGATCGTGGTGCTGCACGACCTCAACCTGGCCGCTCGCTACTGCGACGACCTGGTGCTGCTGGGGGCGGGCGGGGTCGCGGCGGCCGGGCCGGTCGACGAGGTGCTCGACCCCGCGATCCTCGAACCGGTCTACGGCATCGGCATCAAGCGCCTCGACCTCGACGGCGACCTGCATCTGCTGTTCCACCCGTTCGCCGAGGAAGCCCGAGAAGCCGAAGAAGCCGAAGAAGCCCAGGAGGCCGCATGACCGCCCAGGACCGCATCAACGACTACTGGACCGGCCGCGCCCCCAGCTACGCCGAATACCAGCGGCAGCCCGCGCGGCTGGCCGACGACCTCGCGGCCTGGTCGCAGGTCTGGGCCGGCGCACTGCCCCCGGCGCCGCTGGACGTGCTCGACGTCGGCACCGGCAGCGGCCAGGTCGCCGGGGTGCTGGCCGGGCTCGGTCACCGGGTCACGGGTATCGACCTGTCACCCGGCATGCTCGAGCAGGCCCGTTCCACGTACGGGAATGTGGGTTTCCGCCTCGGTGACGCCGTCGAGCCGCCTTTCCCGCCGTCGTCCTTCGACGCGGTGACCGGCCGCTACGTCATGTGGACGCTGCGCGACCCCGGCGCCGCGGTGGCGAACTGGATGCGGCTGCTTCGCCCCGGCGGCACGGTCGCGGTCGTCGACAGCACGTGGTTCCCGGACGGGCCGCAGTCGTTCTACGATCCGTCGGTGTGGGAAGCCCTGCCCCTGGCCCAGGCCGAGTCCATCAACCAGACCGCCGCCGTCCTCGAGCAGGCCGGCTTGGCCGACGTCACGGTCACGCCGCTGACCACGATTTATGAGCTGGACGAGAAGTACGGGGTCGCGCCGGGTCACGAGCTGCAGACGCAATATCTGATCACCGGGCACGTCTGATGGAGTTCCGCGAGGCGCTGCGCGGCCGGCGGATCGTCCGCAATTACCGCCCGGACCCGGTACCCGACGAAGTGGTCGAGCGGATCGTCAAGGTCGTGCACCGCGCGCCCAGCGCCGGTTTCAGCCAGGGCCACCGCCTGGTCGTGGTCACCGACCCCGCCGTGCGGGCCGCATTGGCCGCGGTCGCCGAGCCCTGGTATCTGGAGAACGGCTTCGAGCCGTGGATCTCGCTGGCTCCGGTGCAGATCGTGCTCGGCATCCGCGAGCAGTCGTACCACGAGCGCTACACCGAGGCCGACAAGCTCGAGGAGGACGGCGAGGAGATACCGTGGCCGGTGCCGTTCTGGTGGTTCGACTCCGGCGCCCTGTTCACGCTCCTGCAGCTGGCCGCGGCCGACGAGGGCCTGGCCAGCGGCTTCTACAGCCCGGCCCCGCCCGAGGAACTGGCCGCTCTGGCCGCCGCCGCGGGATTGCCGGACGATGTCGCGGTGGCCGGGGTGCTGACCCTTGGCTATCCGGCCGGCGACGGCGCTGTGCCGTCGGCCAAGCTGGCCAAGCACCGCAAGCCGCTCAATGAGCTCGTCACCTGGCGACGCGCCGCCGCGAGTTGATCCACCGGCCTTCCGTCCGGCTCAGATCCGTCGAGTAGGTGGCCGCCGATCCGGTCGGTGCGGCGTAGTGGGCCGGTCCGCGACACAGGCTGACTCCCGGGCCGGGTCCGCCTCCCGCGGGAGGCTCGTTCCAGGGCGGGAGCGCGAAGCACTGCTGGTAGATGACGTGAAGCTGGGCCTGCCGGGCGCGCAGGCCGGCCGCCGTCACCGGTTCGATGACCACCGTCGCGGTCCCTTTCTCGTCTCGGCGTTACCGTGGACGCCGGTCAGGGGTGAACGAGAGGTGGATCGTGACGGGAACACGGCAGCTCGACAGGATGGACGCGGTCCGCGACCTCGTGCGGGCGAACGGCCGCCGCTGGACGGTGGCCAAGGGCGCGGTGGTCGAGGCGCTGCTCGGCACGGACGAGCACCTGTCGGTGCAGCAGGTGCACGAGCAGATCGGCGCCCGGTTCCCGCAGATCGACCGATCGACCGTGCATCGCGTTCTGCTCGGGCTGGCCGAGGAGGACGTCGTGCACGTGCTGGGGCGGCAGGGCGAGGCGCGGTACGGAATGGCCGATCGTCCGCACCACCACGCCGTGTGCGCCCGGTGCGGCCGGGAGGCCGAGATCCCGGCCAAGGTCATCGCGCCCGCTCTCAAGTCGGCCGCGGCGGCGACGGGATTCACCTTCACCGCGGGCAGCATCACCCTGACCGGCCTGTGCGAGTCATGCTCGGCCGGAACAGGCTGAAGGCGCCCCGGCTGGATCATCGCTCCGGAGCGCCCTCGCAGGTCGGAATGACGGGTCACGGTCAATGAACGCCAGTTCCTGATGCCATCATCTAGTAATTGCCAGTCGGATGCAACAAGCGATCTCTAGGCGGGGTCGACCGTTTTCACCATCACGCAGTTCTTCAGGCCCTTGGGGCGGTCGTAGGTGAAGCCGAGCCGCTCGTAGAGACGCCGCGTGCCGTTGTAGAGGAACGACGCCGACATCTTCTTGGTCTGGCCGGTCAGGTCGTGGGGGTAGCTCTCGACCCGCCCGCCGCCGGCCCTCGCGATCAGGTCGAGCGCCCCGGTGATGGCCAGCTCGGTGATGCCCTGACGCCGGTGGCGTTATCGACGAAGACGCAGGTGATCCGGTAGTCGGGATCGGCGGTCTTGGTGGCGTCGTACTGCTTGCGGTGGTGCAGGGTGGGCAGCTCGGCCGGCGTGCCGAACTCGGCCCACGCGATGGCCTCGTCGCCGTCCATCACCAGCGCGGCGTGCGCTTCGCCCCGCTCGACGTAGGTCTTCTTCAGCGCCCGGTTGGCCTCGGCGCCTTGGCCGCGTTCGGGGCCGTCGGGGTGGAACCAGATGCACCAGCAGCCTCCGAAGATGCCGTTGTGCCGCTGCACCAGCGCATCGAAGGCGGGCCAGGTCTCGGGGCTCAGTGGCGCGCTCGTGTACGACGACTCGGTGGCCATGAGGGCACGTTATGCGATCCCACGGCCGAGTGGGGCGGTCACCGGCTGCGCGGCCGTGAAGGCGACACTCAACAGGCCCGCGGTGGTGCGCACCTGGTAGCGGGTCCGGCCGCGCTTCTCGACGGTTCCGGTCAGCCCGGCGTATTTGCCGGCCCCGGTCAGGCGGACGCGGGCGCCGACCGCCACCAGCGTCGGGGCCGGTGACGGGGTGCGGCTGCTCAGACGGGCCAGCTCGGCCTCGTAGCGGGGGTCCATCTCGGCCGGGCGTCCGTGATGGGTCCAGGTGTAGCGGGCCGACAGGGTGAAGCTGGGCGAGCACTGCGGGCACGACCGTACGCGGACCGGGCGCCGGTGGGCCGTCGTCCGGTGACCGGCCGTGCACGTGCCCACCCACGGGCCGTCGACCTTGGGGGCGTCCACCGGCAGGCAGCGGCTCCCGGAGCAGCCGATCCGCCGGGCGATCGCCCGCCACTTCTGGTTGTGGCCCTGCCGGGAACCGGCCAGCGCGTGGGCGATCTCGTGGAGCACGGTCTCGGTGACCTGCTCGGGGGCGTAGAGGCTCATCAGCGGCCGGGACAGGGTGATCTCACGGCGGCCCGAGTGGCAGGAACCGGCGCGGGTCTTCGCGTTGTCGAACCGCAGGGTCCAGCCGGTCAGCCGGTGGCGGGCCATCAGTTCCGCGGCCAGCTCCCGCACATCCCCGAGATTCACCCGACGAATACTGCCACGCCACGGCCGGGGAACCCGATGCCGAGGCGGCGGCCTCCGGGGTGACGATCGTCTCGCGTCGACCGGGCCGGAACCGGGCGTCAGACCGGAGTCGGCCTTCCGATCTCACTCAGGTAATAGGCGGCGGCCGTACGAAAATCCTCCTCGACCGGCAGGGCGGCGTCGCGGACGGCCCGCTGCCAGGCGGCGGCTTTCGGCACCCGGCCGACCCGGCAGGCGAGCGTCGCCGACCGTCGCAGTGTTTCCGCGGGGGCCAGATCCGACCACACGTCGAGATAGGCGTCGCGGAGGCCGTGCAATTCGCCGGGAGTGGTCTCGAAGAAGTACTGGGCCGAGCCCAGAGCGGTGAGCAGACAACTGAACGGATGCGCGACCGCGGCGTCGCCCCAATCGAAGAAACGGTTGCCGGGAAAGACGTTGTCGTCGTGCAGATCGTCGTGTTGCAGGGAGGCCGGCACGCCGTCCGCCGCCAGTTCCGCACACCATTTCCCGTACGCCGTGAGGTCGACCCCGCCGTCGACCGGCGTCTCGGCCAGCATCGTCGCGAGCCGGCCGGGCAGCACCTCGGGACGCATGTCGGGCACGCCCAGGGCCGTCATGGCCTGCGCTTTCGGGGCCAGGGTGCGCTGCAGAACCGCGTACGCCCGAAGCATCTCCCGCCACGCGGCCAGCTTGGCCTCCCGGTCGTCGGGAAGCGACTCCCGCAGGGTGGGCCCGCGATCGGCGGTGAGCAGCCAGCCGCGGGATTCCTCGACAGCGATCGGCGTCAATACCGAATCGGGCGCCCAGCCGGCCAGCGCCTGAACCAGGGCCGCCTCGTACGCGCAGTCCGTCGTGTTCGCCTTGAACCACCGGACCCCGGCCGCGGTCGGCGCCTTGTGCGTGACGGACCACGGGCGTACGCGCGTCTCCTCGATGTCACCCGTCACCGGGGTGCCGATTCCGGCCAGGCTCTCGCGGATCCACGAATGGGCCTCGGCCTGCCACCGGGGGTCATGCCAGTCGTTCGCACGCATAGTTCAGGGACTTTAAGCGGTAGGACATCATGAAGCGATGCCCCAGGGTCTGTCCTATGCCGACGCCGTCCGTCTTCTGGGTGGTTCCGGCCCGCTCGCCAAAGCCGTCGACAATCTGCTCGGCGGGGTGCTCTCGGTGGCGACCGCGGGCGGGAGTGATCTCGCGATCAGCCTGTTCGACGCCAAGACCGAGGTGGTCCGGCTGGGCGGTCTGGTGTCGGCCACGATCAATGATTCCGTACGGGGGTTGGGTCGCTACGACCGCAGCGAGCGCCTGCAAGCGGCGCACGTGTGCCTGGTCGTGGCCGCCTTCTTCGAAGCGCTCGACGACTGCCTCGACGCGGCCGGCATCGACCGGCCCGGGTTCAGCCGCGAGGACCAGCTGCGGGTCGTCGTCCCGGGAGCCGGAACCGGCCTGATGAGCGACCTTCTCGCCGCGCCCGTGCCGATGCCCGCGCCCGACGTCTCGTACGCCGCGCTCCTGGACCGGCTCGGGGACTGGTTCGGTGCCACCGCCGAGCGGATGATCTTCCACTTCCCGGGGCTGGCCGTCTGGGAGAACGCCGGCGACTCGGCCCGGCGCGAGCTCACGAGCCGCCTCCGCGACCGTCTGCCCGGCCTCGCCCGCGACCGGTACGACGAGACGCACCGCCGCCTCGCCGCCGACATCCCCGAGTTCGCGATCTGGGCCGACCGCCTCGAGGCCCGCGCGACCGCCCACGGCCTGGAACGTCTCGAATCCGTGCTGCGGCAGGCCACGTCGGGCCGCGACCCGGACCGCCACCGCGCCGCGCTCGCCCGCGCCTATCGGGCCGAGCTCAACCGCCCGGTCCTCGGCGGCGACGCGGGCGATCTGCTGCTCCCGGCGCTCGGAACCGCATACCTGGACCCGGTCTTCCGCGTCCGCGCGGCCGGCCCGGGTGCCCGGCCCGCCGACGACCACTGGTGGACCGACGCCGCGACGCGCACCGACATCGCCGCTTTCCTGGCCGCGCATCTCACCACCACCCAGGCCACCGAGGCCCCGATGCTGCTGCTCGGCCAGCCCGGCGCCGGCAAGTCGTCGCTCACCCGCATCCTGGCCGCCCGGCTGCCCGCGAGCGACTTCTTCGTCTGCCGGGTGGTGCTGCGCGACGTGCCGGCCGAGGCCGAGATCCAGGACCAGATCGAGCTGGCCCTGCGCGCGGCGATCGGCGAGACGGTGTCGTGGGCCGCGATCGCCGGGACCGGGGGAGCGCTGCCGGTCGTGCTGCTCGACGGCTTCGACGAGCTGCTGCAGGCGACCGGGTTGCATCAGAGCGACTACCTGCAGCGGGTGGCCGCCTTCCAGCAACGGGAGGCGGCGCTCGGCCGGCCGGTGGCGGTCATGGTCACCAGCCGGGTCGCCGTCGCCGACCGGGCCCGCCTGCCCGCGGGCGCTCTCGCCGTACGGCTGGAACCGTTCGACGACGACCAGATCGAGCGCTGGCTGGCCGTCTGGAACGCGACCAACAACCTGACCCGGCCGCTGACCCGGGAGGTGCTGCGGCCGCTGCGCCACCTCGCCGAACAGCCGTTGCTGCTGCTCATGCTCGCCCTCTACGACGGCACCGGGCACGGGTTGCGGGACAGCTCGGTGCCGCTGGACGGCGGTCAGCTCTACGAGCGGCTGCTGGCGTCGTTCGCGGCCCGGGAGGTGCGGCGCGTCCACGCCGGGCAACCCGACGAGCAGATCCCGGCCCTGGTCGAGCAGGAGCTGCTGCGTCTGTCGGTGGTGGCGTTCGCGATGTTCCACCGGCTGCGCCTGTGGGTCACCGAGCGCGAACTGGACGACGACCTCGCCGGGCTCGGCCTCGGCCCGTCGCGCGCGGGCCGCACCGAGGCCTTCCGCACGCCGCTGACCGCCGGGCAGGAGATGGTCGGGCGCTTCTTCTTCATCCAGCGCGCGCGGGCCGTCCGCGACGATCAGACCCTGCAGACGTACGAGTTCCTGCACGCCACATTCGGCGAATATCTCGTGGCCCGGCTCGTCGTGCAGGCCGTCCGCGACACGGCCGCGCGCGAGGCGGCGAGCACGCTGGCGCTGCGCCTCGGCCCGGCCAACGACGACGATCTGCTGAAGTCGCTGCTGGGGTACACGGCATTGACCGCGCGCGCCACGATCCTGTCCTTCGTCAGCGATCTGTTCGCCGGGCCCGGCCGCGACCGGTTGCGCGAGTGGCTGGTCGCGCGCACCAGCCAGGCGGTGACGCGTCCGGCGTACGGGGAAACGGCTTATCGCCCCGTCGACAAGCGCGTGGACCACTGGATGTCGACGTACTCCTTCAACCTGATGCTGCTGACCCTGGCCTGCGGCGGATCGCTGCGTGCGTCCGAGCTGTTCACGCGGGCGGCCGACCCGGCGTACTGGATGCGCGCCTCGGCCCTGCAGTGGCGGGCGGCGATCCCCGGTGACATGTACATGGACGCGCTGGAGGTCCTGACCGTGCGTCGCGAGTGGCACGAGGGCCGCCGCGACATCGTGCTCGAGTTGGCCCTGGACTGGGCGCCGACGTTCCCCGACCCGATGGACGTCACCTGGTTCAACGACCACCCGCCGGGCACCGCGACGCCCGAGGTCCACCGGTCCGAGTTCGGCCTGCACACGCTGCTCAAGTCGATGCAGCTGAGCAATTCGCTGGGCGACAGCACGATGCTGCACGCGTTGGAACCGCTGGTGGCCCGCGTGCCCGACGCGCTGACCACCTTCGTCGGCGACGAGTCCCTGGCCCACAGCCTGGTCGAGCTGTGGCTGGCCTCCGCCCTGGACACCCCGGATTTGCTGGCCGCCCGCTATGACCGTGTGACGTCGGCGATCCTCACGCTGATCGCGCGCGGGACCAGCGCCGAAGCCGCGGTCACGCTGCTGATGCAGGCCTTGCGGGCCGACGCCGACCGCCTCCCACCGGCCCGGGTCGTGGGCATCGCCCATGTGCTCGTCGCCGTGCCGTCGACGCGCGGGGCCGACCTCGCCCTACGCTCCCTGCTGACCCCTCGGGTGGCCGCGACGGACTCGGCGCCCCCTCTGATGGCAATGCTCCTGACCGGTTACCTGGAAGCCTTGGACGACGCGCTGCTGGCTCAGGCCCTCCTGGTCGTCACCGATTCGCCGTCGGTCGACCCCGCGAAGATCCGCGACCTCGTACGGCAGCTGGACGGCCTCGACCACGGGCGCCGGGCCAAGACCGTGGAAAGCCTGGACCCGGCCCTGCCCGAACGGCTCTCGATCTACCGCTGACCGGCCCGCCACGCCTCCCACAGCTCGGCGTAGGTGCCGCCGGACCCCACGAGCTCGTGGTGCGTGCCGGTCTCCACGATCCGGCCGCGGTCCAGGACGACGATGCGGTCGCACTCGGCGGCCTGGGACAGGCGATGCGCGATGATCAGCCCGGTGCGTCCGGCCAGGGCGGCCCCGGCGGCGTGATCGAGCGGTCCCGCCTGCGTGGATCCGGCCTCGGCGGTGGCTTCGTCGAGGATGGCGAGCTCGGGGTCGGCGAGCAGCAGCCGGGTGAGGGCGATCTGTTGCGCCTGCGCGTCGGTGAGCGGATGCCCACCGGCGCCCACCGCCGTGTCGACACCGTCCGGCAACTGGTCGAGGAGATCGGCGGCGCCGGTGGCATCGAGCGCGGCGCGGATGTCGCGGTCGGTGGCGTCCGGGGCGGCCAGGGTCAGGTTCTCGCGCAGGGTTCCGGCGAACACGTGCACCTCCTGAGTGATCACCGCCGCGCGGCCGGGCCGGGCCACGGTTCCGGCCTCGGGCCGGTGGATCCCGGCGACCACCGCGGCGAGGGTGCTCTTGCCGGCTCCCGAGACGCCGACCACGGCGACACGTTGACCGGGCGCGATGTCGAGGCTGACCCCGTCGAGCGCGGGCGGGCCGTCGCCGTAACGGAAAACGACCTCGCGGAGCCGTACGGCGGTGGTCGCGGGCCCGCTCCCGTTCCGCTCGGCGGGGACGGTGACGACGCCGATCATGCGGTTGAGCGAGGCGAGGGCGGACTGGAGGGTGTCGATCACGAACAGCAGTTCGTTGACCGGCCCCAGCAGGCGCAGCACGAGCAGCATGGCGGTGGTGGCGCCGCCGACGGTCGAGTCGCCGCGGCCGACGAGGACGAAGCCGACGACCAGGACGGCGGCCAGGCTCAGGCATTCGCCGAGGTTGAGGCGGGCGCTGAGCATGCTCTGCACGATCCGGGCGCGCACCGACTGCACCGCGACCTCCCACGAGGTGGTCATCACCGCGCGGTGTCGTGGCCCGGCGAGCCCGAAGCCGAGCACGGTGGCGTAGCCGCGCTGGGATTCGAGGATCTGCTGGGCGCGGGCGCTCATTGCCGTCCGTTCGGCGCGGTACACCCGTGGCCCGGTGCGCAGATACCAGCGCATGGCGAGCACGTAGACCGGCAGCACGACGGCCAAGGCAGCGGCGTAGGGCCATTCCAGCGCCGCGAGCCCGCCCAGCGACACCACGATGGTGAAGGCGGTGACGGTGAGCGCCGGGATCACCGCCGGGGCGGCGTCGGCCACGGCGGTGACGTCGTCGCTGGACCGGGAGATCAGGTCGCCGGTGCCGGCGCGCTCGACGACGTGCTGCGGGAGCGTCATGGCCCGGCCCACGAGTCGTTCGCGCAGCGTGGCCAGGATGGTGTGGTAGGTCCGGGTGGCCAGCACGATCGTCACCGCGGTGCCGGCCGCGCCGAGGACCGCCGCGACCACCATGACGGCGGTGACGGTCAGCACGGTGCCGAGGCCGGCGGTTTCCGTCCGCACGCGGTCGACGAGATAGCCGATCGCGACCGGTGGGATCAGGTCGACGCCGGTGCTGACGATCCCGAGCACGCCGGTCGCGGCGAGCCGGAGCCGGTGTCCGTGACTGAGCCGCCAGACCTCCCGGGCCGTCTGCCGGCCGTCCGCGACCGGCAGCACGTGCCCGCTCACGGCGCCGCTTCCCCGAGCAGGTCGACAACCCGGTCGCAGCAGCCGAGCAACGCCGGGGACGAGGCGATCAGCAGCGTCGAGCGGCCCGCCCGGACTCCGCGCAGCCGACCGGCGATGGCGTGCTCGGTCACCGAGTCGACCGCGGTGGTCGGGTCGTGCAGCACGAGCACGGGCGCGTCGCTCGCCAGCGCACGGGCGAGCGCGACCCGTTGGCGCTGGCCGCCGGAGAGGCGGTTGCCGCCCTCGCCGACCGGAACGCCGAGATCGGTGGCGAAGTCGTCGCACGCGGCCGCTCGTACGGCGGTGTCCGTCAGTTCGGGGTTTCCGGCCACGTTGTCGCGGATCGTGCCGATGAACAGCATGGCCCGGTGCGGCGCGACGGTGACCCGGGAGCGGTACGTGGCCGGCGACAGCTCCCGCACCGGCACTCCGTCGAGCCGTACGTGGACGTCGTCGCCGGCCCACGGGTCCAGCAACGCGCCGGCGATGCGAGCGGCGGTGCGATCGTCGGCCCGGACTCCGACGAGCTCGCCCGGCCCCACCGTGACCGGCGGCTCGGACACCTCCAGCACGGGCGGCCGCGTGACCTCGTACGGAAGCGTCTTGCCAGGCTCAGGCGTGGAGGTGTCGTTGTCCCGCGTGACCTCGTACGGAAGCGTCTTGCCAGGCTCAGGCGTGGAGGTGTCGTTGTCCCGCGTGACCTCGTACGGAAGCGTCTTGTCAGGTGCAGGCGTGGAGGAGTCGTTGTCCCGCAGGACGTCGAGGATGCGCGCGGACGAGGCGCGGGCCCCGGCGAGGTTGGGGATGGACAGGTTCGCGATCGACTCGATCTGCGGCAGGAGGGCCTGGGTGAGTCCGACGGCGGCGATCAGCCGGCCGATGCTCAGCTGCCCGTCCACGGCGAACCAGCCCGCCAGTCCCATCACCGCGGCCACGAACAGGCCGGTGACCGCCCCCGAGCCCACCAGGAACCGCCCCAGCAGCCCCGCGTTGCGTCTGGCGCCGACAAGAGTCTCCTGGCTCGCCTGCCGGTAGCGCCGGGTCGCCTCGGCCTCGGCCCGCACACCGATCCCCTTGACGACGCGGTAGCCGGTGACGAGGTCGGTGGCCCGCCCGACGGTGGCGGCCAGCAGCTCCTGGAACTCGCGGGTGTCCCGGGAGAGCCGCTCGCTGAGCAGGCCCATCAACCAGACCGCGACCGGCGCCCCGACCAGCACCACGAGCCCGAGCAGCCAGTGCGTGGCCAGCAGCGACACCGCGATGAACCCGATGGCGACGACCCTCGAGACCGGCATGATCCCCAGGATCACCGCGTTGGCCAGGCGGGCGACGTCGCTCGTCATCACCGACACGACCCGGCCGTCCGGCGCCCGGCCGGTCCCGTCGTCCGGATGCAGCACACCGGACGACAGGGTGCCGCGGAGCCGGTGTTGCAGCAGCTGCACCGCATAGGCGGTCAGCCGCAGCGCGAGCCTCGCCGCGGTGGTCAACGCGACGTAGAGGGCGACCAGCACACCGAGCCACAGCACCAGCTGTCCGGCGTCCCCGGTCGCCAGCGCCCGGTCGATCGCGAGCCCCATCACCACCGGGACGGCGGCCTCGCCCACCTGCCACACGGTCGCGAACAGCATCGCGGGGACACTGACCCGCGGCACCGAGGAGATCACCCGCAGCAGGAACCGGCCCGGTGTGAGCCCCGCCCCGGCCGCGAACGGCCGGATCCCCGCTGGTTCGGCCGGGGCGTGCAGGATCACGGGTAACCAGCGGGTCAGCGGGCCGCGCCCCAGGCCCACCGGGTCGGTCCGCGTCACGACCGGCCCCGGTCCCGGCCCAGGGGTACGACATGCGGTGTGCCGACGACGGGATCGGGCATGACCAGGCACCGCAGGCCGAAGACGTCCTCGACCAGTTCGGCCGTCACGATCTGCGAGGGCGCGCCTTCGGCGACCACCGCGCCGTCCTTCATCGCGATCAGATACGTGCCGAAGCGCGCGGCGTGGTTGAGATCGTGCAGGACGGCGACCATCGTGTGCCCGGTGCCGTTCAGGTCGGTGAACAACTCCAGCAGCTCGATCTGATGCGTGATGTCGAGAAAGGTCGTCGGCTCGTCCAGCAGCAGGATGTCGGTGTGCTGGGCCAGTGCCATCGCCACCCACACCCGCTGCCGTTGCCCGCCCGAGAGCTCGTCGACCAGCCGCCCCGACAGGTCGGTGACCGCCGCGGCGTCCATCGCCCGCCGTACGGCCTGCTCGTCGTCCTCGGTCCACTGCCGGATGAACCCCTGGTACGGATATCGGCCCCGCGCCACCAGATCGGCGACGGTGATGCCGTCGGGGGCGATCGCGGTCTGCGGCAACAGCCCGACCCGCCGGGCCACCTCCTTCGTCTTGTACGACTGGATGTCCGCGCCGTCCAGGATCACCTGGCCTGTGCTCGGCTCGATCAGCCGTGACAGCCCGCGCAGCAGCGTCGACTTGCCGCACGCGTTCGGGCCGACGATCACGGTGAACGACTTGTCGGGGATCGACACCGACAGGCTCTCGCTGATGACGCGCTTGTCGTAGCCGATCGTCGCCGAGTCGATGTGGAGCCGGGCGGCGCCGCTTTCCTGGACGGGGAGGGCAGACACGTTCACAGACGTCTCCTGGCTTCGGTGAACAGCAGCCGGCCCAGGTAGCCGCCGCCGAGTATGACGGTGATGATCCCGACCGGCAGCGGGGTCGGGGCGATGTGCTGTGCGATGTAGTCGGCCGCCAGGCACAACAGCGCGCCGACCAGGGCGGCGGGCACGAGGGTGATTCCGGCGGTGCGGGCGAGCCGCCGGGCGATCTGCGGCGCGACCAGGGAGATGAAGGCGATCGGCCCGGACGCGGCGGTGACGGTCGCGGTCAGCGCCACGCCCACCACGACCAGGCCCAGGCGGGCAGGGGAGACCCGCACCCCCTGCGAGGCGGCCGTGTCGTCGCCCAGCTCCATCTGCCGCATCGACCGGCTCAGCACCGCGGTCGACAGCAGGAGAACCACGATGCAGATGCCGCCGATGACCACCTGATTCCACGACACGCCGTTGAGCGACCCGGCCCCCCAGGCGGCCGCGGCCATCGCCTGCTCCCGTTCGGCCTCGAGGATCAACCAGGTGTTCAGCGACCCGAGCGTGGCCGAGACGCCGATGCCGACCACGATCAGCCGGAACCCCTGCACCCCGCGCCGGTAGGCGAGCACGTACACGGTGAGGGCGGTGGCCATGCCGCCGGCCAGGGCCCCGCCGACCAGCTGCCAGTAGGCGCCGTTGACGACCAGGATCACGAGCAGCGCTCCGGTGTAGGAGCCCTGGGAGAACCCGATGACGCCGGGGTCGGCCAGCGGGTTGCGCAGCATCGACTGGAAGACCGCACCCGACACCCCGAGCGCGGCGCCGAACACGAGCGCCGCCACCACCCGGGGCAGCCGCCACTCGACCACGATGTCGTGGACGAGCCCGGTCTCGCCGCCGGTCAGCGCGGAGACCACCTGCCCGGGACCGAGCTGGTAGGAGCCGGTCATCAGCGCGAGCACGGCCAGGCCCACGACCGCCAGGGCGAGCACCGCGCAGACGACGACCGGGCGCCAGTCGAGCCGTACGGCGATCCGCCCGCGCCGCAGCACCAGCACGCGCCGCCCGAAGTTCACCGTGCTCACAGTCCGCTCGCCTTCTTCCGCCGCACCAGCGCGATGAGAACCGGAGCGCCGACGAACGCGGTGACGACGCCGACCGGGATCTCTCGCGGGTGCATGACGAAGCGCCCGAGGATGTCGGAGGCCAGCAGCAGGATCGGGGCCAGCAGGACGCTGTAGGCGAAGATCCACCGTTGGTGCGGGCCGGCGATCCAGCGGGCCACGTGCGGCACCATGAGCCCGACGAAGCTGATGGGTCCGGCGATCGCCGTGGCGCCGCCGGCGAGCAGGGTGAGCGCGATGATCGCGAGGACACGGGTGTGGGCCAGCCGGACGCCCTGGGCCGCGGCGAGCTCGTCGCCGAGGGCCATGGCGTTGAGCGGTCCCGACACCGCGAGGGCGAGAACGAGTGCCACCACGAGGAACGGCAGGATCGGCCACACCAGGTCGAGCGGGCGGCCCACGATCGAACCGGCGTTCCAGGACCGCATCGCGTCGAAGGCGTCCGGGTTGGTCAGCTGAAGTGCCTCCCGGGCGCCCCCGAGCACCGCGCCGACGCAGACCCCGGCGAGCACCATGGCCACCGGCGACCGGCCGTGCCGGGTCGACCCGAGGGCGAGCGCCATGAGGGTGACGATCAGCGCCCCCGCGAAGGCGAACCACATGTAACCCCGGATGTCGCGGACACCGAGCACACCTACGGCGACCGTCACCGCGAAGGACGCACCGGCATGGACGCCGAGAATTCCCGGATCGGCCAGGGGATTGCGGGTGAGCGCCTGGATCAGCGCGCCCGACAGGCCGAGCGCGACGCCGACGACCAGACCCACGACCGTGCGCGGCAGCCGGTAGTCGCGGATCGCGAACTGGTCGATGTCGGCCGACGGATGGAACAGGGCGTCCCACACCACCGACGGCCGGATCGCGGTCGATCCGATCATGACGCTCAGCACCAGCAAGGCCAGAAGAACCAGCAGCGCGGCCACCAGGCCGAGCAGACGACGACGCGGTCCGGGCACCGCGATGGTTCCCGGACCGCGTCGTCGCAGGGCGAGGACTGTCACTCCTTGGCCGGGAGGGACGCCAGGGCGGCGTCGAGCGAGTCCAGGTACTGCAGGACGGGCCCGTAGGAGTTGTTGCCGGGGCAGAAGACTCCGAGTGCGCGACCGGAGGTCACGGCGGGCAGCGCCTTCCAGGTGTTGGTCTCGACCACCGGCGCGAAGGACTTCTTCGGCTTTCCGGCGGCGTCGACCGGATAGGTGATCACGTCGTACTTGGACAGACCCGCGATCTGCTCGAACGGCAGGGACGTCCAGCCCAGGGGGTCCGCACCGGCGGCCGCCTTCGGGAAGTCCATGCCGATGTCATCCTGGGCGATCTCGACGCAACCGAAGTCGGCCACCGAGAACGTCCCGGGATCGGAACTCTCCCAGCGGTCGACGTTGACGAACGAGGTGTCGCCGATGAGCTTGCCGTACGTCTCCTTGATCTTGGCGATCTTCGCCTCGAACTTCGCCCGTTGGTCGGTCAGCCCGGCCGTGACGTTGCCGGCCTCCGAGAGCCCGCCGGCGAGAGCCTTCCACTCGACGTCGAGCCCCCAGAAGACCGTCGGGGCGATCGATGTCAGCTGCTTCTCGATCTGCTCGAACTCGCTGTCGGGGAGCTGGGCCAGGATGAGATCCGGCTTCAGGCCGGCGAGCTTCTCCATGTCGACCTGGTCGCCGCTGGAGCCGAGACTTGTGGCGGCCTCGTAGGTGGCTTTCTGGTCGGCCGGAATGAGGTCGATCTCGGAGGCGCCCACCTCGGTGACGCCTACCGGCTTACCACCCATGTCGATCAGCGGAAGGGTCGTGTTGCCGATCGTGACGACCCGCTGCGGCGCGGCCGGGACCGTGACGGTGCCGTTGTCGGCCGTGACACTGCGCGTCTCGGCCGGCGCCGCTTCTTCGGTGTCGGCGCTGTCCCCGCCGCAGGCGGTGAGGACGATTGCGGCGCTCAACAGGGTGGCGGCCAAGGCCGCGCCCCGGCGCCTCGATGGTGTCATGGTCATGAATATGTTCTTCTTTCTCTTCCGGGGGTCAGGCGGGTGTGAGCTCGTGGACGGTGGTGCCCCAGCCGACGGTGTGCGTGGCTCTCCGGTCGAGCCCCGCCCGCGTGATGACGGCGTCGAGTTCGGCCGCGGTGCGCAGGCCGGAGCCGTGCACGGCGAGGGCGAGCAGGTCCGCCTCGCCGTCGTGCTCGTCCAGGTCGTCGGTGTCGAAGAGGTCCTCCACCAGCAGCACCCGGCCGCCGGGGAGCAGGTTCTCGGCGGCCCGGCGCAGGGCGTGGGCGGCATCGGCGTCGGGCAGGCTCTTGAAGGCGCGGATGACGAGCACGACGTCGGCGGCGGGGCTGGGTTCGAAGACGGACTGTTCGACCACGCCGACCCGCGCGCGCTGCCGCTCGTCGGGGATCGTGTCGGGCAGGTCGCGACGCAGCCAGTCGGCCTGGGCGGGCAACGCGCAGATCGTCACGCGCAGGTCCGGGTGGGTCGCGAGGAACTCCCGGACCTGGGCGCCGGCGCCGCCGGAGTGGAGCACCAGGTGCTCGACCCCGCCGAGCAGTCCGGACTTGGCGATCGGCTCGGCCAGCGCCGCCTGGAACAGCGCCAGCCGTTCCAGGTAGCGGTCCTCGTAGTCCTGTTCGGCGCGCACCTCGGCGAAGGTCTGCCCGGTGACCGAGGCGTAGGCGGCGCGGCCGGTGCGGATCGACTCGGTGAGCCCGTGGATGCCGATCATCTCGCGTCCCGTCACCCCGGCCGGGTGCAGGGCGTTGGCGACGAACTCGACGGTCAGGACCTCACCGACCGGGGTCAGGCCGTAGTGGTCCGGCCCGGTGCGGGTCACCACGTCCAAGGTGTGCAGGTAGCGCAGCAGCTTGCCCAGCGCGCGCTCGTCGGCGCCGGTCCTGATCGCCAGGTCGGCGACGCTGGTGACGCCGCGGGAGATCTGCTCGGGCACCCCCAGCTCGACGGCGGTGCGGATCGCGATCGGCGCGATCAGCTCGGTCAGATCGTGCAGCTTCTCGAACGGGGTTCTCGTCTTCTCGGGGTCGGGCAGCGCGGCGTCGCCGGCCAGGGCGACGACCTCGCCGCGACGCCAGTACCCGGTGAAATCGATGTTCTCCTTCGGCAGGCCCCGGTCCTCGATCAGATGGCGCCGGATGTCACGCACCGACCGCTGTTCCCCGGCCAGCCAGGCGAAGGGGCGGCCGTCCCACCAGCCGAAGCTCCGGACCGCCTCCAGCAGCAGGGGCGTCGTGCCCGCCTCGGCGCCGTCGCGGACGAGCCAGGTCACCTCGACGCCGGGCGGTGTGGGCAGTTCCTGGCGATGGTCGTGCTCGGCGATCTCGATGAACACCTGGGCCCGCGTGCCCGGGGGGATCTCGTCGAGCAGGCGGCTGATCGCGGGCAGCGCGGTGTCGTCGCCGGCCACGAGCAGCCAGTCCGCCCCCGTCGGGAACGCCTTCGAGCTGCCCGGACCGGCGAGGTGGATGCGGTCACCCGGCTGGGCCCGGTAGGCCCAGGTCGTCGCCGTGCCCACGCCGTGCTTGACGAAGTCCACGGTGAGCTCGCCGGCCTCGGGATCCCAGCGGCGCACGGTGTAGACCCGCGACAACGGCCGGGGGTCCCGGGGCACCTCGATGCCCTTCTCCTTCTGCACCGGGAGCACCGGCTCGGTCTGGCCGGGATAGCAGAAGGCCAGCCGGATGTCGTCGTCGAAGCCCGTCGAAGCGAAGGCCGGCTGGGGGAAGCCGTTGGCCGACGTGAACGCGCCGAGCTGCGGACCGGCCAGCGTGACCCGCCGCATCCCCGGCGTCAGGTCGGCCACCCGGACGACCTCGACCTCCCGCAGGGTCACGGGACGCACGGTCAGTTGGCGTGAGGTCTTCGGCATGCTGAGGGGCAGTCCTTCCCGGTGACGGCGAGATCAACGAGATAAGGTTAGGCAAACCTCACATCCAGGAATGTGCGCAGCTCGCCATATAGTTAGGACGTGCTGGACGTGGGACTGCCGCCGCCGATTCCGCCGGTGCGCGCGAGCGGATCATGGGATCAGACCGCGCATCTCCTGCTGTGGGTCCGCACGGGCTCGGCGTGCGTCCGGTTGGCCGACCACCCGGAGTTCCGGCTCGCCGCGGGCGAGGGTGTCTGGATTCCGGCCGATGTCGGCAACTCCTGGACGGTCGTCACCGAGCCCGGCACGGTCGTCTTCCCGCTGCTGACACATCCGAGCATCGCCGCCGGGGCCTTGTCGGAACCGAGGCGGTTCGTGATCCCCGACGGCTGGCAGGACTGGCTGATCCAGCACTTCAACCTCCGGATCACGCCGCTCACCGGCCACGGGTACTCCCAGGACGTGCTCGCCGACCTTCTCCGCGGGGCCGGCCGGCGACCGCCCGGGACCTCGCCGCGCGCGGTCGATCCGCCGGCCCTGCCGAGAGCCGGTGGGGCCCGGGAAGTGGCGAACGAGCTGCTCCGGAATCCCGCGCTCGCCCTCACCGTCACCGAATGGGCGGCCCGGGTGATGTCCAGCCCGCGCACCCTGCTGCGTGACTTCCGCGCGGACACCGGGCTGACCTTCGAGCAGTGGCGGCTACGGTGCCGGCTCAACGCCGCGGTCGACCACCTCGCGGCCGGCTACGGCGGCGACCACGTGGCGGCACGGGTCGGCTTCGCCAGCCGCAACGGCTTCACCCGCGCGTTCAAGCAGCAGTTCGGGTCGACTCCGTACGAGTTCAGCCGCGCGCTCTCCGCGCACCAGGCCGACCTCTCCCGCGCGACCGCCGCGCGACAGGCCGACGACCTCGTCCGGATGGTGCGGGAAGGGCAGGCCGCGCCCGAGCTGCTGCCCGCAACCCGTACGGCCTCGCACTCCAACGATGTCCATGTGCTGTGCTGGGCGTACCGCGGCCGCGGCTACCTGCACATCGGCGATCGCCGGTACGAGTGGGGCCGGGGCGTCGCGACCTGGATCCCAGCCGGCGTGGAGCACGTCACGGGCGTCCACGAGAACTCCATCTGCCTGCCGCTCGGCGACGCCGGCACCGGAGACCTGCGACTGACCGAGCCGCTGCAGGCGCAGTTCTCGCCCGCCTGGGACGACTACCTGCTGTTCTGCTCGGTCAGCGCCCGCACCCCGGTGCGTCCGGACGGCTACAACCCCAGCCACGTCCTCGACCTGTTCTCCGACCACGTAGCCGCGCAGCGCGCGCTGTCGGTGCCGATGCCGGCCGACCCCCGCGCACGGGCGGTGGCCATGGACTACCTACGCCGCATCGGCACGTCCGGCGGCTCCGGGCCCGAGGTGCCGGCCGACGTCCAGCGGGCCTTCCGCGAACAGACCGGCATGAGCGTCGCCCGGTGGTGCTACGCCGCCCGCATGCGCATCGCCCGCGACCTGCTCGCCGGCGGCGCCAAACCGGTGGCCGTCGCCCGCCGCGTCGGCTACGCCCACCTGCCGACGTTCAGCGCCGCCTTCTCCCGCCTCCACGGGCTCTCACCGCGGGAGTATCAACAACGCGAGACCAAGAAACCCTGACCTGGCCGTGGGGCTAGTCGGTGGGCTTGGCCCCGGTGTGGGAGCGGGCGATGATCTACGTCCACCGGGGACAGGATCGCATGCAAACGGCCGGGGGAGCAGGGCGGGAGCAGGTCGGGAGCAAGGGCCCGGCGGACGAGCCGAGCGGGGTGGTGGCGACCTACCGTGATTGTTACCCCCCTGCGGAAGGACCCCCTGAATGAGCTCTCGCCTGCGTGTGGCCGTCGTTGCGGCCGCGACCCTGGCCACGCTGTCGATCCCGGGGGCCGCGCTGGCCTCCGGTGGCAAGGACCGCGACCGGGACGGCATGCCCGACAAGTACGAGAAGGCCAACGGCCTCGACCCGCGCAAGAACGACGCCCGGGGCGACAAGGACCGGGACGGGCTGCGCAACCTGGCCGAATACCGGGCCGGCACCGACCCCCGCAAGGCCGACACGGACGGGGACGGCATTCGCGACGGTGACGACAAGCGGCCCCGGATCAAGGACGGGTCGCGGGCGAAGTTCACGGTCACCTCGTACGACGGGAGCACCGGCGCGCTCGTGGTGGCGTACGGGAAAGGGTCGTCGTTGACCGTGACCGTCACCGACGAGACCGGGCTCTCGTGGAAGGGCAAGGGATGCGCCTCGCCGGCCACGATCGCCGACCTGGTGACCGGTGCCGGGATCGACAAGCTGCGCCTGGCCAAGCCCCGGTCGGATGACGACGGTAACGATGAAGCCAAGCCGGACGACGGTGCCAAGCCGGACGACGGTGCCAAGCCCGACGACGATGCCAAGCCCGATGACGACATGCCCGGCGACGACAGCGGCCACCACGGCCGCAGCGCCCCGAAGACCAGCGGCACCACGCCGGTGGCCGAACAGATCGCGCTGATCTGCGCCGCGGGTTCGTAACGGGGACGCTCTAGGCTGGGCGGCGTGACCCGCATCCTGCTGATCTCGGGCAGCACCCGCGAGGATTCCCTGCAGACCGCCGCCCTGCGCACGGCCGCCCGGTTCGCGCCGGAAGACATCAACGCCGGCCTTTTCGAGGGCCTGCGCGGCGTGCCCGCGTTCGTGCCGGGGGAGGAACATCCGCACGACACGGTCGTCCTGCTGCGTCATCAGGTGCGCATCGCCGATGCCGTGCTGATCAGCACCCCGGAATATGCGGGCACCCTCCCGGGCGCCCTCAAGAACCTGCTCGACTGGCTGATCGAGGACAACCTGCTCGACGGCAAACCGGTGGCCTGGCTGTCGGTCTCGGGTGAGGGCGAGGACCACGGCGCCCGCGCCACGCTCGAGACCGTGCTCAGCCACACCAACGCCAAGGTGCTGCGCGCGGCCTGCATCCGGGTGCCGATCGATCCGCACGCGGTCGACCGTTCCGGCCTGGTCACCGACTTCCGCCTGCACCAGGCCCTGCAAGACGCGCTGCAGGCCCTGGTGCGGGTGCTGGCCATGTCCGAGGCCCCGCCGCGCCCGGCCTGGCAGCAGTATTCGAGCGTGTTCCCGGTCATCGAGCGCCGCGACACGTCGTCCCTGCCCGACTGGCAGGCGGGATAAGGCGTCAGGCGCCCTTGCGGCTCGCGATCGCCTCCAGGAAGATCTCGCCGATCTTGGCCGGGTCGGTGGCGATGAAGACTCCTCCGGAACCGGAGGCGCGGGCGATCTCCTCCAGCTCCGCGCGGTCGATCGCGGTGCCCATGCCGATGATGATCATGCGGACGGGCCGGGCCGGGTCGCGCAGGCTGGTCATCTTCGCGACCAGCTCGTCGATCGTGAGGCCGCCGGGGTTGTCGTTGCGGCCGTCGGTATAGATGACCACCGAGTTGGACACTCCGGGCCGCCAGCCCTGTTGGACGCGCTGGTAGGCGGCGAGCGCGGTGTCGAAGAGACCGGTGTCGCCGTCCGGCTTGGGGACGATCCGGCCGATCGCCGCCTCGAGCTCGTCGCGGTGGGTGGCGCAGAGCGAGATCGGCACGTTCTCGACCCACGGGCGCCGGCCGTCCATGTCGGTGGAGAAGGTCCAGTTGCCGACCGACCAACGGTCGTCCAGAAGCCCCAGGCCCTGCCGGGCCACGCCCTGCGTCACCTGGGCGCGGGTGAGGCCGCCGGCGGTCGGGACCTTCGCGTTCATCGAGCCGGACACGTCGAACACCGCCAGCATCCGGCCGGGCTGGGTGATCGCGCTCCAGCTGCCGAGCAGCTGCGAGACGGCCTTGACCGGGACCGGGGTGGCGGGCGGGATCGTGGCCGGCGCGCCCTTCGGCGTCTCGAAGCCGGGACCGGCCGTGCCGTCGGGGCCGCGGACGCCCGCCCGGGCCAGCGCGGCGGTGAACAGGCCGGTGCTCAGCGCGGTGCGGAGCGTGGCGGCGGCGGCCGCCTTCGGGGGGTCGATTCCGGGCATGACCGCGTACGGGTAATCGAGCATCACCGACGCCGGTGGGTAGACCGCGGTCAGCGGGGCGGCCGGGTTGTTCCGGTTGTAGGTGATCAGATCGGCCTCGGACAGCGGGGCCAGGCCGATGCCGGAGCGGCTCTGGAACCTTTCGAGCAGGGCGCCGCGGGTGCCGGCCCGGTTGGCCGACATCGCCTGCATGGCGCCGACCTTCAGCTTGGCGCCGGTGGCGTCGGCTCCCGCCGCGCCCGCGATGAGCAGCAGCCCGGCCAGTCCGGTGGCGTCGCGTTCGGGGTCGACGACCGCGGGCCGCAGCTCCTTGTCGGTGGCGATCCGCTGCACGAGGGCCTTCGGGGCGGCGGCGGCCGGCACCGGGCGGTCGGCCGGAACGGCGAACACCAGCGGGCTCTCGGCGATCGACCCCAGCATCGACGGCGTGAACCCCGGCGCCTCGGCCGCGATCCGCAGCATCCACGTGCTCGAGTCCGCGATCCAGACGTCGGCCTCGGTGTCGGCCCGGCTCGCACCGCCGTTCACGAGGTTGACCCCGTGCTTCCGCCCGACCGCGGCCGCCATCGTGGTCGGGTCGACGACGCTGACGGTGACGGCGACGCACGCCCCGCTGCGGACCCAGGTGTCGGCGGCGTCGCGGACGGCGGGCTGGATCTCGTTGGGGGCGGCCACCTTCAGCCGTACGGGGGCCGGGCAGTCCTCGGCGGACAGTTGCCGATAGCCGGCCCAGCCGGCGCCGGCGACGGTGACCACGGCGAGCGCGGCCAGGGCGGCGATCACTCCGGAGCGGCGAAGATGTCGATGGCGACCGGGCATCGGGACATCATGATCGGGCCGCCCGGGCGGGGCCATGGACGAACGGATAAATATTTCACCCGTGCTGCACATAGTTGACGATCGATAGCTCTCACCTGCGGATCGAGCCGCGGCCCGGTGGCGGGCATCCCGGTCACGGGCCATGACGAATTTCAGATGAAGCACGCACTCGAGTCCGGTCCACCGGTGGGCATCCTGCATCCCCATGTGCTTGCCCGTTGTGCGTTTGCACAGCAGAATGGCGGTCGACGGGGGAGGATGGCAACGATGCGATCTCTGGACGCCACCGATGCGCGCATTCTGCTGGCGCTCGACGCCGATCCCGACGCGACGGTGGTCGCCCTGGCCGAGCGGCTGTCCATGTCGCGCAACACCGTGCAGGCGCGTCTGCGCCGCATGCGGGAGTCGGGGGCCCTGGGGGCATACTCCCGCCGCCTCGAGCCCGCCTCGCTCGGCTATCCGCTGATGGCCTTCATGACGCTGTCGCTCAGCCAGCGCGAGGGCGACCTGGCCGCGCAGCAGATCGTCCGCATCCCCGAGGTGGTCGAGATCCTGGCCACCACCGGCGACGGCGACCTGCTGGTCCGGATCGTCGCCAAGGACACCGGCGACCTCTACCGCATCACCAACCTGGTGGTGGCCGCCCCGGGCGTGGTCCGCACGTCGACCTCGATCGTGCTGCACGAGGTCGCACCCAACAGCGTCGACGGCCTGCTGCGCCGGCACACCCATCCGCAAGAATCGTCACCGAGGGTGATGTGAACCGTTTTGGAAATGGGTATGGTGGCCGGGAAATGATCTCCGTGCATTCTTGATCATTGACCATTATCGTGGATCTTGCTATTCGTTCGTTTCCGCAAGACAATCAAGGGCCTGCACCAGGGGTAATGCGCACGATGTCTAGTACTCCGGGGCCTGAACCGATTGTCGAATCGAGGGACGAATCTACTGTGGCCATTGCAAGTTGCATGCCAAAACGGGCACTCGACGCATCCGGTAGATGAATTGGCACATTCAATCGGCCGACACGCATTGTCGTGGTCGCCTAACGGTTCGTACTCTGATGGTCAACAATCATCGATCTAGATGAGTGCGACAAGCGGGCCGACCTGGCGGCGGCCTGCGGGGGAGCCGAGCATGCTTATCAAAGTCATCGACCGGATCACCGACCAAGCGCTCCACGAGACAATGTGGACCATGTACCGGGATGCGTTCGAAGAGCTGAACCACCTGGCGGTTCAGCGGCATCTGATGTTCCGGCCCGAGTTCGACGCGGTCATGGAAGACCCACGGGTCGACAAGTATCTTGCCCTCGATGACGACGGCACGATCTGCGGTGTAGCGACCTACACGAATGATCTCGACGCTGTACCCCTCATCGCACCTCAGTACTTCGAGCGGCACTGGCCCGATCAGTACGCCGCTCGCAAGATCTGGTACATCGGCTTCGTCGCGGTGAGCCCGGAAGCCCAGGGCCGCGAGGCGTTTGCCCAGCTCGTCGAGCAGATGTACATGGTGGCGTCGGCTCAGAACGGCCTGGTTTGTCTGGACATCTGCAACCACAACGACGAGGTCCGTCGGATGTCGCGGGTGTTCCGGATGATGGTGAGCCGTCTCTCCGACAACATGAAGTTCACCCGGATCGACCAGCAGTCGTACTGGCTCTACGAATTCCCCACCGCGGCCTGACGGCACAAAACGCGGCAGGCCGCCGACTTTGCCGACGGTCTGCCGCGGAGCTGGGGGGAAACCTTCATGCCATAGGCAACCTCCACATCGGAGGGGATGCGATGGTCATCGGGTAGCTGCGTTTTCGAGTGCGGCCACCTCCTTCACCGTGCGGTTCTTTTCCCACGGCCGGCGCGACGTCTCGCGTACGTCCATGGCAGCCTCGGGAAATCAGTAGGGATATCCGCTGCGGGCGCCCACCGGGTCGGCGTGCAGCGGCCGCAGCGACGATGTGTTGTCAGGGACGACACTCACCCGCCCCTCGGTGCCACGGCCGATCGCCGCATACACCTCCGGACGCGCGGCCCGCATGATCATGGCCCAGACGAAGCCGACCACGGCGACGGCCAGATAGAGGGCCGGAATGAGCCACTGGAACGGCGAGTCGCCGTCGACCTGGAGCAGTTCGCCGAATCCGATACACGTCGCGGCCAGCACGACGGTCAGCAGCAGGAATGCCGTGGCCGGCGCGATGTAGGCCTTCCAGACGCTTTCCCCGCGCCGGTTTCTCATGAAGAAGGCCAGCACCGCGGCCGACGCCGCCCACATGAGAATCAGAACGCCCAGGCCGCCGATCGTCGTGAGCCACGCGAAGACGAAGACCAGCGGGTCGGAGCCGACGAGGGCGTACAGGCTGAGCACGATGATGGCCAGCACGCTCTGGGTGATGGAACCGAGAAGAGGAGCGCCCGTACGCGGGTGGGTGCGGCCCCACGCGGCCGGGAGCACGCCTTCGCGCCCCAGAGCGAACTGGTAGCGCGAGACCGCGGCGTGGAACGCCAGCAGCGCCGCGAACACGCTCGTGAGGAACAGGACGTAGCCCAGGTCGACCAGGAAGCCGGGGAGGTGCGGCCCGACGAGTTGGAAGACGAGGTCGGTCTGATGTTCGGCGGCCCGGGCGGCGATCTGGTCGGGTCCGGTGTTGACGGACATCGCCCAGGCCGAGATCGAGCAGAGAACACCGGCCAGGATCACCGCGATGTGAGTGGCCCGGGCGATCGTGCGCTTCGGGTCCTTGGCCTCCTCGGAGAGGACCACGGTGGCCTCGAAGCCGACGAAGCCGGCGATCGCCAGCACCAGCAGGATGCCGACCACCGGGGTCGCCAGCGGTGCCGGGGAGAACTGCGAGAAAGTGATGTGGCCGTTGGCCGGGTTGCCGATCATGACCAGGTCGTAGATCAGCACGATGCTGATCTCGAGCACCAGCAGGACCGCCAGGACCTTGCCGCTCAGGTCGACCCAGAGCAGGCCGAGGATGGCCACCGCGAACCAGGCCGCTATCGCGCAGGCGTACCAGGGGACGGCGAAACCGAAGGCGGAGAGGATGCCGCTGGCGACCGAACCGAACAGCCCGAACAGTCCTATCTGCATCAGGGAGTAGGCCGGTAGGGCCACGAAGGCCGCTCCTACGCCGATGATGCGACCCAATCCGTGCGAGATATAGGAGTAGAACGCTCCGGTGTTGACGATGTGCCGGCTCATCGCGACGAAGCCGACGGTGAACAGGGAGAGCAGTCCCGCCGTGACCAGATAGGCGATCGGTACGGCGGTGCTGCCGATGATCGCGTAGATGGTCGTGATCGATCCGATGATCACGGTGAGCGGGGCAGCGCCCGCGACTCCGAAGAACACCACCGACGGGACGCCCAGCCTGTTCTTGGCCAACGCCTTCGTGACGATGTCCGGTTCTGCGGGTTGCATCTGCGCCATCAACAGCCTCCCGGCCCAATGATCAGAGTTGTGGCGCCCGAGGTGGTGGCGCCCGGTGCCGTTCACCGACGGCCGACAGTGACGACCGAGCCCACGGAGGCTTCGGTGTATTCGACGAGTTCCCGCAGGTCTGCGGGGAGGGATCCGACCGCGCTCGGCAAGGACTGGAACGCGTGCCTATGCGCTTCGAAGTCGTAGAGCACGTGACGGGTGAGGCCGGTGGCGGCCACCAGGCCGATCAGCACCCGGTCACTGATGCTCATGCCGATCCCGCGGACCAGCAGGTTCGCCAGCCGGGCCGGCGCCCACGCGGCGGCATTGCGTTGCGCCGCGCTGTTGGGCATATAGAGGGTCTCGGTCGACAGCATCCGTCGTTTGGTGACGACCTCGACCGCGCCCAGGCGGGAAAGGCGTTCACCGACACGGATCGCCGCGTCCTGAGAGAGGAAGGCCAGCCAGATCCGGACGTCCCGGTGTTGCGGCTGGGCCACCAGCAGGTCGAGAATGTCGTGCGCGAGCGCGTCCGACGGGGGATGCCGGTCGAGGATGATCAGATCTCCGTCCGAAATGCCGATCCGTCCTTCGAGGATGAGCTCGCCGAGTAGTGCAGCGGCCAGGCCTAGGCCGGTCGCACGTGGATGGAGACGGGACCGGCCGGTGCGGTCCTCGTGTGCGATCAGGAAGTACTGGTCAGCCAACACGCCGCCACGCCCCTTAGACAACGTCTTGATGGTCTTTGGTCGGGTTGGCAGTGACCACCATGGCCGCGATGATCACTGTCGGTAGAAAACGCTGTGACTCGATGTCCGCGCATCATGTACCCGCCGGAAGGGCCAATACAAGAAGGCTAGTACTTTTTGTTTGGTGCTCCGTGTTTGGATCATGAAGGCCTGGGCCGTACTATCGGTCCCATCAGGACCGAGGGAGTCCAGGTGTCCGTAGATGAAGGGCCAACCCTGCGCCGTCGCCGCCTGGGAGCGGAACTCAAACGGTGTCGCGAAGCGGCAGGGCTGACGCAAGAGAACGTCTCGAGGCATTTCGAGTGGCACGCCGCGAAAGTCACGCGTATAGAGACGGCGCGTGTGGCGGTGACCCCACGCGACGTAAAAGACCTGCTGACGCTCTATGGCGTCGGTGATCAGGACTATCGCGAGGCGCTGGTCGAACTGGCCCGGCTCTCGCGCGAGCGGACATGGTGGACGGATTACCGCGACATCATGCGTCCCGGCAACTTTGTCGGTCTCGAGGCGGCCGCCGCCTCGATGCGCGCCTGGGAACCGATCATCGTGCCCGGTCTGCTCCAGACCGAGGCGTACATGCGCGCGCTCATCCGCACCGGCCGGTCCAACGAGTCACCGCAGCAGACCGACCGCCGCGTCTCCCTGCGCCTGACCCGTCAGGTGCGGCTGCGCGGCGAACGGCCGCTCGAACTCACCGCCATCATCGACGAGTCGGTGGTGCGCCGGGTGGTGGGCGGTGACGAGGTGATGAACGAACAGCTTCGGCATCTGATCGAGGTTGCTCAATTACCCAACGTGATGCTGCAGATTCTCCCCTTCAGTGCCGGCGAACACACCTTCCTCGGCGGTTCAGCAGCGCTTTTGGAGTTCCGGGAGACCACCCATTTGGATGTTGTCTATCTTGAAGGTCTTGCGGGAGACTACTACGAAGAGCAACCGGCCGAGGTTGTTCGATACCGCCAAGAGTTCGAGCGATTGAGCGCCCGGGCGCTCGACCACCGAATGACCATCAAGATGATCGAGAGCCTGCTCGTCGCGTAGGCCACCTCGACCGACACAACCGCATAGTGAAGGGGGGTGCTTGAGTATGCTCACGCACCAGCTAAACGCTGCTGTTCTCACCGGCGCGGTCTGGAAGAAGGCCAGCCGCAGCAACGGCAACGGCGGAAACAACTGTGTCGAGGTCGCGTTCCTCGACCAGGGCGTCGCTGTCCGGGACAGCAAGGACCGCTCCGGTCCTGCACTGATGTTCACTCAACAGGAGTGGGCGGCCTTCCTCGGCTCGGCCAAGGACGGCGAATTCGACCTCGACGCGTAAACGAATCCTATCGATAGGTACGCACAGATTCCAAGCGCATACTGAAGGTCATCTCCGGGTGCCGTGGCCCTGATTACCGGGCGTCGCGGCACCCGCACTAAGAATCACCATTCTCACTCATTCCGGTGAACTTTGTGCGACGTCTCCCCACCATTTCGCGGCCACCAGTTCCGCGACCAGGGTTTCGGTCGCCAGACGTACCCCCGGATCGTCGTCATGGCGAAAGCGAACCGTTCCCGCGGCGCCCGCCACATCGTCTCCCACCGATACGTAGGGAGAGTTTCGCCGGCGCATCCAATCGAGTGCCTGCTCGTCGTACCGCGACCCCGGAAACAGCAGTGCACGGTAACGCAGCGTCTTCGTCAGGTAGACGTCGACGTGCGCCCAGTCGCCCGTCTCGCAGCCGTCGGCAGGGCGGCGCGGCCCCTCACGGAACATGAGCGCCGACTGCAGCGCGGAGGAGATCCGGTCGACCGGCGCGATCGGATAGACGCCGTCGCCGTCGGCCAGCAGGTCACTGATCGCGGGCAGCCAGGAGTCACGGCGGTCCAGCAGGTCGGTGGTCGCCTCGGCGGTGCGGTCGATCAGCCGTACGGTGCCCTCGGTGTTCTCACCCGACAGCCGGCGCACCAGCGCGTCCAGCAGCAGGCTCGTGTGCTGGAAGGACCGGCAGGCGACACCGCCCGCCTCGGCTCCGGCATGCATGTCGATCACGGCCGTGGCCCCCTTGGCCAGCGGGGAATCCGGATCGTTGGTCATCGCCACATAGGAGCGGCCGGCGATCGCGTCCAGCGTCTCGGCGCTCGTGCCGGACGCCGAGATCGCGATCAGCAGGCTGTCCCAGTCGGGTAGCTCGTCGGACGCGTACTCGGCGACGGCGTCGATGCCGGCCCGGCGCAGGCGACGGGCCGCGACCAGGGCGGCGTAGCGGGAGCTGCCCATGCCGACGAAGGTCACCCGCGACGGCTTCTCGAGGACGGCCCACGGGTCGTCGCCCGCGAAAAGGGCCAGCTCGCGCAGGGCGGCCGGCTTGGCCTCGAGGTCGGCCAGGAACAGGGCGGGATGCAATCGGATCACCCGTACCAGGAACGCAGGACACCCACCGGCGCGTATCGCCAGCGGGGGAGGAACCGGTCCGCGTAGACGAGCTCGCGGCACTCCTGCTCGACCTCGAACGGCCGCAGCAGCTCACCTCGGAACAGGTCGCCGAGACCCGCGAGATCAAGACCTTTCCCGTACGCCGTAAGCAGGTCATCGGCGGCACGGCGGCCCCACTCGACCAGGGCGTCGCGGTGCCGGCCGCCGGTGCGCTTGTTGGCGATCTCGGCGACGTGCAGCACGCTCATCCGCAGCTGGGCCACGTCCCGCGCGACCGGCTCGGCCCGCGCGGCCCGGGTCGGGTTGCCGTCGAAGTCGATCACCGCGTAGCCGTCGCGCCAGCGCAGGATCTGGCCCACGTGCAGGTCGCCGTGCAGGTGGATGGCCGGGCCCGGGTTCCGGCGGGCGGGCGAGTCGAGATCGGCCGCCAGCCGGGGCCGCATCGACCTCAGCCACTCCGCCGCGTCGGTGGCGGGTGCCCAGGGCTCGGTCGCCGTGGCCGGTGACTCGTCGACGTCGGCGGTGGCCAGCGCCTCGTCCAGCAGGTCGGCCCAGCCGTCGGCGGGCGCGGCGGCAAAGATCGGGTGGGGAATGTGAACCGATGGCGTGGCCAGGGCGGCGTGCATCTCGGCGGTGAGGGCGCCCAGTTCGGCCCCGATTCCGGTGGGTGGGCCGCTGTCGCTGCCGTCCAGCTCGGTCCCGATTCTGGTGGGTGGGCTGCCGTCGCTGTCGTCCAGCTCGGTCCCGATTCT
This sequence comes from Paractinoplanes ovalisporus, assembly GCF_016834655.1. GTDB lineage: Bacteria > Actinomycetota > Actinomycetes > Mycobacteriales > Micromonosporaceae > Actinoplanes > Actinoplanes ovalisporus. The sequence continues at coordinate 60,370 of NZ_JAENHP010000022.1, forward strand.
AGTGGGTGGGCCGCCGTCCAGTTCGGCTAGCAGGTCATCGACGCACCAGTCGTAGCCGTCCTGGCCGTCCGGCAGGAACTCGGTCACCAGGGCCACCAGGTTGTCGCCGTCGAAGAGGGCGGCGTGCGGGGTGGGCATCCGGCGGAAGCCGTTGGCGGCCAGGTGGGCCAGGATCCGGGTGGAGCGGTCGGGGGCCGGGGTGCGCATCCATTTGACGACCAGTTTCTCGCCGACGACTACCGACTCGTTGGTCTGGTCGACGGTGATCGGGCGCTCGGTCGCCTCTATGTCCTGAATTATGGGGACGAAGATGCGTACGGTCTCGTCGCCATTGATGATCCTGTGGACCAGCTCGGCCGATCTGCCGGTCATCGGCTGAGCTCCAGCGGATTGGCGGTGGCCTGCCGGGCGTACGAGAGAATGAGCTCCTCGGCGGTCGCGGCGTCGAGCGTGGGATGCCGGGCGACGATCCGATAGCCGTACGCGTCCTCCAGCGCGACCAGATTGCGGCCGATCGTCTGCGAGTCGGTGGCCAGCGTGAAGATGCCCCGCGCGGCGCCCAGCTCGAGGATCGTCTGATACATCGACACCTGGCGGTCGAACAGCGTAGTGAGCAGGGCCGCGTAGACCCGGTTGCGCCCGGCCGACCCGCCCAGCTCGCACAACAGCCGTACGTCGGAATCCTCGGCGTCGGTGGGCAGGCCCGACCGGATCGTGACGACCAGCTTCTCGACCGGGTCGGTGAGCCCGGCGATCCGGCGCATCCGCTCGGCGTAGAAGCGTTCCATGCCGGCCTGGTTGGCCTCGAGCAGCAGGTCGCTCAGGTCGGGATAGTGGTAGAGCACGGCGCCGGAGGTCAGCCCGGCCTCCTCGGCGACCTGGTTGAGCAGCACCCCGCCCGGGCCGTGCTGGATCATCGCCCGGCGGGCCGCCTCGACGAGGTCGGCCCGGCGTTCGCTGCGGGTCTTCCGGGTTGCCAAGGTGTTTCCGTTTCTTCCGATCATCAACTGTCGCCGACAACCATAGGCTCTGGGTATTGACCTCGCGCAAGACCACTTGTTGAATTGCCGTTCAACAAGCGCTTGCTTCGTCGAGGCCGGGAGTCGCGATGCCCCTGACGGTACTTTTCATGCCCGAGAGCGCGTACGGGCCGACCAACAACTGCATCGGCATCGGCGACGTGCTGCGCCGCCGCGGCCACCGGGTGGTCTTCGCCGCCGAAGCCTCCTGGGCGGGGAAGCTGACCGCGCTGGGCTTCGAAGAAGACCTCGTGCACCTCGCCGGAGAACCGGACACCCCGCAGGACGCCGGGCAGTTCTGGAAGGACTTCATCCGCGACACCGCGCCCGAGTTCCGCAAGCCGACGATCGAGCAGCTCGACACCTGGGTCAAGCCGGTCTGGCAGGAGCTGATCGACGGCGCGAAGTTCTGCCAGCCGACCCTCACCGAGATCATCGCCCGGGTCCGGCCGGACGTCATCGTCGAGGACAACGTGGTCGCGTTCCCCGCGCTCACCACGGCCGGCGTCCCCTTCGTACGGATCGTGTCGTGCAACCCGCTCGAGGTGAAGGGCCCGGACATCGCGCCCGTGTTCAGCGGTTATGCGGCCGACGACCGTACGGGATGGGAGGAATTCCGCTCCGAGTACGACCGCACCCACCGTCCGATGTGGGAGGCGTTCAACGCGTGGGTCGTCGAGCAGGGCGCACCGGCGTTGCCCGACCTGGAGTTCATCCACGACGGTGACCTGAACCTGTACGTCTATCCGGCCGCGTTGGACTACACGGCGGCGCGGCCGCTCGACGACACCTGGCAGCGGCTCGAGTCGTCCGTGCGCGAGACCGACGCCTCCTTTTCCCTGCCCGCTGACTTTGTGGACGGCTCCAAGATCATCTACTTCAGCCTGGGCTCGCTCGGGTCGGCCGACGTGGAGCTGATGCGGCGGGTGATCGCGGCGCTGGCCGAGACCCCGCACCGATACATCGTCTCCAAGGGGCCGCTGCACGCCGAGTTCGAGCTGGCCGACAACATGATCGGCGCCGAGTTCCTGCCCCAGACCAGCATCCTGCCGCTGGTCGACCTGGTGATCACCCACGGCGGCAACAACACGACCACCGAGGCCATGCACTTCGGCAAGCCGATGATCGTGCTGCCGCTCTTCTGGGACCAGTACGACAACGCGCAGCGGGTGCACGAGACCGGTTTTGGCGTACGCCTCGACCCGTACCGCTTCACGCCGGACGAGATGCGTGGGGCGATCGACCGGCTGCTGGGGGATTCCGCGCTGGCCTCCCGCTTGGCCACCGTGAGCGAGTCGATCCGGTCGGCGGACGGGCTGCGGCTGGCGGCCGACGCCATCGAGAAGATCGGCTCGGCTCGCGCATGACCTGGCTCGACCCGCGCATGAGCTGGCTCGGCCCGCGTGTGACTCGGCTCGGCCCGCGGGTGACCTGGCTCGGCTCGCGCGTGACCCTGACCACCTCTTGCGTGACGGGATCGGTGCGCCCATGACCTCATTGATCAATCCGGCCTCCGGTGCGGTCGTCTCGGATGTTCCGGAGAGCGATGTCACGGACGTCTCCGCGACGGTCGCGCGGGGCCGGGCCGCGTTTGAGGAGTGGCGCGACGCGACGCCCAGCGATCGGGCGCGTGTGTTGTTGCGCGTGGCCGACCTGGTCGAGCGGGACGCCGAGGAGCTGACCCGGCTCGAGGTGGAGGAGACCGGGAAACCGCTGGCGGTGATGCGGGACGGCGAGTTGCCGTTCGGCGTGGACAACCTGCGGTTCTTCGCCGGGGCGGCGCGGTCGCTGGACGGCACCGGCGCCGGGACGCTCTCCGCCGGTTACACGTCGATGCTGGTCCGGCGGCCGATCGGCGTGGTCGGCAGCATCGCGCCCTGGAACTTCCCGCTGATCATGGCGGTCTGGAAGATCGGGCCGGCCGTGGCCGCGGGCAACGCCGTGGTGATCAAACCGGCGCCGCAGACGCCCCGGAGCACGCTGGCCCTGGTGCGGCTCTTCGAGGAAGCCGGGGCGCCGGCCGGGCTGGTTCAGGCGGTGACCGGGGGTGCCGAGGTCGGGTCGGCGCTGGTCCGCGACCCGGGCGTGGACATGGTCAGCGTGACCGGCTCGACGGCGACCGGGCGCGAGGTCATGCGGGGGGCCGTGGACGGGCTGAAACGCGTACACCTGGAACTCGGGGGTAAGGCGCCGGCCATCGTGTTCGCGGATGCCGACCTCGAGGAGATGGCGGCCGGGGTGGCGATGGGTGCCACCTACAACACCGGGCAGGACTGCACGGCGGCGACGCGGGTCTACGTCTCGGACGATGTCTACGACGACGCGGTCGAGGCGCTGGCGTCCGCGCTGGGGCGGGTTCGTGCTGGTGACCCGTGGGATGCCGGGACCGACGTCGGGCCGCTGATCTCCGCCGCGCACCGGGAGCGGGTCTCGGGCTTCGTCTCGCGGGCCGTGGCCGACGGGGCTCGGGTGGCGGTCGGGGGCCGTGTTCCTTCCGGGCCGGGCTTCTACTTCCCGCCCACCTTGGTGCTGGACGCCGACCAGCGCAGCGAGATCGTGCAGGACGAGATCTTCGGCCCGGTCGTGGTCGTGGTGCCGTTCTCTTCCTCGTCGTCCTCGTCCTCGTCGTCTTCGTCGCCCGAAGATCACGCCGTTCGGCTGGCGAATGACGTGCGCTACGGGTTGGCGTCGTCGATCTGGACCAGGGACGTGGGACGTGCGCTGCGGGTGGCGAACCGCTTGGACGTGGGCGTGACCTGGATCAACGACCACTTGCCGATCGCTTCCGAGGCACCGCACGGCGGCGTGAAGGGCTCAGGCTTCGGCAAGGACATGAGCCAGGAGGCCGTCGGCGAGTACTCGGTGACCCGCCACCTGATGATCAAGCACGCCGCCCCCGCCGCCCGGGGCTCGTTCCGCCCCGCCTGACCACCCCTTGATCGCCCTTAGTAATGGCAACTTAACTTTCAGTGCCACAAGACAGAAATGCCGCACAGCGGGCGCTGTGCGGCATTTCGGTTGTGGACATCGATGCGGCCTGTGGACAACCGGCCTTCCTCTCAGCCCCGTTCGTTAGCCTGGCTGCGGGGTCGCCCCCCAGTGGAGAGGCGGGGGCTGGGTAACTACCAGTAGGCCAACTTGATCAAGGTCAGGCGCGGCACCGGTCGTTGGGGCTTGGCCTTTGACTTGGGTTTTGGGCGCAACCGCTCACTCACGTCGCCGTGGTGGGGTTCGCGTTCTGGACGCGCCAGCGGCCAGCGAAGCCCGCCGCGGTCCCCGCGGGAGCGACGGTCCGTCACCCACCACCCAGCCGGGACATCAAGCTCTTGACCTTGTTTTGGTGGGGCGGAGCGACGGTCACCCGCCACCCCGTTGGGACATCCGGCCCCGGAGCTTGATCTTGAGCGTCCGGGACATCCAGATCTTGACCTTGGTTACGTTGTCAGACCCGACCGAAGTCCTGGGTCCAGTAGGGGGCGCCGCCCGACGTGTAGGCCACGCCCACGCCGACTGCGGTGCTCGCGCAGTTCAGGATGTTCTTGCGGTGGCCGGGGCTGTTCATCCAGCCGGTCACGACCTGCTGCGGCGTGCGGTAGCCCCACGCGATGTTCTCGGCCGAAGCGCCGTTGCGCGGGTAGCCGGCGCGCACCTCGCGGGTGACGAAGTTGCTGCCGTCGGAACCGGTGTGGCTGAAGAAGTTCTGCTTGACCATGTCCGTGCTGTGGGCGCGGGCGGCGGTGACCAGGCGGTCGTCGATCCGCAGGGCCTTGCAGCCGCGGGCGGTGCGCTCGGCGTTGGTCAGCTTGACGACCTCGGTCTCGTACGCGGCCTGGTCGGCAACCGCAACCTTCTTCGGCGCCTCGGCGGTGGCGGCCGCGAACGCGGGGGCGCCGACGAGGGTCGGGATGGCGATGATGGCGGCGGCAACGACGGCCTTGCGGACGAAACGCTTCAAGATCTGGCTCCTTCTGACGTTCGGTTGCTGTCAGCGATACCGATCGGGGAGCGCGGCGCCGGATGAAGAAGCGGACCCGGAAGGCAACGCGGGGCAACCTGCGCGCACCCGCTGATCCGACAACCAGGGCGAAAAGGGACGCGGGACCGGCTGCGTCAAGCCGGTCCCGCGTCAGGGGGAAGGACGATCAGACGGTCAGCGTCCAGGTGTTGATGTAGCCGGTGTCCTGCGAGTAGACGTCCTGCACCCGCAGCTGCCAGGTGCCGTTGGCCTGCTCGCTCGACAGGTTCTTGGTGTAGGTCGTGTTGACGTTGTCGGCGCTGTCGGAGCTCGACGTCGCCTTCAGGTTGTAGACCGTGCCGTCCGGGGCTACCAGGTCGACCCTCAGGTCACCCCGGTAGGTGTGGACGATGTTGACCGCGATCGTCGAGGTCGCCGAGGCGGCCCGGGCGCAGTTGCTGATCGCGATGCTGCTGCTCACCGCGGAGCCGGCGTCGGGGATCGTGACGTCGGTGGCGTTGGTGCCGGTGCACGAGCCGCTCGGCGGCGGCGTGGTGGTGGGCGGCGGGGTGGTGCCGCCACCGGTGCAGGTCGGGTCGGCCGACTGGGCGGGCACGCTGACCGCGTCCCAGGCCGCCTTGACCGTGTTGAACTCGGTGCAGCTGTTCGGGAAGAGGTTCTTGGCCGCGGTCAGCGTCCAGGTGCGGTACTTCAGGTACGACGAGCTGGACGTCTTCATCAGCATCGCGTTGTACATGATCTTGATGGCGTTCTGGATGCCGAGACCGGTGATCGCGCCCGAGCCGGAGCAGCGGGTGCTGGCCGGCTGCCCGTTGGTCGGGTTGGTGCCCTCGGCCATCAGGTAGAACCAGTGGTTGCCGGGGCCGGCCGCCGCGTGGACCTCGGAGCCGGGGGTGCTGCTGGAGTAGCAGTTGCTGTCGCCGGCCAGCGACGGGTTGTACATGTACCGGATCGGGCCGCTGCCGACCAGGTTGACCTCCTCGCCGACCTGGTAGTCGGGGGCGTCGTTGGGGTTGTTGATGTACCACTCGGTGGCCGCGCCGATGGTGTCGGCGACGAACTCCTGGGTGCCCGAGCGGGAGATGCCGCCGGGGGTGGTGTCGTCGATGCCATGGCCCAGCTCGTGCCCGACCACGTCGGCCGAGGCGATCCACTGCCCGGCCGTGTTCTTGCCGATCTGCACCTGCGTGCCGTCGTAGTACGCGTTCTGGTCGTTCAGGCCGACACGGATCGGCCACGCGCCGCCGCTGCCGTTCTGGCCGTTGCGGCCGAGCCACGACGAGAGCATCGCGTACTGCTTCTGCGCGACGTAGAACGCGTCGACGCAACCGGTCTCCCGGTCGGTGCCGGAGCCGTTGCCCCACACGTTGTCGGAGCCGCTGAACGTCGTGTTGCCCGAGGCGTTCTGGCAGCGGATCGTGGTGTGGCTGGGGTCCTGCAGCAGATAGGTCGAGCCGGACTGGGTGGTGTCGATCGAGACCGAGCCGTTGATCCAGCCGGTTCCGGTTCCGGTGACGTCGATGACCCGCTCGGTGGTGCGCAGCACCTTGCCGGTGGCGGCGTCCACGTCAACGGTCAGGCGGCTCGGGCCTTCGGCGTTGGTGCCGGCGACCGTGGTCTGCCAGGCCAGCTTGGCGGCCGCGCCCTCCTCGGCGAGCACGACCAGCTTTGTGCCCTCGACGGTGGTCACGGTCTTGAGCTGGGCCTTGGCCGTCGCCGCGGCCGCGCTGTCAGCGATCTTGGCGACGGTGGAGAGCTCGCCGATCGGGGCGCTCTGCGCGACCGAGGTGGCCTTCGTCTGCCCGGCCGCGTCGGTGACCACGACGAAGTCGCCGCCCTCGACCGGGAAGCCCTTGTAGGTGCGCTTGTAGGGCACGTAGTTGAGTCCGGAGGACTGGATGACCTTCTGCTGCTGGAAGGTCTCGTTCGAGCCGGCGTGCAGGATCGCCGGGCGGCTCGCGACGAGGGCGTCCGCCTTGTCGGCGGCCAGCGCGGCGGCGGCCGAGGGATCCTGCGGCGCCGCGGTGGCCGGCCCGGTCACCGCGACCATGGCCCCGGCGGCCGCGGTTCCGGCCGCCAGCGCGATGATCAGAGGGGTTCGACGTTTCACGCGGGTACTCCTTTCCCGCCCGGGGGTTTAGGGCGGGCTCAAGGTCCGATGGTGAGACGGTAGGCATCGACGCTCGTCACCGAATCAGGGAAAACCCTTGCGCCGTACGACCACCGGCCGCGCGACATGACGGCATGACTGAGCGGGAGCTTCGATTCGGGGGTTGTCCCGGCCTGCTGTGCCACCGCCGCGGGGAGTTCGGCGTCTGCGGGGAGCGGTTTGCGCCGCGTGGCAGCTCTGCTGCGAGCATGATTCAACAGGATGAACGGTCATTCAAGTGTGCACAGAGTAATCTTCTGAATCCGTAAAGTGACCACGCTGACTCTGGCCGGGTGGTTGCCGGTGGGGCATCATGGCCGGACAGCGTCCCTTCAGGAGTGTGTGATGACCTCACAACTCGAGCTCACGGCCCGCGCCGCGTTCGCACAGGTGCTCACCGCCTGGCGCACCCGCCGGGGCCTCTCCAAGAAGCAGCTCGCCGCGTCCATGGGTTACCACCCGTCGTACATCAGCCACGTGGAGAGCCTGCGCCACCACCCGACCCTCGAGTTCGCCGGCCGCGCCGAGGCGGTCCTGGCGAGCGGGGGTGAAATCATCTCGCGGTACGAGCAGTGCCGGCAGGCCGCCGGTGAGCCCACGCCGTCGCCGGTCCTCCGCAACGACTACGAGCCCAGCCCGATGCTGCCGGCCACACTGGTGATCGAGGAGGAGAACGCCACCCTCACGTACGCCGAGGGCTGGTACTCCTGCCGCGTCGAGCGTGTGGTGCGCAACGTCGGCGACCGGCCCGTCACGTGCTACCCCGTGCGCGTCGACGTCGACCGCTTCCCCGACCAGCCCGGGGTGTCGCGCCGGCTCTACGCCGAGAGCCCGCTGCAGCTGTCCGACCTCGACTTCGAGGCGTTCGTCGGCGACGACCGGCCCGAACCGATGGACGTGAGCGTGACGCGCTCCTCCGATGCGTACGTGAAAATGGTGCTGGTCTTCGGCAACGCCCGGGCGAGGTTCCCGCTCTATCCGGGCGAGCGCACACGGGTGACCTATTCCTACCGGGTGCCCGCCAGCCTGTGGGGCCAGTGGTTCCAGCGCGACATCCGGTTCCCGACCCGGGCGCTGACCATGTCGCTCCGGCTGCCGGCCGCGCTCGCCGCCGAGGTGAGCGCGGAGATTCTCTCGTACGCGGGCATCAAGGGGTTCTCGCCGACCGAGGCACCCGGGGAGAACGGCACGGTCGTCTACACGCTGCGGTTGCGCGAACTGCTGCTGACCAGCCAGATCCGTCTGCGCTGGAGGTTCGCCGAGCGTGCGCCGTCGGCGTGGGGAGACCTGGCCGCCTAAGGTTCGCTCCACGGGCGGCCGGTGCCCTGATATTCCGAGAGCGGGATGACGGTCGTGCCGGTGGGCATGCGGTCGGTGTAGAGGCGGCCCTCCAGGTGGTCGATCTCGTGGAGCACGTGCCGGGCCAGGCCGCCGCTGAACCGTGTGGTCTCGACAGTGCCGTCGGGCCGCCGGTGCTCGACCGCGACGCAGGCCGGGCGCTCGACCTCGCCCCGGACGTCGAAGAAGCTGAGGCAGCCCTCGAACCGGATGTCGCGCTCGGCCGCCTGGTCGGTCACGCGCGGATTGAGCAGCACGAGTTCACCCTCGGCGGTGCGGATGACGGCGGCGGCCCGGTCGAGGCCGATCTGCGGCGCCGCCATGCCCATGCCCTTGGCGAACTGGTGGGCCTCGGCTACGCGGTCCATCGCCGTACGGATGCTTTCGACGACCTCGTACGCCTCGGCGGCCTCGCGGGGCAGGTCGAAGGGTTGGGCCGGTCTGCGCAACCCCGGATCACCCACCTGCACGATGCCGATCGCCGCCATGCGTTGCGCCGGGGTCGGTTCTTCGGCCGGCTTCTGCTCGTCTGCTGCCCCGCCCGGTTTTGCGCGATGCGCCGCGACGGGCTCGTGGGCCGCCGCCTCCAGACTCGCGCGTTGCGTCGGTATCAGGCTGTGGCCTGTCGTGCCGGGGTTCTGTTCTTCTCGTGTGATGGGTGGGGTCGGCTGGTCCGCTGGGCCGGGCCGCGTCATGCGTCGCCCGGGGCCGGCGCCAGGCCGCGCACCGCCCACGCGGACGCGGTGAGGGCGATGCTGCCGTCGGGCCCGTCCGGCAGGCGTTCCCGTAGTCGTTCGCGGATCTCCATCTGTTCGTCCTCCCCGAGGGTCGCCAGATATGCCGGGGCCGCGCCCTGACCACCGAGGAACGGCCGCCAGAAGTCGTCGAACCCGGAGAACACGGTGGGGATCTCGATCGCCCGCGTGGCGACCTCGGTGAACCCGGCCCCCGCCCAGGCCGCCCGGAGCGCCGGCTCATGACAGATCGGGAAGCGCGACCCCTCGTCACGATCGGCGGCGGCCGGCACGACCTCGGCCGCGACGTCCCAGAAATAGCGCATCATCCGCATGCCGGTCGCGTAGTCCCAGACGTACGACGCCACGACCGCCCCCGGCGCCGCCACCCGCGCGAACTCGGCGATCGCCTGCTCGGGGCGGGGCACGAAGTTGAGCGCCAGTCCGCTGACCACGACGTCGAAGCTGGCGTCGCGCAGAGGGAGGGCCGCCGCGTCGCCGACCACCAGGCGAGCGCCGGCCGTTTGTGGGGTGCCGCCTGTCTGTGGGGTGCCGCCTGTCTGTCGGGTGCCGGCCGTTTGTGGGGCACTGCGCAGGAAGCCGGCCGACGGGTCGACACCGGTGACATCGGCCGGGGCAGCCAGGATCGCCGAGGTGAGAGCCCCCGTGCCGCAGCCGGCGTCGAGCCACCGTCGCCCGGCCGGCACACCGAGCCAGCCCACGAACTCGACGGCCACCCGGCGGCTCCACCGGCCGACATAGGCCTCGTAGGCGTCGCCCACCTCCCACACGTCACCGGTCATGGCTCACACTCTGCCTCATCAGGCCATTGATCAGCGTGCTTGTGGATAACCAACGTTAAGGTCTCGTCGTGCCTGTGGACAACCCAGTCGCCGACCCCGTCCCCAGGCGTAGTTTTTTCCTTGTGGGACGGGGGTCCCCGGTGGGTGGGCCCCTATTTCGGGACTTGATCAAAAGAACGAGATCAAGAGCGCGAGATCAAGAGCGCGAGATCAAGTGCGCGGGATCAAGACGGCGCGATCGGAGGGCGCGGTCAGACCGGCACGATGGGCGAGGCGCGGCCAGTCCTGTGCGATCAAACGGGCGCGATCAAGCGAGTGGGGTCAGCAGGGCGATCAGCAGGGCGCGGCGCGGTCAGGTGGGCGAGGGCTCGGCGGCCTCGGTCAGCCGAGCCCGTACGCCTCACTCCCGCGTGATCCGCCGGATAGGGCCCTAGACCTGGCGGTCCCGGCCGGCGAACCAACCCGCGATGATCTGGGGCACCATCAGGCACAACACCAGCGCCAAGGGGGCCCGCCAGCCGTCGGTGGCGTCGTGCAGGGCGCCGACCAGGAACGGGCCGGGGATGGCGATGATGTAGCCGACGCTCTGGGCGAAAGCGGACAGCTTCACGACCGTGGCGGGGGTGCGGCCGCGCAGGGCGATCAGGGTCAGCACCAGCGGGAACGCGGTGTTGACGATGCCCAGGAAGGTGGCCCACAGCCACGGGGCGGCGGCGGGATCCCACCACAGGCCGCCATAGCCGGCCAGGCCGAACACGCCCAGGACGACGGCTATCCAGGACTGGCTGCGCACCCGGCCGGCCAGGGCGGAGAGACCGAAGCCCAGCGGCACGCCCAGGAACGACGTGAGCGCGAACAGGACGCCGGCCGTCTCGGCGGACACTCCGGCGTCGCGGTAGATCTGGGGGAGCCAGCCGATGATCACGTACGCCGAGGTGGACTGCATGCCGAAATAGACCGCCAGCGCCCAGGCGACCGGGTGGCGGCTCACGCGTACGAGGTCGTCGGTCCGGACCTCGGTGGGCCGGGCGAACGGTTCGCGGGCCAAGGGCAGCCACGACGGCACGGCCAGCAGGGCGACCGCGGCCCAGCAGGCCAGGCCGATCCGCCAGTCGCCGCCGAACGTGTGCTCGGTGAGGGGGACGGTGGCCGCGGCGGCGGTGGTGGCGCCGACGTTGAGCGCGACCGTGTAGAAGCCCGTCGTAGCGCCCACGCGGTCGGGGAAACGGTCCTTGACGACCGACGGCAGCAGCACGTTGACCACCGCGATGCCGGCCAGCGCGACCAGGCTGAGCAGCAGGAACAGGGTGGTGCCGGGGGCGAACGGGCGTACCGCGAGACCGGTCGCCAGCACGGCGAGACCGACCAGGATCACCCGGGACGCCCCGAAGCGGCCGGCCAGGCGGGGCGCGGTCAGGCCGACGGCGGCGAAACACACCACCGGCACCGATGCGAGCAGCCCGGCGACGGTCGAGCTCATGTGAAGACCGGAGCGGATCTCGTCGAGCACGGGGCCGACGCTGGTCACCGCCAGCCGCAGGTTCACGGCGGCCAGCAGCAACGCCACCAGCGCGACCGTGCGCCCACGGCGCTTGTTGGTCAGGTCTTCCTCGTCCACCACCACTTACACATCATCGACCCACCGAAGATCGGGGTCACGCGCGGTCCTGCTCCTGTTCCACCTGCTGGTTCCACTCGCGCTTGGAGGACTGCCAGCCGTCCTCGTTCATGCCGCGACGCCAGTAGCCGGAGATCGACAGCTGGTCCATCGGGATGCCGCGCTCGTTCTTCAGGTAGCGGCGGAGATCCTTGACGAAGTTCGCCTCGCCGTGCACGAACGCCTGCAGCCGGCCGGCCGGGAACTCGTACCCCCTCACGGCCTCGATCAGCGCCTCGCCCACGGGGCGCCCGTCGCGGTGCAGCCAGGTGATTTCCGCGTCGGCCGGGGTCTCGAGCTTCTGCTCCTCGTCGGGGCTTTCGATTTCCACGTACGCCCGTACGCGCGCACCGGCCGGCATGCCCTCGAGCGCGGCGGCGATGGCGGGCAGCGCGCTCTCGTCACCCGCGAGCAGGTGCCAGTCGGCGTCGGCGCTGGGCGCGTAGCCGCCGCCGGGGCCCATGAACCGGATCACGTCACCGGGCGCGGCCGCGGCCGCCCACGGGCCGGCGATGCCCTCGTCGCCGTGCACCACGAAGTCGATCCACATCTCGGGGAGCTCGGGGCGCCAGCGGCGGACCGTGTACGTGCGGACTGCGGGCCAGTCCTCACGGGCGACGCTCTCGCGGATCGCGCCCATGTCGAACGGCTCCGGATAGGCCACCCCGGCCTTCGGGAACAGCACCTTGACGTAGTGGTCGGTGCAGTCGCCCGCGGTGATCGCGCGCAGGCCCTCGCCACCGAGAACCACGCGGACCATGTGCGGGGTGAGCTGCTCCACCCGGGTGACGACCGCCTCGGTCGCTGCTCGTGCCGGCCTGTTAGCCATGCTTAGTCCTTCGCTACCGGGATTCGGCGCCGTCGAACGAGCGCCAGTTGGTCATCGTTGGTAAGGCTACCCTCACTTCGCACCCCGCGGGAAAGGGCAGCCGCACGCTCACGGTCGAGGGCGCTCGCACCCCGCGGAAAGAGCCGATTGCGCCGTACGGGGGAGGTGGGCGCGCCGCGGGAAGGAGCATACGAAAAAGGGCGGCCCGCGTGATGCGGACCGCCCTTAGTCGTCGTTGCCGGGCCGGCTACTCCCAGGTGCTGCCCGGGAGGCTCCGGCGCCGCGTGAGGGCCATGATGATCAGGCCGATCATCAGGAGGACCGCCGCGCCGCCGATCACCGCGACCGTGTTGTTGCCGGTCAGGGCGAGCAGGCCGCCTTCGTCCTTCTTCGGGGCGTCGGCCTGCACCTGGGCGACCTGGTCGGCCACCGGGGCCTTGTTGCCCGAGTTGAACTGGCCGTCGTCGTAGGTGTAGTCGGTGCCGCCGGCCGCGGGCGCCGCGCTGCTGGTGGTCGCGCGGGGCTTCGGGGCCTTGGTCACCGGGGCGTCGTCGTCGCCCGAGTCCGACTCGTTGCCGCTGCCGGCATTGCCGCTGCCGGCGTTGTTGTTGCCGCCGCTGTTGTTGCTACCGCCGCCGGTGTTGGCGGGCGGCTGCGTCGTCGCGGGCGGCCGGGTGCCGGTCGGCTTGGTCGGCTGCTGGGTGGCCGGCTTGGTCGGGTCGGGCGTGAAGTCGTCCTTCACGGTCGGCGCGGTCGTCGGGGTCTGCACCGGAGGCTTGGTCGGCGAGACGGTGGTGTTCGGGTTGCCCGGCGTGCCGCCGTTGTTGCCCCCGCCGTTGTTCCCACCGTTGTTGCCGCCGCCGTTGTTCCCACCGTTGTTGCCGCCGCCGTTGTTCCCACCGTTGTTGCCGCCACCGTTGTTGCCGCCACCGTTGTTGCCCCCGCCGTTGTTGCCGCCACCGGCGTTGCCGACGGTGATGCGGACGGCGTCGATCGCGGGCGTCTGGTTGGCGCGCACCATCATCGGCGTGCGGTGGGAGCCGTCACCGGCCCACGAGGAGCACTGCGCGATGCCGTCCTCCGGCATGCCGGGCACCTGGATGACCACCTCGTCGGGGGTCGCGCTGCCCTTGCTGTCCTCGGTCGCGACGAAGAAGGCCGGAACCGGGTCGGGCGCGGGCGCCTCGTCGGTGCTCGGCAGCATCCGGCACGCGGTGTGGAAGTGGCCGCGGACCAGCCCGTCCTTGAGGACCGAGCTCTCCACGTAGTAGCCACCCTTGCCGGCCGCGAGGAAGCGGTCGCGGATCAGGTTGCGGGTGCTGATGGTCAGCGTGAACGGCGTGTTGGCCGCGACCCGCTCGGGAGCCTGGGTGATCAGCAGGCTCGGGTTGTCCTTGGCCTCGCCGACCTCACCGAACTCGGTGGAGATGCAGCGGCTGCCCTCCTGGAACCCGTTGTGCGGGGTCAGGTTGCTGTCGATACAAGTGTCAGTGAGGATCACCTGTCCGTTGACGACCTTGCCGGCTCCGCTGCCCTCGGGCCGGTCGTTCTCGGCGGCGCCGGAGATCTGGGCGAAGCCCACGGCCGCACCCAGGGCGGCGATCACGGCCCCGACCGCGAACAGCCGTCGGTTGCGTCCCGACGGCGTGGCGGCCGCGCGGCGGTAAGCAGACCTACGCATGCGTGATACCTCATCTTCGAAGAATCCACCCGGCCCAATTTCCGACCGGCTCCCAGACGGTAAGAGCCACCCCGCCGGAATGCAATTCCGGGAGCAAACTTGATGGATTCTTAGCCAGAACTTAAAGAAAAAATATGGGCCGCATGCCGAACCCCGGACATCAGCCGAACGGATGATGTGGAGGGTTCAACCATGATCGCAAAAATCTTGCTGAGCTGGAACTTTCTCGGAGAGTCACCGTGAGGTGACTCCGGTCGTCCCGCTCCCAGGAAAATGTAGACCACGTTCGGCCGGATGCACCTTGGAGCAACCTGGGAAAACCATTCCAGCATGATTGTCGAGCATTTCGAAAAGGTCGCAGGTCGGCTGTGGACGGTGGCGCGGGGCTGCGGGGGCGGTGCCGGGGGCGCTAGGGTCGCTGGAACTCAACACATCGATCACGGGGGATCTGATGAAGAGCATGGGACGTTTGCTGACCTCGGCCGCGGTTGTGGCGGTGGCCGTCGCGGTTCTGCCCGCGCCCGCCGGCGCGGCCGAGCCCGCACCCTTCGACCTCCTCGTCCCTGACGTAGGGGTCTCCACCATCACCGGTTCCTATCTGCCGGTGGTCATCGCCTCCAACGGCACGCCCGCTCCGGCGTCGCTCGACGGCGTGCGTCTGACGGTCGACACCACCGGCGCCGGGTTCGCTTCGGTGACGCTGGACGGGCAGGACTGCTCGACCGGCTGCGACCTCGGTTCGCTGGGCGGGCCGGACGCGTGGCGGGTGCCGCAACTGTTCGCGACGGCGCCCGGGGCAGCGGTCGGCACGTCCGGTTCGGTGCAGGTCACGATCGAGGCCGACGGCTTCGACCCGGTCGTGACTACGGCCGCCCTGACCGCCACCGACGTCAACGTCGTCGCCGGACCGGCCACGGCCACCTACAACGTGCCCAACTCGACCACCAAGGCCCAGGTGGTGCTGCAGGTGACGAACCTGGGCAGCACCACGGTCACCGACCTGACGTGGCGCCTCGTCGGCGACACCGGTCTGCGGTGGCGGCCCGGTGGCCCCGACGTCAACTGCGGGTACGGCGGTCCCGGCGTCCCCAGCTCGGCCTTCTACGGTCCCGAGCAGTTCTGCGACGTGCACAACTTCAACCTCGAACCCGGTCAGACGTACGAGTTGAGAGACACGGGCGTCCTGACTCCCGGCGCCACCAGCGGCGACCAGTTCGCGTTCGAGGCGACGTTCTGGGCCGGCGACGGCGCCGAGCAGGTCACCGACGTGCTGCGCGAACTCCCGGGCATGCACTACTACTCGCACGGCATCAACGTGCCGCAGCGCATTCCCGAGGGCACGGGCGCGCCCGCGGCCCCCGGCACCGCGGTCACCGGAACCATCACGGTCGACTGACGCCCCGACCGGTCGCGGGGTGGCGTGAACGGTCATCTGGTCGCGATGGCGCGCGGCTCTCATGAGCGTGGGCGCGCGGGTGGGGTGGTGTGTCGCGCTGTCCTGAGTGTGGGCGGGCGTTGAGCGAGGTAGCGCTGTCGTAGTTGCGGTGGGCGTGCGCGTCCGGTGCGGTGATTCGGCCCGCGGGTTGATGTGGCGTGTCGCGCTGTCGTGGTGCGTTGGCGTGCGGCAGGCGGGTGTGCGCGGTGGTGTGGCGCGCCGCGCTGACGTGGTTGCGGCCGGGCGCGCGGGGTGGCGTGCCGCGCTGGAGTGGCTGCGGCGGGCGCTCGGGGTGGTGTGGCGCGCCGCGCTGACGTGGGTGTGGGCGGGCGCGCGGGGTGGCGTGCTGCGCTGACGTGGTTGCGGCCGGGCGCTCGGGGTGGTGTGGCGCGCTGCGCTGACGTGGCTGCGGCCGGGCGCGCGGGGTGGCGCGCTGCGCTGACGTGGTTGCGGCCGGGCGCTCGGGGTGGTGTGGCGCGCTGCGCTGACGTGGCTGCGGCGGGCGCTCGGGGTGGTGTGGCGCGCCGCGCTGACGTGGGTGTGGGCGGGCGCGCGAGGTGGTGTGGCGCGCCGCGCTGACGTGGGTGTGGGCGGGCGCGCGGGGTGACACGGCGCCGGGCGTGTCGCCCTCGATGCGGGTGCCGGCGGGGTTGGGGCTCGTCAGGGGGTCGGCCAGAGGCCGCGCGACTGGTAGACGTCTCGCAGCACGGTCAGGCGGTCGGTCATGATGCCGTCGACGCCCAGGTCGAGCAGACGGTTCATCTCGGCCGGGTCGTCGATCGTCCACACGTGGACCTGCACGCCGAGGCGGTGGGCGAACGCCAGGAAGCGGCGGTCGACGATCGGGACCGGGCCCTGCCGGGGCGGCACCTGCACGGCCGCGACCGACGGGGGTAGCCGTAGCGGCAGGCCGGTCAGCGAGGCCATCCGCAGCATCGCCACCGAGCGGACGCCCAGCGACGTCGCGACGGTGGGGCCGGCCAGGGCCCGGATGCGGGCGAGGCGACGGTCGCTGAACGAGGCCAGCAGCACCCGGTCGGCGGCGGCTGAGGCCTGCACACACGAGACCGCGGGTTCGGCCCCGGCGTCGGACTTCACGTCGATGTTGAAGTGGATCTCGGGCCAGGCCGCCAGCACCTCGTCGAGGCGGGGGACCGCGGCCGCCCCGCCGATCCGCACCGAGCGCAGGTCGGCCCACGTCATCGACGAGATGCGGCCGGCGCCGTCGGTCACCCGGTCGAGGGTGGTGTCGTGGAAGACGACCGGCACGCCGTCGGCGGTGGCGTGCACGTCGGTCTCGACGTACCGGTAACCGAGTTTCACCGCCCGCTCGAACGCCTCCGCGGTGTTCTCGTCGCCGTCGGCGGCGCCACCGCGGTGGGCGAAGGCCAGCGGTGGCGCGTCCAGGTACGGGTGGGGCACGACGTGATCCTAAGGTCCCGGAACGGGGGCGTGCTTTGTTGCACAGAGGTAAAAGTCCGTCGATGACATTGACCGGCGCCGTCGCCTGATGATTCTTTGACGACGGCGGGGAGAGGGCGCGACGGAAGGTGGCGCATCCTGGAAACCATCGAGTACGACGTGGTCATCGTCGGCGGCGGAACGGCCGGTTCGGTCATCGCCTCGCGCCTGTCGGCCGACCCCGGCATCGAGGTCTGTCTCATCGAGGGCGGCCCGTCCGACGTGGGTGACCAGCGGATTCTTCACCTGCGCAACTGGCTCGGCCTGCTCGAGTCGGAGTTCGACTACGACTATCCGATCGTCCCGCAGCCGCGCGGCAACTCGTATCTGCGGCACGCGCGGGCCCGGGTGCTGGGTGGCTGCTCGTCGCACAACACCATGATCAGTTTTCTGCCCCCGCCCGACGATTTCGCCGACTGGGTGAACGCGGGGGCCGCCGGGTGGTCGTACGAGGAAATGGTTCCGCTCTTCAAGCGTCTTGCGGTGAACATCGTGCCGGTCGCGCCGAAGGACCGGAACCCGCTGACCGAGGACTTCGTCGCCGCCTGTCACCGCGCGCTCGGGGTGCCGGTCGTCGAGAACTTCAACGCCGCGCCGTTCGCCGACGGCACCGGCTTCTTCCCGGTCGGCTACTACCCGGAGACGGGTGTACGGTCGTCGGCCTCGGTCGCCTATCTGCACCCGCACCTCGACCGCCCCAACCTGACGGTCCTCACCGAGCACTGGGCCTACCATCTCGACCCGAGCACCGGTGTATCCGTAAAAAACGGGCGAAACGTGAAACGGATAAAGGCGCGACATGAGTACGTCCTCAGCGCCGGCGCCGTGGACACGCCAAGACTGTTGCTCCTCTCCGGCATCGGCCCGGCAAAAGACCTCGAGCAGCTCGGCATAAAACCGCAACACGACCTGCCCGGCGTCGGGGCGAACCTGCTCGACCACCCCGAGTCACTGATCCTCTGGGAGGCGAGCCGCCCGATCCCGCCGATGTCCGCGATGGACTCCGACGCCGGCCTGTTCGTGCGCCGCGACCCGTCCGCCGACCGTCCCGACCTGATGTTCCACCTCTATCAGATCCCGTTCACGGTCAACACCGAGCGCCTCGGCTACGACGTGCCCGAGCACGGTTTCGGCATGACCCCCAACGTGCCCCGCCCGCGCAGCGTCGGCCGCCTCACGCTGGCCGACGCCGGCCCGGCCACCAAGCCGCTGCTCGACTTCCGCTACTTCACCGACCCCGGCGGCTACGACGAACGCACGATCGTCGACGGCCTGCGCCTGGCCCGCGAGGTCGCCGCGACCGAACCCTTCGCGTCGTGGATCGCCCGCGAGATCGCGCCCGGGCCGGCGTTGCGGTCCGATCAGGAGCTTTCCGCGTACGGGCGGGCCGCGCACCACACCGTCTACCACCCGGCCGGGACGTGCCGCATGGGCCGGGCCGACGACGAGATGGCGGTGGTCGACCCGGAGCTGAGGCTGAAAAACGTTCCCAACGTACGCATCGCCGACGCCTCGGTCTTTCCCACGATGCCCTCGGTGAACCCGATGGTGACCGTCCTGATGGTCGGCGAACGCGCGGCCGACCTGATCAGCGCCGAGTTGAACCGAGAATAGGAGGTCCCGGGGATGGCACCGATGATCGCGGTAACGGATCTGTGGAAGGTGTTCGGTCCCCGGGCCGGGCGGATCGTCGGAACGCCCCTGGCCGACCTGCCCCGGGCCGAGCTGCGCGCCCGCACGGGCTGCCTGGCCGCCGTACGGGACGTCAGCTTCGACGTCGAGCCGGGTGAGGTCTTCGTCGTGATGGGACTGTCCGGCAGCGGCAAGTCGACCCTGGTCCGGTGTCTGACCCGGCTGATCGAACCGACCAGCGGCGAGATCAGCATCGGGGGCGAGCCGGTGCGCGCGATGGGCCCGAAGCGGCTGCGCGACCTGCGGCGGCGGCAGGTGGCGATGGTCTTCCAGCACTTCGGACTGCTGCCGCACCGCCAGGTGCTCGACAACGTCGCCTACGGGCTGGAGATCCAGGGGGTGCCCCGCGCCGAGCGGCACCGCAAGGCGGGCGAGGTGCTGGCCCTGGTCGGCCTGGACGGGCACGAGCACCAGTATCCCGACCAGCTCTCCGGCGGCATGCAGCAGCGCGTCGGCTTGGCCCGCGCGCTCGCCGCCGACCCCGAGGTGCTGCTCTTCGACGAGCCGTTCAGCGCCCTCGACCCGCTGATCCGGCGCGACATGCAGGCCGAGGTGCGCCGGCTGCACGCCGAGGTGGGCAAGACGCTGGTCTTCATCACGCACGACCTGGCCGAGGCGCTGACCCTGGGCGACCGGATCGCGGTGCTGCGCGACGGCGAGCTGGTGCAGGTGGGCACGCCCGAGGATCTGGTCGGCGCCCCGGCCGACTCCTATGTGGCCGACTTCGTGCGCGACGTGCCGCGGTCGGACGTGCTGACGCTGCGCTGGATCATGCGCGATCCCGGGCCGGACGAGCTCTGCGAGGACGAGCCGCTGAGCCACCGCACGGTGATCCGGGACGCCGTGCACCGGGTGATGCGGGCCGAGCGGCCGATCCCGGTCGTCGACGGTGACCGGCGGCTCGGTGTGATCGACGCCGACCGGATGCTCGCCGCGCTGGTGAGCCATCACCGCCAGGTGCCGGCATGACGGCCACCTCGCCGCCGGCGGTTCTGCGGGTGACGGCCGCGGCGCTGGTCGACGCGACGCGGCGGCGCGGCTTCTGGACCCGTACGGTGGCCGCGGTCTTGATCGTCGCGACGGTGGTGGCCTATCTGATCTTCCGCACCGACGGCGCGGCCGACAGCGACGACGCGGCGGCGTTCCGGTTCTTCGACAGCGTGCGGGACTGGGTCGACGCCAACCGGGACACCAGCCCGTTCTTCCTGTACGGCGTGAATTACGTGCGCCTGGGCGTACGCCTGCTGGTCGACGCCGTGCAGGCCGTGCTGCTCGGGCTCGGGTTCGCCGGGCTGGTGGCGGCGGTCTCGGCGATCGGTCTGGTGTTCGCGGGCTGGCGCACGGGTCTGCTGGCGTTCGGCGGGTTCCTGGCGTTCGGGGTGCTCGGGCTGTGGGAGCAGAGCGTCGACACCCTGGTCCTGACCGTCTCGGCCGTGCTGCTCAGCGTGCTCATCGGGGTGCCGCTGGGCGTGCTCGCGGCCCGGGTGCGGTGGGTCGGCGCGACGCTGCGGCCGGTGCTCGACGTCATGCAGATCATGCCGACGTTCGCCTATCTGGCCCCGATGACGCTGCTGTTCCTGATCGGCGAGCCGGCCGCGGTGATCGCCACGATGATCTACGCGGTGCCGGCCACGATCCGGATCACCGCGCTCGGCATCAGCGAGGTGCCGCCGACGGCGGTGGAGGCGGCGACCGCGCTCGGCTCGACCCGCTGGCAGTTGCTGAGCAAGGTGCGGCTGCCGATGGCCCGCACCACGATCGTCCTGGCCGTCAACCAGACGATCATGCTGGCGCTGTCCATGGTGGTCATCACGGCGCTGATCGACGCGCCCGGCCTGGGGCAGAACATCGTGAACGCCCTGCAGCGGGTGAATGTCGGGGCCGCCTTCGACGCCGGGGTGGCGATCGTGATCCTGGCCGTGGTGCTCGACCGGATCACCACCAACGCCGCCCGCCGGACCCGGGTCCACCAGAACCGGCGGAGGCGGGCGATCGTGGCCGGCGGCGCGATCGTCGCGGTCATCGCCGCCGCCCTCATCACGATCAATCCGGACAGGTTGCCCGGTTACACATTCGCCGAACCGGTCAACGACCTCGTCGGCTGGATCGAACTGCACTGGTACGACGTCACCGAGGGCCTCAAGAACGGCATCAGCGCCGGCATTCTCGACCCCCTCGAAACCGTGCTCGTGACCACCCCCTGGTGGCTGTTCGTGCTGGTCGTCGCCGCCTTCGGCACGCTGGTCAGCGGCTGGCGGGCGGCCGGCCTGGCCGCCCTGGCCGCGGCCGGCATCGCGGGCCTCGGCCTCTGGCAGCACTCGATGCAGACCCTGGCCACGGTGCTGGTCGCGATCGCGCTGACGATGGTGATCGGCGTCGCCACCGGTGCCTTCTGCGCCCGGCACGACCGCCTCGCCACCGCGATCCGCCCGGTGCTCGACGCCGCCCAGACCATGCCCTCGTTCGTCTATCTGCTGCCCGCGGTCGCCCTCTTCGGCGCCAGCCGCTTCACCGCGATCGTGGCCGCCGTCATCTTCGCCGTCCCGCCCGTCGTCCGGCTGGTCGAGCGCGGCCTGCGCGACGTGCCCGCGACGGTGGTCGAGGCGGCCACCTCGGCCGGTTCGACGCCGCGTCAGCTGCTCTGGAAGGTGCAGCTACCGATGGCCCGCGGCGGCCTGCTGCTCGCCGCCAACCAGGGGATCGTCATGGTCCTGGCCATGGTGGTGGTCGGCGGTCTGGTCGGCGCGGGCGCCCTCGGATACGACGTCGTCGCCGGGTTCTCGCAGCGCGAGCTGTTCGGCGAGGGTCTCGCCGCCGGCCTCGCCATCGTCCTGCTCGGCATCCTGCTCGATCGCCTGACCCAGGGTTTCCACGACTCGAAGGGACCTCGAAGATGAGAAGCATGCGCGCGGCCGCCGCGGCCGCCCTGATAGTCAGCCTGACCGCCTGTGGCGGCGCCACCTCGGGCGCCGGCGAGGACGAGCCCAGCTCCGGCGCCAAGGGAACGGTCAACCTCGCGATCAACCCGTGGGTCGGCTACGAGGCGAACGCGGCCGTGATCGCCTATCTGCTCGAGAAGAAGATGGGCTACACGGTCGAGAAGAAGGAGCTCAAGGAGGAGATCGCCTGGCAGGGCTTCGAGACCGGCGAGGTCGACGCGATCGTCGAGAACTGGGGGCACCCGGATCTCAAGAAGACCTACATCGAGGACAAGAAGGTCGCGGTCGAGGTCGGGCCGACCGGCAATCAGGGCGTGATCGGCTGGTACGTGCCGGAGTGGATGACCCAGCAGTACCCCGACATCACCGACTACAAGAGCCTCAACAAGTACGCGAACCTGTTCAAGACCTCGGAGAGCAAGGGCAAGGGGCAGTTCCTGGCCGGTGACCCGTCCTTCGTCACCAACGACGAGGCGCTGGTCACCAATCTCAAGCTGAACTACACCGTGGTCTATTCGGGCAGCGAGGCCGCCATCATCAAGGCCGCCCAGCAGGCCACGGCCCAGAAGAAGCCGCTGCTCTTCTACTTCTACGAGCCGCAGTGGCTGTTCGCCCAGGAGAAGTACGTGCGGGTGAAGCTGCCCGCCTACAGCGAGGGCTGCGACGCCGACCTCAAGAAGGTCGCCTGCGACTATCCCGACTACGTGCTCGACAAGATCGCCAGTAAGAAGTTCGCCGACACCGGCGGCGCCGCGTACCAGTTCATCAAGAACTTCACGTGGACCAACGACGACCAGAACCTCGTCTCGGACTACCTCACCAACCAGGGCATGTCGGCCGATCAGGCGGCCGAGAAGTGGGTGAACGAGCACGAGGCCACCTGGAAGCCGTGGATCCCGGCGTGACGACCCCGAAAGTGGTGGTCATCGGCGCCGGCGTGGTCGGCTGCGCCCTCGCCGATGAGCTCACCGCGCGCGGCTGGACCGACGTCACCGTGCTCGAGCAGGGCCCGCTGTTCGTGACGGGCGGGTCCAGCTCGCACGCGCCGGGACTGGTCTTCCAGACGAACCCGTCGCGGACCATGTCACGCCTGGCGAGGTACACCGTCGAGAAGCTGACCGGGCTCGGCTGTTTCGAGCCGGTCGGCAGCCTCGAGGTGGCGACCACGCCCGAGCGCCTGGCCGAGCTGCACCGGCGCTTCGGCTTCGGCCAGTCGTGGGGGATCGGCTCGGCCGTGATCGACCCGGTCGCGTGCGCCGAGATGGTGCCGCTGCTCGACAAGGACCGGATCCTGGGCGGGTTGCACGTGCCGACCGACGGGCTGGCCCTGGCCGTCAAGGCGTGCGAGGTGCAGGCCGAGAGGGCGCGACAAAGGGGCGCTCGGTTCATCGGGCATGCGGAAGTCATCAAGATCATTGAAGCCGAGGGAAGGGTCGCGGGCGTCTGGACGATGGACGCCTCCTACCCGGCCGACATCGTCGTCAGCTGCGCCGGCTTCTGGGGTCCGAAGATCGGCGCGATGGCGAACACCGTGATTCCGCTGCTGCCGATGGCCCACCAGTTCGTCCGCACCACGGCGGTGGGCGCCACGGCGACGATGCCGATCGTGCGCCATCAGGACCAGGATCTTTACTTCCGCGCGTACGGGGAACGCCTGGGAATTGGCTCTTATCGGCACGAGCCGATGCCGGTCAGCCTGGACGAACTGGCCGACGGCCCGCACCCGTCGATGCTGCCGTTCACCCCCGGCACGTTCACCGAGTCGTGGGACGCGGCCGCCGACCTGATGCCGTCGATAAGAACCGCCGAACGCACGGACGGCTTCAACGGCGTGTTCTCGTTCACCGCGGACGGCTTCCCGCTGCTCGGCGAATCAACGACCTTGCCCGGGTTCTGGGCCGCCGAGGCGATCTGGGTGACCCACTCGGCCGGCGCCGCCCGCGAGGTCGCCGAGTGGATGGTCACCGGCCGTCCGAGCGTCGACCTGCACGAGTGCGACCTCAACCGCTTCGACCCGGCCCAGCTCGCCCCGGCCTACACCCGCGAGCGGGCGATCCGCAGCTTCGTCGAGGTCTACGACATCGTCCATCCGCTCGACCCTCCGTCCGTACGCAATGTCCGGACCACCGCCTTCCACGCCCGGCACGCCGAGCTGGGCGCGGTGTTCGGCGAGGCGGCGGGGTGGGAGCGGCCGCTCTGGTACGCGTCCAACCCGATGCCGCCCGATCCCGGCGAACGGGACGCGTGGTCCGGCCGGCACTGGTCGCCGATCGCCGCGACCGAGGCGAAGGCGACCCGCGAGAACGTCGCCCTCTATGACATGACCTCGCTCATGCGGCTGGAAATCACCGGCCCGGTCGCCTTCCTCCAGTCGATGACCAGCAACAACGTCGACAAGCCGGTCGGCTCGGTGACGTACACGCTGCTGCTCGACACCTACGGCGGCATCCGCAGCGACATCACCGTGGCCCGGCTCGGGCCTGAGCGGTTCCAGGTCGGCGTCAACGGCCCGATCGATCTGCACTGGCTGCGGCGGCACGCTCCCGCGGGCGTACGGGTTCGGGACGTCACCGGAGGCACCTGCGGGCTCGGCGTCTGGGGTCCGCGGGCCCGGGACCTGGTCGCCCCGCTCACCGACATCGACGTGTCGGCCGGCGCGTTCCGCTACTTCCAGGCCCGCGAGGGGTTCCTGGGCACGGTTCCGGTCACCATGCTGCGGCTGTCCTACGTGGGTGAGCTGGGCTGGGAGATCTATGCGCGGGCCGACCACGGGCTGCGGCTGTGGGACACGCTGTGGGCGGCCGGGCGCGACCTCGGCCTGATCGCGGCGGGCCGGGCCGCCTTCACCAGCCTGCGCCTCGAGAAGGGCTACCGGCTGTGGGGGGCCGACATGACCGGCGAGGACAACCCGTACGAGGCCGGGCTCGGTTTCGCCGTGCGCCGCGACGCGGGTGACTTCCTCGGCCAGGCCGCGCTGCCCGAGGGGGCGCCGACGAGACTGCTCACGTGCCTGCTGCTGGAGGACGCCGGCGCGGTGCCGATGGGACGCGAGCCGGTGTACGCCGGGGAGCAGCCGGTCGGTTTCGTGACGAGCGCGGCCTTCGGGCACACCGTGGGCGCGCCGATCGCGTACGCCTGGCTCCCGGCCGCCCTGGCGGTGCCCGGCACCCGGGTGTCGATCGGCTACTTCGACCGGAGGCTGGGCGCCACCGTCGCCGCCGAACCCCTGGTCGATCCGAAGCACGAACGGCTGCGCGCCTGAACCCACCTGGAGGCACCTTGTCGGCGTACGACGTCATCGTTGTCGGTCTCGGCGGCATGGGCAGTGCCGCCGCGTTCCAGCTCGCGGCCCGCGGCGTACGCGTGCTGGGCCTGGAGAAATACGGTCCGGCCCACGACCGGGGAGCCAGCCACGGCGGTTCCCGGGTCACCCGGCAGTCCTACTTCGAGGGCCCCGAGTACGTGCCGCTGCTGCTGCGCGCCTACGACCTGTTCGACCAGCTGGCCGTCGACTCCGGACGCGACGTGATCACACTGACCGGTGGCGTCATGATCGGGCGGCCGGAGAGCCGTACGGTCGCAGGCAGCCGGGCCAGTGCCGAGCAGTGGGGCCTGGAGCACGAGATCCTGGACGCGGCCGACATCCGGCGCCGTTTCCCGACGCTGGCGCCGCAGGACGACGAGATCGCGCTCTTCGAGGCCAAGGCGGGTTTCGTACGGCCCGAGGCCACCGTCGCCGCCAACCTCGAGCTCGCCGGCAAGTTCGGCGCCGACCTGCGCTTCCACGAGCCGATGACCGGCTGGACGCCCGAGGGTGAGGGCGTGCGGGTGACCACGGCTCAGGGCAGCTACACGGCCGGCCAGCTGGTGCTCGCGCCCGGCCCGTGGGCGCCCGAGCTGCTGGCCGACCTGGGCGTTGAGTTCCGCATCGAGCGGCAGGTTCAGCACTGGTACCAGCCGCGGGGCGGGGTCGAGCCCTACCTCCCCGACCGGCACCCGATCTATATCTGGGAGGACACCGAGGGCGGCCAGATCTACGGCTTCCCGGCGATCGACGGACCCGAGGGCGGCGCCAAGATCGCGTTCTTCCGCCGGGGCACGCCGACCACCCCGGACACGCTCGACACCGAGGTGCACGAGGGTGAGATCGCCGAGATGGTCGACTACTGCGGACAGCGGCTGCCCACCCTGCCCGGGCAGTTCCTGCGGGGCGAGCCCTGCATGTACAGCACCACGCCCGACGAGCACTTCGTCATCGCCCGCCACCCGGCGCACGAGGCGGTCACCGTGGCCTGCGGTTTCTCCGGGCACGGCTTCAAATTCGTGACCGTGGTGGGCGAGATCCTGGCCGACCTCGCGACCTGCGGCTCGACCGTGCACCCGATCAGCCTCTTCGACCCCCGGCGGTTCTCGTGAGCTCGTTGATCCCCACCCTGGCCGGCTCCTGGTACACCGACCCGTCGATCTTCGCGCGCGAGCAGGAACTGATCTTCGAGCGCATGTGGTTCTGCGTCGCCCGGGGCTCCGACGTGGCGACGCCGGGCGCGTTCCGCACGGTCCAGGTCGGCCGGGAGAGCCTGCTGGTCACCCGCGCCGCCGACGGGCGGGCCCGGGCGTTCCTCAACGTCTGCCGGCATCGCGGGGCCCAGCTGTGCGCCGAGGAGTCCGGCTCGGTGAAGCGCACCTTCAAATGCATGTACCACGCCTGGGCGTACGGGCTGGACGGCAAGCTGGTGGCGGCGCCGAACCTGGTCAAGATGCCGGACATCGACCGGGTCGAGTACGGCCTGACCGCCGTGCACGTGCGCGAATGGCTCGGCTATGTCTGGGTATGCCTGGCCGACCAGCCGCCCTCGTTCGAAGACGACGTGATGGGCGCCTGCACGGAGCGCCTCGGTGACCTGGAGTCGATCGAGCGCTACCGCCTGCCCGAACTCGAGGTGGGCCGGCGCATCCGCTACGACGTGCGGGCCAACTGGAAGCTCATCATCGAGAACTTCATGGAGTGCTACCACTGCTCGACGATCCACCCTGAACTCGTGCACGTGCTGCCGGAGTTCGCCGGGGGATACGCCGCGCAGTACTACGTCGGGCACGGCGCCGAGTTCGGCCGCGACGTCGAGGGGTTCACCGTCGACGGCAGCCCCGGCGTGACCACGATCGGCACCATCGCCGCCGAGCAGGACCGCCGGTACTACGCGATCACGATCAAGCCGCAGGTCTTCGTCAACCTGGTGCCCGACCACGTGATCTTCCACCGGATGTACCCGCTGGCGGCCGACCGCACGATCGTCGAGTGCGACTGGCTGTTCCGGCCCGATGTTCTCGCCTCGGGGGCCGACCTGAGCCGCTCGGTCGAGCTGTTCGACCGGGTCAACCGGCAGGACTTCGAAGCCTGCGAGCGCTGCCAGCCGTCGATGAGCTCCCGGGCGTACGCGCGAGGGGGTGTGCTCGTCCCGAGTGAGCACCACATCGGCGCGTTCCATCAGTGGGTAACGGACCGACTGCATCCGATCCGGGGCAAATAGTATCGACTCGGTCACGCGGGTCTGCGCGCTGTCCTACCTTAGGCCACGTCCTAGTGGGGCAAATTATCCGAAATGGAGCGCAGAAACGTGTCTTCTTCACGTTCCTCGAGACTGGCCCGCGGCGGGCTCATCGCCGCCCTGACCCTCTCGATAGCCACCGCGGGCGCGCCCGCGTTCGCGGCCGACGGCGATCCGCTGATCGACTATCCGACGTTCAAGGGCGCCGCCAAGAGCCTCGACCGTAACGGCGCGGCCGACCTGATCCTGTCGTCCGGCGACAAGACGCGGCAGAAGATCCTGCGGCTCACCCCGGGCGGCTACCGGCAGTCCGGTTCGGCCTGGTCGACCACCAGGCTCGACGTCTCGGAGTCGTTCGAGACGACGTTCAAGGTCTACCTGCACCACTTCCGGCCGGGCGCCGACGGCATCGCGTTCGTCGTGCAGACCGAGGGCCCGCGGGCGCTCGGCGGCTGGGGTGGCGGTCTCGGGTACCGCGGCATCAAGCCGAGCCTGGCCGTCGAGTTCGACATCTACCAGAACTCGTACGACTCGAGCCGCAACCACCTCGCGGTGGTGCTCGGCGGCAACCCGGACTACCAGGACACCGTGTCCGAGTCGCCCATCGCGCTGTACGGGCGGCCGTTCAACGCCCGGGTCGCCTACGACGCCGAGGCCGGGTTGCTCAGCGTCTATGTGAAGGCCCTCAACGCCGGCTCGCAGGAGCGGCTGGTTCTGGAGCAGGAGATCGACCTGGCCCGGCACGTCGGGAGCGACGCCGCGTGGGTGGGTTTCACCGGCTCCACCGGCACGGGCCTGTCGAAGCAGGACATCTACTCCTGGAACCTCCAGGGGTCGGAAGCCTGACCAGGTAAATCGCCGGTGCCGCCGGGGTTCGCCGCCGGCACCGGCGGCACTTGTTGTCCCCACCGAGTCTTGGAGAGAAGTATGTCGACGGTCCCCTACGCTCGCCCTCAGGCTGGAGCGGGAACCGAGCTTCCGCCCCCGGTGCTGTCCACCGCGAGCGAGCCTCTGGTCAGCGTGATCATTCCGGCGCTCAACGAGGCCCGGAACCTCCCGCACGTGATGGCCGCGCTGCCCGCGGTCGACGAGGTGATCCTGGTCGACGGTGGCTCCACCGACGACACGGTGGACGTCGCCAAACGCCTGATGCCCGGCATCCGCGTCGTCCAGCAGAACCGCCGGGGCAAAGGCAACGCCCTGGCCTGCGGGTTCGCCGCCGCCACGGGCGACATCATCGTCATGATCGACGCCGACGGGTCGACCGACCCCAAGGAGATCCCGAGCTTCATCGCGGCGCTGCGGGCCGGCGCCGACTTCGCCAAGGGCTCCCGCTTCTCGGGCTCGGGCGGCAGCGCCGACATCACGTGGCTGCGCCGGCTGGGCAACCACGGCCTGAGTCTGATGGTCAACGTCCTCTTCCGCACCCGCTACAGCGACCTCTGCTACGGCTACAACGCCTTCTGGGCCCGCCACCTCGACGTCTTCGACCTCGACAGCACCACCGAGGCCGAGGGGCGGCTGTGGGGCGACGGCTTCGAGATCGAGACCCTGCTCAACCTGCGCGCGGCCCGGGCCCGGCTGCGCATCGTCGAGGTGCCGAGCTACGAGCAGCAGCGCATCCACGGCGAGAGCAACCTCAACGCGTTCACCGACGGCATGCGGGTGCTGCGCACCATCGCCCGCGAATGGCCCCGCCGCCGGGCGTCGGCCCACCGCGAAGCGGAGCGCACACGGTGAGGATCGGGGTCGTCACCAGCGCCTACCACCCGGACATCGGTGGCGTGGAGACCCACGTCCGCCGGCTGTGCGCCGCGCTGGTCGCGACCGGGGACGAGGTCGAGGTGCTCACCCAGCACGCGCACGCCTCGGTCGAGTCGATCGACGGGGTGCTGGTCCGCCGGTTCCCGCTCACCGTCTCGGCGGCCAACTACCGCTTCTCGCTGGGGCTGTGGCGCTGGCTGCGGCGCCACGCGGGCCACTACGACGTGCTGCACGCGCACAGCTACCACGCCCTGGCCGCGCTGCCGGCCGCGCTCACCAACCGGACCCCGCTGGTCTTCACGCCGCACTACCACGGCACCGGGCACAGCCGGCTGCGCGCGGCCCTGCACCCGATCTACCGGCCGCTGGGCCGCCGGATCGTGGCCCGCGCGGGCCGGATCATCTGTGTCACCCGGGCCGAGCGGGAGCTGCTGATCAGCCACTTCCCCGAGGCCCGGGGC
Organism: Paractinoplanes ovalisporus; assembly: GCF_016834655.1. Lineage (GTDB taxonomy): Bacteria > Actinomycetota > Actinomycetes > Mycobacteriales > Micromonosporaceae > Actinoplanes > Actinoplanes ovalisporus. Next base: position 89,854 of record NZ_JAENHP010000022.1, read on the forward strand.
CGCATGGTGGTGGTGCCCAACGGCACCGACCCGGCGCCCGACCTGGTGGCCGGCCCCGAGCCCGGGCGCAGCATCCTCTGCGTCGGCCGGCTCGAACGCTACAAGCGGGTCGACCGGGTGATCCGGGCGATGACGCAGCTTCCGGCCGACCACCGGCTCGACGTGGTCGGCGCCGGTCCGGCCGCCGAGGAGTGGGAACAGCTGGCCGCCCGCCTCGGCCTCGGCGAGGACCGGGTCGTCTTCCACGGCCGGCTGCCCGACGGCGCCTTCCACGCCCGGATGGCGTCGGCCGCGGCCGTGGTCTCGGCCTCGGCCCACGAGGCGTTCGGCATGGCGGTGGCCGACGCGCTCACCGCCGGCATCCCGACCGTCGCCTCCTTCATCCCCGCGCACCGGGAACTGGCCGCGATGGCCGCCCCCGGCGCCCCGCTGTGGCTGGTCAACCCGGACGACGAGGTGGCGCTGGCCGAGGCGCTGCGGGTCGCGGCCGGCACCGCCCGGGCCGAGCACGGCCGCAACACGCTGCCCACCTGGAGCGACGTCGTGCTGGCGACCCGGGAGGTCTATTCGAGCGTGGCGCCGCCGGTCCACGTGATCCAGCAGGCCAAGGCCGGCGCCGGAGCCGGCGACCGATGACCCTGACCCGGACCGTCGCCGACGACCGTCCCGGCCTCGCCGTCGCGAGCACGCCCGAACCGCCCGCGACGGCGTCCCGGCGGCCGGCCCTGGCCTGCGCCGCCACCCTGGTCGTGACCGGCGCGGCCGGAGCCGCCCTGCTCGTGGCGGCCAACCGGGCCGCCGAGTGGGACACCGGCGACCAGTTCGGGTTCTTCTGGCTCGGCCTGCTCGTCTTCACCCTGCCCGCGGTGGTCTGGCTGGTGCGCCGGGGCACGGGCGCCCGCCTGCGGATCGCGGTCCTCACCGCGTACGCGGGCTTCACCTATCTGCCCAAACTGCTGCGCACGCCGGACGGCCCGCTCTATCACGACGAGTTCGCGCACTGGCGGCAGGCGCACGAGATCCTGGTCGACGGCCGGCTCTTCGAGCAGAACCCGATCGTCAAGGTGGTCGGCGACTTCCCCGGCCTGCACTCGACGGTCGCCTCGATCTCGGCCCTGACCGGCGTCTCGATCTGGCACGGGGCGCTGATCGTGCTGATCACCGCCCACCTGCTGGTCGTGCTGGGCGTGTTCGTGCTGGCCGAGGAGATCTGGCCGGAGCCCCGGACCGCCGCCGTGGCCGCCGTCCTCTATGGCCTGAACAGCTCGTTCCTGTTCTTCGACACCCAGTTCGGCTACGAGTCGCTGGCCATCCCGCTGCTGGTGTGGACGCTGGTCGCGCTGCACCGGGCGATGCGCGGACCGGCCGGACGCGCCCGCTACGGCTGGTCCGCGGTCACGCTGATGCTGTCGGCCGCGACCATCGCCACCCACCACCTGACCGCGCTCGGCCTGCTCGGCGTGATGCTGATCCTCTGCGCGGTGGCCACCGCCCGGGCCCTGCGCCGCAGCCATCCGCGCGCGGTCACCTGGACCGCCTGGGTGCTGACGGTCGCGGCGGCCGTGCTCGTGGTGACCTACCTGGCCGTGGTCGCGCCCCGCACTGCCGGCTACCTCGACCCCTATCTGGCCAAGGCGCTCGACCAGTTCGCCGGGATGGCCGGCAGCAGCGGCTCGGGCAAGCGCACCCTGTTCCGCGAGTCGGTCGCGCCCTGGTGGGAGCGGTACGCCGCGTTCGGCGCGCAGGGCCTGGCCGGGATCGCCATGGCCGCGGCCCTGTGGCGGCTGCGCTACCGGCGTGAGGGCGACGCGGTTTCCCGTACGGGCGCCCTCGCCATGTTCGTGCTCGGCTCGCTCTATTTCCCGGCCGCGCTGCTGATCCTCACCCCGTCCGGCGCCGAGGGTGCGCGTCGCTCGTGGGCGTTCAGCTATCTCGGGATCGCGCTGGTCGTGGCGCCGGTGGTGGTGGCCCTGCTCGACCACGCGACCCGCCGGCCGGTCCGGATCGCCACCGCGGGCGCGCTGCTCGGCGTCTGCGCGGTGGCGCTGGTCGGCAATACCGCGGCCGGCATGAACCCGTCCTACCGCTTCCCCGGCCCGCCGGTGTTCGGCTCGGACACCCGCTCGGCCATCCCCGAGGTGTCCGCCGCGTCGGACTGGCTGCGCGCCACCCAGGGCCGCGACCTGCGGATCGTCGCCGACCGCTACTCCGGGTTGATCTTCGGCTCGTACGGCGGGCAGCGGCCGGTCACCGGCTCGCAGTCGTTCCGCACCTACGACCTCTATCTGGCCCAGCCCGACCGGGAGATCCCGCCACTGCTGATCCAGCAGCTCAGCTCGTGGAACTTCGGCTATCTGATCGTCGACCGGCGGATGGCCCGGGAGGTGCCGGAGATCCAGATCTACTTCGAGACCAACGAGCCCGTGCCGCACGACGGGAAGCCCGCCTTCACGCTCGGCCAGCTCACCAAGTTCGACGGGACACCGTGGACCATCAAGATCTACGACAGCGGCAACATCGCGATCTACCGGTTCGACTTCGCCTCGCTCGGGCGGCCGGTGCGATGACGACCCCGCGCCTGATCGCCGCCGTGCTGGCCGCGCTGACCCTGCTCGTATTCTCCAACGGTCTGCCCTGGGTCTTCGTGGCGGTCTGCCTGGCCGCGCTGGCCGGCATCGGTGAGCTGTGGCTGCGGGCGCTCAGCGGCGAGGTGATGCCCCCGGTCACCCGGATCGGCCTGGCCGCGGCGTCCGGGCTGGTCAGCCTCCCGTTCGTGGCGATCACGCTGCACGCCCTGGGGATCCTCATCCGGGCCCGCTCGATCGCGATCGGGCTCGCCGTGCTGGTCGGTGTGCTCGGCGCGGTGGTGCTGCTGCGCGAGCGACGCAGCGGCTCCCCGGCCGATCCGCGCCTTCCGCGCATGATCGGCGCGGTGGCGATCCCCGGCCTGCTCACGCTGGTCGTCGGGTTCCTCGCCCTTTCCGCGTACGGGCGGTTGCCGCACCCGCCGCAGCCCGGCTACACCAGCCTGGCCCTGGCCGGATGGGCCGCCGACATCAATCAGCCGGTCGCCATCGGGGCCCGCGGAGTGCACGTGCCCCTGCGGGTGAGCAGCGCCGGCCGGCCCGGCGCGACCGAACCCCTGCGCGTCCGGGTGGGCCCGCGGCTCGTCTCGGGCCGCCCGATGGCCGTCGCGGCCGACGCCACCCGCTCGGTCGAGGTGTTCGTGCCGGCGCCCCCGGACCACTGCCTGCACCGCATCGAGATCAGCCTGGGCGCCACCAGCACCGTCTTCTACGGCCGGGGACCGGTCGCCCGTGTCTCAACCGGCCGGGTCTCAACCGGGCCGGGGCAGACCGGGTGCTGAGCACCGTCCGGCGGGACTCGCTGGCCCGCAACAGCGTCCTGATCATGGCGAGCACGGTCGGCACGGCCGGGCTCGGCTACCTCTACTGGCTGCTGGCGGCGCGGCAGCTGGCCCAGCCGTCGATCGGCACGGCCACCGCCCTGATCTCCATCTCGACCGTGGTCAGCATGGTGTCCAACCTCGGACTCGGGCACATGTTCATCCAGCGGCTGCCGGGCACCGGCCCCCGGGAATGGTCCCGGATCGTCAGCGCCGGGCTGCTGCTCGGATGTGGCGCCACGGCCGTCGTGTCCTTCGCGGCCTGTGCCGTGCTGCCCGCGCTGGGCGGCAACTTCGCGTTCCTGCGCAGCACCTCCGGGGTCGTCGCGCTGGTCACGGCCTCGGTCGCGCTCACCGCGACCACGCTGCTCGACAACGTCTTCGTCGCGCACCGGGCCAGCCACGGCATGTTCACCCGCAACCTGGCCCTGGCCGGCGGCAAGCTCGCGCTGCTGGCCCTGCTGACCTGGGCCGGCTATGGGGGCGCGGGGGTCGTGCTGATCGCCTGGACCGTGCCGTCGCTGGCCGTCACGGCCTACACGCTGGCCTCGATGCTGGGCCGCCTGCAGCCGGGCGCCCGGCTCGGTGGCGCCGGGCTCGGCGGCGAGCTGCCGCACGTGCGGGGCGCCATGAGCGGCCACCACCTGATCAACCTGGCCCAGGCCGGCCCCACCGCGCTGCTGCCGGTGCTGGTCACCGCCCGGCTCGGGCCCGAGGCCAACGGCCACTTCTATGTGGCCTGGATGACCGCGTCGGTGCTGTTCATGGTCTCGCCCGCGGTCGCCTCGGCGCTCTATGCGGAACGCACCAACTCGGCCGCCGCCGGCCTGCCCCGCGCCTCCGCGGTCGTGCTGACCGTGACCGGGCTGCCCGCGCTGCTGCTGTTCTTCGCCGGCGAGTCGATCCTCGGCCTGTTCAGCGCGGGCTACGCCGCCCAGGGCGCGCTGCTGCTCAAGATCCTGGTGCTGGCCGCGCTGCCCGACGCGATCACGAACCTGGCCGTCGCGCACTGGCGCTCGCTCCGCGAGTTCCGCCGCTGCCTGCGCCTCAACCTGCTGATGGCCACCGTCTGCCTGACCCTGACCTGGCTCTGGCTGCCCGGCACCGGCATCGAGGCGGCCGGCCTGGCCTGGCTGCTGGGCCAGGGCACGGGCGCGGTCGTCGTAGCTCTCCATTTCCTGACGAGACGACGGAAGAAGGCCTGCGCCGGATGAAGATCCTGCACCTGTCCAACCTGTACGCACCCGTGATCGGCGGGCTCGAACGCAGCATCGCCACCAGCAGCGAGGAACTGGTGCGGCGCGGGCACGAGGTCACCGTGCTCACGCTGGCGACGCCGCTGGCCGGCCACGACGAGCAGATCCGGGGCGTACGGGTCAGACGCGTGCGCAGCGTGGCCAACACCCTGCTGCCGGGCATGAACCAGGACGCCGGCAAGCCCTTCCACCCGACCACGGCCGACCCGCTGACCACGGCCGCGATCCGGCGCGAGCTGCGCGACGGCGACTACGACGTGGTGCACAGCCACGACTGGATGATGTACAGCTACCTGCCGCTGCGCTTCGGCCGGGGCGGCCGGCCGCACGTGCACACGGCCCACGACTTCGGCTTCACCTGCGTCAAGAAGACCTTCGCCCGCGACGGCCGTACGTGCGGCGGGCCGCGGCTCGGCCAATGTGTGCCCTGTGCCTCCCCGCAGTACGGGCGGCCCAAGTCGACGATGCTGGCCACCGCCCTGCGGGCCCAGCGGCACCGGGGGATCGACGCGCTCACCGCCATCTCGCCGGCCGTGGCCGAGGGCGTGAGCCGGGGCCGGATCCACGGCGACGTGCCGGTGCAGGTGATCACCTCGCTGGTGCCGGACGGGCTGGACGAACTGGCCCGCAACACACCCCGCCCGGACTGGCTGCCCGACCGGCCCTACCTGCTCTTCGTCGGGGCGCTCGGACCGCACAAGGGCATCGACGTGCTCTTCGACGCGTACCGCCGCCTGGTTTCCGACGGCGACGCTCCGGCGCTGGTGTGCCTGGGCACGCCGCGGGCCGACACGCCGCCGATCCCGGAGGGCGTGGTGGTGCGTCACAACGTGCCGCACCCCGAGGTGATGGCGGCCTGGCACCACGCGGCGGCGGGCCTGGTGCCCTCGGTCATGGAACCGATGGGCCAGGTCGCGGTCGAGGCCCTGCTGGCCGGCACGCCACTGATCGCCACCGCGGCCGGCGGCCTGGCCGACATGATCCGCGACGGCGAGACCGGCCTGCAGGTGCCGGTCGGCGACGCGGACGCACTCGTGGCCGCGATCCGGCGGCTGCTCGACGACCCCGGCCTGACCGCGCGGCTGCGCACGGCCGGCCACCGCCGCGGGCTCGACTACACCGCCGCCCGCGTCGTCCCGCAGATCGAGGAGGTCTACCGTGCCTGCATCGCCACCGCTGCCCGCTGACGGCCGGACGAGGGTGGTGGTCGTCGGCTCCGGCTGGCGCTTCCTCTCCGGCATCAGCTATTACACCTGCCGGCTCAGCAACGCGCTGGCCGAGCGCTACGAGGTGGGCGCGATCCTCATGCGGCAGCTGCTGCCGACCCGCCTCTATCCGGGGCGGGGCCGGGTGGGTCAACGGCTCAACCAGCTTGCGTACGACCGGGAGGTGCACGTTTTCGACGGCGTCGACTGGTGGGGCGTCCCCAGCCTGGTCAACGCGGTGCGGTGGCTGCGCTCGTTCCGGCCCGAAGTGCTGGTGCTGCAGTGGTGGACCGGCACCGTGCTGCACTCGTATCTGGTGCTGTGCCTGGCCGCGCGCCGTCTCGGCATCCGGGTCGTGGTCGAGTTCCACGAGGTGCAGGACACCGGCGAAGCCCAGCACCTGCTGGCCGCCTGGTACACCCGCAAGCTGATCAAGCCGCTGCTGCGCCGCACCGACGGGGTGATCGTGCACTCCGCGTTCGACCGGGTGTCGGTGCGCACCACGTACGACCTGGCCGGGGTGCCGGACGAGATCGCGCTGCACGGGCCGTTCGACCACCGCACGACCGAGCTGCCGCTGCGCGTGGCCGACGGGCGGGTCCGCCTGCTGTTCTTCGGCACCATCCGGCCGTACAAGGGCCTGGAGGATCTGGTCGAGGCCTTCGGCAAGCTGCCGTCGCACTACACGCTGACGGTGGTGGGGGAGACCTGGGAGGGCTGGACCATGCCGGCCGACATGATCGCGGAATCGCCGGCCGCCGCGCGGATCACGTTCGTCAACCGCTACGTCGCCGACTCCGAGGTGGACGGGTTCTTCGCCGACGCCGACGTGGTGGTGCTGCCCTACCGGCGCAGCTCGGCCAGCGGGCCGCTGCACATCGCGATGAGCCACGGGCTGCCGGTCGTCGTCACGGCGGTGGGCGGGCTGGTCGAGGCGGCGTCCGAATACACCGGGACCACCTTCGTGGCCGCCGGGTCGCCGTCGGCGCTGGCCGATGCCGTGCTGTCCGCGACCGAGAAGGCCGGAAGGCGGCACACCGACCCCTCCTCGTGGGAGAAGTCGGTGGCCGCCTTCACTCGCTTGTTCGCCCGGATGGGCGTGGCCGTCACTTCTTCGTCGGCCGTTACTTCTTCGTCGGCCGTCTCTTCCTCGCCTCAGGAGGCGGTGATCACCGCGTCGTCGAACCAGACGGTGCCGGTGTTCTCACCCGACTTGAGGTGAACCTGCATGCTGGCCGAGCCGGCCGGGGCGACCCCGTCGACCGACAGCTTGGTCCAGCCGGTGGTGCCGACCGGCAGCCAGTTCGACGACACGCCGCCGAGCCACTTGTCGTTGGCGTCGAACCAGCTCAGGGCGATCTGGGTGGTGCCCGTGGCCGCGTTGCCGCGGGCCCACACCTCGCCGTGCCACTTCTGCGCGGACTTGACGGGCGCGATCGGGGCGACCCGGTAGGACGGCGAGCCGGCCGAGGTCTTGCCGGTGTTGGTCATGCTGACCGACCACTTGCCGGTGCGGGCCATGCTCTGCGTCTTGACGGCCAGACCCAGCTCGGGCATGTAGGCCCGCCACGGGGTCAGGTTGTTGCCGGCCTCGAAGCTCGGGTCCATGACACTGGCCGGCATGGTCGTGTTGGTCCACCCGGCCTTGACCACGGCGGCGGCCGGCTTGGCGGTGCCGTCGAGGCGGTAGAGGCCGTAGCTGTACTGGGCCGGGATGCGCGAGACGGCCGAGGACGGGATGGCGCCCGTGGCGAAGTCGTTGAGCGTCCACGGCGCCACCGACTGCACGCCGGCGGCCTCGGCCGCCTCGAAGACGCGGGCCAGGAACGCGGCCTGCTCACCCTCGGTGTTCTGCAGGGTGTTCAGGCCGGTCTCGCCGATGGTGATCGGGGTCGGCGCGACCGCGGCCTGCGCGCCCTTGATCAGGGTGAGCGCGCGCTCCGAGTTGCCGTACAGGTGGAACTCGTAGAAGTCGACCGAGGTCGAGCCGAGGGTGCTCTTGACCTTGGCCAGGCCCTTGGCGCCGGAGACACCGTCGGTCGAGACCGTCAGCGGCATCGTCGGGAACGCCGACCGCAGCGCCGGGATCATCTTCTTGGCCCAGGTCATCGCGGCGGTGTTGCCGGGGTCGATCTCGTTCTGCAGCTCGAAGGACAGCACGCGCTTGTCGTCCTTGTAACGCGTGAGCACGGTCTTGGTCCAGGCCACGCTCTCGTCCACGTCGCCGTAGGCGTCCCACCAGTCGAAGAGCGTGAACTTGACGGTCATGCCCCGGGCGGCGGCGATGTCGACGAACTGGGCCAGCCGGTCCTGGTAGCCGTTCCACGGCTTGGGCCAGCCGAACGTGCTCGGGAAGATGATGACCCGCACGTTGTCGGCGCCGAGCGCGTCGGCCTTGGCCAGGTCGGCGTCGATCTTGGCCGGGTTCCACTCGGTCCACATCTTCGACCAGCCCGCCGCCGACGGGTAGTAGTTCAGCGTCTTGGCGTTCTTCACCAGGGCCAGGCGGGAGGCCAGCGTCGGGACGGCCGGGGCGGTCTCGGCGGCCTTCACCGTCGTCTTCGGCGTGGTCGCCTTGACGGCGGGAGCGCTGGTCCGCATGACCGACTTCGCGGCCTTGGCCGGGGCGGCGGTGGCCGGGGCGTGCGGAAGGGCGAGGCCCAGGAGCAGCGAGGAGGCCAGGACGGCGGCGCAGCGGCGAGGCGAGAACACGACTGGTCGTTGCCCTTCGATAGATAACGCGGATATGAGTTCGGTAGCGGCTCTCCCATCGGTCGGATCGTTCGGCGCATCTGGGTTTGTGGATTGCATTGCCGTTGCCGTGGGGTGCGGGCACGGTGCATCGGCCGTCCATCAAGATCGATGTCGGCTGAGCGCTTTTCCTGAGCGGTTCTATCGACCGCCGTTCATGGTTCTTGAGCGGCGCTCGGTCTTGCCGGGCCTTCGGGCTTATCCGGCGGGGTAGGTCCTCGGGGTGTAGACGGCCGTGGTGCCGTCGCCGCGGGTCACGGCCCGGGTCTGCGAGCTGCCGATGATCAGCAGGCAGCGCATGTCGACGGTGTCCGGGTCGAGGTCGGCCAGCGTGGTCACGCGAACGGTCTCCTGCGGGCCGCCGACGTCACGCCCGACCACCACCGGGGTGGCGCCGTCGCGGTGCTCGAGCAGCAGGTTCCTGGCGGTGACGAGCTGCTCGCGGCGCGACCGGGAGGCCGGGTTGTAGATCGCGATCACGAAGTCGGCCCGCGCCGCGGCAGTCAGCCGGTCGGCGATGACCGACCACGGCTTGAGCCGGTCGGAGAGCGACAGGACGCAGAAGTCGTGGCCGAGCGGGGCGCCGGCCCGGCTCGCGACGGCCTGGGCGGCGGTGAGGCCGGGGACGACCCGCACCGGGACGTCCTTCCACTGCGGGTCCTCGCTGACCTCGAGCACGGCGGCGGCCATGGCGAACACGCCCGGGTCACCCGATGACACGACGGTCACCTTGCGGCCGCGCTTGGCCAGGTCGAGCGCGAAGGCGGCGCGTTCGGCCTCGACCCGGTTGTCGGACGGGTGCTTGCGCTGGTGCGGGGCGGTTGCGACGCGGTCGAGGTAGGGCTGGTAGCCGATCAGGTCGTCGGCGCCGGCGAGGGCGCCGCGCGCTTCCGGGGTGAGCCACATCGGGTCGCCGGGGCCGAGCCCGACCACGGTCACGCTCCCGCGTCTTGAGGCAGCCGTGTCGCCGGCGGTCGTGCCTTCTTCCGTCGCGGCCGTGTTCCCGGCGGTCCTGCCCTCCTTCGCCGCGCTGCCGCTTTTCCCCTCCGCGAGTGCGGTCGCGCCCCTCGCCTCCGCGCCGCCGTCGTGTTCCTCCACGAATGCGGTTGCGGCCGGGCTGGGCAGCAGCGCCAGCGAGAAGTAGGGGACGGAACCGGGGTCGACGTCGGCGAGTTTCGCGTGGCGTTCGCGGTCGGTCGTGGCGCGCTCGACATACCAGGCGTCGTCGGCGCGGCCGGCCCGGGTCAGGGCCTCGCGCACGCCCTCGAAGGTGCGGCCCAGCTTCATGACGGCGGCGGAATCGGTGGCGGCCAGGCGGGCGGCCAGCTCGGCCGGGGGCAGGGTGCCGGGCAGCACGGTCAGGATCTCGTCGCGCTCCATCAGCGGGCGGCCGAGCACGGCCGAGGCGGCGCTGACCGAGGTGACGCCGGGGACGACCTCGGTCGGGTAGCGGTGGGCCAGCCGCTTGTGCATGTGCATGTAGGAGCCGTAGAAGAACGGGTCGCCCTCGGCCAGCACGACCACGTCGTGGCCGGCGTCGAGGTGCGTGGCCAGGCGGGCGGCCGCCTCGGCGTAGAACTCGTCGATCGCGCCCTGGTAGCCGCCCGGGTGGTCGGTCGCCTCGGTCGTGACCGGGTAGATCAGCGGCTCCTCGATCTGCCCCTCGCGCAGCAGTCCGGCCGCGATCGCGCGGGCGTTGCTGCGCCCGTGCCGCGCCGCGTGGTAGGCCACGACGTCGGCCGCCTCGATCAGCCGGGCCGCCTTGAGCGTGATCAGGTCGGGGTCGCCCGGTCCGACGCCGACGCCGTAGAGACGCCCACTCGGCCGGTTGTTCCCGTTCGGCCGGCTGTTCCCGTTCGGCTGACTTTCTCCGTTCGGCTGGCTGTTCCCGTTCGGCCGGCTGTCTCCGTTCGCCGCGGGCGTGACGGAGGATGGCGTATTGGTGCTCTCCGCGTGGCCGGGGGCGCCGGGTGGGGTTGTGGTCATCTCACTCCGCCTCGGAGGCCAGGGCGTTGACGGCGGCGGCGGTGATGGCGCTTCCGCCGCGGCGGCCGCGGACGATCAGGTGCTCGAGGTCGGAGGCGGCCAGGGCCTCCTTGGATTCGGCGGCGCCGATGAAACCGACCGGGATGCCGAGGACGGCGGCCGGGCGCGGGGCGCCGGCGGCGATCATCTCGAGCAGCCGGAACAGGGCCGTGGGGGCGTTGCCGATGGCCACGACCGACCCTTCGAGGTGGTCGAGCCACAGGTCGAGTGCGGCCGCGCTGCGGGTGGTGCCCAGACTCTCGGCCAGCGCGGGGACCTCGGGTGCCCGCAGGGTGCAGACGACCTCGTTGGCGGCCGGGAGGCGCTTGCGGGTGATGCCCGAGGCGACCATCTCGGCGTCGCAGAGAACCGGGGCGCCGTCGAGCAGCGCCTTGCGGGCGGCGACGGCGACCTGGGGGGAGTAGGCGATGTCGCGGACCAGGTCGACCATGCCGCAGGCGTGGATCATGCGGACGGCGACCCGGGCCACCTCGGCCGGCAGCCCGCCCAGGTCGGCCTCGGCCCTGATCGTGGCGAAGGAACGCCGGTAGATCTCGGCGCCGTCCCTCTCGTACTCCATCAGATCCTCCTCGCGGCGGCGACGGCCCGTGCGGTGTCGCCGGTGAACATCTCCTCGTCCGGTTGCCGGGTCACGGCGTAACCGGACGGGGTGGCCTCGACCCGCACGTGCGGCCCGGACGGGCTGCCGCACCCGCGGGCGCAGCCGATCCAGTGCACGGGCAGACCGTCCGAGTACGCGCTGGTGCTATCGGCATCGGCCCGCACGTCGGCCAGGGATTTCGCGCAGCCGGGTCGCCCGGCGCAGGCGGTCACGCCGGCCCAGCGGGTGGTCGGGTCGACCGGCAGCCCGGCGTCGTCGAGGGCCCGGGCCCACCGGCGGGCGGCTTCGGGCGTCAGATCGGGCACCACCACCCCGCGCCACGGCGTCACCACGAGCCGCCGAGCCGTGGCGAGCAGCCGCAACGCCTCGCCACCGAGCCGCCCGAGCGGCACAAGCGCCCCCACTGCGACCAGCCCGTCACCCTGCCGCACAACCCCGATCGGGGCCGGTGCCGGGGCCAGGGTCGGTGCCGGGGTCAGGGTCGGCGTCGGATCCCCCATCCCTTCGCGGACAAATCCGATTTGTCGGACAGGCTCGAGCGGGGGTGGGAAAAGCGGGAGGCCGTCGGTCGCAACGGAAGCAGGAGGCGCGTCTGCGGGTTTGCCGGCGCCGACCGTCGACGTGGGGAGGCCGAGGACCGCCGCGGTGCGGACGGCGACGCGGGCCGGGCCGTTCGGCAGCTCGTGCAGTCGCCACGCCGGCGCATCGGAAGCGGACCCGGCCTGCGCAGCCCGCTCGGCCAGGAAAGCGTTCGCGGCGGCCAGCAGGGCAGCGACCACGCCGTCGGCGGCCACTCGCAGACCGGCGTCGTGGCCCGCGAAGAGGATGGCGAACGCTTCGTCGGCGACGGGGAGTGCGGCCACGTCGGCGTCCAGGGTGGTCGGGCCGATCGCGAAGAGGAAACGGCCCGGCAGGGCGGCCAGCGCCGGGGTGGCGCAGAGGGCCCGGTCGAGGTCGGTCACCAGGGCGCGGATCGTGGCGTCGGCCAGAGGTGGGGCGGCGATGTTGCGTACGGTCTCGTGGGTCTCCGAAGGCAGCAGGCCGGCGGCCGACAACCGGGCCGCGAGCACCGCCGGGTCGGCCTCCCGCAACGCTCGGAGCTGGACGTTCGCGCGGGATGTCAGCTCCAGGTGGCCGTCGCCGAAGGCCGCGGCGAGCGAGGCCAGCGCCGTCAGCTGCGGGCCGGTGAGCATGCCGCCGGGGAGCCGGACCCGGGCCAGCGGACCGTCGGCCGCCTTGTGCAGACGCAGGGCGCCCGGGCAGGCATCGACGGGAGACTCACGGGCAGGCACGGCCCGGATACTACGTTCGTCCGGGGGCCGGACCGCATCCTCGGGTCGGGATCGTCACACAGCGGCACCCTCCTTGACTCCGGGTATCGGCTCCGGGAAGGCTGGGAGGTCACGAGCGGCGACGCCGCGGAGGAAGCCGGTGCGAGTCCGGCGCGGTCCCGCCACTGTCACCGGGGAAACCCGGGAGCCAGGAACTCCGGTCGCCGTGATCTCTACTACCCGGGGCGCGGACCCCGAGGGGAGCTGTGCGTGTTCCTGCTGCTGTCGACCTCCGACACCGATCTGCTCAGTGCCCGGGCCAGTGGCTCGCGGTGGCGCCTGGCCAACCCGGCCCGCACGGCCGTCGACGATCTGCCGGGCCTGCTCGAAGACGTGACGCTGGTCGTCGTGCGCATCCTCGGCGGCCGCCGCGCCTGGGAGGAGGGGCTCGACGCGCTGCTCGCCGGGCCGGTCCCGGTGGTGGTGCTCGGCGGTGAGCAGGCCCCCGACGCCGAGCTGATGAAGCTCTCGACCGTGCCGGCCGGAGTGGCCGCCGAGGCGCATGCCTATCTGGCCCAGGGCGGCTCGGACAACCTGGCCGCGGTGCACAACTTCCTCTCCGACACGGTGCTGCTGACCGGGCACGGGTTCGCGCCGCCCCAGGCCGCGCCCGACTGGGGGCCGCTGCCCCGCGAGACGACCGCGACCGGGCCGACCGTGGCGGTGCTCTACTACCGGGCCCACCACATGGCCGGCAACACGGCGTTCGTCGAGGCGCTGTGCCAGGCGGTCGAGGCCAAGGGCGGTCGTCCGCTGCCGTTGTTCACTTCCTCCTTGCGTACGGCACCCGAAGATCTTCTGGCTGAGCTGCGTAAAGCCGATGCCCTGGTGGTGACCGTGCTCGCGGCCGGCGGAACGCGCCCGGCGACGGCGAGTGCGGGCGGGGACGACGAGGCGTGGGACGTCGGTGTGCTGGCCGGTCTCGACGTGCCGATCCTGCAGGGGCTCTGCCTGACCAGCAGCCGCGCGGCCTGGGAGGCCAGCGACGACGGCCTGTCCCCGCTCGACGCGGCGACCCAGGTGGCGATCCCCGAGTTCGACGGCCGGATCATCACCGTGCCGTTCTCGTTCAAGGAGATCGACCCCGACGGCCTGTCGGTCTACGTCGCCGACGAGGAGCGGGCCGCGCGCGTGGCGGGCATCGCGGTGGCGCACGCCCGGCTGCGGCACGTCCCGCCGGCCGAGCGCCGCATCGTGCTGATGCTCTCGGCCTACCCGACCAAGCACTCCCGCATCGGCAACGCGGTCGGCCTCGACACCCCGGCCTCGACGGTGGCCCTGCTGTCGGCGATGCGCGAGCGTGGCTACCAGGTCGGTTCCTTCTCCGAGTACGACGGTGACGGGCTCATCCACGCGCTGATCGCCGCGGGCGGGCAGGACCCCGACTGGCTCACCGAGGACCAGCTCAGCGAGAACAACGTGCGGATCTCCGGGGCCGCGTACGCGTCCTGGTTCGCCACCCTCCCCGACGACCTGCGCGAGTCGGTCGAGCAGCACTGGGGACCGCCCCCGGGCGAGCTCTACGTGGACGGCGGCGACATCGTGCTGGCCGCCCTGCGCGACGAGAACACCGTGGTCATGGTGCAGCCGCCGCGCGGTTTCGGCGCCAACCCGGTGGCCATCTATCACGACCCCGACCTGCCGCCCTCGCATCACTACCTGGCCGCCTACCGGTGGCTGGCCGACGACTTCGGCGCGCACGCGGTGGTGCACATCGGCAAGCACGGCAACCTGGAGTGGCTGCCGGGCAAGAACGTGGGCATGTCGGCCTCGGACGGCACCGACGCCGCGCTCGGTGACCTGCCGCTGATCTATCCGTTCCTGGTCAACGACCCGGGTGAGGGCACGCAGGCCAAGCGGCGGGCTCACGCGACCCTGGTCGACCACCTGATCCCGCCGATGGCGCGGGCCGAGTCGTACGGGGACATCGCCCGTCTGGAGCAGCTGCTCGACGAGCACGCCAACATCGCGACGCTCGACCCGGCCAAGCTGCCGGCGATCCGGGCCCAGATCTGGACGCTGATCCAGGCCGCGCGGATGGACCACGACCTCGGGATGGAGAGCCGCCCCGGCGACGAGGAGTTCGACGAGTTCATCCTGCACGTGGACGGGTGGCTCTGCGAGGTCAAGGACGTGCAGATCCGCGACGGGCTGCACGTGCTCGGGGCGGCGCCGGCCGGGGAGGCGCGAGTCAACCTGGTGCTGGCGATGCTGCGGGCCCGTCAGATGTGGGCCGGGCAGGTCGCGGCGCTGCCGGGGCTGCGCGAGGCGCTGGGCCTGGCCGAGGAGGCGTCGACCGCCGAGACCGACCGCGTCGAAAGCCTTGCCCGCAGCCTGGTCGCGGCCATGGAAGAGGGGGGATGGCCAGTCGAGCCGGCCGCGATCGACTCCCTGGTCAGCCCCCTCCTCCCGGCGCCCGACATTTCGAAAATGTCCGGCGGGGTACGAGGTGCGGTCGGCGTTGACGCGGCGGGTGACGGCGTCGGCGGAGGCGTGGCTGGCGTTGGCGTGGCGGGTGACGGCGTCGGCGGAAGTGCGGCTGGCGGCGGCGCGGCGGGTGTTGACGTCGCGCGCGTCCGGGACGTGCTCGCGTTCGCGGCCACCGAAGTTGTTCCGCGGCTCGAACGCACCACCGACGAGCTGGGCAATCTGCTGCACGCGCTGGACGGCGGCTACGTTCCGGCCGGCCCGAGCGGCTCCCCGCTGCGCGGCCTGATCAACGTGCTGCCGACCGGGCGCAACTTCTACTCGGTCGACCCCAAGGCGATCCCGAGCGCGCTGGCCTGGGAGACCGGTCAGGCCATGGCCGAGTCCCTGCTGAAGCGCTACCGGGACGACTACGGTGACTGGCCGCGATCGGTCGGCCTCTCGGCGTGGGGCACGAGCGCCATGCGTACGGCCGGGGACGACATCGCCGAGATCCTGGCGCTCATCGGCGTCCGGCCGGTGTGGGATCCCGCCTCCCGCCGCGTCACCGGGCTCGAACCGATCTCGCGCGAGGAGCTCGGCCGGCCCCGGGTCGACGTCACGGTGCGCATCTCCGGGTTCTTCCGTGACGCGTTCCCGCACGTCGTGGCCATGATGGACGACGCCTTCCGGATGATCGCCGAGCTCGACGAGCCGGACAACTACGTGCGGGCGCACGCCCTGGCCGACAACGACGACCACGGCGACTGGCGGCGGGCCACCACGCGCATCTTCGGGTCGCGGCCGGGGGCGTACGGGGCGGGAATTCTGCCTCTGATCGAGAGCCGCAACTGGCGTGGGGACGCCGACTTCGCCGAGGTCTACGCGGTGTGGGGCGGCTTCGCGTACGGGCGTGACCTGGACGGCGTGCCGGCGCGGGGCGACATGGAGAACGCGTACAAGCGGATCGACATCGCGGCCAAGAACATCGACACCCGCGAGCACGACATCGCCGACTCGGACGACTACTTCCAATACCACGGCGGCATGATCGCCACGGTGCGCGCGCTGACCGGCAAGGCTCCCGCCGCGTACGTGGGCGACTCCACCAACCCCGACGCCACGCGCACCCGCAGCCTGACCGAGGAGACCGCGCGCATCTTCCGGGCCCGCGTGGTCAACCCGCGCTGGATCGCCGCGATGCGCCGCCACGGCTACAAGGGCGCCTTCGAGCTGGCCGCCACCGTCGACTACATGTTCGGTTTCGACGCCACGGCCGGCGTGGTCACCGACTACATGTACGAGCAGCTGGCCAACACCTACGCCCTGGACCCGGAGAACCAGAAGTTCTTCCAGCAGTCCAACCCGTGGGCCCTGCACAGCGTCACCGAACGCCTCCTCGAAGCGGCCGAGCGCAAGCTCTGGGAGTCGCCCGACCCCGAGACGCTGAACGCGTTGCAGCAGCTCTACCTCGAGACCGAGGGCGACCTGGAGGACAACTGAGCCCGGAGGAGCGTCAGGACCGCGGGTCCGTTGTTGGTAGTGTCCGGGCCCGTGAGTGAGGCCTTCATCGATCCGTCCGTGTCCCCGCCGCCCGCCGCGACGAGTTCGCGGCGGGCGATCCTGATCGCCGCCGTGGCGGTGGCGTCCCTGCTGGTGGGGTCGGCCCTGGCCGTGTCCGCGATGTATCTGCTGGGGTGGCGCCCGCAGCCCGAGCGGAACTACACCGTCCTGGTCTTCATGAAGACCGACGCGACGACCGAGCAGAGGGCGGCCGTCGAACAAGCCGTCGGGCAGATCCCGAACGCCGGCCCGGTGGAGTTCACCGACCGGGCCACGTCCTTCGCGCAGATGAAGGAGATGTTCAAGGACCGGCCCGAGGTCGTCGAGGCCCTGACCGAGAAGGCGGCCCCCGAGTCGTTCAAGGTGCCGGTCAAGGCCCGCGAGATGACCTGCGACGGCATCACCGGGATCCGCCAGCTGCCCGGGGTGAGCGATCTCAAGGTGACCGCGCCGGTCACGAAGTCCCGCCCGCCCCTGGATGTCATCTGCTTCTGACGGGGCAGCCCCTCACGGTTCCGGAACCGTGAGGGGCTTTTTGCTGTTCACCTGCGGGAATGCTGAGAAAGCGCTTCCCGGGCCCGCTACCAGGCATTGACAGGTGCCGACACGCCGGTTCACAGTGTCGTCACAAAGAGCGCTTTCACAGGCCGGTCCCCAGGTTGAAACCGCTCGGACACATCCCCTAAAGCAGGAGTCCTCCATGACATCCCCGGTCCTGGACGGGCTCGGGACGCCTCGCAAGAGGCTGTCCCCGGCCCGGATTCTCACGCTCGGCGCGGCCCTCACCGGGCTCGTCGCCGCCTTCTTCGTCGCCACCACCCAGACCGCGCAGGCCGCTGAGGTGGTGGTCTCGCAGGGCAAGCCGGCCACGGCCAGCTCGACCGAGGTCGCCGGCGCCTACCTGCCCGGCGAGGCGGTCGACGGCAACAACGGCACCCGCTGGGCCTCCTCGTTCACCGCGAACGCGTGGTGGCAGGTCGACCTCGGCGCGGCCACCTCGGTCAGCCGGATCGCCATCAACTGGGAGGGCGCGTACGCGAAGGCCTTCAATATCCAGTTCTCGACCAACGGCACCAGTTACACCCAGGCGTACGCGACCACGACCGGCGCCGGAGGGCAGCAGAGCATCGCCGCCACCGGCACCGCCCGGTACGTGCGGATCAACCTGACCGAGCGGGCGCTGCCGATCTACGGCTACTCGTTCTGGGAGTTCCAGGTGTTCTCGGGCGGTCCGACGACCCCGCCGACCACGCCGCCCACGACCCCGCCGACCGGCACCACGCGGCTGCTGTCCTACAACAAGCCGGCCGCCGCCTCCACCTGGCAGAACGACGTCAACTGCAACCCGTGCAGCCCGGACAAGGCGTTCGACAACGACCCGGCCAGCCGCTGGGCGACCAGCTCGACCAACGGCTGGGTCGACCCGGGCTGGATCTCGGTCGACCTGGGCGCCACCGCGAACATCTCGCAGGTCGTGCTGCAGTGGGACCCGGCCTACGCCCGCAGCTATCAGATCCAGGTGTCCGGCGACAACGCGAACTGGACGTCGATCTACTCCACCACCACCGGTGACGGGCTCAAGGACGTCATCAACGCCACCGGCACCGGTCGGTACGTGCGGATGTACGGCACCGTCCGCAGCAGCGCCTACGGCTACTCGCTGTGGGAGTTCAGCGTCTACGGCACCGGCGGCGCCCCGACCACCCCGCCGGCCCAGCCCGCCGACCCGACGTTCCCGGCCACCCGCCTGGTCTTCGAGGACAACTTCAACGACGCCGCCGGCACCAAGCCGAGCACGGCCAAGTGGACGTACGACCCGGGTGTCCCGCAGAACGGCGAGATCCAGTACTACACGCCCAACAGCGAGAACGCGCAGACCGACGGCGCGGGCAACCTGGTGATCGAGGCCCGCCGGCAGGACTACCAGGGCCGCCAGTACACCTCGGCCCGCATGAACACCGGCAACAAGTTCAGCGCCCAGTACGGCCGGTTCGAGGCCCGGATCAAGGTGCCGAAGGGCAACGGCCTGTGGCCGGCGTTCTGGATGATGGGCGAGGACTTCCTCAGCGGACGCCCGTGGCCCTACAACGGCGAGATCGACATCATGGAGGTCCTGGGCCGCAACACCAACGAGATGTACACGACGCTGCACGCCCCGGCCTACAACGGCGGCGGTGGCTACGGCCAGAAGAACGCGGCCGGTGTGGACCTCTCGCAGGACTTCCACGTGTACGCCGCGGAGTGGGACAGCAAGGGCATCCGGTTCTTCCTCGACGGCCGGCAGGTCTTCAACGCCGACAAGGCCACCGTGGAGAACACCCGCGGTCCGTGGATCTTCGACCACAAGTTCTACCTGATCCTCAACCTGGCCGTCGGTGGCGACTTCCCCGGTCCGATCGACGCCACCACCCCGTTCCCGTCCCGCATGCTCGTCGACTACGTGCGCGTCTACCAGTGATCGCCGGCCGGGGGCCCGACGAAGGCCCCCGGCCCCTTCCCCCAAGGACGGCAAATGCGCAAAAAAGCATTCTTTGCGGCGGCCGCGGCGGCGACTTTGACCGCCTATCTGCTGGTCGGGGCCAGTGGCGCCAGCGCCGCGGACACCCTCATCTCGCAAGGCAAGACCGCCACCGCCAGCTCCACCGAGTCGGCCGCCTTCCCCGCGTCCAACGCGGTCGACGGCAACCTCGGCACCCGCTGGTCGAGCGCCTTCAGTGATCCCCAGTGGCTGCAGGTCGACCTCGGCGCCTCGGCCACGATCACCTCGGTCGTGCTGAACTGGGAGGCGGCGTACGCGCGCAGCTTCAGCCTCAAGACCTCGGCGAACGGTTCGTCGTGGACCACGATCTACAACACGACCAACGGCACGGGCGGGCGTCAGGCCCTGACCGTCAGCGGCACCGGGCGTTTTGTTCGGCTCGAGACCACCGTACGGGCAACGCAGTGGGGTGTCTCTCTGACCGAGTTCCAGGTGTACGGCTCGGGTGGCGGCACCACCACGCCGACGATCCCGCCCGGGGCCGTGCGGGTGGCGGAGTTCCTGGCCGACTGCCCGTTCAGCCACCGGCTGCCCGACGACCCGATCGTCTTCCCGGGTCTGCCCGGCGCCTCGCACATGCACAGCTTCTTCGGCAGCGAGGTCACCAACGCGCACAGCACCACGCAGGACCTGCTCAACGCGAACTCGAACTGCAACCCGTCGATCGACAAGTCGTCGTACTGGATCCCCACCCTGTACAACGGCAACACCGAGGTCGAGCCGGTCACCGGCATCTTCTACTACCTGGGTGAGGGCGTGCGCGACGACCTGATCGCGCAGACCCAGCCGTTCCCGCTCGGCCTGCGGGTCGTGGCCGGCAACGCCAAGGCGACGGGCCCGAACGACAACACCATCGCCCGGTGGTCCTGTCTGCACGCGGGTGACGCGGGGTCGTCGAGCAACTTCGTGAACTGCCCGGCCGGCACGATGCTGGAGTCGTACCTCGACTTCCCGCACTGCTGGGACGGCGTGAACCTGGACTCGCCCGATCACAAGAGCCACATGGCGTACCCGGTGAACAACGCCTGCCCGGCCAGCCACCCGGTCGTGGTGCCCAAGCTGCGGCAGGTCATGCGCTACCCGGTCAACGGCAACCCGGCGAACTTCCGGCTGGCCTCCGGGCCGGGCTACACGATGCACGGCGACTTCTTCAACGCCTGGCCGGTCGACGAGCTGGCCCGGCGCGTGAACGACTGCATCCGTCCGATCATCAAGTGCGGCACGGACGGACGTCCCTGATGACCACGGGTGTCGCCGGCGGAGCAACGGACGGCGGCGGCACCCGTCACCAGCAGAACCTGGGCGCTGCTATAACGGACCGCATGACAACCAGGCCCGCGCGTGGTGGGCAGCACCCGACGATGGATCAGGTCGCGGAGGCGGCCGGGGTGTCGCGCGCGACCGTGTCCCGAGTGATCAACGGCGCGCCCAGCGTCGACGCCAAGATCCGCGAGATGGTCCAGCGGGCGATCGCCGAGACCGGCTACGTGCCCAACGTCGCCGCCCGCAGCCTGGTCACGCGCCGGTCCGACTCGGTGGCGCTGGTGATCAGCGAGCCCGACCGGCCCGACAACAACTCGTTCCTCAACCGGATCTTCACCGACCCCTATTTCGGGCGGATCACGGCGGGTGCCACGGGGGCGCTGCGCCCCCACGACGTGCACCTGGTCGTCATCCCGACCGACTCCACCGACCACCACCAGGTCATCCGCTATCTGCGCCAGGGCCACGTGGACGGCGTCCTGCTGATCAGCAGCCACGAACAGGACACGCTGCCCCGCCAGGTGCACGACCTGGGCATTCCGGCCGTGGTGTCGGCCCGGCCGACCTCGCCCATCGCGGTCAGCTACGTCGACGTCGACCAGCGGCTGGGCGCCCGGCTGGCCGCGGAACACCTGCTCGGGCGGGGGTGCCGCCGGCTCGCCACGATCAGCGGCCCGCTCGACATCCCGTCCGGGCTCGACCGGCTCGACGGTTTCCGGTCGTTTCTGGCCAACCGCGGCCTCGGCGAGGTCCCGGCCGTCGAGGGCGACTTCACCCGGGCCGGGGGAGAGGCGGCGGCCCGGCGGCTGCTGGCCGATCACCCCGACCTCGACGGGCTCTTCGTGGCCAACGACCTGATGGCCGAGGGCGCGTTGCGCACGGTTCAGGATCTCGGCCGTCGCGTGCCCGACGACATCGCGGTGGTCGGCTTCGACGACAGCACGGCCGCGCTCGACTGCCGGCCGCTGCTCACCACCGTGCGTCAGCCGGTCGAGGAGATGGCGGCCGAGATGGCCGAGGTGCTGCTCGCGCAGATCGCCTCCCCGGGCCGTCTGCCGCGCTCGGTCACGTTCCAGCCCACCCTGGTCATCCGGGAGTCGGCCTGATCCCGGCATAGGGTCGGGGGCATGGACATTCTCGTCGCCGGCGGCCACGGTCAGGTCGCCCTCCGCCTGCTGAAGCTGCTCGCCGCCGAGGGGCACACCGCCCGCGGCCTGATCCGCAACCCGGCCCACGCCGCCGACCTGCAGGCCGTGGGGGCCGTGCCGGTGATCGGCGACCTGGAGAACGACGCGTCCCTCGCCCCGTACGTGAAAGGGGCCGACGCCGTCGTCTTCGCGGCCGGCGCCGGACCGGGCAGCGGGCCCGCGCGCAAGCGGACGGTCGACCTCGGGGGCGCGGTCAAGCTGGCCGACGCGGCGGCCGAGGAGGGCGTGCGGCGCTATGTGATGGTCTCGTCGATCGGCGCCCAGGACCCCGCGTCCGGTGGCGAGTCGATGCGCCCCTATCTCGAGGCCAAGGCCGAGGCCGACACGTACGTCACGGCGCGGGCCGACCTCGACTGGACGATCGTGCGCCCGGGCGGTCTCACCGACGAACCCGGCACGGGCCTGGTCACCGTCTCGCGTGAGCTGGGCAACCGTGGTCCGGTGCCGCGCGACGACGTCGCGGCCGTGCTCGCGGCCTGCCTCACGACCCCGTCCACCGTCGGGGTGACGTTCGAACTGTTCGGGGGAGCAACCCCTGTCGATGAGGCACTGCGCCGCCTTTGATGGCTGGAGCCCAGTGTGAGTGGTCGGTAACGTAGCGCGCATGGGGAGCGAGGAGAGCGCGGGCGCCCTGCTCGCCGCGGGCAGCGAGGCCATGCTCGAGGCGGCCTACCGCACCGGCGACTTTCTCCCCGCGTGGCAGCTGCTCGAGGGCGCGCGCCGGCGGGCCTGCGACGAGGAGAACCGGGTCGACGAGGCGGCCGCGCTGACCCGGCTCGGCATGCTCGCGCACTTCGCCGCGGCCAACGGCGACCTCTCCCGGGCCGACTGGGCCACCGAGGAACAGCTGTTCACGGCGGCGCTGCGCATCCAGCGCGAGGCGGGTGACCCGGCCGGCGCCGCCGAGTCGCTGTTCGGGCTGGGCCTGGTGCATCAGATGTTGCGGGGCGACTGGACGACCGCGATGCCCTATTACACCGAGGCGCTGGCCCTGGCCGAGAGCTACGCCGACGAGATGGTGCGGTCCGAGGTGCACCGGCACATCGGGTTCTTCCACGTCTTCGTCTCCGGCGACACCGAGCGCGGTCTGCGGCACCTGCGCATGTCACAGGTGCTGCGGGAACGCTACGGCGACCCCCGGCGGGTGGCGACCGGCACGCTGGCGCTGGGCGAGGCCGAGCTGGCCGCGGGCAACCTGCCCGAGGCGCTGCGCCTGTTGCGCGAGGCCGTGCACCAGGCCCGCAAGGCCGGCCTCTCACCCCAGCGGGTCGCCTGGGCCGAGCACGCCCTGGCCGACGCCGAGCGGGCCGCGGCCTAGGCCAGGTCCTTCACCATCTGCTCGGAGGCCACCTCGAGGCCGAGGTGGTCGGTGAACGCCACGGCGCCGGGGCTGGCGGCGGCCGCCCACAGGCCCATCCGCGGCACCCGCAGGCGGGCGAACTCGGCCTCCGCGGCGGCCATCAGGGCGCGGCCCAGGCCCCGGCGGCGGTACGGCTCGTCGATCGTCAGGTAGTGCACCATTCCGGTGCCGGGGCGCAGCGGGTTGGGCGGGGCGAACCAGATCCAGCCGACCGGGCGACCGTCGGCCACGGCGTGCCGGAAGAAGACGTCGGGGGTGTCGACCCCTTGGGGCGCGAGCACGGCGGCCACGTCGCGGGCGCGGGCGGCGGGGGCCGCGGCGTCGCGGGTGAGCGCCATCGGGTTGGTCGCGATGAGGTCGGTCAGGCGGTGGGCGTACTCGGTCGCGGTCATCGGCCGCAGATCGAGACCGGTGGCGCCGGCCGTCACCGGACGGGTGCGCAGCTGGGCCAGCACGCGATAGCCGAGGCGGCGGTAGAGGCGGCGGGCGCCGGTGTTCACGCCGAAGACGTGCAGGCCGACCCGGGTCACGCCGCGCCGCAGCAGGTCGGCCTCGCCCGCCCGGAGCATCGCGCTGCCGTAGCCGTGGTTGCGGTGTTCCTCCCGCACCGAGATCTCGCTGATCCAGGCCATCGTCGGATAGGCCGCCCCGGGCATCGTGATCCACAGGAAGCCGACCTCGTCGTCGCCGGCCATGCCTTTGCGCAGCAGCTGCCCCGCCGTGTCGACCCCGTCGGGCAGCAGCTGGTCGGTCTGCCGGGCGGCCTCGGCGTACGCCTCGCCGGCCGGGATGCCGTAGTTCTCGACCATGGCGTCGGCGAACAGGGCGATCATCGACGGCCGGCGCTGCACGAGCTCGGACGGGGTGAGATCGACGAGATCCAGTGCCATGCCGTGCACACTGCCACGTTTTGTCCAGCCTCAGTCGGATGTCCGACGGATCGATCGAGGTCAGTTCTGTCGGGTCGCCGACGATGTTAATTTGGCGACCAGAGCACGTTGCAGGTCATAGGGGGCGGCCTTGACCGAGCATCCCGACGGTTACGCGTTTTTCCATCGTGTGGTCGGGATCGACCTCGGCTCCAGCTCGTGCGCGGTCTCGGTCTGGGACGGCGCGAAGCTGCTGATGGTGCGGGGCCCGACCGGCGCCGCCACGATGCCGGCCTCGGTCGGTCAGGACCGGGCGGGCCAGGTGGTCGCCGGGGTGCCGCCGGCCGACGACGCGGAAACCGTGATCGCCGACATCAAGCGCCGGCTCGGCACGGGTGAGCAGATCCGGTTCCGGGGGCGCACCTATCAGCCCCGCGAGGTCTGCGCGTTCCTGATGATCGAGCTCAAGCGGCAGGCCGAGGTGTTCGTCGGCGAGCCCATCCACGACGCGGTCGTCACCGTGGCCACGGCGGCCGGGGAGGCCCAGCGGCGGGCGCTGCGCGAGGCGGCCGGGCTGGCCCAGCTCAACGTGCGCCGTCTGGTCGAAGATCCGGTGGCGGCGGCGATGGCGCTCGGTGCCGACGCGCGCCCGGGGACGTACGCGATCTTCGACCTGGGCGGGGGCACCTTCGACGCCTCGGTCGTGCGGGTCGGCGACGGCACCGTCGACGTGCTGGGCACGGCCGGCGACCAGCGGCTCGGCGGCGACGACTTCGACGAGCTGATCGTCGCCTACGCGCTGCGGCAGATCCGCGAACGGCACCACGTCGACCTCAGCCGCGACCCGGCCATCCGGCGCCGGATCCGCTGGGAGGCCGAGATCCGCAAGCGTGAGCTGTCGGCCGCCGACAACACCACGCTCGAGCTGCCGGTGCTCACGGCCACGGTCAGCGCGAGCGTGCCGCTGAGCCGCCGCGCGTTCGAGGCGATGATCGAGCCGGACGTGCAGCGCACGCTCGACCTGCTCACCGAGGCGATCGCGGCCGCCCGCGCGGCCCACGGCGTGGGCTGGGGCGACATCGACCAGG
Organism: Paractinoplanes ovalisporus; assembly: GCF_016834655.1. Lineage (GTDB taxonomy): Bacteria > Actinomycetota > Actinomycetes > Mycobacteriales > Micromonosporaceae > Actinoplanes > Actinoplanes ovalisporus. The sequence goes on from NZ_JAENHP010000022.1 coordinate 114,746, forward strand.
TGGTGCTGGCCGGCGGCTCGACCCGCATCCCGGCCATCCGTGACCGGCTGGCCGGCTATTTCGGCTGGGGCGCGGCCCGCATCCGCACCGACCTCGACCCCGACGAGATGGTCGCGCGCGGCGCCGGCCTGGTCGCCCGCGACTACGAGGCGGCGTCGCTGTTCGAGGGCTCACCGGTCGGGCTGCTCAGCGCCAGCCTGCGGCTGCGGGCCGAGCTGGCCGTGCCCGAGGCGCTCCCGCCGCCCGAGGAGCCGCCCGAGGCCCCCGGACCGCCGGGCCCGCCCGCCGAGACCCCGGCCGACTTCCGGCGGGTGGCCGAGGCGACCTACATGCTCCTGCTTCAGGACGGCGATCTGGGGGCGCTCGAGGTGGCGTACGGGTCGTTCATCTCGGCCGTGCAGGCCGCCGCCCCCGACGCGCGGCTGGCCGAGCTGGGCGCGGCGCTGGAGGAGGAGTATCAGCGCGCGTCCCCCTAGCTGTGCCGTTCGTGGCTGGGATCCGGCTCCGGAACAGGCGTTAGGGTTTCCGGCATGCTGATCAGTTGTGGGGCCCCGGTGGCGGGCGCGTGGGCCGATCCGGAGACCCTGGGCGGCTTCGCGGCGCGGGCCGAGGAGCTCGGCTATCACGGGCTCTGGGCGTTCCAGCGGCTGCTGGTCGGCGTCGAGCAGCCGATGCTGCCGGTCTATCACAGCGTGCTCGACCCGATGCTCGCGCTGACCTGGGCCGCCGCCCGCACCGGCACGATCCGCCTGGGCGTCGCGGTGATCAACATCCCGTACGTCTCCCCGGTGCTCCTGGCCAAGCAGGCGGCCACCCTCGACGTGCTCTCCGGCGGCCGCTTCGACCTCGGGCTGGGCACCGGGTGGTCGGAGCCCGAGTTCGTGGCCACCGGCTCCGACCCGAACCCGCGCGGCAAGCGCCTCCGCGAATACCTCGAGGTGCTGCGCACGCTGTGGACCGATCCGGTGGCGTCCTACGACGGCGAGCTCTACCGGGTGCCCGAGAGCACGGTGGCGCCCAAGCCGGTGCAGCCGGGCGGTCCGCCGGTGCTGCTCGGGGGCACGGCCGACGTCGCCCTGCGGCGGGCCGGCCGGCTGGGGGCGGGCTGGGTGAGCAGCAGCCGGGTGAGCTTCGAGGACATTGCCCGCGGAACCCAGATCGTGCGGCGCGCGGCCGAGGAGGCGGGCCGCGACCCCGATTCCGTACGGGTCGTCGTGCGCGCCGTGGTGCGTCCGGGCCGGCGTGACGACGCGGTCCCGCTGTCCGGAGACTGGGATCAGATCCGCGCCGGGGCCGAGCTCTACGCCGAGGCGGGCGTCACGGAGCTGTTCTACGACCTCAACTGGGACCCGCTGATCGGGGCGCCCGACGCCGACCCGCGGGTGGCCCGCGAGCGGGCGGGCGAGATCCTTACCGCCCTGGCCCCCGGGCGGTAATGATCACTCTGCGTCGCGACCGTGACCGCGGCCCGACATGTCGCGTTCACCCGGTGTCGTCGCAGCGAACGCGGGGCGTGGCGCACGCTCCCAGGGGGTCGTCCGCGGTCGCTCGGCGTCGCTCCGAGGTAGCAGGTTGTCGATGGCCCGGTCCCATCGGTGAAGACGTGCTTCGAAGTCTTATATAGCGTCGAATGGAGGGGGTATTCGTTATCGAAATGGCGACCGTCTTCCTATGGGGCCCTTTCCGGGCTCTACGCGGCGTAGTGCCGGCGACACGCCAGGAAGCTGGAGATCACCACGGAACCGCGTCCCGCAACGCGAGATGACCGTCGATACGGCCCCGGGGCGCCGCGCCGACCGAAGATCTTGCGCCATCAGGGCGGATGCACCGGAGAAACCCACGGCGGCCCCCCGTCAAGATCGACACTCTCGCGAAACCGCGCCGAAACAGCGGCCCGGCGCGGCGTGAACGTGACTTCGATAACTTTGCGCAACAGTACGATTGCCCTCTGGCTTTCCATAACGGACATTGGGGGCGAACATGATCGCCGTTTCGGGTGATTTGTGGGCTGGAGGGGCGCTTCGCGCCCTACGTGGACGGGACGGGTTGTGACGTGGATCATCCACGGCTTTCAGCGGGCTGTTATTCATTCGATGCGTCAACTCATTTCCTACGAGCCAGTTCCGGGCTACCTTTCCCAGCGCAGCATCCGAATACCTCTCACGCACGACGCATGTGAGGTGTGTCGTCCGATGGAGGTGACCGACGCGTGGAACCGATGATCGAGGAAGCTGAGCTCTCCCGAGCCGGTGCCCCGACCGATCCGATGGCGAGCCCGAAAGCCGACCAGGAGAAGAAGGTCGACACCCGGCGCAAGTCGCCGACGCAGATCGCCTTCGCGCGACTGCGCAAAGACCGGGTCGCGGTCATCTGTGCGAGCATCTTCGGTTTCTTCGTCCTCATCGCGATCTTCGCGCCGCTGCTGGCGAAGCTCGAGGGCCAGGACCCGACGACCCTCCACCAGGACCTGATCGACCAGTACGGCTATCCGACGATCCCGCCGAACGGCGAGCACTGGTTCGGCGTCGAGCCGCGCCTGGGCCGCGACCTGTTCGCGCGCTTCGTCTACGGCGCCCGCCCGTCCCTGATCGTCGCGGGCACGGTGACGATCCTGACCACGATCATCGGCGTGACCATCGGTCTGCTGGCCGGCTTCGTGGGCGGTTGGCTCGACCGGATCGTCTCGTGGGTCATCGACTTCGTGCTGAGCCTGCCCTACCTGCTGTTCGCGATCGCGGTGCCGGCCGTGCTGCTGACCATCTTCGTCGGCACCTCGGAAAACGCCGCCGCTCAGGACGTCGCGAACGCGCGCTTCTTCTCTCTGATCATCGTGCTCTCCTTCTTCGGCTGGGCCAGCCTCGCGCGACTGATCCGCGGCGAGGTCCTCTCCCTGCGCGAGCGTGAGTTCATCTCCGCGGCGAAGGTACTCGGTGTGCCGACCCGCAAGATCCTCTTCAAGGAGCTGCTGCCTAACCTGGTGGCGCCCATCGTCATCTCGGTCTCGATGGCTCTACCGAGCTACATCGTCGTCGAGGCGGGCCTGACCTACCTCGGCGTCGGACTCACCGAGCCGACGCCGTCCTGGGGCCTGACGATCGCTGCAGCCCAGAACTACTACCGGGCCGATCCGCTCTACCTGTGGATCCCGGTTCTCGCCATCACGATCCTCGTGCTCTCGCTGAGCCTGCTCGGTGACTCGATTCGTGACGCATTCGATCCCCGCACCCGACGGTGACGTGGTGACGCCCCGTATGAGAAGAGGAGAAATGGCAAGGCGATTTAACGTTGCCGTGGCGGCCACCGCTGCCGTGGCGCTCGGCCTGGCAGGCTGCAGCAGCCCTTCGTCGAACAACGACTCGACCGGTGGTGACACCGACTCGGGCAAGATCACGACGCAGTCCAACGCGACCGACCCCAACGCCAAGGGCCCGGCCAAGGAGATCGAGGGCGCCCGCAAGGGTGGTGTCCTGAACGTGCAGGCGCAGACCACGCCGAACACGTTCGACCCGACGGACATCTACTACGTCGACTCGAACCAGATCGGCAAGCTGCTGTTCCGCACGCCGACCCAGTTCGACATCCGTGACGGCAAGCCCACCCTGGTTCCGGACCTGACTGACCTCGGCACCGTGTCCGAGGACAAGCTGACCTGGACCTTCAAGATGCAGCCGGGCATCAAGTACGAGGACGGCACCGAGGTCAAGGTCGAAGACCTGGCCTACGCGATCAAGCGGTCCTTCGCCCACGACATCTACGTCAACGGCCCGGCCTACCAGCTCTCCTACTTCAAGGACGGCGACAAGTACAAGGGTCCCTACAAGGACGGCGACACCTACTCCGGCGTGGAGACCCAGGGCACCGACACCCTGATCATCCACCTGGCGACGCCGTTCTCGGACCTGCCGTTCTACATGACCTTCCCGATGTTCACGCCGATCCAGAAGGCGAAGGACACCCGGCAGGACTACAAGAACAAGCCGGTCGCCACGGGCCCGTACAAGTTCAAGTCCTACCAGGCCGGCACCTCGCTGGTGCTCGAGAAGAACACCAACTGGGACCCGAACACCGACCCGGCCCGCCACCAGTACCTGGACGGCTTCAACTTCCAGTGGGGCGGCGACGCGGTCAAGTCGCAGCAGGCCGTGCTCAACAGCAACGGCCAGGACGCCAACGCGATCAACTACGACGTTCTCGACGCGTCGCTGATCCCGCAGCTGACCGGCGAGAAGAAGGCGCAGCTGGTCCAGGGCGAGAGCCCCTGCACGATCGTGTGGCAGCTGGACAGCCGCAAGATCCCGCTCGAGGTCCGCAAGGCCGTCGCCAAGGCGTACCCGAACGACCAGATCTGGAAGGCCTCGGGCCTCAACGACTACGTCGCCGAGCCGGCCAGCACGGTTCTGCCGCCCTCGGTTCCGGGCTACGAGAAGTACGCCCCCGTCGCCGACCTGACCGGCACCGGTGCCGGTGACCCGGCCGCCGCCAAGGCGCTGCTGGAGGCCGCGGGCAAGGTGGGCTTCGAGCTCAGCTACTACTACGACAACACCAAGCCGCTCGCGCAGCAGGTCAGCCAGATCAAGGCCGACGCGCTGACCAAGGCCGGCTTCAAGGTCAAGCCGATCGGCGTCTCGACCGCTGACCTGCGGACCAAGAAGGGCGACTACGACGCCCCGGTGAACATGGGCCAGAGCCCGGCCGGTTGGTGCTCGGACTGGCCCGCCGGTGGTTCCTGGTTCCCGGTGCTGTTCCGCACGCAGAGCATCGCCGAGGGTCAGAGCTGGGGCATGCTCAGCGACGCCGCCCTCGACAAGGAGATCAACGACATCGCGAACCTCCCCGCCGAGGAGTCGACCTCGAAGTGGGCCGCGCTGGACAAGAAGATCATGGAGCAGTACATCGCGATCCCCAGCTACTACGACAAGCTGGCGGTCGTGCAGGGCACCAACGTCGGAACCACGACCGGTGACCCGACCATGGGTATGCCGAACTTCAGCAACATGTACCTGAAGAGCTGAAACACCGGTAAATAGCTAGAAACCCGGGGTGGTCCGGTCCGCTCAACCGGCGGACGGGACCACCCCGGGCGCAAAATCGCACACCGGCGTGCCGAGCTAGCGGCACCGCACGCCGGGTTCTCCAGATTCCGGGACACCCACCCGGCGCCGTGATGAAAGAGGAGCAAAGCGGTGCTGCTGTACATCTTGAAACGCGTCCTGAGCGCGATCTCCGTCGTGATCGTGACGCTGGTGGCCAGCTTCGCGTTGTTCTTCCTGGCGCCCACTGACCCGGCCGGCGTCATCTGCGGCCCCCGCTGCACCCCCGAGCGGCTGGCCGACATCGAGGCGAGCCTCGACCTCAACGAGCCCCCGATCAACCAGATCGGCGCCTACATGAAGGGCATCGTGGTCGGCCGCGAGTACAGCAGCGGCGGCACCGTCCGCGAGTGCGCGGCGCCCTGCCTCGGATACTCGTACACGCTGGGCCAGCCGGTCACCAAGCTCCTGGGTGCGGCCCTGCCGGTCACCATCTCGATCGTCCTCGGCGGCGCGGTCGTCTATCTGGTCGTCGGCATCCTCACCGGAACCATCGCGGCCCAGGTCAGAGGCACCTCCCTCGACAAGCTGGTGGTCGGCTCGACGCTGGTCGTGCAGTCGATCCCCTACTTCGTCTTCGCCCTGCTCGTCGCGCTCTACGCCACGTTCCTGCCCGATTCGGGTTATCACCCGTTCACCGACAATCCCCTGACGTGGGCCAGCGGCCTGCTCGCGGCCTGGCTCTGTGTCGGCCTGACGAACGCCGCCGCCTACACGCGTTACTCGCGGGCCTCGATGATCGAGGCGCTGGGCCAGGACTTCGTGCGCACCGCCAGCTCGAAGGGCATCAGCCGGCGCCGCGTCGTCTACCGGCACGGCCTGCGCGCCGGGCTCACCCCGGTCGTCACCATCTTCGGCATCGACCTCGCGTTCCAGCTCACCGGCGCGATCTTCACCGAGAGCATCTTCAACCTCCCCGGCCTGGGTCAGCTCACGCTGCGCGCCTTCGGTCAGTACGACCTGCCCGTGCTCATGGGCGGCGTTCTCATCGGGTCGGTGGTACTAGTGGTGATGAACCTCGTGGTGGACATCGCGTACACGTTCCTCGACCCCCGGGTGCGGCTCGGATGATCCCGGCCCGCATCCGCGTGTTCCCACCCCGCAGCACGAAGGCGGCAGCATGAGCGACCAGAGCATCCAGGCCCCGCACACGGTGAGCCGCGTTCCCCGCACCCCGGCGGCGAACGAGGAGGCCTACCTCGAGGTCTCGGACCTGCAGGTGCAGTTCCCGACCGCGGACGGCCTGGTCCGCGCCGTGCAGGGCCTCAGCTACTCGGTGCCGCTGCGCCGCACGCTGGCGATCGTCGGCGAGTCCGGCTCGGGCAAGAGCGTCTCCAGCATGGCCGTCATGGGCCTGCACGACCGCCGGGTCGCCCGCATCGCGGGTTCGATCAAGGTCGGCGGCCGCGAGATCGTCAACATGAGCGACAAGGAGCTCGAGGGCTACCGCGGTGGCGACGCCGCGATGATCTTCCAGGACCCGCAGTCCTCGCTCCACCCGTACTTCACCATCGGCGACCAGATCATGGAGTCGTACCGGGCGCACAACAACGTCAGCAAGCGCAAGGCCAAGGACCGCGCGATCGACATGCTCGGCCGCGTCGGCATCCCGAACCCGCGCCGGCGCGTCGACCAGTACCCGCACGAGTTCTCCGGCGGCATGCGGCAGCGCGCGATGATCGCGATGGCGCTGGTCAACGACCCCAAGCTGCTGATCGCGGACGAGCCCACCACGGCCCTCGACGTGACCGTGCAGGCGCAGATCCTCGACCTGATCTCCGACCTGCAGCGCGACTTCGGCTCGGCGGTCGTCTTCATCACCCACGACCTGGGCGTGGTGGCCGAGATCGCCGACGACATCCTGGTCATGTACGCCGGCACCGCCATCGAGCACGGGCCGGTCAACAAGATCCTCGGCGAGCCCCTGCACCCGTACGCGTGGGGTCTGCTCGAAAGCATCCCGGCGCTGACCGGTGAGCCGCAACCGCTGCACCCGATCCCCGGCTCCCCGCCGAGCCTGCTGGCCGTGCCCACCGGCTGCCCGTTCCACCCGCGCTGCGAGTTCAAGGACCGTGTGGGCGGTGACCTCTGCACCACCCTCAAGCCCGACCTCATCCCGCGGACCGGCGACCTGGGCCGCACCTCGCGGTGCCACCTCAAGGAACCCGACAAGGTCTTCGAGACCGAAGTTCTGCCCCGGCTGCCGTAAGAGGAACCCGACATGACCGCTACCACCACCGCCAAGTCCGGGGTCCGCTCGGTGCCCGGCGCGCCGCTGCTCGAGCTCGAGAACGTCAAGATGCACTTCAAGACCAAGGGCGACGGGTTCTTCGCCCGCGGCACGAAGTGGGTGCAGGCCGTCGACGGCGTCGACCTGACCATCTCGCCCGGCGAGACCGTGGGCCTGGTCGGCGAGTCGGGCTGTGGCAAGTCCACGACCGCCCGGCTGGTCACCCGGCTGCTCGAGCCCACCGGCGGCCAGATCCGCTACCAGGGCGTCGACATCGCGCACATGAACGAGCGGCAGCTGCGGCCGTACCGGCGCGAGATCCAGCTGATCTTCCAGGACCCGTACTCGTCGCTGAACCCGCGGCACACCGTCGGCACGATCGTCGGCACCGCGCTGCGCACCCACGACATGGTGCCCAAGAGCGGCGAGCTCAAGCGGGTGCAGGAACTGCTCGAGGTGGTCGGCCTCAACCCCGAGCACTACAACCGCTACCCGCACGAGTTCTCCGGCGGCCAGCGCCAGCGCATCGGCATCGCCCGTGCGCTCGCGGCCCGCCCGAAGATCATCGTGGCCGACGAGCCGGTCTCGGCGCTCGACGTGTCGATCCAGGCCCAGGTCATGAACCTGCTGGAGAGCCTGCGCAAGGAACTCGGCATCGCGTTCGTGTTCATCGCGCACGACCTCGGCGTGGTGCGGCACTTCTGCGACCGGATCGCGGTCATGTACCTCGGCCGGGTGGTCGAGGAGGGTCCGCGCGACTCGCTCTACGAGAAGCCGCAGCACCCGTACACCCAGGCCCTGCTCTCGGCCGTGCCCGACATCGGCGTGGTCCGGGGCGTGCCCCCGAAGAACCGGATCCGTCTGGTCGGTGACGTGCCCAGCCCGGTCGACCCGCCGTCGGGCTGCCGGTTCCGCACCCGCTGCTGGAAGGCGCAGGACATCTGCGCGACCGAGGACCCGGCGCTGATCGAGCGTGCCCCCGCCCAGCGGGTGGCCTGCCACTTCGCCGAGCCGCCGGCCGAGTCGATCCTCGCCGAGACGGCCTGACCTTGGTCGCTCCACCGCCCAGCCGTCCCAACGTCTATCGCACCAGGGCCTACCGGGTCCGGCAGCGCTCGCTCCTCGCGCTGGCCGGGCTCGGCCTGCTGCTCGCCGGCTACGGCATCGGCCGCTGGCAGGAGTCCCCGGCCCCGGCCGCGGCCCTGCCCCCGGTCGCCTCGGCCCCGCCCGCGCCGTCGGAGACCCCGTCCGCGGTCCCGCCCACCAGCGAGCCGCCCACGCCGACGGTCTATCCGAAGCTGGAGCCCGAGGCGGCCGACGGCAACATCGGCATCCAGTCGCAGGCGACCGAGGACGAGGGCGGCGGCCAGAACGTCGGCTGGATCGCGAACGGCGACCAGCTGCGGTTCGACGACGTCGACTTCGGGCCGGTGGCCGCGACCAAGCTCGACGTGCGGGTGGCCGGCGACGCCGAGGGCGGGCGGATGGAGATCCGGCTCGACGGCGCGGACCAGGCCCCGATCGGGACGCTGAACGTGACCCGTACGGGCGGATGGCAGAACTGGCGTACCGACCAGGTCGACATCACGCCGACGACCGGGAAGCACACGGTCTTCCTGACGTTCGCGCGCGAGGACGGCAACGAGTTCCTGAACCTCAACTGGTTGCAGTTCGTCCACTGAGCTTCGCCTGCGCATGAAAAAGCCGCGCTCTCGCGCGGCTTTTCTCAGGCGGCAGCTCCGGCTAGTTCGTGCTGCACCACCGGGATGTGGAGTGTCACGACTCCGTTGTCACACTGGGCCTCGAGGCGATCGGTGTCCAGGTTCTCGGACTCGCGGAGATCAACCTCGCGGGTCACCGGGGCGCTGACCGGAACACCGGTCTCACCCTCGGTCGCGCGTCGTTCCGCGCGGATGGTCAGGACGCCGGCGTCCACCGAGACGTCGATACCGGCCCGGTCGATTCCCGGCAGGTCGATGTCGACATAGAAGGTCCCGTCGATCCGGTACGCGGCGAGGCGCGCCCCGGAACTGCGGGTGCTGTCGAACACGCGGCAGGTGAGCTGGTCGAGCTCACGAACCGTCGCGCCGTGAGGCGACATGGTGGTTCCTCCAGGCGGAGTTCTTCTCTGCTGGACCCGCGCGGGGTGGGCCCGGGTCCGGTTATGACCAACGGAGATTCTGGCCCCCGGATTCCCGATTGGACATGACCGGCGTCACGATATGCCCTAATACTTCGTTACGATCTGTTGTCGTCGAGTCGAAAGTCGTCGAACTCGAAGCCCGGCGCCACGACGCAGCTGACCAGCACGTATTCCGTGCCCGCGGGCTCCGCGGCCTGCCAGACGCCGGCCGGGACGAGCACCTGCGGGTGGTGTCCCTCACCGACACCCAGAGTGACGGTGCTCTCCTCGGCCGGGTGCTCCCCGTCACCGCCGAAACGTAAGGTCAGCGGGCCTCCGGCGTGCCAGAACCACAACTCGTCCGAGCGCACGACATGCCAGGCGGACGTCTCGCCGGGCTGCAGCAGGAAGTAGATCGCGGTCGCGGCGGCACGCTCTCCGGCGTACCCCTCGGGGTGGAAGGTCTGCTCCGACTTGAACGTCTGCCGGTACCAGCCGCCCTCGGGATGCGGCTGAAGGTCGTACTGCTCGGCCAGGGGTGGACGCGGGGAAGTCATGAGATCCATTGTCCCGTGGGGGTTAACCCCCGGCCCGGGGCGGCGGCTTTCCGGCTTCTGAGCGGTCGCCGCGCTGCCTAGCGTCGAAGACGTGATCGAACTACGTGAGCTGACCAAACGGTACGGCGGCCGGGTGGCCGTCGACGCCCTGAGCGTCCAGGTCCGGCCGGGGGTGGTCACCGGCTTCCTCGGCCCGAACGGGTCCGGCAAGTCGACGACGATGCGGATGATCCTCGGCCTGGACGCTCCCGACCACGGCGAGGCGCTGATCGACGGCGTCCGCTACGCGCAGCTGACCCGTCCGTTGCGGACGGTCGGCGCGCTGCTCGACGCCGGGGCGTTCCACCCCGGCCGCAGTGGGCGGGCACATCTGGCCGCGCTGGCCGCGAGCAACGACATCCCGGCCGCGCGGGTCGGGGAGGTGCTGCGCGTCGTCGGCCTGTCCGGTGCGGGTGACCGGCGGGCCGGCACCTATTCGCTCGGCATGCGCCAGCGGCTGGGCGTCGCGGTGGCTCTGCTCGGCGACCCGGGGGTGCTGCTGCTCGACGAGCCGGTCAACGGGCTCGACCCGGAGGGGATCCGCTGGATCCGGGACCTGCTGCGCGGGCTGGCGGCCGAGGGCCGGACGGTGTTCGTCTCCAGCCACCTGATCGCCGAGATGGCCCTGACCGCCGAGCGGCTGGTGGTCATCGGGCAGGGGCGGCTGCTGGCCGAGACGACCGTGGCCGGGCTGGCCGCCGGCCACGACAGCCTGGAGGACGCGTTCTTCCGGCTCACCTCGCAGGCCACCGACTACCGGGGAACAGGAGTGTCATGAGACTCGCGGCCCGCATGGAATGGATCAAACTGCGCAGCGTGCGGTCGACGTGGTGGCTGGCGATCGGGGCGGTGGTCGCGATGGCCGCGGCCGGGGCCGGGGTGGGGCTCGGCTACCGGTCGCACACCCCGGTCGCCACCGCGGCCCAGATCTTCAACAACAGCCTCGGCGGCGCCGTGCTGGCCCAGTTGCTGCTGAGTGCGCTGGGCGTGCTGATGGTGACCGGCGAGTACGGCAGCGGGACGATCCGCTCGACCCTGGCCGCGGTGCCCCGCCGCCGGACCGTCCTCGCGGCGAAGACCCTGGTGTGCGGCGGGTTCGCGCTGACCGTGGGGCTGGTGGCGAGCTTCGCCGGTTATCTGAGCGGGCAGCTGGCGATCCGGGGGACCGCCATCCCGGCCGCCGGCCTGGGCGACCCGGGAATCCTGCAGGCAGTCGTGCTGACCGGCGTCTATCTGGGGGCCACGGCCTTGATCGGGGTCGGTCTGGGCGCGGTCGTACGGCACTCGGGCGCGGCGATCGGCACGCTGTTCGGGCTGATGTTCGTACCGATGATCGCGGCCGGTCTGTTCGGGGAGAGCGGCATCACGATCGGGCGGTTCCTGCCGCTGTTGATGCTGCTCAACTCGATCGCGGTCACCAAGCCGGTTCCCGGGTTGTTCACGGGCTGGGTCAGCGTGCTGCTGATGGCCGGGTACGCGACGGTGATCCTGCTGTCCGGCGGTGTCGTGCTGCGGCGCCGCGACGCATGAGCGCCGGTGACAATGGAGCGATGACCGCGCTGCGCGCCCCGTTCACCGCGTCGGCCCTGCGCCTGGTGGTGTTCTGCGTCGCCGGCGTGGTCAGCGCGGCCCTGGTCCTGGCCACCCCGGCGCTGCTTCCGGCGACCGGGGTGCTGGCCCTCAAGGTGGCCGGCGCCCTGGACACCGGGCCCGCCCCGGTGGTCGCCCCGGTGTTCCTGGTGCTGCTCGCGATCACCGTCGTGCTCCTGGTCGTGCTGGCCGTCCCGGCCGCGCGGGCGATGGGCGTCCTCCAGCGCCGGCTGGCGGAGCGGCTGCTCGACCGGCCGGTGCCCGCGCCGCCGCCCCGACGCAGCTGGCGAGCCGTCGGATATTGCCTGCTCAAGGTGCCGCTGGCCATCCCGCAGGGGTACGGCGCGTTCTGCTACGTGTTCGGCGTGGTCAACCTCAGCTACCCGGTGTGGTGGCCGCTGTTCCGCAATCACCCGCCGGGCACAACGCTCGGGCCGGTGCGTGCGCTGACGCCGTTCGGGATGATCAGCACCCGTACGGTCGCCGGGGCGTTCCTGATCGCCGCCGCCGGCCTGGGCATGCTGCTGGTCGCACCGTGGCTGATGCGGGCCGGCGCCGCGATGGACGTGGCCGCCATGCGACGGCTGCTCACGCCGGGCGGGCTGGCCGAGCGGGTCCGCGAACTGCAGGTCACCCGGGCCGCCGCCATCGACGACGCGGCCGCGATGATGCGCCGGCTGGAACGCGACCTGCACGACGGCGCGCAGATCCGGCTGGCCACGCTGGCGATGAACCTCGGCATGGCGAGCGAGAAGCTCGGCTCGGACGGCCCGCCACCCGACCTGGCCGAGGCCCGCGAACTGGTCGCGCTCGCCCACCGCGGCGCCAAGGAAGCCCTGGCCGACCTGCGCGACCTGGTGCGCGGCATCCACCCGCCGGTGCTCGACAACGGTCTCGGCGACGCGCTGGCGACCCTGGCCAGCGGCAGCGCGGTGCCGGTGACGGTCACCGTCGAGCTGCCGGGGCGGCCGGCGTCCGCGATCGAGACCATCGCCTACTTCTGCGCCGCCGAGCTGCTGACCAACGCGGCCAAACACAGCCGGGCCGGGCGGGTCGACGTCGGCGTCCGTGGCACGGAGGAACGGCTGACGCTGACCGTCGAGGACGACGGCGCCGGCGGGGCCGACCCGGACGGTCCCGGCCTGTCCGGCCTGGCCCGCCGCATCGCCGTGGTGGACGGCCGGATCGACGTGCACAGCCCGGCCGGCGGCCCGACCCGGGTCACAATCGACCTGCCGACCCATGCGTGACCATCGGCCTTGGGCCATTGACCTGCCGACGCACGGGTGAACGGAGACGACAGCATGCGGGTGGTGATCGCGGAGGACGCCGCGATGATGCGGGAGGGGCTGGTCCGGCTGCTCACCGACCGCGGCTTCGAGGTGTGTGCGGCGGTGGCCGACGCCGAGGCGCTGCGGTCCGCGGTCGCCGCCGACGAGCCGGACGTGGCCGTGATCGACATCCGGATGCCGCCCACCCACACCGACGAGGGGCTGCGCGCCGCGATCGACATCCGGCGCGACCACCCCGGCGTCGGCGTGCTGGTGTTCTCGCAGTACGTGGAGACCCGCTACGCGACCCGCCTGCTGGCCGACCGTCCGACCGGCGTCGGCTACCTGCTCAAGGACCGGGTGGCCGACGTCGCCGACTTCGTGGACGCGCTGCGGCGGGTGGCCTCGGGCGGCACGGCGCTGGACCCGGAGGTGGTCGGTCACCTGATGCGGGCCGGGCGTGACACGACCGGGCTGGCCTCGCTGACCCCGCGCGAGCGGGAGGTGCTGGCGCTGATGGCCGAGGGCCGGTCGAACGCCGGGATCGCGGCGGCCCTGGTCATCACGCCCGGCGTGGTCGAGAAGCACGTGGCGAACATCTTCGCGAAGCTCGGTCTGCCCGTGTCGGACAGCGACAACCGCCGGGTCCTGGCGGTTCTCCGGCATGTCAGCGGCTGATCTTTTCGAACATGTGTTCTATAGTGTCGTGCGTGGCGATCCTGCATGCCGACCTCGACGCTTTCTACGCGTCGGTCGAGCAGCGCGACGACCCGGCTTTGCGGGGGCGTCCGGTGCTGGTCGGCGGCGGAGTCGTGCTCGCCGCGAGCTATGAGGCCAAGGCTTTCGGCGTACGCACCCCGATGGGCCTCGCCCAGGCCCGCGCGCTGTGTCCCCGGGCGGTCGTGGTGCCCCCGCGCATGAAGGCGTACACGACGGCCAGCAAGGCGGTGTTCGAGATCTTCCGCGACACCACGCCCGTGGTCGAGGGCATCTCGATCGACGAGGCCTTCCTCGACGTGAGCGGCCTGCTGCGGGTCAGCGGCACCCCGCGCGAGATCGCCCGCCGGCTGCGGGCCGAGGTCCGGGCCCAGGTCGGGCTGCCGATCACGGTCGGCATCGCCGGCACGAAGTTCCTGGCCAAGGTGGCCAGCGCGGTCGGCAAGCCGGACGGCCTGCTCGAGGTGCCGGCCGGCGACGAGATCGCGTTCCTCCACCCGTTGCCGATCGAGCGGCTGTGGGGCGTCGGCCCGGTCACCTCGGCCAAGCTGCGCGAGCGCCGGGTCACCACGGTCGGCGACGTGGCCCGCATCGGCGAGGCGGCCCTGGTGTCGATGCTCGGCCCCGGCTACGGCCGCCACCTGTTCGCGCTCGCCCACAACCGCGACCCCCGGCGCGTGCGGGTGGGGCACCGCCGCGGTTCGATCGGCGCGCAGTGTGCCCTGGGCCGCCGGCCGCGCCCGTTCGCCGAGATCGAGGCCACGCTCGACGCGCTGGTCGACCGTGTGAGCCGGCGCATGCGGGGCGCCCACCGGGCCGGCCGCACGGTCACGCTGCGCCTGCGCTTCGACGACTTCGGCCGCGCCACCCGCTCCCGGTCGCTGCTCAAGGCCACCATGCAGACCCGCCTGATCCAGTCCACCGCGCGTGACCTGCTGCGCGAGGCCCACCCGCTGATCGCGGAGCGGGGCCTCACCCTGGTCGGGGTCGCGGTGAGCAACCTGGACGGCGACGGGCACGTCCAGCCCTCGCTCTTCGACGACACCTTCGACGACCGCCTCGACGTGGCGATGGACGCCGTACGGGATCGTTTCGGCTCTTCGTCCCTGACCCGCGCCGCCACGATCGGCCGCGAACTCTCCCCGTCGGTCCCGATCCTGCCCGACTAGCTGTCGCGGTCGTCCCGTTTCGCCGAGCTGCTCTCCCGCTGTTCCTGGCCGCTCTCCCGCTGTTCCTGGCCGCTCTCCCGCTGCGCCTGGCTGCTCTCCCGCTGTTCCTGGCCGCTCTCCTGCTGCTCCTGGAAGTCGACGATCGCCTCGCCGTTGTCGCGGGCCCAGTCGGTGAGCATCTTGATCGGCTCGACCAGGGTCTGCCCGAGGTCGGTCAGGCTGTACTCGACGCGGGGCGGCGCCTCGGCGTACGCGTGCCGCTCGACCAGCCCGTATCCCTGGAGCCGGCGCAGCGTCTGGGTGAGCACCTTGCCCGAGATGCCGCCGATGAGATCGGCCATCTCGCCCGGCCGCTGCGGCCCCAGACTGAGCGCGAACAGCACGATGACCGCCCACTTCTCGGTGATGATCTCGACCGCCAGACGGGTGGGGCAGTCGGCCAGGAAGACCTGCCCGCGAAGGTTCCGCACGGGATCGAAAGTTACCAGGGGGTTCCTATCGGCTCCCTAGCGTTTCGGGCATGCCTAAAGTTGTTGTCTTTGACGAGGTCGGCGGCCCGGAAGTCCTGCGCGTCGTCGACGAGCCGATCGCCGAACCCGGGGCGGGTGAGGTGCGCGTACGGATCGAGGCGTTCGCGGTCAACCCGCTCGACCAGATGGTCCGGGCCGGCCAGTCGCCGCGACCGATCCAGCTGCCGCACGCCCGGCTCGGCGCCGAAGGGACCGGGGTCGTCGATGCCCTGGGCGCCGGCGTCACCGGGCCGGCGGTCGGCGACCCGGTCATCCTCGCCGCCATCCCCGACTTCGAGGCCCGCGGCGCCTACGCCGAATACACCACCCTGGCCGCCGACCGGGTGGTGCCCCGCCCCGACGGCATGGACCCGGTCGACGCGGCGGCGCTCTGGGTCGCGTACTTCACCGCGTACGGCGCCCTGGTCGAACGCTCCGGGATGCGGCCCGGCGACCACGTGCTGATCACGGCGGCGTCGGGTGGTGTCGGCCGGGCCGCGATCCAGATCGCCAACCAGATCGGCGCGGTCCCGCTCGCGGTCACCCGGTCGGCCGCCAAGGAACCGGACCTGCTCGCGGCCGGCGCCGCCGCGGTCATCGCCACCGATCGAGAAGACGTGGGCGAGGCCACGCGGCGGCACACCGGTGGGACGGGCGCCGACATCGTCCTGGACGCCGTCATGGGTCCCGGTCTGGCCGAGTTGTCCCTGGCCGCGAAGCTCGGCGGCACCCTGGCCACCATCGGCTGGCTGGACCCCCGGCCGGCGTCGTTCCCGGCCAACCCGTCCCTGACCATCCACCGGTTCATGGGCTTCGCGGACATGGTCAACCCGGTGATCACCCGGCGCGTCGCCGCATTCCTCGCCGCCGGCGTCCGTACGGGCGTTCTCCGGCCCACGGTCGACCGCGTGTTCGGCCTGGACGACATCGTCGAGGCGCACCGCTACCTGGAGAAGGGAACCGCGACCGGCAAGATCGTCGTGCGGGTCCAGCCGACGTAGCCCCGAACGGGTGCGGCACACTGGTGCGGGTGCGGAAGATCTATCTGATCGGGATCGGCGCGGGCGACCCGGACCACCTCACCCTGCAGGCGGCCAAGGCCATCGGCCGTACGGACGTCTTCTTCCTTCTCGACAAGGGCGAGGTGAAGGCGAGCCTGGTCGACCTGCGGGAGCGGATCATCCGGGGCTACTCGAAGCCCAGCCGCCGCATGGTGACCGGCCGCGACCCCGACCGCGACCGCACCCCGGCCGACTATGAGGGCACGGTCGCCGACTGGCGGAGCCGGCGCGCGCTGGTGATCGAGGAGATGCTGGTCGAGCACCTCCGGGAGGACGAGACCGGTTCGTTCCTCGTCTGGGGTGACCCGAGCCTGTTCGACTCGTCGTTGGCGATCCTCGACGAGGTGCTGGGCCGGGGCGCCATCGATTTCGAGTACGAGGTGATCCCCGGCATCAGCAGCGTGTCGGCGCTCGCGGCCAAGCACCGGGTGCCGCTGAACCGGGTCGGGCAGCCGTTCCAGGTGACGACCGGCCGCCGGCTCGCGGAGGGCTGGCCCGAAGGGGTAGACGACGTGGTCGTCATGCTCGACGCCCAGCAGGCCTTCACCGCCTACCCCGACGCGGACATCTTCTGGGGCGCCTACGTCAGCACCGAGGACGAGATCCTCCGGTCCGGCCGGGTGTCCGAAGTGGCCGACGACATCGTGCGGACACGTTCGGACGCCCGGGCCGAACACGGTTGGATCATGGACACCTACCTGCTGCGGCGGCGCACCGATCAGTAGTTGACCGTGACCCCGGCCGTCTTGCACGCGGCCGTCAGGTCCGAGCCGGCCTTGGTGAACTCGGGGTTGTCGGCCGCGGTCACCGGGTCGGCCGCGTTGGCCGCCTCGGTGGCGTCGGCGACGAACGCCTTCACGGCCTTGCCCACCTCGGTCTCGCTGGAGCCGACGGCGGTGGTCAGCTGGGTCGCCAGTCCGGTGAGGACCTTCTTGTAGTCGGCGGCCGTCGGCTCACCGTTCGACGCCTTCAGGGCCTCGATCAGTTCGGCCTTCATGGCCTTGTCGGCCTTGCCCGCGGCCTCGCAGACGTCCTTGTCGGCCGGCGCGTCCCCCGCCGGGGCGACCGCCTCGGTGGTGGTCTCCGCGGCCGGCTGGGCGCTGGTGGCCGTGGTCGGGGTGCTCGACGCGGTCGAGGTGTCGTCACCGGAACAGGCGGCCAGGGACATAAGGGAAGCGCCGACCAGAGCGGCGAAAGTCGTGCGCATACGAATCATTGGATCTGAACCCCCGTACGGAAAAGGTGTTGTTGGCGCCGGGACTGTAGCGGCGGGATAGAACGAGATCAAATCAGGGCCTACACTCTCGGTCCCGTGAGACTTCCCGCCCTGGCCGGCTTCGGTGCCGTCGCCTTCGCCGTTGTTGCTCTGACTGGTTGTTCGTCGACGTCGTCGCCCGCATCGGCGCTCCCGCCCTCGTCGGTGCCCTCATCGGCGCACGCACAGGCGGCGCCAGAGGCGGCCCGGGTCGGCGCTGCGGGCAGCGGCTGCGAGCTTCCCGTGTCGTTCGGCCTGCAGGCCTCGTGGCGGCCCCAGGCGGTGCGGGTGGACGCCGGTGATCCACTGGCCGGACTGGCGCGCCGCGGCACACTGACCATGGTGTGCGAGATCGATGCGAAGCCGGCCGGGAACATCGGCTACCTGCGGGTCTACACCGGGAAGACGGACGACCTCCGGGCGGCTCTGACCGCGTTCGCCGGGACCGAGGCGCAGAACGCGGTCTACACCGACCTGCGGATCGGCGGCCGGCCCGCGCTCGAGGTCACCTACCAGGCGAAGAGCCAGCTCGAGGACGCGCTGGAGCCGGAGCGGGCGTTCGTCGTGCAGGCCGGGTCGAAGCTGGTCGCGGTGGCGCTCGACAGCTTCGACAGTGACGAGCACGCGGCCATGACGCCCGCCTTCGAGCTGGCTCGGAGCAGTCTTACGGTGCCGTAGTCTCATCGCGTTTTCTCCGTTGCTGTCACGGTTGTCTGGGCCGGCTCCGGCTCTGTCCCCGGCGCTGCGGCCGGGCCGTTGGCCTTGGTCGTGGCCGGGTCGGCGGCGGATTGCTTGGTGGCGAGGGCGAACAGGGCGACGGCGGGGAGCACGAACAGCCCCGCCACCGAGATACCGGCGCCGATCGCCCGGCGCTGGGCCACGAACCCCGCGGGCGGGCCACCGGCCACCTGGCCGAGCGCGTCGGCCTGCGACACGATCGAGAAGACCGTTGCCCTCGACCCGGGAGCCGTGGCCGAGACGAGCCAGACGTTGAGGATCGGGGTGGCGGTGTCGCGCAGAAGCCGTACGGCCAGATAGAGCCCGACCGCCGCCCACCAGTGACCGGCGAAACCGAGGCCGATCAGACCGGCCGCCGTCAGCGCCTGGACCGCGGCCAGCACCCGGCCGACCCGTTCCGGCCGCACCACGTCGATCCACCGCCCGGCCAGCCCGGTGACCACGATCGAGCCGAGCGCGGCCACCACCGCCAGCCCGCCGAAGACCAGCTCGGTCGGGAGGTCGCCGATGAACGGCAGCAGGAACGGTTGACTCAGCCGGTCGAAGCCTTCGCTGCTCATGCCGGCGAACAGCGCGCCCCCGACGATGGCGGCGAGCACGGCACTGTGCCGTACGGCTTGGGCGCCCTCGACGACCTGACGGCGCATGCTCCCGGTCGTGGCCGGCGACGGGCGCCAGTTGTTCTCGGTCATGAGCAGCATGAGCAGAAGCCCGAGGGCCAGCGTGAGGACCGCGCCGACGACGATGGGCAGGGCCGGGGCGACCGCCGTGAGCGCGACCGCGGCGACGATGCCGAGCAGCGACCCGGCCTGCGCGACCTGACCACCGCGTACGAAAGCCCGGGTCACCAGCCGAGGTTCGATCTCGTCGGCGGCCCAGGCCTCCTCGGCGCCGTCGACACAGACCGCGCCCACGGCCCAGATGACGTTGGCGACGAGGATGGCGGCGTACGTGGGAAGCAGCCCCCAGACCAGAAGACCGGCCCCCATCAACAGATAGCCGGCGATGACGGAGAGGCGGCGGCTGTACCGGTCGGCGATGACACCGGTGGGAACCTGCGCGACGAAGCAGACGGCCTCCATGAGAGTGCCGACCAGCACGAGCTGAAGCGGCGACAGCCCGACGACGGTCGCCTGATAGATCAGGTTGAGGGTGAAGGCCGTCCGCGAGGCGAACGAACCCAGCCCGGAAATGAGCAGATAGAGCCGATAGGAAGACATGCGGAAGCGCTCCGGGATCAAACGGTTCGTCCCGGTGCCGCGGGGTGTGGCGCTGCTGCTAAAGGGTCATCAGCCCGGCAGACGACACAGGGCACCGGACAGAGAAGCGATGCCGCACGCAGAAGTCATGCCGAGATCGTGACCGCCCCCGGCCGCCCCGGTCAACCGGGTTTCCGAACCTGTCCTCTCGCCTGGCCACGATCAGGCGCGGGCGTCGGCGATCAGTCGCATCCGCGCGACGAGACGCTTCAGGGCCGATGCGGGTTCGAGGGAGCCGCGAACCGCGGCCAGATAGCCGTGCGGTGAAGCCAGCTGCAGCTGCCGGCTCCGGCGGTGCCGACGCCACAGAGTCGCCACCGTAAGCCCAGCGCCGGCCGCGGTCACCACCGGATTCGCCGACATGACGCCGATGGCGGCCACCGCGGCGGGTGCCTCGAACTTCGTATTGACCAGAGTGTCCAATGTGTCCAAGCCTGAGCTGGTCAGCGCGCTTCGAAGCTCCGCGGCCGGTGCTTCCGCGTAGCGCCGCACGGCGTCGGTGAGGTAGCCGCTGAGCACCTGTTCCGACTGGACGTCCTTGAGTTCCTCGGCGAGCTGGGCGCCGACGGCATCGACGTACGTGCGCCAGGCGTCGAACCGGTCTCCGTACCTTCGCCGCACCTCAATGATCTTTTCGACCGGCACGGCCGACAGGTCTTTGGGGATGACCGTGCGTATTGCCGCCAACCCGAACAAGCAAGAGACGTCATCGGCATCGCGCTCGGGCGGAGCGGCCCGACCTGGCGCGGGGATGGCATCGAATCCGGTGGCAACCAAATGCGCGTCGGTGTGATCCGTAATGGTGCTCAGCCGGTTCTGTGCGGCGACTGTCTCGCTGAGCACGCATTTGTAGACCCAGGCGAAGTCGGCCTGCATGGCCATCCAACCGCCGTCGCTGACGAAGCGCCTGATCGTGCTCTCGCTGAGCGGAGCGGTCCCGGGGTCCTGTTGGAAGAACTCCCAAGGGCGGTGGTCCAACGCCGGGTCCGTTTCGTCGGGCATCGGCATCGCGAACCCGCGGACAATGAGTTCGACCGCGACCTCGGGCGCGAACTCCGAGGAATAGACGCCGGCGAACTTACTGGGCAGGAACCCGTGCATCGTCTGTTGCCCGACGCGAGAGGTCGATGACCACTCTGGCGTGTCGAGGTCGCCCGGTTGGACGCGATCGACCCACGACACATCCTCATACCAGTGGTCGATACGGAACTGAGCCAGTTCGCCGTCGAGGTGTGTCCGGAGCTCGTCGGCCACGAGTCCTCGGACGTCTTCGACAGGGATGTCGATCGTCCAACCGAGCTCGCCGCTCAAGGCTCGAACGGTGTCCGAGTCGCGCATCCGGTGACCGGTCGGCACGATCCGTGCCATGCGGGGCCAGTACAGGGCCGCGAGCTTGGTCCACGTGTCGTTCTTGAAGTGGATGTACGGGTAGTAGAGGCCGTAGCGGGGGAGGCTCATCGCCGGTTCGTCGGACATGGCGGTTCCCTCCGTTAGTCGAGTCAGAAATGCACTCAACCATGCATACGGGCAGCTCGGCTGCATCGCGCCGACATCTGACAACCGGCGCGCCGTACCGGGGCGATTGGTTATCCACAGGGCCGTCAGGAGTGGGCCAGGCGGCGGAAGATGTGAGGCGCGGTGGTCAGGCCGGCCCACAAGGTCAGGGTGATCACGCCGAGGACGAGGGAGGCGGCGCTCGCGGCCAGGCCGATGGCGGAGGTTGCGACGAGCATGGGGAGGAGGCGTACGGAGATGGCACCGCCCAGCGCACGAACCGAGGCGCTGTAGGCCAGGTCCCGGGTGACCGACTCGGGTTTGGCCTGGGCGGCCACGCGGGCGTCCATGTCGCCCTCGAAGGCGGTCTGGCTCAGGCCGGCGGCGAACTGGGCCAGCAGCACCATGGCGGCGTAGGAGGGAGCCAGGATCCAGCCGGCCAGCATGCCGAGGCCCCAGAGCGACCAGCGCAGGACGGCGGGGAGCTTGAGGCGGCCGACGGCGGCGACGGCTCGGGTGGCGAGCAGGGTGCCGATGCAGAAGGCGATGGCGGCCGCGGCTACCCAGCGGTCGCCGTGGAGTTCGGCGGTGACCGGGACGGCCAGCAGCGTCGGGCCGGAGGCGAGCAGCATGATGCCGGCGCCGGCCAGGAGAAGGCGGGGCTGGGGGAGCCGCCAGTGCGCCGGGGCCGAACGGGGAGCGGCGGCGTGTCGCCAGCGCGTCCGGGCTTCGGGGGCGGTGGCGCTGGTGGGGGCGATCGACCACGAGGCAGCCACGCCGGTGGGCACGGTCAGGCCGCTGCCGGCCTTGTTCGCGGCTGGGCTGCTCGAGGCGGCTGCCGTGGGTGCTGGGTGTGACGGCTGGGTGTGGAGAACGGCGGTGGAGGTGGCGGGGGTGGGAGAGGAAGCGGGAGAGATCCGGGCTCGGCGGGCCACCAGGAACGTGGGCAGGAGGGAGCCCAAGTAGACGATGTAGACGGCGGTCAGCAACCAACCGGTGGGGTAACCGAGGGCGCCGGTGGGGAGAAGCGCGGCCAGGGCGGTTCCGGCAGCTTCGACGCCGGCGATGGCTACCGCATAGCGGGTCATTGAGCGCGGGGACGCGTCCACCGCGGACACCTCGGCGCGCATGCCGGCGAAACCGGCCCACGCGGCTACGTGCTGGAGCACCACCAGCGTGGCGATCAGCCAGGACGGCCAACCGGCGATCAGGCCGTGCAGGGTGCCGAAGCGCAGCACGACCTCGATGCCGGCGGCGCCGCGCAGCAACGCCCGGCCGTCGAAACGGCGGGCCAGCCAACCGGTTACGGGGGCCGACAGGACGACGCCGATGAGCATGGCGGCGTTGTAGAGGGCGGCCTCGGCCAGGCCGCCGCGGGTGGTGGCGATGAGGACGACGAACGTCCAGCCGAGGGCCATGCCGAACGAGTCGACGATTCCGGAGGAGAGGAGTTCGCGCAGGCGGCCTGCGCGACGCAGGCCGCCGGGGCCCACCCGGCGGCGGCCCCGGCGGAACGCGAGCGGATCAGTCACGGGCGCCGGTGAAGAGCGGGGTGGGCGGGTCGAAACCGTTGAAGTTCGAGGCGTAGGCCAGGGTGTAGCCGCCGGTGCTGCCCAGGTAGAGGACGTCGCCGGTGGTGAGGTCGGCGGGGAGCAGAACGCCGTACGCGATGGTGTCGGTGCTGTCGCAGGACGGGCCGGTGATCGTGTACGGGATGAGGTCGGCGGCCGCGTCGAATGAGCCGGACTTGCCCAGCGAGTCAGACGTGCTGGACGAGCCGGGCGCACTCGACGAGCCGGACTTACCCAACGAGCCAGACGCGCTGGACGAGCCGGACTTACCCACCGAGCCAGACGCGCTGGACGAACTGGATGCGCCTGACGAGCCGGGCGCGCTGGACGAGCCGGAGGCAGCGGGCGCGGTTGAGGGGGCGGCCTTGCGGGTCTGGATCGGGAAGTCCCAGCCGCCGGGGGTCTGCAGGACCTCCATCAGGCCGTTGTAGGCGCCTACCTCGATGTAGAGCCAGTTCTCGTCACCGCGGCGTTCGTGGCCGATCACCGTGGCGGCCAGCACTCCGGACTCGGCTACCAGGTGGCGGCCGGGCTCGGCGACGATCAAGGCGGGGCGGTACGGGAGGTCGTCCAGCGCCTCGTTGGTGTACTTGGCGATCTCCTCGATGGCGGGCACGTCCGTCGTGTAGCGGGCCGGGAAACCGCCGCCCAGGTCGAGCATCTCCAGTTCGATGTTGTCGTGGCGCAGGCGGTCCATGAGCTTGCCGGCGACGTCGACGGCCTCGGCCCACGCGTCGGGGCGCACACACTGCGATCCGACGTGGAAGGTGATTCCGTACGGGCGGAGGCCGAGCCGTTCGGCCAGCAGCAACAGGTCGTACGCGTCCTCGACGTCGGTGCCGAACTTGCGCGACAGCGGGAAGACGCTGGCCTGGTCGTCGACGCGCAGGCGCACGTAGACGGCCGCGCCGGGGGCGTGCTCGGCGATCTTGACCAGCTCGTTGGGGGAGTCGAAGCTGAACCGCCACAGGCCGGCCGCGTGGGCGGCGGCGATGTGGGCGGGCGGCTTGACCGGGTTGCTGTAGAGAACGTCGGCCGGGTCGACCCCGACCGCCTCGAGCATGCGCAGCTCACCGAGCGAGGCGATCTCGAAGCCGGCGCCCTCGGCGTGCAGGGTGCGCAGGATCTCGGGGGCCGGGTTGCACTTCATCGCGTAGTGGACCCGCACGTCCGGCATCGCCGCCCGGAACGCCGCGTGCCGGTCGGCCACCGTGCCCAGGTCGGTCACCAGGTAGGGCGTCGGCGTGCCGATCGCCTCGAGTGCGGCCGGGCTGAGGGTGGCGGGCCACGAGGTCATCCAGGTCTCCTTCGGGAAAGCGGGTCGAGCGGAAAGCGGGTCGAGCAGAGAAAGGGCGGAGCAGGCCGAGCGGTGAGCGGCACGATCGGGGAGATCAGGGAGCGGGCGCGGGAGCAGCCGCCGAGGCGCCCTCGAGGAACAGCCGCCCGGCCTCGCCGGCCGGCACGGGACGCGAGAAGTAGTAGCCCTGCGCGAAGTGGCACCCCATCTCGCGCAGCGCCGCCAACTGGCCGAACTCCTCGATGCCTTCGGCCACCGTGTCCATGCCGAGGCTCTTGCCGAGCTGGACGATGGTGTCGGCCAGCGCCGTGTCGTCGGTCAGGGCGCCGAGCCGTTCCACGAACGAGCGGTCGATCTTGAGGGTGTCGACCGGGAAGCGGCGCAGGTAGGCCAGGGACGAGTAGCCCGTGCCGAAGTCGTCGATGGCCAGGGTGACGCCGAGCGCCTTGAGGCGTACGAGCTGTTCGAGGTTGTCGTCGGTGTCGGTCATCAGCACGCTCTCGGTCATCTCGAGGCACAGCTGGTCGGCCGGCATGCCGGTCTCGGCCAGGATCCCCGCGACGACCTCGACCAGGTCGGCCCGGTCGAACTGGCGCACCGAGACGTTGACGGCCATCTTGACCGGGCGCCCGCCGCCGGCCCGGCTCCACGTGACGGCCTGGCGGCACGCCTCGCGCAGCACCCACCGGCCCAGCGGCACGATGAGCCCGGTGGCCTCGGCGATCGGGATGAACTCGGCCGGCGGGATCAGGCCGCGCGTGGGGTGCTCCCAGCGGGCCAGCGCCTCGAACCCGATGACCTCGCTGCTGGCCAGGTCGATGGTCGGCTGGTAGTGCAGGTGCAGCTGCTTGCGTTCCAGGGCCAGGCGCAGGTCGGCCTCGAGCTCGAGCCGTTCGACCAGGCCGGACAGCATCTCGGGGTCATAGCTGGTGTATCCGCTGCCGCCGGCCGACTTGGCCTTGTACATGGCCAGGTCGGCGTTGCGCATGAGCTGCTCGGCGCCGTCGGTCTCGCCGCCGTCGAGCAGCCCGGCCGCGGCCAGGCCGATGCTCGCCTGCACGTGGATGTTGCGGCTCTGGCTGGCGAACGGCTCCTCGAGCACGTCGATGATGCGCTGGGCGACCTGTTCGGCGTCGGTGCCGTCGGCCGGCGCCTGGATCAGCACGGCGAACTCGTCACCGCCGAACCGGGCGACCAGGTCGTCCTCCCGTACGGAGGCTCGCAAGCGGTCCGCCACCTGCACGAGCAGTTGGTCGCCGGCCAGGTGACCGAGGCTGTCGTTGACCTCCTTGAACCCGTCGAGGTCGAGGAAGAGCACGGTGACCTCGTCGTCGTCCGGCTTGCTGTGCAGCGCCTCGCTGACCCGCTCGCGGAACAGCGCGCGGTTGGCGAGCTGGGTGAGCGCGTCGTGGTAGGCCTCGTGGACGAGCTGGTCCTGCAGTTCCTTGCGCTCGCTGATGTCGCGGGTGTTGAGCACCAGCCCGGCGACGCTGGGGTCGCTCAGCAGGTTGGTGATGGTCATCTCGGCCTGCCGCAGCCGCTTGTCGCGGTGCCGCACGGTCAGTTCGAGCACCGTGGTGGCGTACGGGCGTCCCGCGACCTGCCGCAGCGCCTGGGCGAGACGGATGCCCGACTCGGGGTCGATCAGCTTGGTCAGGCGGCGGCCGGTGAGGCTGTGGGCCGGGTAGCCGAAGACGCGCTGCACCGACTCGCTCTGGTAGAGCACGTCGGCTTCGGGGCTGACCACGGTGACGACGTCGGAGCTGTGCTGCACCAGGGCGTGGAACCGCTGCTCGCTGGCGAACAGCTCGGCCGTGCGGGCGGCGACGCGGGCTTCCAGCGTACGGGTGAGGTTGCGGTTCTCGCGGAGGGTGAGCAGCTGCCGGCCCACGATGAGCAGGATCAGCGCCGAGCGGGTGTAGGCGACGAACAGGTTGGTGTGGCCGGTGGTGGCATACCAGATGACCGACGTGAACAGGGCCGCGAGCACCGCCACGTACGGGAGCAGGATGCCGATCGGCTGCCCGTTGTCCTCGTCGGTGGTGTCCTCGGTGCGCTTCACCGGCATCAGCGCGGCCAGCAGTATCAACGAGAAGCCGGTGAACCAGCCGATGTCGGTGACCCCGCCCGAGCGGTACGCGTCGAGCAGGTTCAGATAGGCGTACCCGATGTCGGAGATCGCGAAGGCCACGATGCCGGCGCCGACCATGGCCAGTTGGTTGAAGGTGCGGCCGCTGCGGCGCTGCTGGGCCAGCATGTAGAGCACCATGGTCACGATGACCACGTCGCCCAGCGGGTAGGCCAGGCTGACGTAGAGCTCCAGGCCGGCCCGGCCGTCCTCGAGCAGCGGCACGACCACGAAGATCCACGCCATCAGCACGAGCGAGGCGGCGATCATCAGGCCGTCCAGGACGCTGCGGATCCGGCCGGCCAGTGCCTGGGTGCGGCTCGGCAGCACGAGCAGGCCGATCGGGGTGAGCACGACCATGCCGAGATAGCCGAGGTCGGCCTTCGACGGCAGGGGCACGTCCTGGCCGGCGATGCTGTACCAGCAGGCCACGGCCTGGCCGAGTCCCCAGCTCAGCACGCCCAGGCCGATCAGGGTCCAGCCCCAGCGCATCCGGCCGGTGAAGCGGCGGGAGCGGTGCAGGCAAGCCACGGCGGCGGCGAGGGCGCCCAGGCAGAGGCCGAAGTTGGAGACGGGCACGGCCATGGCGGTGCCCGTGCTGAGGATGAACGCGAAGGCCACGACGACCGCGCCGATGACCCCGCACAAGCGGTACCAGTCGGCCGCACGGGTGCTGGTTGCCATCACGTCTCCCCAGATAGGCGGTCTAGCCGAAGATCGGGATCGGGGCGCCGGGGTTGAGAGGTTCGGCCGGGCAGTGCGTTGCGAATCGGGTGCAGAACTTATTGACGTATGTCACTGTCCGGTGACAACGTTGTCAAAGCTCGATCACGCCGGTCACGGGAGGTTCATCCATGCACTTGTTGCTCAGCGCGCTCCTGGTGCTTCCAGGGGCCGCGGCTATAGAGGCGGAAGCGCAACCCGTCGACCTCGTACGGCCGTTCGTCGGCACCCAGAACTTCGGCAACACGTTCCCCGGCGCCAGCGCGCCCTTCGGGATGGTGCAGGTCAGCCCCGACACCGGCGGGCAGGGCGGCTACGACTACCAGCAGTCGTCGATCTACGGCTTCAGCCAGACCCACCTCTCGGGCGTCGGCTGTGGCGTGGCCGGCGAGCTGCCGATGATGCCGACCACGGGCGCGATCACCAGCGTCGACCCGAACGCCTACAAGTCGGCCTACAGCCACGACGACGAGGAGGCCTCGCCCGGCTACTACCGCGTCGGCCTTTCCCGGTACGGGGTCGACGCCGAGCTCACCGCGACCGAGCGCACCGGCTGGCAGCGTTACACGTTCCCCTCCACCGGCGCGGCCAACGTGCTGTTCAACACCGGCAAGGCCAACCAGTCGGTGTTCGACTCCGAGATCCATGTCGTCGACGACCGGACGATCGAGGGCCGGGTCGAGGCCGGCAACTTCTGCGCCGGCAAGGACGATCACACGATCTTCTTCACCGCGTCGTTCGACCGGCCCTTTTCCGCGTACGGGACCTGGCGCGGCTCGACGGTCACGGCGGGCAGCCGGGACGCCGCCGGGTCGGGGTCGAACGGCGCGTACGTCACGTTCGACGCGACCTCCGACCGGGACGTCGTGGTGAAGGTCGGGCTCTCGTACACGGGCCTGGCCGGGGCGCGGGCCAACCTGGCCGCGGAGACTTCGGGTTTTGATTTTGCGGAAGTTCGCGACGCCTTGAGAGCGAAGTGGGTGTCGGCCCTGGGCAAGATCAAGATCGGGGGCGGTACGGAGGAGAGGCGCGCGGCGTTCTACACGGCGCTCTACCACTCGCTGCTGCACCCCAACCTGGCCGGTGACGTCGACGGCTCGTACGTGGGCTTCGACCGCGAGGTGCACAAGGCCGAGGGCTACACGCCGTATCAGAACTTCTCGTTGTGGGACACCTACCGCCCGCAGAACCAGTTGCTCGAACTGCTCACCCCCGACGTGGCCCGCGACGTCGCGCTCAGCGTGCTCGCGATCGGCCGCGACGGCGGATGGCTGCCGCGGTGGGCCCTGGCCAACAGCGAGACCAACATCATGACCGGCGACCCGGTGACCCCGTTCCTGGTCGAGGCGTGGTCCAAGGGGCTGCTGAAGGGGCACGAGACCGAGGCGTACGCGCTGCTGCGGGCCAACGCGACGAGCGAGCCCCCGGCCGGCTCGCCCTACAACGGCCGCACCGGCGTCAAGTACTACAGCGACCGCGGCTACATCCCGTCCGGGCTCAAGCTGGGCACCGACTGCGTGCACAAGGGCGGCGACAACGACTGCGTGCACCCGGCCTCGGCCACCCTCGAATACGCGGCGGCCGACGCCTCCCTGGCCCTGATGGCGGCCGGGCTGGGCAAGAAGGACGACGCGAAGCTCTTCGCGGGGCGCGGTCAGTGGTACCGCAACCTCTGGGATTCCTCGATCAAACAGTTCCGGCCGCGCACCACCGACGGCACGTGGCTGACCCCGTACGACCCGGTGGCGGCGGCCCAGCAGTTCCACGAGGGCGGCGCCTATCAGTACCAGTGGCTGGTTCCGCAGGACCCGGCGGGACTCGTGAGCCTCATGGGTGGGCGGGCCGCGACCCAGAAACGGCTGGACGACTTCTTCGCGTACGGGAAACTCTTGAATGACCCGGCCGGAACCGCGCGCAACGACTGGATCGCCAGCCCGTACGACTACTACGCCAAGGCCACCTACAACCCGAACAACGAGCCCGACCTGCTGGCGCCCTACATGTACCACTGGGCCGGCGCGCCCGCGAAGACCGCGACCGTCGTCCGGGCGGCGATGACCCTGTTCACCACCGGGCCCGACGGCATGACCGGCAACGACGACCTGGGCACGATGAGCGCCTGGTACGTCTTCTCGTCGCTCGGCCTCTATCCGACCATGAGCGGGGCGAACTTCCTGGCCGTGTCCTCGCCGCAGTTCCCCTCGGCGGTGGTGTCGCTCGGCTCGCGCTCGCTGACCGTCACCGCGCCCGGCGCGTCGGATCAGAACCGCTACATCCAGCGCGTACGGGTCAACGGCTCCTCGCTGACGAAGAACTGGGTGCCGTGGTCGGCGGTCGGCTCGGGCGGGACGATCGCGCACACGCTCGGCACGTCCCCGTCGTCGTGGGGCACCTCGACCGGCGCCGAGCCCCCGTCGGTCAACCAGGCGCCGGCGGACAACCGGACCCAACTGTCGGCGGCGGTCCGCCCGTCGTCGGCCGCGGTCCCGCCCGGCGGCAGCGCGACCCTCACGGTCGACATCGTGGGCCAGTCGCCGGGGGTGTTGACGCCACGCGTCACTGTCACGGCCCCGACCGGGTGGAAGGCGACCGTGCGGCAGCCGGGCCCGATCGTCTCGCGGCATCTGCCGACCTCGGCTACCGCAACCGTCACCGTCACGGCCCCCGCTGCCGCCTCCGTCGGCTCCTATCCGCTGCAGGTTGACGTGTCCGGCGTCAAGAAGACGGCTTCCCTGGTCGTCACGAATCCCTCGGCCTGCGCGTCGTCGTCGGCGGCCGGTCAGTGCGCGGTCACTCTCACCCCGACCCGCGACGGCACGGCCACCGTGGAGGCCTCGTCGCAGGGCGACTTCGACGGCGGGGGCTGGAGTTACGACGCCTCCCTGATGCCCGCGGCCGGCCCGGTGACGTGGGACGGGCTCACCTACGACGCGCCCGACCCGACCGGGACCGCGCCGAACTTCACCGCCGCCACCGGGCAGACCCTGCTGCTCCCGGCCGGCTCCCACACGTCGGCCAACCTCGTGCTGACCAGCCACAACGGGCCCGTCGGGGGATCCGTGACGATCGGTTACACGGACGGCACGTACGCCTCGGCGCCGGTGACGATCGCCGACTGGTGCGGGAGCGCGGCCGCCGGCACCACGGCCGTGCTGGCGATGCCCCACCGCATCAAGGCCGGTCAGGGCGTCGACGGGCCGCCGGTCTCGCTGTTCGGCGCCCGTTTCCCGCTGACCGCGGGCAAGCAGATCCGCTCGATCACCCTGCCCGACGACCCCCGGGTCTACGTCTACGCCGTCACCCTCGCCTAGACGCCCGGCGGAGGCCGGCGTAATGGCTGGCCTCCGCCGGGCTCAGACGCCGGTATTCGTCGTCGTGCCGTCCGTACATGACCTCCCACAGGAGCGTCGTGCTCGTCCCGGACCCGTCGGGGTGGACGCGCTCGTCCACCTCGTGGCCGTCGACGGTGACGGTCCGGCGCACCACCTGATAGGGATCCCGGCTGATGATCGTGTTCACGATGCCGAAGTACTGGTAGGGCGGTGGGTCGCCGGCCAGCAGCCTCCGGACGTGGGCGACGTCCTCGGCGGCGAAGGCGCGGACGTCGTCCCACCCCAGTCGAACGGCGTTGCCGGGCGGGGTCAGGGCCGCCTGCAACCTCATGCCGGGATGCTCGACGAGGAGTTCGAGCACGAGGGACCGGTTCGTGAACTCGGTGGTCGCCGGGTCGAGGGCGAGCGGCAGCAGCATCCGCATCACACGCTCGCCGGTGAACCGCAGCGGCCCGCCGTCGACGAGCGACCCCGGAACCATGTCGGCCCGGGTGCGGCCGGCTTCCGGGGTCAGCGCGAGCAGCGGGCCGTCCGGGCGGTCCATCGCCAGCACCGTTTCGCCGGTCCACGTCGCGGCCACCGCCGGGTCGCGCTGCCACTCGGCGATCATCCGAGGGGGGTCGTCGGCGGTCACCAGAACGTATCGCCCGTCTTTGTCCCGGTAGGCCTCGCTCACCTCGTCCACGTGGGTGTGCCGGAGCAGGGTGGCGATCCGGTGCAATCGCAGGGGCAGCGGCACCGGGGTGAGGGAGCGCAGCCACGTCTCGACCACCGGGCCGGCCCAGACGGCGGTCACCGGCAGGGGCTGGGCGGCGCGGACGCGGTCGAGAGCCGCCGTCGGCGTTCTGCCGGCGACGATCTCGGCCGACCGGTTCCGGACCATCAGGTTCCGCAGAAATTCCGCCGCCTGCTGGTACGGGTCGAGGCGCGGGTCGTCGCGGTCCATGTCACCGGCGGCCGACTCCAGGGAGATGGCTTCCCGGCCCACCGGCTCACCCCGTTCGGCCGGCAGCGTCAAACCCTCGAGCAGACGGCTCAGCCGCTCGGGTGGCTGCGGGGGAGCGGGCCGGGCGGCGAGGAACCAGCCGTCGCCGCGGTCGGGCAGGCGCGCGTGCCCCGCCCGGACCGCGTTCAACGTGATGTTGTGTTCGAAGGCCAGCGCGGCCCAGCCGTACGGGTGTGACTCCGGAAGCCCGGCGTCGATCGCCCGCAGCAGCCTGGCCTCGCTGCGCGGCCACTTCGACTCGTCGGGGACCGTCACCGTCTGCCCCGGCTGGGCCAGCGCGGCCCGGGCCGTCACCACGGTGTTGGAACCCTTCACCCAGATCGGCAGGTCCGTCTGCAGTGTCCGGCCGATCGGTCCCGCCAGCTGCCGGCTGCCCGAGGCGAGCCAGACCTTCCCGTCCCCGGCGGTCGTGAACCGGGCCGGGCGCACGTGGAGGTGCGGGCCGACGCTGGTCTCGTGGGCCAAGGAGTCGATCAGCACGGGGAAGGGGTTGAGCAGCACGACGTCGTCCCACGGTTCCGGGCCCAGAAGATCACGACCGAGTTCCCGTACGAACGATGTCTCGTCCACGGTGGATTCGTCGTCGCGCAGCCGTTCGAAGAACAGCACCCGCCCGCGGTCGGTCTCCCAGAGGATGACGTACGCGGTGACAACTCCGCTCTCGACCAGCTCGTGCCGCACTTCGCGCGGCCGCACCGCCTGCTTCGACCGGTTGACGAGCCACGGCTTCCACTCCGGCATATCGACCATCATGCCCACCGGTGTCAACGCGCTATTTCGGGTGCGCCGGGCGGCCGGCCTGGCTACCGTCCGGGCGTGGCCCACACCTATCCGCCGCTGAACGTCGAGGTCCGCACGCCGCGCCTGACGCTCGCCGGCGCCACCGACGACCTGCTGGAACGTCTCGTGCCGCTGGTGCGGGCCGGGATCGCCGACACCGAGCCGTGGCCGTTCGACGACCCGATCTCGTTCTACGCCGACAGCCCCGAACGCGAATGGCGCTGGCTGCGCGGCATCTGGACCGGCCGCGGCCGGGTGACCCCCGAGGCGTGGCGGCTGTATTTCGTGGTGCTGGCCGACGGCGAGCCGGTCGGCATGCAGGACCTGGTCGGCCGCCACTTCACCCGCTTCGGCACGGTGACCAGCTTCTCGTGGCTGGCCCCGGGCCGGCGCGGCCAGGGCCTGGGCAAGGAGATGCGGGCGGCGATCCTGCACCTGGCCTTTGCCGGCCTGGGGGCGCGCGAGGCCGGCAGCGACGCCTTCGTCGACAACGAGGCGTCCAACGGCATCTCGCGCCGGCTGGGCTACGAGCCGAACGGCCTCGACTGGGACACCCGCCGGGGCGAGCCGGCCCGCATCCAGCAGTGGCTGCTCACCCGCGAGGCGTGGGAGAAGGGCCGCCGCCACGACATCGAGCTGTCCGGCGTCGAGGCGTGCCGCCCCGTCCTGGGGCTGCCCTGACTCAGCGTCCTTTGCGGAGCAGTGCCCGCACCTCGCGTCCCAGGTCGAACGACGGGCCGCCGACCAGGTCCCAGGCCCGGTAGACGCCGATGACGAAGCAGGCCACCACCAGCATGGCGAGCGTGCTGACGAGGCCGCTCTCCTCGAGGTGGCCGCTCAGTCGCACGCCGACGGTTATCTGGTAGACGAAGACGACCGCCAGCCCGATCAGGAACACCGCCTCGTGGACGCGGCGTGACATGAGCACCCGCAGGCGGGCCAGCGAGAGCAGGGTCGCCAGCACGAACAGCAGCCCGGCGGCGGCGACCACGACGGCCGCCCAGGCCAGCCTTCCGCCCGGCACGAGCGCGAACAGCGAGACCGTCAGCGCGTTCATGAACGACATCAGGGCGGCCCCGGCCCGTACCCGATGGATCGGGGCCGCCTCCTGGTCGTCGGCGAAGCGCGGCTCGGCCACGGTGAGAACGACGAACAGCAGCCCGATCAGAGCGCCCGCCACACCCGCGCTCGCCACGAAGAAGTCCGTCAGATCCTCCGGCGTCACGAATCCTCCTTAACTAAGTTAAACAAGCGTTGCTTAACTTAGTTAAATCGTCAAGGGGCGGTAGATTCGGGGCGTGGCCAAGGGCGTGACCCGCGACGGGGTGGTGGCGGCGGCGCTGGCGGTGCTCGACGAACACGGCATCGAGGCGGTGACCGTCCGGGCGGTGGCGGCCCAGCTGGGCGTCCGGGCGCCCGCGCTCTATTACCACGTCCGCAGCAAGCAGGACCTGCTCGACGAGATGGGCACCGAGATCAACCGCCGCGTCGTGAGGGCGCTGACCGGCCGCCCCGCCAGCGGGTCCTGGCACGACGACCTCATCGCGTACGCC
Organism: Paractinoplanes ovalisporus; assembly: GCF_016834655.1. Taxonomy (GTDB): domain Bacteria; phylum Actinomycetota; class Actinomycetes; order Mycobacteriales; family Micromonosporaceae; genus Actinoplanes; species Actinoplanes ovalisporus. The sequence continues at coordinate 148,237 of NZ_JAENHP010000022.1, forward strand.
CGTGCCCTGCGCGCCGAATACCTGGCCCACCGCGACGGCGCCCGCACGTTCAGCGGCACCCTGATCACCGACGTCGACGTCCTGCGGGCCCAGGAGCCGTGGCTCCGCCGCTGGACCGCCGCCGGCGTCCCGGTCGCCGACGCCGCCGACGCGACCGATCTGGTCACCGCGTTCGTGGTCGGCTACGTGATCGAGGAGCAGGAGAGGGCCCAGTCCGACCCGGCGCGCTACGCACCCGAGGAACGGGACCAGCGCGTGGGCGGCGACGCCCCCCTGGTCGCCCGGACCGGCCACGCCCGTCAGACCGGAGAGGCCCGCTTCGAGCGACAGCTGGAGGTCCTCATCGCCGGCATAGCCGCCAAGCTGGGCCCGGGTCCCCGCCGCTGACCGGCGCAGCACCCGGATTGTCGGTTCCGGCGGGTCGCTGCGTCGCGGCCGGTCTCCTCACGCCGGTCATCCTGCGATCTCCAGTGGGTGAAGGTGCAAGATGGACGCCGTGGTGGATGCCAGTGTTTACGCGGCCTACGAACCGGAGCCGGCCGGGGAGCGTGGTCCGTCCGCGGCCTTCGCCGTCCGCGAGGCCGTTCCCGATGACATTCCGGGGTGCCTCGACCTGGTCGAGTCGGTGCTCAAGCTCGACCGGGAACCGTGGCGGAAGAAGCTGAGCGAGAGCACGATGCTGCACGTCGCCGAGGAGGCCGGGCGGATCGTCGGATATGCGCGGGCCACGTTCTGGACGCCGCCGGACGACGCGCCGGCGAACGCCGCGCCGTCCGGGTGGTATCTCATGGGGCTGGTCGTCGCGCCCGAGCAGCGCCGCCGGGGTGTCGGGCGGGCGCTGACCCGGGTGCGGCTCGAGGCCATCGCGGAACGGGCGTCCGAGGTCTGGTACTTCGCGAGCGCCCGGAACCAGTCGTCGATCGACCTGCACACCCGCCTCGGGTTCGTCGAGGTCACCCGTGACTTCTGGTTCCCGGGCCTGACGTTCGAGGGCGGCGTGGGGGTGCTCGCCCGATGCACGTTTGAGGCGTGACCACCGGGAACCTCCCGCTCGTGCGCCACGGCATCGAACCACGCCGAAGCTCGCCGGTGGTCGGTCAGGGTCGACGTGGCGTACGAAATTCTTCGAAGCGCTCCAGATCTCGCAGCCAGGCGTTCGCGTTGCCGTCGGACGGGGCGCGCCAGTCGCCGCGCGGGGAGAGTGAGCCGCCGGCCGAGACCTTGGGGCCGTTGGGCATCGCGGAGCGTTTGAACTGGGCGAACGCGAAGAAGCGGCGGCAGAACGTCTCGAGCCAGTGCCGGATGTCGGTCAGGTCGTACTCGACGCGCTTGGGGTCGGGGAAGTTCGGCGGCCAGGCGCCGGTGGCCGCGTCGCGCCAGGCGTGCCAGGCCATGAAGCCGATCTTGGACGGGCGCATGCCGTAGCGCAGGATGTGGAACAGGGCGAAATCGTGCAGCGCGTACGGCCCGATGGTGCTCTCGGTCGACTGAAGCTCGGCGCCGGGGACCAGTTCGGGGCTGATCTCGGTGTTGAGAACGTCGGTGAGCACGTCTCCCACCTCGGCGTCGAAGATCTTCTCGGAGACCACCCAGCGGATCAGGTGCTGCATGAGCGTCTTGGGGACGCCGCCGTTGACGTTGTAGTGGCTCATCTGATCGCCGACGCCGTACGTGCACCAGCCCAGCGCCAGCTCGGACAGGTCACCGGTGCCGAGCACGATGCCGCCGCGCTGGTTGGCCAGCCGGAACAGGTAGTCGGTGCGCAGGCCGGCCTGCACGTTCTCGAACGTGACGTCGTAGACCGGCTCGCCCGACGCGAACGGGTGCCCCATCTCGGACAGCATCAGCTTGGCGGTCGAGGTGATGTCGAGCTCGGCCGCGGTCACGCCGAGCGACTGCATCAGCCGGTGGGCGTTGCTCTTGGTGTTCGCGCTGGTGGCGAAGCCCGGCATGGTGAAACCGAGGATGTCGCTGCGCGGGCGGCCGGCCCGGTCCATGGCGCGGGCGGCCACGATCAGGGCGTGGGTCGAGTCGAGGCCGCCCGAGACCCCGATGACGACCTTCGGGTTGCCGATCGAGGCGAGACGCTGCTGCAGACCGGCGACCTGGATGTTGTACGCCTCGTAGCAGTCCAAGGCGAGCCGGTCGACGTCGGCCGGGACGAACGGGAAGCGCTCGATCCTCCGCTTCAACCCGAGGTCGCCGGTGGGGGCGTCGAGCCGGAACCGTACGTGCCGGAACTCGCTTGTGCGGCCCGCGTGGGTGCGCCGGTTGTCGTCGAACGAGCCCATCCGCAGCCGCTCCTGGCGCAGCAGGTCGAGGTCGACGTCGGCCACCGCCATCCGGTCGTCGAGCGGGAACCGGTCGGTCTCGGCCAGCAGCGACCCGTTCTCATAGATCATGGTCTGCCCGTCCCAGGACAGGTCGGTGGTCGACTCGCCCAGACCGGCGGCGGCATAGACGTACGCGGCCAGGCAGCGCGACGACGCCGACTTGCACAGCAGCCGCCGGTCTTCGGCGCGACCCACCGTGATCGGGCTGCCCGACAGGTTCACCAGCACGGTCGCCCCCGCGAGGGCGGCCTCGGCGCTGGGCGGGATCGGCACCCACATGTCTTCGCAGACCTCGGCGTGCACCACCAGCCCCGGCACGTCTTCGGCGGTGAACAGCAGATCGGTGCCGAACGGGATGTCACCGTCGTAGAAGCCGCCACGCTCGTCGTCGCCCGCCGCGATCTGCCGCTTCTCGTAGAACTCACGGTAGTTCGGCAGATAGGACTTGGGTGCGATCCCCAGGATCCGCCCACGGTGCACGACGACGGCACAGTTGTAGATCCGGTTGCGGTGCAGCAACGGCGCCCCCACGATCAGCACCGGCACCAGGTCGGCCGACCCCTCGACGACGGTTCGCAGCCCTGTCAGCACGTCGTCGAGCATCACGTCCTGCATGAGCAGGTCTTCGATCGAATAGCCGCACAGCCCGAGCTCGGGAAAGAGCGCGACGGCCACACCTTCCTCGTCACAGCGGCGGGCCTGCCGCAGAATGGCCTCGGCGTTGGCGGCGGGGTCCCCGACAACGGCGTGGTTGGTGCACGCGGCCACGCGCGCGAACCCGTGCTGATAGATCGACCGGAAGTTCACGTCCCCATCATTGCCAAACGCGCCGGGTGTGTCCTATCAACCCCCGGCTTTCGTACGCAACGTCTCCTCCGCCAACCGCAACCGGGGCCGAACCAGTGTGCCTGCGATCCGATCGGTGCTCACGGCCGTAGCGCACGACCGGGATGTTCCCGGTGGCCGGGCTCGGCACCGCACCCACGGTCTCCCACGCCCGAAAATCAGGACGTCCACCGCCCGCCCCTCGCGGCGGCACCCCGGCCGTTCGCGCGAAAGATCGATTTTGCGGGCTGTGGAACTATCGGCCAACAGCGATGCCGGGAAGCCTCGAGGATCCGCATGCCAAGTGTTTTCGCATCGGCGCGGACCCGTGATCTGTACGTCGGAGTGCGCACGAACCTCGTGTGTCCCATCGGTTCCATCGTTCCCGCGGCGCTCGCGGAAGAGCTCAGGTCACTGAAGCCGGCCGAGGCGGAGCGGAGGCGTGGCTGCGTGGTCATCCGCCAGTTCTCGCTTCTGCGGGCGCAGCTGAAGGCAGATCTTCAGCCTGAAGGCCGGGCGAACCGCCTCTATGACAGGGCCTTCAGCACGTCGGTCATGACGGTGGTGAGCTTGGATGAGTCGGCCGCGGTGCCGGGGTTCATGATGACGACGACGTACGCGTTGCCCGCGTGGGTCGCCAAGGTATACTCCGGCTCGTCGGACCAGGCGAAGCCGCCGCTGTCGCCGACGGCCGGCACGGTCACGAAACCGGCGCCGGACTCCGATGTTGTGCTCTGTTCGGCATCGGCCAGGGCCGTGGCCTGGGCCGGTCCTTTTTCGCCCTGGAACGCCCGCACGTGGACCGCGATGTCGGGCGGCCCCGGGTACTGGCAGACGACGTAGTCGATCCGTGCGCCCGGCACGATCCGCTCCAGCACCTCCTGCTCGTCCCGGTTGATCTGGATCACCTGGCGTTCGCCGGCCGCCGGGACCGCGGACAACTTCGGGCAGCCGGCCGACAGGACCGGCGATGCCGGGGCCGGCTTCTCGTCCGGAGTGCAGCCCGCAACCGCCATCACCAGGGCCGCCGCGGCCGCGACCCGTTGCCATGTCCTGTTCATCGAGGCCGAACGATAGCGGGCCTCGGCCCCGCGTCAGCGGACGGGTCGGTAGTGCTTGCGCAGGTCGGCGGTCGTCATGCGGTCGAGCAACCGGTCGGGCAGGAAACGGGACACTCCGATGAGGAACGCCGCCGTGGTGCCGATCGTGTAGCGGGTACGTGGCCTGCGTACGGTGGCCGCCTTCGCGATCGTGCGGGCCGCCTCCTCCGCGGTGTTGCCGGCCTCGGTGAAGGCGGCGACGTGCGACGGCAAGGCCTGCACCAGGTCGCCGTAGCGCTCGTTCTGCTCGGGGGACATCCGGGCGCCGAGGTCGCTCAGGCGGGCGGTCCCGTGGCCGGCCATCGCGGTCTTGACGCCGCCGGGCTCGACCACCACCACCGGCACGCCGTGCGGGGCCAGCTCGTTGCGGAGGGCGTCGCTCATCGCTTCCATGGCGAACTTGCTGCTGGCGTACGGGCCGTAGCCGGCCATGGAGAGCCGGCCGTTCAGCGACGTGATGTTGACGATGCGGCCCCGCCCGCGCACCAGCGCCGGCAGCAGGGCCTGGATGACGGCGACGTGGCCGAAGAGGTTCACCTCGAAGATGCGCCGCCACTCGTCCAGCGGCGTCACCTCGATCGGGCCGGCGCCGGGGATCCCCGCGTTGTTGATGAGCGCCCGCAGTGGACGCGGGTCCTGCTCGACGCGGGCGGTCAGGGCGGCGATGTGGCCGGGGTCGGTGATGTCGAGGATCACCGGTTCGACCCCGGCGTCGAGCAGGGACTGGCCGTCGCGTTCGCGGCGCACCCCGGCCAGCACGTGGTAGCCGCGGCGGGCCAGCTCGCGGGCGGTGGCCGCGCCCATTCCGGTCGACGCGCCGGTCACGATGGCGAGGCTTTCAGATGACGTTGTCACCTGAACGAGTGTGCGGCATTGAGATGACGTTGTCAACTGAATGGTGGCCGCGGATAGGATCACCGGCATGACCAGCCGCGCCGAATCGGCCGCCGCCACCAGGCGGGCCCTGCTCGACGCGGCCGCGGAGCTGCTCGATCTCGGCGGGCCCGAGGCGGTGACGCTGCGCGAGGTGGGCGCGCGGGCCGGCGTGACGCGGGGAGCGCCCTACCGGCACTTTCCCGACAAGGAGAGCCTGCTGATCGCGATCGGGTCGCAGGCCTGGGAGGCCCTGGGCCGCCAGATGCAGGAACTCCGCGCCGATCCGCACATGTCACCGGCCGGCAAGCTGCGGGCCGGGCTGATCGCGATGATCGAGATCGGCCGCTCCCGGCCGCACCTCTACAAGCTGATGTTCAGCAACCCGCCCGGCGATCCGGCCGCCCTGGCCCGGGCCGCGCAGCACAGCCAGACCGAGTTCCTGGCCGTCGTGGCCGACCTGGTCGGCGAAGGCGAGGCCCGCCGCTACGGCGCGCTGCTGGTCGCCAGCGCGAACGGCATCGCCGGGCTGGAGGCCAGCGGTCAGCTCGCCGACCCCAAGTGGGGCACCACCGCCGAGGATCTGGCCGCCACGCTGGTCGATCTGGTCGCTAGGCCGGGAGGTCGAGTCCCAGACCCAGCCAGCGGGCCAGGTCACGGATCTCGGCCAGCACCGCGGCCATGACCTTCTGCGGGAACGGGGAGTCTTCGTGGACGGCGTCGACGCGCAGGACGCCCTGCTTGCGGTCGGCGGTGGCGTCCAGCTTTCCGATCAGGCGGTCGTGGTGCAGGATCGGCATCGCCCAGTAGCCCCAGCGGCGGGCGGCGGCCGGCTTGTACATCTCGAGGTTGTAGTCGAACTCGAACAGCTCGACCATCCGCTTGCGGTCGAAGATCAGGCGGTCCAAGGGGGAGACCAGCGCGGTGCGACCCTCGAACGGGCCGGACAGGAAGGCCGGATCGACCCGCCACACGCCGCGGGTGCCCTCGATGCGCGCCGGCTCGCCCGCGTCGATGCGGCGGGCGATGCCCAGGGAGCGGAGCAGCCGCGCCGAGCGCAGGGAAAGAGCCTCATCAGCCGGCACGGTCTCGCTCGGGTAGACGCGGTGGGCCAGATCCCACATGCGTTCACGGCCGTCGCGGTCGGCCACGGCGATCTCGCCCCGCACCATCAGGCACTCCAGCATCATGCCGACGTTGCGGTTGTTGTTCCATCCGGAGGAACCCCACGGCACCTGGGCCGTGTCGGGGATGACGGAGTGGGGCACCGGGCCGTCGCGGTCCAGCAACTCGAGCACGTCGCGCCGGAAACCGTCGTTGGCGAGCACCCAGTGCTGGGCGCCCTCGTGCGCGAACGGGGAGTCGGGCACGGTCAGCGCGGCCATCTCGGCCTTGAAGAGCGGGATGTCGGCCATCGGGCGGATCATGCCGCGAAGGTCCACGTAGGTGCGGTCGGCCAGGCCCGCGGCCAGTTCGGCGGGCCGGTAGGACGAACCCAGCCGGCTCCACAGGGCCAGATCGGCGTGCGGCGCCACGGCCGCGGTCTGGTCGAACTGGAGGAACGTGAGCCGGTCGATGGTCTCCTCCACCGACGACGGCCGCGGAAGAGCGAGCAATTGCGCCCGTACGGCGATCCGGCGGGCTTCGGCGCGGGTCAGTGAGACGGTCACATCACCCAGCCGTACAGGTGCTCGACCCGGATCCGCACCACCAGGCGGCCGTCGGCGACCATCGCGCGCCGGTAGTCGTCCCAGTCGGGGTGTTCCTGGCCGCGGATCAGCCGGTAGATCTCGACGAGTTCCTCGACCACCTCGTCGTCCAGGCTCCACGCGACCTGGCTCAGCTCGGCCGTGCCCTCGGCGACGGCGTATCCCTGCTCGCCCGAGACCTTGACGCTCACCCGCGGGTCGCGGCGCAGGTTGTGCACCTTGGCCAGCGTCGTGCGGGTGGAGAAGCGGATCAGCCCGGGCAGGGCGATGTAGCTGACGTCGGACAGCTGCGGCCGTCCGTCCTTCTTGATGGTCGCGACGGTGCCCAGGTTCCCCGCCGCGACCACACCCCACAGCTTCTCGTCTGACATGGTCATGACATTACTGAGAACGGGGCGGCGGGAAGGCCCGCCGCCCCGAATCGTCACAGCTTCGAGCACTGCCCCAGTCGGAGACCCGTACCCGCGTTCTTGAGGCCGTTGTTGACCGGCGCCGGGTTGTTACCGGTGCAGGTCAGAGCCCCGTTGATGGTGTTGCCGGCGACCACGGTCGACGTCTTGCCGCTCGTCAGGGTCACGATCCCGCGCACCGTCGAGCCCTCGATCGACACCGGCCCCGAGTTGGTCGCTGTCACGAAGCCCTGCACGTTGGAGCCGAGCAGCGAGATCGTGCCCGCCCCGGTCGCCGTGAGAGCCGCCTTCAGGGTCGCGCCTGTGGCATACAGGGAGGCGCCATTGCGTACGGTGACCAGCCCGGTGACGGTCGAGCCGGGGGCCAGGCACGTCACGCCGGAACTGACCGTGAGCGCCCCCGACACCTGGTCCGCGATGGTCGTCGTGCAGGCCGGGGCCGGCTTGCCGAGCAACTCCACCTCGGCGAGCGTGCCGTCGAAGACGACCGAGTAGTGCTTGTACCGCCCGGGCGACGTGATCTTGAACGGCCGGGTCTGCTGCCGCCAGTCGAACTTCTCGCCCGACCGGGTGTCGATCGTCGTCCAGGTCGTGCCGTCGTACGAGCCGCGGACGGTCCACGACGCCGGGTCGCTGCCGGCCGCCGCCGCCGAGGTCAGCGTGTAGTACGTGGCCTGCTCCCCGGCGCTCGCGAACTGATAGGTGAACGGGCCGCTGCCCGGGGTGGCGCTGTTGTCGTCGACCAGTCCGGCCACCGAGGCGGTGCCCTTGCCGGACCCGGTCAGGTCGCGCAGCGGCTCGGCCGGCGCGCTGCCGGTGGTGAGCGACGGCGGCGGGGCGTCGGCGCCCCACGACGACGGGTTCGGGCCCATCTTGAAGTCGAGCACCGCGCCGTCGGCCAGCGCCGAGTGTGGGATCGACGTACCGGCCGTCCTGCCGTTGATCTTCAGATCCTGGACGTAGACGTTCTCGGCGCTGTTGTTCGGCGCGTTGATGACGATCTTCTTGCCGTTCTCCAGGTTGACCGTGGCCTTCTTGAAGAGCGGAGACCCGACCGCGTACGCCGGTGAGCCCATCTGCAGCGGGTAGAAGCCGAGTGCCGAGAACACCTGCCAGGCCGACATCTCGCCGTTGTCCTCGTCGCCGGGGTACCCCTGGCCGATCTCGCTGCCCAGGTAGAGCCGGGACAGCGCCTCGCGGGCGAGCTTCTGGGCCTTCGCGGGCTGACCGGCGTAGTCGTACATGTAGATGATGTGGTGCGACGGCTGGTTGCTGTGCCCGTATTGGCCCATCCGGACGTCACGCGCCTCGAGCATCTCGTGGATCGTGCCCCCGTACGAGCCGGGGAAGGTCGCCGTCTCGGGCGTGGCGAAGAACTCGTCCAGCTTGTCGGCCAGGCCCTTCTTCCCGCCGTAGAGGTTGGCCAGTCCCTGACCGTCCTGCGGCACGTGGAAGGCCATGTTCCAGCCGTTGGTCTCGGTGTAGTCGTAGCCCCAGACGCGCGGGTCGTAGTTCTCCGGCGACTGCCGCCACACACCCGACGAGTTCTTGCCCTGGAAGAAGCCGACCGACTTGTCGAACATGTTGACGTAGTTGAGCGCGCGGTTGCGGAAGTACTCGGCCTCCTCGGCGTACCGCTTCTCGCCGGTCTTCTCGGCCAGCGCCGACGCCATGTTCGCGATGCCGAAGTCGTTGATGTAGCCGTCCATGGCCCAGCTCATGGCCTCGCCGGTGGCGTCGCTGGGCGTGTAGCCCTTGAAGATCGACGTCGCCAGACCCTTGCGGCCCACGTTCTGGTTGGGGGGCGTCACCGTGGCGTTCTTCACCGCGGCGGCATAGGCCTCCTCGACGTCAAAACCCTTCACACCCTTGCGGTACGCGTCGGCGAAGGCCACATCCGACGACGTGCCCACCATCAGGTTCGCGTAGCCCGGGGACGACCAGCGCGAGATCCACCCGCCGTCCCGGTACTGCTGCACGAACCCGTCGACCATCTCGCCCGCCATCTTGGGGGTGAGCAGCGAGTACGCCGGCCAGGTGGTGCGGTAGGTGTCCCAGAACCCGTTGTTGACGTAGACCTTGCCGTCCTTGACCGGCGCCCCGGTCTCGGTCGGGGTGCTGGCCGGGCTGGTCACCGCCGACTGCACGGTGTGCTTGTAGGCCGGGTCGGCGTCGGTGCCCGTGTTCTCGTAGGCCGAGTTCGGGTAGAGGAACAGCCGGTAGAGGTTCGAGTAGAGCGTGACCAGCTGGTCCTCGCTCGCGCCCTCGACCTCGATCGTCTTCATCTTGGCGTCCCACAGCTTCTGGGCGCTGTCCCGCACCGACTCGAGCGTCGCGCCGTCCGCGATCTCCAGGTCGAGGTTGTGCTTGGCCTGGGCCACGCTGATCAGCGAGGTGGCGATCCGCATGTGCACGGTCTTGTCGCCGAAGCTGACGTAACCGGTGGACGGCCGGTTGCCCGCGGCCAGCGAGCCGCTCGCGGTGACGGTCTTGTCGAACGTGGCGTAGACGAACATGCGCGTCCAGCCGGCCGAGAGGCCACCGCTGTTGACGTCGGTCCAGCCGCTGATCGCGTTGTTCGCCGCGTCGATGGTCAGGCCGGCGTTGTTGTTGACGTTGTCGAAGATCAGGTTGCCGTTGTCACCGGGGAACGTGAACCGGTAGAGGGCGGCGTGGTCGGTCGGCGCGAGCTCGGTCCTGAGCCCGTTGTCGAAGGTGACGCCGTAGTAGTACGGCTTGGCCACCTCGTTGTCGTGCGTGAACGGCAGCGCCCGGGCGGTGCGGGCCGGGTTCAGCGCCGTCGACGGCATGACCTGGAACGTCTGGCGGTCACCCATCCACGGACTGGGCTCGTGGCTGGCCGAGAACGCCTGGATCGTCGGCTTGTTGTCGGCGTTGTTCTGGCGCGACCACTGGTAGAGCCAGCTGGTCGAGCCGGCGTCGGTCACCGGCGTCCAGAAGTTGAAGCCGTGCGGCACGGCGGTGGCGGGGAAGTTGTTGCCCCGCGAGAAGTCGCCGCTCGACTGCGTTCCCCGGCGCGTGTCGACGTACGCGGAAAGGTTGGTCTGCGGCCTGGCCGGGGTGACGTCGCCGATCGCGATGTCGTCGAACCAGGTGCGGAACGAGGTGGGGCCGCTGGGCTTGTCGTAACCGACGAGCACGCGGTCGACGGTCTTGCCCTTGGCGACGGCGCCGATCCGGGTCTTCTTGAGGTTCCACTGTCCGGTGTAGAGCGTCTTGGAGGCGCCCTGCGCGGACGGGCTCACCACGATGCCGTGCTGGTCCTTCGCCTTGAGCCCGGACAGATAGGTGCCGTCGGTGAAGGCGAGATCCACGGCCGCGTACGTGGCGGGGTTGCTCAGGTCGGTGCGGTTGAACTCGGGGAAGACCAGATAGCTGAGCTCGGTGTCGTCGGTGACCGTGACGTTGACGTCAAAGACCTTGTTGTACGCGTATCCGCGGCCCTCGGCGGTGTGGCGCCCGGCGATCTGGAACGCCTTGAGGCCGGTGTAACCCGCGTTCGCCTTGGCCGTGGGGGAGCTGGCCGGGCCGTTGCCGACCCGGCTCTGCATCGGGCCGGTGGGCGGGGTCGTGGTGTTGCCGTCCGCCAGCTCGAGGTCGGCCAGCTGGGTGAGGTTGCCCGACGGGTGCCCGGTGATGTTCAGGCGCCAGATCTTGAAGCTGGCCGGGTTCGCGACCTCGTACGTCTTGGTCTGGAACCGGTCGTCGAAGGTCTCGCCGCTGCGGGTGTCGACCGTGGTCCAGGTCTCGCCGTCGGCCGAGCCCTGCAGGTTCCAGTCCCGCGGGTCGCGCTCGGGGGCGTCGTTGGCGCTGGTCAGGGCATATTTGACGACCTCGGCGGGGGCGTCCAGGGTGTACTGGGCCCAGCTCGTCGGGGTGTCGACCAGCCACTTGGTCGCGGCGTCGCCGTCGTTGAGGTTGTTCGCGCCCTCGTTCCCGTTGGGCTGGGCGTTGACCGCGATCGCGGTGACCCGGCCGCGCAGGCTGCCCGGCATGCCGACGATCACGGTGCCGTCGACGCCCTCGGCCCGTTCGGTTGTGTCTGTCCAGTCGGGCTCGGGCTGACCGGTCTCGAAGGAGGACGCGAAGTCGGGGGCGGCCGCGTGCGCCGGCGCCCCCATCAGCATCGTTCCCGCCATCGCCAGGGGCACTGCCGCGACTAACCACCGTGGTCGGCGCATCCGACCTCCTCCGATCATCCACGTAACGTCCGCGACACATCGTTACTGGTAAATCAATCAATGAGCAAGAGCGGAACGCACACAATCGCGCAACGCCTGACATCGATGTCAGTGGGGACCTTGTGTCCTGTTCTGGCGCTCGATATGGTCACTTCGGACGACCGGATCTTCCGGTCCCGGTGTTCAAATGTGTGCGATTAATGGGGGCCCGGACGGACGTCGCCGTGGTGCACTCCTGCCGGCGCGAGGGTCGCGGTGGCAGCCCCACCGCTGTCCTCTGCCTCTCCGGCGCCCCGCCCGATCTGCCCTCGCTCTGCCGGCTGCCGGGCCGGGTCGGCGCCTCCCACGTGGTCGTGGTCTCCGGTCCGCCCGAAGGCCCGGTCGACCTGCGGTTCTTCACCGCCGCCGGTGAGCTGCCGGCCTGTGGGCACGGCACCGTCGCGGCCCTGGCCTTCCTGGCCGAACAGGCCGGACTGCCCGACATGATCGTGCCGCTCCGGATCGGTGGCCACAGCCTGACCGGCTATGTCACCGGTGGCACGATGGCGACCTTCCTGGAGAGCCGGGTCGACCTGCGGTTGCCGACCGGGCCCGAACTGACCGAGGTGCTGCCGATGCTGGGCTTCGGCGGCAATGGGATCGGCATTCCGTTGGGCGTTCTGGCCGCCTCGACCGGGCGCTGGCGGCTGCTGGTGCCGATCGAGTCGCGGGCCGCGCTGGCCACGCTGGCGCCCGACCCGGCGCGGCTGGGCGCGGTGTGCGAACGGCTGGGCCTGATCGGCTGTTACGTGCACAGCCCGCCGGACGGCGAGGGGCGGCTGGCCGCCCGCATGTTCGCCCCGGCGATCGGCGTTCCCGAAGACGTGGCCAACGCCAACAGCACCGCCTGCCTGGCGGCCGCGATGGCCGGGCGCACGATCGCGGTCGACATGGGCGACTCGTTGGGTTCTCCGGCCACCATCCTGGCTTCGGCCCGCCCCGGAGGCCTGGTCGAGGTCGGCGGCGAGGCCGTCATAGCCGGCAAGTTCCGCCTGGACTGAGCCGCCGCAGCCAACGCGCCGCTGCCACGCCCGCGCCCTCGCGCCCCGCGCCCTCGCGCCCGCGCCCTCGCGCCTCGCGCCCTCGCGCCCCGCGCCCGCCGCCACTGCCGCCGCGCTGTTCGTCGGCCCGGGCGCTCAGAAGTCCCGGGCGTCGTCGAACCACGCGGCGGCGGCCTTGCTCAGATCACCGAGCGGCGTAGCCGCAGTGAGCAGGCCGACCGCGACCGCGGCGTCCTCACGCTCGGTGGTCTCGATGCGGGACAGCCGGTTGATCGCGGCGACGAACCCGCGCACAGCCGCCTCGACCTGAGCCGGCGTGGTGGCTCCGAGAATCGCGGCCTCGGCCGTGCGGAAGGCCTTCACCGCGGCGCGGGCCGACCGGGACGGCCAGCCGGCGAACGGCAGCCCGTACTCGGTCGTGAACCATTCGGGCTTGCGCACCTTGGAGACCGACGAGTTGCGCCACTCCCGGTCGGTGCCGCGCAACTGGGCCCGCAGCCGCTTGCCGTCCGCTTCACCGACGTTCCAGGCGATCAGGTGGGTCAGCCGCGGCCAGGTGTCGAGCGGGGCCAGCCCCGGCAGCTCGGGCGCGTAGCGCAACTGAAGCGCGGTCAGGCCTTTCAGCTCGGTCAGCGCTTCGAGCCCGACCAGGCTGCCGGACAGCTCGACCCGGGTCAGCCCGGGGAACTGGAGCAGGCTCGCGCAGTCGAACGGCTGCCGCAGCGGCGGCACCGACACGGCGAGCGACGTCGCGCCGGCCAACGTGGGCAGGGGCGGCAGCGCGTACGGCCGGTCGGGCGCGACCATCGTGTCCGGGTGCAGGCTCAGTGGCGGGCACTCGGCTCCCGGCGCGAGGCGTGGCGTGAACAGGCCGAGGTCGCCGCCGAGGGTGAAACGGCCGGCTGGCAGCGTCAGGCTCAGCCGGGCGCGGCGCAGCACGACGGCCAGACCGTGGATGTCGGCGCCGCTCGCGTCCAGGTCGTGGGCGGCGTACGGGGTCCAGGTGAAGCCCTCGATCGGGCGCCGGGCCGCCCACGTGATCCAGCCGGTGTCGTCGCCCTCGTAGTCGATCCAGCGCGGCCACGGCGACCCGGCGGGGGTGGTGAACTGGTCGAAGACGGTCCAGTCCACGTGTTCGTCCGGGGCGACCTCGAGATCTCCGTATGGGCCGATCGAACAACTCCCGACCCCAGGCTTGCGGACGAGCTCGTGGCTGCCGGGCCCGGTCAGCGAGATGCGCTCCACGAGGTCATGATCGCTCATCGAGGGCCGGCAATGCCGCCAGCCATCGATGCACCTCGGCCCGCGAGCGCAGCAGCACGGTCTCGGGGAAGTCGGGGCTCGAGTGCCACAACCGCATGCGGCGGCGCTTGCGGGCGAACGAGTGGACGTGGAACCAGAGCATCGACTCGCGGCTGAAGAACGCCAGGCGCCACGTCTCGTAGTTGCCGTTGCACGTCGGGGTGCGCCGCACGACCTGCGTCACCGTGCGGCGCAGCAACTGGCCGTACGAGCGGTGGCGGGGCAGGTCGAGGCCGACGATCAGATCGGCGCGTTCCAGGGCCAGGTCGTGCCAGAAGCCGTACGCGGCGTCGATCACCCACTCGTCGCCCGCGAGCAGTTCCTTGATGATGGCCCGCTGTTCCGCCTCGGGCACCGGCACCCAGCCGGGCCGCCACATCAGGTCGTCGATCGAGTGGTAGGGCAGGCCGAGCCGCCGGCCGATGAGGGCCGCGAGCGTCGACTTGCCGGAGCCGGTCACCCCGTAGACCAGGATCCGTCGCATGTCGTCACGATAACGGGCCGGCCAGCCCGTCCTCGAACGCGATTATCACCAGCTGGACCCGGTCGCGGACGCCGAGCTTGGTGATGGCCCGGGTGATGTGGGTCTTCGCGGTGAGCGGGCTGATCACCAGCTCGCGGGCGATCTCCTCGTTGGACAGTCCGGCCGCGACCAGCCGTACGACCTCACGCTCGCGGTCGGTCAGCACGGCCAGCCGGTCACCGCCGGGAGCGGCCGCCGCCACGACCGGGCGCGAGGCGAACTGGCCCACCACCCGCCGGGTGACGCTGGGGGAGAGCAGCGCGTCGCCGGCCGCCACCACCTTCACCGCCTGGCGCAGCCCGTCCGGCCCGATCTCCTTGGTGAGGAACCCGCTGGCCCCGGCGGCCAGTGCCGCGAAGACGTACTCGTCGGTCTCGAACGTGGTCAGGATGATCACCCGGGTCTCGGGGCGTTCGGCCAGGACGGCCCGGGTGGCGGCGATCCCGTCCATCCCGGGCATCCGGATGTCCATGAGGATCACGTCGGGCCGCAGCTCGCGAGCGGTCCGGACGGCTTCGTCCCCGGTGGACGCCTCGCCGACGACCTGGATGCCCTTGTCGCGCCGGAGCAGGCTGCGGAACCCGGCCCGTACGAGGTGCTGGTCGTCGGCGAGAAGCACTGAGATCATGCGCGCTCCAGGTAGGGGATCGTCGCCCGTACGGCGAAACCGCTCTTGCCCGCACCGGCCGTGAGCGCGCCGCCGAGCGCGGCCACCCGCTCGCGCATGCCCGCGATCCCGTTGCCGTCGACCACCACCTCCGGTGCCACCCCGTCATCCTGCACGTCGACCACAACGCTTGTCGGCGCGTAGCGAAGCGTGACCGTCGCCCGCCGGGCCGACGCGTGCCGCACCGTGTTGGTCAGCGCCTCCTGCACCACCCGGTAGACCGTCGTGGCCACCGGCGCCGGCACGTCCGACCGCTCGCCGAACTCGTTCAGCGACACGGTCAGCCCGGCCCCGCGCACCTGCTCGGCCAGCCGTTCGATGCCGTCCAGCCCCTCCACCGGTTCGGCCCGGCCGCCCTCGCGCAGCACATCCACCAGCGACTTCAGGTCCGACATGGCCTTTCCCCGTACGTCCTGAGCCAGCCGCAGAGACGAGCGGGCCTCGTCGGGGTCGCTGTCGAAGGCGTCGAGCGCGACGTTGAGGTGCACGCCCACCACGGCCAGGGTGTGGGACACGACGTCGTGCAGGTCGCGGGCGATGCCGACCCGCTCCTCGGCCCGCCGCCGCCCGGCCTCGACCTCGCGCTGCTGCCGTTCCTGTTCCAGGCGCAGGCCCATCTCCTGCTGCCAGCGCCGGGTGCTCAGATAGGCGTTGGTGACGGCGAGCGCGGCGGCCAGCCACAGCGCGTCCCCGCCGACGTGGGCCAGCGCCCAGTTGCCGTTGTGGTCCTGGTTGACGAAGCCGTCCCAGGCGGCGCCGTAGGCCAGCGCCACGCCACCCGCGATCACCGCGAAGCGTGCCTGGCCCGCGAGCACGACGGCTACGAACGCCGCGGTGGCCGGCCACACCCAGCCCGAGCCGACCAGGTCGGAGCCGCGGAGCCCGGCCACCATCGCGAGCGAGACGACCAGGACCGTACGGGGAAAGCGGTTGGCGAAGAACGCGGCCACGGCGAGCCAGAAGGCCAGCGTGACGGTCATGACGGTCTGGGTGTTGCCACCGGTGATCGCAAGGCCGGCCGGAACGCCGACGACGGTCAATGCGGAAGCGAGATATCTGGTCATGGCCGGAACGTTAGGAACGGACCGGGGTGCCGGGCGTCGTCCGCCGGTGGTCACTTCCATCGACGCCTCCCGACTACGCGCTACACCATCTGGAGTATCCCCGCCGATAGGGTGTGCGGTGTGACCGCCGCGGAACTGATGGCCGCCTCGGGCCGTTTTCCCCTCGCCCCCGGACTGTCCGATGCGGAGTTCTCCGCGATCGAGCACGAGTTCGGTTTCACCTTCGCCGACGACCACCGTGCCTTCCTCGCCGCCGGCGTGCCGACCGGCCGCGGATGGCCCGACTGGCGCGGCCCCGACCGGGACGCCCTGCGCGAACGCCTGGCCTGGCCGGTCGAGGGGGTGCTCTTCGACGTCGGTTCCAACAATTTCTGGTACGAGGGTTGGGGCCCCCGCCCCGGCGACCCCGAGCAGGCCGTGGCCGCCGCCCGCGCCTCCCTGATGACCGTGCCGCGCCTGGTGCCGGTCTATTCGCACCGCTTCCTGCCGGCCGCCACGACGGGTCACCCGGTGCTGTCCGTCTATCAGACCGACATCATCTTCTACGGCAGCGACCTGACGGACTGGCTGAACCGCGAGTTCGCCCTGGGTTCCCCGTCGGCGACCCCGGCTCGCGCCACCGTCCCGTTCTGGCGCGATCTGGTCTGAACCGGTGGCTTGACGTTATGCAGGTATCTGCCTGCATAACGGGGCGTGAGCTTGGACCCGGTCTTCAAGGCGCTCGCCGACCCGACGCGGCGGCTCCTGCTCGACCGCCTGCGCGAGCAGAACGGCCAGACGCTGGGTGAACTGTGCGAGCGGCTGAACATGGCCCGCCAGTCCGCCACCCAGCATCTCGACGTGCTGCAGCGCGCCAATCTCGTGACCGTCGTGCGGCGGGGGCGGGAACGGTTGCACTACCTGAACCCGGTGCCGATCCACGAGATCGAGGACCGCTGGATCTCGGGTTTCGACCGTCCCCGCCTCGACGCCCTCGGCGCCATCAAACGTCAGGCCGAGGAGAACGCGATGACCGTCCCCGACTACGTCTATGTCACCTACATCCGGGCCGGCGCCACCGAGGTGTGGAAGGCCCTCACCGACGCCGACCTGACCGCCCGCTGGTGGGGCCACGCCAACGTCTCCGACTGGGAGCCCGGCTCCACCTGGGAGCACCGCCGCGCCGACGACTCGGGCGTGGTCGACGTGACCGGCCGGGTGCTCGCCGCCGAGCCGCCGACGCGCCTGGTCATCACGTTCGAGGACGACCCGGGCGCCACGCGCGAGCCGTCCGCCGTCACGTTCCTCATCGAGCGGTACGAGGAAATCGTGCGTCTCACCGTCACCCACGAGAAGCTGGCCAACGCCGAGCAGCTGGGTGGCATCTCGAAGGGGTGGCCGGCCGTGCTGGCCAACCTGAAGTCGCTGCTCGAGACCGGCGAGACCCTGCCGCAGGCCCCGTGGGAGATGCACCGATAAGACTCGCGGACTCCTACTGGAGCTTGGCCAGGATCGCGGCCAGCTCGGCCGGCTTCGTGAGCTGCGGCCAATGGCCCGAGTCGATGTCGACCAGGTCGACGTGCTTGGCCCGGGCCAGCTCGGGCAGCTCGCCGGCGTCGATCCACTCGCGGGCCTGGGCCGGGGTGTATTCCGGGCAGACCATGACCACCGGGATGTCGTAGCGCCGCTCGTCGGTCAGGTGCACGGTCGCCTTGGAGACACCCTCGGGCACCGGGATGGCCTTGGCCGAGAACTCGGCGCGGGCCTCGGGCGAGAGGTCGGCCGAGTCCGGTCCCTCGAACGGTTCCCAGCCCGGGAACGCCATCGCGCCGTTCTCGGCCGGGAAGAAGTCGGCGTAGGACTGGCCGTCGGCGTTCGGGAAACCGCCGATCAGCACGACCTTGGACACCTTGGCCGGGCGGGCGTCGGCCACCAGCCAGGCCAGCGTGCAGGCGGCCGAGTGGCCGACCACCACCGACCGCCCGGGCGCCGCGTCGACCACCGCGACCGCGGCTGCGATCTGGTCGTCGAGCGTGGCCGCGGTGTTGCCGTCGCCCTGACCGGGCAGCGTCACCGCCACCGCATTGCCGAGCTCGGCGACCACGCCGTCCCAGGCCGAGGCGTCGAGCCAGAGGCCGCCGAGGAGCACGATCCGTACGTCGTCAGTCATGCCCCCAACCTAGGACCGGTTCCGGACGTTCCACTTCCGGTAGCCTGCGGCAGGTGGAGAATCCTTCGAGTCCCACCGCCCGCGCCCTGCGCACGCTCGAGATTCTGCAGGCCCGCCCCGGCACGACCGCCGACCAACTGGCCACCCAGCTGGGCGTGACCGAACGGGCCGCGCGGCGCTACGTCGGGATCCTGCGTGAGGCCGGCATTCCGGTCGAGTCGGTCCGGGGCCCGTACGGGGGATATCGCCTGGGCCGCGGCACCCGGCTGCCACCGGTCGTCTTCACCGAGGAGCAGGCCCTGGGCCTGGTGATGGCGGTGCTCGACGGTCAACCGGCCGCGATCGACGCCGACGACCTGGTCGGTTCGGCGCTCAGCAAGGTGATCCGCGCCCTGCCCGAGGGCATCGGACGGCAGGCGGCCGCACTCCGGGCGTACGCGTCGGCCGCCCCCGACCGGCACTCGGCCCGAGCCGACCCGGCCGTGATGAGCGCGCTGGTCGCCGCCGTCGCCGACCGCTGCCGCGTGGCCGTCACCTACGCGAACGAGGTCGGCGACACCTGGGACTCCGAGGTCGATCCGTGGGCGGTGGTGGTGCGCTTCGGCAAGTGGTACCTGCTGTGCCATTCCCACCGGGCGGACGCGATCCGTACGTACCGCATCGACCGGATCCGCGCCGTCAAGTCGCTGGTGCAGAGCTTCACGCCACCGGACGACCTCGACCCGGTCGCCGCTCTGGAGCAGAACCTCGGTTCCGGCTGGAAGTACCAGACCCGGGTCGTCTTCCACGCGCCGCACGAGCGGGTGGCCCCCTGGATCCGTGCGACGATGGGCCGCCTCGAACCCGACGGCGACCGGTGCGTGCTCATCGGCAGCACGACCAACACCCGGATGTACGCCCACGAGTGGCTGGCCACGATCCCCATCGACTTCACCGTCGAGGAGTGCCCGGAGCTGCGCGCGGCCGTGGCCGAGCTGGGAGCCCGCTTCACCGCCGCCGCCCGGGAAGTCTGAGCCGCCACTGTTTGCTCGGTCGGCGGGTCTGGCGGCTTGGCTGGCGCCGCGGACCGTGCTGCGGTGGCCGCTGCCTTGGGGCTTATCCACACGCTGCCGCTGTGCGGTCGGCAAAGCCTGTCGTGGTGGCCGGCGTGTTGACGGGCTGTTCCGGGCGATTCCGGGCGACGTCGAACTTGTCAGCAGCGTCACTTGTGGACAAGTCGTTTTGCCGTTTTTGCGCGCGCTATTTTTTGGCCAGCCCCCTGTGGTGCGGTGGGGAGGGTCTAGTTGGCGGTCACCTGCGCGGTGCGGCGGAGTGGGGCTAGCTGGCCTCGCGGCGGGCCTTTGCCCTGCGTTTGCCCTCGTGCATGGCCTGCACGCGGGCGATCGGAATGGTGCGGCCCTCCTCGACCAGGCCGGGGTCGAGCGCCTGCGGCTCCGGCATCTCGGCTGCCCACGGGTCCTTGTCTCCGAGCCGGTCCAGCGCCGTGTGGAGGGTGAAGTCCGACGGCTTCACGTCGTCCAGCTCGTCCCACGCCAGCGGGAACGAGACTGGGCACCCCGGCCGCACCCGCGGGCTGTAGGTCGCCACCACCGTCGCCCCTCCGGCTCGGGTCGCGTCGAGGAAGACCTTGCCGTGGCGGTCCTCGCGGATGAACGCGGTTGTCGTCAGTTCGGGGTCCAGGCGTTCGGCTCGCGCGGCCACCGCCCGGGTCGCCGCTGCCACCTCCTCGGGGTCAGCCTTGCCGTCGAGCGGCACGAACACGTGCACGCCCTTGGCGCCGCTCGTCTTCACCGCCCCGGCCATGTTCGCGCTCTTCAGGGCCTCGCGCACCAGCCGGGCCGCCTTCACCGCCAGCTCGAACGCGCCGCCCTCGGGCGGGTCCAAGTCCATGATCAGGTGGGTGGGGGAGTGGGTGCCGGCGAGCATCAGCGCGGGGTGGTATTCGATGGCGCGCTGGTTGCCGAACCACAGCAGGGTTCGGCGGTCGTTGCAGAGCCCGTACGTAACTTCGCGGTGGGACGAGTCGGCCCAGACCGCCGTGCGGGGGACCCAGTCGGGCGTGTATTTCGGGAGGTTCTTCTGCATGAACTTGTCCTGGCCGCGCAGCAGCCGGATGACCGAGAGCGGCCGGTCACGCAGCACCGGCAGGAACCGGTTGCTCACCGCGTCCAGATAGTCGACCAGGTCTCGTTTGGTCGCTCCCGCACCCTCGAACAGTTCCTGATCGAGGTTGGTGAGCTTGACCCCGTCGCGCTCCTCGCCCTTGTCCGCCATGCGCCTATCGTGCCGGACTCGTGAGAGCAGAGCGACCCGGACCGCCGAGTGACCCCCGCGAGGAGTCAGAGCGACCTGGACGGCGGAGCAACCCCGCGAGGAGTCAGAGCTGAGCGATCCACACCGCGGGGAGAACCATCAGGAGCGTCAGGACCACGTACGCCCCACCGATGCCGAACCGGCGGCCATGAGTCGCGATGACGGCGGCCAGGAAGGGCAGCAGGAGCGTCAGGGTGGCGGCGATCGAGAGCACCTCGGTCTCGCGCTCGCGGCCCGTCACCCCGTACACGACGAGGATCGGGACGATGACCGCCCAGCCGGCCGTGATCGCGGTGACGCGCAGCCCCACCTTGGCATGGCGCTCGTCGTCAACCAGGTCTTTCTCGAGGGCGTAGGCCATGCGATCGGTGAAGCTCACGCCGTTGAGCCTAGTGGTGATCAAGCATCGGCGTCTTTACCACCGAGGGGGAATTGACCGAATAGTGACCCGGTCCCCGGCACGCCGTCGAGCGTGCCGGGGACCGTGGGCGGTTCTAGCTCTTGACCGAGCCCGCCATCAGGCCGCCGATGAACCAGCGGCCCAGGAGGACGTAGACGACCAGCGTCGGCAGCGACGTGATCAGCGCGCCCGCCATCGACGCCGCGTAGTCGGGCGACTGGGCGCCGGCCAGGGCGTTCAGCGCGATCGTGATCGGCCCGTTCCTGGTGTTGGACAGGAAGATCGCGAACAGATAGTCGTTCCAGGCCGACGTGAACTGCCAGATGATCGTCACCACGAAGCCGGGGATCGAGATCGGCAGGATGATCCGGCCGAACGTGCGCAGCAGGCCCGCGCCGTCGACCCGGGCCGCCTCGATCAGTTCCTCGGGAACCGTGGTGGCGTAGTAGTTCCGGAAGATCAGCGTGCAGATCGGGATGCCGTAGACGCAGTGCACGAACACCAGCGTCGTGATGCCGGGCGGGATGCCCAGGGTGGTGACGATCTCGCGCAGCGGGATCATGACGGCCTGGTACGGGATGAACATGCCGAACAGGATCAGCGTGAACACCACGTCGGCACCGGGGAAGCGCCAGCGCGACAGCACGAACCCGTTGGCCGCGCCGATCAGCGACGAGATGATCGCGACCGGGATGGCGAGCTGGAACGTGCGGAAGAACGCGGGCCGCAGGGCGTTCCAGGCCTTCTCCCACGACGCCATGGTCCACGTCTCGGGCAGGCTCCACTGGCTGGCCACACCGATGTCCGAGCCCGACTTGAAGCTGGTCACGATCAGCACGTACATCGGCATCAACACGATGATCAGGAAGATCAGGGCCAGCGCGTACTTGACGATCGCACCCGGACCCCCGCGGCGCTTCGGTTTTCGCGCCGGCGCCAGGTTGGGCACGCTCTCCGGCGGAGCGACGACGGCCGTCATGCGTTCTTCTCCTGCCGGTTCGTGTAGATCAGGTAGGGCACGATGACCACGGCCACCAGCAGCAGCAGGATGATCGAGATCGCCGCCGCCTTGGCGTAGTCACTGGTCAGCAGCGTCTGCCAGACGTAGATCGCGGGCACCTCGGTGAGCCACTGCGGGCCCGAGACGCTCATGATCAGGTCGAACATCTTCATCGACATGTGGCCGAGGATGATCAGTGCCGAGAGCGCGACCGGGGTCAGCTGCGGGAAGATCACGTTGCGGTACAGGCGGTAGGTCGACGCGCCGTCCATCGCGGCGGCCTCGCGCAGCTCCTGCGGGATGCCGCGGAAACCGGCCAGGAACAGCGCCATCACGTAACCCGACAGCTGCCAGATGGCCGGGATCGCCATCGCCGCCATGCCCCAGTCGGGGTTGGTCCACCAGGTGTTCTGCAGAAAATCAAGACCCAGCCCGCCCAGTACGGAGTTCAGGCCGCCGGCGCTCTCACCCTTGTTCGGGTTCATCAGCCACCGCCACACCACACCCGACGCGACGAACGAGACCGCCATCGGGAACAGGTAGACCGTACGGAAAAAGCCTTCCGCCTTGATGCCACGCTCGAGGATGAAGGCCCAGAGCAGGCCGAAGAACATGGCTCCGACCAGGAACACGACCGTGAAGATGAGCAGGTTCTTGAGCGAGTGCGTGAACCGGTCGTTGATGTCGTTGGTGAACAGTTTCGTGTAGTTCTCGAGACCGACGAAGCCCTTCGACCCCAGAGCGTTGTGCTCGTCGGACACCGAGACCTTGGTCGTCCAGGCGATGAGGCCGTAGACGAAGACGGCGAGCAGGATCAGTGAGGGGGAGAGCAGCAGCAGGCCCGGTCCCCAGTGCCGGAGTTTGCGCATCCGGGCTCCTTTGTGTCAATGCCGAAAATGGGGACGGCATTCGGCCGCCCCCATTTTCGGCTGGTGCTTACTTCTTGACGAACTCGGAAGCGGCAGTGGCCATGGCCTTCTGCAGCTCGGCGACGTCCTGGTTGGTGGAGAACTTGCCCAGGGCCGAGTTGGCCGCACCCTGCCAGCCCTGCGAGCAGGCCGAGCCGTGGGCGCAGGACGGAACCTGCTTGAACGACTTCCAGTCAGCCATGGCGGCCTGCTGGTACTTCGGGTAGTCGGCCGGCTTGGCGTCCGTACGGGCCGGGATCGAGCCCTTGGTGGTGTTGAAGGCCTTCTGGCCGGCGTCCGAGCCGACCGTCTTCAGCCAGCACTTCGTGCCCTCGGCGTTCTTCGCGCCCTTGGGCAGGACGAACGAGTCGGCCAGCCATTGGAAGGTGTCGCCGTTGCCCGGGAACGTGAACCACGCGTAGTCGGTGAACTTCTTGGCGTCCAGGTCGGCCGCCTCCCAGTCACCCATCAGCTGGTAGGCCGCCTTGCCGTCCATGACCAGCTTCTCGGCGTCGGTCCAGTCGAGCGCGTCACGGTCCTTGTTGGTGTACGTGAGCAGCGTCTTGAAGTCGTTGATGGCCTTGGTGACGCCGGCGTCGTTCCAGTCGGTGGCGCCGGTCCACAGGCCGGTGAACTTGTCCGCGCCCAGGTCGGTGATCAGCACCGACTCGAACAGCATGAGCTGGGTCCAGTCCTTGCCCACGGCGAGCGGGGCCTGGATGCCCTTGGCCTTGACCTTGTCGAGGTCGGCGATGAAGCCGGCCATGTCGGTCGGGTCCTTGGTGATGCCGGCGTCGGCCAGGACCTTCTTGTTGGTCCACACGACGTTGGCCCGGTGGATGTTCGCGGGCACCGAGTAGATCTTGCCGTCGACCGTCAGGTTGTCGATCAGGCCCTGCGGGAACGCCTGCTTGAGGCCCCAGCTGTCGTAGTCGGCGCTGAGGTCCTCGATCTGGCCGGCGTTGATGTAGTCCTGCAGCTCCGCCCCGGCGTGCGCCTGGAACGTGTCCGGCGGGTCGTTCTGCTGGAGGCGGGACGCGAGGACCGACTTCGCGTTGGCGCCGGCGCCACCGGCGACCGCGCCGTTCTCGAAGGTCTGCCCGGCGCAGTCGGTGCCGAACTGCTTGACCAGGCCGTCGAGGCCGGCCTTCTCGCCGCCGTCGGCCCACCAGGTGAAGACCTCTACCTTGGTCGAGCCGGAGCCGCCCCCGCTGCTGTCGTCACTGGACCCACAGGCCGTGGCGGTCAGGAGCGCGGCGACACCGACAGCTGCCACAGCAGCCCGTCGAGTGAAGCCCGTCCGACCGCCCCGCCCGCCACCCTTAACCGGACTGAAGGCCATCCCGATTATCTCCTATCGAAAGATTGACATCGTTGTCACGCGATGGGGAGTACCGTGCCGCCTCAACCGCACAAGTGTCAACGGCTGTTTCCGTGTCGTTACGTGCGCACTCTGTTGTTACCTGAGTGGAAGATCGTTGACCTGCGGTTTCATCGGCAGAAATCACTGTTTCGGCGATCTTCGAAATTTTGGGGCCGACCAGAGAGGGGGCAAAACGGTCACCTCCCGTACGTCATCGAGCCGCGCATGCCGTCGCTTGTGTTCATTTGTGAGCGGCTGACTCCGTTCCGCTGACAGATCGGCGCGGTAGCCGCCCGTGATCAGCGGTGGCCGCTAGTGATCAGCGAAGCCGCTGCTCTCGATCAGCGCGGTGGCCGATCTCGATCAGCGCAGCGACTGCTCCTGGATCAGCGTGGTGGCCGCTCCCGGATCAGTGCAGCGACTGCTCCTGGATCAGTGCGGTGGCCGCTCCTGGACCAGCGCGGTGGCTGCTTCTGGATCGCGCGGCGACTGCTCCTCGATCAGCGTGGTGGCCGCTCGCCCGAACCGCGGGCAATGATAGAGGTCGAAATCACGATGGTCCGGGCGGGGCCGGAATGCCCACTGATGCGCTCGTACGCGAGACGCGCCGCCTCCCGCCCGAGCGCGGTCATGTCATGCGCGACCACGGTCGTCCCCAGCACGTCGGCCAGGTCGAAGTCGTCAAAGCCGACCAGGGCCGGCGGATCCGTACGCCCGCGCATGCCCCGCAGGGCCCCGGTGGTGAGCCGGTTGTTGGTCGTGAAGATCGCGGTCGGCGCCGGGTCGAGCGCCAGCAGTTCGCGGACGGTGCGTTCGGCATGCCGTACGTCGTGCACATCGGTCCGCAGATAGGGCTCCCACGCGTCGTTGCCCGCGGCGCGCATCGCCCCGACGAACCCGTCGATCCGGGCCCGCTGCGGCGCCATCCGGGCCAGGTCGGCCACGAGCGCGATCCGCCGGTGCCCCGCCGCCAGCAGGTGCTCCCCGGCCGACCGCGCCCCACCCGCGTTGTCGATCAGCACCGCGTCGGCGGCCAGCCCGTCCGGCGGCCGGTCGAGAAAGACGAACGGCACACCCCGGTTGCCCTCGATGGCGAGATATTCGTGATCGTCCGCACTGGGAATGACGAGCAGCGCCCGTACGCGTCGTTCCAGGAACGCATCCACGAGACTGCGCTCGAGCATGGCGTCCTCGTCGTTGTTGGCGGTGATCAGCAGGAGCCCGTGCTGGCGCAGTTCCCGCTCGATGCCGCTGGCCACCGCCGAGTAGAACGGGTTGGTGAGGTCACCGCTGACCAGCCCGACCAGCGCCGAGGTGGCGCCGCGCCGCAGTTCCCGGGCGATGCCGTTGAGCCGGTAGCCGAGCAGGTCGGCCGCGTCACGCACCCGCCGCCCGGTCGAGGGGGCGACGTTGGGTTCCTGGTTGAGCGCGCGGGAGGCCGTCTTGAGGCTGACCCCGGCCAGCGCGGCCACCTGAGTCAACGTAGGCCGGCGAACGGTCACATCGTCGGCGGGCATATTGCTCCGAGCACTCTCAGTGGCGGGACGCTCAAGTATGACATCGATGTCTATACGTCCGACCTCGGCCGTTCGCCCCGCAACGGTGTCATGACGGAGACAGCCCGAGACCACCGTACGGCCCCAGGGCCGGTGTCGAAGTGGGAGACGGGCGGCGGCGTGGCCCGCTCGCCGTCTGGCCGCGCGCCGCGAGCACCCGTGTCGGGTTTGTCGGCGGGATCGGACGATCGGCCGCACCAGCCGCACCGCCTTGTCGTTCGGGCGCCCGCGACGCACACCCGGGCCCGTCTCGCTCCGGCCCCCTAGGTTGGAGCGGGGAGATCGCGAGCGAGGGGACAGGCAGATGGTGACGGTCGCACTGGTCAGTGCCGGATATATGGGGTCGGGGCTCGGCGCGGCGTTGCGGCAAGGCGGCGCCCGGGTGGTCACCACGCTGGAGGGGCGATCCCCGCGGACGGCCCGGCTGGCCACCGAGGCCGGGTTGGAGCTGCTGCCGACCCTGACCGACGTGCTGGTGGCGGCCGACGTCGTGCTGTCGGTGACGCCGCCGGGCGCCGCCGTCGAGACCGCACGGTCCATCGCGGCCGCGGCCCGCCAAGCCGGCCGAGCACCGATCGTGGCCGACCTCAACGCCGTCTCGCCCACCACGATGGAGGCCGTAAGCGCCGCTCTAGCCGGCACCCCCGGTCCCGCAGCCGTGGGCGGCGCTTTGGGTGTGGCGGGCGATGCTGTGGGTTCTGCGGGTTTCGTGATGGGTGGCGTCGCTGGTTCTGCGGCCGTGGCTGCGGGCGGCACTGCCGCTTCTGCGGGCGTGGCAGAGGGCGGCACTGCTGCTTCTGCGGCCGTTACTGCTGGCGGCGGTGCAGCTTCTCCGGCCGCGGTGGCGGGCGGTGGCTCGTCGGGCATCGAGGTGGTGGACGGCTCGATCTCGGGGCCGCCGCCGACGGTCACGCCGGGTGCCCGGCTCTATCTCTCGGGCGCGGCGGCCTCGGTCGTGGCCGAACTTCCGTGGGGCGGGCTGGTCGAACCCGTGGTCGTGGGGGAGCGGATCGGCTCGGCCAGCGCGCTCAAGATGTGCACCGGCGGCGTCTACAAGGGTCTGACCGCGCTCATCACCCAGGCCATGCGGACCGCGGGCGCCCACGGGGTGCTGGAGCATGTCATGGCCGACCTCGGTCGCAACGGACTGGCCGACGGCTCGGGGGTGGCGCGCTCGGCCACCAAGGCGGGGCGTTTCGTCGACGAGATGCGCGAGGTGGCCGCGACCCAGGCCGCCGCCGGTCTGAGCCCCGACCTGTTCACCGCGATCGCCGCCGTCTACGCGGACGTCGCCGGAACCCACCTGGCCGAGGGCGCGCCCGAGGACGATCGAAAGCTGTCCCCGTCCGAGATCGTGGAGCGGCTCGACTCCAGGCACGGCAGGTGAGCGACCAGCGTCCTTCGGGCCGGGATCGCAGGGCGGCTTGAATCCAGGCGCGGCGGCGGAACCGTCCAGACCCTTGGGCCGAGACTGCAGGCCAGGCGCGGCAGGTGAGTCGGGCAGACCTCCTTCGGGTCGGGCTGCGGGACGGTTTCAGGCCAGGCGTGGCAGGTAGGCCGACCAGACCTTTTTGGGCACGACCATGCGCCACGCGTCGAGCACCAACTCGGTCATCTGTTCCTCGTCGAGCTCGGCCATCGTGGCCTCGACCCAGTTGAAGCGCATGTCGGACTCGCGGGGCAGGTGGAACGTGACGGGATCGCCGGCGACCAGCGCGGCCCTCTCCTCTTTGGGGAAGCCGAAGCCCATCACGGTCTCGTCGCGCGAGAACGCCACGTAGACGATCGCGCCGACCCGGAATTTCACCCGGTCATGGATGAGGTGTTCGGAGCTGCGCGGGAGGTCACTGACAACCCGCCGGACGTCATCGACGGTGACCATGCGACGACCCTACGGCGGGGGTACGACAACTTCGGCCGGAGCGGCGGAACCGTACGACACGGGCCGGATCTGGGCGGCGGGAACCGGTCGGGGTCAGCGGGAACCGGTCAGGGGCGGCGGGGCTTCGGCACCGGGATGTTGGTGGTCGTCTCCTCGGGCAGCGGCGTGCTGTTGGGGACCTTGGCCCGGAACACCCGGTCGGGCGGCAGACGATAGGTCGCGGCCTGCACCAGCTCGTCGGGCACGGTGTGCTTTCCGCCGGAGGAGCGCGGCTGGGCGGGCTCGGCCGGTTCCTCGGTGGGCCGCGGCTCCGGGAACCTCTGGTAGTGCACACCGCCCACGGCGGCCGGCTCGCTCACGGTGTTGCGCGGCGGCGGGGGAGGCGCCGGAAATCCGAGCGCCGCCGGGGCCGCAGGGTGGTCGGCCCCGAGCGGAACAGAAGCAGCGCCGGGCAACAGGGGCGAAGCGGCGACAGGCGGAACAGGCGAAGCATCGGGCGACCCGGCAGAAGCAGCAGCCGCGACCCCCTGATGCCGGAAAGCCCGCCCGGGATCGACCTGACTCCCCGCCTGCGGCGCCGGATCCTCAGCGGCTGGCGGCGGCTTGGCCACCGTGGACCGGACGGCCAGGCTGAAAACCTGGTCGGACGCGGTCTCGTACCCGTCCCGGTAAGCCTCCTCCCGGTCGCGTTTCAGCTGGTACCGCTGGTGCACGCGACCCGCCGCATACCCGCAGCAGGCGACGAACAGGGCCACGAGAATGACGATCAGCACAGTGTCGCCGGGCGCGCTCATGCCCCCAATTGTTTCGAATTCGATAGACCGGGAGCTATGGCCCGTTTGACGTACCCCGATCGTAGTAACGGGAACGCTCAGGTTCCCGCCGTGAGGGCGGCCACGCAGGCCCGCACCTCCTCGACGAACTGGCCGGGCTGTTCGAACGCGGCGAAGTGCCCGCCGCGGGCCGGCTCGTTCCAGTAGCGGATGTCGCTGAAGCGCCGCTCGGCCCACCGCCGGGACGGGCGCGGGTTCTCGCGGGGGAAGATCGAGCAGCCGACCGGAACGGGCACGGGCGGCGCCTCGCTGCCGTCGCCGCGGAAGACGGCCTGCACGGCGGGGAAGCTCTCCCAATAGAAGCGGGCCGCCGACACCCCGGCGCCGGGGAGCCAGTACATCATCAGGTTGTCCAGCAGCTGGTCACGCGTGAGCACATCGCCGTCGGTCCAGGCGTGGAACTTCTCGACGATCCACGCGCACAGTGCGGCCGGCGAGTCGACCAGGCCGTACCCGATGGTCTGGGGCCGGGTGGACTGCACGAACGAGTAGCCGTCACCCCGCGCGGCGGCCTCCAGATCGTCCAGGGCGGACTGCTCGGCCGGGGTGAGCGCGCCGAACGTGGCCGGGTCGGGCGCGACCAGCGGCGGTACGAGGTGCAGGCCGATGACCCGGGACGGGTGCCGCAACCCGATCTCGGTCGACACGCTCGTCCCCCAGTCGTGGCCCTGGGCGACGAATCGCGGGTAGCCGAGGCGTTCCATGAGGACGGCCCAGGCGTCGGCGACCCGGGCGACGGCCCAGCCGGGTTCGGTGGGGGCGTCGCTGAAGCCGTACCCGGGAAGCGACGGGCACACGATGTGGAACGACTCCGACAGCGGCCCGATCACGTCGGCGAACTCGACCACCGACCCGGGC
Organism: Paractinoplanes ovalisporus; assembly: GCF_016834655.1. Classification (GTDB taxonomy): domain Bacteria; phylum Actinomycetota; class Actinomycetes; order Mycobacteriales; family Micromonosporaceae; genus Actinoplanes; species Actinoplanes ovalisporus. Next base: position 177,547 of record NZ_JAENHP010000022.1, read on the forward strand.
CACCCGTGGGTCATGAGCACCGGCACGGCGTCGGCCCGCTCCGACCGTACGTGCACGAAGTGGATCTTCACCCCGTCGATCTCGGTGCGGAACTGCGGATGCCGGTTGAGCCGCTCCTCCGCCGCCGAGAAGTCATAACCCGATTGCCAGTACGCGCATAAGTCGGAAACGTCCGACAGGGGGGAACCCTGCTCCCAGCCGGGCCCGGGCGCGGGCGACGGCCACCGCGTCCGGGCGAGCCGTTCCCGCAGGTCGTCCACCGAAGCGGGCGGCAGCGGAACGCGGAAGGGCGTGATCACCGCGGATCAGGCCCCGCCGACGATCGAGCCGGAAGCCACCGCCTCCTGCAGGCCCCGCGCGGCCAGCCGGTCGGCCCGCTCGTTCTCGGGATGCCCGGCGTGCCCCTTGACCCAGTGCCACTGCACGTCGTGACGCTTCACCGCCGCGTTCAGGCGCTGCCACAGGTCGACGTTCTTGACCGGCTGCTTGGCCGAGGTCTGCCAGCCGTTGGCCGACCACCGGGGCAGCCACTTCGTGATCCCGTCCCGTACGTAGATGCTGTCCGTGTACAACTTCACCGTCATCGGCGCCCGGTTCAGCGTCTCGAGGGCCCGGATCGGCGCCATGAGCTCCATCCGGTTGTTCGTGGTCGGCTCGGCCGTGCCGCCGAAGAGATCCTTCTCCTTCGCGCCGTAACGCAACACCGCCCCCCAGCCGCCCGGGCCGGGGTTGGGCACGCAGGCCCCGTCGGTGTAGATCTCCACCACGCTCATGTGAGCACCCTAACGGGGCGGCCCCGCCCAGGGCCGGACAGCCGAGGGCGGCACGTAAAGTGGTTGACCGTGAGGGACGAGGCGGTCGAGGTTCGCGACATCGTGGTGCGCTACGGCGACACGACCGCTGTCGACGGTGTGTCCCTCACGGTCCCCCGCGGCCGGGTTCTTGCGCTGCTCGGGCACAACGGCGCCGGCAAGACCAGCCTGCTGCAGGTGTGCGAGGGTTTCCGCCGGCCCGACAGCGGCGTCGCCACCGTGCTCGGCCTCGATCCGATGGGCGACCACGACGCGCTGATGCCCCGGCTCGGCATCATGTTGCAGTCGGGCGGCGTCTATCCCTGGGCCACGGCCGGCGAGATCCTGCGGTTGTTCGCCTCGTTCGCGGCCACCCCGCTCGACGTCGACATGCTTCTCGATCGTCTGGGACTGCGCAAGTTCGAACGTACGCGGTGGCGCCGGCTCTCCGGGGGCGAGCAGCAGCGGCTGTCGCTCGCCGTCGCGCTGGTCGGCCGCCCCGAGCTGGTCTTCCTCGACGAGCCCACCGCGGGCATGGACACCGAGGCCCGCCACACCACCTGGCGGCTGATCGAGGAGCTGCGCGCCGACGGCGTGTCGGTGCTGCTCACCACCCACCTGCTCGACGAGGCCGAACGCCTGGCCGACGAGGTCGTCATCATGCGCTCGGGCGTGGTCGCCGCCACCGGTTCGCCGGCCGAGCTGACCGCGGCCGCCGGCATCGACCTGCTCGAGGTGCGGGCCGACCCGGGCCTGGTTCCCGACGGGCGGCTGGCCGACCTCAAGGTCACCGAGACGACCCCGGGGGAATACGCGATCACCGGCGCCCTCGACGCGGCCGCCATCTCCGACGTGCTGGGCTGGTTCGCCGGTGCCGGGGCCCAGGTCACCGCCGTGAACACCCGCCGGCGCACCCTCGAAGACGTCTATCTGGCGCTCACCACCGAGAAGGTCTACCGATGAGTGGCACCGGCATCTTCGCCCCGGCCCCGGGCCGCGCCCCCCTGCGCAGCGTGGTGGCCAGCCAGATCCGCATGGAACTGACCTTGACCGCGCGCCGGGGCGAGGCCGTCGTGCTGGCCCTGGCCGTCCCGTTGCTGGTGATGCTGGGCGCGGGCCTGACCGAGGTCACCAACGTGCCCGGCGACGACCGGCTCGCCTTCGTGGTCCCCGGTGTGCTCGCGCTGACCGTGATGTCGACCGCGTTCACCGGCCAGGCGATCACCACCGGCTACGAGCGCAGTTACGGCGTGCTCAAGCGGCTCGGCGCCTCCCCGCTCACCCGGCCCGGGCTGCTCCTCGCGAAGATCGCCGCGGTGCTGGGCCTGATCGTGGTGCAGCTGATCGTGCTCGCGGCGGTGGGGGTCGCCGTCGGCTGGCGGCCCCACTTCGAGGCGCTGCTGCCCGCGCTCGGCGTCACCGTGCTCGCCGCCGCGGCGTACAGCGGCCTGGCTCTTCTCATGGCCAGCCTGCTGCGCCCCGAGGCCACCACCGGCGCCGCCACCCTGATCTACGTGCTGATGCTGGCCGCCGGCGGCATCATGTTCGCCGCCCCCGACCTGGGCACGGCCGGGTGGTTCCTGCTTCCCCTGGCCGCTCATGCCGAGGCGTTGCGCAGCACCCTCTCGTACGGGGGAAGCGTTCCGACCGCCATCTGGCTGAGCCTCGGCGCGTGGGCCGTGGTGCTCGTGACCGTGGCCGCCAAGAAGTTCCGCTGGGAGTAGTGGAGCCAAGGCAGTAAGCAGAGCCAGGGCGATAGGTGTCCACCGTTCGGTTGACACCTACTGACGGCCGAGCGGTCGTCCCTCCACGAAGGAAAAGCCAGCAGTATCGATGGCATGACAGCCATTGAGGTTCGGGGCCTGCGCAAGGCCTACCGCGGGCACGAGGTGGTCCGCGGCATCGATCTCGAAGTGGGCCGCGGCGAGGTGTTCGCGCTGCTCGGCCCGAACGGCGCCGGCAAGACCACCACCACCGAGATCCTCGAGGGGCACCGCCGCCGCGACGCGGGCGAGGTGCGGGTGCTCGGGGCCGATCCGGGGACGGCCGGCCCGGACTGGCGGGCCCGGATCGGCATCGTCCTGCAGAACACGGAGGACGCCGCCGACCTGACGGCGACCGAGATGGTGCGGCACATCGCCGGGTTCTACCCCGATTCCCGCCCGGTCGCCGAGGTGATCGGCCTGGTCGGGCTCGAGGAGAAGAAGAACAGCCGCATCCGTACGCTCTCCGGCGGTCAGCGCCGCCGGCTCGACGTCGCGCTCGGCATCGTCGGGCGCCCCGAACTGCTGTTCCTCGACGAGCCGACGACCGGGTTCGACCCCGAGGCCCGCCGCCACTTCTGGGACCTGATCCGCACGCTGGCCGCCGAGGGCACGACGATCCTGCTCACCACCCACTACCTGGAGGAGGCCGAGGCGCTGGCCGACCGGCTGGCCGTGCTGGCGGCCGGGCAGATCGTCGCCGAGGGCACCCCGGCCACGCTCGGCGGCCGGGCCCAGGCGGGCGCGCGGGTCACCTGGCACGAGAACGGCGTGGCGCGCACCGAGCAGGTCGACGACCCGACCCCGCTGCTGCGCAAACTCGTCGCCGCCGACACCGACCTGAGAACGCTGACCGTCACCCGGCCGACCCTCGAGGACATCTACCTCAACCTGATCGGAGCGCACCGATGAGCACCCTCTCCTTCGGGGTCAGCCGCGGCCACGTCGAGCTGCTCCAGTTCCTCCGCGACCGCACGGCCATGATCTTCACGTTCGCGTTCCCGGCGATGCTGCTGCTCCTGTTCGGCACGATCTTCTCCGACTCGTACGACCAGCCCGGCGTCAGTGCCGCCCACGTCTTCTCGGCCAGCATGATCGCGTACGGGATCCTCACCACCGCCTTTGTGACCATGGGCGCGGGCCTGGCGCTGGACCGGGAGGACGGCACCCTCAAACGCCTGCACGGCACGCCGATCACCGCCACGTCGTACGTACTCGGGAAATTGCTTTTAGTGGCTTTTCTCGCCGTGGCCGAGGCGATCATCCTGGTCGCGGTGGGCGCGCTGGTCTTCGGCATGTCGTTGCCGGACGCGTCGCACTGGCTGGCCTTCGTGTGGATCTTCCTGCTCTCGGTGATCTCGTCATCGCTGCTGGGGATGGCGATCAGCGTGATCGTCAAGCACGGCCGCACGGCCGGCGCGATCCTCAACGTGCCGGTGGTGGCCCTGCAGTTCATCTCGGGCGTGTTCATCTACCCGGTGATCCAGCTGCCGTCGTGGCTGATCACGATCGCGTCGTTCTTCCCGGTGAAGTGGAGTGCCCAGGGCTTCCGGTACGTCTTCCTGCCCGACGGCATGCGGGTCAACGAGGCGGCCGGGCAGTGGGAGCTGGGCCGCATCGCCCTGATCCTGGGCGCGTGGTGTGTGATCGGATTGGTGCTGTGCCTGATGACCTTCCGGTGGACGCGGCCCGACCAGTGACCTCGGAACCGCGCGCCCTGTTCTGGGACGCCTACCTGGTGCTGATCTCGATCGTGGTGGTGGCCGCGGTCCTGACCACCCAGGGCCCGGCCCTCGCCACCCGACTCGGGTCGGCGGGGGCGCTCGCCGCCATCGTGGTGCTGCACCTCGCGATCGGCCGGCGGCTGATCCGGGCCGACCGGGCCAGCCGTCTGCTGCTGGCCGTCCACCTGGTGCTGTTCGCCACCGCGGTCACGCTCGTGCCGAACGCGAACTGGCTGTTGTTCGGCGTGATCCCGCTGGTCTTCCAGATGGTGCCGCTGCGCCCGGCGGTGATCGGGGTGGTCGTGGCGAACGCCGCGCTGCCCGTCTCGGGCCTGATCCTGCGCCCCGACGAGCTCGGCATGAACCTGGTGATCGCCGCCATCTCGGCCGCCGCCGGCATCTGGCTCGGCTACTGGATCACCCGCGTGGTCGAGCAGAGCCACGAGCGGCAGCGGCTCATCGACGAGCTGGAGAGCAGCCGGGCCGAGGTCGCCCGCCTCTCCCGCGAGGCCGAGCGGGCCCGCCTCTCGGCCGAGATCCACGACACCCTCGCGCAGGGTTTCACCAGCATCATCGCGTTGCTGCAGGCGACCGACCCCGATCTGAAGGACGACCGGATCGCGCTCGCCGTGCGGACCGCCCGCGAGAACCTGGCCGAGGCGCGGTCGCTCGTGGCGGCGCTGTCGCCCGCGCCTCTGACCTCAGGGTCACTGCCTTCCGCCGTACGGCGTCAGGTGGACCGCTTCCACGAGGAGTCGGGCGTGACGGCGGGTTTCCGCGTGACCGGCGACGAACGGGAACTGCCCACGGCGGTGGAGGTGGTGCTGTTGCGGGCGGCGCAGGAGGCGTTGACCAACGTACGGCGTCACGCCGGCGCCCGGGAAGCGGCGGTGCTGCTCGCCTACACTGCGGCCTCGGTCCGGCTCGTGGTGCGCGACGACGGGCGTGGTTTCGTGCCGGGGGCCGCCGACGGTTACGGGCTGGCCGGGATGCGGTCGCGGGCGGAACAGGTCAGGGGAGACGTGCGGGTGGTCAGTGACCCCGACACCGGCACGACGGTCGAGGTGGAGGTGCCGGCGTGATCCGGATCCTGTTGGTGGACGACCACCCGGTGGTGCGGCACGGCCTGCGCGGGATGCTCGAGGCGGAACCCGACCTGACCGTGATCGGCGAGGCCTCCTCCGGCGACGAGGGTGTCGCGCTCGCCGTCGAGCTGCGCCCCGACGTCGTGCTGATGGACCTGCGGATGCCGGGCGGCGACGGGGTGTCGGCCACCGAGCGGATCGTGGCCGAGGCTTCCGGCGTACGCGTGATGGTGCTGACCACGTACGAATCGGACCGTGACATCCTGCGCGCGATCGAGGCCGGCGCCGGGGGTTACCTGCTCAAGGACGCCTCACCGGCCGAGCTGGCCGACGCCGTGCGGGCCACCGCCCGGGGCGAGACCGTGCTGGCCCCGAGCGTGGCGTCGACGCTGGTGCGACAGGTGCGCAAGCCCGCGCCGCCCGCCCTCTCGGCCCGCGAGACCGAGGTGCTGCGCCTGGTGGCGAGGGGCCTGACCAACGCCGACATCGGCAAGCAGCTGTTCATCTCCGAGGCCACCGTCAAGACCCACCTGTTGCGCGCCTTCAACAAGCTCGACGTGGCCGACCGCACGGCCGCCGTCACCACCGCCATGGAGAACGGGCTGCTCTGAGGCTTTCCCCGCCCTTGACGGGCACACCCTCCAGCACCGAGCCGCCGCCGGCCAGGGCGGGCGCCACGGTCCGGAGATGGCACGTATCCAGGGCTCAGGTTCACAGGAACCGCCAAGCAGGCGCACAGGGCAGGGCGAGGGGGAACGCGCACCGTTGCTGAGGTGTCCATCAGTGGGGACCTCAACGAACGGAGGCACGGATGAAACGGGAGTCCGGCCGGCGAAGTGCCGCGCTGCTCACCGGCGTCCTGGTGGCGGCCAGCGCGGTGGGGACCGCAGCGGTGGCCGCCGCCGCGTACGCGTCCGAGAAGTCTGATACCGCGGTGACCATAAGCACCGATTCCGAAAGCGGCACGTCGTCGACCACGACCGACGAGTGGCCGTCGCTGTCCGGTGACAGTGGCAGCGACAGCAACAGCGGCAGCAGCGGCGGGCAGTCCGCGACCTCCGGAGGGTCCTGACATGCCGCTCATCGAGACATTGCCGGTCGGGGCCGACACCGCGCAGTGGGAGGTCTGGGGCACCGTCGCCCGGGTTGTCGTCACCGATCCGGCGCGCTTCGCAGGGGCCTCGCGTGACGCCCGAGCTTCGCGTGACGCCCAAGCCTCGCGTGACGCCCAAGCCTCGTTGGTGGCTCGGGCCGCAGACCTGGTCCGTGACGAGCTGGGCGCGGTCGAGCTGGCCTGCAGCCGGTTCCGCGACGACTCCGAGCTGCGTCGCGCCGGCCGGGCCGGTGGCCGTCCGGTCATGGTCAGCCCGCTGCTGGCCGAACTGGTCGCCGCGGCGCTGACCGCGGCCCGCGAGACCGGCGGCGACGTCGACCCGACCGTGGGCGCGGCGCTGTGCGGCCTCGGCTACGACCGGGACTTCGCCGCGCTGACCGGGCGTCAGGTGGCGCCGGCGGTCCGTGTCTTCGCCACGCCCGACTGGCGGTCGGTGCGGTTACGCGGCTGCGAACTGACCGTGCCCGACGGCGTGCAGCTCGACCTGGGCGCCACGGCCAAGGCGGTCACCGCCGACCGGGCCGCCGAGCGGGTCGCGGCCGAACTCGGTGCAGGGGTGCTGGTCGCGCTGGGCGGCGACATCGCCACCGCCGGCCCGGGCCCCGAGGGCGGCTGGCGGATCCTGGTGCAGGACCGCCCGGGCGACCCGGCGTGCACCGTACGCCTCCCGGCCGGCGCCGCCCTGGCCACCTCGAGCACCGCGTCGCGCACCTGGGGCCGCCCGGGCGAGCTGCTGCACCACATCGTCGACCCGCGCACCGGCCGCCCGGTCCCGCGAGTCTGGCGTACGGTCTCGGTCGCCGCCTCGTCGTGCCTGCGGGCCAACACCCTCACCACCGCCGCGATCGTCCGCGGCCACGACGCTCCGGCCCTGCTCGGCGGCGCACCCAGCCGTCTCGTCACCCCCGACCTCGACGTGCTGCGCCTGGGCGGGTGGCCGTTGTGACCGACGCGCTGTGGTATTTCGCCCGCGGCAGCGGCGTCATCTCGCTGGTGCTGCTCACGGTGGTGGTCGCGCTGGGCATCGGGTCCCGCAGCGGCCGCCCGGCGTTCGGCCTGCCCCGGTTCGCGGTGAACCTGCTGCACCGCAACGCCGCCCTGCTGTCCGTGGTCTTCCTGGTCGGGCATGTGGTCAGCCTGCTCTTCGACCCGTACGCCCAATTGCGGCTCTTCGACCTGGTCGTGCCGTTCGTCGGCAACTACCGGCCGGTCTGGCAGGGCCTGGGCACGCTCGCCTTCGACCTCGTGCTCGCCATCGTGATCACCAGCCTGCTGCGTCAGCGCCTCGGCGCCCGGGCCTGGCGGGCCGTGCACTGGCTGGCCTACCTGTGCTGGCCGATCGCGCTGATGCACGGCCTCGGCACCGGCTCGGACAACGGCACGGTCTGGCTCTGGGCGATCTCGGCCGTGTGCGCCGCCGTGGTCCTGGCCGCCATCGTCTGGCGCCTGACTCCGACGTTCACCCGCTTCCCTCAGCGCACCCCGCGCCACATCAACCCGCGCCTGCGTTCCGACTCCCAGCCCGCCCAGTCCGTCACCGCTTCGGCCTGGCCTGGGAACCCGTCGTCGGCTCGGAGTGGCGCTTCGTCGGCGGCCCGGCCCGGCTATTCGTCGTCGGCTGGGAGTGGCGCTCCGACGGCGGCCCGAGCCGAGTACCCGTCGGCGGCTGGGAGTGGCGCTTCGTCGGCGGCCCGGCCCGG
>NZ_JAENHP010000023.1 GCF_016834655.1 Paractinoplanes ovalisporus
CGGTCACTCCCCCGCGCGGCCACCAGCTCGCCCAGCCGAACGCGATCGAACGGCCCGCTCACCGGTCACCCCCACGCGCCGCCACCAGCTCCCCGAACCGGACGCGATCGAACGGCCCGCTCACCGGCCACCCCCACGCGCCGCCACCAGCTCCCCGAACCGGACGCGATCGAACGACCCGCTCACCGGCCACCCCCACGCGCCGCCACCAGCTCGCCGAGCTGGGTGCGGTTGACGACGCCCAGCTGCGGGAAGACCCGGTAGAGGTGGGAGCCGATCGTGCGGGGCGACAGGAACAGGCGCTCGCCGATCTCGCGGTTGCTCAGGCCACCGGCGGCCATCCGCACGATCTGCTCCTGTTGCGCGGTCAGCGTCGCGAACGGATCGGCGACCGGCGCGCCACCGCGGAGCTGGGCCGAGACGTGACCCGCCCATCCGGCCGCGCCGAGCCGTTCGAAGCTGTCCAGGGCGCCGGTCAGCAGCTCGCGCGCCGGGCGGGGTTGCTGGGCACGGCGCATCCGGTTCGCCACCTCGGCCGCGAGGGTGGCCCGCTCGAACGGGTGGCGCGCGGCTTCGGGCCCCTCGAGCAGCGCCGCCGCGACGTCGAGATCGTCGGCCAGCAGCGCCCGGGCCGCGGTGAGCCGGGCCCTCGCGCGGGTGCTCAACCACCCTTTCCCGTACGCCTGCCAGGCCGCATCCACTGCGGCCGCCGCGTGCGCGCGGGGCGCCGCCACCAGATCGGTCGTTTTCACCGCGGCCGCCGCCTGATCGTGGGTCGCCGCCCAATCGGCAGCTCCCGCCTCGGCCGCCGCCTGCTCGCGGGCCGCCGCCTGCTCCTGCGCCGCTGCCCAATCGGCAGCTCCCAACCCGGCCGCCGCCTGCTCCCGCGCCGCCGCCCAATCGGCAGCTCCCAACCCGGCCGCCGCCTGCTCCCGGGCCGCCGCCACCCGATCGGGCGTTTCCACACCAGCCGCCTGTTTGCGGGTCGCCGCCGCCACCAGATCGGGGAGCACGAGCACCCGCCAGTTGTGCGGCACCGCGAAGGCCGCGGTCAGCAACCGGTACGCGTCGTCGAGCTCACCCGCCGCAAGCGCCGCGACGCCCTGCGCCCAGCGCAGGCGCAGGGCGAACACCGGCACGGTCAGCAGGTCGATCGGGGACCGGGCGACCAGATCGGCCGCGGTTTCGCGCCGGCCCCGCAGCAGGGCGATGACGGCCAGTTGCGCGTACGTGCCCGCGCGGATCAGCGGAGCCTCCGCCGCGACCGGTGACGACAGGAGCGGCACGAGACGGTCCTCGGCCTCGACCCAGCGGCCGAGGTCGATCAGGGCCCATCCGGCCGCGCCCGGGGCCGCCAGATGCACGGCGGCCGCCGCGCCGCCGACGACCGCGTTCACGGCCGGCGCCAGCAGCCGGACGGCTTTCTCGGGCTCGTCCGCCAGCATCGCGGCGGCGCCGCTCGGCGCGGACCGGTACTGGTCGGCCGGCGACTCGCCCTCGGGCACGAGCAGGCAGCCGGCCCGCGCCTCCTCGCTCGGACGGCACACCATCAGCGGGAACAGCCAGGGCGGATCGGCCGGCACGTCGGCGCACGCGCGGGCCAGGACCTCGGTCAGCGGGCCGTCCCCGAGCAGGAAGGCCGGGAAGGCCGCGGTGTTGGAGATGCCCGCGGTGGCCGGCACCGACGTCAGCACGCCGGTGAGCAGTTCGGCCGCGGCGCCGAGCCGGCCGGCCATCGTCTCGAGCCACGAGCCGAAGCTGTCGAGCGAGACGCCCAGCGCCGGGGTCACCGCGGGGTCGAGAGCCGCCCGCGCCCGGTCGAGAAGCTCGCGGGCCCATCGCAACCGGCCCACCGCGCCGGCCCGGGCCGCGGCGTCGAGCAGCGTCGGCGCCCGCCGGTCGGCCGGCATCAGCGCGGCCGCCCGTTCCAGGATCGTCACCGCCGTCACCACGCCGGTGCCGTCCAGCAGATCGCAGGCCGCCACCAGCTCGGCGGCCAGGCCCGGGTCGGGTCCCTCGGTGGCGGCGGCCCGGTGCCACAACGCTCGGCGCGGGTCGGCGACGCCCGCCGCGAGGGTGCGATGGGCGCGGGCCCGGATGGTCGAGGAGACCAGCAAAGCGCGCTCGACCAACGGGTGCCGGAAATGGATCACGGTCTCGGTCACGGTGATCAGCCCCGCGTCCACCGCCGGCTGCCAGGCGTCGGCGTCGGCGGACGGGTCGGCCGCGGCGAGCACGGCCGGGTTCCGCTCACCGGCCGCGGCCAGGGTGAGCGCCCATCTCGTACGTTCCGGAAGGTCGTGCACGCGGCGGGCGAAAACGTCGTCGACGCCGGGGCGACCGCCGGGCAGGTCGGCCCAGTCGGCGAACTCGCGCAGAGCGAGTGGGTTGCCCTCGGCGCGGCGCAGAATTTCGAGCCGGGCCGCGCCGACCGGCGCGCCGGGCACCCGGTCGAGCAGCCGTTCCGCCTCCGGCTCGGCGAGCGGGGACAGCACGGTCGCCGGCAGCAGCTCGGACAACTCGACCGGCATCCGCTCGGTGCGGGCGGCGAAGAGGGCGACCATCGGCGCCTGGCCCAGGGCGACGACCGAGGCCAGTGTGAGCAGGACGTCCAGGCTCGGCGCGTCGACCCGGTCGACGTCGTCGACCACCAGCACCACCGGCCGGTCGCCGGCCGGATCGCCGATCGCCTCGCAGGCCGCGGCGCGCAGCACGAGCACGTCGGCGCCCTGTTCCTGGCCGGCCAGCGCGAGACGCAGAGCCCGTTGCCGGGCCGCCGACAGCTGGGTGAGGTCACGCCCGTCGAGCAGCACCCGCAGGGCCGCGTAGGCGACGCCGGGCATTCCCGAGTCACCGGTGACCCGCAGGACGGGATGACCCCGGTCGGCCGCGTGCTCCGCGAAGCGTGTCACCAGGGCCGTCTTGCCCATGCCGGCCGCGCCGGCGAGCAGTGCCGCGGCCCGGTCCGGCCGTTCGTCGTCGAGCAACGCGAGCAGCTCGGCCCACACCGCGCCGCGACCGATCAGCCCCGGCACCTGCTGCTGAGCTCCCACAACGCCCAGTCTGCCCGCCCCCGCACCCGCGAAACCATGTGCGGACGGTCACGGACCCGCCTGCCCGGCCGCGGATCCACGGAACTCGCGTGCGGACGGCAGCCGGCCCACCCACGGACCCACGGAACTATGTGCGGACTGCCACCGGTCGGTTCAGGGCGCTCGCGGCGACCGCGGCCAGAGCGGCCACGAGCATCACGACCGCCGGCACCAGCGCCGAATCCTCGCCGCCGAGACCGACCAGCGGGGAGACCAGCGCGCCCAGGGCGAACTGGGAGAAGCCCAGCAGCGCGCTGCCCGTGCCGGCCACCTCGGGCACGCGGCCCATCGCGAGCGCGGCCGAGGGGCCGGCCACGCCGCCGTTGGCGCTGACCGCGAAGAAGATCGGGATCGGGTACGTCCAGGCGGGCGCGCCGGCCAGCACCAGCGCCAGCAGCGACGCGGTGGCCGCCACCTCCAGGGTCAGTGCGCCCGCGACGATCCGGCGGGGTTCGACCCGTTCCACGAGGCGGCTGGCGATGGCACCGGCGGCGATCAGGCCGCACGCGTTGAGACCGAAGCTCACCCCGTACGCAATCTCGGAAAGACCCACCACCCGCTGATAGACGAAGGGTGAGGCCGAGATGTAGGCCATCATCATCGCGAACGAGCTGGCGAACACGGCCGTGTCGGCCCAGAACCCGGCCGAACGCAGCACGATCCGATAGCCGCCGGGGCCGCGGCCGCGCGACGTGTGGGTCTCGGGGAGCACGAGCAGCACGGCCAGCAGCATCGCCGCGCACAGGCCGGTGACGGTCCAGAGCATGCCGCGCCAGCCGACCGGGTCGGCCAGCACGCCACCGATCAGCGGCGCCAGCACGGGCGCGACACCGCCCACGGTCATCATCAGCGTCAGTGCGCGGGCGGCGGCGCGGCCGGTGACCAGGTCGGCGATGACGGCCCGGCCGATCACCAGTCCCCCGGCGCCGGCGAAACCCTGCACCAGGCGGGCGGCGATGAGCACGGGCAGGGTGGGCGCGGTGGCCGCCACGATGCCCGCCAGCACACAGACCGCCGCGCTGACCAGCAACGGTTTGCGGCGGCCGAACCGGTCGGAGATCGGGCCCATGACCAGCTGCCCGAACGCGAGCCCGGCCAGGAACGTGGTCAGCGTGAGCTGCACACCGCTCGCGTCCGCGCCGAGCGCGTCGGCCATGGCGGGCAGGCCGGGCAGATAGAGGTCGGTCGCGATCGGCCCGAACGCCACCAGCAGGGCCAGGGTGAGGAGCAAGGCCGGCCCGATCGTCACCCACAAAGTCAACACCGGTTTCCCGTACGCGGGAAGCCCGCACCCGGAATGGCTCGGATGCCGATCGCCGATGGCCCGCACGGTTGTGGCCGCGGCCGCGATGAGGCTGACTTCTCGCATGGGTACTTCATGGGACGCGGGCCGGCCGTACGTCGACGAGGTGGCGCCCGGCCTCTACGCCTACGTACAGCCCGTCGGCGGCTGGATGGTGAACAACTGCGGCATCGTGGTCGACGCGAGCGGGTCGGCCGTGCTGGTCGACACCACCTCGACCGAGGCGCGCAACCGGGGCGTCCTGGCCGAGCTGGCCCGGCTCTCCGACGGGCCGCCACGAGCGGTGGTCAACACCCACCATCACCCCGACCATACGTACGGGAACGGGTTTCTCCCGCCCTCGACCGTGGTGATCGGCCACGAGAAGTGCCGCGAGGAGGTGCTGGCGGCCGGGCTCGAGGCCACGCGCGTGATCACCGCGCCCGACTACGGCGCCCTGAGCCTGCGGCCGCCCGAGCTGACCTTCGCCGACCGGCTCACGCTGCACATGGCCGACTTCCCGATCGAGCTGCGGCACGTCGGGCGGGCCCACACGAGCAACGACGTCCTGGTGTGGTTGCCCACGCGGAAGGTGCTCTACGCCGGGGACCTGGCCTTCGCGGGCGGGCAGCCGTTCCTGCTCGAGGGTTCGGTGGCCGGTTTCCGCACGGCGATCGCGGCCATGCGCGACCTGCAGCCCGAGGTCCTGGTGCCCGGCCACGGCCCGGTCGTCCGCGGCTTCGACGTGGCCCGGTTGCTCGACGACCTGGACGCCTACGTCGCGTACGTGGCCTCGGTGGCCGAAGTGGGGCTGGCGGCCGGGATGAGCCCCTTGGAGACGGCCGTGAAGCACCGCGACAACCCCTACCGGGACTGGGCCGAGACCGAGCGCTTCGTCGGGAACCTGCACCGGGCCTTCTCCGAGCTGCGCGGCAACCCGATCGACACCCGCCTGACCGTGCCGTCGGTGTGGCCCGACATGGTGACCTTCCACGGCGGCCCGATCGAGTGCCACGCATGAGCGCCGCGCCGCGCCGGGTCGTCACCGGCCACACACCGGAGGGCGTCTCGGTCGTCCTCTCCGACGGCCCGGTCCCGTTCTCCCACGAGCTGCCGGCCGACGGCGTCTCGTTCCACGAGATCTGGGCCACCACCGGCGCACCCATCACGGCCACCGAGGACGAGCCGACCACGGGCGACCTGTCGATCCCCCCGCCCGCCGCGGGCACCCGGATCCGCATCAACGAGTTCCGCCCCGGCCACCTCGACGCGGCCGGCCGCCAGTCCCCGGTCCACCGCACGGCATCGATCGACTACGGCATAGTCCTGTCCGGTTCGGTGACCCTGATCCTCGACAACACCGAGGTGACCCTGCACGCGGGCGACGTGGTCGTCCAGCGCGGCACCGACCACGCCTGGGCCAACCGCGGGACCGAGATCGCGCGGGTCGCCTTCATCCTGGTCGACACCCCCTTCGACAAGTCCCTGCCCGTACGACCGCACGCCTAGCCCTGCCCTCGGTTCAGCGCGGAGCGGTCTGCAGCCACATCGTGAAGTCCTCCGGCGTTTCCCGCTCGGCGGGGTCGACGGTCGCGAACGAGAGATATTGAAGTCGCGGAAACGCGGCCTTGAGGTCCGTCACAGCGCGGTCCAGCGCACCGCCCGGCATCAGCGGACCGTCCACGGCGTCGAGGATCAGCACCGGCACTTCCTCCAGCCGCCCGGCGTGTGCCTGCACGTCCTTCATCAGCTTGCGCATGACCGGGACGCTCCGCTTGACGACAACCAGCCTCGCCAACGCACGCTCCAGGTTCTGCGGGTCGTGAAGCGGCCGATCGGGCTGCTGTTTCTCGAACGCGAGCAGGGCCGGAAAGCTGCCGATGATGCTTCGATAGTCGGAGTGCGGCCCGGTCAGCCACAGGGACGTTGCGCGCGGCAAACCCTCATCCAGTCGCGCCTGCATCTGCGAGCGGACGGCGTTCAACGGGTCCGTCATGGTGATCACGAAGCGGAAACCGAGATCCAGGGCCTTCGCGAGGGTGGCGCCGACGTAGAGCGACTTGCCTCCGGCCTGAATCGGCACGAAGACCCGGCCACTGCCGTGAAAGGGGCTGCTGGAGCGTGGGTCGGCCATCCGTTGAACGATTTCGTCCGTGGCCTGGTCGACCGACTCGACGAAGGCGTGCGGGACACGTGACCCCAGGTGGTTCCGGTAGAAGTCCCAGCGCGGCCCGTGCGTGACCGGGCGGCCGCGGACGTCACCGCGCTGCCTTTCGAGGTGCAGGATCCGCTCGCGAGCCTGGGCGAGTTCTCCGACCAGTTGGCGCAGGTCCCGCTGCGCCTGTTCCGCCTGAGCACGAGCCGTGGCCAACTGCTGCCGGTCACGCGACGAACCGCCCCAGCTCCCCGGGCTCGCGTCACCAGCCGCTCGATGGGTGGCGAGCAACCGCTCCTCATCGGCTGCCGCGGCCGGCACAAGCCGGCCGACCTCGGCGACCAGGTCACGGCAGAACTCCTCGGACGGCAACACGTGCCCGTTCAGGTAGCGCGACAACAGGCCAGGATCGCGTCCCTGGCTGACGGCGTACTTGCGGACCGACATGTTCAGCAGCGCGAACAAGCGTCGCAACTCCTCTGTCAGCTCACGACGGGCTGGGTTCAACGACTCCGGAATCGGCCCGAGACGGCCGGCTTGATGATGCACATCTTGTGAATACCGCTCAGGAATCCGTGCGCCAATCGTTGCATCAACTTTTGCAACGCGTTGCACCCGAAGCAGCACCACTAGCGCCCTCCATCATGGACTGAAAGTCGCCGGAAGGGTGGATGAAGATCATGAGGAACGCCGGACCCGCTGTCTCGCGCAGTCGGCGGATGGTTCGTGCTGTGGGGTTGAGCCTGGCCGTCAGGTTTCTGCAGGGAGCCGCGACCGCCGCGGGCGGTGCGGCCGTCACGGCGGTTGCCTGGTGGGTCAGCGGCCGGTGAACGAACGCTCGCGCTGGGCCGGGGGTCAGCCCTGCTCGAAGTGGTGGGTTCCCGGGCCTGCCTTGTGAGTGTCGCCGTCGGGTAGGACGACCTCTGCTTCGCAGCCGGGCGGGACGGTCGCCTTCAGGACGAAGGAACCGTCGGTCAAGGTCCATTCGACGGACGCTCGGCCGTGTGGGGTTTCGTGCCAGGCCGAGGCTGAGGTCAGGCCGCCGCCGGGGTGGGGGTGCACGCGGAAGCGGCGCCACGTGGGGGTCAGGCGCTGGAGGCCGGCCGTGTAGCGGTGCAGGAAGCCGATGACCGCGCCCTTTGAGTAGTGGTTCAGGGAATCGTGGGGGATTCCGTTGGTGTCTATGCCCTCCCAGCGTTCCCAGACCGTGGTGGCGCCCCGCTCGATCATCGTGAGCCAGGACGGCGGCGTCGTCTGGAGCAGCAGGTCGTAGGCCACGTCCAGGTGACCGGCATCGGCCAGCACGGGCAGCAGGTCGGGCGTGGCCAGGAAACCGGTCGACAAGTGGGTGCCGTTGTCGCGGATCAGCTTGGCCAGGCGGTCGGCGGTCCGCCGGCGCAGCTCGGCCGGGACCAGGTCGAAGGCCAACGCCCGTACGAGGTTGGCCTGCGTTTCCGGGCGCACGTCTCCGGCCGGGGTGACGAACTCGGCCTGCCACGCCGAGCGGGCACCGTCGCTCACCTCGGCCCACTGGGCGGCCTGTTCGGAGAATCCCAGCAAGCCGGCGATGCGGGCGGCGACTCTGGCCGTACGGGCGAAGTAAGCAGTGGCCACATCGGACTTGTCGGCCGCGGCGAAGGCGGCGAAGTCGCTCATGTCCTCGCCGGGTACGAGCCATTCGCCCCAGTGGAAGCCGGTGTCCCAGAGGAATCGCTCGTGCGGGGCGGGGGCGCCGGTGCGGGACGGGTGGCGTTGGGCTGACGCCGTACGGGAAACGTAGTTGAGCCATCGGGTCATGGCCGGCCACATCTCGGCCAGCAGGTCGCGGTCGCCGTACTCCTGGAACATCTCCCACGGCACCAGCACGATCGCGTCGCCCCAACCGGCGGAACCGTTGAGATTCCGCAGGAAACCGGTGCGCTCGGCCGGTGGCATGGGCGCCATGTTGCCGACGACGCCGTTCTCCCACTGGCCCGCGGCGAGGTCGCGCAGCCACTTCACCGAGAAGCCGGCCACGTCGTGAGAGAACGTGGCGACCGGCGCGTACAGCTGCCAGTCGCCGGTCCAGCCGGCCCGTTCGCGGGTCGGGCAGTCGGTCGGGATGTCGCACGCGTTGCCGAGGAAGCTGCGCACCGCCGCCTCGTGCAACCGGTTCAGCCGCTCGTCGTCGCACGCGAAGCCACCCGTGGGCCGCAGATCGGTGTGCACGACCACGCCCGTCAGGTCGTCCGGGGTCAGAGCAGAGCCTTGCGCCCGTACGTATCGGAACCCGTGCGTGGTGAAGCGGGGCTCGAAGACACCGGCCGTCTCGACCCGGTCGACCTGCCCGGCGCGCAGCTCGTGCTCGATGAACGGCACGTCGGCCGGCCGCAGATGGTCGGTGGTGACGTCGCCGTCGGGGCCGAGCGCCTCGGCGTGCGTGAGCGTGAGCGGGGTGCGGGCGGGATTCCGTACGCGAACCCGGCCGTTGACGTTCTCCCCCAGGTCGAAAACGTTGCCCCGCACCGCGATCGGCCGGATCTCGCGGATGGCCCGCACGGGCGGGGCCGGCGAGGACACCAGGCGGTCGAAGCCATGTCCGGTCGGCACCACCGGCGTTTCCGCGCTTTCTGCGGCGTCCGAGGTGGTCTGCCCCTCGATGAGGTCGGCCGTCATGGCCGTGGGCGACGAGACCCACGACGGCCCGGTGCCGCAAACCGTTGTGCTGCCGTCGGAGTGGTCGATGTGCACCTGCGCCAGGAACGCCGTCCGGTCGCCGAACTGGTTGTGCGACCGCAGCATGCCGACCTGTCCGCGGAACCAGCCGTCGGCCAGCAGCGCCTCGAGGCGGTTCACGCCGGGGCGCAGCAGCGGGGTCACGTCGTACGTCTGAACCTGGATCCTCGTGCCGTACTCGGTGTAGCCCGGGGTGAGTTCGAGGTCGCCCACCCGCCGGCCGTTCAGGTGCAGTTCGTAGAGGCCGAGCGCGGTCGCGTAGAGGCGGGCCGTGGCGACCGGGCGGTTCAGGCTCACCTCGCCGCGCAGCCGGTGGACGCGGCGGAATCCGGGTTCCCCCACTTCGATTTCGTACGGGGAGATCCACTGCGCCACCCAGTCCGACGGCTCGAGCAGGCCCGCCTCCAGTTCGGCCGGCTCCGACCAGTCGCTCAGGCCACGATCGGTCCAGACGCGCACCCACACCCGGCGGCGTTCGCGCGAGGTCAGGTCGCGGCCGGGCCACGGCATCAGCACGGTGCCGTCGCCAGGGATCGGGCCGGTGAGCGTGCCGTCGTCGAGGCGCAGTTCGTACGCGGTCTGGCGGCTCGCCCCGGGCGGCAGCTGCCACGAGAGCCGGGGACGCCGGACGTCGAGACCGAAGGGCTGGTCGAGGTGTTCGACTCGCACGCGCATGCCCCATCCGACCCCGGTCCGGCCCCCGGCGGAAGTCGCGAGCGCCGATGGCAACGATGTGCGAAGCCGATGGCTCGGCCGTAGGGTCGCCGGTATGTCAGTCGCCGTCGCCGCGCCCCATCCGGCGGCCGTCGAGGCCGCGCGCACCGTTGTCGCCGCCGGGGGCAACGCCTTCGACGCGGCCCTAGCGGCCGCGGGCGCCCTCACGGTGGCCTATCCGCATCAGTGCTCGGTGGGCGGTGACCTGGTCGCGATGGTGCGTCCCGCCGGTTCTCCCGTACGGGCGGTGCTCTCGATCGGCGCGGCCGCGCTCGCGGTCGACGTGGCGGCGCTGGGGTCCCGCATGCCGCTCAGCGGGCCACAGACGGTGACCGTGCCCGGCGTGGTCGCCGGGTGGACGGCCGTGCACGCGCTCGGCGCCCGGCTCCCGATGGCCGAGCTGCTGGCGCCTTCGGTGCGGCTCGCGACCGAGGGTGTCGACTTCGCCCCCGGTCTGCGCGCGGCGATCCAGGGCCGGTTGGACGACATCCGCGCCGACCCCGGGCTGGCCGCGGTGATGCTGCAGCCCCGGCTCGTGCAGCCCGCCCTGGCCGACACGCTGGACGAGATCGGGCGGGACTGGCGGTCGTTCTATTCCGGACCGCTCGGCCGGCGGTTGGTGACCGGGTTGCGGGCGCTGGGCAGCCCGTTGGCCGAGGAGGATTTCGCCGCGCACGTGGCCGAGGTGGGGGCGCCGCTGCGGAAGGTTGTCGGCGCGGCGACGTGGCATGCGGCGCCGCCGCCGGTGCAGGGGGCCACCTTCCTCGCGCTCGTGGGGTCGCCGTCGTCGTCGCTGCTCGCGGACAGTCGCCGGGCGCAGGCTGCTCGGGACGCTTTGCTGGGCGATCCCCGGTCTGGCCCGGTTGACGTGGAGGGGATGCTGCGGCCTCATTCCTTTTTGTCCTCTTTGTCCGCGAGCCGCAAGCCCACCGGCGACACCGTGGCGGTGACCGCGGTCGACGAGTCCGGGAATGCCGTCACGCTTATCCAGAGCGTGTTCGAGAGCTTCGGCGCCGGCCTGCTCGAACCGTCGACCGGGGTGGTCCTGCACAACCGGGGTTCGTCGTTCCGGCTCGACCCGTCGCACCCCGGCCGGATCGCGCCCGGCGTACGCCCGCCGCACACGCTGTGCCCGACGATCGCCACGACGGCCGAGGGCGTGATCGCGCTGGGCTGCCAGGGTGGCCGGTCCCAGCCGTGGATCCTGGCTCAGGTCGCCTCAGGTGTCCTCACCGCACCCGACCCGGCCGAGCAGGTGGCGCGCCCACGCTGGATCCTGCGCGGCGACGAGCTTCTGGCCGAGCCCGGTGCGCCCGTGCCACCCAGTGGCGCCACCTTTTTCGACGGGCCGCACGACGACGCCGGCCATGTGCAGTTGTCCCGGTTGCTCGCCGGAAAGCTGGACGCCGGAAGCGATCCCCGAGCCGACGGGCTGGCCGCCGTCCTGGTTTGACCTCCCCGTGCCCGTTCGCTGTCGGATTCGCTGTGTTCGCCGTGCCTTCTGCGCATTAGAGGTCGCCGGGTTCCTTGGTGGCGGCGAAGTGCGCGGCGGCGGCCAGGACCTGCCCGAGAAACTCCCTCAGCGTGGCGGCAACGGGCTGGAAGTCGCTGTCGGTGGAGGCCGCGCTCGAACGCGTCACCGTGTTGTCGGGCGCGGTGGCATAGAGGATCCCGCCACCGTTGCTGGCAAAGACCATGCCGGCGGCCCCAGCGTCGAGTCCACGATCCGGCGCGTGGATGAAAAAGCCGTTCCCGATGTCCGACATGATCACTTCTTCGATCACCTCATAGAAGGTGACAAGCTCAGACGGCAGCCCCAGCCCCACCGGCAGACGCCGCCCCCGGTTCCGCCCACACGACGGCGTTCTCCCCCGGCGGGAACGGATAGTAGTCGTCAAACGCGGACAGCACGGCCCGCAGTTGATCGTCGAGATCCGAGGCCCAGTCCCGAACCCACCGGTGTTCGAGAGAGTCGGCGGTCATTGGAGGCTCCTGTTGTCCGAAGAGGCGGTTCGAGGCTACTGACTTCCCTACGCAGCCGTGGTCCCGTTGGTTGGCGCGCTCCATCGTCGGTCGATCTGGCCGCGGCGAGCAGGAGCTCGACGGGGTACGCGCGACGCCATTTGTTGTGGAGGCTGCGAGTAGGGCGAAGACATCGAGGTGCCGGCTCTGCTCCCGTCGCATCCAGGATCCCCCGCCGCTCCCTAGCACAGTCCGCCGGGCGGCCCGACTCTATCCACAGTGCCGCGCTATCCACAGGCGGCCCGCTCCACCCCCGCGAAGATCAGCAAACCCCACTAAAATGGGGCTGGGTGGGGGACCCCCGGTAGGGTGGGCCCCTGTTTTGATCACGACCATCACCTAGCGGGCAGGGCCCTGTTCTGGCCACGACCACGGCCGCCGCGTGGGGCGCAAAAGCATCGCGGTGTGGAGTAGGAACGCGGCCTCGGAACGGCTCGGGGTCTCCAGAAACGGCGCGTGGCGGGCCGGAGACGGAACGGGCGGGCGAGCGGGCGAGCGGGCGAGCGGGCGAGCGGGCGAGCGGGCGAGCGGGCGAGCGGGCGAGCGGGCGAGCGGGCGAGCGGGCGAGCGGGCGAGCGGGCGAGCGGGCGAGGGCACATGAACTGCCCGGACGATACCCGTCAACCTGAAAACGCACCTCGATGCGGTTGTCGACCACGGTCTAGAAATGGGCGGGGTGCACGTGATTCAGGGATCGTCACGCACGCCGTTCAGGGATCGTCACGGCGGTGTCTCGCCGTCAGGGCGGCCAACTCCACGCGGCCGCCGAGCGTCGAGCCAGCCCGTTCCATACCCGGGCCTGTGTCGGGTCGTGGCCGTGAGCAGGCGGGAACCACGGCTCCCCGGCGAACCGCTGCCGCCGCTGATCACGACCAAAGCTTGGCATTCGATTTGAGCGTCACCACGCACGCACGTCGCCGTGGGGGGTTTCGCGTTTTGGACGCGTCAGCGGCCAGCGAAAGCCGCCGCGGCCCCCGCGGGAGCGACGGTCTGTCACCCACCACCCAGCCGGGACATCATGAATTTGATTTTGACAGAAGAGGGGGAAGCGGCCTTACAACAGGTCCGTCAGCTTCGGGCGGATGCTGGGCGGGAACAGGTTCAGCGAATCGAACTCTTCGGGACCGGCCCACAAGAGCTCAAAACTGTTGGTAGGACTGTGTTCCAGAGCCTCCGGCCCGGAAAGCACAGGCGTCCCCACCACATCGGCCATCAGGAAATAGACGGCTCGGCGCCGGCGGTGGCGGCCCGACCAGAGTTCGCGGTCGATGGTTGCCGTCAGTGTTGTCTCCTCGGTCAGCTCGCGCACGGCGGCCTCGGCGAACGTCTCGCCGGGTTCCACGCAGCCGCCGGGGAGCACGGCGTAGTGGTGGCCGGGGCAGTCCGAGGCGCCGCGGGGGCACATGGCGCAGGGGTGGGGCTGCTTCAGGTAACGCTTGATCAGCAGCACCCGCCCCTGGGCGAGGACGACGGCGACGGCTCGGGGCTGGGTCATAGCCCCAGGATGCCCGGTTACGGGTTGGAATACCCGAGGGAGCAGCTGCCGGAGCCGCCGTAGGCGTGGACCCGCCAGCGGTAGTAGTCGGCCGTGCCGTTGTAGGTGGCGGTCTCGTCGGCGGCCGAAGTGGCGCCCTGGGCGACGACGGCCCACGACGTGCCGTTCCACTTCTGCAGGTAGATGTCGAAGTCGGTGCCGCCGGGGCAGGCGCGGTGGGTGCCGGAGACGGTCGACTGGTAGTAGCTGCCGTTCGGCTGATAGACGTTGCCGCCATGGGCGTGGCGCCGGCGGCGGTCACGGTCCGGGCCGACGCGGCGTCGGTGACGGCGACGACCAGCGAGCCGCCGGTCACCCACGCGCCTCCGAAGGCCTTGCCGAGCTTCTTGCGCAGAGCGAGTTCCGTACGGCTGGCGCGGTCGTCATTGGCGATGCGGGCGCGGGCGGCGTCCGCGTTGAGGCCGAGGTCGCGCTGCATGGCGGCAAGCATCTCGGGGGCGGCCGCCTCACCCCGGTCAGTGTCAGCAGAAGCGGGGGGTGGCAACGGCAATGGCGAAAATGCCGGCGGGCAGCAGGACCGCTGCTGCCGCCGCGCCGGCCAGGGTTGGAAACGTAGCGCCAAAGCGTCGACGCAGGTAGATAGCCTCTAGCTCATATCGACAATCTTCTAAACAAGGTGGCCCGGGCGGTGGCGCAGCACGAGGACCAGCTGGATCACGCCCATCACGAGCAGCCAGATGCCGGTGAGCCAGACGATGGTGGCCAGCGACGGGCCGGGCCAGAACAGCACGACGAGCCCGCCCAGAATGGTGACGGCCCCGAGCAGGCCGACCACCAGACGGCCGGTCGCGTCGTAGCCGCCGGCGAACGCGTTGACCACGCCGGTGATGCCGCCGATCAGCCACGAGATGCCGATCAGGGTGGCGATCACGATCAGCGAGACCACGACATTACGCAGGCAGATCACGCCCGCGACGACGAACAGGACGCCGACCACGGCGGTCAGCGCGCGGGCGGCGCCGTCCTCACGGTCCGAGGTGAGCGCCTGCATGATGTTGATGACACCGTGGACGAGCAGCCAGACGCCGAAGATCGCGGCCCCGACGAACAGGGTCTCGCCGGGCCAGACCAGGGCCAGCACGCCGAGGACGATCGAGGTGAGAGCGCCGGCGATGCCGAGCCACCAGAACGCGCGGGTGGCGGAACGGAACAGCTGAGCCGGAGTCGGTGGGGAAACAGTGGACACGGAAGCCTCCCGGAACGGTGAGCACGAGCTGACCGGGCCGGCCGATGCGGCGTCGCGGACACCGCAGGGGTCGCCGTCAGGACGAATCTATGCCCGTCACGGCGTTCGGGGATAGCCGTGAGTGTTCAGACGCACACGCCCAGCTCGTCCAGCGCGCGGAGGAGGTAGTCGATGTCGTCGTGCGTGCTGCCGAGCCCGAAGCTCACGCGCAGCAGCCCGCCGCCGTCGCAGCTCCCGCCACCGCCGAGTTTGCGCACCAGCGGGTGGGCACAGAACATTCCCGCCCGTACGCCGATAGCGTGCTCGCGGCCGAGCCGGTCCGCGACACCGGCCGGGTCGGGCACGGCGTACGAGACGATGCCGACCCGTTCCCGCCGTCCACCGAAGAGCGTGACCCCGGCCGGGAGCGCGGCCAGCAGGCTCTGCTCGTGCTCGTCGAGGGCGGCCCGGTCGGCGTGCAGCAAGGCCTCACAGACGGCGGCCAGGGCGACCGCGCCGACCAGGTTCGGGGTGCCGCCCTCGTGGCGGGCCGGGCCGGTGGCCCACGTGACGTCGCCCGGGGCGTCGCCGACGGCCAGGCTGGCGCCGCCGCCCCGCAGGTAGGGCTCGGCCGCGTCGAGCCAGTCGGAACGGCCGGCCAGCACGCCGGCGCCGAACGGGGCGTACAGCTTGTGGCCCGAGAACGCGACGTAGTCGGCGCCGAGTTCGCCCCGGTCGATCGGCGCGTGCGGCGCGAGCTGGGCCGCGTCGACCACGACCCGGGCCCCGTACGCGTGGGCCACGTCGGCCAGCTCACGGACGGGCCAGATCTCGCCGGTCACGTTGCTCGCGCCGGTCACGGCGAGCAGGGCCGGGCCCCGTACGCGGGAAAGCGCCTCTCGCACCGCCCCGACGGGATCGGCCGAGGCCGCCAGCCGCACGGGCGACGGCCAGGGCAGCAGGTTGGCGTGGTGCTCACCGTCGAAGACGACCGTCGTGGTGCCGGCGGGCAGCGCCCGGGCGAGCAGGTTGAGCGCGTCGGTCGTGTTGCGCGTGAAGATCACGCTGTCGCCCTCGCGGGCCCCCACGAACTCGGCCACGACGTCACGAGCCCGCTCGTACGCGAGAGTGGACCGCTGCGACCTCAGCCCCGCGCCGCGGTGGACGCTGCCGTAAAACGGAAGCAGATCCCGTACGGCGTCGGCCGCGACCCGCACACACGGCGCCGAGGCCGCGTAGTCGAGGTGGGTGAAATCCAGCTCAGCGCCGACGATGTCGAGGTGATCGGACACGGGCATGCCTCCGGTGGCTCGCGCTTGCCCACGCCCGGCCGGGCGCAGACCTGGTCCTCACCCGGGGCACCCCATCGCGAACGCAAGGGTTGCCGGCCAGCAAGCCGGGGCTTTCCGCTGGCACTCATGACCTGCCGACGAGGCTAGCACCACTAACCTCGGGGCATGCCTGAAAAGTCGACGGCCGAAGTCCTCGAAGAGGTCCGCGAGGACTTCGGCGACCGGTTCGTGCCGGCCCGCCAGGAGGCCGAGGACGCGGTCCGCGCGGTTCTCGACACCCGCCTGAGTGAACTGGACGCGAGCACCATCGTCGAACTGGGGCGCCTGATCAACCGGCACACCAAGGTCGGCCGCGACCGCTACGACCGCTTCAGCCCGGGCTTCACCGGCGCGATCATGGAAAAGCTGGGCAGCGACCCGGCCACGTTCAACCGGATGGTGACCCGGCTCTGGCGCGAGCCGATCGAGTCGGCGCTGGCGACGCTCGGGGAGATCTACGCGAACCGCGCGGTGTTCCCGCACGCCGGTTCCTCGCTGCCCAGCTTCCTGCTCTACCTGCGCGACCCCGACCGCTTCGGGATCTGCGTCAACGCCACCATGAACGGTCTGGCCGGCCAGACCGGGAACGGCTATCAGGCCCGCAGCCTCGACGGTTACCGGCGCTTCTGTGACGACCTGCGGGGTTGGCGTACGAAATACGGGGTCGCGCCGCAGGAGGCGGATGCGGTCCTGACCCGGCTCATGCGCTACGGGCGGCGGCCACAACCGGACGAGCCGGCCGAGGTGAAGCCGGGAAGGATCAGCGCCGAGGAGGTCGCGGCGCTGTGCCATCTCGAGGTCGAGCAGGTCGACCAGTGGGCGGCCGCGCTGCGCACCGGCATGCGGCAGGCGGTTTTCCACGGCCCGCCCGGCACCGGCAAGACCCACGTGGCGCGGCTGCTGGCACAACACCTCGCCAGCTCGCCCAGTCACATCGAGGTCACGCAGTTCCACCCCGCCTACTCCTACGAGGACTTCGTCGAAGGCCTGCGCCCCGAGACCAGCGGCGACTCGCTGCGCTACGTGGTGCGCAAGGGGGTCTTCTCGAACCTCTGCGCCCGCGCCGCCGCCGCCCCGGACGAGGACTTCGTGATGATCATCGACGAGATGAACCGGGCCGATCTCGCGGCCGTGTTCGGTGAACTGCTCTACCTGTTGGAATACCGCGGGGCGGCCGAGGTGACGCTCCCGTACTCGCAGGATCGGTTCTCGGTGCCGCCCAACATCTTCGTGCTGGGCACGATGAACACCGCCGACCGCAGCCTGGCCCTGCTCGATTTCGCGCTGCGGCGGCGGTTCAACGCGTTCCCGCTGCTGCCCGACGACGGCGTGCTCGAACGCTGGGCCGAGGGCAGGGCGGCCGACACCGGACTGGTGCTGGGAGTGTTCCGGCTGATCCGCGACCGGGTCGGGGCCGACGCGCCGGTGAGCCCGGGCCATTCGTACTGGATGGCCGAAGGGTTGGACGCGGCCGGGGCCGAGCGGGTGTGGGACTACCAGCTGCGGCCGTACCTGGCCGAGTTCTGGTTCGAGCGGCCGGCCGATCTGCGCAAGCTCGACGAGGACGTCCGCACCCTGATCGCGGACTTCACCTGACGTGATCCGGCTGGTCGAGTACCGCAACGCGGTTGTCGCGCTGGACGACGACGAGGCGGCCGAACTGGCCGGTCTCACCCGTGGCTCGGGCGCGAAGGACGGTCGGCCCCGGGTGATCGAGCGCGTCGCGCCGGCGGGCGCCGGGACGTACGAGGTGCAGGCCGGTCCGTACGTGGGCCGGTTCCAGCTGCGGGGCGGGCGCGGAGTGGACATCGCGAGCCGGTTCCCGTTCGCGGATCTGTCGGTGCTGCTCGGTCTGGGCCGGCGCGCGACACTGCTGGACGAAGCCGCCACCGGCGCCGCCGGCGGGAGCGGGCTGATGGACATCGTGGCGCTGGCCTTCGTCCGCGAGGCCGAGCGCATCGCCGGGCAGGGGCCGCCCCGGTCTTCCAGCGCCTTCCCGAACTGACCGGGCCGGTGCCGGCGCCGCCGGACAGGCGCTACCGCGAGATCGTGCCGCTGGCCCGGCTGGTTCTCGACGGCCGGACCGCCCTGCCGACCGCGAGCGTGAATGCCGGGGCCAGCGTGCTGTTCGCCATGACCCGGATCTGGGAGGAGTACGTCGGCGACCGGCTGCGGGAGTGCTTCCCCGACTGCGCGGTCTCGGCCCAGCACCCCATCGAGCTGACCGACAGCGGGAAGCCGCGCACCGCCAAGGCCGACTTCGTCATCCACCAGGCGGGCGCGCCGATCGCCGTGTTCGACGCGAAATATCGGCCGTGGCCCGGCGAGGGACCCGGCACGGACGAGATCTACCAGCTCTACACGTACGCCCGCCGCCTCGGCATCATCCGCGCCGGACTGATGTATCCGTCGCCCGTCGAACGGCACGCGTCGCTCACCATCGACGGGGTGGCGATCGAGAGCTACGGCGTTCCGGTGCGCCAGGTGAACTCGGGCTCGTAGCCGAGCAGGCGGCGGGCCTTGTCGATCGAGAGCAGCGTCTCGTGCTCGGCCAGCTCCTTCTTCACGGGCAGGTCGGGGAAGACCTCGGCCGCCAGCGAGGCGCTGGACCGGCTCATCACGGTGTCGGCGTTGGCGATCACAAAGACCTCCAGACCCGGTTTCCCGTACGCGAGAGCGCGCCGGACGGCCTGGGCGCCGTCGCGGGCGTCGATGTAACCCCACGCGTTCCAGCTGCGCGCGTGGGGATCGGCGTCGTAACCGGGGAAGGCCGCGTAGTCGGCCGGTTCCATGACGTTGGAGAAGCGCAGGCCGATCATCGTCAGGGTCGGGTCCCAGCGGCAGAACTGCTCGGCCATCTGCTCCTCGAGGTGCTTGGCGAGCGAGTACGAGGAGTTGGGGCGGGCCGGATATTCCTCGTCGGCCGGCAGGTACGGCGGTGGCGTGGTCTCGAACGGCAGGCCGAGCACGGTCTCGCTCGACGCCCACACGATGGTCTTGATGCCGGCCGTGCGGGCGGCGGCGAAGACGTTGTACGTCACCGTGATGTTGTTGTGGAACGTGGCCGCGTTGGGCAGCAGGCCGGGCGCAGGGATGGCCGCCAGGTGCACCACCGCGTCGATCTTGTCGTAGCGGTCGTCGACCGCTGTCAGGGCCGACACCACCTGGCCGAAGTCGGACAGGTCGACGTTGATGGTGGGCGCCGCCGACGGCGCCCGGTCGAGGTTCACCACCTCGTTGCCGTGGTCGAGCAGGTGCTGGACGACGGCGCGGCCGAGTTTGCCGCTGCCTCCGGTAACCGCGATGCGAGCCATGAACCTAGTTCTACTCCCGTGCCAGATGAGCGCGCAGGGCGGCCGCGATCTCCCCGGCCGCCTCGAGCTGGGCCGGGGTGAGCGCGTCGACGAAGATCTCGCGGATGTCGCGCAGGTGGGGCCGGGTCGCACCCTGGAACGCGGCCAGGCCGTCCGGGGCCAGCACGACCTCGGCGCCCCGGTTGTCGGTGGCGCACTCCTCGCGCCGGATCAGGCCGCGCTTCTCCATGCGGCCGAGGTGGTGGGACACCCGGCTGCGCTCCCATCCGATGGTGGCCGCGAGCTCGGACGACCGGAGTCGCTGCCCGGGAGCCTCGCTCAGCGCCAGCAGCACCGCGTAGTCACCCGTGGACAAGCCCGAGGCCTCGTGCAGCCGGGCTGCCATCTCGGTGCGTACGGCCTCGCCGGTTTCGAGATAGTCGCGCCAGATGCCGAGTTCCGCCTGGGTGGGGAACCGCCGCGTGCCGGTGCTCACATCGCCACCTCCTGTGATTGACGTGTCAATAGTAGTGGGCATAATTGACACGTCAATCAGCTTGAGGGGGTCATGATGACGGAGTTCACCTTCGGCCTCGACACGTTCGGCGACGTGCCGGAGGACGACAAAGGCAACCTGCTTTCGTACGGTGCGGCGCTGCGTCAAGTGGTCGACGAGGCGGTTCTGGCCGATGAGCTGGGCGTCGACGTGATCGCGCTGGGCGAGCACCACCGCCCGGAATACGCCATCTCCAGCCCCGAGACCGTGCTCGCCGCCATCGCGGCCAGGACCGAGCGCCTGCGGCTCGCCTCCGGCGTCACGGTGCTGAGTTCCGACGACCCCGTACGCGTGTTCCAGCGCTTCGCCACCGTCGACGGTCTGAGCGACGGCCGGGCCGAGGTCATCCTGGGCCGGGGCTCGTTCACCGAGTCGTTCCCGCTGTTCGGTTATGACCTGGCCGACTACGACAAGCTGTTCGAGGAGAAGATCGAGCTGTTCGTGAAGCTCCTCGACGAGAAGCCGGTGACCTGGAGCGGCACCACCCGCGCGCCGCTGGAGAACGCCGACGTCTTCCCCAAGACCGACTCCGGGCGCCTGACGACCTGGGTCGGTGTGGGCGGCTCCCCGCAGTCGGTGGTCCGTACGGCGCGGTACGGTCTGCCCCTGATGCTCGCGATCATCGGTGGGGCGCCCGACCGCTTCGCCCCGTACGTCGATCTCTATCGCCGTGCCGCCGACCAGCTCGGCACCGTGGCCCACCCGGTCGGGATGCACTCGCCGGGCTTCGTCGCGGACACCGACGAGGAGGCCAAGGAGTTGTTCTACCCGCGCTACAAGGTCATGCGTGACCGCATCGGCGCCCTGCGGGGCTGGCCGCCGCTGCGCAAGCAGGAGTTCGACCACGAGGTCGAGCAGGGCTCGCTCTACATCGGCTCGCCCGAGACCGTGGCCCGCAAGATGGCCCGCGCGATCAAGGCGCTCGGCGTCGGCCGGTTCGACATGATCTACAGCGCCGGGTCGACCCCGGCCAGTGCCCGCCTGCGCGCCGTCGAACTGTTCGGCTCCAAGGTGCTGCCGATGACCCGCGACCTGCTGGCCGGCTGAGCGATGACCACGATCGGCATTCTCGGCGCGGGCAAGGTCGGCACGGTCCTGGCCCGGCTCGCGGTGGCGGCCGGGCACAAGGTGCTGATCTCCGGCTCCGGCGACCCCTCGAAGATCGGTCTGATCATCAGCGTCCTGGTGCCCGGGGCCGAGGCGACCACCTCGGCCGACGCGGCCGCGCGGGCCGACATCGTGGTGCTCGCGCTACCGCTGGGCAAATACCGGTCGCTGCCGGTCGAGCAGTTGCGGGGCAAGCTGGTCATCGACGCCATGAACTACTGGTGGGAGGTCGACGGCATCCGCGACGACCTCACCGACCCGCGCACCTCCTCCAGCGAGATCGTCCAGGCTTTCCTGCCGGAGTCGCGGGTGGTGAAGGCGTTCAACCACATGGGCTATCACGACATCGAGGAGGGCGCGCGTCCGGCGGGTGCGCCCGGCCGCAAGGCGATCGCCGTCGCCGGTGACGAGCAGGCCGACGTGGCGGCGGTCGCGGCCCTCGTCGACGACCTGGGTTTTGATCCGTTGCCGATCGGTGCGCTGGCTGAGGGCGTACGGCTGGAACCTGGTTCTGAGGCTTTTGGCGCCAACCTGCCCGCGGACGAACTGAGCGCTGTTCTCGACCGTTTCCCCACTTCCGAGCGTGGGCGTGTGGTAGCGGAGGCACGTGGCGGCGGACACGCCCGATAGGACCCCCGATCGTGCTGATCGGGCGCAGAATGGGCCCGTGACCGAGTCAGAGGCGCCGCCTCAGCTGGCGACCCCGCACGAGCACCACGACCACTCGAAGCTGAAGGCGGCGGTGGTGATCGGCGCGCTCGGTGTCGTCTTCGGCGACATCGGCACCAGCCCGATCTACACCCTCCAGACGATCTTCAACCCGGCCGACCCGCACCCGGTGCCGATCAGCGACGGCAACATCCTCGGCGTGGTGTCGACGATCTTCTGGTCCGTCATGATCATCGTGACGCTCACCTACATCTCGCTGGTGATGCGGGTGAACAACGACGGCGAGGGCGGCATCATGGCCCTCATCACGCTGCTGCGGCGCTGGGGCTCGTCCCACGCGCGGCGCGGTGCGGTGTTCCTGGCCGCGCTCGGCATCTTCGGCGCCTCACTGTTCTTCGGCGACAGCATGATCACCCCGGCCATCTCGGTGCTCTCCGCGATCGAGGGGCTGGAGACCGTACGCCCCGGCTTCGAGAGCTGGGTGGTCCCGATCACCGCCGTGATCATCGTGATCCTGTTCGCCTTCCAGCGGCACGGCACCGCGGCGGTCGGCCGCCTCTTCGGTCCCATCATGATCGCCTGGTTCACCGTGATCGGCGCGGCCGGCGTGTGGGGCGTCATCGACCAGCCCCGCATCCTCGAGGCGCTGTCCCCCACGTACGCGATCGGGTTCGTCGCCGGAAACTTCCACATCGCGTTCTTCGCGCTGGCCGCGGTGGTGCTGGCCGTCACCGGCGCCGAGGCCCTGTACGCCGACATGGGCCACTTCGGCCGCAAGGCGATCGTGGTCGGGTGGCTGGGATTGGTGCTGCCCGCGTGCACGCTGAGCTACCTCGGTCAGGGCGCCCTGCTGCTCGGCGACAAGAGCAAGCTGACCAGCCCGTTCTTCCTGCTGGTGCCCGACGCGGCCCGGCTGCCCCTGGTGATCCTGGCGACCGCGGCCACCGTGATCGCGGCGCAGGCGGTCATCACCGGCGCCTACTCGGTGGCGTCGCAGGCCGGCCAGCTCGGCTACCTTCCACGGCTGCGCATCGCGCACACCTCGGAATCGACGGTCGGCCAGATCTACGTACCGTGGATCAATTGGCTCTTGATGATCGCGGTGCTGGTGCTGGTGTTCGCGTTCCGCAGCTCGGCCGCGCTGGCTTACGCGTACGGCATGGCCGTGGTCGGCACGATCACCATCACCACGCTGCTCTTCCTCTACTTCGCCCGGGTCCGCTGGCACGCCCCGAAGTGGCTGGTGATCATCGGCGGCGGCCTGCTGCTCGCCACCGACCTGCTGTTCGTCAGCGCCAACCTCACCAAGCTCGTGCACGGCGCGTGGCTGCCGCTGCTGATCGGCCTGATCGCGTTCACCGTGATGACCACGTGGCAGCGCGGCCGCCAGATCGTGACCGCGGAACGCGACAAGGCCGAGGGGTCCCTGCAGGAGTTCGTCGACCACATGCAGAACCGCACGCCGGCGCTGACCCGGGTGCCCGGCACGGCGATCTTCCTGAACCGCGGCAAGCAGACCGCCCCGCTGGCGCTGCGCGCGAACGTCGAGCACAACCACGTGCGCCACGACCACGTCATCATCCTGTCGATCGAGACGTTGCCGGTGCCGCGCCTCGCCGACGACCAGCGGGTGGTGGTCGACGACCTCGGCTGCGCGGGCGACGGCATGACCCATGTGAGCGCGCGCTACGGCTACATGGAGACCCCCGACGTTCCGGCCCTGCTGCGCATGCTGAAGGCCGACCAGACCGAGGGCGCGATCTCGGTCCCCGAGGCGTCCTACTTCCTATCCAAGATCGAGCTGACCCGCGGCGACTCGCACACGATGGCCCCGTGGCGCAAACGCCTGTTCATAGCCACGTCCTACATCACCGCCGACGCCGCCGAATACTTCAGCCTCCCGCGCAACCGCACAGTGATCATGGGTTCAAGAATCGAGGTGTAAGACACCGCCGGGCGGCCTCGGTCGCGGTCACTTGCCGGCCTAGCCTCTCGCTGCCCTCGTTGCCCCGCAGCCCCGCAGCCCCGCAGCCCCGCAGCCCCGCAGCCCCGCAGCCCCGCAGCCCCGCAGCCCCGCAGCCCCGCAGCCCCGCAGCCCCGCAGCCCCGCAGCCCCGCAGCGATCATGGGGTTGCGAAACGGGGCGTGAAGTGGCGCAGGGTGGCCTCGGTCTTGGTCACCTGCGGTTCGTCGTCGGGCACGATCCCGTACGCGCGGAGGGCGCTGGACGCCTGGTCGGCCACCTCGGGCGCCTTCTCGGTGGCGCACCGCGTGGAAAGCTCGGCGATCACCGAACCGTCGGGGAACGTCCACCGCTCGGCGACCAGCGGAAAGTCGAGCGCCGCGAGGGTGAGCCGGCAACGCCGCACCTCGACCGGGCCGAAGGTGAGCAGGGTGTTCAGAGGCACATTGGCGTACGCCGTGAGGAGCCGCTTCTGCCGGTTCGAAAGCAGCCGGGCCAGCGGTTTGCCCGACGCGACCGCGCGGTCTACCTCGTCGTGGCCGAGATGCCGTTTGAGCGTGCCCGAGCAGGCGTAGTTGTCCGGCAGCGCGTCGATCTCGACCGCGAACCCGTCGTCGCGGCGCAGCCATCCCGGCAGAGCCTTGGGCAGCACGGGCCGGAGCTTGACCACCGCATCGCCGCTGAGGCCCTTCTCACAGCGACCCTTACCCTGGCCCTTGCGGCCGAGTTCCTTGCCGTTCTTGTTGACGCGGCCGTCGTTGCTGCGGCCTTTGCCGCTGCGGCCCTCGTTGCTGCGGCCTTTGCTCCTGCGGCCTTGCTCGTTGCTGCGGAATGCCTTGTTGCTGCGGAGCCGGACGATCAGCCCGTGACGCTGCAGGGCGAGGTCGATGGTGTCGAGAAAATAGACTTTCCGCGCCAGACCGCTGGAGAGGTCAGCGCCGAGCGTCCGCAGATCGCCGGCCGACACAGCCACTTTCAGCTCGACCTTCGGCACCTGCCCGGTCAGGGGCGGCTGCCAGAAACAGTTGGTCATCAACGTCTCAGTCACAGCACGCTCGCGTAAGTAGGGTTCCGGCACGCCGACCCGCATTGCCCGGATCAGCCATTCGAAACGCACCCTTTCTCCCCGCCGAGGCCCCGCACAAAACCCGGACCATTCGGCTCGTTAACCTGCCGTTCACTTGACCACCCCCGCCGCTTCACTTGAACGCAGCGAAGCGGCCATACTACCGGCTGTCCCCGACAAGCCGAGTCCCCCGACAGGTGACCACCCCCACTCCGGGCGCGGGGTGGTCCGTCACGTCCAGGCGGAACGGGTCGCCTCGGCGGAGGCTGCCTGCTCATAGACGGCAGCGGCGAGCCAAGCCTGAGCCAAGTGCCGGGAATCCTGCGGGTCGAGGCGTCCGAAGACATCCCGCGTACGCCGTACGCCCGCCTCGGCCAGCGCCCCCACCACCGCCGCGGCCGTCGCCAGGTGGGCCACAGCCAGGCGCGCGGCGTCCTGCTCGGCCCCCGACAGCAGAGCCGCCCGCCCCGCAGCAGCCACACGCTCGAGCTGATGTCGCACAAGGTGCAGCGGAGGCCCCGCCCGGTCAGCGACCACCGGCCGTTCACCACCGGTCGACCCAGGAACATCTGCCCTGGTCAGCCGCTGGGCCCCCAGGTCGACATGCCCGCCGTACCGGTCCGGAAGCCACTCCGCCGCCACCGCGAGCCCCTCCACCCGGCAGGCCCCGGAAAACCGCCCGGCAACGCGAACCGAACGCCCCACGGCGTGCTCGGCCAGCAGACGGAGATTCCCCACATACGGAAGCGCCGGATCCTCATGCGGCACCCCGACAACCACGGTGATCTCCCGACCCCCGGCCGAAGCCCCCACGCCCCCATCTCCGTCATGGCCTGCACCAGCGTCAACACCACGGCCGGGCTGAGCATCGCCCTCACGACTGGATGGGGCGTCGACAACGCGGCTCGACTCGGCGTCGGCGTCGCGGGTGGGCTGGGCGTCTGGCGGCGCCGGGAGCTGGACGGCCAGGAGCAGGCCGCGGCGGTCGGCGCCGAGGATGACGCCCTCCAGGAAGGCCAGGTCGTGAGCGGCCGGGCGTTCGTGGACCGGCTGTGCGGCCGCGGTGAGCCAGCGGTCGACCTGGGCCGCCAGGCTGACGCGCCAGAGGGCGTCCAGTGGCTCGTCGAACCAGCCCGTTCCGGGAGCGGTGACAGCCTGGCGTGCGCGGCCGTGGCTGAGGCGGCCGGCCGGTGACGCGTGCGCGTTGATCGCCCGCAGGCCGGCCCGGGACAGGTCGCGGTGACTGAGCCGTACCTCGCCCAGGTCGACCGAGCCCCGGGTCGCGGTGAGGGCGACGGACGGCTCGGCCGGCTTGACGTCGGAGACCACCCACGTACGCCCCCGGGGATCGGCCAGGTAGGTGACGGCGCCCGCGTGACCGGTCGCCGCCCGTACGGGCTCGCAGAAAAGCCCGAACAACCGCAAGTCACCCACCGGCTGGTAGCCACGCCGGGCCACCCCGACCGCGCTCGCCTCGCCCCGCCCGAGGCGGTGGCAGGTGAGGAGCAGTTCCCGGAGGTCGTCGGCCAGGTCGCCCCGCTGGAAGGCCGGATCGTCCCGCCGCGCGGCCCGCAGATGCTCGACCACCCGCACCGCCGCAGCCGCCGCCGTGTGCAGCCCCGCCGCGCGAGCCGAATGAACGGCCCGCAGCAGCGCCGCCTGAGCCACCGCCCCGCCTCCGGGAACACCCCCGGCCAGCACGTCGGCCGCCACCGCCCACAGCCCGGCCGCCGCTCCGCGCTGAGCGGCACTGACCGGCACGCCCGCCGCTGCCACCGACCCGCGCTTCGCCTCAGCCGAGCCCGGTGCACCGGAACGCGCCGATCCCTCGCTGTGGCACTCGAGCGGCCGGGCTGTCTCACCGACAGTGGCCGGCTCCCCATCCGCTGCACCCGGCCCGCTTTCCGGAGTCCCCGTTGACGCGGGCGATCCGGCATCACGCCCGTCCCCGCTTCCGGCCCGGACGGGCGCCCCAGAAAGCGAAGAAGCGACCTCCGGCGGCCCACCCCCGGAATGCGAGCCGACCTCGGTCAGGATGGGCGCCGCGCTCAGGACCGCCGCCCGGTGCAGGCAGCGCGGCGCCAACAGGCAACTGCAAGTGGCGTCCCCGGCCGACACCACCGGGACCGTCAGCGTCACCGTCGTCTTGTCGTCGGGGTGCACGGTCACCGTGGTGCCGTCGGTGTGGCAGGGCCACGTACGGGCTTGGTCGACCGCGGCGTCGACCCGGCTCTTCAACCGCGCGGGCAACGCCGCCACCGCCTCGGCCGTGACCGCGGGATCCACCGGAGGCAGGCTCATCGGACCCGGTCCCCGATCCATCCGGCCAGCTCGGCCGGGCTCAGTGCGGCTACCGGCATCCCGGCCGCGACCAGCTGGCCCGCCACGCCGGTGCTGTAGCGAGGCTGCCCCCGGTCGTCGAGGCTGGCGCAGCCGAGCAGCGTGGTCCCGTCGTCGACCAGCGCCCGCGTCGCGCCCAGCAGGTCGCCCAGCGGGAACCCCTCCTCGAAGTCGCTGATCGTGATGACCATCGTGCGGGCGGGGACGACGCTCATCTGGCGGGCGTACCGCAGTGCGGCCGCGATGTGCGTACCCCCGCCGACCCGGATGCCCAGCAACAGCGACAGCGGGTCGGTCACGCGGTCGGTCAGGTCGATCACCTCGGTCGAGAACGTGACGAAGTGCGTCCGCAGCGCGGGCACCCCGGCCAGCACCGACGCCGTGAGCGCGGCCCAGATCGTGGACTGTTCCATCGAGCCCGACACGTCGACCAGCAGGATCACCTGCCAGTCGACGCTGCGCCGGCCCGGGCTGCGGAACACCGGCCGTTCCGGGAGGATCTGCGGCCGCCCGGCGGCATCGGGCCGCACGGTGTGCAGGTTACGGCGCACGGTCGCGGCCAGGTCGAGCCGTCCGGTCGGGCGTGTCGTCAGCCGCGGGGTGCCGATGCCGGTGAGCGCCGGCCGGATCCGCCGGGCCAGCTTCGCGGTGAGTTCCGAGGTGAGCTTCGCGACGAGGGGCCGCAGCTTGGCCAGCCGCGCTTCGGGCAGGCCACCGGCGAGCGAGAGCACGGTGTGCAGCAGATCGATCGACGGCCGTACGCGGTCCGGGTCGGCCGCCAGCACAGCGTCGAGCCGTCCCCGTTCGGCCGCCCGGGCCAGAACCTCGTCGCGGACATCCGCCCCGAACAGGGCCTCCACATCGGACAACCAGTCACGTACTTCCGGGTAGGCCGCCTCGCGCCCAGCACCACCCCCGACCGTGTACGCCCCCTCGCCCCGCCCCGCGCCGTAAAGCTCGTCGAGCGCGGTCGCCAGCCGCCGCTGCCGCGCAGGAAGCTGGTCACTCTCCCGCCCGAGCAGCAGCCGCCAGCGTTCCACCGGGACGATCCCGCGCTCGGGCACGGCACCGTCCCCGGTCCGCTCGGGAGGAGCCAACCCCAGCTCCCGTACGGCGTTCAGCCCGCCCCGATCCGCCGCCATCCACGACGCGACGGTGGCCGCATCGGTCGGCAGCTCAGCCGAGAACGCACCGTGCCGGTCGGTGATCGTCTCGAGCAGACGGTCACGGTCGGCCGGGCTCAACGCGTCGAACCCGCCCCGGAGCGCCGGCAACCGCCGCACGAACTCCTCATCCGGCATCTCGTCGACCACGTCGAGCAGCGGTGTCAGCGCTTCCCCACCCGATTGCAGCAACGCCCCGGCCACGCTGAGCGCGCCACGCAGACGATCGGTGGCCTCCGCCCCGGGCAGATCGGCCCAGGACCCCAGCCGTACGCCGAAAGCCCGTGGCTCCTCATGCCCCAGAAGCACGCCGACCGCAGCCGCCGCCCCGCGCATCAGAGGCGACCCGTCCCGCGCGAGCGTCTTGATCGCCCGCCCGAGCCGCAGCCGCCGCCCACCCTCATCGGCCGCCTGAACCAGGTCGAGCAGCGCCCGCGCATCCCCGACCCGCGTCGACCCGGCAAGCCCACCCACCGCCGCGACCGCCGCCGCATGCACGTCATCCCGGACCGCACCCACACCCACCAGCGCCGTCGTTCGCCCCGCACCCAACGTCGGCGGCGTCGCTCCGGCACCCACATGCGGCATCGGGCCCGGCTCGCCAGCACTCCCCGGGAACGTCGCGGGCACATCGCCGGCACCCACAGACAACGTCACGTCCCCATCACCAGCGCTGGCAGGCGGCGTCACGTCCACATCGCCGACGTTCGCGGGCAACGTCGCCTGCACCTCGCCGGCCTCCGCAGACAGCGGCACGTCCCGATCACCGGCGCTCACCGGCAACGTCGCATGCACCCCACCGACCCCCGCAGACAGCGGCACGTCCCGATCACCGGCGCTCACCGGCAACGTCACATGCACCCCACCGACCCCCGCAGACAGCGGCACGTCCCGATCACCGGCGCTCACCGGCAACGTCGCATGCACCTCGCCGGCTCTCGGAGACACGTCCGCATCGCCGGGAGTCGCGCGTGGCATCGTGGCTTCGAGGCGTCCGAGGAGGCGCAGCGCGGCCACGATCTGCTCGATTCCGGCGGCATGACAAACCGTTTCCCGTACGTCGGAAAGCCGCTCCGAAGCCAACCCCGGCAACCCGCAGAGGGCCGCTTCTTCGAGCCCGTCCAGGGCCTGCTCGACCGTGGGCCCGCCGGCCCGCAGTTCCCGGCGCCGCCGACCGCCCAGCACTCCCTCGGCCGCCTGGGCGAGTGTGACCCCGTGCAGCCCCGCGATGGCCAGGGCCGCGTCCGAGGCCGGCGTCCACTCCACCCGCCACGTGCTGGTCAGCGCCTCCCCACCCGGGACCGGCCCGGCCGTCCCCGCACTCCCGTACTGCGCACCACAAGCATTGAGCCGCCGGATCGCCAGCTCCCGAGCCCGATCGGTCGGCGACCGCAGCGGATCGAGCCGTACCCGCTGCCACTTCTCCCCCGGCCCGGCCAGCTTGAGCCGCTCGAGTTCCTTCTCGACCGCGGGCCGGAGCCCCGTGACCGGCGCCCCTTTCGGCAGCCGCCCCCGGCGCCGCCCGACCAGCACCTCTTCCGTGGCCCGGGCCACCCCACGCCCCACGCCGGCCGGCGCCCCTTGCGCCAGCACGGTCTGAAGCGCCTCGACCAGCTCTCCTCGCCCCGGCGCGGGCAGCCCCCGGAGCGACGCCAGATCCCCCGCCAGCCGCGCCACTTCAGCGGCTTCCCCCGGCCCCGCCGGTTGCCCCAGCCCGCGCAACTCCCGGGCAACCTCAACCGCGAACCGGTCCGCCGCCAGCCGAATCAGGCCCGGCACGGCCCCACAGTCGAAAACCGCCTGCTGCCACCGAGGATCCCGAATCCCCGCCGGATATCCCGACCGCGCATCAAGCAGATCAAACGTGTACGGCACCAACGAGACAACCGGTTCCCCCGCCCCACGCGGCGTGACCCCCGGAACCGCCGCAACCCCACCCGGCTCCGCCACCCCAAGCGGCGTGACCCCCGGCTCCGCCACCCCACGCGGCGTCGCCTCCGGAACCGCCGCAGTCCCACCGGGCTCCCCCTCCCCACGCGGCGCGGCCCCAGGAACCGGCGCAACCCCACCCGGCTCCCCCTCCCCACGCGAAGTGACCCCCGGAACCGCCGCAACCCCACCGGGCTCCCCCTCCCCACGCGGCGTGACCCCAGGAACCGGCGCAACCCCACCCGGCTCCCCCTCCCCACGCGAAGTGACCCCCGGAACCGCCGCAACCCCACCCGGCTCCGCCACCCCAAGCGGCGCGGCCCCCGGAACCGGCGCAATCCCACCCGGCTCCCCCGCCTCTGACGCCGGAGTCCGGCCCGAGTCAGGCCCAGCGCCGTGGGGCCGGGTCGCACCGGGAACAACCGGGGCAGGCGCAACGGGCACCGCGGGCGCAGGCGCAACGGGCGGCTGCGCTGCGGTGGGAGGCTGTAGGTGGGCTGGGAGTTCTGCTGACGGAAGCGCGGCCTCGACGTCGGTTGTGGAGCGTGCGAAGGCTTGCGGAACTGGCCCTTCCAGGAGGGCGGGCGCGTGAAAGGCACCGACGACAACCGAGACGCGGCCGGTTGTCTGGGCGATATGGCCGCGCATCCCGGATTCACGCGCCAGGTCGACGGTGTCGATGCCGTCGTGGGTGGCGTCGTGACGCAGCGCCCACCCCGCGGCGAGCGCGGCCCGTCGCACGGAATCGGGCGAACTGCCCGGCGCCGCCGCCTCGACCCAGCGGTCCCACAGATCCTCGCCCGCCCGTCCCGACAGGGTCGCGTGCACAGCGTCCCCCAGCCTCAACGCGCCGCCCGGACCCGGTGCGCCATCGGCCTGTGGATCGGCCGAGAGCTGAGGCTCCCCTTCGTGAACATGAGGCGTGGAAAGGGAATCCGTCTCCAGGCCCGAGTCGGTATCGGTTGGAGTCGCGAGTCCGAAACCCTGCGGGGCCGTTCCGTCGGCGGGCTCAGCGCCCGACCCGGCCGGCGCGGCGTGAGCAGCATGACCCGAAGCCGCCGCCCCGACGTTCGGCCGGGGTGCGGCTCCGGAAACAGACTCCGAATCGCGACCCGCACCCGAGGTAGCGGCGACAGGATCGGGAGACACGTTCTCACGCCTGGGCTCCGAGTCACGGCGGGAAGCAGACGGCGCTGCCCCGGCGGAGGCAGGCAGGGCAGCGCCTGGTGCGGTCGAGCCCGGCAGCGCGGAACCCGGCAGCGCGGAACCCGGCGCAGTAGAACCCGGCAGCGCGGAACCCGGCGCAGTGGGAACAGGCGGCGCGGAACCCGGCGCGGTGGAGCCGGACGAGGCGGAGCCGGGCAGCACGGATCCGGGCGCAGTAGAGCCGGACGAGGCGGAGCCGGGCAGCACAGATCCGGGCGCAATGGAGCCGGACGAGGCGGAGCCGGGCAGCACGGATCCGGGCGCAGTGGAGCCGGACGAGGCGGAGTCGGACAGCGCGGATCCGGACGGGACAGAACCCTGCGGCGCAAAGCCGGACGCGGTGGAACCAGACGCAGCTGAACCGGGCGGAGTGGAACTGGACGCAGCAGAACTGGGCGCGGTGGAACCAGACGCCGCCGAACCAGACGCCGCGCCGGATGCGGCGGAGCCGAAAGCGGCGGAACGAGACTGCCAAGCCGGATCGGAGAGCGGCAAATCGCAGCAGACGACAGGAACGCCGTTTCGCTCGGCCCAGCGCAACGCCGCCAGCTCGGGACTGAAATCGGCGAACGGGTAGAACGCCAGCGGCCCGTCGGGAGTCGCGGCGGCCAGTGCTACCGGTGCGACCGTGGACGGGTCGGCCAACCAGCGCAACCACGACTGCATCTCGGCCGGCAACTCGACCAGGACCGTCGCGGGAGCGAAGGCGTCGAGCAGGGCCGGCACCGCGGCGGCCAGGACCGGGGAATGGTGGCGCACGCCGATCAGCTGGACGCGGGCGTCGCCGGCCAGGCGGGTGATCTGCGCGCGGGGGTCAGTCACGCAGCACGTCCCGGTGTTCCCACAACTGCCGCCACATGCGGGCGCCCGCCTCGGCCCGGCGTCGCAGGGCGCCGTCCCAATAGGCCAGCAGGCGTTCGGCGTCGGCCGGGTCGTCCTTGCGGACCACGCCGAGCAGATGGCCGGGCAGCAGCGACAGCGGATCGGGGCCGGGCAGGTAGGCCACCGACAGGCCGATCGACGCCGCCACCGCCACCGCCTCGGCCGTGCTCATCACCGACGACGGGCGTTCCACCTCCCAGCCTTCGGCGCTGCTGCCCGTACGCAGGTCGCGGAACGCCGTCACCAACGTCTCGAGCACCGCGTCGTCGACCGCGAACGTGGCCCCGCCCCGCTCGACGGCCGCCCGGGCCTGCCGGGTCACCAGCGCCACCTCGGCGTCGAGGTCGGCGATGGGCGGCACGACCTCGAAGTTGAACCGGCGTTTGAGGGCGGCCGACATCTCGGACACGCCGCGGTCACGCAGGTTGGCCGTGGCGATCAGGCAGAAGCCGGGCACGGCATAGCTGGTCGCCTCGTCCTGGCCGGCCAGCTCGGGCACGCTGATCCGGCGCTCCGACATGATCGAGACCAGGGCGTCCTGCACCTCGGGCAGGCAGCGGGTGATCTCTTCGACGCGGGCCACCGCCCCAGTGCGCATCGCGGTGAAGATCGGCGAGGGCATCAGCGACTCGGACGACGGGCCCTTGGCCAGCAGCAGGGCGTAGTTCCAGCCGTACCGGAGCTGGTCTTCGCTGGTTCCCGCGGTGCCCTGCACAGCCAGCGCGCTCGTGCCGCAGATCGCGGCCGCGAGCAGCTCGGACAGCATCGACTTGGCCGTGCCGGGTTCACCGACCAGCAGCAGCCCCCGCTCGCCGGCCAGCGTGACCACGCAGCGTTCGACCAGGGCCCGCTCGCCGACGAACTTGGGTTCGATGACCCGGCCCTGCACCGGCGCCCCGCCCGAACCGGCCACGAACGTGACGACGGCGCGCGGGGTGAGACGCCAGCCGGGCGGGCGGGGGCCGCCGTCGGCCTCGGCCAGGAACGTCAGCTCGTCGGCGTAGCGGTGTTCGGGCGGGTCGATCTGACGGGCGGTCACGGCTTCTCCTCGAGGTCGCGGTAACGCGGCACGTCGCCGGCGACGACACGGGCCCAGGCGGCGGCGAACAGCTCGGGCAGCGGACGGGTCACGAGCTGCTGCTTGCCGGTGGTGAGGAAGAACTGTTCCTTCCAGCTCTCCATCGGCAGGCGCGGGGCACGGGCCGCCTGCCAGCCGCCGGGCAGGAACACCGGGCGTCCGGCCCGTTCCCGTTTGGCCGGCACCACAAGCTCGGCCGTGACCAGGGCCTGTTGGGCCTTGCGGACGGCGGGAAGTTTCCAGCCGTTGAAGGCCTGCACCGACTTGTCGGTCGGGTCGGGCAGCGCGAGCAGCTGGAGGTAGTACGCGGCCGCGTCGGGCGGCAGATCGAACCGGCCGGCGGCCTCGGCCACCAGCTGGGGCGCGCTGACGCGGGGATCACGCGGATCGCCGTGGGCGCCCTCCGGTGTGGACACCAGGGCGTCGATCCAGTCGGAGAGCACGACGCGCAGCGCGGTCGCGGTCTCTTCGTCGACGAAGCCGAGCGCCGGGTCGTCGGCGCCGGACACCTTGGCCGGCGCGATGTGGCAGGTGACCCAGGAATGCATGGTGGCGCCGTCGACCAGCGCCGGCCCGGCCTCGGGACGTTTCGCGCTCTCATAGAAGCCGTTGCCGACGAGCAGGGCCGGGTTGGTCAGCCGGGCCCGCACCAGGCGCAGCGCCTCGGGCAGCGCCGCCCGCAGCGGGTCTTCCCAGCGCAACCGGTAGGCCAGCCACGGCAGGGCGATCGCGACCGCCTTGAGATACGGCTCTTCGAACGGTGTGCCCTCGTCGGCGACGGTCTTGATGTAGTGGTAGCCCTGGGCCTCGGTGCGGCCGTCGGTGTTGAGCCAGTCACCGGCGCGGGGCCCGGCGACGGCCTGGAGCACGGGCGCGGCCAGCGCGTTGTCGACGACCCGGGCGAGGTCGGAGACCAGGTCGTCGGGCACGGCGATCTGCCGCCCCCGCAACCGGATCCACTGCTCGGCCACGGCCGCCACGTCGGGCCCGCTCTGCCACAGTTCGGCCGGGTCGGCCGGCATGGCCGCGTCGAGAAGGGCCAGCCGCTGCGGCGCGGTCAGCTCACGCAGCGAGGCCCGGCCCACCTTGGCGTGGGCGGCGGTAAGGCCGAGTGTGGTGCGCTGGCCGGTGGTGAGGAAGTTGGTCTCCCACTTGGCGATGCCGGGCAGCCCGGCCAGCAGCAGAACGGCCTCGCCGCGGGTCATGCCGGTGGCGGCGGCCAACTGCTCGGCCGCTTCCGGACGCCAGGGCGCGGGGCCGCGCTCGGCGAGCAGGGCGACAAAAGCGAGTACCTGCAACCGGCGGCTGGGCCGGGCCTCCTCGCGCACGTTGGTGCCTTCGGGGGTCGT
This sequence comes from Paractinoplanes ovalisporus, assembly GCF_016834655.1. GTDB lineage: Bacteria > Actinomycetota > Actinomycetes > Mycobacteriales > Micromonosporaceae > Actinoplanes > Actinoplanes ovalisporus. The sequence goes on from NZ_JAENHP010000023.1 coordinate 34,632, forward strand.
GAAGACGGCGTCGGGGGAGAACTGGACGGCGTTCCGCAGCCAGGTCGTCTTGCCGTAGTCGTAGTTCGGCTGCAGCGGGAACAGCACCGTCACCCGGTCGCCGTCACGCCGGAACTCCACCTTGCTCTCGGTCGTGCGCGCCTGGGTCAGCTCGAGCACCCGCATCGGCGGCCCGTCACCGCCCAGCGGGCTGCCGGCGACCTCGGCCAGGAAGGCGGCCAGGGCCTCCCGGTCTTCTCCAGAGGTCACCGCCGCGGCGGCCCGCAGCGCGACGCCGCCCAGCCCGGCCAGCAACGAGGTCCAGGCCGAGCCGACCGCGGGAATCTCGCCCCGTTCGCCGCCCTCACGCAGCGCGGCCCCGACCAGGCTGATCTGTTCGAGCGTCTGGTGACGCCCGGCGTGGCCGCCGTAGTAGCCGCGGTGGGCGTGGACCAGGCCTTCCCACGCCCGGTCGAGCGCGTCGTCGGTGACCGACGGCAGCATCGGCGTCTGACCGGCTTCGCTCTCCAGGTGGTCGGGGATCTCGGCCAGGCGGCGGCGCATGCGTACGGCCCGGGTCACCATCTCGGCGATACGCATGCGCAGCGTGTCGTCGGTGACCGCCGGGAGGTGGGCGGCGATGTTGGCGGCCACCGCCTCGTGGAGCTCGTTCGGGCCGGTCACCTCGGCGTCGACGGCGAGCAGCAGGGTGGCCGTCTTGTCGTCGATCTGGCGCAGCGCGGCCGAGCCGGCCTCGTCTCGGGTGCGCAGCGCGTGCCACCAGGCCAGCGGCGGCAGGGCGTAGGAGCCTTCGCTCACCTCGGCCAGCAGGTGTTCGCCGTCGGCTGTCCACAACCGCACCCGGGCCTTGGGATAGCCGTCGACCTGGGTCACCGGCAGCGGCTCGGACGAGCCCGGCATGAGCAGGGCACCGGCCAGCCGCTCGTTGTTGCTGCGACCGACGCGGTAGAGCGTGGCCTCGGGCAGCGTCACCCGGCGGCCGTCGATGCCCACCCCGATCCGCAGCTCGCCGGCGGTGACCGAGCGCCAGCCGACCAGCCCGTCACGCACGCCGAGCGGTGAGGCGGCGAACGCGTCGACGGCGGGCCGCAGCTGGCAGCGCTCGGCCCTGAGCTCTTCGCCCGGCGCGAGCTCGGCCAGGAACGCGGGGGTGCTGAAACGGCCCGCATCCCCCGTACGGGGATCGAACTCGCGCCATCTCCACGAGGACACGCCCGACTCGTCGGTCACGAACTCGCAGCGCCAGAACGCCTCACCGTCGCTCGCCAGTGGATAGATCTCACCGGGGCCACGGACGTCGCCCGCGTGCACCGGCCGGACGCCCGTGCTGAGGCCGCCGCCGGGGACGGGCAGCGGTTGCGCCGGCACTCCCCAGCCCGCGCGGCCCGGGGTCCAGTCGCTCTCGTGGATGTCACCCGGGTTCGACGACCAGTACGCCGCGGGGTTGTCGGCCGCCGTCCACGACACCACGAGGTCGCCGTCGACGTGGAAGCAGGACGTCTGCGCATAGTGGGCACGGGCGTAGCGTTCGCCGGTCGGCGGGATGCGGAAGACGTGTTCGGTGACCTCGCCGCCGGGCGTGACCACGTGGGCCGACTGGTCGTCGTGGACGATGAGCTCGGGCCAGGACTCGCCGAACCGCAGGTTCTTCTTGTCGCGGGCGGCCGTCTCGTATTCGGGCCAGGCGAACTCGGCGGGCAGTCCGGCGCGCAGGCTCCGCGCCACGATCGCGCCCAGGTCGAGCTCGAGCAGCTCGCGGAAGCCCTCGGGCACCAGCGTCATGCCGCTCGGCGACCACAGCGCGGCCAGCTCGGTCAGCGAGACGTCGAGCCCGGCGACCGTGCCCGTGGCAGCGCGGCTGGTCTGCTCACGGACGATCTCGACCAGCACCTCGCGGACGCCGGCCGCGCCGAAGACCTGTTCGAGCGTACGGACGGGAAGGGCCGGGCTGGTCAGGGCGTGACCGTCGCGCAGCCGGCCGATGGCGTTGCGCACGCCCAGCTTGAGCAGCGGCCGCAACCGCGCGTCGGCGGCCAGGGCGGACAGGTCGCGGCGGCCCGGACCCTGGTCGCGGGCCCAGTCGTCGATGTCGAGCGCGCCGTGGAAGCGGTCGGGTGGGATGGCGACCGTGACCCCGCCGGCCAGGCACAGGTCGAACACGTCGAGGTCGACGCGGTAGCGGTTCGGGGCGAGCTGCACCTCGCCCTCGGTGAGCAACCGGGGGATCATCCGCTCGACCAGGCCGAGCAGGCGGGTGTTGCGCTTGTCGACGCCGCCGCCGGACGCGCGGGCGGCGAGGAACCTCTCGAGCCAGCGGGAAGCCGGCGGCTCGGCGGCCCCGATCAGGTCGGCCGCCGCACCCGAGGCTTCGAGCAGTTCGAGCCACTGGTCGGTGATGTCGGTGCCCCAGCCCGGGGGCTCGGGGAAGATCTCGAGCAGGCGGGCGCGGACGGCGGCGTCGTGCCGGCCCAGCCGGACGATGCTCTTGCGGTAGTTCTTCCACACCGAGGGGTGGGAACGGCCCATCGCGGGATAGGTCAGCAGCTGGGCGACCACCTCGTCGGCCTCGTGCTCGGCGTCGAGGCCGGCCGCCTTGGCCAGACGGGCCAGATCGGTCGCCATCGACGCGTGCGGGGCCAGGCCACCGGCGACCCGCCGCAGGGCGAGGGTGCGGACCAGCGCGTACGCCTCGGCGGGGTCACGCCGCCCGACCACGCCCCGGGAGTATTCGGCCAGCATGGCCGCCGTGAGCGCGCCCGCGAACGCGAACTCCAGGTGCACGTCGCGCACCCGGTCCTCGTCGACGACCAGGCCGTGCACCTGTTCGGCGCGGCGGGCCTCGGTGAAACAGGTGCCCGCCATCCGGGCATTTTCCGCCGCCACGAACGCGCGGCCGGCCTGTTCCCAGAAGGTCGGCAGGAACTGCGGGGCGGCGTCGCCGAGGCGCTGGGCCAGGCCGTCGTAGCCCTCCTTGGCGTTGCCCGGTTTGCTGCGGGCGACCCGGGCCAGCCGTTCCATCTCTTTGACCAGGGCCAGGGCGTGGCGGCCGTTGGCCGGGTCGTGCACCAGCGCCCAGGCCGGGAAGCCGAGCGCCTGGCGCCGGGCGTGACCGACCGCAACCGGCTCGGCGGCCGGGGTGAAACCGAGGAACTCCATGGTGATGTCTTCGGCCGGCCCGACCGTGGCGCCGACCAGCCGGACCACCCTGCGGCCGGGGAGAACCGGGTGTTCGTAGGACCGGGCGGTGACGGTGTCGACCGCGTCGCCGGTCGGGGCGCCGGGCAGGATCGCCCCGGACTCCAGCAGGCTCTCGCTCATCGGTCGCCCTCCTCGTCGGTGACGCGGCCGGCGTGCAGCGTCGCGGCCATCCGGAGGCCCTCGGACCACGCCACCGGCGGCACGTCGGCCGGCGCGACCGGCTCACCGGACGGGTCGGCGAAGCTCAGGTCGGACGTGATGGTCTCGTAGCTGGGTTCGCCGTCGCCGATCCAGACCGACGCGACGAAGGTGGCGCCGCCCTCCCAGACCCGGCAGACGGCCATGCCGCCCTGGACGCGGTAGCCCGACGAGGTGGCCCGGGACTGCACGTGGCGGAGCTCTTTGTAACGGGCGCCGGAATAGCGCCGCAGCTCGGCCCGCTGCTCGGCCTCGCCCTCGGGCTTGCGCCAGATCTCGCGGAACAGCTGCAACAGCCCCTGCTCGACGCCCAGATCGGCGGCGAACTCGCGCAGGTCGTCGAGGTCGGGAAGGCGTACGGGATGAGGAAGCGCCACCGCGGGCGCGGTGATGCGGGCCGACTCGCCGTCGAGGTCGACCACGCCCAGGCCGTCGGCGCCGGCGTGACGCAGCAGCCCGGCGGCCGCCACATCCCACCCGCCGTCGCCGGTGACCGGCACGACCACCACGTCTCGCAGCAGGGCCCGCCACGTCTCGTCGGCCCAGACCTCGGCGATGACCGCCGCCGGCACCGGCAGCGACCGGATCATCCAGCGTTCGACCTCGGCCCGGGCGGAGGCCTCGTGGCGTTTCAGCCACTCGGCGAGCTGACGCAGCCCGACGACCGCTTCGTGCTCCTTCAGGGCCTTGGGCAGGCTTTTCAGCGGTCTGCCCCCGCTCTTGCGCGCCACCACCCGGCTGCCGTCGAGGCTGACCTCGTAGTCGGCACCAGCCGCCACCCAACCCATCGGAACTCCCCCACCGTCGAACGTGCCGCGGATTGTGCCATCGGGGACCGACAGTTTTCCGCACCCGCCGTGAGCACGTATCCTTCCCGCTCGTGGATCCCGCGACGATCGGGCGGTACGAGATCGAGAGACGTCTCGGCTCCGGCGGGATGGGCACGGTCTTCCTCGGCCGCACGCCCGGAGGCCGCCCGGCCGCGGTCAAAGTGATCAACCCGGGCTACCTCGATCAGCCCGAGGCCCTCGACCGCTTCCGGCGCGAGGCCGAGACGTTGCGGACGGTCCGCAACGCGTACGTGGCCGCCCTGATCGACTGCGAGCTGGACGAGCCGCCGTTCTGGTTCGCCACCGAATATGTCCCCGGCCCGACGCTGGCCGCCGCGATCGACACGAACGGTCCGGCCCCCGCCACCGACTGCCGCACCCTGATGGCGGCGCTCGCCGAGGCCCTGGCCGACGTCCACGCGCACGGCATCTGCCACCGCGACGTGAAACCCCAGAACGTGATCCTCTCGCCGACCGGTCCCCGGCTCATCGACTTCGGCATCGCGCGCGGCCTGGCCGAGACCGGGCTCACGAACTCCGTCCTCGCGGTCGGCACGCCCGGCTACACGGCGCCCGAGCTGTTCAACGGCGAACCGCTGTCACCGGCGGCCGACGTGTTCGCGCTCGGGGCGACGCTCGCCCACGCCGCGACCGCCCGCAAGCCGTACGGCGTGGGCACGCTGGAGTCGATCTGGATGCGCTCGATGCGGGAGGACATCGATCTCGACGGCGTCGACCCGCAGCTGGCCGCCCTGATCCGCTGGTGCGTGGCCCGCGACCCGGACGCGCGCCCGGCCCCGGCCCAGATCGTCGAATGGTGCCGTCAGTGGCGGCAGAACGGCGAGGTGACCGTACGTGTTCCCACTCGCCCGCCCGAGCCCACCGTCGAGCCCACACCCGCCCGCCGCAGCCGCCGCCCGTTGACGGTGGCCGCCGCCGCGCTCACGCTGCTCCTGGTGTTCGCCTCCGGTGCCCTGGCCTCCCGCCGGCTCTTCCCGCCCGATTCCCCACCCCCTTCCCCGCCCGCGGCAATGCCCGCCCCCAGAACCGAAGACGGCCGTTGCATCGAGAAGCCGCCCGACGACGCGGACGGCGCCCGGCTGAACGCCGTCCCGTGCGCCGACTCCCCCACGCAGCGCTGGACGTTCACCCGCGAAGGCGCCCTGCAGTTCCCCGGCACCACCCGCTGCCTCGACACTCGGCGGCAACGCGGGCGCCGACCTGGGCGACCGCATCCAGCTGTGGGAGTGCAACTTCGGCGTGGCCCAGATCTGGGTCCCCCAGCCCAACGGCGCGCTCTTCAACGCCCGCTCCGGCAAGTGCCTGGGAATCCTTCCCGACGGTCCGCTCGCGCTGCAGACCTGCACCGACACCCCGTCCCAGATCTGGAGCCTGCCCCATCCCTGACCCCGCGCGCAGTCGCAGGGTGAGAGGTGGCCGGCCTCGACCGGGCGGCGCCGATCCGTCTGACATCACCGCGGCCTGCCGGTGGACGCATCAGACGCCGGTACGGGGGTAATCACCGTTCTCAGGTGAGGAGACGGTGATGACGACGTTGCAGCCGCTCAAGGAAACCGATCAGATCGTGGCCGATCCCGCGCAGGACATCCGCGGACGCCGGGTCGTCGACAGCGACGGCTCCGAGGTCGGCACGGTCGCCGACCTGCTGGTCGACGCCGAGGAGAGCCGGGTCCGGTTCCTGAACGTCGCGCACGGGGGCATTCTCGGGTTCGGGGCGACCTCGTCCTTCATCCCGATTGACGCCGTCCGCGAGGTGACCGACGACGAGGTGCGCATCGACACCTCGAAGGACCGCGTCTCGGGGGCCCCGCGCTTCGACCCCGAACTGGCCGAACGGGACTACCTCGAAGAGGTCTACGGCTACTACGGCCACACGCCGTTCTGGTCACCGGGCTACTTCTATCCGGGCTTCCCGCGCTAGACGTGATGTCCGGCGATCCCACGTTTCCACGGTTGCACGGGCGGCCCGAGCGGGGCTGGGTGAACGATCCGAACGGCTGCTTCTTCGCGGGCGGCCGCTATCACGTGTTCTTCCAGCACAATCCCGATGCGCCCGTGCATGCCGCCATCAAGTGGGGGCACATGAGCTCGGCCGATCTCGTGACCTGGCAACCGGAACCGGTCGCGCTGGTGAACCGGCCGGGCGAGCCCGATGCGTACGGGTGCTGGACCGGTTGTGTGGTGGATGACGACGGCGTGCCGACCGCCGTCTACAGCGCGGTCAACGGCAACCGGCCTCTGGCGGGCGTGCTCCTGGCCCGCGGCGACCGATCGATGCGGACCTGGCAGCAGACGTCGTCGCTCGTCGTCGGGCCCCCACGCGACCCCACGGTCAGCCAGGTACGCGACCCGTACGTCTTCGAGGCGTTCGGCCACCGCTACGCGATCCAGGGCGCGGGCCGGGGCGACGGGCAGCCCTGCGTGCTGGTCTACGACTGCGACGACCTGACCGCCTGGCGCGAACTCGGCGTGCTGCTCGACGGCGACGACCCGGTGGCCGGCGTGATCGCCCCGGCCGACGTCTGGGAGTGCCCCAACCTGGTCCGTCTCGGCGACCGCTGGGTGCTCGTGGTGTCGCTGTGGCGCCGGGAGGGGTTGATGGGCGTGCGCTACCTGGTCGGCGACCTGACGCTGCCCGGCCCGTGCTTCCGCCCGCAGACCGGCGGCCTGCTCGACCGCGGGCCCTGCTTCTATGCCCCGCAGCTGCTGCCGCTGCCCGACCGGACGCTGATGTGGGCCTGGGCGTGGGAACGCGACCGCCCGGACACCGCCGACTGGGCCGGTTGCCTCACCTACGCCCGCGAGTTGTCGCTCGTGGGCGACGTGCTGGTCTCGCGCCCGGCGGCCGACCTGCCGGCGATCGACCTCGAACCGGGCCCGGGCGCGCTGTGGCTGGACGACACGCTGGTCGCCGAGTTCGAGGTGCCGGCGTCACCGCTGGTGCCGCCCCGCCTGTTCCTCGACGGTTCGATGGTCGAGATCTTCGACGGCACCGCGACGCCCTTCACCACGCGCGCCTATCCCACTCATTCGAGCCGATGGCACGTACGGGGTCAGGACGACGCCCGCAGAGACCGGGCGGTCGCCCCCGCCGACGGCTGAAGCAGAGCGGCAGCGCGCTCAGGGGTTTCGAAAATCCCGGCGGGTGTCGGCGGCGGCCAGCTCGGCCTCGAAACGGTCGGCGGGCCGGCGCTCGGCCACCGCCTGCCGCATCAGGGAAGCCTGCGTCGGCGGGGCCAGGCCGTCGATCGGCTGGTCGCGGTCGAGGTTGGTCGGGAAGGCGTAACCCTCGGCCGACGCCGCGATGACGTTGTCGACCGAACCCGTGTGGGACAGCAGCACCGGATAGAGGGCGGCCACCATCGCCGTGCGGTCGACGGCCTCCATGGCCCGGCCGAAACCCGACGAGATCTGCAGCAGGTTCGCCATCCGGCGTACGTCGGAGGACCGGTTGGTGCCGGCGCCGTGGAACAGGGCCGGATTGAAGAACGCGGCGTCGCCCTTGGCCAGCGGCAACTGGACGTGGTGGTCCTCGAAGTAGGCGGTGAACTCGGGCTGGTGGAAGGCGATGTAGCCGGGCGGATACTTCTGCGAGTGCGGCAGATAGAGCGTCGGACCGGTCTCGACCGGCATGTCGACGTGGGCGACCGCGCCCTGCAACGTCAGCGCCGGTGACAGCGTGTGGATGTGGGCCGGGTAGCGCAGCGCCTGCTCCTGCGACATGAACCCGAGGTGGTAATCGCGGTGCGCGACCTGGGCCTGACCGCCGGGGTTGACCACGTTGACCTGTGAGGTCACCTGATAGCCGACGCCCAGCCAGGCCTGGCAGATCAGCGCCAGCGTGTTGTTGTCGTAGTAGGCGGCGAACGCCGCCGGGTCGCGCAGCGCGAACTTGTCGAGCGCGCCCCACACCCGGTCGTTGGCGCCGGGCTTCGCGAAGTGGTCGCCGCCGCGCACGCCGGCCGCCTTCTGCTCGTCGATCAGGGCGGTGAACACCGCGGTGGCCCGGTCGACCACGTCCGGCGCGAAGGCCCCGGTGAACACCACGATGCCGGGTCCGTCGCGCAGCGCCCGGATCAGCTCACCCTGGATCTCGCGGGTGTTCGGCAGGTCGCCGGGATAGATCAGCACGTTGCCGGCCACGTCGGTCGCGTGCGGATAGCCGGTCAACTCCGTCTTCTGCTCGCAGACGGCCCGGAAGTCCTCCAGTCGGCAGTCGGCGGCGGTGAACCAGGTAGCAGTCATGCCGTCACGCTAAGTCCGGGCGCGACGCCGCAGACCCTTGAGAACCCCTCAAAAGGCCCTCATCGTGTACGCATGAAGCGGCCGCCCTACCGGATCCGCGAGATCGCCGCCCAGGCCGGTCTCAGCGAGGCCACGGTCGACCGGGTGCTGCACGGGCGGGGCGGGGTGCGCGCGAGCACGGTCCGCGAGGTGCACCACGCCATCGACGACCTCGACCGGCAGCGCGACCAGGTGCGGCTGGGTGGCCGCACGTTCCTGGTCGACGTGGTCGTGCAGGCGCCGCCCCGGTTCGCGGCGACGATCCGGGCCGCGATGGAGGCCGAGTTGCCGGCGCTGCGCCCGGCCGTGTTCCGGGCCCGCTTCCACGAGGGCGACGTCGTGCCGGCGCTCGGACGGATCAGCCGGTCGGGATCGCACGGGGTCATCCTCAAGGCGCCGGACCTCCCCGAGGTCGTCGCCGCCACGCGTGGCCTGGGGGTGCCGCTCGTGACGCTGGTGACCGACCTGCCGGCGAGCCCCCGCATCGCGTACGTGGGAATCGACAACCGCGCCGCCGGGGCGACCACCGCCTACCTGATCGACCAGTGGCTCGGTGACCGCCCGGGCGACGTGCTCGTGGTGCGCGGCGAGGGCTCGTTCCGCGGTGAGGACGACCGGGCGGCCGGGTTCCGGGCCGAGAACCGGCGGCCCGTGGTCGAGGTGGTCGACGATCGGAACACCGTGCCGGCCATCCGCGCCGCGCTGCGCGAGCACCCGGGCATCCGGGCGATCTATTCGCTCTATGCCGGCGCGGGCGGCAACACCGCCGTGGTCGAGGCGTTCGAGGGCCACCCGTACGAGGTCTTCATCGCCCACGACCTCGACGGCGAGAACACGATGCTGCTACGTGAGCGCAAGCCCTCCGCCGTCCTGCACCACGACCTGCGTACGGACCTGAGGCGCGCCTGCCACGCTGTCCTGCAGGCCCACGGGGTGGTGCCGGGTCCGGTGCGCACCAACCCGTCAGCGGTTCAGGTGATCACCCCGTACAACGCCCCGCCCGTCGAATTCTGAGCTGCCGCCCAGCTCCTCCTCGATCCGGATGAGCTGGTTGTACTTGGCCGTGCGGTCCGACCGCGACAGTGAACCGGTCTTGATCTGGCCGCAGCCCAGCCCGACGGCCAGGTCGGCGATCGTGGTGTCCTCGGTCTCGCCCGAGCGGTGCGACATGACGACGCGGTAGCCGGCCTTGTGCGCGGTCTCGACAGTGCGGATCGTCTCGGTCAGCGTGCCGATCTGGTTCACCTTGACCAGGATCGCGTTGGCGTAGCCGCCCTCGATGCCGTCGAGCAGCCGGTCGGCGTCGGTGCAGAAGACGTCGTCGCCGACCAGTTGGAGCCGGTCGCCGGCCTCGGCCGTGAGCCGTTTCCAGCCGGTGAAGTCGTCCTCGGCCATCGGGTCCTCGATCGAGGCGATGGGGTAGCGGCGGGCCAGGTCGAGCAGATAATCGATGTGCTCGTCGGAGGTCCGGGTCAGACCCTCTCCCGCGTACGCGTAATGGCCGTCGGTGAAGAACTCGGAGCTCGCCGGGTCGAGGCAGATCGCGAAGTCGGCACCGGCCCGGTAGCCGCTCTGCTCGATCGCGAGCAGCACGAAGTCGAGGGCCTCGTCGGCGGTGGTGAAGGCCGGCGCGAAACCACCCTCGTCGCCGACGTTGACGTTGTGCCCGGCCTCGGCCAGCGAGCGGCGCAGCGTGTGGAACACCTCGGAACCCATGCGGACGGCCTCGAAGAAGCTCGTCGCGCCGACCGGGGCGATCATGAACTCCTGGAAGTCGAGCGGGTTGTCGGCGTGCGCGCCGCCGTTGACGATGTTCATCATCGGCACCGGCAGCAACCGGGCGCCGACCCCACCGACGTACCGGAAAAGGGGTTGGCGGTGGGCCTCGGCGGCGGCCTTGACCGTGGCCAGGGAGACGCCGAGGATCGCGTTGGCGCCGAGGCGGCCCTTGTCCTTGGTGCCGTCCAGTTCGATCATCGTCGCGTCGACCGTGGCCTGGTCCTCGGCGTCGAGCCCGGTGACGGCGGTGGCGATCTCGCCGTTGACGTGGGCTACGGCCTGGCCGACACCCTTGCCGTGGAAGCGTCGCGGGTCGCCGTCGCGCAGTTCGACCGCCTCGTTGGCCCCGGTCGACGCGCCGGACGGCACCGCGGCCCGCCCCCGCGAACCGTCGGCCAGTTCCACGTCGACCTCGACGCTCGGGTTGCCACGGCTGTCCAGGATCTGCCGGGCGTGCACTCTGCTGATGGCTGTCATGGCGGCCAGGTTGGCACGCTTTCCGGCCTGGTCAGTGGCTTTGCGGCGGCGACAAACAACACCTTGACCCGCACCCTGGGGTACGGGTTTAGGGTCGCGGGATGCGGGTGGGTGAGCTGGCACGACGCACCGGGACGACGGTGCGGGCGCTGCGCTATTACGAGGCGGCCGGGCTGGTCGTGCCGCGGCGGCTGAGCAACGGCTACCGCGAGTACGAGCCGGTGGCCGAGCGGCAGGTGGCGCAGATCCGGGAGTTGATGGCGCTCGGGCTCACGGTCGAGGAGACCCGCCCGTTCGTCGAGTCGATCGCCGTCGACGGTGATCTCTGCGCCGCTGCCCTCGCGACGTTCCGCAGCACCGCCACCACCCTGCAGCAGCGCATCGGTCACCTGACCGCGCAGCGCGACGCCCTCGACGCCCGGATCGACGAGGCGGCCCGCGAGGTCGTCGCCGCGCCACCGGCGTTCCGGAACGAGCCGGCCGCTCTGATCGGTGGGCCGCTGCCGTCGCTGCGCTTCTATGCCACCGACGGCCGCCCGGTCGACCTGGGTGCGCTGGGCCCCGGCCGTACGGTCGTGTTCGTCTATCCGCTGACCGGCCGCCCCGGGGTGGACCTGCCGCGCGGCCTGCTCGAGGTGTGCGGCGCCCGTGGAGCCACCGACCAGGCGGCCTGGCTGCGCGATCACCACGCCGAGATCCTGGCCGCCGGCGCCGCCCGGGTCTACGGCCTGTCCGCCCAGTCGACCGGCTACCAGCGTGAGCTCGTCCACCGGTTGCAGCTGCCCTATCCGCTGATCCCCGACCCGAAGCTGACCCTGGCCGCCGCGACCGGCCTGCCCACGCTGGCCGCGGGCGCCCTCTACGACCGGCTCACCCTGATCGTGAGCGACGACGTGGTCGAGCACGTCTTCCACCCCATCCCCGACCCGGCGTCGCACGCGCTGGAGGTCATGCGCTGGCTGACCCGCTTGTCGTGATTCATTGCCCGCGATGACTTTTGCCGGAATACCCAGGAAGAGGAACGGGGTCCCCCTGACGCGCTGTGGTTGCCAGACTGCCCTGCGCAAGGTCCGGCGATCCAGGGACGGTGGCACTGACTGTGGGCAACACGCTTGTTCTCTCCCTTCTCGCCCTGGTGGCGATGGCCCTCATCGCCACCGTGCTGTTCCGGGGCCAGACCTTCGCCTCGGTGATGGTGCGGCCGCGCGACACCGCGTCGGCCATCAAGGCCGTGCAGCGGGCGGCCCGCAAGCGGGGTGAGCCCGAACCGCCGGTCGCCGGCCTGGCGCCCCGCGAACACACCACGCTCGCGCGGGTTCTCTGGCTGGACGACGAGCCCGACAACAACCTCTACGAGACGGTGGCGCTCGAACAGCTCGGCCGGTTCGTCACCAAGACGACGACGGTCGACGCCGCCCTGCACTACCTCGGCGAGCTGGATTTCGAGCTGGTCATCACCGGCCGCAACGGCGTCGGCCTGATCAAACGCATGCGCGGCGCCGGCCTGACGCAGCCGGTGGTCGTCTACACCACGAACGCGTCGCAGCTGACCGTCCTCGGCGCCCAGGCCGTGATCGACCACCCGCACGAGCTGGTCAAGGCGGTCAACGCCCAGCTGTCCTGACCGCATCACCCCGCAAAAAGGCCTCAGAAAACGCGGATCGCGACGTCGGCCGGGGCTTCCAGCAGGCCCTCGATCTCGTCGTCGAGGCGGACCAGGGTGAGCGACGCGCCGGCCATGTCGAGCGACGTGCAGTACTCGTTGACGTAGCTGCGCCCGATCGTGATGCCGCGCTCGGTCAGTCGCTGGTGGGCGCGGCGATAGAGGATGTAGAGCTCGCTGATCGGGGTGCCGCCGAGCCCGTTGATCATCAGGGCCACCCGGTCGCCCGAGTTGTAGGGCAGGTCGGGCACCACCGCGTCGAGCAGGTCGTCGACGATCTGGTCGGCCGAGGCCAGGCTGCGGCGCTCGCGGCCGGGTTCGCCGTGGATGCCGACGCCGAACTCCATCTCGTCGCCGCCGAGGTCGAACAGCGGCGACCCCTTGGCCGGCGGCGTGCAGGCGGTCAGCGCGACCCCCATCGTCCGGGTGACGTCGTTGACCTTGCGGCCGATGCGCAGCAGCTCGTCGAGGTCGGCGCCCTGCTCGGAGGCGGCCCCGACGGCCTTGATGACGAAGAAGTTGCCGGCCACGCCACGCCGGCCGACCGTGTAGAGCGAGTCCTGCACGGCCACGTCGTCATTGACCGTGAGGATCTCGCACCGTACGCCGTCCGCCTCGGCCATCTCCTTGCCCATGTCGAACGCCATGCGGTCGCCGGTGTAGTTGTTCACCAGCAGCAGCACGCCCTTGGGCGAGGCCATCAGCTTCGCGGTCTCATAGACGTAGTCCATCGGTGGCGCCGCGAACACGTCGCCGGGGCAGGCCGCGTCGAGCATCCCTTGGCCGACCACCATCACGTGGGCCGGTTCGTGGCCGGAGCCGGAGCCCTGCACGATGGAGACCTTGTTCTCGTTCGGCGCGTCGGCCCGCATGATCAGGTTGTAGGCGGGGATGTACTTGAGGGTGCCGGGGTTGGCGAGGGCGAGCCCCTCGAGCATCTCCGGGACGAAACTCTTGGGATCGTTGACGAACTTCTTCACGACGACGCTCCTTGTTTCTGCCAGATCTCACTGATCCGTTCGGCGATGACCGCCACCGCGGTGGCACCGGCGTCGACCGAGCCTCGGCTGCGCTCGCCGGTGTACGCAGCACGTCCTCGCTTGGCGACCATTCCGCTGGTGGCGTCGGCGGCCGCCCGGGCCGCCGCCGCGGCCTCGGTGATCGTCCCGGCCTCCAGGGCGTCGGTGAACGGCACCAGCGCGTCCAGCAGCGTCTTGTCCCCCACGTCGGACTGGCCGCGCGCCTTGATGCCCTCGATCGCCGCCCGCAGCATCGCCACGACCTGCTCGTGGCTGAGGTCGGTCGCGCCCGCGACGGCCCCGCCGGCCCGCATGAAGGCGGTGCCCCAGAGCGGTCCGGAGGTGCCGCCGATGCGCGAGGCGATCACCATTCCCGTACGTTTGAGGAACGTCCCCGCGTCGGTGCGGTCGAGGTCGTCCCAGCCCTCCAGCAGCTTCTCGAAGCCGCGGGCCAGCGAGTAGCCGAAGTCGCCGTCGCCCACGACCGAGTCCAGGTCGCCGAAGTACTTCTCGTTCTCGATCGCGGTGTCGGCGATCGTCCGGACCACCAGTTCCGTGTCGGCCAGGCTCATCGTGGCTCCTCCAGGCAGGCGCGCAGGTCGTCGAGCGTCAGACAGTCGCCGGGCCGGGCGGCGCTGCGGTTGGCCAGCACCTCGACCGGCGGGCGGCCGGGGTCGCCCAGTTCCGAGACCACCAGCGCGGCCTCGGTGAAGTCCTCGGCGCGGGTGTAGTCGTTGACCGTGACCAGGCAGCGCAGCCCGGCGCCGGTCGCGGCCAGCAGCCCGTTGCGGGAGTCCTCGACCACCAGCGTGTCGGCCCGGTCGAGCCCGAGGCGTTCGACGGTCAGCTCATAGATCGCCGGGTCGGGTTTCTTGGCCGGCACCACGTCACCGGCGAAGACCGGGATGCGGTTGGGCCCGACCGCGTTCTCGAGCACGGCCCGCACCGACTCCTCGGCCGAGGTCGACGCCACGGCCACGGTCCAGCCCGCGTCCAGGGCGGCGTGGATGATCCGCGCGATGCCCGGGCGGGGCGGGATGCGTCCGTCGGCGACCAGTTGCTTGAACGCGGCGGTCTTCGCCCGGTGCCACGTGAGCAGCAGTTCCGTACGGTCGGCGTCCCCGACTGCGGCGGCGAAGGCGGGGTCGGCGAACAGGCTGGCCATCCGTTCCTTGCCGCCGCCGATCTTCAGCTTCTCGCCGTACTCGCGCTCGGACCACCGTACGGGCAGTCCGAAGTGTTCGAAGGTGGCGTTGAACGCGGGCAGGTGGCCGTACCGCTCGGTGTCGGCCAGCACCCCGTCGCAGTCGAAGACGAGCGCGGTCACCAGGCCTTCCCCGATCCCCCGAAGAGCCGGATGTGCTGCCGGGCCATCTCGAGCACGGCCGCCCGCTGGTGCCGGAACAGCGTCGGCGGATCCCACTTGTCCTTCTCGCGGGCCGCCAGCAGCGCCTCCAGGCTCGACTTGAGATAGCTTTCCTTGAGCGCCGTCGAGATGTTGACCTTGGCGCAGCCGCGGGCGATGAGGTCGGTGAACTGCTCGTCCGACAGCCCGGTGCCGCCGTGCAGCGCCATCGGGACGCCGGTCGCCTCGACCAGATCGGTCACGCGCTGCGCGTTCAGGGTGGGCGCCTGCTTGTACTGCCCGTGCGCGTTGCCGATGGCCGGGGCGAAACAGTCCACGCCCGTACGGGTGATGAAGTCGACGGCCACCTCGAGCGACTGGATCCGGGAGGCGTCGTCCGAGCCCAGATCGTCCTCGACGCCCTGGATGCCCTCGATCTCCCCCTCGACGTGCGCTCCCGTACGCCGGGCCTCCGCGACCACCTCGACGGTCTGCTTGAGATTCTCGGCGACGTCGAGGTCGTGCGCGTCGAACAGGACCGAGTTCCAGCCGCCGGCGAGACAGTCCGAGATCACCGTACGGTCGGGGCAGTGGTCCAGGTGCAGCGTGACCGGCACGTCGACCCCGCGGACGAGCGTGTCGAAGATGTCCTTGAGCTGGGCCCGGCCGTACTGCTTCACGGTCTTGACCGACGTCTGCAGGATGACCGGGGCGCGTTCCTCGACGGCCGCCGCCAGGACGGACTCGATGCTCAGGTCGTTGACGATGTTGAAGGCGGCCACCCCGTACCGGTCGGCGAGCGCGCGGCCGAGGATCTCCTTCAGGGACACGACGGGCATGCGCCCAGTCAAGCCACCGTCACCCGTACGCGGTATGGGGTGAATCCCCCAGGCCCAGCCAGCCGTTGCTCAGCGCGGTCACCACCGCCGCCGTCCGGTTCGACGTGCCGGTCTTCCGCATGATCGCGGCGACGTGCTTCTCGACGGTCTTGGGCGACAACCCGAGCCGGGTCGCGACCTCCCGGTAGGTCAAGCCCCGCCACATCAGCTCGAGCACATCGCCCTCGCGAGCCGTCAGCGGCGACCGGGACGGCTGGTCGGCCCGCACGATCGCGGCCGCCGCGGTCTGGGTCAGCGCCTCCAGGTCGTCGACCTCGCGGGCCGTGAACACGCCGGCCCGGGGCGCGAAGGTGACGCTGACTGCGATCACGTCACCCCGCCACCAGATCGGCACCGCCGCCGCCGGGCCGCGCCGGGCCGGGTCCGAGCCCGCCAGGTGCCCGGCCCGCAACCGGCCGTACTCCTCGATCACCACGGGTCGCCGGCTCGCGAAGGCCATGCCGGTAGCGCCCTCGTCGAGCGGGAACGTGTCGCCGAGCCGGCACAGCGCGCCGTGTTCGGCGGCCTTCGTGTAATGCCCGGCCTCCGCGTCCACGAGCGAGACACTGCCCGCGGCCGAGCCGGTCAGCCGGGCGGTGTGCCGCAGCAGCCGGCGCAGGACGGACGCCAGCCGGAGGTCGCGGTAAACGTCCGCGACCGCTTCCTCCAGCCGGAAGGCCTCCTCGCCCACCCCTCGAACATAAGGTCAGGGGTTGCTGCAGGTCCACTTCAAGGTCCCGTCGACCGGGTCGCCCGGCAGACCGCCCTCGCCGGTGGTCGCGAGTTTGCGGAACGTCCAGGTGCCGCCGCCGTCACCGTCGGTGGTCACCTCGCTCGACGTGCTCTCGGGCCAGGTGCCGTAGACCTTGTTGTCGATCGCGATGCTGGGCCGCGAGCCGGGGGCGACCAGCTGGTCCTTCGGATAGGTGCCGGGCCCGGTGTAGTCGTCGATCCACAGCTCGACCGTCACCTTGCGACCGTCGACGTTGCCGTCGAGCAGGCCGGCGATGGCGAACAGGGTCTTGCCGTCGTCCTGCTTGGTGCCCTGTGAGTATTCGTCGCAGCTCTTGAGGAACTTGCCGTTGAGCGAGGGCGCCAGCGCGGTCTGCTTGCCCTTCAGCGTGGTCGCCCCGTCCAGCTCGAAGGTCATGTCCACCTTGGGGCCGAGCGAGAACTCGCTGTCGCCGGCATCTCCGGAGACGGCATCGGCATCGGCGTCGTCCGAGACCGCGCCGCATGCGGCCAGGGTCACCGCCGCGAGGACAGCCACCACGGCTGAGCTGGTACGACGTACAAAAGGCATGTTCTCTCTCCCTGTCCTCACCTGGTGATCAGAGCCTGACCGGGGCCGCCAAAAAACCGCCAAAGACACGGGCCGGAACAGTTCAGCCGTTCGGGTGAGTAATTCCGGAGCATTCATCGATAAACCGATCATCCCTTGTGGACGGTCTCCGCAGGACGCCGCCCAAGGTGATCCGCGCAAGACTGTGAAGGGCTGAACCGCCCGGCTCCGAACGGTTGAGGGAACCGCCCTTTCGGCCTTCCCCCGGCCAGGTTAACCACCGATGCACGGCTCTTTTACCTGGGATATGTATATACCGGCCGTCGCGAATTGACGGAGGTGTCGGCACATCATCACGAACTTCTTCACAGGGCCGGCGCATGACGGTATTTGCGTTCTGCTCGGCCTCGGCTGGGCGGGAATTGCCGCGATACGGTTTCTGCTCCGCGGCCAGATCCTGCTCAACGGTGTGTTCAGTCCGGCCGGGCTGACCATGCTGGCTCCGCACGTCCTCGTCGCGGCGCCGTTCTTCTTCGCCGGTCCGGCCTACGCGGTGTGGGTGCCCGTCATCCTGGTCACCACCGTCGTGCTGGGTCGTCTGGCGTTCAACCGGCTCCGCGACCCGTTCCCGGGCGCCGGCGGCTACTCGATCCGCGGGCCGGTGCTCGCCGTGCTGGTCACGGTGACCGTGCTGGTCGAGCTGGGGGCGCTGCTGGCGGTCCGGCTCGTGGTCGTCCCCGACCCGCGCACCGGTTTCGGCCATGCGATCACGGCCGACAGCTGGAGCGCGGCGTGGTCGGCGCTGGTGCAGCCGCTGCTCGGCATCATCGCGGTGGTCCTGCTGCTCGCGTTCCTGGGGCGGCGCGGGCTGGGCCGGTGGGCGGCCTGGGCCCGGCGCAGCGACTTCCCCGAGGAGGCGGGCCGGCCGCTCCGCACGGCGGTGCTGCTGACCGTGGTGGCCGTGCCGTTCCTGCTGCCGCTGCTGTTCGCCGGCGGCGGGGTCGCGCTGACCGCCGGGCCGGTGGCCACCGCCGAGTACGGCAAGATCCTGTTCTGCGCCGCCCTGGCCTTCGTGGTGGCCCAGGAGAGCCACCGCTTCCAGGGTGGGCGGCTCAGCGACGGGTTCGCCGACATCCGGCGGGCGGCGGCCCGGCACGGCTACGGCTCGGCGCTGCCCGCGCTCTGTCGCAACTACCGGTTCCTGCTGCTCCCGCTGGGTGTCTTCGCGGTCGTGGCGGTGGCCAGCGGGCTGCGCCACGACTTCGGCACCATCGTCCCGGCCGCCCTGGCCACCATGGGCGTCACCTGGTATGCCACCCGGCACAATCTGGACCGCAACCGCCTGCCCGGCGAGAGCGGCCGGCACGGCTTCGCGATCGTCGCCGCGTACCGGCTCTTCGTGGGCGCGGCGGTGCTGCTCATCGCGGCCACGCTGGCCCTGCTGACCACCGATTACATCGGCGAGCGGGGCCGGGTCTGGAACGATCCGTGGCGCTTCCGCTGGGACGCCCCCTGCGCCGTGGTCGACGCCCCGGCCCACGTCGACCAGGACGTGCCGGACGGGCGGGTGGCCTGCCTGCGCTCGCTGGCGGCCGACGCCGAGAGCGAGCGGTCGCAGGTCTCCCGGGCCATCGCCGCCACCGCCGACGGCGGGCTGTGGGGGCGCGGGCTGCACGACCGGGTCTCGGCCGCCGTGCCCGCCGGGTCGACCGACTTCGTGCTGGCCGTGGTCTGGAACAAGCTCGGCGGCCTGGTCGTGATCGCCGCCGGTCTGCTGCTCGCGCTGCTCAGCGCCGCCCTGGTGCGGGCCGCGACCCTGGATCCGGCCGCCGGGCGCCCGTCGCTGCTGGTGCTGTTCGCGGCCGGGCTGGGGACGATGCTCACCGGACAGTTCCTGTTCGTGCTGGCGGCCACGGCCAACGTCGTCCCGCACACCGGCATCCCGGCGCCGCTGCTGTCCCGCGGCGGGCAGTCCACACTCGCCATCGGCATGGGTGTGGCCCTGCTGCTCGCCGTGGCCCGCGCCGACGGGCCCGCCGACCGCGCGGCCCGAGCGCCCGGTCTGCGGCCGGTCACCGCCTCCGCCCTGTCCGCGGTGCTGATCGTCATCGTCGCGGTGCTGACCACCGTGCCGTACGCGGCGCCCCGCATCGGCAGCCTGCGCCTGCCCACCACGTATTCGCCGAACCGGCCGATCTGCGACAGCCGCACCCCCGACCTGGACGGCCTGGGCTCGCCCGGACCCGACCCGGAGCAGTGCTCGACCGACCTGATCACCCTGGCCCGCACCCGGGTCGCGGTGTCGTTCCCCGGCGGGGGCCGTCTCGTGCTCGACCGGCACTCCGGCGACTGGACCCCCGAGAACCGGGACGAGCTGGCCGGGATGGAGGCGGACGACCTCGGCCGTCTGCTGTCCGCCGCCGGGCCGCTGCGCACGTCGTACCCGCGGGTGATGGAGATCAGCAGTGGCACCAGCCTGCGCGAGCGGCTGGCCCCGGCTCCCCGCGACCGGGTCGACGGCGACCTCGCCCTGACCATCGACCCGGCCCGGCAGCACCGGATCGCGGCCGCGCTGCACGACGAGCCGTCGGCCGCCGTGGTGATCCTGGACGCGTCCACCGGCCGGGTGCTGGTCAGCGCGTCCACCCCGGGCACGGCCGCGGCCGGTGACGTCGATGACGAGGCGCAACGCGACTTCGCCGAGGAGCACGACAATTACGTACGCCGGGACGACGCCGGCCAGGTGGACGACTCCACGGCCGACGCCGACTGCCGCCGCCGCTCGCGGGACGGCGCCGGGCAGGACCAGTGCTGGCGGTGGTCCTACGCCGACCCCGGCCGCACGCCCCGGCCCGACGGGGTGCTCGGTCAGAGTTATCCGTACGGGGATGCCCTCACGCCCGTGTGGGCCGCCGCCCCGGCCGGGACCGCTACCCGCCTGGGCCTGCGGGTGGGCCGCTGCGACGGGCCGCAGCGCTGGACCGCCGACCGGCTCACCGGAACGGCCGTCTCCTGCGTGCCCGATCCGTCCACTCCGACCGGCGCGCACGGCACGCCGCTGACCCTGGCCGTGCTCGCGGGCGCGGTCGGCAACGGCGGCCGGGCCGTCCACCCGCGGATCGTCGAGCGGATCACCTACCCGGCCACCGGGCTGTCCGATGTCACCCCGGCCCGGCCGCCGGTCGCCGCCTTCCCGCCCGAGGTCGCCGAGCAGCTGAAGGCGAGCGACTACCCCCTCTCGGACGGGTTGCACGTCGACCTGGTCACCGCCGGATCCCTGCAGTGGGTCTGCGGCTTCACCCCCGACGGGAAGACGGCGTTCGCCGCGGTCGTCCCGGCCCAGTCCGGCGCCGACCGGCTGCTCAGCGCCATCCGTACGACGATCGGAGACCGGTGATGGACGAGCGAGTCGTCCGTGACGCCTTCCACGAGGCCGTGGTGCGCTACTGCAACCTGGCCAACACGGCCGGGCTGCGGGCCGCCGGTCTGGCCCCGCACATCACCGTGACCACGGTAGGCCCGCTGTCGGCGTGGTCCCAGGACTGGATCTACACCGACGGCCTGGCCCACCTCAGGGGAATGCTCAGTGCCGAGCTGAAACCACGTTTCTCGTTCGCCGAGGACCCCGGTCTGCCGCCGCCGGGCTTCGAGTTCACGTTCCTGCCGCCGCCCGTGCCCCGGCCGGCGCCGCCACGGGACGACACCCCGCCCCGGCGCCCGGACGCGTACGAGCCCATCGCCGTGCTCACCCTGCGCTACGACGACAAGAACGTCTGGCCGTGCCGGGTCGGCGCCGCCTCGAACTGGCTGGCGGTCGGCCGCTGGGGCAGCCGCGCACCGGTGCGCGGCGCGCTCATGCAGCTGCCGGAGTACGCGATCTGGGTGCCGCGCGGCCCGCTGCTGCAGGTGCGCAACCACCACGGGCAGTTCGCGTTCCGCCGGTCGTCGCACCGCCCGCAGTACGAGATCCGCGTCGACGACACACCGCTGCCGCTCAGCGGTGCGATCGAGGCCCGGGCCCGAGGCTCCCTGGTCTACGCCTCGGGCCCGGCCACCACCCGTCTCACCTACAGCGTCGACTGGGAGGGCCACCATGGCCGATGACGATGCCCCGCTGATGATCGACCTGGCCGGGCCGCAGGGCCGCGCGCTGCTGCGGGTCCGGCCGCCGGAGTCGTTGCTGTCCAAGCCGGTCGAGTTCGAGGTGCCCCCGCTGAGCGGCAACGCCGCCGCCGACCAGCTGGTGGCGATCAGTACGCAGGTCATCTTCACCACCGCGGCCAACGAGCGCGACGGCTGGCTGGAGTGGCACGTCAAGATCTACCGCTGCGCCACCGTGGGTGACGCCGACACCCTGCGCCAGCACCTGCACCGCCAGGCCGGCGCCCTGCAGCACGTGAACAATTTCCTGCCCGGCCAGCGGGGCATGGCCTTCAAACCGCCCTGGGCCGTCGTCCCGGTGCAGGTGGTACGGGGCGACGGCCGCCCCGAGGAGCTGGCCGGCGCGGTGACCACCCGGCTCGGCGTGCCCTCGGACCAGATCGTCGCCCAGTTGCGCCGGCACCTGCCGCCGTGGCTGGGCGACAAGACCCAGCCCGACTGCGTGCTGCTGGCCGTCTCCCCCCGCATCGACCCGATGAACTGGGAGGCCGATCACCACGGCGACCCGCACCCGGCAACCGAGAACCTGTCGATGTTCGAGACCCTGGCCGCCGGTCTCGATCTGCTGCACCAGCAGGAGTGGGCGCACTGCGACATCAAGCCCGACAACGTGTGCCGGTACACCTACTTCCCGGAGAACCTGCCCCCGATGTCGGAGTACGCCCTGATCGACACGGACGCGGCCACCCGCACCACCCCGCCGCCGCGGGCACTGCGCTCCAGCGAGCTCTACGACTACCGGGCCCTGCGCGACCTGCGACTGGGCCGGGTGGCCGGGCCGCCCCGGGCCGGGCATCTCTATGCCCAGGACCGCTTCGGCCTGATGCTGATGGTGCTCTGCGCCCTGGCCGGCCGGGAATGGGTGGAGCAGCTGGCCCTCGCGCCCGACGCCACCGACCCGGCCGGGGGGCGGATCGCCGACGACGAGGAGAAGATGCTCCGCGCGCTGGCCGCCCTCTGGCCTGACCCACGCTGGGAGCCGCTGGTCCGGGCGCTGGCCGAACCGTTCGGCACCGGCCCGGGCGGCTCGCTCGCGCTGGAACGCCAAGACCCGTGGGCCGCCGAGTGGCTGCAGCGGCTGGTCCGGGCCGAGGCCGAGTGCACCGAGGTGCGCACCCCGGTCGAACCCTCCCCCGTCCGTACGCCGGAGGCCCCGCCCGTCGCCGTCCGCGCGGTGGACCGTGTGCGCCAGGAGACGCGCGCACATCCGGCCGGCAAGCCGCAGCTGGTCCGGCGGGCCTACGAGGTCATCGACGAGGTCGCCGGTGACCTCGCCGAGAGTCAGGCCCGGCTGGCGATGTGGCTGTGGGGCGGCGGGCTCACCGGCGCCGGACTGCTCATCGCGTTGAACGCATTCGTGATCGGAAGGTGATCGGCGTGATCTGGGAAGAGATGCTGCGGCGTCGCGTCGAAGAGCGCTGCGGCGACCCGGGCGAGGCGTTCGCCCCCTACGGCTACCGGTTCGGCAAGTGGCTGGACGCCGATCCGGCCACGCGAGCGGACCGCGACGTGGTTCAGGTACGCGACGCGGTGGCCGGATATCTCGGCGGCGCGGTCCGCGAGGGCCGGCTGGTCGGCACCGTGGTCGGGGTGGGGCTGGGCACAGCCGGCGCCCTGATCGTGTTCCTGCTCGTCTGGGCCGTCGCATGAGGCGCCGACCGCCGCCGCCCACCGACGACCTGACCAAGCGGTTCGGCACCGTCTGCCCGGTCTGCGGGTCGTCGCTGGGGGTCGACGAGCCCGAGATCGACGAGGAGAGCGACCGGTTCGTGCGGCCGCCGTCGTTTCGCCTCGAGGTCGGCGCGGCCGACAAGCAGAACCAGCACCGGCATCCGTGGCGGGTCACCATGCTGGCCGGCAACTTCCCGCCGGCCGAGTCGACCGGCCCACGGTTCAATCCGCACGACGTCGAGTTCGTCTACCTGCTCTGCGGCGACGGGCACGTGTTCCCCGACGAGACACCGGCCTTCCGGGCCGGCGCGCACCGCGGCGGCGACGCCCGGCAGCGGGTCGACGACTTCAACATGGTGGCCGCGGTCGGCTCACCCGCCAGCGGCAAGACGTACCTGCTGATCCGCACGCTCAGCCAGAACCTCGACATCCTCACCCACACCGATGACGACGACGACGTGGGCCGGATCCGCAGCCGCGAACTGAGCCCCCTGGAGGCGCTGCCGACGGCCAACCGGGTCGAACACTTCAACGAGACGCGCTACAGCGGCACGGCGATCGCCCCGACCAGCACCGGCAACGCCTCCTACCCGTCCGGCATCATGGAGGAGGAGTTCCCGGATGCCCTGCACGCGATCCAGGCGCTGATCGAGAAGACCGTGCTGGACGGCCGGAGACGGGCCGAGGACTGGGGAACCGGGTTCCGCCAGCCGCTCGTGCTGCGCACCGACAGCGACGATCACCGCACCTGGACCGGGGTGGCCGATCTGCCGGGCGAGCTGTTCATGCCCAACGCGGTCAACCGCCGCGAGGCCGGCAAGCTGAGCGCCTTCGACGCGCTGGTCTGGGTGGTCGACCCGGCCGTGGCGCCGCGGGCGATGGACTGGATCGCGGTCGACCCCGGCACCGACGAGCAGGCCCAGCTGGACGGCAGCCTGCGACCAGGCACGTCCGGACCGGCGGGCACCGACGTCGTGCGGATCAACCGGGAGCAGATCCAGGACACCATCGGCCGGCGGATCACGGTGATCGACGGCCCGTTCGCCCGCAACGAGGGCCGGGCCCTGCAGATGCTGGTGGCGGTGAGCAAGTGCGACCTGATCCACGCCGCCCTGAGCAAGTCCGGCCTGCATCTGACCGATCTGGGCACGCCCGGTCAGGTGCAGCGCGGCGCCGCCCGCTACCTGTCGTTCGCCCTCAACCGGTGGATGAAGGAGCTGGCCGGCGCCGACCCGGACGCCGCCCGGCTGTTCGGATACCTGCGCGGCTCGGCCAACGCGGCCGCCTCCGGTCGCCGGCTGCGCATCGAACAGGTGGCCCGCGGGCTGCTCGACCACTACTCGCAGGAGGCCGAGTTCTGGAAACTGCTGCACTGGGGCACGGACAGCCACATCAAGATCCAGGCGACCAGCAACGCCGAGCTCCCGCAGCAGATCCGGGTGCCCACCCTCGACGAGCATCTCGACTCGGCCCGGCGGCCGGGCAGCGCCGGTGAGTTCCTCATCCGCGACCTGGTGATGTCGACGGTCGGCTGCGGCATCGCGTACGCGCTCAACCAGGAGACGGCCCTGCTCCGGATGCAACAGGAGCCGTGGATCGAGCTGCGGTTCTTCCTCTGCTCGCCGCTGACCACGGTGCCGGTGGCGGTGGACAACCTCCATCTGAAACCGCTCGATCCACGCGACCGCTTCCCACCCGTCGACGACCGGGCGGCCGGCCTCACGCAGCTTCTGTTGGCTCTGTTGGAGAGGGCACGCCGATGAAGAACGGGATGGCGGTCGTCCAGTGGGCGGACCTGACCGGGACCGGGTTCAGCCCGCAGCGCCGGGACAGCGACGCCCCCGCCGAGTACTGGGCCGCGGCGGAGGGGTTGCTGCGCACCGATCTGAGCCAGCCACCGGACGGGATCCGTGACACCGGCCGGCATCCGATCTGGACCCTGCGGCACGTGCAGGTCGGGCGCCGTCGCACCTGGTGCTTCGTGGTGCAGGGCCGGCTCGGCGACGGCGGCTTCGGCGTGGCCGGCACCTGCCGGTTCGCCTTCGCCACGGAGGACCTGGAGGCGGCCGACGCCTGGCGGCGGGGCATCGAGGCGACCGGGGTCCGACCGGCCGAGCCGCAGATGTCCGAGGCCCGGTTCGCGGCCGGGGTCCGCGAGGTGCTGCGTGGCCTGATCGCGGCCCAGGACCGGATCCCGGTCGGGCTCGGACCGGCCGACACCGCCCGCATCATCGCCTGCGTGCTCGGCGTGCTGCCCGAGGCCGACGCCCGCAACTGGTCGTGGACGACGTGCGCGCTGGTGCCGCCCGGACGCACCAAGCGCCGGGAGGTCTCCGGGGCCTGGCCCGAGGAGTTCCGCCAGTGGGAGCCGCGCCGGGCCGGCACCGTCGCCGCCTCGTTCGAGGAGGCGATCGCCTCCACCCAGGATCTCCGGCAGCTGCTCGACGGGCCCCGGATCGAAGGCTTCGAGGAGTTCGCCGGGCAGGCCGTGCGCGGCAAGGTCGACGCCGACCTGCGGCGCGGCAGCCGCGACCTGGCCGAGCTCATCTCCCGGATCCGCCGGTCCACCCGCAAGCTGGGCATCGACGACGTCGCCGACATGGTCGTCTCACCGATGGGCGCTCAGGAGCTGCTGGCCGAGCACCCCAAGCTGCTGACGCAGTGGGCCGGCCGCCGCCCCGAGGACGCGTCGCAGCTGATATCGCAGGTGCTGCATCCGGGCGCCTTCAGCCTGATCCTCCGGGAGCTGCTGCAGGCACAGCGCAGCGACTCCCGCAACCTGCTCGGCCTGCCCACGGCCGAGCAGCCCGGGCCCGACACGTGGCACGACCGGCTGATCGACGTGCTCACCGCCGACTACCCGGCGGCCGAACTGGAGAAGCACGCCGGCGTGTGGTTGCGGACGGTTTGGGCCGACTCCGCCGACGCGGCCGCCGGGCGGCCCTTCCTGCTGGCGCTTGGCTTGGACAAAGACACCTGGCCCAGCCTCTACCACGCGCAACAGGAGAAGGTCCTCTACGACCTGAACATCCAGAAGGCCGTGACCGACGTGGTCCGGACGGAACTGGACTTCGAGCCGGATCCCCTGGTGCTGCTGGCCTCCCTGTGCCAGAACCCGACCTTGCGCTGGCTCCCGGCCGTCACGGTGGTTGACCTGATCAAGGCGGCGGACCGGCCCAACCTGGCCCGGCGCGACGACGGGTCGGCCGCCCTGGAGTCCATCGCCACCGGGGTCACGAACAGCTGGCTGCGCTCGAAGTCGATGGACGAGACCGAGGGCTGGCTCACCGAGCTGGTCGGCCGGGTGCGGCCCGACTACCGGCTGGCCGGGCATCTGCTGGCGGGCGGGTTGCGCGTGCTGGCCGAGCACGATCCGGAGGCGCCGCGGGGCGAGCTGCTGGCCGTGAGCCGCCAGGTGCAGGAGCAGACACCACTGCCCTCCGACACGACGGCGGCGATCGCGGTGGCTGAGCGCCGGTCCCGGCCGGCCCACGTCCCGGCGGGTGCGCGGGCGACCCCGGTCCCGTTCCAGACGGCCGTGCAGGATCCACCGGATGTCACCTACGTCCCGGATCGCGACCGGAATCGCGACCACGACCACGACCGGGACCGGAATCACGACCGCGACCGGCTCGAGACCCGGCGCCGGATCTCGCCGGACCCGAAGGGCCTGTTGACCAAGCTGGACGACCGCAACCAGAAACGGCTGAAGTGGGCGGGCGCGGCCGTGGTGGCGGCGGCGTTCGTCGCGGTGCCTGTGATCGCGCTGGTGGTGCTGCTCAAGCCGGACGACCGGCCCGAAATTCCGGCGCCGACCGATCCCACGCCGGTCGTCCGCGAGACGACCACACCGCCGGTTGTCACGCCGAAGAGGATCGCCCGGATCGACCTGTCGCCGGCGCGGGACGGGGAGAACCAGTCCGATGCCGACGCACGGGAATTCGACCGGAAGTTCGCCGAGGCCCAGGGCGGGCGCGAGGTCGGTGCCGTGTTCATCCTGGCCGAGGCGAAACCCGACGCGGAGGAGCGGTCACGGCGTCTGATCGAACATCTCGATCTGAACCAGCTCTTCGACAAGGTCGAGCGTCAGACCGTCCAGTGGAACGAGACTCGCGACGGAGCGAAGCCGGGCGTCATACGGGTCTTCGTCGTCTACACCTCGTAGCGACCGACCAAGGTGGCGGCACCCCTCGCGGGAACCGCCACCTTTGTCGTGTCGATCAGTCGCGGAAGCGCCAGCCGTTGGCGGTTCCGTCGGAGCCGCCGAAGGACGTCGTCTCGCCGCCCGCTCCGTCGCGCTCCTCCTCGTCCGGCCACTCGTTGTAGCCCACGGTCGTCTGCCGGTCGGCTCGCTGGCCCGGCAGCGCCGAACGCCAGCGCGACGTGGTCGTCGTCCTGGCCGTGCGCTGGCCCTTCATCCGGCGGATCTCGTCCGAACGCCACCGGGCGATCTCCCGGTTGCGCAGGTCGGCGTCGACCTCGGCCTCGCGTTCGGCCCGTTCCGCGTATTCCTTCTCGCGCCGCTCGCGTTCCAGCTTCAGGTTGGCCTTGGCCACCTCGACGTCGGTGCGCTCGGCCGAGGCCAGGATCTCGTCGTAGGCCGAGGCCTTGCCGATGTTGAGCAGGAACTTGGTGAACACCGGCAGGATCTCGATGGCCGTGATGAACAGCAGCAGCGTGAGGTAGGCCGTCTTGAGCGTCCCGTTGCTGTCGGTGATCTTGCTGAGCGCCTCGATCTGCGCCAGCAGTCCGCGGTCGTTGCGGCTGTCGACGAGGTAGGCGTCCTCCTCCTGGGCCTTCAGCGACTTGAGCCGGGCCAACTCCTCCTGCTTGGCCGGCAGGTCCTGGCGGGCGTCGGCCTGCTGGCCGCTGGCGGTCGCGCTCTGCCTGGTCAGGGCCGCGTTCTGGGCGGCGTCGAGCCGTTGCTTGGCCGCGTCGCGCTGGGCCCGCAGATCCTGGGCGACCTTGAGCTTGGTCTTGTAGGCCGACCCGCCGCCCTTCTTGCCGGTGCCGCAGGTGCCGTCGAACTCACAGATCGCGCTGGCCTGGGCCGCCGTGTACTGCTTGTCGATCCGGTCGAACTCGGTCTGGGCGCGGGCCACCGCCGGGTCGTCGGAGACCGGGCCGCCGGCGACCGCGCCGGCCGCCGTCTTCTGGAGATCGTTGACCTCCTTCTCCAGCGCGGGGATGACCGCGAACCGGGCGTCGTTCCTCAGGTTCGTCTCGAACGCGTTCCGCTCGGCCTGCTGGGTGACGGTGAGCTGGGCCTGGATCTCGCTCTGGAAGATCCACAACACCAGCGGCGTCGACACCACGGCGCCGATCACGAGCGCGAGCAGCAGACGGGGAACCAGCGTCCCCAGGTTCTGCCACCACTTGTCGCGCCGGGAGGCCGCGGCGACGAGCCAGCGGTCCAGGTTGGCGATCGCCACCCCCCACAGCACGGCCACGACCAGCGCGACCCACAGCGGGGCGCGGGCGCCGTTGTGCAGCGCGAAGGCGGCCGACACGGCGGCCATGCAGGAGGTGGTGAGCACCACCCCGCCCAGCCCGGAGAATTTGCGGCGCTCGCGCGGGCTCCGGGCCAATGTGTCCGGATCGGCCCCGGAGAGCCAAATGAGAAAACTTCGTTTCCCGGTCGCCGCCCGAACAGGTTTCCGCGTTTGTCTGGCCACGCAGCCGGCTCCCGTCCACCAATATCTTCCTCAGAAATCGTCCGGTTGCGAGCATCTAACGCGCGCGGTGACCAGAGAATCCCCCGTTGTGATGGTGTGGCCCTCCCATCGGCCGAGCAATGCTGCCTATTTCCGCCGCGGCCCGGAGAATGGCAACTCATACGATCAGCGGTGCCACACGACCGATCAGCCGAAAGCGCTGACCGGGACTTCGCTGTCGTGAATGGCCGGTCGCACCAATAGTGGTCCTGGGTGAAGCGGCGTAGCGGAGGCGCGGGTGCGGTTCGAGGTTCTGGGGCCGGTTCGGGTGTGCGGGGACCAGGGTGAGGTGGCGGTGCCGCCGAAACCGCGGGCGCTGCTGGCGGTGCTGCTTGCGGCGCGCGGCAAACCGGTCACGGTCGAGCGGTTGCTGGGTGAGTTGTGGCCCGACGGCGCGCCGTCCACGGCCACGGCGACGCTGCAGATGCACGTCTCGGCGCTGCGCAAGGTGGTGGGCGACCGGGTCGGCACGGCCCCGAGCGGCTACCGGCTCGACCTGTCCGGCGCGACCTTCGACGCGGCCGAGTTCGAGGAGTCGCACGACCTCGATCTGTGGCGGGGCGACGCGTACGAGGGGGTGGCGGCCGGACCGAGCGTGGCAGCGGCCTCGGCCCGGCTCGCCGAGCTGCGGCTGAACGCGCGGCAGGAGTGGGCGCAGCGAGCCCTGGCCGCGGGCCGGCACGTCGAGGCCGCGACCGAACTGGCCGGCTGGGTGGCCGCCCAGCCCACCGCCGAGGGCCTGGTCAAGCAGCTGATGCTGGCGCTCTACCGCTCCGGACGGGCGGGTGAGGCGCTTTCCACGTACGACCGGACGGCCGCGGCCCTGGACGACCTGGGCGCCCGCCCCGGCCCTGAGCTCGACGCGCTGGCCGCCGCCGTACGGAGGCAGGATCCGACCCTCGACCGCCCGGCGCCCGGTGTGCCCGCGCAACGCAACCGGTTCATCGGACGGCGGGCCGAACTCGACCGGGTGATCGACCTGCTCGGCACGGCCCGGCTGCTGACGATCGTCGGACCGGGCGGGGCCGGCAAGACCCGGCTCAGCGTCGAACTGGCCCGCGAGGTGGCCGCCGACCACGAGACGGTGCACGTGGTCGAGCTGGCCGAGCACCGTGAGGGACCGCTGGAGAACCGGCTGGCCGCGGCGGCCGGCATCCGCGAGGAACCCGGCACCCCGATGCTCGACACGGTGACCCGGCACCTCGGCGGGCGGGTGCTGCTCGTGCTCGACAACTGTGAGCACGTGCTGGCCGAGGCTGCGAAACTGGCGTACACGCTGCTGGCCACCTGCCCGGGTCTGCGGCTCGTGGCGACCAGCCGGGAACAGCTCGGTCTCAGCGGCGAGGTCATCTTCACCCTGGGCGGGCTGTCCACCCCGGCCCCCGGTGCGACCGATCCGCAGTCCGACGCCGTACGGCTTCTGGCCGACCGGGTGGCGGCGGCGCGCGGCGGCACCGGGCTCGCCCCGGCCGAACAGGCCGTCGCCGCCGAACTGTGCCGCCGCCTGGACGGCCTGCCGCTGGCGATCGAACTGGCCGCGGCCCGGCTGCGCGCGCTGCCGCTGTCCGAGATCGTGTCGCGCCTCGACCGCCAGCTCGACCTGCTCACCGGCCGGTCGCCGGTGGCCCGGCACCAGACCATGCGCGCGGCCATCGACTGGGGCTACGAGCTGCTCGACATCCCCCAGCAGGAGCTGCTGCGCCGGCTCGGCGTGTTCGCGGGTGGCTTCGACCTGGCGGCCGCGGCCGAGGTGGCCGGCCTCGACCCGCTCGATCCGCTCACCCAGCTGGTCGACCGGTCCATGGTGGAGTGGCGGGACGGGCGCTACCGGCTGATCGAGACGATCCGCGAATATGCCCGCGAGCGTCTCGGTCCGGTCGAGCGGGCTTCGGCGTACGGGAACCTGGTGGTCCTCTGGCGCACCCGGCTGGCCGTGCCGCCGCCGGTGGACGGGCCCGCGCACACCGCATGGCTGGCCGGCATCGGGGCCGACCACGACACGATCGTGTCCGCGGTCGACTGGGCGCTGCGCGAGGGAGACCCGGCCGAGGGGCTGGAGATCGCGGCTGCCATGTGGTGGTTCTGGTGGGTCGCCGGGCGGATGGCCGAAGGGCTGGGCTGGCTCGGACGCGCGCTCTCGGCCGCCTCGGAGCCGACCGCGCTGCGAGCCCGGGCGTTGCGGGCGGCCGCGGCGCTGGCCCGCAACTCGGGTGACCTGGTCGAGGCGCGGCGGCTGGGCGAGGAGGGGCTGGCCACGTTCCGGGCGCTGGACGACGCCAAGGGCATGATCGCCGCGCTCAACAACCTGCTGATCACCGCGCAGGCCCAGGAGGACTATCCGGCGTCGCTGGAGTTCGGGCGGGAGGCGCTGGACCTGGCCGAGCGGGAGTCGGACGCGCGGATGGTCGCGGCCGCCTCCAACAACACGGCCGGGACGCTGCGCTGCATGGGCCGCCTCGACGAGGCCGAGGAGCTGTTCGCGCGGGCGCTGACCGGGTTCCGGGCCCTCAACGACCGGCGGGGCGAGGCGGCGGCGCTGTCCAACCTGTCCACCACCGACCGGCGCCGGGGCCGGTACGCGCCCGCCCGCTTCGCGATGCGGGAGGCGCTGGCCATCTACACCGAGCTGGGTATCGCCGAGGGACAGCTCGACGCCGTCGAGGGCCTGGCTCAGCTGGACGTGCTCTCCGACGCCCCCGAGAACGGGCTGCGGCTGCTCGTGGTGGCCGAACGGGAACGGTCGGCCCTGGGCGCGCCCAGTTTCACGCCCGACGAGATCGCCGACCGCGACGCCGCCGAGGCCGCCGCCCGGGCCGCCCTGTCATCCGAACAGGTGGCCCGCGCCTACCGCTCCGCCTCGGAGACCTCGCTGGTGGCGGCGGTGGAGGAGCTTCTTTAGAGATTCTTTGGCGGCCTCCCCCATCGTTCTCCCCATCAGCACTTCTCTTGAGGAGACCTCGTGAAGCACCGCCTCGTCGCCCTGGCCGCCCTCGTCGCCGTCTCCCTGACCGGGGGCTGCGGCCTCATCGAGTCCGCCGTCAGCGGCGCCACCCCGGCCCCGGCCGCCACGACCGAGGCCACCAAGGCGGCGCAGAAGCCCACGCCGACGGGCAAAGCCGATACCGGTTTTGGCGACTCGGTGAAGGACTCGGGCGACATCCCCGACCCGTGCACGCTGCTGTCGAAGCAGGAGGTCACCTCGCTGACCGGCCGCACGATCACCCAGATCGACGAGGACGGCGCCGAGCCCGGCGTGGCCACCCGCTTCTGCCAGTGGCAGCAGGAGGACGGCCAGCTCGCGGTCTTCCTGAGCCGCACCACCGCCTCCGACTTCGACGTGGTGATCGAGGAGGCCGAGCCGGTCGACGGCGTGGGTGAGGACGCGTTCCTGCTCTCCGGCCACCTCTACGTCCTGTACGGCACGGTCCAGCTCGACATCTACTCGCGCGGCGGCTCCGACGACCAGAACCTGGCCGACGCCAAGAAGGTCGCGAAGGTGCTGCTCCCCCGCGTCTGACTACGATGGCGCATGGGCCTGTTTCTGCAGTGGCGCGAACCCGCCGCGCGGGCACTCTCCCGGGTCATGCCCGGTGACGTGCTCTGGTTCGCCGACACCGAGGAGCCCGTCTTCGCGCTCACGTTCGACGACGGTCCCCACCCCCGGACGACGCCGCAACTGCTCGACGTGTTGCGGCGGCACCGTGCGCGGGCCACGTTCTTCCTGGTCGGCGAGCGCGTCGCGGCGCATCCGGAGCTGGTCGGGCCGATCGTCGCCGAGGGACACGAGGTCGCCAACCACCTGATGCGCGACGAACGCTCGGTGCTCGTGCCGGACGACCAGTTCCGGCGTGACCTGGCCGAGACGACGCGCCTGCTCACCCCGTACGGGAAAGTCCGTTGGTTCCGCCCCGGCTCCGGTTTCTACACGCCCCGCATGCTGAGGTCGGCCGCCGATCAGGGTCTGCGGGCGGTTCTCGGCACCCTCGTCGCCGGCAACACCGGAGGCCCGGGCGACGAGGCGATCGCCGGCGGGCTGTTCACCTCGATCCGGCCCGGCTCGATCGTGGTGCTGCACGAGGGCACCGACAAACGGCAGGGGGTCGTGGCCACCACCGACGAGCTGCTGACCGCGCTGGCCACCCGAGGCCTGACCGCCGTCACCGTCTCGGACCTGACCGGCTAGAGCAGGCCTCGGCGGTGGGCGGCGTCGACGGCGGCGGCGCGGTCGGGCACCTCCAGCTTGGCGTAGATGTGCAGCAGATGCGTCTTCACGGTGGCCTCGCTGATGTGCAGCGCCGACGCCACCTCCCGGTTGGTGCGGCCCCGGGCCACCAGCGCCAGGATCTCGATCTCGCGGGCGCTCAACCGGCGGCTCGGCGGGGCTTTCGGAGGCCGTACGCGGGAAAGCAGCACCGCCGCCACCGAAGGCGACAGCACCGTCTCGCCCCTCGCGGCGGCCCGCACGGCGCGGAACAGCTCCTCGCGCGGCGCGTCCTTGAGCAGGTAACCGATCGCTCCGGCCTCGACCGCGGGCAGCACGTCGGCATCGGTGTCGTGGGTGGTGAGCACCAGCACCCGCACCTCCGGCACCCGCTCCAGCAGCAGCCGGATCAGCGCTCCCCCACTGGGTTCGGGCAGCCGCAGATCGGTCAGCACGACGTCGGGCCGCACCGCCTCGACCACGGTCAGCGCCTCCGCACCCCCGGCGGCCTCCCCGACGATCTCGAAGTCGGGCTGGGTGCCGAGCATGCCGCGCAAGCCGTCCCGTACGACGGGATGGTCGTCGACAACCACAAGCCGCAGCGTCGTCACGAGCCCGCCCCGATCGCCGGCAACGTCACGTTGACCGTCGTCCCCTGCCCCGGCGCCGACTCGATCTCGACCGACCCGGCCAGCGCCAGCACCCGGTCGCGCAGCGCGACCAGCCCGAACCCGCCGCCCGGCCCTCCTCCGAAGCCCACCCCGTCGTCCCGCACGTCCAGCACGATGACGTCCTCCATGTAGGACAGCGTGACGTCGACCCGCCCGGCCCGCGCGTGCCGCCCGACGTTGGCCAGCGCCTCCTGGGCCGCGCGGAGCACAGTCACCTCGACCTCGGCGTGGGCCGGAACGGGCGTGCCGGTCACGGTGAAGTTCGCGGCCACGTCATGCTGCTCACTCCAGGTCGTCATGGCCACCCGTACGGCCTCGGACAGCCGCGCATTCTGCAGCGGCCCCGGCCGCAGCGCCTCGATCGAGCGGCGCACCTCGTCCAGGCTGGTGCGGGCCAGCGTCCGGGCCGTGTCGAGCCGCCGGGCCTGCTCGGGCGGCAGGTCCCCGACCGCCTCGAGCTGGGTGACGATGCCGGTCAGCCCCTGGGCGACGGTGTCGTGGATCTCGCGGGCAAGGCGGGCCCGCTCCTCGGCGACACCCGCCTGGCGGCTCAGCCGCGCGTTGTCGGCGGCCATCGCGACCAGCTCGCTGTTGACCTCACGCCGCCGGATCGCCTCGCGTTCCATCACCCGGATCATCGTGCCGAACAGCGCGGCCAGCGGCGTGATGATCCCCAGATTGATCAGCACCGACCCCAGGTTGGCGTGCAAGACGATCAGCCACGGCACGTTGGCGACGGCCACACCCACGTACGCCCACCAGCCCGGCAACGCCACGAAGGCGAGCACATAGCAGGCCGGCACGAACAGTTCGAACGCCTCGGCCCGGGTCAGCAGCAGGGTCGAGAAGACCAGCACGCCCAGGTAGTAGCCGGCCATCAGCCCGCGCCGCCGCTCCCACCAGCCCGGATGCGCGACGATGAACCACCAGTGCCACACCGCGAATCCCGCGACGACGGCCAGTGTGGCTTTCGGGTCGGTCTTCGCCTCCGCGAGCGAGATGCCGTACGCGAGGAGCAGCAGCCCGTACGGGAGATAGGCCCACGCCTGGTTCCACCGGTGTTCCCGGCGCAGCTCCTCCACGGCCGTCACACCGCCATCTTGCCTGTTTTATACGTCAGGTTCCGCAGCACGACCTCGGCCGGTCCGCGCAGTCCGGCCCGCCCCAACCGATCGGCCAGCAGCACCGAGACACCCCACGTGCCGAGCGCCACCAGAGCGACCGCGCCCGTGCCGAGTTTCCCTCCGAGCCCGAGCCCGTACGGCATGAGGAGCACCACGAACACCACGGACTGGAACAGATAGCAACTCAGAGACCGTCGCCCACAGGCCGCCAGCGCTGTGGTGACGCGGCCTTCCCGGTGCTGCATTCCAGCCGCCGGCGCTGTGGTGACGCGGCCATTCCGGTGCTGCATTCCGGCCGCCGGCGCTGTGGTGATGCGGCCTTCCCGGTGCTGCATTCCGGCTGCCAGCAACCCGATCAGTGCCGCGTAGCCCAGGCCGCCCCCGATTCCGGTGACCGCGTGCAGGGCCGAGATCCCCCACAACGAACCCGGTTCCCAGAAGTGCCCGACCGCCAGCCCCGACGGCAGCCCACCCGCGACAGCAATGCTGAGCCCGGCCCACGCCGTACGGGAAAGCAGTTTCCGATGTGCCTTCGGGTTCGCCAGAATCGCCCGCCGCCCGGCCCACGTTCCGACCAGAACCGCACTGCCGACCCCGATCACGCCGAACGGAGTCATCACCCATTCGACCGGCCGCCACATCATGGCCTGCAACGGATCGGTCATCTCGAACGACCAGAAGAACGTGCGCTCCCCCGTCGAGGGCATCGCATAGGCGGCGCCCTGAACCGCCGCGACCACCACGAGCCACAGACCGGCCCCGATCAGCAGCCGCCGGTCGGACACCCGCGAGAACCCCACCAGCACCAGACCGACCAACCCGTACAGGCCGAGAATGTCCCCCGGAAACAAAAGCAAGGCATGCACAAACCCGAAGACGACGAGCCACAGACTGCGCCGCCGCACGACCTGCTTGCCGTCCCGCTGCAGCAACTGCACGATCCCGTACGCGAAGAGGGCCGCGAACATCGGATAGGCCCGCGCATCCACGAGGGTCACGGTGAGAACGCTGACCACCCGATCGACCAGCCCGTGCTCCACAATGTGCTGACGAACCCCATAGGGCCGCCCAGTGAGATAGACAGCAGAGTTGGCCAGCGCGATGAGGGCCAGCATGAGCCCCCGCGCCAGATCGGGCGCAAGGGCCCGCTGCGTACGTTCCTTGACATCCATGCCCTCAGTCTTCGGCCGCCCCACCCCACCCCGAATCGACCGATGCACACCCGCCATCAACCGATCGACGTATTGCTCCCCGTCACGACGCCGATAGACATCCGAGTTCCCGGCGCGGATGCTCTCGGACCATGAATATGCCTGTCTTCTACGACCGGCCGGCGGCGTCAGGTAGCGGCTTGACCGTCGCACCCGCACTCGCCAGCTGGGACAAGGCCGAGTCAGCGGGCCAGATCCGTTTCGCGACTTTCCTCGGCGACGTCTCCTCGGTTGTCGCGACGCAAGCACGGACGACGGCCGATCCGCTGGCACTACGCCTGGATGTCGCGCTGAAGGACTATGTGCACCTGCTCGCGCTCAACGACCTCGACAACTACCTGTTCCCGCTCGTCCCGCAACTGACAAACCACATCGGACGCCCGTTCACCACGGTCTGGGCGACCAAGCGTCACGGGGCGACATCGTCGGTCGCGGTGGACGAGGCCCACGCAGTCGACGATCCCGGCGGAACCCATTCCTTCGACGTGCGGACCACGGCGTCGTCGGAAACCGTCGGCTACAAGCAACAGATCCGCGACCAGATCCCCGCCGGCGCGCCGCTACCCGAGGGCGGCATCACGCTTCAGCTCGCGTTCGTGGTGGGGCCGAACCGCAATTGGGCGAACCTCTGGAAACCCACGATCGACTCACTCGGCTCATTGCTGGGACACGACCCGGGCGCCCACGAGTGGAACCCCCGCGACGGACGCATAACCACCCTGGGACTGCACCGCACGATCGACCCGGCAGTCGGAAACGACGTCGTCATCGCCGTCCGAGCCCGGCCGTGATCCTCCTCGAGAACCAGACGCGCGCCGGCCATCAACTGATCGACGTATTGCTCCCACAGACGATCGTGACCACGTGCCGGCCGGCGAAACGGCCCGGATCCTCGAGAACGGCGGCGACGCCCAGAGCCGCCGACGGTTCGGCGACCAGGCCGGCGTCCTCCAGCAGCATCCGCATCCCGGCGACGATCGACTCCTCGCGGACCAGGACCGCGTCGTCGGCCACCTGGAGCAGGTCGTCCAGAACCTCCGGGATCGGGAACCGGCCGGCCACACCGTCGGCGATGGTGTCCATCGTGTCGGTGGTGACAACCCGGCGCGCGCGCCACGACAGCGTCATTGCCGGAGCACCGAGCGGCTGCACACAGATCACCTCCACCCCCGGAGCCAGAGTCTTCACGACGTGGCCGACGCCGGTGGCCATGGCGCCGCCGCCCAACGCGATCAGAACGGCGTCGCCGCCGGACACCGAGCCGGCCAGCTCGAGACCGATGGTCGCCGCCCCCTCGCACGTCTCGATGTCCAAGCTGTCCTCGACCAGCCGCACCTCGCGCTCCCGCGCCAACCGTGCGGCGGCCGCCCGAGCCACCTCGAAATCACCGTCGACCAGCTCCAGGTCGGCCCCGAAGGCCCGGATCCGCTCGAGCTTGACCGCCGGCGCCCCGCGCCTCGCCACCACCGTCACGTCCAGCCCACGCCGCCGGCCCGACCAGGCCAAGGCTTGCCCGAGGTTGCCGGCGCTGGCACACACCATCGCCGTGCCACCGTCGGCGGCCAGCCGACTGGCGACCAGTTCGGCGCCGCGGCCCTTGAAGCTACGAACCGGGTTCGCGGTCTCCAGCTTGACGCTTACGGCGCACCCGAGCTTGTCCCACAGGGCGTCACAGCGGTAAAGCGGCGAGTCCAGAAAAACCGGATCGATCACCGCGCGGGCCGCCCGGATCCGCCCCATGTCGAGTCGCGTCCCCATCAGCGTTCCCTCCCGCACGAGACTGGGAGGTTCTGACCTCCGCGTGGGGATGGGTGCACACATACAGGCTCGCGGCGCGCTTCGTTGTGGGATGCGTGCACGTTCAATCCGTTCAACGTGTTCGTCCGGGTTCCGGGTGAACACTTCAACGGCTGATGTGGGTTCAACACCTTCGACATCCGTTCCGGGAGGGACACACATGAAGCCAGCCGCCGTCCGGCGCATAAGCCTGACCTTTGTTCTCCTGTTTGCCGTGATCGTCGGGGCCGCTGCAGGGGCGCTCTCTGCGTTCGGCGGCAGTTCAGTGCCGGGCGCGATCATGACCGGCGCCTGCGGGTTCGCCGCGACAACGACGCTTTCGATCCTGGTTCTTAACTTCATCCTTCCTACGGTCTAGGAGCATTCCAGAAACAAAGTCCCGTGGTGGTGGCGGCGCAAAGTGCGCCATCGGGCAGAATGGCGATGCTGATGACCTGGTCCAGCAGGTCGAGAGTGTCGTATTCGCGGGCCTGCACATCCCAGACACGCAACGAGCAGTCGTCGCAGGCGAACGCGATGAGGTCGCGTCCTCCGCCGGTCGCGGCGGCCAGCGCCGTCACCACCCGCCGATGACCGGATATCCGAGCCAGCCGCCGGCCGTTCGAGTCGAAGACCTGAACCGCGTCGCTGCCCGCTGAAACAATCACGTCGCGGCGGAGAAGCCGGCCGATGGTCAGGCCGGTGACTTCGGCTCGGTGGGAGCTCTTCAAGATGCCCTGAGATTGACCGTTCAGGTCCCACCAGCGGACGACATTGTCGCTGGGGGCGGCAACGACGTTGCGATCTCCCAGACGGCCGAGAACAACTGTGGTTTCTCGGTGTCCGCCCAGATTGACCTCACCCACAACGGTTCCCGAGCGTAGATCTTTGACGGTGAAGGCCGAGTAATTCTGTATACCCACCAACGGCCCGTCGATGCCGAGCCCCACCACGGCGGGTCCGGCGCTCAGCCAGGAGGCTCTCACCGCCGGTGTCTGCCCGACAGAACGTCCGTCCGCGTCCCACATTCTCGTGCGGCCGAACCCGTCGGCGCCCACAATGACGGCGCCGCCGTCGGCTGAGGTCTGGTCGACTGCGATCGCGATGATGTCGCCGGTCACGTTGAACTGAGGTTCGGCCGAGGGCCGGCCCGCGTTGTCCCAGAACCGCACAGAGCCGGCCTCGGCGGTAACGACGACGTCCCGCTCACCGACCCGACCGGCGGCCATTGCCAGGACTCGGTTCTTCGGCCCGACCAGCGGTGTTCCGAGACTCCGGCCGACGTTCTCCCAGATTCGCACGGCGCGATCGGCCCCGGCTGAGACGACCACGTCGCGGCCGTCGAGGCGACCAACCGCAACCGCGGGAACCGCACGGCGATGAGCGGCCAGGGGTTGACCGATCGATCGCCCTGAATCGTCCCAGATCCGTACTGTGCCGTCGATGCCGGCAGACACGATGACGTCATTGTCCCCGTGGCGGCCGACGGCCGTCCCTAAAACTCTGTTGGTATGGCCGGTCAGCGGCCTGCAGCTGGGTCTCCTCGAACTCGCATTTCCCCAGATCCGCACGCTGCGGTCCGCGCCGGCGGTGACCACCACGTCGCGGCCATCGAGCTGTCCGATCGTCACGCTGAGGACCGCTCCCGAGTGCCCCGCCAGGGGTGTGCCGACAGGTTCGCCTCGGGAATTCCACAGCCGGACGGTGCCGTCCTTGCTGGCTGTGGCCACCACCTCGTGCTTACCGAGCCGCCCGATAGCCACCGAGGTCAACGAACCGCGATGGCCGGTGAGAGGCGGGCTTACGAGCGCCCCGGACCTGTCCCAGATGCGGGCGGTGTAGTCAGTGCTGGCAGTTACGACAACGTCGCGTCCACCGAGACCGCCGATCGCGATCGCCGTCAATTTCTCCATGTGCCCGGTCAACGGCTCCATGATCTGTTGACCGGTCGTGGTCCAGATCCGGGCGGCGTTGTCCGATCCAGCGGTGGCTATCACGTCACGGTCACCGAGCCGGCCCATGGCCAGTGCCGTGACGCCACCGTAGGCATGCCATGCGACGAACTCGCCAATCACTTGGCCGGTACTGTTCCAGATCCGAACCTGCCCCTCGGCCCGACTGACAGCGACGATGACATCGTTTCCGGCCAGGCGCCCGACCGCCAAGCCGACGACAGATCGGAGCCCGGTGGCGATCTGCTGGTGAAGCTGGCCCCGGTCGTGCGACCACCTGACCCGGCGACGTGCAGCGCCG
Source organism: Paractinoplanes ovalisporus (assembly GCF_016834655.1). Taxonomy (GTDB): domain Bacteria; phylum Actinomycetota; class Actinomycetes; order Mycobacteriales; family Micromonosporaceae; genus Actinoplanes; species Actinoplanes ovalisporus. Next base: position 74,388 of record NZ_JAENHP010000023.1, read on the forward strand.
ATGGTCGCCAGCTGATTTCGCAAGTCTTCCAGACCTACAGAGGCAGCATCGACCGAGAACAGGCCCGCCCGCCGGTCGGCCGGGAGCACGCGAGCCCTGTGATGGCAGTTACGGAGCACCCCCACTATCGGTGCGACGTGCGCGTCTGGCTGAGCCGGCAACAGCGGCAGGAGACGATCAAGATCAGCGACCAGCAGATACTCGATGTCCAACAGAAGCCGTGTCAGCGTTCCGGCCGCTGCCGAGTGCTGACCAGCGTGGGAGCAGCAATACTCGTCGGCTCCGGACCACCCGGTGGGTGAACTCGGCAACAACGTCTCGAACAGGGCGCGGTTGTCGGAGCGCCGGTCCGGACGACGTCGGACGAGGTCGTCCACGAGCGCCTGATGGAACAAGCGGGTCACCGTCCCGGTGGCGTCATTGTTCGTCTGCAGGAGATAGTCCGCCGCCGGCGAGTTGCGCAGAGTGTCGATGTCGAGCTGGCTCACTTCGTAGCGCAACGCCCTGGTGAATGCGATCCACCGGCTGTCGTGGATGCCGTCGCCATGGGAGTACGCCAGAGCCGTCAGCATGGCAACGGTCAGCGCCTGCCGGCCTTCGGGAAGAATCTCGAGGTACTTGGTGATCGCCTCTCCGACGGTGGACGGCACGGTGTTCTCATCGAATCCAGGTGCGTCGGCATCCACCACATCGGCGCGTCCGGAGAGGTGCGTAGCCGCGAGGGCGGCGACCAGGTAATTCCGGTCGGCGCGCCGGGCGACGACGTCACTCAGGCGGCTCGCGCTGACCGGATCAGCCCGATACGAAACCCATGCGGCACCCGGTGGACCAGGATGACGCGCCCCCTCCTGGGCGAGGACAGCGGCCGCGAAGTCTCGGAGCCCACCGATCTCGAAGTACTCGTCGGTGTCCAGATCGACCAGGTGCCGGTCGTCTGGCCCGAGAACACCAAGGGCCGGCAGCAAGGCGCCCATCCCGTATCGGTCGCCCGAAGACAGCGGCCGGGTGGCGATCGCGACGCGCACGGTGGGAAGACGGGCCAGTTCCACCAGCAGCTGAGTGATGGCCCGGCGCTCCGCCAGGATCGATACCTCGTCGAGGGCGTCCACGGCGACCAGTAAGGACGGCGAATCCTCGTCCGTGTCGAGTGCGTCCAACAATGCATCGGCCGAGTCGGCGCCCGGCGCACCGGCAGCCGACGCCACTGCCGCAACCACATCGGCGGAGGTGGCGCCGCGGGCGTGTATTCCCACGCCCGCCCAACGACGGCGCTCCTCCAACTGCAAGCAGGCGCGAGCGAGCACAGCCGACTTCCCGGCTCCGGGCTGGCCCGTCACCACGATCGGCGTGCCGGGCGGGTCGGGTCTGGTGAGCCAGCTACAGACTGCTTCTACCGCGGCTGAACGGCCTCGAAAGAGGTCGCCACCTAACGCGCGACTGCGATATCCGTTCGCTCGTGCGGTGAAGTGTGCGCGTGCGTCCGACCCGCCGGCGCCGACCATGGGCCAAGGGCGGTCGACGGGCCGCGAACGTGCACGAGCTGTGGCCGCCCGGCGTTGCTCAGCCTTGGTCGGATAAAGCGCCCTGTGCTTCGCCAGCCAGGGCTCATGACTGACCTCAGGGATTCCACACCCGTACAGAAATCCGACCAGCGAGGCGCGAGTGGGTGCGGTGACCCCGGTAATGATGTTGTGCACTGTCGTCGGCGAGATCTCATGCCCGGCGCGCTTGCTGGCAAGCGCGATCACCCGCACCGGTTGCGTGCCGCCGTGAGACTCGGACAGCTGACCGAGCAGATCGACAAACTCCTCACGCGTGTGCACTGCGGGGAGCTGAGCTTCCGGGGGGTGCGCCGACCGCTCGACCTCAGAACCCACCCGAGGCCTCCCTTGACGCAGCGCCACCTGATCGCAACAGACCACGATAGCCGGGCCCAGCGGATTCGTAGCGGCGCCGGAGGCTTGCTGCTCAAAGGTGTCGCAGCGCGCCCCAGGCACGGGCTCGGTATGTCGGCCCAGTCGGAACACTGGCCGCCGGGCTTTTATGGTGCAGAGTAGAACCTTGTGAGCACGGGCGCTGGGCTGGTCTTTGTTGCCGTGGTGGCGGCTCGGTTCCTGCTACCCCTGGCCATTCCGTATTTTCCGCTACCGGCGGTCATCGGGTGTCTTGTCCTGGACGGGGTGGACCAGACGATCTTTCAGGCCTTCGGGTACGACCCGCCGGGATACCAGTCGTACGACAAGGCCATGGACGTCTACTACCTGTCCATCGCCTACCTGTCGACCCTTCGGAACTGGGCCAGTGAACCCGCCTTTCGGATTTCGCGGTTCCTGTTCTTCTACCGGCTCGTGGGCGCGCTGTTGTTCGAGCTGACCGGCGCCCGGTGGCTGCTTCTCGTGTTTCCCAATGTGTTCGAGTACTTCTTCATCGCGTACGAGACCGTCCGCTCCCGCTGGTCTCCGGTGACTCTGCTGGTCGGCTGGTGGATGAGCGTGGCCGGAGTCATCTGGGTCGTCATCAAGCTGCCGCAGGAGTGGTGGCTCCACGTGGCCCAGCTCGACGTCACCGATGAGCTGGCCGAACATCAGTGGGTGATCGGGCTGCTGGTGGCCGTCGCGGTGGGGCTGGTGGTGCTGTTCCGGCGGGCCGTGCGGCCCCGGCTGCGGCCACCCGACTGGGACTGGCAGATCCGGCCCGAACCGTTGCCGGAAGCGATTGACGAACCGCACGAGCAGAGCGCCTGGCGGATCAAGAACGACGCCGTGTGGTCGTGGAACACGTTCGAGAAGGCCGTGCTGCTCGGGCTGATCTGCAGCATCTTCGGGGAAATGCTCCCGGACTACACCGGCTCGACGAGCAACCTGTTCGTCGGTGTCGGCATCACCGTTGTGTTCAACGCCGCCATTTCGCTGGCGATCGCGCGGCGCAGCTGGACGATCCGCTCGACCGGGCTGGCCTTCCTCGGCCGGCTGCTGGTGAACATCGCGTTCGCGACAGCGGCCAACTGGATTCTCGACAACCAGCTCGACGGCTTCGACACGCTGTTCTTCCTCATCATGATTTCGCTGATCACGACGCTGCACGATCGGTGGCGGCCGGTTCACGAATACCGGCGAACGTATCGATCGGCTTGACTGGGAGGCTCGGCTTCCGGTAACTCTGAATAAACCTAACTATTCGGAGGAAACATGCGGAAGTCGTTGATCGCGGCGGCGCTGTCCCTTGTGGTCCTGGGCGCCCCGGCGCCTGCCTACGCCGGCCACTCGCGCGAGTGCGCGACCCCGTCGATCGACCGCTACCAGCAGTGGCTGGCCAGCGGCGAGGGAACGACCGTCCCGGCCACGGGCAGCATGCTGGTGCCGGTGCACCACGGCCAGAAGTACGCGGCCCGGATCGAGTTCGTGAACGCCGAGTGGCACGTGGCCGTGCTCTGGCTGGGCAACGAGTTCGAGGCCCAGGCCGACCTGTCGCGATCGGCCGGCTTCCGCATGACCTACAGCGCCACCGACGACCTCTGGGTGCAGCTGCGCCCGGCCTCGCACTGGAGCGGCGGCGCCCAGTGGGCCACGAAGATCCCGTCGACCCACGGCCGTACGGTGACCCGGTTCTTCAGCCTGCGCCCCCAGGCCTGGGCCGCCGTGCCCGAGCTGGGCGAGCCGGCCCACACGTTCGCGTCGGCGGTCAGCGAGGCCCGCGGGCTGGTCTTCGTCGGCAAGACCGCCAACAAGATCGAGTTCCGGGGGCTGCGCGTCGACCGTTACACGCCGCCGTGTCTGTGAGCTGACAGGAACCTCATAACCGCGCGGTTGGATCTTCCGCATGAGATCGATCAACATGCGCGTAGCGATCCTCGCTGCCGCCGCGGTCCTGCTGTCCGGAGCCGCTCCGGCTGCGGCGGCGGGGACGGCGAAACAGGCCGGAGCCGGCTCGGTTGAAGCGGCTACGAAAGCAAAACCGGCCGACCCCACCGCGTACGGGCGGCACGCCGTCGCCACCGCGGACTACAGCCTCGGCGACAGCGCTTTCGCCATCCCGGGCTTCCACACGTTCGGCACCGATCAGGTGGCCCCGCTCGAACTGGCCGGCCGCGTCCATTACCCGCGCGACCTGACCAAGGGCCGCTATCCGCTGGTGATGTTCGCGCACGGCCTGTTCTCGACGTGCGCCGACCGGGCCGCGTCGGCCGAGTTCGACGCCGCGACCGGTGTGCTCTACGGACCGGACGCGCCGGAGGACGAGGCCGAGGTGGCCCGGCTCGAGGCGATCATCGAGCGGACCGGCGCCCTGCTCAACCAGTGGCCGTGCGCGCCCGGGACGCCCGGCATCCCGAGCCTGCGCGGCTACGACTACGTGGCCCGGCAACTGGCGAGCCACGGCTTCGTCGTGGTGTCGATCGGGGTCAACGGCGTCAACATCGGCGACATGGGCCAGGACCAGGACGACGCCCGGGCCAAGGTCGCCAACAAGCACCTGAAGATGTGGCGCGACCTGGTCACCTCGGGCCGGGGCGCGCTGGCCGGCCGTCTCCCGGCGGCGTTCCGCGGCCACGTCGACCTGCAGCGGGTCGGCCTGGTCGGCCACTCGCGCGGCGGCCGGGGCGTGATGACCCAGGCCGCCGACGTGAACGCGTCGAGCATCCCTGAGGGCGTACGGCTGGGTGCCGTTCTGGGCCTGGAAGCGGTCGGCTATTTCCGCGCCGACGACGACCCCCAGTGGGAGACGCCGTACCTGGTCACCCGTATCCCGTCGGCCTCGATCGTCGGCACCTGCGGCTACGGCTCGACCGACTACTTCGACCACCTGCGCGGCCGCAACCAGGCGCCGGCTCACCTGTGGACGATCCACGGCGCCAACCACAACTTCTTCAACACCCAGTGGTCGCCGGAGAGCGGCCAGGTGCAGGCCGTGGACGACGCGTTGCCGCTGCCCGAGCCCGGAAAGTGCGGCCCCGAGGGCGCCCTCGACCGCAAGCTGAGCGAGGCCCAGCAGCGCCGGGTCGGCGCGGCTTACATCTCCGCGTTCTTCCGCCGCTACCTAGGCGGCGAGAAGAGCCTGGACCCGATGCTGACCGGCCGCACCCACCCGATGGCCGGCATCACCGCGGTGGACGTCCGGTCCAGCTGAGCCAGCGGCCGGCCGGACGGAAAGCCGGCTCAGCGCAGCATCGCCAGCAACCCGGGGAAGCGGCCCTCCACCTCGTCGTAGCGGAGCGTCACGAGACGACGGACCCCGTCGACCCGGGTGCGGATCAGACCGGCGTCACGCAGCACCTTGATGTGGTGCGACAGCGTCGACTTGCCGATGGTGACGCCGGTCTCCCGCAGCACGTCGCTTCCACACGTCCAGTCACCGGCGGCGTCGAGGGCCCGCACGAACGTGAGCCGCACCGGATCGGCCAGCGCGCTGAGCACGGCATCGATCGTCACGGTCTCGATGGCGGGTTCGGTCACCACGGTCACAGGAGGAAGCCTAGCGCGATCTTGCGGTTAGTTCGATCAGCGTCGTACTGTTCGATCCAGATCGAACAAGGGAGCGACGCATGCAGGCAATCGTCTATCGCGACAACGGCGGCCCCGAGGTACTTCACCTCGTCGAGCGTGACCTCCCCGAGCCCGGTCCCGGGGAGGTCCGCGTCCGGATCGCCGTCTCCGGCATCAACCCGACCGATTGGCAGGCCCGCTCCGGCGTCGCCCACCGCAAGCTGTTCCCCGAGGTCACACCCCATCTCGACGGCGCCGGCGTGGTCGACACCGTGGGTGAGGGGGTCGACCCGAGCCGGATCGGCCAGCGGGTCTGGGTGTTCATGGCGGCCGCCGGGCGACCCACCGGCACCGCCGCCGAGTTCGCCGTCGTGCCTGCCGGGCAGGCCGTGCCGTTGCCCGACGGCGCCGGGTTCGACGTCGGCGCCTCGCTCGGCGTGCCCGCCCTCACCGCCCACCGGGCCCTGACCGTGGCCGGGAACGGTCCGAGCCGCCTGCACCCGGGCGCTCTGAACGGCAAGGTCGTGCTCGCCGCGGGCGGGGCCGGGGCGGTCGGCCACGCGGTGATCCAGCTCGCCCGCTGGGCCGGCGCCGCCGTGATCAGCACGGTCAGCGGCCCCGAGAAGGCGAAGCTCGCCACCGCGGCCGGCGCCCATCAGGTCGTCAACTACCGCGAGGGCGACCCGGCCGCCGCGATGCCGGACGGTGTCGACCTCATCGCCGAGGTCGCGCTCGGGGCCAACCTCGCTCTCGACCTGGCCGTCCTGCGCACGGGCGGGACCATCGCCACGTACGCGAACGAGGGTGGCCGGAAGGTCGAGCTGAACGTCGGGCAGAACATGGTGCTCAACTCGCACCTGCACTTCATAGTGCTCTACACAGCCGGACCGCAGGCCCGCGCCCACGCCGTCGAGGACGTCAGCGCCGCCCTTCGCGACGGCGCGCTACCGGTCGGCGAGGAGCACGGCCTGCCGCTGACGCGTTTCCCGCTCCACCGGACCGCCGACGCGCACCGGGCGGTGGAGTCCGGCACGGTCGGCAAGATCCTGGTAGACGTCAGCGAGCCCAGGCGGTGAAGCGCCGACGAAACAAAGCGGTGGACGTCAGCGAGACCCCATGACCAGGGCCGGGTCGAGGTCCAGCGCCGCCAGGACGGCCCGGGCGGCGTTGCGGCCCGGCCGTCCGCTGACGCTGCCGCCGGGGTGGCTGGTCGAGCCGGTCAGAAACAGGCCGTCGACCCCGGTCGCGTACGAGGGCCAACCGACCAGCCACTCGCCGTCCGGCATCTGGAACTCGCCGCCGTGGCACGAGCCGCCCAGATTGTGGGTGTTGTGCGCGGCCACATCGCGGGGGGACTCGGCCCGCAGCGCCAGGATGTCGTCCGGCTCCAGGCCGCCGACCCGTTCGCGCACCCGCTGCACGATCTCGCCGGCGAACGCCTCCTTGGCCACCGACCAGTCCTGCCCGTCGGCCCGGTCCCAGGGCGCGACCGTGAGGATCTTGAACGTGCCGGCACCGTCGGGGGCCCGGGTCGGGTCGACCACCGTCTGATTGACCACCAGCAACCACGGGTCGGTGGCGTCGGTCTCGCCGCGGTAGAACGCGTCGAGCTGCCGCGCCACCCCTTCGGTGCTGCCCAGCCCGGCCGCCGCGGCCTGGGTGGAGAGGTCGGAACGCAGCGCGGCGTGCACGGCGAACACGCTCAACCCGGGCTGCCACGCGTCGCGGGCCGCGATCAGGTCGGCCGGCGGGTCCTCGAGCATCTCCGGCAGCCGGGCCAGGTGGCTGCTGGTGACCACCGCGCGGCGAGCGGCTACCCGGCGCCCGTCCGTGGTGTGCACGGCAACCGCCCGACCGGCGCGAGTTTCCACCGACGACACCGCAGCATCACAGGCGACCGTCCCGCCACGGGCCGAAAGGAGCCGGATCAGCGCGGCCGGCAGCGCACCCGACCCACCCACCGGCGTCGACCAGCCGAAACGCAACCGCCCAGCGGTGATCGACGACGGCAGCACCCCGGTGCCGGGCCGACGCGGATCCTGGATGGTCGCCAGCGAGAGCCACAACATCAGGTCCCGTACGGCGGAATGCTCGAACCGCTCGTGGATCACGTCCCAGGCCGAGCGCGCCCGCAACTCCCGGTACGCGTCGGCGGCCGCGCCCGTCCCCAGGTCGAAACCGGACGACCAGCGCCCGTGCACCGCGGCCAGCCCGCCGTTCCACTCCTCGACCAGCTTGCGGAACGCCGACGCGTCGGACGCCGACCACCGTCCGATCTCCTCGGCCGTGGCGTCGAGATCGCGGTACACCGTCATCGTCGTGCCGTCGGCCCGGGGCAGCACCACGGCCGGATCGGTGTGCACGTATTCCAGGCCCCACCGCGACAGCAGCCCCAGCTCGTCGTCGGCCAGCAGCGGGTTCGACTGGATCAGCACGTGGGCCGACGAGCACGAGTCGTGCGCGAACCCGGGCAGCGTCAGCTCCTCGGTGATCGTGTTGCCGCCTGGTCGCGGCCCGGCCTCGAGCACCAGCACCTCGAGACCCGCCTCGGCCAGGTATCCGGCGCACACCAGTCCGTTGTGGCCGGCGCCGATGATGACGACGTCCACCTCCTGCGGAATCGTCATCGTTCAGCCCCCGATGCCCCGGTGCCGGTCGAAGAAGTCGACGATGGCCGCGAGGGCTTCCTTCTGTACGTCATCGGGTTCACCCTCCGGATAGATGTAGCCGTGCACGTCATGACTCCACGAACGCCACTCGGCGTCGGCCCGTCGCGCGGCCAGGAGTTCGTACGTGAGCCGGAAGATGCCCTGCAACTCGTCCTGCTCACGCCCCAGCACCAGCACCGGGATGTCGACGCCGGCCAGGCGACGCGAGACCTCGTACGGGTCGGTCATCGCCCGCCTCGCCCGGCTCACGCTGCGCATCTCCAGGGTCTCGATGTCCCGCAGCCCGTCGGCCACGGTCACCTTCTCGTCGCTGTGCAGGTCGAGCGTCAGCAGCTCGTGCGAGGCGGGTTCGGCCGCCACCCCGGCGCGCAGCAGACCCCCGTACTGGGAAAGCAGTTTGAACAGCATCTCGCCGGCATGACTGACGCCGAGGTGGAAGAGCCGGCCGCCGTCGATCGCGGGCAACCCGGCGACGTGACGCAGCACGGCCACCTCGTCCTCATACTCCAGCGGCGCGCGGCTCATCAGTTCCATTCCCTGCCGTACGTCCGTACGCAGCACCCCGCCGTTCTGATAGCCGAGCTCGACCTCCGTGCGGTAGCGGCTCCACGCGCAGGCATACCCGGCCTCCAGCAGCACGTCGGTGACGTGACGGAAACGGTGCACGCGGTCGCGCAGCCACTGCATCCCGCCGCCGCCGTTGCCATAGGCGACGAAGACGAACGGGTGCGGGCCGTCCCCGGCGGGCATGCGCAACGCGTACGGCGTGTAGAGCCCGTCCAAGGTCTCGGCCAGGTAGTAGTCGGCGAGCTCGTCGCTGCTCACCGGATCGGTCGCCCAGTTCCATGCGCTCATGTCGTCAGTCCTTCGGCGGCCAGGTCGGGATCACACCGCGGCCCGAGGGGAACCGGATGTTCTTGGACCGGACGAACTCGTGCAGCGTCTCGATCGCGTTCTCGCGGCCGAACCCGCTGCCCTTCTGCCCACCGAACGGGGAGCCGAGGAACGCCCGGCGCATGTAGTTGTTGACGAACACCATGCCCACCTCGAGCCGCTGGGCGATGCGCCAGGCGCGGGCCTCGTCGGTGGTGCAGATCGCGGTGGTCAGCCCGTATGCGGTGTCGTTGACGATCTCGACGGCCGCGTCCTCGTCGGTGAACCGCATGACGCACGCGATCGGCCCGAAGATCTCCTCCTGGGCCAGGGTCATCGACGGCGTGACGTCGGCCAGCACGGTCGGCGGAACCCAGTAGCCGTCCTTGAGCCGTTCGTCGCTCGGCAGCGCACCCTGCGTGACCAGCGTGGCGCCCTCTTCCAAACCGATTTTGAGGTACGTCATCACCTTGTCCCGCTGGCCGGCATCGACCATGGCGCCGATGTCGGTGGCGGGGTCGAGCCCGTCGCCGACGACCAGCCGTTCGGTGGCCCGGGCGAACCGTTCCAGGAACTCGTCGTGAACCGAGTCGTGGACCAGGATGCGGGCGGTCGACGTGCAGGCCTCGCCCTGGTTGTAGAACATGCCCTCCAGCGCGACGTCGATCGCCACGTCGAGGTCGGCGTCGTGCAGCACCATCAGCGCGTTCTTGCCGCCCAGTTCCATGGTCGCGAACGTCAGGTTCTCGGCGGCGCTGCGCAGCACCCGCTGCCCGGTGACGGTGGCGCCGGTGAAGGTGATCCGCTCGACCCGCGGGTGGGCCGAGAGGGCCGGACCGGCGGCGATGCCCGGCACCGCGTTGAGCACGCCCGGCGGCAGAACTTCGTTGGCCAGCTCGACCAGGCGCAGCACGGTCAGCGGGGCCTGCTCCCCCGGCTTGATGATCACGGTGTTGCCGGCGGCCAGGGCGGGCGCGGACTTCTTGCTGAAGTGGATCGGCGGCCAGTTGAACGGCAGGATCGCGGCCACCACCCCGTACGGCTCATAGATCACCCGGGCCTCGATCGGCCCCTGGTCGAGGATCTCGCCGTGCAGGGTGTCGGCCAGGCCCGCGTAGTAGTCGAACGCGGCGTGGCTGTAGGAGATGTCGAAGCGCAACGCGTCCCGGCGGGGCTTGCCCACTTCGCGAGCCTCCAGGTCGGCCAGCTCGTCGACGTGCTCACGGATCTTCGCGGCGACCAGGCGCAGATAGCGGCCACGCTCGCGCGGCGGCAGCTCACGCCACGCCCGGCCGGCCTGCCGGGAGTCGGCCACGGCGCGGTCGACCAGCACGGCCGGAGTGTTCAGAACGCGGGCCAGCGGCCGGCCGGTCGCCGGTTCGAAGACGGTGAAGGTCTCGCCGCCGTCGGCCGGAACCCATTGACCGCCGATGAAGGCGCTCCACAGCTCGCGGCCGGACGACTCGGAGGGGGACGGCGAAGGAAGGGTCACGGTCACAGGAAGCTCCTTCCGAACCGAGCCGCAATCGATTGCGACCCGATGTCCAGGCAGGTTACGCACGCAACTTCACCGAAATCAAGAGCCAGTAACAAACGATTGCGACCGTCGGCCCAGGCTGGAGGACCGTCCGAATTCCGGATGCTCCCCGGCCCGGGTGCCGCCGTACACTCCGGGGATGCGGCTGCTCGAGCGAGCGCAGCCCCTCGAGGTTCTCTGCCGCCACGCCCGCGGTGCGGCCGAGGGCCGAGGGGCGGTGGTGCTCGTCGCGGGCGAGGCCGGGGTCGGCAAGACCGTCTTGTTGCGCGCGTTCGCCGCGGAGGCGGCGGCGCCCGTTCTCTGGGGTCTGTGCGACGCTCTCAGCACTCCGCGTCCGCTGGGTCCGCTCCGCGATGTCGCGGACGAGCTGGGCGTCGGCGTGGCCCGGGCCCTGCGGGAAGCGACGGCGCAGCATGAGATCTTCTCCGCGGTTCTGGCCGAGCTGCGGGGTGGTCCCCGGGCGCTCGTCGTCGAGGATCTGCACTGGGGCGACGAGGCCACATTGGATCTCGTACGGTTCCTCGGGCGCCGGATCAGCACGCTGCCGCTGCTGCTCGTGCTGTCCTATCGGGAACCGCTGGGCGCGACCGATCCGCTGCGGTCCGTGCTGGGCGACCTGGGCTCGGGGCCCGACACCGAGCGGCTTCAGCTGGCGCCCTTGAGCCGCAAGGCGGTCGCGGAGCTGATCGGCGGCCGGCGCCTCGACCCGGCCCACGTGCACGCGCGGACCGCGGGAAATCCGTTCTACGTCAGTCAGATTCTGGCCCAGCCCGACTCGCCGTTGCCCGGCAGCGTGCGCGACGCCGTCATCGCCCGTACGGCTGGGCTCTCCCCGCCCGACCGCCGTGCGCTCGAACTGTTGTCGTGCGCTCCGGACGGGGTCAGCGGCGAACTGCTCGCGGTGCTCTTCATGCCGCACGCCACGGTGGAGGCGCTCGGGGCCACCGGGCTGCTCGACCGCCACGGGCAGGGCGTCACGTTCCGGCACGAGATCGCCCGGCTGGCGGTCCTGGAGGGAATCCCCCCGGGAGCGGAGCCGGCTCTGCACGCGACCCTGATCGATGCGCTCGAGACGATCGGCGCCGACGCCAGCGTGCTGGCCCACCACGCGTCCGCCGCCGCCGACGTGCCCCGCGTCATCCGGTACGCACGGACCGCGGCCGAGGAGGCGGCCCGGTCCGGAGCCCATCGGGAGGCCGTCGCCTTCTACCGGCATGTGCTGCGTCATCGGGGCGACGACGCGGACCTGCTCGAAGCCCTCGCCGAGGAGCTCTACCTCACCGACCGGCTCGGCGACGCGATCGGCGCCCGGACCCGGGCTCTGGAACTGCGCCGGGAGTCCGGCGACGTCGCGGGGGTCGGCGCCGGCCACTGCGCGCTCTCGCGGTTCGAGCGCTATGCGGCGAACCGGCCGGAGGCGGAACGGCACGACGAGGCGGCGATCGCGCTCCTCCGCGACGCCGACGAACCCCGGACCATGGGGTACGCGCTGGTCAATCGCTCCTATCTGGCCGCGAGCTACGGCTACCAGGCGATGGGCCTGCGGGCCGCCCAGGACGCGCTCCGGATCGCGGACCGGCTGGACGACGCCGCGCTGAGGTCGGCCGCGATGGTCGGCGACGCCCTGGCCCGGCTCCCGGCCGGCGATCCGGCGGCGCGGTCCGACCTGCTGGCGGCCCGCGACCAGGGCATCCGGCTCCGGGTGGACGACCTGGTGACCGTGCCGATGAGCAACCTCGCCAACGCCGATGTCGAGCACGGCCGGTTCGCGCAGGCCGACGCCGTGCTGGCCGACGCGCTGCGCCTGAGTGAGGAACGCGGTGTCCTGATCTGTCACATGTGGCAACAGGGCATCCGGGCCCGCTTGCGGCTGCTCCAGGGCCGCTGGGCCGAGGCGGAACAGGATGCCCTCGCCGTGCTGGCGGCGGGACACCTCCCGCTGGGCCGGCTGTGGGCGCATTTTGTGCTCGGGTTGCTCGCCGCACGCCGCGAAGCACCCGCGGACAACCCGCACCTCGACGAACTGTGGCAGATCGGGACGAACATCGGGGTGGCCGGCAAGCTGACTCCGGCCGTCGCGGCGCTGGCCGAACAGGCCTGGATCACCCGCCGGCCCGATCCCCGCCTCGGCGACCCGTCGGCGCGAGCCGTTCGCGACACCCCCGGTGTCAGCGGGGATCAGCAACGCCAGTGGTTGTGGCGGCTCGCCGTCGAGGGCATCCAGGACGTCGGCGGCACCGGGCCGGAGCGGTCCCGCGCCGATCACCTGCCGTACGAGCAGGCGATGACGCAGTGGGACAACGGGTCCGTCCCGCAGTTGCTCGCCGCGTTGCCCGGTCTGGACGGGCTGGACGCCCGGGCCGTGGCCACCCGCGTACGGGGCCGGTTGCGCGAGCTCGGGGTGCCGAGCTCGCCCCGCGGTCCGGCGCAGACCACGCGGACCAACCCGGCCGGGCTCACCGACCGCCAACTCGACGTGCTGGGTCTGCTCGTCGAGGGGATGAGCAACGCCGACGTGGCCGCCCGCCTGGTGATCTCGCCCAAGACGGCGGACCATCACGTGTCGGCGATCCTGGCCAAACTGCAGGTCCGTTCGCGGGGCGAGGCGGTCGCGGCGGCCCGGCGGCTGGGACTGGACGTCGTCAAGCCGCCCGCGGCCCGAGCAGCACCGGAAGCTCCGTAAGACCGCGCAGCACCAGGCCGTCGCCGTGATTCCAGTGCAGGTCGGCGGGGTCCACGGCCAGGCGCATGGCCGGGAAACTCCGGTGCAACGCCCCGAGCGCGATACGCCCCTCGAGACGCGCCAGCGGTGCGCCGAGGCAGTGGTGGATGCCGTGACCGAAGGCGAGGTGACCGGCGTCGGAGCGGTCGGGGTCGAACGACTCGGCATCCCGGAAGCGGGCCGGGTCGCGGTTCGCCGCCGCCAGAGAGACGATCACTTGCGCGTACGCCGGGATGACCGCCCCGCCGAGGCGCACCTCCTCCGTCGTGTAGCGGAACGTGGAGTGCGGGACGGGTGCGTCCCAGCGCAGGCACTCCTCAACGAGGCGCGGGACCAGGCTCGGATCGGCGACCAGGGCGTCGCGCTGCACGGGGTGCCGGAGCAGCGCAACCGTTCCGTTGCCGATGAGGCTGGTGGTCGTGTCGTGCCCGGCCACCACCAGCTGGAAGATCGTCGACGCCATCTCCTGCTCGGTCAGCGCCCCGTCGCGATCGGCGGCGACGACGAGGTCGGTGACCAGGTCCACGCCCGGCGCCCGGCGTTTCAGCTCGATCAGCTCGCCCAGGTAGGCGATGAGCTGCCGGGACGCTGCCACCGCGGTGTTGTGCCCGGCCGGGCCCGGGTGCGGGTCCAGCAAGGCCCGGAACCACCCGCCGAGATCGGCCCGATCCCCCTCCGGGATACCGAGAAGTTCGCTGATGACGGTGAACGGCAACGGGAAGGCGTAGCCCGCGACGAGATCGACCGGGCGGGCGGTGCCACCTCTTCTCTCCAGGGCGTCGAGGAGACGGTCGGAGATCGCCCGGACCCGGGCTTCCAGGCCGTCGATCCGGCCCTTGCTGAAGGCCGGCATCGCCAGCCGGCGCAGCCGGGTGTGGTCGGGCGGATCGACCGCGAGCATGTGCCGGGCGAGCGCCGGCCCCGGCAGCCCCTCCGCGACGACCTCGCCGCTGTGGGCCAGCGCGGCGTGCATGTCCTTGGACAGCCGCGGATCGCTCAGTGCGGCCCGGGCCTCCTCATAACCGGCGACCAGCCAGGCGCGGTGGCCGTCGGCCAGCGTGACCTCGTGCACCGGCCCGGCCGACCGCACCTGGGCGAACAGCGGGAACGGGTCGTCCCGGTCGAAGTCGCCCCAGGCGTCCAGTTCAGACAGCGACGTGGTCATCGTGGTTCACCTCTCGGAAGCCGGAACACAGCAGGTTGATGACGGCGAGCCGCTCGTCGACGAGCTTGCACACCGAGGTCTGGGTGCAGAGCCACGCGGTGGCGCCCTGGCTCACCGCGAGCCGGTAGTGGATCAGCAGCAGGTCCGCGACGTCCTCGCCGGCCGACTCGAGCACGTCGACGGTGTCGAAATCGGCGAAGAACGACACGAGGCGCGCCGCGACGCCTTCCCGGCCGTGCGTCTGGATGGCACCGCCGGGGAGCAGGGCGCGCAGCCTGACCGTTTCGGTCAGCGCCGAGGCGAGCCCGGGCGGGTCGCGACGGGCGATCGCGTCGGCGATCCCCTTGGCGACGGGGTGGGGTCTCATCTGTTCCTCCTTCACGCCGCGAGGACCAGCCGGCGGGTCAGCCGCTCGGTCAGCTCTCGCGCGTCGGCTCCGGCGCCGTCGATCAGCGTCGACCGGCGCGTCCGTTGAAACGGCATACCGAGCACGTAGAGGCCGGGTGCCGCGGTGACGCCGCCGTCGTGCACCACCCGCCCGCGACGGTCGAACACGTCGACGTCCAGCCAGGACAGGTCCGGCCGGAACCCGGTGGCCCAGACGATCGACCTGATCCCGTCTCCGCCGAACGGCGCGGACAGAACCGGCGCGGGCACAAGCGTCGGTGGCGGCCGGTCCGGGCGGCCGGCCTCGACGCTCGCGCGAGCGGCCCATCCGTCGATGCGGTCCAGCAGGCGGCCCAGCTTGAGATCGGCCAGGGCGCACACGTTGGCCAGCGACCCCGCGAACTGCGCACACCCATCCCGTACGCCGGCGAACCGCCCCACCAGCCGTACGCCCAAGTGGTTCAACGCGTTGAGATCGAGCGGGTCCCCGGCCGATCCCACCAGTTGCATCGAGGGCAGATTCCGCGCCCTTTCGGGGTCCGGCTGGTCCTCGAATCGGTCGTCGAGGACACCGGCGGCGTCCATCCACCAGAGAATGTCCCGCCCCCGGTAGCGCCGGGGCACCCGTACGTGCTCGCCCACCGCCAGCGTCACCGGCCGCCCGGAACGCCGCAGCTCGGCGGCGATCTGCACGCCGCTCGCCGAGGCCCCGACGACCAGCACACCGCCGGGCGGCAAATCGGACGGGACGCGATAGTCGGCCGCGGTCCTGCTCACCACCCCGGCGGGCACCTGGGCGGCCAGCCCGGCCGGCACGGAGGCGAGGGCCGCGGCCCCGGTGGCGACGACCACGGACGACGTACGCCATGGGCCCTGATCGGTGTCGACGAGGTAGCCGGTCGCCTGTCGGCGGACCGAGGTCACGCTGGTGCCGGTCAGCACCGGCGCCGCCTCCCCGTAGCCGGAGATCAGCCGGGCCAGCTGAGGTGCGCTGAGATAGCCGTCCGGGTCGGGTCCCGTGTAGGCGAACCCCGGCAGCCGGGTCATCCAGTTGGGCGTGAGCAGCCGGAGCGAGGCCCGGCGGCTCCGCCACGAGTTCGCCACCACCCCCCGCTCGAGGACCACGTGGTCCACCGAGCGGTCAGCGAGGTGGCGACTCATGGCGAGCCCGCTCTGCCCGGCGCCGACGATCACCGTCGTCGTACGCTGGCCGGACGGCATCAGACGACGGAGACGGTCACGGCGGTCGGGTTGGTCAGGATGTCGAAGACGGCCGACCGCTTCTGCGACTGCGCCACGATGGCTTCGATCTCCTGCCGGTCGGCCTCGGCGTCGATGCGATATTCGACCCGGACCCCGCTGAATCCGTTACGGAC
This sequence comes from Paractinoplanes ovalisporus, assembly GCF_016834655.1. Classification (GTDB taxonomy): domain Bacteria; phylum Actinomycetota; class Actinomycetes; order Mycobacteriales; family Micromonosporaceae; genus Actinoplanes; species Actinoplanes ovalisporus. The sequence continues at coordinate 90,597 of NZ_JAENHP010000023.1, forward strand.
GTCCGGGTCGGCGCCGAGGATGCCGTGCAGATCCATCTCCGCGGACACGGTCGCGTGCACCGAGCGAAGCTGGATCCCCCGCTGCTGCGCCACCGCGGCGATCCCCGCCGTGAGGCATCCGCCCAGGGCCACCAGCACGTACTCGACCGGCGTGATCCCCTTGTCCTGCGCGGCGAACTGCAGCGGGTGGTCGATGTCGAACGAGAAATCCGTGCTGTGCCGCTGCTCCTCCGCAAACCCGAAGAAGGTCTCGACGCCGGCCCGGCTGTGCGTCCCCTTGATCCACGAAACCGTGGACCGCCATTGAAACTGCGCGATCTGCGGCGCGTCGGCAAACGCCGTACGGGCCCCCAGCAAGGCCTCGACGTTCACTCCATTGTCGACGACTGACGTAGTCATGGTCGTTGTGTTCCGTTCTCTCCAGCAACATTGACAGGAGAACGGTAGGAACGAGCCCACACCTCACGCGTCGGTCGATTCACCTATCTATAGGCGGGCCCGTCCCACCCACCCCTCGGTGAATCCACCCACGCCGACCCGGGCCGGGCGCGCGCGACAAGCCGGTCATCAGCGTCAACGCAGTCTCGGCGGTGCCGATCGCCGACACTTCGGAGATCACTCTTCCAGTCGTACGGCCTCGGCAGCTTTTCGGCGAAGCAGGGCGGTGGAGAGGACGACGGTACCCACGCCGAAGCCACCCGCTATGGCGACAAGGTTCCGCGAATCCCGTGTCCGCAGGCTCTGGAACTCGGACTCGCTGATGACCGTCGTCTCGCCGTGGTTGTTGACGACGTACGTGCCGTCGCGCTTCTCCGGCACGCCCTCCGAGGCGACGGAGGAGAGAACGGCGACCAGCCAGAAGCCGGTGAACAGCAGAAAGCTGCCGGCGAGCAGCCACCCCGGCAGCGTTTCCCGCAACAGAACCCACAACGCCCGGGCCCGGTCGACACGACGGCCGCTCTCCGAGCCAGGCAGATTCCGGCCCGTCACCACGACGGCGACAAAGCCCGGCAGTATCGGCAGCAGTGCCGTCACCACGATGACGGGCATGGGCCACGACAGCCCCCCGGGAAGTGCAAGCGCCACCAACAGCCCCGCACACCACAGAACCCCAGCCAGTGCCAGCCCCCGCATCCACACCATGGCTGCAAGCTACCGGCGGATCAAGACACCCGCAGCCCCAGGACTTCCCACCCACCAGCCCGCAGGCTTCCACCCGCCGGCGCAGTCAACCTTCGGCTGCGGGCGGGCGTGGAGTGACAGGAGGGCCCCCTGAGGAGCGGGAACTTCAGGCTTGGCGCAGGCCGGCCAGCAGAGGTTTTGCGCAGGTGATCGGCGGCGATGGCCGACCATTCGCTCTTGGTGGCGCCCGGCTGGACCACGACGACGTCGATGCCGAACGGGGCCAGCTCGATGCGCAGCACGTTGCTCATGCCCTCCAGCGCGAACTTACTGCCGTGATACCAGGCGCCGAACGGGGTGTGGATCTCGCCGCCGACCGAGGACACGTTGATGATGCGCCCGGACCTCTGCCGCCGCATGATCGGCGTGATCAGCTGAATGAGCCGGATCGCCCCGTACACGTTGACGTCGAACTGTCGCTGCCCCTCGCTGAGGGGAACGTCCTCGACAGCACCGTACGAGCCGTGTTCACCTTCCGCGCAAGAGGTGCGGGCGCCCGCCTTGACCGCACTCAGGTGCACGATGTCTTTGCGATCCCAGGCGCACGCCAGGTGATTGGTGGGCTCGTCCAGCAGCAACACATTCGGCTCGTCCAGCAGCAACAAATCCGGCTCGTCCCGCATCAGGATCAGAGGGAAAGCACGCCGGCCACGGACGTCACGCTCGGACCGCCGACTCACTCGCTACCGAAGGCCAAGTCACGCGGAGGGCAGGCATGCCCGAAAGCCAGGTGGCGAAGCCACCTTCCACCCCAGCCCATCACCGAAGGTCAAGTCACCCGGAGGGCAGGCATGCCCGAAAGCCAGGTGGCGAAGCCACCTTCCACCCCAGCCCATCACCGAAGGTCAAGTCACGCGGAGGGCAGGCATGCCCGAAAGCCAGGTGGCGAAGCCACCTTCCACCCCAGCCCATCACCGAAGGTCAAGTCACGCGGAGGGCAGGCATGCCCGAAAGCCAGGTGGCGAAGCCACCTTCCAGCCCAGCCCATCACCGAAGGGCGAGAGCGGCAGAGGGGGTGCGGGTGGCGTAGCCCCCGCTCTGGCGCGACGAAGTCGCGCCGGAAGGAACGAGGCGGCCAGGTCTGCGCTTTCCGCAGACACACGACCGCCCCCGACTCGTGGGCGATACTGGGATCGAACCAGTGACCTCTCCGGTGTGAACGGAGCGCTCTCCCGCTGAGCTAATCGCCCTCAACGGAGACTGACTGTACTAGACGGCAGCCCTTCTCCGCGAACAGGGGTCACAACCGCCACCAACAGGTGTCACGGCCGCCGCGGGCCCGGGGCCGGGACTGCCACTTATAGGTGTCACGGTCGCCGCCGGCTGGGGTCAGGACAGCCAGTCGCGGCCTACCTCGATCAGGTCTATGCCGAAGCTCAGGCGGAACGAGACGTAGACGACGGCGCTCACGAAGAGGAACGTCGCCAGGCCGACCAGCCCCTTCACCGGCCATGACTGACGGCCGATCCAGTGCGTCCAGGCGAGCACGTGCTTCTTCGTGAACTCGAGCAGGTGTTTGGCCCACGCGAACTCGATGGCCCAGATGGCGAGGCCGGCGATCACGATCGCCCAGCCGGGGCCGGGGAGTGGGATCGCCACGATGCCCACGGCGACGACGATGGCGCCCAGGGCGGCGATGGAGATCTTGAGTGCGAGCCGGCCCGTGGGGTTGGCGCGGATCTTCTCCAGCACACCCGACGGGGCCCGGTCTTCGTCCGGTTTCGTAGTCATTTCATCCCCCAGTGTTCCGGAGCCCCGTCACCACCCGGGAGAAATGGACGTTACCGGAGTAAGTCAACTGCTGGACCACCCGACGCCGGGCGGAACCGAGTACTTGGGGCAGAACAGTACAAGATATCGCTTTACGTCTTGTGCGAAAGGGTTTTCGGAACCGTCTTCCCACTACTGGGTGAGATCAGCGTATGGCGGAGCGTAACGACAGGGATCACCTGAGTATGGGAAACGCGGGGTTCACCAGCCTCGCAGCGGTGCCGGGGGGAGTTCGTCCATGAGTACCATTCGTCCAACGACCGTCGAGGTCGAGACCTCACTGCGGCTCGTAGCACCTGACGCCACGGCTCTGCCCGTGCGCGCCAGTCTCCGCTACGACCCAGCCGACCCTTATGCGGTCCACGTGTTGTTCCACGCAGAATCAGCCGGTGGGGAAGCCGTGAGCTGGTCCTTTGCGCGGGAACTGCTCGTGACCGGGCTCGATGAGCCCGCGGGTATCGGAGACGTCCGGGTGTGGCCGTGGGCCACGCCGCGGGGCGACTTCGTGGCCCTGGCGTTGTCGTCACCCGACGGGAACGCGCTGTTCGAAGTGCCTCGCAGCGTCCTTGTCCGATTCCTCCGTCGCACCTATGTGGTGGTGCCGCGCGGCCGGGAATCCGAACACCTGGACGTCGACGCGGCCGTGAATCGGTTGCTGGCCGGCCGATAACGCTGACCGGCCGATAACGGGCGAAAAGCGACAGGCGACCCAAGCGGACACTGCCGGTCCGCGAGGGTCGCCTTTTGCATAAACCGTCCCGAATACAAATAACCGGACATTCATCGCAGAAATGCCGTTCGATCGGACGGAGATCGAGCGGAGAACGGCAGAGAACAGGCGGAAAGGCGACAGCAGGGGTCCGCGTCGCGTTTTGCCTCGTGCATCGCTGGTCATGGGCGGTTACCGTCGTGGCGCGATGTCCACTGCAGCCCCGCGGGAAGAAACCGCGATCACGTTCCGTCCGCCCGGTTGGGCGGGCGTCGGCACCTGCGCCCTGGACGCCACCTCGGCCCAACCGCCGGTGCGTCTTCCGTACCACGTGCTGCTGCTCGCCACGGCGGGTCACGGCACCGTCGAGGTCGACTTCTTCGGCCACGCCTGCCGTCCCGGCACCCTCCTCTGGATCCGTCCGGGCCAGGCCCTGCGTGTCGGCCGCAACGGCCTGATCGCTTCCGTGGTGACCTTCGAGCCCCGCTTCGCCGAGCAGGGTGAGGACGAGCCCCTGCAGAACCGCTGGCAGCTGCGCGGCGAGGACGAAGACGCTGTGATCAGCGAGTTCAGCCAGCTCGCGGTCGACTGCGACCGGCTCGCGCCGAGCTCGCTCGCCGCCGACCTGCTGCGTCACCAGCTGCACGTCCTCCGGCTACGCCTCTCCCTGCTCAGCACGGACGCGCCGCCGGGGCCCGAGAGCCGCACCTATTCGCGGTTCCGGGGCCTGCTCGAGGCCGGCCACCCGCACAGCCGCCGGGTCGAGGACTATGCCGAGGAACTGGGCTGCTCCGTGCGTACGCTCACCCGGGCCTGTCTGACCGTCACCGGCCGCACGGCCAAGCAGGTGGTCGACGACCGGGTCGCGCTGGAGGCCCGCCGGCTGCTCGCGTGCACCCCCCTGTCGGTGGCCGAGGTCGGCCGTCACCTGGGTTTTCCCGAGCCGACGAACTTCGGGCGCTTCTTCCACCGCGAGGTCGGGATGAGCCCGGGCCACTTCCGCGCCGAGGCCGCGTCCGAACCCCGCGGCGTCATCCCCGCACAGCGACGATCATCTGACTGAGCGTAATTCCCATAAAACCGTGGGGTATGTGCGAGTCCCGAGCGCGGAGGGGGCATGATGAATGGGTGCAGATCTCCGCGCGCGGCGACTACGCGGTCCGGGCGGCCCTGAGCTTGGCTAGGGCCTACCCGGCATTGATGTCGGCCCAAGCCATCGCCCAGGACCAGGAAATGCCTCGCAAGTTTCTCGAGGCGGTGCTCGCCGATCTGCGCCGCGCCGGGGTCGTGCGGGCGCAGCGTGGCGCGGAGGGTGGCTACACATTGTCACAGTCTCCTCGCGATGTGACGATCGGCCAGATCCTGCGCGCGGTCGACGGTCCGCTGGCCGGGGTCCGCGGCCTCCGTCCGGAAGAGACTCGCTACACCGGCGCCGCCGAAAACCTTCCGAACCTCTGGGTCGCCGTACGCGCGGCCGTGCGCGAAGTGGTCGACGAGGTCAACCTGGCCGAGCTGATCAGCGGGCGCATGCCGGCCCACGTCCGCAAGCTGACGACACGCCCGGACGCGTGGCAACCGAGGTGAGCGGCAGCGCGGCCAAAGCCGGGTAAGCGCCGGCCCAACAGCACGAAGTTTGCCGATTTCGTACGCAGGGAATCGAACGTCTATCCGAACGAACATGGAGGGACGTACCGATGGGCCTCGTTTTCCGCAAGCGCAAGAAGATCGGCCCGTTGATCCTGAACTTCACCGAGAACGGTTACTCCTCGTGGAGTCTCAAGATCGGCCGCTGGTCCTGGAACTCCCGTAGCCGGGCGCACCGCTACGACCTGCCCGGCCCGTTCAGCTGGAAGCAGGACAAGAGCCGGTCCTAGCGCCTGTTTCGGAGCGGGGCCGCGCCGCCGCCCCGCCTCAGCTACGAAAAGAACCTAGGCAAGGGCGATAACGACGTCCCCGCCGAGCCGTCCGTGCGACGGCCGGCGGGCGACCGTCCCCGCGTCGACCAGCCCGTGCAGCACCCGCGTGGCGTCGGCCGCCCGATAGACAGTCTCGGTCAGCGCGAACGTCCGCAGCTCGGTCACCGTCGCCTCGCCGACCTGCTCCAGGTGAGCCAGCAGCTCGCGGCGCAGCGGCCCCGGGTGCGGCGTCAGCGAGATGTCGATCAGGTGCCGGTCCGGGTCACCGGGGTCCCGATACCGTACGCCCGCGAACTCGTCGACCGACCACAGTGCCTCCTTGAAGCCTTCGAGACTCTTGCCGGCCGTGGTGCCGAAGGCCAGCAACTCGCCCGGTTCGTCGGAAACCGCGAGCTCGACCGAGGTGAACAGAGGCCAGCCCGTACGGAGGGAATCGGTTGACGCCCCCGCCGGCAGCACCAGAATGACCTCGGCCGGTTTGCCCGCGGTCAGGGCGGCCACCGTGGCCGGCGCGGGCGGCGAACCGGTGCCGGACGCATCGAGAAACCCCAGCACCGGTACGCGCTGAGCCCCGATCGCCTTGAGCCCGACCGGCAGCCGCCCGTCCGTTCCGCCCGAGATCGTGTGCACGGCCAGACCGGCCCCGGCGCCCGACTGTTCCTGGATCGCCGAGAGCCGCTCCGAGATCGCGCCGAGGTCGTCGCCGGTGGCCACCATGGCCAGCTCCCGCCCCCGTACGAGATCGCTCTGCTCGGCCAGGACCCGCATCGCCGCCTCGGCCGCAGCACCGCCGTCGGCGTCCGCGTATCCGTGGGCATAGATCACCCGCCGGGCACGGTGCAGTGCGGCCGGAACCCAGGCCTCGAGGTAGCGGACCAGCAGTTCCCGCTTGACGGTGTCGATCTCGGCGTAGGACATATACGAGTTCTACAGTGTCCGGCCAGCGAGGCGTTCGCAACATTGCACTTGTACCTACAGTGGTCACATGAGCACTATGGGACACGTGGCCCCTCCTCCGCTCGCCGAGCTCACCGCGCGCGCCCAGACGTTGTCGTCTGCCGGCGACCTCGCGGGTGCCCGGCGGGTGCTGGCCAATGTGCTCGATCCGGCCGATGCCGCCGACCCGCGCCGGGCCAACGCCGACCTCGCCCTCGCCGCCGCCCTGCACGCGCGCATCCTGATCGCGCTGGGCGACGTGCACGGGGCCCGGCTCTGGGCCGCTTACGCCCACGCCGCCGAGGAGCGGCTGCACGGCCCGCACCACGACCGCACGATCGGCGCGGCGGCCACCCACGCGGCGGTGCTGCAGCGGGCGGGTCACTTCGGCCGGGCCGCCCAGGTCTATCGCCAGCTCGTCGGCGACCTCACCGAGCTGGAGGGTGCCGACTCCCCGCGCGTCCTCGCCGCCGAGGCCGACCTGGCCACCGCCGAACACGCCGCGGGCCACTGTTCGGCCGCCCGTTCGCGCCTCACGGCCGCGTGGCGGCGCCACCATCAGCGCTACGGCGACGCCGCTCCGGCCGGCATCAAGATGCTGGCCCGCCTGGGGGCGATGGAACGGGAGTGCGGCCGCGACGCCGAGGCCCGCGACCACCTGGCCAAGGCGCAGGAGCTGTGCGCGCGCTACCTGCCCTCCGACCACCCCCTGGTCCGTCAGGTGGCCGCGTTGGTGCAGGCCAAGGCGTCGGGCAAGCATGTCTGCGGCCGGGTCGAACAGTCCGACGGGCCGCCCGAGGTCACCCAGGAGACACCGGGCGTCACCACGGTCGGGGCTCCGGGCGTACGCACGCTGCCGTTTCCCCGGCGTCCCACGGTGCCCGACCCCGGCGAGGGCTTCCCGCCCGAAGACCCGAGTGTGCCGCCGCCCGACAACCGGCCCACCGACCCCAACGGCACGGTCTATCAGCAGCCGCTCTATCTCGCCGACGTGCATCAGGAGCCCGGTGACCTGCAAGGACGCCACGCCCGGGCCGACACTCCGCCGCCGATGCCGGGCCGGCGCGCCCCCGACTACGGTCCCGACGGCCGTCCACAGCCGATCGGTTCGGCGCCCGCCTCGACATACACGCTGCCACCCAACACCGAAAGACGTCTTCCCGTACGCACGGAGCCTCCCGCCGATACCGCACCGCGCCGCCGGCAGCCGTTCGTGCTGGCCGCGGTGCTGGTCGCGGGCGTGGCGGCCGCGGTGGCGGTGGTGGCCCTGACCCTTCCCGACGCCGACGGCGCCGAGGGTCCGACCGCCGCCGCGCCGACCACCCGGGCCTCGGCTCCCGCCGCGCCGGTGACGACGCCGCCTCCGCGGGCGACCACCCGCCCGCCCACGGCCGACCCGGGAGCCCCCACCAACGTGCGGCTGCGCGACAACCGTGACAGCGTCCTGCTGCAGTGGACCTATCCCCAGGGCTCCGAGGGCCCGGTGCTGGTCTCGGGCGGCCGGGCCGGTCAGCCCCAGAAGCCGTTCCAGCAGCTGGCCGCGGGCAGCAGCGACTATGTGGTCTACGGCCTGAACGAGTCGCTGAACTACTGCTTCACGATCGCCGTGGCGTACTCGACGAACAACATCGACCGTTCGGTCCCGGTCTGCACCAAGCGCTGACGCCGTGCCGAGGCGGGGTCACCGGAAGCTGAACAGGACGGGCAGAGCCAGGACCACCGTCCAGAACCAGAGGGCGTAGACCGGCAGATACGAGGTCTGCCAGCGCTCGATGGCGGCGAACCTGTTGCGGCGGCGCACGAAACCCAGCAGCAGCCACGCCGACCAGGCCAGGTTGACCAGCAGCACGATGTTCTCGCCGAGGGCGGCCACGTTGTTCGGGGTGGTGCCGTACTCGGCGATGCGGCCGGTCATCGTGTAGAGCACCAGGGCGTCGATCACCAGCGCGCTCACCACCAGGGCGAGCTGCAGCACGTCGAACGGGCCGCGCGGGGCCTGGGGATCGCGGGCCGACAGCGAGTACAGCAGCAGGCCCAGGACCACCGCGAGCAGCAGGTCGAACATCACCAGCGTCTCCCGGTCGATCTCGATGCCCCGGCCGTTCCAGCCGATGGTGACCAGGAAGGCCAGCAGCGCCACCGTGAACAGCGGTGTGAACAGCCGGGTCAGGACCGGCGCGATGTTCTCGATGACGCCCTGCTTGACCTCGACCAGCCATCCGGCGACGACCGTGGCGCCGACCAGGCCGCAGGGCACCACCCAGTTCGAGATCACCGAGTCCGAGTCGACCCCGATGGCATCGAAGATCCCGTGCAGAAAGGCGATCAGAACCCCGCCGCCGAGCCCCATGAGCACCAGGTAGACGAACCACTCCCCGGTGAAGCGGATGAAGTCCATCCGCCGCCGGGCCGAACGCAGGTCGTCGGAGACGTAGGCCAGCCCGACCACCAGCCACAGGGCGATCGGCAGATGCGTGACCATCAGGCCAAACGACTGGGAGTCGTCGTCGAGCGGGTAGGCGTTCACCACCACCGCCCCGAGGGCGAACAGCGCCACCAGGGTCGCGATCACACCGGCGCCGGGCCGCCGCCGCCAGACGAGGAACGCTGCCAGCCAGGGCAGCGCGAACAGGGCGATGTTGCGGCCGTAGAAGGTGTCGTCGCCGCTGTCGAAGCTCAGCCCGGCCAGCTCCGGGACCTTCACCGAGACGGCGGCGCCGAACGCGCACACCAGCATGGCGATCACGTCGCGCCGGGACCGCCCGGCCCGGGCCGGGTCACCGGACCCGCCGGTGAACATCAGCTGCTTCCACAGCCGTTCGGAGTGCTCACGGGCGAACTCGCGGGACAGGTCGTCCAGGCCGCCCATCCGCTTGACCGCGATGAGGAACGCCTCGTCGGGGGCCAGCCCCCGGGCGACGAGATCGTCGACCGTGCCCCGGAGGTGGTCCTCCAGCTCGTCGGCGTCCGACTCCACCAGCTCGGGGCGCCGGCGTACGTACTCCCGCCACTGCGCGAACTGGGCCTCCAGTTCGTCCTCGCCGTTCGTGACCGTCACGCGTTGCCCTCCAGCGGAGTGAACAGGGGCCGGATGCCGCCGACGCTCGGCCAGACCTGCTGGAGCGCCTCGACGACGGTCTGCCACTGGCGTTGCTGCTCGGCCAGCTCGGCGCGGCCCGAACGGGTGATCCGGTAGTACTTGCGTCGCCGTTCCCCGGCCACCGCCTGCCAGGTCGCCTCGACATGGCCGAGACGCTCCAGCCGGTGCAGCAGGGGGTAGAGGAAGCCCTCGGTCCAGTCCAGCTCGCCACCGGACAGGTCGCTGATCCGGCGCAGGATGGCGTACCCGTAGCTCTCTCCCTCGGCCAGGATGCCGAGCACGATGGGTGTCGCCGAGGCGGCCACCAGGTCCTTGGTCACCCGCATGGGCAGCCCCCTCATACCTAGAAGTACGAGGCATAGTAGTTCTAGGTATCAGCGGGGCGCAACAACCGGTTACCCGCTCTGCGTCGACCGGAGTTCGGCGTAGGCGACGATGTTGTCGACGTAGTGGCCGGAGCGGTGGTCAAAGTCGCCGCCGCAGGTGATCAGGCGTAGTCCGGCGTGGTCGATGGCGCCGTAGACCGCGTCGGCCGGGAACTGGTCCTTGGCGTAACGGTCGACGCGGGTGACGGCGAAGACCGCGGTGACGCCGTCCTGCCGGATGACGCTGATCCGGTCACCGGTGCGCAGCGTGGCGAGGCGGGCGAACGTGCCGTCGGCGCCGCGGTAGTTGACGTGCCCGGCGAGCACGGCCGGGCCGAGGGAACCCGGGGTGGGCGCCTTCGTGTACCAGCCGACGGTGCGCGCGTCGGTGGGCACCTCCATCGAACCGTCCGGGTTCTGGCCCAGGCCGGTCACCGGCTCGTCGACGTGGAGCGCCGGGATCCGGACCCGGGTGGGGGCGGACGTGGGCAGCAGTTCCCCTCGGGTGAGGACGTCGCCGCCGGTGCGGGCGGGCTGGACCGAGGGTGGCGTGCTGCGGGGCGGTTCGGCGACCGGCTGGTCGTGCCGGCCGACGGCGATCGCGGCCACTCCGGTGACCGCCAGGGCGGCGGCGATCACCAGGGCGGACGTACGGGCGTGGGTCATCGCTGGGCGCGGCTCAGCACGTACGAGCGGCGACGCGCGATCACGACTATGCCGAGCGCGGCGAGCAGGGCGAGCCCTCCGGCGCCGTACCAGACGGCGGCCTGGTCTCGGGTGCTGCCGTCGCCGGTGGCCACGCCGCCGACCGGAACCGATCCCGCGGCGGCGCCCGAGACCATGCCGCACGTGGCCGGGTCGGTGGCCTCCTCGGGGATGCCGCTCAGGCCGGCCGACTTGGCGAGGGTGGATTCCCCGAGGCCGTCGAGGTCGTACTTGCCGTTGCCGTTGGCGTCGACCCCGTGCTGGACGATGTGCAGATCCTTGAGGTGCTTGATCGTGCCGGCCGGCAGGTCGGCGCCCGCGATCGTCCGGTCGTACGTCAGGGTGCCTTTGGCGTCCGCCGTGGGCATGCGGTCCACCGCGAGGCCGCTGGCCTTGGACGTGTCGCCCCTGGTGGTGAGCGAGACGAAGATGTCGCCGTAGGCCGGCATGCCCTCCTCGGTGCTGACGTAGCCGTTGCCGTTGGTGTCGGCCGACATGTCGGGGCAGTGGAAATCCATGCCGGTGATCGAGCCGTGCAGGTGCTGGGCGTGCGGCGAGTTCGGCACCAGGCCGGTCGAGCGGATGCTGATCCGGAGGTCGCCGGTGTCGGTGGCGGTGAGCGTGGCGCTGCCGCGGGCGTCGGAGTTGTTCAGCTCGAGCAGCTGGACGTGCACACTTTCATCGGCGAGGGCCGGGGCCGGGCTGGCCAGCAGCAGCGCGGCCACGGCGGGGACGGCGAACAGGGTCCGGCGGAATCTCATGCGGTTTCCTTTCCAGGGGGCGGTCAGCGGGCCGAGGCGAACAAATTCACCAATTGCTTCTGTACGGGCATGGCCCGCGCCCAGTCCGGGGCGGCGGTCGTCCAGCGCAGCAGGTAGGACTGGTCGTCCGAGGTCGCGACCAGGATTCGGCGTTCGTGCAGCGTCGTGTCCGAGTCGGGCCGCCAGGTGTACTCCCAGTCGGCGCCACCTCGTCGGAGCAGCAGGACGCCCATGCTGATCCGCTGGTAGCCGGGCCGGCCGCCGGCCTTCTCCCGGGCCTGCCAGTAGGCCAGTGGTTGCTGGGTCCGCACCGGGGACTGGGTCACCTCGAAGGCGCGCCGCCCGGCCGGATCGCCGAAACAGACGTCGTTGCCGTTGGTCGAGCGCTGCCACCCGGCGGGCACGGCCAGCGCGAAACCGGCCGGGTCACGCGACCAGATCCAGCCCGGCGGCAGCCCGGCCGGCACCCGGCTGGTCGCGGCGGCGACGGACTGCCGGTCGGCACCGATCCCGCACAGGTCGCCGGCCTGATCGGCCGGCGCGGTGGCGGGAGCGGACGATTCCACGGCGGCCGGCCGGGTCGGTTCGGCCCGTTGGGACCGGGCGGCGTAGGCGCCCCCACCGGTGATCACGAGCGCCAGCGAGAGGCCGGCGACGACGGCGGCCCGGGGCCGGCGCCGCCGGCGGGTCACGGTGGCGATGCCCCGGGCGACCGGCGCGAACGCCGTGCCGGCCGCTTCACCGACGACCGTTTCCAGCCGGGCCGCCGTGCGGGCGGCGTCCGGCCGCCGGTCCGGGTTCTTGTCGAGCAGGGCCAGCAGCAGACCGGTCAGGGGTCCGGCGCGACGCGGCGGGTCGGGGTCGTCGTGGAGGACCGCGTGCAGAGACGCCTCGACCTCGTCGCGGGCGAACGGAACCCGCCCCTCGACCGCGGTGTAGAGGGTGGCGCCCAGCGACCACAGGTCGGCCGGCACCCCTGCGGGCTGCGAGCGCAGGCGCTCCGGGGCCACGTAGTGCGGCGAGCCCAGCCGCGGATCGGGCCCCCCGGATTCCCGGTCGCCGATGATGGCCAGGCCGAAGTCGGTGAGCACGACCCGGCCATCGGTGCCGAGCAGGACGTTGCCCGGTTTGACGTCGCGGTGCAGGACCCCGGCGGCGTGCGCGCTGCGCAGGGCGGAGAGCACGCGGAGGCCGAGCCGGGCGGCGTCCGCCGGTGGGAGCGGCCCGTCCTGGCGGATCGCCTCCTGCAGGGAACGGCCCGCGACGTACTCCATGACCAGCCAGGAGTGTTCCTGCTGCCAGACGACGTCGTACACGGTGATCACGCCGGGGTGGTCGAGCCGGGCCGCCGCCCGCGCCTCCCGCATGGTCTGTGTGGCCAGCAGGGCGCTGGACGGAACAGTGATCTCCTTGACCGCCACCACCCGTTGGAGCAGCTCGTCCTGCGCCCGCCAGACCCGGCCCATCCCGCCCGAGCCGATCAGTTCGAGCAGCCGGTACCGGCCGCCTACCAGCTCATTCATGAGAGGGATTCGGCGCCGATGATGTTGCGGATGGGCCGGGATCTAGCCGACGGTGACGGTGATGGTGTGCCGGCCGGTCGCCCCGCTGGGGAACGGCGTGGCCCGGGCCTCGGTCTGGGCCTGCCCCGTGCCGTCGGTGGCCCGCACCGACAGCGAATGCGGCCCGGCCGTGGCGTTCCAGGTCCAGCGCCACTGCACCCATGTGTCGATCGACGGGACCGGACGCAGCTCGGCCGGCTTCCACGCGCCGCCGTCGACGCTGACCTCGACCTTGGTGATACCGCGGCGCTGGGCCCAGGCCACTCCGGCGACGGTCACTGGTCCGGCGGCCGGGCGGGCGAACGGGCGCGGCTGATCGATGCGGGAGGCAGTGCGGACCATTCCCGTACGGGCCCAGCCGCGCTTGACCCAGTAGGCGTCGAACGCGGCGAACGTGGTCAGCTCGAGCTCGGTGACCCACTTGCAGGCGCCGGCGTAGCCGTACAGGCCGGGGGTCAGCATGCGGACCGGAAAGCCGTGTTCGGGTCGCAGCGGCTCACCGTTCATGGCGACCGCGAGCATGGTGTCGCGGCCGTCGAGGGCGGTCGCGACCGGGGTGCCGATGGTCATGCCTTCGACCGAGCGGGCGACGATCTGGTCGGCCTCCGGTCGCAGGCCGGCCTCGGTGAGCAGGGGGGCCAGCGGCACGCCGAGCCAGCGGGCGGTGCCGATGTAGGGGCCGCCGACCTCGTTGGAGACGCAGTTGAGGGTGATGTCCCGTTCGATGAGCGGCCGCCGCAGCAATTCCTCCAGCGACAGCTCCAGCTCGGTGCCGACCATGCCGTGGATACGCAGCGTCCAGGTGTCCGGGTCGATGCGGGGAACGGTGAGTGCGGTGTCGACCCGGTAGAAGTCCGCGCTCGCGGTGGTGAAACCCGGTGCGGTGCCGGCGGGAAGGGCTTTCGCCGGGGAGGCGGGTGCGGGCAGGGCCAGATCGGTGCGTACGCGGCCGGTCGTGCGGGTGACGAGCTGGGCTCCGGCTTCGGCGAGCACGGCGGCGCCGGCCACGAGCAGCGCGCCGCGGAGAAAGGCCCGTCGATGGCGCGGCGGCTCGGCGGTCCGCAACAGCCACCAGAGGACGGATCCGGCGATCGCGGCCGCGAGCAGGGACGGGACCGGCGAGAAGGCCGAGGCGGTCGGCCGGCTCAGCGCGGCGGTGGCGCCGGCTGCTCCGAGGACGACCGTGCCGGCGACGACCAGGACCCGGCGGCGACGGCCGAGGACGCCGATCGCCGCGGCGAACAACGCCAGGACGAGGCCGATCGAGGCGAGCAGGACCGGCTTGTCATGGGTGCCCAGTTCCCGTACGGCGAATTCCTTGACCGCCGTGGGAGTGGCGTCGATGATCGCGCCGCCGACCGCGATCAAGGGCGCCGCGTCGGGCCGGGTCGCGGCGGCGAAGAGTTCCGCGACCGCGATCCCGAGCCCGGCGGCGATCACCCCTGCGGCGGCGTCGCGCAGCAGGGTTCTCATCAGCTCTTCGGCATGAGCACGGTGTCGACGATGTAGACGTTGGCGTTGGCCGTCTGCACGTTGCCGCAGATCACCGAGGCGTTGCCGTCGACCGTGAAGTCCTCACCGGAGCCCATCACGGTCAGCTCCTTGCCCTCGAGCGTCTTGTGGGCGCCGGACAGGTCGGCCGGGGTCAGCTTTCCGGGCACGACGTGGAAGGTCAGGATGTCGGTGAGCATCTTCTTGTCGGCGAGGACCTTCTTGAGGTCGGCGGCCGGGATCTTCTTGAAGGCGTCGTTGGTCGGCGCGAAGACGGTGATGCCGTCGGCCGAGTTGAGCGAGTCGACCAGCCCGGCCTGCTTGACCGCGGTGACCAGCGTGGACAGCAGCGGGTTGCCGGACGCGGCCGTGGCCACCGGCACCTGGGCCATGGCCTGGAAGCTGCCCTTGTCCGACGGGTCGGTCGGCACGGCGGCGCAGCCACTGCCGAAGTTCTCCGTGGCCGGTGCGGCGCTCGACATCATCGGGGCCGGGCTGGTCATGGTGGGCGCGGCCGCCGGCTCGCCGGAGTCGTCGCTGCCACAGGCGGCGAGCGAGATCGAGAAGAGCGTGGCCGCGGCGAGGGCGGTGATCTTGGTCGTACGCATGAGTCCGTTCCTCCTATTTGGGGGCCTTTACCCCCTTAATTCGGAACGGGACGGGTCGCGGATGGGCCGGATTTCCGATCAGTTTCCGGGCGGGGTGCGGTCCGCCGGCACCGCTGCTCCCACCGTTTCCGTTGCTCCCGCCGTTTCCGCGAACAGGGCGTTGATGCCGGCGGTGTAGGCGGCCGGCTCGGTTCCGCTGATCAGCAGGTGCTGCAGGACGAACCCCTGGACGAGGCCCAGCATGGCCGCTCCGACGTGGTCGGGATCGGTGTCGGCCGGGAGCAGACCGAGCTGCTGCCGGCGGCGGGCGATCTCGGCGCACTGGCCCCGGAGTCGCAGATAGACCGAGTCGGCGCGGGCGGCCAGGCTGGGATTGCGCAGCGCCTCGGCCCACACCTGCACGCCGACGCGGGTGAAGTCCACGCCGGTCTTCGGCTCGTTCACCAGCCGGGCGGTGATCTCCTTGATCAGCACGGTGACGGCGTGGGCCGGGGCGGGGGCCGCGTCGTCGGCGAGCAACTGCGCGAACACCTCGTCGGCGGCCGACAATGCGGTCTCGGCCACCGCCGCGATCAGGTCTTCCTTGCTGGGGAAGTACCGGTAGACGGCCCCGGCCGACAGACCGGCCTCGCCGATGATGTCGGCCATCGAGGTGGCGTGGAACCCGTTGGCGGAGAAGAGCCGGGCGGCGGCCGCGAGGATCTCGGCGCGACGGTCGGCCCGGTACTGCTCGGAGACGCGTGGCATGCGCCGATGTTAAAAGCGAACGTTCGTTCTTGACAACCGGGAGCGTCGTGCGCAGACTAAAACGAACGTCCGTTCTTTTGGAGGAGACCCCATGTCCGCCCAGACCAAGCCCTCGCCCTGGTCGAAGGTGCTGGCGTCCGTCGCCCTGCTCACCGTCATCGTCAGCGTGCTTCTGACCGCCTTCGCCTGGCCGTCGGTGCGGTCCTCGGTCCACGACGTGCCGATCGCGATCGCCGGCCCGGCCGCCGCCACGGCCCAGGTCACGGCCGCCCTCGAGCAGCGGATGCCGGACGCGTTCGACATCACCACGGTCGGCAGCGGCGCCGCGGCCGAGCAGCTGATCCGCGACCGGGAGGTCTACGGCGCGATCGACGTCAGCGGCGGCAACCCCCAGGTTCTGACCGCCACCGCCGCCAGCGCCTCGGTCGCCCAGACCCTGCAGGGCATCGGCACCGCCCTCGCGCAGGCCCAGGCCCAGGGCAGCAGCCCGGCCGTCGCGGTCCGCGACATCGTCGCCCTGCCCGCCGACGACCCGCGCGGTGCCGGCCTCGCCGCCGGAGCGCTGCCGCTGGTCATGGGTGGTCTCCTCGCCGCCGTGCTGCTCACCAACCTGCTCAAGGGCACCAGCCGCCGGGTCGCCGGCGCGCTCGGGTTCGCGGTCGCGGGCGGGTTCGCGCTGACCGCGATCCTGCAGTTCTGGTTCGGCTCGCTCGACGGCTCCTACCTCGCCAACAGCGGCGCGGTCGCGCTCAGCATCGGTGCCACCTCGTTGACCCTGCTCGGCCTGGAATCGCTGCTGGGCTATCCCGGCTTCGGCCTGGGCGGCGTGCTGATGATGCTCGTCGGCAACCCGCTCTCGGGCAGCGCGTCGGCCCCCGAGATGCTGCCCGGCTGGTCCGGCGTGCTCGGCCAGTTGCTGCCGCCCGGCGCCGGCAACCAGTTGCTGCGCTCCACCGCGTTCTTCGACGGGCACGGGGCCACCCACTCGATTCTCGTCCTGAGCGGCTGGCTCGCCCTCGGCGTCGTACTGTGCCTGCTCGGTGGCCTGCGGTCCCGCCGGGCCGCCGTCCGCGCGGAAGCCGGAGCGGGCCAGGCCACCCCGTCGCCCGTTCCCGCCGCGGCCTGACCACGATGCCCCGCCGACAAACCCGCACCTGGGCGCGGCGGGGCGCCGTGGCCGCGCTGATCGCCCTGTTCACGGCCGAGCTCGTCGCCGGATGGCCGGCCCTGACCGCGGCGGTGTCCCATCTGAGCGCACCCCGCCCCGGCTGGCTCGCGGCTGCGGTCGCCGCCGAGGTGGTCGCCATGGCCATGTACGGGCGGATGCAGCAGTTCCTGTTGCGCTCGGCCGGCCTGCGCGTACCCGCGTACCGCAATATCGCCGTGGCCTACGCCGCCCACTCGCTCAACGAGACCCTGCCCGGCGGCCCGGCGTTCTCCACCCGGTTCAACTATCAGCAGATGCGCCGCTTCGGTGCGACACCGGCCGTCGCGGCGTGGTGCATCGCGCTCTCCGGCATCCTGTCGACCACGGCCCTCGCCCTTGTCACCGCGGCCGGGGCGCTCGCCTCGCAGCAACAGCCCCGGTGGTACGGCCTGGCCGGCCTGATCGCGACCGTCGGCCTGATCATCGCCGGGGTGCGGCTGGTGACCCGCAGACCCGATGTCGTGCACGCGCCGGCCCGGTGGTCGCTGGCCGTGGTCAACCGCTGGCGCCGCCGCCCGGCCGAGGACGGCTTCGACCGGGTCCGCGGCTTCATCGGGCAGCTGGGCGCGGCCCGTCTCACCGCCGGCACGGGCACCGCCGCCGCCGTCCTCGCGGTTCTGAACTGGGGGCTGGACGCCGTCTGCCTGTGGATGTGCCTGCGGGCGGTCACCGACGACCCGATCAACGCCACGCAGGTCCTGCTGGCCTTCTGCGCCGGCATGGCGGCCGGAACGATCACGATCGTCCCCGGTGGACTCGGCATCATCGACAGCGCCCTGATCCTGGGCCTGGTCGCCGGCGGCCACGACACCCCGGCCGCGATCGCTGCCGTCGTGCTCTATCGCATCATCAGCTTCGGTTTCATCATCGGCGCGGGCTGGATCACCTGGTTCCTCATCCGGCGCCGGCAGAGCTCAGAAATCCGGCGCCGGCCGGGCTCAGAAATCCGGCGCCGGCCGGG
Organism: Paractinoplanes ovalisporus; assembly: GCF_016834655.1. Classification (GTDB taxonomy): domain Bacteria; phylum Actinomycetota; class Actinomycetes; order Mycobacteriales; family Micromonosporaceae; genus Actinoplanes; species Actinoplanes ovalisporus. Next base: position 108,617 of record NZ_JAENHP010000023.1, read on the forward strand.
CTCAGAAGTCGATCGTCTGGAGGATGGACCGGCCGGACGTGCTCAGCCCGGTGTCGCCGACTCTCAGTTCGCCGTCCGGGCCGCGCAGGGAGAAGGCGCCGGCGTCGCCCTCGAGGACGACCTGCCAGGTCTGGGCCGCGTCGCCGGGGCTGCACGGCTGCAGGGACAGCTGGACTCCGGCGGTGGCCGCCACGCACATGGTGGGCTGGGCGACCGGGATGATCACCACCCGGTTCGGGGCCGAGACGGGGGCCGGCACCAGCTTCAGCTCGGTCGTGTCGTCCCTCGTGGTGCCGGTGAAGTCGACCACGCCGTCCGGGGCGACCTGCATCCACAGGTCGCCGGCGTCGTCCGGGACGTCGAGCAGCACGCTGGTGTTCACGTCGACGGTCGCGTTGCGGAGCTGCGTGACGTTGGACGTCACCGTCGGGCGGGGCGGGCTCGGGGCCGACGTCGTCGCGCTGGGCGCCGCCGGTTGGAGCGGGCGGTCGGGGGTGCCGCCGTCGCGGGTCACGAGGGTGCCCACACCGGCCGCGGCGATCAGGACGGCGGCGAACGCGGCGGCGGTAGTGCGGTTACGACGGCGGCGGTCGCCGCGACGGCGGATCTCGGCGGCGGGCGCGAGGCTCGTGGTGTGCTGCAGATGATGCGCGTACGCGTCGAGGCCGTCCTGAATGTGGTCGTCAGGCATCGCGGCGCTCCCGGCCCGTCTCGAAGGTGTCACGGTCGCTCAGATGGGCGGCCAGGGCCCGTCGGCCGCGGGCCAGCCAGGTGGTGACCGTGCCGGCGGGGATACCGGTCTCCTGGTGGATCTCGGCCACGCTCAGGCCGGCGATGTGGTGCAGAACGATGACCCGTCGCTGGTCGGCCGGAATTTTACGCAACGCCGCGACGATCGCGACATGGTCGGGGCCCAGCTCGTCGACGCTCTGATCGGTCGCCTCGCGCCAGTGGGCCTGGATCCGGTTGACCGCCTTGCGCCAGGCGCTCACCGCGAGACGGTAAGCGACCTGGCGCACCCAGGCTTCCGGGTTCTCGTAGCGGCTGACCTTCGCCCACCGGTTCCAGGCGCGCAGGTACGCCTCGGCCACGGCGTCCTCGGCCTCGCTGCGGTTGCCCACCATCATGGCGACGTGGGCCAGCACGCGACGCGAGGACATCGCATAGAAGGTGTCGAAGTCCTCGGCGTCGCGCATGCGGGAGGGAACTCCGTCGATCCGGGCGAGGGTCAGCTCGCGTACTTGATGGTCTGCAGTCCGGTCCGGCCCTGGCCACTGGTCGTGATCTTGCCATTGTCGACGCGAATGATCCCGTACGTGCCGCGAAGTTCGAATTGCCCCGAGTCGCCGGCCGGGACAACCGTGAAGACCTGCTGCGTACGCCCGGTCCTGCAGACTTCCAGCTTCAGTGCGGCACCCTTGGTGTCGGCCACGCAGTAACCGGCGCCGAGGTCCTCGTTCCAGAACGGCGGCTTGATCAGCACCTTGTTCCTGCCCTTCACGGGCGCCGGCTTGAGCGACATCATCGTGGAGTCGAGCCGCTTCGTGCCGGTGAAGTCGACGACGCCACCCTTGCCGACCTGCAGCCACCGGTTCACGCCGTCGTCGGCCACGTCGATCAGCACACCCTCGTTGATCGTGATCCCGAGCCGGACGAGCTGGCGGACGTCCGAGGTCGGCGTCTTCTTCGGCTTGGGCTTGGGCTTGGCTTTGGTGGCCGCTGCCGTGCTCGCCTCCTTCACCACGTTCGCGACCGGTGAGGTGACGGGGTCGGGCTGGGCGGCCGGCTTGGCGTTGCTGCCGCAGGCCGTGAGGCTGACGGCGCCGAGGACGGCGGTGGCTCCGAGCACGATCGAACGCATGGGGTGACTCCTTCATGTGGGGGTGTTATGCCACGGACACGCCCCACGCGGAGTTCTGATTTCACGGTTCAGGTAACGAAAAGATCACGACCATTTCCGCGGTACGGGCTCAGGTCCGCCACTTTTGCTAAATGGACATATAACGTAGAAGGTATGGAAAAGGACTTCAAGGGCGTTGGCACGGTCTCAGCGCTGGTCGCGGTCTCGGCCGCGCTGGTCGGGGTCTTTCCCGCGGTCGCCTCGGCTGCTCCGGCTGCCTACTCCCCGGCTGCGTCCTCCCCGGGAGCGCGGGCAGCGGTCTCCCTGGCAGCGCCGGCTGAGTTCTCTTCGGGGGCGCGGGCTGCGGTCGTTCCGGCGGCGCGGGCCGTTCCGGCGGCACGGGCTGCGGCCGTTTCGGTGGCGGTCGATCAGCCGCGGGAGAGTGTGCAGGTCACCGGCCAGGGCGTGGTGTTCGGCGAGCCCGACACGCTCAACGCCGACTTCGCGATCGAGACCACCGCCCCCACGGTCGCCGAGGCCCTGAGCCGCGCCACCACGGCCACCACCCGGATGCGCGACGCCCTGGTCAGCGGCGGCGTGGCCAAGGCCGACCTGCAGACCTCGAACGTCAACGTCACCGCGACCCGCAAGGACAACGGCCCGATCACCGGCTACACCGTGAACCAGGGCCTCACCGCGAAGATCCGCAAGCTCGCCCAGGGCGGCGCCCTCATGACAGCCGCGATCAAGGCCGGCGGCGACGCTTCCCGGCTCAACGGCGTCGCGTTCACCATCGAGGACGACGCCGCACTGCTGGCCGAGGCCCGCAAGAAGGCGTTCGCCGACGCCCGGGCCAAGGCCACCCTCTACGCAAGCGAGGCCGGCCGCCCCTTGGGCCGCGTGGTCCGCGTGACCGAGGCCGACATCCCCAGCTGGCCCCAGGGCGGCCAGGACCGTTACGCCGCCGCCGACGCTTCGGTCCCGCTCGAGCCCGGCCGCCAGCGCCTGACCGCAACCGTCACGGTCGAGTGGGCCCTCGGCCCAGCAACGGCCACCCCTCGCCCCTGAACCAAGCCGGCACGGTCGAGTCGACCCCCGGCCCGGCGACGGTCTGCCCTCGCCCCTGAGCAAAGTCGGCACGGTCGTCCCAACCCCAGCGACCAGGCCAGCCCCTCCCACTTCTGTCCACATTCCTGAGTTGTCCACAGCGCGCACCGGCATCGCCCGTGGAGATCGCCATTTCCCGTCACACTGGGCGGGGACCGAGGCCCCCAGGGAGGGTGGGATATGCGGTTGGGAACAGCCCCTACGTCAAAGCCCGGAGCGCCAAGCGGGCTCGGTGACCTTGCCGGGACGGGCGCCCCGGGCGGCGGGGCGGCGATGAGCACGTTGACCGACTCGTCCTTGCCCGGGGCGAAGGCGGCGATGTAGACGAGGCCGGCGACACGGGGATCAGTGCCGGACTCAGCGACGACCACGCCGCCGTACGAGAGGCCGACCAGCACCGCGGGTCCGTCGATGTCGTCGAGGACCTGCTTGACGGCGGTCACGTCAGCCTGGGCGGCCGAGGCGTCGCGGCGATCGCCACGGGTGCGGGTTCGGCGACATCAGCGGCGTCAACCGGGCGTTCAAGGCCGCGTACGGAACCACCCCGAGCGACATGCGCCGCCGGACCGGGGGCTGACACCAAGGATTTGGCGGCGCACAGGTGGCCTTGCGTTCCCGGCCGGATCGCGTCGCCCACCCGCTCAGCCCGGAGGGCCGCACGTCACCGGACAGGTGCTCCGGGACGCGGACGCCGCGGGCGCAAAGGCGAGGCCGAACTTGTCCTGACGGCCTGGATCACGCGCCGGCGGTTACTCGACCGGGGTGTACCAGTGGGCGCCCGTCACCAGGATCCGGGTGGACTGTTTGCGGTTCCAGGTGGGGGTCATGCCGTGGCTGCGCAGCACCGGGAAGACGTGGTCGTCCATCAGGCTCTCCACGTCGGCCTGATAGGCGGCCTCCTGCTGCTTCTGTGACAGGGCGCCGTAGGCGGTCTCGTCGAAATCCTCCGGCGGATAGGCGCCGTAGCCGAGGTAGACCGAACCGTTCGTGCTCGTGACCAGGGACTCGGTGTCCTGTTGGTGGTACCAGAGGTAGCCGCGCCAATGGCGGGAATCGTCGCGCTCGTCGTGGATCTCGGCGGCGGCGCAGGTGCCGCAGCAGGTGAAGTTCTCGCGGGCCAGGACGCCCCGCTCGTTGAGCTCGTCGAAGGCCAGCGTCAGGTTGCTGCGCACGGGACCCCACGAGCGCTGCTGGGAGCGGCGGGCCTCCAGGGCGGTCTCGTAGGCGGCGGTGAGCTCGTCGTCGGTGAGGCCGTGGCGCTGTTCCTCGTCCTCCATGTAGTCGACGAAGTCGGCCGGGTCGTCGTCGCCGCGCACGATCCAGGACCAGATCTCGTCCTCGATCTCGGTGCGGGCGGTCTCCGCGATCCGGTCGGGCACGAAGCGGACGTCGGCGGGACGGTTGTTGTACGGCCACTCGTTCACGCCGGGATCATGGCACGCCTGGGAAGCGGTCAGGAAGCCAGGATCGATTGCACGGTACGGGTGACGACCTCGGCCACGGCGGCCTCCCGCAGGCGGCCGGTCCGCAACTCCTCGGCGGCGCCGTGCAGGACGTGCTGGATGACGTTGACCAGCCAGGTGAGCGGCAGGTCGGTGCGGAACACGCCCTCGTCCTGACCCCGCCGGATCAACGCCTCGATGCGGTCGGCGGCCCCGGCGTGCAGGTCGCGGATGCGGCCCTCGGGCAGCACCTTCTCGGCCGCCGCGAGCAGGGCCGCCGATTCCGACACAAGGGACCAGCTGGACGCCAGCAGGCGGGACAGCGCGTCGCGCGGGTCGCCGGTCAGATCCACTGCGGACAGCGTCTCCTCGCCCGCCCGCAACGCGTCGACCAAAGCCGCCTCGACCAGATCGGGACGGGTCTTGAAGTGGCCGTACACCGTCATCCGGCCCACCCCGGCGGCGGTGGCGATGTCGTCGACGGTGGCGTCCGGATCGCAGCTCAGCGTGGACCGGGCCGCGGCGACGATGAGGGCGATGCTGCGTTCGGCGTCGGCCCGGCGGGCGCGTGTTCGGGTGGGAGCCACGTCACCGATCTTATCTCGTACGGGAATGTACGAGTTATGCTGCCGGTTATCTCGTACAGGTGAGTACGAGTTAGAGCCCGGAGGCTGATCATGACACCCCACCCCCTGCGCTGGCGGATCCTCGGATTCCTCGGGATCGCCCAGCTCATGCTGATCCTCGACGTGACCGTGGTGGCGATCGCGCTGCCGTCCATGGGCGCCGATCTCGACCTGAGCCGCGAGGCCCTGACCTGGACGGTGAGCGCCTACACCCTGACGTTCGGCGGCCTGATGCTGCTCGGCGGGCGCATCGCCGACCTGGCCGGGGCCAAACGGGTCATGCTCACCGGACTGCTGATCTTCACCGCGGCCTCCCTGGTGGCGGGTCTCGCCGGGTCACCCGGTTCGCTCCTGGGCGGCCGCATCGCCCAGGGCGTCGGCGCCGCACTACTCTCCCCCGCCGCGTTGTCGCTGGTCATCGGCTTGTTCGACGGCGACGAGCGGAACCGCGCCCTGGGTGTCTGGTCGGCGCTCGGCGGCGGTGGGGCGGCGCTCGGCGTGCTGCTCGGCGGCCTGATCACCGCCGGTCCGGGCTGGCCCTGGGTGTTCTACGTCAACGTCCCGGTCGGTCTGATCGTCGCGTTCGTGCTGGCCCGCCGGCTGCCGTCCAGGTCAACCCCGGTTTCCCGTACGCGTCTCGACCTGCTCGGCGCGGCGCTGGTGACCGCTTCGACCGCCGCCGTGATCCTGGCCCTGATCGGGGCGGGCGACCGCGGCTGGCTCTCTCCCGTCACCGGCCTGCTGGTGCTGGCGGCCGCGCTCGGCTACCTGGCGTTCGTGGCCTGGCAGCGGCGTACGCGGGCTCCGCTGATGGACGTCCGCCTGCTGGCTCGCCGCCCGGTGGCCACCGGCACGTTCCTGATCCTGCTGGCCACGGCGCTGATGATCGCCGTCTTCTTCCTGGGCACGTTCTATTTCCAGCACGCCCGCGGCTTCGGCGCCCTGACCACCGGCCTGCTGTTCCTGCCGGTGGCGGTCGCCACGATGCTGGCCGCCCAGCTCACCGGTCGCCTGATCGGCCGGCTCGGCGCCCGCCCGCCGGCGATGGCCGGAACCGCGATCGCGGCCGTCGGCATGACTCTGCCCGCGTTGTCCCTGCGGACCCCGGCCGTGCTGACCGGCGTCGTGATCGCCGCGGCCGGCACCGGGGTGCTGTTCGTGGTCGCTTCGGCCACCGCGCTGGGTCAGGTCGCTCCGCACGAGTCCGGCATCGCGTCGGGCATCGTCAGCACGTTCCACGAGTTCGGGGCGTCGCTGGGTGCGGCCGTGGTGTCCAGCGTCGCCGCCGCCAGCATCACCGGCACCACCCTGGCCGGTTTCGAGAACGCGTTCCTGGTCGCCGCCGTCGTGGCTGCCGTGAGCGTCGTCATCGCGGGACTGCTGACCCCGCCCCGCACCACGGTCGAGCCGGCCGGCGCCCGCCCGGTGCATTGAGCGACAAGGGCAGAAGCGGCGCGAGCAGGAAGTGGCGGAGGTGACAGTGGCTGGATTGCGTCGGACGAGGAACGCTGGAGAGCGGCACGAACACCGAACCGAGGAGTGATGGCATGGCGCAGGAGAAGGCGATTCTCGCCGGGGGCTGTTTCTGGGGGATGCAGGACCTGATCCGCCGCCGCCCCGGGGTGATCACGACCCGGGTCGGTTACACCGGCGGGCGGGTCGAGAACGCGACCTACTACAACCACGACGGCCACGCGGAGGCCATCGAGATCACTTTCGATCCGGCCCTCACGTCGTACCGGGATCTGCTCGAGTTCTTCTTCCAGATCCACGACCCGACGACGCTCAACCGCCAGGGCAACGACGTCGGCACCAGCTACCGGTCGGCGATCTTCTATGAGAGCGACGAGCAGAAGCGGGTCGCCGAAGACACGATCGCCGACGTCGAGGCGTCGGGGCTGTGGCCGGGCAAGGTGGTCACCGAGGTGACCGCGGCCGGGCCGTTCTGGGAGGCCGAGCCCGAGCACCAGGACTATCTGGAGCGCATCCCCGACGGATACACCTGCCATTTCCCCCGCCCCGACTGGAAGCTGCCGAAGCGCGCGACCGCTTAGGCCCCGCGCTGGAGCGGTAAGTCGTCGGCCCGGGTGATCAGGGTGCCGCGGTGCTCGTCGTCGCCCCGCACCAGGGCGGCGATGCGCTCGCACACCTCGGGCTGCAGCCGGCTCAGCGTGGGCCGGGCCGGCTGCTGCGTGATCCAGCCCTGCACGTGCCGGATGCGCTGGTCGTAGATCTCGCGCAGCGTGAGCGGGGACTCGTCGTCGACCCCCTCGACGATGACGACCCGCGGCGCGTGGCTGGCGTGCCGGGCCGTGTCCATCACCAGCGACAGCTCCTTGGCGGCCAGCGGGTGGTGCAGGATGGCCCGGTCCACCTTGATCTGGGTGAGCGGCAGCTCGGCCATGCGCGACAGCGACGCGTAGCCCTCGCCGAAGTCGTCGACGGCGAACGCCACCCCGACGTCGCGGGCGATCGCGGCCAGCCGGTTGTGGAAGTACGCGTGCGGCGCCTCGGCCCACTGCTCGCCGCGGCGGGGCTCGATCGGGTCCTGTTCCGAGATCTCCAGGGTGATCGTGGCCGGGTCGATGCCGAGCTCCGCGATGGCCGAGCGCAGCACTTCGACGTACGGGTCGCTCAGCAACGACCGGACGGCGACGTTGATCGACAGCGGTTTGGGCCGGCCCCACGGCCCCTCGGCGTGCGCCCGCGCGTACGCCGTCAGCGCCATCCGCAGGATCACCTTGTCCCGCTCGACGACGAACCGGTCGCCCCACACCTCGGCCAGCCGCAGCATGGCGACCGGGGCCCGCGAGTCGGCGGACGAGCGGCGGGCCAGCGCCTCGTAGCTGTGCACCTCGATCCGCCGGGCCGTCTTGCCCAGCGTGATGACCGGCTGGAACACGACGCAGTAGGACTCCAGCACCCGCCGGTAGAGCTCGAAGCAGTGCTCGAACATCGCGCCGGGCAGCCGGCCGAACGCGCCGCGCAACGCGGTCAGCACCTCGATCTCGGCCTCGTCGGGGGACGCCGCGAAATCCGTACGCCAAATTGTCTCGAGGATCTTGGCGAGGGGCTGGCCGAGACCGAGCAGCTCGGGCGCGGGGTCGACCAGGGCCAGCAGCAGCGACCGGCCCTCGGCGTGGCGCAGCGGCACGCACAGCACCGTGCGGTGATCGTCGTGCACGGTGTGTCCGAACCAGTCGGCGCCGGGCGGGAAGCGCAGCATCGGGCGGATCGCCTCGAGGTCGAACCGCTTGCTGGAGTCGATCGGCTGGAACCCGCCGGCGGTGTATTCGAGCAGCGCCGTCGAGTGGGCCTTGGTCGCCGCGCGCACGTATTCGACCCGCGAGGGGGCGGCCACCCCGGCGTCGGCGCGCGTGCCGGACGAGCGCGGCGCAGCGTGGCGCGGCATGCGGGCGTGTTGGGACAGCCGCCGGATCAGTCGCATGATCTCGCCGGTCGAGGTGTCGAGCGGGTTCGCCAGCGGCAGCACGGCGGGCGCCGGATCACCCGCGGACCCGGTCAGCACCGTTCCCTCACCCCACGACGGTCCCGCCACCTGCGGCGACAACCCCTGTTCCCGTACGGCGGAAGTCAGCGCCCCGAAGGTGACGCGCTGCTCCCGTCGCAGCGTGGCGAGCACGTGCGCGGTGAGCACGCCGTGGCCGATGACCGGCGTCTCGCGCTCCGACGCGTCTTCGGCGCAGGACACCAAGGCGCTGTAGCGACGGCTCTGCAGGCTCGGCAGTCCCGAGGGGCCGACGGCGTCGACGACCAGCACGGCCGCCCCGGGGAAGAAGTCGAGGACGTCCCGTTCGAGAAATGCCATCCGAAGCCCCAAGTCGGGATTTTCGGAAAGCGCCGTTTCATCCAGATCGGGCGTGACCAAATAGGTCTCCGAACCGCGACTCCACATCGGGTTCAGTGTCGATCCGGCGAAATAGACGAAGAGGACATCGGTCTTGTCGGCCCGGGTCGCGATCTGGCGGAGAGCAGTCTTGACGTCACTGGCCGTCACCTTCGGGCCCGTGAACAGCCGGGCGTCGAAGCCTTCGAGCTCGAGCAGCTCGTGCACGGCCTCGGCGTCGCGTTCGGCGAAGCGCAGGCGGGAGTAGGTGTCGTTGACACCCACCATCACCGCGAAGCGCTGATTGGCCATCGAACGCCTCCGGTTTCGTGCACTCCCTCACTGGAGTGCTTCCGAGTGCGGCGTTCGCTGATCCTAGCGATCAGCTCGCGCGTTTCAAGTCGATCATCTAAGACAATTCCACCCGTACGGGGTAATGGTCGGAAGCGAACTCCGTCTCATCTCCCCGGACCACCACCATGTCCTTCGCGCCCTCGGCGATCCGCGGGCTCGCCATCACGTAGTCGAGGCGCATCCGGGAGAACTCGCGACCGCCGCCGCGGGTGGTCGGCACGGTCAGCGGCGACCCCGAACCGGCCACTTTCCACAGGTCGGTGAACCCGGCGTCGACGAACGCGGCCACCGCCCGGGTGTCGGCCGTGCCGTCCGCGGCCAGGTGCCGGGCCTGCAGGAAACCGGGCTGCGGCCGCAACGTCTCGGTGTGGTCGGTGCCCGGGTCGAGCCCGTTCAGGTCACCGGCGACGATCGTGGGCATCTTCGCGGGGTTGTAGCGGTGAGCCAGCCAGACCGCCTCCCGCCGGCGCCGGGGCGGCGAGAACGGGTTGAGGTGTGTGCTGACGACGCGCAGCCGACCAGCCGGGGTCGCCACGGTGACGATCGCGGCCGCGTGATGCAGACGCCAGCGCACGGCCGCCCGTTCGACGATCTCGAGCGGTTCCCGTACGAGGACAGCGACCGGCTGCCCGAGGAAGGAGCGCGCCAGGTGGGCCGTCATGCCGGTCGCCCCGGCCAGCTCCCGCATGACCCGGCCGTCGTCGCGGTCGAAGCCCCGCAGTTCCTGCAACGCCAGCAGGTCGGGCCGTTCCCGCCGGATCACCGTGGCGATCGCGTCGAGCCGCCCCTTTCCGCCGGTCTTGATGTTCCAGGTCATGAAACGCAGCGTCATGTTGGCTCCCCGGTTGCGGCACGGACCGCCTGTTCGTCAGGCCGCAACCGGCCGGTGCTGATGCTGGTGTTCCGCCACCACGGCGGCTTCCTCGGCGGCCTCGCTGACCGTCTCGGGTTTCTCGTTCGGGCGCATGATCCAGTAGAGCGCGCCGACCCAGCACGCCGTCAACAGCGTCGCGCCCATGACGTCGGTCGGGTGGTGCATGCCGCGGTACATCCGGGACAGCGCCACCAGCGCCGGCATCAGCACCGCGAGCACCGGGAAGACCCAGCGCCACCACTGCCGTACGCGGGGCATGGAAACGACCGCGATGGCGACCCAGAGGCACATGGTGGCGGCGATGTGACCGGACGGGAACGACGAGGTCGGCATCTGCCCGTCCAGCTGCTCGACCGGCGGACGCGGCCGCCCGACCGCGGCCGCGCTGGTCAGGAACAGGGTGATCTCACCGACCATGGTGAGCACGATGAACAGCACCGGCCGCCACTGCCGCCACAGGGCCAGCGCCAGCGGACAGAAGACCAGGCAGACGATCAGGATCGCGTGGGTGTCGCCCGCCTTGGAGGCGAGCCAGCTCAGGTCGTCCAGCCGCTCGGTACGGAACGTCTGCAGCCACCGGTTCACACCCTCGTCCCACGAGCCGAACGCGGTGCCGGGCGTCCACTTCGTCAGGGCGTACCCGACGAAATAGAGGATCCCGAACGTGAACACCCAGCCGACCAGGATCTCGGCGCCCTTGGCCCACGGGTGGGGCAGCACCTTCTCCTCGGCCGGGGCGGGCGCGAGGTCGTCGGAGGCCTCCGGCTCGAGCCCGTCCGTCACGGCCGGCACCGGGTGGCCGGCCTCGCGGCGCCACACCCGGAACGCGTACGCGGTGACGCTGATCCACGCCAGGCCGAGCATCCAGCCGGCCAGCACGTCGGAGAGGAAGTGCACGCTCAGGGCGATGCGGGTCAGCCCGACGGCCACGATGACCAGCGCGGCGACGCCGAGGATCCAGCCCTTCCAGCGGCCGCGGGTGGCCGAGAGCAGCACCAGGGCGAGCGAGCCATAGACGATCGTGGTTCCCAGGGTGTGCCCGCTCGGGAAGCTGTTGCCCCCGCCGAACGCCACCGGGTCCGCGACCACCGGCCGTACCCGTCCGACCAGGGCCTTGAGCGACGGATCGAGCACCATCGCGCCCAGCCCGGTGACCGCCAGATAGATCGCCAGGCGGGGGCGCCGCCGGATCAGCAGCCACACCACCACCATCGTGACCAGCGGGATCAGCACCCCCCGGCCGCCCAGCGAGGTGATCGTGGTGATCACCTTGACCACGGCCGGGTGCGGCGCGACCAGGTCGTTCATCCGCTCGGCGATCGACTGGTCGAGGCTGCGCAGCGGGCTCCAGTTGGAGCGCACGAGCAGCAGCAACGTCCCGAACGCGAGCCCGGCCAGCACTACCGCGGCCAGCCCGGCCACACTGCGTTCGGCGAAATGCCGCACCGGGGCCCACCCGGCGCGTTCCACCACATGCTTGTCGTCCGTCACATATAGGGCTTTACCCGGAGCGCTTCTCCCGTACACCGCGCCCGACGCGGGCCGCCCGACGTGGCCGGGGCTTGCTCCGCTTCGTCTTGGGCTCGTCCGGGCTCGGCTCCCATTTGTCCTGCAGCGCGGGCCGTTCGACCCCGACCCGGGCCGCCTCGAGCTGGGCCGCGAACGCGATGCCCAGGAACAGCGCGATGCCGGTGAGGTTGGCCCAGAGCAACAGCGCCATGATCGCGGTCAACGGCCCGTACGTGGCGCCGAAGTTGCTGCCGAAGCGCACGTACCCGGCGAGCAGCAGGCTGGCCAGCCACCACAGCGCGGTCGCGACCACGGCCCCGAACAGCAGCCAGGAGTAACCGGGCTGCCGCCGGCGCGGCGAGTACTTGAACAGCAGACCGACCGCGAACACGATCAACAGCAGGCTCAGCGGCCAGCGGACAAAATCCCAGGCCACCCGTACCCCGTCGTCGGCCCACGGCCAATGTCGCGCGGCCGCGTCCCCGAACGCCCGGCCTCCCACAAGCAGCAGGAAGCCGAACAGCGCCGGGATGCCGGCGCACACCGCGAGCAGGCCGGCCCGGATGTACTTGAACAGCGCCGGCCGGTCCCGCTCGACGCCGTAGATGCGGTTCGCGCCCCGCTCGATCTGCGACATCGCGGTCATCAGGGCGGCCAGACCGGTGATCAGACCCAGCGTCAGCGCCACCTCCCCGGCGTCGCTGCTGCTCTCGCTGTCTTCCAGCAGCTCCCCGACAAGCGGATCGCTGGCGCCCGGGGTCAGTTCCAGGATCGTCTCGGCCACCACCCGGCCCCCGTCCTCGGCGCCCAGGTCGGCGGCCAGACCGGCCAGGGCGATGAGGAACGGGACGATCGCCAGGCAGAGCTGGAAGGCGAAGGCCCGGGCGTGGCTGAACCCGTCGCCGTAGCGGAACCGGATGAACGCGTCGCGCAGCAGCGGCCAGCGGCCGTAGTGCCAGAGCGCGTGGACGGCGTCGTCGGCCGAAAGCTCGTCCCCCCGCATGTCCTTCGTCTCGGGGACCGGCTCCGTACTACTCACGGGCCGCCTCACGGATGTCCTCGGCCGCTTCGGCCGCGACGCTCACGTCGTACGCGAGATCGGGGTCGCCCTCGGGCTTGGGCACGCTGAGCAGCAGCGCCTTCGGCTTGACCGAGATCTTGAGGGTGCGGCCGGGCTCGATCAGGTCGCCGTCGAGCTGCCGGGGCTGGAAGCTGCGGGACTGGATCTCGATCTTGGACGCGGTGTACGTCTCCATCAGCGGCACCCGGTCCCGGCGGCGGATGACGCCCCAGGCCAGCGACACCCAGTGGGCCAGGTTGTTCGGGCTCAGAATGGCCACGTCGAGCTGCCCGTCGGCCGGGTCGGCCTCGGTGAGCAGGCGGACCCCGCCCTGCAGGCGGCCCACGTTGCCGACGATCACCGTGCGGGGGCGGCGCGGCATCGGCGGACGGTCGTCCAGCACGATCCGGGCCCGCATCGGCCGGTCCCGCAGGTGCTTGAGCGCGCCACCGACGTACGCGACCCAGCCGATCCGCTTCTTGGCCTGCTCGGAGGTGCCCTCCAGCATCTGGGCGTCGAAGCCCATGCCGGCCATCACCACGAAGCTCTTGCCGTCGCAGACGCCGACGTCGATGCGGCGGCGGCCGCCCTCGATCGCCACCTGCATGCCGGTCGCCGCGTCGGTGCCCAGCCCCAGGTTGGCGGCCAGCAGGTTGCCGGTGCCGGCGGGGAGCACGGCCATCGTCACGTCGGTGCCGGCCAGCGCGGACACCACCGCCATCACCGTGCCGTCGCCCCCACAGGCGAAGACGAGCTCGGCCCCGTTCTCGATCGCCTGCTTGGCCTGCCCCTCACCGGGGTCGTCGGGCGTCGTCTCGTAATAGGCCGGCTCGGGCCAGCCCACACTCTGCACTCCCTCGCTGATGACGCGGCGAAGAAGGTCCATATCTGGCACTTTGGTGGGGTTCACGACGACTGCGCTGCGGGGTCCCGTCACGCGGCACAGTTTGCCCGGGGGAGGTAACAGCTGAAACTCCTCCGCGGATCTGTACCGTTGGTTCGTGAGCACGACGTCGGTCACCTGGTGGGGTCACAGCACGGTGTGGCTCGAAGACTCGGGCACGACCCTGCTCACCGACCCCGTGCTCACCGACCGCGTCGCCCACCTCAAGCGGATGGCCGGTCCCACTCCTGAGCTGCCCGGCGTGCCCGACGCGGTGCTCCTGTCCCACCTGCACGCCGACCACTTCCACGTGGCCTCACTGCGCCGGCTCGGCGGAAGCCCGAAGCTGATCGTCCCGCGCGGCGCCGGGTCGTTCGTCGCCCGTTCGATGGGCCTCGAGGCGGCTTCCCGCACGGTCGAGCTCGCGCCGGGCGAGGAGACAACCGTGGGTTCCGTACGGGTGAGGGCCGTCCCCGCCGCCCACGACGGCGGCCGCGGTCCCTGGTCACGCGACCGGGCGATCGCCATCGGCTTCGTCACCGAGGGCGCGGCCCGCAGCTGGTACGCGGGCGACACCGGCCTGTTCGACGAGATGAGCGACCTGGCCCCGCTCGACCTGGCCCTGATCCCGGTCGGCGGCTGGGGCCCGACGCTGGGCTCCCACGGCCACCTCGACGCGGCCGCCGGCGCCGAGGCCCTGCGCCGGGCCAAGGCGTCGTGGGCGGTGCCGGTGCACTACGGCACCCTGTGGCCGATGGGCATGGGCCGGGTCCGGTCGCACATGTTCCGCGAGCCCGGGGCGAACTTCGCCCGCCTGGCCGAGCGCACCGCCCCCGACTCGGTGGTCCGGGTGCTGGCGCCGGGCGAGACCCTGACGATCGGGCCCACCGCGTGATCGCCACCCTGGGCGCGCTGGCCTGGTTGTTCGCGGTCGTGGCGTTCGGCGCCATCCTGCCCATCGTCCCCACCGGAGCCGCGGTCAGCGGCGCGGCGGCCCTGGCCTTCCACGAGCACCACCCGGTGACCATCGTCTTCGTCATCGCGGCCGGTGCCGCCGGCGCCTACGTGGGCGACCTGGTCATGTATGCGATGTGCCGCTTCGGAGGCGAGAAGCTGGCCCGGCGCCTGCGCTGGCTGCGCGACGAGGAACACCTGACCGCGGTCAAGGAGAAGCTGAACAACAGCCAGATCCCGGTGCTGCTGGTCTCGCGCCTGATCCCCGGCGGCCGCGTGCCGGTCCTGCTGGCGGCGGCCTTCCTGGGCATGCCGTGGCGCACGTTCGTGGTGGCCAACGCCCCCGCGTGCGCCTTGTGGGCCGGCGTCTACGCAGCCATCGGCGTGGCCGGAGGTTCCATCTTCCCCGAGCCGTGGGAGGGCGTGGTCGCCGCGGTCCTCCTGATCCTGATCGTCAACCAGACCGTCTCGTGGATAACCAAGCGCCGCGAGGCCCGAGCCGCCGCGACGGAGTCCCCTTCGGAGGCCTGAGGCCGCCGCTTACCGCGCAGCCGTCGGGTCGATCAACTCCACCGACACGCTCCAGCCCGGCGGAACCGGGACGTCCGCGCGCAAGAGCACCCGACAACACCGTCACCGGCGCTTCGACGTTCGCCCGACCGCTCATAGGTGGAGCGCGGGCCGGCGGGCGAGAAGCTGGCCTACGTGCGCATGTTCGCGGGCGAGCTGTCATCATCCGGCCGCGCCGTCGTCACCCCACCGGCCTTCCCTGCTCCGCTGCCTTCCCGACTCCCCCGTTTCCCGCCTCTCCCTGCTCTTCCCGCACTCACCGACGAGCGGGCGTCGGGTCGATCAGCTCCACCGACACGCTCCCATCCGGTGGAACCGAGATGTCCGCGCGCAAGGCACGCGACAGCACGGGCGACGACGCTTCGACGCCGGCCGGCCCGCTCACCCCGTCCGGCAGCGCGATCGCCACGCCACCGCCCTCATCGGTGACAGCCGTCCCCCACGACCGGTCACCGGCCAGCACACGAACCTGAACTCCGCTGACCGCGGCCTTGAGACAAGTCGCCGACTCGGCCGCACACAACGTCACGAACACCTTCGCCGTGACACTGCGTCCGTCATCATCACCCGACCGACAGCCGGCCACGCCGACCGCCAGAGCCGCCACCGTCAGCCCGGCGGCCAACCCGGGCAGGCGTGTGCTTCGCGGCAACGTCGCGCCTCTCCCTTCAAAGCCTCAACCTGCGATTTCCAGCCGAGCGTACGCCGCGAGCAGACGGCGAATCGGGTTATCCACAATCGAGAGTTATCCACAGCGGCCACGGCGCGGCGGCCGGAAATCCCTACCATGCGGGGATGTCCATCGACCTGTACGCCGGCATTGCCGTCAGCGACTATCCGACCGCGCTCGCCTGGTACACGCGGCTGTTCGGGTCGCCGCCGTCGTTCGTCGCCGGGGAGACCGAGGCGGTGTGGGAGCTGGCCGAGCACCGGTCGGTGTTCATCGAACAACGACCCGAGCACGCGGGTCACTCGCTCCACACGATCTTCGTCGACGACCTCGACGCCTTCGTCGGTCACGCCGCCGAGCGGGGTGTCGAGCCCGTCCGGCGGGAGACCTATCCCAACGGCGTACGGAAGGCGGACTTCAAAGACCCCGACGGCAACGAGTTGAGCTTCGGCGGCGCGCCGCTGAGCTGACGGGCTCGACCGCTCCCCCGTGCCGGGCCCAATAGCTGACGGGCTCGACCGCCTCCTCATGCCGGACCCGATAGCCGACGGGCTCGACCGCTTCGCCGTGCCGGACCGACAGGTGTCGGAGGCGGCCGCGTCCCAGGAAAGGGGCGGCCGCGTCCCAGGAAAGGGGCGGCCGCGTCCCAGGGAAAGGAGCCGCCGCGTCCCAGGGAAAGGAGCCGCCGCATCCCAGCGAAAGGAGCCGCCGCGTCCCAGCGAAAGGAGCCGCGGCATCCCAGGGTGAGGACACGCGACGGTGCCCCGGGCAGGGCAGGGCCGCCGCGTGATAGACAACCTCTCATCGTTTCGAGGGGGAGCCTTGATCAACACACGTACCTGGCTGGCTGCGGCCGCCATCGCTGCCGCTGGAGGGTTGGCTGCCGCGTGCGACCAGCCCGCCGATGCCGCCCCGGCCACCCCCGTGACGACCGTGCAGACACCGCCGTTCGAGCCGGGGCAGGCTCTCCCCGATCTGCCGGAAGACGGCGCGGCCGCGCCCGCGGGGCAGCGGGGGCAGCGCAAGGCCGCCCAGAAACCCAGCGACGCGGACATTCTGGCCCCGCCCGTCAAGCCCATCCCGTCCACACGGTAGGAGCGCGGACCCCGGCGTCCGCGTCACCGGTGGCGCCCGGGCCGCCGTCGCGAACGGCGATGAAGTCGGGATGGCCGGGAGTGTCGATCAGGTTCGGCCGCAAGCTTCCCGCGCCGGCGACCGCGTCGCCGGTCCCCCGGCTGAGCTGACGAAGGCGCCGCCCTCAATCCCACCGGTTGAACAGCAGCTCGCCGACGGTGGCGGGCTGCCAGTAGCGGACCTGGGTGAGTTCGTCGCGGCCCAGAGAGGTGAGATCGGCTCGGGTGATGTCGGTGTCCAGTTCGGCCGGGGTGAGCACGCGCAACCCATCGAACGCGGCGCCCCACTCCTCGAGCGCGTCTCCGTCGAGCGCCGGCCATTCCTCGGGGCGGTCGTCGGACAGGAGCGCCCCGAGGTCGGAGCGGCGCTGAGTCAACGCGGCCCAATGGGCCGGCTTTCTCGACCCGGAACCGGTGTCGTCCGTCCCGCTGCCGGGCGCGTCTACGTGTTCGTCCGGCTCAGCTGCGGCCTCCCGGACGGTCGCCCACGGGAGCACGGCGTGGTGAAGGACGGCCACCCGGCGTACGGGGAAAGCGAACTTGGCCACCGCGAAACTGGACGCCGCACCGGGCGGGACGATCGACTCGACCCGGCCCTGGAAGGCGCGCGCGGCCCGGTGGCAGGCGGTTTTGAAGGCGCGCAGGTCGAGGGTGTGCGGGGCGAAACTCGTCGCGCCGGGCGGGAGGATCAATATTTCAGGTGCTGGCGGGTGAGCTTGGCGACCTTCTGCACCGAGGTGATGCCGCCCGACATCGTGGCGTTGTCGTGGGAGAGCACGGCGATCGACACGTCGGTGGTCGGACCCGTGATGCGGCCGACCGAGTTGATGATCCAGCGGTAGTTCTCGGTCGAGCGGGACAGCCAGCCGTTCTTGACCGTGAACTTCTCGGTGCTCCTGGCGGCGGCCGGCACGCCCCAGTCCTGGCTGTCGTCGACGGTGCTCATCAGCGTGTATGCCAGTTTGCGCGAGTCGGCGTCGAGCGGGCCGGACGTGTCGACCAGCTCGGAGAGCAGCTTGACCTGGTCGTTCACGGTCGTGCGGGTCAGGCCCCAGGCGCTGTTGACCTTGGTCTCGGTCAGGCCCAGCCGCTTGTTGCAGGCGCCGACGCCGGACGCGCGGCCGAGCTTGGCGAAAAGGGACGTCGTGGCGTCGTTGTCGCTGAGCCGGATCATCCGCTTGGCCAGGGACAACTCGGTCGACGTGAGGTCGCGGCGGGCGTCCTGGGCCTTGAGCAGCAGACAGGCGAGCACCTGCACCTTGACGACGCTCGCGGTCTCATACTTCTCGGTTCCGCGATACGAGTAACGCTGGCCGGTCTTGCGGTCGAGCACCGCGACCGAGAACTCGGGGGCGGTCGCGGCGTACTTCTTCAGCGCGGCGTCGAGGGCTTTGACCCGTTTGGCGCGTTCCTGCGCTGCGAGTTCGGCCGCGCTCGGCCCGGTCGGCGTCGGGGCAGCCTGGGCCCGCACCGTGGACCGGGCGGCCGAGGTCGGCGCCGCGGCCGCGTTGACCGCCGCGTTGTTGAACGTCCCGACGACCGGATTGCCGGAGTCGTTGCGCATCATGCCCACGCCGACCAACCCCGCACCCCCGAGGAGTCCCACCGTCGCGATCGCCAAGATCCAATTTCGCGTACGTCGCACGCCTGCCATAGTGCCGTGTCGCGCCGGTTCATGTGCGTCCTAGCGTGGTTCGCATACGAGATTGACAGAGACTATCCACGTACGGCGTATCTCCGCTCACCCCGGGTGACCGCCGCCGGGCGTGACGTTCTGTCGCATGATGGAGGCATGGGTTTCCCGTTGCTGTCCCCGGCCGC
Organism: Paractinoplanes ovalisporus; assembly: GCF_016834655.1. Classification (GTDB taxonomy): domain Bacteria; phylum Actinomycetota; class Actinomycetes; order Mycobacteriales; family Micromonosporaceae; genus Actinoplanes; species Actinoplanes ovalisporus. The sequence goes on from NZ_JAENHP010000023.1 coordinate 127,307, forward strand.
GATCGCCGAGCTCGCCCGTTCCGCCGTAGGCCAGGTGGTCGAAACCGCGGCCGCGGTCGCCACCGTTCCCGTACGGGTGATCGGCGTCCTCGGCCAGACCGAACTCCTGGTGAGCCGGGTCACCATGCTGGCCGACGAGGCCGAGGCCCTGATCCACCGCGTCACGGCCGTGGTCGAGGCCGCCGAGACGACGGTGACCGAGGCCCGCACGATCGCCGCGGCCGCCTCCGACGTGGTCGGCCAGGCCGTAGCCATCAGCGCCCGAGCCGACGTGGTCGTAGGCACAGCCGAAGACATCAGCTCCCGAGCCGGCGTCGTCGTCGGCACCGCCGAGAAGATCAGCTCCCGCGCCGGCGTCGTCGTCGGCAGCGCGGAAGAGATCAGCACCCGCGCCGGTGCGGTGGTCGGCGCCGCCGAAGAGATCAGCGGGCGGGCCGGCGTTGTCGTCGGCACGGCGGAAGAGATCAGCGGCCGGGCGGGCGTGGTCGTGGGCACCGCCGAAGAGATCAGCACCCGGGCCGGAACGGTGGTCGGCGGCGCTGAGTCGATCAGCAAGCGCGCCGACGGCGTGGTGCTGCGCGCGGTCGGCATCTCCGACGCGGCCGAGGGCGTGGTCGGCCGGGCCACCGAGGTCAGCAACCGCGCCGAGGGCGTGGTCGACCAGGCCGAGGCCGCCGCGAAGGAGGCCACCCGCCTGCTGGAGGCCTACTCGGAAACGCTCCTCAAGGGCGCCCCTCTCGCACAGCGCTTCGTCAACGAGCTGTCCCCCGAGGAGGTCACCGCCGCCATCCGGATGATCGACCAGCTTCCGACCCTGCGCGCCCACCTGGTCGACGACGTGATGCCGCTGCTCGGCAAGCTCGACCAGGTCGGCCCCGACCTGCACAAGCTGCTCGAAGTCACCGAAGACCTGCACCTGGCGATCGCCGGCCTCCCCGGCCTCAAGCTGCTCCGCCGCCGCGGCGAGGAGCGAGTCGAGGAGTCCCGCTGACCGAAAGATGACGCCGACCCGCGCGTGTCCCGCAACCGCGACGAGCGCGGCTCGTCAGCGCGGGTGCGGAGCGCGGCGGACCACGTCGAGCATCAGGTCGAGGTGGCCGCAATGCTGGGCCGTCTCGCGGATCATCTGCACGAGCATCCAGCGCAGGCTGACCGGGGCCTTCCCGAACGACGGCTGTGCCGCGCGATGGTCCAGGTCGTCGAAGCGCGCGGTCGCGGCCCGGCTCCGGTCGCAGGCCGCCCGGTAGAGCGCCCGCAACGACGCCACCGAATCGTCCCGCGCGGACTCCCACGCCCAGGTCTCGTCGTCACCCGTCGCCTCCCACGGCGGCGGGTAGCTCGCGCCCAGCAGCCGGCACGTGAACCAGAGGTCCTCCATGTGCGCGAGGTGCTTCACGATGCCGCCGATCGTCATCTCGGTGGCCGGAAGCAACCGCGCCACGGCGGCCTCGTCGCTCAGGCCGTCGAGCGCCGCCAGCACCATCGCGCGGTGCTGATCGAGGAACTGGACCAGCGTCTCCCGCTCGGGCGGGTGCAGGTGTGAGTAGTCCATCAGACCTCGACGATAAGCCCCACCACCTCGCGTTCAGACATGCCCTGATTCTGGCGCGCCGAGCGACCCCGCGGGGTGGTCCATCGTGGATCTGTGGATAACTCCGCGGACGGTCTGACGGCCGTCGTAGCGCCAGTGGACAACTTCCACGGCCCCGGTCTCGACCGTGCCAAGATGGCTCCTCCGCCGGGCCGCGACGAAGTCGACGAGGGCCTGCGGATCGGCGAGAGGAGCAGCGAAATGCACCAGGGTGGAGTACCAGATGTCGCGCTCGGTGTCCGCCTCGTAGGCGCCGTCCGGGCCCAGTTCCTCGGCGAGCCGCGCCGCGAACATGTCGGCCACGCCGTCGAGCGGGCGCAGGCAGGCCATCACGCCGCCGGGCGTCAGCGTCAGCCCGGTGATCTCGAACCGCGCGGGCCCAGCCCCACTGTCGACCGGCCCGAACCCGCCACCGCTGAACTCCGACCGGTGTCGCGCTCGATCGGCGTCGGGGACGGGCCGCAGGTCGGGCCGGCCCATTCTCGCGGCCCGATCCACGGCCTCGCGATACCGGGCAGCTGCCGGGTCGTCGTCGGGCACGGAGATTCGGTGCGGTTCCAGAGACCGTACGGTGATGTGCAGTGCCGCCTCGTTGCCGGTCGGCCAGTGCCCCTCGCCGGCCACGGCCAGAGCCTGCCGGGTGACCTCGCCCAGCCGCCGCACCGCGTCGTCGTCCGGCCGCAGCACCACCGACAGCCCCCAACGCTCGTCGCCGTCGGCCGGCGGGGTGTTGCGGCCGTGGCGTCCGGCCAGCACAGCCGCGCGCCCCGCTTCGAAGAGCTGATCAAACTTGTCGCCGTACATGGGAGGCCACGCTAGACGCCTAGCGCCAGCAATGTCCGGGCGAACCGGGCCGCGGCGGCTCGCGGGGTCACAACGAAAGCCGGCCCGGCCCTCGGGAAGAGGGCCGGGCCGGATACTGCTGGGGGTGAACCGCTCCGGTCCTGGTGAAGGGGACCGGTCCGGATCTGTTGTGGAGCTGTCAGGCGGCCGCGGCGGCCAGGCGGGCCGGGGTGCGGACCTCGGCGACCTCGCCGGTGCTCAGGCAGTACTGGGCGGCGACCGTCTGGAGCTTGCCGCCACGGACGGCCCGGTCGATCAGCGAGGAACGCTCCCGCAGCAGGTCCACCGTATAGAGCGAGTGCGCCGCGCCGACCTCGGAGGGCGTCGTCGCCCCGTCGAGGCGGGCCCGCAGAACGTTGGGCGCGATCCGCTCGGCGATGTCGCGGACGTAGCCGGACGGCACCTGGGCGTTGTCGACGACACCGGCCGCCGCGGCGACGGCGCCGCAACCCTCGTGGCCGAGCACGACGATCAGGGACACTCCGAGCATCCCGACCGCGTACTCCACCGAGCCGAGCACCGCCGCGTCGACCACGTGGCCCGCCGTACGCACCACGAAGAGGTCACCGAGGCCCTGGTCGAACAGGATCTCGGCCGGCACCCGGGAGTCCGCGCAGCCGACCACGAGAGCAAAAGGCTCCTGCGACTGGCTGAGGGCGGCGCGGCGGGCGGCGCCGCGGTCACCGGCGGCCGTGCTGCGCTCTTCGAGCCAACGGCGGTTGCCGTCGAGCAGTCGGTCCCAAGCGGTGTTCTGGTCCGTGAACATATCTCGTCAGCTCCGAAGTCAGTTGAGGATGGCGCCGGTCGTAGCGACCTGCTCGGTCAGGACTCCACTGATGAGTCGCTGGGTCTGGTTGATCTCCTCCACCGCGGTGTGGATCTCGGCCAGTGAGGCGGTCACCGCGTCGACGCGGGCCTGGATGGCGTTGACCTTGGTGCTGACCTCGTCGGTGGCCCGCTCGGTCTCGGTCGACAGCTCCTTGACCTCGCCGGCGACGACCGCGAAGCCCTTGCCCGACTCACCGGCGCGGGCGGCCTCGATGGTCGCGTTGAGCGCGAGCAGCTTGGTCTGGGCGGCGATGGACTGAATGCTCTGCACCACCGCGTTGATCTCGGCGCTGGCCTGGCCGAGCGCGGCCACCTGCTGGTTGGCCTCGACGGTCAGCTTCTCGCCCTGGGCGGCCACGGTCGCGGCCGACGTGACGTTGCGCTCCACCTCGGCGATCGAGTCGAGCAGTTCACGGCCGGCGCTGTGCAGCTGCTCGGTCGAGGCGAAGCGCTCCAGCGCCTGCCCGACGAGGAACGCCGTGTTGCGCAGCGCGCTCTCGCGACCCGGATACATGATCAGCGTACGGGTGGCGAAGAAGTCCATCGTGCCGATGATCTTGCCGCCGACGCGGATCGGGAGGCAGACGCCGGACTTGACGCCGGCGGCCTGGGCGGCCGGGCGGCGCACACAGTCGGTCAGTTCGCCCAGGTCCTCGACGAAGACGAGGTCGCCGCGGGCCCAGGCCCGGCCCGAGAGGCCGACACCCTTGGCGAACGAGGCCGACATCGTGACCCGGCGGAACTCGGCGCCGGCGTCGCCCGACTCGAGGGCGAACCGCAGCACGTCGTCCTTCTCGTCGAGCTGCCAGAACGAGCCGTACTGCCAGTCGAAGTCCTTGCGGATGATCTCGAGCGCGGACCGCAGGGCGGAGTCGCGGCTCGTGGTCTGGGTCAGCTCGCGGATGACCTCGGAGACCGCGTCGACGTCCTGCGCGGCCTTCTCCTGGCGGACGCCCTCGTGCAGGCGGGCCAGCGCACCCGAGACGAGCTGGCCGACGGCCCGCAGCACGGAGAGCCGGGCGTCGGAGAGGTGCAGCTCCTCGGTGGCGAAGAAGTCCATCGTGCCGACGACCTTGTCGTCCTCGATGAGCGGGAAGCAGACACCACTGTGCACACCGGAGCGGGCCGCGATCGGGGCGCGCACACAGTCGGTGACGTCCGCGATGTTGGTGACGAAGACCAGGTCCCGGCTGCGCCAGGCGCGGCCCGAGAGGCCCACACCCTCGGCGAACGAGGCCTCGAGGGTCACCCGGCGGAAGTCCTCGTTGACGCTGCCGCTCTCCTGGGCGAACCGCAGCACCTTGGCCGGGACGTCGAGCTGCCAGTAGGAGCCGTAGGCCCAGCCGAGCAGGTTGCGCACCATCTCGAGCGCGTCACCGATCGCCTGCTGCGGAGAGCTCGCACCCTCCATGGCACGCATGATGGCGGTGACCGCCTGAACGTCGGCGCGAGCCTCTGCGAGCTCGGCCTCGGCCTTCTCGGCCGACGCGCGCTTGCCGGAACGAAGCACCACAACTCCCCCAAGGTCGAGAGTGGCGCGGCGCCACTCAGGTGACCGCAAGATCGGCGGTGGGGGAGGCCACTTGAAGAGTCGGAAATTGCCGTTCGGTTGCCAAGAAGGAGCCCCGCCGTCACCGGCGGGGCTCCTCGAGAAACGGGGGAAGAACAGCAGGTCAGAAGACGCTGACGCCGTAGACGCTCAGGGCCTCGGTGACCGGCTGGAAGTACGTCGTGCCGCCGGAGGTGCAGTTGCCGCTACCGCCGGAGGTCAGGCCCAGGGCCGTCGTGCCGGAGTAGAGCGGTCCGCCGCTGTCGCCCGGCTGGGCGCAGACGGTGGTGCGGATCAGGCCCGAGACGGAACCTTCGGCGTAGTTCACGGTGCTGTTGAGGGCGGTGACCCGGCCCGAGTGGATGCCGGTGGTGGAGCCGCGACGGGTGACCGTGGCGCCGACGGCCGGGGTGCCGGCCGAGGTGATCTCCTGGGAGCCGACCGTGCCGCTCTTGGTGATCGAGGTGTTGGTGTAGCGCACGATGCCGTAGTCGTTGCCCGGGAAGCTCGTGCCGGCGCGGGTGCCCAGCGTGGCCGACCCGTTGGTCCAGGTCGAGCCGATGTTGGTGCAGTGGCCCGCGGTGAGGAAGTAGTAGGTGCTGCCCGAGCGCACGTTGAAGCCGAGCGAGCAGCGGCCGCCACCGGCGTAGATGGCGTCGCCACCGCTGATGTTGGTGCTCAGCGTGCCCGAGGTGCGCTCGATGCGGGCGTTGTCGCCCAGCTTGGCCACGGTGGCCTCGACCTCGGCCAGCTTGGCGCCGGTGATCGTGCTGTCGACCTCGACGACGACCTGGTTGCTCACCGGGTCGACGGCGAACGCGGTGCCCGGGGTCTTCAGCGTGGCCTTGAGGGCGTTGTCCGCCGCGGCCAGCTGGGCGCCGCTGCGGCTGACGAAGCGCGGGGTCGCACCGGCGGCCTTGACCGACTTGGCGGTGGCGGCGTCGGTCACGTTGACGACGACCTTGCCGGCCGAGTCGATGAACGACCCGGCGGCGTCGGCCCCGAACTGGGCGTCGAGCCGGGTGGCCAGGGTGGAGGGGGCGAACGAGGGGTCTCCGGCAACGGCCGCCGAGGCGGGTGAGGCGGCAAGTCCGGTGCCGACGAGCATGCAGGCGGCCAGGCCGACGATCGGCCGGCGCAGCTTCCGGTTGAGCACGGGGTTCCTCCCAGGGGGTGGGGGGTACGCCGGAACCGGCGCACCACTTGCCCTCGGAGTATTGAGAGTTCTCGATCCCTATTCAAGACTCGGAAATTGTTGCCACAAGCTGTTCACAACCATCCTGAGCTGCACAAACACCACCACATACCGCGAATCGTATTACTCAACCGGGATGGAGAGGTTATGTGCCTGGGCCCGGATCTCGGGCACGGCCGTCGTCTCCCACTTCGCGCCGCGGCGCAGCGGCCCGATCAGCCACCGGTCACGCTGAACCCGCCCGTCGGCGCCGACCAGACGCCCGTACGGATCGATGTCGAGCCCCAGGCCGTGCGGGCCGACCCGGGCCTGGCCGGCGTCGAGCAGGCTGCGGACGAACGAGCCGGCGGCCCCCGGCAGACGACCCGGGCCGGCGCAGTTCACGACCGCGCCGAACCACTGCACGCCCGCCTCGAGCTCGACCAGCAGACCACCGGCGGGCGGCGCGCTGATCGAGCGGACACCACCGGCCCGCACCTCGAGCCGGCCCTCCTCGCGCAACGTGGCCACCCGGGCCCCGACCGTGGGGGCCATGCGGTGGCGGTGACACTCCCACGGGCGGGCCAGGTGACGCAGGAACGCCTCCTGCTCGTCGGGGGTGAACGCCGTCCACAGCTGGTCGAGGTAGGGGCGTAGGCCGTCGACGACCGCCCGCCAGTCCCCGGCCCGGGCCGCTTCGGCGCGCACCGCCCGTACGACGTCCCGCAGCGTTGTGCAGTCGTCGAGCACGGGCCCGACCGGGGACGCCGCCACCGCCGTGTGGGTCAGCGGCAACTGGCCCCGGCGGCTGACGGCGGTGATCGGCGCGTCCCGGTCGCGCTCGGCCGTGAGCGTCAGCGCCACGTCGATCGCGGTCAGCCCGGCCCCCACGAGCAGCACCGGCACATCGGACGGGATCGCCTCGAGCACACCCTTGGCCCACGGGTCGGCGATGTAGTCGGGGTGGTCGGGCCGGGCCGCCGGCTGGGCGGGCGCCGGGTTGCCGGTGGCGACCACGACCCGCGAAGCGCGCACCTCTCCCCCGTCGGCCAGCAGGACGCCCGTGGCCGACAGACCCGACGCACGCGAGCGGCGCACAACCAGCCGGTCACCAGCCGAGGACGAGATGTCCGAAAACACAGAACGCAGGTAACGGCCATATTCCGTACGGGAAAGGAAGTCGTCCGGAGAACACCCGGCCCAGCGCGCGAAATGCCCGGGATCGGACGGATCCGCGCTCATCGCCCCGGCCCGCGAGTTGAGCAGGTGCCACGGCCGGGCCGCCCCGTAGGCCAGACCCCCGCCCGGCTCGTCCGGCTCGATCAGCACCACCCGGTCGTCGGTGTTGCGCAGCAGCTCACGGGTGGCCAGCACGCCGGCACAGCCACCGCCCACGACGGCGACCGCGGTCACCGCTCGACCACCGTCACCGAGGCGTCGTCGGCCAGCCGGTAGCCGAGCCCGTAGACGGTCGTCACGACCTCGGGGTCGGCCAGCTTGGTGCGCAGGCGGCTCACGTGCACGTCGACCGTGCGGTTGGTCGTGTGCGTGTGCCCCCAGACCTGGGACAACAGCTGGCTGCGGCTGAACACCTGCCGCGGGTGGCGCGCGAGAAACAGCAGCAGGTCGTACTCGAGGCGGCTCAGTTCGAGCGGCTGACCGTCCCGGATCGCGGTCCGCGCCCCCGGGTCGAGTCTCAGCGCGGGACTCCCGCCGGGGTCGGCCAGGGTCACCTCGACCGCCGGTCCGGCGGCGTCCACCAGGTCGCGCAACGCGGCAACGACCCGGTCACGACCGGCGCCCTGGCCGGAGATGCTGATCGTCACGGTGACGGGTGACTCGTGGATGTCGGGGACGGGGCGGAGCCGGCGGCGTGGAACGGCGGGGTGGGCGACGGCGAGCGCGGACATGGTGTTCTCCCTCCGGTGGCGGCCGGATCAATATATCTCCTATCTGCGAGATAGGTTAAGACCCGATCGGCGGGTCGTAGGCCCGTACGGGTGGGAGCGGCCCGTCGAACCGGGTGATCTCGACCCGCGTGACCTGCCCGGTGCAGCCCTGAGCGAGCCGCGAGGTGCCGACGTCCGCGGTCAGCGCGTTGGGGTTGCCGTGCACACAGGTCGCCACCTCCGGCGCCGACGGATCCCACCATGCGCCGGTCGAGAGTTGCGCCACACCGGGCGCGCAGTCGTCGCTGAGCACCGCGCCGGCCAGCACGCGGCCGCGGTCGTTGTGCAGCCGCACGACGTCCCCGTCGGCGATCCCGCGGGCCGCCGCGTCGGCCGGGTTCATCCGCACCGGCTCACGACCCGACCTCTTCGCCGCCTGCGAGAACCCGCCCATGTCGAGCTGGGAGTGGCACCCCAGTGCGAGCTGGTGGTCCGCTGCTGTCCGGCCATCCCCCGAGCTTAAAGACCCCGCTATTGCCCCATATTCTCTAGGCGCACTAGGATTTAGCGGAAACCCCCGATCGCGCTCAGGAGAGTCATGACCCAGATCGTCGTCGTGTCCGGCAATCCCCGTCCCGGCTCCCGGACCTCGATCCTGGCCACCGCCGTCGGCCAGGCCCTGGCCGGCCCCGGGACACCCGAGATCATCGAGGTCGGGGCGCTCGGCGCCGGCCTGCTCACCCCGGGCGACGAGCCGACCGCGGCCGCCGTCGCCGCGCTCACCGGGGCCGACGTCCTGGTCGTGGCGACGCCGACCTACAAGGGCAGCTACACCGGGATCCTCAAGGTGCTGCTCGACCAGCTGCCCGCGCGGGCCCTGGCCGGCAAACGGGCCGTCCCGGTGGTGACCGCGGGGGTGGCACCCCAGGCGGCCGCGGCCGAGGCCCTGCTGCGTCAGCTGCTCACCGAACTCGGCGCCGACGTGGCCGAGGGGCTGCCGGTGGTCGAGGCCGACCTGCCCGGCTCAGCGGCGATCGCCGAGAAGTACGCGGCCGCGTTCAGCATTTCCACAGGTTCGTGACAGGGCCCTGATAGACGTCATCCGTACGGTGCGCGTGTCCGATCTTGGGCACCGCCCCGCCCCGGCTCGGACCGGAACAGACTCGTCCCGCTCGGTGGTGCCGTGCCCCCGGCCACCGAGCGGGACGAGCCTTTCTCAAGATCTGGCGCTCAGGCGACGTTGATCGACAGCGTGCGCGTGGTGCGGGTGCCCCAGCCGTCGGTGAACGCGACCGTGAAGGTGCCGGAGCCGGCCGACGGCCAGCCCTCGATCAGGCCGTTCGCGCCGAGTGACAGACCGTCCGGCAGAGCGCCGTCGACGACCGACCAGGTGCCGGTGCGACCGTCCGCGACCGCCAGGTTCTGCGAGTAGTACGTGCCGGCCGAGCCGTCCGGCAGCCAGCTCGTCGAGATCACCGGCGTCGTCTTGCGAACGGTCACGGTGAGCGTACGGGTGGCCGACCGCGGCACGTAGTCGGTGAACCGGACGGTGACGGTGGCGGTGCCCGGCGCGACCGGCTTGCCGGTGATCGCCCCGCTCGGCCACAGCGTCAGGCCCGAGGGCAGACGGCCCGAGGCGACACTCCAGGAGCCCCGGCGCGCGGCCTTCAGGGTGAGCTTGCCCGAGTACGCGGTCCCGGTGGTCACGGTCAGCGACGAGCTCGTGATGACCGGGGCGGCGGGCGGCGCCGGCACGAACAGCAGCCGGTTGGCCGACCCCTTGGGGTCCTTGATCTTGCTCGTGGTGGCGTTCTTGACCAGGTAGTTGCGGACCTGGGCCGGGGTCATGGTCGGCGCGGCGTCCAGGGCCAGGGCCGCGGCGCCGGCCACGTGCGGGGACGCCATCGAGGTGCCGCTGGCGATCGCCGTCATGTAGTCGCCGCTGTAGAAGTCGGACCGGATGTTGACGCCGGGAGCGAACAGGTCGAGGGCCGGGCCCCAGTTCGAGAACGAGGCGCGACGGTCGGACGCGTCGGTGGCGCCCACGGTGATCGCGGCGGCCAGGCTGGCCGGGCTCGTCTTGCCGGCGTTGACGTTCTCGTTGCCGGCCGCCACCACGTACGTGACGCCGGAGTTGATCGACCGCTGGACGGCCGCGTTGAGCGACGCGCTGTACGAGCCGCCCACGCTCATGTTGGCCACGGCCGGCTTCACGGCGTGCGCCGTCACCCAGTTGACGCCGCTGATCACCTGGGACAGCGAGCCCTCGCCCTTGCAGTTGAGCACCCGCACCGAGACCAGCTTGACCTGCTTGGCGACACCGAAGATCTGACCGCCGATGGTGCCGGCCACGTGCGTGCCGTGCCCGTTGCAGTCACCCGCGTTGGTGGTGCCCGAGAGCGCGTCGTAGCCGTAGCCGGCACGGCCACCGAAGTCGGCGTGCGAGATCCGGATGCCGGTGTCGATCACGTACGCGTGCACCGAGCTGCCGTCGTCGGTCGGCGTGAACGACTTCGAGCCCTTGACGGCCCGCTGGTCGATGCGGTCGAGGCCCCACGGCGGGCTCTTCTGGGTGCCCTGGATGGTGAGAATGCGGTCCTGCTCGACGTAGCGCACGTCCGGGTCGGCGGCCAGGCGGCGGGCCTGGGTCGCGCTCATGTCGGCGACGTACGTCGAACCGCCGTCGACCGACATCGCCGACGCGTCACCGGAGACCGGCTGGTTCAGCGTCACGATGTAGCGGCCCGCGATGGCGCCGGGCGCACCCGTGCCGAAGACGGTTCCTTCGGGCAGGGCGGCCTGGGCCGGGACGGCGGTTCCGGCGAGGACGACGGCGGCGGTGGCGGCGGCCGCGGAGGCAAGGGTGCGCATACGCATGGCCGCCTCATCGGCGTTCGCCCTGGTCAGGGTGAGGAAAAGACCCGGCTCGCACCACGGAAATACCGGCTCTGCCACGAGCGTTGAGCGAGACGGCTTCAAGGGAGGAACCATCATGAAGGTCCGGAACTCGCTGCGGTCACTGAAGAGCAAGCCCGGCAGCGTGGTCACCCGCCGTCGCGGCCGACAGGTCGTGATCAACCGGAAGAACCCGCGCTGGAACGGCCGTCAGGGCTGACATAGCACGATCGCGGGACGCCAGGGGCGAATCGCGATAACGTGGAAGAGACAAAGCCGGAGTCCCGCCGCCACGGGGCTCCGGCTTTTCACGTCCCCAGACTTCGCACGGCGGGCTTCTGCGCAGCGCAGCGCGGGCTTCCGCGCAGCACGGCGGGCTTCCGCAGGGCTCGGCGGGCCTCGACTGCGCGGCGGGGCTCAGCTCTGCGCGCGGTGGGCCACCAGGGCCAGCCGTACGCGGTTGGGGCTGCTGGTTTTGGTCATCAGGGCCGTGATGTGGGTCTTCACGGTGGTCACGCCGATGTGCAGCCGCTCCGCGATCTCGGTGTTGCTCAGCCCCTCGCCGACCAGATCGAGCACGTCACGCTCGCGCGCGGTCAACCCCTCGACCGGCCGCGGCCGCTCCGCCCCCACGCTCGTGGCGCGTCTCACCAACCGGCTCAGCACGTCACGGCTGAACGGGCTGTCCCCCGCCGCGGCCCGCCGGATGCCGTCGAGCAGCTCGGCCGGCGGCGCGTCCTTGAGCAGGAACCCGCAGGCGCCCGCGTTCAGCGCCGGGTAGAGGTGGTCGTCGTCGCCGAACGTGGTCAGCACCAGCACCCGGGTCGCCGGCCGCTCGGCCAGCACCCGGCTCGTGGCGCTGATCCCGTCGACCCCCGGCATCCGCAGGTCCATCACGATCACGTCGGGCGCGAGCCGGGCGGCCAGGCTGATCGCCTCGCGCCCGTTGCCGGCCTCGCCCACCACCTCGAGATCGGGTTCGGCGTCGCACAGCATCTTCAGCCCGGCCCGGATGAGCTGCTGATCGTCGACGAGCAGGACCCGGATCACGCGGCCACCCCCGGCAGCACCGTCGCGACGCGCCAGCCCGGCGGTTGCGGCCCCGCGCTCAGCTCGCCGCCCAGCACCTCGACGCGCTCCCGCATGCCGGTAAGCCCGTGGCCGCCGCCGGGTGGCTTCACGACCGGATCGGCGCCGCCGTCGTCGGACACCTCCCAGATCACGTCGCCCCCTTCGACGGCCACCCGCAGGCGCGCGTGGGCGGACGGGCCGGCGTGCTTGGCCACATTGGTCAGCGCTTCCTGAGTGAGGCGGAGCACGGCCAGACCGCGTACGGAATCAATTGTCCCCACCGCCTCGTCGACATCGGCCTCGACCGTCAGGCCCGCGCGGCGTGCCGTGTCGACCGCCGCGCCCAGGGCCGTGGGCAGCGTGCCCGGCTCGATCACCGTGACCGCCGCGTCGTCACCCGCGCCCTCGTCGCGCAGCACCGCCACCAGCCGCCGCAGGTCGGTGAGGGCGGCCGAGCCGGTGCTGTGCACGTCGTCGAGCACCTCGCCCACCCGCGGGTCGATGCCCGGGACGACGTGCCGGACCACGCCCACGCGCAGCACCATCGACGCCACGTGATGGGCCACCACGTCGTGCAGCTCGCGGGCGATGGCGGCGCGCTCGTCGGCCCGGGCGGCCCGGTTGGCCATGGCGGCCTGCTGCTCGGACTGGCGGCTCAGCTCACGCGACGTGCGCACGACCAGCCCCAGCAGCAGCGGCAGCCCGATCGGGATGACCAGGCTGAAGATGCCGTCCTTGATCCGTTCGCCGTCGGGGACGATGTCGAGCGCGATGTGAGCGGAGGCCAGCAGGGCCGCGCCGACCACGAAGACGCGGGGGCGGGCGGCCCAGACGACCAGCTCGCCCAGCGCCCAGCTGCTGCCGACCTGGTTGATCGTGGTGTCGTCGATGAGCAGGAACGCGACGGCCAGGAGGCCGCCCTGGACGGCCAGGTTGGCGATCGGGTGGCGGCCCAGCAGGGGCAGCGAGACGAAGGCGAGGACGGCCAGCACCCACTGCGTGACCGAGGTGACGTAGTGGCCGTCGGGGGTGAAGAGCAGATAGCTGACGCCGGTGAGGTCGAGCAGGAACAGGCGCGCCCACGTGTCGCGCCTGTCGAAGAGCCTGCCGAGCCAACCCATGGCGCTGAGCTTAGAAGGTTCGGGGCCGATCACTTCCGCGTTGTCCACAGGCTCGGAGTTATCCACAGGTCGCTCGCCTCGTCCGGCGCGGAGCCGCGATTTCCGTCAGAATGCTTGGCGGGGGAGCCCCCTGGGAGGGTGGGTTTTTGGTGACCCCAGTATGACTTGATCATGGCCAGGGCGGCCAGCGCGCTCACGACGATCAAGGCGGCCAGCGCGGTCAGGGTCAGGGCGTCCGGCCGCAGCAACGCCTGACCCCGCAGCGCCTGCCAGGTCAGGATCACGGTCAACCCGCCGTACGCGAAAGCCGCGACCACGACCAGCCGCGCGCGAGCCCGCACCCCCAGCCGGGTCAGCAGGATCGCCAGCAACGGCAACGCCTGCAGGCCGTGCAGGCCGATGAAGTGACCGATGCGCAGGTCGCCGCCGGTCGTGCTCCAGCCGACGAGGGGCAGGCCGGGCCCGCCGTCCGGCACCCCGACCGCGTGCGCGCCCGCGATGCCCTCGATGCCGGTGTCCTGCTGCATCGGCAGCACCATCGGGACTGCGGCCAGCATGCCGAGCAGCGAGAGCAGCAGGCCGGCGCGGATCGCGTACGCGGCCGTGCGGTCCGGGATCCGCTGCACGAGCGCCACCACGCCGATCACCAGGTGGGCGAGGAACAGCACCACGATCACGTTGCCCATGAGCGTCCAGAGCTGCTCGTCGAGCGGGGTGGCGTTGTTGTAGTGGCTGCGATGCCCGCGGGCGGCCTGGAACGTGATGATCGCGACCTCGGCCACCGAGGCGGCGACGATCACCGTGGCTGCCCACTCGGCGACCCGGCTGCGCCGCGGCAGCACGGCCAGCATCCAGGCCAGGGTGAGGCCGTACACGGTGAACGAGACCGAGAACTTGAACGGCTTGAGCCAGACCGGGGCGCCGACCAGCACGCGGTCGTCGGCGAAGACCCCGACGGCGGTGATCACGGTCAGCACGGCCATGGCCGCGGTCATCAGCAGCAGGGGCCGGTGCCATCTCTCGCTTCTCATGACCGCAGCCTCGCCGGGTCCGGGGCCTGGATCGTCCGCCCGCGGGTCCCGGTCGCGGCCGCCGGTCCGAGGCGGTCTCCTCCCTAGGTAGGAGGCGGCCCGGCCATGGATACTGGCGCGCGTGATCGACTTCCCCGCCGATGAGTCCGGCCGGCGCAGCAGCTCCGCCCTCGGCCGCCACGTGGTGGCCGACGCGCTGCGTGTGGCCGACCCCGCCGCCGCCGACGCCGCCCTCGCCGAGAAGGACTGGCGGCGCGGCTACCTGCGTCACTTCCGCGCCCTGGTGTCGGCGGGGCTCTCCGACGGGTACGACATCGCCGAGGCCGGGCTCGCGTCCGTGCACTCCCGGATGCCGGTCGAGATCACCGAGCCGTCCCAGCCGTTCGAGACGCTGACGGTCGACGGCGACGCCGAACGCGAGACCGAGGTCGTGCTGCCCTACCGGGGTGAGCTGCTGCGCGGGCCCGCCCTGCAACGGCAGCTGGACGCCTGGGTGGCGGGCGGTGTGGTCGAGCAGTCGTGCGCCGACGCCGTACGGGACGTGGCCGCCAACCCGGACTGGCTCGACCTCTCCGATCAGCGCCTCGTCGTGCTGGGCGCGGGGGCCGAGATGGGCCCACTGCCGGCCGTGCTGACCTGGGGCGGAACCGTGGTCGGGATCGACCTGCCGCGGGTCTGGGACCGGGTCGCGGCCGTCCCGAGCGCCGGCCGCCTGATCACGCCTCAACGGCCGGGCCGACCGGCCGGGGCCGACCTGCTCACCGAGCTGGGGGCCGTCGCGCACTGGCTGGCCGGGCTGGAGGGCCGGCTGATCCTGGGCAACTACGTCTACGCGCCCGGGGCCGCGTACGCCCGTCTCTCGGTCGCCGTGGACGCCCTGGCCACGCATCTCCGCGCCCGCCGGGACGACGTCGCGCTGGCCTTCCTGGCCACCCCGACCGACGTCTTCGCGGTGCCGCCGACCGCCGTGGAGCTCTCCCGGTCGCGCTTCGAGCGCCGGTCCCGCCTGGCCCGCACGACCGGCGCCCTCTCGGCCGGTCGCCTGCTGCAGCCCAATTATCCCGGCGAGGCCGTCAACGACAGCCTGGTGCCGCAGCAGGGCCCGAACTACGCGCTGGCCAAGCGGATCCAGCGCTGGCGGGCGTCGGTGACCCGGCGCGACGGCGTGGTGAGCTTCGCCGTGGCCCCGCCGACCCGCACCCGTTCGGTGACCAGCAACCGCCTGCTGGCCGCGGCCTACGCGGGGGCGCACCTGTTCGACGTGGAGATCTTCGAGCCGGCCACCGCCAACCGCCTGATGGCCCTGCTGCTGGTCCACCAGATCCGCAAGCCCCGCTCGTCGGCGCCGGCCGCGTGGCAGGACGAGGCGGTGTCAGCCGTGCACGGCGGTCTGTGGACGACGGCCTACCATCCGCGTACGGCGTTGGGCCTGGCCGCCGTGCGAGGGCTGGTCAAGCGATGACCGATGCCGTGGTGGCCCACTTCGACGGGGTGGCCGAGCGCTACGACGAGGTGCTGCCGTTCTTCTCGGCCTTTGCCACGGCCGCCGTCGAGAGGCTTGCGCTTCCTTCCGGCGTACGGGCCCTGGACCTGGCCTGTGGTCGCGGAGCGCTGACCGGTGCGCTACTCGACCGTGGGGCCGTGGTCACCGCGGTCGACGCCGCTCCGCGAATGATCGAGCTGGTGCGCGGCGCCTATCCCGGCATTTCCGCGAGCGTGATGGACTCGGCCCGCCTCGATTTTCCGGACGCGACCTTCGATCTGGTCGTGTGCGGCTTCGCCATCCACATCGTGGCCGACCCGGAGGCGACTCTGCGCGAAGTCATCCGGGTCACGAAGCCGGGCGGCCGGGTGGCGTTCACCGTTCCCGAGGCGGGCGACACCACCGACCCGCTGGTCGATCTGTACGCGGAATACCGGCAGTTCCAGCAGGACGGCGACGGCCGCCACGGGAACGATTTCGACATCGAGGACGGTTTTCCCGGGCTGGTCGATCTGCGCGCCGAACCGCTCGATATCGCGATTCCGGTGCCGGACGGCGAGACCTACTGGCAGTGGAGCCGATCGCACGGGTCGGGCCGGTTCATCGACGGCCTGACCCCGTTCCGCCGGGCCGAGATGCACGCGCGGCTGCTCGAGAGAATGGTCGAACTGCCGGGATTCGTGCTGCGGCGCTCGGCGACGTTGTGGACCGCCCGTACGGGGTAAGAGCAGCCCATGCGCAGACTCGTGGTGACCGAGAACATCACCGTCGACGGCATCATCGCGCCGATCGGTGACTGGTTCGATCCGATGACGACCGACGACGAACTGGAAGCGGTGAACGCCCAGAACAGCGCCGACTCCGACGCCCTGGTGCTGGGCCGGGTGACGTACGAGGAATTCGCCGGTTTCTGGCCGCATCAGCAGGGGCCGATCACCGACTATCTGAACCGGGTCTCGAAATACGTGGTGTCGGGAAGTCTGGACAAGGTGGACTGGCAGAACACGACGATCCTGAACGGGGATCTCGCCGAGGACATCGCGGCGCTGAAAGCCTTGGACGGCAAGGACATCACCGTCACCGGCAGCACTCGGCTCGTGCACTCGCTCATTCCGACCGGGCTCGTCGACCTGTTCCGGCTCTTCGTCTATCCCCTCGCGCAGGGGCGCGGAACCCGCTTGTTCGACGATGCGGGACTGCGCCTCGCACCCGTACGGACGCAGCAGTTCGCTTCTGGTGTGGTGCTGCTCGAATATGCCCCGGCGGTCGTCTAGTCGGGGTGGATGCGGCCCGCGGTCGCGGTCAGGCGGGCGCCCGTGCCGCCCCAGCGCAGCGCCACGATCTCGGCCGCGATGCTGACCGCGGTCTCCTCGGGGGTGCGCGCGCCCAGGTCGAGTCCGACCGGTGAACTGAGCCGGGCCAGGTCGGCGTCGGAGAGCCCGGCCTCCTGCAGGCGCTTGTTGCGGTCGTCGTGGGTGCGGCGGGAGCCCATCGCCCCCACGTACGCGACCGGCAGCCGCAGCGCCACCTCCAGCACCGGCACGTCGAACTTGGGGTCGTGGGTGAGCACACAGAGGACGGTCCGCTCGTCGATCCGGCCCGCTTCGACCTCGGCGTTCAGATAGCGGTGGGGCCAGTCGACCACGACCTCGTCGGCCGACGGGAACCGGCGCCTGGTCGCGAAGATGGGCCGGGCGTCGCAGACGGTCACGTGATAGCCCAGGAACGACCCGATGCGCGCGGTCGCCGCGGCGTGGTCGGTGGCGCCGAAGACGAGCATCCGGGCCGGCGGCGCGAACGACGCAACCAGCACGGACAGTCCTTCCCCGCGGCGCTCGCCCGACGGTCCGTAGTGGAGAACACCGGTACGCCCCGCAGCGAGCAGCCCGCGCCCGTCGTCGGTGACGGCGTCGTCGACCCGGTCACCGCCCAGAGTTCCCGTACGCTCGTCCGGCGTGATCAGCAGATGCCGGGCCCCGTCGAGCCGCGTCATCAGGGCCACCGGACGGCCTTCCCCGATCGCGCGGGCCAGTTCGGGCAGTTGCGGGAACGACTCCCGGTCGACCCGCTCGATCAGCAGCTCGATGATGCCGCCGCAGGTCAGGCCCACCTCGAACGCGTCGTCGTCG
Organism: Paractinoplanes ovalisporus; assembly: GCF_016834655.1. Lineage (GTDB taxonomy): Bacteria > Actinomycetota > Actinomycetes > Mycobacteriales > Micromonosporaceae > Actinoplanes > Actinoplanes ovalisporus. The sequence goes on from NZ_JAENHP010000023.1 coordinate 144,911, forward strand.
CTGACGCCGTAGCGGGCCGTGCGCGCCTCGCCGGTCTCGATGACCTCGCGGCACAGCTCGTAGACCGCACCCTCGACACACCCGCCGGAGACGCTGCCCACCACCTCGCCGTCCGGCCCGACGACCATGGCCGCGCCCGGTTGCCGGGGCGCGCTCGACCAGGTCGCCGTCACCGTGGCGAGTCCGACCGGCTCGCCCGCCTCCCACCAGGCCAGCAGCCTGTCCAGCACATCACGCATGAGGGTTCAGCTCCGGAACGTCGAGATCGAGATCGTCGGCCACATCGTCGACGGGCACGACGCGTACGGGACGGCTCTTGAGATACCCCCGGGCGCCCTGATCACCCACCGCCGAGGCGATCACGCCCACCCAGTGCGCACGGCCGAGCAGCACCGGATGCCCGCGCCGGCCGCCGTAACCGCCCATCACCAGCGCGTCCGGGTCGGCGTGCTCGACCACGCGCCGCACCGCCTCGGCCGTGATGCCCGGCATGTCCACCAGCAGGATCACCGCCGCGTCGACCGGCTCCGGTTCCGCGATGAGCGCCCGCAGCCCCGCCCGCAGCGACGACCCCATGCCGGTCGCCCATTCCTCGTTGACCACGACGCGCGGCAGATCGGGGGCTTCGGCGGTCACGCGCTGCGCTTCCGCCCCGAGCACGACGACGTTCGGTGAGGTGCCGGCCTCACGCAGGGTGTCGGCGGCCCGCTGCACAAGCAGGCGGTCCGGGTAGCGGATCAGCGCCTTGGGCAGCCCGTACCGGCGGCCCGCTCCCCCCGCGAGCACGACTCCCGCCGTGATCCATGCCATAGATCGAGCGTAGTCCGCCGCGCCGCTCCCGCCCCGCCGTGATCAACAACCAGAGCAAACGACAAATTGCCCCGTACGCCGTACCGACCGCTCTTCGCTTTTACTCCGGCGCTCTTTGCTCCCGCGGGCTCAGAATGCCTGTCCGCCCACGTCGGCTTGGCCGTTGGCGACCATCCATGTCAGTGAGCCGTGCAGAGCTTCCAGCGAGGTGTAGCGAGGGGCGTAGCCAAGAACCGAACGGGCCCGCTCGATGCTCGCCGAGATCCCGCGCTCGATGTGCTCACGGGTGACGGCGGCATGCTCGGCCCCCGCCCGCTCCTCGAACTCAGGCCAGTCGACCAGCTCGAGTTCAGCCCGGCGCCCGAACCAGGCAGCCACGCCAGTCGCCAGCCCCCGGCTGGTCATGGCCTGCTCGGCAACCACGTGAAAGCTGGACCCGATCGCAGCCGGCCGGGTGATCGCCCGCTCGAAGGCCTGGGCCACGTCATCAGCGTGCACATGGTTGAGCACACCCATCCCGAGCGCAGGCAACGCCACCGGTTCCCCCACCGCGAGTCGCCGCCACACATCGGCATCCATGTTGCCGGCCGGATTGATCGCCCGCCGCCCCGGACCACTGATATGCCCCGGGTGCAGCACCACGCTAGGCACTCCCCCGCTCAGCGTCTCCCGGTGCAGCAACGCCTCAACGGCCGCCTTGCCAAGCCCGTAATCCCCGTACGGCGTGCGCGGTTCGTCCTCGGTCAGCGGCACCCGCAACGCCGGCCCATGAACCCAGATGCTGCCGCAGTGCAAAAGCAACGGCCGGCTCGGGCGCAGCGCATCCACCAGTTGGCGAGCCGAGTCGGGCGTGAAGCAGATCAGATCGACCACAACATCGGGCCGCAGGTCCGCTATCCGCCCGGCAAACGTCCCGGCGGCATCCTCATCCTTGCGATCGGCGACAACCCGCTCAACCGCACCCCATTCAGGCCGTTCCTGGTGGGCCGTACGCTCCCCACGGCTGACCGCCACCACTTCATGCCCGGCCCGCACCAGCCGGGGAACCAGATAGCTGCCGGTGTGCCCGGTAGCCCCGATCACCACAACACGACTCATCCCGGCACCTCGTCCCACCCAGTTCCCAGCGAAGACGCGAGCGTAGTCCCGCAAGTCAGCCGATTCGATCGCAACGCACGAAACGCCACCAGACAGTGCAGCCCAGCGGCCCGTCGACGCGGCCCGACAGGAGTGACTTGGTCCAGTCCTCAACGGCAGTACAGAGTTGTCCGACGGCGAGAACTTCGTATGGCCGGAGGCATCGCTGTTGAAACGACAGCGGCGAATGTCTACGATCCGGCTGATCACTCCGGGCCGTCCTCCTGCTGCCGCGGCACAACGATGGACTCCCCGCACGGCGCCGGGACGGCACGTTCAGCGATCGGCCACTTATCGGCGGCTACGAGCACGCCGGTCTCTACTGATCACGGGGAAAAGTCATGCGAAGAACTCTCGCGGCTACCGTCGGCGGCCTGGTCGCCGCCGTCGGACTGGTCGCACCCGGCATCGCCCAGGCGGCCGAGCCGCCGTCCGAGGTGAGGGTGATCCCGGCTCCGTCCTATCCGGTCTATCCGACCGACCGGATCGCCTTCGCCGGTGAGACCGGCTTCCTGCACCAGCGCGCCGCGAACCGGCCGTGGGTGTGGACCACCTACGCCGATCGGCAGACCACACCGGTCACCAGCCTCCCGAACACGTTCTCGGCCACGCCGGCCGGCGGCGACACCATGGTGTTTCTCGGCGGAGTGCCCAGCCACCCGGCCACCTCGACGACCCAGCCGGCGCTGAACCTGGCCACCAACACCTGGCGGGACGTGCCGGTGAGCAGCAACGTGCAGCTCACCCGGCTGCTGGGCAACTCGGCGGCGGTGGCGATCTCCTCCGGCACTCCGCCCACGGCCGAGCTGCGCCGGATCGCCGCGGACGGGTCGTGGACGTCCGCACCGATCACCGGCGTCCCGACGGGCACGACCGGACTCACCATCGTGGCCGGTGACGACACCGGCGCCGTGCTGCGGGTCGTCCATCCCGACGGTCCCCGGTACGGCCTGGTGGACGCGGCCGCCGGCCGGATGGCCCTGCTGCCCGCCGGTGTGCTGCCGGCCAACGTGACCACGCTGACCAAGGACCGGATCGGCCTGTTCACCAGCACCTCGGCGCAGAGCCTGTCGCGCGCCGCGGTGCTGGACGGCACCGCGACCGTTCCGGGGACCATCGAGTTCCTGACCACGGTTCCGCTGGGTCTGGCCCGGCTGGCCGGTGACGACGTCATCGTGACGCCGAGCACCGGAGCCACGAACAAGACCGTGCTGCGCTACTCGGTCGGCAGTAGCACCCCGGTGCAGGTCGTGCCCCGGGGCGAGTCGGCCAGCGCGCAGGCGCCGGACGGCGTGCTGTTCGTCGGCGGCACCGATATCGGTGACTACGCGGTCCGCAAGGTCACCGCGTCCGACCAGTCGGTGGTTCTGCCGCTGGTCGCCCCGCTGGTCAACGCCGGCGTGACGCTCGCTTCGGGCGTCGTGCGGCACACGGTGGCGATGCCCCTGCCGAGCGAGAAGCCCGAGTACCGGCACTTCGCCGAGCAGATCGGGCCCGGTGAGCCGACGACCGGTTCTCCGGTGGCCGACGGCGCGCTCGTCAACCCGACGCCCTGCCAGACCGACGCGGTCTGCGTCCGGATGATCGACGGCGCGGACACCGGTTCGGCCTACCTGGACGGCATCACCACGGGCGACTTCGTCACGACGGCGTACCTGCGGTCGTCGCCGACTGGTGGCGCCACGATCAACATCCGGAGCGACGCCAAGCTCGTCGACGCCTCGCCGACCCACCGGCTGCTCAGCTTCGGCAACTACCAGTTGGCGTACCGCACCGACGGAAGCAGCATCCAGCTCACCGGCGCCCCGGCCTCCGCCCTGTGGTTCGACACGCTGTGGCGGGCCAACGCGACCGGTCAGATCGAGAACTGGAACCTGCGCGCCGACACCCCGAGCGCCGGTCCGCAGCCGATCACCACCGGTTCGAGCTGCACCAAGACCGAGGTGCAGGCGACCGGCAAGCACCTGTACTGGACCTGCGGGGCGAACGGGCCGGCCGGTGTCGTGGAGATCGACGGCGGCAAGCGCATCGACGTGCCCGCCGGGCAGTACCTGCTGGGCGACAACTTCCTGGTGCGGCACGACGCCAACGGTGCCCTGGTGCGACTCGACCTCACCGGCGGCACGCTCGGCGAGCCGGCTACGCTGGCCACGTTCGCCCGGGGTGAGCTGACCGACGACCGCAACATCACCTGGGCCGTCGACAAGTTCGGCGGCAACGTCGCGTGGGTCGACGCCGACAACGCCGTGCACATCGTCGACCCCGGTGTCACCACCTCGGCGCCGGCGGCCGGCTCCGTCTCGGCCAGCAGCGAGACCGACCTGCCGGGCAACTTCCTGGTGATCGCGAAGCTGACCCGCCCGGTCACCGCCACGCGGCTCACCATCACCCAGGTGCGTTCCGATTCCGTCGTCGCGCGCCTCAGCGGCGGTGCGGCCCGGGTGACCACGACCTATCAGTGGAACGGCCAGGTGAACGGCAAGCCGGCCGTTCAGGGCACCTACCGGTGGTCGTTGGCGGCCACGGCCGACGGTCGCGAGGTCACGGTGGCCAACGGGACCACCTACATCGACTGCGGCGGAACGCCCACCCTGCACAGCTATGACTGCACCGGTCAGCCCACCATCCTCGGGCTGACCAGCGCGAGCACCGGCCAGGGCCGCTGGCTGCTCACCCGGGTCGGCGGCACGGTCGTGGCCAACGGCCCGGCCGAGGCGCTGTCCGGGCTGTCCGGGCTCGTGCCGTTCGGCGACATCAACGGCGACAACCGCAACGACCTGCTGATCCGTCGGTCCGACGGCTCGATGCGGGCCTACTTCGGCCGGGACGCGCTGCCGTTCAGCGGCGCGCAGTCGATCGCCATCTCGGGCAACTGGAACTCGTACGACGCTCTGATCCACACCGGTGACCTCAACGGCGACGGCTTCGCCGACCTCATCGCCCGCGACCGGGCGAGCGGCGCGCTGTTCGTCTTCGGGGGCACCGCCGAGGGCGACCTGTCCGGCTCGGTCAAGATCGCGGGTGGCTACAAGGGCTACAGCCGCTTCGTCGGCAACGGCGACATCAACGGCGACGGCAAGGCCGACCTGATGATGCAGCTCGACTCCAACAGCACCATGTACGCCCTGTACGGCAACGGCGACGGCACCTTCCAGTCCGGTCTCAAGATCGTCGGCACCGGCTGGCTCGGCTACAGCACCGTCATCGGCGCCGGTGACCTCAACGAGGACGGGAAGAACGACCTGGTCCTCCGCGACACCGCCGGCAACCTGTTCCGGCGCCTGGGCACCGGTCAGGGCACGTTCGGCGACCGGGCCCAGTACGGCTCCGGTTACCAGCAGTACTCGGGTCTCTACTGATCCATCGGCGGCGCAGGGCGACGACGGCGATGTCGCCGGCCTGTTGCCCTGTGCCGCCGAGCAGCACCATCAGGCGCCGGCAGAACGCACTGTCATCGGCAGATCCGGACGCCTCCCACTGAAGCCCCGAGGCGTTCGGTGGCCTTGCGGCGATCTCAACCAGTGAAACTTCGGGTTCCGGAATCTCCTGTGTAGACGCGTCGCCGAGACGGTAAGCCGATTGCCGGACGGCGGCGCTCAGTCCGGATCTGCCGGGCTCTCTGCGGGCTCAATCTCCGGCAGTTGCTGGTCGGTGTCGGCGACCTGGGTCAGCTTGGCCGTGAGCGGCGCGAACAACGACGACGTCATCGCTTTGTCGGCCAGGCTCCGCAGCGTCAGGCCGAGGCGCGTCTGCGGGTATGCGAAGCGCTCGATTCCCGGTGGCAGCTTCTGCACGTCGTCCACCAAGGGGCGCATCCATTTTTCGTGCGCGATGAGCGCGCTCTCCATGTCCCGCGGCTGTTGTGCGAGATACGCAGCGAGCACGTAACCGCTGGTGAGGGCCAGCGAAGCGCCCCCGCCGCCCATCGGGGTCACGCACCACGCCGCGTCACCGGCCAGCACGACCCGGCCTCGGTGCCACGTCTTCATGCGGATCTGGGTCAGGTGGTCGATGTAGACGTCGTCGGAGGTGTCGAACCCGTCCAGGACGCGTGGTGCCTCCCAGCCGGCGTCGGCGTAGCGCTTCCGCACCTCGGCCAAGGCTTCCGCCCGGTCGAGACTCGTGAGGTCGGCGCCACGGGCGTAGGACAGGATTGCGCGGGTGGTGCCGTGGTTGTCGGGGCGCAGGTGGATCTGGCGGCCGCCGACCGTGTTGTACCAGCGCCAGCGATCGTCGTCCGATGGCGTACGGGGAATGGTTCCGAAGACCATCGTGATGCCGAGCTCGTTACGCTCGACCTCGTCGCCGAAGAGGCGATCGCGGGTGGTGGAACGCACGCCCTCGGCGATGACCAGCAGGTCCGCGTGCAGGGTGTGGCCGGTCGAAGTGGTGACGAACAGGTCTGCGCCGGTCGAGGCGGTGACAGCGTCGCCGGTCGAAGGCGTGACGGTGCGGTCGTCCACCCCGTCGATGGTTTCGCCGTAGCGGAGGTCCACACCCTCGGGCAGGTGGTCGAGGATCGTCCGGGCGAAGTCGCCCCGCAGCACCTCCAGCTCGGCTGTGGCACCGTCGGGACCGTCCGAAGGCAGCTCGGCCCGCACGTCGCCGGACTCGTCGACCAGCACCGTTCCGGTTTCCGTGGTGTTCTGCGCCTTGACCGCGTCGAACAAGCCCATCCGGGTCAGGACCTCGCGAGCCACGCCCCGCACGTCGACGTTCTGACCGCCGTCGCGGAAGGACGGCGCTCGCTCGATCACCGTCACCTCCCAGCCCGTGCGGCGGAGCCAGAACGCGGCCGAGAGACCGGCGATGCTGGCCCCGGAGACAACTGCGTGTCGTGAAGTCATGAACTGTTGCGCCTCTCCAGCCGGGACGTGAGGAACTGCCGCTCGACCTCGTTGTCGGTCAACGCCAGCGCCTCCTCGTACCCGGCGTCGGCCTCGTCCACGCGGCCCAGGCGGCGCAGGAAATCGGCCCGGGCGGCGGCCAGGTAGGGGTAGGTGGCCAGGGCCGGCTCGGCGGTCAGCAGGTCCAGCGCGGCCAGGCCCGCCGCTGGGCCGTCGCGGAAGCCGAGCGCCACCGCCCGGTTGAGGGCCACCACCGGAGAGTTGCCGGTCAGGCGGGCCAGAACCGCGTAGAGGCGGACGATCTCGTCCCAGTCGGTCCGCTCCCACGACGGGGACTCGGCGTGCACGGCGGCGATCGCGGCCTCCACCGAGAACCGTGACGGCGGGTGCCGGCGCAGCGAGTCGGTCAGCAGGGCCACACCCTCCGCGATCTGGGTGTGGTTCCAGAGCGTGCGGTCCTGGTCGGGCAGCAGCATCAGGCGGCCGTCGGGGGCGGTACGGGCGGCCGACCGCGCGTCGTTCACCAGCAGCAGCGCCAGCAGGGCCGTGACCGGGGCCGCGGCCGGCATGAGCAGGTGCAGCGTGCGGGCCAGGTGGATCGCGCCCGCGGTGAGGTCGGTGCGCAGCAGGGCCGGGCCGACCGGCGCCGTGTGACCGGTCGTGAACAGCAGGTGCACCACCTCGAGCACCGGTTCCAGGCGCTCGGCCAGAGCCTCCGGCGGCGGGACCGCGTACGGGATCCGGGCCGTGGCGATCTTCCGTTTGGCTCGGGTCAGGCGGGCCGCCATGGTCGGCTCGGAGACCAGGAACGCGCGCGCCACCTCGGCCGCCGACAGGCCGCAGACCAGCCGCGCGGTCAGGGCCACCTGGTTGTCGCGGGACAGGGCCGGATGGCAGCAGGTGAAGATCAGCCGGAGCCGGTCGTCGTCCCACGGGTCGCCGGGCGTGGCCGCCGGAGGGATCACGAGCAGGGGCAGGCGACGCCGCAGCGCCGCCTCCCGCCGTACGAGATCGAGGGCCCGGTTGCGCGCCACCCGGGTGAGCCAGGCCCCGGGGCGCGCCGGCACGCCGTCCCGGGGCCAGGTCGAAAGGGCCTGCGCGTACGCATCCTGGGTGCACTCCTCGGCCAGGTCCAGATCGCGCGTGACCTGGGCCGTGGTCGCCAGCACCTGCGCCCAGTCGCGGCGGTGGGCGTCGGCGAGGGCCTCGGAGACCGCGGTCACGGGTGATCGACGACCGGGCGGATCTCGACGCCGCTGTGCTCGGCGCGCACCTCGGGGAGCAGCTTGGCCAGCGCCAGCACCTCGTCCAGGTCGGCCGCCTCGATCATGTAGAACCCGCCCAGCGCCTCCTTGGTCTCGAGGAACGGCCCGTCCGAGGTCGTGGACCCGCGCAGCGTGGTGGCGTTCGGCGACGGTTCCAGTTCCTGCCCACCGAGGATCCGGTCGCCGGCCGCCGCGCGGAACTCGGCGTGCGCGGCGTCGTGGGCCTCGCGCTCCTCGGCGGTCAGCGCCTCCCACCGGGCCGAGTCGCCGTAGATCAGCAGGGTGTACTTCGCCATGGTTCTTCCCCTTCGTCGTGGGTCACTGTCACCCCACCGACGAACGCCGGGGGCCCCGAATCGACAATCCCGCTAGGAAACTGCCGGCTCGATCGTGAGGGTGCCGGAATCGGCGTCCAGCATGGCCGGGGTGCCGACCGGAATCGCCCCTTGACCGATCGGCACACCGCCCAGAATCGGTACGCCGAGCGGGGCCAGCCGGTCACGCAACACACGGAGCACATCGCCCGGACCGCACTCCACGTAACGGCCGACCGCCACTCCCCGTACGCCCTGAAGCCGTCCCGTGCGCTGCAGCATGGTGAGCTGGCGGTCGATCTGTTCGAGTCTCAGCCCGTACGCTTCGAGCAGCAGTATCGCCCCGTGCAGGCTCGGCAGCACCCAGCCCGCGGCGGTCGCGATCTGTTCCTGGTCGCCGCCGAGCAGCACCCCGGTCGCCCGGCCGCGCGTGGTCAGCTCGGCCGTGTGCGAGTCGGGGTCGCTGCGCACCACCACCGGCTCGGTCCCGAACGCCACCGCCGGGAACGAGGAGTCCGGTACGCCGTAGATGCCGGCCAGCCCCGCCCTTTCCCAGAAGGCCAGGTGCAGGATGGTGCACTCGCGGAACCCGACCAGCAGCGTCGGCAGGTGCGCGGCGGTGGTGAAGTCGAGGTCGTCGGCTATGCGGTGGGCGTCGGTCCCGGCGCCGACGGCGATGATCGCCTTGATCGACAGGTCGCGCAGGGCGCGGTCGATGTCCTGCACCCGGTCCCCGGTGTCGAGGGCGTCCAAGGCGTGCCGGCCGGCCGACACCTCCAGGCCCAGATTCTTGAGCACCTGTCCGACGCGTTCGATCTCGGCGCCGTCGGGCGCGCCGGTGGGCGCCACCAGGCGCACGTGGTCGCCGGCGCGCAGTCGCGGCGGCCGGACGACATCGACGTACTCGTATGCACTCTGCACGCTCGCATTATCGCGTCGCTTTCGCCCGGACGCCTCGGGCGACCGACCGGATCGTTCCGCCTCGGGTCGCGATGGTGTCTGTCCGGGCCCCGGCCGGACGGCGCACGCTCGGTGTATGACCACAGCCCTTCTCGTCATCGACGTCCAGGAGTCGTTCCGGCAGCGGCCGCTCTGGCGCACCCTCGACAACCCGGCCCTGATCGCCAACGTCCACCGTCTCGTCGAGGCCGCGCGGGCGTCCGGCGACAAGGTCGTCTGGGTGCTGCACGCCGAGCCCGGCACCGGCAACCTCTTCGACCCCGCGAGCGGACACGTCCGGGTCGTCGACGACCTGCAGCCCGCCAAGGACGAACACGTTGTCGTGAAGACCTCCCACAACGCTTTCAGCACGACCAACCTGCAGCAGTACCTCACCGCAAGTGGGGTGACCGCCGTGACGGTCTGCGGACTGCGTACCGAGCAGTGCGTCGAGACCACGTCCCGGGTGGCGTCCGACTTCGGCTACGACGTCACCTTCGTCACCGATGCCACCGGCACGTTCCCGATCCCGCACTGGACCGCACCGGCCGACCAGACCGTGGCGGAACTGCTGGCCGACCCGCGTACGCTGTCGGCCGCGGACGTGGTGTCCCGCACCGAGTACGCGCTGGCCGGCCGGTTCGCCGCCGTACGCCGCGTGGACGACTATCTGGGAGGGTGACCGGATCGTGCGCCGGGTGGTGTTCGTCCTGACCCCGCGGCTGCACCTGCTCGACTTGGCCGGACCGGCGCAGGTGTTCTCGACCGCGCCCGGCTACCGCCTCGACTACGTGGCCGAGTCGCCGGCCGTGCCGTCCTGGCAGGGCGTGACCCTCCAGGCGTCGGTCGAGTGGCCGGCACTGACCAGCGACGACCTCGTGCTGGTGCCGGGCTGGCGCGACGGGTACGGGCCGGTCGGGCCGGCCATGCTGCGGCGGGTCGCGGACCACCACGCCGCCGGGGGCACGGTGGCCAGTGTCTGCTCGGGCGCCGAGGCGCTGGCCCGGGCCGGGCTGCTCGACGGGCGGCGCTGCACCACCCACCACGACCTGCAGGAGCGACTGGCGCGGGAGTTTCCGCGGGCCACGGTCGTACGGGATGTGCTCTATGTCAGTGACGACCGGGTGGTGACGTCGGCCGGGATCGCGAGCGGCATCGACCTCGCGCTGCACCTGGTGGCGCAGCGCCACGGCCCGGCAGTGGCGGCCCGGGTGGCACGCGAGATGGTCGTCTACGCCCGGCGCAACGGCGACGAGCAGCAGGCCTCGGCCATGCTGCGCCACCGCGGACACCTCAGCGACGTGGTGCACCGCGTGCAGGACAGGATCGACGCCGAGTTCACGCAGCCGCTCCCGCTGGGGTCGCTGGCGGCCGGCGCGGGTGTGAGCGAGCGGACGCTGACCCGGCTCTTCGACGCCGCGACCGGCCGGACACCGCTGCGCTACCAGCAGCAGCTCCGCGTCGAACGCGCCGAATACCTGATCGGCCACGGCACCACGGTCGAGGCGGCGGCCCGCGCGGTCGGCTTCGGCGACGCGCGCATGCTGCGCCGCCTGCGTAACCGCCGCCCCGGAACTCAGTAGGGTTCGCTTCTATGAAGGTGCACGAAGAGGACGTACGGATCCCCGGGGCCGGTCACGAGATCCGGGCCAAGGTGCTCACGCCGGCCGGCGGCGGGCGGTGGCCGGGGGTGCTGCTCTACTCCGACATCTTCCAGCTGACCGAGTCGACGCTGCGGACGTGCCGCCGGCTGGCCGCGGCTGGGCTGATCGTGTGCGTGCCCGAGATCTATCCGCGCGGCGAGCTCGCGGGCGTGGCGCTGGAGTTCGACGACGAGGGCAAGGCGGCCGGGCTGGCCGGGGCGGCGTCGATGACCACGGCCGAGTTCGACGAAGACCGCGCGAGCGTTCTCGACCACCTGGCCGCGCGGGACGACGTCACCAGCGTGCACGCGGCCGGTTACTGCCTCGGGGGCCACCTGGCGTTCCGGGCCGCGTTCGACGGGCGGGTCGCCTCGACCGTCTGCTTCTATCCGACCGGCCTGCACAACGGCTCGCTCGGCCAGGACCAGGCCGACTCGCTGTCCCGGTCGGCCGACATCCACGGCCGCCTGATGATCATCTTTGGCTCGCGGGACCCGCACGTGCCCGCGGCCGCGCGCGTCCAGATCCTCTCCGCGCTCTACGAGGCGGGGCATGAGGACCTGGAACTGCACGTCTACGCGGGCGGTGAGCACGCGTTCATGCGCGACGTCGGCCCCCGCTACGACCCCGCCCTCACCGACCTCGGCCTGACCGAGGCGGTGTCTTTCCTCCACGGGCGCTCGGTGGGCTGACCGGCCTCTCCACACGGGTCGGATTTCCCCGTACGAGGTCGTCGTGCACCCGCCACCGGGCGGTCACCGCGGCCCGCTCGGCGGCGGCGTCGCCCGCTTCGAGGCGTTCGCGCAGCAGCCGCAGGGCGATCCGGCGGTTCAGCGTGAACTGCCGCTCGGTGTCCACGACGACCACCTGCCCCGAGGGACGGTGGGTGGCGCGGACGGCCGTGCTCGCCTTGTTGCGGTGCTGACCGCCCGGGCCACCGGTGCGCGTCGCCACGATCTCGACGTCGGCCTCGTCGAAAACCGTGTGCCGGCTCGTCATGGAGCACGGTTCCGAGATGACGTACCAGTTCTTGCGGCCGGCCCCTTTCCGGAACGGGCTCGGAGCCTGCCAGCAGAGCGTGCCCGTCCAGCTTTTCGCGAATTCGGCGGCCTTTTCCCCGGCGATCTCGATCACGACCGACCTCGGCATGGGCGTCTTGCCGACGGTGATTCCGCTTTCCGCGGCCTCCTTTTCCAGCCGCCGTACGAGTTCAGCCAGCGCCCAATCGCATTCGCGCGGCCCTCGCCCCGCCGAAATGAGCAGGTGCACGCTCTCTCGGCCCGTTCCCTGCTCCCGGCTCGTTCCCTTTCCCCGCTCCCGGCTCATGACCGGTCCTTCGTCTTGTACGTGATGAGCGGAATCGTCACCGCGACCGACGTGGCCAGCTCGTACGCCACCAGGTCGCCGATCACCTGCTCGATGCGCTTGTAGGCGGTCGGCGCCTCCTCGAACAGCAACTGCCGATCCCCGCACACAACGAACGAGCCCACCGCCGTACGCCGCAACTCGGCCACCGTGTGCTTGGCCTTGCCCCGCCGCAGGGCGTCCGCACGCGACATCTTGCGCCCCGCACCATGCGCGACCGAGAAGTTCGCCTCGGCGCCCGCATGCCCCGCAACCAGGTAGGAAGGTGTGCCCCGCGTCCCAGCGACCAGAACGTCCCGCCCGTCCCCGGCAGCCGCGCCCTTACGGTGCAGATAAAGCCCGTCCCGCACTTCGACGAAGTTGTGACACTCATCCACAATCGGCGCCTCGACCACCGCACCCAGCGCATTCGCGACCCGCTCAGCCATGAGACGGCGGTTCAGAGACCCCCACCGTACGGCGTCATCGTGCTCTTTGAGATAAGCCGCTGGATCGGCCGCAGGCCCCGCGCCGTGCACCTCGGTGTGCGCCCGCAGAATGCTCTCACCCAACCCGCGCGAGCCGCTGTGCACGATGAGGACGAGGTCGCCCTTATTGATTTCGTACGGCCGGAACACGTCATCAACACGGGCCAGCTCGACAAAATGGTTGCCCCGCCCCACCGTTCCGAGGCTGTCCCGGTGCCCGGCCGGAATGTCGTCAGGCCACTCCTCGTCGTCCGGGGTGAGGCCCCGGTCGAGATCGGGAAAGCGGGCGGCCAGCTTTTCCAGGTGCGGCCGCTTGACGCGGATCGGAAAGACGGCGATGCCACAGCCGATGTCGGAGCCGACGAGAAACGGATAAAGCACCGACGAGAGCATGGCGGCCCCGATCGGGGCACCCTTGCCCGGGTGCAGATCGGGCATGCCGGCCACATGAACCATGCCGTCCAACCCGGCCACCCGGTGACACTGATCAACCGCGTCCGACTCGATCCAGCTGCCGGCGGACGCAAAGACACGAACAGACAAAACAAGAACTCCAGAAATGACGAGACGACCGACACACCTCGATGAGGCGCCGATGAAGAGGGCTGGGTGTGGTTCGTCAGTACGTCATGCCCCGACTCTGGCCGACGCGAGAGCCGGATGCAACCGATTAACGCCAAGCTCAGTCGAAGATCGCCCCGGCCCGTTCGAGCTGGTTACGGGCCGCTGGGTCGATCCCTGTGGCGCCGCGGAGGATCGCGCCTCGCATCTTGGTACCAACATGCACGTCCGCGATCTCGACGCCGGAACGCACGTCGTACGCGGTCAGGCCACCATAGGCGTCGGCCACGACGAGCTTGTCGTCCTGCGTAAGCGCGTAGCTCGTGACCCGACGGTCCGGGCCGATTACAAGGATCGGCTTCGAAGGGTTGTTCAGCGCGAGTACGACAACGCCTCCGCCTACCGATAGGGCGACTAACGTACCGTCACCGTTCAGCGCGAATCTTCGACCAGGAAATTCCGGGTAATTCAGATACAGATTGCCAGATCTGACGATCGACGGCGGAATGCCGTGAACAATCACACGGTCGGCATCTATACCGACTAGCCCAATCGCCAGGCTTAAGTTTTCTTCCACCAGCAGAAGCCCGACACCGCTGTCGCCGAATAGCTCGATTTCCGTGTTGTACTGGGCGGAAAGATCGACGGTCCGACGCTCAACATACGTGAGCTGACCGCGCTCCATCAGCATTTCGAAAACAACGACTGGACCAAAACCGGGAGCGCCATCAGTCGGGTCGCGCAGGTCGCTCAAGCCAAAGACCCGACCACTGGCGTTCACTTCGAAAGTAACCGTCAAAGCCCCGATCAGACTTTCTGATTCGCGGTTTCCGGTAGCCAGATCTTGGACCGAGAATTGCGTGCCAACGTCGAACCGACGCGATTGCAGCAGGTAAGATCTTCCTTCGGTTTCCCACACATCACCAGCACTTCCCTCGATGGGAATGTATCTGACTTCGCCGCCAACCGGGTCAAGCATCGCTCCTGCATGGCCGCTCGCGGTCGTCAGGTCGCTGTAGACGACGAGTGTGGCACCGCCGGAGAGCCGCATTGCGCCACTGACATCATCCGGCGCGGCGAAGACCTGAACAGGTTCGTTGGTGAGATCCCACTCATAGACCCGGTAGTCCCGACTGACGCCGAATACGAAATCGGCATTCCACAACCGTGCCAGGGCGGCAACCGCTTTCCGGTCGAAACCGAGATGATCAGCTACTGTAAAGTCCGCTTCCTCTAGGTCCGCACCGGAGAGATCGACGTCTTCGAGTCCGACGTCAGCGAGATCGGCTCGGCGCAACGAGCAACCGGCCAGGTCCATACCGTGTCCGCCTCGTTCGAGCTCGGCCTCGCGCAAGACGACTCCGTCGAGCCGCCGGCCACGCAGAGCTGTCCGGTCCAGCCGCCCGAGGATCTCGATGATGTTGGCTCCGGTGGTCCCTGATGTTTCTGCACCCAGGGCCGATGCTGCCATCAGCATCTCGACCAGTGGTTCGATGACATCACCGGTCAGCATTGGCAGCATGAGATCGAAAACCGCGTCGTCCAGGACCATGCCGCTGAGAGTCCTCGTGTGCTGCTTGGCATCCTCGGGCAGCCATCCGCCGGCCGTCACCCGGACGTCAATTTCGATGCTGGGCAGCTTGGACCAGCGGAAGGACGGGGCCTCGGTCGGTTTGGTCGCGCCGACCAAGGCCATGAAGTCGGTGTTCATGATGCCGAGCTCGGCCGCGATCTTGTAGGCCGCGAAGAACTCGAGCAACGACCGGTGGGCTGGTGTGTAGTCACCTTCGGCGTTCCGGACCAGCATCGTCTGGCCGAGCATGTCGTAGTGCCAATGGTCGAGGTCGCGCTGTTCCTGCACGGCCGGCCCGAACCAGGCGCGGATGTGATCAGGGATCGCACGGTAGTTGATGCTCAGCATCGACTCCGTGAGCATGAACCAGGACAGCTCGCAGAGGAAGAACACCTTGTCGGCGAGCGAGGTGAAGGTGCGCTCGGCCCGGATGTCGGCGTCGATCTTGTGCTGGACCGCGTAGAGATAGACCCGCGCGATGTCGACCTTCGCACCACCTTCGATTCTCGGGAGCGCGGTGAGAACGAGGTCGGCCATAACCGGCCGACGCATCAGATCGACGAGGTCCTTGTTCCGCAGGATCGTCTCCCGGGTCTCCTCGGTTGTCAGCCGTTCGAGCATCTGGAAGATCTGGTCGTCGTCGAACGGCTTCAGCTCTACCACCTCGAACTGCGGTGGCTCACCGGTCAGAGCCGCGGTCGACGCGACCAGCCGAGCGCCGAGCAGGTTGCGGCCCTCCTGTGCCTCCGGGAAGTGCTCGGTGCGGCAGGTGAGCAGCACCTTCGAGCCGGGCACGACGGCCCGGGCCAGCTCCCAGAAGTTGTTGATCATCGCTTGGCGGTCGACCCGCGCGGCCATCTCGTCGAAGCCGTCGAAAATCAGCAGCAGGCGGCCCATGCGGTTCAGGGTCTCGAAGACGCGGTAGCCGTTCGGCAGGATCTCGTGCTTGCGGAAGAAGAACTCGGAGAACAGGGACTCCAGGCTGACCGCCTTGGCGTAGTCGCGCAGCGGGATCACCAGGGGCAGGCGGGGACGCTTACGGCCCGCAGCTTTGGCGGCCCGCCACTCCTGGGCGACGGTGTAGGCGAAGTGCAGGCTGAACCAGCTCTTGCCCATGCCGAACTCGCCCAGGATGGACAGGTGTTCCTTGGCGTTGTCGTCGACCCACGCCCGTACGTAGTCGTCGAGCCCGCCCTCGCGCCACGAGTAGTGACTCGACGCGGCGACGCGGCCGGTCCGCTTGTCCGGTTCTTCCTTGAAGCAGGACAGCGGCACGTATCGCTGGTCGATCCCGCGGCTGCGGACCTCGTTCTCCAGCCAGGTCAGGTACGGCTCGAAGTCGGCTCGCTCGTCGATCAGCTCGTCGAGCGTGTAGCAGTAGATCTGGTCCAGATCCTCGTCGGCGACCCTCGCGGCCGGGCTGATGCGCTGGGGAACGATCACCCAGCCCTCGGCCGCGTGGTGGGTCGCCACTAGGCCGGCGGCCCGCTCGACGTCCGGCGCATTCAGTTCGCCGCTCCGGCCGAGCACCAGGACGGTCTCGAAGCCGCGGCGGGCCGGCACGCGAACGAGCCAGACGAACTCGTCCGGGCCGCTCTCCGGCTCCGACAGGATCTTGTATTCCACGGCGGCGAACCATTCGCGCACCTCGTAGGCCAGGTGGCTCAGCGGAGACCGGTCAGGACCCTCCTGGCGCAGGATCTCCTCCCGCGAGTTCATCCTGTCCAGGCGCTTGACCAGCGTGGACAGTGACTCCTGAACGTCGCGCACACCGCCCTTGACGTCCCGAACCTCCCGCTCCATGCGCGTCTCAGCGGCCGTTCGGGTGCGGTCGACGAGACGGTTGAAGACGACGGAGAAGCCGGTGACCTCGCGGGCCAGGTTGTAGTCGATGCGGCCGAGTGCACCGGTCTCGTCGTTCCACTGCAGAATCTCGTCGATCTCACGGTCGAGATGGGCCGCCTCGCCGGTGGCGAAGGACTTCTCGAACGCCGCTCGCACGTATTCGTTCTGAAAGAGACGGAGCACCGGCTCGGGTTTGCCGTAGCAGTACTCGACGACGGTGTAGGTGTAGACGCCACGGAAATCAGATGGCGGAACCTCGGGCGCCAGACCGGCCTTGCGCAGTGTCGCAACTACGCCTTCCTGCCGCTTCAGCCTGTCGGTCGCGGGCTTGGCGACGGCTCCCAGCAGCTTCATCACCGCGGACAGTTCTGCTCCGGACAAGGCTCGCCCCCACCTCTCGGGTCCACCGACGTCTGACTACTACCACGCTTGCGCGGCCGGTGAAATCAGGCGGCCGACTCGAACGGTCATTGACAGGAGTGCACATCGAAGTCTGAGGTAGAGAACGACGTCCTTCGATGTAGCAGGAGGTTCGATGTCGTCTCGTGCTCGGTGGGTGGCGGTTGCCACCGTTCTCGCTCTCACCGTTGTTCCGGCCGCGTTGCCGGCCCAAGCGGCCGCACCCGAAGATCCACCGGCCCTCACCCTGGCCTCGGGGGAAGCGGCCCTTGTCCGGTTCCGGCTTCCCGATGAGGCCGCCCTTCAACGGCTCGTCAACCAGGGGGCCGACCTCGCCGCGCGGCCCCGGAACCAAGCGGGAGCCGTCCTGGTCGACCTGGTTGTGGACGACCGTCAACTGGCCGAACTGACCGGGCAGGGCGCCGTCCCGATGCAGGTCATTCAACGGTCCTCGCAACGGCCGCAGCTGCGCACCCAACTGCAGGCGGCCCAGGCTGACACGCTTCAGTTCCTGCAGGCCTACTGGTGGACCACCGGCGGCAAGACGTTCCTGCAGACCCAGGTGGCCACGACCGCGACCGACGACCCGGACGTGGAGATCACCGTGACCTGGCGGACGGCCGACGGGACTACCGGGTCGTTCCCGCTGGTGCGGTTCGAGGACTCGGGCGAATACCAGTACCACTACACGCTTCCGCGGCCGTTGCCGGCCAAACCGGTGCAGGTCACGGCCACGTCCAGTCTGGGTGGGGCCTCGCGTGCGGTCACGCCTGCGGCCTGGCCGGGAGCGACGCCGCCGGCCACGCCGAGCGGGTATCAGAAGGACTTCGTCGACGCCTACATGACGCCGGTGGACGTGCGGGCTCGGATCAAGCGGCTCGCGCGGCAGTATCCGAACCTGGTCGACGTGATCAACCTGCCCAACAAGACGCAGGGTTACCGGCGTACGGCGGTCGCCTATCTCGGCAATCCGGCCGCGGCCGCCGTGGTGGTGGAGTCGGTGCCGTTCGGTGATCAAGGTATGAACGGCGTCCAGGTACGGACCGTCGACCCGGGCCTGCCCAATCGTCCACTCGCCGCCACGTACCGGGACCGGGTCTTGACCTTGCGTCTCGCCACCGACGCGGGTGGCAAGGTGATCAGCACGACGGACGATGTGGCCGCCTTCGTCACGGCGCGTTACCCCCAGCGGTTCCGGGCCTTTGTCGAGGACGGCTCGGCGGGGGTTCCGATGCCGATCACCGGGCCCGTACGCCTCGACGACGGCCTCAAAGGCACCGAGGTCCCGAAAGCGCCGTGGACCGTGCAGGCGCTGCGCATCGGCAAGGTCCGTGACGGGTCGAAGCCGGGTGTGCTCGCCTACTCGCAGGAGCACGCCCGCGAGTGGGCCACTCCCCTGGTGACGCTGGAGTTCGCGGAGCGGCTGCTGGCCAACTACGCCACCGACGCCACCACCCGGGAACTGGTCGACTCGGTGGACGTGTTCGTGGTGCCGACGGTGAACCCGGACGGCGCGAACTACTCCTTCAACGACTACAACTTCCAGCGCAAGAACATGGTCAACCACTGCACCGGCACGTCCCGCGACCCGCGCTACCGCGACTCGTGGGGTGTCGACCTCAACCGCAACTACACCGTCGGGTCGTTCTTCGACGGGTACGTGGGGGCGAGCGGCAACTGCCTTTCCGGCACGTACGCGGGCACGGCCGAGCTGTCCGAGGCCGAGAGCGGCAACGTGGTCGCCCTGGTCAAGGCGCACCCGAACATCGGGCTGGCGATGAACGTGCACAGCTACGGCGGCTACTTCATGTGGCCGCCCGGCGCCTACAAGGCGGACGGCCGGGTCACGCTGCCCCGGCCGACGATCGACGAGTCGAAGTTCTTCCTCGACAGCGCCCGCCGGATCGTGAGCGCGATCTCGGCCGAGCGGGGAACGGTGACGTGGCCGTCGTACACGGGACCGGTGGCCGACGTGCTCTATTCGGCGGCCGGCAACTCGGCCGACGAGCTCTACTACCAGCTGGGCATCGACGCCTGGGACTTCGAGGTCGGCAACGACCGGTGGAACGAGACGACCCAGCAGTGGGAGGGTGTCGGGTTCCAGCCGCCGTTCGACGAGGCGCACGGTGAGTCGCAGGAGTATGCGGGCGGGCTCGTGGAACTCGTCCGGGTGGCGCGGGACAAGGCGGCCGCCGAGTCGTCGGACCGGGAGTAAAGGCTCACATCCGTTTGGTGCCGTGCCGATAGTTGGGGTACAAATTATTGGCACGGCAACGAACGGAGGGCGCTGACATGAAGCTCCGCCAGTGGTTCCACGATACGTTCGACGACTGGTGGTTCCGGTCGCTGATCGGCCCGGCCCAGACCAAGGGCGCCGTGCAGGGTTGCGACGAGGGCGCCCGCGAGCAGTGGAAGCGCGACCTCGAGAACCGCAAGCGCTACACCCGTGAGCAGCGCGAACAGAAGCGCCTGGCCCGCGAGGGGCGCTGACTTCCGCCGTACGGGAGTGTCAGCGCCACCCGCATCACGTCAAAGCGCCCTACCGCCGTACGGGAAACGTCTGCGCCACCGCATCGCATCGCGCGCCCTATCGCCGTACGTCATCGCCCTTGAGGAAGGCCAGCTCGTCGCGCGTGGGCGCACCCTCGCAGTCGCCGGGCACGGTCACCGCGAACGCACCGGTGGCGATGGCCGTGACCAGCCTGTCCTCGGGTGAGGCGCCGGCCAGCCGGTCGGCCAGGTAACCCGCCACGAACGCGTCGCCGGCGCCGACCGGGTCGACCACGGTCACCGGCAGCGCCGGCTGCTGAAACCGTTTCCCCTCGATCAGCGCCACACATCCCCGGCCGCCGTCCTTGACGATCACCTCGGCCGGCCCGAGCTCGGCCAGGGCCTCCGGCGTGTCACCCGAGGCGAACAGCGCCGCCTCTTCGGGCGAGGCGAAGACGACGTCGGCCCGCGACACCAGGTCGCGCAGCACCGGCGCCGCGTCGAAACGGCTCCACAGCTTGGCCCGGTAGTTCACGTCGACCGACACTGTCACCCCGGCCGCGCGGGCGGTCTCGACCGACTGGAACACGGCCGCCCGCGCGCTCTCGCTCAGCGCGGGCGTGATGCCGGTTACGTGCAGGATCGCGGCGTTCGTGACCTCGTGGGCCGGGATGTCGGCCGGGGAGAGCCGCGAACCCGCGCTGCCCGAGCGGTGATAGTCGACCTGGGCGAACTCGCCGGACCGCCGGTGCCGCACCATCAGGCCGGTGAACGACTCGTCAGTGACGGCCAGGGTGCGTACGCCGGAAGCAGCGACCCGGGAAGCGATCAGCGCGCCCGTTGCGTCGGGCCCGACCCGGCCCAGCCACGTCGCCTCGCCACCCAGCCGGGCCACGCCGATCGCGACGTTGCTCTCGGCGCCGCCGATGCCGAACGAGAAACTCTTGGCGTGACCCAGCGGGCCGATGCCGTCGGCGGCGACCAGACCCATCGTCTCGCCGAAGGTGAGCAGACCGCCCATGGTCAGGACCGCGCGAACGCGACCGCGCTGACCGCGTGGCGGGCGCGGGCGGCGAGGGCGGTCAGGCTGCCTCCGGTGACGGCGTCGCCGACGAGCGGACCACCGACACCGACCGCCCGGGCTCCCGCGAACAGCCAGTCGGCGATGTCTTCGATCTTGACGCCGCCGGTGGGCATGACGTTGACCTGGGGCAACGGGGCTCGCACGTCACGCAGCCAGTCGGGGCCGAGACCGGACGCCGGGAACACCTTGACCAGCGGGGCGCCGGCGAGGTGGGCCGCGTACATCTCGGTCGGGGTGGACGTGCCGGGATAAAACGGAAGAGCGGTTCCCCGTACGAGATCGGGGTCGAAAACCGGAGAGACCAGGAACTCGGCCCCGGCGTCGGCCGCGGCCTTGGCGTCGTCGGCGGTGAGCACCGTGCCGGCGCCGACCGCCACCGAGGCGGGCAACTGGCGGCGCAGACCGGCCAGCGCCTCGAGGGCACCGCGCGCGGTCAGCGTCACCTCCAGCGCGGTGATGCCGTTGCCGGCCAGCACCTCGGCGACGGCAGCGAAATAGTCGGCGGTGGGGGCGCGGAGGATGGCGACGATGCCGCTTCGCACCACGGCGGCGGACACGGCGTCGAGGGGAACGCTCTCATCGGTCACACCTTGCGATCCTGCCCGATCTCGGCCAGTCCATCCAGGGGCTCCGATCGTGTGGGACGTCTCAGCAGGCCCCGGGCCCGCCCGTTGAGCGGCGGCGGGGAGACCGGCGGCGTGGTGTCGATGCGCAGCTCCTCGCGGATGGCCGCCTCGAACTGCTGCATGACCAGCGGCACCTGGGTCAGCAGCTCCCGGAAGTGGATCTCGGGCTGGACCCCGATCACGGCCGCCGGGTTCATCTCGCCGTGCAGCTTCTGCAGCAGCACGTGGACCGCCAGGGCGGCGCTGCGCACCGGACCCGAGGCGAGCAGCCGCACCTGCATCAGGGCCGGGCCGACCTCGTCCATGTAGACGAGCGCGGGCACCGGCTTGTCGCCGGCGTCGTAGGCGGCCCGGAGCCGGAACGTGTCGCGCTCGAAGACCGCGAGCAGGGCCACGTACGCGGCCTTGCGCTCCTCGTACCACCTCCGGGTGCGCCGCCGCCGGCCGCGCAGATAGTCGTTACGGGCGGACACGATCTGGACCGCAGCGGCTCCGGCCAGGGCGAACACGGCGGCGATGAGGGGCAGCCCCCACCACGGGACGTTAGACACGCGCTAACCGTATCGACGTCGCGCCCGCCGGTCTCGGGGCGTCGGCCGATCGTGACCAGCCGACAGAAAAACCTGACCTATCCGGCCATCCGGGACAGCGCAGCGTCGATGGCACGTGACGCTTCGTCGTGCACCGCCGCCGGGGAGAGGAGGGCGCCGCGCCGCCGCAGGGCCGCCACCCGCCCGGCACCCAGCCGTTCGGCGACCGCCGCCCGGGCCCGGTCGATGCGGGCCTGCTCGGCCGGATAGACGTCGGCCGGCGGCAGAGCGGCGTCGACCAGCACGGCCGTCTCGTCGGCGCCGACCCGCACCAGCAGCACCACCAGGTTGCGCAACGCGGCCGCCCGCAGGGTGTCGTTGCCGACCTCCCGCCACAGCGCCAGCACCTCCCGGAACGAGGCCAGCGCGGCCGCCGGGTCGCCGTGCCGGCTGCGGATCGCGACCGCCGCCGTCTCGGACGCACCCCGGAACAGGCGGTCGTCGACGGTTGCGGCCAGGCCGGCGGCCTCGGTCAGCAGCTCCAGGGCGCGCTCGGGGTCGCTGTCGCCGAGCGCCTCCCCCAGGCCGTAGCGTGCCTCGGCCCGGGCCCCCGGGTTGCCGGTCGCGTCGGCCAGGTCCACTGCGGACCGCGCGACCGCGACGGCGTCGGCCGCCCGTCCCGACCACGCCAGCACCAGCGCCTCGCCGACCAGCCCGGCCACGCGGTGCACGGGTTCGCCGTCCATCGCCCGGTAATGGGCCAGAGCCGTGGCCGGGTCGCACGAGACGAGCGCGACGTCACCCAGAACCTCGTGGATCGCGGCCGTCGGGTGCGCCGCCCGCTCGGCGAACGCTCGCGCCTCGGCCAGGTCACCGCGACCCCAGGCGTGAGTGGCGGCGGCCGCCAGAGCATCCGGGTCGGCGGCGTGGGTGTCGGCCGCCGCCAAGGCGGTGCGGCCCCAGGCGAGCACCTCGTACTGCTGGCAGCGGTAGCCGTAGCGGTACAGGGCGGCCGCCAGCGGCTCGGCCACCCGGCCGCGGGCGACGACCAGGCGCAGATCGGGCAGCAGGCCGTCGAGCTCCCGCACCGCCCGGACCTGCCCCGGCCCACGGAATTCCCGGTCGAGCCTTCGCACGGCGGTCAGCATCGCCTCGGCGTGCCGGTCGAACAGCGCCTCCCGCGCGGCGCCCAGCTGCTCGGAGGCGTACGCGCGAACCGTCTCGAGAAGGCGGAACCGGCCCGGACCGTGCCGCGCGACAAGCGACCGGTCCACGAGCGAAGCCAGCGTGGCCGCCACCGCCGCCCCGCCCACGACGGCCTCGGCCTGCCCGACCGTGAACGCGCCCGCGAACACCGACAACCCGCTCAGGACCGCCCGCTCCCGGTCGTCGAGCAGCCCGTACGACCACTGCACCACCGCCCGCAACGTGCGGTGCCGGGCCGCCCCCGTACGTTGCCCGCGAACCAGCAGGTCGAGCCGGTCGTCCAGCCGTTCCCGCAGTTCACCGACCCCGAGCGCGGCCGCCTGGGTGGCCGCCAGCTCGATCGCGAGCGGCAGCCGGTCGAGCCGGTCCACGATCTCCCCGACCGCGTCACCCCCGTCGGTGATCCGCGCCCGTTCCCGGAACAGCCGCGCCGCCGCCTCCCCGCCGAGCGGCCCGAGCTCCAGCACCCGTTCCCCGTCCACCCGCAGCCGTTCCTGACTGGTCACGACCACCCGGACACCCCGCATGGCCTCGGCCACCCGGGCCGCGCCCTCGACGACGTGCTCACAGTTGTCGAGCACCACCACGGTGAACTCCCGCGCATGCCGCCCCGCCAGCACGACCGGTTCGTCGAGCGGCCCCGGCCGCGCACCGACCGCCAGGGCAACCGCGGCCGGAAAGTCAGCGGCGGACACGTCGGCCGCATCCACCCAGGCCACCCGCGAGCGGGCCCGTACGGTCTCAGCAACCAGCCGCGTCTTCCCCACTCCGCCCGGTCCCGTGACGGTCACCAGCCCCGGCTCGGCCATCAGGCCGGCGAGCTCACGCTGCTCCCCCGCGCGACCGAGAAAAGTCGAAAACCGCAGAGGCACGGCCGTCTTTTGCGGCTCCCGCTCCGGCTCATGCCGCAGGATCGCCACCTGCAGTTCCCGTACGGCTTCGGACGGGTCGATCCCCAGCTGGTCCACCACCGCGTCCGAGTACCGCCGCAGGGTCTCGAGCGCCTCTCCGCGCCGCCCCTTCTCCGCTTCACTTCGGGCCAGCGTGACCGCGCCCCGCTCCCAGCACGGATCCGCCGCCACAGCCGCTCGCAGCTCATCGTCCGGCCCACCCTTCTCGCTGATCGCGGCCCAGGCCTCCCGATGCACCCCGGTCAGCCTGGTCGCCAACCCCCGGAACGGCTCGCCCTCGAACTCGGGCAGCGGCTCGCCACGCCACAACTCCAGCGCCGTCTCGGCCGCCCCCGCTTTGAGCAGGTCTTCGAACAGCAGAACGTCGACCTGGTCCCGCGCCACCGCCAGGCAGTAGCCCGCGGGCGTCAGCGTGATCAGCCCCGGAGTTCCCAGCGCCGCCCGCAGCCGGGCCACATGAGACTGAAGACTGTTGCGGGCCGAGGCCGGCGCCCCGTCCGGCCAGAGCGCGTCGACCAGGGCGGCCACGCTCACGGGCTGCCCGGCGTGCAGCGCCAGCAGGGCCAGCACAGTCCGCTGGCTGCCACCGGCCACGGGCCGGCCGGCCTCGAACGGCCCAAGCATCCGGACGAGCACGCGCCGACCCTACGGCTTGCCGCCGCCCCAGCCCCACACCCAGCGGAAACCCGACACCCGCCGCACTCCCGACCCCACGCCGAACCCCGCCGCGCTGCCGATCTTGGCGGATGAAGCGCCTGCCGATCTTGGTGTAGGACAGTTCCGCCACCACCTCCCCCACCCGCCTCCGGTTCAAGGGGTCGTCGCAACACCTGAGTTCAACGAGGGGTTGTCAGGTGTTCGAGGGTTCTGGTGCGGGCTGGGTCAATGGGTTGGGCAAGGCTGAACAGCGGCGCGCATATTTGGATCTTGTGGAACAGGGAGTAGGTACCGGCGAGGCGTGCCGGCGGGT
>NZ_JAENHP010000024.1 GCF_016834655.1 Paractinoplanes ovalisporus
AGCGGTCCATCGATGCCACCCGGCCCGGCGACAACACCCCCGGATCATGCCAACGACAGGGGCGAAGAGTCATACCGGACCGGGCGACCGAGCCGTCCCCAACGGGGACGATCAAAAAGGTAACGGGGGGGGTAGCGGCTCCTATCCAGAGACCCACCCTCCCAGGGGGACCCCCGCCACCTGCAATTTTACCTGTTTCAGGGGCTGCGGGAGGTCCTCGGCGGCTCCCCTGTGGACAACCCGCTCCCTGTGGACGACGCCACGTTGATCGGACGGCTGTGCTAGGGGCGACTGCGCTGCACACGGCTGCCGCTCCGAGGCCGGCCGTTCCTCAGGGCAGCGCACTTCAACCCCGGCACGCTTTGGGCCGACCGCGTATCAGGCGTTGTGCTGTAACAACAGAACGCCGCCGTAGATCAGCGCGGCCATCGAGCCCAACCAGAACAGTGCGACGAAGAACGCGCTGGACAGACCGGTCGCCTTCTCCAGGTGACCGGTGTCGGCCTCGCCACCCGCCTTCCAGTTGCCATACAGCTCGGGGATCTGCCGCGTGCCGCCCATGAGCAAGAACCAGATCCAGATGTACGTGAACACCAGCTGGACGTCCTCGGTGGCGCGCATGGCGACGGCCCAGACGAGCAACCCGGTCAACGGCACCGCGATGAACCCGAAGAAGTTGCGGACCATCACCAGCAGCATCGCCATCAGCACCAGGGTCATGAGCAGGATGGAGCGCGGGCTGATGCCGTGCACGAGCATCCACGCGCCGGCCAGTCCGAAGATCGACGGGCCGAGGTAACCGGCCAGACCCGCAGCGAGCGTCTGGAACACACCCAGCTTCTCCTGCCGGAAGGACGTCCCACCGGCGCCCTGCGGTTTGACGGTGATGCGTTTGACCAGCAGACCGGTGAGCGAACCGAACATGGCGTGACCGCCCTCGTGGGCGATCGTGATGGCATGCGTCGTGATCTTCCACAGCGGGACGGCCGCGATGAACGCGACGACCGCCGTCGTCCAGGCCAGCCCTGTCTCTTCCATCTCCGGAAGCTAATTCGGCCGGCGTATCCGCCCTATCGACCGTTAAGAGGATCCGATCCGGATCAGACCGTGGCCGGCAACCACTGGCCGGCCAGGAGGAACGCGCCGACCACCAGGGCCACCAGGTTGACGATCAGGAAGAAGCCGACCCAGAACAGCGCCGGTACGTGCGACATGCGCGCGAGTTGGTCGGCGTCGGAGTCGGGCATCCGGCCGCGGCGGCGCAGGGCCTGCAACTCGAACACCGGTCGCACGCCGCCGAAAAGCAGGAACCAGACTCCCACGTACGCGAAAGCCGCCTGCACCTCCGGAGACGCCCACCAGGACACGGCGAAGACGATCGCCCCCGTGACCACCAGCGACAGGACGCCGAACAGATTCCGGATGTTGATCAGCATGAGCAGCAACAGCACGACGGCGAGCCAGAGCAGCAACGTGATCCGGTTGCCACCGAGCAGCCACGCGCCGAGCACACCGACCAGCGACGGCGCGATGTAGCCGCCGAGCAGGGTGAGCATCATGCCCGGTCCGGTCGGCCGCCCCGACGACAGGGTCAGGCCGGACGTGTCGAACTCCAGTCGGATCCCGCGCAGGCGACGCCCGGTGAGCAGGGCGAACAGCGCATGCCCGCCCTCGTGGGCGATCGTGACGGCGTTGCGGGCGATCCGCCAGACCGGCCGGAACGCCACCGCGAGCAGACCGGCCAGCGCCGTGAGCAGCACCAGCAGGCCGGGCGGGTCGGGTTGGGCACCGAGCAGCTTGTCCCAGAGGTCAGTCACACCTTCGATCGACACAGCGCGGAACTGTAGCCGATCCCGCTATGCGCTTCCTGTCACGCGCCCGCGCCAAGCGCCTTTCCCACAAGACATCACACCTATTCCCCCGTACGGCGTCAGGCCCGCTCCCACGCGGCGTCACACCGATTTCCCGTACGGCGTCAAGCGGCCTCATCCGCGGATTCGAGCTCTGCCACGCGCAGTTTCGCGCTACCTCACACGCCGCGCCACGCTCTTTGCAGTGCGGCTACACACCGATTTCCCGTACGCCGTCGCGCGCGCTCGCATGCGGCGCCACACCACCTTCCGTACGAAACATGGCTGATCAGGCGCGACGGCGGGCGGGAGCTTCGGCTGGTTCGGAACGCCGGGAGAGTGAGCGGGCGGCGACCACGCCGCCGGCCAGCACCGCCACCGTGGCGAGAATGGTGAGCATGACCAGCACACCCGCGGCCGCGGTGAGGATGGCGAGGTCGGCTAACGCGACCAGCATCCAGAGGGCCAGCGTGGGTTTCCTGCCGTGGCGTCGGCAGTTCATGTCGCACCTCCGTCCGTGATACCGGATGAACTACCCATTCATCCCGGTTATCACTCGCGAGGGTTACTTCTTGGGCTGAAATCCCTGGTAAAGCAGCTTCAAATCGGACTGGGAGGCCTCCCAGTCGTCGGGCGACACGTACCAGGAGATGGAGTATGCCTGGCTGCCGCTGACGATGATGTTCCGCTTCACCGCGCGCTGTTTGTTGCCGGTCGAGGTGGTGTAGTAGAACTCCCAGTCGACGGACTGCTTGAAGTAGTTCGGCACCACGTCCATGCGGACCTTGCGGTAATCCCGGTAGGCCGACCCGGCCCGGCTGCGCTCCTGCTCCTTGTAGTCCTCGAGCGCATCCGGCTTCGGGCTGTCGGTCTGGTCGATCAACAGGTAGCGGTTGTTCCAGCGAACCTGCGTCTCGCTGCCGGAACGCGAGATGCGGGCGCTCTTGGGCAGCGGGATCTTGAAGCCGGTCGGGTCCGAGTGGATCTCCCACGTGCTGGGCAGACTGAGCGCGGGCGAGGTGGTCGGCGCGGCCGACGAGGGCGCAGGCTTCGAGGTGGCCGCGGCCGAGGCCGGCGCGGAGTTGCCGCCGCCGGTGCTCGGCACCACCGCGGGCGGCTGCGACTGGTTGCTGCCGTCACCGTCGTCGCCGAAGCCGCGACCGATCACCACGACGAGCAGCACGATGACCAGCAGCACGATGCCGCCACCGATCGCGGCCTGGAGGTAGGTGAGCCGGGTGCCGAAGACGGTGACGCCGGGAGTCTGATCGACGGGCATGGGCGCCCAGGCCGGACGGCTCGGCCGGTTGAAGGCGGGAGGCGGCGTCAGGTGGTGGTCGCCCGCGTCCTCCGGGTCGTCGTCCTCCGGGGCCGGTCGCTTCACCGGCTCGGCGATCTTGGTGGTCTTGTCGGCCAGGGCGGCCGCCGCCAGGGTCGTGGTCGCCTCGACCTCGTCCTGCTTCGGCGCCGCTTCCTCGGCCTTCTCCGCCGCTGCCGGCTTTGTCGCCGTTGCCTTGGCCGCCGGCTCGGAAATCTTGGTCGTCTTGTCGGCCAGAGCAGCCGCCGCCAGAGTCGTGGTCGCCTCGACCTCGTCCTGCTTCGGCGCCGGCTCCTCGACCTTCTCCGCCGCGGCCGGCTCGGGCTTCTTCTCGGGCTCAGCCTTCTTCGCGGGAGCGGCGGGCGCCTGGTCGGCCTCGATCCGGGACGCCTCGGCGTTCGTCCCCTCGGTCGCCTTGCCCTCGGTCGCCTTGCCGTCTGCGGCCTCTGCCTCGATCGGCTCGGCCCCGGCGGCGCTACTCGCGGCTGGTCCCGATCCGGCGACGTTCCCGGCCGCGGCCGACCCGGCGGCCAGAACGCCGCTCGCGGCGGACTTCTCCGCCCCGGGCTTCCCGGGCTCGTCGTCGGCGGTCTTCGGCGGTGCCGTGTTGGTCAGCTTCGTCTTGGCCGGGGTCATCTTCTTGGCAGGTGCTGACTTCGCGGGAGTGTTCTTGGCCGGGCTCACGACCTGGGTCGCGTCCTGGGCTCCCTTTTGCCGGGCGGGCGCCTCGGGGCTGGTCTTCGGCTCGCTCGCGGCCTTGTCTCCGGCCGCCGTCCCGCTTCCGGACGCAGTCTTGCTGTCGGGCGCAATCTCGCTGTCGGCCCCGGTCGCGGTGTCGCTTCCGGTCGTCCCGCTCCGGGTCTCGGCCTTGCTCTCCGGCGCCGTCGTCGACTTGTCGTCCGCCGTCTCGCTGCTGGGCGTCGTCTCGTCCGCCGTCTTGCCGCCGGGCGTCGTCTCGCCCGCCGTCTTGCCGCCGGGCGCCG
The DNA here is from genome assembly GCF_016834655.1 of Paractinoplanes ovalisporus. GTDB lineage: Bacteria > Actinomycetota > Actinomycetes > Mycobacteriales > Micromonosporaceae > Actinoplanes > Actinoplanes ovalisporus. The sequence continues at coordinate 4,152 of NZ_JAENHP010000024.1, forward strand.
TCTCGCCCGGCGCCGTCTCGCCGGCCGGCTTGGCCGAGGGCGGGGCCGCGATCCTGGTCGTACGGTCGACCGGCTCCGAGATCTTGGTGGTCGGGTCGACCGGCGCGGAGATCTTCGTGGTCTGGTCGGTCTCGGCAGGCGCGGCCTTGGCTGGGGCCTGCTTCTCCGGGCGCTTCGCCGGGAACGCGATCCTGGTCGTGGGCTCGGCCTTGTCCGGGCTCGGCATTTTCGGCTTGGCGGGCGTCTCCGGCTTCAGGTCGGGGAGCGGGATCAACGCCGTGGCCTCGGCCAGCGACCTCTCGTGCTCGGGAGCGGCCTTCTTGCGACGGTTCGCGGCGACGTCGGCCGCCGTGAAGCCCGCCTGCGTCCCTCGGGCCGTACGGGAAAGGCCGCCTGATCGCGCCGGATCGGGCGACGCCGGCGGGCCGACAACCGTGGTTCGATCGTCTGGAACCGGAGGGCCGTCGACGCGCGTGGCGTCCACCTTGGGCCCGTCGACGCGGGTGGCGTCCATGCGCGGGTCGACCTTGGGAGCGTCGACCCGGGTCGCGTCCATGCGCGGATCGACCTTGGGCGTGTCGACCCGGGTGGGCGTCTCGGCGGCGGGACGGTTGCGGGCGGGCGGTTCGGTGGCCGGGCGACGCCGGGCCGGCTGCTCGGTCGGGCGGCTGACCGGGGCCTTGCCCGGCGCGAAGATCGGCGGACGGCCCTCGCCGGCACCGGGACGCCCCGGGGTGACCGGCGGACCGGCCGGACTGCTGGGCCGGGCCACCGGAGGACGGGGACCGGGCACAACCGGCGTCGAAGCGGTGCCACTGGTCAGCGCGCCCCGGTCGCGGCCCACACCCGGGCGGCGCATGGTCGGGCTCATCGGGAAGCTCAGCTTGGACCGGCGGCCGGCCGCGCGCAGCAGCAGGCGCTCGGCCTCCTCGGCGTTGATCCGGTGCGTCGGGTCCTTGCGCAGAAGACCGTTGAGCACGGGCTTGAGCGGGCCGGCGTTGCGCGCGGGCGGCGGGTTCTCGGTGGCCAGGGCGGCCAGCGTGGCGATCGCGGAGGGGCGCGCGAACGGCGAGGCACCCTCGACGGCGGCGTAGAGCGTGGCGCCCAGGGACCAGAGGTCGGCGGCGGGTCCGGCCGAGCCGTCACGGGCGCGCTCCGGCGCGATGTAGGCCGGGGAGCCGAGCACCAGGCCCGTACGCGTGACGTTGGGGTCGCCCGGCACGGTGGCCAGGCCGAAGTCGGTGAGCACGACCCGCCCGTCGGCGCCGATCAGCACGTTGCCCGGTTTGACGTCGCGGTGCACGACTCCGGCCCGGTGGGCGGCGCGCAGCGCGTTGAGCACGCCCAGGCCGATCTCGGCCGTACGGACCGCGCTGAAGGGGCCGTCGGCGGCGAGCGTGTCCTGCAGCGAGCGGGACGGCACGTACTCCATGACGATCCACGGGTCGGCGTCCGTGCGCAGCACGTCGAAGACGCGGACCACGTTGATGTTGTTGAGCCGGGCGATCGCGCGGGCCTCACGCAGCGAACGCTCGCGCATCTCCTGCCGCTCGCCCGGGGTCAGGCCAGGCGGAGGCACCAGCTCCTTGATGGCGACCTCACGGTGCAGGACGACATCGGTCGCCCGCCAGACGCGACCCATCCCGCCCTGACCGAGCGGCGCGACAAGCCGGTAACGGTCAGCGACTACGAGCGGGGGAGAGGAAGACATCACGGAGAAAATACCCGGTCATGTCGAGCGACAGCGAATCGATCAGCCGAGTGTGGGATGCGTGTCACCGGATCTCCCCCACAACGTCGTACGCTCGGTCAATGGATACGGAACCGCTGGTCAGCGTCGTGCGCGGCGAACCGACCGCCGAAGAGCTGGCCGCGCTGGTCACAGTCCTGGTCGCCGCATCCAGCAGAGTGGATGACCAGTCCCCCGAGCCGGCACCCTCGGCGTGGGCCCGCTCCGCACGCCCGTCGATGGCTCCGTCATCCTGGCGGGCGTCGGCTCTACCTCGCTAGATCATCCTCCATCACTGTCCACAGGGTCCCCCGTGCTGGCAGTGACCGACTACTCTCACAGACGCTTCGCGTACTTGTGTTGGGTTTTCGGAAGTTGGCTTGACGGTCGCTGAGACAACAAGGCGACCGGCCTGGCCGGCGGTTGTTTGGTCGGGGGAGACGCAGATGATTCCTGAGGAGGACCGCGGTCCCGCATGGCTGCGTGACTACGGAACAACAGACTTCGGCGCGATCGAGGCCGACATCCAGGCCATGGAACAGTTCGCAGCCAAGCTGGCCGCCAACGTGAAAGACAGCTACGCCCCTCACATGGCCAGCGTCTCCGAGTCGATGGGGGCGCCGCTGCCCAGCCCGCCCGCCGGGTTCGTCGAGCTCACGTCCTTCCTGACGGCGCACAACCAGGCGCAGGATGTCACCCACCAGAACGTCTACAACTACGCGAACGGCACTCAGGGTTTCGCCACCGCGGCCACCGAGGTCAGCAAGCAATACAGCGGTTCCGACGCGTTCTCGCACGCCCGGGTGGCCGACGTGAACCGGGCCATGGACAGCGTGGGCATCCCCGGGCCGACCGACAGCTATCCCTCGACCTCCACCTCGACCGGCGAGGGAGACGTCTGATGCTGGCAGCAAGCGGCGGCGGCGGAGCCGGCGGCACGCCCTGGGGCCTGATGACCGTCCAGGCGATGCAGCAGTACATCCAGAACCCCGACACCGACAAGCACTACGAGCTGCTGACGGGTTGGCAGCGTTCCGCCGACCTGATCAACGAGCACCGCTGGCAGGTGACGAACTACCGCGACAACTTGGCCGCGGTATGGCCGCCGGAGACGAACAAGGCGTCCGAGGCATACATCAACCGCCTCAACGAGCTGATCGACAACCTCGACGACACGTACGAGGCCACGATCGCCAACCACGACGCCTTCGCCCGCGCGACACTCTCCATCAGCCTCGCCCAGAAGGACATGGACGAGATCGCCCGGGAGTACCTGGCCAACGAACAGGCGCTGACCACGTTCACCGCCCAGCAGCAGAACGCAAGCGGCCAGCCCACACCCAGCCCAAGCCCCAGCGGCGAGCAGCCCCCGGTGGCTCCGGGCCGCCAGGAGGAGCTGCACCAGAGGGCCGTAACCCTCCTGAGCGGCGTAAGCGCAGACCTGGCTCAGGCCCAGCTCAGCGTCCGCACCCCGACTCCCTACAGGCCGGGCCGCATCATCGGCGACGAAACAACGCTGAACGACGGAGGCAGCTACACAGCGCCCCCGATTCCGCCGATTACACCTATTACGGGAGATTCGGGCACGAGCTCGTCGTCTTCAACCAGGCCGACGACCGTATTTCCGACATCAAACACTCCCACTCCGCCAGCGCCGCAACCGACCGTTACGCCTCAGCCTGGGCTCGTATTGGGCGGCACATCACCAACGCCGGTCACCGGCCTACCTCCAACTGCGACGCCCTTCCCGTCCACACTTCCGACCGGGGCGCCTGGGCCGATTACCAGTCCCGGCTTACTCCCTCCGGGCGTAAACGGCTTCCTTCCGGGCGGTTCTGGCGCGATACCGCCGAATGCCAACAATGTTTCACGCGGCGTTCCTGCACCTCGGGAGTCGATGGTCCGACCTGGAATGTCGCCTGCCGCTCCCGGCCTCCACGCAATGCCGCCTGGAGGCATGATCGGTGCCCCCGGGGTCGGGATCGGGCAGCCTGCGACGGCGCGACCGGGTGGAGCGCGCGTAAACCCAGTCGGTGGTGTCATCGGAGGAACTAGCCCCCATGCCGGACTCGGCGGGCGAGGCGTTCCGACGGGGGAGCGCGCGGGGCAGCAAAGCGCCTACGGTCAGCCACTCGGGCGCTCGACAAACCGAAGCGATCGAGACGACAGCAAGCATTGGGATCCAGACAATCCATGGCAGACCGAAGAGGGCGTTGCCCCCATCGTTCTACCAGCCCGCGAGCAGCGAGTTGATCCAGGACCAGCGATCGGCCTAAGTTGACCGCGAAAAGTCACCGCATAGTCTCCGGAGCTGTCGCACTGGCGATCGCGGCCGTAGCCCCGGCAGCTCCGGCAAGAGCCGACAGTTTCCGGAATGACCAGTGGTACCTAAAGACACTTCAGATATCAAAAGCACATGCCATCAGCACCGGCAATGGAATAACCGTCGCAGTTGTCGACAGCGGGTCCGCACCACATCCCGACATTAGAAATAACCTTTTAGCCGGGGCGAATCTTATTCCAGGGTCAAAGGGTGATGGGCGGATAGATTCAGCTGGCCATGGAACTAACATGGCCGCGATCATCGCCGCTCATGGGAGGAACAACAACGACGGCGTTCTCGGGATCGCACCCCGGGCTGAAATATTGCCAGTTAAGATCACCAATAGCGGGAATCAGATCTCGGCCGAGACAATGGGTCGCGGAGTCAAATGGGCGGCCGACCAAGGCGCAGAGGTGATAAACGTCTCTGCACAAACGGGGCCCGGATTCGAGTTGATCAACTCCGTCAAGTCCGCAATTCAAAATAACATCGTCGTCGTGGCCGGCGTTGGCAACAAGAGCTCCCAGGCAATTATCGCATACCCGGCAGCAATCGACGGCGTGCTCGTTGTCGGCGCAATCGATCGAAACGGGAAACGCGCCAGCTTCTCCGTCACCGACCGTAAAATTCAACTGTGCGCACCAGGCGTAGATATAACCACTGCCGAGCCTCAGCGCAAATACGTCGATGTCGACGGCACGTCGGCGGCTACTGCCGTAGTGTCAGGCGCCGTCGCGCTAGTTCGAGCCAAGTTTCCCGATCTATCTCAGGCCGAAGTTATACATCGGCTTACTGCGACTGCGGATGATATTGGGCCTCCCGGGCGGGACGATGAATGTGGGTTTGGGCGCCTCAATATTGTTCGAGCGTTGACCGCCGACGTGGCGCCCCTTGGCAGTGGGACCTCCGCGCCAGCAAGTGGAGGGGTGGCCTCCGGTAGTTCTACTAGTGCGCCTGGGGCTATTCGACCTGAGTTTGCCTCGCCGGCGCCTACTGGGAACGCGGCTGAGGCTGAGAGTGCGGGGAACGGCAGCGTGTTGCTGTTTGGGGGGCTTGCCGGCGTTGTGGCGGCGGGCGCCCTCGTGCTTGCGCTTGTGCTTCGGCGTCGCGGGCGGGGGCGCGTCTGAAGGGTCGGCGATAGCGGCGCGCACGCTGGTATCGGCGGGACCCGCGTGCGCGGTCGGACCCCGCGCTTCGGCTGAACTAACAAAAGCGCATATAAGCGGTCACGAAACGCCGCTCTGTGTGCGGGCTGGGTGTGGGTGGGGCTTGTAGCCTCGGGTCGTGGACAAGGACATCGCGTACCGGCTGATTCTTGCCTCGGCCAGCCCGGCGAGGCGTGGGCTGCTCAGTGCGGCTGGCATTGAGGCCGAAGTCATGGTCAGCGGCGTGGATGAGTCGGTTGTGCAGGCCGAGGATGCGTACACGCTCTGTCTCGCCCTGGCCCGCATGAAAGCGCGCGCCATCGCGGCTCAGCTCAACGCGGATCCGGGGGTTGTGGTTCTCGGGTGTGACTCCGTGCTGGCCTTCGAGGATGAGGTGTTCGGCAAACCGGCCAACGCCGAAGAAGCCACGACCCGGTGGAAGCGCATGCGCGGCAAGTCGGGCGTGCTGCACACGGGCCACCACGTGACGAGTCTGGTGACCGGCAAGCAGGCCGAAGCCGTGGGTACGACCACGGTGCATTTCGCGGACATCAGTGATGACGAGATCGCGGCGTACGTCGCAAGCGGGGAACCTCTGCAGGTGGCCGGCTCGTTCACGCTGGACGGTCGCGGGGGCGCCTTCGTGGATCGGATCGAAGGCGACCCCGGCAACGTCATCGGGTTGTCCCTTCCGCTGCTGCGCAACCTGCTCGCGGAGATGGGCGTCCCCTACATCAAGCTGTGGAACCGGGACTGACGAAAAGCTGCGAACCGCGACTGACGAAAAGCTGCGAACCGCGACTGACGAAAAGCCGCGGACCGGGGCGGACGAAAAAGCTGCGGACCGGAACGGAAAGGCCGCGCAGCCGGGAGCAGCGGAGGGCCGCAGGACCGGGACGGGACTAACGGACGCTCCGCGCGAACTCGCGCGCCGCCCAAGCGACGGCCAGCACCGCCAGCACGGCCATGATCAGGAGGCCCTGCCAGACGTCCGGCGCGCCGAGGTCGCCTCGGAACAGGGCTCGTGTGCCGTTGACCGCCCACGAGAACGGGTTCCAGTCGGCCACGCCCTGCAACCAGCCGGGGGCGAACGTGAGCGGAAGCAGGATGCCGCTGAGCAGAAGCACCGGCTGGGCGACCGTGTTCATCAGCGGCGCCAGCGCGTCCTCGCTCTTGACCACGAGCGCCACGCCGTAACTGACCGCCGATGTCATCAGCGAGATCAGAGCCAGCATCAGGTATGCCAGCAGCAGGTTGCCCAGGAACACGCGCAGGTCGAACACCAGCGCCAGCAGCGTGATGATCACGGCTTGGGCGATCAGCGAGACGACGTCGCGCAGTGAGCGGCCCAGCAGCAGGGCGACGCGGCTGACCGGTGTCACGCGGGAGCGTTCGATCACGCCCGCGCGCAGTTCGGCGATCAGGCCGAAGCCCTGGAACAGGCCGCCGAAGATGGCGAGCAGGACCAACAGACCGGGGACGAAAATTTCGTACGCCTCGGCGTCCGTGCTCACCCCGAGGGCCGGTTTGAGCAGCGGCGCGAACAGCAGCAGGTACATGACCGGCTGGAAGACGCCGACCAGGATCCACACGGGATTGCGCAGCAGCAGCTGCATCTGCCGGTTGAAGATCAGTGAGATGTCGCGTAGCAGCTTCATGGCTCAGCTCTCCCGCAGCGATCGGCCGGTCTTGGTGAGGAACACGTCGTCGAGGCTGGGGCGGTGCAGCTCGACGGTGCCGAGCGGGACGTCGGCCGCGTCGAGGGCGCGCAGGATCTGCGGGATCGCCACCGCGCCGTCCTCCACATAGAGGCGCACGTTGTCGTCGTACGTGTCGAACTTGTAGCCCTCGAGCGCCTCGGCCGCCGCCGCAATGGATGAAGCGGGCAGCCCGACCCGGACGACGTCGCCCGAGATCTCGCGTTTCAGGTCAGCCGGCGTGCCCGAGGCGACGATCTCGCCGTTGTCCATGATGGAGATCCGGTCGCAGAGCGCGTCGGCCTCGTCGAGGTAGTGGGTCGTGATGAAGACGGTCATGCCCTCCGCACGCAGCCGTCTGATCTCGTCCCACATATGGGCCCGGCTCTGCGGGTCGAGGCCCGTGGTCGGCTCGTCGAGGAAGACGACCTTGGGCTCGTGGATGATGCCGAGCGCGATGTCGACCCGCCGCCGCTGGCCGCCTGAGTACGTCTTGCACTTGCGGTCCGCGTAATCGCTGAGCTGGAAACCCTTGAGGACGCGCTCGGCCCGCTGGTGGGCGACGGTCTTGGACACGCCGTACAGCCGGGCCTGGAGGATCAGTTCCTCCCGCGCGGTCGAGTCGTCCCAGGTGCTGCCGCCCTGGGCGACGTAGCCGATGCGCCGGCGCACCTCGCCCGGATCGCTGCGCAGGTCGGCGCCCGCGATGGTGGCCGTGCCGTCGTCGGGCACGATCAGCGTGGCGAGCATCCGCAGCGTGGTGGTCTTGCCGGCCCCGTTCGGACCGAGGAAGCCGAAGATCTCGCCTTCGGCGACGTTGAGGTCGACACCGCGTACGGCCTCGACGGTCTTCTTTTCGCGCCCCTGGCGCGAGGTGAACGACTTGCGCAAGCCGCGAGTCTCTATCATGTCCCGCAGCCTACGACCGTCAAGTTTTACTAGTCAAACTTGATTATGGAACCAGTTGCCGTCCGATTCCTCGATCCGTACGGCCGTCCGCTCGCACCAGGCGATCTCGGCCTCGGCCATGGCGATGCTGCGCTCCCACATCCAGCTCACGTAGACCGGCTTGTTGTCGGCCCAGTCCGCCTTGGTCATGGCCTCGAGATGGTGCACGGCCGCGCGCAGCTGGGTCGCCCGGTTGTGCAACGCGGCCACGGTCTCCTCGCGCGGCAGGCCGGGCAGGAACGAGAAAGCCGCCATGAACGGGTCGGGACCGGGAGCGAGGGTCCACCAGCCGTTCCGGAGCAGCGATTCGAACTCGGCCTTGCCTTTTTCGGTGATTCCGTACGTCGTACGAGCCGGTCGCGCCCCGACCTGTTCGGTGGCGACCTCGCGCAGCAGGCCCTCGTCGGTCATTTTGCGGAGAGCGTGATAGATCGACCCGGGCTGTACGTTCGCCCACTTGTCGGCGCTCCAGCTCAACAGCTCACGCCGTACGTCGTAGCCGTGCACCGGCTCCATCCAGCCGACCAGACCAAGGATCATCATGCGCGTTGCGGACACTCTGTCAGCGTAAGCTCAGCCCGTGCGCAAGGTATTGATCGCCAACCGTGGCGAGATCGCCGTCCGGGTCATCCGGGCCTGCCAGGACGCCGGACTGACCAGCGTCGCCGTCTACGCCGACAGCGACCGTGACGCGCTGCCGGCCCGGCTCGCCGACGAGGCGTACGCGCTGGAGGGCGAGACTGCGGGCGAGACCTACCTGCGCATCGACAAGCTGCTCGACGTCGCCGCGCGGGCCGGGGCCGACGCGGTCCACCCCGGGTACGGCTTCCTGTCCGAGAACGCCGAGTTCGCGCAGGCCGTGATCGACGCCGGCCTGACCTGGATCGGCCCCACCCCGCAGGCCATCCGCGACCTGGGCGACAAGGTCACCGCGCGGCACATCGCGCAGCGGGCCGGGGCGCCGCTGGTGCCGGGCACGCCCGAGCCGGTTCAGGACGCGGCCGAGATCGTCGCGTTCGCCGAGCAGCACGGCCTGCCCGTGGCGATCAAGGCAGCGTTCGGTGGCGGTGGCCGCGGCCTCAAGGTGGCGCGCACCATCGACGAGATTCCCGCGCTGTTCGAGAGCGCGACCCGCGAGGCGGTGGCCGCGTTCGGGCGGGGCGAGTGCTTCGTCGAGCGCTACCTCGACCGTCCGAGGCACGTCGAGGCCCAGGTGCTGGCCGACACGCACGGCAACGTGGTCGTCGTCGGCACCCGTGACTGCTCGCTCCAGCGCCGCCACCAGAAGCTGGTCGAGGAGGCGCCGGCCCCGTTCCTCACCGACGAGCAGCGCGCGTCCATCCACTCCAGCGCCAAGGCGATCTGCCGCGAGGCCGGCTACCACGGCGCCGGTACGGTCGAATACCTCGTAGGCCAGGACGGCACCATCTCGTTCCTCGAGGTCAACACCCGTCTGCAGGTCGAGCACCCGGTGAGCGAGGAGACGGCCGGCCTCGACCTCGTCCGCGAGCAGTTCCGCATCGCCGACGGCGAGACGCTGGAAATCACCGAAGACCCGGCCCCGCGCGGCCACTCCATCGAGTTCCGCATCAACGGCGAGGACCCGGGCCGCAATTTCCTGCCCGCTCCCGGCACGGTCGAGACGCTCACGTGGCCCTCCGGCCCGGGCGTGCGGGTCGACGCCGGGGTCGAGGCGGGCAGTGTCATCGGAGGCAACTTCGACTCCCTGCTGGCAAAGATCATTGTTTCCGGCCGTACGAGGGAAGAGGCCCTGGAACGCTCCCGGCGCGTTCTCGACGAGACCGTGGTGACGGGGATCGCGACCGTGCTCCCGTTCCACCGCGCGGTCGTCCGTGACGAGGCCTTCACCACGGAACCGTTCACAGTCCACACACGATGGATCGAGACCGAGTGGGCGGGCGGCGTCGAGCCGTTCACCGGTGGCGCCGCGGCCTCGGGCGCCGATGACGAGCGCTCGACGGTCGTGGTCGAGGTGGGCGGCAAGCGGCTCGAGGTCCGCGTGCCGGCGAGTCTGCTTCAAGGCGGTCCCGCCGCCCCCAAGCCGGGCCGGCCCTCGTCGCGACGCTCGCGCGCCGGCGCCAAGGCGGCCCAGGCGGGTGGGGCCGCGGCTCTGACCGCGCCGATGCAGGGGACGATCGTGAAGGTCGCGGTGGCCGACGGTGACACGGTTTCCGAGGGAGACGTGGTCGTCGTGGTCGAGGCCATGAAGATGGAGCAGCCGCTGCAGGCCCACAAGGACGGTGTCGTGTCCGGGCTGTCCCTGACGGTCGGCGAGACGGTCACGGCCGGAATCGTGGTCTGCACCATCGACTGAGGCCGACTCGCACTCGGTCTTTCGAAAACGGCACGGACGTACGGGCCTCGGATGCCCCGGCGGTGAACAGCGCTGATGCCGGGGTGCTCGTAAGCGTCGTTGTCCACAATTCCCGGCTGTCCACAGGCCGAGGGCCCGCGGATCTCGAAGATCGGCCAAATCCGGGATAATGGGCGGTGGAGGGGGCCCCCGGTGGAGGGCGGGCCCCCGTCTGGCGTGTCGGGGATGTCGGGCGTGTTTTCAGCCGCCGACTGCCACCGCCACGGCTGCGGCGATGAACAGCAGCTGCATCGGGATCCGTGCGGCCAACGGGGTCACGGGCCGACCGCCCAGCTCCAGGTGACGGCGCGCGGCCGAGACGTTCGCCGGGAACATCACCACCATCAGCAGGGCCAGACAAGCCCCGGCCAGCCGGGCCGTCGTCGGCAGCAACAGGCCCGCGGCGCCGGCCAGTTCGAGCACACCGGTCACGGTAACCAGCAGCGCGGGGTTGGGCAGCGCGGGCGGGACCATCGCGATCAGACCCTCGCGCCGGCCCAGGCCGAAGTGGGCCAGGCCGGTCAGCACGAACATCAGGGCCAGGCCGACCCTCAGGGCGGGCCACCAGCCGTCCAGGGCGTCGACGCCAACCAGGCCGACCAGCCGGGCCAGCGCGCTGCCGGCGATCAGGGCGATCAAGGGAGCCATCAGCCGTTCTCCAATCTTGTCGCTGTAAAGATTGCTCCTAGCGACGCCATCTTGTCAATGGCTAGATAGGATGCGCGGTATGGCTTACCACCACGGTGATCTTCGGCGGGTGCTGCTCGAGGCGACCGCTGAGGCGATCGAGGAGAACGGGGTCGCGGCGCTGAGCATGCGTGACCTGGCCCGGCGGGCGGGGGTGTCGCACGCGGCGCCGACCCACCACTTCGGTGACAAGGCAGGGTTGCTCACGGCGTTCGCGGCTGAGGGGTACGAGCAACTGGCCCAGGAACTGGCCGGCGGCAGCTTCCTCGAGATGGGGGTGGCCTATGTGCGGTTCGCGCTCACGCGGCGGGCCCAGTTCGAGGTCATGTACCGGCCCGATCTCTATCACGCCGACGATCCGGCCCTGGTGGCCGCGCGCGCCAAGTCGGCCGAGGCGCTCTACGACCGCGCGGAGCACGGCAACCAGAAAAGCGCGGGAGACGGCATCCAGAGCGACGCGCGGAACGGCAACCAGAAAGACGCAAGGATCACGGGGCAGGCCGGCTGGTCGATCGCGCACGGCTTCGCGACGCTCTGGCTCTCGGGCGCCTTCCCCGACCGCGACCAGGACCCGATCGCCCTCGCCCGAGCCTTGTTCCAAGAGCTGAACCGGGCCCCAGAAGATCTCAACCGGACCCCGGAAGACGTGGACCGCGGCCCAGAAGAACCGGACCCGGACGAGCTAGACCGGGACCCAGAAGCGTAGTTTCTCGTCGAGCCGCCGCGTGGGCACCCCACCGTTGCGCTCGATCGTGCGACGCGACGCCTCGTTGTCGAAGTCGCAGGTCACCAGCACCTGGGACAACCCGAGCGCGGCCGCGATGGGCTTGCACGCGGCCAGCATGGCGGTGGCGTGCCCCTTCCGGCGGGCCCCGGGCCGCACGTCGTAGCCGATGTGGCCGTTGCGTTCCCCGGCGAGACCGGGCGCGAGCCGATGCCGGATGTTCAGGCGCCCCAGGTATTCGGGGCCGTCGAGCCACCACAGCACCGTCGTCGGCACGAAGCCGACCGGGCGGGGCGTCTCCTCCAGGCGTTGCGCGCGCAGGTAGCCGACGAAGCGGGCGAACCCGGCCGGCGTCGACCACGTGGACGCGTACGCGCGAAGGTCGTTGCCGATGTTGCTGAAGTCGTCGAACCCACCCCGGCCGTCGGCCACGTATTCGTCCATGGCGACGAGGAAGGACTCGCGAGCGTCGACTGTGGGCGGAACGAGCTCAGGCACCCGCTCAGCGTAGGCGAGTGATGGTGACCTCCACGCCCTGCCCGGTGCTGGCCGGCCCGGCATAGACACCCTTGAGGGGCGGCACGTCGCCGTACTCCCGGCCCCGCCCGACCACGACGTGGCGCTCGCCGACGGCGACGCCGTTGGTGGGGTCGAACGCGGTCCACCGGCCGACCCACCACTCGACCCAGGCGTGGCTCTGCCCGACCACGCTCTCGCCGATTTCGGCCGCCGGCGAGGGGTGCAGATAACCCGAGACGTAACGCGCGGGCAGGCCCATCTCGCGCAGCATGCCGACGGTCAGGTGGCTGATGTCCTGGCAGACACCTTTGCGCTGCTCCCAGGCGTGCAGGGCGTCGCTCTGCACGCCGGTCGCGCCGGGCTGATACGTGACCTCGGACCGTACGAACTCGCAGACCGCCAAGGCCGCCACGTGCGGAGTGTCCGATTTATCGCGCAAGTCGGACACGATGGACCGCAGCGGGTCGTCGAGGCCGGTCCGCTGCGTGGGTAGCAGAAACTCGTACCAGCGATCGACCAGCGCCGGGGAAGAAAGATCAGACCACGGCAGACCGTCGGAAGCGGACAGGAGATCGCCAGGCGGCAACGTCTCCACAGTAGAGGTGGCGGTGACGGTCAGGGACTCATGCTGAGCATGCACGTCGAAGGCCGTGACAACGGTCCCCCAGTAGTCCTCGTACCGGTAGGTGCGAGCGGGCGGCCACACCTCGACCCGCGCGTCGAGCACGGCCTGCCGCGACCCGTTACGCGGCCACATGCGAGCTTCGTTGTACGACGAGGACACCGGCCCGGCGTAGTCGAAACCGGTCTTGTGCTGCACCTTCAGACGCCAGCTGTCGACCATCAGGCCACCGCTCCCCGCACCCAGTTCACAGCCGTCGTCTGCCGGAAGTAGCGCCGCGACACCGCGTCGTTGACCTGCGAGCACGTCTTCTCGAGCCGGGACAGCACCGACGGCAGGTCACCGATCAGCTCGTCGGCGCCGCGGAACTCGAGGTTGGTGCGGGCCCGCCCGACGATCCGCTGCGCGTCGGTCGCCACGCCGGCCCGGCCCGGATCGGGTTCCAGGTCGGCCAGGCAGCCCTCAGCGGTCGACAGCGCCGCGAACACCGAGCGTGGGAACAGCCGGTCGAGCAGCAGAAACTCGGCCGCGTGGCGGTCGTCGAGCGAACCCCGGTACGTACGGAGGAAGGTCTCCCAGGCCCCGCAGGAGCGCAGCAGCGTCAGCCAGGACGGGATGCTGCCGCCCGCCCGCTCGTGGGTGCGCAGCAGCCGGGCCGTCATGTCGACGCGCTCGATGTTGCGGCCGAGCACCAGGAACGTCCAGCCCTCGTCGCGGCTCATGGTGGCCTCGGTGAGCCCGGCCAGCACCGCGCAGCGCTCCCGCACCCAGCGGAAGAACGCGTGCACCCCCTGCTGCTCGACCCGCCGGCGGGCGTTGGGCAGGCCGTGCCAGGTCGCGTTCAGGCACTCCCACATCTCCGAGGAGATCGTCTCGCGGGAGCCGCGCGCGTTCTCCCGGGCCGCGGCCAGCGCGCCCACCACCGAGCTCGGGTTGGCCTGGTCGAGGCCGAGCAGGTCGACCACCCGGGCCGAGGTGACCGGTCCGTCGCCGGGGGCGGTGCCCATGACCGCGAGCAGCGCCCGGCAGGCCTGGTCCTCTCTCGTCCACGGGTCGGCCGCCATCCGCTGCAGGTGCACGTCGAGGATGCGGGCGGTGTCTTCGGCGCGCTCGACGTAGCGGCCGATCCAGTAGAGCGATTCCGCGATGCGGCTCAGCACGAGGCACCCCCGGACTGCTGCTGTTGCTGCTGTTGTTCCTCGACCGCCGGTGCGCCGGGGCCGAGGTCGGGGCCGGCCGAGGTCGGCAGGGGCGCCGGATCGGCCGGCAGGTGCGGCACCTCGAACGGCACCACGTCGTCGTCCGAGGCCAGCACCCAGGTGTCCTTGGAGCCGCCGCCCTGACTGGAATTGACCACCAGCGCGCCCTCGGGCAGCGCCACCCGGGTCAGGCCGCCCGGCAGCACCCAGATCTTCTCGCCGTCGTTGACCGCGAACGGTCGCAGGTCGACGTGGCGCGGGCGGAGCCGGTTGCCGATCAGCGTCGGGACCATCGACAGCTTCACCTCCCGCTGCGCGATCCAGCCTCGGGGGTCTTTGACGACCTTTTCCCGTACGAGGGAAAGCTCCTCCGCCGTGGCCTGGGAACCGATGACGATGCCCGCCCCGCCCGCGCCGTCGACCGGTTTGATCACGAGCTGGTCGAGCTGGGGCAGCACGTGGTCGAGAACCCCCGGCTCGTCCAGCCGGTAGGTCTCGACGTTGGGGAGCAGCGGCTCCTCGTTGAGGTAGTAGCGGATCAGATCCGGGACGTACGTGTAGAGCAGCTTGTCGTCGGCCACCCCGTTGCCGACCGCGTTGGCGATCGTGACCCGCCCGGCCCGGGCCGCGTTGAGCAGGCCGGCCACGCCGATCACGGAGTCGGCCCGGAAATGCACCGGGTCGAGGAAGTCGTCGTCGATGCGGCGGTAGATGACGTCGACCCGCTGCTCCCCCGCCGTGGTGCGCATCAGCACGTCGTTGCCGACACAGGCCAGGTCACGCCCCTCGACCAGCTCGACGCCCATCTCGCGGGCGATCAGCGCGTGCTCGAAGTAGGCCGAGTTGTAGACGCCGGGGCTGAGCACCACGACGGTCGGGTCGGGCACCCCGCTCGGGGCGGCCGCCCGCAGCGCACGCAGCAGCATCGCCGGGTAGGACTCGACGGGCAGGATGCGGGTCGCGGCGAACACCTCGGGCAGCACCTGGGCCATGGCCCGGCGGTTCTCCATCACATAGCTGACACCGGACGGGATCCGTACGTTGTCCTCGAGCACGCGGAACGTGCCCTGTTCGTCGCGGATCAGGTCGACGCCGGCGACGTGGATGCGGACGCCGTTGGGCGGGTTGATGCCGGCCGCCGCCCGCAGGAAGTGCGCGCTGGTGGCGATGATGCGCCGCGGCACGACGCCGTCGGCCAGCACCTGCCCGGCGCCGTAGACGTCGGCCAGGAACGCCTCGAGGGCCCGGATGCGCTGGGCCACACCGAGCTCGACCGAGCGCCACTCGGCGGCCGCGATGATTCTCGGCACGATGTCGAGCGGGAACGGCCGTTCGACGCCCTTGAGCGCGAACGTGATGCCCTGGTCGAGGAACGCGCGGGCCAGCACCTCGGCCCGGACGCCCAGTTCGGCGCTCGACAACGGCTGCAGGGTCGCGTTCAGCGCCTCGTAGCTCTCCCGGGGCATGCCGGGCTCACCGAACATCTCGTCCCAGCCGGGGCCGAGGCGGTAGTCCTCGAAAAGATCCGCCATGCGGTGAATCTACGGACGGCTCGTTGCGCCGGTGTAACAAGCGAAACGCGCTCATAAGAGTTGCGGGTGGACCGCCCGTACGGGACCTACGGACGGCCCACCGGCCGGCTCACCGAGAACGGGGGACCCGGCGTTCCGGCAATCTCACGGTACGCCCGCTGCGCTTCAAGCGAAAAACGAGCGGGACGAATGTGTCCATACCGCCCTTACGAGACGGTACCGAGCCGAAAATGGGGAGCGCCGGAGGGATCGAGACCTTACCGTGTTCGGCATCACCCACGACCGGGTCTGATCAGGGAGCATGCTGAACACAGCCCATTCTCAGGTGGCCTCGTCGACAATGACGTGGACCCCGAATCGCCGCGAGGTGGCATGACCTATGACCGAACTGTTGACCATGATGGCAACACCGGCATGGGCGTACCTTGCTCTCTTCGGCTTCCTGGCCGTCGACGCGATGATTCCGGTGGTGCCGATTCAGGCGATCATGATCACATCCGGGGCACTCACTGTCTACGGAAATCTTGATCTTGCTCTGGTGATCCTGGTCGGCGCGCTCGGCATGTTCACCGGCGACACCATCGCCTTCGTGCTCGGCCGCTCCTCGGCTGACCGGGGCTCGAGCCGCCTGGCCGCCCTCCGCGCGCGCTACGGCCCCAAGCACGACGAAGACGCCAAAGAGATCTCCAAGACCAAGCAGACCGCTGCCCGCTTCACCCGGGGGCTGCGCCGGCCGGGGCCTCTCGTGCTGCTGCTCTGCCGGTTCGTGCCGGGCGGGCGCATGGCGGCCGGCTTCCACGCCGGCCGCCGTCGTTACCCGATCAAGCTGTTCGTGCTCTACGACGGCCTGGCCGCGCTCGCCTGGGGCACCTACGGCGGCCTGGTCGGCCACGTCGGCGGCACGGCGATCACCCAGTCCGCGTGGCGGCTGTTCGCGATCGCCGCCACCGCCGCCGTCGTCTTCGGCACCGCCGGC
This sequence comes from Paractinoplanes ovalisporus, assembly GCF_016834655.1. GTDB lineage: Bacteria > Actinomycetota > Actinomycetes > Mycobacteriales > Micromonosporaceae > Actinoplanes > Actinoplanes ovalisporus. The sequence goes on from NZ_JAENHP010000024.1 coordinate 20,627, forward strand.
TGGATCCTGGCGCTGTTCGGCGGCCGCAAGCAGGACGAGATCGAGCTCGCCGCGGCCGCCGGTCAGGCCGACGTCACTGCAGCTCGTGCTGCATCAGCTGACGCGCTGCTTCCGCAATCGACCCCGACAACGACGGGTAGATAGTGATCGTGTGGGCCAGCTGGTCCACGGTCAGGTTGTTCTCGATCGCCATCGTGATCGGCAGGATCAGCTCGCTCGCCTTGGGCGCCACCACCACACCGCCGACGATCTGGCCGGTGGCGGGCCGGCAGAACAGCTTCACGAAGCCGTCGTGCAGGTCGGCCATCTTGGCCCGGGCGTTGCCGGTCAGCGGCAGCATCACCTGACGCGCCGGCACCCGGCCCGCGTCCACGTCGTTCTGCGAAACGCCGACGGTGGCCAGCTCGGGGTCGGTGAACACGTTGGCCGAGACGGTGCGCAGCCGCAGCGGCGCCACGGCCTCGCCCATCGCGTGCCAGATGGCGATCCGGCCCTGCATGGCGGCCACGCTGGCCAGCGGCAGCACGCCGGTGCAGTCGCCGGCCGCGTAGATGCCGGGCACGTTGGTGCGCGACACCCGGTCGACGGTCACGTAGCCGCCGTCGCCGACCTGCACGCCGTACTCGGCCAGGCCCAGCTCGGCGGTGTTCGGCACGGCGCCGACCGCGATCAGGGCGTGCGAGCCCTCGATCACCTGGTCGTCGCCGAGCGTCACCCGTACGCCGTCTCCGGTGTTCTCCACGCTCTTGCCGCGGGACTGGCTGAGGATCGTCATGCCCCGCTCGCGGAACACCCGCTCGATCGCCATGGCGGCGTCGGCGTCCTCGTGCGGCATGACCCGCTCGCGGCTCGACACCAGCGTGACCTTGACACCCATGGCCAGGTAGGCGCTGGCGAACTCGGCGCCGGTCACACCGGAACCGATCACGATCAGGTGGGACGGCAGCTCGGTGAGGTCGTAGAGCTGGCGCCAGTCGAGGATGCGCTCGCCGTCGGGCCGGGCGGTGGCCAGCACCCGCGGGGTGGCCCCGGTGGCCAGCAGCACGGTGGTCGCCTCGACCGCGTACGTCTCCCCGCCCTCGGGGGTGATCAGCACCTGGTGGGTGTGGCCGAGCGTGTCCTCACCCATGCGGGCCCGGCCGTGCACCACGTCGACCCCGGCCTTGACCAGCTTGGCCTGGATGTCGCTGGACTGGGCCAGGGCGAGCTTCTTGACCCGCTGGTTGACCGCGACCGCGTCGACCGTGACCCCGTCGAGCCCCGACGAGCGGATGCCGAACCGGTCGTTGTGCCGGTAGCCGGTCATCACCTCGGAGCTGGCGATGAACGTCTTGGACGGCACACAGTCGGTCAGCACGCAGGCGCCACCCGGGCCGTCCGCCTCGACGAGGGTGACCTCCGCATCGAGCTGTGCGGCGACCAGAGCCGCCTCATAGCCGCCCGGTCCCCCACCGATGATCACGATCCGACTCACGACGCTCCAACCCTCTTCCCGCATGGCAGTTGTGCCGACACGCACTCCTTGTATTCTCCACCACCGCCCGGTGCCGCTATCGTCATCGCCGTGCGTCATTACGCCGCGTATGGCTCAAACCTCGATCCGGCCCGCATGCGGGCCTACTGTCCGCATTCGCCGATGGTTGGCGTGGGGTGGATAGAAGGCTGGCGCCTGACCTTTGCCGGTGAGGGGGAAATCGGCTGGGAAGGCGCGGTCACGACGATCGTCGAGTCGCCCGGCGACCGGGTCTTCGTGTCCCTCTACGACGTTCATCCGTGGGACGCGTCACAGCTCGACGAGGTCGAGGGCGTGACGGCCGGGGCCTACCAGAAGGTCACCGTGCGTGTTTCCACGCTCGAGGGCGAGTTCAGCGCCTGGGTCTACGTCTTCGCCGGTTACGAGGGCGGGCTCCCCACGGCGTGGTACCTGAGCGAGATCGCCAACGCCGCGGAGAAGGCGGGCGCCCCCGACGACTACGTCGAGGAGCTGCGCCGCCGTCCCACCGGCACGTCGTCGCCCGAGGCCTGACGCCGCTAAATGATCTTCTGGTAGATGTTGGCCTCGTAGAGCGGCTTCATGCCGACCGCGAGGTAGAGCCGGGCCGCCCGTGTCGGGTTGGCCATGTCGACACCGAGCCCGGCCTTCGCGCGCCCCTTGGCGGCATAGGTGGCGAAGGCGCGGCGCAGAAGAGCCTCACCCAGACCCCGTTTCCGGTACGCCCCCAGCACCGCGAGACGCTTGACCCAGCCCTCGTCGTTGTCGTCGTCGCTGTCCCAGGACGACTCGAGCACGCCCGCGATCCCGCCGTTCACCTCGGCGACGAACCACTCGTCGAAGACGTGCGTGGTCTCGTCGTCGATCAGCTTGCGCCACCCCTCGTAGGAGGCGCTGCGGTGGTCGGAGTCGCGGAAGGCCTGCTCGATGACGCCGTGGAAGGCACGCATGTCGGCCTCGTCGCCGGGCCGGACCGTGCGGATGGTGACCCCGGCCGGCGGTTCGGGCGGGGTCGCGGAGACGCCGTCGAGCGCGATCTGCATGCGGGCGTGCTGCTTGAGGAAGCCGAAGCCGTGCTCGGTGAGCAGCTCGATCCAGGGCTTCTCGGTCGGCACGGCGCCGGCCCGGACCTCGTACGGGTCGTGGCCGAACTCGGTCTTACGCTCGGCGACCCGGGCCAGGATCAGTTCGAGCAGCGGACGCATCGCGGGCCGCCCCTCGTCGGGCCAGACGTAGACCTCGATGAAGTCGCGGTTCTCGCCGGTCGCGTTGCCCGGGTAGGCCCAGCCCACGATCCGGCCGTCGCCGTCGAGCGCCACCCAGCAGTCGCGCGCCATGTCGGTGTTCGGCTCGGTGAGGGCCTCCCGCACCTCTTCCGCGGTGCAGTCGGGGTAGCCGACCGCGGCGATGTCACTGGCGTGCACCAGCCGGAGGATCGCGGGTGCATCGTCGAGGGTGGGCCGGCGCACGCTCCAGCCGTCGGGAAGCTCAGTCACCCGGGCATCGGACCACGGGGACCGTCGATCCGGCGAGTCTTTTTACTGAGCCAGGCGGTGGCGCAGGGATTCCAGCAGACCGATCAGCTCGACCCGCTCGCCGAGGTCGAGGGTCGCGTAGGCCTGACCGGCCATCGCGTCGGCCACCGACTCGGCCCACATCAGGCGCCGCACGATCGGCCCGGCCGGCGGGTAGGGCGGTTGCCACCCGAAGGCCACCGCGCCGGTCTCGCCCTCGGGACCGGCGATGATGGCCTGCAGCGGGGTGAGCCCGCTGGCCCGCACCGCCACCAGCTGCACCCCGAGACGATGCTCGTGGAGCTGGTGGAGCAGCACCGCGGCCTGGGCGCCGGGGGTCTGGTCGGGCACCGGCATCGCCCGCCACGCGGCGAACAGGGGCAGTCCCGCGTAGTCGACCGCGGCCGCCACGCGGCGGGTCAGCTCGTGCAGCCGGGCCAGCCGGGGGAAGCCGCTCAGCTGCTCGACACCCCAGGTGCACAGCTCGTGGAGGTGCCAGGTGGCGACCTCCATGGGCGCGGAGGTCTTGGCGGTGGCCTCCCACCCGTCGATGACGGCCTCGGGCGCGATGAGGCCGATCGAGGCCGCGACGGTCTCGGGGCGGACATCGCCGAGCGCACCCGCGCGCGCCGAGACGTGGTAGGCCCAGCCGGACAGACCCAGCAGGCGCGCACGACGCAGCGTCTGGGGCGACTCGGCAAAGGCGCCCACGATCGTCGCTAGCCCCGTCTTGGCGTTGGCGGCAGCCTGTTCGGGGGTCACCTGCCCGATTCTGCTCCCCCGCGCCGGATTCGGAAAATATTCTTCCTGTCCTGGGCGGCGAATCCGATCATTCCGGCTCGTCCGATTCAAGATCCTCCAACGCGGCCTGCACGTCGCCGACCTGGCGCCGGGCCGCGGCCGTCTCCCGTTCGGCGAGGCGACGCGCCTGCTTGCGGCGGGCCACGTCGGCCTGCGCCTCGGTTCGACGGCGTTCCAGTTCGGCCAGCTCGGCGTCCAGGTCCTCGACAACGTGACCAGCATCACGTTCGGCCGCCTCGGCACGCTCCAACTGTTCGTCGGCGCGCCTCTCGGCCGCCTGCGCGTTGGTCAGTTCGCGGCGCAGGTCGCGCCGGCGCTGCTCGAACTCCCGGCGCCGGCGCTCGGCGGCGGCCTTTTCCCGGGCGTTGGGCTGGGGGAACTCGACCACCTCGGCGTCGTCGTCCCCGTCGCCGGCGTCGTCCTCGTCGTCCGGCCCGTCCACCTCGTCGGTCACCAGGCGAAGTCGCGGGCGCGGCACCTCACCGAAGCCGGCGTAGGTGGCGGCCCGGATCAGCCTTCCCGTACGCACCTGGGCCGCGATCTCGGGTTCGGCCAGCGCGGCGGTCAGCGTCGCCTCGACCTCGCCGAGCGGGAGTTTGATCGACCGGTCCTCGGCCCGGGCCAGTTTGCCGGCGGCCGCGACCAGCGCCGAGACCACCTGGCGGCGCTGGTTGGTCAGCTCGCGCAGCGCCGCGCCGTCGAGCCCGCGCTGGGCCTCGCGCAGCGCGGTGGACAGCTCGACCAGTTCCTCGATCAGCTCGGGCCGGCGCAGCGCGAGCAGGTTGACCACCCAGGCCGCCACGGTCGGCTTCTTGAGCGCGGCCAGGCGCTTGGCGGCCGGCTTGTCACCGGCGCGGCGGGCGTCTTCGATCGCGGCGGTGCGGGCCGCGACGAAGCCCTCCGGCGGGGACTCGTAGAGCCGCTGGATCAGATCGTCGGTGGCGCTGGGCACGTCAGGGGATGGTAGTGCCGGGGGCGACGTGGGCGTACTTCGTACCGGAAAGACGTTCGAGGTGTCCGTCCGAGATGCCGGCCCCGGTCGGCGTCAGCAGCGCGTCGTGCAACGCGTAGGCCCGGCCCGGCTTGACCGCGCGGACGAAGTCGATCGACTCGGAGAGCTTCATCCACGGAGCATTCAACGGCGCGAACAGCGTGTCCACCGTCGTGTCCTCCGGCACGGTGAACGAGTCCCCTGGGTGGTAGAGGTTGGTCGACCCGTCGGCGATCAGGTAGCCCACGTTCGCGATCCGCGGGATGTCCGGGTGGATCACGGCGTGCCGGCCGCCGTACACCCGCACCTGATAGCCCGCCGCCTCGAACTCGCCGCCCGGCTCGACCGCGGTCGCCACCCCGGCGAAGGCCGGGTGCTGGGCCAGCACGTCGGCGTGGGCATAGAGACGCAGGCCGGGCCGCCGGTCGAGCGCCTCGGTGAGCGCCTCGGGGTCGAGGTGGTCGATGTGCTCGTGGGTGATCAGCACCGCGTCGGCGCCGTCGAGGGCCGACCTCTCGCTGAACGCGCCCGGATCGACCACGAGGACGCCCGCGCCCTCGATCCGCAGACAGGAATGGGTGAACTTCGTGATCTGCACGGGATCCCTCCGCTGCTGATTCGTAACCGCTCAATATGCAGTCTGCCGGAACCGGAAAACGTCTGCCGCACGTCCCAGGGAGCACACCGAAAACGGGGTTGGGAGAAAGCATGCGTGCTCGAAGGACATATTTGCTCGGGACAGTGATGATGGCCGGCCTGCTGCTGGCCGGCTGCGGCGACGGCGCCTCCGACGACGCGCAGTCCTCGTCGGGCGGAGCCCCGGCCGTCGGCATGGCCGAACAGGCCGCACCGGACGCGGCGGCCGGAAAGGAAATGGGTCAGGACGCCCAGGCCCAGGCGCCCGACCTCAAGGTGGAACAGCGCTCGATCATCTATCGCGGGACCGTCACCGTGCGGGTCGACAGCGTCGAGGCCGCGGCCGGGCAGGCCACCGGCATCGCGAAGACGTTCGGCGGCTTCGTCAGCGGCGACAACCGCAGCAGCGGCTCCGGCTCCGACACCGCGACCATGGAGCTGCGCGTCCCGGCCGACAAGTTCGCCAACGCGGTCGAGCAACTGTCCAAGCTGGGCACCGAGGAACAGCGCCAGATCAACACCGAGGACGTCACCGACCAGACCGTCGACCTCGACGCGCGGATCACCGTGCAGCAGGCCCGGGTCGACAGCGGCCGCAAGCTGCTGGCCCAGGCCAAGTCGCTGAACGACCTGGTGATGCTCGAGCGCGAGGTGGCGACCCGCGAGTCCGACCTGGCGTCGCTGCAGGCCAAGAAGCGGCACCTGGCCGACCTGACCGCCCTCTCGACGATCACGGTCACGCTGCTCGACCCGGAGGCGGCCGCGGTCACCGACGACGACGACCCGCCCGGGTTCCTGGGTGGTCTCGGCGCCGGCTGGAACGCGCTGCTGGCCTCGCTCAAGGTGCTGCTGACCGTGCTGGGCGCGCTGCTGCCCTGGCTGGTCGCGTTCGGCCTGCCGGTCTGGGCGGTCATTTACGCCGTACGGTGGTACAACCGTTCCCGCCGGCCCGTCGTGCAGCCGGCGGCGGCCTACGCGACGCCCGCCGCTCCGCTGCCGCAGCACCCGCCCGTCTCCGGGCCGCCGGCCTCCGGGCCGCCGCAGCCGAAGCCCTAGCTCAGAACGCGCCTGTCGCCAGGGCGGCCAGCGCGGTGTGGACCATGACCCGGACGCCGTATCCGATGCAGCTCTCGTCCACATCGAAGTCGCCCTGGTGCAGGTCGTGCTTCTCGTCCGAGCCCGGCACTCCGGTGCCCAGCCGGATCATCGCGCCCGGCACCTGGTCGAGGTAGAACGCGAAGTCCTCGCCGCCCATGCTGATCTCGGCCTCGACCACACGCTCGGGGCCGAGAGCGGCGCCCGCGGCCCCCGCGATCACGGCGGCGGCCATCCGGTCGTTGATCACCGGCGGCACCCCGCGGTGGTAACCGACCTCGACGTGCGCCCCGGTCGGCGCGACCACGTCCTTGATCAGCTGGGTGACCAGCTCGGGGGCCGTCCGCCAGGCCTCACGGCTCAGGATGCGCACGGTGCCGCGCGCCTGGCCCTCACCCGGGATCGCGTTGAACGCCTCACCCGAGTGCACCGCGCCCCACACCATCGACAGGCCGGCCCGCGCGTCGACCCGGCGGCCGAGCAGCGCCGGCGTGTCCACGATGACCTTGGCCAGCGCGTAGACCAGGTCGGCGGTCAGGTGCGGGCGGGCGGTGTGCCCGCCGGGGCCGGTCAGCGTCACGTCGACGGTGTCGGCGGCCGCGGTGAACGGGCCGGAACGCACCCCGACCAGGCCCGCGGGCAGTTGCGGGTAGCAGTGCAGGGCATAGATCGCGGCGACGTCCTTGAGGGCGCCGGCGGCGATCAGCTTGGGCGCTCCGGAGGGGACGGTCTCCTCGGCGCACTGGAAGATCAGGCGGATCCGGCCGGGCAGCTGCCCCTGCCGGGCGAGCTGCTGCAGGGCCAGGCCGAGACCGAGCATCACGGTGGTGTGCACGTCGTGGCCGCAGGCGTGCGCGACGTTGGGCACCGTGGACTTGTAGGGCACGTCCTTGAGGTCCTGCAGCGGCAGCGCGTCGAGGTCGGCGCGGAAGGCGATCACCCGGTCGCCCTCGCCGATGTCACAGATCACGCCGTTGCCCTCGGGCAGCATGCGCGGCGACAGACCGGCGACGGCGAGCTCGCGGGCGACCAGGGCCGCGGTCTCGAACTCGTGATAGGACGGCTCGGGGTGCGCGTGGATGTGACGCCGAATCGCTACGAGCTCCTCGCCGTGGGAGGCAAGCCAGCGGTCGAGCTGGCCGGGCAGGGGCTCGGCACCGGGCAACGGCCCGGGCCACTCCGTCTGGGCCTCTTCGGGCTCCGTCAGAGTAGTAGTCACGTCGGCTTCCAGTTCTGTCAACGCCAAGCGCAGCGCTCTCGAAATTTTGTCGGGTTTCCGCGACGCGCGACAGCTTAGACCGTTTTCAGTGACGCTGTGCAACGCCATTCCCGTGCCCAGTGGATCGCGCTGAGTCACGTAAGCCCTGATTAAGGGCGCTCCGCGGAAACCTCTCACTCCCTACAACCCGTTACGGGCGCGTGAGTGACGCAGTTCAACGGTGCCACGGCGCACCACGGTCGGGCACACCGCGAGTCCGTTCGGAGATCGTTCCGAAACGGCTCATACACCGCGTGAGGTGCGGCACACCCCGACCACAGTGACACGGGAGTGCAACGCCTTCTTTCCCCAACGGTAAGACGTTCTTTCGTCCCCGGGCGGTCTTCGCCGAATCCGCCCGGCCCGTGCCGGCGCTGAACCGACGTTCACATCCGGCTGCGTGAGGGCTTTCGCACTCTGCGTCCGGAACTGTCCACACAATGCGATTTCACGGTCACCTACGGTCGAGTTCACCGGAACACGGCTCTCGCGACTTTCAAATCGGGGTGGGGGCACGGCAAGATAGCGGGGTTCGTCTCGAAGGCCCCTAGACCCCCTCGGTGGCATCCTCAGTGACTCAGATTCCGACGTGGAGCGGCGGCAACGACGCTCCCACCAGCGGACGCGCAGCCCCGGGCACGCTCATCGGCGGGCGATACACGCTCCGTGCCGCGGTGGGCCACGGTGGCATGGGCACGGTCTGGCGCGCAGCCGACACGCTGCTGCGCCGCGACGTGGCGATCAAAGAGGTCATCCTTCCGCCCGGCCTGGCGCCGAGCGACCGCGACGCGATGTACGAGCGGACCATGCGCGAGGCCCGCGCCGCGGCCGCCCTGCAGCACCCCGCGGTCGTCCAGGTCTACGACGTCGTCCACGAGAACGGCCGTCCGTGGATCGTGATGGAGCTGCTCGACGCGCGCAGCCTGGCCGACATGGTGATCGAGGACGGGCCGGTCGCGCCCCGGGTCGTCGCCAAGATCGGCATCGCGCTGCTCGGCGCCCTCGAGGTGGCCCACGCCCACGGCGTTCTGCACCGCGACGTCAAGCCGGCCAACGTGCTGATCTGCCAGGACGGCCGCTGCGTGCTGACCGACTTCGGTGTCGCGCGCATGCCCACCGACGTGCAGCTGACCACCCCGGGCATGGTGCTGGGCTCGCCTCACTTCATCTCGCCCGAGCGCGCCATGGGCAGCTCGTTCGGCCCGCCGAGCGACCTGTTCTCGCTGGGCGTCACGCTCTACACGGCGGTCGAGGGCCGGCCCCCGTTCGACAAGGGCGACCCGATCGAGACCATGCACGCCGTGGTGGAAGACCCGCCGGCTCCCGCCCAGCGGGCCGGCTCGCTCACCCCGGTGCTGATGGGCCTGCTCGAGAAGGACCCCGACCGGCGGATGGATGTGCAGACCGCCCGCACCATGCTGCGGCAGCAGCTCGCCGGGCCGCTGGCCAGCAAGATGCCGCCGCACATGATGACCGACCCCTATTCGGTCGTCCCCGCCCAGCGCCCGCCCGCGGCGCCCGCCGAGACCCAGCCGATCTCGCCATCGACGAACGGCCAGATCGGTGGCCGGGCCATGCTCGCGCCGGGCGACTCGCTCACCGACCACCTGAACAAGGTGCAGCAGGGCGGTTCCTCGGGCCCGGGTGCGGCCCGCCGCCGCGCGGCCCAGTCCACCCCGACCGGGCTGATGCCGGCCGCCTCGGCCGCCTCGGGCGACACCACGAACGTGCTGCCGCCGCGCGAGGCGTGGAACGGCGCCCGCGCGGCCCGCGACCCGATGGCCGGCACGATCAGCGGCAGCCCGGCCGCCAAGCGCAAGGCCATGCTCAACAACGCCGTGGCCACGGCCAAGGAGACCACCGGCAAGGCGGTCGAGACGGTGAAGGGCTGGCCGCGCAAGCAGCAGCTCATCGCCGGTGGCGGCGCGCTGGCCGTGGTGGTCCTGCTGATCGTGGTGTTCTCGCTGGTCGGCAGCGGTAACGACGACACCGGGGCGCCGGTTGCAGGCCCGACCGGCAACACCGAGACCAAGCCCGCCGCGTTCGCCACCCAGGAATACAACGACCGCGGCGTCAAGGTGCAGGTGCCCAAGTCGTGGAGCAAGAAGCCGGGTGGCGTCTACGTCGACTTCGTCGACCCGAACGACGCCAAGCGCAAGGTCAGGATCCTGGTCGAGAACGCGTCCTCCAAGGCCACGCCGCAGTCGTTCCTGGGCGTCGCGGAGAACACGCTCAAGACCCGCTCGACGAACTGCCCCAAGCCGTACGCACAAGTGGGTCTGACCGACGCCAAGATCTCCGGCCGGGACGGCGCGGTGCTCGAATACACCTGCGGCACCGGTGACCAGGCGCGGCACGGGCTCTGGGGTGCGGTGATCTCGGGCGGCAAGGCGTACTCGTTCTTCCTCACCACCAACGAGACCCAGTTCGCCGGCAGCAAGCCGATCTTCGATCAAATGATCAAGACCTACACCCTGCAGGCCTCCTGAGCCGTCGGGGCGTGCTATCAATCCCTGATGGCGCCTGACGAACTCAAGTCCCTGGCCGAGGCCTGGCGGGCGGATGACCCCGACCCGGCCACGCGGGCCGAACTGACCCGCCTGATCGACGGGCTGCCCGAGACCGAGGCCGAACTGCGCGACCGGTTCGCCGGCCCGCTCACCTTCGGCACGGCCGGGCTGCGGGGGCGGTTGCGGGCCGGGCCGAACGGGATGAACCTCGCGGTCGTCACGCGGGCCGCCGCCGGGCTCGTGGCGTGGCTGGCCAAGCAGGGCGGCGAGGGCCCGCTGGTGATCGGGTACGACGCCCGGCACGGCTCGAAGGAGTTCGCCGAGCGGACGGCCCGGGTCGCGACCGGCGCCGGACGCGAGGCCCTGGTCATGCCCGCGCTGCTGCCGACGCCCGTGCTGGCGTACGCGGTGCGCTCGTTCGACGCGGTCGCCGGGGTCATGGTCACCGCCAGCCACAACCCGCCCCAGGACAACGGCTACAAGGTCTATCTGGGCCGCGAGCTGGGTGGTCCCGGTGGTGACGGCGCTCAGATCGTGCCGCCGGCCGACGCGGGCATCGAGGCCGCGATCCGGGCCGTGGGGCCGATCGGCGACATCCCCCTGGGCCCGCCGGGCACCCTGATCGATGACAAGATCATTCACTCGTACGCCGGAAGCGCCGCGGCCGTGCTGGCCGAGGGCGGCCCACGTGATCTCACGGTCGCCTACACGCCGATGCACGGAGTCGGCGCGTCGACGCTGCTGGCCGCGTTCGCCGCCGCCGGTTTCCCGACCCCGGCCGTGGTGGCGGAGCAGGCCGGGCCCGACCCGGAGTTCCCGACCGTCTCGTTCCCCAATCCCGAGGAACCGGGCGCGATGGACCTGCTGCTGGGGCTGGCCGCCGCGTCCGGAGCCGACCTGGCGATCGCCAACGACCCCGACGCGGACCGTTGCGCCGTGGCGATCCCGACCGCCGACGGGTGGCGGGCGCTGCGCGGCGACGAGCTGGGCGCGCTGCTCGGCGACCACCTGATCCGGCGGGGCGTCCCCGGGACGTACGCCACCACGATCGTCTCGTCGCAGCTGCTGGGCCGTCTGTGCGCCGCGCGGGGAGTGCCGTACGCCGAGACGCTGACCGGGTTCAAGTGGATCGTGCGGGCGGCCGGGGAGCTCGCGTACGGCTATGAGGAAGCCCTGGGCTACTGCGTGGCGCCGGCCCTGGTGCGCGACAAGGACGGCATCACCGCCGCGCTGACCGTGGCCGAGCTCGCGGCCGGGCTCAAGGCCGAGGGGCGCACCCTGGCCGACCGTCTCGACGAGCTGGCCGGCGAGTTCGGGGTGCACGCCACCGACCAGCTCTCGGTGCGGGTCGACGACCTGGCCGAGATCGGGGCGGCGATGACCCGGGCCCGGCAGGCCCCGCCGGCGACGCTGCTGGGACTGGCGGCGAGCGTGACCGACGACGCCGCGAACAACGTGCTCACCTTCCGTACGGCCTCGGCCCGCGCGGTCATCCGGCCGTCGGGCACCGAGCCCAAGCTGAAGGCCTACCTGGAAGTGGTCGAGCCGGTCGACGCGGGTGGCCTGGCCGCCGCCCGCGCGCGGGCGGGCGACGGCCTGGTGGGGCTGCGGCGTGAGATCGCCGCGGCCCTGGGCGTCGGACCTTCCTGACCTCTCGGACCGCCTGACCCTTTCGGCCGGATCGGGTCAGGCGGGCTTCGGGGCGCCCAGCGCGGCCGTGATGGCCTTGCTCAGGGTGGCCACGACCAGCGCCACGCTGGGGCGGACGATCGAGTCCTCCAGGTTGCCGCCGGCCATGAAACCGGCGCCCGAGGCGATCTGCTCCAGACGCTCGTGGGCCCGGGCGACCTCGTCGGCCGGCAGCCGCAGCGCGGGCTCCATGCGGCAGGAGACCAGCAGGGTGGCCAGCGCGGCGGTGCGCTCGTCGCAGAGGGCGCCGGTGGTCAGCGCGTCGGCCAGCCGCTTGCGGATCTCGGCCTCGAAGGCCGGGTCGGTGGTCGGGTAGCGGTGCACGTGGATGACGCCCATCTGGGTCTCGTCCACGTCCTGCACCACACCGCGGGCCACCAGGTCTTCCAGCACCCGGGTGCGCAGCCGGTGGCGCAGTCGCTGCAGCCACTGGGCGGGCGTGTGCGGCTCGTCGTCGGCGGCCTTGGCCAGCACGGCGTCGGCGATGGTGTCACCGATCGGGCTGGGGTCGATCACCTTGAGGTAGCCGTCGACGTAGGCGATGCGCCCCGCCAGCGCGAGGTCGACCAGCACGGCCGCGGCCATGCCGAGGTCGAGCCCGATCCGGGAGCCGGTCGCCTTGCCGGTCTGGTCGTCGTACGCGAGGAGGAGCAGTTCCTCGGCGAGAGGCATGGAGGTCATGGATCGAAACGATAGTGTCCCCAGTCACGCAATCAGATCGCCAGGTCGGTTATATCCCGGTTGCAGACGTTGCCCTAGAGTCGCTCCGTGCAAGCGACCATCGCGACTCTGGGCTACGTGCTGTCACCCGGCGGGGGCGAGGTGCTGATGGTTCGGCGTGACACCCGTCCGGATGATCTCCACTACGGCAAGTACAACGGCCTCGGCGGCAAGCTCGAACCCGACGAGGACGTGGTCAGCGGCCTGCGGCGGGAGATCCACGAGGAAGCCGGCATCGAATGCACGGACGTCGAGCTGGCCGGAACGATCTCGTGGCCCGGGTTCGGGCGCGGCGGGGCGAACTGGTTCGGTTTCGTCTTCCGCGTGCCGGCCTGGACGGGCACGCCCCTGACCGGCAACGACGAGGGCAGCCTGCACTGGGTGCCGGTGGCCGACGTGCTGGCCGGCCGGGTGCCGATGTGGGAGTCGGACCGGCACTTCCTGCCGCTGGTCTTCGCCGAGAAGCCCGAGGTCTTCCACGGCGTCATGCCGTTCTCGAACGGCAAGGCCCTGAGCTGGTCTTTTACGACCCTCTAAAACCTTCTCATGCCGCCGAACTGGCGGTCGCCGGCGTCGCCGAGGCCGGGCACGATGTACATCTTGTCGTTGAGGCCCTCGTCGATCGAGGCGGTGACCAGGCGCAGCGGCAGCCCGGACTCCTCGAGACGGCGGACACCCTCGGGCGCGGCCAGCACGCAGCAGACGATCACGTCGGTGCAGCCGCGGTCGACCAGCAGCTTGCAGCAGTGCAGCAGCGAGCCACCGGTGGCCAGCATCGGGTCGAGCACCAGCACGGGCTGGCCGGAGAGGTCGCCCGGCAGCGACTCCATGTAGGCCCGGGGCTCGTATGTGTGCTCGTCGCGGGCGAGGCCGACGAAACCCATCGACGACTCGGGCAGCAGGGCCAGCGCCGAGTCGGCCATGCCGAGCCCGGCCCGCAGCACCGGCACGATCAGCGGCGGGTTGGCCAGCCGGGTGCCCTCGGTGGGGGCGACCGGCGTGGTGATCGGGTAGCTCTCGGTGGCGAACGAGCGGGCCGCCTCGTAGACGACCATGGTCGTCAGTTCGTGCAGGGACGCGCGGAAGACACCAGAGTCGGTCTCCGACTTCCGCATCGCCGTGAGACGGGTCTGAGCCAGCGGGTGATCTACGACGAGTACGTCCACGCCGATCAACCTACCGGTCAATCAAGATCAACTGTCGGGGGGCCGCGTAGAATCCGATTCATGACTGCGACAGCGACGTCAAGGCTGTCCGGCCTGCCCGATTCTCCCGCCGATCTCCGGACCTTCCTGCACGGACTGCCCGGCGTCGACAAGGTGGGCATCGAGGCCAGGGCGGCGGCGCTCGGCACCCGATCGGTGAAGACGACCGCCAAGGCGCAGGCGATCGATCTGGCCATCCGGATGGTCGACCTCACCACCCTCGAGGGCGCCGACACCCCGGGCAAGGTGCGCGCGCTCTCGGCCAAGGCCCTGCGGCCCGACCCGGCCGACCCCACCTGCCCGCCGGTCGCCGCGGTCTGTGTCTATCCCGCCATGGTTCCGACCGCGGCCGCGGTGCTCGCCGGTTCGGGCGTCCACCTGGCCAGCGTCGCCACCGCGTTCCCGTCCGGTCAGGCGCCGCTCGAGGTCAAGCTGGCCGACACCCGTGACGCGGTGGCCGGTGGCGCCGACGAGATCGACATGGTGATCAGCCGGGGCGCGTTCCTGGCCGGCGACTACGCCAAGGTCTTCGACGAGATCGTCGCGGTCAAACAGGCGGCCGGCCCGGCCCACCTCAAGGTCATCCTCGAGACCGGCGAGCTCGCGACCTACGACAACGTCCGGCGCGCGTCCTGGCTGGCCATGCTGGCTGGGGCCGACTTCATCAAGACCTCCACCGGCAAGGTCGGCGTCAACGCCACGCCCCCGGTGACGCTGCTGATGCTCGAAGCGGTGCGCGACTTCCGCGAGCGCTACGGGCGACAGGTCGGGGTCAAGCCGGCCGGTGGCATCAAGACGACCAAGGACGCCATCAAATACCTCGTGATGATCAACGAGACCTGCGGCGACGACTGGCTGCACCCCGACTGGTTCCGGTTCGGCGCCTCCTCGCTGCTCAACGACCTTCTCATGCAGCGCACCAAGCTGAGCACCGGCCACTACGCCGGTCCTGACTACTTCACGCTGGACTGAGGCCGATGTCGCTCTTCGAATACGCTCCCGCTCCCGAGTCCCGCTCGATCGTCGACATCGCTCCTTCGTACGGGCTGTTCATCGACGGCGAGTTCGGCGAGGCCAAAGACACCTTCAAAACGATCAACCCGGCCGACGAGGAGGTGCTGACCGAGGTCGCCCTGGCCGCGCCGGAAGACGTCGACCGCGCCGTCGCCGCGGCTCGCCGTGCCTTCGAGAGCTGGTCGGCGTTGCCCGGCTCGGAACGCGCGAAATATCTGTTCCGGATCGCCCGCATCCTGCAGGAGCGCTCCCGCGAGCTGGCCGTGCTCGAGTCGCTCGACAACGGCAAGCCGATCAAGGAGTCCCGCGACGTCGACCTGCCGCTGGTCGCCGCCCACTTCTTCTACTACGCGGGCTGGGCCGACAAGCTGAAATACGCGGGCCTCGGCCCCGACCCGCGCCCGCTCGGCGTGGCCGGCCAGGTCATCCCGTGGAACTTCCCGCTGCTCATGCTCGCCTGGAAGATCGCTCCGGCGCTGGCCACGGGCAACACGGTGGTGCTCAAGCCGGCCGAGACGACCCCGCTCAGCGCGCTCTTCTTCGCCGACGTCTGCCGCCAGGCCGATCTGCCGCCGGGCGTCGTCAACATCGTCACCGGCGCCGGCGACACCGGCCGCTACCTGGTCGAACACCCCGACGTCAACAAGGTCGCGTTCACCGGCTCGACCGAGGTGGGCCGCCAGATCGCCCGCTCGGTGGCCGGCACCGGCAAGAAGCTCACGCTCGAGCTGGGTGGCAAGGCGGCCAACATCGTCTTCGACGACGCGCCGATCGACCAGGCCGTCGAGGGCATCGTCAACGGCATCTTCTTCAACCAGGGCCACGTCTGCTGCGCGGGCTCCCGGCTGCTGGTGCAGGAGTCGATCGCCGAAGAGCTGCTGACCTCGCTCAAGCGCCGGATGGCCACGCTGCGCGTCGGTGACCCGCTCGACAAGAACACCGACATCGGTGCGATCAACTCCCGGGCACAGCTCGACCGTATTACCGAATTGTCGGAAATTGGCGCCACGGAGGGTGCGGAGCGCTGGTCGCCGGAGTGTTCGCTGCCCGACCGCGGCTTCTGGTTCGCCCCGACGATCTTCACCGGCGTGACCCAGGCCCACCGGATCGCCCGCGAAGAGATCTTCGGCCCGGTCCTGTCAGTACTCACTTTCCGGACGCCCGCCGAGGCCGTCGAGAAGGCCAACAACACGCCGTACGGGCTCTCGGCCGGCATCTGGACCGAGAAGGGCTCCCGCATCCTGGCCGTGGCCGACAAGCTGCGGGCCGGGGTCGTCTGGGCCAACACGTTCAACAAGTTTGATCCCACGTCGCCGTTCGGCGGCTACAAGGAGTCCGGTTACGGTCGCGAGGGCGGTCGTCACGGCCTGGAGGCCTACCTTGCCTAAGTCAGCGACCCCGTCCCGCCTGGCGGTGCGGAAGACCTACAAGCTGTACGTGGCCGGGAAGTTTCCGCGCAGCGAGTCAGGACGGACCTATCTGGTGGACGGCGACAACGTGGCCCTCGCCTCCCGCAAGGACGCCCGCGACGCCGTGGTCGCCGCCCGCGCGGCCCAGCCCGGGTGGGCCGGCGCCACGGCGTACAACCGCGGCCAGGTGCTCTACCGCATCGCCGAGATGCTCGAAGCGCGCCGGGCCGAGTTCAAGTCGCTGGGCGTGGCCGGAGCCGAGGTGGACGCCGCGGTCGACCGCTGGGTCTGGTACGCGGGCTGGTCCGACAAGATCGCCCAGGTGGCCGGCGGCGCCAACCCGGTCGCCGGGCCCTACTTCAACATCTCCGCCCCCGAGCCCACCGGCGTGGTCGGCGTGATCGCCCCCGGCTCGCTGCTCGGCCTGGTCAGCGTCGTCGCCCCGGCCGTCGTGACCGGCAACACGGTGGTCGTCGTCGCCTCCAACCCGCAGGCCGCGATCACGCTGGGCGAGGTGCTCGCCACCTCCGACGTGCCGGGCGGGGTGGTCAACGTCCTCACCGGCCGGGCCGCCGAGATCGCGCCGTGGCTCGCCTCGCACGACGACGTGAACGCGCTCGACCTCTCCGGCGTCGACGACACCGAGCTGGCGACCGAACTCGAACGGGCAGCCGCCGGCACCCTCAAGCGGGTCCTGAGGCCCACCTCGGGCGTTGACTACACGGAAGACCCGGGCACCGGCCCGATGACCGCGCTCCTCGAGATCAAAACGGTCTGGCACCCGAAGGGTTTCTGACCGTTCCGCACGGACCGGTCAGATCTCTTCCAGGCGCGACCATTAGGGTGTGTCGGCAGAATCACCCGTCCCATACGCCAGATTGCTTCCCGGAGGTCACCGTGACCAGCCAGTCCGACGAGCCCGAGGCGTCCGCGCCCGTGGCCGCGCAGTCCGAGGCCGGGCTCTCCGGGCGTGAGCTCTGGGACTCCGTCGGCGTCGAGCCGGTCGAGATCGCGCTGCCCGGCGGGGTGGCGCTCACCCTCCGGGCCTACCGCAACTCCTCGACCCTGACGCCCACCGAGGTCGTGACCGACGAGGACGACCCGTTCGAGGCCCGCAAGCGCCGCGCCGCCCAGCAGGACGAGGACGACGAGGAAGTCATCGTCGACGAGGAGTTCCAGGCGCTGCTGGCCGAGGGCGAAGCGGACGACAAGGACAAGGACGCCAAGGCGGCCGACGAGCCCGACCCGGCCGACTTCGAGGACGACCCGGAGGAGGCGGCGGCCGAGACGGAGGACGAGGAGGTGCCCGCCTTCCTGAGCCACCAGGGCCGGTTGATCGCCTTCAAGACGCCCGAGTCGCTGATCTCCTTCATTCGTTCGGGTGCTCCCCACGATCTCGCACAAATCGACTCCTGGGACACCTTGGCCGACCGGGTACAGTCGACCGACATCGACCCGCTGCCGGAGAACCGCTACGAGCTCGACCTCGTGGTGGAAAACCTGCGCGGCGGGCACGACACGTGGGACCTGCCACTGCTCATCGCCGCGGGCGAGGTGGCGCGTGACCTCGGTCACGCCCTCCGGCTCAAGCCGGTGATCCTGGCACTGGCGTCCGGGTCGCCGCTCGATGACCTTGACGAGTCCCTCCGCGCTGCTGAAAGCGGCGGCATGGGTGGGTTCTTCGGTCGACGCCGACTGAAGAAAATCGGGGCACAACAGGCAAGTCTCGGCTGGCGCTCGGTAATCGGCAAGATCTCTGCAGCTGTGGACTGGCGCGACTGACCCCTCACCAGGGACCATCAATCCTTGGCTTACTGAAGGCTGTTCCCAGGGGAGGAGACGACGCCGTGGCGCTCGTGCGCGTGTACTGCGGTCTGGCCTCGGCAGATGATTCGGTGCGGGCGGCCTCGGCCGCTCACCTGACCATCGCCGTGGTGGATGACGCAGGACGACTGCTCGGCGTCCACGAGATCGGCGATGATCCCGGCGGCTACGCCGAGCTCGGCGCCCTGCTCGTGGAACGGACGAGTGGATTCACCGACGCCGCGGTCGCCGCCGACAGCGACGACCACCTGGTCACCTCCCTGCTCACCGCGGCCGGCCGCCCACTCGTGGTGGCCGACGACGACACCACCGACGACTTCGCCGAGCGGTTCGCCGACGACGACTCCGTCGAAGAGATGCAGGCGCCGCCGGCCGCCCGGCGGGCCGTCGGCCTCGCCCGGGCCTTGCAGGCCGGCGCGCTCGCCGCGGGCACCCTGCCCGTGCCGCGCGACCTGGTGAGCTACAAGCCCGTGCTGGCCGCGCACGTCGCGCTGCTCAGCGGCCGGCACGCGGCCGCCATCGCCCTGCGCGAGGTGCTCCGCGAGCTCTACCCGGCCGCGCTGCGGGCCTATCCCGACCCGTCGCACCCGCTGGCGCTCGCCGTTCTCGACGCGCTGCCCGAGCCCGGCCGGCTCACCGGTCAGGGCGAGCCGCAGCGCGTCGCCGAAGACGTCGCCCGCGAGCTCACCCGGGCCGGCTCCGGCACCGAAGACGAGATCATCGCCGCCGTCACCGCCCTCCAGGTCGCGATCAGCGAGTCGCCCCGGCGCGGTGGGGTCAACAAGTCGCTGGCCCCGGCCGCGGGCGAGACGGTGCGTCAGGCCGTCGCCGCGGTGCGCGCCAGCGACTCCGCCTGCGCCTCCCTGATCGGCACGATCGCCGCCCGCAGCGGCCCGGCCCGCCGGGCCCGGCGGGCCCCCGAGCCGGCCCCGTTGCAGTCGGTGCCCGGCGACACCTCGCGCTTCGGCCGCCGCACCCGCCCCGAGCCGGCCTCTACCGGCACCGGCCCGGTCATCCCGCGGCCGCTCACCACGCCGCCGGTCGCGCCCGACCCGGTCATGCCGCCGCCCCTGGCGCCGCGCCCGGTCTCGCAGCCGCCCGCCGCGCCCGCGGCCGCCGCCGCGTCCCTGTTCCCCAACCGCACACCCGCCCCGGGCAATCGGCCGGTGTCGGTGCCGCCGCCCCCGCCGGGCATGACACCGATCACCCCCGGCTCGCGCCCCGCGCCGACCGGCACGACCTACCCCGCCGCGTCGGTGTCGCCGGCCGCGTCGGCGCCCTCGTCCGGCCTGCCCAACGGTGGCAGCCCGGCCGACAGCGGCCAGCCGTTCCGGGCCACGCTCACCAACGCGGCGATCAACAGCGCCCGCGCCGAGCGTCAGCGCACGGTCATCCCGCCCCGGCCGAGCACCCGCCCGACGTCACCGGCGGCGGGCGAGGCCACCGACTACTCGCTGCCCATGCCGGCCCAGCGCCCCGGCGGTCAGGAGCCGGCCGAGCCCGGTTCGCGCGCCAACTGGCCGCTGATGAACAGCAGCGGCAGCGACGACGCCCTGACCAC
Organism: Paractinoplanes ovalisporus; assembly: GCF_016834655.1. GTDB lineage: Bacteria > Actinomycetota > Actinomycetes > Mycobacteriales > Micromonosporaceae > Actinoplanes > Actinoplanes ovalisporus. Next base: position 40,346 of record NZ_JAENHP010000024.1, read on the forward strand.
GCCGGCCGCCTCCACGAGCGCCCCGCCCGCCGACGGCCGGGTCCGCCCGCCCTGGCAGGACATGCCGAAGGAGCCGCCGGCCCTGCGCCTGGTCGAGTCCCAGCTGGCCAACGGCCTCGACAAGACGGTCACCGACATGCCGCCGGTCTCCGACCCGCCGTCGCTGCGCCTGGTCGAGGGTCGCAACGGCGCCCGCCGCCCGGCGTCCCCGTCGACGACCAGCAGCAAGCTGACCGCGCTCGACCGCAGCATGAACCCGCCGGTCCCCGCCGACAGCAACGACACCGACCTGCTGATCTTCGCGGCGGCCCGCTCGGCCTGGTTCACCGGCCACAGTGAGCAGTCCGACAAGCTCGACTGGACCAACCCGAACGACTCGGGCTGGCGCGCCGCCGAGAAGGCCTCCACCCCCGCGGTGGCCGCCGAGACCGCGGCCGGCCTGCCCAAGCGCGTGCCCCAGGCCAACCTGGTCCCGGGTTCCCCGCTGCGCGACGAGCGCCCGCTGCGCATCGTCCGCGACGCGGCGAGCATCGCCGCCCACACCACGGGCTATTTCCGCGGCTGGCGGCGCGGCCAGGAGATCGGCGGCTTCGCCATGGGTGGCCGCCCCGGCCGCGAGGCAGCCGGCGGTTGGGACTTCACCCGAGACCGCGAGGGCGCCGACGAATACCGCAACAACAACGCGGGCTACGGCTCCCGCTAGCCCGCAGCACGCTCCCGGCCCGGCCTCCGCGCTCGACGCGAACGGCCGGGCCGCTTGCTGTCCGCTTCCCCGTCCGCGCACGCCCTCGCCGCGGATTTTCCGTCCCGCGTCCGGGCCGGCAACAGGTCGAGGTAGCAAGCTGAGCCGCGCCTTTGGCGGCCGGGCCCAGCATGCAACTTGCCTCCCACGCTGGTCACCACCGCGCGGGTCACCACCACGCGAGTCACCACCGCACGGGTCCACCCTCGTCGCGGACCGCCTCGAGCTCGCAACCCCCGCACGACCGCCCACCGTGTGCGGCCCACGTCCCGCACGGCGTCCGACTTCGCGCGCGGTGAGTCCCGTGTTTGGTGCGGTCGAACTGTCATGCGCGGCCAGTCACCACCACGGATCGGTCGGACTGCGAGCTCGCCGTACTCGGACGATCCAGCAATTCGAAGGACGACGACGCCCGCGGCGAACGCCCCCACCGGCGCGACCCATCTGCGCGCGAACCGCCACCTCTCGCACGCGAACGACCCTCTCGCGAGTCACAGCCCCACGCTCGCGCGCTTCGCCCTCCCGCGCGCAGCCCACCCATCTGCCCGCACAGCCCGCGCCTGGCTGGAGACGGCACCCTTCCGGCCTGTGGCGGTGAGTCGGGCGCGGCTGGGGACGGCACCCGGCCGGACTGCGGCGGGTGGCAAGATGCGCTTGTGTCGATCTCGGGGGAAGGCTCGGCCAAGGCTCGCGTCGTCGCGGGGCTGCTGCGGGACGGCGACCGGGTGTTGCTTTGTCACCGGTCTCCGCGGCGCCGGTGGTATCCGGACGTCTGGGATCTGCCGGGTGGGCATGTGGACCCCGGGGAAATGCCCGGATCGGCGCTTGTCCGGGAGCTTCGTGAAGAGCTGGGCATCGATGTCGCGGTGCCGTCGGGGCCGCACCTTCGCGAGGTTCATGGCGACACGTTCGACATGCGGATCTGGCTGGTCGAAGCGTGGGTGGGGTCTCCGGTCAACGCCGCGCCGGAGGAACACGACGCCATCGCCTGGTTCGACGGGGAGGCGCTGGGAGAGCTGGCCCTGGCTCATGACGGCTACCTCGCGTTGTTCAGGGAAGTTCTGGCTGAGCGCCGCGTCTGACTCCGACCGGACACGCGCGCAGAGAGCCGCCCACCGAGGTGCGCCAAGAACGGTGCGCCACCCGGCCAGCATCCGACGCACCGCGCCATCCGGCACAAACACGCGGCCCGGCACAACACACCACCCCGCCCAACACGCCGCCCGGCACGACAGGTCATCCGAACGCCGCTGCCGCCGCACCACGTCTCCCGAGGCGGCGTCGGCGGGCGAGCGCCGGCGGAGGGATCGGGCGGGTGATCGGGGCGTTTGGCGGTCACGTCGTGGGCTCAGCGCCGACCATGGTCGGGTGAGCATCCCGTTTCTGGTGGCCAGCCTGATCGTGCGTGATGAGGAGTCCGAACTGGGCGGCTGCCTGGCCTCGCTCGACGGCGTGGTCGACGCCGTCCATGTGCATGACACCGGGTCGACGGATCGAACGCCTCAGATGGCCTCAGAACTCGGCGCCACCGTCACCCAAGGGCAGTGGAACGATGACTTCGGTTCGGCGCGCAACGAGGCTCTGACGGGGTGGAGCGCTCTCTGGGTGCTGACCGTCGACGCCGACCAGCGGTACTCGGGGGATCCGGGGCGGCTGCGCAAGTTGCTGGAGTCCACCACGGCCGATGTGGTCGAGGTCGACGTCGACAACGCGCACGACGAGTTGCCGTACACGAACACCGCTGCTCATGTGCACCGCAAGGCGTCCGTACGGTGGGCCGGCCGTGTGCACGAACGCCTGGTCACCCCGGACGGCCGGTCCGCCCGCACCGTGGCGGCGCCGCGGGAGGCGATTGTGCTGCGGCACCACGGCTATGCGGAGGCGACCGTCCGGGTGGCCAAGGCCGAACGTAATGCCGCCCTGGCCCGGCAGACCCTGGCCGAGGCGGGGAACGACCGGCCGCTGATCGCCCGTACGCTGCTCGACCTCGGCCGCAGCCTGATCGGGGCCGGGCAGCGGCAGGAAGCGGCCGACACCCTGGAGACGCTGCGCGAGCTCTTCCCGGGCACGCCGGAGTGGCTGCGAGGCACCGACTTCCTCGCCCGGCTTCTGCTGGCCACGGGCTGCGACGACGTCTGCCTGGTGCTGGTCGACCAGATGCGGGAGGCGGGAGCGTCGGGCGCCTACTGCGACTGGCTGGCCGCGCAGGCCCTGGCCCAGCTGGGCCACGTCACCGCCGCCACCCGGCTGCTCGACGGCGTCACCGAAGTGGTGGACACCTGCGGCCGCCGCCTCGACCCGCGCGCCCTCGACGAACTGCGCAGCCTGCTGAACCGGCTGGGCCCGGCACTGACGACCAGGTAGAGCGGCGCTACAGGGCGCCGCGGGTCTGCCAGGTGCACAGGCAGACGCGGTTGCCCTCGGGGTCGGCCAGCACCCAGAACGCCGGCGCCTCGGCGTCGCTGACCAGCGTGCCGCCCGCGGCGACGGCGGCGTCGATGCGGGACTGCACCTGCGACGGGTCGATCCACACGTCGGGGTGCCAGCGCTGCCTCGGCTCCTCGCGGCCGGAGCTCTGGAACCAGATGCAGGGGTTGCGGTCGGCCGGGTCGACGATGTCGTTGGCGCCCTCGGTGATCTCCATCGCGAGCACGGCCGCCCAGAACGGCTTCACCGTGGCCTCGGCGGGGGTGTCGAGCGCCCACTCGGAGCGGGACACGTCGTCGCTCGACAGCCGCAGGCCGCGCTCGGTGGCGAGCGACGAGATGGTCCGGGCCATCCGGACGTCGCGGGCCGTCACCCCGCCCACGTCGTGACTGGTCAGGCGGATGTCGACCGCGGGGTAGCGCAGGTTGAGGTCGGGGTGGTGGTCCGCCTGCTCGGCCGCCTCGCCGACGGCGTTCACCAGAGCCAGCCCCGTACGGAAATCTCCGGTCGTGACCCGTGTCTGCAGCCCGCCGGGCACGTAGACCCAGCCGTCCAGCTTCTCCGCCGCGATCTGCTTCGCATCGAGCTTCGTCATGACCCCATCGTCACCCATCGGCGGACGGACGGATCCGGTTGTTCCGGATGTGTTCGTAGACGATCGAGGTTCGGACGTCGGCCACCTCGGGCCGCTGGGTGAGCCGGTCGATGACGAACTCGTAGAGGCTGTCGTTGTCGGGGACGGCCACATGCACGATGAAGTCGTCGGTGCCGGTCGTCACGTAGAGCCCGAGCGTGTCGGGCAGCGTGCTCACCCACTCGCGGAACGCCTCGATGTTGCGGCGTGACGGCGGCCGGATCCGGATTGCGATGAGTGCCTGCACCGGGCGCCCGATGGCCTTCAGGTCGACGTCGAGGATCGCGCCCCGGATCACACCCCGCTGGCGCAGAGCCCTCGTACGGTCGAGCGCCGTGGTGGGCGAGACGCCGACCGCAGCGGCCACCTCACGGTTGGTCTTCCGTGCATCCGACTGCAGTTCCCGCAGGATCGCCTTATCTAATTCGTCCAGCTCGGCCAAATCGGGCTCACTTCCGAGACAAGTACGGATTGATTGCCGCACAACCTAACACCTGCCTAGCATTTCCTTCGTACGCCGCACTAATGCACGGAGGAAACGACGATGACCGGATTCGCCCCGGACGAGATCGACCCGGACGCCCCCACCCGCTCGGCCCGCCTCAAGTGGGTGGTGGTGGTCGACGCCGACCTGCCCGCCGGCCGGGCCGCCAACGCCGCGATCTGCACCGCCGCCGCCACCTCGCAGGCGGTCAACGGCCTGCTCGGCGACGACGCGGTGGACGCCGACGGCAACCGCCACCCGGGACTCCCCTGGGCCGGCTGCACGGTGCTCGCGGCCGATACCGAGACCCTGCGCAAGATCCGGGCCCGGGCGGCCGCGCGCCCCGACTTCTTCGTGGCCGACATGCCCGCCGCCGCCCAGCACACCCGGGTCTACCGCGAATACCTGGACACCGTCGCCGCCACCGAGGCCGAGAAGATCGACTACTACGCGGTCAGCGTCGTCGGGCCGCGCAACCCGGTCGACAAGCTGGTCGGACGCCTGCCCCTGCTCGGCTAGCCGTGTCCGGGTGATCATGGCGGCGCCGGGCTCAGATCGCGGCCAGGGCCTTCCCGATGTTCCACTCGGCCAGATCGAGCATCCACTGGCGGTCGGGGAAATCGGTGCCGGCGATCCGCAACGGCCCCTCGATCAGCGCGATGACCTGCGCGAACCGATAGAACTCAAGACGCGCCGGGTCGAGGGCGACCGGATCGAGTTCCCCGTACGCCTCGTCGAAGCGCAACTGGAGAAAGGCGTGCTCCCACTCGACGTCGAACCAGGTCAGGCCCTCGATGTCGATCATCACGGGCTCGCCCGCCGGGCCGATCAGCACGTGGTCGGCGCCCAGCTCACCGTGCACGAGCACGAACTCCCGCCGGGGCCGCACCTCCGCCCGCAGGCTGTGCAGGTGCTCCTCGAGCCGGGGCCGGGCCGTGGCCAGCCGCTGGTCGCGGTCCGCCACCTTGCCGAGGTGGTTCAGCACCCGCCCGACGATCATGTCTTCCGGCGGCCGGGCCGGGGTGGTCCGCGCGGCCGGCATGCCCCACTGCTCGCCATAGGTCGTGTGCATCCGCCGGAGCGCCGCTCCCAACTCGCTAAGGGGCCGGGCCGCGGCAGCGGGGTCACGCTCCATCAACGCCTCGAGCGTCTCGCGGCCGGCGTCCTCGACCAGCACCATCTCGGGGCCGGCGACGAGGACCTCCGGTACCCGCACCCCGGCGCCGGTCAGCAGGGCCTGGTTCGTCATGAACAGCTCGGCGCCGGAGGCGTCCTGGAACGGGTCGTCGGGCACGGTCCCGGACGGCGGCCAGTAGTTCTCCGCCTCCGCCCACAGGTAGAGGACCACCGAGCGGCCGTCGTCGAGCTCCAGCCGGTAGACGCCTTTCTTGGTGCCGCCGGTGAGCCGTTGCAGGCCGGTGACCCGCCCGGCGTCGCCCCACCGACCGGCCAGCAGCCCGGACACGTCGTCAAGAGTCAGAAAGACACGCACGACGGTCGATGCTAGGGCTTGCGCTGCCGTGGGACCTCCGAATTCCGGACAGCACAAAGCCCCGCTCCGGCGTCCGGAGCGGGGCTTCGACCGTCAGTTAGGCGGGCGCTACCGCGCGGGTACGACGCATCGTCAGCACATACTCGACCAGCGAGATGAGGACGTTCTTGGTCGACTCACGGTTGCGGGCGTCGCAGCTCACCACCGGGACGTCGCTCGAGATCGCGAGAGCGTCCCGGACGTCCTGAGCGTTGTGATACTGCATGCCGTCGAAGCAGTTTATGGCGACCAGGTAGGGCAGCCGCCGGTGCTCGAAGAAGTCGATCGCGGCGAAACAGTCGGCGAGACGCCGAGTGTCCACCATGACGACCGCACCGATCGCGCCCCGCACCAGTTCGTCCCACATGAACCAGAAACGCGTCTGGCCCGGCGTGCCGAACAGATAAAGGATCAGATCGCGATCGATGCTGATGCGGCCGAAGTCCATGGCGACGGTGGTCGTCATCTTCCCCGGAACCTGCCGGTTGTCGTCGACACCCACACCCGCCGAGGTCATGATGGCCTCGGTGGTCAGCGGGGTGATCTCCGAGACCGAACCGACCAGCGTCGTCTTACCGACGCCGAACCCGCCGGCGATCACAATCTTCGCCGACGTCACGCGCCCCGCAGCGGGACGGTGCGACATGTCAGAGCCTGCGAAGTCCACTCAGCACCCTTTCCAGCAGTTCCGTGCCTACCGCGTCGGTCTCGTCGTCCAGCGAGGTGGGCTCATAAACCGCCACCAGGCCATCGGAGGCCATGTCGGCGACGATCACACGAGCCACACCGAGCGGCAGTTGCATGCGTGCGGCGATCTCGGCCAGCGACTGAACCCGGCCGCCGTCGCACATCGCCGCGATGTACTGATGCTCGCTTCCACCCTGCCCGCCACGGATGCCGGAGCGCCCGCGAACGGTTGTCTCGACCAGCGCTTCCAGCGCTATCTCAAGCTTCGGACGGGTCCGACCGCGGGTTACGGCGTACGGCCTGACCAGCGCGCCGGTCGGCTCATCGCGTTCGGGCATCGTCACCGCTCACCCCTTCCTCGAACCCTTAGAAGTGTCTCTACTTTTCAACTTTTTGAACAGCGGCCGAATACTTCGGCCGTCTGCCCGTTCAGCCGAGTACCCCGGCCGCCGAACGCGGAGCGGGAGTAAGTGCCTCGCCGACGCGGTCGACCAGGAGGGCCATTTCGTAACCCACCTGTCCGACGTCGCAGCTGCGAGCCGCGAGCACCGCGAAGGACGAGCCGTCCGAGATGGACATCAGGAAAAGGAACCCGTTGTCCATCTCGACCACCGTCTGCAGCACGGCGCCACCCTCGAAGCACCGAGCGGCGCCCTGAGTGAGGCTGACCAGGCCGGAGGCGATGGCTGCCAATTGATCGGCGCGGTCCCGGGGGAGGTCCCGCGAGGCCGCCAGGAGCAGACCGTCAGCGGAGACCGCGATCGCATGTGCGACGCCGGGAACGCGGTCGGCGAAGTTGGCCAGGAGCCAACCGAGATCCTGCGTAGATGTCATGCCTCATGCTCCTTGCCAGCCTGCGAGGACTGCTGCCCTCCCGGAGTCTCCTCCGGGTTGGTCGATTCTTTGGTGCGACCGCGCTGCACACCACGGTGGTACGCGGAAAGGAGACCGCGAACACCCTCGGGCGTACGACGCTCGACGGAGTTTCCGCCGCGGTCGACACCACCGGGGACGAGCTGCGCCATGGGGGTGCGCTTGGGCAGACCGGCCGTGGTCGTGGTGTCGACCTGCGCCTCCGCCGCCGCCTGAGCGGCGGTCCAGCCCTCGTCGGCCGCGGTCCGCCACGGGTTGTTCGTGGCGGCGCTGCCGTTCGGGCTGCTGCCGTTCGTCGCGGCACCGTTGGCGGCACCGACACCAACAGTAGCCGGGTCTCGTTCGCGCGACTCGGGCGAGACAGCCTGCTGCGGCACACCGACCGAACGGGCCGGCTCCCCGGTGGGGATCCGCTGCGAGCTGACCGGTTCATCGAGCCCGTTCGACGACGGCTTGGCCTCGGCCGGACGGGCCGTGGTGAACCAGGCCGACTCGAGCTCCCGGAAGATCGGCAGCTCCATCGTCTCGTCGGCGAACTGACCCTGCCCGCTGTCGCGCTGCCGGGCCGCGGCCTGCGCGGCGGCGATCTGCGCGGCCGCCGTGGCCTGAGCCTCGGCCGCCTGAGCCGTCGCGACCTCGTGGGCCGCCTTGGCCGCCGCGGCCGCACGCTGGGCCTCGGCCCGCTCGGCCTCGGACTGCGGGGCACCCGAGACGGGCACCGCCGACACCGGCGGGATCGGCGCGGTCTGCGGGTTGGTCGGACGCTCGACCTGGGGACCGTCGAGGCGGTTCTCGGGCCGGTAGCGCGGAAGCTCGGCGGTCATGTCGAGCGCCGCGGCGAGACTCTCCGGAACGTGCGGGGCCTGGTTCTCGCGTTCCGGCGCGACCGGCGGCCAAGCCGGCGGAGCGGCCGAGACCGGGTTGTTGGTCGGCGGGGCCGAGACCGGGGGTTCCGATCCGGGCGGGCCCGAAACCGGGTGACCACCATAAGGCGGGGCCGACGGCACGGGCGGGGCGGAGATCGGCGGCACCGGCGGGGCCGAGACCGGCGGGACGAACGGGTTGCGGCCCTGGGTCTCGGGGTTGGCCGGGAGCTGGCGCGGGATGGTCGGGCCGAAGCCGTTGGTGTCGACGTCGCGGCCCTGGTCGTTGCGGCGCTGCGGCAGCCCGTCGGGACCGGCGAAGCCCTGCGGCGACGACGGCTGACCCATCGGGCCGGACGGCAGCGGCGGGATCGGCTCGTTGCTGCGCGGGCCGTAGAAGCCGTTGGCGCCGTTGCCGTTGCTGCCGCCGTTGAACGAGCCGTTGGAGCCACCGAAGCCGTTGGACGGGGCGCCGGTGAGGTCGGACCAGGCCGGGACCGAGCGGCCGTTCGTGCCGAGCATGCCGCCGTTGTTCATCGGCGGGTTCGGGTCGAACGGGCGGCCGGTCGGGTAGCCACCGCGGCCACCGCTCTCGAGCGCCAGCGGCTCGGGCATGCCCGGGCGGCCCTGCTCGTCGTAGCCGGCGCCGACCTGCATGCGGCCACCGCCGACGGCGGGCTGACCCTGGCCACCGGTGAGCACCGAGAGGGGCAGGCCGACCTCGGCCACCGTGCCGCGCTCGTTGTCGGCCGGGCGGAGCTCGACCTTGACGGCGTGCCGGTTGGCCAGCCGGGCGACCACGACCAGGCCCATCATGCGGGAGACAGCCACGTCGACCATGGGCGGGTTGGCCAGGCGGTCGTTCAGCTCGTGCAGCTGCTCGCGGCTGATGCCGATGCCGCGGTCTTCCACGGTGAGCAGAGCGCCGTCACCCAGCCGCCGCGCCTCGACGATGACCGTCGAGTTGGGCGGGGAGAAGGCGGTCGCGTTGTCGAAGAGCTCGGCGACCAGGTGGACCATGTCGTTGACGGCGTGCGCCGCCACCTCGATGTCCCGGTCGATCATGCCGAACTCGATGCGTGTGTAGTGCTCGACCTCGGACTGGGCGGCGCGGAGCACGTCGATCAGGGCGGCCGGCTCGCGCTGCACGCGGGTCGAGTCGGCGCCGGCGAGAACCAGGAGGTTTTCGTCGTTGCGGCGCATCCGGGTGGCCAGGTGGTCGAGCTGGAAGAGCTCGGCCAGACGGTCCGGGTCTTCCTCGCCGCGCTCCAGCCGGTCGAGGTGACCGATGAGCCGGTCGACCAGGATCTGGGAACGGCGGGCGAGGTTGACGAACATCGTCGCGACGGAGGCCCGCAGGGCGGCCTGCTCGGCGGCGGTGCGCACCGCCTCGAGGTGGACCGCGTTGAACGCCTCGGTCACCCGGCCGAACTCGTCACGGCTGCGGACCGGAAGCGGCTCGGCGATCTGGTCGGCCAGCTGGGCCGGGGTGAGCGAAGTGGACAGCTGCGGGTCACGCAGCCGGCTCACGGCGTGGGGCAGGCCGAACTGGGCGACCGAGAGGGCACCCTGGCGCAGCTCGCGCAGCGAGCGGGCCATCGACCGGGCCACCAGCCAGGCGAACAGGATCGCGAGCAGGAGCATGCCGAGCAGCACGCTGGTCTCGATGAAGACCCGGCGGTTCACGTCGTTGCGCAGGGTGGTGGCCTGGTCGACGATCTCGGAGTCCATCTTGACCTCGACCGTGCGGAACTCCGCGCCATAGCCGGCCAGGGCGTTGTCCCACTGCGAGGTGGTGAACAGGATCCGCCGGGTGTTCGCACCCTGCAGGTCGGGCAGCGGGTTGGTGTAGTTGGTCGCGGCCCGGCCGGCGGTCGAGTTCTCGATCGCGTTGAACGCGTCGCGGTCGACGCCCGAGCCGACCGACTGGAGCGTGTTGCCGGCGAGCGTGAAGCCGAGCTGGGCCTCGAGGAACTCGGTGCGCAGGGCGACGGAGAGCTCGCGCTTGGCGATGATCTTGTGACCGATGTCGCGCTGGCGGGCGACGTATTCCTTGGCGGTCGCCACCGCGGCGACGGCGCGCAGGTGGTCGCTCAGCTCGGTGTCGCTGGCGAGCTGGGCGGCGGCCGAGCGCACGGCCAGGAGGTCGTCGATCAGCTTGGTGTAGGTCTCTTCGACCGTCTGCTCGGCGCCCGGGCGGTCGTTGGCGATCTGGCTCCGCTTGGCCGGCAGGTCCTCGAGGTTGCGGTCGAGGCGCAGCAGCAGCGTGCTGACGTTGTCGGGGACGTCGTCGAGCGCGGCCTTCTGCTGGGCGTAGGGCACCTTGGCCGCGTCGACCTTGCCGTTCTCGGCACCGTAGGCCTGGGTCGCCTTGACGAAGTCGGGGCTCTTCTTGTCCTCGATCGTCGTGATCATCATGCCGTAGGCACGTTCGTTCTGCAGGTGGTCGACCAGACCACCGGCGGCCTCCGACAGCACCGAAAGGGTGCGGGCGCGCTCCGCGTTGTTGGCTTCGTCGATGTGGTCGACCAGACCGCTGACGCCGACGATGATCGTCGCCAGGGTGGGCACCAGCATGATGAGGCCAAGCTTCGACCAGATCGGCAGGTCTCGCAGCCGATCGGCCGGGCGACGGAGACGCGACATGACGCCGGTCGCCGTCTTGGGGCGCTTGCTCACGTCACCGTCCTCCTGTTTCGGGCCCCGGCACTCGGCTCGCCGGGCGCCGCACACGGCCGACTGCCGCGTCGGGCCCCCGAGATTCCATCACGACGAGTGTCAAAGAGAAAGGGCCGTCGGACACGGACCGGTTGTGTGACGCGTGTTGCTCGATACGTCGACCGTCAATGTCACAGGCTGTGCACGTCAACTTTTCTCACTGTCACCCTGTCCGGTCGGAACGGCGCGGGGGTACGCCGGAACGACCGCGCACGATCGTAAAGGATCGCGGCAGGAGAGACGATGTCGCGGTTGCGAACGATCGGCAAGGTGAGATGCCGGATTTCGCAGTGTTTGTAGGGACCATTCTGGCCGAACGGATGATCAGTGCCGCCAAACCGGCAATGTCGCTTGCCGGACCGCGCGTTGTAACAAGCTTGTGCCGCTATCCGATCAGCTTCGCGTACCCCGGCTTGATCAGGTCATTGATGATCGCCAGCCGTTCGTCGTACGGGATGAAAGCCGACTTCATCGCGTTGATCGTCAGCCACTGCAGCTCGCTCCAGCCCCAGCCGAAGGCCTCGGAGAGCAGCGCCATCTCGCGGGACATCGAGGTTCCGCTCATCAGCCGGTTGTCCGTGTTGACGGTGACCCGGAAGCGCAGATCGTGCAGCAGGCCGATCGGGTGCTCGCCGATCGACGCCGCGGCGCCGGTCTGCACGTTGGACGACGGGCACAGCTCGAGCGGGATCCGCTTGTCCCGCACGTACGCGGCGAGGCGGCCCAGGACCACGTCGCCACCGGCCGGGGTGCCGGCGATGTCGTCGACCAGTCGCACTCCGTGACCGAGCCGGTCGGCGCCGCACCACTGGATGGCCTGCCAGATCGACGGCAGACCGAAGGCCTCGCCCGCGTGGATGGTGAAGTGGAAATTCTCACGCTGGAGATATTCGAAGGCGTCGAGGTGCCGGGTGGGCGGGAAACCGGCCTCGGCGCCCGCGATGTCGAAGCCGACCACACCGGCGTCGCGGTAGCGCACGGACAGCTCGGCGATCTCCTGCGAGCGGGCCGCGTGGCGCATCGCGGTCAGCAGCACGCCGATGCGGATCGGGGTGCCCTGGGCGGCGGCCTCGGCCATCCCCTCGGCGAAGCCGGCGTTCACCGCCTCGACGACCTCGTCGAGACTCAGGCCGCGTTCGAGATGCTGCTCGGGGGCATAGCGCACCTCGGCGTAGACCACACCGTCGGCGGCCAGGTCGAGCGCGCACTCCCGGGCGACCCGGCGCAGGCCCTCCTCGGTCTGCATCACGGCCACCGTGTGGGCGAACGTCTCCAGGTAGCGTTCCAGCGAGCCGGAGTCGGCCGCCGCGACGAACCACTCGGCCAGCGCGGCCGGGTCGGTGGCGGGGAGTTCGTGGCCCACCCGTTCGGCCAGCTCGATGATGGTGGCGGGGCGCAGTCCACCGTCGAGGTGGTCGTGCAGCAGCACCTTCGGCGCCGGGACGATGTCGGAGAAAGCGATGGCGGCCATCAGCCGAGCCTAGAGGCAGGGGACCAATGATCGACGGAGCATTGCCGTACCTGCGATGCCCGGTTTGCCAACAGGGCCTCGCGCGTGTGGAGCGTTCACTGCGCTGCCCGGCCGGGCACAGCTTCGACATGGCGAAACAGGGGTACGCCGACCTGACCGCCGGACGGATGCCGCACGTGGGCGACACGGCGGAGATGGTGGCCGACCGGGCGGAGTTCCTGGCGGCCGGGCACTACGACTTCATCGCCGACGCCCTTGACACCGGTCTTCTGCACGGGCTGATCGTCGACGCGGGTACGGGTACGGGGCACTATCTCGGGCGGGTGCTGGACGCGGCGCCGGGCGCGACCGGGCTGGGGCTCGACGTCTCCAAGCCGGCGCTGCGGCGGGCGGCCCGGGCCCACGAGCGGGCGGCGGCGGTGCTGACCGATCTGTGGCGGCCGCTGCCGATCGCGGACGGGGTGGCCGATGTGATCGTGAACGTGTTCGCCCCGCGCAACGGTGCTGAGTTCCGGCGGGTGCTGCGACCGGAGGGGCGCCTGCTCGTGGTGACGCCGGCCCCCGATCACCTGCGGGAGCTGATCGACGCGCACGGCCTGATCCAGGTCGACCCCGACAAGGCGGCCCGCGTACGGGATGCGCTGGGCGACCACTTCAAGGAAGAGAGCTCAACCGCCCTGCGGCGGGCCCTGACCCTGACGGCGGTCGAGACCAGGACGCTGATCGGCATGACACCGAGCGCCCACCACGTCTCCGACTTCCCCGCCGCTCCCACCACGGTCACCGCCTCGGTGCTGGTCACCACGTATCGCCCGGTTTGAGAGTTCGAGCGCGACCGCAGCGGGTTTTGATCTTCCGGTTTGAGCGCAACCGCTCACGCACGTCGCCGTGGTGGGCTTCGCGTTATGGACGCGCCAGCGGCCAGCGAAGCCCGCCGCGGTCCCCGCGGGAGCGACGGTCCGTCACCCACCACCCAGCCGGGACATCCAGCTCTTGATCTTCTGGCTTTTGATCTTCAAGAAGCCCTCAAACGGACAAGTCCACTTCTTCCCATTCCGCTGGTTTGTCGTGATAGGGGCCGATAAACACCACCGCCCACTCCAACGCCCACCTCCGCTGGCCGATCGCGTTGCCGTCGATCTCCCCCGGCAACGTCAGCCCGATCCGCTCGGCCTCCTGAAACGCCCAATCCAGGCAGTAGTAAAGATCAAGCAGCACAGCGGCCTCGATCGGATCGCGAGGCGACATCAGCGACCGCGACCGCCAGTTCCCATAACTCTCCCCCGCCGGCAGATCGGGCATGTCCGCCATCAACCGGCCCTCAGGCGGCGCGGTCGGATCCAGGTGCCGGCTGAGCCCCAGCACCCAGGCCAGCGCGAACACCGCGTCGTGATGCAGCACGAACGACCGGTGATCCCCCTTGGCGCCGATCACGAACTGCCACTCCGGCGGTGTGACGAGATCAACCAGGTGCGATCCCAGCAACCAGCTCATGGCAGCCTCGGTCGGCATGCCGAAACAACGCGCGACGACGACGTGCAGCACCGCCAGCCGGGCCTCGATCTCGGCGGTCGGCCGCAGCTCGATCGAGTCTCCGGGCTCCCAGATCAGCGGGAACCCGGGCGGCGGCAGCGGCAGCCCGAGCCTGTCCAGTTCGTCGAGGCTGGCCTCGCGAACGGCGCGCGGGTCGGGTGCGGCCTTCGTCATGGTGCGTCAGGCTATGCGGTCGAGCACCAAATTTGTAGAAGTGGGTCGCTCCGCACCGATGACGACCGCTTCGGCCGCAGTCGCGCGGGCGGCGGGGATGCGGGACGGGTCGTCGGCGCGCAACTCGAGCAGCACGTCGCCGGCGCGCACCTCGTCACCCGGCTTGACCTTGAGCATGATGCCGGCGCCAAAGCTGACCGGGTCCTCCTTGCGGGCCCGGCCGGCGCCGAGACGCCAGGCGGCCACCCCGATGCCGTACGCATCCACGGCGCCCACGATCCCGTCGGCCTCGGCCCGCAGCACCTCGGTCTCACGCGCGACCGGCAGCGGCGCCTCGGGGTCGCCGCCCTGGGCCCGGATCATCGCCCGCCACGTGTCCATGGCGGCGCCGGACTCGAGCACCTTGGCCGGGTCGGCGTCGATGCCGGCCGCGGTCAGCATCTCGCGGGCCAGGGCCAGGGTCAGCTCGACCACGTCGGCCGGGCCGCCCCCGGCGAGCACCTCGACCGACTCGGTCACCTCGATCGCGTTGCCCACGGCCAGGCCGAGCGGGGTGTTCATGTCAGTGAGCAGGGCGATGGTGGTGACGCCGCTGTCCTTGCCCAGCCGCACCATGGTGCTCGCGAGCTCGCGGGCGGTGTCCAGGTTCTTCATGAAGGCGCCGGAGCCGACCTTGACGTCGAGGACGAGCGCGCCGGTGCCTTCGGCGATCTTCTTGCTCATGATCGAGCTGGCGATCAGCGGGATGGCCTCGACGGTGCCGGTGACGTCGCGCAGGGCGTAGAGCTTGCGGTCGGCCGGGGCCAGCCCGTCGCCGGCGGCACAGATGACCGCGCCGACGTCCTGAAGCTGCCGCTTGAACTCGTCGTTGCTGATCGAGGCACGCCAGCCGGGGATCGACTCGAGCTTGTCCAGGGTGCCGCCGGTGTGCCCGAGACCGCGCC
This sequence comes from Paractinoplanes ovalisporus, assembly GCF_016834655.1. Classification (GTDB taxonomy): domain Bacteria; phylum Actinomycetota; class Actinomycetes; order Mycobacteriales; family Micromonosporaceae; genus Actinoplanes; species Actinoplanes ovalisporus. Next base: position 55,427 of record NZ_JAENHP010000024.1, read on the forward strand.
CGGAGAGCTGGGGCACGGCGGCTCCGCAGGCGGCGACCAGCGGGGTGAGCGGCAGCGTGATCTTGTCGCCGACGCCGCCGGTGGAGTGTTTGTCGGCGGTCGGGCGGGTGATCGAGGACAGGTCGAGCCGCTCCCCGCTGGCGATCATCGCGGCGGTCCAGCGGGCGATCTCGGCCGGGGTCATGCCGCGCAGCAGGATCGCCATGGCGAGGGCCGACATCTGCTCATCGGCGACCACCCCGCGGGTGTACGCGTCGACGACCCAGTCGATCTGGGCGTCGCTCAGCGTCTGCCCGTCCCGCTTGGCCCGGATGACGTCGACCGCGGCGAACTCACTCATTGCTGCCCTCTTCCCATGTGTCCGGAATGCCCTCGGGGGTCGCGCCCTCGCCGGCCCAGGCCAGCGACCCCTCGGCGTCCACCACGACGACCCGCGGGGTGCGCACACGACCCCAGGCGACGGCCTCGCCCGCCGTCGGGAAGTTCGGGCCCTCCTCGAGCACGCCCTTCTCGGCGTCCGTGTTGCCGCCGGACCGCTCCCAGTAGCCGGTCCAGACAGTTTCGCCCCCGGCGAGGTCCGGATGCACAAAAACGGTGCCCCGGCCGCGCCACTTGGCCAGCTCGGCTGGGACCTCGGGACCGGTCTGGAGGTTGTTGACCCGTTCCAGGTCGTCCAGGCCGAACGCGTGCGGCAGCAGATCGGCCATCCGCAACGGCCCGGTGTGCCACTCGACCAGCAGCTCGGGGCCGCCGTTCTCCCACAACAGCTGGCGGCAGCGGCCGCACGGCATCAGCGGGTTGCCGGTGGCGTCGACGCACGAGAACGCCACCAGGCGGCCACCGCCGGTCAGGTGCAGCTGGCTGACCAGCCCGCACTCCGCGCACAGCCCGACGCCGTAGGACGCATTTTCCACGTTGCACCCGACGACCACCCGGCCGTCGTCCACCAGTGCCGCCGCTCCGACCGGGAAGTCGGAGTACGGCGCGTACGCATGCCGCATGGCTTCGATAGCGGACGCCCGCAACCCAGCCCAGTCGATCTCCATGGGCGTCAGCTTTTCACGTAGGGCACCCCGTCGGCCGCCGGCGCACGCACGCGTCCGACGAGTCCCGCCACGGCGATGATGGTCGCGATGTACGGCAGCATGTTGAGGAACTGGTTGGGCACCGGGCTGCCGACCGCGCTCAGGTAGTTCGCCAGCTTCTGGGCGAAGCCGAAGAACAGGGCCGCGCCCAGCGCCCCGAACGGCGTCCACCGCCCGAAGATCAGGGCGGCCAGCGCGATGAAGCCGGCGCCGGCGGTCATGTTCTTGTTGAACGACCCGGTCGAGACCAGCGTGAAGTACGCACCGCCGGCGCCCGCGACCACGCCGCCGAGCAGCACGTTCAGGTAGCGCAGGCCACGCACCCGGATGCCCACGGTGTCGGCCGCGGTCGGGTGCTCGCCGACCGCGCGGGTGCGCAGGCCCCAGCGGGTGCGGGTGAGCCCGAAATGGACCACGAAGACGAGCACGAGCGCGAGCCAGACCAGCAGGTTGGTGTCGAACAGCACCGGGCCGATCACCGGGATGTCGGCCAGGCCGGGCACGTGCCACTCGGGCAGCCGCGGCGGCTGGTTGTACTTGAGCGCCTCGGGCTGCATCAGACGCTCGTAGAGGAAGCCGGTGACGCCGAGCGCGAACAGGTTGAGCACGACGCCCACGACGACCTGGTCGACCAGGAAGCGGATGGCGAGCACGGCCAGCAGCGAGGCGATGATCACGCCACCGATGACGGCGCTGACCAGGCCGGCCCAGACGCTGGTGGCCAGGGTGCCGACCAGGGCGGCGCCGAACGCGCCCATCAGGAACTGGCCCTCGATGGCCACGTTGACCACGCCCGAGCGCTCACAGAGCACGCCGGCCAGCGCGCCCAGGATCAGCGGCAGGGCCAGTTCCAGCGAGCCGCTGACCGTGTCGACCAGCGGCAGGAACTTGCCGGCGACCTGCCAGCACAGGAACGACAGCACGAAGAACACGATGCCCAGGCAGAGCAGCAGGGTCTGCCAGCGCTTGGCCACCCCGGCCAGCAGGGCGGCGCCGGCGGCGATCGTGACGATGCCGAACAGGATGGCGCCGAACTGGCCGTTGATCGAAAGCGCGGCGCCCTCGGCGTCTTCGCTGAGCGTGAAACGGGCCGTCGCCGACTCGGCGAGCGAACCGAAGATCACCGCCGCGATCAGGCCGATGATCACCAGGGCGGCGCCGAGGCGGCGCTGCCGGTTCCAGAAGCGGTCGGGAGCGGTTGCCTCCGCCAGCTCCTCCACGGTCGCGGTCGACACTCGGGTCACCACCCCTTCGCCATGGACGTGCCGAGCCGGGCGGTCCGGGCATCACGCAGCTGGAAGATCGTCTTTACCAGCGCCGGGGCGGCGATGAAGATGACGATCAGGGCCTGCAGGACGGTGACCAGTTCGAGCGAGACACCCACGTCGACCTGCATCAGGTTGCCGCCCGCGCGCAGGGCGCCGTAGAGGATCGCGGCGAACAGGGTGCCCCAAGGCTTGTTGCGGCCCAGCAGGGCGACCAGCAGGCCGTCGAAGCCGATGTTGCCGGCCACCTGACCGGTCAGCTTGTCGGCCGTGCCGAGCACCTGCACGGCGCCACCGAGGCCGGCCAGGCCACCGGCGACGACCATGAGCATGGTGTACGTCCTGGCCACGCTCATGCCGGCGGTCTTGGCCGCGGGCGGGTTGACACCCACGGCGCGCAGCTCGAAGCCGAACGACGAGCGGTTGATCAGCCAGGCCACCGCGGCCGTGACGATCACCGCGAGCACGATGCCCAGGTGCACCCGCAGCGGGGCGGGCAGGGCGGGCAGGACGGCGCTGGAGTCGACGGTCTTGCTGATGGCGTCGGTGCGGTCGGGGTCCTGCACGCCGTTCTGCAGGATCAGCCAGCCCAGGAAGAGCGTGGCCGTGTAGTTGAGCATGATCGTGGTGATCACCTCGTGGGCGCCCGTGCGGGCCTTGAGCAGGCCGGGCAGGAAGCCCCAGAGCGCGCCACCGATCAGACCGGCGGCCAGCGCGACGATCAGGTGCAAACCGGCCGGCAGCCCGATCGCAAAGCCGGCCACACCGGCCGTGATGCAGCCGATGACCGCCTGACCCTGGCCGCCGATGTTGAACAGGCCGCCGCGGAAGGCCAGCGCCACCGACAGGCCGGTGAAGACCAGCGGGGCGGCGTAGGTGAGCGTCTCGGAGAGCGGGTTGAGGGCCGTCTTCCAGTCGCCGCTGCCGTTGAACCAGGCCTGCACCGCGGCCGGGTCGAAGATCGCGCCCTTGAACAGGTCGGCGTAGGCCTGGCTGATCAGGTCCCAGCTGGCGGTGAGGGCGTCGCTGGGTCGGGCGGTGAAGTAGGAGAATGTGGACAGCACGTTGGCGTCGGAGATCACGATCAGCACGGCGCCGATGAGCAGCGCCAAGAAGATCGACAGGATCGTGACAGTGACGGTATTGGCCGACCAGAGATTGTGGACGAAAAGCCCTAAAAAGGACTCTTCCTTCTCTTTCTTCTCCGGGCTCTTCTCCGGTGGTGCAGCGGGGGCTTCGGTCGTCACTTGCTGTCCTCTTCTTCCTCACCGCTGCTGACGATGCCGGCCATCAGCAGACCGATCTCCTCGCGGGGCATGTCGGGGGAGACAGTCGCCAGGATCCGGCCGCGGTACATCACCGCGATGCGGTCGGCCAGGCCGACGACCTCGTCCAGCTCGCTGGAGACCACGAGCACGGCGGTGCCGACGTCACGCTCGTGAATGATCTGGTTGTGGATGAACTCGATCGAGCCGACATCCACACCCCGGGTCGGCTGCGAGGCGATCAGCAGCTTGAGCGGGCGCGACATCTCGCGGGCGACCACGACCTTCTGCTGGTTGCCGCCCGAGAGGGTGCCGACCGTCGACTGCGCGGACGACGTACGGATGTCGAACTGGCTCACCCGCTCGCGGGCCGAATCGTCGATCGCCTTGGGGTTGAGCGCGAAGCCGTTGCCGAACGGCGCCCGGTCGTACAGGTCGAGCACCAGGTTCTCGGCGACCGTGAAGTCCTTGATCACGCCGTCGAGGCTGCGGTCCTCGGGGATGTAGCCGACCCCGGCCCGGAGCACCTGCTTGGTGCTGCGACCGGCCAGGTCGGCGTCCTCCAGCTCGATCTTGCCGGCCCGCGCCGCCCGCAGGCCCATGATGGCCTCGACCAGCTCGGTCTGGCCGTTGCCCTGCACGCCGGCGATGCCGAGCACCTCGCCCGAGCGCACCTCCAGGTCGACGCCGTCGACCGCGCGCACGCCCCGCTCGTCGTCGACGATCAGACCCGAGACCTTGAGCACCTCGCGACCGGGGTCGGCCGGGGTCTTGGTCACCTCGAGGCTCACGTCGCGGCCGACCATGAGCGCGGCCAGCTCGTCCTCGGAGGTGTCGGGGCTGGCGGTGCCGACCGTGCGGCCGCGGCGGATCACGGTGATCCGGTCGGCGATGGCCTTGACCTCGCGCAGCTTGTGGGTGATGAAGACGATCGACTTGCCGGTCTCGGCCAGCGACCGCATGACCGCGAGCAGCTCGTCGGTCTCCTGCGGGGTCAGCACGGCGGTCGGCTCGTCGAGGATCAGCAGGTCGACGTCGCGGGTCAGCGCCTTGACGATCTCGACCCGCTGCTGGGCGCCGACCGGCAGATTTTCCACCAGGGCATCGGGGTCGACCGGCAGGCCGTAACGCTTCGAGGTCTCGAGCACGTCGCGGCGGTTGCGGCGGCGGTCGAGCCAGCCGAGCGGGCCGCCGCGGGTCTCCTCGGCGCCGAGCGCGATGTTCTCGGCCACGGTGAAGACCGGGACGAGCATGAAGTGCTGGTGGACCATGCCGATGCCGGCCGAGATGGCGTCGCGGGGGCTGCGGAAGATCTTCTTCTGGCCGTCGACCAGGATCTCGCCCTCGTCGGGCTGCAGCAGGCCGTAGAGCTGGTTCATCAGCGTCGACTTGCCGGCGCCGTTCTCGCCCAGCAGGGCGTGTACCTCGCCGGGCTCGACGGTGATGTCGATGTGGTCGTTGGCCACCAGGTCGCCGAAGCGCTTGGTGATGCCGCGCAGTTCGAGTCTCAGCGGAATCTCCTGACTTCGGGCGCATTCACTTGAGAAGGGGGCCGCCGCCCGGCCACGAGAAAACCTCGCGACCGTGCGGCGGCCGATGTTACCTAGCGTTCGGTCAGGCCGGGGCGCTGGCCGACTCGACCTTGACGGTTCCGGCGATGATGTCCGCCTTCAGCTTCTCGACCTCGTCCTTGAGGGCCTGGTCGACCTTGCTGTCGAACTGGTTGTACGGCGCCAGCGAGACACCGTCGTTCTCCAGCGTGCCCAGGTAGCCCGGGGTGGCGGTGAGCGGCTGGCCGGTGGCGCCGGCGACGACCGCGGTCTTGACGGCGTCGTTGATGTTCTTGACAACGGTGGTCAGGAACACGTCGCAGTCCTGCGGGGTGCTCTTGCAGCCGTCCTGGTCGACCCAGATGACCGAGACCTTGCCGCTGGAGCCCTTGGCCACCTCGGCCGCGCCGAGGCCGGTGCCGCCGGCGACCGGCATGATCACGTCGGCCCCCTGGGCGACGAACGTGTTGGTCAGGGCCTTGCCCTTGGCCGGGCTGGCGAAGTCTTCGGCGAAGCTGCCGTTCTGCTTGGCCTTGTCCCAGCCGAGCACCTGGACGTTCTTGTTCTTGACCTTGTTGTACTGCGCGACGCCGTCGGCGAAGCCGTCCATGAAGATGGTGACCGGCGGGATCTTGAGGCCGCCGAAGGTCGCCACCTTGCCCGACTTCGAGTAGCCCGCGGCCAGGTAGCCCGCGAGGAACGAGGCCTGGTGGGTCGCGAACTGCATCGGGTAGACGTTGGTCGCGCCCTGGATCGAGCTGTCCACGATGCCGAACTGCTGGCTGGTGTTCTGCTCGGCGACCGCCTTGGTGGAGTCGCCCATCAGGCCACCCACCGACAGGATGAAGTTGCACTTCTGGGTCACGAAGCCACGCAGGTTGGGCTCGTAGTCGGCCTCGGCGGTCGAGGCGACGTACTTCGGGTCGACGTTCGGCGCGTCGGTCTTGGCCGCCTGCAGACCCGCCCATGCGGACGCGTTGAAGGACTTGTCGTCGATGCCGCCGGTGTCGGTGACCATGCAGGCCTTGTATGCGGCGGCGGTCGCGGCACCACTGGAGCTGCCGCCGGCAGGGGTCTCGTCAGGAGCGTCACCACAGGCCGCGGCGGCGAGCGTCAGCCCACCTGCCGCGAGAATCGCAACGATCCGCTTCCCACGTACTGGGCGCAAGACGCCCTCCTTCCAACGCACACCGACACTTGTCGGTGAGTCTTCACCGCGGGAGCGTAGCCGCAGGCCAGAACGTCGGCGGTACTTTGGGCCGGACTGTTGGCGCACCGTTATCTGCCCGCAATCGCGTGGCGCACAGGTCGTGGCTTCTATCCGGTAGTGCGGCAAATCATCGGCCCCTGTGGTAACAGGCCAGAAACCTTCCGGTCCGGTCAGGACTTTCGCCAGGCTTTTGCGCCGAGGACGCCGACGACGGTGCCGATCGCCAGCGAGGCGACGATCAGCACCGCATGGACCATCAGGAACGAGGTCGGCCGGCCGTCGGCGAACGAGCGGTCGTCCTTCCAGATGGCCAGGCCGAACCGGGGCCAGATGACCCACGTCCAGACGCCGACCAGAGTCAGGAAGATTGCCCATCGCTTGGTGATGACCATGCCCGCGATTATTCAGCGGCCGGAAGATCGCACCGAGACCAGGTCGGCTTGGTGATGACCATGCCCGCGATTATTCAGCGGCCGGAAGATCGCACCGAGACCAGGTCGGCTTGGTGATGACCATGCCCGCGAGTGTGCCCGCTCAGGCCACGGCGACCAGGTCGGGGGTGGCGGTGGTCGTCCCGGCCGGCTTGCCGGCCAGACCGCGGCGGCCGATCAGGGTCAGGAGCAGACCGATTCCCGCGTACGCCGTGAGGACCGCGATCGCCTGGGCCGCGCCCGCGCCGTCGAAGTAGGCGGCCGACCGCAGCAGCTGGGCCCCCGCCCCGATCGGCAGCCACTGGCCGACCTCACCCCACGGCTGCGGCAACAGCTCGGGAGCGGCCGCGATGCCGGCCAGCGCGTTGCCGACCAGGAACATCACCACGGCTCCGAGGGCCAGACCGCCCCGGTCGAGCACGGCCGCCAGCCCCGTCATCGCGGACGCCAGGGCCAGCGCGAACAGGCCCAGCGCGGCGGCCACGGCCAGATGGTCACCGGGCAGGATGTCCAGCCACTGCTGCTGCACCACGGCGACCGTAAGACCGGCCAGCACGCCATAGCTGAGCAGCGCGATGAACCGGGCCACACGCTGCCGGACGAGCAGGGAGACCAGTACACCGGCGAGCAGGCTGGTGATGGCGAGCGGCAAGAAGCCCCCGGCGAACCCGGTGCCGCGCGGGTCGTTCGCGTCGAGCGGCACGATGTCGCTCACCGGAGTCTGCGGCCCGAAGCCGGCGGCGGCCTGGGTCAGCAGCGCCGAGACGGCGGGCGACGCGGCCGAAGCGACGTGCACCTCGGCGCCCGAGGCGGAGACCAGGATCGCGCCGTACACCTCCCGGTCGCGGATGGCGGCATCGGCGGCGGCCGCGTCGGCCACGGTCGTGACCTGGAAGGCGCCCTCTCCACTTAGTCAAGAACGAGCGTTCGTTTTATGATGAGAGGCATGCCACGCGTCTCCGAGCAACACCTCACCGCCCGCCGTGAGCAGATCCTGGCCGCCGCCCGCGCCTGCTTTCTGCGCAAGGGACTGCACAACACCTCGATGCAAGACCTGATCAAGGAGGCGGGGCTCTCGGTCGGCGCGGTCTACCGCTACTTCAAGTCCAAGGACGAGATCATCGCGGCCATCGCCGAGGGGGTCGTGGGCGGCATCCGCAGCCGGATCGACGAGATCGCGACCCGGCGGCTGCCCCTTCTCGAGTCGCTGGAGCTGCTGCTCGACGTGATCGACGAGCAGGCCCGGCCGGGCGGCGCGCTGCCGGTCGCGCTGCAGATCTGGGCCGAGTCCACGGTCGACCCGTCGATCAGCCGGATCGTCTTCGAGCGCTACTCGGATCTGCGGGCCGGCGTCCGCGTGCTGATCGTCCACGCGGCCGAGAGCGGCGAACTGCCCGCCGGCACCGACGTCGACGAGGTCACCGGCGCCTTCTACGCGCTGATCCCGGGCTTCGCGCTGCAACGCATGCTGCTGGGCGCGCCGGACAAGGAGGGGTTCCTGCGCGGCTTCCGGGCCCTGACCAACCGCTAGACCGTGGTGAGCCGGGCCGCGATGCGACCCCAGCCCTCGCGCACCTCGGCCTCGGTGGGCGGGCGGCCGGGCCGTACGCGCCGGGTCTCGTACTCGTCGAAGGGGTCGGTCTCGTCGTCGTCCGGTGACTCCACGGCCGCGCGGGCCAGTTCGATCTCGCCGCGGATGGCCTCGGCGTCGGGCCGGGGCAGCAGCGGCTCGACGACCGCCATCAGCTGTTCGTCGGCCACCACGGCCTGGGCCAGGGCGAGGGCGTGGGCCCGCTCGTACGGTCCGCAGACCACGGGTTCCCAGTCCTCCTCGTCGCCCAGCGACCCGATCGTGATGACCCAGGGGAGGTCGGCCACCGGCGAGCCGGCCGGCAGGTCCAATGTCACGAGAGTGCCCACGGGGCCATCATTCCGGTGTGGTGTGCCGAATCCAGGTGTTTTGCCCCACGGGGGCATTTTTATCGTCAGCTGACAGGTCGACCACGCGACCGTGCTGGCTGGTCGCCGCCCAGGCCGCCCCGAACAGCAGCAGCTGGTTGAAAACGTACAGGTAGACCAGCACGCCGACGGCCGAACCGACCAGGCCGTAGGCCGGGTTGCGCTGCACAAGCCCCACGAACGATTTGCCCACCGTGTTGAGCAGCCAGAGCCCGATGCCGACCTGGAGCACCGGCGGGGCCATCCGCCGCACGGTCATCCGTAGTCTCGGCACCGCGGCCAGCAGCGCCGCCGCCAGCAGCATGTTGACCGCGATCCGGAGCAGGACCTCGACCGAGATCTGGACGATGCCGTCGGCCATCCAGTCGAGCAGCAGCTCGAGTCCATAGACGGCGAGCTGGGTGAGCGCGAGCAGGGCCAGGATGCCGAGCAGCACCAGCAGGTCGAGGACCTGCCGCACGCCGATGTAACCGGGCTGCTCGTTGAGCTGCCAGATCAGCCGCTGCGAGGAGCGGATCGCCTCGACCCAGGCGATGCCGGTGAAGGTCAGGCCGACGATGCCCACGATGCCGACCGTCTTGCCGCTGTCCAGGATCGCCTGCACGTCGAGGAAGGGCAGGTTCTGCCGGAGGAAGTCGCGGACGATGTCGAACAGGCCCTCGTTGCTGTTCAGCAGGATGCCGAAGATCGAGTAGCCGATCAGCAGCAGGGCGAAGACGGCGAAGAACCCGTAGTAGGCGATCGCCGCGGCAAGTCGCCCGCCCTGCACGTCGATGTAGCGCACGACGGCCCGGCTGAGGTGATCGAAGTATCGGGACCGGTGACGGAGCCACATGACACGGGACTCGGCCGCCTCGTAGGCCCGATCGATCGGATTCACGCGCCGACCGTAACCGACGTCACGCGAGCTGCGGCTCAGGCACCCGGAGGAACGCCCAGCGGATAGTCCCGGCGCCGCTTCCACGGGCCCTCGCCCCGCGAGAACAACGTGAACGCCGGCACGTGGAACTTGGCCGAGAACCCGGCCAGGTCGTCGAAGACCGCGTCGAGAGCCTCGGCCGGCACGTCCTGGGCCACCGTCACGTGCGGGTGGTAGGGGAAACGCGAGTCGCGGTGCACGTCGCCGGAGCTCACGATCGCCTCGGCCAGCAGCTCGCACTCGCTGATCCCGACCGCGAGCGTCACGAAGACGACCTCGGTGACCGGCCGGAACGTGCCGGTGCCGCGCAGATGGATGGTGAACGGCACCTGGGCGGCGGCCACCGTCTCGAGGTGCTTCTCGATGGCCGGCAGCGTGTCGGTGCGCACGTCGGTCGGGCCGAGCAGCGTCACGTGCGCGGGGGTGTAGGCCGCCTGGGGATCGCCGGCGGCCGCGCGCCGCTGGGTGAGCAGCTCGCCCCAGGGCTCGGGGATGTCGATCGCGACGCCGATCCGCGTCGTGAGGGGGGTGGTCACGGGAGGGTCAGGCTCCGCGCGACGGAGACAGGAAACCGATGTTCTGGTACGCCTGGCCGAGCGTCACCGAGGCGACCGCGCGGGCCTTCTCGGCGCCGATGGCGAGCACCTTGTCGAGGTGGCCCGGGTCTTCCAGATAGGCCCGGGTGCGTTCCTGGACCGGCTTGACGAACTCGACCACGACCTCGGCCAGGTCTTTCTTGAGGTCGCCGTAGCCGCGGCCCTCATATTGCTCGAGCAGTTCGTCTATGGTCCGCATGGTCAGCGCGGCATAGATCGTGAGCAGGTTGCTGACGCCGGGCTTGTTCTCCTCGTCGTAGAGGATCTCGCGACCGGTGTCGGTGACCGCCGACTTGATCTTCTTGGCCGAGCGGGCCGGGTCTTCCAGCAGCTCGATGATGCCGTTGGGCGAGGAGGCCGACTTCGACATCTTGGCCGTCGGGTCCTGCAGGTCGGTGATCTTCGCCGTGTCCTTGAGGATGAACGGCGCCGGGATCGTGAACGTCTTGCCGAACCGCGTGTTGAACCGCTGGGCCAGGTCGCGGGTGAGCTCGAGGTGCTGCCGCTGGTCTTCCCCGACCGGCACCTGGTCGGCCTGGTAGAGCAGGATGTCGGCCGCCTGCAGGATGGGGTAGGTGAACAGGCCCACCGTCGTCGTGTCGGCCGCCTTGGCCGACTTGTCCTTGAATTGGACCATGCGGCCGGCCTCGCCGAAGCCGGTGATGCAGCTCAGCACCCAGCCCAGCTGGGCGTGCTCGGGGACGTGGGACTGGACGAACAGCGTGCACCGCTCGGGGTCGAGCCCCAGGGCCAGCAGCTGGGCGGCCGAGATGCGGGTGCGCTCGCGCAGGGCGGCCGGGTCGTGCCCCATGGTGATCGCGTGCAGGTCGACCACGCAGTAGTACGCGTCGTGCGTCTCCTGCAATGCCACCCAGTTGCGCACGGCGCCCAGATAGTTCCCGAGGTGGAACGAATCGGCGGTCGGCTGAATGCCGGAAAGCACGCGTGGGCGGGGGGTGACATCGGACATGCCGACCATTGTGTCAGCCCCGGGCGACGGATCGCGAACCGCCCGCGCCCGCATGTCCGATGTTTGAAAGTGTTGACTTATGATCGAAGATGGCGGAACCTTTGGGGTGTTCCGGCGGCCGCCTAGGCTGGTCGGAGGATCTTCTGCGAAGGGGTGTAGCGCGCCGTGAAACTGCTCGTCACCGGGGGCGCCGGCTACGTCGGCAGCGTCACCAGCCGATTGCTGCTGGACGCCGGCCACGAGGTCACCGTCCTCGACAACCTGGTCACCGGCTTCCGCGGCGCCGTCGCGCCCGACGCCACCTTCGTCGAGGCCGACATCGCCGACGCGGCCCGGGTGCTCACCCCCGGCTCCGGCTTCGACGCGGTGCTGCACTTCGCCGGGCTGATCGCGGCCGGCGAGTCGATGACCAAGCCCGAGCTGTACTGGCACGACAACGTCGTGAAGTCGCTCGCCCTGCTCGACGCGGTGCGGGCGGCCGGAGTGCCGCGGTTCATCTTCTCCTCCACCGCCGCCGTCTACGGCAACCCGGTCGAGCTGCCGATCACCGAGTCCGCGGTCAAGGCGCCGACCAACACGTACGGGGCCACCAAGCTCACCTTCGACCACGCGCTCACGTCCGAGGCGTTCGCGCACAGCCTGGCCGCGGTCTCGCTGCGCTACTTCAACGTCGCGGGAGCCTACATCGCGGACGGTCACGAGATCGGCGAGCGGCACGACCCCGAGACCCACCTCATCCCGATCACGCTGCAGGTCGCCGCGGGCAAGCGGGAGAAGCTGCAGATCTTCGGCGACGACTACCCGACCGCCGACGGCACCTGCGTGCGCGACTACATCCACGTGCACGACCTGGCCCGCGCCCACCTGCTCGCGCTCGAGGCGGCCACCGCCGGCGAGCACCGCATCTACAACCTGGGCAACGGCAACGGCTTCTCCAACAAGCAGGTCGTCGAGGTGGCCCGCGAGGTCACCGGCGTCGAGCTGCCGGTCGAGATCGCGCCGCGCCGCGAGGGCGACCCGGCCACCCTGGTCGCGTCGTCCGACAAGGCCCGCGACGAGCTGGGCTGGGTGCCCGAGAAGAACACCCTGCAGTCGATGATCGGCGACGCCTGGTCCTTCTACCGCTCGCACGTCGCATGAACGCCCGCGACGCCTTCGTCAAGGAATTCGGCACCGAGCCGGCCGGCCTCTGGGCCGCACCCGGCCGGGTCAACCTGATCGGCGAGCACACCGACTACAACGACGGCTTCGTGCTGCCCTTCGCGTTGCCGCAGCGCACGGTGGCCGCGGTCGGTCCGGCCCCGGCCGGGGAGTGGACGGTCTGCAGCACGTTCGCCGACGAGGCGGTCAGCTTCGGGCTCACCCAGCCGGGCGAGGTGACGGGCTGGGCCGCGTACGTGGCCGGGGTCGTCTGGTCGCTGCACGAGAACGGCTTCGAGGTCCCCGGCGCGCGCATCGCGATCGACTCCGAGGTGCCGCTCGGCTCGGGCCTGTCGTCGTCCGCCGCGCTCGAGTCGTCGGTGCTCACCGCGCTGATCGACCTGGGCGGGCTCGATCTGCCGGTCGAGCGCCGTCCGGTGATCGCCCAGCGGGCCGAGAACGACTACGTCGGCGCGCCCACCGGCATCCTCGACCAGTCGGCGTCGATCCGCTGCCGCGAGGGCCACGCGCTGTTCCTCGACTGCCGGTCCTACGAGGTCGAGCAGATCCCGTTCGACCTGGCCGCCGAGGGCCTGGCCATCCTGGTGATCAACAGCAACGCCCCGCACCAGCACGTCGACGGGGAGTACGGCGCCCGCCGCAAGTCGTGCGAGCAGGCCGCGGCCATCCTGGGCGTCCCGGCGCTGCGCGACATCACCGGTGCCGAGCTCGAGGGCGCGCTGGCCCGCCTCGACGACGAAGTCATGCGCCGCCGGGTGCGGCACATCGTCACCGAGGACGACCGGGTGCTCGAGACGGTGCAGCTGCTCAAGGCGGGCCAGGTCCGCGAGATCGGGTCGCTGCTGACCGCCTCGCACGCGTCGATGCGCGACGACTTCGAGATCACCGTGCCGCAGGTCGACATCGCGGTCGAGACCGCCCTCGAGGTCGGGGCCTACGGCGCCCGGATGACCGGGGGCGGGTTCGGCGGCTGTGTGCTCGCGCTGATCGACGCCGACAAGGCCGACGTGGTCACGGCAGCGGTCGAACAGGCGTACGCGGAAGCGGGTTTCACTCCCCCGACCGCGTGGACCGTCACAGCAGGCGCGGGCGCGGGAAAGCTTTAGCCGCGGCCGGCCGGGGTATCCCGCGCTCATGACCACTGAGCAGCGGGATCAGGACCAGCAGGAACAGAACGAGCCCAACGAGTTCGGATTCGGTGGCGGCGCGACCGCGCCCGAGCCGGCCAAGGAGCCGCCCGAGGGCTACGGCGAGAGCGTCGCCGTGCCCGCGGGCGACCTGACCGGCGCCATCACCGGAGCCATCGACGAGGTCACCGAGGGCCGGCACCGCGATCAGGACGACGACGAGGGCGCCTCCTGAGGATCGGCGGTGGGCCCGTTGACCACGGGCTTTCCGTCGACCCAGTCGACCCGGTCGAGCCAGAGCAGCCGGCCGGGCTCGACGCTGCCGACCGCGCTGGGCGGCCACGCGTGATAGAGCAGCCACGACTCGCCGGCCGGCGTGGTCACCAGGAAACCGTGGCCCGGACCGGCCGCGACCGGTGACGTGTGCAGGATCGGGTTCTCGGCGGCCTTGACGCACGGGCCGAGCGGGCCCTCGCAGGTGGCGTAGCCGAGGGCGTACTCCTCCTTGTCGAAGGCGTTGGCCGAATAGAACAGGTACAGCTGGCCGTCGTGCCGCACCATCTGCGGCGCCTCGATCACGTGCGCCTCCCAGCCGGCGTCGTTGACCAGCAGCTGTTCCGGCTCGCCGCTGATCGACCGGCCGTCCTCGGCCAGGCGCGCGCCATAGAGGTATGTGGACTGCCCGATCGCGTTGCCGTCGTTCTTCCAGTAGAGGTAGCGGTCGCCGTTCTCGTCGGTGAACGGGCTCGCGTCGATCGAGCCGCCCTCCTTGGCCTGGCAGATCAACGGCTCGGCCGACTCGTCGACATACGGACCGCCCGGCTGGTCGGCCACCGCGACACCGATGCACTGCACGTCGGTGCTGGTCGAGCGGGCCGTGTAATAGAGCAGGTAGGTGCCGCCGGGCCCCTCGATCACCTCCGGGGCCCAGGTGTTGCCGGCGGTGGCCCACTTGCCGACCTGCGGCAGAGCGTCGGCCGCGGGCGTCCACGTCACGAGGTCGGGCGAGGTCAGCACGGGCACGTTGCCGGAAGGACCGTTCGTCCCGTACGCGTACCAGGTGTCGCCCACCCGAAGCGCCCCCGGATCGGGGAAGTTCTGCGTGTGCACCGGATTGGTGAAGGTCACGCCGGCCTCCGTCTTCTTCTCGGGTTCGTCGGTTCCGGCTGTGCATCCGCTCACGAGCAGGGCCACGGTCAGCAGCAGGGCCCGCCTCACCACTTGTAGAACCGCAGGTAGTCGAACGACGCGGTCACGGCCGGGGCCGCCCCGCCGTGCGCGACCAGGCCGATCCGGGGCGCGCTGTCGGCGGGCAGCGTCCACACTCCACCCCACGTCCAGTGCTTGCCGTCCCGGCTCACGCCCGCGCGGTACTCGTGCTCGCCGTTGGCCGGATCGATCCGGTGGGCCAGTCGCAGCCACGTCACCGACTCCCCCGGCGTCCCCGCGATGGTGCCGCCATAGGACAGGGCTTCCGCGTACGGCATCTCCTTGCCGAACTCCACCTGCCGCGTGTTCCAGATCGCCACGGCGCTCAGCCGCGCGAACAGGTCGTCATTCGCGTACGCGATGAGGCCGGCCTGCTGATAGTTCCGGACGGTGTCCTCGCCCAGCGGCAGGGTCAGCCGCGTCTCGGCGATCCACGACCCGGCCGGTGGCGTGCGGAGCAGCACGCCCGCGTTGTTCGAGGTGCCGGTCAGGTCAGCGCCCTGCACCGGCCAGCGCAACGCTCCCCCGCTCACGGTCGCCGCCGGATCTTCCCGGACCCAGCTCCAGCCGGCCGCCGAGCCGCTGAACTCGTCGGCGAACAACAGCCGGCCCGGCACCGGCGTCCGGGCCGGCGCGGCGTCGCGCTTGTCGGACGCCCAGGCCCCGCCGTTGACCGTCGGCCAGCCGCCGATCCAGTCGAGGCGGTCGATCAGCATGGGCCGCTCGTTGATCCCGAACGGCTCGTCGAGGTAGGGGTCGTTGCGGTCGATCGCGTGGTAGACGAACCAGTCCTGGCCGCGCCGGTCGGTGACCAGTCCGTTGTGGCCGGTGCCGACCCAGCGGTTACCGTTCGGCGCGATCACCGGTGTGCCACCGGCCCGGGAGACGTCGAGGCGCAGGCCGTCGCGGTCGGTGAACGGGCCGAGCGGGCTGCGGGAACGGCCCACCGAGACGGAGTATCCGGTGGTCGGTCCGGCGCAGCAGTTGGCCGAGGACGCGAACAGGTAGTACCAACCCTCACGCCGTACGACGTAAGCGCCCTCGAACTTGTTGTCGACGGCCACCCGCGTCGGGGTGCCGGTGATCCGCAGACCGTCGGCGGTGAGCTCGCTGACCCAGATCCCGCCGAAATAGCTGCCGTAGTAGAGATACTTCCGGCCGTCGGGCGTGGTCAGCTGGGCCGGATCGAACGTCCACCACCAGCCCCCGCCGGGCGCCGCCCGAGGGGGCACGGCCGGTTCCGGAGCCCAGGTCCACGGGCCGGTCGGTCCGGGGGCGGTCGCCACCCCGATCGCCGAGGCGCCGGCGGCCGTCGTCGTCTCGGTCACCGTCGCGTAGAGCAGCCAGCGGTTGCCGACCTTGCGCACGTCCGGTGCCCACAGCGACGCGCCCGGGGCCGCGTACGAGGGAAGGGTTTGAAACGCATCGCCCACGTAGGTCCAGCGCGACAGGTCGGCCGAGCGCGCCATCGGGATGCGGTGCGGCGTGCGTTCGCCCTCGCGCAGGGGGTCGCTCGTTCCGTACGCGTAATAGAAGCCGTCGTCGCCGCGGACGATCACCGGGTCGGCGAAGGTGTCCGCGAACGACGCCGAGGCTGGGACGGGAGGACGGGCGCCGGCCGTCAGGGCCAGCAACGTGATCACCGCGGCGAGCGCGGCCGTCAGGCGTCGCATGATCGTCCTGGACCGTCTCATGATCATCCTTTCAGGCCGGAGCGGGAGACTCCCTCGATCACGTAGCGCTGGGCCACGATGAACAGCAGTAGGACCGGGATGCTGGCGACCAGCGCGCCCGCCATGATCACCGGGTAGTTGATCGTGTAAGCGCCCTGCAGGATCGCCAGACCGGGCGGCAGCGTGAACGCCTCGGGGCTGAACAGCACGTAGACCGGCCAGATGAAGTCGTTCCAGTTGGTCAGGAAGCTGATCACGGCGAGCGTGGCCAGGGCCGGCTTCGAGAGCGGCAGCACCACCCGGGTGAAGACCTGCCAGGCGTTGGCCCCCTCGAGCACGGCCGCCTCCTCCAGCTCGCGGGGCAGGCTGAGGAAGAACTGCCGCAGGAAGAAGACGCCGAACGCGCCGGCCGCCCCGGGGATGATCAGGGCCCACAACGAGTCGAGCATGCCGAGCCGGTCGACGATCAGGAAGTTCGGGATGATCAGCACGAAACCCGGGATGAACAGGGTCGCGATGATCATGCCGAAGATCAGGCGCTTGGCCCGGAACTCGAGGCGGGCCAGGGCGTACGCGGCCATCGACGCGACCGCCAGCACGAGGATCGCCTGACCGGTGGCGGCCAGCACGCTGTTGAGGAACCAGCGCAGCACCGGCGTCTGCGAGTTGCCCAGCAGCGTGTCGAAGGCGCCCGTGGTGGGCTCCTCCGGCAGCACCGTGGGCGGCACCCGGGTCGCCTCGCCGGGCGTCTTGAACGTGGTGAGCAGCATCCACACCAGCGGCGCGATGAAGATGAGGCTGAGTCCGATCAGGACCGTGTACCAGGCGATCGGACGTACGCGTCTCATGCGTCCCTCCTCTCCCTGAAGAGCCGGAAGACCAGCAGGCTGATCAGCAGCAGACACGCGGTGAGCAGGTAACTCATCGCCGCCGCGCTGCCCATCTTGTAGTCACTCAGGCCGACCTGGGCGATGTACATGATCGCGGTGCGGGTCTCGGTGCCGGGCGCACCCTGCGTGATCAGGTAGGACTGGCCGAACATGTTGGCCGAGACGAGGATCGTGTTGACGGTGACGAACAGCAGCACCGGGCGCAGGCCGGGCAGGGTCACGTGCCGGAACTCGGCCCACTTGCCGCCGCCGTCGATGCGCGCCGCCTCGTACAGCTCGCGCGGGATGTCCTGCAGCCCGGCCAGATAGATGACCGCGTTGAAGCCGAGCGTCCACCACACGGTCACGCCGACCAGCGTCACCCAGCCCCACGGCAGCGCGGTGGTCCACGGCGTGTCCCCCGGCAGCCCGACCGCGCCCAGGATCGCGTTGACCACGCCCAGGTTGGGGTCGAGCAGGAAGCGCCAGAGCACGCCGATCACGGCCACACCCAGCACGTACGGCGCGAAGTAGATCGCCCGGAAGATCGTGCGGCCCCGGAACTTGCGGTTGAGCAGCAGCGCCAGCAGCAACGGCACGGTCAGCAGCAGCGGCACGCTGAGGACCGTGAAGATGCCGGTGGCCGACATGCTCTCCCAGAAGAAGCTGTAGACCGCCGAGCTGGAGTCGAACAGCGCCTGGTAGTTGTCCAGCCCCACGAACGGCTTGCCGGGGAGCAGATAGTCCCAGTCGTGCAGGCTGATCCACAGGCCGTACACCGCCGGCACGAGCACGAAGGTCGCGAAGACGACGAAGTACGGCAGCAGGAGGAGGTACGGCGTCAGGGGTCCCGTACGCCGCACCCGGCCGCCGGTGCCGGCCTCCCCAGCCTGCACCGGCGGCGTACGGGTGAGTGCGGTCTCAGCTGCCATACTTCTTGGCGTTCTGCTCCAGGAGCTGGTTGGCCTTGGCGGCGCCGTCGGAGAGCGCCTTGGCCGGCTCCTTGCGCCCCAGAACGGCCTCGTTGATCGCCGTGACCATGGTGGCCATCACGTCGGCGATACCGGGCTTGGGCGGCAGGAAGTGCAGATAGTCGATCTGCGTGCCGATGGCCGACTGCTCGGGCAGGGCCTTGAAGTCGGCGCCGTTGCGGATCTCGGCACGGGCCGGGACCTGACCGCCGCGGGCCCACTCGATCGAGTGCTGGCTGATCCAGTTGATGAAGACCTTGCCCGCGGTCAGCTTGTTGTCGTCCTTGGACTTCTGCTTGAACTGCACGAACTGGTGCGACCCGGCCCAGGCCGCCTTCTGCGTCCCGATCTGCGGCAGCGGCGCCACACCCCACTCGAGGTTCTTGTCCTCCTTGAGCGTGTTGATGGTCCAGATGCCGTTCCAGTTGAACGCGTTCTTCCCGTTGCGCAGCGCGATGATGTCGGCGTCCTGGGCCACGTTCTTCGGGCTGTAGCCGTTCTTGATGTGGTCGGTCATCCAGGTCAGCGCCTGCACGCCGGGCTGCTCGGCGAAGAGCGCCTTGGTCGCGCCGTCGTCGAACAGGTTGCCGCCGAACTGCCAGAGCAGCGACTGGAACTGCATGCTGCCGGTGAACTCGAACGGCGTGACCCAGTCGCCCTGGATGCCCTTGGCCTTCATCGACTCCAGCGCCGCCTGGTACTCGTCGTCGGTGGTCGGCGGCTTCTCCGGGTCGAGACCGCCCTTCTCCATCACGGTCTTGTTGTAGAAGAAGCCGAGCGGGTGCACGTCGAGCGGGATCGCGTAGCGGGTGTTGTTGTAGACGCCCGCGTTCCACACCGGCGGCGAGAAGTCCTCGGCCTTGAAGTTGAGCGCCTTGGCCAGGTCCTCCAGCGGCAGGATCACGCCCCGGGCGGCGTTGGTGGCGACGTGGTCGACGTGCATGACACCGACGTCGGGGCCGTTGCCGGTGGACACGGCGGCCGGGGTCTTCTGGTAATAGTCGGCCCACTGATAGGTGTTCATCGACACCTTGATGTTGGGGTGCTCGGCGTTGAACTGGTCGACCAGCTTCTTCATGAACGGGCCGTCGCCGCCGGTGAAGCCGTTCCAGAAGGCCAGCGCCACGTTCGGGCCGTCATAGCTGGTCGCGGCGGGCGCGGCGTTCTGCCCGCCGCCGGTGACCTTCTCGTTCGGGCCGCTGTCGCCGCAGGCACTGAGCAGCACGGCCCCGCCGGCGCCGACACCGAGGCCGAGAACGCCCCGGCGGGAGAGGTTTCTATTGATCATCGTGACTCCTCGGGAGTGAGGCACAGCGCGTGCCAGGAGACGGGAGGGAGGAGGATCTCTTCGGCCGGCGCCTGCTCGACCGGCTCGGGCCGGTCCGAACTGAGCGCCACGTGCCGGGCCACCCGATGCCGGGGGAAGGCCCGCAGATCGACGGTGAGCGGCACCGGTTCGGTGCTGCGGTTGACAACGAAGACGGTGAGCTCGCCGGTCTGCTCGTCGTGGGTCGCAACGGCGTCCACGGCGGGCACGTCGCCGAAACGTCCGGTGCTCATCGACGGGCTGACCAGGGCCGGGCGCAGCACGGTTCCCCGGGCCAGGCGCGCGGTGTGCGCGAAGGGGTGGAAGATCGTCTGCCGCCAGGCCTCGCCGCCGGCCCGGGTGCGGATCGGCGCGATCACGTTGACCAGCTGCGCCTGACAGCCGATGGTGAGCCGGTCGGCGTGCCGCAGCATGCTGATCAGCAGGTTGCCGACCACCACGGCGTCGGTGCCGTTGTAGTCGTCCTCGATGAGCGCCGGGGTCTCCTCGATGTCGCGGTCCTCGGGCTCGGTGAACCGGGACTGGTACCAGACGTTCCACTCGTCCAGCGAGAGCTTGATCCGCTTGCTGCGGCGCATCTTGGCCCGCACGTGGTCGGCGGTCGCGACCACGTTCTCGATGAACCCGTCGAGGTCGACCGCGGAGGCCCGGAAGCTGGCCTCGTCGTGCTTCTCGGGGTCGTAGTAGGTGTGCAGCGAGATGTAGTCGACCTGGTCGTAGGCGTGCTCGAGGACGGTCGCCTCCCAGGCCGCGAACGTCGGCATGTCCGAGTTGGAGCTGCCGCAGGCGACCAGTTCGATGCTCGGATCGACCCGGCGCATGGCCTGGCCGGCGCGGGCGGCGAGGCGTCCGTACTCCTCGGCGGTCAGACTGCCGATCTGCCAGGGGCCGTCCATCTCATTGCCGAGACACCACATCCGTACGTCGTGTGGGTGTGCGACGCCGTGCTTGCGGCGCAGGTCGGCGGCCGCGGTGCCGTCGGCCAGATTGCAGTACTCGACCAGTTCGGCGGCGGCCTCGATGCCGCGCGTGCCGAGGTTGACCGCCATCATCGGCTCGACGCCGGCCAGCGAGGCCCAGCGCATGAACTCGTTGAGCCCGAACGCGTTGCTCTCGAGGCTGCGCCAGGCCAGGTCGAGCCGGCGGGGACGGTCGCCGCGCGGGCCGACGCCGTCCTCCCAGCGGTAGTTGGAGACGAAGTTGCCGCCCGGGTAGCGGACCGTGGTGACGCCCAGCTCGCGGACGAGATCGAGCACGTCGGTCCGCAGACCTTCGTCGTCGGCGGAGGGGTGACCCGGTTCGAAGATGCCGGTGTAGACGCATCGGCCCATGTGCTCGACGAACGAGCCGAACAGCCGGGGATCGACGGGTGCGATCGCGAACGCGGGATCAAGGGTGAGCTGCGCCACTGCCATGCAGAATTTTTACAACGTTGGATTCAACGTTGTAAAGAGATCACGATGAAGATCCCGAAACACAGCCGAAATGTGCCGTTCGCTTAGGGCCTGTCCTGCCGATCACGCGGGAGTGAGACGAGGTCCAGGTGGTGGCTGGCGTCGGCCGCGAAGCGGCCGCATACCGGTGTTGTATGTGGTCGTTTCGCGGACGTCGTCAGGCGCCACCTGGGCCACGTCGCAGCCCCTCGTGATTGGCAGGACAGGCCCTAACTACCTCGGAGCACCGCTCAGGTTGCCCGTTCGGCAACCGAACAGGATTGAGCCGGGTTGGGCAGCTTTGCTGCGAGCGGAAGGACACTGCCTTGTCGGATCAGACGGCCGCCACGGGTAGCACGGACGAGCTCCTGGCCGAGCTCCGGAGCCAGGTCGAGGCGTACGAGCGCGGGTCGGCCACCGCCGAGTACAGCCCCGAGGGCCGGCTGCTGCGGGCCAACGACGCGTTCGCCGAGCTGGTGGGCGTCGACCCGGCCGGGATCGTGGGCACTGACCACCGCTCGCTCGTCTCGCCCGAGGTGGCCGATTCGGCCGAGTACACCGAGCTGTGGGACCAGCTGCGTTCCGGCAGCAACCTCACCGGCGAGTTCCGGCTGCTCTGGCAGGGCGGCGGCGACCGGTGGATCCGCTCCAGCTGGGTGCCGGTGAAGAACCGCGCCGGCGAGGTGGTCAAGGTGATCGAGCACGCGCTCGACGTGACCCAGGGCAAGCGGGCCACGGCCGACGCGCAGGGCAAGATCCAGGCGATCTACCGCTCCCAGGCCGTGATCGAGTTCGACCTCGACGGCCACATCCTGGACGCGAACGACAACTTCCTCGACCTGGTCGGCTACTCCCGGGACGAGGTCGTCGGCCGGCACCACCGGATGTTCGTCTCCGAGGCGGACGCGCAGTCGCAGGACTACCAGGACTTCTGGCAGCGGCTGGGGGCCGGCGAGTTCGTCTCCGGCGAGTTCCACCGCTATGGCAAGGGCGGCAAGGACGTCTGGCTCCAGGCCGTGTACAACCCGATCCTGGGGATCGACGGCAAGCCGTGGAAGGTGGTGAAGTTCGCGGTCGACGTGACCGAGGCCAAGGCCCGCAACGCCGACTTCGAGGGCAAGGTCACCGCGATCCGGCGCTCGCAGGCGGTGATCGAGTTCGACCTCGACGGCATCGTGCTGGAGGCCAACGACGCGTTCCTCGACCTGATGGGCTACCGCCAGGATGAGATCGTCGGCCGCCACCACCGCATGTTCGTCGACCCCGACGAGGCGAGCCGGCCGGAGTACCGGTCGTTCTGGGAGAAGTTGGGCCGCGGGGAGTTCCACTCGGCCGAGTACCGGCGCATCGCCAAGGACGGGAGCGAAGTGTGGATAAGAGCCACATACAACCCGATCCTCGACGCCGACGGCAAGCCGGTGAAGGTCGTCAAGTTCGCCCACGACGTCACGGCCGAGAAGCTGCGCAACGCCGAGATCGCCGGGCGGATGGCCGCGATCGACCGGTCCCAGGCGGTGATCGAGTTCGACCTGGACGGCCGGATCCGAACGGCGAACGAGAACTTCCTGAACACGGTCGGCTACACGCTGGACGAGATCGTCGGCCGGCACCACTCGATGTTCTGCACCGACGAGTACGCCGCTTCCGACGATTACCGGGACCTGTGGGCGCGGCTGCGCGACGGTGAGTTCCGCTCCGGCCGTTTCCACCGGCTCGGCAAGGACGGCCGGGACGTCTGGCTCCAGTCCAGCTACAGCCCGATCCTCGACCTGCACGGGCGGCCGGAGAAGGTGGTCAAGTTCGCCTACGACGTCACCGAGCAGGTGCGGCTCGAGCAGCAGCTGAACAGCGTGCCGGCCTAGCCTCCGGTGCTCTCCCGCACGATCAGCCGGTGATCGACGCGGAGCTCGCGAGGGGCGCCCGCCGCCGCGGGGCCGTCGCCCAGCCGCTCGGCCAGCAGGTCGACCGCGAGCTGGGCGATCCGTGGCGCGTCGGGCGCGATCGTGCTCAGCGTCGGCGTCGAGAACCGCCCGTCCTCGATGTCGTCGAAGCCCACCACCGCGACCCGCCCCGGCACCGGGATGCCACGCGACACCAGCGTGCGGATCGCCCCCAGGGCGAGCAGGTCGTTGAAGCAGAACACCGCGTCCGGCGGCTCCTCGGCGTCGAGCAACCGGGCCATCGCCTCGGCGCCGTCGGCGCGGTGGAAGCCGTCGACCGGCATCTCGAGCGTGGGGTCGAGGGGCAGCCCGGCCTCGGTCAGGGCCGTCCGATAGCCGGCCAGGCGCTGGTGCGCGGTCACGGCGGACGGCCTGTCCTGCACGCCGATCGCCGCGATCCGGCGGCGGCCCAGCGACGTCAGGTGGCGGGTGGCGTCGGCCGCGGCCGCCGTGTTGTCGATCGCCACGTGGTCGGCCGGGCCGTGCCATACGCGCTCGCCGAGCAGCACCATCGGGGTGCCGTCGCGCAGCGCCAGCTCCTCGCCGGCCAGCGCCAGCGGGCTGAAGATGAGGCCGTCGATGGCGTGCCGCCGCAGACCCGCGACCAGGTTGCGCTCGCGTTCGGCCTGGCCGTCGGTCTGGTCGATCAGCACGGTCCACGACCGGCGCTCGGCCGCCTGCACGATCAGGCCGGCGATCTCGGCGAAGTAGGGCGACTGGAGCTCGGGGACGGCCAGCGCGATCACCCCGGAGCGGCCGCTACGCAGCTGGCGGGCGGCGATGTTGGGCACGTAGCCCAGGGCCTCGATGGCGGCCTGCACGCGGGCACGCGTCGCCGGGGCCACGTGCACATATCCGTTCACGACGTTGGATACCGTCTTGATGGACACACCGGCCCGCGCGGCGACATCCTTGAGGCCTGGCGGCACGGAGATGGACTATACAACGTTGCAGTACTTAAGTCCGATCACCCGCGGGAGCTAAGGGTGGGCTAAAGGATCTGCGGACGCTACTACCGTGGCGGCATGTCCCTGAGCGCAGCGTGTCTGCCGACCAAGGAGTCCGCGGTGCATCTCGAATGCGATGTCGACGCGTCGGTGGTGCTGCTGACCGTCAGCGGCCTGTGGGATCGAACCCTGTGGAAACTCACCACCGAGCGTCTCCAGAAGTGCCTGGCCGAACACCCCGAGGCGCTGATCGTCGACCTCACCGATCTCGTCGACCCGACCGCACTCAGCGCCACCACCTGGATGGCCGCGCAGCGGTCGGCGGCGGCGATGATGCCCTCGGTCCAGCTCGCCCTCTGCATCCCGCCCGCCCTCCCGCTGGCCGACCGCATGCAGCGTCTCGGCGCCCGCGACTTCCTGCCCGTCTATGCCAAGGTGCGCCAGGCCCGGGTGGCCATCGCCAGCCGTCTGCCGCTCACCGAACGGCTCGTGCTGAGGCTGAACCCCGAACCCGAGGCGCCCAGCCTGGCCCGCAACCTGGTCAGCGACGCCTGCCAGGCCTGGGACCGGATCGAACTGCTGCACCCCGGCCGGTCGGTGATGTCCGAGATCGTCACCAACGCGATCGAGCACGCCGGCACCGAGATGACGGTCGTGGTCAGCCTGCGCGGGGCCGGCATCCACCTGAGCGTGGCCGACGGGGTCACCGATCCGCCGCATCAGATCAAACTGAGCCGCGTGAGGCGGGACCAGCCGCTCGACGAGCGCGGCCGCGGACTGCAGGTGGTCAGTGCGCTCGCGGTCGCCTGGGGCTCGCTCCCGACCCGTACCGGAAAGGTGGTCTGGGCGACCCTCCAGCCGCGCGTGAACCCCGCGCCCCGGCAGTCGCGGAACCGGGCCCCGCGACTGCCGTCGAGCGTGCGTAACGACGGGCCTACTGGGCCTCGATGATCATGCCGGCGCCGACCGTACGGTTGGTGCTCTCGTCGACCAGGATGAACCCGCCCGTCGTGCGGTTGCGGCGGTATTCGTCGGCCAGCAGCGGCACGGTCGTGCGCAGCCGCACCCGGCCGATCTCGTTGAGCTGAAGACCGTCGGCCTGCTCATCGCGGTGCAGGGTGTTGACGTCCAGCCGGTACTGGAGACCGCGGACCACCGTGCGGGCCGAGCGCGTGGTGTGCTTGATGGCGTATTTGGCGCCGACCCGCAGCGGGGCCGTCTCGTCCATCCAGCAGACCATCGCCTCGATGTCCTGGGCGACGGCGGGCGCGTTGTGCGGCCGGCAGATCATGTCACCGCGCGAGATGTCGATCTCGTCGTTGAGCCGCACCGTGACCGACATGGGCGGGAACGCCTCGTCGACCGGGCCGTCGGCGGTGTCGATGGCCGCGATCGTGCTGGTCATGCCCGAGGGCAGCACCATCACCTCGTCGCCCGGCTTGAGCACGCCCGAGGCGACCTGGCCGGCGTAGCCGCGGTAGTCGGTGACGGTCGTCGACTGCGGACGGATCACGTATTGCACCGGGAAGCGCACGTCGACCAGGTTGCGGTCGCTGGCGATGTGCACGTGCTCGAGGTGGTGCAGCAGCGACGGGCCGTCGTACCACGGGCTGTTCTCGCTGCGGGAGGCGATGTTGTCGCCGTTCAGCGCGGACACCGGGATGATCGTCAGGTCGGTGATCTCGAGCTTGGCCGCGAACGAGGTGAACTCGTCGGCGATCTTGTCGTAGACCGCCTTGTCCCAGTCGACCAGGTCCATCTTGTTGATGCACAGCACCAGGTGGGGCACCCGCAGCAGGCTGGTCAGGAACGCGTGGCGGCGGGACTGCTCGACCAGGCCCTTGCGCGCGTCGACCAGGATCAGCGCCAGGTCGGCGGTCGAGGCGCCGGTGACCATGTTCCGGGTGTACTGGATGTGCCCCGGGGTGTCGGCGATGATGAACTTGCGCTTCGGCGTCGCGAAGTAGCGGTAGGCCACGTCGATCGTGATGCCCTGCTCGCGCTCGGCCCGCAGGCCGTCGGTGAGCAGCGCCAGGTTCGTGTATTCGTCGCCGCGCGACGCGCTGGCCGCCTCGACTGCCTCCAGCTGGTCGGCGAAGATCGTCTTGGTGTCGTACAGCAGCCGGCCGATCAGGGTCGACTTGCCGTCGTCGACGCTGCCCGCGGTGGCGAACCGCAGCAGGTCCATGCGCGCGGAAGGCGCCGTCTCGTTCTCCAGGACGGCCTGACTCATCAGAAGTAACCCTCTCGCTTGCGGTCTTCCATCGCGGCTTCGCTGACCTTGTCGTCACCGCGGGTCGCACCCCGCTCGGTGATGCGGGTGGCGGCGACCTCGTCGATCACCTTGTCCACCGTGTCGGCCTCGGAGAGCACGGCGGCGGTCTGTGAGGCGTCGCCCACCGTGCGGTAGCGCACCCGGCGGACCTCGGAGGTCTCGCCGTCGCGCAGCCGGATGAACTCGTTGACCGCGTAGAACATCCCGTCGCGCTCGACAACCTCACGGTCGTGCGCGTAATAGATGCTCGGCAGCGGGATGCGCTCCTTGGCGATGTAGTGCCAGACGTCGAGCTCGGTCCAGTTGGACAGCGGGAACACCCGGATCGACTCGCCGGGATGGTGCCGCCCGTTGTAGAGCGCCCACAGCTCGGGCCGCTGGTTCTTCGGGTCCCACTGGCCGAACTCGTCGCGGAAGCTGAACATGCGCTCCTTGGCGCGCGCCTTCTCCTCGTCGCGCCGGGCGCCGCCGAACAGCGCGTCGAAGCGGTATTTCTCGACCGCGGCCAGCAGCACCGGGGTCTGGATCCGGTTGCGGGTGCCGTCGGGCAGCTCGCGCACGTGGCCGCTGTCGATCGCCTCCTGCACGCTGGCGACCACCAGGTTGAGCCCGAGCCCGGCGACGCGCTGGTCGCGGTATTCGAGCACCTCGGCGAAGTTGTGACCGGTGTCGACGTGCATGACCGGGAACGGGATGCGCGCCGGGGCGAACGCCTTCTCGGCGAGGCGCAGCATCACGATCGAGTCCTTGCCGCCCGAGAACAGCAGCACAGGACGCTCGAACTCGGCCATGACCTCACGCATGACGAAGATGCTCTCGGCTTCGAGAGCGTCCAGATGCGAGACGCGGTACGGCTTCGTCTGGCTCATCGGTGGTTACCCAGACCTTTCGGGGGGATTGCGGCCGTGTCGCCAAAGGCAACCGTCATTCTGACGGAAGGTGACGCTGCAACGCTGCAAGCAACCGAGGAGCGAGATCCTTACGGCACACCACCAGGTCCGGCAACTTAGGGTCGGCCTCGTTGTATTTCAGCTCAGAACCGTCGATTCGGCTAGCGTGCAGGCCAGTGGCCAACGCCACAGCGACCGGCGCCGCCGAATCCCATTCGTACTGGCCACCGGCGTGCACGTAGGCGTCGGCCTCGCCACTGATGACCGCGGCGATCTTGACGCCGGCCGATCCCATCGGCACCAGCTCGGCCCCGATCTCCTCGGCCAGCGCGGTCACGAAGGCCGGGGGCCGGGTGCGGCTGGCCGCGATGCGGATCGGGCCGCCGGTCGCCGCGTTCAACGGCAGGGGCGGGTAGGCCGGGGAGTGGTCGGTGGCGACCGTGCGGTGCTGGGCCGGCATCGCGACCGCGCCCGCGGCCAGGCAGGACGGGCTCGAGCAGTCGGCCGTCCAGAGCGCGACGTGCACGGCCCAGTCGGCCCGGCCCTCCTCGGAGAACTCGCGGGTGCCGTCGAGCGGGTCGATGATCCACACGCGGGAGGCGCCGAGACGCTCCGGCCGTACGGTGGTGTGTTCGCCCTCACGCCACGCGTCGCGGGCGTGGTCGTCCTCCTCGGAGAGCACCGCGTCGGCCGGGCGCCAGCGCGCCAGCTCGGCCCGCATGAGGTGGTGGGCGGCCTTGTCACCGGCGGCCTTGAGGGCCTTGCCGTCGGCGAAACCCATCTCGTCGCGCACCTGGAGCAGCGTCTGCCCCGCGCGGTCGGCCAGCCAGCGGGCGAAGGCCGCGTCGTTCACCGGCGGAACGCCGCCGTCACTACTCTCCCGGGGGGAGTTCACGCGCGCCGACGTCTCTGTCCGCTCGCCCATCTTCAGCAGCTCCTCTAAGTCAGTACGCCCCGGAGGAGCGAACCACTGCGGTCATGGTGCGCAACAGGATCACCAGATCCAAACTGAGGGTCCAGTTCTCCACATAGCGCAGGTCCAGCCTGACCGCTTCCTCCCACGGTAGATCGGAACGTCCGGATACCTGCCACAGCCCGGTCATACCCGGCTTGACCGCGAGCCGGCGTCGCACGTCGTCGGCGTACGCCGCTACCTCGGAGGGCAACGGCGGCCGCGGTCCGACCAGCGACATCTGCCCCAGCAGCACATTCAGCAGCTGCGGCAGCTCGTCCAGCGAGAAACGACGCAGGTAGTGGCCGACCCGGGTCACCCGCGGATCGTCACGGATCTTGAAGAGCACACCGTCGTGCTCGTTGAGATGCCTCAGCTCGGCGAGCCGCGCCTCGGCATCCACATACATGCTGCGGAACTTGAAGATGCGGAACAATCGACCGTCTCGACCGACCCGCACCTGACGAAAGAGTACCGGCCCCCGCGAAGTCATCCGCACAGCCAGTGCGACGGCAACCAGCAGCGGACCGAAGATCATCAATAGCAGCAGGGCCCCGAGCCGGTCGAACACCTCCTTGACCAGCCGCGAACCGCCATGCAGCCGGGGGTGCTCGACGTGCAGCATGGGCAGCCCGTCGAACGGCCGGATCGTGGTGCGCGCGCCCGCCACGTCGACCAGCGCGCTGGCGACCACGAGGTCGACCTCGTCGCGTTCCAGGCGCCAGGCCAGACGGCGTACGGCCGCGCCGTCGAGCTCGGGGCAGCTCAGGACCACCACCGTGTCCGCGTCGGCCTGCTCCACCGCGCCGGCGACGTCGTCGAACGTGCCGTAGACGGCCAGGCCCTGCGGCCCGCCCACCCCGACGCCGTCATGGCCGGGCGGCAGGCAGGCGCCCACCACCTCGAGCCCGTGATAGCGCTCGCGCCGCAGCTGGCGGGTCATGCCGATGACCGCGAGCTCGTGCCCGACCAGGATCACCCGGCGCATGCTGTCGCCGCGGGAACGGGTCAGGTGCAGGCGTTTGCGCAACGCGAAGCGCAGCACCACCGACGAGACGATCGCCGTCGGCAGGGCGGCCAGCACATAACCCCGGGCCAGATCGAGATCGAGTCCGTACGACACCACGGCGACCCCGGCGATCAGGCCGACCCCGCCGCGGAAGACCCGCTGGTATTCGTCCGTGCCGACGAAGAGATAACGGCGTTCGTACGCCCGGGAGACCGCGAGCACGGCCAGCAACAGCGCCGGCAGCAGGGCCGACAGGATCATGTACGCGAGGTTGTAGCTGGTCACCTCGTCGCCGAAGCGCAGTCCGAACGTGACCGCGCCGGCCGCCGTGCCCGCGAGCAGGTCGCAGAGCACCAGCGAGCGCACATAGCTGCGTTCCCAGCGCTGGCGGCGCGACATCGCCGCGTGCCGGCCGCGGACCCGCACGAAGGGACGGGTGGCGGGCCGGGTCGCGGCCGAACGGTTGGGGCGGTCCGACCAGTGCCGGTCCATCGCCCGGTTGCGGGCCGGATCGGTCCGGCCCTGGGTCGTCCGCGGCGGCGCGTTGTCCGGCCGCTCGGTGGTCTTGGGCGGACCCGCGTTCGGGCGCGTCGACGTGGTCGTTCCCGCGTTCGGGCGCGTCGACGTGGTCGTTCCCGCGTTCGGGCGCGTCGGCGTGGTCGCTCCGGCGTCCGGGCGCGTCGTCGGGGTCGCTCCGGCGTCCGGGCGCATCGTCGGGGTCGTGCCCGCGCCGGCCGGAGGTGGGCTCAGCGGGACGATCGGCGCCGGGATCTTCGTGCGCCGCGGGCCCTGGTTGGCCGGCGGGTGGTTGGCCCGGCCGTAGCCCTCGGGCGGGCGCACGGAACGCGTCCCCGGCCCGTATCCCTCGGGCGGATGCGCCGGCGGCCGCACCGGTCGGATCGCCGGCAACAGCACGGTGGGTTGCGAGAGCACCGCCTCTGTCGCGGACAGGTCCCGCCGCATCCCGCACCTCCCCCATCCCGCCGGTCATTCCGCACCGAAACGGTGCATACGTGTGACCAACGGTCGGACGGTCGAGAGCGTCACGGGATCGGTAGGCGGACAAAACCGCCCAAACGATCTATTTGTTTCGACCCCGGAAGATCAACCGCCGTGGTATTTGTTCTGCGCCCACTCCACGCCTTCGAGCACGACCGCCTCGACCACATCGGCCGCCCGGTCGACGAGAAACTCGAGCTCCTTGCGTTCCGCGCCGGAGAAGTCGGAGAGCACGTAGTCGGCCGCATCCTGCCGGCCGGGCGGGCGGCCGATCCCGAACCGCACCCGCGCGTACTCCTTGCTCGCCAAAGACTTCGACATGGACCGCAGCCCGTTGTGGCCACCCTCACCACCGCCACGCTTGGCCCGGATCTGCCCGTACGGCACATCAAGCTCATCGTGCACGGCGATCACGTTCGACACAGGCACTTTGAAGAACTGAGAGAGCGAGACCACAGGCGCGCCGGAGAGGTTCATATAGGTCAGCGGCTTGATCAGCACCAGCTTCGGCCCACCGAAGCCGAGCCGGCCCTCGGCCACCTCGGCGTGCGCGCGCTTCGACCGGCCGAACTTGGCGTCCACCCGGGACGCCAGCAGGTCGGCCACCATGAAGCCCACGTTGTGCCGGTTGCCGGCGTACTCCTTGCCCGGGTTACCGAGCCCGACCACCAGCCACGGCGACTCGTCGGTCACTGACGTTCCCCTCCAGACCCATCCAACCGCCCCGCCCGCCGCCCAAAACCGGACTGAAGGCCAACGCAATCCGGGGAAAGTGCCGCGATGGCACTTTCCCCGGTCACTGCTCGTACGCCGACTAGGCGAGGATCACTCCTCGGTGGAAGCAGCCTCTTCGCCGCCCTCGGCGGCGGTCTCTTCGCCACCCTCGGCGGTCTCGCCCTCGAGCTGCTCGGCGGTCTGCGCCTGCGAGACGATCGCGAGCACGAAGTCGGGCTCGACGGCCAGGTCGACACCCTTCGGCAGGGTGACGTCAGCCGCGGTGACCTGAGCGCCCGCCTCGAGGCCCTCGATGGACACCTCGAAGCCGGAGGGCAGGTGCATGGCCTCGGCGACCACGGCCAGGGTGGTCGACTCGTTGACGACCAGGGTGTTGCGGGCAGCCTCGCCGGTCAGCGTCACGGGGACGTCGACCTGGACCTTCTCGCCACGCTTCACGATGATCAGGTCGACGTGCTCGTAGGTGTCCTTGATCGGGTCACGCTGGATGGCCTTGGGCAGGGCCAGCGTGGTGCCCGACGCACCGTTGATGTCGATGGTGAAAACGGTGTTGAGTCCACCGTGCCGGATCGCGGCCGCGAACTCACGGGCCGGCAGCGCGATGTGCTGCGGCTTCTCGCCGTGGCCGTAAAGCACGGCGGGCACGAGACCGGCCCGGCGCGTGCGGCGGGCACCACCCTTGCCGAACTCGGTGCGGGGCTCGGCGCTGATCTTTACCTCGGACACGGGGAAACTCCTGAAACTCTTCGATCGGGCTGCGACTAAGTCGGCGTGCGTACGGTCCGGCAGTGTGTGGAAATCGGCCGCCGTCGGTGCTGGAGGCCGTCGTCGGCGCTGCCGGGCAAGGGGGCGCGCTGGGCACAGGCCCGGAGCACCGCGTCGATCACGGTGCCCCCGAGCGGCTGCGAACCTCAGCAGACCGCGGGGCACCCTCGCCGTGGCAACCGCACTAGCTTACCTGCTGCACGCGCGCACGACTCAGCGGGTCCGCCTTGCTCCGGCAGTGCGCGAAAAACTTCACTCTCTCGATGCAACTTGCATCGAGGATCTCCGGATCAAGGCGCCCCAAACCCGACATCAGCGCAGTTTTTGCTGCCCGTCAGCTCAGACCGCCGAACAGGGTGGTGACCGATCCGTCGTCGAAGACCTCGCGGATCGCCCGGGCCAGCAGCGGCGCGATCGACAACACGGTGATCTTGTCGAGCCGCTTCTCGGCCGGCAACGGCAGGGTGTTGGTCACCACGAGCTCGCTGATCCGGCTGTTCTTGAGCCGCTCGGTCGCGGGGTCGGAGAGCAGGGCGTGGGTCGAGGCGACGATCACGTCGGCCGCTCCCTCGTCCCACAGGATGTCGGCCGCCTTGGTGATCGTGCCGCCGGTGTCGATCATGTCGTCGACGATCAGGCAGACCCGGCCCTCGACCTCGCCGACCACGCGGTTGGCCACGACCTGGTTGGGCTTGAGCGGGTCACGGGTCTTGTGGATGAACGCCAGCGGGCAGCCGCCCAGCCGGTCGGTCCAGCGCTCGGCCACGCGCACCCGGCCCGAGTCGGGCGCCACCACGGTCATCGGCCGGCCGGCGTACTTCTTCTGCACGTGCTCGGCCAGGATGTCCATCGCGAACAGGTGGTCGACCGGGCCGTCGAAGAAGCCCTGGATCTGCGCGGTGTGCAGGTCGACGGTGAGGATGCGGTTGGCGCCCGCGGTCTTGAGCAGGTCGGCGACCAGGCGGGCCGAGATCGGCTCGCGGCCGCGGTGCTTCTTGTCCTGCCGCGAATACGGGTAGAACGGCAGGACGACGGTGATCCGCTTGGCCGAGCCCCGCTTCAGGGCGTCGATCATGATCAGGGTCTCCATGACCCAGCGGTTCACGCCCTCGGTCATCGACTGCACGACGAACGCGTCCGAGCCGCGTACGGAGTCCTTGAAGCGGACGAAGATCTCACCGTTGGCGAACTCGTACGAGTCGGCCGGGGTCGGGGCCACGCCGAGCACCTGGCCGATCTCTTCCGCCAGCTCCGGGAAACCCCGACCGGAGAAAAGCATCAGAGACTTACGGTTCTCCGCGACGATGCTGCCCATCGGCTCGCTACTCCCGTTGGATCGAGGGGGTGGGGATGTAATCGGAGTGAAGTATCCCCCTAGGCCACCGCGGCGCCACTTTCCGAGGCCACCGCGTGGGATGCCTCACCCCCGCCGGAACATTCCAGCTCAGGCGCGGTCACCTCACCGGTCACCGGCTCCGGCCCGCCACTGTCGGATACCCGGCAGTGGCCTTGTGTCCATCTCCAGCTAACCCCACCCCGCCCGGATCCGCGCGTTACTCGGCGGTGCTGACCTCGCCGCCGGTGTCTTTCTCGGCGATCGCCTTCTCGGCCGCCGCAGCCGAGACCGTGCCGGCCCGCTTGCGCGCGACCCAGCCCTCGACGTTGCGCTGCGGCGCCCGGGTCACGCCCAGGCTGCCCGCCGGCACACCCTTCTGGATGGCGCTGCCGGCCGCAACATAGGCCCCCGGCTCGATCTCGACCGGCGCGATGAGCACGGTGTCGGAACCCACGAACGCGGCCTCGCCGACCTTGGTGTGGTGCTTGTTGACGCCGTCGTAGTTGGCGAAGATCGTGCCCGCGCCGATGTTCGACTTCGCACCGATGGTGGCGTCACCCACGTACGACAGGTGGGGGACCTTGGCGCCGTCGCCCAGCTCGGCGTTCTTGGTCTCGACGAAGCCGCCGACCTTGGCCTTGCGACCCAGGCGGGTGCCCGGGCGCAGGAACGAGAACGGCCCGACGGTCGCCTCGGCCCCGATCTCGGCGCCGATCGAGTGGGTGCGCAGCACCACCGCGCCCGCGCCGACCGTGGTGTCGATCAGCGTCGAGTCGGGCCCGACGATCGCACCCGCGGCCACCGTGGTCGAGCCCAGCAGCTGCGAGTTCTGGTCGATCTCGGCGTCCGGTTCGAGCGTCACGGTGACGTCGATCCAGGTGGTCGCCGGGTCGAGGATCGACACTCCCGAGCGCATCCAGGCCTCGTTCACCCGGTCGCGCAGCAGCGCCCGCAGGCCCGCCAGCTCGGCCCGGTCGTTACAGCCCAGCGTCTCGTCGGCGTCGGGGGCCACGAACACCCCGACCGGGTGACCGACCGAGGCCATGATCCCGAAGACGTCGGTCAGGTATTCCTCACCCTGATCGTTGTCGGTCGACAGCTTCAACAGCGCCTCGCGCAGCGACGCCAGGTCGAAGGCGTAGATGCCGGCGTTGATCTCGCGGATCGCCCGCACCTCGGCCGAGGCGTCGCGCTCCTCGACGATCTTCTCGAGGTTGCCGGCGCCGTCGCGCACGATGCGGCCCAGGCCGACGGGGTTGTCGACCTCGGCCGCCAGCACGGTCGCGCCCCGGGCGCCGGACTCGTGGGCCTCGATCAGGCTCGCCACGGTCTCGGCCCGCAGCAACGGCACGTCGCCGTTGAGCACCACCACGGTGCCGGCGGCGTCGGAGACCGACTCGAGAGCGATCCGCACGGCGTGACCGGTGCCGTTCTGCTGCGCCTGCAGAACCGGAGTGGCGGCCGGCGCGACCTCGGTCAGGTGGGCCTCGACCTGGTCGGCCTTGTGCCCCACGACCACAATCGTCTGCTCGGCACCGGCCGAGGACGAGGCGGTGAGCACGTGCCCGAGCAGCGTGCGGCCGAGCATCGAGTGCAGCACCTTGGGCGTGGCGGACTTCATCCGCTTGCCCTCACCGGCGGCAAGGACGACAACGGTACGACGAGGGGTCTGACTCACGCGGTACTCCAGTGTTCGCAGTAGTCACTCAGACGGGCGGCGACGACTCAACCGCAGACAGACTGCTCCCGGAAGAGGATTCGAACCCCTATAAACGGCACCAAAAGCCGCGGTCCTACCATTAGACGATCCGGGACCATCACGGACATCTCCCCCACGGGGCCATGTCCACCGGTCACATCTTAGCGGCACCCGGTCAATCCCTTTCGCCACCGCCGAGCCCCGCGCGACACCGTGGAGTCAGAGTGCGGCGCGGGGCAGTCGGCATGCCGCTCAGGCGGCGTTGGGCAGCGGCACAGCCCGTTGCCGCGCCGCCTCGCGCTCGTAACCCGCTACCGCTTTCTCGTCACCTCGGCGGCGGGCCATCGCAGCCAGCTTGTCGTAGATCTGCGCGGTTTCTTCCTGCGACTGGCGCGCATGTTCGTGCAACTGAGCGCGCACCTCATCAAGCGTCATCGACATCCCCTAGTCGCTCGTCAAGTCGGCCAAGCATACGACTGGTCGCAACCAACCTCTCGAGATAGAACCGCTCGTTCGCTCGATAGTTGTCGATCAGCGACCAGTCGCTCTCCATCTGGCTGAAGAGCTCGATCCGGTTGAACTGAAACTCCTCACGCTCGCTCGGCGTCACGCTGCTTCCCCGTTGCGTCTTGCATCATCACCATGTACCTACATAAGCACGTCCCGACGCAGAGTTGTAAGCCTGAAAATATGCCAACCATGGATGCGGGGATCCGTACTAAGCCGAAGGTGCGACCACAGTTGCGGGACGATGGGATCAGGACAGAACTGGCAGGATGGCTGGGTGACGGATCCAGACGACGCCACGGGCAGACCACGCCGCACGCGGCCCGCGACAACTCCCCGGGTCCGCATGTCGGCCGCGCAGCGCCGCGAACAACTGATCGCAATCGGCCGCCAGCTCTTCGCCGAGCGGGGCTACGACGCGACCAGTGTGGAAGAGGTCGCGGCCCGGGCCAAGGTGTCGAAACCGGTCGTCTACGAGCACTTCGGCGGCAAGGAAGGCCTCTACGCGGTGGTCGTCGACCGCGAAGTCCGCGCACTGCTCGACCGCATCGCGGCCGCGCTGACCGCGGGTCACCCGCGCGAACTGCTCGAACAGGCGGCGCTGGCTCTGCTCGACTACATCGAGGAGGAGCCGCACGGCTTCCGGGTGCTGGCCCGCGAGTCGCCGGTGCTGGCCCCGGCCGGCACCTTCTCCAGCGTCATGAACGACGTGGCGCACCAGGTGGAACACATCCTGGGCGCCGAGTTCAAGACGCGCGGCCTCGACCCCAAGCTGGCCGAGCTGTATTCGCAGGCGCTCGTGGGCATGGTGGCCCTGGTCGGCCAGTGGTGGCGCGAGGCGAAGAAGCCGAAGAAGGAGACCGTCGCCGCCCACCTGGTCAACCTGGCGTGGAACGGCCTGTCCCACCTCGAGGCGAAGCCCACCCTGCTCACCCGCAAGACCCGCTGAGGAAAGCGCCGGCGGCGCCGTCGAGCGGCGTCAGCGGGGCAGGTGAGCGGCTTCCGCCTCGTGCCGCGCGTCGTCCGAGCTGCCGGTCTTGGCATACAGCCCGGCCGTCAGCACGATCAGCCCGACCACGGTCAGCACGACCACGTTGACCATCGAGAAGTTGAAGACGTTGGCGTCGGTCTGGATCACGGCCATCACGACCATGGCCCAGGCCGGGATCCCCCAGCCGAGCACGAGCGCGACCTGGTGGTAGAGGTTGCGGCCGACGACCACCGCGGCCAGCAGCACCAGCCCCACGAGCAGGCTGATCCAGGCCGTGGCCGGATTCGTGCGCAGCCCCAGCACCCAGTCGGCGCCGCGGTGAAAGAACGGCTCCCCCGCCGTCACGCCGAGGCCGATGGCGCCGAACAGCGTCACATAGACCGCGGCGAGGAAGGCGAGGAAGCGGTAGAGGGGACGCAGAGGGTGGTTGAGGGGGTAGTGCGCCATCAGGCGGTACGGC
This sequence comes from Paractinoplanes ovalisporus, assembly GCF_016834655.1. Lineage (GTDB taxonomy): Bacteria > Actinomycetota > Actinomycetes > Mycobacteriales > Micromonosporaceae > Actinoplanes > Actinoplanes ovalisporus. Next base: position 91,952 of record NZ_JAENHP010000024.1, read on the forward strand.
CCTCCCGCACCTGCCGCGGCGCGCCGGCCTGCGACTGCGGGGCGACCTTGCCGTACAGGCTGGCCAGGATCAGGATCAGGCCCACCAGGTAGGTCACCACGACGGCCGACATGCTGAAGCCGAACAGGTTGGCGTCGGTGCGGTTGGTCGACAGCTCGTAGCTGCCCACGACCAGCAGCGCCCAGCCCAGGTATTTGTTGGCGGCGACGTCGATGTTGCGGCCCAGCGCGTTGGTGGCCAGCACCAGGATGCCGACGACGAGCGCGACGATCGACCAGAGCATGTTGGTCTCCTGGCCGAGCACCCGCACGCCGGTGACGCCGGTGAAGCTCTCGCCCGAGGTCTGGATCATCCCGATGATCCCGAACACGACCATGTAGGCGCCCGCGACCAGGGCGAGCGCGCGGTAGAGAGGCCGCAGCGGGTGGTTGACCGGGGTGTGCGCCATGGTGTCCGTCTCCAAGGTCAGGTGTTGTACCCGCCGATTCTCGCGTATTGCCCCCAAGCGGCGCAGGCACACCCCCCGGATCAGTTTCCGGGCACCCGCTCGGCCAGCTCCAGCCAGGCCTCCTCGACCTCGGCCCGCTCCTGCTGAACGGCCTTGAGCTGCGCGTCGTACTCCATGATCTTGTCGTAGTCGCTGCCGTGCTCGGCCAGCTTCTCGTTGATCTTGACGATGCGCTCCTCGAGCTTGCCCAGCTGCCGCTCCAGCCGGGTCAGATCCTTGCGAGCCTGGCGTACCTCGGCCGCCGACAGGCCACTGGCGCTTTCCGCAAGATCAGACCCGGTTTCCCGTACGGCGGAGGAAAGCGTGCCGCCGGAGGTTCCCCGCGCCGCCGCCCGCTCGAGGTATTCGTCGATGCCACCCGGCAGATGCACCAGGCGCCCGTCGCCGAACATGCCGTAGGCCGTGTCGGTGACCCGTTCGACCAGGTAGCGGTCGTGGCTGGCGACGATCATCGTGCCCGGCCAGGAGTCGAGCAGGTCTTCCAGCGCGGCCAGGGTGTCGGTGTCGAGGTCGTTGGTCGGCTCGTCGAGCAGCAGCACGTTGGGCTCGGTGGCGAGCAGGCGCAACAGCTGCAACCGGCGCCGCTCACCACCCGACAAGTCGCTGACCGGCGTCCAGATGCGCTTGTCGGTGAAGCCGAACACCTCGGCCAGCTGACCCGCGGAGAGCTCCCGGTCGCCCAGCTTGACCCGCTTGGCGACCTCTTCGACCGCCTCGAGCAGGCGCAGGTCGCCCGGCAGCTCCTTCAGTTCCTGGGAGAGGAATGCCGCGCGGACCGTCGACCCGGTGACCAGGCGGCCGCCGTCGGCCGTGGTGATGCCCGCCAGCAGCCGCAGCAGCGTCGTCTTGCCGGCGCCGTTGGCGCCCAGGATGGCGAACCGGTCGCCCGGCCCGACCTGCCAGGTCAGCCCCTCGAGGATGCTCTTGGGTCCGGCGTGCAACGTCACGTCTTCGAGGTCGTAGACCTGCTTGCCCAGCCGGGAGGTGGCCAACCGCTGCAGGCTGACCTTGTCGCGCACCGGCGGGACATCGGCGATCAGCGCGTTCGCGGCGTCGATGCGGAACTGCGGCTTCGACGTGCGGGCGGGCGGGCCCCGGCGCAGCCAGGCGATCTCTTTGCGCAGCAGGTTCTGCCGGCGGGCCTCGACCACGGCGGCGACACGCTGCCGTTCGGCGCGGGCCAGCGTCCAGGCCGCGTAACCACCCTCGTACGTGTGGACCTGCTCGTCGGCGACCTCCCACGTGGCCGTGCAGACGGCGTCGAGGAACCAGCGGTCGTGGGTGACGACGACGAGGCCGCCGCGACGGGTGAGCAGGTGACGGGCCAGCCAGTCGACGCCGGCGACGTCGAGGTGGTTGGTGGGCTCGTCGAGGATCAGAAGATCGCTTTCCCGTACGAGCAGGGCCGCGAGCGCCACCCGCCGGCGCTCACCACCCGACATCGGCCCGACCGGGGTGTCGAGACCCAGGTGGGGCATGCCGAGCCCGTCGAGGATGGCGCGCACCCCGGCGTCACCGGCCCACTCGTGCTCGGCGCCCATGCCCTGGGCCAGCCAGGCCGTGCCGAGCACGACGTCGCGCACGGTCAGGTCGCCGTCCAGGACGAGCGCCTGAGGCAGGGTGGCGACCCGCAGGTCGCGACGGTGGGTGACGCGGCCGGAGTCGGGTTCCTCGCTCTTGGCGAGCAGCCGCAGAAGGGTCGACTTGCCGGCGCCGTTGAGGCCGACGATGCCGATGCGGGCATCGTCGTCGAGCCCGAGAGAGACGTCGGTGAGAAGCTGGCCGGCGGCGCCGTAGCCCTTGCTGACCCGGTCCAGGTTGATGATGTTCGCCACGATGGCTCTAGGTTACCCGCGCGCCCGGCATCGGGCCCCGGGCGGTGACCGCCTCGCGGCACACCCCGGCGGCGTTGAGCCCGGCCGCGACCTGGCCCGCGTGGGCGGCGTCGGTGGCCAGGAACACACAGGTGGGGCCGGAGCCGGAGACCAGGCCGGTGACCGCGCCCGCCTCGCTGCCGGCCTTGAGCACGTCGGCCAGCTCGGGCCGCAGCGCGAGCGCGGCCGCCTGGAGGTCGTTGCCCAGAGCGGCCGCGAGCACCTCGGGGTCGCGCTGGCGCAGCGCGGCCATCAGATCGTCGGGCCCGTCGAGGGCCTTGGGCGGCCAGGAACCGGCCCGCAGGTCGTCGAGCTTGCGATAGACCTCGGGGGTGGACAGGCCGCCATCGGCGATCGCGACCACCCAGTGCCACGTGGTGGGCCGGGCCAGGATCGGGCTGATCGCCTCGCCGTGGCCCGTGCCGAGGGCGGTGCCGCCGTGGAGCAGGAACGGGATGTCGGAGCCGAGCGTGGCGCCCACCTCGGCCAGTTCCTCGCGGGTGAGCCCGGTGCCCCACAGCAGGTCGCAGGCGATCAGGGTGGCGGCGGCGTCGGCGCTGCCCCCGGCCAGCCCGCCGGCCAGCGGGATCGACTTGCGCAGGTGCAGCCGCGCATAGGCCGGCACCCGGGCCCGCGCGGCCAGCGCCTTGGCCGCCCGCATGATCAGGTTGGTCTCGTCGAGCGCGAGCGTGCCCGTGCCCTCGCCCTCCATGGTCAGGGTGAGCGTGTCACCCGCCCGGGCAGTGAGCTCGTCGAACAGGCTGATCGCGTGATAGACGGTGTTGAGCTCGTGAAAGCCGTCGGCCCGCAACGGCCCCACACCGAGATGCAGATTGATCTTCGCGGGCACCCGGACACGCACGGGCCCGTGATGCCGGCGCGGCTCGTCGTCGTCCGGTCCCCAGGCTTCGGTCACGGAGTGATGTCCCCGATCGGCAACTTGATCTCGAACGGCGCGCTCAGCACCAGCTCAATATCCGAATCCGCGACCAGCTCGTATCGATCGCCGACCAGGTCATAGGCGAAGACGTGGATCGGCTCCTGCTCGACACGCCAGTAATGGCGAATTCCGGCCGCGGCGTACTCGGCCGGTTTCTCGAGACGATCGCGCCTCTTCGTGCCGGGCGACACAACTTCGACCACGAGGACAACTTTGTGGGCCTTCGAGTAGTGCCGCTTGCCTTCGACCTCCGCATCCACCAGAAGCACATCCGGCTCGAAGGTGGTGTCCAGGCTCAGCGCAACACCGGTCGCCATGCTGGCGCGCAACCCCTCAGGGGTGCGCTGTCGCAGCCAATGCCACAGCAGGCCGACGATGTCTTGATGATCATAGGTGGGGGAAGGAACCACGATCATGACTCCGTCGCTGAGCTCGACGCGTGGAGCGTCATCGGGGAGAGCGAGCACATCTTCAACGGTGTGGTCAGCGAGACGCTGCCGGAGCGGATCGGGCGACCACATGACATGACCGGCCGGTTCTGCGGTCATGAGTCCACCTCCTCGGGCTGCGTGTCGGACGGGCTGAGCTTACCGCCGGGAGGCGACAGTTTGGCCGCGGCCGCGATCGCCACGAACTGCTCGACGGTCAGTGACTCGCCGCGTGCCTGTGGGCTGATCCCGGCCGCCACCAGCACCTCCTCGGCCCGGGCGGCGCCACCGGCCCACCCGGCCAAGGCCGCCCGCAGGGTCTTGCGGCGCTGGGCGAAGGCCGCGTCGACCACCGCGAACACCGCCGATCGATCGATGTCACCCGGAGGAGTGCGCCGGGTGAAGGCGACCAGCCCCGAATCCACATTGGGCACCGGCCAGAAAACGGCCGGGGGCACCTTTCCGGCCGCACGGGCGTCGGCATACCAGGCCAGCTTCACCGAAGGGACGCCGTACACCTTGGAACCGGGACCCGCGACGAGCCGATCGGCCACCTCTTTCTGCACCATGACCAGGCCCCCACGCAGGCTGGGCAGCTCGGCCAGCAGGTGCAGCACGACCGGGACGGCCACGTTGTAGGGCAGGTTGGCCACCAGCATCGTCGGCGCCGGGTCGAAGTCACCGCCCCGCACGTGCAGGGCATCCGCGTTGTGCACGGTCAGGTGAGCCGCCGTGACCGTGGCGGGCAGTGCCTCGGCCAGCCGCGGGTCGATCTCGACCGCGTGCACGTGCTTCACGGCGCCGGCCAGCCCCAGCGTGAGCGACCCCAGACCCGGCCCCACCTCGAGAGCGACGTCGTCGGGGGTGAGCCCGGCCGCGGCCACGATGCGCCGGATCGTGTTCGGGTCGTGCAGAAAGTTCTGACCGAGCTTCTTCGTGGGGGCCACACCCAGCCGGGCGGCCAGTTCCCGGATCTCCGCCGGGCCGAGAAGTGCGTCAGCCATGGGTTCCAAGCCTAGTCGGGAGCCTGATGCCAGGGACCGAAGACCCGGTCACCGTTCGCCGAGATCGCGGCGCACAGCGCGTCGACGTCATCACCCCTGGTCGCGGCCAGGGCCCGTACGGTCAGGGGGATCAGGTAGGAGGCGTTGGGGCGGCCCCGGTGCGGCATCGGGGTCAGGTAGGGCGCGTCGGTCTCCACCATGATCTGCTCGGCCGGGGTCAGGGCGGCCGCCTCACGCAGGTTGCCGGCGCTGGCGAAGGTCACCGTTCCGGCGAAGCTGAGATGGAAGCCCCGGCGCACGCACTCGGCCGCGAATTCGGCGTCGCCGGAGAAACAGTGCATGACGACCGTTTCCGGGGCGCCCTCCTCGTCGAGCACCCGCAGCACGTCGGCGTGGGCGTCCCGATCGTGGATGATCAGCGCCTTGCCGTAGCGCTTGGCGATCGCGATGTGCCCCCGGAAGCTCGCCTCCTGGGCCGCGCGGCCCTCTTCCCCCGTACGGAAGGTGTCGAGGCCGGTCTCCCCGATCCCCCGCACCCGGGGCTCGGCCGCGAGCGCCTCGATCACGCGCAACGACTCGTCCAGGTCGGACAGCAGCGGCGCCTCGTTCGGATGCAGCGCGACCGCGGCCAGCACCGACGGGTGGCGCGCGGCCAGCTCGGCCCCCCAGCGCGACGACGGCTCGTCCACTCCGACCTGGACGATCCGGTCGACGCCGGCCTTCGCGGCCGCGGTGATCAGGGCTTCGGCCGGGTCGGCGTCGCCCCCGGGCACACCGGCCTCCTGGACGGTCAGGTCCAGGTGGGTGTGGCTGTCGAAGACCGGCACGGCGAGCGGCTCGGGGGCGGCGGGAAACTCGCCCGCCCGGCGGCGCGCCTTCTCCCGCCGGGATTCCGAAGGTGACGTTGGCATGTGAGACATTCTGCACTTCGACCTTGTGGCTACCGTTTGTTCACCTCGAGTCCACTGCTGTTGTCTATTTTCCGACCGTGACCGTGACGGGCGAGGACAGCGTGATCGAGACTGATCCGCTCGAGCCTGCGCTCTCCGCCCCGCTGCGGCGCGACCTCGGCTGGGCTCAGGTGCAGCAGATGAGCCAGTCGGCCCACTACCGCGACGACTACGTCCTGCGTCAGATCCGGGCCACGGCGGCCATCCGGCGCGGCACCCGGATGACCAAGGTGCTCTCTCCGGCCCAGGTCTCCGGGCATCTGGGCGGTTGGCTTCCGTACGGCTTCTGCTACCGCGCCTGCGACGTCGCGCACCTGACCGACCCGCGCGACCTGGCCCTTCTCGGCACCGACGGCGTGACCGACTCCGAGGTGGCCTACGCGCTGCGCTGGCGTGCGGTTGACCCGCTCGACTACGAGATCCCCGGTGGCCCGGCCCAGCCCGGCCTGGCGATGATCCAGTCACACCAGCGGATCGGCGCGATGATCCTGGGCACCGGCTTCTCGCCCAGCACCGACGACCTGATCCCGGAATACGTCACGGCCGGGTTCGCCGACCTGCCGATCCCGGCCAACTCGCAGATCGTTGCGCACGTGCCAGGCGGCGAAGAGGTGATCCTCTACACCTACCAGCCGGAGCAGAACGGCTGGCTGCGTCTGGCCGGCCCGCGCTGGCGGGGACTGCTCGAGAACCTGCCCGGCGTCAGCCCCGAGCGCGAATACGTGCCGTGCACCGCGACCGGCTCGGCGAAACTGGTCGGGCACATCAAGGACAAGGAGTACGAGGCCGTCGCCGACCCGCCGGAGGAGTTCCGCGTGCGGGCGCTGACCCGCGCGGCCCGCTACCCGGTGTCGACCCTGAGCCGCCGCGCCGAGCAGGCCCTGTGGCGCGGGGTGCCGTGCTGGGTGCTGCAACGCGACGAGGCCTGGGCCCGCCTGCGCCTGGTCCGGCCCGACAACGACTCGCTCGCGGCCACCGGCGCGCGCTGTTACGAGCGCGGCGTCTACGAGTCCTGGGCCCCGGTCGGCGAGCTCCTCGACCATCACATCGCCGACATCCCGTACGTCCTCTGACCGTCAGCGACCGCGGGTGAGCACGTAGAGGCCGTCCTCGCCGCGATGGAAGTCCTCGCGCCAGTGCCCGGGGACGCTCTCCTCGAACAGCTGCGCCGACAGCACGAGCAGGTCGGGCACAGGTCCGAGCGCTACCGGCCCGTACCGCATGAACCTCTCCCAGTCGTACTCGGGCGGGTTCCGGGAATTGTCGAGGACCAGTCCGACCGTCTCGTCGGGCCGCGCGCGGATCCGCCGACGGAGAACGCCGGTAAGCCGCTCCCGCAGATCCATCGGCTGACCGTCGAGGTAGTAGATCTGGGTCTCGCCCTCGATCGCATTCGCCTCGAACAGCGAGAGCAGGCCGCCCGCGCCGTCCCACCAGGTGATGTGGAGCGGGGCGATCGCCAGCTCGATCAGCCGGGCGACCTCGTCGACCGCCATCGGGACATGGTCGCCCTCGACGTTCAGCAGAACGGCTGTCCCGTGTGCCTTGTGGACGATCGACACACCGGCCGACTCCAGATCCTCGACCAGCGCCAGGAACTCCTCGGCGCTGGTGCGGGACGACCGGAACCAGGACACGAACGCGTCGGACATGCATCTCCTCTTGGAACGCACAAGCCGGCGCCACCCTCCTCGGGTGACGCCGGCTTGACGTGCGGTGTCAGATCAGCTGATCGGCCGCGCGTACGGCTGGAAGTTGTCGAGGTTCTGAGCCCAGTCCGCGGCACCGAAGCCGATGCCGATGATGCCCTTGGGGGTGTTCTTCAGGGGCAGCGAGAACTTGCCCTTGGAGATGGTCACCCGGCGGTCGCAGGAGGCGGGCGTGGTCGTGTCGGCGTTGGCCCACGACTTGCCGGTCCAGCAGACGAAGTGGCCGTTGTTCTTCAGCACGATGATGCCGGCGTACATCTCCTTGATGCCGGAGCCCTTGTCGGTCGCCGTGCCCTTGATCGCCTTCCACGACGAGGCCTTGCTCGCCTTGGACGGAACGGTCAGCTTGAGCACCGGACGCCAGGAGTCCTTCTTCAGCGTCACCTTGCCCACCGTGATGGCGGTGGCGGCACCGTACTTGTTGTAGACGGTTGCCTTCAGCGTCTTCGCGCCCGCCGGAACGGACTTGCCGTTGGCCGGAAGCGAGTAGTAGTAACGCGTGATCTTCTGCTTCTTGGGCGACATGGCCGTGGCCCGGGTGTCACCCCACGCCACCGTGACCTTCGTGGCGCCGGCCGGGACCTGAGTCATCTCCCAGACGAACTTCTCGCCGTGCCAGACCGACGACTTGTTCAGCTTGTACTTGAGAACCGGGTTGGCCACGGTCGGGCCGACCGACTTGGCGACCTTCTTGTTGCCGGCCTCGTCGGTCACCGTCAGCGTGATCGGCTTCTTGCCGGACGACTTGTACGTGTGCGAGACGTTCTTCGCGGTCCAGTGCAGGGTCTGCGTCTGGCCGTCGCCCCAGGTGACCACGCGAGTGATCTTCTCGGGCCGGCTGACGTTGTCGGCGACGCCGACCACGGTGATCGTGACGGTCTGGCCGGTGAAGATCGACCACCGGTTCAGGCTGAACGCACCCGAGGGCGGGGTCTTGTCCGTGGCCGGCGGCGGCGTGGTGACCGGCGGCGTCACCGGAGGGGTGGTGACGGGCGGCGTCACCGGCGGCGTGGTGACCGGCGGCGTCGTGTCGGGAGTCGACGGCGGCGTCACCGGAGGGGTGGTGGGCGGCGTCGTGTCGGGAGTCGACGGCGGCGTCGCCGGAGGCGTGGTGGGCGGCGCGGGCGACTCCGTCGCGTCGGGCAGCGGCGGCGGCTCAGCCAGCGCCGGCGCGACGAACAGGCCGCTGGCCAGGGCGCCGCTGATCACGGCCGCGAGCAGCGGGCGCGAGAGGCGAGTGTTCAAGGAACTGCTCCTTCGAGGGGGTAAAACCTCACGAAGGGGGCACAACTGACCCGGCTTCGACAGAACGAAGCCGTATCGATGTAACGCTGGTGTTCCCCCGTGGAGCGCGAACGCTACCGGATTGATCTCACGTCGATCAATCCTATAAATGGACGAGGCTCATTGGCACCGTTAGTGCCAATGAGCCTCGTCGATGGAATGAGATCAGCCTGCTAGACGAGCCAACTCCTCCTCGATCACCGAGGGCTCGAGCTTGCGGAAGACCGGTTTCGGCGCCGCCAGCGGCGTTCCTGTGACCAACGGCACTGACTCCCAGCGGGCGCCAACCGTGTAGTCACCCGTGAGCACCGGGTAGCCGGGGCCGCCGTCAAGGTCGTCGACCTCTTCGATGCGCGGCATCGGCGCGTGCACACCCTCACCGCCGAGCAGCTCGAACACCTTCTGCGCGGAGTGCGGCAGGAACGGCGTCAGCAGCGTGTTGGCGTCGCTGACGACCTGGAGCGCCACGGCGAGGACGGTGCCCTGGCGGGGCTTCTCCTCTTCGCTCTTGAGCTTCCAGGGGGCCTGCTCGGACAGGTATTTGTTGGCCTCGGCGACGACCTTCATCGCCTCGCCGATCGCCGCCTTCTGCCGGTGCTTGCCGATCAGTTCGCCGACCGTGGCGAAACCGGCCTTCGCGACCGCCAGCAACGCCTCGTCCTCGGGGGTCAGGTCGACCGCCTCGGGAATGGCGCCGAAGTTCTTGGCGGCCATCGAGATCGAGCGGTTGACCAGGTTGCCCCAGCCCGCCACCAGCTCGTCGTTGTTGCGCCGCACGAACTCGGCCCAGGTGAAGTCGGTGTCGTTGGACTCCGGACCGGCGACCGCGATGAAGTAGCGCAGGGCATCGGCGTCGTAGCGCTCCAGGAAGTCGCGCACATAGATGACGACCCGCCGCGACGACGAGAACTTCTTGCCCTCCATCGTCAGGAACTCGCTCGAGACCACCTCGGTCGGCAGGTTGAGCCGGCCCAGCTCGCCCGGCTCGCCGCCCTTGTCACCCTCGCCGGAATAGCCGAGCAGCAGCGCCGGCCAGATCACCGAGTGGAAGACGATGTTGTCCTTGCCCATGAAGTAGTAGCCCAGGGCGTCCTTGCCTTGGGCGTCGGCCGACCACCACTGGCGCCAGGCCTCGGGGTCGCCCGAGCGACGGGCCCACTCGATCGAGGCCGAGAGGTAGCCGATCACGGCGTCGAACCAGACGTAGATGCGCTTGTCGTTGCGGTCACGCCAGCCGTCGAGCGGGATCGGCACGCCCCACTCGAGGTCGCGGGTGATGGCCCGGGGCTGCAGGTCGTCGAGCAGGTTGCGCGAGAACTTCAGGACGTTGGGCCGCCAGTTCTCCCGCTGGTCGAGCCAGTTGCCGATGGCCTCGGCGAAGGCGGGCAGGTCGAGGAAGAAGTGTTCGGTCTCGACGAACTCCGGCGTCTCCCCATTGATCTTGGAGCGCGGGTTGATGAGCTGCTCGGGGTCGAGCTGATTGCCGCAGTTGTCGCACTGGTCGCCCCGCGCGCTGTCGTAACCACAGATCGGGCAGGTGCCCTCGATGTAGCGGTCGGGCAGGGTGCGCCCGGTCGACGGCGACCGCGCGCCCAGCGTCGTGCGCTTGACGATGTAACCGTTGCGCTCGAGCGCAGTGAACAGCTCCTGCACCACCGCGTAGTGGTTGCGCGTGGTGGTGCGGGTGAACAGGTCGTAGGACAGGCCGAGCCCGTGCAGGTCCTCGACGATGACACGGTTGTACCGATCGGCCAGCTCGCGGGCGGTCACGCCCTCGGCGTCGGCCTGCACCTGGATCGGCGTGCCGTGCTCGTCCGTCCCCGAGACCATGAGCACGTCGTGGCCGGCCATGCGCATGTACCGGCTGAAAACGTCGGAGGGCACCCCGAAGCCGGAGACATGACCGATGTGGCGCGGGCCGTTGGCATAGGGCCAGGCAACCGCGGCGAGAACGTGACTCATGAGGTACAAGCGTAGTGAGCGGCCGGGGCGGCTCGCGAACGGATTCGCTCAGGCTCCCGCGAGATACGCATTTATCACGACACGCCCGATTCTAAACGTGATCACCGCTCGGCCGCGTAGTCCAATGGACCGGTGATCGGAGACACGCCACAGCCTGGGGAAACGCCTCGCAACGACGGCGACCCGTGGAAGTTCGGCGATCCCGACCCGGCCTGGTGGCGCGGCAAGACCGACCGCTCCGCTGAAGGACGGCCGGCCCGGCCTCAGCGCGGCCCCGAACAGCCCGCGGCCGGCGGCACCGGAGTGCTGGTGCCCCCGGCCGCCGTGCCCCGCACCGGCGAGGCGGCCGAGGCCCACGCGGCCGGCACGCAGGACGTATCGGAGCAGCTGGCCCCGGAGACGGTGGTGAAGAAGCCGCCGGCCGCGGTCGAGCGCGACCACAACCAGCCGGACCCGCACCGCTACAACCCGCTGCGCCCGCCGGCCGGTCACGTGGCGCCTGCTCCCCCGGCCGCCCCCGTTTCTGCCGCCGCGCCCACCGCGCCCACTCCGCCCGTCACCGACGCGCCGGTCGTTCCGGAACCGCCGACCCCGGTGTCACCCGAAGCGGTGACTCCCGCGACCAAGGCGAAGGCAAAGGTCACGCCTCCGCCCGAGGACGTGATGGTGCTGCCCGAGCCGAGCCTGCACCACCGCCCGACCGTGCCGCTGGACCATCCGATGCCGATGCGGCCCCGCCAACAGGTCCGGCCCACCGAGCCGCTGCCCCCGCCGACCGGCACCCCGGCCACCGACGCCCGCCTCCAGCGGCTCGAGAACTCCACGTTCTGGCGCGACCAGACGGACGACACGATCGAGGTCCCGCCCGGCGAGGAGCCGCCGCCGGTGCTCACCCGGGCCCGGCACCGCGGCACCGGCCGGGCCACCCGCAAACCGTCCGGGCTGCCGCTCTCGGCCCAGGTGTCGCTCGTGGCGCTCGGCCTGGTGGCGGCGTTCTTCGCCTGGGTCAGCGCGGAACCCTTCTGGCTCGCGGTCGGCCACGGCGACCAGGGATACGTCACGACGACCCAGTGCAGCGGCGACGGCGTGACCCAGCGCTGCTCGGGCCGGTTCGTGTCGGGCGACGGCCGCTACACGATCACGCAGGTGCGACTGCTCGGCGTCGAGGGGCAGGCCCGGATCGCGGGCACGGTGACTCCGGCCCGCATGGTCAGTCCGGACAGCCGGCAGGCGTACGTCGGCGGGACCGGCGCCCTGCTCCAGCTGCGCTGGCTGCTCGGGTTCGCGCTCGTGCTGCTCTGCGGCTATGCGATCGCGGGCGTGACCAAGGCCCGGCGGCTCGAGACGGCCCGGGCCCGGCGCGGCGCCGTGCTGCTCAGCCTGGCCGGCCCCCTGGCGTTGCTGGCCGGGTTCCTGGCCGCTGCTTATTAGCCGTGCACCAGCGCGTACACCTCGCGCTTCTTGATCCCGAACTCGTCGGCGACGGCCTGGATGGCGTCGCGCCGCGACGATCCGGCCGCTTCCCGGGCCGCGACCGCCGCCCGCAGCTCCTCGTCGGCGGGCCGCTCGGCCGGGCGCTCCGGGGCGCCGCCCACCACCACGGTGATCTCGCCCCGGGGCTCCTCCCGCTGCGCCCACACGGCGAGCTCGGCCGCGGTGTCCCGCCTGATCTCCTCGTACGTCTTGGTCAGCTCCCGGCAGACCGCGGCGGGCCGCTCGTCGCCGAAGGTGGCCGCGAGATCGGCCAGCATGCCCGCGATCCGGTGCGGCGCCTCGAAGAAGACCAGCGTGCGCGGCTCGGCGGCGAGCTCCCGCAGTCGCGATCGGCGGTTCGAGCCCGTACGGGGAAGGAAGCCCTCGAACACAAAGCGGTCACTCGGCAGACCCGAGAGCGCGAGAGCCGTGGTGACCGCACTCGGCCCGGGCGCGGCGGTGACCGGATAACCGGCGTCCAAGGCGGCCCGCACGAGGCGGTATCCGGGATCGGAGACGCTCGGCATGCCGCCATCGGTGACCACCGCGACGACCGCGCCCCCGGCCAGCGCCTCGACCAGCTCGGGCGTGCGCCTTTCGTCGTTTCCCTCAAAATATGAAACGACCCGCCCGGCGACCGTGACGTTCAGATCGCGAGCCAGACGGGCCAGGCGACGAGTGTCCTCGGCGGCGACCACGTCGGCGGTGGACAGGATCTCGCGCAGACGGGCCGAGGCGTCGCCGATGTTGCCCAGCGGAGCGCCGACCAGCACCACGCGGCCTTCGTTGGTGGGAACCACCCGGAAAGTCCATCACACGCCGCGACGAGGTGACGGCGGGCACCACCTCCCGGACGCAGGTCCTACGATCGCGGGGTGACTACGGCGGCGACGACGGAGACAGAACGCACCCCGGAACCGCCGTCGGCGGACGAACCCGGGGGCGTCCGCGCCGTCCCGGAGATCGTGCGGCGACGGCTCAGCACGCTCGACAACTGGCTCAACCCGCATTCGTGGCTGGTCACCGGCGTGATCGTGGCGATCGCGGCGATCCTGCGGCTCAACGGGATCAGCAGCCCGAAGGGGTACATCTTCGACGAGGTGTACTACCCGACCGACGCCTGGGACATGCTGCAGCACGGCGTCGAGTGGGACGAGAAGACCAACGGCCCGGCGTATGTGGTGCATCCGCCGCTCGGCAAATGGCTGATCGCCGGCGGCGAGATGATCTTCGGTAACAACGAGCTGGGCTGGCGCTTCCCGGCCGCGATCGCCGGCATCGTGATGATCCTGATCCTGATCCGGGTCACCTACCGGCTGTTCCACTCGGTGCTGCTCGCGGGCCTGGCCGGCCTGCTGATGACGCTCGACGGCTTCCAGCTGGTGCTCTCGCGCACGTCGCTGCTCGACATCTTCCTCGGCACGTTCATCCTGGCCACGTTCGCGGCGCTGGTGCTCGACCGCGACCACTACCGCCGCCAGTGGCTGAAGGCGCTCGAGAACGGCTACGACCCCGCGAAGACGCCCCACGTGCCCCGGATCGTGCCGTGGTGGCTGCTGGTCGCCGGGGTCACGTTCGGCATGGCCTGCGGCGTGAAGTGGAGCGCCCTGTTCTTCGCGCCGTTCCTGGCCGCGCTGGTGATCCTGTGGCGCGTGCAGGCGCGGCGCTCGGCCGGGGTGCAGGGCCCGTTCCTGGCCGGCGTCATCGGCGACCTCGGCTGGCTGCTGCTCAGCTTTGCGCTCACCTTCGTGATCTACCTGGCCACCTGGACCGGCTGGTTCGTCACCGACACCGGCTACTTCCGCCACTACCGCGAGGCCAACGGCATGAGCGAGCCGCCGGTGATCGGCGCGCTGCTCAACCTGTGGCACTACCACCACGAGGCGTACCGGTTCCACAGCGGCCTGACCGAACGGCACGTCTATCAGTCGTGGCCGTGGCAGTGGCTGCTGCTCGGGCGGCCGGTCGCGTTCTATTGGAACAACGGCGGCAACTGCGGCGCCCCCAGCTGCGCCCGCGAGATCCTGCTGCTCGGCACGCCGATCCTGTGGTGGTCGTTCCTCCCCGCGCTGGCCGGCCTGATCTGGTTCGGCCTGGCCCGGCGGGACTGGCGCGCGTGGGCGATCCTGGTGCCGGTCGTGGCGGGCCTGCTGCCGTGGTTCTACTACGCGGTCAAGGACGGCCGCACGATGTTCTCGTTCTACGTGCTGCCGGCCCTGCCGTTCCTGATCCTGGCCGTCGTCTACGTCCTCGGCGCGATCATGACGCCACCCGAAGGCATAGCGCAGGGCTCCGCGAGATCGGACCGCCAGCTCATAGGCACGGTCGTGGCCGGCGCCTTCATCGTGCTGGTAGCCGTCTGCTTCGCCTACTTCTATCCGATCTTCACGGCCCAGACCATCCCGTACGACAGTTGGTCCGGCCGAATGTGGTTGGGCGGTCGCTGGATCTAGGCCCGCCCTTCCCGCCCTACTCGAGCCGTCGCCGTGGCACCCGCCACGCGGCGGCTCGACACTTTCCCCACCGCTTATCAAGATCATCAGATATCAAGATCGTTTGAGCAGCCACCACCTCCCCCGCCCGCCCAGGGAAAAGCGGCGGGGCCGACCCTAACGCGTGTCAAGCGGGAAGCCCGGAGTTGTCCACCGGAGCGGCGACCGGGGTTTCGTGGACATCCACAGAGGGCTCAGAGCCGGCGGGAAAACTCACCGCGAGCGGGCCCGGAGAAAGAAAGGGCGCGCCCCGATCGCCTGCCACGGGGGAAGCGGGCGATAGGGGCGCGCACGAGCAAGCTTAACGACCTCCGATGTCGGACACAACGGGTGGCCAGGGGAACTTTCAAATTTCGATCAAGCCGATTCGACAATTCGGACATAACGGTTTACTCTTTACAAGAAGTGCATATCGCCATGCGAATAAGCTTCGGGCTTTAGCCTCTTTCATTGTCGGGGATACGACAGCGAAACAATTGGTAAAACCGCGTAACCTCGGCCCATTCACCATTTCGCCGCAGCTCAGCGACGCCCTCTCGGCCGTGGCACAGATGAGCCCCCATCTGGTCAAACTCCAGGCCTCATCATTTCGGTTGATTTCCGCTTAACGATCATCCGTCATGCGGAAGAGTGAGCGCCACCAAGATCTCCAAATATCTTTTTAAGCTCGCCGCGTGACTTCGCACGAGCCAGAAAACCCGCAATTCGTCGCGTCCGAGTTCCCGGAAACTGAAGTGATCTCGGTCGAGACGCCCGCACCGGTGTTCGTGGACAGCACCGGGCGCCGCAGCCGGTTCTTGCGGCGGCTCGCGTACGCCTTCGGCGCGCTGGTCATGCTCTATGGCGGCCTGATCAGCGTCAGCCTGGCCGGCGGCCCCGTCCGCTCCAGCGCTGTGCTGCCTCTGCCCGGTCTCGAGCCCGAGAAGAAGGAGGAGAAGCCGGCCGTCGCCCCGAGCCCGGCCCCGACGCCCACGCCGACCCAGGCCGCGCGCGCCCTCTACGTCCCCGAGGTGCGCCGGACCACCGTCCGGCCGCAAACCCCTCGGCTGGAGTCCACCCGGGTTCCCTCGAAGTCGCCCACGCCCTCCGCGTCGCCGACGACGAAGCCCCCGGTGAAGAAGCCCCCGGCGAACCCGCCCACCGAGTCGACGACCCAGCCGACCGACACCAACCCGCCGCCGGTGATCAACGATCCGCCGGACAGCACCCCGCCCAGCACCCCGGTGGACCCGCCGGCCAACCCCGTCCCGCCGCCCAGCAGCGGAACTGGTGGGTCCGGCGGCGGTGGCGCCGTGGACAACCCGACGAGCCCGAGCCCGAGCGGCTCGGGCTCGTCCCAGTCTGGAGGCGGAACAAGCGGGACCGGAACAAGCGGGACCGGAACAAGCAACGGCGGAAGCAGCGGCGGCGAAGCCAACGGAGGCGGAAGCAGCGGCGGCACCGGAGGCGGCAGTGGCACGGCGACCCCGGAACCGATCGGCAGCAACAACAACAACGGCGGCGACAGCGACAGCGGCGACGACAAGGACGACCCCACCGACATAACCCCTCAGGCCCTGCAGGCCACCGACCTGGTCCTCACCGAATCCATATCCCTCACGACCAAGGTGCTTCAGTGACCCACACCCCCGCTCACCAGGCCCCGGCACCCAACACACCCCCGCCGATGCCCACCCGCCGGGCCCGCACCCGCGGCCGCGGCCCGGTCCGGAGACGGCTCCTGCCCCGCCCCCGGATCATGCTCGGCACGCTGCTGGTGCTGGTCTTCGTCGGCGTCCTGGTCGTGCAGGCGTACATCAACGCCGAATTCAAGAGCGACCACCTCGACTCCGAGGTCGGCGACCAGGCCGGCGTCCCCGAGGAGATCCTCAACGGCGGCCCGGTCATCAACACCACCGGCGGCCAGGCGAGCACCAGCCGCATGCCCGCGAAGACGATCGCGCTGACCTTCGACGACGGCCCCGATCCGACGTGGACGCCGAAGATTCTCGACGTGCTCGAGGAGAACGACGCGCACGGCACGTTCTTCGTGGTCGGCTCCGAGGTCTCCCGGCACCCCGAGCTCACCAAGCGGATCACCGACGAGGGCAACGAGCTGGGCCTGCACACCTTCACCCACCCGAACCTGCAGCGCCTCGCGCCATGGCGGCGCACCCTCGAGCTCTCGCAGACCCAGGTCGCGATCGCCCGGGCCACCGGCGTGCACACCAACCTGGCCCGGTTCCCGTACTCGTCGAAGAACGCCGCGATCGACGAGACCAACTGGAAGATCATCAAGGACGCGGGCCGGCAGGGCTACCTGGTCGTCGTCAACGACCTGGACAGCGAGGACTGGCAGAAGCCGGGCGTGCCGCAGATCGTGAAGAACGCGACCCCGGCCGGCGAGAGCTCGGCGGTCATCCTGTTCCACGACGCGGGCGGCGACCGGCAGCAGTCGGTGGCGGCGCTGCGCGAGTTCATCCCGATGATGAAGGCCCGCGGTTACACGTTCACCACGGTCACCGAGGGCCTGAACCGCACGATCGAGCAGAGCAACAGTGCCGCCGCGGGGAAGGTGCCGCTGCTGCCGGAGAACCCCGACGCGGCCGGCAGCGACGTGTGGCGGGGCAGCGCGGTCATCTGGACCGTACGGGTCGCCGACGGCCTGGTCTGGTTCATCGCCATCCTGTTCCTGGTCGTGGGGGCACTCACCATCGGCCGTACGGCGTTGTTGCTGCTCCTCGCCACCCGGCACACCCGGCAGCGCCGCAAGCCGGGCTGGAGCTGGGGTCCTCCGGTGGTCGAGCCGGTGTCGGTCATCGTGCCCGCCTACAACGAGAAGGAAGGCATCGAGGCCGCCGTACGCTCCCTGGCCGGCGGCGACTACCCGGCGATCGAGGTCGTGGTCGTCGACGACGGCTCCACGGACGGGACGGCCTCGCTGGTCGAGCAGATGCGGCTTCCCAACGTACGGGTGGTACGCGTACCCAATGGCGGAAAGTCGAACGCGCTGAACACGGGCATCGCCCTCGCGCGCCACGACCTGATCGTCACCGTGGACGGCGACACGATCTTCGAGCCGGACTCGATCCGTACGCTGGTGCAGCCGTTCGCCGACCCCACCGTCGGGGCGATCGCCGGCAACGTCAAGGTCGGCAACCGGGAGAAGATGGTCGCGGCCTGGCAGCACATCGAGTACGTGATCGGCTTCAACCTGGACCGCCGCCTCTACGAGGTGCTGGGCATCATGCCGACCGTCCCCGGGGCGATCGGCGCGTTCCGGCGCGAGGCCCTGGCCCAGGTGGGCGGGATCAGCGACGAGACGCTGGCCGAGGACACCGACGTCACGATGGCCATGCTGCGGCAGGGCTGGCGCGTCGTCTACGCGGAGGATGCCAAGGCCTGGACCGAGGCACCGGCCACTTTGGAGCAGCTGTACCGCCAGCGGTACCGGTGGAGCTACGGCACCATGCAGGCGATGTGGAAGCACCGTCGCGCCCTGTTCGACAAGGGCCCGTCGGGTCGCTTCGGCCGGGTCGGGCTGCCGTTCCTGGCCCTGTTCGGGGTGGCGCTGCCGATGCTGGCCCCGGTCGTCGACATCATGCTCCTGTACGGCCTGGTCTTCTGGGAGCTGGAGGAGACCGTCATCGCCTGGCTCGGCATGCTGGCCCTGCAGCTGTTCACGGCCGCGGTCGCGTTCCGCTTCGACAAGGAGTCGCTGAAGCCGCTGTGGCGGTTGCCGTTGCAGCAGTTCGCCTACCGGCAGCTGATGTATCTGGTGCTCATGCAGTCGGCGACCACGGCCCTGACCGGCGGACGGCTGCGCTGGCACAAACTGCACCGAGCCGGTCTGGGCGTACGGGCGGAAGCCGTTCCCCCTCCCGTACCCCGCGATGTTGCGCCCGTTGTGGACACTTGGCCGTCGACACTGGGTCAGGGGCGCGCCGACTCCCATCCGGCGGCGGGCCGGGCGGTCGCCCGCCCCGCGGTGCCGACCCAATCGGCCCGCGGCCACACCGCCGAACTGGGCCCCGAAGACCTTCCGTCAGCCGGCTCGCCCCCGGGTGGCGGATCCGGCCCGGTCTACACCGGGTGAAGCGTCGGCCCGCGCCCGCTCGAACTGCAGCCGAGCGGGCGCGGGCCGATGTGTCTCAGACGGAGATCAGCTCGTCCAGCATGGCGGCCGGCGTGAGGTCGGCCGACGGGAACACGACGTGCAGCGAGGTGCCGTCGCCGGGCCGGTCCGAGAGCGCCACCGTCGCGTGGTGCGCGTCGAGGATCTTCTTGGCCACGGCCAGGCCCCGGTCGGGTCCCGGGATGGTGGCCGGGTTGGCGATGGCGCCGTAGTAGAGGTGCGGGAACAGTTCGGGCCGCATGCCGTCGGGCATGTCCATGTCGTCGAGGCGTACGGCCGGGCCCGACTCGATCTCGGTTCCCACCCGCACCCGTCCACCCGACGGCGTGTACTTGACCGCGGCGAACAGCAGGTGGGTGAGCACCTGCTCGAGCCGTACGGGGTCGGCGATGATCGGCAGGGCCGGGCCGCCCGCCTGGTTGAGGATCCAGATCTGCTTGGTGGCCGCGATCGGCCGCACCGCGTCGACGGCGCGCTGGGTGATGCGGGTGAGGTCGATCTGACGCATGTGCAGCGCCTCGGTGCCGAACCCGGCCTCGGCCATCTCGCTCAGATGGTGCAGCAGGTCGAGGAAGCCGCGGATGTGACCGGCGGTGGCGCGCCCGATGAGGTCGGCCATCTCGGCGTCGTGGTAACCGGTCTTCCCGAGCTTTTCCACGTACGCCGAGATCAGGCGCAACGGTGCCCGCAGGTCCCCGCCGAGCAGGCCGGCCAGGTCGTCCTTGCGCCGCTCCAGCTCCTGCAGCCGGGCCGTGGTGTTGGCCAGCGCGACCGCGTGCCGGCGCATCTCCATCTGCGAGACGACCTGCCGGGCGAGCGCGCGCAGCGCCTGGAGCTGCTCGAGGTCGAGGCGGCGGGGCTCGTTGTCGACCACGCAGAGCGTCCCCAGCGCGAACCCGTCGGTCGTCAGCAGCGGCGCCCCGGCATAGAAGCGGATGCCGTCCTCGCAGGTCACGTGCGGGTTGTCGGCGAACCGGCGGTCCTTGGTGGCATCCGGCACGACCAACAGGTCCCGGCCCATGATCGCGTGCGCGCAGAACGACGTGTCCCGGTCGGTCCCGGTCTGTTCCATGCCGACCCGGGCCTTGAACCACTGGCGATCCGTGTCGAGCAGAGTGACCAGAGACATCGGTGTTCCGCAGACGTTCGACGCGAGCGCGACGATGTCGTCGAAGTCCTGCTCCGGCGCGCTGTCGAGGATGTCGAGCGAGTAGAGGGCGGCGAGCCGGTCGGTCTCGTTGTCGGGCTTGGGCGCTTTCATGGGTCACCTCCGAGGCTTGCTCTCAGAGGTACCACACAAAAGTAGCAACCCTCATCTTCGGTGCGAATCACCCACGGCGCCGCTTCTAGCTGATGACATATGCGTCCCGCTTACGCATATGTCATGAGCGGGGTGGAGAGATCGATGTCCCGCGTGGTATCCACTGGGGACACACCGATCGAGTCACGGGGGAAACGACTTGAAACGATGGGGTGCCGCACTGGCGTGCGGCCTGATCCTGGCCACGAGTTTCACCGGCGTCGCCGATGCCGCCTCTCCTGCCCCTCCTTCCTCAAAGGCAGCCGCACCCACCTCCTGCACGCCGCTTCGAGAGGGCCACTTCGGCGATCTCGCCGCCGACCAGATCGGCACCGGCGAGGTGCTGCCGGGCGAGACGGGTTGCCACGAGGTCGCCCTCACCGCCGGCCCCCACTACCTCCAGATCCGCAACGACGCCCGGCCGCCGCGGTTCGGCACCGTGCGCGACGCGTCCGGCAACCAGGTCTGCGACGCGCTCGAGTGCGACATCCCCGCCTCCGGCGTCTACACCGTCCAGCTGGCCAACCCGACCAGCCAGACTCTGACCTACCGCACGGCCGTGATCCGGCAGGACGCGGCGCACTGCACGACCCGGGTCCGCACCGCGTGGAACACCGTCACCGCGCCCGCGCCGAGCACCGACCTCGAGGCCAACTGCGTCCGGTTCACCGGGTCCGACGGCGAGAAGGTGTACGTCTACAACCCGGCCGCCTCGGCCAACGTCCGCAAGCTCGACGGCAGCCTCGTCTGCCACCTGCCGACGTCGCAGTACAACGACCCCTGCCGGCTCACCGGCGCGGGCACCTTCCTGGCCATGACCGCGGCGCCGGCCGCGGCCACCAGCAACGAGATCCAGGTCCGCTCGGTGACCGACCCGAAGGGCTGCCCGGTTCACGAACCGAAGCCGTTCGGCTCGACCAACCGGTTCAGCGACGTCCGCTGCCGCGTGCTCGACGTTCCGGCCGCGGGCACCTATCTCGTACGCTTCCGCACCCCCGCCAACGTCGGTCAGCTCACCGGCGTCCTCGCCCCGGACGGCAAGCCGGTCTGCACCACCACCCCGAGGCCCGTCCTCCAGCAGGAGGTCTGCACGTTCCCGGCCGCCGGGCGCTATCTGGTGATCGCCGAGACGATGAACAACCGCATCGTCACCAGCTCGTTCACCACCACGTTCGCCGCGATGAACGGGCCCGGTTGCAAGGCCACCACCACCCAGGGCGTGGCCGGCCCGAACGCGCGCGGCAAGTTCCGGGCGGTCGGCCAGGTCGACTGCTGGGAGTTCCCGACCCCGTGGGAGTCGGAGACCAGCCTGGTGCTGCCGCCGAACGCCTCCGGTGCGGGCGTGCCGGTCATCCGCTACTACGACAGCGACAACAACGTCGTCTGCTCCACCGTGGAGTGCGATCTGCCCGGCCCGGCGACCTTCCGGATGCTGGTGACCGCGCCGGCGGACGCCACGACCGGCGACTACATCTTCGCCCTGCAGGACAAGCACTCGATCTGGAACTGCCGGCCCTGGGACCCATCGGTGACGGTGTCGTTCCGCCCCGGCCAGTTCACCCAGTGCTTCGACTTCGTGCCCGACCGCAACGCCCCCGAGTTCGAGGTGGCCATGCAGCGGACCAGCGGCGCGGGCACCATCCGGGCCTCGGTCCGTCCGACCGCCGGCCCGCCCTGCGAGGGCGGCGACCAGATGGTCTTCACGTGTGAGATCTCGGTCGGCACCTTGCTCCGGCTCGTGCTGACGGCCGACCCGACCGCGGCGAAATACCAGATCACCCGCTCGTACGGATCGGCCCCCGAGCCCGAGCCGGAACCCGACCCCGAGCCGGAACCCGAGCCGGAGCCGCCCACGTGCACCTCGGTGACCGAGGCCCGTTACGGCCCGCTCGCCCCCGAGCAGATCGGCACGGTCACGGTGCCGGCCGGCCAGGCGGGCTGCCACGACGTCAAGCTCACGGCCGGCTGGCACTACATCCAGGTCCGCGGCGCGGGCAACAGCATCTCGGCCTTCGTCCGCAACGCGAACGGTGACCGCGTCTGCCTGGCCCCGCGCGGCGTCCTCTGGCGCTGCCTGATCCGCACCACCGGCGAATACGCGATCGAGGTCAGCAACCGCTACGGCACCGAGCCGATCAGCTACCGGGTCGCGGCCGTCCTGGAAGACCCGGCCGACTGCACCGGCCGGATCAGCACGGCCTGGGACGCGGCGCCCGTCCGTATCCCGACCGGCGACCCGCTCGAGGCCCACTGCACCACGTTCGAGGGCACGGCCGGCGACAAGATCCTCGGCTTCTCCGAGACCGGAATCCTTGTCATCTACGACGCTTCGGGCACCGGCGTCTGCGGCTTCCCGAGCCGGTACAACCCGCCGTGCGAGCTCACCGGCCCCGGCCCGTACCGGGTCTCGACGATCGCCCCACCGGACGGCGGGGAGGACGAGATCCAGATCCGCTCGCTCACCCCCGCCGTCGGCTGCCCCGCGGTCACGGTGGGCGGCACCGACCAGCCGAGCGGTATCCGGTGCCGTTCGCTGACCGTGCCGGCCGCGGGCACCTATGACGTCACCGCCCTCGGCACCGGCGGCGACACCCGGAGCATCACCATCCGCGACGCCGACGGTGCGTCGCCTTGCGAGACGGCCGGCAGCGTCCCCCTCGGGAAGTGCACCTTCCCCGCTGCCGGCACCTACACCCTGATCGCCGACGGCCACACGTCCGTGATCAGGGATGCCCCATTCACGGTCAGCCTGGCCGCCACCAGTTCCTGACCGTCTTGTTGCCGGTCCGCCGTCCTCGGCGGGCCGGCAACACGCTGTCCGCTACGTCCCGTTTCGTCCGACCGCCGCTACGGTGATCTCGTTCCCGAGCCCACCCGACGGAGGTCCCCCATGCGAGCCCTTCTGGCCGCCGCGCTCCTGGCCGCTCCCGCTCCAGTCGTCGCCCCCGCTTTTCAGGACGGTTTCGAGTCACCTGCCGTCCCGAGCGGCTTCTCCCGCTTGTCCGCAGGCACCCAGATCGGCCCGTGGCAGGTCTCCGCCGGCGATGTGGACCTCTCCACAACCCACCTGTGGACCACCGCCGAGGGCCGCCAGAACTTGGACCTGGACGGCACGACAAACGGCGCCGTGACCCGCACGGTCCCCACCACACCGCTGCTGACGTACCGGATCACTTACGCCCTGGGCGGCAATTACGTGGGCCCGCCCGCCGTCAAGACCGGCGAACTGCGGGTCAACAACCAACCCACCCAGACCCTGACGTTCAACACCGCAGGCCGCTCCCGCGACAACATGGGCTACACCCGGCACACCACATACGTCCTGGCCAAGTCCCGCTCCCTGAAGATCGAGTTCGCCGGCACCACCACCCCCGCCGGCTATGGCCTCCTGCTCGACGACGTCCGCGTGGACAGCTGCGTCATCATCCTCTGCCCCCGAGCCGCCGCCGTTTCCCGCTGAGCGAGCGTCCGGTGTGGACGAATGTTCGATGTCCACACCTGTCGATGTCTCCTAGGGTTCAGCGCCATGGGGACCCTGGGACCGGCTCTGGTGGGCGGCATCGCCGGCCTGGTCGTGGCCGGCATCGGCATCGTCAGCGCCATCATCACGGCCCGCCACCATCGAGCCCGCGAACACGACAACTGGCTGCGGGACCAGCGACTCCGCCACTCGGTAGATTTCGTGACCGCCGTACGACGCCTGATCAACGAGTACCGCCGCGCCGGCGAGGCCGGAATGAACCAGGACGAGCGCGAAGACCTACGGGCCCGGATGCGCACCGCGAGAACCGCAATCGAACTGCTCTGTTCCCCGACCGCAGTAGCCGCCGCCAGAACAGTCAACGACCTGCTCTACCAAACCACCCCCGGCGAACCAGCAGACCACCGCCAGACCACCGAGGCCGCATTCCAGGCCACCGTAGAAGCACTAAGAGCAGAGCTGACCCCCGCAGCAGCCACAGCCCACCGAAAACCGCGAGTTCCCGAGTTCTAGCCGTCTCCGCACCGGCGTCGAGCGCGGCCCGTTTCCGGGTCGAGCGCGGAGCGCGGCCCGTTTCCGGGTCGAGCGCAAAGCGCGAGCCCCGCCACCCACTCACCCGAACCGACTCGCCGAGCCGGCAACCGCACCGTGGGGTTTCAGGGGGCTCGGCCCCCTGAGCAGATATAGAGAGCGCCCCGGTCCGCGCACTTCAGCGGACACGGGGCGACAAAGCTCGTGGAGCTGTGGGGATTTGAACCCCAGACCCCCTCGATGCGAACGAGGTGCGCTACCAGACTGCGCCACAGCCCCTTACCAGCCCGCGAACCGCAGTCCGTGGAACCGCAGCAAGGTTAACAGGTCCACCGGCCGCCCCGCGAACCGACCCCACTCATGCCGTGTGGTGTCGGCCTCCCGCTTCGTAGGGGCGTCCGCGCAGGCCGCCCGCCCGGCGGTAGTACACCGACGGCGGCGCGGTCGGGGGTGGTGCATCCTCGTCGCGGTCGAGGCCCATCGCCGTGCGGCGGGCCGCCTCGCGCTGGGCCGCCAACTGCTTCTGCTTCTCGCGGCGCTGGGCCGCCCGGCGGGCCTGAGCCCGGCGCACCTCGGCCTGGCGTGCGGCCAGCCACGCCGCCTCGCGGGCCTCGATGCGGCGGCGCCGGCGGTCGGCCAGGGCCCGGTTGCGCAGGTGCACCAGGTCGAACGCCAGCAGGGCGCCGGTCACCGCGAAGCCGATCCAGAAGCCGGGGCCGACCGCGAGCACGCCGATCAGCTCGATGAAGTTGAGCAGCAGCAGCGCGGCGAAGACCCGGCGACGGCGTACGACCGCGGGGGTGTGCCGCCTCGGTGGCGGGCGACGGGCGGGGCGCCGGCCGGGTGTGACCAGGCGCAGGCGGCGTTGCGGGCGCTCCGGAACATCACCCGAAGGGGCGAGAACCGTAACCGTGACCAGGCGACCAGGGTTGATCGGGCGTCGTCCGGGCACAGTGCGACGACGGCGGTGGCGCTGCAGCACCCTCGCCGTCGACGACGCCCGCTCCGCGGCCAACCGCTCGGTGGCGTCGTACCGGCGCACGAGCGCTGGTGCGAGGGCGAGCAGTCCGGCCGCGGCGAGGACGGCGAGGAGCACCGAGGTCGGCACCCTCTCCCCTTCCGCCAGCTTCGGGCGGCCCGCTCAGGCATCCAGGAGCGCATACACGAGCAAAGCGGACCGCAAAGACCCAATCTCCCCGAGGCTACGGCCGCGAGCTGCGGAAATGCGCACGCCGCGCCGGGCGTGTCGAGCTGTAAGGATCAATAAGGCACAAACTGGCGTCAGGCCCGGACGCGCCGCCACCGGGCCATCAGGCCACCCTCGGCGGCGATCTCCTCGCTGGTCAACGCGTATCCGAGGTGGTCACGCCAGCCGCCGTCGATGTGCATGTAGCGCTGGTGGTAGGCCTCCTCGCGGAAGCCCAGCTTCTCGACGACACGCCGTGACGGCCGGTTCTCGGGGCGGATGTTGACCTCGATGCGGTGCAGCCCGCCGGGGCCGAACGCGTGGTCGACGGCGAGCGCGAGGGCCGTGGGGATCACGCCGCGACCGGCCACTCGATGGTCGACCCAGTAACCGGCGTACGCGGAACTGAAGGCCCGCCGCACGATGTTGCCCAGGTTGAGGTGGCCGACGAGCCGTTCACGGCCGTCGGTCTCGCGCCAGCAGACCGCGAACGGCATGCTGTCGCCGCGCCGCGCGGCCCGGCGCATGTCGGCGTAGACGTAGGAGAAGGCGCGCGTCGAGTTCATCTCGGACCACGGGCCGGGCGGCGCCGATTCCCAGGGGGCGAGCCACTCCTGGTTGGCGATGCGCACCTCGGACCAGCTCTTGCCGTCGCCGCGCTTGTAGGGCCGCAACAGCACCGGACCGTCCGCCAGCACGGCGGGCCATCCGGGCGTGGACCCCAGCATCTATCGCCTCCGGTCGAGTAACAGCACATCCACGGTCGAGCCGGCCGCTGCCGTGGTGACGCGCTCGCCGAGCACCAATAGTCCGTTGGCCTCGGCCAGGCCGGAGAGAGTGTACGGCCCACCGGCCAGCGGCTGCACCGTATGTCCCCCGCCGCGCCGTTCGGCCACGTGGGCGGGGCGGAACTCGCGCAGCCCGCCGGGTGAGGACACCGTCTCGAGCAGGTGCGCCTTCACGCTGGGGCGGAAGACCGGTTCGGCGCCGGCCAGCAGCTGGATGACCGGGCGGGCCAGCACCTCGAAGCCGATCAGGGCCGAGCCGGGCTCGCCGGGCAGGCACACGACGGGCACCTCTTCGCCGCCGACCGTGCCGAATCCGAGGGTGGCGCCGGGGCTGAGTGCGACGTCGGTGAACTCGACCGCGCCCCGGCCGGGGTCGCGCCGGGAGAGCACGCGTCGCAGCATGTCGCCGGGGCCGCTGCCGGTGCCGCCGGTGGTGATGATCAGGTCGGCCCGCAGGGTCTGGTCCTCCAGCAGCCCGCGCAGGCCCTCGGGGTCGTCGTCGCAGATCCCGATCCGGTACGCGAGAGCGCCCGCCTCGACCGCGGCGGCCGTCAGCGCGTGCGAGTTGGCGTCGACGACCTGGCCGGGCTGGCTGGGCCGGCCCACGTCGACCAGTTCGTCGCCGGTCGCCACGACCACCACGCGCGGGCTGGGCCGCACCACGACGTGCCCGATGCCCGAGGCGGCGAACGTCGCCACCATGGCCGGGGTCACGTACGCCCCGGCCGGCGCCAGCACCTGCCCGGCCGCGATCTCGTCACCGGCCCGGCGTACGCCCGAACCCCGTTTGGGCGCGTGCAGGATCTCGACGGCCGCCATGCCCTGGTCGGTCCAGTGCACCGGGACGACCACGTCGGAGCCGATCGGCAACGGCGCCCCGGCCGCCACCGAGAAACAGGTGCCCGGCGTGAGGCGTACCGGACGCCAGCTCGCCGCGCCGAGGTCACCCACGACGTTGAGCCGCACCGGCCGCGAACCGCCCTCGAACCGCCCGAAGGCGGGGTGGGATCCGACCCGCCCCGCCCCGGTCAGGTCTTCCCAGCGGGCCGCGTACCCGTCGATCGCGGCCTGGTCGAAGGCCGGATAGGGGTGCGGCGCGAGCACGTCGTTGGCCAGCACGTTGCCGTGGGCCTGGGTGAGGTCGAGGTCGAGCGGAGGCAGCGCCCGCAACCTGCGCAGCACGCTGCCCAGGTATTCGGCGAGCGGCATCAGCTCGTTGGCGGCCGCCTCGGCATCGGCCGTGGCTGTCATCCTTTCGCACCGCCGGCGACGAACTCCGCCAGCCAGCTCCGGAACTCCTCGCCGAGATCTTCCCGTTTGGCCGCCAGCATGACGACCGTCTGCAAGTAGCCCAGCGGCATGCCGGTGTCGTAGCGGTGGCCGCGGTAGATGATGCCGTGCACCGGGACGCCGTCGGCCAGCAGCTGCGCCATCGCATCGGTCAGCTGGATCTCGCCACCGCTGCCGGGCTTGGTGTTGTCGATGGCCTCGAAGATGCTCGCGGGCAGGATGTAGCGGCCCAGCACGGCCAGGTTGCTCGGCGCTTCCTCGGGGGCGGGCTTCTCGACCAGCCCGGTGATCTCGACGGTGTCGCCGCCCTCAGCCGAGGGGTTGACCGAGGCGATGCCGTAGCGGGATGTCTCCTCGGGCTTCACCTCACCCAGGGCAAGGACAATTCCCCCCGTACGGGCTTGGAGGTCGAGCATCGCGGGAAGGAGAGGCTTGTCCTCCTCGACGAACTCGTCACCCAGCAGGACGGCGAACGCGTTGTCCCCGACGTGCGAGGCAGCGGTGCCGACGGCATGACCCAGCCCGAGCGGCTCGCCCTGGCGGCAGGTGTAGATGTCGGCCAGTTCGCTCGTACGGCGTACCTCCGCAAGCCGTTTGAGATCGCCCTTCTCCTCGAGCCGGGCCTCGACGTCGGGCCGGCGGTCGAAGTGGTCGACCATCGAGGTCTTGCCGCGGCCGGTGACGAGCAGGACATCGGTGATGCCGGCGGCCGCCGCCTCCTCCACGATGTACTGCAGGACAGGGCGGTCGACCACGGGCAGCAGCTCCTTGGGAACGGCCTTGGTGGCCGGCAGGAACCGGGTCGCCAGGCCGGCCGCTGGGATCACGGCCTTCACTGCTCGACGGCCGGACGCATGCGCGTTCGTGGTCATCAAGGTCACCGCACCTTCGCTCAGTCGTGCCCGTGGTATGCCGCGAGACTATCGGCCACGTCTGTGTTGCTGCGGTCTCAACCCGCTCGGGACCGCCGTGGCCTGATCAAAGTTTCCTTCATGATCCCCGGAGGAAACGTGTGACTTCGTCACATCGGCGGGTTCGGCCAGCCGGTACGTGTCCCGGCCGGCGTTCTTGGCCGCGTAGAGCGCCCGGTCGGCCGCGGCCAGCACCTGGGGTGAATTCTCACCGTGCTCGGGATAGACCGCCACCCCGATGGACACGCTGATCGGGATCTGGACGCCGTCGACCGTGACCGGACGGTCGCGCACCGCCGCGCCGAGACGTTCGGCGACGATCGCTCCGCCGTACCCGTCGGTCTCGGGCAACAGCACCACGAACTCCTCGCCACCCTGGCGGAACGCCACGTCGACCTCACGCAACCCGACCCGGATGCGCCGGGCGAACTCGCTCAGCACGGCGTCACCGGCGGCATGCCCGTACGTGTCGTTCACCTCTTTGAAGTGGTCGAGGTCGAGCACCAGCACCGCCAGCATGCGCCCGAAACGACTCGCCCGCTCCACCTCCCGGCGCAGCGATTCCCGCAGGTAACGGTAGTTCCACAGCCCGGTCAGGGGGTCGGTCAGCGACAGCCGCTGGGCCTCCTCGTGCATCCGCACGTTGTGCACCGCCACCCCCGCCTGCCCCGCGAACGTACGCAGGGTGTGCAGATCGGCGTCGTCGAACGCGTCCCCGCCGACCCGGTCATAGAGCGCCAGCACTCCCAGCGTCTCGGGGAACGCCGGCGGCTCACCCGGCTCCTCGGCGACGGCCGGGGCGCAGATCGGCACGGCGACGTACGTGAGACACGGCGGCTCGGCCGAGGCCGGCGAACCCTGCCCGCGGCGCGGCTCCCCGGTCGCGGCCACCGAGCCCAGCACCCCCTCGCCCACCGGCAGCCGCTTCTTCTCGAGGTCGGTGTCGGGCACGTCCCAGTCGCCGGAGAGCCCGACCCCGCAGCGCGGCACCAGCTGGCCGGCGTCCGGGTCGATCAGCAGCACGAGGCCCGCCCGGGCGCCGGTGGCGGCCAGCGCCGTCCGCAGGATGACCTGCAGGATCCGGTGCAGGTCGTGGGTGCTCGACAGGGTCTCGCCGAGGATCGCCAGGTGACCGCGCAGCTGGTCGCGGCTCGCGGTCAGCGCCTGCACATAGGCCTGGAGTTCGCGGGTCATCCGGTTGAAGGACGACGCGAGCAGGCCCAGCTCGTCCGGGCGCAGGATCGGCACGCGGGTGTCCAGGGCGCCGTCCGCGACCCGGTCGGCGGCCCAGGCCAGGTCGCCCAGCGGGCGCGTGGTCGAGTAGGCCAGCCAGCGCGCCACCAGCACCGCGGCCAGGGCGGCGGCGAGCACCACGGCCGGGAGAACGGCGTACAGCAGGGTGGGCCGGCTCGGTGGCACGGTCAGCGTCAGGCTCAGGGGCTGGCCCGGTTCGGCCGGCAGCAGGCGGCTCTCCCCCGGCGGGTCGTCCTTCTCGGTGACGGTCACGTCGGTGCCGCTGGCGGCGGTCAGACGGGCGAGGAAGGCCTGGTCAACGGTCTGGGCGGCGGTGATCAGCTCGTCGCCGGCGACGGCCCGGGCGGCGATCGCCTGAGCTTTCCCGGGCGTGTCACCCGGACCCGCGCAATCCTGCCAGCCGGTGATCCCGGCCGGGCGGGGCGCCGCGATCTTGGCCGGCGTCTCTCCTCCGCTGATCTTGATGTCGGTGGCCAGGCCGCGCGTGATCAGCTGGCCCGCCACCGCGGATCGGTCATTCGGGGAGACCACCGCCACCGCGTCCGCCGCTGCCTGGAGCTGCCGGCAGGCCGCCGCCATTCCCGTACGCACCGTGGCCGCCGCATGGTCGAGCCGCTCGGCGGTCCGGTCCCGGCTCACGGTGGCGACAGTGATGGCGACAAAGATGGACCCGAGCAGGACCGGACCGAGCACGACCACCAGAAAGGCGGTGGTGAGCCGGCCACGTAGCGTCACGCATCCTCCCGGGACTGGCCCTCTTTGGAGCGATGCTGACATAGTGTGCACCGTTTGCCGCTTTTCAAAAGGGGGTGTTGCATGTCCGATTTAACCCGTGATGCGGAACGATCTCGAGCCGACAAGATCGCACTCCGCGATCGCCTCCTCACGGCACGTCGCGCCCTGACACCCTCCGCGCTCGCTTCAGCCGCCGCCGCCATCCAAGATCAAACCCTTTCCCTCGTACGCCGTGAGCAGCCCACCTCGGTCGCCGCGTACGTGCCGATGGGCCGCGAACCCGGCGGGCCCGAGCTGGTGGTGTCGCTTTCCGCCCATACCCGGGTGCTGTTGCCCGTCCTCCTTCCGGACAACGACCTCGACTGGGCTGCGTATCCCGGCACCACCTCTTTCGGGGATGCCAATCCCCTGGCCGCGGGCCGGCGGGGCCTCCTGGAACCGGCCGGCCCCCGCCTCGGCGTCGGGGCTGTCGCCCAAGTCGGCCTGGTCTTCGTGCCCGCGCTGGCGGTCGACCGTTCCGGCATGCGGATGGGCCGCGGCGGCGGTTCCTACGACCGCGCCCTGTCCCGCCTGCCCTCTCTCGGGAGCCCGCTGGTGGTGGCGTTGTTGCACGAGGGTGAGCTGGTCGACTACATCCCCGCCGAGCCGCACGACCGCCCGGTAGACGCCGCGATCACCCCTGGTGGAGGCCTGACCGTTTTCGGCAATTGACGGCTCCGCCGGCTTCGACGGCCGCTCAGCCATCGGGCCGAGTGGACGAAATGACCTCCGATGGCGCAACATTGGCACTCGGAGTTGGCGAGTGCCAGCAGCCGACCAGATCCGGAGGAGCCGTGCCTACCTACCAGTACGCCTGCACCGAGTGCGGACACCAGCTCGAGGCCGTGCAGTCGTTCTCCGACCCGGCTTTGACCGAGTGCCCGAACTGCCAGGGCAAGCTCCGCAAGGTCTTCAACTCGGTCGGCATCGTCTTCAAGGGCTCCGGCTTCTATCGGAACGACTCCCGCTCGGGCAACGTGAGCGCCGAGAAGTCCGGCAGCGCCGAGTCCACGAAGAAGACCGAGACGACCTCATCGTCCACGAAGAGCGACAGTTCCTCTTCGTCGTCGACGCCCTCTTCCACGACGTCGTCATCCTCTTCTTCGTCGTCATCCTCTTCTTCGTCGTCGTCCTCGTCGTCGTCTTCTTCGTCCAGCTCGAAGACGCCCGCAGCTTCCTGACCCGACATTCCTCACCGCGCCGGCCCAGCTGGGACCCGGCGCGGTTTGTCGTACCCGCCCCCTGCTCGTCGGCCGCAGCACGGTTTTGTCGTGCCGGCCGCCGGAGGTACTTCTCCATCGTCGGCCTGAGCGCGTATGCCTGCGGTCGGCTGTCTCGGGTCGTAGCGCTTTCTCGCCTGGTCGTCCCACTCGCCGACCTGGCACCTCCCTGACCGCTGGTTCTGCCCCACCCAAGATCAGCCTGGATCAGCCCAAGACCAGCTGACCAGCTCAAGATCAGCCCGATTCAGCTCAAGATCAGCCTGGTTCAGCTCAAGATCAGCCTGGTTCAGCTCAAGGACCCTCCACCAAGACCCCCCGCCCGAGGGGATTTAAACCCTACGCGGCTCGCAGAGATCGTTTTAGTTATCCACAATTCCGCGTTGTCCACAGGGGCTCGGCGGGCGATCTTCCGCTCGGCCTAACGTTCGCCCCGGCGCCGCAGGACTGCGACGTCAGAGCGAGCGGAAGGGGCACGTCTCATGGGCAGATCCGGCTCATCCCGGTTGGGCGCTGCCCTCCCCAAGGCGCAGGGATCACCAGGTCGCGAGAGCGGCAACGGGCGCCTCGATCCTGTGCGCTGGCGCCGGCCGGCTCCCGGCACGCTGCTACGCCTCGCAGCGGTCGCGATCCTGCTGGGCTTCGCCGTTCTGGCGTTTCGGTCGCCTCCACCCGCATGTGAACCGCCGACCTACACGGTGCCGGCGCGCTCCCCGTCGGCGTCCGCGCCGGCCGAGCCGCAGACGGTTCCGTCCGGCAGCGTCGGAGTTCCGGTGCGGCTGGCCGACCCGGCGACCCTCGCGCTGGTCGAGGCCGGCAACCGGATCGACCTGCTACGCCTCGACGAGTCGGACGGCAGCACCACGCCGGTGGCCGAGTCGGCCCTGGTCCTCCAGGTCACCGGCTCCGACGACCCCACCACGGGCGGCCTGCTGCTGGCCCTGGCCCCCGACGAAGCCGAACGAGCCGTAGCGGGCCCGGGCCAGAGCTTCGCCGTCCTCATCCGCCCCGACTGACGGCGCCGGGCCCGACCGCCCAACGTCCAGGGCCGTCGCCGCAGTCTCAGCCCACAGCCCTACGCAGGTGCGAGTGTGGCCCGGCTCGATGCCGGCGGTCACCAGTGCGGCGGGCGGTCCTCGAGGAGTCGCTCGTCGTTGTCGTAGGAGCGTTCACCCCAGCCGCGCTCGGTGTCGTCCCGGGTCTGGTCGGGGAGGACGGCCGCCTCTTCCGAGTCGAAATCGACCTCACGCTCGGCGTCGTTGTCGCGGTCGGGTTCATCCAGGATGTCCACGCCTACGAGGGTAGGCCCGCGCCGCTGCGGAAGTCTTCCCCCTTCGGCTGTACCGTCGGTGAACGTGAGTTCCCCCACGGGCGTCCCGGACGACGCGTACTGGCAGCGACCAGATCCCGACTCCGCGCCGCCCCCAGCGAAGCCGGAGGCACCCACCCCGAAGCCTGGCCCCGACTACCAGGGGCCGCCGCGCACCGCCCGGCCGTCGCCGAACTGGCGTCCGCCGACGATCGCGCACCCGCCGCCGCCCCGCAGCATGCCGCCGCAGGACATGGACGCGCTGGACGACGCCGAGGGCTCGGCTCGCACGGTCACGTACGGCGTGGGCCTGGTCGCCGGCGCCATCGCCCTGATCCTGCTGTGCCTGCTCTGCGCCCGAGTGATCTTCTGACCCAGCGGGACCCAGCGGGACCCAGCGGGACCCAGCGGGACCCAGCGAGAGCCAGCGGGATCCAGCGGGACCCAGCGACATTCAGCAGGACCCGGCGGGGCGCAGAGGACCCGACCGCCCAACGGTCGTGGCGCAGTCAACCGGCCGAAGCGACCCACCAGCCCGTAGGGCCATCCGACGCGGGCCGCCCAACCAGGCGACGAGGCCCATGGTCGCGGGCATGCAAAGCCCCGGCACGCCGCGTGACGCGCCGGGGCGTAAGAGGGGCGGACTAGTAGGAGCCCCAAACGGCGGTCGCACCCGAGTCGCCGGTCTTGTAGACGTAGTAGCCCGAAGCCGCCGCCAGCGCGATCAGCACGACGGCCCCGCCGACCTCGCCGATCAGCGGGAGACGGGTGCTGCCACGGCGCCAGGTCAGGGCGACCATCACCAGGCTCACGACGCCGAGCGCGAGCGTGAACCAGAAGGTGAGCCCGCCGAAGCCCATGTGGTCGTCGAGGATCTCCTTACCGGGCCCGCTCATGCCCTGGCCGAGCAGGCGGTCGTAGAGCTTCTCCCCCGAGAGCTTCGCCACAAGCGTGGCCGCGGGCGCGACGATCGCGAGCAGCGCGAGAGCCCAACCCATTCTGGGCCGCCAGCGGGGAACCAGCGCATAGACCACTGCCCCGAGCGCGAGCAACGGGACGAAAACGACCGCGGCGTGCAGCACGAGCACGTGCACCGGCAGGCCGTTGATCTGGTCGAACACGACTCCTCCTCATGAACTGGTCGGGCCGCCAGCCTAGAGTTGTCTGACGACGCAAGCATCTTCCGTATGCGCGTACGCCGTGGGAAGCCGCCCGGTTCATCCGTAACCCGATCTTGTCGAAGTGACGCGCGTTCAGGCAGCCAAAGGATCGAGGAGTTGGGGATCGCTCGGTTCCGTGTTGTCATGGACCGATGTCCGACGGTGAAAAACTGCTGCGTGAGCACGGCCTGCGGGTCACCCGGCCGCGCCTCACCGTGCTGGAGATTCTCGCCGAGGGCGGCCACCTCGAGGTCGAGGACATCGCCCGCCGGGCCCGCACCCGGCTCGACTCGGTCTCGACCCAGGCCATCTACGACGTGCTGGGCGCCCTGTCCCGGGCCGGCCTGGCTCGCCGCATCGAGCCGGCCGGAAGTCCCGCGCGCTACGAGGCCCGGGCCGGCGACAACCATCACCACATCGTCTGCCGCGGCTGTGGCGAGATCGCCGATGTCGACTGCGCGGTCGGTGAACGCCCCTGCCTGGCCCCGGCGAGCACACACGGTTTTGAACTCGACGAGGCCGAGGTCACGTTCTGGGGGTTGTGTCCGGCTTGCCAGGCCCGACGGGCGACCGAGAATTCGAACGGGTTCAAATAACTCGGTTCGCGTGGCAGTCTGGAGGGCATGAGCGTCGACGTCGGGCTGTTCGGGCCGGATTCGGTCACGTGGAAGCTCCATCGCGAACCGATCCTCCTGCTGGGCGGCCTGCGCTCGCTCTACCTTCAGGCCCTGCACCCCCGGGCCGTCGCCGGGGTCGCGCAGAATTCCGGCTACCGGTCCGACCCGTGGGGCCGCCTCAACCGCACCTCCGATTTCGTGGGCACGGTCATCTTCGGCACCACGGAAGAGGTCGAGCGCGCCGCCTCGCGCCTGCGTCGCATCCATGCGGCGATGACTGCCACCGACCCCCGTACGGGGGAAAGGTTTCGCATCGACGAGCCCGACCTGCTGCGCTGGGTCCATGTGGCCGAGGTCGAATCGTTCCTCACCACCGCCACCCGGGCCGGTGTGAAGCTCACTCCCGAAGAGATCGACCGCTACTACGACGAGCAGCGCAGATCGGCGGAACTGGTCGGTCTCGATCCCGCGAGCGTCCCCGGAACCGCGGCCGAGGTGGACGCCTACTACGAGGCCATGCGCCCCGAGCTGGCTCTCACCAAGGACGGCGCCGAGACGGCACTCTTCCTGACCGTCCCGCCCGCCCCCGAATCGCTCCCGGCCGCCCTGCGCCTCGGCCTCTCGCTCGGCCCGGCCCGTTGGGCCTACCTCGGCGTCGCCGGCACGGCCATGGGCCTGCTGCCACCGTGGGCGCGCCGCCTCTACGGCGGCCTGGGCTGGCCCACCACGGACGTGACCGCGAACCTCTCGGCGCGCGGCCTTCGCGTGCTGATAGACACGGTCATCAACACACTGCCCAGCCGCTATCGCATGTCGCCGGTCTACCGGGCGGCACTGGCCCGAGCAGAGGCAGCCGCAGCAGCGGCCTGAAGCGAAGCGGCTGAAACTAAACAGTCAGGTGGTTGACCGCCTCCCACGGATCTTTGGTGACGGCTTCCTGCCCGGCCGGGCACGACTTACGGAAGTCGCACCAGGAGCAGAGCGCCCCCGGACTGGTCGGGAACTCCACGTCGGGGTCGGCGCCGCCCGCCACCGCCTTCTCGGCGGCCATGATGTCGCGGGCCATGTCTTCGGCCCGGCGCACCTGCCGGTCGAGCGATTCCGGGGTGTGCTCGTGGGCGGCCACCGTGCCGGTGGGCAGGTGATGGAGCTCAACCCGGTAACTCGGCCGGCGGAAGACCCGCCCCGCCGCGTACGCATAAAGCGCCAGCGCCCTCGACCCCCGCGCGTCGTCGGCGTCGAGCCCGGAACGACCGGTCTTGTAGTCGACGATCACCGCCTCGGGACCGTCGGGACCCTGGCGCGCATCGATGCGGTCGGCCCGGCCGTTGAACGCCAGCACGGACGTCTTCGTGGCCACCACCCGCTCCACGCCGAGCGGTTCGTCGTGCGGGTCGAGACCACGGACGTACGTCTCGAGCCAGCGCAGCGCCGCCCGGTAGGTCACCCTCTCCTGGTCGACGTCGCGGTAGCCCTCACGGACCCACGTCGCCTTGAGCAGGCTGGGCAGCGCCTCGGGTTCGCGGCGGTCGACGGGCAAGGCATACCAGTTCTTGAGCGCCGTGTGGACACTCGCGCCGAGCGAGTTGTGCGCCCACGGCGGCCCCTTGGGCGGGGTGGGCCGGTCGACGTAGGAATAGCGGTAGCGACGGGGGCAGTCCTCGTACGACCCGAGCTTGCTCGGTGTGCACACGAAGAGCCGCTCGGGCATGCCGGCGAAGCCAAGCTGCTCGGGGATCCCGCTGCGCGGTCTGGTGGAGGGCACGGAGCAATCCTGCCAGCCGGGTACGACAGAAACCGGGTCAGGGCGCGGCGATGTACAGCTGGACGAAGGCGTCGATGGCGTCGGCGATCAACTGGACCGCGATGGCCGCCAGCAGCAGACCGGCGATGCGGGTCAGCACCTCGATCCCGGCCGGCCGCAGCAGCTTGACGATCACTCCGGAGAACCGGAGCACGAGCCAGACGGCCAGCATGACCAGCAGAATCCCGATGCCGATGATCAGATATTCGTCGGCGCTCTCGGCCCGCTGGACGAACAGCATGGTCGCGACGATCGCGCCCGGGCCGGCCAGCAGCGGCGTCCCGATCGGCACCAGCGCGACGTTGGTGGTGCCGCCGCCCTGCTCGGCGGGTTCGTCGGCCTTGCCGGTGAGCAACTGCAACGCGACCAGGATGAGCAGCAGACCGCCCGCACCCTGCAGGGCCGGCAGTTCCACGTGCAGATAGTCGAGCAGGGTCTGCCCGGCCACCGCGAACCCGACGATCACCCCGAGCGCGAGGAGGACCGCCTGCGTGCCCGCCTTCATCCGGGCGCGGCCGTCCATCGTGCCGGTCAGCGCGAGGAAGACCGGCACCATGCCGGGCGGGTCGACGATCACCAGCAAGGTCACGAAGACCTCGCCGAGCAGCTTCAGATTCACCCGATCAAGGTAGGGGCCGGACCCTCTCGATCGCAGTCCAGTAGGGCCGACGTCACCCCAACCGCCGACTCACCCGAACCGCCGACTCATCCCGGCCGCGACGTCACCCCAGCACGGGAACCCCGGTGGCGGCGGAGACGATTTTCTCGTACGCCTCGGGGTCGGTGGTGAAGTCGCCGAGCTGAACCGTCTTGTGGGTGCCGTGAAAATCGGACGACCCGGTGACCACGAGGCCGAGCCGGTCGGCGAGCCGGCGCACATGGTCCCGTTCGGCCGGCGAGTGGTCCTCGTGGTCGGCTTCCAGCCCGAACATCCCCGCGTCGGCCAGCTCGACGATCAGGCGGTCGGGCACGACCCTCCCTCGTACGGTGGCTCTGGGGTGTGCGAAAACGGCCACGCCCCCGGCCGCACGCACCGCTCGCACCGCTTCGAAAACATCAAGATCCGATTTGGGTACGAAGTAACGTGCGCCCAGCCACCGCGACGCGAACGCCTCGTTCGTGGTGCGCACAAGTCCCGCCCGGATCAGCGCCTGCGCGATGTGCGGCCGGCCGACCGAGCCGCCCCGGGCATAGCCGAAGACCTCGTCCCAGGTGATCGGCACACCGTCCGCGGCCAGTTTCGCCACGATCTTCTCGGCGCGTTGCTCGCGGTCGGTGCGCAGGCGGGCCAGGTCGGCGGCGAGGCGAGGTTCGGCCGGGTCGAACAGGTAGGCCAGCATGTGCAGCGCGATCGGCCACTCGTCGGCGCCGTGCCAGCGGCAGGACAGCTCGGCCCCACGCACCAGCCGCATCCCCTCGGGGCGCGCGTCGGCGGCGGCCTGCCAGCCACCGGTCGTGTCGTGGTCGGTGATCGCCATGACGTCGAGACCGGCCGCGGCACCCGCCTCGACCAGCTCGGCGGGGGTGAGGGTGCCGTCGCTGGCCGTGGAATGGCAGTGCAGGTCGATTCGGGTCACCGGAGAACGCTACCGGCCCGGCGCCACCGGTTGCCCGACCGCGCGACGATCCCTTCGTCACAACGGCTTTCCCGTACGGCGGTCAAGCGTCGTCGCCGTCGCTGTCCTTGCCGAGACGTGCCTCGACGGCCTGCGGCTCGTACATCTCCTCGACCACGCGCAGATAGAGCTCGTTGGGGTTGGGCAGATGCTTGACCTCGCGGAGTGCCTGGTCCTGGCCGGCCGACTCGAGCACGAACGTGCCGTAGCTCAGCATGCGGCCCAGCGCGGACTGCTCGTACTTCATGTCGGTCACCCGCAGCAGCGGCATCATGGCCACCCGGCGGGTGATGATGCCGTTGACGACCATGACCCGCTTGTTGGTGAGGATGAACCGGTCGAAGTACCAGTCGAAGACCTTCCAGGCCACCCAACTGATCACGCCGAGCCAGATCAGGACGGCCGCGGTGACCAGGCCGTTGATGTTCTGCCGGGTGAGGAACCCGGCCAGATAGCCGAGGGCCAGGGTGGCGCCGGCGCCGATGCCCAGGGGCGCGGAGAGGTGAATCCAGTGCCTCTTCCATTCGCCGCGGTAGCGCTCGGTCGGGAAGAGATAACGGGCGACCAGAGTGGTCGGTTCGTCCTCGAGCGGAAGCACCCGGCGCGGACCGCCGCCTCCGCCCTCGGGGCCCAGGCCCTCGAGCTCCTCCTCGGTGAAGATGGGCGGCTCGTACTCGTCGCTGGCGTCGTCGTAGCCGGCGCGGTAGCCCGCGTCACGCGCATAGCCGGCGTCTTCCGAGTAACCCGCGTCGGGCGAGAAGCCGGCGTCGGGGTTGAAGCCGGGACCGTCCGAATAGGGGCGGCGCCGTGGGCGGTCAGGGTCCTCATCGAACGCCGGGTCGTTGTACCCGAAGTTCTCGTCGTCGTCCCGAGGGCGCCCGGCGCCCTCGCCTCGAGGCTCGTGCGGCTCAGCTGGACCACCCATGTGGTGATGCTAAGCGACGAGGTTCGTGAAGAACGTGCCGAAGCCCCGGGCAATATCGGCGATCGTGCCTCCGAGGGACTCGAACACCGACGCCGCCGAGTTCGGGTTGAAGGCGATAAAGAAGATCAAGAACGCGATACCAAGCCAGGTCAGAACCTTCTTGATCATGGCGGGCCTTCTCCTGTTGGTTCGGGTGACGGTCAGCGCCGCGGCAGTACTGACGGTATCAGCTTCGTCGCTCGGTGTGAACAATGTGGCCGAAAAGCCGATTCCATATCCGCAGGTCAGGGCCCAACTTGGCTAGGCCTTGCCCTGCAGGTACGGCGACGGCGCTCCGTACACGAGCTCGGGCGGCACACCCTCGGAGAGATCGTGAAGCTCCACGTGCTCCGCGAGGAAGTAGCCCGCGCTTGCGGGCCAGGCTATCGCATAGAGCCACATTCCTTTCGCCTCACTCACGTACGCGCTTCGATCCTCCGGGGACTTGACGCACCACAGTGGAGTGGGGTGGCCACCCGCCCTGATCTTGGCGTGTGGACCCGGATGACCGTGGCCGTCGGCCAGCGCGTCGGCGACCAGATGACCCGGGTCGAGGCCGGGGATCCCGGCGAATCTGGTGCCGAGCCCGACCCCGGGCTGCTCGGCGATCAGCACGACATCGGCCGGACCGCCACCGAGCGGGTCGGGGCCGCTGCAGGCAAGAGCGGTGGCCCGTACGCCCGTCCGGTCGTCCCCGGCCCAACCGGCGCCGGTGACCATCCACCCCGCGGGCAACGGCCACGGGCACCAGAACGGCGTACGCTCCGCCGTGGCGGCTTGGCGGCTCAGCATGCTGTCCACGATGTCGGTGCTGATGTGTTCCGCGACGTGGAACGGCGGGACGTCGCCGCAGTTGTCGCAACGCCAGTCGCTGTGCATCAGGTCGGGCTTGCGCACCTGTGCACCACATCGGGGGCAACTCACTGTGACACCCACGCCCTTTACCGTGCGGCCCGCACGGGGCCGCGTCAAGCGGATCCGTAGAACCCGGGCCTATCAGCGAGAATCACCCGGGCGGGGGTCCCGCGTGCGAGCGCACCCAGGCGTGCATCGCGATGCCGCTGGCCACCCCCGCGTTGATCGAGCGGGTCGAGCCGTACTGGGCGATCGAGAACAGCTCGGCACAGGCCGCCCGGGCCGGCTCCGACAGGCCCGGCCCCTCCTGGCCGAACAGCAGCACACAGCGCTTCGGCAGGGTGACGGTCTCCATCGGTCGCGACCCGGGCAGGTTGTCGATCCCGATCACCGGCAGGTCGAGGCCGGCGGCCCAGGCGACGAACTCCTCGATCGTCGGGTGGTGCCGCACGTGCTGGTAACGGTCGGTGACCATGGCCCCACGCCGATTCCAGCGCCGCAGCCCCACGATGTGCACCTCGGCGGCGAGGAACGCGTTGGCGTTGCGCACCACGGTGCCGATGTTGAAATCGTGCTGCCAGTTCTCGATCGCGACATGGAAGTCGTGCCGGCGCGTGTCCAGATCCTCGACCACGGCCTCGCGGCGCCAGTAGCGGTAGCGGTCGACGACATTGCGGCGATCGCCATTGGCCAGCAGCTCAGGGTCGTATCGTGGGTCATCCGGGAGGTCACCGGCCCACGGCCCGACGCCGATCCCGGCCGACTCGTCCTCAGCGGCAATCATGGCCGGTTACGCTACCCAGCCGCGCTCTTCATCGACGTTCCGGCCCGCTCCCGGAGGGCCGCGCGAGGGGCTTCCGGGGGGCTTCCGGGGGGAGACGCAATGAGCGGCGGGGCCCTCCCCGGCACCCGCCGCCCACGCTCTGTTGGACCAGAGTCTGCCTCACCCTGCGTATCCACGTGAAGGAATTTCAGGTGTGACCCGGGTCACATTTAAGAAAGTTGCCTATTACGCTCGGCGAGGACGTACGCCGAGGTCAGCGCCGGTTCGTCGGGGCCGGGTAGGCCATGTCCGGATTCCTCGCCGCAAAACGGACGTTACAACTTGCTCCGTAAACGAGAGCGCTCTCCTCACTTATCGTTACGATGGGTTGCCCAGACCCCACACGGCGTCCTGATTTGGTGCTCCAGACCACGTGTCGTCCGCCCTTGAACCGGGAATGGCTGGTGTGAACTATGGGTTTCATCGCACGAAAGCCAATTTCCCGTGGACGGAGACATCATGGCGACGGTTGCGCTGACCGCTGAGAACTTCGACGAGGTCACCAGCAAGGACGGGATCGTCCTGGTCGACTTCTGGGCAAGCTGGTGCGGGCCGTGCGTCCGCTTCGCTCCGACCTACGAGCGGTCTTCCGAGAAGCACGAGAGCATCACCTTCGGCAAGGTCGACACCGAGGCCGAGCAGGCGCTCGCCGCGAAGTTCGACATCCGCTCGATTCCGACGATCATGGCCGTCCGCGACGGCGTCATCGTCTTCTCGCAGCCGGGCGCTCTTCCCGAGTCGGCCCTCGAGAACCTGATCGAGCAGGTCGAGAAGCTCGACATGGACGAGGTGCGCCAGCAGCTCGCGGCACACAGCCACTGATAACCAGTTTTTCCTCGTCAGGCCCGCGGACCGGTTCGGTTCGCGGGCCTTTCGCATAGGCCGGAGGCCGCGCCGGCGACACGCCGAAGGTGACTGGACAAGCGGATCGAACATGTGTTCGAATCCCTGCCATGCGATGGTCCAACCTGTCGGCCCCTTCCGACGGCGGCTCGCTCCTGGACAGGGCAGCGCCGGCGGCACCACCCCTGCCGTTGGCGCTGCCTGGCGCCTCCGTCCGCACGTTCGACACCCCCGGCTTCGCCGGCATGACGTTCTACGAGATCCAGGCGAAGAGCCTGATCAACCGGGTTCCGGGCGCGTCCCGGGTGCCGTTCGAGTGGACCATCAATCCCTATCGCGGCTGCTCCCACGCCTGTGCCTACTGCCTGTCGGGTGACACCCCGATCCTGATGGCCGACGGCACCACCCGCCGCCTGGCCGATCTGCGCCGGGGCGACTCCATCATGGGCACCATGGGCGCGGGCTCCACCCGGCGCTATGTGCCCACCACCGTGCGAGACCACTGGTCGACCACGAAGGCCGCCTTCCGGGTCACCCTGGCCGACGGCACCCGCCTGGTCTCCAGTGGAGACCACCGGTTCCTCACCGACCGCGGCTGGCGACACGTGAGCCCGGCCGAGGCCCATCAGCCCGCGCTCGCCGTGGGCGACCTCATGTTCGGGGTCGGCCACTTCGCCGAGCCGCCCAAGGAGTCCCCCGACTACCGCGCCGGTTTCCTCTGCGGCCTGATCCGGGGCGACGCCGGCCGCGGCGACACCGGCGGGGCGCAGTCCCGCGAGGGCGACGCCTGGATCCGGGCCGACGGCTATCTCGAAGACGTGCCCCTCCACGAGGCCCTGCGCTGGCCCGACCTGCCGACCACGGGGTGGTACAGAGGCTTTTTGGCCGGCGCGTTCGGGGCCGTGGGCACGGCCGACCGGCTGGCGATCAGCTTCACCAGCGGCGACCGGCTGTTCCTGTCCCGCGTGACGTCGGCGCTCACCCACCTCGGCCTGCCCAGCCGCAGCCCGGTCCGGGTGCGGGGCGGCGCCACCGGCACGGTCGAGATCGACCGTGACCTGTGGGCCGCGTTGCGCTTCCGCCATCTCACCGGCATCGACGGCGCCCCGCTCGACGCGTCCGGGGTCGGCGTGCGGGCCGGTCGTCAGCTCGCCGTGGTCGACATCGAAGATCTCGGCCTCACGTTGCCGCTGTTCGACATCTCCACCGGCACGGGCGACTTCATCGCCGACGGCGTGGTGAGCCACAACTGCTTCGCCCGCCACACCCACAGCTATCTCGACCTCGACACCGGCCACGACTTCGACACCAAGATCGTCGTCAAGGTCAACGCGGGCGAGCTGATCCGGCGTGAGCTGGCGGCGCCGCGGTGGCGGGGTGCGCACATCGCCATGGGCACCAACGTCGATGTCTATCAGCGGGCCGAGGGGCGCTACCGCCTGATGCCCGAGATCCTGGCCGCCCTGCGCGACCACGCGAACCCGTTCTCGATCCTCACCAAGGGCACGCTGATCCTGCGCGACCTCGAGCTGCTGACCCAGGCGGCCGAGGTCACCCGGGTCGGGCTGTCGTTCTCCGTCGGCTTCCTCGACGAGCAGGTCTGGCGGTCGGTCGAGTCGGGCACGCCCAGCCCCCGCCGCCGGCTCGACGCGGTCCGCCGCCTCACCGACGCCGGCTTCGCGGTCGGCGTGCTGATGGCCCCGATCCTGCCCGGCCTCACCGACACCGACGAGTCGATCGACGAGACCGTCGCCGCGATCGCGGCCGCCGGCGCCACCAGCGTGACGCCGCTGCCGCTCCACCTGCGCCCGGGCGCCCGCGAGTGGTATGCGTCCTGGCTGACCCAGACCCGTCCCGACCTGGCGCCCCGCTATCGCGAGCTCTACGGCAACGGCTCCTACGCACCGCAGACCTACCAGCGCGAGATCACCGCCCGGGTGCGCATGGCGGCCCGGCGACACGGCCTGCATCGCGCCGAGCCGGGCGAGGCCCGCACGGTCACACCGACCGACGAACCCCGGGAGGACCGCCAGCTGACACTTCTGTGAGAGGTCGTGATGCCGGCGGGTCGGTGATGCCGGCGGGTCGTGATGCCCAGCCTGTCGTGATGTGCCGGCCGGTCGGTAATGCCGGCGGGTCGTGATGCCCAGCCTGTCGTGATTACAGTCGATCGCATGAGGAGTGCACAGCAGATCCTGGCCGAGGCGAATGTCATCGCGGTTGTCGGGGCGTCGCGCGACCCGTTCAAGCCGGCGCACACCGTGCCGCTCCAGATGCTCAAGTACGGCTGGCGGATCATCCCGGTCAACCCGTTCGTCGACGAGGTCTTCGGCGTCAAGACGGTGGCGACGCTGGCCGACATCACCGAGCCGATCGACCTGGTCGACATCTTCCGTCCGGCTCGCGACGCGGTCGAGGTCGTCCGGCAGGCGGTCGCCGTCAAAGCCCCCGCGGTCTGGCTGCAGAGCGGCATCGTCTCGGCCGAGGCGCGGAAGATCGCTGAGGAGGCCGGCATCGACTACGTCGAAGACCGCTGCCTGGCCGTCGAACGCTCCATCGGCAACCTGACCAAGCTGTCCTGACCCCAGCGGGCAATGCGCTCGGCCCGCAGCCACAC
Source organism: Paractinoplanes ovalisporus (assembly GCF_016834655.1). Classification (GTDB taxonomy): domain Bacteria; phylum Actinomycetota; class Actinomycetes; order Mycobacteriales; family Micromonosporaceae; genus Actinoplanes; species Actinoplanes ovalisporus. The sequence goes on from NZ_JAENHP010000024.1 coordinate 136,033, forward strand.
GATGCGGTCCCCGCCCGTGCCGAATACCGCGAGTGCGGCGGCTGAACGGGGCCGCGTGGTGGACGGAAATCGGGCAAGATCAGTCCGATAGCCGTCGCAACCTGCGGACACGTCCACCTATCGTGTTCTCTTCTGCGACCCGGCTAGTACCGTGCCGGGGAACGAGGAGGACCTGATGACTTATCCACCCGGTGGAACGCCGGATCCATACCAGCCACAGCAGCCGTACGGGCAGCAGCCGTACGACCCCACCACGCCCTACTCGCCCGACCCGTCGAGCGGGCAGCCCTACGGCAGCCAGCCGTCCAGCGGCCAGCCTTACGGGCAGCCGTACGGTGCGCCCTCCAGCGGGCAGCCCTACGGCAGCCAGCCTTCGAGCGGCCAGCCCTACGGGCAGTCGCCGTACGGGCAGGAGGCGTACAAGGGTGCCCAGCCGTACGGGCAGCCGGCTTACGGGCAGCCCGCGTACAACGCCGCCACCAACACGATGGCGATCCTGTCGCTCGTGTTCGCCTTCGTCTTCTCGCCGGCCGGCATCGTCATGGGCCACGTCGCCAAGAAGCAGATCCGTCAGACCGGTGAGCAGGGCGACGGCCTGGCCACGGCCGGCCTCTGGCTGAGCTACATCTTCACCAGCATCTACGCGCTGATCTGCGCGTTCTACGTGATCGTGGTTGTGATCGCGGTCGGCTCGAGCACGAGCCCGTAACCGTCCCGCCTCGCCGGCCGGTCACCAGACCGGCCGGCAGCGCGACGTTCCCGCCGCCGGCAGCGCGACGTTCCCGCCGCCGGCAGCGCGACGTTCCCGCCGCCGGCAATCGCTGGGGTCGCGGCGGATCTCGGTGAAACCGCGCACCCGTCCCAGGCGGAACGGGTGAACGTGTGGAGCGGGTCAGCGGAACTCGGCCTCGCGGACGCTGTTGCCGCCGTCCACGACCAGCATCTGGCCGGTGATGTAGGAAGCGGCCGGTGAGCAGAGGAACGCGATCGCGGCGGCGACCTCGTCGGGGGTGCCGGGGCGGCCGATCGGGGTGCCCAGGCCCTGCTTGATCTCGGTGACGGTGGAGGCGGCCGTGTAGATCGTGCCGGGGGCCACGCAGTTGACGTTCACGCCGTCGGCCACCAGTTCCATGGCCAGGGCCCGGGTCAGGCCGACCACGCCGGCCTTCGCAGCCGCGTACGCCGCCTCGGTCGGGAGCGCGTTGACCGGGCCGGCCGTGGCCGCCAGGTTCACGATGCGGCCCCAGCCCTGCTCGGCCATGCCGCCCTGGAACGCCCGGCTGCACAGGAACGCGGTGCTCAGGTTCCGGTCGATCTCGGACTTCCACTCGTCGTACGTGAGCTGCGCGACCGGCCGCAGGATCTCGGGGCTGGCCCGGCTCGTCAGACCGGCGTTGTTGACCAGAACCTCGACGTCACCCAGCTGGTCGGCGACGGCGTCGGCCAGCGCGCCCACCTCGGCCTCGTCGGTCAGGTCGGCCACAAAACCGGTGATGCCCAGCTCGGCCGCCCGCTCGTGGATGCGGCGGGTGGTCGACACGATCGCCACCCGTGCACCGAGATCGCGCAGCCGGCGGGCCGTCGCGTAGCCGATCCCGTCCGGGCTGCCCGCACCGGTGACCAGGGCGACCTTGCCGTCCAGTCGCAACGTGACCGGCGCTTCCTGCGGCTCTTCAGCCCCCACCTCGACCCCAATCTCCACAGCGACATCCGGCGCCGGACCCGGCGCATGGGGCACATCCTCTCAGTCGAGGTCCACCCGGGCGCCCGGAGGGCGGGGCTCCCACCCGAAGAGCCGACCCCGCAGGTGGCGTCGGCCGGTGCCGCCGGCGGCTCGAAGGACCGCCGACGCCCTGCACGGTCGGGGCCACGCGAGACACCAGCGGGCCGCCCTGGTCGAGGACTGCCGACGGCCAGGGCATGCTCCGGCGGATGCGGACCCGGAAGAGCCACGCGCCATGACTCCGGTCGGAGCCGAGCCGGCGCCTGTTTCGTAGCTGAGGTTGGGCTGCGGCGAAACAGAAGCTAGTTGATCCGGGGTGTGGCGGTGGGGTTGGCGAGCGGGCGGACCGGGGCCTCCTCGACGAAGATCAGCGGCGCCGCGGGGCCGTAGCGGGCCGGTAGTTCGGTGCGGGCCCGGGCGAGGTCCTGGGTTCCGATCTCGACGCCGGCGCCGTCGTGGCGGGCGCCCACCGAGACGATGCGGATGCCGTTGTGGGTCCAGAAGTCCAGGTCGGCCAGGACGCGGTCGTGCCAGACGGCCAGGTCGGTGGCGGAGTGGGCGGCGTCGCGGACGACGATGCACGTGTCTTCGGCGGCGCGGCGGATGAAATCGTCGAAGGCCGCGGACGGGACCCGGTGCACGATGGCCCGCGCGTTCTCCTGGTCGACCTCCAGGCCGGCGTAGATGGTGGCGAACTCGCTGCGTCCGGCGCGGTCGATGCGGTCCATCGCGGCCTCGAGCTTGGCCGGCGTGATCGGCATCGAGACGCCGGCGACCGCCATGTGTTCCGGCAGCCGCAGGAACTCGCAGCCGGCCGTGCTCCAGCCGCCGGTCAGCCCGGGGGTGTCGGCGGGTGGCTCGTCGGCCGCGTCGGCGCAGCCGCCGATCACGAGGACCGCCCCGAGCACCAGGAGACAGCCGGTTCGGAATCGAGATCCGTACATCGCATTCCCCCTCTCTACCGCGCCCGGGCAAAGGCCGCCAGGCGAGCGCCTGACAGGCTCAACGAGCTGACGGCACAAATCGCCCGCTTCCGGCGATTCCGCCGCCCCGCGGCAAACAGAGAACGGACACGGGGCGCGAAAGCACCGCACCGATGGGTGCCTCAACAACGCGCTCGAGCGCGCAACGAGCGCCCAAGGATGCGACTGACGGGCGGGACGCCGAGGAAAGGTCAGCAGGTCGGGGAGGGATCGACCGCGAGCGCGGAAACGAACGCGCACGAGCGCCCGAGGGCACGACCGACGGTCGGGACGCCTGCCGCTTCAGGTAGTCGTGGCCGATCAGACAGGTGACGGCGGCGCCGGGAAGGTCAGCTGGTCAGGGAGGGATCGACCGCGAGCGCGGAAACGAGCACACGCGAGCGCCTGAGGGGGTCAGTCGGTCAGGGAGGGGTCGACTGTGGTGCGGGCGGCGCGGGCCGCACCGAGGATGAAGACGGCTACGCCGGCCATCAGCAGGGCCACCCCGGGCAGTGCGGCCGCCCGCGGCTCCTGGCCCAGCCACAGCCAGGCCAGCAGGGCCGCGCCCGGCACTTCGAGCAGGGCCAGAACGCTGACCATGGTGGCCGACGTGCGCTGCAACGCGTAGCTGAACATCGAATGCCCCAGCAACTGGGCGCCCACGACCAGGCCCAGGATGGCCAGCCAGGTGGTGCCGTCGTAGCCGCCCAGCGGCAGCCCGGCCGCCAGACAGACCACCAGCAGCACGAGGGCGCAGGTGCCGTAGCAGATCCAGGTGTAGGTGACCGTGGTCAGCTCGACCCGGGCGCGCTCGCCCAGCGCGGTGTAGACCGCGGCGAAGATGCCGCCCAGCAGCGCCAGGATGTCGGAGAGCACGGCCTGCCGGGAGACACCGACGTCGGCGCCGGTGGCCCAGGCGGCGCCGGCCACCGCGAGCGCGATGCCGATCCAGCCGGACAGCGCGGGCCGCCGGCCCTGCACGGCCGCGATCAGGCCCTGCCAGACCGGCTGGGTCGCGACCAGGGCGGCCGCCGTCGCCACGGTGCCGAGCTGAACGCTGGGCATCCAGGTGGCGAAGTGGGCGGCGAGCGCGAGCCCGGCCAGCACAGCGAAGATCTTCACGCCACGTGAGGAGCCGAGAATTTCGGAGCGCCGGGGCCCGTACGCGAAAGGGGTCAGCACGACCGTGGCCAGCGCGTTGCGCCAGAACGCGATGGCCAGGGCCGGAGCGGCCGCGAACACGATCAGCGAGGCCGAGGACGACACCGCCACGATCGCCACGGCCAGCGCGAGGGCCGTTGGTAAACCGGCGCGATGGAGCGATGAGCGCTCATTCATCCCCGGCCGTCGCTTCTTGCGGACTGCTGCGCCACAGTTTGCGAACCCCTATTGAACGGAAAGTGATGGTGTCGCTACAGTCACCGAGGTTTCTCGACCGTGACATCCCTCGATGCCCCCAGGAGGCGCTTCGCCATGCCCGCATACCGTGCGGTCGTGTTCGACTTCTTCGGCACCCTCACCCGATCTGTGCAGCGGGGACCCCAGCACGCCGAGATTGCCCGATCCATGGGCGTCGATCCGGAGGCGGTCCGCGGAGTGCTGGACCGCACGTTCCGGGCCCGCGCCCGGGGACGCTACGGGTCCGCCGAGGCCACCCTACGGTGGGTGATCGAGCAGGCCGGGGGCCACCCCCTTACGGAGCAGGTGCGGGCCGGGGTCCCGGCGCGGGTCGACGCGCTCAAGGCCGACACCCGGTTGCGGGCCGACGCGGTCAGCGCGCTCGCCGCGATCAAGCGACGGGGTCTCGCCACGGCCCTGATCAGCGACTGCACGCATGAGCTGCCGGCGTTCCTGCCCAGCCTGCCGGTCGCGCCGCTGCTGGACACGACGATTTTTTCCGTACGCCTCGGCGTCTGCAAGCCCGACCCCCGCATCTACCTGGCGGCGTGTGAGCAGCTGGACGTGGCGCCGGCCGAGTGCCTCTACGTGGGTGACGGCGGCAGTCACGAGCTGACCGGAGCCGCCGCCGTGGGCATGACCCCGGTTCGCCTGGCCGCCCCCGACCTGGTCAACCACCTGGTCTTCGACGCCGACACCAACTTCGCCGGCCGTACGGTCCGGTCCCTCACCGAGGTGGTGGGTCTCGTCGATCACGCCCGCATCGCCGACCGGGCCCGGGCTCACGTGCCGGCCTGACGCCTGTTCGCGGCTGGACCGCGCCGCAGACCGCCTCAGCACGAAACAGGCGTCGGCGGCACGGCGCGTGCGAGGATGGCGCGGTGACTTCCGCGGTGCTCGACGAGGCGCTCAAGAAGGCCGCGCTGGCCTGGATCTCGGTCGGCGACGGCCCGGCCCTGGCGCTGTGGGTGCTGCCGCTCGACGGCTCGCTGATCGTGGTCAGCGGCCCGGGTGAGCAGTTCGCGCCGGGCCTGGCCGAGGCGTCCCGGGCGACCGTCCGGCTGCGCGGCGACAGTGGCGGCCTCATCGTGATCACCGAGGCGACCGTTTCGCGGCTGGTGCCCGGCGGCACCGAGTGGAACGAGGCCGCCCCGCAGCTCGCGGCCAAGCGCCTGAACGCCTCGGGCACGGCCGACGACGTGATGGCCCGCTGGGTCACGGACGGGTGCGTGGTCGTCCGGCTCACCCCGGTGGCCGAGCAAGCGCCGGTCGAGCGCCCGAACCTGCCGTCCGAGTCGGGTGCGGCCGAGCCCCGCGAGACCCCGGCCCGGGTCGAGACCCGCCGCCCGTTCCGCCTGCACAAGGTGAAGCGGCGCTAGCCCGCACGTGAGCAAGAGCCGGCGCCCGTACGGGATAAGGAAGAGCAAGAGCCGACGCCCGTACGGGATCGGGAAGCTAGCCGACGAAGGGCGGGACCGCGATCTCGCCGCGGGCGATCGGCATCACGTGCCCGCCCACCGTGGCCGAGGTGGCGACGCCCGCAGCAGCGGTGACGGTGCATGTCAGCAGCGACGGCCGTTTCATTTCGAGACCCTGGTGCACCTGGTACGAGGATGTGCCGTCACCGGGCAGCCACTCCGAGGCGACCAGCCACAGACCGAGTCCGAGCGCCGCCGAGCCGGTGGCCGGGTCTTCGGGAACGGCCGCGCCGGGCACAAAGACCCGGGCGTGCGCCTCCGACGACGACTCCGACCAGCTGAACACGCTCAGCTCGGTGACTCCCGCCCGCTGGGCCGCCGGGGTGTCGATACGTACGTCGGCCAGGGCCTCACGCCGTACGGGAAGGAAGATCCAGTCGAGACCACAGCCGGCCGACCTCGGTGGCGCGCCCGCGAAATCGTCCGGGGTCAGACCGGCCAGGGCGAGCAGCGGCCCGGGATCGAGGGGAGGGCCCAGCCGGGGCGTCCCGCCGGTGACCGTGGCCGAGCCCGAGGAGGTGACAGTGATCGGCAACAGACCCGCGCCGCACTCCTGCACCACCTCTCCCGGGGGAAACAGGCCACGCCGAGACGAGGTGACAGCCGCCCCCACGCTGGGATGGCCGGCGAACGGAAGCTCCGCCTCGGGCGTGAAGATGCGGGCGCGATAGGTGGCCGCCGGGTCGGTCGGCGGGAGCACGAAGACGGTCTCGGCCAGGTTGAACTCGCGAGCCAGGGTATGCATCTGGTCGGTCCCCAGGTCGGTGGCGTCATAGACCACCGCGAGCGGATTGCCGGCGAACGGCCGATCAGTGAACACGTCGACGATCTCGTACGCCACTCCTGACATGTCCGGACCCTAACCTAGGCTGGAGCCGTGACCATGGGGACAAGGGTTTATCTGGCCCGGCTCGCCGGGTTGCCCGTCTTCGACCCCAACGGTGACCGGGTCGGGCGGGTCCGCGACGCCGTCGTACGCCTGCGCACCACCAACCGCCCGCCGCAGGTGGTCGGGCTGGTGGCCGAGATGGCGCTGCGCCGGCGCATCTTCCTGCCGATCGGCCGGGTGACGTCGATGGACGCCGAGGCGGTCGTGCTCTCCAGCGGCTCGCTCAATCTGCGCCGGTTCGAGAAGCGGCCCAACGAGCTGCTGGTGGTCGAGGAACTGCTGGACCGCCGGGTGACCGTCATGCCCGACGACGGTGACGGCGACGGCACCCCGGGCACGGTGGTCGACATCGCCATGGACCTGAACCGCAACAACGAGTGGCTGGTGACCCGGGTCGCCGTGCGCGCGCAGACCGGCCGGCTGGCCCGCCGCGGGCACATCTACCAGGCCGAGTACGAACGGGTCCGCGGTCTGATCGGCCCGACCGACACCCAGGGCACGTCGAACCTGCTGGCCCTGCTCGAGCAGATGAAGCCGGCCGACATGGCGAACGCTCTGCAGGACCTGCCCGACGCCCGGCGCAACGAGGTCGCCGCCGCGCTGAGCGACCGCACCCTGGCTGACGTGCTGGAGGAGCTGCCCGAGCACGACCAGGTCGAGATCCTCGTACGCCTCGACCGGGAACGCGCCGCCGACGTGCTCGAGCGGATGGACCCGGACGACGCGGCCGACCTGCTCGGTGAGTTGCCGAAGGCCGAGCAGACCGTGCTGCTCGACCTGATGGAGCCCGACGAGGCCGACCCGGTGCGCCAGCTGATGAACTACCGCCCGGGCACGGCGGGAAGTGTGATGACCTCGGAGCCGGTGATCCTCACGCCCGACACGACGGTGGCCGAGGCCCTGGCCCGGATCCGTGAGCCGGAGCTGTCCCCGGTGGTCGCGGCGCAGGTTTTTGTGGCCCGAGCGCCTTCCGCGACGCCGAGTGGGAAATATCTCGGCATGGTCCACTTCCAGCGGCTGCTGCGCGAACCGCCCTCCTCGATCCTCGGCGGCATCATCGACAACGACCTCGAGCCGTTGCGCCCCGAGGCCACGCTCGCCGAGATCATCAAGCGGATGGCGACGTACGACCTGGTTGCCATGCCCGTGATCGACTCCACGCACCGCCTGGTGGGCGCGGTGACCGTCGACGACGTGCTCGACCACTCGCTGCCCCGCGACTGGCGTGACCGTGACCTGCACGAGGACGACGAGGTCGTGCTGTGACCGAGCCCCGCCGGGACCGCCTGGACCAGCCCGTCGAGCCGGGCCGGGTGCGGCTGCCGCGCTTCGACCCGGAATCGTTCGGCCGCTGGTCCGAGAGCATCGCGCGCTACATGGGCACGGCGCAGTTCATCGTCTGGATGACGCTGGTGATCGCGGCCTGGTTCGCCTGGAACACGCTCGCACCGGCGAACCTGCGCTTCGACCCCTACACGTTCACCTTCCTCACGCTGATCCTGTCGTTGCAGGCCTCGTACGCGGCGCCGCTGATCCTGCTCGCGCAGAACCGGCAGACCGACCGCGACCGCCTGGCCATGGAGGAGGACCGCCGGCGGGCCGCGATGCAGAAGGCGGACACCGAATACCTGGCCCGTGAGATCGCCTCGCTGCGGATCGCGCTGGGCGAGGTCGCCACCCGTGACTTCCTGCGTTCCGAGCTGGCCCGTCTGGCCGACGAGCTGGACGAAGCGGCCCACCGCCGCGAGAAGCGGGCCCGGTCGGACTGGGAGGAGGATCGCAAGGACTGGGACGAGGCGCGCTGATTACCGCGACGTAGCATGGGCACCATGTCCGCACCCGCCTCCACCCTCGAGGACGCGATCCAGGCCGCGCTGGCGACCGTCGACGACCCCGAGATCCGCCGCCCGATCACCGACCTCGGCATGGTCAAGGGCTTCACCGTCGCCGACGGCACGATCCGGGTCGAGTTGCTGCTGACCGTGGCCGGCTGCCCGCTGCGCGACAAGCTCAACAACGACATCACCGCCGCCCTCACCAAGATCCCCGGCATCACCTCGGTGAGCGTCGACTTCGGGGTGATGGACGAGGAACAGCGCAAGGCCCTGCAGGCCACGCTGCGTGGTGGCGGCCCGGCCGCGGCCGAACCGGTCATCCCGTTCGCCCAGCCCGGCTCGCGCACGCGGGTCTACGCGGTGGCCAGCGGCAAGGGCGGCGTCGGCAAGTCCAGCGTCACCGTCAACCTGGCTGCGGCCCTGGCCAAGCGCGGGCTGTCGGTCGGGGTGATCGACGCGGACATCTACGGCCACTCGGTCCCCCGCATGCTCGGCGTCGACGGCCGTCCGACCCGGGTCGAAGACATGATCATGCCGCCGCAGTCGCACGGCGTGAAGGTGATCTCGATCGGCATGTTCACCGCGGGCAACGCCGCCGTGGTGTGGCGCGGCCCGATGCTGCACCGCGCGTTGCAGCAGTTCCTGGCCGACGTCTACTGGGGCGACCTCGACGTGCTGCTGCTCGACCTGCCGCCCGGCACCGGCGACGTGGCCATCTCGCTGGCCCAGCTGCTGCCCAACGCCGAGATTCTGGTCGTCACCACCCCGCAGACCGCGGCCGCCGAGGTGGCCGAGCGGGCCGGTGCGATCGCCCTGCAGACCCACCAGCGCCTGGTCGGCGTGGTCGAGAACATGTCGTGGCTGGAACTGCCCGACGGCTCGCGCATGGAGGTCTTCGGTGCGGGCGGTGGCCAGGCCGTGGCCGACTCGCTGACCACCACTGTGGGCGCCTCGGTGCCGCTGCTGGGTCAGATCCCGCTCGACACCCGGGTGCGTGAGGCGGGCGACGGCGGCGAGCCGATCGTGCTGGCCGCTCCCGAGGCGCCGGCCGCGCAGGCCCTCGACAAGGTGGCCGACAAGCTGGCCGTCCGCCGGGAGTCGCTGGTCGGCAAGCCGCTGGGCCTGATGGTCAACGCGCGCCGATAACAACCGCAGACAAAGAACGGCCCCGCTGACTCAGCGGGGCCGTTCTGCTAGCTCGTCATGCTCGCCGGCCCTTCCAAAAACGCAGCGGGAAAGCGCAGCGAAGGCGGGCCTGGAGCCGGTGTGTCAGGTCGCGTCGAGGTCGAGCTGCCGCTGGGCCGGCGCCGCCGGAGCGGCCGGGGCGGAGGACGTCGAGCGGTTGTTCTTGATGTCGGCGGCCTCGGCGACCTCGGTCAGGTCGCTCTTCACGCCGTTCAGGTCCTGCTTCACGTCGTCGAGGAGGCCCTGCAGAGGCTTGCGGATGGCCGCCTCGTCCTCCTCGCTGATCAGGTGCTTGCGGATGAACGCCTTGGGGTGCAGGTCTTGCAGCTGAAGGTCGGTTCCGAGCTCACGGTTGAGGTCGCTGGTCGCATTCTGCGCCATCGCCCGCAGGCCCCGCAGCATGCGCAGACCATCGCCGATGACCTTGGGGAGGCGTTCGCCGAAGATCAGCAGCGCGAGCATGAGCAGCGCGCCGATCTCCCACCAGTTCAGATTCTCGAACATCCGGCCTCCCAGGTCTCGGCGCCAAGCCTACGCACGCAACCCGTCAGTTAGCAGTCCCGAGGGTGATCAGTTGGAGTCGGCCACCAACGTCACCGAGGCGGTCTGTGTCTTCGTCCCGCGACGGTACTCCACCGACACGGTGGCCCCGGGGTCGTACTTGCGCACCAGGGCGATGAGGTCGGTGCCGTCCTCGAGCACGTGCCCGTCGATCTTGGTGACCACGTCGCCCGACTTCATGCCGGCGGCGGCGGCCGGACCGGCCGGCTCGACCGAGCGCAGCCGCGCACCCGACGTGCTGGTGCCGCCCGTGACCACCTCGGCGCCGATCACCGTGCGCCGGGCCTTGCCGTGGTCGATGATGTCGCCGGCCACCCGGCGGGCCTGGTTGATCGGGATGGCGAACGCGAGGCCGATGTTGCCGGCTTCGGTCTCGTTGCCGCCGACCGAGCGGATCACCGAGTTGACCCCGATGACCTCGCCGGCCGCGTTGACCAGCGGGCCACCCGAGTTGCCCTGGTTGACCGCGGCGTCGGTCTGGATGGCCGCGTAGTAGCGGGTCGTGCCGGCGTCGCCGGCCTCGATGGTGCGGTCGACCGCGCTGACGATGCCGTAGGTCACCGTGTTGCGCAGCGCCAGCGGCGAACCGAACGCGAGCACCGGGTCACCGACCGCGATCGCGTCCGAGTTGCCGATCGCGACCGGGGTGAGACCGCTCTTGGCGACCTTGATCACAGCCACGTCGGACTGCGGGTCACGGCCGACCAGCTCGGCGCGGGCCGTGGAGCCGTCGCTGAACGCCACCGACATCGTGTCGTCGGCGCCCTCCACGACGTGGTCGTTGGTGATCACATAACCGTCGTCGGAGACCACGAAGCCGGAGCCGATCGCGCCCGTCACGCGCACGGTGACAACGCTCGGCAGCACCTTGGCGGCGATGCCGGCCAGCGACTCGGGCGCGCGGTTGGCCGCGGCGGGCGGGTCTTCGGCGGTGGCGCCGAGCGCCGAGCCGCCGCCGGTCGCGACGCCGCCACGGACCGCGAAGACATAGCCCAGCGTGCCACCCAGACCACCCGCCAACAGGGCCGTGATCAGGCAGATCAGCAGAATCGGGGTGTACGAGCGGCGGGGCGCGTCGGGGTTGGGCACGACCTCGGGCTGCGGCCCGGACGCGATGGCCGGCTGCTGCACGACGACGGCCGTCGGAGCGTACGGGTCACGCCACGGGTCGTGCATGGCGTCGGACCACCACGGTGACTCCGGCGCTCCCGGCGATCCGGGGGGCATGGGATGACCGGTGGCGGGTGGCTGACCTCCTGAATAGGGAGCGGAGCGCGCGTTCCAGCCGTCGGTCACGTCGGTGCCTCCACTCAAAGTCCTCCCGCGTCGCCTCTCCAGAATGACACGGATCCCGGGTGACGCCCTGCCCCGGCCTGTTTATCCCATCGATGGCCACGTGCATCCGGGTAGTGCATCGCTCTAGTCTCTAATCCGATGTGTGCGGGTGAATCCGCCGCGTCCGCAAACCGCCCGGAGGTCGTCATCGTCCCGTCAGCCCGCCCGATCGGCCCATCGACGGGCCAGGCCATGCAGTTCGCCGAGGCGTACGCCAACGAGGACATCGTCCTCCAGACCGCCCGCAGCCTCGCGCACGAGCTCGGTCTCGACAGCGTCACCCCCGCCGCGGGGTCGGTGCTGCGCCTGCTCGCGGCCGCCGGCAGTGCCAAGGCGGTCGTCGAGATCGGCACGGGCGCCGGGGTGAGTGGTGTCTGGTTGCTGCGCGGCATGCGGGCCGACGGGGTGCTCACCACCATCGACGTCGAGAACGAGCACCAGCGGGTCGCCCGGCGCATCTTCACCGAGGCCGGGTTCGCGGCCTCCCGCACCCGCATCATCACCGGCCGCGCGCTCGACGTGCTCCCCCGGCTGGCCGACGGCGCCTACGACCTCGTCTTCGTCGATGCCGACGTGACCGAGTTCGGGGCCTGTGCCGAGGCCGCGCTGCGCCTGCTGCGCCCGGGCGGGGTGCTGCTGGTCAACGGCGCGATGGCGGGTGGCCGGATCAGCGACCCGGCGGCCCGCGACGTCGACACGCTGACCGTCCGCGAGACCGTACGGGCCGTGCGCGAGTCCGAGGAGTGGATCCCGGCGATCGTGCCCTCGGGAGCCGGCCTGCTCGCCGCGGTCAAGCGCTGACGGGCGGGCCTGCTCGCCGCGGTCAAGCGCTGACGGGCGGGCCTGCTCGCCGCGGTCAAGCGCTGACGGGCGGGCCTGCTCGCCGCGGTCAAGCGCTGACGGTCGACAGGTAACGCACCAGGGTCCGTACGCCCCAGCCGGTCGCGCCCCGGGTGAGCTCCAGCTCGGAGGTCTCGGTCCAGCAGGTCGCGGCCATGTCGACGTGGGCCCAGCGGTCGGCCCGGTCGCCGGTGAAGTCGCGCAGGAACAGCGCCGCCATGCCCCCGCCGTGGGTGGGCGAGCTGTGCCGGTCGGCCACGTCGCTGCGCAGCAGTTCGCGGTAGTCGCCGTGCAGCGGCATCCGCCACATCCGCTCCCCGGCCGCTTCACCGGCCTCGGTGAGGGCCGTGGTGAGCTCGTCGTCGTCGCCGTAGAGCGCCGCGTAGCTCCGGCCCAGGGCGACCCCGGCCGCGCCGGTGAGGGTGGCCAGGTCGATCAGGACGTCCGGTTCGAGCTCGGCCGCCGCGTAGGCGAGCGCGTCGGCCAGCACCAGACGGCCCTCGGCGTCCGAGTTGGTCGACTCGCTGGTCGAACCGTCGTAGTGGGTGATCACGTCGCCCGGGCGGTAGGCGGAGCCGCTCACCGCATTTTCCGCGAGCGGCAACAGGGTGGTGACGCGCACGGTCAGGCCCAGGTCGGCCGCGGCGAGCGTAGCCGCGGCGACCGCGGCCGCACCGGCCATGTCGTTCTTCATCCGCTTCATGCCCTCGCGGGTCTTGATCGAGATGCCGCCGCTGTCGAACGTGATGCCCTTGCCGACCAGCACCACGTGGGTCGTCGCGCCGGGCGGGTCCCAGACCATCTCGACCAGGCAGGGCTTGAACTTCGAGCCGCCGCCGACCGCCCGCAGCCCACCGAACCGGGCCAGCTCGTCTCCGGTCCGCACACGGACGCCGACACCGGCCCGCTTGGCCGAGGCGCCGCTGATCTCCTCGGCGAACCAGTCGGGGTTCTTCAGCGAGGGCGGCGTGTTCGTCAGGTCGCGGGCGAGCCAGGTCGCGTGGGCCGTCGTGCGGGCCAGGGCCAGGCTTTCCCCGTACGCCTCCACGCCGCCCGTGACCAGCTCGACCTCGGCCGTACGAGGTTCCTCGCGGGCGTCGCGGTAGCGATAGCCGCCCAGCCACAGCCCCTCGGCCGCGCCCCGCACCGCCTCGGCCGACGCCGGCCCGAGATCAAACTGGGCCGGTTCGTCATCGGGCAGGGCCCGCGCGGCACCGGCGCCGGCCGCCCGCCAACCGGCCTCGTCACCCGCTCCGACGTGCGCCAGCAGCACCAGGGCAGGGCTGCGCAACGGGCGGGGAAACATCTGGATGGTGCCCGCCGGCTGGTCCGTGTCGGCCAGTGCGGCGATCTCGGCACCCAGGGCACCGTCGAGGTGCGAGAGTGGACCCGACGCGCCGATCGGCACGATGCGGGTCCGTTCGTCGTCGAGTCGGTCGGTCAACCGGATCGGATACACGAGAGCGTGACCTTTCTCGAAGACGTGGAAAGCCCGCCGGTCCGGGCGGTACCGTACCGGCGGGCTCGCGTGAAACGTCAGCCGGCGATCGACTTCAACGCGTCACCCAGCGCGCTGGCCTCGTCCGGAGTCATCTCAACGACGAGACGGCCACCACCTTCCAGCGGGACACGCATGACGATGCCCCGACCCTCCTTGGTGACCTCCAGCGGACCATCGCCCGTCCGCGGCTTCATCGCCGCCATCTTGTCTCCCCTCAGACCTACATCAGGGTGTCGGTGGGTTCCCCCACAGCCACTTCTTACGCCGCGTGCTCAGCCCCACGCGGCGCCGTACCTCGTTTCCGACCGGCGGCCGAGGGGCCATCGCGCGCGCTGACGCGACCCGGCCCACCGTGCCGATCAAACATTTTCCCTGATGAACACCGGCGAACCCAAACCCAGCCCGGGCGGATGTGACAGCGTCTAGCATATCGTCTTTTGGGCTGTCACAATGTGCGGTCATGCAGGCGCGGTCGGCACTCTTCGACCTGTACGGCGACTACCTCCGGCCGAGAGGCGGCCGCGCACCGGTTGCGGCCCTGGTCAGACTGCTTGCGCCGCTCGGCATAGCCCCGCCCGCGGTGCGCACGGCGGTGTCCCGCATGGTGCGCCAAGGGTGGCTGCACCCTATGCGATTGGTCTCCGGCCCCGGCTATCTCCTGACCCCCAAGGCCGCGCGCCGTCTCGACGAGGCTTCGGCCCGGATCTACCGCACCGGCCGGGTCAGCTGGGACGGAAAGTTCGACCTGGTGCTGCTCCACGGCCAGCTCGGCAAGCGGGAGGCCGGGCGTCTGGCCTTCCTGGGTTACGGCGCTCTCGGTGAGTTCGCGTGGGTGGCCCCGCGGCCGGCCGAGGAGGTCGACGTCGTGCTCCGCGAGGCCGGGGTCGGCTACGAACGGTTCAGCGCGAGCCACGCGGCCGGGTCGCCGGGCGCCGCCGAAGTGGTGGGCAAGGCCTGGGACCTGCCCGAGCTGGCCCGGTCGTACGAGGACTTCGTCTCCGACCTGCGGCCGGTGGTGACCGCGGTGAACGCCCGCAGCAGCGACGAGGAGGCGTACGCGGCCCGCTTCCACCTGGTGCACGCCTGGCGTTCGTTCCTGTTCCGCGACCCGCAGCTGCCCGCCACACTGCTGCCGGCGCGCTGGCCTGGGGCGAGCGCGGCCGGGTTCTTCGACCGGCACGCGTCCCGTCTGCGCCCCGCCGCCGATCGTTACGTCGAGCGATGCCTGCAACCGGCCAGTCGCAATCGTGTGGGATTCTCAGAGCCATGACTGCCGTCCAACCACCCCACCCGCCACCCGTGACCGGACTGAAGTCTGAGCATCTTCTTGTCGACCGCACCGGCGCGGTCGTCACCTTGACGCTCAACCGCCCCGAGGCCATGAATGCCCTCACGGTCGACCTCAAGGAGGCGCTGCGCGACACGCTGGCCTCGCTGGAGAGCGACAAGTCGTGCCGGGCGATCGTGCTGGCCGGGGCGGGCACGGCATTCTGCGTCGGTCAGGACCTGCGCGAGCACGCCCAGCAGCTCGAGTCGGGGCGCACCGACCTCGACACCGTACGGGCGCACTACAACCCGATCGCCCAGCGGCTGGCCAGCATGCCCAAGCCGGTCGTGGCGGCCGTCCGTGGCATGGCGGCCGGGGCCGGGGCATCGTTCGCGCTGCTGGCCGACTTCCGGATCGGCGGGCCCAAAACCGGTTTCCTGATGGCCTTCGCCAACGTCGGGCTGGCCGGCGACAGCGGCATCTCGTGGTCGCTGCCGCGGATCGTCGGGCACGCCCGCGCGCTCGAACTGCTGCTGCTGGCCGAGCCGGTGCGGGCCGCGAAGGCGTACGAAATGGGTCTGCTCTCGCGTCTGACCGAGGATGACGAGCAGGTGCTGCCGGCCGCGCAGGAGCTGGCCGAGCGCCTCGCCGCGGGCCCGACCGTGGCCTACGGAGCGATCAAGCGGGAACTCTCCATCGGCGACGCGGGCACGCTGTCCGACGCGCTGGCGGCCGAGGCCCAGGCCCAGGCCATCTGCGGCGCGACGACCGACCACAAGGCCGCCGTCGACGCCTTCGTCAACAAGCAGAAGCCGGCCTTCGAGGGTCGCTGACAGGTCACACCTATCAGCGGCGTCCTCGACTGCTACTAGCTGCTCTGACCGCAACCAGAGTCGGATTTCGCCCGTCAATGACTTGGGCACCGAAAACGGCTAGCGAAGCGAGGCCGTTTTTGGCGCCCAAGTCATTGACCTTCTGGGGCGAAATCCCGGAGCCGCGGAGCGGCGACCAGCTAGCTCAGGGAAGCGGCCGCGGAGCGGATCGCGCCGGAGAAGTAGCTGACCTGGGTGTAGACGCCGGGCTTGTTCGGACGGGCGCAGCCGTCGCCCCAGCTCACGATGCCGACCTGAACCCAGGCGTTGCTGGCGTCGCGGCGGAACATCGGGCCGCCGGAGTCGCCCTGGCAGGTGTCGACGCCGCCCGCGGTGTAGCCGGCGCAGATCTCCTCGGCCGCGATGACCTGGCCGCCGTACATCGACGACGAGTTGCAGGTGGAGTCGCTGACGAACGGCACGGTCGCCTTCAGCATGTACCGCTGCTGCGCGCCGCCCTCACGGTTGGCGCCCCAGCCGGCGATCGTGAACGTGCCCGAGTCGTTCGCCGTGCTGGTCGCGATCGGCAGCGTGGCCAGGCCGGTGACCGGGCTGGAGAGGCGGATGAAGGCCCAGTCGTCGCCGTTGCCGTTGTAGCCCGGCGCGCGGTAGACGTAGTTCGACGTACGGGTGATCCGGCTGCTCGACTGCAGGTCGACGACGCCCAGCGTGGCCGTGATCGAGGTGTTGGTGCCGGTGCGGCTCACGCAGTGCGCGGCCGTGAGCACCAGGGTCGGGCTGTAGAGGGCGCCGCCGCAGCCCATCGACAGACGCACCATCCATGGGAACTCACCCTGGGTGGCCCGGCTGCCGCCGACCACCGAAGGAGCGACCACGCCGTCGCCCGGAGGCGCGGTCGGCGCCGCCTCGGCGGTCGTGCCCCACGCCGCCACGGTGAGCGCGGCCACGGCCGTGCTCACAAGAATCCGCCACTTGACCATTCGGTCCTCCCACCACGAGCGCGCCCGGTAGAACGCGATTGGGGAGGAGCCTAGGCATTGAGATTCATGTATGTAACGATCCCAAAACCGTCATATTGTCAGCAGTGTTCCCACAGCAACCACAGTCGGATTTCGCCCGTCGATGACTTGGGCTCTGAAAACGGCTAGCGAAGCGAGGCCGTTTTCAGCGCCCAAGTCATCGGCCTCCCGGGGCGAAATCCCGGAGCCGCGGAGCGGCGACCAGCAAGCTCAGCTCAGTCCTCGTCTTCCTCTTCGGGGTCCTGGTTGGCCTCCTCGCCCAGCACGAAGGCCTGCATGGCCAGCTCGTTGCCGGAGGGCCAGACGTAGGTCGGCAGCTCGACCGGGCCCAGCTCGAGCACGTGGGACCAGAACTGGCGCACCGCCTCGGCCGGGGTCGCCGCCTCGATCGGCAGCGCGACGCTGACCAGCCAGGTCTTCTTGTCGCCGGCGGCGGTGACCCCGCCGATCGCCTCGGCCAGGCCGCGGAACACCGCGGGGTCGACCGGAGCGATGCGGACGTGGTCGTCGAGGCCCAGCTCGCTCGCGGAGACCGGCTGGTCGAAGGCGCGGCGCAGGTAGGCCAGCACGAGGTCGTCGCCGTCGGCCGGCACCGCCTGGGCCAGCGCCACGACCTCACCGTCCGCGACCAGCAACACCTCGTCGTCGGGACCGATCGGACCCGCGCCGCCCGACACCGCCACGGTGTCGTGGTGGAACAGGCGCTCGGTCGCCCACCGATCCGCCGGAATGATCACCGCCCACTGAGCCATGCCGACCATCTCATCACGGGGCCGGTCGGGCACCGACCAGTGGGACCCAGCAGCCCGCCAGATGGTCGTCGACCATCCCCGTCGCCTGCATCAACGCGTATGCCGTGGTGGGGCCGACGAACCTGAAGCCGCGCTTCTTGAGGTCTTTGGCCATCGCCTGGCTCTCGGGCGTGATGGCCGGGACGTCGGCCCGGGTCGCGGGGCGGGGCGGCCGCGGGGCCGGGGCATAGGACCAGAGCAGCGCGTCGAGGCCGTCGGGCAGGTCGGCCGCGACCCGGGCATTGGCCAGCGCGGCATCGATCTTCATGCGGTTGCGGACGATGCCGGTGTCGGCCATCAGCCGGGCGGCGTCGCTCTCGGAGAACGCGGCGACCTTCTCGATCGAGAACCCGGCGAACGCGGCCCGGAACGCCGGACGTTTGCGCAGGATCGTGATCCAGGACAGCCCCGACTGGAACGCCTCGAGGCACATCCGCTCGAAAAGGGCGTCGTCGCCGTGCACGACCTGGCCCCACTCGGAGTCGTGATAAGGCAGGTAGTCGGGGGTGCTGCCGCCCCAGAAGCAGCGAGCCCGGCCGTCAGCGCCGACGACCAGGCCGGTGGTGTCTGTCATGGCGCCTACCGTAAAGGCGACCTACGACAGAAAACTCAGGGCAGCTTGCCCTGCTCGACCAAGCGGCCGAACTTCTTCAGGGCGCCGGTGAAGCCCAGCTTCGATCCGGGCCAGAGCACCGGCCAGGCGATCTTGCCGATCGGGCCGGCCGGCAGCTGGAACCACTCGTGCAGCACGACCTGGGTGCGATCGCCCGACATGGGCGTGCACCGCATCGTGCCCGGGCCCCGCAGCACGGTGCCGCAGTGCACGACCCTGACCTCGTACGGCGGATTGACCTTGACCACCCGCAACTCGTCGCGCAGCGCCGCAGGGCCGAGCGCGGTGACCGCCTCGACCAGGCTGCCCTCGCCGCCGTCCCCCTCGACCACCCGGACCTTGGTGAACGGGATCCAGTCGGACTGCTTCTCCCAGTTGAGGAACGCGTCGAAGACCCGCCGGGCGGGGGCGTTGACGATGACCGTGGCGGTCACCTCGCCCGAGCCGGGCTGGGCGGCGTCGCCGAGACCGTCGACCGGTTCGGTCGCGCTCACCGCGGCTCCGCCGGCTCGGTGCGGGCCTTCTCGCCGGCCGGAACGGGGGCGTCGTCGGGCACCGCCTCGGGCTGGGCGGGCGTCACCTGTATCTGGATCTCGCCGCTCGGAGCGGGCGCGGCCGGGGCGGTGGCCTGCTCGGAGGGGGCGACCGCGGCCTCGCGCGCGCGGCGGAGCACGTCGGCATCCGCCTCACGGCCGTCGCGCAGCGCCGCGACCTCGGCCTCGAGCACGCCGATCAGCTCGCCCTTGTAGCCGATGTCGTAGGCGGCGCGCTGGAGCGCCTGGTCGACCTGGGACATGCGGTAGCCGCGCCAGGCCGTGTCGAACTTGGTGCGGGCCACGTCCTCCTCACCGAGCGGCCGGTCGCTGGGCAGCGGCACGGCGGCGCCATCCGGCTCGACGGGCGTCAATGCGTTGTCGCCGCCACCGATCATCACGGTCACGCCGAACACGATCGCGGCGACGACCAACGCCACGACGATGAAGAGGAGAAGCTGGCCCATGCGCACGATGTTGGCATGCCGGACAGCGCGTGGCGAGTCCGCCACCCCGACACGCCCGACTGCGGGTGCTCAGGTCCAGGTCAGGATCTTTTTCCGCCAGGCGTAGAGGATGCCCAGCGCGAGGACCGCCACGAAGACGCCCATCTCGGTCACGGTGGCCCAGCCGAAGCCGGGCCGATCGAAGACAACCGCCCACGGAAAGAGAAAAACGGCCTCCACGGCGAAAAGCACATAGAGGTACGCGTAGACGTAGTAGCGGATCTGGGCCTGGGCCCAGTCGCCGCCGACCGGGTCGATGCCGCTCTCGTACGAGACGTATTTGCCCGGTGGCTCGGCCGGAGCGGCCGGTCGCAGCAGTTTGTTGGCCGCGAACGCGCCCACGAAGACGAGAACGCCGGCCGCCGCTACCAGCCCGAGCGTGGCGTACGACCCCAGATACCCGTCCACGATCGGACAGCGTAGCCGGATAGTGGACTCCGGTGGTTCCACTAAGCCCGCCCTGGCTACTGTGGTCAACGGCCTTGCCCCGGCTCGTAAGGACCGGCGACGTAGGCTGGAGATGACTACGCGGGCCGGCCCACAGACGTGCTCACCGCGCCGGCCGGCACCATTGGGAGGTTGCGAACGTGTCCGCTTCCGCTGGAGCGAAGCGAGTCGAACAGCTGGATCGGGTGGTCATCCGTTTCGCCGGCGACTCGGGCGACGGCATGCAGCTGACCGGTGACCGATTCACCTCGGAAACCGCCCAGTTGGGTAATGACATCTCCACTCTGCCGAACTTCCCGGCCGAGATCCGGGCGCCTGCGGGCACCTTGCCGGGCGTGTCGAGTTTCCAGGTGCATTTCGCCGACTACGACATCCTCACGCCCGGTGACTCGCCGAACGTGCTGGTCGCGATGAACCCGGCCGCGCTCAAGGCCAACCTGGCCGACCTGCCCGCGGGCGCCGACATCATCGTCAACACCGACGAGTTCACCAGGCGCAACCTGGCCAAGGTCGGTTACGCGGTGAGCCCGCTCGAGGACGGGTCGCTGTCGGAGTATGCCGTGCACCCGGTTGCTCTCACGTCGATGACGGTGGGTGCGCTGGCCGAGCTCGGGGTCGCCAAGAAGGACGCCGAGCGGGCCAAGAACATGTTCGCGCTCGGGTTGTTGAGCTGGATGTATTCGCGTCCGTTCGAGTCGACCCTGCGGTTCCTGGAGGCGAAGTTCGCCAAACGCCCCGACCTGGTCGCGGCGAACAAGGCCGCCTTCCAGGCCGGGTGGAACTTCGGTGAGACGACCGAAGACTTCGCTGTGCGGTACGAGGTGAAACCCGCCCGCATGAAGCCGGGCACGTATCGCAACATCACCGGTAACCAGGCGCTCGCGTTGGGCCTGGTCGCGGCGTGCGTCAAATCGAAACTGCCGCTGTTTCTGGGCGCCTACCCGATCACCCCGGCCTCCGACATCCTGCACGAGCTGTCGAAGCACAAGAAGTTCGGCATCACGACGATGCAGGCCGAAGACGAGATCGCCGCCATCGGGGCCGCGCTCGGAGCCTCGTACGGCGGCGCTCTGGGGGTCACCACCACCTCCGGGCCGGGTGTGGCGCTCAAGGGCGAGACGATCTCACTGGCCATCGCCTTGGAGC
>NZ_JAENHP010000025.1 GCF_016834655.1 Paractinoplanes ovalisporus
AGATGCGCCGGCCCCGGGCGGCGAGATGGTCGGCCATCCGCGCGGTGAACCACGGCTGCCGGTCCGCGCCGTCCCACTCGTCGGTCGGGCACTCGTCGCCGCCGATCCCGATCAGCTCGGACGGGAACACGTCGCAGAGGTGGTCGAGCACGGCCCGGCAGAAGTTCATCGACTCCTCGCCCAGGTTGAGCACGTGCGACGAGATCCCCCAGCTGGTCCGGGTCGGCTGCGGACCCGCCCCGAGCGACGGGTAGGCCGCGATCGCCGCCTGCATGTGCCCCGGCATGTCCACCTCGGGCACCACCCGCACGTGCCGCTCCCCCGCGTACGCGACGATCTCGCGCAGGTCGCCGGTGGTGTAGAACCCGCCGTGGGGCCGCCCGTCGAACCTCGCGTGCTGCCGCGCACCGAGCATGCTCTCGGACCGCCACGCCCCGGCCTCGGTCAGCCGCGGCCACCCCGGCACCTCGAGCCGCCAGCCCTGATCGTCGGTGAGGTGCAGATGCAGCACGTTGAGCTTGTGGAACGCGGCCAGGTCGACGAACCGCAGCACGTCGGCGACCGGCATGTAGTGGCGGGCCACGTCGAGCATCACGCCCCGCCACCCGAACCGCGGCCGGTCCTCGACCGCGACGACCGGCACCGCCCAGCCGGTCGGCCCGGCCCGGCGCAACGCCGCCGGCGGCAACAGCTGGCGCAGCGTCTGGCATCCGTAGAAGACGCCGGCCGCCGACCCACCGGTGATCTCCAGCCCATGGATCGTGTACGCCTCGGGGGCCAGGCCGGGATCGACGCGGAGCTTGAGACCGCCCTCGCCGGCCGGAAACGGGCAGCGCAGCACGCCGCGCAGCCACTGCACCACCCCGGCCAGCTCGGCGGGAGAATCGACCGGGGTTTCCGGGCCGAGCCGCAACACCCCGGCGCCGGGCGTGACCGAGAGCGGCTGCGGAACTAGACCGGACACATCCATGATCACCAGGATAGGGTCGGCCTGGGAGGTGGCGTGACCTACGACCTGCTGCTGGCCGGTGGTGAGCCGTTCGACGTGGCCGTCGCCGGTGGTGTCATCGCCGCGACCGGGCCCGGCCTGCCCCGCGACGCCCGGCAGATCGTCGACGTCTCCGGCCGGCTTGTCACACCCGGACTGATCGACCTGCACACCCACGTCGGCCCCGGCTACTGGGGCATCGCGCCCGACCCCGTGGCCTGGCACACCGGCGTCACGACCTGGGTCGACGCCGGTTCCGCGGGCGCCTACACGCTCGACGGCCTGCGCCACGTCGCCGCCACGGCCGCCGTGCGGGTGCCGGTGCTGCTCAACATCGCCGCCCTCGGGCTGGCCGGGCGCACCGGCGAGAGCCGCGACCTGAGCAACTGCGACGTCCCGCTGGCCGTCGACACCGTGCAGGCCAACCGGGAGCTGATCCGCGGGATCAAGGTGCGGGTCGACCGCGACACCGTGGGCCGCAACGGCGTCGAACCGTTGCGCCGCGGCCTCGACGTCGGGGCGGCGTGCGACATCCCGGTGATGGTCCACATCGGCACCACGCCGCCCGCCCTCGACGAGGTTCTGGACCTGCTGCGGCCGGGCGACATCGTGACCCACAGCGCCAGCGGCATCGCGTCCCCGCTCGGCGCGGGGGTGCGCGCGGCGGTCGACCGGGGTGTGCTGCTCGACCTCGGCCATGGCTCCGGCGGTTTCGCCTTCGACGTGCTCGAACGCCAGCTCGACCTGGGTCTGGGCCCGCACACGATCTCGACCGACCTGCACTGCCGCTCGCAGTACGGCCCGGTCTTCGACCTGCCGACCACGATGGCCAAGGTGCTGGCGGCCGGGGTCCCGCTGGCCGAGGTGATCGAGATGGTCACCGCCCGCCCGGCCCGGGCCCTGGGCCTGCCCGGCGGCGCTCTGGAGGTCGGGGCTCCGGCTGACCTCGCCGTGTTCGAGGTGCGCAACGAGGAGCACCGGCTCGTCGACTCCCACCGGCAGACCCGGGTTTCCCCCGTACGGCTGATCAACGTCGCCACGTACGTCGGAGGAAGCCTTCTGCCGCCCGCCTGGCCGGCCGCTCCCCCGCCCTGGTCACCGCTGACCGCCGCCCAGCGCGACGCCCTCGCCCGCCGCGAATCCGCGCTGCGCGACCTGCTCAACACCCCGATCGTCGACGCCACCGGCCTCGAAGAACAGTTCCCACGCACCCCTTAGGAGAAAGCGACATGCCCAAGCGCGCCCTCAAGGCCGAGAAGGCGGCTCCGGCCGGCGGCCCCTACTCGCACGCCGTCATCGCCGGCGACTTCGTCTATCTGGCCGGCTCAGTTCCGGCCCTCCCCGACGGCACCCGGGTCACCGGCAGCTTCGCCGAGCAGGCGCACGCCGCCTTCCGCAACCTCGCCACCGTGGCCGAGGAGGCCGGCTCGAGCCTCGACCAGGCCGTGCGGGTCGGCGTCTACCTGCGCGACTTCGGTGACTTCGCCGAGATGAACGAGATCTACCAGGAATACATCAAGGGCCCGGACCTTCCCGTACGCACCACGCTGCCGGTGCCGCTGGTCGGCTTCGACATCGAGATCGACGCGGTCCTCTACACCGGCGCGTGACGGGTTTCTCCCCTGGGTAGCGCCCGCCGTCTGCTTTGATCGACATGGTGCTTCCCGTGCCGGTCGGGTAACACGTCCGAAACGTCGAGCTGCGAGCATCGCGGAGCGCTACCCAGGGGAGGTCCGTTGTTCCTCAGCCAGCACGAGCAGGAACGCCTGCTCATCCATGTCGCGGCCGATGTGGCCCGGCGCCGGCAGGAGCGGGGGCTGAAGCTCAACCATCCGGAGGCGACGGCCATCATCACCGCCTTCCTGCTCGAGGGGGCCCGCGACGGCCGTACGGTGGCCGACCTGATGGACGCCGGGCGCCGGGTGCTCACCCGCGACGACGTCATGGAGGGCGTGCCCGAGATGCTGGTCGAGGTGCAGGTCGAGGCCACGTTCCCGGACGGCACCAAGCTCGTCACCGTCCACGGGCCGATCTCATGATCCCCGGCGAGATCCTCTTCGGCGCCGGCGAGATCGAGATCAACCCGGGCCGCCCGGTCCTGACGATGACCGTCCGCAACACCGGCGACCGGCCCGTGCAGGTCGGGTCGCACTTCCACTTCGCCGAGTCGAACGAGGCCCTCGACTTCGACCGGCAGGCCGCGTGGGGTCACCGCCTGGCCGTTCCGGCCGGCACCTCCGTACGGTTCGAGCCCGGCATCCCGCGTGACGTGTCGCTCGTGGCGCTGGCCGGGGCGCGGATCGTTCCCGGGCTGCGGGGTCTGGCCGGTGGCCTGCTCGACGGCGGATCCCCTCCCTCGGCCGCGCCGGCTGAAGAGGCTCCGGCCGACGACACGCCCGAGAACGGGAGCCCGCGATGACCACGCTGGACCGTGGGCGTTACGCCGCCCTCTACGGCCCCACCACCGGCGACCGGATCCGGCTGGCCGACACCAACCTGCTGATCGAGGTCGAGGAGGACCGCAGCGCCGGTCCCCACCCCGGCGACGAGGTCGTGTTCGGCGGCGGCAAGGTGATCCGCGAGTCGATGGGGCAGTCCCGGGCCACCCGGGCCGAGGGCACCCCCGACACGGTGATCACCGGCGCGGTCGTGCTCGACCACTGGGGCATCGTCAAGGCCGACATCGGCATCCGCGACGGCCGGATCGTGGCCCTGGGCAAGGCCGGCAACCCCGACACGATGGACGGCGTGCACCCCGACCTGGTGATCGGGCCCGGCACCGAGATCATCGCCGGCAATGGCAAGATCCTCACCGCGGGCGCCATCGACAGCCACGTCCACCTGATCAGCCCGACCATCCTCGACACGGCGCTGGCGTCCGGCATCACGACCATCATCGGCGGCGGCACCGGGCCGGCCGAGGGCACCAAGGCGACCACCGTGACCCCGAACGCGTGGCACCTGGCCCGCATGCTCGAGGCGATCGACGCGTACCCGATCAATGTCCTGCTGCTCGGCAAGGGCAACACCATGTCGGCCGAGTCGATGTGGGAACAGCTGCGCGGCGGGGCCGGCGGGTTCAAGCTGCACGAGGACTGGGGCACGACTCCCGCCGTGATCGACGCGTGTCTGCAGGTGGCCGACGCGTCCGGCGTCCAGGTGGCGATCCACACCGACACGCTGAACGAGGCCGGCTTCGTCCAGGAGACGCTGCGCGCCATCGCGGGACGGTCGATCCACGCCTATCACACTGAGGGCGCGGGCGGCGGGCACGCGCCC
This sequence comes from Paractinoplanes ovalisporus, assembly GCF_016834655.1. Lineage (GTDB taxonomy): Bacteria > Actinomycetota > Actinomycetes > Mycobacteriales > Micromonosporaceae > Actinoplanes > Actinoplanes ovalisporus. The sequence goes on from NZ_JAENHP010000025.1 coordinate 4,268, forward strand.
GACATCATCACGGTGGCCGGGCAGCCCAACGTGCTGCCGTCGTCGACCAACCCGACCCGGCCGTACACCCGCAACACCCTCAGCGAGCACCTCGACATGCTGATGGTCTGCCACCACCTGAACTCGGCCGTGCCCGAAGACCTGGCGTTCGCCGAGAGCCGCATCCGCCCGTCCACCATGGCCGCCGAGGACCTGCTGCACGACCTCGGCGCGATCTCGATGATCGGCTCCGACTCGCAGGCGATGGGCCGGGTCGGCGAGGTGGTCCTGCGCACCTGGCAGACCGCGCACGTCATGAAGGCCCGCCGCGGCGCCCTGTCCGGCGACACCACGGCCGACAACAACCGGGCCAAGCGGTACGTCGCGAAGTACACGATCTGCCCCGCGATCGCGCACGGCATGGCGTCGCAGGTGGGTTCGGTCGAGCCGGGCAAGCTGGCCGACCTGGTGCTGTGGGAGCCGGCGTTCTTCGGCGTACGGCCGGCGCTCGTCCTCAAGGGCGGCATGATCGCCTCGGCCCAGATGGGCGACGCGAACGCCTCGATCCCCACCCCCCAGCCGATGCTGCCGCGCCCGATGTTCGGCGCCAAGGGCGCGGTCCCGTCCCAGACCTCGGTGGCGTTCGTGGCCGAGGCCGCGATCGACGCCCTGCTGGCCGACCGCATCGGCGTGAAGCGGGCGTTCGCTCCGGTCGAGAACACGCGCGAGGTTTCGAAGGCCGACATGCCCTGGAACGACGCCCTCCCGCACATCGAGGTCGAGCCCGACACCTTCGTGGTCCGCATCGACGGCGAGGTCATCGACCCCGACCCGGTGACGGAGCTCCCCATGGCCCAGCGCTACTTCCTCTTCTGACCATGCCCAGCGCCACCACCTCGACCTCACGCCTGCCCGGCGCACGCGCCACCACCCCGCCCGCGCGCCGTCCTTGCACCCAGCGCAGGGGCTCCCCTCACACTCCGTCCTCGGACGGCACCCACGATCTCCTCTCCGCGCGAGGCCCCCACAGCGTCCTTTCCGCGCGAGGCCCCCACAACTTCCTTTCCGCGCGAGGCCCCCACAACTTCCTTTCCGCGCGAGGCCCCCAGAACTTCCTTTCCTCGCCGGACATTTCCGGAATGTTTGATATGGGCGAAGGCGGGGCGCGATGAGCCTCGCCTCCCTTCTCGTGCTCGCGGATGGACGGCTGCCGTCCGGCGGGCACGCGCACTCCGGTGGCCTCGAAGCCCAGGTCTCGGCCGGGCGTGTGCGCGACCTCGATGCCGTCGCCGGGTTCCTGCGCGGGAAACTCGCGACCGCGGGACTCGTCGCGGCGGCGTTCGCGGCGGCCTCCTGCGCGCGACCCGGCGAGTGGGCCTCTTTAGATCAAGGGCTCGATTCCCGTACGCCCTCACCCGCGCTCCGCAAAGCCTCCCGCGCACAGGGCCGGGCGTTGCTGCGGGCCGCCCGCGCCATGTGGAGCCTCCCGCCCGTCGGCCGCGACCTGCACCAACCGGTCGCGCTCGGTGTGGTCGCCCACGCCGGCGGGCTCGGCCCCGAAGAGGCGGCCGTCGCCGCGGCGCACGGCACGACCAGCGGCGCGGCCTCGGCCGCCGTACGGCTGCTGGGTCTTGACCCCTATGCGGTGCACGGGCTGCTGGCCCGGCTCACCGCGGACTGTGACCGGATCGCGGCCGACGCCGCGGCCCGGGCCGAAAGCCCGGTCGACGATCTGCCGGCCGCGGGCGCTCCCCTGCTCGACATCGGCGCCGAGCTCCACGCCACCTGGGAGGTGCGTCTCTTTGCATCCTGAAAATCAGCATTCCGTCGCCGGTGGGGCTCTCCCCCACCCTTCGGACGGCTATGTCGCTCCGCACTCGCACGGCCCCGACGAGGTGCCGCACACCCACCCCGACCCGGGCGTCGACCCGCACGAACCGCTGAACTCCGGACCGCGGGCATTGCGGGTCGGCATCGGCGGCCCGGTTGGCTCGGGCAAGACCGCGCTGGTCGCGGCGCTGTGCCGGGCCCTGGGCGACGAGATGCGCCTGGCCGTGGTCACCAACGACATCTACACCACCGAGGACGCCGACTTCCTGCTCCGCAACGGGGTGCTGCCGGCCGACCGGGTGCGCGCGGTCGAGACCGGCTGCTGCCCGCACACGGCGATCCGCGACGACATCTCGGCCAACCTGGACGCCGTCGAGGACCTGGAGGCGGCGCTCGGCCCGCTCGACCTGGTGCTGGTCGAGAGCGGCGGCGACAACCTGACCGCCACATTCAGCAAGGGCCTGATCGACCAGCAGATCTTCGTGGTCGACGTGGCCGGCGGCGACAAGGTCCCGCGCAAGGGCGGCCCCGGCGTCACCACCGCCGACCTGCTCGTCATCAACAAGACCGACCTGGCCCCGATGGTGGGCGCCGACCTGTCGGTGATGGACCACGACGCCAAGGCCCGGCGCGGCGACCTGCCGACCGTGTTCCTGTCGCTGGTCGAGGACCGTACGGCCACACCGGTCGCCGACTGGATCCGCGGCCTCGTCGCGGCACGCGTCCCCGCCGCGTGAGAGCCCGTTCCCGGGTCGCCGCCGAGTCCGACGGACGCGGCGGCACCCGGCTGGCCGTCCTTCGCAGCGAGTCCCCGCTGCTGCTGCGCCGCACCGGCCCGCACACGGTCCACCTGGTCGGTGGCGGCGCCGGCCCCCTGCGCGGCGACGACCTGCGCCTGGACATCAGCGTCGCCCCCGGCGCAGCCTTGGAGATCCTGAGCGTGGCCGCTCAGCTCGCGCTCCCCGGCCAGGCCCACCTGCCCCAGTCCCGCCTGGAGATCCACGCGACGGTCGCTTCCGGCGGCACCCTGCGCTGGTGGCCCGAGCCGATGATCGCCGCCGCCGGCTGCAACCACCTGACCGTCACCCGGGTCGACGTAGCCGAGGGCGGCTCCCTGCTGTGGCGAGACGACCTGGTCTGCGGCCGCCACGGCGAGGACTCGGGCGACGTCCGCACCGACACCACCATCCGGTATGCGGGAAGCACCCTCTACCGCCACGAACTGTCCGTAGGCCCGCACGCCCCCGGCTGGTCAGGAGCCGCGGTGCTGGGCGACGGCCGCGCGATCGGCACCCTGATCTCCGCGCCCGGCGCCTTCCCCGCCACCGCCGGCCCCGGCGACTTCGCCGTCATGCCGCTGGCCGGCCCCGGAATGCTGGCCACCGCGGTCGCCCCCGACATCCGCGCCGTGCAGGCCGCCCTGGACCCCCTCGGCAAGCCCACCGCCACCCTGACCCACTGACACCCGCGAGGCCGACCCGAAAAGCTCAGAGTGCCGAGTTTCCGTGATGTCGCGGCGCGCCGTACCGTGGCCGATCATGAGCGCGGACAACTGGTTGGACGACACGAGGACCTCCTACGACACGGTCGCCGCCAACTACGCCGACCTGGTCCGCGACGCGCTCTCCGAGCTTGAGTACCTTCGCGCTGCTCTGACGCTGTTCGCTGACGGCGTCGTCGCTGCGGGAGGCGGACCGGTAGCGGACATCGGATGCGGGCCCGGACACGTCACCGCCCATCTACACGAACTCGGCCTCTCGCCCAGGCGGACTGTTGCAGTTGCTGTTCCACACCGGCGACCGGCCACGACTCAAGACCGAAGGCTACGGCGGCCACCCGATGAAGGTTTACGTTCATCGTCGGCAGCCGGACAAGGTGTCCGCCTGGCTGCGTGACACCGGCTTCGAGGTCGAGGCCCACCTCCTGTTCAACAATCCAGACGGCGAGGTCTCCCAGGCGGTTCTCTTCGCACGTCGCAAGCCCGGCGGATAGTTGGGGAAAGCACGAGGGCGGCGCGGTGGCCGCCCTCGCTCTATGTGGTGATCAAGCTGCTACTGCGATGGGCACTCCGTGTTCGTCGGTCAGCGCCAGCCGGGTGTGCAGGTTGCCCTGCTGGGCGACCCGGGCGAAGTACTCCGTGCGGCGGCGTTGCATGCAACCCTTGCGCGTACGCGGGCCCCCTGCGGCCACCGTCAGCAGTTCGGGCGCCAGCGAGCTGTTGAGGCCCTCGCGCAAGAGCTGGAGTGCCTCGGTCCGCAGCTGCGAGATGCGCGACTCGGTCACGCCCAGTCTTGCCGCCACGTCGCTGAGGGGCTGTTCCTGCAGGAACGACTCCGTCACCACCATGCGCAGCCGCTCCGGCAGCGCCTGGATGGCCTGGTGCAGATAGCCGAGGCGTTCCCGCTTGAGCAGCAGGTCCTCCGGCCCCTCCGACGTCTCCGGCACCATCTCCTCGGCCGCGCCCGTGGGGAAACCCTGCAGGCTGAGCAGGGCCGCCTTCTGCACGTCGTCCTCGACCGTGGCCAGTTCCGCCACGCCGATGCCGAGCAGCTCGGCCACCTCGGCGTCGGTCGGTGTCCGGCCCAGCGCCGCCGTCAGCTCCTGCCGGGCGGCCGCGCTTCGGCGGGCCCGGGCGCGCACCGAACGGCTTGCCCAGTCCTGACCGCGCAGCTCGTCGAGCAGCGCGCCCCGGATGCGAACCGCGGCGAACCGGTGGAACGGGATGCCGCGGGTCACGTCGAAGGATCGCGCCGCACCCAGCAGCGCGGCGAATCCGGCCGAGGACAGATCGTCCGCATGGACGTGACCCGGTACCCGGTTCAGAAGTTCCCGGACCAGATGGCCAACCATCGGCATGTGTTCGCGGACCAGGTCCTCGATGTCACGCGCGGACGGCGCGTCGTGGGTCGTGCCGATGGTGGCGGGGAGTTCGGTCGTGTCGGTCACGTAGTCCTCCTCGCTCATACGACCGGTTGGGTGAAAACCGGCTGACGAGGAAGACTTTTGCCGTCGAAAGGTGCGAAGGCGGCCGAACTCGGTTGCTTTTAGGGTGCTTTTCGCGAGAAAAGCTCAGGTTTCAAGCGCCTGCCGAAACAGGCACTAGTGGAACGCGGCGGCACGCCGAGGCTCCAGCACCTCGGTGAGTTCCGAGTGCACCCAATGCATGCGGCGGACCGCGTCATCCGGGTGGTCGCCGAACTCCTCGGCCACCTCGGCCGCGCAACCGTCGCTGCCGTGCAACAGAATCATGGCGGTCACAGCCCGCTCCACGACTTCGTGGCTGGGACACTGCGACGGCTGCAGGTCGGAGACGAACAGGGCCTCCGCCGCCAGATCCTTGACGATGCTGATCATGTCGTACTCCCCGATGGACGACTTGCTGTAGCGCTCTTGAGGATCTTGCCCGTTGCACGGCATTTCAGACCCATTGCACGCATCCAGTTCTGCTATCTCATCTTTTGCCCACGCACGTCCTCCGCCCGGCAGCCACGCCGGGCGAATCGGAGGAAAGTGCCGGATGCATCGGTTTCACAGTAACTCCGGATGCCGAGGCGTCGCGTCCGCTTTTGGCCGTTGACCTGTTCACCATCCGACCCGCGGACGCTCGCCGACCACGTCCGCTCGCCCCCGGCGTCTCAGAAGATGTCCGTACGAACAGAAAAAACAGGGCCGGCTCGTGTGAGCCGGCCCTGTCTTCCGTACGGATGTTTCTAAGGTTCGCAGTCCCCGGCGACCTCGTCGCAGTCATCCGGGATGTTGATCGTCGGCTTGACCGTGGTCGTCGGCGGGTCCACCACCGGCTCCGTCGTCGTCTCCGTGGTCGGCGTTGTCGGAGGCGTCGTCTCCGGGGTGCGCGGAGACGGATCCACCGGCCCGGTCGGCCCACCGTCAGGCGGGTCGGTCGTTGTGTCCGTCGTCGGACCGGTCGGTCCGCCAGGCGGGTCGGTCGTGGTGTCCGTCGTCGGGCCGGTCGGCCCACCGCTCGTCCCGCCGGGGGCCGGCGCCGTTGTCGGGGTGACGGTGATGAGCCCGTCGTCACCGATCGAGATGCCGGGGATCGGCGAGTCGGTCGGGCCCAGCCGCACCTTCCCGTTCCCCAGGTTCTCCACGAACTGCGAGGGAGCCCCAGGACTCGGCGACACGAAGGCGTCGCAGATGACGCCGTTGAGCTGGAACGCCATCGGCGGCGTGTTGCTGGCCTTGAAGCGACCGTTGATCGGCATCGTCACGGTCTGCAGCGGGTTGATCGGCTGATCGGCCGACACCGTGATGCCGCCGCCCTTGGGCCCGTCCTGGGTCAGCTGGGTTTCTCCGCCTCCGGAAAGCACCTGGTCGCCCGGCATGATGAACCAGAGCTTCCAGTCCTTGACCGGCGTGCTGTTGCGGTTGGCCACCATGACGTTGGCCTGGAAACGACCGTCTTTCTCGGCCCACACCGCATAGCTGACCACGCACTTGTTCGGGGTCAGCGGGGCAGCGATCGCGGGCTTGTTCGTTCCGCTGGGACCACTGGCCAGACTCCAGCCGTACGTTCCGAGGCCGAGCAGCGCCGCCGCGAGCGCCACGATCAAAACCCGCCGGGTCTTGGTCTGACCGACCCGAGTCCAGTTCGACCCCGTGGTGCGGCCCGGCTTCGACCCTTCCGCCGCGGGACCCTCGTTGCCGTAGGCCGGCCGCAACCCGCCCGAGCCCGCCGGAGCCGCGTTGTAGACCGGACCCGAAGGCAGGTCACCGAAGCGACTGTTACGGGCCGGAGCGACCGCCTCAGGCTCGGCCGACGCCGAAGAAACAGCCGCCCCCGAAGAAGCAGCACCCCCGGCGACAGCGCCGGCAGCGGCAGCACCGGCAGCCGCAGCCGCCGGAGGAACCGAGGCCGGCGAAACCGGAGCAGCGGCCGGCGAGACCGGCCCGGCGGCGGGCGAGACCGGAGCCGCCCCCGCACCGAGGATCTCGGCGTAGGCCTGCGGCGACGGCAGGATCGTCGTGTCCTCACCGCCGTCGGACCAGTCGGGGACATAGCCCCGCGCGGTCGCCGGCGCCCCCGACGCGAGCCCGGCCAGGATCTGCGCCAGCTCGGCGCTGGACGGCCGGTCGGCCGGACGCTTCTCGAGGCAGCGGCCCACCAGGGCGTCCACCTCGGCGGGCAACCCGTCGACGGCCGGCAGCGGCTCGGGCTCGGTGTATTGGTGCGCCCGCAGCAGAGCCGTCGTCGTGCCGACGTCCCACGGCAGTTGGCCGATCAGCGTGCGGTAGATGAGCAGACCCACCGCATAGACGTCGGTGGCCGGGCTCACCTGACCGCCCTCGAGCCGCTCGGGCGCGAGGTAGGCCGGCGTGCCGAGCAGGCTGCCGTCGGGGTCGATGTCGTTCTCACCGATCAGGGCCGAGATGCCGAAGTCGACGACCTTGGCCCCGGTCGGCGTGAGCATGACGTTGGCCGGGGTGACGTCGCGGTGCACGATGCCCCGCGAGTGTGCGGCGGCCAGCGCCGCGGCCACCTCGGCCGTTATCCGCACGGCGTGCTGCCAGGGCAGCTTGCGCACGCGCGCGAGCACGGCGGCGAGCGATTCGCCGTCGATGAGCTCCATGACGACGTACGGAACCGGCTCACCGTCGACGGTGGTCGCCTCGCCGTAGTCGTAGACATTCGTAATGTTCGGATGGCTGAGCCGAGCGGCAGCCTGAGCCTCCGCGCGGAGTCGGCGCCGGAACGCCGGGTCCGCGCTTGTCGACGGTGGCAGAACCTTCACCGCGACCTGGCGCCCGAGGACTTCGTCGAACCCTCGCCACACCACTGACATCCCGCCGGCGCCGAGCCGCTCGACCAGTCGATATCGACCGGCCAGCAGACTCGAACCCGGAAGGTCCGTCGTGCTCATGTGCCCCCACATGCGCGCTTCGAAGAAACACCGAGTTGCACCGCCATGCCCCTCGGCGTCGGGGATCGGCTTATAGCCGAACGTTCCCCATCGACGGAAGGGATGCTAGCCGATGATCGGCCCCCTCACGATCCCGCGCACACACGGTCTTACCTGCGGTTCATCACCGTGCGTTTCCGGACGGATCGCACTTGCGGCGGTCTCCCGTCCAGTACCCGAAAGTCGGATCTCCGACTGAATCCGGGAGGCATTCAACCGAGACACCCGGATATGCCCGCTTTATCGGAAGTTTCTTCAGAGACAACTTTCCCCGGGTCCAGCATGGACGGACCCACAGCTTGTCACCCCGCTGTCACACAGGGCGATAACGCGCAATAGTCGACAAAAGCTCGCCCTAGGACAACTGTTGAAGGATCTACCTGTGCAACCCCACCTGAACGGTCAGTCCCCTCGGCTGATCAGCCTATTCGGTGTGCCAATCTCCCCGGAGCGACCCTCAGGCATGGTAACCGGGGACGGAAACGCGGCCGTTCCCCATTAGCGATCTCCCCGGCGACCGTACGGCGGTGGGAGCGCGACCGGGCAGCGCCAGTGGCGCTTCCGCGGCGGAGACGGCACCAAGATCGGCAAGCAGCTCCATCACCGGCGCCAGCTTCTCGAAGATGACCAGAACCACATCGCCCGGCCGGGCCAGGCCCAGCGCCTCGGCGACGGCGTCCCGCGCGTCCTGGGCGTGCAGGGCGGTCAGCTTCGGCCGGCGCGCCCGCATCTCGCGCTCGACCAACGAGGACACCTCGCCCGGCATCCGCCCGCGGGGATCCTCGTCCTCATAGAGCACGACCCGGTCGACGCCGTCGGCGACCACCTGGGCGCAGGCGGCCAGCAGATCGTCGCGGCGGTCGCCGGGCAGGGTCAGCGCCGCCACACAGCGGTCCGGGCCCCAGAGCCGGTGCAGCGTACGCACGGTCGCGGCCAGCGCCGCCGGATTGTGTGCATAGTCGACGAACACGGAGATGTCGCCCAGGCGCACCAGGGTTCCACGGCCGGCGTTCTCCACGGCCGGGTCGAACTCGGCCAGACGCCGGCACACCGCTTCGTGGTCCGCGCCGACGGCCCGGGCCGCGGCCATCGCGGCGAGCGCGTTCGCCACGACGTGCGGCGCCGCTCCCCCGTACGCGCCGGGAAGCTCCGCCACCCGCAGCAGGGGCGTCCGCCGGGCCCCGGTCGCCTGCAGCACCCACCCGTCGTCCAGCAGATAGGCCGTGCCGCCTTTGGCCAGGTGCTCGACCACCACGGGCTGGTTCGCGTCGAGGCCGAACCACACCACCCGTTTGCGGTCGGCCCGCACCCGTGGCCGGTCGACCAGGGTCCGCACCCAGGGGTCGTCGGCGTTGAGCACGAGCGTCCCGCCGTCGCGCACCCGCTCGGCCACCAGCGCCTTCACGTGGGCCAGGTCCTCGATCGTGGCCAGGCCGTCCTGGCCCAGGTGGTCGGCCGTGATGTTGGTGAGCACCCCGACGTCGGACCAGTCGTAGCCCAGCCCGCGGTTGAGCAGCCCGCCGCGCGCCGTCTCGAGCACCGCCGCCTGCACGCCGGGGTCGCCGAGCACCATCTGCGCCGACAGCGGCCCGGTGGCGTCGGCCCGGAAGACCACGCGCCCGTCGATCCGTACGTCATCGGTCGTCGTCAGACCCACCCGCAGGCCGCTGCCGCCCAGCAGGTGGGCCGCCATCCGCACCACTGTCGTCTTGCCGTTGGTGCCGGTGACCGCGACGACCGGGATCCGCCCGTCGGAACCGGCCGGGAACATGGCGCGCACGATCGCGTCGCCCACGTCACGGGGACGACCGCTCACCGGGGCGAGGTGCATGCGCAGGCCGGGCACGGCGTTCACCTCGATCACCCCCGACGTGACCTCGGCGTCGCTCATGGCCGGGGGCACCGGCGCCGCGATGTCGGGCAGCCGCAGGTCGATGCCGGCGATGTCGAGCCCGAGCAGCGCGCTCACCCGCAGGCAGAGACGTTCCACCTCGGGATGCATCTGGTCGGTGACGTCGTGGCTGGTCGCGCCGGTGGAGAGGTTGCCGGTGCGCGCGAGCCAGACGGTCGCCCCGCCCGGCGGCACGCTGTCCCATCCGTAGCCCTGCTGGTTCACGACGGCCAGGTCGCCGGACACCCGGGTCAGCACCCGCGAGTGCCCGTCGCCCCGCCGCGGATCGGCGTTCACCTGCTCGATCAGCTCGGCCACGGTGTGCCGGCCGTCCCCGACGACGTGGGCGGCGATCCGTTCGGCGGCGGCGACGACCTCACCCGCCACCACCAGCACCCGGTAGTCGCGGCCGTCCAGGTGACGTTCGACGATCACGTCCTCGCCGGCCGCCCGGAACGCCTCCTCGACCTGCCCGGGCAGGCTCAGGTGCAGCGCCACGTTCTCGCCCTGCCGGCCGTGCCGGGGCTTGACCACCACCGGGGCGCCGAGCCGGTCGAACCAGCCCAGCGCGTCGTCCAGGGTCGCGGCGGCGCCGCCGGTGGGCATCGGCACGCCGGCCGCGGTGAGCAGCCGGCGGGTCACCTGCTTGTCGCCGGCGATGTCGATGCCGACGCCGCTGGTCCGGTCGGTCATCGCGGCCCAGGCCAGCCGCCGCCGGTTTCCCCAGCCCAGGCGCAGCAGGCTCAGGTCGTCGATGCGCTCGACCGGGATGCCGCGGCGCCGGGCGGCCGTGATGATGGCCCGGGTGCTCGGCCCGGCCGCCTCCCGTTCGGCGCGCGCCGCGAGTTCCTCGGAGGACCACGACGCCGTACGACCTCCAGCCACCGACAGCACGAGGCCGACCGCCGCCTGCAGCAGCTCACGCGGCACCCGCGAGCCGGGGGCCTCGTCCACCGGGCACTCGATGATCAGGTCGTAGCAGCCGGGATCACCGGCCGACACCGTGCGGCCGAAGCTGACGTCGCGCCCGATGAGCTGGGAGAGCTCGAGACAGACGTGCTCGGTGACGTGCCCGAAGTAGGTGCCGCCCCGCAGCCGGCTGACGAACCCGCCCGGTGCTCCGGCCGCGCAGTGGTGCTCGGCCAGGCCCGGCAGCACCCGCAGCAGCCGTTCGGGGAAGCCGGTGACGTCGGACGTCTCGACGCCGGTCAGTTCCTCCAGCCGCAGCCGGGCGACCACCGCGGGCCGGGAGAGATAGACGTTCGGCCCGCGCAGCCGGCGCAGGCTCTCGATCTTCATGACGCCTCGTTCGGGACGGCGCGGCGCCGGCGGCCCGCGGGGTGGATCGGCCCCCTGAGGTTAATCGGAACAATTAGGAAACATCCGGCTAATCGCCTTTGTCGGTCGGGAGCAGGTGGGTCACCTCGGCCGGACCCTCGGCCAGCGCCACCGCCCGGTTCTCGGCCTGCTCGTCGCTGCCGGTCAGACGACCCTCGTGCTGGCGCAGATGGTCCTCCCAGGTCGGCACCTGATAGACCTCGACGTATCGGATCGGGTCCTCGCCGTCGCGGAACAGGCCCCAGCGCGTGGCTCCGGTGCGCAGGCGCGTCAGCCGTACGGCGTCCATCGCCTCGGAGAAATCGGCCGCCTTCTCCTCCCGTACGCGATAGACCGCGGTCACCAGGATCGGCCCCTCGTCGAGATGCGGCTCCAGCATGATGTGCGGCTCGGACCAGTAGATCGCGGGACTGCGGTCGGCGTCGTCGTGCTCGTGCACCGGCAGCCAGAAGACGGTCGCCGTGCCCAGCAGCATGACGACGGCGGCCGCCACGAACGTCGCGGGCAGACCGGACACCTCGGCCACCTGACCCCACAGCAGCGCGCCCACGGCCTGGGCCCCGGCGAAGACGACCTGGTAGATGCCGAAGCCGCGGGCGCGCACCCAGTTCGGCAACAGCAGCTGCAGGCTCGCGTTCATCCGCGAGACCAGGCACATCCAGCCCGCACCGGCCGGCAAGAGCACGGCGGTGACCGCGACCTCGTCGGGCACCAGCGCCGTCACGAGCAGGGCGCCCGCATAGACCACGCCGGCCACGACGATCAGGCGGTTGGCCGGGAGCACCCGCCGGATGCGGGGCATCAGCAGGGCGCCGCCGATCGCGCCGACGCCGAGGGCGGCCAGCAGCACGCCGTAGCCGCTCGCGCCCAGCTCCAGCTCCTGGTGGGCGACGACCGGCAGCAGACCCCAGACGACACTGCCCGGCACGACGAAGAGGATCACGCGGATCAGCAGGCGGCGCACGTCGGGTGAGTAGCGGACGAACCGGCCACCGGCCCGGACGGCGGGACCGAAGCGCTCCGGATGGCTCGGGCCCTGGCGGGTGGGGCGGCGCCAGAAGAGAAGGGCGAGGGCGAAGACCCCGTACGAGAGAGCGTTGAGCCCGAACACGGCGGCCGGCCCGATGTGGGCGACGAGCAGGCCCGCCACCGCCGGACCGGCCGAGCGCGCCAGGTTGGTGTTGACCGCGCCCAGCGCCGAGGCGGCCGGGAGCTGGTCGCGCGGCACCACCTCGGGAATGACCGCCTGCCAGGTGGGCAGGGTGAGCGCCTGACCGACACCGAGCAGGAACGTGAAGACCAGAAGCAGCGGCGGCGGCACCATGTCGAGCACGGTCAGCGCGGTGAGCAGGGCGCCGGTCAGGAAGAGGGCGGTCTGCACGCCGAGCAGCAGCCGGCGGCGGTCGAGCACGTCGGCGATCGCCCCCGCGGGCAGGGCGAGCAGCAGCACCGGCAGCATGGTGACGGTCTGCACGAGGCTGGTCCAGGTGGCCGCGTCCGGCTCGTCGACGACCAGCCACTGCGCGCCGACGGTCTGCATCCAGGTGCCGACGTTGCCGGCCAGCACCGCGATCCAGAGCATCCGGAAGACGCGGCCCCGCAGCGGCGCCCAGGGTGAGTCCACCCCGGGAACTTACCGACGGCGCGCGCCCGGCCCGGGCTTAGGCAACACTTCCCTCAGCTCGCCCACGGCATGGCCGTCGTCGCAGGTGACGACCGCGTGGACGGGCGCGCCGCAGTCGCGGTGCGCGAAGACCAGCGGCGGCCCGGCCGGGTCGGCCAGGTGGCGGTCACCCCACTCGGCCAGGGCGATCAGCACCGGGTAGAGGTCGAAGCCCTTGTCGGTCAGCCGGTACTCGCTGCGGGCCCGGGCGCCCGGCTCCTGGTAGGGCACGCGGTGCAGCACGCCGTGGTCGACCAGCGTGGCCAGCCGGTTGGTGAGCACCTGGCGCGGGATATGGGTGCGCACCCGCATGTCGTCGAAGCGCCGGATGCCCGCGAACACCTCGCGCAGCACCACGATCGTCCACTTCTCGCCGAGGATCTCCATGGCCCGGCCGATGGTGCAGGCCTCGACCGACCACTGGAGCGCATCGGGCGCGGCGGGGGAACTCACGGGTCCGGCGGCGGAACTCATGTGAGAAAGGCTAGGTCCACTGGACAGACCCAGCAAGCCGATGCCAGGCTGAGTCCATGACCCAGACTCAGCAGGCGGGCGCCCGGACCCGCACCTTCAGCTGGACCGATCCCACGCTGCACGCCTCGATGATCGGCCGCAGCACGGGCCTGGAGCTGCTGCGGGCCATGGCCGACGGCTCCCTGCCGGCGCCCCCGATCATGGACCTGATCGACCTGGCCGCGATGGAGGTGACCGAGGGCTCGGTGACCCTGCGGCTCGACCCCCAGGAGTTCCACTACAACCCGCTCGGCACCATGCACGGTGGCGTGATCTCCACGCTGCTCGACACGGCCGCCGCCTGTTCGGTGCACAGCACGCTGCCGGCCGGCGTGGGCTACACCAGCCTGGATCTGAACGTGAAGTTCCTGCGCCCGGTGACCCTCAAGTCGGGTCGCCTGGCCTGCACCGGCAGCGTCCTGCAGAGCGGCCGCCGCACGGCCCTGGCCGAGGCCCGCCTGGTCGACGGATCGGGCCGCCTGGTGGCTCAGGCCATGTCGAGCTGCATGCTGTTTCCGCTGAAAGAAGACTAGGAACGGGCCAGCCGCTGGCGGCGGGCCTCCCGCTTCTCCTCGAACCGGGCGGCCTGCACCTCGAGCTCGTCCATGTGCGCGGCCAGCTCGTCGCGGGCCTTCTCACCGTCGCCCGAGAGGTCGGTGCGGGAGAGCACGTTCCACTGACGCAGCACCGGCTGCAGCACCTCGTCGCGGTGCTGGCGCAGGTCGTAGATGCCGGCCAGCGCGATCGACACCGCCTTGCGGCCGAAGCCCTCGATGTTCGCGCCCGGCATCTGGAACTTCGCCACCACGTCGGCCACTGCGCGCATCGCGTGGTCGGGGTCGAGGTCGAACGCCGCCGCCAGCAGGTTGCGGTAGAAGACCATGTGCAGGTTCTCGTCGGCCGCCACCCGGGCCAGCAACTGCTCGGCGATCGGGTCGCCGGTGGCCTTGCCCGTGTTGCGGTGCGAGATGCGGGTCGCGAGTTCCTGGAAGGCCACGTACGCGATGGAGTGCAGGATCTCGTCCGGGTGGTCGTTGGAGTATCCGGACTGCATGTGGGTCATGCGGGCCCGCTCCAGCTCGACCGGGTCGACCGCCCGGGTCACGGTCAGATAGTCGCGCAGGGCGATGCCGTGGCGCCCCTCCTCGGCCGTCCAGCGGTGCACCCACGTGCCCCACGCCCCGTCCCGGCCGAACAGCGTCGCGATCTCGTGGTGGTACGAGGGCAGGTTGTCCTCGGTCAGCAGGTTGACGATCAGCGCCGTCCGGGCCACCTCGGGCAGCGGGGAGTCCGACGGCCGCCACGCCTCGCCGCCGAGGAGACCGTCGAACGTCCGGCCCTCGCTCCACGGCACGTACTCGTGCGGGAACCACTCCTTGGCCAGCGACAGGTGGCGGTCGAGGTTCGTCGCGACGACCGGCTCGAGTTCGAGGAGCAGGGCGGTCTGGTCCAGCGGCATGACGATCACTCCCTACGGTGGCGTAACTTACGCCACCGTAGGGAAGACTACCGGCCGCGCCCGGGTCAGCCCGCGATCACGGGACGCAGGTCACCGGCCGGCGGTTCCCACGCGGCGGCGTCGGCCTCGACCTGATCGCCGGAGCGGATGTCCTTCACGGTGTCCGGCTCGCCCGGGAACCAGACGTACGGGATCCCGCGCCGGTCCGCGTACTGGATCTGCTTGCCGAACTTGGCCGCCGTCGGCGCGACCTCGGTCGGGATGCCGCGCTTGCGCAGGGCCCCGGCAATCCGGTCGCAGGCCGGACGCTGCTCCTCGTTGGGCAGCGCGACCAGCACGCAGGTCGGCACCGAACGGGAGATGTTGAGCGCGTTCTGCCCGAACAGCACGCCGAGCATGCGGGACACGCCGATCGAGTAACCGACGCCCGGGAACCGTTCGTTGCCACTGGTGGCCAGGTTGTCGTACCGGCCGCCGGAGCCGACCGAACCGAACCGCTCGTAGCCCTCGAGCAGCGTCTCGTAGACCGTGCCGGTGTAGTAGTCGAGGCCGCGGGCGATCTTCAGCTCGGCCGTGACCAGGCCCGGCGCGTGCTCGCGGGCCGTCTCGACCACCCGCAGCAGCTCGCCCAGGCCCTCGTCGAGCAGCGGGTCCTCGACGCCGAGCTTGCGGACGGCGTCCACGAAGGAGCCGTCCTCGGCCGAGATCGCGGCCAGTTCGAGGCAGGCGTCGGCCTGGGCCCGGGTCGCACCGACCGTCTCGATCAGCACCTCGGCCACCCGGGCCGGGCCGATCTTGTCGAGCTTGTCGACCGTACGCAGCACCTGAGCGGTGTCTTCCAGGCCGAGCCCGCGGTAGAAGCCCTCGCAGACCTTGCGGTTGTTGACCTGGATCCGCACCCGCGGGACCGGCAGGCCGCCCAGCGCGTCGCCGATCACCAGCGGCATCTCGCAGTCGTAGTGGAACGGCAGCTCACCACGGTTGACGACGTCGATGTCGGCCTGCAGGAACTCGCGGTAGCGGCCCTCCTGCGGGCGCTCGCCACGCCACACCTTCTGGATCTGGTAGCGCCGGAACGGGAACTGCAGTTTGCCCGCGTTCTCACCCACGAACCGCGCGAACGGCACGGTCAGGTCGAAGTGCAGACCCAGCTGATCGTCGTCCTTCGCATTGTCGTCGGCCTGCAGGCGACGAAGGACATAGACCTCCTTGGAGGTCTCACCCTTCATCAGCAACGTGTCGAGCGGCTCGACCGAGCGCGTCTCGAGGGGGGCGTAGCCGTACAGCTCGAACGTGGTGCGAATACGCTCGATCACCCGCTGCTCGATCATGCGCTGCGGCGGCATCCATTCGGGAAAGCCGGAAATGGGCATGCTCAAAGTCTCCTAGGAAAAAGGTCAGAGTCCGCGGCCGGGCGCGGCGATCAGTTCCCGCAGGTACGGGTTCTGCGCGCGCTCGCGGCCGATGGTGGTGGCCGGTCCGTGGCCGGGCAGGACGACGGTGTCGTCGGCCAGCGGCAGGATCTTGTCCCGCAGGCTGGTCAGCATCGTCTCGGTGCTGCCGCCCGGCAGGTCGGTGCGTCCGATCGAGCCGGCGAAGAGCACGTCACCGGAGAGGCAGACCTGGTCCGCGTCCCACGTGGACGTCGTGCCGGGCAGGCGGAACAGCACCGACCCGCCGGTATGGCCGGGCGCATGGTCGACCGTCACCTCGAGACCGGCCAGCGTCAGCGTGGCGCCGTCGGTCAGCTCGGCCACGTCGTCGGGCTCCGAGTAGGGCAGGCGGCCGCCGAACAGCTGCGTGAGGTCCATGCTCAGGCCCTTGGCCGGGTCGGCCAGCATCTCGCGGTCGGCCGGATGCACGTACGCCGTGATGCCGCGCGCGCCGCAGACCGGGGCGACCGAGAACGTGTGGTCGAGGTGGCCGTGGGTGAGCAGCACCGCGGCCGGGAAGAGACGGTGCTCGGCGAGCAGCTCGTCGAGCTGGTCGAGCACGCCGATGCCGGGATCGACGATCAGGCACTGCTCGCCCGGGCCGGCGGCGACCACATAACAATTGGTGCCGAAGGCTTGAGCCTCCACGCCGGTGACGAGCACAACGGGCCCTTTCTCGAAATCAAAAGGCGCTCACAGAAAAACCGGAGCGAATCGTAACGAGCCTAGCCCGGCATGCGCACACCACTTTCTCAGGAGGTACCCGTACACTCTTGCGGGCGTGTGACACAGGTCGTACGAGAGGAAAGCGTTCGGTGGCATCCAGCAGGGACCGGCAGCGCAAGCTGGCGCGGGCAAAGCTCGATCGGCAGATGGTGCGACGGGCCGCCAAGGAGCGTCGCAGGCGGCGAGTGCTGGCCGGCGTCGGTTCCGGCGTGGCGGTGCTGCTCATCGTCGCCGGCGTGGCGTGGATCGGCGGGGCGTTCGACTCCGACGACACGACGACCGACGCCGCCGACCAGGACGTCTGTCTCTGGACCCCGCAGAACGCGAGCACCAACTCGAACCTCAAGGACGTGGGCACGCCCCCGACCAAGGACATCCCGACGCTGGGCACGCAGACGATGACGATCACCACCAACCAGGGTGACCCCATCACCGTCGGCCTCGACAGTGAGCTCGCGCCGTGCGGCACGGCCGACATCACCTACCTGGCGAGCAAGAAGTTCTACGACAACACGGACTGCCACGAGATCACGACGTACGGGGCTCTGCGCTGCGGCGACCCGAGCGGCACCGGTCTCGGCGGCCCGACCTACAGCATCTACAACGAGAACGTGCCGACCGTGCCCGACCCGAGTGCGTCGCCCGCCGCGGACGCGAGCGCGAAGACGCCGCTCTACCCGAAGGGCACCGTGGCGCTGATCGGCGACCCGCCCGGCACCAACGGCAGCCAGTTCCTGATCTTCTTCAAGGACTACAGTCCGCCGACCCCCGAGTTCTCGATCGTCGGCAAGGTGGCCGGCAGCCTCACGACGCTCGAGAAGATCGGCAAGATCCCCACGTCGAACAACGACGCGGACGAGAAGGTCCGGCCGACGCAGAAGATCACGATCAAGACCCTGACCGTCGGCGACGCTCCAGCGTCCGCAGCCCCGTCGGCGAGCACCCAGTCCTAGAGAAATCCCCCAGGCCGACATATCAGCAGGAGGAACACCGTGTCGTCGATCAAGGACCGGCAGCGCGCGGCGGCGCGGGCCCGGCTCGAGAAGGAGATGGCCGAGCGCTCGGCGGCCGCTCGTAAGCGCCGGCAGAAGCAGGCCATCATCGGCTCGGCGATCGCCGTCGTGCTCATCGCCGGCGCCGCGGTCTGGATCGCGACCGCGGTCGGCGGTGACGACAATTCCGACACCCCCGCGGCCGGCGGCAGCGGGGCGCCGGTCCCGGCCGGTCAGGTTGCCTGCACGTGGACCCCGGACCAGAGCGGCGGCAAGGTGAAGGACGTCGGCACCCCGGCGGCCACCGCTCCGAACACCGGCACGGCCGTGATGACGCTCAACACCAACCTGGGCGAGGTCAAGGCCACCCTCGACAAGTCGAAGGTGCCGTGCACGGCGGCCAGCTTCGAGTTCCTGGCGAGCAAGAAGTTCTGGGACAACACGAAGTGCCACCGGATGGTCAACCAGGCCACCTTCAAGGTGCTGCAGTGCGGTGACCCGTTCGCCACCGGCAAGGGCTACCGCGACACCGACGGCCAGGGCGGCCCGAGCTACACCATGGCCGAGGAGAACCTCCCGACCGACACCAACAACCCGTACCCGGCCGGGTCGATCGCCATGGCCAACACCGGCCAGCCCGGCAGCACCGGCAGCCAGTTCTTCATCTGCTCGGAGGACACCAAACTGCCGGCCAACTACACGCTGCTCGGCAAGATCACGACCGGCCTGGACATCATCCAGGGCGTCGTCAAGGCCGGCGACGACAAGGCCTTCGAGCCCAACCCCGGCGGCGGCCACCCCAAGAAGGAGTTCGACATCAAGACGCTGACGGTCGCCGCGTCCTGATCCTTCCGTACGGCTGAAACGGCCGCCCTCCTCAGGAGGGGCGGCCGTTTTTGTCGTTCTGCGTCAGGCGCCTGAGGTCACGCGGTAGGCGTCGAAGACACCGTCGACCTTGCGCACCGCGGCCACCAGGTGGCCCAGGTGCTTCGGGTCGGCCATCTCGAACGTGAACCGGCTGACCGCCACCCGGTCGCGGGTCGTGGTGACCGTCGCCGAGAGGATGTTGACCCTCTCCTCGGACAGCACCCGCGTGACGTCGGCCAGCAGCTTGTGCCGGTCGAGCGCCTCGACCTGGATGGCCACCAGGAAGGTCGACGCGCTGGTCGGCTTCCAGGTCACCTCGACGACGCGTTCCTGCTGGTCGCGCAGGTCTTCGGCGTTGGCGCAGTCTTCCCGGTGCACGCTGACGCCGCCCGAACGGGTGACGAAGCCGAACACCGCGTCGCCCGGCACCGGGGTGCAGCAGCGGGCCAGCTTGACCCACACGTCGCTGACGCCCTTGACCACGACACCCGGATCTTGGGCGGTGCTGCGGTTGCGCGGCGGACGGGTCGCGACGGCGGTCTCGGCGATGTCTTCGACCGCGCCCTCCTCGCCGCCGAACCCGGCCACGAGTTTCTGCACGACCGACTGGGCCGACACCGTGCTCTCACCGATGGCCGCGTAGAGCGAGGCCACATCGGCCAGGTGCAGGTCGCGGGCGATCGTCGTGAGGTTCTCGTTGGTCAGCATGCGCTGCAGGGGCAGACCCTGCTTGCGCATCGCCTTGACGATCGCCTCCTTGCCCTCCTCGATCGCCTCTTCCCGGCGTTCCTTGTTGAAGAACTGCCGGATCTTCGTGCGGGCGCGGGGGCTCTTGACGAAGCCGAGCCAGTCCTGCGTCGGGCCGGCGTTCGACGACTTCGACGTGAAGATCTCGATGACGTCGCCGTTGGACAGCGTCGACTCGAGCGGGACCAGCTTGCCGTTGACCCGGGCGCCGATGCACTTGTGCCCGACCTCGGTGTGCACCGCGTACGCGAAGTCGACCGGGGTCGAACCCGTCGGCAGCGGGATGACGTCGCCCTTGGGGGTGAAGACGTACACCTCCTGGCTCGACAGGTCGAACCGCAGGGCGTCGAGGAACTCCGACGGGTCGCTCGCCTCGCGCTGCCAGTCGAGAAGCTGGCGCAGCCAGGTCATCTCGTCGATGTGCGCCGGCGGGCCGACGATCGTCGCGCCCTTCTGCTCCTTGTACTTCCAGTGGGCGGCGATGCCGAACTCGGCCGTGCGGTGCATCGCGAACGTGCGGATCTGCATCTCGACCGGCTTGCCGGTGGGGCCGATGACCGTCGTGTGCAACGACTGGTACATGTTGAACTTCGGCATCGCGATGTAGTCCTTGAACCGGCCCGGCACCGGCTGCCAGTTCGCGTGGATGACGCCCAGCGCGGCGTAGCAGTCGCGGACCGTGTCGACCAGGATGCGCACGCCGACGAGGTCGTAGATGTCGTTGAAGTCGCGGCCCCGCACGATCATCTTCTGATAGATCGAGTAGAGGTGCTTGGGCCGGCCGGTCACCTCGGCCTTGATCTTCGCGGACTTCAGGTCGAGGCCGACCCGGTTGGTCACCTGGCGCAGCAGCGCCTCACGCTGCGGCTGGTGCTCCCCGATGAGGCGGTTGATCTCTTCGAACCGCTTCGGGAACAGGGTGCCGAACGCGAGGTCCTCGAGCTCCCACTTGATCGTGTTCATGCCGAGGCGGTGGGCCAGCGGGGCCAGGATCTCGAGCGTCTCCTTGGCCTTCTGCTCCTGCTTGGGGCGCGGGAGGAAGGTGAGCGTCCGCATGTTGTGCAGCCGGTCGGCCAGCTTGATGACCAGCACCCGCGGGTCTTTGGCCATCGCGACCACCATCTTGCGGATGGTCTCGGCCTTGGCCGCGTCGCCCAGTTTCACCCGGTCGAGCTTGGTGACGCCGTCGACCAGCAGCGCCACCTCAGGACCGAAGTCGCTGCGCATCTGGTCGAGGCCGTAGTCGGTGTCTTCGATCGTGTCGTGCAGCAGGGCCGCCACCAGGGTGGTGGTGTCCATGCCGAGGTTGGCCAGGATCGTCGCCACGGCGAGCGGATGCGTGATGTAGGGGTCGCCCGACTTGCGGTACTGACCCGAATGCCACCGCGCGGCGACGTCGAACGCACGCTGCAGCATGCGGCCGTCGGCCTTGGGATGACTGGCCCGGTGGGTGGCGATCAGCGGCTCGAGAACCTCGCTGACCTGCGTGCTCTGCCACGGGGCGTTGAAGCGCGCCAGACGGGCGCGCACACGGCGGCCGGTCGGCGCACTGGCCAGCCCGAACCCACCGGCCGAACCGTCACCGGACGGCATCGGCTGGGTGGCGTCGGGCTCGGGCAGCTCAGCCGGCCGGGCCTGGTCAGCGGCCGCCGTAGCGTCCGCGCCGTTCCGTGAGTCTTCGGTCGGCTGCACCGTGCCCTCCGCCGGAGGGACGACGTCGCTGGACACCGGCCTCCTCACACCATCGCTCGGGACCCCGGTCGAATCCGGCCGGAGAAGTCCACCAATGCCAGGGTTGGTCACCTGGTTAGGAACGTCATCCTACCCGCAGACTCTTCCCCGATGGCCCGGCCGAACCTCCGAAAGAGCGGCGCCGCCCGGGCAAAGAGTCATCAAACGGTCAACAGCGCGTGGACCGTTCGCGGGTGCAACCGCTCGCGGCCCTTCAGAAACGCCAGTTCCATCAGCACCGTGAAGCCCACGACCGCGCCGCCGCCGCGCTCGACGAGTTCGAGAGCGGCCCCGGCCGTGCCGCCGGTGGCGAGCACGTCGTCGACCACCAGAACCCGCTGACCGGCGATGAACGCGTCCTCGTGCACCTCGAGGGTGGCCTCGCCGTATTCGAGCTCGTACGAGGCCGACAGGGCCTGCCGCGGCAGCTTGCCCGCCTTGCGCACCGGCACCACACCCACCCCGGCGGCGTACGCGATGGCGGCCGCCACGACGAAACCGCGCGCCTCGACGCCGGCCACCACGTCGAACGAATCGGGGCCGTAGTGGGCGACGATCCCGTCGACCACCTCGCGGAACGCCCGGCCGTCGGCGAACAGCGGCATCAGGTCCTTGAAGACGATGCCCGGCTTGGGAAAGTCGGGCACGTCGATCGTGCCGCCGGCGACAACCGCGGCAAGGTCACGACCGCTGTCGCCGATCGCACGGGGGATCTCATCAGTCACGGGCCACAGCCTAACGACAGCGGGGGCGGCCGCATCCCGGCCGCCCCCGCTGTCATGTGGAACCTAACGTCGCTTGTTGCCCCCGCTGGGCCGGTTGCCGGCGCCGCCGGGCCGCCCACCGCGGTTGGTGTTGCGCTTGGCCGTGGGCCGGCTGCCCGGGCGCGGGGCGGCCGACGCCAGCGCCGGGGCCTCCTCGTCCGAGTCGGTGGCGTTGGCGTTGCGCCCGGCACGCTCGGCGCGCGGGGCCACATCGCCCGAGCGGACCGCGGCCCGCCGGGCCAGCACCCGCGCCGTGTGCGCCTTGATCTTGGGCTCGCGGTCCTTGAGCGCGGTCAGCACCGGCGCCGCGAACATGATCGAGAAGAGCACGCCCAGGCCCATGCCGACGAACAGCACCAGGCCGAGGTCCTTCAACGTGCCCGCACCGAGCAGGCCGGCGCCGATGAAGAGCAGACCGCCGACCGGCAGCAGCGCCACCAGACCGGTGTTGATCGAGCGCATCAGGGTCTGGTTGACGGCCAGGTTCGCGGCCTCGCTGTAGGTGCGGGTGCTGCCCGCCGTGATGCCGCGGGTGTTCTCCTGAACCTTGTCGAACACCACCACCACGTCGTACAGCGAATAACCCAGAATCGTCAGGAAGCCGATCACCGTCGACGGGGTGACCTCGAACCCGACCAGCGAGTAGATGCCGGCCGTGACGATCAGGTCGAGCAGCAGCGACGAGATCGCCGCGACGGCCATCCGCCACTCGAACCGGACGACCAGATAGACCATCACCAGCACCAGGAAGATGACCAGGCCGAGCATGGCCTGCCGGGTCACCTGGCCACCCCAGGCGGCCGACACCTGGTCGTCGCTGATCGCTTCGGACGGCACGCCCAGATCCTCGACCAGGGCCGCCTTGGCCTGCTCGGCCTGCTGCGCGGTCATCGCCGAGGCGCGGACCGTGAACCGGGACTCGCCGCTGCCCAGGCCGGAGACCTCCTGGGCGGCGCCGATCTCGGCCCCCGGGTCGACCGACTGGATCGCCCGCTCGACCGCCTCGGACGCCTCGGCCTGGGTCAGCGTGCGATCGTCCCCGACCTTGGCCGGCACGCTGAACGACGTGCCACCGGCGAACTCGATGCCGAGGTGGAACTGGTTGATCGCGAAGCTGCCGATCGACAGCAGCACCAGCGCCGCCGCGACGATGAACCAGATCTTGCGCTTACCGATGATGTTGACGTTCGCCTCACCCGCGTACAAGCGGGCGGCAAGACCTTCGCGGGCCATGTCAGGCCTCCTTGGGGTCGGTCGAAGCGCGGCGCAGGACGCGGCCGAGACCACTGACCCGCGGCGACAGGAACGCCTTGGTGTTCGCGAACATCGTCATGATCGGGTGCCGGAAGAGGAACACCACGAGCAGGTCGAGAACAGTGGACAGACCCAGCGCGAAGGCGAAGCCCTGGACGGCGCCGACCGAGACGATGTAGAGCACGACCGCGGCGAGAATGGTGATCGCGTTCGCCGAGATGATCGTACGCCGCGCCCGGACCCAGGCTCGGGGCACCGCGCTCCGCGGACTTCGACCCTCGTGGATCTCGTCTTTCAGACGTTCGAAGTAGATGACGAACGAGTCGGCCGCGACACCCAGTGACACGATGAAGCCCGCGATGCCGGCCAGGGTCAGCGTGAAGCCCATCGACCGGCCCAGCACGACCAGCGCGCCGAAGGTCAGCAGACCCGAGATGATCAGGCTCAGGAAGATCACGGAGCCGAGCAGGCGGTAGTAGAAGAACGCGTAGATCGCGACCAGGCCCATGCCGATCGCGGCCGCGAGCAGACCGGCCTGCAGCTGCTGGATGCCCAGCGTGGCCGAGACGGTCTGGGCCGGACCCGAACTGAACGTGACCGGCAGCGCGCCGAAGTTGAGCTGGTCGGCCAGCTGCTTGGCCGAGCCCGCGTTGAACTGGCCGGTGATCTGCGAGGTGCCGGTCAGCACGCCCTGGATCTGCGGCGCCGAGATGACCGTCTTGTCGAGGACCACGGCGACGGCACAGTGCTCGACGCTGCCGTAGAGCGACTGGGCGGCGACGTAGCACGGGTCGCTCGAAGTGGCCTCGAACGCCTTGCGGGTCAGCGCGGCCCACTTGGTCGAACCCTCGCTCTTGAAGTCGAGCGAGACGACCCACTGGCCGGACTGCTGCTCGATCTGCGGGCTGGCCTTGGAGATGTCGTCACCGACGACCTCGGCCTTGTCGAGCAGGATCTTCGCACTCTGGTAGCAGGCGGCGGCCTCGGTCTTGACGTCGTCGATCGCGCCGTTGGGCCGGTCCTCGAGCTGCTTGCAGCTGATCGTCGGCACGTTGTACTGCATCTGCGCGGGCAGCACGGCCACCTCGGCGCCGGTCAGCTTCGCGAAGTTGGCGAACGGCTTGCCGGCCTCGGGGTTGCTGCTCAGGTCGACCGGGGCGGTCAGCTTCTCGGCCGCGGACCACGCGGCGGCGCCGACCTTCTTCTCGACGTCAGCCCGCTCGGCCCGCTCCTCGGCGGTGGCTGGAGCCGGGGCGCTCGCGGAGGCCGACGGGGCCGGAGCGCTCGCGCTCGGGGTCGGCGTCGGGGCCTTGGCGACCTCGCCACCACCCTGACCGCCGGTCGACGGGCTGCTGGTGGCGGCCGGGGCGCTCGCGCCCGACGAGGCCGGGGCCGACGCCGACGGGTTGGCGCCCGACGGGGCCGCGCTGGGCTGCGCCGACGGCGGGTTCAGCGCGACCGAGGCGACGTCACCGGTCGTGCCGATCAGCATGCGGAACCGCATCTGGGCGGCCTGCGACAGGTCCTTGAGCTGGTCGTCGGCCTTGCCGGCGAGGGAGACCACGATGTTGCGGTCACCCTGGATGACAACCTCGGCCTCCGAGACGCCGAGCGCGTTGACCCGGTTCTCGATGATGTTGCGGGCCTGCTCCATGCTTTCCTTCGACGGCACCTGGCCGCCCTGCACCGACGCGATGTACGTGGCCTGCGTGCCACCCACCAGGTCGAGGCCGAGCTTGGGGTGCAGACGGTCGGTGAAGCTGCCGCTCGCCCCGCCCGTGAAGAAAACCAGTACGTACAGGACGACGAAGATTCCGCCGAGCACGGCTAGCTGCCGTCCGGGATGCATTTGTCCCTGTGGTGGTCGTGCCACGGCCTTCGATCTCCCTGTGTCTTACGGCTTCGGTGTGGTGTGGTGCTTCCGGGCGCGTCGGTGGTGGCCGCGCACGCCCGACGAACCGGCCCGGCGACTTACCAACGCCGCGGGCCGGCCCGAGGGAACTACGTCAGTCCTTTTTACGCGTATCGGTCACCGGGTTGACGATCGGCTCCTCCACGGGAGGCTCGACCGGCTCCTCGACCGGGTCGGCGACAGCGGCAGCGGGCGTCTCAGCAGGAAGGACGCGAGCGATCGCGGGCCGGGCGAACCGCACCTCGACGCCGTCGGCGATCTCGAGGGTGACGACGTCGTCATCAACGGAGACGACCGTGCCGTGCAGACCGCCGATGGTGACGATCTGGTCGCCGGGACCGAGGGCGTTCTGCATCTGCTGCGCCTCGCGGCGGCGCTTCTGCTGCGGCCGGATCATGAGGAAATACATCACTGCGAAGAGCAGAACGATGAGGAGGAGCGGCGTGAAGCTGCCACCGCCGGATGCCTCGGCTGCCTGAATCACTTATAGAGCCTTCCGTTGGCCGCCGGTCGCGCGGATCACGCGCACCGGGGCGATAAGCACATCCCGGGTTGAACCGCGGCGAGTCTAATCGGTCAACCTGGGAAGTCCGAATGCGGCACACATCACGTTCGCATTACGAGGTTTTTCCCTTCGCGACCGGCTCAAGCACGGCGCGACCAGGCAAGGAGCACGGTCGCCGCATTATTCCCAACGACCGGGCGCGGACATTGCCCCGGCGACGGGAAATCTATCACCATATAGATAGAAATAGATGACTGGCCGTCATCTTACCTGGTGAACAGGTCGGGTTGAGCAACCGGCCCCGATCCGGACGTCGGCGGGGTCTTGCCAAGATGCAGCCAGCCGGCCTCGGTGGCGACCCGGCCCCGCGGCGTGCGGGCGAGCAGCCCCGCCCGTACGAGGAAAGGCTCGCAGACCTCCTCGACGGTGTCCGACTGCTCGCCGACGGCCACGGCCAGCGTGGACAGACCCACCGGGCCGCCCTTGAACGACTCGATCAGCGCCCGCAGCACGGCCCGGTCGAGCCGGTCGAGACCCAGAGCGTCCACGTCGTACACCTTCAGCGCCTCGCGGGCCGTCTCCTCGGTCACCACGCCGTCGGCGCGCACCTCGGCGAAGTCACGCACCCGCCGCAGCAGGCGGTTCGCGATGCGCGGCGTGCCCCGCGACCGGCCCGCGATCTCGGCCGCCCCACCCGCCGTGATCGGCACGCCGAGGATCCGCGCCGAGCGGTGCAGCAGCGCGTCGAGGTCTTCGGGCGAATAGAAGTCGAGGTGCGCGACGAACCCGAACCGGTCGCGCATCGGGCCCGAGAGCAGGCCGGCCCGCGTCGTCGCACCGACCAGCGTGAACGGCTCGACGTCGATCGGGATCGCGGTCGCCCCCGGCCCCTTGCCCACGATGACGTCGACCCGGAAGTCTTCCATCGCGCTGTAGAGCAGTTCCTCGGCCGGCTTGGCGATGCGGTGGATCTCGTCGATGAACAGCACGTCGCCGGGACCGAGGCTGGTCAGGATCGCGGCCAGGTCGCCCGACCGCTCGATCACCGGCCCGCTGGTCGTCCGGATCCCGGTCCCCAGCTCGGCCGCCGTGATGTTGGCCAGCGTCGTGTTGTGAACGACCAGGTCGTTCACCGTGAACGTGTGATCGTCGGCAACCGTAAGGCATCGGCACTCGGTCATCCCGGCCAGCTCGACGGAGGCGATGCGGTCCGGGGACAGTCGCTCGTCGAAACGGTCGCGGCGGGGCGCCCACTCCCGCAGCCGCATCCCGCGTTCGCCGATCGGGGTGACCCGCTCGGCGAACCGGGCCGCGTCGTCCTGACTGGTGATCGACAACCGCCACGACTCGTGCGGACGGCCCTGGTAGCGGCCGCGCTTGAGCTTCAACCGGGACTGGATGCCGAGCCGCAGAAGGAGATGCTGCGTGTCTTCGAGCAGGCCCCGCGAGACGCTGTAGAACTCGATAACGACGTCGTACCGGTCGCGGCCGCGCCGGCTCACCGTGCCGTCACAAGCGAAGTAAGCCGCCAGGAACGCGCTGACCTGCCAGTCGTCGCCCCGGAAGACGAAGCCGGGAACCCGCTTGAGCCACGCTGTCTTGTCAAGTAGGCCGGTCTCGGCGAGCCAGGGCTTCAGACCGGAGACGCGCACCAGCTCGCTGCGCGCAGAGTTCGGACGGCTCTTGTGCGAGTAGCCAAGCCGGTCGCAGACCGCGCGGAAGTCGTCGAGGACGACGGCGTCGCCACCCGTGAAGGTGACCTGGTTGCTCGTGCACCCATCACCGATCATGTATCCGGCCAGGCGGAACTCGTCCGTCTCTTCGGTACTGGTGGCCTCGGTCGACGGGCACAGGACGTTGGCCAAGGTGTCGTCCGGGGTCAGGTCGCCCGCCTTGACCCAGCCCTCGGTCGTCCAGAACGGGTGGTCGGGGGCGGCGACAACCTCGCGGCCGGTAGTGGTGCGGATTCGGACCGTGTCGAGTTCACCCTGTTCGTGAACGGCGAGGACGGCGGCCGGATCGCCGGTACGGGTGATCACCTGGTCACCGACGACGATGTCGCCCAGTCGGCGCCGCGACCCGTCGCCCATGAGCACCAGCGCGTCCACCGACACCGGCTTGCCCAGGCCGGGCGGGCCGGACAAAAGGATGTGGTCGGGCGGGGTGCCGCGGCCCATCGCCCCCTTCAGGAGCAGTTCGAGCTGGTCGCGGACCCGGTGCTGGGCGATGAAGTCGGCCAGGCGGCGCGGGCGGACGCTTGCCTCGGCGTCGAGGTCTTCGTCGCCCGCGTCGGGCGAGACCAGGTCGCTCATCGGGCCTTGCCCAGCAGGCGGATGGCCTGGCGCAGCAGCACGGGCACGGGCGGCGTCTCGCCGTCGATGCTCTCGGCGACCGCGGCCACCGCCTGGTCGGCCTGGGCGGCGGACCAGCCGAGCGCGAGCACACCCTGGCGCACCTGCTCCTGCCAGGCGCCGTTGAGCACCCCGGCCGGGGCGCCGTCGGCCAGCGGCATCGGGCCGATGCGGTCGCGCAGCTCGAGGACCATGCGCTCGGCGCCCTTCTTGCCGATGCCGGGCACCCGGGTCAGCGTGGCCAGGTCGCCCCCGGCGATCGCGCGGCGCACCGTCTCGGGCTGGTGCACGGCCAGCACGGCCTGGGCCAGGCGGGGGCCGACGCCGCTCGCGGTCTGGAGCAGCTCGAACAGGTGCTTCTCGTCGTCGTCGGCGAAGCCGTAGAGGGTCAGCGAGTCTTCCCGCACCACCATGCTGGTGGCGAGCCGGGCCTCGGCGCCCGCCTTGAGGCCGGCCAGGGTGCCGGGGGCGCACTGCACCTGCAGGCCGACGCCGCCGACCTCGATGACGGCGCCGTCCGGCATGATCGCGGCGACCACGCCCCGCACACTGGCGATCATCCGCGGACTCTCCCTCGTCGTGCGGCCGCGACGGCCGCGGCCTGGATGCGGGCGCGGGTTCCGCCGCGCCAGATGTGGCAGATGGCGAGCGCGAGCGCGTCGGCCGCGTCGGCCGGTTTGGGTGGCGCGTCGAGCGAGAGCAGACGCGTGACCATCGCCGTCACCTGAGCCTTGCCGGCCGTTCCGGAGCCGGTGACGGCCGCCTTGACCTCGCTCGGCGTGTAGGTCTGCACGGGCAGTCCGGCCCGGGCCCCGGCCAGCACCCCGACCGCGCTGGCCTGGGCGGTGCCCATCACCGTACGGACGTTGTGCTGGGAAAAGACCCGCTCGACGGCCACACTCTCGGGTTTGTGCTCGGCCACCAGTTCGGCCAGCGACTTGTCGAGGTGCAGCAGGCGGAGCGAGATGTCGTCGTCGGGCTCGGTGTAGACCACGTAGTAGCCGATCAGCTTGCACGGCCGGCCGGGCACGCCCTCGACGACACCGACCCCGCAGCGGGTGAGACCCGGGTCGATGCCGAGTACGCGCACCACGGACCTCCCCTGTCTCACGTACGTGTGTTCGACACCCTAATACGCGGCCCTCTTGCGCCCGGCAGCGACACGCCTCGACGATGGGGCGGGGGTGTGTGAGCCATGTATCTCGTTCCGCCCATGGACGACGAGCCGCCACCGGCGTACGTCGCCTTCGTCGCCACCCATCTCGACGACCTGCGCCGTGAGACGAACCGGCTGGTCGGCGGGGACACCGAGGCCGCCCATCTCTACATGGACGTGCTGGCCGATGTCGCCGGCCACTGGCGCCGTCTGTCGTGGCGCCGCCGGCTGCTGGGCCGGCCCTACGCCGTGCCCGATTACATGCGACACCGATTGGCCGTACGCACGAAGCAGTGGCGTGACGAGCAGATCTACGAGGTGGACGTCCGTGTGCTGCGGCCGCCCGCCTACTCCCCCTCGTTCTATGGCCGGGGCGGCAGTCTGGCCCTGCGCAAGGCGGGCCTGATCCCGGGCACCGTGCGCGGGAGCGTGGTCGCCCGGGCCGACGCCGGCATCGCGTGGTGCCAGGCCTATCGGCGTCAGCAGTGGCACGCGGTGGGCCGCCGGATCGTCTTCGGCATCCTTCTCATCGCCACCCTGATTCAGTCCATGCAGTGGCTGTCGGTGGATTACTGAGAATGGCCTGAGCCATCGACGGGCGACATTCAGCCGACCGCGATGTCGGGGTATTCGGCTTCCAGTTCGGACAGCAGCACGTTGCGTTCCCGGCCATAGATCGGTTCGCCGCCCGCCAGCAGCAACCGGTGGACGAGAACGAAGGCGTCGTGCTCGGCGTGGTCGGGGGTGCGGTCGACGATCCAGTACTCCGGGATGCCGTGCTCGGCGTACCAGGCCGCCTTGTCGGTGTATTCGCCGTTGGCCGCGTCCTCCGAGACGATCTCGACGACGAGGCTGAACGAGCTGGCCGGCAGGTT
The DNA here is from genome assembly GCF_016834655.1 of Paractinoplanes ovalisporus. Taxonomy (GTDB): domain Bacteria; phylum Actinomycetota; class Actinomycetes; order Mycobacteriales; family Micromonosporaceae; genus Actinoplanes; species Actinoplanes ovalisporus. Next base: position 34,172 of record NZ_JAENHP010000025.1, read on the forward strand.
GGAATAGGTGCCCAGGCCGGGCGGCAGGCGCGTGACGACGCCGAGGTCGGGGACACGGTTGTCGCGCGGCCGGTCACCCCGTACGCCGGGATCGGTGAAGACGTTGTGGCCCGAGGCGTGCAGCATGAGCAGCACCCGGCGCGCGATGACCTTGTGCCAGAAGCTGGAGGGGGCCGCGATCACGAGATTGCCCTGGCGAAGCTCGTAGCGGTAGGGCTTGGGCAGCGACGCGAGGTCGTCGACGTCGAGATCTTCGATGGGCGGTAGCGAGAGGCCGGACATGGCGGGTCACACCTCCCGGAAAGGCGAAGCGGGGCCGATCACTGACCGGCCCCGCCACCATACTGTCTGTGTTCCTAAGCGTCGATGGCCGCCATGACCTCGTCGCTGATCTCCGCGTTGGGGTAGACCTCCTGGACGTCGTCGCAGTCGTCGAGGGCGTCGACCAGCTTCATGAGCTTGCGCGCGCCTTCCTCGTCGAGCGGGACGGACATCGTCGGGAGCAACGGGCGCTCGGCCGAGTCGTACTCCATCCCGGCGTCCTGCAGGGCGGTGCGCACCGCGACCAGGTCGGCCGGCTCGCTGACCACCTCGAACGAGTCGCCGAGGTCGTTGATCTCCTCGGCGCCGGCGTCGAGGACGGCCAGCATCAGGTCGTCCTCGCTGAGGCCGGCCTTGGGGACGACCACCACGCCCTTGCGGTTGAACAGGTAGGACACGCTGCCGGCGTCGGCGAACGTGCCGCCGTTGCGGGTCAGGGCCGTGCGCACCTCGGTGGCGGCGCGGTTCCGGTTGTCGGTGAGGCACTCGATCAGCAGGGCGACACCGTTGGGGCCGTAACCCTCGTACATGATCGTCTGCCAGTCGGCGCCGCCGGCCTCGAGACCGGAGCCGCGCTTGACCGCGTTGTCGATGTTGTTGTTGGGCACCGAGCTCTTCTTCGCCTTCTGGATGGCGTCGTAGAGCGTCGGGTTACCGGCCGGGTCTCCGCCGCCGGTGCGGGCCGCGACCTCGATGTTCTTGATGAGCTTGGCGAACATCTTGCCGCGCTTGGCGTCGATGACGGCCTTCTTGTGCTTGGTCGTCGCCCATTTTGAGTGGCCGGACATGCGAAACCTCCGTGTCGTACCTAAGCGTCTACGGCCTGGCGGACCATCTCGACGAAGTACCGGTGGACGCGGAGGTCGCCGGTGAGCTCCGGGTGGAAAGCCGTGGCGAGCAGGTTCCCCTGCCGAACGGCGACAATCCTACCGGCGGCCGGCCCGTCCTTGACGCGGCCCAACACCCGCACGTCGTCGCCGACCTCTTCGACCCATGGCGCCCGGATGAAGACGGCGTGAAAATCCCCGCCCTCGATCTCGTCGATCGGCACCGCGCCCTCGAACGAGTCGACCTGCCGGCCGAACGCGTTGCGACGCACCGTCATGTCGATTCCCTGGAACGATTCCTGGTCGGGCCGCCCGTCCAGCACCGTCGTGGCCAGCATGATCATGCCCGCGCACGAGCCGTAGACCGGCATGCCGTCGGCGATCCGCTTGCGGATCGGGTCGAGCAGCCCGAACGACACCGCCAGCTTGCTGATCGCGGTCGATTCGCCACCCGGGATGACCAGGGCTTCGACGTCGCCGAGCTCGTCGGGCCGACGGACCGGCCGGGCCAGGGCGTCGCTCTCGGCCAGCGCCGCGAGGTGTTCCCGCACGTCGCCCTGCAGGGCCAGCACTCCGATGTTCACGCACCCCAGCTTAGGCTCGGGGCGTGTTCGCCTTGCGCAGGGTGCGCGACCACATCGACCGCCACAGCTCGGCGGCGCTCACGCTGAGCGACCTGGCCGCGCTGGGTGGCATGTCCCGGTTCCATCTCGTACGCACCTTCCGCGCGGCGTACGGGGAAACTCCCATGCGCTACCTGTCCCGCCGGCGCGTCGCCCAGGCCCAGGAGCTTCTGCGGTACGCCAACCTGACCGTCACCGAGGTCTGCATGGCGGTCGGCTACACGTCGCTGGGCTCGTTCTCGTCCCGCTTCACCGAGCTGGTGGGCGAGAGCCCGACCGCGTATCAGCGCCGCTGGGCCGCCGCGACGCCGCACATCCCCGGCTGCTGGTTGTTCATGCACGGAGTGATTGCAATTCTGGATAAGCAGCCTCCGGTCGGCGGTTCTAGCGTCGAGCCATGATTCTCAACGTCTCGCTGATGACCGTGTACTGCCTCGACCAGAACGCCACCCGCGACTTCTACGTGCGCCACCTGGGTTTCGAGCCGCGCGTGGACGCCACGATGGGCGAGCTGCGCTGGGTGACGCTGGCCCATCCCAACCAGCCCGAGCTGGAACTGACCCTGATGGTGCCCGGGCCGCCGCTCTCCCTCGAGGCGGCCGCCTTCGTCCGGGGCCAGCTCGAGGCGGGCCAGATGGGCGGGTTCGGTCTGCGCGTCGACGACTGCCGCAAGACCTTCGCCGAGCTGTCCGGGGCCGGTGTCGAGTTTCTCCAGGAGCCGGCCGACCGCCCGTACGGGGTCGAGGCCGTGATGCGCGACAACACCGGGAACTGGCTGGTGCTCGTCGAGAAGAAGGACTTCCGCCCCGAGGACCTGGCCTGACCGGTGGCGGCAGCCGGCGCGGGCACCTGCCCCGGCGGTCGCGAGCACATCCGGCAGCGGGCGCGGGCGTTGTCCACAATTCCACGCTGTCCACAGGGGCGGCCCCGGACGGCTCCAAAGATCGCTGATCCGCGCCACAATGACGCCGTTGGGAGGAGGCCCCCGGTTGGGGTGGGCCATGAGGTCGGTAACTCCTAGGGCGAGATGATCGGCGAATCCCGCGGGCGTGGCGATCGGCAACTCCTAGGGCGCGGGACCGCCGCCGGGGAAAGTGGGACGAAAGGGTTGCCGAGGCAGGCCACCGGGGGGTCGATTGGCCATCGGCCGGAGGGGTCGACGTGGATACGATCCGGACGAAACCAACCCCGTCCGAGGAGCCGAATCACCATGTCTGAGGAGAACCAGTCCGCCGTCGGGACCGCCCGGGTCAAGCGCGGCATGGCGGAGATGCTCAAGGGCGGCGTGATCATGGACGTCGTCACGCCGGAGCAGGCGAAGATCGCTGAGGACGCCGGGGCGGTGGCGGTCATGGCTCTGGAGCGGGTGCCGGCCGACATCCGCGCCCAGGGCGGCGTGTCCCGAATGTCCGACCCTGACATGATCGACGGCATCATCAACGCCGTGTCGATCCCGGTCATGGCCAAGGCCCGCATCGGCCACTTCGTCGAGGCGCAGGTGCTGCAGGCGCTCGGCGTCGACTACGTGGACGAGTCCGAGGTGCTGACCCCGGCCGACTACGCCAACCACATCGACAAGTGGAACTTCACGGTGCCGTTCGTCTGCGGCGCCACCAACCTGGGCGAGGCGCTGCGCCGCATCACCGAGGGCGCCGCGATGATCCGGTCCAAGGGCGAGGCCGGCACCGGCGACGTCTCGAACGCGACCACCCACATGCGCAAGATCCGTCAGGAGATCCGCCGGCTGCAGACGCTGCCCGAAGACGAGCTCTTCGTGGCGGCCAAGGAGCTTCAGGCGCCGTACGAGCTGGTCCGTGAGGTGGCCGAGCGGGGCAAGCTGCCGGTGGTGCTGTTCACCGCGGGTGGCATCGCGACCCCGGCCGACGCGGCCATGATGATGCAGCTGGGCGCCGAGGGGGTGTTCGTCGGCTCGGGCATCTTCAAGTCGGGCAACCCGGCCCAGCGGGCGGCCGCGATCGTCAAGGCGACCACGTTCCACGACGACCCCGACGTGCTGGCCAAGGTGTCGCGCGGGCTGGGCGAGGCCATGGTCGGCATCAACGTCGAGGACGAGCCGGTGCCACACCGTCTTTCCGAGCGCGGCTGGTAAGAGCGCGGCCGGTAAGGGGGTCTCAGACCGGCTCGAGCGGAGCCGCCGGAACCGGCGCCGGGGCGGGGATCGCCGGCGGCATCGGCGGCTCCTCGATGTCGAAATACTGCGGTCGCGGATAGCGCCGGGCCATCCGCAACGCGCGCACGAGCAGCCGGCGACGAGCGGTCAGAGCATCGCGGACGAGGTCGGTGTGCACCTGCCGGGCGAGCACCACCCGCCGGCTGGAGGCGACGAGCGTGCGGGTCGCGGAATCCGCGCCGGAGAGCGTGACCGCCTGCAGCTGGCGGGTCAGGTCGTTCTCGGCCGACTCGCGCTCGTCGGCGCCGGCGTCGAGCGCGAGTCGCGCCGCCGCGTAGAGCTCGACGATGTCGCCCTGTTCGGCCACCACCGCCGCCGCGGCGGCCCGGCGCATCAGATGGGCGTCGAGGGCCCGCTCGGCCGACTGGGCGCGCAGGTGCACCCGCTCGACCCGGTGGGCCGTCCAGCCGAGGTAGGCCGCGAGCAGCACGACGGCCGCGACGGCACCCAGGACCCACCACATGGCGGGAATGGTAGTGCCCGCAGGCACCCGATGGTCAGGCGCCGGAACGTGGTTCGGCCCACTCGTCGTCCATGACCCGGCCGTCGGTGGCCTCTATCGCCGTTGCGTAGACCTCGAGGACACGCTGCGCCACGGTCGTCCAGTCGAAGGCCATGACCGCCTCCGCGGCCGCCCGGGACAGCTCGGCCCGGCGGGCGGGGTCGTCGAGCAGCGCATCGAGCAGAACACACAGCGCATCGGCATCACCGGTGGTGAACAACGCCCCGGCCCGGCCGCCGTCGAGCACGCGCCGGAACGCGTCGAGGTCGCTGGCCGCGATCGCCGTGCCGGCCGCCATCGCCTCGGTCAGGATCATCCCGAAGCTCTCGCCACCGGTGTTGGGCGCCACATAGATGTCGACGCTCCGGAGCATGCGCGCTTTGTCCGCTTCCGACACCAATCCGAGAAATGTCACCCGATCGTGCAGATCAACCGGAATTTCGGCATAAAGGTCCTGAGAAGCGCCCGGCCCAGCCACCAGCAGACGCAGTCCGGGACGTCGCCGCGCCAAAACCACGAAGGCCGCCCGCAGAAGATCGAACCCTTTGCGCGGCTCGGTGAAACGGCCGAGGAAACCCAACGTCCCGCCGCCCCCGGGCCACCCGTCCAGCGCCGAGGCGGAGGCGAACTTCGACACGGCCACCCCGTTGGGGATCTCCACCGCTCCCCCGCCGAGGTGTTCCACCTGCACCTTGCGGGCCAGCTCACTGACCGCGATCCGCGCCGTGATCTTCTCGACGACCAGCTGCAGCATGCCCTGAGCAGCGGAGAGGGCTCGAGAGCGGGTCATCGCGGTGTGGAACGTGGCCACCACCGGCCCGCGTGCGGAGAGCACGGCCAGCAGCGACAGGCTCAGCGTCATGGGTTCGTGCACGTGGAGCACGTCGAACTGGCCGGCCTTGAGCCAGCGCCGCACCCGCGCGGTCGACACCGGGCCGAACGCGATCCGGGCGACCGAGCCGTTGTAGGGCAGCGGCACGGCGCGACCGGCCGAGACCACGTACGGGGGGAGCTCCGCGTCCTCGTCGGCCGGGGCCAGCACGCTGACCTCGTGGCCGAGACTGATCAGCGCCTCGGACAGGTCCATGATGTGGTTCTGCACGCCGCCGGGCACGTCGAACGAGTAGGGCGAGACGATCCCGATCCGCATGTCCCGACCCCCTAGAGCCACAGTTTCTGCAGCATGTGCCAGTCCTGCGGGTGGTCCGCGATGCCGACGGCGAAGGCGTCGGCGATCAGTTGGGTGGTCATCTTGACCCGCACGTCGAGCGCGCCCTCGGTGGGCGGCGTGATGCGGCGCAGCACCGCGCGCGTCTGGGTCTCGGTGAAGAAGAGGTCAACCGCGAACAACGGCGCCCCGGTGCGGATGGCCAGGATCGCGGGCCCGGCCGGCATCTTGGTGCGCCCGCCGAAGAACTCGACCTCGACGCCGTTGCGGGACAGGTCACGGTCGCCCAGCAGGCACACGGCGTAGCCCTCCTGGAGCCGCTCGGCCAGCACCTCGATCGGGGCCCGCGGGCCTCCGGTGTGCGGCAGCACCTCCATCCCGAGCTTTCGCCGGTATGCCAGGAACTGCTCGCCGACACCCTCGGGTTTGAGCCGCTCGGCCACGGTGACCATGCGCCAGCCGTTCGAGACCACCCAGGCGGCAGCCGCGTCCCAGTTGCCGACGTGCGGCAGCACGAGAACGACGCCGTTGCCGTCGGCGATCGCCGATTTCAGCTCGGCGTAGTTCTCGTCGGACATGCCGAAACTGTCGAGGAAGAACTGCTTGCTCTGTGCGGTCAGGCGGAACGCCTCGAGCCAGTACCGCGCGTACGAGCGCAGGCCGTCACGGACCAGAAGGTCGTCCATGTCCGGCTTGACCCGCTGCAGGTTGCGCCGCAGCCGCTGGGTGCCGGGACCATTGCGCGCGTACGCCCGGTCGGCCGCGGCCCGGAACAGCCGGCGCGCGACCGGCAACGGCAGCGTCCGCACGAACCGCCACCCGGCCCGGTAGCCGAACTCGATCAGCCGGTCCTTCACGCAGCCGGTTCCTTCGTGTCATCCGGCGCGGGCTCGGTGCGCGCGGCGTGGATGAGCCGCTGGAACACGGTGACGATGGAGAGCGCGGCCAGGACCCAGAGCGCGGCCGGCAGACCCCAGTCGAGACCGGCCCCGCCCAGCAGACCGCCGATGCCGACGATCACGAGGCGTTCCAGGCGCTCGGCGATGCCGACGTCGGCGTTCAGGCCGAGGCTCTGGGCCCGCGCCTTCACATACGAGACGACCTGGCCCGCGGAGAGGCTGATCAGGGCGGCGACCATTCCCCCGTACGGGTTGCCTTCGCCGGCCAGGTAGTAGACGACCGCACCGAAGACCGCGGCGTCGGCCAGCCGGTCGAGCGACGAGTCGAGCAGGGCGCCGAACTTGCGGTTGTTCGGGGCCATCCGGGCCATCGTGCCGTCGAGCGCGTCGGTCAGGGCGAACGCGGTGACGATCACCGTGCCCCAGATGAGATGCCCCATCGCGCCGAAGTAGGAGCCGATCAGCACGCCGACGAGGCCGGCGATGGTGACGGCGTTGGGGGTGACCCCGAGGCGCAGCAGAAAGCGTGCGGTCGGGTTGACGCCGTATGCGATGACGGCGCGCGCAGGTACTTGGACGATCTTTGCCATGGCCGTCCCACCTTATCGGCGCTGAGCTGGTCCTGGCTCCTGGGCAGTATGCCGTGGCCGTATCGTCATCCATCCCACCGCCCCGCCCACCGCCCCGCCCGCCACCCCGGACCGGAACGAAGGCATTCTTAGAACGTTCTGCGACTACAAAGGGTTGCTCTCCCACCACCGGCGGGTGTGGGATTCAGGAACAGCGTCGTAACAGTCATGAAATGGACAGGAGCGGTCGCATGGCGTCGAAGACCTCGGAGAAGGGGCTCAACGGCGCTGCGGCGCCGGTGGTGACCGAGCCCGGCAGAGTACGCAACGTGGTGCTGGTGGGGCACTCCGGCGCGGGCAAGACCACCCTGGTCGAAGCCCTGCTGGCGGCCACCGGGACGATCTCCCGGGCCGGCTCGGTGACCGACGGCACCACGGTGTCGGACCACGACCCGGCCGCGATCCGCCAGCAGCGCTCGGTCGCGCTGGCGTGCGCGCCCCTCGTGCACCAGGATGTCAAGATCAATCTGCTCGACACCCCCGGCTACGCCGACTTCGTCGGGGAGCTGCGCGCCGGCCTGCGGGCCGCGGACGCCGCGCTCTTCGTCGTCTCGGCGGTCGACGGCGTCGACGACGCCACGGTCTCGCTCTGGGAGGAGTGCGCCGCGGTCGGCATGCCCCGCGCCGTGACGATCACCCGCCTCGACCACCCCCGCGCCGACTACGAGGACACCCTGGCCACCATCCAGGAGGCGTTCGGCGAAAATGTCATGCCGATCTACCAGCCCATGCTGGGTGACGACGGCGTGTCCGTGGTGGGCCTGATCGGCCTGGTCACGCTGCGGGTCCTCGACTACTCCGAGGGCTACCCGCCGCGGGCCGGCGAGGCCGAGCCGGAACACCTGAACCCGATTGCCGACGACCGCAACGCGCTCATCGAGGGGATCATCGCCGAGAGCGAGGACGAGTCCCTGATGGACCGCTACCTCGGCGGCGAACTGATCAGCACCGACACGCTGCTGCCCGACCTCGAGAAGGCGGTCGCCCGCGGCAACTTCTACCCGGTCATCCCGGTCTGCGCCGAGACCGGGGTGGGGCTCGACGCGCTGCTCGACGGCCTGGTCAGCGGCGCGCCGTCGCCGCTGGAGCACGACCTTCCGGTGGTCACCGGCGTCGACGGCTCGGCCCGCCCGCCGCTGACCTGCGACCCCGACGGCCCGTTGGTGGCCGAGGTGGTCAAGACCACGATCGACCGCCACGTGGGCCGGGTCTCGCTGGTGCGGGTGTTCTCGGGCACGCTGCGCCCCGAGCAGACGCTGCACGTGTCGGGGCACGGGCTGGCCGACCGCGGCCACCCCGACCACGACGCCGACGAGCGGGTCGCCCACGTCTATTCACCGCTCGGCGCCACCCTGCGCGAGGTGCCGCAGTGCATCGCCGGTGACATCTGCGCGATCACCAAGTCGGGCAGCGCCGAGACCGGGGACACGCTCAGCGGCAAGGAACAGCCGCTGCTGATGGAGCCGTGGGCGATGCCCGAGCCGCTGCTACCGATCGCCGTGGTCGCCAAGACCCGCTCGGACGAGGACGCGCTGGCCAAAAACCTGGCCCGGCTCGTGGCCGGCGACCCGACGATGCGGCTGGAGCGCAACCCCGACACCCACCAGCTGGTGCTGTGGACCATGGGCGAGTCGCACGCCGACGTCGTGCTCGACCGGCTGCGCTCGGGCGGGGTCGAGCTCGACACCGAGCCGGTCAAGGTCGCGCTGCGCGAGACGTTCGGCTGCGGGTCGCAGGGCCACGGGCGGCACGTCAAGCAGTCCGGCGGCCACGGGCAATATGCGGTCTGCGACATCCGGGTCGAGCCGCTGCCCCGCGGATCCGGGTTCGAGTTCGTCGACAAGGTGGTGGGCGGCTCGGTGCCGCACAACTACATCCCCTCGGTCGAGAAGGGGGTGCGGGCCCAGCTCGAGCGCGGGCTGGTGGCCGGCTATCCGGTGATCGACCTGCGGGTGACGCTCTATGACGGCAAGGCGCACAGCGTCGACTCGTCGGACGCCGCGTTCCAGACCGCCGGGGCCCTGGCGCTGCGCGAGGCGGCCGCGGCCGGGCAGGTCACGCTGCTCGAGCCGATCGACGAAATTGTCGTACGGGTCCCCGACACGTACGTGGGTGCGGTCATGAGCGACCTCTCCGGCCGCCGGGGTCGTCCCCAGGGCAGCGAGGCCGACGGCGACGGGATCCACAGCCTGGTGCGGGCCGAGGTGCCGGCCACCGAGCTGGTGCGCTACGCGGTGGAACTGCGCGCCCTGTCCTCCGGCGCGGGCACGTTCACCCGCACCTACGCTCGCCACGAGCCGATGCCCCCTCATATGGCGGAAACGGTCAAGAAGGATTTCGACCGTCGATGACTTGGGCCCCGGAAACGGCTAGCGAAGCGAAGTCGTTTTCGGTGTCCAAGTCATCGACCTTCCGGGGCGAAATCCCGGAGCCGCGGAGCGGCGACCAGATGCTCAGCGTTGGCTGCCTCGCGCAAGGGGGCCAGCACCTTCTCGATCACCTGCTCCTTGCGCGGGTGGAACTTGAGCGTGCGCATCCCGTAGTTGCGGAACGCGATCGCCAGACGGCCGCCGGGCACCATGTCCTTGACCATCCGGCGGCCGAACGCCATGTTCTTCGCCACGTAGGGCCGCATCCTCTCCTCGTACGCCCCGGCGTGTCCGGTCTTGGCGATCTCGTCGGCCAGCACGTACGCCCCGACCAGCGCGAGGCTCGTGCCCTGCCCCGAGGAGGGGGCCGGGCAGTGCGCCGCGTCGCCGAGCAGCACGACCCGCCCCGATGACCAGCGTGAGATGTAGCCCCCGAGGTGGGACAGCGGCACGTCGCCGAAGGCCCGCCGCCGGGTCGCCGAGTGCAGACCGTCGGCCGCGACGACCAGGTCGTAACGCCCGCTGCGACCGCCGGAGAAGGTGACGTCGACGCCGTCGGGACCCTCCCGCAGCTGGGCACCGGGAAGACCTGCTGGACGGCGCGAAACGTGCGCTCTACGAGAAGGGCTACGCCCGCACGACGGCGCGCGACATCGTCGCCCTGTCCGGGACGAACCTCGGCTCGATCGGCTACCACTACGGCTCGACCGAGGCGCTGATGACCGCGGCGATGCTGGGCGCGATGGAGGACTGGGGCGACGAGATCGCCCGGGCGCTGGCCGGCGAGCCCGAGCAGGACGGCGGTGACCCGGTCGTCGACTTCTGGCGACGGGTGATCCACTCGATCACCACGCACCGCGAGCTGTGGCTGGCCAGCGTCGAGGTGATGATCCAGGCCGAGCACAACCCGCACCTGCGGGCCCAGCTCGCGGGCGGTCTGCAGGCGGGCCGGCGCGGCATGGCGGCGCTCGCCACCGGCACCCCGGAGGACCAGCTGGACGACCGGACCGTTCGTACGGTGGGCTCGGCTCAGATGGCCCTGATGTCGGGCGTGGTGACGCAGTGGCTCACCGACCCCGGCTCGGCACCCGGACCGGAGGAGATCGCCGAGGGCGTACGGCTGCTGGGCCGCTGACGCCTGTTGTCGAAGCTCGGCCCGGCCTCAGCCGACCGGCGCGATCTCGGGCACGCCGTGCAAGTGCAGGCCGCCCCCGCCGCGGCGCTTCGCCTCGTGCATGGCGCCGTCGGCCAGGCGCAGCAGGTCGTCCGGGCCGTCGAGGCCGGAGTGCGACAGGGCGACGCCGACGCTGGCCGGGGTCCGCAGCCGCTTCTGCCCCACCACGATCACCTCGCCCAGGGACGCCACGATCCGCTCGGCCACCACCAGCGCGTCGCGGGCCGAACTCAGGTCCTCGGTGAGCACCACGAACTCGTCGCCACCGAGCCGGCTGACGGTGTCCTCCTCGCGGACGCATTCGCGCAGCCGCTCGGCCACCGTACGCAGCAGCTGGTCGCCCACGTCGTGCCCGTGCAGGTCGTTGACCTGCTTGAAGCCGTTCAGGTCGAGCAGCAACGCGCCGACCGGGCGGCCGCTGCGGCGGGCCCGGGCGATCGCGCCGGACAACCGCTCCCGCAGCATCGCACGGTTGCCGAGCCCGGTCAGCGGGTCGCGCAGGGCCCGGTCGGTCAGCTCTCCGTTCAGGGCCACCCCGGTCAGCGCCAGCACCGCCTGGGTGTGCAGGGCCCGCAGCGCCGGGAGAACCTCGGCCGGCAGCTCGCCGTCGGAGGTGACGTGGAACCCGTCGGCGTCGAGGCCGGTCACGGTCGCGCGCACCCCGGGCAGGTCGGCCAGCAGGGTCTCGGCCGCCCGGACGGCCAGGCGCCGGACCTCCTCCCGGTCGGTGGTGGTGATCAGGGCCGCTCCCAGCTCGCTGAGCACCTGCTCGCGGGCGACGGCACGGCGCAGCGCGCGCAGGTCGGCGTCGCGACCGTGCCGCATGCGGACGACCACCAGCATCACGACCAGGATGACCGCGGCCGGCAGGAAACCGATCCACGTTTGGTGCAGACCGGACCACGCCGCGGCGACGGCGAGACCACCGACGACGAAGAGACTTGCAGCCCTGGGCATGACCCCGGATTCGGCCCGGCGGCCGCCGATCTGAGCCGGAAGCCGGTAACAGGTCGGTTATTCCACCACGCTCAACCAGCCGGGCAGGGGCTCGCGGGCGGCCAGCCAGGCCGGTGGGATGCCGCCGAGGCCCGTGTACGCGGCCACGATGCCCCCGGCGATGGCACAGGTGGTGTCGACGTCGCCGCCCGCGCGCACGCAGGCCGCGATCGCGCCCGGATAGTCGTCGAGGAACCGGTCGGCCACCCAGACCGCGAACGGCACGGTGTCGCGCGCCATCGCCCGGGTGCCGTTTCCCAGTTCGTACGAGGCCTCGCCGGGTTCGGAGAAGCGGGCCGCGGCCACCAGGCCGTCGCGCACGTGGCCGTCCGGGGTGTGCGCGGCCACCGCGCCCAGCAACGCCGGTCGCTGCCCGTCGAGCCGGCCCGCCGCCGCCACGGCCGCGGCCACCGTCACCGCCACTCCCCCGGCGATGCCCTCGGCGTGCGCGTGGGTGACCTCGGCCGCGCGCGCACCCTGAGCCGCGGCGTGGGCCAGCGAGTCGGCGTGCCAGGCGCCGAGCGGGGCCGCGCGCATGGCGGCGCCGTTGCCGGCCGAGCCCTCCCCGTCGAAGGCGGCCGCGGCGGCGATCGGCCACGGCAGCCCCTCGCGGATCTCGCGCAGCATCACGACGGCGCCCGGGCCGTAGCCGCGGTAGGGGTCGTGGTGGCGGCCCAGCAGGTCGGCGAAGGCGTCGCGGTCGAAGTCACCCTCCGCTAACACGGCGACGAGGCAGCAGGCCTCCTCGGTGTCGTCGGTCCACGGCCAGGGCGCGGGCGGCGGGTCGGCGAGATCAACCCGCGATACGAAATCTTGGGCGCCCAGCGCGTCTCCGACGCTCAGGCCGGCCAGGCTCTCGAGCGCCAGCGCGAGGCGCGTACTAGGAAAGAGTGTGAACGACATCGGCTCAACAGATGGTATTCCCCGTCCGACCACCCCGGCCACCACCCCTAAAACGGCCTAAAGGCAATTACACTCAGTGATCGAAGGGTGTCCCTCCATCACCGGTTAGGCCCTGGCTGCCGAGGGCAGTACCTTCTTCGCATGGCCACGGTGTTGCTCGTCGAAGACGATCACGTCGTGCGCGGCGCCATGCTCCGATCGCTCGCCGACCGGGGGCATGCCGTGCACGCCGTCGGCACGGCGCTCGACGCGCTCCGGCGGGTCGCCGCCGAGACGCCCGATCTCGTCGTGCTCGACCTCGGTCTGCCCGACCTGGACGGTTCCGACGCGCTGCGCATGCTCCGGGGCATCACGGACGTGCCGATCATCATCGCCACCGCGCGGGACGACGAGCAGACCGTGGTGCGGCTTCTCCGGGCCGGCGCCGACGACTACATGGTCAAGCCGTTCACCGGCGCCCACCTCGACGCCCGCATCGCCACCGTGCTGCGGCGCGTGGGCCGGGCCAGCCGCACCGCCCAGCCGGCCGTGCACGAGGTGGGCGAGCTACGGGTCGACGTGGGCGAGCGCAGCGCCACCCTGGCCGACCAGGCCCTGGCGCTGACCCGCAAGGAGTTCGACCTGCTGGCATACCTGGCCGCCCGCCCGGGCCGGGTCGTTTCGCGACGGGAGCTGTTGGAGGAGGTATGGCGACAGCCATCGGTCGGCGAGGATCAGACGATCGACGTTCATCTGTACTGGCTGCGTCGGAAACTGGGCGAGTCCGCGGCGAAGCCTCGCTACCTGCGCACCGTGCGGGGGGTCGGATTCCGGTTGGTGGCGCCGGACTGAGGGCCCGTCTGGCCTGGATCACCGCCGCGACCACCGCCGTCGCCGCCCTCGCCTTCCTCATCCCCCTCGGCTGGGAACTGCGCAACGACCATCGCGACCAGGCCATCGGCGCCGCCGAACGGCAGAGCGCCAAGGTGGTCGGCGCGATCTCGGCCGGCGCCGGCGCCAAGGGACTCGCCGCCGCCATGGCCGGTTCCGGCGGCCGGGTCAAGGTCTACGCGCCCGGCCAGACGGCCGGGGGTCGCGCCGCCGGCGACGAGGTTCAGCACGCCGCGACCAGCGGTTCGACCGTGACCCAGGAGGTCGACGGCGGTCTCGTGCGGCTCGAACCGGTGACGGTCGGCGCCCGTACGTCCGTGGTCGAGGTCTTCGTGCCCGACAGCGAGCTCAGCGAGGGCACCGCGAACGACTGGTGGCTGCTCTTCGGCATCGCGCTGGTGCTGGTCGCCGGCAGCGTCGTCGTGGTCGACCGGCTGGCCCGCGGCGCCGTCAACTCGGCCCGCAACCTGGTGCACGCGGCGATGGCGGTCGGCGGCGGCGACCTGGGCGTGCGCATCCAGCCCTCGGGCCCGCGCGAGCTGGCCGAGGCCGGCTACGCGTTCAACCGCATGGCCGACCGGCTGGTCACCTCGCGCACGAGCGAACGCGAGATGGTCGCCGACCTGTCGCACCGCCTGCGCACCCCGCTGACCGCGCTGCGCCTGGACGCCGAGGCGCTCGACCCGGACGACACCCAGATCATCGATCTGAGCGCCGACGAGATCGACCGGCGGCGTGGCATCCGGCGCATCCGGCAGGCCATCGTGACGCTCGAGGGCGAGGTCAACGAGCTGATCAACACGACCCGCCAGGCGATCGGGGCCCAGGTGGCGGCCGCGCCGGAGCCCGGTGTCTGTGACGCCAGCGAGGTGGTCCGCGAGCGGATGATGTTCTGGTCGGCGCTGGCCGGCGACCAGAACCGCAGCTACCGGGTGGCCGGGGCAAGTGTTCGCATTCCCGTACCCGTTGCGAGGGCCGAACTGGCTGCCGCGCTCGATGCCATTCTGGGTAATGTGTTCCGCTACACCCCCCAGGGAACGGCGTTCGAGGTGGGCATTTCGCGGCGTGACGGATGGGTTGCGGTGCGTGTCGACGACGCCGGTCCCGGCATCGGAGATCCGGAGAAGGCAATGCAGCGTGGCCAGAGCAACCAGGGCTCGACCGGGCTCGGGCTCGACATCGCCCGGCGCGCGGCCCAGTCCGCGGGCGGCTCGGTCAGCCTCGACCGCGCGGCCCTGGGCGGCGCGAGCGTGGTCATGCTGTTCTCCGACGCCGAGGCGACGCCCAAGCAGGCGAGCCGTTTCGGCCTGGTCGGTCGCCTGGCCCGGGAGCGTGGCAGCCGACCCACCCGTTCCGAGTGAAGCGGACCATGTTCTTGCTTAGATCTGTATTAAAGGCGTTCCGCTCCCGGAGCCGGGCTGGCAGTGTTCCCCCCGATCCCATCCGGCTTCCCGGTTCGACGCCCGCACCTCGGAACCGGCGAAGCTCCCGCGCGGTGAGAGGTGGCTCCCCCATAACCACCTCCCACCGCGCCCCCGCAAGGCAGTTCCCGGCAACGCTAGGAGAGGGTTTGTCCACGCACCGCCGCACACCGGCCCCGCGTGGTCACCGCCGGGCCGTATCCCGGCGGCCGCACCGGCTGGTTCCGGTGGGCCTCGGGCTGGCGCTGCTCGGCGTCGGCGGGGTCGTCGGCCCGAGCGTGGTCGACAACGTCGCCGGCAGCAACGCGTCGCGCAACTTCGCCCTCACCGCCCTGCCCGCCGACAAGCCCGACCAGGGACTGGTCTACGACGGGCTCAAGCCGGCCAAGGCGGGCTCGCTCTGCGCGGGTTCCTACGAACTCGACAAGATCACCTGCACCCACGGCCCCGACGAGGCGCCGGCCGGTCTCAAGGTGCGCCGCGCCGTCACCCCGGTGACCGCGAAGGCGCCCGAGCCGAAGCAGCCGGCCCGCGAGTCCGCGGCCGCGACGCCGTCCGACGCCGAGATCGCCCGCGACGAGGGCGGCAGCGCGCTCACCGCCGACGCCCCGGCGCTGGTGCCCGACGCCGCGCCCGGCGACGCCGACTTCATCATGGGCGCCCACGACGTGGCCTGCGAGGGCGACGGGCGCAGCGGCAAGCGCGTCCAGGTGCTCTACCTGCACGAGTACGGCACGCCCAGCCGCTACACCGACTTCCTGGGATCGATCCGTACGTGGTCGACCGGCGTCGACCAGATCTTCGACGAGAGCGCGGCCGAGACCGGCGGCTCGCGGCACGTGCGCTTCGTGACCACGCCGCAGTGCCGGGTCGACGTCTCCGAGGTGCAGATGCCGACGGGCGCGCTCGGGTCCTTCACCCGCAACATCGACGCGCTGCAGAAGCTCGGCTACAACCGCACCGACCGCAAATACCTGATCTTCGCCGACTCCACCGTCTATTGCGGCATCGCGACCTACATCGCCGACCGCCGCCCCGGGCTGGGCAACCGCAACAACGGCGGCCCCTCCTACGGCCGGGTCGACTCGGGCTGCTGGAGCGCGGCGATGGCGGCGCACGAGCTGACCCACACGCTCGGCGCGACGCTGATCGACTCGCCCAACTCCAGCGGCGCCGGCGGCTGCCTCGACGACTTCGACCTGCTCTGCGGCCCCGACCGCTCGGGCAAGGCGGTGCGCAAGGTCTGCCCCCGCAAGCAGGAGGCGCGGCTCGACTGCGGCAAGGACGACTATTTCAACACCAACCCGAAGCCGGGCAGCTATCTCGACAAGAACTGGAACATCGCGCGCAGCGAGTTCCTGCTGCGCAGCGACGGCGGCGATGACATTCCCGACGCCGAGGGCGCGCCGCAGCCGGCCGAGTCGCCCAGCGCCGACCCGGCCGAGCCCACCCCGAGCGCGAGCGTCGAGCCGACCCCGACCGTGACCAACCCCGGTGAGGCCGACGGCGGCGGCGATGCCCCGCCGTCGCCCGAGGTCACGCCGTCCGAGTCAGCGACCGCGGGCGAGCCGGGTGCGGCCGAGCCGACCGCGCCCGCCGAGGACGGGGGCGACGGCGTGCCGTCGCTGCCGGTCGCGGCCACCACCCCGGTTCCGACCGAGCCGGCCAACGGCGTGCAGGCCGACCCCGTGCAGGCCGTCGTCGAGGTGCGCGACGGCACCAGCAGTTCGGTGCGGCTCACCTGGAGCGCAGCCTCGGCCAAGGCGA
Organism: Paractinoplanes ovalisporus; assembly: GCF_016834655.1. GTDB lineage: Bacteria > Actinomycetota > Actinomycetes > Mycobacteriales > Micromonosporaceae > Actinoplanes > Actinoplanes ovalisporus. The sequence goes on from NZ_JAENHP010000025.1 coordinate 50,832, forward strand.
CCTACCAGGTCTGGGTCGACGGTCAGCCGGTCGCCACCACGCAGGCCACCCGGGCCCGGCTGATCGGCCTCAAGCCCGCCACGAAGTACCAGGTGACGGTGAAGTCCGGCCCGCAGTACACGGCCCGCAACACGGCCGAGACGGCGCCCGCGGCCCGCCCGGCGCAGAACTCCTGGTTCACGCTGACGAACGCGCTCACCGGCAGCGCGGCCAATCTCTATGCGGCCCGCACGGTGAACGGCACGCCGATCACCCTGAGCGGCACCGACGGCGACGCCCAGCAGCAGTGGCAGCTCGTGCCGGCCGACGGAAACAGCTACAAACTGGTCTCGCGGGCCTCCGGCAAGTGTGTGGGCCCGCTCGGCGGCAACGCGGCCACGGGCGTCCCGCTGGTGCAGGCCGACTGCAACGGCGACGCTTCGAAGTGGACGTTGCAGTTCTCACCGTACGGCTTCACCCTGCGCACCACGGACGGCGGCCTCGTGGCCGGCGTCGGCGACCAGCGGTTCGGCGCCCACCGGGTGCTCGTTCTGCAGGCCGGCAACGACCAGCGCTATCAGAGCTGGACGGCGGTACCCGACTAGACGGGAGGCAAGGCTGTGCGCGACACCCTGGAACGGCGGTTGACCGAGCCCGAGGAAGGCCCGGCCAGGTTCAACAAGCGGCGGCTGGTGCGCTGGATCGCGGTGCTGACCATCGGCATCGTCGTGGTCCTGGCGATCTGGCAGGAACCGCTCTACGCGCTGCGTTAGGCGTCGGCGGGCGCCTTTGTCAGGCGCCCGCTGTGGGGCGCACGGCCAGGCGCCCGCTGTGGGGCGCTCGCTCAGGCGCCCGCTGTGGCCGCTCGCCCAGGCCGCCCGCTTTGGGCCGCTTGCTCAGGCGCCGGCCGTGTACGCGTCGATCTCGGCGAGCAGGGCGGTCTTGCCGGCCGTGGGCAGGAAGCTCTGCTCGACCGCGGCCCGGGCCAGACCGGCGACGCCCCGTGCGTCGAGGTCGAGCAGCCGCGCCGCGACCGCGTACTCCTCCTCGAGCGTGGTGCCGAACATCGGCGGGTCGTCCGAGTTGATGCTGACCGGCACGCCCGCCGCGACCAGCCGGGCCAGCGGGTGCTCCTCGATCGCGGCGACCGCGCGGGTGCGCACGTTCGAGGTCGGGCAGACCTCGAGCGGGATCCGGTGCTCGGCCAGATAGGCCATCAGCTCCGGGTCCTGGGCGGCCGAGATGCCGTGCCCGATCCGCTCGGCGCCGAGGTCGCGGATTGCGTCCCAGATGGTCTGCGGCCCGGTGGTCTCGCCGGCGTGCGGCGCGCTGCGCAGCCCGGCCGCGCGGGCCTGGTCGAAGTACGGCTTGAACTGCGGCCGGGGCACGCCGATCTCGGGGCCACCCAGGCCGAAACTGATCAGGCCTTCGGGCCGCTCCTCGAGCGCGACGCGCAGCGTCTCCTCGGCCGCGGGCAGACCGGCCTCACCCGGAATGTCGAAGCACCAGCGCAGCTCGATGCCGAACTCCGTGGCGGCCGAGCGGCGGGCGTCCTCGATGGCCTCGCAGAACGCCTTGGCCGGGATCCCGCGCTTGACGCTGGAGTACGGCGTGATCGTCAGTTCGGCGTACCGGACCTGCTGGCGGGCCAACTCGCGGGCGACCTCGAAGGTCAGCACGCGCACGTCCTCGTCGTCGCGGATCAGGTCGACGACGGTCAGATAGACGTCGACGAAGTGGGCGAAGTCGCGGAACGCGAAGTAGTCGGCGAGCGCGGCCGGGTCGGCCGGCACCGGGGAGGCGCCCTCGTGCCGGGCGGCCAGCTCGGCCACGATGCGCGGCGAGGCCGAGCCCACGTGGTGCACGTGCAGCTCGGCCTTCGGCAGTCCGGCGATGAACGAGGTCAGCTCGGTCACCTCAGGTCCCTTCTCAGCGGGCGGTCCGCGCCACCACGAAGATGCGGCGGAACGGGAACGCGACGTACGCGCCGGTCGCCGGGTAGGCGCCGGACAGCTCCCGCGCGAGGTCGGCGCGGAAGGACTGCCAAGCATTCTCGTCCAGCGCGGCCTTGACGGGCCGCAACGCCGTGCCTTCCATCCACCGCAGCACGGGGTGATCGGCACCCGCGACCGCATGATCGGCGCTCTCGACCGGGTGATCGGCGCTCTCGGCCGCGTGATCGGCGCTCTCGGCCGCGTGATCGGCGCTCTCGGCCGCGTGATCGGCGCCCGCGGCCGGCAGCAGATGCAGGTACGTGGTCTCCCAAGCGTCGACCTCGGCCCCGGCCGCGGTGAGCAGGGCCGCGTAACCAGCCGGATCGTCGACGGGCGCCTCGCGCAGCACGTCGCTCGCGCCGTAACGCTTGCCGACCTCGCGCAGCAGCACGTGTGAGGGCGCCCCGAAGTTGCCCGGCACCTGCATGGCGATCCACGCGCCGGCCGGAAGGTCGCGGGCCCAGCGGGTCAGCAGGTCGCGGTGTTCCGGAACCCACTGCAGGGTCGCATTGGTGACGAGCACGTCGGTGTCGGGCCCGGGCTGCCACTCGCGGACGTCGCCGACCCGGAACTCGGCCGGTCCGCCGTGCGCGACCGCCTTCTCGATCATCTCGGGCGACGAGTCGACGCCGGTCAGGTGAGCGCCGGGCCAGCGCTCGGCCAGCGTGAGGGTGAGCTCGCCGGGGCCGCAGCCCAGGTCGGTGACGGCCCGCGGCTTCTCGGCGCCGACCCGGTTGACCAGGTCGAAGAACGGACGCTGACGTTCGGCGCCGAAACGGCGGTACACGGCCGGATCCCACATGATCGTTCCTCCCAAACCGTACGTACGTCTTGCAAGAAAGATAGCAGTAGCACTTTGCCGGCTCCATCGCACTTCGCCGCCGCGACTCACCACCGCATTGCACCACCGCATCGCACCGCCGCGCTTCTCCACCGCCGCGAGCGGGCCGCGCCGGACGAGTAGGGTCTGCTTCCGTGGAGAATCGCAAATTCGGCAGGATGGGCCGCTCGGTCGGCGTGGTGGGACTGGGTGCCTGGCAGCTCGGCGCCGACTGGGGCGACGTGAGCGAGGCCGACGCGCACGCGACCCTGCAGGCCGCGGTCGAGGGTGGCGTCACGTTCATCGACACCGCCGACGTCTATGGCGACGGCCGCAGCGAGCAGATCGTCGGGTCGTTCATCAAGGGCCGCCCCGAGCTGACCGTGGCCACCAAGATGGGCCGCCGCATGGCGCAGGAGCCCGGCAACTACACGCTCGACAACTTCCGCGCGTGGACCGACCGGTCCCGGGCCAACCTGGGCGTCGACACGCTCGACCTGGTGCAGCTGCACTGCCCGCCGACCCCGGTCTTCTCCTCCGACGCGGTCTACGACGCGCTCGACACGCTCGTCGAGGAGAAGCGCATCCGCGCGTACGGCGTCAGCGTCGAGAAGGTCGAGGAGGCGCTGGCCGCCATCGCCCGCCCGGGCACCGCCAGCGTGCAAATCATCCTCAACGCGTTCCGGCTCAAGCCGCTGGAGCGGGTGCTGCCGGCTGCCGCCGAGGCCGGCGTGGGCATCATCGCGCGGGTGCCCCTGGCCAGCGGCCTGCTTTCCGGCCGCTACGACGAGCACACCACGTTCGCCGCCGACGACCACCGCAACTACAACCGGCACGGCGAGGCCTTCGACGTCGGCGAGACGTTCTCGGGCGTCGACTTCGCGACCGGGCTCGAGGCCGTCCGGCGTCTGCGTCCGCTGGTCCCCGAGGGCTGGACGATGGCCCAGTTCGCGCTGCGCTGGGTGCTCGACCAGGCCGGCCTCACGGTCGTCATCCCCGGTGCCCGCAACCCGGAGCAGGCCACCCGCAACGCCGCCGTGGCCGGCCTTCCGCCGCTCACCGAGGAGGCCGCGGCCGGGGTCCGCGAGGTCTACGACGAACTGATCCGCCCGCAGGTGCATGACAAATGGTGAACGAACCGGCACCCGCCCCTAAAAGGCTCAAGGGCTGGCTCTCCATGGCGGTTGGGGTATTGGCCGTGGTGGTCGGTGCTCTGTGGACTCTGCAGGGTTTCGACATTCTCACCGACAGCCGGATGAGCGGGGTCGGGATCTGGTCGGTCATCGGTCCGGTCGTGGTAATCGCGGGACTGATTTTGATCATTCTTGGGGAACGCGCGAGAGCCCGTTTCAAGCGGTCGGAAGTGCTGGCCGTGGCACCGTTGCATGATGCACCGCCGCACGCCGACGGTACTGTCCAGGATCAATGACTGATCACGCCCACCAGAGGCAATGACAAAACCCCCGCACCCTCGATGAGGATGCGGGGGTTTCTGCGCTAGAGCCGATCTCCGCCAGGCGATCGGCGGCCGGCCTCAGGCCGGCGTGGTGGGACTCAGAGCGGGCGAACCTGCTCCGCCTGCGGGCCCTTCTGGCCCTGGGCGATCTCGAACTCGACCCGCTGGTTCTCTTCCAGAGTGCGGTAGCCGCTCGTCTGGATGGCCGAGAAGTGGACGAACACGTCAGCACCCCCGCCGTCGACGGTGATGAAGCCGAAGCCCTTGTCTGCGTTGAACCACTTCACGGTTCCTTGCGCCATGCTGAACTCTCCTTCTGAAAATGCCGGCCCCGTGATGCCCCGGGCCGATGACCGTTTTCGAGCAGCGGCGCCGTGAGGCGGCCTTTCAGAGGACGTCCCATCCACTCGACCTCGAGGCCCCGGCTGGTGACCGGCTTCCCTTGATCAGGCGGAAGCAGCGAACCACGTACGCAAAAACTGGGCACACTGTACCCGAAAAACGGGTCACAAAGCTGCCCCTCGGGAGAATCGAATAAACCGCGGCAGATATGGAAAAGGCCCCCCACTTCGCTCTCGCGATGTGGGAGACCAGTGACTGTTAACCTAACTTCACGAAGGCCATTGACCAGTCATTTTCCGAACTCCGACGGCGCCGCCCCGATCGACGGCCGCCTTCACGAGAGCGAAGATAGCGCCTTGCAGGGCGGCCGCAGCGAGAATCTCGCCCCAGCCCCGATCCTCGTCGGTCGCGTTCGGGGCGTCGTCATCACCGGCCGTCAGCTTCCAGACCTCCTTGAAGACGAGGCCGGCAACCGCACCGGCGCCGATGCCGAGCAGCAACCCGACAGGCTTGTAGGCCAGCTTCGAAACCTTGCCGCTCACCGGCGCCTCCCACGAACGATCAGAATGATGCCCACGACTGCGAGCGCTCCGGCAAAGACGAGGGAAATCGGAACCGGACTGTTCCGTATCTGTTCTCTCGCCTGGACGGTGAGGTCACGGGAACCGTTCTGATTGACCTTCTCGGCGGTCTGATCGGCCACCTCGTGAACCTTTCCGGAGACCACTCCAGCGGCGGCCGCGGCCGCACCGCGTACGCGCTCGGTGGCCTCCGCGGCCTGCGCCTTGACCTTCAGCTTGGTCTGCTCGACCTGCTCCTTGGCCCGGGCCTTGACGTCGGCCTTGGCGGCGAGCGCCTGCACGGTCTCGCCGAGCTCCGCCCGGTCCTGCCGGGTCCGGGCGCGCAGCTCCTCGATCGTCGGCTTGGGGGCCGGCGATCCGTTCTTCTCGCTCATCCGCGACTCCGCTCGCTGCTGACCGCGTGCTTGACCTCGTCGACGTCGGCCTTGACGCTCTCGATCGCGGCCGTGGGCTGAGGGGGAACGGCCTTGGTGACCTGGCTCTTGCCGATCAGGGCGAGGATGCCGGCGACCACAAAGAGCGCAGCCGTGATGATCAGCGCCGCCAGCCACAGCGGCAGGAACAGGTTGAACACGATGATGAGGGTGGCTATGAGTGCGCCCACCCCGTACAAGGCCAGCACACCGCTGGTGCCGAAGAGGCCGATGCCGATGCCGGCATGCTTACCCTTCTCGGCCAGCTCGGCCTTGGCCAATGCAATCTCGTCACGAACGAGCCGGCTGACTTGCTCACTCGCGCGTTGAACCAACTCGGCGGTGGACTGATCGGTGGCGCCCGTACCGGCGCGGCCGTTCAGAACATCGGCCATGGTGACCTCCCTTCCGTACCTCGGTGTATGCCCTGATCACCAGAGAGTCAATCCTCCTGCGGGAAACCCGCCACAACAGGTCACGCTCCCGGGCTCAAGACCGCGGCAAACCCGGCAGATCAGCCACAGGTCACGCTCCCGGGCTCAAGACCGCGGCAAACCCGGCAGATCAGCCACAGGTCACGCTCCCGGGCTCAAGACCGCGGCAAACCCGGCAGATCAGCTGCTAGCTGGGGTCACCGGTTTGCGGGCACCGGCACCGGCTCCTCCGGCCCGCCGAACGTCACGGCGCGCTCGTCGGCGTCCGCACCACCCGAGAACACCCGGGCGTCGTCGTCCGAGTCGCCCCGGGGCGCCGGGCGCAGGGTCTCGGCCACCGGCCTGGTCACGTTGGCCATGTCGGCCCGGTAGCGCGGCAGCGCCGTGCGCTGGTTCTCCCAGATGAACGTCACCAGGCGCTCGCGGACCAGGCAGCGCAGATCCCACAGCGACGGGGCGTCGTTCGCGCTGACCAGCGCTCGCAGCCGCACCATGCCGCCGACCGCCTCGGTCACCTGCAGCACACAGACCCGGCCGTCCCACAACTGCGAGCCCTCGCAGGTGGCGCGCAGCTCCTCGCGCAGCGGCTCGATCGCGGTCGACCAGTCGACGTCCACCTCGGCGGTGCCGAGCACGGCCGAGGACGAGCGGGTCCAGTTCTGGAACGGCTTGGAGGTGAAGTACGAGGTGGGCAGCAGCAGCCGCCGGTCGTCCCAGATCTGCACGGCCACGTACGTGAGGGTCAGCTCCTCGATGCGGCCCCACTCCCCCTCGACGACCACCACGTCGTCGACCCGGACGGCGTCGCTGAAGGCGAGTTGCAGACCGGCGAAGACGTTGCCGAGCGTGCTCTGGGCGGCCAGCGCCGCGATGACGCTGACGATGCCGGCCGAGGCCAGCACGCTGGCGCCGAGCGCCCGGATGCCGGGGAAGGTCATCAGCACGACGCCGAGGGTGAGCACCACGATCGTGGCCACCGTGATCCGGCGGATCATCACGATCTGGGTCTTGAAGCGGCGGCGGCGCAGGTTGTTCTCGACGTCGGTGCGCCAGTGCGCGAGTGCGGCGTCCTCCAGCACGAGGACGAACGCCGCGACCAGCCAGGCGAACGCGGCGATGAAACAGATCACCAGGGCGTGCAGCACGCCCTCACGGCCCGGGAAGTCGCCCGCCACCGCCCGCAGCGCCTGCTGTATCGCGAACAGGACCATCGTGGCGAGGAACGGCTTGTGGGCCGTGCGGGCCAGGTCGGCGGCGAGGTCCGACTTGCGGCCGAGCCGCTTGGTAAGCCAGTGCAGGACGCTGACCAGCAGGATCGCCAGCCCTATCGCGGCGACGACAGCGAGCAGGGCCTTCACAGTGCTGGGCACGTGTCTCTCCTTCGCAGGAAGAAAGTGCGGGTACCAGCGACCTAGCTTGCCCAGGTCACCGGCACCCGCAACTTTCCCGCACGAAGTTCAGAGGTTGCTCACACTTTCCGGTACTTGGCCTGTGCGAAGCAGTAGACGCCGAAGCAGGCGATGCCGAGCGCGATCAACGCGAGCAGCCACACGCCCCAGGAGTATCCAGCCAGCGTCTTGAGTGCCGCGTCGAGGCCGCGCGCCTTCTCCGGGTCGTAGTTCACCGCGGCCAGCACGACCAGCACGCCGGCGATGGCGTACGCGGTGCCCTTGGCCATGTAGCCCGCCTTGCCGAGCCGGATGATCGGCTTGCGCGTGGCCTGCGGCATCTCGCCGGTGTTGAGGTGCTTGGCGAACTTCTCTTTCCAGCCGTAGATGGCCATGCCGACGCCGACGCCGATCACCACGAGGCCGACGAAGCCGATCAGCCAGCGGCCACCGGTGTTGTCCATGATCGACGAGGTCTTGCTCTGCGAGTTGTCACCCATCGAGGCGTTCGAACCCTGCAGCACCTTGATGGCGATCCAGGCCAGGTAGAGGTAGAGGATGGCGCGGGCGCCGTTGAGCACGCGCTCGGCCTTGGCGGTGGTGTTCTGCTCGCCGCTCTCGCCGATGGCGGCCTCGAAGGCCTGCCAGAGGGCCATGGCGATCATGCCGACGGCGATGATGACGAGCAGCGTCTTGCCCAGGCCGTTGCCGGCCAGGGTCTGCAGCGCTCCGGACTGGTCGCTCTCCTGCGACGAGCCCTGGAACGCCACCTGGAGGGCGATCCACGCGAAGATCAGGTGGATGATGCCGTATCCGACGAAGCCGCCCCGGGCCAGATACTCGAGCGGCTTGCTGTTGGCGGCCCGCGAAGCGGTGCCTTTGACTTGGGAGGCGGCTGAGGTCATGCCCGGGAAAATGACCCGTCCCGCGTTTTTTCAAACCCGGGACGGGAACGTCGGCGTGTGCTAACCGCTAGTTGCGCGAGACCTGCAGGCCGATCTGGTCCTGGGTCACGCTGTCGAGGGACACCTGCAGCCCGGCGACCTCGATGGCCTGCTGGCCCTTGGTGAGGCTGATCTGCTCGCCGGCGACGTCGAGGGTCACGGTGTTGGCGTCGGCGCTGACGAACTTCGCCTCCACACCCAGGAAGCTGGCGCTGGCGTTGGTTTCCCGGTCGATCGTCACGGTGCACTGGTCGAGGCCGCAGTTGACGTTGTCACTGCTGCAGCCGGCGAGAAGCGCGCCCGTCAGGGCGGCCGAGGCGAGGGCGATGGCGAGGCGGGTGGGTTTCAACACCCTTCCAGCGTACGGGGGTGATGCGAGCCCTAAGCTGGGACGATGAGCGACGTCGATGTGCGCGACAACCCCTCGCAGAACCGCTTCGAGCTGACCGTCGACGGGGAACTGGGCGGCATGGCCGTCTACCGGATCCGCGACGGCGTCGTCGTCGTGACCCACAGCGAGATCGACCGGCGGTTCCGCGGCCAAGGCCTGGCCAACGTGCTGGCCCAGCGCACGCTCGACGAGCTGCGAGCCCGAGGCGCCAAGGTCTACCCGGCATGCCCGTTCTTCGCCAAATACGTCGCCGAGCACCCGGAGTACGACGACATCATCGAGGACTAGTTCACGCTCGCGCGCAGGGTGGTTCTCACACTCACGCACGGGGTGGTGCCCGTCTTCGCGCGTGACTAGCTCACGGGATATGGCTGGAGGCCGGTTGCCGACGGTCGAGCCCCCGCTGTGACCGCCGGCAACCGGAGTTGGTGAGCCGCGCCCTCTCAGGCCGCGAGCGGCTGCGGGGCCGGCGCCGGCACCCGCGTGCCCGCGATGAGTTCGGCCGCGGCCAGACCACAGGCCCGGGTCGCGCCGAACGTCGCGATGTGCACCGAGCCCAGCACCGTCTCGGGCAGGCCCATCTCGACCACGATCGCGTCGGGCCGCTGAGCCAGCACGGCGGCCAGCGTGTCGGCCAGCCAGGCGTGGCGGTGCACGTCGCGCACCACGAGCACCAGCGGGCGCCCGGCGGCGCCGTCGAGCACGGTCGCGGCCGGGTCGGCGCCCAGCTCGTCCTCGGTCAGGCGCACCGAGGTGGTTCCGGGCAGCAGCTCGTCGAGCGGCGCGCCGACACCCCAGGGCGTCTCGGCGCCGATCGCGATGTTGCGCGGCGGGGCGAACTCGACCACGTGCGGCGCCTCGCTCACCGGCAGCGCCGCGTCGGCCGACGAGGTGACCCGGACGGCGCGGCGGGCGGCCGCGAACCCGACCGTGTTGGTGTGGCTGAGCACGGCCACCTCGGGCGTCGCGTCGGCGATCGCGCGGGAGCCGGTGGCGGTCTGGGTCGCGGTGGCCCACCGGCCCAGGCGGCGGACCCGGGCCGCGGCGGAACGCAGCCGCTCCTCGGGGAGCTCACCCGAGCGGACGGCGGCCACGATGGCGTCGCGCAGCAGCACGGCCGTCTGCTCGTCGGCGTGGTCGCCGCCCACGCAGATCGCGTCGACCCCGGCCGCGAGCGCCTTGACGGTCGCACCGGCCAGCCCGTACCTCCGGCGTACGGCCTGCATCTCGATGCCGTCGGTGACGATCAGCCCGTCGAAGCCGAGCTCCTCGCGCAGCAGACCGGTCATGATCTTGTGGCTGAGGGTGGCCGGGAGTTCGGTGTCGTAGGCCGGGACGAGCAGATGCCCGGTCATGACCACCTGGACACCGGCCTCGATCGCGGCCCGGAACGGCACGAGCTCACACTCGGCCAGCTGGGCCCGGTCGCGGTCGATCAGCGGGACGTCGTGGTGCGAGTCGACGCTGGTGTCACCGTGACCCGGGAAGTGCTTGGCACACGCGGCGACGCCCGCCGCCTGAAGACCACGGATGAACGCGGCCGAGTGACGGGCGACCAGGTGCGGCTCGGCCCCGAACGCCCGTACGCCGATAACGGGGTTGTCCGCATTGCTGTTGACGTCCGCGTCGGGTGCGTAGTCGAGCGTGATGCCGGCGTTGGCCAGGTCGGCCCCCAGATCGCGGGCGACCTCCTCGGTCAGCAGCACGTCGTCGATCGCGCCCAGGGCCAGGTTGCCGGGCCGGGAGCTGCCGTGCCGCGACTCGAACCGGGTGACGTCACCGGCTTCCTCGTCGATCGCCACCAGCACGTCCGGACGCTCGGCCCGCAGTTGCGCGGTCAGCGCCGCGACCTGGGCCGGCGACTCGACGTTGCGGGCGAACAGCGCGACGCCGCCCAGTCCTTCGCCGAGCCACCGCCGGACCCAGTCGGGCGCGGTGGTGCCGACGAATCCCGGCTGAAGCACCGACGCGGCCAGTTCCGGCAATTCGCCTTGGTTCGGCATAGGCCCCCGTACCTCCGGTGACGTTTAGCGCGCTCGAGGGAGCGCACCCCCCGTTGTGCGGACCAATGGTCACACCCCGAGCCTGTTTCAGTCAACAAACCTTTCTATTAGCTTTGAGTGAAAGTCGGTCGATACGATGCGGGGGTGACCCTCTCCACGCTCGCCGCGGAAGGCGCCTCCGGCGTCGACTGGTCCGAGGTCCACGCCGTCCGCCTCTTGGGTGTGGCCCTGGCCTTCCTCATCCTGATCTGGGCCATCCGTCGCATGTTCGGCGGCAAGAAGTAGGGGTATCCGGAGCGGCATGCGCATCGGATACTTCCTCTCCTGCGAGGAATACGGCCCGGCCGAACTGCTCGAACAGGCACGCGGCGCCGAACGGGCCGGCTTCTCCGCCCTCTGGATCTCGGATCACTACCACCCGTGGGTCGACGCCCAGGGCAACAGCCCGTTCGTGTGGTCGATGATCGGGGCCCTGAGCCAGGCGACCTCGCTGCCGATCACCACCGCGGTGACCTGCCCGACGGTCCGGATCCATCCGGCGGTGATCGCCCAGGCCGCGGCCACCAGCGCGGTGCTCACCGGCGGGCGGTTCCGGCTCGGGATCGGCACCGGCGAGGCGCTCAACGAGCACATCTTCGGCGATGCGTGGCCGGAGGAGGACGTACGGCTGGAAATGCTCGAAGAATCGGTCGAGGTGATGCGCGGTCTCTGGGAGGGCGGCACCTTCTCGCACCACGGCAAGCACTACACCGTCGAGAACGCGCGGATCTACACGCTGCCCGAGAACCCGGTCGAGATCTACGTGTCCGGCTTCGGGCCCAAGGCGGTCGACGTGGCGGCCCGGATCGGCGACGGCTACGTCAGCACCATGCCCGACGGCGAGCTGGTGTCGCGCTTCCGCGACAACGGCGGAGGTTCGAAGATCGCGCAGGCCGGGTTCAAGGCCGCCTTCGCCGCATCCGCCGAGGAGGGCGCCAAGATCGCGTACGAGAAATGGCCGAACGCCGGCGTGCCCGGTGAGCTCTCCCAGGTGTTGCCCTCGCCCAAGCACTTCGAGCAGGCGTCGCAGCTGGTCACCGAGGAGATGGTGGGTGAGTCGTTCGTGTGCGGCAACGACCCGGCGGCCCACCTCGAAATGATCGACAAGTATCGGCAGGCGGGCTTCGACGAGGTGTACGTGGCCAACACCGGCCCGCACTATCAGGGCCTGTTCGACCTGTACGCCGATCAGATCCTGCCCAAGATCTCGTAGGCGTTTGCCCGTCATGTCCGCGGGGCACAATGGCCGCTCGATGAAGCTACCCGTCTACGGACCCCGCCTCCGCAAGGTCGCCCGCAAGCATTTCGGCTGGCCGTCGCTGCGTCCCGGCCAGTTCAAGCCGATGCGGGCCGTCCTGCGCCGCCGCGACGCGCTGGTCGTGCTGCCCACCGGCGCCGGCAAGTCGGCGATCTATCAGATCCCGGCCGTGCTGCTGCCCGGCCCGACCGTGGTGATCTCGCCGCTGCTCGCCCTCCAGCAGGACCAAATCGCGGCCCTCAACGAGCGGAACGATCCCCAGATCCGGGCCGTACGGGTGAGCTCGGCCGAGACCCCGGCCCAGCAGCGCGAGGCGATCCGGGAGATCCGCGAGGGCCGCGCCGAGTTCCTGTTCATCACCCCCGAGCAGCTCAGCGATCCCGAGCGGATGGCCGAGGTGCGCGCGCTCAAGCCCGGCCTGGTGGCCGTCGACGAGGCGCACTGCATCTCGGCCTGGGGCCACGACTTCCGCCCCGAGTTCCTCGCCCTGGGCGACCTGATCAAGGGGATCGGCCGTCCGCCCGTCCTGGCCCTGACCGCGACCGCCTCACCCCCGGTGCGCGACGACATCATCGAACGCCTGCAGCTGAACAAACCCGAGATCCACGTGTCGGGCCTGGACCGGCGCAACCTGTTCCTCGAGGTCGCCTACTGCCCCGACGAGAGCTACCGCTGGCGCAAGCTGACCGCCCTGCTCGACGCGGCGACCGGCCCCGGCATCATCTATGTCGCGACCCGCCGCTCGGCCGAGGAACTGGCCGCCCGCCTCAGCGAGTCCGGCTACCCGGCCGAGTTCTACCACGGCGGCATGGCCGCGGGCGCCCGCGAACAGAAGCACGAGGACTTCACCGCCGACAAGATCGGCATCATGGTCGCCACGTCGGCGTTCGGCATGGGCATCGACAAGCCGAACATCCGCTGGGTGGCCCACGTGGCCCTGCCCGACTCCCCCGACAGCTACTTCCAGGAGATCGGCCGCGCCGGCCGCGACGGCGACCCGGCCCAGGCCCTGCTGCTGTGGCGTTCCGAGGACGAGGCCATCCAGCGCTTCTTCACCGGCGGCGCCCCCGACGAGGTCGAGCTGCGCGAACTGGCGGCGGCGTTGCGCGCGGGCCCGGCGACCAAGACGGAGCTGAAGCAGAAGACCGGCCTGGGGCCGCGCAAGCTGGGGGCGTACCTGGGCCTGCTCGAACAGGTGGGCGCGGTGGTGACCGGCCGGGGCAGCAAACTGACGGTCCCGGTCTTCGCTCCCCTGCCCGCCGCGGCCGCCACGGCGGCGGTCAAGGAACACGAACGCCAGCAGACGGTCTCGCGCTCCCGGACCGACATGATGCGCGGCTTCGCCGAGACCAGAGCCTGCCGTACGCAGACCTTGCTGGCCTATTTCGGCGAGGCCCAGCCCAAGCCGTGCGGCCATTGCGACAACTGCGTCGAGGGCACAGCCATCGAGATCGAAACCGCCACCGCCGACGAGCCCTTCCCGGTACACGCCAAGGTCCACCACGGCGAGTGGGGCCCCGGCACGGTGATGGGTTACGAGGAGGACCGGATGACGGTCCTGTTCGACGAGGTCGGCTACAAGACGCTGTCGGTCCCGGTCGTCATCGAGAACGAGTTGCTCGCTGCCGGGTGAATCCACTGCGAACCTCCGCGTCAGCGGTTGGCGTATTCCGGCTGCGGTGCGGCGGCAGGCTCGGGGCGTGGCGGGCGGTCCTGTCCCCGGCGTATCCGGACTATGAGGGTGACAACCAGCAGCAGAGCGACGGCCAGCATGACCGTGCTGCCGGTCAGCGCGGTGCCGACCCGGTCCACCAAGGCGGTCCGGGCGGAGGCGCTGTCCGGGACGGCCGCGGCGGCGACCGAGACGAGCACACCGAGGCCGAGCGAGCTACCGACCTGGTGGAACGTGTTCACCAGACCGGACGCGGCGCCCGCGTCGGGGGCGTCGACCCCGGCCAGGCCGGCCGACGTCAGCGGCGCGAAGGCCAGGCCCTGGCCGATGCCGATGAGCACCATGGGCAGCGCGACCGCGACAAGGTAGCCGCTGCCGGCGCCGGCGCGGCTCAGCCACCCCATTCCGGCCAGGGTGAGCGCGACCCCGGCGATCAGGACCGGGGTGGCCCCGAAGCGGCCTACGAGGCGGTTCACCAGCAATGCGACGCCGAAGTTGACCGCGGACATGGGCAGGAAGGCGACACCGGCCTGCAGCGGGGAGAAGCCGAGCACGCCCTGCAGGTATTGGGTGGTGAAGAAGAAAAAGCCCATCATCGCGCCGAGGTACAGCATGCGGACCAGATAGGCGCCGGTGCGCTCGCGGCTGGCGAACAGTCGCAACGGCATGATCGGCTGCTCGGCGCGGGCCTCGTTGACCACCAGAGCGGCGAGCAGCAGGATGCCGATGATGAAGGCGCCGATGGTGGTCGGGGCGGTCCAGCCTGCTTCGGCGGCGTCGACGATGCCGAACACCAGCGCGGTCATGCCCAGTGTCGCGCACAGCGCACCGATCAGGTCGAAGCGGCCGCGGCGGCGTCCGGTCTCCCCGATGACCCGCAGGGCCAGCACGATCATGGCGGCGGCGATGGGCACGTTCAGGAAGAACCCGGCCCGCCAGGACACCAGGTCGGCCAGTACTCCGCCGACGACCAGACCGGCGCTGGCACCGATCCCGGCGACCGCGCTGTAGGCGGCGACGGCCTTGGCCCGCTGATGCCCTTCGGCGAAGCTAGCGGTCAGCAGCGACAGCGACGAGGGCGCGAGGATCGCGGCGCCGATGCCCTGCAGGGCGCGGGCGGCGATCAGCCACCAGGCGGTGGGGGCGACGCCGACCAGGAACGACGCCAGGCCGAACAACACGAGGCCGACGATGAACATGCGGCGCCGGCCGACGATGTCACCCGAACGGGCGCCGAGCAGCAGCAGACCGCCGAAGACCAGGGTGTACGCGTCCTGCACCCACGTGAGCCCGGTGGGCGAGAAGGACATGGCCGCCTCGATGCGCGGCAGACCGGTGAAGATGATCGAGTTGTCCAGGATCACCATGAAGTAGCTCAGGCAGATGATCGCCAGGATCATGGTCGGATGTGCGGGACGTGCGTTCGGCATGACTCCAGACAACCGCGAAAGCCGCAGGCCAGGGAGTATCGGCCTTGCCCGGTACTGGCATCACCCCCTTCACGCACAAGCACCCGCCGGCCGAGCGGAGAGCCCAGGCAGGTTGCAGGCGGATGGTGACCGCCGGAGATGTCCTTCGCAGTGGTGATGTCGTAATGGTTCGTCCTCCAGGAAACCGGTAGGGCGGTCTTTGTGGGAGTCACTGACGATCCAGGTAACGGCAGAACCTCCCAGTGCCACCCGGCTGCGCCGTACCGTCGAGATATGGACAATCGCAGCGAGACCCGCGACTTCCTCACCACCCGGCGCGCCCGCATCACCCCCGAGCAGGCCGGGCTGCCCGCCTACGGCAGCACCCGGCGCGTGCCCGGGCTGCGCCGCGAGGAAGCCGCCATGCTCGCCGGCGTCAGCGTCGACTACTACACCCGCCTCGAACGGGGCAATCTGAGCGGCGTGTCCGAAAGCGTGCTCGAAGCCCTGGCCCGCGCCCTGCACCTCGACGACGCCGAACGCGAACACCTCTACGACCTGGCCCGGCAGGCGAATCGCAGCCCGGCGCGCACCGCGCAGGCGGCCCGGCGCCGCCCGGCCCAGCGCGTGCGCCCGGGTGTGCAGCAGCTGCTCGACGCCATGACCGGCGCCCCGGCCTATGTGCGCAACGGCCGGCTCGACATCCTCGCCTCCAACGCGCTGGGCCGTGCGGTGTTCTCGCCCGTCTTCACCGACGAGGCGCGGACCCCCAACCTGGCCCGCTTCGTCTTCCTCGACCCCGCCTCTCAGGACTTCTACCGCGACTGGGAGCAGCTCGCCGAGGACGTCGTGGCACTGCTGCGCGGCGAGGCCGGGCGTGACCCGTACGACCGCAAACTCACCGATCTCATCGGCGAGCTCACCACTCGCAGCGAGTTCTTCCGCGGTTGGTGGGCCGCGCACAACGTGCGCCTGCACCGCAGCGGCGTCAAGAAGCTGCACCACCCCGTCGTCGGTGACCTCACCCTGACGTACGAGGCCATGGAGCTCACAGCCGACCAGGGCTTGCGCCTCAACGCCTACAGCGCACCGACAGGTTCAGCGGATCACGATGCCCTCGAGCTGCTGGCGAGCTGGAGTGCTACAGCCGCCGTCGAGCGTGCCTGACACGCGGTGACAGGCCACGGCAGCGGTCCCACCGGAGCCGGCCGACCAGGGCACCTCTCGGGCGATCCGGCCGGCCAGGTGCGGCGGATCAGGCTTCGGGGATTGGCCGGCCGAACGACTCCAGGGTGACGGCGGTGGGCTCCGGACCGCCGCGCTTGCCGGTCTCCAGGCCATCGATCGCGTCGAGCTGCTCGGCGGTGAGCTCGAAGTCGAACACGTCGAAGTTCTCGGCGATGCGCTTCGGGTTGGTCGACTTGGGAATGACCTGGCGGCCCTGCTGGAGGTGCCAGCGCAGCATCACCTGGGCCGGGCTCCTGCCGTACGCCCGGGCGATCTCGCCGATCACCGGGTCTTCCAAAGTGCTGCGATGGCCGCTGTCGCGATAGAACGTGATGCCACCGATCGGCGCCCACGCCTGAGTGAGAATGCCGTGCTTCTCGCCGTACGCCTGCACCTCGCGCTGCTGGAAATACGGGTGCACCTCGATCTGGTTGACCGCGGGCACAACCGTGGCCTTCTCGAGCAACGCGGTCAGGTGCTCGACCATGAAGTTGCTGACCCCGATGGCGCGGACCTTGCCGTCGGCCAGCAGCTTCTCCAGCGCCCGGTAGGCGTCGAGCGTCTTCCCGAACTCCGACGGCAGCGCCTGGTGCAGGATCAGCAGATCGATCACGTCGACGCCGAGCTTGCCGGCGCTCTTGTCGAAGCCGTGCAGGGTCTCGTCGTACCCGTAGTCGCTGATCCAGATCTTGGTCTCCAGGAAGACGTCGGCTTCGGCCTCGGCGATTGCCTCGCCCACCTGCCTTTCATTGCCGTACGCGGCGGCGGTGTCGACGTGCCGGTACCCGGTCGACAAGGCCGCCTCGACGGCGGTGACGGTCTCGTCGGGCGGGGTCTGGAAGACGCCGAAGCCCAGCGCGGGCATCTCGACGCCGTTATTGAGGGTGTAGTGCTCCATGACGGTCCTTTCAGCGGCGGCGCGCGGCCGGCTGCAACGAGGGGCTGACCCAGCCGTTGTCGGCGGGGTTGAGGGTGACGCCGGGCGCGACGATCTCGTCGATGCGGTCCAGTACGTCGTCGGTGAGCACGACGTCGGCCGCCTTCAGCTGCGAGTCGAGGTGCTCCATGGTGCGCGGGCCGATGATCGCGCTGGTGATCCCCGGGTGGCGCAGCACGAACGCGATGGCCATCTCGACGAGGCTGACCCCGGCGTCGTCGGCCACCTTGGCCAGCGCGTCGGCGGCCTCCAGCTTGCGCTGGTTCTCGGGCAGCTTCAGGTCGAAACGGTTGGCCAGACGCCGCCGGGCGGCCGACATGGGTCCGTTCTGGTCCTCGCCGAGGCGGTAACGGCCGGACAGCCACCCGCCCGCGAGCGGGCTGTAGGAGAGCACGCCCATGCCGTACTTCTGCGCGAGCGGCAGGATCTCGTTCTCGATGTTGCGGGTCAGGATCGAGTAGGTGGGCTGCTCGGTGACGAACCGCTCGCGGCCCCGGTCGCGGGCGACGTACTGGGCGTCGACCAGCGCGGACGCGGGGAACGTGGAGTGGCCTATGTAGCGGACCTTGCCCGCCCGTACGAGATCGGTCAGCGCGCCCAGCGTCTCGTCGAGGTCGACCGCCGGGTCGTAGCGATGCATCTGGTAGAGGTCGATGTGGTCGGTGCCGAGCCGGCGCAGCGAGTTCTCGACCGACGTCATGATCCAGCGGCGGGAGCCGCCGCGGTGGTTGGGGTCGTCGTCGAAGGGCATGAAGAACTTGGTGGCCAGCACCACGTCGTCGCGGCGGCCCTTGAGCGCCTTGCCGACGATCTCCTCCGACTCGCCCTGCGAATACACGTCGGCGGTGTCGACGAAGTTGATGCCGGCGTCGAGCGCGCGGTGGATGATGCGGATGCTCTCGTCGTGATCCTTGGTGCCCCACTCGCCGAACATCATCGTGCCGAGGCACAGCTCGCTGACATGGACGCCGGTGCGTCCGAGCGGTCGCAGTTGCATGGGTGTTCCTCTCAGGAGTGCTGCTTGGTGGTCGCGGCCAGATCGCCGCTGATCCTGTCTCCCTCACCAGAAACCGGGGGGCGTGCGAACGGCGTGAGCCGCAATGCGATCAAGGCGGCCACGGTGATGACGGCGGCGGCGGCGAACACGGCGCCGTAACCGAGCCTCGTCGCCGCGCCGAGGCCGATCAGCGGACCGGCCGCGATGGCGCCCAGCCGGCGGGTGTTGGTGTACAGACCGGCGGCCAGCCCGGGGCGCGGAATGATCTGCTGGAACAAGGTCAGGCCGACACCGGCGACGGTGGCGAAGAACCAGGCGTTGAGCAGCTGCAGCCCGAGCAGCAACACCGGTCCACGGACGACGGCCATGGCGGCGTAGTAGACGACGCCGGCCGCGCACCCGGACAACAGCAGCACCGGTCCCGATATGCGGCCGGTCAGCTTGCCGATCAGCAACAGGGCCGGGATCTCCAGCGCGGCGGCGACGCCGAGCGCGATGCCCGCCCACGCCACCGCCAGGCCGAGGCGGTCGGTCACGAAAAGGCTCATGACGGACACGGTGGCGCTGTTGGTCGCCTGCAACGCGATGAACACCACGACCACCGCCACGACGCGTCCTCGTGGCATCCGCTCGTCTTCGACCGCCGGGCCGCGGTCGCGGACGACCACGGCCCGGTGCATGGCCGCGGTCGTGGCCACGTTGAGCACCGCCACCGCCGCGATGGCCGCCAGAATCGCCCGCGGGCCGAACCCGGCGATCACCAACGTGGCCAGCGGTGGCCCGGCCACCCAGGCGAACGAGACGAACGCCCGGGTGCGAACCACGTCACCGGGTGCGGCGCCGGTGTGTTTGAGGTGCGCGAACAACAGCGAGCTCCCGACGCCGGCCGGGCCGCCCAGCAGCACCAGGGCGACCACCGCCACGGGCAGCGCAGTGGTCACGGCGAGCACACCGGCCAGGCCGAGCGTCAGGACTCCGCAGGCCAGCATGGGCCGTACGTAATCACCGGCCCGATCGGCGTACGCCGGCACCAGCAGCGAGGCGACGAAGCCACCGGCGTTGTAGATCGCCAGAGCCCAGCCGATCTCGCCCGCGCTCGCGTCGAAGACCGTGGCCAGCAACAACGCCAGGGCCGGGTTGAGGAACGCGAACTGCAGGCCCCAGAACAGAGCCGACGCCGGTATCAGCACGCGCTGTTCACCCGGCGCGAAATCCGTCGAAGCGGCCAGGTCATGCTGGGCCTCGAAGCCGTGATCCGCTCCTGCCGCACGTCGAATCCTCTCGTGAACGGCGCTGTTCCGCCGATTCGTCCGCCGGGCCGCGTACCCGCCACGAACGAAGGTAGGCACGCCGCCGGCCGCCGAGGGAGGTTCTGGTGTTACCTCCCTCGGCCCGTTTCGTTGCCGGCGAGAAAGGTGATGCCGAGCTCTACCGCGATGGGTGCGAGGTGGTGCTGCGAACGACGAGTTTCGGTCGTACGACGAGATCTTTGGGTTTGTGGGTGGGGCGGTCGAGCCGGTCCACGACGGCTTTGAGAGCTTGCTTCGCCATGCGGGGGATGTCCTGACGGACCGAGGTCAGGTCGATGCCGGGGATGCGGCCGAAGCGGGAGTCGTCATAGCCGACGACCGACAACTGCCCGGGCACTTGCAGGCCGGCCCGCAGAGCGATGTCGATGATGCCGATGGCGCACAGGTCGTTGGCGGCGATGACCGCGGTCGGCGGCTGATTCGCGAGAAGACCATGCGCGGCTCGGGCGCCCTCGTCTTCGGTGTAACCGCCGGGGACGACACGCGTGGCCTCGGCCAGGCCGTGGTCCTGCATCGCGGCGCGGTATCCCGACCGGCGTTCCTGGGCCCCGGGATTCTCCCCTCCGTCGACGTACGCGATATCGCGATGCCCCAGGCTCACCAGGTGGTCGACCGCTTGGCGGGTGCCGACCGCGTCGTCGTTGCGGATGACGTCGACCAGTCCGCGGGTGACGCCGCGGCCCACTTCGACGACGGCGACCTCTTCCGCGAGGGGCTCGAGGTCGCGGGCGTGCAGGTCGGGGCCGACGACGATCAGTCCGGCGCAGCGGTAGCGCAGCAGTTCGTCGACCGCCTCGTCCTGGCGGCGGCCGGCGGTGAACGGACCGAGCAGGAGGTCGTAGCCGAGGTGTCCGGCCAAGGGGTAAAGGTGCTCGACGAACTCCACCTCGAACGGCCGGCGTAGGGCGAAGAGCACTCCGAGCGTGCGGCTACGGCTGCGGCGCAGACCCGCGGCGAGCGAGTCCGGGCGATAGCCGAGCTCGGCCGCCGCCTCGAGCACGCGTTGCTTGGTCGCCTCGGATGTGCCCCCGACGCCACGCAGCACGAGCGAGACGGCGGCCCGGGAGATGCCGACCCGCGCCGCAATGTCGGCCATCGTCGGCCGCCTCTCACGCTGCATGACAGATTTACCCACTTCTCTTGACTCTGCGCTGCACCCATCCTTACCTTCCGTTGTAGCACGTGCAAGTAGCACGATCTACTAGCACGATCCATCAGCGGTCGGAGGAGGCGCGAAGTGGTCAGAAGCATCGGAGTTGCCGTGATCGGAGCCGGCATGGCCGGCCGGGCGCACGCCCACGGCTACCGCACGGCCGGCACGGTCTTCTCCCCCGGGCTTCCGCCGGTCCGGCTGGTCTCGGTGGCCGACATCAACCACGACCTCGCCCGCGAGACGGCCCGTCGATACGGCTTCGAGCGTGGCGACAGCAGTTGGGAGGCCGTGGTCAAGGCCGACGACATCGACGTCGTCAGCGTCGTCGTCGCCAACGACCTGCACCGCGAGATCGTCGCCGCGCTCGCCACCGCCGGCAAGCACGTGCTGTGCGAGAAGCCGCTCGCGCCTACCTCGGACGACGCGCGAGCCATGCTCGAAGCAACCGAGGCGGCCGGCATCGTGGCCCGCGTCGGGTTCACCTTCCGGCGTACGCCGGGCATCGGCGCCGTCCGGGAGGAGGTGCGGTCAGGCCGGCTCGGACGGCCGCTGCACATCGGCGCGCAGTACTGGACCGATTACGGCTGCGACCCGCGGGCGCCGATGAGCTGGCGCTATCGCGGCGGGCCGGGGTCCGGCGCCCTGGCCGACCTCGGCAGCCACCTCACCGACGTCGCCGAGTTCCTGCTCGGCCCGGTCGAGGCGGTGATCGGCGCCCAGCTGACCACGGTGATCGGCGAGCGGCCCAAGCCGCTGGGCCACGTCGTCGGACACGGCCACGCCGAGGTCAGCGACGAGCGCGAACCCGTCGGCAATGACGACTGGGCCAGCCTGTCGGTGCGCTTCACGGGCGGCGCCACCGGCGACCTGAGCGTCTCGCGCATCGCCTACGGCCACCCGAACACCCTGCGCTTCGAGGTCTTCTGCGAGCGCGGCGCCGCGGCCTTCGACGTGAGCCAGGCCGGCGAGTTCCACCTCGCGACATCCGAGGCGCCCGGGTTCCGGCGGGTGATCGTCGGCGTCGACCACCCGTACGTCTCCGGGGGTCTGGCCATGGACGCCACCGGGATCGGCACCGGTCACAACGACAGCTTCGTCTACCAGGCCCGTGCGTTCCTCGACGAGGTTGCGGGCCGTGACGAGTTGCCGCGCAACGCCTCGTTCGCCGACGGCCTGCACAACCTGCTCGTCGAGGAGGCCGCCGTCCGCGCCACCGAGAGCAACACACCCACTCCCGTTCACTCGTAGCCCTGGGAAGGAAGACCCATGCGCTCCCGACGAATACTGTTCACCGCTTCGGCCGCCGCGCTGATCCTCGCCGCCACGGCCTGCAGCGGTGGCGGCCGCCGGCAGTCGACCGGCGGCGACGGCCCCGCCTACACCATCGCCATGATCACCCACGAGCAACCCGGAACCGCGCTCTGGGACCGGGTTCGCACCGGCGCCGAACAGGCCGCCAAGCAGCACAACATCACCCTCAAGTACGCCAACGACCCGGACCAGGCCAAGCAGGCCACCCTGGTGCAGAACGCGATCGACAGCAAGGTCGACGGGATCGCCGCCACCCTCGCCTTCCCTGAGGCCGTCGGACCCGCGCTCGCCAAGGCGAGCCAGGCCGGGATTCCCACGGTCGCCCTCAACGCGGGGCTCGACGTCTATCAGAAGTACGGCGCGCTCATGTACTTCGGCTCCGACGAGAACCTGGCCGGTGAGAGCGCAGGCAAGCGCATCGCCGATGCCGGCAGCGGCAAGGCGCTGTGCGTCGTGCACGCCGAAGGCGTCATCAGCCTCGAGGCCCGCTGCGCCGGTGTGAAAAAGTCCTTCCCCACCACCGAGAACGTGCAGGTGAACGGCGCCGATCTCGCCTCGGTCACCTCGACGCTGCAAGCCAAGCTGGCCGAGGACAAGGACATCACCCACATCGTCACCCTCGACGCGGGCGTCGCCACCGGCGTGATGAAGGCCAAGGAGCAGGCCGGCAGCACCGCGAAGATCGTCACCTTCGACCTGAACAACGAGGTCGTGCAGGCGATCAAGAACAAGACCATCGAGTTCTGCGTCGACCAGCAGCCCTATCTGCAGGGCTACGAAGCGGTCGACACGCTCTGGCTGCAACTGACCAACGGCAACGACCTCGGCGGCGGCCAGGCCGTCCTCACCGGCCCCTCCTTCGTCGACAGCTCCAACATCGACAAGATCGCCATCTTCGCCGAGAAGAACACCCGATGACCGTCCGGACGAATCTGCGCCTGGGCACGGCACCTGACTCCTGGGGCGTCTGGTTCCCCGACGACCCCCACCAGGTGCCCTGGCCGACCTTCCTCGACGAAGCAGCCGCCGCAGGCTACACCGCCGTCGAGCTCGGCCCCTTCGGCTACCTGCCGACCGATCCCGCACGCCTGCGCGACGAACTCGACCGGCGCGGCCTGACGCTCAGCGGCGCCACCGCCGGAACCCACCTGCACCGCGGATCCCTCGACGACGCCCTGGCCGAATGCGGGCCGGTGGCACAACTGTTGCACGCCATGGGCGTACAGCATCTGGTTGTTCTGCCGGCCATGCACACCGACCTGCACAGCGGCGCGTCGCTCGAACCCTCCTCCCTCACGGCCGGAGAGTGGACGACGCTGGGAGAACGACACTCGCGGCTCGGCCGGATCCTGCACGAAGAGTACGGCGTCACGCAGCAGTTCCATCCGCACGCCGACACCCACGTCGACACCGGCGAACGCGTCGAGCGGTTCCTGGAAGTCAGCGGCGACGTATCGCTGTGCCTGGACACCGGCCACATCGCCTACACCGGCGGCGACAACCGCGCCCTGATCGCCGCGCACCCCGACCGCATCGGCTACGTCCACCTCAAGTCGGTCGACCCCACCGTCGCCGCCAAGGGCTTGCCGTTCGCCGCAGCAGTCCGGCAGGGCGCGATGATCGAGCCACCCGGCGGTGAACCGGACATGCCACCCCTGCTCGCCGACCTCGAGGCCCTCGGCCGCCCGCTGTGGGCCATCGTCGAACACGACATGTACCCCGCACCGTCGGACGTCCCGTTGCCCATCGCGACACGCACGTGCCGCTACTACCGAGACCACGGAGTACGGTGACCGCCGCCGCGGAGGCTCTGCGCGGCCGGGTGCCCCGCACAACTCGTCCGGCTCTGGGCCCGGGTGAAGGTCAAGAATCTTGGGGTGACACGATCGGCCCGCCGGGTGCTGGGCATTCTGCTTTCCGCAACACTTCTCGCCGGCGCCGATGTGGCCTGTGACCGGGCCCTGGCGCCGGACGCGTTGATCCGGGTCGACCAGGTGGGCTATGCCCCGGGCGAAACGAAGATCGCGTATCTGCTCTCGCCGCGGGACGCTTCCGAGGTCCGGGTGACGGTGCTCAACGCGTACGGGAAACCGGTCTTGAATGTGCAGGCCGGGACGAACCGGGGACCGTGGAACGCGGGATTCCCGGACGTGCGGCCGATCGATCTGAGCGGGCTGAAGCAGCAGGGCGTCTACCGCGTGCGGGTTGAGGGTTCCGTACGGGCGGAATCGCCACCGTTCCTCGTCGAGCCGGCCGCCGAGCTTTTCGGTCCGGCGGCCCGCGACGCGCTCTCGTATTTCCAGAACCACCGCGACGGCGCCGACCAGGTGCCGAGCCAGTGGCAACGCAAACCGGCCCACCTCGCCGACCGCGCGGCCACGGTGTACGAGCGCCCGTCGTTCGACGCCGCCGGCCGCCTGACCGCCGATCTGTCGCCTGTGGACGGACCGGTCGACGTCGAGGGCGGCTGGTACGACGCCGGTGACTTCCTCAAGTTCACGCACACCACCGCGTACGCACTGAGCGCGATGTTGCTCGCCCGCCGCGACGGCCTGATCTCGGACGGTCTGGCCGCCGAGACCGCGCACGGCCTGACCTGGCTCGACAAGATGTGGGACGCGGACAAGCAGGTGCTCTACACGCAGGTCGGCATCGGCAGCGGAAGCACCGACGGCGGGTTCCTCGGCGACCACGACACCTGGCGGCTGCCCGAGACCGACGACCAGCTCGACGTGCGGCCGGGCGACAAGCGCTACTTCCAGCGGTACCGGCCCGTGTTCCGCGCCGCCGGACCGGGCGAGCCGATCAGCCCGAACCTGGCCGGGCGGGTCGCGGCCGCCTTCGCCCTGGCCGCGCAGGTCGAGGCGCGGGAACAGCCGGACCGGGCCCGGGCCCACCTCGACGCGGCGGCGGGCGTGTTCGACCTGGCCCGTACGGAGAATGTGGGTGAGCTCGTCACCGCCGAGCCGCGCAGTTTCTACCCCGAGGACCGGTGGACCGACGACCTGGCCTTCGGCGCGACCGAACTGGCTCTGGCCGGGCGGGCGCTGGGAGACCCCCGTACGCGGGAATGGACCGCGACCGCCTCCGAATGGGCGCGGAGGAACGCGGGCCGGGGCGGGAACGATGCTCTCAGCGTCTATGACGTCAGCGCGCTGGCCGACGCGGAAGCGATCCGGCTGCTCGGCGGCGGCCGCGAACTCCTGCCGGACATGCGCCGACGGCTCGACGCCGGGATGCGGACGGCGGCCGGCAACCCGATGGGCGCCGCGGCCGGCAACGGCGGTTACGACTACGCGGCCCGTCAGCTCGGCTACGCGGCCACCGCCGAACTGTACGAACACGTTTCCGGCGACGAGCGGTACGCCGCCTTCGCGACCGCCCAGCGCGGCGTCGTGCTGGGCGTCAACGGCTGGGGCACGTCGATGGTCGTGGGCGCCGGAACCACCTATCCCCGCTGCCCGCACGACCAGATCGCCACGTTGACCAGGACCGCCGAGTCCGGGCTGAGCATGACCGGCGCCGTGGTCAACGGCCCCAACCGGGCCGACCGGGTGCACGAACTGCAGGCCACCAGCGGACCGGCGACGTGCCGGAACGACCGGTTCGCCGCCTTCGACCGCGACGACGTGCACTTCGCCGACGACAGCCGGATCTCGGCCAACACGGAGCCGTCGATCGATTTCAGCGCCACCGGGCTGCTGGCCTTCGCGCTCATGGCCCGCCAGCACTGACGGGGCGCCGGGAGGGTGGTGGCGTGGGAGCATCGGGCGATGGTGGACGCGGTCGTGGTGGGGGCGGGGATCGGCGGGCTGGCGGCGGCTCTGGCTCTGCAACGGCGGGGCTGGAAGGTCACCGTGGTCGAGCAGGCGACGGCGCTCGAGAATGTGGGGGCGGGGCTGGCCGTTGCTCCCAACGGGCTCAGGGCGCTCGACGCGCTCGGGGTCGGTGGGCCCGTGCGTGCGCTGTCGGCCCTTCAGGGGACCGCGGGTATTCAGAAACCGGGCGGCGGGTGGATCTCGCGGACCGACGCGGCCGAGGCGGAGCGGCGGTTCGGGGAGCCGACGATCGTGGTGCATCGGGCCGCTCTTGTCAGTGTGCTGGCCGACGCGCTGCGGCCGGGGACGGTGCGGCTCGGGGTGGCGGCCACCGACGTCTCGGCGGGCGGCACGGTGGTCACGGCGGGCGGGACCCTGACGGGTGAGGTGGTGGTCGCGGCGGATGGACTGCGTTCCCCCGTACGGGGAAAGCTCTTCCCGGATGCCCCGGCGCCCGTCTATGCGGGGGTGACCAGCTGGCGTTTTGTGGTTCCGCGGCCGCCGGGTGAGCTGGTGCTGTCCGAGACGTGGGGTGACGCCAAGGTGTTCGGTGTCGTGGCGCTGGGGGACGGGCGTGTCTACTGCTACGCCACCGCGCCCGCGCCGGCCCAGCAGCGCGCCGCCGATGAGAAGGCCGAGCTGATGCGGCTGTTCGGGGAGTGGCACGCGCCGCTGCCGGCGTTGATCGCCTCGGCCGAAGCTGTCATCCGCACCGACATCCGGTGTCTCGATCCGACGCCGACGACGTTCCACAAGGGACGGGTTGCTCTGCTCGGCGACGCCGCCCACGCGATGACACCGAATCTGGGGCAGGGCGCGTGTCAGGCGCTGGAGGACGCCGTGGTGCTGGCCGCGTACGCCGGTGACCTGAATCGTTACTCCGCGGAACGGGTGCCGCGCACGACGGCCGTGGCCGCCGCCTCGCGCCGCATCGGGCGGATGGCGGGGCTGGGCGGGGCGGCCTCGACCGTACGGGATGCCGGCATGTCTCTGGCCGGGAAGCTCGGGCCCAACCTGGTGCTGCGCCAGATGGACCCGATCTTCACTTGGCGGCCGCCGAGCTAGTCGCTCAGTGCCTTGGCCAGGTCGTCGCGGAAGGCGCGCTCGGTCTCGGTGACGGTCTCGCCGCCGAGGCCCAGCACCCCGCCGGTGGAGGCGGCGCCGACGACGCTCTCGGCGATCTCGACGAGCCAGTGCTTGTACGTCTCGGCGTCGGCCTGCTCGGCCTTGACGGTCAGCAGCGCGTTGGCCTCGGTGGCCCGGCCGAGCACGTCCTGGGCGTACGCGATGGGGTCGCTCGGCTCGATGACCGGCGGCTCCTCACCGAGGTCGGGGTCGCCCACCCGCGACACGATGGCCCCGGCCACCGCGGCCACCAGGGGGCTGGCCGAGACCCGCGCGTCCGAGATGACGTCGAGGCCGGCCGCCGTCTCGGCCCGGGTCTTGCGCGCGCTGTCGGGGGTGGCGGCACTGGCCGCGGTGAGGACCGACTGGGGCAGGCCGACGAGCAGCCCCCACTCGGAGTCGGTGAAACCCAGCGCTGAGTACAGCGGTTCGTCGCTCACGGTGAATCCTCACGGTCGGTGAAACTCCTCGGGCCTCCTTATACCCCACCGGTCCGCTGATCGATCGCACTCCGCAGGTCGGGAAGCAGCGCGGCGAGATCCGGGTCGGGCGTTCCGGTCCACGGTCCGTCCAGGTCGGGGCGGTGGCGGGTGACGTGCACCATGTACGCGACCAGCTGATCGCGGGCGTTCTGGGCCTCGGTGACGGGCTCGCCGACGGCCTGCCGCGCCTGCCAGCAGAGAGTGATCCGTTCCCGCAGCCAGAGCGGCGCCGTCCCGGCCCGCCGGCTCGCCGTCGCGGTGTCGGCCCCGGCCAGCACGGCGATGCGGGCGGCCAGCCGGCTCTCGCCGTGCTCGGCGGCCATGCGCTCGAACCGGGTCCACTCCCGGCCCATCGAGCCGAGGCGTTCGCCCCAGCTCTCGAGCAGCATCATGCGCAGCGCGCGGGCCGACTCGCGCAGCTGGAGGGTCGCCGTCACGGGGCTGGTCGCCTCGAAGGCGGCGTTCGCCGCGGCCCGGGCCTGGTCGCGCCACATCCCGATGCGCGCGGCGACCACGGCCGGGTGGAAGCGCACGTCGGCGATCCAGGCGGCGAACGCGACGACCAGTTCGTCACCCGGGTCGGACCCACGACCCCCGTACGCCTTGTCGATGCCGTGGAACCAGCGCGGGTCGGTGCGGATCGTCACGGCGAGGGCTTCGGGACCGGCGGCCATGGCCGTACGGATCTCGCCGGCCGTCCACGACAGCCAGGACAGGTCGAGGCTCTGCGCCCGCCCGGAACCGGTCCACCAGTCGACGAGCTCGAGTTGCCCGCGGCGCACCGCGTCGTCGGCGGCCGGATCGTCGTACACGGGAAGCAGGTCTATGTCGGACATCGGCCAGGGCTCACCCCGCCCCAGGCTGCCACCGACCAGGAAACCGCGCACGCCGGGCACCTGGCCGAGCACGGTGACCGCTTCCTGCAACCGTTCTTCGATCAGCTGCCGCCAATGCGCACTGTGCACCGAAGCAGTCTAAAAGGTCAGATGTTCGGGGGACGTCCCCGCCCATTCCGGACCGGTAAGGTTCCGGCGTTGTCGATCTTCGAAGGGACGTCATGAGGGTCTGGCAAGGGCGGGCCGGTGTGGTCGTGGCGGCGGTGGCGGCCGCTGTCGCCGGGACGGGGATCGTCGGTCTGCTGGACGGGGTGTCGGTGGGGCCGGCCGGTGGGCCGATCGCGGCGCCCGGCACGGCGAATGCGGCCACCCCCGAGCCTGATCCGGTCGTCGTCGAGCCGGGCCCGACGATCACTTCCACCGCTCCGCGGCCCCGGGTCACCTCGGCCCCGGCCACCTTCACGTCGCAGCCGAACATCGCTACCACCTCGGCCGCGCCCACGGCGCCGGCCGCACCGGTCGGCCTGAAGGTCAAGGGCCAGCCCGCCGGCGCCGCACTCGTCGAGTGGTCGGCGCCGGACATCGGCGACGCCGCGGAGGCGACGCCGGCCCGCGAGGTCACCGGATACAAGGTCACGGTCAACCCCGTCGGCATCACCCAGACCGTGCCCGCCGACGCGCGATCGGTGACCCTGACCGGCCTCGACGCCGACAGCAACTACGCGATCGCCGTCCAGGCCGTGGGCCGGACCGGCGAAGGCGCCCCGACCTCCCTGCCCCTGACCCGCACCGGCCTGCCGATCACCGTCACCCCCGCCACGGCCCCCTTCGGCACACCGGTCACGTTGAGCGGCCGGGTGCTGCGCAACACCGCCTGGGCCACCGCGGGTTCGGAGGTGCTGCTGGAGAGCCGCGCCCTGGGCGAGACGACCTGGACCCCGGTCGGCACGGTCAAGACGGATGCGGCCGGCACGTGGCGGCTCGTCACGCGCCCGGCGAGCACCACGGCCTACCGGGTGAGCTACCCCGGTGCGTACGGGATGTGGCCGGCTCTCTCGGCGAAGACCCCCACGGCGACCGTGCGCTATCTGGTGGCGGTCCG
Organism: Paractinoplanes ovalisporus; assembly: GCF_016834655.1. Classification (GTDB taxonomy): domain Bacteria; phylum Actinomycetota; class Actinomycetes; order Mycobacteriales; family Micromonosporaceae; genus Actinoplanes; species Actinoplanes ovalisporus. Next base: position 80,253 of record NZ_JAENHP010000025.1, read on the forward strand.
CGCGACCACGGTCAAGTCGAAGGTCACGGTCAGCGGCGCCGTGCGACCTGTCCGGGCCGGAACGCGGGTGAGCCTGCAACGCCTCACGGGCGGCAAGTGGGTCACCATCTCGGGGGCGGACACGGCGGCCGACGGCTCGTACGCCATCCCCCGTACGTTCGCCAAGGGTGTGTGGCCGTTGCGGGTCGTCGCGACCGGCGGTACCACCCTGGCCTTCGGAACGAGCGGGCAGGTCACCGTCACCACCAAATAGCCCTCGGCTGCCCCCACCCGAGCGCCGTGTGCCCGCCCAGGGTTCAGTCCGGCTCGAATGAGCTGACCCCGTCGGGATATCCGGCCAGCACCCACCCGTCCACCTCGCGGACGGTGATCTCGTTCAGGAGCGGCCCCGGATCCGGCGTCACCATCATCTCGACCGCTCCGCCCCCGGGCGAACAGATCTCCAGCAGGCTCGGCGACCCTGGCGTGGCCGGCTTTGTTCCACATCGGACGCCACTGCTCTTCCCGGTGGCCCAGACCTCGAGCCCAGCGCCGCCCGGACTCCGGAAGGTCAGGGTGTAGCTGTAACGCCCCGCCCACACCTTGCTGAGCTCATACCCCGGCACGTCCGCCACATAGAGCGGAACCCCCACCGCTTCGAACTTCTGCGCCCGCCACCGCTGCTGCAGTCCCCACGTCAGCAGCCCCGCCGCCACAACGACAAGGGCGATCCCGGCCGCACCGCGCCGCCGCCCCACGAGCAGATGAATCCCGAACGCGACGGCCCCGAACAACAGCGCCGCCTCGAACCGGTTGCGTTCCAGCCCGAGCACGAGCGGCCCGATCACCAGGGGCAGAACCAGAAGCGGAACCAGCACGTGGGTCCGCGCCCATTGCCGCTTGCGCCCCACCACCGCAATGACAAGAGCGGCCCCGATGCCCGCGAACATCGCCCCCGCGAGCCCCTTGACCGGATCGAGGTCGGCATAGTCCCGAACCTGATATTCATCGAGCCCGGCCAGCACAAGCCCCACCGCCACCGCGGTGACGGCCCCGCTGAACAGTCCACCCCGCATCCGCCGATAGTGACACCGCGACGCTCGGAGCGCTCACGGATCAGAGGGATGCGCGGCGACGAGGTGCTGCACCGGCGTGCCGGCAAACTCCCGCATGAGCACGCCGTCGTTCGGCGTGGCTGGTGGAACGGCAGGCCGTGAGCCGGGCGACATCGGAACGGCCGCTTGACCGCCGAAGTAGCTGGTGCCGAAACCGGCGACCCGGAACATAGAGTTGTCCCAGGGGGTGCTGCCCGATGGTCGTTGACGAATATGTCCAGGCGCGGCCCTCGGCCGGGCTCTCGGCCTATGTGGCGGGCTACTCCGGCTACCGTCAGGCCGGCGTGGCGCCCATGCGGCATCTGGGCCTGCCCTCGCCCTGGCTGACGATGATTCTGACCCTGGACGATCCGCTGGTTCTGCTGGCGCACCCGGATCCGCGGCAGCGGCCGGGCCGCTATGACTCTCTGATCGGCGGGCTGCATCTGTCGCCCGCGGTGATCACGCATGACGGGTGGCAGTCGGGGGTTCAGGTTGCCGTGTGGCCGTTGGGGTGCCGGGAACTGCTCGGGATGCCCGCCGGCGAGCTGGCCGGCGTTGATGTCGACGCGGCCGACATTCTGGGGGCGAGGGCCGTCGCCGAGATCCGGGAACGGATGGTGCACGCGCCCGACTGGGCCGGCCGGTTCGCGATTCTCGACGAGGCTTTGCGGCGGCGGATCACGTCGAAGACCGTCCGGCCCGAGATTTCGTACGCATGGAACCACGCCCTGCGCGGCATGCCGATCCGTGACATCGCCGCCGAGGTGGGGTGGAGCGGGACGCACCTGACCGACCGGTTCCGGGCCGAGACGGGGCTGCGGCCCAAGGAGGCGGCCCGTGTCGCCCGGTTCGACCGGGCCCGGCGGGCGCTGCGGCCGGGGGTGTCGATCGCCGCCGTGGCCGCCGCGCACGGGTTCGCCGACCAGTCACACCTGGTGCGGGAGTTCCGGGCGTTGGCCCGCTGCACCCCGTCCGAGTGGCTGGCCGAGCAGTTCGATTTTGTTCAAGCCCTGACGCTGCCGCCCGCGCAGGATGGGTGACATGACTCAAGAGACGTATGTGTGGCCGACGCTGCGGGCCAACGACGCCCGCGCGCTGATCCGGTTCCTGGCCGACGCGTTCGGGTTCGAAGAGGTCGTCTCGTACGGTGATGCCGACCGGGTCGACCACGCGCAGCTGGCGTGGCCGCTCGGCGGGGGCATCATGCTGGGCAGCGCGGGCGAGCGCGGGCCGGACGACGCGTGGGCCCTCAAGCCGGGCACGTTCGGCTGCTACGTGGTCGCCGACGACATCGACGGGCTCCACGACCGCGCGCTCAAGGCGGGCGCCGACATCGTGAAAGCCCCGTACGACACCGACTACGGCTCGCGCGACTTCATCGCCCGCAACCCGGAAGGCAACCTGTGGTCGTTCGGGACCTACCGAGGCGAAGCACGAAGCTAGTTCTGCAACAGCCCCCGCTCGAACGCCACGGCGACGGCGGCCGCGCGGTCGCGGACGCCCAGTTTCGCGTACGCGTGCAGCAAGTGGGTCTTGACCGTGGCCTCGCTGATGAAAAGGCGGCTCGCGGCCTCCTTGTTCGAGTTGCCGCGCGCGATCAGCGAGAGCACCTCGATCTCCCGCTGGCTGAGCGGCTCCTTGGCGGGGGTGCGGAGGCTGCCCATCAGCCGGCCCGCCACCGCCGGGGAGAGCACCGACTCGCCCCGGTGGGCCGCCTCGACCGCCCGGAACAGGTCTTCGCGCGAGGCGTCCTTGAGCAGGTAGCCGGTGGCGCCCGCCTTGATCGCGGGAAGCACGTCGGCGTCGGTGTCGTAGGTGGTGAGCACGAGCACCCGGGCTCGGGCGCCCTGTTCGCGCAGTGCCTTGATGGCCGAGACACCGTCCATGCCGGGCATGCGCAGGTCCATCAGCACGACGTCGGGGTCGACCTGGCGGGCCACGGCCAGGGCCTCGCGACCGTCACCGGCCTCCCCGGCCACGTCGAACCGGTCGTCGCCGGTGAAGATGCCCCGCAACCCGTCGCGGACCACCGGGTGGTCGTCGACGATCACCAGCCGGATCATGCGGCGGCTCCGATCGCGATGGCGGGAACGCAGGCCGACAGCGCGGTTCCGGCGCCCGGTTCGGATTCCACGGTGAGGCTGCCGGCGATGCGGGCGAGCCGTTCGCGCATCGCGGCCAGGCCGTAGCCGCCCGACTCGGAGACCAGCCGCGGCGCGTCGGGGTCGAAGCCGGCGCCGTCGTCGCGGACGTCCAGGGTGACCACATCCTCCATGTAGGACAGGGTGAGGGCGACCCGGCCCGCGCCGGCGTGCCGGGCCACGTTGGCCAGGGCTTCCTGCGCCGTACGGAGGAGGGTCGCCTCGATCTCGGGGAGCAGTACGCGCGGGGTGCCGGTGGTGATCAGCTCGGCCACCACCTGCTGCACCCGCGACCAGTCGGTGACCAGTTCGCCGATCGCCTCGGCCAGCCCGGCCCGGTCGAGGGGCTGCGGGCGCAACGCCTGCACCGACCGCCGGGCCTCGGTCAGGCTCTCGCGGGCCAGGCCCTTGGCGTTGTCGAGGTGCCGGCGCCAGTCGGCCGGGCGGGCGGCGGCGGCGTCGGCCGCTTCGAGCTGGGTGACGATGCCGGTGAGACCCTGGGCGAGCACGTCGTGGATCTCACCGGCCATCCGCTGCCGCTCGTCGAGCACGCCGGCCTCGCGGGCCTGGGCCAGCAGCTGGGCGTGCAGGCCGGCATTTTCCCTCAGGGCGTCGGCGAGTTTGGTGTTGGCCTCGGCCAGTTCGTCGATCATGCGGGCCCGTCTCTCCGTCTGTTCCAGAGTCCACATCGTCAGCCAGATCATCAGGTTCGCGATGCCGATGTTGATCGCCAGCACCACCAGGAAGACCGGGAGGACCTCGGGTTCGCGCAGGCTGGGGAAGCCGCCGATCTGCGAGATCGCCCCGGCCCCGGCGACGAGGGTTCCGGCCGCGAGGCGGCGCCAGCTCTTGAGCCCGTACGTGGTGAGGATGTAACCGCTCCAGGCGAAGAACCCGAACAGCGGGCTGACCCAGATGAGCAGGTAGATGAAGCCGGCCAGGCCCAGGAAGAAGACGATCATCTTGCGTTCGTCCTGCTCCCACTGGGGGTGCAGCGTCGTCCACCAGAGCAGCCAGGCGACGGTGGCCGCGCTGACCAGGGCGACCAGCCACCAGCCCTCGTGCGGCACGCCGACCTGGGCGCCGGCCACCAGCAGGATCAGCGAGGCGCCGAGGGCGATGTAGGGCAGCCGCGCCATGATGCGCCCGATGCGGGACGAGACCGCCCTCTCCACCATCACCACAATTCCACCCCCGCGGTTACGACCAGCGGAACAGCCGGACGGCGGCCAGCCCGAACCCGGCCAGGTACGCCAGGAGAACCGTAGCCGAGAGCAGGTTGGGCCAGCTGCCCGTCATCGCGTCGCTGAGCGCGCGCTCCCCCGCGCCCAGCGGCGTGAAGTCGGCGATCCTCCGGAGGATGTCCGGCATCACCTCGCGCGGCGTCCACAGGCCGGCGAAGAACATCAGCGGGAAGAACAGCACCGTGCCGATGGCGTTGCCGGCCTTGCCGCTGGGCGCCACCGCGGCCACGAACAGGCCGATGGCCAGGGTTCCGGCCAGGGTCAGCAGGAAGGCCAGGACGAAGCCGGCGAACTGTTCGGCCAGGGCGACGTCGAACACGATCCGGCCGACGGCGAGCACCAGCGCGGTGGACAGCACGGCCGCGATCCCGTTCATCGCGAGCTGGGCTCCGAGCATCTTGAGCGGCGACACCGGGGTGGTGGCGAGCCGGCGCAGCACGCCCCGCTCGCGGTAGGTGGCGAGCACGGCCGGCGCGACCTGGATGGCCACCATGGCCAGGGTCAGCACCACCGCGATGCCGACGTAGAGGTCGATCACCCGGCCGCCGCCGAGGTCCTCGGTGGGTTCGCGGAACGACGGGATGCTGCCGAGGATCACCACGAGCAGGGTCGGGAACAGCAGGACGAAGAACGCGGAGACGGGCTCGCGCAGGAACAGGCGGAACTCGGTCAGGGTCAGTTTGGCGAACACTCGCATGCTGGTCACTGCTCCTTCGCGGACCGCGCGGTCAGCCGCACGAACGCGTCGTCGAGACTGGCTTGTTCGACCCGCAGGTCGACGGCGATGATCTGCCGCTGGGCGAGCACGGCGGTGACGGCGTAGAGCAGGTTGCCGGTGCCGGTCACCTCGACCTGGGTGCCGCGCGTGTGCACCTTGCTGACCTCGGGCAGCCCGGTCAGCAGGGCCTCTTCGAGAGGTTCGGCCGTACGGAACCGGATGCGCTGCTCGGTGTCGAGCCCGGCGATCAGGCCGGCCGGGGTGCTGAGCGCGACGACTTCCCCGTGGTCGATCACGGCGAGCCGGTCGCACAGGCGCTCGGCCTCCTCCATGAAGTGCGTGACCAGCACGATGGTGACGCCGCGGTCGCGCACCGACTCGATCAGGTCCCACGTGTCGCGGCGGGCCTGCGGGTCGAGCCCGGTGGTGAGCTCGTCCAGGATCGCGATCTTCGGCCGGCCGATGAGGGCCAGCGCGATCGAGAGGCGCTGTTTCTGACCCCCCGAGAGCTTCGCGTACGGCGTGGAGAGCTTCTCGCCGAGCCCGAGGTCACGGGTCAGCTCGTGCCAGTCGGCCGGCTCGGGATAGAAGGTGGCGTAGAGATCGAGCGCCTCGGCGACGGTGAGCCGGTCGGGCAGCCCGCTCTCCTGCAGCTGGACCCCGACCTCGTACCGCAGGGACCGGTCTTCGGGGTTGCGGCCGAGCACCTTGATGGTGCCCGCGTCGGGACGGCGCAGACCGCAGATGGCCTCGACCGTGGTGGTCTTGCCGGCGCCGTTCGGGCCGAGGATGCCGAAGATCTCGCCGGGTTCCACAGTGAACGAGACGTCCCGCACCGCGACCGTGTCCCCGTACGCCTTGCGCAGGTTCTGGACCTCGATGACTGTCATGCATCGAGCGTCACATCGGCCCCGGGGGTCCCGAATCGATCAGCTCGCTCGACCGCGGATCCACCGGTTGGTGGATGCCGGCCTACGCCATGGCCTCTTCGGCGTTCGCGGTGGCCTTGCGGCCGGTGACCGCCGAATAGACCGAGCCCACCTGGGCCGCGACCCGCTTCCAGGAGTACGCCTGCCGGGCCCGGTCGAGGGCGGCGGTGGCGTACGCGAAGCGGCGCACCTTGTCGTTGACCAGCCGCCGCAGCGCCCCGCCGAGCGCGCGCGGGTCGCGGGCCGGAACCAGGTCGCCGGTCAGGCCGTCGACCACGGTCTCGTCGAGGCCGCCGGACGCGGTGCCGATCACCGGGACGCCGCAGGCCATCGCCTCGAGCGCGGACGGCTCGAACTGGTCCTGCCAGCCGGCCGCGACCAGCATGTCGGCCGAGCGGTACCAGCGCGGCATGTCGCGCGCGGGAACCGCCCCGACCAGCCGGAACCGGTCGGCCACCTGCAGCTTCTCGGCGAGCGCGCGCAGCTTGCGGGCGCCCGGGTCGGCCGGCAGCTGGTCGGCCGGCGGGCCACCGACGACGACCACCTCGGCGTTCGGGACGTAGCGCATGGCGGCCAGGACGTCACCGAAGCCCTTGCGCTCGACCAGCCGGCCCACCGAGAGGATGCGGGGTCGTTCCGGGTCGCGCTCGACGGCCGGGCCCTCGGGGCTGAACCGCACGCTGTCGACGCCCGCGGGCACGACGGTCAGCTGGGCGCGGGGCACGCCGATGCGGACCAGGCCCTGAACCTCGTCCTGGGTCTGGACGACCACGCGGTCGACCGCCCGGCCGAGGGCGCGTTCGTAGCCCGTACGGGAAGGTTTGCCGTTGCCGGCCTCGATCTCGCCGAGCTCGTGGAACGACTGGACGACGGGGATGCCGATCTGGCGGGCGGCCGTGACCGCGGCGAGCCCGCTGGTCCAGAAGTGGGCGTGGGCGACCTCGGGCATCCAGTCGCCGGCGCGCCAGTGCTGCTCGAGCCACTTGGCGAACTCGCCCATGTGCGGCAGCAGCAGGTCGGGCGGCAGGAAGTGGGCCGGACCGGCCGGAACGTGCACGACGCGGGTGCCGGCCGGGGTCGAGACGACCTCGGCCACCGCCGGGTCGTCGCGGCGGGTGTAGACGCGGACGTCGTGCCCGAGCTCGGCCAGGGCGGCGGACAGACCGGCGACGTGGCCCTGCTGGGCGCCGTCGCCCAGGGGGCTGGCGTGCTCGGAAATCATGGCAATGCGCACGTGGTCCCCTCCAGCTGGCTGCGGTTCGCGGTGGACCATGCCCGACGGCCGAATCCGTAAACCTGGGCCTATCCGTTACGCCGCCTTACCGGGCTTATGTCCGGCTCGCGGCCTGCGAGAAGCGTACCGCCCGGGCGCGCACCATCAGCCTCAACGCGTTCCGCGGAGCCCTGTCCCCGTTCCGTACACCGCCCGGTTTCCGGCATTGATCAGCGCCCGGTAGGCGCCGCCGAGAACCGCCCGGTCGCGGGCCAGGGCCGCCCGAGCGGCGTTGCTGCCGGGAGCGCCGTGCACCCCACCGCCCGGGTGGGCCGAGGAACTGGCCAGGAACAGGCGGTCGACGGGCGTGTCGGCGCGCCCCAGACCGGGGACCGGGCGCAGGAACAGCTGCTGGAAGGCGGCCGCCGTGCCACCGCCGAGCGCGCCCCCGACCAGCGACGGGTTCTCGCTCTCGAGGTCGGCCGGCGAAAAGACGTTGCGGCCGATCACCTCGCGCTTGAAGCCGGGGGCCTGCTCCTCGATCGCCGACTCCACGCGCTCGACGTGGGCCGCGATGTCGTCCGGCTTCCACTCGCGGCGGTGCGGCAGGTGGGTGTACGCCCACAGCGACTCGGTGCCCTCGGGTGAGTGCGACGGGTCGGCGGTGGTCATCTGGCCGAGCAGCAGGAACGGGTCGGGCGGGATCTCGCCGGTCGCCAGGTGGGCCGCGTAGCGGGTCAGGCCGTCGAGGTCGGCGCCCAGGTGGACCGTGCCGGCGCCGGCCGCGGCCGGGTTGCGCCACGGCATCCGGGTGCGGACGGCCCAGTCGACCTTGAGGGTGGCGCCGTCCCAGCGGAAGTGGTCCAGGTCTTCGGCCAGTCTCGGCGGGAGCCACCGCTCGCCGACCAGATCGAGGTAGAGGGCCGGCGCGGGCACGTCGGCGACGACCGCCTTCCACGCCCGATAGTTCGTCGTATCGGCGGTGACGCCCATCGCCTTCCCGCGGGCGATCAGGACTCTGTCGGCCGGGGCGTTATAGACAATTCGCCCACCGCGCTGCTCCAGCCGGGTGACGAGGGCGTCGGTGATCTTCTGGGCGCCGCCGACCGGCACGGGCCAGCCGTACTGCTGCCCCAGCATGGCGAGCAGCCAGCCGTACACGCCGCCGCCGGCCTCCTCGGGTGACAGGTCGGTGTGCAACGCGCACCCGGCCAGCAGCATGGTCGCGCCCTCGCCCCGGAACATCTCGGCGCCCATCTCGCGCACCGACAGCAGCAGCCGCCGGGCCAGCCGCAGCGCGCCGGGGGCGCCGAGCGAGCGCGCCACCCCGAGCCCGTGCCGCACCGGCGGGAACGGGGTGAGGATCGTGTCGAGCATCGGCCGGGAGACCGAGCGCCATTCCGCGTACGTCGTCCGCCAGCGCTCGCCGTCCCCGTCGGCGAACCGGTCGAGCGACTCCATGGTGCGCGCGATGTCGCGGCTGAGCGTCGCCGCCCGCCCGTCCGGCATGAGGTGGGTCAGCACCTCGGGCGCGTGCGTCCACCGCAGCCCGTGTTCACCCAGGTCGAGACCCTTGAGCACCGGCGAGGCGTAGCCCAGCGGATAGAACGAGCTGAAAAGATCACTGAGATAGCCGGGCGCGGTCACGTAGCCCGACCGCACCGCACCGCCCGGGTGCGGGGTCGCCTCCAGCACGATGACCGACCAGCCGGCGTCGGCCAGCAGGTTGGCTGCGACCAGCCCGTTGTGCCCGGCACCGATCACGATCGCGTCCGCGCTCTCCATCACGCCCCCTGGGTTTGTCGCTCTGTGTGGTCGGGTAGCTGCGCAGTCAAGAACCTCGAGGAGCCGGCATGACCGAGCACACCGCCGACCCTTCGTCGCCCGATCACACGGCCGACCGCGATGCCGAGGCCGGTACGGACGACGCTACGCCGCGCCCACTTCCCCGCCGCCTCCGCCAACTGCGCTGGCGCTACTGGCGTTCGGTGTTCTGGCGCAGCGTCGCCGGCTACGTCGAGGACGACTGCTCCGACTTCGCCGCCGCGATGACGTATCAAACCTTCACCGCGCTGATTCCTTCGCTCGTCGTCATCGTCGCCCTGATCAACCTGGTCACCGACGGCTCGACCGTGCTGACGGCGACCGTGGGCATCCTGCGTGACCTCGGCATCGGCTCGGTGGTCGACAACGAGAACCTGCTCTCGGTCGTGCAGGCGCTGCTCGTCCAGCAGGGCTCGGCCAAGGTGCTGTTCGGCTTCGGCCTGCTGCTGGCGCTCTGGTCGTCGTCCGGCTACGTCTCGACCTTCAGCCGGGCGTCCAACCGGATCTACGGCGTACGGGAGGGTCGCAGCTGGTGGAAACTGCAGATCCTGGAGATCGTGCTCGCCGCCGTGGTGCTCGTGCTGTTCGCCGCGATCGGCGCCGGGCTGATCATCAGTGGGCCGCTGGTGGACGCGGTCGGCAACGCGCTCGGCGCCGGCGAGACGGCCCGTCAGTTCTGGTCGGTCGGGCGCTGGCCGGTGCTCGTGGCGGCGGCCACGCTCATCCTGTCGCTGCTGTTCTGGATCGCCCCGAACGTCAAACAGCCCCGCTTCCGCTGGCTCACCGTGGGTGGTGCCGTGGCGCTCTTCCTGTGGGCGGTGGCGTCGTTCGGGTTCGGCCTGTACGTGGCGAACTTCGGCTCCTACAACCGCACCTACGGCAGCCTCGGCGCGGTCATGGCGTTCCTGGTCTGGATCTATCTGTCGAACATCGCCGTGCTGCTCGGGGTGCAGGTCAACGCCGAGGTGCAGCGGGCCCGGCTGCGGCAGGCGGGCGAGGCGAATCCCAAGACTCCGCTGGCTCCTCGTTTAGCTCCCACCGACCCGGGCACCCCTTAGAGCATGAAGACTGTGACTGAGTCCGTGGACGTCGACGTTCCTGTTCGTACCGCCTACAACCAGTGGACCCAGTTCGAGGAGTTCCCGCGCTTCATGGAGGGCGTGCAGGAAATCCGCCAGCTGGATCCGACGCACACGCACTGGAAGACCGAGATCGCCGGCGTGAAGCGCGAGTTCGACGCCGAGATCACCGAGCAGCTTCCGGACGAGCGCGTGGCCTGGAAGTCGACCGAGGGTGAGAAGCAGGCCGGAGTGGTCACCTTCCACCGCCTCGACGACACCCACACCCGGGTCACCGTCCAGATGGATTTCGACCCGCAGGGTCTGGTCGAGAACGCCGGCGCCAAGCTGGGCGTGGTCGACCACCGGGTCAAGGGTGACCTCAAGCGGTTCAAGGAGTACATCGAGGCTCGCGGCGGGGTCGAGAGCGGCGCCTGGCGCGGCGAGGTCGACCGCCCCGGTGCGTGACGCACCTGTCGTAGCAACGGCCGTCCGGTCCTCCGGGCGGCCGTTCTCAATTCCGGCGCAGCGCCAGAATGCCGATCGCCGCCCGCGCGCGTAACGCGTACCGGTTCCGCGCGGTCGGCCAGACCGCCGGCCCGAGCGTGGTGGCAGGCGGGATCTGTTCGTCGGCCGTCCACGGCGTCAGGGCCGAGCCGGCGCCCCCGGCCAGTCGCAGGCGCAGAGGCACGCCCGGCGGCGCGGTGACGGCCAGCGTGCCCACGCCGCCGGTGAAGATCAACGGCACGGTCCCGTACGGGTCGGGCAGGCGCAGCTCGACCAGGCCGGAGGCGCCCAGCACGAGCCGCGAGATGCGGCCGCGGGTGAGGTCGAGGCGCTGCTCCCCCGCCCCGGCCGGAAGCCGCAACTCCCAGCGCACGGCCCGGTTGAGCACGATGCGGACCTCGTCCGGGCCACCCGCGCCGGAGGGACGCAACGCCACCCGCAACCGGCCGCCGGAACGGGTCACGAGCGGGGTCAGTCCAGCGTCGGCGGGCGTGCTGATCCGGTAGAGCAACCCCGGGATGTTCGCCAACACGATATGTAACCGGGAGGCCGCGTCCGGAACGGTCAGTACGGCTCCCGTACGCCCGTCCAACGCCCCGGTGCTGATCCGGTCTTGCTCTTGGGGCACCGTTGTGCGTGCCTCACAGGCCGTGAGCAGCAGCGCGCTGACCAGCAGAAAGACGATTGTTGAGCGGCGGTGGCGCAACGCTGGGGGCACTATCGGACAACGGAGAATCGGCCGAACGGGTGACGGCGATCCGCCCGATGCGCGCCAGACTGTCCGAATGCGTTCTTCCGGTTTCCTCTCCGAGAGTCAGCGCCGTCTCGCCTGGGTCGGCTTCCTGCTGGCCGCCTTCCAGGCCCCGCTGGCCGCGACCCTGATCGACGACGCCTCCTGGCTCTTCGCCGTGGTGGTCGCCATGGTCGTCGCCACCGTGATCCTCGCCGACGACGCCCAGCGCCGTCGCCCGGCCCAGGCCGAGGCGGAGTAGTCCCCTTTGCTAGCGGGCCTCGTGGCCCGCTTTTCCGTGGGTGCGCCGGCGCTCCTTGAGCTGCGCCTCGTGCAGATGCCGCCGGCCGCCCGCCAGCTCGTCCCGCGCCGCCCGCTCGATCGTGCGGAACTCGCTCCAGTAGGTGTCGTCGTACTCCTCGACCAGCTGGAACGTCCAGTGCCCGGGCGTCACGTTGCGGCCGATCAGGTCCTGCTGGATCCGGTCGGCGACCGCGTCGTGGCCGGCCTTGCGGAACAGCGCCACCGCCTCGTCCAGCTCGAAGTCGGCCTTGCCGGTGAGCTGGTGGAACGAGTAGAGGTGCCCCCGGGCCCGGTCGGTCGTCTCGAGAGCCGAGCTCAGCTTGCCGAGCGCCTCGACGGTGGTGTCGTCGATCTCCATGCGGTCATCATTTCCCCGCTGCGGAAGCTTCAACCGAGCTGCACCGAACAGGCGAACCGTTGGCTACCCGAGGCTCCTTAACGTTTCTCCACATGAATGGTTTGTTCTCCGGCGCTGCCGCCCGTGCTGCCCTCCGCTCCGCCCACGCCAGCCTCGCTGAGCTGCACGACACCCTCGGTGTCAGCGGTCTCGACGCGGCCGACACCAACCCCGGCCTGATGGCCCTGGTCGACCAGCACGCCGCGGGCATCCGCGACAGCCTGTCGGCCGACATGCGCCCGCTCACGCCGGTGCTGCTCGCCGCGTACGCCGAGGGCGTGCGCGACGCCGCCTTCACCCACGGCTGGCGCCCGCCGGTCGGCGAGATCGACTGGACCGCCGGCGACTGGGTCCTGCGCCGCCTGCTGGCGGTGTGCGCCATCGCCCGCACCCTGCCCCAGCCCTGACCACCCTGATCACCCACCACCACGCGCCGTAGCAGGACCGACCTTTCATTCGAGGGCCGGTGCCGGGGTTCACGCCCCGGCACCGGCCCTCCTTTATGTGGCGCCGAAGGGCGGCACCGGTCGTGTGACACCTGGGCGAGTTGATGGTCAACGGGTGGGTTCGGTCGTTTCGTCCTACGGTCAGCAACGGGCCGGCAGCCCGCCGGTCGACCTCAGGCAGGGAGTTTCGTGATGACCGGGGACGGGCTGGGGCGGGGCCTCAGCGACATGTGGCGGTCGGTGCTTCTGTTCGTTCCGACGGCGCTGGCCTTCGTGGCCGTGCTGCTGATCGGCTGGCTGGTGGCGCGTCTGCTGCGTACGGCGGTGACCAAGGGCCTGCACAAGGCCGGGCTGGACCGGGTCGTCGAACGCGGCGCGGCCGCCCGTGCGTTCACCCGGGTCAGCCCGGGCGTGCTCGCGGGCAAGCTCACCTTCTACGGGGTGCTGCTGTTTGCACTGCAGCTGGCGTTCGGACTGTGGGGCCCCAATCCGGTCAGCGACCTGCTCACCCGCCTGATCGCTTGGCTGCCACGACTGTTCGTGGCGATCGTGCTGGTCGTGGTGGCGGCGGCGATCGCGCGGGCCGTCCAGGACCTGATCGCCGGGGCGCTGGGCGGACTCCCGTACGGACGTCTGGCCGCCCGCATCGCCTCGGTCGTGATCGTGGCGCTCGGCGTGATCGCGGCGCTGGACCAGGTCGGTATCGCCACCGCGATCACCCAGCCGGTGCTGATCGCCGTGCTGGCCACGGTTGCGGGCGTGCTGATCGTCGGCGTGGGCGGTGGCCTGGTGCGACCCATGCAGCGGCGCTGGGAGACGTGGCTCGACCGCGCGGCGGCGGAGTCGTCGGTGATCCGCGACCACGCCCGCGCCTACACGGCCGAACGCTCCCCCGACCCCGTACCGGAGGCAGTCGCTCCACCTACCGCGCCCGCTGAGACCCAGGTCATTCCTCGTACGGAGGAAGGCGGCGACGTCGCGGCCGACGAGACCCAGGTCATTCCGCCCCCGCGCCAGGCCGGCCACAAGAGCGAACCCGCCCTGGAAGCCGGCACGACCGGAACAACCGACACCACCGTCATCGGCAGCACCTCCGAGGACGCCGAGAGCACCCAGGTCATCCCGCCCGCTGACCACCCCGAGAAGCGGAAGTAGCCACGTCAGGGCTTCTCCGGGCCCGTTCAGCCGCTTCCGCTGGGATACCGGAGCGACCGGCCGGGGGCATGGCCGGCGGCGAGACCTCGGCGGTGGCGGCGGGCGGCGCGGGTTCCATGGCCGGGGCGGGGCGGAACGTGGCGTAAGTAACGCCACCGGCGAGGAAGACGGCGATCCCGGCCGCGACCAGCGTCGAGGGCCGGCGCACGACCGCCGTGGCCATCTGCGAGCGTTCCGGGGCCGGCGGCACTGAGAGGTCGATCAGGGGCCCGCCCTCGGGCGACGACCGTGGCGAGGGAACCAGCCGCTGCGGGGTGGGCGCGGAGAGGAATTGTCCGGTGACGGCGGCATGAGGGCGGCGATCATCGGTCACGATCGACACCCTAAGTGACGACAGCCAGGAATTGCCAGCCCACGGGACCGCATGATGGCTACTCAGAGTTAGAGGGCGAACAGAACACCCGAGAGGGATCAGGGGGTCGTACCGTCAAGAATCGGACGGTTGGCCGGTGCGGCATCGTCCGAATGGCGGAGTCGGGATACTCTTTTCGCATGGCCGGGACGGGTGGCGGGGTGAGCCCCTCAGTGATGCCCGCGTTGCCCTCGCAGGCCGCCGCCACACCGGCCGGGCGGCCCGGCTGCACCGAGCTCGTGCACGGGCGCGACTGGAGCGGCACCGAGCTCGGGCCGCGCGACCACTGGGACCCGGCCGTCTCGGCGACCGTCGAGCTCGTGTTGTCCTCCCCGATGCCGATGGCCTACAGCCACGGCGACGGCTTCCTGCTGATCTACAACGACGCGTACGCCGACCTGCTCGGTTCCCTGCACCCGGCCGCGCTGGGCCAGCCCGCGGCCGAGGTCCTGGGCGATCTGTGGCAGTCGCGCGGGCTGGGCGGGGTCGTCGAGGAGGTCTACCGCGGCGGGCGGCCGGTGCTCGAGGCCGAGGCTCCCCTCACCGTCATCCGGGGTCAGCCGGGGCGCCCCGAGCAGGCGTTCTTCACCCGGGGCCACTCCGTGGTGCGTGACCTGCGCGGCAAGGTCAGCGGCGTGCTCACGGTGGCCGCCGAGACCACCCAGGTGACCCGCCGGCTGCAGAACCTGGGCGAGCTGACCTCGAAGCTGGCCGGCGCCCTCACCATCGACGACGTGGCCCGGGTCGTGCTGGGTTACGCGATGGCCTCGTTCGACCTCGACCACTGCACGTTCGCGGTCGACGACGGCGGGGCCTACCGCTATGTCCGGCGGATCCGGGGCGAGATGCTCGACGAGGCCGACGAGCGGCTGCCGCCGGTGTGGAAGCGGGTGCCGAACGATCCGCGTGCGCCGATAGTGACCGCCGCGCAGTCGGGGCAGGCGACGTTCGTACCGGATGGGGAACCTCTGGTGGCGGTGGCGTCCGACCGTCATGAACGGCGGATCCGCGCCCTGGCCGCGCTGCCGCTGCGCACGCCCCTGCTCACCGGCGCGCTGACGATCGGCTACCGCGAGGCCCACACCTGGCTGCCGGCCGAGCGCGCGCTGCTCAACGCGGCCGCCCAACTGGTCGCGCAGGCGGCCGAGCGGGCCCGGCGGTTCGAGGCGCAGCACGGCACGGCCCAGCTTCTGCAGCGCAGCATGCTGCCCGAACACCTGCCCGAGCTTGAAACGTTCCGCATCGCCGCCCGCTACGACGTGGGCGTCGACGGCAACGCGGCCGGCGGCGACTTCTACGACGCGTTCCGGCTGCTCGACGGGCGGCTGGCGATGGTGCTGGGCGACGTGTCCGGCCACGACGTGCGCGCCGCCGCGGTGATGGGCCAGGTGCGGGCCGCGCTGCGGGCGATGGCGCTGACCGATCCGTCGCCGCCGAGCGTGCTCGCGGGCCTCGACCGGCTGGTCGGCTCGCTGGGCGCCGAGTCGCGCAACGAAGAGATCTTCGTGACCGTGGTCTACGGGGTGCTCGACCCGGCCGACGGCACGATCACCATGTCGAGCGCCGGACACCCGCCACCGGTGCTGCGCCGCGCCGGTCAGGGCGGCGGCCGCCCCACGGCCGAGCTGGCCAAGGTGCCGCCGGGCGCGCCGCTCGGGCTGGGCGGGCGCTGGCAGACCGGTCAGGTGCGCCTGGAACCGGGCGACTCGATCCTGATGTTCAGCGACGGCGTGGTCGAGCGCCGGGGCCGGGCCCTCAACGACGGCCTCGACGCGCTGGTGGCGGCGACCGCGGCGGCGTCCAGCGGCGACCCGCGCAACCTGTGCTCGCTGGCGACCTCGGCCGTGGAGGGTTCGACCGACGACGACGTGGCGGTGCTCGCGGTCGAGCACGCGGTGGCGATGAGCCGGTCGGCGACCATGCACGTGCCGGCCGAACCGACGGGCCCGAGCCGCGTACGCCAGTGGATGAGCACGCGCCTGCGCGAATGGTCGGTGCCCGAGCCGATCGTCGGCGCCGCCATCCTCTGCACGAGCGAGCTCACCACCAACGCGCTGCTGCACGCGGGCACGCCGGCCCAGGTGCACATCGACCTGAACGCCGAACGGCTGCTGGTCTCGGTGGCCGACACCGGCACGCGGGGCAACCTGATCCGGGCGCACGCCGACACGATGAGCAGCCGCGGCCGCGGGCTCGGCCTGATCGAGGAACTGAGCGATTCGTGGGGCACCGACCCGACCGTGCGGGGCACCACGGTGTGGTTCGAAATGCTTATTCCACGTACGACAACTGATTGACAAACGTGGCTGGACACGCTCCCACTACTGGCAGGATTCCGGCCCGTTCACGCTCGTGTAACACCTAACCTACAGGCAGTCACTTTAGGTAGCGGAAAGATGCTCTAAAGCGGACATTGAACCCCAGGGTAGTGACGGCGCGTATAGATTGCCGTAGAGTCTTCCTCATTCGGGGACGTCCACGTTGGAGCGGTATATGCGGATAAGAGGCTTTGCGCCGTCGACGCCTTGCTGGGTGGAACTGACAGCTTCCGACCCGGACGATGCGGCTGGTTTCTACGCCGGACTCTTCGGCTGGCAGGTCGAGGGCGATCGATTCCTGCTCGACGGCAACGCGGTGGCCGGCATCGGCCGGACCCGTCCGGAACGGTCCGAGGGCTGGCTGACCTACCTGGCCGCACCCGACCTGCAGACCACGATCACCGACGTCACCAACGCCTACGGGCGGCAGCTGACCTGGCCCGAGGAGCGCCACGGCGCCCGTACGGCGGTCATGGCCGACGCCTCCGGTGCGATGTTCGGCCTGTGGCAGGCCGCCGGGTTCGCCGGCGCCCAGCTGCGCGGCGAGCCGGGCACGATGGAGTGGTCCGATCTGATCACCGACGACGTCACCGCGGCGACCCGGTTCTACGGCTCGGTCTTCGGCTGGACACTGACGCAGGAATTCGGCAGCAGCGAGTGGCTGTCCGAGGCCCACGACTCGGTGGCCGGCCTGATCACCGGCCGCTACGACGTCCGCTGGCAGCCCTCTTTCCAGGTGGCCGACACCACCGAGGCGATCGACCGCTGCGCCGGGCTGGGCGGCCGGGTGATCTCGGGACCGGTCGAGATGGGCCTGGGCAGCTACGTCGAGATGGTCGACCCGCACGGCGCCCCGTTCGCCGTCACCGCGCCGGTGCATCGCCCAGTCGAGTTGAATGTCGCCTACAACGACATCATCGGCATGGAGCTGACCTACGGCGGGTAAGGGAACAGGCGTTCGAAGGAGATGAGCGCCATGACCGATCTGAACGCCGAGAAAGACCCGTCCGACTGGACCACCGGTGACGAACCGGCGACCGGCGCGCAGGAGTCCTACCTGCACACGCTGGCCACCGAGGCGCACGAAGAGGTGCCGGAGGGCCTGACCAAGGCCGACGCGTCCCGCAAGATCGACGAGTTGCAGGAAAAGACTGGCCGCGGCCAGTAGCCGGAAGGCCGACCCATCCCGGGTCGGCCTTCTTTTTTGCCTTGCGTGTCAACCGGGGTTGACGGGGGCGCCGCGTCAACGTAAGTTGACAGGATGACCGAAGCAACCGACCTCGCCGCGGCGGCGAGCAGCGCCGATCCCCGGGTCGGCCTGCGCGCGGTCGTGGCGCTGCGCCGCCTGCTCGAGGGCCTCGAGCATCTGCAGGTGGCCAACGCCCGCCGCAAGGGCTGGTCCTGGCAGGAGATCGCCGACGCGCTCGAGGTGACCCGCCAGGGCGTACACAAAAAGCACGCGCGCCTGATGCCGGCGCCGGACCCACGGGAGGACTGAACAATGTTCGAGCGATTCACCGCGGACGCGCGCGCCGTCGTCGTCACCGCCCAGACCGACGCCCGGTCGATGCACCACGAGCACATCGGCACCGAACACGTGCTTCTCGCGCTGCTGGCCGATCCGGACGGCGCGGTCGCCCGCTCGACCGGGCTCGATGCCGAGACTGTCCGCGCCGACATCCTCGAGCGCATCGGCGGGCACACGCAGGACGGCCCGGTGCTGAGCGAGGCCGACGCCGAGGATGCGGCCGCGCTCAAGGCGATCGGGATCGACCTGGCCGCCGTACGGGAAGCCATTGAAGCCAACTTCGGAGCCGGCGCCCTGAAGTTGCCGCGCCCGGCCAAGAAGAAGGGGTTGTTCGGCAAGTTCTCCGCGTCGAGCGGGCACATCCCCTTCACCAACCGCAACAAGAAGGTGCTCGAGCTGTCGCTGCGCGAGGCGATCCGGCTCAAGCAGAAGTTCATCGCGCCCGAGCACATCATGCTGGGGCTGCTGCGCGAGGGGAAGGGCCTGGCCGCGCTGATCATGGCCGACCGGGGCATCGACTTCGACCGCCTGAAGGCCGACATGGAGCGCTCGGTCTCCTTGGAAGATCAACCCCGGTAGTAGACCCTCAGCTGGTGACCGTCGGCGGTGTGATGCCAGCCGACGTCCCCCAGGGTGGTGATGTCCGGCCGCTTCTCGAGCCAGGCGGCCGCCATCGCGAACGCCTCAGCCGGCGTCTCCCCGATGAAGACGACCCGGCGTTCCCACTCCTCGAAGACGGCCTGACGGGCCCGGGGTCCGCCGACGATCGCGGTCGGACCGATCCGGCGCCCGTTGCGCACCCCGCGCACATACCAGTCGTTGAGCTCCTCGTCGTGGTCGACCGACCAGCCGTCGATGCGGCCCAGGTCGTTGACGATCGCGTTGCGCGCGCAGTCGAGGGCAGCATCCAGCGTGGCGAACTCGATCACTTCGCCCTCGTACTCCACCCGGAACGCCATCGCCTACCCCCACAGGCCGGGCCGAACCCAGGGCCCGACGATAGCCGATGTTGCGAGTAAGTTTCAGATCATGCCTGCTCACGTCCTGGTCACGGGAGCCGCCGGCCTGATCGGCAGCGCCGTTCTCGACCTCCTGGCCGCCCGGAGCATCACCACCACCGCGCTGGTTCCCGAGCCGGGCCCAACCCAGGCTTCCCGTACGGTCGTGGCCGACGCCCGTGACACCGCGCGGGTCGCGGACGCTCTCGAAGGCGCCGACGCGGTCATCCACCTGGCCGCCATCCCCACCCCCGACCGCGATCCCGACGAGGTGGTCTTCGGGCACAACTCGCAGGCCACGTTCACGGTGCTCGACCAGGCGGCCCGGCGCGGGGTGAGCAGCATCGCGTTCGCCAGCAGCTACGCGATCGGCGGGCTGCCGTTCGCGCGGGTCCCGCTGAGCCTGCCCTACCTGCCGATCGACGCCTCGTTGCCCCTGCAGATCACCGACCCGTACGCCCTCTCGAAGCGCGCCGACGAGGCCACCGCCGACATGATCCACCGCCGTTACGGCACAACCGTGACGGCTCTGCGCCTGCCGTTCGTCGGCGGGTTCGATCGCCTCCGTCCGATGGCCGCTCTCTACACGAGTGACCCTGGGCGCGGGGCCGCCGACGTGTGGAGTTACCTCGACGTGCGTGACGCGGCCACCGCCCTGGTCGCGGCCCTCTCCCCCACCGTGCCCGGCAATCATGTGCTCTATGTGGCCGCGCCCGACACGCTCGCGCCCCAGCCGACCGAGTGGCTGCTCGACCAGTTCCATCCCGGCGTACCCAGGCCGCACTTCCCCGGCCGTACGGTGCCGATCGACCTCAGCCCCGCCCGCGATCTGCTGGGCTTCACCGCCACCCACGTGTTCGCATGAACGCGCCCACCATCACCGGCGTCCGGGCCGTCGTGACCGCGCCCGAGGGCGTCAACCTGGTCGTGGTGCGGATCGACACGTCCGAGCCCGGCCTGTACGGGCTGGGCTGCGCGACCTTCCACCAGCGCTACGCGGCCGTGGTCGCCGCGCTGGACACCCACGTCACCCCGCTGCTGCTCGGCCGCGACGTCTCCCGGATCGCCGACATCCACCGCACGCTGCACTTCTCGTCATACTGGCGGGGCGGTCCGGTGCTCAACAGCGCCCTGTCCGGCGTGGACATGGCGCTGTGGGACATCGCCGGCAAACGGGCCGGGCTGCCGGTACACGACCTGGTCGGCGGGCGGCTGCGCGACGCCGTGCCGGTCTATCTGCACGCGTCGGGCGCCACGATCGACGAGACCCTGGACGACGCGCAGGCGCTGGTCGAGGCCGGCTACCGCCACGTCCGCCTGCAGACCGGTCAACCCGGCCTAGGCACGTACGGGGCGCCCGGCACCTCGAACGCCCACCCCGGCGCGCCCTACCCCGACGGCTGGGACGTCGGCTTCTACCTGCGCCAGACCCCGCGCCTGTTCGCCGCCGCCCGGGCCCGCCTCGGCGACGACGTCGAACTGCTTCACGACGTGCACAGCCGGCTCACGCCGAAGCAGGCGGTCACACTGGCGCGGTCCCTGGAACCGTACGGGCTGTTCTTCCTGGAGGATGTGATCGCGCCCGAGCATTACGACGAGCTTCCCGCCGTACGGGCTCAGGCCCCGGTCCCGCTGGCCGTGGGCGAACTGACCGTCTCGGTGGCCGACGCCGCCCGCCTGGTGACCGCCGGCGGCGTCGACCTGCTGCGCTGCCACATCTCCGCGATCGGCGGCTTCACGCCCGGCCTGAAGCTGGCAACGTTGTGCGAGATGCACGGCGTGCGAACGGCCTGGCACGCCCCCGCCGACGTCTCCCCGATCGGCGCCGCCGCGAACTTGGCGCTCGACGTGACAAGTCCCGCGTTCGGCATCCAGGAGGGCCACATCTACCCCGACGTGGTCCACGAGATCCTCCCCGGCACTCCCGTGATCGAGGCCGGTTACGCCCACCCGTCGCTTTCCCCCGGTTGGGGCATCGACTTGAACGAGAAGGCGGCAGCGCGCTACGAACCGGTGGTGGGCGGGCATGAGCGCTGGGCCGCCACGGTCCGCCGCCCCGACGGTTCGATCGAGGCCCCTTAGCCTGTGCAAAACCCGTTGTGGCGGCAACGCCGTCCTGTGGACGAACACCCTTGATCAGCTTGACGGGGCGTACCTTCAACCCCAGCTCTCCCCCGGGTGGGTGGACGGGGTTAGGTGGGGGGCCTTCACGTGAGGACTACCACTTAGTGTTTCAAATCTGAAAAGAGTTACAGTTTCCGGATGGCCGACCCCCTGACGGACACCCAGCAAGTCGCCTGGCGCACCTTCATCGAGAGCTCGTGGGCACTGCACACGCACCTCGAAGACGAGCTCCGCGCCCAGACCGGCCTCAGCATGAACGACTACCACGTGCTGGTCGTGCTCTCCGAGGCCCCCGAACACCGGCTCCGCATGGGTGAACTGGCGGGCCGGCTGGTCTTCTCGCCGAGCCGCATCACCTACCAGATCAGCTCGATGGTCAAGCGTGGCCTGGTTCGCAAGCAGCCCTGCCCGGAGGACGGGCGCGGCCAGGAGGCCGTACTCACCGACGAGGGTATGCGGGCGCTCGAGTCCGCGGCGCCGCTGCACCTCATCACCGTCCGGGACAGCTTCATCGACCTTCTCGACCCGGACGAACTGGCCGTGATCGCCCGGGTGTTCGCCAAGGTGCGGAAGGCCTGAACCGGCTCCCTGGTATTTCAGTTTTGAAAGAGTTATGGTTCAGGGACCACGAGTCAGGAGGCACGCCATGCCCGCCATCACCGTCGACGACGTTCTTGTTCTGCCGCGGCTTCCTCAGCTCGACCCCGCCGCCACGAGCTTCCGTCCGGTTCGCCGCCTCACCACCGCCCCGAGCGGCTTCGAGGGTGAGGGCTTCCCGGTGCGGCGGGCGTTCGCCGGGGTGCCGGTGAACGAACTCGACCCGTTCATCCACCTCGATCAGATGGGTGAGGTCGACTACGCGCCGGGCGAGCCGAAGGGGACCCCTTGGCACCCCCACCGCGGGTTCGAGACGGTCACCTACATGATCGACGGGATCATGGACCACCAGGACTCGCTGGGCAGCGGTGGCACGATCGCCAACGGCGACACCCAGTGGATGACCGCCGGCCAGGGGATCCTGCACATCGAGGCGCCGCCGGAGCACCTGGTGACCAGCGGCGGCCTGTTCCACGGGCTGCAGCTGTGGGTCAACCTGCCTCGGGCGGCCAAGATGATCACGCCGAAGTACCAGGACATCCGCGGGCGGGAGGCGGCCCTGCTGACCACGCCCGACGGCGGCAGCCTGATCCGGGTGATCGCGGGCGAGGTCGGCGGGCACGCCGGTCCGGGTTCCACGTTCACGCCGATCAACCTGGCCCACATCACGCTGCAGCCGGGCGCCCGGATCGACCTGCCCTGGCAGCCCGACTACAACGCGCTGGTCTACGTGCTGGCCGGGCGCGGCACGGTGGGGGTCGAGCAGCGCCCGATCCACATCGGTCAGCTCGCCGCGCACGGCAAGGGTGACGCCATCCGGGTCAGCGCCGACGCCACGCAGGACTCCAACATTCCGGCGATGGAGCTGTTCGTGATGGGCGGCCGCCCGATCCGGGAGCC
This sequence comes from Paractinoplanes ovalisporus, assembly GCF_016834655.1. Classification (GTDB taxonomy): domain Bacteria; phylum Actinomycetota; class Actinomycetes; order Mycobacteriales; family Micromonosporaceae; genus Actinoplanes; species Actinoplanes ovalisporus. Next base: position 102,871 of record NZ_JAENHP010000025.1, read on the forward strand.
GGTGGCGCACTACGGCCCGTTCGTCATGAACACGCAGGCCGAGCTCAAGCAGGCCTTCGAGGACTTCCAGAAGGGCCGGCTGGGCGTCATCCCGGCCGAGCGCATGCCGCACACCGATTGATCACGGAGAGTTCCATAAGGGACGTATTGGGGGCGTTCCGGTATGCACACCGGGACGCCCTGATTGATCTACCCTGCTCCGCATGGTGGTGATCGAGCGGTTCGCGGAGCTTGTCGTACGGGGCGGCATCAACGTCCAGCCTGGGCAGGGCGTTGTGCTCTATACGGACACGGCCCACGTCGAGATCGCCCGGGCCGTGACCGAGGCCGCGTACGCCGCGGGCGCCGCCTGGGTGGAGCCGATCTGGAGTGACGGGCCGATGCGCCGGTCGGCGGTGCGGCACGCGACGATCGAAAACCTTTCCCTCGTACGCCCGTGGGCCCTGGCCCGCATCGAGGAGTGGCGCGAGGCCGGCGCCGCCTGGATCCGGCTGCTCGGCGAGGCCGACCCGCACCTGCTCGACGGGCTCGACCCGGCCAAGGTCGCCGCCGGTCCCGCCGAGGAGACGCAGGCGATGCGCCGGGCCGTGTTCAACGGCATGCGCTGGACCGTCGTGGGCGCCCCGAACCCCGGCTGGGCGCGCGAGGTCTTCGGCGAGCCCGACGTCGAACGGTTGTGGAAGGCCGTCGGCACCGCCATGCGCCTCGACGTGGAGGATCCGGTCGCGGCCTGGCAGAAGCGGGCCGGCATGCTCGCCGAGCGGGGCCGCCAGCTGGACGCGCTCGAACTGACCGAGCTGCGCTACTCCGGCGAGGGCACCGACCTGACTGTGGGCCTGCTTCCGGACAGCCGCTGGAAGGGCGGCGGCCTGGTCGACGCCGACGGGATCCCGTACCTGCCGAACATCCCGACCGAAGAGGTGTTCACCAGCCCCGACCGGCGCCGCGCCGAGGGCGTGATCCGGGTGACCCGGCCGGTGGTGATCGCCGGCCAGGTGATCACCGGTCTGCGGGTGACGTTCGCCGGTGGGCGGATCACCGAGGTGGCGGCCGACGAGAACGCCGACGTGGTGCGCGCCCACCTCGACACCGACGAGGGCGCCCGCCACCTGGGTGAGGAGGCGCTGGTCGACCGGGACAGCCGCATTGCCCGTACGGGCGTGGTCTTCCACAACATGCTCTTCGACGAGAACGCCGCCTGTCACGTGGCGTGGGGTCAGAGTTTCCCGTTCGCGGTCGCCGGTGGGGGCGAGATGAGCGAGCAGCAGCGGGCCGACCTGGGCCTGAACATGTCGAGCGTGCACACCGATGTGGTGATCGGCGGCGAGGGGATCACGGTCACCGGGCGCGGCCCGCGCGGTATCGTCGAGATCATCCGCGACGACGAATGGGTACTGTGATGCGGGTTCTCGTGCTGGGCGGCACCGGTTTCGTCGGCCGCGCCATCACCGAACAGCTGGACGAGCCGACCCTGTTCAACCGTGGCACCAGCCCCCTGTTCCCCACGGCCGAGCACCGCCGCGGCGACCGCGAGACCGGCGACTACGCCTCACTGATGACCGGAGAGTGGGACGCGGTCGTCGACGTGACCGCTTACTTTCCGTGGCAGGTACGCCAGACGATGGATGCGCTGGGTGACCGCGTACGGCGCTATCTCTTCATCTCCAGCCACGCCGTCTTCGCCGGGGCGGGTGACGAGCTGCGCCCCGCGATCCCCGACGCCGAGCCGCCGTTGACCAACGCCACCTACGGTCCGTCCAAGGTGGCCTGCGAGCGGGAGGTGGTGGCCCGTTTCGGCGAGCGGGCCACGATCGTACGGCCGGTGAAGGTGGCCGGCCCGCACGACAACCAGACCGGCCTCACCACTTGGACGCGGGCGGCCGCACGCGGCGGCCGTTTCGAGCTCCCCGGCGACCCGTCACAGCCCGTGCAGTTGGTCGATTCGCGCGACCTGGCCCGGCTCGTGGTGAAGCTTCTCGACAAGGACCGGGGTGGCGCCCACACGGCGGCCGGCCCGTCGACCGACCTGGCTGGCTTGATGGCGGTCTGCGCGGCCGCCGCCGGCACCGAGGTCGAGATCGTGCCGGTGCCCGAGCAGTCGTACTTTCCGCTGGTGAAGCCGCGCGAACTGTGGAACACCCAGAACCGCAAGCCGGCCGAGGACCAGACGGTGACGCCGTTGGAAACGACTGTTCAAGACGTGCTGGCCTGGGACCGCACCCGCCCACCGGTCTGATCTCACGCCCGGACCGTGGCTGTGTGCCGTTCCTCAGGCAAGCCGGGTGAGCAGGATCCGACCGCCCTCATAGACGCCGCCGTCGATGTTGAGGACGCGGCCGGCTGCGTATCGCAACGGCTCGCGCACCTCGCCCGGCACCATCCCGAAGTGCTTGGTCAGGGTGCTGTGCCCATGCACCAGCCGGCCGGCGCCATACGTTCTGAGCATGGTGCTGACCGCATCGCCGGGCGCGGCGGTCTCGCTGTCGCGGAAGGAGCCGCGGTCGCTCATCCGCCGGGCGAACAGTGCCCAGCCCCGGACGTCACGGTCGGCGAGAGCTTCGCTGACCGCGGCGTTGACGGCGGTGACGCTGTCACCGAATTCGAGGTAGGAAGTGGTGTCGGAGTGGATCAGCAGGTGATCGTCGAGCACCGTCATGGCGGGCCGAGCGGCGATCCATGAGACGTGGTCACCGGTGAGCCGGCGCAGGTCGTCGTCGCGCCCTCCGAAGCGAGCCCAGCCACCCCGGAAACCGCCCGGCTCGTCCCATCCGGGCACCGGCGTCGTGCCGAAGAGGTGAGCCGCCATCAATTGCACCTCGTGATTGCCCAGGAGTGCGCCGACCTCGCCGCCCGCCTCGGCGGCCTGCCGGGTCCACCGCCGGATGTCGTCGATGACGCCGATGCCGTCCGGTCCCCGGTCGACGTAGTCGCCCAGAAGCCACAACCGGGCATCCCGCCCCGACCACTGGCCGGCGCCATCGACCAGACCGGAGTCGCGCAGGACACCCCGAAACTCCGAGCGGTGTCCGTGCACGTCGGCGGCGACGAACAACGGTCGTGGCAACCGACTCTCGATCATGAAGGAAATCTATCAATCCGGCGGCGGAGCTGTGGCCCGAGCGGCAGTCGCCCAGCGTCGGACGCCCTGCGTCGGACGGGGCAGTGGCGGACGAGCAGTGGCGGACGGACAGCGGCGGAGGGACAGCGGCGGACCGGCCCGCGCCGTGCCCACTTGATCAACCCACACGGCAAGGCCCTCCCTACCGGGGGACCCCCACCCTATTTCTCATCCTGCCAAAGGTGGGCGATCTTGGCGGGGGTGGCTGTGGATAACTCTGCACTGTGGATAACCCGATCGGAGCCTCCGGGCTCGGGCAGGATGGCGGCATGGCACCCACAGCGGCGTATGACGAGATCGCGGACTGGTATGAGAACGACTTCCTGCCGGCGAGCCGGCCCGGTGATCCGATCGGTGTGCAGCGTCAGCTGGACGAACTTCTGGGGCGGGGCAGCGGCACCTGTCTCGAGGTCGGCTGTGGCACCGGGGTGCACGCGGCCCAGCTGAAGAGCCTCGGCTGGTCGCCGGTCGGAGTGGATCTGTCGGCGGGCATGCTGGCGTACGGGAGAAGCAAACTTCCGGTGGCGCGAGCGGATGCGACCCGGCTGCCGGTGCGGAGCGGGTCGGTGCCGGCGGTTGTCGCGATGCTGGTGCACACCGACATGGGGGACTACCCGGCCGTGTTGCGCGAGGTCGGCCGGGTGCTCGACGAAGGTGGCGTGTTTATCCACGTGGGAGTGCATCCGGCCTTCTGCGGCGGGTTCGCCGATCGCAGCGATCCCGCGGCTGTGGTGATCAGGCCGGGCTATCTCGACGGTCACTGGACCAAGGATTCCTGGACTACCGAGGGGGTACGCAACCGGGTCGGCGCTACGCACATCCCCCTGCCTGCGCTGTTCCAGGCGGTGCTCGACGCGGGACTCACCCTGACGGGCTTCGCCGAGGGCGGCAGTCCGGTTCCGACCACCCTGGCGTTCCGGGCGACGAAGGTCAGACCATGAACATCATCGCGCCGACGCCCAGCAGGACCAGCAGCAGCATGGCGATCAGCAGCCCCTTCTCGGCGGAGGCGGCGGCTTCGGTGTCGGTGGCGGCGGCGGTGGTGGCGATGGGTTCGCTGCTCATGGGCTGGTCCCTCCGGGGCGTCTCGGCGTGCGGGCGCCGGGCTGGCGTCTTAGATTCGAGGGCGTGCCAATTCCGGACTGGTTTCTCAGTACAGAGGAGCGTGGCAACCCGGACTCCTCCATACCCACATGGTGCGCGGGAAACGCTGCCGAACCGCTTATTCACGGCAAAACATATTTTGACCGCCTGGTTACGGAGGTGGAAAGTCTCCGCGAGGGTGACCACCTGTTCTTCACCGACTGGCGGGGCGACCCGGACGAGCGGATGCGCGACGACGGCCCGACCATCGCCGAGCTGTTCAGCGACGCGGCCCGGCGCGGTGTGGTGGTCAAGGGGCTGCTCTGGCGTTCCCACCTCGACAAGCTCGCCTACAGCGAGGAGGAGAACCGCAACCTCAGCGAGGCGATCCGCGAGGCGGGCGGGGAGGTCCTGCTCGACCAGCGCGTACGCCGTGGGGGTTCACACCATCAGAAGCTCGTCGTGCTGAGGCACCCGGGCCGGCCCGAGCTCGACGTGGCGTTCGCGGGCGGCATCGACCTGTGTCACAGCCGGCGCGACGACGAACGGCACCTCGGTGATCCGCAGGCGGTGGCGATGGCCAAGGCGTACGGGCCGAATCCGCCCTGGCACGACGTGCAGCTCGCCCTGCGGGGGCCGGTCGTGGGGGTGCTCGACCTCACATTCCGGGAGCGGTGGAACGAGCCCGACGACCTGGACCAGCACGGGCCGATCTCGACGATCACCGACAAGCTGCAGCACGCCGACATGAGCGCCGACAAGCTGCCGGAACAGCCGCCGGACCCGCCCGAGTGCGGGACCCTGAACGTCCAGACCCTGCGGACGTATCCGGCGATGCGCCCGAAGTACGACTTCGCGCCGCACGGGGAGCAGAGCATCGCCCGCGGTTACACGAAGGCGATCAAGCGGGCGCGGCGGCTCATCTATCTCGAGGACCAGTACCTGTGGTCGGCCGAGGTGGCCCGGTTGTTCGCGGACGCGCTGCGGGCCCACCCCGACCTGCATCTGATCGCCGTGGTGCCCCGGCATCCGGACGTGGACGGCGCGTTCGCGTTGCCGCCCAACCAGATCGGCCGCGAGAAGGCGATCGCGCTCTGCACGATGGCCGCGCCCGAGCGGGTGCACATCTTCGACCTGGAGAACGAGGCCGGCACACCGATCTACGTGCACGCCAAGGTCTGCGTGATCGACGACGTGTGGTGCAGCGTGGGCAGCGACAACTTCAACCGTCGTTCGTGGACGCACGACAGCGAGCTGTCCAACGCCATCCTCGACGAGACACGCGACGGGCGGGCGCCGCTCGATCCGGCCGGCCTGGGCGACGAGGCACGGCAGTTCCCGCGGCGGCTCCGGCAGACGCTGATGCGGGAGCACCTGTGCCGCGAGGATGCCAGTCTCGAAGACCCCGCTGACGCCGTACGGGAAATGACCGCGGCGGCCGATGCTCTGAAGAAGTGGCACGACGCGGGACGCACGGGTGAGCGGCCCCCGGGACGGCTCATGCCGCACGAAACCACGCCGCTGCCCTGGTATCAGCGGTGGTGGGCGTCGCCGGCGTATCGGCTGGCGTACGACCCGGACGGACGCCGTTGGCGGGACCGGCTGGCTAACCGATGGTGAGCGTGCGGCGGCAGTCCTCCATCACGGAAGGCGACGCCAACGGGGCCCACGTCGGGAAGACCGACCGGAAGTAGTCACCGGCCTTGGCCGCGATCTCGTCCGAGCGCTCGTAGACGTCGAGCTCGTTGACGATGCTGAGGTCGGCGAAGGCGCGCACCTCGGCCGGGGTCGGTGACTCGGCGTGGCCGGTGAAACGGCTCCAGACGGTCTGGGTCTGCGGCAGCGCCCGCCACGTACGGTCACGGTCGCAGCCGCCGTAACGGTAGACCAGCGCCTCGGCGGCCGGGCCGATCAGGTCGCGCAGTTCCTGCCGGGCGGTCACGTCGAGCAGCACGACGGGGAAGCCGTCGGTCCCGTACGCGGCGTGGGTCAGACCCGCGAGCTGCTCGTCCTCGCCGAGAGCGTGGCCGCGGAGGCGTTCGTGCACCCGGCCCAGGTGCTCGTAGAGCGAGCCCCCGGCGTGCGGGATCGACTCGGCGCCACGGTCACGCAGCCAGGCGCGGACCCGGTCGGCATCAGTCACTTCGTACTCCCCGTCGTGAGGCAGCAGTCACTTCGTACTCCCCGTCGTGAGGCAGCAGTCACTTCAGAACTCCCACGTGTGCGGCATCAGGATCGGTGCGTCGGGGTCGCCGCCGGCCGCGAGGCCGATGCGCCACACGCCCATGGGCGGGCGTCCGAGGTCGAGCCAGCGGTCGAGGATCGTGTGGGCGTCGGCCGCGTAACGGTCGGCCGCGCCGCCACCGGCCAGCACCTGGCCGTCGGGCAGGATCACCGCACCACCCGTACGGTCCTCGTCGAGCAGCACCAGGCAACTCTGCTCGTGACCGGGCACGGCGGCGTGGGTCGCGCGGCGGTTCCACACCCCGGCCGCGTACCAGAGGTCACGATAGGCGAGCGGTTCCAGGGGCGGGTTCCAACGGCTTTCCCCGTACGGGATGAAGCCCTTGATCGTGCCCGGCGGCGCGGGTGTGGGGAACGGGTGGGCGGCGGTCAGCGGCCCGGCGGCGGTCATGAACCCGGCCGGCGTGACGACACGGGCCGTCAAGTCTTCGGCGATCGCCAGGACGGGATGGGTGCCGGCGTGTTCGACCGGGGCCACGATCGGTGCCGGCCAGTGCGGCGAGATCCCGGCCACGCCGACGGTGACGATCACCCGGTCGACGGCCAGCTCCGGGAGGCCCGCGTAGCCGTCGGCGTGCTCCACCCGTACGCCCGCGACTCCCGCCCGGGCCAGCGACGCGCGGGCGCGTTCGACGACGTCCTCCTGCACGTCGATGCTGACGACCCGCGCGCCGAGACCGGCCAGCAGCGCCGCGTTGTAGCCGGTCCCGGCCCCGATCTCGAGCACGGTCTGGCCGGGGTGGACGTCCAGCGTCTCGATCATGAGCGCCATCAGCGACGGCTGGCTGGACGAGCTGACCGGCGTACGGCCGTCGACCTTGGTGATCAGAACGTCGTCGCTGTAGACGACGTCGAGGAAGTCAGGGTCGGCCGGCTTGGCCCACGTGCCGTCGCGGCGCTGGAACCCGTCGGGCACGAACACCTCACGCGGCACCTCGGCGAAGGCAGCGGCCAGCCGCGGCGAGAGGGCGACTCCCCCTTGCCGGATCCGCTCGACAAAGCCCGCCCGCGGCCCCACGGCCTCACCCTAACCGCGGCAACCCGGCGGCAACCGTTTCGCACTCATCGATCCGTACGGGACACCGATCGTGACTGGTGAACAACCGCCGCTTCGTTGCTTTCCGGGAGGTCACCCGTGCGTCGCATCGTTCCGCTGCTCGTCGCCGTGGCCATGCTGACCGGTTGCGCGTCGGCCCGTTCCGCGGCGGCCCCGGCGGCCCCTTCGACCCCGCCTGTCACACCGGTCGCGGCGGCGCCAGTTCTCGCGAACACCGGGGACGACTGGCCTGCGGTTGTCGGTTCCCTGATCGCGTACGGGCAATGGCTGCTCTCCGCCCCCGACCCGGCACTCGCCTCGAAGGTCACCACCCCCGGTTGCGCCGGCGCCGAATCCCTCACCGAGGAGCTGGCGTCCCTGGTCGACCAGGACGCGCGCGTGCGCACCAGCGCGGTCGTGCTGACGTCAATCACCGGCCCGTCGTCGCCCGCCGGAGACCGCGTGGTCGTGCGTTTCCAGGCGTCCCGCCCGGCCGAGCCGGTTGTCGTCCGCAGTCACAGTGGGCTGAGCCCGTCGGCCCGCACGATCTGGCTGGAGGACCGTCCCCAGCTGGCTCCGACCACATTCCGGGTCACGCTGACCCGCAACGACGACCAGGCCTGGCGCTTCTGCACCGTGACCGACACCGCGGGCGACCCGGAGTCCGAGGCCATCACCCGCTTGCTCTGACCCCGTTGGCATCCGCACCTGCTCTGACCCCGCTGGCAGTCGCACACCTGCTCTGACCCCGTTGGCAGTCGCACGCCTGCTCTGACCCCGGGGATACGCACGCTATATGGGGCGCTCAGACCACGTGGCGCCGAGCGCGTCGCCGGGCCTGCCGGGCCGCCGGCATCTGGGACTCGTCCAGCCACGAGCCGGCCTGCGTGGTGGCGCGGTCGGCCGTGTAGATGACGGTTGAATAGGACTTCTCGTCCCCGACGCGCAGTTCGGGATTTCTCGGTGCCCCGGCGTAGGGCCCGGTGTCGGCGTGGGACACCGCGTCGGCGACGCCGCCCAGCGCCCGGAAGCGCCGCCGCAGCCATCTCATGAACATGCCGCCTCCTCGCCCGCGGATGGCAGAAGCGCCGCCAGGGTCCCGGCCGCCACGGCCACAACGTCGGTTCCGTCATTCATCGCGTGCCGCAGGACCAGCCCCGCGCTGAGCGCACCCCAGGCCGCGACCAGCTGCGGGACCGGCAGAGCCGGGCGCAGCCCGAGTCGATCGCAGCTCTCGGTCAGCCGCGCGCCGAGTTCCCCATCGAGCCGTGCCTGCACGTCCGCGACCCGCCCCGCATGCTCCGCCCGCCCGGCCAGCGCCGCCGTGGCCTCGGCCGACACGAGCGCCCAGCGACCAACTTCCGCGGCGACGTGCCCCGGGTTGAGCGCGGCCAGCAACTCCTCGCGGCTGCCGGCCTCTCGCAACGCCGCACCGATCGCCCCGGCCACGGCCTCGCTGTTGGCCTCGACCAGCGCGTGCCAGAGCCCTTCCTTGCCACCGAAGTGCTTGTAGACCGCCCCACGCGTGTAGCCGCCCTCGGCCGCGACCTCCTCGACGGTCGCCGCCAGATAGCCGCGCCGCAGAAACACTTCCCGCCCCGCCCCGAGCAGCCGCGCGTGGGTCTGCTCCTGGCTCTGGGCTCGTGTCAGCCGCACCCGAACGCCCTTTCAGTAACGCGACGTTTCCAGAAACACGACGTTACCGAAAAGCTTGCGCTCCGGCCAACAACCTGTCACGACTCCGGTCCGCGGTGCGGAAGAGTCCTGCGGACGGCAGCTGGGACACCGGCGGCGCGACACCGGAAAAGTCATGCGGCGACCACGGCTGCGGACAACCGGTCGGGGACGTCGGCCGCGTGGTACGGGTGTTCGGTGGGCTCGATGTTCTCGAGGAACGTGGCGTAGAGCAGCGCCGCCCGCAGCGGGGCCACGGGCCGCATCAGGGAGACCGCCCGCAACGGGTCCGAACCGGGGACCGTCTGCTTCCAGCGGGTGGCCCAATCGGCCAGCAACTGGTCGCGGGCGGCCAGGGGTGAACCCTCGCCGGTGGCGCCGTCGGTCAGGCGCAGGATGTCGAGGGCCGGGTGGCCGAACGTGCAGTCGCCCCAGTCCATGATGGTCAGACGGCCGGCGTCGTCGGTGCGGACGTTGCCGGGGTGCAGGTCTCCGTGGACCAGGGTGTCGGGCAGGCCGCACTCGGCGATCGCGGCGAACCGGGACGGCAGGTCTTCGATCAGGGCTTCCAGGCCGGGAATGGACGCGGAGAACGGCTCGGCGACCTCCGCGTACGGTTCGACCTTCAGGCGGGCGTCGGGGATTCCCGCCAGCGGCCCGGGGTCGGCGGCGAAGTGGGCCTGCACGGGGTGGAAAGCGGCCGCTATGCGAGCGCACACCTCGGCTCCCGCGCCGTAGCGGTCCTCGCCGGGGGCGTGGGCCAGCAGCATCCGGCCGTTGTCGCCGTCGGCGATCAGCGAAGGCACCAGGCCGGGGAAGGCGGCGCCGACCATGCGCAGCGCGTACGGCTCGTGGGCGAAGAAGTTCGGCACCTGCTTGAGCCATGCCACGGGACGGCCGGTTGGGTCGTTCAGCCGCCAGATGGCCGACAGGTTCCAGGTGCGCTGCTGATGCGCGGTCACCCCGGGCACGACCGACGTCGCCCAGTCGATCGAGGCGGTCGGCCCTCCCACCTCGGCGTACGGCGCTCGCTGGGGGTGGGGCTTCACGAGGCTTTCGCCGTACGGGGAAACGGGGTTGATCTGACCGGGGAAGGAACCGGTGACCTCGGCCAGATAGGTGACGCGGCCACCGGGCGGCGCGGGGCGCTCGGCGCGCAGCAGCCGGAGCACCTGGACGCCGGGGCCGAAGCCGCTGACCTCCTGCCACCACGGCAGCTCGGCCTCGAACGGCGAGGCCTCGCCCAGCACCTCGCCCGAGCGATCGACCAGCATCAGCGTCACGATTCGCTTCACGACCGCAAACCGTAACGTGCGACCGATAGTTTGCTCACGTGGATTTCTCGCAGGTCGGTTGCCTCCTCGCCTTCGACGTCACCGAACCCGCCGAAGTGGTCCTGCAGATCTCGGCCGAAAAAACGGAAAAGTCCGATTTGTCAGCGACAAGAGGGGCGCTGAAACAGCTCGACGACGGCCAGGTGATGCTGCACGCACCCGAGGGACGGGTCGAGATCACGTACGAGGCCGAGATCAGGCCCGGAGGCGAGCCGTCACGCGTCACCGAGGTCGAGCGGATCATCGCCACGCGCCCGAGCCGGTACTGCCCGTCCGACCGCCTCGGCGGCTTCGCGATCAGGCAGTTCGGCGGGATGAAGGACGCGGCGGAGACCGTACGGGCGATCACTTCCTGGGTGTACGGCCATCTCGCGTACACACCGGGAAGCAGCGGCCCCACCACCGACGCGGTCGACACCCTGCTCAGTGGTGAGGGCGTGTGCCGCGACTACGCGCATCTGGTCGCCACGCTGTGCCGCGCGCTCGACATCCCGGCCCGGGTCGCCGCCGTCTACGCGCCGGGGCTCGACCCGATGGACTTCCACCTGGTCGTCGAGACCGCGCTCGACGGCCGCTGGCGGGTCTGGGACGCCACCCGGCTCGCGCCCCGGCCGAGCCTGATCCGCATCGCGACCGGCCGCGACGCCGCCGACACCGCCCTGGCCACCACGCTGTCGGGCGCGCTCACCATGCCCGACATCCGGATCACCGCCGTCGCGGGCGGCGACCTGCCGTTCGACGACCATTCCGGCCTGGTGTCACTGCCCTGACCCGCATACGATGCGCGGATGTTCGGACGCCCCGGAACCGCCCTGCCCGAGCTCTGCACCGATCTGGCCAAGGCGGTGATCCGGCTCGACTCGCGGGCCTCGACCAAGAGCTACCGCGCCATTGTGGACCGTCTCCCCCAAGCCGATCAGCCGGAACTGACCGCCGCGCTCGCGCCGCTGGTTCCGGCGCTGGAACAGGTCGCCCTCGGCAACGGCGGGATGCTGGCCACGCTGGTCGCCGGTCTGATCGAGCAAGGCGCCGACCCGCTACCGGTGCTGCCGGTGCTGGTCGACCGCCTGGCGACCGGGCTCGAGCTGGCCGCCCAGTTCGGGGTGCTGGCCGACAAGCTGGGCAATGAGGTGACCGCCCCGACCTCGGCCGACGAATACCGCGACCTGCGCGAACGCCTGGTGCGGGCGGCGCCCTCGGCCGGGCTCAGCGTCGAGGAGGCCGGCGAGATCACGCAGGCCTGGTTCACGGTGAAGGACTGGATCCCCAGCCTGCTGCTGCCCCTTCAGCAGAAGCCGGCCCGTCAGGCGCTGCCGCAGCGCGAACGCCTGACCGCGGCCACGGCCGGGATGACTCCGCACGCCGACGACGCGGCCTGGCTCTACGGGCTGCTCGAGGTGCTCGACGACGAGCCGCTGCTCGTGCTGCACCGGCCGACCAAGCAGGCGTACGACCTGACGATCAGTGGCGTGGGCGACAACTTCCAGCTGCACACCCTGCTGGCCGCGACCCTGATCGGGCCGGCCTCGCGCGGGCTGCTGCCGGGCACGCCGCCCGAGGCCGCCTGGGTCGCGTCGGCCACCGAGGGCGAGCTGTCGCCGCCGTCGCCGATCCACGGGCAGTTCTACCTGGCCGACGCGACCGGCGAGACGATCTGGAACGAGGGCCGGCCGGCCGACATCCCACTGCTCGGCGATCACCGTGTGGTGGTGCTCGACCCTCCGCCGTACGAGCGCAGCTGGAACATCGGACGCACTTATCCGCTGATGAAACCCGAGGTCACGCTGAACCGGGTGCTCCCGGCGGCGGAGGCTTTCGAGTGGGCGTCGCGGGTGTCTCCGGCGTCATAGCCCTCAGCATGCTCCTCGACCCGACCGGCTCGAAGCCCCGTTTCCCGCCCGGCGCGGTGGTGAGAAGCACAACATCGGTCGCGACGGTGGCGGCCTCGGCGCAGGCGGCGGCGAAGACCGCGTCGGTGCGGCCGTCGGGGGCGTAGGTCGCGCCGACCCGGGTCATTCCGGCGATCACGGGGGTGCGGCCGGCCATCGCGGTGGGGACGCCGTCAACTTCCCAGAGCGTCAGGCCCCCGTACGAGAGAGGAAAGTCGACCACGTAGGCCAGGTCGCTCGGATCGCCCGGGTTGGCCGCCATCAGCTCGTGGTACCAGCGCACCAGCAGGTCGCGGTCGTCGAGGGTCGCCCGGCGGGCCCCTTTGCCGGGTGGCGGCGGTGGGGTGGCGAGCCGGCTGATCGTGATGCGGACCTGTTCCTCGAGGCCGGGCCACGTGGTGCGGGCCTGGTCGAGCGAGCGTGTGTCGACGCCGAGCCCGGTCACTCCGGGCAGCACCGAGGCCAGCGGCGTCCAGGCATCGTCGGGCAGCGGCGTCAGGACCGGCGCGTGCCGGGGCGCCCGCAGGAAGGCGCCGGTCGCGGGCGAACCCCACCACCCGAAGAGCCGTTCCTCGGCCGTCGGGTAGGCCGCCTCGGTGAGTAGCAACGTGTTGCCGACCGGGTCGGCGCGCAGGAAATCGCCCGCGGCGGCCAGGAACTTGCGGACGTCCGTCGTGGTGACCCAGCCCTGACTCATGAGCTCATTTTTCCTGTCACACACCGGCGCTAGGGTCGGCGGATGGTGGAGCTGGTTCTGCGTTCTCGGCGGGTGGTCCTCGGTGATGGCGAGCGGGCGGCCGCCGTGGCCGTGTCGGGCGGCAAGGTGGTGGCGGTGGCCGGCTACGACGACGTGTTCGACACCGAGATCGACACCGACCTGGGCGAGACGGCGCTGCTGCCGGGCCTGGTCGACACCCACGTGCATGTGAACGAGCCGGGCCGCACAGAGTGGGAGGGTTTCGCCTCGGCGACCCGCGCGGCGGCGGCCGGTGGCGTGACCGTCATCGTCGACATGCCGCTCAACAGCCTGCCGCCGACCGTCGACGTCGAGGCCCTGGGCATCAAACAGGCGGCCGCGCGGGGGCAGACGTTTGTCGACGTCGGGTTCTGGGGCGGCGCCATCCCCGGCAATGTGTCCAAATTGCCCGCTCTGCATGCTGCCGGTGTGTTCGGCTTCAAGGCCTTCCTGGCCGATTCCGGGGTGCCGGAGTTTCCACCCGTGTCGGCCGCGGAGCTGCGGGAGGCTGTCTCGGTCGTGCCGCGCGCCCAGTTTGTCGTGCACGCCGAAGACCCTGACCATCTGGGCGATTTGCCGGGCTCGGCAACCTACGGTGAGTTCCTGGCCTCCCGGCCCGTCGAGGCCGAGCATGCGGCCGTGAGCACCGCCATCGACGCCGCCCGCCAGACCGGCGGCCGCGTGCACATCCTGCATCTCTCGGCGGCCACCGCCCTCCCGCTCATCGAGGCGGCCCGGGCCGAGGGGCTGCGGGTCACGGCCGAGACCTGCCCGCACTACCTCACCCTCGACGCCGACCAGATCCCCGAGGGCGCGACCGAGTTCAAGTGCTGCCCGCCGATCCGCGACGCCGCGAACGCCGACCTCCTCTGGCGGGCGCTGGCCGACGGGCTGATCACGTGTGTGGTCAGCGACCACTCCCCCTGCACACCCGAGCTCAAGCGGCGCGACACCGGCGACTTCGCGGCGGCGTGGGGCGGCATCGCGTCGGTGCAACTGGGTCTGCCGGTGATCTGGACCTCGGCCCGTGCCCGTGGCTATTCGCTCGCCGACGTGGTCGACTGGATGGCACGCCGCCCGGCCGACCTGGTGGGGCTGCGTGACAAGGGCCGGATCGAGGTGGGCGCCGACGCCGACCTGGTCGCGTTCGACCCCGACGACACCTTCGTCGTCGAGCCGGCCCGGTTGCACCACAAGAACCCCGTCACGCCGTACGCGGGAAAGAAGTTGGCCGGTGTCGTCCGCACCACCTGGTTGCGCGGGCACGCCGTGACCGGCGAATCGGCGCGGGGGAGGTTCCTGACGCGGAAGGACGCCTGATGGAGGATTTCGCCGCTGTGCCCGACTCGGTCTCACGAGCCCTCGGCGAGGATTTCGCCACGCTGCCCGACCTGGCCTCGCGTGCACTCGGGGGTGGTGTCGTGCACGCGAACGACGAGTTCTTCGCGGCGGCCGACCACCTGGTGCTCCCGACGGCGCCGGTCTACGCGCCGCGCACCTTCGACCACAAGGGCCAGGTGTACGACGGGTGGGAGACCCGGCGGCGGCGCGAACCGGGCGCGGACGTGGCGATCATCCGGCTCGGCGCGCCCGGCGTGATCCGGGGCGTCGACGTCGACACGGCGTTCTTCACCGGCAACTACCCGCCCCACGCGGCGATCGACGGGCTGGCCGTCGAGGGCTATCCGGAGCCGGCCGAGCTGCTGGCCGCTTCGTGGACCCCGCTGGTCCCGAAGTCGCCGCTCAAGGGTGACAGCCGCAACCTGTTCGCCGTCACCGACGAGCGGCGCTTCACCCACGTACGGCTGACGATCTTCCCGGACGGCGGTGTGGCCCGGCTCCGCGTGCACGGCACGGCGGTTCCCGATCCGCGGCTGCTGCCCGAGGTGTTCGACGTGGCAGCGCTGGTCAACGGCGCCCGGATCACCGAGTGCAGCAACATGTTCTACGGCCACCCCGAAAACATGCTGATGCCCGGCCTGGCCCAGCACATGGGCGACGGCTGGGAGACGTCCCGCCGCCGCGACGACGCGAACGACTGGGTGACGGTCCGGCTGGCCGCGCCGGCCGAGATCACGCTGGTCGACCTCGACACGACCCACTTCAAGGGCAACGCGCCGGGCTGGGCCACGGTCCGCGGCAGCGAAGACGGCGTCGACTGGTTCGACATCCTGCCGCGCACCGCCCTGCGTCCGGACACCCCACACCATTTCCCCGTACGGCCTGAGCGCGTCGCCACGCACGCCAGGCTCGACATCTTCCCCGACGGCGGCATGGCCCGGCTTCGCCTGCACGGACGGCCGGCCGCGAACACCCTCGAGGAGCAGTTCCGCCGGCACACGCCCGGTTCCTAGCTCGTCGTTCTCCCCGTTCCCTACGGCCGGTCACCCGGGTCGCGCTGTGACCCACCTGACGTACGAGGTGTTGCGGTAGTTTGCCGCCATGGCCTACGACGACGTGCTGGTCCAGCGTCTGCGCGACCGCCTGACCGACCCGGCGGTGACCGAGCGCAAGATGTTCGGCGCCTTGGCCTTCTTCACCAACGGCAACATGACGGTGGGCGTCCACGACGACCAGCTGATCGTGCGCTTGAGCGTCCCCGAGGTCGAGGCCGCGCTGACCCGCCCCGGAGTGCACCCGTTCGAAGGCAACGGCCGCACCATGAAGAGCTGGATCCTGGTCGACGGCGACCACCTGGACGACGACTCCCTGGACGCGTGGGTGGCCGCCGCCCTGGATCACGTGACCGGGTTGCCGCCCAAGTGACGGCGCTTCGCCCGATACGGCTGCAGGTAGAGATAGGCCCCCGAGAAGAACAACATCGCAAGCGGCAACAACGGCGTGTACGAAACCCACACCAGCGACTCACCACCGACGGTCAGCGCCACCGTCGTCGCGATCACGGTGACCGTGAAGAACACCGCCATCCACCGGTGCGCCTGCCGAATCCACTTGCCCATCTCAGACCTCCTCGTCGGGTGTTGACGCAGGTCACGCTATGGGCACCGCGGCATCACCCGCTTCTCGATTCCTGACCGTTCCCGTTTCCTCGTGGCCCCGTCGCGGGCCGGCGTGCCCGATGCGTTCGGCGCGCCCGGCGTTCCAGGCGCGCTCGGCGTTCCCGGTTACCACGCTGCGCTGTCCGGCCGGTCCGGTCACCGCGCCGCCGTATTCGGCCGGCATGGCTACCGTGCGGGGATGCGCGCGCCGATCCACGTCACCGAATGGCCCGGGCCACCCGCGGCAACGCCGGCGCTGCTGGTGCACGGCACGCTCTCGTGGGCGTCACGCACGTTCGAACATCAGCGCCCGCTGGCGACCAACCGCCGGGTGCTGCTCCCCGATCGGCGCGGCTTCGGCGACAGCCCCGACCTGGAAGGCCCGTTCACCAGCGACTACGCGGTAGACGCGACCGACGTACGCGCGCTGATGGCCGCCGCCGGACCGAAGGGCGTGCACCTGGTCGGCCATTCATACGGCGGCACGGTCGCGATGCTGGCCGCCGCCGCGGAACCCGACCTGGTGCGCTCGCTGGTGCTGATAGAGCCGTGCGCCCACACCGCAGCCACCGACGCACCGCTGGTCGCGAACGCCATCGAGGACGCCCGCCGCTTCATGGCCACCGCCCGGCAGGGCTCCCCCGAGGCGTACGCCGACGTGGTCTTCGGCGACCGCCCCCGACCCGGCCCACCGGCCCGCGTGTTGCGCGCGGCCCGGACGGCCCTGAACGAACGCCCGTGCTGGCTGGCCGACCTGCCGACCGCAGCGCTGCACGCGGCGCCGTTCCCCAAGCTGGTCGTGCTCGGCGGCTGGGAAACTGCCACACCCGGCTACCGCCCCGGCATGGCCGAGCTGATGACCACCGTCGGCACCGCCGTCGCCGCCCGCATCGACGCCCAGCTGTTCCCCATCCCCGGCGCGGCTCACGAGCCCCAGCGCGAACAGCCCGAAACACTCAACACGTTGCTCGAATCCTTCTGGGCCGCCGCGGCGTACGGAAGGCCTTAGAGGAACGTCAGCAGCTCCTCCCGCGCGAAACCGGCGTCGGTGAGGGCGCCGCAATTGAGGCCGCGCAACAGATAGGTGGCCAGCGCCCGGGCGGTGGCGGGTTCGTCGGCGATGCCGCTGTCGGCGCGGGACAGGTAGCGCTGGAGCCGGACCACGGCGGTGTCGCGGCCCTCGCGGAAGAACGCGTACGTGGCCGCGTAGCGCGTGGGCAGCTGAGCCGGGTGCAGGTCCCAACCCTGGTAGAAACCGCGTTCGAGGGATCGCCCGACCAGGCGGTGGTGGATCGACCAGGCCTCCTGCACCTCCTCGCGGGTGCCGACGGGCAGGATGTTGGTCGAGCCGTCGGAGAGCCGCACCCCGGTCTGGGCGGCGGCGGCCTGCATCACGGCCTTGGCGTGGTCGGCGGCCGGGTGGTCCATGGCCTGGAAGGCGGCGGCGACCCCGGCGGCGGCGCTGTAGTCGTACGTGCCGTAGTGCAGACCGGTGCAGCGGCCGTCGGCGGCGGTGATCAGGCGGGCCACGGTGGCGGTGCCGTCGGCGGCGAGCACGGCGGCCGGGAGCTCGATCTGGATCTCGAAGCGGAGCGTGCCGGCGGCCAGCCCGTACGCGTTCTCCAACCTCTCCAGCAGCGTGACGAACGCGGCCACCTGGTCGGCGCCGCTCACCTTGGGCAGCGTGATCAGGAAGTGGTCGTCCTGATAGGAGTCGAGGAACAGGTCGAGCGTGCGCAGCGACCGGTGCCGGGTGGTGGCCTCCAGCGATTTGACGCGCAGGCCGAGGAACGGTGGACGCTCCCCGGCCCGCAGGATCGTCGCCGCCTTGCGGACCGCCGCGTCTTCCTGGTCGTCGTCGCGGACGCCGTAGCCGTCCTCGAAGTCGACGCGCAGGTCTTCGATCGGCTCGCGGGCCAGTTTGTCGCGGACACCCGGCACCGACCACGGGAAGTCGTGCTGCTCCATCACCCGCAGCGCCTCGGCGCCCCACTCGCGGAAGCCGTCGAGCCGGTCGGCCGGAATGTAGACGGTGTGCACGGGCTGCCGGTCGGGACGCTCGCCCGGGTAGCGCGCCGCGAGAAACGCGTCGTGCGCGGCGAGCCGGCCGTCGAGATCGGCGTAATCGGTGCCGGTGAGCCGCATCAGTCGATCGAGTCGTAGGCGGCGGTGGTCAGGAAGTCGGCGAAGTCGTCGGCCAGCGCGACCCGTTCGAACAGCTTGCGCGCGTCGTCGAAGCGGCTGCCGGCCCACGCCTCGTCGCCGATCGCCTCGCGGATCTTGGCCAGCTCCTCGTCCTCGATGCGGCCCACGAGGTCGGCGGTGATGGCGGTGCCGTCGGGCAGGCGTACGTCGTTGTGGATCCACTGCCACACCTGCGAACGCGAGATCTCGGCGGTCGCCGCGTCTTCCATCAGGTTGTTGATCGCCACCGCGCCGTTGCCGCGCAGCCACGCCTCCAGATATTGCAGGCCGACCGAGACGTCGTTGCGCAGGCCCTCCTCGGTGACCTCGCCCGGCGTGGCGGCGACGTTGAGCAGCTGCTCGGCGGTGACCTCGACCTCGGGGCGCTGCCGGTCGAGCTGGTTGGGCCGGTCACCGAGCACGCGGTCGAAGATCTCGGCGCACACCGGCACGAGGTCGGGGTGCGCGACCCACGAGCCGTCGAACCCGTCGCCGGCCTCGCGTTCCTTGTCCTCCCGGACCTTGGCCAGCGCGACCTCGTTGACCGCCGGGTCACGCCGGCTGGGGATGAACGCCGCCATGCCGCCCATCGCGAAGGCGCCCCGCCGGTGACAGGTGGAGACGAGCAATTCCGTGTAGGCCCGCATGAACGGCGCCGTCATCGTGACCGACGCGCGGTCGGGCAGCACCATCGACGGGTTGTCGCGGAAGTATTTGATGATGCTGAACAGGTAGTCCCAGCGGCCGGCGTTGAGCCCGGAGATGTGCGGCCGCAACGCGTGCAGGATCTCCTCCATCTCGAACGCGGCCGGGATGGTCTCGATGAGCACGGTGGCCCGGATCGTGCCGACCGGGATGCCGAGCGTCTCCTGCGCGTAGGTGAAGACGTCGTTCCACAGCGCGGCCTCTTTGTGGGACTCCATCTTGGGCAGATAGAAATAGGGCCCGCTGCCGCGTTCGAGCAGCTCCTTGGCGTTGTGGAAGAAGTAGAGCCCGAAGTCGACCAGGGCGCCCACGGCCGGCTCACCGTCGACCGGCAGGTGCCGCTCGTCGAGGTGCCAGCCGCGGGGGCGCATCACGATCGTCGGGTAGGGACCCCCGTTGAGCTCGTACGTCTTCTGGGCCGTCTCGAGCGTGATGGTGCGCCGGATGGCGTCGTGCAGGTTCTGCTGGCCGTCGACGACGTTGGACCAGTGCGGAGTGTTCGCGTCTTCCAGGTCGGCCAGCCACACCTTGGCCCCCGAGTTGAGCGCGTTGATGGTCATCTTGCGCTCGGTGGGGCCGGTGATCTCGACGCGACGGTCGCGCAGGTCGGCCGGGGCGGGCGGCGCACTCCACTCGGCGGCGCGGATGTCGGCCGTCTCGGGCAGGAAGCCGAGCGACCCGCCGGCGGCGATGGCGGCCCGGCGTTCGGCCCGCGCGCGCAGAAGTTCGTCTCGCCGCGGGCGGAAGCGCCTGTTCAGATCGGCGACGAACGCTACGGCCTCGTCGGACAGGATCTCGGTCATCGTCGGCGGCTCCCCTCGATGCGGCTGTTCCCCTCAAACCGTAGTGGAGCCGGGGTGCCTCGCAACCGCCTGTGGATAAACAGGTCCGCCCACCTCCGTGGTCCCTACGGAGATGGGCGGACCTGGCGTGAGGTGCGGGCGCGACCTGGGGACGGTGAGCGCGCGCCCGCACCGGTTATCAGTGGTTACCGAAGGTGTCGCACTTGGCCTTCTGCACCAGGCAGTCCTTGACCCGGTGGCCGAGGGCCGCGTCCTCCCAGGCGGCGAAGACGTCGCCGTGCATCGAGCTGGCCATGCCCGAGCTGAGCTCGAAGCCGTCGGCCGAGCCCGAGGTCGGGTAGCCGATCACGAAGGCGATCGACGGGATGGCGACCGGGAACTTGCCGCTGCACTTGCCGGACGAGTCGGCCGGGCCGGTGTGCGACTTGTGGTCGGGGCTGTCCAGGTGGACGCCGTCCCAGCAGTCCGGGAAGGTCAGGTGGTAGGTGAGCTCGGCGGTCTTGGCGCAGACCGGCCAGTTGCCGTCGGCGCTGCGACCGATCTCGCCACCGGCGCCGGCGCACCAGAACTGCCCGTTGGCACCCTTCGGCGTGGCGACCTGGCGCTTGGCGTCACCGACGACCATCCGGAAGCCCTGCGGCAGCGGCATGGTCCTGGTCGGGTCGGGCAGACGCGAGCCGTAGTAGACCGTGACGCCGTGCGGCTCGACCTTCTTGCCGTTCTCATAGAGGCTCGGGATCCAGTACGCCGAGTGGTCGTCGTCCGGCTTGCAGCTCGAACCGGTGTTCTTCAGCAGGGTGTCGGTCGTCGTAAAGGCGTCCGTCGCGTTGTTGCCGAGGAACGAGTGCATGTGCGAGCCGCCCGGCAGACCCGGCAGCACGATCGGGTCGTCGGCCCGAGCGTGGCTGACCGTGCAGGAGGCGTTGAACTCGGCCACCCGTACGGGATTGCCGGTGATCGCCTTGGGCTTCATCGCGTTGAACTCGGCGAGCTGGGCCTTCCACTTGGCCTGGTCCATCACGACCCAGCCGGCGCCGGTGGCCGGAGCGCTCGTGCTGGGCGCCGCCGTCGGCGCGGTGGTCGTCGGGGCCGTGGTCGGCTGAGTCGTGGGCGGCGTGGTGGGCGTCGTCGTGGTGCCGCCCAGCGTGAACCAGTTGATGTTCACGAAGTCGGACTTCTGCGCGCTCTTCATCACGGCGACGAGTGTCTGCTTGCCGGCCGGCGCCTTCACGGTGGCGGTCCTGGTGACCCACTTCTGCCAGCCGCCGGTCTTCGTCACCGGGATCGAGGTCAGGAGCGTGCCCGTCTGCGAACCGAGCCGCAGCTCGATCGAGCCACCCGTCGAGTTGTCGGAGGCGATGCGCGCGGTGACGGTGGAGCCGATGGTCACGTTGTCGTAGCTCAGCCAGTCACCGTTCGCCAGCCAGCCGACGTTCTTGCCGCCGTCGGCGTCGCCGGTGTTCTCGGTCTGCGCGCCCGACTGGGCCGCGAAGGCCTCGGCCTGCAGCCGCCCCGGGACAACGGTCTCGGCGGCGTTGGCGGTAGCGATGTAGACGCCACTCCCACCGACCGCGACGGCGACGGCCGCGCCGAGGGCAACGCGGGTGACGCGGCGACGCTTGCGGGGATCGGGCGGGGCGACGTGTTGGGGGTCAGTCCGCATTTCTTGCTCTCTCGTCTCTGCCGTGCTCGCTTTATCGGGCCGTTTCGAAAGCGAGTATGCAGAGGTCAGAGCGTTCTTTCAACGCGTGGAGAAAGAATTAGGAATTGCCTTCCAGAGCACCGCAGGTAGCCGCGATTTCCATTCCGGATAACATTTTTCCCGCGATCCGACCTTAAGACTTCCTTAAATACTCCCCGGTTTCACGCGGCAACCCACAGTCAAACCCGTTTCCCCGTACGCCTTCAGCGCTCGCTGTCGAGCAGACGCCGGTGGGCACGGACCGCGTCGCGGGCAAGAGTATCCGCATCGGCGTTCACGAGTTCGGCCCGCTCGACCACCGGCCGCCCACCGACCAGCGCCAGCTCGACCGGCGCGGCCGGCCCGAACACCAGCGCCACCAGCCGATCGTCGATGCCCGCGTGCCCCAGCCCGTCGAGCCGCCACATCACGAGGTCGGCCAGCTTGCCCACCTCGAGCGACCCCAGCTCGTCCTGCCGCCCCAGACAGCGAGCGCCGCCCATCGTCCCCAGCCGCAGCGCCTCCCGCGCGTCCAGCGCCTTCGGCCCACCCCGGGCCCGCGCCGTGTAGAGCGCCTGCCGCAACTCCTCCCCCAGGTGACCCGCCTCCTGCGAGGCCGAACCGTCCACCCCCAGGCCGACCGGCACCCGGTGGTCGAGCAGTTCCCGCACCCGGGCCACACCCGCACCCAGCCGCGCGTTCGAACTCGGGCAGTGCGCCACGCCCGTACCCGTGGCCCCGAGCTTGGCGATCGCCGAGTCGTCGAGGTGCACGCCGTGGGCCAGCCACACGTCGTCGCCGAGCCACCCGAGCCGTTCCGCATACTCCACCGGGGTGCAGCCGAACCGCTCCCGGCAGAAGTCCTCCTCGTCATCGGTCTCGGCCAGGTGTGTATGCAGCCGGACCCCCTTGCGCCGGGCCAGCGAGGCGGCCTCGCTCATCAGCCGCTCGGTGACCGAGAACGGCGAGCAGGGCGCCACCGCGATCCGCAGCATCGAGCCGGGCGACGCGTCGTGCCAGCGGTCGATCGCCTTCTCGGTGGCCACCAGCGCCTCGTCGGTGCTCTCGACGACGTTGTCGGGCGGGAGCCCGCCGTCCTTGCGGCTGAGATCCATCGACCCGCGCGTGGGGTGGAAGCGCAGCCCGATGCGCCGGGCCGCCTCGATCTCGGCCTCGAGCACGTCGCCCCCGTCACGCGGGAAGACATAGTGGTGGTCCATCGACGTGGTGCACCCGGAGAGCGCCAGCCAGCCCAGCCCCGCCCCGGCCGCCGCGCCCACGACATCGGCGTCGAGCCGCCCCCAGATCGGATAGAGCGTGGTCAGCCAGCCGAACAGCGTCTCGTCGACCGCCAGCCCCCGGGTCGCCCACTGATAAAGGTGGTGATGCGTGTTGACCAGCCCGGGAGTGACCAGGCAGCCCGCCCCGTCGACCCGCCGCACCTCCCCCGACGCCGCGCCGACCCCCGACGCTCCGCCGAGCTCGGAAGCCGGGCCGATCCCCGACACCCCACTGATCCCGGGCGCCCCGCCACGCCCCGGTGCCGCGCTGATCGATGGCGCCGGGCCGGCCCCGACGGCGAGGATGCGCCCGTCGTCGCCGACCACCACATGGCCGTCGGCGTGATAGGTGTCGCCGGCGTCGACCGTGGCCACGGCGACGTTCTCGATGACGATCATGGGTACCACTCCGTGATCGCCGGCGGCACGTCGTCGCGGGTCACAGTGCCCTCGATCAGCCCGTAGGGCCGGTCGCCGGCGATGAAGACCTCGTTGTCGTTGGTGAGGTCGAACGGCGACAGGTCGACCAGGTAGTGGTGCTTGTTCGGCAGCGCCAGCCGGATCTCGGCGATCTCGGCCCGGTCGGTGAGCACCTGACTGCCCATCGCGAACAGCGTCTGCTGCAGCGAAAGGCTGTGCGTCTCCACGAACGCCCTGGTCAGAGCGTCGATCGCACCCTCATAGGACTTCGCCCAGTCGGTTTCGTCGGCGAGGTGCCGCCAGCGGCCGTCGACCGCCGTCGCGAGGATGCGGTCGGTGGTCTCGGGCAGTGTCGTGTAACGGTCGCGCGGGAAGCCGTGGAACTCCGAGTTGGTCGAGTTCAGCAGCACCATCCCCTGGATCCCGCTCACCACCTGGGTCTGCTCGACCGTCACGGTGATCTCCGCCGTACGCGTGTGGTCGCCCTGCCGCCGGAACGAGTGCGGGCCCAGACGCGTCCAGCCGTACGACTCGATGCCGATCCGCGCCGCCCGCACCTGGGTCTGGGTCTCGACGAAGTGGCGGCCCAGGCGCAGCGCGAACTCCTCGGGCTCGCCCACGCCGTGTTCCTTCGCGAAGGCATACACCGTGTTCTTCATGGTGTCGGTGGGGAGCACACCCGAGTTGTCGCCGGTCAGATGGGTCGCGGCCAGGTCGCCGGAGAGCGCGACGCTGACGTTGAAATCGGCCAGCGTGTGCGTCTCGCCGTCACGTGAGACGCGGACCAGCCGGGTCTCGGCCTTGCCGTAGCGGTTTTCTCCGAGCACGATCGCCACGCGCGTTCAGCTCCCTCGATAGGTCGTGTATCCGTAGCGGCTGAGCAGCAGCGGCACGTGATAGTGCCGCTCGGGGTCGCGGACGTGGAAGGCGACCGTGATCTCCGGGAAGAAGCAGTCGGGGCCCAGATAGGGCTCGACGTAGAAGGACAGGCGGTAACCCCCGGCCTGCCACTCGTGCAACGGGACCCGGTAGCGCAGCCGGCCGTCGTCGTCCGTGCGCCCTTCGGCGATCGTCCCCCACCCCTGCGCGTCCCGTCGCTCCAACCGCACATAAACATCACGGGCGGGATCGCCGCTCACCGTGTCGAGGATGTGGGTCGAGATCTTGGCGTGGAACTCGGGCGAGGTGCCGTCGTCAGAGGGCATCGAGCACCCGCTCCAGTCGCAGCAGCGCGATCTGGCGCAGCTGGTCGGTGACGACGACCCGCTCGGTGGCCTCGTCGTTGGTCAGCCGCTCGCGCGCCGCAGCGAGGATCTCCTCCTGCGTGCGCCCGGTCGCGAAGATCAGAAACACATGACCGAACTTCCCCTCGTACGCACGGTTGGCCTCGATCAACGCAGCCTTGGTGGCCTCGTCGGCACTCTGGGCGGCGGCCGACTGCTCCCGGCGGGACCAGGCGGCCTCCGGTGAGTCGCCGGCCGCACGCTCCCCTATTCGCGGGTGGGCGGACAGCCCGGCCAGCACGTCGGCCCAGCTCAGCTCGCGGGCGGCGGCGTCGGCCGCGGCGAGCAGGTCGGCCCGGCTCGGATACGGCCGTTTGGCCGCGATCGTGGCGCCCCAGGCCGGAGCGGCGAGGCAGGCGAGAAGGTCTGCCTCGAGGCGGGCGTCGGGCAGCGCGTTGAACACCTCGACCGCGTCCATCGGCACCCCTTCCTGTGTCGATCAGTCAAGCAGGCTCACACGGGGCTCGTGGAGCCTTTGCGGCGGGAATTAACACACCGCACACGTGAGGTCATGCGGTGTGTCCGGTTTCCCGGCCGAGGACACCTTGCCACGGCCCGCCGACAATTTCCTGGCCTGTGGACAACCGGCCGGCTGTCCACAGGCCCGCAGCGAACTGTCGGACCCGTGAGCCAGGATGGTCGCGTGCTCATCGCCGACGACGCCCTGCCCGACCTTCCGATCCGCCCGGTGCTCCCGCGGGTCCGAGAGGCGCTGTCCGGCGACGGCTCGGCGGTGCTGGTGGCGCCGCCCGGCACGGGCAAGACGACGCTGGTGCCGCTCGCGCTGAGCGGTCGCGTCGTCGTGGCCGAGCCGCGCCGCCTGGCCGCCCGGGCCGCCGCCCGCCGCATGGCCGCGCTGCTGGGTGAGAAGCCCGGTGGCCGGGTGGGTTACACGGTGCGTGGCGACCGCCAGGTCTCCCGGGCCACCCGGGTCGAGGTGGTGACGACCGGAGTCCTCGTACGCCGTCTTCAACGCGACCCCGAGCTGGCCGGCACCTCGGTCGTGGTCCTCGACGAGTGCCACGAGCGCCACCTCGACACCGACCTCGCGCTGGCGTTCCTGATCGAGGTGCGGGCCGCCCTGCGCCCCGACCTGGGTCTGCTGGCCACCTCGGCCACGGCCGACGCCGGGCGCCTGTCCGAGGTGCTGGGCGCCGCCCCCGTGGTGACGGCCACCGCCCGCACGTTTCCGGTCGAAGAGATCTGGGCGCCCCCGTCCGGCCCGATCGCGCCGCCGCTGGGCCTGCGGGTCGACCCCCGCCTGCTCGACCACGTGGCCGCCACGACCCGCCGGGCCCTGGCCGAGGGCGAGGGTGACGTGCTGGTGTTCCTGCCCGGCGCCCGCGAGATCGACACGGTGGCCGGCCGCCTGGGCGGGGTCGACGCCGAGGTGATCCCGTTGCACGGCCGCCAGCCCGGCGCGGTGCAGGACGCGGCGCTGCGCCCCGGCCCGCGCCGCCGCGTGGTCCTGGCGACGGCGGTGGCCGAGAGCAGCCTGACCGTCCCCGGTGTGCGGGCCGTGGTCGACGCGGGCCTGAGCCGGGTCCCCCGCATGGACCACGCCCGCGGCCTGGGCGCCCTGGCCACGGTCGCGGTCTCGCGGGCGGCCGCCGTCCAACGGGCCGGCCGGGCGGGTCGCGAGGCCCCCGGCCGGGTCTACCGCTGCTGGTCCCCCGCCCAGCACGACCGCCTGCCGGCCCAGCCCGAGCCCGAGATCGCCGCCGCCGACCTGACCGGTTTCGCGCTCGATCTGGCGCTGTGGGGCCACCCCGACGGCAGCGGTCTGTCCCTGCCCGACCAGCCCCCACCCGGCGCCCTCCAGTCGGCGGTGTCCACGCTGCGCGACCTGGGCGCCGTCGACGTCGAGGGCCGCGTCACGCCCAGGGGCCGCGCTTTGGCCGACGCCGGCCTGCACCCCCGCCTCGCGCGCGCCCTGCTCGACGGCGCTCCCCTGGTGGGCGCCCGCCGGGCGGCCGAGATCGTGGCCCTGCTCGACGACGACCGGGCCGCAGCCGACGACCTCACCGCCGCGTGGCGCCGCGCGCGGGGCAGCCGAGACCCCGCCTGGCGCACAGAGGTCGGCCGCCTGACCGCCGCCCTCCACCGCAACCCCGCCGACGAAACCGTCCCCGACGTGACCGACGCCGCCGCAGCCCTGGACGCCGCCGACCCGCCCTCGCCCGGGGGCGGCCGCGCGGCCACGCGCGAGGGCAGCGCGACCACGCGTGGGGGCGGCGCGACCACGCGTGAGGGCGGCGGCGGGCTGCCGGACGATCTGGCGGCTGGGCTCGTGGTGGGGCTGGCCTATCCGGAGCGGGTGGCTCGGGTCCGGGAAGCGGGCGGCCGGGCCTATCTGATGGCCGGGGGCACGGCCGCCGATCTCGGGCCGGGCAGTGGGCTGGCCGGGGTCGAGTGGCTGGCCATCGCTTCGGCCGACCGTACGGCCGGGGCCCGCACCGCCCGGATCAGGGCCGCGGTGCCGTTGGACGAGGCGACCGCGGTCGAGGCGGCGGCGACGTTGCTCGGCGACACCACCGAGATCGGCTGGGTGGACGGCGACGTGGTCGCGCGCACGGTTCGCCGGCTGGGGGCGATCACGCTGGTGGAGCGCCGGATCGCCGATCCTGATCCCGCGCTCGTGCGGGCCGCGCTCCTGGAGGGGCTGCGCCGCGAGGGGCTGGGCCTGCTGACCTGGTCGCGGGCGGCGAACGAACTGCGCGAGCGGCTCGCCTTCGCGCACGCCACACTGGGTGACCCGTGGCCCGACGTCAGCGACGAGGCCCTGCTGGCCCGGGCCGACGACTGGCTCGACCTGGGTACGGCCCGCCGCCGCTCCGAGCTGGCCCGCGTCGACGTCGCCGCCGGTCTGCGCCGCCTGCTGCCGTGGTCGGTGGCCGGCCGGCTCGACGAGGTCGCCCCGGAACGCCTGCCGGTGCCGAGCGGTTCCCGGGTCCGGGTCGACTACACCGATCCGGAGTCGCCGGTGCTGGCCGTCAAGGTCCAGGAGGCCTTCGGCTGGCGCGACGCCCCGCGTCTGGCCGACGGACGCGTCCCGGTCCTGCTCCACCTGCTCTCGCCCGCCGGCCGCCCGGTCGCCGTCACCCGCGACCTCGCGTCGTTCTGGCAGCAGGGCTACCCACAGGTCAGAGCCGAGCTGCGCGGCCGCTACCCACGCCACCCCTGGCCCGAAGACCCGACCACCGCCGAGCCCACCCGCCGAGCGAAACCCCGCTCGAGATGAGCACGAACCGCCCGGCCCCACAGCCTCGACAGCAGGCCACGAAATGTGGGCCACGCGCGGGCGAGTGAGCTCGCAACGGGACGGGAGCTTGAGGGGGTCGGCGCGGGCGAGTGGGATGCGACGGCACGGGGAGCTGGAGGGGCCGACGCGGGTGAATGGTTCTCGACGGGACGACGGGAGTGGGCGTGAGCTATCTGGTTGAGGTGGAGCACCGGTTCCGGGCGGTGCAGGGACTGCCGTCGCCGGTGCGGGCCGAGCGGGGGCTGTCGCGTCTGGCGTCCGGTGAGGGAGTCGAGGTGATCGTGCGGGTGGCGGTCGCGTTCGAGGACGAGCAGCTGACCCCGCGTGGATGGTTCTTCGACACCGACGCGGCGGCCGCTGAGCTCGCGGAGTGCTGCGCCGAGCTGGAGGGGCGGCCGTGGACCGAGGTCTTCGAGTTCCGGCCGACGTTCGAACTCGTCGCCCGCCACCTGCACGCCCGACTCGCGGCACGGCTCCCGCAGCTCGCGTACGTCGAGATCCGGGACGTCGACTTCGGCGTCACTACGCGATACGTCCCGCCGCCGCGCCATCGAACCGGCATCCGCTGAAGCGCCACAACCGGCGGGCCCATCGCTGAGCGCGCCGCGCCCGCCGAGCAAGAGGGCGTCGCGAGAAACGGGCGAGCCAGCGCGACCAGCCGCGGAGCGAGCGGCCTCGCCATCGCGCGGGCGACAGCCGACGACGAGCGATCCGCGCCACGACAGACCAGCCGAGCGATCCGCGCCGCGGCGGAGACGGGCGGGCGGCGGAGACGGGCGGGCGGCGGAGACGGGCGGGCGGCGGAGACGGGCGGGCGGCGGAGACGGGCGGGCGGCGGAGACGGGCGGGCGGGGCTTCCTAGGAGGCTAGGTGGGCGGCCGAAGAAGGGGGCGTGTGCTGCGACGGCAGCGTGGGCTGCTGCAAACGGTGCAACGGCCCGGGCTGGCCGAACAGATAACCCTGCCCCAGCGGGCACCCGACCCGGGCCAGGGCGTGCGCCCGGGACGGCGTCTCGATCCCCTCGGCCACGACCACGATGTTCAGGTCGGTGCAGATCGCCAGCACCGAACGGCACAGCGCCTCGGCCCGGTCGGGGGCGATGTCGACGTCCGTGAGGGTGGAGTCGAGCTTCACGATGTCGACCGGCAGGGAGTGGAGCTGGGCCAGGGCGTTGTAGCCGCTTCCGAAGTCGTCCAGGGCGATCCGCACACCGTGGGCCCGCAACCTCGACACCACCGTGGCCGCGATGGTGATGTCCTGGATGCGGCGGGTTTCGGTGATCTCCAGGACCAGGCGGGAGGCCGGCATGCCGCTGCGGGCCAGGGCACCGACCACCGACTCCTCCAGGCCGGCCTGGCCCAGGCGGGCCGCCGACACGTTGACGTGCACGTCGATCGGGCGGCCGTAGATCGCCGCCAGGGTGGTCGCGTCGGTGCAGGCCTGGCCCAGCACGAAGTCGTCGATGGCGGCCACCAGGCCGGTGCGTTCGGCGACCGACACGAACACGTCGGGGTGCACGGTGCCGGCCACCGGTGACGTCCACCGGGCCAGGGCCTCGACCGCGACCGTCGCGCCGTCGCTGAAGCGGACGATCGGCTGGTAGAAGACCTCGAAACCGGCCGCCGCGGGACGACCCACGGCCAGCGCCTCGGCCAGCAGGTGGGGCAGGTCGGCGTTCGGGCCGCCGTCGTGGGCGCCGGAGTAGCGGGCCAGCGCGCCCTTGCCGCGGCGCTTGCTCGAATACATCGCGGCGTCGGCCCGGCGCAGCAGCGCGTCCGCCGTCATGGGCTCGCCGGGCTCGGACACGACCAGGCCGATGCTCGCGCCCACCACCATCGTGTGGCCGTCGATCGTGAACGGTTCGCGCAGGGCGCCCAGGATGCGGTGGCCGGTGGGTTCGGCGTCGGCCGGGGTGTGGTCGAGCAGCACCGCGAACTCGTCGCCGCCGAGGCGGGCCACCAGGTCGTCGGGTGAGACGCAACGCTGCATGCGTTCGGCGATCGCCCGCAGCACCCGGTCGCCCATCGCGTGGCCGAAGCTGTCGTTGATGAGCTTGAAGTCGTCGAGGTCGGCGAAGAGCACGGCGACCGGCCGGGTGCCGAGCGCGCCGGTGAGCCTTTCCCGGAACAGCGCGCGGTTGGCCAGGCCGGTGAGCGGGTCGTGGTATGCCTGATGGTGCAGGCGCCGCTGCCCCTCCGACACCCGGTCGAGCAGCACGGTGTTGTCGACGATGGTGAACATCTGGCGGGCCACGACCAGGCCCAGGCCGAGCCAGCCCAGGTAGGCCTCGAACGGCGAGAGCGGGTTGCCGGCCCCGGTGTTGATCGCGATCATGACGCCGGTCGCGGTCACCGGCACGTACGGGAGCAGCAGGTGCAGCCATTCGCGTTCATCCGTGTCGGCCGGGGCCTGGGAGCGCGCCGACGGTGAGCTGAGCGCCGCGACCGCGAGCAGCGCGGGGCCGAGCAGGTGCCCGGCCGACTGCCACGGTGGCAGGGGCCCGTCGGCCAGCTGCACCAGCCGCAGTGTGTCGGTGACGCCGAACGCGACGATGGCGGCGCCGGCCAGCGCCAGGGGCTTGCGGGCGGCGCGCGAGTCGGGCCGGGTCAGCAGCAGGAGCACGACCATGGTGGCCAGCACCAGGTCGGCGATCGGATAGGTGGCGGCGGCCACGATCAGCGACGTGGGCTGCGCGTCCCAGCGGAACCAGTCACGCGGGACCACCGAATAGGCCAGCGCGAGCAGCGAGCCCGCGATGAGCACGCTGTCGATGATCAGGGCGATCTGGTCGCGGCCGGCCGAGGTGGGCACCGAGCGCGGGCGGGTGTAGGGCGCCACCAGCAGACCGGCCAGCAGTGCCGCGGGCAGGATGAAGAACCCGACGTCGGACATCATCGTGAGCGTCCGGTCGGGTACGACGATGTCCTGCAGCAGCCACCAGAGCCGGTTCAGCGCCCAGCCGGCCAGTCCGACGCCGACGATGATCCGCCAGCGGCGTTGCAGCCCGGTGCGGCTGCGGGCCGTGGCGAAGCAGATCAACGCCGCGGCCGTGCCCACGACCAGTTGCGCGGCGTCCGCGTAGATCTGCCACTGCTGCGACCCGGCGAACTCGCCGAGCGCGGTCACCCCCAGGACGATCGCCAGCGTGACGAGGAGTCGCGCCGTCATCATCACCACCCATACATGCCGCGGGTAACCTACCGCAGTGGCGGGCGAGACGAAGAGTGCTCAGTCCCCGGCTGTCAGATCGGCGACAATCACGGTCACGTTGTCGGGGCCGCCACCCCGCAGGGCCAGGTCGATCAGCCGCTCGCAGCACGACTTCGGGTCTTCGGCGGCGAGCATCTCCTGCTCGATGGTCTCGTTGGTGACCACGGCGGTCAGGCCGTCGCTGCACAGCATCCAGCGGTCGCCCGGCTCCGGTTCGACGATCACGTAGGCCGGGCTGACCGGTTCGCCCTGCAGCACGCGCGTGACGACCGAGCGGCGCGGGTGCCCGGCGGCCTCGTCGGGGCGGATCAGGCCCTGGTCGACGAGCATCTGGACGTACGTGTCGTCCTTGGTCAGCTGGTTGAGCCGGCCGTCGCGCAGAAGGTAGGCCCGGGAGTCGCCGACGTGGGCCATGGCCGCGCGGGTGCCCGAGAAGATGACCGCGGTGAGCGTGGTGCCCATGCCCTGGAGCGAGTTGTCGGCCTCGACCTGCTCGGCGATCCGGCCGTTCGCGACCTCGAGCGCCTTGTGCAGCGCGTCCATCTGCTGGTCGTTCTCGATCGGGGCGTCGAGCGGCGTCATCGCCTCGATGGCGAGCCGGCTCGCGAGGTCACCGGCGGCCATCCCACCCATGCCGTCAGCGACGACGAGGAGGCGGTCACCGGCGAAGTAACAGTCCTCGTTGTTGCTCCGGACATGTCCTTGATCGGTGCCGGCGGCCCACCGCAGGTGCAAGGTCATGGCGTGCAGCTTCCCAGATCATCGCAACCCTGTCTGCACGCGGTCGGCGGCGCGTCGTCGGAAAAGCATCTCACCTGGGCTTCAGGGGACGGCCGAGGCATCGGGGATCGACCTCCGTCACACGGCGTGTCGGTGCGATCCAGGAAAGCACCGAGTCGGACAAGGGCCATCCCCGGACCGCGACGGCGCTTTCCGGCGGGCGTACGGGCTCGGGGCAGAGGGTCTTGGAACGTACTTGGTCGTTGGGGAGGAACGTTACCTGCCCGCCGCTCCGCAACACAGTCGTCGACGTGTCATCCACACTGATCAACTGCCCGCGTACGACGGTCAGCTTGCCCCCTTCCGGCCCGACCTCGACGGCGCTGTTCGGCAGGACCGGCGCACGCAGGAAGACCACGCCGATCACCAGCGGCGCCACCAGGGCCGCCCCGACCGCGGGCCAGTGCGTGGCGAGCCGGGCCGACCACGGCGGCACCGGCCCGGTGAGCAGCGGCCCGAGCAGCGGCGGCACCCCGAGCAGCAGCGCCGTCGAGTGTTCGCCGGTGCGCAGCGCCTCGGTGATGCCCGGCCACACGAAGATCAGCACCAGCGCGCCGACAAGGATCGGCACCCCCAGCGTGATCCAGACCATCAGCCAGCGCTCGCCGCGGAACCGCTGGGCCCCGGTCAGTCCGAGGATCGCGACGACCAGCATGACCAGGGTGGGCAGCAGCCGCAGCTGCCAGGTGAAGCCGGCCAGCATCGCGGCCAGCAGCACCACCCAGTCGGGCATCCGCAGCGCGGTGACCGCCAGCAGCGAGCGGCCGGCGTCGTCGGGGGTGCTGACCAGCAGGATGCCGCCGAGCAGCCGGAGCACCAGGATGACCGCGGGGATGGTCCAGATCAGCGTGATGAACAACGCGCTGATCATGCCGAGCGGCGAGATGTACTGCACCAGCAGCAGCATCGTGGGCAGGTCCTGCCGGCTCAGGTACCACAGTCGCAGCACGAGCAGCACCAGTGGGAACGCCGGCAGCACGGTGAGCAGCCAGTTGAGCTGGGCGCGGCGCCGGCGGGGCGCGATCGGGCCGCCCTTGGTGAAGACGTCGGTCATCTAGAACACGTCCTCCCACGGCAGCTCGCGGATGTCCGGCCGGTCGGGCCGGGGCTGGGTCGCCACCGCGATCGGCGTCTTGCCGTTGGCCGACGCCTCGGACTGCAGGTTCGCCTGGTAGGCGCGTTCCCAGCGGTCGTCGGCCGGTTCGTAGTAGGAGCGGTAGAGCGTCAGGTCGACCAGTTTCTTGAGCGCCTCGTTCTCACCGACGTTCACCCCGTACGCCTCGGTCGCGTCGATGCCCATGTCCCAGTGGTCGAACTCCTTGGGGTACTTCGCCTTGAAACCCGCGAGGATCGCCGCGTCGGTGGAAACCGCCGTCACGCGCCCGGCCCGCAGGTCTTCGATGCACTCACGCATCCGGTTGCGGCTGACGACGTCGGCCCCGGCCGTCACGAGGGCGCTCGCGCTGGTCGCGGTCGAGAGTGAGCAGACCTGCTCGCCCTTGAGGTCGCGCAGGGTGGAGACCGGCTTGTGCTTGCCGGTCAGGGTGAGCACGGACTGCTCGGTGAACAGGTAGGGCTCCGAGAAGGTGACGTCCTTACGCGCCTCGCGCTCGGCGGTGATGCTGTAGCTGGCGATCACCATCTTGACCGGCACCCGCTTGCCCGAAAGGTCGACCGCCTGCATGCGGGCGCGGTCCTCGCTCTCCATCCCGTAGAACCGCACGTCGTCGCGGCGGAAACCCAGATCCTCGGCGATCATGTACGCGATGTCGACGTCGAAGCCGGTCCACCGGCCGTTGACGTCGCGATACGCCGTACCGGGCTGATCGTCCTTGACCCCGATCGGCAGCACGGTCCAGGTGTCCACGCCGGACTGCGCCCGCAGCTCGGCCACCGAGGGCGGCCCGCCGCCGAACACGCGCACGACGGCCAGCCCGAGCGCCAGCACCAGGGCCAGCCCGAGCGCGGCCAGCCGGAACATGGCCAGGTTGAAGCGGGGCGGCGGGTCGACCAGCGGCTCCGGGTCGGGCGGGGGCAGCCGGCGGTCGGCCGCCTCCCGCTCGGCGACGTCCTGCACCGCGATGTCTTCGGCGGTGCCTTCCGGACCGGCTGGGGTACGCCGTCGCACCGGCCACGCGAAACGGCGATCGGAACTCATGGGCGCCAATCGTGCCGCATGAATGTCACGGCCGGGCTACCCGGGAACCCCGTCCGGGGGCGGATTCACCCGCCCGCCGCGGGGTACGCGGGCGTCATGAGATTGACCGTCGTCGCCGGCGCCGCGCTCGCGACCGCGCTGGGCGTCCGGATCGTCCGTTCACGACACCGGCGCTTCCTGCACCCGGACGGCCGCTCGTTCCCCGGCGAGCTCGAGGTGTGGGGTCTGCGCACGGGCGCGGACCTGATCGACCGGCCGGGCCGGCACCGGGTCACGGTGCGGATCTCCAAGGGCGGCGGCACCCGGCCCGGCCGCGCTGACGTGCTCGGCCTGGCCGTCCGCGTGCACGGCGACGAGCGCGACCTCGACCTGCTGCTGTCGACGTGCGGACAGGGCCGGATCTCCCGTCACCTGCCGGTGCCGCGGCGCACGTTCGACACCCTGTACGGCTCGATCCTGGCCTACCGCACCGGCACCCGACGCAAGATCTATCTGGCCGCCCGTCCCGACGAGCCGCTGGGCGCCGATCTCGCCACGATCGCGGAGGGCCGGATCCTCCTGTTCGCCGACGACCGTCCGTTCGGCCGGGTCGGCTTCGGACGCGCGCTCCCCGCCCGTACGGACGCCGAGCTCGCGTTCGACCCGATCCGGAACACCGCCCCCGACCTGCATCCGACCGGCGCGATCCACGGCACACGGGCTCTGGCCTACCGCCTCAGTCAGCGGTGGCGCGGGGCCCGGCCGGCCGACCCGGCACCCGGCGCCGTCGAGAGGACCGCCGCTCAGCGGTAGGCGACGACGACCGCCGTCTCCGGGGGCAGCTCGACGCGGTCGCGCTGCAGCACGACGCCCTCGGAGGTGGCCAGCAGCACCTTGGACGGCACGTCACGCAGCGAGACCGTCTGTGGCGCGGGCGCCAGGTTGACCGCCACCGCGGTGTGGCCGCGACGCATCACCAGGTGCTGGTCGCCGTGCCAGACCTCGACCTGGTCGAGCCACGGGTCGGTCAGCTCGGGCCGGGCCCGCCGCAGCGCGATCAGCTTCTTGTAGAGGTCGAGGATCTCGGCGTGCCCCGGCTTGCCCAGCTCGGCCCAGTCCAGCTTGGACCGCCGGAACGTCTCGGGGTCCTGCGGGTCGGGCACCTCGGCCTCGGCCCAGCCGTGGGCCGCGAACTCGCGCCGCCGCCCGTTCTGCACCGCCGCCGCCAGCTCGGGCTCGGGGTGGCTGGTGAAGAACTGCCAGGGACTGCTGGCCGCCCACTCCTCGCCCATGAACAGCATCGGCGTGAACGGCGAGGTCAGCAGCAGCGTGGCCCCGACCTTGAGCAGCCCGGGCGAGAGCGTGGCCGAGATCCGGTCGCCGATCGCGCGGTTGCCGATCTGGTCGTGGTCCTGCAGGAAGGCCACAAACCGATGTCCCGGCGTACGGGTCCGGTCCACCGGCCGTCCGTGGCGGCGTCCCCGGAAGCTGGAGTAGGTGCCGGCGTGGAAGAAGGCCCCGGTCAGCACCGTCTCGAGCGACTCCAGCGAGCCGAAGTCGCCGTAGTAGCCCTGCCGCTCGCCGGTCAGCAGCGCGTGCAGCACGTGGTGGATGTCGTCGTCCCACTGGGCGTTCAGCCCGTAGCCTCCGGCCTCGCGCGGCGTGATCAGCTTGGGGTCGTTGAGGTCGGACTCGGCGATCAGCGACAGCGGCCGCCCGAGGTGGGCCGACAGCGACTCGACCTCGACCGCCATCTGCTCGAGCAGGTGGATCGCCGAGTGGTCGGCCAGCGCGTGCACGGCGTCGAGCCGCAGCCCGTCGATGTGGTAGTCGCGCAGCCACATCAGCACGTTGTCGACGATGTAGCGGCGCACCTGGTCGGCGCCCGGCCCGTCCAGGTTGACCGAGGAGCCCCACGGGTTCGCACCGGCCTGGCTCAGGTAGGGCGCGAACATCGGGGCGTACGCGCCGGACGGGCCGAAGTGGTTGTAGACCACGTCGAGCACCACGCCCAGGCCCCGCTCGTGGGCGGCGTCGACGAAGCGCTTGAGCCCGTCGGGACCGCCGTACGCCTCGTGGGGCGCGAACCAGGCGACGCCGTCGTAACCCCAGTTGTACTCGCCGTTGAACGAGCCGACCGGCAGCAGCTCGACCAGGTCGACGCCGAGGTCGACGAGGTGGTCGAGGCGCTCGATGGCGGAGTCGAAGGTGCCCGCGGGCGTGAACGTGCCGACGTGCATCTCGTAGAGCACCGCGCCGGGCAGTTGGCGCCCGGTCCAGGCCTGGTCGGTCCACGCGAAGGCCGAGTGGTCGTAGACCCGGCTCGGCCCGTGCACCCCCTCGGGCTGCCAGGGCGACCGCGGGTCGGGCCGCTCCTCACCCTCCAGCACGTACGAGTAGTCGGCGCCGGGGCCGGCGTCCGGCACGTCGAGGCGCCACCACCCGTCCGCGGCGCGTTCCATGTCCAGGACCTTTCCGGCCACCGAGAGACGAACGGTCTTCTCCGGAGCCCACACCTCAAAAAACGTCATTTCTCTTTCACCAGGAGAGCGACGGGGTACGTACGCAGGAGCTCGGCCACCGAGAGGCGGTTCCCGCCGTAGCTGGTATTCGTGAACACTTCCGTCCAGCTGTGACCGTCGAGTGAAACTTCGGTGTCGCCCCAGCCGCCGTGGCGTGACAATCCGACCGGCAGCCGGGTGGCGATCGTCACGGCGCCGCCGCGGTCGAAGCCCAGCAGGTGTTCGCCGACCCGCCCCTCGGCGAAGACCGGCCGGTAGCCCGCGAACAGTTCCGGACGCTGCCGGCGCAGGCGCAGGGCGCGGCTGGTGACGAGCAGTTTGGCCGCGCCGGTCTCGTCCACCGGCGGCAGCCAGCCGTCGTCGATGCGGGCCAGCAGCTCGCGGCGGGCGGCGAAGTCGACCGGGCGGCGGTTGTCCGGGTCGACCAGCGAGAAGTCCCAGAGCTCGCTGCCCTGATAGACGTCGGGCACGCCGGGCATGGTCAGCTGGACGACCTTCTGGCCGAGCGAGTTGACCCAGCCGGGCGGCGTGATCGACGCGGCGAAGTCGGCGACCTCGCGGTGCAGGGCCGGGTCGTCGTAGATCCGGTCGACCATCGCGCGCAGCGCCGTCTCGAAACCCTCGTCGGGCTGGGTCCAGCTGGTCGCGCTGGCGGCCTCCTTGGCGGCCTTGAGCGCGTACGCCTGAAGCCTCTCCCGCGACAACGGCCAGGCGCCGACCGCGGCCTGCCACACGAGGTGCGCGAGGGCCGGGTCGGGCAGCGGGGCGATGCGCACCCAGCGGCGCACCACCTCGGTCCAGTCCCCGGGCACCTCGGAGAGAACGGCGAGCCGGGCCCGTACGTCCTCGCTCCGCTTGGTGTCGTGGGTGGAGAGCGAGGTCATCGCGTCGGGCCAGGTGCGGCGGCGTTCCTCGTTGGCGTCGTGGAACTCGTCGGGGGTGACGCCGAAGTCGGTGGGGTCGTTGCCCACCTCGTTGCGGGCGGTGAACCGGGTCCAGCGGTAGAACGCGGTGTCCTCGACGCCCTTGGCCATCACGGCCCCGGTGAACTGCTGGAACCGGGCGGCCAGCTCGTCCGACGGGTTGCGCAGCCGCGCGAGGAGCTGGTCGAGCACGGGGATCAGCTGCGGGCGACGGCGACCGGCCTCGGCTCGGGCCTTGGCGAGCTGGCGGGATCCGTACGGCAGGTAGGACCGGTAGACCGGGAAGCACGCGGCCAGCTCGGCCAGGGCACGCGGAGCGGCCTCGACCTCGGGCACGAGCCGGGCCATGCGGGCCAGTTCGGCCGCCAGCAGCTTGGTGGCCGCCGTGTGCTTGGTCTCGTGCACCAGGTCCTGCCAGGACAACTCGCTGCCGGTCAGGTGGTGCTGCAGGGTGTCGAAGAAGGCCTCGGTGCCGGGGTCGACGAAGACGCCACCGACCTCGGCCAGGGCGTCGTACCCGGTGGTTCCGGCCACGGGCCAGGCCGGCATCTCCTCGCCCGGTTCGAGGATCTTCTCGACCACGATCCAGGCCTCGGGGGCCGCGTGGCGAAGGCGGTCGAAGTACGCCCCGGGGTCCCGCAGCCCGTCCGGGTGGTCGACGCGCAGGCCCTGCACCATGCCCTCGTTGACCCAGCGCAGGATCTCGGCGTGGGTGGCGTCGAAGACCTTCGGGTCCTCGACCCGCAGCCCGGCCAGGTCGACGATCGAGAAGAACCGGCGGTAGTTGAGCTCGCTGTCGCCGCGCCGCCAGTTGACCAGCTCGTAGTGCTGCCGGTCGTGGACCTCCAGCGGCGTGCCCTCGCCGGTGCCGTCGGCGATCGGGAAGCGCTTGTCGTAGTAGCGCAGCTCGCCGTCCTCGAGCCGCAGGTCGTCCAGCGCGTCGGGCGAGTCGGCCAGGGTCGGCAGCAGGATCCGGCCGCGTGACCAGTCGATGTCGTAGAAATCGGCGAACTCCGACTCGCGACCCCGGCGCAGGACGTCCCACCAGGTCGGGTTGGCGGACGGCACCGCCACCCCGGCGTGGTTGGGAACGATGTCGACGACCAGGCCGAGGCCGGCGTTCTTCAGCGAAGCGGACAGATCACCAAGAGCGGACGGGCCACCCAGCGCCGGGTTGACCGCCGAGTGGTCGACGACGTCGTAGCCGTGCTCGGAACCAGGAGTCGCGGTGAGCAGAGGAGCCGTGTAGAGGTGGCTCACCCCGAGGTCGGCCAGGTAGTCGGCCAGCTCGGCAGTGGCTCTCAAGTCGAATTCGGGGCGGACCTGGACTCGATAGGTTCCGGAAGGGAGCAAGGTCAGACCGTCCTGTCCAGCACGATGAGCGATCGGTCGGGCACCCAGATCTTGCTGCCGGCCTCGACGACCGACGGGCGATCCGGGGACGGCTCCGCCGTCTCGATGACCTTTTCCCACTTCTCGCCGTATTCAGCCGGCGGAGTGGCGAACTCGATAGGGGCATCGTGGGCGTTGAAGAAGAGCAGGAACGAGCTGTCCACGTGCCGCTGGCCGTACTGGCCGCGCTCGCGGATGCCCTCGCCGTTGACGAACAGCGCGACCGCCCGCCCGAAGTCGTTGCCCCAGTCGTCGCCGGCCATCTGCCGCCCGTCGGGGGTGAACCACTCCAGGTCGGGCAGCGGGTCGCCGCCGCCGCGGGCGGTCACCGGCAGCCCGGTGAAGAACCGCCGCCGCTGGAACACCTGGTGACGGTGCCGGAACGCGGTGAGCTTGCGGGTGAACTCGAGCAGCCGCTCGTCGGCGTTGCCCCAGTCGATCCAGGCCAGTTCGTTGTCCTGGCAGTAGGCGTTGTTGTTGCCCTGCTGGGTGCGGCCCAGCTCGTCGCCGTGCGAGATCATCGGCACGCCCTGCGAGAGCATCAGCGTGGCCAGGAAGTTGCGCCGCTGCTTGGCCCGCAGCTCGAGCACCTTGGCGTCGGTCGCCGGCCCCTCGATGCCGCAGTTCCACGACCGGTTGTGGCTCTCGCCGTCCCGGTTCTCCTCGCCGTTGGCCTCGTTGTGCTTGTCGTTGTACGAGACCAGGTCGCCCAGCGTGAACCCGTCGTGCGCGGTCACGAAGTTGATCGAGTGGAACGGCTTGCGGCCGTCGTCCTGGTAGAGGTCGGCCGAGCCGGTGATCCGGGACGCGAACTCCGCGAGCGTGGCCGGTTCGCCGCGCCAGAAATCCCGTACGGTGTCGCGGTACTTGCCGTTCCACTCGGTCCAGTTGGGCGGGAAGTTGCCCACCTGGTAACCGCCGGGGCCGACGTCCCAGGGCTCGGCGATCAGCTTGACCTGGCCGACCACCGGGTCCTGCTGCACGACCTCGAAGAACGTGGAGAGCCGGTCGACGTCGTAGAACTCGCGGGCCAGGGTCGAGGCGAGGTCGAACCGGAAGCCGTCCACGTGCATCTCGGTGACCCAGTAGCGCAGCGAATCCATGATCAGCTGGAGGCTCTGCGGGCTGCGCACGTTGAGGCTGTTCCCGGTGCCGGTGTAGTCCATGTAGAACTGCGGCTGGTCGTCCACGAGCCGGTAGTACGTCCGGTTGTCGATGCCCTTGAGGCTCATCGTCGGCCCGAGATGATTGCCCTCGGCGGTGTGGTTGTAGACGACGTCGAGGATCACCTCCATGCCCGCCTTGTGCAGGGCCTTGACCATCCCCCGGAACTCCTGGGTCTGCTGGCCGAGCGTGCCGGTCGACGAATAGCCGTGGTAGGGCGCGAAGAAGCCGAGCGTGTTGTAGCCCCAGTAGTTGCGCAGGTTGAGGTCGTGCAGCCGGTTGTCGTGCACGAACTGGTGCACCGGCATGAGCTCGACCGCGGTCACGCCCAGGCTCTTGAGGTGCTCGATGATCGCCGGGTGGCCGATCGCCGAGTAGCTGCCCCGCATGTCCTTGGGCACCTCGGGGTGACGCTCGGTGAGACCCTTGACGTGGGTCTCGTAGATCACCGAGTGGTGGTACGGGATGTCCGGCCGGCGGTCGTTGCCCCAGTCGAAGTACGGGTTCACGACCACGCCCTTGGCCATGTAGGGCGCCGAGTCGAGGTCGGACATCTGGTCGGGGTTCTCCATGTCGTACGCGTACATGGCCGGGTGCCAGTCGATGTCGGCGTCGACCGCCCGCGCGTACGGGTCGAGCAGCAGCTTGTGCGGGTTGTAACGCAGCCCGCGGGACGGGTCGTACGGCCCGTACATGCGGTAGCCGTAGCGCTGACCAGGCTCGACTCCGGGCAGGTAGGCGTGCCAGACGAACGCGTCCTGCTCGTGCAGCTGGACCTTGCGCTCGTTGCCGGACGGGTCGAACAGGCACAGCTCGACCGCCTCGGCCCCCTCGGAGAAGATCGCGAAGTTCGTGCCCGTGCCGTCGTACGTGGCACCCAGCGGGTACCGGTGACCAGGCCAAACCTGCATGTCGTGCTCCCACCCCTCGACCGTCGGTGCGCTGCGAGGATCCACAGCGGGCGGCACCGGGCGTGCGGTGTGATTCCCGCACGGGTGCCGTCTCAATCCTGAGCGTCATTCTTTCCGATGCCCGCGGAGCCGTCCGCATGACTGTCCGCATTCCCCGCGCACGAGGGATGGCTCACACCAGCCGGCTGGCGTAAATCGCCAGATTTGTGTACGCGGCGGACAGCGCCGGCACCGGCACGTCGTGCTTGGCCGCCTCGGCCACGAAGTCACCCAGGATCGCGTCGGCCTCGACCGGCTCACCGCGCATCATGTCGCGGTACATCGACGAGGTCATCCGCTCGTCGGTGGCAAGGCCGTCGCGCAGCACCTTGACCGCCCCCGGCCGCGGGGCGTGCCCGGCCGCGGTGGCGATCGCCATCGACTCGGCCGCGATCCGCGCTCCGAACGCCGTGCCGCCGGGCGCCCGGTTGATGTCGCCGACCGGGGCCCGCATGAGCGTGGTGGCCGCGCCCAGGCTGGCCAGGAACACCCATTTCTCCCACATGTCCTGGACGACGGTCGGCGTCGCGAACGCGTCGAACCCGGCCCCGCCGAGGGCCTCGGCCACGGCGGCGACCCGCGGGTCGTCCAGCCCGCCGGACAGCGGCCCGAACGCGATGCGCTGCAGGCCGGTCATCCGGACGATCCGCCCGTCGGGGGTCACGTCGGCGTGGATCATGCAGACGCCGCCCCAGGCCCGCTCGCGGCCGAACGCCGCGACCATCCGCTCGACGTGCCGCATGCCGTTGAGCAGCGGGACGACGACCGTGCCGGGGCCCACGGCGGGCGCGACGTCGGCCAGCGCCTGCTCCAGGTGGAAGCTCTTCACGGCCAGGAGCACGAGGTCGTACGGGCCGTCGAGGCGATCCGCGGTGACCGTACGGGGTGTGACAGTGGTCTCGTCGAGCCGCAGACCGTGCTCGGCCAGGTGGGCCGCGCGCCCCGGCCGTACGAGAAAGGTGACGTCTCGACCGGCGATCGCGAGCAATCCACCGAAATGTCCGCCGGTCGCCCCCGCGCCTACGACAAGTATCCGCACGGATACCGAGCCTATCGTCCGTGCCTGGTCAGGGGCCCCGCGTGACCCATAGGATCTGCGGCTATGGGCAAAGGCGTTCACATCCAGGAGCTTCCCGGCCTCGGTACCCGATACGACATCGACCTCCGCTCGAGCAACGGCGAGCGCGTGTCGATCGTGGTGGGCCGCGACGGCAAGCGCCACCTCTACGTCTTCACCTCCCGCAGTGACGAGCCGGCCGCGGTCGTCGAGCTGACCGAGGAGCAGGCACGCAAGATCGGTGCCGTGCTCGGCGGCACCTTCTTCACCGACTGAGCGGAACGGACCACGTGCACGCGAACCTCATCGGGCTCGGCGCCCTGATCCTCGTGGCCGGCCTGCTCGCCCGTTTCGGGCGGCGCATGGGCCTGCCCACCGTTCCCTTCTTCATGCTGGCGGGCATCCTGCTCGGCCCCAGCACGGGCGGCCCGGTCGCCTTCGACCACCCCGAAGACCTTGACATGCTGGCCCTGTTCGGGCTGGTCATCCTGCTGTTCCACCTGGGCCTGGAGTTCCCGGTGGAACAGGTTCTGGGCAGCGGCAAACGGCTGTTCTGGGCGGCCGGGGCCTACATCGGCATCAACATCGGGGCCGGCCTGGCCCTCGGCTTCTCGATGGGCTGGGGCACCAAGGAGGCGTTCGTGATCGCCGGCGCGGTCGGCATCTCATCGTCGGCCATCGCCACCAAGCTGCTGATCGAGATGCGCCGGCTGGCCAACGCCGAGACCCCGGTCATCCTCGGCATCATCGTCATCGAAGACCTGTTCCTGGCGTTCTACCTGGCCCTGCTCAGCCCGATCCTGGAGGGCGCGAGCTCGGCCGGCGAGCTGATCCTCAACATCGGCATCAGCTTCGGCTACCTGGTCGCGCTGTTCGCGGTGGCCCGCTGGGGCGCCCGCTGGATCGGCAAGGTGCTCGACAGCCGCGAGGACGAGATCGTCGCGATCATCATGATCGGCCTCGTGGTGCTGGTCGCCGGGCTGTCGGCCGAGATCGGCGTCTCCGACGCGATCGGCGCGCTGATGATCGGCCTGGTCGTGGCCCGCACCTCGATCCGGGAACGGGCGGAACGCATCGCGGTGCCGCTGCGCGACGTGTTCGCCGCGATCTTCTTCATCGCGTTCGGCCTGAGCATCGACGTCGGCGCCATCGGCTCGGTGATCTGGCCGGTGCTGATCGCGGTCGGCATCACGGTCGTCACCAACGTCACGGCCGGCCTGATCACGGCCCGGCTGTTCGGCCTCAACCAGCGCGGCGCGGCCAACGTCGGCCTGACCGTGCTCGGCCGTGGCGAGTTCTCGCTGATCCTGGCCACGCTGGCCCTCGGCGCCGGGCTGGACGAGCGGGTCGGCCCGTTCATCGCGCTCTACGTGCTGATCCTCGCGGTGGTGGCGCCGATCGTGGCGGCCAACTCGAAATACCTGG
Source organism: Paractinoplanes ovalisporus (assembly GCF_016834655.1). Classification (GTDB taxonomy): domain Bacteria; phylum Actinomycetota; class Actinomycetes; order Mycobacteriales; family Micromonosporaceae; genus Actinoplanes; species Actinoplanes ovalisporus. The sequence continues at coordinate 146,162 of NZ_JAENHP010000025.1, forward strand.
CCCGGGTCATCCCCGACCGTCTGCTGCACGACCGCTGGCGGTACGTCCGCGAGGAGACGATCAGCACGGCCTGCACCCACCTCGACCGGATCCAGATCACCGAGACCGACGAGGACGAGTGCAAGGAGTGCGTCGAGATCGGCGACACCTGGGTGCAGCTGCGCATGTGCCTGGTCTGCGGCCACGTGGCCTGCTGTGACGACTCGACCAACAAGCATGCGACAGCCCACTACGAGGACAGCCGGCACCCGCTGATCCGCTCGCTCGAGGACGGCGACGGCTGGCAGTACTGCTACGAGGACCAGTCGCTGGTCCGGGAGCCGGCCGGTTCCAGCCGGTCCTGATCTGAGCACTCGTACTCACGTGTGCGACCCGCCCGTCGCGAAAGGCTGTCGCGCATGAATGCTGGGATAACCGGAGTCGCGTACGCCCTGCCGGCCCGGACCGAGCTGACCGACGACCTGCAACAGCGGGTCGCGGACGGCCTGCCGGTGCCGGCCGGGCTGTTCCGCCGCACCACCGGCATCGTCCGGCGGCAGGTCGCGGCCGACGGCGAGTACGCGTCCGACCTGGCGATCGACGCCGCCACCAAGGTGCTGGCGGACACCGGCACCGACCCGCTCGACGTCGACCTGCTGCTGTTCGCCAGCGCCACCCGGGACATGACCGAACCCGCCACCGCGCACGTCGTGCAGGCCGCGCTGGGCAGCCGGGCCCACGCCCTGGACGTCACCAACGCGTGCAACAGCTTCCTCAACGGCATCGACCTGGCCCGCTCGATGATCCTGACCGGTCGCGCCCGCAAGGCCCTGGTGGTGACCGGCGAGACCCCGACCCGGGCGATGCGGTCGCGTCTGGACGGGCTGTCCCAGGCCCGGGAGGCGTTCGCCGGTTACACGTTCGGCGACGCGGGCGCGGCGGTGCTGGTCGAGCCGGTCGCGTCCGGCGGCATCGTCGACGTCGACACCGAGACGCACTCCGAGCACTGGGAGGTCGGCGGCATCTTCGGCGGCGGCTCCCGGCACCCGCGCAGCGTCGAGCACACCTACTTCACCGGCGACGGTACGAGACTGCGGACGGTCTTCGAACGCATCGGCGCCGGCCTGATCGAGCGGGTCGCCGCCCGTACGGGATGGGGCTGGTCCGACTACGCCAGGGTGCTCGTGCACCAGGTGACGCTGCCCTACCTGGAACGCTTCGTGGCGGTCACCGGGGTGCCGCGCGACAAGCTCGAGGTGACGGTCACCGAGCTGGGAAACGTGGCGTCGGCCTCGATCGGGGTGCAGCTGGGACGCGTACGGGAGGAACTGAGGCCGGGCGACCGGGTGCTGATGATCGGCCTGGGCGGCGGCGTGAGCCTGATGACGATGGTCTGGGAGGTCTCGTGAGCACGCCGCTGTGGGTGATCGTCCCCGCCTGGAACGAGGGCGCCCGCATCGGCGCCACCCTGGACGCGCTCGCCGCGCAGACCGACACCGACTTCACGCTGCTGGTGGTCGACAACAACTCGACCGACGACACGCGCGAGGTGGTCGGCCGTTTCCGCGCCCCGTTCCCGATCCACCTGCTGGTCGAGCCCGAGAAGGGGGTGGGCTGCGCGGTCGACACCGGCTTCCGGCACGCCATCGCCGCCGGGGCGGTGCTCCTCGCCCGTACGGACGCCGACTGTCTGCCCGAACCCGGCTGGGTCGCCGCCGCCCGCTCGGCGCTGGTCTCCGGCGGCGGACTCGCGTGCGGCCGCATCACCGCCCGCCGCGACGAGCACGGCCCGTTCGGACGCGCGTTCTTCCGCACCCTCGTCGTGCTGGCGGCGAGCTTCGGCCGGATCCGTCCCGCGCATCGGGCCCCCGAGTTCAAGGCGCCCTACCGGATGCACGCGGGCAACAACATGGCGATCACGGCGGCGCTGTACGAGGCGTGCGGCGGCATGCCCCGGCGCCCCTCCCCCACCGACCGCACGTTCCTCAACCGGGTGCGGCGCACCACCCCCGCCATCGTGCACAGCCGGCACATGGTGGTCGCCAACTCGACCCGTCGGATCCGGGCGTACGGGGTGGTCGGCACCGCGAAGTGGTACCTCGACCGCGGCAGCGGCCGGCACTCGGCGGACCCGCGCTGATGCTCACCGAGTTCATCGCGGGTCTCCGTGAGGACGACGACCGGCCTGCCCTGCCCGGCGTGAAGCGCGGCGACCTGGCCCGCCTGGTGCGCGGCTATGCCGTGGCGCTCGCCGCCGAGGGTCTGGAGGCCGGCGACACCGTGGCCCTGGCGGTCCGGCCCGGCGCGCGTTCCCTGGCCACCCTGCTCGCGGCCTACCACCTGGGTCTGCGGATCGCCGTGGTCGACCCGACCGCCGGTCCCGACGTGGTGCGCGCCCGCCTGGCCCTGGCGTCACCGCGGCTGGTGCTGGCCGATGCCGCGGCGCAGGCGGTGGCGAGCTGGGCGGCCCCGCTGGCCCGTCGCGCCCACCTCGCCCTGCCCGACCTGCGCGCGATCGCTCCGGTCAAGACCGTCGGGCGCCGCTTCCCCGGTTCGCCGGCCCTGCGCCCCCTGCAAGGTCAACTTCCTCGCCCGTACGAGGGTGAAGGTGACGCCGTGGTGGTGTTCACTTCCGGTACGACGAGCCGGCCACGCGCGGTGGTGCACACCCGCGCCTCGATCTCGGCCGGCATGACCGCGGTGCGCGACCTGGTGCGGCCCGAACCCGGCCGGCCGGTGCTGGGCGGCACGTTCTTCGTGCTGCTGCCGTCGCTCGCGAGCGGCGCCCCCGTGGCTTCACCGTCCCGCCGCAACCTCCGTCGCTTGAAGCCGCAGGCCGTCTATCTGACCCCGCCCCAGCTGCGCGCCGCGCTCGCCTCGGGCAGCCACTTCACCGGCGCCCGCGTCTACAGCGGTTCGGCCCCGGTGAGTGCGTCGCTGCTTTCCGCCGTACGGCGGGCCGGTGCCCTGGAATCCTGGGGCGTCTATGCGTTGACCGAGGTCTTCCCGGCCGCCGCGGTCGAGTCGTCCGCCAAGAACGGGTTCGCGGGCGAGGGCGACCTGGTCGGCGACCTCTTGCCCGGAGTGTCGGCCCGGGTCGACGACGACGGACAGCTGCTGCTCGGCGGTCCGACCGCGGCCGACCGTTACCTGGGCGAGGAGCCGTTCGAGTGGGTCGCGACGGGCGACATCGGACGGGTCGACGGCCGTACGGTGGTGCTCGGCGGACGCGCCAAGGACATGATCCTGCGCGACGCCGAGAACATCTATCCCGGCCTGTACGAGCCGGCGCTGCACGTGCCCGGGGTCTCGCTGGCGTTGCTGGTCGGCGTTCCGGCCGGGGACGGCGACGAGCGGGTGGTGGCGCTGGTGCAGGTCGCCGACGGGCACTCGGAGCGGGACGTGCGGGCGGCGTTGCGGGGGCCGTTGGAGCGCATGGGGTCGGCCCGGCCCGACGCTGTCGTCTTCGGGCGGGTCCCGTTGGCCGGCCGTTCGCGGAAACCGGACCGCGCGGCGGCGTCGGCCCTGGCCAAGCGGTTATCCACAGGCCGGGAGCGCCATTTTCGTGGGTGGCGTAACCTCACTCTCCTCCCTGGGCGGGCGGGGGAGGTGGCGGCTGCTCCCCAAAACGACCAGCCCGATAAATCCGGCGTTGGCGGAAAATCGCCCGATGTGACCTTCCGGCCCCTTCCCCGCCAGCGCGATCTTGACTCCGCGCCGGATCTTGAACCGCCCGCACCGGCCGACCCGCCGCCCGACCCGTCGGTTCCCGACCTGCCAGCGTCCAGCCCCTCGGCGTCCGGCCCCTCAGCGTCCGGCCCCTCGGCGTCCGGCCCCTCAGCGTCCGGCCCCTCAGCGTCCGGCCCCTCAGCGTCCGGCCCCTCAGCGTCCGGCCCCTCAGCGTCCGGCCCCTCAGCGTCCGGCCCCTCAGCGTCCGGCCCCTCAGCGTCCGGCCCCTCAGCGTCCG
>NZ_JAENHP010000026.1 GCF_016834655.1 Paractinoplanes ovalisporus
GCTCACCATCGACCCCCGACGCGACTACCAGCCCACCGGACGCCCACCCGGACCCACACCCACCAAACAAAAAGCCTGAACCTGCGAAACGCAGGTTCAGGCTATTCCGATGTCCTGAGACATCACATCGTAGCGGGGACAGGATTTGAACCTGCGACCTCTGGGTTATGAGCCCAGCGAGCTACCGAGCTGCTCCACCCCGCGTCGGCTTCATAAGCCTATCGCACGGCGCCCGGCGCTGTCAGACCGCCCCCGAGACCAGCCTCCACCCCTGGCTTGATCCGCGGCCTCCTCCCCGCGATCGGGCTGGACGGCCCAGGGGCCGAGCTTGTAGTTTCTCCGCTGACCGCGACCTGCATCCGGGAGGTGAGACCCATGTTCGTCATCGAGTACGGGGCTCCCCCCATGCCGTCGCGGGCCGGCGACCACAGCAGGTGACCGCCCGGGGAGCGCCTCGTCGCACAGGCATCCCCGAAAGGCATCACCCATGGACTACGACTACGACGTCATCATCGCCGGCTGCGGCCCCGTAGGCGCCCTACTCGCCTCCGAGCTACGCCTGCACAACATCCGCGTCCTGATCGCCGAGAGAGACACCACCCCCACCTCAGCCGCCCGCATAGTTGGCCTGCACGCCCGCACTTTGGAAATCCTGGCCATGCGCAACCTGCTGGAGCGGATCGTCGAGCACGGCCGCCGCCGCCCCGGAGGCGCCTATTTCGCCGCCATCCCGAGCCCCGCCCCCGCGACGGACTCCCCCTACGACTTCTTGCTGGGCATCAAACAGCCAGACCTGGTCCAGATCCTGGAGACCCACGCCACCACCCAGGACGCCCACATCCGCCGCGGTTCCGCAGTAACCGCCATCGAGCAGCACGACTCCCACGTAACCGCCCAGCTGAACGCCAAAGAACACGTCACCGCGCGCTATTTCGTGGGCTGCGACGGCGCCCACAGCACCACAAGAAAACTGCTGCAGATCGATTTCCCCGGCGACCCGTCAACCGCCGACACCCTGATGGGCGAGGTACAGGTCACCCTGTCACCGGACGAGATCAGATCCCACATCGCCCGCCTGAGCACTCTGGACAGACGCTTCAGCCTCCGCCCGACAGGCGACGCCTACCAACTGATCATCCCCACCGACACCACCACCGCCGACCGCAAAGCCCCACCCACTTTGCAGGACTTCCAACACCACCTGCGCGCCCTGGCAGGAACCGATTTCGGCATCCATTCACCACGCTGGCTGTCCCGCTTCGGCAACGCCACCCGCCAGGCAGCCACTTACCGAACACACAGATCGTTCTTGGCCGGCGACGCCGCCCACATCCATCCCCCCATAGGCGGCCAGGGCCTGAACCTAGGCTTGCAGGACGCGTTCAACCTCGGCTGGAAACTAGCCGCATCCATAGCCGGTTGGGCGCCGGAGGACTTGCTGGACACCTACCACTCGGAGCGCCACCCGGTAGCCGCAGCAGTCCTGGACATCACCCGGGCCCAAGCAGCCCTGATGGCCGACACCCCCAGCGCACAAACGCTCCGACGGCTGTTCACCGACTTGATGGCCTTGGACGACGTAAACCGCGTCATGACCGCCCGAACAACCGCAACCGACATCCGCTACAACTTCGGCCCCACCCCAGACCCCGTAGGCCGCAGAATCCCCGACCAACCTCTGCAGTCAGGCCACCTCTACGACCACTTCCATAGTGGCCGCCCCCTGCTGCTGGATCCCACAGGCGCACTGACCCTCACCGGTTGGACAGACCGCGTCACCTACTTGGCAGACCCCACAGCACAGGCAACCCCATGCTTGATCCGCCCAGACGGCCACATAGCTTGGCAGGGCACCTCACAGCTGCAGTTGAACGCCACCTTGTCCCGCTGGTTCACCAGCTAGCCCAGATTCTGTCCCGCCCTCGGGGGCGGGACAGACTGAAGGCCCGTCACGCCTCTGGTTCTTGTCGCGACGAAGTCGCCACCCCCGACCGCGACGAAGTCGCAGGACCCACCGCAACCGTTACGCCCGAGCGGGCACCGGAACGTGGGGTCTGGGGGCTCGGCCCCCAGGAAAAAGCGAAGAGGCCCCGGTCCGCGCTTTCCGCGGACAAGGGCCCCTCGACTCGTAGCGGGGACAGGATTTGAACCTGCGACCTCTGGGTTATGAGCCCAGCGAGCTACCGAGCTGCTCCACCCCGCGTCGGCCTGTTAACACTAGCGCAACCCGGACGTCGGCTGCAAAACGGGTCCCGGTGACCCACAACACGGTGGGTCACCGGGGTTCCGATGTCAGCCTCCGGGTGTCGCCGACGGCGCCGCCGACCCCGAGGGTGTGGCCGACGGCGCGGCGGACGGTGTTCCTCCGCCGGACGCGTTGCGGGCGTTTTCGAAGTTGGTCATCGCCGTGTCGAGGGCCTTGAGCGCCTCGCCGTAGCGGGCGAAGTCGCCGGACTGCTGGGCCGTGCGGACGTCGGTGATGGCCTTGTCGAGGGCGGCCGCGGCGGTGGCCAGTTCACCGGTCAACGTCTCGGGCGGCGGGTTGGTGCCAGTGTTGCCGCCGCCGTTGTTGTTGTTGCCGGTGTTGCCACTGTTGTTGTTGCCGCTGCCGGCCTGTTTACCCTGCTGGACGAGCTGGTCGAGGCCCTGTTTGAGGTTGTCGGCCAGCACGACGTACGTGCCGCCGTCGCCGTAGGACATCAGGACCTTCTGCAGCAGCGGGGCCGCGTTCTCCTGGTTGCCGGTCTTCACATAGACGGGTTCGACGTAGAGCACGCCGCCCTCGACCGGCAGGGTGATCAGGTTGCCGTAGAGCACCTGGGACTGCGCGTTGTTCGACAGCAGGTTGATCTGTTGCCGTACGGACGCGTTGTTGGTCATCTTCTGGTGGACCTGGATCGGGCCCGGGATGACCGTCTGATCCGGTAGTTCCAGGACCTCGAGCACCGGTTTGTTGTCGACGTAGGAGCCGGAGATCAGCGCGGCCAGGTTCTCGCGGTTGGCCGGTGTGACGCCGGCGGTCAGCTGGAACCTGGTCTGCTCCTGTTCGGGCAGCTGCACGTTGAGATAGAACGGCGGCTGCTTCTGGTTGCTCGACGGCGAGTCGGGCGCGTTGGGCACCTGCCAGAAGTCCTGGCCCGAGAAGAACGCCTGCGGGTCGGTCACGTGGAACCGGGTGAGCAGGTTGCGCTGCACCTTGAAGAGGTCCTGCGGGTAACGGAAGTGCTCTTCGAGCGCGGGCGGGGTGTCTTCCTTGGGGATGATCAGGTCGCCGCCGAAGGCCTTGTTCCAGGCCTTGAGGACCGGGTCCTGGTCGTCGAACTCGTAGAGCCGGACGGTGCCGTCGTACGCGTCGACGGTCGCCTTGACCGAGTTGCGCATGTAGTTGACGTCGTCGCGGGCCAGCGCGAACTGCCCCTGGCCGGTGAGCTCGTCCTGCGTCTCGGTGGCCAGGTTGATCTTCTGCGCGTACGGGTAGGACGCCGACGTCGTGTAGCCGTCGAGGATCCAGGTGACGCGGCCGTTGACGACGGCCGGGTAGGGGTCGCCGTCGATCGTCAGGAACGGCGCGACCTTCTCGACCCGGGCCCGCGGCTCACGGATGTACATGAGCTTGGAGTCGGCGTTGACCGCGTCGGAGAGCAGGAAGTTGCTCTCGGTGTTCTTGATCGCGAAGACGAGCCGGCGGAAGAAGGAACCGATCTCGACGCCACCCTCACCGGTGTAGGTGTAGAGCTCCTCGGCGTTGTTGTTCTCCTCCTGCGGGCGGTCGAACTCGACCCGGCGGTTCTCGTCCTCCTGGCCGACGATCGCGTATTCCGTGGACTGCTCGCCGTAGTAGATGCGCGGCTGCTCGACCTTGATCTCTTCGGTCGCGGCGGAACAGCCCGGCGGGCGGTCGTCGCCGAGGAAGCCGGAGACGAAGTACGGCAGACCACCACAGACCACCTGGTTGGCCGGGGCCGCCACCAGGCCGTAGCCGTGGGTGTAGACGGTGTGCCGGTTGAGCCAGTTGCGCTGCTGCGGGGTCAGCTTGTCGTCGTTGATCTCACGGACGCCGACCACGTAGTCGGAGGTCTTGTTGTCGATCGCGTAGCGGTCGACGTCGAGCTTGGCCCCGAAGTCGTAGAAGCCGCGGGACTGCTGCGACTGGGTGAACGCCTGCGAGACCAGTTGCGGGTCGATCAGGCGGGCGTTCTGGGCGCTGGTGTCGGCGGCCAGGGTGCTGGGCGGCACGACGTTGGTCGCCCGGTAGGGCTCGACCTGGGTGTCGTTGATCCCGAAGGCCGCCCGGGTGGCGTCGATCGAGCGCTGGATGTAGGGGGCTTCCTTCTCGCTCAGGCTGGGCTTGACCGAGAAGTTCTGCACGGCCAGCGGGTAGATGCCGCCGATGGCCACCGCCGAGATCGCCAGCAGGGCCAGCGAGACGCCGGGCCAGACCAGGTTCCGCATGCCCGCGTTGGAGAACACGATGATCGCGATCGCCACGACGATCGAGATGTAGGCGAGTATCTCCTTGGCCGGCATCAACGCGTTGACGTCGGTGTAGCCCGCGCCGTAGAGGCCCGGTGACACGTGCTGCTCGAGCAGCAGGGCGCGGCGGTCGAGAACGTAGGCCACGGCCTTGAACAGCACGAAGAGGGCGACCAGGGAGGTCAGGTGGGCCCGCGCGCCGGTGGTCATGCGGTCGCCGACGCCCTGCAGGCGTACGCCGCCGAAGATGTAGTGCATGGCGAGCGAGCCGAGCACCGAGAGCACCACGGCGGTGAAGGCGACGCCGAGCACGTAGCGCAGCATCGGGTAGTCAAAGACGTACCACCCGACGTCTACTTTGTGTTCCGGGTCCTGGATGCCGAAGCTCCCGCCGTTGCGGAACAGCATCCAGTCCTTCCACCGGCCCTGCGCGGAGAGACCGGCGAAGAAGCCGATGATCACCGTGAGGACGGTGATCCAGGTGCCCAGGCGCGGCGCGATGATCATGCGGTAGCGCTCGAGGGTCGCCTGTTCGGCCGAGTGCGGCCGCAGCAGCGGGCGCAGCCGGTAGGCCAGATAGAGGTTGGCAGCGATGATCAGCGCGACCGCGAGGCCGATGACCAGGAAGAGGAGAAGGCGGGTGAGCAGGACACCGGAGAAGACGTTGACGAAGTCGACTTCGTTGAACCAGAGGTAATCGGTGTACGCGTCGATGCCCCACCCGAGCAGAGTGAAAAGAAGGAAGACCCCGACCAGGACGCCGACGGTGACGCGACCGCGTCGGCTCATCCTCGGTAGAGGGCTGTTACGCATAACCAACGGAGGCTCCACATTTCAGTCGGGCCGGTGTCTCACCGTACGTCATCTGTCACGCGGCCGAGCACGCCTTGGGGGTGCCGCCACCCGTGTAGGTCTTCAGCGCGGTGAGCGCGTCGTCCACGGTGGCCACCTCGGCCATCGGAAGCCCGTCCACAGCGTTGCGCAGTGCTTCGGCGCAGTTTCCCTTGGGCACGAGGAACAGTTGGGCGCCGGCTTTCTTGGCGCCGACCAGCTTCTGCGGGATCCCGCCGATCGGGCCCACGTTGCCGTCGTTGTCGATCGTTCCCGTACCCGCAATGATCTTGCCGCCGGTCAGGTCCGCCGGCTCCAGCTTGTCCATGATCCCGAGGGTGAACATCAGACCGGCGCTCGGGCCGCCGATCTTGTCGAGGTCGATCGACACCTTGAACGGAGCGTCCTGCTTCGTCTTGATCTCGATGCCCAGCCGCGGCGTGTTGTCGTCGGCCGACGCCTTGGTGGTGACCTTGGCGGTCGCCGCCTTGCCGGCCCGCGTGTAGGAGATCGTCAGCGCCGTGCCGGCCGGCTTGGCCCGCACCAGTTCGGTCAGTTTCGACGGGCTGTCGACCTTCGTGCCGTCGACCGCGGTGATCACGTCGTTCTCCTGCAGCAGACCGACCGCCGCGCCACCCGCGGTGACCTTGTTGACCACCGTCTGGACGGGGTAGCCGAGCTTGGTCATGGCGACCGTGACCGCGCTGTTCTGCGACTCGGTCCACTCCTCGGCGTTCTGCTGCTCGACCTGCTTCTCGGTGCGGTCGGGCGGGTAGATCAGCTCACGCGGGACGACCGCGTCGGACGAGCTGAACCAGCTGCTGATCGCCCAGACCAGCTCCACCTGCGACTGCACGTTCACCGTGGTCAGCCGCAGCTGACCGGCCGACGTCGTGGTCTTCTCGCCCGTCACCTGGATCACCTCGGCGCCGTTGTCCGACCCGAGCGTGTTCACCGTCGGGCCGGGCTTGAGCACGACATAGGGCAGGGGTGCGGCCATCACACCGACTGCCAGCAGGGCGGTGATCAGGGCGCCGAGGATTACGGTGACACCACGACGTCTCATGCGCGTGAGACTATCGCCCCTCCCTGAGTTCTCTCTGAGCTGACACCGCCATCGGTCCGGAGCGGCCATTTCGCGCGTACGGTTGGACACGTGCCTGATATCCCGTTCGGCTTCTCACTGCCGGGCGCCCAGCCGCCCGACCCCTCCGACCCGCAGCAGATGCAGCAGTTCATGGCGCAGCTGCAGCAGATGTTCGCCGGCCCCGGCAGCGGCCCCGTGAACTGGGACCTCGCCCGCCAGGTCGCGCAGAGTCAGCTCTCCGCCGCCGGTGACCCCGCCGTGAACATGTTCGAGCGCCATCAGGTCGAGGAGTCGCTGCGGCTCGCCGACCTGTGGCTCGACCCGGCCTCGGCGCTGCCCAGCGGCATCCGGGTGGCCGCCGCCTGGAACCGCAACGAGTGGATCTACAACACGCTCGAGGTGTGGAAGAAGCTGTGCGACCCGATCGCGGGCCGCATGGTGGGCGCCATGGGCGACCTCGTGCCCGACGAGGCGAAGGCCCAGCTCGGCCCGATGCAGTCGATGGTGGCGACCCTGGGCGGGGCGCTGTTCGGCGGGCAGCTCGGCCAGGCCCTAGGCCAGCTCGCGGCCGAGGTGCTCTCGGCCGGTGACATCGGCCTGCCGCTCGGTCCCACGGGCACCGCCGCGCTCGTCCCGGCCAACATCAAGGCCTATGGCGACGGCCTGGAGATCCCGGAAGACCAGGTCCGGCTCTACGTCGCTCTGCGTGAGGCGGCTCACCAGCGGCTCTTCGGTCACGTCCCGTGGCTGCGCGCCCACGTGCTCAACGCCGTGGAGACCTACGCCAACGGCATCACCGTGAACCGTGAGGCCATCGAAGAGGCGATGAGCCGCGTCGACCCCAGCGACCCGGAGTCGATGCAGGCCATGGCGCTCGAGGGCATCTTCACGCCGGAAGACACCCCGCAGCAGAAGGCCAGCCTGGCCCGCCTCGAGACGGCGCTTGCGCTGATCGAGGGCTGGGTCGGTCACGTGGTCGACAGCGCGGCCGGCGACCGCCTGCCGTCGGTGGTGCAGCTGGGCGAGGCGTTCCGGCGCCGGCGCGCGGCGGGCGGCCCGGCCGAGCAGACGTTCGCCGCCCTGGTCGGCCTCGAGCTGCGGCCCCGGCGCCTGCGTGAGGCGGGCGCGCTGTGGACGGCGGTCACCGAGCAGCGGGGCATCCAGGGCCGTGACGCGCTGTGGGGCCACCCCGACCTGCTCCCGACCGACGAAGACTTCGCCCACCCCGAGGTCTTCGCGCAGGGCAGCGCCGACTGGGACATCAGCGAGCTGGAGAAGCTCGAGCAGAACGACAAGAACGAGAACGAAGGCGACGACAAGAAAGAGTGACCCGTCGACTGGTAGCGGCACTGCTGGTGCCGGTCATGTGGAGCCCGCCGGGGGTCGATCTGGACGCCTGGCGGGCCGCGCTGGCCGAAGACGTCGTCGACCTGCTGGCCCGGCTCGCGCAGGCCGAGGCCGCCATCGCAGCGACCGCCGACGACCGGAAACTGGCCGAAGAGATCGCCTGGCCGGGCATGCGGATCTACGAGGTGCCGACCGCGACCTACGGTCCGGTGCTGGCGGCGGCCACGGCCGACGGGTTCGACCAGGCCGCGGTGATCGCGGCCGACGCTCCGGACCTGCCGGGGATGATCCTGGGAAAGCTGCTGCGACCGCTCGAGAGCAAGGCGGTGGCGGTGGCCGCCGGTGGTCCCGGGAACGGGCTGCTGGGCCTGGCCACGAGCCTGCCCGCGCCGGCGTGGCTGGCCGACCACGATCTCGACAGCGCGACCGCTCAGGTGGTGCGCAGAAATGCGCCGAATCCCGGGGACGTGTCGTCGACTCCCGAGTGGCGACGGCTGCGCGGGGCGGCCGAGCTGGCCAGTCTTGATCCCGCGCTGGAGGGCTGGGAGAACACGCGCGCGTTGCTCGGCGGCTGAGACCCGTTTCTCCGTACGAGGGTCAAGTTCCTTCCCTCCGTACGGGGGAAGGCTCGTGATCAGTCGTCGGCCAGAACCAGCCCGGTGGCCGCCGAGATGCCCTCGAGATAGCCCCGCGCCCGCTCGGCCTTTCCGAAGCGGTTGACGAGCTCCCAGAACTGGGCGTTGTGGCTCGGCACGACCAGGTGGGACAGCTCGTGCAGCAGCACGTAGTCGATCACCCAGTCGGGCATCTCCTGGATGCGGTGCGAGATGCGGATCGTGCCGTCGTCGGGGGTGCAGGAGCCCCAGCGGCCGTTCTGGTTGGTCACCCAGCGCACGCTGGCCGGCTGCACCCGGCTCGCGTGATCGGCCAGGTAGCGGCTCGTGAGGCGGCGGGCGCGGATCAGCAGCTCGTCGTCGGTGCGCTGGATGCGTTCCTCGCGCGCGGCCAGACGCGCCAGCATCCGCTCGACCCACTCGGTCTCCTCAGCACGGGAGAACCGGTCGGGAATGAGAACGACGACGCGCTCACCATCGCGGTAGGCGGACACTGTGCGACGCCGGCGCTGGCTGCGCCGTACTTCCACGACAGGCTTGCGCGTCCGGGCCATTACCGGCTCGCGCGGCCCAGATTCGGGTTCACGTTGAGACGCTAATCCGTGAGACCCATGTCACCGCAAGAGTACGGACGATGACACCCGCCGGAAATGTGCACTTCGTCCGCGTACGACCGAAAAAATTTTCCAGTACGCAACATCGACAACCTAGCTCACGGGACGCTCTCGCCACCAACGCGCCCGACGTCCCCTTTCCGCCTGTTTGAAGGCCCCGTCCGGCGTGTTGCACCACAACATCCCAAAAAGGGCGATTCGGACAGGCACACTCAGCGTCGTCGGTGACACCGCCGACGCCGCGCTGACATGGAACAGGGCTGACCTGGGTAGTGACCGCCCCGACGGGTGGTCACATCCGCCTGGTCCGGATCGGTCCAGCGCCGAACACAGGTCGCGGCCTGCCCACCACAGAGCAGGCATCGGGGCCGACCCGGCCGACAACATGACGAGGAGGAACCGTGGCCGACAACACGTACAACGGCTACTGCGTGAAGTGCAAGGAGAAGCGCGACTTCCAGGGCACCGTCGAGGTCTCCAAGACGGGCATGAACATGGCCAAGGGCAAGTGCCCGGTCTGCGGTACGACTGTGAACCGCATCCTGGGCAAGGCCAAGGTCTGACGACGGACGGCGTCACGGTTCAGCCCCACTAGGCCACTATCGAGCCCGTGACAAGGCCGTTCACCCACCCGGGGAGGGCAGTTCGCCCTCCCCGGTGCAATACCCCGGCCAGGCACGTCCGGTTGCTTCCCCACACGTTGAGTGAAGTTGTGGACAACTCCCACAGCCTGTGGATAACTTGCCCGAGCCTGTGGATAAACCGTGTCACGAGCCGTCGAGGCCTGTGGACAACTGATTCGCTCCGCATCCTTGCGGTGACATCCTGTGATGCGTGAACCGTCCCACGCTCATCCCTGGCATCCCCCGCGTCTGGCGTAACCGCCATGAGCTGCAGTTGGGGTCCGATCCCGCCCGCGCCGTCGTGCTGCGGCTGCCCGACATCCGCGCCGCCCGCGTGCTCGACCTGCTCGACGGCAGCCGCTCCGAACGGGCGATCCTGCTCGAGGCCGCCCAGTCCGGGGTCCCGCCGAGCGACACGAGGGCCGTTCTCGACGCCCTGAGCGCGGCCGGCCTGACGGTCCCGTCCACGGCGCTGCTTCCGCCCGTGCGGTTCGCCGACCGTCTCACCGGTGAGGCCGCAGTGCTCGCCTTGCGCAGCCGGGCCTCCCCCACGCCCGCCACCAGGCTGCGCCGGCGTCACGCGGCCCGGGTGGTGGTCACCGGCCGGGGCCGGCTGGGCGCGCCGATCGCGGTGGCGCTGGCCGAGGCCGGCGTCGGGCACGTCCACCCCGACCTGCCCGGCCAGGTCCACCGGGGCGAACTCGCCGGCGGCCCGCTGCGCGCGTCCGACATCGGCCGGTCCCGCGCCGAGGCGGTCGCCGACGCGCTCACCCGCACCGTGGAGGGCGTCGAGACCGCAGCCGTCCGCGGTCAGCCCGCCACCCTGCTCATCCAGCTCGACGCCGACCGCCCGGTCGAGGTGGTCGCGGCCGCCCACGTGGCCCGCCGCCAGCCCCACCTGGCCGTCACCATCCGCGACGGCAGCGCCATGATCGGCCCGATGGTCCCGCTGGCCGGCGGCCCCTGCCTCACCTGCCTCGACCTGCACCGCCGCGACCGCGACGCCGCCTGGCCGGGCCCGGTCCCACGCACCGGCCCCGAGCCGTGCACCATCGCCACCCTGCTGGCCGCGACCGCGCTGGCTGTGGAAGAGACGCTGACCTACCTCGACGGCGGCACCCCGGAGACGCTGGGGGCCACGCTGGAGCTGGCCAGCCCGTCCCGCCAGCGCCGCCGTTCCTGGCCCCCACACCCGCGCTGCGGTTGCAGCCGCCCGCCCCGTCGCAGCCGCCCAGCCCCGCCGCCTCAGTGACCCGGGCCGGCACCAGCGCGCCCACCTGCACCCCCGTCACCGCCGCGGTAAGCCGGGGCGGCGCTGTGGCCGTCCTGCACCCCCGCCCCACCGCCTCGGCCGCCGTGCACCGCGCCCCGCCGCCTCAGTGACCCGGCGGGCGCATTTGTGGGGTTTGTGAGGAGGTTTGGTGTCGATGGGCGGGAATCGTTGGTGGACTTTTCGGGTGTTGTGGGGGCAAGCGGGTTCAGCCGGACAGTTCGGTGGGCCGGAGTCGGTCACAATGATCTGGTGAGCGACATACCGCGGCGTGCGGCGGCCCGCACGGCCAAGCTGGCGGCGCTTCCACTGGGGTTCGCCGGGCGCACCGCCCTCGGCTTCGGCAAGCGCGCCGTCGGGATCGCGACCGACGTGATCTCGGAGGACATCCAGCGCCGCACCGCCGAGCAGCTGTTCAGCGTCCTGGGCCAGCTCAAGGGCGGCGCCATGAAGTTCGGGCAGGCGCTCAGCGTGTTCGAGGCCGCGATGCCCGAAGAGATGGCCGGGCCCTATCGCCAGGCGCTCACCAAGCTCCAGGAGGCCGCGCCGCCGATGCCGGTGGCCAGCCTGCACAAGGCGCTCGCCGAGCAGCTGGGCGAGGACTGGCGCGACAAGTTCGCCGAGTTCGACGACGTCCCGGCGGCCGCGGCCAGCATCGGCCAGGTCCACCGAGCGGTGTGGAAACTGCCTCCGGCCCGCAGGAACGCCAAGCCCAAGACCCTCGAGGTCGCGGTGAAGGTGCAATATCCGGGCGCCGGCGACGCGCTGCTGGCCGATCTCAAGCAGCTGTCCCGCCTGGCCCACATGTTCAAGATCATTCAGCCCGGCATGGACATCAAGCCGCTGCTGGCCGAACTCAAAGAGCGGATCACCGAAGAACTCGACTACGCGATGGAGGCGGAAACCCAGAAGGCGTTCGCCGCCGCGTACGGGAAAGACCCGGAGATCTTCGTGCCGCGGGTGATCGCGTCGGCCCCGCGGGTGCTCGTCACCGAGTGGGTCGAGGGCACGCCGCTGGCCAAGGTGATCGCCGACGGCACGCCGGAGGAGCGCGACGAGGCCGGCCGCCTGATGGCGACCCTGCACTTCTCGGCGCCGGCCCGGGCCGGCCTGCTGCACGCCGACCCGCACCCCGGCAACTTCCGCATGCTGCCCGACGGCCGCCTCGGCGTGATCGACTTCGGCGCGGTGGCCCGGCTGCCCGAGGGGCTGCCCGAGCCGATCGGCCGCCTGGTGCGACTCGCGCTCGACGGCGACGCCGGCGCGGTGGCCGACGGGCTCCGCGAAGAGGGCTTCATCAAGCCCGACGACGAGATCGACGCCCAGGCCGTGCTCGACTTCCTGCGCCCGATGATCGAGCCGGTCGCGGTCGGCAAGTTCCAGTTCACCCGGGCCTGGCTGCGCGGCGAGGCGGCCCGGCTGAGCAGCCCGCGCTCCCCGGCCTACCAACTGAGCCGCAAGCTCAACCTGCCCCCGTCCTATCTGATGATCCATCGCGTGACGCTGGGCTCGATCGGCGTGCTGTGCCAGCTCGAGGCCGAAGCGCCGTACCGCGAGATCCTGGAGAAGTGGTTGCCGGGCTTCGCGCCACCCGCGATCTGATCGGCCGCCACGATCCGGGGCCGCCATGATCTGAGGGGCCGCGCGTGATCTGATGGGCCGCATGGACGCCGCTGCCCACATCGATGACCTGGCCGCCTTTGTCACGGCCGCCCCGAGCTCCTATCACGCGGCCGCCGAGGTGGCCCGCCGCCTGACCGAGGCCGGCTACGTGACGCTCGACGAGACGGCCGACTGGACCGATCTCGTACGCCCCGGAGCCCGCCTGCTCATCGTGCGGGACGGTTCGGTCATCGCGGTGGCGCTGCCCTCGGCGGCCGCCCCCGGCACCCCGTTCCGGATCCTCGGCGCGCACACCGACTCGCCCGGGTTCAAGCTCAAGCCGAAACCTTCGACGGTCAGTTTCGGCTGGTGGCAGGCGGGTGTCGAGGTGTACGGCGGCCCGGTCGTCCCGTCCTGGTTCGACCGCGAGCTCGAGTTCGCCGGCCGGGTCGTGCACCGCGACGGCACAGCACACCTCGTGCGTACGGGCCCGATCGCCCGCATCCCCCACCTGGCGATCCACCTCGACCGGGCCGTGAACGACTCCTTCGCCCCCGACAAGCAACGCGAGCTGCAGCCGATCTGGGGTGTGGGTGGCCCCGAGGGCGCCGACATCGTCGGGCACCTGGCTCACCTGGCCGGCATCCCCGGTTCCGACCTGGCCGGCTACGACGTCGTCACCGTCGACTCGGCCGCCCCCGCCCGCTTCGGCGCCGGCGAGAAGCTGTTCGCGTCGGCCCGCCTCGACAACCTGTCGTCGGTGCACGCCGGCGTGACCGCGCTGCTGGAGGCCGAGCCCACCGACGCGATCGCCGTGCTGGCCGCGTTCGACCACGAGGAGATCGGTTCGGAGAGCCGTTCCGGCGCGGCCGGCCCGTTCCTGTCCGACGTGCTCGAGCGGATCTCGGCCGCGCTCGGCGGCGACCGGTCGGCCCTGGCCCGCGCGATCGCCGCTTCGTGGTGCCTCTCGTCCGACGCCGGCCACGCCGTACACCCGAACCGCCCCGACCGCCACGACCCGGTCAACCGCCCCATCGCCGGCGCCGGCCCCCTGCTGAAGATCAACGCAAATCAGCGCTACATGACCGACGCCGTGGGCGCCGCCTTGTGGAGCCGCACCTGCGCCGCGGCCGGCGTGCCCTACCAGGAGTTCGTCTCGAACAACGCGGTCCCGTGCGGCTCGACGATCGGCCCGATCACGGCCGCCCGCATCGGCATCCCCACCCTCGACGTGGGCGTGCCGCTGCTCTCGATGCACTCGGCCCGCGAGATGTGCCACGTGGACGACCCCGCGTTCCTGAGCAGCGCGATCCGCGTCTTCCTGTCGTGAGCGGCGCCGTCCCGCCTCTGGTCAGTCGAGGCTCTTGATCACTCGGGCCGGAACACCCGCGACCAGAGTGCGGGCAGGCACGTCACGCGTGACGACCGCTCCGGCCGCGACAACCGCGCCGGCACCGATGGTCACGCCCTGGGTCACCACGGCGGCCGCGCCGATCCAGACGTCGTCCTCGATCACGATCGGAGCGCCGGTGATGTACGCACGACGCTCGGCCAGGGGCAGGGGATGGCCGCCGGTGATGAGGCTGACCTTCGGGGCGATCATGACGTTGTCGCCGATGCTGATCCCGGCGGTGTCCATGAAGGTGCAGCCCTGGTTGACGAAGACGTTCTTCCCGAATCTGGTGCCCAGACCGTACTCGGTGAAGAAGGGCGGGTAGATCGTCACCGACTCCGGCAGTGGCCCACCGAAGACAACCGAAAGTAGTTCCGTACGAGTCTCGGTATCGCTGAACGGCAGCACGTTCATCCGGGAGGTCGCGTCGGTCACCTGAGCGATCCTCTCCGCATAGCGCGTGAACTCACTGCTCCGGACGTACATAATCTGATCGGTTCGGGTAGACATGCGCTGATCCCATCACTCCGGCCGAGCCGGGATCAAACAACCGCGAACGGCTCAGACACAACCGTTGGTTGTCTCAGTATGGTGTCCGGGTGGACGTCGAAGCGCTGCGCACCTTCGTGGCCGTCGCCGAGGCCGGGCAGTTCCAGCCCGCAGCCGACAAGCTCAGAATCAGCCAGCAGGCCGCCTCCAAGCGGATCGCGGGCCTGGAGACAGATCTCGGGGTCGCTCTGCTGGTGCGCACCTCCCGAGGCTCCCGGCTGAGCCTGGACGGGCAAGTCTTCCTGCCGTACGCCAAGAAGGTTCTGGTCGCGGTCGAGCAGGCCGAGCGGGCCGTACGCCCCGGCCGCCGGCCCCTGCGCGTGGACGTCCTCAACCGGCGCATCGCTCCAGCCCAGGTCGTCTACCGTCTCTATCTTTCCCGTCCCGACACCGCTCTGGACGCGGTCACCCTCGGCTTGGAGAACGCCGCTCAGGCCGCTCGGGCTGTGCTCGAAGGAAGCATCGACGCCTCCTTCCGTGCCCTCCCGGCCGACCAGCTCCCGCCCGGGATCAGAGCCGAACGCCTCCTAAACGTTCCTTTGCAGCTCCTGATCGGCCCTGGCCACCCCTTGGCGGGCCGAAAGTGGGTCCGCCCGATGGACCTGGCCGGCCACCGCATCTGGATCCCCGGCATCAGGCCCGGCACGGAGTGGGAGAGGTTCTACCAGTCACTCGCGGAGGCCTTCGGCCTGAGCATCGACGCGCTCGGCCCCCACTTCGGCGACGAGGCGCTCATGGACGCCCTGGCCGACTCCTCCTCGCTGGCGACCCTCGTCGGCAGCGGCGACCGCTACATGTGGCCCGAAACCTACGACCTGCGACGCATCCCCCTGCGCGACCCGACTCCGGTCTACTCGCACCTGCTGCTCACGCGCGCCGACGACCAGCATCCCGTGCTGACCGAGCTACGCGACCACTTACGAGCTTCAAGGCACCGAACCACCGACAGCCTGTGGAGCCCCGACTGGCTGGCCGCCTGACCGCCCCCTTTTCAGCGGACCGCCCAGTACGACTCCTATCCCGCCCACCGCCACCCCCGACCACCCCGGGGTCTTGTCGGGGGAGGTTACGCCGCTGTCAAGCTGGGGCGGGCCGGTTGTCCACAGATCGCGCGGCCGGAACCGGAGTCGTCCACAGGGGACCCTCTGCTGACCCGCAGAAGCACACCGAGCTCGGACGTCGGCCCGGGCGGCCCGGGGCTCTGTCGCGTAGTCCGGCCAAGTGCGAGGCTGGCCCAGAGCGCGCCCGTCGGCATCCAGCCCCACACTCTGGGCCTCGCACTTGACCTACGAAACAGAACCAGCGGTTCAAAAACCGTGCGTGATCAGCGGGCGGCCAGCGCGTCGGCGAGGGTCTGGGCCAGCCACTGTTCGTAATCGTCGGCGGACCAGCCCCGGTCGCTGACGAGCAGCTCGTAGACCTCGGGCGCGATCAGCGTCCACACGATGTCGGTGGCGCGCTCGGGAGAAACGCCGGCGCGCAACCCACCCGTCTCGGCCAGGTGATGCACGATGCCGCCGGCGCCGATCATGCGCTCCTGATTGGTCGTCTCGCGGAACGCCGCCAGCTCGGGGTCGCCGCCGCGGGCCCCGGCCAGCAGTTTGGCCAGCAAGGGGCCCGTACGTTCGCCTATTCGGCGGGCGGCGTGGGCGTAGCGGGCCAGTTTCTCGCGCGGGCCGGACGCGGCGAACACGGCCTGGATCTCGGGACGGTCGATCATCGGGATCGGTTCGTCGTCGCCGGCCAGGGTGACGTCGTAGACGTCCTTGATCAGAGCCGCTTTGGTGCGGAACGTCTTGTAGACCGTCTCGGCCGACACCCCGGCGTGGGTGGCCACGTCGCGCATGGTGACCGCCGCCGGGCCCTGTTCGCTCAGCAGCTCGCGGGCGGAATTCAGAACGCGGCGACGGGTCGCCCTCGCCTGTTCGGCCCGGCGGGTGTTGTCGTATGCGCGACGCGTCATTGATTACCGCCCATCAGTATCGAATACTTCTCCACTGTATCCAATGACGATAGTGGGGGAAAAATGAGCACCGACGTCTGCATCCGTTCGATGGCGATCATGGCTTCCGGTGACCTGGGCGAGCTCGCCTCGGTCGTGCACCCCGAGGCGACCAACCGGGAAGCCAAGGACGAGCCGCCGGCCTGCCGGGGCAAGGGGCCGGCGGCGTTCGCGGCCACCGCTCACTGGCTCCGGGCCGGGTTCGCGGACTTGAGCTTCGAGATCCACGATTCGGTGGCCGACGGCGACCTGATCGCGGTGCACTGCACGATGTCCGGACGTCATGTCGGCCCGTTCCTGTCGTACGACGAGCGGGGCGAAGTGGCGCAGGCGATGCCGCCGACCGGTCGCACCTTCGCGATCACCCAGACCCACTGGTTCCGGATGAAGGACGGCCAGGTCCTCGAACACTGGGCCAACCGCGACGACTTCGGCATGGCCACCCAGCTCGGCTGGGTCCCGCCCACCCCGGCGTTCCTGTGGCGAATGGCCCGGGCCAAGCGAAAGGCACGCCGCGCCACGCGGTAACCGGCGAATGGCCCGGACCAAGCGAAAGGCCCGCCGCGCCACGCGGTAACCGGCGAATGGCCCGCGCCAAGCGAAAGGCACGCCGAAGCACCCGGTAACAGACGGGAGGCCCGTCCGCGATGCACGGACGGGCCTCTCGATCTCGATCGATCTTCAGTTAGCGGATATCGGAGCGGGTATCAGAATCGCCGGCCGCCGAGTTCGCGGGTAGCGGCGTGACGCGCCTCCAGGGCGACCTGGCGAGCGGGACGGTGTGCCTCAGGTGTGTAGTCACTCTGAGGCCGACGCATTCGAGCCCGTGATAACGCTTCTTGGAGAAGTCTCACTTTGGTTACTCCGTTCGAGGAGGACATCGCGGTGGTCTGCTTCCGGTAGTCGGCGAGGTCGCCGGTGCGGCTGTCGGCCGGGGAGCCGGCCATTTTGTCGCTGAGGATGGTCATGTCAGGCCGCCAGTCGGACGGCGTTGCGGGAGTCGAGTCCGTTCGCGGCGAGCCGCTCCTCGACCTCGTGGGCCAACTCGGCGTCACGCGCCACGTCGACCTTGCGAGGACGGCCACGCGGCCGCTTGCGCGGAACCACGGCACCGCGCTCGAAGATCTCGCCGCCCCAGACACCCCAGGGCTCGTTCCGCTCGACCGCGCCGGCCAGGCACTCGACGCGCAGCGGGCAGTCCCCGCAGAGCGACTTGGCCAGTTCCAGCTGGGCCGGGGAGTCCGAGAACCACAGGTCCGGGTCGAACTTCCGACAGGGCAGGTTTGCCTCGATCTCGACGCTCACGTCGAGTGGGGCCAGCGCCAGACTCATAAAGCCCGGTCACCTCTCTCTTCTCATCGATCTTCTGGATCGCCGTTCAGGTCGTGCACCGGCGGGTGAGCCGGCAAAAAATTAAGGCCGCGGATCCCGGTTACGGGTTCCGCGGCCTCGAGGTGAGCCGGAGGTCTGTTGATCAGACCGGCCTTCCTCGAGGCGGGACACCGCTGCCACCATCCGTGTAGCGCTTGCTGATGGAGACATTGCTGCCCTTGAACCCAGGGGTGGTGCCATTGGTGCCTTCGATGCCACGGAGCTGCAATGCCACGCCCAGCTCGGACTGGACCTGGTGCACCCGCGAAACCGGAGCCCGCTCAGCAGCCAGCACCGGCACCGAGACGGGCTCGGTAGCGGCCAGCGACAGGGCGGACGGAGCGCAGGCACGGGTCAGCAGCATCGACGGTCGCGTCATGCTCATCGTGTAGATCTCCATCGGTGCCACCTCCTCCAGAAACTTGCGCTCATTGGTGCTTCGGACCCGCCAAACATCCCTGCTCGGCGAGGTGTGATCTGAGGCTATGCCTGCCCTACAGCAGAGGGCAAACGAATTATCCAAAGTTTTTTCGAGCAACTTCCTCGGCGCTCGATCCGGCCACCAACGCGAACACCGATTCGCCGTATTGACCCAGCTTGCGGGGTCCGATCCCGGCGATCGCGAGCAGCTCGGCGGGCGACGACGGACGGCGTTCGGCCATGGCCACCAGCGTGGCGTCGGTGAAGACGACGTACGCAGGAACTTTGAGCTCGGACGCGGTGGCCGCCCGCCACTGCTGGAGGCGCTCGAACAGCTCCTCGTCGAGGTCGGACGGGCAGGTCGGGCAGCGACCCAGTTTGCGGTCGGCGCCGGCCAGCAGGGTGGCCCCGCAGATGCGGCACGAGGAGACCTGCGGGCGCCTTCGGTCGGGTTTCCGACTCCGGTCGCCGGCCCGCTCGGTCGACGAGTTGCGTTCGAGCTGGGGCAGGAACCGGCACGGCCGACGCGCGCGGCCACCCGTCGAGCGCGATTGCCCGTACGAGAGCCACAGCCACTGCCGGGCGCGGGTGACCCCCACGTAGAGCAGCCGGCGCTCCTCCTCGAGCTGCTCCGGCGTCTTGGCGTACGTGGTGGGCAGCGTCCCGTCGGCCAGTCCGGTCAGGAACACCGCGTCCCACTCGAGACCCTTGGCCGAGTGCAATGAGGCGAGCGTCACACCGGCCACGGTCGGGGCGTGCTGCTGTTCGGCCCGGCGGGCCAGCTCGTCGTTGAAGGCGCTGAGCGTCACGTCGCGCTGCACCACGCCGGGCTGCCCGATCGGTTCCAACACCGGGGATTTCGCGTAGTCCTCGGCCAGGGCCACCAGCGCCGCCAGCGCCTCCCACTGCTCGCGGGCGGAGCCTCCGGGCGGGGGCTGTTCGCGTTGCCAGCCGGTGGCGGCGAGCGCGTCGACCACGGCCTGGACAAGCGGGGTCTCGCCGGGCGTGGAGCGGACCGCGGCCCGCAGCGCGATCATCGCCTGCCGGATCTCGGGCCGTTCGAAGAACCGTTCGGCGCCTCGGACCACGTACGGCACCTCGGCCTCGGCCAGTGCCTTTTCGTACGTCTCGGATTGCGCGTTCGTCCGGAACAGGATCGCGATCTCGCTGGCCGGCGTGCCCGACGCGATCAGGTCACGGCACCGGCGGGCGACCGCGACGGCCTCCCCCGCCTCGTCCGGGAAGATCTTGAGTTCGGGTTCGGCGCCGGGCGGCCGCTGCCCGACCAGTTCGAGCCGCAGCCGGGCCTCGCTGCCGCGCGCCTGCCGGATCACCGCGTTGGCCAGCCCGACCACCTGCGGGGTGGAGCGGTAGTCGCGGACCAGCCGGATCACCACCGCCTCGCGCCGCTGCCGGGGGAAGTCGATCAGGTAGGCCGAGGTGGCGCCGGTGAACGAGTAGATCGTCTGGCTGGCGTCACCGACCACGGTGAGGTCGTCGCGGCCGCCCAGCCAGGCCTCGAGCAGGCGCTGTTGCAGCGGGTTGACGTCCTGGTACTCGTCGACGACGAAGTGCCGGTACTGCGAGCGGATCTGCTCGGCCACGTCGGGGTGCTCCTCGATCCCCCACACCGCGGCCCGCAGCATGTCCTCGAAGTCGATCACCCCTTGGCGGCGCTTCAGCGACTCGTACGCCGCGAACACCTCGGCCACCTTGGCCGGCTCGAAGGGCGGCTCCCGCAACGCCTTCCTGGCTGCGACGGCGTATTCCGACGGCTCGACCAGCGAGGATTTGGCCCACTCGATCTCACTGGCAAGATCCCGGGCTCCCGTACGGTCGGCCCGCACGCCCGCCCGCGCGGCGGCGAGACCCACCATGCGGGCCTTGCTCTCGAGCAGTTCGGGCATGGACCGGCCCTCGAGCAGGCGGGGAGCGAAATAGCGCACCTGGCGCAGTGCGGCCGCGTGGAACGTGCGCGCCTGCACCCCGGCGGCGCCGAGCTCGGTGAGGCGGGACCGCATCTCGGCCGCGGCCCGCGCGGTGAAGGTGACGGCGAGGATGTGGCGGGGGCTGACTTCGCCGGTGAGCGTCCGGTAGGCGATCCGGTGGGTGATCGCCCGGGTCTTGCCGGTGCCGGCGCCGGCCAGGATGCAGACGGGACCGGCGGGGGCGGTCACCGCCGTCCGCTGCTCGGGGTCGAGCCCGGCCAGCACCGCATCAGTCCGCACGGTAGGGAATCATGACACCCGGGTCGGACGTTGTGCCGGAAGGCGCTGTGCCATGTGACCCATCCGAAGGGAATTCCGACCGATGCTGACCATGTACTCGACGTCCTGGTGCGGCTATTGCCACCGACTCAAGTCGCAGCTCGACCGCGAGGGGATCACCTACGAGGTGGTCGACATCGAGCAGCAGCCGGCCGCGGCCGACTTTGTGATGAGCGTCAACGGCGGCAACCAGACCGTGCCCACCCTCCAGTTCGACGACGGTTCGGCGCTGACCAACCCGTCCATCGTTCAGGTCAAGGAGCGGCTGGCGGCGCTGGCCGCGGGCTGACACACTCGGCCGCTATCCGGTCGACGGCGAGCTCCTCGGCCTCGATGACCAGGCTTTCGAGCTCGCCGTCGGTCAGTGCCAGCTCCTCGACGAGGCCCGCGAACAGCAGCAGGTGGGCCCCGCTGCGGACGGCGTCGCCGATCTCGTCGACCGGCACCTGTTCCCCGAGCGCGTCGCGGATCAGCATCTCGGCCGCGAGCGGGGGCAGGGCCGCCGCCGCATGCCGCTGCAGGGTCGTGACCACGGTGCGCCGGATCTCGGCCAGCGGGCTGTCCGGCTCGAACCGCCGGCGGGCGGCGAGTCCGAAAGCGATCGCCCACACGTGGCGCGCGGCGGAGCTCGGCGCGTCGGCCCGCACGGGCGCGTCCTCGTACGCCACACGCTGCAGATAACGACCGGCCGCGGTGTGGACGCCGTGCACCGGCGAGAAGATCGGGCTCACTGTGGCGGCCGGCTGAAGCGCGCGATCCGCCACTCCGCCTGATGCACGAGCGCGACGAGCTCGGCCGTGGGCACTCCGGGCGGCCTCGCCAGGTCACCGACGACGTAGCAGATCAGTTCGAAACGGCGCCGGTCCGCGATCCCGTACGCCAGTTCGGGCTCGCCGAGCACCGACCGGATCACGGCCTCGGCCTCGCGGGCGAGTTCACCGGCGGCCGGCTGGGACTGGTATTCGAGAAGGTCGCGGACATAGGCGGTGACATCGCGCGGATCACGCCCGACGAAGCTGCGCCGCACCGCCACCGTGAACAGCTCGCGCAGCAGCCGGACGGCGCGCGGCGAGTCGGCCAGACGTGACAACGACCGCGCCGGGCTCTCCTCCCCGAGAGCGTCGAGGAGGAGCCGTCCCGGCGCGGTCGCCGTGTTGCCTAATGTCCCGGTTTGCCCCACATACGTAGAGTATCGGGGAAACTACTGTTACGGGATGAGAGCCGGGATGCTCGAGTCGAGCAGGCCCCGCTCCTTGAGCGCGCCGTAGAGCGGGGTGGTCTCGGGGTAGTGGCCCCAGGCGTGGTCGCCGCTGCCGTCGCCCTGCGGGCAGTGGCCCAGCAGCTGCTTCTGCACGTCGTTGAAGCCGGCCCACTCCGGGGTGTTCGGCAGGTCGGCGACCTCGTCACGACCGGCGATCCAGCGGAACGTGTAGCCGAAGAAGGCGCCGACGCGGGTGACCTCCGAGTAGTTGTCGGAGCGCGCGTGCCACAGGCGGCGGTCGAAGACGACCAGGTCGCCGGGGTTCGCGGTGATCTGCAGCGCGCCCTCGGGCTGCGGCCACGGAACGCCACGGCTCGGCGGGCCGGGGAGCCAGTTGGTCTTGTGGCTGCCGGGCAGGACGGTGAAGTTGCCCCGGCCGGTCTCGCTCACGTCGGACAGCCAGTAGGCCAGCTTGACCGACAGCGTCGGGCGCGGGTCGGTCTCGATCTCGCGGTTCTGCCGGCCGCCGTCCTGGTGCCAGTGCCACCATTCCTTCTGCTTCTCGTGGATCTGCGGGTGCACGTCGATGTGGGAGTGGTAGACGTGCACGTTCCAGCCGAGCAACGACCAGATGTAGCGGAACGCCACCGGGTGGTCGAGCAGGAACGCGAGCTCGGGCAGGGAGGTCACCGCGGAGAGCTGGTGCAGGGCACCGGTCGAGCCGAGCCCGTGGCCACCGGGCTGCCCGGCCCGCTCGAAAGCGCCGAGGACCGCGTTACGCGCGATCTCGATCTCGCTCTCGGACAGAACCCCGCGCACCACCAGGAACCCGTCGCGGTCGAACTGGGCCCGCTCGTCCGCGGTCATCGGGGCCCAAGCGGGCGCTTCCACCTGCGTCATGGATCTTCCACCTCTCGGTCTTTGTAAACCGAGACGATTCCGGGGCCCTTTTTGGTTACTCGCTCAGGCGAAAACTTTTCTGATTCGATCAAGTTGAATCCGTTAGCGGGCCAAACCGCCCAACCACCGCTCAATCAGGTAGAACGCGATGGAAGACGGCATCGGCAGGCCCATCGGGACACCGGTGTCGGGATCGTGATAATCCCCCGCGATCATCTTGGCGACCGCGTCCCGGGTGAACCAGTGCGCCTCGTCGATCTCGGCCGGGTCGAGCCGGATCGGCTGGGCCGGGTCGGCCGTGGCGTGGAAGCCGAGCATGAGCGAACCCGGGAACGGCCAGGACTGGCTGCCGGCGTAGCGCAGCGAGGTGAGGTCGAGCCCGACCTCCTCGTGCACCTCACGGGCGACGCTGGCCTCGGCTGACTCGCCCGGTTCGACGTAGCCGGCGAGGCACGAGAAACGGGTCCCGCCGTCGGGCGCGCGGCCCCAGCCGGCGTTGTGCCCGAGCAGGCAGCGGCCCTCGGGACCGGAGACGCCGTCGTGGACCAGCACGATCATGGCCGGGTCGGTGCGCGGCCACATCAGGTTGCCCTCGGTGTCCCGGCGCGCCCAGCCCGCCTCGACCGCGGTGGTGGCCAGTCCCGTACGGGGGGAGAACTTGTGGCTGAGGTGCCAGTTGCCCAGCGCGACCGCCGCCGTGAAAACGCCCGCATCACGGTCGTCGAGGCGGTGACCGATGTCGCGCAACGTGACCGGGCGGGCCCCGGCGACCTCGGGCAGCGGCGCGTCGACCGTCCAGAGCGGGGTGCCGTCGGGGTCGACGCCGAGGAACCAGTGCTCCGCCTCGGGCGCCTCGGCCGCCGCGACCAGAACCAGACGGTCGTCGGCGACCAGGGCCCGGCCGCCCTTCGCGAGGTCGATGACGAGCACCTGGCCGCGGTCCCAGGCCGCGGCCAGCCACTCGTCGTCGGTGCGGTGCTCCGCGGCCCGGTCGAGGGTGCTGCGGGCCAGCGGCGGGGCGTCGACCTGCGCGCCGGGCTGCTCCCTCAGATCGGGCTCTTCGGGGGCACTCACTCGGCGGCGCTTCGTTCCACCGCGGTCAGCGCGGACAACGGCCCCTCGACCTTCGCGGCGTCGCCGAGCACCACCGTGACCGCCTTGGTCGGCGCGAGGAAGCGGGCGGCCGCGTCGGCCACCTGCTCGCGCGTCGCCGTGGCCAGGGCGGCCGAATAGGTGCGCAGGTGGTCGAGGCGCAGGCCGAAGCTCGCGTACATGCTGGCCAGCCCGGCCAGACCGGCCTGAGTCGACATGCCCAGCCGCAGCGTGCCCAGGGCGTAGCGGCGGGCCTGCTCCAGTTCGTCCTCGGCCGGGGGCAGGCTGGCGATGCGGCCCAGTTCGTATTGGGTCTCGAGCAGGGACGGGCCGGTCACCTCGGTGGCGACCTCGGCCGCGACCAGCAGCGCCGAGCCGGCCAGGAAGTGCTCGATCGAGGTGTGCGGGCCGTAGGTGTAGCCCTTGTCCTCGCGCATGTTCTCGACCCAGCGGGACGAGAAGTAGCCGCCGAAGATCAGGTTGGCCAGCTGGAGCGCGGCGTAGTCGGGGTGGGTGCGGTCGAGGGCCGGCAGCGCCATGCGCAGCGACGACTGCACCGCGCCGGGACGGTCGACCAGCAGCAGCGGGCCGGGCTCGAGCGGCGGGGTGGGCGGCACCTCGGTCGTCTTGGCCGGGCCGGTCCAGCTGCCGAGCGCCTTCTCGGCGGCGTCGATCGCCTTCTCCGGGTTGAGGTCGCCGACCAGCACCAGCACGGCCCCCTCGGGGCGGACCCGTTCGGCGTGCAGCGTGCGCAGAGCGGCCGGGCGGACCGCGCGCACCTGGTCGGGCTCGGGCGTCTGGATCGCGTACGGGTGTTTGCCGAACATCCGCTTGAGCAGGGCCGTGCGGGCGAGGTGGGCAGGCTGGGTCAGCGCCACCTGGATGTGGTCGACCAGGCGGTCACGCTCGGTCGACACCTCCTCGTTGGGATAGGCCGGGTCGGTGAGCACCGCGGCCAGGATCTCGAGCATGCGGTCGAGCCCGGCGGCCAGCGAGTTGCCCGAGACGAGCAGCCGGTCGGGGTCGAGCCCGGCCGAGAGCCCGCCGCCGACCGCCTGCAGCTCGGCCGCGATGTCGACGCTGGACATCGTGCCGGTGCCGGTGAACAGCGCCTGGGACAGCAGCGTGGCCTTGGGCAGCGGCGCCTTGCCGAACGGCACCCGCAGCCGCAGTTCGACCAGCGGGACGGCCGGGCGGCGGATGGCGATGACGGTGAGGCCCCCGGCCAGCGTGCGCTCGGCCTCCCTGGGCAGCTTGAGCTTCGCGTCGGGAATCAGGTCGGGCAGGGTCTTGGCGGTCATGCGTTGGCTCCGGCTCCGGGAAGGACCTCGACGGTGGCGCGCCGCTCGGGGCGCAGGGTGGCGGCCGCGGCGACGATCTGTGCCTCGGTGACCTCGCCGACCAGCTTGGGCAGCTCGTTGAGCATCTCGGGGCGGCCGCGCTGGAGCTCGAGCACGGCCATCGGCAGCGCCCGGCCGAGCACCGCGTCGGTGTCGCGCAGCAGGTGGGTCGCGATGCGGGCCTGGACCCGCTCGAGCTCGCCCGGCTTGAGACCGTCGGCGGCCAGGCGTTCCATCTCCTCGTCGACCGTGCGCAGCACCTTCTCGGCGTCGCCGCCGGGCGGCATGTGCGCCTGCAGCAGCATCGCCGTCGGGTTGCGCACCTGGAACTCGTCGCCCATGAAGCCGATGTAGCCGCCGATGCTGGTGACCGTGCGGTCGCGCTGCACCAGGCGCTCGACCAGACGGGACGCGTCGCCGTCGGTCAGCACCTCGGCCAGCACGACGAACGGAAGGTACGCCTCGAAGTCGCCGATCGGGTCGGGCACCCGCCACGCGCTGGCGACGCCGGGCAGCGGGGCCAGCTTGTCGGTGTAGACGTCGCGCTTCTCGCCGGCCAGGTCGGGCTCGTCGAAGTTGGGCAGCGCCGGCGCCGGGCGGGCCGGCACGTCGCCGAAGTGGCGGTGGATCATCTCGGTCGCCTTGGCCACGTCGAAGTCGCCGGCCACGGCCAGGGTCGCGTTGCCGCAGGCGTAGTAGCGGTCGAAGAACGCCTGGGCGTCGGCCACGGTGGCGCTGTCGAGGTCGCCGAACGAGCCGTAGCCGTCGTGGGCGTTGGGGAACGTCGAGAACATCACCGGGGGCAGCCGCAGCCAGGGGAAACCACCGTACGGGCGGTTGAGGACGTTGACCCGGATCTCTTCCTTGACCACGTCGATCTGGTTGAGCAGATTCTCCTCGGTCAGCCGCGGCCCGCGCATGCGGTCGGCCTCGAGGAACAGCGCCCGCTCGAGGGCGCCCGAGGGCAGCACCTCGAAGTAGTCGGTGTAGTCGAGGTGGGTCGATCCGTTGAAGGTGCCGCCGGCGCCCTGCACGTGCCGGAAATGGGCCAGCTTCTCGAGGTTTTCCGAGCCTTGGAACATGAGGTGCTCGAAGAGGTGAGCGAAGCCGGTGCGGCCCTCGGGCTCGGACCGGATGCCCACGTCGTAGACGACCGCGACCCCGACGACCGGGGCGCTGCGGTCAGGGGTGAGCACCACCCGCAATCCGTTGGCCAGGGTGAAACGCTCCACCGGGTACTTCGTCGCGGGGATCTTGATTCTGCGCGCCACAAAATGACATTAGCGCCTTTGAAGGTCAGCGTCGCGACTGCATGTCACCACTCGGCCACCCGGAGACGTCAACGGCCGGATTCAACTTGACCAACTGCTTGAGTACGTCGTTGCGGGCGGCCGGCAGACGCAGGCGGCCGCGCGAGACGTACGGGGTGCCGGTGGCGCGCGCGACGGCGTCGGGCAGCAGGCCGGTCAGGATGAGGATCACACCGGCCAGGCCGAAGATCCCGAACAGGCCACCCGGCACCTCCAGCGACCCGAAACGGCCCCAGATGAGCAGGACGTCGGCCACCACGAACAGCAGGATGATCGCGGGCGCCACCCCGTACCCGAAGATCTTGCGCAGTCGCAGGACCCGCGCGATGTCCCGCTGGGCGCTCTCGCCCAGCGGCACCTCGACGGCCGCCGCCGACCAGGGCAGGCGCGGCAGCGGGACGGCGACCTGACGCCGGGGCCCCTGACCGCTCAGCGGCTCCTTGGGCCAGCGCAGATCGGCGATGTCGTGCAGGCCGATGTGAACAGCGGTCGTCTCCTGGTTCCCCACGGCGCGCAGGCTACCCCCATCCAACCGCCCCGCCCGCCACCCAAGACCGGACTGAAGACTTTTTCACCGTCCGCCAACATGCGGAACGGCCTTGACGCCATTCCCTACTTAGACCATCATTCCTATCCACTAGATAGGTTAACGCGGGTATGGCGAGGCAGGGGGAACCGTGTACGTCTCGGCGCGCACCGACTACGCCGTGAGGGCGATGCTCTCGGTCACGGTGGAACATCCCCGTCTCGTGAAAGCGGCGACTCTGGCCGCCGCCCAGGACATCCCGCTCAGCTTCCTGCAAGGCATCCTGCTCGACCTGCGCCGCGCCGGGCTGCTGCACAGCCACCGCGGCGTCGAGGGCGGCTACGCGCTGGCCCGCCCGGCCGAGGAGATCACCGTCGGAGACGTCGTGCGCGCGGTCGGGGGCGCGCTCGCCACGGTCCGCGGATTGCCCACCACCCACGCGACCTACCACGGTGCGGCCACCGGGCTGCACGACGTGTGGGTCGCGGTCGAGGAAGCCATCGAGGGCGTCGTCGACCACAAGACCCTGGCTGAACTCTCCACCATCAAGGAGTCCGCATGAGCTCCCGCACCATACGTGCGCTTGCTGTTGCCGCCACTGCCCTGCTGTCCGCATCGTTGCTGGCCGCGTGCGGTGGCGACGACGAGGGTTCCTCGTCCTCGTCCGGCGGCGGCAGCGCCGAGGCCGAGAGCCTGCGCCTCGGCTACTTCCCGAACATCACGCACTCGCCCGCGCTGATCGGCGTCAACAAGAAGTTCTTCGAGACGGCGCTGGGCAGCGGCACCAAGCTCGAGACGAAGACGTTCAATGCCGGCCCGGCCGCGATCGAGGCGCTGTTCTCGGGGGCGATCGACGCCACGTACATCGGACCGAACCCGGCCATCAACGGCTGGGCGCAGTCCCAGGGCACCGGCCTGAAGATCATCGCGGGCAGCACCTCGGGCGGCGCCGGCCTGGTGGTCAGGGAGGGCATCAACTCCCCGGCCGACCTCAAGGGCAAGAAGATCGCCACCCCGCAGCTCGGCAACACGCAGGACGTCGCGCTGCGCGCCTGGCTCAAGGAGAACGGCCTCAACGCCGACCAGCAGGGCGGCGGCGACGTCTCGGTGCTGCCGCAGGACAACGCGACCGCGCTGCAGGCCTTCGCCCAGGGCGCGATCGACGGCGCCTGGGTGCCCGAGCCCAACTACAGCCGCCTGATCCTGGAGTCGAAGGGCAAGGTGCTGGTCGACGAGAAGGACCTGTGGCCGAGCGGCCTGTTCGTGACCACCCACCTGATCGTCACGCAGGAGTTCCTGAAGAAGTACCCGGGCACGGTGAAGAAGCTGCTGCAGGGTCACCTGGAGTCGCTCGACTACATCGAGAAGAACAACGCCGACGCCCAGAAGGCGGCCAACGCCCAGCTCGCGGCGCTCAGTGGCAAGCCGCTGAAGGACGACGTGCTGGCCGCGTCGTTCAAGAACCTGACCTTCACCGCCGACCCGGTCGCCTCGTCGCTGTTCACCAGCGCCAAGCACGCCGAGGACGTCGGCCTGCTCAAGCCGGTCGATCTCAAGGGCATCTACGACCTCGGGCCGCTCAACGAGCTGCTCAAGGCCGCGGGCAAGCCCGAGGTCAGCGACGCCGCCGCCTGAAAGGCCTGAACTCATGAGCCTCCTGGAAACCCGGGACGTGCGCACCGATCCGCTGGTGCGCCTGGAGAACGTCTCCAAGACGTACGGGTCGGGCAGCAACGCGCTGCTGGCCCTGGACGGTGTCTCGCTGACCGTCCAGAAGGGCGAGTTCGTCTGCCTGCTGGGCGCGTCCGGCTGCGGCAAGAGCACGCTGCTCTCGCTGGTGGCCGGTCTCGACCAGATCTCCGGCGGCACGCTCGACATCGGCGGGCGCAAGGTGTCGCTGATGTTCCAGGAGGCCGCGCTCTTCCCGTGGCTCTCGGTCCGGGGCAACGTCGAACTGCCGCTGCGGCTGCAGGGCGTGTCCCGGCCCGAGCGCCGCAAGCGGGCCGACGAACTGCTCGACATCGTGCGGTTGCGCGGCTTCGGCGACAAGCGGCCGCACGAGCTCTCGGGCGGCATGCGCCAGCGGGTCGCTCTGGCTCGCGCGCTGGCCCAGAACGCCGACATCCTGCTGATGGACGAGCCGTTCGGCGCGCTCGACGCGATGACCCGTGACATCCTGCACGACGAGCTGGAGCGGATCTGGCGCGAGCAACGTCTGACCGTGCTGTTCGTGACGCACAACGTGCGTGAGGCCGTACGGCTGGGTGACCGCGTCATCCTGCTCAGCAGCCGGCCGGGCCGGGTGATCGAGGACTACCCGATCACCCACGAACGCCCCCGGCGCATCGACTCCCCCGAGGTCTCCGGCCAGGCCGGCGAGATCACCGACCGGCTCCGCGCGGAGGTCGCCCGCCATGCCCAGTAAGTTCCCGTCCGCCCGTGCCGGGCTCGAGGGCGTCAGCGGCGACAGCACGGCCCCGGTCGCCGAGAAGGTCGGCGTCAACCCGGAGGCGGCCGAGGTCGCCGGCCTCGACGCACTCGAGCTGCAGCCCAAGCGCGACAAGGGCCGGCTCGGCAAGCGCGTCTGGCGCAGCACCTGGCCCAAGGTGCTGGCGATCGCCATCGTGCTGCTGGTCTGGCAGATCACGGTCTGGTCCGAGTGGAAGCCGATCTACGTGCTCCCCTCGCCGTCGACCGTCTTCACCGACCTGGGCAACGTCATCACGACCGGCGACTTCTGGGACGGCGTGCGGGTGACGATGACCCGGGCGTTCACCGGGTTCCTGCTGGCGGTGGTGATCGGCACGATCATCGGTGCTCTCGTCAGCCAGTTCGCGCCGCTGCGGGCCGCGATCGGGTCACTGATCACCGGCCTGCAGACCATGCCCTCGATCATGTGGTTCCCCCTCGCGATCCTGCTCTTCCAGCTCAGCGAGAGCGCCATCCTGTTCGTGGTGGTCCTGGGCGCCGCCCCGTCGGTGGCGAACGGCCTGATCAGCGGCATCGACTACGTGCCGCGCACGTGGCTGCGGGTCGGGCAGGTGCTCGGCATGCGGGGCGTCGCGAAATACCGGCACCTGATCCTGCCGGCGTCGCTGCCCTCGTTCATCTCGGGCCTCAAGCAGGGCTGGGCGTTCTCGTGGCGCAGCCTGATGGCCGGTGAGCTGCTGGTCATCGTGCCCGGGGCACTGTCCATCGGCGTACGGATGCAGCAGGCCCGCGACCTCAGCGACTCGAGCCTGGTGATCTGCTACATCATCGTCGTGCTGATCATCGGCATCCTGATCGACGTGCTCTTCAACGCGGCCGACAACGCCCTGCGCCGCCGGTGGGGTTTGTTGAGCAGCTAGTCAGACCGGCCGGACCGATTTGAACACATCGTCGATCACGTAGTCCCACTGCTTGTGGGTGCCGGGGATCGAGACGTACAGGATCGCCGCCGTTGTCTTGCCGACGTCGATGACCGCCACCGCGGACAGCTCCTCGGTGGCGGTCAGGCCCGGCGCCGAGAAGTGCAGACGGAACTCGCTCACGTACGCCGGACGCCCGCCGACGGTCGTCAGCTCGTCGCGGATCGGGTCCATCGTGTTGGGCTGCGGGTAATACTCGGCCCGCACGTCGGCCGCCACCTGCCGGCCCACGCACTCGAGGTTGAGCGTCACCGCGTCGTTGTCGGCCGCGGGCACCGCCGCCGACAGGATCGAGGCGTGGTAGCTGCCGCCGCTGTACTGCTCGGTGACGAAGTGCTGGCCCACCCGGTAGGGCACCTCGAGCGTGCCCGCGCGCCAGGTGTCGGTCCAGGGCTCCCAGGGCGCGCCATAGGCCTTGTACGAGATGCCGGCGTCGGTGTCGGTGGTGCGGGCGCCGGTCTCGGGCGGCAACGCGCTCGGCGCCTGGGTCGGCGCGGCGCTGGGCGAGCCGGTGGGGGCGGGGCAGGCCTGGGCGAGGGGCGGGCGCACGTCGGTCGGCGCCTCGGCCTTCGAACGGAACGGGTCGCCACCACCCGAGAACACCACGATCAGCACCACGGTGAGCCCGATCGCGAGGATCCCGCCCGCGATGCCGCCGAAGATCAGCATCTGCCGCCGGCGCCGCTGCGGGCCGTCGGGCTGCGGCGATTCCGGTTCCGGGGGCTCGGGCGGCTTGCGCGGCGGCGCACCCGGGACGGTCGTGACCAGGCCGGAGCCGAACCGGTCACCCGGCTGGCGCCAGGCCGAGGTCCCCGGAGTCTGATCGGACATGAATCCCAGTGAACACCACGATCCTGGAGATCCGGTCACGGCGTCGGCGTGGTGTTCCCCTCGGTCGCGCCGAACAACGCGCTCACCTGCTGCCACACGGTCGGGCTGACGTCGGGATAGCTGCCGGCCGGCGACGGGTACCACGGGGCGAAGGCGACCACGAGCACGAGCGCGAGGCCGGCCACGGCGACAGCGAGCACGAATCCGAACTCCCGGCGGGCGGTGGGTCCGCGCATGCCGGTACCTCCAAGATCACGTCCGGGAAAAACAGCCGATAATGCTTTAGACGCACGATCAGCGCCGGACGTTGCACCTGACCCAGCATAAATTCAGGGTCTTCCGCTACCGTCTCTCCATGGAACTCGTGTATCCGCCGGTCGTGACCCTCGCCAAGACGATGTTCCGCGTGCTCGACCTCAAGATCCAGGTGGACGGGGCGGAGAACATTCCGCGCGAGGGCGGGGCGGTGCTCGCGAGCAACCACGTCAGCTATCTCGACTTCATCTTCTGCGGTCTGGGCGCTCAGCCGGCCAAACGGCTCGTCCGGTTCATGGCCAAAAAGGCGGTCTTCGACCACAAGGTCAGCGGGCCGCTGATGCGCGGCATGCGGCACATCCCGGTCGACCGTGACGCCGGGGCCGCCTCGTTCCGCGAGGCCAACCAGGCGCTGCGCGACGGCGAGATCGTCGGGGTCTTCCCCGAGGCCACGATCAGCGAGTCGTTCACGGTCAAGGAGCTCAAGTCGGGCGCGGTGCGCCTGGCCCGCTCGGCCAAGGTGCCGCTGATCCCGATGGTCGTCTGGGGCCCCCACCGCCTCTGGACCAAGGGCCACAAAAAAGAGCTGACCAAGCGGCACGTCCCGGTGCTCATCAAGATCGGCCAGGCGCTCGAGATGCCGAAGGGCACCTCACCCGACGCGCTCACCGCGGCCCTCAAGGAGCGCCTGAGCGAGCTGCTCGACGCGGTCCAGAAGGCGTACCCGGAAAAGCCCTCGGGCCCCGATGACCGCTGGTGGTTGCCGGCCCACATGGGGGGCACGGCGCCGCTGCCGCAGGCCGCAACGGTCTGAGATTTCCCGTACGGAAAAGGCGCCGCACCCCGGGAGGGATGCGGCGCCTTTTGTGCCGTGCTAGCTGATCAGAGTGATCAGAGCGGGCGGATGTTCGCGGCCTGCGGGCCCTTCTGGCCCTGCGTCACCTCGAACTCGACCCGCTGGTTCTCGTCCAGGCTGCGGTAGCCGGAAGTCTGGATAGCGGAGAAGTGGGCGAAGACGTCGGCGCCGCCGTCGTCCGGGGTGATGAACCCGAAGCCCTTGTCCGCGTTGAACCACTTCACAACGCCGGTAACCATGCTCGTCTCCTCGACGGTCGATCGTTCTCGCCCATTATGGACGGGAACGAGGTAGTAAGACCCACACTTCGTGGGTCTCGTGTCGCCGTACTGATCGCCCGTACCGGAGAAACCCGGGTTACGACAAAGAGCGCCTGGGGCAGACTTCCCCACAGGCGCTCCTGAGTACTTGGGAACCAAACTGACAACGCGGAGAGCTTAACACGTTCAAGGAGGTCCGCCGGTGATCGGCGTTCAACTGGCACAGCAGCTCAGAGAGGCCGGGCTGACCTGGAAACCGGCCCTCGGTGACCGCTTCGCGATCCCGGACCGCGACCTCGACGACGAGGTGTTCGTGCTCAGCAACATGACGATCGAGGTGCACTCGATGCCCGAGGGCCCGGTGATCGGCTTCAACGGCACCACCGAGTGGGCCCTCGACGACGTCGAGCTGGACGAGACGGTCTGGCTGCCCCGCGAGGACCAGCTGCGGGAACTGCTCGGCGGCACGTTCCGCCAGCTGCGCCGGGGCACGGCCGGGTACGAGGTGCTGATCGACCTGCTCGGCGAGGAGCGCGTCTTCTCGGCAGCCGCGGTCGACGACGCGTACGCGGGAGCGCTGTTGCACCTGCTGGCCGCGGCGGGCGCCGGCTAAATCACCCGTTCGGGCAGGCGCTCGACGAGGGCGGCGAGTTCGGACGCGTCCAGCAGGTCGACCGGGCGCACGGTCACCTGATCCCGTACGTAATAAAACCCCGCCCGCACCCGGTTGACCGGCACCTTGGCCAGGGCGGCCCAGGCGATCCGGTACGCCGCCAGCTGCACCGCCGCGGCGTCGGCGTCGGCACCCTCGGGCCGCCGGCCGGTCTTCCAGTCGATCACGTCGTACCGGTTGGCCGTGTCGGCGAAGACGGCGTCCATCCGCCCGCGCACGACCACCCCGGCGATCGTGGTGGCGAACGGGACCTCCACCTCGACCGGGGTGCGTTCGGCCCACTCGCCCGACAGGAAGGCCTGCTGCAGCGCGACCAGTTCCTCGTCACCGGCCGCGTCGTCGTCGGCCGCGCCCGGCAGCTCGTCGATGTCGATCAGCCGGACCGCCCCGAACCGCTGCTCCAACCAGGCGTGGAAGGCCGTGCCCCGGCGGGCGTGCGGGATCGGCCGGTGCGGCAGCGGGCGGCGCAGCGAGCGGGCCAGGGCCTGCGGGTCGCGGCGCAGCACCACGAGCTGCGAGACCGAGAGGTGGGCGGGCACGGCGACCTCGATCGGGCCGTCGTGGCGGGCCCGTTCGTCCCGTTCGGCCAGCAACAGACCGGCCTCGCGCCGCCAGCGGTCGATGTCCGGATCGGCGGACTCCGGAATGCCGACCAGCTCGGCGGCGAGCCCGGCCCGGGCCGCGACCTCCGGATCGTCGGCGGCCAGGGCGGCGAACGCCTCCGCCGCCTCCGGGTCGGGACTGGCGATCATGCGGCGGATCAGGTCGGCGGCGGCCGCCATGGCCGGGCGGCGCAGGCCCAGCGGGTCGAACGGCCATTCCGCCGAGACGACCGCCTCGGCCGCCGGATTGGTGGCGCCGGGAGCCGGCTCGGGGGTCCAGACGTCGACCACCCCGGCGCCCTCCGCGCAGCTCGCGCGGATCTCGTCGAGGAAGACCGACGGGCCACGCGGGCGCTTGACCCCGTCGCCCCACCAGTAACCCGAGGCCAGCAGCAACCGCCGGGGCCGGGTCACGGCGACGTACGCGAGCCGGCGCTCCTCCCGCTCGTCGTGCTCCCGCCAGGCCGTGCCGAAGGCCGAGACCGCGTTGAGCACGCCCTTCTGGTCCTCGGCGGCCGAGAGGTCGAGATGGGGCAGGCCGTCGGAGTCGCCGCGCAGCGGGAACGGCAGCACGCCGATACCCATCAGGTAGTGGTCGGAGTTGCGCACCAGGCCCGGCCAGACCCCCTTGCTGAGCCCGGCCACCGACACGACGTCCCACTCCAGGCCCTTCGCGGCGTGCGCGGTGAGGATCTGCACGGCGCCCTCGACCACGTCGACCTGGCCCGGTTCGAGGCCACGCTCCTCCTCCTCGGCCGCGGCGAGGAAGGCCAGGAAGCCGGCGAGCGTGCCGCCGTCGGTCTCGGCCGAGTAGCGGGCGGCGGTGTCGGCCAGCGCGTCCAGGTGCCCGCGGGCCAGCCCGGCGTCCCCGGCCGCCCAGCCGCGCACGGCGACCTCGACGTCCAGGCCGATCGTGCGTTCGATGTCGGCCACCAGGTCGGGCAACGGCTGGTCGAGGCGCTGCCGCAGGGCGCTCAGTTCCCGGCTGTACGCGTGCAGCCGCCCGAAGCCCTCGGCCGAGTACTGCTGCGGCACGCCCAGGTCGGCCATCGCCTCGACCAGGGTGGCGTCGTCGAGACGGTCGGCCACCACGTCCTCGGGTTCGGCCCCGGTGACGACGGCGGCCCGGGCCGCGGCCAGCCCCCGGGCCCGGCGGTGCAGCGCCACCAGGTCGCGCGGCCCGATCCGCCAGCGGGCACCGGTGAGCAGGCGTAACAGGGCGGCGCCGTCGGTCGGGTCGGCCAGCACCCGCATCGTGCAGACGACGTCGCGGACCTCGGGCGTGTCGAGCAGACCGCCCAGGCCGACCACCTCGACCGGCAGCCCCCGCTTGCGCAGCGCGGCCTCGAGGGCCGGGATCTGGCTGCGCACCCGCACCAGCACCGCGCTGGTCGGACGCTTCTCGACCGGAATCTCCTCGGGCAGCGCCTGCGGCAGGCCGGCCGTGATCCGCCAGGCCGTCAGCATCGAGTCACCGATCCAGTCGGCCTCCTCGGCGAACGTGGGCAGCAGAGCGCAGGCCACCGTACGGCCCCCGACCGCCCCCGAGACCCGCTCAGCGGCCCGGAGCTCGGTCACCCGCGCGCCGAACGCCCGCAGCGGAGCCGAGAGCGTGTTGGCCACGCGCAGGATCTCGGGACGGTTGCGCCAGCTGCGGGTCAGGCTGCCGACCCGGGCCGGTTCGCCGCCGGGCAGGGTGAACTCTTCGGGGAAGCGGTCGAGGGTGCCGGCCGAGGCGCCGCGCCAGCCGTAGATCGACTGGCAGGGGTCGCCGACCGCGGTGACCGGGTGCCCACCGCCGAACAGCGCGTTCAGCATCGTGACCTGGGCGTGGCTGGTGTCCTGATACTCGTCCAGCAGCACGATCTTGAAGCGGCCGCGCTCGATCTCGCCGACCTCGGGATGGTCGCGGGCGACCAGCGCCGCGCGGGCCATCTGGTCGCCGAAATCCATCGCCTCCAGGTCGAGTTTGCGCTGGTCATAGAGGCGCACCAGGGGCAGCAGGGTGAGCCGCAGCCGCTGCCGGCCGAGCGCGTCGGCGACGTCCTTGTAGACCTTGCCCGGCCGCTCCTGCACGTCGGCGAAGAAGCGGCCGGTCCAGGCGGCCAGGTCGTCCGGCGTGACCAGGTGTTCGGCCAGTTCACCGGCGAGGGCGAGGACGTCGTCGGTGACCGTGCCCGGGGCGCGGTTCACGCCGGTCATCTCGCCCGTGTAGGAGCGGACCAGCGAGTCGACGATCTGCCAGCGGGCGGCCTCGGTGAGCAGGCGGGCCGACGGTTCGAAACCGGCGCGCAGGCCGTGCTCGGTGACGACCCGG
The DNA here is from genome assembly GCF_016834655.1 of Paractinoplanes ovalisporus. Taxonomy (GTDB): domain Bacteria; phylum Actinomycetota; class Actinomycetes; order Mycobacteriales; family Micromonosporaceae; genus Actinoplanes; species Actinoplanes ovalisporus. The sequence continues at coordinate 36,037 of NZ_JAENHP010000026.1, forward strand.
GCCGCGTACGAGTGATAGGTCGAAATGGTGGCCTCACCGGCGAACGCGTCGTCGCGGCCGAGGCGGCGGATGAGCTGCCCGAGGCGGGTGCGCACGCGGTGGGCGAGTTCGCCGGCGGCCTTACGGGTGAAGGTCAGTCCCAGGATCTCGTCGGGGTGGGCGTAGCTGTTCGCGACCAGCCAGACCACCCGCGAGGCCATCGTCTCGGTCTTGCCCGAGCCGGCGCCCGCCACCACCAGCAGAGGCTCCACCGGGGCCGAGATGATCTCGGACTGTTCCGCGGTGGGCCGGGGCAGGTGCAGCAGGCGCGCCAGCTCTTCCGGGGTGTAGCGGGGGCCGGAATCGGCACGACGGCGGGGCGTCGCCGGTTCGTCGGCGAACAGGCTCGGTTGGGTCACTGGCCCTCGTCAACCACTTGGCGGCCTTTGCCGGAGATCGGGCAGCTGGTGCGCACCGGGCAGACCCGGCACCGGCTGTTGGCGACGGCCGAGAAGGTGGCGGCGGCCATGGTGTCGGCGGTGCGGCGGACCATCTCGTACGCCCACTGGGGGTCGGCGGCCTCGGCCAGCGGAAGTTGCATCTGCTCACGGGCGTCCTTGCCCGGGCCGAGCTGCACCAGCGCGGCGCCGCCGCTCTCGGCGCCGTAGTCGGCGAACGCGCCCGCCTCGACGGCGGTCTGGTAGCCGGCGAGCTGGGCGTGCTCGGCGAGATCGGCCGCGGCGACGGCGGTGGTCTTGCCGGTCTTGAGGTCGATGACCACGAGCCGGCCGTCCTCGTCGATCTCGAGCCGGTCGACGCGGCCGGTGAGCTGGATCGGGCGTTTCTGGTCCTCGAGCCGGACGGTGAACTCGTGCTCGATCGCGAGCAGCCGGCGCGGGTTGCCGGCCAGCCAGCGCAGCAGCTTGTCGACCATGGCCTGGGCCCTGTCCTGCTCGGGCCCGGCGAGCCAGCGGGCGGCCAGTTCGATCGCGTCGAACCGGGCGCTGACATATTCGACCAGCTTCTCGCGGTCGGCGTTGGCGTCCTCGGCCAGCATGGCGGCGGCGTGCACCAGGTTGCCGACCCCCTGGGCCGGGCCCGGCGGGGCGGCGCCGCCGTGGCGTTCGAGCAGCCAGCGCAGGCTGCAGCGCAGCGCGCTCTCCATCGAGGACGGTGTGACCTTGACCGGGTCGCCCTCGTCGACCAGGGGGCGGTCGTCGGAGAGGGGGCGCAGGCCCCACCACTCGTCCGGGTGGGCGCCCGGAACACCGGCAGCGGCGAGCCGGGCCAGTTCCGCGGCGGCGGCGCGGCGGCGGGCCGGGGTCTGGTCGGTGCCGACGACCACCGTACGGAGTTCCGCCACCAGCGCGGCCAGCGTCAGAGCTCGTGGCGGTCGGGCCACGGTCAGTTCTTCCGGCCCGGTTCCTTCCGGACCCGCCCCTTCCGGCTCGTCGTCGGGCGGTTCGTCGCCGGCCCAGCCCGCGCCGGCGAACAGGTCGGCCTGTTCCACCTTGGCGGTGAGTGCTCTCGGGCCGCCGGTCTTCGCAGCAGCCGGGCGTGTCGTTCCGCCTGCGGCCGTCTTCGCGGTGCCCTGACCGGCCCGTTCGGTCTTCCCCACCGGATCGGGCGCTTGCGGGTTGTCGGGGTCGGTCTCCTCCACGCCCTCGGTGCCGGGCTCCTGTGGGTTGTCGGGATCGGTCTCTTCCACACCCTCAGTGCCCGGCGCCTGCGGGTCAGCGCCCTCCCTCGGCGGCGCCTGCGGGTTGTCGGGATCGGTCTCCTCCACACCCTCAGTGCCGGGGGCCTGCGGGTTGTCGGGATCGGTCTCCTCCACACCCTCAGTGCCGGGGGCCTGTGGGTTGTCGGGATCGGTCTCCTCCACACCCTCAGTGCCGGGGGCCTGTGGGTTGTCGGGGTCGGTCTCCTCCACACCGTCGGCGCTGGGGGCCGTCTCCTCCCCGGCCTCGGTGTCGGGGGGCTGCGGGCCGTCGGGGTCGGTGTCCCAGAGGTCGGGGCCGGGCGGGGGCTCCTCGGGCGGGGGCGGCGGCGGGCTGCCGGGGCCCTCGTCGGAGAGGCCCAGCTCGGTGAGGAAGCGGCTGGGCTGTTCCTCGCCTTCGGAGCCGCCGACGCCGGCCGAGGCCACGGCGGTGACGATGAGTTTGTGGCGGGCGCGGGTGGCGGCCACGTAGAACAGCCGGCGCTCCTCGTCGAGCAGCGCCGACGTCTGGCCGACCACCGCCGCCTGCCCCGAGGCGGCCCGGCCGGCGATCACGTCGACCAGGCGTTCCGAGCCGAGCAGGCTGCCGCGCAGGCGCAGGTCGGGCCAGATGCCCTCCTGCACGCCGGCCATCACCACGACGTCCCACTCGAGGCCCTTGGCGGCGTGCGCGGTGAGAAGGCGGACCGACTCACCCCGGTCGGCGCTGGGCGCGATCGAGTCGGCCGGGAGGTCCTGGCCGAGCACGTGGTCGAGGAAGACCTCGGTGCGGGCGCCCGGCAGCCGGTCGACAAAACGGGCCGCCGCGTCGAACAGCACCACCATCGAGTCGAGATCGCGGTCGGCGGCCTCGGCCCGCCACTGCCGGGCCCGGGCGACGTCGGTGTTGTCGGCCATGGGCGCGGAGCGGGTGCTCATCGCGTACCACCGGTCGGCCAGCCCGCTGGCCCGCCAGACCGTCCACAGAACCTGCTCGGCGGTCGCCCCCGGAGCGGACGCCGCCTCGCGGGCGGTGGCCAGCAGCCGGGCCACCTGCTGCGCCGGCACCGCCCAGCGCCGCTCGACCATGTCGAGGCCGGCCGGATCCCGTACGGCGTCAACCAGCAGTTCCCCCGACGGCCGCCGGTCCCCCGCCGAGAGCGCCAGCGCGCGCAGCCCCTGACGCAGCCGCCGCTCGGCCAGCGGGTCGGCCCCACCGAGCGACGAGTGCAACAGCGCGACGGCGGTCTCTTCGGTGAGCGCTTCGGGGTCGAGCGCACACCGAAGGAGCAGCAGAAACGGCGCCACGGCGGGCTGCAGATGCAGCGGGAGATCTTCGGCGTGCGTCACGGTCGGCACGCCCGCCGCAGCCAGGGCCCGCTGCAGAGACGGCAGCTGCAACGTGGTGCTGCGCAGCAGAACCGCCATCCGCGACCACGGCACACCGTGCAGCAGGTGAGCCTCCCGAAGCGCATGAGCAACAAACGCCGCCTCGGCGGTCGCCGCCCGGAACACCCGGACAACCGCCTCGGCCCTGAGCTCCCCACCGACCGGCTCACCCCGCCGCCCAGCCGCCGCGACACCCGAGCCGCCACGCCCCGCGGCCGCCGAGACACCGGCAACGTCGCGCTGCTGATCCGGCGACCCGCCGCCCACCGACCCGCCCGTGCCACCACGCCCGTCGGCCACCGGAACGCCCGCACCACCGCGCCGCTCAGCCGGCGACTCGCCGCCCACCGACCCGCCTGCACCGCCCTGCTGCTCGGCTGCCGCATCGACGCCGCGCTGACCAGCGGGTGAGGCGGGCTCAGTGGAGGGAACGTCACCGGGCGAGGCCGTGTCGGAAGCACTCCCGCTGGACGCCGCCGGATCAGACGCACCCGCTCCAGGAGCACGACGCGCGGGGGTCACGCCGGGCGCGGTGGGCTGAGAGGGAATCGCGCCGAACTGGGCGGAAGCCGACGAACCCGCCGAGGGCGAAGACGACTCGGGCGCGGACGACTGACCCGCGCCAGGCGAGGGCGCGGACGACTGACCCGCGCCAGGCGAGGGCGCGGACGACTGACCCGCGCCAGGCGAGGGCGCGGACGACTGACCCGCGCCAGGCGAGGGCGGAGCGCTCGGGGGTGGTTCGGGGCCGAGCAGCGGGGGCGGCGGATGCATCGGCCGGTGACTGATCGGGCCCCGCATGCGACGCGCCACCCGGAGCGTGGCCGAGAGCAGCGGGCCGGGTGCACGGTAATTCGTGTGGAACGTCAGGGTTTCGGCAAGCGCCCCTGACGCCGTACGGAAGCGGCTGGGGAAGTTGGCCACCGCGCCCGGGTCGGCGCCTCGGAAGCCGTAGACCGAGGAGTCGGGGTCGCCAAACGCGACCAGCGGCTTGCCACCCCCGGCGACCAGGGAGAGCAGCTCGATCTGGGCCGGGTCGGTGTCGGCCAGCTCGTCCACATAGACGTATTCCAGGCGGCGGCGCTCGGCCTCGAGCAGCTCGGGCGTGTCGGCCAGCAGGCCCGAGGCGGCTCGCACCAGCTCGGCCGGGTCGTAGGCGGACGAACCTCGGGTCGTGACGTCGCGCAATGCCAGCACGGCCACATATTCGCGGAGGAATCGGGCGGCGGCCGGCCAGTCGTCGCGGCCCAGGCGCTCGCCCAGGCGGGCCAGTTCGACCGCGTCGATGCCACGCTCGGCGGCTCGCTGCAGAAGGTCACGCAGCTGCTGGGCGAAGGCCCGGGTGGGCAGCGCGGGCCGCAGCGACACCGGCCAGCCGATCGGGTCGGGCTCGTCGGGGTCGCCCGAGATCTCCAGGAGCTCGCGGATGATCAGGTCTTGTTCGGGGCCGGTGAGCAGGCGCGGGGACGGCTCGCCACGGTCGGCCGCGGCCCGGCGGAGCAGGCCGAACGCGTATGCGTGGAAGGTCCTGACCAGCGGCTCGTGCACGATGCGGCCCGGGTCGGCGGCGATGCGGGCCTCGATGCGGTCGCGCAGCGCCGAGGCTCCGCGCCGGCCGAACGTGAGCACCAGGATGCGCTCGGGGTCGACGCCGGAGGCGATGCGCGCGGCCACCGACTCGACGAGCGTGGTCGTCTTGCCGGTGCCGGGGCCACCGACGACGAGGAGCGGGCCGTCGACGTGGGAGACCGCGTAGGTCTGGAGGGGGTCTTGAAGGAGCGGCGGCAGAACACTCGGTGGGCGCCGGACCAGCCGGTACGCCGGACGGCGGACCGCGGCGGACGAGGAAACCGGCGTGTTCACGGCAACAAGGAAACCACGAGGGTCCGACGTTATCGAACAGCCGGTTTGGCCACGGAGGCGCGACGGCGTACGGGCATCGGCACGCGCAGCACCGCGGGGTCGGACGCCGGGCCGAGCAGTTTCTCGACCGCCTGCCAGCCGAGCTGGTAGTGCGGCAGCGAGATGCTGGTGAGCTGCGGCCGCAGCCAGGCCGCCAGCTCGGAGTCGTCGAACGAGATCACCGACACCGCGTCCGGGATGTCCAGGCCGGCCTCCCGCAGGGCCTGGTAGGTGCCGAGGGCGATCCGGTCGTTCAGGCAGATCAGGGCCTGCGGCATCAGCCCTTCGGCGAGGGCGCGACTGACCGCCTCGTACGCCGAATCGGGCCACCAGTCGCACTCCACCGTGCCGGCCAGTCGCACGTCGGCCGCGTGCAGCCCCTCACGGATGCCGGCCAGCCTCTCCCGCCCCGCGAACACGTGCTCGCCGGGGCTGCCGACCAGGTGGATCCCGCCGCGGTGCCCGGCCTCGAGCAGGGTGGTGGCCGCGGTCCAGCCGGCCGCCAGCTCGTCCGGGATGACCTGGTGCTGCGCCGGCCGCGACCGGTGGGTCAGACAGTTGAGCAGCACCACCGACCGCCCCTTGAGCTGCTTGGGCAGGCGCACGTAGCGGGTGAACATGCTCGCGTAGATGAACGCGTCGACCTGCCGGTCGAGGAAGTCGGAGATCAGCTTCTCCTCGACGACCGGGTCACCTTCGGTCTCGCCGATGAAGAGCAGATGACCGTGCGCCACGGCCGCGGCCAGGCTCCCGTTGATGGCCCGGCCCGCGTACGGATCGGAGGCCAGCGTGTCCGAGACGAGCGCGATCGTCCGGGTGACCTTGGTGCGCAGGCTCCGGGCCATGAGGTTGGGCCGGTAGTCCAGCTCCTGAGCCGCCCGGAGCACCCGCTGACGGGCGTCTTCGGAGATCCTCATGTCCTGGTGGCGTCCAGCCAGGACGAAGGAGGCCGTGCTGCGGGACACGCCGGCCCGCTGTGCGACCTGTAGGAGAGTCGCCCGTTGCGGGGGCATGTTCCGCAGTGTTCCACGGTCCCCCGAAGGAGCACCATGCGCACAGTTCGCAGATGCTCAATTGACGTCTGACGACTCGCCGTTGCAGTGTCGGGCTCAACCGATCCAGCAAGCAACGTGCCCCGGCGGGCGCGACGCCGCCCGGCAGCCGGAAGCGTGCGTGCCGGCGTGTCCCGGTGAGAGCGCGACCGGCGCGCCCCCGTGCTGCTCGGCGGGCCCGCCGGGGCCCCTGGTCACGCCGGGTGGGTGTGGTGACACCCACCCGGCGTGACACCCTCAGGCGCGCTTTACCCGTTCCTCGATCGCGTCCAACGCCGAGCCGATCGACTTCGCCACGATCACCCGTTCGAGCGCTTCGGCGCGGACGAACGCGGTGTCGCCGAGCTGACTCAGCCAGGCCAGCAGACCGTCGTAGAAGCCCTCGGGGTCGAGCAGCACGATCGGCTTGTCGTGCAGGTCGAGGGTCGCGGTGGTCCACACCTCGAACAGCTCGTCGAGCGTGCCGAGGCCGCCCGGCAGCGTGATGAACGCGTCCGACCGCTCGATCATGATGTTCTTGCGCTCGCCCATGTCGGCGGTGATGACCAGTTCGTCGGAGGCCCGGTCGGCCACCTCCCAGTCGACCAGCACCTGCGGGATGATCCCGAGCGTGTGCCCGCCGCCGGCCCGGGTGCCGTCGGCGACCGCACCCATCATGCCGACGCAACCGCCACCCGAGACCAGCGAGTGCCCGCGGGCGGCGAGCTCTTCCCCCGTACGGGTGGCCAGGTCGAGCCATTTCTGTTCGAGCGTGCTCGAGGAGGCGCAGAAGACGCAGATCGCGGCCACGTCAGCGGTTCCCCTGGGCCTCGGCCAGCGCCGCGTCGGCGTCCACGATGATCTGTACCGCCTCGTCCACGTCGTCGGTCAGCTGGATCAGCTCCAGGTCACTCTCGCTGATCTTGCCGTCGGCCAGCAGGGTGCCCTTGACCCAGTCGAGCAGGCCGGCCCAGTAGGCCGTGCCCATCAGGATCACCGGGAAGCGGGTCACCTTCTTGGTCTGCACCAGCGTGATCGCCTCGAACAGCTCGTCGAGGGTGCCGAAGCCGCCGGGCAGCACCACGAACGCCTGGGCGTACTTGACGAACATGGTCTTGCGGACGAAGAAGTAGCGGAAGTCGATGCCGACGTCCACCCAGTCGTTGAGGCCCTGCTCGAAGGGGAGTTCGATGCCGAGCCCGACCGACATGCCGCCGGCCTCGGTGGCGCCCCGGTTGGCCGCCTCCATCACGCCCGGGCCGCCGCCGGTGATCACCGCGTAGCCCGCCTCGGCGAGGGCCGCGCCCAGGGCCGCGGCCATCTCGCACTCGGGGCTGTCAGGATGGCTGCGGGCCGAGCCGAAGACACTCACCGCGGGCGGCAGGTCGGCCAGGGTGTCGAAGCCCTCGACGAACTCCGAGAGGATCCGCAACGCCCGCCAGGCGTCCTTGGTCTTCCACTCGCGCCGGTGGTGCGAATCGAGCAGTTTCTCGTCGGCCGTGCTCGGCGGGATCGACTCACGCCGCAGCGTGACCGCGCCCCGATGACGCTCCGGCCCTCCGCCGCGTCGCCCGTTGGTGCTGTCCGTCATGCCTAAAAGGTAGTGCGGACGGTCAGTGACCCGGTGAACAACCGGGTGGGTTTCGGTAAGAGGATTGCGGGTCGGCGACCTTTTTGCCAGATTGAAGCAACGGACGGTAGCTCTAGGGCGTCTGTTCAGTTACCAGATCTCTTCTCGGCCTCGGCCGGGCTCCCGGCTTAAGGAGCCACCGTGACGACCCGATACGAGCGAATGAAAATGCAGCGCCGCATGCAGCGGCGCATCCAACTGGTGGTCGAGGAGCGCCGCATGGCGTTCGGCGATCGCCCTCGACCGGCCTATGATCCCGAGACCACGGTGGAGATCCCGCCGATGAAGGTGGCCCGGGCGATCGGCCGGGTCGCGATCCGACCAGCCCTCTGATCAGGGCGCCAGCCAGCGGTAGAGCGTCGCCGCCCCGTCCCTGATCTTGCCGATCTCGACGTGCTCGTCGGGCGCGTGCGCCAGCAGCGGATCGCCGGGGCCGTAGTTGAGGGCCGGGATGCCGAGCGCCGCGAACCGGGCCACGTCGGTCCAGCCCAGCTTGGCCGCCGGCTCGGCCCCGACCGCGGTGAGGAATTCGCGGGCCGGGGCGGCGGCGAGCCCGGGCAGCGCTCCCGGCGCCGAGTCGGTCAGCTCGACCTCGAAGCCCTCGAACACCTCGTGGACGTGTTCGAGCGCCTGCTTCTCGGTGCGGTCGGGCGCGAACCGCATGTTGACCTCGACCACGCAGGCGTCGGGCACGACGTTCCCGGCCACCCCGCCGTTGATCTTCACGGCGTTGAGGCCCTCACGGTACGTACAGCCGTCGATCGTGACCGTGCGTGGGCGGTAGTCGGAAAGCCGACGCAGCACCTCACCGGCCGCGTGGATCGCGTTGACGCCCCGCCAGGCGCGGGCGGTGTGGGCCCGGCGGCCGGTGGTGCGCACGTTCACCCGCAGCGTGCCCTGGCAGCCGGCCTCGACCACCCCGTACGTCGGTTCGAGCAGCACGGCGAAGTCGGCCAGCAGCCACTCGGGGCGGGCCTCGGCGACCAGCCGCAGCCCGTTGTACTTCGAGTCGATCTCTTCGGCCTCGTAGAACAGGTATGTGAGGTCGTACCGCGGGTCGGGCAGCGTGGCCGCCAGGTGCAGGGCCAGGGCCACGCCCGACTTCATGTCGGAGGTGCCGCAGCCATAGATCAGGTCGTCGACGACGGTCGACGGGAAGTTGTCGTTCAGCGGCACGGTGTCGAGGTGGCCGGCGAGCACCACCCGCTGTTCGCGCCCCAGATCCGTGCGGGCCATCACGGTGTTGCCGAGCCGGTCCACGCTCAGGTGGGAGGCGTCGCGGAGCACTTCCTCGACGTGATCGGCGATCGCCTGCTCGTTGCGGGAGACGGACTCGATGTCGACCAGGGTGCGGGTGAGCTCCACGGGGTCGACCAACACGTCCGGGGTTAGCGGGTTGGCCATAGCGCGCACGATACCGGCCGGACGTGAATCAGCTCGGGCGCTTGGCCTTTAGTAGTGTTCGCCACGTGGAAACTGCGATCTCGACCTCGCCGGCCTGGGGCATCGGCCTCGCCACCGTCACCGCCGAGGGACAGGTGCTCGACACCTGGTACCCGGAGGGCTACCTCGGACTGGGCGACTTCCCGGCCGAGGCGCCGACGTTGCCGGCCGGACTGACCGGGCCCAGGACCCTGCCCGGTCTGTCGACGGTCGAGGTGCGTACGTCAATCGCGTCCCTGGCCGACCCGATCAAGGACGCGTCGGACGCCTATCTGCGCCTCCACCTGCTCTCGCACCGCTTCGTGGTGCCGAACTCGCTCAACCTCGACGGCATCTTCGGCTCGCTCGCGAACGTGGCCTGGACGTCGGCCGGCCCGTGCCCGACCGACCGGGTCGACGAGCTGCGCTTCCTCGAGCGCGCCGCGGGCCGCCACCTGGCCGTCTTCGGCGTCGACAAGTTCCCGCGCATGACCGACTATGTCGTACCGTCGGGTGTCCGCATCGCCGACGCCGACCGGGTGCGCCTCGGCGCCCACCTGGCCTCCGGCACCACGGTCATGCACGAGGGCTTCGCGAACTTCAACGCGGGCACGCTCGGCACCTCGATGGTCGAGGGCCGCATCGTGCAGGGTGTCGTGGTCGGCGACAGCTCCGACGTCGGCGCCGGGTCGTCCATCATGGGCACGCTCTCGGGCGGCGGCAAGGACAAGGTGCGCATCGGCGAGCGCAGCCTGCTCGGCGCGAACGCGGGCATCGGCATCTCGCTCGGCGACGACTGCGTGGTCGAGGCCGGCTGCTACATCACGGCCGGGTCGAAGATCACACTGCCCGACGGCCGGGTGGTCAAGGCGCGCGAGCTCTCCGGCGTCAACGGTCTGCTGTTCTGGCGCAACTCGGTCACCGGCGCGCTGGAGGCCAAGCCGCGCAAGGGGCAGGGCATCGAGCTGAACGCGGCCCTGCACGCTAACTCCTGAGATAGGGGGCGGCCGCCGTCTTGACGGCGGCCGTCAGCTCGTCCAGCACCTCGGAGCCGATCTTCCAGTACTGCCAGTAGAGCGGGACGTCGAGATATCGCCCCGGGTGCAGGTCGACGTAGTGGCCGGCGGCGATGTCCTCGCGGGCGATCCACTCCTGGACCATGCCCCAGCCCAATCCGATCCTTATCGCTTCGATGTACGCGGACGCGGATGGGATGTAGTGCATTTCGGATAAATCGCCGACGAATGCATGCTGTAGCCGATCCTTCCGGTTGTACAGCACGGCCGTCGACGCACCCGCCTGCCCGCAGGCCAGGTAACGCATCACGCCCAGCCGCTCGATCCGGCAGCCCTGGACGACCTCCTTGTCCGCGGTGACGGCGGCCATGGCCGTACCGGATCGCAGCAGGTCGGCGGTGTGGAACTCGTCGTCGGTGTGCAGCTCGTAGGTCGGACCGGGCACTGCTTTGAGCGCGGGCAGGAACCAGGTGTGCAGCGAGTCGGCGTTCACCACGATCGACACGCGGGTGCCGTCACGCGCCTCGGCCAGCGCCTCCCGTTCGAGCAGCGCGACCTGTCCCGCGAACCGCACCAGGGCTTCTCCGGCCGGCGTGGCGACACACGGTTTGGCCCGGCGCACCAGAACCTGCCCCACCGAACGTTCGAGCGCCTTGATCCGCTGACTCACCGCCGACGGTGTGACGTGCAGCTCACGCGCCGCCGCCTCGAAGCTGCCGGTGCCGATGACCGCCTGGAAAGTGGCCAGCTGCGCGAAATCCACGATTAGCGATTCTAATGCAAGTTCAAATTCTTTAGCTTTCGTACGGGGTTCAGCCCGCTTAGCGTCGAACGGTGCTCACCTCCGTCGCCGCCGGCTTCGCCGCTTCCGCCGTCCTGATCATCGCCATCGGCGCCCAGAACGCGTTCGTCCTCCGACAGGGCCTGCGCCGCGAACACGTGCTGGCGGTGGTGCTGGTGTGCGCCCTCAGCGACCTGCTGCTGATCCTCGCGGGCATCGGCGGCCTGGGCGCGGTCGTCACCGCCCGCCCCGACGCGGTCACCGTGATCAAGTGGGTGGGCGCGGCCTTCCTGACCACGTACGCCGTCCTGGCCGCGCGCCGCGCCCTGCGGCCGACCGCTCTGAACCCGGCCGACCGGGCCCCCGCCACCCTGCGCGCGACCCTGCTGACGTGTCTGGCCCTGACCTACCTGAACCCGCACGTCTACCTCGACACTGTGCTGCTGCTCGGTTCGGTCGCCCAGCAGCACGACCATCGCTGGCTCTTCGGCCTGGGCGCGGCGGCGGCCAGCCTGGCCTGGTTCGCGGCCCTGGGGTTGGGCGCCCACCGGTTGGCGCCGTTGCTGGCTCGGCCGGTCGCTTGGCGCGTGCTCGACGGGCTGATCGCCGTCGTCATGCTCGGCGTGGCCGCGTCACTCCTGCTCAGCTAGCGCCTTTACCGTTTCGCGCCCACATCCCGCCCGCGCTCTGCCGCTCGCCTACGCGCCCTGCCGGCCGTCCGCTGCCTGCTGCCCGTGCGCGCTGCTCGCCGCGCTCTGCTGCCCGTCCACGCCGCTCGCCGCGCCCTGCCGCCCGCCCACGCCCAGCAGCCCCCGCTCACGCCCAACCGCTCACCACGCTCTCCCGCTCGTTCACGCCCTGCTGCCCGTCCGTGGAAGCCGCTCCGAGGCGGCACGCAACCACCATCAGCGGCGGCGCCTGGGGAAAAGGCCGACAAGCGACCACGTCCGCCTGTGGACAACTTCGCCGGCTCAGCTTGACAGCGCGTAGGGTCCACCCCACTGCTCTCCCCTGGTGGTGGGGGTTAGGGATGGCCGAACCACACGAAGGATCTTGCCGGCGCCCGGAGCAAAGGGCGGGAACGAACAGCTGGAGTGAGGGCGGCGGGGGAACCGGCGGTCGGGTCAAGCCCGGCGGGGAACCAGCGGCCGGAGCGAAGGCGGCGGGGAACCAGCGACTGCAGCGAGCCCCCGCGGGGACGGCCCGGGCGGGAAACGGCCTGGACAGCGGGCCGGCTTGACCCTCCAGCTGGTTGAGGCGGCATGGTCCGGGAGGTGCGAGGAGACATGCTCAGCATCGGCGAAGTGGCTCGGGCCAGTGGGCTCAGCGTCAGCGCGCTCCGGTTCTATGACTCGGCGGGCGTTCTGGTGCCGGCCGAGGTCGACGCGGTCAACGGGTATCGGCGGTACGACTACTCCCAGCTCAGGGCGGCCCGGCTCATCGCGGGGCTGCGGCGGGTGGGGATGCCGGTGGCGGAGATCGCTGAGGCCGTACGGGAAGGGAACCCGGCCGTCCGCCTGCGGCTCGATGAGCACCGGCGACGGCTCGAAGACGGGCTGGCCGACGCCAAGCGTGAGCTTCTCCGCATCCATGCCCTGCTCGACCTGGAGGAGAACCTCATGACCCGGATCAGTCTGCCCGCCTCGGCGTTGGCCGCCGCGCTCGATGCCGTTCGGTTCGCTGCGGGGGCCGATCCCGCGTTGCCGATGCTGCAGTGTGTGCTGGCCGATGTGACCGACGGCGTGCTGACGCTGGTGGCGACCGACCGCTTCCGGATGGCCGTGGCGACGGCGGCGGCCGAGGTCGAAGGGCCGCCGATCCGCTCGGTCCTGCCGCTCGCGTTCGTCGACGAGTTGCGCCCGAGGCTCACCGGCGGTCGCGCGGTGCTCGACCTGGCGCCTGATTCCGTACGGGCGGAGCCCGCCTCGCTCGAGGTCAAGCCCCTGGATCTCGACTACCCGGACCACCGCCGCCTGCTCGACGGTCTCGCCGGGCCGAGCCGCCGGGTCACGGTCGACACCGAGGCCCTGCGGGAAACGGTGGCGGCCTCCCCGGTCGCGACCCGGGAACACGAAGGGAGGACGTACGAGGCCGTGACGTTGACCTTGGACGACACCGACATCGTGGTGAACCGGGAGTTCCTGCTGCAGGCACTCGACGCCGGTAACGCCGGGCAGCTGGTGCTGGAACTGGACGGGCCGATCAAGCCGCTGGCCGTGCGCGTGCCGGGCGACGACTCCCGCTACTCGATCCTGATGCCGGTGCGTAACTGAGGTCCCGATGCCGGCGCGCAAATGAGTTGCCGATTCCAAAACACCGGGCTTGACGTGTCGGAGATTTCCGACGCATTATGAGGCGCATGCCGGACGTGGATGTGTTCGGCGCACTGGCCAATCCGGTGCGCCGCCAGTTGCTCGAAGCGTTGCGCGACGGCCCGCTGCCCGCGGGTGAGCTGGCCGGGCGGTTCGAACTGAGCCGCCCGGCCGTCTCGGAACACCTCGCCGTGCTGCGCAACGCGCGGCTCGTCACCGAGGAACCGCGCGGCCGCCACCGCTATTACCACCTGGCCGCCGAACCGCTGGCCGAGGTGAACGACTGGCTGCATCCGTTCGAGCGCTACTGGCGCGACCGCCTGCGGGCGCTGCGCGACCTGGCCGAAGGAGAAGACCTGTGAACAGCATCGAGTGCGACCAGTTCATCGCCAAGCCGCCCGCGGCCGTGTGGCGGGTGCTCACCGAGCCGGAGCTGCACGCCAAGTGGTGGGTGGCCGGCGACATCAAACCGGTCGTCGGCCACCGCTTCACGCTCGACATGGGCGCCCAGTGGGGCGAGCAGCAGTGCGAGGTGCTCGAGGTCGAGCCCGAGAAGCTGCTGCGCTACACCTTCGCCGAGGGCGTGCTCGACACCACGATCACCTGGCGGCTCGAACCCGAGGGCCAGGGCACCCGGCTGTTCCTCGTGCACGACGGCTTCCCGCCCGGCGCACCGGCGATCGAGGGCATGGGCCGCGGCTGGCCGGGCCTGCTGCGCCGGATCGACACCGTCCTGGCCGGGTGACGATCAACGCCATGGCCGCGTGAGGCTCAAAAAAGGCCGCTTAACAGCCGCTCGAAACACCGCTCGAGAACGGCCGGACAAGAAGGTCGCGCCCGAGTAACGAAGTCGCGGCGGCGTAACAATTTACGTCCGCGTCACGCGGGAGCACTTGAGCCACGTCACATCGGGTGCTCGGCGCACAGGAGAAATGGCTACCGTCGTCGGGTGCGCATCGGGCAGCAGTACGAGGACTCCGCCGCCGGCGAGCGCGCCACCGGCTGGGAGTTCGCCTGGCTGGACGGGCGTGACGTGGGCTCCGAGCCCACCTGGTCATACCCGGCGATCGCCCGCACCCTGGTCCGCCGCGCGGGCTCTCTGCTCGACCTCGACACCGGCAACGGCGAGCTGCTGGCCGAGCTCGCGCCCCTCCCGCCGCACACGATCGCGGTCGAGAGCTGGGCCCGCAACACCCCGGTGGCCCGCGACCGGCTCTACCCGTTCGGGGTGCAGGTGCTCACCGAACTGCCCGGCGGCGAGGACGAGTTCGATGTCGTCCTCAGCCGCCACGGGCGCCTTCCCGCCGCCGACATCTCGCGGCTGCTGCGCCGCGGCGGCACCCTGCTCAGCCAGCAGGTGGGCAGCGACGACCTGGCCGGGCTCAACGTGGCGCTGGGGGCGCCACCGGCCCACCGCCAGCCCTGGAACGCCGACGTCGCGATCGCGGCGCTGACCGACGCCGGCCTCGAGGTCACCGACGTCCGCGAGGAGCGCCCGCGGGTCGCCTTCGCCGATGTCGGTGCGATCGTGCGCCAACTTCGCGACCTGCCCTGGCAGATCCGCGATTTCTCCCCGAGGCTGTACCAGGACGCACTGGAGCGCCTCGACACCTTCATCCGCCTGCACGGCGACTTCACCGTGACCGCCCATCGGTTCCTGGTCGAAGCCGTCCGTCCGTAACAACCCCCACCCCCTCGGAAAGAAGATCGGTCATGCGCTCGTTGGTCATCGCCGTCGCCCAACCGCCCGTCCACCCGCTCGACATCGCCGCGAACGCGACCCGGCACGCCGCCACCGTGCGGGCCGCCGGCGCCCGGCTGGTCGTCTTTCCCGAGCTCTCCCTCACCGGCTACGACGTCGACGCGCCGCTGATCGCGCCCGACGACCCGAGGCTCCAGCCGCTGATCGACTCGTGCGCCGCCACCGACACGATCGCGCTGGCCGGCGCGGCGATCGCGGGCCCGCACATCGCGACCCTGCTCGTCGACGGCGACGGCGCCCGGGTCGTCTACCGCAAGGTCCACCCGCACGGCGCGTCCGAGGCGCGCTTTCAGCCGGGCCCCGGCCCCGAGGTGATCGAGGTCGACGGGTGGCGTCTCGGCCTGGCGATCTGCCGCGACACCGGCGTCGAGGAGCACTGGGCGGCCACGGCGGCGCTGGGCATCGACGCGTACGTGGCCGGGGTGGTCGACCGCCCGGCCGACGAGGCAGTGGTGGCCGAGCGGGCGCGGAAGATCAGCACCACGTACGGGGTATGGACCGCAATCGCCTCGTGCGCGGGCGCGACCGGCCCCGACTACACCGAGACGGCCGGCCGCTCCGGCATCTGGGCTCCCGACGGCACCGTCGCCGCCCGCGCCGGCAGCGCCGTGGGCGAGATCGCGCGCGCCACCCTCTTCGCCGAGCGACTGGCCCGCGTCTGACGACCGCCGAGCGACCGGCCCGCGCTTGACGACCGCCGAGCGACCGGCCAGCGTCTAACGACCGCCAAGCGACCGGCCCGCGCTTGACGACCGCCGAGCGACTGACCCGCGCTTAACGACCCCCGAGCGACCGGCCAGCGTCTAGCGGTCGCCGGGTCGGCCTTTGCGCGCCAGCACCAGGCTCGTCCGCAACTCGAGCGTCACCGAACCGCCGAACCCGTCGATCGCCGCGTCCAACCCTTCCAGGGCGCGGCGCTGGTCGTCGGGCGTGTGGCGCAGGAACGGCGAGAACGTCCGCGTCAACTGCAGGTAGCGCTCTTTCGAAAAGACCGGATATGTGAGGACACGCCGCTCCTCGACGTCACGCCACACCCCCGAGCCGAGCACGTCGTCGCGCACCCAGTGATCACCCCGGACGGCCACGGTCGGGTCGACACGCGTCAGCACGTCGCTGATCGCCTTCTCCTGCACGCGGTCGGCGTAGCCGTATTTGTGCTGGAAGACCGCCAGCACGCCACCTCCGCCGAGCGCGTCGCAGGCCCTCCGGTTGCGCGTCGCCGCGTCCATCCAGTGCCAGGCCATGGCGCAGGCGATCAACCCCGGTTTCCCGTACGGCGGGAGCCACTCCTCAAAAGCAGCCTCGACCACCTCGACCGTCGGAAACTTGGCGCGCAACACGGCGGCCATCCGCGGGTCGGGTTCCAGCGCGGTGAGCGGCGCGTTCAGCCCGAGCAACAGTTCGGTGCCCTTGCCGGTGCCCGCGCCCAGCTCGAGAATCGTCGCCGGCGCGCCGCCATAGTCCACGATCATTTCCCGTACGGCGTCCGGGTAGCCCGGCCGCACATCGTCGTAGAGCGCCGCGACCTCGCCGAAGACATTGACCATGCGTCCGAGGTTATGCGCGATCGGATCAGCGCCCTCGACGACGGCTGCCGCACGACGCCGGCCAGCTAGGCTCGTACCGTGCAGCACCACGTACGCCCGGCCGGCCCACCGCCCCCCAACGGCTACAGCCATGCCGTCTCGTTCACCGGACCGACCGTGGTGGTCTCCGGGCAGGTCCCGCTGGACGCCGACGGTCGCCTGGTCGGCGGGGACGACACGTTGGAACAGACCCGCCAGGTGTTCCGCAACATCGAGACCGCCCTGGCCGCGGCCGGCGCCTCGATGTCCGATGTGGTCAAGCTGACGATCTTCCTGACCAACGTCGCCGACCTGCCCGCGTTCCGCGCCGCCCGCGACGAGTTCATCGACCTGGAGCGCCCGCCCGCGAGCTCGCTGGTGCAGGTCGCGGCCCTGGTCCACCCCGGCTTCCGGGTCGAGGTCGAAGCGCTCGCGGTCCTACCCACCCGATAAGTCCGTTCCGCCCGATCGGCCGGTCGCGCCCCGCCGACAGAACCGTCAGCGGTAAGCATCTTTCAGGTGAGCGCTTCCGAAAATCGCCTAACCCATTAGTGGATAGATGCACTTGCCAGACGGCAAGCATCGCGACAGAAGCTCGCATTCCCTCACGTTGAAGGCCCGATCCGAGGGTTACGGCCCACAGTGGATCATTTTGCGCCTTGAACAAGCCGCATCCATTTGATAGCCCCGCGTTTCCCCAGCATGCCCGCCGGACGAGCGCGGCCCGGTGATCGCGGAGCGCGGCCGCACGCTCGATGCCTCACGCATCCGTCAGCCTCCCGGGTTAAACCGGACGTCGGCAATCGACTGACTTCACGTTCGGGATAGGACAGGCGGAAGCACTATCGCCAGCCCGGACCCATTAAGCCATCTTTGTCGCAGCGCCGGAACGCCACCGAGCCCCGGCCACACACATTCCGAGCATTACCCGCGATTAGTCGCCCGTTCCTGGAGGAACATCCAATGCGTAAGTTCACCAAGCGTTCCGTCGCCGTCGTTGCCGCCGCCGTCGTGGCGGTGGGCGGAGGCGCGGCCGCCTACGCTGCCTGGTCCGCCAACGCGACTGGTTCGGCGACGGCATCGACCGGCTCCTCCGCTCCGGTCGAGGTGACGGGAAGTCAGGTCTCGCAGGTGCTGGTGCCGAACAACAAGGCCAACCTGGTGGTCACCCTGCGGAACCCGAACAACTTCCTGGTGAAGGTCAAGAAGGTCGAGATCACCAGTATCACCACCAGCAAGTCGGGTTGCGGCAACGGCAACTTCGCCTTCACGAAGCCGGCGATCACGCCGATCAACCTGGCCCCGGTGACCACCGCCGGCGACACCCAGGCCGTCACGCTGACGGACGTGGTCTCTCTCATCGCGGACCCGAACAACGCGTGCCAGGACGCCCCGCTGCAGATCAACTTCAAGGTCGACGCCGAGAGCACCGACGTCTGATCGCTTCCGGGTGGGAGGGGCGGCCTCGCCTCTCCCACCGCCCACCACGGTTCAAGGCGGGACGAAAGAGCGGACGATGAAACGCTGGTACAGCTGGGCGGGCGCGGCCGCTGCCATCCTGAGCAGTGCACTGCTCGCCGGAATCGGCCCCGGCTCGGGCCCGACGGAACGAGACATTGCGCTGAGCGGTTGGCACGGCGGCTCTTCCGGGAGCTACGACTTCGACATCAAGGCCACTTCGGTTCGTGGCCTTTACCCCGGAGCGAGGAAGCCGATCGAGCTGACCTTCGTGAATCCCTACCCCTTCGCCCTGCGAGTCACCTCGATTGAAGGCAGGCTGGTCGACGCCTCACGCCGTGGATGCCGGCCAACGTCGAGCAATCTGATCGTCGGCCAGTTCGACGGGAAGCTGCCACTGACGCTCCAGGCCGGTAGCCGCACGAAGGTCGGCCGGATCCCGCTTCGCATGCCCAACACCGTCGCCGACGCATGCCAGCGCACAACCTTCACCATCCGAATCGCCGGCCGCGCGACGAAGGTGTCCCGATGAGGCGCAGCCGGGTCACGACGGCGGTTGTCGTTGCCGCCGCCGGGGTCATCGCGGCTGGCAGCGGCCTTTCGGCCTGGGCAAACTGGGAGACCAACGCGACCGCCGCGGCCAATGGCGAGACCGGCCAAGTGCCCACCGTCGCGAAGCCCAAGTCGGAAATGTCGGGCGGTCGGCCCAAGGTTGTATGGACTCAACCGGACATCACACCCAGCCGACCTGTCACCGGGTACGTCGTGGTGCGGGTGCACCACAGTGGCCGTCAGGTCGTTTGCACCCTTCCGGCCGCCACCCGGACCTGTGTCGACAAGGCGCCACCGGCCGGCTCGGTGTCATATGTCGTCCGGGCGACGGCGTCCACTTGGACCGGCCCCGACAGCCCTGTGTCCGAGCCACTACTGATCACCGCCGTCGCCGCGACGCTGGCCGCGGTGACGGTTCCCGAGAATGCCCCGGCGGCGGCCCCTGTGACTGCCGCTCCCGATCTCGCTCCGACCAGTGCGTCCTCGACCAAGCCGGCCGGCCCATCCACCACCGAACCGGCCGAACCGAAGAACGAACCCACGACTCCGCCCACCGAGAACGTCATCGAACCTCCGCCCGCGACCTCACCCGCGGAGCAGAAGCCTTCGACGAGCGCACCCGAACCGTCCGCCAGCGATTCGGCTCCGTAGGCATTCCTCATAGGTGGGGAAATGATCGAGCCCGCGGCGGGGTCCCACGCCGCGGGCTCGATCAGTATCCGGATCCGGAACGGGTCCGGTAATAGCAACAAAAGACTCTTCCATCGGGTGATTCCGGGGTTTCTGAGCAACGCCCCGAGTTCTGTGCCCGATCGTGAAAGCGACTACGGATCACGGGCGCCCCGCGCTGCTTGCACTCAGCAATCGGCTTGCCTCGGGAAACCGCTGGTCAAAAGCGGTGACGCCAGTGAGCGCCGCTCTTCCCTCTTTGGGATTAAGCCGGACAGTCGCAAGTGTGCGATTTATGCGCGCAGAACCGCGGACGGAATGCCGATCACATGACCCGGGGTCGTCAGCGACCGTTGTTACACACGAGTCTCGCACCTGTCGCTGAGGAGGAAGGGCCCCGCATGCACATCCCCACCCGACGGCCTGCCCCGAATTCGGCGGGGGCACGGTCATGATGAGGCGCGAGGTTCTCACCCGGCTTCGGGAGGGCGGCGGCCTGCCCAGCCGCGACCCCCACGGCAACAGGATGCCCGACATGCACATCGAACTCGACCCGGCCGAGCACGAGGAACCGACGTGGGAGGTGCGGCGGCCCGACACGGGCCGCAAGCGGCGCCTCGACCGGCGGACCCGGATGATCCTCGGCATCGCCGCCATCGCCGCGGTGGTGGTCAACGCCGGCGCGGCCTGGGCCTACTGGCAGATCACCGGGTCCGAAGTGGCCTCGACCGACGGCGCCCCGGTCGAGCTGGCGCTGCGCGCGCGGTCGGACCTCAACAAGTCGTTGAAGCCGGGTACGACCGGCGACCTGATCGTGACGGTCACCAACGACAACGGCTTCCCGATCAAGATCACGTCGGTGACCAGCGGCGGGACGGTCACCGCCGACCCGGAACACGCCAAGGCCGGCTGCACGACCACGGGCGTCGAGCTGTCCCGGGCCCGCTTCGACGTGACGTGGGAGGTGAGCCGCAACGCGATCGGCGCCTTCAACGTGCCCGGGGGCCTGTCCATGCGCAAGGGCACGAACCCGGCCTGCGACGGCGCGACGTTCACGGTTCCGGTGCGGGTCTCCGGCGTACGGGAAGAGGGAAGTTGACCCTCACTCGTATCTGAGCTCCTCGGTGGTGGTGACGCGACGGGCCGCCGGAAGCAGCACGCCGACCGTGGTCGCGAGGACGAGGGCGGAACCGACGGCCACCGGCGCGAGGACGGCCGAGGCGCTGAAGAGAACCGGCACCTGGGACATGCGCATGAGCACGGCGCCCAGTCCGACGCCGACGCCGATGGCCAGGGCCAGCCCGGCCAGCACGGGAACGAGGGCCTGCAACAGCACCGACCAGATCACTGTGGAGCGTCGCGCGCCGACCGCGGCCAGCACACCGAGCAGCCGGCGCCGGTCGTGCAGGCGGGACGCCACGTCGAGCAGCAGGCCCACACCCATCATCAGCAGGATCACCGCCGAGCCCAGGTTGAGCGCGACCCGCAGGGAAGCGAACTTGTCGTACTCGGGGGCGATCGCGGTGAACTGCGCGAGCGGGTCGATCTCGGCCGCCAGCCCGCGCAACTGACCGGCCGCCGTGCCGGGAGCGTCGTCCCCTTCGTACATCCTCGTCTCGACGAACCACGGTTCGGCGCGGGCCAGCGACGCGGGCACGATGCTCGGGGTCAGCAGCAGACCGACGTTGACACCCTGCGCGTCGGTGCCGACGAACCGGGCCGGACGAGCCCCGGCCGGAACCGCCACCTTGGTGCCGGGTGTGGGTTCGATATGGCCGGTGTCGAGGGTGGTGACCGTCCGGCCGGTGTCGCCCTGGACGAACGCGTCGCCGTCGGCGCACCGGTCGAACGTCGCGATCTGCCGGAGGGTGGCACAGTCGCCGACGACGAGGTAGCCGGTTCCGGTGGCGTCCCGGCCGCCGTACAGGATGTATTTGGCCACCGTGCCGGCCCGGATCCCGTCGACCTGCTCGAACGTGGCGGTGCGCTCGCGCATGGCGGCGGGTGTCTGTCGTCCGGGGGCCTGCAGGACGTACGCGGGATCGGCGGGGTTGTCCGGGGTCGCGCGGCGGACGCTCGCGGCACCGAAGAACGTGTGCAGGGCGATGGCCCCGGTGACCGCGACGACGATGCCGGTGACGGCCCGGGTCGACGCGGCCGGGTTCTGGCGCAGCTGCTGCGACGCGAGCTGCCAGGAGGCCGACCCGCCGGGAAGCACCCGGGCGACCAGCGGCACCAGGTAGGGCACGAGCGGGATCAGGGCGATCACCAGCAGGACCACGCCGAGCCCGGCCCGGTCCTCGTCGGGGTTCGCGGCGCCGGCGAGCACCGGCTGCAGCAGCCACAGACTCGCCGCGAGCGGCAGCAGCCGCCACCACAGCCGGCCGTTCCAGACCGTCGAGCGGCGGAACACACCCAGCGGCTCGACGGCGACACCACGGAAGCCGAGCAGGGTCATGCCGGCCGACAGGGCCACAATGACCGCGACGACCAGCAGAGCCAGGACGGGCACGGGACGGATGTCGGCCGGGAAGACGCTGACGTCGAAGAGCCGCAGGTCGGCCGCCCGGCCGCGGACCACCAGGTAGAGCAGTGTGCCGGCGGCCAGCCCGAGCCCGGCCGGAACCAGGCTCTCGCCGAGCGCGATCCGCAGCACGGCCCGGCTGTCCGCACCGACCAGGCGGATCGCGGCCAGGCGACGGTCGCGGGTGTCGGCCCCGAAGCGCAGCGCGGCCCCGATGAAGATCGCTACAGGCAGCAGCAGGGTGGCCAGCATCGCGGCCACGACCACGTACGTGCCGGGGCCGCGCTCGCCCTCGAGGACGTAGCCGAACCGGTCGACCCGCCATGAACCGGAGCCGACCAGGCTCTCGGCGCGCTTGTAACCGGCGTAGTACGCGTACTCGTGCGGCCCCGACAGCCCGCTCGGCGCGATCGTGCCGATCACCTCGTACGGCATCTGTCGGCGCAACGTCTCGCCGTCCGGCCCGGCCAGCGCCGCCCGCAACGCCGGGGAGGCGTACATCTGCTGGTCGCCGGGGAACGCGGGTACCCCGGGCGGCAACGGCGCACCGGGCGATTCGGGCCAGATCAGCCTTCCCCGTACGGCGTTGCTCCCCCACTGCGATTCGACGCCCGCGACGATCAGCGTCTCGCCGGGCGGCACCTCAACCCCGGCCACGCTGTCGGCGCGGGCCTCCATGCGGGCCTGCCGGGCGTCCAGCATGACCGGCACCGAGGCGCCCAGCAGCAGCGCCGCGGCCCCGATGGCGACCCCGGCCGTGGCCATCGCCGTCCGGAGCCAGCCGCGGCGGCCGCTCGGAAACGCCAGCCGGACGCCGAGGGCCAGCTCGGCCATGATCCGCCTCATCGCAGTTTCCGCCGTTCCATCACGCCCTGCCGTGTCATCGCGGCCGGCCGCCTCATCGCCGCCTGCCGAGTCATCGCCGCCTGCCGAGTCACCGCCGCCTGCCGAGTCGCTGCCGCCGGCCGTGTCATCGCGGCCTGCCGCCTCATCGCACGCCCATCCGCTCGGAACTGCGGCCGTCGCGCACGACGATGCCGCGGTCCGCGTACGCCGCCACCCGCGCGTCATGGGTGACCAGCACCACCGCCGCCCCGGCCTCGCGCGCGGCGGTGGTCAGCATCTCCATCACCTGCTCGCCCGCGACCGAGTCGAGGGCGCCGGTCGGCTCGTCGGCGAAGATCACGCGCGGGCCGGTGACCAGGGCCCGGGCCACGGCCACACGCTGCTGCTGCCCGCCCGAGAGTTCCCCGGGGCGGGAGCGGGCCTTGTCGGCCAGGCCGAGCCGGTCCATCAGACCGGTGGCGCGGCGTTCGGCCGTACGACGGGAAACGCCGTCCAGACGCAGCGGCAGGGCGACGTTCTGCAGCGCGGTGAGCTCGGGAACCAGCTGCCCGAACTGGAACACGAACCCGAACTCGCGGCGGCGCAGGGCGCTGCGCCGGACGTCGTCGAGCATCGACAGCTCCTGGCCGTCGTAACCGACGTGGCCGGCGTCGGGGCGGGTCAGTCCGGCCGCGCAGTGCAGCAGGGTGGACTTGCCCGACCCGGACGGGCCCATCACGGACACGATCTCGCCCGCCCGTACGCGCAGGTCGGCTCCGGCCAGGGCGGTCGTGGGCCCGTACGCCTTGTGCAGCCCCTGGGCGTCGAGAAGCGTGCTCATCGACCCGCCTTCGGCGCGCACGCCCGCGGTCATCGACGCACCTGCACGGCCAGGTCGTCCAGCAGGGTGGCGGTGTGCTCGAGCCAGCGCAGGTCGGCGTCGAGGTGGAACAGCGCGTGGTCGCAGATGATCCGGTCGGCCAGGTCGCCGGCCTGTTTGCGCCGGGTCAGCTCACGCATCGCCACCAGGTGTTCCTCGCGCTGCACGTCGAGCACGGCGGCGGCCGAGCGGCCGGTGAGCAGGGCGCCGATCACCTTGGCGTAGAGGTCGCTCTGCAGGTACTGGTCGGGCTTCTCCGGCTCGTCGAGCCAGCGCTGCACGTCGGTGACCCCGGCGTCGGTGATCGTGTAGCGCTTGCGGTCGGGCCCGGAATCGCCCCCGACCCCGTCGACCGTGACCAGGCCGTGGCGCAGCAGCTTGGCCAGCGTCGTGTAGACCTGCCCGTAGTGCAGCGGCCGGTCGCCGGCGAAGTGCTGGTCATAGGCGCGCTTGAGGTCGTAACCGTGCTGGGGCTGCCCTTCGAGCAACGCCAGGAACGCCGTGGCGATCGTCATGGCGGGCCACTATACACATGGAGGTATAGCCGCGCCCCGGCCTCATTCCGGCTCGAACGGCGACCCGCTCGGGCCCGCCGGCGCCCTCACTCCGGCTTTGACGGCGACACGCCCGGGCCCGCCGGCGCCGTCACTCCGGTTTTGCTGGCGACACGCCTGGGCCCGCCGGTGCCTCACTCCGTCGGCGCTCGGTCCGGCTCGGACGGCAGCGCGTGCAGGGCCCGGCGGTGACGGCCCACGCTTTCGGAACCGTGCAGCAGTTCGGCCCGCAGCGAGCGGTGATGGCGGCCGTTGTGTGCGGTGAGCTCGCGGACCTCGTCCGGGACGACCACCGACGTACGCAGAACCGCACTGGCTCTTTCCGCCGAGTCGCGGGCCACTTCGACGTCGTGGGTGGCCGCCTCGATGCCGTCGGCCACCACCCGGGCCATCGCCTCGCCATAGGTGCGGGCGTCCTGGATCTCGCGCTCGTGGATCAGCGTGGCCTCATGCTCGCGGCGGCGGGCGCTGCGGGCCTCGTTCCGTTCGTAGGCGTTGCCCCGGGACGCGAACTTGAGGCCCACGGCGGCGCAGTCGAGCGCCACCAGCAGCAGCGTGATCCCCAGATAGAAGACCCCGACGCCCCAGAAGTCGCTGGTCACGAGGTGCCACATGGCCGCCGTACGCGCACCGAACCCGGCGTCGGCCTTGACCGCGACGTCGTTGGCCTCACGCTGCTCGGCGATCCGGCGGGTCAGTTCGGCCTGCTCGTCGGCGCGGGCCGAACGTCCCGAACGCTGGGTGTCGAGCAGGCGACCGGCCTGCACGTCGAGCGACGCGGCCTCGTCGTCGAGCGACCTTGACCGCCGTACGAGCTGATCGCAGTAACCGCCCGAGGGACATCCGGCCGCCCGGGTCACCCCGTTGCCGGCCGAGTCGTCGACCGCCTGCTGATAGAGCCTGCGGGCATCCTGGCGCTTCTGCCCGGCCGAGTCGGTCAGGCTGCGTACGGCGGCATCGTCCGCGGCCGTCTCCTGCTTGAGCTGGGCGATCCGGGTCGTCCAGGTGCCGACCACGCCCGTCCGGTCGATCTTGCTGAGCTGCTGGTTGTGCACCTCGTTGAGCCGCGCGTCGATCTCCCCCTGGTAGCGCGAGAGCATCAACGGCTCGGTGATCAGCACAGCGAACAGCAGCGCGAGTCCGAGGCGTCCGGCGTACAGGCCGATGGTGGGTTTCTTGAGAAAGGTTTTCGGGTCGGTCGACTCGAGGTCGTCGTAGCTGATCGCGACCCGCCCGACCACCGCCCGGTCATAGGCGACCACGCCCGCCGCCACCAGCGGACCGACCAGCCAGCGGTACCACGGGTGTGCGTAGTTCGACCCGGCGTCGATGAACGCGGCGCCACCGATCGTGGCGTACACGAAATAGAGCAGGACGAAGACGCCGATCGCGCTGTAGAGCACCCGATCGGTGTGCGTGGTCACGCTGGCCGGGTTGACGTTCGCCACCCGCAGCAGCACGTCCCTGCGGTCTCTGCGGCCCTTCGGCATGCAGCCGAGTCTTACGGATCTTGCGGTACGGCGTGCCCGAAACGCCGGGTTTACTGCCCGCTGAGATCGGGCTCCGTGATCGTCACCCGCACGGTCACCGAGGCCTGCACCGTCTGCGGCTGCGGATCAACCTCGAAGCCCGCCGCCGAGTCGGCCGCTCCCGCCATCTCGAACGCGGCCATCCGCATCATCGGCTGCCCACCGCCCAGCCCTTCGTCGGCGATCTCGACCAGCTTGTCGACCTGGGCCCCCACCGCCGCCGCGTATTCCCGGGCCCGGCTCAGCGCATCGGCGATAGCCTCGCGCCGCACCTCGGCCCCCGCCCGGCTGCCCGGCCGCATCTGCCACCACGGCCCCGACACGCTCGCATGCTCGAGCCCCGCCACCTTCAACAGCAGCTGCCCCAGAGGCTCGAAGTCGATCACGGTGATCGTCGTGGAGATGCTTCCCGTGTACGCCACCACGCGCTCACTGCCCCGCTTGAGCTCCGGGACAACGCGCACACTCCCGGTCTCACGCCGCTCGACGGCGTCCCCCGCTTCGGCCACCAGGGCGTGCAGCTCACCGGAGCGCTCCACCAGCCGGCTGACCACAGCTTCACGGTCACGATCGCGAGCAGTCAACGTGACGGTAACGAGAGCCAGCTCAGGAGCCACCTCCCGAACCGCTTCCCCCCGAACCGTGATCATGGGTCGCTCCACCATGCCCCGACGCTACCCGCCAACCCCAACTCCCGCCCCCGACGCCCACCCCTGCCTCGCCTCGCCTCGGCCGAACCCGACGCCACGTCGCCGCCGAACCACCGTTTCGCCCTTGCCACCCCGACGCCGCACGCCCGCCGCCAAACCATCGCCACTCCTTGCCACACCCCGACGCCGCACACTCGCCGCTAAACCACACCCACACCCCACCCCGACACCGCACACTCGCCGTCAAACCATCGCCACATCCACACCCCACCCCGACGCCACACATTCGCCGCCACGCCCGGCGCCGCACCTTCTACCCACGCCCGCCTCGCGCCCCCCGCCGCATCTCCGACACCCACGCCTCGCCGCCAGGAACGACCGCGACGAACACACCAGAAGCGCCGGCACGAAGTGCGCACGCGAACGAGCCCTCGTTTTGAGGAAGGACCCGCTCGGCAATCGAATACACCCCGCGACGCCCAAGCAGATCCACCGCGATACCAACGCGAACGAGCCCTCGTTTTTGAACACGCCAACTGCACGACCGCGACGAACACACCAGAAGCGCCGGCACGAAGTGCGCACGCGAACGAGCCTTCGTTTTGAGGAAGGACCCGCTCGGCAATCGAATGCACACCGCGACGCAGCAACGCCTCTCACAGCCAGCGCCCTCAGCAGCAATCAGCGAACGAGCCCTCGTTTGCGGGCACGCCAATCGAAAACCACGACGACACACCAGCAGCGCCACTACGGAGGTGCGTCACGGGCGATTCAGCACGAACCGGCGTCTCTAGTGGACAGCGCCGAACGGCCGACGTGACCACGACGTTGAGGGCGCACGACGCGCGGGGGCTGCTCGGCCAAGACGACGTTGACGCCCAAGCGCTAAGCCAAGGCGCGGACGCTCAAAGGCAGGAGCTCACCGGCCGGGGCGTAACTGGCTGCGGACGGCGGGCGGGAAAGTTCGGCCAGCACGTCGCGCGCGTCGGCGCTCAGGTGGTCGGTGTCGGAAGGCGTGACCGGGCCGATGTCGGCGCCGGCGATGCGGCCGCCGCGTGTGTGCAAGTGGAACAGGCCGCGCGGGCCGATGATGACGCGTAGGGACGGCTGTTGTCGATCCTCGTCGATCAAGCGGTATGCCTCGGCGATGCGTGAACGGGCCGTGGCCTGGCCCTCCCCGCGCTGCACCAGCGGGGCCAGCGCGGCCTGCATGCGGGCGGCCTCCAAGGCCTCGAGCAGGGCCGCGGCGACACGCGCGGGGCCCAATGACGGCCACCAACCGGGTCGTAGCCCTATGTCTACGCAACGACCCACCGGGTCGACGACCGCATAAGCCGTGCCTGTGCGGTCGAGACCGCGGAAATTCTGCGAATGTGTGGTCACCGGCGCTCCCCCGATCTCCGGTACTACCGAGCGTAGCGCAGCCACGGGGACCGCCGGGGGCCGCGGAACTGTGCCTGATCAGGAACTTCGGCGTGCCCGAAGGAGCATGAGGACGGAGACGCCGACCACCAGCACGAGCGCGCCGACGGCCACGATCAGCCACGGGGGCAGGCCGTGATCCTCTGTGGAGGACCCCGCGGCGGGGGCTCGCGCGCCGGTCTCGGTCGGCGGCACGGTCGCCTTCTCTGTCGGTGCGGCGCGCGGGGCAGTCAGGGCGGCCATCAGGTCCATCTGGCCGACGCCGTAACTGTTGTCGCGGCCCTCGGGGCCCCGGTCGACCGCGGTGGACATCAACCGGTCGACGACCTCGTCGGCTCGCATGTCGGGGTAGCGCGCCCGGATCAGGGCGACGGCCCCGGCCACCAGGGCCGACGAGACGCTGGTGCCGTTCGTGACGTCGTAGCGGTTGCCGGGCCGGGCGACCGGGATCCCAACCCCGTACGTGACCAGGTCGACCTCGGGGCCACGGTTGGAGAACGAGGCGATCCGGTTGTCGCGGCCGACCGAGCCGACGGCGATCACGTGCGGGAACGCGCCCGGCTTGGTGACCTTGCCGCCGCCGTTGCCGGCCGAGCCGACCAGCACCACGTCGTTGGCGTAGGCCTCGGCGATCGCGTCGGCGAGCACCTGGTCGGAGGCCAGGTTGAACGACATGTTGACGACCTTGGCGCCGTGGTCGGCGGCCCATTTGATGCCGTTCGAGACGAGCAGGTCGTCGTTGACCGGCCGGATCGGCATGACCTTGCTGCGCGGAGCCACGCCGAGCAGCCCGGCACCGTCACCGTGCCCACGCCCGGCGATCAGGGTCGCCATGCCGGTGCCGTGCGGGCCGGTGTCCACATTGTCGGAAGGCTCGTCCCGGGTGACGATCCACCCCGGCACGGTCGCTCCCTGAAGATCCCGGATCCGCGTGTCCACACCGGTGTCGACCACGGCGACGGTCACTCCCGCGCCACCTTTGCCGAGCCGCTGCGCCTCCTCCAGCCGCATGGGCCCGAAATACCACTGCCGATCCCGCCAGCTGTCCGCCCGCGCCGGCACGCCGGTCAACAGAACCACCATCAACGAGGCGAACACCGCCGCCACCATCCGCCCCGCCCACGACCGCACGGGATGAACCAACCCGGCGGACGGACGAACCGACCCAGCGGACGAACGAACCGGCCCGGCGGGTAGATGAACCGACAGCGCGCGCAGAGGAACCGACAGAACGCGCGCAGGAACCGACAGAGCGCGCGGAGAAACCGGCCCGGCAGTCGGACGAACCAAAAGCGCGCGCAGAGGAACCGACAGAACGCGCGGCGAAACCGGCCCCGCGGGCGGGCGAACCGGCCCAGCGGGCCGTACGAGCGGAACCAGCTGGGTCACCCCGACGGCCCGGATCCACCGCGCCGGCCCCACCCGCGCTGTGGGCCGAGCCGGCCGGGTCACCCTCGGCGGCCGATCACGTTG
Source organism: Paractinoplanes ovalisporus (assembly GCF_016834655.1). Taxonomy (GTDB): domain Bacteria; phylum Actinomycetota; class Actinomycetes; order Mycobacteriales; family Micromonosporaceae; genus Actinoplanes; species Actinoplanes ovalisporus. The sequence goes on from NZ_JAENHP010000026.1 coordinate 65,058, forward strand.
GGGCCGGGATCGTGCCGGTCGTTGTCGATGCCGGGGTTGATCACCGGGTTGACACCCTCGGCGACCTGCCACGGGTTGTCGGGGTCGAAACCGGGCTGATCGTCCCCCGCCCCCGATCGCGAGGCACCCCGGCCGCCCGAGCCGCCCGCGAAGTTGTGGCGATCGGGGCCGACCGGGTCGTCGGGCAGCCAGGCCGGCCTCGGCGCACGAGCACCGGTACGACCCGCGCCGACACCGCCCGCACGGCCACCGACCGCACCGACGCCGCCGGCACCACCGATCGGGCCGCCAATGCCTCCGACGGCCGGAGCGGAACCGAAGGCCTCCACGTCACCGGCACCGGGGCGGATGCCACCGGCCTCGTCACCGTCGCGGCGACCGGAACGGCCACGCCCGCCCGGGCCGCGCAGACCACCGATGCCCCGACCACCGCCCGCGCCGGGCCCACCGACCCCGCTGAGGCCGGGACCGACGCCGCCACGACCGGCCACCCCGCCACGACCGGGCTCACCGGCGATGCCGCCGATGCCGGGCCGGGAGCCCGCACCACCGGCACGTCCACCCGGACCACCGATTCCACGACCGGTCGCACCCGGGCCCGCGACTCCACGACCGCCGGCCGCACCCGGCCCGCCGATCGAGCCGGGCTGGCCGATGACAGCACCGGACGGCAGCGTGCGACCGGTGACCGGCCCACGGCCGGTAGCGCTGATCGGAGGCCGCCCACCAGGCACTGGGCCTCCACCCGGCAGGATCCCCGGAACAACCGGCGGCACACCGCCCACCGGTGCCGGCCCGGGAACCGGCCCACCGCCGGTGACGGGCCCACCGGGACCACCGATCGGCGCCGGCAGGGTGTTCGGCGGATTGATCACACCGGCGAGGTCGGGCCCACCGGGACGCGTAACCGCGCCCGGACCGCCGGGCGAGCCAGGCGAACTCGAAGAATCAGGCGAGCCAGGATCGGGGTCGGGCGTCTCGAAGTCGGGCAGCACCGGATCCTGCCCCGGCAACGGCGGCGGCGGGTCGTGCGGCACGCTCGTGCTGACCCCGCCGGAACCCAGACGCCCGGAGCCCCCGGAGCCCGGACCACCGCCACCCGGACCGCCGCCGCCCGGTGGCGGCCACTCGTCGCCACCCTCGCCGACGGTGAAGTTGAACGGGTCGGGCACGCGCAGATCGGCCACGGCGTCGGAGACCGCGTTCTCCATGGTGATCATGTGGTTGCGGGCCTGGTCGTCGAGTTCGTCCTCGGCGCCGTCGAACCAGCGCGGGACCAGGTCGTCGCTCTTGTCCTTGTACTTCTCCCAGATCGGCTCGATCGCCTTCTTGGCCGTGTCGAGCGCGTTCAGGATCTTGTCGAGGCCACCGGCCGTGGTGTCGGCGTCGGTGGCGGCCGTCTCGAGCCGCGCCATCAGCCGGTCGAGCTCGTTGACGAACGCCTCGGCCGACTTGTTCTGCTCGGGCGGCCAGGCGGCGATCAGGTCGGCCTTGGCGGTGGACAGGGCCTGGTGCTGGCTGCGGATCGACCCGGCCAGCCGCCGCCACCCCTGCACCTGCTCGCGGGCGAGCCCGTCCTCCTCGTTCATCACCATCGACCACAGACGGGGCGTGTTGAACGCGCTCCAGTTCGTGCAGTAGCTGCTGGTCAGCACCGGATCGCTCATATCGCCTGCCGCCCGCCGTGTGGAATGTGGCTCTCGGCCGCCGCGCGTTTCGCGGCCGCCTCGGTCGCGGCCGCCGCCAGCGCGCTGTTGATCCAGTCGGTGCGGTCGGCCGCACGCACGTCGGTGGCGTCGAGGGCGGCGGCCACCTTGGCGGCCGCGTCGGCCAGCACCCGGGCCGCGGCCATGTATTCCTCGACGTTGGCCGTCGATGACTGGACGCTGAGGGCGTATCGCGCCTTGGCCGCGTGCACGCTGCCGCTGGCGTTGTTCGCGCCGAATCGCACTCCGGTCCCGAAGGACACCCGGGCATCGGAATAGCCCGGCTCGAGGGTCCGGGACGTGTCGTCCTGGACCTGGTCGGAGAACTTGTTCAGACCGTCGGTCTCGACGTTGATGCCGTCACTCACGACCGCCTCCCCGTAGCTACGTCGTCTCGCAACGCACCGAGAGTAGCGACCAGTGTCGAACTCAGGGAGGCCCGAAAGGAGGGGTCACCAAAAACTAAGGGAGGGCCAGACGAGCGACCGCAGCCGCAACCCTCTCATCGGTCGCCGTCAACGCGACCCGCACATGCTGCTCGGCCGCGGGGCCGTAAAAAGCACCGGGAGCAGCCAGAATGCCCCGCTCAGCGAGCCAGTCGACGGTCTTCCAGCTGTCCTCACCACGGCTCGACCACAGATAGAGCCCGGCCTCGGAGTGGCTGATCTCGAAACCCGCCCCGGTGAGCGCCGCCCGCAGCTGGTCGCGCCGGGCCGAATAGAGCTTCCGCTGCGCGGCCACGTGTTCCTCGTCGCCCAGGGCGGCGATCATCGCGGCCTGCACCGGCGCCGGCACGATCATGCCCGCGTGTTTGCGCACGGCGAGCAGCTCACGGATCAGCGCCGGGTCGCCGCCGACGAAGCCGGCCCGATAACCGGCCAGGTTGGACCGTTTGGACAGGGAGTGCACGGCGAGGACACCGGTGTAGTCACCACCGGTCACGGCGTCGTCGAGCACCGAGACCGGCTCGGTTTCCCAGCCCAGCGAGAGGTAGCACTCGTCGCTGACGACCACGACACCCCGCTCGCGCGCCCAGGCGACGACCTTGCGCAGGTGCTCGACCGGGAGCACCTTGCCGGTCGGGTTGGACGGCGAGTTCAACCACACCATGCGTACGGAGGAATCGGGCCCGACCGCCGTGAGCGAGTCGGACCGGACCGCCCTGGCGCCGGCCAGCCGCACCCCGACCTCGTAGGTCGGGTAGCCGATGGACGGGATCACCACCGTGTCGCCCGGGCCGACGCCCAGCAGCGTGGGCAGCCACGCGACCAGTTCCTTGGAGCCGATCGTGGGCAGCACCCCCACGGTGCCCGAGGCGCCGCACTCCCGGGCGAACCACTCGCCGATCGCCGCGCGCAAAGCCGGCGTGCCCGCGGTGAGCGGGTAGCCGGGGGCGTCCGACGCCTCCGCGAGAGCGCGCCGGATCAGCGGCGGGACCGGGTCGACCGGTGTGCCGACCGAGAGGTCGACGATCCCGTCGGGGTGTGCGGCGGCCCGGGCCTTGGCCGGTTCCAGCAGATCCCACGGGAAATCCGGCAGGGCCGCGGAGACGGTGCTCAGGTCACTCCGCCTTCGGCGGCAGGCCGGCGATGAACGGCGTGTCCTTGTCGATCTTGCCGACCTTGGCGGCGCCGCCGGGCGAACCGAGATCTTCGAAGAACTCGTAGTTCGCGTTGGCGTAGTCCTTCCACTGATCGGGGACGTCGTCCTCGTAGAAGATCGCCTCGACGGGGCAGACCGGCTCACAGGCCCCGCAGTCGACGCACTCATCGGGGTGGATGTAGAGCATCCGGTTGCCCTCGTAGATGCAGTCGACCGGGCATTCCTCGATGCATGCCTTGTCGAGCACATCGACGCATGGCTCAGCGATGATGTAGGTCACGGGTCTTTCCCTCCAAAGCCACGCCGCGGGGACCGCCGGCGACAGTTGCAGAGCCTAGTATCCCCGTCGGAGGAGGTGACACGTGCTCCGTCGGCAGGATGTGGGACACCGGGTGGTGGTACGCCGAATTGTAGGCGTTACCCCCGACCGGACTCTCTACACGGATGCCCTCGGTGAGCTGGTCGATCTCACCGACACCGATCTTACGATCGCGACCGCCAAGGGCACTCTCCGTGTGCCTTTGCGTGAGGTTCATCGCGCCAAACGCGTTCCCCCGGCTCGGCGGCCCCCCGCGGCCGAAGTGATCGCGCTTGAGTTCGCAGCAAACGACGCCTGGCCCGCCCCGGTCCAGGCCACTCTCGGAAATTGGATTCTGCGCGCCGCGGAAAACTGGACAGGAAGGGCTAATTCGGCCCTCGCCGTCGGCGATCCGGACCGCCCGCTCGAGGCCGCCATCGACGCGGTGGTGGAGTGGTATTCGGCACACGGCCAGCGCCCGCTGATCAACGCGCCGATGCCGCTGGCCGCCCCGGTCAATGCCGCCCTCGACACCCGCGGCTGGGGCGCCCGGCCGCTCACCCTGGTGCAGACCACCCGGCTGGCGGCGCTGACCGACCGCCTAGCCGCCCGGCCCGACCTGTCCCCGGTCGAGCTCGCCGACACCCCGGGCGACGACTGGTTGGCCATGGTGGCCGAACACAAGGGTGACCTTCCGGCCGCCGCTGCCCGCATCCTGACCGCCCCGCCCGAGGTCGTCTTCGCCCAGCTCCGCGACGCCGACGGCGACCTGCTTGCGGTGGGCCGGGGCGCGGTCACCGGCCCCGACCGCTGGCTGGGCGTGTCGCTGCTGCAGACCGCCCCGCACGCCCGCCGTCAGGGCATCGCCCAGCACGTGCTGCGCGGCCTGGCCCAGTGGGGCGCCCAGCACGGCGCCTCACGGGTCTATCTGCAGGTCGAAGAGCGCAACACGGGCGCGGTCGCGCTTTATGGCCAGGTGGGCTTCGCCACCCATCACACCTATCTGACCCGGGAAGCACCCGAGGGCTGACGCCGGGTCAGCGGCGGACGATCTTGCGCGGCTTGGCCTGACGGGTCTGGGAGTAGGCCTTCAGCGAACGCGAGCGGTAGTCGTGGCCCAGGGCGACCGAGATCCAGTAGCCGACCAGGGTGCCGCCGCCGGCGAAGGCCGCGTAGAGCGCGATCTGGGCGAAGAAGTGGTCGGAGCCGCCCGAGAACGGCTGGTCACCGCTGACGAACGGGCCGGCGATCAGGGTCAGCACCATCGCGCCGGCCACACCCAGCACCCAGTCGGGGACGAGCCACTCCGAGGGGCGGCGGTGGTGCGAGACGATGAACGTGTAGACCGCGAGGACCACGCCGATCAGCGCGAACATGACGATCGTGGTGCGCGTCTCGGCGGCGTCGTTGTCGTCGAAGGCGAACCGGGTGACCAGTCGGGCCACCACGTTGATCGCGAACAGGCCGACCGCCAGCGCCGCGATCGGGAACCAGCGCTGCTGCCTCATGTGCCCTCCCGGGACCCCGGCGGCTTACTCCGCGCCGCCGCAGACGAATCGTGGCTCGGGATCGTAACGCCAGGAGAACTTCTCGCGCTCGACCTCTTGGCCATCCTTGCGGATGACGCGCCATGCGTCCTGGGTGAAGCCTGGGAGTCCGCTGGAAGAAATGCACTTCGGGCCGGGATCACGGTGCACGGTCGGCGGGCTCGTGACGTTACGACGCGGGCCGTAGACCGTCTTGACGCTGTCGTAGACCTTCGTGCTCCACATGGTCACGGTCACCGAACGCCCGGTGGTGGCGGTGTCGATCAGAATCCCGTACGGCGTCGTGTTCTTGAATTTGAGGTCGAGGGTCGGATAGAAGATCGTCGACTCGATCACCGACGGGTAGCGCGAGAAGTAGAACGAGTGCGGCTTGTGCTCGACGTCTTCCAGGCCGGCGTAGTAGGCGGCGTTGAACAGCGTGGTCGTGAACTGGGAGGCGCCGCCGCCGACACCCGGTTCGAGCACGCCGTTCACGATCACCGGGGCGTCCTTGTAACCCTTGGCGTAGTTGCGCTCGCCGGTGTGCCCGTTGAGCGAGAACGTGGCGCCGGGCCGGACGACCGCGCCGTCGACCGCCTTGGCCACGGTGATGATGTTCTGGCTGCGCGGGGAGCTGCGGCCGCCGGTGAAGTACGTGGTGAAGGTCGACACCTTCTCCTTGATGCCGAGCTCGGTCACGTCGGCGACGCTGGTCTCGGACTCGGCCGACGCGAGCACGCCGGTCACCGCTCGCGGCGCCGGGCCGGCCAGCGCCTCCAGCAGCGTGGGGGCCAGGGCGGTGACGTCGACCAGACGGCCGGGGGCGCCGGGCACCACCTGCGGCTTGCCGTCCTGAAGCCGTACGGTGGCGGGTTTGGCGGCGGTCTCGACCTTGCGGAGCTCACCGGACGCGGCCGTACGCAGCCGCTTGCCGTCGATCGCGGGACTCAACCGGCCCTCCGTGTCGGCGCGGAAGACCAGGCCCTTGGCGATCGCGGCCGGAGTGAGCTGGAACGACCTGCCGCCGACGGTCACGGTCACCGGCGCGGCCACGGCAGGCTTCGCGACGTCGGTGACCAGCGCGTCGACCTGCTCACGGGTCATCGCCGGGGTGCGGGTGGTGAGCGGCACGTCGGCCACCCCGGCGACCGGCCACGCCTCGCGCACCCGTTCGGCGGCCATCGTGCCATCCAGATCAAGACCGGGTTCCCCGTACGCGGTCACGGGCTCGACACCCCGGAAAGCGATCGCGGGCCGGCGCACGGTGACGCGCTCGGTGTCGACCTGCTTGCGGAGCGCCGCGGTCAGCTTGGCCTCGTCGACCCGTACGGAAGGGGGAATGCTCTTGGTCCCGAAGAAGCGGACGCCCTCGCCGGACGCCGCCTGAACCGTCGCGGGCACGTCGATGGTGAGACCGACCGCATCGGGCGCCACCGTGACGTCCTTGCCGTCGAGGCGGACCCGGGCCGGCTGGGCCGACCGCGCCGCGACGTGGTCACGCAGGGCCTTCTCGGCCTCGGCGACGGTGAGCGCGCCCAGATCGAGACCGAGCACCTCGATGCCGCGCGGAATGTCCCCGGCCGTCACGTAGGCCGCCGCACCGCCCACGCCGACCGCCAGCAGCCCGACCACACCGGCCGTGACCAGCCACTTGCCCCGCTTCCTGGGGGTGGAGGAGGACGGCGGCGGCGGTTCCGGCTCCAGACGCTCGATGGCGGGCGCCTCACGCGGAGCCGGCATGATCACCGTGTCGCTGCTGGTCGGCAGCGCAACTGTGGCGTCCGCCTCATCGGGGACCGCAACGCCGCCGTCGGGTGTCTCGTTGAGGATGACGGTGTCGTCCGGCCGCGCACCCGGGCGCGGGTGGGGGACGAACCAATCGGGGCCGGACGTCACGTGCTCACCTCACCGTGGCGTGGTTACGGCAGCTGCCTTTTCAAGATCAGGCGATAGGAGAAAACAGCGTACGTCAGGCTCCCGACCAGGATCATCACGAGTGCGATCCAGTTCTCACCGCCGAGCAGGTAGTCGCCCTCGTCGGTACGCACCCCGGCCGCGCCCAGCATGAGCAGCGTCCACAGCGCCCACGGCGGGCCGATCGCCCACTTGCGGCGGGTCGTGGTGACCGCGAACCAGGCGATCGCCCAGTTGAGCCCGAGCGCCAGCACGATCGAGACGCCGAGCAGCGGGCCGCCGCCGGACCCGATGGCGTCGCCGCGCCAGATCGTCGCCAGGTCACCGGACCGCAGCGTGCTCAGGTTGATCTCGAAGAAGCCGCTGACCAGCGCGGCCAGGATCGAGATCACCACGCCGGCGACGCGGATCACCTGGTCCCAGCCGTCCCACGGCTTCTTCGGTTCGGGCGCCTCGGGGGCGTCCTGCGGTGGCGTGCTCACTTCGGACATGCTCATCCGGCGGCCGCGTCGGCCGTCGCCGGCTGCTCGAGGTCGAGGCCGCCGAACAGGTCGCTCTCCCAGTTGTTCGGGCCCTCGCCCGGGCCGCGCTCACCCTTGGCGATCGTGAAATATTCCACGCCCATGAACTCGCCGCCGAAGTCGCCGGCGATGCCGTAGAGCCACGAGTTGTCGGGGATCTGGGTGGCGTGGGCCTTCATGGCCGCCACCTTCTGCTGGTAATAGTCGGTGCCGTCGATGCGGGCCGCGATCTCGTCGTCGGGGTGGCCGAACGGCAGGTCCTCGACCTTCTCGACCCCGGCGAACGGGTTGTCGGAGAGCTCGCGGAACGCGTCCATGCCGTCGCGCAGCACGCTGAGCGGCATCGCCGTCCAGTAGATCTTCTGCGGGGCGTCGTCGCCGGCCAGCTCGGCGGCGCGCATCGCCACCCGGTGGGCCTGGATGTGGTCGGGATGCCCGTAGAACCCGTTCGGGTCGTACGTGATCAGCACCTGCGGCCGCACCTCACGGATGATCTCGACCAGGTGGGCCGCGGCCTCGTCGAGGTCGGCCTGCCAGAACGCGCGGGCGTGGTCGTTGGTGGGCAGGCCCATCATGCCGGAGTCGCGGTAGCGGCCGGCGCCGCCGAGGAACCGGTGGTCGGTCACGCCGAGCGCGGCGCAGGCGCGGGACAGCTCGACCAGGCGGTAACCGCCGAGCTGGTCGGCCTGGGCCGCCTCGAGCTGGGCCAGCGCGGGCACGTGGATCTCGCCCTCTTCGCCGAGAGTGCAGGTCACGAGCGTCACGTGGGCGCCGGTCGCGGCGTAGTGGGCCATGGTCGCGCCGGTGCCGGTGACCTCGTCGTCGGGGTGAGCGTGCACGAGCAGCAGGCGGCGCGCGGGCAGGGCGTCAGTCACGCGCGCAACAATACGCGGGATCATCGGGCGCATCCCGGACGTGGTGCTCGCGGTTTGGGGCGCATGAACACGGCTTGATCAGCGATGCTGTCCGGGTGGACTTCCCTCGGCTCGCGGAGCGCACCGGCCACTTCCGCCACGGATCGCCGCACGCGGTGACCGTCGGAGCGGACGGCCGGCGGGTGGTGTTCCTGCGCTCCACCGGCCCCGAGGACCCGATCGCGTCGCTGTGGGTGCTCAACGTCGCGACGGCGGCCGAGTCCCTGGTCGCGCCGGGACCTCTTCCCTCGTACGCGACCGACCGCGATGCCCGGGTGGCCGCGTTCGCCCGCGAGGGCCGCCTGTTCCGGGCCGACCTGACCCGGGGAACGGTGACCGAGGTGCCGACCGACGAGCCGGTCGAAGATCCCCGGCCCGACCCGCTGGGCGTCACCATCGCCTATGTCAGCCGGGCCGGCGGCTCTCCCTCGCTGCGAGTGGTCGGGCCCGAGGGCGACCGCCTGCTGGCCGGCGAGTCGGGCAACGCCTGGCGCGAGCACGGCGGCACGATCGGCTGGGGCGTGGCCGACGAGACCGCGCGGCGGTTCGGGCGTGACCGCGGCTGGTGGTGGGCGCCCGACGGCAGCCAGATCCTGGCCGCGCGCACCGCCGCGTCGACCAGCCTGCATCTGCTCGACCTCGACTTCGGCTGGGTCGACGTGCACTGGGACCGCGAGACGTACCCGCACGTGGTGAATGTGCGGTGGGCCGACGGCGGGGGCCCGCTGATCACCGTCCTGCGCCGGGCCCAGCAGCACGGCCTGGTGCTCGCGGTCGATTCCCGTACGGGGGAGACACAGGTCCACGCCGAGCTGGCCGACGCCCGCTGGGTCGAACCGGTGGCCGGCACCCCGCGGCACCTGCCCGACGGACGCGTGCTGGTCGGCGGCGAACTCGCCCACGACGGCTTCGACGCGCGCTGCCTGTTCGCCGACGGCAGCCTGCTCACCCCACCCGCCCTCTATGTGCGGCGGGTGGTCGGCACGATCCCCCGCCCCGGCAGCCCCGCCCCCGACCTCGTCGTCGAGGGCACCGAGGGCGACCCGGCGACCCAGGCGGTCTTCCGCGTACGCACGTCGCTCGGCGGTGGCGGCGCGGAGGCCCGCAAGGTGACCGAGGAGCCCGGCTGGCACCACGCGGTGACCGGCGGCGACGTGCTGATCGTGGACGACGTGGTGTGGCGGGGCGAGGCCCGGGTGGCGGCGCTGGGCAACCTGGCCGCCCCCCTTCCCTACCAGCCGGCCCCGGTCCTCGAACGGGTCACCGACCGCCATCTGCCCGCGGCGGTGCTCTACCCCACCGGTTTTGTCGGCGGCACGAAGCTTCCGGTGCTGGTCACCATGGGCGAGGGGCCCGGCCGCCAGCAGGTCGTCCACGACCCGGCGGCCTGGCAGGAACGACAGTGGTGGGCCGACGCCGGGTTCGCGGTGGTGAGCATCGACGGCCGGGGCACGCCCGGGGTGGCGCCGAGCTACGAGAAGGTGGTGCACCGGCGCCTGGTCGACGTGGCGTTGTCGGACCAGGCGGACGCGCTGAAGGCCCTGCTCGGCAAGCACCCCGACCTGGATCTGGGCACGGTGGCCGTCAGGGGAAATGGTCTCGGGGGCTGGCTGGCGGCGATGGCCGTGCTGAGGCGGCCCGAGGTGTTCCACCGCGGGGTGGCCCGTGACCCGATCGTCGACTGGCACGACGAGCCGGTGCCGTTCGCCGAGCGTTACCTGGGCGACCACCGCGACTCGGCGGACGTCTACGCCCATCACAGCCTGCACGACCCCGACCCCACCGACACCCTGCTCCTGATCGGCGCCGAGGTGCCCGGCCTGCCCTCGCGCCCGACCGCAACCCTTGTCGAGGAGCTAGCCTTCCTCCAACCAAAATCCTAGTCGACCAACTAGTGGGCGAGAGACTAGGCTTGGCGTGTGGAAAAGATGTTCCCGCAAGCCCGTCCGCTCACAGGCGACGAGTTTCTGGCTCTCGACGGGACGGGTGAGCGGATCGAACTCTTCGACGGAAACCTGCATCTGTCGCCCAACCCCGGTGTCCGTCACCAGCACGCGACAGGGCAGGTTGCCGGCGCGCTCGACGACAAAGCGGAGCGAACCGGGCTGATCGTCCTGACCCGCGTCAGCGTGCGGCTTCGCGACGACCGGATCCCGACAGCCGATCTGGTGATCACATCGGACACCTTCCTGGACGGGCCCGTCCTCGAGGCCCGAACGGTTTGCCTGGTGGGCGAGATCCTGTCGCCGGCGAGCAGGGCCGTCGACACGATCCTGAAGAAGCACTACTACGCCGAGGCCGGCATCCCCTGGTACCTCGTGGCCGACCCTGACGGCCCCACGCTCCATTGCTTTGAGCTGGCCGGGAAGGCATACAAGGAGCACTTGACCGCCAAGCCGGGCGAGGTCCTGGAACTTGTGGAACCGGTTGCCGTCGAGCTCGATCCGAGGGACCTGCTGCCGCGCGGGAGGTGATCACGCGGTCTGCGTTTTGTCGTACCGGCCCCGTAGGGTCGGGCCATGAGTCACTTCGATGAGGCGTATTCGGCGGTGCAGGCCGCTCTGGACGCCGGCGCGCGCTACGCCGACTGCCGCATCATGGTGCGCCGCACCGAATCGATGACCGCGCTCGACGGTGAGGTCGAAGAGCTCGGCTCGGGCGAGAGCGCCGGTCTCGGCGTGCGGGCTCTGGTCGGGTCGTCCTGGGGTTTCTACGCCGTTCCCGATCTGTCCGACTCGGCCGCCCGGGCCGCCGGCCGCCGGGCCGCCCAGATCGCGCAGGCCAGCGCCACCGTGCCGGGGCCGCCGATCGACCTCGTGCCGACCGGCGCGGGCGAGGCCAGCTGGGCCAGCGCCTGCGAGGTCGACCCGCTCGGCGTCTCGTTGTCGGCCAAGGGCGACCTGCTGGTGGGGGCCACCGCCGCCGCCAAAGAGGCCGGGGCCGACCTGGCCGAGGGCATCTACCAGATCTGGGACACCCACAAGTGGTTCGTCTCGAGCGACGGCCACCGCATCGACCAGCACATCCGCGAGTGCGGCGCCGGCGTCACGGCGAGTGTCCACGGCGACGGCGAGATCCAGCGCCGGTCCTGGCCGTCGCACCGCGGGCAATACGGCACGAGCGGCTGGGAACTGGTCGACAGCCTCGACCTGATCGGCAACGCCCCGCGCATGGCCGAAGAGGCCCGGGCCCTGCTCACCGCGCCGCTCTGCCCGACCGGCGAGACCACGCTGGTGCTCGGCGGCGAACAGCTCGCGCTGCAGATCCACGAGTCGGTCGGCCACGCCATCGAGCTCGACCGCATCCTCGGCTGGGAGGCCGCGTTCGCCGGCACGAGCTGGCTCGACCTGGAAAAACTGGGCTCGCTGCGCTACGGCTCCGAGCTCATGAACATCACCATCGACCCGGGCATCCCGGGCGCGCTGGGCAGCTTCGGCTACGACGACGAGGGCACCCCGGCGACCAAACGTGACGCCGTACGCGATGGCATCTGGGTCGGCGTGCTGGCCGGGCGCGACTCGGCCGCCGTGGCCGGTCTCGACTATGCGGGCAGCGTGCGCTCCGACGGCTGGGCCCGGCTGCCGATGGTCCGGATGACCAATGTGGGCCTCGAACCCGGCCCGCACACGCTCGACGAAATCATCGCGAACACCGACGACGGCGTCTTCATGGACATCAACCGCTCCTGGTCGATCGACGACCGGCGGCTCAACTTCCAGTTCGGGTGCGAAATCGGCTACGAGATCAAGAACGGCAAGCTCGGCCGCATGCTGCGCAACCCGACGTACACCGGCATCGGCCCCAAGTTCTGGCAATCGATGGACATGCTGTCGTCCGAGACCGTCGCCTGGGGCACGCCGAACTGCGGCAAGGGCCAGCCCGGCCAGGTCGGGCACACCGGTCATCCGGCCGCGCCGGCCCGGTTCACCAACGTACGCGTGGGGGTGCGGGGATGAGCATCGACATCATCCGGACGGGGGCCGAGCTCGAACTCGCGGCCCGGGTCGTCGAACTGGTGCGACGGGCGGCCGGTCCGTCCGCCGAGGCCGAGGTCATGGTGCAACACGACGCCGAGGCGCTGACCCGCTTCGCGAACTCGATGATCCACCAGAACGTGGCCGACGCGGTAACGACCGTGCGGCTGAGGCTGCACCTCGACGGCCGCACGGCGTCGGGCGCCACCACCGTCGTCGACGCGGACGGCCTGCGCGGGCTGGTCGAGCGCACGCTCGCGGCGGTGCGGCTGAGCCCGCCCGACGCGACCTGGCCGGGCCTGACGCCGCCGACGCCGCTGCACCGCTCGGCCGGCTACCACGGCTCGGGCGAACGGTCCGGGCTCGACTTCGGCTTCGACGAGGCGACCGCGCGCGCGACACCGGCCGAGAGAGCTTCCCGCGTACGTGATTTCGTGCGCGCCGCCGAGGGCTTGGAGACGGCGGGCTACTGCCGTACGACGTACAGCTCGGCCGCCTTCGCCAACAGCGCCGGGCAGTCGGTCGAGGGGCGCACGGCCGAGGCCGCGATGGACGGCATCGCCCGCGTCAACGGCGCCGACGGGGTGGCCCGGCTGGCCAGTGGCCGGCTCGGTGACCTCGACGGTTCGGTGCTCGGCGCCCGGGCGGCGGCCAAGGCCCGGGCCGCCGAGAGCCCGGTCGAACTGCCCCCGGGACGGTACGAGGTGGTGCTCGAGCCCGAGGCCGTGGCCGACCTGCTCGACAACTTCTCGGTGTTCGGGTTCAACGGGAAGGCGTACGGGCAGAAGCAGTCGTTCGCCGAGATCGACGCCGACCAGTTCGACCCGTCGGTGACCCTGGTCGACGAGCCCCTGGGCAGCCGGGACGAGCCCGCGCCGGGCCTGCCGTTCGACGACGAGGGGACGCCGCGCGAGTCGCTGGTGCTGGTGCGCGAGGGCGTCACCAAGGCCGTGACCCACGACCGCCGGTCGGCCGCCGAGGTGGGGGCCGTGTCCACCGGTCACGCCTCGCCGGCGTCGCGTACGTGGGGTCCCTATCCCACCCACGTACGCCTCGAGGCCGCACCCGCCGCGACCGAGCCCGCGCTGCCGCCGGCCGACTACTCCGGCCCGACCGCCGAGTCGGCGCGCCCGCTGGTGGCCCGCATGCGGCGCGGCCTGCTGATCACCGACTTCTGGTACACCCGCGTCCTCGACCAGAAGACGCTGGTCATCACCGGCCTGACCCGCAACGGCGTCTGGTTGGTGGAAGACGGCGAGGTGACGGCGGCGGTGAGCAACATGCGGTTCACGCAGTCATATCCGCAGGCCCTGGGCCCCGGCATGGTGATGGGCATCGGCAGCGAGTCGGTGCTGCTGCCCGACCGTTGGTCCGGAACGCGCTACGCGGCCCCCGCCCTGCACCTGGCGTCGTGGAACCTGACCGGCAACGCCTCCGGCTGACCACTGAAGGCTTCCCACCTGGCGATCTTGTGTGGGGCGGCGCATTGACCGGCGTGTTTCACTGGGGCCGTGAGCGACACGCCACGCGACCGTGAGCAGGACGACGACTCTCCTCGGCGGGTGCTGAGATCGTCCGCCAGCCCGGCCGACGGCTCCACACCGGACGATTCGGGCGACGACGTCGACCATGGCACCGCGGCGGCCGACCCCTCGGGAACCAGTTCGGGATCCGGGTCGGGCTGGGGCTGGGCTTCCGGCTCGGGCACGCGCCGCGATATGAGCGCGAGCTCGGGCCCTAGCGCGAATCCCGGCTCGGGCACGCGCCGCGATGTCGGCGCGAGCTCGGGCCCCGGCGCGAATCCCCACTCCGGCGCGGACTTGGACATCGGCGTGGCTCCTGACTCGGGTTCGGACCTGGACACCGGCGCTGTCCCCCACTCGGACTCCGGCTCGGGCGGGGACTTCCCCGAGTCCGCCGGCCCGGGATCGCCGACGGGCGGCGCGGGATCACCGGCGGGCGATTCGGTGGGCGTCGCGGGATCGCCGGTGGGTGGATCGGGCCGGGCGGGTCGGCGGGCGATGTTCGGGCTCGGCGCGCCCTCGGGTGAGCCGGACGAGAGGCAGCGCCGCCGGCGGCGGTGGTGGGTCGCGGGCATCTCGATCGGTGCGGCCATCGTGGTGATCGCCCTCTGCGTCGGCTCACTGGCCGTCATCTCCGCCGTCAGCGGGGTTCGCGACCGCGCCGACGACGCCCGCGAGGCCCGGGCGCTGCGGGACCAGAGCTGCCTCGATCTCGAACGCCGCCTCAACCGCCTGACCCCGCCCGGCTCGACCACCACCCCGAACGCCCGCGCGGCCGCGATCCGCAACGAGGACTCGGCGCTGCGCATCTATCTGAACGAGGTCACCGACGAGCGCTCCCAGGACGCGTGGCGCCGGATCCTGGACTCCCGGACCGTCTACGCCGACATCCTCGAACGCCTGGCGAAGTCTCCTTCGGCGCCCTTCTACCTGCCCCCGAAGAACGACAGCGGCGTCCTGCTGACCGACGAACTCGTCGACTGGTCGCCGGCCTCTTGCACCGGCCCGATCCGCCGCCTGGCCGCCCCCGACCTCTGAGCCGCCCAGCACCGGGACGATCTTGCGCGTTTGCAAGATCGCTGGAGCAGCCACCACACACCCCCACCCACCCGGGGCTTGAAAGCCTATCGGCGGCGCAACGGCTTGGCGGGGGCTGTGGATAACTCTGTCCCAGTGGTGCCCGGCCGTCCGTTTTGGATCAGCGGGGCCAAGATCCATTAGCGCTTGTCGGCCTATCGATGTGATCGGGGTCGAAATTTGTGATCCATACCCTATCCCTGAGCGCGAAACTGCCAGACCTCCGGCGTAACGTGTGCCACACATCACGGAAGCAATGGCGGCTGCCGGGCTCCCCCTCGCTCGCCGGCCGGGTCACATGGACAGGCACGTCAGGAGATCGAATGACGACGACGGCAACGAGGCCGGGCGTGGGGCCCTCCGGTCCACAACGATCACGCGCGGCGATCACGGCCAAGACGTTGCGCACGGACCGATGGTGGTTGGCCCCACTGATCACTTTTCTCGGGCTCGGGGCGTGGGTCACCTACGCGACCGTCCGGGTGTTCATGCACAAGTGGTATTTCGTGGAGGAGTTCCACTACCTCACGCCGTTCTATTCACCGTGCCTCACCGACCGGTGCGTCGAGGGCTCGTCGCTGTTCGGCACGCCGCTGCCCAGCTTCTGGTTGATCCCCGAGGCCGCCTTCACGCTGCCGTTCCTGCTGCTCTTCCGGCTGACGTGCTACTACTACCGCAAGGCGTACTACCGCGCCTTCTGGCTCTCGCCGCCGGCCTGTGCCGTGCCCGACGGCCACAAGAACTACTCCGGTGAGACGCGTTTCCCGCTGATCTTCCAGAACGCCCACCGTTACGCGTTCTACGCCGCGATGATCATTTCGCTGATCAACACCTGGGACGCGATCATCGCGTTCCGCAGCGGTGACGGCGGGTTCGGCTTCGGCCTGGGCAACGTCATCCTGGTCGGCAACGTGGTCATGCTCTGGGCGTACACGTTGTCCTGTCACTCCTGCCGGCACATCACCGGCGGCCGCCTCAAGCACTTCTCGAAGCACCCGGTGCGCTACCGCGTCTGGACCTTCGTGTCGAAGCTGAACGTGCGCCACATGCAGCTGGCCTGGATCACGCTGGGCACGCTGGCGCTGACCGACTTCTACGTCATGGCGCTGTCCGCCGGCTGGTTCTCCGATCTGCGGTTCGTCGGCTGAGGGGCGCGAAGAAAATGACCACGGCAAGAATCGAACGGCACCTGTACGACGTCGTCGTGATCGGGGCCGGCGGCGCCGGTCTGCGCGCGGCGATCGAGGCCCGGCTGGCCGGCAAGCGTACGGCGATCATTTCGAAGTCACTGTTCGGCAAGGCCCACACGGTGATGGCCGAGGGCGGCGCCGCGGCCGCGATGGGCAACGTGAACTCGCGGGACAACTGGATGGTCCACTTCCGCGACACGATGCGGGGCGGCAAGTTCCTCAACAACTTCCGCATGGCCGAGCTGCACGCCAAGGAGGCCCCGGAACGCATCTGGGAGCTGGAGACGTACGGGGCGTTGTTCGACCGTACGAAGGACGGCAAGATCTCGCAGCGCAACTTCGGCGGGCACGAATATCCGCGGCTCGCGCACGTCGGCGACCGTACGGGCCTGGAACTGATCCGCACCCTGCAGCAGAAGATCGTCTCGCTGCAGCAGGAGGACTTCGCGAAGACCGGCAACTACGAGTCGGGCATCCGGGTCTTCTCCGAGACCACGATCACCGAGCTGCTGCTCGACGGCGACCGGGTGGCCGGCGCGTTCGGCTACTACCGCGAGTCCGGCGAGTTCCTGCTGCTCGAGGCGCCGGCGGTGATCCTGGCGACCGGCGGTGTCGGCCGCAGTTACAAGGTCACGTCGAACAGCTGGGAATACACCGGCGACGGCCACGCGCTCGCGCTGCGGGCGGGCGCGACGCTGATCAACATGGAGTTCCTCCAGTTCCACCCGACCGGCATGGTCTGGCCGCCCAGCGTCAAGGGCATCCTGGTCACCGAGTCGGTGCGGGGCGACGGCGGCGTGCTGCGCAACAGCGAGGGCAAGCGCTTCATGTTCGAATACGTCCCCGACGTGTTCCGCAAGCAGTACGCGGAGACCGAGGAGGAGGCCGACCGCTGGTACACCGACCCCGACAACAACCGGCGCCCACCCGAGCTGCTGCCCCGCGACGAGGTCGCCCGCGCGATCAACTCCGAGGTCAAGGCCGGTCGGGGCACCAAGTCGGGCGGTGTTCTGCTCGACGTCTCGACGCGTATGCCGGCCGAGACGATCATCAAGCGGCTGCCGTCGATGCATCACCAGTTCAAGGAGCTGGCCGATGTCGACATCACCAAGGAGCCGATGGAGGTCGGCCCGACCTGCCACTACGTGATGGGCGGGGTCGAGGTCGAACCCGATTCGGCGGCGGCCATGGGCACCGTACGGGGTCTGTTCGCGGCCGGTGAGGTCTCCGGCGGCATGCACGGGTCGAACCGGCTCGGCGGCAACTCGCTCTCCGACCTGCTCGTGTTCGGCAAGCGGGCCGGTGAGCACGCCGCGGCGTACGCGGAAACGCTCGAGAAGCGGCCCAAGGTGAGCACAAAGGACGTCGAGGCCGCGGTCACGACGGCGCTGGCACCTCTGCAGCGGCAGAGCGGCGAGAATCCGTACGGGCTGCAGCAGGATCTTCAAGCCGTGATGGGAGACCTGGTCGGCATCATCCGGCGCGCGGGCGAACTGACCGACGCGCTGAAGCGGCTGCAGGAACTCAAGCTGCGCGTGGCGAACGTCGGCGCGACCGGCGGCCGGCGGTACAACCCGGGCTGGCATCTGGCGCTCGACCTGCGCAACATGATGATCGTCTCGGAGTGCACGGCCAAGGCGGCCCTCGAACGGGAGGAGTCGCGCGGCGGCCACACCCGGGAGGACTTCCCGCAGATGAGCCCGCAGTGGCGCCTGGTCAACCTGGTCTGCTCGCTCGGCAGCGACGGCGACGTGCACCTCGAACGCAAACCACTGCCGAAGATGCGCGACGAGCTGATCCAGCTGTTCGAGCGCACCGAGCTGAGCAAATACCTGACCGAGGACGAAATGAGCCAGTTCGACGCGCAGAGCAACACGGAGGCGAAGTAATGGGCACCAAGCGCCACTTCCGCGTCTGGCGGGGCGACGAGTCGGGCGGCGACATCCAGGACTACGACGTCGAGGTCAACGACGGCGAGGTCGTGCTCGACATCATCCACCGGCTGCAGGCGACCCAGACACCCGACCTGGCCTGCCGGTGGAACTGCAAGGCCGGCAAGTGCGGGTCGTGCTCGGTCGAGATCAACGGCAAGCCGCGGCTGGGCTGCATGACCCGGATGTCGACGTTCGAAGAGGACGAGACGGTCACGATCACGCCGCTGCGCACCTTCCCGGTGATCCGTGACCTGGTCACCGACGTGTCCTTCAACTATGAGAAGGCGCGCGAGACCCCGGCCTTCGCGCCGCCCGCCGGGGTGGCCCCGGGTCAATACCGGATGCAGCAGGTCGACGTCGAGCGGAGCCAGGAGTTCCGCAAGTGCATCGAGTGCTTCCTCTGCCAGAACACCTGCCACGTCGTGCGCGACCACGAGGAGAACAAGGAGGCGTTCTCCGGGCCGCGCTACTTCATCCGCGCGGCCGAGCTCGACATGCACCCGCTCGACGCCCGCGACGACCGGAAGCAGTACGCACAGGCCAACCAGGGTCTCGGCTACTGCAACATCACCAAGTGCTGCACCGAGGTCTGCCCCGAGCACATCAAGATCACCGACAACGCGATCATTCCGATGAAGGAGCGTGTCGTGGACCGTCGTTACGACCCGCTGGTCTGGCTCGGTCGCAAGATCTTCCGACGGGATCAGCTGGAGTCCGAGTCGATGGCGCCGAGCGTGTCGACCGGCGTCACCGGCGCCGGGGACGCGACACCGTTCTCCAGCGCCCGGCTCGCCGAGCCCCCGCCGATCCGTGAGGACGGCAAGCTGGACGTCACCGAGGTCACGCTGCCCACCCAGGGCGGTCCGTCCCCGTTCGGCGACCAGGAGTTCCCGCTGCCGCTCGACCAGATCAGCTATCACAAACCGTCGCCGCAGGACTGACCTTTTTGATCGCCCGGGCCGCTTCGGTGGTCCGGGCGATTCGCTTCCCGCCACTGTTCGAGACCGTCGAGGATGCGTTCCAGACCGAAGGCGTACGTCTCGTCGAGCAGTTCTTCGGGGTCCCGGTGCAGCTGGTCGGTCTCGCGTCGCCACTTGTCGTAGTTCGGGTGGTCGGGGGCGACGCGGTCGAGGAAAGGCTCAACCTCGTCGGCGACCTCGGCCGGCGTCTTGCCCGTGCGCTTCATCGCCGCCATGAACGCCGCCTGTGAGGTCGCCGAACCGATGGCATGCGCGTTGAGCACCGAACTCGCGTGTGACACCTCGAACCCGGTGAACCCGGCCGCGCTGAACAACGCGATCATCCGCTCGCCGACCCGCATCGCGTTCGGGCCCAGCGTGGGGTGCGCGCCGAGCAGGGCGATCACCCAGGTGTGCCGGAGCAGGGCGGCCCGCAGCCCGTTGGCGACGATCGATGCGCCGATCCGCCAGTCCGTGTCGCCCGGTTCGGGCACGTAGACCTCGCCGAACACCTCGTCGACGACCAGCTCGAGCAACTCGTCCTTGTGCGCGACGTGCCAGTAGAGCGAGGTGGCGCCGGCGTCGAGCTTGGTGCCGAGGCGGCGCATGCTCAGCCCCGCCGTGCCTTCCTCGTCGAGGATCTCCATCGCCGCCCGGACGATCTGCTCGCGGCTCAGCGACGGCTGACCGGTCTGCGTGCGTGGGGGTTTCAGCCACACCGAGCTGATGAACGAATCCTGGTTCTGCGGCATGCAGGTTCCTCTCGACCAGCCCATTCTATCGGGACTCGCACAGTGTTCGAGTCGACTGGTACGGTGTTCGAGTCAATCGCACACCGTACGAGAGAGGTCGTCATGACCGAGCGCAATCCACGGCGCTGGCTGATCCTGGGCGTGCTCTGCCTGAGCCTGCTGGTGGTCGTCGTCGACAACATGGTGCTCAACATCGCGATCCCGTCCCTGATCCGCGACCTGGGCGCGAGCACCGCCGACATCCAGTGGATCATCGACGCGTACATCCTGGTCTTCGCCGGTCTGCTGCTCACCGCGGGCAGCCTGTCGGACCGGCACGGCCGCCGCCGCGGGCTCGTCATCGGCCTGATCGTCTTCGGCGGGGCCTCGGTTCTGGCGACGCTCTGTCAGACCCCGGCACAGCTGATTGCCGTACGGGGTCTGATGGGTGTCGGGGCGGCGTTCCTCATGCCGGGCACGCTGTCGATCCTCACGACCGTCTTCGCCGAGGACGAGCGCAAGAAGGCGATCGCCATCTGGAGCTCGGTGCTGATGCTGGGCGCGCTCGGCGGGCCCAGCCTGGGCGGGTTGCTGCTCGAACACTTCTGGTGGGGTTCGATCTTCCTGCTCAACGTGCCGATCGCCGCGCTCGGCGTGGTGGCCGCGCTACTGATCATCCCCGAGTCGCGCGGCACGGCCAGCCGTCCCGACCTGCTCGGCGCGCTGCTCTCCACGATCGGCATGGGCGCGCTGGTCTGGGGCGTGATCTCGTGGTCGCACAACGGCTGGGCGCCGGCCGGATTTGTGGTGGCGGCCGTCGCGCTGACCGCATTCGCTCTGTGGGAACGCAAGGTCGCCGAGCCGATGCTGCCGCTCAAGCTCTTCCGCGACCGCAACTTCGCCGGCGCCAGCTTCTCGATCGTGCTTTTGTCGTTCTCGGCCGGCGGCGTGCTGCTCGCGCTCACGCAGTATCTGCAGTTCGTGCTCGCCTACGAGCCTCTCAAGGCGGGCACCGCGTTCATCCCGATGATCGTCACCGCCATGGTCTTCAACGGCATCGGCGTCGTCGTCGACAAGAAGTTCGGCACCCGTACGGCGTTGGCCACCGGCCTGCTCCTGATGGCCACCGGTTTCGGGGTCCTCACCACGCTCGCGCCCGGCGACGGCTACGGCAAGCTAGCGGTGGCCCTGGTCATCATGGGCATGGGCAGCGGCACGGCGGGCCCCGCGGCGTACGGGACGCTGATGTCCGCCCTGCCCCCGGAACGGGTCGGCGTGGGCTCGGCCGTGAACGACACCGTGCAGCAGGTGGGGACCGCCCTGAGCGTGGCCGTGCTGGGGAGTGTGCTGACCGCTACCTATCGGGCCGCCATGCCGGCCGACACGGTGGCGCCGGCGCGGGACTCCATCGGCGACGCGCTGCGGATCGCCGTCGGCACCGGGGATGCCGGACTGGCCCGGGTCGCTCAGGATTCGTTCGTCTCGGCCATCGCTACGACCTCGCTGATCGGGGTGGCCGGAGGGATCGCGGCGGCCGTTGTGGCCATCACCGTGCTGCGGCCCAAGCCGCCGGCGCCTTCCGTTCCTTCGCCGGCCGAGCCTTCTTCGCCGGCCGTCGCCTCGCCTTCGGTTTCGTCGCCCGCTCCGCCGGTATGACGTGCGCGGCCCGCCGGCTCCTCGCTGCCGGGCCGCCGTTCCCGCCGTCCCGTGGGAGCCCGAGCTGCCGCCATCGCCGTACGCCGACAGCTTCTCCGACTATCTCTTCACCGCCGACTGGGACACCCGGTTGCTGGCCGAGGGGTCGGCCGAGTTCGACTACCCGCTGCCCGAGCGGGCCATCCCGGCCCTGCGGCGGCAGCTCGACGAGTTGCCCAGCACGTATTCATGGGCCGGCAATCAGGGGTGCGACCGGGTCTACCGGTTCGGCGGGCCGGCGCGGGTCCTGGTCGCCGTCGCGGGTGACCAGGTGCTCTACAGCGTCGCCGACGACCCGCGACACGCCGACCTCTCCGCGCTCGACTCGCCGAGGCGGGCCTGACGAAGCTCGAACATCCGTACTAATATGGCGGCATGACCAGCACCTACCAGCCGTCGATGTTCGACGTTTCCGCTTCCGGCCCCGCGCCCGGCGCCGGCGAGCTGCGCGACCGCGTCGAGCGCCACCAGCTCACCGCCGGGGCCTGGGTCGACGTGCTGCCCGGCTGGCTGCAGGGCTCCGACGAGGTCTTCGAGACCCTGCTGGGCATCGACTGGCGAGCCGACAAGCGCCAGATGTACGACAGCGTCGTAGACGTGCCCCGCCTGCTGCGGTGGTATGGCAGCGAGGAAGGGCTGCCCCACGCCACGCTCACCGAGGCCCGGTCCGCGCTCAACCACTATTACGCCGACGAGCTGGGCGAAGAGTTCGTCACCGCGGGCATGTGCCTCTACCGCGACGGCCGCGACAGCGTCGCCTGGCACGGCGACACGATCGGCCGCTCGGCCCGCCACGACACCATGGTCGCCATCGTCTCGCTGGGCTCCCCGCGCAACCTCTCCCTGCGTCCCCGGGCCGGAGGCCACGAGACCCTGCGTTTCCCCCTGGGCCACGGCGACCTGATCGTCATGGGAGGCTCGTGCCAGCGCACCTGGGAACACGCCATCCTCAAGACGGCCAAGCCCGTCGGCCCTCGCATAAGCGTCCAGTTCCGCCCGATCAACGTCGCCTGACCACCCGCCCGACGCCTGGCGCATTGCGCGGGAGTTGGCCGGCACACGCCCGCCGTCGAGAACGTGCGGGCCAGCCGGGGCCGCCGGTTTAGCCAGTCCTACCGCGACAATCGGTCATCGGTAAGCGAGCGGCCCTGAGTGAACCGTCTGCTCCGGTAGCCTTACCCTCCGCGCCCTCGGCGGAAGGAACGATGAGTCAGTGTCGCCGCTCTGGATCGTGGTCATCGCGCTGGCCACGGCAACGCTCGGCGTCCTCGGCAACGTCGTCGGCGGGTGGCTGAAGAAGCCCGACGGAATGAGCGGCGGCCACGTCGTCGCCGTGCTGATCGTGCTCGTGCTGGCCACCGCGGGCGTGGCGCTAGTGGCCGACGGGAAAGCGCCGTGGCCCAAGAGCGGCGACTCAACCACAGCGAAGCCCACGACGGCCAGATCCAACCCGGCGGTCGCGACACCTAGCCGATCCACGCCGGCTCCCGGGAAGACGTCCAGGGCCACCAGGAAGCCGACGGCGCGCACAACGCGGCCGCGCTCTACGACGACCGCGCCCAAGAGCGTGGATCTGAGCGGTGACCTCGACGGATCGATCAGCCCATGGACACTCGTGCACGACGGGCGGGTCAAGACGTTGAAGGTGACCGTGTCCCAGGCGACGCCTAACGGGAAGTTGCCGTGGCAGTACGGCTCGCTGATCGACGGCTCCCGGCCCGCCTGCACCATGGACTTCAGCTCGCTCTGCAACGACCAGTTCGGCGGCGGCGTGGCGACCGCTGACAGCAAGGGCGTGGCCGTCTTCACGATCCGCTGGTCGCCCGGGGACGCGTATGACGCGCTCGGTGACGGCTACGACGATGCGGGCTGGGCCGTCAACGTCATCGATGACGCCACGTACGGATCGTCCAAGCGCAGCTGCCGTTGCATCTCCATCGGCTTCATGGTGCAGCCCTCATCCGACGCACCCGCATCCACCGAGTGGGAGCACTGAGCCCCGCTCAACGCAAGGGAACAAGGGGCAGCGGCCTCCTCAGCATGTGCTGAACGTGCATGGAAACAACTTGGAAACAGGCGGTTGACGTGCACGGGGAGAAAGTTACACTGCCAGTGTAAATAGTTGACCTTCAAGCTCCATACAGGACGAACGCGCGACCTCCACGCGCTTCTTGACCGTGTCCGGCCATCCCGCCGCCCCCGAGCCGAGGTGACCATGTCGACGGAAAAAGCTGATCCAGGTCTGGTTCTCCACCACATCACCGTTCGTTTCGGCGGGCTTCTCGCCCTCGACGACGTCTCGCTGCGAGCCGGGCCGGGACGCGTGGTCGGGGTCATCGGCCCCAACGGCGCCGGCAAGACCACCCTCTTCAACGTCATCTGCGGGTTCGTGACGCCGCAGTCGGGAGCCATGACGCTCGACGGCCGGCCGTTCCGGGCGCGGCCCCATCAGCTCGCCCGGCACGGCATCGCCCGCACGCTGCAGGGGGTCGGGCAGTTCAACGGCATGACCGTCCTCGAGAACGTGCAGGTGGGCGGCAACGAGAAGACCGCCTGGGCGGCCCTCGAACGCTGCGAGGTGGCCGAGCACGCGGGGAAACGGCCGGGCGAACTCCCGTACGCGAAACGCAAGCGGGTCGAACTGGCGCGCGCCCTCGCTTCCCGGCCGCGCATCCTCATGCTCGACGAACCCGCCGGCGGCCTCGACACCGACGAGATCCGTTGGCTGGCCGACCTGATCCGCGACACCGAGAGCACCGTCCTGCTGGTCGAGCACCACATGGAACTGGTCATGTCGGTCTGCGACGAGATCCTGGTGCTCGACTTCGGCAAGCCGATCGCCCTCGGCACGCCGGGAGAGATCCGCACCGACGAGAAGGTCGCCGAGGCCTACCTGGGGACCGCCGCATGAGCGCGCTCCTCGAGGTCGAGGGGCTGACCGCGGGCTACGGCGCCGCACCCGTGCTGCACGACGTGAGCCTCACCGTCCAGCCCGGAGAGATCGTCGCCGTGCTGGGAGCGAACGGCGCCGGCAAGTCGACCCTGCTGCGGGCGTTGTCCGGTCTGCTCCCCATCCAGAAGGGGCGGATCAGCCTCGAAGACCGAGACCTGACAAAGATCAAGGTCGAGCATCTCGTACGGCATGGCATCGCCCACGTCCCGGAGGGGCGCGGCGTCGTCACGGAACTGACCGTCGAGGAGAACCTGCGGCTCGGCGGGCTCTGGCGCAAACCGCAACCGTCGCTCGAACCGATCTACGAACTGTTCCCCCGCCTGGCCGAACGCCGCACGAACGAGGGCCACCAGCTCTCCGGCGGAGAACGCCAGATGCTCGCGATCGGCCGCGCGCTGGCCGCCCAGCCCCGGCTGCTGCTGCTCGACGAGCCGTCGCTCGGCCTCGCGCCCAAGGTCACCGCCCAGATCATGGCGTTGCTGCGTGACCTGCGCGACCGTACGGGCCTGGCCGTGCTCCTGGTCGAGCAGAACGTGCGCAGCGCCCTCTCCGTCGCCGACCAGGGGATCGTGCTGTCGCTGGGCCGCATCGTCACCCGCCACGACGCCGCCACGCTCGTCGACGACGCCGAGCTCCGGCACGCCTACCTGGGGTTCTGACATGGACCGATTCCTGTTCCTCACGTTCGACGGGCTGAGCCGGGGCGCCGTCTACGCCGCGTTCGCGCTGGCCCTGGTGCTGATCTGGCGGGCCGCCCGCATCGTCAACTTCGCGCAGGGGGCGATGGCGGTCGCGACCGCGTACGTGGCCTACTCGGTGGCCGACGCGACCGGCTCCTACTGGATCGGGTTCCTGGTCGCGGTCGTGGCCGGGTTGCTGCTGGGCGCGGGCGTCGAGCGGGTGGTGATGCGGTTCGTCGACCATTCGTCCCCGCTCAACGGCGTGGTCGTCGCGCTCGGGCTCGTGCTGATCATCCAGGGCGTGCTCGGGATGATCTACGGCAACGAGTTCCGGCCGGCCGCCGCCCCGTTCAGCCGCGACGCGTTCGAGATCGGCGGGGTCGCCCTGCTGTCCCGCTACGACCTGTTCGTGTTCGGCGCCGTGGGCGCGGTGGTCGTCCTGCTCACGCTTCTTTTCACCCGTACGCCGACCGGGCTGCGCATGCGGGCGGCGGCGTTCGCGCCCGACGTGTCGCGGCTGCTCGGCGTCCCCGTCGGCGGCATGCTCACGCTGGGCTGGGCCCTGGCCGCGGCGGTCGGCTCGCTGGCCGGGATGCTCGTGATCCCCACCGAACTGGGCCTGCACCCGACGGCCATGGACATCGTCTTCATCTCGGCGTTCACCGCGGCCGTGCTCGGCGGTCTCGACAGCCCGATCGGCGCCGTCCTGGGCGGCCTGATCGTCGGCCTGCTGCTCTCCTACATCAGCGGTTATCTCGGCGCCACGGTCGCCCCGATGGCCGTCCTCGCCCTGCTCGTGGTCGTCCTGCTGAGCCGCCCCGACGGCCTGTTCGCCCGATCGAAAGCGAGGACCGCATGACCGCCCTCCAGGATCGGACGCGCACCCGGGCCGCTCACAAGGCGCAGGCACGCCTCAACCCGTACCTCGTGATCGCCGCGGGTGCCGTGGTCGTGGTCGCCCTGACGTACATGCTCCCGCCGTTCCGCACCTACCAGCTGGCGACCGTCGGGGCGTACCTCTGCGTGACCGCCGGCCTGACCGTCCTCACCGGACTCAACGGGCAGCTCTCCCTCGGCCACGGCGCCCTGATGGCGACCGGTGCCTACACGCTGGCGCTCTGGCAGAACAAGTTCAACCTGCTGCTCCCCGGCATCCTGGTCGCGATCGTGGTGACCACGGCCGTCGGCGCCGTCATCGGTCTGGCCGCCGCGCGTCTGCGGGGGCCTTACCTGGCCGGCCTGACCCTGGCCGTGGCGGTGGTCGTCCCGAGCATCACCAGCACGTTCGACGAGACGTTCAACAGCGACCAGGGCCTGTCGGTCATCCTGAACCCGCCGCCCGATTCGATGACGGTCGAGCAGTGGCAGGCCTGGGTGTGCTGGGGTGGCGCGTTGCTCACGGTGCTGGCGCTGGCCCTGCTCACGCGCGGCCGCTTCGGGCGGGACATGCGGGCGGTCCGCGACGACGAGACAGCAGCCCGTCTCGCCGGCGTCAGTGTCGCCCGTACGCAGGTGCTGGCTTTTGTGGTCTCCGCCGCGTGCGCGGGGCTGGCCGGCGCCCTGTTCGCCGTGATCGCCCAGAGCGTCTCCCCCGGGGCCTTCCCGCTCACCCTGTCGCTGTTCCTGCTGATGGCGATCGTCATCGGCGGGCTGGGCCGGCTCTCGGGCGCCCTGATCGGCGCGGTGCTGCTGGTGGCGCTGCCCGCGGTCGCCCACGAGATCGGTGAGGCGGCCGGCTCGCAGCGTCTGGAGGGCAACCTCGCGCTCACGTTCTTCGGCGTCGTCCTCGTCGTCGTCATGCTCGCCGCGCCGGGTGGGCTCGCGTCCCTGCGCATCCCCTTCAAGAAGAAAGGCCACTGATGAAACGCACAGCGACCGTCCTTGCCGCCGTGCTGCTGGCCGCGGCCGGCTGCAGCGATTCGGGCGGCGGAGGCAGCAGCGGCAGTGCCGACACCCCGGGCGTGACCGACACCGAGATCGTCGTCGGCACCCACATGCCGCTCACCGGCCCCGCGGCCGCCGGCTATTCCAAGATCGCCCCGGCCACCAAGGCCTACTTCGACTATGTGAACGCGAACGGCGGCGTGCACGGCCGCAAGATCACTTACAAGATCATGGACGACGGCTACAACCCGGCCAACACCCAGCAGGTCGTGCGCCAGCTGGTGCTGCAGGACAAGGTGTTCGCGATCCTCAACGGGCTCGGCACCCCGACCCACAGCGGCGTGCTCGACTTCCTCAAGACCAACCGGGTGCCCGACCTGTTCGTGGCCAGCGGCAGCCGCAGCTGGAACCAGCCCGACAAATATCCGGGCACGTTCGGCTTCAACCCCGACTACACGGTCGAGGGCAAGATCCTGGCCACGCACGTCAAGGAGACGTACGCGGGCAAGAAGGTCTGCTTCCTCGGGCAGGACGACGACTTCGGGCGGGACAGCCTGGCCGGCATCGAGAAGGTGCTCGGACCGGTCGCGGCCAAGCAGTCGTACGTGACCAGCAACCCGAACGTCGGGCCGCAGATCGGCGCGCTCAAGGCTGCCGCCTGCCAGGTCGTCATGCTGGCCACCGTGCCCGGATTCACCGCGCTGTCGATCGGCACCGCCGCCAAGCTCGGGTTCAAGCCGCAGTTCGTGGTGAGCAACGTCGGCTCCGACCCGACCACCCTGGCCAAGACGCTGGGCGACGCGGCGCCGCTGCTGGAGGGCGTCGTCGCGGCCAACTACCTGCCGCTGGCCAACGACACCGCGAACCCGTGGATCCAGCTCTACACCAAGGTCAACACGCAGTACAACGCCGGCGCCGAGCTGGACAACAACGTCGTCTACGGCATGTCCGTCGCATATCTCTTCGTCCAGGCCCTGCAGTCGGCGGGCAAGGACCTGACCCGCGACGGCATTGTCGAGGCGGTCGAGAAGGGCGGCTTCACCGGTCCCGGTCTGGTGCCGGTGCGCTATTCGGCCGACGACCATTCCGGATACTCCGGCGAGCAGCTGACGACCATCGAGAAGGGCCAGGCCAAGTACTTCGGAAAGGCCTACCGCACCGACGACGGCGACGGCGCCGTGGAGCCGGTCGAGGCCGCGGCGGTGGCCCCGCCAGCGAACGGCATCCCCGCTGCATAAGGTGGGCTGCGGGAACCTGAACTGATCAGTAACGAGCGAGGGAGCGTCGATGGCGGACCAAGTGGCGATCGTGACCGGGGCCAGCAGGGGGATCGGATTCGCCATCGCGCAACGCTTCGTGGCCGACGGATACAAGGTGTGCATCACCGGCCGGGACGCGGCGGCGCTCGACTCCGCCGCCAAGGACCTGGGCGGCGCCGAGGTCGCGATCGGGGTGGCCGGCAAGGGCGACGACCCCGATCACCGGGCCGCGGTGGTCGACACCGTGCTCGGCCAGTTCGGCCCGGTCACCGCGCTGGTCAACAACATCGGCATCAACCCGGTCTACGGCCCGCTGGCCGGGATCGACCTGGGTGCGGCCCGCAAGATCTTCGAGGTCAACGTCGTCGGCACCCTGGGCTGGGTGCAGGAGGCGCTGCGGGGCGGGCTGACCGAGGGCGGCTCGATCGTCAACATCTCGTCGGTCTCGGGTGTCCGCCCCGCGCCCGGCATCGGCTTCTACGGGGTCACCAAGGCCGCGCTGATCCATCTCACCGAGGAACTGGCCGTCGAGCTGGCGCCCAAGGTGCGGGTCAACGCGGTCGCCCCGGCCGTGGTCAAGACCAAGTTCGCGTCGGCCCTGTTCGAGGGGCGCGAGGAGAAGGTCTCGGCCGGCTACCCACTGGCCCGCCTGGGCGTCCCGGAAGACGTCGCGGGCGCGGTCGCGTTCCTCAGCTCGCCCGACGCCGCCTGGATCACCGGGCAGACCCTCGTCATCGACGGTGGCGTCACGCTGACCGGGAAGATGCAGTGAAGCGGGTCGTGGTCACCGGCGCCGGCGGCGGGATCGGGGCCGCCCTCGCGCGCCGGTTCGCCTCCGAGGGCGCCGAGGTGATCGTCAACGACGTCGACCCGGCCGCGGCCGAGGCGGTGGCCAGCGAGATCGGCGGGCTGCCGGTGCCCGGCGACGCCGCGAACGAGGAGGACACCCGCCGCCTGATCGACACCGCCTGGGCCGAACTGGGCGGCATCGACCTGTTCTGCGCCAACGCGGGGACCCTCACCGCCGGTGACGAGAGCACCCCCGACGAGGTGTGGACCCGCGACTGGAACGTCAACGTGATGTCGCACGTCTACGTCACCCGGGCGCTGCTCCCCCGGTGGCTGGACAGCACCGAACCGAAGCGTCTGATCATGACCGTCAGCGCGGCCGGCCTGCTCACCCTGCTCGGCAGCGCGCCCTACGCGGTCACCAAGCACGCCGCCCTGTCGTACGCGGAATGGCTGCGCGCCACCTATCACCACCGCGGCGTGATCGTGCAGGCGTTGTGCCCCCAGGGCGTGCGCACCGACATGCTGACCCGGGGCAGCGCCCGGGGCAGTGCGAGCGCGGCCCTGCTGGCCGAGAGCGCGCTCGAGCCGGACGTGGTCGCGGCCAAGGTCGGCGAGGCTCTGGAGGGCGACAGTTTCCTGATCCTGCCGCACCCCGAGGTGGCCGAGTTCTACAAGCTGCGCGCGGCCGAAACCGACCGCTGGCTGGGTGGCATGAACAAGATGCAGCGGGCCTTCGAGGACGGCGTCCGATGAAGGGACTCGACCTCTCCCGCCTGCAGTCGTTCCTGAAGACGGGCGAGCTGACCGGCCGGATGTTCGCCGGCGGACGATCCAATTTGACGTACGCGGTGACCGACGGTGAACAGCGCTGGGTGCTGCGCCGTCCGCCGCTCGGGCACGTGCTGCCCACCGCCCACGACATGGCACGGGAGCACCGCGTCCTGGAAGCTCTCGCGAAGGCCGGGTTCCCGGCGCCGCGCCCGGTGCTGCTGTGCACCGACACCGACGTGATCGGGGCGCCGTTCTATCTGATGGAGCACGTCGACGGGAAGATCTACCGCGACATCGCCGACCTGCGCGGGCTCGGCCCCGAGGCGATGCGACGGCTCGTGCTGTCCCTCGTGGACACGCTGGCCGACCTGCACTCGCTCGACCCGGCGGCGATCGGCCTGGCCGACTTCGGCCGCCCCGAAGGCTTCAACCAGCGGCAGGTCAGCCGGTGGAAGAAGCAGCTCGACGCGTCCCGCAGCCGCGAGGTGGCCGGCATCGAGGAGCTGCACGCCCGCCTCGCGGTCGACATCCCGGCCGGCGGGCCCGGCACGGTGGTGCACGGCGACTTCCGGCTCGACAACGTGCTGATCGGCGACGAGCTGCAGGTCAACGCCGTGCTCGACTGGGAGATGTCGACCCTGGGCGACCCGCTGAGCGACGTCGCGCTGATGTTCGTCTACGCCGACCTGCCGCTCAACGCGGGCGCCGGCGGCGGCCCGGCCACGCCGCTGCGGGTGCCCGGACATCCGAGCCTGGCCGAACTGGGCGGGCGTTACGCCGAGCGCAGCCGGCGGGACGTCAGCGACCTGCACTGGTACGTCGCGTTCGCCGCGTTCAAGCTCGCCGTGATTCTCGAGGGTGTGCACTACCGATACGTTCAGGGGCAGACCGTGGGCGAGGGCTTCGAGACGATCGGCTCGATGGTCGGCCCGCTGGTCATGCGTGGCCACGAGGCGCTGGAGGGACACTGATGGACTTCGGTTTCGATGCCGCGACCGAGGACTACCGCAAGCGGCTGCTCGCCTTCATGGACGAGCACGTCTATCCGGCCGAGGCCGGCTTCCACAGCCCCGACTGGTCGCCCCCGCCGATCCTGGAGGAACTCAAGGCGGCGGCCCGCGGCGCCGGTCTGTGGAACCTGTTCCTGCCCGGCGAGCACGGCGCCGGCCTGACCAACCTGCAGTACGCCCCGCTGGCCGAGATCACCGGCCGCAGCCCCGCCATCGCCCCGGCCGCGCTCAACTGCGCCGCGCCCGACACCGGAAACATGGAGGTGCTGGCCGAGTTCGGCAGCGACGAGCAGAAGCGCGAGTGGCTGCAGCCGCTGCTCGACGGCACGATCCGCTCGGCCTTCGCGATGACAGAGCCGCAGGTCGCGTCGTCGGACGCCACGAACATCGGCACCCGCATCGAACGCGACGGCGACGACTACGTCATCACCGGCCGCAAGTTCTACATCACCGGCGCCATGAACCCGAACTGCAAAATCTTCATCGTGATGGGCAAGACCGACCCCGACGCCGCCCGGCACGTGCAGCAGAGCATGGTGCTCGTCCCCCGCGACACCCCCGGGGTGACGGTCAAGCGCGGCATGACGGTGTTCGGCTACACCGACGGCGATCACGGCGGGCACGCGGAAGTGCTGTTCGACGCCGTACGGGTGCCGCGGTCGAACTTGATCGGGGCGGAGGGCGGCGGGTTCGCCATCTCGCAGGCGCGACTGGGACCCGGACGCATCCACCACTGCATGCGGCTGATCGGCATGGCGGAACGGGCCCTCGAACTCATGTGCACGCGGGCGCTGAGCCGCACCCCGTTCGGCAAGCCGCTGGCCGAGCAGGGCGTGGTGCAGGAGTGGATCGCCGAGTCGCGGGTCCGCATCGAACAGGCCCGTCTGCTCGTGCTCAAGGCGGCCTGGCTGATGGACACGGTCGGCAACAAGGGCGCTCACACCGAGATCCAGGCCATCAAGATCATCGTTCCGCAGACCGTCGAGTGGATCGTCGACAAGGCGATCCAGACGCACGGCGCCGCCGGAGTGGGCCAGGACACACCGCTCGCGGCGCTGTGGGCCGGAGCGCGTACGCTGCGTCTCGCCGACGGCCCGGACGAGGTGCACAAGCGCTCGCTGGCCCGGCGGGAGTTGAACCGCTACCGGAGCGCAGCCTCGTGACCTCATCTGGCCAGCCGCGCGTCGACGGGCGTACGGCCCGGTCCGAGCGCACCCGCAACGCGATCGTCGACGCCCACCTGCAGCTGATCGGCGAGGGTGACCTGCGCCCGACCGCCGACCGCATCGCCAAGACGGCCGGAGTGTCCCTGCGGGCGTTGTGGAGCCACTTCGCCGACATGGAGGCGCTGTTCACCGCGAGCGGCAAACGGGTGCTGGAGGTGCGCGACGCCGCCCACCGGCCGATCCGCCCCGACCTGCCGCTCACCGAACGCATCGACGCCTTCTGCCGGCAACGGGCGCGCCTGCTGGAACAGATCGGCCCGACGGCCAAGGCGGCAGCGATCAAGGAGCCGTTCTCGGAGACGTTGCGGCGCTATCGGCGCATGCACGTCAAGCGGGTGCGCGACGAGTTGTCGGAGCTGTTCGCCGCCGAGGTGAAGGGCAACGACGAGCTGTTGGACGCCTTGACCGCGGTGAGCATGTGGCCGACGTGGTCGACGTGGCGGGAGAACATGGACTTGTCGGTCAACGCCGCCCGAGCCACCCTGAACCGAACAATTACCGCCCTGCTGACCCAGCCCGACAGCACCAACTAGTCCTACCCCGCCGCACCCAGGGGGCTGGCCAAAAAATACGCCGCACCGAGGGGACAAACCGGAATATCCACAGGTCGTCGCCCGTGATTTCGCAGACAAATCAGCGAGGGCGCGGGCGTGCGTTCCGCAGACGGATACCGCTGAAGCCGAGCGTGCTCTCCACGACCTCGTCCCAGAACGGCCACAGGTTGTCGAGCACACGCAGCTGAATGCCGGCCGCGGCGTGGTGGGCGAGCAGGTCACCCACCGGCACGGCCGGCCCCAGCGGCTCGACGACCTCGGTGGCGACCATCGCGTGCGAACCGGCGCCGATCGGCCGGAAACGGTCGGCCGGCAGCCGGTAGGCGTAGAGCGTGGTCGTCCGGATCGACTCGAGCCAGCCGTACTCGACGGCATGGACGCGCACCCCGCAGCCGGCCCCGACGATGCGGTCACGGTCCTCATCGGACGTGCCGTCGGCCACCCAGGCCATGGCCCGCGGGCACTGCCGGGGAAACCAGTAGTCCGGCGCCCGGTCGTGACCGACGGCCCAGACGTACGCCTCCTTCTCGGTCGACGTGGGCGCTACGTGCGGAACGAACCGGTCGATGGTCGGGTCTTCACTGAAGTGCAGAACTTCGCCAGCCTCGGGACGCATCCCCCGGTTCTACCGTCATCCGGACCGGGTCCGCACCACCGTTTCCGCTTCGCCGGCCGCGTGTACGCCCGCTTCACGCCCGCATGCGGAGCTCGTCCTCGGTCTCGCCGGTGACCACGAAGCCGAGCCGCCGATAGAGCGCCTGCGCCCGTGGGTTGTCCTTCTCCACGGAGAGAACCACCGGCCGCCCGGCGTCCCGCATCAGGTCCGTGATGATCTGGGTTCCGAGCCCGCGCGACTGCTCGTGGGGCAGCAGCTGAATGCCCGCGAGCTCCACCTGCTCGGGCGTCCGGACCACCCGCAGCCGCCCGGCCCGCCGCCCGTCCACCTCGATGACATGCAGCGTCCCGGAGCCGATCAGCCCCACCGTCCACTCGGCGAACCCGGCCCGGAAGTCCGTCTCGTCGAAGCCGGCCGGCAGCCGCCCCTGCGCCCGGGTCGCCTCGATCACGACCCCGGTCAGAAACTCGACGTCCGCCGCCGTGGCCTCCACGAGCCGGTACATCCCTGAAGTGAAGCATCACATCTGCTCGATGTCCTCGCGTCCGTCGGGGCCGATCAGCCGTTCGCCGATCCAGAAGACGCCGCCGAACGCGGCGATGATGCCCGCGACCAGCAACCATCCGACCACGTCGGCCTCCTCAGGATCCGCCCACATCCTGATTCGCCGATCCGGCCGCGCGGTCGCACTCCCGGTCCGCCTCACCCCATTGCCCGACATCAGGGGTCGGTCCGGCCGATCACGAGGGGCTGCGGCCTGGCCCGGCGGCGGTCAGAGGGTGCGTTCGTAACAGAGCGAGATCTCGGAACCGACGTACACGCCGTACAGGGGGATCGGCTGGTAGCCCTCCCGCTCGTAGAAACGGATCGCGTCGGGCTGGGCGGTGCCGGTCTCGAGGCGCATGGTGGTCCAGCCTCGCGTGAGGGCGGCCGCCTCCAGGGCGCGCAGGATCGTGGTGGCGGTGCCGTTGCCGCGGGCGGCCGGGATGACGTACATGCGCTTGATCTCGGCGCTGGTGGCGTCCAGGCGGCGCAACGCTCCGCACCCCAGGGGCTCGCCGCCGGGGGCGATCGCGACCAGGAAGAGGTCGATGTCGGCGGCCGACGGCAGCGGGCCCGGCTCGTGGTCATCGGAGCCGTAGCGGACGTCGAGTTCGGCCCGCTGGGCCCGGCGCAGGGCGGTGCCGGCGGGGTCGTCCCACGGGCGCTCCTCAACGGTGATCATGCGGCGACCTCCCAGTCTCGTAACGAGCGTTACGGTAACACCTGTTACGGTGGCCGAAAGGGGGTGCGAGCCATGTCACGGACGGCGGATCGGCCGGCTCAGGGAGAGGCGCTGTCGCGAGCCGTGTGGGAGGTGCTGGCGCATCAGGGGCTCGAGAAATTGACCGTACGCGCGGTGGCCGCGGCCGCCGGATGCACGACGGGCCTGGTCATGCACCGTTTCCCCAACCGGCGCGCGCTGCTGCTGCACGCCCGCGAACTGCTGCACGAGAAGAC
Organism: Paractinoplanes ovalisporus; assembly: GCF_016834655.1. GTDB lineage: Bacteria > Actinomycetota > Actinomycetes > Mycobacteriales > Micromonosporaceae > Actinoplanes > Actinoplanes ovalisporus. The sequence goes on from NZ_JAENHP010000026.1 coordinate 99,867, forward strand.
CCGGCAGCGCGTCGAACGGCTCGAGGCCACGGCCGCGACGCCGAAGGAGGCGCTGCGGGCGGTTCTGCGCCAAGGCCTCGCGACCGACGCCGAGACCGCCACCGAGAGCGTGGTCTGGATGGGCTTCCTGGCCGCCGCGGTCTCCGACGACGAGCTCATCGCGATGCACCGGCGCAACAACCGCTCGTGGCGGGAGCGGGTCGAGCGGCTGGTCGCGAGCGCCGCGCCGGGGTGGCCCCAGGCCCGGACCAGGTCGGTGGCGCTGGCCCTGATCACGATGGCCGAGGGGGCGGCCGCCTTCGCCGCCGCCGACCCCGCCGGCTATCCGGCCGCGGATCAGGAACGCATGCTCGACACGGCCCTGGAGGCGTACGGGCTCATCTGAAGTCCGCGTCTCCAGCGATCTTGTTGAGGACCGCGGCCAGTTCATCGAGGTCGAGCCCGCCGAGGTGATCGAAGATGTGCCGGCGCACGCTGACCAGGTGGGCCGGCCATGCCTCGCGCAGGCGGGCCAGGCCCTGGTCGGTCAGCACGGCGTTCCAGCCGCGGGCGTCCTCGTGACACTTGACCCGCTGCACATAGCCGGACGACTCCAGCTTCGCGGCCAGTCGGGTCATGCCGCTCAGCGACATGTCGCAGGCCTGGGCCAGTTCGCTCATCCGCATCCGGCGGTGCGGCGACTCCGACAGATGGCGCAGCACGCTGTATTCGCTCAGCGACATGCGTTGCTCGGTCTCGAGGTCGGCGTTCATCGCCCGGGGCAGAACGAGCAGGATCCGGCCGAACGCCCGCATGACCGCCTCTTCGCTGGAGGAGAGCGCGGTGAGACCCGGCGGGAGGGCCGGATCGGGTGATGTGGCGGACATGACGTTGATCGTAGGCCGACCATGCAGGAATAGTTGCTTGACGAAGCAAGTTAGAGCGCGAGGACACACCAGCGCCGCAACTCACGCAAGGGACATACAGATGACCAAGATCGGAATCATCCTCGGCAGCACCCGCCCGGGCCGCAACGGCGAGGCCGTGGCCAAGTGGGTCTACGACGTGGCCGCCAAGCGCACCGACGCCGAGTTCGAGCTGGTCGACCTCCTCGACTACAACCTCCCCCACCTCGACGAGGCGATCCCGCCGTCGATGGGGCAGTACAGCCAGCCGCACACCATCGAGTGGGCCAAGAAGATCGACTCGTTCGACGGCTTCGTCTTCGTCACCCCGGAGTACAACCACTCCACCTCGGGCGCCCTGAAGAACGCGATCGACTTCCTCTTCAAGGAGTGGAACAACAAGGCCGCCGGCTTCGTCGGCTACGGCTCGGTCGGTGGCGCCCGCGCCGTCGAGCACCTGCGCCTGATCGCCGGCGAGCTCATGCTGGCCGACGTGCGCGCCCAGGTCCTGCTGTCGCTCGCGACCGACTTCGAGAACTACAGCACGTTCCTGCCGAGCGAGCGTCAGGAGCAGGCTCTGCACGCGGTTCTGGACCAGACCGTCACGTGGAGCAAGGCCCTCGAGACCGTCCGTAAGACCGCCTGAAGGTAACGCAAGACCGCTCGAAAAGGGCGTAATGCACAAACGGCCCTCGGTGATGCTTGCATCCCGGGGGCCGCGGCGCACAATGCTGTGGTGCAAAACCAGACAACTAGTGACTCTCTTCAGCAATTGCTCGAAATGCCACGAAAGTCTTGGTGGGCCCGGCTGCCGTTCGGCGTACGGATGACGGCCGGCACCAGCGCCCTGCTCATCGCGATCGGCGGCGGGGTGGCCGGCATCGCCGCGCTGACCAGGGGCGGATCCGACGCGCCGCGGATCGTGACGGCGGTCGGACAGGCCGCCGAGACCGGCGCCGGGACTCAGGCCACAGCCCCGGCCGCACCTTCCGCCCACGAGATCGAGTCGCCCCAGGTGGCCGCGGAACGCGCCGGTACCCTGCCGCGCATCTCCGACAAGGCTGACCGCACCGGCCCCCGCGCGCCTCGACACCAACAGCTGCCGGCCGCGCAGGCCCCTCCGGTCCCCCCGGGAGTTCAGAGGCCCCCGGCAGCTCAAAGGCCTCAGGGACCCAAGGCCGCCGCACCGGCCGGACCGGCCGCGCCACCCGCCGCCGCATCGGCCGCGGACACCCCGGCGCAGCCACAGGTGAGCACCCGCACCGAGTACGAGAAGCGCGAGGTGCCGTTCCAGACCCGGTTCGTACGGGATCCGTCCCTGCCCCGCGGCGCCAAGAAGGTGCAGGCCGCGGGCGTGCCCGGCGAGGAGACCCTGCGCTACCTGGTGACGATGACCGACGGCCAGGAGACCGACCGCCAGCTGATGGACATCACGGTCACCCGGCAGCCGCAGCACCGCGTGATCGCGTTCGGCTCGCGGCACGGTCTGTACCGTGGCGGCGGCTGCGAGAAACTGTGCGTGCCGCTCGGCCGGAAAGCCCAGTGCCCCGAGCCGGAGAACGCCATCGCGCTCGGCGGCTCGGTCACCGTGCTCGACGACGACATCGAACTGCTCAACGGCGACGCTCTGGGTGAGCTGCCGCAAATGCATTGCGAGCTCGAACCGCCGGACGCAGACTCACGCGGGTGAACGACTTCGACGCCCTGCTCGACGAGGCCGCGGCGGTCCCGCTCGAGGGCTGGGACTTCGCGTGGTTCGAGGGCCGGGCCACCGAGCAACGGCCCGGGTGGGGATACGCCGACCTGGTAGCGGAACGGCTCGGCCCCGCGCGACGAGCTCTCGACGTGCAGACCGGCGGGGGCGAGGTTTTCTCGTACGCGATCAGGAAAGCGCACCCCACAGGCATGGTCGTCGCCACCGAGGCCTGGATGCCGGCCGCGGCGAAGGCGACCGTGCCGCACGTGGTCGCCACCGACGGGTTGCCGTTCCGCGACGGCAGCTTCGATCTGGTGGTCAGCCGTCATCCGGTCGGCACCGACTGGGCCGGCACCGCCCGCGTCCTGGCCGAGGGCGGCACCTTCCTGTCCCAGCAGATCGGCGCCGGCAGCAACCGTGAGCTGTCCGAGGCGATGATGGGCCCGCTGCCGCCGCCCGAGCGGCAACATCCGGAGCAGATCCGGGCCGCGGCCGAGGGCGCCGGGCTGCGCGTGAGGCGGTTGGAGGCCGTACGGCTGCGGGCCGAGTTCTACGACGTCGCCGCGGTCGCGCACTTCCTGCGCAAGGTGGTCTGGACGGTGCCCGGCTTCACGATCGGGAAGTACCGGGACCAGTTGCGCGCCGTGCACGAAGAGATCACCGTGAAGGGCATGTTCGTCTCGCACGCCACGCGGGTGCTGATCGAGGCCGTCCGATGACGCTGTCCTCCACCCACCGCCCGGCCGAGATCACGGCCGTCCGATGACGCTGTCCTCCACCCGCCGCCCGGCCGAGATCGCGGCCGTCCGATGAACGCTCTCCGACGCTCGCCGGGCCGAGATCGCTTCCGAGGTGGCCCGGGTGCCCGGCATCGTCGCCGTCGTGCTGGGCGGCAGCCGGGCCCGCGGCACGCACACCACCGAGTCCGACACCGATCTGGGCCTCTACTACCGCCAGCCGCTCGACATCGACCACCTGGGCCGGGTCGCGCGCGCCTTCGCGGGTGAGTCGGCGCAGGTCACGGGTCCGGGCGGGTGGGGTCCGTGGGTCGACGGGGGCGGGTGGCTCGAGGTCGACGGGGGTGCGGTCGACTTCATCTATCGCGACCTCGACCGCGTACGCGGGGTGGTCGCCGACGTCGAGCAGGGCCGTTACGCCTTTCACGAGCAGGCGGGCCACCCGCTCGGGTTCGCCGATCATGCGTACGCGGGGGAACTGGCTCTCTGCAAGGTTCTGAGCGACCCGGCCGGTGAGCTGACCCGGCTGCGGGAACGCCTGCGCGCCTATCCCCCGGCGCTGTCGCAGGCCTTGGTGGCCGGACTGTGGGAGGCCGACTTCCTGGTCGCGAACGCGCGCAAGGGCGTCGCCCGGGTCGACACCGCGTACGTCGCCGGTTGCCTGTTCCGGCTGGTCGGCGTGTGCGCGCACGCCCTGCACGGCGCGGCCGGCCAGTGGCTGATCAACGAGAAGGGCGCGGTGCCGGCGACCGCCAAGCTGCCCGGCGCCCCGGCCCGTTTCGACGAGCGGGTCGACCAGGCGTTCGCCGCGCTCGAGGGCGATCCGCTGCGGTTGCGGCTGGCCATCGACATCGCGGCCGACCTCGTTCTGGACACCGCCGACGCATGCATGATGATGGTCCGGTGACTGCCGACCAACCCACGATCCTGGCCACCAGCGCGTTTTTCGAGATCGGCCGGCACGGTTACAACGACTGGCGACCCGGCCGGATCCACCGGTTCGCGGCCGAGCTCGCGAACGCCACCGACCGTCCGCGGATCTGCGTGCTGACCCAGGCCAGCGGCGACCCGGAGGAGACGATCGGCGCGCACTACCGGGCGTTCGCCGGATCCGAGTTCGTCGCCTCCCACCTGCAGTTGTTCCCGATGCCGAACGTCGACGACATCCGGGCCCACCTGCTCGGCCAGGACATCATCTGGGTGCACGGCGGCAGCGTGGCCAACCTGTGCGCGGTGTGGCGGGTGCACGGCGTCGACCGGATCCTGCACGAGGCGTGGCAGGCGGGTGTGGTGCTCGGCGGGGTCTCGGCCGGGTCGATCTGCTGGCATCAGGGCGGCAGCACCGACAGCTTCGGGCCCGACCTGCGGGGCTTCACCGACGGGCTGGGCTGGCTGCCGTACTCGAACGGCGTGCACTACGACGCCGAGGAGCAGCGCCGCCCCAAGATGCACGAGCTGATCGCCGACGGCACGCTCGGGGACGGTTACGCGACCGACGACGGCGCCGGGCTGGTCTACCGCGGCACCACCCTGACCGAGGTGGTGGCTGACCGGCCCGGCCCGCTGGGTTACTCGCTGACGCGCGCGGCGGACGGCTCGGTGACCGAGACCCCACTGCCGACCCGGGTTCTTCAGCTGGCGTAGTGCAGGATCACGTTGTGCACGTGGTGGGTCTTGTCCGAGCCGCGGAACTCGACCTCGTACGTGTGGGTGCCGACGGTGATCGCAATGATGCCGGTGGAGAAGAACTGACCGGCCCAGCTCTTGTTGCTGACGACGCTGACGCTGCTCACCTTCGAGTACGGGATGCTGGTGAGCGCGACACGCTTGCCGACGAACGACTTGTCCTGGATGATCACGCGCCGGTTGGTCAGACCGATGAACCCGGTGCCGACGCCGACCGCGTCGTACACGGCAATGATCTGCTCGCCGTCGAGCAGGCCGCTCTCGATCTGCTGGAGCTGGCCCTTGTTGTCAAAGATGACTTCGCCCATGGCCCGAGGGTAGCGATCAAGGGCTATGCGGAGCCGTGACCGTCCGGTAGAAGTCCTCGATCCGCGCCGCGAGGGTTACCTCACCGTCGGTGAGGGCGTCGCCGTCACGGTCACCCAGACAGATCTGTGTGTGACCGTCGGTTCGCCGGATCGAGGGGCGTATGCGCAGTGTGTCCGCCGCCACCTTGATTCGTTCCGTCAATGCGGCATGCTGACTGTCGTCGCATGCCAGCTCCCGCTTGAGCTGAACTCCGTCGCGCTCCCAGCCGCTCAGCAGCGTCAGCGCGTCGCTGAGGTAGTCGGAAGTCTTGACCCGCTGTCTTCTGACCCGCATCGCCGCACCCCCCTAGGCGTCGTTGCCGGCTTGTGGCCAAACTGTCGCCGTGTCGTCATGGTCGGTGCCCATAGTCTTGCCTTCCGCAGCAAGCATGTCCACGCCCACATATCCGTGTTTGCGTGACGATCGGGACAGCGCGGGCAACCTGATCGGTAAACTTTTGTGGGAAGCTTTGATCTCATGGCGCCGAAACAGCACGTCAAGGACGCTAAGTCACGCAGAGTCATCGTGGCTGCAGTGATCATCACCGATGGTCGGGTTCTTGCTTGCGAACGCTCGGCGCCGGCCGAGGTCGCGGGCCGCTGGGAGTTTCCGGGCGGCAAGGTCGAACCGGGCGAAACCGATCAAGAGGCGCTGGCCCGCGAGTGCGCCGAAGAGCTGGGCGTCCGCGTCGAGGTGGGCGACCGCGTCGGCCCCGACGTTCCGCTCGCGCACGGCCGGGCCGTCCTGCGCGTCTTCGCCGTGAACCTGCTGGAGGGCGACGTGCCGCGGGCGCTGGAGCACACGTCCATGCGCTGGCTCGCCAAGGACGAGCTGGACAGCGTGCACTGGCTGCCCGCGGACAAGCCGATCGTCGCCGAGCTACCCGCCCTGCTGACCTGACCCGTACGTCTTGCGCAACTCCCGCTTGAGCACCTTGAAGCTGGGCCCGAGCGGGAGCGTCTCGGCGAACCGGATCTGCCGTGGGTATTTGTGCTTGCCGAGCTTCTCGCGCGACCACTCGATCAGTTCCTCGGCCGTGATGCCGCCCGGGTCGGGCACGACCACCGCGCAGATCTCCTCGCCGTGCACCGGGTCGGGCACGCCGATCACCGCCACCTGCTGCACGGCCGGGTGCCGGGCCAGCGCCTCCTCGACCTCGCGGGGATAGACGTTGAACCCGCCCCGGATCACCAAATCCTTCTTGCGGTCGACGATCGAAATGAAGCCGTTCTCGTCCTTGACGCCGAGGTCTCCCGTACGGAACCAGCCGTCGACGACCGCCTCGGCCGTCGCCCCGGGGTTGTTGAGATAGCCCGCGAACACGTTGTGCCCCCGGATCACGATCTCGCCCAGCTCTCCGTCGTCGAGGAGTTCGATCCGCTCGTCGACCTCGGCTCGGGCGATCTCGACGTCGACACCCCAGATCGGGTGGCCGACCGTGCCCGGCTTCGCGCCGAACGCGGGCTGGTTGGTGGTCGCGGTCGGCGAGGTCTCGGACAGGCCGTACCCCTCGTAGATCGTCGCGTGGAACGTCTCCGCGAACTTCTCGAGCACCGCCACCGGCAGCGAGGCGCCGCCCGACACGCAGAGCCGCAGCTCCGGCAGGCGGTCGGCCTTCGCGGCCGCCTCCAGCAGCCCGATGTACATCGTCGGGACGCCGTGGAAGATCGTCACGTTCTCGCGGACCATCAGCTGGATCGCGGCCTCGCCCGTGAACCGGGCCATCAGCACGATCGTCCCGCCCATCCGGAACGTGCCGTTCATGCCCACGGTCTGGCCGAAGGTGTGGAACAGCGGCAGGCAGCCCATGACGACGTCGTCGTCGTTCAGATCGTGGATGTCGAAGACGTTGACCATCGTGTTCATCACGAGGTTGAGATGGGTGAGCAGGGCGCCCTTGGGTTTGCCGGTGGTGCCGCTCGTATAGAAGACGACCGCCACGTCCTCGGCTTCGCGGCTCTCGTACGTCCGCAGCGGTTTGGCGCCGGTCTCCTCGAGACGGGTCACACCCGGAACCGCCGGACCGACCGAGACCACCGGGATGCCGGCCGTTCCCGCCGCGGCGGCGGCGTTCTCCAACTGGCTCGAATGGGCCACCAGCAGCTTGGCGCCGCTGTCCTTCAGGACGTACGCGTTCTCCTCGGGGGTGAGGAGCAGGTGCATCGGGACGATCGTGGCGCCGGCCGCCAGCACCGCGTAATAGACACGGGGGAAGTCGGCCAGGTTGGGGATCTGGATGGCGACGACGTCGCCCGGCTGCACGCCTTTTTCCCGCAGACTTCCCGCGTATGCGAGGGTCTGTTGCCATAGATCTTTGTACGTGATCCGCTCGGTGGTCAGGCTGTCGATCACGGCGATTTTGTCGGGATATTTTCGGGCCGACTCCGCCAGGACGGTGGCGAGCGACAACTGGGTCATGCTGAGCCTCCTTGGGCTTGCCTTCCTGGCCCTACGGACGCTTCGCTGACTCCGGTGCAGTCAGTCATGCCAGGTGACCTCCGATCTTGGTGTACCCGCGGAGCAGGTCGCGGGAGATGATCAGGCGCTGCATCTCATCGGTACCTTCATAGATACGCATAAGTCGCACCTGGCGGTACCACCGTTCGATCGGAAGCTCGCGGGTGTATCCCATCCCGCCGTGGATCTGCATGACCCGGTCCACCACGTTGTTGACCATGTTGGCGCCGTAGAGCTTGGCCATCGACGACGCGTGCCGCGGGTCCCAGCCCTGGTCGACGGTCCACGCGGCGCGCAGGATCAGCCATCGGGCGGCCTCGATCTCGACCTCGGAGTCGGCCAGCATCCACTGGATGGCCTGGTTCTCGCCGATCGTCCGCCCGAACGTCTCGCGCGTGTTGGCATAGTCCACCGCCATGCCCAGGGCCCGCTCGGCGATGCCCAGCGCGTTCGACGGGATGAGATAGCGGCCCTTGCCGATCCACTTCATACCCAGCTCGAAGCCCTGACCGATCTCGCCCAGGATGTTGCGCGCCGGGACCCGTACGTCGTCGAAGATGAGCGACGCCGGCCCGCCCTCGCCCATGGTCTGGATGAACTCGGAACGCCAGCCCATCTCGCGATCGACCAGGAACGCCGTGGTGCCGCCGCCGCGCACACCCTTCTCGCGGTCGGTCACCGCGACCACGATGACGAAGTCGGCGTCGTTGCCGTTCGTGATGAACGTCTTCTCCCCGTTGAGCACCCAGTCGTCGCCGTCCGGACGGGCGCTGAGCTTGATGTTGGCCGCGTCCGAACCGGCGCCGGGCTCGGTGATCGCGAAGCACGAGACGCGGTCGCCCTCGATCGTCGGGACCAGGAACTCCGCCTTCTGCTCGGCATTGGCGTAGTAGAGGATGTTGTCGGCCTCGCCCCCGAACTTGAACTGCACGAAGGTGCGGCCGACCTCGGTCCAGATCAGCGACTGCAGGACGGCGGGCAGGTCCATGCCGCCGTACTGCTCCGGAGTGGACAGACCCCAGAAGCCGAACTTCTTGGCCTTCAGTTGCAGCTCGCGCAGTTCGCTGCGGTCCAGGCCGGGCTCATGGCGGCGCTCGCGCAGCAGCGCCTCCTGTTCCAGCGGCATGACCTCGCGGGTGATGAACTGGCGGGCGGTGTCGCGGATCGCGCGTTCCTCGTCGGTGAGCTCGAAGTCCATGCCGTTAAACTAGCGGTGTAAGTTTTTACACGTCCAGTGTCACTTTTTCGCGGGGGTTCGCGCATGGCTCGGCCACGGCAGGCGCTGCTGACCGCCTCGCGGATCATCGACGCCGCCTCGGCGCTGGTCGACGCGGAAGGGCTGGAGGCGCTGTCCACCCGGCGCCTCGCCACCGAGCTGGGCGTGCAGGGGCCGTCTCTCTACAACCACTTCCCGACCAAGGCCTCGATCGTCGACGCGGTCGCCGACGCGGTGATCGCCCAGGTCGACGTGTCGGCCTTCGGGGCGTACGAGTGGGACGAGGCGCTGCGGCGCTGGGCCCGCTCCTACCACGCGGTGCTCGTCGCCCACCCGAACATCGTGCCGGTGCTCGCCCAGGGCCCCGGACGCCGGCCGGGCGGTCTGGCCATGGCCGAGGCCGTGTACGGCGCCCTGGTCGACGCCGGGTGGTCCTACGCGCGGGCCACCCACATCGGCGCGCTCATGCGCTACCTCGTCACCGGCTCGGCGCTCGGCTCGTTCGCGCTCGGCTTCGACGCCGATCCACAGCTCTACGAACGTTATCCACACCTGGGTCACGCACCCCGTCTGGCGGAGCATCATGAAGCCGTGGACGAGGGCGCCTTCGAACTCGGACTGGACCTGCTGATCAACGGCCTGACGGCCCGCTACGAGATGGGGATCCGCTGATGACAACGCTCGACCGGCCACACCTCTACATCGACGGGCAGTGGACCCCGCCGGCCTCCTCCGAGACCATCGCGGTCGAGAACCCGGCGACCGAAGAGGTGCTGGCCCACGTGCCGGCGGGCACGGCGGCCGATGTCGATCGGGCCGTCGCCGCCGCCCGGGCCGCCTTCCCCGCCTGGTCCGTCGCGTCCGACCGGGCCCAGGTGCTCGACCGGCTGCACACGGCCCTGGCCTCGCGCGCGGCCGAGATCGCCCGGGTGGTCGGCCTCGAACTGGGCACCCCTCTCAAGATCGCCAAAGCGGTCCAGGCCGGCCTTCCGCTCACGGTCCTCCGGTCGTACGCCGACCTGGTCCTTCCGCCGCCGGAGACCATCGGCAACTCGACCGTCGTACGCGAGCCCATCGGTGTGGTCGGCGCGATCACCCCGTGGAACTATCCGCTGCACCAGGTCGTCGCCAAGGTGGCAGCCGCGCTGGCGGCGGGGTGCACGGTCGTGCTCAAGCCGAGCGAGCTGACCCCGCTGGTGGCGTTCCTGCTGGTCGACGCGGCTTCCGAGGCCGGCGTGCCACCGGGCGTGCTCAACGTGGTGACCGGCACCGGCCCGGTCGTCGGGGCGGCCATCGCCGGGCACCCCGACGTCGATATGGTGTCGTTCACCGGCTCGACCGCGACCGGCCGCGCGATCACCCACGCCGCCGCCGACCGGATCGCCAAGGTCGCGCTCGAGCTGGGCGGCAAGTCGGCCAACGTGATCCTCGCCGACGCCGATGTGACGCGCGCGGTGAAGGTGGGGGTCGGCAACGCCTACCTCAACTCGGGTCAGACCTGCACGGCGTGGACCCGGATGCTGGTGCACGAGAGCGTCTACGACGAGGCCGTGTCGCTGGCCGCCAAGACCGCCGGTGGTTACACCGTGGGCGATCCCTTCGACGAGTCGACGCGGCTCGGTCCGCTGGTATCGGCCGCTCAGCGCGACCGCGTACTCGGTTTCGTCGCGCGAGCCTCCGCCCGTATGGTGGCGGGCGATTCTCCCGTGCCGCAAAAGGGATACTTCGTCGCGCCGACCGTCTTCGCCGATGTCGACCCCGACAGCGAACTGGCCCAGGAAGAGATCTTCGGCCCGGTGTTGTCGATCATCCCGTTCTCGTCGGACGACGAGGCCGTGGCCATCGCCAACAACTCGAAATACGGCCTGGCCGGCGGCGTCTGGGGTTCCGAAGAGCGCGCGCTGGCGGTGGCCGCCCGGATGCGGACGGGTCAGGTCGACATCAACGGCGGCGCCTTCAATCCGCGGGCGCCCTTCGGCGGATACAAACAATCAGGTGTCGGACGCGAGCTGGGCGTGCACGGTCTCGCCGAGTTCCAGCAGGTGAAGGCGATCCAGCGATGACCGCATATTTCAACGGCCTGGTGCTGCGCTCCGGCGGCACCCGGCCCGACGTCGCCGAGCTGCACATGCCCGAGGTCGGGCCCGGCCAGGTGCGGGTCCGGGTGCGCGCGGCCGGTGTCTGCCACTCCGACCTGTCCATGGTGAACGGAACCATCAAACCGTCGTACCCGCTGGTGCTGGGCCACGAGGCGGCGGGCGAGGTGGTCGAGATCGGCGACCACGTGACCCGGGCCGCGGTCGGCGACCACGTGGTGCTCAACTGGCAGCCCGCGTGCCGCAGCTGCTGGTTCTGCGACCAGGGCGAGCCGTGGCTGTGCTCCACGTCCTCCGGCGTCGCCTCCTTGGAGAACGGCGTGACGCTCGACGGCGGGCCCGTGCATGTCGCCCTGGGTCTGGGTGCCTTCGCCGAGCAGGTGGTAGCCCCCGAAAACGCCGTGATCCGGGTGCCGTCGTCGCTCCCGCTGGAGCTGGCCGCCCTGCTGAGCTGCGGCGTCCTCACCGGCGCGGGCGCCGTCCGCAACACCGCCCAGGTCCGCCCCGGCGAGTCGGTCGTGGTGATCGGTCTGGGCGGCGTCGGCCTCTCGGTGGTGGCCGCGGCCCGCGCGGCCGGCGCCGCCGCGGTGATCGCGGTCGACGTCTCCGAGTCGAAGAAGGCCCTGGCCGAGTCGGCCGGCGCCACCGACTTCGTGGTCTCGTCCGACGCCCTCTCCAAAGAGATCCGCTCCCGCACGTCGGGCCGCGGCGCCGACCACGCCTTCGAATGCGTGGGCCGAGCCACCACCATCCGCGCGGCGTGGCGGGCCACCCGCCGCGGCGGCAAGGTCACGGTCGTCGGCATGGGCTCGAACGACGACGTGGTGTCGCTCTCGGCCCTCGACATCTTCTCGTCGGCCCGCACCCTGCGTTCCTCGGTCTACGGCTCGGCCGACTTCGACGTAGAGATCCCCCGCCTGGCCGAAGAAGTCCAGGCCGGCCGCCTGAAGCTGGACCACCTCATCACCGACCGCATCGGCTTGGCCGAGGTGCCCGACGCGTTCGACCGAATGACCCGAGGCGAGGGCGCCCGCTCCGTGGTCGCCCTGTGAGCCGGCCATGACCACGGTCCCCGACTGGATGCGGCCACCCCGCGCCGAAGGCTGGTATGCCGACGACCTCGACCATCTCCCCGACGCGCCGCCACACATCGAGCTGATCGACGGGATGCTGGTCTTCAGGGCCGTCCCCCAGCAGGTCTGGCACAGCCGCCTCGTCACCGCGCTGGCGGCAACGATGGCGAAACAGACCCCGCAGGGCATCGACGTCGAGCGGGAAATGACGATCACGCTCGGCGAGCGGGACCGCACCTTCTTCACACCCGATTCCGTCCTTCTGGTCGGCGAGGTGGAGTCGCCGGAGTCAGCGCACCGCGATCGGACGGTCAAGCTCCGCAAGTACGCCGAAGACGGCATCCGGCACTACTGGCGCGTCGAGAACGAGACCTGGGCGCCAGTCATACACACCTACGAGCTCGACGGGCCGACCCGGCTGCACGCGCCGACCGGCATCTTCCGCGAAGAACTACGCACATCGAAGCCGTTCGCTTCGTCGAAGACCTGCCGCGCTCGCTGACGAGCTTCCTCGGAGACCGGTCCTTTGCGGCTCTCATAGTCGGCCAAATACTCGTCGAGCACCTGGCCACGCAGCTCCCGCTCAACTGCTTCGGCAATGAACGCGGAGAACTCCCGCTTGCCGACCCGCGCCCGGATCGCCTCAGCGGTCCCTTCAGGCAGCGACAGGCTCACCCGTGTCGCCGGTCCCTCGCCGATGCGGTACACCGCTTCGCTCATCGTCCCAGGTTGTCAAACGAGTAGGAAAACCGCCACGGCCTGCGGAATCGACCGGCACACCGAACTCCGCAGGAGACGTCGAAACCGTCAGACGTTGAAGCGGAACTCCACCACGTCGCCGTCCTTCATGATGTAGTCCTTGCCCTCCATGCGGACCTTGCCGGCGGCCTTGGCGGCGGACATGGAACCGGCGGCCATCAGGTCGTCGAAGCTGACGATCTCGGCCTTGATGAAACCGCGCTGGAAGTCGCTGTGGATGACGCCCGCGGCCTCGGGGGCGGTGGCGCCGACCGGGATCACCCAGGCGCGGGCCTCCTTCGGGCCGGCCGTCAGGTAGGTCTGCAGGCCCAGCGTGTTGAAGCCGACCCGGATCAGCTGGTCGAGGCCGGGCTCGGTCTGGCCGGTGGACTCCAGCAGCTCCTGCGCCTCGTCCGGCGGCAGGTCGATCAGCTCGGACTCGATCTTCGCGTCCATGAACACGGCCTCGGCCGGGGCGACCAGGGCGCGCATCTCGTCGAGGAACGCCGTGTTGTTCAGCTCGTCCTCGTCGACGTTGAAGACGTAGATGAACGGCTTCGTGGTGAGCAGGTGGAGTTCGCCCAGCAGCTCGACCTCGACGCCCGCGGCGGCCGCGCCCTTGTGCAGGGTCACGCCGTCGTTGAGGACCTTGAACGCGCCCTCGGCGGCGGCCACGATCGGCGCCCGGTCCTTCTTGAGCTTGGCCTCCTTCTGCAGGCGGGGCAGCGCCTTCTCCACCGTCTGCAGGTCGGCCAGGATGAGCTCGGTGTTGATCGTCTCGATGTCGTCGGCGGGCGAGACCTTGCCGTCGACGTGCAGCACGTTCGGGTCGGAGAACGCGCGGACGACCTGGCAGATGGCCGTGGCGTCGCGGATGTTGGCGAGGAACGCGTTGCCGCGGCCCTGCCCCTTGGACGCGCCACGCACCAGGCCGGCGATGTCGACGAAGCTCACCGGCGCCGGCAGGATCTTCTCACTGCTGAACAGCTCGGCGAGCCGCCCGAGCCGCTCGTCGGGCAGCCCGACCACGCCGACGTTGGGCTCGATCGTCGCGAACGGGTAGTTCGCGGCGAGCACGTCGTTCTTGGTCAGGGCGTTGAACAGGGTGCTCTTGCCGACGTTCGGCAGGCCGACGATTCCGATGGTGAGGCTCACGGAAGCCCAGTCTACGCAGCACCCCGCGACCACGGCCCCACGCACCTTCATGTCCGAATCCCGCCAGCCAACGGCCGTACGGCGAGAGCAGACTCAGGGGCATGGAACTGGACTTCGAACGGTGTTACCGCGCCGTGGACAGCCGGGACCAGCGCTTCGACGGCTGGTTCTGCACCGCGGTGACCAGCACCGGCATCTACTGCCGCCCGTCCTGCCCGGCGATGACCCCGAAGCGGGAGAACGTCCGCTTCTACCCGAGCGCGGCCGCCGCCCAGCGGGCCGGGTTCCGCGCCTGCAAGCGCTGCCGGCCCGACGCCGCGCCCGGTTCACCCGAGTGGGACGTGCGGGCCGACCTGGTCGGGCGGGCGATGCGGCTGATCTCCGACGGCGTGGTCGACCGCGACGGCGTGCCGGGCCTGGCGAGCCGTCTCGGCTACACCGAACGCCACCTCAACCGGCTGCTCACCGCCGAGCTCGGCGCCGGTCCGCTGGCACTGGCCCGGGCGCAGCGCGCGCAGACCGCCCGCATCCTCATCGAGACGACCGACCTGGGTCTGGCCGAGATCGCCTTCGCGGCCGGTTTCGGCAGCGTGCGGCAGTTCAACGACACGATTCAGGAGGTGTACGCGCAGGCGCCCGGCCGGTTGCGCGAGACGCGCCGGATCACGCACGCCGAGGCGGGCACGATCAACCTCCGGCTCGCCTACCGGTCACCGTTGCACGTCGCGTCACTGCTCGATTTCCTCGAGATCCGAGCGCTCCCAGGTGTGGAGGAGCGCACCGGAAACACGTACGGGCGCGGTCTGTCCTTGCCGCACGGAAGCGCGACCGTCTCACTCACCCCGGCCGACCGCTGGGTCTCGGCGACGCTGCGGCTCAGCGACGTGCGGGATCTCGCGCCGGCTGTGGCCCGCTGCCGCCGGCTCTTCGATCTGGACGCCGATCCCGAGGCCGTCGACGCGACGCTGGGTGCCGATCCCGCGTTCGCCGAGGCGGTCAAGATCGAGCCCGGCGTACGGGTTCCCCGCTCGGTCGACGGTTTCGAAATGGCCGTGCGGGCGGTCGTCGGGCAGCAGGTCAGCGTGTCCGGCGCCCGCACGACGCTGGGCCGCATGATCCGTCCGTTCCGGAAGCCGGACACGCTGGTCGGATTCCCGTCAGCGGCCGAGATCGCCGCTCTGCCGGACACCGCGTTCGGCATGCCGGCGGCGCGGCGCGGGACGGTCCGGGCGCTGGCGGACGCGGTGGCCGACGGCAAGATCGATCTGAATCCGGGCGCGGACCGTGAGGAGACGGTCGCGCGCCTGACCGAGCTGCCGGGGATCGGCGCGTGGACCGCGGGTTACGTCGCCATGCGCGCGATCGGCGATCCCGACGTCTTCCTCCCCACCGACCTGGCCGTTCGCCGCGGCGCCAAGGCCCTCGGCCTGCCCGACACACCCAAGGTCCTTTCCGCGTACGCCGAGAGGTGGCGACCGTGGCGCTCCTACGCGCTCATCCGCCTGTGGAGGGCGTCCTGAGTTATCCACAGGCTCACAAGATCTTTCCCGTGGCGGCTCGGAAGGGGCCAAGCTGTGGACCGACCCCCTGGAGGACATCATGATGAAGTACCGCACCCTCGACACCGCCGCCGGCCCGTTCACCCTGGTCGTGAACCGTGTGGGCGCCGTGCGCGCGGCCGGTTTCACACCCGATGTGAACGATCTGCTCCCGCTCATCCATCCGCTCCTGAGCGGCCGGGCCGAACCGGCCGACGACGTGGGACCGGCGGCCGGCCTCATCCGGTCCTATTTCGACGGTGATCGCACGGCGCTCGACTCCGTCGAGGTCGAGCAGCACAGCAGCGGCGAGTTCATGCGCTACGCGTGGAAGGTCATGCGCGACATCAAACCGGGCTCCCCGGTGACCTACACCGAGTTCGCCCGGCTCAGCGGCCGCCCGGCCGCGGTGCGGGGTGCGGCCTCGGCCTGCGCGCGCAACCCGGTCGCGCTCATCACGCCGTGCCACCGGGTGCTGCGCACCGACGGGTCTCTCGGCGGCTACCGCTGGGGCCTGCCGGTCAAGCGACTTCTGCTCGACTTCGAAGAGGCGGCTTCTTAATGACAGGTCGAATGCCGCGGGCCGCTCTAGCATTCAGGCCATGACTGATACGGGAACGACCGGGCGCGCCGGTCTCCCCGAGCGGCCGTCGCTCGACGGCCTCGAGGACAAGTGGGCGCGCACCTGGCAGGAGGAGGGCACGTATAAGTTCGACCGCTCGAAGGAGCGGTCGGACGTATACGCGATCGACACGCCTCCGCCGACCGTATCGGGCGAGCTGCACATGGGCCACGTCTTCTCCTACACGCACACCGACACGGTCGCCCGGTTCCAGCGGATGCGGGGCAAGGCCGTCTTCTATCCGATGGGCTGGGACGACAACGGCCTGCCGACCGAGCGGCGGGTCCAGGTCGTCTACGGCGTCCGCTGTGACCCGGCGCTGCCCTACGACCCGTCGTGGGAGCCGCCGGCCACTCCCCCGAAGCAGGCGGTCGCGATCTCGCGGCGCAACTTCGTCGAGCTGTGCGGGCGGCTGACCACCGAGGACGAGAAGGCGTTCGAGGCGCTGTGGCGGCGGCTCGGGCTGTCGGTCGACTGGTCCATGACCTACACGACGATCGGGCGGCGGTCGCAGGCCGTCTCGCAGCGCGCCTTCCTCAACAACCTGGCGCGCGGCGAGGCATACACGGCCGAGGCCCCCACGCTGTGGGACATCGGTTTCCGCACCGCGGTCGCGCAGGCCGAACTGGAAGACCGGGAACGGCCCGGCGCCTATCACCGGCTGCGCTTCCACGGTCCCGACGGCCCGGTCGAGGTCGACACGACCCGGCCCGAGCTGCTGCCGGCCTGCGTCGCGCTCGTCCACCACCCGGGCGACGAACGCTACGAGGGACTGACCACGGTCCGCACGCCGTATTTCGACGTCGAGGTCCCCGTCCTGGCCCATCCGATGGCCGCGAAGGACAAGGGCACCGGCATCGCGATGGTCTGCACGTTCGGCGACATCACCGACGTCACGTGGTGGCGCGACCTGCGACTGGAGACGCGGGTCGTGATCGGGCGCGACGGCCGTTTCCTGCCCGAACACCCCGAGGGGGTCTCCGACGCGGCCTACCGCGACTTCGCGGGCCTGACCGTCAACGCGGCCCGGCGCGAGATCGTCCGGATCCTCACCGAGACCGGTGACCTGCTGGGCGAGCCGAAGCCGATCACGCATCCGGTCAAGTTCTACGAGCGGGGCGACTCACCGCTCGAGATCGTCACCAGCCGGCAGTGGTTCTTCCGCAACGGCGGCCGCGACGAGCGGATCCGCGAAAAGATGATCGAGCGCGGGCGTGAGCTGCGCTGGTTCCCCGAGCACATGCGACACCGCTACGAGCACTGGGTCAACGGCCTGACCGGCGACTGGCTGGTCAGCCGGCAGCGCTTCTTCGGCGTGCCGATCCCGATCTGGTACCGGCTCGACGACGCTGGCGAGCCGGATTACGACAACCTTCTCATACCGGACGAATCATCGTTGCCGGTTGACCCCTCCTCGGAGTGTCCGCCCGGCTTCGACGAGTCCCAGCGTGACGTCCCGGGTGGCTTCACGGCCGACCCCGACGTCATGGACACCTGGGCCACGTCATCGCTGACCCCGCAGATCGTCGGCGGCTGGCACGACGATCACGACCTGTTCCGCCGGGTCTTCCCGATGGACCACCGGCCTCAGGCCCACGAGATCATCCGCACCTGGTTGTTCTCCACCGTCCTGCGGGCCGACCTCGAGAACGACGTCCTGCCCTGGAAGTCGGCCGTCCTCTCGGGCTGGATCCTCGACCCCGACCGCAAGAAGATGGCGAAGTCCAAGGGCAACGTCGTCACGCCGGTGGCCCTGCTCGAGCAGAACGGCTCCGACGCGGTGCGCTACTGGGCGGCCAACGGGCGGCCCGGCGCCGACCTGGCCTTCGACCCGGCCCAGATCAAGGTCGGGCGGCGGCTGGCGACCAAGCTGCTCAACGCGTCGAAGTTCGCGCTCGGGCTGGGCGCGGCCGAGGCGCTGCGGCAGCCGGTGACCGAGCCGCTCGACCGGGCGATGCTGACCCGTCTGGCGGCGGTGGTCACCACGGCGACCGAGGCGTTCGACCGGTACGACCAGACCGACGCGCTGCAGGCGACCGAGGCGTTCTTCTGGACGTTCTGCGACGACTACATCGAGCTGGTCAAGGAACGGGCGTACGCCTCGGGGCCGGCGGCCGACTCGGCGCGGGCGGCGCTCGCGGCGGGGCTGTCGGTGCTGTTGCGGTTGTTCGCGCCGTTCCTGCCGTACGTCACCGAGGAGGTCTGGTCGTGGTGGCGCTACGGCTCGGTCCACCAGGCGACCTGGCCGACGCCGTACGAGCTGACCCGGGTCGCCGGTGAGGGTGACGCCGGCCTGCTCGACCTGGCTGGGGAGGCACTGCGGCAGGTCCGGCGGGCCAAGTCGGACCGGAAGCTGTCGATGAAGGCCGACGTGCCGCTGGCCGAGGCGCTGGGGCCGGCCGAGCTGCTCGAGCGGCTGGCGCTGGTCGAGGGCGACCTCAAGTCGGCCGGGCGGATAGCGAAGCTCGACACGCTGCCCGGCCGCACGCCCGAGCTCGTGATCGCCTGCGCCTTCTGACCACGACGGGGCCGCGCTCGACGGGGCCGGCGCTGCCGCCGGTCTCCGCTCGGGCGGAGGCCCCGACCGCCCGCGGCTGAGTTCCGGTCACGGGCTCCGCGGCCGAGCTTCGATCACGGGCCCGCGGCCGAGCTTCGGTTGCGGACTCCGCGGCTGAGCTTCGATCACGGGCTCTGCGGCTGAGTTCTGCTCACGGGTCCCGGCTCTGGCGAAACGCCGGAGCGGGGGCCCGCGGCAGGGCAGCATGAAGGCATGCCGATCGCGCCCGAGCAGGTCGAGGCGCCCGCCCGCGACGCCGTGCTGTTCCGGTCGTCGCCGGTGCGGACGTTCTTGGCGCTCTTTCTGTTGCTGATGCTGTCGTTCGCGCTGGTGTCACCGGTCGTCGCGCTGCTGGGTGAGGGCGGCGCCGGCAACCGGTGGTGGCAGACCGCGGCCCAGGCCGCCGTGGTGGCGGCGCTCGCGGCCGGCGCGTACGCCTATTCGACCCGGGGCTCGTTGCGGACCTGGGTCCGGGTCTCATCGGGCGGCCTGGAACTGGCCGCGCAGGACAGCGACCCGATCCTGCTCGCCTGGACGGACATCAGGCACGTCACCGTGCGGCGGGAGGGCTTCCGGAACCTGCTCGAGGTGACCCCGGTCGACATGGACCGGGTGCATCCGGTGCAGGGCGAGGAGGCCGGGCCGCCGGCGCTGGCCGAGACGCCGGACGGGCAGTCGTTCACGGCCGACCTCAGCGAGGTGTGGCCGAGCCCGCGACGCCTGCGCCGCGAGCTGGCCAGATATCTCCCGGCCGACGACCCCACCGCGGACGACCTCGCAGCCGACACGAACTGACCGCCACGCCGAGCCACGACCCGGCGCCGCATCAGACGGCTCGGCCGCGGCGCAGGACCAAGGCCGTCAACGCAAGACCAAGGCCGTCAACGCACGACCAAGGCCGTCAACGCACGACCAAGGCCGTCAACGCACGACCAAGGCCGTCAACGCACGACCAAGGCCGTCAACGCACGACCAAGGCCGTCGGCGCAGGACCAAGGCCGTATCGGAGGGCTCAGGCCGCATCCGGGAAGAGGGCCGAGTCAGCGGCCGGCGGCGCGTCAGAAGTCGAAGTCGCCGCCGAAATCGCCACCGAAGTCGCTGCCGCCCATGTCGCCCATGTCGCCGCCGCCCATGTCGCTGCCGTCGCCGCCGAAGTCTTGCGCGGCCTCGGAATAGCCGTCGGAGAAGCCGTCGCCGTAGCCCATGTCACCGAAGCCGGGCGAGAGCAGCGCGTCGAAGATCAGCATGCCGCCGAGCACACCGGCGCCGGCGCCGAGCGCGGTCTTCCAGACCGGAGTCGAATACCACCCTGCGGGCACCGGACGGCCCTGCACGCGGCCGCCGGGGTAGTAGTAAGGCGTGTCGGCGCCCGGCTGCGGGCCGGCCTTGTAGTGGTGGCCCTGCACGTTGACCTCGCGCTCCTTGGTCAACTGGCCCGCGCCCTGAGCCGCGGCGAGCGCCGGCAGGTCGGGGCCGGCGTCGAGGCCCATGGCGAGCCGCGCCGCCCGCACATATTGCAGGCCCTCGAGCGCCGATTCCCGGGCCAGCTCGAACTGCTTCACGGTGTTGGCCTGCTGCAACTGGCCGCCGGCGGCGTTGTAACGCTCACCGGCGTCGGACAGCGCCTGACGGCCGGCCGCGTCTTCCGCCTGCAGGGTCATCAGCTGACCGCCGAGACGCTCGTACCACCGCTGGGCCTCGGCGCGCGCGTCTTCCAGCCGGGTCTGCTGCGACGCGGCGCCGTTGCGACGGACCAGGAGAACCACGAGGAGGACGACAATGACGATGCCAAGAATCAGCAACACGCTCATGTTCCAACGGTACCTGCGCATTTCCCGCGCCCACGGTCTGGCAGGCTCCGTAATGTGACTGTTTCGACGCTCGTCGTAGTGCTTGTCTGCTTGGCCACCGGTGGCGCCCTCGGCTGGCTCGCCGCCCGGCTGCGGGCGGCGGCCGACATAGCTCGGCTCGAAGCCACCGTGCAGGCCCGCGCCGACGGCGAGGAGAGGCTCGAGCAGTCGTTACGCGGACTGACCTACGAGGCCACTGCGCAGTCCCAGGAAGCGGTCGCCCGAGCCGTCGCGCCGTTGCACGAAACCCTGCGGCGGTACGAAGAAAGGGTCGCTGAGCTGGAGCGGGAGCGCGTCGACGCCTACGCCGAACTACGCGAGCAGGTCCGCACCATGAGCACGGTCTCGGGCGAGTTGCGTACCGAGACCAAGCAGCTTGTGTCGGCCCTGCGGACGCCCCAGGTGCGCGGTCGCTGGGGTGAGCACCAGCTCCGGCGCATCGTGGAGGCGGCCGGCCTGCTGGAACACTGTGACTTTGCTGAGCAGGTCACGGCGGCAACCGACAATTCCGGCGTACGCCCCGATCTGGTGGTCCGGTTGCACGGCGGCCGCAGCGTGGTCGTCGACGCCAAGGCGCCCCTGGAGGCCTACCTGTCGGCGCTGGAGGCCCGTGACGAACGCACCCGCGACGGCTTCCTCGACCAGCACGCCCGCCACCTGCGCGCACACGTCGACTCGCTGGCGGCCAAGGAGTACTGGACCGCGTTCGACTCGGCGCCCGACTTCGTGGTGCTGTTCCTGCCGGCCGACCCGTTCCTCGACGCGGCGCTGCGCCACGACCCGACCGTGATGGAGCACTCGTTCCGCCGCAACGTCGTGCTGGCCACCCCGGCCACGCTGATCGCGATGCTGCGAACCGTGGCCTTCTCGTGGCGTCAGGAGGAGCTGGCCCGCAACGCGGTCGAGGTGCACAGCCTGGCCCGCGAGCTTTACGCCCGGCTGGCCACGCTCGGCGACCACGTGGGCAAGCTCGGCGCTTCCCTGGGCGGGGCCGTCACGGCGTACAACCGGGCGGTCGGCTCTTTGGAATCGCGCGTGCTGGTCAGCGCGCGCAAGCTGGCCGAGATGGGCGTCTCCGACGACGACATCCCCACACCAACTCAACTTGAGGTGGCCCCCAGGCAACCCCAAGCGCCAGAACTGCTGGACCCAAGCGGTTCAAAATGACACGTAGGCGCCCCGAACCCCGCTAACGGCCGAACCGCAATAGCCCCGTCGATGAGCGGGCTATTGCTTGCGGAGCGAAGCGGAGCCAGAAAGCTGAGCCTTCATGTCTCGGCGCAGCTCCTGCGGCAGCGAGAAGGTGAGGCGCTCCTCGGCCGTCGTGAACTCGGTGACCTCGCCGAAGCCGCGCTCGGCCAGGAACGCCAGCACCTCCATGACCAGGTCGTCGGGGACGCTGGCCCCGGACGAGACGCCGACCGTGGTGGCGCCCTCCAACCACTCCTCCTGGATCTCGGAGGCGTAGTCGACCAGGTGACCGGCGCGGGCGCCGGCGCTGAGCGCGACCTCGACCAGCCGTACGGAATTGGAGGAATTGGTCGAGCCGACGACGATCACGACGTCGCACTCGGGCGCGATCTCTTTGACCACGTGCTGACGGTTCGACGTGGCGTAGCAGATGTCGTCGCTCGGAGGCGACTGCAGCAGCGGCAGGCGGGTCTTGAGCCGGGCCACCGTCTCCATCGTCTCGTCGACCGAGAGCGTGGTCTGCGACAGCCAGACAACCTTGGACGGGTCGCGCACGACGACCTGGTCGACCGCGTCGGGGCCGTCGACGAGCTGGATGTGCGCGGGGGCCTCGCCGGAGGTGCCGATGACCTCTTCGTGACCCTCGTGGCCGATGAGCAGGATGTCGTAGTCGTCCTTGGCGAAGCGCTTGGCCTCGTGGTGCACCTTCGTCACCAGCGGGCAGGTGGCGTCGATCGCCTTGAGGTTGCGTTCCTTGGCCTGCTCGTGCACCTCGGGGGCGACGCCGTGGGCCGAGAAGACCACGGTCGAGCCCTCGGGGACCTCTTCGTTCTCTTCCACGAAGATCGCGCCGAGGCCTTCCAGCGTGTTGACCACGTGTTTGTTGTGCACGATCTGCTTGCGCACATAGACCGGGGCGCCGTAGAGCTTCAGCGCTTCCTCGACGGTCTGCACGGCACGGTCGACGCCCGCGCAGTAACCGCGCGGCTTGGCCAGCAACACACGCTTCCTCGGTTCGCTCACCCGGCCATGGTACGTGGATCTCCCGAACGCACACCGGGCTGCGATCAGCGCCACAGGGGCGGGATACTCCTCGGATGCTTGAATCCGATCAGCGGGACGAAACGGTCGTCATACGGCCCTGGTGGCTCGTCACCTTGTTCGCACTGCGGTTCACGCTGGGCGCGACGTCGCTGGTGGGCGGGCTGACCTGGATCCTGCTCAACCTGCACTCGGCCAGTGCCGTGCTCGACGTGGCGGTCGGAACGGTGCTGTCGGTCGGCGGCCTGATCCTGCTCATGCCCCACCGCGTGCGGCTGCCCCGCAAGACGACCGCGGTCGTGATGACCGGGTTCGCGCTGGCCGGAACCGCGGCCGGCCTGCTCGTCGCCCGATCCCAGACGTGCTGCATGTTCGCCTACATCACCGACCGCGGCTGGCCGTTCCACTGGGCTCAGCGCGGCGCGGTGGCCGA
This sequence comes from Paractinoplanes ovalisporus, assembly GCF_016834655.1. Classification (GTDB taxonomy): domain Bacteria; phylum Actinomycetota; class Actinomycetes; order Mycobacteriales; family Micromonosporaceae; genus Actinoplanes; species Actinoplanes ovalisporus. The sequence goes on from NZ_JAENHP010000026.1 coordinate 123,185, forward strand.
CGACCCCGAGACCGCCTTCCGGGTCGCGCAGTCCGCCTCGTGGACCTTCGACCTGCTCTCCCTCGCGGCCAACCTGCTGCTTTTCTCGTACGTGGGTCTGATCGTGGTCGTGGCGGCCGTCCAGATCCGCCGCGCCTCGCGATAACAACCACCCGCCCGTACGGCGAGCAGTTGCCCGTCCGTGCGGTGAACAGCCGCCCGCCCGTACGGTGATCGGGCGGCCGTCCGTGCGGTGAGCAGCCACCCGCCCGTGCGGTGAACAGCCACCCGCCCGTACGGTGATCGGGCGGCCCGTCCCCGCCTCGGTGGAAGTCGGGCAAATCGCCGGTGACGTGCGGAAATGAGCTGGATACTCGGACGCATGCCCCAGGCCGCCGAGGATGAACCCGGCCCCCTCGCCTCGTCGGTGGCGACGCTGCGCCTGATCGCCGGGTGGGCCTGCGTCGCGCTGGCCGTGCTCAACCTCGCGATGGGGATCAGCCCGGCCACGTACGCCGCGTTCCACTTGATGCTGCTGGTGACCGGCCTGCTTCTGCTCGGCACAGGCCGGATCGCCAAGCCGCCGTCCCGGTTCGCGGTGGCCGCCGGTGGGGCGGTCGCCGCGCTGGGCCTGATCGGCACCGCGATTCCGGTCCTGGCCGTCGAGTGCTGCTCGCGGGGCTACGCAGTGCGTCACGGGTTCCCGTTCACGATGCTGGCCCGCGATCCCGGCGATTGGCGGTTCGACCTCGGCCGTACGGTGGCCGATCTGGTCTTCTGGCTCTGCGCGGGGTTGATCGTGATGCTGGTGGTCGCCCAGGCACGGCCGGCGGCACCACGAACGGGACCGTCGACCTGGTCCGGTCCCGCCACTCCCCCGCGAGGCACCGTCGGGCACGCCGAGAGCCGCAGCGCCGGACGACACGCCCGGCCCGATCCGGACACGAAGGGACGCACGGCGGACGGCGAGAATGTCGGGGGCCTTCCGTAGTCTGGCCGGGTGAGTGACCCCGAGCCGACCGGCCCTCCGAAGAGTTCCGCCGACGAGCCGTGGCCGGTCCGTGTCGTCAGCCAGAAGATCAGCTCCTGGATCGCCAAGCTGGGCTGGGTCTGGGTCGACGGCCAGGTCGCGCAGATCAGCCGCCGCCCGGGTTCCACCGTGGTCTTCCTGACCCTGCGTGACCCCTCGGCCGACCTCAGCCTCACCGTCACCGCCCACCGTGACGTGCTCGACTCCGGCGCTCCCGAGCTGTCCGAGGGCGCCCGGGTCACGCTGCACGCCAAGCCCGAGTTCTATCCGGCCCGGGGCACGCTCAGCCTGCGCGCCGACGAGATCCGCCAGGTCGGGCTGGGTGAGCTGCTGGCCCGCCTCGAAAGGCTGAAGAAGCATCTGGCCGCCGAGGGCCTGTTCGCCCGCGAGCGCAAGCGCCGGCTGCCGTTCCTGCCCCAGCGCATCGGCCTGATCACCGGCCGGGCCAGCGCCGCCGAGCGTGACGTGCTGATGAACACGCGCCGCCGCTGGCCGTCGGTCGACTTCCGGGTGATCAACGTGCCGGTGCAGGGCCCGACCGCCGTGCCCCAGATCATCGACGCGCTCAAGGTGCTCGACAACGACGACACGATCGACGTCATCGTCATCGCCCGGGGCGGCGGCAGCGTCGAAGACCTGCTGCCCTTCAGCGACGAGGCGCTCTGCCGAGCGGTGTTCGGCGCCCGCACGCCGGTGGTCAGCGCGATCGGCCACGAGACCGACGCGCCCCTGCTCGACTACGTGGCCGACCTGCGCGCCTCGACCCCGACCGACGCGGCCAAGCGCATCGTGCCCGACCTGGGCGAGGAGTCCCAGCTGATCGAGGTGGCCCGTCGCCGGCTCGACCGCGCCGTGCTCACGCTGCTCGACCGCGAGAGCCACCGGCTCGAGTCGTGGCGCTCGCGGCCCTCGCTGGCCCGGCCCGAGCTGCTGGTCGACCAGCGCGCGGCCGACGTGACGGCGCTGCGCGACCGGGCCGTGCGCAGCCTCGAACACCGGGTCCGCCGCGCCGACGACGATCTGCGCCACACCGTCGCCCGGCTGCGGGCGCTGTCCCCGGCGGCGACGCTGCAGCGGGGCTACGCGATCGTGCAGCGCGAAGACGGCCACGTGGTGCGCGCGGCGGGTGAGGTCGAGGTCGACGATCTGGTCAGGGTCCGGCTCGCCGAGGGTGAGCTGCGAGCAGCGGTACGGGAGAAGACGAGTGAGTGACGAGAAACTGAGCTACGAGCAGGCCCGCACCGAGCTGGCCGGGGTGGTCGAGCGGCTGGAGCAGGGTGGCAGCTCGCTGGAGGAGTCGCTGGCCCTGTGGGAGCGAGGCGAAAAACTGGCCGACGTGTGCCAGCGCTGGCTCGACGGCGCCCGCGAACGAATCGAGGCAGCCCGGGCAGCACGCGCCGAGGAATAGGCGCACCGAGCCCCCAAGACAACGCATCGAGGCAGCCCGGGCGGCACGCGCCGAGGACTGACGAGCGGTTAGCGGAGCGAGCCGGCCAGCGTCTCGAAGTTGTCCTGGTCGGTCTTTCCGACGATCACGATCGTGCGGGTCTGGTCGGCCATGACCAGCGCCTTCTCGCCGGGCCGGGTCGAATACCAGCGCCACACCCCGGACGAGGTGCGGAAGTTGCCGAGCGGCTTCGCTTCCTTGGTCAGCTCGGTCGGCAGCAGCGTGTCGGAGGGCACGCTGCTCTGGACGAGCTGGAGCGGGTCCTTGTCGGGGTCGACGTAGCCGACCCGCAGCGTCGCGCCGTTCTCGGCCCGCCGGAACGTCGCCGTCGACGTGTGCCAGTCGTCACTCAGGCCCTGCGGCACCAGCACGGGGAAGATGTTCGCCCGTTGCGCCTCCTGGAACGTCGGCGCGGCGTCGACCGAGATCGGCTTGTCCCCGTCGAGGACCAGCCGGTAGAAGGTCAGCAGCAGCGCGATCGGGATCAGCAGGACGGCGAGCGACATCACCATGTCCTTGGGCGAGCGCTCCTGACCGCGGGTGAGGCGGGCCGGCGGCTCGGCCGGGGCGGCGGAAGGCTCGGCCGAAGCCGACGGCCCAGCCGAGGCCGACGCGACAGACGGCCCAGCCGAGGCCGGCGCAGCAAACGGCCCAGCCGGCGCAGCAGACGGCCCAGCCGGCGCAGCAGACGGCCCAGCCGGCGCAGCGGACGGTCCGGCCGGGGTCGGCGCGGCGGAAGATTCGGCCGGTGCGGGCGATGCGGGTTCCACGCACCCATTGTTAACCATGTCGCTGACGCGGGACTTAACGCGTCCGGGCATGTGAGGATCGGTGCATCTACTAGCCCCGCATCGTCGCGAGGAGGCGCCCATGCCAGCACGGGTCCCGCAGGATCTCGACCGCAACATCGCCCTCGATCTGGTTCGTGTCACCGAGGCCGCTGCGATGGCGGCGGGCCGCTGGGTCGGCCGCGGCGACAAGAACGGCGGTGACGGCGCCGCGGTCGACGCCATGCGCAAGCTGATCAACTCGATCCAGATGCGCGGTGTGGTGGTGATCGGGGAGGGCGAGAAGGACGAGGCGCCCATGCTCTTCAACGGGGAGCAGGTGGGCGACGGCACCGGCCCCGAGGTCGACGTGGCGGTGGACCCGATCGACGGCACGACGCTGATGAGCAAGGGCATGCCGGGCTCGGTGGCCGTGCTGGCCGTGGCCGAGCGCGGCGCGATGTTCGACCCCAGCGCCGTCTTCTACATGGACAAGATCGCGGTCGGCCCCGACTGCGCCGACGTCATCGACATCAACGCCGGCACCGCCGAGAATCTCAAGCGGATCGCGCAGGCCAAGCGGTCCAGCATCTCCGACGTGACCGTCTGCATCCTCGACCGCCCGCGCCACGCGACGCTGGTCGAAGAGGTCCGCCAAGCCGGCGCCAACATCAAGTTCATCTCCGACGGTGACATCGCGGGCGCGATCTCGGCCGCCCGGCTCGAGTCCGACGTGGACGTGCTGATGGGCATCGGCGGCACGCCCGAGGGCATCACCGCGGCGTGCGCGCTCAAGTGCCTGGGCGGCATGATCCAGGCCAAGCTGTGGCCGCGGGACGACGCCGAGCGCGAGAAGGCGCTGGCCGCGGGGCACGACCTCGACCGCGTGCTGACCACCGACGACCTGGTCACCGGCGACAACTGCTTCTTCGTGGCCACCGGCGTCACCTCGGGCGACCTGCTCAAGGGCGTACGTTACCGCTCGGGCGGCGCGCACACCCAGTCGATCGTCATGCGGTCCAAGAGCGGCACGATCCGGGTGATCGACTCGTACCACCGGCTGGAGAAGCTGGCGATGTACTCGGCCGTCGACTTCGACGGCCACCTGCCGACGGTGACGCTGGGTGACGGCGACCCCGTAATCTGAGAATTGACTGTGGCAGGCCCGCCTGCTTGGCGGGCCTTGCCGTTGCCTGGAACTATTCAAAGATGAGTTACGGGGCAGAGGCACGAGCCGAGGCAGAGGCCAAGTTCGGCACCGACGCGTTCTATGCGTCGCTGGGCCGGGCCTTCGTGACGATGTGCGCCGTGATCCCGGTGCTCTTCCTCATCGAGGCGATCGACATCGGCATCGGCGCGGGCCAGCTCGACGTGGCCGGCGGCATCATCCCGCACCGCATCGACGGCCTCGACGGCGTGCTGTTCAGCCCGTTCCTGCACGCCGGGTGGGACCACCTCTACGGCAACGCCGTGCCGCTGATCCTGGTCGGCACGTTCGCGCTGGCCGGCGGCGTCCGGCGGTTCATCTGGTCGACCTTCGTGATCATGCTGGTCAGCGGTCTCGGCGTCTGGTTCGTCGGCGACCCCAACAGCGTGGTCGTGGGTGCCAGCGGCGTCATCTTCGGCTACCTGGGCCTGCTGGTCACCCGCGGCCTGGTCGAGCGCTCGTGGTGGAACTTCGGGGTGGCCGCGTTCATCGGGCTTCTCTACTGGTACCAGCTCTACAACATCCTGCCGACCGATCAGCCGGTGTCGTGGCAGGGCCACCTGCTCGGCCTGCTCGGCGGTGTCATCGCGGCGATCCTGTTCCGCCGCAAGAGGGTGCGCCCGGCGAAACTCGACACGACTCTCAACTTCTGACGGCGATTCCCGTACGGCCGGGGTGGCGCGACAAAACTCCCCAAGCGATTCCCGTACGGCCGGGGTGGCGCGACGAAACTCCCCAAGCGATTCCCGTACGGGCGGAGTGGCGCGACGAGACTTCCCAAGCGATTCCCGTACGGGCGGAAGCAGCTCAACACGCGTACTAGCGCAATTTCCGTACGGCCGCTTTGATCGCCGGACGGAACGTGGAGAGCTGGGTGTAGACACCGGGATAGCCGTCCCGTGCGCATCCCAGGCCCCAGCTCACAATGCCCACCTGCACCCATTCGCCGTGTTTGCCGTGCCCGACCATGGGCCCGCCGCTGTCGCCCTGACACGTGTCGGCCTGGGGTGACCCGGCGCAGATCTGCTCGTCGTCCACGAGCGTCACCCCCGCTTTCTTGTACGCCACCGCACACTTCTCGTCCGGCACGATGGGCACCGAGGCGTAGTGCAGGCGCTCTTCCTGCCGGATCGAGTCCTCGCGCGTCTGGCCCCAGCCCATGACGACGTACGGGCCCGCGCCCACCGGATCCTTGGCGATCGGCAGGGTCGGCAGCAGCAGCGGCCGATCGAGCCGCACGACCGCCCAGTCGTCGCCGCGTGTCTCGTCGATGAAGCCCTCGGCCCGGATGACCCGCTCGGACCGCGCCGTCACGGCCCCGCGCGCCTTGAGGTCGGCGACGCCGGCGGTGACCTGGATGCTGTCGTTCTTGGCGGTGCCGTCCACACAGTGCCCGGCGGTGAGCACCACCCGCGGCTCGATCAGCGCGCCGCCGCAGCCCATCGAGAGCCGCACCGTCCACGGGAACTTGCCCTGCGGCGCCTCCAGGCCACCGACCACCGGCCGGGCCGGGTGCGCGTCGGCAGCGGCCGGCGCGGGCCGGACCGGACGCACCTCGACGACGGCCTGTGCGGGCCGGACCGCGGCGGTGAGCACGGCGGTCAGGATCCCGGCCAGAAGCAGCGACGCGGCATTTCGGACCATACAGACATTTGAGCACAAGAAGACGGGCCACGCGGTTAGCCGCGCGGCCCGTTCCTCACGCCTGTCTACTTAGTACCAACCCACGTCCTGCGAGTGCCCCCACGCGGCACACGGGGTGTTGTAACGACCCTCGATGTAGCCGAGGCCCCAGTCGATCTGGGTGGCCGGGTTGGTCTTCCAGTCCGAGCCGGACGACTTCATCTTGCTGCCCGGCAGAGCCTGCGGGATGCCGTACGCACCCGAGCTCTTGTTCTCGGCCTTCTCGTTCCAGCCGCTTTCCTTCTTCCACAGCTTCTCGAGGCAGGAGAACTGGGAGATCTCGAAGCCGGCCTTGAGCATCAGCGTGCAGCCGATGGCCCGGTTGCCGCTGAACTCGTTGCAGGAGGCGGGGATGTCGCCGTCGAACTCCGGCGTGCTGCCCGAGTCGCCGCCGCTCTCCTTCGCCGCCGCTTCCTCCTCGGCCTTCTTCTTGGCCGCGGCCTCGGCGGCCGCCTTCTTCTGGGCGATCACCTTCTGCTCGGCCTGACGCGCCTTGCCGGCTGCGGCCTTGGCGGCGGTGGCGGCCTTCTCGGCCGCGTTGCCCTCGGCCTGACGCTGAAACGCACGGGCTGCGGCGTGTTCGGACTGGCGTTGCTTCAGCAGCTGAGTCTCGTCGGCAGCGACCTGCGCGACGACGCTCGCTTCTGCGCTCCGCGGCTGGTCCTGGTCCTGTCCGAGGTAGACCCCGCCGGTCGCACCCGCCACCAGCAGGCCAACCGCGGTAACTCGAACTCCGACCCGGCTCCAGAGCCGATTCACGAAGTATCCCTTCGTCGGGGGCAATGACGCGGCACGCTCGCCACCAGCGAAAACAGTGGCGGAACAAGCCGCGAGCACCGCGACCCAACCGGGCCGGGACCGTGGGACGAAGTCGATCTACGACGGCGACGACCACGTTTGGCGCTCGTCAGACACCATGGCTCACCGTGAAGTGGATGTGAAATGACGACGCGGTGTTGTGAACTTGCTCACAACAATTTCCCGCTCAAACCGGGTGAAAAAACCCAAGAATCGGGTCACTCCGAAGGGGAATCCGCACTCACGGCACGGATTCCCCTCGTCACTCAGAGTGGAATTTCTTCGAGCAGGTCGGTGACCACCTCAGCGATCGGCGAACGCTCGGAACGGGTCAGCGTGACGTGGGCAAAGATCGGGTGACCCTTGAGGGCCTCGATCACCGCCGTGACGCCGTCGTGCCGGCCCACCCGCAGGTTGTCGCGCTGGGCCACATCGTGAGTCAGAACGACCCGCGAACCCTGGCCGATACGGGACAGAACGGTCAGAAGAACGTTTCGTTCGAGTGACTGAGCCTCGTCCACGATCACGAACGCGTCGTGCAGGCTGCGGCCGCGGATGTGGGTCAGCGGCAGCACCTCGAGCATCCCGCGGGCCATGACCTCTTCGACCACGTTGGCGTGCACCACGGCACCCAGCGTGTCGAACACGGCCTGCGCCCAGGGCGACATCTTCTCGTTCTCGGTGCCGGGCAGATAGCCCAGTTCCTGGCCGCCCACCGCGTACAGCGGGCGGAAGACGATGACCTTCTTGTGGCGGTTGCGCTCCATGGTGGCCTCGAGACCCGCGCAGAGCGCCAGCGCCGACTTGCCCGTGCCGGCCCGGCCACCCAGCGAGACGATGCCGATCGACTCGTCCAGCAGGATGTCGAGGGCGACCCGCTGCTCAGCGGAGCGGCCACGCAGACCGAACGCCTCCCGGTCGCCGCGGACCAGCCGTACGGACTTGTCGGGGGTGACCCGGCCGAGCGCGGACCCGCGCGGCGAGTGGACCACCAGGCCGGTGTGGCACGGCAGGTGCTCGACCTCCTCGAGTTCCAGCTCCTCACCGCCGTACAGGGAATTGACCTGATCCTCGCCCAGCTTCAGGTCCGACATGCCCGTCCACGTGGGATCGCTGGCCTGGCCGTGGCGGTATTCGTCGGCGGTCAGGCCCACCGACGCGGCCTTGACCCGCAGCGGCATGTCCTTGCTGACCAGGGTGACCTCCCGGCCCTCGGCGGCCAGCCCCAGGGCGACCGAGAGGATGCGGGTGTCGTTCGAGTCGTTACGGAAGCCCTGCGGCAGCACACTCTGGTCGGCGTGGTTGAGCTCGACCCGCAGCGTGCCGCCCTCGTCGTTGCAGAGCACCGGCTGGTCGAGCCGGCCGTACTTGATCCGCAACTCGTCGAGGAAGCGCAGCGACTGCCGCGCGAACCAGCCCAGCTCGGGGTGGTGACGCTTGCCCTCCAACTCGGAGATGACCACGAGAGGAATGACCACCTCGTGATCGGTGAACCGGCGGAAGGCCGCCGGGTCGGAAAGCAGGACCGAAGTGTCCAGAACGAAAACACGGCCCTCGGGGGCCGGTTCTGCGTTTGCGTGCCTGTCGCGGGACTGCCGTCCCGATCGGGCTCGACTCGTGGAGACTTCGACGGCCGCGTCGAGGGAAGAGACGTCGGCGTCAGAACGGCGAGATGTCACAGGCCTGCTCCAGCGGCGGGCGTGCAACCCGGTACGCCCGCGGTCCGCCACCTCCGGCGCCCGTTTCCATGCACGGGGTCGGATTGCGGGCCCCGTGGCGCACTTGTCGCAGGTCCGGGCCGGCCGGCTGGCTCGGGATGACCCCGTGCCATGACTCAAACGCTAGCGGTCAACTGCCCTACGCGGTAGTACGCAAAAACGGGTGACGCTCAACTCTCGGCCAATTTCTCCGGCATGAAACCCGACGTGGGGCGGGTAATCTGACGTCGTGGCACAGACTCCGCGTCCGACCCATCCGCTGAGCATCGACGAAGCCTGGGCGTTCACCGCCGCCAGCGCCTCGTCGACCACCTTCTTCTTCGACTTCGACGGCGTCCTCTCCCCGGTCACCGAAGACCCGGACGCCTCCCAGCCCGCACCGGGCGTCCCCGCCGTCCTCGAGCGTCTGGCCGAGGTCGTGCAGCGGGTCGCCATCGTGTCGGCCCGCCCGGTCAGCTTCCTGCGTTCCCGGTTCGCCTCGCTCGAGCGGGTCGACCTCTACGGGCTCTATGGGCTCGAGGTGTGGCACGAGGGCGAGGTCGTCACCAACCCGGCCGCGCTGCCGTGGGTGCCCGCGATGGCCGACCTGGCCGAGCGGGCCAAGGCCGAGCTGCCCGGCTCGATCCTCGTGGAATACAAGCGTCTCTCGGTGGCCCTGCACTACCGCACGGCTCCGGCCGAGGCCGCCACGGTCGAGCGCTGGGGTCACGAGCAGGCCGAACGCCTCGGGCTGCGCATCCAGGCGGGCCGCATGGTGGTCGAGCTCAAGCCGCCGGTCGACCAGGACAAGGGCATGGTCATCACCGAGGGCGTCCGCAACGCGGGTTGCGCGTGGTATTTCGGTGACGACATGTCCGACATCAAGGCCTTCGACGCCCTGCGGGCCCGCGAGGCCGTCGACCCGTCGTTCTTCGGGGTGGCGGTCGCCGTGGCCAACCCCGAGACGGGGGCCGAGGTGTCCAGCGCGGCCGACCTGACGCTCGACTCGCCCGAGGCCGTGGCGGCGTTCCTGACCGAGGGTCTGCGTCGCTTCTAGGGGTTCCGGCCCTCTTCCCTGGGCCGGGTCTTCTTTCCGGGGCTCCGGCGCCGGGCTCCGTACGACCGGTTGTCAGGCTCCGTAGCGGCGCTGCCGGCTTCCGTACGAGCGCAGTGCCCGCAGGAAGTCGATGCGGCGGAAGTCGGGCCAGTTGGCGTCGTGGAAATAGAACTCCGAGTGTGCCGACTGCCACAGCAGGAAGCCGGAGAGCCGCTGCTCCCCACTGGTGCGGATGACCAGGTCGGGGTCGGGTTGCCCGCGCGTGTAGAGGTGCTCGGCGATGTGCTCGACGTCGAGGATCTCGGCCATCTCCTCGATCGTGCGGCCGGCGGCGGCCTGCTCGTGCAGCAGTGACCGCACGGCGTCGGCGATCTCGCGACGGCCGCCGTAGCCCACCGCCATGTTGACCTCGACCCCGACCGTACGGCTGCGGGTCTTCTCCTGGGCTGCTTTGAGAGCCGTGGCCGTCGAGGCGGGCAGCACGTCGAGCGCCCCCACCATGCGCAGCCGCCAGGGGTTGCCGTCTTCGGCCAGCTCGGTCGCGAGGTCTTCGATGATCTTCAGCAGCGGGTCGAGTTCGGCCGCCGGGCGACGCAGATTGTCGGTGGCCAGCAGATAGAGCGTGACGTGCTTGATGCCGGCCTGGTCGCACCAGGTGAGCAGTTCCTTGACCCGGGCCGCGCCCACACGGTGGCCGTCGTTGGGGTCGACGAAGCCCATTTCCCGAGCCCAGCGGCGGTTGCCGTCGCACATGACACCGACGTGCTGGGGCACAGGCTTGCCGGCCAGCTTGCCGGCCAGCCGCCGCTCATACACGCGGTAGAACGGAGTAACAATCAACGACCGCAGACTCATCGCCTCAAACCCTAGCCCTCGCCGGTAGCTACTCAAGGGGTGGCCGGGCGACGGTGACCTAACCGGGAGGCGATGCGCCCGATCGTGCGAAGGTCGAAAACCCCGTCACCGAGGCCGAGCTCCACCATCCGGTCGAAGACGGCACCGTCCCGGGCAGCCGCCGCCACCGCCGCGTCGACCACGCGCGACTGCCGGGTGAGCAGGGCCGCGAACCCCGAGTGCCGCAGGTGCCGGCCCAGCCTCGCGTGGAGCGCACGCCGATACCGTACGGAAGCCTGCTCTTTGCCTGCCGCCGCCGCACCCGCCAGCGCACCCGAGAGCACCGCATAGAAGATGCCCTCCCCCGTGAACGGATTGATCAGCGAGAGGGCGTCCCCCGCGAGCAGCACACGCCCCTTCGCCGGCGGTGGCCGCCGGGTCGACAACGGCAGGTGGTGCCCGCGCAGCCCCGCCGGTTCGGCGCCGGTCAGAAGGTAGCCGAGCCGTTCCGTCAGATATGCCCGGGAGAGCGGCTCGCCGCGCAACACCTCGCCGTACCCCACGTTGGCGGTGCCGTCGCCGAGCGGAAACTCCCACGCGTACGCGGGCCAGCGCCGCCGCGTCGTGACGATCACCTGCTCGGTGGTGTTGGTGGTGGTCGCGTAGCCCCGGACCGCGACGGCCAGATGCCCCGGCGGGTTGACCGGATGCCCGAGCGCCCGCCGCACGACCGACCCGGCGCCGTCCGCCCCGATCAGCACCGCCGCCCGGAAACGGCCGTCCACGGTCACGCCGTCCCCGTCGTCCCGGATCGTCCGTACGGTGTGGCGCCGCAGTTCCGCGCCTGCTGTCTCGGCCGCCCGCACGAGCCGCTCGTCAAAGACCCGCCGCGGGATGGTGTGGGCCGCGCGCGGAAGGGGCCGGGCCACTTCCGAGCCGCCCGGGCCGACCAGCCGGAGCCGTTCGATCGCCGGGTAGCCGGCGGTGATGTCGCGCACGCCGAGTTCATTGAGGACGGTTATGGCCTCGGCCGCTATGCCGTCGCCGCAGGTCTTGTCGCGGGGGAAGCCGGCGCGGTCGATCAGGAGGACGGTGAGGCCCTTTTGTCTGGCAGCCAGGGCTGCGGCTGATCCGGCCGGCCCCGCCCCGACGACGGCGAGGTCATATTCCCGCACGATCGCCGCTTCTCGCCCAAAGAGGACAAAAGCCAAATTTCCTGGGTACGGCCATCCCAAACCCCCACCCACCTCGGGGACTGGGGTTTGAGACTACGCCCCTGTCAAGCGGCGGCGGCCCACTTATCCACAGCCCCGACGCTCCTGTGGACAGGCCCGCAGCTGACCGCCGCGACTGCTAATCCGCTCACGCCCGTGGCGGGCCTTAACAGGGCCTACCAGCTGAGCACCGCACCTCAAGCCGTCGCGGCCCTGAACAGGACCTACCAGCCGAGCACCGCGCCTCAAGCCGTCGCGGCCCTGAACAGGACCTACCAGCCGAGCAGCGCGCCTCAAGCCGACGCGGCCCTGAACAGGACCTACCAGCTGAGCACCGCGCCTCAAGCCGACGCGGCCCTGAACAGGACCTACCAGCTGAGCACCGCGCCTCAAGCCGTCGCTGCCCTGCGCAAGGCGTACCAGGTGAGCACCGCAGCCGCCACGAGCGGCGCCCCGTCGCGGATCAGCCCGTCCACCCCCAGCAGGAAATAGCAGAGCGGCAGATCCCACACCAGCACGAAGACGGTCAGCCCACCCAGATAACGCCGAGCCCCTGCCTTCCCCCGCAACAGGAAGAACGTGCCGAGCAGCACCGCGTAACTCACCCCGATCCCCGAGGCCAGCCACAACAGCACGGCCGGCAACCACTCAGGACGGTCCCCCAGCTCGGCGAACGAGATCAGGCAGGGCACGAGCATCAGCGGGCTGTACGTGAACGCCGAGATGCGCGCGGTCAGCAGCCAGCCGGTGACCGGGGCCCGGCGCGGGACGGCCTCGCGGCTGCGCAGGCCCTCGCGGGTCAGGACGAGGCGCTGCGGATGACGTACGAGGTGGTCGCGTACCACCGGATGGCGATAGAGCAGCACCACCACGGCGACGCACAGGATCAGCAGCACGGCGAAGCCGATCACGCCGGGCAGCGGGGGCAGGCCCGAGCGCGGCACGACCAGGCGGCCCACCGCGAAGACCGTGGTGACGGCCAGGATCAGGCCCAGCGGGCGGGCGGCGGCCCGGTCGCGGCGCACCTGGCGGATCAGCAGCAGCCAGCCGAGTGTGCGCAGCAACGCCCAGCCCGTACGGACGGCGAATCCGAAGCCGTGTGAGGGGGCGTACCAGTAATTGATCACCTCGACCACCACGGTGGCCGCGGCGGTCGCGACGAGCAGGGCGGTCAGCGCGTGCAGCACGCGTGGCCGCCCCGTCTCGATCGTCACCTCCGCGGGTTTACCCCGCCGCTCAGTCCTGCAAGCGTGCCCGCAGCGCGTCCAGTTCGGACCACAGGACGGCCGGCAGCTTGTCGCCGAACTTGGTGAACCACTCGGTCACCTGCGGGATCTCGGCCAGCCACTCGTCGCGGTCGACGCGCAGCGCGGCCGCCAAGGCCTCGTCCGAGAGTTCCAAGCCCGTACGGTCGATGGCCGCGACCGTGGGAACGTGACCGATCGCGGTCTCGACCGCCTCCCCCTTGCCGTCGAGCCGCTCGACGATCCACTTCAGGACGCGGCTGTTCTCGCCGAACCCGGGCCACAGGAAGCCGCCCTCGTCGTCGCGGCGGAACCAGTTCACGTAGAAGATCTTGGGCAGGCGGGCGGCGTCTCCCGGTGCGCCCTTGGCCATGTCGATCCAGTGCTGGAAGTAGTCGCCGGCGTGGTAGCCGATGAACGGCAGCATCGCCATCGGGTCGCGGCGCACGACACCGACCTGACCGACCGCGGCCGCCGTCGTCTCGCTCGACAGGGTGGCGCCCAGATAGACGCCGTGCACCCAGTCGCGGGCCTCGGCGACGAGCGGGATCGTCGTCTTGCGGCGCCCGCCGAACAGGATCGCGTCGATCGGCACGCCCCGGGGGTCGTGGTATTCGTCGGCCAGGATCGGGCACTGCTCGATGGGCGTACAGAACCGGCTGTTGGGGTGGCTCGACGGCGTCGCCGAATCGGGTGTCCAGTCCTCACCGCGCCACGACCGCAGGTGTGCGGGCGGTTCGCCCATGCCCTCCCACCAGATGTCGCCGTCGTCGGTGAGGGCCACGTTGGTGAAGACCGAGTTGCCGCGGGCGAGTGTGCGCATGGCGTTCGGGTTGGTGTGGAAGTCGGTGCCCGGAGCGACGCCGAACAGGCCGAACTCGGGGTTGGTGGCCCAGAGCCGCCCGTCCTCCCCGAATCGCATCCAGGCGATGTCGTCGCCGACGGTCTCGACCTTCCATCCGGGCAGGGTCGGTTCGAGCATGGCCAGGTTGGTCTTGCCGCAGGCCGAGGGGAACGCGCCGGCGATGTAGCGGACCTGCCCCTCGGGCGAGGTCAGCTTCATGATCAGCATGTGCTCGGCCAGCCAGCCCTCGTCGCGGGCGGCCACGCTGGCGATGCGCAGTGCGTAGCACTTCTTGCCGAGCAGCGAGTTGCCGCCGTAGCCGGAGCCGAAGGACCAGATCTCGCGCGTCTCGGGGAAGTGCGAGATGTACTTGGTCGCGTTGCACGGCCAGGCCACGTCTTCCTGGCCTGGTTCGAGCGGCGCCCCGACCGAGTGCAGGGCGGGCACGAAGTCGGCGTCGTCGCCCATCGCCTCCAGCACCGCGGTGCCCATCCGGGTCATGATGCGCATGCTGGCGACCACGTACGGGCTGTCGGTCAGCTCGACACCGAACATGGGCTGCGGCGCGTCGAGCGGGCCCATGCAGAACGGCACCACGTACATCGTGCGGCCGCGCATGCAGCCTCGGTAGAGCTCGGTCATCGTCGACCGCATCTCGGCCGGGTCCATCCAGTTGTTGGTCGGACCGGCGTCGGCCTCGTCGACCGAGCAGATGAAGGTGCGCTCCTCGACCCGGGCCACGTCATCGGGGTCGGTGCGCGCCCAGAACGAGTTCGGCTTCTTCTCGGGGTCGAGACGGACCAGCGCGCCCGAGTCGACCAGGGAATCGGTGATGACGGTCCACTCGTCCGGCGACCCGTCGCACCACACGATGCGGTCGGGGGTGGTCAGGGCGGCCACCTCGTCGATCCACGCGAGCAGGCGGGGGTGCTGAGAGGGCTGGGTCAAGGCAGATCTCCTTCGGTCGGCACTGACCAATGACCACAGAGGCCGGTGTGAGCCGGCCTCGGTCTTGGGGAGTTCGCTCAGACTAGGCCGCCAACACGTTCAGTTCATCGGCTGTAGCTGTGGATAACCGCACAATCTTTGGCAACTCTGCTTACACACGATCGATCCTTCGCCAAATGGCGCAGTTCCGCGCAGAGGCGCCTCCGGTGGCCGAACGGCCGACTTTCGCAAAACGGACCTAACGGCTTAAGCTGGTTGGTATCGGGCTTTCCTCTTACTCCCGCCGTAGGAGGCAGGAATGACGATGCCGGAGCACGACCCGCCGGACACCGATCTGCTGGCCGCCGTCCGGGCCGGGGACACCGCGGCGTACGGGACACTCTGGGAACGGCACCGGGCGGCGGCCCGCCAATTGGCGTACGGGTTGGTCAGCGACCCGGCCGATGTCGACGACCTGGTCGCCGAGACGTTCGCGAAGGTCTTCGCCTCGCTGCGGGCCGGCCGGGGCCCCCTGGTCGCCTTCCGCGCCTACCTGCACACGACCATGCGGCACGTCTGCTATCACCGGGCCAAACGCGACCGGCGGCTCGAGTTCACCGACGACCTGAGCCGGTACGACGAGGGCCAGCCCTACACCGACCCGGCGCTGGACCGGCTGGAACGCACGTACGCGGCGGCCGCCTTCCGCCAGCTCCCCGAGCGCTGGCGTGACGTGCTGTGGCAGACCGCCGTTGAAGGGAACAGCCCGGCCGAGGTGGCCGGGATGCTGGGCATGACGCCCAACGCGGTGGCCGTGCTGGCCCACCGCGCGCGGGAGGGGCTGCGCAGCCTCTATCTGCAGCAGCACGTGACGACGGCCGAGCACCCGGAATGCCGGTGGGCCGGCGACCGGCTCGGCGTGCACCTGCGGGGACGGCTCGCCCCGCGTGACAGCAACCGGATGCGACTACACCTGAGGTGGTGCGGTGAGTGCCGTAAGAGAGTGGCGGAGATCGCCGAAATCAGCGAGATCCACCCTCCGTACCGGCAGCGTCACCATGCGGGATCCAGCGGTTAAGACTCGCCAACGAAAACAGCGGTCCGTGACTGCCCCCGGTACTCTCGGGACCGTGCCCGAATCCTCAGCGACGCAGCCCAGCGGCCTGCGCTCCCGGCTTCGGTCACTTCTCCGCGAACTCGGCAAGTTCGGCACGGTCGGCGGCATCGCATTCGCCATCGACGTCGCGATCTTCAACGTGCTGCTCCAGGCCGATTTCGAGACCCTGATCGCCAAGACCGTCTCGACCGTCATCGCGACCTCGATCGCGTTCGTCGGCAACCGGTTCTGGACCTGGCGTCACCGCGCCCACACCCACATGGCCCGGCAATACACGATGTTCTTCGTGCTCAACGCCATAGGCCTGGGCATCGGGCTCGCCTGCCTGGCGATCAGTCACTACGGTCTCGGGCAGCTCTCACCGATCTTCCAGACCCAGCTCGCGGACAACATCTCCGGTCAGCTCGTCGGCACCGCCGCCGGCTCGCTGTTCCGGTTCTGGTCGTACCGCCGGTTCGTCTTCCCGGCCACGACCCCGCCGGGCACGCCACCACGACAGGAGCCCCGGGCGGCCGATGTGACATCGACGCCATCCCCCGTTCGTGACACGGCGTAACCGCCCTCTCTCCCGTAAGGTTGCCCAATGCCTTCAGCTCGTGCGCTGACGGAACACCTGCGCCGTCTCGCCCCGGAAGTCCTGGCTTTCGGTGTCATCGGTGCCGGAAACACGCTGCTCTACATCGCGATCACGTGGGTCGCCCTGCCGATCGGCGCCGTCAAGGCCAGCGTCATCGCCACCGTCGTCACGACCACGCTGGCGTACATCGCGAACCGCTACTGGACGTACCGCAACCACAGCCGCACCGCACTGCGGCGGGAGTACACCCTCTTCTTCGGCTTCAACCTCGTCGGCATGGTGATCCAGTCCGGGTCCATCGCCATCGGCAAGTACGGCTTCGGCCTGACCGAGCAGCACGACGAGGTCGCGTTCATCGCCGTCACGCTGATCGGCATCGTGATCGCCACGGTCTTCCGCTTCTGGGCCTACCGCACGTTCGTCTTCCTCAAGCCGCCGGTCGACGGGCACGAGGGTGACCTGGCCGACCTCGACGCGGTGGCCGGTCTGGCCGAGATCAGCGCCGAGGATCCGCAGCCTTCCCGCTAGTCCCGGTCGGCTTTCTCCGGAAAAGACCCTTCCGCTGTACGGGGACCTCGGGCTCTTCCTCTTCTTCCTCGTCCTCGGGGTGCCGCGCCCGGTCCTGCTCGATCAGTTCGTAGAGCAGGGTCTGCACCCCTTGGGCGTTGGGCACGGCGGCCAGGGTCACGGCCTGCTCCCCGATCGAGTCGACCTTCAGCGTGCCCGAGCCGAACAGCCGGTCGAGCACCGTCTGCGTCACCACGTGGTCGTTGATGCGGTTGAGCGGCAGGTCCCGCCGCTCCCGGGCGATCACACCGTCCTGCAGCAGGATCCGCTCGTCGGTCAGCACGTAGTGGGTGCACCGCCAGATCACGAGCGGGGCCACGCCGTACCGGACACCCTGATAGAGCATGATCGCGGCGACCACCAGGAACGCGATCAGCCCGCCGTCGGTGACGGGCAGCATCACCCAGGCCACCGCGGTCACCACGACCGCCAGCACCACCAGCAGCCCGGGGCGCAGGGCCGCCTTCCAATGGGGATGCAGGTGGAGGACGAGCTCTTCCTCGTCGGCCAGCACTTCGTCCGGAAACGCCACGCGGTCAGCGTACGTGCAGCACGTCACCCGCCGAGACGCGATGCGGGACACCGTCCGCCGTCCGGACGATCAACTGGCCGTCCCGGTCGACCTCGGTCGCCTCGCCCACCAGTGTGTCTCCGGCCGGCAGCATGACCCGCACCGGCCGGCCGATGGTCGCGCAGCCCCGCCGGTACGCCGCGAGCAGGCCCGACATCTCCGCATCGCCGGCCGCCTCGCGCCATCCCGCGTACCACGACGCGAAACCGCGCAGCACTGCCCGCAGCAGGGGGTCGCGGTCGGTGACGGCGGCGCCCGCCACACGCAGCGAGGTCGCGGGCAACCCGGTGGTCTCGGGCAGCTCCTCGGGCCGGGTCGTCACGTTCAGGCCGATGCCCACGACCACGGCGTCGCCGAAGACCTCGGCCAGGATGCCGGCGCCCTTGCCCTCGCCCACCAGCAGGTCGTTCGGCCACTTCAGGGACGCCTCGACCTCGGCCACCCGCTCGACCGCCTCGCGCAGCGCGACCCCGGCCAGCAGCGGCAGCCAGCCGAACGAACTCGGGGTGAGGGCGGGCCAGCCACGCTCGTGGTCGGCGCGACCCGGCCGCAGCAGAACACTCAGCGTGAGCCCGGCCCGAGCCGGGGAGCTCCACTGCCGATCGCGGCGGCCCCGGCCGGCCGTCTGCTGCTCGGCGACGACGATCAGCCCCTCGGACGCGCCGTCGGCCGCGGCCGTGGCCGCGTCGGCGTTGGTCGAAGCGGTCTCGGCACGGACGTCGAGACGCGTCCACAGGCTGCCCGGCGTCAGCAGCGCCCGTTCCAGCGAGCGCGCGGACAGCGGGGGGCGGTCGAGATCCGTGAACGGCGAGGCCATCCGCCGAGCCTAGCCCCGCCCGGCCGCGCTACCGGGTCCGCGGCGTGGCGGCTCACTGGGGTGACGCGTTCAGCGGGGTGGCGGCTCGGCGGCGTGGCGGCTCACGTACATGGTCGTGCTGCGGTCGGACGGCTCCGCGGCCGGGCGGGGCCGGGGGCGCGGGCGGCGGCGGGTCGAGCGCGGCGGTTCGTCGGTCACGGCCGCGAACAGCTCGGTGGCGTCACCGCGGCGGCGGCCGTCGTTCCCGACCCGCCACTCGCGGGCGGCCGGCTCGTCGGCCTTGTCGTCGCGGGCCGACCAGCTCCGGGGCAGGTTGATCCGGTTCCGGTCGACGGCCGAGGGACGTTCCCGGCGCTTCCGGCCGCGCGGCTGGGGGGTGACGATCTCGGTGGGCTCGTGCTCGATCGGGGCCAGGTCGAAGCCGGTGGCCGGTTCGTAGTCGGGGACGGCGGGCAGCCGCTCGACGGCCATGGGCCAGCCGTATCCCTTGGCCGAGGGCTCGGGGTCGAGTTCGAGCTCGACGGGGATGGGAGTCCAGTACTCGCCGGAGGGCGGCTGCTCGGGGACGTGGCGGTACTCCGGGCGCACCCAGCCTTCAACCCGGTCGCCGTAGCGCTCGGGGTTGTACGCGGGTTCGGCGACGTCGGTGAGGGCGGGCTCGTCCAGCGGGGGCAGCTCATCCTCGTACGGGAAAAGCTCCTGATCCTCGGCGTACGACTCGGCGCGGTCTGTTACGTACGACTCGGCGCGGTCCATCGCGTACGCCTCGTCCGGGTCTTCCACGTACGCCTGGTCGCGGTCTCCCACGTACGGCTCGGCGCGGTCTCCCACGTACGGCTCGGCGCGGTCTCCCACGTACGGCTCGGCGCGGTCTCCCACGTACGGCTCGGTGCTTTCCTTCGCGTACGGCTCGCCGCGCTCCTCCGCGCAGACCTCGCCCCGGTCGTCGGCGTACTCGTGGTCCTCGACGTAGTCACGGTCCTCGGGGTACTCGCGGTCCTCGGGGTAGAGCTCGCGCCGCTCCTCGGCCAGGCCGATCGACGCCAGGCCGTCCAGCGGGTCGTCCTCCTCAGGGCCGGCCAGGGCGGCGACCGGCACCAGCGCGGGCTCCGGGACCGACCGGTTCCGCCGACGGGTGCCACGGGCCCGGCGCGACTTGGGCTGGATGCCGGATGGCGCCTGGTCACGGGCCCGCCGACCGCCCCCACCGAAGAGCACGGTGCGGAAACAGATCAGCGTGGCGAGTCCCCCGGCGATGAGGGCGATCCCGGCCGCGGTCATCCAGTTGGTCACGACACAGGTAACGAATGGGGCATTGCGTGCGAAACGCGCACGGCCTGCCATGGGCTCTGCTAGCGCACTACGATCAACTACTGACGAGTAGGACTCGGAAAGCGCGAGGTTGCGACGTGACGACCCACCAGGACGACGCGGTCCAGGCTGACATTCACACCACGGCCGGCAAGCTCGCCGACCTGGCACAACGCACCGACGAGGCGGTGCACGCCGCGTCCGGCCGCGCGGTCGAGAAACAACACGCCCGGGGCAAGAAGACGGCCCGCGAACGCATCGAGATGCTGCTCGACGAGGGCTCCTTCGTCGAGCTGGACGAACTGGCCCGCCACCGGTCCACCAACTTCGGGCTGGAGAAGAACCGGCCGTACGGGGATGGGGTCGTCACCGGCTACGGCACGGTCGACGGCCGTCAGGTGTGCGTGTTCAGCCAGGACTTCACCATCTTCGGCGGGTCCCTGGGCGAGGTCTTCGGCGAGAAGATCGTCAAGGTGCTCGACCTGGCCATGAAGATCGGCTGCCCGATCATCGGGATCAACGACTCCGGCGGCGCCCGCATCCAGGAGGGTGTGGTCGCGCTCGGCCTCTACGCCGACATCTTCTTCCGCAACGTCCGGGCCAGCGGCGTCATCCCGCAGATCTCGCTGATCATGGGCCCGTGCGCGGGCGGCGCGGTCTACTCCCCCGCGATCACCGACTTCACCGTGATGGTCGACCAGACCTCGCACATGTTCATCACCGGCCCCGACGTGATCAAGACGGTGACCGGTGAAGAGGTCGGGATGGAGGAACTGGGCGGCGCCCGCACCCACAACACGCGCAGCGGCAACGCGCACTACCTGGCCTCCGACGAGGACGACGCGATCGACTACGTGCGGGCGCTGCTCTCCTACCTGCCGTCGAACAACATGGACGACCCCACGATCTTCGAGATGCCGGCAGATCTGGCGCCCTCCGACGACGATCTGGCGCTCGACTCGCTCATCCCGGATTCGGCCAATCAGCCGTACGACATCAAGAAGGTCGTCGAGACGGTCGTGGACGAGTTCCTCGAAGTGCAGCCGCTCTACGCGCAGAACATCGTGGTCGGTTTCGGGCGGGTCGAGGGGCGTCCGGTCGGCGTGGTCGCCAACCAGCCCATGCATTTCGCGGGCACGCTCGACATCGCGGCCTCGGAGAAGGCGGCCCGGTTCGTGCGGACGTGCGACGCCTTCAACATCCCCGTCGTGACCTTCGTCGACGTGCCCGGGTTCCTGCCGGGCACCTCCCAGGAGTGGGACGGCATCATCCGGCGCGGGGCCAAACTGATCTACGCGTACGCCGAGGCGACCGTCCCCAAGGTCACGGTGATCACGCGGAAGGCGTACGGGGGTGCGTACGACGTGATGGGCTCGAAGCACCTCGGCGCCGACCTCAACTTCGCGTGGCCCACGGCGCAGATCGCGGTGATGGGGGCACAGGGCGCGGTGAACATCCTCTACCGAGGCGACCTGGCCGCAGCCGACGACCCCGCGGCGCGGCGGGCCGAGCTGATCCAGGAGTACGAGGACACGCTGGCCAACCCATACATCGCCGCCGAACGCGGCTATGTGGACGCGGTGATCATGCCGTCGCAGACGAGGGCCCAGATCACGCGGGCGTTGCGGACGCTGCGCACCAAACGCGAGACGCTGCCGCCCAAGAAGCACGGAAACATTCCGCTCTGATCGGCGTCACCCTTGCCGCACTCCAGCTCGTAGCCAGCCGGCGGGGTGGCGGTCCACTCCTATCTCGGGACACCTGCCAGGAGACCTGCGCCCGGGGGGGTGTCCCTATGGGTTTCGTCAAGCGGTGAGGGCGTGGTTGACGGGCCGGGTTTGGTAGGGCGTCTGGTCGCGGAGCATGGCGAACAGGACGTCGACACGGCGGCGTGCCAGGCAGATGAGGG
>NZ_JAENHP010000027.1 GCF_016834655.1 Paractinoplanes ovalisporus
GCAGGCGGAACTGGCCGTGGACGAGGCCGAGGCGGCGGTCGCGGGCACGGTGCTCAAGGCGCCGATGGCGGGCACGGTCACCGCGGTCAACGGCACGCTCGGGAGCAGCAGCAGCAGCAGCAGCAGCAGCGGTTCGTCGAGCAGCAGCGGGAGCCAGGCCGGGGGTGGCCAGACCGGCGGAGGCCAGAGCAGCAGCTCCAGCAGCACAAGCAGCAGCAGCGGCTTCATGGAGATCCAGGACCTGACGAAGATGCAGGTCACCGCCGCCTTCGCCGAGGCCGACGCGACCAAGCTCAAGGAGAAGCAGACCGCGACGGTGACGTGGAACGCGCTGAGCGGCACCACGGCGACGGCCAAGGTGGCGGCGGTCGACCCCTCGGCGACGACGTCCAACAACGTGGTGACGTACGGGGTGACGCTCTCGCTGGACAAGGTGCCGACCGGCGCCAAGGCGGGGCAGACGGTCAGCGTCGCCGTGACCACGGGCAGCGTCGAGAACGCGGTCATGGTCAACGCGGCCGCGATCACCACGGTCGGCAACCGGCACTCGGTCACGGTCGTGGCGAACGGGGCCCAGGAGGTACGCCAGGTCGAGATCGGTCTCGAGGGCGACAGCGCCACCCAGATCACCTCCGGGGTCGAGGCGGGCGAACAGGTCCAGCTCACCGCCACGTCGAGCACCACCACCGGCGGCGGCACCCAGGGCGGCTTCCCGGGCGGCGGGGCCGGCTTCCCGGGCGGCGGCAACCTCGGTGGCGGCGGCGCTCCGGGCGGCGGCAACTTCGGCGGGGGCGGGCGATGAGCCGGCCGGTCCTCGACGTCCGCGACCTCAAGAAGATCTACGGCGAGGGCGAGGCCACCGTGCACGCGCTGCGCGGGGTGTCGCTGACCGTCGAGCGCGGCGACTACCTGGCCATCATGGGTTCGTCCGGCTCCGGCAAGTCGACCCTGATGAACATCCTGGGCGCGCTCGACATCCCCACCTCGGGCACCTACCGGCTCGACGGCGTCGACGTCAGCAAGCTCGCCGATCGGCAGCTCGCGCTGGCCCGCAACCGGCTCATCGGGTTCATCTTCCAGGCCTTCAACCTCATTCCCCGTACGTCGGCCGTGGCGAACGTGGAGCTTCCGCTGGCCTACGCCGGGGTGAAACCCAAGGAGCGCCGCCGCCGGGCGATGGCCGCGCTCGAGGTGGTCGGGCTGGCCGACCGCGCCCGGCACGAGCCCAACCAGCTCTCCGGCGGGCAGCAGCAGCGGGTCGCCGTGGCCCGCGCGCTGGTCACCGAGCCGGCCCTGCTGCTGGCCGACGAACCCACCGGCAACCTGGACAGCCGCTCGACCGCGGACGTGCTCAGCGTGTTCGACGAGCTCAACGCGGCCGGCCGGACCATCGTGCTGATCACGCACGAGACCGAGGTCGGCGACCGCGCCAAGCGGCTGATCCGGCTGGTCGACGGTCAGATCGTCCACGACGTCCGTCAGGCCCCGGTCGGGGCTCTCGCCGGAAGGCATGCCCGGTGACTTTCTACGAGGTGGTCCGGTTCGCCCTGCGCGGGCTGTCGGCCAACAAACTGCGCTCGTCGCTCACCATGCTCGGCATCCTCATCGGGGTGGCCGCGGTGATCCTGCTGGTCGCGGTCGGCAACGGCTCGGCCCAGGCGATCAGCGACCGGATCGAGGCGCTGGGCACCAACACGATCACGGTGATGAGCACCGGCCGCGGCGGCTCGAGCAGCACGGCGCTGACCAAGGACATGGCCGACGCGCTGGTCGACCCCGTTCTGGCGCCGGACGTGAAGTCGGTGTCGCCGGTGGTGAGCTCGTCGGCCACGGTCACGTACGAGGGCACCGACCACGACGTCAGCTCGTTCGTCGGCACCACGCCCGGCTGGTTCACCGCCTCGAACACCCCGGTCGGCAGCGGCTCGGCGTTCACCGCGGACGACGAGGCCCAGGGCCGGCGGGTGGTGGTGATCGGGCAGACCGTGGCCGAGGAGCTGTTCCCCGGCGTCGACCCGATCGACAAGCAGGTCACTGTCGGCGGCGCGTTGTTCACCGTGATCGGGGTGCTCGACGAGAAGAGCTCCACCGGCTTCCAGGACGCCAACGACACCGCGGTGGCGCCGCTGAGCGCCGTCCGGCAGGTGCTCACCGGCTACGGCTCGCTCAACTCGATCCTGGTCGAGGCGGTCACGCCCGACAAGGTCGACGCCGTGCAGTCCGAGGTGTCGGCCGTGCTGAACCAGAAGATGGACGTCGCCGACGGCGCGACCAGCACCCCGTACCGGATCCAGAACGCGTCCCAGCTGCTCGAGACGCAGACCGAGACCGCCGACACCTTCACCACGCTGCTGGGCGCGGTGGCCGCGATCAGCCTGCTCGTCGGCGGCATCGGCATCACCAACATCATGCTGGTCACGGTCACCGAGCGGACCCGCGAGATCGGTATCCGCAAGGCCCTCGGCGCGCCCCGCCGCACGATCCTGACCCAGTTCCTGATCGAGGCCACGCTGCTCAGCGTGATCGGCGGCGCCCTCGGGGTCGCGGCCGCGCTGATCGGCAGCAGTTTCGAGATCGTCGGGGTCAAACCGGTGATCGTGCCCAGCTCGGTCGGGCTCGCCCTGGGCGTGTCCATCGCGATCGGACTGTTCTTCGGCGGCCTGCCCGCCAGCCGCGCCGCCCGCCTGCGTCCCATCGACGCGCTGCGCTACGAGTGAGGACCCCGCTGTGACCCGAATGAACGACGACACCGCCGTGATCGAGACCGTGCCCGCCGACGGCCGGCCCGCCGACGACCAGCGCGACGACGGTCTCGCCGCCGAGCTGGCCCGGGCGGCGCCCCGGCGCTGGTGGAACAAGGGCACGGTGGTGCTCGGCGCGATCGTGCTGCTGGTCGGCGGTTTCGCCGGCGGCCTGCAGGCGCAGAAACAGTGGGGGACGGCCGACACGCCGGCCGGCGCCGGGGCCCGAGCGTTCGGCGGCGGCGGGCAGAACCGGGCCGGCTACGGCGCCGCGGGCGGCATGCCGAACTTCGGCGGGCAGGCTCCGGGCGCGGCCACCACCAGCGCGGCGGCGGCCGCCACGACCGGCAAGGTCAAGCTGGTCAACGGCACGACGATCTATGTGGAGACATCGGACGGCTCGGTGGTGACGGTCAAGACCGACGGCAAGACGTCGGTGTCGACGGCCACCAAGGGCAAGGTCTCCGACGTCAAGGCCGGCCAGTCGGTGACGATCCAGGGCAGCACCGGCGCGGACGGCACGGTCACCGCGACTTCGGTGACAGCGGCGAAGTAGCCGGGACGGTCACTGCTGCGTCGGTGGCGGCGGAGAAGTAGCCGGGACGGTCACTGCTGCGTCGGTGGCGGTGGCGAAGTAGTCGGGACGGTCACTGCTGCGTCGGTGGCGGTGGCGAAGTAGCCGGGACGGTCACTGCTGCGTCGGTGGCGGTGGCGAAGTAGTCGGGACGGTCACTGCTGCGTCGGTGGCGGTGGCGAAGTAGTCGGGACGGTTATCGCTGCGTCGGTGGCGGCGGCGTGAGGCGGACGGGGGACGCGGAAGCGAGGCCGCGTCCCCCGTTCCGGGCTCACTGCGGGACGGCGGCCAGGGCGGCCTTCATCTGCGCGACCGAGGAGGCGACCCGGCCCATGCCGTCGGCGAGGTCGGGGACCTGGCGGTTGGCCAGGGTGCCGGCCCGCACGTTGGCGGTGATCAGGGCGCCCTGCGCGCTGAGGTCGGCGCCGCCGGTGGCGCGGCCGATGTTGTGCTCCCAGATGTCGTTGACGCAGCCCCGCACCTGCTTGGCGATCTCGGCGGAGAGCCACTTCTTGTCGTCGTCGGTCAGTGCCACGGGAATGTCCTCCAGGTGCCAGGAGGCCGTCGAGGCCTCGAGTTCGGTCTTGTAGGAAGCGGAGAAGTGCGCGTGGTTGGTGTGCGGGTCGTCGCCGTCGTAGTCGGCGCGCTTCCAGTCGTTCGACGCCTCCCAGATGCGCTCGTTGAAGATGATGTAGCGCAGCCGCCGCTCGGCGCCGGAGCGGCAGCGGCCCAGCAGGAACTGCACGACGGTCTCCATGCTCACGGCGGGCAGCCGTAGCTCGCTGTCGACGTCGAGGGCGTGCACCTCGTTGACGTCGTCGGCGTCGCGGTGCCGCAGGAACTTGGAGTCCTCGTCCGGGGTGTGGTCCGACGTCGAGTCGTGGTTCTCGTCGCCGATCGTTCCTTCCGCGCCCTTCCGCCGCCGCGGCGCGAGCTCGTTGAACTCGGCGCGCAGCCGGAGCAGACAGGGCACCACGATCCATTCCGACATGGTCACCTCGCGTGTGTGTCTGTTGCGGTCTGCGCGGAAGGGCGGTGACAGACCTCCCCGGATACGTCGGCTCGCTGACACAATGCGGGGCATGGACGAAGCGACTCGTGAACGGGACGACACCGGCGGGGCCGGGATCAACCGGCGTGCCTTCTTCGGCCGGGCGCTGCTGCTGGCGGGCGGCGCGGCCACCGTGCTGACTCTCTCGGGCTGCCCGGGCGGGGACGGCGACGACGATGACGACGACGGTGACGACGACGACTGAGCCGGCACGCCGGTCGCGGTGAGGCGACGTGGGTGACGACGACTGACCCGCCGCGCCTGCCGCGGTGACGCGACGACGACGAGGGTGACGACGACTGATCCGTGCGCCTATCGCGGTGATAGGTGACGACTGATATGGCGTTGTCATATGTGAATCCATTGATGCATCGCCCCGCCGCTTCTTAGTCTGAGTCGGGCTCGGACCTGGGGAGGGGCAAGCGTGCAGTCCGACGTGAGTGCCCTGCGAGGCCGAGGCGAGATTCTCGCGACGATCGAGAACCGCCTCGGCGTGGGCGGTGGGGTCGCCCTGCACGGACCGGCCGGGATCGGCCGGACGGCGCTGCTCGACGCGGTCGCCACGGCGGCCGGCGCCCGGGGTGAGCTGGTCGTCCGCTTGCGCCCGGTGCGTTCCGAGCGCCGCATTCCGTACGCGGGAATCGCCGACCTGATGGCGCAGCTCCCGCAGTCGGCGGGATTCGATCTGCCACCCGCCCAACGGGCCGCGCTCGCCGCCCTGAGGCAGGGTCTGCCGCCGCGCGCCGGTGCCGCCGCGCTCGCCCGGCGCCTCGTCCTGCCGCTGCTGCTGGCCCGCTGCGCCCGCAGCCGGCCGGTTCTGATCGTGGTCGACGACTGCCAGTGGCTTGACGCCGAGTCGGCCGAGCTGATCGCGTTCGCCATGCGCCGCCGTCCCGGCCCCCGCGTCCGGGTGATCGCCGCCGAGCGCCGCCCCGAGCCGTACGAAGGCCGCCCCGAGCCGTACAAAGCCCGCACCGAGCCATACGAAGGCCGCACCGAGCCATACGACGGCCGCCCCGAGCCGTACAAAGCCCGCACCGAGCCATACGAAGGCCGCCCCGAGCTGCACAAAGGCCACCCCGAGCCGTACGAACGCCACCCCGAGCCGTACAAAGGCCGCACCGGACCGTCCGAGCGCCGCACCGGACCGTCCGGGCATCGCCCCGAGTCGACCGGGCGCCGCCGTGCCGTCCGGCTCTGCCCGGCGCCTGCCCTCGAACTGGCCGTGCCCCCGCTCGACGCCGACGACCTGACCGAACTGCTGGAGGCCCACGGCCTGGGCTGCCGCACGGCGAGCCGCCTGCACGAGGCCAGCGCGGGCAACCCGTTCCTGGCCCTCGCCCTCGCCGCGGCCCAGCCGTCGGGCGAGGCATGGCGCCCGGCGCCGCTGCCCGAGGCCGTCCGTGACCTGCTGCGCGACCGGCTTGCGGCCCTGCCCGCCGAGGCCCTGCGCACCCTGCTGGTGGCCGCGCTCGCGACCGACCCCACGGTCACCGTGCTGCTGCGGGCGGGCTGCGAGGACGCCGTACGGGACCTGCGCCTGGCCACCGCGGCCGGAGTCGTCGCCGTCGACCGTGAGTCCGTCCGTTTCACCCCGCCCCTGCTCGCCACCGTGATCGCCGAGGACGCCCCGGCCGGGCTGCGCACCGAGGCCCACACCGCGCTCGCGGCCGGCGCCGTCGACCCCGTCCAGGCCCTGCGGCACCGGGCGATGCGCAGCTCGGTGCCGGACGCGTCGGTCGCCCGCTCGCTGGCCGAGGCGGCCGCCCGCGCCCCCGGCCGCCGGGCCGCCGAGCTCTATCTGCTCGCCGCCGACCGGTGCCCGCACACCCATGCCGCCCGCCGCGTCGACTGGCTGGTCGAGGCCGCCCGCAGCGGGCTCGCCGGCGGAGCGGCCGACCTGGCCGGCCGGGCCGCCGAGGCGGTGCTGGCCGCCGACGCCCCGGCCCGGCACCGGGTGTGCGCCCGGCTGGTGCTGATCGACCTGGCCGGGCAGGGGCTGGCCGAGATGGGGGAGATGTTCGCGGCCGCGCAGGCCGAGGCCGGGGACGACCCGGCCCTGCGCGCCCCGGTGCTGCTGCGGCTCACCTGGGCCTCGCTGCTGCGCGGCGACCCGGACCGCGCCGCCGACGAGGCCGCCCGCACAGCCCTGGCCGCCCGCCGGGCCGGCGACCCGACCACCGAGGCCATGGCGCTGAGTGTGCTGGCCCAGATCGAACGTCTGCGCGGCGAGCCCGGCTGGTCCGACACCCTCACCCAGGCCCTCGTGCTGCCGGCCAACCCGGCGCCGGACTGGCTGCACTACGGCCCGCGCTATGTGGCGGCCCGGTTCGCCATGATGGACGACCGGCTCGACGAGGCCCGGGCCGCCCTGCTCGGCCTGCTGGCGGTGGCCGAGCGCGACCGCATCGGCGAGGCCCGGGTCGAGGTGCTGCGCAGCCTGTCCGAGGTGGCCACCCGGGCCGGGCGCTGCCGGGAGGCGTTGAACTACGCCCACCGCGCCGTCCGGGCCGCCCAGCGGGCCGGTCTGAGCCCCGGTCCGACCTGGTTCACGGCCGCCATCGCCGAGCTGGCGGGCGGCAGCCTGGCCGCGGCCACCGGTTTCGCCCGCCGGGGGGTGCGCGCCTCCGAACAGGAGGGCGACACCCTCTATCTGCGCCGCAACCTGCACGCCCTGGGCCAGGCCGAACTGAGGGCGGGGGAGACCCGGGCCGGGGTGGCGGCGCTGCGCCGGCTGCGTGACCTCGAGGCCGGTTCCGGCGGGGCCGACCCGATGATCGTGCGCTGGCACGCCGACCTGGCCGGTGGCCTGGCCGCGCTCGGCGAGCACGACGAGGCGGTGGCGACGCTGGCCGCGGCGAGGGCGGCGGCCGACCGGCTGGGCGACAACCCGGGGCTGGCCAGCTATCTGGACCGGGCCGCGGCGGTGGTGCTCAGCGAGAGCGGGCAGGTCGACTCGGCCGTGCTGCTGTCGGCCTCGGCGGCCCAGCATTTCGAGCAGCTGCACCAGCCGCTCGAACAGGCCCATTCGCTGCTCGTGCAGGGCAGCGCCGAGCGGCGGCGCCGCCGGTACGCGGCCGCCCGCCTCGCGATCGGGGCCGCGCTGACCATCTTCCTGGCCGCCGACGCCAAGCCGTGGGCCGAGCAGACCGAGCGGGCCCTGGCCGGCACCTCGGCCGCGGGCACGCCGATCGATCTCGGACTGACCTCGACCGAGCTGCGCATCGCCGGGCTGGTGCGCGACGGCGCGAGCAACCGGGAGATCGCCGGGCGGCTCTATCTGAGCGTGAAGACGGTGGAGGCGACGCTGACCCGCATCTACCGCAAACTGGGCGTGCGGTCGCGGACCCAGCTGTCGTCCCGTCTGCCCACAGTGGTGGCCGAAGTCACCACGAGTGTCTGACCAGCCACTTCGGCACTCAGAGTGACCCCGGCAACAGGATTTCCGTGGCCGCCATCACTTCCGTCTTCCAAGTTTTACCTGCTCGATTTGGGTATGAAGCGCCGCCCGCGGATCGTTGTACAGGAAGGCGACGAGGCCTATCGCCATCACTATCCGTTAAGGAGACGGCCATGCAGTTCACGACCACGCTTCGCGACGCGCGTACGGCGTTGGCGAACCGGCGCACGATGCGCGTCGCTCACCGCCGGCTCGCCGAGGAGCTGGCGTCGTTCCGTACCACCGCCGAGCGCGCCGAGATCGACGAGCTCCTCAGCCGGCACAGCGCCGAGGAGACCGAGCAGATCCGCGCGATCCTCTACCGCCAGGACGTCGAGCGTCAGCAGAGCAGCGGACGCCAGACCGCCGGTCTGGGCGGCTACCGGGGCTGACCCAGCCCACCGGGCCGGTTCGCCGGCCCGCCAGACTTCGACGCGGCCCCCGGGGGAAATCCCTCCGGGGGCCGTTCGCTGCCTCAGCGGTGTTCTTGCCGTGCGCTCTGACGTCGGGCCGGCTGTGAAGCCGTCAGTGGCGTTCCCTTGGCGTGCGCCCTGACGTCGGCCGGCCGGCGCGAAGCCGTCAGTGGCGTTCCTTGTCGTGGGCGCGCAGGCTGCCCGCGTGGGCCTTGACGTCGGGGTCCTTGCGCGACTTCATCAGGCTGGCCACCGTGGTGACGGCCAGGACGCCGATGATGACGATGAGCGACAGCGACGTCGGGATCTCGGGCGCCGACTTGGTGATGTCTTCGTGCAGCCAGTGCAGGATCAGCTTGACGCCGATGAAGGCCAGGATGACCGACAGGCCCGCCGAGAGGTAGACCAGGCGGTCGAGCAGCCCCTTGACGAGGAAGAACAGGGCGCGCAGGCCGAGCAGGGCGAACGCGTTGGCGACGAAGACGATGAACGCCTCGTTGGTCACGCCGAACACGGCCGGGATCGAGTCGAGCGCGAACAGCAGGTCGGAGCTGCCGATCGCGATCAGCACGATGAACATCGGGGTGACGACCCGGCGGCCGTCGACCCGGGTGATCATCTTGCCGCCGATGTAGTCGTCGGTGACCGGCAGGAACCGCTTGCTGGCCTTGACCAGGGCGTTGTCCTCGACGTCGGGGTCTTCGTCGCGGTGCCGGAACAGCTGGACCGCGGTGAAGATCAGCAGCAGGCCGAAGAGCAGGAACATGAACGAGAACGCGTTGAGCAGCGTCGCGCCGAGGGCGATGAAGATGACCCGCAGGATCAGCGCGATGATGATGCCGAAGGTCAGCACCTCCTGCTGATACTTCTCGGGCACCGCGAACGTGGTCATGATGATCACGAAGACGAAGAGGTTGTCGACCGACAGGCTCTTCTCGACGATGTAGCCCGCGAAATACTGCGCGCCGAAGTCCCAGCCGGCGATCGAGCCGAAGACGACACCGAACGCGACTGCGACCGCGATGTAGAAGACGGACCAGGCGGCCGCCTCGCGGAAGCCGACGGCGTGCGGCCTGAGCACACCGAGTGTCAGGTCGAGGGCGAGCAGGGCGACGATGACCCCGATGGTCAGCGTCCAGCCGAGCGCGGTGACCTCAAGCATGGGGAAGGAACCTCCGGGCGGATAAGCGGGGCGGCAACCTGTTGATCGTCCCCGGTTGAGCTGGGAGATTGCTGAACGGAACCCTGCCTTACCAGGGAGTTTAGTCGGCGTCCCCGATCGCGCGACCGTTTCCCAGGATGCCCGCCGCCGAAGCGGTCCGCAGTTACTCTCCGTGCACTAGCGATCTTGCGCGCACTGTCCGTCATCGCGATGCACGTGCATTCGCACACCACGTCGGGGGTACGCCAAATGCATCGAAAGACGTGCATCAAACTGTGAATTCTAGTGTGCTCAATAATCGTTTGGACCCTAAAGGGCCTGGTAGGAGAATTGCTGCAGAATGCATTCTGCGTCCGGCCACATCGGACGAAAATTCGGTCCCAAGAGGACGTTGCGCAAAGATGACCTCGCTGGCATGCTACGCGATGTCGTTCTGGGGGGCGCAGACCGTAACGAAGGCAACGAGCCGCGAGCATCACTTTGGGTAATCACGGGGCGAGGCATCCGCGCGTCACCCCCTGTGCATACCGAAGTGGAGAGGAGACGTGCCGTGACGGCATCGGCTCAGCTACCCCTCGCCGATGATCTGTTCCTCACCGCGCACGATTCGGTCAAGGGCAAGTGCCTGCTCTCTCCGGCGACACTCGGCCTCGGCATGGCCGCCGCCCTGATCGGCGAGCTGGTGCTCTGGCGCCGCCTCGACATCGTGGACGGCAAGATCCAGATCATCGACGACCGGCCGACGGGTGATCCCGCCGCCAACGCCGTCCTCGACCAGCTGCTGCGCGAGGGCCACCATCGGGCCGTACGGGACTGGATCTCGTTCCTCGCCACCGGTGTGGCCACCGACCTGGTCGAGCGCCGCCTCGCCCGCGCCGCCCTCGTGCAGCGCCAGGAGAAGCGTGGCCTGTTCGGCAGCAACAAGGTCTCGTTCGTTCCCTCCGACTCGATGATCGCCGGGTGGCCCGCCACCCGGATCCGCACGTTCGTCGGCCGGGGCGAATACCTCGACATCCCCGACCTGGTCCTCACCGGACTGATCCTGGCCACCGGTCTCGACCAGCACGTCTTTCTGACCCTCGACGTCCGCGACCGCACGGCGCTGTTCGAGCAGCTCCGGCGCCGGCTTCCCGCCATGCTGCTCGAGCTGGTGGGCCAGGCCGAGGCCGCGGTGGGCGACGCCGTCATGGCCCGGCGCGCCTGACACCCCCGACTCTCAACACACCCCCTTCTCAACCCCCTCCTGGAGACCGCGTGTCCGCCACCGCAACAAAACCACCCCAGAGCCAGCTGTCGACAGCCCTGGCTCGTGACCGCCTCGGCGTCGCCGCGGTGGTCTTCTTCGTCATGTCGGCCGCCGCGCCCCTCACCGTGGTCGCCGGCGTCGTGCCCACCGGCCTCGCCGTCACCGAGCTGACCAGCATCTCCATCGCCTTCGTGGCGGTCGCCGTGGTGCTCGCGATCTTCGCCGTCGGCTACGTCGCCATGGCCCGGCACATCGCGAACGCCGGCGCCTTCTACGCCTACATCTCGCAGGGCATCGGCCGACCGCTCGGCGTCGGCGCGTCCTGGGTGGCGCTGCTGGCCTACAACATGTTCCAGATCGCCGCGTACGGCGGTTTCGGCGCCATCGCCTCCCCGCTGTTCGACAAGTGGTTCGGCCTGGACATCCAGTGGTGGATCCTGGCGCTGGTGGTGTGGGCGCTGACCGCCGTCCTCGGCGTCCGCGACGTGGCCGTGAACGGCAAGGTCCTGGCCACCCTGCTGGTCGCCGAGATCATCGTGGTGTTCGCGTTCAGCATCGCCGACCTCTTCTCGCCCAACTTCCAGGCCTCCTCGGCCCCGGTCGACGTGAGCAGCCTGGTCGGCCCGGGCGCCGGCGCCCTGCTGGCCATGGCCATCACCGGCTTCGTCGGCTTCGAGCAGTCCGTGGTGTTCAGCGAGGAGTCGCGCGACCCGCGCCGCACGGTGCCCCGCGCCACGTACATCGCCATCGCCCTGATCGCCGTGCTCTACGGCTTCGCCGCCTGGTCGATGATCTCGGCCGCCGGTCCCGACGTCGTCGGCCGGGCCGGGCAGGAAGGCCCCGACCTGTTCTTCAACGTCGCCTCCGACCAGCTCGGCGGGCGCGCCGTCGACCTCGGCTACGCGCTGTTCCTGACGTCGCTGATCGCCGCGATGATCTCGTTCCACAACATCATCGCCCGCTACATGTTCTCGCTCGGCCGCGAAGGGGTGCTGCCGCGCGCCTTCGGCCGTACGGTCCCCGGCACCGGCGCCCCCAAGAACGGCTCGCTGATCCAGAGCGCGCTCGGCCTGACCGTCATCGTCGTCTACGCCGTGGCCGGCTGGGACCCGCTGGTCAACCTGTTCTTCTGGGGCGGCAGCGGCGGCGGTATCGGCGTGCTCCTGCTGATCACCCTGACCTCGATCGCCGTCATCGGCTACTTCGTGCGGCACCCGGAGGGCGAGGACTTCTGGCACCGCCTCGGCGCGCCCGTGCTCGGCACGGTCCTGCTGCTGATCATGTCGTACCTGGCCCTCAGCAACATCGCCACGCTGTTCGGCGTCGACCCCGGCAGCAAGCCGACCTGGGTGGTGCCGCTCGCGTTCGCCGTGCTGCTCGTGGCGGGCGTCATCTGGGCGCTGATCCTGCGCGGCAGCCGCCCGCAGGTGTACGCCGGCATCGGCCTGGGCGCCCGCAGCGCCACCTCGACGGGCGGTTTCTCCGCCGCTCTCGCCTCCACCGAACCGAAGGACCACCAGTGACGTCGTACCCCGAGATCCGCTCCGCCCGTGACGAGGAGATCCCTGCGATCGGGCACCTCATCAGCCACTCCTTCTTCAACCTCGACGCGAACGCCTATCTGGTGCCGCCGCTCGACGACCGCCTGAAGGTGATGGCCGACTTCTTCACGCTGCTCACCGAGCACGCCCAGAAGTACGGCCGGGTCGACGTGATCGACCTGCCGGAGGGGGGCGGTCACGCGGCGACCGCGGTCTGGTTCGACTACACCAAGGAGTCGCCCGACCCGGAGGCGTACGAGGAGCGTCTGAACGCCCTGGCCGGGGAGTACATCGACCGGTTCGTCGCGCTGGACGTGCTGTTCGAGAAGCACCACCCGCACGACGCGCACTGGCACCTGGCGTTCCTGGCCGTGCACCCCGACCACCAGGAGCACGGGCTGGGCAGCCTGCTGATGGCCCGCACGCACGAGGAGCTCGACAAGGCCGGCGTCCCGGCCTACCTCGAGGCGACGAACGCCAACAACGTGCGGCTCTACCACCGGGTCGGTTACGCCGACATGGACCCGTTCGAGATGCTGCTCCCCGACGGCACGCCGTTCTTCCGGATGTGGCGGGCCTGACAGCTTCCGTACGAGAGGGCGCGGCCACCGTCCGGCCGCGCCCTCTGTTCACTGCTTTTCACCAGCTGAACTCGGGTCCCCGTGCGGTACCGCCGGGCAGCAGCGGGCGCTGGGTGTACTCCCACGTCTCGACCAGCACCAGCCGGCGCCCGCGCGGGGGCTTCAGGTCGACCGGGCCGCACGCGTGCTTCAGCGCGAAGTCCGTGAACATCAGACCCTTGCAGGTGTACGGGCCGGAGACCACCTCGTCGCTGGAGGCGTCCCGCAGCGTCAGCGAGATGTCGGCCTGCACACCGGGCATCGCCTCCATCTGGCCGATCACCCGCACGTCGCCGCCCACGGAATGACACGGGCGTGCCAGCACGGGGTGGCCGAGATCCCAGTCGTACTCGTCGCCGCACTGCCATGGACCGAACGTGGCCTCGGCCCGGGCGCCACCCGGTCCCGCCGACACTCCGACGCCGACCGGGGCTTCCGGGTTGCGGCCGTCGCCGGCCGGCCCCGGCTGTTGCGCGGGCAATGCGCCGCCGGGGCCGCTGGGCAACGCGCCGGCGGGCAGGCCGGGAACACTGGGCGGGGGCGCGCTCAGGGCCGGCGGGGCCGAGGTGGCGACGGCCCGGCTCGGGCCCAGCATGCTCTGCGCACCGGGCCCGGCCGACGACTGCGGCGGTGACGCGGCGGCCGGTCGGTCACCCGATCTGATCAGCTTCCACGCGTTGAAGCCGCTCACCCCGGACACGGCCACCACGCCCGCCATCAGCGCGATCATCGCCCAGGGTCGGCGCCACATCCACGAGCGGGGACCGTTGCGCGGGCGTTTGCGCGACGTCGGCCGGCGTACGGAGGGATGCGCCACGGCCCGGATGCCCAGATGCGGGGTGGCGGTGTCTTCGGGCTCCTCCTCGGGGGCGGCCATGGCGGGGACACCGGCGGTCCGGCGGGCGAGTTCGCGCAGGGCGGCGCCCAGTTCGGCGGCGGCCGGTCGGCGCTCCGGGTCCTTCGCCAGGCACCAGGTGATCAGCTCCCACACCGGCTGGGGCATGCCGTCGGGGCGGACCGGCGTCTCGTCCAGGTGACCCCGCAGCACCGCCAACGGCTCTCCCGCGTACGGGGGAGCCCCGGTCATGAGTTCGAAGAGGACGACGCCGGCCGAGTACACGTCGGAGGCGGGGACGGCCTCGCCCTGGATCGCCTCCGGAGCCATGTAATGGGGTGTGCCGACGATGGCCTGCGGGGTGGTCAGGCCGGCGGTGTCGAGCACCCGGGCGATGCCGAAGTCGGTCAGGCGGACCTCGAGGCGGCCCTCGTTCTCCTGCAGCAGGATGTTGTCCGGCTTCACGTCGCGGTGCACCACGCCCAGCTCGTGGGCCTGGGTGAGCGCGGCCGCGACCTGGGCCAGCAGGTCGGCGGCGTCGGCCGGGGCCAGGGTGCCCTCGGCGCGCAGATGGTTGCGCAGGCTGCCGCCGGACACGTAGTCCATGACGAGCGCGAGCGACCCGCCGACGCTGAACAGGTCGCGGACGCCCACGATGTTCTCGTGGCGCATCATGCTCAGGATCGTGCGCTCCTGCACGAAGCGGATGACCAGCTTGGGCTGGCGTAGCAGGCCCTCGTGCAGCAGCTTGACCGCCACGTCGGCGCCGGAGGACCGGTCGATGCCGCGCCAGACCGTGCCGGTGGCGCCGTGCCCGACCGGGCAGACCAGGACGTACGAGTTGCCGACGCAGCGGCCGCTGAGATCGGCGGTGGCCGCCTCGCCGGGGACACTGCCGGTCAGGGACGGGGATGACTGCACGTGACGTCGGGTCCTTCCGATCGGGGGCGTATCGACGCCGATCGTCCGGATCGATCCCGATAAGGGCAACCGTTCGCCGCCCGATCTCTCATGAACGGCGAGTCACGGCGTCACCCCGTCACCGTCATCCCCGGTGACTCGTTCGGCCTATTCAGCCGTCTCTTTCATCTGGATGATCTGGATCAGATTGCCGCAGGTGTCGTCGAAGACGGCCGTCCAGAGCGTGCCCATGTCGGCCGGCTCCTGGGTGAACCGGACGCCGAGGCCGCTCATGCGCTCGTATTCGGCCTGCACGTCGGCGACGGTGAACTGGGTGAACGGGATGCCGTCGGCGACCAGCCCGGCCTTCCACGGCTTGGCGCCCGGGTGGCCCTCGGGCTCGAGCAGCAGCTCGCACCCCTGCGGGTCTTCCGGGGAGACGACAGTCAGCCAGCGCGACTCGCCGAGCGGGACGTCGTGCTTCTTCACGAAACCCAGCACGTCGACGTAGAAGCGCTCGGCCTTGGCCTGGTCGTCGACGATGACGCTGGTGATGGTGATGCGCATCAGGTCTCCTTGGTCTCCGGCCGGCGCCAGCGTTCGGTGAGGCGCCGCAGGGGTGTGGTGTCGAGGTAGTGGAACTTGTAGCGCCCGTCGCGCCGGCTGGTGACCAGCCCCGCGGCGGCGAGCGTGTCGAGGTGTTGCGAGACCGACTGGCGTGAGGCCGTGTGCTGGTGTTTCATGGCCAGCCGGGCGCAGATCTCGAACAGGGTCTGGCCGTCGCGCTCGGTCAGCTCGTCGAGGATCTTCCGCCGGGTCGGGTCGGCCAGCGCGCGGAAGACGTTCTCGTCCTCCGGGCTCTCGGTCATGCTCCCCACCATAGGCAAGTGTTCACTTGCCTATCAACCCCGACCAGCCGTTTTCTTCCGTACGGGGTAAGGCCGTGCCGCTGGCTGTCGGTCGCCGGTCGGGGTCGTCCTGGTCGTCCGAACGGGGACGGGGCCACGCGCGCGCGGGCTGGGGCAGCTACGGTAGCGGCTGCCGAGGGCGGGGGATTGACGTGAGTGATCCGATCTGGCCGGCGGTCGACGCCGCGCGCAAGTGGCTCGACCTGTCGAACGGGACCCTGCCGCTCGAACTGACCTGCCGCATCCTCAAGGTCACGGAGGAGGCGGGCGAGGCGGCCCAGGCGTGGATCGGCCTGCTGGGGCAGAACCCGCGCAAGGGCGTCACCCACACCCGCGAGGAGGTGGCGGCCGAGCTGGCCGACGTGGCGTTCACCGCCCTGGTCGCGATCGCCAGCCTCGACGTCAGCCCGCACGACGCCCTGACCGCATGCGCGACCAAGGTCCGGGCCCGGTTCCCGGCCGCCCACGAGCCCGTGGACGCGCCGTATCCCGCCTACCCGTCGTCCCCCTCGGCCGCGCCCGGTCGGGCCGGGCCCGGCGGTCCGGCCCCGGCGGACGATCCCGTTTCCCCCGCGCCCCCGATGACGTGGCCGCCTACGTCGCCCGGTCGCGGCCTCTGAGCGCGTCCGCCCGCCGGATGTTTTCCACAGCTGGGGGCGGGCCCGGAAACCCGCCCCCCGGATCAGAAGTGGGCGTTACCGGCCGCAGTAGGCCTTGGGGGTGGTCACCCAGCCCGAGGTGCCACCGTTGGCGTGCAGGCGCCACTGGGTGATGCCGTAGCCGTAGTTGTACTCCCAATATCCGTCCTGCTTGGTCGGGTAGGTGATGTTGCCACCGGCCCGGACCGGGTCGATCTCGACGCGCATCTGCTGGCCGCCGGGCTGCTGGTCGGTGGCGTTGAGGTGGTTGACGTGCGCCTGGTCGGTCTCGTCCCACCACATGTAGGCGAAGCCGACGTTCGGGCTGGTGGTGATCCGGACCCCGCAGTAGGCGCCGGAGTAGTTGAGGTACTGGACGCCGAACTTCTGGTTGGGGGCCGCGGCCTGGGCCGGTGCGGCGGCGGTGGCCGTCAGGAGTCCGGCCACCAGAGCGGTTTGCATGGTTTTACGCATGGTGCCGACGCTAGGGAAGCGATGTGTCGGCGAGAACGGTCAACTGTCCCCTGAGCTGGGTCGGGGACAGATAGCGGAGCGTGGGGGTGCGGCGCGGAGCGCCGCGAGGGTGAGTGGTTCCGCCGAATGAAGGGTGCGGACGACAGGAGCGCAGCGAGCGGCGGCCGCGCCCGGCCTCCGCGGGAGCGACGGTCTGTACTCCCCACCTCGATGGGACATCCGGATCTTGATCTTCTAACCGGCGCTGAGGTTGATCTCGAAGCTGTAGCGGCTGGCCCGGTAGACGTGGCTGCCGTATTCGAGCGCGCGCCCGCCGGCGTCCCAGGCGGTGCGGGTCATGGTGAGCAACGACGCGCCGCGCTTCTCCTCGAGGACCTTGGCCTCGGCCGGCGTGGCCGAACGGGCGCCGATGACCTGGGTGGCGATGCGCGGGGTGAGGCCGTTGCGGCGCAGCAGCTCGTAGAGGCCGTGGGACGCGAGGTCGTCGTGGGTGAGCGGCAGCACGTCGACCGGGATGGCGTTGTGCATGAGGGCCAGGGGCTCCCCGCCGGCGTACCGGAGACGTTCGATCCAGGTGACGGCGGTGCCGGGGGCGATCTCGAGGGCCGTCGCGACGGTGTCGGAGGCGGGCATGACCTCGAGGCGCAGCACCTCGGTGCGCGGGGCCCGGTCGCCGGCCACCAGGTCGTCGTAGAGACTGGACAGTTCGACCGGGCGGCGGACCTTGGGGTGCACGACCTGGGTGCCGACGCCGCGCTTGCGGACGAGCATGCCGCGCTCGACCAGATATTGGATGGCGCGCCGGGTGGTGGGGCGGGACACCCCGAGGCGTTCGGCGAGATCGACCTCGTTCTCGATCCGGGCGCCGACACCGATCTCGCCCTTCTCGATCAGCTCCTGCAATCGGGTGGCCACCTGGAAATACAGCGGTACGGGAGAGGTCCGGTCCACTTCGACTGGACGGACCCGCGCCTGTGGGGAAGTCACCGCGAAACCCTCGCTCCCTGAGTTTGTCATGACAAGCGAACTCAGTTTGTCGTTACAAAGTATTGACGTACGCGGCTCCAAGTTATTACATCGAAGGCAGCAAACCTAGAGTCGCCGGTCGGCTACCGGCGGCAATCACCCTCTTTTCACTGCGCCGTAATCAGCACGGCATCCGGTGCGCGTCAGCGTGCCCACATCTCGCGATCTCAGGCGAATCCAGGGGTTCCGGAGGCTTACGCATGCCCGCCGATGAGGTACTGACGATGGGACGTATAGGTGTCGACCTGTACCCGCAGCAGGCCGGGGTGTCGTTGCGGGAGGTTCGGACCTTCGAGAAGTTCCTCGGTGGCAGCGCCTCGAATGTCGCGGTGGCCGCGGCCCGATACGGCCGGCGGTCGGCGGTGATCACGCGGACCGGTGACGACCCGTTCGGCGAGTTCCTGCACGACGCGTTGCGCGGGTTCGGTGTGGACGACCGCTTCGTCACGCCGGTGTCCTCGCTGCCGACGCCGGTGACGTTCTGCGAGATCTTCCCGCCGGACGACTTCCCGCTCTACTTCTACCGGTTCCCCAAGGCGCCCGACCTCGAGATCCACCCGTCCGAACTGGACTACGACGCGATCCGCGACGCCGACATCTTCTGGGTCACCGGTACGGGGCTTTCTCAAGAGCCTTCTCGTACGGCCACCCTGACCGCCCTGAGGCATCGCGCCAAATCCGGCATCACCGTGTTCGACCTCGACTACCGGCCCATGTTCTGGCAGTCGCGGGAGGAGGCGCGGCACTGGTACGCCCACGCGCTTCCCTACGCGACCGTTGCCGTGGGCAACCTGGACGAAGCGGACACTGCGGTCGGCGCCCGCAAGCCGGACGAGGCCGCGCAGAAGCTGCATGAGGCCGGGATCGGGCTGGCCGTGGTGAAGCAGGGGCCCGCCGGCGTCCTCGCCTCGGACGGAACAAATCGGACAGAGGTGCCCCCGGTGCCGGTCGAGGTGGTCAACGGCCTCGGTGCCGGTGACGCGTTCGGGGGCGCCCTCTGCCACGGCCTGCTGGCCGGATGGGAGCTCGAGGCGACGATGCGCTTCGCCAACGCCGCCGGAGCCATCGTCGCCTCGCGACTGTCCTGCGCCGACGCCATGCCCACCGAAGCCGAAGTCCGCGCCCTGATCCGGGAGGCCTCCGATGCCTGACCTCGACGACCTCCTGGACATCCGCACCCGGCGCCCGGCGGCGATCGCGGCCGCCGCCTCGGCCCGCCGCCGGCCGTCCTCGCTGTTCGGCCCGCACGGCAAGCTGATGATCATCGCGGCCGACCACCCGGCGCGGGGCGCGCTGCGGGCCGGCGACGACCCCCTGGCGATGGCCAACCGGGTCGACCTGCTCGACCGTCTCCGCACGGCGCTGTCGCGGCCGGGTGTCAACGGCGTGCTCGGCACTCCCGACATCCTGGAAGACCTGTTGCTGCTGGGCGCGCTCGACGACAAGGTCGTGATCGGGTCGATGAACCGCGGCGGGCTGGCCGGCACGTCGTTCGAGATCGACGACCGGTTCACCGCCTACGACGCGCCGAGCATCGCCGCGGCCGGGTTCGAGGGCGGCAAGATGCTGCTGCGCATCGACCCGGACGACCCGGGCACGGTGGCGACCCTGCAGTCCTGCGGGGCGGCGGTCAGCGACCTGGCCGCACACCGGCGGATGGCCATGGTCGAGC
The DNA here is from genome assembly GCF_016834655.1 of Paractinoplanes ovalisporus. GTDB lineage: Bacteria > Actinomycetota > Actinomycetes > Mycobacteriales > Micromonosporaceae > Actinoplanes > Actinoplanes ovalisporus. The sequence continues at coordinate 19,241 of NZ_JAENHP010000027.1, forward strand.
CGTTCATCTCGCACCGCGTCGACGGGCGGGTGCGCAACGAGCTGACGGCCGAGGCGATGATCCGCGCGATGACGGTGGCCGCCGGGCTGGGCACGACCTCGGCCTACACCTGGCTCAAGGTTCCGGTGGTGCGGGACATGGAACGGGTCATGGCGTCGACCACGCTGCCCGCGCTGATCCTGGGCGGGGAGGGCGAGGCCGCGTACGCGGAATGGCGCAAGGCTCTTGACCTGCCGACCGTGCAGGGGCTGGTGATCGGGCGGTCGCTGCTCTATCCGGCGAGCGGCTCGGTGGGCGACGCCGTGGATCGGGCGGTGAGCCTGCTGTGATGGCCCGAGTGAACCCGCTGATGCCCAGCGGCAGCACCGCCGACAAGCCGTTCGACGTCGTCGTGACCCCCGAGAACGCCGGGTGGGGTTACAGCGGCCTGCGCGTGCTCGACCTGCCGGTGGGCGCACGCGCCACGTTCCTGACCGGCGACGACGAGATGCTGGTGCTGCCGCTGAGCGGTGGCTGCGACGTGACCTGCGACGACGAGCGGATGACGCTGACCGGGCGGCGTTCGGTCTTCACCCGGGTGACCGATTTCGCATATGTGCCGCGCGACTCGACGGTGACGGTGCGGGCGCCCAACGGCGGGCGTTTCGCGTTGCCGTCGGCGCGGGCCGGACGGCGCCTGCCGTTCCGCTACGGAGCGGCCGACGACGTCGCGGTCGAGCTGCGCGGTGCCGGGCAGGCCAGCCGACAGGTCAACAACTTCTGCACGCCGGAGCGGTTCGACGCCGACCGGCTGATCGCCTGCGAGGTGCTGACCCCGGGCGGCAACTGGTCGTCCTATCCGCCGCACAAGCACGACGAGCCGGGCGAGGGGGAGTCCTGCCTGGAGGAGATCTACTACTTCGAGGTCGCCGGCTCGCCGTCGGGCACGGCGGGCTCGGCCTACCAGCGGGTGTACGGGCATCCCGACCGGCCCATCGACGTGTGCGCCGAGGTGCGTACGGGCGATGTCGTGCTCATCCCGTACGGCTGGCACGGGCCGTCGATGGCGGCGCCCGGTTACGACCTCTACTACCTCAACGTGATGGCCGGTCCCGGCGAGCGCGAATGGCTCGTGCGCGACGACCCGGCCCACGGCTGGGTGCGGGCCTCGTGGAACGGCGTCGACGTCGATCCGCGCCTGCCGATGACCTCCAGCAAGGAAAGGACGCGTTCGTGAGACTCACCGTAGGGCAGGCCGTGGTGCGGTTCCTGGCCAACCAGTGGACCGAACGGGACGGAGTCGAGCAGCGGGCGATCGCGGGCTGCTTCGGGATCTTCGGGCACGGCAACGTCGCCGGTCTCGGTCAGGCCCTGTTGCAGGCCCAGCGCACCGGCGAGGCCGATCTGCCGTACCGGCTGGCCCGCAACGAGCAGGCCATGGTGCACGCCGCCGCCGGGTTCGCCCGGATGAGCAACCGGCTGCGCGCGATGGCGTGCACCGCCTCGATCGGGCCGGGCTCGACGAACATGCTGACCGGGGCCGCGCTGGCCACCGTCAACCGGCTGCCGGTGCTGCTGCTGCCCTCCGACGTGTTCGCCACCCGGGTGGCGTCGCCGGTGCTGCAGGAGTTGGAGAGCCCGGCCGGCTACGACGTGTCGGTCAACGACGCGTTCCGCCCGCTGTCGGCCTTCTTCGACCGGGTGTGGCGTCCCGAGCAGCTGCCGCAGTCCCTGCTCGGCGCGATGCGGGTGCTCACCGACCCGGCCCAGACGGGCGCGGTCACCATCTGTCTTCCCCAGGACCTTCAGGCCGAGGCGTACGACTTCCCCGACGCGTTGTTCGCCAAGCGTGTCTGGCACGTCGCCCGCCCGGCGGCCGAACCGGCCTTTGTGGAACGGGCCGCCGCTGTCCTTCGCGGGGCGCGGAAGCCGCTGCTCATCGCGGGTGGTGGCGTCATCTACTCGGAGGCGTCGGCCGAGCTCGACCGGTTCGCCCGCGGGACCGGCATCCCGGTGGCCGACACCCAGGCCGGCAAGGGCGCGATCAGTTGGGACCACCCGAACGCCGTGGGCGGGGTCGGCTCGACCGGCACCCCGGTCGCCAACCGGCTGGCGGCCGAGGCCGACGTGGTCATCGGGGTCGGCACCCGGTACAGCGACTTCACCACCGCTTCCCGTACGGCGTTCCAGAACCCGGACGTGACGTTCGTGAACATCAACGTGGCCTCGTTCGACGCGTCGAAACAGGCGGCGTACCCGATCGTGGCCGACGCCCGGGCCGGCCTCTCCGCTTTGCTGGCCGCCCTGGACGGTTCAACCTGGGCCTCTGAACATGCCGAGGAGGTCGCGTCCTGGCAGGCCACGGTCGATCGGGCCTACCACCTGGGGCACGGGCCGCTGCCGTCGCAGACCGAGGTGATCGGCGCGGTCAACGAGGCCTGCGGCGCCCGCGACGTGGTGGTGCAGGCGGCCGGCAGCCTGCCCGGTGACCTGCAGATGCTGTGGCGGGCCCGCGACCCGAAGCAGTACCACGTCGAGTACGGCTACTCGTGCATGGGCTTCGAGATCGCCGGGGCGCTCGGCATCAAACTGGCCGACCCGACCCGCGAGGTGTTCGCGATGGTCGGCGACGGCTCCTACCTGATGATGGCCCAGGAGATCGTCACGGCCGTCGCCGAGGGCATCAAACTGGTCGTCGTCCTGGTGCAGAACCACGGGTTCGCCTCGATCGGGGCGCTGTCCGAGTCGCTCGGCTCGCAGCGGTTCGGCACCAGCTACCGCTACCGCGGGGAGAGCGGCGACTACGACGGCGGACACCTGCCGGTCGACCTGGCCGCGAACGCCGAGAGCCTGGGCGCCACCGTGATCCGCTGCCGCACGATCGCCGACCTGGCCGACGGCCTCAAACGCGCCCGGGAGGCCGACCGCCTCACCGTCGTGCACATCGAGACCGACCCGCTCGCCCCGGTGCCGTCCTCCGAATCCTGGTGGGACGTGCCGGTTCCCGAGGTCTCGTCCCTGTCCTCCTCCCAGGACGCGCGGGCGGTCTACGACGCCGCCAAGCGCCGCCAACGCCTCTATCTGTAAGGACTGTCATGGTTACCATCGAGCACTGGATCGGCGGGGAGTTCACCGCCGGGTCCGGCAACCGCAGAGGGCCGGTGTTCAACCCGGCCACCGGCCGGCAGCAGCACGATGTCGTGCTCGCCACCGACGCCGATGTCGACGCGGCCGTCACCGCGGCCCGGATCGCCTTCGAGACGTGGGGCCAGGCCTCGCTGAGCAAGCGCACCAAGACCCTGTTCAACTTCCGCGAGCTGGTCAACGCCCGGGTCAAGGAGCTGGCCGGGATCATCTCGGACGAGCACGGCAAGGTGCTCTCGGACGCGGCCGGCGAGGTGCAGCGCGGCCTCGAAGTGATCGAGTTCGCGTGCGGGATCCCGCAGCTGCTCAAGGGCGACTACAGCGACCAGGCGTCCACCGGCGTCGACGTGTTCAGCTTCCGCGAGCCGCTCGGGGTGTGCGCCGGGATCACGCCGTTCAACTTCCCGGCCATGGTGCCGATGTGGATGCACCCGGTCGCGATCGCCTGCGGCAACACGTTCGTGCTCAAGCCCAGCGAGCGGGACCCGTCGGCGTCGAACTACGTGGCCGAGCTGTGGAAGGAGGCCGGGCTGCCGGACGGCGTGTTCAACGTGCTGCACGGTGACAAGGCCGCGGTGGACGGTCTGCTGCAGCACCCGGACGTCGCGGCGGTCTCGTTCGTCGGCTCGACCCCGATCGCCCGCTACATCCACGACGAGGCGAGCAAGCGGGGCAAGCGGGTGCAGGCCCTGGGCGGCGCCAAGAACCACGCGATCATCCTGCCCGACGCCGACCTCGAGTTCGCGGCCGGTCACCTGACCGCGGCCGCGTTCGGCTCGGCCGGCGAGCGGTGCATGGCGATCTCGGCCGCGGTGGCCGTCGGCGGCGCCGGGGACGCGCTGCTCGACCTGGTCAACCGCAAGGCGGGCGAGGTGGTGGTCGGCAACGGGCGTGATCCGTCGAGCGAGATGGGTCCGGTGGTCACGGCCGCGGCCAAGCAGCGCATCGAGGGACTGATCGACAGCGGCGAACGGGCCGGGGCCAAGGTCACGGTGGACGGGCGCGGGCTGAGGGTGCCCGGCTTCGAGGAGGGCTTCTTCGTCGGGCCGACCGTCATCGACCAGGTGGAGCCGTCGATGGAGGTGTACACCGAGGAGATCTTCGGACCGGTGCTGTCGGTGGTGCGGACCGACACGGTCGACGCCGCCATCGATCTGATCAACCGGAATCCGTACGGGAACGGGACTGCGATCTTCACGTCGAGCGGCGAGGCGGCCCGGCGGTTCCAGCGCGGCGTGCGCGTCGGCATGATCGGCATCAACGTGCCCATCCCGGTCCCGATGGCCTACTACTCCTTCGGCGGCTGGAAGGACTCCCTGTTCGGGGACAAGCACATCCACGGTCCCGAGGGCGTCTCGTTCTACACGCGCGGCAAGGTCGTTACCTCGCGATGGCCGCACGTTTCCCACGCGTACGACGCGTCCCTGCACTTCCCCACCTCTTCGTAAAGGGCTGCTCATGGAAATCCGTCACCTGCAACTCGGTAGCTGCCCCGATTCGTGGGGGGTGTGGTTCGCGAACGATCCTCTGCAGACTCCCTGGTCGCGCTTCCTGGACGAGATGGTCGCTTCCGGCTACTCCTGGCTCGAACTCGGTCCGTACGGATATCTGCCGACCGACCCGGCCCGGTTGTCGGACGAGCTCGCCGCGCGTGGCCTCTCGGTCGCCGGCGGAACGGTGGCCGGCGCCGGTGGGCCGCACAAGGACTTCGATGCCGTGGTCGCGGCCGCTCGTGACGTCGCCTCTCTCACGGCCGCGGTCGGCGGGCAGAACGTCGTGTTCGTGCCGGTGCCGGGCTATCGCGACGACGTGACCAACGCCTATCTGGAGCCGGCCGAGCTCGACCCGGACGCCTGGCGGGCGCTGGTGCGCAACTCCAACACGCTCGGGAAGATCCTGCTCGAGGAGTACGGCGTCCACATGCGGTTCCACCCGCACGCCGACTACCAGGTCGAGACCCAGGCCCAGACCGAGCGCTTCCTCGACGACACCGACCCCCGGTACGTCTCGCTGTGCCTGGACACCGGGCATCTGGCGTACCGGAAGGCCGACGTGCCCGGGATCATCCGCAAGTACCCGGACCGGATCGGCTACGTGCACATCAAGCAGATGGACCCGGTCATCGCCGAGCGCGCCGTCAAGGAGGACCTCGCGTTCGGCAAGGCCGTGGCCCAGGGCGCGAGCGTCGAGCCGCCGGCCGGAGAGCCGAACGTGCCCGCCGTGCTCGACGCACTGAGCGAACTCGACGCCGAACTGTTCGTCGTCGTCGAGCAGGACATGTACCCGGTCGAGTTCGACGTGCCGCTGCCGATCGCGCAGCGGACCCGCACCTATCTCAACTCGGTCGGCCTCCACTCCCGGGCCGCCGACAAACCCCGTCCCGATACAGGAGAAACGATATGACCGCTCGGACACGCACCTTCCGGATGCTCGCCGCCGGCACGGCGGTGATGCTGGCCGCCGCCGCGTGCAGCAGTGGCGGCCGTGAGAAGACCGAGGACACCGGGACCGCCGGCGGCAACGCGGCCGGCAGCTCCGGCTACACGATCGCCTTCATCACGCACGAGACGCCCGGCGACACGTTCTGGGACAAGGTCAAGAACGGCGCCAACCAGGCCGCGAAGGATACCGGCGTCACACTGAAGTACTCCAACGATCCGGAAGCGCCCAAGCAGGCCGTGCTGATCCAGAACGCGGTCGACTCCAAGGTGAACGGCATCGCCACCACGCTGGTCACCCCTGACGCGCTGGCCGGTTCGGTCAAGGCGGCCACCGACGCCGGCATCCCGGTCGTCGGGTTCAACTCCGGCATCAACGAGTACCAGAAGCTCGGCGCGCTGATGTACTTCGGCTCCGATGAGACCCTGGCCGGCACCACCGCCGGCAAGCGCCTCGCCGACCAGGGCGCCAAGCACCCACTGTGCGTGATCCAGCAGACCGGCTCGGTCGCTCTCGAGGCGCGCTGCGCGGGTGTGAAGAGCTCCGTCCCCGGCACCGAGAACATCCAGGTCAACGGCGCCGACGACGCGGCCGTGACGACCACGCTGCAGACGAAGCTGACCCAGGACAAGTCGATCGACGCGATCGTGACGCTGGGCGCACCGCAGGCGCTGGACGCCATCAAGGCCAAGGAACAGGCCAACAGCCAGGCCAAGCTGGTCACGTTCGACCTCAACGAGCAGGCCGCCCAGGAGATCAAGAACGGCAATATCGTGTTCTCGATCGACCAGCAGCCGTACGTGCAGGGCTACATGGCCGTCACGTCGCTCTATCTGAACCTCAAGAACGGCAACGACATCGGCGGCGGCAAGGCCGTGCTGACCGGTCCGTCGTTCGTCGACTCGACGAACATCGACAAGATCATCCCGTTCACGAAGAACAACACGCGGTAGGCGGGGTGCCCTCATGAGTCAGACGCTCGAGGCGCCCGCTCCGGCGCCGTCGGAACCGACCAACCGCGTACGCATGGGCCTGGCCCAGCGGCTGCTCTCGCGGCCGGAGGTCGGCGCCCTGGTGGCGGCGATCATCATCTTCATCTTCTTCCTGGTGCTCGCGCCCTCCTTCCGGTCGGCCGAGTCGTTCTTCACGGTGCTCTACCAGTCCTCGGTGATCGGCATCGTCGCCGTCGGCGTCGGGCTGCTGATGATCGGCGGCGAGTTCGACCTGTCGGCCGGTGTCATCGTCTACACCGCCGGCCTGTTCACCTCGATGTTCTGCTGGTACTACGGCGTGAACCTGTGGCTCGGCGCCGCCCTGTCACTGGTCTTCTGCCTGCTGATCGGCTTCCTCAACGGCTATCTGGTGATGCGCACCGGCATCCCCAGCTTCCTGATCACCCTGGGCACGTTCTTCGTGCTGCAGGGGGCCAACCTCGGCGTCACCAAGCTGGTCACCAACACGGTGTCCACGCCCGACATCAGCAACATCGACGGGTTCGACTCGCTCGGCAAGATCTTCTCGTCGAGCTTCAAGATCGGATCGGTGACGGTCTGGACCTCGGTGCTGTGGTGGATCTTCTTTGTGCTGCTGGCGGCCTGGATCCTGCAACGCACCCGGATCGGCAACTGGATCTTCGCGGTGGGCGGCAACCCCGACAGCGCCCGTGCGGTCGGGGTGCCGGTGGTCCGTACGAAGATCGGGCTGTTCATGGCGGTGTCGTTCCTGGGCTGGTTCGTCGGCATGCACCAGCTGTTCCGGTTCAACACGCTGCAGGCCGGCGGCGGCGTCGGCAACGAGTTCCTCTACATCATCGCCGCGGTCGTGGGCGGCACGCTGCTCACCGGCGGCTTCGGCAACGCGATCGGCGTCGCGATCGGCGCCTTCATCTTCGGCATGACCAGCCTCGGCATCATCTACGCGGGCTGGGACCCGAACTGGTTCAAGGCCTTCCTCGGCGTCATGCTGCTGCTCGCCGTGCTGGTCAACCTCTATGTCAAACGGATGGCCACCGCCCGGAAGGTGGGCTAGTCATGACCGACACCCTGGCCTCGCACGCCGATCAGACACTGCACAAGGGCGAGCCGCTCATCGAGATGGAGAACGTCGGGAAGGCGTACGGGGCCATTCGCGCTCTTCGCGGCATCAACCTGCGCGTCGGTGCGGGCGAGGTGACCTGCGTGCTCGGTGACAACGGCGCCGGCAAGTCCACCCTCATCAAGATCATGTCAGGCCTGCACCCGCACAACGAGGGCACGGTGCGCGTCGACGGCAAGGAAGTCAGCTTCTCGTCACCGCGCGAGGCGCTCGGTCACGGCATCGCCACGGTCTATCAGGACCTCGCGGTGGTGTCGCTGATGGAGGTCTGGCGCAACTTCTTCCTCGGCTCCGAGCTGACCGCCGGCAAGTACCCCCTGGCCGGGCTCAAGGTCAAACAGATGAAGGAGATCGCCGACGCCGAGCTGCGCAAGATGGGCATCGTCGTCAAGGACATCAACCAGCCCATCGGTACGCTCTCCGGCGGTCAACGACAGTGTGTGGCGATCGCCCGCGCGGTCTACTTCGGCGCGCGCGTGCTCATCCTCGACGAACCGACGGCGGCCCTGGGCGTCAAGCAGTCCGGCGTCGTGCTCAAGTACGTGGCGGCGGCCCGCGACGCCGGTCTGGGCGTCGTCTTCATCACGCACAACCCGCACCACGCCTACATGGTCGGCGACCACTTCGTGATCCTGAAGCTGGGCTCGATGGCGCTCGACAAGACGCGCAAGCAGGTCGGGCTGGACGAGCTCACCCAGCAGATGGCGGGCGGCGACGAACTGGCCGAACTGTCCCACGAGTTGAAGCGGTGATGCGGATGCTGAGAGTCGGAGTCATCGGCACCGGCATGATCGGGCAGGACCACATCCGGCGGATGACCTCGGTGCTGGCCGGGGTTACGGTCACGGCCGTCGCCGATGTGAATGTCGATACCGCCGCCGCGGTTGGCTCCTCGGTCGGCGCTCGCGTTCACGAATCGGGCGAATCGCTTATCTTGGATCCGTCGGTGGACGCCGTGGTGGTCTGCTCCTGGGGGCCGACCCATGAGCAGTACGTGCTGGCCTCGATCGCGGCCGGGAAACCGGTCTTCTGCGAGAAGCCCCTCGCCACCACGGCCGAGGCGTGTCTGCGGATCGTCGAGGCCGAGACCGCGCACGGCCGCCGGCTCGTGCAGGTCGGCTATATGCGGCGCTACGACACGTCGTACCGGGCGTTGAAGGCCGTGCTCGACACCGGGCAGCTGGGCGCGCCGCTGATGATGCACTGCGCCCACCGCAACCCCAGCGTGCCCGGCTTCTACGAGAAGGAGATGGCGATCACCGACACCGCCGTCCACGAGATCGACATGGTCCGGTGGATGTTCGGGGAGGAGATCACCGCGGTCCGGGTGCTCACGCCGCGCCGCAGCGGCAACGGCGGCGACCTGCAGGACCCGTTGCTGCTGCTGTTCGAGATGGCCGACGGGGTGCTGGTCGACGTCGAGACCTCGGTCAACATCCGGTACGGGTACGACATCCGCGGCGAGATCGTGGGCGAGAACGGGACGGCGGCCCTCGGGTCGCTGAGCCCCGTGCGCGTCCGGCTCGGCGGGCAGGCGGCCGACCCGGTGCCGGTCGACTGGCGGGAGCGTTTCCTCGGCGCGTACGACGTGGAGTTCCAGGAGTGGATCGACGCGCTGCGCCTGGACGGGCGGCCGGTCGGGCCGAGCGCCTGGGACGGCTACGCGGCGGCCGTGGTCTCCGACGCCGGGGTGGCCGCCCTGCGCACCGGCGAGCGGGTCGAGGTCGCGCTGGCCGAGAAGCCCAAGCTGTACGACGTGGAGGTTCCGGCATGATTCCTCCCCGCCCTCGTTCGGCCCGTTTCCTCCTTTGCGGGGGTGGGGCGGCGTGAAGATCGCGCTTGATCCGTACATGTTGCGGCGGGTGCCGTTGCTGGAGCTGCCGCGGGTGGTGGCCGACCTCGGATATCACCACATCGAGCTGTCACCCCGGGACGACTTCCTGCCGTTCTTCCTGCACCCCCGCGTGGACAAAGCGGGCGTCGCGGCGTTCCGCAAGGCGCTGGCCGACGCGGAGGTGTCGGTGGCGTCGGTGCTGCCGCTGTACAAGTGGTCCGGGCCGGACGAGGACGAACGGCAGGCGGCCGTACGGTACTGGAAGCGCGCCATCCAGATCACCGTCGATCTGGGCGTGGACGTGATGAACTCCGAGTTCAACGGCCGCCCGTCGCACGCGGCCGAGTCGGAGGCCCAGTTCTGGCGGTCGATGGAGGAGCTGCTGCCCATCTTCGAGCGGGAGGGCGTGCGGCTGGTGCTCGAACCGCACCCCGACGACTTCCTCGAGGACGGCATCGGCGCGGTCAACCTGATCCGGGGCATCAACTCGGACCTGGTCAGCTTCCTCTACTGCTGCCCCCACACGTTCCACCAGGGCGGCAACCTGGCCGAGATCATCCGCTACGCCGGCCCGCTGCTGACCCAGGTGCACATCGCCGACTCGTTCGACTTCCGGGCCTCGTCCGGCTTGCGCTACATCGTCAACCCGCCCGGTTCGACGGCCCGCATCCACCAGCACCTCGACATCGGCCAGGGTGAGGTCGACTGGGACCTGTTCTTCGGCAGCCTGAACGAGGTGGGTTTCGACGGCATCGCGACGGTGTGCGTGTTCGCGTGGGAGGAGAGGGCGGAGGACAGTGCCCGCTACAACCTGAGCCAGATCCACCAGTACACCCAGAAACACACCAACGACTGACCGTTCGCCACGGTGGGCCGCCTCGTGCGGGCGGTCCACCGTGTCATTCCGATTCCGTACGTCTCTCCCGGGTCGTTCCGCTTGCCAGCGCGTCTCCCGGGTCGTTCCGCTTGCCAGCGCGTCTCCCGGGCCGTTCCGCTTACCAGCGCGTCTCCCGGGTCGTTCTGCTTACCAGCGCGGCGATGTCGACCGGGCCGTCGGTGACGACTCGCAGCACGGGTCCGAAGGCCAGCGGTTCCGCCTCGGTGATCCACGTCGGCCACGACTCGGACAGATGCCTTTTGTCCTCGTAATAGTCCGGCCTCGTTCGCCTGATGTATCGGTCTCGGGCTGTCTCGCCCGGCACGTCGCACCATACCTCGATCACCGTGCCGGCCCCGGCGCGACGCAGACCCTCCTCGGCGAAGCCGCGGTCACGCGGCCGGAACCACCACGACTCGAGAATGACGCCGCCCCGGATGCCCGCCGCGAGGGTCCACATCAGCTCGGCGGCGGCGCGGCCCAGGGCGGGCGCCGGAACGTCCGGTGCCGCGCCCGCGATCGCCTCCTTGAGCGCGTCCTTCGAAATGAGCGGAAGCCCCGTGGCCCGGGCGAGCGCGCCCGCGAGGGTGCTCTTGCCCGAGCCCGGAAGCCCGTTGATCAGGATGACGCTCTCCGCCATGCCGCGTTCACGCCGATCCGCTGGTCAGCCGTTGGTCAGCCGTTGGCCGTTCCGTCGGATTCGGCCACGGTGACTTTGTCGGATTCGGTCCGGGTGACTTCGTCGGATTCGACCACGGTGACGAAGCGCTCCAGGTAGAGCGGCCAGCCCTGGTCGTTGCCGATGGCGTCACGCAGCGACTCCCAGCCGGGACCGTGGCGGTCGAGTTTGCGGTGTTCAAGCTCCACTCGGGTGCGGTCCGGAGCCTCACTGATGAAGCGGATCTCGACCTCGCTGGTGTTCTCCAGGTCGGTCTCGAGTGTCCACTCAACCCCGATGTCCCAGCTGAAGACGACCCGGTTCGGCGGCTCGTAGGCCAGCACCCGCGCCCACGCGAACACGCTGCCGTCCTCGGCCCGGTCGTAGATGCGGCCGCCGACGTGCCGCTCGAACACGGTTTCGGCCAGCGGTGAGCTCATCAGATAGTGATCTCGGGGCTTGATGTCCCCGAACCGCGTCGTGAACAGCTCGAACGCCCGCTCGAGCGGCGCCTTGACGACGACCTGCCGCAGAACCACCTGCGCCGGTGCCTCGGTCATGATTTCCCCTCGTCTTCAACGATCTCTTCGAAACCCTGCAGAGTCCGCTTCCAGAACATGTCGAGCTGATCGCGCAGGGCGGAGACACCCGCCGGGTTGAGCCGATAGACCCGGCGCGTGCCCGCCGCCTCGTCGTCCACCAGTCCCGCGTCCTTGAGCACTTTGAGGTGCTGCGACACGGCCGGCCGGCTGATCGGCAACGTCTCGGCCAGTTCCCCGACGGCCCGCGGCCGCTCAGCCAGACACTCCACAATGGCGCGCCGGCTCGGATCCCCGAGAATCTCCCACCCGTCGGGCCTTTGGTAAGTACCCACGAACGGTAAGCTACGACTTACCAATAGGCTTCGTCAACCCCGGTCCGCCGGGTCGCCCGCGAGGTTGAGCTGTGAGTCGCCGTGACGCCTGGTCGTGAGCCGCCCCGCGAGGCCGGGTCGGTGCCGGTCGTGACGTCGGGCCGTGTGCCGGTCGTGACGTCGGGCCGTGTGCCGGTCGTGACGTCGGGCCGTGTGCCGATCGTGGTGCTGGGCCGTGTGCCGATCGTGGTGCTGGGCCGTATGCCGATCTTGGTGCTGGGCCGTGTGCCAGCCGTGGTGCTGGGCCGTGTGCCGGTCGTGGTGCTGGGTCGTGTCGGTCGTGGTGCTGGGGCGGGATCGACAGCGATCTTCGACTCGGGCAGCATGCCCCACATGGCGGGAGAGATGGTGACGGCGTTGACGTCGCTGGGCGGGGTGGCCCTGGGCGGCGGATTGTCATATCTGGTGCAGCGGACCACCCAGCAGACAACACTGCGCCTGGAGCAGTCCAAACAGGATCGCGCCCAGCTGGAGGCCCGCCGCGCGGAACGCCTGGCGTTGCTGGAACGCTTCATCACCGTGGCCGCCGACGCGGAACGCTGCGCCTTCTCCCGCCCGTCGGAGTGGGAGGAGGGCGACGACTGGCACGCCCCCACCCAGGTCGTGATGAATCGTTTCTGGGTCGAGGAACGCATGATCCGCGTCCTGTTCCCGCCCGTCGTCCACGACGCCGCCCGCGCCTACTTCCTGGTGCTCAACGGCGCCGTCTGGGAGGGCCTGCCACCCGGCCAGACCGTGGCCGACGCCATCGAACGGCCCCACGCGGCGTTCCTCGACGCTGCCCGGGCCGCCCTGTGACGCTGCCCGGGCCGCCCTGTGACGCTGCCCGGGCCGCCCTGTGACGCTGCCCGAGCCGCTCTCTGACACCCGTCTGTCGCCGATGCCGCCGTCCCGCTTCAGCAGCTCAGCGCAGCCGCCGAGCTGCTGCACGCCTTCCTGGCCACGCCCGCCGACGTCGAGGCCGCTGCCCGACCGCTCCATCCAACGCCGGCGACCGGCTCCGGTGACAGTCATCTCTCGACGGGGCGCCCGTTCAAGCCCTGAGCGAGGGAGGGCCAGAAGCGCTGAGCCCACTCGAGCCAGCTCTCATCCCCGGGCGGCGGGGAGCGGTGAGCCGAACCAGAGAGCTCGTCGGCGTCAGGGACCTGGAACTGCTCCCTCCAGGGGTCGAGCTCCGCTTCGGCCATCGGGAAGGTCAGCTCCGGCGTGTGTTCCCAGCGGCTCTGAATCCGGCTCCACTGCACATCGCGTTCCACTGGCAGGTACACGATCTCGCATGACGCTCCCACCGAAGCGGCTATCGAGCGCAGGGCGGAGCGCTCATCACGCGACCACAACCCGAAATCAAGTACGACGCTGAGCCGAAGGCGCAAGGCATCGACGGCCAGGGCGATGAGCCGGCCCTCCAGCAGCCACCGCATGCCGCCGGGCTCCTGGTGACGGTCCTGCTGGCCGAAGATGGCGAGCGCCCAGTCGTCGGGAGTGAGCCGCAGGGCTCCACGCTCGGCCGCCAGCTCCCGCGCTCGATAGGTCTTTCCCGACCCGGGAAGGCCCACCATCAGGAACAGGGTGGGGTCGTTGGCCGCGCGCGTATCCGTCACCACGTCATTCACGCGCTCCATGGTGCACGGCACTCACCGACGAGCATTCGTGACCAACCGCAAGGCCGGTCGGTCAGACGCCTGCCTTGCGGGCGGCGGCGATCAAATTTTCGGCGGCCAGGCGCAGGCCCTCGATCTGGTCGAGTTCGGTGTCCTCGTGTTCGATGTTGACGGCCATGTCGGGGTCGATGCGGTGCAACGCCTGCAGGAATGGCACCCAGAACTCGTCGCCGTGACCGCGGCCCACGGCGACGAACTGCCAGGACGGCTCGGACGGCCACTGGTTCAGCGTGTTACGGCCACCCAGGTTGAGCGGGTTCTGGTTGTACGGCGTACGGGAGAAACGGTCGTCGAGGACCCCGAAGCGGCGCGCGTTGGGCTCGTTGATGCGCGTGTCTTTGGCGGCGGCGTGGAAGACGTGGTCGCCCAGGTATTCGATGGCGGCCACCGGGTCCATGCCCTGCCAGAACAGGTGGCTCGGGTCCATCTCGGCGCCGACGTGGGTGGCGCCGGTCTGCTCGATCAGGCGCAACAGGGTGGGCGGGTTGAACACGATGTTGTGCGGGTGCATCTCGATGCAGACCCTGACATCGGCGTCGGCCGCACGGGCCTGAACGTCGCGCCAGAACGGGACGGCGACCTCGTTCCACTGGTAGTCGAGGACGTCGAGCCACTGGCTGTCCCATGGGTTCACCACCCAGTTCGCCACCGTGGCGCCGGGCTCGCCGCCGGGCAGGCCCGACATGGTGACCACGCGCTTGACCCCGAGCAGGGCGGCCAGTTCGATGCTGCGGCGCAGGTCGTCGGCGTGCCGGGGGCCGACCAGCGGGTCGGGGTTGAGCGGGTTGCCGTTGCAGTTGAGCCCGGTCAGCGTGATGCCGGCCTGGGCGTAGCGGCCCAGGTATTCCTCGCGGGCCCCGGCGCTGGCGAGCAGGTCGTCGATCGGGATGTGCGGCGCGGCGATGAAGCCGCCGGTATTGATCTCGGCGCTGGTCAGTCCCATCTCACCGAGGATCTTGAGGGTTTCGTCGAGGGGGCGGTCGTGCAGGCAGGCGGTGTACGCACCGAGGCGCATGGAGGCTCCTAGAGCTGGACGGGTTTGTCGGTGGCGGCGACGACCGCCTCGAGGACACGCAGGTTGTGCAGGCCGTGGGCCAGGCCGGGGCACGGCGGCAGCTCCTTGACCCCGGCGATCTGGTCGAGGAGGGCGCGGGCCTGGTAGACGAAGAAGTCGTTCTGCCCGTGGCCGACGGTGGGGAAATCCATCGGCAGGCCACGCGCCACATATGGGTGCCAGGGGCCGATGAAGACGGTGCGGGCGCCGTTGACCGCGGCGCCGGGGGTGGCGTCGACGATGCTGAACTCGGCGGGCCGGGTCATCTCGAACGAGGCGCTGCCGTTCTCGCAGAACAGGTCGATCTTCAGGGTGTTCGCATGCCCGAACGCGACCCGCGAGAGCGAGAACGTGCCGACGGCACCGCTCGCGTAGCCCGTGGTGAACGTGCAGACGTCTTCGTTCTCGACCGGCGCCAGCTCGTCGCTGAGCTGGACACCGCCGGCGTGACCGACCGCGACCCCGAGCGGTTTCGGCCTCTGCTCGACGAGGGTGGCCATCGTCGTGCCCTGGACCCCGGAGGTGGGGCCGCAGAAGAACTCGGCCAGGTCGGTCATGTGGCTGCCGATGTCGGCCAGCACCCCCGAGCCGGGGCCGCCCTGATAGCGCCAGCTCATCGGCCGTCGGGGGTCGAAACCGTAATCGCACCAGTAGTTGCCGACGAAGTGGCGCACCGGGCCGAGGGCGCCCTCGACCTGTTCCTTGATGGCGTTGATGGCGGGGGAGCGGCGGAACGTGAAGCCGGTCGCGTTGACCAGGCCGGGCGCGGCGGCGGCCGCGGCCACCATGGCCTCGCCGTCGGCCACGCTCGGGGCCAGCGGTTTTTCGCACAGCACGTGTTTGCCGGCGGCCAGGGCGGCCTCGACGATCTCGCGGTGCAGGTTGTTGGCGACGGCGACGCTGACCACGTCGACGTCGGGGGCGTCGATGACGGCCCGCCAGTCGGTCTCGGCGCGTGCGTAGCCGTAGCGGGTGGCGGCGTCGGTGGCGAACGGCTCGTGCAGGTCGGCGATCGCGACCAGGCGAGGGGCGGGCAGGTCGAGGCCGAAGACGGTGCCGGCCTGGCGGTAGGCGTTGGCGTGGGCGCGGCCGACCATGCCCGCGCCGATGACTGCGACTCCGAGTGACATCTGGCCGACCTCCTTTTAAAGCGCTTTAAGAACCCCTGTAATATCGACGTTGATCTCGCACGGTGTCAAGGGCATGACGGGGAGTGAAAAAGTGGATCAACGACCGCGGCTGTCCGACGTGGCCGCCCGTGTCGGTGTCTCACCCGCGTCGGTCTCGCTGGTGCTGCGCGGCGCGCCCGGTCCGAGCGCCGAGACCCGCGAGCGTGTCCTCGCGGCCGCCGCCGAGCTGGGCTATCGCGCCGACCGCACGGCCAGCCTGCTCGCCCGTCGCCGGCGTCA
Source organism: Paractinoplanes ovalisporus (assembly GCF_016834655.1). Classification (GTDB taxonomy): domain Bacteria; phylum Actinomycetota; class Actinomycetes; order Mycobacteriales; family Micromonosporaceae; genus Actinoplanes; species Actinoplanes ovalisporus. The sequence goes on from NZ_JAENHP010000027.1 coordinate 35,303, forward strand.
CCTGCTCGGCGTGCTGCTCGATGTCCGCAACCCGTTCCACGCCGAGCTGGTGGAAGAGATTCAGGTCGAGGCCGACGCGGCGGGCTACGAGGTGGTGCTCTCGACCCTCACGCGCGCCCGCGACGAGGCCCGCGCCGTCGAGACCCTGCTCGACTTCCGCTCCGAGGCCCTCATCCTGCTCGGCCCCGACGCCTCCGAGGGCGAGCTGGCAAAACTGGCCGCCCAGGTGCCCTGCGTCGTGGTGGGCCGCATGGCGCGCGGCGTCGACGTCGACGTGGTGCGCCCGGCCGACGACGTGGGTGTCGACGCGGCTCTCGACCACCTGATCGGTCTCGGACACACCCGCATCGCGTTCGTCGACGGTGGCCGGGGCGTGGTGGCGTCGAGCCGGCGCCGGGGCTACCGCCGGGCCATGCGCCGGGCCGGCCTGGCCGCCCAGGTCCTGCCCGGCGACCACACCGAGGAGGGCGGCATCCGCGCCGGCCGGGTCATCGCCGCCGATCCGGCCCGCCCCAGCGCCGTGGTCGCCTCGAACGACCGCCTGGCCGTCGGCCTGATGGACGCCCTGCTCCGCGCCGGCGTCGACGTTCCCGGCCAGGTCTCGGTGGTCGGCTACGACGACAGCAGCCTGGCCCGCCTCGCCCACATCGACCTCACCTCGGTCAACCAGAACGCCCACGGCCAGGCGCGCAACGCGGTGCTGGCCGCGGTCTCCCGTCTCGACGGCGGCCGCACGACCGCGAGCGAGATGGTGCTCGTGCCGCGTCTGGTGGTGAGAGGCAGCACAGCACCGCCGGTGAGAACTGCGGAAAACCACATGGCGGGCCGCGACGAGGGGCCGGTAGCATCGTCGGCGCAGGGCACTGATGGGGACGAGTAGGACAGCACGCAGCCAGGAGAGACCCGGGGACGGTGGAAGCCCGGGGGTGTGCGCAGCCCGAATATCACCCCGGAGCCGCCGGAGGAAAGGCCCAGGAGAGGGGCCCAGTAGAACCGGCCGCACCCCACTTCGAGTGGGCCGCGGGCACCACGCCGCGGTCAAAGAGGGTGGTACCGCGGGGTAAGCCTCGTCCCTCTGTCGCGAACCGTTCGACGGAGGAGCAAGCCTTGTACAGCCAGGTGCCCGCGCAGGTCGACCTGCCCGCGCTCGACCACGACGTCCTGCGTTTCTGGCAGGAGAACAAGATCTTCGCGCGCAGCCTCGAACAGTCCGAGGGCCGCCCCGAATGGGTCTTCTACGAGGGGCCGCCCACGGCCAACGGCATGCCCGGCGCCCACCACATCGAGGCGCGCGTCTTCAAAGACGTCTTCCCGCGCTACCGCACGATGAAGGGCTACCACGTCGCCCGCAAGGCCGGGTGGGACTGCCATGGGCTCCCGGTCGAGCTCGCGGTCGAGAAGGAGCTCGGGTTCAGCGGCAAGCAGGACATCGAGGCGTACGGCATAGCGCGGTTCAACGAACGGTGCCGCGCCTCGGTCACCCGGCACACCGACGCCTTCGCCGAGCTCACCGAGCGCATGGGCTACTGGGTCGACATGGCCGACGCCTACCGCACGATGGACCCGGAATACATCGAGTCGGTCTGGTGGTCGCTCCAGCAGATCTTCGACAAGGGCCTGCTGGTCGAAGACTTCCGCGTCGCGCCGTGGTGCCCGCGCGACCAGACCACGCTCTCCGACCACGAGCTGGCGCAGGGCTACGAGACCGACGTCGACCCCGCCGTCTACGTCCGGTTCCCGCTCACCTCCGGCCCGCTCGCCGGCACCACGTCGCTGCTGGTCTGGACCACCACGCCGTGGACCCTGGTCTCCAACACGGCCGTCGCGGTCAACCCCGGGGTTCCGTACGTGGTGATGACCGATGGAACCGAGCGGCTGGTGCTCGCCGAGTCGCTCGCGAGTTCGGTGCTGGGTGAGGGATGGACGCCGACCGGCGAGACGTTCGCCGGCAAGGAGCTCGAGCGGTGGACCTACCAGCCGCCGTTCGAGCTGGTCGACGTGCCCGACTCACACATCGTGATCCTCGCGAACTACGTGACGACCGACAGCGGCACCGGCCTGGTGCACCAGTCACCCGCGTTCGGCGCCGACGACCTCGCGAGCTGCCGCGCCTACGGGCTCCCGATGGTCAACCCGGTGCTGCGCAACGGCACGTTCGATCCCGAGGTCCCGATGGTGGGCGGTCTTTTCTTCCGGGAGGCCAACGAGCCGCTGGTCGAGGAGCTGCGGCGCACCGGTCTGCTGTTCCGCCTCGACCCCTACGAGCACCAATATCCGCACTGCTGGCGCTGCCACACGGCGCTGATCTACTACGCCCAGCCCTCCTGGTATGTGCGGACCACCGCCGTACGGGATGCGCTGTTGCGTGAGAACGAGAAGACCACCTGGCAGCCCGAGACGGTCAAACACGGCCGCTACGGCGACTGGCTGACCAACAACGTCGACTGGGCGTTGTCGCGCAACCGCTACTGGGGCACGCCCCTGCCCATCTGGCGCTGCGACGAGGGCCATCTGACCTGCATCGGGTCGCTGGCCGAGCTGGGCGAGCGGGCCGGGCGCGACCTGTCCACGCTCGACCCGCACCGCCCGTTCATCGACGAGGTGACCTTCGCCTGCCCGCAGTGCGCGGCGACGGCCACGCGCGTGCCCGAGGTCATCGACGCCTGGTACGACTCGGGTTCGATGCCGTTCGCGCAGTTCGGATACCCGTACCGCAACAAGGAGCTCTTCGAGCAGCGCTTCCCGGCGCAGTTCATCTCCGAGGCGATCGACCAGACCCGCGGCTGGTTCTACACGTTGATGGCCGTGAGCACGCTCGTGTTCGACCGCTCGTCCTACGAGACCGTCGTCTGCCTCGGCCACATCCTGGCCGAGGACGGCCGCAAGATGTCCAAGCACCTCGGCAACATCCTCGAGCCGATCCCGCTGATGGACACCCACGGCGCCGACGCGGTCCGCTGGTTCATGGCCTGCGTCGGGTCGCCCTGGTCGGCGCGCCGCGTCGGCAACAACACGTTGCAGGAGGTCGTCCGCAAGACCCTGCTGACCTACTGGAACACGGTGGCGTTCCAGGCTCTGTACGGGCGGTCGTCGGGCTGGACGCCGTCCGCCGACGACCCGGCTCCGGCCGAGCGTCCGCTGCTCGACCGCTGGGTGCTGTCCGAGCTGAACGAGCTGGTCCGCAAGGTCGACGGAGCATACGCGGCGTTCGACACCCAGGAGGCGGGCCGGCTGCTCGCCGCGTTCGTCGACGACCTGTCCAACTGGTACGTGCGCCGCAGCCGCCGCCGGTTCTGGCGAGGCGACCCGGCCGCGCTGGCCACCCTGCACGAGGCGCTGCGCACGGTGACGCTGCTGATGGCGCCGCTGACCCCGTTCGTCACCGAGCGGGTCTGGCGTGACCTCGTCGTCGCCGTCGATCCCGGGGCGGCCGAGTCGGTGCACCTGGCCGCGTTCCCCGAGCCCGACGAGTCGCTGATCGACCCAGCCCTGTCGGCGCGGATGGCGCTGGTGCGGCGGCTGGTCGAGCTGGGCCGGGCGGCACGCGCCGAGTCGGGCATGAAGGTGCGGCAGCCGTTGTCCCGCGCGCTGGCCTCGGCGTCCGGCTTCGACGACCTGCCGGCCGACCTGCTCGCCGAGATCGCGTCGGAGCTCAACGTGGGCGAGGTGAGCGGCGTCGCGGGCTCGTTCGTCGACACCACCGCCAAGGCCAATTTCCGTACGCTCGGCCGGCGCTTCGGCAAGAAGGTGCAACTGGTCGCCCAGGCGATCGCGGCCGCCGACGCCGCCGAGCTCAAAGACGCCCTCCGCACGTCGGGGGAGGCGTCGCTGGTGGTCGACGGCGAGCCGGTCACGCTGGGCCCCGACGAGGTCGTCATCACCGAGACACCGCGCCAGGGCTGGGCCGTCGCCTCCGACTCCGGCGCGACGGTGGCGCTCGACCTGTCGCTCACCCCGGAACTGCGCCGGGCCGGCATCGCCCGTGACGCCGTGCGCCAGATCCAGGAGGCGCGCAAGAGCAGCGGGCTCGAGGTCTCCGACCGCATCGAGCTGCGCTGGTCGGCCGAGGGCGAGACCGCCGAGGCCATGACCGAACACGCGGCCCTGGTCGCCGACGAGGTGCTCGCCACCTCGTACGAGCCCGGAGAGTCCTCGTGGTCCGGCGCGGAGGCGTTCACCGACGAGTCGATCGCTCTCACGTTCTGGCTGCGGAAGGCGTGACCTAAGTGCCCCACCCGGTTCATCCGCAGCGGAGGATGCCCGCCTTCTGCTTCGCTTGCAGGACGTGGCGGGCGGCGTCGTCGACCCGGGCCCGGAAAGCCTGATCACTTTCGGCCTTACTGATGAGCGCGCCGGCCATCGGGGCCGCGTCGGAGGGGACGATGGTGAGGACCATGTCGCCGCCCGCGGCCACGAACCGGGTGGCCCGCGTGGCCGGGGAGACCGTGGTGACCGCGCGGGCGGCCCCGAGGTCGTCCGAGAACTCCAGGCCGTCGAAGCCGATCTTCTCGCGCAGCAGGCCGGTGATGACCGGCTTGGAGAAGGCGGCCAGCGCGGCCGGATCGATGCGCGGGTAACGCGCCGACGAGATCATCACGGCCGCCGTGCCCGCCTCGATGCCGGCCTTGAAGGGGGCCAGGTAGGGGTCGTTCACTGTCGCCGTGTTGTCGGTCGCGCCGGTCGACGTGTCGGTGTTGACCCGCACCCGCCCGAGGCCGGGGAAGTGTTTCAGCGTGGTCAGGACGCCGGCCTGCTGCGAGGCGGGCACGACCGTGCGGATGGCCGTGGCGACCTTGGCCGGATCGGAGCCGAACTGCCGGTGGAACGCGCCGATGGGTGGGTTGTCCTCGCCGATGCTTGCCGGAACAGTGTCGGCGACCGGCGCCAGGTTGAGGTTCACGCCGATGCCGGTCAGTCGCCGGGCACTGCCGCGGGTAGTGTCGCGCAGTGTCGCGTTCGGACCCGCACCCAGGCGCAGGGCGGACGGCAGGCGCGGGAAGTCGGGGCCCTTGAGGGTCTGCACGCTGCCGCCCTCCTGATCGACGGCCACGAGCATCGGCAGGGCGGCGCGTTTCTGCAGGGCGGCGATGTCGGACTTGAGCTGGGCGGCGCGGTGGGTGCTGCGGCCGCGCAGGAACGTGCCACCGACGTGATAGCGGCGCAGGGTGTCGCCGGCGCCGCTGGGCGCGTTCACCGAGACGCCGATCATCAGCAGCTGGCCGACGCGCTCGGCCAGGTCGAGACCGTCGAGCGTGGTGGTCACGCAGTCGGCCGGCGGCGCCGAGGACGGTGCGGCCGAGGAGGATGCCGGTGCGGACGAGGGCGGCAGCGCGGAGGACGGCGGCGCGGCGGCCGGAGGATCACCGGGGGAGCAGGCGCTCAGGAGGACGACCGCGGCGACGGCCAGGCTTCGCTTCATCGCCGCTCACGCTAGCCAATCGGGTCACTCCCGCAACCCGGCGTGCACGGTCGGGGGAGGAGTTGTGAAGATCAGGTGCGCAGGCCCTCGAAGGCCAGGGTGGTCACCGCGTCGGCGATCGATCCGGCGCTGCCGGGGCGCGGGCGGTACCACTCCGTCAGCGAGTTGACCATGCCGAGGAGCAGGCGCGCGGCCGTGGCGGGTTCGACATCGGGGCGTACGCCGCCCTCGGCCTGGGCCTGTTTGACCAGCTCGGTGACCAGGCCGTCGAACTCGCGCCGCCGGGCCAGCGCGTGCTGCTCGACCTCGGTGTTGCCGCGGACGCGCAGCAGCACCGTCACGTATTCGAAGCGGTCGGAGAGCACCAGCACGCTGCGCCGGATCAGTTGCTCGAGCCGCTCGAGGGCGGGGACGTCGAGCGCGCGGACCTCGTCGGCCGCCTCGAACAGGCCGTCGAGGGCCCGGTCCATCGCCATCTGGAGAAGTTGTTCCTTGCCGCTGATGTGGTGGTAGACGCTCGACTTGGTGATGCCGAGGGACACGGCGATGTCGTACATGCTCGTGTAGTCGTAGCCCCGCTCGTTGAACAGCCGCACGGCGGCGGCGAGCACGGCATCCTGGTCATGCCCGGGTCGTCCGCGTCGACGGGGTTCCGGAGGAGGTGCCATTATCGCTCCCGGGGTTGATTACCGACCGACCGGACGGTAGATAATGATGGCACGCGAGCGCAAGGGAGCGCAGGATGACCACCCCCGCCGGGTTCTACGAAACGCATGCCGAGCTGCTCGACCAGGCCGTCCGGGCGACCACCGTCCGCGACTACTGGTCGGCCTTCCCCGAGTCGCCCAGCAAGTCGGTCTACGGCGAGACGGCCGCCCCCGCGGGCGAGAGCGCGTTCCGGGCCCTGCTCGGCCAGCCGTTCCCGATTGAGGTTCCCGGCGCCGAGGGCGTGGTCTCCACCGAGCGCTCACCGTGGGGCCTGGAACTGGGCGTCAGCTACCCCAAGGCCGACCCGCTGGCCCTCGTCGCCGCTGCCCGCGTCGCCACTCCGGCCTGGCGCGCCGTCGGCCCCCAGGGTCGCGCCGGCGTCGCTGCCGAGATCATCAAGAGGATCAACGCGCGCAGCTTCGAGCTGGCCCACGCCGTGCAGCACACCACCGGCCAGGCCTTCGTGATGGCGTTCCAGGCCGGCGGCCCCCACGCGCAAGACCGCGCGCTCGAAGCCGTGGCCTACGCCCTGGCCGCCACCAGCAGCATCCCGGGCACTTCGGAGTGGAGCAAGCCGCAGCGCGGTGGCGACCCCCTGCGCCTCACCAAGACCAGCACGGTCGTCGGGCGCGGGGTCAGCCTGGTCATCGGCTGCACCACGTTCCCCACCTGGAACAGCTATCCCGGCCTGTTCGCCAGCCTCGTCACGGGCAACCCGGTGATCGTCAAGCCGCACCCGGGCGCCGTGCTGCCGCTCGCCATCACCGTGCAGATCTGCCGTGAGGTGCTGGCCGAGGCGGGGCAGAACCCCGACCTGGTCACCCTGGCCGTCGAGGAGCCCGGCGACGGCATCGCGGCGACGCTGGCCACCCACCCCGACGTCCGCATCGTCGACTTCACCGGTTCCAGCGAGTTCGGCAACTGGCTCGAGGCCAACGCCCGCCAGGCCGTGGTCTACACCGAGAAGGCCGGCCTCAACACGGTCGTCGTCGACTCCACCGACGACTACAAGGGACTGCTGCGCAACCTGTCCTTCTCGCTCTCGCTCTACAGCGGCCAGATGTGCACCACCCCGCAGAACATCCTGGTGCCGTCGGGTGGCATCGAGACCGACGCCGGTCACCGCAGCGTCGACGAGTTCGGCGCCGACCTGACCGCCGCGCTCGACAAGCTTCTCGGCGACCCGGCGCGCGCGGCCGGCACCCTCGGTGCGATCGTCAACGACGGTGTTCTGGCCCGGGTGACCGAGGCCGACGGCGCGGCCACCGTGATCCGCTCGACGGCGGCGGTCACCGACGAGCAGAACCCCGGAGCCACCATCCGTACGCCCGTGGTCGTCCGCCTCGATGCCGCGGACGACAAGGCGTACACCCGGGAATGGTTCGGCCCGGTCTCGTTCGTGATCGCCACCGAGTCGACCGACCACAGCCTGCGCATCCTGGTCGAGACCGTTCGCGCGCACGGTGCGCTCACCGCCCTGGTCCACTCGACCAGCCCCGAGGTGCTGTCCGCGGCCCGCGAGGCCGCGCTCGACGCCGGGGTGCACCTCGCCGAGAACCTCACGGGTGGCGTGTTCGTAAACCAGACCGCCGCGTTCAGCGACCTGCACGGCTCCGGCGCCAACCCGGCGGCCACGGCCTCGCTGAGCGACGACCACTTCGTCACCGGCCGGTTCTTCACCCTCCAGTCCCGTCACCACGTCTGAGCTGGGAGTTTCACATGGCCGAGGCCTTTCTTGTCGGCGGCGTCCGAACCCCTCAGGGCAAGTACGGCGGTGCGCTCGCCGGCGTGCGCCCCGACGACCTCGCCGGGCTGGTCGTCCGTGAGGCCGTCGCGCGGGCCGGTGTGCCCGCCGACGAGATCGACGAGGTGATCCTCGGCGCGGCGAACCAGGCCGGGGAGGACAACCGCAACGTGGCCCGCATGGCCGCGCTGCTCGCGGGCCTGCCCGACAACGTCCCGGGCTATACGGTCAACCGGCTCTGCGCGAGCGGCCTGACCGCGATCGTGTCGGCCGCCAACCAGGTGCGGGCCGGCGAGGCCGACCTGGTCGTGGCCGGTGGGGTCGAGTCGATGACCCGCGCGCCGTGGGTGATGCAGAAGCCGGGGACCCCGTGGGCGCGGCCCGGCGAGGTGGTCGACACGTCGCTGGGCTGGCGGTTCACCAACCCGGTGTTCAAGGCGCACGACAAAGAGGCGGGCCACGGCCCGGAAGACCGCCGGATCACGCTGAGCATGGGTGAGACGGCCGAGGAGGTCGCCGCGCTCGACGGCATCACCCGGGCCGAGAGCGACGCGTTCGCGTTGCGCAGCCACGAGCGGGCGATCGCCGCGACCGACGCCGGCCGCTTCTCCGGCGAGATCGTCCCGGTCGGTGACGTGACCACCGACGAGATCCCGCGCCGCGGGTCCACGCTCGAGAAACTCGGCGGGCTGCGACCCGTCTTCCGGGCCGGTGGCGTCGTCACGGCCGGCTCGTCCTCGCCGCTGAGCGACGGTGCGGCGGCGGTTCTGGTGGCGAGCCGGGCCGCGGTCGAGCGCTATGGTCTGACCCCGCGCGCCCGCATCGTCACCGCGGCCAGCGCGGGTGTGCCGCCCCAGCTCATGGGTCTGGGCCCGGTGCCCGCCACCGAGAAGGCGCTCGACCGGGTGGGTTGGTCGACCAACGACGTCGACGCGGTGGAGCTCAACGAGGCGTTCGCGGTGCAGTCGCTCGCGGTGATCCGACGGCTCAAACTCGACGAGGAACGCGTCAACGCCGACGGCGGTGCGATCGCGCTCGGGCATCCGCTGGGCTGCTCGGGGGCGCGTCTCACGGTGACGCTGCTCGGCCGCATGGAGCGCGAGAACGCCCGGCGGGCCCTCGAAACCCTGTGCGTCGGCGTGGGCCAGGGCGTGGCGATGTTGGTGGAGCGGCCGTGACCACCATGTCGGCCCGGGGTTCCGTGGTGTCCGCCGGCTGGTGCGAGTCAGCTCGGCCGGGCCCGAGCGGGTGGCTGCCGTGAGTGTGCTTGTGGTTGAGGAGCTGGACGACCGCGTTGTGGTGACGTTGCGGCGGCCCGAGGCTCGGAACGCGATCAACGCGGCCATGGTCCGCGAGCTGCATGACGTCTGCGCGCGGCTGGAGGAACGGCCCCGGCTGCTGCTGATCACCGGGGAGGGCGGCACGTTCGCGGCGGGAGCCGACATCGCGGAGCTGCGGGAACGTGGCCGCGACGAGGCGTTGCAGGGGATCAACCGGGCGGTCTTCGACCGGATCGCGCGGCTGCCGCTGCCGACGGTCGCCGCGGTCGACGGATACGCGCTGGGCGGGGGTGCCGAACTGGCGTACGCGTGTGACGTGCGCCTGGCGTCGCCGGCCGCGGTGTTCGGCAATCCGGAGCCCGGGCTCGGCATCCTGGCCGCGGCCGGCGCCAGCTGGCGGCTACGCGAGCTGGTCGGGGCCTCGGTGGCCAAGCAGGTGCTGCTCGCGGGGCGACGGCTCGACGCCGACGACGCGCTGCGGTTCGGGCTGGTCGCCGACATCGTGCCGGCCGACGAGCTGCTCAAACGTGCACACGCGCTCATCGACCGGATGGCGCGTTCGGGTGCGCTGGCCCTGCGGCTGACCAAGCTGGTTGCCGACGGGGGCGGTCATCCGCTCACCGACGACCTCGCCCAGGCGATCCTCTTCGAATCCGAGGAGAAGCGCGTACGGATGGACGCCTTCCTCGCCGGAGGCCGGCCGTGACCGGGCCGCTGACGCCGGGTGGCCCGGACGGCCACACGTCGGGCGTGTCTGGATCCGCGTCGGGCGTGTCCGGGCCAGCGTCGGGCGTGTCTGGGCCAGCGTCGGGCGTGTCTGGGGTCGCGCCGGGCGTGTCCGGGCTGCTGCCTGCTGCGTCTGTTCCCAAGCTTGTCGCCGTGGTGGGTGGCGGGCGGATGGGGGCCGGCATCGCGCAGGTCTTCGCGGTGGCCGGGGCGATGGTCTGCCTCGTCGAGCGTGACCCGGCGACCGCGGCGGCGGCCCGTGACCGGGTGGCGATGGGTCTGCACCGGGCGGCCGAGAAGGGGCGGCTCACCGAGCTGGCCGACGCGGTGCTCGAACGGCTGAGGCTCGTCGACGACGTGAGCGGGCTCAGCCCCGACACCGACCTGGTGGTCGAGGCCGTGCCCGAGGAAGCCCCGCTCAAGGTGCGGGTGCTCGCCGCCGCCGAACGTGCGGTCGGCGAACAGACCGTGCTGGCCAGCAACACCAGCTCGTTGTCGATCACGGGACTGGCCGACGGGCTGCGACGGCCCGAACGGTTCCTCGGCATGCACTTCTTCAACCCGGTTCCGGCCAGCAAGCTGGTCGAGCTCGTCACCAGCTCGCTCACCGGAGACGCCGCCCGCGAGGCGGCCCGGTCGTGGGTGGCCGGGCTCGGCAAGAGCGACGTGGTCGTCCGTGACTCGCCCGGCTTCGCCACCAGCCGGCTCGGCGTACTGCTGGGGCTCGAGGCGATGCGCATGCTCGAAGAGGGCGTGGCCGACGCGGCCGCCATCGACCGCGCCATGGAACTGGGCTACCGCCATCCGATGGGCCCGCTGCGCTCGACCGACCTCGTCGGGCTCGATGTGCGGCTGGCCATCGCCGAACACCTCCACCATGAGCTGGGCGATCGTTTCGCCCCGCCGCGGCTGCTGCGCGACAAGGTGGCCCGCGGCGAACTGGGCCGCAAGGCCGGGCAGGGCTTCTTCACCTGGGAGGCATCATGAGCGATCAACTTGTCGGCGCCACCGGCGAGCGCGTCTTCACGGCGACGATCGAGAAGGACCAGCGGATCGAGCCGCGGGACTGGATGCCCGACGCCTACCGCAAGACGATGATCCGGCAGATCGCCCAGCACGCACACTCCGAGATCATCGGGATGCAGCCGGAGGGGGCCTGGATCACCCGGGCGCCTTCGTTGCGGCGCAAGGCGATTCTGCTGGCCAAGGTGCAGGACGAGGCCGGGCACGGGCTCTATCTCTACTCGGCGGCCGAGACCCTGGGCGCCGACCGGGGCGACCTGACCCGCCGGCTCATCGAGGGGCGGCAGAAATACTCGTCGATCTTCAACTATCCGACGCTGACCTTCGCCGACGTCGGGGTGATCGGCTGGCTGGTCGACGGCGCCGCGATCTGTAATCAGGTGCCGCTCTGCCGCAGCTCCTACGGGCCGTACGCGCGGGCGATGATCCGGATCTGCAAGGAGGAGTCGTTCCATCAGCGGCAGGGGTACGAGTTGCTGATGACGATGATGCGCGGCACCGAGGGGCAGCGCGAGATGGTGCAGGACGCCGTGAACCGCTGGTGGTGGCCGTCGCTGATGATGTTCGGGCCGCCCGACACCGAGTCGCCCAACACGGCGCAGTCGATGGCCTGGAAGATCAAGCGGCACACCAACGACGAGCTGCGGCAGCGCTTCGTCGACATGAGCGTGCCCCAGGCCGAGGCGCTCGGCGTGACGCTGCCCGATCCGGATCTGCGGTGGAACGGCGTACGGGAGCATTACGACTTCGGTGAGATCGACTGGTCCGAGCTGAAACGGGTGATCTCCGGAGACGGGCCGATGAACGCGGAGCGGATCGCCCACCGGCGCCGGGCCGACGAGGAAGGCGCCTGGGTGCGCGACGCGGCGGCGGCTCACGCGGCCAAGAAGCGGCGCGACGGCGGGGCGGTCGACGCGCCCGAGGACGTACGAGGTCCGGCGGCGGAAACCATGGCCGAGAAACGTCATGGCGGCGTGGCGCACTCCGCGGGCGGAGAACGTCATGGCGGCGCGGTGTTCTCCGCGGGCGAGGAACGGGAGGGCGCATGAGCGGCGAGATCAAGCACGAGTGGCCGTTGTTCGAGGTGTTCGTGCGGGCCAAGCGCGGCCTCAACCACGTACATGTGGGATCTCTGCGCGCCGCCGACCACGAGATGGCGCTGCACCACGCGCGTGATCTCTACACGCGACGCAACGAGGGCGTGAGCATCTGGGTCGTCCGCTCCGACGACGTGGTCGCTTCGGGGCCGGACGAGAAGGACGCGTTCTTCGCCCCCAGCGGCGACAAGGTGTACCGGCACCCGACGTACTACGCCATCCCCGACTCGGTTCCGCACATCTGAGGCCGCCATGTCCTTCGACGACGCCTACCAGTCCCTCACCGATCACGACGACGACGCGCGCTGGGCGTACGGGACGGGGTTCTCCGATCCGCTCGCCGGCGTGCCGACCGCGCTGCCCGACGGTGTGGACGGGGCCGCGCTGGCCGCGTACTGCCTGATGATCGGCGACGACGCGCTGATCATGTCGCACCGGCTGCAGCAGTGGGTGACCCGCGCGCCCGAGCTCGAGGACGAGATGGCGCTCGCGAACATCGGTCTCGACCTGCTCGGCCAGGCCCGGCTGCTGCTGACCCGCGCGGGCGAGGCCGAGGGCGCCGGGCGCGACGAGGACGCCCTGGCCTATCTCCGCGACGCTTCGGACTTCCGGCACGTACGCCTCGTCGAGCGCGCCGACGCCGACTTCGCGCACCTGATCGCGCGGTTGCTCGTGTTCGCGACGTGGCGGCTGGCCCTGCTCGACCGGTTGTCCGCGAGCCGCGACCCGGTGCTGGCCGCGATCGGCGCCAAGGGGGTGAAGGAGGTCGCCTACCACCGCGACTACGCGGCCGGCTGGACCGTACGCCTCGGCGACGGCACCGACCTCTCCCACCAGCGCATGCAGGCCGCGGTCGACGAGGTGTGGCCGCTGCTGGGCGAGTTGTTCGAGCCGCACGCGACCGAGCTGGCCCTGGCCGGCGTGGCTGTCGACCCGTCCACGGTGCGCGCCGAGTGCGACGCCGTCTTCAGCCAGGTCCTGCACGCGGCAACCCTCGACACGCCGGCCGCTCCGCCGGCTTCGGGCGTGTCGACGACGGTCAGTGCGGTGACCGGTGGCGCGGTGCTCTCCGAGGGGGCGGTGCTCGTTCCGGCGCCGACCGGCGGGGCTGCGTCGGGCGACGCGAGTGCTCGTCTGGGAGGGCGCGGTCGTGATGGCGTCCACGGTGCTGAGCTGGGCGAAATCCTCGAGGAGCTGCAAGGGCTGGCGCGGGCGAACCCCGGCGGTGTGTGGTGAGGGCGGCTGAGGTGGCGGCGACGGTCACCGACCCGGAGTTGCCGATGGTCACGCTGGCCGAGCTGGGGATCCTGCGCGACGTGCGGGAGACCGACGACGGGGTTGAGGTCACCATCACGCCGACCTACTCGGGGTGTCCGGCCATGGAAGCGATCCAGGCCGACGTTCTGACGGCGTTGCGCCGGGCCGGATACGAGCGGGCCCACGTACGGACGTTGCTCGCGCCGGCCTGGACCACCGACTGGATCTCGGCCGAGGGTAAAGCCAAGCTCGCCGCGGCCGGGATCGCTCCGCCCGGGCCCGCGCCTCGTCGTGGTTCCGGGCCGGTGCCACTCACCCTCGGCGTTCGCGACGAGAAGATCGCCTGCCCGCGCTGCGGTGAGGAGAGCACCGAGAGGCTGGCCGCGTTCGGTGCGACCGCGTGTCGTGAGTTGCGGCGGTGCCCGGCGTGCCGGGAGCCGTTCGAGCACGTGAAGGAGATCTGACGTGCGGGACTTTCATGCGCTGCGGGTGGCCGGGGTGGAACGGCTCTGTTCGGATGCGGTGGCGGTGACCTTCGAGGTTCCCGATGATCTGGCCGGGGTCTACGCGTTCCGGCCGGGGCAGTCGCTGACCGTGCGGCGGCCCGGGGACGCGCGGGACGAGCGGCGGTCGTACTCGATCTGTGCGCCGGCCGGCGGGCGGCCGCGGATCGGGGTTCGGGAGGTGCCCGGCGGGCTCGTTTCCAGCTGGCTGGTGCACGAGCTCCGGGCGGGGGACGCGGTCGAGGTGGCGCCGCCGTCGGGGACGTTCACGCCTGACCTCGAAGCGGGCGGTCGGCACGTCATGATCGCGGCGGGCTCGGGGATCACGCCGGTGCTGTCGATCGCGGCGTCGCTGTTGCGGAATCCGCGGGCTCAGGTTGCGGTGCTGTACGGCAACCGGCGCGCCGACACGGTGATGTTCGCCGAGGAGCTGGCCGATCTGAAGGACCGGCACCCGTCCCGGCTCGAGCTGGTGCATCTGCTCTCGCGGGAGGCGCGGGAGGTCGACCTGCTCAGCGGGCGGCTCGACGGGGCGAAGTTGCGGGAGCTGCTTCCGGTCCTGCTCGACGTGCCGGCGGTCGAGCACTGGTGGTTGTGCGGACCGTACGGGATGGTCGTCGACGCCACCGAAGTGCTCGGCGAGGCGGGAGTCGCACCGGAACGGATCCACCGCGAGTTGTTCTGGGTGGATGAGGCGCCGCCGGAGCCCGTACGGGAGGAAGGGTTTGCCGTTGAAGGTAGCGAGGTGACTGTGCTGCTCGACGGCCGCTCGACGACGGTGACCATGACCAAGGCCGACACCGTGCTCGATGGCGCTCAGCGGTCGCGGCCCGATCTGCCGTTCGCGTGCAAGGGCGGGGTGTGTGGCACGTGCCGGGCGCGGGTGGTCGAGGGCGAGGTGACCATGCGGCGCAACTTCGCCCTGGAACCGGCCGAGGTCGAGGCCGGGTTTGTGCTCACGTGCCAGTCGACGCCTGCGACGGAGAAGGTGACCGTCAGCTTCGACGACTGAAGCCGTAGAGCGCGACGCCGGTGAAACGGCTGATCCCGTGCTGAACGACGCCTTTGAAGCGGCTGCTCCCGTGGTGGACGACGCTGGTGAAGTGATGGTCGTGCATGGGCGGTCTCATCGGAGGACCTGGGTGACGCGTTCGTCCGCTATGCGCTTGTCCAGGCGCGACTCGTCGAGGTGGGCGCAGAGCACGATCGACGCCCCGACCGCCAGCGGGCCGAGCAACCAGATCAGCGGCTGCTCCTGCGTCGCGGTGTCGATCAGCACCCGGTCGCCGGGACCGATGCCGTTGCGGTCGGCGATCGCCACGGCCGTACGCGCGTACTCGGCATAGGTCGTACCGTCGGTGACCGCGGGCAGGTGGTCGGCGATCGCGTGCCGCGGGGGATGGGCGCCCAGATAGGGCCGCAGCGAACTGGTGTAGTCGCGATAACCGTCGGGCACCCCGGCGGTCGCCTCGCCGTGCGGGGCCAGACCGAGCACGAACTGGTGCCGCCCGGCCGGAATCTCGTCGAGCCAGTGGCCGATCCGGCGGCGCTCCACGAACGTCACGTCGAGGGCATCACCCGCGGGTGTGAGCCCGGCGGTGGCCCATCCGCGGATCGACAGTTCGAGGCCGGCCGACCAGGCGCCCAGCAGCACGGCCGCGGTCTGCCAGTGCGGGGGCAGCAGCACCGCGGCGGTGGAACCCGGGCCGAGCCGGCAACCGTCGGTGAGCAGCGCCGCCGTGGCGGCCGTCCAGCCGCCCAGTTCGCCCGCGGTGAGACCGAACCGTTCGCCGGTCTGGTCGTCGTAGTACGTGATCAGGTCGCCCTGCGTCATGCGACCAACTTAGGGGGTCACGCCGCCAGGTCGAGGCGGTAGGCGCGGCGGTCCATCACGTAGCGGGACAGGAAATGCACCGTACGCGGGCCCGCGACACCGTCGGTGAGCAGCCCGGCGCGAGCCTGGAACGTGCGCACCGTCTCGGTCAGTTCCTCGGCGGTCTCGCCGGCCGGCATGCCGATCTCGGCGAGCAACTCGCGGACGCAGTCCGGGTCGGGCGGCGGGGGAGTGGCCAGACCGATCACGCCGCCGACCGCGGTGCCGACCACTGAGAGCAAACCTCGTGCGGACATCTGTGCCTCCTGCTGGTTTCGAGGGGTGATTCCAGCATCGGGCGGCGGCCTGTGCGCGACATCGGACCGGCGTCTCGGAAGCCTGTGTCCCGATCCGACTTTCGGCCGACCCCGCGATGGGGCCCAGGTCGGGGCGACGGTCGGGGCCGGCGATGGGGCCCAGGCCGGGGCGGCGGTCGGGGCCGGCGGTGGGCCTAGGCCGGGGGCAACGGCGGGGCCGGCGGTGGGGGCCTCCGGGGGCTCAGGTCGGGCAGGCCGCGCGTCTGGCCAGCGCCAACAGGGTCCGGGCATCCGCTGTGGTCACTCCCTCGTCGTGCATGACGGCGACCACGGCGGCGTCCCGGCGTCCCTGCTGCAGCGCGGCGCACGTCTGCTCGCCGAGCGCGGCGACCTCGTCGTCCCGGCGGTCGATCACGAACTCCGGCAGCCGCTCCCGCACCAGCGCGACGAACTGGTTCAGGTCGCCGGCCGGGGGCGTCGTCCGAGCGGGCTCCGGCGTTGGCGGCGCGGGCGCCTGCGTGGTCCGGGTGGGTGCCGCGGCCGGCGGCGGCGAGGTCGTTTCCGTCCGTACGGCGGTGACGGCCGTGCTGGGCGCCGCCACCGGCCCGGGTTCGGGGTCGGAACACCCGGTCAACGCTCCGAGCAGCAGGAACCCCGCCCCGGCGGCGGTCCGCGCCGTCACCGCGCCTCGACGACGGCCGGGCCGAACGGCTTCCGCTCGACGATCACCGGAACCCGCCCGATCAGGCGCCGGTTTGTGCGGGGGCGCTGTCGCTCTGCGAACGGCTCGGCGGGCTCGGGCCGGACCGCGCGCTCATAGGGGGACAAATCAATTACCGGCCGACCCTAGGCGGGGCCGGGTGCCGAGTGCGCCGCCTCGCCCACCGACGGGTGGCGACCCGACCCGCACGAGTGACCCAGGGCATACAGGCAACCCACAGACGCCTCACCGGTTGCCGACAAGATGCGGGGTCACTGTTGGCGCATCAGCCAACGAAGCGAGGCGTCGCCATGACCGACCTGATGACCCGGCCCAACCACCCCGACCACAACCGCGGGGACGACCAGCCGTACACCGGCGACGGGCGGACCTACGGCGGCTACCACGACTACGTGACACCGCCTCCGCCGCCCGGGCCTCCGTTCGTACCGTCGGAACCCGCGTCACCCGGTGACCGCCGGTGGCCGCGTCGCCTGGCCGGTGGGGCCGCCGTGCTCGCGTTGATCGCCGCCGGAGGCACCGCGGGCGGCGTAGTCGCCGAGCGTTACCTCATCGACCACGACACGACGACCACCACCGCCGCCACCTCGACCACGGCGAGCAGCACGGCGACCGTGACTGAGGGCGACGACCTGGCCGCCGTCGTCAAGCAGGTGCAGCCCAGCGTGGTCACCGTGCTGGTCGACGGCAACCGTTCCTCGTCGCTCGGCTCGGGCGTGGTGATCAGCTCGGACGGCCTGATCCTGACCAACAACCACGTCATCGAGAGCGACGGCACGGTCAGCGTCCGCCTGTCGACCGGCCAGACCGTGCCGGCCCGGGTGGTCGCCACCGACACCTCGCACGACCTGGCCCTGGTGCAGGCGACCGGTCTGTCCGGGCTGACCCCGGTCACGTTCGGTTCCAGCGACAGCGTCGCCGTCGGTGACACCGTGCTGGCCTTCGGCGCGCCGCTGGGTCTCGAGAACACGGTCACCTCCGGCATCGTCTCGGCCCTCGACCGCAGCATCAGCACCGCGACCGAGTCGGCCACCGGCTCCGGCAGCGAGCAGCTGACCGGTCTCATCCAGACGGACGCCGCCATCAACCAGGGCAACTCGGGCGGCGCGCTGGTCGACCTGTCCGGCCACGTGATCGGCATCAACGTGGCGATCGCGACCGCGAGCGACTCGTCGACCGGCAGCATCGGAGTCGGGTTCGCCATCCCGGCCGACACCGTCACCGCGGCCGTCAAGCAGATGCAGTCCCAGATCAACTGACCGCCTGACCTGAGCGCCCGAGCGCCTCTCGCTCCATTGATCAAAATATGGCCGTCCGGGTCTGCCGAGCCGGGCGGCCGCACCGTACCGTGCGCTCGTGACTTCGGCCGAGACCATCGATCCCATCCCCGTACGCCCCGGGGTCGTCACCATCGCCTTCTGGTTCCAGGTGGCCCTCGTCGCGCTCATGCTGATCGTGGTCGGGGTGTCGATCGCCGACGCGGTGCACTACTCGGGGCTGATCGACGAGGCCGTCCGCACCACGACGGCCGACACGACGTCGGTGAGCTGGGAGCGCGAGGACAACGTCATCGGCACGCTGTTCCTGGCCGTGCCGCTGACCGTGCTCGCGATCTGGCTCGGCGTCACGGCGGTCTGGGTGCGCCGGGGCAGCAACGTCGCCCGCATCCTGACCTGGGTCGGCCTCGGCCTGCCGGCGCTGTTCGTGGTGATCTCCTGCTTCTTCGGGTTCATGGCCGTCTTCGCGTTCGCCGCCCTCGCGGCCCCGTTCTCGGAACCGCTGCCCGAAGACGATCCGACCACCTGGGAGGACGACCCGGGCTTCGGCGACGACGGGTTCGCCGAGAGCGTCTGGGACCTCGACAGCGGCACCTGGTCGGTCGTCTCCGACGCGATCATCGCCACGTCCCTCGTGCTGATCCTCCTGCTCGCCGTCGCCACCGTGGTCCTGCTGCTCACCGGCCCGGCCAACCGCTGGTTCCGCCGCGGCGAGCCGACCCGTCGCCCGCCGACGCCGCAGCAGTTCGCTTTCCCGTACGGATATCAGCCCGTCCCCACCTACCCGGCGCCCTACGGCTACGCCGCCCCACCGCCCCACGGCTACGCCGCCCCGCCGACCTGGCCCACGCCGTACCCACCCGCCGGAGCGCCGTTCCCACCGGCCGGTTTCGCGCCGCCCGCGCCCCCGTTCCCACCCGCTGCGGCAGCGCCGTTTCCCCAGGCCACGCCCCCGTTCACGCCGTACGGGTCAACGCCGTTCCCGCCATCCTGGCCCGCTCAGGCGCCCACGCCCGCGCCGCCGGCCCAGGAACCCACACCCGCCCCGGTCCCGTTCCCGGATCCCGCGCCCGGGCAAGCCAACTCGCCCGCGCCCGCCTCGACCCCGTTCCCGGATCCTTCACCCGGGCATGCCGAGCGGCCCGCCCCGGCCTCGTCACCGGATCCCGCGCCTGGGCCCTCCCCGGAGCCAGGCCCAGGTTCGACACCCGAGCCCGGCCCGACACCGCCCCCGTCCGACCCGACCACCTAGGCCGCCCCGAACCACTGGGTCAGGGCGGCCTCCAGCGCCGCGACGTCCGGCTCCCCGCCCGTGGCGGTGGCCCACGCCACATAGCCGTCCGGCCGCACCAGCATCGCCGCCACCCCATCCACCGGAGCGCCGGCCAACTAGGCCGCCCCGAACCACCGGGTCAGGGCGGTCTCCAGCGCCGCGACGTCCGGCTCCCCGCCCGTGGCGGCGGCCCACGCCACATAGCCGTCCGGCCGCACCAGCATCGCCGCCACCCCGTCCACCGGCACGCCGACCACGTCCACCCGGTCACTCCACGGCGCCGCCACGCCGGCCAGCCTCCCGGTGTTGTCCACCAACACCGCCCGTCCCTGCCGCTGCACGTCCCCCAGGTCCGGCGAGAAGCGCCCGACCCACGGCCCCGGCGCCCCCATGTCGTAGCGGAAATCGGCCCCCGCGATCAGATCGGCCACCCGTTGCAGCACGGCCGGCTCCTCCAGCAACTCCCCGAACAGGACCCGCAGCGCGGTCACCTCCGGGCCCGGCCCCACCAGCACCGACTGCGCCTGCGTCTGCATGGTCACCCGTTCGGCCGCGGGCCGCCGCTCGATCTCGTACGTGTCGAGCAGCCCGTCCGGGGCCCACCCCCGCACGGTGGCCGCCAGCTTCCACGCCAGGTTGACCGCGTCCTGCAGTCCCAGGTTGAGCCCGGGCCCGCCGATCGCCGAGTGCACGTGCGCCGCGTCCCCGACCAGCAGCACGCGCCCGTCGCGATACCGGTCGGCGATCCGCGTGTTGCCACCCACCGTGCGCCGCAACATGTGTGGTCCGTCGCCGGCCGGCGGCCCGATCGGCACCGGAACCCCGAGCACGTACTCCAGCACGTCCCGCAGCTCGTCCACCGAGAACGGCTCCTCACCCGCGGGCCGCGACGTCGTTGACGCGCTGATCAGCGTCCGGCCGTCCGGGAACGGCGCGAACGAGACCAGTCCCCGCTCGGTCCGGTGGTGCAGGAACGGCGGAATGACCCCGTACGCGGGAATCCGCAGTCCGCCCGAGATCGGATCCCGCAGCGAATCGGGCACGCTCACATGGGCCGCCCGCGAAACTGTCTTGTCCGTGGTCACTCCCGGAAAATCAATTCCGGACAGTTTCCGGGTGACGCTGCGCCCGCCGTCGGCGCCGATCAGAAAGGCCGATTCGAGCGAATAGCTGCCGTCCGGCCCGTTGATTTCCGCCACGACCATGTCGTCCTTCTGTGCGAGCCCGGTCAGCGTATGCCCGCCCCGGATCTCGACGCCCAGTTCGCGGGCCCGCTCGGCCAGCATCGCCTCGATCCGCTGCTGCGGCACCAGGATCGTGTGGACCGGGTTGTGCTCCAGGCGCCCGAACGGCAGCGGGAAAGCGGCGAACATGAAGTGCTCGACCGGCGCCGGATGGGCTCCGCCGCTCAGCCTTTCGTAAAGTCCGCGCCGGTCGAGCAGCCGGACGACCTGCCCCACCATGCCGTTGGCGCGCTGCTCCGTGCTCGGCCCGGTCCGCGGTTCGATGACGACGGGCCGGACCCCGGCCAGAGCCAGTTCGCAGGCGGTCATCAAGCCATTCGGGCCGCCACCACAAATAACAACGTCAAATTCCATGACCAAGCCTTCCCCGTACGCAATGAATTGTCGTGAAAATGGGCGCACGCCACCCACCGGCCCGTGCAAAGCCGGCCGTTCCCGATGTCGTGCCGTCGTGCCTGATGTGGCGCCGCCATGAAACTGGGCTTGGCGTTCACGCCGCCGACGGCCGCGCCGGGTGTCGACGCCCCGGTTGGGTCGTGGTGCGGCGTGTTGGCGGCGCCGGGTGTGTCGTGGTGCGGTGTGTCGGCGGCGCCGGGTGTGTCGTGGTGCGGCGTGTTGGCGGCGCCGGGTGTGTCGTGGTGCGGTGTGTTGATGGCGCCGGGCGGGTCGAGGCGCCGGGTGTTGGAGGCCCGGGCGTGTCGGGCCGCCCCGTGTTGTTGGTGCCGGGCGTGTCGGAGCGCGGGGATGTTGACGTTCCGCGCGAGTCGGAGTGCCGGGCGTGGCGGGTCGTACTCCGGTGCTGACGCCGCGGAGATGGGCGGCGGCAGGCCGTGCAGCGCCGCCGAGGTAAGCCGGCGCGTGGATCGATGAAGGGTCAGTCGGGCGGGCGCAGGCCGGTGGAGAGGTGCCGCAGCGCGTCGATGTGCAGCTGCTTGACGTCGACGGGCTGCCCGTTACGGCCGATGAACTGTTGTGTGGCGACGTTGCTGGCCGAGAGGACGGCCGAGGCCACGAGCTTCGGATAGATGTCGGTCTCGGGATCGGTTCCGGTGCGCTCCGCGACGGCCGCGGCCAGCGCGATCTCGGCCGAGGCGGCCGCGCGCAGGAACTCGGCCTGCAGGGCGGGCACGGCCACCATGAGGCGCAGCCCGGCACTCCAGGCCTCGCGGTCGAGCGGTGGATGCTCGATGACCTCAGGACCCGGCTCGAACTGCGACAGGACGGCCTCGGTGATGGCGTCCCAGAGGGGTTCGTCGGCGGGACGCGCGCGCAGCACCTCGGCCACGCGCAGGCAACGGTCGAGGTGCCGGGAGGCGACCGCCTCGGCCTTGCTCGAGAAGTAGTTGTTGAAGGTGCGAGGGGAGACGCCGGCTTCGTTGGCGATGTCTTCGGTCAGCACCCGGTCGTATCCGCGCTCGACGATGAGGCGGATGGCCGACCAGCTCAGCGCGGCCCGGGTCGCCTGCTTCTTCTGCTCCCGGAGTCCCATGACCTGAACATAGCAAAACCTGCGGGCCCCGCAAAGATGCGGGACCCGCAGGTTTCTCAGCGTCGTCTCAGCCGGCCAGGTGCCCCCAGCGGTCCTCGAGCTCGAGCCAGGTGCCCTGGTCTTCGACGCGGCCGCCGATCAGCACGACCACCCGGTCGGCCTGGCTCAGCGCCGCCCGCTTCGAGGTCGAGCCGACCACCGTGACGCCGTGGGAGCGCAGGGCCTGCCACAGTTCCAGCTCCGTGGTCACGTCGAGCGCCGAGGAGACGTCGTCGGCGATCAGCAACTCCGTACGCGGAGCCAGCGCCCGCGCCAGGGCGAGCCGCTGCAGCTGACCGCCCGACAGCCGGGTTCCCTTGTGGCCGATCAGCAACTGCAGGCCGCCGCCGGCCGCCGTCAGGTCGTGCTCCAGCTGAGCCGTCGAGACCGCGTCGGCCGCGTCCACCTCGTGGCCGAGCTGGATGTTGTCGGCCACCGTGCCCGAGAGCACCCGCGGCAGCTGGGCCACATAGCCGACCTGGTTGGGCCGCAGGAAGACCTCCGGCTCGTCCACCGGCTGACCGTTCCAGCGCAGCTCACCGGCGTGGTGCACGATGCCGGCGAGCGCCCGCAGCAGCGACGACTTGCCGGAGCCGACCGGGCCGACCACGAGCACGAGCTCGCCGCGCTCGACCGTCAGGTCGACATCCTGCGCGCCGACCGTGCCGTTCTCGTGCACGGCACTGAACCCGCGCAGTTCCAGCGTGCGCAGCGGGTTGCGTGGCGCGGTCGGGGGAGCGGGCGCGGTGCCGGCCGAGAGGTCGACTCCCGGTACGGCCTCCGAATAGCTCGACACCCCGGTCATCGCCACCGTGCGGCGGGTCCAGACCCGGGCCGACGGCAGCTGGCTGACGAACGACGCCGTCGTCCAGGCGAACCAGCGCGCCGCGCCCAGCACCGCCACCGCGATGAGGGTGGCCGCCGCCGACAACGAACCCGACAGATAGAGCCCCCACGCCGCGATCGGCAGCAGGCCACTGGCGATCGACGGTGTCGAGCGCGCCCACACCTGGATGGCGATCTCGCGGCGCTGCAACTCGCTGCGCGTGCCGTCGAGGCGGGCCAGGTGGGCCAGCACCGGCTCGGTGGCGCCGGCCAGCTTGACCGTACGGGCGGCCGACAGCGACGACACCAGCGCCGTCGCGAAGGCGGCACGGGCGGCCACCGTACGGCGGGCGGCTTTTTCCAGCCGTGGGCCGAAGAGCGTGGCCGCGAGCCCGGACACCACCATCGTGCCCAGGAAGAACATCGCCGGTACGAAGGACTGGGAGGCCCAGGTCATCGCGACGATCATCACCAGGCTGGTGGCGTTGTCGATCAGGTTGTCGGCCAGCATGACCACGCGCTCGGTGTCGCCGCCCTGGGCCACGACCTCGGCCGGCGTGTGCTTGCTGACCCGGCGCGGGCCGATCTGGCCGTGCACCAGGCGCAGGCTGATCCGCAGCATCTGCCGGACCCACCACTCCGGGAACCAGGCGCCCGTGTAATAGAGCGTCGGGATCGCCACCAGCAGACCGGCCGCGATGCCGATCGCCGGGTAGAGCGGGTCGCCCACGCCGTCGACCACGTTGGCCCACAGCAGCGGCAGGATCGCGCCGTCGAGCCCCAGCAGCACCAGGATCGCGAACAGCGCGACCGCGCCCAGCCCGTACCGCTTGTCGTTGAGGGCCAGACGCACGATCTCGCGCAGCGTGTGTGTCGGCGGCTCCTCGGGCAGCGGCGGCGGGTCGACCGGCGGCAGCTTGTTGGCCAGCGCCTCGGCGCCCAGCTCGACCTGCGCCGCCTTGTCCCAGTCGCGCTCCTCCTCGACCAGCACCGCCGCGCCGCCCGACTTCGGGGCCGGCACCGACAACGCGCTGCTCGCCATCAGCTCGGCGAAGCGTTGCGACTCGCGCAGCGGGCCCGACTCGAGCACCTGACCGTCGGCGAGCACGACCACCTCGTCGCAGCGCTGCACGGACGACAGCCGGTGCGCGACGATCACGCCGATGCGGCTGGCCAGCAGGCGGTCGGTGGCGCGCTGCACCCATGATTCGGTGACCGGGTCCATGCGGGCCGTGGCCTCGTCGAGGATCACCACGTGGGGGTCGCGGACCAGGATGCGCGCGAACGCCACCAGCTGCTCCTGCCCGGCCGACAGCTTGTATCCGCCCTCGCCGAGCTTGGTGTCGATGCCGTCGGGCAGGCTGGCCGCCCACGGGCTCAGGCCGAGCTCGTCGAGCGCACCCTGCGCCTTGGGCAGCAGCTGCTCGTCGAAGAGCGCGATGTTCTCGGCCAAGGTGCCGGCGAGAATTTCCGTACGCTGCGGCACGATCGCGGTCCAGCGGCGCAGCCCCTCGACGGCCATGTCGTTGAGGTCGACCCCGCCCAGGAACACCGTGCCCCGGGGCACGTCGACCGCCCGCGTGAGCACCTTGGCCAGCGTCGACTTGCCCGATCCGGTGCGGCCGATCAGCGCGTACGAGCGGCCCCGCGCGAACGTGAGGCTGACGTCCTTCAGCGCCGGCGGGCGTCCGCTGTCGGACTCGCCGTAGCGGAACGTCAGGTCGCGGACCACCAGGTCACCGTCGACCGGGGGACGGCCCTCGGTCGGTTCCTGAGCCACGTCTTGCAGCAGCTGCACCCGGCTCCACGCGCCCAGGGCGTTCTGCAGCTCGGGCACCATGCGGGTGACGTGTTCGAGCGTGCCGCCGAAACCGAGCGCGAGCAGCCACACGGCCGTCAGGCGAGCGCCGTCGATCTGCTTGGCGACCAGGGCGATCGCGCCGACAACGACCAGAACGGCGATCAGCGTACGGGTGATGGTGCCCGCGCCCATGGTGATGCGCGCCGACGAGTGCCAGACGAGCCGGCCCCGCCGCAGCACCTCGGCCGCACGCTGCGCGTAGAGCCGGCGCACGTACGGCGCGGCCAGGCTCGTCCGTACGTCGTCCTGCCCATGAATGGATTCCTCCATCACGGCCGCGAGGTCGGACCAGGCCTCCTCCTCGGCGATGCGGCGCGGGGAGATGCGCTGGATCGGCTTGTTCATCGTGACGTAGAGCAGGACCGACACGATCACCATGCCCACGCCGGCCGGCCACCAGACGAAGAACGCCGTCACGATCGAGAACACCGCGACGGCGATCGACTGGGCGATCCGCACCCCGCTGCCGCGCAGCTGGGCCCCGACCTCGTAGACGTCGGAGTCGATGCGGTCGAGCAGTTCGCCGACCGGCGTGTTCTCGAGGGTGGGCAGGTCTTGCCCGAAGGCGACCCGGTTGAGGCCGCGCCGGATGCGGGCGGCCCAGTCGGCGGTCAGCCGGGCGGCGACCAGACCGACGAAGACGTCACTGAGCACCGACGCGACGAGCGCGGCGGCGAGGACGCCGAACAGCGGCATGGACCGGTTGACGAGGACCTGGCCGGACAGAGCCAGAGCGCCCGCCGATCCCGCTGCACCGAGCAGGATGAGGGTCGCCACGAGGGCCGTGCGGCCCTTCGAGGTGGCCCACAGATCGCGAAGCAGGCGCATAGATGAAGTCCTCTTGGTGAGCAGGGTGGCGGTGCTCCTATCCTCATCCGCGAGCAGGAGGTCTTCAACGGAATTACCGCCCGCACCGACATGGCACCGGTCACCCTCGCCGCGCGTGCGAGATCTTCCCGCCGTAGGGGGCCTGAGATAGGTTGATGCCGAAACCTTCAGCAGCGAGGGCCATGGCGTCATGCGGCCTCGAGGCGGTTCGTTGTTTCCGGAGCAGATTTCCACCAGCGCGTCACGCCTGGACATCACCACGATCGAAACCGGCGGCCTGGTCCGTTTTGTCCTAGCGGGCGAGCTGGACGCCACGGAGGATCCCAGGCTCCGCGAGGCCGTCGCTCTTGCCGTGGCCCGCGGCCGCCCGATCGGCATCGACGCGGCCGGGTTGACGTTCCTCGACTCGGGCGGGATCCGCGCGTTGCTGGCGTGCCGGCGCCTGGTCGAGAACGCCGGTCTGCCGTTCTCGATCGTCGAGGCGGGCACCGTCGCCTACCAGGTCCTGCAGATCACGGGCCTGCTGCGCACCTTCGACGTCCCCGCTCATCGAGGCCCGTCCAGCTGAAACGTCGCCCATCGAGGCCGCCCGGCTGACACGTCGCCCACCGAGGCCGCCCGGTTGACACGTCGCTCACCGAGGCCCGCTCGGCTGACACGTCGCTCCATCGGGCCGTCAGGCGGGTAGCGATGGCGGCCCCGTCTCGGCGCGGCTACCGAACCCGGCGGCATAGCAACTCACCAGGCGCATAGCCCGCCCTCCCAGGGGGTCCACCTCCGCGGCGTAATTGTGGCGCATTCTGCCGATCAATGCGGGGCGCCCTGTGGACAGCCGCGAATTGTGGATAACGCCGGCGCGGGGTCGGAAGACGGCTGGTCTGGCCGCACTTTCAGGTGGGCAGCGCAGGACAGGAGGACGTTGTGGGGCTCGCTGGGTGTCGCGTCAGGCGCCGCGCGATGCCGGGCGGTCGTGGCGCGTGGGGGTCAGGCTGTGCGCAGCGTCAGCAGGGTTATCTCGCTGGGGGCGAAGATGCGGAAAGGCGGCCCCCAGAAGCCGGTGCCGCGGCTCGTGTAGAGCTGGGTTCGTTCGGAATGGCGGGACAGGCCCTGCAGGACCGGCTGGTCGAGGCGCACCAGGAAGTGGAACGGCCACATCTGGCCGCCGTGGGTGTGGCCGGAGATCTGGAGGTCTACGCCGTGGGCCACGGCGCCGGGGATCTGGGCCGGCTGGTGGGCCAGCAGCAGGACGGGGAGAGCGGGGTCGGCGCCCTCGAGGGCTGCCTCGTGGTCGGCGTGGTGGCCGGGGACGCCGGAGCCGGCGGCGGTGCGGTCGTCGACGCCGGCGATCACCAGGGAAGCGCCGTCGCGGGTGACGACCAGGTGGCGGTTGTGCAGGGCCTCCCAGCCCAGCGACGCCATGTGTTCGACCCAGCGCTGGGCGCCGCTAAAGTATTCGTGGTTGCCGGTCACATAGACCCGGGCCATCGACGCGCGGATGTCGGCCAGCGGTGCGGCCTGGCTCAGGCGCTGCGCCACCTCGCCGTCGGCGATGTCTCCGGTGTGGGCGACCACGTCGGCGTCGAGCGTGTTCACCACCTCGGTGACCCGGCGCGACCAGCGGGAACGCTCGATCGGGCCGTAGTGGGTGTCGGTCAGCAGCACCAGGCGCAGACCATCCAGACCCGGGCCCAGGCGGGGCATGACCACCTCGACCCGGCGCACGCGCGGAACCCGCCGGGCCTCCCAGAAGCCCCAGAGCAGCAGCACCACCGACACCACCAGCGCGGCCGCGGAAGCGATGCGGGAGCGGTCGGGGGCGTCGACGCCGGCCACGGCCAGGACCAGGCGCAGCAACTGGCCGGCGATCGACCAGACGAACAGCTGCCAGACCACGCCCAGCATGGTGTCGGCGACGACCGACGGGCCGTCGCGGTGGTGGCGGCCGTGGCCCAGGAACATCAGGAACGGGAACGCGGCCAGCGCGACCGCGAACACGACCGTGCCGGCCACGAACACGCCGGTGGGCCAGTCGTTGCCCGAGGCCAGCAGCGTCCACCACGGCACACCGAACAGCAGCAGCAGGACGCCGCCGATGGTCAGCGCGAACCGGATCGCGCGGCCCGGCCGGCGACGGCTCGGTTCGGTCTCGACTGCTTCACCCACAGACACGAGTTGAACTATGACACCCCGGACGAGCGAACCGCCGACCGGTGGACAACTGAGGCGGCCGCGAGCAGGTCAGGCGCGCAGAGAGGGCGGGCGGAGAGCGCGCAGAGAGGGCGGGCGGAAAGGGCACGCGGAGAGGTCAGGCGGGCGGACCGCCGACCCGGTGGATGACTGAGGCGGGCACGATCAGGTCGGCCCGCTCGCGCGTGGCGGCGATCCGTACGGCGTTGCGCTCGTCGGTGCCGGTGGCCCACTCGATCGCGGTGCTCTCGTCCTTGCCGAACCGTTGGTGCCGCTCGATCAGGCGGCGCAGGCGCTCCGGGTGGTCGAGGTCGGCGTACCAGACCTCGGCGAACAGGTCCCGCAGCGGCCGCCAGGCCGGATCGTCGAGGAGCAGGTAGTTTCCCTCGCTGACGATCAGCCGGGCCGGCCGTTCGATGCCGATGGCCCCGGCGATGGGCTGCTCGATGACGCGCTCGAACCCGGGGGCATAGATGATCTCGTCCTCGTCGGCCAGCAGGCGGCGCAGCAGGGCCGCGTAGCCGAGCGGGTCGAACGTGTCCGGCGCGCCCTTGCTGGCCCGGCGGCCCAGACGTTCCAGTTCGACGTCGGCCAGGTGGTAACCGTCCATCGGCACGTGCGCGACCCAGGCGCCCTCGGTGAGCCCGGGCGGCGGCGTGGGGGCCAGTGCCGCGACGAGTTCCTCGGCCAGCGTGGTCTTGCCGGCGGCGGGCGGCCCGGCGATGCCGAGGACAGCGCGCCGGCCACCGGACACGAGGTCGCGGGCGCGGGAGACCAGCGCGTCGAACGTGAGCGTCATGTCGATCACCGTAACGCCGGTCGGATCGAGGACTCAGTGGACCCTTCGGCCAGGGAAAAGACCTATAAGGAGGGCCGGGGGAAACGGGGGAGCACCATGTTCGCTGCTGTTGTGGTGGCCGCTGCGCTGGCCGCCGGCCTGGTGGGCGCACCGGTCGAGCCGCGCGAGGCGGCCGGCGTCGCGGCCGGGCCGTTCGACGCGGCCGTCGACCGGCGGGGCCGGGTCTACGTGACCGAGGGGGATGCGTTGATCCGGCTCACGCCGAAGGGCCGCCGGACGACCGTCGCGTCGTTCCCGAGCCGGATGGTGCCGGCGCCGGCGCGGCTGCCCGACGGGACGGCCCGGGGGCGCCCGGTGCGGATGCCGCCGGTGCCGACCGCGGTCACGCTGGGGCCGGACGGCGCGTTCTATGTGGGCGAGCTGACCGGCTTCCCGTTCCCGCCGGGCCGGGCGCGGGTGTGGCGGGTCGTGCCGGGCCGGCCGCCCGAGGTGTACGCGGGAGGCTTCACCGCCGTGGTCGACCTCGCGTGGGGGCCGGGCGGGCTCTATGTGCTCGAGATCGCCAAGAACGGGCTGCTCAGCGGCGACCGGACGGGGGCGCTGCTGCGGGTCGGCGGAGGCGGCCGGCACGAGACGGTCGCCACCGCGGGGCTGACCGCGCCGTCGGGACTGACCATCCGCGACGGCGTGGCCTATGTGACGACATGCGGGGACTGCCCGGGCGAGGGAAGCGTCCGCAGCTTCCGGCTAAACGGCGCTTAGCCCGAGGCGCAGCCCGGCCACACCGGCGGGGGACAGCGGCCGCGTCGTGGCCCGCGTCAGTTCCTCCCTCACGCTCGCCGGCAGCTCGTCGGCCAGGGAACGCAACCGTGGATAGAGGTCGAGCACGTCGCGGTGGGTCAGCGCGCCCAGCCCGATCAGCAGGCCGTTGACCGCGCCCGGCGTGTGCACCAGCTCGGCGCAGAGCTCACGCCGCCAGTGCGGGTCGTCGACGCGGTTGGCGAACTCGCGGGCGATCCGGTTGCCGGCGGGCGACGGTTCCTCGGGCGCGGCGTGCCGGCCGGCGCGCGCGGGCACGGGGGCGAGGCGGCAGGCGATGCCGAGCAGCCGGGCCAGCTCGGGCACGGTCAGCACGTCGAGGCCGGCCGCGCAGGTCTCGCAGAGGCGGTAGTAGGTCGCGGCGTGCACCAGGGTGGCCGGGCGCGGGCAGTCGCCGAGCGGGCCGCACAGCCGGTCGAGGATGATCTCGGCCAGCGTGCCCTCGTGGTCGAAGCGGCCCACTCCGAAATAGGCGGCGGGGGCACTGCGATATCGGGTCAGGGCGGTCCGGGCGCTCGCGTAACCGTCCGAAGCCACGCTTATGCGAGGAATACCGCTCTCGGCCTGCATCTGGATCAATCGGAACATATCCCGTCGCCCCCGGGTGGTGAAGGACCGTCGTCGACCGGGGGTACGGTCCAGGCGCCGCTCCGGTTCACTCGTCACGGCTGCCGGCCGGGAAAATCTGCCGGTCGCGGTGCCCGGTGAGCCGGAAGAAGTCGAAAGTCACGGCGTGCAGCGCATAGATCGCGGCCGTGATGACGAGAAACATCCCGGCCAGGACGGCGGCGAGGCGGCCGTCGAGGGCCGGCCAGGCGGCCGGAACCAGTGTTGCCCCTAGCACGACGGCCGCCTGACAAGTAGCCTCCGCGCAGCGCAGCGGATCGAATGTCATAGCCTCACTCTTCCGAGTGGAGATCCCTGCGCGCCTCTGCCCGGAGCGGGACACCGAGTACGACTTTCGGCAGAGGGAGGAAAGGCCAAACCCGCAACCCTGCGCAAGGGTTCCACCTAGCGTGGAACCTCAGACCACAAGGCGTACGAGGACGACCGCGTGACCGTGACGACGAGGCCAGGCTGGGACACTCTGCCGGCACTCATGTACCACTCCGTGTCCGCCGTCGGCGGGCCGATGCGCGACCTCGCGGTCCCGCCCGAGCTGCTGCGTGAGCAACTGCAGGCGCTCAGCGCCGCCGGGTACCGCCTGGTCGGTCTCACCGAGGCGCTCGATCTGCTGAACGCCGGCAGCACTGAGAAGCTGCTCGCCGTCACGTTCGACGACGGCTACCGCGACTTCCTGACCCAGGGTGTGCCCATCCTGCAGGAGACCGGCACCGGCGCCACCCTCTATGCCTCGGTGGGCCACCTGGGCGGCACGGCGGGCTGGCTCGGCCAGTGGGCCCCCGACTTCGGGCCGATGCTCACCTGGGACGAACTGGGCGAGGTCGCGGCCTCGGGGGTCGAGATCGGCAACCACAGCCTGATCCACCACCCGCTCGACGTCCTCGGGCCCGAGCAGCTGCGCACCGAGATCACCCGCAGCCACCAGGAGCTCGAGCAGCGGCTGCAGATGAAGGTACGGTCCTTCGCCTACCCGCACGGATACAACAGCCGTCGCGTCCGTGACCTGGTGGCGGCCACCGGGTACGACAACGCCACCGAGGTCGGCCGCCGGCTGCACACGCCGGGGGAGAAGCGGCTCGCCGTCCCGCGCCTGCAGCCCACCCCCGACCACAGCGGCGCCGACCTGGTCGAGCTGGTCAAGCACGGCGAGGCCGGCCTGCTGCCCAGGGTGAAGCAGCTCGCCCAGCCCGGCTGGCGCGTGGTCCGCAAGGTCGCCCGCACGTTCGGCCGGAACCTGACATGAGCCGCCAGGAGATGACGAACACGAGGCGGAACCTGACATGACGGGGCCGAAGATGAGACGCCGGAGCCTGCTGGGTCTTCCCCTCCTGGCCGGAGCCGCGGCCGGCTGCGAGACCTACCGGTCGAACGACGCCGTGCCGCCGGTCGTGTCCCACCCGCCGCCCTCGGCCAGTGCGCCGTCGGGATCGGCCGCGCCCGTGACCTCGGGCGGCGGACCCGTCCCGCTCGAGCCCGGCAAGGTCATGCTGGGTGCGTACGTGGACCTCAAGGGCCGCAGCGCCAACGCCGGGATCGACCTGCGGCGGCGGCAGCTGGGACGCGCCGAGCGCATCGTCCACCGGTACTACTCGTTCACCGACCAGCTGCCGGTGTCGCTGGCCTACGTGTCGTCCAAGAGCACGCTGATGATCTCGTGGCGCGGACCCGAGTACAAAGACGTCAACGGCGGCGGTTCGGACAAACTGATCGCCCGCGCCGCAAAGCGCATGGCTCAGCGCAAAAAGCCCACCCTGATGCGCTGGGCATGGGACATGAATCGCGATTTCTACAAGTGGGGCGGACCCGCCAACAACGGGGACACCAAGGGCTACATCCAGGCATTTCAGCGGATCCACCGCATCTTCCGCGAGGAGGGTGCGGACAATGTGGCGTGGGTCTGGAGCCCGAACTGGAATTCCCGCCCCGACGAGGACTGGAATACCTACGCGAACTATTATCCGGGTGATGAATACGTCGACTGGGCCGGTGTGTCGGGTTTCGCCCAGACGCAGTCACCGGGTGACATGTTCGACGCGTTCTACGAGACGTACGCCGCCCGGAAGCCCATCATGATCAGCGAGGTCTCGGCGGTGGACCGCGGCGGCAGCACGAAGCCGGACTGGATCGCCTCGTACGCCGAGTGGATCAAGGCGCACCCGGCCGTCGGCGCGTCGGTCTGGTTCGACACCGACACCCACCCGTCCTCCCGCGAGAACTGGCGGATCGACTCGACGGCGGCAACCCTGGCGGCCTACAAGGCGATGTCGAACGACCCCCTCTTCGCCGGGTGAGCGGAGCGCATCACCGGTCGAAGCGCTCCAGTCATCGCGCCCCGGCCGGTACCCGCCGCCGCTGGCTGGGGCTGATCATGGTGCTGTTGCTCGGTGGCACCGCGGCCGCCGGCTACCGCGCCTACTTCTATGAGGGCCCGCCCGACGTCGAGGCCGCCGGTCCCGGTCTGTGGGTGTCGACCCGCGGCTCCGACGACGCCGACGGCAGCCCCGGGAAGCCCTGGAAGTCGATCTCGCACGCGGTCGAGGTGGCGCCGGCCGATTCCAAGATTTTCGTACGGGAGGGCACGTACGCCCCCTTCACCGTCTCGCGGCCCAACCTGACCGTGAGCAGCGCCCCCGGCGAGCGGGCGACGGTCGAGGGCGTTTCCGGCGTACGGGACGGGATCCTGGTCGCCGCCACCGGGACCACGATCGCCGACGTGACCGTGCAGGGCTGCGTGCCCAAGCCGAACGCCGACGTGAACATCAACGGCGACCACGGCAGCGGCATCCGCGTGCACAAGACGAGCAAGGTGACGATCCGCGGCGTGACCGTGCGGGACAGCCACGGCGAGAACTCGGCCGGTCTGCCCGTGGGCTGTTACGGCATCCTGGTCACCGACTCCAACGACGTGCGGGTCACCGGCTCCGAGGTGCACAACAACGGCGCCGGCATCGGGGTCACCGGCGGCGGCCGGGGCGTGCTGGTCGACGGCAACAACGTGCACGACCAGGACCGGATCATCCAGAACACCAAGCAGGACAGCGACGACTTCGGCGGCTACGGGCTGTCGGCCACCTTCATCACGGCCAAGCCCGGCCCGATCTTCCGCAACAACACGGTGCGCCGCAACCACGGCCCGTCCGAGGACTACGGCATCGACGGCGGCGGCATGGAGATCTACGACGCCGCCAACGTCACCATCACCGGCAACACGTTCGAGGCGAACGACGGCGTGATGGAGACCGGCACCGGCAACGGCGGCGGCTGCAACAACAACGTCTTCAGCGACAACAAGGCGATCGGCGGCACCCAGTCCGGGTTCGACAACGACACCGGCATGGTGCTGCGTTGCGCGGCCGGGCTGACGGTCAGCAACAACACCTTCGCCGACATGAAGAAGTTCACGTTCCTGCTCGCCACCGGCAGCGACTTCGCCGGCAGCATCGAGGGCCTGAAGATCACCGGCAACACGGTGACCCGCAACGACAGCGTGCCGATCTACCGCCTGCAGATCGACGGCGGCGCGTCGCCCAACATGGTGATCGACAAGAACTTCTACGAGACCGGCGACAACAACTTCTCGATCCTCAACGGCAGCTTCACCGAGGCCTCGGTCCCGTACGACGAGTGGGTCTCGCGCACGGGCTTCGACAAGGCCTCATCCCTGAAGCGCTAGGGCGCGGTCCAACCGGCGTCCGAGCAGGCCTGGGTGAGGGCGTTGGAGGCCGTACGCCAGGCCGCGTTGCCCTCGTCCGCGTGCCGGCCCAGCTCCATCGACCGGGTGCGGACGGGATCGTTGTCGCTCTTGGCCGCCGAGGCGGTGACCTTGTCGGCCAGCGACAGGCGGGCCGAGTTGCTGCGGGCCGAGCCCTGGCCCGCCGCGAAGTCGTCGCAGGCCTGCACGGCGGCGTTG
This sequence comes from Paractinoplanes ovalisporus, assembly GCF_016834655.1. Classification (GTDB taxonomy): domain Bacteria; phylum Actinomycetota; class Actinomycetes; order Mycobacteriales; family Micromonosporaceae; genus Actinoplanes; species Actinoplanes ovalisporus. The sequence goes on from NZ_JAENHP010000027.1 coordinate 69,086, forward strand.
TCGAGAGTGCCCGGACCCTCGTCGCCGGCGTCGCGGCCCCGGCTCACGAGCAGCGCCACGACGACCAGGCCGGCGACCACCAGGGCGATGATCTGCGGCCGGCCCAGCTTGAACTTCAGTTTCACGCCCTCAGGCTATCCGGACACGCGGCACGAAACGCATGTTCATTCACGCAAAAGGCCCGCTTCCCGATGCGTACGGGAAACGGGCCTTTGATCTTGCCGTGGGGTTACTGCGTCGTGGTGGCGCCGACCAGCTTGAAGATCGCCACGCCCGGGCCCTGGTAGAAGACCTGCCAGTTGGCCGAGGCCCGCAGCGCCGAGTCGAGCGACTGCATCGCGTTGTCGTCGGCGGTGCCGAAGTAGTCGGTGTAGTCGTCCATCGCGTCGCTGACCACCAGGTAGTTGGTGGGGTAGTTCATGTTGCGGATGTACTGCTCGATGTCGGGCAGCCGGGTGCCGTTGATGTTGCCGGTGAACTCCGGGTCGCCGATCAGCGAGATGTCGACCGACACGTGGCCCTTGTTGTACTCGCCGTAGTTGCTCTCGAGCTTGGTCGGGAAGTTCGGCGCCACCAGCACCAGGCCGGAACCCGGTTCGGCGTTCGCGTAGAAGTACTGCGCGGCCTCGATGTCGGTGGCCCGCACCTGGTGCACCATCAGCTGGCCCTGCAGACCCTGCAGACCGGCCAGCAGCAGCACGGCCAGCATCACGCCCGAGGCGAGCATGGCCGGCACACCGCGGCGGCCCTTGCCGGCCCAGAGCACGCCGATCAGCAGACCGACGAAGGGCATCGAGAACGCGAAGACCCGGTAGATCGCCTCGCCGCCGTAGTTGCCGGCGACCAGGGTGACCATCGGCAGGAAGCCGATCAGCGCGGGCACCAGCACCCGGCCCAGCCGCTTGCGGGTCAGGAACACCGCGATCAGGGCGGCCAGCCACACGCCGATGGCCAGGGCCCGCGAGACCGTCGCCGAGAACTCCTGCTCGGGCGTGTTCCAGCTGGCCGAGTTGCCCGAGGCGTTGGACAGCAGGTCGAAGCTGAACAGGCTGTACTGGCTGTTGACCGAGCCCAGGCGGGGCACGAAGAAGATCAGCATGATCGCGACCAGGCCGACCAGGAACGTGCGCGGCCGCAGGATGCCCAGGATCGTCAGGGCGAACAGCGGGACCATCATCAGCACCGGGGTGAGCTGGTGGGAGACGACGATCGCGGCGAACAGCCCGGCCGCGCCGAGGGCGGCGAAGCGACGTGTGCGGGCGTCGGTCTCGATCCGCGCCGGCATCCCCTTCACGGCCCAGGCCCGCAGCCGGCCGATCCGGCCCTTGGGCTCGCCCTTGATCTCGGGGGCGCCGACCAGCCAACGGGTCACGATCACCCAGAACGCCAGCATCAGCGCGAAGACCAGCGCCTGCGGCGAGAAGTAGCCGATGTCGACCCACATGCAGGCCTGGAAGAGCAGCACAGCCAGCGCGATGATCCGGCGGTCCTTGGTGAACTGGCGCAGCAGAGCGGCCGTCATCAGCGAGGTGACCAGCGCGAACAGCAGCGAGGACCAGGCGGCGAAGGAGAGCCCGTCGACCCCGGAGACCTGCGACAGACCGGCCACCGCGGCGAAGAAGCCGGGCCACTGCTGATAGATGTCGCTGCCGCTGATCAGGCTGCCGTTCTCACGGATGAGGTCGACGACGCCGATGTGCTTGTAGGTCCAGGCGTATTCGATCGTGCCGTCGAGCAGGGGCACGGTGGCCTGCATGATGATCGGGACGACGATCAGGTGGAGCGACATGACCAGCGGGCGGGCCCGGCCGAACAGCTCGACCGCGAAGCCGATGAACAGCACCACGACGCCGACCACGAACGGCACGCCGAGCGCCGCGCTGAAGCCGTAGAGGCCGACCTCGTCGGGGGAGATCTGGGCCAGCGCGAGAATCCACAGGCCGACACCGGCCGCCAGCGTGACGAACGGGATCGCGGCCAGGGCGACGCCGTTGTCCACCTTGTCGTACGGCTTGCCGACCCGGCCCAGGATCAGCGGCACCTTGGCCCGGGTGAGGCGGAAGAACTGGACCGCCGAACCGATCAGCGTGACGCCGGACAGCGCGCCCAGCCAGGCCGTGGGCTCCCAGACCCGCAGCCACAGCGTGAGCGACGACAGGATCGTGACGGTGGCCAGGCTGCCGGCCACGGCCAGGGCCCAGGAGACCAGGCGGTTGCGCACGTTGGCGACCGACATGATCGCCGAGCCGGGGCCGATCAGGGCCAGCACCAGCAGCAGCATCAGGGTGAGCGGGCCACCGCCGACGACGATGCCGAGCAGACCGGCGACGGCCGCCACCATGCCCACGAGCGCGAACTCGGGCCGGTGGTCGGCGCCGGACTCGTGGTCGGCCGCGGCCGCCGGCTCCTCCGCCAGCGCGGTCGCGGTTCCGCCGGTGGTGATCACCGGGGCGGGCATGTAGCGGGTCTGTGACGAGTCGTCGGGACCGACCGGGATCCGGACGGTCTTGTCGCCGACCTCGAGCCGGGTGGTGGCGTCCTTGTCGACGGTGGAGATCACCGCTGTCGCGTCGGGGGCCGGCTGAGCCTCGCCTGCGGCGCCGAGCACGATCCGGACGGTGGCGTCCGGCCGCTCCGGAGTGTCGGACGAGCGTTGCTGCATTGGTTCTGGGCCTCCGTCGTGGCGCTGGGGCCGGCACGCCTCACGGGCTATGCATGCCGGTCGATGTTTCTATGCCTGGGTCGCGCGTACCTTAGCCCGTGCCGCGCGCCGGGACGTGAAGTAGGCTCGCGGCCCGGCCAGCATGCCACGCCGGTTCGCCGAGAGCAGTTCCTGCGGGAAGTCTTCGCGGATGGTCGCAGTTCGGGCAGTGTCCTTGCCGGTCATGTCCTTCAGCGCGCTCGGCACGAGCCGGATCAGCGGGAAGATCAGGGCCGGGCGGGACATCAGCAGGCTCGTGTACGCGGCGACCAGGCCGGTGCCGTAGCCGACCATCTGCTTGCGCAGGCCCTCGAGGTCGCGCCGGTGGTAGTGCCGGGTGACCGCGCTGGGCTGATAGACGATCGTCCCGCCGGTGAGCAGCACCTGGGTGAACGCCAGGGTGTCCTCGGAGCCCATGGCCGGGGTGCCGGCGCCGAGAGCGGTGTCGAACAGGCCGATCCGCTCGATCACGCCGGGCCGGAAGGTCATGTTGGCGCCGGTGCCGAACGGCGGCAGCGGGTAGAGCGGGCTCTGGACATGCTTCGTGTCGGGCCCGAACCGGTCGGGCTTGAACCCGCGGCCCTTGCTGTGCCCGCCGAACTGCTCGAACCAGATCTGCGCCTTGGTCTCGAGCTCGGCCGGCACGATCACGCCGGAGACGACGTCGGCCTCGGGGTGCTCGTGCAGCGCCCGGGCGACCTCGGCCAGCCAGTGGGCGTCGGCCTCCTCGTCGTCGTCGAGCCACGCGAGGATCTGACCGGGGGCGGCCTTGACCGCGGTGTTGCGGGCGAACGACAGGCCGGCCTTGGGCTCCACGATGTAGTCGACCGGGCCCCGGGCGGCGGCGGCCTTGACGACCTCGGCCGTACGGTCGCTGACCGGCGCGTTGTCGACGACCAGCACGCGGAACGCGGGGTATTCCTGAGCGAGCAGGCTGTCGAGGCACTTGGCCAGCTCGACCGGGTGTTCCCGGGTGCAGACCACGACGGTGATGTGCGGGGCCGTGGTGAGCACGGCCCGCCGCTTGGCCAGGAACTCCGGCTCGCTGGCCGGGTTGACGCCGTGCACCGGCACCGGCCCGTCGCCGAGGCGCGCGCGGACGGAATCGCCCAGCTCGGCCTCGACGGCCGCGGCCAGGTCGGCCGGTTGCAGGCCGGCGGCGGGGATGTCGAGCAGCAGGAAGCCCAGCGGCTCGGAGAACAGCCGGACCAGCAGCCACGCCTGCTCGGCGCGGCGGCCGTCGGGCTGCACGGCCGGGATCAGCGGCAACGGCTGCGCGAGTTCCAGGTCGCGGACGATGCCGGGCAGGTAGTTGTCACCGGGGGTGCGCTGCGCCGGGATCACGCTGCGGCCGAGATCGGCGCTCATCGGGCGGGCTCCAGAACCTTGGGGGCCCGCTTGGCGGCGACCGTCTCGACGACGCCGCCCCAGCCGGCCGCGGCCACACCGGCGACGATGCCGCCGGCGCGCAGGAAGTTGTCGGCGCCCTTGCCGGTCAGGCCGGCGCCCAGGTTGCGCAGCGCCGCCTTGGGCAGCGACCACAGATAGGAGCGCTCGGCGCCCAGGGTGTCGCTGCCGCCGTCGTCGAGGCCGGCCATCTGCACCTTGCCCCGGCCCTCGGCGTAGCAGCGCTTGACGAACCAGGGGAACGTCGAGCGATTGGCGGGCACCTCGTGCCGGATCATCGCGCCCGGGACGTACATCCACTGGCCGCCGGCGTGCGCGCTCATGCGCAGGCAGAGCTCGGTGTCCTCGGGGCGGTTGCGGTCACCCAGCTTGCCGAAGCCGACCCGGAAGCCGCCGACCGCGTCGAACACCTCGCGGCGCACGACCATGCTGGCCGACCACACGTTGCGGATCGGCGAGGTCTCGGTGGGCATGCCGGCGTAGGAACCGCCGACCGCCCACAGGAACTCGGCCGGCATCCACCGGGGCTCCTTGCCCTCCCAGGCGGGGGTGATGCCCCCGCCCGTGCCGACCACGCGCGGGTCGGCGAAGGGCTCGATCAGCCGGCCCAGCCACTCCGGGCCGGCTGTGATGTCGTCGTCCATGAAGGCGACGAGGGCGGTCTTCGCGTGGAAGGCGCCGGTGTTGCGGTTGCCGGAGACGCCCTTGGCGTAGGCGTTCTCGAGGACGGTCACCCCCGGCAGGTCCCGCTGGATGCGGCGGAACAGGTCGGGGTTGTGATCGACGACCACGACGACCTCGGCGGGCTCGTTCGCCTGCGACGTGGCGCAGGCGATCGTCCGCACGAGCGAGGACCAGCGTTCCTCCGTATGGGTCGGAATCACGATGGTCGTGTCGAGGGGGGTGGATTCCACGGGAAGCGTCTCCTGAGCGAGGGGTGGGGACGGGTCTCGGGGGTCAGCTGAGGGGCTTGATGTCGGTGCTCACGGCACCGACCTCGTCACGCTGGCGCGGGACCTGGGGGAGCGACTCGGCCGTGGTGCTCAGGCCGTGGGCGCGGCTGCCCGGCTGCTGGTGCACGATGACGCCACCCGGGCGGCGCTCGCCGGTGCGCTTGTTGCGGCGCATGCGGCCGTACTCGCTGAAGATCGTGCGCAGCACGCGGAAGCCGTCGCGGAAGGTGTTGAGGTTGGTCTCGCCGTGGATGCGGCGGTGCTCGATGCTGCCGACCTCGCCGACCTTCATCCCGTCGACTGCGGCCCGGATGTTGATCATCGTCTCGATCTCGAAGCCGTCGCCCCAGTGCTTGGTGCCGTCGGTCTTCTTGGGCAGACGCACGTCGGGCAGGTCGAGCACGGGCACGACGCTGGCCCAGAACGCGTTGTAGCCGTAGCAGAGGTCGGTGAACTTCGTCCCGAACAGGACGTTGACCACCAGGTTGAGGCCGTCGTTGCCGAGCTTGCGCAGCTTGGTGATGTCGTGGCTGTGGCCGCCGTGGTTGAACCGGCTGCCCTTCACGAAGTCGGCGCCGTCGGTCAGCTTCTGCACGAACAGCGGGATCTCGGCCGGGTCGGTCGAGCCGTCGGCGTCGATCATCACGATGATGTCGCCGGTGCAGGCGGCGAAGCCACAGGCGAGCGCGTTGCCCTTGCCCGTACGGGTCTGGTGCACCACGACGACGTCGGGGCGCAGCTCCTTGGCGACCTCGACGGTGCGGTCCTTCGAGCCGCCGTCGACCAGAACCACCTCGTCGATGTTCGCCGGCAGCTTGGCGAAGACGTGCGGGAGGTTCCGCTCCTCGTTGAGGGTCGGAATCACCACGCTCACGGTCGGTGACGTTCCTCCGTCACCCCTCGTGTTCGTGGCGGGCGTCGAAAACTCCATGTCGGTCCCTTCCCGGGGCGGCAAAGCGGTTCGATCGGCAAATCTGGCGGCAAGAAGCGTAGGGCTTTCGCTTCTGTCGACCAACGTAGCAAGCCGCTACCAAGCGTCAACTGTCCGAAAAGACAGCGTAGAGGCGGCTGGGTGGATCATTGTCGCCAACCGTATGACCGCGGTGTATTCACACGGACAACTGGAGAGGATTTTCGTCACATCGTTACCGGCGGTAACGGACATATTGGAGCTCAAATGGCGTGTCACCCATCAAGGCGACAAGGTGCGCATAGTTGAGCCTAGATGGATGATTACGGTCATGTCCTTAATGCCGGATTACTCCATGTGAAGTGGGCCACCGCATACAAACGTAACTCTCCGTACGTAATGGGTTGCCGTTCGGTTGCCGGTCCATCGACGGATGGCAGCGTCCTGACCTGGGTATACATCGATCGGCGCGGGAATCCGCCCGGCCCCCGTAGCCCTCCGGGCCGCCTTACCGTTGGTGAGACGATGAACGCTGATGAAGCAGTGTGTGTCTGCGGGCATGCGGCCCGTGTCCACCAGCACTACCGGCAAGGAACCGAATGCGCCCTGTGTGCGTGTCCTCGCTTCCGGCGGGCGACCTGGTGGCGCCGGCTGCTGTCGCGCTGAGACAAGCCGCGCGGGAAGCCGGGGCGCATCGCGGAAAGCCGGGGGATGCGAAAACCTACTAGTTCTGTAGGCTAAGTCTCACTTCGAGCGAGAAGTCGCAGCTCCGCGACGTCTCCGCACGACAGGAGGGACCGCATGGCACTTCCCGACTTCCTGATCGCCGGCGTGCCCAAGGCGGGTACGACCGCCCTGCACGCGGCGCTCACCGGCCACCCCGAGCTCTTCCTGCCGCAGGTCAAGGAGCCGAAGTTCTTCCTCTCGGACGGACCGCCCCCGGCCCGCGGCGGGCCCGGTGACGTGCAGACCTATCAGGAACACGTCTGGCGGCTATCCGACTACGAGGCGCTGTTCGCCCCGGCCCCGCCCGGCGCCCGGCTCGGCGAGGCGACCCCGTTCTACCTGCACGATCTCGCCTCGCACGAGCGGATCAAGGCACTCGTCCCGTCGGCCCGGATGATCGTGCTGCTGCGCGACCCGGTCGACCGCGCCCACTCGAACTGGACTCACCTGTGGAACGCCGGGCTCGAACCGGAAGCGGACTTTCTCACAGCGTGTCGTGCCGAGCCCGGGCGTGTTGCGGCGGGCTGGGCCGCCTTCTGGCACTACGTGGGCCTCGGCCGCTACGGCGCACAGGTGCGCCACCTCTACGAGCACTTTCCCCGGGAGCAGGTGCTCCTGCTGCGCTACAAGGACCTCAAGGACCAGCCGGCGGCCACCCTCGACCGGGTCTGCGAGTTTCTCGGTGTGCGCACCGGGGTGCTGACCGCGGTGCCGCGCGAGAATGTGAACCGTCACGTCGTCGAGGACAACGGCCTGAACCAGGTTCTGCGCTTTCTCCTCCGCTCCGGGGGCACTTTCGGGCACCGGTTCCCCGTTCCGCTGCGCCTGGCCGCCCGGGGGCCGTTGCTGACGCTGCTGCACCGCAAGACCGGGAACCGGCCGGTCACCACGCCGGAGGAGCGGGCGGCCCTGCTGCCGCTGTTCGCCGAGGACATCGCGCTGCTGACCGAGGTCACGGGGGAGTCGTACGACGACTGGCTCTCGGTCGACCGACACGCCGCGCCGCGCTAGACCCCGGCCGCACCGCCCTTGCCCATACTCTTCGCAGTGCCAACGACGACACGTTTGGGAGCCCGATTTGTCCACCGGAACCGTGACCATGCCGCTGCCACGCTGGGAAGAATCGACCGTCGTGGTCGAGCCGCCCGGTGACGAGCCCGGCGCCTGGTCGGGCGCCCCCAGCTCGATCGTCGCGGACGGTCACGTCTATCTGGCCTACCGGCTCCGGCTCCCGATCGGCGAGGGGCGCGGCATCGCGAACGTGGTCGCGCGCTCGGCCGACGGTGTGACGTTCGAGACGGTGGCCGAGGTCACCAAGGACCAGTTCGACGCGGAATCACTCGAACGGCCGGCCCTGGTCCGTACGCCGGAGGGCCGTTGGCGGCTCTACGTGAGCGCGGCAACCCCCGGCACCAAACACTGGCGGGTCGAACTGCTCGAGGCGGACACCCCTGAGGGCCTGGCCACGGCCACGCCGCAGGTGGTGCTGGCCGGTGACGAGACGGTGGGTGTCAAAGACCCGGTGATCCACCACGACGCGTACGGATGGCACCTCTGGGCCTCCGTGCACCCGCTGGAGAGCTGGGACGACGCCGACCGGATGACCACCGAGTACGCGACCAGCCCGGACGGCGTGCACTGGACGTGGCGGGGCACGGCGCTGGCCGGGCGGCCGGGGGAGTGGGACGCCCGGGGCGTACGGGTCTCGTCGGTCTCGGTGGACGGCGACGAGATCACCGTGACCTACGACGGGCGCGCCACCGCGAGGGAGAACTGGGAGGAGCGCACCGGTGTCGCCCGCGGCAAGCGCCTGGCCGACGGCAGCTTCGGCGAGCTCACGGCCGAACCCGGCGAGCCCCTGGGCAGCCCGCACGCGCCCTACGGCCTGCGCTATCTGAGCCTGGTCGACCGGCCCGACGGCCGCCGCCGCGTCTACTACGAGGCGACCCGGGCCGACGGCGCGCACGACCTGCGCACGGAATTGATCTGACGCGTTACCGCAGGTAGTCGGGGATGTTAGCGCGATCACGATTACCCGGGCCGGGTGCCCGGAGATCGACGTCGATCCTCTAGCTTGGGAACCGACGCCAGGTGCGCGCGGTAAACGGCCGCACCGTCGGTGGCGGGGTCCCTCCCACAAGGAGCGGCTCCGCCATTTTCTTTGCGGGAGGGGGCGCGGAGCGGCAACCGGTCCGCTCCCTCCCCGCACCTCGTGATCTTCTCCGACCCCCGCGGGCCCCGCCGATGGTGGCACTCGACAGAGAACACCGCCGCGGATCAAGGGGAGAGATCACATGGCACCGGTTTCCATCGTTCCGACGTTCGTCGCTCCGGAGCTCGCCTACCCCGCGCCGGTCGCGGACTGGGTGACCGACCTCGCCGAGCCGACCATTCTGGTCGCCGACGACGACGAGGACGTGCGTGAGCTGGTCACCAGCAAGCTGGTCGCGGCCGGCTACCGGGTGATCACGGCCGACGACGGTGCCTCCGCGCTGCGTCAGGTCGTCACCGAGCAGCCCGACATGGTGATCCTCGACGTCTCGATGCCCGGCCTCGACGGTCTCAGCGTCTGTTACGAGCTGCACTCGTCGGCCGACACCGCGCAGATCCCGGTGCTGATGATGAGCGGGCACTCCCGCCAGGTCGACATCGACCTCGGCCTGACCGTCGGCGCCGACGACTACCTGGTCAAGCCGTTCAACCCGGCCGACCTGGTCCAGCGCGTCCGCTGGCTGCTCATGGCCAACGAGGACTAGACAGACTTCAGAAAAGAGCGCAGAGCGTTCCCGTACGGGGTGAGCGTCGTCAGATCGGCGTACTCGCTCGCCCCGTGCTGCCCGTCGCCGCCCGGCCCGAAGATGACCGCGTCGACACCGGCCGCCGTCCAGTGCCGGCCGTCGGCGGCGCCGTGCTTGGCCAGCAGCGTTCCCTCGTAACCCACCGACCGTGCCGCTGCCCGCAACAGAGAGACCTCGTGGCTGTCCGGGTCGGCGTGATGCGGGTGGCCCAGCGCCTCCACCTCGGCCGCGACGCCGGTGACCGTGCTCAGATGCGCCGCGACCTGCTCGGCCGTCCGCCCGGTGAAGTCGGTGTCTTCGGCCGGGAAGCGGACGTCGATCCACGCGGTCGCTTCGTCCGGCACCTGGTTGACGGCCCGGTTCGGTGTGTCGATGCGGGCCACGTTCACCGTCGTGCGCCACACCTCGGCCGCCGGTGACGGGTAGCGCGCGAGCAGCCGCCCGACCGCCTCGACGATCGTGACCAGCGCGTTCGACCCGAGCCAGGGGTAAGCGGCGTGGGCCGCCGTGCCGTGCGCGGTGAGCCGCACGTGGGCCAGCCCGCGCGACTCGGTCACGATCCGCAGCCGGCTCTGCTCGCCGATGACCACGAAGTCCCCGCGGACGCCCTGGGCGATCTGGTGGGCGGTGCCGTCCAGCCCGCCGACCTCCTCGTCGGTGACCAGCTGGAGGGCGATCGGGAGGTCGCCCGCGAGCTCGTCGAACACCTCGGTCATGACCAGGGCGGCGACCTTCATGTCGTGGGCGCCCCGGCCATAGAGGCAGTCTCCCTCGACGCGCGGCTCGAACTGCGCGGGCGCGGCCGGGACGACGTCGAGGTGGGCGTTGAGCACGACCCGGAACCGGCTCACCCCGGGCGGGTGGACGAGGGCGCTGGGCTTGCCGTTCGACTCGAACCGCCGTACGGCGAAACCGCTCTTGACCTGGGCCAGCACGAACTCGAGGGCGCGGGCCAGCTGATCGGGCCGGTCCGAGGTGGACGGGATGGCGATGAGCTCGCACGCCCGCGTGATCAGGCTGTCCATCCCTGGCAGCCTGTCACGACGGGCAGCGTTCCGGGTGGACCCCCACGGGTTGGACCCGGGCTGTATGCTCGCTCGCGACCGAACGGGGGAGGTCCGGCGACCGGAGCCACATCGATGGCCCGGATCGGCAGGGTGCGCGCATTTTCGGTCGCGTATTCCGTGCGTAATCTCCCCGCAACAATCGGTCAGCTCCGCATGCGACCGAAATCTAGTGCGGTCGACAATGCACTTAATGCACGGTTAATTCTCCCCACTCTGTTGCGTCGTCAAGAAAATGACCGTCGGCCCGTGCCCGGAACGCGCGTGGTGCCTGATCACCGTCCGTGGTGGTCGATCACGGAGAGTGTGGCGCGGTGACTGCCTGAGATCGCCTGATGATCGTCGCCGCGTGATAGACATGCGCGGTGCGGGAGGGGCAGCGGGCGGCGCGCCGGCGTGAGGACGTGCTGGCCGCCGCGTGTGCCGTCGTGGCCGAGCGAGGGGCCGACGCGACCCGTTTCTCCGATGTGACCGCGGTGACCGGGGTCGGGGTGTCCACCCTGCAGTACTACTTCGGAAGCCGCGAAGACATGCTGATCGCGGTGTTCCGGCTGTCCGCCCGCATGGACTTCGACCAGGTGACCGCGCGCCTCGAGGGTGAGACCGACCCGTGGCGGCGGCTGGTGGTGATCGCCTCCTACCTGACCGGCGCGGTGGGCAGCGACATCTCGTGGCGGGTGTGGGTCGAGTCGTGGCGGTGGGCCCTGCGCGACGCCGGGCTGCGGGCCGAGGTGCTGGGCGACTACACCCGATGGCGGGAGCTGCTGGCGGCCGAGATCGAGGCCGGCGTACGCGGGAGGGCCTTCACCACCCGGGCCGCGCCCCTCGACGTGGCCCGGCAGGCGCTCGCGCTCATCGACGGCCTGGCGCTGCCGGTGGTGCTCGGCGATCCCGCCGTGGACCGCGACGCGGCCGCCGGGTTGCTGATCGACGCGCTGGCCCGCCTGACCGGGCGCGTTCAGGAGTAGTCACTGCCGTACAGGTGCCGGCCGGGGTGGTCGCGGAACAGCAGGCAGTGGTTGTCGTCCTCGGGGCCCGGGGTGCGCACGGCCGGGCAGTTCGGGATGGCGTTGATCTCGGAGGCGCACAGTGTCCACTGCACCCACCAGCCGGTGCCGGCCGCGTGCTGGCCCAGCCCGGCGTGCGCGCCCTCGTGCGGATGTTCCAGCTCGCAGTGCAGCACCCGGTCGAGCCCGTGGGCCGGGCGGGGCAGCCGGCTGAGCCAGCCGACCTGCTGACGGTCGAGCTCGATGCGGGCCGGGCAGCGCTGCGCGTCGATGACGGCCAGGCTCGTGACGAAGTTGCCGGCGCCCTTGCGCGAACTGATCAGCCCCTCGGTGCGCAGCACCCGGAGAGCGGACTGGACGGTCGTACGGGCGACGCGGTGCGAGCCGGCGAGCGTGTGCTCGGACGGCAGCTTGGCGCCGACGGTCAGGCTGCCGGTGAAGATCTGGTGTCTCAGCTCGGCCGCGATCTGCTGGTACGGAGAGAGTGCCGTGTCGGGGGACATGCAAGGCATGCTGCGTGGCTGATCAGGGTGGAACAAGTGCGCAACCGCGACTGTCTGTCACGACCGCCGGGCCGGCACCGAGGGCTGCGGATCACTCACCGAGGGCGGTCGCCCCGCCCTGCGAGCCGCGGCCCTCGAGCAGCGGCGTGGCCCGGTTCCAGCGGGGCCCACCTGCGTCTTTGCGGCGCCGGGCGATGCCCGACAGGGCCTCCAGGACGACCCGGTTGCCGAGCATCGCGGTGATGTCCGCATGGTCGAACGGGGGTGCCACCTCGACGATGTCCATGCCTACTACGGGTAATTCGTGGCAGATCCGCGAGACGCTGTCGAGAAGTTGGCGCGCGGTGAAGCCACCCGGCTCCGGCGTGCCCGTGCCCGGGGCGTGGCCGGGGTCGCAGACGTCGATGTCGACCGAGAGGAAGACGCCGTCGCAGTCGTCGAGCGCGATCTCGAACGCCCGGTCGAGCACGGTGTCGAGGCCGCGGTCGACGATCTCGCTCATGTGGAACGAGTTCATGCCCTGGTCGGCCATCCAGTCGAGGGTCTCCGGACCGGGCCAGTAGCCGCGCAGGCCCAACTGCAGAAAGCGGTCCCCCCGTACGGCGCCCGACTCGATCAGACGCCGCATGGGCTGCCCATGGCCGTACAGGGAACCGAATTCGATGTCCCCGGTGTCCGCGTGCGCGTCGAAATGGATGACCGAGACGCGCCCGGCCCCGTGGTGACGGGCCACGCCGGCCACATCGGGCCAGGTGACGGTGTGGTCGCCGCCCAGGATCAGCGGGATCGCGCCGTGTGCGGTGACGAACGCGACGGCGTCCTCGATCGTGTCGCAGCTGCGCTGGATCTCGCCGCTGAACACCTCGAGGTCGCCCGCGTCCTTGACGGTCAGGTCGCCGCCGAGGGCGTCGACCCGCATCGCCATGTGCGGCCGGGAGCCGTCGTGCGGCAGATAGTCGGTGCCCCGGATGACCTGCGGGCCGAAGCGGGCGCCGGGCCGGTGCGACGTGCCGCCGTCGAAGGGCGCGCCGAGGATGACCACGTCGGCGTCCGCGTACGTCGCCGGTTCCTCCCAGTCGCAGGCGGGCACCCCGAGGAACGTGTAATCGGGTCCGAACATCGGTCCGTAGCGCGTCACGCCAGGGACTGTATCGCCATACAGTGACCGGGTACAGCGTTTCTGTCCCGGGATCGACGGGTACCGCCAGCAGACGATCTAACCCGGGAGGGCGGACAATGCGGACGTTGGGCGGGCGTTACCAGCTCGTGCGACGCATCGGCGTGGGCGGGATGTCCGAGGTGTGGCGCGGCCACGACCGGGTGCTCGACCGCCCGGTCGCGGTCAAGATCATGGGGCCTTCGCTGGAGGGCACGCTGGGCGACGCGGCGAGTGTCGACCTCGTACGGACCGAGGCCCGTTCGGCGGCCCGGCTGGCTCACCCGAACGTGGCCGGCGTGCACGACTTCGGCACCTCACGCCCGGAGCCGGCCGCGCGCGACGTGCCGTACATCGTGATGGAACTCGTCGAAGGCCAGACGCTCGGCGCCCACCTGGCTGCCGGCCCGATCGACTGGCGGATCGGGGTGCGCATCTGCGCCGAGGTCGCGGCCGCCCTGGCCGCCGCCCACGCCGAGCAGATCGTGCACCGCGACATCAAGCCGGCCAACGTCATGCTCACCCCGTCCGGCGCCAAGGTGCTCGACTTCGGCATCGCGGCCTCGTCGGCCGCCCCCGACCCCGATCCCGAGGTGCCGGTGATGGGCACCCCGGCCTATGTGGCGCCCGAGCTGTTCGAGGGGGTGCCGGCCACCCCGGCCAGCGACATGTTCGCCCTCGGCACCCTGCTGCACCAATGCATCAGCGGGCGCCTGCCGTGGCGGGCCGAATCGCCGACCGAGCTCGTCTACGCCCAGCGCTACCGCGACCCCGACCCGCTGCCCGAGATCGGCGAGCTGCCACCCGAGGTGGAAGACCTCGTCTCGCGCTGCCTGAGCCGGGACCCGGCCGAGCGCCCGACCGCCCTGGTGGCCGCGCTGCTGCTGGCCGAGGCGGTCGACGCCCGCGTCTACGTGCCCATCCAGGAGTTCGACGCCGGGCCGGCCCGCCCCTCGGTGTCGCCGTGGGACAAGCAGGCCGCGGAGGCGCCCACCTCCGCCGCGGTCGAGGCCGGGGCCGGAGGCGGGCGCCACCGCGCCGAGTAGGCGTCATCCGCTGCGGGGAACCACGACCAGGGGCCGGCACGCGCGCCGGATGAGCCGGGTCGACACCCCGCCGAGCAGCACCCGCCGGGCCGGGCCGTAGCCGCGGGAACCGCAGTAGAGCACGTCCACGTCGGTCAGGTCAGCCAGCGTGTCGACCACGTCGCCCGCGACCACCTGCCATTCGGCCGTGACGCCGGGCACCGCCTCGGCCGCCTTGCGCAGCGACGCCTCGTACGTCTCGCGGGCCGTGTCGAGGAACGCCCGTTCGACGTCCTCGCCGATCAGGAACGGCAGCGACGCGTCCCCCTCGGCGACCACGGTGTAGAGCTTGAGCGTGTCCCCGGTGCGGCGGGCGGTCTCGGCCGCGACCCGCAGCGCGGCCCGGCCGTCCGGCGTGTCCACGTACGCCACCCCGATGCGGCGCCGCTCGGCCGGCGGGGCGGGCATCGACGCCGGGGCGATGGCGACCGGGCAGACGCTGCCGGCGAGCAGGCGCTCGGCGGTGCTGCCGGCCATCAGGCGCTCCTTGGTGGCGTGCCGGCCCGACCCGATCACCAGCATCGCCGCCTGGGTCTGCTCGGCCAGGTCGTGCAGCCCGTGCGCGGCCGACGACGACGACACCATGCGGTAGGTGACCTCGCCGGGCGCGTCCTCCAGGGTCTTGCGGGCGTCGTCGAGCACCCGCTGGGCGGCGCGGTGCCGGTCGGCGACCCATTCGGCGTCCACCCGGCCCGAGCCGAGGGCGGCCGGCGCCGGGTGCACGACGGCGACCAGCAGCGGCGCTTCCAGGGCCTCGGCGAACCAGCGGCCCAGGGCCAGGGCGTCCTCGGCAGTGGGGCCGCCGTCGACTCCCGCTATCACCGGGCCGGTCATGACGGATCACCGTCCTCCGGCGTACGGGGATCGGACTCGCGGGCCCAGCCCGGGGTGGCGGACTGCTCGCGGCGCAGGCGGGAGTTCTTGTAGCCGTACAGCCAGTAGATGACCACGCCGATCACCAGCCACACGACGAACCGGACCCAGGTGTCCCAGGGCAGGTCGCTCATCAGGTAGACCGCGAACGCGATGCCGAGGATCGGCAGCACCGGCGACCACGGCACCCGGTAGGGCCGGGGCATGTCGGGGCGGGTGCGGCGCAGCACGATCACGCCGATGTTGACCAGCACGAACGCGAACAGCGTGCCGATGTTGACCAGCTTGACGATCTCGCTCAGCGGCACCAGCGCGGCCAGGATCGCGATCAGCACGCCGAGAATCATGGTCAGCCGGGCCGGGGTGCCGTACCGCTGGTTGACCTGGGCCAGACGCTGGGGGAGCAGGCCGTCGCGGCACATCGCGAAGAAGATGCGGGTCTGGCCGTACATGATGACCAGCACCACGCTGGTGATGGCGACGACCGCGCCGAGCGCGAGGATCGCGGCCGCCCAGCTGATGCCGGCGCCCTGGTCGAGCGCGGCCGCCAGCGGCGCGTCGCTGCCCTCGAGCTGGTCCGGCGAGGCGATGCCGATCGCCCCGACCGCGGTCAGCACATAGAAGATCGTGCAGATGACCAACGAGCCGATGATGGCCAGGGGCAGGTCACGGGCCGGCTGCTTGGCCTCCTCGCTGCCGGTCGAGACCGCGTCGAAGCCGATGTAGGCGAAGAAGATCACCGCCGCCGCCGCGGTCACCCCGTCCACTCCGTCGGGGGCGAACGGCTGGAAGTTGCCGGTGCCGAAGTTCGCGAACGCCACCACGATGAAGAACAGCAGGACGACCAGCTTGACCGCGACCATCACCAGGTTGACCCGGGCGCTCTCGGTCACGCCCCGGATCAGCAGGAACGTGATGGCCAGGACCACGAACACGGCCGGCAGGTTGAAGATGCCGCCGTCCTCGGGGGATTTCGCAATCGCGTCGGGCAGGGCCACCCCGAACGCGGCGTCGAGGAACGCGTTCAGGTTGCCGCCCCAGCCGACGGCGATCGCCGCCACCGAGACCCCGTACTCCAGGATCAGGTCCCATCCGATGATCCAGGCGACCAGTTCGCCCAGGGTCGCGTACGTGTAGGTGTAGGCGCTGCCGGCCACCGGGATCGACGACGCCAGCTCCGCATACGACAGCGCCGAGAACGCACAGGCGACCGCGGCCAGCACGAAGGACAGGATCACCGCGGGCCCGGCTATGCCCGCCCCCTCACCGATCACGACGAAGATGCCGGTGCCGATGATCGCGCCGACGCCCATCGCGGTCAGATGCGTGGCACCGACTGCTTTCTTGAGGCCGTGCCCCTCCTCCGCCGTCTCGGTGATGAGGGATCTGACGTCGCGCACCGCGAAGATGCCCGGCCGTCCCGAGGTCGTGGCCATGTCTGCCCTCCCGTCATCGGCTCCCGCCTATGTGACTTTGGGCATACGTCCCGTCACTCCGCAACCGCACAGCAAGATCGGGCAGGTCCGACATGTGCCCGGGGGCAGTCGCGCACCGGGTGTCCGCTGTGGCACCGGAAACGCGCGGCAGCCTGCGGGAGTAGCGAAACCAGAGGTACGGTGGCCACGGAGCCACAGGGGTGACGGAGGTTCGGCGGTGGGCGAGGCGGTGATGACGACGCGGCGTCAGGCGGACGGCGCGATCGTCGTCGATGTGCGAGGCAGCCTCGACGCGGCCACGGTCGGCGCCCTGCGCGAGACGCTGCTCGGCACGATCCAGCGCGAGCGCCCGGTGACCCTGATCGTCGACCTCACGTTCGTCACGTTCATGGATTCCCAGGGCATCGGCACCCTGGTCACGGGTTACAACGTGGCCCGCGAGGTGGGCACGAAATTCGTGCTGCGCAACCCCAGCGAGTTCGTGCACCGCCAGCTTCGGGTGACCGGCCTGGCCGAGATGTTCGGGCTGCCCCCGTCGTCGTCGCCGAGCCAGTCCTACACCCCCTGAAACAGCTCCGCCGATGACGAGCGGCCGCACTCCGCGGCGGCTAATGTGCGTTCATGGAGCGCAGGGCCGCCACTCTGCGGCGTGACCCCGACTGGTGGACCCTTCCGGCCGCGACCGGATCCTGGTCGAGCCTCGAACTTTCCGTGAAGGCGCTGCGGGCCGACCTGGCCGTGCGCGTCTGGTCGCCGGCCGAAGCCACCGGGCGGGTGCTGGTCGCCCACGACGGGCCCGACTACGACAAACACGCCGACCTGGGCCGTTACGTCGCCGCCTCGATCACCGCCGGCCGCATCGAACCCTGCCACGTCGTGCTGCTCCCGGCCGGGGACCGCTTCGAGTGGTATGCGGCCCTCCCGGCGTACGGGCGCGCCCTGGGTCTGGAAATCCTGCCCGAGCTGGCCGATCGGTTCTCCGGTGGAGCGCCCGTGGTGACGGCCGGCGCGAGTCTCGGCGCTTTGGCCCTGCTGCACTGCCAGCGCCGCTACCCCGACCTGTTCGCCGGTCTGTTCCTGCAGTCCGGCAGTTTCTTCCAGCCCCGCTTCGACAAACAGGAGACCGGCTTCGCGCGCTACCTGCCGATCGTGCGCTTCACCGGGCGGGTGCTGCGGGCCGGACGCGGTCCCGCCGTGCCGACGACGATCACTTGCGGCAGGCTCGAGGAGAACCTCGCGAACAACCGGAGCATGGCCGAGGCGCTGCGCGGGCAGGGTTACCCGGTCACCTTCGCGCAGATCGAAGGCGGTCACGACTGGCCGGCCTGGCGCGACGCCCTCGATCCGCACCTCACATCGCTGTTGAGACGAGTCTGGCCTTGATCCAGGGGAGGCAACCGTGGCGGACGTCGAGCACACCATCGGACTTCTACTCGGAACGGAAGACGACTGGCCCCGGGCCTACGAGGCCCTGCTGCGCCGCCTCGGGGTGGTGAACGGACCGGACGGCAAGAGTCACCGGGTCTCGTCCGAGCGGGTCACCATCGAGCCGTTCAACCTGCGCTACAAGCCCCGCCACGAGCTGGTCATCGACCGGCTGGCCTACTGGTACTACCACCCTCGCGAGTGGCTCAAGAAAATCGCGCTGATGGATGACGTGTACCTGCTGAACAGCCCGTTCACGTTCCAGTCGATGGAGAAGCACGCGGCCTACTGCGCGATGATGCGGCTCGGGCTCAAGGTGCCCGAGACGGTGCTGGTGCCGTACAAGAACCCTCTGGACAACAGCCGGTACGCGTACACGGCGGCCCGCTACAACCAGGCGTTCGACCTGGACGAGACGGCGGCGCAGGTCGGCTATCCGATGTTCATGAAGCCCTACGACGGCGGCGCCTGGGTCGGCGTCTCCAAGATCCGTAATCCGCAGGAGCTGCACGCCGCGTACGACGCCTCGGGGGAGCGGCTGATGCATCTGCAGGCCTCGGTCGAGGACTACGACGTGTTCGCCCGGTCGCTGACCATCGGCCCCGAGACGATGGTCATGAAGTTCCGCCCCGAGCAGCCCATGCACGCCCGCTACGAGGTCGACCACGGCTTCCTCAACGCCGAGCAGGGCGACGAGGTGGTCACGATCTCGCGGCTGGTCAACGCGTTCTTCCGGTGGGAGTTCAACTCGTGCGAGTCGCTGGTGCGCGGCACCGACGTGCACCCGATCGACTACGCCAACGCCTGCCCCGACGTGGCGGTCACCTCGCTGCACTACTACTTCCCGTGGGCCATGGCCGCCCTGGTCCGGTGGTCGGTGTTCTGCGTGGTGACCGGGCGTAAGCCGCGCCTCGACACCGACACGTCGGCCTATTTTGCGATCGGGGACGACCCTTCGCTTTCGTACGGGGAAAAGCTCGCCGGCTACCGCAAGCTGGCCGATGACTACTTCGAGGCCGACCGGTACGCCGACTTCTGCGACCGCTATCTGGGCAACGTCGACGAGATCGTCTACGACTGGGTGAACTCCGAGGAGTTCCGGTCGCTGTTGCGCGAGACCGTTCGGGCTACGTATCCGGTGCATGAGCATGAGAAGTTCCAGGCGCACTTCGGTGGGCTGCTCGACGCTTGGGTCCGTGACCACTGAATTTTTCTGACTTGTCGGATTTGCTCGCTTTGCGGGCTCGCTTTGCGGGCTCGCTTTGCGGGCTCGCTTTGCGGGCTCGCTTTGTCGGCTCGCTTTGTCGGCTCGCTTTGTCGGCTCGTCGTTCTGTCGGACCCCCGGGCTAGGGTCGTTCTCGTGCTGATCCGGCTGCTCGGTAATGACCTGCCCGCCCACCGCGGTGGGGGCCAGGCCGATGCTCTGCGCCTGGCCAACGTGCACGTCGGGGTGCAGCGGCAGCGTGACGTGGTCTCGCGCTTCCCGGCGTGGGCGGCGTCGGCCGAGTGGGAGTTCGAGATCACCTCGCGCGAGATCGACGAGCTGCTCGACGTGGGCGGGCCCTGGGTGCACGGGCGGCCGGGGGCCCGGTTCCTCTATCTGAGCTGGGGCAACGTCAGCGGCGACGAGTTCCACATGTTCCGGCGGGCCAAGCTCATGTTCGGTGACGTGCCGACCGCCGTTCTGCGTGGCGCCCACGACGGCGCGGGCGTGCTGACCGGGTCGCTCGGGCTCACCGACGCGGCCGGTGACCCGGTCTGTGCCCGGGTGCGGCCGCCCGCGATCGTCTGGGAGCTGCGATGACCGACCTGGTCGCGGCCGAGACGCGGGTGTTGCACGGGTTCGTCGGGCGTGACGGCTCGCTCAACCTCTGGGGCGAGGGGCCGTCCTTCGCGTTGCCGGCCTCGCTGCTGCCGGCGGGGGAGGAGCGATCGGCCACCCTCGTGCTGCCCTCGACCAGCGCCGGGCCGCTGCCGTCGCCGTTCCTCGGCGTGCCGCCCCGCCGCGGCACCCCGAAACTGCGGGCCTGGCCGGTGCCGGCGGTGACCGTCCCGTTCCTCGACGCCGACGTGGCGGCCGAGTTCGACGGGCGGCTCGGCCGCTCGGTCGAGTGGATGATCGAGCTCTGCGAGTTCGCGGCCGACCTGGTCCGCCGCGGGCGGGTGCTGCCCGCCGTCCACCCCCACGGCCCGACCGCCCGCTGGCGGCCCGTGCTCACCGGCTTCGACACCGTCCACCGCGACGACCTGCTGCGGCGGATGCCCGCGGCCGCCCGGGCCGAACGCGCCCGCCCCGGTGACGTGGCCGGGCTGCCCGCCGAAGACGCCCTGGCCGCCGCCCTCGAACGCCTCGTCGACGGTCTGGTCCGCACCCGGCTGGCCGAGGCCGGCGTGCAGCTAGGCGAGGGCTGGCTGGCCGCGCTCACCGGCGAACCCGGGTTCTCCGCCGCCCCCGCCCTCGTCGACGAGCTGGCCGACCGCCTCGACGCCTGGCACACCAGCGCGGTCACCGGGGCCGCGGTGCGGCTCTGCTTCCGGCTCAGCCACCTGGCCGAGCTCGAACCCGACGAACCCGACGCCGTGAACCCCGACCCGGCTGTCGTCCCGGCCCGCGACGCGTGGCTGCTCGAGTTCCTGCTCCAGGCGGTCGACGAACCCAGCGCGATGGTCACCGCGGCCGACGTCTGGCGCGACAGCTACGCCCCGCTGCGCCGCTGGACCAGCCACCCGCAGGAACGCCTGCTGGGCGCGCTCGGCCGGGCCGCCCGGCTCTACCCCGACCTCGAGGCGGCGCTGCGGGTGCCCCGCCCGGTCGACATGGTGCTCGACACCGAGGAGGCCCACCGCTTCCTCACCCACGCGGCCACGCTCGAAGAGGCGGGCCACGGTGTTCTGCTGCCGGCCTGGTGGCGCGACAAGCCCGGCCTCGGGTTCGGCCTCAACCTGCGCCCCCGCGACCCGATCCCGGCCGTGCTGCGCGACCAGGCGGCCGATCTCGCCCACCTCGTCGACTACGACTGGGGGCTGGCCCTGGGCGGGCGCGTGCTCACCTCGGAGGAACTGGCCGACCTCGCCAAGGCCAAGGTTCCGCTCGTGCGGCTGAGGGGCCGCTGGGTCTACCTCGATGCCGACCGCCTCGACGCCGGGCTGCGCTTCCTCGCGCGTGGCGGCGGCACGATGACCGCGGGCAACGCGCTGCGCACGATCAAACTGCTGCCGCCCGAGGATCTGCCGCTGCCGGTGACCGCCGTCAGCGGCGAAGGGTGGGCGGCGCGGTTGCTCTCGGGCGAGCTCGAGGGGGAGTTGGAGCTGCTCGACACGCCCGCTGCGTTCGAGGGGGAGCTCCGGGCGTACCAGCGAAGGGGTTTCTCCTGGCTGGCCTTCCTCGATCGGCTCGGGCTCGGGGCATGCCTGGCCGACGACATGGGGCTGGGCAAGACCATTCAGTTGATCGCCCTGCTGTTGCACCGGCGGCCGGGGCCGGTTCTGCTCATCTGTCCGCTGTCGGTGATCGGCAACTGGCAGCGGGAGTTCGCCCGTTTCGCGCCATCCCTGACCGTGCACGTGCTGCACGGCGCTGACCGCCATGTCGGTGCTCTTTCTTCCGGGTTCGCTGCTTCCTTCTCTGGGTCCGCTGATTCTTCTTCCAGGCCTGCTGCTTCCTCTTCCGGGTCTGCCGCTTCTCCTTCCGGGCCCGCTTCCTTCTCCGGGCCCGCTTCCTTCTCCGGGCCCGCTTCCTTCTCCGGGCCCGCTTCCTTCTCCGGGCCCGCTTCCTCTTCCTCCGCCGCTTCCGCCGACGTTGTGCTCACGACGTACTCGACCGCGGTCCGCGACGCCGACCTGCTTTCCGCGGTGCAGTGGGACCGGGTCGTGCTTGATGAGGCCCAGCATGTGAAGAACAGCGCCGGGGCGGCCGCGCGCGCGATCCGCCGCTTCCCGTCGCGCATGCGGATCGCGCTGACCGGCACGCCGGTGGAGAACCGCCTGGCCGAACTGTGGTCGATCCTCGACTACCTCAATCCGGGTGTGCTCGCCTCGGCCCACACGTTCCGCGCCCGCTTCGCCGTGCCCATCGAGCGCTACGCCGACGAGGAGGCGGCCGCGCGGCTGCGCCAGGCGACCCGGCCCTACCTGCTGCGCCGCGTCAAGAACGATCCGATCGTCATCAACGACCTGCCCGACAAGCAGCACGTCCGCCACCTGTGCGGGCTCACCGGGGAACAGTCGACGCTCTACCGCGCGATCCTCGACGAGATGACCACCAAGCTCGACGAGACCACCGAGCGGTGGAACAAGGGCATCGTGCTGGCCGGGATGACCAAGCTGAAGCAGGCCTGCGTCCACCCGGCGCTGCTGCTCGGCGACGGGTCACCGCTGCCCGGCCGCTCGGGCAAGCTGGAACGCCTCGAAGAGATCGTCGACGGCGCCCTCGCGCAGGGTGAGAGCGTTCTGTGCTTCACCCAGTTCGCCAAGTTCGGCGCCATGCTGACACCCCACCTGGCGGCCCGGTTCGGGGTGACGGTGCGCTACCTGCACGGTGGCGTCGCGCGGGGCGCCCGCGACGAGATGGTCGCCGCGTTCCAGGCTTCCTCCGGGCCCGAGATCTTCGTGCTGTCGCTGAAGGCCGGCGGCACCGGGCTCAACCTGACCGCGGCCAACCACGTGGTGCACGTCGACCGCTGGTGGAACCCGGCGACCGAGGCCCAGGCGACCGACCGCGCGTTCCGGATCGGCCAGCGCCGCGACGTCACCGTGCACACGCTGGTCTGCCTGGGCACGCTCGAGGAACGCATCGACCGGCTGCTCGCCGACAAGGGCGTGCTGGCCGAACGCGTGGTCGGCAACGGCGAGGGCTGGCTGACCGCACTGTCCACCACGGAGCTGCGGGAGCTGCTCACCCTCGCGCCGGAGGCCATCGTTGACTGAGCTGCCGGTGGCCTTCCTGGGAACCTTCGAGTCGTTGCGGATGGGGCCGACGTTCGCGCGGGGGCGGCGCGACGAGCGGGCCGGGCACGTTCGCAGCCTGACCATCTCGTCCAGCCTGGTGGTGGCGCAGGTGCGCGGGCCCGACGATCCGCGGGCGTTCCGGTCGCGGATCGCGGTGCGGGCGTTCGGGGCGTCCGAGTGGGCGGCGGTGTCGTCGGCGCTGGCCGGGGAGGCCAGGTTCGTGGCCCAGCTGCTCGACGGGCGGATGCCGGGCGGGATCGGCGAGGTGTTCTCGTCGGCCGGGTTGAGCCTGGTGCCGTTGTCGCTCGACGAGGTGGCGATGGACTGCACATGCGAGCGGTGGCCGATGCCGTGCGTGCATCTGGCGGCGACCTGTTATGCGCTGGCGCGCAGCTTCCAGGAGGATCCGTTCGGTGCCTTCGCCTGGCGGGGGCGGGGGCGGGACGAGCTGCTGACCCACCTGCGGGAGTTGCGCGGTGCCATAGCCGTGACGCGGGACAATCCGGGCTCTGCCTCGCGGGGCGCTTCCGCTTCGCGCGCCGCTTCTTCCGGCCCGGCTTCCTCCTCCGTTTCCCCCGACGCCGCCTCCTCCACTTCCGCCGGGGCCGGGTTCTCCGCTCCCGCCGGGGCGGCCTTTGGAGGTGCCACCTCCACGTCCTCGGCGGGTTCTTCCGCGCCCGGGGGCCCCTCTTCTTCCCACCCTGCTGAACCTCCCTTCTCCGACCCCGCTGGGCCTCCCTTCTCCGACTCTCCGGAGGCTGATCTCGGGGAGAGCCTGGGCGAGGTGGCCGATTTCTGGGGCTCGTCGTTGCCGGCGGCGGTGCCGACGGGCGCGCGGCCCGGGGGCGTGACCAGGCCGGACACGCTGCTCGACCAACTCGATCCGCCGCCGCTGGCCGAGGGCGGGCGGCCGATCGTGGACGTCCTGCGGCCCGCCTATCTGGCGCTGCCCTCCTAGCGCCGTCCGGCTGCTCCTCCGCTGTTTTGCTGAGCGCTCCCTCCGCTGTTCGGACAGTGGTGATCCACTAACGAAGTACACGCTCCGAAACCTTCCCGTGACATTCTGTGCACGTGGTGTCCTTCTCGAGGCATAGCGTTTTGTCAAGAGAAGGTGTGATATGAACCGTATTACCCGAATGCTTACGGTCACCGGCCTCGGCCTGATCGCGGGTGTCACCATGGGTGCGGGTCCGGCCATGGCGGCCACCGGGACTGACGCCGGCACGTCGAAGACGTCCAGCGCCTCCCAGGACAACCGTCGTGACCGTGTTGTCGGGTACTACCGCAGCTACGGCGCGTGCGTCATCGCCGGCCGTATCGGTGAGCGTTTCGACCGCTGGGACGACTTCGACTGCGACCGCGTGGGTCGCCGTACGTTCGCCCTCGAGGTCAGCTGGGACCGCGACTGGCGCTGGAACGACCGCGGCCACGGCCGCCCGTGGTTCCACGACCGTGACCGTGACCACCGTGACCGCGACCACCGCGACCGCGACCACCGTGACCGTGACCGTGACCGTGACCGCGACCGCGACCGTGACGGCGACCGTGACCGTGACGGCGACCGTGACCGTGGTGGCGACCGTGACCGTGGTGGCGACCGTGACCGTGGTGGCGACCGCGACCGTGGTGGCGACCGCGACCGTGGTGGCGACCGGGACCGTGGCGGCATGGACAGCGACCGGGCCGACCGCCCCGCTGCCTGACAACATCAGTAGCACGACGAGCCACGGCCTCTCGGGGCCGTGGCTCGTCCACGTTCTCCACCTGCGACGGCTCGCACCGACACCGCGGGCGGTGACGTCCGCACGGCGCCGGGCGGCATCGTCGTCCCGCGGCCCGGTTGTCGTCCCGCGGCCCGGTTGTCGTCCCGCGGCCCGATTGTCGTCCCGCGGCCCGGTTGTCGTCCCACAGCCCGGTCGTCTGGCCGCGGTCTGGTCGTCAGGCCACGGTATCGAGTCGGTCGGGTTCGGCTACCAGGCGATCGGGGCGTAGTCCTTCAGGAAGATGCCGTACAGGTCTTCGCCGGCCTCGCCGCGGACGATCGGGTCATAGACGCGGGCCGCACCGTCGACCAGGTCGAGCGGGGCGTGGAAGCCCTCCTCGGCCAGGCGCATCTTGGTCGGGTGGGGACGTTCGTCGGTGATCCAGCCGGTGTCGACGCTGGTCATCAGGATGCCGTCGGCGAACATGTCGACCGCGCTGGTGCGGGTCAGCATGTTGAGCGCGGCCTTGGCCATGTTGGTGTGCGGGTGACCGGCACCCTTGTAGCCACGGCTGAAGATGCCCTCCATGGCCGACACGTTCACCACGTACCGGCGGGGGAAGGGTGACTGCTTCATCGCCTCGCGCAGCCGGCTGACCAGCACGAACGGCGCCGTCACGTTGCACAGCTGCACCTCGAGCAGTTCGAGCGGGTCGACCTCGTGCACCCGGTCGCTCCAGCTGTTCGTCGGCGTGGTGTCGGGCACCAGGCCGCCGGCGTCGATCGCGACCGAACGGGCGGTCAGCGCCATCTCGGTGATCTGCTGCGGCGTCAGCACGGGCGCACCCGTGGTCAGCGCGGCGGCCGGTGAGACGCCCGCGGTGCCGAAATATTCCAGCTCGGGCAGCGGCCCGTTCGGCAGCGACTCCGCTTCGGCGGCGGCGATGGCCGCGTACGAGCCGGGGGTGCGCCGGACCGTCTGGGCCGCGTTGTTGATGATGATGTCGAGGTGGCCGCGCGCGGCGACCGAGTCGGCGAGGCCCACGACCTGGGCCGGGTCGCGCAGATCGAGCCCGACCACCCGCAGCCGGTGCATCCAGTCGCCGCTGTCGGGCATGGCCGAGAACCGGCGTACGGCGTCGTGCGGGAACCGCGTCGTGATGGTCAGATCGGCCCCGTCCCGCAGCAGCCGGAGCGCGATGTACATGCCGATCTTGGCCCGCCCACCGGTCAGCAGCGCCCGCCGCCCCGCGAGGTCGGTCCGCGCGTCCCGCCGCTCGTGATTGAGCACGGCGCACGTCGGGCAGAGCTGGTGATAGAACGCGTCGACCTGCGTGTACCGCTGCTTGCACACGTAGCAGCCGCGAGCCTGGTGCAGCACGCCCGCGGTGGCCGCCTTGACGCTGGACCGCAGCGGGATCCCCGCGGTCTCGTCGTCGATGCGCCCCGGAGCCCCGGTCGCGGTCGCCTCGGTGACCGCCCGGTCGTTGGCCAGGATCGCGTCACGGCGCTCCCGCCGGCGCTTGTGCTTCACCGTCTTGAACAGGGCAGCGGTGGCCCGCCGCACCGCCACGGCGTCGGGGTGCTCCGTGGGAAGTGCTTCCACCTCAGCGATCACCGCAAGACACAGCGCCAGCCGCTCGGCGTCCACGCCCGCGGTCGTCGTTCCGGCGTCCACGCCGGCGGTCGTCGTTTCGGCGTCCACGTCCGCGGTCGTCGTTGCTTCGCCCATCATCCGAACAAATTCCGTCCTTCAAATCCCGATCCGTCGCTGGAACTGTACTGAGCCCGCCGACTGATCGACCGCCCAACTCCCACCTGAAGAACTTCCCGCCCAGCTCCCGACCCCGCCCGGGGTCATCGGGCGGTCAGCGTGGCCATCTTGGCCGCGTCCGGGCTGCCCGGCTCGGCTGTGAGAAGCACCAGGCGCAGCTCGGCGTCGTGCACGGTGAGAATTTCGCAGTCCAGGGTGACCTCGCCGACCAGCGGGTTCATGACGGTCTTGCGCTGGCCACCGTGACGGGCGACGACCGGTTGCTCCCACAGCGCGGCGAACCGGTCGCTGACCCGGCGCAGTTCGGCGACCAGGGCGGGTATCCGCGGGTCGGCGGGGTAGCGGGATGCGGTCTCGCGCAGATCGGCCACGAGCGATTGCTCGTGCCGCTCGAAGTCCGGGATCCGGACCGGCAGGTCGTCGGTGGCGAAGATCAGCCAGGGGGAGTTGCGGCGGCGCCCGGTGATGGTGTCCGGGTCCTGGAACAGCCGCGCCCAGGCCCGGTTCGCGGTCAGCAGCGTCCAGGTCAGGTCATAGACGGCCAGGGGCGCCTCGGTGAGGCGCTCGGCCATCCGCAGCACGCCCGGCGTGACGTGCCGGGGCACGGTCCCGTCCGGGGGCAGATGGTGTCCGGCCAGGCGGGCCAGCAGGTCGTACTCCTCGCGGTTGAGCCGCAGTGCCCGCGCCAGCGCGCGGATGACGTCGATGCTCGGGCGGGCCCGGTCCTGTTCCATGCGTTTGATGTAGTCGGTGGAAACGCCCGCCAGCGTGGCCAGTTCCGCGCGGCGTAGTCCCGGGGTGCGTCGCGCTTGGTCACCGACGGGCAGGCCGGCGCTGTCCGGACTCACCCGGCGTCGCCACGCCTGCAGGACCGGGCCCATGGTCATCTCCGCCATCTGTTGATCATGCCCTCTTCCGGCTGTATTCCCTCTGAGGGGGACGAGCCGGGCCCCCTTCCCGCAGCATGACGGGGCGCCACCGTGGAGAAGGAGGCCGGCATGAGTGATCCTGTCTCCGAAGCCGGAACCATCCCCGTGAACGACTCGACCCCGATCCTCGCGTACGGTCCGCTGGTCCTCGATGTGCCGGGGCGCCCGGTGCCCCTGGCGATGAAGGTCTCCGCCCCGGCGACCGGCACCGGCCTGCCGATCATCCTGCTGTCGCACGGGCACGGCATGACGACGTTCCTGTCGTCGCTGCGCGGCTACGGACCCCTCGCGGACTTCTTCGCCGCCCACGGCTTCGTGGTCGTCCAGCCCACCCACCTCGACTCCACCGCGCTCGGGCTGCGCGAGAGCGACCACCCGGAAGCGCCGACGTTCTGGAAGTCGCGCCCGGCCGAGATCAGTTTCATCATCGACCACCTCGACGACATCGAGGCCGCCGTGCCCGGGCTGGCCGGCCGCCTGGACACGACGCGCGTCGCGGCCGTCGGGCACTCGCTGGGCGGGCACACCGTGGCGCTGCTGCGTGGCATGCAGACCAGGGATCCGGCCGACGGCAGCACCGTGCGCGTGCCCGACGAGCGCATCAAGGCCGCTGTCATCATCGCGACGCCCGGTGAGGCGGACGAGCAGACCAACCAGGACATGCTGAACAACTACCCGGTCAACAAGTACAACGACTTCAGCACCATGGGCATGGACGCGCTGGTGGTGGCCGGCGACAAGGACCTGAATCCGATGTTCTCCGACCGGCTCAGCTACCGGTGGGACGCCTACACCCGGGCCCCGGGCCCGAAGACGCTGCTCATGGTGCACGGCGCCGAGCACATCTTCGGTGGCATCTCCGGCTACGACGCGTCCGAGACCACCGACGAGGATCCGGAGCGCGTCTCCACGCTGCGGGCGCTGATCTGGGCGTACCTGCGCAGTCAGCTCTATCCGGACGACCCGGCCTGGAACCGGGCCCTCGCCGCGATGGGCGACTTTGGCACGGTGGAGGCGAAGTAGAGCGTCACGTCAGGGCGGGGAGGGCGGCGACGGTCTCGTGCAACGACTGGACCAGGGCCTCGGTCAGGGGATTGGGACGGCGGCGCTGAGGGGTGACGATGCCGATGTAGCGGCACGGGCACGGCGGCGCCAGCGGGACGGTGGCCAGGCCGCCCTGGGCTGCGGTCAGGGCCACCTGGGGGATCATGCTGATGCCCACGTCGGCGCGGACCAGGGACTGGGCGAAGACGTAGTCGGTGCCCCGGCAGGCCGTGCGGATCTCGTAGCCGGCCAGGGCCGCGTAGTGGTCGAGCATGTCGACGATCTCCAGGCAGCCGTGGACCCAGCGCTCGCCGGCCAGCTCGGCGATCGTCAGGGACTCGCGGGACGCCAGCCGGTGGCCGTCGGGCAGGACGATCCACATCGGGTCGTCCAGCAGCGGGGTCCAGGTGAGGCCGGAGCGGTCTCCCCGCCGTACGGGGGGAAGGTCGTCGAAGTGATAGACGAGAGCGAGGTCGGCGGCGCCCGACCGCACGAGGGGGAGGGCGTCGGCGGGCTCGTTCTCCAGCACCGTGAGCTCGACGCCGGGACGCTCGGCGGCGAACCGGGTCAGCGCCGGCGGCAACAGACGCTGCCCGCCGCTGGTGAACGTGGCCACGGTCAGGCTGTCGGGCGTGCCCAGGCGGGCGATCTCGCGTTCGGCCTGGGAGAGCTCGGCGGCGATGGCGTCACCGGCCTCGACCAGCACCCGGCCCGCGTTGGTCAGGTCGACCCCGCGCGTGCTGCGGATCACCACCGCGGCGCCCAGTTCCCGTTCCAGCGCGCTGATCTGCTGCGACACCGCCGAAGGGGTCAGGCGGAGCGAGGCGGCCGCCTGGTTGAAGCTGCCCAGCCGCGCCACCTCGCGCAGCACGGCCACACGGCGTACGTCGATCATAAGCTCACCTTAGGGCGGATGTAGAAAGTCGCTACTACCGCTTAATACCGTACGGGGGCAGGGTCGAGATGTGAATCGTCGCGCCTGGCTTCTCTTCCTCGCCGTCTCCGTCCTCTGGGGCATCCCCTACTTCCTGATCAAGGTCGCCATCGAGGACCTCTCGCCGATGCTTGTCGTCGCGGGCCGGGTCGGGATCGCCGCGCTCGTGCTCCTGCCGATCGCCGCCGCCCGCGGATCCCTGGCGAAGCTACGCGGCCGCATGGGCTGGGTCGTCGTGCTGTCGGTGGTGCACATTCTCGGGCCGTTCCTGCTCATCACGTACGGCGAGACCCATATCAGCTCGTCCCTGACCGGCCTGCTCATCGCCGTCGAACCGGTCGCGATCGCCCTGCTCATGCTGCGTTCCGAGCGGCTCGCCCCGATCCGCGTGACGGGCCTGGTGCTCGGCTTCGGCGGCGTGGCGCTGCTCGTCGGCCTCGACCTCTCCGGCGACCGGCTCGGCCTGCTGGGCGCCGGCATGGTGCTGGTGGCGGCGATCAGCTATGCGGTCGCCACGATGCTCGTGCAGCGCCGCCTCGCCGACGTGCCGGCCGAGTCGCTGGTCGGGGCCACGACCGGCATCACCACACTCGCGCTGCTGCCGTTCGCCGCCTTTTCACTTCCTTCCCATTCCGTACGCACCGAGGCCTGGGCTTCGCTGGCTGCGCTCGGCCTGTTCTGCACGGCTCTCGCGCTGCTGGCGTTCTACCAGCTCATCGGCGAGGTCGGCTCGACCCGGGCGGGCCTGGTGACATACGTGAACCCGGTCGTCGCGGTCCTGCTCGGCGTCGTGCTGCTCAACGAGAGCTTCGGCCTCAGCACGCTCGCCGGGTTCGCCCTGGTGGCGGCGGGTTGCTGGCTGTCGACGCGGCCGGTCCCCGAGATCGCCGCTCCGGTCGGCACCGAGCCGGTGGTCGTTGCTCCGGTCGTCGCCGAGCCGGTGGTCGCCGAGCCGGTGGTCGCTGCCACCGAGAATCGCGACCCCGTCCAGACCACCCGTCCCTGAGACACACGCCCGAGCCCGGGTGCCCCCGCCGGTGCTCCGCGCTGGACAGCCGACGATGAGAACGCCCCGAGCGCGGGTGCGTCCGCCATGGCGGAAACGCCCGAGCGCGGGTGCGGCCCCCAGGAACGACGTGGCCGAGCGACTCCCGCGCCAGCGAGCCGCTCGGCCACGTCCCCTTTTTCCTCGATGCCTTTTCCCCCGAAGTCCGCATAGGGTGACCGGCATGGGCCAGCGGATTCTGATCACCGGCGCACGGCGGGGAATCGGGGCGGCCATCGCCGTCGGCCTGGCCCGCCCCGGCCACAAACTTCTGCTGCACCACCTGGCCGCCGCCGACGAGGCCGAGGGCGTCGCCCGTCTCTGCCGCGACCTCGGCGCCGAAGCCACCCTGCTCGACGCCGACCTGGCCGACCCGGGCGCCGTCCGGGACCTGGCCGACCGCGCCGGCCCGGTCGACGTGCTGATCAACAACGCGGCCAAGGCGTCCAACACCGACTTCGCGGCGCTGCCGCTGGCCGAATGGCAGCAGACGTTCGCGGTCAACGTCACCGCGCCCATGCTGCTCGCCCAGGCGTTGAGCCCCGGCATGGCCGAGCGGGGCTGGGGTCGCATCGTCAACATCGTTTCCCCGACCGTACGGCTGGGTGGCCCGTCCGGCGCCGCGTATGTGTCGAGCAAGGCGGCCCTGATCGGTCTCACCCGTTCCCTGGCCCGCGCACTCGGCCCCGCCTGCGTCACCGTGAACGCGCTGTCACCGGGCGCCATCCGCACCGAGGGCGAGGTCGAACTGGCCGCCGGCCGCGACGAACAGGCCCACGCCCCCATCGTGGCGTCCCAGGCCCTGCCGCGCGCCCTCGTCCCCGAAGACGTGGTGGCCGCCGTACGCCTCCTGGTCTCGGACGGTTCCGGCGCGATCACCGGTCAGGTCCTCGAGGTCGGCGGGGGCCTGGTCTTCCGCTGAGCAGCCCGCGCCCGGAGTCGCCGATCGGGCTGTGTCCGGCGCGGGTGGGTGTTTGTCCGGCGTGGAAGCGTTGCGCTGACGGTTACTCGGCCTGGTCTTCGCTCTCGGGCTTGCGGCGCGGGGCCGGGACCTGGTCGGCGAGCGTGGCCGGACGCCGGGCCGGCTTGTGCTCGGCCAGGCTCTCCGGGCGCTTGCGCTCGCCGGTGGGACGGCGGGTCCGGCTGTACTGGGCCAGGTCGGCCGGCCGCGACTCGCGCAGGTGGTCGCCGAGGTCGGCCGGGCGTGTCGTTCGCAGGTGGTCGCCCAGGTCGGCCGGGCGGCGCTGCGCGGGCACGGCCGGAGCCGCGGGTGCTTCGACCGGGTCGACCGAGTACGGCTGTTCGCCGCGCAGGGCTGGGCGGAGCAGTGGCGACGGCTCGTCGGCCGGGGCCGTCGGTCGCTGCGGGAGTGGTTCCCCGAACGGCCGTTGCGCCAGCGGTTCGACGGCGTCGCGCTGCGGGGGCAGGCCCGCGCTGGCACTGGGCAGGGGCTCGACCGGCCGGCGCTGGGGGAGGGGCGCCGGATTGTCGCGCTGGGGGAGCGGTTCGGTGGCCCGCTGCGGGGCGAATGGCTCCGCTACCTGTCGCTGAGGCAGGGGTTCCGCGTTGCCGCGCTGAGAAACCGGCTCCGCCACCTGTCGCTGAGGCAGAGGGTCGGTGGTTCCGCGCTGGGGGAGCGGATCGGTGGCCCGCTGCGGGGCGAACGGTCCCGCGGCCTCGGGCTTCGGGAACGGCTCGGCCGGGCGGCGCTGGGGGAGCGGCTCCCCGAACTGGCGCGACGGGGTGGGCCGGTCGTACGGCGCCGGGCCCGGGTCCTCGGGCATGGGGGCCGGCTCGTCGAAGATGGTCCGGCGGGGCGGGACCGGGGGCTCGTCCGCCCGGCGGGCCGGGAACAGGTCCGAGAGGCGGGTCGCCGTGCCGCTTCCGCTTGTGGGCGGCTCGATCGGGGATGCGGGCGGCTCCGCGGCGGGTGTGCGCCGGGAAAGCGGCTCGCGCCGGGGCAGCGGTTCAGCGATCGGCTCGGCGGAGGCGACCGGTACGGCCGGGGCCGACGCCGGAGTCTCGAACCGCCGGCTCTCGCCGGGCGTGGCGTCGAACGGCTGGTTGCCGGCCGGCGTGGCCTCGAACGGCCGGGTCCGGTTGGGCGGGACGTCGGAGGGGCGGGTCTCGGCCGGGCGGGTGTTGGCCGTCGTGCTCTCGGTGGGCCGAGAGCCAGTGGGCCTGACCTCGGCGGGCTTGGCCTCGGCGGGGGCGTTCTCGATGGGCTTGGCTTCGGCGGGGGCGGCGGAAGATTCGAGGCGGCGGACCCGGGCGAGGTCGGGGGCCGGCATGCGACGGGTCGACTCGAGGCCGGGCAGCTGGAGCTTGCGGGTGGCGTCGAGGTCGGGGGCGTCGAAGCTGCGGGTGACGGCCAGGTCGGACTCGGCGACCTCCGGTTCGGCGGCCGGGGCGATCGGGTCGAGTTCGGGTGTGGCGATCGCGCCGGAGGTTTCCGGGTCGGGGGACTCGAAAGCCCGTACGGCGGCGAGGTTCGGCGCCTCGAAGATCGCGGTGGCGTCCACATCGGGCAGCGCCAGGTTGCGGGTGCGCTCGAAGTCGGGGCGGTCGCCGAAGTAGGGGACCGGGGGCTCCGAGGGCTCGGCGGGCAGTTGCAGCGAGCTTGCGAACGTCCCCGCCGACGACGGCGCGAAGAAGAAATCGTCCGGCGCCGAGTAGTCGGTGTATGTGCTCAACGACTCCGACCGGTACACGCCCGGCTCGGGGTTCCACGGCACCGGCAGGTTCAGGGAGGCGGCGGCGAGCGGCGGATCCGGCTCGACATCCTCGTCCGGTTCCTCCACTCGGAAACTCGCGGCAACCGGATCGTCCTCGACGATCTCGGCCACAACGGGCTCGTCGTCCTCGAGCACCTCGGCCACGACAGGTTCGTCCCCGCCGTAGTTCCCGACCGCCGCCCCGATCTCGATCCCGCTCCCGGTCCCGGTCGGCGTGTCCTTCTCGGCTGTGGACGCGCTCCGCGTGGCGTCTTCGACGGTGGCCGCTACGGGAGGGTCGGTCTGGGCTGTGGAAGCGGCGGGCGTGTCGGTTCCGAACGGCGCGCGGGAGCCGGCTGTGGGTGCGGCGGGTGTGTCGGTTTCGAACGGCGCGCGGGAGTCGGCTGTGGGTGCGGTGTGCGTGTCGGTTTCGAACGGCGTACTTGAGTCGGCCGTGGTGGCGGTCGATTCGTTGGAGTCAGCCCTGGTCGCGGCCGGCTTTACGTCGACGGTGGCGGCTTCAGCCACGAGCGCTTCGACGTCCGGCGATTTTTGGGGCGTCTCGGTGAGCGGCTCGTCCTCAGGCGTGACCGCAGCCGAGTCGCGGACCGAGGAATCCGAAGGGACCAGGCGGTCGTCGTCGTCCGCCGGAGCCGGTTCGGTCTCAGCCGGAAGTGGGTCTGTGGCCGACGACTTCGCATCGCCGGAGTCCTCACCGGCGTCTTTGCTCGAGACGGGCGCGACGCGGGCGACGGCCACAATCGGTACCTCGTCCGCTGCGGCCTCCGACGATGCTTCCGCGGACGCCTTCCCAGACACGTTCCCGGACGGCGCTTCCTTGGACGCCAACGGAGCAACACCGGGCGTCGCGCCGCTTGATGCCGCGTCCTCGGAGGGCGCGTCGTTACTGGAAGGCGTGGCGCTCGCAGGCTCGTCCTCGGAGGGGGCGTCGCTGGACGTTGCATCGGCGGAGGGCGCGTCGGTGGAGGGCGCGG
Source organism: Paractinoplanes ovalisporus (assembly GCF_016834655.1). Classification (GTDB taxonomy): domain Bacteria; phylum Actinomycetota; class Actinomycetes; order Mycobacteriales; family Micromonosporaceae; genus Actinoplanes; species Actinoplanes ovalisporus. The sequence goes on from NZ_JAENHP010000027.1 coordinate 103,214, forward strand.
CGTTCGCGGGCTCATCTTCGGAGAGGGCGTCGCGGGATCCAGCGTCGCTGGAGGGCGTGGCGCTCGTGAGCTCGTCTTCGGAAGGCTTGTCGCCGAGCGCTGCCTCGACGGAGGGCGCGTCGCTGGAGGGCGTGGCGCCCGCGGGCTCGTCGTCCGAGGGCACGTCGCCGGCCGGTGCGTCACTGGAAGGCGTGGCTTCCGTGGGCCCGTCCTCGGACGGCGCGTCGCTGGAAGCTGTGGCGCTGGAAGGCGTGGCGCTGGAAGGCGTGGCGCTCGTGGGCCCGTCCTCGGCCGGTGCATCGCCGGCAGACGCGGCCCCCACCGGCGCGTCCTCGACGATCTCCGCCTCGACGTGGTCCTCGTCCGCGGACCCGGCATTCACGGCGGCGGGCGTGTCTTCGATGATCTCGGCGTCGACGACGTCGTCCTCGACCGGCGAAGGATCGGCCCCGACCCGGGGGATGACCTGGGTCGCGACCTCCTGCGACGGCAGCTTCTTGTTGACCATCCCGGGCGGCAGCAGCAACACTCCGGCCGCTTCCCGGTCCCACTCGGCCCGCTTCGCGGTCGGCCCCGGCGGCAGCGCCAGCACCACCGTCGACTCGCCCACACTGTGCCGCCCCGCAGGCAGCGCCGGCATCTCCTCGCCGGCGTGCTCCGCCAGCCCGGCCCGCTCCTGCAACCGCCGCAACGGTCCGGGCGCCCACCAGGCCGCGTTCCCCAGCAGGCCCAGCACCGCCGGCACCAGCAGCATGCGGACGACCGTCGCGTCCAGGAACAGCGCCACGATCATGCCGACGCCCACGAACCGCATCGTCGTCACCGACGACAGCGCGAACGCCCCGGTCACCACGATCAGCAGCAACGCGGCCGCGCTGATCACCCGGCCGGTGCGGGCCAGGCCGACCGTCACCGCCTCGTTCGTGGTGGCGCCGTGGGTGCGGGCCTCCACCATGCGCGAGAGCAGGAACACCTCGTAGTCGGTGGACAGACCGAACACCACGGCCGCCATCAGCACGACGATCCCGGCCTCGAGCGGCGCCGGCGTCACGCCCAGCCAGCTCGCGCCGTGGCCCTCCTGGAAGATCCAGACCAGGACGCCGAACGTCGCGCTGAGGCTGAGCGCGCTCATCACCACGGCCTTGATCGGCAGCAGGATCGAGCCGAAGGCCAGGAACATCAGGATCAGGGTGGCGCCGACGAGCAGGCCGACCATCCACGGCAGCTTGGCCGCGGTGGCCGAGAGACTGTCGACGTTGCGGGCCGTGGTGCCGCCGACCAGCAGTTCGGCGCCGTTGGGCACCGGCAGCGACCGGATGTCGTCGACGACCTGGCGGGCCTCGACGCTGAACGGGTCGGTCGAGGTGAGCACGGCGTTGAAGACGGTGACCTCGCCGGCGCGCTGGGCCGGGCCGAGCTGGGCGATGCCGGGGATCTGGCGCAGCGTCACCGCGAAGGCCGAGGTGTCGGCGCCGCCGCGCAGCACGATCGGCATGCCGTCACCGGTGAACTGCGGGTAGTCCGCCTTCAGGGTCTCGATCGCGACGCGGGCCGGGTCACCGGCGGGCAGCGTCCGTTCGTCGGCCTCGCCGAAGCGGACCCCGGCGATCGGCGCGGCCAGGATCAGCAGCACGGCCAGGATGGGCAGCACGACGATCACCGGGCGGCGCAGCACGGCGGCCGCGAGCTTGCCCCAGAACGACTCCTCGGGCGACACGTTCTTGCGGCCGGGCAGCCGGATCGGCAGCTTGTCGACGCGCGGGCCGAGCAGCGCGAGCATCGCCGGCAACAGGGTCAGCGAGAGCAGCGCGGCCAGGCCGACCGCGGCCAGACCCCCGTACGCGAGGGACTTGAGGAAGCCCTGCGGGAACAGCAGCAGACCGGCGAGCGCGATCATGAGCAGGGTGGCCGAGAAGACGACCGTGCGTCCGGCGGTCGCGACGGTGCGGCGTACGGCTTCGGACGGCGTACGGCCGGCGTTCTGTTCCTCGCGGAACCGGCCGACCATGAACAGGCCGTAGTCGATGGCCATGCCCAGGCCGAGCAGGCTGGCGACGTTGACCGCGAACGAGTTGACCTCGTGTACGTTGGCCACCGCGTGCAGCACGCCGAGCGAACCCAGCACGGCCGCGCCGCCGACCAGCACCGGCAGGGAGGCGGCGACGAGCGAGCCGAACAGGAACAGCAGCAGGATCAGCACGACCGGCAGCGAGATGATCTCGGCGCGGGCGAGGTCCTGGGTGGAGCGGGTGGAGGTGGCGTCGGCCAGCACGACCCCGCCGGAGAGCTGCACCTTCGTGCCGGCGACGGCGAACTTGTCGTCGATCTCGCGGTACGCGTCGAGCTTGGCGCCGTCGTCCGCACCGGCCAGCGTGACGATCGCGATGCCGCTGGTCTTGTCCTTGGCCGCGAACTGCGACGACTTCGTCTGCCAGTACGAGGTGGTGCCGACGACCGCCGACTTGGGCAGCAACGCGAGGCGGGTCCGGATCTGCTTGCCGAGCTCGACGTCGTCGATCTTGACCTTGTCGGGGGTGTAGAGCACGACCACGTCGCCGCCCTGCGCTCCGAACGCCTTCTCGACCGCCTCGGCCGCCTGCGACGACTCGCTGTTCGGGTCGTTGTAGCCGCCCTCGGTGAGCTGGCCGAAAACACCGAGCCCCCAGATGCCCGCGCCGATCACCGCGACGAGCGCGACGGACAGCACCGGCCACCGGAAGCGGGCGACCCACGATCCCCAGCCCGCGAACACGTCAACCCCTCTGATCGTTCTTCACTACCGCCGGATCCCGGCTGGAGTGTTTATGAGACCACTTCATGAAAGCGTCGCCGCTTCCAGGGCTACCCCTCCGCAACCTTTCCCGTACGCGGAGTCGGTGTTCCACGTCAGCCGCACCTGGCCGGATCTCGGCGCCTGGTACGCGACGGTGACCACCGCGGTGCGCAGCGTGCCACCGGGGTTGTCGAGAACGGTAGAGCCGGTCGAGTCGCCGGTGGTCAGCCGCGCGGTCAGCTTTCCGCGACCGGAGACCACTCCGAGGTAGATCTTGAGGATGCGCGGGGTGGTCCCGGCCGGTGCCGTGAGCGTGAACCCGTTGCCCTCGCCGCAGGTGCGGATGCCGGTCTTCGTGCCGGCCGCGGTCGCCACCGGGTCGCCACCGGTCCAGGTGAACGCCTGCGGGCTCAGCGAGTGCCGGAAGCGGGGCGCGGTCGGGGCGCCCTCCAGGATGCGGAATTTGCCGCCCTTGTCGCGTTCGAGGGAGAACGTGCCTTCGAGCCCCCAGTGCACCCAGTCGCTCTCGCCGTCCTCGGAAAGATCGACCTTTTCCGGTACGGGACCTTGAGCGACCCGCAGCACGTCGCGTGACGGGGGCGGGGCGCTGGTCGCGGGCGTCGTGCTGGGCGACGGCTTCGGAGTCGGGCTGAGCAGTGGGATCAGACCCTGGTCGCTGGGCAGGGTGGGCGGCCGCACGTCGCCGAGTGCGGGGGCCGGCGGCGCCTCCTCCGGGCCGCTGTTGAGCCCTCGGGCGGCGACGAAGCCGAAACCGATCACGACGAGCACCCCGGCCAGGATCACCGCGGCCGAGGAGAGATATTCCTTGTACGGGTGGCCGGCCGCGCGCTGCGGTGCCGGCTCGGGGGCCCGGTGGCGGACTCCGGGGTGATCGGCCCGATGACCCCGGCGGCGACCATCGTCGGTCGACGGCAACCGACCCTCCTGAAGTGCGTATCTGATATCTGAAACGGGTGGTCACAGCGCGAACAAAGGTGTGTGAGTGCTAAACAATGTCACTTCGATGCGTGACGGTGTAGAGCGAAATCAGTGATCAGCCGGATGGGCGACCACCCCCATCGGCGGTTCGGCCGAGGTTTGCGGTGGGCTTCGTCACCGGTACGGGTACCGTGTCCGAAGTTTCCGGCCGACGCCGATAACAGGAGAGTCGACGACATATGAGCACCGAGACCGCCCGACCCATCACCGGCGACACGGCGAAGCGCCGCTCCCAGGCCATCGCCGGAGCCGTTGCCGGGGTGGCCGTCATCGCCGTCCTGGTGACCGTTTTTGTCACCGTCCGCGGTGGCGACTCCGGTGAACCGGCCGCCGCGCCCGCCCCCGTCGCAACGTCCGCGCAGCCCGAGGCCGTCGAGCCGGCCCCCGAGGCGCAGCCGTCCGAGGCCGTTCCGGGCGCGCCTGCCCCGGTGCAGACCCCGCCCGAGCTGTCGAAGGAGCCGGTCGTCAAGGGCGGCACCGGCACGGTCACCGAGCTCAAGGTGACCCCGCTGGTCGCCGGTCGCGGTCCCGCGGTCAAGGCCGGGCAGACCGTCACCGCCAACTACGTGCTGGTCAGCTACAAGACCGGCCAGATCATCGACTCGTCCTGGCAGCGCGGCGAGCCGTTCAGCACCCCGATCGGCGCCGGCCGTGTCATCGAGGGCTGGGACAAGGGCATCCCCGGCCAGAAGGTCGGCAGCCGCATCCAGATCGACGTCCCGGCCGCCATGGCGTACGGCGCGGAGCAAGGCGACCTGCGCTTCGTGGTCGACATCCTGGCCGCGCAGTAGGTCAGAGGTCGGCGACCACGATGTCGAGCTGACGGGGGCGGCCCGCCGCGACGGGCTGCTCCTCGACGGTGTCCTCGAGGCCGCGCCGTGCGGCGTAGGCGCCGGAGATCAGTCGGACTCCCGCCCGACCAGCGCGTCACCCACCGTCGGATACACCGCGAGCCGCGGGGTCAGGCCGACCGTGTCGAGCAGCCCGCCCAGGAACTCGCCGGGCGCGGCCAGACGTAACCAGCCCCCGCCGGCGGCCGCCCGGTTGTGACCGACGATCAGCGCGCTCAGACCGGTCGAGTCACAGAACTCGATGCCGGACAGGTCGATCACCACCCGCGGCGCCGGTCGGTCCAGCACCTGGTCGAGCGTGGTTGTCAGGGTTGTTCCGCTGTCGATGTCAAGATTGCCCCGGACCGTGACGACCACTGAGTCGTCCGCGTTCCCCACCACGGACACGTGCACGGCGACCTCCCGCCCTCGAGATGAAGTCGGCCTACCTTCTGCCCAATCGACCACCAAAAGTCACGTGGTCCCGGCACGCCGTGCCGCGCGGATCGGGTATCTATACGCTCCAAGGCAGGTCCACGCACACAGGGAGGCCACCCATGTCCGTCAACCCCCGCGCCGGGAAGCCCGCCGAGCCGCGCGATCTGATCGACGTGCCCAAGGTGGTCTCGCGCTACTACACCGAGCACCCCGACCCCGAGGTCGTCGGCGAGCGCGTCACCTTCGGCACCTCCGGCCACCGCGGCTCCAGCCTCAAGAACGCGTTCAACGAGGACCACATCGCCGCCACCAGCCAGGCGATCGTCGAATACCGCCGGGCGCAGGGCACCGACGGCCCGCTCTATCTGGGCCGCGACACGCACGCGCTGAGCGAACCGGCCATGATCACCGCGCTCGAGGTGTTCGCCGCCAACGACGTGACCGTGCTGATCGACAGCCGTGACGGATACACCCCGACCCCGGCCGTCTCGCACGCCATCCTCACGTACAACCGGGGCCGTTCGACCGGTCTCGCCGACGGCGTGGTCGTCACTCCGTCACACAACCCGCCCGACGACGGCGGCTTCAAGTACAACCCGCCCAACGGCGGCCCGGCCGACACCGACGCCACCCGCTGGATCCAGGACCGCGCCAACGCCCTGATCGTGGCCGGCCTCAAGGACGTGCGCCGGGTGCCCGCGGCCCGGGCCCGCCAGTCGGCCTCGGTCGCCGGTTACGACTTCCTCGAGGCGTACGTCGCCGATCTCCCCGCCGTGATCAACATCGACGCCATCCGGTCGGCCGGGCTGCGCGTGGGCGCCGACCCGCTGGGCGGGGCCAGCGTCGCCTACTGGGGCGCGATCGCCGAACGGCACGGCCTCGACCTGACCGTGGTCAACCCGAACGTCGACCCCACCTTCGGCTTCATGACGCTGGACTGGGACGGCAAGATCCGGATGGACTGCTCCTCGCCGTACGCGATGGCGTCGCTGATCGAGCAGAGGGACCGGTTCCAGCTGGCCACCGGCAACGACGCCGACGCCGACCGGCACGGCATCGTCACCCCCGACGCCGGTCTGATGAACCCCAACCACTACCTGGCCGTCGCGATCAACTACCTGTTCGCGAACCGGCCGGACTGGCCCGCCGCGGCCGCCATCGGCAAGACCCTGGTCTCGTCCTCGATGATCGACCGGGTCGCGGCCGACCTGGGCCGCCGCCTCGACGAGGTGCCGGTGGGGTTCAAGTGGTTCGTGCCCGGCCTGCTCGACGGCTCGATCGGCTTCGGCGGCGAGGAGAGCGCCGGCGGCTCGTTCCTGCGCCTCGACGGCGGCCCGTGGAGCACCGACAAGGACGGCATCCTGCTCGACCTGCTCGCCTCCGAGATCCTGGCGGTCACCGGGCGCACGCCCAGTGAGCACTACCGCGACCTGACGGCCAAGTTCGGCGAGCCCGCGTACGCCCGGATCGACGCCCCCGCCACCCGGGAGGAGAAAGCGGTCCTGGGCCGTCTGTCGCCCGAGCAGGTCACCGCCAAGGAGCTCGCGGGCGAGCCGATCACCGCCGTGCTCACCTCCGCCCCCGGCAACGGCGCGGCGATCGGCGGGCTCAAGGTGGCCACCGAGTCGGGCTGGTTCGCCGCCCGCCCGTCCGGCACCGAGGACGTCTACAAGATCTACGCCGAGTCGTTCCACGGGCCCGACCAACTGGCCCGCATCCAGGAAGAGGCACGCGCCGTGGTGGGGGCCGCGTTGAAGGGCTGATCCCTCAGATTTCGCGTCCGGCAGCCGACAGGAGGGCGGTAAGGACCTACCGACTCCGGCATTGGACGCGAATGACTCAACCCGTGCGGCCCGCCGCCCGGCGTGCGGGTAACGGGCTCGTACCGTTGCTGATCGCAGCGGCCTGCTTCGTGACCGTCGCCGTGTGGCTGGTGGTGCGCGATCCGCAGGCCGTGTTCCTGGGTTATGTCTGGGGCCCGATCGCCATGCTCGCGGCGGCGTGGTCGTTGCAGCGCATCGGGTCCATGGTGATGCTGCCGCGCGTGGTGCGGGCGTTCTGGCGCCAGCTCAGCCACGCCGCGATCATCCTGTTCCTCAGCTGCGGCACCGCGCTGGCGCTGGCGAACAACAACGCCGGCATGTCCCTCTACGTCGCCGTCCCGATGCTGACCGGCATGTTCTGGACGATGTCGGCCTTTCTGCGGCTGCCGCTGGGCGACCGTACGGCGATCGGCTGGGCCCGGGTACTGCTCGACGGCGCGACCGTGGCCGTCGCCGGGGGGATGCTCTTCTGGTACGTCGTGCTGAGCTCGGCGCCGCCCGGCACCGACCTGGCCACGCGCGCCGCGGCCGGCACGGTCGGTGTCGCCGGACTGCTCTGTCTCGTCGTCCTCGGCAAGGCGGCCGGTCACGCCGGCGGGCCGATCGAACCGGTCGCGCTACGCCTGCTGGCCGTCGCCCCGATGGTCGCGGTCGCCCTCGCCGTGCTGCTCATCGCGGGCAGCGACTCCGCCCGTCTGATGCTCTCGGTGATCGGCAGCCCGCTGGTCGCGTTGTCGTTCGCCTCGGCCGCCTACCGGCAACGCCTGGTGCTGAGCCGTCCCGCGGCCGAAGCCCCGGCCCCTTCCCGCCGTCGCTCGCGGGCCGAGCTGGTGCCGCTGTTCGCCGTCGCGCTGATGGCCGTCCTGGTCTCCTACGTGTCGGTCGATGAGATGACCTCCCGGCAACGCACCCTCATCTTCGGCTCGGTGGTGATCGCGGTCCTGGTGGCGACCCGGGTCCTGATCGGCCTGCGCGACAACCGGCGGATGCTGGCCGGCCTGCACGAGCAGCAGGCCGAGCTGAAACGGCTCGCCATGACCGACTCGCTGACCGGGCTGGCCAACCGCACCCGGTTCGTCACCGTGCTCACCGAACGCCTCGCCGCGCACAAGCCGGCCACCGTGCTGCTGATCGACATCGACGACTTCAAAATGGTCAACGACACCATGGGTCCCGCCCTCGGTGACCAGCTGCTCTACCAGGTGGCTCAGCGGCTGCGCGAGAACAGCGCCACCCGCGAGCTGCCGGCCCGCCTCGGCGGCGACGAGTTCGCCGTGCTGCTCGACGTCGAAGAGGTCACCTCGGCCGAGGAGGCCGCCGCCCGCATCCTGCAGGCCCTCGCCGAGCCGTTCCGGGTCGGCGAGCACCACCTGCTGGCCCACGCCAGCCTCGGCGTCGCCATCGCCGGCCCGGGCGACACCGCCGACGAGGTGATGCGCAACGCCGACATCGCCATGTACGCGGCCAAGGAAGGCGGCAAGGCGGCCTGGACCCGGTTCGAGCCGCGCATGCGTCAGGACGTGGTCAACCACGCCCGCCTGGGCAGCGAACTGCACAACGCGATCATCCGGCGCGAGCTGTTCCTGCTCTACCAGCCCGTCTTCGACATCGTCACCGGCCGCCTGCACGGGGTCGAGGCGCTGGTGCGCTGGCAGCACCCGACGCGCGGGTTCGTCTCGCCGGGCGACTTCATCCCGGTCGCCGAACGGTCCGGGCTGATCGTGCCGCTCGGCTCGTGGGTGCTGCGCGAGGCCTGCGAGCAGCTGGCCCGCTGGCACTCCGACCACGGCGACGGCGCGATCAAGGCGATCAACGTGAACGTGGCGGTCCGTCAGCTGCGCGAGTCCGGCTTCGTCGACGAGGTCGCGGCCGTGCTCAGCGAGACCGGGCTGCTGCCGCAGAACCTGGTGCTGGAGGTGACCGAGTCGTCGGTCGCGGACGGCCGGCAGGTGCGCGAGACGCTGCACGCGCTGCACGAGATGGGGGTGCGGCTGGCGCTGGACGACTTCGGCACCGGGCATTCGTCGCTCAGCCTGCTGCGGGCGTTCCCGGTCGACGTCCTCAAACTGGACAAGTCGTTCGTCGACGGCATCACCGACGGCGAGGACCGGGGGCGGCTCGCGGTGGCCGCGGCGGTGGCTCAGCTGGCGGAGTATCTGCAGCTCAGCGCGGTGGCCGAGGGCATCGAGAGCGAGGCCCAGCTGGAGCGGCTGCGCGACATGGGGTACCGGTTGGGGCAGGGGTTCTTCATGGCTAAGCCGCTGGCCGCCGACGAGGCCGGCGCACTGATGAGCACGCCGGCCTCGATCGTCGCCTAGGCGTTCGTCTCGGGACGGCCCTCAGCGGCCCAGAGGGTGTGGAACGCGCCCTCCTTGTCTACGCGGCGGTAGGTGTGGGCTCCGAAGAAGTCGCGCTGGCCCTGGATCAGGGCGGCGGGCAGGCGGGCGGCGCGCAGGCCGTCGTAGTAGGCCAGGGCCGACGCGAAGCCGGGGGCGGGGATGCCCTGCTGGGCGGCCGTTGCCACCACTCGGCGCCAGGCGTCCTGGGCGCCGCTGACGGCGTCGAGGAAGTAGCTGTCGACGAGCAAGGTGGCCAGCTCGGGCTGCTTGTCGTACGCCTGCTTGATGAAGTCGAGGAACTTGGCGCGGATGATGCAGCCGTCCCGCCAGATCTTCGCCATCGCGCCCGGGTCGATCGACCAGTCGTACTCCTTGCTGGCCGCCTGGATCTGCTGGAAGCCCTGCGCGTAGGCCACGATCTTGGAGGCGAACAGCGCCTGCTCGACGTCGGCCTGCAGGTCACCGTCGTGCGAACCGCCCTGAGCGGACGGGCCGGGCAGGGCCGCGTCGGCCGCCGCCTTGCGCACGTCGGGACCGCCGGACAGGGCCCGGGCGAACACCGACTCGGCGATGCCGCTGACCGGCACGCCCAGGTCGAGGGCGGCCTGCACGGTCCAGCGGCCGGTGCCCTTCTGCTCGGCCTGGTCGACCACGATGTCGACGAACGGCTGGCCCGTCTCGGCGTCGACCTGCTTGAGCACCTCGGCCGTGATCTCGATCAGGTAGGACCCCAGCCGGCCCTCGTTCCAGCCCTTGAACACCTCGGCGATCTCGGACGGGGAGTGCCCGCCGACCTGACGCAGCAGGTCGTACGCCTCGGCGATGAGCTGCATGTCGGCGTACTCGATGCCGTTGTGCACCATCTTGACGAAGTGCCCGGCGCCGTCCGGCCCCACGTGCACGCAGCACGGCTCCCCGTCGACCTTGGCCGAGATGTCCTCCAGCAGCGGGCCGAGCGCCTCGTACGACTCCGGCGAACCGCCCGGCATGATGCTGGGGCCGTGCAGCGCCCCCTCCTCACCACCCGAGACGCCGGTGCCCACGAAGTGCAGGCCGCGCTCCTTGAGCGCCGCCTCGCGCCGGCGCGTGTCCAGGTAGTGCGCGTTGCCCGCGTCGATGAGCATGTCGCCCTCTTCGAGCAGAGGCGCGAACTCGTCGATCACGGCGTCGGTGGGCCCCCCGGCCTTCACCATGATGATCACGCGACGCGGCCGCTCGAGGCTGGCCACGAACTCCTCGGCGGTCTCGGCCGGGATGAACTTGCCCTCGCTACCGAACTCCTCGACCAGCTCCTTGGTGCGTCCGTAGGAGCGGTTGTGCACGGCCACGGTGTGCCCGTGCCGGGCGAAGTTGCGAGCCAGGTTCCGTCCCATCACCGCGAGGCCGGTGACCCCGATCTGTGCCTTCTCCGACATCATTGACACCCTTCCCTAGCAGCAAGCCACGCCGCCTATTCTTACGGCTTCGTTGCGATCAAGGTTCACCGCCGTACCACGCTGTGAGCACGGTGGGATTCTGCGCCGGTGTGCCTCGCGGTGGCCTAAGATCGCGCGGCGGTAGGGTGGGGTTCATGCCGAGCCGGACACGCCCATGAGGCGGGGCGAGATCTGGACCATCGGCAACCGCACCGACCTGCGCTATCGCGTTCTCGTGCTCTCCGCCGACTCGTACAACGAACGCAAGAACGCCTCCCCCTTCTGCGCCCCCATCGTCCGCCAGCGCGGTGTGACCGAGCTGCCGCCGCACGCGGTGGCCCTCACCGAACAGGATCCGATCACCGGTGTCGTGGTGGTCAACCGGATGCGCCGGCTGCCCGCCTCCGTCGGCGCGGAACGTATCGGCATGGTCACCGGAGCGAGCATGGCACGCCTGACCGACGCGATGCGGGCCCTCTTCGAACTTTGATCTTTTGGCCGCCGTGGGCCGTTTCCCTGTTCACGGAAGCCGGTCGAACCCTCGACCCACTCCATCGGGTCACACCCGGTCGGGTGACCGGTGGGCCGTCACGCCGCAGGTAGCGGGCGGTCCGGATGAACGGCCGATGACGACCCCGGTTCCGCTGACGTATTCAAGTAACCGTAAGCGGCGGAAGGGGAGGATGGGGCGTGACACAGGCGTACGCGGCGGCGGTGGAGAGCCTGCGTCCGAGCGCGCCGGCCGGCACCAGTGAGGCCGCGCGCCTGACCGTCGAACGGGCCGTCGGCCTGCTCGCCGGGCGTGCGCGGTGCCGTCTCGCCGAGGCCCACCGTCATCTGCTGCGCATGGCCGCCGAGGAGGACCGCGCTCTGCTCGAGGTCGCGAGCGGGGTCATCCGCCTGCTCGACGTCTCCGACCCCGACACCGGCATCGTCTCGGGCCTCGACACCAGCCGCCCCGAGGTGCGTCTGCCGGCTCCCGTACGCCGTTTCGCGCCCTGGATCGGCATGGTGCAACGGGTTCTGGACGTGGCGCCCGGCATGTCGTCGTATCTGAGCGCCGAACGCGGTCCCGACGGCCGCCTGGTCGACCTGACCTGGGCCGCGGTGAGCCCCGAGGCCGTCGCCCCGAACGGCTTGCGCGGCGCCCAGCTGCTCGGGCTACGCATCTCGGAACACTTCCCCGAGGTCGTCGCGAGCGACCGCTGGGCCGTCTACCAGCACGTCCTCGACAGCGGCGCGCCCTCCGTGCTCGGCCCGTTCCGGCACATGGACGGCACCTACACCGTGCGCGCCCACCGGCTCGGTGAGGGCCTGCTGCTCAACTGGACCCGGCACGACGAGCGCGCGGCCGGTCTCGCCGAGCGGCTGGCCAGCACCGAACGTCTCGGCAACCTCGGCTGGGGCGAATGGGACCTGGTCAGCGGCGAGGTCTACTGGTCCGACCACCTCTACCGGATCTTCGGGCGCGACCCGCGGCTGGGCCCGGCCGACCCGAACACCCCCGACGGGTCCGGCCTCGAGGAGGACGAGCCCCTGCGCGTCGCGGCCAAGGCCCAGCTCGACCGGGGCGACCGGGTCGACGTGATCACCCGGGTCCGCGTCAACGGGCGGATCAAGCATCTGCGTACGGTGGCCGACGCCGTCCGTGACGCCGGCGGCCGGCCCCTGCGGATCTTCGGCATCGTGCAGGACGTCACCGAGCAGGAGACCGGCGCCAAGCGGCTGGCCGAGGTGGAGCGCCAGCTCGACGAGCAGCGCCGCAGCCTGGCCGCCGAGCACGAGCTGGCCGCCCGTCTCCAGCGCATCATCCTGCCCCTCCCCGAGGGCCCGATCGTGCTGCCGGGGCTGAAGGTCGCGCTGCGCTACCTGCCGGCCGGTCAGGAGAGCCTGGTCGGCGGCGACTGGTACCACGCGGCCGAGCTGCGGGACGGCTCGGTGCTGCTGGCCGTGGGCGACGTGGCCGGCCACGGCACCCAGGCCGCCACCGCGATGGCCCAGCTGCGGCACGCGCTGCGCGCCCTGGCCGTCACCACCAGCGACCCCGGCCAGTTGCTGGGCCACCTCAACAAGCTGACCTGCGACCTGGAACGCGAGTCGCCCGAGATGGCGGCCACGGCCGTGGTCGCCCGCTTCGACCCGGCCCGGCACGAGATCGTCTGGGCCCAGGCCGGTCACCCGCCGCCGCTGCTGAGCCGGGGCGGTCGCACCAGGGTCCTCGACCGCCCCGCCGGCCCGATGCTCGGCGTGGTCGAGGAGGCGGTCTACCCGACCGCCCGGCTCGACTTCCGCGTCGGCGACGTGCTGCTGCTCTACACCGACGGCCTGGTCGAGCACCGGCGCCGCGGCCCCGACGACGGCCTGGCCTCGGTGATCGCCACGGTCGACGAGGCCGTGCGGGCCTCACCCGACCAGCCGCTGACCCAGTTGCTGGCCCGGCTGCGGCAGACCAACCCCGACGACGACACCTGCATCCTGGCCGCCCGGCCGGTTACCGGAGAGACCCAGGACCTGCGCAGATATCTCACCGGCGCTACCAAAAAGTCGGATCTCGGCCGCTGACGGCCCGCATCGCGAGATCATGGCGGCCGTGGGGGGTCGCACGTACGCTGTCCTGTCGCCCTTCGTCGGGGGCGACTACTACGGCACCATCATCGCGGGGGCGAACGAGGCGGCCGTGCGCGCCGGCGACCGCCTGCTCGCGTTGCAGACCCTCGACCCCGGCTCGTACAACGCCGACCGCAGTGGCGTGCCCGACTACCGGCGGCCGGTGGCGTGGGGCCACCTGGCCGGGGTGATCGTGCTGGCCGGCGCGGTCCACGAGTCGTACGCGCAGTCGTTGCGCTCGGCCCGGATCCCGGTGGTCACGGTCGGTCACTCGATGCAGGGGTGCTCGGCCGTGTTCGCCGACAACCGGTTCGGCGTACGGGCGGCGGTCAGTCACCTGATCGGCCACGGTCACGAGCGGATCGCGTTCGCCGGGCATCTCGCCCACCACGACGTGCGGGAACGTCACGAGGGCTATGACAGCGCGCTGATGGAGCACGGCGTGGTCCCGCCGCACGACCTGCTCCTCGACACCGGCGACAACCACGAGGCGGGCGCCGAGGTGATCGCCGAGCAGCTGCTCGCGGCGGCCAAGCCGGCCACGGCCGTGGTCTGCGGCACCGACCGCAACGCGATGGGCCTGATCCGCCGGCTGGCCGAGCTGGGCCGCACCGTCCCCGGGGACATCGCGGTGATCGGCTTCGACGACCTGGCCGGCGCCACCTACATGCGGCCCAGCCTGTCCACCGTCCGGCAGCCCGCGGGCGAGATCGGCTCGGCCGCCGTCGGGCTGCTGGCCGACCTGGCCGACCAGCCCCGCATGCCGCGGACGGTGCGCCGCGTGCCGACCAGCTTCGTGCGCCGCGACTCCTGTGGCTGCCCGCCCAGCGGCCTGCCGGTCACCGAGGACCTGACCCGCTATCTGTTCGGACAGGTCTGCTATCTGCAGGAGACGTTGAACATCCAGCACGAGCTCGGCATCGACCTGCTCGGCGCGCACGACAACGACCCCCGCGAGCTGGGCTGGCTGAAACGCACCACCGCCCTCGCCGGCTGCCTCGCCCTGTGGCACGACGGTGTGGTGCCGGCCCTCGACACCGAACTGCGGATCGAGGGGGAGTACCCGGCCGGCCACGACCTGATCGGCGCGACCATGCCGGTGAGCGAGTTCCCGCCGCCCCGGTTGTTCGAGCTGGCCGACGGCTCGGCCGGTCAGGCCGTCTTCGTCGTGCCGGTGCGCTCCTCCAGCCGTGACTGGGGTGTGCTGGCCGCGGTCGGTCAGATCCAGGAGAGCACCCCGCCCGGCAGCGAGATGATGAACCAGTCGGGCGCCCTGCTCGCCGCTTCCCTCGACCGCGGCGCGATGGTGGCCGCGCTGCGCGAACAGGAGGAACAGCTGCGCGACGCGGCCCTGCACGACCCGCTCACCGGCCTGCCCAACCGGGTGCTGCTGGCCGACCGGATGCGCCAGGCCGGGTTGCGGGTTCTGCGGCAGCCCGGTCACCGGTTCGCGGTGCTGCTGCTCGACCTCAACGGGTTCAAGGCGGTCAACGACTCGCTCGGGCACGCGGCCGGCGACGTGCTGCTCATCGAGGTGGCGCAGCGGCTGACCGGCCTGCTGCGCGAGTCGGACACCGTGGCCCGGCTCGGCGGTGACGAGTTCGTGGTGCTGCTCGACGGGCTGCCCGCCGACGGCACCGAGCGGCTGGTCAAGGAGACCATCGCCGCCCGGCTGACCGAGCCCTACGCCATCGACGGCGGCCGGGTCACGGTCGGTGTCAGCATCGGCGTGGCCCTCAGCAACGACAGCGCCGACCCCGACACGCTGCTGCGCGAGGCCGACGCCGCGATGTACCGGGCCAAGCTCGCCTCTAAGGCAGGGTCCAGCTCTGGCTCGACGCTCCCGAGCACGCGCTGACCGTGGTGGTGGCGCCGGCCCGGCCCGGGTCGGTCAGGCAGCCGCCGCCGGACGAGTTGATCAGCGTGCCGCCGTCGCCGGCCCGCCACTGGGACGAGTCGCCGCCACCGCAGTCGGTGATCCGTACGGTGCCGTCACCGGTCGACTGCGCGCATTTGTCGTTCACCCGCAGCGTGCCGTCGGTGGCCAGGGTGAACGACTGGTAGGGCACCGACATGCAACCGGCGACGTTGACGGGACTGCCGTTCGAGCCGAACAGGCTGCCCAGAGCGAGGCAGCGGCCGCTGGAAGCGGTGATCGAC
Source organism: Paractinoplanes ovalisporus (assembly GCF_016834655.1). Classification (GTDB taxonomy): domain Bacteria; phylum Actinomycetota; class Actinomycetes; order Mycobacteriales; family Micromonosporaceae; genus Actinoplanes; species Actinoplanes ovalisporus. The sequence continues at coordinate 118,598 of NZ_JAENHP010000027.1, forward strand.
CCGGTGCGGTCCGAGGCCGGCGGGGCCAGGGTCGGATCGGCGGTCGGCTCGCTGGGCGGGACCGACGCCGACGGCGGCTGGCTGGCCGGGACCAGCGGCTGCTGCGAGGTGCTGGGCGAAGCCGATGCGCTGGCCGAGGCACTCGCCGAGGCGCTGGCCGACGCGGTGGCACCCGGGCCGACGCTCTGCTGCTGGAGCGGGTCGAGCGGCGCCTGACCGGGCGCGGCGGGCAGGGCCGCGCCGGGCTGGGGGAGCCCCGGGTCGGCGGCCGGCCCGAAGATCAGCCAGCCGACCAGGCCGATGGCGAGCGCGGCGCCGCCGACGTAGATGCCGGCCCGGGTCAGCGGGTGCAGGGTCAGACGCGGCTTCTTCGGCTCGGCCGGGGGCTCGTCCTCGACGGCCGGCTGGATCAGCGTGTCGGCCTCCTCGCCCGGCGGGTCGCCCGGCTCCGGCCACGTCTCGGCGGTCTCGTCGGCCGGGCGCTCGGCCTCGGCCACGGCCTTCACGTAAGGGCGCACCAGCACCGGATCTTCGCGACTCGCGCCGTTCTCCGCCATACCCACTCCCCGAGCCCGAGATCCACCATGGACCGGTAGCAGAACATACGCCATATCGGGCCGGATCGATCACCCCATTCCGGACTTTAACCGTACGTATTGGTCTGATCATTTCTTGGTGAGTGGCGTATGGTGCCCGGATGCCGCCGACCCCTCGGATGGCGTGGCTCGACGCGCTGCGGGCCGTGGCCGTGCTCCTCGTCCTCTATGCGCACGCGAGCCGCTACGTGCTCACCGACGTTCGCGCGGTGACGGCCGAGTGGCTGCACGCCGGTCCGGCCGGGGTCATGCTGTTTTTCCTGGTCAGCGGCTACATCATCCCGGCCTCGCTGGAGCGGCACGGCAACCTGCGCCGGTTCTGGATCGGCCGGGCGGGCCGGCTGCTCCCGCTCTATGCGGTGGTCACCGTCGCCGTCGTGCTGCTCGGCTTCTACCGTCCGGCCGATCCGGCGACGGCCGCGGTGGCCCACGCGACCATGGTTCCGTTCCTGCTCGGTGAGCCGTTGGCGACGCCGGTGTTCTGGACGCTCGCCTTCGAGATGGTGTTCTATCTGCTGGTCACGGCCTTGTTCGCCGTACGGCTCCAGCGCGCCGACGCGGTCATGGCCGTGCTGCTGACGATCTGCGCGGTGCTGACCGCCCCGCTGGCTCCGAACGCGGTGCGCACGCCGTACGCCGCACTGGTGCTCGTGGCCGGGCTGGCGCTCGTGCTGAGCGGGCGCCGGTGGGCGGTGACCGCGGGTGGCCTGACCCTGGGCGGGCTGGCGCTGACCCTGGTGATCGCGGGCGGCCAACCCGCGCACGCCTGGGACGGTCTGCTGGTGGTGGCCGTGATGTTCGCCGGCACCACGATCTATCGCGCCGACACCGGGCAGACCGGGTGGTGGACGGTGGCCGTGGTGGCACCCGTCGTGGCGGCCGGGCTGCTGGCCAACTGGTTCGCCGAACTCGTGTCGCTCGACGCTCTGACCCCACGCTACATGGCCCGGTCGGTCATCACGCTGCTGGTGTTCGCGGGGGCGTTCGCCGTGGGCATGCTGACCCGCCGGTGGCGTACGCCGTCGTGGCTGGCGACCCTCGGAGTGATCAGCTACTCCGTCTACCTCACCCACTACCTGCTGTTGCTCGTGATGCGGCCACTGCTCGTGCATGACGCGCTCGTCATCGCGTACGGGGGAACGGTTTTGATCGTCTCGTGGGTGACGCACCGTTATGTCGAGCTGCCCGGTCAGAGGTGGGCGCGCCGAATGTCGGACGTATGGGATGAACCGGGCCGGGTACAGCAGACCCATGCACCGGTACGGGGATGAGGTGGCGGCGATCGCCCGGCCCCTGCACGACGAGGGGGACCTGGACGTCCTGATCGACCGGGTGGGCGACGCCCGCGTCGTGATGATCGGCGAGGCCAGCCACGGGACGCACGAGTACTACACGTGGCGGGCGGCTCTGACCCGGCGCCTGATCGCCGAGCGTGGCTTCTCGTTCGTGGCGGTCGAGGGCGACTGGCCCGACTGCGAACGGGTCAACGCGGCCGTCCGCGGGGGAGACGCCACTCCGATGGAGGCGCTGGTCGGTTATGAGCGCTGGCCGACCTGGATGTGGGCCAACGAGGAGGTCGTCGACTTCGCCGAGTGGTTGCGCTCCTACAACGCCGCTTTGCCCGCCGACGCTTCGCGTCGCGCTTCCGGATCTGGCTCCTCCGCCTTCACCGTCTCCTCTTCCCTTTCTCCAACCTCCTCTTCCGCGACTTCCCTTTCCCCAACTTCCTCTTCCGCGACTTCCCTTTCCCCAACTTCCTCTTCCGCGACTTCCCTTTCCCCAACTTCCTCTTCCGCGACTTTCCTTTCTCCAACTTCCTCTTCCGCGCCTTCCCCTTCCACTACTTCCTCCTCCACCTCCTTCCGCGCGGACAAATCCGACAAAATTGGATTTCATGGGCTCGACGTCTATTCGATGTGGGAGTCGTTGCGCGAAGTGCTCGTGTGGCTGCGCGAGAACGACCCCGACCAGGTCGAGCCGGCGCTGCACGCGTATCACTGCCTGGCCTCGTACTCGGAGGACCCGCAGTCGTACGCGTGGGCGACCAAGTTCCTGCGGGCGAGTTGCGAGGACGACGTCGTACGGATGCTGATCGACCTGCGCGGACGTGACCTCGCGGTGTGGCAGAACGCCGAGGTCGTGGCGGGCGCCGAGCACTACTACCGGGCGATGGTCCACGGCGGCCCGCACTCGTGGAACGTGCGCGACCGGCACATGGACGCGACGCTGGCCCGGCTGCTCGACCACTACGGCGAGGGCTCGAAGGCCGTGGTGTGGGCGCACAACACCCACGTCGGCGACGCGAACGCGACCGACCAGGCGACGCTGGGCGAGGTGACGATCGGGTCGCTGGCCCGCGAACGGTTCGGCGCCGACCAGGTGGTGCTGGTCGGCCTCGGCAGTCATCGCGGCTCGGTGATCGCCGGCCGGACGTGGGGCGCGCCGATGGCCGAGTTGCGGGTGCCGCCCGGGCGGCCCGGTTCGCTCGAGGACATCCTGCATGCGACCGCCCCGAAGCAGGCGTTGTTCGTTTTCCCGCCGCTCGCCGAGCGTCCCGACCTGCTGGTCGACGAGGTCGCGCACCGGGCGATCGGCGTCGTCTACCGGCCCGAGCAGGAGCGGTTGGGCAACTACGTGCCGTCGGTGCTGGGCGACCGGTACGACGCGTTCCTCTGGTTCGACGAAACACGCGCGCTGCGGCCGTTGCATCCGCTGCACATCGACACGCACGAGTTCGAGACGTACCCGACCGGCGTCTGAATCTCGCTCATCCACATCCTGCTGCGCGTTCGCTCGTTCGCTCGTTCGCTCGTTCGCTCGTTCGCTCGTTCGCGTTCGCTCGTTCGCGCCGCGCAGGTTGACGTAGAGCTGGCCGTCGGGGAAGCGGCGTTCGCTCGTCCGCTCGTCCAGTTGGCCTGCGTTCGCTCGTCCGCGCGTCCAGCCGGTCTGCGTGCTTGCTGGTTTGCACGTTTGCTCGTTCGCGTGTCCAGCTGGCCTGCGTGCTTGCGCGTTTGCGCGTTTGCGCGTTCGCGTGTCCAGCTGGCCTGCGCGTTCGCTCGTCCGCGCGTCCAGCCGGTCTGCGTGCTTGCTGGTTTGCGCGTTTACTCGTTCGCGCGTCCAGCTGGCCTGCGCGTTTGGTCGTTTGCGCGTTTGCTCGTTCGCGCGCTCAGGCGGTCTGCGCGTTCGCGCGTTCGCTCGTTTGGGCGTTCGCGCGTCCAGCCGGTCTGCGCGTTCGCTGGTTTGCGCGTTGCGCGTTCGCGCGTCCAGCTGGTCTGCGTACTTGCTGGTTTGCGCGTTTGCGCGTCCAGCCGGTCTGCGCGTTTGGTCGTTTGCACGCTTGCTCGTTCGCGCGTTCGGCTCTCTGCGCGTTTAGCTGCTCGCTCGCTTGGTCGGTCTTCCATGCTGATCGCTTGACAAGCTTGGGTGCGGGCGTATTCTCAACCTATCAGTTTATAAACCAGGTGGTTGTCATGCAGGATTCGATCGACGGTGTCTTCGCTGCTCTCGCCGACCCGACCCGGCGCGCGATCCTCGATCGCCTCGCCTCGGGCGACGCGACTGCGGGCGAGCTCGCCGCCGGCTTCCCCATCAGCGCCCAGGCCGTCTCCAAACACCTGAACGTGCTCGAGGCGGCGGGCCTGATCGTCCGCACCCGTGAGGCGCAGCGGCGCTGGTGCCGCATCGTGCCGGCGCAGGTGCGCGCGGTCTCCGTGTGGGCCGAGCAATACCGGCGGCTGTGGGAGGAGCGGTACGACGCACTCGACGACTACCTGGGCCGGCTCCAGGAAACCCCGACCGAGGAGGACCAGTGACCATCAACGTCCAGACCCCGACCGACACCACCCTCGTCATGAGCCGCACGTTCGCCGCGCCGCGCGACCTCGTGTTCGCCTGCCACACCCAGCCCGAGCACCTCCGTCACTGGTGGGGCCGGGGCAACCCGCTCGACGTCGAGATCGACTTCCGGGTCGGCGGCAAGTGGCGCTTCGTCGAGCACGCGGACGGCCAGGAGCACGCGTTCCGGGGCGAGATCAAGGCGATCGACGCGCCGAACAGCTTCTCGTGGACGTTCGAATACGAGCCGATGGCCGGCCACATCCTCACCGAGCAGTACGTGTTCACCGAGGAGGGCGGCAAGACCACGGTCACGTCGTCGTCCACGTTCGACAGCAAGGAAGACCGCGACGGCATGATCCAGTCCGGCATGGAGGCCGGCGCCGAACAGTCCTACGCGGCCCTGGACGACTACCTCGCCAAGCTGGCTTGAGAAGCCCGCCGGTGACCTGAGGCGCCCCGCCGGTGAGCGGCCGCGTTGTGCGGCCGCTCATCGACGTCGTAACTCGTTGCGGCTGCTCGCTTTTCCGTCGCATTGCTGCCGCTCACCTCGCAGTTGCGGCTTCGCTTCCCGTCGCGTTGCTGCCGCTCGCGTCGCTGTCACACTGTTGTGACTGTTGCAGTTTGACGCGCCGATGTTTGCCTTGATGTCACATTGGTGCGGCTGTTTGCGTCGCGTCGGGTCGCGTCGCGTCGGGTCGCGTCGCTTCGGGTCGGGCCGCTTCGGGTCGCGTCGGGTCGCGACGGGTCGCGTCGCGTCGGGTCGCGTCGCGTCGGGGTCGGGCCGCGTCGGGTCGGGCCGCGTCGGGTCGGGCCGCGTCGGGTCGCGTCGCAGCCGCTCGCGCTGCCGTCACACCGTTGCGACTGGTCGCATGACTGTCAGGTGGCTCGGATCAGCGCCACCACGGGGATTGTCCGGGTGACCTTGGCCTGGTAGTCGTCCCAGCCCGGGTTGTCGGCCACCGCCCGCTGCCAGGCCTCGTCGCGCTCGTCGGCGGGCAAGGGTTCGGCGAGGGCTTCGTACGTGTGGGAACCGGTTTCGATCGTCACCCGCGGATTCGCCCGCACATTGTGGAACCAGTCCGGGTTGCCCGGAGCGCCACCGGCCGAGGCGATGACCAGAATGCGGTCGGGCCCGTCCCGCAGGAAACCCAGCGGCGTGGTGTGCGCGGCGCCGGAGCGGGCGCCCCGGGTCGTGAGAAGGATGAGTTCGCTGCCCTCGAACATGCCGCCCACACGGCCCTGATTGGCTCGGAACTCGTCGATGATCTGCTGGTTGAAAGGGTTGGGCATTCGGTCGCTCTCTGCTTGTCGTGTCTGCTGAAGGCGTCGTGCGGCAGCGCGTCCCGTTGACGGCGCTGCGCTCTTGAAGGCACCGCACCACTGGGGGCGTGCCTTGACGGCGGAAGCAGAAAGCAGAGGCGGGCCGCGAGCCCGGCCGCGGGTCAAACGACGGCCGGGTGCCCCACTCGGTAATGGCCCATGGCCGACCCGGCAGTCACGCCCGACACGATAACCACCGAACTCGTCATCTCGCCACCAGGGTGGTGTTGGTCCTCCGGGCGCCTCGCGGATTTTCGCGCGAGCGCGGCTACGGTGACCGGATGGAGCGGGGTGAAGTGTGGCTGGCCGATGTGAACGGGCTGGAACCCGTAGTGGTGGTCGGCGCCGGGGACGGCGACGAGTTCCGCGCTATGTATGTGGTTCCGGCGGCCACTGCCGAACAACGGCGCGGCTTTGATTTTCTCGACCCGGCCGAGCTGATCATCCGTGACGCTGACGGCCCGGCCGCGTCGAGCGGGGGCTCAGGGAGGATCACGGGGATCGAGGTTCCGCTCGGGGCGGATGAAGGCCTTGATCCGGCCGGCGTGGTGCGGCTGGCGCTTCCCCGTGAGGGGCACGTTTTCTGCACCTGGCAGGTCACGTTGCGGCCCGAAGATCTCGTCGAGCGACTGGGCCGGTTGTCCGCCGAGAAGCTGCGGATGCTCGACGCCGCGCTCCGGCTGAGCGGCACCTGAGCCGGCGGGCAGCGAGGTCGAGGCAGCGACCGATGGCGGGCGCGAAACGGCGCGGGGCCCGGGAGAACGCGGGCGCGAGACGGCGCGGTGCGCGAGACGGCGGGGTGCGCGAGACGGCGCGGTGCGCGAGACGGCGCGGAGCGGCCCGGCTACGAGACGGGCGTCGTCATGGAGGCGACCGTCAGGTTGACGCGGGTGGTCAGGGTCATGGGCCACTCGTGGGAAGTGGATACGGCGGCTGTGGCCTCGGGGCGCTGCGATTCGGGGATCGACTCGATGACCTGGCTTCCCATGTGGGAACCGATCCAGCGCACCAGCTGGGTGGCGTCGGTGAAAGTGCTTTCGACGGATACCTCGGTGGTCTCGGTGTGGGCGAAACCGGCCGCCGTGGTGGCCTCGCGCAACGTCTCGGGCGAGTTGAACATGGCGTGCAGGGACGGGCGTTCCGGCGGGGCCGGGGCGAAGCTGCTCAGCAGGCGCAACGTTGCGGGGTAGCGCGGGTCGTGGGCCGCGAACGAGCTGAACGCCAGGCGGCCGCCGGGGCGCAGCAGGGCTCGGTGGTTCCGCAAGGCGGCCGGTGGGTCGGGCAGGAAGAACAGGACCAGGGCGGCGGTGACGAGGTCGAAGGACGCGGTGGGGAAGTCGGGTGCCTGCGCATCTCCCCATTGGACGGTCACCTGGGGCAGGCCGGCGGTGGCGGCCGCGGTTCGGGAGACCATGCCGGGGGCGAAGTCGATTCCGGTCACGTGGCCGGTGGGGCCGACCGCTTCGGCCGACGCCAGCAACGCGGCGCCGCGGCCGCAGCCGGCGTCGAGGACGTGTTCGCCGGGCTTCGGTGCGGCCGCGGCGATCAGGGCGGCGGCCAGCGGGGTGAAGAAGTCGACGCCCACGCTGTCGTAGCGGGAGGCGACCCGGTCGAAGATGTCGGCGACGCTCATCGGCTCAGCATGTCAGCGCGACGGACCTCCGGGTAGGGCGGCGCAACCCAGGTCACACCGCCGAACGTGGCCGCCAGAAACGTGGCCGCGTAGTCGACGGTGATCGCCAGGGCGCGGCGGCCGTCCAGCGAGCCCAGCGGCAGCACCCAGCGCAGCGGCGCCGCGACCCGGTAGGCCGCGTAGTCGGTGAAGGACAGGTGCCCAGCGCCGGAGATGACGTAGCTACGGCCACCGGCGACAGGGCGCAAGACGACAGAGGGCGAAGCGGCAGAGGGCAAGGCGGGAGAGGGCGGAGCGGCGGAGGGCAAGGCGGGAGAGGGCGAAGCGGCAGAGGGCAAGGCGGGAGAGGGCGAAGCGGCGGAGGGCGAGCCGGGAGAAGGCGAAGCGGGAGAAGGCGAAGCGGCAGAGGGCGAGGTGGCGGCGGACGAGTCGGACGAGGACGACAACTGCAGCAGCGGCCGCCCGAAGCCGTCTCGTACGGCCAGGCCCCGCGGATCGCCGTCCAGCGAGACCGCGGCCGCGCACCGCCCGTCCACCCGGCACGCCTCGATCGCCGCCGAACCACCCAGACCATGGCCCGCGTACGCGATCCGGCCGCCGTTCGCGTGGTTCCCGAACTGCAGCGCGGCCCGTTGGGCGGCGAACCGCGCGTCGGCCGCCCACACCGACACCAGTTGCTCCTCCCGGTCGCCGGCCGACCCGGCGGCGCTCGCCACCACCCGCTGCTCGTTGATCACGCTGACCCGGGAGCTGTACGTGGGTGTCAGCCCGACGACCACGTTGCCGCGCGCGGCCAGGCCCGCCGCCACCGCCGCGTACTGCGGGGCCGCATAGCCGAGGTCGGGCAGCAGCACCACCACGGGGAACGAGCCGTCGGCCATCGGCGCGTCGTCGCGGGTGCCGGTGTGAACGCGATCGAAAGCGGTCACCGCCCAGCCGTAACGATGCAGAGCGGCCCACTCGCCGGGCGCGTAGGCGGACTCCGGACTGTCCGCGCCGGGTGCGCGGGCCGCGTCCGGTCCTGGCACGCCGGCTGCTTGGTCCGCGTCCGGGCCAGGCCCGCCGGGCACTTGAGCCGCGTCCGGGCCCGGCTCACCGGGTGCATCAGCCACCTCCGGGCCCCTCGCGTCGCGTGCCGCCGGTCCATCGGCTGTCCGGGCCGACTCCGAGACCGGCTCGTCGCCCGCGCGGGCCGACTCCGGAACCGGCTCGTCGCCCGCGCGGGCCGACTCCGGAACCGGCTCGCCGGGCGCCTCCGCCGCGTCGGGAGCTGCCGGGTACCAGACCCAGGCCGACAAGACGCGGGGCGTGCCGCCGATCGGGGCGAACTGGTCAGTACGCGAACGGTCGGTCCACACGTCGGCGATCCGCCCCACCGCGAACCCACCGGACGGCGCCACGCTCACCGGGCGCTGCGCCTGCACTTTCCCGTACGTCAGCAGGCCCGCCCCCACGAGCACCGCGACCGATGCCGCCACAATCCGCCCGATTCGCACCGATGAATTGTGACCTTTCCGGCGGGGGCTGTCGCGGCCCGTCCCGCATAGCGGCCGAACCGTTGCCTGCCCGCCCAGAACCGGACAATTTCCTGGAGATTTCGGAAGGACGAATAACGGGACGCGGAGCAATGGCAAAAGGGTGTGATCAAGTACGCGTGACGCCGAATGAATTCGCATCGTAAAGTGGGCCGTCGGTTGAACGCGGAGTGACGGAGGGTGGCGACCGTGCTGGATGTGCGAACGGGTGACGACGGCACCGTGGTGATCACCCCGCGCGGCGTTTTCGGGTCCGACGGAGGGGGCGAGCTCCGGCGTGTCCTGGTGCACACGGTGCGTCGTGTTCGCCCGTTTCGCCTGATCGTCGACCTGGCCGACGTGCCCGAGCTCGACCCGCTGAACGTCGGTTCGGTCGCCGCCGCGTGCGAACTGGGCGACGACCACCAGGTCTCGGTCGAGATCGTCAGCCCCCGCGGAGAAGTCTCCGAACGGCTCGCCGCGGCCGGTGTTCCGCACCAGAGGTTACGCAAATCCGTGCATTGAATAAACGCGAGGTTAACGGCCGGAAATGGATCACCCGGCCGCTCGGGTAATTGCGGAAATGCTTTACCTTGAAGCCGTGCCAGCAGTAATGGAGGCGACCCGGACCATCGTCCGGCGAGCCGCCCGCCCCGAGACCCCGGCCCGGCTGCGTCTCTGGGTCATCGTCACGATCCTGGTCGCCGCCGCCCTGCTCGTCTCGGCCTGTCTGGTCATGGCCCGGGTGCAGCAGCAGGTGCGCGTCATCGGCGACGAGGCCGCCCCGCAGGCCGCCAACGCGGCCGATCTCTACTTCGCCCTCAGCGACATGGACGCCCAGGTGGCGCGGCTGGTGCTCACCTCCGGCCGCGACGAGCTGGCCGCCGGCCGCATCGACGCGCTCGGCGCCTATCAGCAGCGCGGCCGCCAGGTCGACACCGATCTGCAGGTCGCGCTCACCACCGCCGGCGGCGAGGCGGAACGGGCCATCGTCCTCGACCTGCTGCACGGCCTGGGCGTCTATCGCGAACGGGTCTGGCAGGCGCTGACTGCGGGCCCGGCCGCCGCCGGTTACTACACGCAGGCGACCAACGTGCTGCACCTCGACCTGCTCCCGGCCGCGACCCGGTTGCGCGAGGTCAGCGAAGACCGCTTGGAGCGGGCGTACGGGGAAAGAGCGTGACCCGGACGACCGGGGTGACCCTCGCCGTGCTGCTCGGCGGCGCGCTGCTGATCCTGCTGATCGCGCTGCAGGTGTGGCTGGCCCGGCGGTTCCGGCGCGTCCTCAATCCGGCCCTGATCACGGCCACCGTGCTGACCGTTCTGCTGCTCGTCCCGCTGACCGCGGTGCTGATCGTGCAGGAGCAGGTGCTGAGCAAGGCCCGCGACCAGAGCCTGATCCCGTTCCTCGATCTGTCGCAGGCGCGCGCGGTCAGCTACGACGCCGCCGCCGACACGTCGCGCTACCTGATCAGTAACGGACTCGACTACTACCGGCAGGACTTCGACCGCAAGGCCGACGCGCTCGAGGCGGGTGACACCGGTCTGCCGACCGTCGCGGGTGGTCCGGACGTCGGGCCCTACTACACCGAGCAGGTCGTCGGACGCTGGCAGTCCTACCGGGCCGGCCACGAACGCATCGTGAAGCTGGCCGACTCGGGGCGGGACGCCGAGGCGATCAGCACCCTCACCGGCATCCGGCGCGGCGACGCGGCGTTCGACTTCTCCTACTACGACGCGGCCGTCGCCGACATCACGGCCGATCGTAAGGAGACCTTCGACCGGTCCCTGCGCGACGCCGAGATCCTGCTCACCGGATGGCCCTGGATCCCGGCCGGGGCGCTGGGCCTGGTGATCCTGCTGGTGCCCCTGGCGGTCCGCAAACGCTTCGCGGAGTACCGATGAGGAGCGAAGCACCGATGAGGAGCGAAGCGCCGATGCGGCGGGCGCCGATGCGGCGGGCGCCGATCCAGCTAGCGCCGATGAAGCGGGTTCCGAAGCGGGTGCCGATGGAGAGCGAGCACATGAAAGCGAAGCACCGATGAGAACGCGCATCCTCGCCCTCGCCGCCGCCCTGCTCGCCGTCGCGGCCTGCGACTCGCCGAGCAGCCCCGGCCGCGACTCCATCGACTGTTCGAAGGGCTCGATCGCCGCGCAGGGCTCGTCGGCCCAGACCAACGCCGTCAGCGCCTGGATCAAGGACTACCAGGTGAGCTGTGCCGAGGCGACGATCGAATACTCCAGCGTGGGTTCCGGAGCGGGCCGCCGCACGTTCTTCGCGGGCACCGGCCAGTTCGCGGGTTCCGACTCGCCGACCCCCGACGAGGAGCAGGCCCAGGCCAAGGCCCGCTGCCAGGGTCCATTGGTGCACCTGCCGATGGTCGTCGGTCCGATCGGCCTCGCGTTCACCGTCGCCGGCGTCGACGACCTCCGGTTGTCGCCGGCCACTATCGCGCGCATCTTCACCGGCCGGATCACGCGGTGGAACGACCAGGCGATCCGCGCCGACAACCCGGGCCTGGCCCTGCCGTCGACCCCGATCCGTACGGTCCACCGATCCGACAGCTCCGGCACGACCGACAACTTCACCCGGTTCCTCGCCTTCACGGCCACTTCCGACTGGAGTCTCGGCGCGAGCTCGGCGTGGCCGGCGCGCGGCGGCATCGCGGCCGACGGCAGCAACGACCTGGTGTCGGCGATCGAACGCACCGACGGCGCCATCGGTTACGTCGAGGCCTCGTACGCGCGGTTCCACAACCTGCCGACGGCCCGAGTCGGCAACGCGTCCGGCGAGTTCGTGCCGCTCAGCGACGCGGCGGCGGCCCGCACGGTGGCCGGCGCCCGCGTGGTCGGCACCGAGGGACTGCGGCTCGAGATCGACTACCGCATCCCCGATCGCCTCGCCTATCCGCTGGTCCTCGTCACGTACGAGATCCTGTGCAAGACCGGCACGCCGGAGCTGGTCAAGAGCTTCCTCGCGTACGCCTCCAGCGCCGCCGGCCAGAACACAGCAGCGGCGTCCGGCTACGCACCCCTGCCCGAGGAGCTGCGCACCAAGGTGGCCGAGGCAGTGGCGGCCCTCTAGACGGCGACAATCGCAAAAGTGGGCGCCGTCGTGGGGACGATTTGCAAGGGGCGCCGCCGTGGGGACCGTTTGCAAAGGGGCGCGGCGGTGGGGCGGCGGGTGTGCAAAGCGATGCCGCCGTGGGGACCGTTTGCAAAGGGGCCGCGGCGGTGGGGCGGCGGGTTTGCAAAGCGATGCCGCCGTGGGGCCGTTTGCAAAGGGCGCGGCTGTAGGGCGGTGGGTCTGCAAAAGGGACGCCGCCGCGAGGACGGTCTGCCAAGAGGCACGGCTGTGGGGACGGTTCGCAAATGGGGGCGCCGCCGTGGGGACGGTCCCACGGCGGCGCCCGATCTGACCGGCGGGCGGAATCAGCCCGACATCCGCGGACCGGTCAGGTGGTGGAACAGGCCGCGCCGTTGAGCGTGAAGGCGCTCGGTGCGGCGCTGTTCCCGGTGTGGTTGGCCTGGAAGCCGATCGAGACCGAGGCGCCGGCCGCGATCGTGCCGTTGTAGTTGACGTTGCGGGCCGTGACCTGGCCCGAGGTGGGCGAGTAGGTCGCGTTCCAGCCCGACGTGATTGTCTGACCGGACGGCAGCGCGAAGCCCAGACTCCAGCCGTTCACCGCGGAGCTGCCCGTGTTGGCGATGGTCACCTGAGCGGTCAGGCCGGTGTTCCAGGCGTTGACCGTCGCCGTGACCCGGCAGGCCCCACCGGCGGGCGGCGTGGTGGGCGGCGTCGTAGGCGGCGTGGTCGGGGGAGTGGTGGGCGGCGTGGTCGGCGGAGGCGTGGAGCTGTCGAGGCCGAAGAACGCGATCGCCAACCGAGCCATCCCGCTGAGCGGCAGCGAATGACCGACCCCGGCCACGCTGATGCCCTCGACCGGCGCCTGTACGGCCGACGACCCATACCGCGTACGGGTCCAATTGGCCTGCGGGGTGTCGGTGAGCACCGGCGTCGGCGAGACCCCCAACACGTTCGTCCACTGCTTGATCTCCTCGCCGAAGTTCGGATACTGCAGCGTGGTGTCGTTGACGCCGTGCATGACCTGCATGCGCGGGCGCCGGCCGGTGTAGCCGGGATAGGCCGCGCGGACGAGATCACCCCACGCCTGCGGAGTCTTGATCGACTGGCCGGACGAGCAGGTGCTGTTCCACATCGAGCCGTCGGTGGTGGCGAAACAGCCGAACGGCACGCCCATGAACGCCGACCCGGCCGCGAACACGTCGGGATAGTCGCCGAGCAGGACGTTGGTCATCATCCCGCCCGAGGACGCGCCGGTCACGAACGTGCGGTTCACGTCGGTGCCGTAGCGCTGCTGCACGTAACGGACCATCGACACGATGCCGGCCGGGTCGCTGGTGCTGTTGTGGGTCAGCGCGCCCGCCGTGGACACGTCGAAGCACTGGCCGGACCGGGTGGCCGACGGATAGATCACGATGAAGCCGTACTGATCGGCGAGCGAGGCGAACTCCGTACCGGAATGGAAAGCGGGTCCCGTGCCGGTGCAGTAGTGCACGGCCACCAGCAGGGCCGGGTTGGCGGCGAGACGGTCCGGGACGTACAGGTGCATGCGGAGGTTGGTCGGGTTGGTGCCGAAGCCCGTCACCTCTTGCAGCGAGGCGGCCTGGGCCGGGGCGGCGGGGGCGAGCAGCGCGAGACCGGCGACGGCGACGAGCGCGACGACGGCTCTCCAGAGTTTGACCATGGGAGATCCTTGGGAGAGAGGGCCGCGGGCGCCCGGTGGATGGCGCCCGCGGCCAGGCCGGTCAGCGTGCCGTGCAGGTGGAGACCGAGGGGCCGGTTCCGGTGCCCTGGAAGCCGAATTCGGTGCTGGCGCCCGCGTTGACCGAGCCGTTGTACGACACGTTGGTGAAGCTGGTGCCGCTGGCGGTCGCGTTCCAGGTGTTGGTGACGGCCGCGCCCGAGGGCAGCGTCACGTTCACGGTCCAGCCGTTGAGCCGGGTCGCCCCCGCGGTGACCTTGACCGTGGCCACGAACCCGCCGTTCCACTGGTTCAGCGAGATCGCCGAGGTGCAGCCCGATCCCGAAGGCGGGGTGGTGGGCGGGGTAGTGGGAGGAGTCGTCGGCGGGGTGGTCGGCGTCGTTCCGCCATTCAAGACATCAAGAACGGCCGTGTACGCCGCCTTCTTGTTCCCGCTCCCGTCGAACAGCAGCGGGGTGCCGCTGGCCCGCCACGAATCGGAGTCGCGGATGCCCCACACGGTGATGCCGTTGCAGCGGGTCACCGCCAGGCAGGCCCGGGTCGCCGCCGCGAACGAGTTGGCCTGGGCCGTTCCCGAGCCCTCGATGTCGAGCTCGGTGATCTGCACGTCGACCCCGAGGTTGGCGAACCGCTGCAGGTTGGCCTGGTAGTCCGAGGGCAGCGGGGACGCCGAGTTGAAGTGGGACTGGAAGCCGACGCAGTCGATCGGGACGCCGCGGGACTTGAAGTCCTGCACCATCGCGTACACCGCGTTGCTCTTCGCGTTCTGACCGTCGGTGTTGTAGTCGTTGTAGCAGAGCTTGGCCGCCGGGTCGGCCGCCCGCGCCGCCCGGAACGCCGCCTCGATCCAGTCGTTGCCGGTGCGCTGCAGGTTGGAGTCGCGCCGGGCGCCGCTGCTGCCGTCGGCGAACGCCTCGTTCACCACGTCCCACGAGTCGATCTGGCCCTTGTAGTGGGTCGCGACCTGGGTGACGTGGTTGAGCATGGCGTTACGCAGCGTGGTGCCGCTCAGGCTCTGCGCCCAGCCCGGTTGCTGTGAGTGCCAGGCCAGCGCGTGCCCGCGGACCTTGGCCCCGATGCTCCTGGCCCGGGCCACGATCTGGTCGGCCGAGGTGTAGCTGAACTGGCCCTGGGTGGGCTCGGTGGCGTCCCACTTCATCTCGTTCTCGGGTGTGACCGAGTTGAACTCGCGGTTGAGGATGCCCGAGTAGGTGGAGTCGCTGAGCTTGTACGCGGCGACGGCGGTGCCGAAGTATCGGCCCGAGGCGGCCGCGGAGGCGCCGAGCGTGGTGGCCGCGTCCGCGGTGGAGGCGACGGTGAGGGCGCCGGCCGCGACGAGCAGGCCGAGGGAACCGGCGAGGACGAGCCGGCTCGTGGGGGAACGTTTCATGGCAGGTGCCTTCCAAGCTGCGATGGGGGACGGCACGGCCCCGGGCGCCGGTGGAAGCACCCTGGGGACCGCTACAGCAGAAAGTGACCCGGATCGATCGAAACGTTAACGGCAAGTTCCGGAAACCACAACGCCCAACGTTGTTTCCGATTGCCGATGGGCACGCTCCCGGTCCCCACAAAACAGGCGTAAATGGACCTGAGTGCGCCGAAACTTTCGGAGCCGAAGACGCGTTTCCCGTACGCGGACAGGAATGTGAACGACGAAGTCAGGTGCGCGTTTCCCGTACGGCGGAAGGAATGTGAACGACGGAGTCAGGCGCGCGCGGCGTGATGCCCGTTGAGGCGCAGGTCGGCATCGATGGCGGCGGTGGCGTCGAGCAGGGGCGGCAGCAGCCGGCGCCGCATCGCCTCCACCGTGGCCCGGGCGGCGTGCACCGAGACGTTGACGGCCCCGGCCACCGCGCCGGCCCGGTCGTGGATGGGCGCCGCGATCGCCCGCAGCCCCTCCTCGAGTTCCTGGTCGACGATCGCGTAGCCCTGGGCCCGCACCCGCCCCAGCTCCGAGCGCAGTGCCGCCGTCGTGGCCACGGTCTTCGCGGTCAGGCGGTGGAGCGTGACCCGTTCCAGGTAGGCCTCGAGATCGTCGGCCGGCAGCGAGGCCAGCAGGACCCGGCCCATCGAGGTCGCGTACGCGGGAAAGCGTGTGCCCAGATTGATCGACACGGCCATGATGCGGCTCGTGGGGACGCGGGCCACATAGACGATGTCGTCGCCGTCCAGAATGGACAGCGAGGAGGACTCGTGGATCTGTGACACCAGCCGTTCCAGGTGCGGCGCGGCGACGTCGGGCAGTGACAGGCTGGACAGGAACGCGTAGCCGAGCTCGAGCACGCGCGGAGTGAGGCTGAACAGGCGCCCGTCCGTGCGCACATATCCCAGGTCGACCAGCGTGAGCAGGAAGCGCCGGGCGGCGGCCCGGGTCAGGTCGCAGATCTTCGCCACCTCGCTGAGCGTCAGCTCGGGGCGGCGCGCGTCGAACGCCCGGATCACCGCGAGCCCGCGCTCGAGCGACTGGACGTGGTCCGAACTCACCGGGCAACCTGTGGAATCGATAAAGATCGTTGACGTGACACGGCCCACATCCTAGCGTTCACTATGAGAACTTTCGTTCGCAATGCGCACAGCTTACCGGAGGCTACGAATGCGACGTGTCTTCATAGGAATAGCTTCGGCCGCGCTGGTCCTCTCGGCGACCGCCTGCGGCTCGTCCGGCGGTTCGTCCGGCGACACCGACTCGGGCGGCGTCGACCAGGTCAAGGTCGGCGTCATCCCGATCGTCGACGTGGCGCCGATCTATCTGGGCAAGGACAAGGGCTTCTTCAAGAGCCGAAATATCGAGGTCAGCATGGAGGCCGGTCAGGGCGGCGCGGCCATCGTGCCCGGTGTCGTGAGTGGTCAGTTCCAGTTCGGCTTCAGCAACATGACCTCGCTGCTGATCGGCCAGACCAAGAACGTGCCGGTCAAGACGGTCGCGGCCGGTGTCGCGTCGACCGGTGAGCAGGGCAAGGACTTCGGCGGCATCATGGTCAAGGCGGACAGCCCGATCAAGACGGCGGCCGACCTGGCCGGCAAGAAGATCTCGGTCAACACCCTCAAGAACATCGGCGACACCACCGTACGGGAATCTGTCCGCAAGGCCGGCGGCGATCCGAAGGCGATCCAGTTCGTCGAGATGCCGTTCCCCAACGCGCCCGCCGCCCTGCAGGAGGGTCAGGTCGACGCGTCCTGGGTGGTGGAACCGCAGCTGTCCGAGATCAAGGCGGCCGGGGGCCGGCTCGTGGCGTCCAACTTCGTCGACGCGGCGCCCAACCTGACCGTGGCCGCCTACTTCACCTCGGCCAAGCTGGCCGGCGAGGACGCGGACCTGGTCAAGCGGTTCACCGAGGCGATCAACGAGTCCCTCACGTACGCCGACGCCCACCCCGACGAGGTCCGCGCGGTGCTCGCCAGTTACACCAAGATCGACGAGAAGACCCGGGCCGCGATGACCCTGCCCAAGTGGCCGACCGAGATCAACCAGGCCTCGGTCGAGACCCTGGCCAAGCTGGGCGAGCAGGACGGCATCTTCGACGGCGCGACTCCCGACGTGGCCAAGATCCTGCCGTGAGAGGCCTTGCCGGCCTGGCCGGTCTTCTCCTGATCGTCGAGGCACTGCCGAGGTTCGGTCTGGTCAATGACGGCTATCTGCCGCCGACCAGCCGGATCGCGGCCGCCCTGGGCGACGAGGTGGTCACCGCCGAGTTCTGGCAGGCGGTCGGCGACACCCTGACCGGGTGGGCGATCGGCCTCGCCATCGCGGTCGCGGCCGGAGTGGTCGTAGGCATCGTCATCGGCGCCGTGCCGGTGCTGCGGGCCGCCACCGCCTCCACGGTGGAGTTTCTGCGGCCGATCCCGTCGGTGGCGCTGATCCCCCTCGCGGTGCTGCTCTATGGCACCGACCTCGGCTCGACGCTGCTGCTCGTGGTCTACGCCGCGTTCTGGCAGGTGCTGGTCCAGGTTCTGTACGGGGTGGCCGACGTGGACCCGATCGCCGAGGAGACCGCGCGCAGTTTCCGGTTCGGCCCCTGGGCGCGCATCCGCAACGTCCTCTGGCCCACCGCCCTGCCGTACGTCTTCACGGGCGTGCGGCTGGCGGCGTCGGTGGCCCTGGTGCTGGCCGTCACCGCCGAACTGGTGATCGGCGCCCCCGGGCTGGGCAAAATGATCGCGGTGGCGCAGACCTCGGGCGCGGTGCCCGACATGTACGCGCTGATCGCGGTGACCGGTCTGCTCGGGGTCGCGATCAACCTGGCCGCCCGGGTGTTCGAGCGTCGTTCCCTGGCCTGGCACCAGTCCGTACGGGGCGAGGTGCCGGCATGAAACGCCTCGCGTACGTCCTGGGTCTCCCCGTCGTGCTCTTCGCGGCCTGGTTCGTGATCAGTGCCGGCAGCGAGAACTTCTACGCTCCGCCGCTCTCGCGGATCCTCGAGTCGTTCGGCCGCACCTGGACGCTCGACCGCCTCCAGGCCGACGTGCTGCCCAGCCTGTGGCGCCTGATCGCCGGATACGTGCTCGCGTCCGTGATCGGGGTGGCGCTGGGCGTCGCGATCGGGCTCAGCCGGGGCTTGCGGGCCACGGTCGAGCCGGTGCTGGAGTTCTTCCGGGCCATCCCGCCGCCGGTGCTCGTGCCGGTCATCATGCTGTTCGCGGGCATCGGCGACGGCATGAAGATCATCGTGATCGTGTTCGGTTGCGTGTGGCCGGTGCTGCTCAACACGGTCGAGGGCGTGCGGGCGGTGGACAGCGTGCAGCTCGACACCGCCCGCGCGTACGGGATCGGGGGTCCTGCCCGCATCCGCCAGGTGGTCCTGCCCGCGGCGTCACCCCAGATCGCGGCCGGGCTGCGGCAGGCGCTGTCGATCGCGATCATCCTGATGGTGATCAGCGAGATGTTCGCGGCCAGCAACGGCCTCGGCTTCACCATCGTGCAGTTCCAGCGCAGTTTCGCGATCCCCGAGATGTGGAGCGGGATCATCCTGCTCGGCCTGCTCGGGTTCGCGCTGTCGCTGCTGTTCCGGCTCGCCGAGGGGTGGGTGCTCCGGTGGTACCACGGTCTGCGCTCGGTAACGAAAGGTCGTTGACGATGCTCGAGGTCCAGGGACTCCGCAAGGTCTACAAGTCGGCCGGCCGTTCGGGCCGCTCCGGTCAGCGGGAGGTCGAGGCGCTGCGCGACCTGACGTTCACCGTCGACACCGGCGAACTGGTCTGCCTGGTCGGGCCGTCCGGCTGCGGCAAGACGACGTTGCTGAGGTGTATCGCCGGCCTGCTCGAGCCGAGCGGCGGCAAGGTCAGCCTGGACGGGCGCGAGGTGAACGGTCCGTCCCCGGGTCTGGCCATGGTTTTCCAGGAGTACGGGCGGAGCCTGTTCCCGTGGATGTCGGTGCGCGACAACGTCGAGCTTCCTCTCAGGCAGAAGAAGCTTCCCCGGGAGCGTCGCGTCGAGCTGGTCGAGCAGGCGCTCGAGGCGGTCGGGCTGGCCGGCACCGAGTCGGCGTTCCCGTGGCAGCTCTCGGGCGGCATGCAGCAGCGGGTGGCGATCGCGCGGGCGGTCGCGTACGAGCCGTCGACGCTGCTGATGGACGAGCCGTTCGCCGCCGTGGACGCGCAGACCCGGGCCGACCTCGAAGATCTGGTGCGCGCCCTGTGGCAGCGCCTGGGGGTGACGGTCCTGTTCATCACGCACGACATCGACGAGGCGGTCTATCTGGGGCAGCGCGTGGTGATGCTGTCGTCGTCGCCGACCGTGGTGCAGGACGAGGTCACCGTCGACCTGCCCGCCGACCGTGATCAACTGCACACGAGGGCCGATCCACGCTTCACCGCGCTGCGCACGCACGTCTACGAGCAGATCCAGGCGGCCAAGCTCGGGGCCGTTTCACAGGCGGCACCCAGGTCCTAGGTGGCATTGGGGGTTCATGCTGGAGGGACCGCCTCGACAGGGAGCCGTCATGGAGATCTCCGGGATTTTCACCGCCATCATCATCGGCCTCATCATCGGCGCGCTGGGCCGCCTCGTCCTGCCCGGCAAGCAGAACATCTCGATCTGGCTGACGCTGCTGATCGGCATCATCGCGGCGCTGGTCGGCACGTTCCTGGCGTCGCTCATCGGCGTGGCCGAGACGCGCGGCGTCGACTGGATCGAGCTCGCTCTGCAGATCGCACTCGCCGCCGGCGGTGTTGCGCTGGTCGCGGGGGCGCGCACCCGGCGCTGACCGCTTGTTTCCCCGGCCGATTGGTCCCGGTGCTGGTGCGGCGCTGGGACCAACCGGCTGTTTTGGGCCCGGCTGCAAATCGGCGCGGCTGCTGTTTTGGGGCGCCGCCGCTGATTTTGGGCGCGGCGGCTGCTGTTTTTTGGGCGCGGCCGCCGATTTAGGGCGCGGCGGCTGCTGTTTAGGGCGCGGCGGCTGATTTTGGGCGCGGCGGCTGCTGTTTAGGGCGCGGCGGCTGCTGTCTAGGGCGCGGCGGCTGATTTTGGGTGCGGCGGCTGCTGTTTTGGGGCGCGGAGGCTGATTTTGGGTGCGGCGGCTGATCCCAAGTCGGCTGCGGTTCCGGACCGGCGGCTGATGTCGGGTCGGCTGCTGTTTCCGGTCCATTACGGAGTGACGCCCGGGAACCGGATGCTGACCACGGGTAATCGGCGGTAGCTCCGTCGTACCACCCACATGGTGCGCAAACGGGGGGATGTGCGAAGCTGCGCGCTACATCCGCAGCTCTCATCTGTTCGGAGCCTTTCATATGGCATCGTTCCTCTTCCTTGTTGCCGGGGTCGTCGTCGGATTCGTCGCCGGGTGGCTGCTGCGTGGACTGCGGTCCGCGAAGCCCACCGTCACCGACACGCCCGCCCCGAGCGCCGCCACCACCAGCGCGCCCGCGACGGCCGCTGCCGTCGCCCCCACCACCGAGGACGAGCCGAAGGCCGAACCGGTGGCCCCCTCCCTCGAATCCACCGCCGCGACCACGGTCGACGAGCCCGCGACCTCTCCGTCGGCCGATTCCGCGCCCGCCGAGGCCGAGCCGTTCGCCGCCTCGCCGGCACCGGTTGTCGACGAGCCCGCTGCTTCGCCGATCGCCACAACGAACGAGCCGGTCACCGCGACGGACGAGCCGGTCACCGCGACGGACGAGCCGGTCACCGCGACGGACGAGCCGGTCACCGCGACGGACGAGCTGGTCGCGGTGAAGGATGAGCCGGTCACCACGACGGACGAACTGGTCACGGTGAAGGATGAGCCGGTCACCACGACGGACGAACTGGTCGCGGCGAACGACGAATCGGTCGCTTCGAAGGGCGCGCGGGCCGGGACCGAGCCCGTCACGCTGACCGAACCGGTCACCACCCCGGAACCGCCGGTCGAGCCGGTCCGCCCGGCCGAGCCCGAGCCGGTCGCCGTCACCCCCGAGCCGACCGTCGTGTCGACCCCGATCGCCGAGCCGACGCCGGTCGCCACCAAGCCGGCACCCAAGCCGCGCGCGGCCCGCACCCGCACGCCCAAGCCGAAGCCGGCCGCGGCCGTGCCCGGCGCCGCCGAGGCCGACGAGGTGGCCGCCGTGCCCGCGCCTGTCGCGATCGAGGCCGACGTCGTCCAGGACTCCATGGTCGCTGTCCCCGGCGCCGCCGAGACCGAAGAGATCGCCGCCGTGCCCGCGCCCGTCGCGGTAGCCGTCGCCGAGCCCGACGACCTCACCAAGATCGCCGGTATCGGCCCCAAGATGGCGATGGCCCTGGCCGCCGCCGGCATCACCCGCTTCGAGCAGCTGGCCGACACCGACGTGGCCACCCTGCGGTCCGCCGTCACCTCGGCCGGCCTGCGCCTGGCCCCGACCCTGCCGTCGTGGCCCGAGCGGGCCAAGCAGCTGGCCGGAAACTAACCCAGCACCACCGCACAACCTGTACCACCCGATGCCCGGCGGACCCCGTGTCCGCCGGGCATCGCCGTCTCCGTAGCGCCCACCCTCAGGCCGCTCCCCACACCCGCCCGCCTGCAACGTCCACCGCGCCACCGCGCCTGCCGTGCGCCACCGCGCCTGCCGTGCGCCACCGCGCCTGCCGTGCGCCACCGCGCCTGCCGTGCGCCACCGCGCCTGCCGTGCGCCACCGCGCCTGCCGTGCGCCACCGCGCCTGCCGTGCGCCACCGCGCC
>NZ_JAENHP010000028.1 GCF_016834655.1 Paractinoplanes ovalisporus
GGCCCGATACGTGCTGGACGCGATCGGCCACCCGGACGAGGTCAGGGTCCGGCAGATCGGCTCGACGCCGAACTCGTGCTTGTGCTCGTCGATGTATTTCACGAGCGTCGCGGTGGCCGGTCGAGCTCGGCCGCGAAGAAAGCCGACGCCGATTTCAGGATCTCGTTCGCCCGGCGTAGTTCGGCGTTTTCCTGCCGCAGCCGTTTCAACTCGGCCGCCTCATCCGTGCTGGTCCCGGCACGTCCGCCGGTGTCGACCTGGTCCTGGCGAACCCATTTGCGCAGCGTCTCGGCAGTGCCGATACCGAGTTTCTGGGCGACCGCGACGATCGCGGCGTACTCCGAGGCGTAACTCGGCCGCACCTCGGCGACCATCCGCACCGCTCGCTCACGAAGTTCCGCGGGGTACGGCGAAGGGCGTGACATGAACTCGATCCTCCAAGAGATCGGGCCGATATCAAACCCGGGGCGGTTCAATACAGGCGCACGACACGCACGCGTACGCGCAAACGAACAACCGGCGGGCACTGCCGGCGCGCGAACACTCACGTACGCGACCCGCCGCACGCAACGCGCAACCGAACAACCGGCAGGCACCGCCAGCGCGCAGACACACGCGAACGACACGCACGCGTACGCGAACAACCGACCGACGCGCCGCAGGCGACGAGCAAACGAACCCAACCGGCAGGCGACCACTGAACCGCGAACACACTCGCGCACGACTGCAACGCGCGAATGAACAACGGGTCAGCACCGCTGGCGCGCGAGGACGCACGTGCGCGAGGCGGCGCGCCCACGAGCAGGCGGGCGCGCGTTGGCCGGCGAACAGACTGGCGGGTGGGTGCGCGAATGAGCGAGCGGCGAGCGTTACCGTTGCTCGGTGACGGTCGGGTTCGGGGTGCTGGGGGCGGTTGCCGCCTGGGACGACTCGGGCGCCGCCATCGCGCTCAAAGGGCCCCGCCACCGCGCGGTGCTGGCGCGGCTGATCGTGGCTCGGGGGCGCGTGGTGCCGGTCGGGCATCTGGTCGACGACCTCTGGGTGGCGCCGCCCGAGGGGGCGGTGGCGGCCGTGCGGACGTTCGTCGCGGCGCTGCGCCGGGCGCTCGAACCGGAACGGGCGCCCCGCACGCCGCCGCGACTGCTCATCACCGAAGGGCCGGGCTACGCGTTGCGCGCCGGCGAGGTCGACTCGTGGCGTTTCGAACAGCTCATGACGGCCCGGCCGGCCGAGGCCCTGAGCCTGTGGCGCGGGCCGGCGTACGCGGACTTCGCCGGTGAGCCGTGGGCCCACGCCGAGCGGGCCGGCCTGACCGAGCTGCGCCTGAAGACCGTCGAAACGCTCGCCGAGCAGCACCTGGGCGGCGGGCGTACGGCCGAGGCGATCGCCGCCCTGGACGCGCACGTCACCGAGCATCCTTGGCGCGAGGAGGCGTGGCGGCTGCTGGCCCTCGCCCTCTACCGCGACGACCGGCAGGGCGACGCGCTCGCCGTGCTCCGCCGCGCCCGCGACCAGCTCGTCACCGGGCTCGGCCTCGACCCGGGGCCGGGGCTGGCCGCCCTTGAGGCCGACATCCTGCGCGGGGCCGGCTATCTGAGACCCGAGAACGTGTGGGCGTCGGCGGCCGCGGACTACGACCGGATCGTCGCGGCGGGCGCGCGGGCCCGGCTCGACTCGACCGTGGGCCTGCTGCGCAACCTGGCCGTGACAGGTGGCGGCGGGCTGGAGGCGGTCCGCAAGCACCGCTTGGCCGCCATCAACGCGGCCGAGGAGCTGGGTGACCCGGAGTTGACGGCGCGGGTCATCGGCTCGTACGACGTTCCGGCGATCTGGCCCCGCTCGGACGACCCGGAGCAGGCGGCGCAGATCGTGGCGGCGGCACGGCGGGCGTTGCCGGGACGTACGGGGGCGGCCCGGGCGCGGCTGCTGGCCACGATCGCTCTCGAATCGCGGGGCGGCGGGGAGGCGTACGCGCGGGAATGCGCCGAACAGGCCGTGACGATCGCCCGTGGGCTGGACGACCCGGGGCTGCTCGCGTTCGCGCTGAACGGTCTGTTCATGCAGAGCTGCCACCGCTGCGGCCTGGCCCCGGAACGCGACGCGATCGGTGCCGAGCTGGTCACGCTTGCGGGGCGGCACGGCCTGACCACGTACGAGGTCCTGGGTCGTCTGATCCGGATGCAGGCACGCGCGGCCCTGGCCGATCCGGTCGGCGCCGCCGAACACGCGGAGGCCGCCGATCGCCTGGCCGCGCACCACGAACTGCCGCTGGTGGCCGTTTTCACCGGGTGGTTCCGGGCGATGCGCGACCCCTCGGAGGCGGCCTGTCGCGAGGCGGCCGCCCTGCTCGACGGCGCCGGCATGCCGGGCCTCCAGGATGGACTGCTGCCGCTGGCCCTGTTGTGCCTCGGCACGACGAGCGAAGGCTACGGCCCGTACGAACCGTGGGCGCGCCCGCATGTGCTGCTGGCCGAGGGAGACACCGCCGGGGCCCGGGCTGCCCTGCACGACACCCCGGACCCGCCGGCCGACCTGCTCTCGGAAGCCCTGTGGTGCCTCAACGCGCGCGCGGCCGAGGCCTTGGACGACCGCCCGGCGCTGGAACGCGCGCGAGCGGCCTTGAAGCCGGCGGCGGGCCAGATCGCCGGGGCCGGCAGCGGATTCCTCACCGCCGGCCCGGTCGACGACTACCTCTGACGCCCTGAAGCGAGGCGCGGCCCAGTCGACGACTACCTCTGACGCCCTGGAGCGAAGCGCGGCCCAGATCGGCGCTAGCCTTCGGCGCCCGGGCCGGTGCCGGTGTAGAACGCGTACGTGCGCTCGCCCGCCTCCCGGGCCGCGGTCGCGTCGGTGCCCGCGGCGATCGACGCCTCGGCCCACAGGTCGCTCGACTGCCGCAGGAACGACTTGCCCTCGGGCGTCTCGTGCCAGGTCGCCATGGCTACCGGGTCGATCCCCGACTCCGGGTCGGACAGGTGGCCGTGCAGGCCGAGCAGGGCCAGGTCCCAGCCCACGCCGGTCGCGCCGGGGCCGAACTGGTCCCACCACTCGTCGGCCACGTGGGCGACGTGTTCGAGCTCGAACCGGGTGCCGTCGCCGTCGGGGGTCAGGCGCACCTCGATCCAGCTCACCTGGTCGGCGTATTCCCACGTGGCCGCGTACGAACGCGGCTTGTCGCACCTGGTGATCGTGCCGCTGGCATTGCCGGTCAACTGGTAGTGGCCGCCCTCCTTGAGCTCGCCCTCGATCGGCAGGAACCAGCGCGCGATGCGCTCAGGACTGGTGACCACGTCCCACAGGTCGTCGATGTCGGTGTCGTAGACCTGGCTGATCACCGAGACACGGGCCTCGCCCGCCTCGAGGGTGCGGCTGCCCAGCACGCGGCGCACCTGGCTGATCTGAGTGTCGACGTCAATCATGAGTCTTTCCCTCGTCTGCGAGTCGTCGCTGTCGTTTGCCCCGAGCCACCTCGGTGGCCATGGCGGCCAGGTGAGGAGCCCAGAAGCGCCGAAATTGCGCGAGCCAGGCGTCGGCCTCGCGCAGCGCGGTGTCGTCCACCGCATAGAGCCGCCGGGCCCCCTGCGGGCGCACGGTCGCGAACCCGTTGTCGCGCAACACCTTCAGGTGCTGCGAGACGGCCGGCTGGGAGATCCCGAACTCGGCCCGGATCACGTCGGTGAGGGCGCCGGAGCTCTGCTCCCCCGTGGCGAGCAGCTCCAGGATCCGTCGCCGGACGGGATCTCCGAGAACATCGAACGCGTGCACGAGCCGTACGGTATCAGTTGGCTCTTATATAAGCTAGGGCTGATACCGGTGGTTCCGCCGATGACGTGTTCACCGGAGTGCGGCATGCTGTCCCGGAGTGCGAGGAAAGGGGCGTCACGTGCCGGACGTACGGGCCAACGGGATCGATGTGCGCTACGAGACGGTGGGGAACCCCGACGACCCGGCTCTGCTGCTGGTCATGGGGCTGGGCGCGCAGCTGGTCGACTGGCCGGCCGACTTCTGTGCGGCCCTGGCCGACCGCGGATTCCACGTGGTGCTGTTCGACAACCGCGACGCCGGGCTGTCCACCGCCCTCGACGAGCTCGGCGCGCCCGACCTGGCCGCGATCATGGGTGGCGACCCGGCCACCGTGCCCTACCTGCTGGCCGACATGGCGGCCGACGCCGCCGGGCTGCTCAAGGAGCTCGGCATCACCCGCGCGCACGTGGTGGGCGCCTCGATGGGCGGCATGATCGCCCAGCAGCTCACCGTCGACCATCCGGGCCTGGTGGCCTCGCTCTGCTCGATCATGTCGACGACCGGCGACCGTACGGTGGGACACCCGACCCCCGAAGCCATGGCAGCCCTGATGCGTCCGCCCGCCAGCACGCGTGAGGAGATCCTGGCCGGCGCCATCGCGTCGTCGCGGGTCATCGGCTCCCCCGCCTACCCCGCCTCGGAGGAATGGCTGCAGCAGCGCGCGGCCGCCAAGTTCGACCGCAGCTTCCGGCCCCGGGGAACCCAGCGGCAGTACGCGGCGATCATCGCCTCACCCGACCGCACGGCGGCGCTGCGCTCGGTCGAGGCCCCGACGGTGGTCATCCACGGCGAGGCCGACCCGCTGATCAACGTGAGCGGCGGGCGGGCCACCGCGGCCGCCGTCCCGGGCGCCGAGCTGCTGGTCATCCCGGGCATGGGACACGACCTGCCCCAGGTGTTGTGGCCCCAGATCATCGACGCGATCGTGACCAACACGACCCGCGCCTGAGTTCCGCGTCCCGGCGCGCGCCCCTTCCGCGTCCCGGCGCGCGCCCCTTTCCGCGTCCCGGCGCGCGCCCCTTTCCGCGTCCCGGCGCGCACCCCTTCCGCATCCCGGCGCGCACCCCTTCCGCATCCCAGCGCGCGCCCCTTCCGCATCCCAGCGCGCGCCCCTTCCGCGTCCCGGCGCGCGCCGGACTTCAGCGATCCGGCGCGCGAGCCGGCGACGCACGACAGGTCAGCGCACGAGTTTGCGCCGCACGGCGTCGGCGACGAGCAGGAACGCGAACACCGTCACGACCAGCAGCAGACCGGGGAACAGCAGGTAGGCCGGGTCGTGGCGGAACCAGAGGGCCGCGTCGGCCAGCATCTCGCCCCAGGCCGGCTCGGGCGGCGTGCGCAGCCGCATTCCCGTGTACGAGAGGGCGACCTCGACGATCAGGTTGAGCGGCACGAGCAGCGCGAAGTACATGAGGGCGGGCGCGCCCAGCCCCCGCCACCGTCCGCGCCGGGCCGCCACGGCGATCAGCAGACCGACCAGCACCTCGACGGCGGCCGCGACCACGGCCAGGCCGAGCGAGTACTGCAGGCTCAGCCCGAGCCGGGCGAACAGGTCGCGGCCGGTCAGCGGTTCGACCCCGAACCAGTAGTCGGCGCCGGCCCCGCCGTAGTCACCCAGCGGCGCGCCCCGCATGGGGTCGATCAGCTCGGGGTGATAGCTGACGTAGTCGCGTCCGGACGCGGTCAGGGCGACCACGACCAGCAGCGCGACGGCGACCGCACCGACCCAGAAACCCTTGGACCGCAACAGTTTCATCGGACTCCCCATCCCCCGGAGCCCGGCACACTATCGCAGACCATCGATCCACGGTGGCCCGCTCACCCCACGAGCATCCCCGCCCCGGAGGACGCCCACGGCCAGCCCTCGCCACCGACAACCCCGCCCGGAAACGCCTGGGAGACCGGCAACCCCGCCCGGAGAACGGCTACGCCGCCGGCATCCGGGGCAGCAGGACGCCCGCGTTGAGCAGCGACACGACCCGGTCGGCGTGCACCGACAAGGCCTCGGGAGTCACGGTCGAGCGGGCCTGGTCGAGGGCCATCTGGATGATCGTCTGCGTGATGTGGGCGGTCACCTGCACGGCCAGCGGGTCGGCCGGAGCGTCGGCCCGGTCGGCGATCGCTTGTTCCAGCAACGCTTCCTGCCGGGCCCAGATGTCCCAGACCCGGGCCCGCACGGCGGGATTGTGGTCGATCTGAAGCCGTACGCGGGCGATGTCTTCGATGTCCTGGTCGAGCGCGGCCAGATGCGCCGCCAGCGCGTGCCCCAGCGCCTCCTCGATCGGCTCGCCGGACGGGCGCTCAGCCAGCAGCTCGGCGACCGTGCGGGCGTCGAGGAACGGGTGGTCGAGCAGCGTGCTGTCCTTGGTCGGGAAGTACCGGTAGAGCGTCGACGTGCCGACGTCGGCCGCCGCCGCGATCTGTTCCATCGTCGTCTCGTCGTAGCCGTGCTCCTCGAAGAGCCGCAGAGCCACGTCGGCGATCGCTGACCTCGTACGACGGGCGTTTTGTTCGCGAAGTCCCACTCGAACATCGTACCGGAAAACGAAAGCGTCTTTGCTTCTGGTAGTTACTACCAACTTGGGTTACGGTCCCGTTAACGCTCCGCACGAAGGAAGTGCCTGATGACCGTCGCCCCTCGTACGTCTCTGGGCCGCCTGATACCCGCCCTGCTGGTCTCCCAGGTCGGTTTTTACGTCGCCCTGCTCACGCCCGTGCAGCTTCTGCTCACCCTCCGCCTCACCGACATCGCCGGCGACGACGCGACCAGCGCTTTCGGCGTCGTCACCGGCTTCGGCGCGCTGGTCGCGCTCGTGTTCAACCCGATCGCGGGCCGGATCAGCGACCGCACCGTCTGGCTTTTCGGCCGCCGTCACACGTGGATCCTCACCGGCGCGCTCGCGGGCGCGGCGGCTCTCGTGGCTCTGGGCGCCGCGACCGCCGTGTGGCAGGTCGTCGTGCTCTGGTGTTTCGTCCAGGCGCTGTTCAATTTCCAGTACGCCGCCACGAACGCGCTCGTGGCCGACCAGGTGCCCGCCGAGCGCCGTGGCGGTGTCTCCGGCCTGGTCGGGCTGACGATCGCGCTCGGGCCGCTGAGCGGGCTCGCCCTCGCGAACAGCTTCGACGCCGGCTCGTCGCTCCAGTGGACGGCCGTGGCCGTGGTGGCCGCGATCGCCGGTGTCGTCGCTGTCGTGTTGTTGCGCGATACGCCGGCTTCGCGCACGGTCGCGCAGTCCGGCGGTTCGTTTCTGCGCACTTTCTGGATCAATCCCCGGCGCCACCCCGCGTTCGGCTGGGCCTGGCTGGTTCGTTTCCTGATCACTTGCGCGTACGCGAGCAGTTCGTACAACGCGTTCTTCCTGCTGCAACGTTTCGACGTCAGTGAGGACGAGGTCGGCGCCACGGTTCTGCAGCTGTCGCTCATCTCGGTCGTCCTGCTGGCCGTCACCAGCGTGGCCGCCGGTTACCTGTCCGACGCCGTCCGCCGGCAGAAGCCGTTCATCGTGTTCGCCGGTGTCATCGCGGCGGCCGCGCTGGTCATGATGGCGTTCGCGCCGTCGCTCACGGTCGTCTACCTCGCCACCGGCCTGCTCGGGATCGGCACCGGCGCGTTCTTCGCGATCGACCTCGCGATGTGCGTACGCGTCCTGCCCAGCACCGAGGACGCCGGCAAGGACCTGGCGATCATCAACATCGCCAATTCGCTGCCGCAGTCGGTCGTGCCGTTCGTGGCGCCGCTGCTGCTCGCGATCGGCGGCTACTCCGCGCTGTTCGGTTTCCTGGCCGTGCTCGGCCTGCTCGGCGCCGCCTCGGTGCTGCGCGTTCCCGAGATCGGCCAGGAGAACGACGAGAACGGCCGTACCGCCCCCATCACCCGCCACGACCTCGTCCACAAGACGGCGTCCGATGAAAGGACCTTGGCATGACGTCTCCCGCAGAGGGCCGCACGACCTTCCTGACCGGATTCGAGCTGACGGAGGCGTTAACCGGCAGCGGCCCGGAATCGCTCACAAACGCGCAGTGGATTCCGGCGGTCGTGCCCGGCGGCGTGCACGAATCGCTACTCGCCGCGGGCCGCATCGACAACCCGTACTACGACCGGAACGAGGAGTCGGTCCGCTGGATCGAGGAGCGCGACTGGTGGTTCCGTACGTCGTTCGCGGGTGTCGAGGGCCGGACATTGCTCGTCTTCCACGGCCTCGAC
Organism: Paractinoplanes ovalisporus; assembly: GCF_016834655.1. Lineage (GTDB taxonomy): Bacteria > Actinomycetota > Actinomycetes > Mycobacteriales > Micromonosporaceae > Actinoplanes > Actinoplanes ovalisporus. The sequence continues at coordinate 8,009 of NZ_JAENHP010000028.1, forward strand.
ACGGTGGCCGATGTATGGCTGAACGGTGTGCACCTCGGACACCACGAGAACATGTTCCGCCCGTTCGAGGCCGACGTGACGCTCGCCGCGGACAACGAACTGCTCGTCCGCTTCCGGCCGCCGCTGGCGGGGCTGACCCCGCCGGAGTCAGCGGTCGCGATGAACGAGCGGCTGGGTGCGGTGTTCGCGGCCATCTCGGACGCCGACACCGGCGAGAGCGGCCTGTCGGACGCGCTGCCACTGGCCACGCTGCGGCGCAAGGCGACGTTCTCCTGGGGCTGGGACTTCGGGCCGCGTGTGCCCTCGGTCGGGCTGTGGCGGCCGGTCGAACTGCGCGTTCGATCGAGCGCGTCCATCATCGGGCATCACATCCGGACAGACTCGCTCACCGGGACGACCGCTTCGCTCACGGTTCTGGTCGAGACGGACGCGTCCGGCGCCGGGACGGACGAACCAGCCGGGCTCGAAACGGACACGGTCAACGTCGGCACGGACAAATCGGCCGGGCTCGAAACGGACACGGTCAACGCCGGCACGGACGAACCAGCCGGGCTCGAAACGGACACGGTCAACGCCGGCACGGACGAACCAGCCACACTCGAAACGGACACAGTCAACGCCGGCACGGACGAACCAGCCACACTCGAAACGGACACAGTCAACGCCGGCACGGACAGCCCTGGCGTCGCGCTCGATGCGCGTTTGACGCTCACGTCACCGTCCGGAGTTGCGCACATCTTTTCGTTTCCCGTCGGCACGCCGACTTCGCTCACGGTCGAGCAGGCCGAGCTGTGGTGGACGCACGACCTCGGCACGCCCTCGCTCTACGACGTGACGATCGAACTGCTCGGCCCGGACGGCGCAGTGCTCGACCGGCTCGAGGACCGGGTCGGCCTCCGTACGATCGAAATCGACCGCTCCCCCGACCCCGAGGGCGGCCGCCTCTTCCGGTTCCTGCTCAACGGGGTGCCGATCTTCGCCCGCGGCGCGGCCTGGCTGCCCGCCGACATGCTCCTCGGTTCGGTCAGCGACGAGCGCTATCGCTCACTCATCACGCTCGCCCGCGACGGCAACATGAACATGCTGCGCATCTGGGGCGGCGGCATCTATGAGCAGGACGCGTTCTATTCGCTCACCGACGAACTGGGGGTGCTTGTCTGGCAGGACTTCGCGTTCGCGTGCATCGACTATCCGAGCGACGACCCGGTGCTGCGGCGCGAGGTGACACTCGAGGCCGAATATCAGGTCACGCGGCTGCGCAACCGGGCCAGCCTGGCCGTGTGGAGCGGCAACAACGAGGTCCAGCTGATCCACGGCTTCGCCTACCAGGGCTACGAGCCGGGCAACTGGGGCTACGACTTCTTCCACCAGATCCTGCCCGAGACCGTCGAACGGCTGGACGGCGCCGTGCCGTACTGGCCGGGAAGCCCGTGGGGTGAGGACGAGTTCGAGGGTTGGATGGCGGTCAACGGCGTCCGCGACGGCGACCGGCACGCGTGGGAGGTGTGGCACGGCTTCGACTTCGGCGCCGGCGGCGGCCCCTACGACGAGCCCGGCCAGGCCCGGCACCACCGGCGGTACGCCAACGACCTGGGCAAGTTCATCAGCGAGTTCGGCATCCACGCCTCCCCCGCGCTCGAGACCCTGCAACGGTGGATCCCGGCCGGCCACCTGTCCATCCACAGCGAGTCGTTCGACGCCCACAACAAGGACCACCCCAAGAACAAGGGCGACGCGGTCCTGGAGATCGTCACCGGGCTGCCCACGACCATGCGCGAATACGTCGACTTCACGATGGCGGCCCAGGCCGAGGGCCTCAAGTTCGGCGTCGAGCACTACCGTCGCCGCCAGCCGCACTGCAGCGGCACGCTGGTCTGGCAGTTCAACGACGTGTGGCCCGGGTTCAGCTGGTCGATGGTCGACCACGATCTGGTGCCCAAGTCGAGCTGGTACGCGCTGCGCCGCGCCTACGCGCCGGTCGTGGCCTCGTTCGCCGAGACGGCGGGCGGGCTGGAGTTGTGGGTCAGCAACAGCACCCCTTCCCCCGTACGGACCACAGCCGTCCTCGACCTCACCGACGCCGCGGGCGTGGTCCTCGGCTCGCGCGAGGTGCCGGTCGAGCTGGAACCAGGCGAGTCGAAGCGGGTCTGGGCGAGGTCCGAGCGTCTGCGCACCGGCGCGTGGGCCTGGGTGCGCAGCCACGACAACACGTTCCCGCCCAACCGCGTGTTCGGGGGCGAGGTCCGCGACCTCCAGCTGACCGGCGAGGCGCCTAAGTGGACGGTTTCGCGCACCGGCGCCACCACGGCTTCGGTCACCGTGCACGCGACGTCGCTCACCTACCAGGCACGGGTGTCCGCGGGTGTGCCGGGCGCGCGCTACAGCGACAACTACCTCGACCTGCGCCCAGGCGACGAGGTGGTGGTGACGGTCGACGGCCTGCCCGAGAACTTCGACCCGGCCACGATCGTCGTGGAGACGTACGGAAGCTAGTGCCTGTTCCGTCCCCGAAGCGGGACTGCTGCCGGCGCCGAGTGCGGAAGCGCTCGACGATGCCGCCTCGGCGCCGGCCCGGCTGGTTCCGCTGGGGGCGCGCCGCGCGGCGCGAACATTCCACGTGCGCGCCACGAGCAACCAACCCTGCGCGCCACGAACATCCCACCTGCGCGCCACGAACAACCAACCCTGCGCGCCACGAACAACCAACCCTGCTCGCCACGAACAACCAACCCTGCTCGCCACGAACAACCGACCCTGCTCGGCGCGAGCAACCCCCGTCCTGCGCGGCCGGGGTGGCCGCGCGAGAATCGGCTCATGTATGTGATCAGGGAGCGGTTCTTCTCCATCGGTGACGACTTCGACGTGATGGACGAACACGGCACCAAGGTGTTCCACGTCGACGGCAAGGTGCTCAGCGTCCGCGACAAGGTGGTCATCGAGGATCCGTCGGGGCAGGAGGTCGCCACGCTGCACCGCCACCTGGTTTCGCTGCGGCCCACCTACGAGATCCGGATCGGCGGCGAGAAAGCGGCCGAGGTGCGCAAGAAGCTGTTCACGCCGTTCCGTGAGAAGTTCACCATCGACGTCCCCGGGCCCGACGACCTGGAGATGAAGGGTGACCTGCTCGACCACGAGTACGTGATCGAACGCGGCGGCGAGGAGGTCGCGAGCGTCTCCAAGAAGTGGCTGACGATCCGGGACACGTACGCGGTGCAGGTCGCGGCCGGTGTCGAGCCGCTGCTCATCATCGGGGCCGTGCTCGCCCTCGACCTGGCCCTGGAGCGGGACAAGAAGAAGGACGAGAAGGACGAGGACGACTGAGACCGGCCTCACGGTGCGGTCCGCCAGCGGTGGTCGATCCGCCGCCGGTCGGGGGCCGCACCTACCATGATCGGCTATGGAGCTCTGGCAGGTGTTCGCCCTGCTCGGCGGCGGTCTGGTGGCGGGCACGGTCAACGCCATCGCCGGCGGCGGGTCGCTGATCACGTTCCCGCTGCTGGTCGGCCTGGGGTTGCCGGGCGTGGCGGCCAACGTGAGCAATGCGCTGTCGGTGGCCCCCGGGTACGCGGCCAGCGCCGTCGCCAGCCGCCCCGACCTGACCGGGCAGGGCCGCCGCATCTGGTCGATCGTGCCCACCATCGTCGTCGGCACCCTGTGCGGCAGTTCGCTGCTGTTGTTCACGCCGCGCTCGGTGTTCGACGTCGTGGTGCCGTTCCTGCTGCTGCTGGCGGCCGCGATGATGGCCTTCCAGAACCGGTTGAAGGCCCTGGCCGGGCACCGCGGGGGCGGCGGGTCCACGCTGTATGTGCAGGTCGCGGTGTTTCTGTGCGGCCTGTACGGCGGTTACTTCAACGCCGCCATGGGCCTGCTGCTGATCGCCGCGCTGGCCCTGGTGCTCGACGAGCCGTTGCGGCGGATCAGCGCCCTCAAGAACGTCTTCTCGGCCGTGGTCGGCGCGACCACGGTGCTCACGTACAGCATCTTCGGCCCGGTGAACTGGGCGGTCGTAGCGGTGCTGGCCCCCGCCACCATCGTCGGGGGCGTGGTCGGGGCCCGCATCGCGCGCCGCCTGCCGTCCGAGGTGCTGCGCTGGACCATCGTGGTCTTCGCCCTCGCCGTAGCGGTCATCCTGTTCATCACGTGAGGCCGGCGCGCGGGCGGAAGCACGTGAAGCCAGCATGTGGGCGTTCATCACGTAAGGCTGACGCGCGGGCGTTAATCACGGGAGGCCAGCGGGCGGGCGGAAGCATGTCACCGTCAACCAAGCGATGTCGTGGCGCTACGGCCGCTCCGAGGGTCGCGAAGAAGGCGCGCGGTGCCGGGGTGGCAAGCGCGGAGCCGGAGTGGAAGGCGCGGAGCCGGAGTGGAAGGCGCGGAGCCGGAGTGGAAGGCGCGGAGCCGGAGTGGAAGGCGCGGAGCCGGAGTGGAAGGCGCGGAGCCGGAGTGGAAGGGGCGCGGCGCCCGGGGTGGCACGCGCGGAGCCGGGGGTGGAAGGCGCGCGGTGCCGTGGTGGAAGGCGTCGTGCCCGGCCACCGGCAACATCCCGCCGGCCGGCGACGGCCGTTTGTTGCAGCTGAGTAGCCGCAGCGGCCGGGAGCGCACCGGTGTGGTTGTGGGAGGGGCTTCCGCGTACGGGAGCTTGGAAGGTTTATGGTTTTGGCTCGTTGCCCAGGAAGCACGCCGACTGGAGAAGCATGGATGACGACCGCTGGATGAGCCGCGCGGTGGCGCTGGCCGGTCGGTCGCCACGGTCGTCCACGGCGTTCGCGGTCGGGGCGGTGATCGTGGGGGCCGACGGGCGTGAGATCGCGTGTGGGTGGTCGCGCGACACCGACCCGCTGGTCCACGCCGAGGAGTCGGCGCTGCTGCGAGCCGGCGGCGAAGACCTGACCGGCGCGACACTCTACAGCAGCCTGGAGCCGTGTTCGAAGCGTGCGAGCCGGCCCGACGCCACGTGCACGAGCCTGATCCTCGCGGCGCGGATCCCGCGGGTGGTGATCGCCTGGCACGAGCCCGACATCTTCGTGACGTGCGAGGGCGTGGCCCTGCTGACCGCCGCGGGCGTCGAGGTCGTGGAGATGCCGGAGTACGCCCAGTCGGCCCGCGCCGCGAACGCGCACCTGCTCCCTCCGATCATGCCGGAGGGAGCGCCGGAGGGGTCGCCGGAAGGAGCGCCGGAGGGAGGGCCGGAGGGGTCGCCGAAGGGAGCGCCGGAGGGGTCGCCGAAGCCGTGAGGCCGGTCAGGGTCAGGCTGTGCTGCCAGAGGTCGCGGGCGTTGGCCCGGTTGTAGGACAGGGGTGACGACTTCGTCTCCTCGCCGCGGTCGAAGTAGCGGCCGGACACCGTGGCGAACCGCGGGTCGGTGACCAGGGCGGCGAGCGCGACACCGGACGTGGCGGCCGTGCTCTGCTTGCCGATGAGGGCGCCCATCACGCCGCCGATCAGCCGGACGGCGCTGCGGGTGAGGACGTTGCCGGTGGGGCGCGAGAAGCCGGTGTCGGACATGGCGCCCGGGTTGAACGCGTTGACGGTGATCGGACGGCCGGCCTCGGTGAGGCGGCGGGCCATCTCGTACGTGCAGTACAGGTTGCACAGCTTCGAGAGGCAGTACTGGGGCATTCCGGAGCGGCCTTGGGCGATCGTGGCCGCGTCGCGGTAGGTCACCCGGGCCGGGAAGAACGGCGGCGGGTTGTGCAGGTCGCTGGTGACGAAGACGATCCGGCCCGACTTCATGTGGTCCAGCAGCAGGTTCGTGAGCAGGAAGTGGCCGAGGTGATTGACGGCGAAGATGGGTTCGAGGTCGTCGGCGGTGCGGGTCACGCCGGGCATCCCGGCCGCGCTGATACCGGCGTTGCACACGATGGCATGCAGCGGCGGGAGTCCGGCGCGGGTGAACTCGTCGTGGAACACGCGTACCGAGTCAAGCGCGGCCAGGTCGAGGGTCATCACCCGTACGTTCGGGTTGCCGGTCTCGTTTTTCAGCGCCTCGGCGGCGGCCGCTCCCCTCGATGCGCTCCGGCACGCCAGCACAACGTGAAAGTCCGCAGCGAGGTTTCTCGCGGCCTGGTAGCCGAGACCGGTGTTGCCACCGGTGATGATGACGGTCCTGTCTTGCATGGTCAGCTCGTCCCTGCTGTAGCATAGCGGAAACGGAATGCGATCCGTTTGAAGTCGCGACGATAAAGGGAGCGCGTTCCGTTTGTCCAGCCGTCCCGAGCGCGCCGACCGTCGGCGCAACCGCGATCTGATCGTCAATGTGGCCCGTGAGGCGTTCGCACGCGCCGACGCGGCCGGTGAGACCCTGTCGATGAACGAGGTGGCGCGCACCGCCGGAGTCGGGGTCGCGACGCTTTACCGGCACTTTCCGACGCGGGAGGACCTGGCCGCGGCGGTCTACGAGAGCAAGCTCGCCGACCTGACGGCGAGCGTGGTCGAGCGCACGCGCGGGGCCACCGGCGCCGTGGCTCTGCAGACGTGGGTGAGCGACTATGCGGCGTTCATGCTGGCGACCCGCGGAATGATGGACACGCTGCGCTCGGCGTGGCAGTCCGGCACGAGCACGACGGCGGCCGCCACGCACCGCATCGCGGCGACGGTGAAGGTCTTTCTCGACGCGGGCGCGGCGGATCACAGCCTGCGGGCCGGCGTGGACCCGATGGACGCCACGGTCGGCATTCTCGCGTTGCTCAGCACCACCCCGCCCGACGACACGGGCGACCGGGCGAGGCGGCTGCTGACGCTGTTCGTCAACGGGCTGAGCCGCTGACGGGCGGTCTGTTCAAAAAGATGACGAGCGGTCTGTTCGAAGATGACGGGCGGCCTATTCGAAGAGCTTGGCCGCGGTGATCACGGTCTGGATGATGCCGTAGCCCAGCAGCACGGCCACCAGGAGCCAGGACAGCACAAGGCGAGCGCTCATGCGGCGGCCTCCTTCTCCACGGACGCGGCCTGCTCGTGGTATTGCGAGGGGACCGGGCGGACCAGCAGGTTGGCGATGAAGCCGACGGCCAGGACGCCGACCATGGTGAACAGGGCCGGCTGGTAGGCCGACGACGTCAGGGTGCCGGGTTTGCCCTGGGCGTCGAGGAAGCCGTTGATGATCAGCGGCCCGGCCACACCGGCGGCCGACCAGGCGGTCAGCAGGCGGCCGTGGATCGCACCGACCTGGAACGTGCCGAACAGGTCGCGCAGGTAGGCCGGGATCGTGGCGAAACCGCCGCCGTAGAACGACAGGATGATGCCGGCCAGGATCACGAACAGGGCCGTCGCCGCGTCACCGACGATCGCCAGCAGCAGGTAGAGGATCATGCCGACGCCCAGGTAGACCATGTAGATGGGCTTGCGGCCGATCACGTCCGAGGTCGACGACCAGGCGAACCGGCCGGCCATGTTGAACAGCGACAGCACACCGACGAAACCGCCCGCGGCGGCGACGCTGACGCTGGAGACGCCGTTGTCGCGGAAGAAGTCCTGGATCATCGGGCTGGCCTGCTCGAGGATGCCGATGCCGGCCGTCACGTTGCAGAACAGCACGACCCACAGCAGCCAGAACGACCGGGTCCGGATCGCGTTCGCGGCCGAGACGTTGGCCGTGGTGACCAGCGGCTTCTCCTTGACCGAGGCCGGGTCCCAGCCCTCCGGCCGCCAGTTGTCGGCGGGCACCCGGATGTTCGCGACCCCGAACATCATGATCACGAAGTAGGCGATGCCGAGGGTCAGGAACAACCCGACCAGCGCTCCCCCGTTGGCGACCGAGGTGGCCACGTTGGGGTCGTAGCCGTCGTCGTAGAACGACAGCAGCTGGCGGGAGAGCGGGCTGGCGATCAGCGCGCCGCCGCCGAAGCCCATGATGGCCAGGCCGGTGGCGAGGCCGGGCCGGTCGGGGAACCACTTGATCAGGGTCGACACCGGCGAGATGTAGCCGATGCCGAGGCCGATGCCGCCGATCACGCCGTAGCCGAGATAGACCAGCCACAGCTGCTTGGTGGCGATGCCGAGCGCGCCGACCAGGAAGCCGGCCGCCCAGAAGCTGGCCGAGACGAACATGGCCTTGCGGGGGCCGTTCTTCTCGACCCAGGTGCCACCGACGGCGGCCGACAGTCCCAGCATCACGATGGCGATGCTGAAGATGATGCCGATCGCCGTCTGTGACGTTTCAAAATGGGCGACGAAGGAGTTCTTGTAGACACTGGTCGCATAGACCTGGCCGATGCACAGGTGCACCGACAGAGCAGCGGGCGGGATCAGCCAGCGGCTGAAGCCGGGCGGCGCCACCGAGTGTGAGCGGTCGAGCCTGGTGAGAAGAGACAAAGGGAGCGCCTCCCTACCCGTTCGGGACAGATCGATCTTCATAGTCGTCCCAAACGGGCAGGGCGGCAACCGGTGGAGCTGTCAGGAGCGGTGCAGCAGGGCGTGCGTGCGGCTGATCTGGGCCCACGACTTCGGGGCGGCGGGCTTGGCCGCGCGCAGGGCCGCGGCGTTGGCCACGACCGGGCGGGACGGGGTGTAGAGCCACGCCTGGAACAGGGCATCCAGGTCCTTGCCCGAGATCTTCTCGGCCAGGTCGGTGAACTCCTTGGTGGTGGCGTTGCCGTAGCGGTGGTCGGCCACCCACGTCCGCAGGATCTCGAAGAAGTCGTCGTCACCGACGGCCAGGCGCAGCTGGTGCAGGGTCATCGCGCCCCGGTCGTAGACGGCGTCGCCGAACAGCTGGGCCACGCCGGGGTCGGCCGGCTTGGTGGTCCAGACGAGGGCGTTGGCGGGGTAGGTGGCGTACAGGTAGTCGAAGATCTCCTGGGCCGTGCCCTCGCCGTTCTTCTCCGACCACAGCCACTCGGCGTAACTGGCGAAGCCCTCGTTGAGCCAGATGTGCTGCCACTCGGCCACCGACACCGAGTCGCCGAACCACTGGTGGGCGTTCTCGTGGACGACCACCGAGGTGTTGGAGCCGCGCGTGAAGAAGCCGGACGAGTAGTTGGGGCGGGTCTGGTTCTCGAGCGCGAACGTGAGCGTGCCGGGCGGGGCGACGATGCCGCCGCGCGCCTCGAACGGCCACGGGCCGAACACCGTGCTCTCCCAGTCGGTGATCTCGGCCGTACGCTCGACGCTGGCCTGGGCGGCCTCGCGCAGGGGCTGGGTGAGCCGCTGCGAGTAGGCGTTGTAGACGAGCTGGCCGTCGGCGGTGGTGTCCTGGGTGACGTCGTACTGGCCGACGGTCAGGAACGTCAGATAGGTCGCCTGCGGTTTCAGCGAGCGCCAGCTCCAGCGGGTGTAGTTCAGCGTTTCCCGCACGGGGGGACGTGGCATGCTGCCGTTGCTGATGGCCTCGACGCCGTCGGGCACGGAGACCGACACGTCGAAGGTGGCCTTGTCGAGCGGGTGGTCGTTGCTGGGGTACCACCACCACGCGATCTCGGGTTCGCCCACGGCCATCGCCCCGTCCGGCGTACGGACCCAGGCGGTGTATCCGGCGGCGACCTTCGTGGACGGCACGCCCGAGTACTGCACCACGACCGTCATCGCGCCGCCGTTGGCGACCGTGCGGGCGGGCGTCACGACCAGCTCGTGGTCACCCTGACGGGCGTACGTGGCCGGGCGGTTGTTGACGAGCACCGAGGACACGTCGAGCACGAAGTCCAGGTTGAACCGGCTGAGATCCTGCGTGGCGGTGGCCAGGATCGTGGTGGTGCCGGTCAGCCGGTCGGTGGCGGGCGTGTAGCGCAGGCGTATGTCGTAGTGGGAGACGTCGTACCCGCTGTTGCCGTAGTCGGGGTAGTACTTGTCGCCTAACCCCGGTCCGCCGGGCGCGGGTGCGGCCTGAGCGGCGACTCCGGTCGCGGCGAGGGTCAGCGCGGCGACGGTCACCGTGGTCAAGAATCTGCGCACGATGCACTTCCTTCCGTAGTTGAGCACCTCCTCGAAGCTATCGACATTGGTCGATCATGGGGCCTGCTTGGAAGACAATCGACTCAGTCCGGTTCCTCCTTGACACGCGCGACGAGCTGGGTCGGGTTGACGAACCTGAGTGCGATCACGAGCAGGACCAGCATCGAGGACGTGTAGAGCACGGCCATCGCGTCGACCGACTGCTGGGCCCGGATGCCGGCGGCCGACATCGAGTAGTAGAGGGCGACCACCAGAGTCTGCGAATCCGGACCGGCGGTGAGGAAGGTCAGCTCGAACATGCCGACCGTGCGGACCAGCACCAGGATCGAGGCGGCGAGGATTCCGGGTACGAGCAGGGGCGCCAGGATCCGGACGAAGATCTGCCACGTGCGGGCGCCGCACATGCGGGCGGCGCGTTCGACGGACTGGTCGATCTGCTCGATGAACGGGGTCATGGTGAGGATGACGAACGGGATCGACGGCACCAGGTTGGCCAGCACCACCCCGGCCAGATGACCGGCGAAGCCGTACTTGTACAGGACCGTGGCCAGCGGAATCCCGTACGTGATGGGTGGCATGAGGATCGGGAGCAGGAACAGCAGATAGACCAGGCGGCGGCCGGGGAAGGAACGGCGGGCGAGCACGTACGAGGCGGGGACGCCGACCAGCACCGAGATCGCCACCACGAGCAGCGCGACCTCGAGCGTCACCACCAGCACGTCGAGCAGCCCGAACTCGGTCCACGCGGACGCGTACCACTGGGTCGTCCAGCCCTGCGGCAGCCAAGTGTCGAACCAGCGGCGGCCGAACGAGTTGACCAGCACCGAGCCGATCACACCGGCCAGATGGACCAGGAAGAAGGTCACGGCACCCCAGACGAGCCAGGCGCCGACCGTACGGGGTCTCATCAGCCCTTGCCTCCCGTCGCGCCGGTGTAGAGCAGGGATCGCAGGCCGAGCACCACCGCGACCACGACCAGCTCGACCACGCCCATGACCACGGCGATGGCGCTGCCGAGCGGATAGTCGTAGGCCTCGTACGCGGCGTGGTAGGCGGCGATCGAGACCACGCGCGTGGTTCCGGCCGGGTCGCCGACGAGCACCGCGGACGGGAAGACGCTGAACGCCAGCACGAAGGTGAGGCAGAACGTGGTGGCCAGCCCCGGGGCGAGCAGCGGCAACGTGATCCGGCGGAACCGTTGCCCGCGGCCGGCCCCGAGGGTGGCGGCGGCCCGTTCCAGGGTCGGGTCGATGCCGGACAGGTACGACAGGATCAGCAGGAAGGCGAACGGGAACCCGGTGATGACCAGCGAGAAGAAGACACCCCAGTAGTTGTTGGTCAGCCGGACGGGTTCGCCGGTGAGGCCGGTCGCCATCAGGGCGCGGTTGAACCAGCCGGCCGGGCCGAGATAGTTGAGCAGGCCCTCGGCGGTGAGCACGGTGCCCAGGGTGATCGGCACGACCAGGATCGTGGTGAGAAGCCGCTTGCCGCGGAACCGGCCGCGCATCCGATAGGCGATGGGGACCGAGGCGGCCACGTTGAGGATCGCCGCCGGCAGGGCCAGCCCGAGCGTGGTGGCGATGGTGTCGCGCTGGTAGGCGTCGGTGAAGAACTCGCGGTAGGCCCCGAACACGCCGCCCTGTGCGGGTTGGAAGGACAGACCTATCCCGTACGCGAAGGGGTAGACGAAGAGGGCGAGCACGCAAGCCAGTCCTGGTATCAGCAGCAGGAGTTGACGGTCCATGCCGCGCTCGGCCAGGCGGTGGCGCCATGCGGTCCTGGCGCTCGTGTTGGTCTTCGGCGCGCGTTGGTTCGTGTCGGTCGCGCTCATGCCGGGAACACCTTCCCGCTCATCTGGGGAGCACGCTTCCCGCTCATGTCGGGAACACCAGCACTCGTGAGGGGGCGGCGGTGACGGTGATCCTCTCCCCCGGCGCGGGGCGTTCGAGGGCGCGGAGATGCAGGGCAACCCCTTCCCCCGTACGGGCTTCGACCGCGAACTCCCGTCCCTGGTACTCGACGACCTCGACCGTCACCGGCACCCCGTGCGGGCCGGCGCGCAGGTCCTCGGGGCGGATCGCCGCGACCACCTCGTCCCCGGCGCCGACCGGGCCGATGGCGGTGCCGTCGAGCGACACGCCGGCGCCGTCCACAGTCACGGTGGCGCCGTGCACAGCCTTCACCCGCATGGGCAGCAGGTTGCGGTAGCCCATGAAGTCGGCGACATGCCGGTTGGCCGGGCGGTTGTGGAGTTCCTGGGGTGTCCCGATCTGCTCGACCCGGCCGTCGCGCAGCACGACCAGCCGGTCGGCCAGCGACAGCGCCTCCTCCTGGTCGTGGGTGACGTAGACGGTGGTGAGGCCGAGGGACTGGTGCAGCCGGCGGATCTCGGTGCGCATCTCCAAGCGGAGCTTGGCGTCCAGGTTCGACAGCGGCTCGTCCATGAGCACCAGCGCCGGTTCGAGCACGACGGCCCGGGCGATGGCGACCCGTTGCTGCTGGCCGCCGGAGAGCTGGCCGGGCAGCTTGGCGGCGTGGTCCTCCAGGCGTACGAGGGAGATCGCCTCGTCGGTGCGGCGCCGCACCTCGTCGCGGGGCAGGCGGCGCATCTGCAGGCCGAAGGAGACGTTGCGGCGTACGGAAAGGTGGGGAAAGAGCGCGTAGTTCTGGAACACCATGCCGAAGCCGCGCCGCTCGGGAGGCACGGTGTCGAGGCGGGTCTCGTCCTGCCAGATGCTGCCCTCGCTCAGCGGGAGAAGGCCGGCCAGGCAGTTCAGCGCGGTCGACTTGCCGCAGCCCGACGGCCCGAGCAGGGCGATGAACTCGCCGCGCCGGATCGTCAGGCTCAGGCCGGCCAGCGCGTCCCGCCCACCGAAGCGCCGCCGCACCCCGTCCAGGCGCAGCTCGGAGAACCCGCTCACGGCTTTCCCTTTCGCGCCAAACGCTTTTCGCGGCGCCTCACTTCTTGACCTTCGCGCCGCCGATGTCGCGGTCCCACTTGTCGAAGGCGGCCACGAGCGACTTGGCGTCGAGCGGCACTTCGAGGGGGTTGTCCGCGATGAGCTGGTCGTACTCGGGACGGCCGTACTCGGCGAGGGCCTTCTGGCTCTCCTCGGGCGCCATGCTCAGGGTGACGTCCTTGAGCGCCGGGCCCGGATAGAAATACCCCTGGTCGTACGCCTTGGCCTGTTGCTGTGGCGTCAACATGTCTTTCAAGAGGTTGAGGATGGCGGCCTGCTTGCCGGTGGGAACACCCCGCGGGATGACGGCGTAGTGGGCGTCGGTGACCCAGTGGAATCCCTTGAGCGTCTGGACCTTCGCTTCTTTGGGGACAGTGCCGAGTACTCGCGGGTTGATGTCCCAGCCGGTCGTGGTGGCGATGATCTTCGCCGAGCCGTTCGCGAGGTTCTTCATGGTCTCGGACGTGCTCGACGGGTAGAGCGTGACGTACTTGTTCAGCTCGGCCAGGTACTGCCAGGTCTTGGACCAGCCGTTGACCGGGTCCTTGGGATCCTTGTCGCCCAGCAGGTAGGGCAGCCCCATGAGGAAGGTGCGGCCCGGGCCCGAGTTGGAGGGACGGGCGTACTGGACGGCGCCCGGGTTGGCTTTCGCGTACGCGAGAAGCTCCTCGGCGCTGGTGGGCGGGCTCGGCACCCTGTCCGGCAGATATTCGATCAGCGGCCCCGACGGGTAGTAGGTGACCGTGACACCGAAGTCGCCGGCCAGCTTCTGCATCTCCGCCGCGCCCGGCTGGTAGTCGTTCATGCCCGGCAGCCGGGACGCATATGTGGGCAACAGAGTTGTCCACAGCCCCTGGTCGATTCCGGCGGCCAACCCGTCAACACCAGTCAACACGAGGTCGATGTCGACACGCCCCGCGGCCTGCTGCGCCTTGATCTTGCCGACCAGCTCGGGCGCGGTGGCCTTGGAGTAGGTCACCTTGCCGATCTGGTCCCCGTTGCGGGCGACGAAGTCGTCGATCATCCCCTGTGTGAGTTGGAGGTTCCCGGCAACGTCCAGGATGTTGATGGTCACGGCGTCACTGGGCTTCTCGGGCACCGGCCCGTCGGTGGCACCGCCGCCGTTCGGCGCGTCAGGCGCGCCGCAGGCAGCGAGAACGAGGACGGCGGTCAACGAGGCGAGGCGAGCTCTGGGCATGGCGGTTACCCTCCTGCCGGGCCGGTGGAAGCCCGGACGATCAGCTGGGTGGGCAGTTGCTGGTTGACCATCTGGGGCGTCAGGAGCAGGTCGACGGCGGCTCGACCGGCCGGCCCCTTGGGAAGGGCGACGGTGGTCAGCGCCGGATGGACCATCGCGCCGAGCGGGATGTCGTCGAAGCCCAGCACGCTGATGTCCTCGGGGACGGCGATGCCGCGGGCCGCGAAACGGTGGAGCAGGCCGAGCGCGACCAGGTCGTTGTAGGCGATCACCGCGGTCGCACGGGTGGCCAGGATGCGGTCGGCGGCGGCCACCCCGCCCTCGAACTGGGGCATGACGCTGCCCATCTCGATCAGCTCGATCTCGGCGACTTCGTCTCTCGCACCGCCGGTCGTGGACACTCCGACGTCCACGGACACGCCCTCGCTCGTGGGTCGGCCGATCCTTGGGGACGTGCCCTCATTGGTGGGTCGGCCGATCCCCGGGAAGGCGCCCTCATTCATGGGTCGGCCGATTCCCGCGGACGCGCTGCTCCTCGAGAAAGCACTGCTCCGGGTGACCCCACGCAGCGACCGGACCCGTTCGCGGTTGGCCCAGGACGTGCGCGGGCCGGCCACGTACGCGATCCGCCGGTGTCCCAACGCGACCAGGTGGCTCACCGCTTGGCGCATCCCGTCGAGGAACCCGGCCGTGACCGACGGCGCGCCGGGGATGCGGCGGTAGACCAGCACCATCGGGATCTCAGCGGCGAGCGCGCGCAGCTCGGTCTCGGGCATGCGCGGCGAGCACAGCACCACGCCGTCGACCTGTTTGGCGAGCCTGCGCACGAGGCCGGCCTCGGCCGCCGGGTTCTCGTCGGTGTCGGCGAGGAAGACGGCGTGGTCGGCCTCGTGCGCGCGGGCCTGCACACCCTTGACGATGCCCGGGAAGAACGGATTGGCCAGGTCAGGGACGATCAGACCAAGGTTCCCCGTACGCCCGGTGATGAGCCCCCGGGCCGCCCGGTTGGGGTGGTAGCCGAGGTCGGACGCCACCGCCCGCACCCGCTCCCGCGTGGCCGGCCGCACCTTGTCCGGCTGCGACAGCGCCCGGGTCACCGTGGCCACCGAGACGCCGGCCGCGTCGGCAACGTCCTTGATGGTGACCGCCATGCCGGCCAGTCTGGGATCGCTCCCACCTACCGGTCAACGCATCGACGACGATCATTGCGAATGGCGCTGAAAACCTTTACATCCATGCTCATCGCCGGGCCGCGTTGATCTTGCGGCGACAGTCGCGACAGGGCGGCGTCGCCGGGGTTGGTCAGGTCAGACCGCTGATCGCCGCCACCTCGCCCGGGGTCAGGTCGAGGGAGGCGGCCGCGATGTTCTCCTCCAGGTGGGCGACCGAAGCCGTCCCCGGGATGGGCAGGATCTGCGGCGACCGCGCCAGCAACCACGCCAGCACGATCTGGTGCGCCGTCACGCCGTACTTCGACGCGGCCTCCTGCACGGCCCGGTTGCCGTCGAGGTTCTGGATCGGCGCCCACGGCAGGAACACCAGCTGCTCCTGCTCGCACAGGTCGACCAGCGACTCCGACTGGCGGTCGTCGACGTTGTAGCGGTTCTGCAACGACACGATCGGCGTGAGGCGCTGGGCCACCCGCAGCTGCGACTCGTTGAAGTTCGACACGCCGAGGTGCCGGATCTTGCCCTCGTTCTTCAGCTCGGCCAGCGCCCCGATCGAGTCTTCGAGCGGGACCTTCGGGTCGATGCGGTGGAACTGGTAGAGCGGGATCTGCTCGAGGCGCAGACGTCGCAGGCTGCCCTCCAGCGCCGACCGCAGATGCTCGGGCCGGCCGTCGGGCACCCACTGTCCCGGGCCCGGGCGGGTCAGGCCGCCCTTGGTCGCGATCACCAGCTCTTCCCCGTACGGATGCAGGGCCTCGGCGATCAGGGATTCGCTCACATCCGGCCCGTACGAGTCGGCCGTGTCGATGAAATTGACGCCGAGCTCCACCGCCCGGCGCAACACCGCCTTCGCTTCGTCCCGGCTCTTGGGTTCACCCCAGATGCCGTCCCCGGTGATCCGCATGGCGCCGTAGCCGAGGCGGTTGACCGTCAGGTCCCCGCCGAGATCGATCGTGCTCATTTTCGGACTCCTCTCCACCGCCGAACCTACGCCCGATCTCCGCACCCGACTTATTCCTTGACAGGAATATTCTGCTAGGAGAATACTTCGCCACATGGAAGCTGTCCTGTCAGCTCTCGCCGACCCCGCGCGGTGGCAACTCGTCGGCCTGCTGGCCGAGCGGCCCCGCCCGGTCGGGGTCCTCGCCCGGCTCGCCGGTGCGCGCCAGCCGCAGACCACCAAACATCTGCAGACCCTGGAACGCGCCGGCGTCGTCGCCTCCGAGCGCACCGGTCAACGACGGATCTACGCGTTGCGGCCCGGCATGCTGCGCGACCTCGCGGCCGAGCTCATCCGGCTCGCCGACGAGGCGGAACGAACCAATCAGCCGTACGCGCAACACGGTTTGACCCTCGACGCCGAGCGCCGCGCCGCGAGCGGGTCCGGGTGGGCCGACGGCCGGTCGTTCGACTTCTCCCGTACGCTGCCCGCCGCGCCCGAGACCGTGTGGCGTCACCTGACCGAGGCGTCGTTGCTGGCCGCATGGTGGACGCCCGACGATCTGCGCACCTCCGAGCTGGTGTTCGAGGCGCAGCCGGGCGGCCGGATCGTCCAGGAGTACCGCGACGCCGAGGACGTCGACGACACCGACCAGGTCGCCGGCCGGGCCGAGGGCGTGGTCGACGAGGTGGATGCCCACGAACGTCTCGCCTACCTGCTCTCCCCGCTGCTCCCCGGCGGCGGCCTCGCCTTCACCTCGCACGTGACCCTCGTGCTGCGCCCGGCCGGGGCCGGCACCGAGCTCGAGGTGACCTACCGCGTCACCGACAGCGCGGTCGACGCCGCCGACTTCATCGCGGGCATCGAGCTCGGCTTCGGCCAGAGCCTCGACAAGCTGGCCACCACGCTGCAGACACCCGACTCCGCACCTCGGCCGACAGCCTCCGCGCCCCGGCCGACATCCAACTCCGCACCCGTGCCGACATCCGACTCCGCACCCCGGCCGGCAACCGACTCCGCACCCCCGCCGGCAACCGACTCCGCACCGCGAACATCCGAAGGAGCCTGACATGCGCCGAGTAGTCACCAACATGAGCCTGTCCCTCGACGGCTGCTACGCCTCCCCCGCCGGCCCGCAGGACATGGGCTGGGTGATGCCGTACGCGGTCAGCGACGTCGCCCGGGCGCACCTGACCAGCCTGTGGGAGCCCGCCACCACGGCCCTGCTCGGTCGCGTCAACGCCGAAGGGTTCCTGGGCTTCTGGCCCACGATCATCGGAGCCGAGGGTGTCGATCCGCGCGACGAGGCGTACGCGAAATGGCTGGTCGAGGCGGACAAGGTGGTGCTGTCGTCGACGCTGGCGCAGGCGCCCTGGGAGCGCACGACCGTGGTCGACCGACCGGCCGCCGAGGTGGTGACCGACCTGCGGAAGACCGGTGACGGCGACATCGTCGTGTTCTCGAGCGCGAGCGTGATCAAGGCGCTGCTCGCCGCGGACAAGGTCGACCGGCTCGCCCTGATGGTGTTCCCGGTGTTCCTGGGCGACGGCCCGCGCCTGTTCGACGGCGACCGGCCCGGCGTGAAGTGGAACCTGGTCAGCCAGACCGCCGGCGAGCACGGCGAACTCGCGCTCGTCTACGACCGGGCCCGCTGACCCGAAGAGGCCGCCGACGTTGGCGGGACGAGCGCCGCGGCTATGACGCGTTTCTGCGCGACGCAGCCGCCGGGGTGATGATCTCGACCCCGGCCTCGGTCAGGGCGTCACGGATGTCCGGCGGCGGCATAGTGTCGGTCACCAGGTAGTCGGCCGCCGACAGCTCGCTGACCTGGGCGAACAGACGCCGGCCGAACTTGGACGAGTCGGCGAGTATGGCGACCCGGGCCGCCCGCGAGATCATCTCCTGCATCATGGCCGCCTCGGCCAGGTTGCTCGTGGTGTAGCCGGCGTCGGCCGAGACCGCGCCGACGCCGATCAGGGCCAGGTCGCAGCTGATGTCGAGCTCGGCCCCGCCGTTGGCCCGGAAACTGACCGGCCCTATCGTCGCCAGCGTCAGCGCGCGCACGGCACCGCCGAAGACGTAGATGTCGCGGATCGCGCTCGACGGCAGCGCGGCCGGCACCAGCAGGTTGTTCGTGGCCACGGTGAGCTCGCGATGCTGGCTGAGGCCGCGGGCCAGGGCCAGCGTCGTCGTGCCGCCGTTGATCATGATGGTGGAGCCGTCTTCGACCAGGGCCGCCGCCAGCTCCGCGATCTGTTCCTTCTCCTGTTCCTGGATGCTGAGGCGCTGGTCGACGGCGCGATCGGTGCGCGCCAGCGTGGAGCGGCTCACCGCACCGCCGTACGTGCGAACCAGAACCCCGTCGGCACTGAGCTGATCGAGATCGCGCCGCACGGTGTCGATCGAGACGCCGAACCGCTCGGCCAGCGCACTGACCGTGACCTGCCCGGTCTCCGCCACATAGGCGGCCAGCTGGGCCTTGCGTCCGGCCGGCAGATGCCGTTGCCGCTCGTCCTTATCGACGCTCACCGCTCCCCCTCGGTTTTGTGCGGCAGTATGCCACAACCTTGCGTTAACAACCCGCACCGCCGCGAAGAGCAGCGAAGAGCCGCAGAGTCACGCAACTAGGCCGCACATACTGCACGACCAGGGCAACGCTGCGCAATAGCCCGAGCGGCCCCGCCCCGAACCTTGCCGCATCCTGCAAGACTTCGCAGGATTCTGCGGTTCTTGGCCTTGTTAACCGCCGTAACACGTTGCTAACGTGACGCTCACCTCGCAGAGAACAGAAGGACTTCCCTATAGAAGGAGCACGACATGGCCATTCGGAAGGCGTCTCGGACGCGACTGATAGGGGCCCTCACGGCCGCCACGGTCGCGCTCGCACTCGGTGCCTGCGGTGGTGGCGATTCGGATGACGTCGCGGCGGACGGTTCCGTGACGCTCGAGTTCGCACAGTGGTGGGCGCCGGAGCTTCCGGCCGGATCGTTCGACAAGATCATCAACGAGTTCCAGACGGCGAACCCGAACATCAAGGTCAAACTGCTGAGCGGCCCGTACGCCTCGACCAAGCAGCAGCTGGTCACCGGCGCGGCCTCGAAGACGCTGCCGGACGTGGTCGGTCTCGACGGCGCATGGGTCAACGACTTCGCCAAGCAGGGCGCGATCGCCGACCTGACCGAGCTGATGGGCGACGCCAACTACGACTCGAGCCAGCTGGCCAGCCAGATCCAGCTCGAGGGCAAGACGTACATGATCCCGGTGGTCAACTTCGTCTACCCGCTCTTCGTCAACCAGGACCTGCTGACCAAGGCCGGCGTCGACAAGGTGCCGAGCACGCGCACCGAGTTCTCCGACGCGGCCAAGAAGATCACCGCGACCGGCGGCAACGTCAAGGGCTGGGCGCTCCCGCTCGACACCGCCGTTCCCAACGGCATCCAGAACGACGTCATGTCGTGGCTGTGGGCCTCGGGCGGCAGCATGCTGGCCGACGGCAAGCCGGCCCTGACCACCCCGCAGGTCAAGAGCGTCGTCGAGTACGTCAAGAGCCTCAACGACGCCGGAGTGATCGCCGAGGGCTCCCTCACCATGAAGGAGCAGGACAAGGTCGAGAAGTTCACGACCGGCCAGGTCGGCATGATGATCGACTCGCTCGCGCACATCAACCTGGTCAAGGAGAACGCGCCGAACCTCAAGTTCGCGATCGCTCCGGTTCCGGCCGAGGACGGCTTCACCGGCAAGCGGGGCATCCCGTACGCGTCGTGGGGCATCGGCGTCGCGAACTCCTCCAAGCACAAGGCCGAGGCCTTCAAGCTGGTGCAGTTCCTGATGGACGCCAAGGCCAACGCCGAGCTGGCCACGCTGGCCAACGGCTTCCCCGGCAACAAGACGGCCAAGCCGGACTTCAGCAAGAGCGACCCGATGTTCGAGGAAGCGTTCAAGATCTACCAGGAGGGCTTCCCGGCCAACGAGTTCGTCGGCCTGCCCAAGTCGGAGGACCTGATGCGCAGCTTCGACGAGAACCTTCAGCTGGTGCTCACCGGCAAGCAGAGCGTCGACGACGCGCTCAGCAAGTCGCAGGACTCCTGGTCCTCGGTAATCGAATAGTCGGCCCGGGCGCCGCGCTCCACCAGGGCGCGGCGCTCGACCAAGGAGACAGCGATGACTTCCCTGACCGTGGAAAAGCCGCCGCCGGCCGAGCCCGAGGCGCCCACGCGCACCAAGAAATCGGTGGCCCGCCGGCTCATCCCGTTCGGCTACCTGTCCCCGACCATCGTGTTGATCGTGGTCCTGATGGTGGTCCCCATCATCATGGTGATCAGCTACTCGTTCCGGGACAACGTGATCGTCCAGGAGAACTCGGTGTTCGCCGGGTTCGCCAACTACACGGACGTGCTCACCGACCCGGACTTCGTGGCCGCGCTGAAGAACACGTTCATCTTCATCACGGTCAGCATGGTGGCCCACCTGCTCCTCGGCCTGGGCTTCGCCATGATGCTGAACTCCGGCATGCTGAGCGGTGTCACCAAGGCGATCTTCCGGGTCGTCTACGTGCTTCCCTGGCTGTTCACGATCGCGGTCATCGCCGTCATCTGGCGGCTGCTGCTCGACCCCTCCGGCGTCATCAACTACGTGCTGCAGACCCTGGGCATCATCCAGGACGGCGTGAACTGGCTCGGTGACCCCGGCTCGGCGCTCTGGGTCGTGACGTTCGTGAACATCTGGTCGGGCTATCCGTTCTTCATGATCAGTTTGCTGGCCGGCCTGCAGGGCATCCCCGGCGAGCTGTACGAGGCGGCTTCCGTGGACGGGGCGAACCCGTGGCAGAAGTTCTGGAACGTGACGATCCCGCAGCTGCGCCCGGTGATCATCAGCATGGCCGTACTCGACCTGATCTGGACGTCCCAGCAGTTCGCGCTGATCTGGATGATGACCGGCGGCGGGCCTCTGAACTCGACCGAGATGCTCAGCACCTTCACCTACAAGCTGGCTTTCAGCGAGTACGAGTTCGCCACCGCTTCCGCCAGCGCCGTGATCGTCCTGCTGCTGACGATGATCCTGGCCTTCTTCTACGTCCGTCAGCAAAGGGAGCGGTGATGACGACAGCGACTCTCAAGGGGCCGCGGCGCACCCTCGCGAAGGCCGGCCTGATCGTCGGACTGACCCTCGGTGGCCTGTTCGCCGGCCTGCCGGTGCTGTGGATGCTCTCCACCTCGTTCAAGGCCAACGGCGAGGTGTTCCAGAACCCGCCGAAGCTGATCACGGAGAGCTTCTCGTTCGACGCCTACACCGAGATCCTCGGCAACGGCGCTCAGCTGCGGTTCTTCCTCAACAGCTACATCGTCGCGATCGCCGTCACGGTGCTGACGCTGCTCGTGGCGGTCCTGGCCTCGTACGCGTTCAGCCGCTTCACGTTCCCGTTCTCCAAGACGATCAACGCGGTGATCGTCAGCGTCCAGGCCGTCCCGCCGATCACGCTGGTCATTCCGTACTTCGGGCTCGTCGTCGCGCTCGGTCTCTACAACACCTATCCGGGTCTGATCCTCACCCACATGGTGTTCACCCTGCCCTACGCGATCATCATGATGACCGCCTACTTCAACACGCTCCCGAAAGAGCTGGACGAATCCGTCAAGGTCGACGGAGGCAACAGC
This sequence comes from Paractinoplanes ovalisporus, assembly GCF_016834655.1. GTDB lineage: Bacteria > Actinomycetota > Actinomycetes > Mycobacteriales > Micromonosporaceae > Actinoplanes > Actinoplanes ovalisporus. The sequence continues at coordinate 29,815 of NZ_JAENHP010000028.1, forward strand.
TGGACCGCTCTGTGGCGCATCCTCGTGCCGATCTCGGTCCCGGGTCTCATCGCCGTCGGCGTCTACACGTTCATGATCTCGTGGAACGAGTACCTGTTCGCGCTCGCGCTGACTCGCACCGACGACATGCGCACGGTCCCGATCGGCATCCAGCTGCTCATGGGCCAGCACTCGTACGAGTGGAACCAGATGATGGCGATGAGCATCCTCGGCTCCATCCCCGTTCTCGTCCTCTTCCTGATTTTCCAGCGGCGGTTCATCGGGGGACTCACCTCCGGCGCCGTCAAAGCCTGACCCCCCGCTTTTCGTTCGGGAATCCCAAAAGGAGAAACAAGCACATGCTCACGACCGGCAAGGCGATCCTCGACGTCGCTAACGAGCACAACTTCGCCGTGCCCGCCTTCAACATCAGCGACTGGGCGATGTTCAAGGGCATCGTGGAGATCAGCGAGGAGACGAACGCCCCCCTCATCGTGGCGATCCACCCGGACGAGGTGGCGCACATCGGCCGCGACATGATCGCCGGCATCATCGAGCGCTCGCACCGTTCGAGCGTGCCGATCGCGATCCACTGGGACCACGGCGGCACCTACGAGCAGGTTCTCCAGGCGGTCCAGTACGGCTTCACGTCCGTCATGATCGACGCCTCGATGAAGCCGTTCGACGACAACCTGGCCATCACCAAGAAGGTCGTGGACTCGGCGCACGTGCTGGGCGTCTCGGTCGAGGGCGAGCTGGGCACGATCGGCGGCAACGACACGTACGCCGAGGGCGGCTCCGACACCATCATCTACACCGACCCGGACGACGCGGTCACCTACGTCAAGCAGACCGGTGTGGACAGCCTGGCCATCGCGATCGGCACGTTCCACGGCTTCTACCCGGCGCACCTCAAGCCGGAGCTCAAGCTCGACCTGCTCAAGGAGATCAAGGGCCGGGTCGGCATCCCGCTGGTGCTGCACGGCGGCTCGGGCAACCCGGACGACGAGATCCGTGAGGCCGCGCGCATCGGCATCAACAAGATCAACATCTCGACCGACATCAAGGTGGCCTACCACAACAAGATGCGTGAGGTTCTGGGCAACGACCCCAAGACCCGCGAGCCCAACGCCATCCAGCCCGCCTGCATCGCGGCCATGAACGAGGTCGCCGCCCAGAAGATCGAGCTGTTCGGCGCCGCCGGCAAGGCCTCGCTGTACTGACATGAGCGACGCGTCCCGTGTAGTCCTGGGCCTCGGCGGTTGTGTCGACTACGAGTTGAAGCTCACCGCCGATGTCCTGGAACAGCTGATTACCTCGTACGGCATCCGCGCCGCGGAGCTGACATCACCGCCGGCCGTGGTGAGCAGCGAACGGGACCTGGTCGTGTCGATCCTGGGATACGTGGCCCGGGGCGGGGGCGGCGAGCACTTCGTCGCCTCGGCCCCGGCGCTGTCCACCTTCGCCGACCGCTTTGCCCACCGTACGACCCTGGGCGGCACCTCGGTGCGGGCCGGGCTCCTGCTCGACCGGCTCGGCATCCCGTCCGCCCTGCACCTGGTCACCGTCAACGACGACTTCCGCCGTCTGCTGCCGGCCGGCGGCGAGTGGTTCAACTCGGGCACCGAGGACACGTTCTTCCCGCACCTGATCGTGCAGTTCGACCAGGGCCTGCACGTGCGGGCGGGCGACCTCGACCTCACCTCGCCGTTCCCGAACCGCCTGATCTACGTCAACGACCCGGCCAACGAGATCATGCTGCTCACCGACGACCTGGGGTCGCGGCTCAGCCGGGCCTCGGTCTTCCTGATCTCCGGCTTCAACGCGATGCGCGACGAGACTCTGCTCGACTCGCGGCTGGCCGCGCTGCGCGAGCACATGAGGCAGCTGCCGGCCGACGCGGTCACCTACTTCGAGGACGCGGCCTACCACGAGCCCGCGTTCAGCGCGCGGGTCCGCGCGGCGCTGCTCGACCGCATCGACGTCTACGGCCTGAACGAGGACGAGCTGCAGACCTACCTCGGCCGTACGGTGGATCTGTTGTCACCGGCCGAGGTCGCGGACGCCCTGGCTGCGTTGTCGAAGCTCATCCCGGCCCCGATCCTGGTGCTGCACACCAAATACTGGGCCCTCGCCTACGGCGCCGACGCCGCCTCCTACACGGACGCGGTCGACGCCGGCATCGTCATGGCCGCGACCCGCTATGTGCACGGCGACGACATGACCCGCGCCGACGGCGAGGAGCTGCGGACCCGCCGGCGCCGCGCCGAGTCGGTGGTGTTCGCGACCGCCCTCGCCGACCGGCTGGGCGAGGTGGTCAGCTGCCGGCCGGCCTTCCAGCTCGACGTCGCGAACCCGACGACGGTCGGCCTGGGCGACACTTTTGTTGGCGGCTTTCTCTCCGCGATCGCCGGAAAGGCACACCGATGACTGTCATAACTCTGCCCGCGAACCAGCCCGAGACGTTCTACCGAGGCGCCGGCCGGATCGCGTCGTTCCGCAACGTGCCCGCTCTGGAGGACCGTCCCGAAGACTGGGTCGGCTCGACGACTGACCGTTTCGGCCTGGGCCCCTCCGGTCAGTCGTCCCTGCCGGACGGCCGCCTGCTGGCCGAGGCGATCGCCGCCGAGCCGGGCTGGTGGCTGGGCCCCGACCGCACCGACACCGGCGTGCTGGTCAAGCTGCTCGACGCCGGTCAACGCCTGCCCCTGCACGTGCACCCCGACCGCTCCTTCGCCACCGCGCACCTGGCATCCCCGTACGGAAAGACCGAAGCCTGGGTGATCGTCTCGGCACGGGACGACGCGTTTGTGCACCTGGGTTTCGCCCGCGACGTCGAGGCCGACGAGCTGGCGACGTGGGTGGCCGGCCAGAAAACGGACGAGATGCTGGCCGCCACCAACAAGGTCCCGGTCTCAGCGGGCGACGCGATCCTCTGCCCCGCCGGCCTCCCCCACGCCATCGGCGACGGCATCCTGCTGGTCGAGGTCCAGGAGCCGACCGACTTCTCGGTGCTGCTGGAGTACGAGGGTTTCGGCCTGGCCGACGGCCATCTCAACCTGGGCTACGACCTGGCCCTGCAGTGCGTCGACCGCAGCGCCTGGTCGCCGGCCCGCATCGAGCAGCTGCGCGGCACCGACCGCCTGCTCCCCGCGGCCGCCGACGAGTTCTTCTCGGCCACCCGCCACCGCGCCGGCGACCGCCTGCCCCAGGGCTTCGGCATCGCGGTCGCGGTCTCCGGCGAGGGCACCCTGACCGGCGAGCACGACACCCTCCCCGTCCGGCGTGGCGACACCCTGCTCATTCCGTACGCCGCCGGCCCGCTGAGCGTCGACGGCCAAGTGGAGCTGATCCGCCTCTCGGCCTGACCGCCCCGATTCCCCGCCGCCGGACGCTTCACGCGTCCGGCGGCAACAGGCTCCCACCCACTCCACGTCCAGCACCTGCTGTCCCGCACACCCCGCATCCCTGCGTCCAGCACCTGCCGCCGTACACACCTCCATCGAGCGGCTGCCGTCCCGCTCACCACACACCGCATTTCGCGTCCAGCCCCTGCTGTCCCGCACACCCCGCATCCCTGCGTCAGCACCTGCCGCCCTACTCACCTCCATCGAGCGGCTGCCGTCCCGCTCACCACACGCCGCATCCCGCGTCCAGCACCTGCCGCCGTGCACACTTCCATCGAGCGGCTGCCGTCCGCGCACCGCACACCGTGCATCCCGCGTCCAGCACCTGCCATCCGTCGCACGTCTCCTGTGCTCGGTCGCGACGGAGCCGATCAAGCGCCGGAGGCTGGGACGTCGCCTCTGAGGTAGGTGAGCGCCGCGAGAACGCGCCGGTTGGTGTTGTCGTCGGGCGGCAGGGCGAACTTCGCGAGAATGTTGCCCACGTGCTTGCCGACGGCCGCCTCCGACAGCGACAGCGTCCGAGCGATGGCCGCATTCGAATGCCCCTGCGCGACAAGCGCCAGCACCTCCCGCTCCCGCGGAGACAACAGCGAGACCGGATCGCTACGCCGCACCAGCAGCCGCCGGACCACCTCAGGGTCGATCACCGTCTCGCCCGCGACAACCCGCCGCAGCGCGTCCACAAACTCCTCAACATCAACCACCCTGTCTTTCAACAGATAGCCGACGCCCCCACCGGACTCCAGCAGTTCGGTCGCATAGCCGTCCTGCACGAACTGACTGAGCGCCACTACCGCCAGCCCCGGACAGTCCCGCCGAAGCCGAACCGCGGCCCGCAGCCCCTCGTCACTGAACCCCGGCGGCATCCGGATGTCGGTCACCACAAGCTCGGGCCGAAACTCACCGACGGCCGCCTCGAGCGCCACCGCGTCCCCCACAGCGGCAACCACCTCGAACCCGAACCGCCCCAGCAGACCCGCGACTCCTTCCCGCAGCAGAACGCCGTCTTCCGCCAGAACTACCCGCACCCGCTCCCCCTCGGTGGCACGCCGCTCGCTCGTCGCCCCGGCCGCGGCTGGTGGCCCGCTCATTTGCGCGGCCACGGCAGCTCCACCCGGATCATGGTCGGACCACCAAGCGGGCTGGCGAGCAGCATCCGGCCGTCCGCCACGGCCACCCGGTCGGCCAGCCCGACCAGGCCCGTTCCGCGCTCGAGGTCGGCACCACCCCGGCCGTCGTCGCGCACCTCGACCACCAGCGTCCCGTCTTCTGCGCGGGCTTCTACGGCCGCGCGCGCCGCGCCGCTGTGCTTGGCCACGTTCGCCAGTGCTTCGGCGACCACGAAGTAAGCCGTTGCCTCCAGGTGTTCGGGCGGCCGCGACGGCAGCTCGGTGTGGACGTCGACCGGCATCGGTGTCTGCCCGGCGAGGTCGCGCAGCGCGGCCGGCAAGCCGAGGTCGGTCAGCACCTGCGGCCGGATGCCATGGATGAGTTCGCGCAGCTCTCCCATGAGTTCCTTGGCCTGCCGATGCGCGGTCGCGACCGGAGCGGCGGCCGGCGAGCCCTCGGGAAGGTCGATTTTCGCCAGCCCCAGCTGCAGCGTCAGGCCGACGAGCTTCTGCTGGGCGCCGTCGTGCAGGTCGCGCTCGATCCGCCGGCGCTCGGCCTCGAACGCGTCGGCCATGCGGGCCCGCGACCGCGACACCTCGACCAGTTCCGCGCGGAGCTTCTCCCCGCTGCCGGTGTGCAGCAGGGCCCGGGCCGCCGCCGCGTGCGCCCCCGCCGTCACGGCGACCAGATAGGGCATGGAAGCCAGCGCGATGACACCCGCGACCGCATAAGGCACGGCCTCGCTCGCCGTCGCGATAATGATGATGCCGAAGGAGATCGGCCCTTGGTCGACGAGCCACGGGCTGAGCGCCAGAACGACGATCAGGATCTCGATGAACGCCAGCACGCCGTAGACCACCGGGACGATGGTGACGAGCAGGACGGCGTATCCGAATCGTCGCCACCGTGAAGGGCTGAGCCTGAGGAACCGGTCGTCGGCCAAGCGCAGCCTCCGTCGCTCGAGCCCGGCCAGGGGCCATGCGACCAAGGGCCCGAGGCCGCCCAGCAGCACCGCACCCGCAACGAACAGCAGCAGCGCCTCGAGGGCGTCGGTGCGGCCGGTGCCGAGCCGACGGATCAGCACGATCCACGGCGCCGCGAACAGGCCGAGCGCCGCTGCGGTCACCACTATGAGCGGGATGCTGGTCACGAGGAATGCGAGCGACCGCCAAGGCCACCAGGTGGCCAGGAAGCGCCGACTGCGTAATGCGGTGAGTGCGGACACGAGAGCCAAGCTAGCGGTGCTGCGCATGCCGCCCCAAGGTGTCTGGCACTACATCTGAGGTATGCCTAGCCCTACCCGAAGACGGTGTCCAGACGTAGTGCCCGGGCGGTGTCCACGGTGGTCTTCTTCCGGCCATGACATTCCCGCAACGCCGTCCTATCTTCACCTTCTTCCTGCTGACGTTCGGGCTGACATGGTTGTTCTGGCTGCCCTATGTGCTCTCGGCCAACGGCCTGGGCGTCTTTCCCTGGCGGTTCCCGTCGGTCCTCGGCAGCTCGCAGACGCTCGGCCTGTTGCCGGGCGCTTATCTGGGCCCGGTCACGTCGGCCCTGCTCGTCACCGCCGTCACCCAGGGCCGGCCCGGCCTGCGCCGCTGGGCCCGGCGCCTGGTTCGCTGGCGAGTAGGCCTCCGGTGGTATGCCGGGGTTCTCTTCGTCGTGCCGGCGGTCATGGTGGCGTCCACCCTTCTCCTGCCCGACGCCGCGGCGGACATGACCTTCCCATCGGCGGCGACGCTGGTCGCGTACCTACCGCTGTTGGTCCTTCAGGTGCTGACGACCGGGCTGTCCGAGGAACCGGGGTGGCGCGATTTCGCACAGCCGCGCTTGCAGGCCCGGTTCGGGCCCCTGACGGGTTCGCTCGTGATCGGCCCGCTGTGGGGCGCCTGGCATCTGCCGCTGTTCTTCACCGAGTGGGCCGGCTGGCCCGATGTCGACTGGCGGATGCCGGCGGAGTTCGTGCTCAGCTCGGTGCTGCTGAGCATCGTGCTGACCTGGGTGTTCAACCGAAGCGGAGAGAGTCTGCCCCTCGCCATGCTGCTGCACGCGAACGTCAACACGGTGTTCTCGCTGGCCTGGCCCCAGATCTTCCCGCGGCTCGACGCCTTCAGCGACTCGCTGCATGCTCTGGTGATCGGTTCCGGTCTGGCCGCACTGGTCCTGATCGTCGCGACACGCGGCCGGCTTGGGGCCCCGCCGCCGTCCACGCCCTGCGAAAGCCAGCCGGAAACCACGGCGCTGCGAAGGGTGTGATGTCCGGTGTGGTTGCCAGTGCGACGGACGGCGGCCCGGGCGAGGTGGGAGAGCCGGTTCGCGGTGTGGCGCGTCAGGACGGCGTGCACGGTGGATACCGCCACGCCTTCCTGGTCGGCTGTCGGGGCTGGTCCGATGGATGAGTCAGACCGCGTCGACGGTGAACAGCATGGCCTGCTCCGGGGTGAGCAACGGGACCGGAAGCCCGGCCTCCAGCAACACTCGCCCGGGAAGGGTGACCTCACCGGCTGCCAGCCACGGGGGTGGTGCGTCCTGGACGGTCCGGGGCGGGGCACCGAGCGCGAGCGGACGCACGGTGTAGCGGCGGTCGGGGTCGAGACCCGGGAAACGCACCGGCTCAGGGATCGCGGAACCCGGTGCGCGCAGGACGGCCACGGCGAACAGGGCCGTGCGCTGGTCGAGCGAGACGACTCCGTGCACGAGGCGGTCGGGGTCGTCGCCGCCGGAGCGGACCACCCGGCCGCTGTGCAGCAGCGAACGCCGCTGTTTGTACTCGGCTACCCACCCGCGGATCAGTGCCCGCTCGTCGTCGGTGGTTGTGGTCAGGTCCCACTCGATGCCGGCGTGGCCGAACAGCGACGTGGCCAAGCGGAAACCGAGCGCGCCGGTACGGCCGGTGATGTGGGCGGTCGGGGCGCCGACGTGCGAGCCGAGCAGCTCGGGCGGCATCAGCACGCTCGTCCAGCGCTGGATCTGCTGACGCTCCAGGGCGTCGTTGGTGTCGGACGTCCAGAAACGGTCGGTGTGTTCGAGGATGCCGAGGTCGATCCGGCCCCCGCCGGCGGCGCAGCTCTCGATCTCGACCGCCGGGAAGCGACGCTTGAGTTCGGCCAGCAGCCCGTAGAGGGCGGTCGTCTGGCGGTGGGCCGAGCCTTCCTGGGCCACGTCGCGGTTGTGGTCCCACTTCACAAAGGCGATTTCGTACGTCGTGAGGAGCTCGCTGATCGCGCCGAGCACATAGTCGTAGGCTTCGGGGACGGCCAGGTTGAGCACCTGCTGGTGACGCCAGGTCGCCGCGCCGGGGCCGCCGAGGATCCAGTCGGGGTGGGCCCGGGCCAGATCGGAGTCGGGCGAGACCATCTCGGGCTCCAGCCAGAGCCCGAACTCCATGCCGCGCTCGTGCACGGCCTTGATGAGCGGGCCGAGGCCGTCGGGCCAGCGGGTCGGGTCGACGGTCCAGTCGCCGAGGGCACGCCGGTCGTCGGTGCGGCCGCGGAACCAGCCGTCGTCGAGCACGAACCGTTCGACCCCGACCGAGGCGGCGGCGTCGGCGAGCGCGGTAAGGCGTTCCAGCGAGTGGTCGAAGTAGACGGCCTCCCAGGTGTTGAGCACCACCGGCCTCGGCTTCAACGGCGCGCGCCGCGACCGGATCCAGTCGTGCAGCCGGTCCGACAGCCCGTCGATACCGGTGGCCGACCAGACGGCGACGGTCCAGGGGGTGGTGTAGGCGCCGCCGGGTTCGAGGCCGACCTCCCCCGGGGCCAGCAGCTCGCCGGCGCCGAGCACGGTCGAGCCGAGAGTGCTGCGTTCGGCCCACAGCTGCTTGTCGCCGCTCCACGCCAGGTGCACGGCCCACACCTCGCCCGAGCGGAAGGTGAAGCCGGGGGTGCCGAGCATCATCACGTACGGGTCGTCGTGGCCGGGCTTGCCGTGCCGGGTCTCGCGGGTCCAGGCGCCGGTCCGCATCGGCGTGCGCTGCGGTTTGCGCTCGTAGGCCCAGATGCCGGCGAAGTCGAGCAGGTCCGACGCCCGCGCGGGCACGGGCAGGACAACCGCGAGCGAGCCGAGGCCCAGGTCCGCGTCGCCGGCGTTGGCCAGGGTGTGCCGCATCCGCAGCACGCCCTGCGCGCTCAGCTCGATCTCGGTCGTGACGGTGAGGGGGCCGTCGGTCAGCGAGATGAGGATCGAGCCGGGCGAGGGCTGGGAGACGCCGGCCAGGGTCCAGCGGGGGCGGCCGGGTGTGCCCGAGAAGGCGGGACGGCCGTTCCAGCCGTCGCCCAGCGTCGGCAGCAGCGACAGGTAGGGCGGCTCGTCGAGCGAGCTGGGCGGGTTGGCGGGCACGGCCGAGGCGGCGAAGGCGGCCAGATCGTCGGCGGCGAGGTCGCCGAGCGCGGCTCCCCAGTGCAGGACGGCGGGTGGCCGCGGGCCGCGGGCGTCCAGCACGAAACTGGTGCCCGCGGCCTGCAGGTGGATCAACAACGCGTGTTACTCCTTGACCGGGATGGCCTGGGACTTGAGGGTGTCGATGGTCGACTTCTGGGCGGAGGTGAGGGCGTCGGTCAGGGTGCCGCTGCCCGAGACGGCCGCCTTGAAGCCGTCCGAGGCGTTCGCGTACGTCGAGGTCATCGTCGGTCCCCACGTGAAGTCGGGCGTGACCTCGGTGGCGGCCTGCGCGAAGACCTCGTAGATCTTCTGGTCACCATAGAACTCGACCGGGTTGGCCAGGTACGAATACTTGGTTCCGGCCGTGGTCGCCGGGTAGAGCTGGGCCTCCTTGTTGAGCAGGCCGAGCGCTTCCTCGCTGGTGTTGAGCCACAGGGCGAACTGCGCGGCCTCGTACGGGTGCTTGGAGGTCTTGAAGATCGCGGTGGCCGAGCCGCCCCAGTTGCCCGCGATCGACTCGCCGGCGCTCCACTGCGGCATCGGAGCGACGCGCCACTTGCCGGCCGTCTTCGGCGCGCCGCTCATGATCGAGTTGGCGCCCCAGACGGCGGAGACCCAGGTCCAGGCCGAGCTGGAGTTGTAGGCGTTGTCCCACTCGGTGGTCCATGGCGGGACGGTCGAGACGAGCTTCTTGCTGATCAGGTTCTGCCAGTAGTCGGCGACCTTCTTGGTCTTGTCGTCGGTCAGGTTGACGGTCCACTGCTGGCCGTCGTTGGCGAACCAGCGGCCGCCGGCCTGCCACGCGAAGCCCGCGAACTGGTTGATGTCGCTCTGCGAGAAGTTGGTGATGTAGCCGCCGGCCGCCTTCACCTTCTCGGCCGCCGCCGCGTACTCGTCCCAGGTCTTCGGCACCGGGATGCCGTTCTTCTCGAACAGGTCGGCCCGGTAGAACAGCGCCATCGGGCCCGAGTCCTGCGGGATGCCCCAGGCCGACTTGTCGTCGCCGAAGCTGACCTGGTTCCAGGTCCACGGGATGAACTGGTCCTTGGCCTTGGCCACGATGTCGCAGGAGGCGACGTCGAACAGGCCGTCCTGCACGCGGAAGCTGGGCAGCGCGTCGTACTCGATGTGGCCGAGGTCGGGGGTGTTGCCGGCCTTCAGCTGGTTGAAGAAGTTCTGGTAGGTGCCGCCGTTGCCGTTGGGGCCGGTCTGCACCTTGACCTGGATGTTCGGGTTCTTGTCGTTCCAGGCCTTCACCACGTTCTCGATCCCGGGGATCCAGGTCGTGTAGGTGAGGGTGACCGGGCCGGACGACGGCGCGCAGGAGGCGGCCGCGGCGCCCTCGGACGAGGAGTCGTCTCCGCCGGACCCGCAGGCGGACAGGGCAAGCACCGAGATCAGCAAGGCGCTGAGGCGTTTACGCATGGCGTTTCCTTTGACGGGGTGAGAGGGGTGCTAGGGGTACTACTTGACGGCGCCGGCACCCAGGCCGTTGCGCCAGAACCGCTGCAGAAGCAGGAACGCGACCACCAGCGGCGTGATCGAGAGCAGGGCGCCGATGATCACCAGGCCGCGCAGCTCGGGAATTTGGTTCACCTGGGTGTTCCAGGTGTAGAGGCCGAGCGTCACGGGGAACAGCCGCTCGTCGCTGAGCATGATCAGCGGGAGCAGGAAGTTGTTCCAGACGGCGACGAAGTGGAACAGGAAGATCGTGACGAGGGCCGGGAACATCAGCCGGGTCGCCACCTTGAAGAACGTGCGGATCTCGCCCGAGCCGTCGATGCGGGCCGCCTCGAGCAGCTCGTCGGGAACGCTGGCGGTGGCGTAGATGCGGGCCAGGTAGACGCCGAACGGGTTGACCAGGCTGGGCAGGAACACCGCCCAGAACGTGTTGGTCGCGTCAACCTTGCTGAACAGCAGGAACAGCGGCAGGGCGAGCGCGGTGGCCGGCACGAGCACGCCGCTGAGCACGACGTTGAAGAGCAGTTCGCGGCCGCGGAACCGATATTTGGCCAGCGCGTAGCCGCACATCGCGGCCAGCACGGTGCCGAGCAGCGCGGCGCCGCCGGTGTAGAGCAGGCTGTTGAGCATCCAGCGCAGGAACACGCCGTCGCGGTAGGCGATCAGGTCGCCGATGTTGGCGAACAGGTCGAAGTCGGCGAACCAGAGCGGGTTCGTGCTGGTGAACTGGTCGGAGCTCTTGCTGGCCCCGACGAAGAGCCACCAGATCGGCACCAGGAAGTAGAGGGTGCACACCGCCATGACGAGCATGGCCGCCGTACGGGAAAGAAGTGGCTCTTTGATCTTGCTGCGGCCGCCGCTTCCGGGTGCGGACGCGGAGTCGACGGCGGACGCGGAGGAAGCCGGGAGGACGCTCACTGGACACCCTTCCGAGACGTGAACTTCAGGAAGGCGAAGGAGAGGACGAACGTCGCCAGCGCCAGCACCACCGAGAAGGCCGCGGCGAGGTTGAAGTTCGGGATCGACGACGTCGAGTACACGGTCAGGTTGGGCGTGTACGTGCTGGAGACCGCCGAGCTGAAGCTGCGGAACACCTGCGGCTCGGCCAGCAGTTGCAGCGTGCCGATGATCGAGAAGACCGTGGTCAGCACGATCGCCGGCATCACCAGCGGGATCTTGATGGACCAGGCGATGCGCCACGGGCCGGCGCCGTCGATCCGCGCCGCCTCGTACACCTCGGCCGGGATGGCCAGCAGGGCCGAATAGATGATCAGCATGTTGTAACCGACGTAGACCCAGGTCACGACGTTGGCCATGGCCCAGAGCACGAGGTCGGCCGAGAGGAAGTCGATCGCGCTGGTGACCGGCTTGAGCGGGGAGAGGTTCGGTGAGTAGAGGAAGCCCCACATGATCGCGGCGATGACACCCGGGACCGCGTACGGCACGAAGAAGGCCAGCCGGAAGAAGCGGCGGCCCTTGACCAGGCCCGAGTCGAGCAGCAGGGCCAGCAGCAGGGCCAGGCCCAGCATGACCGGCACCTGGACGACGCCGAAGCCGAGCACCCGGCCGATCGAGGTCCAGAACGGGCCGTCGGAGAAGACCCGCTCGTACTGGGTGAAGCCGCCGAAGACCTCGCGGGCCGGGCCGAAGGTGCCGGTGCGTTCGACGGTGTAGAGCGACTGCACGATCGCGTAGCCGATCGGCAGCAGGTAGAACACGATGAACAGCACGCCGAAGGGCACGACGAAGAACGGCACCGCGCGGCCGTGGCGTACGGCCCTGGCTCGTCCCGTCGGCGCCTCGACCGGTTTGTCTATGTCGGCGGTGAGTGTCTGGGTCATGGTCACGCCTCCTCCCGTACGACTCGGACCGTGCCCGCGGGCACGGACAGCGAGCCGGTGACCGGCTGACCGGTCACCAGCTCGCGGCCGGTGATCGGGTGTTCGATGTCCTTGCCGCCGTGGTTGATCACGAACACGTGGTCGCCGCGGCGGACGATCTCGGTCTCGCTGCTGCCGGTCCCCCGGTCGCCGACCGCCTGGCGCAGCACGTTCTGCAGGTCGGCCGGGTCGAGCGCGGTCGCGACATACCAGGCGAGCCCGGCCCCGAACTGGTTGCGGGTCACGGCCGGCTTACCGTCGGCATACGCCTCGACGACCTCGGCGGTCGTACAGCGCAGCCGCTCGGTCCAGACCGTGGCGCGGCCCCCGCTCGCCAGGGCGACCTCCTGGCCGGGCAGCAGCGGCGCGAACTCCTCGCTGACCACGCCGAGCAGGTCGCGGAACGCGCCCGGGTAGCCGCCGAGCCGTACGCGGTCGTCGGGGTCGACGATGCCGCTGTAGAACGTGATCACCGCCCGGCCGCCGTCCCGGACGTAATCCGTGATCGCGGCCGTCTCGGCGTCGGAGACCATGTGCAGGCAGGGGACGACGACGGCCTTGTACGGGCTCAGATCGGCGCCCGGGGCAACGATGTCCGCGGTGACGCCGAGTTCGCGCAACGCCCGATAGGCGGCGTGCACCTGCTCCAGGTAGCGCACGTCGTGGGAGGGCCGGGCCTCGGTGTCGGTGGCCCACCACGACTCCCAGCTGAAGACCAGCGCGGTGTCGGCCGCGACGGTGGCGCCCGCGATCTCGCCGAGGCTTTTCAAGACCGCGGACAGTTCGAGCACCTCGCGCCAGAGGGCAGTGTCGCGTCCGGCGTGCGGCAGCATCGCCGAGTGGAACTTCTCGGCGCCCTGGGCCGAGGCCCGCCACTGGAAGAAGCAGATCGCGTCGGCGCCGCGGGCCACGTGGGTCAGCGCGTTGCGCAGCAGCTGCCCGGGTTCCTTGGCGAGGTTGTAGGGCTGCCAGTTCACGGCGCCGGTAGAGGTCTCCATCAGCATCCACGGCCGGCCGCCGGCGAGCCCGCGGGTCAGGTCGGCCGCGAAGGACAGTTCGGCGACCGGGTCGGGCAGGCGGTGGTCGAGGTAGTGGTCGTTGGCGATCACGTCCATGTCCGCGGTCCAGCTCCAGTAGTCCTGGTTGCGGATGTGCGCGGTGACCATGAAGTTGGTGGTGATCGGCGCGTCCGAGTGCCGGCGGATCACCTCGGCCTCGGCCCGGTAGTAGTCGAGCAGAGCGTCCGACGAGAACCGCTGGAAGTCGACGAGCTGGGCCGGGTTGCGCACCGACAGCGCCCGGCGCGGGGGCTGCACCTCGTCGAAGTCGGCGTAGCGCTGACTCCAGAACGCGGTGCCCCAGGCCTTGTTGAGCGCCTCGACCGTGCCGTACCGCTGCTCGAGCCAGACCCGGAAGGCGGTGGCGCCGGCGTCGCAGTAGCAGAGCGCGTTGTGGCAGCCCAGCTCGTTCGAGACGTGCCAGAGGGCGAGCGCCGGGTGGTTGCCGTAGCGGGCGGCGACCCGCTCGACCAGCCGCAGAGCGTGCTCGCGAAAGACCGGCGAGCTCGGGCACCAGGCCTGGCGGCCGCCGGGATAGCGGGTGGTGCCGTCGTCGGCCATCGGCAGCACCTCGGGGTGGCGGCGGGTGAGCCACGGTGGGGCGCTGGCGGTTCCGGTGCCGAGGTTGATCCGGATGCCGGCCTCGTGGATCAGTCCGATGATCTCGTCGAGCGCGGTGAAGTCGTACTCGCCCGGGCGCGGTTCGACGTCCGACCATCCGAAGACGTTGATCGCGACGAGGCCGACGCCGGCTTCCCGCATGAGGGCCATGTCCTCACGCCAGACGGCCGGCGACCACTGTTCGTAGTTGTAGTCGCAGCCCAGCCCGATGCCCTCCACGGGCACGGCCGACGGACGTCGCAGCATCGGTTCCCCTTCGTGTGTGCACGTGCACACATTTCGCCGCGCGAACTCGCCGGTGACGAATGTGTGAACGGGCACACACTAGGCACGCCGCTGCTGGGAGGTCAATACCGGGTTTGCCGACTGTTTCCATGAACGACTTTCGTGCCCACCGGCCGTGGTGCCCGCTGGGCCGACCGCCCGAGGGCCGCCGGCTGGACCTGGCGCTCGACCACGGGGCCTTCCCGGTGCGGGAGTAGGGACTACACCGGGTAATCGGACGCGAGGTCCACATGAATGTCCGGCCGCGCGTCCTCGGCATCAGCCCGGCCCTCGCGGGTGGGCAACGTGACAGGGCCCGGCTCGGGCGGGGACGGGCGTACGCCGTGGTCTTGGCCTTACAGTGTTGCCGTGACCGGGCCCAGGAAAGCGCGCCGCGCCACCGTGCATGACGTGGCCGCGGCGGCCGGCGTCTCCCGGGGCACGGTCAACCGGGTGCTCAACGGCGGATACGTGTCGAGCGACGCCCGCACCGCCATCGAGGCGGCCATCGCCCAGGTCGGCTATGTGCCGAACCGCGCCGCCAGCAACCTCGCGCGGCAACGGTCGCAAGCGGTGGGATTCCTGGCCCTGGAACCGCATTCGCTGCTGCTCGAAGACCCCAACATCGGCGCGATCATGCTGGGCGCCAACGCGGTGCTGTCGCTGGCCGACCACCAGATGGTCAGCCTGGTCATCGACTCCGACCGTGACATGCAGCGGGTCGGGCGCTACCTGAGCGGCGGCTTCGTCGACGGCGCGATCATCGTGTCGGCCCGCTCGCACGACCCGATCACCCGGCTGATCGCCGAGATCCGGCTGCCCGCCACGTTCGTCGGCCACCCGCCCGACCTCGACCGCGACATCCCGTTCGTCGGCATCGACAACATCGGCTCGGCCCGCGCGATCACCCGTCGCCTGGTCGAGACCGGCCGCCGCCGCATCGGCATGATCGCGGCCGCGCTCGACCGCGACTCCGGCGCCGACCGGCTCACCGGCTTCCAGCAGGCCCTGGGCGACCTGTTCGACCCCAACCTGGTCGCCGACGTGCCGCTCTACGACTACACGTACGGCGTCAAGGGCATGCGCGCCTTGCTCGACCGCGAGCCCGCGCTCGATGGCGTGTTCGCCGCCTCGGACGCGGTCGCCGCCGGCGCCCTGGAAACGCTGCGCGAGTCGGGCCGGCGCGTTCCCGAAGACGTCGGCCTGGTCGGATTCGACGACAGTTCCTGGGCGTTGCGTACGCAGCCGGCGCTTTCCACAGTGCACCAGCCGGCGCGCGAGATAGGGCGTAATGCCGCCGAATCCGTGCTGCGTCAGATCGCCGGCGAGCCGGTCGAACCGAGCGTGGTGCTCGATTCGCCCGTTGTCTGGCGCCATTCCGCCTGAACGCATACGCGAATGGCTTTCACGACAGGGTGGCGCGCCGTCAATGCTTCCGACGGCCGGGCAAGGCTCAGCTTTTGCGTCGGCACGGCACTCGTCGCCGGATCTCGGCCGACAAGGATCAGTACAGCGACAAGCGGCCGGCGGAGGCGGTGGCAGCCGCGCCGACCGCTTTGGCGGCGCCGACCACGACGACCGCTGACGACGGGGACCAGTCCGGTCGTCGACGTGACCATCGCGGTCACCGAAGGCTCGGCGTCGATGAACCCGCTGCACTTCGAATGGGTCGGTGACAACGGCATCACCGCCGATTCGATCAGTGGCGCCTTCTCCGGCTGCGCGAAGAACAACCTGTCGTCGGCCAACGGCGTCCGGGCCGGCCAGAAGCGCGCCGGTCAGATTGTGTTCGACGTGCCGTCGGCCAAGGGCGCGGTGGAATTCTCGCCCGACGCGTTCGGCTCGGCCGAGGCGTCCTGGCGGCCCTGACGGGTGGTCTCCGGTGGCGATCCCACCGGAGACCACCGGTTCAGACCGCGGGCAATTTCGTGAGAGCGGCTTCCACCGCGGCGGACGACAGCGAGTGGTCCACCATGTCGCCGGCGAGGAATTTCCCGTACGCGGGAAGGTCGAGATGCCCGTGGCCACAGAGCGCCGTGAGAATCACCTTCTCCTCGCCGGTCTCCTTGCAGCGCAACGCCTCCTCGATGCAGGCGGCGAGCGCGTGGGTCGGTTCCGGGGCCGGGATGATGCCCTCGGAACGGGCGAAGGCGACCCCGGCCTCGAAGCATTCCTTCTGCGTCTTGGCGACGGCCTCCATCAGGCCCAGCTCATAGACGTGGGAGATCAGCGGGGCCATGCCGTGGTAGCGCAGCCCGCCCGCGTGAATGGGGTCCGGAATGAAGTCATGGCCCAACGTGTGCATCTTCATGAGCGGGGTCATTCCGGTGGTGTCCCCGAAGTCGTACGCGTAAACGCCTTTGGTCAGCGACGGGCACGAGGCCGGCTCGACCGCGCGGATGATCGGTGACATGTTTCCGGCCATCTTCTCGCGCAGGAACGGGAACGCGAGCCCGGCGAAGTTCGATCCGCCGCCGGTGCAGCCGACAATCACATCGGGGACGGCCCCGACCTTCGCCAGTTGCAGCAACGCCTCCTCGCCGATCACCGTCTGGTGCAGCAGGACGTGGTTGAGCACGCTGCCGAGGGCGTAATTCGTGTCGGGGTGCTGGGCCGCGACCTCCACCGCCTCGCTGATCGCGATGCCTAGCGAACCGGGCGAATCCGGGTCGTCGGCGAGCACTTTCCGGCCGGCCTCGGTCAGCTCGGAGGGCGACGGATGAATGGTGCCGCCGAACGTCTCGATCATCATTTTCCGGTACGGCTTCTGGTCGTACGACGCCCGCACCTGCCAGATCTCACACTCGATGCCGAATTGCGCGGCCGCGAACGCCAGGGCGGTTCCCCACTGGCCGGCGCCGGTCTCGGTGGTGAGCCGCCGGATGCCCGCCGACGCGTTGTAGTAGGCCTGCGGCACGGCGGTGTTCGGCTTGTGCGAACCGGCCGGCGACACACCCTCGTACTTGTAATAGATTTTCGCCGGCGTGCCGAGCGCCTTTTCGAGCCGGTGCGCCCGGAAAAGTGGCGACGGCCGCCACAGGCGGTAGACGTCGAGCACTTCCTCGGGAATGGTCACGAAACGCTCGTCGGTCACCTCCTGCTCGATCAGCGCCATCGGGAACAGCGGCGCCAGGTCTTCCGGGCCGACCGGCTGATGCGTCCCCGGATGCAGAACGGGCGGAGGCGGGCTCGGCAGATCGGGCACGATGTTGTACCAACTCCGAGGCATCTCCGATTCGGACAGCAGAATCTTCGTAGCGGCGTCATCGCTCATGGCCCGATCATCGTCCATCCCAGCCGGATACCCGAGGCCCCGCGTGTTTTTCAGCCGGACGAAACCTGCGCGCGGCACGTCGCGTATGTTGCCCGGCGTGGATGATCAGACTTGGTACTGCGGCTCGTGCAGCGAGCCCCATCACGGCCTCCCGTTCTCGTACGGTTCGCCGGCCCCCGCCTATTGGCGTCCGGAGCTGGAAGAGGACGAGCGCAGCGTTCTCGAGGGCGAGATCTGCGTGATCCAGGCCGAGCACTACTTCGTCCGTACGCGTCTGGTCATCCCCGTGCTGGACGCCGGGAACGACTTCGACTGGGGCGTGTGGGTGTCCCTGAGCCGCGACAACTTCCGCCGGATGCTCGACAAGTGGGACACCCCCGGCCGCGATTCGGAGCCGCCCTACTTCGGCTGGCTCTCGACCGAACTGCCCGCGTACGACGTGCCCACGCTCAACCTGAAGACCAACCTGCACCACGAACCGGTCGGCACCCGTCCGCACATCGAGCTGGAACCGACCGACCACCCGCTGGCCGTCGAGCAGCGCACCGGCATCACCACCGAGCGCGTACGCGAGATCGCCACCCTGCTCCTGCACCCACCCGCCTGAGGTCTGCGTCGGACCTGGTGCCGAAGTGAGGTGAGCGACGGGCGGCGGCTGGGCCAGGCCGCAGCCGTCTTCCAATCCACGCCAACCCCGCTTGGCACAGACCCTGGTCTGACACGTGCTCGCGGGCGGTTGCGCGCTACGGCCGTAGGCTCTCGCATGGTTCTGGACGCGGCAGCCGCCGAAGGCGGAGTTCGGCCGTCCTGCGTCTGACGGGGCTGCCCCGCCGTACGAAAGCCTCTAGAATTTGATCCGAAGATTGGCACGGACGCCCCTGTGGACAACGCGTTCGCCCGCTCTTCTGGGCCTTAGGGTGGTGGTCCCCCGGTTGGGGCGGGCCCTGACTTGGAGTCGTATACCAGCAACCACTCCGGCGCCGGCCGGGCGTCGCACACCGCCGGCCACTCCAGCCCTGACCGGGACTCGCACACCGCCGACCACTCCAGCCCTGACTGGGCGCCGTACACGGCCGACCGGTCAACAGGCGCTTACCGGGAAATCGGGTCGGTACGCTGGTCGGGTGACCACCCCTACCCGGCGCCGGGATGCGACCCGGACGCGTCAGCTGCTTCTCGAGGCCGCCCGCCACCGGTTTGCCAGTGATGGGTATGCGGCCACCACCGTGCGTGACATCGCGGACGACGCCGGGGTCAACGTGGCGCTGATCAGCCGGTACTTCAGCTCGAAAGAGGGCCTGTTCGAAGCGTGCCTGACCAGCGCCGTCGAGGACATGCGGCGTACGGCGGGCGGGGCCCGGCTCGACGAGGTGCCCGAACGCATCGTCGAGCAACTGGCCGGCATCGACACCGACGGGTTTCCACGCCATCTCGTGCTGCTGTTGCGCTCCTCGGGGGACGCGCGCGCCGACGAGATCCGGGTCGGGATGCTACGCACGTTCGCCGAGCGGCTGGCGGCGCTCGCGGGCTGGGAGGACGGGGACGACGAGCTGCTGCTGCGGGCCCAGGTGACCATCGCGGCGTCGCTGGGCATCGCGCTGCTGCGGTCGAACACGAAGCTGGAACCGCTCGGCTCGGCCGGGCCCGGGGAACTGATCGGGCCGGTCACGGATCTGATCGGCTCGGTGCTGGGTAAGCATGCGTGACCTGATCCGGCCCCTCATCGTCGCGCCGATGGCCGGTGGGCCCTCCACCCCGGCGCTGGTGAACGCGGCCACGAAGGCGGGTGCCACTGGGTTTCTGGCCGCGGGATACAAGACGCCGCCGGCGGTCGAGGACGAGATCCGGGCGGTTGAGGGGACATACGGGCTCAACATCTTCGTACCTGCGCCGCCGCCACCGGATGTGGCCGCCCTCAACAACTACCGCGACCTGCTGCGGGGCGAGGCGGAGCGGTACGGGGTGGAGATTCCGCCGCTGCGGCTCGACGACGACGACCACTTCGCGGCCAAGGTCGAGATGGCGATCGCGTACGGGGTTCCGCTCGTGAGCTTCACGTTCGGCGTGCCGGACCGGGCCGTGGTGGCCGCCCTGCACGACGCCGGCTCCCGGGTTTTGATCACTGTGACGACGCCCGCCGAGGCCGCCCGCGCACTCCAGGCCGGGCCCGACGCGCTGATCGTGCAGGGCGGGACGGCCGGCGGCCACTCTGCGACGACAACGCCGGGGCAGTATCGTGGCGACACACCCCCATCCGCGCTGCTGAGGGCGATGAGGTCGGACGTCCCACTCATCGCGGCCGGGGGTGTCGCCGGCGCCGAGGATGTCGATCGTCTGCTCGGCGCCGGGGCCGTGGCGGTGCAGTGCGGCACGGCGTTCCTGCTCGCCGACGAGGCCGGCACCCGACCGGCCCAGCGCGAGTTCATGCTCTCCGGCCGCGCCACCGAGACGGTCGTGACCAGGGCGTTCACCGGGCAGCCGGCCCGCGCGCTGCGCAACCGGTTCACCGACACCTACTCCGGCGCGGCGCCGATCGGGTATCCGGCCGTGCACCACCTGACCGCTCCCCTTCGGGCCGCCGCCGCCCGGGACGGGGACGCCGACGGCCTGAACCTGTGGGCCGGCACCGGTTTCCGAGCGGCGCGACCGGGGCCGGTCGCCGAGCTGGTGGCGAGGCTGACGCCGTAGCCGGTCAGTACACGTACGGCCAGGCCGAGGACGTCCAGCCCAGCAGGTTGATGCCGAGGCGCGCGTCGCCCGCGTTCGTGTAGTAGTGGTAGACCAGCACGTCGGCGTCGGTGTCACCGAACACGGCCGGGTGCCCGGGGCCGTGGATGCTGTCGTGACCGGCCAGGATCTCCGTACCGCCGCCGGCCGTCATCGCCACGCCGGCCTGATCGACGTACGGGCCGGTGATGCTCCTCGATCGTCCGACCATGATCCGGTAGGTGCTGGACGCACCGCGGCAGCAGAAGTCGAACGCAACGAACAGGTAGTAGTAGCCGCCGTGGGCGTAGATGAACGGCGCCTCGACCGATTTGCTGTTCACGAATCGCTCGGCCAGGTTGACCATGCTGCTGTCGGCGCGCTTGCCGGTGCTCGGGTTGAGCTTGACCATCTTGATGCCGCTCCAGAACGAGCCGAAGCTGAGCCACCACTCCCCCGACGCGGTGACGGTCAGGTTGGGGTCGATGGCGTTCCAGTTGCTCGAGGTGGTGCTCTCGATGACCAGGCCCTGGTTGGTCCACGATCCGGCGGCGCCGGTGGTGCTGGTGGCCAGGAAGATCGCCGACTTGCTGGAGCCGAACGACGAGGCCGAGTAATACATGACGTACTTGCCGCCCCGGTACGAGATGTCGGGCGCCCACAGGTTGGCGTCGCCGTTGGTGTACGGATTGGCCCACGAGGTGCCGTTCGGGAAGGCGCGCCCGGCGTCGGCGAACGCGATCCGGTTCGTGGACGTCTTGAGCGTGATCCCGGCGCCGGTCGTGGCCATCAGGTAGCCGCCGGTGGGGCGTTTCACGATCGTCGGGTCGTGGGCGCCGGTCGAGCCGGTGACCGTGCCCGGGTTCGGATAGGTGGCGGCGTCGGCCGCGCCGACCCCGTAGACGGCGGCCGTCACAGCCAGCAGAACGGTGGCGCCACCGAGGAGGAATTTACGCATACCTATGAGTGGCCCGCCCGGCGTCAAAGGTTGCCCGTCGGAGCCGGGTGGGCTCGTCGAGCGGGTCCATGAGGGGTCTTCGTCCTCTAAGTTGATCACGTGAATCTCGAGACCGCGGCGGACACCGCCGCGCGGGCCTGGCTCGACGCTGTCCGCATGCTTGCCGGGACCCAGCACAACGGGTTCTTCCGCCGGACGCCCGGGGGCACGGCCGAGCTGATCACCGGGGCGCCCTTTCCGGCGCTGAACGGCGTCGCCGCGATCAGCCGGAAGCCGTCGGCCGAGGAGATCTCGGAGTTCTCCGACTCGCCACGGCTTCGGGAGGTGCCCTGGACCATTCACGTACGGGGTGACGCGATCGAACCCGAGGTGGTGGCCGTCGCCGACGATCATGGGCTGGCCAAACGTCTCGCCCTGCCGCTCATGGTCCGCGAGCTCACCGAGGAGGACGCCGCCGAGGTGCCGGGGGCGCGGCGGATCTCGGCCGCCGACGGTCTCGCCTATCAGCGCACGATGGCGGCCGGCTTCGAGGCCCCGGAACCGCTGTTCGCGATCTTCGCCGACCCGGCCGTGATCGACATGGCGTCCGGGCGGGCCTACCTGGTCGAGGTCGACGGCGTTCCGGTCGCCACCGCGTTCGGGCTGATCGCCGGGGACGTGGTGGGCGTCTTCAACATCGCGGTGCCGCCCGCGTTCCGCCGCAAGGGCTACGGGCGGCGGGCGACCGCGGCCGTGCTGCGGGACGCGTATCGGGACGGCGTGCGGACGGCTTTCCTGCACTCGAGCGTGCCGGGGATGCCGCTCTATCTCGACATGGGCTTCCAGGTCGCCGAGAACTGGTCGGTGTTCTCCGCGAACCCCGCTACTTGACGACGGTCAGGCCGCGACGAGCCGGAGGGTCGGCGGGAGCGGTGCGGGACCGAACGAGCTTCCGTACGCCCCGCACCACCAGAACCGCGAGCACCACCGCCGTGGCGTCCCGGACGAAGACGTACCCGGCCTCGCCGAAGCCCAGCTCGGTGTTGATGACCTTGTGCAGCACGGCCCCGGAGAGGGCGGCCACACCCGCGGCCGCGGCCAAGCGGGCCAGCGTCGGCCCGAGGCGGCGGAACCGGTCGCCGTGGCCCAGCCAGTAGCCGGGCAGCCAGCGGTCGAACAGCCACGCGAACAGCAGCGCCGGGACCACCTGCGGCACCGCCTGCACGAACGAGTGCAGCAGGCCGCCGCCGTTGCCCGGAGCGAGCACGGCCAGGACGCTGAGCGCGATGACGTCGAGGTTCCGCCGGCCGTAACGCCCCTGGGCGACCAGCCACAGCGCGCCGGCGACGGCGGCCGGCCAGAGGACGCGGACGCCCGAACCGGACTCGGCCGTGGCGAGCCCGGCGACCGTGGCCGCCAGGTAGAGGGCGCCGAAGCCGGCAGTGCGCAGCGCGTATCGGGACAGGCTCACCGTGCACCTCGGGGGGTAGGTGCGGACAGGGGACCCGTCTTATCGGCGCGCCGGCCTCGGGCTTGAGGAACTTAGTCCCGTACGCCGGAACCGCTCTTGACCGGCTCCCGGCGCTGCACCGTCGGCTTGGTGCGCGCGGCCTCGCATTCCTCGTTCGCGATCGCGATGAAGCGCCGCTCCTTGCGGTTGCCCTTCGACGACCAGGCGCTGCCGACGCGGCGCCACCAGGACCGGGCCTCGGCGTTGGCGAACAGGTCCTCGAGGTTGAAGCGCAGGGCCTTCTCGTCGAGCTTGCCGATGTGCCAGAGCGTGTTCCAGTGCGCCATCCACAGGCTCATGCCGATCGCGGTCTTGCGCTCGTCGGACGGGGGCCGGTCGGTGGCGTTGTAGTCCAGCTCGGGGTGGTCGAGCATCAGCTTGATCAGCTCGAAGTGGCGCTCGCGGACGTCGACCGCCTGCGCGGTGCGCGCCTGTTGCTGCTGCACCACGATGGCGATCGCGACGGCGAGGAGGGCGGCAATCGACACGACAGTTGGTAGATCGGTCATCATCACTCTCTGTTTCCTTCTTGCGCCGCTCCGACCTGGTCAGGGGGCCGTCGGCGGGCGGGCGCGGGCGATCAGGGCGCGTGGTTTCCCGTAGCTCTCACGTGGACGAATACGTCGACAACGCAGTCTGGCACCGGGAGTACGTCAGCAGTTGCGATGTATTCCGTACCGGACAGAGTCGTGTTCCCGTCGCTCGCTCGGAGTATTGTCATGGCGGCCGGCATGTGCATGCGCAGGTCACCATGCATAGGCCTCCGTGCGTAGGACCATTCGTCCATGCGCCCAGCCTTGCCCATTGCGGAGATCCACGTACCTTCTGTCACCGTGACCGCCGATAACGGCGAACGGCAGCATTCGCCGTTACCCGGCAAAACGGTCACGACTCGGCCGAGATCAGGATCAGCTCGCGACCCGTTCGCAAGCCTGTGTCGGCAACCCGACCCGCGGTGGGAGCCTCGCCGGCCCGGCGCCTCGGGGCACCGCGCGCAGTCTTCGCCGGGTCGTTTCGGCCCATATGCGTGCTGAGTTTGGCAAGGGATCGAGCCTAATTTGTCGGCCTGATTCGATCCCCGTACATGGATGTAACAAGGGCGTAACGGAGGCTTGACCGGGCCGGACCGCACCAAGCATGTTTGCGTTCACCAACGACTCGTGGGACTCCTCCGCAAAGGACGCACAGCATGCCGACCCGTCCTGCGCCGACCCGTTCCCCTGTCATCGGCGTGGTCGCGCAAAACACGACTCTGTACGGCCCGGCCAGCATGGTGCAGGCGATCGGCGACGCCAGCCTCGACGTCGACCTGCCCGTCACCATCGGGCACGTCTCCGGCTTCGACGCCGTCGCCGCGTCCCGTCGCCTCGTGCGGCGGATCACCGGCCAGGGCATCGCCGGCCTGATCGTGATCGCTCCCGTCGACGCGGCCGCCGGGATGCTCGAGGCCGTGCCCGCCGACCTGCCGGTGGTGACGGTGGACGGCCCGCCCGGCTGCCCCACCCCGAACGTGTCGGTCGACCAGCACGCGGGCGGCGTCCTGGCCACACGGCACCTGCTGGCGAACGGCCACCGTACGGTCTGGCACGTGGCCGGCCCCGAGCAGTGGCACGGCAGCCGGGCCCGTGAGGCCGGTTGGCGGGCGGCCCTGGCCGAGGCCGGCGTGCCTGCCCCGCCCACGGTCCGCGCCGACTGGTCGGCCGCGTCCGGCTACCGCTGCGGACGCCTGCTGGCCTCGAACCCCGCCTGCACGGCCGTCTTCGCCGCCAACGACGACATAGCCCTGGGCGTGATGAGGGCGATGACCGAGAGCGGCCGCCGCATCCCCGAGGACGTGAGCGTGGTCGGCTTCGACGACGTCCCCGAGGCCGGCTACACCTATCCCGGCCTGACCACCGTGCGCCAGGAGTTCGCCGAGGTCGGCCGCCAGGCGTTGCGCCTGCTGCTCGACCAACTCGACACGGGCCTCCACACCACCGAGTCCGTACGCCTCGACCCGGTCCTGATGCCCCGCGGAACCGTAGCCCGCGGCTAGGGCTTGTTGTCGAGGATGAAGCCGACGATCTCGGGGACGTTGCTCGGGCCGTAGGTAACGGCGATGTCCAGGGAACCGTCGTCGTTCAGGTTCTGGGCGGGTCTCGCGCAACCGTTCAGCGGCAGGATCCGCATCTTGCGGGTCAGGCGGCAGGATTTGTCGAACGTCAGGCCGACGTCGATCCTCCGGGCGTCGGCCCGTTTGCGGGTGATGCTCATTTCGTCCTTGCCGCCGGCCAGTAGTTCGCGATACATCCCCGGCCATTTCCACACGACGAGCACGTTCATCGTCTGGCCTGCGCTCAGAGGCTGGTCGAGGCACAGATACATGACCAGCGCTTGTTCGCGCGGCAGCCATACCGTCGCGACGTCGTACTGGACGCCGACCTCGATGTTTCCCTGCTTCTGGGAGAAGTCGTAGGCGTCGACCCGCAGATGCCGGCGCTGGTAGTCGCTCACGTGCCCGGCCGTCTGCGTCTGGCCGACCCAGATCACCCGCAGCGTCGCCCCGGGATTGACGCGCAACGTGCGCCACTGCTTGATGACGGTGTCGCCGTTGCGGGAGACCGTTGTCTCCTCACGCCAGCGTTCCCAGACGTACGAGGCGGTGGTCGCCTCCAGGTAGATCGTGTCGGTCAGGCGCATGACCGCCCGGTCGAGCCCGGCGCGCAACCGGCGCTCACGCCGCACCTGGGCACCCAGTGCGACGATCACGACCAGGCACGTCGAGAAAGCGGCGACCACGCCGATGAACGCGGCGAAACGCGCGCCGACGACCAGTCCGAAAGCGACGAAAATCGGCACGACCGCAAACGGTGTGGTGGCCACTTTCCACAGCCCGAAACGCGCGACGAGCCGTTCGACGAGAAGCCCGAAATCGTGCATGGCGCCAGCGCTCCACATTGTCGAATCACGGGTGGACAGCCGTTCTCGCGAAAGGCAGCCCGATGTGCGATTCCCCGTTCATCGCCGATGAGTGGCCTTTTCAAGACCCGCGCTCACAGTTGCACTGTGACAGGCGTCCGCAATGTGGATCACGCACGGTCGGCGGATGTCGGTCATCAATCGAAAGCGGGGACGCAGCACGTAGAGTGGCGGGGTGGACGAGCAGTGGCTGCTCGAGGGCGACCCGGCGGTCCGGTGGCGGGTGCTGCGGGACCTGATCGGCGCGTCCGACGAAGCGGTTCGCGCCGAGCGGGCCCGCGTCGCCGCCGAAGGGTGGGGCGCCCGGCTGCTCAAAGAGCAGAACGCCGAGGGCGGGTGGGGTGAGGGTGACTACTCCCCCAAGTGGACCTCGACGACCTACACGCTCCTGCGTCTGATCTGGCTCGGGCTGCTGCCGGGGCATCCGGCCGCTCTCCAGGGATGTGAACGGCTCTGGGAATGGCGATCGCGGTGGCGGTCGCCGGAAACGTGCGTCGCGGCGATCCTGGTCCGGGTCACGTGCGATTCCGGCTATCCCGCGGGTGGCCTCGACGCGCTCGTCGCGCATCTGATCGAGCGGCAGCAGAAGGACGGCGGGTGGAATTGCCAGAGCAAGGGCGGCGAGGACCGCCACGGCTCGTTCCACACCTCGGTCCTCACGCTGGAGGCCCTGGAGGCGTACGCGGGAAGGGGCGGCCCGATCGGCACGGGCGCGGCCGCCGCACGGGGACGCGAGTTCTTTCTCGAACACCGGCTCTACCAGTCACACCGCACCGGCGAGGTCGCCATTCCGGCCAGTCTGCGCTTCCCCGCGTTTCCCGAGTGGCATTTTGACGTGCTGCGGGGGCTCGAATACTTCCGGGCCTGCGGCGTGCGCGACGAAAGGCTCGGTGACGCCGTCGACATCGTCCGGAGCCGGCGCACGAAACAAGGCCGGTGGTCGACGTATTCGCCGTACGCGGGAAAGCAGTTCTTCGCTCTGGAACCGCCCGGCCCGAGCCGCTGGAACACGACCCGGGCCCGCGCGATCCTGAAATGGTGGGAAAGCCCCTGAGAGCGCCTAGAAACCGCGGGCCAGCCGGTAGTAGGCCTGGTTCCAGCGCACCTCCTTGGCGAACTGGCGGATGGACGTGTTGCCGTCGATCACGAGCAGTTCGGTCGCCAGCATCTCGGCCAGGTCGGTCAACTCCTCGGTGCCCACCGCCGACGACAGCACCGTGTGGTGCGGGCCGCCCGCGGTCAGCCAGGCCTCGGTCGAGGTCGAGAAGTCGGGCGCCGGCTTCCACACCGCCCGCGCCACCGGTAGCTTCGGCAGCGGCTCGGACGGGGGCACGACCTCGATCTCGTTGGCGACCAGGCGGAACCGCTCCCCCATGTCGGTCAGGCCGACCACCACGGCCGGGCCCGGCGCGGCGTCGAACACCATGCGGACCGGGTCCTCGCGGCCGCCGATGCCCAACGGGTGGATCTCGAGGCGGGGCTGGCCGGCCGCGATCGACGGGCACACCTCGAGCATGTGCGCGCCGAGGATGCGTTCGTCGCCGGGCGTGAGGTCGTACGTGTAATCCTCCATGAACGACGTGCCGCCGGGCGCCATCGCCTTGAGCGTGTGCAGCAGCACCGACGTCTTCCAGTCGCCCTCACCGCCGAAGCCGTAGCCGTCGGCCATCAGGCGCTGCACCGCCAGCCCGGGCAACTGCCGCAGCCCGCCGAGGTCCTCGAAGTTCGTGGTGAACGCCTGGAAACCGCCCGCCTCGAGGAAGCCGCGCAGGCCGAGTTCGATCCTCGCCGCGTACCGGAGGGAATCGTGCCGGTCGCCCTTCAACGCGTCGGCCACCTGGTAGAGGTCGTGGTACTCGCCGACCAGCTTGTCGATGTCGGCATCACCGATCTGGTCGACCACGGCGACCAGATCGTTGACCCCGTACGTGTTCACGGAGACCCCGAACCGCAGCTGGGCCTCGACCTTGTCGCCCTCGGTGACCGCGACGTCCCGCATGTTGTCGCCGAACCGGGCCAGCTTCAGCGACCGCATGGCCGCATAGCCGCGGGCGGCCCGCACCCACGTGTTGATGCGGGCGGTGACCCGCGGGTCGGAGACGTGCCCGGCCACGGTCTTGCGGGCGACGCCGAGCCGGGCCTCGATGTAGCCGAACTCGCGGTCGCCGTGGGCGGCCTGGTTCAGGTTCATGAAGTCCATGTCGATCGACGCCCAGGGCAGCTCGACGTTGGCCTGGGTGTGCAGGTGCAGCAGCGGGGTGCGCAGCGCGTCGAGGCCGCTGATCCACATCTTGGCCGGCGAGAACGTGTGCATCCAGGCGATGACACCGATGACCCGGTCGTCGTCGTTCGCCTGCCGCGCCGTCGTCAGGATGTCGGCCGCGGAAGTGAGCACCGGCTTCCAGACGATCTTGACGTCGAGCGTAGCACCCAACTCCCGCGCGATTTGTCCGGATTGTGCGGCAACCTGATCAAGGGTCTCGGGTCCGTACAGCCCCTGACTACCGGTCAGGAACCAGACCTCGTACTCGCTCATTACTGTCCCTCCATCAGGGGTTGGCCGTAGACGTTCTGGTACCGGTCGAACAGGCTGTCCACGGCGGTGGCGGGCAGCCGGTCGACGGGACCGAGCTGCCGGGCCAGGTGCAGGGTGCGTGCGACGTCCTCGCACATGACCGCGGCCTTCACGGCGGCCTTCGCCGTGGGGCCGATCGTGAACGGGCCGTGCTGGCGCATGAGAACCGCCGGCGAACGGGACCCGCGAAGCGTTTCGACGATGCCGCGGCCGATGTCGTCGCTGCCGATCAACGCGAACGGCCCGATCGGGATGTCACCGCCGAATTCATCGGCCATCGCGGTGATCGAGCACGGGATCGGCTCACCCCGGGCGGCCCAGGCGGTCGCGTACGGGCTGTGGGTGTGCACCACCCCGTTGACCTCGGGCATGTGCCGATAGACGTACGCGTGGGAAGCGGTGTCGCTGGACGGCGAGTGCTCGCCGTCGACCAGGTTGCCGTCGAGGTCGCAGACCACCATCGACTTGGCGGTGAGTGAGTCGTACTCGACGCCGGACGGTTTGATGACCAGAAGATCCTTCCCCGGTACGCGGGCCGACACGTTCCCGGCCGTCCAGGTGACCAGGCCCCACCGGGTCAGGTGCCGGTGCAGGTCGCACACCTCGGCGCGGATGTCCTCGATGCTCACAGGGCCTCGTTCCTGATGCGGCGCAGGCGGTGCAGGGTTCCCGACGTGCGCCCGAAGTAGTCGTGCAACTCCTCGTACTCCGCGTAGAGCCGGTCGTAGACGTCCGCGTTCGCCGTGTCGGGCGTCCACACCGAGGGCTCCATCCGGCCCATCGCCTCGGCCGCGGTCGCCACGTCCGGATAGGCCCCGGCGGCCACCGCGGCGTGGATGGCCGAGCCGAGCGCGGGCGCCTGCTCCGAGGTGGCCACGCCGAACGGGCGGCGCAGCACGTCGGCGTAGATCTGCATGACCAGCGGGTTGCGCTTCAGCCCGCCGGCTGCGACCAGTTCCGTGACGGGCACCCCGGCCGCCTCGAACGTTTCAATGATCTTCCGGGTCCCGTACGCGGTGGCCTCGATCAGCGCCTTGTAGATCTCGAACGGTCGGGTCGCCAGGGTCAGGCCCGCGATGACCCCGGACAGGTGATGGTCGACCAGGACCGAGCGGTTGCCGCTCTGCCAGTCGAGCGCGATCAGGCCGTGCGCCCCGGCCGGTTGCTCGGCGGCCGGCCGGGAGAGCTCGTCGTGACTCTGGCCGACGCTGTCGACGTACCAGCCGAAGATGTCGCCCACGCCGCTCTGGCCGGCCTCGTAGCCGTACAGCCCGGCCATGATCCCGCCGTCGACGACACCGCAGATGCCGGGGACCGCCTTGAGTTCCACCCCGTTCATCACGTGGCAGGTCGACGTGCCCATCACCAGCAGCATCTGCCCCTCGCCGACCGCCTTGGCCGCGGGCGAGGTGACGTGCGCGTCCACGTTGCCGATGGCGACCGCGATGCCCTCGGGCAGCCCGGTCCACCCGGCGGCCTCGGCGGTCAGGCCACCGGCCCGCTCCCCCAGCGCCGAGATCGGGTGGGCCAGCCGGGTGTCCGCGAAGTCGGCGAACCCGGGGTTGAGCTCGGCCAGATAGTCCTTGCTCGGATAGGCGCCGTCCTGGTGGATGCCCTTGTAACCGGCCGTGCAGGCGTTGCGGGTCTCGCGACCGCACAGCTGCCAGACGATCCAGTCGGCGGCCTCGATCCAGCGTTCGGTCGCCGCGTAGACCTCGGGGTCCTCCTCCAGCACCTGCAGCGCCTTCGCGAACTGCCATTCCGACGAGATCTTGCCGCCGTAGCGGTCGATCCACGGTTCGCCGCGGCGGTGGGCCAGCTCGGTGATCCGGTCGGCCTGCGGTTGTGCGGCGTGGTGTTTCCAGAGCTTCACGTACGCATGAGGCCTGGTCCCGAACTCCGGCGTGCGGCACAGCGGGGTTCCGTCATTGAGAACCGGCAGCACGGTGCACGCCGTGAAGTCGGTCGCGATGCCGACCACCTCGGACGGATCAATGCCGGCGGCCCGCACCGCCTCGGGCACCGCGGTGCGCAGCACGTCGAGGTAGTCCTCCGGGTCCTGCAGCGCCCAGTCGGGTTTGAGCTGCTGCCCGGTGGCGGGAAGGGTGCTCTTGATGACGCCGTGCCGGTACTCGTGCACGGCGGCGCCGACCTCTTCGCCGTCGCTGACGCGGACGACCACGGCCCGGCCGGAGAGCGTGCCGTAGTCGACGCCGATGGTGTAAGCCATGCTCACTTGGCCTTTCTCGTGACGAGTCGCTGCAGCACGATGAAGGCGAACAGCAGGATGCCGACCACGATCCGGGTCCACCACGAGTTCAGGTCACCCTGGAACGTGATGATCGTCTGGATCAGGCCGAGCACCAGCACGCCGAGCACCGTGCCCAGCACGTATCCGGAGCCGCCGGTCAGCAGCACGCCGCCGATGACCACGGCGGCGATCGCGTCGAGTTCCAGCCCCTGCCCGTGCAGGCTGTAGCCGGACGAGGTGTAGAAGCTGTACAGCACGCCGCCGAGCGAGGCGCAGAAGCCGCTGAGGGTGTAGACGGCGATCCGCGTACGGCCGACGGGAAGTCCCATCAGGAGCGCGGAGTCGGCGTTGCCACCGATCGCGTAGACGTTGCGGCCGAAGCGGGTCCAGGCCAGCACGACGGCCGCGATCACGACCACGACCACGGCGATCACCACGTTGAGCGAGATGAAGACGCCGTCGTCGAACCGGAAGCGCTTCTGGGCCATCTGGGTCCAGAAGTCGTTCGTGATCGGGATCGAGTTGCGGTTGATCAGCAGGGACAGGCCGCGGGCCAGGAACATGCCGGCCAGGGTGGCGATGAACGGTTCCACCTTGAAGAAGTGGATGACCGCGCCCATGCCGAAGCCCAGCACGGTGCCGATGAGAAGCGCCACCGGCAGCACGACGCCCGCGGGCCAGCCGGCGTTGAGCAGCGTCGCGGCGACCGTGGTGGTCAGGGCGATGACCGCGCCGACGGACAGGTCGATGCCGCCGGTGAGGATCACGAACGTCATGCCGACCGCGACCACGAGCAGGAACGCGTTGTCGACGAAGACGTTCAGGATCACCTGGGTGTCGCCGAAGCCGTCGTAGTTGTAGACGCCGACCGAGTACATGACGATCAGTAACGCGAGGGTGGCCAGCACCGGGATGTGCTTGGTGTTGGGCCGGTAGACGCGCCTGGCTGTCTTCTTCGCGGGCGTCCGCGGCGGACTCGTCACGTCGATCATGCGGGTACTGTCCTTTTCGCCGAGAACCGCCCGAACACCTTGGCCCGGAACGTGGCCGACTGGGCCAGGCAGAGGATGATCACGACGACCGCCTTGAACAGCAGCGTCGTCTCGACCGGCACACCGACGCTGACCGCGGTGATGTCAAGCGTGGTGATGATGACCGCGCCGAGCACGCTGCCCGCGATCGAGAACCGGCCGCCGGTCAGCGCCGTGCCACCGATGACCACGGCCAGGATCGCGTTGAGCTCGATCAGGTTGCCGGCCGCGTTGCTGTCGGCGCTGGAGACGTCCGAGCTGTAGATCAGCCCGGCCACTCCGGCGAACGCGGCCGCGAAGACGTACACCATGATCGTGATGCGCCGCGCCCGGATGCCGGCCAGGCGGCTCGCCGTGGGGCTGCCGCCGACGGATTCCAGGAGCAGTCCCAATGCCGTACGGCGGGTGACGGCGACCGTGAGAGCGACCGCGGCCGCCGCGATCAGGAAGCTCACGGGCACCGCGAGGAAGTATCCGGCGCCGACCACGCGGTAGGGCGCGGAGTGCACGTTGAGGATCTGCCCGTCGGTGATCAGCTGGGCCACGCCGCGGCCGGCCACCATGAGGATCAGCGTCGCGATGATCGGCTGGATCCCGAGCACCGCGACCAGGAAGCCGTTCCACAGGCCGAAGACGAGACACAGGGCGATCGCCGCGCCGACCACGAGCAGGACCGGTCCGACGGAGTCGGGGTTGCTCAGGTCGCCGATCAGCAGACACGCCAGGGCACCCGAGATGGCCATGACCGAACCGACGGACAGGTCGATGCCGCCGGTCGAGATGACCAGGGTCATGCCCAAAGCGACCAGCACGAGCGGGGCGCTGCGGCGCAGGATGTCGATCAGTGACCCGTACAGGTGGCCGTCCTGCAGGGTGATCGTGAAGAAGTTGTTGGAGAACACCAGGTTGCTGGCGAGCAGCACCACCAGGACGGCGATGGGCCAGAAGAGCCGGTGTCGGAGCAGGGCGGTCAGGTTCATGGGGTGGCTCCGCTGGCGATCGTGTGCATGATGCGGTCGGCGTCGACGTCGTCGCCGTTCTCCAGCTCCTCGACCAGGCGGCGGTCGCGCAGCACCTCGATCTTGTGGCTGAGCCGCAGCACCTCCTCCAGCTCGGCGCTGACGAACAGCACGGCCATGCCGCCGTCGGCCAGCTGGGCGACCAGTCGCTGGATCTCGGCCTTGGCGCCGACGTCGATGCCCCGGGTCGGCTCGTCGATGATCAGCAGGCGGGGCTCGGTGATCAGCCACCTCGCCAGCAGCACCTTCTGCTGGTTGCCGCCGCTGAGATCCCGTACGAGACGCTCGGGGTCGGCCGGACGGATCTGCAGTGCCTGGACGTACCTGTCGACGAGTTCGTCCTGACGGCGGCGCGGGATCGGGCGGGTCCAGCCGCGGGCGGCCTGCAGGGCCAGGATGATGTTCTCGCGGACGGTGAGCTCGCCGATGATCCCCTCGGTGCGCCGGTTCTCGCTGGAGAACGCGATGCCCCTGGTCATGGCGTCGCGCGGGCTGTGGAACTTGACCGGCTGGCCGTCGACCGCGAGGTCACCGGAGTCGGGGCGGTCGGCGCCGAACAGCAGCCGCGCGAGTTCGGTGCGTCCCGAGCCCAGCAGTCCGGCCAGCCCGACGACCTCGCCGGCGTGGATGGTGAGATCGAAGGGCGCGATCGAGCCCGTACGCCCCAGGCCTTTCGCTTCGATGATGGTGCGGTCACGGCGGGGCGCTTCCCGGACCTCTTCCTCGATCTGCTCGAGCGCCTCCAGCTCCTTGCCGATCATCTTGCTGACCAGTTGCATCTGGGGCAGTTCGGCCGTGCGGTACTCGCCGATGAGGCCGCCGTTGCGCAGGACCGTCATGCGGTCGGCGATCTCGTAGACCTGGTCGAGGAAGTGGCTGACGAACAGGATCGCCGTGCCGTTCTCTTTCAGGCGCCGCATCACTGCGAAGAGCTGTTCCACCTCTGACGCGTCGAGGCTGGAGGTGGGCTCGTCGAGGATCAGGACCCTGGTGTTCCCGATGTCGGTCGCGCGGGCGATCGCCACCATCTGCTGGATCGCGAGCGAGTAGCTGTCGAGCTGGGCGGAGACGTCGATGTCGA
The DNA here is from genome assembly GCF_016834655.1 of Paractinoplanes ovalisporus. Lineage (GTDB taxonomy): Bacteria > Actinomycetota > Actinomycetes > Mycobacteriales > Micromonosporaceae > Actinoplanes > Actinoplanes ovalisporus. Next base: position 63,317 of record NZ_JAENHP010000028.1, read on the forward strand.
GATCGAGCCGGGCCAGGCTTTTATCGGCGCGTCTTCGCATTTCGGACCACTGGATGCGCCCGAACCTGCGCGGCTCGCGGCCGATGAAGATGTTCTCCGCCACCGAGAGGTTCGGGCAGAGGTTGACCTCCTGGTAGACGGTGCTGATGCCGGCCTGCTGGGCCTGGAGCGGGCCGGTGAACCGGACCCGCTCGCCGGCCAGCTCGATCTCGCCGCCGTCGATGTCGTAGACACCGGTCAGCACCTTGATCAGCGTCGACTTGCCGGCGCCGTTCTCGCCCATCAGGGCGTGGATCTCGCCGGGTAGCAGCCGGAAGTCGACGCCGTCGAGGGCGACGACGCCGGGGAAGACCTTTCTGATGCCGGTCATCTGCAGGACCATGTGCGCTCCGTTCGATGGTGGGCCGCCGGGTCACGGCGGCCCACCGGGCGGGACTCAGTACTTGCGGTCGGCCAGAACTTCCTTGGCCTGCTCGGGCGTGAAGGTGGTCTCCTCGGTGAGCACGCGCTGCGGGATCGTCTGGCCGTCCTGCACCTTCTTGACCAGGTCCATCAGCTGTGGGCCGAGCAGCGGGCTGCACTCGACGATGAAGTTGATCTTGTTTTCGGAGAGCGCGGTCATGCCGTCCTTGACCGCGTCGACCGTGATGATCTTGATGTCGGTGCCGGGCTTCTTGCCGGCCGCCTCGATCGCCTCGATCGCGCCCAGGCCCATGTCGTCGTTGTGCGCGTAGAGCACGTCGATCTTCGGCTGCGACTTGAGGAAGGTCTCCATCACGGCCTTGCCGTCGGTCCGCGTGAACTGGCCGGTCTGCGACGCGACGACCTTGAACTTGGTGTCAGCCTTGATCACGTCGGCGAAGCCGGCCTTGCGGTCGTTGGCCGGCGCCGCGCCGGGCGAGCCCTGCAGCTCGACGATGTTGACCGGGTCGGTCTTGCCCTCGTACTCCTTGACCAGCCAGTCGCCGGCCTTCTTGCCCTCCTCGACGAAGTCGGAGCCGATGAAGGTCTTGTAGAGCGAGGTGTCGGGGTCGTCGATCGCGCGGTCGGTCAGGATCACCGGGATGCCGGCGTCCTTGGCCTCCTTGAGCACCGTGCCCCAGCCGCTCTCGACCACCGGCGAGAAGGCGATCACGTCGACCCGCTGGGTGATGAAGTTGCGGATCGCCTTGATCTGGTTCTCCTGCTTGCCTTGGGCGTCGGAGAACTTCAGGTCGATGCCGGCGCTGGCGGCCGACTCCTGGATGGACTTCGTGTTCGCCGTACGCCAGCCGCTCTCGGCGCCGACCTGCGAGAAGCCGAGCGTGATCTTGTCGTCTCCGCCGCCGCCGCTGCCCGAGCCGGCGTCGTCACCACCGCAGCCCGCGACGGCCGAGGCGAGCAGGAGCCCGCCGGCCACCGCCAGAGAAAGTCTTCTGAGCACTGAATCCTCCACATGGTCTGTTAACGTTCACAGGCGCGAGCTTCGGCGCTGCGCGGGGAATCGAGCGGCCGGCTCACGTTTCTCGTCGTAGCGGCGCGTCGCTGTGAGCTCACTCTCAGGACCCGCGTTCCGGAAGTGTTACCGTTCTCAACATCCGAGTCAAGGCCTCGCCGCTGGTTTGTTACCGACGGATTGCCGAATCTGACAAGGTGCAGGAAGACCTTGTCGGGATCGATGGACACGGCCCGTCTCCGCCGTACACTGTGCGCGCTCACATCGGAGGTCGTCTTTGCCATCCAGAAAGCCCGCCGCCGACGGAGTCGACCGGCCCCGCCTCACCGTCATGCGTGACGTCGCCAAGCTCGCCGGCGTCTCGCACCAGACCGTGTCCCGCGTGCTCAACAACCACCCCAACGTGCGCGAGGAGACCCGGGCCCGGGTGCTGGCGGCGATGCAGTCGCTCAACTACCGCCGCAACCTGGCCGCCCGCACCCTGGTCACGCGGCAGTCGGACACGCTGGGCATCATCGGCTTCGAGACGACGCTGTTCGGTCCCGCGTCCATGCTGTACGGCATCGAGAGCGCGGCCCGCGACGCCGGTTACATGGTCAGCATCGCGTCGGTGCGCGACCTCGACCGGCGCCAGGTGCTCGAGGCGGTGGACCGCCTGACCCAGCACTCGGTCGACGGCGTGATCGCGATCGCCCCCAAGCAGTCGGTGACCCACGCCCTGGCCCAGGCCCCACCGTCCCTGCAGTGCGTGGCGGTCGGCGGCGCGGGCGAGTCGGACGCGGCGCCCACGGTCTCGATCGACAACGCCCTGGGCGCCCGCCTGGCCACGCAGCACCTGCTCGACCTCGGCCACGTGACCGTCCACCACGCCGCCGGGCCACCCGACTGGCCGGAGTCGTTCGAGCGCATCGAGGGCTGGCGCCGCACCCTGTACGCGGCCGGGGCCGTGGTGCCCCCGGTCGAGCACGGTTGGTGGGACGCCGAATCCGGCTACGCACAGGGTCAGGCGCTGGCCCGCGACCCCGCGGTGACGGCGGTGTTCTGCTCCAACGACCGGATCGCCCTGGGCGTGCTGCGCGCGTTGCACGAGGCCGGCAAGCGGGTCCCGTACGACGTGAGCGTGGTCGGTTTCGACGACATGCCCGACTCGGGCTTCTTCGTGCCGCCGCTGACCACGGTGCACCAGGACTTCGGCGAACTGGGCCGGCGCAGCTTGGGGCTGCTGCTGGAGCACATGACCCACTCCCCGGCCGCCGAGAGCCAGCCACCCGACCACGTGCTGGTCGCGCCCCAACTGGTGGTCCGGGCGAGCAGCGGTCCAGCCCCGGCCCGCTGACCCCGCCGGCTTGCCCCTCCCGCTCGCCCTTCCCGCTCGCCCCGGCCCGCTGACCCCGCCGACTTTGCTCGCCCTCCCGTCCGCCCCCGGCCCGCCGACTTTGCTCGCCCTCCCGCCCGCCCCCGGCCCGCCGGCCTCCCCGCCGGCGCCCCGCTGACGTACCCGGGTAGGTCTGTCCAACCGCATTACCCGCCCTACCAGGGGGATCCCCCGCCCACCAATGATTCTTCCGGGTTGGGCCGATCTTGGGATTGGCCGCTGTGGATAACCCGGGACTGTGGACAGCCGACACATCCCAACTGGCTTGTGCTAGGGAACGCAGCGGCGAGCATCCCGACCGCCGGACGCGGCACGAATCAGAGCTTGCGCCCAGCCCACCACCCGATGTTATCGTTCACACTCGCTTAACAGTGAGCCCCGTCGATACGTACGCGTGGAGGTCCTGTGTCTATGCCGCCGCTCAGCCGCCGCCGACTGCTGCAGGCCGCGGGCGCCACCGCCGTCGCGTCCGGGGTCGGCGCCGCCGCCGTCGCGCGACCGGCCACAGCGGCCCTGGCGCCCGCGCGGGCCGACATCGGCGTCTCGGCCTACCCGTTCGAGCTGGGACAGGTGCGTCTGACCGCGAGCCGCTGGCTCGACAACCAGAACCGCGCGCTCAGCTACCTGCGGTTCGTCGACGCCGACCGGCTGCTCTACAACTTCCGGGCCAACCACGGGCTCTCCACCCAGGGTGCCGCGGCGTGCGGGGGCTGGGAGGCGCCGACCTTCGAGTTCCGTACGCACAGTCAGGGCCACTTCCTCACCGCGTGGGCTCAGGCCTGGGCGGTTCTGGGCGACACCACCTGCCGCGACAAGGCCAACTACATGGTTGCCGAGCTCGCCAAGTGCCAGGCCAACAACGCGGCCAAGGGCTTCGCCGCGGGCTACCTGTCCGGCTTCCCGGAATCCGACCTCACCAGCATCGAGGCCGGCACGCGACGCGGCGTCCCCTACTACTGCCTGCACAAGACCCTGGCCGGGCTGCTCGACGTCTGGCGGTACATCGGCAACACACAGGCCCGCGACGTGCTGCTCGCGTTTGCCGGGTGGGTCGACTGGCGTACAGGACGGCTCTCGTACGCGCAGATGCAGACCGCCCTCACCATCGAGTTCGGCGGCATGAACGCCGTGCTCACCGACCTTTACCAGCAGACCGGCGACGCCCGCTGGCTGACCGTGGCCCAGCGCTTCGACCACGCCGCCGTCTTCGACCCGCTCGCCGCCAACCAGGACCAGCTCAACGGGCTGCACGCCAACACGCAGGTGCCGAAGTGGGTGGGGGCGGCGCGCGAGTACAAGGCGACCGGCGCGACCCGCTACCGGAACATCGCGGCCAACGCCTGGGGCATCACGGTCAACGCCCATTCGTACGTGATCGGGGGAAACAGCCAGGCCGAGCACTTCCGCGCTCCCAACGCGATCGCGCCCTACCTCTCGCCGGACGCGGCCGAGGCGTGCAACACGTACAACATGCTCAAACTGACCCGCGAGCTGTGGCTGCTCGACCCCGATCGCGCGGCCTACTTCGACTTCTACGAGCGGGCGCTGATGAACCACCTGCTCGGCCAGCAGAATCCGGCCGACAGCCACGGTCACGTCGTGTACTTCACGGCGCTCAACCCGGGTGGGCGGCGTGGTCAGGTCGGGCCGGCCGTGGGTGGCGGAAGCTACAGCACCGATTACGGAACGTTCTGGTGTTGCCAGGGCACGGGCATCGAGACCAACACCAAGCTGATGGACTCGATCTACTTCTTCAACGGGACCACGCTGACGGTCAACCTGTTCATCCCGTCGGTGCTGACCTGGTCGCAGCGGGGGATCACGGTCACCCAGACCACGTCGTTCCCGGCCTCGGACACGACGACACTGACGGTGAGCAGTTCGGTGGCGGGTTCCTGGACCATGCGCGTACGGATCCCCGCCTGGACCACCGGTGCGGTGATCACGATCAACGGGGCGACGGCGAACGTGACCGCCACGCCGGGTAGTTACGCGGCCATTACCCGTACGTGGGCCGCCGGCGACGTGGTCACGGTGCGCCTGCCCATGCGGGTGGCGATGCGTGCCGCGAACGACAACAGCAACGTCTCGGCGATCGTGTACGGGCCGGTCGTGCTCTCGGGCAACTACGGGAACACGGCGTTCAGCACCCTGCCCGCGCTGACGACCAGTTCGATCACCCGCACCAGCACGTCGGCGCTGACGTTCACGGCGACCGCGAACGGCGCCACGGTTCCGCTCATTCCGTTCTACGACGCGCACGGGCACAACTACATCGTCTATTGGAACGCGCCGGGTGAGGGCGGCATCGCCACGCCATCGAACTTCCGCCTGGTGAACGTGGCCAGCAATATGGTGCTCGGCATCCAGGACATGTCGACCGCCGACGGCGGGCTCGCGCTGCAATGGAGTGACACCGGAACCCTGGATCACAACTGGGAAATCGTTCCCGACGGTACGGCCGTGAAGCTCCGCAACGTCAACAGCGCCAAGGTTCTCGGGGTCGAAAACATGTCTACGGCGGACAATGCGCGCGTCATGCAGTGGGCCGACAACGGTACGGCCGATCACCGCTGGACGGTCATCGACGCGGGCGACGGAAGCCACCGGATCCGCAACGCGCACACGGGCAAAATGCTCGGCATTCTGAGCGGGTCCACGGCCCAGGGCGCGCAGGCGGTGCAGGACCCGGACAACGGGACGGCCGACAATCTCTGGCGGTTCCTGCCGGACGGCGCCCGCCGCATCCAGAATCTGGCGAGCGGTCTCGTGCTCGGGGTGCAGAACATGGCGACGGCCGACGGCGGGCTGGTCGTGCAGTGGGGCGACTCCGGGACGGCCGATCATTTGTGGACCGCGCTCGTCGACTCCGGCGGCTATTTCAAGCTGCGGAACACGAACAGCGGAAAGGTGCTGGGCGTGGAGAACGCGGCAAATGCGAACGGTGCACGAATCATGCAGTGGGCCGACAACGGAACGGCCGACCACCGATGGCGGTTGCGTTACGGAAGCAACGGCTATTTCCGGATCCAGTGCGGTAACGGCGGACGTGTCCTGGGCGTGAGCGGCGCCTCCACGACGGCCGGTGCGCAGGTCGTGCTCTGGGACGACAACGGCACCAACGACCACCTCTGGCGTTTCCTCTGAGGCCCGTTTCACTGCTGGGCCTTCGCGGCGGCGTCCCGCCGCGGCGGTGTTCCGGCGTTCCTCTCGTCGCCAGAGGTTCGCCGGGGCGCCGCGTTTCCATCCCGGTTTCTTTGTGGGAACGCTCCCGCAGCGATCGACATCGGAAATAGTTCTGTGATTTCGGCGGCGCAATCGACCCGCACGTCACAAGCGGCCGATGTGAGGGGATATCCTGCCCGCAAACAGTTGGATGCGGGGTGCGGGTGAGTGTGAAACGCGGACGGCCGCCGGGCATGATGGACGTCGCCCGGCTGGCAGGGGTGTCGCATCAGACCGTGTCCCGGGTCCTGAACGAGCACAAGAACGTCAGCGAGCAGACCCGCCTGAAGGTCCGGGCGGCGATCGCCGAGCTCGGCTACCGCCCCAACCGTACGGCCCGGGCCTTGGTCACCGGCACCTCCAAGGTGATCGGCGTGGTCGCGCCCAACACCGCGCTCTACGGCCCGTCGTCGATGCTCACGGCGTTCGAGCAGGCCGCACAGGAGAGCGGTTTCGCGGTCAACGTGGGCAGCGTCCGCAGCCTCAACGAACGCTCCATCGCCGACGCCGTCGAGCGCCACCTCGACCAGCGGGTCGCCGGCTTGGTGGTGATCGCCCCCGTGGCCAGCGCCGGTCCCGCCCTGGCCCGCCTGCCCGAAGACGTGCCGCTGGTGACGATCGACGGCGACCCCGAGCGCGCGAGCACTCTCGTCACGGTCGACCAGGTCGCCGGGGCCCGCGCCGCCACGGAACACCTGCTGGAAGCCGGCCACTCGACGGTCTGGCACATCTCCGGCCCCGCCGACTGGTTCGACGCCGCGGGCCGCGTCCGCGGCTGGGAAGAAGCGCTCAAGGCGGCCGGCGCCGAACAGCCCCCGCTGCTCACCGGCGACTGGAGTGCCGAGTCGGGCTACCGCAACGGCAAGCTGCTGGCCCGCCTCCCCGAGGTGACGGCGGTCTTCACGGCGAACGATCACATCGCGCTCGGTCTGCTGCGAGCCCTGAGCGAGCACGGCCGCCGGGTCCCCGAAGAGATCAGCATCGTGGGATTCGACGACGTACCCCAGGCGGCCTATTACACGCCGCCGCTGACCACGGTCCGCCCCGACTTCGACGCCGTGGCCACCGCGGGCGTCGAGCTCCTGCTGGCCCAGATCGAGTCCGGCACTCCCGACCTGAGCGCCCGCCGCACCATCGCCCCCACCCTGATCCCCCGCGACAGCGTCGCCCCACCACCGGCCCGCTGACCACCAGCGGCCCCGCCCCCGATCCCCGCGACGGCAACGCACCACCGCCCGCTCGATGACCGCCATCGGCCCCGCCCTGACTCCCGCGACGGCGTAGCGCCGGTGTCGCCCCACCATCCGCCCGCTGACCACCAGCGGCCCCGCCTGGACTCCCGCGACAGCGTCGCCCCATCGCCTCCTGGCTCGGCCTATGCCGCCGTGCATCGGGTGCCTCCGCATCGGCCCGCCCACCTCGAGCGTCCCGCGCCGGACTAGCTCACCCCGCCGGCGGCCCCGCGTCGGACCGCCCGCTTTCAGTGGCTCCACATCGGCCCGCTGAAAACAATTTTCCGGATTTACCTGGCCCAACGCCGCCGTTCTCTGTTAGCGTTAACAGGTCTCACTACGGGTATTCCTAGGCCTGTGGCGCTGACATCGGAAGAGAGGACCCGGTCGGGGCCATCAAGGGGAGGATGGCCCCACTGGGTGCAATCCGGAACGTCAACTCCCCCAAGTTCACTCCTGCGACGTCAACCCGGCGGCCTGCGCCAGCAGCCCCGCCTGGGTACGGTTCCCGCAGCCGAGCTTCTCGAACAGGTGCGACACGTACCCCTTGACGGTCGTCTCCGACAGGAAGAGCCTCCGCGCGATCTCCGCGTTGGACAGTCCGTCCCCGATCGCGGCCAGCACATCACGTTCCCGATCAGTCAGCTCGCCCAGCCGAGCCCGCGCCGCCTCCCGCTCCTCGTGGACAGAGGCCGAGGCCGCAACCAACCCCTCCGTGGCCACCGGCGACAACACCGTGTGCCCCTGAGCGGCCACCCGGATCAGATCAAGCAACTCCCCCGGCGGCGTCGACTTCACCAGATAACCCGCCGCCCCGGCTCGCAACGCCCGAATCACGTAGCCGTCCGTGTCGAATGTGGTCAATACCAGCACGATCGGCGGAAACGGCAACGCCCGGATCCGCTCCGTGGCCGCAAGCCCATCCACCCCGGGCATCCGCAGATCCATCAGAACCAGATCAGGCCGCTCAAGCACCACCATCTCAGCCGCCTCGGCCCCGTCCGACGCTGTGCCCACCACTTCGACATCGGCCGCAGCGGACAGAATCGCACTCAGATGCCGACACACCAGCGGCTCGTCATCAACCACAAGCACCCTGATCACGGGACCACCGGCGCGGCCACGAGCATCTCGTCCCTGATCACGACGCCACCCGCGCGGGCATGACCGTCTCCAGGCGGAAGCCGCCCGCGCCGTCCGGTCCGGCCTCCAGGGTGCCGCCGATCGACTCGACCCGTTCGCGCAACCCGGCCAGCCCCGTTCCGCTGCCGCCCACCACGAGCGCCCGCTTCCCGGCCTCGTTGTGCACCACGATGCGTATCTGATCGGGCTGATAATGCGCGTCGACCGTCACGAAGGCCCCGTGGGCATGCTTGCGCGCATTGGTCAGAGCCTCGCGCACCACTCGGTATGCCGTGCGCCCGGTCACCCTCGACAGCTCCGGCGACTCGCCCGCCTCGACGAACGTGACCTGTTGCCCGGCACGCCCGGCTGCGTCGACCAGCTCGGCCAGCGGCGGGATCGGCGGCTCGTTTAACGGGGTCTCGGCCGGCTGTCCGCCGCGCCGTAACACCCCGACCAGCTCACGCAACTCGTCCAAGGCCAGCGCGCCGTTCTCGCGCAATTCCTCCGCCGTCCGGCGTGTGCCGTCGTCGAGCGCGTTCATCGTCAACGCCCGCGCCTGCAACGTCATCAGCGTGACCCGGTGGGCGACCAGGTCGTGCAGCTCGGTTGCCAGGCGAGCCCGCTCTTCGGCCCGGGCCTGTTCGGCGCGCCACCACTGCTCGCGCTCGGCCCGCTCGGCCCGCTCCTGCAGCAGTTGAAGGCGGCGCCGGCGCGCGGCCAGGTAGAGCGCGAACAGCGGCGCCACGGCGCTGTGGAGCAGGCCGTTGATGACGATGCCGACTGTTGGTTCCCAAGGACGCACACTCGCTATGGCCAGCAAGGCGATCAATACCCAGATCCGCACCGACCAGCGCGGGGGCACACCACGCTCGGTGATGTGCTCCACGGCGACGGACAGCGCCAGCGGCGTCCACGCGTTCGCCGACATCAGGGACTCGACGGTGGCGGTCGGTTGGGTCAACAGGAGCATCGTCTGCGCGAGCGCCGACAACACGATGGTCAGCGCGGCGCCGGTGGGCCATCGGCGTCGCACGACGACGGCCGCTGAGGTCGTCACCTGCAGCCCGACGATCAGCCAGGTGGGCACCGGATCGGCGCCCTGCCCGACGACATCGGCGGTCACCACAGCGCCGAGCGCTGCGGCCGCGCTCAGCACGGTCAGCAGCACTACGTCGACAAGCAGGTCACGCCGTTTCATGGGCCTGACGGTACCCGCGGCTTCGGCGGGCCGGACCCTACCAAAGTAGGTGCTTGGCACGTACTTTCTCCGCTGCCGCCGGCCGACTCCTCTCCGGCTCAATGGACACCGACGCCAGCGAAGGGAGAAAGCCATGACGACCATGACGAGGCGCGGAGTGCTGGGACTGGCCGCCGGAGCAGCCGGAGCAGCGACGGTGGCCGCCGCACCGTCTCTCACTCGCCCGAGAGGAGCCGCCCGCCGCGATGTGACCACGATCGTGCTGGTCGCGGGTGCGAACGGGAGCGCCGGCGGCGATGCCGAGCTCACGTTGCGCGGCCACCGTACGGTCGGGGTCGAGCTGCCGGGCCACAGTCCCGGCTCGGGCCAGTTCCGCCGGTCCTATCAGGCCCCGCAGAACCTGGCTGCGCTGTCCACCGAGTGGTCACCGATGGCCGGGGTCACGCTCGACGACTACGCCGAGGCTGCCGTCGCTGTGGTTCGCCGCGCGGCCGACCTCGGCCCGGTGGTCGTCTGGGGCGGCAGCATGGGCGGCGCCACGGTCAACCGCGTTGCCAATGAGGTGCCCCGGCTGATCGAACGACTGATCTACAGCTCCGCGTTCTGTTGCACGGCCCTACCGACCATGGCCGACTATCTGCAACTGCCCGAGGCCGCGGAGAGCAGGATCCTGGAGCTGGGCGGTGCCGCCGTCGGCGATCCCGCGGTCATCGGGGCGACCCGCACCAACTTCCGCACCAGCGACCTGAAGGTGCTGGCCAAGCTCAAGCAGGTGCTGTGCGCCGGCGCGACCGACGCCGAGTTCCTGACGATGCTCAACGGCATGCACCCCGACGAGTCTCTCGAGGTGCCGATGGCCGACGCGCGCGGCCACAAGGACACGTGGGGATCCATCCCGCGCACCTACATCCGCCATACCCGCGACCAGATGATCCCGCTCGCCCTGCAAGACCGCATGATCGCCGACGCCGACCGTCTGACGCCGCGGAACAGGTTCGACGTGCGCTCGGTGGCAACGTCCCACGCCGCCGACGCCGCGGGCTGGCGCGCGTCGATCGAGATCGTGGACGAGCTGTCGCGACGATGAGAGCCTGGCAAGAGTCCCGATGCCCCGAGTGAGATGTCGACCTGAGCCCTTATGGGCCGCTCATCGGCGGGTGCGGCCCAGCGCGGCCGTACGGGCGGCACGGCTCGGACGGGCGGCAAAGCGCGTGTCCGTGCGTGCGGGGCTGGGCGCGGCGCGCGGCGGGATGCTCGGCGCGAGGCGGGGCGGGGCGGGGGCGCGGCGCGCGGCGCGAGGCGGGGCGAGGCGGGCGCGGCGCAAGGCGGTGCGGGGCGCTCAGCGCGGCGCTTGACGGGGCGCGGCGCGAACCGGGGCGCAAGGCGGGGCACGGCGCGAAGCGAGGCAGAGCGCGGCGCGCGACGCGAGGCAAGGCAGAGCGCGGCGCGAGGCGGGGCGAGGCGGGCGCGGCGCAAGGCGGTGCGGGGCGCTCAGCGCGGCGCTTGACGGGGCGCGGCGCGAACCGGGGCGCAAGGCGGGGCACGGCGCCAGGCGAGGCAGGTCGCGGCGCGCGACGTGATGCGAGGCGGACCCGGCGCACGACGTGAGGCGAGGCAGAGCGCGGCGCGCGGTGTGATGCGAGGCGGACCCGGCGCGCGACGTGAGGCGAGGCAGAGCGCGGCGCGCGACGTGATGCCAGGCGGACCCGGCGCGCGGTGTGATGCGAGGAGGGCGCGGCATGTGGTGGTGCACCTCTGCATGTGGGCTTTACGCGGCGGCAGTGGCGAGGGCGGGACGGCGCTGGGTTGCGGCGACCGCGTTCGCGGCCACGACCAAGGCGATGCCGGCCCACTGCGTCGGAGCGAGGAACTGCCCGAGCAGGAGCAGTCCGGCCAGCGCGGCCAGCACCGGGTGGATGCTCATGAACAGCCCGAAGAACTGTGCCGGGACGCGGCGCAGGATGAGCAGGTCGGCCGCGTACGGGATCACCGAGCTGAGCAGGCCGGCGCCGACCGCGAAAGCGATCGCAGCGAAGTCGAGCCGTCCGGTGGCGGCCAGCGCGACCGCGACCGGCACGTAGAGCAGCGCCGACACCGTGGTGGCCGCGGCCGGCGCCTGCAGGCCGGGCAGCCGGGCGCCGACCAGGCGGTTGAGCAGAATGTAGGAGGCCCAGCAGGCGGCGGCGAGCAGACCCATGCCGACGCCCACGAAGTCGCTCGACGGGCCGGGCTGCACGAGGGCGTAGACCCCGGCCGCCGCGGCCGCCGCGCAGAGCAGGTCGACGCGGGTCCGTGAACCGGCGAGCGCCACGGTGAGCGGGCCCAGGAACTCCAGGGTGACGGCCAGGCCCAGGCCGATGCGGTCGATCGCCGTGTAGAGGCTCAAGTTCATGGTGGCGAAGACGACCCCGAGCAGCAGCGTCGGCCACCACTGGCGCCACGTGAACCGCCGCATGTCGGGGCGGGCGACGGGCAGCAGCACCGCGGCCGCGACGAACTGGCGGACCGCGACCACCCCGGCCGGGCCGATGGACGCGAACGCGTGGGCGCCCAGCGCGGCCCCGACCTGGTTGCTCGCCCCACTCGCGAGCATCGCCACGATGCCGGAGGACACGATGCCGGAGGAGCGGTCTGCGGACGCCTTCATGGCACCCAGTCTCGGCAGCCGTGACTGATACGAAAAATGCATGACACGGCCGAGTTATACGCTGCTCGTATGGATCTGCAGCTGCGCCAGCTCCAGATGTTGGTCGCCGTGGCCGACGCGGGCACGTTCACCGACGCGGCGTCGGCGGTCGGCGTCTCGCAGGCCTCGGTGTCGCGCTCGATCGCCGCCTTGGAGAGCAATTTGGGCGTACGGCTTCTCCAGCGCACCACCCGGCACGTGTCGCTGACCGCGGCCGGCGCCAAAGTGCTCCCGGCCGCCCGACGGGTGCTCGACGAGGTCGCCCACCTCCGCCGTGCGCTCACCGAAGACGCGGGCGAGATGCGGGTCGGCTACAACTGGGCCGCGCTGGGCCGGCACACCCGTCGCCTGCAGCGCACCTGGGCCGCGGCCCACCCGGCCGTACCGCTGGTCTTTGTGCAGTCCAACACGGTCACCGCGGGGCTGAGCGAAGGCATCGCCGACGTGGCCGTGATCCGCCGCCCGCTCGACGACGACCCGCGCTTCGCGACGGCCCTGATCGGCGCCGAACGCCGTTTCGCCGCCATCGCCACCGACAACGCCCTGGCCCGCCGCCGCCAGGTGCGCATGGCCGACCTGGCCCGCTACCCGGTCGCGATCGACGCCCGCACCGGCACGACCACGCCCGCCCTGTGGCACCCGGGCCCCGCACCGGCCACCATCCGGCACACCCACGGCGTCGATGAGTGGCTCACGCTGATCGCCGCCGGGCAGGCGGTCGGTGTCACGTCCGAGGCGACCGCCCACCAGAACCCGCGCCCGGGCGTGGCCTACCGCGCCGTACGGGACGCTCCGCTCATCCCCGTCTGGCTGGCCTGGTGGTCCGACACCCCGCCCGCCGTCCTGCCCGAACTGCTGACGCTGACCCGCGAGACCTACGCCCCGCCCGGGAGACCGCATGACTGACGTGACGATCCGTCCGATGGAGGCCACCGACGCCGACGCGGTCCTGGCCCTCTATCAGGCCGGGCTCGACGGCGGGAACGCCAGTTTCGAGATCACCGCCCCCACCTGGGAGGCCTTCGACGCGGGCCGCCTCGCCGAGCACCGCCTCGTCGCCGTCGACGCCGACCGGCAGGTGCTGGGCTGGGTCGCCGTCACACCCGTCTCCAGCCGCCCGGTGTACGCGGGCGTGGTCGAACACTCCATCTACGTCGCGCCCGCGGCCCAGGGCCGGGGCGTGGGCCGCGCCCTGCTCGAGGCCCTGATCGCCTCGACCGAGCAGGCCGGAGTGTGGACGATCCAGTCCGGCATCTTCCCCGAGAACACCGCCAGCCTGGCCCTGCACCGCGCCTACGGATTCCGTACGGTCGGGGTCCGGCAGCGCGTCGGCCGCCACCACGATCGCTGGCGAGACGTCGTACTGCTGGAACGCCGCCGCGCCGACCCGTCACCGATCGCCGCGTTCTGGGCCAGCGCCGCCGCCCTGACCCCCGAGCAGGTGGTCGCCACGATGGACGACCTGGCCGGTGACGACGCGGCCGGTCTGTTCGAACGGGCCTCCGCCCGCGACTACGCCGGTCGCGAGGCCGACGCCGAACCCCTCTACCGCCGGGCCCTCGACGCCGGCCTCGACGACGACCTCCGCCCGCAGGCATTGATCCAGCTGGCCAGCACGCTGCGCAACCTGGGCCGGGCCGGCGAGGCGGTCGCGCTGCTCACCGGCGCCGGCGAGCTGCCCGGCTACGAGGACGAGCGAACGGCCTTCCTCGCGCTGGCCCTGATCGACACGGGCGAACCGGAACGGGCCGCGGCCCTCGCCGTACGGGCCCTGGCCGATCACGTGCCGCACTACGGCCGGGCGCTGAGGGCGTACGGGACTCAGAAAGCCTCGTCGTAGAGCTCGCGCAGCCCCGGGGCGTCGGCCTCGCCGCTGTAGCCGCACACGAGCACGCCGCCGTCGTTGGAGGCCACCAGGTAGTTCTTTCCGATCTCGAACTTGCCGCTGCCCATCATCGTCTCGGACGTGTCGCCCTCCTGGGCCACCCGTACCTCGTCGACCGGTTCACCCAGGTAGACCCGGGTGGCCTCCAGCGTCACGGTGCCGCCCTCGATCGCCACGACCGTGCCCGCGAACGCGAAGTCCGCGTACTCCTTCAACTTCGCGGCGGTCGGCTCGACGCATTTGGCCGCCACACCGGCCGGCGCGGTCAGGTCGGTGACGGTCGCCGGTTGCGCGGTCACCAGATCGATCGGCTCCGGCGCCGGCCGCAGCAGGAACCAGCCGCCCACCGCGACGATCAGCACGAGCACGGCCGCAGCCACCGCCAGCACGCGAATACCCGGACGGGGCCGGGCAACAGTGTCAGTCATCGACGTCTCCAGAAGTTGCGAAACACGTTCGGGAGCTGCCGGCGCCATCCGGGCCGCCGGATCGGCGCGGCGCAGGCGCGAACGCAGATCGTCGTCGTCCGTCACGGCCGTCTCCCCTCGGTCAACTCCTCATGTCCGCCCGCACCGTCCGGCTTTCGCAACGCGTCCCGGAGTTTCTGCCGGGCCCGGTGCAGCCGGATGCCGGCCGCGTTGGCGCTGATCCCGAGCACGGTCCCGATCTCCCCCGGCGACAGCTCCTCCCAGGCCCACAACCGCAGCAGTTCCGCGTCCTCCCGCCTCAGGCTGCGCAACGCCACGCTGATCCCTTCATCGGGCGTGTCCGGCGCGACAACCACATCTCGAGGCGGGTCGAGCCGCAGAATCCGCGCGAACAACCGCCCCTGCCGCCGCTGCCCCCGCTCGGCGTTGGCCAGACAGTTGCGCGCCACCCCGTAGGCCCACGGCAGCAACTCACCCGCCGGCATCTCGTCGAGCCGCCGCCAGCACACCAGCAACGTCTCCTGCAACACGTCATCGGCGGTCGCCGCATCGGTGCGCCGAGCCAGAAACCGCCCGACCGCGTCGATCACGGACGGCGCCACCGCCTCGAACCGGCGCCGTCGGTCGTCGGCATTCACAGGGTCCACCCCCACCTATGTCCAGCCGCCGCCCAGATCTTTCAACCCCACACCGCAGACGTACGCCACGTCGAGGCCCCAACCGCACCGGGACGGAACTCCGCCTTCGGCGGCTGCCACGCGCGAGCCGACCGGCCTTACAGGCCGTAGCGCGCGACCGGGATGTTCCCGGTGGTCACCCTCTCAAAGTCCCGCCGCTGGATCTCCAGATCAAAAGCCCCAGCGGCGGGGCGGTCAGCTCCAGCCGCGCCGGACCCAGCGACGGACCAGGGGCGGGACGACCCACGAGTAGATGCAGAATGCGAGCCACGCGAAACCGAGCAGGCCCGCAAGAACCGGCAGCCCCACGGCACGCAACAGCAGGATGCACCCGACGGCGACCAACCAGGTCTTGAGAGCGCCGAACCGCAGCACCGGGCGCAACGGCAGCATCAGCGGGTGGCGGGCGACCCGCAGTTCCAGCGCGGACTCGGCGAACACCTGCTCGGTCGGGCGGGCGGCGGCGGCCTGGCGGAAACCCTCGTACGCGGTGTCGATGTGGCCCCGCGCGGCGCTCGTGCCGCCCAGCAGGGCGTGGGCGACCGGGTTCTCGGGGTGCACGCCGACGAACTCGCGGCTGATCCGTTGCGCCTCGCGGTCGTCGCCCCGGGCGTGCGCGATCTGGATGCGGGTCGCGTAGACGACGGGGGCGTGCGGGGCCCGGGCGGCCGCCAGGTCGACCAGCTTGCCGGCCTTGTCGAGCTGGCCGTTGGCGGCGCACAGGTCCGCGTACGCGCAGAGCAGGTCGACGTCGTTCGGAGCCAGCGCCAAGCCGTCGAGCAGGGCCCGTTCGGCGTTCTCGTCGCGGCCCGCCTCGTGCTCGGAACGGCCCAGCCACAGCAGCAGGTCGGGTTCGGGACCGTTGGCCGCGAGCCCGGCCCGGGCCGCCTCGCCCACGTCGGCCCAGCGGTCGAGCTGGCTGAGGGCGGCGCAGCGCAGTTGTATCGCGTACGAGCCGGTGACCTCGTTGGCGGGCAGCGTCGACAGCTCGGTCAGCGCCTGCTCGGCGCGGCCGGTGGCGAGCAGGGCCTGCGCCCGGTGCAGCACGGGCGAGGGCGACGTCATGCGACCAGCCCCGGAGCGGAAGCAAGCGGCCCCGTCATCGGACCAGCCCCAGGATGAGGGCGCCCTCGAGGAGGCCGCACCCGATCGCCGCGAACAGGCCGGGGCGGATCAGGCTGGCCGGCTCGACGCCGCGCAGCATGGCCACCCGGAACGCGCGGCGCTGCAGGAGCAGGACGACGAGCCACACGAGGATGCCGCTGACCGTGCCGGAAAGCCGTACGCCGGAATCGCTCTCGACGAACGCACCCGCCACGAGCCGGGCCCCGAACCCGGCCACCCCGGCCCCCGCGATGGCGAGCAGCTGCGGGGTCGGCAGGGCGAGACGGCGACCGTTGAGCACCCCGAGCGTGGCCGCGGCGAACGGCCCGCCGAAGAACGCGGGATAGACGATCGACTCGGGCCGCCACGGACGCTTGCCGGGTGGCGCCTGATCCCGGATCGTCGGGCTGAACAGCTCGTCGTTCATGCACTTCCCCGCTCTCGATGACCCCGGCGCGCTGCACAGCCTAGCGGGGGTGCGGGTCGGTGGCGTCGGAGCATGACGCTGTGCGGCGAGGTGTCCGCGATGCCGGGGTTCATGGCATTCTCGTACGGTGGACAGCCCTGATCCCCACATTCACGTTGACGCCGGCCTGCACGCCGACGTGCGCAAGCGCTCGATGCTCGCGAGCACGTTCGGGCTGGCGGCCGACCTGCCGAGTCACGCCACGACGGGATGTCAACTGCGGGTCCCGTACGCGATGACCTCCACCGCCCCCACGAAGGTGACCTGCCTGGCGTGCCGCGACTACGCGCACCGCCGCTATCTGGAGCTGGCCGAGTTCGTCAGCAAGGTCGACGTCACGCCGGGGATGGGATTCGAGCTCGTAGGGCAGGCGGTCCGGGCCGCCGAGCAGTACCGCGAGCTGGCGAGGCAGTTCCGCTCCGACGCTCAGTGAGTCTGCTCGTGCTTGTAGACCTCGTTGGAGACTTCCGCGTACGAGCTCTGCGCGTTGTTCATGCCGTTGAGCCAGTTCAGCGTGGCCGGGCTCGCCGAGTACGTGTTGTGCAGCAGGTCCAGCGTGTTCTGCACCGCACCAGAAACACCGGGCGTGACGTCGATACCGCCGTCGCCGAGGGTGCTGACGTCGGCGAGTTCGCGGACCGTGGCGAGCTGACTGTCGATCTGCTGCATCAGGGCCGCCGTGTCACCGCTGACCGGCAGGGCCGCGTACCCACCGGCCGGGTAGTCGATGCCATTCGCGAGCGAGACGATCGGCGCCGCCTCGAGGGGTTCGACCGCGGGCACCACGTCGTCGAAGGAGTCGGGGTTGTCGAACGTGGCGTGGAACAGCTCGCTGTCGCCCTGCCCGTCCCCGTTCATCAGATCGTCGAACGGGTCCACGGAGTCGTCGTCGGCGCCACAGTCGTCGAACATGTCGGTCATGCGGATTCCCTCCTCTGGTCGCCGACGGCCTCGGCGACACCGGCATAGCGGGTGATCAGCTGGGTGAGGGCGGCCACCGTGCCCGCCTCACCGGCCGGGTGCGACCGGCCGGCCGCCTCGACCTGGGCCTTCCAACGGTTCACGTCCTCGGTCACGGCGTCACGCAACCGGTGCAGCGCCTGCTCGAGCGCGTCGTGCGCGGCCGCCGGCAGCTCCACCTCGACCTGCGCCATCACCGACGTGACGTAGCGGGCGGCGTCCTGCCGGGCCTGCGTGGCCGCGTCCTTGCGGCGGCGGCGCTCGTAGAGCAGCGCCACCGTTCCGAGCCCGACCACCGCCGGCACCAGGAATCCGCTGACCAACGCCCCGGTGACACCGGCCGCGAACGAGCCGAGCCCCATGGACGGGATGATCCGGTCGAGGGCGTTCGAGCCGGCATTTCCCGTACGGGTGGGACCGGCCAGATCCCGCAGATGCGCGGGGAATCGCACCGTCACCTCGTCGCCCGGCCCGGCCCGGTCGGCCAGTTCGCCGTCGAGCTCGGCGATTTGATCGCGCAGCCACGTCTGCTGGTCGAGCCAGATCGCGTGGACGCTGCGGGCCAGTTCGCCGGGCAGGTCCGGCTCGCCGCCGCGGGCCAGTTCGAGCAGGTCCTCGCGCAGCCGGATGATCCGGCGCCGGATCTGCAGCCGCAGGTCACGGTCGAGTGCCCGCCCGCGCTCGGCGATCCGGGACTGGCGGTGGGCGATCCACTCGTCGGCACCGGCGACGCGCTCGCGGAGCTCCGCCAGCTCGGCTGCAAGGCTCGGGTCACCGGCGAGCAGTCGTTCGTTGCGCTGCTGCACGGTCAGCTGCCGGTCGACGGCACGACCGGTCACGAGGAGCGCGTTCTGCAAGCGGATCCGGTACGCCTCGGCGGCCACCCGGCTGGTGAGCGCGGCGGCCAGCGGATCCAGGCCACTGACGGCGCGCAGCCGCTGGGCGCGTTCGGCGTTGCCGCGCACGGCCGCGCGAGCCGCGTCGGCCGCGGCGCGGTTGCTGACCGGGAACCACGGCGCGTCCGCGTACCGCGGCGCGTGTTGCCGCAGCAGCGCGACGTTGCGGCTCAGCACGGTCCGCCACTCGGGATACTTGTCGGTCTGGGTCAGCACGAACGCGACGGTCGTGATGCGCTCGGTGGCCCGGGCGAGGAAGCGGCATTCCGAGGCGGTCAGCTCGGAGCCGGCGCCCGCCACGAAGAGCAACGCGTCGGCCCGGGCGAGCGTGGCCAGCGTGACCGCGGCGTGCCCGGCGACCAGGCCACCCACGCCGGGCGTGTCGATGATGCGCAGCCCGCGCAGCAGTGCGTCGGGCAGTCCGACCTCGACCTCGAGCACGTCGAGGTGCCGGGGCCGCCCGGTGGCCGGGTCGAGCGCGGCGTACTCCCCGATCTCGTCGAGGGTCACCGACCGCCCGGCCGGTTCGTCCACGGTGCGGACCAGCGCTCGCGGAGAATCGGCGTGCCGCACCACGACATGCACGTCGGTCGCGACGTCGGCGTCCACCGGCAGCAGCCCCGCGCGGCCGAGCAGGGCGTTGACGAGGGAACTCTTGCCACTGTTGCGCTCCCCGACCACGACCACTGTGGCCGCACCCCCGGCCAGCCGGTCCACTTCCCCGCGGATCGCCGTGACCGCCGCCTGATCCCCGAGCCGGTCCAGCACGAGCGCGGCATCCGCGATGAACCGGAGCGCACCCGCCCGCGGCGGCGCGGACTCGTGAGGTGGCGCGCTCATCGGCCGGACCCCCGGTCTCGTCGGACCACAGTCCGCGACGCCGGCCCGGAGCTCGGCGCGCTTCCGGCGGGTGGCGCGTCCTCGACGGCCCGCACAGCTTCGACGAGCCACGCACCCTCGACAGCCCGCGCACCGTCAACAAACCGCGCACCATCGACGAACCGCGCACCTTCGACGAGCCAGGCATCCTCGACGGCCCGCGCACCTTCGACAAGCCAGGCATCCTTGACGGCCCGCGCACCGCCGACGAGCCGCGCACCATCGACGAGCCGCGCACCCTTGACGGCCCGCGCACCGTCGACGAACCGCGCACCTTCGACGAGCCGCGCACCGCCGACGAGCCGCACACTTTCGACGAGCCACGCACCCTTGACGGCCCGCGCACCATCGACGAGCCGCGAACCGTCGACGAGCGGCGCTCTTACGGCGGGCGGGGTGGTCATGAGGCCAGCATCCAGCCGCTCTCGTACCACCAATCGCCGGCCTTGGTGGGCGAGCCGTCGGTGATGCTGATGACCACCATGGCATCGCCGTGGCTCCAGACGATCCGGAACTTGTCCCCGCCGTCGTATCGGTAGCAGATCAACTCGCCGACGGTGTCGCCGTTGGAGTTCCAGGTGCCGACCGAAGGGTCGCCGTCCCGGCACGAGCCCTGGTCGGTGACTCCGGCGGCCTCACCCCGGAGGTAGCTGTTCATCGCCGACAGGGTCTTGAACTGGAGGTATCCGACCTTGTGATCGAGTGACGGATCCCCGTCGCACTGGATTCCGGCTTCCACGCCGGCGGCGCCCGGTGACCACTCCTCGCAGGTCTCCTCGTCGATGCTCGACTTGCTGATCTTGTCGTAGAGGTCCTGCTGGCTGGGGCTCAGGTTGTCGCGGGCGCTGCTCTCCTCCGGCTCGGGCGTCGTCGGCTCGGGCGTGGTCGGCTCGGGCTCGGGGGTCGTCGGGTCGGGCTCGGGCGTGGTCGTGTCGGGGGTCGGCTCGACGGCCCGGCCCCAGAGGTCCGTCTCGGGCGTGGTGGTCGCGGGCTCCGGGGTTGTCGTGGTGACGACCGGCGCCGGTGTCGGGTCGGCGCTGGAGCCGCCGTTGCGGGACGTCGCCGCGACCGCGGTGGCCGTGGCCGCCGCGACAAGCAGCGCCGCCACGCTCGACACGAGCACAACCCGCCGCCGCGTGCCGCCGAGCCGCCCGCGCAGCCCTTTCTTCGGCGCCGGCCGGGGCGCGGATGCCGTCCCGTCCCCTGCCGTCGGCGCGTCGACACGCGCGGCATCCGAAGGCGGCGGCGTGGCGGCACGCCCGGACTCGGCAGACAACGGCCCGTCGACACGCGCAGGACCCGAGGACGGCGGCGTGGCGGCACGCCCGGACTCGGCAGACAACGACGCGTCGACACGCGCGGGACCCGAGGACGACGGCGTGGCGGCACGCCCGGGCTCGGGGGACGACGGCGCGGTGACGGGCTCGGACTCGGGGGCGGTTGCTCCCCTGGTGATGGCGGTCAGCGCGCCCTGGCAGACGACCGCCTTGGGATCGCCCTCGGCGACCGGCAACCGGCCGATCCGGGCCGCCACCAGCTCCGACACACGCGGGATCCGGCTCGACCCGCCGGTCAGGTAGACGGCGGCGAGATCGTCGACGCGGAGACCGGCGTCCTCGACCGTACGGACCAGTTCGTCGACGGTCGGTGCGAGTTGCCGCTCGATCGCCGTCTCCAGCTCGGCCCGGGTGATCCGCACCTGCGCGTCGGCCGCATGCACCGGAACCACCACGACCGTCCGCCCGGACAGCGACTCCTTGGCCTGCGTCAGATAGGTGAGCTGGCTGGCCCGCCGCTGCTGCCCCTTGGTCGACTCGTCCGACCAGAGCCGCTCCCACTCCTCGGGCGCGTCGTGCCGCACCTGCTCGCCGACGACCTCGCGCAGCGCCTCGCTCACGTCGTCGCCGCCGAAGTCCGGATCACCGCCGGGCGGTCCGCAGATCTCGAAGCCGTCCCCCGTACGCCGGAGGACCGCCGTGTCGAACGTGCCGCCGCCGAGGTCGTAGACCGCGATGTGCGCGCCGGCCGGGATCGGCGTGGCGCCCGCCGACGTGGCGTAATGGATCGCGGCCGCGACCGGCTCGGGCACGAACGTGGGTGTCGGCAGCCCGGCCAGCGCCGCGGCCTGCGCGAGCCGGTCGATCTCGGTGGCGGTCCACGCGGCCGGGTGGGTCAGCGCGACCTTCTCGGGCGGGCCACCGAACCGCCGCACGGCTTCGTCGGCGACGCGGCGCAGGGTGGCCGCCGCGATCTCGACGGTGCTGATGTCGCGGTCACCCAGACGGGTCTCGGTGTCGCTGACGAGGGCGCGCTTGGGCTGCAACTCGGCCCGGTCGGGATAGATCGCCGCCTCCTGCGCGGCGTCGCGACCGGTGAGCAGATGGCCGTCCTCGTCGAGGCAGACCACGGACGGCAGATACCGGCTGCTGTCCAATTCGAGGATCTCGGATGAATTGCCGTCGGAGGACATCGCCGCACAAGTGAAACTGCTGCCGTAATCGATCGCTATTGACCAGCCACCCACGGGCGCAGCATAACGGAATGACGGGTGCCCGAAAGGTTGAGAATAGTCAGGCGAACGGCGGTTCCCGGCGACCCCTATGTGGACCGGTTCGCGAAGAAGGCAGTTTCGGTCAATTCCCGGGCGGACCGGGCGTGCCGGGCGGTGAGGCGGGACGGGTTGCCTTCGAGGCGCCGCCAGCGGGTCACCCAGTCGCCCGCGACCGCGGCCACCTCGCCCGCCGCCGCGTCCGGAGGCAGGCCGAGGCGTACGGCGTCGGTGTTGCCGGTGGCCAGGCTGATCAGCGCCCGCGCGTGGTCGTCGGTGAGCTTCAGCTTGCCCGCCGAGAGGTCGCGCAGGGCCGGCACGAGGGCGGCCTGGCGCAGCACCGGGTCGCGTTTCAACTCGCTGAGATTCGCCCGCAATCCGGCCAGAACCGTCGCGGAATTGCCGTCGCCACCGAGCCAGGAGGCGCGTTCGAGAATAGCGACCGCGGACGACGCGCGAAGTCTGTCCGCCGAACGAATGAAATTCTGCTCCACATATCCGTTGAGTTCCGCGATGCCGGAGCTTTTCGCCAGGGCCCGCAGCAACTCGTCACTCCGGCCGATTCCGGCGCGGAGGTGCGCGGCCGCCTCCCGCAGCCCGTGGACGCCGAGCAGGCGCAGCAGGCGGGCCCGGTCGGCCGATCCGAGCCCGGCGGCCCCGGACGCGTCGGCGCCCAGGAACTCGGCCGGGGCGTACAGCAGGTCCTCGAGGTCGTCGGGGTCGAGGGCCGCGAGCCGGCGCAGGAGGCGGAAGTCGGACTCGGTGAAGGTGTCACCGGAGGCGGTCTCGGCGAGCAGGCCGATCACGGGGACGACGTCGGCGACGAGGCCGCGCAGTTCGCCCGCGTAGCGTGCCGCGATGCGACGGGCAGCCGGCCACGGGTCGTCCCCGTCGCCGAGAGTGTCGACCCGGCTGAGCACGCCGAGCACGTTGGCCGCGCTCAGGCCGGCCTGACCCGAGGTGCCGCGCAGGGCCTCCAGGGCCTCCCGGTCGCGCTCGCCGGGATGCGGCATCACGTAGAGCAGCGCGTCGGCTTCGGCCAAGGCGGCCATGGCCGGGTCGTCGAGCCCGGTCAGCGAGTCGAGGCCGGGCGTGTCGACGAGGTTGTAGCGGTCGGCGAGACGCGCGTTGGCCGTCTCGACCACGACCGAGGCGATGCTGCCGGTCGGCACCGGCAGGTCGGCCGGGACGCCGCCACCGGGCGCGGCCGCCACGTACACCGACTCGCCGTTCTTGAGGACGAGTTGCACCCGGTTCTGGTGGTAGTGGCGGAACCACGTGACCAGGGTGGTGGTCTCGGTCGCGCCGGTGGCAGCCAGCCGCTGGCCGAGCAGCGCGTTCACGAGCGTGGACTTGCCGGCGTTGACCCGCCCGCCGACGGCGATCCGGAGGGTCCGCTCGGCCAGCCGCTCCCCGACCGCGGCGACCGTGTCGCGGGCCGGGCCCGGCGGCAGGTTCCCGGCGATCTCGGCGCACAGGGCCTGGACCCGGTCGCTGACCGGCCTCAACGACCCTCCGCCACGTCCCGGGCGGTGCGGGCGGCGATCCGGGCCACCTCGTCCACGGTCATCGCGATGATCGGCTCATCGGGGCCACCGTCGGCCATGCCCCGCTCCACGTGACCCACGTTGAAGTCGGTGGCGACCCGCTGGTCGAGGGCCTCGTTGAGGGCGTCGGCGATCCGCTGGGCGAGTTCGGTCATCATGAGCGCCAACCGTAGGCCATGACCGGGTGGCGGCCGCGCCGAAGGTGCCGGCGCGGCCACGGGCGGAGTGACAGATCAGTAGGCCATGACCGGGTGGTGACCGCGCCGAAGGTGCCGGCGCGGCCACGGGCGGAGGGACAGATCAGGCGGGGTCGAGTTCGCGCTCGTCACGGCCGGGCTCGCGGGCCTCGGCCTCGGCGATCAGGCGGCGGTCCTCCTCGGCGTTGCGGCGGTACTCGCGGATCGAGTACGCCAGCGCGGCCGCCCAGACCACATAGATGATCGCGTAGATCGTGTAGCGGGTGGTGTCGCCGGCGTCGATCCAGTCGGACTTCAGCAGCGTCCGCGAGTTGGTGAGGATGATGACACCGCCGACGGCAGAGCCGAGCACGCGCGGCGGGATGTGCCGGACCAGCCAGGCCGCGATCGGCGCGGCGATCACACCGCCGATGAGCAGCGCGCCCACCCAGGCGAAGTTGATGTTCTCGCTGCCCAGGCCGAACAGGAAGCCGAGGCTGGCCGCCACCGCGACCAGGAACTCACTGGTGTCGATCGAGCCGATCGTCTTGCGGGGTTCGAGGCGGCCGCTGGCCAGAATGGCGGGCGTGCCGACCGGGCCCCAACCGCCACCACCGGTGGAGTCGACGAAGCCGGCCACCACGCCCAGCGGGGCCAGGAACCGCTTGCGCAGCGGCAGGCCGAGGCGACCCTTGGGCAGGCCCATCGTGGTGAAGCGGATGAACACGTACAGGCCGAGCGCCAGCAGGATGACCGCCATCAGCGGGGCCGCGGTCTCGGTGGAGAGCCCGGAAAGGAACGTCGCGCCCGCGAACGCGCCCACCGCACCCGGCACACCGATCTTCCAGACGACCTTCCAGTCGACGTTGCCGAACTTCCAGTGCGAGACACCTGAGACGAGCGTGGTGCCGATCTCGGCCAGGTGGACCGTGGCCGACGCCGCCGCCGGGTTGGTGCCGATGGCCAGCAGCAGCGTCGTCGACGTGACGCCGTACGCCATGCCGAGGCTGCCGTCGACGAGCTGCGCTCCGAGGCCGACGAGGGCTAGGAGGATCAGTTTCCTCATGGTCGCTCCAGTCCAGGCGGTGGGGGATACTTGACCGCGCCCATCATGCCTACCATTTCGATAGGAGAACAGCAAGACCGGTCCCACCAACCGCGCGTCGTCCGGGGGCATCGACTTAAGACGTACGGGAAATAGACTTCTTGCCGCAGCGCGGGCTGGATGACCGTCGTCACACTCGGGACATGGACCGCCGCCGGCCACCCCATGTCGTTGCCCGCATCGCGATCGTCTTCACCGCCGCCACCCTGATCTGGCTGGCCGTGTTCGCCCTGTCCGACGCGCTCTGGGGTCGCGGCTACGACCGCGGCCGGCACGTCGCTTCGGCCTTCGCCATTTCGGCGCTCGTCGTGCCGATGGTGCTGCTCGCCTACCGCCGCCTCGACAGGGTTCCGTGGGAGAAACTGCGCAAAGCCCGTTCCCGTACGGCGTCACGCCTGTTCGGCCTCGGCGCGGCCGGCTACCTCATCCCCGCCGCGGTGGCGGTCACGGCCTGCGTGCTGCTCGGCTGGCTCACCATCGAACCGCGCGGTTCGGTGCCGGTGACGATCCTGTCCGCGCTCGCCCTGATCGGCCTGGTCTTCCTGTACGAGGCCCTGCCCGAGGAACTGGTCTTCCGCGGTTACCTCTATCGCACCCTGGTCTCGGTGATGCCCGCATGGGTGGCCGTCTTCGCCCAGGCCGCCCTGTTCACCCTGTTCGGTGTCATCATCGGCGCCGCCGGCAGCGTCGACCGGGTCGTCCTGTTCTTCGGTTTCGCCGTCGTGCAGGGCTTCATCCGCCAGGTGACCGGTTCGTTGTGGGCCCCGATCGGCTTCCACGTGGCCTTCCAGGCCTGCGAGCAGTTGGTCGGCGATGCCTGGAACCGTTTTGTCGTCGACGACCTGGCCCTGTTGCAGCAGTTCGCTCTGGGCCTGATCCCCCTGGCCACGGCGGTCGGGGTGATCCAGCTCCTGCAGCGCCGCCGCACGCCCGTCGCCGCCGACCGCTAGCCTCCTCCGGCGCCGCCGTACGCCCGTCCGCGCCGCACGCCCGTCCGCGCCGTACGCCCGTCCGCGCCGTACGCCCGTCCGCGCTGCACGCCCGTCCGCGCTGCACGCCCGTCCGCGCCGCACGCCCGTCCGCGCCGCACGCCCGTCCGCGCCGCACGCTAACGTCCTCACCATGGCTGCGGCGGTGGCGAGGGTGCTGATCCTGGGCGGCCCCGGCAGTGGCAAGACGACCCTCGCCCGTACGGTGGCCGCGGACCTTCGACTCCCGCACACGGAACTCGACCGCATCGCGTACGACCCGCCCGCCGACCGCGACGAGGCGCCGTTCTGGCAGTGGACCCGGTCGCCCGACGCCTCGCGGTGGGAACGCGCATCCGCCCTCGCCGCCACCGGCCGCTGGGTGACCGACGGCCTGTACGCCGGCTGGACCACACCGTTGCGGGACGCCGCCGACGTCATCATCTGGCTCGACCTGCCCGCGACGACCTCACTGTGGCGCGTTCTCAAGCGGGCGGTCCGGCACCGGTGGCAGGGCGGCTCCGACTGGGATCTGCGGTCGGTCCGCCGCGTCGCGCGCGGGGCCCGCGACTTCCGCCGCCGCCCGGCCGCCACCACCGACCAGCTGCGGGACCGCGACGGCGCGAACGGGACCCGCACCCTCGAGGCGTTCCTCGACGGGGCCGGCGACCGCGTCATCCGCTGCCGCAGCGCCCGGGAAGTTCGCCGGGTCACCGATGAGTTCGGCCCGCCCGCCGAGTCTCCACCAGGACAGTGACACCTGATGGAAGGGTCGAACCCATGACCGAGCTGACCACGGACCAGACCCGCCGGGCGATCGTCGAGCACACCCGCCGCCTCGCCGACGCCGCCGCCACGGCCGGGCCCGGCGCCGCCGTGCCGACCGCGCCCGACTGGACCATGTCCGAGCTGGTCGCCCACCTGGGCCAGACCCAGCACTGGGTCGCCCAGATCGTCGAAGGGCGCGTCACCGACCCCAGCCAACTGCCCACCGAGATGCCCGAACTCCCCGCCGACCCCCGCGATTGGCCGGCCTGGCTGGCGGAGTCCTCCCAGCGCGTCGCGGACGCCTTCACCGACGAGGCGATGGACGCACCCGTCTGGAACGCCGCCGCCGACGAGCGGACCGGCGCCCAGTTCTGGATCTCCAGCTCCCTCAACGAGGCGGTGGTCCACGGCTTCGACGGCGCGAACGCGGCCGGCCACCCCTACCCCGTCGCCCCCGACGTCGCGGCCGCGCTGATCACCAACCACCTGAAGATGCTGACCTCCCCCACGTGGGCCATGATGCGCTCCGAGTCGGCCCAGGCCATCCGGGGCAGCGGCGAGACCCTGCAGTGGCAGGCCACCGACGGCCCCGACGCGTGGTTCGTCGAACGCCATCCCGACGGCGCCACGTGGCAGCCCGGTTCTCACAAGGCCGACGTCACCGTGACCGGCCCCGCCGGCGCCTTGCTGCTGGTCCTGACCCGCCGCATCCCCTTGGCGGAGGCCCCCGAAGTCACCGTGGACGGCGATGTCACCCTGGCCCAGCAGTGGCTCGACAACACCGCTCACATCGCCGGCTGACGGTTTTCAGCGCTTCTTCGCGGGCGTCTCGCGCCAGATCAGGCGCGCCCTGTGCGACGCGGTACGGGCCTGCTCCAGACCGCCGAAGGAGAGCATCAGCCCCAGCACGACCAGGATGGCGAAGGCGCCCCGCTGGAACCAGGCCGACGTGGTCGCGGAGAACACGAATTCGGGCGACCGGTTGCTGATGTCGGAACCCGCGATCGCCGCCGCTACGGTCAGCACGAGCACGGTCGGGGGCGCAGCCGTCCGCGAGAACCGGCGGACCAGGGGCGGAACGTTCTGCGCTCCCGGGTGAAGCGACAGCGCCGGGATGACCAGGGCGCCCGCGCAGAGCACCAGCCCCTCGGTCGAGGCGGCGACGGGGACGCATGTGCCGTCGAGCTGGGCCCGCGCCCGTTCGATGTCGGTGAGCCCGGTCAGCACGAAATACAGCCCCAGGCACGGCAGAAGCGCCACCGTCGAGAAGCGGGCGACCCCGATGGTGGCCCGGTCGTGCCCCGCCTCCTGGATCAGCAGAGTGATGCCCTGCAGGAGAACAGCGATGGACAGTCCGAACGACAGTCCGTTGATGACCTGAGCGCTGGCCGCCCGGGGCTGGGCGCTATCACCGGCCAGAACCGAATACATGACCGTGTTGATGATGAGCGTCAGGAACGCCACGAAAAGGAGCAGCGGAACCCCACCGCGAACGGCGTGTCGCCGCTCGCGGTCACGGCTCAGGAGAAGGACCAGAGCCGTGAAGGCAAACCCGGCCAGCACACCGCTGAGCTGACCGTAGTTCTCAGCCACAGCGGTGATGCTGATCAGGCCGGGACAGTCGGGAGATGGTGGAGACACCCGCATCAGGCTCCCCGGCCGATCCACAGTGGCCCATCCACTTCGGGGTCGCGGGCGATGTCTGAACGGCCGGGGCGGGTCGGATGATCGGGTTCGGACGCCCCGGTCCCGGTGCGGTGCGGCAACCGTGGAGGTGTCAGAGCGGTGGTCGCGAGCGCCGGAATGAGCAGGGCGGCCCCACCCAGCAGGCAGGCCTCGATCGAGGCGGCGACCAGGGGAGCGCGGGCCTTCGAGGTGGGTCTCTTAGGGGTTGCCTAACGCATTACCCGCCCTACCAGGGGGCCTCCACCCTAGTCCCCATTGTTTCGTGGAAGGGCGATTTTTGCGGGGCAGCCTGTGGACAACTTGGGAATGTGGACAACGCCCTGCAGGCGCGCCCACCGCGGAGAATGTCAGGGGTGGCGGGTCGGATGATCTGCGTGCGGGGGTCCAACGGCCCTGTCGCGGGGCGGTGCGGTGGGGTGACCGTGGAGGAATGAGAGCGCTGGTCTTGTATGAGTCGATGTTCGGGAACACCGCCACCGCGGCGAAGGCGGTCGCGGCCGGGCTGGCCGATCTGTTTGACGTGAGCGTGGCCGAAGTTGGTGAAGCGCCGTCGCTGGTGGGAGTGGATCTGCTGGTGGTGGGGGCGCCGACGCACGCGTTCGGGCTCAGCCGCACCGCCACGCGAAAGGATGCGGTCAGGCAGGGCGCCACCGGGAAGGCCGAACGGGGGCTGCGGGAGTATCTGGGCGCGGTTGAAGGGCTTGACGGGCTCGCCGTGGCTGCCTACTGCACGAAGATGAACCGGCCCTTCACCGGGTCGGCGGCCCGCAAAGCCGACCGGCTGCTGCGGCAACGTGGGGCGCGGCCGGTGTGCCCGCCCGAGAACTTTCTCGTGACGGGCGTGTCGGGGCCGCTGGTGGACGGTGAGGTCAAGCGGGCCGAATACTGGGGCGCCCGCCTCGAAGTGCCGGCCGATGCCACAACGGCCTGACCACCCGCGCGAAGCACACGACGCCGCGAGGCGACAGCCAACACGACCCCGGCCAGCGCAGCCGCACGAAACGCACGGCGCCCTGGCGCGACGGCCAGCACGACCGCGATCAGCACAGCCAGGCGACGCCCTGATGCGGCAGGAAACACGACCGCGGCCGGCACAGCCGCACGAACTCCTCAGCCGCGGCCACAGCTGCCGAACGAAGCACGCCGCGCCCTGACCAGCTGCATGAAACACCACGCCCCCTAAGGCGGCAACAGGCTGTTGCACGGGGCAAACGGCGCGCCCGGCTGCGGCCACAACGGCCGGGGAGTAAAGGGGTGGGTCAGCTGGCTCGGCTGCGCCAGAGGAGCCAGACGAAGTAGGGGGCCCCGATCAGAGCGGTCACCAAGCCCGCCGCCAGTTGGCTGGGGGCTATGACTGTGCGGCCCAACGTGTCAGCGACCGAGACGAGCACCGCGCCCAAGCCGATCGCGACGGGAATCGAACGGCTGTGGCGGGCGCCGACCAAGGCCCGCGCCGCGTGTGGGGCAACCAAACCCACGAAACCCAGGGCGCCGACCGCGGTGGCCGCCGCTGCGGTCAACACGGCGGCCAGGGCGAGGAAACCCAGCCGGGCCCGGTTGAGCGGGACGCCCAGCAAGCGGGGCACGTCCTCGTCCAAGGCGACCAGATCCAGGCTCCGGCTGCCGATCAGGGCCGCGGGCACGGCTACGATCAGCACCAGCAGGACCGGTACCACCTGGCCGAAGCTGCGCCCGTACGTGGAACCGGCCAGCCATGTCAGGGCCACGCCCACGTTCCACGGGGAGACCACGACCACCACCAGCGTGGTCAGCGCGGTCGCGGCGGCGCTCACGCCGACACCGACCAGCACGATGCGGTCGGACGACAGGCCCCGGCTCGCGGCCAGGCGGTAGACCAGGGCGAACGTGGCCAGGGCGAAGACGGTGGCCACGCCCATCACTGGCCAGCCGCCGACGCCGGGCAGGAGCAGCACCACCGCCACCGCGCCGACGGACGCGCCGGGGGTTACGCCCAGCAGGCTGGGCTCGGCCAGGGCGTTGCGGCACACGGCCTGCACGATGATGCCGGCCAGGGCCAGGGCGGCGCCACCGAGGATGGCGGCCAGCACCCGGGGCCAGCGCTGGTCGAGGACGAACGAGACCTGGCGGCCCGCGTTTCCGCTGATCCAGTTCATGACGTCGCCGAGCAGGATCAGGCGGTCGCCCAGCAGCAGGGCCGCGATGAAGGCGGCGACCAGCGCCACCGCGAGAACCACGGCGACGGTGGTCACCCACGTACGGGATCGGACCGAACCCTGCGCACCCCGCGCCGGAGCCGCCGCCGGGCCGCCGTCGCGCAGGCGGCGGGCCAGCCAGACCAGCAGGACCGCGCCGGCCAGAGTGGTGACCACGCCGGTCGGCACCGAGATGGCGGTTCCGGCGGGGATCGCCAGGCGCAGCAACACATCCGCGGCCACGACGGTGAGCGCGCCGGCGATGCCCGCGAACGGGAGCAGCAGCAGATGGGCGCCGAGACCGGGCACGCGGCGGGCGACGAGCCGGGCGATGACCGGCGCGCACAGGCCGACAAAGCCGATCGGGCCGGCCACGGTGACGGCGGTCGCGGAGAGCAGCACGGCGAGACCGACCGAGACGACCCGCGTACGGCGGACGTCGACCCCGAGCACACGGGCCGAGTCGTCACCGAGGCCGAGCACGTCGAGCCGGTGGGCGAGGACCAGGGTGAGCGCGACACCGACGAGCATGACCGGCGCGGCCATGGTGACGTTCTGGCTGCCGCTCTGGACCGTCGTGCCGCTGCCCCACGCGAACAGGCCGATCGTGTTCTGCTGGAACAGCATCAGCAGCACGGTGGTGAGCGAGTTGAGGGCCAGCGCCACGGCTGAGCCGGCCAGCACGAGCCGGGTCGGGCCGGCCGCACCGCCGCGCGAGACGAGCAGCACCAGGCCCGAGGCGAGCAGGCCGCCGGCGAAGGCGACCGTGCCGCCGACGAAGAACGGCAGCGAGATGCCGAACGCGGCGACGGCGACCACCGAGACGTACGCGCCGGCGTTGACGGCGAGGGTGTCGGGCGAGGCCAGCGGGTTGCGGGCGACCGACTGCAGCACGGCGCCCGCGATGCCGACGCCGAGGCCGACCAGCAGGGCGGCGAACAGGCGGGGCAGGCGGCTGGCGACGAGAACGGCGACAGCCTGCGTACGGGAATCGTCGCTCTCGCCCCACGGGTTGAGCGCGCGCATCAGCTCGCCCAGGCCCACGCTCGCGGTGCCCTGCGTGAGGTGCACCGCGGCGAGGACGAGGAGCAGCACGACCGCCGCGACGAAGACCGCGATGATCCCGTACGTCCGGGGACCGTCGCTCTTGATCTGGGGCGGTGTGACGGCCGGGGCGGTCGTGCTGGTCGTCATGACGTCAGCGCGGCGGTGAGCGCGTCGATGTACTTCGAGGCCGAGGCCGGGCCGCCGAACATCCAGATGCCGTCCGGGATGCGCTTGACCTTGTTCGCCTTGACGAACGGGAGCTGCTTCCAGACCGCGTTGTTCTTCAGGTTGTCGGTGAAGTCGCCGCCGTCGGCGTCGTTGGCGACGTAGATGTAGGTGGTCTCGGCGTTCTTGATCTTGGTCAGGCCCTCGACGTCGTTCTGCGCGAGGCCGTAGTCCTTGTCGCCACCGTCCGGCCACTGGTTCTCGAGGCCGAGTTCCTTGGCGATGCCGCCGAAGAACGAGGTCGGCGTGTACATGCGCAGCGAGACGTTGCCCGACTCGACCCAGCCGTCGGTCATCACGAACGGCGCGCCGGCCTTGCCCGCCGCCGCCAGGGCCTCCTTGCCCGAGGTGACCTTGGCGTCGAAGTCGGCCAGCAGCTTCTCGCCCTGGGCCGTGGTGCCGGTGGCCTGCGCGAGCGTGGTGACCGTCTTGCGCATGTAGCCGATCGGGTCGGAACCGTCCGAGCCGCGCAGCGCGAGCACGGGCGCGGTCTTGGCGATCTGCGCGAGCACGTTCTCGGGCACGTCGGTGACCGAGACGACCAGGTCGGGCTTGAGCGCGGCGATCGCGTCGAGGCTGGGCTCGCCGCGGGTGCCGACGTCGGGGGTGGAGGCGTCGATGGGCGCGCTCTTGTCCCAGGCGTTGTAACCCTTGACGTCGGCCTGGCCGACCGGCTTGATGCCGAGCGCGACCAGGTTCTCGGTGAGGCCCCACTCGAGCGACACCACGTTCCTGGCCGGGGCGTCGAGCTTGACCGTGCCCCGCTCGTCGGTGATCTCGACCGGGCCGCTCGACGGGGCGGCGGAACCGGCGCCGGCCTCGTCGGCCGGCTCCTCGGTGGTGCCGCAGGCCGCGAGCAGCACGGCGGTCAGTGCGGCCGCGGTGGTGGCGGCG
Organism: Paractinoplanes ovalisporus; assembly: GCF_016834655.1. Taxonomy (GTDB): domain Bacteria; phylum Actinomycetota; class Actinomycetes; order Mycobacteriales; family Micromonosporaceae; genus Actinoplanes; species Actinoplanes ovalisporus. The sequence continues at coordinate 96,026 of NZ_JAENHP010000028.1, forward strand.
AAGGCACGGCGGGTGACCATATTAATGAAGAACCTTTCAGGGGGTGAGTTGCCGGCTGGTGTGCCGGCCGATCGGACGCGTGTGGAGATGGCCGTCGTCGCCGACGCTCACCTCGATACGCAGGCCGTAGATCTCGCTGAGGAAATCGGCCGTGAGGACCTCGGCGGGCGTTCCGGCCGCCCGCACGACGCCCTCGCTCATGAGCACGACCCGGTCGGCCACGGCCGCGGCCTGGTCGAGGTCGTGCAGCACGACACCCACGGCGACCTGGTGGTCGTCGGCGAGTTCGCGCACGATGTCGAGGATCTCGACCTGGTAGCGCAGGTCGAGGAAGGTGGTGGGCTCGTCGAGCAGGACGACGCCGGTGTCCTGGGCCAGGCAGGTGGCCAGCCAGACCCGCTGCAGCTCGCCGCCGGAGAGCTCGTCGACCGCACGCTCGGCCATCGTGTCGACGCCGGTCAGCCGCATCGCCTTGTCGACGTGCACATGCCCGTCGGTGTCGCCCGAGCCGAAGCGGCCGCGGTAGGGGTGCCGGCCGTAGGCGACGACGTCCCGCACCCGTACGCCACCCGGGGTGGGACGCGACTGGGTGAGCAGGGTGACCTTGCGGGCGAAATCCTTGGGCCGCAACGCGAAGGCGTCACCGTCGCCGTCCAGGGTCACCGTGCCGGACTGCGGGGTGTGCAGCCGGGCCAGCGAGCGCAGCAGCGTCGACTTGCCGGAGCCATTGGGGCCGACCAGCGCCACCACCTGTCCGGCGCGCAGCTCGAGGCCGGCGCCGTGCACGACGGTGCGGCCGTCGTAGGCGAGCGTCAATGCGCTGCCGGCGAGCGCGACTTCGTTCATTAGCTGAGGCTAACCTAACGTGGGCCCTGATCAAATGCGGGGCGTCGCTGATCCGACATGCGGCCGGGCCGTCACGCGGCGTTAGCCTGAGGCATGTCCGTACGCCGTGTGGCAGACCTTGATTTCGGTCAGTTCGAGGGCCGGGAGTTCCACCCCTCCCCGGCCGCGATGGAGGACGAGGTTCTCTACTTCCTGATGCTCGACCGGTTCTCCGACGGCCGGGAGCGTGACTATCTGGATGTGGACGGTCAGCCGGTCACCGACGGCACGACGCCGCCGCTGCGGCCGGGCGACCACGGCAACGCGGTGACCACGCCCGAGGACAAGGCCCGCTTCGAGGGCTCGGGGGTCAACTGGCTCGGCGGCACCCTGGCCGGGCTGCGCACCAAGCTCGGCTACCTGCGCCGGCTGGGCGTGACGGCGGTCTGGATCAGCCCGGTGCTGCGGCAGGCGCCCGGCACGAACAGCTACCACGGCTACGCCACGCAGAACTTCCTCGACGTCGACCCGCATTTCGGCACCGCCGGGGAGCTGCGTGAGCTGGTGAAGGCGGCGCACGACGAGAACATCCGGGTGATCCTCGACGTGGTGCTCAACCACGCCGGCGACGTGTTCGGCTACGACCCCGACCGCTACCGCACGCCGCAGGGCTTCTTCGACGCGCGGTGGGACGGGAACCCGTACAAGATCGAGGGTTTCCGCGACGCGAGCGGCAAACCCCTTCTCCCGTACGGTCCGGATCTCCCCGATTCGGCCTGGCCCGACGGCGCGGTCTGGCCGGCCGAGCTGCAGCAGCCCGGCACGTTCACCGGCAAGGGCCGCATCAGCAACTGGGACTGGTTCCCCGAGTTCCTCGAGGGCGACTTCGAAGGGCTCAAGGACGTCAACCTGGGCGCGGGACCGGTCGACGCGTACCGGCCGTCGGCGGGGTTGAAGGCGCTGACCCGGGCCTACCAGTACTGGATCGCGTACGCCGACCTGGACGGCTTCCGGGTCGACACGGTCAAGCACATGGACCCCGGCGCGGCCCGCTATTTCGCGTCGGCGATCCACGAGTTCGCGCAGAGCATCGGCAAGGACAACTTCTATCTGATCGCCGAGATCACCGGCGACCGCGGTTTCGCCTACCGCACGCTGGAACAGGTCGGCATGGACGCCGCGCTCGGCATCGCCGACGTGCAGGACCGTCTCGAAGGCCTGGTGAAGGGCTACCGCGACCCGGTCGAGTACTTCGATCTGTTCCGGAATTCGTACGAGGTCGGCAAGGACTCGCACACCTGGTTCCGCGACCGCGTGGTGACCAGCTACGACGATCACGACCAGGTCCGCAAGGGGCAGTCCAAGGCCCGTTTCGCGTCCGGCGCCGGCAACGACCGTCTGGCCCTGGCCGCGCTCGCCCTGAACGCGACCACGCTGGGCATCCCGTGCGTCTACTACGGCAGCGAGCAGGCGTTCGACGGCCACGGCGACAACGACCGCTACATCCGCGAGGCCATGTTCGGCGGCGACTTCGGCCCGTTCCGCAGCCGCGGCGGCCACGCCTTCGACGAGACCAACCCGATCTACCGCGACCTGTCCCGCGTCCTGCGCCTGCGCCGCCGCCTGCCCGCTCTGCGCCGCGGCCGGCAATACCTGCGCGAGATCTCCGGCGACGGCGACTCGTTCGGCCTCCCCCGCATGCTGGGCGGCCGCATGCTGTCGGTGGTCCCCTGGTCCCGCCTGCTGGCCGGCGCCGAGGTGGTCTGCGCGATCAACACCGACCCCGACCATTCCCGTACGGCGTGGGTCACCGTCGACAACGAGCTCCACACTCAAGGCGACAGCCTGACCTGCCTGTTCAGCACCGACCAGGCGGCCGAGGGCGAGCGGGTGCGGGTCGAGCCCCGCAACGGCAAGGCCGTCCGGCTCACGGTCCCGGCCGCCGGATTCGTTCTGTACGCCTGAGGTTGCGACCTGGTAGCTGATCCGGCCGGGCGCTCAGTCCGCCGCCCGGGTGCTCCGATGCGAAGTCTGTGCTGAAGATTCTCGTCCCCGTGGCCGTGCTGGCCGGAAGCATCCTGATACCCGCGGCCGCCCCTGCGGCGGTCCCCGCGAAGCGGGTCGTGGCCAAGCTCACCGGCCAGACCCGCACCGTCAAGAGCGTGGCACACTACCGCTCGCTGGCCGCCGTCCACGCCGACCTTCAGGTCACGCCGCGCCGCGCGGGCCGGGTCACCGTGGTGCTGCAGCACCGCAGCGGCGCGAAGTGGGTCACCGACCAGACCGCGACGTTCCCCACCGACGCCAAGGGGCACGCCTGGGTCGGCCTGGTCAGCGGCAACCGCAAGTGGACCTACCGCTACGCGGTCCGAGCCGTCGGCGACACCGCCGCGGCCACCTCCCCCTTGGCGACCACGGCGTCGTTCACGGTCGACTGACGATCAGCGGCGCCGGCGGGGCAGCTTGCGAGCCCGGTCACGCCGGGCCGGAGTGGCCGGGTCGGTGACCGCGCCCGCGGTCTGGCGGCGGGACTCCGGCTGGTGCAGCGGGTCGAGGCGGGCCCGAACCGCGGCCAGGGTCGTGTCGTCAGCCGGCACGGCGATGTGGAAGTGGCCCGCCTTGGCCGGGGTGAGGTCGCCGCCCCAGGTGGCCACGCCCTCGACGTCGAGCAGGATGTCGCGGACCACCAGCTCCTGGTGGGGCCACAGCTTCTCGCGGCCACCGAGCGGATAGGAACGGGGATAGAGGGCGATTCCCGTACCCGAGCGGTAGTGGGATTCGAAGCCCGCCTCGACCGGGGCGTCGGCCCGCCAGCCGGTGACGCCGCCCTCGCCGGTGTCGAGCGGGGCGATCTCGTAGTGCCAGCGGCGGGCGATGTGCAGCAGCACGGCCGCGGCGTCGCGGTGCAGGGCGACGGTGGCCCGCGCGCCCGCGATCGGATAGGTGGCGATCGCCCCGGCCGGCCAGGGGGTGGCGGCCCGGGCGGGGGCGGCGAACGGCACCAGGCCGGCCGCTCCGGCCGCACCGAACAGGACTCTCCGGGTGACCATCAGTTGACCTCCAAGCTGGTGACACCGGGATCGCCGTTGTCGCGCCACACGTCGTGGTCGAGGCCGAAGCCGGGCTGGATCTCGTACTCGCGGATCTGGTTGAACGACCAGTTGGCCGGCAGCGGGAAGCCCAGGTTGCCGGAGTAGCCCCACGACATGCCGGAGACCAGCGACCACGTGGCACCGGTCTCGCGGGACACCCGCGTGCAGACGTTGCGGGAGCCGTACACACCGAACTTGTAACGCGAACCGAGATCGCGCAGGCCGTCCCGTACACCCTCGAAATAGGGTTTGACGTTGCTGTCGATCTCGACGTCGAGCGCGTCGTAGTCGACCGCGAAATAGATGCACACGCCGGCCGGAATGCCGTACCCGATCGACTTCTGGTGGGCGATCTGCCCCTGCTCGTAGCCCTTCTGATAGGTGAAGTTGCCGAGCTGGGTGCCGTTGTACTGGAAGAGCGGGAAGAAGCGCAGCCCGTTGGCGAGAATCGTCTGCGGCTCGCCCGGCTTCAACGCCTTGCCCAGGTAGTAGGGGTCGGTCGGCGGCAGATGTTCGTCGAGATAGCGGCCGACGATCCGGTAACCGGCCGCCTTCAGCGCCTGCGCGCGGGCCGCGGTGATCTCGGTGATGCAGTCGCTGCCGGTCGCCGGCCGGTCCACGTCACCCGACGAGACGAGCAGCTGGGCCCAGGTCGTGTAGTCGTTGTTCAGCGTCGCCGGGATCTGTGAGAACTGCTGGAAGGCGCGCAGCCAGTCGGTGTGGCTGCTGGTCTGGGTGTCCGTGCCGAGATCGCTCGCCAGGTAGGCCAGCCCGTTCACGGGCGAGTTGAAATAGCAGGCGGCCCGGAACAGATAGCGCAGATTGCCGAACAGCGGCTGCGATCCGCGTCCCTTGAGAGCGGCCTGCGTGCCCGGCCCGAAATAGCCGTTGATCGAGGCGAGGGCGATCCCGAGTTCGTACTGCAGGCCCATCATGAAGCCCTGCTGCACGTCGCGCGAGTAGTAGCCGTCGCACGGAACCAGCGACATCGCCGGAATGCCGATGCCGGCCACGTAACGGCGGTTGAGGAACTGCTGCACGCTCCGGATCGTCGCGTCTCCGCCGGGTACCGCCTGGAACTGGTCCATGCGCATCATCGCCTTGCAGATGTGCGGCCACATCTTCAGGCGGATCGTGTCGTCGGTGTATTCGAGGCCGGCGTCGCCGTAGAGCCGGGCCAGCGCGCCCTGGGAATCGAACGTCCACTTGCTCTGATCGGTCGACGTCCAATAGCCCTTGCACCACAGGGCGCCGTTGTAGAGCCGTACGAGATTGGTGTTGCTCTCGAGGCCGGGCAGCGTACCTCGAGCCTTGACAGCGTTGAACGTGCCCTGCCCGAAGTTCTGCACGGTCGGCGTGATGCCGTGCTCGACCTGCAGACCCTGCGTCAGCGAATAGACGGTCGACCATCCCGTACGGCCGTTCTCCGGGCATCGGATGTAACCGGCCGCATTGGCGTACGTCTGGTTGACCCACTTCTGCGCGGCGTAGACGTAGATGTCGGCCAAGCCGGTCCACGGGGCGGCCGGATCGATCGTGGAACCGGGCTGGGCGTACATCGACAGGTTGCCCGGGCATTCGGTGCCGAACTCGAAGGAATGCGGCAGGATCATGGTTCCCGTACGGCGTGGGGCCTCCTCGCGCAGATGGCGGATGAGCTCCCGGTACGACCGCAGCATCGCCTCGCCGGCCGTCTGGTTCGACCGCATCAACGCGCAGATCGAGTAGAAGTTGGAATTGCGCCCGAGGTCGGTGCCGCTGATCTTCGCGCCGTAATTGGCCTCACCGCGCTCGTATCCGCGCCCGGTGAAGATGTCGCCGTGCGGGCAGATGAAGAAGTTGTACGCGATGTCGCCGTTGAACTCGTTCCCGCCGGTGTGCTCGTCGTAGACGTCGGCGATGTCGCGCTTGCACTCGGTGTGCGAGTCGTAGTCGTAGGCGAGGTCCTGGGCCGGGCCGCGGTGGTGGATGAACACCCCGGCGTGCGGATTCCAGTCCGGATTGAGGCTCGGCTGCGGCGGCGCGGACGCGTGTGGCTGCTTGCTCGGCACCACGAACGCGGCCCACTCCGAGCGCGGCAGGATGGTGACCATCGTGCTCTCCCCCGTGTGACGCTGACTTGTGTCGGCGGCTGAGCATCCGTGCCCGCGACCCCGTACGGCAAGTCGTTTCATCTATATCTAAAGAGTTCGATCTCGTACGCGATGTGATCTAGGCAACAAGGGCGTAGCGTCGGTGGTCGTCGCCGCTGGGGAGGTCGCGCCCATGACCGCCGTGCAACCGAAACCGATCGAGACGCGCCCCTGGCCGGTGCGCCAGCAGGTGCGCGGCAGCTTCCTGGCCCGCACGATCCGCACCACCGATGCCAAGCAGATCGGCATCATGTACCTGGCCACGGCGTTCGGTTTCTTCATGGTCGGCGGCCTGATGGCGCTGCTGATGCGGGCCGAGCTGGCCCGGCCGGGCATGCAGTTCCTGTCGCCCGAGCAGTACAACCAGCTGTTCACCATGCACGGCACGATCATGCTGTTGCTGTTCGCGACGCCGATCGTGTTCGCGTTCGCCAACTTCGTGGTCCCGCTGCAGATCGGCGCCCCCGACGTGGCGTTCCCGCGGCTCAACGCGTTCGCATACTGGCTCTATCTCTTCGGCGGCAGCATCGCCGTGGCCGGTTTCCTGGTACCCGGCGGCGCGGCCGACTTCGGCTGGACGGCCTACACGCCGCTGAGCGACGGCCCGAACACGCCCGGCGTCGGCCCCAACATGTGGGTGGTCGGGCTGGCCATCAGCGGCCTCGGCACGATCCTGGGCGGCGTCAACATGATCACCACGATCCTGACGCTGCGGGCGCCCGGCATGACCATGTTCCGGATGCCGATCTTCACCTGGAACATCCTGCTGACCAGCCTGCTCGTGATCCTGATCTTCCCGTTCCTGGCGGCCGCCCTGTTCGCGCTGGCCGCCGACCGCATCCTCGACGCACAGGTGTTCGCGCCCGAGACCGGCGGCCCGATGCTGTGGCAGCACCTGTTCTGGTTCTTCGGCCATCCCGAGGTCTACGTGGTGGCGCTGCCCTTCTTCGGCATCGTCACCGAGGTCATCCCGGTCTTCAGCCGCAAACCCGTGTTCGGTTACAAGGGCCTGGTGTCGGCCACGCTGCTGATCTCCGCGCTGTCGTTCGTGGTGTGGGCGCACCACATGTTCGCCACCGGCCAGGTCCTGCTGCCCTTCTTCAGCCTGCTCAGCTATCTCATCGCCGTACCGACGGGAATGAAGTTCTTCGTCTGGATCGGCACCATGTGGCGAGGTCAGGTCAGCTTCGAGGCCCCGATGATGTTCGCGATCGGGTTCCTGGTGACGTTCCTGTTCGGCGGGCTGACCGGGGTGCTGCTGGCCTCCCCGCCGATCGACTTCCACGTGCACGACAGCTACTTCGTGGTCGCCCACTTCCACTACGTGCTGTTCGGCACCATCGTGTTCGCGGTGTTCGCCGGCATCTACTTCTGGTTCCCGAAGATGTTCGGCCGGATGCTCGACGACCGCCTCGGCAAGGTCCACTTCTGGCTGACCTTCGTCGGCTTCCACACCACGTTCCTGGTGCAGCACTGGCTCGGCGCCGAGGGCATGCCCCGCCGCTACGCCGACTACCTGACCGGCGACGGCTTCACGACGCTCAACACCATCTCGACGATCGGCTCGTTCATCCTGGGCGTCTCGACTCTGCCGTTCCTCTACAACGTCTGGCACTCCTACCGCGCCGGCCCGGTCGTCACCGTCCAGGACCCGTGGGGCCACGGCAACTCGCTGGAGTGGGCCACGTCGACCCCGCCGCCGCTGCGCAACTTCGACAAGATGCCCCGCATCCGCTCCGAGCGGCCCGCCTTCGACGCCAAGTTCCCGTCGCTGGCCGCGGGCAGCCAGTCGAAGCAGGGCCCACCCGAGGGCGGCGCCCGGCCGCTCACGCCGGAGTCGTCGGGCGGGGCGACGTATCAGGAAGACGCTTGATCAACCGTCGGACGATCACCAGCGGGACGAGGCCGAACACGCCGAACGAGATGTCGACCGGCAGCCACCACCAGGGCAGCCCGCGGATCGGTCCGGCGATCAGGGCGAGCGGGATGATCGCCAGGCAGCACAGCATGGCCCACTCGATCACCCAGACGTTGCGGACCGGGTCGCGCCACGGCCCGACGAACGCCATCGCGATCACCAGATGCGCAAAAGCCAGCCAATCGGTCCCGTACGCCAGGAAGGGGTAGTTCTCGCCGGTCACGATCAGCCCCTCACGCACCTGATCGATGAACGTGACGAGCGCGTCCGGGGCCGGCACGCGGTGCAGCACCCAGGCCAGCAGCCGGACCTCGCTGACCAAGGGGAACGCCGTCACCCCGCTGAGCACCAGCCCGACGACGAAGACCACCAGCCACGCGCGGATCGCTTTCACGATCGTGAACCTAGGCGGCCTCCCGGTCGGCCGGCCACCCCGCACACAACACCTTCACCTTTTATGCGCGATACCCGTCGAACAGCGGCCCGCCCGCCCGGTCGAGCACCTCACGGGCAAGATCTTCCGGGCTTTCCCGTACGCGCACCCACCGCTCGGCCAACGCAGGATCAAGCCCCCGGAGCTCGCGCAGCAGCCACTTGCCCTGACTGACCCAGCCCCCACCGAGCAGCAGCGCCGCCTTCGCCGTCTCCGTCCACAGCGCGGCCGCGATGAGCGTCCGCTCCCCCGGATCGGTGGCGTGCACATAATCGTCGAGGCTGTCCGTCAACGCGTACCGCAGCCGTTCCCGCTCGCCCTCGCTCAACGGTTCCGGCCCGCCCGCGAGCACTTCCGCGCATCGGGCTGTCCATTCACTCGGATCCCCGCGCAGCGCCACACCGGTGGCGAGCATGCGGTGGGTGCTCGGTTTGCGCTTTTCCCGCTCACTGGCGAGAAATCCTTCCAGCGCTTCCCGCGTATGCACGAACAACTCAACCGGCCACCCGCGAAACCGCAGGCTCTCCCGATACCCCGGCCCTTCCGGGATGAGCACCACAATGTCCAGATCAGATCCCGCCGTACGGGCCGGGCCGAGCACACTGCCGGTCAGGATCGCCCAGACCGCCCGCGGAAAGCGTTCGTCAACCAATGCCCGGGCGTCGCCGATCGGATCCATGCGCCCATACTGGCATCCCCTGCCGTCTCCTTTGAGGATGCGCCGATGCCGACCTTCGCGTCGTACGACGGGACGACCCTCGCCTACCACGTCCGGGGCGACGGACCCGTTCTCGTGTGCCTGCCCGGGGGTCCTGGCCGCGCCACCCCGTACATGGGCGACCTCGGTGGGCTGGACATTCTCCGCGCTCTGGTGATGCTGGACAACCGCGGGACCGGTGAGTCCCAGGTCCCGCACGACAAGGGCAGCTACCGCGTCGACCGGCTCGTGGAAGACGTCGAGGCGTTGCGCGAGCATCTCGGCCTTCCCATGCTGGACCTGCTCGCGCACTCCGCCGGGACCAACGTCGCGACCCTGTACGCGGCGGCCCACCCGTCCCGGGTCAGCACGTTGACGCTGGTCACGGGCCTGCTGCGAGTGGCCGGCCTGACGTGGGAGGACGTGGAGGAGGGCATCGAGAAGCGGTCGGGCGAGCCGTGGTACGCCGCCGCCATGGAGGCCGACGCGCAGCTCGAAGCGCTGGACGACGACGCCGACCCGGCTCTGGTCAAGGAGCTGGAGGATCGCACCGTGCCGTTCAGTTACGGGCGCTGGGATGCGACGGCTCAGGCGCATGCGGCGGCCGCGCCGGAACAGTTCTGCGAGCCGGCCCGCAAAGGCTTCTGGGACGGCTACGACAAGGACCCGGCCGCGCTGGCCGCGCGGCTGAAGCAGCTCACCGCGCCCGTGCTGGTCGTCGTCGGCGGCGTCGACCTCGTTCCCGACCTCGCGGCGTCCCGGGCCGGCGCGGCGTTCTTCCCGAACTCCAGCGTGGTGACCATCCCCGGCGCCGGCCACTTCCCCTGGCTCGACGACCCATCGGCGTTCGTCTCCGCAGTCACCCGATCATGAGGTCGGCAGCCCCGCCTCGGGCCGTACGGCATCGGGGTCGTCCCGCCCCGAGTCAAGGAATCTGACCGCCATCGCCACCGCCTCCCCGAACCCCTCGGCCAGAGAGTCGTCGGTCTCTGCGGACGAGGTCATCGACGAGGCACTGCGCTATCGGCCCTTCATCGGCTGACGGAGAAGTCATCTCGCCGGCTACGTAAAGGGAAGCGCGATGACCGCCCGCTCGTCGAGGCTGTCCGTCAGCACGTACCGCAGCCGATCCCGCTCGCTCTCGCTCAACGGTTCCGGCCCGCCCGCGAGCACTTCCGCGCACCGGGTTGTCCATTCGCTCGGATCCCCGCGCAACGCCACCCCGGTAGCGAGCATGCGATGGGTGCTCGGTTTGCGCTTTTCCCGCTCACTGGCGAGAAAGCGCTCCAGCCCGGACGACGTCACTCTCGCCGAGACCCTTGCTCAGGGTGCCCCTCGAGGGGCAGGCCGGCGGCGGCGCGCAGCGCCTCGGGGTCGTCGCGGCCCGAGTCGAGGAACCGCAGCAGCATCGTCACCGCGTCGCCGAACCCCTCGACCAGCGTGTCGTCGGTGCCGACGGCCCAGTAGCCCTCCTGCACGTCGTGGGCGTTGTGGTTGACCGGGCACCAGCAGGCCACCTCGACCGACGCCCGCACCGCCAGCCGCGGGCACCAGGCCACGTCGAGGCCGGCGCTCAGCCAGTCGACCCCGGTGGAGAAGAGCATGACCGATCCGCCGAGGACCAGCCGGTAGAGATCGTCCTCCGGGTCCGGCCGTTCGACGTTCTCGCTCAGCCACAGCCAACCGGTGCGGCCGGCGGCGGCCGGGTGGGCCTCGAGCCGGGCGCCCAGCCGGCGCAGCTCCCCGAGGACAGCCCGGTGGTCGGGCAGCAGCGCATCGAGGGGCACTTCGGCAAGGGACGCGACCGGCTTGGCCATGCCGCCATCGTGACAGACCCGCGAAACCACGGCCATCATGTGCCCGGTGACCATGCCGAGGAGCGGTTGCTACCGTGCCGACGTGGCCGACGATCAGCACTCACCTGTGACCATGGACCGTGCGACGGGGAGCGCGAACGGATGAGGCGGAACGAGGCCGACCGGGACCGGGCGTCACTGCGACGTCGCCTGGAGGTGCTCCGGTTACCGGTGAGCACGCTACGGCGGGCCGGCCATCTGCTTCCGTCGTCGACCGATCGGGACTGGGAGCGGACACCGCAGTCGGTCGGCGTCGGGCCGGACCAGCAGCCCGTCGCGGTGTGGAACGACCACTCACGACCGCAGCGCCGGCTTGTCACCGCTCATGATGACCGCGGGCGCGCTCTCCGATCGGTGGTTCTGGACGGCTGCCTGCTCCCCACTTTTGTCCAGCCGCTGCCCGGCGACCGGATCCTGCTGGTGTCCGCCCGGCGCCGGGAAGGGTCCAACGCCGAGGTCTGGGACTTTGACGGGCACCGTCACCACGCCGGCGACCTCGGCGACGCCGTCGAGCAGGTGCTGACCACCCCCGCCGGCGACATCTGGGTCGGCTACTTCGACGAGGCGAAGAGCGGCAGCGGTCCACAGACCCACGGCCTCGCCCGCTTCACCGGCGACCTGCGACCGGCGTGGCTGTACCCGGCGGGGCCGGACTCACCGCTACCGTCGATCTTCGACTGCTTCACGCTGAACGTCACCGCGGAAACCGCATGGACCTGCGCCTACACCGACTTCCACCTGGTCTCGGCGAGCGGCACCCAGGCCACCGACCACGGCCGCGCGCCCTACCAGGGCGCCCACATGCTGCTGGTCGACGGTCGTCGCGGAGCCCTGATCGGTGGGTACGCACCCGAGTACGACCTGATCACCCGCTACCGGACAACCCCCGACGGACCGGTCACCGACGGCCCGCCACGACGGCTGGTGCTCCCGGACGGCATGGAACTCCGCGACTTCCGCGCCACCGCCCGCGGACCCGAGCTGCACATCTTCATCAGAACAACGTGGTACCGCGCCGACCTCGACTCCCTCGGTGCCGACAGCACCTGACCATCGGCTTCGTGACGCCCGCCCCGGTGCACGACCAAGGCCGTGTCCGGCCCCTTGTCGCCCGCGCCGAGAAGCGGGTCGTAACGGCTTTTGCTTCATGCCGTTCCCCTCATGTCATCCTGTTTTCATGGACGGTCACGACGCTCGCGGCGACGTCGTGCGCCTGCTTTCCCTCGTTGAGCGGGCGCCGGAGCAGCCGATGCCCGGAGGCGTGAGCGACCACGACCTTGCCGATCTGCAGCGACGACTCGGCTGTCCTCTGCCGACCGAACTGGTCGAGTGGCTTCGAATCTGCAAGGGCGAGGCCATCGGCGCCGGCGGCGTCTTCGGTGCACGGCCCGACCAGGACCACCTCGATATCGCCACCTACCTCACGTTGTACCCACGTTGGCGAGAGCTGAGCTGGCTGCCGGTCGCCGGCGACGGCTGCGGCAATTACTACGTACTCGTCGGCAGCGGCCCTCTCGCGGGCAAGGTGGCATTCGTCGACACGATGTCTGATCCGGACAGCGTGGAAGTGATCGCGGGCGACAGCTTGTGGACTTTCCTGCAGTCCTACCTCATACGTGGATGAGCGGATGGCGACATGCCCGGACGCCGCGCTCCGTCAGCCAGGCTCAATGTCCGGGATCGGGGTCCCGAGTTCCCAGAACCGGTTGATCGCTTCCCAGTACTTCGCTGACAGCGGGCGCAGCCAAGGCCGGAACGCCTCGGGGTCAACGCCACGCGACGTGACGGTCTGCATCTGCATGCCTTCGAGATAGCCGATCACACCCAGCTCGGAGACGTACGAGTCGCCATGAAGGATCAGATGCTCGATGTAGTCGAAGGCGGCATCGAACTCGCTCGTGTCGCTCGCAGCGAGACGGTCGGCGAGGTGTCCGACCACCCAGGCCGCGTCCAGGTAGCCGAGACGACCGCCGGGAGAGCCCGGGTCGGCGTTGTCATCAGCAATCTCAGCCCACTCGTCCGACAGTGACGGAAGCGCAGTGAGTAGCAGCGTGGGGACCTGCTCGGCGGTGACACGTGCTTCGGTGGACCCCACGCCCGCCAGCCTAGCCAGGACGCTAGGTGCGGCGCAGGACGGACTGGACGCCGGCCAGGAGCTGGTCCCGGGTGTAGGGCTTGGCGACGATCATCGAGTCGGGTTCGAGGTTGTTGCCGGACTCGTCGATCAGGGCCTCGGCGAAACCCGAGACGAAGACCACCCGCAGGCCGGGGCGGCGCTGTTTGGCCACCCGGGCCAGCTGGCGGCCGTTCATGCCGGGCATCACCACGTCGGTGATCATGGCGGCGATCGGGTCGGTGTGGCCGTCGAGCAGGCGTAGCGCCTCGACGGCGTCGGCCGCCGACAGCACGCGGTAGCCGGCCCCGCCCAGGTAGCGGGCGGTCACCTCGCGCAGGTCGGCCTCGTCGTCGACCAGCAGCAGCGTCTCCCCGCCACCGGCGCCGACGTGGCCGGGGGCGACCGGGACAACAGGCGCCGCCGAAACACCGGGCGCAGCCGGAACGGGAGCGGTCGGAACGGGCGCCGGCGGGACGGCGGCAACGGCCTCGCCACCGGCCGTCGGAGGAGCAACGACAACCGAATCCCGTACGGCGGGAAGGGTGATCGTCGCCGTCGTTCCGTCACCGGGGTGGGAAGTGAGCGCGATATGCCCGCCGGCCTGGCTCACGATGCCGTGGGCGGTGGACAGGCCGAGCCCGGCCGTGCCGGTCGAGCGCTTCGTGGTGAAGAACGGCTCGAACGCCCGGTCCAGCACGTCACCGTCCATGCCGCGGCCCGCGTCCTGGATCGTCACCACCGCGTCCCCCTCCGGCGAGGTGGCGGTGGCGATGACGATCGGGCCGCCGTCCGGCATCGCGTCGGCGCTGTTGCTGACCAGGTTGGCCAGCACCTGGCTGATCTGGCGGGGGTCGGCCCGCACCTCGGACAGGCCGGGCGTCAGGCGCAGCTCGACCGAGGCCGTGCCCGCCGACTCGCGCAGCCCGCCGATCAGGTCGCGCAGCAGGGCGTTGAGGTCGAACGTCGTCGGCTGGGTGATCTCGCGCCGCCCGAACGCCAGCAGTTGCTGGGTGAGTGCCTTGGCCCGTTCCCCGCCCTTCACGACCTGGTCGAGGTCGGCCAGCATCGAGGCCGCCATCTCGGGCGGCACGGCGCCCTCGGCGTCCTGCAGCGTCTCGATCGCGAGCGTGGTGTAGCCGAGGATCGCCCCCAGGATGTTGTTGAAGTCGTGCGCCGCTCCCCCGGCCATGCGGCGCAAACTGTCCAGACGTTCCGCGTCCCGCCGCCGGGCGTCCTCCTGGCGGCGCCGGCTCTCGTCGCGCAGCCGTTGCTCGGCCGCCACCAGGTCGGAGACGTCGTCGACCATGAGGACGCCGCCGGCCAGTTCGGCCTCCTCGTCGTCCTGGATGCGCCGCAGTTGCAGCCGCAGGTAACGCTCGGTGCCGTCGGGCAGTTCGAGGCGGTGGGTGAACCGGCGTTCGGACGCTCCCCCGCGCAGCAGGTCGAGGGCGTCGCGGCGCGACGACGCGTCCAGGCAGGCGAGCCAGCCCCGGCCGAGCAGACCCGGGATGGGCGTACGCATGATCTCGGCCAGCCGTGGGTTGATGTAGTCGGCCTCCCCGTCGGCGTCGAGCAGCGCGATGCCGACCGGGGACGCCACCGCCATCGCCTCGAAGCGCTGTTCCGTGTGGTGCAGCGCGCGGACCTTCTCGATCAGCTTGGCGTTGACCGCCTGCACGTGGGCCTGGGCGAAGTCGCCGGAGGGCACGGCGTCGATCGAGACCGGCCCCTCGGCCAGCGCGGCGTCGATGGCGTCGAGCAGTTCGTCGGGGCTCTGCGAGCGCAGCACGACCTGGCTGACCCCGCACGCCTCGGCGATCGGCCGGGTCTCGGGCTCGAGGTAGTTGGCGGTGTAGAAGATGACCGGGGCCTGCGCGGCCAGCTCGTCGGGGTCGGTGCGCAGCCGGTGCACGAGTTCCAGGCCGTCGATGCCGGGCATCAGCACGTCGGAGACGACGATGTCGGGATGGTGCTCGTGGGCGAGGCGCAGCGCGTCGGCGCCGTCGTGGGCCTCGATCACGTCGTGGCCCCGGTAGCCCAGCAGCAAACGGACGATGTCGCGGTTCGCGGCGACATCGTCGACGACCATCACCGTCGCCACCGGCGGCTCCTCATCCTCATGTCCGTTACAAGACTAAAGCACGATAATTCCCTTGTACGGTTATTGACCGTGAGCAGCCGACATGTCGCCGCAGCCGCGGTCGCCGCCGGGGGCATCGTCCTGACCTGGCGCAAGCTCGCCCACCGGCGCGACCGCCGCCGTGTGGAGCGCTACATCCACCTCGCCGCGATCCTCGAGGACACCGCGGCGCCCGCCTTCGTGAAGACGCTCGACGGCTGCTACCAGATCGTCAGCCCCGCGTACGAGAAGCTGCACGGTTTGCGCGACGCGGCCGGCCACTACGACCACGAGGTGCACCCGCCCGAGCGGATGGCCGAGATCTCCCGCCACGACCGCGACGTGCTCAGCGGCAACGGCCCGGTCGCGTACGAGGAGGAGTTCGACGGCCGCTGGTATGTCACCACCCTGCACGCGCTGCGCGACGGGCGCGGCCGCACGTACGCGATCTTCGGGGCCGGCGTCGACGTGACCCAGCTGCGCCTGGCCGAGAGCAAGTTCCGCAGCCTGCTCGACGCCTCCCCCGAGGCCATGGTGTGCGTGAACAGCGACGGCCACATCGTGCACGCCAACAGCCGGGCGGTCGAGCTGTTCCGCTACCCGCGCGACGAGATGATCGGCGCCGCGATCGAGACGCTCGTGCCCGGGGCGAGCCGCAAGATCCACGTACAGCATCGGAACCGGTATTTCTCGACGCCGTCGGCGCGTCCGATGGGTGAGGGCATGCTGCTCACCGCCCAGCGCAAGGACGGCAGCGAGTTCCCGGTCGACGTGAGCCTGTCCCCCGTGCAGGCCGAGGGCAAGACGATGGTGCTGGCCGCCATCCAGGACGTCACGGGCCGCCGCCTGCTGCAGCACACCAACGCCCGGCTGGCCGCGATCGTCGAGTCGTCCAACGACGCCATCGTGAGCAAGGCCCTGGACGGCACGATCGAGACGTGGAACTCGGGCGCCGAGCGGCTCTACGGCTACAAGGCGGCCGAGATGATCGGCCACGACGTCACCCGGCTGCTGCCGCCGGACCGGCTCGACGAGGAGAAAGACCTGCTCAACCGGGTCAACCAGGGCGAGACACTGCCGCAGCACGAGACCCGCCGGATGCGCAAGGACGGCCAGATCATCGAGGTCTCGCTGAGCATGGCGCCGATGCGCGACGACGACGGGCGCATCATCGGCGCCTCCACGGTCGCGCACGACATCACCGCCCGCGTGTCGGCCGAGAAACGGCTGCGGGTCGAACGCGAGCAACTTCAGATGATCATGGCGGCGGCCGCCGACCCGTTCTTCACGATGGGCCCGGACGGCGTGATCCGCGAGTGGAACCGCCGGGCCGAGCAGGTCTTCGGCTGGCCGCGCGACGAGATCCTGGGCCGCGACGTCACCGAGACGGTGCTGCCCGGCCGCTATCGGGCGGCGCTGGGCCGCTTCCTCGACGGCGAGTGGGACTGGCTGCTGAACCGGCCGACCGAGATGGCCGCCCGGCGCCACGACGGGCGCGAGATGCCGATCGAGCTGACCATGTGGCGCATCCGGCACGACGGCGCCGCCCACCTGCACGCGTTCGCGCGCGACATCAGCACCCGGCTCGAGACCGAGCAGGCGCTGGCCCAGGCCCGGGACCAGGCCCTCGAGACGGCCCGGCTCAAGTCGCAGTTCCTGGCTTCGATGAGCCACGAGATCCGTACGCCCATGAACGGGGTCATCGGCCTCACCAGCCTGCTGCTCGGATCCACCCTCGACGAACAGCAGCGCCGGTACGCCGAGGGGATCAGCACCGCCGGTTCCGCGCTGCTGTCGGTCATCAACGACGTGCTCGACTTCTCGAAACTGGAAGCCGGCAAGGTGCTGCTCGACGACACCAACTTCAAGCTGCGGCGGCTCGTCGACGACGTGGTGTCGCTGGTGGTGCCGCCCGGCACGTCCAGTTCGGTGTCGGTCGCCGG
Organism: Paractinoplanes ovalisporus; assembly: GCF_016834655.1. Taxonomy (GTDB): domain Bacteria; phylum Actinomycetota; class Actinomycetes; order Mycobacteriales; family Micromonosporaceae; genus Actinoplanes; species Actinoplanes ovalisporus. The sequence continues at coordinate 113,157 of NZ_JAENHP010000028.1, forward strand.
CGAATGCGACCCGCGCCTGCCCGCGACCGTCAGCGGCGACGTGGCCAAGCTGCGCCAGGTGCTGCTCAACCTGGCCGGAAACGCGATCAAATTCACCGCGTACGGGCGGGTCTCGATCTCGGTCATTCCGGACCCGAGCCCGACGGCGGGGCCCGATGCGGTTCCCGTACGGTTCGAGGTGCGCGACACAGGCATCGGGATCGACCAGCACGAGCAGGAGAAACTGTTCGAACCGTTCACGCAGGCCGACGCCGGCACCACACGCCGTTTCGGCGGCACCGGCCTGGGCCTGGCCATCTCGCGCGACCTGGTCGAGCTGATGGGCGGCCACATCGGCGTGCACAGCGAACCCGGGCAGGGCAGCACGTTCTGGTTCACCGTCCCGCTGCGGGCCGCGCGCGAAGGGGCGAGCCTGTCGGAGAGCCACGCCCTGGACGGGCTGCGCGTGCTCATCGTCGACCAGGACGAGACCGACCGGGCCGTGCTCACCGACCAGCTGGCGGCGTGGTCGATGCAGGCCACCGGGGTCGAGACGGGCAAGGAGGCGTACGACATCCTGCGGGACGCCGCCGCCACCGGGCGCCCGATCGACCTGGTCATCCACGACGGCGTCTTCCCCGGGGTCCCGGACGGCACGCCCGAACCTCGCACGATCCTGCTGACCGACGAGGACCAGCCGGACGCCTTCACCAAGCCGCTGCGGCAGTCCCAGCTCTACGACGCGCTCGTCGGGGTGCTGGCCGCCGAGTCGGAAAGGGCGCCCGCGCCCACGCCCGCGCCGACCGGCAGCGGACACGTGCTGCTGGTCGAGGACAACGACATCAACCGCACGGTGGCGCTGGGCATCCTGGCCACCCTGGGCTACAGCGCCGACATCGCCACCAACGGCCGCGAGGCGGTACGGATGGCGGCCGAACGCCCGTACCAGCTCATCTTCATGGACTGCCTGATGCCCGAGATGGACGGTTACGCGGCCACGGCCGAGATCCGCCGCCGGGAAGGCGCCGACCGGCACGTCCCGATCATCGCGCTCACCGCGAGCGCCCTGGCCGAGGACCGGGCCCGCTGCCTGCAGGCGGGCATGGACGAACACATCGCCAAGCCGCTCGTGCCGGCCGACGTGGCGGCCGCGCTGGCCAAGTGGGCCCGGCCGTCGGTCGTCACCCAGATCGAGGAACGCCTCGACCAGTTGCGAGGCCCCGACCCGGCCGAGAGCGCCCCCGTGATCGAACGCCTGCTGCGCACGATGGTCGACCGCATCCCCGGCCACGTCGAGAAGATCAGCCAGGCCCTGGCCCTGGACGACGCCCCCACACTGCGCAACGAGGCCCACCAGCTGAAAGGCATCATGGCCAACATCGGAGCCGCCGACTGCGCCGACGCTTGCGGCCGCCTGGAGGAGGAGGCCCGCGTGAGCGACCTCGACGCGGCGGTGGACGCGCTGGCCGCGCTGCGCCCGTGCCTGGACGCCGTCCGCGAGGCCGTCGACATCATCCTGCGAGCCCCCGCCGAGACAGCCCAGCTTTAGGAACCAGCTCCTCCGATCCTCCCGGAATGTCTCACCGTTTCCTCTTGCGGCACCAATCGTTCGGCCAGTGACCCTTTCGCCATCGCTGAGGTTGAATGGGTGACTGCTCGACGAGGGGAACGGATTCCGATCATGCGGCGCAGGCTGAGGGCCGGTTTGGTCGTCGCAACCGTGCTTACCGTCCTTGCGTCCGCCGTTGCGGCTGTGGCGGTCAACATCGCAACCGGCTCGGAGTCGCCGCTATGGCTGCCCGAATTTGTCCGGGCACATCCCGTTCTGCTCCTCGCCATATCGACGGCCATGGTGATCGTCGTAGCGCTGATGAATTGGAGCTGGCAGCGCCGCTACGAGGAGGAACTCGACTCCACCGTGCCCGCTGCTCAGATGCGCGAGTCCTGGGTGGTGGATCGCCCGACCGAGGTGGACGCGGTGGTGCGGGCTTTACGCCGTCGACGCGGCACCTCCACTGTTGGCGTCACCACGGCCCTACACGGAGCGGGCGGGTTCGGCAAGACGACGCTGGCCCGCATGGTCAGGTCGGACCGCCGCGTGCTCCGCCGGTTCGACCGCCGCATCTACTGGGTCACGCTGGGCCGCGATGTGCTGAGCGACGCGCTTGTGGAGAAGGTGAACGACCTCGTCCGGCAGATCGCCCCGTCGAAGGCCTACCCGTTCACCGACGTCCGTCAGGCGGCAGACCACCTCGCGGCCGTGCTGGCTGAAGGACCGCCGAGGCTGATCGTTCTGGACGACATCTGGTTCGAGGAACAGCTGGCGGCGTTCCCTGTCGCGGGGCAGTGCGTGCGCCTGGTAACGACCCGAACCGCCTCGCTGGTCGCGTCTTCGAGCTTGACCGTCCGGGTTGATCAGATGTCGACGGCACAGGCACGTGTTCTCCTGACCGGCGATCTCCCCGAACTCCCCTCCGCCACGGTCGAGGCTCTGATCCAGGAGACGGGTCACTGGCCGTTGCTCCTGCGGCTGGTCAACAAGATCCTTCTCGACCAGTACAGATTCGACACGGATGTCGCCGCCGCGGCCGAGCAGTTGCTGGCACGTCTCCGGCACGGTGGCGCGTTGCAGGTCGACAGCATGACCGGCGCCACGTCCGGACAGTTGGATCTCAACGACCCCGACCAACGCCAGAACGCCGTCGTCGCCACGATCGAGGCCAGCACCGGGCTTCTCAGCACTACCGAACGGCGACGATTCGCCGAATTGGCGATCTTCGCTGAAGACACGTCGATCGAGGTCGGGTTGGCCGCCAAGCTCTGGGAGGTCACGGGTGGACTTGACGCGACGGAAATTCGCCTGCTCTGCAGCCGCTTGGCGGGACTTTCTCTCATCACCTTGACAGCCACCGAGCACGGTGGCGAGATCGCGGTGCACGACGTCGTTCGCGACTACCTCCGCCACCAGCTAGGAGTGGGAGAACTACGAGAGCTGCACGAAGTTTTCCTCCAGGCGATCGCGCGCAACTACTTCCCCCGCCCCACCGACGACGACACGAAGCCGGTCACACCCTGGTGGAATCTGCCGGCGGGCGCCATCTACCTGAAAGACAACCTGGTTGAGCACCTGATCTCCGCGGGCCGTCTTCCGGAGGCGGAGATCTTGGCGACCGACATCCGTTGGCTGGAGGTCCGGCTCGAGCAGGCCGGCACGAACGCGCCCATCTCGGACCTGAGGCGGGTCGGCACGCCTAGAGCCAAGGCGCTGATGCAGTCGTTCGACGAGGCTCAGTACTCGCTCGGCCAGGCCACCTCGGCCGGCCGGCCCACAACGTTCTACAGCTTCGTCCAGCAGACGCAAGCCGAGACGGCGACCGGGCCCGTGAACGCGGCCGAGGCCGAGGACGTCGCCGTCCTGCTGCGCTGGGCCCGGGCCGGCGACCTGACCAGGCTCCGGTCGGCCGCGCGAGCGCACTTCGACGCGGCAGAACGGCACGCGAGAGCCCGCAGGACGTTCGATGAGCGCCGGAGCCGTTTCGCCGCCCTGATTGCCCTGGCCCTGCAAACGCGTCCCGAGAGCGCCGAGTCCGCGCGGGATCTTTCGCTGGTCGCCCTTCACGAGATTCACGGCGGAGATCCCAGTGAGGACGAGATCAGCGCCGCCGTTCTGGCCTACCTAGGACCCGATTCGGCCGCGGTCGGGCCCGCGGTGCGATCCCACGTGTCCCAGACCGGGCCGGGCGGGCTCGAGCAACTCATTCCTCTCCTCGCGGTCAGCCGGGCCGCGGCACGAATCGTCATCGGGGTCGTGGTGAACGACCCGGATCTCGCGCCGGTCGCCACCCGCTATCTGGGCCGCGGGCGAGGCAACCCGGAGGACGACTACGAGCGCTGGTCCGCGGTCATCGAAAGGTGGCGCCGAGATCGCCGGAAGCTGTTCTTCCAGCTGCGTACGCTCGCATATCTGGACGGTGAAGCGGCGTCCCTTCAGGAGGCCGAGGATCGCCTTATGGACCATCGAGCGGGTGCCCCCGCAGCGGCGGATCTGCCCGGTCTCACCGAGGCGGTCCGCGCGCTCCGAGCGGCGTCGACCGTACGCCGGTTCACCGAGCGCGACGCGGCCCTGCGTAAGGCTGTACGACTGGCGGAGGCCGTCGCGGCCGAGATTCGCAGCGCGCCGACCGAGCTCGGCGTGGTGGTGGCCCACCCGGCAGCCGTGTGCATCGAGAGGGTCGCGCGGGAACTTCGCGACGAGCTGATCGCCGCACACCCGCCCAAGCCCGAGATCACGGCCGCTCTTACCTCTGCGCGCATACGGGACAACGTGATCTCGGTTCAGGTCCGCGTCAGCAACGCCGAGGACGAAGCGCCGCTCGAAGCGGCGTCCATGACCATCACCCCGGTACCCGGCATCTTCACCGCCTCGGCCGAGATCGCCGACCTCAGCGGCCCGTTGCACGGTGGCGATTCCGAAACAGTGATCGTCGAACTGGAGGTCTCCGACGGCGAAGCCCTGCCCCAGACCGTTGATCTCGACGTCGCTCTCACCCATCGGGCGCCCGTCGACGTCGAACCCCAGATCCTGCGGTTCCGGCTGTCCCTGCCGGTCGACCACGCGTTCGACCCCATCGCACCAAACCCGTTCACCGACGGCGCCCTAGGTCGCCCGGTGGACAATCCCCACATGTTCTACGGACGGGATGACATGGTCACGCGGATCAGGGAGCGCCTGCGGACGGCAAGGTCACCGGGCGCGGGAATCGCCATCTTCGGAGAGAAACGCACGGGGAAGTCATCGATCCGCATCCATCTGCGCCGCCGTCTGGCGGAGGAGGACGCCCTTCCGGTGGTGGACGTCGGGAATCTGGGTGAACTTGCACCGCAGGAGGACACCAGGACCGACCGGAACCTGCTCGGAGCGCTGCTGTGGCGGATCCTGGACAACGCCGAGCAGGCCGACGCCGGGATCATCCCGCCCGGCTTCGACCGGCAGACCCTGATCGCCAGCCCAGATCCGGTGCAGGACTTTGGTCGGGTGGTCGAGGAGCACCGCCGGAGCCGGCCGGGCCGCCGCCCGTGGATCGTCATGATCGACGAGTTCCAGTACCTGGAGGAGTGGATCCGGCGGGGGCTGATCCCGGCCTCGCTCCTGAAGGCGTTCAAGGCCATCGTCGAGCGCCGCCTCTTCCACCTCGTCCTGGTCGGGCAGTCCGAGATGGAACAGCTCGTCAAGACGGATCCGAACACGTTCGGTGTCTTCGGGCTGGAACGCGTCACATACCTCGCAGAGAAGGACGCTCAGGCGCTGATCGAGAAGCCCGTCCCACTGCCGGATGGTGGGAGCCGCTATCACGGACTGGCCGTCAGCGAGATCATTCGCCTCACCGGAGGCAACCCTTTCTACATTCAACGGCTCTGCTCGGCCATGGTGAGTTACATGAACGTCGAACGCGCCGGTGTGGTCACCGAGGCTGACGTCGCCCGCGTCGTCGACGACCTGCTGGCCAGGCTGACCGCCGCCGACTTCGACAATCTCGAAGCACCGGGCGACAACGCTCCCGCTCATCGTCTGGTCACCGCGGTGGACACCGCCTCCGGCCGGTCCTCCGCTCCACTGTCCGAGGTCGAACTGGCGTACGGCGGGAAGGTCCCGGAGGCCCTTCTGAACGATCTGGTCTCCCGGGACGTCGTCCGCCGGGAATCCGGCATGTACCGCGTGACGGTCGGACTCTATGCGCTGTGGCTGCGGCGATACGCAGAATCCTTCGAGAGGACATGATGCCTCGTAACCCGTTCCGTGATCGCGGGATGCCGGTCGTCGGCGACAACTTCGTCGGCCGCTCGGCCCTGACGCGCAAGGTCACCGAGGTGTGGCAGGGAACCGGACGCCCGGGAAATCTCAGCGTCATCGGCTACCGCCGGGCCGGCAAGACGAGCCTGATCCGGCATGGGCTGAGCCTGATGGACCGATCGGACCTCGCGGTGGTCCAGGTCAGCGTCATCGGCTACGCGTCGGTCTTCGAGGTCTTCCACGCGGTTGCGAGCCAATTGGCTGAGCAGTTGACCGACGTCCCCGATCTGGTCCCGTTGGTGGAGCGGGTGGGCGCGGCGCGGGAGTGGTACGACCTCGAGAACGCGGTCTCGTCCCTGTTCAAGGAGGTCGGCCGGCACGGGCGCTTCGCGCTCCTGGTCTTCGAGGAGTTCGATCGGGCGCCGCTGGTGCTGGTTCGGCTGGCCGCCTTCCAACTCCTCCGGTCGCTGGCCAGCGAACCGGACTACCCGGTGGGCCTGATCACCGTGTCCCGTCGGCCCGTCATCGACATCGAGACCGATGCCGCGGGTGGGTCGCGGCTCGACGGCGTCCTCGGCGAGAAGTGCTATGTCGGCACGTTCACGCCCGACGAGGCCCGGCGTCTGATCGCTCGGTCGCTGCCCGTTGTCGATCTCTCGGCCGTGTCCGACGAGATCATCCGGCTGACCGGCCGACAGCCCTACCTGCTCCACACGCTGTGCAGCCGCATCGTCGACGACTACCTGGAGACCGGCGTCGTTGACGTCGTGGCCTCCTACGACGCCGAAACACTGAGCTTCCACGAGTACTTCGAGCGCCTGCTGGACGACATCGAAGCCGAATCCCCCGACCGTGGAAGGGCGGCCCTGCTCGACGTAGTGCAGCAGGTCGCCGATTCGCCGCACCGTCTGGAAATTCGGAAGCTGTCCAACCTGGGCGTCGTCGAGCCGGCCGATGGAGGCTTCCACCTCTTCAGCGACGGATTCGCGGCCTTCCTGACGGACTCACCGGCGCTCCCGCCCGACCTGGCCCTTGAGGCCACCCCCGACGAGCCGCGGGTGGCCCTGGTGGTGGCCACCGAGTGGAAGTCCCGTCACGGCGGGCTCAGCACACTGAACCGCCACCTGTGCCTCGGCCTGGCCGCGCAGCAGGTCGAGGTCTACTGCATGGTTCTCGCCGCGACCGACGACGAGGTCTCCGAGGCGAAGAAGGCCGGCGTCCACCTGCTCCGCCGCCCGGCGGTCGAGGGCGCCCCCGAGCTGAACAGCCTTCTCCGGCGCCCCGAATTGCCCGAAGGAGTGACGCCGAGCCTGGTCATCGGGCACGGCCGGGTGACCGGATCGGCCGCCCTGGTCCAGGCGGAGGACCACTTCCCCGGTTCACGGCGACTGCATTTCGTCCACATGGCGCCGGACGAGATCGAATTCCACAAGCTCGACCGGACAGACGACGTCGCCGAGACCGCGGAGGCCCGGACTCGCATCGAACTGAAGCTCGGCCGCAGCGCGGAGCGTGTGGTGGCGGTCGGCCCCCGGTTGCACGGCCGATACCAGAACTACCTGTCCGACCATGACGACCACGAGCCGATCCGCTTCGACCCCGGGTTCGATCTGACCGATCCACGCGTTCGCCGGCCACCAGCCGGAACGCCGATGACCGTGCTGACGACGGGCCGCATGGAGGACTCGTCACTCAAGGGCCTCGACATCGCGGCCGGCGCGTGCGGGCTGGTCGCTGGGTGGCGGCATGAGCGCGGCCTGCGTGAGATCGAACTGGTCGTGCGCGGAGTTCCGGTCGGTGCCGCCGACAAGACCCTGGCCATGCTGAAGGACTGGGCCGCCAACCTGCGTCTCTCGGTGGTGCCGCGGAACTACACGCCCGACAGTGAGCTCCTTGCCGAAGACCTCCAGAGATCAAGTCTGTTCATCATGCCGTCGCGAGCCGAGGGTTTCGGTCTGGTCGGCCTCGAGGCCATCGTCGCGGGCACACCGGTCCTGATCTCGGAGAAGAGCGGCCTCGGCGAGCTGCTGAAGGCACTGCTGGGCGGCGAGCGCGCAGCGCACTGGGTCGTTCCCATGTTCGGCGAGCCGGTGAAGGACACCGAGACCTGGGCGCGGTCGATCGAACACGTCCTCGCTGACCAGCAGTCCGCCTTCACCCGGGCCGAGGAGCTGCGACGCGAGCTGGCCGACAACCTGAGCTGGGCCAAGGCGTCCGTAGCGTTGCTGACCGAGGTCGGTTTTTAGAGCGACCTCAGGCCGTACGGGAAAGGTGGTTGGACATTGCCGTCACCAGGCGCTCGCGGGCGTCTGGAGCGGGCTGCGTACGGTGGTGGCCCAGCCGAACAGCAGGCCCGTCACGGCCACGACGCCGCTGCCGACGGTGTCAGCTCAGTCGCACTGCTCGCCCTCGTAGGTCAGCTCGTTGATCGAACCGCCCCACTTGAGGCACGCGTCGGCGCCGTCGGCGGTCACCTTGGCGAACTGGTCGTAGTCGCCGCCGTCGTTGACCCGGCTCTGGCCCTCGTATTCGAGGAACGCCGTCATCGGCACGTTGCGGCCGTTGCTGGTGAGCCGGACCGTGACGACGCAGCTCTGGTCGTTGTCGTCGTTGTGGAGCAGCACCACGCGGCCCTTGGCCACGTTGGCGTCGTTGCGCAGCGCCTTCTGCTCGACGACCTTGAAGCCGTCGCCGCAGACCTGTTTCGAGTCGGGCGCCTTGACCTGGGTCTCGGTCGGCGAGGCCTCGCCGGTCGGGTCGGCCGGGGCCTCGGTGGTGGAGGTCGGTTTGGGAGCCTTCGTACGCGTTTTGGTGGGCTTGGTGGTGGGCTCGGTGGTCTCGTCACCGCCGGCGATCGTGTCGTCGCCGCTGAGGCCGGCACCGTTGGTGACCCCCGGGTCGTCATTGGTCGGGATCATGGCCACGGCGACGCCGCCTACGCCCATCACGACAGCGACCACGGCAGCGATGAGCAGCCAGTTCCGTTTCTTGCCGGAGCTGTTGCCTTCTCCGGCGCGCGGACCGGAACCGGTGCCGCCGCCCATCCCGCCCGACGCGCCCGGTCGCGGGACCGCGGCGGCGCCGGAAGCGGACACCGACGTGTGGAAGCCGGTCTGGGGCGTCCGGGGGACGGCCTGGGCCCGGCCCGCCTGGAAACCGCCGGCCTGGGCACTTTGCGGGATCGGCATGCGTCCCGAGGTCTGACCGGGGTTGCGTGGCCCGCCGACCTGGGCGCGGCCCGCGCTCGGGAAGCCGGCCGCCGTGTGGCCCGGGCCGCTGGGCTGGGCGCCGCGCCCGCCCGTGTTCCCGTAACCGCCCGAAGTCGCGCCGCCTGGCCCGCCCGACATCGTGCCGCCTGGGCCGCCCGGCATCGCGCCGCCTGCGAAACCGCCTGATGTGGCGCCGCCCGGCTGGCGGAAGGCGCGGGTCTGCGGCGGCGTGAGCGGCCGGGACATCGAGCCCGTGCCCGGCCGGCCCGGATTGCGGGCGGCCGCGGCCATGTCGGCGGCGCTGGCGAACCGCTGCTGCGGCTCCTTGGCCAGCGACCGCATCACGATGGCGGCCACCGGCGGGGGCACGTCGGGCGGCAGGGTGGGCAGGTCGCCGTACACCAATTGGGTCATGACCTGCAGCGGGTTGTCGCCGACGTAGGGCGGGCGCCCGGTGAGGCAGCAGTAGGCGACGGCACCGAGCGCGTACACGTCAGTGCCCGGCCCGATCGGTTTGCCCTCGGCCTGCTCGGGCGCCATGTAGTTGGCCGAGCCGAGCACGACGTTGGTGCCGGTCAGGCCGTTCGCCTGCTGGGAACGGGCGACACCGAAGTCGACCAGCACGATCGCGCCGCCGGGCCGTACGAGAAGGTTGGCCGGCTTGACGTCACGGTGCACGATGCCCGCCTCGTGCGCGACCTGCAGCGCGTCGGCCACCTGGGCGACGATGGCCATGGTCTCGCCCGGGCCGAGCCGGCCGGCCTGCTCGAGGCGCTTGGACAGCGGGATGCCCTCGACGAACTCCATCACCAGGTAGTCACCCTGGGTGGTCTCGCCGTAGTCGTAGACCTGCACGATGCCCGGGTGGCGCAGCGCGGCCATCATGCGCGCCTCGGTGCGGAACCGGGTGACGAACTGGGGGTCGTTGCGCAGGGCCGGGAGCATCACCTTGATCGCGACCTGGCGGTGCAGCATGACGTCTTCGCCACGCCAGACCTCACCCATGCCGCCGGCGGCGAGGCGTTGGGTCAGGCGGTAGCGGTCGCTGAGCATGGCTCCGGGGGCAAGCACCCGATCATGCTACTCGGGCCCGGAAAGCACCCCCGGAGGTCTGTGGACAGCCCCGAATTGTGGACAACGCCGATTCTTGTCATACCCATGGCGTAGGTTCAGCATCTCCCTGGGCGGCCCGGCACAGCCACGCCAGGACGTCATGCGCATGGAGCGGCCCGGCCTTCCGCGGGGGGACGTGGAAGGCCGGGCCGCCGAGGTGGCACCGGATGGAGGCCCGCTGGGTCAGGCTTTCGCGGCCGGCGCCGGTTCGGGGGTGGCTCCAGGGTCCTGCGGTGCGGGAACGTCGTCGTCGGCCTCGTCGAGCATCGTGGCCTCGTCGAACGGGCGCTCGCCGGCCAGCACGGCCTGCGTCTGCTCCCGGTCGATCTCGCCGGTCCAGGTGCCGATGAGGACGGTCGCGACCGCGTTGCCGGCGAAGTTGGTCAGGGCCCGCGCCTCGGACATGAAGCGGTCGATGCCGACGATCAGGCCGACGCCGTCGACCAGCTCGGGGCGGTGGCTCTGCAGGCCGCCGGCCAGGGTGGCCAGGCCGGCGCCGGTGATGCCGGCCGCACCCTTGGAGGCGATGATCATGAAGACGAGCAGCGAGATCTGTTCGCCGATGGAGAGCGGCTGGTCCAATGCTTCGGCGATGAACAGCGACGCCATCGTCAGGTAGATCGCCGTGCCGTCGAGGTTGAAGCTGTAGCCGGTCGGGACGGTGATGCCGACCACCGGCTTGCTGACGCCGAGGTGTTCCATCTTGGCGATCAGCCGGGGCAGCGCCGACTCCGACGACGAGGTCGACAGGATCAGCAGGAACTCCCGGGCCAGATACTTGAGCAGCGAGAACAGGTTGAGCCGGGTGAACAGCCAGAGGATCGCGCCGAGGATGACGAAGACGAAGATCGCGCAGGTGATATAGAAGGCGATCATGATCTGGGCCAGGCTCTTGAGCGCGTCGACGCCGGTCTCGCCGACCACCGCCGCGATGGCGCCGAACGCGCCGATCGGGGCCAGCCACATGATCATGGCCAGGATCTTGAAGACGAGCCGCTGGATGACGGTGATCGCCCGCAGCACCGGCTCGCCGCGACGGCCCATGCCCTGCACCGCGAAGCCGACCAGCAGCGCCACCAGCAGGGTCTCGAGAACCTCGCCGTCGGTCAGCGAGGAGACCAGGCTGTTGGGAATGATGCCGAGCACGAAGTCGGCCAGGCCCTCGTCGGCGGTGTCGCCCACGGCCTTCTGACCGGCGGCGGCCGCCGCGGCGTCCAGATGCAGGCCCGAACCGGGGTGGATGATGTTGCCGACGACCAGGCCGATGGCCAGGGCCGCGGTCGACATGATGAGGAAGTAGCCGAGGGCGAGGCCACCGACGCGGCCGACCTTGGCCGCCTGCCGGATCGAGCCGACGCCGAGAACAATGGTGCAGAAGATGACCGGGGCGATCATCATCTTGATCAGGTTTACGAATCCGGTGCCGATGGGCTTGAGTTCCTTGGCGACGTCCGGAGCCGCCAGGCCGACGGCGATGCCGGCCAGGACCGCGACGATCACCGCCAGGTAGAGGTAGTGCGTTCTGTCCCGCCGGACGCGCGGGGTGGGGCTCTGGGTCTCCATGACGCAGACTGTGTCGTGCGTCTCACCTTGAACGCGACCTTGCGTTCATTCTGTTTACTGCGGAGAACCGGACCGGAAACATGCCGATGACAAGACGCTGGAGCATCGCGCGCCAGCTGTTCGTCCTCCAGGTGCTGGTGGTGACCGTGCTGGTGGCGATCGGCACAGCGGGCGCGGTGCTGCTGCTGCGCGACGACACCGAGCAGGCGGCCATCGACAACGTGGTCGGCATCGCCCAGGCGGTGGCCCACTCCCCCACGGTCATCGATGCGGTGGACGACCCGAACCCGTCGGCGGTCCTCCAGCCGTACACGGAAAGCGTACGCCTCGCCACGGGCACCAACTTCATCGTCGTGATGGCCCCGGACCGCACGCGTTTCACCCACACCACCGCCGCGCTGATCGGCAAACCCTTCATCGGGACGATCGACGGCGCGCTCCGGGGCGGCACGGTGATCGAGACGAGCGTCGGCACGCTGGGCGAATCGGTGCGCACGGTGGTCCCGGTCGAGCGCGACGGCCGGGTGATCGCGCTCGTGTCGGTCGGCATCACGACCAAGGCGCTCAACCGAAAAGTGCTTTCCCGTACGCCGGCGGTAGCCGTCCCCACCGCATTGGCGCTGCTGATCGCGGCCGCGGGTTCGTGGCTGCTCAGCCGTCGCCTGCGCCGCCAGACCCACGGACTCGGACCGGCCGAGATGACCCGGATGTACGAGTACCACGACGCGGTCCTCCACTCGGTGCGCGAAGGCCTGGTCGTAGCCGACCGCACGGGCCGGGTGACGCTGGTCAACGACGAGGGCCGCCGGCTGCTCGGCCTCACCGACGACTCCCTCGACATGCCGCCCGAGATCGGCGACCTGCTGGCCTCGAAGACACCGGTCGCCGACGAGCCGGTCCTGGCCGGTGACCGGGTGCTGGTCGCGAACCAGCGGGTGATCCGGTCCGAGGGCCAGACGGTGGGTACGGTCCTGACGCTGCGCGACCACACCGAGCTGCGTACGCTCACCGGCGAGCTGGATTCCGTACGCGGTCTCACCGAGGCGCTGCGGTCGCAGGCGCACGAGGCCGCGAACCGGCTGCACACCGTTCTGACCATGGTCGAGCTCGGCCGCACCGAGGAGGCACTGCAACTGGCCACCGCCGAACTCGCCGTGGCGCAGCAGCTCACCGACCAGGTCGTGGGCGCGGTGCGCGAGCCCGCGCTGGCCGCGCTGCTGCTGGGCAAGTCGGCCCAGGCGGCCGAGCGCGGCGTCCAGCTCGTGATCGACGAGGCGTCGCGGCTCGACGACAGCACCACCGTGCCCAGCCGCGACCTGATCACGGTGGTGGGCAACCTGGTCGACAACGCGCTCGAGGCGGTGGCCGGCACCGGGCCGCCGCGGGAGGTGACGGTGCTGGTGGTCGAGTCGGACGGGGAGGTGCTGGTGCGGGTGGGTGACACCGGGCCCGGCCTGCCCGAGGGGGCGTTTCGCCGCGGCTGGTCGACCAAGGAGCAGGGCCGCGGGCTGGGGCTGGCCCTGGTCAAGCAGGTGGCCGACCGGCACGGCGGGAGCATCGACGTGTCCGCGGGGCCGGGTGGGGGTGCGGTCATAGCCGTACGGCTTCCGGTCGCGGCATGAGCGCCATCCGGGTCCTCGTCGTCGAGGACGAACCGCTTCTGGCCGAGGCCCATGCTGCGTACGCGGGAAGGGTCGAAGGTTTTGAAGTGGCGGCCGTGGCGCACACCGCGCAACGGGCGATGGCGACGCTGCGCTCGACGCCGGTCGACCTGGTGCTGCTCGACCTCAACCTGCCCGACATGAACGGCCTCGAGCTGACCCGGGCCCTGCGCGCCTCCGGCATCGGCACCGACGTGCTGGTCGTGACCTCGGCCCGTGACCTGGCGGTGGTGCGCTCGGCGGTGTCGCTGGGGGTCACGCACTACCTGCTCAAGCCGTTCACGTTCGCCACCTTCCGCGAGAAGCTGCTCGGGTACGCCCGTTACCGTCAGCAGATGCTCGGCGTCGAACAGGTGGCCGCGCAGCACGAGATCGACCGGGCGTTCGCGGCGCTGCGCGGGACGTCGCCCGATTCATTGCCCAAGGGACTGGATCAGGGCACCCTCGATCTGATTCTCGGGGTGCTGCGGGCCGAGACCGGACCGGCTGGGCTGTCGGCGGCCGAGGTCGCGGCGCGGATGGGCGCCTCGCGGGTGACGGCCCGGCGCTACCTGGAACATCTCGCCGAGACCGGGCAGGTCGCGCGCAGCCCCCGGTACGGCGGTCCCGGACGTCCCGAGGTCGAGTACCGGCGCGTTTAGCCTCGCCGTTCCTCTGCAGTTCGCGCCTTCCCGGCCGATGACACGGGCAGGAGGGCGCGATGGACCCCACGCACGAGGCCGCTCGGCTGTTCGAGCAGGCGCAGGCCGGTCAGGCCGAGGAGGCTCTGGCCCGCGCCGACGTCTTGCTGGCCGACGGCGACCACGCCGCGGTGCATTTCGTACGGGTCCTCGCGTTCAACGTGCTGGGCGACATGCCGGCCTTCGAGGACGCGGTCGACCGCATGCTGGCGTCCGACCCCTCCCCCGGATGGCGGGCGGCCGCGCTCGCCACCCGCGCCGGAACCAGGTCGCGGGTCGGTGAGGCGCACACCGCCGACTACGATCTCGACGGCGCGCTGCGTGACCTGGTCACGGCCGAGACCGAGGTGCTCGCCGAGACGGAACCGGTGGCCGCCGTGAACGCCCGGGTCGCGATCGCCATCGCCTTCTTCGAGCTGCGGCTCTACGAGCTGGTCGGACCCCACTACGAGGCCGCGTACGCGCTGAGCTCGGCCCCCGGGCCGGCCAACGGGAACCGCGCGATGTGGCTGATCAACCTGGCCGAGCTGCATCTGGTGTGGGCGCTGGAGCTCTACCAGGTCGGTCAGGGCGCGGCCGCCGAGAGCCACACGGCCGAGGCCGAGGCCTTCGGGAAACGGGCGGCCGAGGAGTCGGACGGGCCCGACGCCGAGGTGTGGCGGGAGTACGCGCTGCTGGCGGCGGCCAGCGCCAAGGCCGACCGGCACGATCCGGTGTCGGCCGCCACCGAGATCACACACTTCCTGGAGCGGTTGCAGGCCCGGGGGTTGAGCCCGTTGCTGCTCGCGTTCGCCGGGCCGTTCCACGCCGTGGCGCTGCGCCGGACGGGACTCCCCGAGGCGGCGCTGGCCGTGATCGAACGGGCCATCGCGACGTTGCCGGCCGACACGGGCGTGGTGCTGACGGCCGCCCACCACCACACCCATGCGGTGCTGCTGGCGCGGCAGGGGTCGGCGGCGGCCGCGGCCGGGCTCGCGTACGGGGAAAAGCTTGCGGCGGCGCTGTGGCAGCAGCGCCTGCGCACGCTGAACTCGGTCGAAACCATGCGGTCGCTGGAACAGCTGCGGGTGGCGGCGTGGATCGATCCGCTCACCGGCGTGGCGAACCGCCGCGCGTTCGACTCGGCGGTGCGGCGTTTCCAGACCGGAGCCGACAACTGGGCGACGGTGCTGGTGATCGACACCGACAAGTTCAAGCAGATCAACGACACGTCCGGTCACGCCGCGGGCGATGCGGCGCTGCGGGCGATCGCGCAGGAGCTGAGTTCCCTCGTACGGGCGGACGACGTCGTGGCCCGGCTCGGCGGGGACGAGTTCGCCGTGCTGCTGCCCGGTGTCGGCAACGCGCTGGCCCGCGAGGTGGCGCAGCGGATGGTCCGGGCCGTGCGGGCAATTCCGGACTGCCCGGCCACACTGAGCATCGGGGTGGCCGGCGGTCCCGCGTCGTCGTTGCCGGCCGTGGTCGACCAGGCCGACGCCGCCATGTACCGAGCCAAACGCCGCGGCGGCGACGGGGTCGAGGTGGTGCCGGCCGGCCCCCAGTCCGTGGCGGCCTGACTTCTGGCCCTCATTTCGCCACCACGGCCACTCCACCTCATCGCGCCACCAGACCGCCAGCTCCCCTCTGGCCGCCTGACCTCATCGCGCCACCACGGCCAGCCGTCGTCCCGCCACCACAACCACCCGACCTCGTCGCGCCACCACGGCCAGCCGTCGTCTCGCCACCACGACCGCCCGGCCTCAGCGCGCCACCACAGCCACCCGTCGCCCCGCCACCACAACCACCCCACCTC
>NZ_JAENHP010000029.1 GCF_016834655.1 Paractinoplanes ovalisporus
GGAGTGGCGCTTCGTCGGCGGCCCGGCCCGGCTATTCGTCGTCGGCTGGGAGTGGCGCTCCGACGGCGGCCCGAGCCGAGTACCCGTCGGCGGCTGGGAGTGGCGCTTCGTCGGCGGCCCGGCCCGGGTATCCGTCGTCGGCTCGGAGTGGCGCTCCGACGTCCGCCCCGCGCAATCATGAGGAGGTCCGATGACCAGCGTCGCGGAGGCCCCGCCCGGCAGTTCGGTGCATCTCCGGCTGCTCGCCGACCCCGCCGGAAGCCGGCTCGACACGCATCTGTCCCAGCACGGGCGTCTGCCGGTGCCGGACGCCAGCCAGGTGATCGGCATGGCCCGCGACGCCGGGCTCACCGGCCGGGGCGGCGCCGGTTTCCCGCTCTGGCGCAAGCTCACCGCCGTCGCGGCGACCCGGCGGCCGGCGGTGGTGATCGCGAACGGCGCCGAGGGCGAACCGGCCAGCGGCAAGGACAAAGCGCTTCTCTCGTACGCACCCAACCTCGTGCTCGACGGCCTGCAGCTGATCGCCGCCGGGGCCGGGAGCGCTGTCCTCTATGCGCCGGCCGCGGCCCATCCCGCGCTGCGGCAGCTGATCGACCAGCGCCGGGCGGCCGGGCTCGACCGCGTGCCCGTGCGGCTGGTCGCCGCGCCCGACGCGTTCGTGTCGGGGGAGGAGTCGGCGGTGGCTTCGGCCGTCGCCGGGCGGGACGCGGTGCCCGCCGACAAGCTGGTCCGGATCACCGACTCGGGCCCGGACGGGTCGCCGACGCTGGTGCAGAACGTCGAGACGCTCGCGCACCTGGCCATGATCGCCCGCTACGGGCCGGGCTGGTTCCGGACGGCGGGCACCTATGACGAGCCGGGCACGTTCCTGGCCACGATCAGTGGTGCGGTCGCGTCACCGGGTGTGGTCGAGGCCGGCTACGGGGTGGCGCTCGGTGACCTGATCGCCGCTGCGGGCGGTGCCACCACGCCGTTGAGCGCGGTTCTGGTCGGCGGGTATCACGGTGGCTGGGTGCCGGCCGATCCCGCGCTCGGGGTCAGTCGGGCGGCCCTCACGCCGTACGGGGGAAGCCCCGGCGCCGGTGTGATCATGGCGCTGCCCGCGGGTTCGTGCGGGTTGATCGAAACGGCCCGGATCGCCGGTTATCTGGCCGGGCAGGTCGCGGGCCAATGTGGACCGTGCGTCAACGGACTGCCGACGCTGGCGAACACGCTGACCGACCTGGCGAACCGCCGCGCCCGGCCCGGGCTGCCGGCCGAGGTCGAACGGCTGACCCGGCTGGTCACCGGGCGTGGCGCCTGCCGCCACCCCGACGGGACGGCCCGGTTGATCACGAGCGCGATGCGTCTCTTCCACGCCGATGTCGACGCCCATCTCGCGGGGCGTTGCCTGTCCGAGGGGAGTTACCGATGATCCGTACTGCCGCTTGCTGTAATGCCGCGCCCTTTTCGGCCGTGCTCTTCTCCGCCGCGTCCCTTTCGGCCGTGCTCTTCTCCGCCGCGTCCCTTTCGGCCGTGCCCTTCTCCGCCGCGTCCCTTTCGGCCGTGCCCTTCTCCGCCAAGCCCTTTTCGGCCGCCCGCGCGAACTTCGTTGCCTCCGCGGACGGGAGTGACCGATGAGCCGGGTCCACATCGACTGGACGGCCTGTGACGGGCGTGGCCTGTGCGCGGAGTTGTTGCCGGAGTTGCTGGCCGAGGACGAGTGGGGCTACCCGGTCGCGCGCGGTGACATGAACGTGCCGCCGGCTCTGGAACCGGCGGCACGTCAGGCGGTGGACCGTTGCCCGGCCCTGGCCTTGAAACTCGTCAGCGCACGAAGCGCGTGATCGGTCAGCGCAGGCCGAGCGCCCGCTTCATCGTGAAGAACAGGTCGGTCTGGTTGGTCACGCCGAGCACGTTGGCCGCCTGCGGGCCGCCGGCGGCGATCCGCACCTCGGTGCCGGTGTGCTGCTGCGAACCGGTGATCTCGGCGGTCGCATAGCTGATCGTCATGGTGGCGTCGTCGTGCGTGATCAGCGTGGCGGTGTAGCCGAGGGTGGCCGCCTCGACGATCTGGCTGGTGTGGCCGTGGTCGGCGGTGACGACGACCAGGGTGTCCGGGTTGCGCTTCTGGTAGTCGAGCACCTTCTTGATCGCGGCGTCGAACCCCACGGTCTCACCGATCTGGCCGCACGGGTTGGCCGCGTGGTCCTGCTTGTCGATCGAGGCGCCCTCGATCTGCAGGAAGAAGCCCTTCTTGCTGTGCCGGGTCTGCTTGTCCAGCACGTCGAGAGCCTTGGTCGCCATGTCGACCAGGTGCGGCTGGGACGCCGTACGGGCCGTGTTCACCGCACACTTGGCCGGCGCGGTGCCCGTACGGGTCGGGGTCGGGCCGACCCACTCGAGGTCCATGTTGTTCTTGGCGAACGCGCCCAGGATCGGCTTGTCGCCCTTGGCCGCCGCCAGCCCCGCGGCGTCGGTGACGATCTGGTAGCCGTTGGCCTGGGCCTGCTGGGCCACCGTCAGACCCTTGTACTGGCCGGCCTTGACGGTCTGGTCGAAGTACTGCTTGCCGCCGCCCAGGAGCAGGTCGGGCTTGGTCTGCACGAGCTGCTCGGCGATCGAGCCGGCGCCACCGTTGACCTTGTCGTTGACCGCGCAGGTGGCCATCGCGTCCGGGCCCTTGCAGTCCCGGTTGATCACGTGCGAACCGAGTACGGCCGGGGTGGCGTCCTGCAGCTCGGCCGTGGTGACGTTGCCGGTCTTGTAGCCGGACGCCTTGGCCAGTTCGAGGATGGTCGGCTTGGGCTTGCCGTCCGGGGTCACCGAGATCGCGCCGTTGTAGGTCTTGTGCCCGGTCGCCCACCCGCTGCCCGAGGCGGCCGAGTCGGTGACGTAGTCGGGCTTCGACGGGTCGGCCTTCTGCACCGCGTACGTGGTGTAGGCGCCGGTCAGCGGAAGCTTGTCCATCGCCAGGCGGCCGTTCGCGCCGACCTGGTAGTTGCGGGCGATGGTGATCTCGCTGTCACCCATGCCGTCGCCGATGAGCAGGATGACGTTGCGGGCCTGCCCGCCCTTGATCGCCTGCTTGGCGGCCCAGGTGTTGTCCTGGTGCGCGTCGCCGGCCAGGGCGGCCGACGGAACCGCGACGATCGCGGCCGCTGCGAGGGCCGCGATTTTCTTGGAACGCGGGGCATTCATTGATGCGCACTCCACTATGCGTTGATGGTGGTCGCGTTCACGCCATCAGTCGCATCTTGCTTTCCGGTGGCCGTGAAGTGACGGAAAGGCCAACTTGGGCCGGAGGGGACGGTGAACGTGAACGGGCAACAACGTCGCGCTGTCAGTTCCCTGAGATCGCCGCGACGCGTAAGTGGAGGCGCGTCCCCATTTGATCACGGCGTTTAAGCTCGTGCGGTGCTGAGGGTCGTGCGGCTGGTGCTGGCGGTGGCGATCACGGCCGCGGCCGCCTTGGGCGTGATTCGTCTGACGACCCCGGCCGACGGCGGCATCCCCCGGCAGCTGGCCTTCCTGCGCGCCGAGCTGGAGTCAGGCGCGGCCGAGGACGCGCAGGAGCTCTTCCCCGAGGGCTATTTCTTCCTGCACGCCCTGTACGGCCTGACCGCCGTCGACATGGGCGACCTGTCGTCCGCGCGCTGGGCCCTTTCTCATTTGGAATCGGATACCGCCCGGGCTCCGTTCGCCGGCGAGATGCAGCTGCAGTACGGCGTCTTCTACCGCGGCTGGGTCAACTGGCTCCGAGGCGGAATCGCCGCCCTGTCCCGCGATCCCGCCGACCTGCGCGCGCTGGAGGAGGAGTCGGCCGCCATCGCCGCCGCCTTCGACGCTTCGCCCACCCCCTATCTGGCCTCGTATCCCGGCCAGGCGTGGCCGGTCGACTCCACGGTCGCGATCGCCTCGCTACGCCTGCACGACAAACTGCTCACGCCCGCCTACGACGTGACGGTGATCCGCTGGCTGGCCAACGTCGAGGCCCGCCTAGACCCGGCCACCCAGCTCATCCCGCACACGGTCGACCCCGACACCGGCGAGCCCACTTCCGGCGCCCAGGGCACATCGCAGAGCCTGATCAACCGTTTCCTCCCCGAGATCGACGCTGAGCTCGCTCAGGCCCAGTACACCCGCTTCCGTACGTGGTTCCTGGCCGCCCCGCTCGGCCTGGGCCCGACGGTCCGCGAGTATCCCGTCGGCTTCGACGGCCCCGCCAACGTCGACTCGGGCCCGCTGGTCTTAGGAACAAGCCTCTCGGCCACAGTCGTCACGATCGGCGCCGCCCGCCTGAACGGCGACCGCTCCCTGGCAACCGCCCTGTCCCAGTTCGGCGAGGTGGCCGGCCTGCCGTTCTCGACCCCGTGGACCAAGCGGTACGCCCTGGGCGCCGCCCCCATCGGAGACGCTTTCCTGGCCTGGTCCAAATCCGCCCGCCCCTGGGTGGCTGCGGCCTCTTCCCCCGAGGCGGAACCCCCGTCCCGCTTCATCTCCCACTGGTGGCGCCTGCCCCTACTCATGTTGTTCCTGGCTATCGGCCTTACCCCGTGGCTCACACGCGCAGCCCTACGCCGCCGCAAGGTAGCCGATTCCGCCGCCGCTTGAGGCGTTATCCACACTGCGGAGTTATCCACAGCCCGTCCCACTCCGCCCCGCAGAGATCGCCGTCCTCGGCCAGAATCAGCGGTGCCTCGGCGGTGGGTGGCAGTCCCCGGAGGGTGGGGGTCCCCCTGGTAGGGCGGGTAGTGCGCTCGGGAGGTCGTAATGCAGCCTGCGGCGGTCCTCTCCCAGAGGTCCGGTTGGTCGGCTTAGGTCGATTTAAGCCGAAAAAAGCGTTCCGCCGGTAACGAGGCGATAGGCCGGTTAGATTACGGAAGGCGAGAAGCCGGATCTTTCTCGGCTTTCGCTGCTCGGCCGGCCCAAGCCGGTTTCCCCGAGCCCGCCCATCGGTGCGGTACCCGAACAGGCAAACCCGTCGTAAGGCGGGGACGCAAAGCCAGGGGCCTCCACGAGGCAGCCCAGCCGCCGAAGGAGAACGAAAGACATGCGCTATCCCAAAGCCCATGCAGACTCGAGCGGCTCGGTTCCGTTCGCGCTGCGTGGACGCAAGTCGCTGAGGGCCGTCCTCTCAGCCGGAGTTGCCGGCGCCATCGGCCTGGTGCCTGTAGTCATGGCGCCTACGCCCGCTCTGGCCGCCGCGGTCTCGGGCGACCTCACCGTTTCGTCGCCCAGTGTTCTGGAGAACGCCGGCACGGCTTCGGTGACGGTGACCTGGACCGGTACAGCGAGCACTCAGCCGACGCCGGAGACCGGTCTGACCTGGTCGACGGCCGACGACACGGCCAAGGCGCCCTACGACTACACGTCGAGTTCCGGCACGGTCACCTGGTCAGGCACGACCGCCACGCTGTCGATCCCGATCGCTAACGACACCACTGACGAGGCGGACGAGACCTTCACGGTCAACGTGAAGAACGGCTCGACCACAATCGGAACCGGCACCGTCACGATCCAGGATGACGACCCTGCGCCCACCTTCACGATGACCGCTGACAAGACGACGGTCACCGAGGCCTCGGGCGCCAACGTCAAGGTCACGGTCAAGCTGTCGCAGGCTACCGAGAAGGTCGTCAGCATCCCGATCACGATCGCGAACGTGACGACGACGTCCGCCGACTACAGCACGAGCTTCGTCTCGCCGCTGGTGTTCAACCCGGGCGACCCGATCAGCAAAGACATCACGATCAACATCACCGACGACGCGACCGATGAGGACGACCAGTCCTTCCAGGTCAAGGTGGGCACGCCCACCTCCAACGTCACGGGCACGGCGGATCCGATCACCATCACGATCGTCGACAACGACGACGCGCCGGTGGTGGCGTTCGCGGGCGCGAACACGCAGGTCGACGAGAACCTGGACCTCAACCTTCCCGTCACCCTGACGCCGGCCTCGGAGAAGACCGTCACGGTCAAGTACGACACCAGTGACCTCGCCGAAGGCAAGCAGCTGACCAACAACGGTCTCGCGACGGCGGGTAAGGACTACACCGCGGTAGCCGGCGGCACCGTGACCTTCGCCCCGGGTGAGACGTCGAAGAACGCCACGGTGAAGACGCTCGCCGACGACCTCGATGAGGTCAGCCCGGAGGACTTCCAGGCCACCCTCTCGTCGCCGACCAACGCGACGCTGGGCACTCGCACCACGACCATCGGCCAGATTGCCGACCCGTCGGGTACGACGTCGCCGACCGTCACACTGTCGCCGAAGGAGGTCACCGAGGGCAGCACCGGCGCCTGGGTGCCGCAGACCTTCACCGTGAAGCTCTCGAAGGCGTCCGGCAAGTCGCAGGTGATCGACTGGACCACCGGCTCCACCGGTGCCACGGCCACCGACGCTGTGGCTGGTACCGACTTCCGGAGCGGCACGGGCAGCATCACGTTCGCCCCGGGCGAGCTTTCGAAGACGTTCACTGTGGACGTCAACAGCGACAAGGTCGATGAGTCGGACGAGACCTTCTCGATCACGCTGGCGAACCACACCGGCAGCACGCTGTCGAGCACCACCGGCGACCTCGGCACGACGTCGATCAAGATCCTTGACGACGACAGTGCGCCGACGTTCTCGGTCAAGGACGTCACCATGGACGAGGGTAACGACACCTCGGTCGCGCTCTTCACGCTGAACCTGTCGAACCCGACGAGCAAGACCACCAGCTGGAAGGTCACGGCGGTCGACGGTACGGCGAAGAGCGAGGCGGTTCCGGCCACTCACTTCGGTGCTGACGACTACTCGGTGCCGGTGGCGACGTTCACCATTCCGGCCGGCCTGAGCTCGGGCTACACCTTCGCGCTGGTCAACGGCGACAAGATCTTCGAGGGCGACGAGACCGCGTCCCTGAAGTTCGAGCCGAACGACGCCACCACCATCGCGGCGGTCAGCGGCGCCGAGACCTCGGCCAAGCTGACGCTGAAGAACGATGACACCTCTCCGGTGCTCAACATCGTTTCGGTCACGGGCAAGGAGGGTGACACCGTCACCGTCAACGGCCTGATCTCCGGTCAGTCGCAGGACGCCGTGACGTTCAACACCTGGTTCGAGGGTAAGGCCGTCGGCGGCGCCAAGGCCGCGTCGGCTGACGACTTCGTCAACCCGGGCATCCAGCAGAAGATCGTGGCGGCCGGTACCGAGATCGGCACCTCCGTCGAGCTTGCGAAGATCAAGCTGAACGTCGACACCATGCCTGAGCCGGCCGAGACGATCCTGGTCGATGGCACCGCTCTGAACAACGGCGGCTGGGTCAAGACGGGTTCGATCACCATTGAGGCCAACGGCACCACGCCGGAGGAGCCGGGTGAGGCTCCGAAGCCGACCATCAAGGCTCCGGCCAAGGTGACCGGTCCGTCGACTGTCGAGGTCGAGGGCACGGTTGCGGCCGGCCAGAAGGTCGAGCTGTGGGGTGCTCCCGTCGGTGGCGGCGCGCTGAAGTGGCTGAAGAACGTCACCAGTGACGAGGACGGCTACTACTGGTTCGAGTACAACATCAGCTCGGGCTACCGCTTCGCGACCATGTCGCAGGAGATGAAGTCGAACGAGGTCGCTGTCTGGATGACCCAGGACCCGATCTTCGTGATCTCCACCAGCACCAAGGGCCAGCTGAACCTGGGCGTCAAGGGCAACCCGTCCTGGGCCGGCCAGACCGCTGCGATCCAGCAGTGGAAGAACGGCGGCTGGGTGACCATCCGCAGTGGCAAGACCGGTAGCGACGGTGTCTACCGCACCGGCCCGAAGTTCACCTCGGGCAGCTCGGTCGTCCTGCGGGCCTGGGTTGCCGGTGAGCCGGGCAAGGGCACGCTGCCTGCCTTCACCGAGCAGGTCCGGACCACCGTTAAGTAACACCTGATCCAACGAAGACGGGGGCGGCCAAGTGGCCGCCCCCGTCGCCATGTAAAGCTGAGTTTCTCAAAAGGTCAGTCGACCTCGGCTACCGCCTGGGCGAACTGCGCCGAATACAAACGGGCGTACGCCCCACCGGCGGCGATCAGGGAATCGTGAGTTCCCTGCTCCACGATCTGGCCGTTCTCCATCACCAGGATCACGTCGGCGTCTCGGATCGTCGACAGGCGGTGGGCGATCACGAACGAGGTGCGGCCCTCGCGGAGCGTGGCCATCGCCCTTTGGATCAGGACCTCGGTGCGGGTGTCTACCGAGCTCGTGGCCTCGTCGAGGATCAGGATCGACGGCTCGGCCAGGAAAGCCCGCGCAATGGTGATCAGCTGCTTCTGGCCGGCGCTGACGTTCGAGCCCTCCTCGTCGATCACCGTGTCGTAGCCGTCGGGGAGCATGCGTACGAAGGCGTCGACGTGGGCCGCCGAAGCTGCGTGCTCCACTGCGGTCATGTCGAACGAGTCGGCGCCGTAGGCGATGTTCTCGGCGATCGTGCCGCCGAACAGCCACGTGTCCTGCAGCACCATCCCGATCTCCTCGCGCAACTGTGAGCGGGGCATCGTGGCGATGTCGACGCCGTCGAGCAGGATGCGGCCCGAGTCGACGTCGTAGAAGCGCATCAGCAGGTTGACCAGGGTGGTCTTGCCGGCCCCGGTCGGCCCGACGATCGCGACCGTCTGCCCCGGGGCCACGTCGAGCGACAAATCAGTAATAAGCGGTTTGTCCGGAACGTACCGGAACGAGACGCTGGAGAAGCTGATTGCACCACGGATACGGTCCAGAGAAGCCGGCGCCGGATCAGCCGACTGCTCAGGAGCATCCAGCAAAGCAAAAACCCGCTCAGCCGAGGCAACCCCGGACTGAATCAGGTTCGCCATCGAAGCGACCTGCGTCAACGGCTGACTGAACTGCCGGGAATACTGAATGAACGCCTGCACCTCACCCAGCGACAACGACCCCGAAGCCACCCGGAGCCCACCGACCACGGCCACCAGCACGTAGTTCAGGTTGCTGATGAACATCATGGCCGGCTGGATCAGCCCGCTGATGAACTGCGCCCGGAACGACGACGCGTACAGCTTGTCGTTGTGCTCCTGGAACACCGTCGACGCCTCGTCCTGCCGGCCGAACACCTTGACCAGCGAGTGCCCGGTGAACATCTCCTCGATGTGCCCGTTGAGCTTGCCCGTCGTGGCCCACTGGGCCACGAAGTTGGGCTGCGAGCGCTTGCCGACCGCGGTCGTGATGAAGAACGAGACCGGCACCGTGACCAGCGCGATCAACGCCAGCAGGGGTGAGATCCAGAACATCGCCCCGAGCACCCCGACGATCATCAGCAGGGCCGTGATGAGCTGCGCGAACGTCTGCTGCAGGGTCTGGGCGATGTTGTCGGTGTCGTTGGTGGCCCGGCTCAGCACCTCGCCCCGGGGCTGCTGGTCGAAGTACGACAGGGGCAGCCGGGACAGCTTGACCTCGACCTCCTGCCGCAGGTGGTAGACCGCGGTCTGCACCACGTGGGCGGTGATGCGGCCCTGCAGCACGCCGAACACCCACGCGAACAGGTAGACGATCGCGACCCAGGCCAGCACCCGCGCCAGCTGGTCGAAGTCGATGCCCTGCCCGGGGGTGAAGTCGAGCGCGTTGAGCAGGTCGGCCTGCGTGTTCTCGCCCCGCTCGCGCAGCCCGGCGATCACGTCGGCCTTGGTGACGTCGGCCGGGAACATCTGCCCGATGACGCCCTTGAAGATCACGTCGGTGGCGTGGCCCAGCAGGTAGGGGCCGGCCACCGACAGGGCGACGCTGACCGCGCCGGCCAGCATCACGAAGCCGACCAGCACCCGCTGCGGCTTGAGCCGGGCCAGCAGGCGTTTTGTCGAGCCCTTGAAGTCCTGCAACTTCTCGGTCGGGGCGGGTCCGGCCATCATCCGTACGGCGGGAGGGCCGCCGACGGGCGGTCCGGGGCGGCGGGGCGCGGTCACGCGGCAGCCTCCTGTGCGGTCAACTGCGACAAGACGATTTCCCGGTACGTCGCATTGGTGTCCATGAGTTCGGTATGTGTGCCGGTGCCGACCACCCGGCCGTCGTCCAGCACCACGATCCGGTCGGCGTCGCGGATCGTGCTGACCCGCTGGGCCACGATCACCACGGTGGCGTCGGCGATGTGGTCGGTCAGGGCCGAGCGCAGCGCGGCGTCGGTGGCGTAGTCGAGGGCCGAGAACGAGTCGTCGAACAGGTAGATCTCCGGCTTGTGCACCAGGACCCGCGCGATGGCGAGCCGCTGCCGCTGGCCGCCCGAGACGTTCGTGCCGCCCTGGGCGATCGGCGCGTCGAGGCCGCCCTCCATGCGTTCGACGAAGTCGCGGGCCTGCGCGATCTCGAGCGCCTGCCACAGCTCGTCGTCGGTCGCGTCCGGGTTGCCGTACCGCAGATTGGAACCGACCGTGCCCGAGAACAGGTAGGGCCGCTGCGGCACCAGGCCGACCAGCCGGGAGAGCAGCGCCGGGTCGAGGTCGCGGACGTCGACGCCGTCGACCAGCACCTGACCGCCGGTGGCGTCGAACAACCGGGGCACGAGGTTGAGCAGTGTCGTCTTGCCACTGCCGGTGCTCCCGATGATCGCCGTGACCTCACGGGGCCGGGCGGTCACGTCGATCCCGCAGAGCACGGGGTTCTCGGCGCCGGGGTAGAGGAAGTCGACCGCGCGCAGGTCGAGCCGTCCGTGTTCGGAGACCGTGGTGACCGGCTCCTTGGGCGGGGCAACGCTGGAGTCGGTGCCCAGCACCTCCTCGATCCGCTCGGCGCAGACCTCGGCCCGCGGGATCATCACGAACATGAAGGTCGCCATCATGATCGACATGAGGATCTGCATGAGGTAGCTGAGGAACGCGGTGAGCGCGCCGACCTGCATGGCGCCCGAGTCGATGCGGTGACCGCCGAACCAGAGCACGGCGACGCTGGACAGGTTCACGATCAGCATCACCGTCGGGAACATCAGCGCCATCAGCTTGCCGGCCTTGAGCGACACGTCGGTGAGCTCGGCGTTCGAGCTCTCGTAGCGGGCCTGCTCGCGCTCGTCGCGGACGAACGCGCGGATCACCCGGATGCCGGTGATCTGCTCGCGCATCACCGTGTTGACCCGGTCGATGCGCTTCTGCATCGAGCGGAACAGCGGACGCATCCGCACGATGATCACGCCGACCGTGGTGACCAGGATCGGCACGATGACCAGCAGCAGGGCCGAGAGCGGCACATCCTGCCGGAGGGCCAGCACGATGCCGCCGACACACATGATCGGCGCCGAGACCATCAGGGTGAAGGTCATCAGCACCAGCATCTGGATCTGCTGGACGTCGTTGGTGGTCCGCGTGATCAGCGACGGCGCGCCGAACTGGCCGACCTCACGGGCCGAGAACTCCTGCACCTTGCCGAAGATCGACGCCCGGACGTCGCGTCCGACCGCCATGGCCGTACGGGCGCCGAAATAGACGGCCACGATCTGGGCGGCGATCTGGCCGACGGTGACGGCGAGCATCCAGCCGCCGATCTCCATCACGTAGCCGGTGTCGCCCTTGACCACGCCGTTGTCGATGATGTCGGCGTTGAGCGTGGGCAGATAAAGCGTGGCCAGGGTCTGCAGGAACTGGAAGAGCACGACGAGCGCGATGTCCCGCCGGTAGGGCGACAGATGGCCGCGGAGTAATTGGATGAGCACTAGTGGGTCCCCCGTCGGATGAGCAGTCCGTCGAGCAGCAGGGAAGCGGTCTCCTCGCCACTGAAGTTGTCCGGGTCGCCGAACGGCCCGTACGTGTTGGCGCCGCAGAACAGAAGCAACAACGACGCCACGGCGGCCGGGGAGCGGCGCAGTTCGTCCGCGCCCGGGGCGATGACGTCGGTCAACGCGTTGTGGAGGGCCTCCCGGTTCGAGACCATGTGGCCGGAGGCGTCGCCCGTCATCACCAGCTTGCGCGCGGCCGCCATGATCTGGGCGTTCTCGGCGAACCGGGCGTGGATCAGTTCGGCCGCCCGGGTCAGCCGTTCCCGCAACGGCCGATCGCGGTCGATCGCGGCCAATGCGGCCAGGGTCGGTTCCGGGTCGAGCGCCTTGATCACCGAGCACACCACCAGCGACGTCTTGGTATCGAAGACGCCGAAGATGGTGCCCTCGGCCACCCCGGCCGCCTGGGCGATCTGCCGGGTGCTGACGTCGACCCCGTGTTCGTGCAGCAACGGGATGGTCGCCGCGATCAGGGCGGCGCGACGTTCCTCGGGCGCGAGCGCGGGCACACGCCGTCGTTTGTTCTCCACGTCCGCCCACTCTAATGAGCGAGCACTCACTCAGCCACTGACATTTGTCATGAGCGGCCGGTTTCGCTCAGGTTGCAGAACGGGGAACCGATCGAAGCGCCCGTGCGGAAAGTCGAGATGGACGATCACACGGCCGAATACTGGGCGCGTCAGCTGCGCCTGGGCGCGGCCATTGCCGCCGTGGTCACAGGGATCGGCGGGCTGCGGATCGCGATGGGCTGGGACCCGGCGGACCGCTGGTGGCTGGTGCCGGTCGGGCTGGCGGTCCTGGCGCAGGCCGGCATGTACCGGCTGCCATGGGGGCGCCTGGTGCGCAAGCCGCAGACCCGGCGCTGGCTGGTGCTGTGGTGGCTGGCCGAGATTCCGGTGATGGCTCTGTTCGGGTGGGTCGACGCCGACGGCTGGATGCTCTTCCTCCCCGCCGCCGTGTTGATACTGATCAGTGCGGCTGCGCTCTGGTCTCCGCGGTTCGTGATCGGACTCGGTGTGATGGCCGCCGCCGGCTATGCCGTGCTGCTGCCGGTCCGTGCGGGCAAGGGCTTCGGCACCACGTTTCTGCTGATCGCGATGCTGGGCTGCGTCATCGGGCTGACCGCGACGTACGCCAAGAGCCGCCGCGCGCTGGACAGCCGACGTCAGGCCGCCGAGCACCGTGCCGAGACGATGCTGGCCGCTTCGGCCGACGCGGTGATCGCCATCGGCCCGGACACCAAGATCAAGTACGTCACCGATTCCGTCAGCCAGCTGCTCGGGTTCGAGGTCTCGGCGCTGGTCGATCACCGGCTGGACCAGTTGCTCCCCGACGAGCGTCTGGACCGGGCCGAGAGTTTCCTGGCCGAACTCCTGACGCTGCCGACCGGGCAGAGCATGCGGGCCGAGTCCCAGCTGCGCAACGCCGCCGGCGAATGGGTCTACCTCGACGTGCTGGCCACCAACTGGATGGACGACCCGGGCATCGAGGCCGTCGTGGTGAGCCTGCGCGACATCGGCACCCGGCGCGCCTTGGAGGACCAGCTGCACCTGCAGGCGTTCACCGACTCGCTGACCGGCATGCCCAACCGTGCGCTGTTCCGCCAGCGCCTCGAGGAGGCAGTGTCGGCCCCCGGCGCCAACCCGGTCACCGTGCTGCTGCTCGACCTCGACGACTTCAAGCTCGTGAACGACAACCTCGGGCACAGCGCGGGCGACGACCTGCTCAGCACGATCGCGCTGCGCCTGCGACGGCACGTACGCCCGTCCGACGTGCTGGCCCGCCTCGGCGGCGACGAGTTCGCCATCCTGATGCACGATCTCGAACCGGGTGACGCCGCCGCCCTGGCCGAGCGGCTGGTCCGCACCATCCGCGAGCCCATCCGCCTGGCCAGCCGCGATGTCGCCTGCTCGCTGAGCATCGGCATCGCCACCTCGGAGCCCGGCGGCACCGAGGCCGGCAAGGTCAGCGCCGACCACCTGCTCGGCAACGCCGACCTGGCGATGTACGCGGCCAAGCGGGCCGGGCGCAACGGCTACGCGATCTTCGACCCGACCATGACCATGTCGGTGCTCGAGGAGGCCCAGCTGCGCAGCGACCTCGAACACGGCCTCGAGCACGACGAGTTCGTGGTGCTCTACCAGCCGGTGGTCGACATGCAGACCCAGAGCGTCACGTCGGTCGAGGCTCTGGTGCGCTGGGAGCACCCGCGCGACGGGCTGCTCGGCCCCTACCACTTCATCGCTGCCGCCGAGGCCAACGGCCTGATCGTGCCGCTGGGCCGCTGGGTCCTGCGCGAGGCGTGCGCCCAGCTGGCCAAGTGGCGCGCGGAGTCACCGGCCGCGGCCACCCTCAAGATCAACGTCAACCTCTCGGCCCGTCAGTTCCAATACGCGGGCCTGGTGCAGGACGTCGCCGAGGCGCTGGCCGACGCCGGGGTCGACCCGGCCTCGCTGACCCTGGAAATCACCGAGTCGATGCTGATGGAGGACATCGAGACCGCCAAGCGCACCCTGCACGCGCTGCGCGAGCTGGGCGTCCGGCTGGCCATCGACGACTTCGGCACCGGCTACTCCTCGCTCAGCTATCTCAAGCAGCTCCCGGTCGATGTCATCAAGATCGACAAGACGTTCGTCGACGACGTGCACATCGACCCCGACGACGTGGCACTGGTCGACGCGGTGGCCGGCCTCGGCCAGGCGCTGAAGATGCAGACCGTGGCCGAGGGCATCGAGACCGACGAGCAGTGGTCGACGCTGCGCAGCATCGGCATCGACCACGGCCAGGGCTACCTGTTCGGCAAGCCGGCCGACGCCGCCCAGATCAACCTGCTGCTGAACCGGGTCACCGTCAGCTGACGGCAAAAAAGGACAGGTCGGCCGACGGCGGCAAAGGCAACAGGTCGGCCGACGGCGGCAAAGGCAACAGGTCGGCCGATGGCGGCAAAGGCAACAGGTCGGCCGATGGCGGCAAAGGCAACAGGTCGGCCGATGGCGGCAAAGGCAACAGGTCAGCTGAAGGCGGCCAAGGCAACAGGTCAGCCGACGGCGGCAAAAGCAACAGGTCAGCCGACGGCGGCGAAAAGAACGAAAGGTCAGCCGGCGTCGTCGATCCCGAGCAGGTCGTCGGTGGTGCCGACCAGATGCGCCAGCATGCGCTCGGCGGCCCGGTCGGGGTCGCGCGCCGCGATGGCCTCCCGGATCTCACGGTGCTCGGCCAGCGACCGCGGCGGCTGGTCGGCCCGGGTCAGGCTGGTCTCGGACGTCTTGTCGTAGGCCTCGCGGATCCCGGCCACCAGCTGGATCAGGATCGGGTTGTGCGAGGCGTTCACCACGCCCAGGTGGAAGTGGCGGTCACCGGCCAGCCCCGGCTCGCCGGCGGCGATCTCGGCCGCCATCAGCGTGAGCCCGGCGTCGATCTGGGCCAGGTCGTCGGCGGTGGCGCGGCGGGCGGCGAGCCGGGCGCACTGCACCTCGACCGCCTGCCGCGCCTCCCAGATGTACGGATGGTCGACGTGCGTGGCGACCAGCTCGGTGGCCAGCGACGGGATCAGTTCCTCGCTGCGGTTGAGCAGATAGATGCCCTCGCCGTGGCGCACGTCGACGATGCCCTGCGCGCGCAGCGCGGTGATCGCCTCGCGGATCGTCGACCGGCCCACGCCCAGCTCGGCGGCGAGCTCGCGCTCGGTCATCAGCCGGTCGCCGGGACGCAGGTCGTTGTCGTCGATGAACTCGCGGAGGCGGTCGCTCACCTGCTGGTACGCCGGTTTGCGCTGGACCGGCCGGATGCGCGCCATGCCGACAACCCTAGTCGTCGTCGACGAAGGTGGCCGCAGCCCTCCGCCGCCGGTCGACCGTGCTGCCGAACACATCCGGGCGGCTGTAATGACCGGCCGGGTCGAACGTGAACCGTTCCGCGCGCACCTGCCGCAGATCGAGGGCCGCCACGATCAACCCCTCTTCCCCCCGTACGGGCGGAACGACCCACTCGCCGTCCGGACCGGCGACCGCCGAGCCACCGTCGAAGGGCATCGGGTCGGCGTCGGCCCGCAGCTCGGCGGCGAGCGGGAAGTCGTCCGGCACCTCGTCGCGGCGCAGCAGCCCCCCGGCGGCGACGCTGAACACCCGGCCCTCCAGCGCCACGAACCGGGTGATGTCGCCGGTCAGCCGGGCCGAACCGGGCCACACTCCGATGTGCACGTCCTCGCCCGCCGCGTACATGGCCTGCCGGGCCTGTGGCATCCAGTTCTCCCAGCAGTTCAGGCTGCCGATCCGCCCCGGCCCGACCGGGTGGGTGGTCAGGCCGGCGCCGTCCCCGGGCGCCCAGACCAGCCGTTCGTCATAGGTCGGCACCAGTTTGCGGTGGTGCCCGGCGACCCCGTCCGGGCCGATCGTGAGAACCGTGGCGTACGTCGACCCGTACGACCGCTCGGTGATCCCCACGACCAGCGTGAGCCGCAGGTCGGACGCGGCGGCCGCCAGCTGGCGCACCTCGGGCCCGCCGACCTCGACCGCGGTGTCCAGGTAGTACGCGTACGCCTCCTTCTGCCGCGGGTCGCCGAAGGTGGCGCCGTTGGTGCGTGACAGCCAGTACGGATAGCCGCTCAGGTAGGTCTCGGGGAACGCCAGCACGTCGGCGCCCTCGGCCGCGGCCAGTTCGGCCGCCGCCAGCGCCCGGGCGAGCCGGGCCGGGACGTCCAGCCACGGCCCGCCCAGCTGCGCCGCCGCGACGACTAGCCGGGCCGGGCCGTCGTGCTCGTGCCGGGCCAGCACCCGCAGGTCAGTAGACCTCGAAATACTCACGTTGCTCCCAGTCGGTGACCGCGGCGTTGAACCGGGCCACCTCGTGCCGCTTGATCATGGTCAGGTAGTCGACGAACGGGTCACCGAACTCGGCCCGCAGCAGGGCGCTGCCCTCGAAGTGGTCGATCGCCCGTTCCAGCGTGGCCGGCAGCGCGGGCGACTCCGACACGTACGGCTCGTCGGCCGACGGACCCGGGTCGAGCTTCTGCCGCAGGCCGTCCCGCCCGGCCGCGATCTGTGAGGCCAGATAGAGGTACGGGTTGGCGGCCGGATCGCCGACGCGGTTCTCCAGGTGGGTGTTGGCGTCGCCGCGGCCGCCGGTGACCCGCACGAACGCGCCCCGGTTCTCCTCGGCCCAGGCGATGCGGTCGGGGGCGAACGAGTCGGGGCGGTAGCGCTTGTACCCGTTGATCGTCGGCGTGGTCAGCACCGAGGTGGCCAGCGCGTGGTGCAGCAGGCCACCCATGAAGGTCATCCCGGTCTGCGACAGCAGCTCGTCGGCGGTCGCCCCGGCGAACGCGTTGCCGGTGGACTCCGAGCTCAGCGACTGGTGCAGGTGCCAGCCGCTGGAGAACGCGTTGGGCAGCGCGGGCCGGGCCATGAACGTGGCGTGGTAGCCGTTCCGCCGGGCCAGCTGCTTGATCGTGGTGCGGGCCAGCACGGCCGCGTCGGCGGTGGCGGCGCCGGGCAGCGGTTCGAACGTGAACTCGGTCTGGCCCGGTCCCCACTCGTCCTCGATCGTGGCCAGCGGCAGCCCGAGCGAGACCAGGTTGTCGCGCAGGATCGACAGGATCGGTTCGATCTCGTCGCCGCGCGACTCGGTCAGATATTGGAAGCCGTGGCCGACCGCGGACACCTTGGGCGGCGTGGGCGGATAGCCCGAGTCCTCGAAGCCCAGCATCGGGTCGTCGAGCCGGGTCAGATAGAACTCCATCTCGATGCCGGAGACATAGCCGAACCCCTCGCCGGCCAGCCGGGACAGCTGGTCGGCGAGCACCCCGCGGGTGTCGAAGGGAACCCGCTCGCCGCTGCGGTAGTGCAGGTCGGACAGGATCCAGCCGGTGCGGTCGAGCCAGGGCAGCATGCGGAAGGTGAGCGGATCGGGCACCAGCACGCCGTCGGGGAGGCCGGTCATCCGCGGGTCACCCAGCGCGGCCGCCCGGAACGGGGGAGTGACCGGGTTGTTGGTCGTGTCGAAGATCAGGGTCGCGGTCTGGAAGTCCTTGCCCGAGTCGAGCACGGACAGGAAATGCCCGACCTCGAGCGTTTTGCCGCGCAGGATGCCGTGCTGGTCGCACCACGCGATCCGCACCTGCCGCAGCCCCTCCGCCTGGGATCGGAGTCGTTCGGCCGCGTCGGTCTGCTCCGCCGTCCACAACTGGTGGCGAGCGATGAAGTCATCTTTCACCGTCGGTCTCCTGATGGCCTGGTGGTCTGATGACCCTACCTTAGGGCCGGTGATGTTATCGGCGGGTTACAGATGGGCTGAACCGCGGGCCCTGACCCAGCGTGTACCTGGTGGCAGGTATGTAATCCAGCGGTGAGGAAGTTCCCAGTGTCGGTCAACAAGCACGTACGCCGGATCGGCGGCGCGGTGGTCACCACCCTCGCCGCCCTGTTCGTCTTCCTCGCGCTGGTGCTCCCCGACCAGATCTTCCGTCTCCCACCCGGCAACTTCTGGGGGACGGCCCTGGTCCGCGTCCCGATCGAGGGGCTGCTCGCGGTCGCTCTGCTGCTGGTCCTGCCCGAGCGGGCCCGGCGCATCACGGCCACCGTGCTCGGCGTCCTTCTCGGTGCGCTGACCGTCCTGAAGATCATCGACATCGCCTTCTTCGCCGTGCTGGCCCGCGCGTTCGACCCGGTGCTCGACTGGATGCTGTTCAAGGACGGCTTCAACTTCCTCACCGACTCGGTCGGCAAGGGCGGCGCGATCGGGGTCGCGGCCGGCGGTGTGCTGCTCGCCGCGGTGACATTCGTGGCGATGACCTTTTCCGTACGCCGGTTGAGCCGTCTGCTGCCGAGTCACCCGCGCCTGGTCCGGGGCGGTGTCGTCACCCTCTCGGCGGCCTGGGTCACGCTCGCCGTGATGGGCTTCCAGCTCGTCGGCGGCATCCCGGTGGCCAGCCAGAGCGCCACCGACCTGGCCCGCGACACCGTGCTCGCGGTCCCCAAGGACATCGAGGACCGCAAGAACTTCGCCCGCGAGGTGCAGGACGACGACTTCCGCACCATGCCGCAGGACCAGCTGCTGAGCGCGCTGCGCGGCAAAGACGTGATCATCGGCTTCGTCGAGAGCTACGGCCGCGACGCCGTCGAGAACCCCGATTTCAACCGGCCTGTCGTCGAGCAGCTGCGCACCGGGCAGCAGAAACTCGAGGCCAAGGGCTTCCACGGGCGCAGCGGTTATCTCACGTCGCCCACGTTCGGCGGCGGCAGCTGGCTCGCCCACTCCACGTTCCTGTCCGGCCTGTGGGTCGACAACCAGAACCGCTACCGCAATCTCGTGGCCACCGACCGGCTCACGCTGACCTCGGCGTTCGGAAAAGCCGGCTTCCGTACGGTCGGATTCGAGCCCGGCGTCACGTTCGCGTGGCCCGAGGGTCAGTTCTACGGCTACCAGCAGATCTACGACTCGCACACGCTGGGCTACAACGGGCCGATGCTGAGCTGGTCGACGATGCCCGACCAGTACGTGATGAAGAAGGTCCAGGACTACGAGTTCGCCAAGCCCAAGCGCAAGCCGCTGATGGCCGAGGTGACCCTGACCTCCAGCCACACCCCGTGGACGCCGGTGCCGTCGATGCTGCCCTGGGACCAGATCGGCGACGGCAAGGTCTACGGGCCCACGGTGGCCGCCGCCGAGAGCCCGCAGAAGCTCTTCTCCGACGGCAAGAAGGTCAAGCAGGCGTACGCGGGTTCGATCGCCTACTCGGTCGACAGCCTGCTCTCGTGGGTCCAGGAGTACGGCGACGACAACCTGGTGCTGGTGCTGCTCGGCGACCACCAGCCGGCCTCGGTCGTGGTCGGCACCAACTCCACGAAGGACGTCCCGATCTCGATCGTCGCCAAGGACCCCAAGGTGCTCGACCGGATCTCGGGCTGGGGCTGGACCGACGGGCTCACGCCGGCGCCCGGCGCGCCGCTGTGGCCGATGAACGAGTTCCGCGACAAGTTCCTCACCGCGTACAGCCCGCAGGGCGAACCGCACTGATCGGTTTGCTGACAACAAATCGACACGCATCTACTCGCGCGTAACTGACGTTCTGTAACCAACTTCCGCTTAGATACGCCTCGGAGGCCGCGAGGGGGCGGCCCTCGGACCCAACCGGGGGAAGTTGTGGAAGAGCCGAAGCGACCGTCCCGAGCGGACAGTCTGCGGCTGACGAGAATGCCGGATCTGCGTACGAGAGAGAGGGTAGCCAGCCCGCCCGCACCACCGCCGCCGGCGCCGCCACCGGCCCGTCGGCGGTCACGTAAAGGCTGGTGGGCGGCGAGTGGCCTGGCGCTGGCGGCAATCCTCGGGGGTGGATTGTTCGTCGCCTTCCGGGCCACGACGGAGAAGGCCGTGCCGGCCCCGAGCGTGCCGTCGCCGGTGGTGCCGCCGGCCCCGGTGGCCGGGTCCGAGCCGGTCGTGCAGCCGTCGGTGACCTGGAGCGAGGCGGTAGCGGCGCCGATCACGGGTGTGCCCAAACCGTCACCGACGGTGACGTCGAGGCCGGTCCCGCCGAAGGTCACCGGCAAGGCCAACCCGGCCGGCGCGAACCTCGCGCTGACCGGGTTCGCCGCCGCCAGCAGCATCGAGGCCGATCACTTCGCGGCGTCCGAGGCGATCGACGGCGACCCGTCGACACGCTGGTCGAGCGGCTTCGCCGAACCGCAGTGGCTGCGGGTCGACCTGCGCGAGCGCCGCTCGTTGACCGAGGTCACGCTGGTCTGGGAACACGCGCACGCGATCGCCTACCGCGTCGATGTCTCGCTCGACGGCAAGACCTGGAAGCCGATCTTCTCGACCACCGCCGGCGCCGGTGGCACGGTCACGGTCGACGCCGGCGGGACGGTCGCGCGGTTCGTGCGGATGTACGGCACCAAGCGCTCGAACCAGTACGGGTTCTCGCTGTTCGAGTTCCAGGTCAGATAGCCGGGCCGGGGTTATGAGGCGCTCCCCGTGGGGAGCCCACGGGGAGCGCCTTGACGATCGACTGGGACCTAGTCGATCGTCGGAGGAAGGCTCCGGGCCGCCTTCAGTGCCGCGGCGGCACTGGAGTACGGGTTGTAGCTGTACGACCGGTCGAGGGAACCCGGCACCTTGAAGTACGAAGCAGCGAGCCTCGCCGGATCAGTTGCGATCTCACCTCGGGCCGGAACGTCGTTGCCGTCGTCCCAGCCCCACGGCGCGTTGGCCGAGTTCGTGCCGCAGCTCCACGTGCCCTGACCGCAGCCGCCCGAGGTGTCACCGGCGAAGGTGCCCAGGTTGGCGAACAGGTTCGTGTTGTTGCGCTGCGCCCACAGGCCGCCGCCCGCGAAGATGTCGATCAGCTCGTACTTGACGTCGCGGTCGTTCGGCCCGCTCGGCGCCTCCGACGTGCTCGCCGTCGGGTAGTAGACGACGCCGTCGCCGTCGATGTCGTACTGCGGCCACGCCTTGAGCCCGTGCCCGCCCCGCTCCTGGGCGGTCACCGGGTGCTGGAACGAGTCGTGCGGCGACGACTGGAGCTGCAGCGTGCCGTCGATCGTCTCGCTCCCGTTGGTCCAGCCGCTGCCGGTCGGGATGTACGAGTAGAAGTCGCTGTGCGCCACCGTGACCGCGGCCTTGAGCGTGCCGTACGCCGAACCGTCCTTCTGCACGATCTCGACCACGCCCTCGCCGTCGTTCTCGTGCTCGGTCTCGAAGAACGGGTGGTCGATCCAGTCGCGCGGGTGGAAGAAGAAGTACGTGAGGTAGTAGTGCGTGCCGGTTTCGAGCACCGAATAATAGACGGCGGCCGAAGTGTTCTTCCCCGCGTTGTCCCAGTTGTCCCGCCCGTTCAGGTTGCCGTCTAAGTCGTACCTGGTAATGAAGTCGCTCCTGCCGCCCAGCGCGTGCGCGCCGGTGGTGTCCACGTCCTGGTAGTGGATCGGCGCCCAGCGCAGTGCCAGCTCGGCCCGGCTGGGGGCGGCCTGTGCCGGCGCGGCCAGGCCCGCCGCCGCCAGGACGCCCGCCATCCCGAACGCGATTCTGCCCACGAACCTCATACGTCCTCCTCAAGCATTGATGATCGTAAATGTATGGGGCCCGGATGGACATGGGGAGGCCGGAAAATGGCGTGCCGGCGGCGGCTACGCTGGGCTCGTGTTCAAGGTCGATCTGGGCGGGGGCGCGGAGCTCCGGCCGCTGGAGCCGTGGCAGGCCGAGGAATTCCTCGCACACATCGACCGGGCGCGGGCGACCGTCGACCCGTGGATCCCGTGGGCGAGCCGCAGCACCGACCTCGCCTCGGCCCGCCAGACCCTGCAGCGCTACGCCGATCTCCAGGCCCGGGGCGAGGGGCGCATCCTCGGCATCCGCCTCGACGGCGTGCTCGTCGGCGGGGTCATGGCGTTCGACTTCGACGAGCACTCGGGCGTGTGCGAGGTCGGCTGCTGGCTCGAACCGGCCGGCACCGGCCGCGGGCTGATCACCAAGTCGGCCGCCCTGCTGATCGAGTGGCTGATCCGCGACCGCTCGGTCTACCGGGTCGAGTGGCACTGCCGGCCCGACAACGTGGCCAGTTCGGCGGTCGCGCGCCGGCTCGGCCTGAAGCACGAGGCCACGCTGCGCGCGAACTTCGTCTGGAAGGGCGTGCGCTACGACACCGAGATCTGGGCCGTGCTCGCGCCCGAGTGGCCCGGCATCGAGGCCTGACCATGCCGTCTCTCACCGGGCCCGCCGGGGACGGCCAGGACGTGCCGGAGCCGGTTCTGACCCACCGCGCCGAGAGCGGCCAGGACGTGCCGGAACCGGTTCTGACCGACCGCGTTGAGAGCGGTCGCGACGTGCCGTTGCTCGTCTGGCGGCTGCCCCGGGCCGTGCGGGCGATCTCGTCGGCGGTGCTCGGCGGGGGGATCGGACCGTGTGAGTGGCTGGTCAACGCGACCGTGCCGATGTCGTACGACCGGGACGACCCGGCCGACCATCTGCGGGCCATCGCCGGCGACCTCGGGCTGAGCGGGCCCGGCGTGGGCCTGCTGACCGGCGTCGACGTGGCCGACGTGGTGAGCGCGTCGGAGGATGGTGTGCGGCTCTGGGCCACGGTCGGGCTGGGGGCGCCGATCCAGGCGGCCGCGGCCCTCCCCTCGTACGGGAAAACCGTGGTGGGAACCGTGAACCTGATCGCGTGGGTGCCGGCCCGGCTCAGTGCAGGCGCCCTGGTCAACGCCGTGGCGACCGTGACCGAGGCCAAGACCCAGGCGATCCGCGAGCTGGGACTGGACGCGACCGGGACGGCCACCGACGCCGTCTGCGTGCTGTGCCCGTTGGAGGGACCGGAAGCGGCCTACGCCGGGCCGCGCTCGACCTGGGGAGCACCGCTGGCCCGGGCCGCCTACGCCGCGGTGCTCGACGGGGGAGCGGTCAACCTGGCCGGCACCCAGTCGTGGTCCGACCGCGTCAGTGGTAGGTGAGTTCGCCCGCCTCGATCGCCGCACTCACCGTGTTTTCCGGCGGGGCCAGCGGGCACAGGTAGGCGTCGTTGTAGGCGCACGACGGGTTGTACAGATAGTTGAAGTCGAGACGCACCCGTGAGCCGCCCAGGGGTTCGAGCCCGCGCCCGTGCGTGCCCTTCACGGTGTCGGTGAGATAGCGACCGCCGCCATAGGCGCCCTGGCCGCAGGTGGCGTCGCGCACCGGCAGGAACAGCCCGCCGCCATAGGCCTCGATCCACCAGAGCGAGAGTTCCCCGTACGGGGTCAGGATGATTCCGACGCGGTTGTAGTGAACGACGCCGTCGGGCCCGCCCGTGTCGATGTCGATCTCGCCGTCGGCCGGCCGCACCTCGGCCTCGACGATCACGCTGTCGTTGGCCGGGAAGTAGCGCAGCCCGCCGAACGCCGCCCGCTCGTCCTCCGCGATGGCCGACTGGGGGTGCGTGGCGAACAGCTTGTCGCGCTCGGCCCGGAACTCGGCCAGGCTCGTGTCGGCGAGATACATCCGCGCCACGGCCGCGCGGTAGTCGGTCAGCTCGAGTGCGTCCATCCACCCAACGTAGGCCCTGTTCTTCCCTTCCCGCAGGGCTGCCGCCTCGCCGAGATGGTGCCGGTCATCACCCTGGACGCCGTCTCACGGGGGCAGCTCAGGCCCGGTAGGCGCGTACCTCGGTCGCTTTGACGCTGGCCCACACCTCGCGGCCGGGCTCGAGACCCAGATGCACGGCCGCGGCCGGAGTGACGTCGGCCGCCGCGGGTAGTCCGCCGCCCAGCTCGATGCGTAACGCGTCGCCGTGCCGCGAGATGGTGGTCACGGTGGCGGGCCAGGTGTTGCGGGGGCTGCCGTCGGGACGGCTGGGATAGAGGGCCACGGCCGAGGGCGGGAACGCGACGAAGACATCTCCCTGCTGCTCGGTGGCGGTGATCAGCTCGAAGCCGTCCGGCAGGGTGACCGTGCTGCCCTCGGCGCGGCCGCGATAGAGGTTGAGGCCGACCAGGCGGGCCACGTAGTCGGTGCGCGGCTCGGCGGTGATCGTGGCGGCGTCGCCGGTCTGCACGACGCGGCCGTCCTCGATGATGACCAGGCGGTCGGCCAGCATCAGGGCGTCGAGCGGGTCGTGGGTGACCAGCACGGTCGCGCCCGGGAAGGCGGCGAGGTGGCCGCGCAGCTGGGCCCGGGTGTCGAGGCGCGTACGGGCGTCGAGCGCGGCCAGCGGCTCGTCCAGCAGCAGCATCCGGGGCTCGAAGGCGAGCGCGCGGGCCAGGGCCACCCGCTGGGCCTGACCTCCGGAGAGCTGACGCGGCTTTTTGCGTACGTGGTCGGCCAGCCCCACCCGGGTGAGCCACTCGGTGGCCCTCTGCCGTGCCTCGGCGCGCGGCACGCGTCGGCAGCGGGGGCCGAACGCGACGTTGTCGAGCGCGCTCAGGTGCGGGAAGAGCAGGTAGTCCTGGAAGACCACGCCGATGCGCCGCTGTTCGGGCGGGAGGGTGTCGAGGCGTACGCCGTCCAGGGTGATCGAGCCCTCGCCGAGGGGGAGCAGGCCGGCCAGCGCGCGCAGGGCCGTGGTCTTGCCGGCGCCGTTGGGCCCGAGCAGAGCCACCACCTCGCCGGGCTCGGCGGTCAGCTCGATGTCGAGCGTGAAGCCGTCCCGCTTGATGACGAGTCGCGCTTCGAGGCTCATGCCGCCACCCTCCGCGACGCGTTCGCCGGGCTTTGTGACGTGCCCGCCCGGCTTTGTGGCGCGCCCGCACGGTGTGTCATGCCGCCACCCATTTGTCGCGCAGGGCGGCCAGGATGCCGACCGACACCACCAGCAGGATCAGGCTGAGCACGATCGCCGCGTCCACGTCCTGCTCCAACGCCAGATAGACGGCGAGCGGCATGGTCTGCGTACGGCCGGGGAAGTTGCCGGCGAAAGTGATCGTCGCGCCGAACTCGCCCAGCGCCCGCGCCCAGCAGAGCACGGCGCCCGCGGCCACCCCGGGCGCGATCAGCGGCAACGTGACCCGGCGGAACGCCGTCCAGCGGGAGGCGCCGAGCGTGGCCGCCGCCTCCTCGAATCGGGCGTCGGCCCCGCGCAGCGCACCCTCGACGGCGATCACCAGGAACGGCATCGCCACGAAGGCCTCGGCCACCACCACCCCGGTCGTGGTGAACGGCAGGCTGAACCCGAACGTCTGGTCGAGCCATTCGCCGACCAGCCCGCGCCGCCCGAACACCAGCAGCAACGCCACGCCGCCCACGACCGGGGGCAGCACGAGCGGCACGGTGACCAGCGCGCGCACCAGCCGGCGGCCGGGGAACTCGGTGCGGGCCAGCACCCAGGCCAGCGGCACGCCCAGGATCAGACAGACCACCGTGGCCAGGCTCGCGGTGATCAGCGAGAGGCGCAGCGCGTCGAGGATGCCCGGCTCGGTCAGGCGTTCCGGCAGCGTCGTCCACGGCGCCCGGATCAGCAGCCCGGCCAGGGGCAGGATCAGGAACGCGAGGCCGATCGCGGCCGGAACGGCCAGCGCGAGCGGGATTTTCAGTCGGTTCAGGGCTTCTGGAACCCTGCGTCGGTGAGGATCTTCATCTCGGGCTCAGTCTGCACGAACGCGACGAAGGCGGTGGCCGCCGACGGGTTGGGGGCGTTCTTCAGGGTGACGATCGGATAGTCGTTGATCGCGCCGGCCGACTCGGGAAACTCGATGCCGTCCACATCGGTGCTCGCGGCCTTGGCGTCCGTACGGTAGACCAGCGCCGCGTCGACCTCGCCCAGCTTCACCTTGGACAGTGCGGCCTTGACGTCCTGCTCCAGCGTGACCGGCTTGACGTCGACGCCCGCGGCCTCGATCGCCTTCTTGGCGGCCGAGCCGCAGGGCACCTGCTCGGCGCAGAGCGCGACCTTGAGGTCCGGGTTCTTGAGGTCGGCCAGGCTCCTGATGCCCTTCGGGTTGCCCTTGGCGGTGGCGATGACGAGCTGGTTCTTCACGAACACGGCCGGCTCGCCGGTGGCGTCACCCGCGTCGACCACGGTCTTCATGGTGGCCGGGCTGGCGGCGGCGAACACGTCGGCCGGGGCGCCCGAGGTGATCTGCTGGGCGAGACCGGAGCTGCCGCCGTACGAAATGGTGACCTTGACGGTGGGGTTCTGCGCCTCGAAGTCCGTCTTGATCTTGTCGAAGGACTCGGTGAGCGACGCCGCCGCCAGCACGATCAGCTCGCCGCCGGCCGTGGCGCCCGCACTGCCGGACGCGCCCCCGCCCGCCGGTGAACTGTTGTCCGAGCTGCTTCCGCCGCAGGCCGCCGTGGCGAGTACCGCGAGCATCGCGATGCCGGTGAGGACTCTCTTCATTCGTCGTCTCCTCGTTCCACGACCGCCGTGGTCGACTTCCCCTCGACGTCTCCGTGATCGACTTCCACTTGTCGTTCCAGCGCTCGACTGATTTGTCGTCCCCGCGCTCGACTCATTTGTCGTCTCCGCGTTCGACGACGACCGTGGTCGACTTGATGACGGCCACCGCCGTCGAACCCACCTCGAGGCCCAGGTCGTCGACGGCCTCGCGGCTCATCAGCGACACCACCCGGAACGGCCCGGCCTGGATGTCCACCTGCGCCATCACCTCGTCGCGGACGATCGCCGTCACGATGCCGCGCATCCGGTTGCGCGCCGAGGAACGGCGGGCGCCCGCGTCGGGTTCGTCGGCCAGCGACCGGGCGAACGCGGCCAGGTCAGCGCCCGCGACGTGCCGGTGGCCGTGGTCGTCGCGACCGGCGTTCAACCGGCCGGCGTCGACCCAGCGGCGGACCGTGTCGACACTGACACCGAGCAGTTCGGCCGCTTCACCGATGCGGTAGGTGGTCACAGTCGTCACTCTAGGGTGGCAAATGCAAGGCTTCCTACCCCGTAAGGCTTGCAGATGCGGAACCGTTGCACAGCTCACAGGGGCGGCGGCATGCTGAGGGGCGTGCCCGAACGCATTGCCGAGGTCACCGCCTTCCTGGCCGAGGTGCTAGCCCCCCGCGCCCCGCTCACCGTCATCGTCGACGGGGGAGACCACGGCGCTGCGGCGAGGTTCGCTTCCCGGCTCGCCGCCGCC
Source organism: Paractinoplanes ovalisporus (assembly GCF_016834655.1). Lineage (GTDB taxonomy): Bacteria > Actinomycetota > Actinomycetes > Mycobacteriales > Micromonosporaceae > Actinoplanes > Actinoplanes ovalisporus. The sequence continues at coordinate 27,257 of NZ_JAENHP010000029.1, forward strand.
TTCCCGCCCTCGGCCCGGGCCTGGAACGTCGACGCCGTCATGGGCTTGAGCGGCCCGTCCGGCGGAGTGCTCGACTCGGCCCTCAACGTGCTGGAGCCGGCGGCCGACCGTGTGATCGTCTATCTGCGCGCGAGCGGCCGGGGCCCGGCCGGCGAGGGCGAACGCCGGGCCCAGGTGGTGATCGACGCGCACGATCCCCAGTGGCCGGTCATCCGCCACGTGCACCCCCGCCTGGCCGACCCCGAAAGCTGGCACCTGTCGGAGAGCCGCGCGTTCTTCGCCCCGCGCGCGGCCGGGTGGGACGAAAAGTTCGGGGACGACCTGCCCGCGTACGCGCAAGCGGTGGAATCGGCCCTGCCCACCCGCGGCGACCTGGCCCTCGACGTGGGCTGCGGAACCGGCCGCGCCCTGCCCGCCCTGGCCGAAGCGGTCGGCCCCACCGGCCGGGTGATCGGCCTCGACTGCACACCCGCGATGCTGGCCGAGGCCCGGGCCAAGGGCCGCGACCGCGTCTCCACCCTGATCCAGGCCGACGCCCGCCGCTTGCCGCTCCCCAACGAGGTGGCCGGCCTGGTCTTCGCCGCGGGCCTGGTCCACCACCTGCCCGACCCCGGGGCCGGCCTGGCCGAACTGGCCCGGGTCACCCGCCCCGGCGGCCGCCTGGTGCTGTTCCACCCGACCGGCCGGGCCGCGCTGGCCGCCCGCCACGGCCACAAGCTGACCCCGTCCGACATCCTGAACGAGGAAAACCTGACCCGGGCCCTGGCCGCCGCGGGCTGGCTGCCGGCCCGCTACGAGGACGAGGACGGACATTTCCTGGCCGTAGCCGTCCGCGACTAACGCGCCTGGTCGGTGACGAAGTCGAGCGGGCCGGGCCGGCTCTGGGAGGCCGGCACAGGCTGTTCGCCGGGGTGCCGGGCCCAGGAGAGGCCGGCGGCGTCGGTGAAGAACGCGACCAGCTCGCCGGCGCTCCCGGCGACGGTGGCGTCGGCGGTCAGCGCCCCTCCGGCCGCAAGCACCGCCACCCGGGCGAGCCGGTGGTTGCGTCCCTCGACCCGGTAGTGGATCGAGACGTCCAGGACCGGCCCGGTCCCGAAGTTGGTGACCCCGCCGCTCACCTGGTCGAACGGGCTCCCGTCGGCCCGCTTCCCCGATCGGATGTCCACGTTCTCGAAGAGGACCGTCCGGGCCTGTGCCCGCTCGGCCTCCCTCCGCTCGTCGGCGGCCAGCTTCCGGTCGGCGGCGGCCTCCGCTCTCTCCTGACGGGCCTCGGCCCGGGCCCGGCGGGCCTCACCGATCTGATGCACCAGCAGCCAGAAGGTGGCCACGGCGGCGGCCAGGGCGATCACCGCGGCGCCCAGGGTGGCCCACGCCTCCAGCTGATCGGCCCAGCTGGGCGGGTCCGCGCCCGGCGACGACGGCGGTGGCGACGACGGCGCGAACCGGATCAGGTCGAACACCGGCGGCCTCACCGGCCAGGCCGGTCGAAGAGCTTCTCCCCGTCCGCCATCGGGCGTGGCTCCGAGATCTCCGTGAGCCGGTGACGGCGCAGACCGGATGCCCACCAGATGTCCGCTCCCGGCCGGCCGGAGACGCGGTAGGCGGAGCCGTCGCCACGGATCGCGACCGAGGAGCCGTCGCGCAGAACGTGGAGCACAGCGAGGGGCCGCCCGGTGGAGGTCGACCACAGGCGGACGGTGTTGTCCCGCGCGGCCGTGGCCAGCAGCTCGCCGTCCGGTGAGAAGATCACGGCGGTCACGCCACCGACATGTCCCTCGAGTTTCAGGACCGGGTTGCCGTTCCTCGTCTCGAAGATCCGCACGACGTTGTCCGACGACCCGGTCGCCACGGTCAGGTCGTCGGGGTGCACGGCGACGCAGTTCACGCGCCCTTTGTGGCCGGCCAGGTCGATCGGCGGTTCGCCGGGTGCGGTCAGGTCCCAGATTCCAGCGGTGGCCGACCGCCCGCCGCTCGCGGTGACCAGCCCCGTACCCGAGTGCAGAAAGGCGGTGGCGTTGAGGACCTTCTTGTGGGGCAGTGTCATGTCACCGGCGCTCTCTCCGGTGGCCGGATCCCACATGCGGACGACCTGACCGTGGCCGACCGCCAGGACCGTCTCGGGGAAGGCCCCGGACAGCGGCCGGAACGACAGCCCGGCGACCGCCTCGCGGCCCAGCACCTTCCGATACCGCAGGCTTCCCTCGGCGGCGTCCCAGACCGCGAAACTGCGGTCCTCCGAGACCGTCGCGATCCATCGGCCGTCCGGTGCGAAGGCGACGTCGGTGACACCGTCGGCGTGACCGGTCAGCGGCCGTCGCGACGTTCCGGTCGCCAGATCCCACACGTAGGCCACCGGAGGGTCGAGCAGCTGGCCGGCGCAGATCAGGGTGCCGTCGGGCGAGCGGGCGACGCCGTTCAACGCTCCGGTCCCGCCGCCCAGCACCTTCTCGACGGCGCCGTCCTCCAGATTCCAGATCACCACCGCGCCGTCCCACGTGGAGGCGGCCAGCCGCAACCCGTCCGGCCGGGGGTCGAAGACGAGACCCGAGGCCCAGTACGTGCTGCTGGCCAGCGTGCTCCCGGACCACTCGGGGATCCGCGCCGGGGAGGCGGGCTCGGGCTCGATCCACCGCCGGAAACGCACAGTCCCGTCCTTCGAGCCGGTGGCGACGACGTGCGGGGACTCTGCCGGGAAGGCGATGGCGGTGACCTCGTCGGCGTGATCGGTGAGTTTGGCCCGGAGGTCACGGGTTCCGGCCATGCAGAGCCACACCGTGCCGTCGCGGGTGCCGACGGCGACCAGCGCATCGTCGGGTGAGAACGCGACGCAGGTCAGCGCACCACCGACCGGCAAGGACCCGACCCGGCGGCCGTCGGTGGCGTTCCAGAGCACGGCGTCACCGTCGTTCGCCACCGTGGCGATCAGGGTGCCGTCGTGCGAGAAGGCCACCGCGGTGACACTGTCGCCGTGCTCGAGCCGGAAGATCTCCCGGCCCGTGGTCAGGTCCCACACGATGGCGACACGGTCGGTCGCCGCGGTCACCACCACCGGCCGGTCCGGTGCGGCCGCGACCGCGTTGATGTCGCCGAGCCCGTGCCGCAGCGGCCGGTAGGAGCCGTGCGGTTCCCCGTCGGTGCGACGGATCTCCGCGGTGTGGTCCATCGAGCCGGTCAGGATCGCGTCCGCCGGCCGTGACCAGGCCAGTCCGGTCACCGGCTGGAGGTGGACGTTCCACACCTTCGACTCTCCGGTGCCGACGTTCCAGACGCGTATGGTCCCGTCCTCGGCCGCGCTCACCAGCTCCCCGGCGCCGAGGAAGATCACGCCGCGAACGGTGCTGCTGTGCCCGGTCAGACAGCGGATCGTCGAGGGACTGCGCCCGGTCAGGTCGACGATCTCGACGACGTCGCCGCGGCCGGCTGCGAGAAGACGGTCACCGGGCCCGAAGGCGAGACAGTGGACCATCCCGCCGACGACCGCCTCGATCGTTCCGGGCCGCGCGCCGGGTGCCTCCTCGGCATCCTCCGGCGGCGCCTCCGGTCCCGCTTCGGCGGGGGAGGTGAAGGCTCCGGTCCGGGCCAGGCTCCGTACGGCACTTTCGCCCGTGTCGGCGAGTTGCGCGAGACTGCGAGGGTTGCCGGCGAGCGAGAGCAGCTGCTCGTTCTCCTCCAGCATCGCCGCCCACGTGCCGGCGGTTCCGGCGAAGCGCGCGGACAGGAACTCGTCGATCCGGTCGGCGTCGAAGGGCAGCAGCTCGGCCGTATGAAGCCCGGCCTCCGGCAGCGCGATGTCGTCGGCCTCGCCGACCGCCACGACCACCCGCGACTGATCGGTCAGCAACCTCAGCAGGCCGTCGCGGATCTCATCCGCCGCTTCGTCCCAGCCGTCGACCAGGAGCACGACCCGACCCTCGCCGATCATGTAGCGGATCCGGTCCAGGCGCAGATCGGTGAGGCCGTGCTCGAACAGGTAGCGCTGGAGGAGCCTGTCGACGGACTCCGACTCGCCGGCGTCGTCCAGGGCGAGCAGGAGCGGGGCACCGGATTCGGGCAGTTGCCGCGCGAGCCGGCGTAGCAGGGTGCTCCGGCCGCTGCCGTCCTCACCGCGCGCCGCGACGACGGACGGCCGGTCGTTGACCAGCAGGTCGACGATCTCGTCGGCGAGGTCCTCGACGCGAGCGGACCGTCCGGCGGGACCGGTCAGCCGGGCCGGTTGCCGCACGTAGCGGGTGGAGTCACCGGCGAGCCGCTCCGCCTGCCGGCGTACGACCGGGGAGAGGTCGGTCAGGCGCTGGAACTCGGCCAGGCTCATCAGATCGACGTTCAGCTGCCGGGCCCGCGCCGTGACTTCGGGCGCCACGACGGCGTCACGGTGGACGATGACCGCCCCGCTTCCGGGGGCCACCGCTCGAACGCGTTCGGCGAGATCGTCGACTGTGGAGACCAGTGTCGCCGACGGCGCCGGGCGGACGGTCACCCTTCGTACGGGAAAATCAGCGGTTTCCACCACGATGTCCCCCTCGGCCTCGCCCTCTTCCAGCCGGGCGTGCAAATAGCGGAGCCTGGTCGCCAGTCGCACCCGGCGCCGGAAGGCAGCCGTGTCCGGATCGCGGACCGGCGCCGGCCGCAGCCCGAAGTCGTGGTGCACGGTTCGAGCGGCCTCGGCGGCCCAGCTCTCCTCATCGGAACTCCACCGCCAGCCGCGCCGGTGCAGCCGGCCCGGGCCGATCGTCACCAGTTGCCACCGCCGGTCGTGGCCGCCCGCGCCGAGAAGCAGCGGTCCCGGCTCCATCCGGGTGATGCTCGCGCCGGTGGCGTGCCCGTGCAGGATCACGCTGATCAGTTCGTCGTCGAAGACCTGGCCGAGCTCATGAGCATCCTCCAGACTCTGTTCGGCCTGGTCGGCCCGGGCCGGATTGTGGTGGACCACGCCGAGCCGCAGCCAGCCCTCGTCCCGATAGGGGCGGAGCCGGTCGGCGAGATCCTCGATCTGCGGACGGGTGAGCAGACCCCGCTCGTCGCCGTCGTGACGGCTGAGCCGGATGGTCGAGTTGAAGCCGGCCACGACGACGCGGAGGTCGGGAAAGGTGAAGACGGTCCAGGGCCGTTCCGCGGTGAAACCGAGCCGGCCGGCCTGCGGGTCAAGCTGATCGACGGCGACAGCGAACGGACGCCACAGGTCGGCTCCGGCCGTCGGCTCGAGGAACCGGGACTGCTCGTGGACGAGTTCACGGAGCCGGGCGCTGACATCGCGTTCTCCGGGAACGACGACGATGTTCCGAGGGCTCACGTGGAGGCTGCGCGCGAGCGTACGGAGCCAGATGGCCGCACTGCCGAGCGCCCACTTGTCTCCCGCGACGGTCAGATCTCCGCTGACGACGATCAGGTCCGGCGAGATCCCACTCAGTTCGACCTGCTTGCCGATCTCCGTCGGTAGACGCCGGTCGGCGCCCGAGGCTTCCTCGCGACCACCGAGCCGCAGATCGGACAGGTGCAGCAGGGCGATCGTTCCCGGCGCGGGCGCCGACGCGAACGCCTCGGGCCAGAAACGGCGGATCTCCTCGATGGACACCAGGTAGGCGAGGCGGTCGTCCCGATCACTGCCCGGCGGCACCAGCAGCCCGACCATCGCGCCGGTGGCCGGGTCGTACGCGGGAGAACCGCCGAATCCCGCCCCCAGCCGATGACCCCCGGCTGACCGCCAGATCACCTGGATGCGACCGTCCGCGACCCGCTCGACGACGCTGAGGTCGACCAGCACGCCGGACTCGGCGCCCGGTTCGGACGAGTAGCCGAAGACCTGGGCGTCGCCGGGGAGCAGCCCGCTCGGTGCCAGTGGCTGTGGAGCCGCTTCCGCGGGCAGATCGCCGTCGATCAGCTCCAGGCCGGCGAGGCCGAAACCCGCGCCTCCCGCCGACGGCGCCCACCGCACGACCCGGACGGTGCGCGACGGCGCCTCCGGGCGCGCCTCGGCCAGGCGCGGAAACGAGATCACCAGGTCCGTGGCCGGCCGTTCCGATTCGGACGGCGGCCGCGCCAGAGCCCGGTTGACGACGGTGGTGCTGGTGATGACATGGCGTGGACCGACCACCACTCCGAGGCCGGCCGACCGGTCGCCGGCTCCGGGGAACGACACGGTGTACCGGGCGGGCAGGTTGTCCGGAAAAGCGGTGGTCATCTACCGATCGGCTCCAGTCGGCGAGTCTATGATCCTCACCGTACCGCCCCGCGACGCTCCACAAACTGTTGCCGAGTGGTGGGCCGCGAGGGACGCGAGCGAGGAGCAGATCGATTGAGTACGGCGGTTCGACCGGCCCATGTGCATGCGAATGTTCCGATCGTCTCGGCCGCCGACGTCGACGTGCTCCGGGTGCCGCCGTCCGCGGACGGCTGCCGCCCGCCGTTCGCTCGGCTGCCCGAGGTGGTGGCCGGGCGCGGCCCGGAGATCGATTCGCTGATCGAACTGGCCGATTCGGACCGCCGTGTGCATGTGCTCGCCGGACCGGCCGGCGTCGGCAAGACCACGGTCGCCCTCGCCGCCGCCCGCGGACTGCCCGACGTCATGTGGGCCCCGGCCCGCAACACCGTGTCGCTGGTCGAAGGGCTGGCCGCCGCGGCCCTGAAGTTCGGGGCGGGCGAGGCCGTGGTGTCGCGGGCCCGGGAGATGTGCGGCGGACGTCTCGAGCCCGAGGAGGACGCCGCCGGCCTCGATTGGGAGCAGGACGCACGACGTTTCGCATGGGCCATGCTCCGGCTGTTCGCCGCACCGGCGCCGGACGGGCGACGCCGGGTCCTGGTGATCGACGGCGCCGACGACCCGGATCTCTGCGCCGAGGTCCTCGAGGAAGCCGCGCGTCTGCCGTCGGGGGCGGCGTTCGTCGTCGTCACCACCAGGCACGAGGGCGCCGGTGGGGTCCGGCTCGGCCCGATCTCACCGGAAGATTCGGCAGCATTGTTGCTCAGCCGCGTCCCCGACCTCGACGACGATCGCCGCGATGCGGCCGGCAGCGTCGCCGCCGACCTCGCCGGCCTGCTCGGCGGCCTTCCCCTGGCGTTGCACGTCGCCGGTTCACAGCACGGCAGCACAGTAGTCCGGCACACGCTGGACGAGTACGCCTCGGAGCTGAGAGAGATCACCGGTGCGGCCCCACCACCCGGCCCTGTCGTGCGGCTGGCAGTGCGGCTCGCGCTGAAGGCGATCGGTGGGGAGGAGAGCGCGGCGGCCGGAGACGTCCTGCGGTTGCTGGCCGCGCTGGCCCCGTCCCAGCCGTTTCCCCTCGACCTGCTCGACGCCGCCTCGGGGTCCGCCGCCGGCCCTGCGCTGCTGCGTCGGGCCTGGCGCAACCTCCGCGGCACCGGTCTGCTGGAGTTCGGTGTGGACGACGGCGCCCACGTGGTGACGTTGCATCCCCTGGTCGCCGAGGCGGTGCTCGGCGAGGGCGGGGACGGGCCCGACGCGGCCACGGCCCTTGATCTGGCGACGCAGGCCCTCGCCGGCCGCGAGGGGCCGTCGTTGACCCTGTGGCGGCTTCTCGTCCCGCACGTTGATCACGTTCTGGCCGCCGAACGGACCGAGATCGGAGCGGTTCTGCACGCGGCCGGCCGGACGGTGCGGCATCTGCTGGCCCGCGGCATGTACCGGGCCGCCTCCGCGATCGCCGAAGCCGCGGTGACGAGGTCGTCCTCGCTCGCCCCGGACGACCCGGACCGGCTCGCCGCACGGTTGGACCGTGGCCTCGCGTTCCAGGCACGTGGCCTCTACACCGATGCCTGTCGCGACATCCGGCACGTGGCGGTGCGGGAACGGCGACGTCGGGGCGCCGCCGACCGGCTGACCCTGGAACGTCGCCTCACGGCCGAGCATCACCTGGGTGCCGTCCTGCACGATCAGGGAGCTCGGGGCGGGCTGGCCCGCTCCGAGCGGATTCTCGTGGCGGTGCTGGCGTTCCGCTCGCTTCTGCTCGGCCCCGACCACCCCGACGCGCTGGCCACCCGGCACCGGCTGGCGCTCGTGGTCCAGGCGGCCGGCAACGCGCGGGCCGCCTTCGGCCACCTCGTCGAGGTGCTCGACGCCCGCGAGCAGGTGCTCGGCCTCCGGCATCCGGACACGCTCACTACGATGCACAGCAAGGCCTACGCCCGGCAGGCGATGGGTGGTCCCGACTCCCTGCGCGTCGCCGGCGAGGAGTTCGCCGAGGTGCTCCGGCACCGCCGCCGCGTGCTCGGCGACAACCACCCGAACACCCTGGTCACCGAGCACAACCTGGCCTGGGTGGAGCAGGCCAAGGGCCGGTACGTCGCCGCCGAGACGATGTTCCGCTCGGTGCTCGCCGTGCAGCTGCGCCGGTGCGGGCCCGATCATCCGCACACCCTGGCCACCGCCGCCAACCTGGCCTGGGACCTGCTCCAGCGCAAGCAGTTCGACACCGCGCGGCGCCTGTTCAAGCAGGTGCTCCGCATCCGGCGCAACCGGCTCGGCCCGAACCATCCGGACACGCAGACCACCCGGGGCAACATCGGCTGGCTGACGTACGAGCAGGGGAACCTCGCCGAGGCCACCCACCGGTTCGAACGGCTGGTGGACGATCGGGTGGACTTTCTCGGGGCCGAGCACCCGAGGACGCTCACCACGCGCCACAACCTCGCGCTGAGCCTGCGCTCCCAGCGCCGCTACGAGGAGGCGCTGACCCAGTTCGAGCAGGTCCTGGCCGTCCAGGAGCAGGTGCTCATCGCCGATCACGAGTCGACGTTGAGCACCCGGTACAACCTCGCCGTCACCCTGCGCCTGCACCCCGGGAACGGGAACCTGAGCCGCTCGATCGACCTGCTCAGCGAGGTGCTGGACAAGCAGCTCACGGTGTTCAGCGCCCGCCATCCGACCGTGGTGCAGACCCGGGAGGAGCTGATCGCGGCGCTGCGGCAGCGGGGCACCGCCGCCGACCTCGACCGGGCCAGCGACGAGCGCACACCGAGCCGGGCGGCCGGGGCGCTGAGCCGGCACCGCGGCGACCACGAGTACGACGACGACCCCGGACCCGCGACGGACGAGGATCCGCTGCTCGAGGCGTTCCTGGACCCGGACATCGACGCGTACGTGGACGACGACATCCGGGACCTGACCGCTCGGTGATCGCTAGGGCTTGAAGCGGCGCACCTCCTGGGGCCATCCGCACGCTTCGGCGATCTTTCCGGCCCACATGCGGGCCGTTTCCTCGTCGGGGACGTCCACGATGGTCAGGCCGCCCAGGAACTCCTTCGTCTCGACGTACGGGCCGTCGGTGAACAGCAGCGTGCCGCTTGTGGCGTCGGCGCTGAAGACCGGGCCGTCCTCCTCCTCCAGGCCACCGGCGAAGACGTACGCGCCGGCGGTTTTGATCTCTTCGACGACTGCGCGCGAAAGGGGCCCGCGACCGCGGAACCACTCCTCGCTGTGGTCGCCGACCCACTGCTGGTTGAAGTAGATGAGGTACTGGGGCATGGTCACTCCCTCTGCTCGGCCTGTGCACTGATGCCACGAACGGCGATGGGCCGATCCGACACGTCGGCGCGGAAAAGTTTCAGTCGGCTGGGCCGCCCAGGTCGCGGGCCAGCCAGCCGGGTGAGTCGAAGCGGACCGCCTGGGGGCCGATCAACGCCGTGAGCTGCTTCTCCAGCGTCTCCAGCTCGGCCGCACCGATCTGGGTTTTCCACCGTTCCCGCAGGTCGTCGAAGATCGACTCGCCTACGGTCATCACCTCGTGGCCCAGCGGCGTGACCTCGAGGCGTTTGCGGCGGGCGTCGCGGGGGTCGGGGCCGCTCGTCACCCAGCCTCGCTCCTCGAGCACCGCGATCGTGCGGGCGGCCGACTGCTTGGTGATGGAGAGGCGCCGACCCAGCTCGGAGGCGTTGTCGGCGCCGGCCGCGATGGCCCGCATGGCGAAGTCGTGGACCGGCCGGACGTCGTCGTATCCGCGGTCGGCCAGCTCGGTTATCGCGGCGTCGACCAGGGTGCGGAACCCGCCGAGCAGCAGCAACGCCAGGTCGGCGCCGGAACGTGACATGCGGAAAGGCTACGGCAACGTCTGGACGATAGACAGTCTGGGTGTCTATATTTGCCGAGGAAAGACAGTCAGACTGTCGAAAAGGAGTCGATCATGGAAATCACCCATCACCGGGCCGAGGTCAACGGCACGACGCTGCACTACGCGGCGGCGGGAGACGAAGGGGAGCCGATCCTGCTGGTCCACGGCTTCCCCGAGACCTGGTACGCCTTCCACAAGCTGATCCCGCTGCTCGCGGCCCGCCACCGCGTGTTCGCGGTCGACCTGCGCGGCTTCGGAGACTCCGACCCGGGCGAGTCGGACAGCGCGACCGCCGCCGAGGATCTGCACCAGCTGATCGCCCACCTCGGCCTCGGGCCGGTGCACCTGACGGGTCAGGACATCAGCGGCGGCACCGTCTTCCGGCTCGCCACCGAGCACCCGGAAGACGTGCGGACGTTCACCGCGATCGAGATGGGGCTGGCCGGTTTCGGCCTGGAAGCGCTGGCCGACGTCACCCACGGCGGCGCCTGGCACATCGGCGTCCTGGCCGCGCCGGGCATACCCGAGATGCTGCTGGCCGGGCGGGAAAGCGCATTTCTCGGCTCGTACGCGTTCCCGTCGATGCTCGCCGACCCGGGCTCGGTCACCGGGGCCGACATCGAGGAGTTCGCCCGTACGTACGCACGCCCCGGCGGCTGGCTGGGCGCGGCCGGTCTCTACCGGTCGATGCTGACCGAGGGCGACGATCTGCGCACCCGGCCCGCCCTCACCATGCCGGTGCTGGCCGTCGGCGCCGGCGGCGGCCCGTTCACCGAGGTGACGATGAAGCAGGTCGCCGCCGGGCCGATCACGTCGGTGCAGCTCGACGGCGTCGGCCACTACGCCGCACTGGAGGCCCCGGACCGGCTCGCCGCGGCCCTCCTGGAATTTGTCAGCCGAGCGCCTTGAGCTGCTCCTCGAGCCGCTCGCGGCGCTGCTCGAGGATGTCGATGACCGCCTCGTTCTCGGCGATGCCGGTCAGCTCGGTGGCGATCTCCTCGGGCTCGACGTAGCCCTCGGACGTGTCGGTGTCCTGCCCGCGGCGGGCCTCGGCGTCCCCACCGACGCGGCGCAGCTCGGCGATCTGCTCCTCGACGTCCTTGAGTTCCTGACGCAGCTGGTCGGCGGTGATCTCTTCACTCATGCGGCCATCCTAGGCTTCGAGCTGGGCCAGCCTGGCTCGGAGTGCGGCGGTCACTCCCGCGTACGAGTCCTCGCCCAGCACCACCCGCAACGGCGCCGGCTCGACCTCGGCGCTCCCGATCACCCGGGCCGCGTACTCGGCCGGGTCCCCCGGGATCTCGATCGACCCGTCCTGAAGCCCGCGCACGAAGGCGGCGGGCGTGTTGTCGTACGCGCTCATCGGTGTGCCCCCGCGCAGGCTGCCACCCGCGAACTCGGTGCGCGCGCCGCCCGGCTCGACCAGCGTCACCCCGATCCCGAACGGCGCCACCTCGCCGGCCAGCGCCTCCATGAACCCTTCGACGCCCCACTTGCTCGCGTGATAGATCGAGGCACCCGGGAAGGCGGCCAGCCCCGCAACCGACGACAGCTGGATCAGCCGGCCGCCGCCCTGGGCCCGCAGGTGGGGCAGGGCCGCCCGGACCGTCTGGATCGAGCCGAGCAGGTTGGTGTCGATCTGGTGACGTACCTGCTCGTCGCTGACCTCCTCGGCCGCGCCGAACAGCCCGTACCCCGCGTTCGAGACCACCACGTCGATGCGCCCCAGCTCGGCGAACGCGGCGTCCACGACCTCGCGCACCTTCGGCTGGTCGGTCACGTCGAGGTGGCCGAGCCAGAACTGGTCGCCGTACTTCTCCCGCAGGTCGTCGGCCGAGCCCGCCCGCCGCACCGTACCGGCGACCCGGTCACCCCGCTCCAGAAGCTGCGACGCCATCTCGCGGCCGAACCCACTGCTGATCCCTGTGATGAACCACGTTTTCATGCCCTCGATCGTCCGAGCCGGGCCGCCGGCCAGGGAGTCCACCGCTGTTCCGGGTAGTAGCAGGGCACCCCCACCGCGGGTGGTCCCGGCATAGCGTGGACGTATGGACAACGCCCTCGGGGACTTCCTGCGCGCGCGGCGTGAACTGGTCACCCCGGCCGAGGTCGGGTTGCCGCCCGGCAACGGCCTGCGCCGCGTACCCGGTCTGCGCCGCGAGGAGGTCGCCATGCTGGCCGGGATCAGCGTCGAGTACTACCTGCGCCTGGAACGCGGCCGCGACCGCAGCCCGTCGGCCCAGGTCGTCGAGGCCCTGGGCCGGGTTTTGCAGCTCGACGCCGAGAGCACGGCCTACCTGATGACCCTGGCCGGCCCGAAACCACGGCGGCGCTCCACCGCCCAGCGGGTTCCGGCCAGCATCGAGCTGCTGCTGCGCACCATCAACGTGCCTGCCCTGGTCTTCAACAAGTACAGCGACGTGCTGGCCGCGAACGCGCTGGCCCGCGAGCTGTCCCCCGACATGGCCCCCGGCGTCAACCGCCTGCGCATGCTGTTCACCGACCTCGAGGCCCGCACGTACCACGCCGACTGGGAGCAGTACACGGCCGCCGCGGTCGCCCACCTGCGCGCCCAGGCCGGCGCCGACACCGACGACGAGCGCCTGCACGCCCTGATCGGCGAGCTCTCCCTGAAGAGCGACCGCTTCCGCCGCCTGTGGGCCCGCCACGACGTACGCACAGCGAGCGGCGGCACCTTCGTGATCCGCCACCCCCGGGTCGGCGACGTCGAGCTGCTGATCGACAAGTTCGCGGTGCTGGGCACGGACGGCCTGGAGGCGCTGCTCCTGCACGCCGAGCCGCACACCCGCTCGGCGACGGCCCTGGCCGAGCTGGCCCACCTGGTCACCGCCGACTGAGGCGGAGCCGGTTCGTTCGCGGAGCCGCCGGCACCCACAGCCCGGAAACCTCCGCGCAAGGATCAACCGCGCAAAGATCAACCACACCGGGCCAACCGCACCGAGCTCAAGTGCATCAAGGTCAACCGCACCGAGCTCAAGTGCATCAAAGGTCAACCGCGCCAAGATCGAGTGCCCACCCAGGGGCCCGCCCTCCACCGGGGGCCCCCGCCACAACCATTATCCCAGCTCCGGCGCGCCGCCACGCCCCCGCCGCGGGCGCACTGTGGACAACCAGGAATTGTGGATAACTCTCAAGACCGCTTTCCCGTACGCCTCGTCAGCCCCAGCACAAGCACCAACCAGGTCCCCTGACGCACGGCGATCTGATCGGAACTCACGGCCGTAGCGCCCGACCGGGACGTTCCCGGTGGTAACGAGGCCGTGCGGCCGCCGCCCCCGACCACCCGAAGATCGCGGACCCACGCAGCTGACGGCCGACCGCCGCAAGCTCAATTCGGCAGCTCGCACACGCCCCCGACAGCCGCGAGCCTTGCCGCAGCTCACAAGCGCGCCCGGCCGCCGGCAGTCGCGACCGCCGGCGCTCGGCGCGCGGGCCATGCTGCAGCTCACAAGCGCGCCCGGCCGCCGGCAGTCGCGACCGCCGGCGCTCGGCGCGCGGGCCATGCTGCAGCTCACAAGCGCGCCCGGCCGCCGGCAGTCGCGACCACCTGCGCTCGGCGCGCGGGCCATGCTGCAGCTCACAAGCGCACCCGGCCGCCGGCAGTCGCGACCACCTGCGCTCGGCGCGCGGGCCATGCTGCAGCTCACAAAGCGTGCCCGGTCGCCGGCAGCCCCGAGCGTTTGCGTCCGGCGCCCAGTATGGAGTCATGTCGATTGATGCGCAGCCGGACCGCGACGCGGAGGCCGGGCCTCGCCGCCGGGGGCTTGCGTTCGTTGTGGCGGCGGCCGTCCTGGTTGTGGCCGCCGGTCTTGCCGTGTGGCTGTGGCCCCGCGACGACGACCCCCGCACCGCGGCCACCGAAGCCGCCCTCGACCGGGCGCTGGCCGTCGGAGGGCCGCAGGGCTGGGCCAGCGCCGAGCCCGTGTCGCTGATGCTGCCGCAAGCCGATCAGACCGGCGAGACCGAGTCGCGCGACGGCGTCCTGGTCGGCATCACCCGTGACGGCGACGCCGAGACCGGCTTCACCGCGACCTGGACGATCGAGACGGCGTCCTCGGCGGCCTGCGACGCCCTGGTCACCTGGGCCGTCCGCCAGGTGCCGACCACCGACGCCGACGACACCCGCTCGAACTGCCAGGGCGGGGGCAGTGGTCTCTTCGCCAGCGCGGGCACCGAGGTCGACGGCAGCGGCCGCTGGATGTTCACGGCCGCGGCCGACGAGAACAATCAGCTCACCGCGACCCTGACGTTCAAGGCGGCCTGAAGCGGGGCACCCACCGGCCCCGGAAGATGCGAGGATCTTGCGGAATCGGTGGTGGCGGAGACGCCCGGCTCTGTGAAGGACGTCCTGCGATGCGCCTGCTTGTTATCGGTGGCACCCGGTTCGTCGGCCGTGCCGTGGTCGAGGCCGCCCTCCGCGCCGGCCACGACGTGACCCTCTTCAACCGCGGCCGTACGGCTCCTGGCCTCTACCCGGACGCGGAAACCGTCGTCGGTGACCGCACCGCCGACCTCGCCCCGCTGGCCGGCCGTGCCTTCGACACCGTGATCGACTGCGCCGGCTATCAACCCGAGGTCGTACGCATCTCAGCCACCGCCCTGAAGAACAGTGTGGACCGTTACGTCTTCGTCTCGACGGTTTCCGTGTACGCCGATCAGAGCGTCCCGGCCGACGAGAGTTCCGCCGTGCTCGACGACGACTCGTACGGCGGACGCAAGGCGCGCTGCGAGCGGGTGGTGATCGACGCGTACGGGGAGCGGGCCCTGATCGCGCGCCCGGGCCTCATCGTGGGGCCGCACGACCCGACCGAGCGTTTCCCGCACTGGCCCCGGCGGCTCGCGCGCGGAGGGCGGGTGCTCGTGCCGGGGGCGCCGGAGGATCCGATGCAGCTGATCGACGTACGGGATCTGGGGAATTGGCTCGTCGCCGCGGACGTCACGGGCGTGTTCAACGCGGTGGGCCCGACGCTGCCGATGCGAGACCTGATCGAGGCCTGCACAACAAAAGAGGCCGGCACAACAAAAGAGGCGGGCACGACGAAAGAGGCCGGCACAACAAAAGAGACAAACGACGCCGAGCTGGTCTGGGTGCCGACCGCGACGTTGCTCGAAGCGGGCGTCGACCCGTGGATGGGCGTGCCGATGTGGATCGGCGACCCGGAAGCGGCCGCGGCCAACCTGGTCAGCGGCGAGCGCGCGCGACAAGCAGGCCTGGTCACGCGGCCGGTGCGGGAGACCGCGGCCGACGTGCTGGCCTGGGACATCGCGCGGGGCGGACCGACCGACGACCCGTTCCCGGCGGAGGCCGAGGAGAAGCTGCTCAGTCGAGTGTCAGGTTGAGCATGTCGAGGCCCGTGACCGGCCGGAACCCGGCGGCGGCATAGAGCGCGTGCGCCGGAGCATTGCCGGTCTCCGTCTGCAACGAGACCCGCCGCGCCCCAGCGGCCCGGGCTGCGGCCACCACCCAGTCGATCAGCTCCCGGGCCACGCCCTGACGACGGAATCGCGGCGGCACATAGAGGTCGCGCACCATCCAGGCCGTACCCAGGGTCAGCGAAGCCGGCAGCACGACCGTGGTGACAAAGCCCCGTAACGACGGATCCGCAGCCACCGACAGCCCGCTCGACGCGAGCCACGAGCGGGTGGCGGCGGGCGCGCTGGGTTCGCCGTAGTGCACGCGGTATTCGTCGAACAGTCCGGCCACCGCCGGGAACCCCGGGTCGGCGGGCGTCACCCAGGCGATCACAGGTCGGCCAGTTCGGCGTCGAGCAGGCCGCGCACCCACTGCTGCCGGTCGTCGTCGGCCTCGATGCCGCGGCTGGGTCCTTCGGCGAGCATCAGGAGGTAGAGGTGGATGCGGTAGAGCGCGATCCGGGTCTGCTCGTCGGCGGTGAACGACTCGATGCCGTAACCGGCGGCGAACGGGTGCGACGGCGTGATCCGCCGGCCCAGTGCGGGTGACACGAAGTCGAGCAGCGGATCGCCGTACAGGTAACGCTCGCCGTCGACCAAGCCGCTGAGCGAACCGTCCGGCGCGGCCAGCACGTTGCCGTCCCAGAGGTCGAAGTGCAGCAGCGCCGGCCGGATCACGGTGGCCAGCAGCGGGCGGAAGCGGTCGAGGTCAAAGGCAGGGAGCCGTACGTTCCAGGCGTCCGCGTCCGCCCGCAGCGAATCGATCATGGCAGCGAACGCGGAGGGCCAGGACGAACCGGAGGGCCGGTCACCGGTGTAGCCGAAGTGCTGCCCGGTGAGGGTGTGCACGCGGGCGACAGCGGCGCCGAGCTGGCGGCGGGCCTCCGTCGACTCGACCTCGGTCAGCGGCGCACCGGGCAGCAGCGTCGAGATGATCCAGTCGTCGGTGTGCGCCAGGACCACCGGCACCGGCGCGAGATCCCGTACGAGGGAGTAGTAGGTCACCTCGGACGGGAGCATCCCCGCCTCGTACGCGAGAAGGCGAGCCGACGGCGGCGGACCCACCTTGACCACCACGTCGCGCCCGTCGGTGAGCGAAGCTCGCCAGACGGCGGCGAAACCGCCCCCGCCCAGCTCGGACGCTTCGGACACGCCGACGCCGAGACCGTCACGGACGATCCCGGCGATGTGGTCGGCTTCCAGAGCGGGCTGGGTCGGACTGCGCATGCGCGAAGACTAGATCGTCAGTGGGCGCAGCACTGCCCCGTCGAACCGCGTCGCGAAGGCCCGGTAGTGACGCAGGGAGAGAAAGAGCCAGCCCAGGCTGATGACGGCCAGAACCACGTACGCGATGGGCGACGCGAACGTGTCCCAGCAGGTGTGCAGCACCACCGCGCCGGCGAAGGTGGCCAGGAACGAGAGCACGTGCCGGGTGTTCGGCGCCGCGATCAGGGCCCACAGGGCGCCCGCGGTGAGGCCGGTCCAGGCGGTGTGCCCGGCCGGGGCGGTCAGGCCGCGGATGAACAGGGTCTGCTCGACGCTGCCGATGTTGCCGCCCGAGGCCAGCAGCGACGTGAAGCCGTACCCCATGGTCTCGAGGGCCGCGAAACCCATGCCGGACGCGACACCGATGATCAGGCCGTCCGACGGGAGCCGCCGCTCGTGCCGCGACAGGAACGTGAAGAGCAGGATCACCGGCACGATCAGCTTGGCCGACTCCTCGATGACCGCGACCAGCACCATCGGCAGCACGCCGAGCTTGTGCAGGGTGTCGTACTCGAGCGTGCCGGCCACCACGATGCCGATGACCCCACCGAAGAACGCGGCGATCACCAGCGCCGAGGCGGGCACCTGCCATCGGCCCGTACGGGCTTGGGCGAACGTGAGGAAGGAGAGCGGGACGACCGTCGCGCCGAGCAGGATCAGGGCCGGCACGAGGTTGGGGTTCTGCGTGTGAACGAGCGTCCGCAGCACGATGGCGTAGAGAGCAAGTCCGGTGACCAGGACGCCTAGCCAGGCCCACCGGCGGGGGTTCGATTCGCGCATGCCGCGCTTCTACCCCGCCGGTGAAATCGACTAGCGGAAATGCGACGGACGTCGCTCAGTGTGCGACGGCGGTCACGGAAGTCGACGAGCGACTGCGGTCACGGAGTCAGTGCGCGACGGCCATCACGGGTTCGCCGGTCTCGACCGGGAGCCGGCTCGGCCGGACGACGACCCACAGCACGCCCACGGAGGCGACCATCGTGCCCGCCACCACGATCGCCATGGCCAGTGCGCTGTTGCCGAGCACACCGACCAGCGGTGCGGCCAGGGCGCCGACGCCGAACTGCACGGCGCCGAGCAGTGCGGCCGCGGTTCCGGCGGCCTCGCCGTGGCGGGACAGCGCCAGGGCCGGGGCGTTCGGCATGGCCAGGCCGACCGTGGCCAGCACCAGCCACAGCGGGATCAGCACGCCGGCCAGCCCGCCGAAGCCGGTGAGCGCGAACACCAGGAAGATCACGCCGAACACCGCGCCCGCGACCAGCGCGCCGCCCAGGATCTGCACCGGCTGCCAGCGGCGGAGCAGGCGCACGTTGAACTGGGTGGCGCCGATCAGGCCGATCGCGCCGCCGGCGAAGACGTACGCGAACTGCTGCTCGTCCATCCCGTACTCCTCCTGGAACACGAAGGACGAGCCCGAGACGTACGCGAACAGGGCCGAGAACGCGAGTGCGGCGACCAGGATCAGACCCACGTACGAACGGTCGGTGAAGAGCCGCCCGTAGTCGCGCAGGGTGCCCACGACACCGCCGCTGCGCCGTCGCTCGACGGGCAGGGTCTCGGGCAGGAACAGCGCGGTCGCCGTCATGATCGCGATCGCGGCCACGGTCAGCACGACGAAGACGCCGCGCCACGAGGTCCAGTTGAGCACCACGCCACCGATGGTGGGCGCGAGGATCGGGGCCACGCCGACGACCAGCATGAGGCGGGAGAAGAGCTTGGCCGCGGCGAGCCCGCTGAACAGGTCACGCACGATCGCCATGGCGACCACCGAGGCGGCCGCGGCGCCCAGGCCCTGCAGGACCCGCAGGGTGCCGAGCACGGCCAGGTTGGGCGCGACGACACAGAGAACAGAGGCCAGCACGTGGACGCCGACACCCGCGAGCAGCGGCATGCGGCGCCCGATGGCGTCGGAGAGCGGTCCCACCAGCAACTGCCCGAGCGCCAGCCCCAGCAGCGTGCCGGTCAGCGTGAGCTGGACGGCGGCCTCGGTGGTGTGCAGGTCGGTGGTGATCGTCGGGAGCGACGGCAGGTACATGTCGATCGTCAGCGGCCCGAGCGCGGTGAGGAAACCCAACACGAGGACGATGCGGAGGCGGCGGCCTGCGGGCAGCAGTTCGCCAGGGGAAAGTTCAGCGCGCATATTCAGCCACAAGTCCTCCCGCCCACGGATTCTTCCGGGTCGTAATGGTGATCACAACCTGGCCGAATCGCGGAAATCGGCTTGACGACCTGGGAAAACGATCAGTGACGGGACGCACGTGTGGCGTGGGCCGCGATCGGTTGTGACCACGGCGGAACCGGAGAAAAGTATTCGTCGTACGTGCGACAAATGCGAGTGAAAGGCGACCCCGTGCCCCTGCGTCCCTCAGCAAGGGCCTGGGCGGTCTGGGCCGTCGGCCTCGCCGCGTACATCGTCGCAGTGCTGCACCGCACCTCGCTCGGCGTGGCCGGGCTCGACGCGCAGCACCGCTTCGGCATCGGCGCCGGAGCTCTGGCCTCGTTCGCCGTGCTGCAACTTCTCGTCTACGCCGGCCTCCAGGTGCCGGTCGGGGTGCTGCTCGACCGGTTCGGCTCACTGCGTCTGGTGGTCAGCGGCGGCGTGCTGATGGCGGCCGGTCAGGCGATCATGGCGACCACCGATCACGTGGGCGGCGCCGTGCTCGCCCGCATCCTGGTCGGCGCGGGCGACGCGATGACCTTCATCAGCGTGCTGCGCCTGGTGCCCCAGTGGTTCCCGGCCCGGCGGGTGCCGGTGCTGACCCAGGTGACCGGCCTGGCCGGACAGGCGGGACAGGTGCTCTCGGCCGTGCCGCTGGCCGCCATGCTGGCCGGCCCCGGCTGGAGCACCGCGTTCCTCGCGACCGCGGGCGCCGGGGTCTTCGTGGCGGTCGCCGCGTTCCTGGCGCTGCACGACACCCCGGAGCGGCGG
The DNA here is from genome assembly GCF_016834655.1 of Paractinoplanes ovalisporus. Classification (GTDB taxonomy): domain Bacteria; phylum Actinomycetota; class Actinomycetes; order Mycobacteriales; family Micromonosporaceae; genus Actinoplanes; species Actinoplanes ovalisporus. Next base: position 46,946 of record NZ_JAENHP010000029.1, read on the forward strand.
ATCAGCAACGGCGCCGCCGTCACCATGCGCCAGCTGGGTCACGACCTGGGCAGCGCGTGGCGGCACCCGGGCACCCGGCTCGGCCTGTGGACACACTTCACCACCCAGTTCACCGGCACCGTGTTCGCGCTGATGTGGGGCTTCCCGTTCCTCATCGCCGGCCAAGGCCTGCCCCAGGAGACGGCGAGCGCCCTGCTCACCCTGTTCGTGCTGGTCGGCATGGCGGCCGGCCCGCTGATCGGGATGCTCGTGCAGCGGCATCCGCTGCGCCGCTCGTGGCTGGTGCTCGGTGTGATCGGGGCCAACGCGGCCGGGTGGGGGCTGGTGCTGGCGTGGCCCGGCCACGCGCCGATGCCGGTGCTGGTGGTGCTGATCGTCGCGCTCGGCCTCGGTGGCCCGGGCTCGATGATCGGCTTCGACTACGCCCGCACGTTCAACCCGCCGAGCCGCCTCGGCACCGCCACCGGAGTCGTGAACGTCGGGGGTTTTGTCGCCTCGCTGTTGTCGATCGAATTGATCGGCCTGATTCTCGACGCGCGCACCGGCGGGTCGGCCGCGTATGACATCACCGACTTCAAAGTGGCCATGTCGGTGCAATACCTCTTCATGATCGTCGGCGTCGCCGGAATTCTGCGAACCCGCAGGCTGGCCCGGCGACGCATGGCCGAGGAGGGTGTCGTGGTTCGCCCGTTGCGCGAGGTCTGGGCCGAACGGCGGGGTTTAGCGATCGGGCAGGCGGTAAAGGCACAGAGCCTGACGAGACAGGAGTAAGGGCAGAGGAGGACATGACCGAGCACGCACCGGCCAAGATCTGGTCCGGCATCGACATCCCCAAGACCATCGCAGGAACCCTGGCCGCGGTCTCCGCCGCGTTTCTGGGCTCCTTCCTAGGCGTCGCAGGAACACTGATCGGCGCGGCCGTGGCGAGCATCGTCGGGTCGGTCGGCACCGAGCTCTACACCCGCTTCATCCACCGCGGCACGAACACCATCAAGTCGACCTTCGTGACCGCCCCGGCGGCCGTGGGCACACCGTCCGTGGCTGCGGCCGAGGACGAAGTGCCGTCGGACGAGCCGGTCGAGAAGGCGCCGGCGAAGATGCGCTGGGGCCGTATCAGCCTCGCCGCCGCCGCGGTGTTCGTGCTGGCCATGGGCTCGCTGCTCGCGGTCGAGCTGTTCATGGGCCGCACCGTCGCCGACGCCGTCGGGCACAAGACCAGCTCGAGCACGACGATCGGCTCGGTGTTCGGCAGCGACAACAAGAGCGACAGCACGCCCACACCTGCTCCGTCGGAGTCGGAGGCACCGGCCTCGGCCTCGGCCGACCCCACCGACACGTCGGAGACCACGGCCCCGACCGACGCACCCAGCGCCGGCCCCACCGGGACGACCGAGCCCACCGAGCCCACCACCGACCCGCAGCAGACCGGCGGGACGGACCAGGGCACCACGCCGACCGGGGAACCCACCCAGGCGCCGGCCGAGGGGCAGACTGAGCAGGACCAGCAGGACCAGCAGCAGCAACAGCAGAACGGCGACGGGACGGAGTAGTTCATGGACGCCAAGGGCGTACTGACGGAGGCCTTCGGCCGCCTCCCCGAACTGGTGGAGACGGCGGTGCAGGGGCTCAGCCCCGAGCAGCTGCGGTGGCGGCCGGCCGAGGGCGCCAACTCGATCGGCTGGCTGGTCTGGCACCTGACCCGGGTGCAGGACGACCACGTGGCCGAGGTGATGGGCGTCGAGCAGATCTACGCCACCGGCGAGTGGCCGGCGCGGTTCGGGCGCAAAGACACGGCCGAGACCGGGTACGGGCATGACGCGTCGCAGGTGGCGGAGATCGTGCCGGAGAACGCCCAGGCGCTTCTCGACTACTACCAGGCGGTCCACGACCGTACGGTGGCGTATCTGTCCGGCCTGACCGAGGAGGACCTGGACCGGGTGGTCGACGACAACTGGGACCCGCCCGTGACCCTCGGCGTACGCCTGATCAGCGTCTATGACGACGACGCGCAGCACGCGGGTCAGGCCGCGTACATCCGAAGCCTGTTCTGAAACACCCGTCAGCGGAGGCCGGCCCAGCGTCGGCCTCCGCTGACGTATATAGAGACAGTGACATTCATCATGATTTACCGGGATCTATGCGGGTAGTCGATCACCACGGCAACAGAGCGATTCCTGAGGAGGAATTATCTTGCGCAGTGGAAAAGTCATCCGATCCCTGTTCGTAGGGATGGTGGCCACGGGGGCCGTCATCGCAGGAGGCTCCGCGGCCAACGCCGCCGGTCCGGAGGTCGCACCGGATCCCGATGCCTGGATGGGCACCGCGACCATGGATTACAACCGCCCCGCCGACGGTGGCGGGCGCGGTGACGTCGTGACGCCGAGCGCGACCGCCCCCAACTGCATCAACCTGTCCGTCGAGTACGGCAGCGTCGGTACGGTCATGTGGGCCACCGTGGTCAACCGGTGCGGCAGCAACCAGCGCATCAACATCGTGGTGCAGAACGCGCCCGACAGCGGGTGCTTCACGCTGCAGAACGGTTATCAGCAGCGCTGGACCTTCGCCGGCATCAACCCGAAGGTGACCCGGATCGACTCCTGCTGAGAGTCGAGATGAACAAAAGCCCCCTCTGCCGTTCGGCGGAGGGGGCTTTTCGGCGGATCAGGCCGACGACGGCTCGGTCAGCGGCAGCCTCACGAGGAACTTCGTGTCGCCGGGCTTGGAATCGAGCTTGATGTCGCCGCCGTGGCCGTTCACCACGATCCGGTACGAGATGTCGAGGCCCAGCCCCGTGCCCTCGCCCACCGGCTTGGTGGTGAAGAACGGCTCGAACACGCGCTTCTTCAGCTCCTCGGGCACGCCCGGACCGGAGTCGCCGACCGAGACCACCACGTGGTCGTCCTCGCGGTACGTCTTGATCGTCAGCGTGCCGGCGCCGTGCATGGCCTGCACCGCGTTGTCGATCAGGTTGGTCCACACCTGGTTGAGCTCGGCCGGGTGGGCCGGGACCTGCGGCAACGACCGGTCGTAGTCCTTCACGACCTTCACCCCGTCGCCGATCTTGTGGGTGAGCATCACCAGCGTGCTGTCGAGACCGCTGTGCACGTCGATCCACTGATGGGCGGCCCGGTCCATCTGCGAGTACTGCTTGGCCGCCGACACCAGCGACGAGACGCGACCGGTGGCGTCCTCGATGTCGGTCATCAGCTGCTCGGTCTCGAGCGCGTAGCCGATCCAGTGGATGGCCTGGTCGAGCAGCTTCTGGGTGCCGACCCGCTCCTCGATCAGGGTGAGGCACTCGATGTCGAGACCGCCCTGGGCGAAGACCGGAGCCAGGTCCCAGCCGCCGGTGACGTTGCGCTCGTCCATCCAGTCGCCGAGCTCGTCCTCGCGGTCGGCCGTCTCCATCGCGGTCAGCGGCTTCGCCTTGGCCGCCCGCTCGATCACGTCTTCCTGCAGCTCGACCAGGGCCACCAGCTTCTCCGGTTCGACCTTGCCGGCGGCCAGCATGGCCAGCTTGTGGCGCATGCCGGCGACCCGCTGGCGCAGCGCGGCGGTGGCCCGGGAGGCGGCCGCGGCCGGGTTGTTGAGCTCGTGCATGAGACCGGCCGAGAGGGCACCGAGCGCGGTGAGGCGCTGCCGCTCGCTGACCGCGGCCTGGGTGTTGCGCATGCCGATGGTCAGGCCCTCGAGCAGGTGGATCGCCATCGGGAACCACTCGCGCATCATCCAGCCGAAGTCGGTGGCGGAGAGCACGAAGAAGTCGCTGTCGTCGAGCGCGCGCAGGCTCATCATGTAGTTGCGCTGCACACCGTCGTCGCGCAGGTAGGCGTTGGTAGCGCCCATGTAGACGCCGCGCTGCTCGGTGCGGTTGGTGCGCACCTCGTCCTGCCCGACCCGGCGGGTCAGCTCGATCGTGCCGGTGAGCAGCACGAAGAACTGGTCGGCGGGGTCGCCCTCGCGGATCACCACGCCGCCGGCCGGCATGTGCATGGTGCAGCCGTGCTCCGAGATCCAGGTCAGCTGGTCGTCGGTCAGCTTCTCGAACAGGAACAGCGTGCGCAGCTCGTCGTTGGTGAGCTGTCCCGGCTCACAGGGAACCAGCCGGACCTCGTCGGTGGTGTCACTCATGGCTTACTGAGCCTCCAGATAGCGGTGGACCAGCGTGACGGCCATCGCGCCCTCGCCGACCGCCGAGGCCACCCGCTTCACGGAGTTGGCCCGGACGTCGCCGGCGGCAAAGATGCCGGGAACACTGCACTCCAGGTAGAACGGATCCCGGTCCCGATTCCATCCCTTCGGGCGGGTGCCATTTGAGAGAAGATCCGGCCCGGTGTAGACGAAGCCCTTCTCGTCGCGGGCCACGGAGGTTCCCAACCAGTCCGTACGCGGTTCGGCGCCGATGAAGACGAAGAGGTACCCGCATTCGACGGTGGTGCTCAGGCCCTCTTTGCTGTCACAGATCGTGATCGCCTGCAGATGTCCGTCGCCCTGCGCGCCGATCACTTCGCAGCGCGTACGCACCTTGATGTTGTCGATCTTGTTGAGCTGCTGGATCAGGTAGTACGACATCGACGCCTCGAGCGAGTCGCCGCGCACCAGCAGCGTCACCGACCGCGCGTATCGCGAGAAGAACAGTGCCGCCTGCCCGGCCGAGTTGGCGCCGCCCACGATGTAGACGTCGCTGCCCGCGCAGGACGGGCCCTCGGTCGAGGCGGAACCGTAGTAAACGCCCGAACCGGTGAGCTCGGCGACGCCGTCGGCGACCAGCGGACGATAGGCCACACCGGTGGCCAGCACGATCGAGTGGGCCGAGATCTCGCCACCGTCGGCGAAGCTCAGCGTGCGGGCCGAGCCGTCCTGCCGCAGGCCGGTGACGTCGCGCGTGGTCAGCACCTCGGCCGAGAACTTGCTGGCCTGGCGGCGGGCCCGGTCGGTCAGCTGCGCGCCCGAGACGCCGTCGGGGAAGCCCAGGTAGTTCTCGATCCGCGAGCTCTGACCGGCCTGACCGCCGACCGCGCGCCGCTCGACCAGCAGCGTCTTGAGGCCCTCGGAGGCGCCGTAGACCGCGGCGCCGAGCCCGGCCGGGCCGCCGCCCACGATGATCAGGTCGTAGAAGTCGCGGCCCGGGGCCGTGGACAACCCGACCGCCTCGGCCACCTCGGTCGTGCTGGGCTGGGTCAGCGCCCGCCCGTCGGCCGTCACGACCAGCGGGATCGACTCGGGACCGACCCCGGCCGCCTCGAGCAGGCGCAGGCCCTCGGACTCGTCGGCGCCGAGCCACTTGTAGGGCACCAGGTTGCGGGCGAGGAAGTCGCGGATCTCGTACGAGGGTTCGCTCCACCGGTGGCCGACGACGCGGATGTCCTCCATCTCGCGGTCGCCGGTGGCCTGCCACGCGTCGAGCAGCGCGTCGATCACCGGGTAGAGCTTCTCCTCCGGCGGGTCCCACGGCTTGAGCAGGTAATGGTCGACGTCGACCACGTTGATGGCCTGGATGGCGGCGTCGGTGTCGGCGTACGCGGTCAGCAGCGCGCGCCGGGCGTTGGGGAACAGGTCCATCGCCTGTTCCAGGAACTCGATGCCGTTGGTCTGCGGCATCCGGTAGTCGGCGAGCATGACGGCGACCCGGCCGCCGCGCAGTTTGAGTTCCTTGAGCGCGTCGAGGGCCTCGGAGGCCGACGACGCGCGCAGGATGCGGTACTGGTCGCCGTAACGACGGCGCAGGTCGCGGGCGATGGCCCGGGAGACCGCGGGATCGTCGTCGACGGTCAGGATCGCGGGGTGGCCCATGGCAGTTACCTCAGCTATCCGCAGTTGGGGTGGCCAGGAGGTCGGCGTATTCGGGGTGGCGGTCCAGATATCCGGTGACGAAGGGACAGGAGGGAACGACCGGGGTGGCGCGGCCGCGGGCGTCCTCGAGCGCGGCCGCGGCGAGGCGGCTCGCCAGGCCCCGGCCCGAGAACGACTGCTCGATCTCGGTGTGCAGCAGTTCGATCTTGTCGCCGTGGCGGCGGTAGTGCAGCACGCCGGCCACCTCGCCGCCGATCAGCAGCTCGTAGCGCTGCCGCTCGAAGGCGTCGACCACGGCGGCGTCGGCCGCGTCGGGCACGCCGACCTGGGCGCTGCCCTCGACGCGCAGCTTGCGGCGGGCCCGCTCGTAGAAGCTGGTGTTGCCGAGGCGGATCACCTGGGCGGCCGACGGGATGGGCTCGATGGACAGCTTGTCACCGGGATCCGCGTATCCCTCGATGATCCCGTCGACCTCGATCGCGAGCCGGCCGCTGGTGGGCAGCACGTCGATGTCGAGCTGCTCCTGCAGGGCCAGCATGAGCGGGCGGTTGAACGAGGAGTGGGCGGCCGAGGCGGTGACGATCAGGCCCTCGACGTTCGGTGAGACGATCGGGCCGCCGGCCGAGAAGCTGTACGCCGTCGAGCCGGTCGGGGTGGCGACGATCACCGCGTCGGCCGCGTAGTTCACGAAGTTCTTGCCCTCGACGCAGATGCCGATCGCGGCCAGCCCGTCGCCCGGCACGCGCACCATGGCGATGTCGTTGAACGCCGAGACGTCCTTGCCGTCGGGCAGAACGGTCCGGACCGCCGTACGGGACTCGATCGTGAATTTGTGCTCGTCGATCGCGGTCAGTGCGTCGGGCAGATCGGGCAGGTCGACCTCGGCCAGGAAGCCCAGGCGGCCCACGTTCACACCCAGCACCGGCGTCTTGCGGCCCTCGACCAGGCGCATGGTGCGCAGCATCGTGCCGTCGCCACCCAGGCTGACCAGCAGACCCGCCCGCTCGGCCATCTCGTCGGGGGTGACCGCCACCGCCTCGCAGTCGATGCGGTCGATCTCGTCGTGCAGGCCCAGCACGGTGACGTTGCGCCGCACGGCCCAGTTCACGATCGCGTCGATCGCCGATCCGCAGTCGCGTCGTGGGTGCAGCACGAGCCCTACGACCTTGACCATGCCCATGCCGGATTACCGCCCGTTCTCGTAGTTCAAGAAGACAGCCTTGCACGTTCCGCGCCGGATCGGCGAGGGCAGGGGACGGAGCACACGTGGTTCATTCGGGCAGGTTTCCTTCGTGTTTCTTGACAGCGTTGTCAGACATAGACAGCCTCCGATTTATCCCCGGTTTTCCCGGCGCTCCGAGAGGATCCCCATGCGCCCACGTTCACGATTGCTGGCGATAGCCGCCGCCGCGGTCACCGCCGCGTCCCTGAGCCCCATCCCCGCCGCTCAGGCCGCACCGTCCCCCGCGCCCTCCGACTCCGCCTCGTCCTTCGGCATCGACCCCGGGATGCTCAAGGCGATGCGGCGTGACCTGAAGCTCACCGACGCCCAGATCGCGACCCGGCTGCGCACCGAGGCGACCGCACCGGCGGTCGAGAAGCGGCTCCGGGCCAAGCTCGGCTCCGCCTTCGCGGGGGCCTGGATCCCCTCCGGGGCCTCCCGTCTGACGGTCGCGGTGACGTCGTCCGCGGCGCTTGCTTCTGTACGGGCGGAGGGGGCCGATGCTCGGCTCGTCGCGTCTAGTGCTGCTTCTTTGGAGTCGACACGCGCCAATCTGGACAAAAAGGCTAAAACGGCAAGGGCTTCCGCCGTACGGGGTTGGTATGTCGACACGCCCAACAACCGGGTTGTCGTCATGGCCGCCCCCGGTTCTTCTGATGCCGCGCGTTCGTTCGCTTCCGGCTCCGGCCCGGTCGCTGTCGTCACCACCGCCGAACAGCCGCGCCCGATGTACGACACCCGCGGCGGCGACCAGTACGTGATCAACGGCAACACGCTGTGCTCGGTCGGCTTCCCGGTCGCCGGCGGCTTCGTGACGGCCGGCCACTGCGGCGGCACCGGCAGCCCGACCCTCGGCTACAACAACGTGTCGCAGGGGACCTTCGCCGGTTCGTCGTTCCCCGGCAACGACTACGCCTGGGTCCGTACGAACGGGAACTGGACCTCGCAGCCGTGGGTCAACAACTACGCCGGCGGCAACGTCACCGTCGCGGGCTCGCAGGATGCGGCGGTCGGCAGCTCGATCTGCCGCTCCGGACGCACCACCGGCTGGCGCTGCGGCACCCTGCTCGGCCGCAACGAGACCATCAACTACTCGCAGGGCGCCGTGTCCGGCCTGTCCCGCAGCAACGCGTGCGCCGAGCCCGGTGACTCCGGCGGCTCGTGGATCTCGGGCAACCAGGCCCAGGGCGTCACCTCGGGCGGCACCGGCAACTGCTCCAGCGGCGGCACCATGTGGTTCCAGCCGGTCAACGAGATCCTGCAGGTGTACGGCCTGTCGCTGACCACCACGGGCGGCGGCTCGGGCGGGTCGTCGCTGATCAGCAGCCTCAACAACAAGTGCATCGACGTGCCCAACAGCAACTTCTCGGACGGCGTACAGCTGCAGATGTGGAACTGCAACAACACCGCCGCCCAGAAGTTCAATTTCGTGAACGGCACCCTGCAGACGTCGAACAACAAGTGCGTCGACGTCGCGTGGGGCTCCACGGCCAACGGCGCGGTCATCCAGATCGTCACGTGCAGCGGCAACCCGGCCCAGCAGTGGGTCCTGTCGGCGGCCGGCGACCTGGTCAACCCCCAGGCCAACAAGTGCATCGACATCGACGCCTGGAACCCCAACGACGGCGCCAAGCTGATCCTGTGGGAGTGCCACGGCGGAGCCAACCAGAAATGGCGCCGCGGCTGACCCCTTCTCTGAGGGGTGCCCGGGATTACGGCCGTTCGGTGGCCGCAATCCCGGGCACCTTCGTGTCATGACAGTTGACCGCTCCGGATCCCGCATCGACCACCTGAACCTGGCCGTCCCCGACCTGGCGGCGGCGGTGGCCTTCTACGAGCCGGTGCTGGCGTCCATCGGCATCACCAAGATGCTGGAGATCCCACCGAACGCCACCCCGAACCAGCCGACCGCGATGACGGGTTTCGGCCTGGCCGACGTGAAGCCCTACTTCTGGCTCATCGACGGCGGCACCGTGGGTTCGAACATGCACGTGGCCTTCACCGTCGACACCCACGACGACGTGCACACCTTCTACAAGGCGGCCCTCAACGCCGGCGCCACGTCATTGCTGGAGCCGGCCGTCCACCCCGAGTATCACGACGACTATTACGGCGCTTTCGTCCTCGACCCGCACGCCATCAACCTCGAGGCCGTCTGTCACCGCCAGACTAAGCCGCGTTGACTCGATGGACCAGACTCGGATGAGTGGAGGTGGCCTCGCCGTCGTTTGCGCAATGCCGCCAGGCGGCACGTTCGATTCGTGCCGGTGATCGATGGAAGATTGTCCGCGATTTCCTCCGGCCCCGGACATTCTCGTGGTTTCGCTCGCGCCTGCCGATTGCGCTCCTGCTCTTCCGGTCCGGTCGCGACGGCTGTCTTCTGTGGGAGTCGCCCCACTCCTTGATCGTGGTGGCTCCACCGGCGGCACAGCGGCGTCGATCCTGGCTGGATCGCTGGTGTGACACCTTGATGCTGTTCGGTCCGTCGCTGGGCTTACTCATCGCCGCTGTTGTCAGCGTCGCGCTCCGGGCGCCGATGGCTGTTCAGGTTTCGCTGGTATCGGCGTTCTTCTTCTGGCCGGTCCTGTTCTCCACGATCGGTATGGTCGCCGACCTTGTGGACTTTGCGAGGTGGTTCATCCGCAATTCGTCCGCCGGCGACGGTCTCGCAGAGGTGGACCGGGTGCTCGACGCGAACTGGTCGGTCAGGTTGCTTCACGGTGCCGGGCCAGGTGATTTTGCCGAGGTCACCGGAGGTCTTCCGGGTGGCACCGAAGCACTCCTGATTCCGGCCGAAGCGGTGACCGGAGAGAACGTGCTGACGCATTGGAGATCCTCGCCGCAGGTGAGTCGCCTCGACGAATCGGGCTCGGTGCTGGTGATGCTCCCGGAGCAGAAACGCCTGATCGAGGCGCAGCCGATAAGGACCTCGCCGCACGCGGTCATTGCGATCATGACTGCGCTGAGCGTGCTGCTGCTCGTCGCCGGAGGTGCGTATGTGGTGGCCCCGGCGGAGAAAGCCGCATGTGGAAGTTCCTGCGGCGAGCGACCCGCCACGTATGGAAACGCGCTTTATTGGCTTCTCAATCGGCTGTCCGGCGGCGACCCCAACGACCTTGGGGCCGCAACGCTTTTCGGTCGCTTCGTAGGAATCGTGGTGACCACGGTGAGTGTCGTCGTCGTGGCCGTCTTGGCGAAGTCGCTTGCGAACAAGGCCTTGGAGGTCCGGCGTCCCTCCGCCGTCGATGTCGGTGCCGCCTTCAATGCGTCCGTCGCGCGGAATCGGCGAGCAGTGCCGCTCAGTCAGGGCCGAGAGAGCCGATCAGGGCCACCCAGCCAAGGCCGACAAGGCAGAGAAGGCCGTCTCGTCCCTTCGGCTGTTGCATTCATCGCCGGGACCGCGGTGACTGCTGTGGCCTGGACCGTCGGGCGTCGGCGGCAGGAACGGCGGGGCAGGGGACGTGGGCGTTAAAGGGCAGGGCGTCTCGAACTAAGGCCGAGCTTGTTGATCTTTAAGGTCGTTTTAAGGGCGAGCTTCCGAGGATGGGCGGGTCCGCTACTACGGAGGCTCTTGCACGATGCGCCACAAACGAACGATGCGTCACAAGCGAACGCTCGTCCTGTCCACCGTCGCCGCGGCGGTGGTGGGGGTCACCACCTGGATCGCGCTGCCGGCTTCGGCTGCGGCTCCGACCGCCACGCTGCGTACGGTCTCGGACTGGGGATCGGGATGGCAGAGCGAGGTGACGATCAAGAACACCGGCGCCGAGGACATGAAGTCGTGGAAGCTCGAGTTCGACCTGCCCGCGGGCGGTTCGATCGGCAGCTACTGGGACACCGACCTGGCCGTTGCGGGCAGCCACCTGACCTTCACCAACCGGTCGTGGAACGCGACCATCGCCGTCGGGTCCAGCCTCACCTTCGGCTTTGTGGGTGCGGGCGGCAAACCGGCCAACTGCAAGCTCAACGGCATGCCGTGCGCGGGCAACGGTGACGTGATCACCACGACGCCGCCGACCGTGGCTCCGACGACCAGGGTGCCGACCGCGGCCCCGACCACTCAGCCGCCGACCAGCGCGCCCACCGCCACGACGCCGCCGCCGGCGCCTAAACCGGACGAGTCGGTCAGCGTGCCGCCGAAGAGCGACATCCTGCCGGTCAAGGTCACCAACGACTCGGGGCGCGGCGAGAACGTCTTCCTCTACATGCTGGGCACCAACCTGAACACGGGCAAGCTCGGCTACGTCAACGCGGACGGTGTGTTCACCAACTGGACCGGTGGCGGCTCGGTGCCCGTACCGGCTCCGGACGTTGCGATCCCCGGCCCGGCCAACGGGTCGAGCGTCACCGTCAAGATGCCGAAGAACCTCTCCGGCCGCCTCTACATGTCGTTCGGGCAGAAGCTCGACTTCCGGCTCACCAACGACGGGCTCGTGCAGCCGGCGCCGTGGGCGGGGGCCGACCCCAACCGGGACATCCTGTTCGACTGGAGCGAGTTCACGCTCAACGACGGTGGCCTGTTCATCAACAGCTCGCAGGTCGACATGTTCGCGGTGCCGCACGCCATCACGGTGACCGGCGGCGACGGCAAGACGCTGAAGACCGGTGAGCTCAAGCCCAACGGGCGGCAGCGGGTCATCGACGCGATCAAGGCCTCGCCCGACTTCGCCAAGAGCGTGGTCACCCGGGGCGACGGCACGGTCCTGCGGGTGCTGGCGCCGGGCAAGGCGGCCGACGCGGGGCTGATGAACCCGACCTACCTGGACGGTTACATCACCAGCGCCTGGAACGCGTACGCGTCGAAGAACCTCACGGTGGTCCCGTTCAGCGACCAGCCGAACAACAAGTTCATCGGCCGTACGGCGGGCAACGTCATGAACTTCACCGACACCACCGGCAAGACGGTCGCGTCGTTCACCAAGCCCTCGACGGCCAACGTGTGGGGCTGCGACGGTGCCCTGGGCGCCCCGAACGACCTGGTCGTGGGTCCGATCGCCCGCACCCTGTGCGCGGCCCTGACCCGCGGCACGCTGGGCACGCTCGACACCCAGCCGAGCGGCACGGCGGCCGACTTCTACAAGGGCTCGGCGCCCAACGTGTACGGCAAGGTCGTCCACGAGAACATGGTCGACGGCCGGGCCTACGCGTTCGCCTTCGACGACGTGCAGGCGCAGGAGTCGCTGGTGCACTCGGGTGACCCGCGGATCGCCGGGATCACGCTGACGAGGTTCTAAAAGGAAAGACGTCCGTCACTGAAATCCATTGATACAGTGCGCGGATGCCTGGGACGGGAGCGCCGGCCGAGCCGCAGCGGGAGGGGACCGCGCGAAGGCCGGCGCTTCCTGCCGTCCTGGAGAAGATCGAGACCGTTCCCCGGTGGGCGCTCTTCGGCGGGCTGGCGGTGCTGCTGATCGCCTGCCTCGGCACGGCGGCGCTGCAGGTGACCGGGGGTGGTTCCGAGTCTCCGCTGGGCGCCTTCGCCACGGTCACGCCGAGTGCGCCGGCCAGACCCCAGAAGCCAAAGGCCAGTCCGGTTCCCGTACGGGCTTCGGACGACCTCGGCCGTGTGTGCGAGGGCTGGTACTACCCGGATTCACCCCGCTACGACGGTCGCGGCCCGCACCGGATCGCCATCGGCGTAGCCGGCACCGACCGCCTCTACCGCGTCAAGGCGGCGCTCGACGTACCCCACACGCTGAAACGATCCGTACGGGAAGCCTGGATGCCCTCCGACCCCGCCCAGTCGGAGCTGGTCGCGTGTGTCACGCTGGCCCGGACCGGGTCCCGGCTGACCACCTGCGAGAAGGTCGCCCTGAAGCGCGGCGTCCACGTGCTCGCGCTGTACGAGGTCGCCACCGGCCGCAAACTGCTGCAGCGCGAGGTCAACGGCGACGTGACCCGGTGCCCGAACGTCATTCCGCTGGGCACCGGAGACACGATCGCCACGACCGTCTCGGACGGCTATCTCTACTCGGTGCTCGACAGGTACGTCACCGGCCGCAGATAGGTCGTCAGCCAGTCGACCGTCTCCTGCATGTACTCGGCCCGCGACGAGCGGTGCAGCAGCTCGTGGCCCTCACCCGGGAACAGCAGATAGCGGTGCGGGACACCACGCTCGGCCAGCGCCTCGACCACCTGCGCGGCCTCGATCACCGGGACGTTGCTGTCGTTCTCGCCGTGCACGACCATCAGCGGCGTCCGCAGCCGGTCGATCCGGGTCATCGGGGAGAGGTCGGCCAGCAGGTCGCGGTCGGTCACCGGGTCGCCGTACTTGGAGACCGCGGCGGCCGCGATCCACGGCTCGGTGTGCTCGTAGAACGTCGCGAAGTCGGACATGCCGCAGACGTCGATACCGACCGCGAACATGTCGGGGAACGTGGTCAGGGCGGCCAGGGTGAGATAACCGCCGTACGACCGGCCCATGATCCCGATGCGGGACCCGTCCGCGATGCCGGACCGGGTGAGGAACTCGACGCAGGACCGGACGTCCTCGATCGCGGCGTAGCGCCGACCCAGGTTGTCGGCGTTCATGAAGCTGCGGCCGAACCCCGAGGACCCGCGCACGTTGGGGGCGAGGACGGCGATGCCCCGGTCGACCAGCGACTGGAAGAGCGGCCCGTGCCCGGGCCGTTCCTGAGCCTCGGGCCCGCCGTGGAACCACAGCACGGTGGGGAACGGGCCCTCGCCGGCCGGGCGGAACAGCCAGCCGGTCAGGGTCAGCCCGTCGTGGGCCGGGAACGACTCGAGGGTGGGGTGCACGGCGTTCGGTGCCGGCGGGTCGGCCGAGATCGGGGCGACCCCGTCCTCCGACCACACCCAGGTGCCGTGCGGGCAGCCCGGGCCCTCGGCCGTGAAGGCCAGCGTCGAGCCGTCGAAACACCAGGACAGGCCGCTGATCACGGCGCCCGGCAGCGGCTCCAGCGGGCGCCGGTCACCCGACTCGAGGTCGATCAGCGTCACCTGGGACTCGCCGCCGTGCACGTTCCACAGCACCGCGGCCGTACGCCCGTCGGCCGTGACGGTGAACGTCTCGACCTCGTCGCGGTCCGACCAGGCGAGCAGCTCCAAGTCGCCCTTGACCAGCCGGATCAGCTGGGGCAGCTCGTCGCTCTCGCTGCGGGCGTAGACGGTCGTGCCGTCCGGGCCGAACACCGCCTGCTCGCCACGGGTGACGAACTCTTCGGCGCCGGTGTGCAGGTCACGGACGACCACCCACCGGTCGCCGCGCGGCCCGAACCGCAGCAGGGCGCGGTCGCCGCCGGGCGCGACGTCGAGCAGCGAGACGAGCTCGCCCTCGGCCACCACCGTGCGATCGCCGGTGACCGGGTCGATCAGCAGGGCCGTGGTCAGGTTCTCGGTCAGCGCCAGCAGCGAGCGGCCGGGCAGCCAGCGCATGTTGTCGGCCGTGTCGGCGCCGAACCCGGCCACCTGGTGCAGCTCGGAGCCGTCCGGACGCACCAGCCACACCTCGTGGCGGGGAGCGCCGCCGGGGGCGACGTGGCAGGCCAGCCAGCCGCCGCCGGTCGACCACTGCACCTGGGCGACCGGGGCCTCGCCCGTGTCGACCAGGAACTTCAGCTCGCTGCCGACCGGCTGCACCCACACCTGGGGGCGGCCGCTGCGGTCGGAGACGTACGCGGCGTGCCGGCCGTCCGGCGAGAGCGACGGCGACCAGCTTCCGGAGACTTCGGAGGGGAAAGATCCCGTTTCTATGTTCGTCCAGCCCATCGGCAAAACGGTGACGTCGACACGGTTGAGCTGACCGGTCATACGGGTCCTCCCTCGATAACTAGATCCCTTTGTCCTGCAACCACATCTCCAGCAGGGCGAGCTGCCACAGCTGGTTGGCGCCGAGCGTGGTGCGCGGCGTGTTCGGGTCGGCCAGCAGGAAGTCGGTGTACTCCTGCCGGAAGAGCCCTCGCTCCCGGGCGGCCGGCGCGGTGAGCGCGTCGCGGACCTTGTCGAGCATCGCGCCTTCGAGGTGCCGGATCCCGGGAACCGGGAAGTAACCCTTGGTCCGGTCGATCACCTCGTCGGGCACGACCCCGCGGGCCGCGTCCTTGAGAACCCCCTTGCCACCGTGCGCCAGTTTCAGAGCCGGTGGGCAGGCCGCGGCCAACTCCACCAACTCATGATCGAGGAACGGTACGCGAGCCTCGAGGCCCCACGCCATAGTCATGTTGTCGACCCGTTTGACCGGATCGTCGACCAGCATCACCTGGGAGTCGAGCCGCAACGCCGCGTCCACCGCCGTCTCGGCGCCGGGCCGGCCGAAGCTCGCGGCGACGAACTCCCGACTGACATCCGCGTCGACCAGCCAATCGGCGTTGAGCTGCTGGGCGAGGCGGCTGTGCGGGCGGTCGAAGAACTCCTTCGCGTACGCATCCACGGCCTGGTCGTAAGGCACGTCGGCGAGGGGTGGGTACCAGCTGTAGCCCGCCAGGATCTCGTCCGCGCCCTGACCCGATTGTACGACCTTGACCGACTTCGACACATCCTCGCTGAGCAGGTTGAACGCGATGCAGTCGTGCGACACCATCGGCTCGCTCATCGCGGCCACCGTACGGTCAACAGCCGGCAGGAACCGGTCCTTCCCGATCCGGATCTGATGATGCGTGGTGTCGAACTGTTTGGCCACGATGTCCGAGTACGCGAACTCGTCGCCCTGCTCGCCGCCGCCCGCCTCGAACCCGATGCTGAACGTGGTCAGGCCGCGCTGCCCCTGCTCGGCCAGGAGCGCCACGATGTAGCTGGAGTCGATGCCACCCGAGAGCAGCACGCCGACCGGCACGTCGGCCACCATGCGCCGCTCGACCGCCAGCTTCAGCTTCTCGTGGATCAGCTCGGGCCACTCCGCGTCCGCCACCTCGGGCCGGCGCGTGAACGAGGCCTCCCAGTAGACCCGCTCGGTCGAGGTGCCATCGGTGCGGATGACGCGCACGGTCGCCGGGGGCAGCTTCCGTACGCCGTTGATGATCGTGCGCGGCGCGGGCACGACCGAGTGGAACGTCATGTAGTGCTGCAGCGCGACCTTGTCGATCGACTTGTCCACGTCGCCCGCCGCCAGCAGCGCGGGCAGCGTCGACGCGAACCGCACCCGGCCACGGGTCTCGGCCAGATAGAGCGGCTTGATGCCGAGGCGGTCGCGGGCCATCATGACCGTCCCGGTGTCGTGCTCGACGATCACAAACGCGAACATGCCGAGGAAGTGCTGCACACAGTCGGCGCCCCAGCAATGGTAGGCCTTGAGGATCACCTCGGTGTCCGACGTGGAGAAGAACTTGTAGCCGTGGCCCTGCAGTTCCTCACGCAGCTGCTTGTAGTTGTAGATGCAGCCGTTGAAGACCAGCGACAGCCCCAACTCGTCGTCGGTCATCGGCTGGTGGCCGGCCTCCGACAAGTCGATGATCTTGAGCCGGCGGTGGCCGAGCGCGACCGGGCCACGCGCCCAGAGGCCCTCACCGTCGGGACCGCGCGACTCCAGGCACGGCAGCATCCGGCGCACAGCTTCCTCGTCCGCCAGGTGACCGTCGTACCGCAGTTCGCCCGCGATTCCGCACATTTGATGAACCTCCCTGTTGTCGGTTTCGATCGGGTAAAGGCGCCGTAACGCACCTGTCACCGCAGCAACCAGGTGTCCTTTTCCCGGCCCGTCACCCCGGCCGCCGGCCTCTCAGCCCAGCAGCCACGTGTCCTTCGAACCACCGCCGCGCGACGAGTTGACGATCATCGAGCCGGCCGGGGCCACCCGGGTGAGGGCGGCCGGGGCGACGACCGACTCGGCGCCGGTGAAGATGAAGGCGCGCAGGTCGACGTGGCGGGCCGCCAGCTGGTGACCGTCGAAGACCGGGTGCGTCGAGAGCTGGACGACCTCCTGCGCCACCCATCGGTGCGGGGCGGTGCGGATCTGACGCCGTACGGCGGAAAGCTCCTCCTCGGTCGCATGCGGACCGATCACGATGCGGTCGCCGCCGTAACCGTCGACCGGCTTGCAGACCAGCTGGTCGAGGCGGTCCAGCACCTCGGCCCGTTGCTCCGGGATGCCGCAGAGATAGGTGGTCACGTCGTTCAGCAGCGGCTTCTCACCCAGGTAGTACTCGATCAGCTTGGGCACGTAGGCGTACACGGCCTTGTCGTCGCCGATCCCGTTGCCGAGCGCGTTGGCCAGCACCACCGTGTCGGCGTGCAGCGCGGTGATCAGGCTCGGACCCAGCGGCATGCCGTCGGCGCCGGGGGAGTGGACCAGGCTGTCCTCGCCCATCCGCAGATAGATCACGTCGACCGGGTAGCGCTTGCCGTCCCGCAGCCGGAACACGCGGTCGCCGTCGACGAACAGCTCGGTGCTGCGGACGACCGGCACGCCCATCTCGTCGGCCAGCATCCGGTGCTCGAACCACGCCGAGTCGTCCGGGCCCTGGCTGAGCACCACCACCCGCGGCGTGTCACCGGCGGCCGGGCGCGCCGACTCGACCAGCGTGCGCAGCAGCATCTGAGGCGTCCGCTCGACCGAGATCAGGTTCTCCGGCTCCGGCAGTTCGGGCAGCACGGCCTCGGTCAGGCGGCGGTTCTGCATGGCGTAGGCGATGCCCGACGGGACCCGCAGGTTGTCCTCGAGCACACACCACTGGCCGTCGGCGTCGCGCACCAGGTCGACGCCGGCCACTTGGGCCCGCACCCCCGCATGGGCGACCAGGGCGCCGCTGGGACGCAGTTCGGGCGAGCCGTCGATCACCCACTCGGGCATGATGCCGTCGCCGACCACGTTGCGGTCGCCGTAGACGTCCTGGATGAACAGGTCGAGCGCGCGCACCCGCTGCACCAGCCCGACCCGCAGCCCCGCCCAGTCCGAGGCCGGCACCACCCGGGGCACCAGGTCGAACGGGAAGAGCCGGGTGGCGGCCTCGCCGGCCACGCTGAACGTGATGCCCCGCTGGCGCTGCTCGTCGTCCCGCGCGTCCTCGCGCCGACGCAGACCGGCCGAGCCGAGCGCGGTCAGGACATTCAGGATTCCCGCGTACGCCTCCGTGACGTCACCACCGGGGAAAGCCTCATCACCCGTACGGGCGTACGGGAAAAGCCCGCCCGGAACCGACTGGCCCTCGGGGCCGATGCCGGTCGCGCCGCCCCGCGTGTCGGCCACCACGAGGTCGACCACGTCGGAGATGCGGCCGCGGCGCGACATGGCCCGGCGCTGCCGCGCGGCCGAGCTGCCCCGGCTGAGCGCGCGTACCGACAGGTCGAACACCTGCTCCCAGTCGCCCAGCTCCTCCAGCTGCGGACGCAGATCGCCGACCAGCCGCTCGACGGCGACCGCGGCGGGCACCGGCTGCGGGGAGTGGGGCAGGTCGAGCAGGTCACCCTCGAGGCCCGAGCGGGCGGCCCGCCACATCGCGGCGCGGTGCAGCGGCGGCCGGGTCGGGGTGAACGGGCGCTCGGCGCGGTATTCCTGCTGGGCGCGCAGCACCAGGCCGCGGAACAGCCCGGCGAGCAGCACGACGGTGTCGACGTCCGGGCTGGAGTCGGTGACACGCAACTCGACGGTCGGCAGGTGCGCGGACGGGCGTACGTCGAAATAGACCATCTTGGGATCGGTGATGGTGCCCGAGGCGAGCAGGTCCTCGACCAGCTCGTCGTAGTCGGCGGCGCTGTTCAGCCGGCCCGGGTCGCCGGCGGTCGGCCAGCGCAGCCAGACCAGCGACCGCACGCTGGCATAGCCCGAGTCCTCACCCATCCAGTACGGGCTCGACGTGCTCAGCGCGAGCAGGGTGGGCAGCGCCGACGCGACGCGCTGGGAGACGGCGACCGCCTCGTCCCGGTCGGGGACGCCGACGTGCACCTGGGCGCCGCAGATCAACTGTTCGCGGGCGAGCAGCTGGTAGTCGTCGAGCATGCGCCGGTACCGCGACGTGGGCGTCACGGGGAGTGATTCCAGGTCGACCAGCGGGACCGTTCCGGCCGCCACCAGACCCAGTCCCAGCGACTCGGCGACCTGGATCGCCGTGCGGCGGCGTCCGACGATCGCGTCGCGCAGGCCGTCCAGCGTGGCCGCCACCGGGGTGTTGGTCTCGACCACCGAGCGGTGCAGCTCGGCCGAGAAGTGCTCCGGGTTGAGCTGGTCCAGGATGTCCTGCGCGCGGGGCACGAGTTCCCTGGTCACCAGGTCGACGACGTGGAGTTCCTCCTCGGCCCCGAGATCGAGTCCGTTGCTCTTTGTCCCGTCGTCCGGCGTGACGCTGAGAGACTCCGTCATAGGACCGCCCTTCGTATGGCCCGAACTTCTGCCTCGTCGGAGCCTCGCCATCACATGTAGCAATCCTGTTCCGTGCCCGTTTCAGATGCGAGCCATGCATCACTGTGACGACATGGCAGGTCGTCACCCAGTGGGATGCGTACACCCTGTAACCTCGGGCCGAACTCTCACCGGAGGTTGTTTGATGAGCAATGTCGTCGTGGTGACCGGATCCGCCGGTTTGATCGGCTCCGAGTCGGTGAGGCACTTCGCCGGGCTCGGCATGGACGTCGTCGGCATCGACAACGACATGCGCAGCTACTTCTTCGGCAAGGACGGCTCCACCCGGTGGAACCTGGACCGCCTGACCTCCGAGGTCGGCGACCGGTACACCCACCACGAGATCGACATCCGCGACCGGGACGGCCTGGCCGCCCTGTTCGCCAAGCTCGGCAGCAATATCGGCCTGGTCATCCACGCCGCGGCCCAGCCCTCGCACGACTGGGCGGCCAAGGAGCCGTTCACCGACTTCGACGTGAACGCGGTCGGCACGCTCAACATGCTGGAGGCCGCGCGGGCCCACTCGCCGAACGCGCCCTTCATCTTCACCTCGACCAACAAGGTCTATGGCGACACCCCCAACCGGCTGCCGCTGATCGAGCACGAGACGCGCTACGAGCTGCCCGAGGACCACCAGTGGTACGGCGGCATCGACGAGCAGATGTCGATCGACCAGACGCTGCACTCGGTGTTCGGCGCGTCCAAGGTCGCGGCCGACGTGCTGGTGCAGGAGTACGGGCGCTACTTCGACATGCCCACGGCGGTGTTTCGCGGCGGCACGCTGACCGGTCCGGGCCACTCGGCGGCCGAGCTGCACGGCTTCCTGGCGTACGTGATGCGGTGCGTCATGGAGCAGCGGATGTACCACATCTACGGGTACAAGGGGAAAATGGTGCGCGACGCCATCCACTCCCACGACCTGGTGTCGGCGTTCGAGGCCTTCCACAAGGCGCCGCGGGTGGCCGAGGTCTACAACATGGGCGGCGGCCGGTTCTCCAACTGCAGCCACATCGAGGCGTTCCAGATCGCGTCGGAGATCACCGGGCTCGAGGCCCGCACCGACTACGTCGACCAGGCCCGCACCGGCGACCACCAGTGGTGGATCAGCAGCACGACCCGGTTCGAGGAGCACTACCCCGACTGGAAGCTGACCTACGACGTCCCGGCCATCCTGCGCGAGATGTACGAGGCCAACCAGGACGTCTGGAAGGCCTGACCGCCCGCCGGCGGCTCTTTCGCTCCCGCCCGGCTTCGCCCCTCGTCGCGCTGGTCCGCCCGCCCGGCGTGTGGCCGGCCGGGCGGGCTCATCGGCGGAGACGGCGCAGCAGGCCGTCGAGCCGCGGTGACAGCGGGAGATCCGCGTAGCCGCCGGCGGCGAGCCCGGCCCAGCGCTCGAAGATGTTGCGGGCGCTGGCGCTGCCGGTCGTCAGGTAGGAGAACAGGGCCGCGAGCCAGTAGAGCGGCCAGAACAGGGGCCCGAGCAGTGCGTACTGCGTGCTGTGAATCAGTTCGTGCCGGAGCAGCGACTCGCGGCCCTCGCCCAGGAGCCAGGCCGCCGGGCGGCGCGCGATGATCACTCCGCCCACGGTGAAGGTGGTCTGGGCGGGCCAGCGGCGGCCGTAGTTGCCGGCGATCAGCACGCCGGTCGCCGCCGGGTTGAGGGTGCCGCCGCGGACCAGCTTCGTGCGACCCGAGACCGCGATGAGCACGCCGGCCACCGAGGCCAGGTTGATCCAGTTGAGGGCACTGCGGGCGTAGCGGCCGAACCTGGTCCGGAGGCCGGGGCGGGCCGGCGCCCGGTGCCGGACGGCCCCGCCGAGCGCGGTCTCGGCCACCGTGGCGCCGATCAGGTTGGTCAGCTGCGCCGTCGCCCCGGTCAGGTGGGCCGCGCTGAGATCGGCCCCCGCGAGCTGGGCCGCGTCGAGCGACGCCTCCGACAGGTCGGCTCCGGCCAGCTTCGCCGCGTACAGCGTGGCGTCCCGCAGCGTCGCGCCCCGCAGGTCCGCCCGTACGAGGGTGGCTCGGGTCAGTTTCGCTTCGGTCAGGACGGCCCCGGCCAGGTGGGCGTCCTGAAGGTCGGCTTCGACGAGGACGGCCCCGGCCAGATCGGCCGCGGAGAGATCGGCGCCGGGCAGGGACGCGCCCGACAGGTCGGCGCCCCGCATGGCCGTCCCCGACAGGTTGGAGCCGGCGAGGTCGGCGTTGACCAGGTAGGCGTTCGACAGGTCGGCCCCGCGCAGGTCGAGATCCCGCAGCCGGATCCGGACGCGTTCGCTGTACGGGCGTCGGGGGCGGTTGGCGATCGAGGTCAACGCGGCCTGCACGTCGGCGGCCGGTGCCGGGGCGGGTGGTTCCGGGGCGACGAGTCCGATGGGCGGGTGCACCCATCGCTCGTGGACCGGCTGGGTGCGAGCCGGGCGGTGGGCGGGGGCGCGGTTCCGCACGTACGCGAGAAGCAGCTCTACGACATCGGAGTGGTGTTCCACCGAGTCGCGCATGACGTGGTCGAGGGCGTGGATGGCGCCGATCCGGATGTAGGGCTCGGGTGAACCCAGGCGTTCCAGGGCCTTGGCGAATCGTTCGGTCATCTGGCCGCGGCGGGCCAGCCGATAGGTGCGCGCCGTGTAGAGCAGGGCGACGACCGCGCCGAGGGCGATGCCGAGCTGGATGACGGCCGACCGGAACTGGCCGACGGCGGCCGGGTCGTCCGAGCCACCGGGGATCAGCGACGCCGGCGGTTTCCAGAGCAGGCGCAGTTCGACCAGGAGGAAGGCGAGGCCGGCGGCCGCGGCCAGGAGTGTGCTCAGCGTGAGCCGGACGGGGCGGGCCCGCCCGGTGCGGAGCTTCACCGGCCAGCGCATGGCGTCTCCGTCCGGGCGGCATCCGGTCTCCGCACGTTCTATCGCTGCGGCGGGGAACGGTCAGTCGGGTCGCGGACACTCCCGGGGTCTGTTCCGTGCGGGTGGTGGGCTGAGAGGCAACCGGCAATTCGCTGTGGCTTACCTGGAGGGGGCGGCGTCGTAACGGGTGGTTAACCAGCAATCGTTACATTGCCGGAATGTCCGTCTTGAAGGCATTCCGGCATGACGTCCCGGCGTCGATCGTGGTCTTCCTGATCGCCATTCCGCTCTCGCTCGGCATCGCGGCCGCCTCCGGCGCGCCCCTGATGTCCGGTCTGATCGCCGCCGTTGTCGGTGGTGTGGTCGTGGGTCTGCTCGGCGGCGCGCCGCTGCAGGTCAGCGGTCCGGCCGCGGGGCTGACGGTGATCGTCGCAGGGACCATCGTGAGTTATGGATTCGCCGCCACCGCCGCCATCGTGGCGCTCGCGGGTGGCGTTCAGATCATTCTCGGCCTGGCCCGCCTGGGCCGCGCCGCGCTCGCCCTCTCACCGGCCGTGGTGCACGGCATGCTCGCCGGCATCGGGCTGGTGATCGCCCTGAGCCAGATCCACGTGCTGCTCGGCGGCGACGCCCAGGGCGAAGCGTGGAAGAACCTCCGTGACCTGCCCGCGCAGATCGCCGGCAACCACGGCCATTCCACCCTGATCGGTCTGCTCACCATCGCCGTGCTGCTGCTGTGGCCACGCCTGGTGAAGACCTCGCTGCTGCCGGCCGCGCTGGCCGCGGTCGTGATCGCGACCGTGGTGACCGCCGCGTTCGCCACCGACATCAAACTGGTCGAACTGCCCGACAACCCGCTCGACGAAATGATCTTCCCGCGCTGGCCCGACGCCGGCCCGGGCGAGATCACCGTCGCCGTGCTGACGATCGCCCTGGTCGCCAGCGTCGAATCCCTGCTCTCGGCGGTGGCCGTCGACCGCATGCACGACGGTCCGCGCGCCGACCTCAACCGCGAACTGGTCGCCCAGGGCGCCGGCAACGCGACTTCGGGCCTGCTCGGCGGCCTGCCCATCACCGGCGTCATCGTGCGCAGCTCCACGAACGTGGCGGCCGGAGCCCGTACGCGGGCCTCGGCGATTCTGCATGGTCTCTGGATCGCGGTCTTCGTGCTGGTGTGCGCGCCGCTGCTCGAGACGATCCCGATGGCGGCGCTGGCCGCGGTGCTGGTCGTGGTCGGGTTGCGGCTGATCAGCCTGGCCCAGATCCGCACCTACGTGCGGCATCGCGAACTTCCGACGTACGTGATCACCGCAGTCGGGGTGGTGGCGACGGATCTGCTGACCGGGGTCGCGCTCGGGCTCGGCTCGGCGGTGCTGATCATGCTGTGGCGGCTGGTGCGCTGCGAGACGCGGGTCGTGGCGGCCGGGCCGGGGGAGTGGACGGTCACGATCAGCGGCACGCTCGCGTTCATCGGGTCGGGGCGGGTGGCTCGTGCGCTGGCCCAGATCCCGGAGGGCGAGAAGGTCGCGGTCGAGCTGCACCTCGACTATCTGGACCACGGCGCGTTCCAGGTGATCGACGACTGGCGGGAGGCGTACGGGAAAACCGGCGGAACCGTCACGGTGCGCGAGACCCACGACGGGTGGTTCTCGCGGGCCCAGACCGGGCGGCTGGGCGACGGCAAGACCGCGCCGCCGCGCCGCTTCGGCTCGTGGACGCAGTGGCAGGACCGTGACCGGCAGCGGCGGGACGCCATGGAGGCCGGCATCCGCGAGTTCGAGCGCAGCGTGGCCCCCCTGGTGCGGCCGCATCTGGCCGGCCTCGCGCGCGACGGTCAGCAGCCGGAACAGCTGTTCATCACGTGCGCCGACTCCCGCCTCGTGCCCAACCTGATCACGACGAGCGGTCCGGGTGACCTCTTCTGCGTCCGGAATGTCGGCAACATCGTTCCCCCGTACGGCAAGGGGGACACTTCCGTGGGTGCCGCGATCGAGTTCGCCGTCGAGGCGCTGGGCGTAGGCACGATCACGGTCTGCGGCCACTCGGGTTGCGGCGCCGTACGGGCGTTGATGAGCGGCGGTTTCCAGGAGGACGCGGCGCTGGGCCAGTGGCTGCGACAGTCCGGCGTCGACTTCACCGACTGCGCCGACGAGGAGGGTTGCATCACCGCCAACGTGGCGCAGCAGCTGGTCAACCTCCGCACCTACCCGGTGGTCCGTGAGGCCGAGGCCGCGGGCCGCTTGACCTTGACCGGCCTCTACTTCGACCTGGCCGAGGCACGGATGTACGCCGTGGACGCGGCCCGCCGGGTGCGGGAGCCGCTCCCGGTGGATGCCACCTGACGTGGCATTTTGTTCGGCTCCCGGGCCGCGTTGCGCAGTCAGCGTGGCCCGGGAGCCGTTGTCAGGCTGGTTCGCGTTCCAGCAGCTCCGCCAGTGACGTGGCCGGGTGGCCGGTCAGCTCCTCGACCGCCGTGGAGACCGTCGCCAGTTCGCCGGCCGCGATCGCGGTGTAGGTGCTGACCCACGCGTCGACCTGCCAGTCCGGGGCGCCGAAGGGCGAGCGGGATGCGTACGCCTCGGGAATGCTCTCGTTGTGGAAGCGCACGTCCCGGCCGGTGGACGCGCCGACGATCGCCGCGACCTCGGCCAGGCTGACCGCGGCGGGGCCGGTGAGGTCGTACGTCCGGCCCGCGTGCGCTCCCGGCTCACGAAGCACCGTCGTGATGACGTCCGCGATGTCGTCCTGAGCCACCACCGCAGCGCGCCCGTCACCGGCCGGGCCGCGGATCACGCCGTCCTCGCCGACCAGGAACCGCATGAAGTCGGCGTACAGGTTGTCCCGCAGAAACGTGAACGCCAGCCCGCTGTCGCGAATGTGCTGCTCGGTGGCCCAGTGGTCACGGGCCAGCGTGAACGTGGCGTCCGGCGAGGCGCCGACGAACGACGTGTAGACCAGATGCCCCACGCCCGCCATCACCGCCGCGTCGACGAAGCTGCGGTGCTCGTCCACCCGGTCGGGCGTCTCGGCCGCCGACACCATGAGCACGGTTTCCGCTCCGGTCAACGCCTTTGTCACGGCGGCGCCGTCCCGATATTCGGCCACCGCGACTTCGGCTCCCGCCTTCTCCGGCGCCCGTCCCGCATTCCGGACCAGCATCCGGAGGGGCCCGCTCATCCGCTCGACAACCCGCCGTCCTAGGCGCCCGCCGGCTCCCGACACCACGATCAAACCCATTCCCCTTTTGTACGCCTCTCCGCCGCACCACAAACCCAGCCCGCCGCAACAAGCCGCCTCGCCCCGTCACAAACCCGGCCCGCGCCGCAACAAGCCGCCCCGCCGCGCGCCGCAACAAGCCGCCCCGCCGCGCGCCGCAACAAGCCGCCCCGCCGCGCGCCGCAACAAGCCGCCCCGCCGCGCGCCGCGAACCCGGCCCGCCGCAACGAGCCGCCTGCCCGCCGCGACAAGCCTCGCCTCCCCGCCGTGCTCGGCGTGCCCCCGCGGTGTCGTCCGATCGGGCAGACGTTCTCCGCGAGCGGACGAGGAAAGCGCGTTGCCCGGTCGTCGTGCGTGTGGGGCGGACATACTCCCTTTCGTCGACTTCGCGCGAAATGCGGAGTTTCGGCGTCTCTACTTAGCAGCACCGCGGGCGGCTCGTTCCGCGAACTTCGAAGGAGTGAGATGAACGCTGTTCTCCGGCGCGGCCATCGTTCGCTCGGCTGGGCGGTCGCGGCCCTGTCCTTCGCGGCTCCGCTCTCGACCGGCGCGGTGCCGGTGGCCGCGGCCGGCTCGTCGGGGCACGTGCCCGCAGCCGGCTCGGCGGTGCAGGTGACCGCGACCGCGAAGAACACGATCCCTGGGGCGGGCACCTATCTGGTCGGCAAGGACTTCAACGCCGGTGTCTACCGTTCGGTCGGAAACACCTCCTGCTATTGGGAACGCGCCACCAACGCCGGCGGCTCGACCAGCAGCATCATCGCCAACGACATCGGCAGCGGGCAGCGGCTGGTCTACGTGAAGCCCACCGACAAGGTCTTCAAGTCCAGCGGCTGCGGCACCTGGACCCGCGTCACCGCGGCCGCCATGAGCGTCAAGTCGAAGAAGACCACGATCCCCGGCAACGGCGTCTACTTCGTCGGTTCCGACTTCCTGCCCGGCACGTACCGCTCCACCGGCAACACCGACTACTGCTACTGGGAACGTTCCCGCTCCGCCGACGGCGCCTCGGCCAGCACGATCACCAACGAGTTCGCCAAGGGCCAGCTGCTCGTGACCATCACCCCCGGCGGCATCTTCCAGACCAGCGGCTGCAAAACCTGGACCCGCACCGCCGGCTGACCGCGGCTGGGCGGCGGCAATCCCGGTCCCGCGTCGGCTGATCGGGGCTGGGCGGCGGCAATCCTGGTCTCGCGTCGGCTGATCGGGGCTGGGCGGCGGCAATCCTGGTCTCGCGTCGGCTGATCGGGGCTGAGCGGCGGCAAGGCTGGGGCCGGAACCGGCTAGCGGGGGAGGGCTCGTCAGCTGCCCAGGTAGCGGAGGATTGCCAGCACCCGGCGGCTGTAACCGGTCGCGGCGGCCAGCTCGAGCTTGTCAAAGATGGCGTTGACGTGTTTCTCGACCGCGCTCTGTGACACGTGCAGCCGCTCGGCGACGGCCGCGTTGGTGTAGCCCTGAGCCATGTGCCGCAGCACCTCCTGCTCGCGGGGAGTCAACCGGCTCAGCGGATCGGTGTGGCTGGTGCCGGACATCAACTGCCGCACCACTTCCGGATCGAGCGCGGTCGACCCGGCACCCACCCGGTCGAGGGCGTCGAGAAAGTCTTCGACCTGGGCCACCCGGTCCTTCAACAGGTAGCCGACGCCGTCCGACCGGTCGGAGAGCAACTGGGTGGCGTAGCGCTTCTCCACATACTGCGAGAGCACCAGCACCGCGACGCCAGGCCAGCGCCGCCGGATCTCCAGCGCCGCCCGAAGCCCGTCATCGGTGTTGGTGGGCGGCATCCGCACATCCGTGACCACCGAGTCGGGCCGATGCTCGGCAACGGCCGCCACCAGCTCATCAGCATCCGCAGCGGCCGCGACGACCTCATGCCCTTCGTCGGCCAGCAGCCGCACGAGCCCTTCCCGCAGCAGTGTCGAGTCTTCAGCCAGCACAATCCGCACGCGCGATCAGCCCCGTCCCGCAAGACCAGCGCCGCCCGGCCCCGCGGCGTCGGTGGTGGTGGCCAAGCTCTGCGGTGGGGTCGGGGTGGCGGAGGGCATGACTCGCGGTGCGGTGGTTCCATGCGGTGGCGCCGGGGTGGTGGGGAGGGTTACGCGCAGGGTGGTTCCGCCCTTCGGTGGGCTCTGCAGGGTGAAGCTGCCGTCCAGGGCGGCCACACGGCGGGCCAAGCCCTGCAATCCGCTGCCGGACGGGTCGGCGCCGCCGTGGCCGTCGTCGCGTATCAGCATTTCCACCTCGGAGCTGGAGCCGAAGCCGGAGCCGGCGACGTCGATGTGGATGTCGATCACGGTCGCTCCGGAATGTTTGGCCGCGTTGGTGATGGCCTCGCTGGCCACGAAGTAGAGAACCGTCTCGACCTGCGGCGGCGGTCGCTCGGCGAGGCGGTAGGAGATCCGGACCGGCACCGCCGACCGCTGCGCGACCATGCTCAGGGCGTCGTCCACAGTGCCGTTGTCGAGGGCCGACGGGTAGACGCGCCAGGCGACCTCGCGCAGTTCGTCCAGCGCGTGCCGGGCGTCGTCGTGGGCCTGGGCCAGCAGCCGCGCCGCCTGGTCGGGGTCGCGGCTGCGACGGGCGCGACCCAGCAGCATGCCCAGCGAGACGAGCCGCTGCTGCAGTCCGTCGTGCAGGTCGCGCTCGATCCGCCGCCGCTCGGCGTCGACCGCGGCCATCACACCGGCCCGGGTCGCGGTGAGCTCGGTGATGCGCTGTTCCAACTCTTCGCGCGAACCCGGTTCGAGCAGTGTGCGCGCCAGCCACCGGTCGAGCCGCAGCACGCTGCCGATCGCCTGGACGTTGAGCCCCAGCAACGTCGTCCCGATGAGGACCTGCGCGACCACGTCGAGCACGCTCATCGCGCCGGAGACGAACGCCCGAACCACGATGACCGCCAGCACCACCCCGACCACGAGCAGCCCGGCGGTCACCGCACCGAGGAACGCCGGAACGAGCCGCGCGCCGAGGAAGCTCAGAACGCGCGCCTCGTCGGGGGTGTGCACCTCGGGCATCAACAGCCGGCGCCGCTCCCACCCGGCGATGGCCCGCGCGCGTTCGAGCACGGCCCGCCGCCCCCGGAACGGCCACAGCAGCGCGGCCAGAACAAGGAAGATCGCCTCCCCGGCGCCGCTCAGGGCTCCCAGCGCCACCGCCGCCAGCGGCTCCCCACCCCGTCGCACCAACCGAAGCGCTCTCTTCACGGCCGACCGTCCAGAGACGCGCGGCGGTCGCAAGAGGCGCTGCGACCGTGAGCCGCCAGCCCACTGAGGCGTTCGGGGACTGGCCACGCCGTACCGGAGCCGAGGGCGTCGCCGTGGGGTGAGGGCGCGGGAGGCATTGCGGTCACCGTACGCGATGGCGGCGGGTCAGGCGGACCGCGACGAAGGCGACCACAGCCACGGCGCAGACGACGATGACCAGCTTCTGGAAGGTGGACGCGTAGGACTCGACCGACTGCCAGTTGGCGCCCAGCGAATAGCCCGCCATCACGAAGACGGTGTTCCAGATCAGGCTGCCGATCGTGGTGCAGAGCAGGAACGTGGGCAGGGGCATGCGTTCCACACCGGCCGGGATGGAGATCAGGCTGCGGAAGATGGGGATCATGCGGCCCAGCAGCACCGTCTTCGGGCCGTGGCGGACGAACCAGGCCTCCGTGCGGTCGATGTCGCTCAGCTTGATCAGCGGGAGGCGGACGGCGATGGTGCGCAGGCGGTCGCGGCCGAGCAGGACGCCGGCGTAATAGAGAGCCACGGCGCCGACCACCGAACCCAGGGTGGTCCAGGCGATCGCGCCGACCAGGCTCATGCGGCCCTGACCGGCGGTGAAGCCCGCGAGGGGCAGGATCACCTCGCTCGGGATGGGCGGGAACAGGTTTTCGAGGGCCACGGCCAGGCCGGCGCCGGGACCGCCCAGGCGTTCGACCAGGCCGGTGACGAAGCCGACCAGGCCACCGTCGTCGGCGGATGCGTACGTCGAGGTCATGGCAACGACGCTAGGGATCGGCAAGCGCCCGAACCATGAGGTGCACCGCCGACCTCACTGAGGAAAACCACACCCCCGTCCGTGGGGCAAAGCCGATCCGCACAACCACCGAGATCGAATTGATCCTGGGGGCCGCCGGAGCCGTATTTCCCGCCGTACGGAAAACGCGCGACGAAACGCCGCGAAGGTGGAGAAGCGGAAGGACAGGCGGTGATCGAAGTGCAAGCGGCAAGCCGCCGGGTGGTCGACCGATCACAAGTCGTACGGGCCGGGGTCGAGCATTTTCTCCGGCGATCCACATTGGATATGGAAGCGCTCGCGATCGAAATGGCGATCAGCCGCGCGACCCTCTACCGCGTGGCCGGCAACCGCGACGCCCTGCTCGGTGACGTGCTGGGCGCCCTGACGGCGGCCATGTTCACCCAGGCCCGGGCCGCGCGCACCGCCACCGGATTCGACGGGGTGGTCGAGGTTTCCCGGCATTTCGGCGACCTGATGCGCTCACCGGTCCTGGCCGCTTTCCTGCAGAACGATTCCGAGGCGGCATCGCGAACAATTTTCACACCCGCCGGCGGTGTGCATGAGCGCGCCGTCGACATTCAGGTCGAGGTTTTCCACGAGACCGGGCTGATCGGCGAACTTCCGCCGGGCACCGACGTACGGCATCTCGCCTATCTCTACGTACGCATGGTCGGCGCTTTTCTCTACGCCGAGTTCTTCACCGGCCGGCACGCCGATTTCGACGAACTCGTCCCGGCTCTGCGCTCGCTCCTGCTACCCGCCTGATCGGGCGCCCATCTCGGTCCGTACGGCATAAAGCTCGGGAAAGAACGTCAGGTCGAGCGCCGCCTTGAGGAAGTCCACCCCGCTCGACCCGCCGGTGCCGCGCTTGAACCCGATCGTCCGCTCCACGGTCTTCAGGTGCCGGAATCGCCAGAGCTGGAAGTTCTCCTCGATGTCGACCAGTTCCTCGCAGGCCTCGTACGCCTCCCAGTGCGCCTCGGTATCGCTGTAGATACGCACGAAGACCGGCACCAGATCCTCGTTGTAGCGGTACGGCAGACGTACGTCACGCTGCAGCAGTTCGACCGGTACGTCGTGGCCGTGGCGGTGCAGGTAGCGCAGGAATTCGTCGTACACGCTGGGCGCGTCGAGGGCCTCGGTCAACATGTCGCGGGCCGCTTCGTCGTCGTCGAACAGCGACAGCATCCGCTCGTTCTTGTTGCCGAGAATGAACTCGACCGCGCGGTACTGATAGGACTGGAACCCGGACGACGTGCCCAGGAAGCTGCGGAACTCCGCGTATTCGCTGGGTGTGAGGGTGGCCAGCACCGACCACTGCTCGGTGAGCGTGCGCTGGATGTGTTTGACCCGGGCCAGCCCCTTGAGCGCCGGCCGGAGGTCGTCCTTGGCCAGGCGGCGCGTCACCTCGCGCAGCTCGTGCAGCACCAGCTTGAGCCAGAGCTCGGACGTCTGGTGCTGCAGGATGAACAGCAGCTCGTCGTGGTGCTCGGGCGTGCTGACCGGGTGCTGCGCGTTCAGCAGCTCATCGAGGTGCAGATAACGGCCGTACGAGAGGTTGACCTTGAAATCGCGCACGACGGAGTCTTCGATCGGCCGGTGGTCGGAGCTCACGGGAACCTCCTCAGATCTTCACCTGAAGAGAATCACACCTGCTCAGACGTTGGCGAGTGATCCATCGGCGAGGATCGGGCCCCAGTACGCCCACTGACCCTCATGCCGGACGAAACGGCTCCGCTCGACCATGTCGCCGTTCTTGCCGTGATCTCGGTAGTGCGCCTTGAACTCGACGACACCCTCGTTGTCGAACATGCCCCCACCGGTCGACTCAATGATCTCGAGCCCCACCCAGCGCAGACGCGAGTCGGGTTCGATGCGCTCGGGCCGGGTCTTCGGGTGCCAGCTGCTGAGCACGTACGCGTCGTCGTCGAGCGCGAACGCCGAATAGCGCGACCGCATCAGCGCCTCGGCGGTGGCCGGCGCCTGCCCCTGATGGGCCGGGCCGCAGCACTCGTCGTAGGGCAGGCCGCGCCCGCATGGGCAGTGCTTGGTCTTGTGCGCCATGAGACCCATGTTGTCAGCCCGCTCCCCGCTCGATCACGATCCTCTCCCACCTTCGCACGTCGTCGCCCCCGCGTCGGGCGAGTTGCAAGCCGTTGCGGGTGGCATTCTCAGCGCTGCGTGGTGGCTTACTCGGTTCACCGGGGGAGCGGGGTCTACGCGGCGCAACATTCCGGAAACCCGAGATCCGGGGGATGACGGGCGGATTGACAGCGGCTGCAAGGGTGGACGTGGCCGAACGACCCTGCTGCAAGTGGCAGTTCGAAAATTGCAGCGATCTGTCATAGGATTCCGACGTGACCAAACGTCTGGCCGAGGTGGCCAAGAAGGCGGGCGTCAGCGAGGCGACCGTCAGCCGGGTGCTCAACGGGCGCAGCGGCGTCAGTGAGGCGACCCGCGCGTCGGTGCTGACCGCGCTCGATGTGCTGGGCTACGAGCGACCCACCAAGTTGCGCGGCGAGCGCGGCCGCCTGGTCGGTCTGGTGCTGCCCGAGCTGCAGAACCCGATCTTCCCGGCGCTGGCCGAGGTGGTGACCGCCTCGCTCGCGCAGCGCGGCTTCACCCCGCTGCTGGCCGCCCGCACGATCGGTGGTGTGCCGGAGCGTGACTACATCGAGATGCTGCTCGACCACCAGGTCTCGGGCGTGGTGTTCGCCGGTGGCTCCTACGCGCTGGCCGAGGCCGAGCACGGGCACTACCGGGCGCTGACCGACCGCCGCATGCCGGTTGTCATGGTCAACGCGGGCGTCGCCGACCTGGGGTTTCCGCACATCTCCACCGATGACGCGGTGGCGGTCGAGCAGGCGTACGGACATCTGCGGTCGCTCGGCCACGAGCGCATCGGCATGGTCATGGGGCCCGAGGACCACGTGCCCTCGCGGCGCAAGCTGGCCGCTCTCGAGGGCAAGGACTTCGCCGTCGAGCGCACCAACTTCTCGATGGAGAGCGCCCGGCTGGCCGCGGCCAAGCTGATCGAGCGGGGCGTGACCGGCATGATCTGCGCGTCCGACGTGCTCGCGCTCGGCTCGATCCGGGCCGCCCGCCGGCTCGGGCTCGACGTGCCGTCCGACATCTCGGTGGTCGGCTTTGACGACTCGGCGCTGATGACCTGCACCGACCCGCCGCTGACGACCGTGCGGCAGCCCATCGAGATGATGGGCCAGGCGGCCGTCGATCTGCTCGTCAACCAGATCGAGGGCAGCGGCGTGGAACCGGACGAACTTCTTTTCGAGCCGGAGCTCGTGGTGCGCGGGTCCACCGCCCCGGCGCCGCAAAAAGCCTCGCAGCGAGGCTGACCAGCAACTTTCCTAACCAAAGGGCGGGCCGATCGGCCCGCCCTTTGTCGTGCACGCTGTCTGCGACCAGAGTCGAGTTTTTTCTTCCTTCAGTCGGCTTCTTGCGGCGACCCGTTGGACTTTGTATCGTCACCTCCACGAAACATGACGAGAGACCTGGGTCACAAGGCCTCGTCCGCACCGTGACGACAACGCAACTCATCGATGGCCAGATACACCCGTTCCCGAAGGGATGGACAGATGTCCGTACCGCAGTACCGGAAGGCGGCGGCGCTCGCGCTCGCGGCCGGCCTGGGGATCAGCCTGGCGGCGTGCTCGACCAAGAGCAGCGACGATTCCGGGACTGACGCCAGTGGCAAGGTCACCATCACCGTCGACTGCCAGCCTGTGGGCGCGCAGAAGGAGCTGCTGGCGAACTGGAACGCCGATGTCGCGGAGTTCGAGAAGGCGAACCCCGACATCTCGATCAAGAGCGTCAGCGTCGGCGAGCAGTGCAACAACCCGCCGGACTTCACCGCCCGCCTGGCCGGCGGCACCATGACCGACGTCTTCTACGGCTACATGACCGACCTGCAGCAGGTGCTCGACTCCGGCCAGGCCATGGACATCACCTCGGCCGTCAGCAAGGACACGATCCCGACCTGGGACAGCGTCGACCCGGCGCTCAAGGAGGTCTTCACCGAGGAGGGCAAGCTCTACGCGATCCCGGTGAAGAACTACTCGATGGGCCTGGTCTACAACAAGGCGCTGTTCAAGAAGGCCGGTCTGGACGCGGAGAACCCGCCCAAGACGTGGGCCGAGGTCCGCGCGGCGGCCAAGAAGATCGCCGGCTTGGGCGGCGGCGTCGCCGGTTTCTCGGAGTACAGCGCCGGCAACACCGGCGGCTGGCACTTCACCGCCGAGATCTACTCGCAGGGCGGCAAGGTGCTCAGCGAGGACGGCAAGAAGGCCGCCTTCAACGACGCCGCCGGCAAGCAGGTCCTGCAGAACCTCAAGGACATGCGCTACGGCGACAACAGCATGGGCACCCGCCAGCTGCTGCAGTGGGGCGACCTGCTGACCAACGCCGGCGCCGGCAAGGTCGGCATGTTCATCGGCGCGCCCGACGCCACCCAGGCCATCGTCAGCCAGTTCCAGGGCAAGTACGAGGACTGGGCGATGGGCCCGATGCCCGGCCAGGACGGCGCGGCCAAGGGCACGCTCGGCGGTGGTGAGGGCTACTTCTTCAAGAAGGGCCTGTCCGACGCCCAGGTCAAGGCCGGTCTGAAGTGGATCGCCTACCAGAAGCTGACGCCGGGCAAGGGCCAGCTCGACTACGTGCGGGCCAAGCCGCAGAACTACCCGGTCGGCCTGCCCCAGCCGCTGCTGTTCACCAACGGCAGCGAGGCCCAGAAGCAGGAGCTCGACCTGCGCAAGGCCAACGCCAACGTGGACACCGCCAACTTCAAGATCTTCGAGGACAACCCGGTCGCGATCGTCGGCGAGCCGCGGAACGCCCAGGCGATCTACGCGGTGCTCGACTCGGCGATGTCGGGGGTGCTGACCAACCCCAACGCCAACATCGACTCGCTGCTCAAGACGGCCGAAGAGAAGGTCAACCAGCTCCAGGCCGCCGGTAGCTGATCAACGGGGGTGCGGGAGCCGGTCACGGCTCCCGCACCCGAAAAGGGAGTTTGATGTGGCGACCATGACCGCCCCGGCCACCAGAAGGCCCGAGCCGCCCCGGGAAGTAAAGACCCGGCGGAGCAAGACCGGCCGCAAAGTGAGGGACAACCTCACCGGGCACGCGTTCCTGATCGGGGCGGTCCTCTGCTTCGCCCTGTTCATGTGGTTCCCGATGGTCCGCGGCATCGTGATGAGCTTCCAGCGCACCCGCCGCGGCGAGACCACCTGGGTCGGCTGGGACAACTACACCCGCATCGTCGCCGACCCCAGCTTCTGGATCGCCTGGAAGAACACGTTCATCTTCACGATCCTGGCCCTGGTGCTCGGCTATCTGCTGCCGTTCTTCGTGGCGATCCTGCTCAACGAGTTCCGGCACGCCAAGGGCTACCTGCGCATCCTGGTCTACCTGCCGGTGATGCTGCCCCCGGCCTCGGCGCTGTTCCTCTTCAAGTACTACGCGTACGACCCCAGCGAGGCCGGCCTGTTCAACGCGATCCTCAAGGCGTTGCACCTGCCCACCTCGGAGTGGATGCAGTCACCGACCATGACCATCCCGGCCATGGTGATCGCGTCGACCTGGATGAACATGGGCAGCGCGGTGCTGATCTATCTGGCCTCGCTGCAGAACATCCCGGGCGAGCTGTACGAGGCGGCCGAGCTGGACGGCGCGGGCGTGTGGCGCCGGATCTGGAACGTGACGATCCCGCAGACCCGGCTGATTCTCACGCTGCTGGCGATGCTGCAGATCGTCGCGACCATGCAGCTGTTCATCGAACCGCTGATCCTGGCCAACGGCGCCGGTACGCAGGACTCGGCGACCTCGGTGGCCTACCTCATCTATCAGCACGGCTTCTTCCAGAACGACCTGAACGGCGCCGCCGCCCTCAGCGTGATCATGCTGATCGTGCTGGCCGCCTTCTCCGCCGTGTACGTGCGACTGACGACGAAGCAGGACTGAAAACCGTGCGACTGACCACGAAGCAGGACTGAAACCGTGCGACTGACGACGAAGCAGGACTGACACCATGGCTGACTCCGGCACCCGGACCCTCATCTCGCAGGCCCAGCTCCAGCGCGGACGCGGCAAGTACATCTACTGGACCCTGCTGACCGTCGTGGTTCTGGGCTTCACGCTGGTCTTCCTGGGGCCGCTCTACTGGATGGTCACCGGCGCGCTCAAGAGCGGCCAGGAGATCGCGCAGACCCCGCCCACGCTGTGGCCGCACGACCCGCAGCTGCAGAACTACGCCGACGCCTGGAACAACCTGGACCTGGCCAAGCTGATGTTCAACACGTTCTACTACGCGGCCGGCGCGGTCTTCTTCCAGCTCGTCTTCGACACCGCCGCCGCGTACGCCCTCTCGAAACTGCGGCCCGTGCTGGGCAACGTGATCCTCGGCCTGATGCTGGCCACGCTGATGATCCCGGCCATGGTGCTGATCGTCCCGCAGTACGTGACGGCCATCGATCTGCCGTTCATGCACGTGAACCTGCTCGACTCGCCGTGGGCCATCTGGCTGCCGCTGGTCGCCAACGCGTTCAACATCTTCCTGCTCAAACGGTTCTTCGACTCGATCCCGGAGGACCTGATCGCGGCCGCCCAGGTCGACGGCGCGTCGCCGCTGCGCACGCTGTGGTCGATCATCCTGCCGATGTCCCGCCCGATCCTCGGCGTGGTGTCGATCTTCGCGGTGACCGCGGTCTGGAAGGACTTCCTCTGGCCCAAGCTGGTCATGCCGTCGCCCGAGACCCGCACGCTGAGCGTGGGCATCTACGCCTTCAGCGGCGGCACACCCCAGAACGTGGTCATCGCGGCCAGCGTCATCGCGGCCGTTCCCACGGTGATCATCTTCCTGCTCTTCCAGCGAAACATCATGTCGGGCCTCACGACCGGCAGCCTCAAGGGTTAAACACCCCCCTTCCAACCACCCCACCGCCACCCTGAACCGGACTGAAGGCGAACCGAGCGAAATGGGCGGCCGCCCCCCAGACGGCCGTCGGACCCAGCGTGCACAGAAAGCGGGTAACAGTGTCTCTCCAAGACTCCCAATGGTGGCGTG
Source organism: Paractinoplanes ovalisporus (assembly GCF_016834655.1). GTDB lineage: Bacteria > Actinomycetota > Actinomycetes > Mycobacteriales > Micromonosporaceae > Actinoplanes > Actinoplanes ovalisporus. The sequence goes on from NZ_JAENHP010000029.1 coordinate 83,392, forward strand.
ACGCGGTGATCTACCAGGTCTATCCGCGCAGCTACGCCGACGCGAACGGCGACGGCGTGGGTGACATCGCCGGCATCCGGGCGCAGCTGGGACACCTGCGCGACCTCGGCGTCGACGCGATCTGGATGAGCCCGTGGTACCCGTCGCCGATGGCCGACGCCGGGTACGACGTGGCCGACTTCCGTGACATCGACCCCGCCTTCGGCACGCTGACCGAGGCCGAGGCCCTGATCGAGGAGGCGCACGCGGCCGGGATCCGGATGATCGTCGACATCGTCCCGAACCACATCAGCAGCGAGCACCCGTGGTTCAAGGCGGCGCTCGCCGATGAAAAAGCCAAGGAGCGGGACTACTTCTGGTTCCGGCCGGGCCGGGGCGAGAACGGCGACGAGATGCCGACGGACTGGCGAGGGGAGTTCGGCGGCACGACCTGGACCCGTACGGGGGACGGCTCCTGGTATTTGCATCTCTTCACGCCCGAGCAGCCCGACCTGAACTGGGACCACCCCGACGTGCGGGCCGAGTTCGAGAGCATTCTGCGGTTCTGGTTCGACCGGGGTGTCGACGGCATCCGGATCGACTCGGCCGCGCTGCTGCTCAAGGATCCGCAACTGCCCGAGGTGCTCGAGGACAACCCCCACCCCTTCCACGACCTCGACGGTGTGCACGAGGTCTACCGGGCCTGGCGGCGAGTTGCCGATTCGTACGGGGGAAACCGCGCGCTGATCGGCGAGGTGTGGATGCCCGAGGTCGAGCGGTTCGCGAACTACCTGCGGCCCGACGAGCTGCACGCGGCGTTCAACTTCGACTTTCTGGGCTGTGCCTGGGATCCGCGGCTGATGCGCGAATGCGTCGACCGGACCCTGGATGCCCACAAGGCGGTCGGCGCCCCGGCGACCTGGGTGCTGTCCAATCACGACGTCACGCGGCACGTCACCCGCTACGGCCGCGAGGACACCACGTTCAGCTTCGACAACAACCTCGACGGCACCCCGGTCGACCTGGAACTGGGCACCCGCCGGGCCCGCGCCGCCGCGCTGCTCTCGCTGTCGCTGCCCGGCGCCACCTATATCTATCAGGGTGAGGAGCTCGGGCTCTGGGAGAACGAGAACATCCCGCCCGAGCAGTTCCAGGACCCGATGTGGGGCCGCCGCGGGCACAGCCGCGACGGTTGCCGGGTGCCGCTGCCGTGGACCGGCGACGAGGCGCCGTTCGGCTTCACCACCGCCACCCCCTGGCTTCCCCAACCGGCCGAGTGGAAGGACCGCACGGTCCAGGCCCAGACCGGCGACCCCAACTCGATGCTCGAGCTCTACCGCTCGGCGATCGCGTTGCGCCGTACGGAATCCTTCGCCGATTTCTCCTGGCTCGAGCTGGGCCGGGACGTGCTCGCGTTCTGCCGCGGCCAGGACTTCGCCTGCGTCGTCAACATGTCGGGCGCCCCCATCGCCCTGCCCGCCAACCAGTCCGTTCTGCTCGCCAGTGGCCCTCTCGACGGTGACCGCCTCCCCCCGGACACCGCCGTGTGGCTGCGCATGACCTCGTAACACCCCGGGGGCTGGCCACCTGAGAAAGGGATCCCCATGGCCAACCGCACACCGGCGTGGTGCGCGCTCGCTGCCCTCACAGCGGGCGCCGCCGTCGCCGTCGTCCTGACCGCTCCGGCCGCGCACGCAGCCGGCCTCTCACCCTTCGACGTCGCCGGGCGCGGCGCGACCGTGCCCTTCGTCGAGATCGAGGCGGAGAAGGCCGCGCACAACGGCACCTCGACCGGCGCCGACCGCACGTACGGGAAGCTCTCGTCGGAGGCGTCGGGGCGCGAGGCCGTGACGCTCGACGCGGCCGGCGAGTACGTCGAGTTCACGCTGACCAAACCGGCCAACGCCGTGACGTTCCGCTACAGCATCCCGGACAGCGCCAACGGTTCCGGGCGGGACGCCACCCTCGACCTCCGTACGGGCTCCACACTCATCAAGACGGTGCCGGTCACGTCGAAGTACAGCTGGTACTACGGCTACTACCCGTTCACCAACAACCCGGGCGACCCGTTGCCGCACCACTTCTACGACGAGGCGCGGGCACTGTTCGGCACGACCTATCAGGCCGGTACGAAGATCCGGCTGCAGGTCTCGTCGACCGCGCAGTCACCGACGTTCACCATCGACCTGGCCGACTTCGAGCTCGTCGCCGACCCGATCGCGAAGCCCTCGGGCGCCATCGACGTGGTGGCCGACTACGGCGCCGACCCGACCGGCGCCACCGACTCGACGGCCAAGTTCCAGGCGGCCGTCAACGCGGGCGCCTCGTCGGGCCGGGTCGTCTATGTCCCGCGGGGCAATTTCACGCTCTACAGCCACGTCATCGTCGACCGGGTCACGCTGGCCGGGGCCGGACCCTGGTACACCGTGCTCGGCGGGCGGCACCCGACCCAGCGCAACCTGGCCGCCGGCATCTACGGCAAGTACACCAACGAGGGCGGCCCGAGCCAGAACGTGGTGGTGCGCGACCTCGCGGTGATCGGCGACATCCGCGAACGGGTGGACGAGCACCAGGTCAACGCGTTCGGCGGGGCCATGTCGAACTCCACCATCGACAACGTGTGGATGCAGCACACCAAGGTCGGCGCGTGGATGGACGGGCCGATGGACCGGTTCACGATCAGGAACAGCCGGATCCTGGACCAGACCGCGGACGGCGTGAACTTCCACATCGGCGTCACCAACTCGACGGTCACCAACACGTTTGTCCGCAACACCGGTGACGACGGGCTGGCGATGTGGGCCGAGAACGTGCCCAACGTCGGCAACTCGTTCACCCGCAACACCGTCGTCGCCCCGATCCTGGCCAACCACCTGGTTTCGTACGGGGGCCGGGACATCGTCATGACCGACAACGTGGTCAGCGAATCGGTCAGCAACGGCGGCGGCATCCACGTCGGCAACCGGTACCCGGGGGTCACCGGACCGACCGCGGTCGCGGGCACGTGGACGCTGGCCCGCAACACGCTGATCCGGGCCGGGAACTCCGACTACAACTGGAACTTCGGCATCGGCGCACTGTGGTTCTGGGGCGACCAGGGGCCGATCACCGGGGCGACGATCAACGTCACCGACACCGACATCCTGGACAGCTCATACGCGGCGATCCAGTGGATCGGGAACCAGACCAGCGGTCTGAACCTGACCAATGTGACCATCGCCGGGGCGGGCACCTTCGCATTGCAGGCCCAGGCGCCGGCGTCGGCCCGGTTCACCAACGTGCGGGCGTCGGGGATCGCACAGTCGCAGACCGTCTACAACTGCGCGGGCTCGGGGCTGCAGATCGCCGACGGCGGTGGCAACTCGGGCTGGTCGCTGGCCAACTCCTACTGCGGGCCGTGGCCGGCGCCGCAATGGAACACCACCCCCACCACGCCCCCCACCACGCCCCCGGTGGGAAACCTGGCCGCCGGGCGTCCCGCGACGGCGACCTCCCAGGTCGACGTCTACGCGCCCGCCAATGCGACTGACGGTAACGCCAATACGTACTGGGAAAGCCGTAACAACGCGTTCCCCCAGTCGATCACCGTTGATCTCGGGCAGAACCGCACTGTGGCCCGGCTCGTCCTCAAGCTCCCGCCGGCCACGGCGTGGGCCACCCGCACCCAGACGCTGTCCGTTCTCGGCAGCACCGACGGCTCGTCCTTCGCCTCCTTGAAGGCGAGTGCCGGATACGTCTTCAACCCGGCGAGCGCCAACACCGCCACCGTCACCTTCCCCGCGTCGACCGCGCGCTACGTGCGGCTGACCCTCACCGGTAACACCGGCTGGCCCGCCGGCCAGCTCTCCGAGTTCGAGGCCTACTCCTCCTGAGCCCGTCCCCGCTCTGCCCTCGAAGAAAGGTGCGCTCCCTCATGTCCCGAACAAGGCTTTTAGCCGCGGCGGTTGCCGCGACCGTGGTCGCCGCTCTGATACACGCCCCGGCGGCGATGGCTGCCGGCCCCAACCTGGCCGCCGGCAAGACCTTCAGCGCCAGCAGCTTCACCGACGTCTACCCGGCCGGTAACGCCGGCGACGGCAACGCCAACACCTACTGGGAAAGCAACAACAACGCGTTTCCGCAGTGGATCCAGGTTGACCTCGGCACCGCCCAGCAGGTCAACCAGGTCGTCCTCAAGCTGCCGCCGGCCACCGCCTGGGCCACCCGCACCCAGACCCTCAGCATCCAGGGGAGCACCGACGGCGGCTCGTTCTCGACGCTCAAGGCGAGCGCCGGGTACGTCTTCAACCCGGCCAGTGCCAACACGGTGACCATCGACTTCACCGCCGCCAGCGCGCGGTTCGTGCGGGTCAATGTCACCGGCAACACCGGCTGGCCGGCCGGTCAGCTCTCCGAGGTCGAGGTCTACGGCCCGGTCTCGGGCGGCGACACCCAGGCGCCGAGCGTGCCCGGCAACCTCGCCTTCACCCAGCCGGCCGCTGACCAGATCCGGCTCACCTGGTCGGCCTCGACCGACAACGTGGGTGTGACCGGGTACGACGTGTTCGCCAACGGCGTGCTGCGCACCAGCGTCGCCGGCAACGTGCTGACGTACACCGACACCCAGCCCGCCACGGCCACCGTCACCTACCAGGTGCGGGCCAAGGACGCCGCCGGCAACACCTCGGCGCTGGGCAACGCGGTCACCCGCAACGGCACCACCCAGCCCGGCAGCAACCTGGCCCAGGGCAAGCCGATCGAGGCGTCGTCCGTGATCCACACGTTCGTGGCCACCAACGCGAACGACGGCAACACGGCGACGTACTGGGAAGGCAGTGCCTACCCGGCGACCCTGACCGTGAAGCTGGGCGCCAACGCGTCGGTCTCCTCGGTCGTGGTCAAGCTCAACCCGGACAGCTCGTGGGGCGCCCGGCAGCAGACGTTCTCGATCCTCGGACGCGACCAGGGCGCGACCGCCTACACGACGATCGCGGGCTCGAACACGTACAGCTTCAACCCGGCCTCGGGCAACACCGTGACCGTCCCGGTCAGCACGACCACCGCCGACGTCCGCCTGTCGTTCACCGCGAACACCGGCGCGCCGAGCGGACAGGTGGCCGAGCTGCAGGTGATCGGCACCGCGGCGCCCAACCCGGACCTGACCATCACCGGCACCTCGTCCTCGCCCGCCTCCCCGGTCGAGACCGACGCGATCACGCTGTCCGCGACCGTGCGCAACGCCGGCGGCCTCGGCAGCGGCGCCACCAACGTCAACTTCTACCTGGGTACGACGAAGGTCGGCACGGCTTCACTTAATTCATTGGCGGCTGGTGCCTCCGCGACCGTCTCGGCGACCATCGGGGCTCGCGACGCGGGCACCTACGCTCTGACGGCCAAGGTCGACGAGTCGAACACGGTCATCGAGTCGAACGAGGCGAACAACTCCGCCACCGGAAGCCTGACTGTCACCCCGGTCAGCAGCTCCGACCTGGTCGCGTCGGCGGTCACCTGGTCGCCGGGCACGCCGGCGGCCGGCAACACGGTCACGTTCTCGGTCACGCTCAAGAACCAGGGCTCGACGGCCTCGGCCGGTGGCGCTCACGGCATCACGCTCACGGTTCTCAACGGCTCGACCGTCGTACGGACGCTGACCAGCTCGTGGACCGGGACGCTGGCCGCGGGCGCGTCCTCGCCGGCGATCAACCTGGGCACCTGGACGGCCGTCAACGGGCGTTACACCGTACGGACCGTGGTGGCCGTTGACGGGAACGAGCTGCCGGTGAAGCAGGCCAACAACACCAGCGAGAAGTCCTTCTTCGTGGGTCGTGGCGCCAACATGCCGTACGACATGTACGAGGCTGAGGACGGCACGACCGGTGGCGGTGCGGCGGTCGTCGGGCCCAACCGGACCGTCGGCGACCTCGCCGGTGAGGCCTCGGGGCGGCGTGCGGTGACGCTCAACCAGACCGGGGCGTACGTGCAGTGGACCACCCGGGCGGCGACCAACACCGTCGTGGCGCGGTTCTCCATCCCGGACGGCACCACCAGCTCGATCAACGTCTATGTCAACGGCACCCTCAACAAGACGTTGCCGCTCACCAGCAAGTACGCCTGGCTCTACGGCAACGAGACCGCGCCGCAGAACTCGGGCACCGGGCCGCGGCACATCTACGACGAGGCCAACATCCTGTTGACCGGCTCGTTCCAGGCCGGCAGCGTCATCAAGCTGCAGAAGGACTCCGGCAACAGCGGCTCGATTGCGATCGACTTCATCAACACCGAGCAGGTCGCCCCGAAGGCCAACCCCGATTCGGCCCGGTACGTCGTGCCGAACGGAACGGACCAGCAGGCCGTGCAGGCCGCGCTGGACGCCGCCCGCCAGGACACCACGAAGCTCGGCGTCTACCTGCCGGCCGGTGACTACCAGACCTCGTCCAAGTTCCAGGTGTACGGCAAGTCGGTGCGCGTGGTCGGGGCCGGTCCCTGGTACACCCGGTTCTTCACGCCGTCGTCGCAGACCGAGACCGACGCCGGGTTCCGGGCCGACAGCACCGCCAACGGGTCGACGTTCGCCGACTTCGCGTTCTTCGGCAACTACACGATCCGCATCGACGGCCCCGGCAAGGTCTTCGACTTCGCCAACACGGCCAACATCACCATCGACAACATCTGGGCCGAGCACGTGGTGTGCCTCTACTGGGGCGCCAACACCGACAACATGGTGATCAAGAACAGCCGGATCCGGAACACGTTCGCCGACGGTGTGAACATGACCAACGGCAGCACCGGCAACCTGGTCGACAACAACGACGCTCGGGCCACCGGCGACGACAGCTTCGCGCTGTTCTCGGCGATCGACGCCGGCGGGGCGGACGAGATCAACAACGTCTACTCCAACCTGTCCAGCACGCTGACCTGGCGGGCGGCCGGCATCGCGGTCTACGGCGGGTACGCCAACACCTTCAAGAACATCTACATCGCGGACACCCTGGTCTACTCGGGCATCACGATCAGCTCGCTCGACTTCGGCTACCCGATGAACGGCTTCGGCGCCGACCCGCCGACCGTGTTCGACAACATCTCGATCGTGCGGGCCGGCGGCCACTTCTGGGGCGCGCAGGTCTTCCCGGCGATCTGGGTGTTCAGCGCCTCGAAGGTCTTCCAGGGCATCCGGGTCAGCAACGTCGACATCGTCGACCCGACCTACTCCGGAATCATGTTCCAGACCAACTACGTGGGCGGCCAGCCGCAGAACATCGTGAAGGACACCATCTTCACCAACATCACGATCAGCGGCGCCCAGCGCAGCGGGGACGCCTACGACGCCAAGAGCGGTTACGGCATCTGGGCCAACCCGATGCCGGAGGCCGGGCAGGGCCCCGCGGTGGGCTCCGCGACCTTCACCAACCTCCAGTTCAGCAACAACTACCGCGACATCGAGAACCCGACGTCCACGTTCACCATCGTCCGTAACTGACAGGTATCTGATGGGGCCCGCGTCGCGTACGCGGGCCCCATCGCTGCGTCGTTCGCGTAGATTCGTCCCTGTGGAACGCATTGTCCTGCCCGACGGCCGCATCCTCGAATACCTGGTGGAGGGGCCGCCCGGCGGTCTCCCGCTGGTGCTGCACCACGGCACCCCCTCCGGCGCGATCCGCTACGCGCCGATCTTCGAGTCCGCCCTGCGCCACGGCCTGCGCATCGTGGTGGCCAGCCGGCCCGGCTACGGCGGCTCCACGCCGCACCCCGGTCGCCGGGTGTCCGACGTCGCCGCCGACACAGCGGCGCTGCTCGACGGGCTCGGGGCGGCCCACTTCGTGACGGTCGGCTGGTCGGGCGGCGGCCCGCACGCGCTGGCCTGCGCCGCCCAGCTGCCCGGCCGGTGCGCCGGAGCCTCGGTGATCGCCGGCGTGGCCCCCTACGCCGCGGCCGGGCTCGACTGGCTCGACGGCATGGGTGAGGAGAACGTCGCCGAGTTCGAGGCGGCGGCCAAGGGCGTGCAGGCGCTCGACGCCTTCCTCACCCAGATGGCCGACGGCCTGGCCCGGGTGACCGCCGACGACGTGGTCGAGGCCTTCGGCGACCTGCTGTCCGAGGTGGACAAGCGGGCGCTGACCGGAGGCTTCGCCGACTACCTGGCCGAGTCGACCCGCTATTCGGTGTCGGCCGGGATCGCCGGCTGGCGCGAGGACGACCTGGCGTTCCTGGCCGACTGGGGGTTCGCGCTGCCCGACATCCGGGTGCCGGTCGCGATCTGGCAGGGCGACCAGGACCGGATGGTCCCGCCCGCCCACGGGCACTGGCTGGCCGGTCACGTGCCCGGGGCCGAGGTCCACCTGCTGCCCGCCGAGGGCCACCTGTCGCTGATCGCGGGCATCGACGAGGTGGTCGACAACCTACTGGCTCACGTGACGGTCTGATGCGGCGGCGGCTTCGGCGAGCGCCTCGATGAGACGGGCGTTGTGCAGCCCGAGGGTGAAGTCCGGGGCGGTGTGCGAACCCGACTCGATGTCGTCGATCAGGCGGGCGTAGACCTCGGCCACGTTCAGGGCCGGACCGGTCACGCCGGCGCCGAGCACGGGCGCGGCCGGGGGTTCGAAGGCGGCGCTGGACGTGAGCGTGAGGTCGCCGCCCTGCACGCCGTACAGGGTGCCGCCGGTCAGGCTCAGCCAGCCGTCGGTGCCCCGTACGTCGAACCGGAATTCGGCGTCCTCGGGCGCGACACCACCGAGGACGGCCGCGTTGAACGTCGCTCCGGAGGTGGTCCGGCCGAGAATGTCGGCGTGGTCGGCGCCCTCGCGGACGGCGGTCGTCCCGGTGTCGGCCACCGTGACCGAGGGGAACATCGTCGTGGTGCGGGCGTCGACCGAGACGACGTCGCCGAGCACCGCCTCCACGATGTCGAGCGTGTGGCCGGCGGTGATGGTGAGCAGGCCGGCCCCCGACGACGCCTGCTCGAAGTAGAGGTACGGAGAGATCGTGACCGGGCCCCAGGCGCTGGTCGTGGACACGATCCGCGCGGTCAGCGGCCGTCCGATCGCGCCCTCGGCGATGAGCTCGGCCGCCCGCCGTACGGAAGGGTTGTGCCGTCCCTGCAGCCCGATGGCCGTGGGCCGGCCCTTCCCGGCGACGGCCAGCCTCTCCGCCTCGGCCACGTCGACGCCCAAGGGCGCCTCGCAGTAGACGGCCTTGCCCGCTGCCAGGGCCGCTTCGACCAGAGGGCGGTGGGCGGGAACCCGTACGGCGATGGTCACGATGTCGATGTCCGGGTCGCTGATCATCTCGTACGGGTCGGCGAACCAGCGACCGGCGCCGAACTTCTCCGCCGCCTCCCGCGCGCTCGTCTCCTGACGCGTCGCGACCGCGCTCAGCTCCGCGGTGGCCAGGCCCTGCAACGCCGGCACGTGCGACACATGCGCCCAGCTGGCCCGGGCGTCGGCGCCGACGATGCCGACGCGGTGGATCTTCTGCATTTGCGTTCCCTCTTTCTCTGGACCGCCAGTACAACCGGGCCGCTCCCCGGACAACCAGGTCATGACTTGACCAGGCTGGGGGCCGCCGCTCCGGCTACCTTCGACGACGTGGACAGCTCCCTCGGCGCCTTCCTGCGCTCGCGCCGCGACCGGCTCACGCCCGCGCAGGCCGGCATCGCCACGTTTCCCGGCGTACGGCGTGTGCCGGGTCTCCGGAAGGAGGAGGTGGCCCACCTGGCCGGCCTGAGCACCGACCACTACAGCCGGATCGAGCAGGGGCGGCAGCCGGCGCTCAGCGACGACATCTGCGACGCGCTGGCCCGGGCGCTGCACCTCGACCCGACCGAAAGTGCTCACCTACGGGCGTTGGCCGCGCCCGGCCGCCGCCGGGAGGTCCGCCCCGGCCCGCAACTGGCCGACCCGGGCCTGTTGCGGGTGATGGCGAACCTCGACCACGTCCCGACCCTGTTGCTGGGGCGCTATGCGCAGGTGCTGGCGCGGGGCGGGCCGTTGGACGCGGTGCTCGGCGTGTGTTTCGAGCCGGGCACGTCCTTCGCCCGGTGGTACCTGTTCGACCCGGCGGCCCGGAAGCGGATCGTGAACTGGGACCACTTCGCGCGGGCCATGGTGGGCACGCTGCGTTACGAGACGGCGCGGCACCCGTCCGACCGGCATCTGGCCGCGCTGGTCGGTGATCTGCGATCCGACCCCGACGCCCGGCTCGCGCAGTGGTGGGACGACCGTACGGTCTCGGACCACTGGTCGTGGCGCAAACAGGTCGCGCATCCGGTGGCGGGCCCGCTCGACTTCGGCATCGAGGCCGTGACCAGCCCGCACGACGCCGATCAGCGCCTGGTCATCTATACGGTCGAGCCCGACTCGCGGACGGCCCGGATGCTGCCGCTCCTGCGTGCCTGGGGCGTCGATGCGTCAGACCTCGACCGGGGACAGCTCGGGCACGGCCTCCACTGAGGGCTCGGGTGCGGACCGGCGGGCGACCGGCACGAGCAGGGCGACCAGGAAAGCTGCGGCCGCGACGACGGTCAGCACCAGGAACGAGGTGGTGTAGCCGGACTCGGCGGGCAGTCCCGCGGGGCCGGGGTGGCTCACCACGATCGAGCTGACGACCGCGGTGCCGAGCGAGGCTCCGATCGTACGGATGTTGGTGTTCATGCCGCTGGCCACGCCGGTCTGGTGACGCGGCACGCTCTGGACGATCAGGTTGACCAGCGACGAGTAGACCAGGCCGAGCCCGATGCCGAAGACGCCGCCGGCGACGGCCACCTCCCACCGCTCGCCGTGGCGCAGGGCCAGCGACAGGGTGGCCAGGGTGCTCAGGCCGGCACCCCACAGCAGCTGGGCCTTGGGGCCGGCCCAGCGGGTCAGGGGGCCGGTCAGCGAACCGAAGACGGCCATCGTGACCAGCATCGGCAGCATCAGCAGGCCGGCGCCGGTGACCGTGGCCCCGAAGCCGTAGCCGGAGCTGGCCGGGATCTGCATGAGCTGGGGGAGGAAGGCGAACACCCCGAACATGGCGGCACCGAACAGCAGCGCGACCAGGTTGGCGGTCCAGACGGCGGGCAGCCGCATCATGCGCATGTCGATGAGCGGTTCCGGCGAACGGAACTCCGCGACCAGCCAGGCGGCGAGCAGAACCACGGCGGCGGCGAGCAGGCCGAGCGTACGGGGGGAATCCCAGCCCCAGACGGCGGCCTTGCTCAGCGGCAGCAGCAACGCGACCAGCCAGCCCGAGAGCAGCGCCGCCGAGAGCCAGTTGACACGGCCCGGAGTCCGTACCGGGGATCGGGGCACCAGACGCCAGGCGAGCAGCCCGACCACGATGACCACGGCCATGGGCAGCCAGAACAGCCAGCGCCAGCTGAGCGCGCCGACGATCGGTCCGGCCAGCACGATGCCGAGGCCGCCGCCGGTGGCGATGACCGCGGCCAGCACGCCGATCGCGGAGGTGACCCGCGCGGGCGGGAACTCGTCGCGGACGATGCCGAACGAGACGGGGAAGATCGCGCCGCCGAGGCCCTGGATGACGCGGGCGACGATCAGCACGGTGACGTTGGGGGCGATCGCGGCCAGCAAGCAGCCGACGGCGATGGCGGCCAGCGCGACCAGCAGCGCGCGGTCCTTGCCGGTCATGTCGGCGATGCGGCCCATCAGGGGAGTGGCGACCGAGGCGGCCAGCAGCCAGGCGGTGAGCACCCAGGTGACCGTGCCGGTGGAGGTGTGCAGATCCTGCTGGATCGTCGGGAGGACCGGCGTGACCAGCGACTGCATGAGCGAGAAGGCCGCCGCGGCGGCGGCCAGAACCGCGAAGGTCGTCCGCGGGCTGCTCTGATAAAGTCGAGGCATGCCTCCACATTAGCGGAGGGGTGCCTCCGGTTCGCAAGGTGAGGTGGGTCTCATGGCGGTTGCCGTACGCCGTCCGCAGCGCGCCGACGCGCGGCGGAACTTCGACGCGCTGCTCGCGGCGGCTCGCGACGCCTTCGCCGAGAACGGCACCGAGGCGTCGCTCGAAGACATCGCCCGGCGCGCGGGCGTCGGGATCGGGACGCTCTATCGCAACTTCCCCGCCCGGCAGGACCTCTTCGAGGCCGTCTACGTCGAGGAGATCGACCAGCTCGGCCAGGTCGCGGCCGCAGTCGCCGAGCTGCCGCCGTGGGAGGCGCTCACCACGTGGATCGGTCAGTTCGTCTCGTACGCGGCCACGAAGCGCGCGGTCATCGAGGCGCTCAACCGCGAGTCGGAGATGTTCCGGTCGTGCCGGGCGGCCATGTACGAGGCGGGGGAGCCGCTCTTCCTGCGCGCCCAGGCGGCCGGCGAGGTGCGGGCCGACGCCAGCTTCGACGACACGCTACGCATGATCTCGGGGCTGACCTCGGGCGCGTTCGTCGACACCGAGCAGCGCGACCGGGTGATCGGGTTCGCGCTGAACGGCCTGCGACCGGTCGCTTAGAGCCGGCCGCCGCGGGCAGCGTCGAGCGCCGTCGCCGCGCCGCCTGCACCCGTCGCCGCGCCGACTGCTTTTCTCACCGCGGGGCCGGCCGCGCCCCGTTGGCTCCAGCTAGAGCCGGACGGCCTGGCCGCTGCGTGCACTCTCGCGGGCGGCGTCGAGCACCGTCATGTTGCGGACGACGTCGTTCGGGTCGACCGGCAGCGGGCCCTCGCCGCGCACCGCGGCCGCGAACGCCGGGTAGTAGAGGTCCCAGCGGCCGCGCTCACTGCGTACGGGAGTGCCGTTGTCGCCCCGGTAGATGCGGCCCCACGCCTCTTCGGGCTCGACACCCCACTCGTCGCCCAGCTCGGCGGGGGACCGGCCCGCCTTGAGCGCGGCCTCCTGCCCGTCGATGCTCTCGATGACGAACGTGCCGGTGGTGCCCGCGACCCGGTAGCGCGGGCCCGGGGCGCCCTGACGCCAGCTGCCCCACAGGTGTGACTCGACGCCGTTGACGTGGTGCAGCGCCAGGAAGAAGTCGTCGTCGAGCTCGCCGCTGCCGCGGACCTCGGCGTAGGCCCGCACAGCGGGGCCGTTGAGCACCAGGGCCTGGTCGACCAGGTGCGACCCGAAGTCGAGCAGGGTTCCGCCGCCGGCCGCGCCCGGCTTGCGCTCGGGGGCCCACCGCTCGAAACGGGACTCGAAACGGCGTACGGTGCCGAACTGGCCGTCGTCGATGAGGCGCCGCAGCGTACGGAAATCGGAGTCGTAACGCCGGTTCTGATAGACGCTGAGCAGCACACCCTTGGCTTTGGCGGCCGCCACGACCTCTCGGGTGCGTTTCGCGTCGAGCGTGAACGGCTTGTCGACGACGACGTGCAGCCCCTGCTCGATCGCCTCGAGGGCGAGGTCGGCGTGGGTGGCGACCGGCGTCGAGATCGAGACCGCCTCGGCCCCCGCCTGCCTGAGGTCAGCGATCGAGTCGAAGGCGACCTGGGCGGGCAGCTTGGCGGCGAGCTCCTTGCGGCGCTCCTCGTTGGTGGTGACCACGCCGAGGAACTCGATGTTCGCCGCCGAGGCGATCAGCGGCGCGTGGAAGATGCGCCCACCCGAGCCGTAACCGACCAGCCCGAACTTCACCGAGTCACTCATGAGACGAAAGCCTGCCACATGTCCGCCGACCGGACGGCATCGACCGCCGACCTGTGGACAACCGCGTAACCGGATCGACACTCCTGTGGATGACGGGCCTTGACAAGGCCGGGGCGTCCTTTAGTGTTCGGTCGCTCCTTGAGGGCGGCCAGGCCCCCTTGGTGGGTGGGTAGGGCCAGTTGGCAAAAGATCTTGGGCGCGGGGTGTGACACCCGAACGGCTCGCGACAGGTGGAGGGTGTGGACCACGACGACACCGCCGAGCAACGCTTCCGCGCGCTGCACGCGGCCACCTACATCGACCTGCTCCGGTTCGTGAAGAGGCGGATACCCGACGACGACGCGGACGACGTCGTCTCGGCCGCCTACCTGGTCGCGTGGCAGCGTCTCGGCTCGGGGCCGCCGCCCCGCGACGCCCGGCCCTGGCTGTTCGGCATCGCCCGCAACATCCTGGCCAACCAGTCCCGCCGGCGGCTGCGCCGCGGTGTTGTCGACGTCCGCATGGTGGCCGACGCCGCCGAGGCCGACCGCGCGCCCGGTGTCGACGCCCGCATCGACCTGGTGCGGGCGTGGTGGGCGCTGAGCGCCGCCGACCGGGAGGTGCTGGCGCTGGTCGCCTTTGACGGGCTCACCGACGTGCAGGCGGCGGACGTGCTGGGCTGCCGCCGCGCCACCTTCCGGATGCGGCTCAACCGCGCCCGGCGCCGCTTGCGTCTCGCGCTGGAGCCGGCCACCGACCTTCCACCCGCTGTCGAATCCTGGAGCCGAGCATGAACGACCTGGAACAGCTGTCGACCCTCGACCCGATGCGCGACTTCGAACCCGGCGCCGAGCGGAGGGGCCGGGCCACGGCCGCGCTCGAGCGGACGTTCCGTGAGCCGGGCCCGACCCGCCAGAACATCGCCCGCCGGAACATCGGCTGGCGGCTGGCGCTCGGCGGCGTGATGGCCGTCGCGCTCGGCACCATCGGAGCGGTCACTCTGACCGGTGACGAGCCGGACCGGGCGTACGCGTCCTGGACCGCCACGCCGAACGCCGTGTCCGCGGCCGACGCGCTGCCGCAGGCCCGGCAGTGCGCGGAGGGCTGGACCGACGGGGGGCCCCCGCCGACCGCCGCCGACATCCTGCTCGCGGAGCGCCGCGGCGACGCCACCCTGGTGCTGGTGAGAAAAGACGGCACCGGCCTGACCAGCTGCTTCGTTCTCGATCCGGAGCAGGGGGCGGCCGGCGCCGACCTGCTCGACACCACCGCCCCGGCGCCCGCACCGGGCCGGGTGCGCAACGAGTCGTCGGGCGCCACCGAGGGCGGCGAGGGCTGGTACTCCAGCATGATCGGCCGGGCTGGAGCCGGCGTCGAGAAGGTCGAGATCGAGCTTCCGGACGGCACCGAGGTGCGCGCGAGCCTGCGCGACGGCTGGTGGGCGGCCTGGTGGCCCGGTCACGAGGGCGGCGTGGCCGACGGCGTACGCATCGTCGTGCACACCGCCGGCGGATCCGACAGCTTCCTGCCCTCAGAGGTGATGGGCTGAGCCGCCGGATCGGAGCGACCCTATCGTCGCGAGCCTCCGACCTGCGGCGGGACCGTCTTCCGGGCAGCGTACGACCTGAGTGCGCGCTGTGATCCTGAGCTGTCGGATGGGTGACCACGGCCGCCGTTCGCGGCATCTGATGCGTCAACATTTGCCGCATGAAGCCCGCACAGATCGAACGCACCCCGTTCGCCGACCTCGATCGGCAGCCCCGCGAGATGACCACGATGCTGCTCGCGGCGCTGGAGGAGATGGGCCGCCATCCCGAGATCCGGCGGGTGCGGAACACGGCGATGCAGGCGCTGCGACCGGCCGCCGGCTGGCGGGTGCTCGACGCGGGCTCCGGCGCGGGCGACGTGGCCCGGTGGATCGCCACCGAGGTCGGCCCGGCCGGTGAGGTGATCGCGCTGGACTACTCGGCCGCCACGATCGCCGCCGCGGTGGAACGGCACGACGGCAGCAACGTGCGCTACACGACCGGCGACGTGTCGGCGATCGATCTGCCGTCCGACAATGTCGACGGCGTGTGGTGCGAGCGGGTGCTGCAGCACATCGACGACGCCGACCTGGCCATCGCCGAGCTCATCCGGGTGACCCGGCCGGGCGGGCGGGTCTGCCTGATCGACACCGACTGGAGCTCGCTGGCCTTCGACGGGGTGCCGCCGCGCCTGGCTCGCACGGTGGTGTCCGGCATGCACGGCCGTCTCACGCCGAGGCAGGTCGACATGGGCCGCACGCTGCGCCGCCGGCTGGTCGGCAAGGGCCTGTCCGACGTCAGCGCGACACCGGTGACTTGCGTCTTCGGCGACCCGGCGTCGGCCGCGGTGGTGCTGCCGATGGTCAACCCGATGGTGCCGGAGCAGGCGTGGATGACGGCCCCCGGCGTACGGGAGAAGTGGTTCTCGCACGTCGACGAGGCGGGCGCCCGCGGTGACTTCCTGGCCGTGCTGACCATCTGGGCCGTCGCGGGCACGGTGGCCTAGCCGACGCTGCGGAAGTACTGCCGCTTCTTCTCGTCCCGCACGACGAAGCCGAGACGCCCCAGCTCCTCCCTGAGCTCCCGGATGTCCTCGTCGTCGCCGGAGTCGAGCGCCTTCTGACGGGCGGTGAAGACGGCGTCGGGCAGATCGGGCAGACCCGGGACCCACCTCCGGTACGTATCCAGGTAGGGATCCTCGTCGGCCCAGGCCATGCCCCGCGACGCGAACGCCTGGCGCAGCCGCTGTTTTGACAGGTGCGACGGCTCCCGCGCCAGCTCCTGACCGTTGCGCCCGAGCAGCACCAACTGGTCGCGGTCGGGGAACCCCACGGCGATCTCGCCCCGGGGCACGGCCCGACGGTGACCGGGCCGGGTGAGCACCACCTCGGCCGTGCCGATCCGCACGGTCAGCGACTCGGCGTCGACCAGGGCCGCGAAGATCAGCCCGATCACCGCCCCCAGCCCGAGCGCGACCACCAGGTCCCACGGCTCGGGCAGCCGGCGCACGAAGTTGAGCGGCCCGCCGAACGGCAGCCAGTCGATCAGCAGCAGGACGCCCCACAGCAGGGCGGCGCCCACGACCGGCAGGCAGAGCCACACGAGCACCCGCGACCACATCGGGGTGGGTACGGTCGTCGTTTCCTGTTCCAGCACGCCACCGAGTCTCGCGGGGACGGGCGGGCGGGCGATACCGACTCGGGTCGACGTGGCGTAGACCAAAGTCGACTGCCCGTCGTCGCACGCCACCGGTAGCGTCGCCGGTATGCGGAGATGGCTGCTGGAGCTCGGGCTGGGCCTGGTGGCCGCCGCGCTCGGCGTCTTCTTCCTGATGAACCCGGCCCCCGACGACAGCGACAACGCCCCGCTGGCGCTCGAACTGTTCGTCGGCGCGCTCGCGGTGGCCGGGCTGGTGCTGTTCCGGCGCCGCCGCCCGGTCACGCTCACGCTGCTGGTGATGCCGGCCGGCATCCTGCTGGCCATGCCGATGGGCGTCACCCCGATCGCGCTGTTCGCGGTCGGCCTGCACCGCCGGGCCCGGGTCGTCATCGGCCTGGTCACTCTGCACACCGCGGTCGTCGTCCCGCTCTATTACCTGGCGTTCGGGGCGACCCGCTGGTTCTACGAGAGCGTCGTCTTCATCGTGCTGCTGCACGTCAGCGTGGTCGCGATCGCGATGCTGGTGCGCTCGCAGCGGCAGCTGGTGGCGTCGTGGGCCGAGCGGGCCCGGCAGGCCGAGGAGGGGCAGCGGCTGCGGGTCGAGCAGGCCAAGCTGGCCGAGCGTGAGCAGCTGGCCCGCGAGATGCACGACGTTCTGGCTCACCGCATCTCGCTGCTCGCCGTGCATGCGGGGGCCTTGGAAGTACGCCGTGAGTCCTCCCCCGAGGAGCAGCGTGCGGCCGGTGTGATCCGCGAATGCGCGCACGATGCCTTGGAAGACCTGCGTACGGTCATCGGGGTGCTGCGGGCCCCGGCCGAGGACCAGCCCCAGCCCACCCTGGGTGACGTGCCGGCGCTGGTCGAGCAGTCCCGAGTGGCCGGGGCCGATGTCGGGCTCGCGCTCGACAGCGACGGCGACGTGCCCGACACCGTGGGCCGGCACGCCTACCGCATCGTCCAGGAGGCCCTGACCAACGCCCGCAAACACGCGCCGGGCGCCCCGGTGAAGGTGGCGATCAGCGGCGGGGCCGAGCACGGGCTCGACGTCGCGGTCCGCAACACCCTCACCGGGCGGGGGCCGACCATGCCCGGCGCCGGGGCCGGACTGACCGGGTTGCGCGAGCGGGTGGCACTGGCCGGCGGTCACATCGAGCACGGCCCGACGCCGTCCGGCGAGTTCTATCTGAAAGCCTGGTTGCCGTGGCCACGGTGAGAGTGCTTCTGGTCGACGACGACGCCCTCGTACGGGCCGGGCTGACCATGATGCTCGGGGCGTTCGACGATCTCGAGGTGGTGGGTGCGATCGCCGACGGCACCGAGGTGGCGGCCGCCGTCAACACGCATCAGCCCGACGTCGTGCTGATGGACATCCGCATGCCGGGTCTCGACGGGCTGAGCGCCACCGAGTCGCTGCGGCGGCGCAAGGAAGCGCCCGAGGTGATCGTGCTGACGACGTTCGACACCGACGAGCACGTGCTGCGGGCGCTGCGGGCCGGCGCCGGCGGGTTCCTGCTCAAGCACACCCCGCCCCGCGAGATCGCCGACGCCGTACGCCGGGTGGCCGGTGGTGAGCCGATGATGTCGCCCGAGGTGCTACGCAAGATGATCGGCCTGGTCTCCGGCGTGGGCGTCGACCCGAGCCGGGACCGGGCGCGCGCGGCCCTCGACAAGCTCAGCCCGAGCGAGCAGGATGTCGCCCGGCTGGTCGCCGAGGGCCGCACGAACCAGGAGATCGCGGCGGAACTGCTGATGAGCACGGCCACCGTCAAGGCGTACGTGTCGCGGATCTTTACGAAGCTGTCGCTGACGAACCGGGTGCAGATCGCCCTGCTTGTCCACGACGCCCGCTGACCTTGCGGCCGACCGGCACCATCTGGGCCAGCAGCGCGTCCAGCGGCATGCTGGCGAAGCCGATCCGCACGTCACTGGCCCCGTACGGCATCCAGAAGCGCCCGTCGTGCACGAGCCCGCCGCACGAGTAGAGCACGTTGGGCACGTACCCCTCACGCTCGATCTCGTCCGGGAAGATCAGGCCCTCGGGCAGATCGGCCAGCACCTTGGCCGGGTCGTCGAGGTCGAGCAGCATCGCGCCGATCGCGTAGCGCCGCATCGGGCCGACGCCGTGGGTGAGCACCAGCCAGCCGGCCTCGGTCTCGATCGGCGAGCCGCAGTTGCCGACCTGGATCAGGTCCCAGCCCCGGTGCGGCATCAGCAGCGGCGCCGACAGCTGCCAGCGGTGCTGCTCGTCGCGGACGGCCAGGCCCAGCGTCTCGCCGTCGTTGCGGCAGAGCGCCATCTTCTTGCCGTTGATGTAGCGCGGGAACAGCGCCACGCCCTTGTTGCGCGCGGCCGGCCCGCTCATCCGGGTCACCTCGAAGTGCCGCAGGTCGCGTGTGAAGATCACCCGCCCGGAGATCTGCCGCCCGTCGTACGCGGTGTAGGTCGCCTGATAGACGTGGCGGCCGTCCGGGTCGAGCACGCGGACGAACCGGGCGTCCTCCATGCCGTTGCTCTCGGCCGGGGTCGCGGGCCACATGACCCGCTGGTGCAGCGGCACCGCGCACGGGAACTGCAGCGCGTAGTCCTCGGAGACGATGTGCCGGATCCGGTCGATCGTCTCCTGCGAGTGCGGCCGGGCCAGCAGCTCACCCGGCACGTGCGAGATGACATCCTCGAACTCGACATCGGTGAACCGCTCGGGCAGCACCGAGACCACGTACGAGGACGCCTCGTTGTCGATCTCGGCGTCGATCAGCGCCGCGGCCAGCTGGTTCTTCCAGTGCGTGGCGTCGACCCGCTGGCCCACCATGAGCGGGCCGTCGCGGTCCTCCATGCGCAGCTGGTCGCCCGGCCCGAGCACGGCCGAGCAGAACCCGATGGACGAGATGTGCCCCTCGCCGATCTGGCGCAGACTGATCGCCACCCGCAGCTCGCCCGGCTCGAGACCGGCCTGGTCGGGGTGCTCGACCATCGAGGGGTTGCACAGCGCGGCCGCCTCGATGGCGAACTCGTGGCTGAAGTACGCGCCGATCAGCGTGCGGGCGGTCGGCGACAGCTCGATCTCGGGCGGCACCCGGTGCTGCACCAGGTCGTAGTGGTGCTGGAACGTGCCCAGCAGGTCGTGGTGGCGGCCCCCGAAGCGGGTCAGCACGTCGTCGAGCATGCGGCTGATCTCGTCCTCGTCGAGCTGCATGATGCGCTCGATCAGGCGGCCGGCCCGGTTCTTGACGGTGTGCGAGTCCTCGCCGGGGACGAACAGCTTGATCACGACGCGCCGGCCGTCCGGCTGCATGACGACGTCGTGCCTGGTGATCATGTCGGATTTGTTCATGGTTGCGGTCACGCTAGGCCGCCTGACGGTCGGGTCGCGCTCCGGGTCGCCAGCGTGCGGGCGTGCTGCAGCGTGGAGACGAGCGCGAGGGTGGATTCGGCTCCTTGATTCACATTAGGGCCATTTACCGTCAACCCGTCATAACATCCGCCGGTTAGGGGGTCGTACATCGGTTTCCGCCCGTCGTTGTCGCCCAGGAACCACGCGACCGCCCGGAACAGCTGCTCGTCCCAGCGCTCGTCGCCGGTGACCGCGGCCGCGGTGGCGCAGGCGTCGGCGGTCGCGGCGGCCTCGATCGGCTGCTGGTCGAAGCGGTGCTTGGGCACCCCGGGCCGCCACCCGCCGACCGGCACGACCGACAGGTGCCCCTCGTTGTCCTGCTCGCGGCAGAGCCAGGCCAGCATCCGCAGGCCGGCCCGCAGCAGCGGCTCGTCGCCGAGCAGGTCGCCGGCGTCGATCAGCACCTCGGCCAGCGCCGGGTTGGCGTAGGTGAGCTCGGGCTCGGGCCAGACCCAGTCCGGCGAGGCGCCCGAGGGCAGCCCGATCACCGTGGCCGCGTCGGCCAGCAGGTCGGCGGCCTCGGTGGCCCGCGGGTCGGCCCGCAGCACCTCGGCCGCGCCCAGACCGGCGAACGCCATCGCCCGTGACCACGGCGAGCGGGTGCGGCAGCCGATCCGGAACGCGTTGAGCGCCTCCCGCCGGATCCACGGCACGGTCGAGCGGCCGGCCGCGGTGCCCAGCCCCCAGAGCGCGCGGCCCCACCAGTCGCCGGTCGACGGTTCGTCCTCCCAGCGCCGCTCGTACGAGAACCGGTTGCGGAAGCCGCCGTCCGGGCCCGACGCGTGGGTCAGGAACGCCAGGTAGCGCTCGGCCAGCCCGACCAGCTGGATCGTCGGCCGCGGTTCCCGGCAGATCTGCAGCAGGCCCCGCGAGACGTCGTCGACGCAGTAGCCGTGCTCGCGCCGCACGATCGCGTTGCGGGCGTGCTCGAGCAGCCCGGTGTCGTCGGAGAGCCGGACGACGTGCGACCAGTCCGGCGGCGGCGCGTCGGCGAGCTGGATGGGTGGCGGAACGAGTCGGAGCCCACCGGGGGCCTTGGTCGCCGTCACGCCGGAACCGACGCGGCCAGCGGCGAACGGGCGGCGATCAGGCGTGCGGCCAGGGCCTGGTAGCGGGCGGCCACCGCGGGCCAGCGCAGCGTCGGCCCGCCGGCCAGGCCGGTCAGGCCCACCGACAGGGCGGGCTCGGCCAGCGCGTGCCGGATCGCCGAGGCCATCGCCTCCGGGTCCTGGTGCGGAACCAGCAGTCCGGGACCGTCGGCCAGCAGCTCGACGGCGTGCGGGAATTCGGTGGCGACGACCGGGATACCGGCGCCGACCGCCTCGATCAGCACGCCCGAGGTGACCTGCTCGGTGGAGTCGTACGGCAGCACCACCACGTCGGCCGAGCGGATCAGCCGGGTCAGGTCGTCCTCCTCCAGATACGCGTCCTCCCAGCGCACCGCGCCGGTCACGCCGAGCGAGGCGGCCAGTTCCTTCAGGGAGTCGCGATAGACGTCGCCGAACTGCTCGAGCACCTTCGGGTGGGTGCGACCGGCGACCGTGTAGACCGGCGCCGGGTCGAGGTCGCCGAGCAGTGCCAGCGCGCGCAGGGCCCATTCGATGCCCTTGCCCGGGCCGAGCAACCCCCAGCTCAGCAGGTGCGGGCGGTCGTGGTCCTCGCTCGGGCCGGTGCCGCGGCTGCCGGCGCCGTGCGGGATGACCGAGATCTTGCGCGGGTCGACGTCGTATCCGGCGGTCAGCCGCTGGCGGGCGGTGTCGGTCATGGTGACGACCGCGTCGGCCGTCGCGGCGATCCGTTCGAGCACCTGACGCTGCAACGGGTCGGGCGTGCTGAGCACGGTGTGCAGCACGACGATGGAGGGCACCTTCAGCGCGCGCAGCAGGGGGAGCACCTCGTTGCCGGCGTCGCCGGGATAGATCCCGTACTCGTGCTGGACGATCGCCACGTCGTAGCGGTTGAGCGCGTTGGCCGCCGCCGGCCAGCCACCGGGGGTGTCGGTGTGCCACGTGTGCACGGTTCGCGGCGCGGCCTTGTCCAGTTCGATGCCGCCGCTGACACTGTCCCCGGCCAGCAGCCGGACGACCCCGGACGGCCCGCCATTGGTCAGATGCGTGGCGAGTGCCGCATTGAAGGTCGCCAAACCGCATTGGGTCGGCGGGTAGGTGCTCAGAAAACCGTACGTGGCGGGCATGACAAGGCCTTTCTCCTTCGGCGGCTGCCTCCCCGCAGCACGGCTCAGCGCACGCGAACGGGCCGGTGGGGGCCGCGCGAAAACGCCATGACGAAACTCCGGGAAATTGCTCCGTTTAACGTGCAATTCACAAAACGACGTTAACAAGAAAGACCTATTCAACTGATGATTTTTCGGTAAATCTCCAGGTAGTTCTCAACCATGCGGTCCCGGGAGAACCGCTCCCGGGCCCGTCGCGCGCAGGCCGTCCGGTCGATTTTGTGCACCCGGTCGACGGCGACGACCGCCTCGTCCACGTTCTCGACCAGATGCCCGGTCACGCCCTCGTCGACGACTTCGGGCATCGAGCCTTTCCGGAAGGCGATCACGGGCGTCCCGCAGGCCATCGACTCCACCACCGAGAGCCCGAACGGCTCGGCGAACCGGATCGGGTGCAGCAGCGCCAGCCCGGAAGAGAGGATGGCGCCGCGCTCGTCCGGCCCGACCGAGCCCAGATAGACGACCCGGTCCCCGTCGATCCGGGGCTCGATCCGCTCGGAGAAGAACGCGCGGTCCTGCACGATCCCGCACATGACCAGCCGCCGGCCGGCCCGCCGGGCGATCTCGATGGCCCGGTCGGTGCCCTTGTCGGGGTGGATGCGCCCGAACAGGATCAGGTCGTCCCCGGCCTCCGCGCGCACCGGCAGCTCGTCCAGGTCGATGCCGTGGTGCACGGTGCCGAGGTATTCGAGGTCGGGGGAGCGGTCGCTGTCCGAGATCGAGACGTACGCGGACCGGCCGCGACGGTAGGCGGGCAGGATGTTCGACCCCGAGAAGCCGTGGATCGTCGTCACCATCGGGGCCCGGCACAGCTCCGAGAAAGCCAGCGGCAGCCAGTCGAGGTGGTTGTGCACGATGTCGAACTCGCCCGAGCGGGCCAGCGCGTGCCCGACGTGCAGCGCCTCCCAGACCCGGCCGTCGAGGTCGTCGCACTCCTCGTACCCGCCCCGGGCGACGCCGTCGAGGGTGGCCTTGGTGATCGAGTCGAGGGTGGCGAACAGCGTCACGTCGATGCCGCGTTCCACCAGTCCCTCGGTGATCAGGCTCGTCACGAGTTCCCAGGGGCCGTAATGGCGGGGCGGGGTACGCCAGGCGATCGGCCCCAGCATCGCTACTCTCATGACAAAAGCCGCATTTCCGTAGTTAACACTTGGTTAGTATGCCCAGCCTTTGGACCCGGCGTAATCGTGTTAGAGAAGACCCATGACGGATCTGTGGTGGAAGAGCGCGGTTGTTTACCAGATCTACCCGCGGAGCTTCGCGGACGCCGACGGCGACGGCATGGGTGATCTGCGGGGAATCATCGACCACCTGGACCACCTGTCCGACCTCGGAGTCGACGTCATCTGGTTGTCGCCGATCTATCCCTCGCCGCAGGACGACAACGGTTACGACATCAGCGACTACCAGAACATCGAGCCGGTCTTCGGCACCCTCGAGATCTTCGACGAGCTGCTGGCCGGGGTGCACGCCCGCGGCATGAAGCTGATCATGGACCTGGTCGTGAACCACTCCTCGGACGAGCACCCGTGGTTCGTCGAGAGCCGGTCGAGCAAGGACAGCCCCAAGCGGGACTGGTACTGGTGGCAGCCGGCCCGCGAGGGGATCGAGCCGGGCACGCCCGGGGCCGAGCCCACCAACTGGGGATCGGTGTTCGGGGGCTCGGCCTGGGAGCTCGACGAGAAGACCGGCGAGTACTACCTGCACCTGTTCTCGAAGAAGCAGCCCGACCTCAACTGGGAGAACCCGGAGGTCCGGGAGGCCGTCTACGCGATGATGAACTGGTGGCTCGACCGGGGCATCGACGGCTTCCGGATGGACGTCATCAACATGATCTCCAAGGTGGTGCCGCTGCCCGACGGGCGGATGGTCGCCGGTTCCTCGTACGGGGACGGCTCGGCCGGCTTCATCAACGGCCCCCGGCTGCACGAGTATCTGCAGGAGATGCACGCCAAGGTGTTCGCCGGGCGCGACGCGATGCTGACCGTCGGCGAGATGCCGGGCGTGACCGTGGACGAGGCGATCCTGTTCACCGACCCCGAGCGGCACGAGGTCGACATGGTCTTCCAGTTCGACCACGTCTGGGCCGACCGGGGCGCCGACCCCTGGCTGCTGGTCCCGTTGCAGCTCACCAATCTCAAGGCGATCTTCAACCGGTGGCAGGTGGGCCTGGCCGACGTGGGCTGGAACAGCCTCTACTGGAACAACCACGACCAGCCCCGGGCCGTGTCGCGCTACGGCGACGACAAGCAGTTCCGCACGGAGTCGGCCAAGATGCTCGGCACCGTGCTGCACATGCACCGCGGAACGCCCTACGTCTATCAGGGCGAAGAGCTGGGCATGACCAACTTCCCCTTCCGGACGATCGGCGACTTCCGTGACATCGAAGCCCTCGGCCAGTACGCACAGGCGATCGACCAGGAAGGACGTACGCCCGACGAGGTGTTGACCGTGCTGCGCGCCCGGGGCCGGGACAACGCCCGTACGCCCATGCAGTGGGACCCCTCGGCGCACGCCGGGTTCACCACCGGAACCCCGTGGCTCGCGGTCAACCCGAACTATCCCGAGATCAACGCCGAGGCCGAGCGGGCCGACCCCGACTCGGTCTTCCACTACTACCGCAAGCTGATCGAGCTGCGGCACACCGAGCCGGTGGTCGTCGACGGCGACTTCACGCTGGTGCTGCCCAACCACGAGCAGCTGTACGCCTTCACCCGCCGTCTGGGCGGCACCGAGCTGCTGGTGATCGGCAACTTCTCGGGCGAGACGGTGAAGGCCGACCTCGACGACGACTGGTCGGGCGCCGAGCTGCTGCTGACCAACCTGGCCACGGCACCTTCCGATCTCACCTTGGCGCCGTGGCAGGCGGTCGTCTACAAGCGCGTCACGAGCTGACGGTCAGCGCCAGGGCCGAGCCGGAGCCGATCGTCGTCTCGGTCGGCTCCAGCCGGGTGGCCCAGCCGGGTTCCTCGCCGGTGCCGTAGTTGCGCAGGAAGCGCGGGTGGGCGCCGCCGCTGACCTGCACCCGCAGCCGGTGGCCGGGCCGGAAGACGTGGGCGATGTGGCCCAGGTCGACCGTCACCCGGCCGTCGTCGGCGAACCGGGTCAGCCCGTCGCAGAGGTTGCGGGACACGCCGGCCGGGTCGACGTCGCAGAGCCGCACGAACAGGTCGCCGCTGACCGCGGTGGTCGAGGCGTCGAGTTCGGCGCGCACCGGGCCCATCAGGGTCAGCGGCGACTCGACCGGCTCCCCGGTGAACAGCAGCACGTCGGCCCGGCGTTCCAGTTCGGCGTTGTCGACCTGGCCCTGCGACGCCGACTGCAGCGCGCCACCGATCGACGGGGTCGGGTCGGCCGGGTCGTAGCGGAACGACCACCCGCGCTCGGCCCGCATCCCGTCCAGAGCGAGAGGCATTTCCCGTACGCCCGGAGGTGGCCAGTCGGGCAGGTCACGCCACTCGTCCACGCCGCCGACGTGCACGCGCACCCGGTAGGCCGGGGGCTCGCCGCGCAGCCGCCGCATCGCCTGCGCGATCGTCTCGGCCCAGCCGCGCTCGAGGAAGTTGGTGTGGGTCCACGGGCCGATCAGCAGGTCGACGTCGCGACCGGCGGCCCGCATCCGGGTGTACTGCTCGAGCACCTGGCCCGGGCTCAGGTCCCACCAGCCGGTCAGCAGGCTGGTCGGCACCTCCATGGCGCCGGCCACCTTGACCAGCTCGGTCTCGCGCCAGTGGTCCCGCTCGGGATGGGCCAGCCACTCCTCGAACGCCGGTCGCCGGCCCCCGTAAGCCGACGGATAGGCGTCGAGGAGCGGCCGCCCGAGCGTGATCTGCCGCATCCGGAACCGCATGCGCAGGGGCCCGGTCATGAATTCCCGGGTGGTGAGCCCGCCCTGCTTGAGGGCGAGACCGCCGACCAGCGCGCGCTCGAGCCCGAAGGCGCCGCCGGCCCAGAAGAAGTTCTGCGGGTCGGTGTGACCCACCTGCATGACCGCGCCGCGCCACTCGGGCGGTGGGTCGACGGCCAGAGCCGCCTGCGTGTACGCCATGTAGCTGGCGCCCACCGTGAACAGGTCGCCGGTGAACCAGTCCTGTTTGCGCAGCCACTCGACGGTGGCCCGGGCGTCGGCCGTCTCGTGGTGCCAGGCGTGGAACGTGCCGCCCGAGCCGCCGGTCCCGCGCGTGCTCTGCAGCAACACGTGGAAGCCCTGCTCGGCGAAGCGCACCCCGTAGAAGAGGTTCCAGGGAAAACCGCTTCGCACGTACGGGGCCCGGATGAGCACGGTCGGGCACGGCTCGCCGGTGACCGGGGCGTAGTGGTCGGTGAGCAACGGGCTTCCGTCGGCGGCCGGCACCCGCTGGGCCGTCTCGCGGTGCACCTCGAAGGGGGCTTTCGGGCCCCGGCGGGCGAGGAGTCGGAGGGACAGTGGCAGTCTTCGCATGGCTACCCCCGCATTTATCGTACGTCGTACCGGAAATACTAGCAGGAGGTATCGATGCCCCGCGGACGCCCGCCGTCGCACACCCGGGAGCAGGTCGTGGACGCCGCGATCCGGATCGCCGACGCCGAGGGACTGGCCGCGCTCACCATGCGCCGGATCGCCCAGGACATCGGGGCCGGGGCGATGTCGCTCTACACCTACGTGCCGGACAAGGACCGGCTGCTCGACCTGATGGTCGACCGGGTCGGCGGCGAGCTCGTGCTGCCGGCGGCCACCGGCGACTGGCGTACCGACCTGATCGCCGTGGCCGGCGCCCAGCGCAAACTGATGCTGGCGCATCCGTGGCTGCCCGCGGCCATCCCCAACCGGCGGCTGACCGGCCGCAACATGCTCGCCTATCTGGAGAAGGGGCTGGCCGCGCTGGCGCCGACCGGCCTCGACGGGCCGACCAAGATGGAGATCGTGGCGCTCATGACCGGGTTCGTGGCGTCTTTCGTGACGGCCGAGACGACCCCGGCCACCCCTCAGGAGGATCAGGTCGCCCTGATCGGCGAGGCGGTCGCGAGCGGGGAGTTCCCCGAGCTGGCGGCGGTCCTGGCCGAGGGTGGCCAGGGCCGCGAACCGGGCTTCGACCGTATCGCCGACTGGACGCTGACCGGCCTGGTGACGCAGGCCCTAGCTTTTTAGGCAGATGTCGAACGGCTGGCCGGACGGGTCGAGCAGCACCCGCCAGCGGTCGGGCTGGGGCTGCTCGGCCGGCTTGGTCGCGCCCAGGGCCAGGGCCTGCTCCTCGCCCTTGTCCAGGTCGTCGACATAGAAGTCGAGGTGGTAGCGCTTGGGTGCGCTCTCGGCGGGCCAGCCCGGGCCCTGATAACCCGGGACCTGGCCGAACCCGATGCTGGTCGAACCGTCGCCGATCATGGCGTATTCGTCCTGGGCGTGCAGGACCTCCCAGCCGAGCACGCCGGCGTAGAAACGGGCCAGCCCCGCCGGGTCGGACGCGTCCAGATTGATCATCGCTAACGTGGCGAATCCACTCATGACCGCGATCCTTCCCGGCAAGGCTGACACCTTCTGTCAGTTACTTCCGACTTCTACTTGAGGTAGACCAGCCCGTCTTCTACTTGAGGTAGACCAGCCCGTCGAGCGCCACGCCCGGACGTCCCGCGGTGCCCTCGACCACGACCCGAACGGTGTGCTCGCCGCTGCCCGCCCACGACCGCGACCAGACCACCTGACGCGGCGCCGACG
Organism: Paractinoplanes ovalisporus; assembly: GCF_016834655.1. Lineage (GTDB taxonomy): Bacteria > Actinomycetota > Actinomycetes > Mycobacteriales > Micromonosporaceae > Actinoplanes > Actinoplanes ovalisporus. Next base: position 111,402 of record NZ_JAENHP010000029.1, read on the forward strand.
ACGCCGAGCGCAGGTCGACCATGCCCTGCGGCCGCCCGTCGAGGAACACCCCGACCCGTCCCGCCCGCGGGCCCTTGCTGAGGACCAGCGCGGCCGAGGTGCCGCTGAACGTCCAGCTCGCGCTGGCTCCCCGGGTGCTGCCACCGACGGCGGTTCCACCCAGATAGCCCCCGTTGCGCAGGGCGGCCCAGCTTCCGGTGCGGCGGGCCGAGGCCTCCGAGACCACCCACGGCGTACGGGTGATGGTCGCGCTCGCGGCATTGCCGGCCCGGTCGATCGCCCGCACGGTGAACGGGGTGGCCCGGTTGGGCGGCGCCGCCACATCCCGGCTGCGGGAAGTCGTGCCCAGGTTGACCGCCAGCGGCCGGGTCAGGCCGACCGAGCCCAGCGCGACGCCGTCGCCCACGGTCCAGCGCAGCCGCAGCGGCACGGCCCCGGAGCTGATCGTGCCCGGCCGCAGCGCCAGGGCCGGCTTGGCCGCGAACACCGGCGAGTCCGCGTCGACGATGACCCGGCTGCTCACCGTGGTCGAGCGGCCGGACAGGTGCATGGCCCGCACGGTGAGCGTGTGGCTGCCCGGGGTCAGGCGCAGGCGGGTGGTGCGGTGGCCGCCGGGCGCCGCCACCCGGAGCACGCCGTCGACCCACACCTCGAACCGGTTGATCAGCGCGGACGGGGTGCCGGTGGTCCAGACCGGCTGGATCAGGCCCTTGGTGAAATAGCGCCGGGCCGAGAGTGCGGTGCCGCCGATGCGCAGCACGTGCAGGCCGGCCGGGGCGCCACCGGCGATCGCCCGGATCGACGGGAGCTGGGCATAGAGGGCGTTGCCGGGGCAGGCGGTGAGGCCGGCGTCGCGGTGGCCGGCGATGCGCCACAGCGCGGCCCGTTGACCCTTGGGGAAGCGGTTGCCGCCGCCCGAGGTGAGCACGACGCGGCCGTTCGGGGCATTCCCGTACGCACCCAGCTTGTACGCGGCCACGGCGGCGATCACGGTCTTGACCCTCGGTGTGACCCCGTGCCCGGCGTAGTTGCCGATCACGGCGATCGAGCTGGCGTCGGCGTTGAAGCCCATGGTGTGCGCGCCCAGCACGGTCCGCCCGACCCCGCCGCGGCGGCCCTCGAAGACGGTGCCGCACTTGTCGATCAGGAAGTTGTAGCCGACGTCGTCCCAGCCGCGGCTGCGCACCTGGTAGGCCTGGATGCCGCGGACGATGCCGGCCGACTGGGCGCAGCTGTAGCCGTTGCCGGTCGCGGTGTGGTGCACGAAGAAGACCTGGGTGGGGCCGGTGTACTCGGCCACGCCCTTGACGATCGACTCGTTGGCCCGCCAGCCGGCCCGCGTCACCATGCGGGGAACCGGCCGCGCGGGCAGTGGCACCGCCGACTTGGGCGCCGCCCGCCGGCCCAGAACCCCGGCCCCGATCGCCCGCGCCGACTCCTCGCGCGCGCCTTCTCCCTGCGCGCCCGTGCTTTCCGGCCGCGCGTTCTTCTCCCGCGCGCCGCCATCGAGCGTGCCCGTGCCTTCCGCTCGCGCGCTCTCCCGTGCGCCGCCTCCGAGCCTGCCCTCGCGCGTGCTTTCCGCCCGCGCGTCAGCTTTTTCCTTCGCTTGCGGGGGGCCTTCCTCCGCGTCCGGGTTGATCAGGTCGACCCGCAGGCCGCGCGGGAGCGGGTGGCGGGCGCCGAGCACGCGGGCCTCGATCCCGTCCGAGGGGCCCACCCACAGCGGATCGGACGAGCCCCGTAAGTCATGGGGAGCGCGACCGTCGGTCTCCAGCGTCTGCCAGGGGGTCCACCGGGCCGAGCCGACGGCCCGCGTGCGCACCTGGACGACGCCGTCGAGGCTCGCCCGCGGGTCGGCCCACGTCACGCCGACCAGGCTGAACGGGCTGATCGTGGACCGGCCGGCCACCTCGCCGAGATCAACCGTCTGCAGGGCCGGCGCGGCGGTCCGGACCGGCTGCGGTCCGGCCGCTCCCGCGGGCACGCTGCCGGTTCCGGCGAGCATCGCCAGCAGTCCCGAGGCAGCCAGAAGTTTCGTCCGATTCCGGTGCACGTGTCCCCCCGTGGTCCTGGTTGATCGGCCAAGTGACACCTTCGCCGCCGCAGGGACCGGACGTCCGGCGAATCCAGAACTAGGACGGACAATCCGTCGAAAATCGTGAGATCCCGTCCGAACGTCCGGCGTGTCGGACTTTTAAGAAGCCGTGTCGCGCCGCCGATGGAAGGGCGTGACCAGTTCCGACGCCGGCGCCGCGGCGCTTTCCCGTACGGGTCGGCGCGGCTTTGTTCTGCATATAGCGCTGGCGCTGCCGCTGCTCGTGGTTCAGGCGGCCGGCCCGGTATGGGCGCAGCAGGTGGCGATCGTCCTGATCGTCGTGCTCGGTCTCGTCGGGCTGCGGGTCGGCCCGCGCCGCTTCCTGCCGCCCGAGGATCGCGCGCCGTGGCGCTGCATCGAGATCGGCGCCTATCTCTTCGTCGTCACCATGGCCATCCGCGTCATCTGGCCCAGCACGAACACGTCGCCGCCGACGATGCTGGTCCTCATCCCCGACGCGCTCGTCCTGCCCGCGTACCTCCTGATCGGGGCCGCCTTCGCCGGGATGCTGAAACGCCGGCGTGCGGGCGAGGACGATCCGGCCCGGGTCGACGCCGTGCTGGTCGGCCTGGCCGCGGCCTTGCTGGTCTGGACCTTCGTGCTGGAACCGGCGCTGGCCGGCTCGGGGATGAGCCCGCTCCGGGTGGTCGACGCGCTGTTCTCGATCTTCGACGTGGTGCTGCTCGTGCTGGTCGCCCAGCTGCTGCTGGCCGGTGGCGCCCGCCAGCCCGCCATGTGGCTGTTGATCATCGCGTCCAGCGGCATGTTCCTCGGCGACACCTACTACACGCTGCGCAACGCCGAGCTGATCGACATGTCGACCCACGTCCTCGACATGATCTCCATGGTGATGTTCGTGGCCGTTCCGGCGGCGGCGATGCACCCGTCGATGCGGACGCTCACCGAGCCGCAGCACATCGTCGTCCGCGACCTGAGCCGTCGCCGGCTGGCACTGATCGCCCTCGTGGTCTCGGTGCCGACCGCGGTGACCTCGATGATGCCGGCCGGTGGCCTGGCCAACGACCTGATCCGTACGGCGTTGAGCGTGCTGCTGATGCTGGCCGTGCTGGCCCGGGTGGTGCGCTCCAACAACTCCCGGGCGCGGGCCGAACGGGCCAGCCGCCGCCGCGCCACCCACGACGCGCTGACCGACCTGCCCAACCGCGAGCTGCTCTCCGAGACGGTCAGCGAGTGGGGCGATCGGGTGACCGGGGAGAACCTCGAGATCAGCCTGCTCTTCATCGACCTCGACCGGTTCAAGCACGTCAACGACCGGTGGGGTCACGAGGTCGGCGACGAGCTGCTGTGCGCGGTCGCCGACCGGCTCTCGGCCCAGGTGCGCGACGAGGACCTGGTCTGCCGGATCGGCGGCGACGAGTTCGTGATCGCGCTGGCCAGCCCGTCGCATCTGCGCCTGGCCGAGTCGCTGGCCGACCGGCTGCTCGAGGAGTTCGCCCGCCCGTTCCCGCTGTCGGTCGGCGACGTGGTCGTCTCGGCGTCGATCGGCCTGGCCAAGTCGCACGGCGGCGCGCACGCGCTCGAGCTGATCCGCGACGCCGACACCGCGATGTACAAGGCCAAGGGCTCGGGCCGCAACGCCGTGGCCCTGTTCGACTCGTCGCTGCGCGAGAAGGTGCGCGACCGGGTCAACCTGGAGCAGGCGCTGCGCGGGGCCGGCGAACGTGGGGAGCTGGCCGTGCACTTCCAGCCGATCATCGACGTCGCCTCGGGCGAGCTGGACGGCTTCGAGGCCCTGATGCGCTGGGAATCCCCGACGCTCGGCTTTGTCAGCCCGATGGAGTTCATCCCGGTCGCCGAGGAGACCGGCATGATCGTCGAGATGGGGGAGTGGCTGCTGCGCGAGTCCGCCCGTCAGCTCGTCGAGTGGTCGCTGGAACGCGGCCCCGAGGCCCGGCCCCTGCACGTGTCGGTGAACGTGGCCGTCCGCCAGCTGCGCGACGGTTCCCTGGTCCGCGTCGTCGACGAGGTGCTGCGCGACACCGGGCTGCCGCCGTCCGCGCTGTGGCTGGAGATCACCGAGTCCGGCGTCATGGAGAACATCGAGGCCGCCCTGCTGACGCTGAACGCGTTGCACGCCCTGGGGGTGACCCTGTGCATCGACGACTTCGGCACCGGTTACTCGTCGCTCAGCTATCTGCAGCGCCTCCCGGTCGGCATCGTGAAGATCGACCGCTCGTTCGTCATGCGGATCGGCGACGGCACCAACGAGCCCATCGTCCGGGCCGTGCTGGCCATGACCCACGCGATGGGCCACCGGGTGGTGGCCGAGGGCGTGGAGACCCCCGAGCAGCGCGACTGGCTGCGTAACCAGGGCTGCGACATGATCCAGGGCTGGCTCTACGGCAAGGCCGACCGCCCGGCCAACCTGACGCACTGGATCACCCCGCACGTCACCGCCTGACCGCGCGGACGCCCCCGCACGTCACTGCCTGATCGCGGGGACCACCTCGCCCGTCGCCGCCTGATCGCGTGGACGAGCCCGTACGCCACCGCCTGGCGCGGGCCACCTCGCACGTCACCGCCTGACCGCGCGGGCCACCTCGCTCGTCACCGCCTGATCGCGCCGGCCGCCCTGACTATCCGGAAAAGCTTTCCGATTCTCTTGCGCATGTGTGCGGGCGCGCGTAGCGTCGGGAAGCGGAAAAGCTTTCCGGATAAGTTCTGAGGTGGATCGTGACGCAGCGTCGGGTTCGGGTGGATGCCCAGCGCAACATGGACGCGCTGCTCGGGGCCGCTCTCACGGTCTTCATGAGCTCGGGCGTCGACGCGCCGGCCAAGGAGATCGCCGACTTGGCCGGGGTCGGCGTCGGCACGCTCTACCGGCACTTCCCGCAGCGCTCCGACCTGATCGTGGCCGTGCTCGAGCACGAGATCGACGCCGTCGCCGAGCGGGCGCCCGCGCTGGTCGCCGACCACGAGCCCGCCGCTGCGCTCCGGGAGTGGTTCCGGGCGTACGTGGAACTGCTGGCGACCAAGCCCGGGTTCGCCTCGGCCCTGCATTCCGGGGATCCGGCGTACGCGGCCCTGCCCGGTTATTTCCTGCGGCGCCTCGGGCCCGCCCTGCAGACGCTGCTCGACCACGCCGCCGACGGGATCCGGTCCGATGTCGGCGCCGAAGACCTGCTTCACGCCGTTGCTCTGCTCTGCCAGTCCGTCTCGGGCCAGGGACGCGCCTACACCGATCGGATGGTCGGCGTGCTGCTCGACGGGCTCACCCGCGAATCCAAGGGGAAACCATGAACTACCGCAGTCTCGGCCGTACGGGAATCAAGGTCAGCCCGTACGCGCTCGGCGCCATGATGTTCGGCTCGGCCATGGGGGTCGGGAACGCCGACCACGGCGACGCGATCCGGATCATCCACCGGGCGCTCGACGCCGGCATCAACTTCATCGACACCTCCGACGTCTACTCGTACGGCGAGTCCGAGGAGATCGTCGGCCAGGCGATCGAGGGCCGCCGCGACCAGGTGGTGGTCGCCACCAAGTTCGGCCGGCCGATGGGTCAGGAGCCGAACCGGCAGGGCGCCTCGCGGCGCTGGATCATGCAGGCGGTCGAGGGGTCGCTGCGCCGCCTGCGCACCGACTACATCGACGTCTATCAGATCCACCGGCTCGACCCCGACACCGACATGGAGGAGACCCTGTCCGCGCTCACCGACCTGGTGCGCAGCGGCAAGGTGCGGGCGATCGGCTCGTCCGGCACACCGGCGTCCGACATCGTCGAGGCCCAGTGGCTGGCCGAGCGGCGCGGGCTGGAACGGTTCCGCACCGAGCAGCCGCCGTACTCGATCCTCAACCGCGGCATCGAACGGGACGTGCTGCCGGTCGCGCAGAAGTACGGGATGGGAACGCTCGTCTGGGGCCCGCTGGGCCAGGGCACGCTGACCGGCCGCATCCGCAAGGGCCAGGAGACCGACCTGCGTCGCACCCGCTTCTTCAAACACGTCTCGGACGAGCGCCGGGTCGAGGTCGTCGAGAAGCTGGTTCCGCTCGCGGCCGAGGCCGGCCTGCCGCTGACCCACCTGGCGATCGCCTTCGTGATCGCGCATCCGGGCGTGACCAGCGCCCTGCTCGGCGCGCGCACCATGGAGCAGCTGGACGACCTGCTGGCCGGCGCCGAGGTCACGCTGGGAGAAGACCTGCTCGACCGGATCGACGAGATCGTTCCGCCCGGCACCGACGTCGGCGCCCTCGACCAGGCCTACGTGCCCCCGGCCGTGCAGCTGACGTCCCGGCGCCGCCGCCCGGCTCTGGAACGCGCGGCCGCCTGACACATCGCTCCCGAACGCGTGACTGCCTGACGCCTGGCCCCGGAACGCGCGGCTGCCTAGCGTCTTGCTCCCACCGTCGGCTGCGAGACCAGCGCTAAGGGACCAGGGCCGGGTACGGCTTGAGGTCGATCGCCTCGGCCTTGCCGAACTGCCGGGCCAGCAGCTGCTTCATCGGCCACCGGCCCATCGAGTTCATCGACGCCGCCCGCAAGCGGATCGCCAGGCGTGAACCGGGGGCGAAACCGGCCATGCCGCCGGGCGGGAGCCGGGTTCCGTCGGCCACGTACGCGGCCATGGTCGCCTGGTAGGCGGCGAACGCGGCCTCGGGCGAGGTCGCCTCGGCCAGCTCGCCGGCCAGCACGTACGCCCCGACCAGGGACAGGCTCGTGCCCAGCCCGGCCAGCGGCGACCCGCAGTATCCGGCGTCGCCCAGCAGCACCACCCGGCCCCGGGCCCAGCGCTCGACCCGAACCTGGTCGATCGAGTCGAAATAGAAGTCTCCGGCGCCGGGCATGGCGGCCAGGAACGACGGCACCCGCCAGCCAACGCCGGCGAACCGCTCGGCCAGCAGCCGCTGCTGGGCGGCCCGGTCGAGACGGCCGTGCCGCTGGGACGTCCGGAAGCTCAGGCTGGCCTTGGCGGTGCCCCCGCGCTCGGGCCGCACGCCCGCGACCCGGCCGCCGGGCGCGTTGAACATCAGGAACCAGTTCGCCAGATCGCCGGGGTCCGGCACGGTGAAGTAGGCGCCGTAACCGCCCAGCGGCCGTACGTAACTCGCCTCGGGCCCGAAGGCGAGCGCCCGCACTCCGGAGTGGACACCGTCGGCGCCGACGACGATGTCGAAGCGTTCGGTGCCGCCGCTCGCGAACGTCACGTCGACCCCGTCGCCGTCCGGGCGCAGACCCGTGACGCGGTCGCCGAAGCGGTAGGCGGTCGTGGTGGCGGTGGCGTCGAGCAGGATGCGGGACAGGTCGCCGCGGGCGATCTCGATCTCGGCCACGATGCCCTCGCCGCCGAACAGCCCGGCCGGCATCGCCGCCATCCGCCGGCCACGGGCGTCGACCAGCGCGATGCCCCGCTCGTCGACCCGGCTGTCCACGATGGCCGGCATCAGCCCCATCCGCTCGGCGACCCCGCGAGCCGCTCCTCGGATGTCGACCGCGTGGCCGCCGGGGCGCGGGCCGGGCGCCTTCTCGACGATCGTCACGTCGGCCCCCGACCGGGTCAGCCACCAGGCCAGGGCCGGGCCCGCGATGCCGCCGCCGGAGATGAGGACGCGTGGCTGCGTACGGTGTTCTCTCATGTACTAGGACGCTAGAAGCGACGCTTTCCGAGCGCAAAGTGCCCTAGTACGGTCGGGTCATGGCCGACGAGCGTACTAGTACGGACCCGCCCTATCGGCGGATCGTGGCGGAGGTGCGGCGCCGCATCGAGCGGGGTGAGCTGCGGCCGGGCGACCGGGTGCCGTCAGCCCGCGCCATCACCCGCGAGTGGGGCGTCGCGATCGCCACCGCCACCAAGGCCCACGCCACCCTGCGCGAAGAAGGGCTGACCGTCGCCCGGCCCGGCGTGGGCACGGTGGTCGCCGGTCCGGCGCCGCGCCGGGACCACGAACTGAGCCGGGACCGCATCGTGCGGACCGCGATCGCGATCGCCGACGAGCACGGCCTGGCCGAGCTGACCATGCGGCGGCTCGCGGCCGGGCTCGGGGTGGCCACGATGGCGCTCTACCGGCACGTGCCGAGCCGCGACGAGCTGATCGTCGGCATGATCGACGTGGCCATCGGCGCGATCCGGTTGCCGCCGCGGCACCCGCCGAGCTGGCGCACCTGCCTCGAGCTGTGCGCCCGCGAGGAGTGGGCCGTCTTCCAGCGCCATCCGTGGCTGGGCCCCTCGATGTCGCTGACCCGCCCGCAGCTCGCGCCGAACGGCGTGCTGCTCACCGAGTGGGTGCTCGCCTCCTTCGACGGCACCGCGCTGACCGCCCACGAGCGGATGTACGTGCAGATCATGCTGTTCACGTTCGTACGGGGGCTCTCGACCGCTCTGGAGATCGAGAACGAGGCTGTCCGTGAGACCGGGCTGACCAGCGAACAGTGGATGGAGACACAGGAGGGGTCGCTGGAGGGGATGATCGGCTCGGGGGCGCTGGAGCACTTCCGCGAGCTGACCGAGCACGGGTTCGACTTCGGGCTCGACCAGCTGTTCGAGTTCGGTCTGGCCCGCCTGCTCGACGGCCTCACGCTCTTCGTCGACGCGCGAGCCTGAGCCATCGGCGCCGTTTCGTCGTTTTCGTCGTCGCGCGAGCCTGCGTCTTTCGTCGGTCTTCGTTGTCGTGCGAGCCTGCGTCCTTCGTCTTTTTCGTTGTCGCGCTTGCCGGCGTCCTTTCGTCGACCCGCCCGGACGTCAGGGCTCGATGATCAGCACGACCTTGCCGTGGCTGTGGCGCGACTCGACGGCGCGGTGCGCCTCGACCACCTCGGACAGCGGGAACGCCTGCACCGGCATGAGCACCTTGCCCTCGGCGGCCAGCGCGATCACCCGGGCCAGCCGCTCCGGGTCACGACCGGCCCGCACGACCCGGACACCGTGTTCCGCGGCCGCCTTGTCGTCGACGATCGTGCCGATCCGGTCGGGGCTGATGCCCAGGGCCACCGACTGCGCGATCGCCTCGGCCCCCGCACCGTCGAGCGCGGCGGTCGGCTGCAGCCCGGTATCCCGTACGGCCGCAATCAGCTCCTCGCCGTAGGGGACCGGGAGCGCGCCCTGACGCCGTACGCGGGAATGGTTGTCGAAGCTGGCCGAACCGATCACCGTCGCTCCGGCCAGACGCGCGAGCTGGGTGGCCACCGTCCCCACGCTGCCGGCCGCCGCGTGCACGAGCAGCACGTCTCCCTCGCCGACACCCAGTTCCAGCAGCGCGCCACTGGCCGTCTGGGACGCGGCGACCAGGGCGGCGGCGGTCGGGAAGTCGAGGTTGTGCGGCTTGCGGACCACGTTCGCGGCGGCGACACAGAGCAGCTCGGCGTTGCCGTTGAGCATGGTCGACCCGAGCACGGGGTCACCCACGGCCAGATCCCGTACGCCCTCACCCAGCGCGTCGACCACACCGGCGTACTCCTGGCCGATCGTCTGCGGGAACTCGACCTTGGCCCACGGCATGTTCCCCTGACGCACACCCACGTCGAACGGCTGGACACCGGCGGCCAGCACCCGCACGCGGACCTCACCCGGGCCGGGCTGCGGATCGGGGATGTGGACCACGTGCAGGACGTCGGGCGGGCCGAACCGGTCGAACACGGCAGCTCTCATGCGGCGAGTCTGCAAGCTGAAGCGAGGTTGAGGTCAAGCGCTCTGCACGCGCGCTGCACGCGGCCCGGCGCACGCTCCTCATCATGGAGACTCTCAGCGATCGTCTACTGGCCGCGCTGATCGGTGCGGCCGAGCTTTTCACTGTGGAACTGGGCCGGGAACTGGGGTTGTACGCCGCGCTGCGGGACCGGCCGCTCGACGCCGCCGAGCTGGCCAAGACGGCCGGGATCGACGAGCGGTACGCCGGGGAATGGTTGTCGCAGCAGGCCGCGGCGGGATTTCTGACGGTTTCAGATTCTCGTTTCGCGTTGGCCGAGGGCGCCGCCGAGGCCCTGCTGGACGAGGGCGGCCCCTTCTATCTGGGTACGGCCGGGGAGTTCGCGGTCGGCCTGGGGCTGCTCACGCCCAGGGTGATCGAGGCATTCCGCACCGGTGCCGGCATTCCGTACGCCGACTACGGCCGCCACATCCGGCACGGCATCGCGGCGTTCAACCGTCCGATGTTCGACCTCCAGCTGACCACTGAGTGGCTGCCCGCCGTGCCCGCCATCGAGTCCCGCCTGCGCGCCGAGCCCGGCGCACGGGTGCTCGACCTCGGTTGCGGCGCCGGCCGGTCGTCGATCGCGCTCGCCCTGGCCTATCCGGCGATTTCCGTACGGGGTGTCGACCTGGACGAGCCGTCGATCGCCGAGGCCCGTGCGGCCGCGGCGGATGCCGGAGTGGCTGACCGGGTGACGTTCGCCCTGGCCGACGCCGCGGTCGCGGATGCCGGCGCCTCCGGTCCGGCCGACGCGGCGGTCGCGGATTCCGGCGCTTTCGACCTGGTGACCATTTTCGAGGCTCTGCACGACATGGGTGACCCGGTGGGCGTGCTGCGGGCGGCCCGGTCGTCCCTGGCCCCCGGCGGCAGCGTCTTCATCGGCGACGAGCGGGTGGAGGACTCGTTCACCGCCCCCGCCGGCGAGATGGAGCGGTTGCAATACGCGTTCAGCGTCCTGCACTGCCTGCCGGCCACCCGGGCCGAGAACCCGGTGATCGCCAACGGCACGATCCTGCGCGCCCCGACTTTGCTGGCGTGGGCCCGCGAGGCCGGCTTCAATTCCCCGACGGTCCTCCCGATCGAGAACGATTTCTGGCGCTTCTACCACCTCCACTGATGAAGCACGTCACAACGAGCGGCCGATGACATTCTCCGGGTGGCCCGGTCTGACGTGATGACTTGAGAGGAAGGAACGACCATGAGCTTCCAGGCATATCTCGACAACATCGAGGCGAAGACCGGACTGACTCCCCGCCAGTTCATGGCGCTGGCCCACGAGCGCGAACTCGACAAGCCGTCGACCAAGGCGGGCGAGATCGTCGCGTGGTTGAAGGAGGATTACGGCTTGGGGCGGGGTCACGCGATGGCCCTGGTACACGTCATCAAGAACGGCCCCACCATCAGCGACAAACACGTCGGAACCTCCGGCGCCCATCGCGACGACTCAGACACACTCTGGCTGGACGGCGTCGCCAACCGCCCCTGAGCCCGGCGCGGCTCTCGACTCACGATGGTTGAGAGCGCGCCCGGCGTTCAGCAGGAGCCGGCATACGGTCCAATTGCCGCGAGGGCTTCAGCTGTGGGGGCGCCCGTTCTGCCGGCGTTCGGCAGGAGCCGGCTCGTGGCCCAGGTGCGACCCGGGCATCGGATGTTGGGGCGGCCCGTTCTGCCGGCATTCGGCGAGACCGCTCGTCGTCCAGATGCCGCCTGGGCTTCAGCTGCGGGGCCGCTGGTTCTGTCGGCGCTCAGCATCCGGGGGCAGCCGGCTCGCCTGTGGATAACTCGGTCATCGGGCCGAGCGCCAACTGTGGACAACCCCGCGCCAGGGCTTGACAGGGCGTAGCTTCGTCGGCATCTCCCAGGGCGGGTGGTTTCAGGGGGTCGTTGCAACACGGTCGGTGTTGAGGAGTTTAGCGAGGCGTTCGGCGGGGGTGTCCCAGTCGAGGGTCATGCGGGGGCGGCTGTTGAGTTCGGCCGCGACCGCGGCT